>NZ_CP171994.1:0-5544056 GCF_044056025.1 Caulobacter sp. UC70_42 | reverse complement strand
CGCACCCAAGGCCTAGACCGTAACGTCCACCCTGTCCGCGCGCGGTCAGGGCTTTTTTGTACCTTTACGTGCAATCCAGAGTGGCATTCGGGCAACGCTCGCAGCCCGAAGCGCAAATCTTTATGGCCTTGGCCGCCTTTACAGCCGATTTTCTCCGTTCAAAGCCCATAGCGCATGGCGCGGTTTTGCGTCATGACTTCCGTCGGAAGGACGCAGGCCGACTATCAGCCCGTCGATTGAGGTGTTTGAGGATAATATGGCGAACGGTGTCGTTAAGTGGTTCAACCCGGCCAAGGGCTTTGGTTTCATTCAGCCCGAGGACGGCGGCCAGGGACGTGTTCGTCCACATCGCCGCGGTTGAACGTTCGGGCCTGGCCGGTCTGAACGAAGGTGATCAAGTCGCGTACGGCTGGAAGAAGATCGTCGCTCGGGCGGGACCTCGGCCGGCAATCTGCGCGTCACGGGCCAAGGCGCCGTGCCGGCTGGCGGCGCCCGCAGCGGCGCCCGTCCGCCGCGCAGCTTCGACGCCCCGCGCGGCGGCGGCTATGGCGGCGGCGGCGGCACCGGCAAGTCCGGCACCGGCGTGGTGAAGTGGTTCAACACCACCAAGGGCTTCGGCTTCATCCAGCCGGACAATGGCGGTGGCGATGTCTTCGTGCACATCTCGGCCGTGGAACGCGCCGGCCTGCGCGGCCTGAACGAAGGCCAGCAAGTGGGTTACGAGCTTGAACAGGACCGCCGCTCGGGCAAGACCTCGGCCGGCAACCTGCGCATCCTCTAGGATCGCGAATTCGAAAAGGCCGCCCGGACGGACGGCCTTTTCAGAGACTTTGAGGGGCCCCGCCGACGCGCAAACGTCGGGACGGGGCCTTTTCCGCGTTTTGGCCAAGCTTCAGCAGGAGCCGTTGGCCGGCCCCGAGAGCCGGCCTGGACGGCCTTCTAAGCTTCCTGACGCGCCCGTTCCGAGGCGGCCTGATTCACGCTGAGCGCTGTCAGATTGACGATGCCGCGCGCCGTGACGCTGGGCGCCAGCACGTGCAACGGCTTGCTCATGCCCAGCAGGATCGGGCCGACCAGCAGGGATTCGGTGGCGGCGCTGAGCAGGGTCAGGGCGATATTGGCCGCGTCGAGCGTCGGCATGACCAGCAGGTTGGCCGAGCCCTTCAGCGGGCTGTCGGCGACCATGCGCTCGCGCAGGTGCTGGCTGAGCGCGGCGTCGGCGTGCATTTCGCCGTCGACCTCGAGCTCCGGCGCCTGCTCGCGCAGGATGGCCAGGGCCTCGCGCATCTTGCGGGCGGTCGGCGAGTTGCTGGCCCCGAACGAGGAATGCGAGAGCAGGGCGGCCTTGGGCGTCAGACCGAAACGCCGCACGGCCTCGGCGGCCAACTGGGTGCACTCGGCGACCTGCTCGGCCGTCGGATCTACATTGACGTGGGTGTCGCAGAAGAACAGCGTGCCGTTGTCGAGGATCAAGGTCGACAGGGCGTAGACCCGGCTGACGTTCTCGTGGCGCGGGATGATCGGCAGGGCGTAGGTCATGTGCTGCCACCAGTCGCCGCTGCCGCCGACCAGGGCGGCCTCGACATAGCCCGACGACAGCAGCATCGAGGCGGCCACGGTGCGGCGTCCCTGAACGCGGCGCTCGGCGGCCGTCGGCGGCACGCCGCGACGTCCGACCAGTTTCTGGTAGTCGGCGACCAGCGGGCCGAACAGGTCCTTGTCGGTATAGGGGTCGACGATCTCGACCTTGCCGCCCAGGTCCAGCCGCAGGCCCATTTCGGCGACCTTGGCCTTGATGACCTCGCGGCGGCCGACCAGCACCGGATGGGCCAGGCCTTCGTCGACGACGGTCTGGACGGCGCGCAGCACGCGTTCATCCTCGCCCTCGGCATAGGCGACCTTGACCGGCGCCTTGCGGGCCCGTTCGAACACCGGCCGCATCAGCTGGCCCGAGCGATAGACGAACAGCTCAAGCTCGGCCTGGTAGGCGTCGAAGTCGGTGATCGGCCGGGTGGCCACGCCGCTGTCCATGGCCGCCTTGGCGACGGCTGGCGCGATCTGCAGGATCAGGCGAGGGTCGAACGGCTTGGGAATGATGTATTGCGCGCCGAACACCGGGGCGACGCCGCCGTAGGCCGAGGCCACGACTTCCGAGGCTTCGGCGCGGGCCAGTTCGGCGATCGCCTCGAACGGCCGCGACCTTCATCGCCTCGTTGATCTCGCTGGCCCCGACGTCCAGGGCGCCGCGGAAGATGAACGGGAAGCACAGGACGTTGTTGACCTGGTTGGCGTAGTCGCTGCGGCCGGTGGCCATGATGGCGTCGGGGCGGGCGGCGTAGACCAGTTCGGGCAGGATCTCCGGCTCGGGATTGGCCATGGCCAGGATCAGCGGGTTCGGCGCCAGCAGCGGCAGCCACTCGGCCTTGAACACGCGCGGGGCCGACAGACCCAGGAAGATGTCGGCGCCGGCGATCACCTCGCCCAGGGTGCGAGCGTCGGTCTGGCGCGCGTAGCGGGCCATGTTGTCGAGCATGTCGTCGTCGCGACCCGCGTACACGACGCCCTTGATGTCGGTCAGGGTGACGTTCTCGACGGGCAGGCCCATCGAAACCAGCAGGTCGACGCAGGCCAGGGCGGCCGCGCCGGCGCCCCGAGGTGACCAGCTTGACGTCCTTGAGGCTCTTGCCCTGGACCAGCAGGGCGTTGCGGACGGCCGCGGCGCAGACGATGGCGGTGCCGTGCTGGTCGTCGTGGAAGACCGGGATGTTCATCCGCTCGCGCAGGGTGCGCTCGATGATGAAGCACTCGGGGGCCTTGATGTCCTCGAGATTGATGCCGCCGAAGGTGGGCTCCAGCGCCGCCACCACCTCGATGAAGCGGTCGGGGTCGTTGGCGTCGACCTCGATATCGAAGACGTCGATGCCGGCGAACTTCTTGAACAGGACGGCCTTGCCCTCCATCACCGGCTTGCTGGCCAGCGGGCCGATATTGCCCAGGCCCAGCACGGCGGTGCCGTTGGAGATCACGGCCACCAGGTTGCCGCGCGCGGTGTAGTCGCGGGCCTTGTCGGGATCGGCGGCGATGGCTTCGCAAGGCGCGGCGACGCCCGGGGAGTAGGCCAGGCCCAGGTCGCGCTGGGTGGCCATCCGCTTGGTGGCCTCGATGGCCAGTTTCCCGGCCACGGCAGACGGTGGTAATCCAGCGCCGCCTTACGGAAATCCTCGTCCATCGGTGTCCCTCTTGAACATCTGCGCGCACGCGGCGCGGCCCGTCTCTGTCGCGAGCCGTCACGGGTCGAGCTCTGGGGGTCTAGCTACCGGGGGATGGCCCGGTTTTCCAACCCTGCGCGCAGCTTTGGCGTCGCGTCCGATGATGGCGCCGGCGAAAAGGGGCGCGCCAAATTCCTGCGATAAGTAATAATTCTATTATATAGTGCCTCTGCTTCGGGCGCCCGCCGCCCCGTTCCTCGGCGCTCTTCCTTCCCGCGCCGCCTTGAGGGGCATGGCGCTGGACGGGCGCCCGGAGCGACCGAGCATCGGCGCGGCGATGAAATCCGAGGGCGGAGCATCGAGCGGACTGACGACACACATCCTCGAACCAGGCGGCCGGAAGGCCGGCGGCCGACGTGGCGGTGCGGGTGTCGCGGCGCGAGGGCTCGAACGCCTCATTGCTGGCGGAACTCCGCACGGACAGCGACGGCCGTGCGCGGCTTGTCGCCGGCGAGGATTTGCAGGTCGGCGCCTATCGCCTCGAGTTCGCGATCGGCGCGTATTTCGCGACGTCCGACCTGCCGGTCACCGACCCGCCGTTCCTGGACGTCGTGGTCATCGATTTCGCCGTCTCGAACGTGGAGCAGCACTGGCACGTGCCGCTGCTGGTCTCGCCGTACGGCTATTCCACCTACCGGGGCAGCTGATGGGCGAGACGATCCGCTTTCTGCTGGACGGCGAGGCGCACGAGGTTCGCGGGAGCGAACCCGACGACGACCCTGCTGGAGCATCTGCGCGGGCCGATGCGCCGCACGGGGACCAAGGAGGGCTGCGCCGAGGGCGACTGCGGGCTCCTGCACGGTGCTGGTCGGCGAGGCCGATGGCGAGGGCCCCGAGGGGAGCATCTCCTGGCGGGCGGTCAACGGCTGCATCCAGTTCCTGCCCATGCTGCACGGTAAGGCGCTGCTAACGGTCGAGAGCCTGGCCAAAGGCGGCGCGCTGCATCCGGTGCAGCAGGCCATGGTCGACAAGCACGGCTCGCAGTGCGGCTTCTGTACGCCGGGCATCGTCATGTCGCTGTACGGTCGCGCGATCGCGGCCGAGGGCGCGGCCGCGCCGGTCGGCGAGGTGTTGGCCGGGAACCTGTGCCGCTGCACCGGTTACGGTCCGATCCTCGAGGTGGCCAAGGGCGTGGCGGCCGAGGCGGGCGCCGGCGGTCGATCTGTCGGCCGTGCGCGACGAGACCATGCTGAGCCTCAGCTACGAGGACGAGATCCATGGCGTCACCCGCACGTGGCTGTCGCCGCGCACGGTGGACGAGTTGGCCAAGGCCTATCTGGACCATCCCGAGGCGACGATCGTGGCCGGGGCGACCGATGTCGGCCTGTGGGTCACCAAGCAGCGGCGGGCGTTGCCGGTCCTGATCAGCGTTTCCGAGGTGGCCGCACTGAAGCGCCTGGAGGAAACGGCGGAGGGCCTGCGCATCGGCGCGGGCGTCCGTTATGTCGACGCGATGGAGGCGGTGGCGAAGCTCTATCCGGACCTTGGCGCGATGATGCGACGGCTGGGCTCCACCCAGGTGCGCAACAGCGGCACCATCGGTGGCAACATCGCCAACGGCTCGCCGATCGGCGACATGCCGCCGGCGCTGATCGCGGCGGGGGCGACCCTGGTGCTGCGCCGGGGTGGCGAGCGGCGCGAGCTGGCGCTGGAAGATTTCTTCCTCGACTACGGCAAGCAGGACCGCCGACCCGGCGAATTCGTCGAGGCGGTGATCACGCCGAAACTGGACGCCGGCCGGATCTTCAAGGTCTTCAAGCTGTCGAAGCGCTTCGATCAGGACATCTCGGCGGTGTGCGGAGCCTTCTCGCTGGCGGTCGAGGGCGGCGTGGTCGTCGACGCCCGCATCGCCTTCGGTGGCATGGCCGGCACGCCGAAGCGGGCCAAGGCCTGCGAAGCGGCGCTGATCGGCCAGCCCTGGATCGAGGCGACGGTCGAGGCGGCGATGGCCGCGCTGGACGCCGACTACGCGCCGATGAGCGACATGCGCGCCTCCGCCGCCTACCGGTCGCTGACCGCCAGGAACATGCTGCGCAAGGTGTTCCTGGAGAGCCAGGACAGGGACGTTGAGACCCGCGTGGTTCCGGAGAGCGCCCATGGCTGACTCCGCCGCGACCGCTCCCGTTCCGAGCGCCGCCTTGCAGGGCGTGGCCGCGCCGCTGCCGCATGACAGCGCCGCCCGCCACGTGGCGGGCTCGGCGATCTATATCGACGACATGCCCGAGCCAGCCGGCCTGCTGCATGTGGCTTTCGGCGTGAGCGCCAAGGCGCACGCCAGGATCGTCCGGATGGACCTGTCGGCCGTCCGCGCCGCCCCGGGCGTGGTGCTGGTTCTCAGCGCCGAGGACATCCCCGGCGAGAACGACGTCAGTCCCGTGATCCACGACGACAAGCTGTTCGCTGATGGCGAAGTCTATTGCGTTGGCCAGAGCCTGTTCGCCGTCGCCGCCACCTCGATCGCCGCCGCCCGCGCCGCCGTCGGCAAGGCTGTCGTCGAATACGAGGACCTGCCGGCCGCCATTGACATCGCCGCCGCGCGCGGGATGGACCTGAAGATCGAGGCCAGCCAGCGCATGGCGCGGGGCGACGCCCAGGCTGCGCTGGCGACCGCGCCGCGCCGCGTCCAGGGCCGGTTCGCGATCGGTGGGCAGGACCACTTCTATCTCGAAGGCCAGGTGGCCTTGGCGACGCCGGGCGAAGACGGCGATGTCCACATCTGGTCCTCCACCCAGCACCCCAGCGAGGTGCAGCATCTGGTGGCGCGCGTGCTGGATCGCCCGCATACCGCCGTCACGGTCGAGGTGCGCCGCATGGGCGGCGGCTTCGGCGGCAAGGAGACGCAAGCCTCGCTGTTCGCCGCCGCCGCCGCCCTGGTCGCGGTGAAGACCGGCCGAGCCGCCAAGTGCCGGCCGGATCGCGACGAGGACATGGTCATGACCGGCAAGCGGCATGACTTCGAATGCGCCTACGACGTCGGCTTCGATGAAGAAGGACGGCTGACCGGTCTGGCGCTGGAGCTGGCTTCGCGCTGTGGCGCGACGACCGACCTGTCCATGGCGATCAACGACCGGGCGATGTTTCACGCCGACAACGCCTATTTCCTGCCGGCGATCGAGATCCTGTCGCATCGGTTCAAGACGCATACGGTCTCCAACACCGCCTTCCGGGGCTTTGGCGGACCGCAAGGGATGTTGGCCATCGAGCGGGTCATGGACGCCGTCGCCGCCGAGCTCGGGATCGACCCGCTGGAGGTGCGCCGCCGCAACCTCTATGGCGGCGAAGGCCGCAATCTCACGCCCTACCATCAGGTGGTGGAAGACAATGTCGCGCCGCAGCTGATCGACGAGCTGGTCGCCTCCTGCGCCTATGACGCCCGTCGTCGCGAGATCGAGGCGTTTAATCGGACCAGCCCGGTGCTGAAAAAGGGGATCGCCCTGACGCCGGTGAAGTTCGGCATCTCTTTCACGACCACCCACCTGAACCAGGCCGGGGCGCTGATCCACCTCTATGCCGACGGCTCGATCATGCTGAACCACGGCGGGACCGAGATGGGGCAGGGGCTGAACATCAAGGTCGCGCAGATCGTCGCCAACGCCTTCCAGGTCGAGATCGGCCGCGTGAAGATCACCTCGAACCGTCACCGACAAGGTGCCCAACACCTCGGCTACCGCCGCCTCGTCGGGCGCGGACCTGAACGGCATGGCCGCCCTCAACGCGGCCGAGACCATCAAGGCGCGCCTCGTGGCGTTCGCCGCGGAGAAGTCGGGGCGTGGACCCCGCCGAGGTGGCGTTCACGCCGGACGGCGTCCGAGTCGGCGCCGAGACCTTTGAGTTCGGCTGGTTCGCGCGCCAGGCCTATCTGGCGCGGGTGTCGCTGTCGGCGACCGGCTACTACGCCACGCCCAAGATCCACTACGACCGCGCCACCCACACGGGCCGGCCGTTCTACTACTTCGCCTATGGCGCGGCCTGCAGCGAGGTGCTGATCGACACCCTGACGGGAGAGATGAAGGTCACCCGGGCCGACATTCTGCACGACGTCGGCAAGTCGCTGAACCCGGCCATCGACCTGGGCCAGATCGAGGGCGGCTTCATCCAGGGCATGGGCTGGCTGACGACCGAGGAGCTAGTCTACGACGCGCAAGGTCGCCTGCGGACCCATGCGCCCTCAACCTACAAGATCCCGACCATCGGCGACCGCCCGGCGCATCTGGATGTCCGCCTGTGGAAGGCCGGCCGCAATGTCGAGGCCACGGTGCACCGCTCCAAGGCCGTGGGCGAGCCGCCGCTGATGCTGGCGATCTCGGTCTACAGCGCGATCAACCACGCGGTGGCCAGCGTCGGCGACTACAAGGTCCTGCCGCAACTGGACGCGCCGGCGACGCCGGAGGCCATCCTGATGGCCTGCGAAGACGTCCGGAGACGCGCCCGTGCGTAACTGGGCGCGCGCCGCGCTTGCTCGCCTCGAACGCCGACGACGAGGCCGCCCTGGTCACCGTGCTGGCCACCGAGGGCTCGGTCCCGCGCGAGGCCGGGACCAAGATGGTCGTCTGGCGCGGCGGCCAATCCGGCACGATCGGCGGCGGCAATCTGGAATACCGTGTCGCCGACCAGGCCCGGCGGATGCTGGACGGCGGACAGGCTCATTTCGCGATCCAGGACTACCCGTTCGGGCCCGCTGCTGGCCCAGTGCTGCGGCGGTCGGGTGCGCCTGTTCCTGGAGCGCTTGAACGACAACAGCCGCGACTGGCTGACCGAGGCCGCCAGGCGCATGGACGCGGCCCAGCCGTTCGAGGTCCGCACCCGCTTCGATCCCGGCCTGCTGACCAAGGTGGTCGCGCCGATCATGGCCACCGATGGCGCAGGCCCGGCGGTCTCGTTCGGCGAGGTCCCGGCGACCGCGCGCGGCGCGCGACCCGAACTGGGCGACGTGATGATCGAGCGGGCCGATGCGCCGCGTCCGCCGCTGCTGCTGTTCGGCGCCGGCCATGTCGGGCAGGCGATCGCCAAGGCCTTCGAGCCGCTGCCGTTTCGTCTGGCCTGGTACGACACCCGCCCCGAGACTGCCGACATCCCCGGCGTCACCGTGCTGACGCCCGCCGAGGTCGCCGCCAAGGCCATGGGGGCAAGTCCCCGACGCCTACGGCCTGGTCCTGACCCACGACCACGCGCTCGACTACGCGCTGGTCTCGGCCGGCCTGGCCGGCGGCGGATTTTGTTTCTTCGGCGTCATAGGTTCGAAGACCAAGCGCGCTAGGTTCATGAGCCGGCTGCGCGACGACGGGTTCTCGGAGGCGGTGCTGACCCGCCTGACCTGTCCAATCGGCCTGCCGCAGCTGAAGAGCAAGGCGCCGGAGGTGATCGCGGTCTCGGTGGCGGCCGACCTCCTGATGCGCCAGGAAGCGGCGCGCATTCGAAACGACGAGAGCGCCAGTGCAAGCTTATAGGGCGTCGATCCTCCACCTGCTGGACGATCCGACGAAGAACGCGGAGGCCGTGGCCTTCCACGAGGACGGCCTGTTGCTGGTCGAGGACGGCCGGGTGGCCGGCTGCGGCGCCTATGCCGAACTGTCGCCGTGGTTGGGCGACGCCGAGCTGCACGACCTGACCGGCCATCTGATCACGCCGGGCTTCATCGACACCCATATCCACTTCCCCCAGGTCGACGTCATCGCCGCCCACGGCAAGCAACTCCTGGACTGGCTGGAGCAGCATACCTTCCCGGCCGAGGCGGCCTTCGCCGATCCCGAGCACGCGGCCGACACGGCGGCGTTCTTCATCGACGAGCTGCTGCGCAACGGTACGACCACGGCGCTGGTGTTCGGCTCGGTGCACAAGGTCTCGGTCGACGCCCTGTTCGCCGAGGCCTATGAGCGCGACATGCGGCTGATCGCCGGCAAGGCGCTGATGGACCGCAATGCGCCGGACGGCCTGACCGACACGGTCGAGAGCAGTCGCGCAGACATGGAGCAGTTGATCGCCGACTGGCACGGCAAGGGCCGCCTTGGCTACGCCGTCACCCCGCGCTTCGCGATCAGCTGCAGCGACGCACAGCTGGCCATGGCCGGCGAAGTTCTCGCCGCGCATCCCGACGTCTGGATGCAGACCCACCTCTCGGAGAATATCCACGAGATCAAGGAAACCGCGCGCCTGTTCCCGGCGGCCAAGGACTATCTCGACGTCTATGACCGCTTCGGCCTGCTGCGCGAGCGCTCGGTCTTCGCCCATTGCGTCCACCTGAAGGGCGATGCGTTCCGGCGGCTGGCGGCCAAGGGCGGGGCGGTCGCCTTCTGTCCGACCTCGAACCTCTTCCTCGGCTCGGGCCTGTTTCCGCTGGAAGAGGCCTGTTCTCACGGGGTTAAGGTCGGCATGGGCACCGACGTCGGGGCCGGCACGACCTTCTCCATCCTCAATACGCTGGGCGAAGCCTACAAGGTCGGCCAGCTGCGCGGTGACGCGCTGGACCCGTTCCAGGCGCTTTACCTGGCCACGCTGGGCGGGGCGCGAGCGCTGGATCTCGGCGACAAGATCGGCAACCTAGCCCCTGGCAAGGAGGCCGACTTCGTGGTGCTTGACCTGGCCGCGACACCGCTGCTGAAGCGGCGTCTGGCCGGGGCGAGGAGCCTGGAGAACAAGCTCTTCGCGCTGACCGTGCTTGGGGATGACCGGGTCGTGGCCCGGACCTATCTGGCGGGCGTTGAGCGGTATCGGCGGAACTAGTTCCGGAACTCGCCCGCTCCGCGCTGCGCGCGCCTCCCCCGGAGGGGAAGAAGGTCGCCGCGTTCTTTCCGCCCGCCTTTTGGGGGCGGACGGCCCGTGAAGCGGGTCAGGTGAGGGGAGCTAGCCGTGCGCCGCCTTCATCGTCTCGGCATAGAGCTTCAGCAACCGATCTCCATCCACGGCCACGGTCGCCGCCTGGATCGGCTGGTCGTCCCAGGCTGAGGGACCGAACAGTTCGCCCTCTGGGCTCTGGCAGGTCTGGCCGAGCGTGATGCCCTCGGTCACCACGCGTACCGAGCCTCGGCGCACGGTGAACAGCGTCGGATCGATCACGAAGGCCACCGCCGCGGCGTCGTGCACGCAGCAGCCGACGATGCCGTCGCGGCCGCCGTAGAACGCGGCATAGGGCTTGGAGATCGCGTTCAGGAACTGGCCCGCGTCACTGCCCGTGGCCGCGAGGGTTTCCATATATTTCGGGCGACATCACCACCTGGGTCGTCACGTCCAGGCTGACGGCGGTCAGGTTCCAAGGGGCGGTGAACACCTGGTCGGCGGCTTCGGGGTCGTTCCAGATGTTGGCTTCGGCGACCGGCGTGACGTTACCGGGTTTGCCGGCCACGCCGAACGCGCCCCCCATGATCACCACGGACTTCAGCAAGGTCGCGACTTCCGGATCGGCCTTCAGCGCCAGGGCCAGGTTGGTCAGCGGGCCGACGGCGCACAGGACGACCTCGCCCGGATATTGGCGGGCCAGGTCGATGATCGCCTGGTGCGCCGGCTTGGCCTCGGGCTCGGCGGGAACCAGGCCGGTCAGTTCGATATCGCCGAGGCCATTCTCTCCATGCACGAAGGTCGGCGAGGGGTTGCGCGGCCGGGTCAGCGGCTTGTCGGTCCCCTTGTAGACCGGCGCCGCCAGGCCGAAGCGGTCCTTCAGGTACAGCGCGTTGCGCGTCGTGGTCTCGATGTCGGCGTTGCCGAAGACGGTCGTCACCGCGATCAGGTCGAGGGCGGGGCTCGCCTCGATGAACAGCAGCGCCATGGCGTCGTCGATGCCGGGATCGGTGTCGAAGATGATCTTGGTCGGGGTCGTCATTCGCGGGCTCTAGCGCTTTTCTTCGTTCGAGGCGAGGCGCTGGTCAGCCCCGCCCTGAATCAGGGACACGTGGGCCGAGGCGACCTTCCAGCCGTCGTCGGTGCGGATCCAGGTCTGGCTCTGGCGGCCGATCTTGCCGCTGTCGTCGCGGCGGAATTCGACGTGGGCGATCGCGAAGTCCGCGCCGAAGGTGGTGATCTCGGTGCGCAGCCGGGTGCGCGGCGGCGAACCGCCGGACCGGCCGACGCGGAAGGCGGCGATCTCGTCGAAGCTCCACAGGTTCTCGGCCACGCCCAGCCGCACCGTGTGGGGCGAGTTCCAGAACGCGCCGTCCAGGGCCTCCACGTCGTTACTCATCAGCGCCGCCTCGTAGGCGTCGACCAGGGCCGTCACCTCGGCCAGCGTGGTGGGATCGTTGACGATCATAGGGCGCCCTTCGGGGGATGGGCGGCCACGACACCTTCGCGCTGCAGCCTTACGGCGGCGGCGAAGGCTAGGTCCTCGCGCCAGGCCGGGGCGATGATCTGCACGCCGATCGGCAGCTGCCCGGGCCGGTTCACCGGCGCTGCCACCACCGGCAGGCCGATATAGCTGATCGGCTGGGTGAAGGCGCCGAGGTTCTTGCGCACCGAGACGGGGACGCCGTCCATCTCCATGGTCGCCTGGCCGATCGGCGGGGCGGGGCAGACCGACGATGGAGCCAGGAGGATGTCGTAACGCTGGAAGGCCTCGCGCACCTCGTCGCGGAAGATCGTGCGGAAGCGCCGGGCGGCTTCGTGGACGCCTTCCGGCAAAAGGGCGCCGGCCAGCAGGCGGTCGCGGACGGCCGGGTCGTAGTCCATGGCGCGCTTGGCTAGGTCGGCGTGATGCAACTCGCCGCCGTCGAAGGCGGTCAGGCAGAAGGCCGCGGCGCGGGCGGCGACCGCGTTCGGCAAGGTGACGAGGTCGTCGGCCTTCAGCGCCGAGGCGACGCGGCCGAGGGCTTCCAACACTTCGGGAAAGGCCCCTTGCTGAAACCAGCCGCCCAGCACGCCGACGCGCAAGGGACGCTCGGCCAGGGTGTCGAGGCGATCGGCCAAAGGCTCGGCGTCGCGCACGCAGATCGCGTCGCCTTGGGGATCGGGACCCTGCAGGACGTCGTACGCAAGGGCCAGGTCTTCGATCGACCGCGCGAACGGGCCGACATGGTCCAGGCTCTCGACGAACGGGAAAACGCCCTGGCGCGAGAGACGGCCATAGGTGGGCTTAAGGCCGAACACACCGCACAGGCTGGCCGGGATGCGGATCGAGCCATTGGTGTCCGAGCCCAGGGTCAGAGGAACCAGCCCCGCCGCCACGGCCGCCGCCGAGCCGCCCGACGAGCCGCCGGCGATCCGGCTGGGGGTCGTGCGGATTGTGGACCGGCCCGTCATGGGCGTTCTCGGTGACGAAGCCGTAGGCGAACTCGTCCATGTTCAACGCTCCGACCAGGATCGCCCCGGCGGCGGTCAGGCGCCTTACCAGCGTCGCGTCTTGGCCGGGCGGGGCGGCGGCGCGGCGGATCTTCGAGCCGGCCAGGGTGGGCAAGCCTTCCAGATCGAACAGGTTCTTCACCGCCACCGGCACGCCGGCCAGCGGCCCGACCGGACGGCCGGCGGCGAGGTCGGCGTCCACCGCGTCGGCGGCGGCCAGGGCGCGCTCGCCGGTGACGGCCGTGAAGGCGTTGATCCCGCCATCCAGGCGCTGGATTCGCGAGAGGGTCGCCTCGGTGACGGCCCGGGCGGTGACGCGGCCCGCGCGGACCTCGCTGGCGATCTCGACAACGCTGCAGAAGCTCACGGCTGGAACGTCTCCGGCGCTCCGTCCGCGTGATCGCCCCCAATCCGCTCTTGGAGCGCCGAGACGAACAGCGAGGCCTGGGCGCGCAGCAGGGCGACATTTTCGATCACGGTCGGCAGAACCTCCGGCGGCAAGGGCAGGTCGCGCGCGGCGGCCCGCGCGGCCGTCCACGGCGCGATCTCTTGGTCTTTCAGATCCAGAAAGACCTTCGTCTCCGCGTCCAGCGCCATGCGGTCTCCCCGAAACCCAGCAAGTAAGAAAAAACTTCATACACCTGTGTTCGCGGGAAATCGCCAGCCCCGCCGCCGCCGGAAGCGCCTAGCGCCCAAGCCCGCGCCATCCGCGGCCAGGATCGCCCGCGTCGCGGGCAGGCAAGGGCGATCGCGCCTCCCTCCGTTCGTCAGCCCTAGCGGCCCAGCCGCCACCTGCGCGAAGTGCTCTTGTAATAAGGGACTTACTTGATGGCGCATCACCGGCTGGCTTCCACACCCGACACCATCCGCTTCGGCATGTTCGACGCGGCCTTTGATCCCGTGCTGACGGTGAACTCGGGCGACAGCGTCACCTTCGAGTGCGTCTCGGGCGGTGTCGAGGTCATGCCGCCGCCGGGGTCGCCACTCGTCGTTCCACCCGCGCTTCAGGCGATCCACGACAGCAATCCGCCGAGGATCGGTCCGCACATTCTCACCGGCCCCGTCGCCATCGCCGGCGCCGAACCGGGCGACACCCTGGAGGTCCGGATCGAGGCGATCGAGCCGAACAACGACTGGGGTTACTGCGCCGTACGCCCCCTGGCCGGCACGCTGCCCGAGGACTTCCCCGAGCGCTATGTGAGCCACATCGCCGTCGACCGCGCGGCGGGGATCTGCAAGCCGGATTGGGGCCCCGAGCTGCCGCTGGCCCCGTTCTTCGGCACCATGGGCGTCGCCCCGCCGCCCCAGTACGGCCGCCTCTCCAGCCGCGAGCCCCGCGAGCATGGCGGCAACATGGACAACAGGGAACTGGTCGCCGGCGCGACCCTCTACCTGCCGGTCTGGGTCCCGGGCGCGAACTTCTCGGTCGGCGACGGCCATGGCCGCCAAGGCGACGGCGAGGTCTGCGTCAACGCGCTGGAGATGGGCCTGACCGGGACCTTCACCTTCGTGCTGCACAAGGGGGGCGAGCCCTTCAAGTGGCCCCGCGCCGAGACGCCGACCCACTACATCCTGATGGGTTTCAACGAGGATCTGGACTTGGCCATGAAGCAGGCCCTGCGCCAAACCATCGACTTCATCACCGCCCGTTCCAGCCTGACCCGCGTCCAGGCTTATCAATTCTGCTCCCTGGCCGTGGACTTCCGCGTGACCCAGACCGTCAACGGCGAGAAAGGCGTTCACGCGCTGCTGCAAAAGGGCTTGCTGTTCTGACGCGGTGCTGGGTTAACCTGGGGTTGCGTTTTCTCCTTATCTCGCATTAAGGGAAAAATTCACTTGAACTCGATCTTGGGTTGATCGCCCACTGCCGCCACCCCGATCCTGGGGCTGGAGGCTAGCGCATGTATCTGACGGGAACCGAAGGCGACGACATCCTGGTCGGCACGGCCGATGCGGACACCATCCTGGGCCTGGGCGGCGATGACACCCTGCAGGGCGGTGACGGCGATGACCTGCTGATGGGCGGGGCGGGACACAACACCCTGAACGGCGGGGCTGGCGACGACACGGTCAGCTATGCCGACCAGGCCCCGGTGCTGCCGTTGTTCAGCTTCCTGATGATCAACCTGCAAAGCCAGTCCACGTCGATCATCGGACCGAGCGGCTCGGCGGTGGACACCCTGGTCTCGATCGAGAACGCGACAGGCTCGGCGAGTGCGGACTGGCTGGTCGGCACGACCGGCGACAACGTGCTGATCGGCGGTGCGGGCGACGATCATATCGACAGTTGGGGCGGTACGGACGTGCTGGACGGCGGCGACGGCAATGACTCGCTCAACACCGTGTCCATGCTCCTTCCGACCCCCGTCGGTCCGGCGACCACCGGTTCGTTGATGATCGGCGGCGACGGCAATGACTCTCTCCAGAGCGGCTACTCCAACGACACCATGCTGGGCGGGGCAGGGGACGACGCTCTGACCCTCGGCGATTTCGCCACGACCCGTATCGTCGATGGCGGCGACGGGAATGACCTTCTGGCGTTCGGCGGCTCGCCCGACGGCTTCGCGAATGGCGTGTTCGTCGATCTCAACAAGACGAGCCAGACGGTCGCGGCTGGCGTTTTCATCACCCTGACGAACGTGGAGAACGTCAACGGCACACAGGCCGGAGACACCCTGATCGGAACTGCCGGCGCCAACGTCATGTACGGGCAAGACGGCGACGACTGGCTGTATGGTCGCGACGGGAACGACGCGATCAACGGCGGCGACGGCGCCGACCATATCAGTGGCGGCGCGGGTGTGGACAGCATGTACGGCGGGGCCGGGGCGGACACCTTCAGTTTCGCCGCGGGCGACACCGCCGCCGGTTCCGACACGATCCAGGACCTTACGGCAGAGGACCATATCCTGTTCGTGGACGGCCCAGCAGGCAGCAGCGCCAACTATGTCGAGCTGGAGAGTAGCGACTTCGCCGCTGTCAGCGCCGCCTTCGCCGGCGACGGCGTGCGTTACGTGGCTATGCAGTGGGGCGGCAACGTCCTCTTCTTCGCCGACGATGGCGACGAGGGCACATTCTACGATCAGGTGATCGTGCTGACCGGGACCAGCCTTTCCAGCCTCGACGCGGGCTCGATCCTGGGACTCTAGGACTACCTCCGCGCGTAGCGGATTTCGCGGGAAGCTCCGGGAACGTTGGGACCCGGAGCAACTCTCGGCCGCGCGGGCCGAAACGCCAGATCCCTTGTGAATAAGGCGTTTGTGTCTCGAAACGACACGCCCGCCCCGTTCCGGCACAGGATTTATCCTTAATATTCTCGCAAAAGCTGAAAGCCGTTCGGTCCACGTCTTGCACTCGCTAGGTCACGCTGAGGTTGCAGCATGTTGCGAGGGGTTGAGGCGATGGACATTCGGGGCACGGAAGCCGCTGACATATTGAACGGGACCAGCGGCGATGACGTCATCTATGGGTTCGGGGGCAACGACACCCTGAAGGGCGGCGCGGGCGACGACGTCCTGGCCGGCAACGACGGCGCCGACAATCTGCAAGGCGGCGCCGGTGACGACTACATCCTGGGCGGAGCCGGCAACGACACCATCGACGGTGGCGCGGGCAATGACTGGGCGGCCTACGAGGACGCCACGGCCGGCGTGAAGGTCGACCTGAACCTCGCCGGCGCGCAGAACACCGGCGGCTCCGGGACCGACAAGCTGACCGGGATCGAGAACGTTTACGGCTCGGCCTTCAACGACACCCTTACGGGTGACGCCAAGGACAACATGCTGGTGGGCGACGCCGGCAACGACACCGTCAACGGCGGCAAGGGCAACGACACCCTGTGGGGTGACGCAGGCAATGATGTCCTCGATGGCGGCGACGGCGACGACTACATCGTTGGCGGCGCGGGCGACGACATCATCAAGGGCGGCGCCGGCGACGACTGGAGCTCGTACGAGAACGCCACGGCCGGCGTGACGGTCGACCTGACCAAGACCACGGCTCAGGACACCGGCGGCGCCGGCAAGGACACCCTGACCGGCATCGAGCTGCTGTATGGCAGCAAGTTCGACGACGTCCTGACCGGCGACGCCAAGGACAACTACCTGTGGGGCAGCGACGGCGACGACAAGCTCTACGGCGGCGCGGGCGACGACCATCTGTCGGGCGGCAAGGGCGTCAACGTCCTCGACGGCGGCGACGGCTTCGACACCGTCGACTACGCGTTCAGCGACCGTGGGGTGGTGATCGAGCTGGACCTGAACCGCGCCTACAGCCGAGATGGGACGAACGCGATCAAAGACACGCTGGTCTCGATCGAAGCCGTCATGGGCTCGGCCTATGACGACATCATCTACGGCAACGCGGCCGAGAACTACCTGTTCGGCGACGCCGGCAACGACGTGCTGGTCGCCAGCGGCGGCAACGACACGCTGGACGGTGGCGACGGTGACGACCGGGTCGTCAGCAGCTTCAGCAGCAACGGCGAGATCCTGCTCGGCGGCGCTGGTAACGACCGTGTGGTTATGAACGGCTCCGGTACGGCCACCCTGAATGGCGACGACGGCGACGACCTCATCCTCGTGTCGGGCATGTTCAGCGACACCACGGTGCATGGCGGAGCAGGCTCCGACACGCTCGAACTGCTGAACGGCTACAACGAGAGCAACGGCCGGGGGGCGGAGATCGACCTGTCGATCACCACCCGCCAGCAGACCGGCTATCAGAACTACGTCACGGTCGGCGGCGTCGAGAACGTGATCGGCACCTTCCTCAACGACAAGATCAAGGGCGACGCCGGCAACAATGTCCTTGACGGCAATCTGGGCGACGACCTGATCGATGGCGGCGCGGGCTTCGATGTCGCCTCCTATGACTCGAACTTCGCGGCGGTGCGGGTCGATCTGTCGAAGGTTGGCGTGGCCCAGGACACGCTGGGCGCGGGCGTCGACACCCTGGTGAGCATCGAGGGCCTGAAGGGCTCTGCCTATGGCGACATCCTCATCGGGGCGCGCCAAGGACGACAGCTTCGAAGGCGGCAAGGGCGACGATATCATCGACGGCGGCGCTGGCGCGGACACGGCGATCTATCGCGGTGCGTCCAAAGACTACAGCTGGACCAAGAACGCTAACGGAACCTGGACCGTGCGCGGGGCCGAGGGCGTGGATACCTTGTTGAACGTCGAGAAGCTGCAGTTCACCGACAAGACGGTGGCGCTGGCGTCCTCGACGACGACCGTTACGGTCGACGACCTCGCCAAGACCAAGGTCATCGCGACGTCCGCGACCGGAGACTTCCGCGACACCGTGATCTCGGCCGACGGCGCCACCGTCTACGTCTCGGACAAGGATGGCTATGTCAGCGCGATCAACGTCCAGAGCGGCGAGGTGACGGCCCATATCAAGGTCGGTACGCAGCTGGGGGGGATCGACGTCTCGGCCGACGGCCAGTTCCTGGTGGCGGCCGAACGTCAGGTCACCAATGGAACGGGCGAACAGTGGGACTACTCGGCCACGGCGACGGTCCACGTCCTGAACCTGAAGACTGGCGTCGTGACAGACTACAAGACTACCGTGACGGGCTATGACCGCGGCTTCTCGGACGCGGCCTTCATGGCGGGCAATACGATCGTCCTGACCCAAGACTTCGCCGGTTCGGGGTGGACGTCTTTTACGTCCTTCAACCCGTATGTGGGCGTCTTCAGCCGCAGCACCGTAAACTACTATCAAAGCGGAACCTTGACGACGAGCCACGACGGCCTGTTCGCCCTCCTGGGTCCGGCGGGTCTCTCGGACGCGGAGCTGGCGTTGCTGAACGCCATGCCGCAGGAGATCGCTGAGCGTCAGACCTATGTAGGCGACGTGGTCGGGAGCAATACCGGCGTGTTCGCGGTCTCGAACAACGCGTTGGCGACCGCGCAGCTGGTGAACGGCGGCATCCAGATCTACGACAACAAGCTGAACTACATGTTCAATCTCACGTCGACGCACCCTGAGATCGCCAACATCTACGGCCTGGATTTCAGCGCCGACGGCCAGCATCTGTTCGTGGTCGACGGCGTCACGGACCGCATCTACGAGTTTTCGACCAAGACCTGGACCGTGGAGCAGGTCTACGCCGTCGGGGCTGATGTCGATCTGAGCGCTTCGGCTGGCGACTACTATAGCGGTGCTTTTGGCAATCGCGTCACGATCAGCGACGACGGTGGCCGGATGGTAATCTTCAGCAACGCCAGCGTTATCTCGGTCAACATGATGGACTTGAAGCCCATCGCGGGCGGCGTGGTCGACACGAGCGGCGCGGACACCCTGGTCGGTTGGGATACCTGGGACGTGCTGAACGGAGGCGCGGGCAACGACGTGCTGAACGGCGGTAAGGGCAATGACACCCTGATCGGCGGCTCGGGCGCGGACGTCTTCAAGTTTTGTGGCGGGCGACGGTTCGTTTAACACCCACCTGCAGAACTTCGACACAGTCCTGGACCTTGGCGCCGGCGACAAGCTGGCCTTCTCTGGCGCGCCGGCGGTGGTCAAGGAAAGCGACATCCTTCGCTTCACCGCAGACCTGAACAGCGCGGGCAAGATCAGCGACGCCTCGGCTTTGCAGATCGAAGCCTATAACAATCAGATCCAGATCGGCGCGCTCGCCCAGAAGTACCTGATCGTCGGCGCTGGCGCGGACACCTATGTCGTCGCCGACACCGACGGGGTCGCGGGCTACGACCAGGTCGTCCTGCTCAAGAACGTGTCCTCGTCCCTGGTGACGGCCGACATGTTCATGGCTGCCTAACCCCGTCCGCAACCTCTGTCGGGTTCCCTACGTTGACGTTTCGTCGGCGTAGGGGCCTGTCGCCTCGGCCTGACGCCCGGCGTGAAGATCGGGTCCTTGGAGGGAAGCGTATGAGATCGATCCTGCCCGTCATGGCGCTGCTCGCGCTGGCCGCCTGTTCGCCTCAGCCTGCGGCCGACAAGAAGGCCGACGCGCCGGTTGTCGCCGCGCCGCCGGCCGCCGCGCTGAAGCCGCCGAAAGCCGATATCCCGGCCGGCGACTATACGCTGGACAAGCATCACGCGACGCTGGTGTTCAGCGTCAGCCACCTGGGCTTCTCGAACTACACGGCCGCGTTCGCCGACTTCGATGCCAAGCTGCATTTCGACCAGAACAACCCCGCGGCCAGCACGCTGGAGGCGACGATCAATCCGATGTCGCTGACCATTCCCGCGCCGCCCGAGGGCTTCCTGGCCGAGCTGACCGGGGCGCAGTGGCTGAACACGGCCACCTATCCGACGATCACGTTCAAGTCGACCAAGGTCGAGACCACCGGTCCCGACACCGGCAAGGTCACCGGCGACCTGACCCTGCACGGCGTCACCAAGCCGGTCGTGCTGGATGTGACCTATAACGGCGGCTATCCGGGCCATCCGATGGACCCGCACGCCCGCGTCGGCTTCTCGGCCAAGGGCGCGTTCAACCGCTCGGACTTCGGCATCGCCTACGGCGTTCCGGCCCCGGGCACGACCATGGGCGTCGGCGACGAGGTCCAGGTGATGATCGAGGCCGAGTTCAGCGGGCCGCCGCTGGCGACCGCGCCGGCCGGCGCCGCCGCGCCCAAGCCCTAGGCGCCGGAAGCCTGCACGAAGCCCTGATGCGCGCGGGCGGTGGCGAGGCACGTTTCCAGGTCCGCGCGATCACGGACCAGCCGCTCGGCGCGCTCGTGGAAGTCCACCGCGTGTTCAAGGCGGCTGAAGGTGATCCGTAGGGGGCTCTGGTCGTCAAACTCAAGGCGCACGGTCACGTAGAGGCTCCGGGACGGCTCCAGCAGTGCGGCGACCAGGATCACCGCGCGCCGCGCGTCAGATAGCCTTCGAGCAGAGCCAGGGCGTGGTCCAGCCGCGCCTTGCGCCACTCGGGAGCGGTCATGTCGGTGTCCAGCGTCGCCGATAGCGAATAGCCGTTGGCCAGATGGAAGCGGCTCATGGCCGCGATGGTCACATAGATCTGCACCGGGTCGAGGTCTGGACCAAAGATCCCCTGGCGCTGGCCGCTCTCGATCAGTTTCTCGATCGTGCGGCGCAGCGGGAAGGCGGTCTCGGTGACAACGCGCGACTGGGCGGCGAACTTGCCGTGCTGCAGGTTCTCGTTGCGCAGCAGGCCCTCGAAGCGGGGGTTCTTCTCGAAATAGTCGAAGGTGAAGCGCTGCAGTTCGAGGAAGCCGTCGAGCGGCTTGTCGAAGTCGATCTTCAGCTCGGCCTCGCGGGTCCGCAGGTCCATATAGGCGCTTTCGAGGACGGCCATGTACAGGCCCTTCTTGTCCCCGAAGTAGTGGTACAGCATCCGGATGTTGCACTTGGCGGCCTTGACGATCCGCTCGATGCGCGCGCCGGCGAAGCCCGCCTGGGCGAATTCCTTCAAGGCCGCGGCGAGGATCGCCTTGCGCGTGCGCTCGGCGTTGCGCTTGCGCGGGGTGTTCTCGGTCTCGGTCTTGGTGGTCGCGTCCAGGACGGCGTCGGTCACGGGATCTTGGCTCCCTGATTGATCCAGGCGCCCAGCTGGGCGCGCTCCTCTACAGTCATGCTTGTCTCGTTGCCAAGGGGCATGCTGGTCGAGAGCACGGCGCGCTCGCGGATTTTCGGGGCGTAGGTCCGGATATGCTCAGGCGTGTCGAAGGTCGCGCCCAAAGGCGGCGCCGAGAAGCCTGCGTGCGTCGGCGTGGCGCTGTGGCACATGACGCAGTGCTTCTGGACGATCGCCTGGGCGGTGGCGAACGGGACCGGGGTTGAGATCTCGACCTTGTCCTTGGGCTTCATGCTGGCGACGACCGTGGCGGCGAAGATCAGCATCGCGCCGTAGAACAGGAAGTCGTGGCGGATCTTGCCGTGGTGCTTGAGCAGGAAGAACTGCCGGATCGAGATCCCGCCGGCGCTGATCATGGCCAGCAGCAGCCAGCTTAGCGGATGGCCGGTGACCATCGGATAGTGGTTGCTGATCATGATGAAGATGACCGGCAGGGTCATGTAGGTGTTGTGCACCGACCGCTGCTTACCCATCGCGCCCAGGCGGGGATCGACCGGACGGCCGGCCAGCATGTCGGCGACGATCTTGCGCTGGTTGGGGATGATCACCAGGAAGACGTTGGCGACCATGGCCGTGCCGATGATCGCGCCGACGTGGATGAAGGCGCCGCGGTCGCTGAACAGCTTGGACAGGAAGTAGGCCGCCGCCGTCAGCGCGCCGAACCACACAAGGCCGAACCACAGGCCGCGCTGGCCCAATGGCGAGCGGCACAGCGCCTCGTAGACGGCCAGTCCGCCGAAGATGAAGGCCAGGCCCGCGCCGATCGCGGCCGGCTGGCTGAAGGCGTGCTTGGCGGTGTCGATCAGATAGACCGGCGCCTGCCAGTAGTAGAGCACGATCAGCAGCGCGAAGCCCGACAGCCAGGTGGTGTAGGCCTCCCATTTGAACCAGTGCAGGTGGTCGGGCATGTGCGCCGGAGCCACCATGTATTTCTGCGAATGGTAGAAGCCACCGCCGTGCACGGCCCACAGCTCGCCCTTGACGCCGTCCTTGGGCGGATCGGGGTCACGCAGATTGTTGTCCAGCCAGACGAAGTAGAACGAGGCCCCGATCCAGGCCACGCCGGCGATCACGTGCAGCCAGCGGAGACCCAGGTTCAGCCATCCGGGAAGGTCGTAGTCCATCTTATGGCGCCACCGCGTCGAGCAGTCGGAGTTTGGAGATCAGGCCGATCTGCAGAATCGCCTCGGCGATCTCTTCGGCCTCGTCGTTGGCCAGGCGCGCCTGCATGGCGGCCAGGATCGAGCTCTTGTCGTTCAGCCGCACGGCGATGATGAACGGGAAGCCGAAGCGCTCGCCGTAGGCGGTGTTCAGCGCATGGAAGCGCGCGAACTCGTCCGGCGTCAGCCTGTCCAGTCCGGCGCTGGCCTGTTCGGCGTTGCTCTCGGCGGTCAGCTGCTTGGCGATGGCGGCCTTGCCGGCCAGTTCGGGGTGGGCGCGGATCAAGGCGAGTTTGTCGGCGGTGGTCGCGGCGTCGAGCACGGCCATCATCGCGCCGTGCAGCGCCTCGACGCTGGCGAACGGCCGCTCGTCGAAGGCGCGCTCGACCACCCAGGGGGAGAGCTCGAAAGCGAAGCCCAGGGCGGTGGTGAAACCGGTCCGGTTCATGCTGTTCAGCCGAGCCAGGGTCAGGGGCGGGGCGCCGCTCATGCCTTCACCTCATACGGATGCGTCGCGATCCAGTGGCGGGCGATGTCGATGCGCCTGGCCACCCAGACGCGGTCGTGCCGGGTGATATGCTCCAGGAAGCGCCGCAGGGCGCCGATGCGACCGGGCTTGCCGACCACCCGGCAATGCAGGCCGACGCTCATCATCTTCGGCGCGGCTTCGCCTTCCAGATAGAGGGCGTCGAAAGCGTCGCGCAGATAGGTGAAGAACTGCTCGCCGGTGTTGAAGCCCTGGGCCGCGGTGAAGCGCATGTCGTTGGCTTCCAGGGTGTACGGCACGATCAGCTGGGCGCGGCCGTGCTGATCGTCCCAGTAGGGCAGGTCGTCGGCATAGCTGTCGGCGTCGTAGACGAAGCCGCCTTCCTCGGCGACCAGACGGGCGGTGTTGGGACTGGTGCGGCCCTGGTACCATCCAAGGGGCCGCTCTCCAGTCAGCCGCTTCTGGATCTCGATGGCCCGATGAATGTGCTCGAGCTCCTGCTCGGGCGTGAAGTGCTGGTAGTCGATCCAGCGATAGCCGTGGCTGGCGATCTCCCAGCCGGACTTCATCATCGCCTCGACGGCGTCCGGGTGGCGCTCCATGGCCTGGGCGACGCCGAACACAGTGAGCGGCAGGCCGTACTCCTCGAACAGACGCCGGATGCGCCAGAAGCCGGCGCGCGAGCCGTATTCGTAGAGGCTCTCCATCGACATGTTGCGCATGCCTTCGATGGGCTGGGCGCCGATCATTTCGGACAGGAAGAACTCGCTGACCGGGTCGCCGTGCAGGATGGAGCGCTCGGCGCCTTCCTCGTAGTTCAGCACGAACTGCACGGCCACGCGGGCGCCATTGGGCCACTTCGCGTGCGGCGGATGCTCGCCGTAGCCGATCAGGTCGCGGGGGTAGGTCTTTGTCATGACTTCTGCCCCCTCCGGGGGCGGACGACCGCGCAAGGCGCGGTCAGGTGGGGGCAGGTAAAGGGCATGCGCTCTGACTCGCCCCCTCCGCGCTTCGCGCTCCTCCCCCGGAGGGGAAGACGGTGAAGACCGGCCAGCTCATCCGAACACCTTCGCCGCCGCGTCGACGCCGGCGCCGGCGGGAGCCTTGAAGCCTTCCCAGCGCAGCACCGCTTCCAGCGCCGCGAGCGTCTGCAGCACCGCGTGCTTCCGTGCGTTCACGCCCATGGTTCCGATGCGCCAGATCTGGCCAGCCAGAGGTCCGAAGGCCGCGCCGATCTCGATCTCGAACTCGGTGCGCATGCGAGTCTTCACCCGATCGTAGTCGACGCCGTCGGGCGCGATCACGCCGGTGACGTTGGTCATCTTGTGAGCCTGGTCGCCGTAGACCGTCAGGCCCAGCGCCTCGATCCCCGCGACCATCGCCGCGCCGGCCTGCTTGTGGCGGGCGAAGCGCGCGTTCGAGGCCTTCCTCCAGCACGATCCGCGCGCACTCCCGCGAGGCGAACAGCATGTTGGCCGCCTCGGTGTGGTGGTTCAGGCGCTTGTCAGACCAGTAGTCCATGATCATCGCCAGGTCGAAGTAGTTGGAGGCGATCCGGCGGCCCTGGCCCGAGGCGGCGCCCGCCGTGGCGATGCCGCGCTCGACATGTTTGCGACTGGCGATGTGCTCGGCGGCGCGGTCGCTGATGGTGATCGGGGCCGAGCCCGAGGGGCCGCCCAGGCACTTTTGCAGACCGGCGGTGACGATGTCGGCCTGCCAGACGTCCACCGGAACGTTCATGCCCGCGAGGGTCGCGGTCGCGTCGACATAGAGCAGGGCGTCGTGGCGGCGGCAGATCTCGCCGATGGCCTCGATCGGCTGGGCGATGGTCGTGGAAGTGTCGCCGTGGACGCAGGCGACCAGGCGCGGCTTGACGCGGGCCACGGCGTCCTCGACCGCCTGCGGGTCGACGATCGCGCCCCACGCGCCCTCGACGAAAGTGACCTTGGCGTCGCAGCGTTCGGCGATCTCGGCCAACAGCAGGCCGAAGCGTCCGGCGTTGACCACCACGACGTCGTCGCCGGGGCTGAGCGTCGAGACCAGGGCCGCCTCGATGCCGGCGCGAGAGGTGCCGTCGATCAGGAAGGTCCACTGGTTCGTGGTCTGGAAGACGCCGCGATACAGCGCCATGACCTCGTTCATATAGCCGGTGAACTCGGGGTCGAACTGGCCCAGAAGCTGTACCGACATGGCCCGCAGCACGCGCGGGTGCACGTTGATCGGGCCGGGCCCCATCAGCAGGCGGGCGGGGTGGTCGAGCTCTTTATAGGTATCGGTCATGCGCGTTCGCGTCGTTCTAGCTTGTCGATGAAGAGGAGCATGGCCTGGGCCGCCAGGGCGCAATCGGCCTCGGTGACGGCTTCGGCCGGGTTATGACTGACGCCGCCCTCGCAGCGGATGAACAGCATGGCGACCGGGCACAGGTCGGCCATCACCATGGCGTCGTGACCCGCGCCCGAGGGCAGCCGCCGCGCGGGCAGGGAAAGATCCGCCAGCGCTTCGTCCAGCAGGTTCATCAGCGACGGATCGCAGGGGCTTTCGGCGAGGGCCTGCATCAGGGTGACGGTCGCCGAAAGGCCGCGCTTGGCGGCGACGGCGTGGATCTCGGCGCCGATGGTCATCACCGCCTCGTCGCGCGTCGCCGAGGTCTCGGCGCGGATGTCCATCGAGAACTCGATCGCGCCGGGAATGACGTTGAAGGCGCCGGGCAGGGCGGTCATCCGGCCGACCGTGCCGACCAGACCGTCCGTTCCCGAGCGGCAGATCCGCTCCAGGGCCAGGATCGCCTCGGCGGCGGCCGGACCGGGATCCTTGCGCAGGTTCATCGGTGTCGTGCCGGCGTGGCCGGCGGTCCCCTCGATGCGCACCATCAGCCGCTTCTGGGCGGCGATGGCGGTGACGACGCCCAGGGCCAGGCCCTCGGCCTCCAGCACCGGACCCTGTTCAATGTGCGCTTCGAGGAAGGCCAGCACCTGCTCGGGCTTGCGCGCCGCGCTGGCGATGGCGTCCGGATCGCCGCCGAACGCCTTCAGCGCCTGCGCGACCGACACGCCGTCGGCGTCCTTCATGTCCAGCGCCGAGGCGTCCAGCGTCCCGGCGATGGCCCGGCTGCAGCTCATCGAGGCGGGGAAGCGTGAGCCTTCCTCGTCGCCGAACGCGACGACCTCGATCGCGAACGGTAAACGGCGGCCGGCGCGGTTCAGGGCCTCGACCACGTCGATCCCGAGCATGATCCCCAGCGGTCCGTCATAGCGCCCGCCATTGCGGACGCTGTCGATGTGCGAGCCGATGATCAGCGCCTTCGCGTCGGGAAGCTGGCCATCGTAGCGGCCGATCAGGTTGGCGGCGGCGTCGCGGCGCACGCTCATGCCGGCCTCCAGCATCCAGCCACCCACGGCGGCCAGGGCGGCCTCGTGCGCGGCGGTGAGGAACCGTCGCGTCAACTGGCCGTCGACCTCGCTGTAGGGCGCGACGCCCAACTGGTCGCAACGCGCCTTGGCCCTGGCCCCGATGTCGAACGCTTCCGCCACTCCCGATTCGACCCCGCTCTACTCGCCGTCGAGAGCCAGCGGTAGCAGGAGAGAGCCCGGAAGCCCCGCTCCGCGACCGCCCCGGCGTGCTCATCACGCGCGGGCGCCTCGAACACGCGCCATCCGCGGAGCGGCGGCGCCTGTTGCTAAGTCATAAACGACTTACTTAGCGGCGGCGAGAGGCGGCTATTCCGTCTGGGCCACGAACTTGCCCGCCGCGCGCACCTGACCGGTCGCGACGCCGGTGGGCGCGCCCCCGGGCGGTTCGTCCGTGATGGCCAGCAGGGCGGTATAGGTCCCCGCGCCGGTCAGGCCGGCGGGGAGGGCGATGGCCTTGGGCGCGTCGCCAGGGACGATGCCCAGCGAGATGGCCTTCTGCCCCTCGGGGATGATCCACAGTTCGGCCTCGCGGCCGGCCGGCATCTTCATCGAGACGGGCGTCAGGATCAGCTTGCCGGCGGCATGGTCGAGGGTCGCGACCAGGGCGGGCTGCTTGGTGGCCGGGTCGGTGATCAGCGCCACCTCGGCGACCGCCGGCGGCGGCTTGGCCGGGGCGACGGCCGGCGGCGGAGCCGGACGCGGTGTCACGACGAGGGCGACGATGCTGGCCGCAGCCAGCGCGAGGGCGCCGGCCGAAGCGCCTTGCCACAGGCGGACATT
Source organism: Caulobacter sp. UC70_42 (assembly GCF_044056025.1). Taxonomy (NCBI): domain Bacteria; kingdom Pseudomonadati; phylum Pseudomonadota; class Alphaproteobacteria; order Caulobacterales; family Caulobacteraceae; genus Caulobacter; species Caulobacter sp. UC70_42. Next base: position 5,517,114 of record NZ_CP171994.1, on the reverse strand, counting down.
GTTCCAGGTCGAAGGCTTCTGCGTCGCGGCGCCGATCAGGTTGGCGATGCGCGGCCAGACCGCGGCCGGCGGCTCGATCGGGGGAATGCGCTCGGCGAGATGGGCCAGGCGACCTTCCCACCATTCGACGGCGCGGGCGAAAGCCGGTTCGGCGGCGATGCGGGCTTGCGCCTCGGCGCGCTCGTGAGCGTCCAAAACGCCCAGAACGTATTCGCCGGCCAGGGGGCGGTCTTCGCCGTCATGCGGGGGCAGGGTGTCGGTCATGCTTCGAGGCACGCGCGCAGGCTGATCAGGCTGCGCCGGATCCAGCTCTTCATCGTGCCCAGGGGCACGCTCAGCATGTTGGCCAGGGCCTCGTAGGTGACGCCGTCGAAGAAGGCGGTGCGCACCGCGCCGGCGTGCTTCGGGTCCAGTTGATCCAGGCAGCCTTCGAGGCGGCGGCGGTCGTCCTCGTCCTCGATCAGGGTCGAGGCCAGGGGGCGCGCCGTCGGGCAAGGCCTCGGCCTCCTCGACGCCGGCGGTCGCGGCGCTTCCGCCCCTGGCGCCGCGGGCGCGCAGGCGGTCGATCGCGCGGTTGCGGGCCAGACTGACCAGCCAGGTGATCGGGCTGGCCTTCTCGGCGTCGAACCTGTCGGCCTTGTTCCAGACGGTGAGGTACACATCCTGAAGCACGTCTTCCGCCTCCTCGCGGTCGTTCAAGATACGGAGGCAAACGCCGAACAGTTTCGCGGATGTGTGACGATAGACGTATTTCAACGCGTCTGAGTCGCGGTTGGCCACGCGCGCGATGGCGCGTGACAGCAAGGCGCGGCTGGTGTCGGCGTCCATCAAGCGTCCCCGCGAGCTCCCAAGAGCGGGGACGCTCGCACGGTCAATTCGGTCTGGCAACGTGACTATTTCCCAATCCAACGCATCACCGCGTAGCCTGCCGAGGCGGCGGCGGTGGTCACCAGGGTTCCCCAGGCCATGTCGACGAGCGTGATGGTGGTCGACCAGGTCTTCAGCGTCGCCTGGTTGGTCAGGTCATAGGTGGCGTAGGCGACGAGGCCGAAGACGACCGCGTGGGTCAGCAGGCGTCGCCAGCCGCCCTCGCGCAAGGCCGGCTGGATGGCCAGCACGACGATGGCCGCGACGTACAGAAAGTAGAAGACGACGGCCGGCGGCAGCGACGGCTTGTCGGCCAGCAACTCGCCGATGCGCGGCTTGTAGAGGCGAGGCGTGGCCACGGTCAGCCACACTCCATCCAGGACCAGCATGGTCAGGGCGGCGGTCGCGTAGCCGGCTGCGAGGCGGATCATCGGGCGGTCTCCTGAACCGGACGCATACGGTAATGGCTGACGCCCCATTCCTCGCCGCCGCGATGGCCGAAGAGGCCGGCGGTGGCCAGGAAGAACAGTCGCCAGCGCCGCCGCCAGACGGCCGCGTCCTTGCCATAGACCTCGGTCAGCACCGGATCGAGCTTGGCGCGGTTGGCGTCCATGTTGGCCAGCCACTGGCGGGCGGTGCGGGCATAGTGCTCGCCGCTCCAGCGCCAGTCGGCCTCGACGGTGAACAGGTCCGGGAACTGCCGCGCCAGGTCGTGGCTGGGCATGACGCCGCCGGCGAAGAAATACTGGGCGATCCAGTCGGCCGGGTCGTCGGTCTCGAACCGGTACGGCGTCGTGCGGTGGGTGAAGACGTGCAGGAACAGCAGGCCCTCGGGCTTGAGCCAGCCGCGCACCCGAGCCAGCAGCGCGCGCCAGTTGGACATGTGCTCGAACATCTCCACCGAGACCACGCGGTCGAAGCGGAGGTCCGTGCGGAAGTCGTTCATGTCGGCGGTGACGACGGTCAGGTTGGTCAGGCCGCGCGCGGCGGCGCGGCTTTCGATGAAGGTCCGCTGAGAGGTCGAGTTGGAGACGCTTACGATCCGGGAGTTCGGATAGCGCCGGGCCATCCACAGCGACAGCGAACCCCAGCCGCAGCCCAGCTCCAGCACGTCCTGGCCGTCGCGCAGATCGGCGTGGGCGGCGGTCTCGCGGAGAGCCTCGGCCTCGGCGTGTTCCAGCTTGGTCGCGCCGGGCGGATAGAGGCCGCTGGAATATTTCAGGTTCGGACCCAGCACGGTCTCGAAGAAGGCGGCGGGCAGTTCGTAGTGCTGGGCGTTGGCGTCGTCGGTGTGGGTGGCGATCGGATGGTGGTCCATGTCGCGGGCGAAGAGGGCGGTCGCGTCGTCCGGGGCGTAGGACAGGCGCCGGCGCACGTCTCCGACCAGCATGTCGATCGCCGCGCGCGACACCAGGTCGGGCATCGGCGCGTCCTCGAACGCGTGGATCGCCGCCTTCATCAAACTCATGGGCCGCTCCTTTCCCTATTCCGGGGACAGCTACGCGCGGAACGACGAATTGGATGCGTCCGTTTGCCGCGATAGTCCGTAGCTGCTCCCGAAGCGTCGCTCGGACGCCGTTGGGAGATCGCCTTGGCCACCGTCGTTCCTCGTCTGTCCGTCGCCGTGATCGGCGCCGGAATCTCGGGACTTTCCGCCGCCTGGCTGCTGTCGCGCGGCCATGACGTGACGCTGTACGAGGCCGACGACCGGCTCGGCGGTCACGCCCATACGGTTCGCGTGGACGGCACGGCGATCGACACCGGCTTTATCGTCTACAACGAGCCGAACTATCCGAACCTGACGGCGCTGTTCCAGCATCTGGGCGTCGAGACCGTGGCGACCGACATGTCGTTCGGCGTGTCGCTGGACGGCGGGGCGCTGGAATATTCCAGCACCAACCTCCTGGCCCAGAAGCGCAACGCGCTGAACCCGCGCTTCCTGAAGATGCTGCTGGACGTCATGCGGTTCTATCGCGAGGGGCGCGCCATCCCGCCGGAGCTCGAGACCGGGGGGCTCTGCCGGCTCGACGAATATCTGCGCCAGCAGGGTTTCGGGCGGGCGTTCCAGGAAGATCACCTGCTGCCGCAGGCGGCGGCGATCTGGTCGACCTCGATGAGCGATATCCGCGAGTTTCCGGCGGCCGCCCTCCTGCGGTTCTTCGACAATCACGGGCTGATGCTGCCGGTCGACAAGCGGCCGATCTGGCGCACGGTGGCGGGCGGCAGCGCCCGCTATGTCGAGAAGCTGGCCGCCGGGATCTCCGGCGACATCCTCACGGGGCGCTCGGTGAGGGCCATCCATCGGCAGCCGGACGGCGTCTCGATCGAGGACGCCGCCGGCCAGATGCGTACCTACGACCAGGTCGTCATCGCCGCCCACGCCGACCAGGCGCTGCGGATGCTGGCCTCGCCGACGGCGGAGGAGCGCGCGCTGCTGGGCGCCTTCCGTTACAGCCGCAACCGGGCGGTGCTGCACCGCGACGCCCGGCAGATGCCCCGCCGGCGGGCGGCCTGGGCCAGCTGGAACCATGTGGGGCGGCGCGGCGAGGACGGCGGCGTGACCTACTGGATGAATCGCCTGCAGCCGATCGGCGAGGCGCCGGTCTTCCTGTCCCTGAACCCGGACCAGACGCCGGGCGAGCTGCTTCACGATCAGGTCTATGAGCACCCGCTGTTCGACAGCCCGGCCATGCTGGCCCAACGCCGGCTGTGGTCGTTGCAAGGGCGTCGCCGGACCTGGTTCTGCGGAGCCTATTTCGGCTCGGGCTTCCACGAGGACGGCCTGCAGGCTGGCCTGGCCGTCGCCGAGCAGCTGGGCGGCGTTCATCGTCCGTGGCTGACGCCCGAGCCGTCGGGCAGGATCTTTCTTGAACCCCCCGCCGTCGAGGCCCAGCGGGAGCTGGTCGCGTGACCCTCCGCTCGGCGCTCTACAGCGGTCGTGTCGTTCACGAGAGGATGCGGCCCAAGCGCCATCGGCTGAGCTACCGCGTGTTCATGCTGCTGCTGGATCTCGACGAGATCGATACGCTCGACCGGTCGCTGAAGCGGTTTTCGCGCGGGCGCCTGAACCTGATCGGCTTCCATGATCGCGACCATCTGGACGACCCCGGGGCGTCGCTGAAGGACGTCGTGCTGGCTAAGCTGCGGGCGGAAGGGCTGGATGCCGCGCGGATCAGCGTGCTGGCCATGCCGCGCATCCTGGGCAAGGGCTTCAATCCGCTGAGCGTGTTCTTCTGCCATGATGCGGACGGCAGGCTGGTCGCCACGATCCACGCCGTTCGCAACACGTTCGGCCAGCGCCACGACTACGTGCTTCCGGCCACGCGGACGGTGGGCGGCTGGGTCGAGCAGAACGCGCGCAAGGCGTTCTATGTCTCGCCTTTCCTGCCGATGCACCTGCGTTATGGATTCGAGATCGCGCCGCCGGGCGAGGCCGTCCATATCGGCGTCGACGTGCTGGGCGAGGAGGGGCTGGTGCTGGCCGCGACCTTTTCGGGCGAGCGGCGAGACCTTACCGATCTCGCCATCTGGAAGGCGCTGGCGGGCCATCCCTGGCAGGTCGCCGGCATCCTGGCGGCGATCCATTGGGAAGCGCTGAAGCTGGTCGCGAAGGGCTTCAGGATCTTCCCGCAGGATCGCGCCACGCGCGGCCTCAGGCGGCCGGCGTCGCCGCTTGCGTCCACGCCTCCAGGTCCTTCAGCGCGCGCAGGCTCATCAGCCGCTTCTTGGCCCGGCCGCGCTCCTTGAGCGGGATCTTCTTGCCGTCCTCGTCGACCTTAGGGGCCTCCAGCGGCGGCAGCAGACCGTAATTGATGTTCATCGGCTGGAAACTGCTGGGGCCGTTGCCCGCTTCCAGGTGGCCGCCGGTGATGTGCTCGACCAGAGCCCCCAGGGCGGTGGTCGGCGGCGGGGCGTCGATCGGCGCGCCCTTGCGGTCGGCCGCGGCGAAGCGGCCTGTCAGCAAGCCCATGGCGGCGCTCTCGACATAGCCCTCGACACCGGTGACCTGGCCGGCGAAGCGCAGGTGCGGCCGAGCCTTCAGGCGCAGCGACTTGTCCAGAAGCTTGGGCGAGTTGATGAAGGTGTTGCGGTGCAGGCCGCCCAGCCGGGCGAACTGGGCGTTCTCCAGACCCGGGATCATCCGGAAGGTTTCGGCCTGGACGCTGTGTTTCAGCTTGGTCTGGAAACCGACCATGTTCCACAGCGTGCCCAGGGCGTTGTCCTGGCGCAGCTGGACGATCGCGTAGGACTTCACCGTCGGGTCGCGGGGATTGGTCAGGCCGACGGGCTTCATCGGGCCGTGTCGCAGGGTCTCGCGGCCGCGCTCGGCCATCACTTCGATCGGCAGGCAGCCGTCGAAATAGGGGACGTTCTCCCACTCCTTGAACTCGGACTTCGGACCCGCCAGCAGGGCGTCGATGAAGGCCTCGTACTGCGCCTTGTCCATGGGGCAGTTGATGTAGGCTGCCGCGTCGCCGCCGGGGCCTTCCTTGTCGTAGCGCGACTGGCGCCAGGCCTTGTCCATGTCGATCGAGTCGAAATGGATGATCGGGGCGATGGCGTCGAAGAAGCTGAGCTGGCCCTCTCCCGTCGCGTCCAGGATCGCCTGGGCCAGGGCGGGGGAGGTGAGGGGGGCCGGTGGCGACGATGACGTTGTCCCATTCCTCCGGCGGCAGGCCGGCGATCTCCTCGCGGACGATGTTGACGAGCGGGTGCTCGGACAGGCGCTTGGTGACCTCGGCCGAGAAGCCGTCGCGGTCGACGGCCAGAGCGCCGCCGGCCGGCACCTGGTGCTGGTCGGCGCAGGCCATGATCAGGCTGTCCAGCTTGCGCATCTCGGCGTGCAGCAGGCCGACGGCGTTGAACTGCCAGTCGTCCGAGCGGAACGAGTTTGAGCAGACCATCTCCGCCAGGCCGTCGGTATTGTGGGCGTCGGTCGTGACTTTGCCGGTGGCGTCGTCCTTGCGCATCTCGTGCAGGATGACCGGCACGCCGCTCTGGGCGATCTGCCAGGCGGCTTCGGAACCGGCGAGGCCGCCGCCGACGACGTGGACGGGTTTATAGGTCGAGTTCGTGGTCATGGGGCGGCCCTATACCCCCGGCTGTCGCTTGGCGAAACCTGCTGGTAGTGTCGCGTGACTGGGCGGGGCCCTTCGCGCCTGGCGAGCATGGGTGGGAACATGGCGAGCTTTTCCGTGGGCGAGGCCGCGACGGCCGGCTTTGGCTTGGTCGGTCGCAGGCCCCTGGCGGTGGTGGGATGGGCGGTCGCCTTGGTGGCGGCGCTGATCGTTCCGGCCATCCTGTGCGTGCTGGCGATGGGGCCGGCGTTCGCTCAGATCATTCAGTTGGCCATGAGCCAGAAGGGCGGCGAGCCCAGTCCCGAGATGATGCAGGGGATGCTCCAGGCGCAGTCGGGCATGACGGCCTTCAACCTGCTCTACTGGCTGTGGTCTTCGTTCGTCAGGGCGGTGTTCTGCGCGGCCGTGTTCCGCGCGGTGCTGACGCCTGAGCGCTCGGCCTGGGCCTATCTTCGGGTCGGCTCGCGCGAGCTGTGGCTGACCCTGCTGCTGCTGGTCGAGCAGGTGCTGGCGATGATCGCCATCTTTGTGATCGCCTTGGTCGTGGCGCTGATCGTGGCGATCGTCGCGGTTGGCGGCGGCGAGAGCGGCCATTTGGCGGCGATCGCTACCGCCGTCGGTGGCTGCGTCGTGGCGGGGGGCGTGATCCTCTGGGTGGCGCTGCGCCTGTCGATGGCCGCGCCGATGACCTTCGTCGACGATCAATTCCGACTGTTCGAGTCGTGGAGCCTGACCAAGGGCCAGGGTTGGCGGCTGCTGGGCGTGGCCCTGTTGCTGGTGATCTTCGTGCTGGGCCTTGAGATCCTGGTCGGCGGGGTGGTGGTGGGCCTGCTGCTCGCCGGCGGCGGCTCGCTGACGGCTTTGCATGGAACGGGCGCGATCGAGACCTTCATGGCTCGCCCGCCGCTGGAGATCCTGCGCGACGTCTGGCCGTGGCTGACGGCGTTAGGCGTCGTCGGCGCCCTGTTCAGCGCGATCGTCCAGGCGGTGTTCTTCGCCCCCTGGGCGGTCATCCACCGGGCGTTGACGCGCGAGACGTAGCGGCGATCGCGGCGAGGCCATAGATTGCGCGGATCGCTGCGACTCGGCGCGCAAGAGGGACTTGATCGGATGACGGACGGATCGGCGGCGATCGGCGCGACCCTGCGCGCGGGCCTTTCCGATGTGGCCAGCGCCGTGCGCGACTGCTGGGCGGCCCTGGCCGCCGCGGCGGTGGTCAGCGTCGCGGCCGATTTCCTGCCTCCAGGCCTGAAGATCATCGGCGCCCTGCTGCCCATCGTCATCGCCCAAGGCGCGCTGTTCCGGCGCGCTTTCGGTCGCGACATGGGCCTGAAGGGCCTGCGGTGGGGCCGCGACGAGTGGCGGCTGCTGGCCGCTCAGCTGATGATCCTGGCCCTGCTCTGCCTGATCGGCGCGATCCTGATGGTCATCGTCGGCGGCGTCGCCCTGGGCGTGGCTCGCACCGCCGCGCCTAACTTCGATCCCGGCACGATCGACGGGTGGAAGGGCGCCTTCGCCAGCGCCGGCCCCGCCGGCTTCGTGCTCAGCCTGGTCCCGTTGGCCAGCCTGGCGATCCTGATCTGGCTGAGCCTGCGCCTGTCGCTGTCGGCCCCCGCCACGGTCGAACAGTCTGGCGTTCGGGTGCTGAGCGCCTTTCCGCTGACCAAGGGCCGCGTGCCCACCCTGTTCGTCGTCGGCCTGGCCATCGCCGTCCCGCTGTTCGCGCTCAGCGCGCTGCTGGCCCTCGCGCCGGGCCAGGGGCTGGCGGCGGCGGCGATCCTGGCGGCGGGTTCCTATTTCTACGCCATGCCGGCCTGGGCCGGCGCGCTGGCCCATTTCTACCGCGCGAGCGCGGTCACGCAGGAAGCCTAGATGTCCGTCCGCCCCGTCGACGCCGCGCTTGAAGGCCTCCAGACCATGCGACGCAAGCCTCTGGCGGTGCTGGCCTGGGCGACCTTCTCGCTGGTCATGCTCCCGATCCTGGGCCTGTTCGCCAAGATCGTGCTGGGCGACGAAGGCCGGGCGGCCCTGGCCGGACGCGCCGGTTCGGCCGACCCGCGCGAGATCCTCGACCTGGTCACGCATCTGGGCGGGGTGATGGTGGTGCTGATCGCCGTGGCCCTGTTCCTGGCCTCGGTGCTGCAGGCGGCGGTCATCCGCTCGGTGGTGGACCCCGCCAACGATCGCTTCGCCTATCTGCGCCTGGGCAAGGAGGAGCTGCAGTTGTTGATCGTGTCGCTGATCACCTGGGCCGCGGCCCTGGGGGGGACGGTGATCCCGTCCGGGGCGGTGGTGCTGGGCGCGTCGCTGCTGTCGGGCGCGGCGGCGGGCTGGTTCGCGACCCTGGGCGCCCTGGCGGTGATCGGCCTGTCGCTATGGGTGGCCGTGCGCCTGTCGCTGCTGGGCCCGCACGCCTTTTCGCATCACCACATCGACATCCGCGAGGCCTGGGTCCAGACCCACGGCCAGTTCCTGCGCCTGCTGGGCATGTACGTCCTGGCCATCGTCCTGGCGGCCCTGGTCTCGATCGTCGGCACGACGGTGTCGTCGATCATCGGCAACGTGCTGAGCGGCGGGGTCGACACCGGCGCGGGCGACGTGGTGGCCAGCCACCCGCGCCTGATCCTGATGCTGCTGGCCAACCTGCTGCTGGCGCCGATCTTCCTGACCCTGCAGACCGTGATCCTGGTCGCCGCGCCGGCCCGGGCCTTCGCCCAGCTGAACCAGGACGAGATCGACGCGGGCCTGCACGACTAGAACCTTTCGCGGGGCTGAAACCTCGTCGAAGGACGCGGATCAAGCGCCCGCGCTGGGCCTTGCCGCCATCCGCTCGCGCCAGGCCAGGACGTGCTTGGCCTCGGCCGGCGTCGACAGGCCCGTGAAGTCGGCGAAATCCAAGGTCGTCTGCGCCGCGATGTCGGCGATCGTGTAGGTGTCGCCGGTCAGGTAGGGACGGCCATCGGCGATCTCGCGGTCCAGCCACAGCTGGATGTTCTCGACGACCTCGCGGTTCGACTCGCCGAACTCCCTGTTCTGTTTCAACAGATGCGCCGTGAACGGATGGGCGTGGCGCCAGAACATGCCGACCGGCACGGTCAGGCGCAGCTCGATGCGCCGGGTCCACATCTCGACCATCGCCTGCTCCAGCGCCGAGACGCCGAACAGCGGCGGGTCCGGGTGCAGCACCTCGAAATAGCGGCAGATGGCGACGGTCTCGCTGATCGTCGTTCCGTCGTCGAGCTCCAGAACCGGCACCTGGCCCAGGCTGTTGCGCGCCAGGTGCTCGGGGCTGCGGTGGCCGCCCTGGCGCAGGCCGATCTGGATTTCCGGGACCTCGACGCCCTTCTCGGCCAGGAAGATCCGCACGCGCCGCGGATTGGGCGCGGGCATGGCCTCGCCGTAGAGCTTCATGGTGTCCTCCCATATTTAAACGGATGCTAGAGCCGCCTGTCGACGAGCCGCAAGCCCGCGCGAATAAAGCCGGCCTCGGCCCTGTCGAAGCGGCGCGAACCTGTTTAGCCTTGGGGCGTCCATCCTTCGAAGAGCACGACATGTCCAAGTTCTCCGCCTCCGACGCGGCCTTCTCCGGTTTCCGGCTCGTGCGGGAGAACCTGAAGACCGTGGCCATCTGGGCCGTGGGCATGACGGTGCTGTCGTTGATCTCCAACGTGCTCGCGATCCGGTTCTTCGGCGTGCAGATGCAGGCCTTCGCGGACTACCTGGCCGACACGAGCACGCCGGACCCGGAAACCTTCGCACGCCACCTGTCGAGCCTGGCGCCGCTGACGCTATGGTCGCTGCCTTACAGCCTGATCCTGAACGGAGTGATCTTCGCGGCCCTGAACCGGCTGGTGCTGCGCCACAACGACAGCGCAGCGGCCTATATTCGCCTGGGCGCACAGGAACTGCGCCAGAGCGCCGTGTGGCTGCTGCTGAGCCTGGTCCTTATGGGCGTGATGTTCTTCGGCTCGCTGCTGGCCGGCTTCCTCGGCGCGATGGGCGGGCCCACGGGCGCGTTCCTGGGCGTGCTGAGCTTCGTCGGCGCGTTCTGCGCCATGGTCTATCTGGCGGTGCGCCTGTCGTTCGCCTCGTCGGTCACCTTCGACACCGGCAAGATCACCCTGTTCCGGTCGCTGCCCGAGACCAAGGGTCTCTTCTGGCCGCTGCTGGGCGCCTATCTGCTGGCGGCGGTTATGAGCGTGATCGTGGTGCTGTTGATCTGGACCATAGTCTCGGCCGTTGGCCTGATCGCCTCTGGCGACCTGGCCGCCACCGGCAAGATGCTGCGCGCCGACACCACCTCGCTGAAGGCCTATTTCACCCCGGCCGGGATCGTCCAGACGCTGTTCGCTGGCCTGATCACCGTCCTGACCACCCTGATCGTCTTCGGCCCAGCGCCGAGCATCTATCGCGAACTCAAGGATCGCCGGACCGGCGCCGACACCAACGGCGGCTGGTAAAAAAGAAAGGCCCCGGAGAGCGATCTCCGGGGCCTTCTGTCTTCTTACGCCCGCTTGGCCTTCTTCAATTCGGCCACCCGAGCCTTGCGGCGCTCCTCGTGGCGGTCCAGCAGCTCTTTGAGGTAGCGGCCGGTCCAGCTGGCCTCGACCTTGGCCACGTCCTGGGGCGAGCCGGTGGCGACGATCTCGCCGCCGCCGTCGCCGCCCTCGGGACCGAAGTCGATCAGCCAGTCGGCGGTCTTCACCACGTCCAGATTATGCTCGATGACCACCACGGTGTTGCCCTGGTCGGCCAGCTCATGAAGCACCTCGAGCAGCTTCTTGGTGTCCTCGAAGTGCAGGCCGGTGGTCGGCTCGTCGAGAATGTACAGCGTCCGACCGGTGGCCCGGCGCGACAGCTCCTTGGACAGCTTCACCCGCTGGGCCTCGCCGCCCGACAGGGTCGTGGCCTGCTGGCCGACCTTGATGTAGCTGAGACCGACGCGCTTCAGGGTCTCCATCTTGTCGCGGATCGGCGGCACGGCCTTGAAGAAGTCGGCGGCCTCCTCGACGGTCATGTCCAGCACGTCGGCGATGGTCTTGCCCTTGAACAGCACGTCCAGGGTCTCGCGGTTGTAGCGCTTGCCCTTGCAGATATCGCAGGTGACGTAGACGTCCGGCAGGAAGTGCATCTCGATCTTGATGACGCCGTCGCCTTGGCAGGCCTCGCAGCGGCCGCCCTTGACGTTGAAGCTGAAGCGACCGGGGCCATACCCACGGGCCTTGCTCTCGGGCAGGCCGGCGAACCAGTCGCGGATCGGACCGAAGGCGCCGGTATAGGTCGCCGGGTTCGAACGCGGGGTGCGGCCGATCGGGCTCTGGTCGATGTCGATGACCTTGTCGAACTGCTCCAGGCCCTCGATCCGTTCGTGCGGAGCGGGGGCGTCCGACGCATTGTTCAGGCGGCGCGCGGCGGCCTTGTAGAGCGTCTCGATCGTGAAGGTCGACTTGCCGCCGCCCGACACGCCGGTGATGCAGGTGAAGGTCCCGACCGGGATCTCCGCCGTGACGTTCTTCAGGTTGTTGCCGGTGGCGCCGACGACCTTCAGCACCTTCTTCTTGCTGATCGGCCGGCGCTGTTCGGGCACCTCGATCTCGCGCGCGCCGGTCAGGTACATGCCGGTGACGCTCTTGGGATTGTCCATGATCTGCTGGGGCGTGCCCTCGGCGACAATCTCGCCCCCATGGACGCCCGCCGCCGGACCCATGTCGATCACGTAGTCGGCGGTGAGGATGGCCTCCTCGTCGTGCTCGACGACCAGCACGGAGTTGCCCAGGTCCCGCAGACCCTGCAGCGAGGTCAGCAGACGGGTATTGTCGCGCTGGTGCAGGCCGATCGACGGCTCGTCCAGCACATACAGCACGCCGGTCAGGCCCGAGCCGATCTGGCTGGCCAGACGGATGCGCTGGCTCTCGCCGCCCGACAGGGTGCCCGAGCCGCGCGAGAGATTCAGATAGTCCAGGCCGACATCGACCAGGAACCGCAGGCGGTCGTTGATCTCCTTCAGGATCCGCCGGGCGATCTCCATCTGCTTGTCGGTCAGCTTGCCGTCCAGGCTGGCGAACCAGTCGCGGGCCGGACGGATGGCCAGCATCGACACCTCGGCGATGTCCATGGCGTCGATCTTGACGGCCAGGGCCTCGGGCTTCAGGCGCTTGCCGTGGCAGGTCTCGCACGGGGTGTCGGACTGGTAGCGGCCCAGCTCCTCGCGCACCCAGCTGCTGTCGGTCTCACGCCAGCGGCGCTCCAGGTTCGGCAGGACGCCCTCGAAGGGCTTCTCGACCTCGTACTTGCGGGCGTTGTCGTCGTAGACGAACTTGATCTTGGTCCCCTTGGACCCGTTCAGCACCACGTCGCGCGCGTCGGGCGACAGCTTATGCCACGGCTCGTCCATCGAGAACCCGTAGTGGCGCGCCAGAGCCTGGAGGGTCTGGGTGTAGAGCGGGGAAGGGCCCTTGGCCCAAGGCGCGACGGCGCCCTTGTGCAGGCTCTTGTCCTTGTCGGGGATGACGAGGTCGGCGTCGAAGGCCAGCTTGGCGCCCAGGCCGTCGCAGACCGGGCAGGCGCCCGCCGGGTTGTTGAACGAGAACAGGCGCGGCTCGATCTCGGCGATCGTGAAGCCGCTGACCGGACAGGCGAAGCGTTCCGAGAACAGGATACGCCGCGGCTCCTTCTCGCCTTCCTCGATATTGGCGAACTCGGCGACGGCCAGGCCGTCGGCGAGGCGCAGGGCCTGCTCGATGGAATCGGCCAGGCGCTGCTCCATGTCGGGCTTGGTGACCACGCGGTCCACGACCACGTCGATGTCGTGCTTGAACTTCTTGTCGAGGACCGGGGCGTCCTCGATCGGGGTAGTATTCGCCGTCGATCTTCAGCCGCTGGAAGCCGGCCTTCTGCCACTCGGCGATCTCCTTGCGGTATTCGCCCTTGCGGTCGCGGACGACGGGGGCCAGCAGGTAGAGGCGCGTGCCTTCGGGCAGGTCGGTGATCTTGTCGACCATCTGGCTGATGGTCTGGCTCTCGATCGGCAGGCCGGTGGCGGGCGAGTAGGGCACCCCAACCCGCGCCCACAGCAGGCGCATGTAGTCGTGGATCTCGGTCACGGTGCCGACGGTCGAGCGCGGGTTGCGGCTGGTGGTCTTCTGCTCGATCGAGATCGCGGGCGACAGGCCCTCGATCAGGTCGACGTCGGGCTTGCTCATCAGTTCCAGGAACTGACGCGCATAGGCCGAAAGGCTCTCCACATAGCGGCGCTGGCCCTCGGCATAGATCGTGTCGAAGGCCAGGGACGACTTGCCCGAGCCGGACAGGCCGGTCAGCACGACCAGCTCGCCGCGCGGGATGTCGACGCTGACGTCCTTGAGATTGTGCTCACGGGCGCCGCGAACGCGGATGAAGTTCAGTTGCTCAGCCATGTTTTCCGGAACGTTGGACCGCGACATTGGTCGCGGCGCAGCGGCTATATGTAGGGCTCGACGCGCGAATTAACACAAGAACAACATGCGAACAAATGTCGCGCACGCGCCGCGGCGCTGCTGCTGACAATGAATGTCAGCAGGCTGACACGGGAAGCGCGCTGAAGCGGCAACCTCTCCTCAACCCTGTTTGGAAGCGGGTTCTTCAGTCCACGCATGATTAAAAGCGCAGGTTCGGGCCGAAGCTCGACCATGTGAAGGAAAGAGCGATGGCCAAGAAAGAGGCCGGGAACGCCAAGCTGGACGCCAAGCAGGAGGCGTTCGACGCCCTTAAGGCGCCCAAGCCGCGCTCGATCATCATCGACATGATGGTGTTCTGCGCCGGGATCGGCTCGCTGGTCTGGGTCCTGCGCGAGATGGCGCCAACCTAGAACCTGGCCTCAGGCGCGGTCTATCCGCGCCGCGTAGCAACCCCACTTGGCGTAGTGGGCGTGCAGATAGGCGATCCGCGGATCCTCGAAAAGCCTTTCGATCGGCGATCGAGCCTGACTGCCTTCGACAATATCGGCGGCGAGCATCATGCCATCCGTGTCGAACGCCCGCAGGGACAGCATCCGGCGGCGCAGGGCGGGCGGCATTTCGTCGACCATGACGACGGGCTCGACCCCCTCGCGCACGAAGATCGCGTGGCTGGCGCGGAAGGGCGTCGGCGCGCTCTGGTGCTCGTAGTTGACCAGGATCAGGGTCTCGCCGGGCCGGGCGTCGTCCAGGCTGATCCGGCAGGGAAAGCCCAGGGGCGCGTCGGCGATGACGCGACGGCCGCCCCGCGCGGCCAAGGCCTCGTCGCCCAGGAGGAACAGCGCGGCGAACGGTTCGGGGGACAGGCTGGTGACGGCGTAGGCCATGGTGATCTCCTCGTGATGGCGGCGTTGTCGCGCCAATCGCGAAGGGGGCGACACCCGATCCTTGCGGCGCCCGTCACGCTTGCCCACCGGCGTTCCGGGGCGTAGAAACCGGTCCTTCCCAGTCGATGGAGGCTCCCATGATCAGCAAGACGGAAGACCGCTTCGTCCTTCCCGTTTCCCTGACCGTGGGTTCGCATGTCCTTCGTCACTCTGGACGCCGTTTCCGCCGCCACGCCTGACGGCCGGCTTCTCTTCGAAAATCTGAGCCTTTCCATCGGGACCGAGCGGATCGGTCTCGTCGGGCGCAACGGCGTCGGCAAGAGCTGCTTGCTGGCGTTGGTCGCCGGGACGCGCGCGCCGCTGACCGGGACGGTCACGCGGGCCGGCGCGGTCGCGATCCTCGAACAGACGCCGGACGTCTCGCACCGGGCGCGACTGGCCGACCTGCTGGGCGTCGGCGCGGACTGGGATCGCCTGTCGCGCATCGGGCGCGGGGAGGGCGACGAGACCGATCTGGCCGAAGCGGACTGGGAACTGCCAGCGCGGCTGGATCAGGCCCTGGCCGATGTCGGCCTGACGGGCTTCGACCCCGAGCGACCGGCGGCGGCGTTGTCGGGCGGTCAGGCGACGCGGGCGGGGCTGGCGCGGCTGCTGGTGGCCCAGCCCGACGTTCTGCTGCTGGACGAGCCGACCAACAATCTCGACGCTGAGGCCCGAGCCCTTGTCGCCAAGGTGCTGGCCCGTTGGCGCGGCGGGGCCGTTGTGGTCAGCCACGACCGGGCCCTGCTGCGCGGCATGGATCGGATCGTCGAGCTGTCCTCGCTGGGCGCGCGGTCCTATGGCGGCGGCTGGGACCTCTATGCCGAGCGCAGGGCGGCCGAGGCGGACGCCGCCCAGCGCGACCTTGATCACGCCGAGAAGGAGGTTCGCCGCGTCGCCCGCGAGGCGCAGGTGGCCCGCGAGCGCAAGGAGCGCCGGGACGCCGCCGGCCGCAAGTTCGCGGACCGGGGCGGGACCCCGAAAATCGTGCTGGGCATGATGGCCGAGCGGGCCGAGATGAGCGGAGCGCGAGAAGGCAAGCTGGCTGAGAAGCTGGCGGCGGAGGCGGCCCAGGCCAAGGCTTCGGCGGAGGTGCGGGTCGAGCGCGCCCGGACCCTCGGCTTCGACCTGCCGTCGTCCGGGCTTTCGGAAGGACGCGGCGTGCTGGCCTTCGACGCGGTGACCTTCGCCTGGCCCGACGGAACGCCGGTGATCGACGGATTGTCGTTCCGCATCGCCGGGCCCGAGCGGGTGGCGATCTCCGGGCCGAACGGAACGGGCAAGACGACCCTGATCCGTCTGGCCACCGGCGCGCTGGCCCCGACGGCGGGCGAGGTGAAGCTGTCGGTCCCGGTCGCCCTGCTGGACCAGAGGGCGGCGCTGCTGAACGATGACGAGACCATTCTGGAGAATTTCCGCCGCTTGAACCCGACCGCGAGTCAGAACGACGCCCACGCATTCCTGGCGCGGTTCCTGTTCCGCAACGCCGCGGCGCATCAGGTCGCCGGAACCCTCAGTGGCGGCGAGCGGCTCCGCGCGGCCCTGGCCTGCGTGCTCTGCGCCGTCACGCCGCCGCAACTGCTGATCCTAGACGAGCCGACCAACCATCTCGACCTCGCCTCGATCGAGGCCGTCGAGACGGCGCTGTCCGGCTATGACGGAGCCTTGCTGGTGGTCAGCCACGACGCCGATTTTATCGAGGCGATCGGCGTCGAAAGGACGATTAAGGTGGACCGCGAGCCATGACGAGCGACCTTGAGGCCTTCATCCATGACCGCCTGCCGCTGGAAGCCGTCCCGGGCGTGCCGGAGGTCCGTCTGCACCGGGCGGGACCCAGAAGCGGCCTGGTGCGCCTGGCCGAGGCCGATCCGGACTTCGGTTCGCCCTACTGGGCGCGGCC
Source organism: Caulobacter sp. UC70_42 (assembly GCF_044056025.1). Taxonomy (NCBI): domain Bacteria; kingdom Pseudomonadati; phylum Pseudomonadota; class Alphaproteobacteria; order Caulobacterales; family Caulobacteraceae; genus Caulobacter; species Caulobacter sp. UC70_42. The sequence goes on along the minus strand of NZ_CP171994.1, from coordinate 5,500,910 downwards.
ATGGGGCGGTGGCTTGGCTTTGGCGCGACACGTCCTCGACCATCCAGAGATCGTCGCTGGCCAGAGCGTGCTGGACCTGGGCGCGGGCTCGGGCCTCGTCGCCATCGCCGCCGCCCTGGCTGGCGCGGCCGAGGTGAGGGCGGTCGATATCGACCCCTACGCCGTGACCGCCACGCGCCTGAACGCCGCCGCCAACGGCGTGGCGGTCGAGGTCGCGCGGTCCGATATCACCGGCGGCGATCCGCCGGAGGTCGACCTGATGCTGGTGGGAGACCTGTTCTACGATCCGGACCTGGCCGAACGGGTCGAGCGCTTCCTTCAGCGGTGCCTGACTGCGGGGATCGTGGTCCTGATCGGCGATCCGTTCCGGACCTTCCTGCCGACCGAACGCCTGCGCGTCGTGGCGGAATATCCGGTGGCCGACTACGGCGACCCGCATGGCGCCGCGCGGGCCGCTGGGGTGTTCGCGTTCTTCTAGGCCTTGCGGTTCAGGGTGATGGCCGCGCCGTGCTGCGGGCGGTCATTGACCATGCCGCCGGCGCCGTAGGTGGTGGCCGGGGCGGCGCGTTGGCTGGCGATCTCCTGGGCCACGGCGTGGACCAGGCCCTCGGTCACCGTCTTGGCCGCATTCACGGCGCGCGCCTGGCGGGCGAGCACCGCGTCGAAGGCCTCGGTGGCGCGGATCAGGCGCTGACGCAGCTCGGCGCGAGCGCTTTCGAGCAGGGCCGGGTTGTGGCGCACCCGCATCGATTCATGCCGATAGACATTGGCCAGCTTGGCCGTCTCTTCGACATATCGCGCCGCCTCGTGCGGGCGGTGGCTTTCGAAGGCCGAGGCCTCGAGGGCGATCAGGTCCGTGAGGCGTTCGGTCAGCAGGGTCAGTTGGTGGACGCGATCGTCGGCGTCTACGGCGGCGATGGCCATGGCTACTCCTTCAGACCTTGCATCTTCAGCATTTCGCGCTGGATCGTGGCGGCCAGGCCGATGCCGCCGGCCTTGGTCACTTCCTTCGACATCGCGTCGGTCAGGACCGACTTGAACATCTCCTCGCCGTTGCCGCCGCCGAACGGTTCCGAGGTTTTCACGCCCTCGAACATCTGCTGCATCATCACGGACATGAAGGACGCCTCGAAGGTCTTGGCCGTATCGGCGATCTTGGCGCGCTGGGCGGCTTCCTTGGTCGCGCTGGCGGCGTCCTGAACCGCGCCCTGGGCCGTGGTCGCGGCGGCCTTCACCGCCTTGGCGGCCGTCTTGAGGGTGGCGGCGGTCGCGCCGAACTGCGGAACGTAGGTGGAGATCGTCGACAGCGTGCTCATCACATCACCTCGATGTCGGCTTGCAAGGCGCCCGCGGCCTTCACGGCCTGCAGGATCGAGATCATGTCGCGGGGCGTCACGCCCAGCGCGTTGAGGCCGCCGACCAGGCTCTTGAGCGACGGCGAGCCGCCCAGGGTGAGCAGTTTCTTGCCCTTTTCCTCCTCAACGTTAACCGTCGATTGCGGAACCACGGCCGTCTGGCCTTGGCTGAAGGGCGCCGGCTGGCTGACGGCGGGGTTTTCCTGGACCGAGATGGTCAGGTTGCCCTGGGCGATCGCCACCTTGCTGATGCGGACGTCGTCGCCCATGACGATGACGCCGGCCACCTCGTCGATCACCACCTTGGCGGGACCGTCGGGCTCGACCTCCATGTTCTCGATGGCGGTCATGAAGCTGATCATGTCCATGCCGGCCGGCGCGCGGGTGGCGATGATCGTGGGGTTCTGGGCCTGGGCGCAGCCGGGGAACCTGGCGTTGATGGCGTCGGCGACGCGGCGCGCGGTGGTGAAGTCCGGATTGCGCAGGGTCAGGCGCATGATGTCCATGCTGACCATCTGGAAATTGATTTCGCGTTCGATGACGCCGCCGCCGGCGATGCGGCCGGCGGTCGGCACGCCCTTGGTGACCGAACTGCCCGAAGCGCCGCCGGCCGAGACCGAACCGGTCTGGACCGTGCCTTGCGCCACGGCGTAGGTCTGGCCGTCCGCGCCTTGCAGGCTGGTGACCAGCAGGGTGCCGCCCAGCAGGCTCTTGGCGTCGCCCAGGGTCGACACGGTCACGTCCAGCTTCGAGCCGGCGGCCGAGAACGGCGGCAGGTTGCCCGTGACCATGACGGCGGCGGTGTTCTTGGTGTTGAGATTGCCGTCGCGGACGTTGACGCCCTGGCGCTCCAGCATCGCTTCCAGGCTCTGCTTGGTCATCGGCGCGTTGCGCAGGCTGTCGCCCGTGCCGTTCAGGCCGACGACGATGCCATAGCCGACCAGCGGGTTGTCGCGGACGCCTTCGAAAGCGACGATATCCTTGATCCGCGACTTGGCGAACGCCGGCGCGGCCACGAGGGCCGAGACGGCGGCCAGGGCGATCAGCAGGGTGCGAAAGAATGAACGCGGCATGGCAATCTCGTCGTGGGGAACCGTCCCCGCGCCGCCCCATGCCAGAAGCGGGCCAATTCCTCGCCGCCGCCTAGATCGTTGTGACTCAAGGGATTCCGGATTCGACGATGGTCCGCCCCGGCGCCTCGCGGCAAAATCTGCCCGGCATTAACCATACTTCAAGCGCGCCGTTGGATATTGGGGTCACCGCGGGATAAGTGACTCGCGCGCATGAGCTTTTTGGAGCTGTCGGATGAAGGTTTCCAGCACGGGGGGCGTAGGTGCGAGCGGCGCGTCGCGGGCCAAGCCGGCCGGCGGGTCGACGGGCTTTTCGCTTCCGTCTGTGAACGCCGCCAGCGGGGCCGCAAGCACCGCCTCGGTCGGCGGTCTGTCCGGCGTCGGGTCGGTCGACGCCCTCCTGGCCCTGCAGGCGATGAGCGCGGTCGGCAATCCTCTGGAGCGCAAGCGCCGCGCGGTGCGCCGCGCCGAGCATATCCTCGACCTGCTGGGCGATGTGCGGGTCGGACTGATCGACGGCGATATCTCGTCGGACACCCTCGACCGCCTGACGCGGGCCATCCGCGAACAGCGGGACAATACCGACGATCCCAACCTGGAGGGGATCCTCAATGAAATCGAAACCCGGGCCGCCGTCGAGCTGGCCAAGCTTCAGGCGCGTAGCTGACATGGCCAGGGCGGGAGCCTTGAATTTGGCTCCTGCCTGCCACGCTTGGCTTTCTCGCGCGTTTTACACTCGTCGTCGCCGTGTTCACGGCCCTCTGACGGGAGGCGCGCGACCTGAACGCGCCGCTCACGCGAGGTTCATTGAACCCGGCTCACCTTTTGCTATAAGCACGCAGCCCTTAAGGGCTGAGTTCATTGGGGCGTGAGGCGTTGATGCAAACGGCCACTGTTCTTGTCGAGAAGTCTGACTATCGTCCTTCCGAGGACGAGCCTTTTATGAATGAACGGCAGCTTGAGTATTTCAAGAATAAGCTGCTGGCCTGGAAAGAGGAGATCCTTCGCGAATCTCGCGAAACGGTCGCCCATCTCCAGAAAGAAACCGAGAATCACGCCGATCTCGCTGATCGCGCGTCCTCGGAAACCGACCGGGCTCTTGAGCTCCGTACCCGCGATCGTCAACGGAAGCTGATTTCCAAGATCGACCAGGCCCTGCGCCGCGTCGAGGATGGCTCCTACGGCTATTGCGAGGAGACGGGCGAGCCGATCGGCCTGGCTCGACTGGATGCTCGCCCTACGGCGACCATGAGCGTCGAAGCCCAGGAACGCCACGAGCGCCGCGAACGCGTCCACCGCGACGACTAAGCATCGTTCTCCAAGGCGACTTGGGGCGACTCAATGTGTTTCAAGCGGCCTTGGGTGGGGAGCCCAGGGCCGCTTTTGTTTTGAGATCAGCCGCGTAAGCTCGCGCGTCGATCCCGGAGACGCCGCGCTTGAGGTTTTTCGAGAGCCTGCTGGTCCTGCTGGCCGCCGCGGTCCTGCTGCTGCAGGTCTCGCGTCGGCTGAAGGTGCCCTATCCGACCATGCTGGCCGCCGCCGGCGTGTGCTTCGCCCTGGTTCCCGGGGCGCCGAAGATCTCGATCGAGCCGCATACGGCGCTCGCCTTGTTTCTGGCCCCGGTGCTGGTCGATGCAGGCTTCGACTTTCCGATCGGCGATGCGCGCAAGCTCTGGCGGCCCCTGTTCGCCCTGGCCATCGTGGCGGTGATCCTCAGCGCTGGCGCGGTGGCGTGGCTGGGCGTGACCATGGCGGGCCTGCCGATCGCCGCGGCCCTGGTCCTGGGCGCGATCGTCGCCCCGCCAGACGCCGCCGCCGCCACCGCCATCCTCACCAGCGTAAGCCTGCCACGCGGCTCCGTCGCGGTGCTGAAGGGCGAGAGCCTGCTGAACGACGCCTCGGCCCTGCTGCTGTTCTCGGCGGCGCTGGCGTTCCAGGCCCAGGGCGGCATCGACGCCGCCCTGGCCGTGAAGCTGACCCTGGCCGCGCCCGGCGGGGTGATCCTGGGGATCGTCCTGGCGCGCGTGCTGCGGCTGGTGAATCCCTTCGTCACCGGCACGCTGGGCGGCACCATGGCCGAGTTCGTCACCTGCTTCGGGGCCTGGATCATCGCCGAGCGACTGGGCCTGTCGGCGGTGCTGTGCCTGGTGGCTTTCGCCATGACCGTGGCCCGCACCGCGGGGCTGCGGACCCCGCCGCGCATGCGGATCCACACCTTCGCGGTCTGGACGTCGTCGGTGTTCCTCCTGAACGTCCTGGCCTTCCTGCTGATGGGGCTGCAGGCGCGGACCATCGTCGCCGGCATGCCGCGCGAGCGCCTGATGGAAGCGGCGGCTTTCGCCGCGGCCGTGGTGGTTTGCCTGATCGTGGTGCGGATGGTCTGGGTGCTGACCTATATCCGGCTGTCCCAGCTCTTTCCCGGTCTGCGCGGCGACGCCTATCCGACGCCCAGCCTGCGCCACGGCGTCCTGGTTGGCTGGTGCGGCATGCGGGGCCTCGTCACCCTGGCGACCGCCTTCGCCCTGCCGGGCGACTTCCCGCAGCGCGACCTGATCGTGCTGACCGCATTCGCCGTCGTGCTGGCCACCCTGGTAGTGCAGGGCCTGACCCTGTCGCCGCTGGTCCATCTGCTGGGCCTGGATGGCGAGAACGGCCTCGACGAGGAGTTGGCTCGCATCCGCGCCGACATGGCCAGCGTCGCCCTCGAGGCGCTGCAGGGCAAGACGGGCGCGGCCGCCGATCACTGGCGCTACCGTTTCGCCGCCGTCCCGACCCGAGACTCCGCCGCGGGCCGGCGAGATGGAGATCCGACGAACCTTGGGCCTCAAGGCCATCCGTCGCCAGCGAGAGCGGCTGGAGGCGCTGCGCGACACCCAGTCCGTCGGCGCCGACGCCTTCCTGATCCTGCAGGAGGAGCTGGACTTCGAGGAGGTCTCGATCAGCCGAGAGGACGAACGCCAGATCGAGGAGAGCTGAAGCTCACCACATCGTCTTGGCCGCGCGGTCCGGCCATTCGCGGTCGTAGGTCTCGCCGCCGACATCCCCGGCCGTGACGCCGGCGAGCATGGCGCCGGGCGTGGGCAGGGACTTCGGGTCGACCTGGCTTTCCGGCTTCCAGAGGCCCGAGCGGACGATGGCGCGGGCGCATTGGAAGTAGGCTTCCACGACCGTGACCACCATGGCCGTGCGCGGCGGCTTTCCGTCGACGGCGAAGCTGGCCATCAGGTCGGGATCGACGCTCAGCACCGCCCGGCCATTGACGCGGAAGGTCGTGCCCGAGCCCGGGATCAAAAACAGCAGCGCCACGCGCGGGTCGCGGACGACATTGCGCAACGAATCGATGCGGTTGTTGCCGCGCCGGTCGGGCAGGATCAGCGTCCTGGGATCAGCGATGCGGACAAAGCCTGGCAGGTCGCCGCGCGGGCTGCAGTCCAGGCCCTCGGGCCCGACGGTGGCCAGGGCCGCGAACGGCGAGGCCTGGATCAAGGCCGCGTAGTGCGGGGTGATGTGGTCCGTGACCTTGACGGTCGAGGCGGGCGCGGGCTGGGGCTGATACAGCGCCTCGAGAGCTTCGAGGGTGGTGATCTGGTGCATCGCGTCCTCCCGGAGCCGTGAGCCTAGGGCCTCGACCGGCGGGGGACAATCTCAGGACGCGGCGGCGCGGACGCAGGCTTCGCGCAGGCGGCGCGCCGAGATCGGCTTGTCGACGATGGGCGTGAGGCGACCTTGAAGCTGGTCGGCGTTGCCGGTGACATAGACGACCGGGATGCGGCCAAGCTGACGCTGGATGGCCTCGACCGCCTCCACGCCGGTGCCGCCGACGATTCGATAGTCGGCGGTGATCAGATCTGGCGGATTGGCCATGGCCATGGCCAAGGCGTCCGACAGGCTGTCGGCGATATCGAAACTCGTGAAGCCCTGCTCCGCCAGGAGGGCTTCGACCTCGAACGCGACGAGGATTTCATCCTCGATAATCAACACGTGTCGGGCCTTCCCGTGCTCGGTCATTCACCGCAGCCTTCGTGATCGTCCCTTAGCCTAGTCAATGTCGACGCGCGCCAGCGCGCCAGTCGCGTTTTCGTGATCGGTGTGAACGCACTGGTTGTACGATCCAGTTCGGCTGCACGGCGAAGGAAAGCAGGCTATGGAAAGGAAAAATCAGAATTCGCAGGAGCGTCCACCTTGTCCCTGATCCTCACCGAGAAGCGCGGCCACGTCGCCATCCTCACCCTGAACCGCCCCGAGGCGATGAACGCCCTGGGCGCCCCGGGCGACGGCGACCAGGTGGCGGCCGCCTGCGAGGCGATCAATGATGACCAGGACATCCGCTGCGTGATCCTGACCGGCGCGGGCAAGGCCTTCTCGGCCGGTGGCGACGTCAAGGCGATGAAGGCCCGCGAGGGAGCGTTCGCCGGCAACGGCGTGGCGATCCGCGACGGCTATCGCAAGAACATCCACCGCGTGGTGCGGGCCATCTACGGCCTGGAGGTTCCGTCGATCGCGGCGGTGAACGGGGCGGCGATCGGCCTGGGCTGCGACGTGGCCTGCATGACCGATATCCGCATCGCCGCCGACACCGCCAAGTTCGGCGTGACCTTCCTCAAGCTGGGTCTGATCCCCGGCGACGGCGGCGCCTGGCTGATGCCGCGCACGATCGGCATGAGCCGCGCCGCCGAACTGCTGTTCACCGGCGACGTGATCGACGCGGCCAAGGCCGCCGAATGGGGGCTGATCAGCAAGGCCGTGCCCGCCGAAACCCTGATGGACGAGGCGATGGCCCTAGCCAACCGAATCGCCCAGCAGCCGCCGCACGCCCTGCGCATGGCCAAGAGCCTGCTCAAGCACGGCCAGACCGCCAGCTACGACACCTTGATGGAGATGAGCGCGGCCGCCCAGGCCATCGCCCACCACACCGAGGACCACATGGAAGGCGTCGACGCGATCCTCGAAAAGCGCGCGCCCGTGTTCAAGGGCGCTTGAGGTCATGGGCAAGGAAGCGAGTGGCGTCTGGGGGCAGCTGTCGGACGGCGAGAGCGAGGGCAAGCTGCTGTGGGAGCCGCCGAAGCTGATCTTCCGCGGGGCCTATCGCGGCATCTACCAGGGCCACGCCCTGAAGAACCTGCGGACCGAGGGCGATGACCTGGTGCTGAGCGACGGCACGCGCTTCACGCTGGAGCCGGGTCAGGCCGATAAGTGGCTGCACGCCATCCAGAACCCGCCCTCGCGCCTGGACAAGCTGGGCGTCAAGCCGGGCATGACCGTGGTTGTCGACGGCGTCGAGGACGAGGCGTTCCTGGCCGAGCTGGCGACCCGCGTCGAGCCCGTCGACGCCGATGAGGCCGAGGGTGTCGACATCCTGTTCCTGGCCGCCGACGACCTGGCCGATCTCGACCGGCTGGAGAACCTGATGTGGACCCTGGCCGACAAGGGCGCGATCTGGATCGTCTCCCAGAAGGGCAAGGGCGCGCCTTTGAAGGACACCGACGTGCTGACCGCCGCGCGCGGCTTTGGCCTGTCCGACACCAAGGTCTGCGCCTTCTCCAAGACCCACACCGCCCTGCGGTTCGTGAAGCGCAAGACGCCGAAGGCCTCACCGGTGACGGCTCCGACGGCGGACGACGATGGGTTCGACGACGAGGCATAGCTTTATCCCCGATACCGCCCATTCCGCGAAGGCGGGGAGGGGGATGGCGATAGGGAGGCCCCGTCAGGCCGCTTCCGTCGCCTTCGCGGGCTGGGCCTTGACGCCGGTCTTGCGCCCGAATTGCATCACCCCGTCCTCGACCTTGCCTAGGCGCAGGGCGGCCAGGTCCAGGGCGTAGTTCTGGTGCACCTTCCACGGCTTGCGCAGGCCCTGCTTGGGGAACTGGCCGATCGCGCGGGTGACGTAGCCGGACGAGAAGTCGAGCCATGGCGCGACCTCCATCTCGCCGTCGACGCGCGGCACGCAGAAGTCGGTGCGCGTGCGGGTCATGTGGTTCAGCAGGCGGCAGACATATTCGCTGGTCAGGTCGGCCTTCAGGGTCCAGCTGGCGTTGGTGTAGCCGAACGCCGAGGCCAGGTTCGGCACGTCGCTGAACATCATGCCCTTGTAGCTCATCGACTGGGACAGGTCGGCGACCTTGCCGTCGACCACGACCTCCATGCCGCTGAGCAGCTGCATCTGCAGGCCCGTGGCGGTGACGATGACGTCTGCGTCCAGGGTCTTGCCGGACTTCAGGCGGAGGCCGGTCTCGGTGAAGGTCTCGATGTGGTCGGTTACCACCGAGCTGGCGCCCGACTTGATCGAGTTCGAACAGGTCGGCGTCCGGCACCAGGCACAGGCGCTGGTCCCACGGATTGTAGCGCGGCGTGAAGTGGGTCTCGATGTCGTAGTCCGGACCCAGGTGCTCGCGGACCATGCCCAGCAGGCGTTCCTTGACCTTCTCCGGCTTCCTGCGGGCCATGTTGAAGAACAGCATCTGGAAGAGGACGTTCTTCCAGCGGGTGAGGCCATAGGCGGTCATGGCCGGCAGCTTGGAGCGTAGCCAGTTGGCGATCCCGTCCTCGGCCGGGCGCGAGACCACATAGGTCGGCGAGCGCTGCAGCATGACGACGTGGCTGGCCGTCTTGGCCATCTCGGGCACCAGGGTCACGGCGGTGGCGCCGCTGCCGATGACCACGACCTTCTTGCCCGTGTAGTCGAGGCCTTCGGGCCAGTGCTGCGGGTGGACGATCGTTCCCCTGAAGCGCTCGGTCCCCGCGAACTCGGGCGTATAGCCGGCCGAATAGCGGTAATAGCCCGCGCACATGTAGAGGAAGCCGCAGCTGAAGGTGACCGTCTGGCCGTCGTGCTCGGCCTCGATCGTCCAGGTCGCGGTTTCGGTCGACCAACTGGCGCGCTTGACCATGTGCTTGAAGCGGATGTGGCGGTCGATGTCGTGCTCACGCGCCGTTTCGCGGACATAGCTCAGGATCGAGGGGCCGTCGGCGATGGCCTTGGCGGCCTTCCAAGGCTTAAAGCTGTAGCCCAGGGTGTACATGTCGCTGTCGGAGCGGATGCCCGGATAGCGGAACAGGTCCCAGGTGCCGCCGATCGCCTCGCGCCCTTCCAGGATCGCGTAGGTCTTGCCGGGACAATGCTTCTTCAGGTGATAGGCCGCGCCGATCCCCGAAAGCCCCGCGCCCACGATCAGGACGTCGACATGTTCGATGGTCATTCCGTTTCCCGCCCGGTCTTCACGCCCGCCGGTTGACCCGGCGTGGTCGTATGTGAACAGTGTTCACTAACAAACGACCGTTTTGACCGAACGTCAACCGCGGCCTATCGGATACTTCATGTCCCTTCGCGACTTCGGCCTTCTCGTCCTGATCTGTCTGGTTTGGGCGGGCAACAACATCATTTCCAAGATCGTGGTCGCCCACTGGGGCGTGCCGCCGCTGTTCTACGCGGCGGTGCGTTTCTCCCTGGTGGCCTTGGTGACCTTGCCCTGGCTGCTGCCCGCGCCCCGGCCGACCTGGCGGATCGTGGTGGTGGCGCTGCTGATGGGGGCGGGGAACTTCGCCCTGCTGTTCATGGGCTTCAAGACCGCCTCGCCGTCGGCCGCTTCGGTGGTCATCCAGCTTGGGGTGCCGTTCACGACCCTGCTGTCGATGGTGATGCTGGGCGAGACAATCCGCTGGCGGCGGGGGCTTGGCATCGCCCTGACCTTGGCCGGGGCGGTGACGGTGATGTGGAGCCCGCACGGTTTCGTGCTGTCGCCCGGGCTCTGGCTGATCGTCGCCGCCGCCTTCGCCGGCTCGCTGGGCGCGGTGATGATGAAGCAGGTCGAGGGCGTGAAGCCCTTGCAGTTCCAGGCCTGGGTCGGCTTCTCGTCGATCTGGCCGCTGGCGGCGATGAGCGCGGCGATCGAGCCTGGACAGGTTACGGCGGGGATCGCCGCCGGCTGGCCGTTCGTGGCGGCGGTTGTGTTCTCGGCCCTGGTGGTTTCGGTCGTGGCCCATACGGCCTATTACGGGCTGATCCAGCGCTACGAGGCCAATCTGATCGCTCCGCTCACCCTGCTGACGCCGCTCTTCACCATCCTGCTGGGCGTGCTGGTCACCCACGATCATTTCGACCTGCGGATGGGCGTGGGGGCCGGCTTGGCCCTGATCGGCGTCTTGATCATCGCGCTTCGGCGGAATCAGGTCATGCCGTTGCTGATGTCGATCCGGAACCGCGCCCAATGAGTCTCAACCTTATCGAGGCCCCATCGCCCAATTTCGACGCCCGCAAGGCCGTGCCCGACACGATCGTGCTGCACTACACGGGCATGGAGACCGGCGAGGCGGCGATCGAGCGCCTGCGCGATCCCGAGGCCAAGGTCTCGGCGCACTACTGCGTCGAGGAAGACGGCCGCATCTTTCGCCTCGTGCCCGAGGAGCGCCGCGCGTGGCACGCGGGCGCCGCCTTCTGGAAGGGTGTCAAGGACATCAACTCGGCCTCGGTCGGCATCGAGATCGTCAATCCCGGCCACGAGTTCGGCTATCGCCCGTTCCCCGAGGCGCAGATCGCCTCGGTGATCAACCTGCTGGCCGACGTGCGCTCGCGCTGGATGATCCCCGATAGCCGCATCCTGGGTCATTCCGACGTCGCTCCCGCGCGCAAGGTCGATCCGGGCGAGCTCTTCCCCTGGAAGCGTCTCGCCGAAAGCGGCCACGGTCTCTGGATCGAACCGCCGCCGTCGCCCGGCGCACCGCTGGGCCCGGGCGAGGAGGGGACCGGCGTCTTCGCGCTGCAGGCCGGCCTGACCCGCCTGGGCTTCGACTGCGCCCCGACCGGCAAGTACGACGAGTGGACCACGACGGTGATCTCGGCCTTCCAGCGTCACTGGCTGCAGAGTCGCTTCGACGGCGTCGCCGACGGCGAAACCCGGGCGCGTCTGGTGGGCCTGCTGCGCGCGGCGGCCGACTGATGCATCCGGACGGCCGTTTTCGCGTCGAGGACCGCGAGGTCCTGCTGGACTTTCTGCGGGCGCATCCGTTCGTGACGATCGCCGCCAGCGTCGGCGGGCGACCGTTCGTGGCTCAGTCGCCCGTCGTGATCCGCGACCTGGACGGCGAGATCGCCCTCGACTTCCACCTGTCGCGCGGCAACGTCCTTACCCCACACCTGACCCAGGGCTTCCGGGCGGTGGTGCTGGCCGCGGGGCTCGACGCCTATATCAGCCCCGACTGGTACGAGAGCGCCGACCAGGTGCCGACCTGGAACTACCAGTCCGTCGAGGCCGAAGGTTCGGTCGCGCCGCTGAACGACGCCGAACTGATCGCTCTGCTCGACGACCTCTCGGCCCAGGAGGAGGCGCGGCTGCTGCCCAAGCCGCCCTGGACCCGCGACAAGATGAAGCCCGGCAAGTTCGAGGCCTTGCTGCGCGGGATCATGGGCGGGCGGCTGTTCGTCGAGCGGCTGGACGGGACCTTCAAGCTCTCGCAGAACAAGAACGACGCCGATCGGTTGGGTGCGGCTCGGGGGCTGGGCGAGCATCCGATCGCGCGCCTGATGCGAGACCTCTGACGCTGAAGCGTTGACGTTTGGCCTCCACCCCGTCAAACACCGTCCCGGACCAGATGATCGGGCGGTCGCGTCGTCTTCGGACGCCGAGGAAAGTCCGGGCTCCACGGTGACAAGGCGGTGGGTAACGCCCACCGGGAGTGATCCCAGGGATAGCGCCACAGAAAGCAAACCTCCTCCCTACGGGGCGGGAAGGGTGAAAGGGTGGGGTAAGAGCCCACCGCGGACCTGGCGACAGGGACGGCATGGCAAGCCCCGCCTGGAGCAAGACCGAATAGGGACCCCGCGCCGGCCTCGCGTCGGATAGGCCGTCACTGGCCGAGAGGGTCCGGGTAGGTCGCGAGAGCCGTCCAGCAATGGCCGGCCTAGAGGAATGATCGTCGCCGCTTCTTCGGGAGCGGAACAGAACCCGGCTTACAGATCATCTGGTCCCCATCCTCGCCTGTTTAGTGGGGAGGCGACAGAGCGCGTCTAGGTGCGGCCTGTTCGAGTCTTCCCGCGAGCAGGGGAGGGCCGCGGCGCCTGAAATTCACATCCAATGGGAAGAACTGGGACGGGTTAAGGCGTTTGCGTCATCAGTTCTGTGTATGTTCTGTGGATTAACTTCCACACTTAGTGAAGAAGGGGTGCGACATCTTTGAATTGTCGATGAAACGCGTTCCGGTGTCATTGTCTCCCAGTTCATCCCATGTTAACCCAATTTGCGTCGGGGCGAGGCATGGCAGCTCGCCGACCGGCTTGGGCTTGGGCGGGGTTGGCTTCAGTGTTTCTCTCGACGTTCGAGAAACAGCTCGACAGCAAGCGGCGCATCGTTGTGCCGCAGGAATTCCGCGCGGCCGTCTCCGGCATGTTCGACGGCATTTTCTGCTTCCCCTCGATCGAGGCCGATTGCCTTGAGGCTGGCGGAAAAGCTTTGTTCGACCGTTACCTGACCGTGATCGACGAGATGCCGTTCGGCGATCCAACTCGCACGGCCCTGGAAACCAGCGTCCTGGGTGGCATGGCCAAGCTGTCGTTTGATACAGCTGGTCGCATTACGCTTCCCGACCAGCTGTGCGAAATGTGCGGCCTCACGGATTGGGTAGCCGTCGTCGGTATGGGTGAGCGTTTTCAGATCTGGTCGCGCGAGGCCTTCCAGGCCCATCGCGCGGCGCAGCGTGACCTGGCCCGGGAAGGCCTGGCGGCTCTGCGCGCGCAGCAGCGCATGGCCAGGCTGGGGAGCGCCTCGTGAGCGAAGCCCCGCATATCTCGGTTCTGCTGGATGAGGTCGTGGACGCCTTGGGCGCGGGGCCGGGCGAGACCATCATCGACGGCACCTTTGGGGCGGGCGGTTATACTCGCGCCATCCTGGCCACTGGCGCGACCGTCGTGGGCTTCGATCGCGATCCGACCGTCCAGAAGTTCACCGAAGGTCTGCCGGCGGATCGTTTCCGCCTGATCCAGGACCGCTTCTCCCGGATGGCCGAGCACTTCGAGCCGCAGTCGGTCGACGGTGTGGTGCTCGATATCGGCGTGTCGTCCATGCAGCTGGACGAGGCCGAGCGTGGCTTTTCGTTCATGCGTGACGGCCCGCTGGACATGCGGATGAGCGACACCGGTCCGACCGCCGCCGACCTCGTCAACGAGCTCGACCACACCGAGCTGGCCCGCATCCTCTATGTCTATGGCGAGGAGCACGCCTCGCGCCGCATCGCCAGCTTCATCGTCAAGCGCCGCGAGGAGCGCCCGTTCGAGCGCACCCTGGATCTGGCCCACGTCATCGAGCGCGCCCTGGGCGGCCGCAAGGGCGCCAAGGTCCATCCCGCCACGCGCTCGTTCCAAGGGCTGCGGATCGCGGTCAACGAGGAACTGGCCGAACTGGAGGCGGGTCTCGCCGCCGCCGAGCGCATCCTGAAGCCGGGCGGCCGGCTGGCGGTCGTGACCTTCCACTCGCTGGAAGATCGCATCGTCAAGACTTACCTGGCCGAGCGGGCCGGGCGCACGCCGGGAGGCTCGCGCCACCTGCCCCAGGCGCCGACCGGCGCGCCGGCCAGCTTCCAGCTGATCGCCAACAAGGCCATCGCGCCGGGCGAGGCCGAGCTGGCCGTCAATCCGCGCGCGCGCTCGTCGAAGCTCCGCGCCGCCGTGCGCACGGCGGCGCCTGTGTGGGAGGCCGGCGCATGACCAGCGTCGGCCTGTTCGATCGCCGCATCCGGGGTTTCCGCGTCGTCGAGGTCGCGGGCATGGGCGTCCTGCTGACCCTGGTGACCAGCGTCTATCTGGCCAAGACCTTCGCGGGGCGCGAGCGCCAGGAGATCGGCCGCATCGAACAGGAAATCGGCGACGAGGCCGTCCGCAAGCGTTTGCTGGAAGCCGAGGTCGCCCACCTGGAACAGCCGCGTCGCATCGAACAGCTGGCGCAGATGATGCAGCTGAAGCCGATCGCGCCGGACCATGAGATCACCGAGGACGCCCTGATCGACGTCGCGCGCCGCCGCGAACTGCCGCGCGTCCCGATCTCGGCCGCGCCCGTCGCGCCCGAGGCCCTGGCCGCCGATGCGCCCGAGGCCTTGCCTGACGACGTCCCGCCGCCGGCTCCGCCGGAGGCTCAGCGATGAGCCTCTCGAACCTGGGTCCCGGCGGCTTCCAGTCGCCGCTTTGGCGGTGGTTGATCGAACGCGTCTGGCGGCTGGAGCACGCGTTCGAGCGCTCGCGCGCCGCCGCCAAGCCCGAGGATGACACGCGCATCCGCATCTTCCTGGTCATGGGCTTCTTCAGTCTGTGCTTCGTCGGCGTCGGCCTGGGCGCGGGGTGGGCGGCGCTCTTCTCGCACGCGGGACAGGGCAATGGTTACGCCCAGGGCGCCGACGGCGCGCGGGGCGACGTGGTCGACCGCAACGGCAAGCTGCTGGCCGTCGACCTGGCCCACTACGCGCTCTATGTCGATCCGCGCGAGGTCTGGGACGCCAAGGAAGTGCGGCGCGCCCTGGGCAAGGCCCTGCCGCAGGTTCCGGCCAAGCGCCTGGACAAGGCCGTGTTCGGCGACCACCGCGCCTTTGTCCTGGGCGGGCTGACGCCCGACGAGAAGGACGCCATCTTCAATCTGGGCCTGCCCGGCATCTCGTTCGAGGAGCAGGAGCGGCGGATGTACCCGCTGGGTCCGACGGCCGCGCACCTGATCGGCTTTGTCGACAGCGGCGGCAAGGGCCTGGCCGGCGCCGAGCGCGCCCTGGACGATCCGATCCGCAAGGCCGCCGGCGGCGAGGGCGGTCCCACCCAGCTGTCGATCGACATCCGCGTCCAGGCCGCGCTCGAGGACGAGTTGCGCAAGGCCGCCGCCGAATTCACGCCCAAGGGCGCGGTGGGCCTGGTGACCAATGTCCACACGGGCGAGATCCTGGGTCTGGCCAGCCTGCCCGACTTCGACCCCAACAAGCCGGGCGAGGCGACCGACGAGCAGCGCCTGAATCGGGCCGCAGCCTCGGTCTACGAGATGGGCTCGACCTTCAAGGCGTTCACCGTCGCCATCGGTCTGGATACGGGCGTGGCGACGCCCGCCTCGACCTTCGACGCACGCGAGCCCTACAAGCTGGGCTATCGCACCATCCACGACTACCACGCCGCCAAGGCGATCCTGACCCTGGTCGAAGTGTTCAAGCACTCGTCGAACATCGGCACCGCCATGCTGGCCGAGCGGATCGGCGGTGAGCGGCTCAGCCAGTATTTCACCAACCTGGGCCTCACCAAGCCGGCCAAGGTCGAGCTGATGGAGTCGGCCAGGCCGCTGACGCCGCGCAAGTGGGACATGGACGCGGTGGCGTCCACATCGTTCGGCCACGGCATGAACGTTAGCCCGCTGGCCCTGGCCCAGGCGATGAACGCCCTGCTGAACGGCGGCGAGATGAGGCCACTGACCATCCGCAAGCTGCCGCTGGGCGTGCGCCCGGAAGGCAAGCGGGTGATCTCGGAAAGCACCTCGGCCGAGATGCTGAAGATCATGCGGGCGAACGTCCTGCCCGGCGGCAGCGGCGGCAAGGCCGACGTGCCTGGCCTGTCCGTCGGCGGCAAGACCGGCACCGGCGAGAAATACGACCCTTCGATCCGCGGCTACAACCACCAGCGCCAGGTCTCGTCGTTCGCGGCGGTGTTCCCGACCGACGGCCCGTTGGAGGCCGACCGCTACTTCGTGTTGATCCTGATGGACGAGCCGCATGGCAACGCGAAGTCGTTCGGCTTCTCGACCGGCGGCTGGGTCGGCGCGCCGCCCGCGGGCAAGGTGATCGAACGCATCGCGCCGTTCCTGGGCGTGCAACGCAAGACCGAGCTGGTGACCATCGCCAGCCCGGAGAAGAACGCCACACCGGAGGCGGGGCTATGACCAGACATCTGTCGGAACTCTTCAACCGTCCGTTCGCCAGCGATCCGGTGATCGCCGGCGTCACCGCCGACAGCCGCAAGGTCACGGCCGGCTGGCTGTTCGCCGCCCTGCCGGGGACCAAGGTCGACGGCCGCGACTTCGCGCCGGGCGCGGTGTCCAAGGGCGCCGCGGCGATCCTGGCCCCTGAGGGCGGACTGGAGGGGCTGGGCGTGCCGGTGGTTCGCTCGGAGGACGCCCGGCGGGCCTACGCCCTGGCTTCGTCCGCCTTCTGGGGCAAGCAGCCGGCCATGTGCGTGGCCGTCACCGGCACCAACGGCAAGACGTCGGTCGCGGGCTTCTGTCGCCAGATCTTCGCCAGGCTGGGCCACAAGGCCGCCAGCATGGGCACTCTCGGCGTCGTCGTCAGCGAAGCGGGCAAGCCCGACCAGCAGTTGACCCCGCCCGGCCTGACCACGCCGGACGCCGGCGACGTGGCCGAGATGGTCGCGCGCCTGGCCGAGATGGGCGTCACCCACCTGGCCCTGGAGGCCAGCTCGCACGGCGTCGACCAGCGCCGCGTCGACGGCGTCAAGCTGCGCGCCGCCGGCTTCACCAACTTCACCCAGGACCACCTCGACTATCACGGCTCGATGGAGTCCTATCGCGCCGCCAAGCTGCGCCTGTTCGACACCCTGACGCCGGGCGGCGCGACGGCGGTGCTGAACGCCGACAGCGAGGCCTTTCCGAACTTCGCCGCCGCCGCCATCACCTCGGGTCAAAGTGTTTTCTCGGTGGGCGAAGACGGCCAGGGCCTGCGCCTGATCTCGCGCACGCCCACCCCGGCCGGCCAGGACCTGGTCATCGAGGCCGACGACGTCGTCCATCATATCAAGCTGCCGCTGGCGGGGGCCTTCCAGGCCTCGAACGTGCTGGTCGCCGCCGGTCTGTGCGTCGCCGCCGGGGAAGGCGTCGCCAAGGTGCTGAAGGCGCTCGAAACCCTCGAAGGCGCGGCCGGTCGCCTGCAACGCGTCGGTCGCGGCCCCAAGGGCGGCGAGGCCTATGTCGACTACGCCCACACGCCGGACGGCTTGCAGACGGTGCTGGAAGCGTTGCGCCCCCATACCCGCGGCAAGCTGATCGCCGTGTTCGGCGCTGGCGGCGACCGCGATCGCGGCAAGCGTCCCCTGATGGGCGCCATCGCCGCGCGGCTGGCCGACATCGCCATCGTCACCGACGACAATCCGCGCTCGGAAGACCCGGCCTCGATCCGCGCCGCCATCCTGGAGGCCGCGCCGGGCGCGCGCGAGATCGGTGACCGTCGCGCCGCCATCCGCGCCGCCGTGGACCTGATGGGCGAGGGTGACGTGTTGGTCATCGCCGGCAAGGGTCACGAGCAGGGCCAGATCGTCGCCGGCGTCGTCCACCCGTTCGACGACGTGGCCGAGGCGCTTGAAGCTCTGGAGGGCGTGGATGCTTGACGCGCCCGAAAACGCTCTTTGGACGGCTGACGAGATCGCGAAGGCTACCGGCGGCGCGGTTGTCGGCGACTTCGCCGTGACCGGCGTCTCGATCGACACGCGGACGGTGGAGAAGGGCGACCTCTTCGTGCCGCTGGTCGGCGTCCGGGATGGTCACGACTTCGTCCCGCAGGCCGTCGCCAACGGCGCGACCGGCGTCCTGGCCGCCAAGGCGGTCGACGCCCCGGCCGTGATGGTCGAAGACACCTTCAAGGCCCTGGAGCGGTTGGGCGTCGCCGCCCGTGAGCGCGCCCCCCAGTGCAAGCGCGGGGCCGTGACCGGCTCGGTCGGCAAGACCAGCGTCACCCGCGCCGTCGAGGCCGGCCTGCGCCTGGCGGGCAAGGCCCACGCCTCGGTGAAGTCGTACAACAACCATATCGGCGTGCCGCTGACCCTGGCCCGGATGCCGCGCGACACCGAGCGCGCCGTGTTCGAGATCGGCATGAACCACGCCGACGAGATCATTCCGCTGTCGGGCTTCGTCCAGCCGCACGCGGTGGCGATCACCACGGTCGGCCCCGTCCACCTGGAGAACTTCCCCGACGGCGAACAGGGCGTCGCGCGGGCGAAAGCCGAGATCTTCGCCGGCCTGCAGCCGGGCGGGATCGCGGTTCTGAACGCCGACAACCGCTGGTTCGACTTCCTGAAGGGCGAAGCCGAGAAGGCCGGCGTGACCGTCTGGAGCTTCGGCGAGGCCGAGGGCGCGACCGCCCGCCTGACCGGATTCGCCGTCGACGGCGAGGGCGCGATCGTTTCGCTCAACCTTCGCGGCGAGCCCCTGAGTTTCCCGATCCGCCAGACCGGCGTCCATTGGGGCCCCAACAGCCTGTGCGTCCTGCTGATGCTGGAAGCGCTGGACGTGCCGCGCGAAACGGCGCTGGCGGCGCTGGCGGCTTTCGCGCCGATCGAGGGCCGGGGGGCGGAGAAGACCATCCGCATCGACGGCGGGACCTTCACCCTGGTCGACGAGAGCTACAACGCCAATCCGGTCTCGATGCAGGCCGCGCTGAAGACCCTGGGCGCGCGCAAGGTCGCTGGTCGCCGGGTCGTGGCCCTGACCGACATGCTCGAACTGGGCGAGGACAGCGACCGGTTTCACGCCGAGCTTGCAGAGCCGATCGACCGTGCAAACGTTGACGTCGTTTTTGTCGCAGGCGTCCACATGAAATCACTGTGGGAGGCGCTTCCGCCGACTCGGCGAGGCGGCTACGCGGAAGTTACTGAAAAGTTAACGGCGCAGCTGGCGGGGGCGATCCGTCCGGGCGACGTGGTGATGGTGAAGGGGTCGAACGGCTCCAAGGCCGGGGTTCTCGCCCGGGCCCTGGCCGAGCTCGACCTTGGGGAACAGGGCTGATGCTGTACTTCCTGTACGAATGGCTGGCGCGCTCGCAAGAGCATGTCCCGGCGCTGAACCTCTTGAAGTACCTGACCTTCCGGTCCGGCATGGCGATGCTGACCGCCTATATCGTCGCCGTGGCCATGGGCTCGCGCTTCATCCGCTGGATGAAGGCCAAGCAGGGCAAGGGCCAGCCGATCCGCACCGACGGCATCGCCCGTCACGTCACCGAGAAGGCCGGCACGCCCACCATGGGCGGCTTCATGATCCTGGCCGGCCTGTTCGTGGGCGCCCTGCTGTGGGCCGACCTGCGCAACATCCACGTCTGGGGTCGTGCTGCTGATCACCGGCAGCTACGGCCTGCTGGGCTTCATGGACGACTATGCCAAGGTCACCAAGCAGACCACGGCCGGCCTCTCCAGCGTCCAGAAGCTGGTCGCCCAGTTCGCCGTCGCCATCGTCGCCGCCGTGATCCTGATCCTGTGGGCGCCCAAGTCGCCGATGACGCCGGGGATGGAGACCAGCGTGGTCTTCCCGATCTTCAAGGCGCTGGTGATCAATCTGGGCTGGTTCTACGTGGTGTTCGCCGCGGTCACGATCGCCGGCTTCTCCAACGCCGTGAACCTGACCGATGGTCTGGACGGTCTGGCCATCGTGCCGGTGATGTTCGCCGCCTCGACCTTCGGCCTAATCGCCTACCTCGTGGGCAACTACAAGTTCGCCGACTATCTGAACCTGCACTTCGCGCCGGGCGTCGGCGAGCTGGCGGTGCTGTGCGGCGCGATCATCGGCGGGGGCATGGGCTTCCTCTGGTACAACGCCCCGCCGGCCAAGATCTTCATGGGCGACACCGGTTCGCTGGCCCTGGGCGGGGCGCTGGGCGCGATCGCCGTCTGCGCCAAGCACGAGCTCGTTCTAGGCATCGTCGGCGGCCTGTTCGTGGCCGAGGCGCTGAGCGTCATGATCCAGGTCGCCTACTTCAAGAAGACGGGCAAGCGCGTCTTCCTGATGGCGCCGATCCACCACCATTTCGAGAAGCTGGGCTGGGCAAAATCCACCGTCGTGATCCGGTTCTGGATCGTGGCGATGATGCTGTCCTTCGTCGGCCTCGCCACGCTGAAACTGCGTTAGGGAGCCCGAGTATGATCCCCGTCCGCGGATTCGAGGACAAGACCGTCGCGGTGTTCGGCCTGGGCCGAACCGGACTGACGGCCGCGCGCGCCTTGATCGCGGGTGGGGCGAAGGTGGCCCTCTGGGACGAGAAGCCGGAGAGCCGCGAAGCCGCGGCCGCCGAAGGCTTCCCCGTCGTAGACCTGCAAGCCGCCGACTGGAGCCAGTTCGCCGCCCTGATGTTGTCGCCGGGGGTGCCGCTGACCCATCCCAAGCCGCATTGGACGGTCGACAAGGCCAAGGCCGCCGGCGTCGAGATCCTGGGCGACGTCGAGCTCTTCGCGCGCACGGTCAACGCCGCGCCGGTCCACAAGCGGCCCAAGATCATCGCCATCACCGGCACCAACGGCAAGTCGACCACGACCGCCCTGATCGGCCACCTCTGCGCCTCGGCCGGCCGCGACACGCGGGTCGGCGGCAATATCGGCCTGGGGGTCCTGGGTCTCGAGGACATGCACGGCGGCGCGGTCTATGTGCTGGAGCTGTCGTCGTATCAGCTGGATCTGACCTCCAGCCTGAAGGCCGACGCCACGGTGCTGCTGAACATCTCGCCCGATCACCTGGACCGCCACGGCGGCATGGACGGCTATATCGCCGCCAAGCGCCGGATCTTCCTCAACCAGGGCAAGGGCGACACGGCCATCATCGGCGTCGACGATCCCTGGTGCCAGCAGATCTGCACCGAGATCACCGCCGCCAACCGCCGGACCATCTGGCCGATCAGCGCCGGCAAGGCCATGGGCCGGGGTGTCTACGCCCTGCAGGGCGTGCTCTATGACGCCACGGGCGAGCGCGTCGTCGAGATGGCCGACCTGCTTCGCGCCCGCAGCCTGCCGGGCCGCCACAACTGGCAGAACGCCGCCGCCGCCTACGCCGCCGCCCGCGCCATCGGCATCCCGGCCCACGACGCGGTCGAGGGCCTGATGACCTTCCCGGGCCTGGCGCACCGGATGGAGACGGTCGGCAAGATCGGCAAGGTCCGCTTCGTCAACGACAGCAAGGCCACCAACGCCGACGCCGCCCGCCAGGCGATGTCCAGCTATCCGAAGTTCTACTGGATCGCCGGCGGCGTCGCGAAGGCCGGCGGTATCGACGACCTGAAGGACCTCTTCCCGCGAATCGCCAAGGCCTATCTGATCGGCGAGGCGGCCAACGTCTTCGCCACGACCCTGGCCGGCAAGGCCGATGTGAAGATGAGCGGCACGCTGGAGAAGGCGGTTCAGCAAGCCTATGCCGACGCCGCGGCGAGCGGGAGGACGCCGTCGTCCTGCTCTCGCCGGCCTGCGCCTCGTTCGACCAGTTCAGCGACTTCGAGGCTCGGGGCGAAGCGTTCCGCGCCGCGGTCAATGGCCTGACGGCGAGCGGCGGCAAGTCGGCGGTGGCCTGAAGACCATCTGGCCCCAAGGCCGCGACTGACGCTCCACGATTTTCACGCGCCGCTCCCAATTCCATCGAGCTTGCTCGCCAACGACCTTCGCCGCCGTCCGCGTATCGGGCACGCGCGCTGAACTTAGCCGTGCCTTCGGCGTTTGAACCGTTAGTACGCCGCTAAAGGGGGCGACGCGTCGTCCACGGAGCGAGCATGTCTGAAGCCAAGGTCGAGACAGAAGGCGCCCGTGTCAGCACAGGGGTGTCCGGGCTCGACGATATCCTGGGCGGCGGTCTGACGCGCGATCGGATCTACCTGGTCGAGGGCACGCCCGGTTCCGGCAAGACCACCCTGGCGCTGCAGTTCCTGTTGAAGGGGCGCGCGCTGGGGGAGAGCGGCCTCTACATCACCCTTTCGGAAACCGAGCAGGAACTCAGGGCGGCCGCCGCCAGCCATGGCTGGTCGCTGGACGGAATAGACCTGTTCGAGCTGGTCAGCGAAGAGGGACTGGACCCCGACAGCGAGCAGTCGGTGCTGCATCCCTCCGATGTCGAGCTTGGCGAGACCACGCGCGGGGTTATGAAGCAGGTCGAGCAGACCAAGCCGCTCCGCGTGGTCTTCGACAGCCTGTCGGAGATGCGGCTGCTGGCCCAGAATCCGCTGCGCCATCGCCGGCAGATCCTGGCGCTGAAGCACTTCTTCGCCACCCGTCGGTGCACGGTCCTGCTGCTGGACGACCAGACCGCCGAGGATGGCGACCTGCAACTGCACAGTATCGCCCACGGAGTGATCAGCCTGCGGCGGATGACCCAGGAATACGGGGCGCAGCGTCGACAGCTCGAGGTCGTCAAGATGCGGGGCATCAAGTTCCGCGGCGGCTTTCACGACTTCTCGCTCGACACCGGCGGCATTCAGGTCTTCGAGCGCCTGGTCGCCGCCGACCATCCCGCCACCTTCGTCCAGGAGATGGTGTCCACGGGCTCGCCGGGCCTCGACGCGCTGATGGGCGGCGGGCTGACGCGCGGCGCCAACACCCTGATCAGCGGTCCCTCGGGCGTGGGCAAGACCACCACCTCGGTGCGCTGCGCCCTGACCGCGCTCGAGCGGGGCGAGACGGTCGCCTACTACCTGTTCGACGAGGGGCTGCCGACCCTGCTAACGCGCTCGAAGGCGCTCGGCATGGATCTGAAGCCCTATATCGACAACAAGCAACTGCTCGTCCGCGCCATCGACCCGGCCGAACTCTCGCCCGGAGAGTTCGCGTTCCTCGTCCGTGACGCGGTGGAGCGGCTGGGCGCGCGGACCGTCGTCATCGACAGTCTGAACGCCTACCTGCAGGCCATGCCGGGGCAGAAGTTCCTGCTGCTGCAGATGCACGAACTGCTGACCTATCTCAACCAGCAGGGCGTGGTGACCCTGCTGATCCTGGGGCAGCACGGCTTCATCGGCGAGGTCCGCAGCGACATCGATCTCAGCTACCTCAGTGACGGTATCCTGCTATTCCGCTTCTTCGAAGCCGCCGGTTCGGTGCTGACGGCGGTTTCGGCGGTCAAGAGCCGCACGGCCGAGCACGAAAAGACCATCCGCGAAATCCGTCTGACGGCGCGTGGCATCGAGGTGGGCGAGGCGCTGACCGACTTCCAGGGCGTGATGTCAGGCCTGCCTTCGTACCAGGGCAAGATCCATCTGCTCGGCGAGGAGAAAAGTCGGCCGGCGGATGCCTAAGCCGATCCTCATCCTGGCGCCGCGAGGGCGGGACGCGGCGGTTATCGCCGAAACCCTGGGTCATGTCGGTCACGCCTCCCAGATCTGCGGCGACCTCGGCGAACTGACCCAGGCGCTGGGCGACGAGGCCGGCGCGGCGATCCTGACCGAGGAGGCGCTGGCCCAAGGGGCCTCCGACGCTCTCACGGACTGGCTGGCCCATCAGCCCACCTGGTCGGATTTTCCGTTCATCGTGCTGGTCACCAAGCAGCCCGGCAAACGGACACAGGTGGACGCCGAGCGCCTCAAGGGCATCGGCAACATCGTGATGCTGGAACGGCCCATCAACGCCGAGACGCTGATCAGCGCGGCCCATTCGGCGATCCGCGCCCGCCATCGCCAGTATCTCGCCCGCGATCATCTGCACGCCCAGACCAAGGCCGAGGAGCAGCTTCGCTTCGCGCTGGAGGCCGGCAAGCTGGGCGCCTGGGACCTGGATCTCGACAGCGGCGCTCTGACCACGTCGGCCGCGACGCGCGCGCACTTCGGTCACGCGGCCGACCAGCCCCTGACGCTGGCCGGCATCGAGGCGGCCGTCCATCCGAAGGACATGGCCCGCCGCGCCGCCGCGCTGAACGCCTCGATCGCGCGCGCCGAGGACTACGACGTCGAGTACCGGATCTTCTGGCCGGATGGCTCATCGCACTGGGTGCAGGTGCGGGGGCGGCTCAATCGGATTCAGCCTGGCGAGCCAAGACGGATGTCGGGCATCAGCCTGGACATTACCGCCCGCAAGACGGTCGAGGCCGAGTTGCGCCTGCTCAACGAGACGCTTGAACAGCGCATCGCCGAAAGCGTCGGCGAGTTGCAGCGCGCCAACGAACGCCTGCTGGCCGAGATCAGCGAGCGCGAGCAGGCTCAGGCCGCCCTGGTCCAGGCCCAGAAGATGGACGCCATCGGCCAGCTTACCGGGGGCATCGCCCACGACTTCAACAACCTGCTAACCGCCATTGTCGGCAATATCGACATGATCGAGCGGCGCAGCGACGACGAGCGCGTCAAACGTATGGCCGCCAACGCCCGCGAGGGCGTAGAGCGGGCCACCAAGCTCACCGCGCAGCTCCTGGCCTTCTCGCGCAGCCAGCAACTGGATCTGCAGCCTGTGGAGGTCGACGCGCTAATCACCGGCATGGACGATCTGCTGACCCGGACCCTGGGCCATACCGTCGAGGTCCGGATGGCGCTGGCCGCCGGGGGCGCGCGGGCGAAGGCCGACGCCAACCAGCTGGAACTGGCGGTGCTGAACCTGGCCATCAACGCCCGCGACGCCATGGGCGACGGCGGCGCGGTGACCATCTCAAGCCGGACTTCCGACGAGTGGCACGAAGGCCTGCAGCCGGGCGACCACATCGTGATCGCGGTCAGCGATACCGGTCACGGGATTCCCAAGGACTTGCTGCAAAAGGTGTTCGATCCCTTTTTCACGACCAAGAGCGTGGGCAAGGGGACGGGCCTCGGTCTCAGCCAGGTCTATGGCATCGCCACCCAGTCGGGCGGTACGGTGCGGATCCATAGCACCGTCGGCGTCGGGACGACGATCGAGATCTGGCTGCCCATCACCGAGGCCGGTGATCGCATCCGGCCCAGCGACATTCCGCCGAACGAGACACCGCTCAGCGAAGGCGAACGCGTCCTGGTGATCGACGACGATCCGAGCGTCCGTCGGTTTCTGGTCCAATGCCTGCGCTCGCTGGGCTACCGCGTCACCGAGGCATCGGGAGGGCAGGAAGGGCTGTCGCGCCTGGCCGAGGACCGTCCCGATCTGATGGTCGTCGACTTCGCCATGCCGGGCATGGATGGCGCCCAGGTCGCCAGGCGCGCGCGGCAGGTCATCCCGACCCTGGGCATGTTGCTGATCACCGGCTACGCCGACGCCAGCGCGATCCGGGAACTGGTCAATTCCGAAGCCGTCCTGCGTAAGCCGTTCAAGGTCAGCGACTTGGCCGTCGCCGTGCGCAAAGCGTTGGGCGAGCGCGCCCCTGTCGTGGAATAGTGATGCGCCGCCGCTCATCCCAGCGGCATGAAGGCGTCCACCTTGTCCAGGGCCATCAGCGGCGAGCGGATCGAGCACCGTAGGCCGTCGGCGCGGTAGTCCAGCGCCACCGCGCCGCCTAATTCGTTGGGCAAGGCCGTTTCGACGATACGCGAGCCGAAGCCCCGCCGCTCGGGCGGGCGCACGGCGGGGCCGCCGCGCTCGGCCCGATTCGATGACCAACTGGTCGTCCGGATCGATCGACCAGCGAACGTCCACATGGCCGTCGGGGGAGGAGAGGGCGCCGTACTTCAGGGCGTTGATCGCCAGTTCGTGGAAGGCCAGGGCCATGACGACGGCGGGCTTGGGCGAAACCTTCAGATCCTGGCCGGTGATGGTCAGCTGGCCGGGCTTGGTGCTGTAGGGGGCCACCGAGCCGTCGACGATCTGGCGCAGGCTGGCCGCCGACCAGTTCTGGTCCGTCAGCACGTTGTGGGTGGCGGCGATGGCCATCAGCCTGCCCTCCAGGGCGTCGCGCACCGAAGGCTCGACCCCGGCGTTGCGTAGAGACTGCTTGGCGATCGATTGAATCGTGGCGAGGGTGTTCTTCACCCGATGGTTCAGCTCGTTGACCAGCAACTGGCGGTGCGCCTCGGCGGTCCGCTCGCTGGTGACGTCGCGCGAGGTGGCTAGCACCCGGATCACCCGGCCGTGCTCCATGATCGGCGAGACAGTGGTGTCCCACCAGCGCGGCGCGCCCCGCGCCGTGGGACAGAAGGCGCGGAAGGCCACGGCGTGACCGCCCAGGGCGGCGCGCAGAGACTGTTCGACGGTTTCACGGCTTTCCGGCGGCCACAGGTCGGGCCAATAGCGCTGGCGGTTGCGGCCGTCGAAATCGTCGATCTCGAACAGCGATTGGCCCTGGGCGTTCATGTACTCGACATGGCCGTTGGCGCTGATCACGCGGATACAGTCCTGGCTGGCCTCGACCACGCTGAGGAAATAGGCTCCAACCCCCTCCAGAACGGCCTTGTCGGATCCTTCGTCGGCCACGCGTCGCCCCTACCGCACGGCCCATGATCACCGCCTGGTGGGCGAATTCAAGCAAAGCCTGCGCGACCCACCGGACCTTCGCGCGTCTTGCGCATAGCGGAGCGCCCAACCATCTGGATTGACTTGAGTGCGCCCGGGTGGAACGGCCCGCTTTTCGTGGCTGTTCCGAGGTCTGGGCTTGAAGGAGTTTCGATGTCTCAGGTTGTCTGCGTCGCCTGCGGAGCCGGCAATCGCCTTCCGGAGGATCGCGATCCGCTCTCGGCCAAGTGCGGCCGCTGCAAGTCGTTGTTGTTCACCGGCGGCCCGACGGCCGTGACCGGCGCGGAACTGGATCGTCATCGGCGCATGACGAAAGGGACGGCCCTGCTGCTGGACGTCTGGGCGCCTTGGTGCGGACCGTGCCGGAGCATGGCGCCGGCCTTCGCGGCAGCCGCGCGCCAACTGGAGCCGGCCGTAAGGCTGCTGAAGCTCGATTCCGAAGCCGAACCCGCCGCCGCGGGCGCGCTGAGCGTCAGCAGCATCCCGACCCTGGTGCTTTACAGGGACGGTCAGGTCGTCGCCCGCCAGGCCGGAGCCATGACCGCGCCGCAGATCGTCGACTGGACGCGGCGCGCGTTGGCCTAGGCTTCGCCCGACGGTGACTGGTCGTCGGAAGCAGGGCGCTTGGCGGCGGCCTTTTCGGCGGCCTTGGCCGCTTTCTGACGCTCGCGTTCCTTGCGCTCGAAGTCGTAGTTGGGTTTGCGGGCCACCGGTCTAGTTCCGGGCCTTGCGGGCCGCGTAGCGCTGGTCGCGCTTGGCCTTGGCGTCCGCGGCGGATAGCGCCTTGCGTTCCTTGCGCTCGCCACGCTTGGCGGTCAGCGCCTCGGCCTCCAGAGCGGCCTGCGCCTCGATCCGTGCGGTTTCGGCGTCGGCGGCGGCTTGCTTGATGGCGGCCTTGGCGTCGGCGCGCAGCTTGCGAACCTGAGCCAGTTCTTCGGCGCGGAGCGTCGCGCGCTCGGCGAACAGCGGGTCGACGCTAGCGGCGCGCGGCTTGAACTTGGCCAGCAGCGCGGCCTTGGCGTCGGCGGCCGTCTTGAGGCGGTCCGAGTGGCGGATGTCTAATGGATTCATGGTCGCTTTCGTATCCGGACGCGAAATCGCGAGCCGGCGGGGAGATGAACGGACGACAGGCCCGGATGATGCATCCGGGCCTGTCTGATCCTTAGGCGGCGGTCAGTTGACCGGCGGACATCTTGCCGCTGCGCTGGTCGCGCTCGAGTTCGAAGTTGACCTTCTGGCCTTCGTCGAGCGAGCCGAGACCCGAGCGTTCGACGGCCGAGATGTGCACGAACACGTCAGCGCCGCCGTCGTTGGGTTGAATGAAGCCAAAGCCCTTGGTGGAGTTGAACCACTTCACGGTGCCGGTAGTCATGGATGTATTCCTTGCATGACAGGGAGACGCGCGACTCGAGACGAGCCATGCGATCAAATTTTCGGAGAGGATTTGGAGAGGCTCGGGGCTCGATCCGAAGAGCAAGCATGGAGAGCGGCCGAACCAGTTCGATATTCGATGAAATACACCATGCGCCGATGCGAGAAATTCCGCAAGCGGTTTCTGAATATTATTCTACATCAGCCGATTTCGTTCTGTAATAATGAGGCATGTTTTTCAGTCTCATGCTTCGTATTCGATGCCGGTAACCAAGCTCCAGAAGGTTCCTCGCACCGGAAACGGCGCGCTGACGGTCTCCCGCCAGGACAGCGCCGTGGTCTTCTCCCTGCTGGTCGCCAGCGCCCCCGGAGGGCGTAAGAGCGGCAAGGGCAGCCTCACGGGCGACCCCGACAGCCTGCGGCGGGCGTTCCGAGCGGGCGAGTGCCGCCTCACCCTCGATGACGGCGAGTCGCTGAACATCGCCGTGGTCGCCCATACCCGAGGGCGGGCAGGTGGCCTATTTCGAACTGCGCTGATCGAGAGGGCTTGCGCGCGCTTTTCGACGCATGTCCACCGGCGTAGAACCGCGCGGCAAGATTTGATTAACCCTGCGGTCCGACTCTCCGGCCATGGCTTCCAACGCGACACATGCCTTCGCCCGCACCGACCGCACCGCGCTCGGCATCTGGTGGTGGACGACCGACCGCTGGCTGCTCGGCGCGACGGCCCTGCTGGCCACGCTGGGCATGCTGCTGTCGTTCGCGTCCAGCCCGGCCGCCGCCCAGCGGATCGGCATAGACGACCAGTTCCATTTCGCCATCCGCATGTGCTTTTTCGCCAGCGCCTCGTCGGTATTGATGCTGGCCGTGTCGATGCTATCGCCCAAGGGCATCCGGCGGACGGCCTTCTTCATCTATATCGGCGCGATCGCGATCATGATCGCCCTGCCGTTCATCGGCCACAACGCCAAGGGCGCCACGCGCTGGCTGCAGTTCGGCGGCTTCACGCTCCAACCCTCCGAGTTCATGAAGCCGGCCCTGATCGTGCTGGTCTCGTGGATGTTCGCCGAGGGCCAGAAGGGCGAGGGTGTGCCGGGCGTCTCGATCGCCTTCCTGCTGTATTTCATCGCCGTGGCCCTTTTGCTGGTGCAGCCCGACGTCGGCCAGACGGTGCTGATCACCATCGCCTTCGGGGCCGCCTTCTGGATGGCCGGGGTGCCGATCTCGTGGATCATGGGCCTAGGCGCGGTCGCCTTGGCGGGCCTGTGCTCGACCTACTTCCTGTTCGACCACGTGCACGCCCGGGTGCAGAAGTTCCTCAGCCCAGACCAAGCCGACACCCATCAGATCACCCGCGCCGCCGAGGCGATCCGCGCCGGCGGCTTCTTCGGACGCGGCCCGGGCGAGGGCGTGATGAAGCGCCACGTGCCCGACCTGCACACCGACTTCATCTATTCGGTGGCCGCCGAGGAGTACGGGCTGATCTTCTCCTGGGCGCTGATCGCGATCTTCGCCTTCCTGGTGGTGCGCGGTCTCTACAAGGCGATGAAGCTGAACGACCCGTTCGAGCAGGTCGCGGCCGCCGGTTTGTTCGTGCTGGTGGGGCAACAGGCCATCATCAATATCGCCGTGAACTTGAACATGATCCCGACCAAGGGCATGACGCTTCCGTTCATCAGTTACGGGGGCTCCTCGATGCTCGCGATGGGTTTGACGCTGGGCATGGCCCTGGCCTTGGTGCGCAAGCGCCCCGGCGCCTATGGCGCTTCCGGCGAGTTCAGTCTCGACGGCGCTTTCGCCTGAGATGAGCAAGCTGGCTGTCGTCGCCGCCGGGGGAACCGGCGGCCACATGTTCCCCGCCCAGGCCCTCGCTGAGGCCCTGACCGCGCGCGGCTGGCGTGTCGTGCTCGCCACGGACGATCGCGGCGCGCTCTACGCCGACAAGTTCCCGGCCGAAGAGCGGCTCGCCCTGTCGGCCGCCACGGCCAAGTCCAACGACCCGCTGGGCATGATCAGGGCCGGCTTCACGGTCCTGCAGGGCGTGCTGGAGGCCCGCGCGGCCTTTAAGCGCCTGGACCCCGCCGTGGTCGTCGGCTTTGGCGGCTATCCCGCCCTGCCGGCGCTGCTGGGCGCGCTCAGCCAGAAGCGCCCCACCGTGATCCATGAGCAGAACGCGGTTCTGGGCCGCGTGAACCGCTTCCTGGCGCCGCGCGTCGACGAGGTCGCCTGCGCCTTCCCGACGCTGCAGATGGCCAAGCCCGCCGTGAAGGCTCGCGCCCACGTCGTCGGCAATCCCGTGCGCCCGCCGGTGCGCGCGCTCTATGACGTGCCGTATATCGCGCCGGAAGTGCAGTTGCGGATCCTGGTGACCGGCGGCAGCCAGGGCGCGCGCCTGCTGTCCGAACTGATCCCCGAGGCGGTGGCCAAGCTGCCCGAGGACATGCGCTCGCGCCTCAAGGTCTTCCAGCAGGCCCGCGCCGAGAGCATGGAAAACGCCCGCAAGATCTATCGCAACGCCATGGTGGACTGCGAGGTCGCGCCGTTCTTCCGCGACATGGCCGGCTATCTGCGCCAGGCGCACCTCGTGATCGGCCGCTCGGGCGCCTCGACCTGCACCGAGCTGGCGGTCGCCGGCCGGCCGTCGATCCTGATCCCGCTGAAGATCGCCGCCGACGACCATCAGCGCTTCAACGCCAAGCTCCTGGAAGAGGCGGGCGGCGCGGCCGTGTGCCTCGAGGATGAGCTGACCGTCGACGCCATGGCCGGGGCCCTCAACGCCCTGCTTAAGAACCCCGAGCGCCTGGCGCGGATGGCCGAGGGCGCGCGCTCGGTGGCCAAGCCGAACGCGGCGGAAGAGCTGGCGGATCTTGTGGAGCGCACGGCGCGGCGCTGACTTGAGCTTGCGCAAAGCTGTCCCGCGCGGACCGGCCTAAGGCGAACGCGCAGCGGCTGTGACCGCTCGCGCAGAGAAGGTTCGCCCATGTTCAGGACGTTGATTTTCGCCGGCGCCGTCGCGGTCGTCGCGCATGCTGGCTTCGCCTCGGCCGCCGAGCTCACGGTGAAGATGCGCAACCAGGGCGCCGAGGGGCCGATGGTGTTCGAACCCTCGACCGCCAGGCTGAAGGTGGGTGACACCATCCGCTTCATTCCCACCGATCCGGGCCACAACGCCGAGTCGATCCCGGAGCTGCTGCCGGCCGGCGTCGCGCCGGTGAAGGGCGTGATGGGCAAGGAAGTGGTGCTCAAGCTCACCAAGCCGGGGGTTTACGGCGTCAAATGCCTGCCGCACTGGAGCATGGGCATGGTGTTCGTCGCCAAGGTGGGCGACGCCAAGCTCGATCCAGCGACATCGAACAAGGTTCTGGCCTCCGCGCCGCCGCTGACCAAGCGCCGTCTCACCGCGGCGTTCAACGCGATCCGGTAGAGGCCGCCGGCCCTATGGCTCGGCCCCCGTCTCGATCAAGGGGCGGCCTATCGCGACGGCCGCCTCGAACGCTGCTCGCCACAGGAACCTTGGCGAAGGGTTTCCAGCCGTCGCAGACAACCTTGGCCACCGCCTCGTCCGTGCTACCCGCTGGCAAAGGGGAGGCCGAGCGCAGATCGCCGGTCACCGGACCCTCGCGGCCCCCCGCCCGGATGCTGCCGAACCCGGCGTGGGCGATGGTCCGCGCCGTGCAGTCGATGACCTCGTGACGCCAGCCGCCCCAGAACTCTTCCGCGCCGGCCTTGAAGCCGCCCTCGGTGACCTGCAGCACGCGCAGCTTCGCCGTGCGGCCGCTCCACTGGACGCCGCCCATGTCGACGAAGCTCGCGAACCGACCGACATCGGCCAGGCGCAGTTCAAGCAGAGCGGGCGAGGGCGGCCGAGCGAGCGCGGGCGCTGTCCACACCAAGAGGATCAGGAGGGCGTTTCGCGGCGCGCGGAATTGGTCTAATCGGCTTTTCATGATCCAGCGTCGACGCCCCGTCCCCTTCGAACTCGGCCCCGTGCACTTCATCGGCATCGGCGGCATTGGCATGTCCGGCATCGCCGAGATCATGCTGCGTATCGGCTACACCGTTCAGGGCAGCGACGCCAAGGCCAGCGCCAACACCGAGCGGCTCGAGAAGCTGGGCGCGCGCATCTTCATCGGCCACGAGGCCAGCCACGTCGAAGGCGCCTCGGCCATCGTCTATTCCACGGCCGTGAAGGCCGACAACCCCGAGATGGTCGCCGGTCGCGACAAGCGCCTGCCGCTGGTTCGCCGCGCCGAGATGCTGGCCGAGCTGATGCGCCTGCAGTTCTCGGTGGCCGTCGGCGGCACGCACGGCAAGACCACGACGACTTCCATGGTCGCGGCCCTGCTGGACGCCGGCGGTCTGGACCCGACCGTGGTCAACGGCGGCATCATCAACGCCTACGGCACCAACGCCAAGGTCGGCGAGGGCGACTGGATCGTCGTCGAGGCCGACGAGAGCGACGGCTCGTTCCTGCGCCTGAAAGTCCACCGTGGCCATCGTCACCAATATCGACGCCGAGCACCTGGATCACTGGGGCGACTTCGAGGCGGTGAAGAAGGGCTTCCAGGACTTCATTCAGAACATCCCGTTCTACGGCTTCGCCGCCGTCTGCACCGACCATCCGGAAGTCCAGGCCCTGACCTCGCGGATCGAGAACCGCCGCCTGGTCACCTACGGAACCAACCCGCAGGCCGAGGTCCGGGTCTCCAACATCGAGATGGGCCCGGAAGGCGCGACCTTCGACATCGTGGTGTCGCCGCGCGACGGCGAGGTCGTCCGCTATGACGGCCTGAAAATGCCGATGGCCGGCCACCACAACGTGCTGAACGCCGCCGCCGCCGTGGCCGTGGCCCGCGAGCTTTCGGTCGACGCCGAGGCGATTCGCAAGGGCCTGGCCGCCTTCGGCGGGGTCAAGCGCCGCTTCACGACCACGGGCGTCGCCAACGGCATCCGCGTGGTCGACGATTACGGCCACCACCCGGTCGAGATCGCCGCCGTGCTCAAGGCCGCCCGGGCGGTCTCGACGGGCAAGGTCATCGCCGTGGTCCAGCCGCACCGCTACACCCGTCTGCGCGATCTGATGACCGAGTTCAGCAGCTGCTTCAACGACGCCGACACGGTGATCGTCGCCGATGTCTATTCGGCCGGCGAGCAGCCTATCGAGGGCGTCGACCGCGACCACCTGGTCGAGGGGCTCAAGAAGTTCGGCCACCGCCGCGCCCTGCCGCTGGAGAGCCCGGTGGCCCTGCCGGCCCTGATCGCGGCCGAGGCGACCAGCGGCGATCTCGTCGTCCTGCTGGGCGCCGGCGACATCACCAGCTGGTCCTACGCCTTGCCGGGTCAGCTGGAAGCCCTCGCCAAATGAAACTGAACCGCTGGCTCGCGACCAAGGCCGCGATCGTCGTCGCGGTGATCGCGTACCTGGCGGGAAGCTGGTGGTTCACCAGGCTGCTGACGACCCAGCGCCCCAAGGCGCCCGACGGCCCGTTCGTCGTGGCGCTGAAGCAGCCCGGCGGCGTCACCTATGTCACGCCGTTCGAGCACGGGGCGCATATCGCCCTGATCGTCGCCGGCATCCTGCTGGTTCTCGCCTGGTGGACGGTCGAGCACTTTGAGAAACGGTCCAGGACGCGCTAGAGCCCCCGCATGAGCTGGAAAACCAATCTCCCGACCGTCCGCGGCAAGCTGTTGATCGACGAGCCTCTGGCGCCATTTACCTGGTTCCGGGTCGGCGGTCCTGCCGACGTGGTGTTCCTGCCGGCCGACGAGCAGGACCTGTCCGATTTCCTGAAGGCGCTGGACCCGGCCGTACCGGTCCTGGCCATAGGCGTCGGCTCGAACCTGCTGGTCCGCGACGGCGGCGTCGAGGGCGTGATCATCCGGCTGGGCAAGGGCTTCAACGGCGTCGAGCCGCTGGGCGGCAACCGCATCAAGGCCGGCTCGGCCGTGCCGGACGCCATCCTGGCCCGCAAGGCGGCCGAGACCGGTATCGCGGGGCTGGAGTTCTATGCTGGCATCCCCGGCACGATCGGCGGCGCGGTGATCATGAACGCCGGCTGTTACGGTTCCGAGACCGTCAATGTCGTCAAGTCCGTCCGGGTCATGGACCGCGCCGGCGTCGTGCGCGAACTGACGGTGGAAGGCCTTCACTACACCTACCGCCACAGCGCCCTGCAGGACGGCGAGACCGTGATCGTGCTGGACGCCGTGTTCGAAGGGACCGCCGACGAACCGGAGGCGATCAAGGCGCGCATGGCCGAGATCACCAGCCGCCGCGAGACCACCCCAGCCGATCCGCGAAAAGACCGGCGGCTCGACCTTCAAGAACCCGCCGGGCCACTCGTCCTGGAAGCTGGTCGACGAGGCCGGCTGGCGCGGGAAACTCTTCGGCGGCGCGATGTTCTCGCCGCTGCACAGCAACTTCCTGATCAACACCGGCGAGGCGACCGCCGCCGACCTGGAAGGCCTGGGCGAGGCCGTCCGCGCGGACGTCAAGGCAAAGACCGACGTGCAGCTGGACTGGGAGATCAAGCGCATCGGGGCCCGGCCTAGCGGCGCCCGTCGGCGGTGTGACAGTTCAGCGTAATGCTGACTCCCCCTCGCGTGGAGCGGTGCTATGACTCCCGCGCCATTGGGGAGAATCCTTGCTCATGTACCGTCGCTTACTGGCCGCCACCGCAGCGCTCGCCCTGCTCTCGGGCGCCGCCCATGCTCAGACCGCCAAATCCAAGCCCAAGGCGGACGCCACGCTGACCGCCGCCCAGAAGCAGGGCATCAAGGACTACTTCGCCGACAACCCCGTCGCCACGGCTGAAGCCCTGCGCGACAAGGCGTTGCTGGACCGCACCGCCTGGGACATCACCGAGGACCTGACCACCACCATCGGCCCGCGCCTTGTCGGCTCGCCGGCCATGGAGCGCGCCAAGGACTGGGGCGTGGCCAAGCTGAAAGCCCTGGGCTTCACCGACGTGAAGGTCGAGCCGTTCGCCAAGTCGTCATGGACGCGCGGCGAAGAGAGCGCCGAGCTGGTCGGCCCGTATCCGATGAAGCTGTCGATCGTCGGCCTGGGCCGCACGGTCCCGACCCCGCCCGAGGGCATCGAGGCCGACGTCGCCCTGTTCCGCACCTATGCCGAGATGATCGCTGCCCCCGAAGGCGCGCTGAAGGGCAAGATCGCCGTCATCACCCAGCCGATGGTCAAGGCCCAGGATGGCTCGGGCTATGGCGTGGCCGGCATCTCGCGCCGCTCGGGTCCGGTGGAAGCCGCCAAGCGCGGCGCCGTGGCCCTGTTGATCCGCTCGATCTCGACCTCGGACTCGACCGTGCCGCACACCGGCGTGACGGCTTTCGGAGACGGGGTCGCCTCGATCCCTTCGGCCGCCATGGGCGTGCCGGAAGCCGAGCAGCTGGAGCGCCTGGCCAAAGAGGGCAAGCCGCTGCGCATCAAGCTGAAGCTGGCCTCGACCACCGACGCCAATGACGTGGCCTGGAATATCTCGGGCGAGATCAAGGGGCGGAAAAGCCGGGACGAGGTGATCGTCATTGGCGGTCACCTGGACAGCTGGGACGTCGGCACGGGCGCCCTGGACGACGCCACGGGCATCGCCATCACCACGGCCGCGGCCAAGCTGATCGGCGACCTGCCGAAGCATCCCAAGCGCACCATCCGTGTCGTGATGTGGGGCTCGGAGGAGAGCGGCGGCTCGTCGGAAGCCTATATCGCCGCTCACAAGGACGAGGTCGCCAAGATTGTCCTGGCCGGTGAAAGCGACAGCGGCGCCGACCGCATCTATGCGCTGAAGCTGCCGGCCGGCGCGGCGACCCATCCGTTCGCCACCACGGCCGCTAACGTCTTGGCGCCGTTGAAGATCTATGTGAACCGCGCGCCCGCCAGCCACGGCGGCGCCGACATCGAGGGTCTGGAACAGGCCGGCGTGCCGTCGATCGAGCTCGAGCAGGATGCTTCGCGCTACTTCGACTATCACCACACCGCCGACGACACCCTGAACAAGGTGCGTCCGGACGAACTGGCGCAGAACGTCGCCGCCTGGGTCAGCCTCATCTATCTGGTGGCCGAGACGGGCGTGGACTTCCGCGCGATCAAGGCGGCGGCGCCGGCGACGGCGGCGCATTAACGACGACAAACACTGTGTCATCCCGGGCGGCCGTAGGCCGAGCCGGGACCCAGGGGCCGGCGCTTCGCGGTTGCCCTGGGTCCCGGCTCTCCGCTTCGCTGCGGCCGGGATGACACGCTTTGTTTGATGATTGGACAGTTGGCAGCGTCATCGGCGCTGACTAGGAGTGGCTCAACGTCGTAGCTCCTAAGAGTGTCCGCCCCAATGACCAACCAGCCTCTGCTTGGCCGCCATATCGCCGTCCTGCTCGGCGGCCCATCGTCGGAACGCGAGGTCAGCCTGGTGTCGGGCCGCGCGTGCGCCGATGCGCTGGAACGGCTGGGGGCCAAGGTCTCGCGCATTGATCCGGGCGTCGATGTCGCCCAGGTGCTGACAGCCACAAAGCCCGACATGGTCTTCAACGCCCTGCACGGCGAATGGGGCGAGGACGGCTGCGTCCAGGGGGTGCTGGAAACCCTGAAGCTGCCCTACACCCATTCGGGCGTGCTGGCGTCCGCGCTGGCCATGGACAAGGCCAAGACCAAGGCCGTTCTGGCGGCCGCCGGCGTGATCGTTCCGGGCGGCGGGCTCTACAACCGACACGATGTCGCGCGCGACCATGTGTTGCAGCCCCCCTATGTCGTTAAGCCCAATGCCGAGGGCTCGTCGGTCGGCGTGTTCCTGGTGTTCGAGGGCGCCAACCGTCCGCCGGAAGAACTTGCCTCTCCTGCGTGGAGTTTCGGCGAGGAAGTCATGGTCGAACCCTACATCCAGGGGTTGGAATTGGCTGTCGCGGTGCTCGGTGAGTCAAAAGGTCCCAGGGCGCTGGCGGTGACGGATATCCGTGCATCCACAGGTTTCTACGACTACGAGGCCAAGTACTCCGAAGGCGGTTCAATTCACGTTCTACCGGCCCCAATCCCTGATGGCGTAAGGGATCGCGCGATGCGGATGGCCGAGCTGGCCCATACCGCTCTTGGTTGCCAAGGGGTGACCCGGTCCGACTTCCGTTATGACGACATTAACGACATTCTGGTCCTTCTAGAGGTCAACACGCAGCCCGGCATGACGCCGACCTCGCTCGCTCCCGAGCAGGCCGCTCACGTCGGGATCCCGTTTGATCAGTTAGTTCTATGGATCGTGGAGGACGCTTATGCCCGCTGTAGTGCGGGGGGACCGCCTAAGCCTAGGCGACCCCGGGCCGAAGCGCCCGCAAGTCCGAGCAAAGGCAAGCCGGCGCCCGGGGGGCGCAGCCGGCCGCGAAGTTGCACGCCGCCAAGGGCGTGGGTTTGTCGCCCACGGTGGCCCTGAGCGTGGCGGGCGCGGCCTTGGGCCTCGGCCTTGTGATCATGTTGGCGACCGGTCATCGGGCCGAGCGCATCGGCGCGTCCATGGTTCATGGCGTCGACAACAGCTTCGCTTCGGCCGGCTTCCGGCTGAAGACGGTTCACATCCGCGGCGCCTCGGCGACCGCGCAAGGCGATATTCTGGCGGCCTCGGGCCTGTATCTGAACCAGCCGACGCTGGGCATGGACCTGAACGATGTCCGCGCGCGCGTGCAGGGCGTGGGCTGGGTCAAGGACGCCAAGGTCGTGCGCATGCTGCCCGACACCGTGCTGATCGCGGTGGAAGAACGGCCGGCGCTCGCCGTCTGGCAGAACCAGGGCCGCATGAAGGTGATCGACGGCGAGGGCCGGGTGATCAGCGAGGCCGATCCGGCCCGCTTCCCCGCCCTGCCGCTGGTGGTGGGGCAGGGCGCCGACCAGGCCGCCGGCCTGATCCTGCCGGCCGTGGCCTCGCGCCCGCGCCTGCGGGATCGTCTCGAAGCGCTGGTGCGCGTCGACGATCGTCGCTGGGACTTGAGACTGAAGGACGGTTCGCTGATCCAGCTGCCGGCCATTGACGAAGAATCCGCGCTGATTCAATTGGATCAGCTCGACCAACGACAGCGAAATCCTCGACATGGGTTTCGCGCGGATCGATCTGCGCGACCCCGAAATGGTGGCTGTGAGACCTCGCGACGCGACGCTGCCCGGGCAGCCCGTGGCCGGCGGGGCGTAACGAGTGATGACCGAGGTGACGATAGCGATGTCGCGATTGGAGGAACGGAAACAGGCCCGCGAGGGCCTGAAGGCCACGCTCGTGCGCCAGCCCGCCATCGCGGCCGTCGACCTGGGCGCGTCCAAGGTCACGTGCTTCATCATGAAGGCCGACGGCGTCCATCGCGACAACCGCACCCTGACGACCGCCGGCGTAGGCTACGTCCAGTCGCGCGGCGTGCGCGGCGGCGCGATCGTCAATCTGGACGAGGCCGCCCAGGCCATCGCCCAGGCCGTCGAGCGCGCCGAGACCGTGGCCGGCGTCAACGTCCAGGGCGTGTCGGTCTGCACGGCCGGCGGCCAGCTGGCCTCCAACCGCGTCCACACCCAGGTCTCGCTGGGCGCCCGCCCGATCGGCGACGGCGACCTGTCGCGCGCCATCGCCGCGGCCCTGGCCCAGGTCCGCATTCCGGGCCGCAAGCCGATCCACCTGCTGCCGATCGCCTGGTCGGTCGACGGTCAGCGCGGCATCCGCGATCCGCGCGCCATGTTCGGCCGCTCGCTGGGGCTGGAGCTGCTGGTGGTCTCGGTCAACGAGAACATCTTCCACACCCTGGCCCACTGCGTCGAACGCGCTCACCTGTCCTTCGAAGGCGTGGTCGCCGCGCCGTTCGCCTCGGCCCTGGCGGCCCTGGAAGAGGACGAGATGGACCTGGGCGCGGTCTGCATCGACATGGGCGGCGGCTCGACGTCGGTGGCCGTGTTCAACAACGGCGCGCTGTGCCACGTCGACAGCCTGGCCGTCGGCGGCGGCCACGTGACCCAGGATATCGCCCGCGGCCTGCAGGCCTCGGTGGTCGGCGCCGAGCGCATCAAGACCCTGCACGGTTCGGCCATCGCCTCGGCCAACGAAGACCGCGAGATGATCGAGGCCCCGCCGCGCGGCGACGATCCGGGCGCCGGTCCCGTGATCGCCCCCGCGCTCGCTGCTCAAAGGCATCATCCAGCCGCGCGTCGAAGAGACCCTGGAACTGCTGCGCGAGCGCCTGAAGGCCTCGGGCGCGCCGGTCGAGCCGGGCGCGGGCATCGTCCTGACGGGCGGCGCCAGCCAACTGGCCGGCGTTCGCGAAGTCGCCGTGCGCGTGTTCGATCGTCCTGTCCGCCTGGGGCGTCCGCGCCGGGTGCCGCACCTGGCCGACGCCGCCTCGGGCCCCGCCTTCTGCGCCGCGGCCGGCACCCTGCACCGCACCGCTTTCGGCCCGCGCGAAGCGGTGTCGAGCAAGGCCCTGGCCGGCAACGTGTCGCGAAAACGGCCCCTGGATCCCAACGCCAGCCCGATGGCCAAGGCGGCCGCCTGGCTGAGGGACAACCTCTAAAAGCGCCCCTGAACGGCGCTATAAGTTTAAAGCGTGAGTAACTCTACAGTTTAACACCTTGGGCCCGGTCGATTGTCTCGACCGGGCCTTTTGCTGCCCGAGTCAGCCTATAGTCTCCAGAATTGGCGTTCAGCGTCGTTCGGTCGCACGCGTCTGTGGATCCCCAGCGGAACCCTTGGTTCGCTTGGAGATTCTGTTGATAGACCACAATTTATCCCACGGTCGCGCTCGACCGGATCACGACTCAGATTATGCAGTTAACTGCCGATTAACGATGGTGGTTGTTCTGTTAACACGATCGTCGAGGCAATCCTGGGCGATCGGGTGTCGCCGAGGTCTAGTTCGACGATTTCGGCGTTAAGGACGCGAGGGTCCCATGGCTATTTCTCTTTCCGCGCCGCGTACGACTGAGCTGAAGCCGCGTATCGTGGTGTTTGGCGTCGGCGGCGCTGGCGGCAACGCTGTGAACAACATGATCGAGGCGGGCCTCGAAGGTGTCGAGTTCGTGGTGGCCAACACCGACGCGCAGCAGCTGCAGTTCGCCAAGACGGACCGTCGCATCCAGCTGGGCGTGCAGATCACCCAGGGCCTGGGTGCCGGCGCGCATCCTGAAGTCGGCATGAGCGCCGCCGAAGAGAGCTTCCCGGAGATCGGCGAGCACCTCGATGGTGCGCACATGGTGTTCATCACCGCCGGCATGGGCGGCGGCACCGGCACCGGCGCGGCGCCGATCATCGCCAAGTGCGCCCGTGAGCGCGGCATCCTGACCGTCGGCGTCGTAACCAAGCCCTTCCACTTCGAAGGCCGTCACCGCATGCGTCTGGCCGACAGCGGCATCCAGGAGCTGCAGCGCTACGTCGACACCCTGATCGTCATTCCGAACCAGAACCTGTTCCGCGTCGCCAATGAGCGGACGACCTTCGCCGAGGCCTTCGGCATGGCCGACCAGGTGCTGCACTCGGGCGTTCGCTCGATCACCGACCTGATGGTCCTGCCGGGCCTGATCAACCTCGACTTCGCCGACGTCCGTACGGTCATGACCGAGATGGGCAAGGCGATGATGGGCACCGGCGAGGGCGCCGGCGAAGACCGCGCGCTGATGGCGGCCCAGAACGCCATCGCCAACCCGCTGCTGGACGAAGTCTCCCTGAAGGGCGCCAAGGCCGTGTTGGTCAACGTGACCGGCGGCATGGACATGACCCTGCTGGAAGTCGACGAGGCGGCCAACGCCATCTCGGACCAGGTCGATCCGGAAGCCAACATCATCTTTGGCGCGGCCTTCGACCCGTCGCTGGAAGGCGTGATCCGCGTGTCGGTGGTCGCCACCGGCATGGACGGCGCCTCGATCGCCCAGATCGAGCCCAAGCCGGTCTCGCGCAACACCACGACCCAGCCGCTGATCGCCGACACCGCGCGCGCCCCGGCGCCGCAGCCAGAACCGGCTCGTCCGACCGCGCGCTACGAAGCTGCTCGTCCGGTCGAGCGTCCGTCGTCGGCCTTTGCGCCCGAGCCCATGCCGGCTCCGGAACCCGAGATCGTCATGTCCGCTTCGCAGGAGCAGGAAGCCGAACTCTACTACGACGAACCCAGTGTCGCTGAAGAACCGCGTATGGCCGCCCCTGCGTCCCGGACGGTGACCCGCATCGTCGACCCGATGGTCGATGATGGCGCCGCTGAAGAGCCGCTGTTCCCGGAGAACAACTATTACGAAGAGCGTCGCCCCCAGAAGCAGGGTGGCGGTTTCTTCTCGATGTTCGGCGGTGGGCGTCAGCGCTACGAGCAACAGGCTTCGTCGGCGCCCCAGCCGCAGGCCCGCTCCGCCCAGAGCGCCCGCCCGCAGCTGCAGCCGATCGAGGCGCCGCAGGCCGACGACGGCGAAGACCTGGAAATCCCCTCGTTCCTGCGTCGTCTGGCGAATTGAAAGGAAGACCCCAAGCGGGATCCTTCCAAACGGCCCAAGTGACCTGAAACGGACTCGAAGCGCCCCGAGAGAAATCTCGGGGCGTTTTGCGTCGCGGGCTTGCTTGCGAACTCCAGGTCCGCTTGGCCAAAGTGCCGCCTTCGATCGCGAGGTTCGCGACGGGGGAGAGCGCATGCGGAAGTTCCTGTACGGCCTGTCTGGCCTGGCGTTGTTGGCGGCCTCGGCTTCGGCCGCACCGGCTGTGGACAGGGATCCGGGCGCCGACGCGCCAGTGCAGTACGAGGTCTCGTTCGAGAACGCCCGCCACCACGAGGCCCAGGTCGTCGCCACCTTCCGCAACGTGCCCAACGGCCCGCTGAAGGTGCGCATGTCGCGCTCATCGCCGGGCCGCTACGCGATCCACGAGTTCGCCAAGAACGTCTACCAGGTCAGCGCCGTCGACGGCGCGGGCAAGCCGCTGAAGCTCGAGCGCGGCGAGCCCTACGGCTGGACCGTGGCTGGCCACGACGGCACGGTGAAGGTGACCTACACGCTTTACGCCGATCGCGGCGACGGCACCTATTCGCAAGTCGATCCGACCCACGCGCACCTGAACATGCCGGCCACCTTCCTGTGGGCCCAGGGCTATGACGACAAGGCGATCCGCGTGCGCTTCAAGCGCGCCGACCCTAGCTGGAAGATCGCCACCCAGTTGCCGGCCGTCGCCGGCGAGGCGGATACGTTCTGGGCCCCGAACCTGCAGTACTTCATGGACAGCCCGACGGAGATCAGCGCCCTGACGGTGCGCGAGTGGCGGGTGACCGACCACGGCCGCGCCTACACCTTCCGCCTGGCGCTGCATAACCCCGGCACGGACGAGGACGCCGACAAGTTCGTCGAGAAGCTGAAGGCCATCGTGCCCGAGCACATCAAGGTGTTCGGCGAGCTGCCGAAGTTCGACCATGGCGAATACACCTTCATCGCCGACTACATGCCGCAGATCACCGGCGACGGCATGGAGCACCGCAACTCGACCTTCATCAGCCAGCCGCGCTCGCTGTTCCGGGGCAATTTTAGCCAGCTGGGCACGGCCAGCCACGAGTTTTTCCACGCCTGGAACGTCGAACGCATCCGCCCGGCCGAACTGGAGCCGTTCGACTTCACCAGGGCCAACCCGACCCCGTCGCTTTGGCTGGCCGAGGGCTTCACCCAATACTACGGCCCGCTGCTGATCCGCCGCGCGGGCCAGTCGACGGTGGACGAGTTCCTCACTGGCCTGTCGGGCACGCTGAACGGCGTGGTCAACGGCCCCGGACGCCTCTACGGCTCGCCGCAGGAGATGAGTCTGCGCGCGCCTTTCGTCGACGCCGCCGCCGCGCTGGATCCGACCAACCCGAACATCTTCACCTCGTACTATCCTTACGGCGCCGTGATCGGCCTGGCCCTGGACCTTCAGCTGCGTGGGCGCGAGAAACCGCTGAGCCTGGACGACTTCATGAAGCAGATGTGGCGGACGCACGGCGTCACCGAGAAGGCCTACAAGCCCGCCGACGCCCGCGCGGCTCTCGCCAGGACGACCGGCGACCAGGACTTCGCCGACGGCTTCTTCAAGGCCAGCATCGAGGGCTCGGCCCTGCCGGACTTCGGCCCGCTGCTGGACCGGGCCGGCCTGAAGCTCCGCCCGAAATCGCCGAAGAAGGCCTGGCTGGGCGCGTCGCGCGTGAAGGTCAGTGGAACCGACCTGATCCTCGAACGCCGCGCCGGTCCCGAACAGTCCGCTCTACGCCGCTGGCGTCGAGGTCGGCGACCGTATCGTCAGCATCGGCCGCTTCGAATTCGCCAACGAGGGCGACTGGACCGACGCCCTGGAGCGTCTAAAGCCTGATGACGCCACCACGGTGAAGTTCGTCCAGCGCGGTCAGGCCCGCGAAGCGCCGCTGAAGGTCGCCGCCGACCCGACTCTGGAAGTCGTCCGCTACGAGAAGGCGGACCTGAAGCCCTCCGAGGCTCAGCTGGCCTTCCGCAAGGCGTGGCTGGGCGAGGACACGCCGGCGGCGAAATAGCGGCCCCGTCGCGCCTAGTCGATCTTCACGAAGGGCGTCGAGCCGCCGGTGACCTTCGGCAGCTCGCCGTTCCACTTCTCGATGGCTAGTTGCTGGAGCACCTGCGGGTTGGCGCGCAGGGCCTCGCCTTTGATGCGGATCGACTCGGCCTCGCCCCGCGCCTTGGCGATGGCGGCGTTGGCCAGGGCCGTTTCCTTGGCTTCCAGCGCCTTGGCGGCCAGGGCCTCCTGCTCCAGCTGGGTCTTGGCCTGCATCTGCTGAATGATGGCCGCCGGGTAGCGGATCGATCCGATCCAGTCGAGCTGCGAGACGGTCACGCCATGGCGCGCCCACTTGGTCGCCACGCGGGCATAGGCGCGCTGGATCACCTGCTGGCGACCGCCGCTGTACAGCGTCTCGACCCCGACCTTCTCGGCCTCGGCGGCGACGGCCGAGCGGACGTCGTTGCGGATGGGGCCGTCCAGCAACTGGTCGAAAGACAGGCGATAGGTCTGATAGAGATTTGGGGCCGAGGCCGGATTGACCTGCAGGGTCACCGAAATGTCGGCCGTCATCGGCAGGCCGGTGTTGTCCGAGAAGGTGATCTCCTCGTTCTCGTTGCCGCGCTCGTCCTTCTCGCGGGTGTAGCTGTAAGTGCGCTGGATCACCGGGTACTGGATGATCCGCTCGCCGATCCCGCGGAAGTACCAGCGGGCGGGCAGGGGCTCGGGCGCGACGCCGGCCGACGAGCCCAGGGTGCGGATCTTCACCCCGACATTGCCCGGCTCGACCGTCGTGCTGTGTGACAGCACGCTGCACGAGCCCAGGAGCAGGATCAGCACCGCGACGACGCCGATCAGGATCATCTGACCCTGCTTCTGGAACGGCGACTTGAGCTTGCGCGAGGGTGAGGCGAACGGGCTGTCGGTCATTCGGAGTCCTTCGGCGAGGTCGTCATAGTCTTGGAGAGGTCGCGGAGCAGAAGACGGGCCAGCCAGCCCAGCGCCAGGACGCCGACGGCGAACGCGGCCGGAGCGGCGATCAGGCCAAGATCCGTGCCAGAGCCCCACAGCGGTCCGACGACCACCCGCATCAGCACGATGGCCAGGAACATC
Source organism: Caulobacter sp. UC70_42 (assembly GCF_044056025.1). Lineage (NCBI taxonomy): Bacteria > Pseudomonadati > Pseudomonadota > Alphaproteobacteria > Caulobacterales > Caulobacteraceae > Caulobacter > Caulobacter sp. UC70_42. The sequence goes on along the minus strand of NZ_CP171994.1, from coordinate 5,456,440 downwards.
CAGCCGACCAGATAGGCGGCGGCCTTGGCGTAGATCACGGCGGCCCTCCCTGCGATCTTCGTCTCGCTCCATGGTAGAGCCTCAACCGGCGCCGCTTGCAAGGCTCGTCTCCTCTTGGACCGGAAAGCGCGCTAGACTGTCACGATATGCCAACCGGTAGCCTGAAACGGTCACGATGAAGCTCACCCGCGCCGATCGGAAGATTCTCCAGATTCTGCAGGAGGACGGCAAAATCTCGAATGTCGACCTGGCTGAGCGGGTCGGCTTGTCGCCCAGCCCATGCCTGCGCCGGGTCAAGCAGCTTGAGGCGTCGGGCCTGATCAGCGGCTATGTCGCGCTACTGGACCGGCGCAAGGCTCAGCTGGGCGTGCTGGCCTATGTCGAGGTGCAGGTCGACCACACCGAAGGCGCGGCCGAAGCGTTCAAGCAGGCGGTGCTGCGCGAGCCTGAGGTGGTGGGCTGCTATGTGATGACGGGCAGCTACGACTATCTGCTGCGGGTGGTGGCGCCGGACCTCGACGCCTATGGCGATCTGATGATGCAACGCCTGCTGAAGATGCCGGCCGTGAAGGACGTGCGCTCGGCCTTCGTGCTGGACACGGTCAAGGATTCCACGGCCCTGCCGCTGGACTATCTGGCCTGATGATGTCTGGCCCAATTGAGCGATTGGTTCGCATGATGTGACCAAATTGATGTTTATCAAGGTCATCATCGCCACGTTCTGACTTCGGCTCCGCGATAAGCTGCTTTCCGTCGTTCATCCGGAAAGCGCCATGACCTCCTCCGTATTCACGGGCCTGACGCCTCAGGCCCCGGAACTCCCTGCTGTCGCTGATCGGCCTCTATCGCCGCGATCCGCGCCCGGGGAAGATCGACTTGGGCGTCGGCGTGTTCCGCGACGACCATGGCGCGACGCCGGTGCTGGAGGCGGTGAAGGCCGCCGAGCGGATCCTGTTGGATACGCAAGCCACCAAGTCCTACCTCGGTCCGGAGGGCGACATCGGCTTTCTGGACCTGCTGAAGCCGATCATCTTCGGGGACGCGGTCTCCCACGAGATGTTCGGCGTCCAGACGCCCGGCGGCACCGGCGCGGTGCGTCTGGCCTGTGAACTGCTGAAGGCCGCCAAGCCGGATATCCGCATGTTCATCGGGGCGGCGACCTGGCCCAACCACACCCAGATCCTGGACCAGCTGGGCATCGAGACCGTCACCTTCCGCCACTACGACCAGCGCGCTCAGCGCATCGGCTTCGACGACATGATGGCGGCGCTGGAGACCGCCCGGGCCGGTGACGCCGTGCTGCTGCACGCCTGCTGTCACAACCCGTCGGGCGCCGACTACAGCCTGGAGCAATGGGCGGCGATCGCCGCGGTGGTGGCCCGCAAGGGGATCACGCCGCTGATCGACCTGGCCTATCAGGGCCTGGGCCTTGGGCTCGAGGAGGACGCGGCGGGCATGCGCCTCGTTCTGGCCGCGGCCGAGGATGGCCTGCTGGCCTATTCCTGCGACAAGAATTTCGGCCTCTATCGCGAGCGGGTCGGCGCGCTCTACACCCTGACTCGCGATGCCGCGACGCTCGATCTGGCGGCCAGCAACATCCGGGCCCTGGCGCGCACCAACTGGTCGATGCCGCCCGATCACGGCGCCGCCACGGTGCGTATCATCCTTGAATCCGAAGCCCTGACCAAGCTCTGGAAATCGGAACTGGACGCCATGCGGACCCGCGTCGCCGACTTGCGTCAACGTCTGGCGAAGGCGGTTCCGCTGCTGGCGCCGCTGGCCGGCCAGCACGGCCTGTTCGCCCTGCTGCCGCTGTCGCCGGCCCAGGTGGCGCGCCTGCGCGACGACCACGCGATCTACATGGCGGGTTCGGGCCGCATCAATCTGGCCGGCCTGACCGTTGACACCATCGACACATTCGCGCGGGCGCTGAACGCCTGCCTGCAGGGAGAACCGGCATGAGCGTGACTCAAGACAATCCCCTCGGCCTCAACGGCTTCGCCTTCGTCGAGTTCACCAGCCCCGACCCGGCCGCCATGAAGGCGCTGTTCGAACAGATGGGCTTCGTCGCCGCCTCGACCCACCCGACCAAGGCCGTGACCCGCTACAAGCAGGGCCGCATCAACCTGCTGGTCAATGACGAGGCGACCGGCCAGGTGGCCGAGTTCCGCGCCGCTCACGGCCCTTCGGCCAATGGCATGGCGTTCGGCGTCGCCGATGTCGAGCAGGCCTATGCCGAGGCCCTGAAGCGCGGCGCCGTGGCGGCCGACGCCTCGGCCACGGTGCTGGGCGAGGGCGCGCGGGTGCTGGAAGGCATCGGCGGCTCGATGCTTTACCTGGTTCCTGGCGCGGACGCGGTGTTCGCCAGCTGGACCCGGTGGCCGGTGCGACGGAAGCCGAGGCGGCCAATAATGTCGGCCTGGATCTGCTCGACCACCTGACCCACAACGTCAAGCGTGGTCAGATGCGCACCTGGTCGACTTTCTATCGCGATGTCTTCGGCTTCGAGGAGCAGAAGTATTTCGACATCAAGGGCCAGGCCACGGGCCTGTTCAGCCAGGCGATGATCGCGCCCGACAAGGCCATCCGCATCCCGCTGAACGAGAGCCAGGACGACAAGAGCCAGATCGAGGAGTTCATCCGCCAGTACAACGGCGAGGGGATCCAGCACCTGGCCCTGACCACGGACAATATCTACGACACCGTCGAGAAGCTGCGCGCCCGGGGCGTGAAGCTGCAGGACACCATCGAGACCTATTACGAGCTGGTCGACAAGCGCGTGCCCGGCCACGGCGAGGACCTGGAGCGCCTGAGGAAGAACCGCATCCTGCTGGACGGCAATGTCGGCGAGGAAGGCCTGCTGCTGCAGTACTCACCGAGAACCTGTTCGGCCCGATCTTCTTCGAGATCATCCAGCGCAAGGGCAACCAGGGCTTCGGCAATGGCAACTTCCAGGCCCTGTTCGAGAGCATCGAGCTGGACCAGATCCGCCGTGGCGTGATCACGGTCGAGGCTTGAGCCTAGGCTTGAAATTACCCTTCGTTGTCATCCCGGCCGAAGCGTAGCGTAGAGCCGGGACCCAGGGGCGACCGCAGTGCGCTGCCTCTGGGTCCCGGATCGCCCTTTCAGGGCGTCCGGGATGATAAGAAAATTGGGTTCGGAACGCACATGGACCTCCGCTACCAAACCGGCTTCGGCGCCCACTTCGCCACCGAGGCCGTGGCCGGCGCTTTGCCGGTGGGCCAGAACTCACCGCAGCGCGTGCCGTTCGGCCTCTATGCCGAGCAGCTGTCCGGCACGGCCTTCACCGCGCCGCGCCACGAGAACAAGCGCAGCTGGCTCTACCGCCTGCCGGCCAAGCGCCGGGCATGGGCCGTATCAACCCTATGCCCAGGACAGGCTGGTCTCGGCGTTCGGCGGGCCGGTGACACCCAACCGCCTGCGCTGGAGCCCGCTGGAGATCCCGGCTGCCCCGACCGACTTCGTCGATGGCCTGGTCACCCTGGCCGGCAATGCCGAGGCCGCCACGCTGAACGGCATCGGCGTGCACCTCTATCTCGCCAACACGTCGATGAAGAACCGGGTGTTCTACGACGCCGACGGCGAGCTTCTGCTGGTGCCGCAGTTGGGGGTCTTGACCCTGGTCACCGAGCTGGGCGTGCTGACGGCGGGCCCCGGCCAGATCGCGGTGATCCCGCGCGGCGTGCGGTTCCGCGTCGAGGTCGGCGGCCCCTCGCGCGGCTATGTCTGCGAGAACTATGGCGCGGCGTTCAAGCTGCCGGACCTGGGGCCGATCGGCTCCAACGGCCTGGCCAATCCGCCGCGACTTCGAGACGCCCGTGGCGGCGTTCGAGGACGTCGATGAAGCGACCCTGGTGATCCAGAAGTTCCAGGGGGCGCTGTGGGCCGCCGCGTGGGATCACAGCCCGTTGGACGTGGTGGCCTGGCACGGCAATCTCGCGCCGTACCGCTACGACCTGTCGCGCTTCAACACGATCAACACCGTCAGCTTCGACCACCCCGATCCGTCGATCTTCACGGTCCTGACCTCGCCCAGCGACACGCCGGGGACGGCCAATTGCGACTTCGTGATCTTCCCGCCGCGCTGGATGGTGGCCGAGCACACGTTCCGACCGCCCTGGTTCCATCGCAATGTGATGAGCGAGTTCATGGGCCTGGTCCACGGCGCTTATGACGCCAAGGAGGGCGGCTTCTCGCCGGGCGGCGCCAGCCTGCACAACTGCATGAGCGACCACGGTCCCGACGTCGCCAGCCACACGAAGGCGACCGAGGCCGAGCTGGGACCGCACAAGATCGACGGGACCATGGCCTTCATGTTCGAGAGCCGCTGGGTGATCCGGCCGACGAAGTTCGCTCTGGAGACTTCCGCGCTTCAGGGTGACTATGACGCCTGCTGGACGGGTTTCCCCAAGGCCCGCCTGCCTTAACTAGAACTGGGAAAGAGGAAGCGTCGATGAAGCTCGCGTCTCTCAAGGGCGGCCGTGACGGCAGGCTTGTGGTGGTCTCTAACGACCTGGCCTGGTTCACCGACGCCGGGACCATCGCGCCGACGCTGCAGGCCGCGCTGGACGACTGGGCGCGTTGCGGGCCGATGCTGCAAGGGCTGGCCGACAGCCTCGAGCACGGTTCGGTGCCGAAGGAGCGCTTCCACGAGCACGACGCCCTGAGCCCGCTGCCGCGCGCGTTCCAGTGGGTCGACGGCTCGGCCTATGTGAACCACGTCCAGCTGGTGCGTCAGGCGCGCGGCGCCGAGATGCCCGAGAGCTTCTGGACCGATCCCCTGATGTACCAGGGCGCGTCGGATGGCTTCCTGGCCCCGCGCGACACCATCCCCCTGGCCGACGCCAGCTGGGGCTGCGACCTGGAAGGCGAGATCGCCGTGATCACCGGCGACGTGCCGCTGGGCGCGACCCGCGAGGAGGCCCTGGCGGCCATCCGCCTGGTCATGCTCTGCAACGACGTCTCCCTGCGCAACCTGATCCCCGGCGAACTGGCCAAGGGCTTTGGTTTCGTGCAGTCCAAGCCGGCCAGCGCCTTCTCGCCGGTGGCGGTGTCGCCGGACGCGCTGGGCGAGGCCTGGAGGGACGGCAAGTTGCACGGCGCCCTGCTGGTCGAGCTGGACGGCCAGGATTTCGGCAAGGCCGACGCCGGCGTCGACATGACCTTCGACTTCGGGACCCTGGTCGCCCACGCCGCCAAGACCCGGTCCTTGAGCGCAGGCACCATCGTCGGCTCGGGCACCGTGTTCGAACCGTGGCGAGGACGGCGGTCCCGGCAAGCCGATCAGCGAGGGCGGCCTGGGCTATTCGTGCCTCGCCGAACTGCGCACGGTCGAGACCATTCTGACGGGCGCGCCGAAGACGCCATTCCTGCTGGGCGACGACACCATCCGTATCGAGATGAAGGACGCCAAGGGTCACTCGATCTTCGGCGCCATCGAGCAGACGGTCGAGCGGGTTTGAGCCAAGACGTCGCGACAGTCGGTCGGATCTGGGAAACGCGGGCCGGGATCAATCTCGGTCCGCTGGACCTGATCGCCGACGGCAAGGCGCGAAACTATGTGCTGCAGATCGGCGAGGCCCGCTTTCACGGCTTCGTGGTGCGCCGGGGCGAGGCGGTGTTCGGCTATGTCGACTGCTGCCCCCACGCCGGCCTGCCGTTGGCTCAGAAACTGGACCAGTACCTGACGCCGGACGGCGGCCTGATCGCCTGCTCCTGGCACGGGGCGGTGTTCACTGTGGAAGAGGGGGCCTGCGTCGGCGGCCCGTGCGTCGGCGCCAGGCTGTCGCCCTGGCCGGTCGAAGCGCGCGAGGGGCGGATCGTCACGGCCTGAGGGTTAACCCTGTTTGGTCAGGTCCGCTTAAGGCTTGCCGACCAGATTGCCATCGATCACCAGAGGAATGCGCCGTGCAGGTTTCCGCCGCCAACGCCGCCCAATATACGCCGCGTCCGGCGGCTTCGAGCGAAGCCGCCGCGGCGATCGTCGACCTGACCCAGCTGGCGGTGGCCCAGACCAACGCCAAGGCCACCGCCGCGGCCGGCGCGGCGCTGAGCCAGGCCACCGGCGAATTGACGGGCGTGCTGGTGAACATCTCGGCCTGAGCCGAGCTCCAGACAAAAGAACGGCCGCCTTCCAGGAGAAGAAGGCGGCCGAGTCATCGGGAGGAAACGCCCAAAGGGCTGATTTCCATATAGACGTTTGAATTGCGTTTGACAACGTTGTCACGTAATTAATTTCGCGTAACGATGAAATTGGAGCGCTCGGGCCGGCCCTACTTCTTCTTGGCCGCCTGGACCTCGATCTCGACCAGCATGCCGTCGGCGACCAGCGAGGTGATCTGGCTGGTGATGCGCGAGGGCTTGTTGGGCTGGGTCGCGGTGCCGAAGTAGGTCTTGTAGCCCTCCATCATGCCGGCGAAGTCCATCTTGCCGCCCTTGGCCGGATCGCCGACCAGCAGGACCCGCATCATCACGACGTCGGCCATGGTTGCGCCCTGCGTCTTCAGGGCGGCCTCGATACGGCCCAGCACGCCCAGGGTCTGGGTCTTGGTGTCTCCGAACTTGGCCACGCCGGTGGCCTTTTCATCGATCACCGGCGGGGTCATGCCGCTGACATAGATGGTGTCGTAGCCGGCCGGCACCGTCACGACGCTGGCGATGGCCGACTTGGGATCGCCGCCGCGGACGATCTCCTGGGCGTGGGCGGCGCCGGCGAGGGCGGCGATGCCGGCGGCGAGGGCGATGAGGCGTTTCATGAGGTCTTCTCCCTGTGGAATTCAAACATTGACGCGTGACGGGCGCCGAAACCGGTATCCACTTTCAGCTGTCACGCTTCGGCTAATGAGCCTGCAGGCCGCGCGCCTTGGCGGCGGCCTTGGCGGCGTTGCGGGCGGCCACGACGTCGCTGGGCTTGATGGCCGAGGCCTTGTTGCCCCACGAACCGCGGACATAGGTCAGGATGGCCGCCAGGTCGGCGTCTGTCAGGTCGTCCTTGAAGGCTGGCATGCCCGCGCGGCCATTTAGCACCGTGGTTATGACGATCTTCGGATCGCCCTGGACGAGCGGCGAGCCGGCCAGGGGCGGAAAGGCGCCCTTGACGCCCTTGCCGGTGGCCTGGTGACAGGCCGAGCAGTTGTCCATGAACTGCGATTGCGGCGTGGCGGCCGAGGCGAGCGCCGGCGCGGCGATCGTCGCGACCAGCGCCAAGGCGGCGAAACGGAAAAATCTGATCATCATCTTTTCTGGTCTCAGGCTTGCGACACGCGGGCGTGGATCTTGCCGATCTGCTGCCAGGCGGATTCGATGGCTCCGGCCTGCCAGCCGCCAAGATAGCTGAGGTGCTCGCCGGCTAGGTACAGGCGGCCGTCAGGCTCGCACAGCGTCGGATAGCTGTTCTTGCGGCCGTCTTCGCCCCACTCGGCCCAGCCGCCCAGATTGTACTCGGCCAGGTGCCAGCAGAAGGAGAAGGCGTTGTCGAAGTTCTCGGCGTATTCCGGGAAGATCTTCTGGCCCGCCGCGACGGCGTAGGCCGCGCGATCAGCCGGGTTCTTGGCGCTGATCCGGGCGGCCTCGCCGCCGAACATGTAGTAGCCCAGCAGCACGCCCTTCTGCCCCTGCCAGCCGTAAGAGGGCAGGGTGATCGAATTGATCGCCGTGTCGGTATAGACGTGTCCGCCGTAGATGTGGTGCTTCTCTTCCCAGAAGCGCGTCTTCATCTGCAGGCCGATCTTGTTGACCGGCGCGTAGGAGACCCCCTCCATCGCCGCCTTGAACGGCGCCGAGGCGTCCAGGTCGATCTGCTTCAGCACGCTGAGCGGGATGGTGCACAGGCAGTAGTCGGCAGTGACCTCGGTCTTCTTGCCGTCGGCCCCCTTGTACGAGACCGTCACGCCGGTGGGCGACTGCTTGATCTTCTCGACCACGGCGCCATAGCGGATCATCGGCCCGACCTGCTTCTCGAAGGCCTTGGCGATCTGGTCCATGCCGCCGATCGGCTGCAGCATGGTGCGCTGCTGCTCATAGCCGGTGACCGAGCTCAGCACCCGCCAGGCGTTGCTGTCGAGCACGTCCTTGAAGGCGAAGGGCGGCAGTTCCTTGCCGGGGCCGGGGTTTACGCCCGCGCCGGGATGGACTGAAAAGCCGCGGCCTTCCGTGCCCTTGTAGGCCAGGTCCTTGGACAGGCGGCCTTCGTTGACGACGTAGGCGATGAACTTCTCGCGGTCGAGGCCCGACAGGGGAGCGTCCAACTGGCCCTGGCTGGCGGCCTTGGCGACCAGTTCGGCGGTGTAGCCGCGGATGTCGGCGGCGATCTCACCCTTGCGGACCGGCTTACCGGCCAGCGCGCCCGCGCCTTTCTCGAAATAGACGTACGACGCGTCGTTATCGTTGACGAAGCTCTCCAGCGGCACGCCGAATTTCTTGGTGTAGTGCAGGGTCGAGCGGTGGTGATACGGGATCCGCCACGGGCCGTGGTTGATGTAGTGGCCCTCGTCGAACTCGCAGGTCTGCTCATGGCCGATCAGGTCTGTGTGCTTGAAGCCCTTGCGCGCCGTCTGGCAGCGACCGCCCGCGAACGAGCGCGCCTCCAGCACCTGCACCTGATAGCCGGCCTTGCTCAGCTCGTAGGCGGCGGTCATGCCCGCCAGGCCCGCGCCCAGGATGACGATCTTGGTGTTCTTGGCGCCGCCGGTCAGCTCGGGGGGGAGCTCGGTGGCCGAGGCCATGCCGTAGCCCAGCGCCTCCATGCCCGACAGCACCAGCGACATGCCGCCGACCGCGGCCAGGCTTTCGAAGAACCGACGCCGTGTAAGCACGCCACCCGAAGAAGACGCGTCCAATCCACTCATAACCATCCCCGCCTGTTCGTTATCGGCCGGCGTCCCGGGACGTCGAGCTCGAGGCCGGCGGACCCTGCACGCCGGAACGCCGCCATCTCGAAATTACGGCCTCGCTGGCGCAATCCGTTTTCAGTCGAGACGGAGACTGACATGTTAGTCGCCTCGCCATTGGGCGCCTGGGGCGGCCGATGGGCGATCGGTGGGCGGGGCGAAACATTGTCCGACGTCATGCCGAATCCCTGTTTTCCGGGGCCTGGCCGCGCCGTGATGGAGTCGTGATGAATTCGTCCCAACCCAACCTTCGTCTTCGCCTGGCGCGTCCCGAGGACATGCCGGTCCTGTCAGCCCTCATGGACCGCGCGATCGGCGAGCTGCTGGGAGCGTTCCTGCCGCCGGAGGGGGTGAAGGCCTCGTTCGAAATCATGGGCCTGGACACTCAGCTGATCGCCGACGGCGCCTATTTCGTCGTGGAGGATGGCGAGGCGATCGCCGGTTGCGGCGGCTGGAGCCGGCGCGCCACCCTGTTCGGCGGCGACCACTCGGCGGGGCGCGACGCGGCCTTTCTGGATCCGAAGACCGACGCGGCGCGGGTGCGGGCGATGTACACCCATCCCGACCATACGCGCAAAGGCGTCGGCCGGCTGATCCTGGACGCCTGCGAAGCCGCCGCCCGCGCCGCGGGCTTTTCGCGTGTCGAGATGGCCGCGACCATGGGCGGCGCGCCGCTGTACCGCGCGTGCGGGTATCATGAGATCGAGCCGTTCGAGGCGGAGACTTCGACCGGCTACCGGGTGCCGCTGATCCGAATGGGAAAGGCGCTGTAGTCGGAAAAGCAAAAGGGCCGGGGATGAACCCGGCCCTTCGCATGGCGCGATGTCCCGATCCTAGAAGGTCGCGGACACCTTGGCGTACCAGAAGCCGCCCTGCCAATCGACGATCGAATCCGAGCGATAGAGGCGGCCGTTGGTGGCCGACTCGCCGGTCTTGTCCGGATCGGGGTAGTTGGCGAAGAGGTTCCGGGCGCCGATGGCGACCGAATAGTTTTCGGTGGCCTGGTACGACAGCTCCAAGTCGACGAAGGTCTCCGGATCCCACTTCTGGACGATCGGATTGGCGACGCTGAACATGTTTTTGTAGGGGCCCCAGATGTTCAGGCGGCCGGTGGCCTTGAACTTGTCGATCTGGTGCGTGGCCGAAACCACCGAACGCCAACGGGGTTGGGCGTGCTCGAAGTCGAACACGCCTTCGGCGTCGAAGAAGTTCGCCGAGAAGACCTTCTGGACCTTGAACTTGTTGTAGTTGCCGCTGACCGTGAAGTTGGTCGACTGACCGTTCTCCCAGCTCTTGCGGTAGGTGGCGACGACGTCGACGCCGGTGGTCTTGGAGTCGAAGGCGTTCTGGTAGAACTGCACCTGACCGATGGTGTCCGCGCCCGGTACGCTGGCCGCGACGAGGGCGGCCCGGATGGTCGGGGTCACCGTGATCGGCGTGGTGGCGTAGAACTGGTCGTTGATCTTGATGCTGTAGGCGTCGACGGTCAGCGACAGGCCATCCATGATCGAGGCCGTGAAGCCGATGGCCAGATTGACCGATTTTTCGGGCTTCAACTCCTTGGCGCCCATGAACTGGGCCACGGGATTGGTGGCCGGGAACAGGCCCGAGGCAATGATGGCGCCGTTCTCGACGCGGGTTGAGACGTTGGTCGTGAACAGCTGGCCCGGCGTCGGAGCGCGGAAGCCCGTACCGGCCGAGGCGCGGATCCCGAAGTTCGGGGTGATCTGGTACTGCGTGGCCACCTTGCCGTTCCAGGTCGACCCGAAATCGGAGAAGTGTTCGCCGCGGAGGGCCAGGTCGAAGAACCAGGCTTCGGTGATGTTGGCCGAACCTTCGACATAGCCTGCGTAGGAGTCGCGGGTCAGCTTGCCCGAATAGGACGGGGGCGAGCCCGGTGCGCCGTTCGAGCCAACCGCCAGGGCGTTGTACACCGGATCGATGCCGGCGAAGCCGTCCGACGCGTCTGACAGGTAGTTGGCGCAGTTCAGGCCGGCCGTGGTCGGCAGAGCCGCGCCCGCGGCCGTGGCCGTATGGGTCGTGGCGTTACAGAACTTGAACGGATCGGGTACGGCCCAAGTGCCCGCGACGTAGGATGGGACGTCGCCCGGTTTGATCTCGTAGCCTTCCTTGCGGTATTCGGCGCCGAAGTTGATCGTGACCGGCGTATGGAAGCCCATGCCGCCCCAGTCATAGGCGAAGTCGGCGTTGGCGGCCGATTCCGACGAGATCAGCGTGCCGACATAGAACGAGTGCGGCGAGGCCGCGCCCATCGACGGGTTGACCGTGTCCCACAGGGTGTAACGAAGCTCGTCGTTCCCGTAACGGCCGCTGAAGTCGTACGACAGGCCGCTGGAAAGCTCGCCCTTAATGCCGCCGGTCAGGCTGTAGTCGGTGATGTCGCCGCCGAACATCGGCGTGAACCCGCCCGGGAAGATCGAGCTGAACTGGAACAGCGAGCCGTCCTGCTGGCGGATGGGCGTAGCGTTGACCGCGTTGCTGACCGGCGGACGATAGTTGAAGTATTCGGTGGCGCTGCTCTTCGAATAGTTGGCGAAGGCGTATAGCGAGACCTTGTCGGTCAGGTCATAGCCCGCGTTGACGACCGCGCGCGTGGCCTCGGCGTCGGGTTGGCCCCACTTCTGCACGTAGTCATGGATCAGGGCGGCGTAGGACGGGTTGGCCGCGGCGTAGCTGGTCACGCAGAAGCCAGCCGATTGGTTCGGGATGCCGACGTTGCAATATTGCCGGCCACGATTGACCTGGTTCTGACTGGTGTATTCGACGGTGGCGTTGACGAAGCCCTTTTCGCCGATGGGCAGGCCGATATTGCCCGTGACCAGGACGTCCTCGCCGTCGCCCAGATAGTATTGGCCGTATTCGGCCGTGAGCGAGCCGCCGCTGGGGCTGTCCTTCAGCTGGAAGTCGATGACCCCCGCGATGGCGTCCGAGCCGTATTGGGCGCCCGCGCCGTCGCGGGTCACCACCACGTTCTTCAGAGCCGAGGCGGGGATTGTCGCGGCGTCCGGGGCCTGGGAGCCGGTGCCGCCGATGCTGACCAGCGCCGAACGGTGGCGACGCTTGGAGTTGACCATGAACAGGGTCTTGTCGGTCGGCAGGCCGCGCAGGCTGGCGGGGCGGATGAAGGTGGCGCCGTCGGAAATGGGTTCGCGAGCCAGGGTGTAGGACGGGACCAGGGTCTTCAGAATGTCGTTAGTGTCGGTGAACGTGGAGGCTTTGATGTCGTTCTCGCTGAACGAGTCCACGGGAACCGCCGAGTCCAGAACGGTCCGGGGTTTGCCGCGGGCGGTGACGACCACGACATCGAGTTCGGAAGTCGGATCGGGGGGCGTAACCGCCGCCGGTGGTGTCGCGTCCGCCGCAAAAGCGGATGCCGAGTATCCAAAAGTAACCGATAGCGCAGAAATACCCGCCAACAAGGCAGGTTTGAAACGCCGAGTCATTAATAGCCCCCTCTTTGTCTTTATGGACGCGTGATGATTCCCTTCTCCATGGTGTTTTTCTCCCCGTTCTTATTGGTTTTGACGCGGGTACTAAAAATATATCGGGTACTGTCCGATCTATTCATGGGGGTCGAAGTCGCCGATTTCGGCAATGGGGCGTTGAAATAAATCGGCAACACAAAGGCCGGCGCCCAGCGGGCGCCGTTTTGCGCGGCGGCGGATCACGGATTTTGAGCAGATCGGCGCCGCTTTTTCGCGCGTGGAGGCGGTTTAGGGGCGGACGGGGCGGTGTGGTTCAGGCGACGAGGCGCATCGGCTCGGCCATTTCGTCGGTCTCTTCGGTCTCGAACAGGTCGAAAGCTTCCTCCCAGGCGGACATCCGGGAATCGCGCAGTTCGGCGTCGTCGGTGACGCGGACGATCTGATCTTCGCGATCGTTCCACACCAGGCCGATATCTGTGACCCGCTCGGCGTCGCGGCCCAGCAGCAGGAAGATGTCGGCCCGCGCCGCGCGCTCATGGCTGATCCGGCGCAGGGTGCGGCCGCCGCCCAGGTCGCGATGGATGTCGGCGAAGTCTAGCACGGCCGAGATCATGGCCTGGTTCACGGGCGCGGTCGCCCAGGGGGAGCAAGCAAAGCGCGACATACAAGGCTCCTTCGGGGCTTCTCCAGTCTCGACATCCGCAGAATGCGCGGGCCTTGCGACAGAAACGGACGTAAGGTACGCGTCTGCTTGAGGAACGCATGAGACACGAAAAAGCGACGCGCCTGCTGGACTTGGCCCGCATGTTGGCGGGCTCGGCCGAAGGCCTGACCCTGGACGAGATGGCCCAGGCCCTGGATGTCGGGCGCCGCACCGCCGAGCGGATGCGCGACGCCGTCTGGGCCGCGTTTCCGCAGATGGAGGCGATCGACGATCCGCCGACCAAGCGCTTTCGCATTCCCTCGGGTCTGGACAGCCTGTTCCAGACCCCGACCGCCGAGGAGCTGGCGGCCCTGCGCACGGCGGCGGACTCGCTGCGCGCCTCGGGCGCCGACAGCCGCGCGGCCTCGCTCTATGCCCTGGAGGCCAAGCTGCTTTCCGCCCTGCGCGGCTCGGCCCGCCGGCGAGTGGCTCCGGACGTCGAGGCGCTGGTCCAGGCCGAGATGATCGCCGTCCACGCCGGCCCGCGTCCCTTCGAGGAAGCATCGGTGCTGGCGACCATCCGTACGGCGATCAAGGGGCTCCAGGCCCTGTCGTTCCGCTATGAAGGCGGCAGCACGCCGGGGCGTACGCGCGAGGTGACGCCGCTGGGCGTTCTCTTCGGCCGTAGCAACTATCTCGTGGCGCTGGAGGGTAAGAACGGCAAGCCGCGTTCCTGGCGCCTGGACCGCATGACCGATCTGAAAGTGGTCGACAAGCCCGCCCCGCCGCCCGAGGGCTTCTCCCTGCAGGCCTTCGCCGACGAGAGCTTCGGCATCTATCACGACGAGATCCAGGATGTGGTGCTGCGCATCAAGCCAAAGGGCGCCGAGGACGCCTTGCGCTGGCGTTTCCACCCCACCCAGAAGGTGAGCCAGGAGACGGACGGCTCGGTGACGGTCACCTTCCGCGCCGGCGGCATGCGCGAGCTGGCTTGGCACCTGTTCACCTGGGGGACTCCGTCGAGATCATCGCGCCTCAGGCGTTGAAGGATAAGATGCTCGAGGAGCTTCGGGAGGCTGGTCGCGCCCACGGGGCGTGGTAGGGACGGGGCCATGAACTACCGCCACGCCTTCCACGCCGGCAACTTCGCCGACCTGCACAAGCACGCGATCCTGCTGGCCATGCTCTCGGCCCTGCAGGGGAGAGCGAGGCGCTGTCGGTGATCGACACCCACGCCGGGGCGGGGGGCTACGACCTCGCCGGCGAGATGGCGCGCCGTTCGGGCGAGGCCCAGGCGGGGATCTTCCGGCTGAAGGCGGCGAGCGACGCGCCGCCGGTGTTCGGCCCCTTGCTGAAGGCGGTCGCGCGCATGAACGGCGGACGCGATGGCGATCTCTATCCCGGCTCGCCGCTGCTGATGGCCCGCGCCCTGCGCAAGGCCGACCGCTACGCCGGCTGTGAGCTGCGACCCGACGATGTGGCGCTGCTCCGCGAGAGCCTGGCGCCTAACGCCAACGCCCAGGCCCTGGAGGCCGATGGCTTCACGATCGCCGTGAGTCAGGCCGGCAAGGGCGGCCGCGCCTTCGTGGTCATCGATCCGCCCTTCGAGCGGCCCGACGACTACGACCGCATCGTCGCCACCACCCGCGCCGTCCTCGCCCGCTCGAAAGACGCGGCCCTGGCCATCTGGCTGCCGATCAAGGACCTGGAGACCTTCGACGCCTTCCTGCGCGGGATGGAAACCGTCACGAACGATCTGCTAGTGGCGGAACTCCGCCTCCGGCCGCTGACGGATCCCATGAAGATGAACGGCTGCGCGATGGTGATGATCGGCGCGCCAGCCAGTGTCGACGGCGCGGCCAGCGCCGCCGGCGATTGGATCGCCGCGCGCCTGGGCGAGACCGGCGGCCGCTCGCGCGTCTGGCGGACGTGAGCAGCGCGCCGCCCAGCTTCGGCGAGGCCGTTCGTGTCTGGCTTAAGGTCGGGCTGCTGGGCTTCGGCGGTCCCGCCGGACAGATCGCCCTGCTGCATCGAGAGGTCGTCGAGGCCCGTGACTGGATCGACGACGACGAGTTCGCCCGCGCCCTGAGCTTCTGCATGCTGCTGCCCGGCCCCGAGGCGCAGCAGCTGGCCACGTGGCTGGGCTGGCGGATTCACGGCGTTCGCGGCGGCGTGGCGGCGGGCCTGTTGTTCGTGCTGCCCGGCCTGGGGGTCATGCTGGGTCTTTCTGCGCTCTATGTCGTCCATGGCCGTTCGGACTGGGCCGGGCCGGTGCTGCTGGGCCTGAAGGCGGCGGTGGTGGCCCTCGTTCTGCAAGCCCTGCTGAAGATCGGTCGGCGCACGATCAAGGACCGCTCCGCCGCCTCGGCGGCCATCGCGGCCTTCGCGATGATGGCCTTCACGACCCTGCCATTCCCGCTGGTGATCATCTGCGCCGGCGCCCTGGGCTGGCTGACCGCCAAGGGCGGGGAGGGGGCGCTCCCGCCGCCCGCCGCGCCCCCGAAAGGCCAGGCGAAGACGGCGCTGGCCTGCTTGGCGCTGTGGCTGGTGCCGATCGCCTTGGCTTGGTGGATCGCGCCGGGCTCCGTCCTGGCCTGGATGGGTCTGACCTTCGGCGGCCTCGCGGCGATCAGCTTTGGCGGCGCCTATGCGGCCCTGGCCTATATTGGTCAGACGGCCTCGGCCCTGGGCTGGCTGTCGGCGCCGCAGATGCTGGACGGCCTGGGTCTCGCCGAGACCACGCCGGGACCGCTGATCCTCGTCTTCGTGTTCGTCGGCTTCGTCGGGGCCTTCCAGACCGCGCCGGTCGAGTGGGCCTGGGTCCTGGCCGTGCTGGGCGGGCTGATGGCCGCCTGGACCACCTTCGCGCCGTCGTTCCTGTGGATCTTCGCCGGCGGGCCGCTGTTCGAGCGCTGGGGCCGTCGGCCCAGACCCGCGCGGGCCTTGGCCATGATCTCGGCCGCCGCTGTCGGCGTGATCGGCCAACTGGCCCTGTGGTTCGCCATCCACCTGCTGTTCCGCGGCGGGCAGACGATGGAGGTGGCGGGGCTGTTCCGCCTGATGCTGCCGGACGTCGGCAGCCTCGACCTCGCGGCGCTGGGCCTGACCGTCCTCGCCCTGACGCTGACCTTCGCCACGCGCCTGCCGATGCTGGCCATGATCGCCGTCATGGTCTCGGCGGGTGTGCTCTTGAAGGTGGTCGGAGCAAGTTGACCTAGGGTCAGCATTTTTGCGCTTGCGAACGAACTTTCCGTGTTATGCTGCATTGCAATAGATCGTGATTGCCAGCCTAGCGGAGCGCGCCATGGTTTCGATCTTCCCCTTCCTTCCCGACTACACGACCGACAAGGCAGCGCCCGAGACCGCGCCTCGCCTGATGGTCGGCGCGGCCTCGCCGCTCTGGCTGATGTTCGGCGGCGCGGCCGCGGCCGGCGCGACCTACTGGTGGTGGGCCAATCGCTGGCGCGAGGCGGTCAATCTCGAGTCGCTGATGGCCCTGGCCCCCGAGCCCGTCGCTCCGCCGCTGGAGGCCGAGCCTGAAGCGCCGACCGAGCCGGTGCTGGAAACCGTCGCCGAACCCATCGTCGAGGCGGTCGCCCTGGCCGCCGAGACCGCCGAAACCGTCCTCGAACGCCACGCAGGAAATCATCGAGGCCGCCGCCGAGCCGATCGTCGAGGCCACGGTCGCCGCCAACGAAGACGCGGCCGGGGTGGTGTCCGAGGCCGTATCCGAGCCGGTCGCCGCGGCCGAACCGATCGTGGCCGAGGCCGTGGACGCCGTCGTCGAAGCCGTCGAGGCGGCGCCCGCCGCGGTGGCGGCCTCGCTCGACGACCTGACCAAGCTGGTCGGCGTCGGGACCCAAGCTGGCGGCGTCGCTGGCCGACCTGGGGGTCACCAAGTTCAGCCAGATCGCGGCCTGGACCCCGGACGAACTGGCCTCTTACGACCAGTTGCTGAACCTGAAGGGACGCGCCGAACGTGAGGCCTGGATCGCCCAGGCCAAGCGCTTTTCGACGGACGCCTAAAGCCCGAAAGCGGCCAACAGCCGGTCCGCCGCAGCCGAGGCCGGAACCTCGCCGGCGCGCACGGCTGTCTCGAGGTCCGGGATCAGAGCCGCGACGGCCGGATCGGTCTTGAAGGCGTCCTCCAGTCGGTCGCGGACCATGGCCCACATCCAGCGGGTGTCCTGGTCGGCCCGACGCGCGGCGCGCGCGCCGTTCGCTGTCATGATGTCGCGATGACGCTGGATCTGCCGCCAGAGTCCGTCCAGGCCCTGGCCCGTCAGGCCGGAGGCCGTCAGCACGGGCGGCGTCCAGTCCTGGTGGGCGGGGGTGAGGATATGCAGGGCGTTGCGATAGTCGCGCGCCGACCGCTCGGCCTTCTGGGGATCGGCGTCGGCTTTGTTGATCAGCAGTAGGTCGGCCAGCTCGATCAGGCCCTTCTTGATGCCCTGCAGTTCGTCCCCGCCGCCGGGGATCAGCACGGCCATGAAGATGTCGACCATGTCGGCCACCGCCGTCTCGGATTGCCCGACGCCGACGGTCTCGACGATGACGATATCGAAGCCGGCCGCCTCGCACAGCAACATCGCCTCGCGGGTCTTGCGCGTCACGCCCCCCAGGGCGCCGCCGGACGGTGATGGGCGGATATAGGCGTTGGGCTGGACGCTGAGCCGCTCCATCCGGGTCTTGTCGCCCAGGATCGAGCCGCCATGGCGCCCGGACGACGGATCGACCGCCAGCACAGCCACCTTGTGGCCGGCCTCGACGAGGTCGCAGCCGAAGCGTTCGATGGTCGTCGACTTGCCGGCGCCCGGCACGCCCGTGATCCCGATCCTCTGGGCGCGGCCGGTCAGGGGCATCAGGCGCGAGAGCAGGGCGCGCGCGGCGGTCTGGTGGTCGGTCCGGCGGCTCTCGACCAGGGTGATGGCGCGCGCCAGGGCGGCGCGGTCGCCGGCGACCAGGCGCTGCTCCAGCTTATCGATGTCGAGGGCGGGATTCACCCGTTCCGCTTAGAGGACGACGGCCGTCCCGGAAACCGAAACCATCATCATCTGGGCGTTAGGGCCGACGGTGTTGTAGTCGAGATCCACCGCCAGGATGGCGTTGGCGCCGACCTTCTCGGCTTCCTTCACTAGGGCCTTCATGGCGTCCTCGCGAGCGCGAGCCAGCACGCGTTCGTACGACTTGGAATGGCCGCCGATGAAGTCGCGGATGGCCGCCATCAGGTCGAGCACGACGTTCGCGCCCAGGATCGACTGGGCGTAGATCGCGCCCTTGTACTCCTGAACAGGGCGCCCCTCGATGAACGGCGTGGTCGTGATCAGCATCCGGGAATCCTGGCGCGGCATTTGGTTAACTTAGGCGCAAACGCCGCCATTCGCGAGGGGCTCCCCCGAAAAGCGAGACTTTCCATAACGCCGTTCGCCCCGTGGGGGAATCTGGCGGGTCGGCCCTTCCTGCGCGGCCGTGCTTCGTGCAGATTGCCGGCGTTTACCGCGTCCGGAGCCCCCTGGTGATCTTCGCGAAATCGCATGTCGAGCTGCACAACATCCGCAACAATGTGGAACGGGTGAAGAAGCTGTCCGACAACGTCGTGGGCGTCGGTCCGCTGGGTATCGGCCTGGACGGGCTGCTCACCTGGATCCCAGGTGCGGGTGAGCTGTACAGCCTGGGCGCCGGCAGCCTGATCGTGTTCGACGCCGTGCGCGCGCGCGCCGCGCCGATGATCGTCATACAAATCTGCGCCATCATCCTGATCGACACGGTGGCCGGAGCGGTCCCCGTGGCGGGCAAGGCGATTGACGTACTGTTCACCGGCCACAAGTGGTCGGCCGACATGCTGACCAAACACATGGACGACACGATCTATTTCGAGGGCTCGCGCAAGGACGTGCAGGGCACCCAGGAGTATCGCGACCTGCTGGCCCGCATCCAGGCGGGCAAGGAAAGGCGCCGGGTCGTCTTCCTGGGCTAGGCGACCTTCACAACCAACTGACGAGCGGAGCGTTCAGGGAAGCATGACCGACGACATCTCCGTCTCGTCCGACTACGCGGACAGCCATGCGGGCCGCCGCGCCAAGGCCCATCGCGCCTGGCGATCGGCGGAGAGCATCAAGCGCATCTCCGACCGGCTGATCGGCATCGGCCCCATCGGCCTGGGGCTGGACGGGGTGCTGGCCTGGGTGCCGGGCGCGGGCCTGGTCTACGGCCTCGGCGCGGGCGGTCTCTTGATGTTCCACGCCGTACAAGGCGGCGCAGCGGCGGGAACCCTGCTGCGCATGGCCGCCTATCTGGCGATCGACAACGCCTCGGACACTGTGCCGGGCCTGGGCTGGGCGATCGACACCCTGTTCCCCGGCCACCTGATGGCCGCCAAGGCGCTCCAGAAAGACATCGAGTCCCGCCACGGCTTGCCGGAGGAGATCGCCTTCGAGCGCTCGCAGAAGCGGCGCGGGCTGTTCGGCCGCAAGAAGGGCTAGCGGATAGGCGGCAGGTCGGCGAGGCGCAGAGAGACGCTGGGCAGGACCAGGGAGGTCACCGTATCCTCGGCGACATGGCGCGCGATATCACGATACAAGCCATCGACCGGATCGCGATGGATGGTGATCGTGTCGGTGTTCACGTCCACGACCCAATAGTCCCGCACGCCGTGTTCAGCATAGAGCTCGGCCTTGAACGCGAGGTCGCTTCGGATCGACGACTGAGCAACCTCGATGACGAGGCCGACATTCGTTCCATCCACGGCCCGTAGCGGAAGATCAGCGTCGTAGAGATAAAGGTCGGGATCCGGTGCATTGGTTGGCGAAAGCCGCAGCGTTGATTCCACCATCACCTGCACGGCCTCTCCGGCCGACAGAATGAAGCGCCTGGCGATCTGCATTTTCACGCGTGAATGCAGGTCACCTTCAGAAGCCATCTCGACCAGAGCTCCATCGATTAACTCGACGCGAGCGCTCTCATCGAGGATGCCGGCCTCCTGCATGCGCAGCACATCGTCCAGCGTGAAGCGGTGCTGTTGAGAGGTCTCCAACGCTCGGACGAGGGCGTTCATGATAGCTAGCGTACCATGCGGGCGACTACCCGCACAGCACTTCGCTAAGCCGCTTCCTGCGTGTAGCCCAGTTGGCGGTTCAACTTGTCCAGCAGCTCGATCGCCGCCTCGGCGATGACGGTGCCGGGCGGGAAGATCGCCGCCGCCCCCGCGTCGCGCAGGGCCTGGAAGTCCTGGGGGGGGATGACGCCGCCCACGACCATCAGGATGTCGTCGCGGCCCTGCCTGGCCAGCTCGGCTTTCAGCTCCGGCGCCAGGGTCAGGTGGCCGGCGGCGAGGGAGCTGGCGCCCACGACGTGGACGTCGTTCTCCACCGCCTGGCGGGCGGCCTCGGCGGGGGTCTGGAAGAGGGGCCCGATGTCGACGTCGAAGCCGAGATCGGCGAACGCCGTGGCGATGACCTTCTGGCCCCGATCATGGCCGTCCTGGCCCATCTTGGCGATCAGAATGCGCGGGCGGCGACCATCGGCCTGCTCGAAGGCTTCGACCATGGCCTTGGCGCGGGCCGTCGTCGGATCGTTTCCGGCCTCCTTCATATAGACCCCCTGGATCGACTTGATCTCGGCGCGATGGCGGCCGAACACCTTCTCCATCGCCAGGCTGATCTCGCCGACCGTGGCCTTGGCGCGGGCCGCGTCGACGGCCAGCGCCAGCAGGTTGCCGGTCCCGCGAGCACCGTCCTCCAGCGCCTTCAGGGCCCGTTCGGTCTCGGCCGGATCGCGTTCGGCCTTCAGGCGGGCCAGCTTTTCCAGCTGCTGGGCGCGCACCGTGGCGTTGTCGACCTTCAACATCGGGATGTCGTCGGCGACGTCGGGCTTGTAGCGGTTGACGCCGACCACGCTCTGGCGATTGGCGTCGATACGGGCCTGGGTCTTGGCGGCGGCTTCCTCGATGCGCAGCTTGGGGATGCCCTGCTCGATGGCCTTGGCCATGCCGCCGGCCGCCTCGACCTCCTCGATGTGGGCCAGCGCCTTCTGAGCCAGCTCATACGTGAGACGTTCAACGTAGTAGCTGCCGCCCCACGGGTCGGCGACGCGGGTCGTGCCGCTTTCCATCTGCAAAAAGAGCTGGGTGTTGCGGGCGATGCGGGCCGAGAAGTCGGTCGGCAGGGCCAGGGCCTCGTCCAGGGCGTTGGTGTGCAGGCTCTGGGTCTGGCCGTTCACGGCGGCCATGGCCTCGACGCAGGTGCGCGAGACGTTGTTGAACACGTCCTGTGCGGCCAGCGACCAGCCGGAGGTCTGGCTGTGGGTGCGCAGGGAGAGCGAGCGGTCGTCCTTCGGCTCGAACTCGCGCTTCATCAGCCGGGCCCAGAGCAGGCGCGCGGCCCGCATCTTGGCGACCTCCATGAAGTAGTTCATGCCGATGGCCCAGAAGAACGACAGGCGCGGCGCGAAGGTGTCGATGCTCATGCCCGCGGCGACGCCGGCCCGGGCGTATTCGACGCCGTCGGCCAGGGTGTAGGCCAGCTCCAGGTCGGCCGTCGCGCCGGCCTCCTGCATGTGATAGCCGCTGATCGAGATCGAGTTGAACTTGGGCATGTTCGCCGAGGTAAAGGCGAAGATGTCCGAGATGATCCGCATCGAGGGCGCGGGCGGATAGATGTAGGTGTTCCGCACCATGAACTCTTTGAGGATGTCGTTCTGGATCGTCCCCGACAGCTTGTCGGGCGTGACGCCCTGCTCCTCGGCCGCCACGATGTAGAGCGCCAGGATCGGCAGCACCGCGCCGTTCATGGTCATCGACACGCTCATCTTGTCGAGCGGTATGCCCGAGAACAGAGTGCGCATGTCCAGGATCGAGTCGATGGCCACGCCGGCCATGCCGACATCGCCCTTCACCCGCTCGTGGTCGCTGTCATAGCCGCGGTGGGTGGCCAGGTCGAAAGCCACCGACAGGCCCATCTGACCCGCGGCCAAGTTGCGGCGGTAGAAGGCGTTGCTGTCCTCGGCGGTCGAGAAGCCCGCGTACTGACGAACGGTCCACGGGTTGGTCACGTACATGGTCGGGTAGGGGCCCCGCACATAGGGCGCGACGCCCGGATAGCCGCCCAGGAAGTCGAGGCCCGCTACGTCGTCGGCGTCGAACGCCGGGGCGACCGCGACGCCCTCGGGCGTGTTCCAGGCCGCGCCTTCCGGAGCGGGCGCCGAAGCGACCTCGGCGAAGTCGATCGTGGTGAAGTCCGGGAACTTGCTCATGGCTTACGCTCCCTCGAAGGCGGCGGCGAAGCGCACCGGCGTCAGGGCCGGGCAGTGGCTGTCTGGGCCCGGCAGGCGGACGTCGGGGCCGGCGACGGCGAAGGCGGCCGGATCGGGGGTTTCGACCTCTGGGACCTTGTCGTCGGGGTTGGGGAACACCGTGACACCGAGGATCTTGCGGGACTTGTCGGCGAAGGCGGCTTCCTGCGCCGCGCGGGTCTTGGCCACCGCATCGGCGACGAGGCCCTTCTCCAGCGCCTTTATGATCCCGCCTACGCCCTCGATGGTCTGGAAATAGTCCCAGGCGGCGCGGGCCAACTGGTCGGTCAGGCTGTCCAGGTACCACGCTCCCCCGGCCGGGTCGGCGACACGGCCCCAGATTGCTCTCTTCCATCAATACCAGTTGGGTGTTGCGGGCCTGGCGGCGGGCGAAGGCGGTGGGCAGGCCGATGGCGTCGGTAAAGGCGTCCAGCAGGATGGCGTCGGCCCCGCCGACGGCTCCCGCGAAGCCGGCCGAGGTGAGGCGCAGCAAGTTGGTCCAGGCGTCGGCCTTGGCCAGCATGCGACGCGAGGAGCGGGCCTCGATCCTTGGCGGGACGCTGACGCCGCAGGCCTGGGTCAGTCGCGCCCACATCGCCTTGGCGGCGCGGACCTTGGCGACGCCGGTAAAGTATTCCCCGTCCAGGCTGACGCCCAGGACAATGCGGCCGAACGCGTCCTCCATCGTCAGGCCCGAGCGCACCATGGCCTTGGCGTAGGCCAGGGCCGCGGCGATCATCACGGCCAATTCCTCGGTGTTCGAGCCGCCAGCCTCATGCGCGGCCCGGCCCGTGGCCAGGAACAGGCTGGCCTTGGCGTAGGTCCCGGCCAGGCGCGAGGCGACCGTGGCGGCGTTGAAGACGTGGCTCTCGATCGGGCCGGGGCTGACGCCGGCGATCGCGAAGGCGGTCAGGGGATCCAGGTGAAAGGCCAGCGGCGCGTTGGGCGCGGCCTTGGCCAGAGCGCCGAGCCAGTCGGCCGCCTTGGGGCCCAGGAAGCCGGCGTCCAGGGCGACGGGGGCCAGGTCCAGCAGCACGCCCGAAAGGGCCTTGGCAAGGTCGTCCGCCGAGCCGACGGCGACGCCGTCCACGCCGGCGGGATCGAGCCGCAGCAGCACCGAAGCCGCGCCGCCCTCGAGGTCGACCATGATGTCCTTGGCCGTGCGGAGCGGATCTGGATGGGCGGCGCGCATGCGCAGGTCCCAGGGGCGTTCGGGATCACGCGCGCGCAGGTCGCGGGCCACGGCGACGCCGTCCTGGGCGGTGTAGAGCGGCTGGATCGTCAGGCCATCGGGCGTCGTGATGGTCAGGGCGTCATCAAAGCTCTGACCTTTCAAGGTCTTTTCGACCAGGGCCATCCAGCGAGCGCGGGTCGCCGCGTCGCCTTGGGCGCCAAATTCCTCGGCCAGGGGCGTCGTCGCGACGGTCAAAGCGTCTGTCTCCTGCGGTGCAGCATTTTTTTGTCTTTTGGACGGTGATGCGCTCCTGCCGTTAGGGCCGTCAAGCCTTGCGCCAAGTCTTCTCTTCGCCTTGCATCGGAGCCAAACGCGCGTTTAATCTGATCGGTGATCACATATTCGGCGTCTCAAGCCGAACTCCAAAGGGGAGCCTTTCATGGCCTTGCCGCCTATCCTGCGTGACCGTCTGCGCCTGCCGGTCATCGCCTCGCCGCTGTTCATCATCAGCAATCCAGATCTGGTGATCGCCCAGTGCAAGGCCGGCATTGTCGGCTCGTTCCCGTCGCTGAACGCCCGCCCGATCTCGCAGCTGGACGAGTGGCTACATCGCATCACCGAGGAGTTGGCCGCCCACGACAAGGCCCATCCCGAAGCGCCCAGCGCGCCGTTCGCGGTGAACCAGATCGTCCACAAGACCAACAACCGGCTCGAGGAGGACATCGAGCTGTGCGTGAAGCACAAGGTCCCGGTGGTCATCACCTCGCTGGGCGCGCGGGAGGATCTCAACGCGGCGATCCACTCGTACGGCGGCATCACCCTGCACGACGTCATTACCGATCGCTTCGCCCGCAAGGCCATCGAGAAGGGCGCCGACGGCCTGATCCCGGTCGCGGCGGGCGCTGGCGGCCACGCCGGCACCCTGTCGCCGTTCGCCCTGATCCAGGAGATCCGCCAGTGGTTCGACGGCCCGGTGGCGCTGTCGGGCTCCATCGCCTGCGGTCGCTCGATCCTGGCCGCCCAGGCCATGGGCGCGGACCTGGCCTATATCGGCTCGGCCTTCATCGCGACCGAAGAAGCCAACGCCATCGAGGGCTACAAGCAGGGCATCGTCGAGGGCCGCGCCGACGGCATCGTCTATTCGAACCTGTTCACCGGCGTGCACGGCAACTACCTGCGGGCGTCGATCGTCGCCGCGGGCCTGGACCCCGACAACCTGCCGGTCAGCGACCCGTCCAAGATGAGCTTCGGCTCGGGCGGCAATCAGGAGGCCAAGGCCTGGCGTGACATCTGGGGCTCGGGCCAGGGCATCGGCGCGATCGACAAGGTGCTGCCGGCCGCCGAACTCATCGCGCGCTTCGCCGAGGAGTACGAGCAGGCCAAGGCCGAACTGGCGGCTAAGACGGCGCTGACGTCCGGAAATCATTTGGCTTTCGCCGCCGAATAGGCGGGCGAGGCATGGGGACGGAGCGGTGTCCGTCCCCGGCCTTCGCGGCGGCGTGATGCTGGGAGCGACTTCAACCCGCTCTCGGAGCCGCTCATGCCCGATCCTGTTTTCAGCGACGTCACGCCTCGCCTCGGCCTGCCCTATGTGGTCGCCGCCCAGGCGCAGAAACACATCCCCATCAACGAAAGCCTCGCCCGGCTGGACGGCCTGGTGCAACTGGCCGTCGAGAGCCGGTCGGTCTCGGCCCAGCCGACCGGTCCGGCCGCCGGCGGCGTCTGGATTCTGCCGGCCAGCGCGACGGGCGCGGCCTGGGCGGGCCAGCCCGCCGGCGGCCTGATGCGCTTCGAGGCCGGGGCCTGGGAGCCGCTCGCGCCGGCCGAGGGGATGCTGGCCTGGGTCAAGGACGAGAACCAGATGGTCGCCTTCGACGGGGCGAGCTGGACTCCGCTGTCGGCGACGTTTCGCGCCACGACCGTCGCCCAGACGCCGGGTCTCGCCAACACCCGTCTGGAGATCCTTGAGCAGGAAGTGACCCTGTCGGGCGCGTCGACCGCGACGGGCATCGCCATACCCAACCGCGCCATCGTGCTGGCCGTATCGACCCGCACCACGGTCGCGGTGACCGGGGCGGCCTCGTACAACTGCGGCGTCTCGGGCGATGCGAGCAAGTTCGGCGGCTCGCTGGGCGTGGCCAAGAATTCCAGCAACATCGGCGTGGTGGGGCCGACCGCCTACTACGCCGACACCCCGGTGCTGATCAGCGCCGTCGGCGGCAGCTTCGTCACGGGAAAGGTGCGGGTCGCCATCCACGTTCTGAGGTTCGACGCGCCCGCCGCGGTCGCCTGATACGTTGACCTGGCGCGTTGACGGCGGGGGGCGGAGCGGCTAAACGCGCCTTACCTTTGGGGAGTAGCCGCCCGCGACTATCAGCGGGCCCCGCCGTCAACACACTTGCTTCTTCGGGAGCATGGCGCGGGGAAGGGAAGCGACTTCAAGCTTCCTTGGCGAGACCAATGGCGCCGATTTCATCCGGGCCGGGTGGACGTCGACGCTATTGGCATGCGCCCGGCCCGGAGGACTATTTCAGTGGAAGCCCTGCTCGTCTCGACCCTGGTCGTGGCCATCGCCGAAATCGGCGACAAGACCCAGCTCCTGGCCATCATCCTGGCCACGCGGTTCAAGAAACCCATTCCGATCATTCTTGGCATCCTGGTCGCCACCCTGGCCAACCACGCCCTGGCCGCGACTGCCGGCTACTGGGTGTCGGACTTCCTGAGCGGGGCCTGGTTCAAGTGGGCCATCGCCATTTCGTTCATCGCCATGGCCGCCTGGGCCCTGATCCCGGACAAGGCCGATGACGAGGAAGGTCAGAGCGCCGGTCGCTACGGCGTGTTCGTGACCACGGCCATCGCCTTCTTCCTGGTCGAGATGGGAGACAAGACCCAGATCGCCACCGTCGCCCTGGGCGCCAAGTTCCACTCGATCTTCTGGGTCGCCGCGGGCACCACCCTCGGCATGATGCTGGCCAATGTCCCGGCCGTCTATCTGGGCGAGGCGGCGACCAAGGTCGTGCCGCTGAAGTACGTGCGGATGGGCGCGGCGCTGATCTTCCTGCTGCTGGGCCTCTGGCAGGTGGCCGAGCTCACGGGACTGTTGAAGTAGGCGTCGCAGCGGCTATGAGGGGCGGAGCAAGGAGTTCCGCCCCTCATGACTCAAGATCCCGCGCGGCTGGGAATTCTGGATCGACCGGGGCGGCACCTTCACCGACATCGTCGCGCGGCGGCCCGACGGCGCGTTGGTCACCCACAAGTTGCTGTCGGAAAATCCCGAGCACTATGCCGACGCCGCCGTCGCGGGCGTTCGGGCGCTGCTCCCCGAGGGGGCGGTCATCGATGCGGTGAAGATGGGCACCACCGTCGCCACCAACGCCCTGCTCGAGCGCAAGGGCGAGCCTACGGTCCTGGCGATCACAGCGGGTCACGCCGACGCCTTGCGGATCGGCTACCAGGCGCGGCCCAAGCTGTTCGAGCGCCACATCGTCAAGCCGGAAGCGCTCTACGACCGCGTCGTCGAGATTGACGAGCGGATGAGCGTCGAGGGGCAGACGCTGCGGCCGCTGGACGAGGGCGCGGCGCGGGCGAGCCTGCAAGCGGCTTTCGACGAAGGCTTCCGCGCCATCGCCATCGTGCTGCTGCACGGCTTCCGCTTCACCGACCACGAGGCGCGGGTCGCCGCGATCGCGCGCGAGATCGGCTTCACCCAGGTGTCGGTCAGCCATGAGGTCAGCCCGCTGATGAAGCTGGTCGGGCGCGGCGACACGACGGTGGTCGACGCCTACCTGTCGCCGATCCTGCGCCGCTATGTCGACCAGGTGGCCGATGCGCTGGGCCATGACACCCGGCTGCTGTTCATGCAGTCGAATGGCGGGCTGACCGACGCTCGGGCCTTCCGAGGCAAGGACGCCATTCTGTCCGGCCCGGCGGGCGGCGTGGTCGGCATGGCGCGGACGGCGGGCGAGGCCGGCTTTGATCGTGTCATCGGCTTCGACATGGGCGGCACCTCGACCGATGTCTGCCACTATGCCGGCCAGTACGAGCGGGCCTTCGAGACCGTGGTGGCCGGCGTGCGGATGCGCGCCCCGATGATGAACATCCATACCGTGGCGGCCGGCGGGGGCTCGATCTGTTCGTTCGACGGCGCGCGGCTGCGCGTGGGCCCGGCCTCGGCCGGCGCGGTCCCGGGACCGGCGGCCTATCGTCGGGGCGGACCGCTGACGGTCACTGACTGCAACGTCATGCTGGGCAAGCTGCGGCCGGAGTTCTTCCCCAGGGTGTTCGGGCCGAACGCCGACCAACCGCTGGACGCCGAGGCCGTTTCGAGGGGTTTCGAGGCGGTCAGCGCGGAGATTGAAGCCGCTACAGGCAAGGCTATGGCCCCGCAGGAGGTCGCCGAAGGCTTCGTCACCATCGCCGTTGAGAACATGGCCAAGGCCGTGCGGCAGATCTCCATCCAGCGCGGCTACGACGTCACCCGCTATGTCCTGGCCTGTTTCGGCGGGGCGGGCGGGCAGCACGCCTGCCTGGTGGCCGACGCCCTGGGCATGACCAAGGTGATGGTCCACCCGTTCGCGGGTGTCCTCTCGGCCTACGGCATGGGCTTGGCCGACCTGCGCCTCATTCGCGAGGAGACGGTGGAGCGGCCGTTGGATGCGGCCGGCGATCTGCCTGACCGCGCCAAGGCGCTGGCGACTGAGGCCGAAGCCGCCCTGCGCGCGCAGGACGTGCCGATGGCCTCGGTCGAGACCGTCGCCAGCCTGCGGGTGAAATACGCCGGGACGGATACGCCTCTGGTCACGCCATTCGGCGACGCGGACTCCATTCGCGAAGACTTCGAAGCGCTGCATCAACGCCGCTTCGGTTTCACCTCGCCGACGACGCCTTTGGTGGTCGAAACGCTGTCGGTCGAGGCGATCGGTCATTCGGACGCTGGTTCAGCGCCGGATCTTGAGGCCGGCCCGTCCAAGGACGAACCCACGCCGCTGGCCACCGTCGAAACGCGGATGGCGGGCGCCAATCGTACGACGCCGGTCTTCGACCGCGAAGCCCTGGCCGTCGGCGCCGAGGTCCTGGGCCCCGCCATCATTCGCGAAGCCACCGGCACGACGGTCGTCGAGCCCGGCTGGCGCGCCACGGTCGACGCCCGCCTGAACCTGATCCTCGACCGCGTCGTCGCCCTGCCGGCCCGCAAGGCCATCGGGACCGAGGCCGACCCGGTCATGCTGGAGGTGTTCAACAATCTCTTCATGGCCGTGGCCGAGGAGATGGGTTTCGCCCTGCAGAACACGGCCTATTCGGTGAACATCAAGGAGCGGCTCGACTTCTCCTGCGCCCTGTTCGACCGTGACGGAAACCTGATCGCCAACGCTCCGCACATGCCGGTGCACCTGGGTTCGATGGGCGATAGCGTGCGGGCGATCCGTGACGCGCGCGAGGGCGACGGCCGGGGCCTGCGGCCCGGCGACGTCTACATGCTGAACGCCCCCTACAAGGGCGGCACCCACCTGCCGGATATGACGGTGGTCATGCCGGTGTTCGACAAAAGCCAAGCCCTGCTGTTCTACGTCGCCGCGCGCGGGCACCAGGGCGATATCGGCGGCATCACGCCGGGCTCGATGCCGCCGACCAGCAGGACGGTCGAGGAAGAGGGCGTCCTGATCGAGAACTTCCTGCTGGTCGAGGGCGGGCGGTTCCTGGAGGCGGAGACGCGGGCTTTGCTCGCCTCGGGCAAGTGGCCGGCGCGCAATCCCGACCAGAACATCGGCGACCTCAAGGCCCAGATCGCCGCCTGCGCCCGCGGCGCCGAGGCGCTGACCTCCATGGTCGCCGAGTTCGGCCAGGAGGTCGTTCGAGGCCTATACGGCCCATGTCCAGGACAATGCCGAGGAAGCCGTCCGCCGCGTGCTGGCGACCCTGAAGGGCGGGGCGTTCGCCTATGAACTGGACGACGGTTCGGTTGTGAAGGTGACCGTCACGGTCGACCAGCGGACTCGCGCCGCCCGCGTCGACTTCACCGGCACCAGCGACCAGGTCCCGACCAACTTCAACGCCCCGGCCTCGATCTGTCGCGCGGCGGCGCTCTACGTCTTCCGCACCCTGGTCGACGACGAGATCCCGATGAACGACGGCTGCCTGCGGCCGGTCGAGCTGGTCATTCCCGAGGGCTCGATGCTGCGGCCGCGCTATCCGGCGGCGGTGGTGGCCGGCAATGTCGAGACCAGCCAGGTGGTGGTCGACGCCCTCTATGGCGCCTTGGGCGTTATGGCTGGGGCGCAGGGAACGATGAACAACTTCACCTTCGGCGACGAGCGGCGACAGTACTACGAGACCATCTGCGGCGGCTCGGGCGCGGGGCCGAACCTCGCCGGGACCGACGCGGTCCAGACCCACATGACCAACAGCCGCCTGACCGATCCCGAGGTGCTGGAGACCCGCTATCCCGTACTGGTCGAGGCGTTCTCGATCCGGCGCGGGTCTGGCGGGCAGGGCGCCCATCGCGGCGGCGACGGCGTGGTGCGCAGGATCGGCTTCCGCGAGCCGATGACCGCGACCTTGCTGTCCAACCGCCGCCGCGTGCCGCCGTTCGGCCTTCAGGGCGGCGGCCCGGGCGCGGTCGGCAAGGCGTGGGTCGAGCGCGCCGACGGAACGATCCGGCCGATGGCGGCCACCGATCTCGTGGAGGTCGGCGCGGGGGACGCCATCGTCATCGAGACGCCGGGCGGCGGTGGTTGGGGAGACGTCTGATGGCCAAGGCTTCCGTGCTGTTCGTCTGCATGGGCAACATCTGTCGCTCGCCCCTGGCCGAGGGCGCTTTCCGGGTCGAAGCCGAGCGCCTGGGCCTGGAGGTCACGGTCGACAGCGCCGGGACGGGCGACTGGCACAGGGGCGATCCGCCGGATCCGCGGGCGATCGCGGTGGCGCGGCGCAACGGCGTCGACATCGGCGGCCTGAAGGCGCGCCAGGTGAAGCCCGACGACTTCCGCACCTTCACCCACATCTACGCCCTGGATCACGACAACCTGCGCGGTCTGATGCGAGTCGCGCCGCCCGACTCGACTGCGGAGGTCGGGCTGTTGCTGGATCTGGTGGAGGGCCATCGCGGCCGGGCCGTCGCCGATCCCTACTACGGCGACGACGCCGGGTTCGACGTGACTTGGAGCGACGTCGTGCTGGCGGCCCAAGCGTTGGCGCGGCGGCTGGCGCACGAGGGTTGGTCTCGAAGCTAGTGCAGCGTCGGTCGGTGCGCGTGCGAAACCACCACCGCTGGCTCGTCGAACCGCATCGGCAAGGCCATGCCATCGTTGGCCAACGCCGTATTCAGGAACCGGGCCATCACCGTGACGCTCTCGGGCGTGATCACCAGGCCCTCGATCAGTCGACCGGCGATCTCTGGCGAGGCGGGGCAGACCCCGCAGGCGGTGATCAGGCGTTGCTCGTCGTCGGCGTAGCCCTTGCAGCAGGGCGCGGAGACGCAGAGCGGCCGGCGGACCTGGCCCTCTATGGCGCTCATCATGAGGATGAAGGCGGCGGCCACGCGGGGCGAGACCAAGGCGCCGGCCTTCTTCGACAGGCGTTGACCGGGCTCCTCGCCCAGAACGCGGGCGGTGACCCATTGGCGCAGCATCCAGAGCAGGATCCGCTCGCCTTCGGCAAGGCCGACCGGGCCGCAGTGATTCAGGTGGGTCTCTGAGAAAGGGTCGGGCCGCACGCCGGAAATCTCCTCGCCGGGCAGGGGGCCGACACCCGCCATGGCGAACCGATCTCGGTGAGCGGCCCGACGCGTTCTTGCGAACACATCGCAACTAGACGGGAAGTGTAGTTGCGAGTCAATCGCAAAAATACATCGGCCGACCTAGCCGCCGAAGCCGCCCTTATAGCTGCCGCTGTGGGCGTAGCTGCGACCGCCGCCGAAGCCGCCGCGCGAGACCACGGAGGTGCGAGTCTGGACCTTGGGCGGCGCGTTGCGGATCGCGTCCGGCGGGTCGATGCTGTCGCGACTGATGACCGTGCGGCCAGTGCTGTAGTCGCGGCCCAGGCGTCCGCCCCAGGTCGAGTAGTAGCCGCCGCCATAGCGGTCGTCCTGGCGATAGAGGCCGGTGCCGCGATAACCGCCGCCGTCCAGCATCCGGCCGATCACGAAGCCGGCCAGCAGGGGCGTGAAGAAGTTGCCGCCGTTGTTGTAGCTGCGCGGCACGCAGTTGCCGGCGCCGTAGACCTCCTCGCACGAGGCGCGGGCCTCGAAGCGCGGGGCGTCCTTGGCGTCGTCCTTCTGGGCGGCGGCGTAGGAAGTGTCGCACTGGGCGTCGGAGACCTCGTTGGCCGCCTTGCACTCTTCCAGGGTCTTGTAGCTGAAGGCCTCGACCTGCTCGCCCTTGTTGGGATCCCAGCTGGCCTGGCCCGCGGGTTCGTCGCACCCGGACAGGGTCAGGGCCGTGGCGCCGGCCAGCATGGTGGTCAGCTTCAGCGAGCTCGAGCGTTTGCGCGGGGTCATCGCTCAGGTCCTCAGGAGGTCATGCAGGCGGCGTTGAGCAGGCCGACCACGATGGAGATGCCGGCCAGGTAGACGCCGATCGCGATCTCGTTGTTTTCAACGCGGACCTGGACGTCGCGCAGGGCGACCAGACGCACGATGCTGAAGGCGGAGATTTGAACGACGCCGGCCACCGTGGCCCAGGCGGCGAACTCCGGCAGGCTGACCGTGTGGCTGAGCGCCGAGGCCAGGGGCAGGGCGTAGCCGACCAGCGCGCCAGCCAGGGCGATGGCGGCCGTCACGTTGCCGGCCCGGATCAACGCTTTCTCGTTGTAGGGCGTGATCCACTGGTAGATGTACTTGAAGGCGATGGTGAACAGGCCCGCCACGACGAAGGCGAGCAGAAACGCCGTCGCGCCGTCCTGGAATCCGGTGAAGTCGAACATCGCGTTGGCCCCTCAGGCTCGGAACTCACCCACCGACAGCGGCAGGCCGATCATCGTCTCGTGGCTCACGTCCTTGCTGTCCTCGGGCTCCAGCGTGAGCGCCAGCAGGAGTTCGCGCCCGTCGCCGCCGGCGAGGTCGCGGTTGAACAGCATGGTGGTCTGGAACAGCCGTCGGTCGGGCCGCGAGGCGTCGCGGTCGTAATAGACGTCCTCCCAGAGGGTCACGGGATCCTGCTCGGCGGCCTCGTCGCCGAACCACAGGCGGGTGTAGGCGGGCAGGCTCTCGGGCTGGAACGTGCGGGCGCGCAGGCGCTGGGTCCAGAGGTCGCGGTCGGCGCGGTCGGCGGGATACTCGCTGGCCCATGGGACGAAGACAGTGAAGTCGTTGGCCTTCTGACCCTCGCGGTCGTCCGAGACGACCTGGAAAAGGATCTCGTCATCCGTATAGAAGCGGTGCACGAACGCGCCATCGTTCAGCTGGATCAGGCCCTGGGCGGTGATCTCCAGCGTGTCGCGGTCGAGGGCGAACTTGGTCTCGGCTCCGAACCGGCGCCAGGCCAGCGGATCCAGCACCACGGTCCGGCCGATCGTGACATTGCGGATCACGGGCAGGGCGGATCTGGCCTCGCCGCCTTTGTTGCCGAAAAGCTTTCCGAACATCGCGGTGCGCGTGCCCTCAAAAACCTGCTCGGGCCGCTTATCTGACAAGCGACGCCGAATTGCCCGACGGCGGCGCTTGCCCCGGCCCTGTTCAAGGAACAAGGTCGGGCCCAGGCGCACTGAGCGTGGCGAGCCGCGCTCGGGGGTGAACTAATGCGCAGCATGACGCTGAACGACGCCTTGTCAAGCGTACATGTTATGCGTACATGTAACGCATGCCTGCCAAACCGACCCGAAGCGCCCAGGCCGCTGAAAGAACCCGAGCGTGGCGCGAAGCCCGTCGGAACGCCGGCTTCGTAAAGATCGAAGTCTGGGCGCCGGCGGCGTGCAAGGCCGACATCCTTTCGGCCGTCCAAGCCATCGTCGTCGAGTCGGTCCGTGGGCCGACCCTGGCAACCAACCCCCATCCCCCCAAGGGCGTCAGACACATGGACTCCGTTATCGACACCGCCTGGACGATCCACAACTTGCGCGACGCGCTGGTGGAAAGCGCCCTCGTGCGCGAGGGCGAGTTGACCGCCACCGTCGTCGAGGGCGTCGAGCCCGTGCTTCAGGTCACGATGCACGAGTTCGGCGATCTGCCGATCTATGTCAGCGGCGGCGAGCTGCAACTGGTCGTATCGACCCTGTTGTGGCCCTGCGACGAGCAGAACGACCGCGCGGCCTTCAACGAGTTCCTGCTCAAGGCCCAGAAGATCGTGCCGCTGTCGAATTTCGGCATCACCAGCGTCGACGGTCGTGACTATTACGAGCTGATGGGCGAGATCTCGTCCAAGACCACCCTGCAGACGCTGATCATCGAGCTGCGCACCCTGGCCGACAACGCCATCGCCGCCGCCAGCGACCTGCGCGACACCTTCGAAAAAAGCCGCGCGTCGGCCGCTTAACTAGAGACCTGGAGACCTTCGAATGTCGATCTGGAGCAAGCTCTCGGCGCTCTTTCGCGGTACGGCCCATGACGGCGCCCAAACCATCGTGGACGCCAACGCGCTACGAATTCTGGACCAGGAAATCCGCGACGCCGACAACGCCCAGGGCAAGGCCCGGGACGAGCTGGCCAAGCTGGTCGCTCGCCGCCGTTCGCTGGAGACCGAGGTCGCTCAGCTGACCGATCAGTCGCGCAAGTACGAGTCCTCGGCCCGCGCGGCGATGAACAAGGGCGACCAGGCGCTGGCCCTGGAAGTCGCCCAGCGCATCGCCGATCTCGAGAAGGACGCCGGCCAGAAGGCCACGCAGATGAACGAGCTGCGCGCGGCCGAGGAAAAGCTGCGCACGATCATCGCCCAGACCGACACCAAGGTCGAAGCCCTGCGCCGCGAAATCGAGATCGTGAAGGTCAACGAGAGCGTCCAGAAGGCTCAGGCCGCCGTGATCTCGCGTTCGGGCTCGGCCAGCGGCGTCGTCGGCTCGGCGGCCGACAGTCTCAAGCGCATCAAGGAGCGCCAGTCGGTCCGCGAGGAGCAGTTCCGGCTGCATAGCGAGTCGGAAGACCGCAAGACCGGCGCGGATCTGGACGCCAAGCTGGCGGCCGCAGGCATCCTGCCGGGCGGCGGCGGCGCCGAGGACGTGCTGGCCCGCCTGATGGCCCCGAAGGACGAGGCTCTGCCAGCCCCGATGCTGGCCATCGAGGACAAGGTGAAGGTCAATAAGGGCGGTTCGGACGCCTGATGCGCCGTCTCACCCTGACGCCTCGGCCGGACTGGAAGTCCAAGGCCGAGGCGGTCGGCTTCACCTGGCATCACGCCGACGGTCGTCGCTACTGGGACGAGCGGGCCGCCTACGCCTTCACGCTGGAGGAGGTCGAGGGCCATCTGGAGCCCGCGACCGAGGCGCTGCACAAGCTGTGTCTCGATTTCGTCGACGACGCGGTGAAGAGCGACGCCCTGATGGCCAAGCTGCGGATCCCGGACGCCTCGCGCGATCTGGTCGCCGCCTCGTGGAAGGCGCGTGACCCCTCGCTCTACGGCCGCTTCGACTTCTTCTACGACGGGGCCGAGCCGCCCAAACTCTACGAGTACAACGCCGACACCCCGACCAGCATCTATGAGGCCGGCGTGTTCCAGTGGTTGTGGCTTGAGGATCTGATCCAGCAGGGTCTGCTCCCGGAGAGCACGGACCAGTTCAACAGCCTGCACGACCAGTTGGCCGACCGCTTCAAGGCGATCTTCCCGAACGGCGGCTTCGTCCACTTCGCCAGCGATCCCGACTTCGTTGAGGACCGCCAGACCGTTCGGTTCCTGGAGGACATGGCCAGGCTGGCGGGCCTGGAGCCGAAGTTCGTGCCGATGACGCAGATCGGCCTCGACGCCGACGGCCGCTTCGTCGACCAGGACAACTACATCGTCGGCGCGATGTTCAAGCTGTACCCCTGGGAAGACATGCTGCGCGAGCCTTACGCGGCCAATATCGCGGCCTCCAAGACCCTGTTCCTGGAGCCGCCGTGGAAGGCGGTGCTGTCGAACAAGGCGCTGCTGCCTCTGCTATGGGAGCGCCATCCGGGCCACCCGAACCTGCTCGAGACCTATTTCGACGACGATCCCAAGGTCGAGCGGTTGGGCAACAGCTACGCCCGCAAGCCTTTGTTCAGCCGCGAGGGCGCCAATGTCGAGCTCTGGAAGGACGGCCGCAAGGGTCGGGTGCTGGACCAGGGTTATGGCGAGGAAGGCTGGATCCGCCAGGAACTTAAAGCCCCGCCCAAGTTCGGCGTGAACTATCCGGTGGTGGGCTCCTGGGTGATCGGCGACCAGCCCGCCGGCATCGGCGTGCGCGAGGACCGCGGCCGGGTGACGCGGGACCGCTCGCGGTTCATCCCGCATATCATCGAGGGCTAGGGGCCGAACCTCGACCGCGACAAGCTCAGGGGCAGGACAAGGCGTGGTGCTCGCCATCTGTTTCAGAGATCGCGGAGGATCCGCGCCGCTTCCGCGACGGCTGCCTCATCCGTGTCCCGCAGTTCCGGCGGCACGAAGCCCATCTCGCTGAGCCTCGATCGCGGAGCCGCTCCCGGGATCTGACCTCCAAACGAGCCGTGCACCTCGCGCACGCCGGTCCGCCGCACCAGTTCGGCCACGTTCGATGGCCGCACGCCCGCGCCGGCCAGGATGCCGATGCGTCCGTCGGCCTGTCGCACCAGTTCGGCGATCCGTTCCGCGCCCGCCTGCGCTGTCAGGGCGCCGCCAGAGGTCAGCACCCGCTCGAAGCCGAGGGCGATCGCGGCTTCCAAGGCCACGGACTGTTCGGGGAACGAGGTCGAACGCGCGATGCAGGCTCAGGCCCAGCCCCTGGCTGTGCTCGACCAGCATTTCCAACGCGTCCAGGTCCAGCTGGCCATCGGGCAGGTTGGCCCCGATGACGACGCCCGCGAGGCCGTATTCCCGCACCGCGTCGATATCCCGCCGCATGTGATCCAGATCGCCGGCGTCGTAGCAGAAGTCTCCATTCCGTGGGCGGATCATCGGATAGATCGGGATCGGCGCTTTCGCCGCCTGAGCCATCAGGCCGGGCGCCGGGGTCAGGCCCTGCAGCGCCAGCGCCGCGCAAAGTTCGATCCGATCCGCGCCGCCGGCGATCGCCGCCGCCAGTCCGGCGGGCGTGTCGACACAGACTTCCAGAAGAATGCGGTCGGCGGTCATGGTCCTGCTCCAGGTCGTGCTAGGGATTCGCGCGATCTTGTTGGAGCACACGAGCATGATGAATCGTAGAGGCCTGATCGGCGCCTCCCTGGTCGGATCGGCGATGCTGGGCGCCAAGGCGTCCGCCGCGGAGGGCGGCGTCAAGCTGGACGGGCCGTGCGTCATCTCCACGTGGGACTTCGGCGTGGCCGCCAACCAGGCCGCCTGGGCGGTGCTGTCCAAGGGCGGTCGGGCGCTGGACGCCGTTCGAGGCCGGCGCGCGCGTGCCCGAGCAGGACCTGAAGAACCACAGCGTCGGTCGCGCTGGCTATCCCGACCGCGACGGCCATGTCTCGCTGGACGCCTGCATCATGGACGAGCTGGGCAACTGCGGCGCGGTCGCGGCCCTGGAGCACATCGCCCACCCGATCTCGGTGGCGCGCAAGGTCATGGAGAAGACCCCGCACGTGATGCTGGTCGGCGCCGGGGCCCTGCAGTTCGCGCTCGAGCAGGGCTTCCCGCGTGAGGAGTTGCTGACCCCGGAATCCAGGATCGCCTGGGAAGCTTGGAAGAAGGACGCCAAGTACCAGCCCAAGGCCAATAGCGAGGTCGGCGACTACGGCAAGACTTCCGGCCAGTTGGGCACGCCGGGCGGGGCCAACAACCACGACACCATCGGCATGCTGGCCATCGACGCCAAGGGAAACATCGCCGGCGCCTGCACGACCAGCGGCATGGCCTGGAAGATGCGCGGCCGGGTAGGGGATAGTCCGATCATCGGCGCGGGTCTCTATGTCGACAACGAGGTCGGCGCGCCACATCGACCGGGGTCGGCGAGGAGGTGATCCGCAATGTCGGCAGCTTCCTGGTCGTGGAGCTGATGCGCCAGGGCCGCTCGCCCGAGGCCGCCTGCCGCGAGGCCGTCGAGCGCATCCTGAAGAAAAAGCCGAACGCCAAGGAATTCCAGGTTGGCTTCCTGGCCGTCAACAAGCAGGGCGAGGTCGGAGCCTGGGCGATCCAGAGCGGCTTCAGCTACGCCCTGTGCGACGGCAAGAAGCAGGACCTGCTGCTGCCCGGCAAAGCCACGTACCAACTCACCTCCTAAAGAGGGTAGGCGGCGGCAGAACGTGGTTATAGCGTGCCGGCCCAACCATTCGGAGGAGACCGCCATGTGCGATGACGACATCCACCCAGGCCTCGTTCACGATCCCCGCCTTTCGCGTCGCGCCTTCGGTCTGCTGACGGTCGCGGCCACCGGCGCCGCCACGGTCGCCCGCGCCGACGACACGGTCGAGGAAAAGGACGTCGAGGTGAAGACGCCGGATGGCGTGGCCGACGCGGCGCTCTTCTACCCGAAGGCCAAGGGCAAGTACCCGGCGGTGCTGCTGTGGCCCGACGTCATGAGCCTGCGGCCGGTGTTCCGCGACATGGGCCGCCGCCTGGCCGCGGCCGGCTATGTGGTGCTGGTCCCCAACCTCTATTACCGCGTCAAGAAGGCGCCGGTGGTCGAGGGGACGTTCAACTTCGCCAACCCCGACGATCGCGCCAAGCTGACGCCGCTGCGCGCCTCGGTGACCACGGAGGGCACGTTCAAGGACGCGGCCGCCTACATCGCCTTTCTCGACGCGCAGGCCAAGACCGACAAGGCCAAGAAGGCCGGCGTGCAGGGCTACTGCATGGGCGGTCCGCTGTCGTTCCGCACGGCCGCCGCCGTCCCGGCCAGGATCGGCGCGGTCGCCAGCTTCCACGGCGGCGGTCTGGTCACGGACAAGGAGGACAGCCCGCACCTGCTGATCCCCAAAACCCAGGCCGCATACCTGATCGAGATCGCCGACAACGACGACAAGCAGGACCCGACCGCCAAGGACAAGCTGAAGGCCGCCTTCGAGGCCGCCAAGCGGCCGGCCCAGGTCGAGGTCTTCGCCGGCGCCGCTCACGGTTGGACGGTGAAAGGCAGCCAAGTCTACAGCGAGGCCGCCGCCGAGACGGCCTGGAGCAACCTGCTGGCGCTGTACAAGAAGGCGCTGGCCTAGGAACGTCGCGTCGCGCCTCTCTCGCCGGACGGGGAGGGAGGCGCGATGAACAGCCTCGAAATCGCGCAGAGAAAAGGCAGGACCTGTCCTCGCGACTGGAACTCCGCCGCCCCGTCGTCGTGGGCGTTGACGCATCCGGACGATGCATCGATAGCGTCGAGCCATGACTGACACCGCCGCCCGACAGGACGTCCAGATAGCCGGAGCCAACGCGTGAGACTGCTGGCCGCCGTTCTCGCCGCGCTTGCCCTCGCGGGCGGCGCCAGGGCGCAGGTTCCCGCCACCGCCCCGATCAAGGTCAAGGTCTTCGTCGCCGCCATGTTCGAGATCGGCGAGAACACCGGCGACCGCGCCGGCGAGTTCCAGCCCTGGTACGAGCGCTACTGGCGCCAGAGCGCGCCCAGGACCGTGAGGGGCGCTCTGAAGCCCGTCTACTGCAACCCCGACGGGGTCTGCGGCTCGACCCTGGGCATGGGCAAGGTCAATGCGTCGGCCTCGATGCAGGCCATCCTGCTGGATCCGGCCTACGACTTTTCACAGACCTATTTCGTCCTCAGCGGCGTCGGCGGGACGCCGCCTTCGCGCGGGACGATCGGCGACGTTTCCTGGGCGACCTGGCTGGTCGACTATGACCTCGGCCATCGCTGGGCGCCCGAAGAGAACACGCCCGGCGCGCCGACCTTCATGCCGCGCGCCGGCTACGAGGAGTATCGCCGCTTCAAGCTCGACCCGATCCTGGTCGGCTGGGCCGTGCGGTTGTCCAGGGGCGCTCCCATGCAGGACAGCGACGACGCCCGCCGCTACCGCATGCGCTATGCCGGCGCTCGGGCGCGCGCGGCGCCCTCCGTCATGGTCGGCACGCACATGACCGGCGACACATTCTTCCACGGTCCCGGCCTGTCGAAGGAGGCCCAGTCCATCGCCAAGCTCTACGGCGCCGACGACTATGTGATCACCGAGATGGAGGCCGCCGCCCTGGCCCTGGTGATCAAGCGCCAATGGGGAACTGGGCGCATCTTGAGCCTGCGCGGGGCGGTCAACTTCGACCAGGGCGCTCCGGGTGAAACAACCTGCAGCATCTCGACCCGGCGCCGGGGCAAACAGCCGGCGGCTTCGCCGAGACCGTCGCCAATATCGGCGTGGTCGGCGCGCGCGTCGTGGACCACATCGTCGCCGACTGGCCGCGCTGGCGGGATGGCCCACCGCCCCTCTGAGCCGCCTCCCAATGAGCGGCGCAAGACTCGAGCGGCGCCGCCCTTGCGATGAGATAGGTAGGATGCTATCTAATTTAGATAGGAAGCTACCTATTTAATCGATCGTTGTTCCATGATCTCCATTCGCACCCTTGATGAACGCGCCTTCGCCCAGGGCCTGCTGCGCCTGGCGCGGATCTATCGGCGAGAGGTCAATCGCGCCCTGGCCGCGCATGGCATTTCGGACGCCAAGGCGATGCCGGTGCTGCACATCGCCCGCGCGGGCGGCGGCATGCGCCAGGGCATGCTGGCCGAGGAGATCGGGGTGGAGGGGCCGTCCCTGGTCCGGATTCTCGATCAGTTGAGCCAGGCGGGTCTGGTCGAGCGCCGCGACGATCCCTCCGACAAGCGGGCCAAGACGCTGCACCTCACATCCGAGGGCCAGGCGCTGGCGGCGGTGGTCGAGGATGCCGTGCAGGTGGTCCGGGCTCAACTGCTGGCCGACGTCGGCGACGCCGATCTCGCCGCCGCCGTACGGACCTTCACCGCGTTCGAAGCCGCCTTGAACGCGGCTGCCGGGCAAGGGGCGTAGAGCGCTTCCACCATGTTCCCCAAGTTCGATCGGCATACGCTGCTGTTCTCGGCGAACAGCTTCGCGGCGGCGATGCTCGCCCTCTATATCGGCTTCGCTCTGGGCCTTCCGCGCCCCTACTGGGCGATGACCACGGCCTATATCGTCAGCCAGCCGCTGGCGGGGGCCGTGCGCTCCAAGGCGCTGTACCGCGTGCTGGGCACCGTGCTCGGCGCGGCCGCCGCCGTCGCCCTCGTGCCCAATCTCGTCAACGCGCCGGTGCTGCTGTGCCTGGCCCTAGCCCTGTGGGTCGGCGGCTGTCTGGCCATCTCGCTGCTGGACCGCACCCCGCGCAGCTACCTCCTGATGCTGTCCGGCTACACGGCCGCGATCATCGGCTTTCCCAGCGTCAATCAGCCGGGCGCGATCTTCGACGTCGCCGTCTCGCGGGTGATCGAGATCGGCCTGGGCATTCTCTGCGCCACCCTGGTTCACAGCCTGGTCTTCCCGCGTCCGGTCGGGACGGTGCTGAAGCAGCGCCTCTTTACCTGGCTGGGGGAGGCCGACCGCTGGGCGCTGGACGTGCTGCATGGCGAGGACGGCGAGGCTATCGCCCGCGACCGCCGCCACCTGGCCGCCGCCGCCAGCGAGATCCAGATGCTGGCCGTCCACCTGCCGTTCGACACCTCGCGCCTGCGCGAGACCACCGGCGTCGTCCGAGCCATGCACGAGCGCATGCTGGTGCTGATCCCGCTGCTGTCGGGCCTGGCCGACCGCATGGAGGCCCTGCGTGAGATTCGCGACGACCGCGTCCGCGCCGCTCTGAACGCGGTCACGGCCTGGATCGAGGCCGGTTCGCCCCGCGACCGGGGTCTCGACCTGATCGAGCGCCTGGACAAGCTGGCCGCCCACCGCCGCGGCTCGGCGTGGTCGGCCCTGCTGATCGAGAGCCTGCTGGCGCGCCTGTCGGCGACCGTCCGAGCCCTGGCCGAGGGCCACGCCCTGATGGCCCGCTTCGACGATCCCGACGCGCCGCTGTCGCCCGGCCTGGAGGCCTCGACCCGCGCCAAGGGGCAGCGCGCGATGCACGCCGATCTGCCGCTGGCCTTGCTGTCGGGCGGGGCGGCGGCGATCGCCATCCTGCTGTCCTGCGCGACCTGGATCCTGGCCGGCTGGGGCGACGGCGCCGCCGCCCCGGTCATGGCGGCGGTGTTCTGCTGCTTCTTCGCGGCGATGGACGATCCGGTCCCGGCCATCAAGAGCTTCGGCGTCTACACCCTGCTCTCCTTGCCGCTGTCGGCGATCTACATGTTCGCCATCTTGCCCGCGATCGACGGCTTTCCGCTGCTGGTCCTGACCATGGCGCCCCCGCTGCTGTTCCTGGGCCTCTACATCCCCGACCCGCGCCGGGCTGGCGCGGCCCTGGCCGTGTTGATGGGCTTCTCCAACGCCCTGGCCCTGCAGGAGATGTTCAGCGCCGACTTCGCGAGCTTCCTGAACGGCAATCTGGGCCAGTTCGTCGGCCTGTTGTTCGCGATCATCGTCACGGCCGGCTTGCGGTCGATGGGCGTGGACGCCAGCGCCCGGCGCCTGCTGGTCCGCACCTGGAAGAGCTTGGCCCGCCTGGCCCGCGCCCGTCAGGCGCCCGAGGCGGCCGCCTTCGCCGCCATCCTGGTCGACCGCCTGGGCATCCTGACCCCCAAGCTGGCCGAGGCCGGCGCGCGCCACGACTTCGTCGGCGTCGACGCCCTGCGCGACCTGCGGGTTGGCATGAACCTGGTCGCCGTCCAGGCGGCTCGGTCGGACCTGCCGCCCGAGGGCAAGGACCGACTGGACGCCGCGCTCGACGGCGTCGGCGACCACTTCGCCGCCCTGGCCGCCGGAGCGGCCCGGAAACCCAGCGACGAGCTGCTCGCCCGTATCGACGCGGCCCTGCGCGGGCTGTCGATCGCCTCGGCCGCTTCGGCGGTGCAGGGCGTGTCGGGCCTGGTCGGCCTGCGGCGCAACCTCTTCCCCGAGGCTCCGGCCTTCGTTCCGGAGATCGCCCGATGATCGGTGAGTTCGCTATCGACGGGGTCTTCCTGTCGTCCGTCCTGGTCTCGGCCGTGATCGCGCTGGCCGCCTCGTTCGTGCTGCGCCGCGTGCTGTCGAAGGTCGGGGCCTACCGCTTGGTCTGGCATCCGGCGCTGTTCGACACCGCCCTGTTCGTCATCCTCTGGGCCGTCGTCGTGACGGTTCCTTCGCCCCTGAAATTCTGAACCGAAGTTCCGACCTCATGCCCCCGCTGAAGACCGTCCTGCCGACTGCCCTCCGTGTCACCGTCACCGGAGCCGTCGTGATCGCCGCCCTGGTTGGCGGCAAGGCGCTGTGGACCCACTACCAGGTCGATCCCTGGACCCGCGACGGTCGCGTTCGCGCCGATGTCGTGCAGGTGGCTCCGGACGTTTCTGGCCTGGTCACCCGCGTCGCCGCCGCCAATGACCAGACGGTCAAGGCCGGCCAGCCGCTGTTCTATGTCGACCGCGAGCGCTACGCCCTGGCCCTGCGTCAGGCCGACGCCGCCGTCGAGGCCCAGCGTGCGACCCTCGCTCAGGCCCGTCGAGAACTGGCGCGCAACCGAACCCTCGGCGAACTGGTGGCCGGCGAGGTCACCGAGCAGAGCCTGTCCAAGGTCGAACAGAGCCAGGCGGCCCTCTTCCAGGCCCTGGCCGCCCGCGATGTCGCGGCCCTGAACCTGGAACGTACGGTGGTGGCGGCTCCCACTGACGGCTTCCTGTCGGACCTCACCCTGCGCGCCGGCGACTACGTCACCGCAGGCAAGCCGGTCCTGGCCCTG
Source organism: Caulobacter sp. UC70_42 (assembly GCF_044056025.1). NCBI lineage: Bacteria > Pseudomonadati > Pseudomonadota > Alphaproteobacteria > Caulobacterales > Caulobacteraceae > Caulobacter > Caulobacter sp. UC70_42. The sequence continues at coordinate 5,413,157 of NZ_CP171994.1, read as the reverse complement.
ATCGACAGCCGCTCGTTCCGGGTCGAGGGCTATTTCGAGGAGACCAAGCTGTCGTCCTTGCGCATCGGCCAGCCGGTGACCGTCAAGGTCATGGGCGACGATCGACCGTTGAAGGGCCACATCCAGTCGATCGCCGCCGGCATCGAGGATCGCGACCGGGCCGCCAGCGGCAACCTGCTGCCCAACGTCAACCCCACCTTCAGCTGGGTTCGCCTGGCCCAGCGCGTGCCGGTGCGGGTAGCCTTGGACCAAACCCCGCGCGATCTGCGCCTGATCGCCGGCCGAACCGCCACCGTCGCGGTCGTGGGGAGCCGGTCGATCGAGCCCGCTGAAGGCCCTGGCGGTCGCCGGCTCGCTGCTGGCCTTGACCGCTTGCACGGCGGTCGGGCCGAACTACAAACTGCCCGCCGAGGCCAAGATCAACGCCCCGACGGCCCAGGGGCCGTTCCTGGGCGCGGCCTCGGAGGCGGTCAGCCAGGCCCCGGTCCCGGCCGGCTGGTGGAAGCTCTATGACGACCCGGTTCTGAACAGCTTGGTCGAAGAGGCCTTGAGGGCCAACACCGACCTGCGCGTCGCCGCCGCCAACCTGGCGCGGTCCCAGGCCATCGCCGGCGAGGCCGACGACGCGGGCGGCTTCAAGCTCGGTGCCTCGGCGGGCGCCGTGCATTCGCGGGAGTTCGGGCGAGCAGTACCTGCTGACCGAACAGCTGCCGGTCGAGAATCTGGCCGATGTCGGGGTGGAGGTCTCTTACCAGGTGGACCTGGTGGGTCGGATCAAGCGCGCCGCTGAGGCCGCCCATGCCGACGCCGAGGCCAGCCAGGCCGCCCTCGACCTGGCCCGCGTCAGCGTCGCCGCCGACGTCGCTCGGGCCTATGTCGAGGCCTGCGCCAACGGGCACGAACTGGCTGTCGCCCAGCACGCCGTCGACCTGCAGTCACGCAGCCTGGACGTCACTCGCAAGCTCGTGAGGGCGGGCAGGGGGACGGCCGTCGACCTGTCCCGCGCCCAGGCCCAGCTGGATCTCTCCCGCGCCAGCCTGCCGACCTACCAGAGCCGGCGACGCGCGGCGCTCTACAGGCTGGCCACCCTGACCGGAAAGCCGCCGACCGAGTTTCCCACGGCGGTCGAGGCCTGCATTCATCCGCCTATCCTGACCCAGCCGATCCCGGTCGGCGACGGGGCGGCCCTGCTGAAGCGCCGCCCCGACGTGCGCCAGGCCGAACGGACCCTGGCCGGGGCCACGGCCCGGATCGGCGTCGCCACGGCCGCGCTCTATCCGAACGTCACCCTGGGCCTCGGCGCGGGCTCGACGGGCCTGCTGGCCGACATCGGCCAGGCGCCGGCCAACCGCTGGGGCCTGACCTCGCTGATCACCTGGACCCTGCCGGGCGAGGCCGAACGGGCTCGCATCCGCCAAGCCGAGGCTGGCGCGGACGGCGCGCTGGCCCGGTTCGATGGGGTGGTTCTGAATGCCCTGCGCGAGACCGAGACCAGCCTGGACGCCTACGCCCACGACCTGCGGCGCCAGGCGGCTCTGAGGGCGGCCCGTGACCAGGCCGTCCTCGCCGAGACCCAGGCCCAGACGCTCTACCGCGCCGGCCGCAGCCCCTACCTTGCCGGCCTCGACGCCCAGCGCGTCCTGGCCCAGTCGGAAGCGGCCCTGGCGACGGCCGACAGCCAGGTGGCCACTGACCAGGTCAACCTGTTCCTGGCCCTGGGCGGCGGCTGGGAACGATAGCGGCGCGGTGCGGCTTTGGGCTAAGCATAACCCTCCGCCACAGTAGAGTTCGCCCGTGCCGTTTGACGTCCCGCCGCCCTCGGTTTCCACGGTCGTCGTCGAGCCGCCGCGGCTTCTGCCGCTGGCCGGGCAGGAGGCCTTCTCGACAGCCTACTATGACGGCGCCGAGCTGGGGGCCCAGGCGCGGCTGGACGATGTCTTGAAGACAACGCCCGGCGTGTCGCTGTTCCGCCGCACCGGCAGCGACGCGGCCAACCCGACCATCCAGGGGCTTTCCCTGCGGGGTGTCGCGCCTTCCGGCGCGGGCCGGGCGCTGGTCACCTTGGACGGAGCGCCGCAGAATGATCCGTTCGGCGGCTGGGTGATCTGGACCGCGCTCCCGGGCGAGGGCCTGTCCGGCGCCACGGTCGTGCGCGGCGCGGGGGGCGGGACCCTACGGGGCCGGCGCCCTGACCGGCGTGGTGGCCCTGCGCGAACGGGCGGCCGGTGGCGGCCTGACCAGCTTCACGGCCGAGGCCCGCGAGCGCGACGGTTGGCGCGTGGCCGGGACCTTCGGAACCCAGCACCTGCTGCTGGCCGCCAGCGGCTCGCGCACCGACGGCTATCGCCCCGTCCGGGGCGCGGCGGCCGGCGCGGCCGATGCGCCGACGACGCTTGAGGACGGCTCGATCGCCGCCCGGGTGCAAGGCGACCTCGGCGGCGCGCGCTGGGCGATCCGCGCGGGCGCCTTCCAAGAGAGGCGAGACGCGGGCCTGGTCGGCGCTCGATCGAACGCCACCGGCGCCTCCCTGGCCGTGACCGTGGCCGGCGACGACTGGCGCGTACAGGCCTGGGCGCGCCGGAGCGATCTCGAAAACACCTCCGTCGCCGTCGCCGCCGGCCGCGTCGGCGCGACCCCCGCCAACGATCAGTATTCGACCCCGGCCAGCGGCTATGGCCTCAACGCCGCCTGGCAGGGCGCGCTGGGGGAATGGACGTGGGAGCTAGGCGGCGACGCCCGCATGACCGAGGGTGAGACTCACGAGCGCTTCCGCTACATGGCCGGCGTCTTCACCCGCCAGCGCGCGGCCGGCGGCCGGACCCTGGTGGGCGGGGGCTATGCCGAGGCCGCCTGGAACCGACCGGATTTCTCCCTGGTCGCCGGCGCGCGGCTGGACGGCTGGCGCGCCTATGACGGCGTCCGGCGCGAGCGGGACACGGCCACCGGAGCCTTGACCGTGGACGCCCCGCCGGCCAACGCCTCGGGCGCGACGCCGACGGGGCGCATCGGCTTGCGTTGGCGCTTGGCGGGCGAGACCTGGGCGCGGGCGGCGGCCTATGCCGGGTTCCGCCCCCCGACGCTCAACGAATTGCATCGCCCGTTCCGGGTCGGCAACGATATCACGGAGGCCAACGCCGCCCTGAAGCCCGAGACCCTTTACGGCGTAGAGACCGGCCTGTCCGGCGCGGGCGCCGTGACGTGGAACCTCGGCGTCTTCTACAATCAGGTCCGGGACCCGATCACCAACGTCACTATCGGCATCGGCCCGGGGACCTTTCCGATCGCCGGTTTCATCCCGGCGGGCGGCGTGCTCCGGCAGCGCCAGAACGCCGGCCAGATCAACGCCTATGGTCTGGAAGCCGACGTCGCCGCCGACCTGTCGCCTGCCTGGACCGTGCGCGCCGCCCTCTCGGCGACCCACGCCCGCATCGACGGCGGCGCGGCGGCGGCTCAGCTGACCGACAAGCGCCCCGCCCAGGCCCCGGCGCTGACGGTCACCGCGGGCGCGCGCTGGCGGCCGCTGGAGCGCCTCCGGTTCGACGCCGACCTGCGCTACGAGAGCAAGCGGTTCGAGGACGATCTGAACCAGCGGGCGCTGAAGGCCGGGACCAGTCTGGACCTGCGCGCCGGCTGGATGCTGTCGCCGAGCACCGAGGTTTATCTGGCCGCGGACAACGCCCTCGACGCCAACCTCGCGGTTGGTCAGACAGCGGACGGCGTCACCAGCTATTCCGCACCGCGCACGATCTATATCGGCTTCGCCCTGAGACTTTAGACCTCGCCGCCGATCCGCTCGATCTCGGCGGCCAGGGCCGCCAGGTCCAGAACATGCAAGGTGCGGCCGGTCTGGCGGACGATCTCCAGGCTGGCCAGGCGATTGAGCTCGCGGGTGACCGGTTCGCGCTGGCTGCCCAGCAGGGCGGCGAGCTCGGCGTGGGTGGGGCAGGGGTGGATGACGCCGGTCTGGCCGTCCTCGCTATTGGCTGCGGCCAGGCGCAGGATCTCGATATCGACGCGGCAGGCGACCGAGACGGCGGTCAATTCGAACAAGCGGTCCGTCAGCGAACGGGTCAGTCCGGCCATGTCTTCCAGTAGCGCCCGCATGAAGCGCGGCGAGTCCTCGAACAGGCGCCGGACCGAACTCTGGGGCAGGCGGGCGAGACGGGAATCCTCGATCGCGACGATGTTGGCCGAGCGCGGCAGGCCGTCTATGGCCGAGATCTCGCCGAAATAGCCACCGGGAGTGATCCGGCGATAGCCGACCTCGCGCCCCGACTTGGCGTACTGGTTGGCCAGTAGCAGGCCGTCCAGCAGCAGATAGACGCCGCCGTCCTGGTCGCGGCGCTGCAGAATCATCTCGCCCTTGCCGTAGGATCGCTGCTCGATCGACGGCGCCAGGGCCTCGATCTCTTCGCGCGACATGTGCCGGAAGATCTTGTTGGCGCGATAGTCTTTGGACGGCTGCTCGAACATCGTATGGCTGATGGCGCGGGGGGGCGATGATGGAATCACGGTCATCGGGTACGCTCCTGCCGTCGAGTGGGGCGACGCATGAATAGCCGACAGCGGTACAAGGCCTTTATCAGCTATAGTCACCGCGACCGCAAAGCCGCCGAGTGGCTGCATCGGGCGCTTGAGACCTATCGCGCGCCGCGCGCCCTGGCGAGCGCCGACCGGTCCTTGCGTCCCATATTCCGCGATCGGGACGAGCTGAGCGCATCGGCCAACCTCAACCAGGTCATTCGCGATGCGCTGGACCTGTCCGACGCGCTGATCGTGCTGTGCTCGTCCGCCTCCGCCGCCTCGCGGTGGGTGGACCAGGAGGTGGCCTACTTCCTGACGGGCGGAGGCCCCGAACGAATCCTCTGCGTGATCACGCCCGATACGCCGCCCACGACCGCGCTGGGCGAAATCCTGCCGCCTTCGCTGCGTGCGGCCTTGCCGGCGGGCGTCGAGCCGCTGGCCGTCGATCTGCGGCCCGACGCCGACGGCAAGCGCCTGGCCCGGTTGAAGATCGCCGCCCGCCTGCTCGGTGTCAGCCTCGACCGGCTGGTGCAGCGCGACGCGCGTCGCCGTCTGCGGGTTATGGCGGCGTTCACCACCGTGGCGATGGCCGTGACCGTGGGCATGGGCGCCATGACCGTGGTCACGCTGAAGTCGCGCCAGATCGCCCGCGAGCAGCGCGACGAGACCGAGGCGCTGGTGGCCTACATGCTGGGCGACCTGCGCCAGCAACTGGAGCCCGTAGGTCGCCTTGATCTGCTGGATGGGGTCAGCGCCAAGGTGCTGGCCTACTACGGCAAGTCGCGCACGGACCGCCTCGACGACAAGGCCCTGGCTCAGCGCGCCAAGGCCCAGACCCTGCTGGGCACGATCCGCGAGCAGCGCGGCGACCTGGCCGGCGCGGAGGACGCCTTCGGTCAGGCGGCGGCGACTACCCACGCCCTGGCGGCGCGCGATCCCAAGAACGGCGACCGCATCTTCGACGAGGCCCAGAACGTCTTCTGGCTGGCCTACGTGCAGTGGCGGCGCGGCGATTTCTTGAAGGCCGAGGAAGGCCTCAAGCACTACGACGAACTGGCACAGCGCCTGGTCAAGCTGGATTCCAACCGCGCGGAATGGCGGGTCGAGGTCGGTTACGCCCGCAGCAATCTCGGCACGTTGCTGTTCGAACGGGGACGGCCCGAGGAAGCCCTGGCGGCCTTCCGCGGCGCCTTGGAGGTGTTTGGCGCGGAACTGGCCCGGGCGCCAAACGACAAGACCCGCATCGCCGACGCGACCAACAGCCAGGCTTGGGCGGCCGACTCCCTGTTGCGCCTGGGCCGGCCTCGCGAGGCCTTCGTCGAGCGCGAGCGGGCCGCCAACCTGCTGGCGCGGGCGGCGGCGGCCGATCCGGCCGACAAGCGCCTGGCGGCCAAGGACGTGGCGATGCAGCTGGCGCTGGCGCGGCTGGAAGTGGATCTGGGGCGCCTGGCGCAGGCCCGCGCGCGATCGGAGGCCAGCCTACGCCGCCTCCATACCCTGTCGGCCCTGGACCCCAGCAATGCGCGCTGGCGTGAGTATCTGGTGGTCGGGCAACTGGACGCGGTCGAGATCGCCTGCTGGTCGGGCCGTCTGGCCGAAGCCCGCGCAGCGTACGCGGGGGCGGCGGCCAGCCTTGCCGAGCTGAACGCCAGCGAGAAGGAGAAGGTCTGGCGGGCCGACCTGGAAGGGCGTCTCGCCAGACAGGCGATCATCCTGGCGCAGGAGGGCGGCGACCCGGGGAGGGCGCGCGACCTGGCGGCGGCGCTCCTGACGGCGCTGAAGGCCGGCAAGCCGGAGGAGACCGCCGAGCTGGAAGGCTTCGCGCGGTTCGCCCAGGGCCAGGCTTCGGAGGCGGTGTCCGTGTTGAGCCCCAAGCTGGCGTCGATGTCGCTGGCCAGCCGCGACGTCCTGGCGCGCGCCTATCTGGCGACGGGGGCGCGCAGCCAAGCCGGAAGCATCGTGCGCCTACTCAAAAAACAAGGCTACGAACACCCCGCCTTCCTTGCTTTTTGGCGAGATTCGCCTTCTGGTGGAATTTGAAGTCGGGAGAGAGTTAAATGAGCGAATCTGAACCTGAAAAGATCGTCAAACTGGTCATCGGCCTCGACGAACACTACAATTTTATGAATTTCGTCGATCCAGCCATGCCTACTCGGCTGAAACTGGACTTGACCGAGCGCTGCCTGCTCGTGTTTACGCTCAGCGATCAACTGATCAACGCCGGCTGGAGCTTCCAGCGTCGTCCGATCGAGATCGACCGTGACTACGGGGTGAATTTCTCCAGCTTTGTCTGGGTTCCCTACGGCATTGACGGCGAGGACAGCCCGCGCTCGCGCTTCAAGATCATCTACGAGTGCGCGCGGATGGGCGAGTACACCTACAGCCTTTTGATGATGGACTCGCATGGCCAGCTGATCAATCTCGATCCGGTCATCGAGAATGGCACGGGCCACATCGAGGGTAGCAAGGCCTGACCGTCGAGGCGGTGTTCGACCGCGAGCAAGTCGCCGCGCTGATCCGGCGCGGCGAGATTCTGGCCGCCTACGATATCGCCCACGCCGCCCTCGAGGCGGGGGAAGACGCGCGTGAGATCGCCTACACCGCTGTGCTCTGTCTGGCGCGCGCCGGGGCCGTCGATTTCGCGCGGGCCGAATATGTCCGCCTTGGCCTGGCCGACGCGGAGGACCATGCGGACGCCGTCGCCTTGGGCGCGCGCCTTCTGAAGGATGTCGCCCTGGCGGCGCGCGGACCGCGCCGTATCGCTTTCGCCAAGGCCTCGCTCCGCCGATACGAGGCCTTGTCCCGCCGCTTCGGCGGGCTCTACGGCACCGTCAACGCCGCGACCCTCGCCCTTGTGGCCGGCGACCGCGCCGGAGCCGCCGCGCGCGCCTCGGCGGTGCTGGCGACGCCGCCCATGCCGGGCCTGGAAGGCGAGGGCGCCTACTATGACGCCGCCAGCCGCGCCGAGGCCTGGTTTCTGACCGGCGACCAGGACGCCGCGCGCGAGACCCTGGCGGCCGCCATGGCGTCCGCGCCCTCCGCCTACGCCGCCCACGCCTCGACCCTGCGTCAGCTGGAGATGCTGTGCCGCGAGACCGGCGTGGATCCCGATTGGCTGGCGCCCTTCCGGCCGCCGCTCTGCGCGCACTTCACCGGTCACATCACCAGCCTGCCCGAAGACGCATTGCGCCAGCGTATCGACCGCGTGCTACGCGAGCAGCGCGTCGGTTTCGCCTATGGCGGCCTTGCGGCAGGCGCGGACATCCTCTTCGCCGAGGCGCTGCTGGACGCTGGCGGCGAACTGCATGTCGTCCTGCCCGTGAGCCTCGCCTCGTTCGTAGAGGTGTCGGTGGCGCCGTTTGGCGAGGACTGGGTCCCGCGCTTCGAACGCTGTCTCGCGCGCGCCACCTCGATCCGCTACGCCTCTCAGGACCCCTATCGCGGCGATGAGCAGGTCTTCGCCTATTCCAGCCAGTTCGCCATGGGTTGCGCGGTATTGCGCGCCGAGACCCTGTCGACCGAGGCGATCCAACTGGCCGTCTGGGACGGGTACGTCGCGCCCGGCCCGGCCGGCGTCTCGGCGGACATGGCCTATTGGCGGGGCAGCGAAAGGCGGCTCGCGGTCATCGAGGTGCAGCGTCCGCCGCCCTGTCCGTCACGCTGGGCGGCGCCGTCGGCGAGGGACGAGCGGCGGGCGATGAAGGCCATGCTGTTCGCCGACGTCCAGGGCTTCGGCGCACTCCGCGACGACCAGATCCCGGCCTTCATCGAGGGCGTGATGGGGCGCATGGCCGAGACGGTCGAGGGGCTGGCCGAGCCGCCGTGTCACATCGAGACCTGGGGCGACGGGCTGTTCCTTGTCTTCGACCGGCCGATCGACGCGGCCCTGGCGGCGCTGGCGCTGCTGGAGGCCCATCGGACGCTGGACCTGAAGGCCCTGGGCCTGCCGCGCGGCCTTGGCCTGCGCATAGGCGGCCACTACGGCCCCGTCCATCTGCGGACCAATCCGTTGACCAAGGCTCCGGCGGTGATCGGCGCCCACGTCGTGGTGGCCGCCCGTATCGAGCCGGACGTCGCGCCGGGCTCGGCTTATGTCAGCGAAGCCCTCGCCGGGGCGTTGGCGACCTTTCACGGCGACCGCGTTCGCTGTGGCTATGTCGGCCGCACCCAGGGGCGCAAGGGCTTCCCGGCGACTCCGATCTTCAGCCTGTCGCGTGCGCTCTAGACGCGCTCAAGCGCTCAACGATCGCACGCCTAGGGCGCGATGGCCGCAATTATAAACCTTCCCGGGAAAATCGTAATTTTTCCCGATGTGCATATCCGCACATCCATGTCGCCCCTCCACGAACATGGTTCAGCCGTCGACCGCGACAGGCAGCAACCCATTCCCTGGATCAAGCCCATCGCAGGCCGCGTGAACCGACTGGGGACCCGGCCACCCGCCGGCTGGGTCCTCTTTTTCGAAGCCTCAGCCAGGTCGGAGATCCGACCTCAAAACAGGAGCCGCGCCGTGCAATTCGACGAAGTTCTCTCCGACACCCCTTCCAATCCGGAAACCGGCCGGACCTTCCTGCGCCACGCCCTGCGCGTTTGGGCCCGCGAAAACGGCGTGGCCGACGACCGACTGCCCGACGTGGTCCACAACATCCTGGACTTCGCGGTCGGCTCTCTCCGCGGCCAGCCTCAACAGGGCCTGGGCGCCTGATCTTCCGCCTTTCAGCGACGCGACCTCGTCGTTCCCGATGTGTGGGGCATTGGGGACGACGGGCCGAGGGAAGCCCGCGTGCGCGGAGCGCATGGCCTCCGTCGCGAAGGACCTGAGCGGCGGGGCCGCTCGGGTCCTCCTTAACATCTGATCCCGCAACGCACCGGAACCGAGACATGCTGGCCTTGCTGAGCCTTTTCGACAGCCCGATCGTTCGCCTCCTCGCGGAAATCCTCGCTGTGGCGCTGTTGCCGACGGTGGCGTTCCTGGTTCCACGGCTGCTGGGCGCCGAGACGCGCCTGGCCCAGTCACGGCAAATCGCCAGCGACCTCGCAGCCGATCGCGATCGCATCCTGGCCGAGCTGGCCCTGAGCCGCGAGCGCCTGGCCGAGACCCGTCAGGCGGCGGGCCGCGCCCAGGCCGAGGCCGCGGAGCGCGAAGTGCGGCTCAAGGCGTTGGCCAATGCCCGTTACGAGCTCGGCGAGCGTCGGACGATCGTCGACAGCTTCCGCGACGTCGGACTCTGACGGGCCGCCAACCCGACGTTAACGCCACGGGGCGCTATCTATTAGCGAGCGCGGGCTGGGCCGCGCGGGGGCGGCGCGTTGAACTGTCTTTGGAGCCTGGAACGGGACGGTCGCATTCAGCACATGAATGACGCTGCGGCGACGTTCGCCGGCGCCACCCTGATCGAGGCGCGCGGAAAGCCCTGGCGCGACTACTGGCCTGAGCAGAACCGCTTCTCCGTTGACCGCGCGTTGGCCTCGGCCGCCGAGGGGCGAGTGGCTCGGTTCCGGACGTTCGACGCCCGCGGCGGTGCGGCCCGCACCTATCACGACACCACGATAGCTCCGGTCTGCGACGCGGACGGCGCGGTGACCGCGTTGGTCGCCGTTTCGCACGACGCAACCGCCGAGGTGGAGGCCGAGGCGCTGATGCGGTCGGTCGTCCAGTCGCTCCCGTCGCCCCTGATGGTCAGGTCGGCGCGGAGCCGCCGCTACGTGCTGTGGAACCGCGCGGCGGAAGCCCTCTTTGGCGTCGACGCCGACGACGCCTTGGGGCGCACGCCCGAGGAGCTGTTCGATCCGGACTTGGCCAGGGCCGTCGCGGTCGGCGATCCGGACGCTCTGCGGATGGGCGAGACCCACATCGCCGCTGGCGTCGTCATGCCGCCAGCGCTGGGCGGCGGTGTGTTCGACATCAAGTCGCTGGCCACCTTCGACGACCAGGGACCGCGCCACGTCATCTGCCTGGGCGAGGAGATCACCGAGCGGCTGGAGCAGGCCAAGGCCCTGCGCGTGGCGCTGGACGCCGCCGAACGCGCCAGTCAGGCCAAGAGCGCCTTCCTGGCCAATATGAGCCACGAAGTCCGCACGCCGTTGCACGGCATCGTCGCTGGAGCGGACATACTGGCCCGCGCCGCCCTCGACCCGAAGGCGCGCGAGCTGGTCGACATGATCCGCGGCTCCGGCCGGACGCTGGAGCGCCTGCTCGACGACCTGCTGGACGTCGTGCAGATCGAGGGCGACCGCGTCCGCATCGTCGATGGGCCGTTCCATCTGGGAGAACTTCTCCGGTCTATCGCGGCGATGGCGCAACTGAGTTCTGGGCGAGGTCGAGGCCAAGTTCTCGCTCGTCCTGCCGCCGGAGCTGGACGGCGAACTGATCGGCGACGGCGTGCGCCTGGGCCAGGTGATCGGCAACCTGGTGCGCAACGCGATCAAGTTCACCGAGCGCGGCGCCATCACGCTGACGGCGACTCTCGGGGCGGGAGATCGCGTCCGCTTCGAGGTCGCCGACACTGGCATCGGCTTCGACACCGCCGAGAAGGCGCGTCTGTTCGAGCGCTTCCAGCAGGCCGACGCCTCGATCACTCGCCAGTTTGGCGGCATGGGTCTGGGATTGTCGATCTCTAGCGACCTAGTGTCGCTGATGGGTGGGGTCCTGGACTGCGAGAGCGCGCCGGGCCACGGCGCGCGGTTCTGGTTCGAGCTCTCGCTGCCGCCCTCGGTCGCCGGCGGCGCGCAAGGATCGAGCCCGGCGGCTGCGGAGCGGACGCTAAGGGTCCTCGTCGCCGACGACCACCCGGCCAATCGTCGTATCGTGGAGCTGATGCTGGCCGAGGCCGCCGAGGTGACCTGCGTCGAAAACGGTCTCGAGGCCGTGCGCGCCTACCTCGTCGAGCGGCCCGACGTGGTGCTGATGGACATGCAGATGCCCGTCATGGACGGTCTCTCGGCGGTGAGCGAGATCCGTCGCCTGGAAGTCGCCGGTGGCCAGGAGCGCCGGCCGATCTTCATGCTGACGGCCAACGCTGGCGACGAGCACGTCCGTGCCAGCCTGGCGGCCGGAGCCGATCGTCACCTGCAGAAGCCGATCACCGCCGCCAGCCTGTTCGGCGCCCTGCAGGCCGTGCTGTAGGCGATCGACCGTCTCGCATGCGCGAAGAACCGCGCGTTGTGGACATAATGTCGCAGCCCTTGGGGTTGCCGAGTTTACCTTAATTTAAGCCTGGCAACTGCACCTTAGGTGGCAGGTATAGTTCCGTTCATTTGACGGTCTATATTTGTGCGCGGGGGCGACAGTGTCAGACGAGTTTCAAGATTCGGTTGTCCGATTTTCGGGTAACGTTAATATCTCAAATATTGCGGATGCGCACGGTATTTTGCTCGCGGCTCTCGAGCAGAACAATTCCATCACAATTGAAATCGACGACCTCGAAGAAGTGGATTTGACCTTCGTTCAGCTGATCGAGTCTGCTCGGCGCTCAGCCGCGGAAGGTGAACGCTCGATCGCGTTGAGAAAGGCCGCGCAAGGCGCGGTCCTGCAGGTCCTACAGCGAGGTGGTTTCCTGGATCCCGAAGAGCGGGATCGGACGAACTTCTGGCTTCAAGGGGCGAACCAACAATGACCGCGATCCTCACCGTCGATGACTCGGCCTCCATTCGCGCGGCTATCAAGATCGCCCTGACCGGCGAAGGCTACAGCGTCACCGAGGCCGCCCATGGGGCCGAGGGCCTGGATAAGGCCTCGGCGGGCGGCTTCGACCTGATCGTCACCGACCTGAACATGCCGATCATGGACGGACTGACCATGATCCGCGAGCTGAGGCAGCGCCCGGCCGGCGCGGGCGTGCCGATCCTGTTCCTGACCACCGAATCCGACGCCGACGTGAAGGCTCAGGCCAAGGCGGCCGGCGCGACCGGCTGGCTGACCAAGCCCTTCGATCCCGAACAACTGGTGCGGGTCGTCAAGAAGGTGCTCGCCAAATGAGCGGCCTCGATCCCATCGAGACGTTCCGCCAGGAGGCCCAGGAGCTGCTGGAGCAGGTCGAACAGGGTCTGCTCGACTTGGCGCGTCGTCCGGGGGATCGCGCGCTCATCGACACCATCTTCCGGGGGCTGCACACCTTGAAGGGCTCCGGGGCCATGTTCGGCTTCGACGCCCTGGCCGCTTTCACCCACCACTGCGAGACCGCCTTCGACCGCGTCCGCAAGGGCGAGGTGCCGGCTTCGCCGAGCCTGGTCTCGGCGGTCCTGGCCGCCCAGGACCACATGCGGGCTCTCGCCGAAGGCGCGCCCGTCGTCGACGGCGCCGGCGAGGCGCTGCTGGCCGACCTGCAGGCGGCCATCGACGGCGGCGAGACGGCTCCGATCGCCGCGCCGGCCGAGCCGGGCCTCAACACCTTCAAGATCCGTTTCAGCCTGCCGGCCGACGCCCTGATCAATGGGGCGCGCCCGCTGCCGCTGCTGGACGAACTGCGCGACCTGGGCGATGCCCGCGTGCGGGTCATCACCGACGACGTCCCGCCGCTGGCCCAACTGGCCCCCACCGAGTGCCGCCTGGCCTGGGAAGTGCTGCTGACCACCAAGCACGACCGGGACGCCATCGACGACGTCTTCATCTTCGTGATCGACGAGATGACGCTGGAGGTCGAGGATCTGACGGCCGCCTTCGAAAAAACCGAGGTCGTCGAAGCCGTCATCGCCCAGGAAGAGGCCGCGCCCGTCGCCGCCAACGCCCCGGCCGAAGCCGGCCGCGTCGCCTCGCAAGATGCGCGAGGAAAGTCCGGCGACACCGTCCGCGTTCCGGCCGAGCGCCTGGATGAACTGATGGACCGGGTGGGCGAACTGGTCATCGCCCAGTCGCGCCTCAAGCAACTGGCCGCCTCGTCGTCCGACGTCGCCCTGCGCGCGGTCGCCGAGGAAATCGAGCGCCTGGCCAGCGAGATGCGCGACACCATGATGGTCGTGCGCATGGTGCCGATCGCTCAGCTGTTCGGACGCTTCCGGCGCCTGATCCACGACCTGGAGCGCGACACCGGCAAGCAGATCGAGCTGTCGACCGAAGGCGAGACCACCGAGCTGGACAAGACGGTGATCGAGCGCCTGGCCGATCCGCTGATCCACCTGATCCGCAACTCGGCGGACCACGGCCTGGAAGGCGCCGAGCAACGCGCCGCCGCCGGCAAGCCGACTGTGGGCAAGATCATGCTGGCCGCCCGCCAGTCCGGCGCCGAGGTGGTGATCACCATCACCGACGACGGCCGCGGCGTCGACCGCGCCCGCGTCCGCGCCAAGGCCGAGGAGAACGGCCTGATCCAGCCGGGTCAGACGCTGAGCGACAACGAGCTGCTGCAACTGATCTTCGCTCCCGGCTTCTCGACCGCCGCGGCGATCACCAACCTGTCGGGTCGCGGCGTCGGCATGGACGTGGTCAAGAAAGACCATCGAGGGCCTGCGCGGCTCGATCGAGATCGCCAGCACGCCCGGCGAGGGTTCGGTGGTGTCGCTGCGCATCCCGCTGACCCTGGCGATCATCGACGGCCTGCTGGTCCGCGTCGGCTCGGGCCGCTACGTCATTCCGCTGGCCACGGTCGAGGAATGCGTCGAGCTGACCCCGACCCAGGACCTGCGCTCCACGGGGCGCAGCCTGATCACGCTTCGCGACGAACTGGTGCCGTTCATCCGCCTGCGCGAGCAGTTCGCGACGGGAACCCCGCCCGATCCGCACCAGAAGATCGTCGTCGTCGCCACCGGCCAGGACCGGGTGGGCCTGGTCGTCGACCAGATCCTCGGCGACCACCAGACGGTCATCAAGCCGCTGTCCAGCTTCCACGCCGATGTCGGGGCCTTCTCGGGCGCGACCATCATGGGCGACGGCGGCGTCGCCCTGATCCTGGACATCGCCGCCCTGGTCAGCCTGGGCCAACGCCACGACGCGCAAATGCGCGCGGCGGGGTGAGGGGAAAGACGATGACACAAGACACCATCGAGGCCCTGACCTTCGACCTGCAGGGCGAGACCTTCGCCCTTGAGGCCGGCTATGTGCGCGAGGTCCTGGACCTGCTGCCCGAGACGCCGGTTCCCGGCGCGCCGCCCTTCGTCGGCGCGGTGATCAACTTCCGCGGCCGGGTGATCCCGCTCGTCGATCTGCGCCTGGCCTTTGGCATGACCGTTGGCGAGACCACGATCGACAACCGCATCGTCGTCATCGAACACCCGTTGGACGGCGAGCCGACCCTGATCGGCCTGCGCGCCGACAAGGTTCACGAGGTGACCTCGATCGTCGCCGACACCACCGAAGAGGTCCCGCGCGTGGGTATGCGCTGGCGGGCCGACTTCATCCGTCGCCTGGTGCGTCGCAACAGCGACGTGATCGTCCTGCCAGACCTCGACCAGATCTTCGCTGCCCGAGGACAGTCGGCGCCCGTCACCGCCCTTCACACCGCTCAACGCTGATCGCCCGGAGTTTCCCATGCGACTGACCATCAAGCTTCAGCTCGGCCTGGCCTTCGGGTTCGTGATCGCCTTGCTGCTCATCGGCAACGTCTTCGGCATCACCAATCTGGCCAAGACGAACAAGGCTCTCAACGACGTGGTTGACGGCCCGGCCACGCGCCTCGAAGCGGCCCAGCAGCTCAACATCCACCTGCTGAACGTCGTGCGCGCCGAGAAGAACATGATCCTCGTCGGCTCGCCCGAGGAAGTGAACAAACTCGAAGCCTCGATCGAGAAGGAGCGTCAGGCGTTCGACGCCCTGCTGACCAAGGCCGAAGGGCTGGCGACGGCCGAAGGCAAGCCGAGGTGGAAAGCCTTAGGCGACTCCTTCAACCAGATGATGGATGTCCACGCCCGCGTGCTGGCGTTCACGACCGCCGACCGGGACGTCGAGGCCTCCGCCCTGTCGATGGGGGAAGGCCGCAAGGCCGTGATCGAGGCCGGCGCTCGCGTGGAGGAACTGGTCGAGCTGTCGAAGGCTCAGCTGGAGAGCGCGACCGCCAAGGCCGATAGCGATTTCGCCAGCACACGTAACCTGCTGATCGGCCTGTCGGTCCTCTCGCTGCTCGGCGCCGCCGGCGCGGCGCTCTACATCTCGATGGCCGTCAGCAAGGGCCTGAATCGCGCCTCGGACGCCGTGAAGATGGTGGCCGACGGCGACCTGACCAAGTCGGTCGACGTCACTACCCGCGACGAGATCGGCGACCTGCTGGGCCATGTGAATGTCATGATCGAGCGCCTGCGCGGCGTGGTCGCCGACGCGATCTCGGCTTCGGAGAATGTCTCGGCTGGCAGCCAGGAGCTTTCGGCGACCTCGGAGCAGATGAGCCAGGGCGCCACCGAGCAGGCGTCCGCCGCCGAACAGGCTTCGGCCTCGATGGAAGAGATGGCCGCCAACATCAAGCAGAACGCCGACAACGCCGCCCAGACCGAGAAGATCGCCCGCCAGTCGGCCGTCGACGCGGAAAGCTCAGGCCAAGCCGTCAGCAAGGCCGTCGACGCCATGCAGACGATCGCCGAGAAGATCACCATCGTGCAGGAGATCGCCCGTCAGACCGACCTGCTGGCCCTGAACGCGGCTGTCGAAGCCGCCCGGGCCGGCGAGCACGGCCGTGGCTTCGCGGTCGTCGCCTCGGAAGTGCGCAAGCTGGCCGAGCGCTCGCAGACCGCCGCCTCGGAGATCAGCGCGGTGTCGTCCGACACCGTCAAGGCCGCCCAATCGGCCGGCGAGATGCTGACCAGCCTGGTGCCGAACATCCGCAAGACCGCCGAACTGGTCGCCGAGATCAGCGCCGCCTGCCGCGAACAGGATATCGGCTCCTCGCAGATCAACGAGGCCATCCAGCAACTGGACAAGGTCACGCAGCAGAACGCCAGCGCCTCGGAAGAGATGTCGGCCACCTCGGAGGAGCTCGCCGCCCAGGCCGAGGAACTGCAGGCCTCGATCTCTTATTTCCGCACGGACGCGCACGGCGGCCAGCGGGCGCCGGTCCGCAAGGCCGCCCCGGTCAAGCGTCCGGCCCAGACCAGCGCGGTCCGCAAGGCGCCCGCCAAGCCGGCCACCCGTCCGGTCGCCGCCCAGCAGGCCCGCGTGGCCGGCTTCGCGCTGGACCTGACCAACGGCGGACCTGACGCCGACGACGCCGATTTCAAGCAATACGCTTGATCCTCACAAGCAGAACGCAACAATCCCGAGGCCTACCATGCGACTGACAATCAAGTTGAAGTTGGCTGCGACGTTCGCAGTGCTCATAGCCATGATGGCCGCCGTTGTTTTTGTCGGTGTCAGCCGCATGGGTTCGTTGAACACGGCCATAAGCGACGTGATCAGCGGCCCCGCCAAGCGCCTTAGCCTGGCCCAAGAAATCGACGGGGAGATGGGGCGCAATCTTCGGTGGGAAAAGAACATGGCGCTGACCACCGACGAGGCCTCGACCAAGAAGTTCGACGCCGATGCGTTGGCCAGCCGCGCCAAGATCGAGGCGATGATCGCCGAGGGCAACGCCAAGGCCAGCGAACAAGGCAAGCCGCTGTGGGCGCAGCTGCAACGACAGTGGGAGGCTTACAAGCCGATCAGCGATCAGCTCCGTCAGTTCGCTCTGGCCAACCGCAGCGCCGAGGCGGCGGAGATTTCACTGGGCAAGGCGCGCCTCGCCGCCAATGAGGTGACGGCGACGATCAATCAGCTTGTCGAGGTGCAGACCGCCCAGATGAAAGAGGCCGATGAGGCGACGAACCAGACGTATGAGGCGGCCCGGACAACCCTGCTCGTGGTCTCTGGTTTGGCGGTGTCGATCGCGGTGGCCGGTGCGTTCTGGATCTCGATGATCATCAGCGCAGGCCTGAAGAAGATCGCCACGGCCGTCGACGCGGTGGCGATCGGTGACCTGAACCAGGACGTCGCGGTCAATACCGATGACGAGATCAAGGACTTGGTGAACTCGGTCAACCAAATGACGGCGAACCTGCGGGAGACCGCGTCGCTGGCCGACAAGGTCGCCGACGGCGATCTCACCGTGCGCCCCAAGCCTCTTTCGGACAAGGACACCCTCGGCCTGGCGCTGGAGCGCATGGTCGAGCGCCTGCGCGGCGTGGTCGCCGACGCCATCGCCGCTTCCGACAACGTCTCGGCTGGCAGCCAGGAGCTTTCGGCGACCTCGGAGCAGATGAGCCAGGGCGCGACCGAGCAGGCCACGGCCGCCGAGCAGGCCTCGGCCTCGATGGAAGAGATGTCGGCCAACATCAAGCAGAACGCCGACAACGCCGCCCAGACCGAGAAGATCGCCCGCCAGTCGGCCGTCGACGCCGAGACCTCGGGCCTGGCGGTCAACAAGGCCGTCGACGCCATGCAGACGATCGCCGAGAAGATCACCATCGTGCAGGAGATCGCCCGTCAGACCGACCTGCTGGCCCTGAACGCGGCCGTCGAGGCCGCCCGGGCCGGCGAGCACGGCCGCGGCTTCGCCGTCGTCGCCTCGGAAGTGCGCAAGCTGGCGGAGCGCTCGCAGACCGCGGCCGCCGAGATCAGCGCCGTGTCGTCCGACACCGTCAAGGCGGCGCAGTCGGCCGGTGAGATGCTGACCAACCTGGTGCCGAACATCCGCAAGACCGCCGAACTGGTCGCCGAGATCAGCGCCGCCTGCCGCGAACAGGACATCGGCTCCTCGCAGATCAACGAGGCGATCCAGCAACTGGACAAGGTCACGCAGCAGAACGCCAGCGCCTCGGAAGAGATGTCGGCCACCTCGGAGGAGCTCGCCGCCCAGGCCGAGGAACTGCAGGCCTCGATCTCTTATTTCCGCACGGAAACCGCCGACCGCTCGGCGCCGCGACGGACCGCGCCGCGTCCCGTCGCCGCCAAGCGCTCGGCCGCCCCGGCCTCGCGAAAGCCCGCGCGAAACGCCGTGGCGAGCCAGCAGGCCCGCGTCGCCGGCTTCGCGCTGGACCTGACCAACGGTGGCCCGGACGACGGCGACGCTGATTTCAAGGAATATGCCTGATGAGCGGGTCGACCGAACAATTCGTCACCCTGGGGCTCGGCGCCGAGGTCTTCGCGGTTCCCGTGGCCTATGTCCGCGAGATCCTCGACTACGCCAAGCCTTCCGGCATCCCCGACGGGCCGTCCTATCTGCTGGGCCTGACCGACGTACGCGGTCGCGGCGCGCCGACCCTGGACCTGCGCCTGAAGCTGGGTCTCCCCGCCGTGCCGCCCGACGGCGCGACGCGGATCCTGGTGGTCGACGTGCCGGTCGAGGACCGCACCCTGTCGCTGGGCCTCGTCGCCGACCGCGTGATCGAGGTGATCTCTTTCGCCGAAGGTCAGATCGAAGCCTCGCCCGACATCGGCGTGCCGTGGCGTTCGGACTACATCCGCGGCGTCGTGCGCCGCGACGCCGCCTCGGGGAAGGGGGGCTTCGTGGTCATCTTCGATCTCGCGCGCCTGCTGACCAGCCAGGACGCCGCCTACATCGCTCAAGCCGCCTGATCGGATCCCATAGTGTCGCAAGCCGCACTCGCCCTGCAGCCGGCCTCGGCCGGCGAACCGCTCAGCGCCCGCAACTTCACGCGACTGGCCGAGTTCATCCACGGCTACAGCGGCATCAAGATGCCGTCGAACAAGAAGACCATGCTGGAGGGGCGTCTACGCCGCCGAATGCGGGTCAATCGCTTCGACAACGTCAACGAATATTGCCGCTTCATCTTCGACGAGGGCGGTCTGGAAACCGAGACGATCCACCTGATCGACGCGGTGACGACCAACAAGACCGAGTTCTTTCGAGAGCCGGTGCACTTCGACTTCATGGAAAAGACGGTCCTGCCGCAGCTGGCCAAGACGCGTCGCCATATCAACGTCTGGAGCGCGGCCGCCTCGACCGGTGCGGAGCCCTATACCTTGGCGATGGTGCTGGACGAATTCTGTTCCGCGCGCCGCGGCCTGGACTACTCGATCCTGGGCACTGACATCTGCACCGAGGTGCTTCAGCAGGCGATCGCTGGCCGCTTCGTGGAATCGATGATCCAACCGGTCTCGATGCCTCGCCGCCAGCGCTACGTGCTGCGCGCCAAGGACCCCTCGCGCGGCGAGGTGCGGATCGTTCCCGAACTGCGCAGTAAGGTCGCTTATGGCCGTCTCAACCTGATGGACGAGCGCTATCCGGTCGAAACCACGATGGACATCATCTTCTGCCGCAACATCCTGATCTATTTCGACAAGTCGACCCAGGCCAAGGTGCTGGAGCGCCTGTGCCGCCACCTTGCGCCCGACGGCTACCTGTTCCTGGGCCACTCGGAGTCCATCGTGGGGATCGATCTGCCGCTGCGGCAGATCGCCAACACCGTCTTCCAGAAGGGCTAGGCCCTTGCCCGGCAAGATCCGTGTCCTGATCATCGACGACTCCGCCACCGTCCGGCAGACCCTGTCGGCCGTGCTGGAGTCCGACCCGCAGATCGAGGTGATCGGCGTCGCCTCCGACCCGTTCGTGGCCGCCAAGCGGATCCGCGACGAAATCCCCGACGTCATCACGCTGGACGTGGAGATGCCGCGCATGGACGGGATCACCTTCCTGCGCAAGCTGATGGCCCAGCACCCGATTCCGGTGGTGATGTGCTCCTCGTTGATCGAGGCCGGATCCGAGACGCTGCTGCAGGCCCTCGAGGCCGGCGCGGTCGACATCGTGCTGAAGCCGAAGATCGGCGTCGCCGACGCCCTGATGGAGTCGCGGATCCGCATCTGCGACGCGGTGAAGGCCGCCGCCAGCGCCCGTGTCGCCGGCGCTCGACGTCCGCCGGTCGCAGTGCCGCGCCCGATCCACGAACCCGAGAGGAAGCTCACCGCCGACGCCATGCTGCCGCCGCCGTCGGGAAGGGCCATGGCCAAGACGACCGAGGCCATTGTCTGCATCGGCGCCTCGACCGGTGGCACCGAAGCCCTGCGCGCGGTGCTGGAAGACCTGCCGCCGGATTCGCCGGGTATCGTCATCGTCCAGCACATGCCCGAAAAGTTCACGGCCTCGTTCGCCAAGCGACTGGATGGCCTGTGCGCGGTCTCCGTCAAGGAAGCCGAGGACGGTGACACCGTGCTTCGCGGCCGAGTGCTGATCGCGCCCGGCAACAAGCACACGATCCTGGAGCGCAGCGGCGCCCGCTACTACGTCTCGGTCAAGGACGGCCCGCTGGTCACCCGCCACCGGCCCTCGGTTGACGTGCTCTTCCGCTCTGCGGCGCGCTCGGCGGGGTCCAACGCGGTCGGCGTGATCATGACCGGCATGGGTGACGATGGCGCGCGCGGCATGAACGAGATGAAGCAAGCCGGCGCCTATACGATCGCCCAGGACGAGGCGACCTCGGTGGTGTTCGGCATGCCCAAGGAAGCCATCGCGCTGGGCTGTGTCGATCGCATCGCGCCCTTGCAGGCGCTGGCCAAGGAAATCCTGAAGGCGTCCAGCCGCTAGAACAGCAGGTCGTCGTCCTCGACGGTCTCGGCTTCCGCGGGCGCTTCGATCGCCGCCACATCCAACCCCGCGGTCAGCGCCGCGTGGACCTCGCGCTCCTGGGCCATGGTGTAGCTGCGGGCCAGATCCGCCAGCAGGGGCGAGAGGGCGCCCATCAGATCGTCGACCCGGACGTCGCCGGACAAACTCTCCAGTTCGGCCGCGGCCTGGTCGAGATGGTCGCCGACCTGGCGCTGAAAGTCGAAGCGGGCGGCCGCGCGGCGGAGCATATCGACAACTTCGTCGCCTTGTCGGGCGGCGTCGACGAGGCCGCCTTCGACGGCGTCGCCGGTCTTGCGGATGCGGCCCACGGCGTCGCGCAAGGCGAGGGCGGCGCTGGTCGCGCCATCCTGGCCGTCGGCTTGCGGCTCGGCGTCGGCCGAGGCCGAAAGCGACTGCAGCGCCGTCAGGGTGCGTGCGGCCGAGGTTTCCAGGTGGCCGGCATGGGCGCGCAGCTCGACGGCGATGACGCCCAGCGGTTTGCCCGTCTCGCCGATGCGCGAGCACTTCAGCGTGGTGTTCAGGGCCATCATCTGCACGTCGGCGCGCATGTTCTGGATGGCTTCGATTTGGGCGGCGAGGTCGCGAGCGGAATTGGCGGCTGAGCGGCTCACATCCGCGGCCTGACGGGCGCCGGCCTCGATGTCGTCCACGAGCGCGAAGGCCTCGCCGACGCTGGTCTCCAGGCCGCGCAGAAAGCTGGCTTCGCCGTTCGACGAGCCGCCCTGGGCGTGGTCGCGGAGACGCAGGATCTCGCTGGCGTCGCCGGCGATGGCGCCGACGCTCTGACCGATACGCGAGACGTCGCGGTGGAAGTCGTCGATCGTGGCGTGGAGCTGGGCGGCCAGCAGGCGGTGCACGAAGGCGTCCAGCCGCGCGCGCGCCTCGGCCGGGAGGGCGTTGGCCGGGGCCGAGTTTCGCAGCAGGGCCAAGCCATGCTGAACGTGCTCGATGCGCTGGCGGGTGATGTCGCCGATTTGCAGGGCGGCCAGGGCCGAACCGATCTTCTTGCGGACGTCGCGGACCAACTCGCCGACGCGGGCGGTGATCTGGGCGATCTTGGCCTGGTGATCGGCGATGGCCGCGGTCTGCCCGACCAGGGCGTCGGGCACGGCCGGCAGGAGGCCGTCGCAGCGGCGGCGCAGCTCGTCCTCGTGGCCCAGGGCCGCGCGCAGGGCGCCGTCCATGCTGGAGAGGTCGTTGCGGAAGGTATCCAGTTGGGTGCGGCCCAGCTCGATGCAGTCGCAGATTTCCTGGGCGAAGATCGCGAACTCCGGGCCGGCGGCGGCGATGCCACCCGAGGTGATCTTGATGTTGACGCCGAAGACCCGGAGGTAGGCCAGGTGCTGGCGCATGTCCTCGATGCAGACAGTCAGGGCGTCCCCTGCGCTGACCAGACAGCCAAGTCGGTCGCGGCGCGCGTGCAGAGCGGCGGGCAGTTCGCGCAACTGCTCGGAGGCCTGGCTCAGCTGGCGGGTCGCGGCGGCGACCTCCTGACCTTCGAGGCCTTCGCGCATCAGGTCCAGGGCGGTGATCAGGGCGCTGGTCCCGTCGACGACGTGCGAGAGCACCTCGCCAACTTCCAGGAAGCGGCCTTCGATGGCGCCGCGCGCGACCTCGAGGCGCGTCTGGACGTCGCCGTCACCCGCGTGGGAAGCCGAAAGTGCAAGGGACGAATGGGCCATGACCCACGATCAACCAGAATGTGCGAATTTGGCGTAAAGGCCCGCCAAGATGGGGTTGGCGGCGTCCCCAAAAGAAGGACGGCGGACGACACAGGGCCGCCCGCCGCGCGAGGTAGGAACAGGGAACGCCTTACCTAGAAAGCCTTTTTGACGCCCAGCTCGAAGGTCCGGCCCAGCGGATTGCCGGTCCATGGGTCGTAGCCGAACTCTTCCTGGGCCGGCGGCGGGTCGCGATCGAAGATGTTCGCGACCGTCGCGGTCACGGCCATGTCGTCGCCCAGCCGCAGGCGATAGGTGAAGTCGGTGGTGACCCAGGCCTTGCCGTCCTCGCCATACTGCACGCCGGCCCGCTCGTCCTTGACCGCCGAGACATAGTTGACGCCGAGGCGGAAGTTCTGGCGGCCGAGGGCATAGTTGACGCCGAGGTTGGCGCGCAGCTTCGGAGCGGCCTGGGCGAAGGTGGCGAAGTTCAGCGTGCCCAACCGATCGTCGCCCGTCGAGATGGTCACGCCGTCCAGGGTCGTGGGACCGGTCTTCAGCTCGGTGATCCGGGTGGCGGTGAGGTTGACGTCCAGATCGCCGGGGCCGACGGGGAGACCGTAGGTCGCTTGAATGTCGAAGCCCTTGGTCGTCTGACCCGGCCCGTTGCCGTAGCGCGTCGAGACGGCCGAGAAAGTCCCCACGCCGCTCATCCCCACCGCGCAGCCGCTGTTGAAGGTGATGCGGGCCAGCAGGGGCTGCTTGGCGACGTCGCAGGTGGTGATCGTGCCGCCGGCGCCGTTGAACACCAGGCTGGCGATCTGGTTCGGGTCGGCGACCTGGCCGATCTGGTCCTTGGTCCGGATGTCGAAGTGGTCGACGATCAGGCGGAACTTGTGGTCATCGCTGAAGCCCCGGCTCTGCCAGATCGCGCCGATATTGGCCGTCTTGGCGGTCTCCGGCTTGAGGTCGGCGTCGGTGATGAATTGCGCCGCCAGCCAGTTGCTGGCCGCCACCGTATAGGTTCGCGCGGCTACCGTGATGGCGCCCGGCGTCACGCCCAGCGGCGGGGTCTGGTAGTTGGTGCCGTATGAGCCGCGCAGGGTCAGCGGGCCCCAGACGTTCCACTTGCCCGACACCTTGTAGACGGTGGCGCCGAGGTCGTTGGAGAACTTCTCCTTGCGAGCGGCCAGCTGGATGTCGACGGTCGAGAACAGCGGCACCTGCAATTCGCCGAACAGCGAGTACTGGCTCTGGTCGGCCTGGACCGGCAGCGTCGGCGCGAACAGGACGAACGGGCCCGGCGCGTCGGGCGTGCAGCCCCGGAAGTTCGGATCGTTGGTCGGCAGCGGATTGGCCGGCAGGTTCGGCGAGCCCGGTCCGTTGGCGCTGGTCGTGCCGGCGGGCCATTCGCACTGCACCGTCCCGTTGTTGAACGGGCTGGAGACGATCTGGCGGCTCTCGAACGAGCGGTACTGGGCGCCGAGCGCCCAGCCCACCTCGCCGCCGGGCAGCTTCAGGCCCGACAGGCCGTTGAACACCAGGTCGGCGGTGAAGTTGTTGCTCTTGGTCTCCACGGCGCGCGGGTCGAACATCCAGAGGGAGAGATCCTCGGGGTTCTCGTGGCCGGCGATGTAGTTCGGGTTGGCCAGGCCGCGCACCGGCTGGCCCTTGAATGAACTGGAGAAGGGGTTCCAGTACTGGCAGCCGTTCTTGCCGGCGGCCGCCGCGTTCTGGGTGCCGAAGCGGGTCGGATCCAGGTCGGTGGCGTGGCAGTTGGGTCCGCCGAAGCCGTTGAGGGCTTCCTGCAGGCGGTAGCCGATGGTGTCGGCGTGAGTGTTGTAGTTGTAGGCGTCATTATAGGTCAGGGCGAAGTCGTAGCCGACCGCCTTGGCGAACGGCGCGAGGTCGCCCAGGTCGCCAGTTATGCCCGCCGAGACGCGCCAGACTTTGTTGGTGATCTTGTCAGCCACGCCGAAGCCGTCGCCGCCGGAATAGTAGGGATTACCGCCGTGGCCGAACAGCCGGTAGGTGATCGGCGTGAAGCCCGAGGCGCCGACGATGCCGTGGGCGGCGGCGAATTCAGCCGCGAACGGGTTGCTGATCGGCACGTAGAACTGGTTGACCGCGCCCGTCGTCAGGGCCGGACCGCGCGACACAGGCTGGGCCGGCGAACCCATCACCTGCGGCAGGTCCACCTTGCCGTAGGAGGCGTCGGCGTGGAACTTCATGCTGTCGGTGATCTGCGCCTTCAGCTGGGCGTAGAGCCTGTAGGTGTCCTGGTTTTCCACCAGCCGGTAGTACGGGATGTAGTTGTAGGCGCAGGTGTAGGCGTTATCCATGCGGCCGCCGACGGCGGCGCAGCTGGCCGGCGTGAAGTCGGAGACGATACCGCCCAGGTTCGCGCCCCACTCGCCGGTGTCCGTGGCGGTGGGCGCGGCGGGCAGGGGACCGCGCGGCTGCCAACCCGTCAGGTTGGTCAGGGTCGACCAGGGGGCGGGATTATAGCCGGCCCCCGGGGTGAGCGAGGCCTTGGTGAAATCGCGCTCCAGCGTGTTCAGGCGCGAGCGGTGCTCGTACTCGGCCGAGACCAGAAGATTGACGCGGTCCTCGCCGATGCCGCCCATCACGCCGATGGAATAGTCGCCCTTCGAGCCCTTGATGTGCTTGTACTGGGCCTGGGCCTCCAACCCGACGAACTTGTCGCGGGTGATGAAGTTGACGACGCCGCCGGTGGCGTCAGCGCCGTAGATCACCGCCGCGCCGTCCTTGAGGATCTCGGTGCGGGCAAGAGCGATAGAGGGGACGTTGGCGGTGTTCTGGTTCATCCGCCGACCGTTCAGCAGCACCAGCGTCTTGTCGGCCCCCAGGCCGCGCAGATTGTAGTTCACGGAGCCGACCAGGGTCGGACCGCCGAAATAGTAGCTCTCGCCGGTCGTCGGTCCCGAGATGGTCAGGCTCTTGGCGAACTCCAGCGCCGTCGGCGAACCCTGCTTTTCAAGCTGTTCCTGCGAATAGACCTCCACGGGGAGGGCGGCGTCCAGCGCCGAGCCCCGGATGTTGGAACCGGTGACGACGATTTCCTCGACCTGGGTCGAGGGATCGTTGGCCGTTTTTTCCTGACCCCAGGCTGGGGCGCCCAGGCCCGCGATCCCGATCAGCAGCGCGACGCCCGACGCGCTCGTAAGCCCAATTCTCATGTGGCGAACCCTCCCGTTGAACGAGTCTCTAACGCTCATTCTCACAAGAGTGAGTATTGTAGCCTCGCCGCGATGGCGTCAATGATCATTGTTCGGCGACCTCGGAGCGCGCCTTCGACACGGCGATTGCCGTAATGGGAACGATTGACAGGGGCGCGCCGGGCCGACTACGCGGCGGACTTTAGGACCAGGAGGACGGTTTGGCAGGAGCCACCGCGGAGGAGGCCAAGGAGCGCCCGCGCACCAAGGCCGAGCAGCGCGCCCAGAGCCTCGAGCAGATTTCTGGACGCGGCCGAGTACCTGTTCTCGCAGAACGGTCTCCATGGCGTGACGCTGCGCGACGTGGCCGTGCGGGTGGGCATCCACACCACGCTGCTCAACTACTATTTCAAGGACAAGACCAACCTGTTCGAGGCCGTGTTCGCCCGGCGGGCCGGGGTCACGTCCGGTCGGCGGATGATCGCCCTGGAGCAATACGAGCAGGCGGTGGGCGACAGGCCGACCGTCGAGGGCGCGCTGCACGCCTTCCTCGATACCGACCTCGACCTCTATTATGAGGGCGGCGAGCACTGGATGAACTATGGGGCGTTCTGCGCCCGGGTCAGCAACACGCCCGAGGGTGCGGCGCTGATGGACGAGCATTTCGACCCCGTGGTCCTGAAGCTGGTCGGCATCCTCAAGCGGGCCCTGCCGGACTATGCCGACGAGGAGATCTTCTGGGGCTATCATTTCGTGTCGGGCGCCCTGATGAACACCCTGGCGCGGACGGGCCGGATCGACCGGCTGTCCAGCGGCCTTTGCCACTCCGACGACTTTCCGGCGATCAAGAAGCGGATCGCGCGGTTCATGGCGGCGGGCTTCATCGCCCTGAAGGAATGAAGCCCGCGCGCGGTTTCTAGGCCTGCTCGGCGCGGCGGAAGATCCGCGCCAACCACAGGAACAATCCGATCGCGATGACGTAGAACGGGATCAGGGTGTAGAGCGCCATCTGCAGCGAGTTGTGCGGATGGCTGGCTTTGAAGAAATCGCTGGCCGCGCCGACATAGGTGGGGCCCAGGCCCAGGCCGATGAAGTTCATGACCAGCAGCAGCAGGGCGCCGGACATCACCCGCTGGTCGGGCCGCACTTCCTCCTGGACCAGGGCCACAGACGACGACAGGTAGAAGTAGTTCAGGAAGGTCGGGCCGATCAGCAGGACCAGGGCCAGTGGCCAGGTCGGCGCCCAGACGAAGCCGACATAGAACGGGATCGCGAGGGTCAGGGAGATGACCGGAGCCATGGCGTAGACGACCTTGGACTTCTTGCGGAAGCGGTCGATCACCCGGCCCGAACGAAGATGCCGGCGCTCATGCCGACGCCGACGACAAGGGCGTACCAGACGGCGACCTCGTTGAGCGCCATGCCCTTCTCGCGCATCAGGAACAGGGTGGTGAAGTTGCCCAGGCCATAGGTGACAAACTGGGTCGCGCCGCTGCCCAGCGCGGCGAGCACCAGGGTGGGGCGTGAGAAGAACATCTTCAGGGTCGACCAGAAGCCGGCCCTGGCGACCTTGATCTCGGTCCCGTCCAGGCCGCCGCGAGGCGGCTCCTTGACGATCAGCGGCAGGATCACGGCGGCGACCAGGCCGACGACGCCCAGGATCACGAAGGCGTAGCGCCAGTTGAACGCCGCGGCGATCGCTGCGCCGAACGCGATGCCCAGCGCCGCGCCCACGGGCGGCCCCAGGTTATAGATGCCCAACGCCGTCCCCCGCCGGCCAGCCGGGAAGTAGTCGGAGATGATCGCGTATGAGGGTGGCACCCCGCCGGCCTCGCCGAAGCCGACGGTCATCCGGGCGAAGGCGAACTCGCCATAGCCGCGCGACAGGCCGCAGGCCACGGTCGCCGCGCTCCAGATTCCACAGGCCAGGGACAGCACCGCCACGCGGTTGGTGCGGTCGGCCAGCCAGCCCACCGGAATGGCGATAAAGCAGTAGAACATCGCGAAATAGAGCCCGCCGATGAGGCCTAGCTGGCTGTCGGAGACGTGCAGGGTGTCCTGGATCGGCTTGGCCAGGATCGACATCAGCTGCCGGTCCAGGAAGTTCAGCACATAGACGAACCACAGCATGGCCAGCACAAGCCAGGCGCGACCGCCGACGGGTTGGGAGGCCTCCTTGTCGGAGATGGGTCCGCGGACAGAAGAATGAGCGTTCATTGAGCGGCCATCCGGGCGTGCGGACGGGGCCGCGGCGTCATTGCGCGCGTGATCTTCAAGGCATCCTCCCAGCGGCCATTCTTGAGCTTGGCCTGTTTCGGAGCATGCGCCCAAGTTCGAGGCTTCGTCAATATTCACACGCGAGTGAGTGAGTGTTGACAGGCGCGAAGATCACGCTCACCGTGCCCCCATAAAAGTCGACGTGAAGACGATCGACGCTCGTTCGGGGAGGAACGACATGAAGGCTGGCCAGCTGGCGTCGGCTTGCGCCGTCGCGCTCGTATCATTCGCCACACAGGTCGCGGCCCAGTCGGCCAGCGACGATCAGGGGAGGGGCGACCGCAAGGACGCTGATCTGGTGGGAGAAGTCATCGTCACCTCGACCCGCCGTCCCGAGAAGCTGCAGGACGTGCCGCTCAGCGTCACCGCCTTCGATCAGAAGGAGCTGACCGCCAAGGGCATCGTCGGCTTCGAGGGCCTGGCCCGTCAAACTCCGGGCGTGGTGTTGAACCGCGCCACCGCCAACTTCAACAACTTCACCGCCCGGGGCATTGCGACCAACGGCTACGGCGCCAACCTGCAGAGCACGGTGGCCGTCTATATCGACGAGCTGCCGATCTCGACGATCGGCAACACCACGGTGCTGGATCCGAATCTGTTCGACGTCGAGCGGGTGGAGTTCCTGCGTGGCCCGCAGGGTACGCTGTTCGGCTCGGGCTCGCTGTCGGGCGCGCTGCGCATCCTGACCAAGGCGCCGAACCTGTCGAGCCGCGAGGGCGCGGCCCTGGTCGACTTCGGCCTGACCGGTTCGGACTCCCTGCGCCAGCGCTACAACGGCATGCTCAACATGCCGATAATCCAGGACAAGCTGGCCCTGCGCCTGGTCGGCTTCTACCGGCACGAGGAAGGCTATCTCGATAACCTCGGCACCGGCGTCCACAACTCCAACACCTTGGTCGACTGGGGCGGTCGCGCGACGCTGTTGTGGAAACCCACCGACCGCCTGTCGGTGAAGGCGCTGTTCTCGTACGAGGACAGCAACCCGAAGGACTCGTCGATGGTCAATCCGGCCCTGGGTCGGAACAAGCGGGTCTCGGACCGGCCGGATCTGTTCGTGGGCAAGCTGCGCAGCCACAACGTCACGGTCGACTACCAGTTCGACGGCGCGCATTTCACCAGCTCGTCGACCTATTCGAAGTTCGATCAGAAGTTCTATGTCGACCTGGCCGGCACGTTCGGCGGCGCCATCGCCTTCGCCCTGGACGCCGGCGGCTTCCAGAAGACCTTCGTCGAGGAGGCGCGTCTGGCGTCCGATCCAGGCGGCGAGCTCGACTGGGTGGTCGGCGGCTTCTACCTCGATCGCCGCCTGGACGTGGACTACTTCTACCGCTCCAACCCGGCCTTCCTGACCTCGCACGGCATCACCGGCCTGCCGGACGAGTACTATCAGCGCCAGTACACGCACATAAATTCGCAGGAAAAGGCCGCCTTCGGCCAGCTGACCTATCACTTCAGCGACAAGGTCTGGCTGACCGGCGGCATGCGTTACGGCCGGGTCGAGGCCCAGGGCTTCACCGAGGCCGGCGGCTATAGCAGCGCCTATCTGACCAACGCCCTGTTCGGCATCCGCGGGCCGCTGACCCTGACGCCGTTCACGGCGGCCAGCGGCGTCAAGGCGACGGGCAGCAAGCCCTCGTTCAAGGTCAGCCTGTCCTACAAGCCGTCGTCGACCCTGACGACCTACGCCACGGTGTCGACCGGCTTCCGCACGCCGGTGGTCAACGCCTTCGCCGGCCGGGCCAGCCTGGTCAATCCCAGCGACCTGATCATCCCGAACGGCGCCTCGTCCGACGACCTGACCAACTACGAGGTCGGGGCCAAGGGCCGTTTCCTGAACGGTCTGGTCTCGGCCAATCTCGCTGTCTACCTGATCGACTGGAGCAACATCCAGGTCCAGGCCAACCGCGTCTCCGATAGCGTTCAGTTCGCCACCAACATCGGCGCGGCGCGCAGCAAGGGGATCGAGCTGGAGCTGCTAGCCTTCCCCGCCAAGGGCCTGACCATCGGCCTGAACGGCTCGCTGAACGAGGCCAAGGTCACCGAGCTGACCCCGGCCGAGGCGGCGATCTCCGGCGCGGTGGTCGGCGCGCGCCTGGCCTCGCCGAAGGTGCAGGGCTCGCTGTTCGTCAACTACGGCTGGGACCTGACGCCGAAGGCCAAGGCCAACCTGTCGGTCGTGTTGCAGCATGTGGGCTCTTATCCCGGCTCGTTCCCGCACGTACCGGGCCAGCCCACAGTGACCAGCGCCACCTACGGCTTCACGGACTCGTATCAGAACGTGAACGCCACCTTCGCCGTGGCCATGGGCGACACGACGGTCGGAGCCTATGTCGAGAATCTCTTCGACGACCACTCGGTCACCTACGTCCACCCCGAGGCCTTCATCGCCAGCCGGTTCGCGACCATGCGGCCGCGCACGGCCGGGGTGCGGTTGGGCTATGCGTTCTAGGAGGCGGCGGTGAGCAGCTTGTGTAAACGTCTACTCGTCCCGGCCCTGGCGGCCCTGGCGCTCGCGCCGGCCGCCGCCCGCGCCGAGGCTCCCGTGGTCAAGGCTCCGGCCGGCGCGGTGCGCGGCGTGGCCCAGGACGGCCTCGAGATCTTCAAGGGGAATTCCCTACGCCGCGCCGCCCGTCGGACCGCTGCGCTGGAAGCCGCCCGCCGCCGCGGCCAGCTGGAGCGGCGTCCGCGACGCTCTGGACTTCGGCCCGTCCTGCCTGCAGCCTAAGCCGCGTCCGGGCAGCATCTACGCCTCGCCGTTGAAGGCGTTTAGCGAGGACTGCCTGTCGCTGAACGTGTGGACGCCAGCCAAGGCCGCGAAAGCCCCGGTGCTGGTCTGGATCCACGGCGGGTCGCTGATCGGCGGCTCCAGCGCCGAGGGTCTTTACGATGGCGCGGCGTTGGCCAGGCGCGGTGTCGTGGTCGTCTCGATCAACTACCGCCTCGGCGTGCTGGGCTACATGGCCCATCCCGAGCTCAGCGCGGAGTCGCCCGATCACGTCTCGGGCAACTACGGCCTGCTCGATCAGATCGCGGCGCTGAAGTGGGTCCAGCAGAACATCGCCGCCTTCGGGGGCGACCCGGCCAAGGTCACGATCGCCGGCGAGTTCCGCGGGGGCCTTGAGCGTCATGTACCTGATGGCCTCGCCGCCGGCCCGGGGGCTGTTCAGCAAGGCCATCGCCCAGAGCGCCTACATGGTCTCGACGCCGGAGCTGCGTGAGCCGAGGCTCGGCCACGTCCCGGCCGAGACCATGGGCGCGGCCACCGCCGCCAAGCTGGGCGCAAAGTCCCTGGCCGACCTGCGGGCCATGGACGCCGAGACCCTGACGACCAACGCCCTTCTGGCCGGCTTTCAGACCTTCGGCGCGGTCGACGGCAAGGTGCTGCCCAAGCAGCTGGTCGACACGTTCGACGCCGGCGAGCAGGCCCATGTGCCGATCCTGGCCGGCTTCAACAGCGGCGAGATTCGCTCGTTGCGCTTCCTGGCGCCCCGGCACCGGCCGACGCCGCCGCCTACGAGAAGGAAATCCGGGCGCGCTATGGCGATCTCGCGGACGACTTCCTCAAGCTCTATCCGTCCAGCGACGTGCCCGAGAGCGTGCTGTTGACCACCCGTGACGCGCTCTATGGCTGGACCGCCGAGCGTCTCGTGGCCAAGCAGACCGCCGTCGGCCAGGCCGGTTACTTCTACCTGTTCGATCATGGCTATCCGGCCGCCGACGCGGCCGGCCTGCATGGCTTTCACGCCAGCGAGTTGCCCTACGTCTTCGGCTCGGCAAAGAGCGCGCCGCCGGCCTGGCCGAAGAACCCGGACACCCCCGAGGAAGCCAGGCTGACCGCCGCCATGGGCGACTACTGGGCTTCGTTCGCCAAGGACGGCGCGCCCAGGGCCGCCGGCCAGCCGGCCTGGAGGCCCTACGGCGCCGAGCGCGCCTACATGGCCTTCGTCGCGGCGCCCCAGCCGGGCGTGCATCTGCGCCCTGGCATGTACGAACTGAACGAGGCGGTGATGTGCCGCCGACGCGCCCGGGGCGATACGCCCTGGAACTGGAACGTCGGCGTCGTCGCGCCGCCGCTTCCCTCTGGAGTGACTCAGTGCCGATAAGTAGTGCGCCGACGATTGACGGCGAGATGCAGGCCTTCGCCCTGACGCTCGACAAGTTCCTGGACCACGCCGCCAAGTGGCAGCCCGACGGCCAGGTGGTGACCGCGCGCGAGGGCGGACGGATCGACCGCGTCGGCTACGCGGATCTCCGCGATCGTAGCCTTCGGGTCTCTTCTGTCCTGGCGGGGCTAGGCGTCCGCAAGGGCGACCGCGTCGCCACCCTGGCGTGGAACACCCAGGACCATGTCGAGGTCTGGTACGCGATCATGGGCATGGGCGCGGTGTGCCACACGCTGAACCCGCGCCTGACCGCCGAGCAACTGGCGGCGATGATCGTCCAGTCTCAGGCCCAATTGCTGATCGCCTCGGCCGACCTCGCGCCCCTGGCCCGCAAGATCATGGACGCCGCGCCGGGCGTCGAACGCCTGCTGGTCATCGACGGCGAGGCGTCGGAAGGCCAAGCCCTGGAGCCACTGATCGCCGCCGCCAGCCCGGACGCGATCTGGGGCCAGTTCGAGGAGACCGCGCCTAGCGGCCTGTGCTTCACCTCGGGCACCACGGGCGCGCCCAAGGGCGTGACCTACACCCACCGCTCCAGCTATCTCCACACCCTGCGGGCCTTGCAGGTGGACGTGATGGCGATCTCGAGCGCCGACGCCGTCTTGGCGGTGGTGCCGATGTTCCACGCCAATGCCTGGGGCCTGCCGTTCGCGGCCCCGGCGGTGGGAGCCAAGCTCGTCCTCCCCGGCCGCAACGCCGATGGCGCCAGCCTGGGCCGCCTGATCGCCGCGGAGGGCGTCACGGTCGGGGTCGGAGTGCCGACCGTCTGGCTGGGTTTGGTCGAGTATCTGGAAACCACAGGCGAGCGTCTGTCGTCGCTGAAGCGCATCATGGTCGGCGGGGCGCCGATGCCGCCGGCCCTGATGGACCGGATCGAGCAGGGCCTGGGTGTCACCGTCCAGACCAGCTGGGGCATGACCGAGCTGTCGCCCTCAGGCACCGTCGCGCCGCTGCACGCGCCGTCGCAGGCCGCGTTGTCGGGCCGTCCGGCCGTGGGCGTCGACCTGTTGCTGACCGACGCCGACGGCGTAGCCTTACCCCGGCAACGCGACGCCGAAGGTCACCTGCGGGTGCGCGGCGCGGCGGTGGTCGAACGCTATTTCGGTCACGAGACCTCGGCCACCGACGCCGATGGCTGGTTCCCGACCGGCGATCTGGCTCGCATTGACGCGGCGGGCAACCTGATGATCACCGGCCGCGCCAAGGACCTGATCAAGTCCGGCGGCGAGTGGATCAATCCCGCCGAGATCGAGGCGGTGGTCGCATCCCTGCCCGAGGTGTCTCTGGCCGCCGTGATCGGCCGGTCCGATCCCAAGTGGGGCGAGCGGCCGATCCTGCTGGTCGAGACGCAGGGCGAGGTCACCGACGAGGCCTTGCTGGCTTCGCTGCAGGGCCGAGTGGCCACCTGGTGGATCCCCGACGCCGTCTACCGCCTGCCGCGCATGCCCCTGGCGTCGACCGGCAAGATCGACAAGATAAGGCTGCGAGCGGAATACGGCGGCGGTTGACGCTTCGTCCGTCCAAGCCGCTCGCCCAACCCCAGGAAGTCCCGCTCAGTGTCCGAAGCCGCCCCGATCCGTCGACGCACCACCAAGGCCGAGCAGCGCGCCGAGAAGATGGAGCAGATCCTCGACGCGGCCGAGGCGCTGTTCTCGAAGCACGGGCTCTACGGCGTCACCCTGAAGGACGTGGCCAAGCAGGTTGGCGTGCACCACACGCTGATGAACTACTATTTCGACGACAAGAAAGCCCTCTTCGACGCGGTCTTCGCGCGCCGGGCGGTGGTGACCAGCGAGCGGCGGATGCGGGCGCTGGAGGCCTATGAAGCGGCCTCGGCCGGCAAGCCGACGGTGGAGGGCGCCTTGCGCGCCTTCCTCGACACAGATCTTGATCTCTATATCGAGGGCGGGGAGGGCTGGAAGAACTACGCCGCCCTCGGCGCCCAGGTCGCCAACACGCCGGAGTGGGGCGCGTCCCTGATGGACGAGCATTTCGATCCGGTGGTGCTGAAGCTGATCGGGCTGCTCAAGCAGGCTCTGCCGGATTGCCCGGAGGCCGATATCTTCTGGGGCTACCACTTCGTGACGGGCGCCCTGATGCTCACCCTGGCGCGCACCGGCCGGATCGACAAGCTGTCGGGCGGGGTCTGCAAGTCCGACGACTTCCACGCCGTGAAGGAGCGGATGGCCGCTTTCATGGCCGCCGGCTTCATTGCGGCCTGCGAGCGGCGCAAGGCTCAGGCCTAAAGGCGGCTTGCCCTAGGCGGGACAGTTCTGCCAAAGATATTCACTAACGAGATAGTGACTTTTGTGACGAGCCACAGGCTCGTTCGGTTTTTGGGCGAGGAAAGGAAGAGTTTCATGATGCTGCAAGGACGCGTCGCGATCGTCACGGGCGCTGGCGGGGGCCTCGGCCGCGCCCACGCGCTGTACCTGGCCGGGCAGGGCGCCAAGGTGGTGGTCAACGACCTGGGCCAGGAGGCCGCCGACCGCGTCGCCGCCGAGATCGTCGCCCAGGGCGGCGAGGCCTTCGGCGCCGCGGCCTCGGTCACCGACGAGGCGGCCGTCAACGCCATGGTCGAGCAGGTCGTGGCCCGCTGGGGCCGGGTCGACATCCTGATCTGCAACGCCGGCATCCTGCGCGACAAGACCTTCGCCAAGATGAGCCTCGACGACTTCCGCCTGGTGGTCGACGTCCACCTGATGGGCGCGGCGATCTGCGCCAAGGCCGTGTGGGCGCTGATGCGCGAGCAGGGCCATGGCCGGATCGTCATGACGACCTCGTCCTCGGGCCTCTACGGCAACTTCGGGCAGGCCAACTACGGGGCGGCCAAGTTGGCGCTGGTCGGACTGATGCAGACCCTCGCCATCGAGGGCGAAAAATACAATGTGCGGGTCAACTGCCTAGCCCCGACGGCGGCCACGGGCATGACCGAAGGCGTGCTGTCGGCCGAAAGCCTGGCCCTGCTCGACCCCGCCTTCGTCAGCCCGGGCCTGCTGGCCCTGGTCCAGGATGACGCCCCGACGCGCACGATCCTGTGCGCCGGCGCGGGCCACTTCGCCACCGCCAACATCACCCTGACCGATGGCCGCTATATCGGCGGCGGCGCGGACGCGGGCGAGCAACTGATCCGCCAGTGGAACGGCGTCAGCGATCGCGCGGGCGAGATCGTCCCGGCCTACGGCTTCACCCAGGCCGAGCGCGAAGTCGCCAGCGCGGGTCTGATCGCCAAGGTCGTCGGGGGCCGCGCGTGATGCGCCAGGCCGTCATCGTCTCCACGGCGCGTACGCCGATCGGCCGCGCCTATCGCGGGGCCTTCAACGACACCCCGTCACCGACCCTGGCCGCCCACGCCCTGACTCACGCGGTCCAGCGCGCCGGCGTGGCTCCGGACGAGGTCGAGGACTGCATCCTCGGCTGCTCGCTGCCGCAGGGCTACCAGCAGACCATCGGCCGCGCGGCGGCGCTGCGGGCCGGCCTGCCGGTCGAGGTCCCGGGCATGACCATGGACCGCCAGTGCTCGTCAGGCCTGATGACCATCGCCACGGCCGCCAAGCAGGTGATCGTCGACCGCATGGACGTCATTGTCGCCGGCGGCGTCGAGTCGATCTCCCTGGTCCAGACGCCGCAGCTGCGGGTCGACCAGGATCCCGAGCTCGTGGCCCTGCACCCCGACGCCTACATGCCGATGCTGGACACGGCCGAGACGGTCGCGGCGCGCTACGGGATTACCCGCGAGGTTTGCGACCTCTACGCCCTGTCCTCGCAGCATCGCGCCGCGGCGGCCCAGGCGGCGGGGCGCTTCGACGCCGAACTCGTCCCGATGACCGCCCGCATGAGGGTCGCCGACAAGGAGACTGGCGAGGTCTCGCATCGCGAGGTGACCCTGGGGCGCGACGAGGGCGTGCGTCCGGAGACCACGCTCGAAGGCCTGGCCGCCCTGAAGGTCGTGCGCCCAGGCGGCACGGTCACGGCCGGCAACGCCAGCCAGCTGTCGGACGGCGCCTCGGCCTGCGTGGTCATGGAGGCGGGGCTGGCCGAAAAGCGCGGCCTGCAACCGCTGGGCCGCTATGTCGGCATGGCCGTGGCGGGAACCAAGCCAGACGAGATGGGCATCGGCCCGGTCTTCGCCATCCCGCGTCTCTTGGAACGGTTCGGCCTCAAGGTCGACGACATCGGCCTGTGGGAGCTGAACGAGGCCTTCGCCTGTCAGGTCGTCTATTGCCGCGACCGCCTGGGCATTCCCGACGAGCTGCTGAACGTCGACGGCGGCGCCATCGCCATGGGCCATCCCTACGGCATGTCGGGCGCGCGCCTGACCGGCCACGCCCTGATCGAGGGCAAGCGCCGGGGCGCCAAGCACGTCGTGGTGACCATGTGCGTCGGCGGCGGCATGGGCGCGGCGGGGTTGTTCGAGGTTCTTTGACGGGTTCGTTCAACCCATTCTGGGAAGCCTACGCTCCCTAGTCTTGTCATCCCGGCTCCCCGCTTCGCCGCGGCCGGGATGACAAGGAATGGATCGCTCGTTCGAGTTCCTAAGCCGCCTTCGTCCCGAAAGCCGCCAGGAACGTCGCCACCGCGGCCTGAACCTCGGCGTCCACTTCGGCGAGGGAGGGTTCGCCGACATAGTTGACCAGCCGGGCCTTCAGCAGGCGGTTCTGGCAGAGGCCGATGAACTGGTGCGCCGCGGCCAGCGGATCCTCGGCGTGGATGCGGCCGTCGGCCTTGGCGCGCGCCAGGTAGTCGCCGAGGATCTGCGCGCCGCGCCTGGGTCCAGCCTCGTAGAAGGCGCGGCCAAGGTCCGGCGTGCGCTCGGCGGCGGCCGTGATCAGCCGGAAGTGGCGCATGTTGCGCTCGGAAAGCACGTTGGTCAGATAGCGGCGGCCGACGTGGGTGAGGGCGGTTTTCAGGTCACCCCCGTCATCCAGCAGGCTGAACATCGCCTCGCGCTGCCAGTCGCAATAGCGCTCGATATGGGCCTGGAAGATCTCTTCCTTGCTCTTGAAGTAGTTGTAGAGCGTGCTCTTGGAGCCGCCGACCTTGGCCGCGATGGTCGACATCGAAGCGGCGTCGTAGCCCTCGGCCAGGAACACCTCGGCGGCGATGTCGAGGATCGCTTCGCGGCGGGCGTCACGGTCCAGGCGGGGTTTCGTCTCGGGCAGCATAATTCTTTTTTCCGACCGTACCGTACGGTCGCCTTGACTGTGGCGCAAGCGGGGCCTACTTGCACCACACCATATGACTATACCGTACGGTCACATCAAGGCGCCTGTCATGCCGAGCTTCTCTCCCCGCCGAAGCGTTCCTTTCTTCGCCGCCGCGAGCGCCCTGGTGCTGGCCGCCTGCGCAAGCCTGCCCCCGGCGCAGCCCGCCCGCGTGGCGAAAGCCCCTCAAGCCTATGAGACCGCCCAGACCCTGGCTGCCCCGACCGCCGACTGGCCGGCCGACGCTTGGTGGACCGCCTACGGCGACGCTCAGCTGAACGCCCTGGAAGACGAGGCTCTGAAGGGCTCCCCGACCCTGGCCGCCGCCGAGGCCCGCCTGCGCCGCGCCCAGTCGCTGGTCGCCCAGGCCAAGTCCGCCGACCTGCCCCGGGTCTCGCTGGGCGCCTCGGCCGCCGAGAGCAAACAGAGCTACAACGCCGGCATCCCGCCCGCCTTCGTACCGCAAGGCTATAACGATATCGGCCGCCTGGCCCTCGACTTCAGCTGGGAACTGGACTTCTGGGGCAAGAACCGCGCGGCCGTCGCCGCGGCCACGTCCGAGGCCAAGGCCGCCCAGGCCGACGCCGCCCAGGCCCGCCTGACCCTGTCGACCGCGATCGCCTCCACCTATGCGGAGCTGTCGCGCCTCTACGCCCAACGCGACGTCGCCGACCAGGCCGTGCGCTTGCGCCAGCAGACCTCGGACCTCGTCTCCAGGCGCGTCGCCAATGGCCTCGACACCAAGGCCGAGAGCGAGCAGGCCGCGGCCGGACCGCCGGCCTCGAAGGCCGAGCTGTCGGCCATCGACGAGCAGATCGCCCTGACCCGCAACGCCCTGGCGGCCCTGGTCGGCGCCGGTCCCGATCGCGGTCTCGCCATCGCCCGTCCGGCCAATGTGTCGATCAAGCCGTTCGGCCTGCCGGAAAACCTCCCCGCCAACCTGATCGGTCGACGTCCCGACGTGGTCGCCGCCAAATGGCGGGCCGAGGCCGCGACCTCGCGCACGAAGCAGGCCAAGGCCGCCTTCTATCCGGACATCAACCTGTCGGGCTTCGTCGGCGCCCAGTCGCTTTATCTCGACAAGCTGTTCTCCAGCGGCTCGGACATCGGCCAGGTCGGTCCGGCCCTGAGCCTGCCGATCTTCGAGGGCGGCCGCCTGCGGGCCGGCCTGCGCGGCGCCGAGGCCGACCGTGACGCCGCTGTGGCCAGCTATGACGGCGCCCTGACCCAGGCCCTGCGCGAGGTGGCCGACGTCACCGCCAGCGAGAAGGCGCTCAATAGCCGCCTTGCCGACGCCCGCTTGGCCCTGGCCGCTAACGAGAACGCCTACCGCATCGCCCGTCTGCGCTACGAGGGGCAGTTGTCGACCTACCAGTCGGTGCTGCTGGCCGAGCAGTCGGTCCTGACCCAGCGCCGGGTCGTCGCCGACCTGGAAAGCCGCGCCTTCGCCCTCGACATCGCCCTGGTCCGCGCCCTCGGCGGCGGCTTCACCGGCGCCTGAAACCAATCCCCAAAGCATCCGCTCGCTAGGACTTGCACCGAATGTCCGATCAACAACCCGCCAATGGCGGCCATGGCGCCGCCAACAACAAGCGTCGCCGCCAACTGACCCTGCTCGGCGGCGCCGTCGCCGTCGGCCTGCTGGGCTACGGCGCCTGGTGGCTGGCCTTCGACAGCCATTATGTCGAGACCGACGACGCCTATGTCGGGGCCGAAACCGCCCAGGTGACCGCCTTGTCGCCGGGCCCGGTGGCCAAGATCTTCGTGGTCGAGACCCAGGCCGTGAAGGCCGGCGACCCGTTGGTCATCATCGACGACGCCGACGCCCGCATCGCCGTCGCCCAGGCCGAGGCCGCCCTTGGCCAGGCCGAGCGCAAGGTGAAGGGTTACTTCGCCAGCGACACCGCCTTGGCCGGCCAGTTCGAGGCTCGCCAGGCCGACGTCGCCCGCGCCGACGCTCAGATCGTCGCCGCCAAGGCCGACGTCGATCGCGCCCGCGTGGATCTCTCGCGCCGCCAGGCCCTGGTGGGCGAGGGCGCCGTTTCGGGCGACGAGCTGACGACCGCCCAGAACCGTCTCGCCAACGCCCAGGCCGCGCTGAACGCCGCTCAGGCCGGCCGCGCCCAGGCCCTGGCCAGCCGCGACGCGGCCATCGGCACGCGTGAGGTCAACACCGTGCTGATCTCGGGCGTTTCGGTCACCGAGAACCCCGAGGTCAAGGCCGCCCAGGCCCGGCTCGACGCCGCGCGCCTGGCCCTGGCCCGCACCGTGGTCCGCGCCCCGACCGACGGCGTCGTCGCCCGCAAGTCGGTGCAAGTTGGCCAGCAGGTCGCCATGGGCACGCCGATGATGGCCGTGGTGCCGACCGCCCAGGCCTATGTCGACGCCAACTTCAAGGAAGTGCAACTGGACAAGGTGGTCCCCGGCCAGCCGGTGGTGCTGACGTCCGACCTTTATGGCGGCGGCGTGAAGTTCCACGGCAAGGTCCGTGGCCTGGCAGGCGGCACCGGTTCGGCCTTCTCGCTGATCCCGGCCCAGAACGCCTCGGGCAACTGGATCAAGGTGGTCCAGCGCGTCCCGGTCCGCATCACCCTGGACCCCGCCGAACTGGCCAAGCACCCGCTGCGGGTTGGGCTGTCCATGAAGGCCAAGATCGACGTCGCCAAAGGCGCGAAGTAGTCCGTTACTAGGAGCCGCCCATGGCGTCCGAACAATCACAAGGCGCTGGTCCGGCGCCGATGACCGGGATGCTCCTGGCCGTCACCTCGATCGCCCTGGCCCTGGGCACCTTCATGCAGGTGCTGGACAGCACCATCGCCAACGTCTCGATCCCGACCATCGCCGGCAATCTCGGCGTCAGCTCCAGCCAGGGCACCTGGGTGATCACCGCCTTCGCCGTGGCCAACGGCGTCTCGGTGCCGCTGACCGGCTGGTTGATGGGCCGCTACGGCGTCGTGAAGACCTTCGTGGTCTCGGTGATCCTGTTCACGATCGCCTCGTTGCTGTGCGGCCTCTCCTGGAATCTCGAATCCCTGATCCTGTTCCGCATCCTGCAAGGCGCGGTGTCCGGCCCGATGATCCCCGGCTCCCAGGCCCTGCTGATCATGATCTTCCCGCCCAACAAGCGGGGCACGGCCCTGGCGATCTGGTCGATGACCACCCTGGTGGCCCCGATCTGCGGTCCGATCCTGGGCGGCTACATCTCCGATAATATCTCCTGGCCGTGGATCTTCCTGATCAACGTGCCCGTGGGCATCCTCTGCGCCGTCGTCTGCTGGCGGAACATGGCCAGCCGCGAGACCCCGACCCGCAAGCTGCCGATCGACCGCACTGGCTTCATGCTGCTGCTGGTCTGGGTCGGCGCGCTGCAGGTGATGCTGGACACCGGCAAGGAGGCCGACTGGTTCTCCTCGCCCGCCATCGTCGTCGAGATGTGGATCGCCATCATCGGCTTCATCGCCTGGGTGATCTGGGAGCTGAACGAGAAGCACCCGATCGTCGACCTGTCGCTGTTCAAGTCCAGCAACTTCGTGATCGGCACCATCGCCTTCTGCCTGGGCTACGCGGTGTTCTTCGGCAACAACCTGCTGCTGCCGCTGTGGCTGCAGACCCGGATGGGCTACATCGCGACCTGGGCCGGCCTGGTGGCCGCGCCGAGCGGCGTGGTCGCCGTGATGCTGACGCCGTTCATGGCCCGGCTGATGAACAAGGTCGACGCCCGCTGGATGGCGACTTTGTCGCTGGCCGCCTTCGGCCTGTCCTTCTTCATGCGCTCGGGCTACACGCCCGACGCCAATTTCTGGGCGCTGGTCATGCCGATGCTGGTCCAGGGCGTGGCGATGAGCACGTTCTTCATATCGATGGTGACCATCTCGCTGAACGGCATCCCGCCCCAGCAGACGCCACAGGCCTCGGGGCTGTCGAACTTCTCGCGGATCACCGCGGGCAGCTTCGCCGCCTCCCTGGCCACGACGATCTGGGATCGGGGCGAGTCCGTGCACCAGACCCGTCTGGCCGAGACCATGAGCTCCGGCAGCCCGGCCTGGCTCGACGCCGTGAGCAAGCTGCAGGCGACGGGCATGACCCGACCTGCAGGCGGTCGGGGCGATCACCAACCAGGTGGTCAACCAGGCCTATCTGCTGGCGGCCCTGGACTTCTTCCGCGTCTCGGCGTGGCTGTGCGTGATCCTGATCCCGCTGATCTGGCTGACCAAGAAAGCCAAGGCCAGCGGCGCGGCCCACGCGGCCGCCGACTAAAAGCGAGGGGCGCTAGCCAAGCCGGCCAGCGCCCCTTTTTTCACCTCCGGCGGGAGCCGCTGTCTTCAGTTCAGGTCGAGGCGGTCGGCGTTCATGACCTTGGTCCAGGCCGCCACGAAGTCCTTCACGAACTTCTCCTGCGAGTTCCGCACAGGCATAGACCTCGGCGAAGGCCCGCAGTTCGGCGTGCGAGCCGAAGATCAGGTCGGCGCGGCTGGCGGTCCAGCGCGGCTCGCTGCTCTTGCGGTCGTGGCCGGCGAAGGCGTTGACCGCCGTCGGGGCCCAGGTCGTGCCCATGCTCAGCAAGTTGACGAAGAAGTCGTTGGTGAGCGCGCCGACGCGATGGGTGAAGACACCGTCCTTACTTCCGCCGGCGTTGGCGCCCAGCACCCGCAGACCACCGACGAGCACCGTCATTTCCGGCGCCGACAGGCCCAGCAGATGGGCCCGGTCGACCAGGGCCTCTTCCGGGGACATGAACTGCGGGCCGCTCTTGCGATAGTTGCGGAAGCCGTCCGACAGCGGCTCCAACGGCTCGAAAGACGCCGCGTCGGTCTGCTCGGCTGAGGCGTCCATGCGGCCCGGGGCGAAGGGAACCTCGATCGGCGCGCCGGCGTCCCGGGCGGCCTTCTCGACGGCGGCGTTGCCCGCCAGCACGATCAGGTCGGCCAGGGAGACCTTCTTGCCCCCGGTCCCGTTGAAGCCCTGCTGGATGCCTTCCAGAGTCGATAGCACCTTGGCCAGGATGGGCGGGTCATTGACCTCCCAGTCCTTCTGCGGAGCGAGGCGGACTCGCGCGCCGTTGGCGCCGCCGCGCTTATCCGACTTGCGGTAGGTCGAGGCCGAGGCCCAGGCGGTCGACACCAACTCGGCGACCGACAGGCCCGAGGCCAGGATCTTGTCCTTCAGCGCCTTGGCGTCGGCGGCGTCGATCAGCGGGTGGTCGACGGCCGGGATCGGGTCCTGCCAGATCAGGGTTTCCTTGGGCACGAGCGGGCCGAGATAGCGCTGGATCGGCCCCATGTCGCGGTGGGTCAGCTTGAACCACGCCCGGGCGAAGGCGTCGGCGAACTGGTCGGGGTTCTCATAGAACCGGCGCGAGATCTTTTCGTATTCCGGGTCGAAGCGCAGGGCCAGGTCCGACGTCAGCATCCTCGGGCGTCGCGTCTTAGACGCGTCGTAGGCGTCCGGGATGTCGGCCGGGGCGTCCTTGGCTTCCCACTGATGGGCGCCGCCGGGGCTCTTGGTCAGCTCCCATTCGAACTTGAAGAGATTGTCGAAGAAGTGGTTGCTCCACCTGGTCGGAGTCTCGGCTCCAGGTGACCTCCAGGCCGGACGTTATCGCGTCGGCGCCGAGGCCCGTGCCGTGCTTGCTGCGCCAGCCCAGGCCGCCATCCTCGATCTGGCCGCCTTCCGGCTCTGGGCCGACGAACGAGGGATCGCCCGCGCCGTGGGTCTTGCCGAAGGTGTGGCCGCCAGCGATCAGGGCGACGGTCTCCTCGTCGTTCATGGCCATGCGGGCGAAGGTGGCGCGGATGTCGCGCGCCGAGGCCACGGGATCAGGATTGCCGTTCGGGCCCTCCGGATTGACGTAAATCAGGCCCATCTGCACCGCGCCGAGGGCCGGGTGCAACTGACGCTCGCCGCTGTAGCGTTCGTCGCCCAGCCATGAGCCCTCCGGCCCCCAGTAGAGCTCCTCGGGCTCCCACTGGTCGGCGCGGCCGCCGGCGAAGCCGAACGTCTTGAAGCCCATCGACTCCAGCGCGACGTTGCCGACCAGCACATAGAGATCGGCCCACGAGATCTTGCGGCCGTACTTCTGCTTGATCGGCCACAGCAGACGGCGCGCCTTGTCCAGGTTGGCGTTGTCCGGCCAGCTGTTCAGCGGTGCGAAGCGCTGCTGTCCGCCACCGGCGCCGCCGCGCCCGTCCGAGGTGCGATAGGTGCCGGCGCTGTGCCAGGCCAGGCGAATGAAGAGGCCGCCATAGTGACCGAAGTCGGCGGGCCACCAGTCCTGAGAATCCGTCATCAGGGCGTGCAGGTCATTGATGACCGCGTTCAGGTCGAGGGTCTTGAATTCCTCGGCGTAGTTGAACGCCTCGCCCATCGGGTTCGAACGCGGCGAGTGCTGATTGAGACTTTCCAGGCGGAGATTCTCGGGCCACCAGTCCCGGTTGCTTCGGCCGCCTTTGCCATGCCCCATCGGGCACTGACCTTGCACGCTGTCGTCCACCTTAGCGTCCATCGTCGTTTCCTCCGCGCTGCTCGCGCCTGGCTGTCGTCCCCCGACCGCGTCCTAGGGAGCCGCCGTTTTCGGCCATTGGTAAAATTGATTGTTCCTATCGCCGCGATAGAGAAAGTCTTCGTCGCGGCGTGCGCGGATCAACGCGGCTCGGCTGGCGCGCGCATGTTCGACGGGCTTGGCTCGGTTCTCGCAACCGTCCAGCGTTGCATTAAAGATTGGACAGGATCGCGCAATCTCCGGTGAGTCCTCTGGCATCGCGCGACAATGCTTGTCAAAAATGTGTCTGACTCGGCTGGGCGAGCAGTAACATTACAAGTAGTTCATGATAGCGCTGGGTAAGACTTGATGGGTGCAAGTGCTCATCGGCCAGAACCATTGGAAGGATGCTGTTCTCTCGCAACTTGAGGCCGGCGACATCTTCCGCTTGGCTGAGCCTAGCGGCGAGCTCGTTCATGGTGGAAAGATCTACGTGGTGAGGGAAGCGCCTCGAGTCATCGCCCAGGAATGGCCGGAAAAGGCGGGTGCCG
The DNA here is from genome assembly GCF_044056025.1 of Caulobacter sp. UC70_42. Classification (NCBI taxonomy): domain Bacteria; kingdom Pseudomonadati; phylum Pseudomonadota; class Alphaproteobacteria; order Caulobacterales; family Caulobacteraceae; genus Caulobacter; species Caulobacter sp. UC70_42. The sequence continues at coordinate 5,368,642 of NZ_CP171994.1, read as the reverse complement.
CGGTCGTCTTGTTCAGCGCGGCCTGCACCGAAGCCGGAAAGGCGGAGTAGCGGTGGAGCGACCTTGACCGTCCGGCGTTTGAAAGCCGTATAGTCAGGGGAGCGTGATGACCGCCCAAAGCCCAAGCCCAGTCGTTTCCGGCCGACCTGTCTACGTGATCGACGGCGCGCGGACGCCGTTCCTGAAGGCCCGAGGCGGGCCGGGGCCGTTCACCCCCGTCGACCTCGCCGTCCAGTGCGGACGCCCCTTGCTGCTGCGCCAGCCCTTTGCGCCGGACGCCTTCGATCAAGTGATCCTGGGGTGCGTCAACGTCATCGCCGACGAGCAGAACCCCGCCCGCGTGGCCGCGCTGCGCCTGGGCTGCGGCCCCGAGATGACCGCCTTTACCGTGGCCATCAACTGCGGCTCGGGCATGCAGTCGATCGACACCGCCTACCGCTACATCCGCGAGGGCTCTTCAGAGCTGATCCTGGCCGGCGGCGCGGAGGCTCTGAGCCACGCGCCGCTCGTGTTGAAACAGACCGCGGTCGAATGGCTGTCGAGCCTGCAGGGCGCGAAGGCTCCGATCGACAAGGTCAAGGCCATGGCCGGCTTCCGACCTGACATGCTGCAGCCGGTCATCGGGCTGGAGCGCGGCCTGACCGACCCGATCACCGACCTTGGCATGGGCCAGACCGCCGAGGTGCTGGCTCACTATTTCGGCATCAGCCGCGAGGCCGCCGACGCTTACGCCGTCGAGAGCCACCACCGCTTGGCCAGAGCGCAGAAGTCTGGCTGGCTGTCCGGCGAGGTCGAGCCCGCTTTCGCTCGTGATGGAACCGTCTACGACCACGACGATGGCGTGCGTCCCGACAGCAGCGCCGAGAAGCTTGCGACCCTGAAGCCGGCCTTCGAGCGGCCGTTCGGCAAGGTCACGCCCGGCAACAGCTCGCAGATCACCGACGGCGCCTCCTGGGTGATCCTGGCGTCCGAGGAGGCGGTGCGGAAGCACGGGCTGAAGCCGCGCGCCGTGATCCTCGACAGCGAATGGGCGGCCCTGGATCCGTCGATCATGGGGCTGGGGCCCGTTCTGGCCTCGACGCCCCTTTTGCAGCGCGCGGGCCTGAGCCTGCGGGACATCGAGCTCTGGGAGCTGAACGAGGCCTTCGCCGCCCAGGTGCTGGCCTGTCTGGCGGCCTGGGAGGACGAGGGCTTCTGCCGCGAGGTGCTGGGCCTGCCTGGCGCCGCCGGCGTCATCGACCGCGACCGGCTGAACGTCGATGGCGGCGCGGTCAGCCTGGGTCATCCGGTTGGGGCCAGCGGCAATCGCATCGTGCTGCATCTGGTCAACGCCCTGGAGCGCCTCGACCTGAGGCGCGGCATCGCCACCGAATGCATCGGTGGCGGCCAGGGCGGCGCCATGCTGATCGAGCGGGTGTAAGGAGATGGCCATGCAAGACCGCGCCCTGACCCTGCTGAAGCCGCGCGACCTCGACCTGGGGCCGCCGCCGATGAACGACTATGGCCTGGCGCACTGGCGGCTGACCCGAGGTCCGGACGGCGTCGCCTGGGCGGTGCTCGACAAGGCCGACGCCAGCGCCAACACCCTGGACGACGCGGTGCTTGGCGAACTGGATCAGATCCTGGACCTGATGCAGGCCGACCGCCCGGTCGCCCTGGTGATCCGTTCGGCCAAGCCGTCGGGCTTTATCGCTGGCGCCGACGTCGGCCAGTTCCGCGGCGCGAACGACGTCGGCGAGATTGAGCAGCGCATGGCCCGCGCTCACGCCATCGTCGACCGCCTGGAGAGCCAGCCCTACCAGACCATCGCGGTGGTCCATGGCTACGCCCTAGGCGGCGGACTGGAGGTGGCGCTGGCCTGCAAGGTCCGCATCGCCATCGATGGCGCCAGGTTCGGCTTTCCGGAGATCCAGCTCGGCCTGCATCCGGGCCTGGGCGGCACGGCGCGGTTCACGCGGCTGATCGATCCGCTGCAGGCCATGAGCTTCATGCTGACCGGCAAGACGATCGCGGCGAAGAAGGCCAAGGACCTGGGCCTGGTCGACGCCGTCCTGCCCGAGCGCCACGTCCGCGCCGCCGTGAACGCGGCCATTCGCGGCGACCTGCGTGGCGAGGGCCAAAGTCTGATCGACCGGATCAAGGACAGCGCCCCGGCCCGGCGCCTGGCCGCCGGACGCATGCGCGACGAGGCCAGGAAGCAGGCCCCGCCCGAGCACTATCCGGCGCCCGGCGCGCTGATCGACCTGTGGGAGCGCCATGGCGGCGACTTCGAGGCGATGAAAGCGGCCGAGATCGGGTCCTTCGCGCGGCTGATGGTATCGGAGACGGCCCAGAACCTGATCCGTGTCTTCTTCCTGCGCGAGACGCTGAAGGGGCTGGCGGGGGAGGGCTATGACATTCGCCGCGTCCACGTGATCGGGGCGGGCGCCATGGGCGGCGACATCGCCGCCTGGTGCGCCTGGAGCGGCCTGACCGTCACCTTGACCGACGTGAAAGCCGAGCCGATCGGCGGGGCGATCAAGCGCGCCGCCGAGCTGTATGGCAAGATCAGCCACGACGATGCTCTGAAGGTTCGCGACGCGTTGGACCGCCTTGTCCCGGACCTGAGGGGCGAGGGCGCGCGGTCGGCCGATCTGGTCATCGAGGCCGCGCCGGAGAAGGTGGATTTGAAGCGGGGTCTCTACGCCAGGATCGAGCCGCTGATGAAGCCGGGCGCGATCCTGGCGACCAACACCTCGTCTATCCCCCTGGAGACCCTGCGCGAAGGTCTGCGCCGACCCGAGCGGCTGGTCGGCCTGCACTTCTTCAATCCGGTCTCGCGGATGCAGCTGGTCGAGGTGGTGCGCCACGGAGGCCTGGATCCCGAGGTTGAAAAGGCCGCCCGCGCCTTCGTCGGGGCCATCGAGCGCCTGCCGGCGCCGGCCCGAAGCGCGCCGGGCTTCATCGTCAACCGAGCCCTGACGCCGTATCTGGTCGAGGCCATGGCCATGCTGGACGAGGGCGTCGCCAAGGAGACCATCGACAAGGCCGCCGAGCGGTTCGGCATGCCGATGGGGCCGATCGAGCTGGCCGACCAGGTCGGCTTGGACATCTGCCTGGCCGTGGCCGACATGCTCAAGCGCGAACTCAAGTGGGACATGCCCGACGCCCCGCAATGGCTACGCGACAAGGTCGAGCACAGGCAGTTGGGAAAGAAGACTGGCGAAGGCCTCTACGTCTGGAGGGGCGGCCATCCCAACAAGGCCCCCAATGCGGCCGAGCCCGACCCGGACATGGCCGACCGGCTGGTCCTGCCGCTCGTCAACACCTGCGCGGCCTTGCTGGGCGACGGCGTCTCGGAGGATCCGGACGTCATCGACGCGGCGATGATCTTCGGGGCCGGCTTCGCGCCGTTCCGAGGCGGTCCGCTGCGTTACGCGCGCCAGCGCGGCGTCGCCGAGGTGAAGGCCAGGCTGGAGGATCTGGCCCGTAAGTACGGCGAACGCTTCCGGCCGGCGGAAGGCTGGTCCAAGCTGGAGGCATGACGGACCGCTTCACCGACTCCGAAGTCCTGGCAGACGCCATCATCGCCAAGGTCGGCCGCCGCATCGTTCTGGGTCTGCCACTGGGCCTGGGCAAGGCCAATCATGTCGCCAACGCCCTGTTCGCGCGGGCCATGGCCGATCGGTCGCTGCACCTGCACATCTTTACCGCCCTGACCCTGGAGCCGCCCCGCCCCAAGTCGGAGCTGGAGGCCGCCTTTCTCGGGCCGGTGATCGCGCGCGCCCTGGGCGGCTATCCGGCCCTGGCCTATGCCGACGTCCAGCGCCGCGACGCCCTGCCGGACAATATCCAGGTCGACGAGTTCTTCTTCCAGGCCGGCACGCGCCTCTCCGTCGAGAGCGCCCAGCGCAGCTACATCTCGGCCAACTACACCCATGCCGCCGGTTACCTGCTGGATCGCGGCGTCAATGTCGTGGCCCAACTGGTGGCCAGGGAAGGCGACCGCTACAGCCTGTCCTGCAACACTGACATCACCCTGGACCTGCTGGCCGCTCGCCAGGCCGGCAAGGCCGACTTCCTGCTGGTCGGCCAGGTCAATGACGAGCTGCCGTTCATGCCGGGCGACGGCGATCTGCCGGCTTCGGCGTTCAGCCATCTGCTGGAGGGGCCGGCCGTCCAGTTTCCGCTGTTCGCCCCGCCCAAGGAGCCGATCTCGGACGCCCACTACGCGATCGGCTTCCACGCGGCCGGCCTTGTCCCGGACGGCGGCACGATCCAGATGGGCATCGGCTCGATCAGCGATGCGGTGACGCAAGGCCTGATCGTCCGCCATCGCGACCCGGCTGGCTTCCTCGACACCCTGAATCGCCTGTCGCCCGCCGCGGGGCGCCCAGACATGCCGAGCCGTTCCAGAAGGGGCTCTACGCGGCGACCGAAATGTTCGTCGACTGCCTGCTCGACCTCTGGAAGGCCGGCGTGCTCAAGCGCGAGGTCGACGGGGCGGTGCTGCACGGCGGCTTCTTCCTGGGTCCGCGCGCCTTCTACGAGGCCCTGCGCAAGATGCCCGCGGAGGACCGCGCCAAGTTCCAGATGCAGGCGATCTCCGGCATCAACGAACTCTACGGCGACGAGGCGGTCAAGCGTGTCGCTCGCGTCGACGCGCGCTTCATCAACACCGCCATGATGGTCACCCTGCTGGGCGCGGTGGTCTCCGATGGCCTGGAGGACGGCCGCGTGGTCAGCGGCGTGGGCGGACAGTACAACTTCGTGGCCCAGGCCTTCGCGCTGGAGAACGCGCGGTCGGTGATCACCTTGGACGCCGTGCGCGGAGCGGGGAAGAAGGCCAGTTCGAACGTGCTGTGGTCCTACGGCCACGGCACCATTCCGCGCCACCTGCGCGACATCGTCATCACCGAGTACGGCGTCGCCGACCTGCGCGGCCGCACCGACCGTGACGTGATCGTGGCCCTGCTAAGGGTGGCTGACAGCCGCTTCCAGCCGGCGCTGCTGGAGCAGGCCAAGGCCGCCGGCAAGCTGGAGCGCGGCTACGCCCTGCCGGCCGAGGTTCGCGACAACACCCCCGAGCGCATCGCCGAGGCGCTGGCGCCGGCCAAGGCCGCGGGTCTGGCCCCGTTGCTGCCGTTCGGCTCGGACTTCGATCCGCTGGAAGAGAGCCTGTTGCCGACACTCGGAAGGCTGAAGGCGGCGCAGGCCGAGCCGAAGGCGCTGCTCGGCTTGGTTCTGGAAGGCCTGCGAGCCAAGACTGGCGATGAAGCGGCGTTGACGCGCCTTGGCCTTGATCGACCGCGAGGCCTCCGACAGCGCCTGACCGCTCTGGCCGTGCGCGGCGCCCTGCGTCGTTAGGGCATGCCGGGCGCCGAACTTCGTCCAGCCGTCATGCGCTTTACGCGTCGGCTTCAAACGGTTTGGATTTTCAGGGAATGGTGGGGATCCAAGCTATGCTTGGATCCCCATGGTGCCACGACAGGGACTCGAACCCTGGACCTCAGCCTTACCAAGGATGCGCTCTACCACTGAGCTACCGCGGCGAAGAGGAGGGGCGTATAGCGAGGTGAATCGCGAACGCCAAGCCCAAAATCGTCTTGACCGAAGATCTTTGTCGCCGCACCCCCGGCGCATGGCGATCAGCGACGACAAATCCACCCGCGAGGCCAAGCTGGCCGAGGCGCTCCGTACGAACCTCCGCAAGCGGAAAGCCGCCGCCCGCGGACGTTTGGACGAATCCGACCCCGCGATCACGGCGGCTGAGGCCGCGCCGAGGCCCTATAACGTCGTTCGCAAACTGCTGGGGATAACTCATCGCGGCGATGAGCGGATCGAGCTGACGATCGAGCTCTCCGCGCCGTTTCCGAATCCCGACGGTCCGGGCTGGGCGGTCGCGGTGCGGCTGACGGGCGACGGCGGACAGTTCGACACCGAAGTCGGCAAGGCCGCCTTCGGGCGCGATGGACTGGCGGCGACGCGCCAGGCGATCGAGCTGGCCCAGGTGGCCCTCGACCTCGCCAGCACGACCCATGACCTTCGCTGGCCGGACGACGAGCGTCCCTACGATCTTTCGGCTCCAATTTAGAGGCGTAGCCCTTGCAAGCCCCCTTGCAACGGATAGAACCCGCCCCTCACATGTTGAACCGCGCGGCGACCCCCACCCCCGCGCGTTCGAGGGACCTGAATGGATCGCATCGCCATCACCGGCGGCGCGCGGCTGAACGGATCGATCCCGGTCAGCGGCGCCAAGAACTCGGCCATCAAGCTGATGGCGGCCAGCCTGCTCACCGACGAGCCGCTGCGCCTGACGAACATGCCGCGCCTGGCGGATACGCGTTTCCTGGGCAAGCTGCTGGCGCGCCTGGGCGTCGAGGTTACCGAGCGCGACGGCGCCGACGGCCAGGAAACCGTGCTGCACGCAGCCGAGATCACCAGCGGCTTCGCGCCCTATGACCTGGTGCGCCAGATGCGCGCTTCGTTCAACGTGCTGGGCCCGCTCGTCGCCCGCTCGGGCCAGGCCAAGGTTTCGCTGCCGGGCGGCTGCACCATCGGCGCGCGTCCCGTGGACCTGCACCTGCAGGCGCTGGAGGCGCTGGGCGCCAAGATCGACCTGCATGAGGGCTATGTCTACGCCCAGGCCCCGCGTGGCCTGAAGGGCGCGGAGATCGTCTTCCCGATGGTCTCGGTGGGCGCCACCGAGCACGCCATGCTGGCCGCCGTGCTGGCCGACGGGACGACCGTGATCCGCAACGCCGCCTGCGAGCCGGAGCTGGTCGACCTGCAGGAGTGCCTCAACGCCATGGGCGCCAAGGTCGAAGGCGCGGGCACGCCGACCATCACCATCACCGGTGTCGCCCGCCTGAAGGGCGCGACCCACGCCGTGATCCCCGACCGCATCGAGATGGGCACCTACGCCGTCGCCGCGGCCATGGCCGGGGGCGAAGTGCGCCTGACTAACGCCCGTCCCGGCCTGATCGACAGCCTGCTCGTCAAGCTGGAAGAGGCTGGCGCCGGCGTCGAGCACACCAATGACGGCTGCATCATCCGCCGCAACGGCCAGCGCCTGAACGCCGTCGACATCGAGACCGCGCCGTTCCCGGGCTTCGCCACCGACCTGCAGGCGCAGTTCATGGCCCTGATGACGACCGCGAACGGCGAGAGCCGCATCCGCGAGACCATCTTCGAGAACCGCTTCATGCACGCTCCCGAGCTGATGCGCCTGGGCGCCGATATCTCGGTCTCGGGCGGCGAGGCCCGCGTGCGCGGCGTCGAGCAACTGGAAGGCGCCGAAGTGATGGCCACCGACCTGCGCGCCTCGGTCAGTCTGGTGATCGCCGGCCTGGTCGCGCGCGGCGAGACCACGGTCAGCCGCATCTATCACCTGGATCGCGGCTTCGAGCGCCTTGAAGAGAAGTTGGGCGCCTGCGGGGCCCAGGTCCGTCGCATCAAGGGCGACGGCGAGCCGGAGCTCTGAGGATGACCGAAACCGCAAAGCCGCTGCGCCTGCTGGCCCACGACGCCGACGATCTCGGCGTGCTGTCGGCCGCCCTGCAGGACGCGGTGGCCAAGATCGGCGACATCCGCTGGGACGCCCAGGGGCGCACCCTGACCATCGCCTGCAACCGCTTCCGCTGGGAGGCGGCCAAGGCCAAGCAGGGCGAGCGCGTGCGTTCGGCTCTCCAGTTCGGTGACGTCACCGGCGTGCAGGGGCGCAACCTGCGTCGCGACGCCAAGGGGGCGGTGGTCGAGCTGCTGTCCATCGGCTTCACGCCGGGCGAGGAAGCTCCGGCGGGCATCGTCACCCTGACCTTCGCGGGCGGCGGTGACATGCGGGTCTCGGTGGACTGCCTGGACGTGGCCCTGGCCGACGTCTCCGATCCCTGGGTCACGCCTCGGACGCCGGGTCATGCGGACTAGATAACAGCGACAAGAGCTCCTGAATCAGGCGCCTGCTCAATCCCTGAGCGGCGCCTTTTTTCTGGTCTTTTGGCGGGCAGGGCGCGCGCCTGGGATTCGTCCCACGCCGTAGTGATCGGCCGGCCAGTTCGCCTGGCGGGCGAGCGGTGCTAGGTTAACGCCACGCGCCCGTCAGAGGCGCGGTCCGTCAGGGAGGCCGCGATGGCCAGAAGGACAGCCTATTCGACTGGGGAAACCCAGTCGGTTTTCTTCCGTGCGTGCGACATCACCAAACCCGAACCGCCGGTGCTGCGCCATGGCGGTCCCTGCTTCGACTGGGGCCGCGCGACCCTGGTGGCGCTGTGCGTGGTGTTCCTGGGCGGTCTGGCGACCCTGGCCTACGCGGCGCTGGGCTGATCTGAAGAACGCCGTTCCTTCGATTGCCTCGGGCCAGCAAGCGCGCCTAAGCTTCGCCGCATGAGCACGCCCGATAGCGACCTGTGGAACGAAGACCTGGCGCCGACCAGCCAGGCTCAACGCACCTGGCGCTGGCGGCACTTCGCGGCGCTGTGGCTGGGCATGGTCATCTGCGTGCCGGCTTACATGCTGGCCTCGGGCCTGATCGAGCAGGGCATGTCGGCGGGGCAGGCGGTGCTGACCGTGCTGCTGGGCAACCTCGTCGTACTGATCCCCATGCTGCTGATCGGCCATGCCGGCGCGCGCTGGGGCGTACCCTATGCGGTGCTGGCGCGGGCGTCGTTCGGCTGGAAGGGCGCGCGGATCCCGGCCGTGGCGCGGGCCATCGTCGCCTGCGGCTGGTACGGCATCCAGACCTGGATCGGGGGCGGGGCGCTGCTGACCCTGTTGGGCGTCATCGTCGGCAAGAAGCTGGAAGGCGCGCCGCTGCCGCTCTTAGGCATCGGCCTGGGCCAACTTCTGGCCTTCTTCGCCTTCTGGGCCGTCCAGCTGCTGTTCGTCACCAAGGGCCTGACCGCGGTGCGCAAGCTGGAGACCTGGACCGCGCCGATCAAGGTGCTGATCTGCGGCTTGATGGTCTGGTGGGCGGTCAGCAAGGCCGGCGGCCTGGGCCCGATCTTCCACCAGCCCTCGGCCTTCGTCGAAGGCGGGGCCAAGGCCGGGCAGTTCTGGAGCGTCTTCGCCCCGGCCCTGACGGCCATGGTCGGCTTCTGGGCCACTCTGGCCCTGAACATCCCCGACTTCACCCGCTTCGCCCGGACCCAGTCCGACCAGATCATCGGTCAGGCGCTGGGTCTGCCCGCGCCGATGGGCCTGCTGGCCCTGGTCAGCGTGGTGACGACCTCGGCCACCGTCCTCGTGTTCGGCAAGGCGGTGTGGGACCCGGTGCAGCTGGCGGGCGACATCGGCGGGATCGCCGTGGTCGTGGGCCTGCTGATCATCAGCCTGGACACCGTCTGCTGCAACATCGCCGCCAATCTTGTCGGACCGGCCTATGACTTCTCGGCCCTGTGGCCCAGCAAGATCAGCTATCGCACCGGCGGCTGGATCACGGCCGGCATCGGCGTGCTGATCATGCCTTGGAAGCTCTTGGAGACCACCCAGGGCTACATTTTCACATGGCTGGTCGGCTATGGCGCGCTTCTGGGGCCGATCGCCGGAATCCTGATCGTCGACTACTGGATCGTGCGGAAGGCTCTGCTGGCGGTGGATGACCTCTATGTCCGCGACGGCGCCTATGCCTACCGAGGTGGCTGGAACCCGGCGGCGATCATCGCCCTGGTGCTGGGCGTGCTGCCGAACCTGCCGGGGTTCCTCGCGGCCGCCGCGCCGCACCTGTTTGGCGGCTTGGGCGGGTTCTGGACCGGGCTCTACACCTACGCCTGGTTCGTGGGCCTGGCGATCGCGGCCCTGATCTACGGACTGATGATGCGGGGCAGGGCGGTTTAAGCGCGATCGCTTTCCTTTCCTCATCGAGGGGGAGGAGGGCGTCGAAAGGCCTTGCCTACCGCCGCAAAAGCCGCATTTAGACCCCATGCGCCGCTTCTCATTTACCGACCCCGGTTTCGCCGCCGCCTTCAAGGCCTTTCTCGACGAACGTCGCGGCTCGCCGGCTGATGTCGACGCCGCCGCCGCCGAGGTGCTGGAGGCGGTGAAGTCCCGTGGGCTCGAGGCGCTGCTCGACTACGGCCGCCGGTTCGACAAGGTCGAGCTGACCGCCGAGACGATCCGCGTGACTCCTGAAGAGATCGAGCAGGGCGCGGCCGACACTCCCGCCGACGTGCGCGAGGCCATCGCCTTCGCCGCCGCCCGTATCCGCGCCTATCACGGCCGCCAGCGTCCGGCCGACCAGGCCTGGACCGACGAGGCTGGCGTCGAGCTGGGCTGGCGCTGGACGGCGCTGGAGGCCGTGGGCGTCTATGTCCCCGGCGGCCGCGCGGCCTATCCCTCGACCGTGCTGATGAACGCCGTGCCCGCCCAGGTGGCCGGCGTCGACCGCATCGCCATGGTCACCCCGCCCGGCAAGCTGCAGCCGGCGGTGCTGGCCGCCGCCAAGGAGGCCGGCGTCACCGAGATCTGGCGAGTGGGCGGAGCTCAGGCTGTCGCCGCGCTCGCCTACGGCGCGGGTCCCATCCAGCCGGTCGACAAGATCGTCGGTCCCGGCAATGCCTATGTCACCGCCGCCAAGCGTCGTCTGTACGGTGTGGTCGGGATCGACGCCCTGGCGGGCCCGTCCGAGATCGTCGTGGTGGCGGACAACCAGAACAACCCCGACTGGATCGCCGCGGACCTGCTGAGCCAGGCCGAGCACGATCCGGCCGCCCAGTCGATCCTGATCACCGACGATCCGGGCTTCGCCGGCGCCGTCGAGGCCGCCGTGATCGAACGCCTCAAGACCCTGGCCACCGGCGAGGACGCCGCCGCCTCGTGGCGCGACCACGGCGCGGTGATCATCGCCCCGCTGGACGAGAGCCCCGCTCTGGTCGACGCCATCGCGCCCGAGCACGTCGAGTTCGCGATGGAGAACCCGGAGCGCCTGGCCGACCGTGTGCGCCACGCCGGCGCGATCTTCCTGGGCCGCCTGACGCCAGAAGCCATCGGCGACTATGTGGCCGGCTCCAACCACGTGCTGCCGACCAGTCGCGCGGCGCGCTTCCAGTCGGGCCTGTCGATCTACGACTTCATCAAGCGCACCTCGATCGTGAAGTGCGACGCGGCCTCGTTCGGCGTCCTGGGGCCGCACACCGTCGCGCTGGCCAAGGCCGAGGGATTGCCGGCCCACGCCTTGTCGGCGTCCATACGGTTGCCTTCGGGCGACTGACGCGCGAACGTCCGCGATAGATGAGCACCGCCGACTCCGCCAGCCACAGGATCAAGTCGATCGAGATCGACGAGGACAGCCTCGCGGCCGCCTCGCGCGACCAGGAACAGGAACGCCAGGTCGCGATCTTCGACCTCCTGGACGGCAACTATTTCGAACCGGCCGAGGCGTCCGGCGGCCCCTACGACATCAAGCTGTCGCTGGTCGAGAACCGCCTGGCCTTCGACATCGTCGGGCCCGACTACGCCAAGCGCCACCTGCTGTCCCTGTCGCCCTTCCGGGGGGTGATCAAGGACTACTTCATGATCTGCGACAGCTACTATTCGGCGATCCGCAGTTCGACGCCGCAGCAGATCGAGGCCTTGGACATGGGCCGGCGCGGCCTCCACAACGAGGGCTCGAACCTGCTGCGCGAACGCCTGGAGGGCAAGGTCAAGACCGACCTCGACACAGCCCGACGCCTGTTCACCTTAATCTGCGCGCTGCACTGGCGGGGTTAGGGTGGCGGAGCTCCCGGACGCCGTCCTCTTCACCTGCAACTACAACCGCGTGCGCTCGCCGATGGCCGAGGGGCTGTTCAAACGCTTCTACGGGACCAGGGCGTTCGTCGACTCCTGCGGGCTCAAGTCGGATCCGGCCGGGGAGGGGATCGACCCCTTCGTCGTGGTGGTGATGGACGAACTGGGCCTGGACGTCTCGCGCCACAAGCCCAAGACCTTCGCCGAGCTGGAGGACGACAGCTTCGACGTCGTCGTTTCCCTGACGCCGGAAGCCCAGCACCGGGCCGTCGAGCTGTCGCGCGATCGCGCGGTCGAGATCGAATATTGGCCCACCCATGATCCGACGTTGACGGACGGTTCGCGCGAGGCCCGGCTGGAGGCCTATCGCCTGGTTCGGGACAGCCTGGCCGAGCAAATTAAACGACGTTTCGGGGCGCCATCGACGTTTGGGGGGTGAATGCGTTATAGAGGCGCCTCGCCGCGAAAGGTCGCGTGCTGACTCGCTCGTCAGCGCGCCCTCGTGGCTATTTGATTCGCTCCATTTGAGAGGCCTGATGGCTAAGGAAGAACTGCTCGAGTTTCCCGGTACGGTCAGCGAACTGCTGCCGAACGCCACCTTCCGGGTGACGCTTGAGAACGCGCACGAGATCATCGCCCACACCGCCGGCAAGATGCGCAAGAACCGCATCCGCGTGCTGGCCGGCGACAAGGTCCTGGTCGAGATGACCCCCTACGACCTGACCAAGGGCCGTATCACCTACCGCTTCAAGTAGGACGCCCGTGGCTCCCGAGATGGCCGCCCGGCCATCGCTGGTCCTGGCCAGCGCGAGCCCGCGGCGCCTCGACCTGCTGGCCCAGGTCGGCGTTACGCCCGACCGGGTCGATCCCGCCGACATCGACGAAAGTCCGCTGCGCGACGAGACCCCGCGCCGCCACGCCCTGCGTCTGGCGCAAGAGAAGGCGCGCGCCGTCGCCGCGCGCGCGCCTGGCGACTTCGTCCTGGCCGCCGATACGGTGGTGGCCGTCGGCCGCCGCATCCTGCCCAAGGCCGAGACCGAGGCCGACGTCCTCTATTGCCTGAAACTGCTGTCCGGTCGGAACCACAAGGTGTTGACTGGGGTGGCCCTGATCGCGCCCGACGGCCGCATGGGCTCGCGCCTGGTCGAGACCAAGGTCGGTTTCAAGCGCCTGACCGACGCCGAGCGCGACGCCTATGTCGAAGGCGGCCAGTGGAAGGGCAAGGCGGGCGGCTATGGCGTCCAGGGCATGGCCGGCGGCTTCATCACCGACCTGCGGGGCTCCTATCCCAGCGTCGTGGGTCTGCCGCTATACGAGACCCTGAACCTGCTGGAAGGCCTGGGGTATCACGCCAAGGGCGAGCCGACGTGAGCGAGCGCAGAGCCTATCTTCACAAGGGCGTCGGCGAGACGGTCGGCGTTGTGACCCTGGATGGCCGCCCCGAGCGCCTGTTTGTGGCCTGGCCTACCGACGATCCGCTGGACGCCGAGGGCGTGCGGGGCGTGGCCCGTATCAAGTCGATCGAGAAAGCCTTCAACGCGGCCTTTGTGGCCCTGCCGGGCGGCCAGGACGTGATCCTGCCGCTGCGGCCCGACATGCCCAGGCTTGTCGAGGGCGGATTGGTCGAGATCGAGATCAAGACCGCCTCGCGCGCCGACAAGGCCGCCGTGGCCCGCTTTGTCGCCGAAGGGGAGGGCGAGCCGCGCGTGCTGGAGGCCGCGTCGTCGGTCGAGGAACGCCTGCGCCAGGCCGTGAAGGCTGGGTCGCCCACGACCGGCGACAAGGCGCTCCTGGCCGTCGAGGAGGCCGAGGCCGACGCTTTGGCGGTGGTTTTCGCCCTGCCGGGCGGGGGCGACATCGCCGTGGAGCCGACGCGGGCCCTGACGGCGATCGACGTCGATCTGGGCGGCCGCGAGGCCGGCGATTCGAAGCGCGCCGCCCGCCAGGCCAACATGGCCGCGCTCGGCGTCGGGGCCCGCGTGTTGCGGCTGAAAGGGCTGGGCGGCATCGTCGTCTTCGACCTCGTCGGCCGAGGACATGATGGTCAGGCCCTGACGACGGCCGCCCGCAACGCCTTCTCCCCGGATAACCCTGGTGTGGGAATCGGGGCGATCAGCAAGTTCGGCACGCTGGAGATGATCATCCCGCGCCGCGCGCCGCCGATTCTCGACCGCCTGCTGACGCCGAGCGGGGCGGCGAATCCCCGCCATGTCGCCCGACGCCTGGCGCGAGCGCTGGAGCGCGAGGGCAGGGCGGACCCCGGCGGCCGTCTAACGGGCCGTTGCGCGCCCGTCGTGGCAGAGGCTTTCACGCGCGAGCTGGACGCCGGCGTCGCCGAGCGCCTGGGTCGTCGTTTCGTCATCGAATCCCGATCGGACTGGCCGGTCGACCGTCTTGAGGTGTCCGTCACATGAGCACGGGGTGCCCCACCTGCGGCAAGCCGGTCGATCCGGCTTTCCGTCCCTTCTGTTCCAAGCGTTGCGCGGACGTCGACCTGCAGCGCTGGCTGAGCGACCGCTATGTCGTCCCGGGCGGCGAGGACGACGACGAAAATCCTCTGTCCGAAGACATCCACAGAGAATGAAAAAGGGCGCTGGACATCCCATCCGGCCTCACTTATAGACCCGGCTCCTCGCTGCAGAGCGAGGTCGCCGAGGCGGTTTCGACCGCCGAACGCTAGATGCCTGGGTAGCTCAGTTGGTAGAGCAGCGGATTGAAAATCCGCGTGTCACTGGTTCGATTCCGGTCCCAGGCACCACTTTCTTCGTAAGCCGGATTCCTTCTCGGACCGCCCTGGAACCAGGCCGGTCGCGTTGTCGTTTTCCTGTCATGATGGCGGTTGACCCACCGCCGGGGCGCACCACCTGCTGAGAGGGCAGGCGCCTTTCTTCATCGACCGGCGTTTTATTGCTATGCTGCGATGCAGCATGGTTTTTCTCGTTGCCAGGGAAAAACCGCCCCTTTTTCCGGAAAACCCTTTTGTGCGCTGCGGTGAGGCCGGGGGGAACGGCCGTCGACGATGCATTTGTGCCCAAATGATCCCCTTGACGGTGCGAAAAGGGGTTGCCAAAGGACCACAGCCGCAATTCTAACATTGCGGTAAGACCGGAGCCCCAACGGGGCGTCGGTTGCCCGCGCTTCGAAACGATCCTTCTGGAGGCCTTGGTCCTCGCGAGGGGCGTAACGGGTCGAGCGCAGCGAAGCGGGTCCGCCAGGTTGGAAGAGCAATCGACCGCCAGGTGGGCTATTCAGAGTTAGGGTGGAGACGCTCTCGCGCGACGACCCTCGGTCCAAACGTGCTAGACCAATCAGGAACTGGCGACAGATGCTCGACATTAAACGGAAGACCCCCCTCATCGCTCTCGTCGGCGCCATGGCGCTGATGGCGAGCGCCCCGGCTTTTGCCCAGGACGCCTCGGCTCCCGCCGCCGCCTCCTCCACGCAAGCCGCTCCCGCCGACGCCGCCGCCGCTCCGGCCGCGACCCCTGCTCCGGAAGCTCCGCCGGCTGACACCGCCGAAGCTGAAGGCGAAAAGAAGGGCGGCCACTCGCTGACGCCCGTCGGCATGTTCCTCGCCGCTGGCGCCGTCGTTAAGGTCGTCATGATCGGCCTGCTGCTGGCCTCGGTCTTCTCGTGGGTGCTGCTGCTCACCAAGATTTTCGAGTTCGCTGGCCTGAACAAGCAATCGGACAAGTTCCTGGAAGCCTTCCGCGGCGCTCGCTCGATCGCCGACATCGCGCGCATCAGCTCGTCGGAAGAATTCGAAGGCAACCCGATGGCCGACATGGCCGCCGCCGCCTCGCAGGAAGTTGAGCTGTCGCGTCAAGCCGGTCTGGCCGTCGCTGGCGAACACCGTGACTCGACGCTGGCTCGCGCCACCTACGCCATCAACGCGGTGCAAGCCTCGCTGGCCAAGCGCCTGTCGGGCGGCATGGTGTTCCTGGCCTCGGTCGGTTCGGCTGGTCCGTTCATCGGTCTGTTCGGTACGGTGTACGGCATCATGACGTCGTTCATCGGCATCGCGAACACCAACACGACCAACCTCGCCGTCGTGGCGCCGGGTATCGCTGAAGCGCTGCTCGCCACCGGTATCGGTCTGTTCGCCGCTATCCCGGCCGTTATCTTCTACAACTACTTCCAGACCCGCATCTCGGGTTACGGCACCCGCTCGGAAGGTTTCGTTGCTGAACTGATGAACGCCATCTCGCGTCAGCTCGACAAGGGGGCGTAACACCCATGGCCGCCAAACTTTCAGGCGGTGGGGGCGACAGGTTCAACGTCGAACAGAACAGCGACATCAACGTTACGCCCTTCGTGGACGTTATGCTGGTGCTTCTGATCATCTTCATGGTGGCCGCTCCGCTGGCCTCCGTGTCGGTCGAAGTGAACCTGCCGCCGGCGGTGGCGAAAGCATCTCCAAACCCGCCGAAGCCGGTTTACATCTCGATCAAACAGTCCGGGCAGATCTTCATTGGGGATTTCCCGACCACCGTGGACGAGATGGGACAGGACATCGCCAAGAACATTGGCCGACGTGATCCGTCCAAGGAGCGCATCTTCATCCGGGCCGACGAAAAGGTTCGCTACGGGGCTTTCATGGAGGTGATGAACACCCTCCAGGATAACGGCTTCTACAGCGTGGCTCTCGTTGGCCGGGATGATAGCTAGGGTAGGGGTGCTGCATGGCTGAACAAAATACGCCCGAGCATCGCCACTACGATCCGCTCACCTCGGACGGCCCGCGTCGCAAGAAGGGCATGGGGCCATTCGGCGTCGCCCTGATCGTGGTCTGCGGTCTGCACGGATTGCTCTTCGCCTATCTGGCGAAGCAGAAGTTCGAAGCGGTGTTCCAGGAGTACTCGGACGAAGCCGTGGATGTGGAGTTGCCTCCGCCTCCGCCGCCGCCTCCGCCGCCGCCTCCGCCGCCGCCGCCGACCAACGAGCCGCCGCCGCCTCCGGCAGTGGTCCAGCCGCGTCCCCCGGTGGCTCCGCCTCCGGATGTGACGCCGCCGCCGCCGCTGCCGATCCCGCCCGTTGAAAAGCGGGTCGAGACCACGGCTCCGCCGGTGATCTCGGCGGTCCCGCCGGTGCCGACGGCTCCGCCGGCTCGCGCGTCGGTCATCACGCGTCCGGACTGGGCCCGCAAGCCCTCCGGCGATGACATGGCCCGGTACTACCCGGACCGTGCTCAACGGATGGAAGTCAGCGGTCGTGCGACGATCTCGTGCACCGTGACGGCTCGCGGTACGCTGGAAGGCTGTTCGATCGTCTCGGAATCGCCCGCCGACATGGGCTTTGGCGATGCAGCTATCAAGCTGTCGCGCCTGTTCCGGATGAAGCCGAAGACCCTCGAACGGCGCGCCCGTCGACGGTGGCCAGGTGACCGTCCCGCTGGTGTTCCAAGTCCCGCAATAGGGGCTGGACGCAAGCAAACGACAAAGAAGCGCCCCGGAGTTTCGAACTCCGGGGCGTTTTCTTGTTGGAGGGGCGTTTTCATGTGAAAATCGTCCGGTTCGGCGCTTGATCCTGGGGGCCGATCCGACTAAAGACAGCGCCTCGCGATACGCCGCCTTAGCTCAGTTGGTTAGAGCGCTAGATTGTGGATCTAGAGGTCCTCGGTTCGAGCCCGAGAGGTGGTACCATCGCAAGCCTTTGAAAAGCCCGGGGTTCGCCTCGGGCTTTTTGCTTGTTCGCGCCGCCGCGCCGATATGCTCTTCCCCTTCTCCAGGCCCTGCCTCCAAAATGTCACGGGGATGGGATCGAAACGGTCGTGCTTCGCGTTACGATCGCTAAGGGGGACTGGCGTATGGTCTTGGGCTTCCCGCCGAGCGCCCCGGGGCAAACCCCTGGATGGCGCGCTTCGTCGTTGCGCGTCATCGCGGCGCTGTGCGTGCTGTGCGCCATGACCGGCGTCGCCCAGGCCAGCGAACCTCCCTCTGTAGCTCAGCCCGAAGCCCGCCATCCGACCTACGCCGTCAAGGCCGCCTATCTCTACAAGCTCACCGCTTTCGTCGGGTGGCCCGCCTTCGCCTTCGATAAGCCTTCCAGCCCGTTTCGCCTGTGCGTCGCCGGCCGAGACCCGTTCGGCGAGATGGTCGATCACGCCGTACGCGGCGCGCGGGTCGACGAACATCCGATCGTCGTCGTGCGCATGCCCGCCGTGGCCAAGAGCCCGCCCTGCCACATGTTGTTCCTGGCCGCCGCTCACACCCAGACACCGCGGGAGATGCTGGCCATGATCGCGGGGCAGCCGCTGCTCACGGTCGCCGACGAGGGTCTCGACGCGCCGGGCGCGATGGTCCAGTTCGTCACGGTCGACAGCCGCATCCGCTTCGCGATCCGCGCGGACGCGGCCCAGGCCGCGGGCCTGACTGTCAGCTCCAAGCTATTGGCGCTGGCGGCGCAGCCGAGGGAGACCGGCCGATGACGTCGTCAACTGGTCGCCTGTCTTGGCGCCCCGCCCTGACCGTCTCCATGGCGATCGGTTTGGCGATCGCCATCGTCGCGGCCGCGTTCGCCCTGGCCGCCTATAACGAGCATCTGGGTCAGCAGGAGCGCTTCCGCCAAGCCGAGGTGCAATTGCGAATCCTGGCCGGCAGCATGGCCGCGCCGCTCGCCTTCGACGATCGTTCCGCGGCGCGAGAATATGTCGGGGCCCAGAGCTCCAACCCCGATGTCGAGGCGGTCGCCGCCTACGACATGCAGGGGCAATTGGCCGCCAGCTACGTGAGGGCCGGGGCGCGCGCCGCCGCCGGCGCGCAATGTCCTGGGGCCGCCGCGCAACGATGGCGCGCGGCTGATTCTGACCTCGCGGGTCACCGAGGGTGAGACGGTGTTGGGCTCGGTGTATCTGCGCACGGTGCTGGAATCACCCGGCCGCCGCGCCATGCGCTATGCGGGCTTCGCGCTGCTCATCGTCATGGCCGCCCTGTTGATCGGCGTGCTGGGTGCGGCCAACGCCCGCGAGGCGGAGGCCTATCGCCGCCTGAGGCGCGAGACCCGCGAACGCGAGAAGGCCGAGGAGGCCCTGCGCCAGTCGCAGAAGATGGAGGCCATGGGGCAACTGACCGGTGGCGTGGCCCATGACTTCAACAACCTGCTGATGGTGGCCTCCAGCGGCATGGACCTGCTGGAGCGGACCACCGATCCGACCCGGCGCGAGCGGCTGCGCGGCGGGTATCCGCCAAGCCATAGACCGCGGCGCCAGCCTGACCCAGCAGCTCCTGGCCTTCTCGCGCCGCGCGCCACTGAAGCCCGAGGTTGTCGATATCGAAAAGCGGCTGAGCGGCATGCACACCTTGCTGGACCGCTCCCTGCGCGAGGACGTGACGGTCGAGATCCGGCTGGCTCCGGACCTGTGGCGGGTCGAGGTCGACGCGTCGCAGCTTGAGGTGGCCGTGCTGAACATCGCCATCAACGCCCGTGACGCCATGCCCGAGGGCGGCGCGATCATCATAGAGGGACGCAACGAGCCATCCGGCAGGCCCGACGGCCGGGGCGACATGGTGCGACTGTCGATCCGCGACACCGGGGTCGGCGTGGAGCCCGAGGTGCTGAGCCGCCTGTTCGAACCGTTCTTCACCACCAAGCCGGTCGGTAAGGGCACGGGCCTTGGGCTTTCGCAGGTCTATGGTTTCGCGCGCTCGTCGGACGGCGAGGCGGGGATCGAGAGCGTCCTGGGCGAGGGTACGACGGTCTGGATGCGCATCCCACGCTCGACCAAGGCCATGGCCCAGGAGACCGCGCCCGTCGCGCCGCGCAGGAGGAGCTCGGAGGAGCGGCGCATCCTGATGGTCGAGGACGACGACAGCGTCGCCCAGCTGGTTCAGGAGATGCTGCGCGAACTGGGCTACGACGTTGTGCGGGCCGGTGACGCCCTCTCGGCGCTGGAAATCCTGCGCCAGGACGTCGCCTTCGACCTGGTGTTCAGCGACATGGTCATGCCGGGAGACATCGGCGGGCTCGACCTAGCGCGCGACATCGCGCGGCTGCGGCCTGATTTGCCGGTGATCCTGACAACGGGCTACAGCGCCGCGGCGGCTGCGGCCGCCAACGAGGGGCGGCGGGTGCTGATCAAGCCCTATCGGATCGAACGGCTGGCCACGGAGCTGGACGCGGTGTTCTCGGGCGCCAATGGGCGAGCCAGGGCTTAGGAGCCTCTCTTCCGGCCATATTTCGGGATCGCAGATCCCGGTCGCGGGAAGCGGTTGAATGTCGGGCGCCTGACACTGCCGAGGCGCTAAAAGGGCTTTTTAATTAAGAGTTTATCGCAGAAGGAACGCGAGCCGAGGCGTGCGAGTTGGTTGGCGGTCGGGGGACATCCTAGGAGACTTTCCATGGCCGCCGCCGCCAAGACCACCGCCAAGTCCGCTAAGCCGCGCCGCACGCGTCGCACCGCCCGCCGCGATCCGCTGGCGATCAGCCTGCTGAAGAAGGACCACCGCGAGGTGGAGCAGATGTTCGACGAGTACGAACAGCTCGAGAAAGACGCCGAGAAGCTGGCCCTGTTCGGCAAGATCGCCCTGGCCCTGAAGGTCCACACCCAGATCGAGGAAGAGATCCTCTATCCGGAGGAACGCGGCGAGGTCGACGATGACATGCTGGACGAGGCCTATGTCGAGCATGACGGGGCCAAGAAGCTGATCGCCGAGATCGAGGCCATGAAGCCCAGCGACGACTACTACGACGCCAAGGTGAAGGTGCTGAGCGAGTACATCAAGCACCACGTCAAGGAGGAGGAACAGCCCGGCGGCCTGTTCTCGCAGGCCAAGAAGGGCGAAGAGGATCTCGACGCCATGGGCGAACGCCTGAAGGCCCGCAAGGAAGAGCTGATGGCGCAATACGGCGGTAAGGCCGCTCACTAGTCCATACCGACAGCTTGTCATCCCGAAAGCCGCGCGGGCTGTCTCGGGACCCAGGGCCGAGCTCAGTGCGCTCGCCCTGGGACCCGGCGTTACGCTTCGCCAAGGCCGGGATGACAAGTTCTTAGATCAGCTGGGCGAGTTCCCCCGCCAGCCGCAGGTCCTCCACGAATTCCGCATACGCTCGCGCCTTGGCCTCAGCGTCCGGGAGGCGCAGCAGGAACGACGGGTGATAGGTGACAAGGCCCTGGGTCTTATCGGGCAACGCCAGCGCCTTGCCGCGATTGGCGCCGATCGGCGTGGGCTTGCCGATCACGCCCAGCGCCGCCGTCGCGCCCAGCATGACGATCACCCTGGGCTTGACCAGCCGGCGCTCGGCGTCCAGCCACCAGCGACACGCGGTGACCTCGCCGCGATCCGGCGTTTTGTGAATGCGCCGCTTTCCGCGTAGCGCGTGCTTGAAGTGCTTCACGGCGTTGGTGACATAGGTCCGGTCGCGCGCCACGCCGGCCTCCGCCAGAGCCTTTTCGAACACCTGACCCGCCGGCCCAACGAAGGGGCGGCCGGCCAAGTCCTCCTGATCGCCGGGTTGTTCGCCGACGAACATCAAGGGCGTGCGCGCCGCGCCTTCACCCGGTACGCCTTGCGTGGCGTCGCGCCAGAGGTCGCAGCGGCGACAGACCTCCACCCCGGTGGCTATGTCGTCTAGCGATCCCGGCAGCGAACCGTCGTAGGAGGCGTCGCGGGCGTGGCGCAGGGCGGCCTTCAGCTTGCGTTCTGGCGGCTTGGACGGACCGGCGGCGACCATGGCGGCGGCGCGCTCCTGGGCGGTTTCGATCAGCTCCGGAATGAGCGCCGCCTCGGGCAGGTTCCGCCAGTAGCGCTTGGGCATCTCCTGGCGCATCTGCCTGGGGTTCAGGCGGGCCGGGTTGAAGATCGAGGCGTAGTAGGTGCGCCATAGCTCCTCCTGGGCGTCCTCGGACGGCGCGTCGGCGGGATCGGCGCCCTCGGACACCGTCAGCCGTTGGCGGTCCCAGGCCACGCAGGCGTCGGGCGTCAGGATGGTCCAGTCCATGTTCGTGAAGCGGCGCACGAAGAACGGCGCGGTGGCTTCGGTGACCCGGTGGGCCGGCTCGAACCAGGCGGCGTAGGTCTCCGTCGCCGCGCCTTCCACCAGCCGGAACCGGAGGAAGGCTTTCATCTTGTGAGCCGCGCGGCTGACGGCCTTGGCCATGTCGCGGGCCCGGGTCATGTCGGGATCGGCCGGATTGTCGATCAGCCTGGGCTCGCGCTCCAGCCGCCAGAGGATCCGGTAGAGCAGCGCGAAGCGATCCGACGCGCGGTTCTGGACCACCTGCTCGGCCAGTTCGACGAAGGCGGCGGGGACGGTGAAGTTCGCGGACGCCCCCGACGGCGCGAGCGGGGTTTCGAGATCGAACAGCTCCCGCTCCACCGTCCACACGACGGCTTCGGGCGCCACGCCTTCCGCGCGCAGCGCCCGCGCGGCCGCGCGCCAGCCGGCGAAGTCGATTTCGGACGCTAGCCGCGCCACTCGCATCAGAAGAGGCTCAGCTGCTGTGGGGGGGACCAAGGCGGCCTTCAGGCTGTCGCGGTCGGCCAGGGCGCCCGGGGTCCAGTCGGCGGTGACCACGAAGGCCCTGGCGCGCTTCAGGACGGCCCCGACGCGCTTGAGGTCGTCCAGGGTCAGGCGCGTGACCTTCCGGGCCGCCAGGATGCGCTCCACGGCCTTGGCGCCCAGGCCCGGCACGCGCAGCAGCGTCTCCTTGTCGGCGGTCTGGACGTGGACGGGGAAGCTGGCCCGGTTGCGCAGCGCCCAGCTGGTCTTGGGATCGACGGTAAGATCCAGGTCCTCGCCCTCGGCGACGATCTCGGGTCGTTCGAAGCCGTAGAACCGCATCAGCCAGTCGGCCTGATAGAGGCGATGCTCGCGCAGCAGCGGCGGCCGCGCCAGGGGCAGACGGTGGCTGGCGTCGGGGATCGGGCTGAAGGCCGAGTAGTAGACTCGCCCCAGGCGATAGGCGCCGTACAGGTTGGCGCTGCGGGCCAGGATGTCGCCGTCCCTGGCGTCGTCGGCGCCGACGATCAGCTGGGTGGACTGGCTGCGCGCGAACGATCGCCGGCCGGCTTTCCTGGCGGGTTCGGCATGATCGTCGATGGCCTGGCGCATGCGGCCCATGGCGCGCTTGATGTCGGTCGGACTTTTCTCCGGCGCGAGATCGGCCAGGCTGTCGTCGCGCGGCAGCTCGATATTGATCGACACCCGGTCGGCATAGAGGCCCGCCTCGGCCGCCAGTTCGGGCGAGGCTTCCGGGATCAGCTTCAGGTGGATATAGCCCCGAAAGTCGTGGTCCAGCCGCAGCGATTTCGCCACCCGCACCATCTCTTCCATCGTGTAGTCGCCCGTGCGGATGACGCCCGACGACAGAAACAATCCCTCGATATAATTGCGCTTGTAGAAGTTCAGGGTGAGGTCGACGACCTCCTTCACCGTGAACCGCGCGCGGGGCGTGTTCGACGACACCCGGTTGATGCAATAGGCGCAGTCGTAGATGCAGAAGTTGGTCAGCAGGATCTTCAGCAGGCTGATGCAGCGACCGTCGGGAGCGTAGGCGTGGCAGATGCCCATGCCCTCAGTCGAGCCCACGCCCTTGCCACCCACTGAGCTGCGCTTTTCGGCTCCGGACGAGGCGCAGGACGCATCGTACTTGGCGGCGTCGGAGAGGATGGCGAGCTTGCGCCTGAGATCGAGAACGGCCATGCGCGGCACGTTATCGTTCTTATTTTGTTCTAGATAGTCTTCACGCGCGACGAGGGCATGAGGCTCAACGTCGCGCGTGAAGGGAAGCGTGGGGAAGCGGACACTTTAGGGTGTCCGCTTCCTCGCTGAAGTTAGCCGTTGACGGCGTCCTTCAGTTGCTTGGCCGGCGTGAAGGCGACCTTCTTGCTGGCGGCGATTTCGATGGTCGCGCCCGTGGCCGGGTTGCGGCCGGTGCGGGCCGGCTTGGCCTGGACCTTGAACTTGCCGAAGCCCGGGATCGAGACTTCTTCACCCTTCACGGCGGCGTCGGAGATCGACTTGAAGACGCCGTCGATGATGGCCTTGGCTTGGGTCTTGGTCAGCTTGTCGTCAGCGGCGACAGCGGCGTCGACCAGATCGGAAACGTTCGTCATCTCTAAGCTCATTCCTGTGAATCAGGGAAATGTGAGCCTGACGAGACGGATCGCGTTTGTCACCCGTTAGGGAAGGTTAAAAAGCCGATTCACGGGGACAAAACGCCCGTGAGCCGGGGATTTTCAAGGATTCGCCGCCCGCGGAACGGTCAAGCTGGGCGAAAAAGCGTTAACGACCGTCCCGAAAGCAGACTTTCCCGCGAACTCGACCTGCAGGGCGATTCCGGCCTGAGTCGGGGTCCAGCGGGCCCGTCGCCAGGCCAAGGGGCTCTGGCCGACATGCTGGCGGAAGAGGCGCGACAGGTGGCTCTGGTCGGCCAGGCCGACCGTCAGGGCGATCTGCGAGAGGGGCTCGCTGGTGGTCAGCATCAGCTCGCGAGCCAGCGCCATGCGCTCGCCCGTGATGTAGGCGTGCGGAGCGACGCCGAAGCTCTGCTTGAAAGCGCGACCAAAATGGCTGATCGACAGACGGACCAGACCGGCCAGTTCCTCGACCGTGATGTTGCGGTCGAGATTGCCGTCGATGTGGGCCTCGACCATCCGCGCCTGCCAGGGCGCCAGACCGCCGCGCGCGATGTCGGGAGCGTCGAGGTCGCGGTCCTGGGTTTCGCTGCGGACCTGGATCTTGCTGCCGTCCATCGTCTTGCTCCGGGGTGTGTGTTTCCTTGAGCAAAGGGATAGGCTGGCGGTGATCGGCCGATAATCCGGTGTTTCGGTTCTTCAGTGTTTCCAAAACCGCACTAATCGCCGTTCGTCGAGCGCGTCGCGCGGTCGATCAGTGCTCGATCCCGTGCGCCCAGGGCTGCTTGGAGAAGTTCTCGCGCAGGAATTCCAGCAGCACCCGCAGGCGCGCTGGTCGGGCGCGTCCCGGTGGCGTGACCAGATGCACGGGAACCGGAACCAGGGTCCATTCCTTCAGCACCTCTTCCAGGCGTCCCTCCTGCAGTTCGTTCCAGATGTAGACCTCGGGCTGAAGCGTGATCGCCAGGCCCTCCAGCAGTACGGGCACCGCCGCCAGGCCGTTGTTCATCCGGATCGAACCCTGCACCATGACCAGGCGCTCGCCGTGCACGGGATGGAAGAACCGCCACTCCTGAGCCTCGCGCACATGGGTGTAGACCATGATCGGCATCTTCAGGATGTCTTCGGGCTGTTCGGGACGGCCATATCTGTCGAACAGGGCTGGCGCGCCGACCACTGGCAGGCGGTGGGAAAACAGCCGGCTGGCGCGCATCGAGGAGTCGGCCAACTGGCCCACCTTGATGACCCCGTCGAAGCCGTCCGCGATCAGGTCGATCTTGGTGTCGGTGATCTGCAGGTCGAGCTCGATCTCCGGGTAACGCTTGAGGAACTCCGGGATCAGCGGCGCCAGGGTCCGCACCCCGAACGCGCCGGTGCAGGCCAGGCGAATGAGGCCGCGCGGGATGGCCGCTTCCTCGAGGATCTCGGCCTCGACCGCCTCGCCATCGTTGAGGATGCGCAGCGCCCGGTCCAGCGAGGCGCGGCCGCTCTCGGTCAGGGACAACTGGCGGGTGGTGCGGTGGAGCAGGGTGGTGCGCATCCGCTCCTCCAGCCGGGTCACGGCCTTGGAAACGGTGGTCTTGGCAAGGCCCAGCTCTTCGGCCGCCGCCGAGAACGAGCCGCGCTCGGCCACCTTGGCGAAGATCGCCCAGGCCTCGAAGTCCGGCAGATGCGGCATGCGACGGTTCCCCAGCGAGTCGCCAAAGGCGAGCCAGGGCGATCGAAGCGCGACGCGCCGCCAAGCTCAAGGGAAACGACGCTACGTCAACTGGATCCTGACCTCGACGACCTCGCGCAGGGCGCGGGAGTAGGGACTGAGGGCGTCGGCGTGGGCGACCAGAGCCTTGGCCTTATCCGGATCGAGACCGGCCAGATCGACCGAAAGGCCGACGCGCAGGGCCAGCTTCGGATCTTCCTGCGACGGGCCGATGGCGACCGTGGCGGTGACATTGGCGTCCTCGGCGACGGCGATCTTCAGTTCGGCGGCGGCGGCGCGCAGCGCGTCGAGGAAGCAGGCGGCATAGGCCGCCGCGAACAGCTGCTCAGGATTGCTGCCCGCGCCGCCGCGACCGCCCAGGGCCTTGGGCGTCGACAGATTGACCTTCAATGCGCCGTCGATGCTGCCGACCCAGCCGTCGCGTCCGCCAACGGCGGTGACCTGGGTGGAATAGAGGATATTCATGGACCTCGCTCCGCGCCGCGAGGACAGTTCGCGGCAGGGGAAATCTAGGACGCGGGGAGCGCCAGGATTATCCGGCGGAGGGGCACATCATTGGTGCGAATTTGGCGATAGTCCCGTCGGATGAGAGGGGACGCCCTCGGATTTGGATCGCGGCGCCATCGCGGGATGACTTGGGCCGTGAAGGGACCGGAACGCCGGCCGGACTCCAGCCATTCCTGCTCTAGGCAAAGGAGAGACAGCCATGACCGATGTCGACAATGGATGGGACGAGCAGGACGGCGCCGAGGCGATGGACGACGACGTGATCGGCAAGGACGGCGAGTTCCGCACCTTCGAGGAACTGCCCGACGTGCTGGACGTCACCCAGGCCGAGGGCGACGAGGACGACGACGACGCGCTGATTGGCGAGGAGCTGGACGACGATGAGATCGTCGACCTCGAGGAAGAGGCCGACGCCGGCGATGGCGTCGACGAGGATGACGCGCGACCGCAAGTCTTCGACGGCGAATAGACGATGACCGCGCCGAAGCTGTCGGCCTACGAGGCCAAGCGCGACTTCAAGATCACGGCCGAGCCTTCCGGCGAGGCCGATGTCGCGGCTTCGGCGCGGGCGCGCTTCGTCATCCAGAAGCACGACGCCACCCGGCTGCACTACGACCTGCGGCTGGAGCACGAGGGCGTCTTTCTCTCGTGGGCGGTGACCCGCGGCCCGTCTCGCGATCCGCACGACAAGCGTCTGGCGGTCCATGTCGAGGATCACCCGCTGGCCTATGGCGATTTCGAGGGCACGATCCCCGAGGGCCAGTACGGCGGCGGCACGGTGATGCTGTGGGACCGCGGCTGGTGGGCGCCGGAGCCGGGCTTCGACCTGGAGAAGGGGCTCAAGAAGGGCGAGATCAAGCTGGTCTTCGCCGGCGAGCGGATGAAGGGCGGTTGGGTCCTCGTCCGGATCAACAACGACAAGTTCGCCAAGGGGGGCAAGGGCGGCAAGCGCGAGAACTGGCTGCTGATCAAGCATCGCGACGCGTTCGCTATCGAGGGCGATCTCGATTTTCTGGAGGACACATCCTTCTCGATCGCTTCGGGCCGGACGATGGAAGACATCGCGGCCGGCAAGGGCAAGGCGCCGACGCCTTTCATGACCAAGGCTGGTCCGACGCCGGACGCAGTCTGGAGCAGCACGAACTCGCCCGAGGCCAGCGCAGAAAAGGCCGCCGAGGACGCTGGCGCGCCGAAGGGCAAGGCGGCCAAGACCAAGCCGGTCGCCAAGGCGGTCAAGAAGACGGCGCCAAAGACCGCCATGCCGGACTTCGTCCCGCCGCAGCTGTGCAAGCTGGTCGATCGCCCGCCCGGCGGCGGCGACTGGGTGCACGAGATCAAGTTCGACGGCTACCGGATGCAGCTTCGTGTCGAGGGCGGCAAGGCGACCTTGCGCACCCGGACCGGCCTCGACTGGAGCCAGCGCTTCCCGCAGCTGATCGAGGACGCCAAGGACCTGCCCGACGCCCTGATCGACGGCGAGGTCGTGGCCCTGGACGAGGCCGGTTCGCCCAGCTTCGCCGGGCTGCAGGCGGCGCTGTCGGAGGAGAAGACCGATGATCTGATCTTCTTCGCCTTCGACCTGCTGTACGCCGACGGCCAGGACTTGACCGATCTGCCGCTGTCGGACCGCAAGGACCGGCTTAAGACCTTGCTGCCGGCTGACGGTGAGCGCATCCGCTATGTCGAGCATTTCGCCAGCGGCGGCGAGGCGGTGCTTCAGTCGGCCTGCCGGATGTCGCTTGAGGGCGTGGTCTCCAAGAAGCTCGACGCGCCCTATCGCTCGGGCAAGGGCGCGACCTGGACCAAGGCCAAGTGCCGCGCCGGCCATGAGGTGGTGATCGGCGGCTGGACCACGACCGGCGACGCGCTCCGCTCGCTGATCGTCGGCATCTACAACGACGAGGGGGAGCTGGCCCATGTCGGCCGGGTCGGGACGGGCTTTGGCCGCGACAAGGTGGCCAAGCTGCTGCCGGCCCTGAAGGCGCTGGCGCGGAAGACCTCGCCCTTCGGCGGCAAGGGCGCGCCGCGCGGCGGGGCGGATATTCACTGGGTGGAGCCGGAGCTGGTCGCCGAGATAGAGTTCGCGGGCTTCACGGGAGACGGCTCGGTGCGACAGGCGTCGTTCAAGGGATTGCGCGAGGACAAGCCGGCGAAGGCGGTCGAGGCCGAGGCCCCCGCGCCGGTCGAAGACATCGCGCTGGCTCAGCCCAAGGCGGGATCCGCGAAGCGCGCCGGCGGCAAGGCCTCGGTGCTGGGCGTCGCGATTTCCAATCCCGACAAGCCGCTTTGGCCGGACGCCGGCGATGGCGCGCCGGGGACCAAGCTCGATCTGGCCGAATATTTCGAGGCCGTCGGTCCGTGGATGCTGGAACACGTCAAGGGACGGCCCTGCTCGGTGATCCGCATGCCGGACGGCATCGGCGGCGAGACGTTCTTCCAGCGCCATTCGGGCAAGGGCGTCTCGGCCTTGATCGACGAGGTGACGGTCAGTGGCGATCGGAAGCCCTACCTTGTTTTCAATACCGTCGAGAGCCTGGTCGCCGCCGCGCAATGGGGCGCGACCGAGCTGCATCCCTGGAACTGCCGAGAGGGCGCGCCGGAGATCCCGGGACGGCTGGTCTTCGACCTCGACCCGGCTCCGGACGTCTCGTTCGACGTCGTTGTCGAGGGCGCGCGCGAGATCCGCGACCGACTTGAGGCCCTGGGCCTGGTCCCATTCTGCAAGACAACCGGCGGCAAGGGGTTGCACGTGGTCACGCCGCTGAAAGGGAACAAGGTCGATTGGGACGCCGCCAAGGCCTTCGCCCGCGAGGTCTGCGCCCGGATGGCCGCCGACAGTCCCGACCAGTACCTGATCTCGATGGCCAAGAAGGACCGGGGCGGGAAGATCTTTCTCGACTATCTGCGCAATGACCGGATGAGCACGGCGGTGGCGCCGCTGTCGCCGCGCGGGCGGCCCGGGCGCCCGTGTCCTGGCCGGTGGCGTGGACGCAGGTTCGCAAGGGGTTGGACCCGTCGCGGTTCAACATCCGGACCGCGCCGGGAATGGTGAAAGATCTCGACGCCTGGGACGCCTATGCGGAGAGCGAGCGGGACCTGGGGGCGGCGATCAGGAAGCTGGCGCGCGGCTAGCGGCGTTGACGGCGGTCTCGCGGATTTTACAGTACCGCTATCCGGCGCCGTCTACCGCCAGGATCATAGGGAGGTAAGGTATGGCCCGCGAACAGGCGCTGCAAACGCTGGAAACCTGGCACGACCTGCTGGAAAAACGCGAGTTTGATCGCCTACGGCCCCTCGCCGCCGAAACGGTGGTGTTCCGCTCTCCGGCGTTCTTCACGCCGTATCCGGGCGTGGAGCCGCTCGTGCACATCATCGCCACGGTCAACACCATCTTCGAGGACTTCGCCTATCATCGAGAATTCTGGTCCGAGGGCCATGAGTCGGTGGTGCTGGAGTTCAGCGCGCGCGTCGGCGACAAGAAGCTCAAGGGCATCGACATCATCTCTTTCGACGACGCCGGCAGGATCAAGGAATTCGAGGTGATGATCCGCCCGGCCAACGCCGCCGCGGCCGTGGGCGAGGCCATGGCCGCCAAGGCCGGCCCGCGCCTGAAAGAACTGCTGAGCAAGCCCGCCTAACCCGCCCTTTTCTTCGGCGCGGCCTTGTGCGTGCTCGTCTTTTTTTGGGGCCGCTCCAGCCTTCGCCGGAGCCTTGCCCAGGCTGCTCCGCAGCGCCTCCATCAGGTCCACCACATTGGTGTCCTCGGGCGGTTCCGGCGCGGAGACCTTTCGGCCCTTGCCCTTCTGCTTTTCCTTGATCAGCGCCCGTAACGCGTCTTCATACCGGTCGTTGAACTGCTCGGGATCGAAGGGGCCTTCCTTCTGCTCGATGATCTTCTGGGCGATCTGGATCATCGCCGCGTCGGGCTTCTTGTCGGGGATGGCGTCGAAATAGGTCGCGGCGTCGCGCACCTCGCGGCGATTGCGGAGGGACCAGGCGATCATGCCGTTGTCGCGCGGCTCGATGGCCAGCAGGCGCTCACGCTGGTGCATGACCACGCGGCCCAGGGCGACCTGGCCTTCCTTGCTCATCGCCTCGCGGATCACGCCATAGGCCTCGGCGGCCAGCTTGCCGTCGGGAACCAGGAAATACGGATTGTCCCAATAGAGCCGGTCGATGTCGGCCGCCGGTACGAAGGTCTCGATATCGATGGTGCGGGTGCTTTCCAGGCGCACGTCGTCGATTTCGTCCTGGGTGATGACGACGTACTCGCCCTTCTCGTACTCGTAGCCCTTGACGATGTCGGAGCGCTCGATGGGGCCCAGGTCCGGATCGGTCGGGATCATCCGGATCCGGTTGTGGGTCTTCTTGTGCAGCATGTTGAAGCGCACGTCGCCGCCGGCGTCGGTGGCGGTGTACATCGCGACGGGGCAGGTCACGAGCGACAGGCGCAGGTGGCCCTGCCAGGTGGGACGGCCGGCGGCCATGGGCGTTTTCTCCGTTCGAGCCGACTCAACGACGCTCGGCGCGCGGGCGTTCCGCTGGAGCGTGGCAGCCGAAAGTGTGAGCGGTTTCGGCGCCTGCCACGCTCCAAGTGCTTGAGACAGGCTCTAGGCTTCGGCGCACGAGGCCTGCGCCGCTTCCAGGAAGCGGATGGTGGCCAGTTCGAAGGCGCGCTCCGAGCGGCCGGGCTTCAGCGGCAGCACGCCCTGCTGATAGGATTCCAGCACCAGCGGATGGATATACGAACCTCGGCAGACGGCGGCGGTGTTGCCGAGCAGTCCGGCCACCGCCTTCACGCAGGTGTTGACGTTGCGCTTGGCTTCCGTAGCGCTGGTCGCCTTGGGGATCAGGCACAGGGCGCGCGCCGCAGCCAGGGTGCCGGCCCAGGTGCGGAAGTCCTTGGCCGAGAAGTCCTGGCCCATCGCCGCGCGGATATAGGCGTTGACGTCGGCGCTCTCGACGGTGCGGCGCTGGCCGTCCTCGTCGAGATACTGGAACAGGCGCTGGCCGGGGATGTCCTGGCAGGCCTTGACGATGCGGGCCAGACGACGATCGCGGAAGCCGGTCGTGTGGACCACGCCGCTCTTGCCCTTGAACTGGAACGTGCCGCCGACGCTGGACAGCCTGGCGTGGCGGTCGCGCAGGGTGGTCAGGCCGAAGCTCTTGTTCTCCTTGGCGTAGGCCTCGTTGCCGACCCGGATCAGGGTCAGCTCCATCAGCCGCGCCACGGCGGCGACGACCTTGTCGCGGGGCAGGCCGCGGCGGGCGAGGTCCTTTTCGACCTGCACGCGCAGCTTGGGCAAGGCGCGGCCGAAGGCGATCATGCGACCGAACTTCAGCCCGTCGCGGTCGCGCCGCCAGCCGTCGTGATAGCGGTACTGCTTGCGGCCCCTCTGGTCGCGGCCGGTGGCCTGGATATGACCGTGCGGAGAGGGGCAGATCCAGACATCGGTCCAGGCCGGCGGAATGGCCAGGGCGCGGATGCGGTCGAGCGTTCCGGCGTCATCGACGGGATCGCCGTCGGGATCGCGATAGTCGAAACCCGCGCCGCTCTTGATCCGCCGCAAGCCGGGATCGTCGTCATTGACATAGAGAAGGCCGGGCGAGACCGGCTGAAGATCGACCGTGTCGCGTGGCATGTCGTTGGCCCTCGTCGCCGCTCCGTCGTCGGATCAACGGCGAGCGCGGAGGGGCGGTTCCGGATGCGAAAAGGCCCGCGATTCACGCATCGCGGGCCCTTCGAAAGCGGTACTGAGTGGAAGCCGTTTAGGGCGCTTCGTCGTCCACCATGGCGCGGACCAGGTCGACGACCCGGCGGCGCAGGCGGCGATCCGACAGGCGCGGGAACAGGCTAGCCAGCTCCAGGCCCTCGGGCGTGGAGACGAACTCGGTCATACGCTGGGCGAAACCATCGTCGATGCCGCCGTCGGTATTCTCGAGGCCCTCGAAGAAGTAGGAGACAGGCGCTTGCAGCAACTTGGCGGCATCATAGAGCTTGCTGGCGCTGATGCGGTTGGCGCCACGCTCGTACTTCTGGATCTGCTGAAAGGTGATGCCCAGAGCGTCGGCGACCTGGGTTTGGGAAAGTCCCATCATCTTGCGGCGAATTCTCAGCCGGGCGCCCACATAGAGATCAACGGGGTGGGCTGGTTCGACTGCGGGTCGATCGTTCATCCGCCTCTATTCCATCTGCGCCGCTTGGCGGCCTTCATGCCAATGTTAACGGGTATAGACACAGCTTGGCTGCATCGTCACGTACGGACGTGCACGGAACGGGTCTTCGCGCCAAAGTGTCGCGCTCGATTTACTATCGTTAATGATGAATAGATCGAGTAACGAACATGGTCGGTCCGGACTTGACGTTCGTGCGCCTGAAAGGTGTTTGCGCGCCATGAAACTTCATTCAGGCGCGCGTATCGCCGTGGCTGGCGCCGGCGCATTCGGATCCGCCCTGGCGCTGCGCCTGGCGCGAGCCGGGTTCAAGCTCACCGTGTTCGATCCGGCCGCGCCGGGCGACAATGCTTCGGGCGTGGCCGCCGGCATGCTGGCGCCGGTCAGCGAGGCGCTGTTCGATCCCGCCTCGCGCGGGCACCTCTCCATCATGCGTCGCGCCCGCGACCTGTGGCCGGCCTTCGCGGATGACCTTGGAATCGTCCTGGCTCGCGCCGGCGTGCGGTTCGAGGGCTCCGATGCCTGGCGCGGCCAAGTCGGCGAGCGACTTGCGGCCCTCGGCCTACCCGACGCGGACGCGACCGCCGAGGACTGGCGTATCGAGGCGCGTCCCGCGCTGGCGTCGATGCGCGCGGCGGCGCAAGCCGCCGGGGCGCGGTTCGAGGCCGGAACGGTCGAGGCCTTCGCCCCCGGTGTCCTGACCCTAGCGGACGGCCGCGTCGAAGCGTTCGACGCCCTGGTGCTGGCCACCGGCCCTGGCGCGCGAGCCGGCCGCCTGGCGCCGGAGACCCAGGCTCTCGCGCCGATCAAGGGCCAGATCCTGCGGGTCTCCGCCGAGACCGGCGACATGGTCGTGCGGGGCGAGGGCGTCTATCTGGCGCCGGGCGAGGGTCTGGCCATCGGCGCGACCATGGAGGCTGGCCGCGACGACCTCGCGCCGGACGCCTCGGCGACCCAAGGGTTGCGGGCCGCGGCCTGGGCCTTGCGGCCGGAACTGGATCTCGACGCGGCTAAGGTCGAGGTCGGCGTCCGCGTCACCACGCCCGACGGTCTGCCGCTGGTGGGCTGGAGCCGGGCGCCCGGAGTCCTGCTGGCCGTGGGCGCGCGGCGAAACGGTTGGCTGTTCGCGCCGCTTGTGGCTCACATGGTCGCGGCGTATCTGAATGGCGATAACCCGGGCCCGGACGCCGCTGTCATGGACGCGCGCCGTTTCGAGAAGTCCGAGAGCTGACAACGCAGGGGAGTAGGGCCGGATGTCCGGATTCTGGTTGACCGAAGAGCAGGAAGCCATCCGCGAGGGCGTGGCCAAGGTGTGCGCCGCCTTCGACGATGAATACTGGCGCCGCACGGACGAGACCGGAATCTTCCCCGAGGAATTCGTGGCCGCCATCGCCGAGGGCGGCTGGCTGGGCGTGGCCATGCCGGAAAGCGTCGGCGGGGCGGGCCTGGGCCTGACAGAGGCCGCCGTGATGATGCAGACCGTGGCCCAGTCGGGCGCGGGTTTCTCGGGCGCCTCGGCCATCCATCTCAACATCTTCGGCCCGATGCCGCTGGTGAAGTTCGGCTCGGACGAGCAGCGCGATCGCCTGCTGCCCCGGATCATCTCGGGCGAGGACAAGATGTGCTTCGCCGTGACCGAGCCGAACTCGGGCCTGGACACCTCCAGCCTGGAGACCCGCGCCGAGAAGGTCGACGGCGGCTATCGTCTGAACGGGCGGAAGATCTGGACCACCGGCGCTCAGCGCGCCAACAAGATCCTGATCATCGCCCGCACCACGCCCAAGGACCAGTGCGCCAAGCCGCACCAAGGCTTGTCGCTGTTCTACACCGACGCAGAGAAGATCGAGGCCAAGCCGATCCCGAAGATGGGTCGCAAGGCTGTCGAGTGTAACATGCTCTTCATCGAGGACCTGTTCGTCCCGGCCGAGGATCTGGTCGGGGAGGAGGGCAAGGGCTTCGCCTACCTGCTGCACGGCCTCAATCCCGAGCGGGTGCTGTTCGCCGTCGAGGCCATCGGCCTGGGGCGGGCGGCTCTGGCCAAGGCGACTACCTACGCCAACGAGCGGATCGTGTTCGGCCGGCCGATCGGAAAGAACCAAGGCGTGGCTCATCCTCTGGCCAAGTCCTGGGCCGAACTGGAGGCCGCCAACCTCCTGGCCTTCAAGGCCGCCGCCCTCTACGACCAGGGCAAGGACTGCGGGGCCGAGGCCAACGCCGCCAAATACCTGGGCGCCGAGGCTGGCTTCCACGCCTGCGAGAACGCGGTTCTCGCCCATGGCGGCATGGGCTACGCTAAGGAATATGACGTCGAGCGCTACTTCCGCGAGGCGATGATCGCGCGCATCGCGCCGGTCAGCCGCGAGATGATCCTGAACTTCATCGCCGAGCGGGTGCTGGGACTGCCGAAAAGCTATTGAGATCGCGAGCGCGTCAGGCGAAGTGTGCGCGGTTCGCCGCCCGGACGCGCGACAAGCAAAGAAAAGGCCGGGTCGCGGAAGGCTGGCGACCCGGCCGCCGTTTCAGCGTCGGAGGAGGGCTTCAGGCGCCCGCGCTGAACCGGATCGGGATGCGGACTGTCGGCGCCGTCCACGGCTTGGCCGTTCTCCATCTGCGGCTTCATCTTGAAGAAGCGCGAAATCTTCAGCGCCGCGCCGCCGAAGCCCTCGTCGGGAGGCGTCTCGGTGGCCACCGTGCAATCGCGGACCGCGCCGTTGATGGCGACCGTGCAACTCAACGTCGCCGAGCCGGACACGCCGCGCCGCTGGGCGCTTTCCGGATAGTAGCGCGAGACTTCGTCCGCCGAGGGCGTGCGCAGCCAGTTGGCGCGGGTGATCACCTTGGGCTGGGGCGCGGGGGGCTGCGCCGGCGCGGCCGGGATCGTCGGCATCACCGGCGGGCCGGTGACGGTCGGACCGGGAGGAATTTCCACGGGCTTGATGGGGAGGGGATCGGGTGCGGGGATGGGTGTCGGAATTGGCGTGTGTAACCGGATCTGGTTCCGAGGCGGCGGCTGGGTCGTCGGCGGGGGAGGCGGGGGCGGCTTCGGCGGCGCGTAGGGCAACTCCAGCCTGAAGCCCGGATCCTCCTGCGCCATCGGCAGCGGCGTGACGTACTTGGTGTAGGCTAGGTAGCCGATAAGGGCCAGGTGCGCGGCGGCCGACACGGCGATGCCGATGACCAGCGCCTTCGACGGCTTGCGCGGCGTGTCATCCAGGCCGGGGATGCCGGAGCCGTTGGGATGGAGAGCCAGGTTCATGTCGATCTCCTACGCTGAATTACAATTGTAGGATCAGCTCAACACGAACCCGTCACGCTGTAAATTGACAATCGTAATCTGTGTGGCGATTTGTCTTACGCTTGTATGAGCGGATGCGGCATGTCGTCATCCGGGGGCCGGTGGGCCAGTGTGGTTAATCGCGAATTAACCATAGTCGCCGACTCCTGAGGCCCATGCCCGCCGTCAGTTCCATCCGCAGCGTCGTCGAGTCGGCGATCCAGCGCGCCTCCAGCGCGACCGGGGTCGACTTCACGTTCCTGATGGGCACGGCCAAACGCGAGAGCGGGTTCAACCCGGCCGCCAGGGCCCGGACCTCTTCAGCTTCGGGGCTCTTCCAGTTCGTCGACCAGACCTGGTTGTCGACGCTGAAGAAGCACGGCTCCAAGTATGGGTACGCCCGCTATGCCGATCTGATCTCGCAAGGCGCCGACGGCCGTTATCGGGTCGACGGCGACGAGGCCCGCAAGGCCGTGCTGGGCCTCAAGGCCGACCCGCACGCCGCCTCGCTCATGGCTGGTGAGCTGGCCTCCGACCATGCCTCGTATCTGCGGGGCCGGGTGGGGCGCAACCCGACCGCCGGCGAGCTCTACGCCGCCCACTTCCTGGGGCCCGCAGGTTCGGCGCGCCTGATCCAGGCCGCCACCGCCTCGCCAGGCGCCAGCGCCGCGGCGATGTTCCCGGACGCGGCCCAGGCCAACAGGTCGATCTTCTACAAGGACGGCCGCGCCGCCACGGTGGGCGAGGTCTATGCCAACCTGACCAGGACCGGCGGCGCGACGCGAGTCACCGAGCAGCCGGACACCGTCAAGCTGCCCGAGGGCGACCAGGGCTTCATGCAATATGCCGGCGGTCGCCGTCTGGAGCGCATCCGCCAGCAGGAGGCGATGGTCGACCTGATCCTGCGCGGCTCGCAGGACGCCGCCAACCCGTTCGGCGGCTCGGGCGCCTCGAGCATGGGCGGCGGTCAGCGCCTGGCCAGCTCTATGTTCTCGGCCGAGATGCTGCGCGTGCTGGCCGACGCCAACGACAAGGTCAAGCAGCGCTGAGCTTGGTTAGCGCCGATACCTGATCCTCGGACCAGCCCAACTCTCTGAACACCGCAGCCGTGTCCGCGCCCAACTTCGGCGCCGGGCCGCGTGGACCGTCCTCCGCGCCCGGAAAGCGGGCCGGAGCGGCGGGGGCCTTGAACGCTCCGCCCGCGCCATCGGGGGTGTGGACGAAGCAGCCGGCGGCTTCGGCCTGGGCGTCTTCGACCAGTTCTCGCGGCGTCTGGTAGGGCGCCCAGGTGATGTCGCCCGCGTCCAGGGCCTCGGCGGCGGCGTCATAGGTCATGGCGCCGAAGGCCTCGTCGAGGATATCGACCAGCGCCTGGCCGTTCTCGCGGCGGGTCTTGGCGTTTGCGAAGCGGGGATCCTGGACCAGCTCCGGCCGGCCGGCGGCGGCGGCGATACGCGGCCAGTCGACAGAGCCCTGGCGGGGCAACAGGCAGATCCAGCGACCGTCGGCGGTCTTGTAGAAGTTGGCCAGCGGCTGCACCGCCTCGCGCCGCCCCCGCGTCGAGGCCAGTTTCCCGAACCGCAGCTGGATCGCCATGTCCGAGCCGATCGCGTAGACGCCCGCACGGAGCAGCGAGGTCTCGACCAATCGGCCAACGCCCGTGCGCTGTCTTTCGTGGACCGCCGCCAGGATCGCCGACAC
Source organism: Caulobacter sp. UC70_42 (assembly GCF_044056025.1). Classification (NCBI taxonomy): domain Bacteria; kingdom Pseudomonadati; phylum Pseudomonadota; class Alphaproteobacteria; order Caulobacterales; family Caulobacteraceae; genus Caulobacter; species Caulobacter sp. UC70_42. The sequence continues at coordinate 5,331,495 of NZ_CP171994.1, read as the reverse complement.
CGTGGCCAGCGAGGTGACGTGATCGCCCATGCCGGTGCGGATCGGGAAGGGCTCGGTCCCCTTCGGCGCGGTGATCGAGCCGACACCCGCGCGGGACCAGAAGGCGGCGACGTCCATGCCCGGCTTGTCGCGATCCGGGCCGGTCAGGCCGTAGCCCGTCAGGCTGCAATAGATCAGGCGCGGATTGATCGCCTTCAGGGTCTCGTGGTCGAGACCGGCGCGGGCCAGGGCGGCGGGACGGACATTGGTCAGGAAGATGTCGGCGGTCGCCACCAGGGCCTTCAGGGCGTCGCGCCCAAGGTCGGACCGGATGTCCAGCACCACGGCCCGCTTGCCGCGGTTGTCGAGCTCGAAGATCGGGTTGGCGTCCTGGTCCGAGCCGATGGTGTCGAAGAACCGCCGCATCGGATCGCCCTCGGGCGACTCGACCTTGATCACCTCGGCGCCCCAGTCGGCCATGACGCCGGCCGCGCCGGGGGCGGCGATATAGGTCGCCAGCTCGACGACCCGCAGTCCTTCCAGCATCGCTCTCTCCCTTCTTCTCGTTGTCGAAGAGTGTGCGGACCGGCGCGGGGATTGGAAAGGCTTACCCAGCGGCAAGCCCTCCCTTCAGAATATGATGCAGCCGGGCGGCTCGACCTTGAGGATGCGCAGCGAGCGCTCGTGGCCGTCGCGATCGGGCCACTGGATCGACTGCCCGACGGAGAGCCCGATCAAACCGGCGCCGACCAGGGACAGGACCGAGATCTTGCCGGCGGCGATGTCGGCCTCCTTCGGATAGACCAGCAGCACCGAGCGGGCCGCGCCGTGGGCGTCGTCCTCGAACCGGACGGTCGAGCGCATGCGGACGACGTCGTCGGGCATATCGCTATCGGCGCGGACTTCGGCGCGGTCGATCTCCCGCAGCAACATGCCGGCCGCCAGCGGCGCGACCGGCTCCATCTGCAGGGCCAGGGTGGATAGGCGTTCGACCTCGGTCTCGGCCATGATGATGCATGGACGCGCAACGGCGTCCTCTTGCGAGGGCATGGAAAGCTCCAGGCATTGGATGTGAAGGCGCTAAGGCGCGCGCGGCGCGCGCCGTCGGATGAGAGTCGGATTGATGTTCGCCCCGAACGCTCGCGGCGGACGCGCGAACGGTTCGGGGCTAGAAGCCTGCGAGCAGGCTACCGCCGTGATTGCGAAAACGCCGAAAGGTCGGGCGCGAGAACATGCGCCATTCTCCACCCCCGGCCTGGCTTGTCAAACCCGGGTTCAGGCGGCTTCCGGCCGGGCGCTCCGACGGTCGAGCGCGGCCGCGTCGGCCAGGGCGCGGGCGACACCCGCCACGCTGACCGGTTTGCGCAGCATGATGTCGGCGCCGGCTTCCAGGAAGCCGGTGGCCTCCTCGCCATCGCCGTCGATGATGGCGACGATCGGAGCGTGGCGGTTGGGGCCTTCACTCTCCCGCAGGCTGGCGGCGGCGGCGGGGCCATCCATTATCGGCATGTGGTGGTCGAGCATCAGAAGATCGAACTCGGCGATCTTGGCCAGGTCGGCGGCGCGGCGTCCATTCTGGGCGTGGACCACCTGGTGGCCCAGTTGCTCCAGGATGGCGCGCAGCATCGCCGCGTTAAGGGCGTCGTCCTCGGCGATCAGGATGCGCAGGGCGCGCGGCGCGCCCGAGGTGTCGGCGGCCGTGGCCTCCATCTCTTCGGCGTCAAATGCGTGATGGGCGTCCTGATCGAAGGGCAGGGTGAGGGTGAAGCAACTGCCGACGCCCACGGCGCTGCGCGCCTCCAGGGCGCCGCCCATCAGGCGGGCCAGCTGGCGCGATAGCGACAGGCCCAGGCCCGCCCCGTTGACGCCGGCGCCGGTGCGCTCGATGCGCCGGAAGGGTTCGAACGCCTGCTCGATCTCCTCGGTCGACAGGCCGGGGCCGGTGTCGGCGATCTCGATGGCGATCTGGCCGTCGCGCAGTTCCAGGCGGACCTCGATGCGCCCGCGCACGGTGTACTTGACCGCGTTGCCCAGCAGGTTGGCGATGATCTGGCGGGTGCGCAGGGCGTCGGCGACGGTCGCGCCCTTGTCGCGGATGCGCAGCAGCGGATCGACGTGGACGGTGAGCTCCAGGCCCTTGGCGGCGGCGTGCGGCTTGTCCAGCAGGGTCAGGTCATGGACCAGGCGGACCGGATCGAACGGCTGGGCCTCGACGCTGAGGCGGCCGGACTCGGCGGTCTCGGAATCGAGCGTGGCGTTCAGCACCGCGATCAGATCCTGGGCCGCGTCGAGCGCGGCGTTCAGCTGCTCGCGCGACGGCGCGGCGCGACCGCCCCGGCCGGCGGCGGCGGCCAGCACGTGGGTGACGCCGGTCAGGCCGTTGCGGATTTCGTGGCTGAGGGTGGCGACGATGTCGGACTTGCTGCGCGCGGTGCGCTCGGCCGCCTCCAGCACCCGCAGACGTTCTTCGACCAGATGTTCGTGCTGGACGGCCAGGTCGTGCTGGCGGCGGAACATGCGGTTCAGGATCAGGGCCAGGGTCATGGCCAGGGCGATGGCGCCCCAGGTCAGCTCGCCCAGCTGGCGGTCGCTGGAGAAGGAGGCGATCAACGGGCCGGCCGCCGCGATCGGCGCGACGATCAGCAGGCCCGCCAGATACGGGGCTGCGAAAAAGGCGCATAGCACCGCGCTGGCCGTGGCCAGCATCAGCATAGGCTCTCGCGCCGGTCCCGCGCCCAGGGCGAAGGCCGAAATCTGCACTGCGGCCAGGGCCCAGAGCACGCCGCCCATCACCTGGACTCTCGCCCTGCGGTTAAGATCTTGCGACGCTTCGTCGCGCAACCAGTTCACCACCGCGTAGAAGGCGCCCCAGTTGATCGCGAACACCGCGAAGCTGGCGGTCATCCAGACGCGGTTCGTGGCGAACGACCCGATCCACACGAACAGGGGCAGGCTGACCGCGAAAACCCCAAGCGCGTAAGGCAGTAGCGCCGTCTGGGCGTCCAGGGCCTTGGCGAGGTGAGCGCCCTCCGTCGAGATATCTTGTGGGCGGCGCTCGGCGAGCAAGATCGCGCTCCTCGTGGTTGAGGACGCACCTTAGGGGAGCGTGGTTTGTACCCGGTTACGGGGTATCGTTAATCCACAGGTACGAAGTTCAAACAATCATTAAGCCTAATCGCCGAGGATGGGAACTCCAAGTCCCAGACTTCTCGGCAGGCGACCATGGCCACCACACGCGCCGCTCTTACCGATTCCGATATCCGCATGCTCGTGAAGGGCGCGACGCCGGACGAACGGGCGCTGGCCGCGCACAAGCTGTGTCGCACCATCGACCGCGGCGCGCTGAACGAGGAGGACCGGCAGGTCGCGCACGAGATCCTGCGGGTAATGGCCGCAGACGCCGCCGAGCTCGTCCGTCGGGCCATGGCGGTGACGCTGAAGAACTCCATGGCCCTGCCGCCGGACGTCGCCAACCGCCTGGCCCGCGACGTCGAAAGCGTCAGCTTGCCGATTATCAGCTTCTCGCCGGTGTTCACCGACACCGACCTGGCCGAGATCGTCCGCGTCGGGGGCGCTGCGCGCCAGAAGGCGGTGGCCAAGCGCCCCAAGCTCTCCAGCCGCATCACCACCCTGCTGGTCGAGCAGGGCGATGAGGACGTGGTCGCCACGGCCTGCGCGAACGACAACGCCCGCTTCTCGGAAGTCGCGCTGCAGAAGGCGCTGGATCGTTTCGCCAAGTCGGAAAGCGTGCTGCAGGCCGTAGCCTATCGTACGGCCCTGCCTTTGGCGGTCAGCGAGCGCCTGATCGACATGGTCGGCGAGCAGCTGCGCGATCACATCCTGACCAGCCACGCCCTGTCGGCCGAGCGCACCATGGAGTTGATCGTCGGCGCCAAGGAGCGGGCGACGATCGATCTGGTCGACCAGGCCGGCCGCGCCGGCGACCCGAAGGCCTTCGTGGCGCATCTCAGCAAGGTCGGCCGCCTGTCGCCGTCGCTGCTGCTGCGGGCCCTGGCCCAGGGTCACATGACCTTCTTCGAGTGGGCTGTGGCCGAGCTGGCCGGCATTCCGCACCACCGCACCTGGCTGATGATCCACGACGCCGGCCCCCTGGGCCTGAAGGCGATCTGCGAGCGGGCCGGCCTGCCGCCGCGCCTCTACGCGGCCTTCCGCGCAGGCGTCGACGCTTTCCATGGCCTGGAGTTCGACGGCGGCGCGAACGATCGCGAGCGCTTCCAGGAGCGCATGATCCAGCGCTTCCTGACCTCGTCGCACACGGTTTCGCGCGAGGATAGCGAGTATCTGATGGAGCGTATGGATCGCGGCGCCCACCGCCGTCGCGCCGATCGCAAGGATCAGGGCGCGGCCTAACAACTGTTCGAAAGAGGTATGGGCAAGCCCGCGCGACGGCGCCAGACTTGCCGCATGTCCGACTCCTCGCAGGGCGAGATCCGCCTCGCCGCCACCATACTGCTGCTTCGAGACGCGCCTTCGTTCGAGGTGCTGATGGTCAAGCGGCATCACCAGATCGACTTCGCTGCCGGCGCCCTGGTCTTCCCGGGCGGCAAAAGTCACCAGGGCGACAGCGATCCGCGCTGGCGCGACCTCGCCATTGGTTTCGACGAGGTGGGGCAAGACGGCGTGGCCCTGCGTATCGCCGCGATCCGCGAGGCCTATGAGGAAGCCGGCGTGTTGCTCGCCCGCGACAGGGACGGGGCGTTCTATGCCGGCGAAGCGGCCAAGGACGTCCGCGCGGCGGTGGCCGAGGACCGGGTGGCCTTTCTCGACGTGGTGGAGGACCTGGGGCTGAAGCTGGATCTCTCGGCCCTGACGGTGTTCTCGCGCTGGATCACGCCTAGACTGATGCCCAAGCGGTTCGACACCTGGTTCTACGTCGCCCACGCGCCCTTGGCCCAACAGGCGATTTGCGATGGCCACGAAGCGGTCGACGCCGAGTGGATCGCGCCGAGCCTGGCGCTCGACCTGGCGGCCTCTGGCGAGCGCAAGGTGATCTTCCCCACGCGCATGAACCTTCAGCTGCTGGCGGAGAGCGCGGATCCCGTCGAGGCCGTGGCGCGGGCCGAGGCCAGAGAACTGGTCACGGTCGAGCCTTGGGTCGATGGCCGGGTTCTGCGGATCCAGGAGAACGCCGGCTATGGCGCGGTCACCGAGCCCCTGGAAGCGCTCTGAGCGCGCGCTCTAGGATTTGATGCCCGGTCCCGCCGCGTTGACCCAGCCCACCACGTCGCCCAGCACCTTGGCCACGGCCTGGTCATAGGCTGGCACGATGGCCGAGACCCGGTTGTCGGCGGCTTTCACCCTGGCTTCGAAGATCTGGTCGCCGACCAGGGCGCGATCGCTGTTGCGGTTCAGGACGCCGCGCACGCGGACCACGATCTCTGGAGCGGCCTTGGGGCCGTTGACGTAGTCGGCCTCGAACTTTCGCACCTCGAGGCGCAGCACCAGATCGGCCTTGGCGACCTCGCCTCGACCGATCAGGCGAGCGCGGCCCGGATCGTTGTCGAACGCGCGGGCGACGGCTTCCTCGAACAGGATGAAGGCCGGTGAGACCCAGCGCGCGTCGGCGACATAGGCGACTTCGCCATTGGTCACCGTCAGGAGGCGGTCGCTCGCGGCGGCGCGCGTGAAGGCCGACGGGGCCTTGAGCACGCCGAACATCGCGCCGGGAGGACTTCTTGGCGACGCTGAGGTCGGCGTCGCCGAAGCGATAGGTGGTCACCGGCTTGGTCTTCGGGAAGACGCTGATGCAGGCCGAGAGGCTAAGCGCCACGGCCGAGACGGCCAGGACGCGTCCAAAGGTCTTGGCGACGTTTCGGATCATCGAACTCACGGCTTGACCTCCACTTCCTTGGCTGGGGCCTTGCCGACCACGCCACGGGGATTTTGTTCGACGTCGGCGACCAGGCGGTCCAGGGACTCGGCGGCCGACTGCAGGGTGACGATGGCCGCCGAGAGTTGGGGCAGGCCGGTGCTGGCGAAGTCGCTGGTCGGACCTTCCAGCTTCGAGATCATCGAGCGGGCGTCCTTGGCGGCGGCCTTCAGCTCGGCGGCGGCGTCGCCGGCTTCCTTCAAGGTGCGCTTGGCGTCGCCGTCGACCAGACCATTGGCGCTGTTGGCCAGATTGGTGATCGACTGGGCCGTCGCATCGATGCTCTGCAGAGCCTTCTGTGCGTCGGCGATGATTTCCTTGCGCTCACGCAGCTCCGCGGTGACAGCCTGCACGTCGCTGAGCGAGGCGCTGAAGGTCTTGATGTTCTTGTCGGACAGGACGCGGTTTACGCGGTCGAGGGCCTCGATGGTCCGTGTCAGAACCGTGCCGCCGCCCTCGAGCAGGTCGGAGAGGGCGCTGCGCTGACTGCGCAGGACGGGAACCTTGCCGTTCTTGACGGTGTCTTTCAGCAGTTCCTTGTTCGGCGAGCCGGCGGTGATCTGCACGTAGTTGACGCCCGTGATGCCCTGCGGCTCCAGCGTGGCGTAGCTATCCACCTTGACCGGCACGTCCGAGGTCATGCGAACGCGGGCGATGACGCGGTTGGGGTCGGTCTTGTCCAGCTCGATGCGGCTGACCTCGCCGACCTTGATCCCGTTGAAGTGCACTTCGCCGCCTGTCGACAGGCCACGCACCGGACCGATGAAAAGGATGTCGTAAAGGTCGTAGTCCTTGCTGAAGCTGACCTTGGCCAGCCAGACGACGAAGATCACCAGCCCCATGAAAAGGGCGAGGGATATGGCCCCGACCAGGGCGTAGTTGGCGTTTCTTTCCATCAGACGTCAGTCCTTGCCTCGGCCGGAGCCTCGGCGGTCGCGGCGGCGCGTCCCCGGGGGCCCAGGAAGTATTGCTTGATCCAGGGGTGATCCGAACGCTCGAGTTCGCGAACGGGCGCCACCGCGACGACCTTCTTGTCGGCCAGGACGGCGACGCGGTCGGTGATGGCGTAGAGACTGTCCAGGTCGTGGGTGATCATGAACACCGTCAGGTCCAGGCTGTCGGAAAGGTCTTTGATCAAGGCGTCGAAGGCCTCGGCGCCGATCGGGTCGAGGCCGGCGGTCGGCTCGTCCAGGAACAGCAGTTCGGGGTCCATGGCCAGGGCGCGGGCGAGGCCGGCGCGCTTGCGCATGCCGCCCGACAGCTCGGCCGGCTTCAGCAACGCGGCGCGGGCGGGCAGGCCGACCATGGCGATTTTCAGGTCGGCGATTTCATCGATCTCACGGCGCGGCAGCTTGGTGTGTTCGTAGAGCGGCGCGGAGACGTTCTCGCGCACGGTCAGGTTCGAGAACAGCGCGCCCTGCTGGAACAGCACGCCCCAGCGCCGCTCGACCGACGACCATCGCCGACGCGAAGCCACACGCATGTCGCCGCCGAACAGACGGACCGTTCCGCCGTCGGGGACCTTCAGGCCGATGATGGTGTTCAGCAACACAGATTTGCCGCTGCCCGAGCCGCCGACAACGCCGAGCACCTCGCCGCGCTCGACCTTGAGATCCAGCCCATCGTGGATGACATTGTCGCCGAAGGCTGAAACCAGGCCTCGCACGTCGATCGGGTGCTTCTCGGCTTCGACCGTGTCGATGAAGTCCTCGGATTCGGTGGCGTTCTGGGCGGAGCGGGTCAAATGTCCAACTCCATGTAGATCAGGGCGAAGACCGCATCGATCAGGATGATGGCGAAAATGGCGTGGACAACGGCCGCCGTCACGCGTCGCCCCAGGGACTCGACGTCGTTGCCGACTTCCATGCCCTGGCGGCAGCCGATCGCGGCGATCACGGCAGCCATGACCGGCGCCTTTGACATGCCGATCCAGAAGTGGGTGGCGCCGACGAAGTCGATGATCCGCTGCAGGAAGAAGGTCGGCGACAGGTCCAGCACGGCCCAGACCACCAGCATGCCGCCGGCCAGGCCCGCGATCGTCGCCACGAAGACCAGGAGCGGGATGGTGAAGAGCAGGGCGGCGAAACGCGGCAGGACCAGCGCCTCGTAGGGGTCCACGCCCATGACCTGCATGGCGTCGATCTCCTGGTTCATCTTCATCGAGCCGATCTCGGCCGCGAAGCTTGAGGCCGAACGGCCGGCCAGCAGGATGGCGGTGATCAGGATGTTGAACTCACGCATCACCGAGATGCCGATCAGCTCGACCGAATAGACCTGAGCCCCGAAGTCGGTGAGCATGTTGGCGCCCAGCAGGGCCACGACAGCGCCGATGAAGAAGGTGGTGACCGCCACGATCGGCATGGCGTCAAGGCCGGCGCGCTCGCACAGTGACACGATCGGCGCCCAGCGGATGCGGCGCGGGTCCACGGCGCTACGGGTCAGGGCGACCAGCAGGTGGCCCAGGAAGATCATGGTGCCGTAGCCGTCCTGGAACAGGCCGAAGACGCCGCGGCCGATCCGCTCGAGCAGGGCGTGGAAGCCGCCTGGGCGAATCGTCGGTTCGGGCTCGACCTGGATGGCGGCGCGGACCAGTTCCAGCAGGCGCAGCACCTCGCGGCGGGCCTGGACGTTCCCCGGCTCGAGGTTTTCGCCGCCCGCGCGCAGAATCGCGTAGGCGCCGGCGGTGTCGCAGCGATTGACGCCCGTAAGGTCCATATCGAGCGCTTGCTTGCTGGAAAGGGCGCTATCCAGGCGCAATCCCGCATCGAGCAGCCCCCGTGCGGTCCAGTCTCCCGTCAGCACGGCCGTCGTGCGGCCGTCCTGGTCGGTCAAGGTGAAGTCCGCCGGTAAAGCCATGAAGTCCTGGGGGCTCGTTTCCTGGTTATATCCAAGCCCTGCCATGGACCTGACAAGCCCAAAACGCGCCAAGGCGTAGCTTGTTGCTGGATAAGGCCCGTGAGCTCGAAAAAAGGCCGGGTGCTCGCCCCCGCGACATAGTGGCGAAGCTGGGCTTTAAGGGGGGCGACTTCAGTCTTGGTTAATGGATTCCCGTCACGAACATGGTCAACAAATTCCTATGTGCCGGACTGGAGTACCAACGCATGAGCGCGCACGCCAAGCTTGATCAGCGGATGGCCTTCATGCGTTTCGATGAGCGTTCGCGGTCGGCTCTGCGGGGTCTCAAGCCGGTGATCGACACCGAGATCACGGGTGCGCTCAGCGCGTTCTATAGCCAGGTCCGGGCCTTCCCCGAAACGCGCGCCAAGTTCCGCGACGACGCCCACATGGCCGGCGCCGAGCGCGCCCAGGCCGCGCACTGGCGCCGGATCGTCCAGGCCGACTACAGCGACACCTATGTCCGCGATGTCGAGCGGATCGGTCGCGCCCACGTCGACGCCGACCTGAAGCCGCAATGGTATATCGGAGGCTACGCTCTCGTGGCCGAGGCGCTGATCCGCGCCATCGTCGCCAAGCGCGCCAAGGGCTTGTTCAGCAACGCCGCCAAGTCCGACGCCGACCTGGCCGACGGCCTCTCGGCCCTGACCAAGGCCGTGTTCCTCGACATGGAACTGGCCATCTCCAGCTATCTCTCGCTGCTGCAGGAAGAGCGGGAGGCCCTTGAGGTCGAGCGCGAGGCCGCCGAGCAGCGGCAGGCCCAGGCCGTCAAGGCGGTCGGCGACGCCCTGTCGCGGCTGGCGGCCGGTGACCTGTCGGCCCGCGTCGAGGGCGATCTGGCGCCGAGTTCCACAGCCTGAAGGTCGATTTCGAACAGGCCGTCGGCGCTCTGGGCGAGGCCATGCGCTCGGTCGAGCACTCGGCTGGCGGCATCCGCTCGAGCGCTGACGAGATTGCTCGGAGCGCCGAGGATCTGTCGGAACGCACCGAACAGCAGGCCGCCACGCTGGAGCAGACCGCCGCCGCGGTCGAGCAACTGACCGGCGCGGTCGGCAAGACCGCCAAGAGCGCCCGCGAGGTATCCTCGCGCATCAGCGAAGCCTCGACCGAGGCCGAGCGCTCGGGCGACATCGTCACCCGGGCGGCCGAGGCCATGACCAAGATCGAGGCCCAGTCCTCGCAGGTGAACCAGATCCTGGGCATGATCGACGAGATCGCCTTCCAGACCAACCTGCTGGCCCTGAACGCCGGCGTCGAAGCCGCGCGAGCGGGGGATAGCGGCAAGGGCTTCGCCGTCGTGGCGCAGGAGGTGCGGGCCCTGGCTCAGCGCTCGTCGCAGGCGGCCAGCGAGATCAAGTCGCTGATCACCGAATCGAGCCGTCAGGTCAGCGAGGGCGTCGACCTTGTCGGCCAGACGGGCGAGGCGCTGCGCGGCATCCATGAGAAGGTCGGCGGCATCGACGAACTGGTCAACGCCATCGCCGCCTCGGCCAGCGAGCAGGCCACCGCCCTGGGGCAGGTCAACTCGGCCGTCAACCAGCTGGATCAGGTGACCCAGCGCAACGCCGCCATGGTCTCGCAATCGACCGAAGCCACCCACGCCCTGCGCGCCGAAGCCGCCGACCTGTCGAACCGGGTGGGCGCTTTCCGCCTGGGCGGCGGTCCGCGGAACTTCCAGCCGACTCACCGCGAGCAGCCCGCCGAGAACCCGGTCCACGCCGCCCGCGCCCGCGTCGCCGCCTTCGCCCGTCCGGGACGCTGAGGCCTATCTCGGCGGCGGGGCTGTCGAGGCGCGGTGAATCAGCTCGAACGGCATGAGCTCGTCCACCGGTCGTTCTGGCGGATCGTTGCTCTTGGCTTGAGCGATCAGCAGCTTGGCCGCCACCGACGACATTTCCGCTACCGGCTGACGCACGGTCGTCAGCTGTGGGCGGCTGAAGCGTGAGCTGGGGCTGTCGTCGAAGCCCGCCACGGAGATATCGCCCGGCGTCATCAGTCCGGCCTCGGCGATCGCGGCGATGCAGCCCAGGGCCATGTCGTCGTTGCTGGCGAAGATCGCTGTCGGCCGCTCGGGCAGGGCCAGCAGCGCCTTGGCCTGCTCCAGTCCCGATTGGAAGGTGAAGTCGCCCTGGCGCACCCAGCCCTCGGCGACCGACAAGCCGCGCGCCCTCATGGCCTCCAGATAGCCTTGCCGCCGCGCCTGGCTGGCGCCGTAGCGCGGCTCGCCGACGATGAAGCCGATCCGCTCGTGGCCGAGAGCGGCCAGATGTTCGGTCATTTCGCGGGCGGCCGCGACGTCGTCCATGTGCACGCGCGGACCCAAGCCCTCTGCGCGTTCGGGGCCAACGCGAACATAGGGCGTGCCGCTCTTGTCCAAGGCTTCCAGCACGCCGGGATTGTCGGAGGAGGGCGGCGTCAGAATCACGCCGTCAGGCTTCAGCGCGGCGATAAAGCCGGCCACGTCCTGGCGCACATTCGGGCCGTCGTTATCGATCAACTCGATCAGCAGGTGATAGCCGGCCTCACGGCAGCGTAGGGTCGCGCCCAGCTGGATGCGAGACAGATAGTCCGCGCCGCGCTCGCTTTGCCAGTGGTCGATGGTTAGGGCCGCGTCGACGAACACGGCGATCACGAACGAGCGCGAGCCGGCCAGGCTGCGCGCCGACAGGTTGGGGCTGTAGCCCAGCTCGCCAGCCGCCTCCAGGACACGGTCGCGCATGGCGGGCCGGACGTTCGGCTCCTTGTTCATCACCCGCGAAACGGTCTTGATCGAGACGCCCGCCCGCGCGGCGACGTCGTAGATCGTCACCGAGGCCATCAGACCGTCCCGACGCTGTTCTGACTCATGTTCATAAGGCCAACCTAGAGCTTACGCGGGGGATAAGGAAACTCCCCGCTTAACCGCACGGGACCCCTTGTGCCGCAACGAAGGCGCGGCCACTGTCCGGGCTGGACGCGGCGAAAGATCGCGACGAGCCGGTTGGAAGCGGGCTCTATCAAAAGCGTTTGGGAGCGTGGCGGTCGCCGTGGTCCCGGGGGAGGTGACGAGTGCGGCCTGACGACGGAGCGCGGCCCAAGGAGCCGGTGCGCGCGAACTTCATCGCCGCCTACACGCTCGCCCAGATCGGGGCCTTTGTTTCGTTCCAACCGCTTCTGCAAGTCCTTCTGCCGCTGAAGGCCGAGTCGATCGACGCGGCTTCCAAGGCGGTGGTGCTGAGCCAGGTCGCGTTCTATGGCGCGATCGCCGCCAGCATCGCCAACCTGCTGGCCGGCGCGATCAGCGACCGCACCACCTCGCGCTTCGGTCGCCGGCGGCCCTGGATGGTGGTCGGCGCGATCGGCGCGTCCCTGGCCTATCTGGCGATCATGAACGCCAGGACGCCGCTGGCCCTGATCGGCGGCGTCATCCTGTTTCAGCTGACCTTCAACCTGTGTTTTTCGGCCCTGGTGGCCGTCATGCCCGACCGCGTGCCCGACACCCAGAAAGGCATGGTGGCGGCTTTCCTCAGCCTGGGGAACCCGATCGGCACGGCCGCCGGCGCGGTGATCATCGGCGGCCTGCTGGTCGTCGAGTGGCAGCGCTACGCGGTGATCTCGGCGGCGCTGCTGTTGGGCTTGGCGCCCTTCGTGCTGCGCCTGAAGGACCCGCCTCTGGCGAAAGCCGATGTGCCGCCGTTCCACTTGCGGGAGTTCATCGCCGGCCTGTGGGTCAGTCCGCGCGAGCATCCCGACTTCGCCTTCGCCTGGGCCGGCCGGTTCATGGTGCTGGTCGCCCTGAGCCTGGTGCAGAGCTACATGCTCTACTTCCTGCAGGACGTAGTGGAGTATCCGCGTCTCTTCCCGGGTCATCGCTCGGAGGAAGGCCTGGCGATCCTGGCGACGGTCTCGACGGTCTTCAACGTCGCCTGCGCCATGGTGGGCGGGGTGCTGTCCGACCGGATGCAACGGCGCAAGCTTTTCGCCTTCGGCGCCGCCCTGACCATCGCCGCGTCGATGGTCGTGTTCTCGCTGACCTCGGACTGGAACGTTCTGCTGGCCGCCTATGTCGTCTATGGCTGCGGGGCGGGCTGCTACTGCGCCGTCGACATCGCCCTGGTCACCCAGGTGCTGCCGTCGCAACGCGACGCGGGCAAGGATCTGGGCGTGATCAACCTGGCCAACACCCTGCCTCAGGCCCTGGCGCCGGCCCTGGCCGTATGGAGCCTGGGGCCGACCCACGGGAATTTCCAGCTGTTCTTCCTGATGGCCGCGGGGCTGGCTTTGGCTGGCGGTCTGGCGATCCTGCCGATACGGGGTGTGCGCTAACCGCCGCTCTCGGAGATCGCCTTGCCCCAGTTCCGCGTCGTCACCGATCCCGACGATCCCGCCGTCGCCCCATTCCGGGCGATCAAGGAGCGCGATCTGGTCGGGCGCGAGGGCCTGTTCATCGCCGAGGGCGAGACCGTGCTGCGGGCCTTCGTTCGCGACGCCCCGCGGCGGGTGGTCTCGCTGCTGATCGATCCGAAGCGCAAGGACAAGCTGGCCGACGTTTTCGCGGGCCTGCCGGAGGATGTCCCCGTTCACCTCGCCGATCAGGCGGTGGTCGACGCCATCGCCGGCTTTCACCTGCATCGCGGCGTGCTGGCTGTCGGGCGCAAGCCCGATCCGATCCCGGCGCGTGATCTGCTGGCGGGCCTGCCGGCGCGAGCGATCGTGCTGGTGCTGTGCGGCATCGCCAATCACGACAACATCGGCGGCATCTATCGCAACGCCGCCGCCTTCGGGGCCGACGCGGTGATCCTTGACGCCGATTGCTGCGATCCGCTGTACCGCAAGGCCATCCGCGTCTCGGTCGGCGCGGCGCTTTCGATCCCCACCGCCAGGCTGGGGCGTGGCGAGGACATCGCCGGCCTGTTGGCCGCGACGGGCTTCGAAGGCCTCGCGCTGAGCCCCGCGGCGACCGAGGTCCTGGCGCGGCTGACCCCCGCACCCCGGACGGCGGTGCTGTTGGGCGCGGAGGGGCCGGGCTTGACGGCCGAGGTGATGGCGCGGGCGAGGACCATCGGCATCCCGATGGCGGGCGGTTTCGACTCCCTGAATGTCGCCACGACCAGTGGGATCGTGCTGCATCATCTTCGGTTCGCGCAGGGCTAGGAAACCGGTTTCCCAGACACTAGGGTCCCCCCACAACATCCCGTCAGAAGGCTAGATCCATGCTGAACCGTCGCGGCGCCCTGGCGACCTTTGTCACCGGCTTCCTCGCTTCGCTGGCGGCCAAGCGTGTCGAGGCCGGGCCGACGCCGCCCCTGGCCGATCCCACCGAGTCCATCGTCCTTTGGCCCGCCGGCCCGCCCGGCGCCGAGAAGGTGACGGTCGAGGAAGTGATCCTCGAACGGGGCGATCCCAACGGCGTGCGCGACCGGGCCATGGTCCATACCCGCAAGCCGATGCTGATGGTGTTCCGGCCCAAGACCCCCAATGGCGCGGCGGTGATGCTGATCCCCGGCGGCGGCTACGTGCGCGCGGTTCTGGACAAGGAGGGCTACGAGATGGCCCGCTGGCTGAACCAGCGCGGCTACGCCTGCTTCGTCCTGTTCTATCGCATGCCGGGCGACGGCTGGGCGGCGGGCGCCGACACGCCCCTGCAGGACGCCCAGCGGGGCATCCGCTTGGTCCGGTCGCGAGCGGCCGAGATGGGCTTCAGCCCTGACCGCGTGGCCATCATGGGCTTCTCGGCCGGCGGCCATCTGGCGGCCAGCCTGACGACCCGCTTCGCCGACAAGACCTACGCCTCGGTCGACGCCGCCGACGATCTTTCGGCCAAGCCCAACCTGTCCGGCCTGATCTACCCGGTGATCAGCATGGACCCGGCCATCGCCCACGCCGGTTCGCGCAAGGAACTGCTGACCGCCGACGCCTCGTCCGAGCGGGCCGCGGCGATTTCGCCCGAGCGCCGGGTGACGGCTGGTCTGTCGCCGGTGTTCCAGCTGCATGCCGCCGATGACAAGTCCGTGCCGGTCGAGAACAGCCTGGTGATGTTCGCGGCGCTGAAGGCCAAGGGCGTGCCGACCGAGCTGCACATCTTCGAGGAGGGGGGGCACGGCTTTGGACTGCGCGGCACGCCGGGCAAGCCGGTGGCGGCCTGGCCGAGCCTGTTCGAGACCTTCGCCAAGCGGCACGGACTCTAGGCGCGCTTCAGCAGTCCGCCTTTTCCTTCAACTTCCAGGCTGCGATCTCGGCGTCACGGAACTTGATCCACTCGCCGCGCAGCACGGCCGGCCGCTTGCCGTGGCGTTCTTCCAGAAACTCCGCGCCGACCACGCGATCGGTGCGGAAGGTGCGGAAGGCTTCGCGCAGCTCGCACCAGGCGATGATCATGCGGATGGTCTCGCGATAGCCGACGGTGACCGGCCAGATCACCCGCGCGCTGACCGTCCCTGCGCCGTCGCTGTAGTCCAGGCGGATCTTGCGACCGGCGTGGATCCAGGCGCGGACCTGGGCGACGTCGATGCGATCGGTCTCGGGTTTCCAGGCTGGGGAGGCGCCGATCGCCGGTTCCAGAACATAGGGCCGCAGGCGGTCGGGTACAGCCGCGGCGATCTTGCTGATCAGGTCGTTGGCGGCCTTGGCAAGGACGGGATCGCCGCGTCCGGCCACCCATTGCGCGCCCAGCACAGCCGCCTCGATCTCGTCCGGGGTCAGCATCAGGGGCGGCATGTCGAAGCCGGCCTCCAGCACATAGCCGATCCCGGCCTCGCCGCGGATCGGCGCGCGCTGGCCGACCAGGGCCGCGATGTCGCGATAGACGCTGCGCTTCGATGTCTCCAGCTCGGCGGCTATGGCGTCGGCGGTCACCGGCGCGCGGCTGCGGCGCAGGATCTGGATGATCTGGAAAAGGCGTTCGGCGCGTCTCATGGGCTGGAATATCGGCGATCGCTACTGACAGCATGCTGGCAGTAGCCTGGCGGTAGCAAGTCGTCACCACGACATTCGTGACGGAGAGGGACGATGATCACGCTATTCGCCGCCGGAGCCGGGTTCGGGCTGCCTGAGATCAGCCCCTATGTGACCAAGACAGAGGTCCAGCTGATGATGGCTGGTCTCGACTACAAAAAGACCAAGGGCAGTCGCGAGACCGCGCCCAAGGGTCAGTTGCCATGGATCGAGGACGCCGCCGTGGCGATCGGCGACTCGACCTTCATCCGCGCTCACATCGAGCAGAAGTACGCGATCGACCTCGACATCGGCCTGTCGGGCAAGGAGCGCGCCCAGGCGTGGGCGATCGAGCGCATGATCGAGAACCAGCTGGGCTGGGTGTCGGCCTATTTCCGGCACCTCGATCCGGCCAACTTCGCCAAGGGCGCCGCACGGTGGTTCGACGAGGCGCCGGAACATCTGCGCGATGACCTGAGGCGCGGCCTGCAGGAAGCGATCGCCGGCAATATCCGCGCGGTTGGCGTCGGCCGTCATCTGCGCGAGGAGGTCGTTTGGCTGGGCAGCCTGTCGCTGCGCTCGCTGGACGAACTCCTTGAGGACAAGGCCTATCTGATGCGCGACAGCCACCCGGTCGGTGTCGACGCCACGGCCTTCGCCATGCTGGCGGGGATCATGACGCCACACTTCGACTCGCCGTTGCGCTGCGAGGCGGAAAGCTATCCGCGTCTCGTCGACTATGTCGGGCGGATGATGGCCCAGTTCTATCCGGCCCATCCCTGGGGACTGAAGCGGGCCGCATGACGGCAGGATAGCGCTACCAAATTGGTCGTATGAATTCGCGCGCCAATGTCAAATTGGTCAGGCCATTTTTGATTGCGCGGCCGGACAGTTTTGTTAAGTTCGGCGAGCGCGACGAGCTGGGCTCCACCTTTGCTCAGTCGCTTGCTCGTCGACCAAGGCGCTGCGTACCTTGCGCCAACCTCCTCCCGGGGCGGACGACGATGGCGGCCGGAGTTCCTCCCTCCGGTCGCTTCGCCGGGAGGGTATGGTAAGGCCACCTCCGGATCGCGGACGCTTGTGGGCAGGCTGGACGCGCGCTAGTCCTGTGTGACGCGCCGATCGTGGCGCTTGTCCGTGGCCGCTTGTGATGTCGACCTCTACGCCGGATTCCAGGCTCTATCAGCAGGTCGCCGCGACGATCAGCGGCGCGATCGCCGACGGCGTCTATCAGCCGGGCCATCGCCTGCCGTCCGAGCGCGACCTGGCCGACGAGTTCGGCGTCTCGCGGCCCACCGTCCGCCGCGCCGTCATCGCGCTGGAGATGCGCGGGCTGCTGGAGGCTCGCCAAGGGTCGGGCGTCTATGTTCGTCTCGACCAGCCGCCACCGCCCGTGAAGGATCTCGATATCGGGGCGTTCGAGCAGGCCGAGGCTCGCCGCCTGTTCGAGGGCGAGGCCGCCGCCCTGGCGGCCACCCTGATCACCGACGAGGAGCTGGCCTATCTCGAGACCCTGGTCGCCGAGATGAACAGCGACGCCTCGACCAAGGAGCAGTCCGAGCTGGCTGACCGCCAGTTCCACATCTCCATCGCCCAGGCGACGCGCAACAACGCCGTGGTGCGGATCATCGAGAGCGCCTGGGACCTGCGCTACCGTTCTCGCCTCTGCATGCAGATGCTGGAAAAGGCCCGCCATGTGCGCAAGCGGCCGCTCAAGGACGAGCACCAGGAGATCGTCGAGGCGCTGCGCACGCGCGATCCGAAGGCCGCGCGCGCGGCCATGCAGACCCACCTGGGCGGGCTGATCGAGAATTTCTGCTGACCGCCGAACTGGAAGCCATCGAGCGCACGCGCGAGAGCCTGGCGGCCAAGCGCGAGGAGATCGCCCTCCGCGCCGCCAGCGCCGCCAAATAGACCTCTCCACAGAGGACCGGATCCGCGGGGGTGATCGGGTCTCGAAGGCGGGGGTCCAAAGGCTATAAGCTCAGGTCGTCGGCGCGCGGGACGGGTCTGTCCTGGTTTTCCGGATAATTGGCATGCTCAATGCCTGGCTCTAGGTCAGGCCATTATCCGTTGTGATCGTATGATCGGTATGTGACCTAGTGGTTGATTTTATTGCCTAATCTCGTCGACTGTCGAGCGAGCATTGGCGGTGACAGCATTCCACTTGCAATCGAGGCGCGTTCGTCCTTTACGGCGTTGCGGCGAGATTGGTAATGTCAGTTTAGCAACCAGTGAAACGGGGCATGGATGCGCGCCTTGGAGCGACCGTCGGTGAGTTCGGCGACCGGCCATCGACCTTCCCGAAGTGGAGGCCAGTGCGGCCGATGAGCGTTCAAATGGACTATCGTGAGAGCACCGACCGCGCCGGCATGAGCCGCATGACGGTGCGCGAGCTGCGCGACACCTTCGTCATCGACAAGCTGTTCCGGCCGGGCGAGCTTTCGCTCAGTTATCTGGAGATCGAACGGGCGGTGGTCGGCTCGGCGACGCCGACCGATGCGGCCCTGGACCTGCCGACTCACAAGGAACTGGCCTCGGGGTTCTTCTGCGAGCGCCGCGAGGTGGGCGTGATCAATATCGGCGGTCCAGGCGTGGTCATCCTGGATGGGGAGAGCTTCGATCTGGCGCGTCACGACAGCCTCTATATCGGGCGTGGGACGCAAGCCGTCAGTTTCGAGAGCGACGACGCCGCCAACCCGGCCAGGTTCTACTTCGTGAGCTACCCCGCCCATGCCAACCACCCCAGCAAGCGGGTGCGGCGCGACGAAGCCCGAACGATCCAGGCGGGGGAGGCGACGACCGCCAACCGCCGGGTGATCCGCCAGTCGATCCGCCCCGGCATCGTCGAGACCTGCCAGCTGGTGATGGGCTTCACCGAACTGGCGGACGGCAATGTCTGGAACACCATGCCGCCGCATACCCATCGCCGGCGCAGCGAGATCTACATGTACTTCGACACCGACCCCGGCCGGGTCATGCACCTGATGGGCGAACCGTCGGAGCCGCGCGCGGTGTTCATGGACGAGGGCGAGGCGGTGTTCTCGCCAAGCTGGTCGATCCACAGCGGGGTCGGCACCTCGAACTACACCTTTGTCTGGTCGATGGGCGGGGAGAACCTCGAGTTCGACGATATGGACGTCCTGGCGGTCTCTGACCTCGGCCCGGGATACTAGACGCAGGCCAACAAGAAAAGACGGGAAGAAACGCTTCAATGACCTTCAAGACGCTTCTGAAGACGGCCGTCGCGGTCGCCATCCTGACCGTGGCCGCGCCCGCCATGGCCGCGCCGGCCATGGTCACGCCCAAGGCCGCCGTTGTCGGTGTTCCGGCCTCGTCGGTCGATGCGGCGGGTCGCAAGGTCGCGGCCTGGCAGTTGGCCCACATGGACAACTTCGACTACGTGCCGGTCAGTTCGTTCCGCAAGGACACGGAGGCGCCCGCGACTGGATCCAGGCGGCCTTCTATATCGGCCTCTACACCTTCGCCGACGCGACCCAGGATCCGTACCTGACCACCGCGATCCTCAAGCACGGCGAGGCCGAGCAGTGGGGCTTCGACCACCGTCCGCGCCACGCCGACGCCGACGCCACCGGCGCCGTCTGGGTCTGGGCCGCTGGTCGCACCAAGGACCAGAGCAAGTTGACGCCGATCCGCGCCCGCTTCGACGCGGTGCTGGCGGACCCGATCGACGGTGTCGCTGGATTTCGAACCGAAGCCAGCCAAGGGCGACCCCTATTGCCAGGTTCGCTGGTGCTGGAGCGACGCCATCTTCATGGCCCCGCCGGCCTGGGTCAGTCTCTCCAAGGCCACCGGCGACAAGCGTTACCTGGACCACGCCGACCGCGAGTTCTGGGCGACCACCGACTATCTCTACGACAAGACCGACCACCTCTATTTCCGCGACAGCCGCTTCATCAAACGGCGTAGCGAGGCGGGCGCGAAGATCTTCTGGGGACGCGGCAATGGCTGGGCCTATGCGGGCATCGCGCGAATCCTGCAGGACCTGCCGGCCCATCATCCCAGCCGGCCGAAATACGAGGCGATCTTCAAGCAGATGTCGGCCAAGATCGTGACTCTGCAGGGCGCGGACGGCTACTGGCCCGTCTCCCTGCTGGAGC
Source organism: Caulobacter sp. UC70_42 (assembly GCF_044056025.1). Lineage (NCBI taxonomy): Bacteria > Pseudomonadati > Pseudomonadota > Alphaproteobacteria > Caulobacterales > Caulobacteraceae > Caulobacter > Caulobacter sp. UC70_42. The sequence goes on along the minus strand of NZ_CP171994.1, from coordinate 5,311,698 downwards.
CGCAGAAGACGCCGGAGACCAGCGGCACGGGCTTCTTCGTCTACGGCCTGGCCTGGGGCGTGAACCACGGCCTGCTGTCTCGCGCCAAGTACGGTCCGGCCATCGACAAGGGCTGGAAGGCGTTGGACGCGGCGGTCGAGCCGGACGGCCGTCTAGGCTGGGTGCAGCGTGTCGGTGTCGCGCCCGACCAGGTGGGCCGCGACGATACTCAGCTCTATGGCGTCGGCGCGTTCCTGCTGTCGGCCAGCGAAGTTCGCAAGCTGGCGCAAGGCTCCGCTTCCAAAGGTCAGACCTCGCGCTAAGATGGACCCGCTCCATTGAAGGCGAGGTTTAATGCGCGCGGCGGCGGATCCCCAGAAGCTCTACCAGCAGGTGGCCCGCTCGATCGCGGCCTCGATCGCCGAGGGGCGCTATGTTTCCGGCGACCGCCTGCCCTCCGAGCGGGGACTGGCCGACTCGTTCGGCGTCAGCCGGCCGACGATCCGCGACGCGATGATCGCCTTGGAGTTTCAAGGGCTGGTCGAGGCCCGGCAGGGCTCCGGCGTCTATGTCACCGCCCGGGTGAAGCCCGAGGAGGATGTCGCCGAGGCCGAGGTCAGCGCCCTGGAGCTGACCGAGGCCCGACGCCTGTTCGAGGGCGAGGCTTGCGCCCTGGCCGCCGCCGCCGTCAGCGACGAGCAGGTCGCGGGGCTGGAGCGCGTGGCGCGCGACCTGGCCAACCTGGCCGCCACGGAGGACGGTGAACGGCTGGAGCACGATTTCCACCTGGCCGTGGCCCATGCCACCCGTAACGCCGCCATCGTCGCGGCGGTCGAGGAGATCTGGACGCTGCGTCGGCAGTTTCCCGACTGCTCCAGCCAGCTGCGCCGCGCGCGCCTGGCCGATCCGAAGAGTTTCGCCGAGGATCATCACCGCATTGTCGCGGCTCTGCGCGAGCGGGATCCCAAGGAAGCGCGCCGGGTGATCCATGATCACCTGAACCGCACGGTCGAGACTCTCTTGTCGATGGCCGAGCGCGACGCGCTGGAACGCACCCGCCGCGAGATGGCTGAGCGCCGAGACGAATTGTTGCGCCGGACCACCATCTGACGTTGTTTCCGGCGGTCGCTGTTCTGCCGCGATAATTCGCCGCACAAATCAAGGGCTTGCCGTCACCGGGCGGCGCGTGCTCACGTCCCCTTAAGGGAATCAGGGGGTACTGATGTCGGAAAAACTCGCGCCTGCGAGCGTTGAAACGGTGCTGAAGGCGATCTCGACTGAGATGTCGATCGCCGCGGTGGCGTGCGGACATCTGGACGTCGCCCTCGGCAAAATCCTGGAAGTCGTTCCGAACGAGCACCGCCTGTCGGTGATGCAGGAACTGCACACGGTCGATCTGCTGGCTCAGCACATCACGGCCATCACCGACTTTACCGGCAATCTGTCGCAACAGCATGGCCAGGGTGTTCTCGAGGTCAACGACTCGCTCAACGCCATCACCCTGGGCGACGTCGCCGCCCGCCTGCGCGCCTCGATCTCGGCCGAGTAGAGCGCGCGGCGGACGATCGCCGCTTCAGGCCTGGGCCGGGATGGTGTTGATCATCCACGGGATGCCGAACTTGTCGGTGAAGCTGCCATAGCCCGGCGACCAGAAGGTCGCGGCGAAATCCATGCCGACCTTGCCGCCTTCCGAGAGCGCGTCGAACACGCGGCGCGCCTCGGCCGGGTCATCGGTGTGATAGGTGACGTCGAAGCCGTTCTTGGGCTTGTCGATGTTGGGGGCGAATTCGGGCGGCATGTCCGCGCCCATGATCGCCTGGTCGCCGATCTCCAGCCAGGCGTGCATCAGCCAATCCTTGTAACGCGCGTCGACCGGCGTGTCGGGCGGGCCTTCGCCGAACGGAAAGGCGGCGGTGACCTTGCCGCCCAGAACCCGGGCGTAGAAGTCGAAGGCCTGACGGCATTCGCCCTTGAAGCTGAGGCTGGTGACGATCTTCATGGGTGATCTCCTCGCTTGATCCCCAGGCGCTAGGGGCCCGTTGCGGGCGACCCTAGCGTAGGATTGTGACGGGAGACAGCGGCCTTAGCCGGCGCCGATCTTGTTGCCATAGCCGATGACGACGGTGGCCAGGATCAGCAGGGCCACGCCGCCCCAGACCGTGGCCTTCACGGCCGGACGGGCGTCCTTCCACTCACGCAGGGCGAAGCCCCAGACAGTGCCGAAGATGATGATGCTGGCCATGTGCAGCGTCCAGCTGGAGAAGCCGAACTTGCCCATCTGGCTCTCGCCCATCGTGTAGAAGAAGAACTGGAAGTACCAGGCCGTGCCCGCGAGGGCGCAGAGCAGGTAGTTGGCCAGCAGCGGCGGCTTGGCTTTGGCGGCCTCCTGAGAAGGGGTCTCTTCGGACGGCGCCGCCCCGCCCCGCCATTGGCCGGCGCTCTTGTTACGGACGATCAGGAAGCCGCACCAGACCCCGTTGGTCAACAGGCCGCCGAACATGACGAGGCACAGCACCGGCAGGCCGGTCCACAGCGGGCCGGTGCCGGCCGCGGCCGACAGCGCCTTGATCGGTTCGCCCGCCGCGAGGCCGAAAGCGAAGCAGGCCGACATGATCCCCGAGAAGATCGCCACGGCGACGCCCTTCTTGAAGTCGAATTCGGCGATGACCGCCTTCTTGGCGTCCTCGGAGAGGGCGGCGTCCTTGCGCGCGCCGGCCAGGGCCACGACGACGATGCCGGCCAGGGTGATGATGAGGCCCAGCAGGATGATCCGGCCCGAGGCGTTGTTCAGGAGCTTCTCGGCGAAGTCGCCCTGGACGATCGGCGGGATCAGCGTGCCGAACACCGTGCAGAGGCCCAACACCACGGCCATGCCCAGCGACAGGCCCAGATAGCGCATCGTCAGGCCGTAGGTCAGGCCGCCGAAGCCCCAGAGTACGCCGAACAGGACGCAGAGGCCGGCGATATTGCCCGGCACCTGGCTCATCACGCCCATCAGGTCCCGGGTCTGGATCGCGGCGAAGAACCAGGGGGCCAGCAGCCAGGAGAAGACGCCGCCGGTCAGCCAGAAGATCTCCCACGACCAGCGGCGCACGCCGCGATAGGGCACGTAGAAGCTGGCCGAGGCCAGGCCGCCCAGCCAGTGGAACAGCACGCCGAGCAGCGGATTGGGCGTCATGGTCTTCTCCCGTTCTTGTCTTCGTTATGGCGTGTCAGACGGCGAGGCCCAGGCGGTAGAGACGGTTAGCGTTGCGTCCGAAGAGATCGCGACGCTCGTCCTCGCTGAAGCCGGCGGTGATCGCAGTGTACGCCGTCAGGTGCCTGTCCAGGCTGCCGAACAGCTTGTCGGTCGGCACGTCGCTGGCGAACATGCAGCGATCGGTCCCGAAGATCTCGATGGCTTCGAGAATGAGGGGCTGGATCTGCTCTTCCGTCCACCGGCGGTGGACGAAACCGAAGCCCGACAGCTTGGTCGAGACATGGGGCAGGGCGGCCAGGGCCTTCATGCCTTCGCGCCATTCGGTTTTGTCGGCGTCGACGGGCATGCCGGCGTGGTTGATCATCACCGGCGTGTCGGGATGGGCGGCGAACAGGTCGACCAGGCCCAGCATCTGCCCCGGATAGCACTGAAGGTCGAAGGACAGGCCGTACTTGGCCAGTAGGCCAAAGCCCGTGCGCCAGGCCGGATCGCCGGTCACGTCGCGCGGTGTGTAGGTGCGCTTGGGATCGGCGTGCCAGTTGACGATGTGGCGGACGCCGCGAACGCTGCGGTGGGCGGCGTGAGCCTCCAGCAGCGCCTCGGCGTCCGGCGCGTCCAGGGCGGCGAAGGCGACGAGGCCTGTGGGCAGGCCGCGCTCGTCCGACAACGCCTGCAGCCAGCGGGTCTCGTCGAGCGCCGAGGCAGCTTCCGCCCCCGCGTCCACATGCACCGCCCCGACGACATTCCAGGCCTTGGCGTCGGCCAGGTAGTCGTCGAGCAGATAAGTGCGTGCGATCGGCTCGACGCTGCCGTTCGGACCGTTGTCGTCGAACGGCGGCGTCAGCCAGGGATAGCGGATGCGCGTGAGGTCCCACAGGTGGATGTGCGCATCGACGAAGGGCAGGGCGCCCATGAGCATTCCTCTCCTAGGCGCCCGGTTTTCCGGGTCGCTCCGCGATCAGAAGGTTGTCCGGCCGCCTGAGGTGTCGAAGGTGGCGGCGGTGGTGAAGCTGCATTCCTCGCTGGCCATGAAGCAGACCATGGCCGCGCTCTCGTGAACCTCGCCCAGGCGGCCCATAGGGATCTTGCCGCGCATATAGTCGACCTGGCTCTTGGGCAGTTGTTCCAGGATCGGGCTCTCGAAGGTGGCGGGGGTCAGGCTGTTGGCGATGACGCCCTTGGTGGCCAGCTCCTTGCCCAGCGACTTGGTCAGGCCGATCACCCCGGCCTTCGACGCCGAATAGGCGCTGGCGTTGGGGTTGCCTTCCTTGCCGGCCACCGAGGCCACATTGACGATCCGGCCGTAGCCGTTGGCCAGCATGTAGGGCACCGTCTCGCGGCAGCAGTAGAAGATGCCGTTCAGGTTGATGTCGATCACGCGCTTCCAGCTGTCGATCGGGAACTCGTGCACCGGAACGGTGGCGCCGGTGATGCCGGCCGAGGCAACGAGGATGTCGATCTTGCCGAGGGCCGCGTTCGAGGCCTTGGCGGCCGCCGCGACGGCGGCCTGATCGGAGACGTCCAGGGCCACGGTGTGGCTGGCGCCGATTTCGAGGGCGACGGCTTCCAGGTTGGCGGCGTCCAGGTCCCAGAGGGCGACCTTGCCGCCCTCGGCGATGATGCGCGCGGCGACGGCCTTGCCGAGGCCTGACGCTCCGCCGGTGACGATCGCGCGGCGGCCGGAGAAACGATCAGCGTAGATGCCGCTCACTGTACGCCTTCCTGGGTCCAGGCCACGACGATCTGGCGTTGCTCGCCCAGCTTCTCGATGCCGAGACGGATCTCGTCGCCGGCCTTCAGGTAGACCGGCTCGGGCTTCTGGCCCATGCCGACGCCGGGGGGGGTGCCGGTGGTGATGAGATCACCAGGCTCAAGAGTTCATGAACTCGCTGATGTACGAAACGAGCTTGCTGATCGGGAAGATCATGGTCTTGGACGAGCCGTCCTGCTTGCGCTGGCCGTTGACGTCCAGCCACATGCCGAGGTTCTGCGGGTCGCCGACCTCGTCCGAGGTGACCATCCACGGGCCGACCGGGCCGAAGGTGTCGCAACCCTTACCCTTGTCCCAGGTGCCGCCGCGCTCGATCTGGAAGGCGCGCTCGGAGACGTCGTTGATCAGGACGTAGCCGGCCACATGGTCCAGGGCCTCGGCTTCGCTGACATAGCGCGCCCGCGTGCCGATCACGACGCCCAGCTCGACTTCCCAGTCGGTCTTCAGCGAGCCCTTGGGAATCATCACCGGATCGTTGGGGCCGGTCAGGCAGCTGACGGCCTTGGTGAACAGCACCGGCTCTTCGGGGATCGGCAGATTCGACTCGGCGGCGTGGTCGGCGAAGTTCAGGCCCACGGCGATGAACTTGGAAACGCCGTTGACCGGTACGCCATAGCGCGGCGAGCCCTCGACCAGCGGCAACGAGGCCGGGTCGATGGCGGCGAGGGCCTTCAGGCTGGCCGGCGACAGCTGTGCGCCGGTGATGTCGGCGACGTGGCCCGACAGGTCGCGGATCCGGCCCTCGGCGTCGAGCAGGCCGGGTTTTTCGGAGCCCTTGGGGCCGTAGCGAAGCAGTTTCATGGATCTACGCTTTCGAGAGGATCAGCGGGCGTAAGGGCGGTGCAAGCCGACCTCGCGATTGAGTTCGACGCCGAAGCCCGGCGCATCGGAGAGTTTCAGCTTGCCGTTCACCGGCACGGGCTCGCCGATCAGCTGCGGGTGGAACATCGGGACCACCTCGTCGGCTTTCGGGGCCATCATCAGGAACTCGGCGAACGGGCTGTTATGGCGGGTGATGACGAAGTGGTAGCTGTAGACGGAAGAGCCGTGCGGGATGCACAGCACCCCGCGGCTGTCGGCCAGGTTCGAGATCTTGATGATCTCGGTCATGCCGCCGCACCAGCCCACGTCCGGCTGGATGATGTCGCAGCATTCCATCTCCAGCAGCATGCGGAAGCCCCAGCGGGTGGCTTCGTGCTCGCCGGTGGTGACCAGCATGCCCTTGGGGGCGTTCTTTTTCAGGTCGCGATAGCCCCAGTAATCGTCGGGGCTCAGGGCCTCCTCGATCCACTTGAGGCCATATTCGTTGGCCTTGTGGGCCAGCTTGGTGGCGTAGTTGAGGTCCAGCGCCATCCAGCAGTCGAACATCAACCAGAAGTCCTCGCCGCATCGCTCGCGCATGGTCGCCAGCTCTTCGAGGTTCTTGCGCAGGCCCTCCTCGCCCTCGGCCGGGCCGTGGTGCAGGGGCATCTTGCCGCCGATGAAGCCCATCTGCTTGGCCAGGTCCGGGCGCGCGCCCGTGGCGTAGAAAGTCAGCTCATCCCGCACCTTGCCGCCCAGCAGGTGATAGACCGGCTCCTGGCGCAGCTTGCCCAGCAGGTCCCACAAGGCGAGGTCGACGCCGGAGAGGGCGTTCACGACCAGGCCCTTGCGGCCATAATACTGGGTGGAGAAGTACATCTGGTCCCAGATCTTCTCGACCTCGGTCGGGTCGCGGCCTTCCAGGAAGCGGGCCAGATGCTTCTCGACGATATAGGCGGCCGGCTCGCCGCCGGTGGTCACCGCGAAGCCGATCGTGCCGTCGGCGGCCTCGATCTCGACGACCAGCGTGCCCAGCACGTTGATGCCGAAGCTCTGGCGGCTCTGGCGATATTCCGGGTAGCGCGACATCGGCGTGGCGATGTGATCGTCGATCCAGTGGCCGTCACCCTGGTCGTGGTAGTCGGCGCCGCCGCCCCTGACGACATAGGCCCGAACGGCTCGGATCTTCGGAAAACTCATCGGCGTCGACTCCCCGAGGCAGGCTCTAATCTGGCCCGAATGCACGTTAGTCCCATATTTCGGGAAAACCCTGGCTATTCGTTGCCGTGATCTGCAAACTGACGTCCAAAATGAAGGTCCGAAGGAGTGGACTTTCACAATGTGAGAGGTATGTCTAGAGAATGGAACAAGAGGCGTCAATCAAGCGCGGCGATGCGGATGGGGATGGAAAGCCGTCGGGCAGCCAGACCCTTCTGCGCGGCCTGGACGTGATCGAAGCCGTCGCCAACGGTCCCATCGCCCTGACCGAACTGGCCGAGACGCTGGGTCTGACCCGCAGCACCACGCACCGCCTGGCGGCCGCTCTGGTCGATCGTCGGATGCTGACCTTCCGTCCCGCGCGAGGGCTATGCGCTGGGGCCCAAGCTGCTGGAACTGGGTTACGCCGCTCGGGAGCAGATGCACCTGCCGCAGGTCGCGCGCCCGTACCTGGAACAGCTGTCCAACGCGACCAGCGACACCGTCCACCTCGGCGTGCTGGAAGGCGACCTGGCCCTCTATCTGGACAAGGTGCCGGGCCGTCGGCGGGTCGAGATCGGCTCGCGGATCGGCGAGCGCCAGCCGCTGTCGTCGACCGGCCTGGGCAAGGCGCTGATCCTCGACCTTGGCGAAGAGCGCTGGAAGCAACTGTTCACGGCCGAGACCGGTCCGCGCGCGCTCGGCCTGCCGGTCTGGCTGGAGCGCATGCGCGGCTACGCCGCCGCCGGCCGCGCCTTCGACCTTGAAGAGAACGAAGACCAGATCCGCTGCGTCGCCGCGCCCATCCGGGGCGTCGACGGCAAGACGGTGGGCGCCATCAGCCTCTCCAGCGCCGCCCAGTACATGGACGACGCCCGGATGGAGGCGCTGTCTGACGATGTCCGCAACACCGCCGACGCGATCAGCCGCGAACTGGGCTGGAGCGAGCGGTCCGCGCGCAAGAAGTAACGAGTGACGGGCGGACGGCCCGGGAAGGAAACGCATGCTGTTGAAGGACAAGGTCGTGCTGGTCACCGGCGCCTCTGGAGGCATCGGCAAGGCCGCGGCCATCGGCTGCGCCCAGCACGGGGCGGACGTCGCGATCAACTACCACTCGGATGAGGCGGGCGCGGCCGACGCGATCGCTCAGATCGAGGCCCTGGGTCGTCGCGCGATCGCCGTGAAGGGCGACGTGGCCGAGGTGGCTTCCGCGCCCGCCTTCGTCCAGGCGGCGGTCGAGGCGTTCGGCAAGGTCGACGTCTTCGTCAACAATGCGGGCATCTGCCCCTTCCACACCTTTCTCGACATGCCGGCCGAGGTCATGGAGCGCACCATGCGGGTCAACCTGCACGGCGCCTACTACATGGTCCAGGCCGCGGCCAACCAGATGGTCAAGCAGGGCCACGGCGGCGCGATCATAGCCGTCAGCTCGATCAGCGCCCTGGTCGGTGGTGGCATGCAGACGCACTACACCCCGACCAAGGCCGGCGTTAACTCGCTGATGCAGTCGACCGCCATCGCGCTGGGTCCCTACGGCATCCGCTGCAACGCGGTGCTGCCGGGTACGATCGAGACGGCGATCAACAAGGAAGATCTCGCCGACCAGAAGAAGCGCGACTACATGGCCGGGCGCATTCCGCTGGGCCGTCTGGGCGAGCCTGACGACCTGGCCGGGCCGATCGTCTTCCTGGCCTCGGACCTGGCCAAGTACGTCACCGGCGCGGCCCTGCTGGTCGACGGCGGCGCCTTCGTGAACCTGCAGTAGCGATGACCATCGTCTCCTCGACCACGGACTTCCGGGAGGCGGCGCGTCGTCGCCTGCCGAGGTTCCTGTTCGACTATATCGATGGCGGCGCCTATGCCGAGCGGACCCTGGCGCGCAACGTCGCCGATCTCGCCGATCTGTCGCTGCGCCAGCGGGTGCTGAAGGATGTCTCGCGGGTCTCGACCAAGGCGACACTGTTCGGCGTCGAGCAGGCCATGCCCGTGGCCCTGGCGCCGGTCGGCCTGACGGGCATGTACGCCCGTCGCGGCGAATGCCAGGCGGCTCGCGCTGCGGCCAAGAAGGGCGTGCCGTTCTGCCTGTCCACCGTCGGCGTCTGCGACGTCGACGAGGTCGCCAGGGCCTCCAGCGCGCCGATCTGGTTCCAGCTCTATGTGCTGCGCGACCGGGCCTTCATGCGTGACCTGCTGGCCCGCGCGGCGGGAGCCGGCGCCACGACCCTGGTGTTCACGGTCGACATGCCCGTTCCCGGGGCCCGCTATCGCGACGCCCACTCGGGCATGAGCGGTCCCAACGCCGCCGCCCGCCGTATCATGCAGGCGGTGCTCAAGCCCGACTGGGCCTGGGATGTCGGCGTCATGGGCCGTCCCCACACCCTGGGCAATGTGGCGCCGGTGCTGGGCGACAATTCCGGGCTCGAGGACTTCATGGGCTGGCTGGGGGCGAACTTCGATCCGTCCATCCAGTGGAAGGACCTGGAGTGGATCCGCGAGGTCTGGAAGGGCCCGCTGGTCATCAAGGGCGTGCTGGATCCCGAGGACGCCAAGGCCGCCGCCGATATCGGCGCGGACGGCATCGTGGTCTCCAACCATGGCGGGCGACAGCTGGACGGCGTGCTGTCCTCGGCCCGCGCCTTGCCGGCCATCGCCGAGGCGGTAGGCGACCGGCTGACGGTGCTGGCCGACAGCGGCGTGCGCTCGGGCCTCGACGTCGTGCGGATGCTGGCCCTGGGGGCCCAGGGCGTCCTGCTGGGCCGCGCCTGGGTCTACGCCCTGGCCGCTCGCGGCGAGAGCGGCGTAACGCAACTGCTCGACCTCTTCGAGAAGGAAATGCGTGTGGCGATGGCCCTGACGGGGGTCAACAGCGTGGCCGAGATCGACCGCTCGATCCTGGCCTAGAGCCACGCCAACAAGACGATTGGGAGTAACCGATGAAGCGCGTTCTGATGGCCGGCCTCGCGGCCGCGTGCCTTTCCACATCGGCATTCGGCCAGCCGATCGACCGCCGCGCCCTTGTCAGCCGCCATGACGTCAAGCTGACCGCCGTCGATCCGTCGTCGCCGCTGATGGTCGGCAACGGCCAGATCGGCTTCACCGCCGACATCACCGGTCTTCAGACGTTCCCCGAGGCCTACAGCAAGATCGCGCCGCTGCTGACCGAAGCCCAGTGGGCCTGGCACGCCTTTCCCAATCCAAACCACTACACCTATGCCGACGGGACCGTTCCGATCGACGTGCGCGGGACGAAGCAGCCCTACGCCTACATGGCCGACTGGAACGAGGGCGAGAAGCGGCCGGCCCTGCTGTGGCTTCGCGAGAACCCGCACCGCTTCTCGCTGGGCCGCGTGGCGCTGGACCTGCGCGACAAGGCCGGCAAGCCCGCCAAGTTCGAGGACCTGAAGCAGACCGAGCAGACGCTGGACCTGTGGACCGGCGTGCTGACCAGCCGCTTCACCTATGACGGCGAGGCCGTGACGGTCCGCACGCGGGTCCACCCGAGGCTCGACATGATCGTGGTCGATATCGACTCCGCGCTGGTCGAGCAGGGCCGCCTGAAGCTGTCGGTGAAGTTCCCCGGCGTCTCCAGGAATCTCAATCCGGATCCCTCCGACTGGGATCACCCCGAACTGCACATCACCAAGGTGACCGGGGAAGGGACGGCCCGCCTCGACGTCTCGCGCCAGCTGGACGAGACCCGCTATGTCGCCGCCCTGCAGGCTGATCGCGCGGTCGACTTCACCGCCTCGGGTCCGCATGCCTTCGTCGTCGCGCCCAGGGCCAAGGGGCGGACGCTGGGGCTGGAGGTGGCCTTCTCACGCGCGCCACTGCCCAAGCAACTGCCGACCGTCACCGTCGCCGACCAGGCCACGCGGGCGCACTGGAAGTCCTATTGGACGCGGGGCGCGGCCGTCGACTTCTCGGGCAGCACCGACCCGCGCGCGGCCGAGCTGGAGCGCCGCGTGGTGCTGTCGCAGTACCTGATGGCGTTGAACGGCGCCGGCGAGGTCCCGCCGCAGGAGGAGGGACTGTTCTCCAACAGCTGGAACGGCAAGTTCCATCTCGAGATGCACGCCTGGCACGCGGGCCACTTCGCGCTCTGGAACAAGCCCGAGTACCTGGAGCGCAGCCTGCCCTGGTACATTGGACATCTGAAGGACGCCAAGGCTCGCGCGGCCAGCCACGGCCTGAAGGGCGCCTGGTGGCCGAAGATGGTCGGGCCCGACGGCGTCGACAGTCCCAGCAAGGTCTCGCCGTTCATCATGTGGCAGCAGCCGCATCCGATCTGGATGTCCGAGCTGATCTGGCGCGACAAACCGACCAAGGCGACCCTGGCCAAGTACGGCCAACTGGTTTCCGAGACCGCCGACCTGCTGGCCAGTTTCCCGCACAAGGACGACAAGGGCCGCTTCATCCTGGGACCGCCGATCATCCCGGTGCAGGAGAACTATGACCCACTGACCACCTTCAACCCGGCCTTCGAGCTGGAATATTACCGCTGGGGGCTGGAGACGGCTCAAGCGTGGCGGACCCGCGCCGGCCTGAAGCGCAAGCCCGAGTGGGACGCGGTTATCAGGGGTCTGGCTCCGCTGGCGACGAAGGACGGCCTCTACCTGCCGGCCGAGTCCGCGCCCGACTTCTGGGACGTGGCCAAGAGCGCCGCGTGCTCCAACCACGCCGTCGATCCCAAATGCATGAACCGCGACCACCCCTCGTTCCTGATGGCCTATGGCCTGATCCCCGGGAAGGCCGATCCGGAGACCATGCGGCGCACCCTGCAGGCCGTGGAGACCGACTGGGATCTGCGGCAGACCTGGGGCTGGGACTATCCGATGGCGGCCATGACCGCCGCGCGCCTGGGCGAACCGGACAAGGCCGTCGACTGGCTGTTCTACGACGCCAAGAACAACAAGTTCGGCGTCTCGGGGATGACGCCCCGCGTGCACCAGGACGAACACGCTCAAGTCGTCGTGCCCACGACCGTGGCGTCGGGCGGTCAGATCGCGCCGGCGGGCGAGGCGATGGGACCGGACGGCCCAGGCTATCGCCGCGCGGCCGAGACCTATTTCCCGTCGAACGGCTCGCTGCTGGCGGCCGTGGCGATGATGGCGGGCGGCTGGGACGGCTCGAAAGGACCGACCCCTGGCTTTCCCAAGGATGGGAAGTGGACGGTCAAGGCCGAGGGCTTCAAGCCGTTGCCTTAATAGCTTTTGTCATCAAGTCAGTGCGAGGCTTTCAGGGATTGTCTGCTGGGCGTTGGGGGCTGGCCGGCCCCGGATCTGCGCCCGTCGCCGCGACCATTTCCGCGATCGGGTTAAACGCCCGTCGTTTCGCTTTCCGAGCAGCGGACCTATACGGTCCGGAAGCTGGCATCGGGCTGGATGGGGTTTGAGGAGCAGAGTGATGGGCGTTTTGCGACGACGCGAAGTCCTGGTCGGCGGCGGCGCCCTCGCCGGCGGTCTATGGGCTGGCGGCGCGAAGGCGATGACCCGGCGGCCCGGCCCGATCCGTTGGGTCTTCGACCGCCTCTCCAACATCGGCGGCGTCGACACCATGGTCGAGGGCGATCCGATCCTGGTCGACAGTCCTTATGGCAAGGCTGTCCAGTTCGACGGCGTCGACGATCGTCTGGTCATCGCCAAGCATCCGCTGGCCGGCATGGGCGAGTTCACCTTCGAGGCTCTGTTCCGCCCCGATGGCGGGGCTTTCGCCCAGCGCTGGTTCCACCTCAATGAAGAGGATTCGACGCCCGGCGCGCCGCCTTCGGTGACGCGCATCCTGTTCGAGATCCGGGTCAAGGACGGCGCCTGGAGCCTGGACGCCTTCGCCACGGGGCAGGGCTACAAGCAGACCCTGCTGTTCCTGGACAAGACCTATCCGATCGGCCCCTGGTACTGGGTCGCCCAGAGCTACGACGGCAAGACCTACCGGTCGTTCGTCAACGGCGAACTGCAGGGCGAGGCCGACATCGCCTTCGCCCCCCAAGGCCCGGGGCGCAGCTCGATCGGCGCCCGCATGAACAAGGTCGACTACTTCAAGGGCGCCATCCGAGAGGCCCGCTTCGCGCCCCGCGCCCTGGCGCCGGAGGCGCTGCAAAAGACGCGCTGACGAGCGCCCGATCGCCGCACGGGCCTAGAGACGCGCGCCGAACTCCTAGGCGTGCGCTCGCACGCGCGCGCATCACGCTCAGCGTACGCCGCGCGGGTTTCCGGCGTAGAGGCCCATGAGGATGAAGCGCCGCAGATGGGCAGGGCTCCGGACGCCGACGCCCAGGTCGCCGCAGTACGCCAAGGCATCGGGATGACTAGACTGCTCATTGAATTCATGTCCCTGAGGCGCGCCGGCCATGCACCGCTACTACGGGACTGTCCGCGTCGGACGACTGACGCGCGGCCGCGGACTTGGCCATGCCTCAAGCGTAGGCCAGCTTCTAAGCGCGTTTCTCTTAGAGCCTGGCCTCCCGCGCCGCCTGATAGACCGTCTGGATCTTCGGCTTGAAGCCAAGGCTGCGCGCGAGCGAGGTATCGACGTGCAGGAACCAGGGGTCTTGGGTCGGCTCGGCTGACGGCTTCATCGTCCCGCCCGCGAGCCCGACCAACTCGTAGATAGAAAGAGGCGCGTCGTCGGCGATGTTGACGATGCGCCCGTCGAACGCGCCGGCGAGCGCCATCTCCATCGCCGTGGCGATATCGCGATGATGTATCGTGCTCATGCGATGCGCGGGATGGAAGCCGAAGGCCTCAACATGACGCGGCAGCATCTCCAGATGGCCGTCGGCGTCGCCATAGACGAAGGGAAAGCGGGTGATCGACCAGTTCAGCCCGCTCCGCCGCAACGCCTCTTCAGCCGCGACCTTGCTAGCCGGATAAGCCTGCTCGGGCTGGACGGCGTCGCCCTCGCGCGCCGGGCGAGCGCCCTGGCGATCATAGACGTTGCTGGTGCTCGCCAGGATGAAGCGCGCCGTGTCGGCATGCGCCTGCGCCGCCGCGATCAGATTTTGCGTCCCCTCCAGATTGCTTTTCCAGATCAGGTCGACGTCTTGGGTGCGGAACACCGCCGCCAAATGGACGATCGCCTCCATGCCGTCGACCGCCTTGGCCAGCGACGCCGGATCGAAGAGATCGCCTTCCGCCGCGACAACGCCGCTCGGAACCTTGCCGCCCTTGCGGACCAGGGCATGGCATTCCATCCCGGCCGCCACCAGGCGCGGCGCCAGGCGTTCGCCGACGAGCCCGGTCGCGCCGGTAACGAGAAATCTTCATGCCTTTACGCCCTTCAATTGCTGCTGGAGACGCTCGGTCGCCTGTCTGAGCACCCGGGCCGCGATCTCGATATCGCTCTTGGAAAGGCCGTCGAACGCGACGTCCTGGATGAAGCCCAGATCAGGCAGTTCGTCCCAGAGGGCTCGGCCCGCTGGTGTCAAAAAAAGCTGCTTCTGGCGCATATCGGCCGCATCGGCGACCTGCTCCACCAAGCCCTTTCGAACCAGCGACGCGATGACGATGCTCAAAGTCGCGCGCTCGATCTCCAGCAGACGCACAAGATCGCGCTGCATCGTCGGGCCGACCTCGGCGAGCTGATGCAAGACGTACCATTGCGTCGCGCCCAGGCCATGCGGCCGTAGCGCGCTGTCCATCACCGATCTCCCCGTCAGATAGCAGCGCTTTGCCCATGCGCCGACCGAGGCATATCGCGCGTGTTCGTTTTTGTTAGCCATCTAACAAAAATGTTAGCCTGCAAACAAAATGTCAAGAGCCGAACGCCATTCGCCTTGTCCGTGCGCCAAGCGGGATTGCCTCGACACCATCGCTTTAACTCCAAGGCCAGCCGCGCGATCGGCGTGCGGCCGTCGGCGCGCAGCAGGCCGAGGAGTGGGGGGGCGTGGAATACGCGCCCCAGACCCGCATCGAGGGCGAAATCCAGCAGATGGAGCCCGACTTTCCGGTGACGGAGCTTTGGGCTCTGCTGACCGGCGTCGGGCCAGGTCGCACCGATCATGGCCAGGTCACCATCGTCGATTCCGTGGGCTTCGCCCTCGAGGACTTCGCGGCCTTGGGCTGTCTGCGGGACAAGAGCGAGGCGCTGGGTCTTGGACGTCCAGGGCTGATCACCGAGACCGGGGATCCGCGGGATCTCTTCGTCGCCCTGGCCGTCGAGCCGAGAGAGGCGCTGACGAGATCGCCTAGCCTCCGGTTCGAGGCGATGAAAGCCGGATAACCGGGGCGACACCTGATCGGAGGCGGAGAGGGCGCGGCCAAGGGCTTCGCGGACTCGAGAGTCGCGCCCGGTTGAGTCTGCGCATCCACCGCCGCAACCCCGGATCGGGATGGTTGTCGAGGATGGCGCGAAGCGTCTCGATGGTTTCGTCCTGCCCGAGCTTGAACTTGCCGCGAACGGTGTCGACGCGTAGGCGAAAGCCGATGATCTGGTCCAGCAAGCGAGTGTAGCGGGGACCAAGTTCGCCTGCTCGCCAGGGCGCGGCCCGGTCATGCTCGACGGCCTGGATCAACATGTCGAGCGCCTCGCCCGTGCGCTCCGGCTCCAAGGTGATTTCTCCGCGCACGGTCAACTGGGCGTAGTTCCAGGTCGGGGCCCAGTCGCGCCGTCCGGCATGCTCGGGCGAGACGTAGCCTTCCGGGCCTCTGAACATCAGCGTGGCGCTAGGATCGGCGGCCAGAGCCGCGCCCAACGGGTTGGAGCGCGCGAAGTGCCCGACCACTTCGGTCAGCCGCCCGGCCGCGTCATGGACGCCCACCAGCGGCAACAGGGCTCCGTCATCCTCATCGGCGCCGCGCGCCACGACCCAAGCGAGGGGATATTCGGCGATCAACGCGCGGACGTCCCCGTCGTCGAACCGTTGGAAGGGACTGATCACGTGATCGACAGACCGCGCCTGGCCCGCAGCCATAGGATCAGTCCATAGGCGAGGCTGGCGACGAGGGTCGCATCCAGCGCCGGTACGGTCGTCAGGGTCCAGCCCTTATAGGCGGCCAGCACCGCCACCAGGATCGATCCTGCCCAAGTCCCCAGGGCGGCCCAGCGCACCGACGCCAGCACACGGATCGACTCTGTCGTATCGACGCCGCGAAAGGTCGCAAGGGCATCGATCACATAGATCGCTGCGATCGGCGGAATGATCAGGCCGAGGAACAGGACAAAGGGGACGAAGAGATCCAGTATGCCCATCAAGGCAAGAACGGTCCCGATCACGCCGCCGGCGAGGATGAGCAGCCATTGGCGGACGGCGGGAAAGGTCGTGCCCAGCGACAGGCTGGCGGAATAGAGATTGAGCGAGTTCACGGTCCAGGTCGGCAGAACCAACAGGAACAGCACTGGTGTTCCCAGGCCCAGCGCCACGACCAGCTTCATGAAGCTGGTCTCGTGGGTCGCCAACGCCGGCAGGGCCGCCGCGACCATCATCAGCGGCGTGGCGATCGGATAAGAGAAGATCATGCCGGCCACCGCGCCGGCCCGTGTGCGGATGAACCGGGCCAGGTCCGGCATGGTGGCCACGGCCAGCATATAGGCCCCGATCAGGGCGGACACGGCGACTCCGAACCGCATCGGCTCAGGCGGATTGGCGGAGGGCTGCACGACGAAGCCGTGCTGACGCACGGCCAGGACCGCCACCGCGATCAGGATCGCGGCGAGGACCGGCACGCAGACCAGGGCCAGCCGGTCGAGCGCGCGAAAGCCGATGATCGTCGAGCCGGTCATCAGCACGCCGCCGAGGATCACGAACAGCGGGAAGTTTCCCGTCAGGCCGTTGGCCTGGGCGGCCATCATCATCGCTTCGCCGAAAAAGGCGGCGTTCACCCCGAACCAGCAGAAATGGATCAGGGCGATGACGGTGTTGATCACCGCCGCGCCGTGTCGGCCGAAGGACCGCTGGACCAGGACATAGGTGGAAAGCCGTGTTCGGACGCTGACCAGAGCGGTCATGCAACCGCCCAAGCACAGGATCAGACCGGCCAGGAACGCCGCGGCCACGGCCTGGCTAAGCCCCAGGGCGAGACTCATGTTCGCGCCATTCAGAAAGTCGGGAAGGCCGATGGAGAAGCTGGCCACGATCAGGGCGACGCGCCACCCCGGTATCGTCAGGTGAGGCGCAACAGGTGCGGTAGGGGCGTCGTCGCTGACCTGAGGCGTCACAGGTCATCCCATGCGTTGAGTTGCTCGATCGGACGGTAGTCTTCGGCGAATCCGAAGGCGGCGGGACCCACGAAGGTCAGTGCGCGAGCCTCGCGCAGCATGGGCGGGGCGGCCGAGCCGACCACCTTCACCCTTTGCCCGTATTTCAGCCGCTCGGTGGTGATGCTGTCGGCGGTCTCGCGATCCATGACCGTGATGAGATCGGGCACCATGGCGACCACCTCGCCATCGCGGCGTGCGATCAGATTTTCGTTCTGGAATTCAATATCCATGCGGCTTTGGCCATCGAAGCTCTCGATCGCCAGTCGACCGATCGAAAAGCCGCCGCGCGTCTCGCGCTCCAGATCGACGATCTTGCCGTCGAAAAGCACGCCAGCATGGGGATAGAGGCCTGACCCGCGCAGCGCCGCGCACAAGGCGACGAACGGGTCGTCTCCGCGCGCGCGGGCCTCGCGGATGGCCGCCCCGATGGCGATGGCGGTCGAAAGGCTGCCGCCGATGGCGTGGTCCTTCGCTTGGCGACCGGTGAGGGGGTATTCGACCATGTGGGCGATGCCCCCCAAGGCCACCGAGAGCGCGCGCGCGACCCGCTCGTGGGTAAGATCGTCATCGGTCTCGATCACGGTCAGCGCGCCGCAGGCTGCGGTCAGGACCGATGGGCAGGCCGACAGTCCCCGGATGTTGAAGATCGCCATCTGGGACTCGGGGAAGGCCCGTCCCATGCCGTCGCAGTCCACCACGGGCACGTCGAGTTGCGCGGCGGCGAACAGCGGAGCCAGGCCGTTGCCGCCGCCGATCTCTATGGGCATCACCGCATCGATCGGGCGTCCGAAGATCTGCTCCAGGCGGCGCAGACCGGCGATGGCTTCGCGCCCGCTGGGCAACTTCTCCACCGAAACCGTCGGCGCGCCTATCCAGCCGCAGGGAACGACCAGGGCGTCGTCGGCCAAGGCGTCCAGGGCGATCATCTCGACGGCCCCGCGCCGCGCCAGCTCGGCCTCTCCCAGGAGCTGGCCATAATAGGGATCTCCGCCGCCGCCTGATCCCAGGAAGGCGGCGCCGAGCGCCAGGTCGGCGAGGGCCGTCCGATCAATAAGCATGGCGCGTCCCGCTTTCGGCGATGGGCGCGACCGGCGCGCGACCGCCGACCAGATCGCCGACCGCCCTGACCCTGACCTGCGCCGCTCGGCCGGGCAGATAACTCAAATACACTTCGTCCACCTCCACCACGTGAGCGCTGGCGGCGTCGCCGCCTGCGGCGACGACACGGCCGCACGCTTCGTCTCGCATCGCTTGCAGGGCGTCGGCGCGCGCGACCTTGGCGTAGTCGATGATGTGGTCCACCTGCGCGCCGACCTGCGCGATGGCCGCGCCGACCGCGTTGGCGACCCCGGCGTGCGGCGGGCGAATGACCCGGGCGGCGCCCTTCAGCGCGTCGGGGATCAGGAAAGGCGCCGCCGCCCACCGCCAGGATCGTCGCATCGCCTCGGGTCGTCTTCATCCGATCCACGCCGTCCTCAAGGATGGTCTGAAAGCGAGTCCAGATCGCCGCCCGCACCTGCGGGCTCAGGGGCGGAAGCCGGGATGGGTCGCCAAACCGCACATGGCCCTGCGCCGCCGCCACGTCGCTCGCCGTCAAGGTCGCGCCGCCGAACAGCATGCCCTCCTCGGTGATGCGGAAGCCGACCGAGCCGGGACCGACCCGGAAGCTGTCCGCGCCAAGGTCGTCCGCGTCATACAGTTCGGGGGCGAGGTGAATGCGCGTGCCGCCGCCCAGGCCTATGGCGAGGATGTCCGGCATCCGGAAATTGGTCCTGACGCCGCCGATGTCCACGGCTATTGAGGATTCTCTTGGAAAGCCGTTGCTCAACACCCCGATGTCGGTCGTGGTGCCGCCCACGTCCATGACAATGGCGTCCTTCACGCCGGTCAGAAAGGCCGCGCCGCGCATGCTGTTGGTCGGCCCCGACCCGATGGTCAGCACGGGCGTGGCGGCCGCCTGCGTCGCCGAGATCAAGGTGCCGTCGTTCTGGGAAATATAGAGTGGAGCCTCGACGCCGATCGCATGCAGCGCCTGCTCGAGGGAGGCGATCACCGCGGCCGCCAGAGTGGTCAGGGCGGCGTTGAGGATCGTCGCATTCTCACGCTCGATGAAGCCGAGTCGGCCGAGGGTGTGGGACAGGCTGACGGAGGCTCGGGGATGCTCCCGCCGCACGATCGCGGCCGCGCGTTCCTCCATGTCGGCGTTGATCGGCGCGAATGCACTGCAGATGGCGATGGCGTCGACGCCCCTACCTCGCAGATCGCGCGCGGCTTGGCGTACGGCGTCAGCGTCCAGCGCCGATATCTCCCGGCCGTCGAGCTCATACCCGCCGCGCAGCAGATAGACATGCCGGCCGACGCATGCGGCGAGGTCCTCGGGCCAACCGGTCATCGGCGGCAGCGCCTCGCCGGATGGACTGGCCAACCGCAGGACGCCGACCTTGTCCAGCCTGTTGCGCTCGACCAGGGCGTTGGCGAAGTGGGTGGTGCCGATCATCACCGAAGAGATGGCCTGGGCCTGCACGCCTGCCTGGGTCAGGACTGCGTCGATCGCCGCGGCGACGCCAAGGCTCACCTCCGCGGTGGTCGGTTGCTTGGTCCAGGCCACGACCTCGTGGCCGCGCATGAGCACAGCGTCGGTGTTCGTACCGCCGACATCGACACCAATCCGCACCGGTTCGCACCCCGCCACCGTCTCAAGAAGAGTGGCAGGGTAGGAGGCTGGCCGCTGGGCGCAACGCATCAAACGGGTGACCGAGGGCGCCGAACGGGTAAGCCTCGCAGCCCGACGGGTAAACGGTTGGACGCGCTTGAGCAGCCTGCGGCGATCTCCTAGGGTCGACTGGCCAGCTGCTGGGCTTGGTTGAAAGCGCATCCAGTGAACGGCGGGATTTGTCGGTGCATGATCTGATCTATACTAGGGTTGCGCCGCCGACGTGGGTGGGCGCTCAGATCCGACGCGATCTATTGCTCGCACGTCTGGACGAAGCCCTGAGCCGGCGACTGACGGTCATTCATGCGCCCGCGGGTTACGGCAAAACCAGTCTGCTCGCCCAATGGCGCGGTCGCCTCGAAGGCCAAGCCGTCCTGGTGGCCTGGCTCACCCTGGAGCGCGATGACGCCGATCTCGCGCGCTTGGCCCAATATATCGCGCTCGCCATCGATGGCGCTGAGCATGCCCATAGCGCCGAGGAGGGCTTGGCCGAAGGCGGCGAGCGGATGTCTTCGGATCTACCGTCTCGCGCGGCCCTTTCGGCCATCGTCAACCGGCTCGCTCGAGAGCCGCGTCCTGTGGTGCTGATCCTGGACGATCTCCATCGCGCTGAAGGCGCGGCGGTGACTGAATTTCTCACCGCGCTGATCCGTCTGGCGCCCGCCAACTGCCATTTCGTTGTCGCCTCGCGAGACTATCCCTGGCTTGGCCAATCGATCCTGGCGGCGGCCGAGCAGGTGCTCGAGCTGCTCGCTGACGACCTGAAGTTTTCAGCCCCTGAGGCCGAGGCGATGTTGGCGCGGGCCGGCGGTGTGTTCGGGGACGACGATGTCCAAAGCCTCGTAGAACGCACGGAAGGTTGGCCGATCGCCCTTCAGCTCGCCTCCCTGTCGCTCAAGCGCGGCGCCGACCAAAGGCAGTTGGTGTCGCGCTTCAGCGGTCCCAGCTCCGAGCTTGCCCGCTATTTGTCCGAACAGGTGCTGGCGACCCTGCCCGATGAGATGCGGCAGATCGTGATCCGAACCGCCCTGGTTGACCGGCTGAATGGCGAGGTGGTGAACCTTCTATGCGATCGCGATGACGGATGGCTGATCCTGGAACGTCTGGAGCAGCAAGGTCTCTTCCTCACGCCCCTGTCGTCAGATCGCAAGGTCTATCGCTACCACCAGTTGTTCGCCGAATATCTTCGCGAGCATCTGGCGCGCGGCGACATCGGTCAGTTTCGTTCGCTTCAGAGGCGCGCGGCGCGATGGTTTGCAAGACGCGGGGAGGTGGCGGAAGCCGTCGATCACGCCATTCTTGCCAATGACGATGGTATCCTCACGGATATCATCGAAGAGGCGGGCGGCTGGCGGCTGATCCCACAAGGAATGCAGCCGATCCTCGAACGCGGACTTCAAAAGCTGCGCGAGGCGATCATCGTGGGGCGGCCGCGGCTGTTGCTGGCCCGTGTCTATCTGGCCATCAAGCAAGGCGGGGTGGCCAGGGCCCGGACAGACTACGATCGCTTCCTCGTCGCGGCCGCTGGCGTTGACCTGTCGGCGGATCTGTGGACGGAAATCCGCGTCGTCGGCGACACTCTGGCCGACTATGAGAATGTTCCCGTCTCGCTGGACGACCTGCTCGACCGTGAGGCGCTGCTTCGCGCTCTTCCGGCGGACGACCATCTCGTGCTGGCCAATTTCACCGAGACCCTGGGGGCGAAGTATCTCGAGGGCGGCTGGCTCGAACGCGCCCTGGAGCCGACCCTGGCCGCCCGGGACCACTATCAGGCGCTGGGATCGCTCTACAGCGATCTGTTCACGCGTTTCCTGGAGGCGCGCATCAAGCGCGCCCAGGGCCGGCACGAGGACGCCGTCGCCATCCTGGCGGCCGCGCGGCTGCAGATCACGAGTAGCTTTGGCGAGCGATCAGATCTGGCGGCCAACTGCGCGGCTTTCGAGGCCGAGTTGCTCTACGAGCAAGACCGCCGCGCCGAGGCCCGCAGTTTGCTCGATTGGGCGCTGACGCATATGGAGCAGTCGGACGGGTGGGTGGACGTCTACGCCGCGGCCTATTTCACCGCTGCGCGCGCCGCGGCCGCTGACGGCGCGATGGAAGAGGCCTATGCGACCCTGGCGCGGGCCCGCCGCGTCGCCGATCACCGCAGCTTGCGCCAATTGGCGATGCTGGCTGACCTCTGTCAGCTTGACCTGCTCGTCCAGTACGGCCCCGACGCGAATGCCGCCCGCGCCTACGCCGCCCAGATCGGCCTGGACGCGCTGGCCGACGAAATGGCGCAGGAGTCGCCGGTTTACCGGCCCGTCGCCTGCGCGGCGGCTCTTTGCCGGGTAAAGCTGTCGCTGTTGGACGGCGACCACGCTCGGGCTATCGCCGAACTGCGCGCGCTCCGCCGTTGGGCCAGCCGGCATGGGGCCGGGCGGCTTTTGATCGACGTCAACATTCTGCTGGCCTATGGCTTGCGCTGTTCATCCGAAACCGCCGCGAGCCAGGCCAGCTTTGACGAAGCCGTGGGCATCGCCATGTTCCAAGGCCTCTTGCGCCCGTTCATTGACGCGCGCGGCTTCGTCGAGCCGTTCCTGGGCGGCGGCGACGAGTTCCGCCGCTTCGGGAGACCGGTTCCGCGGGCGCTTCCTCAAGGCCTTGTCCAAGGCCTTCGCCACTCGCTCCGCGCTCGGCGAACCGGACGGCCTCAACGACGCTGAGGCCACCATTCTTCGCCATCTGGGTCAGGGTATTTCCAATAAGGAAATCGCGCGATTGATCGGCATGTCGCCAGACACGGTCAAATACCGCCTCAAGTCGATCTTCCGAAAGATCGACGTGACCACTCGCCGCGACGCTGTGCGCGTATCGCGTGAACGCGGATTGCTGATCCCTGTCGAAGGTCCGTCTAAGCTCTAGCACTGGACGGGACGGGCGAGGACGGACGTGAGGCGGTCCGGTTCGCTACGGGCGAGGACCGACGCGCTTACCCGTTGTCACTCCCTCCTTACCCTGAAAATCACAAGGCCCCTCGCGAGGGCTGCTGTTGAATGCTGATGGGCGGCCAAGCACAGGGTGTCTCAACACCTGGGCGGGGGTCTCGGCGACATCTTAGGAAGGGGGTTACTTATGAAGGAGCAGATCGGGAGACGCGGTTTGGTGCGACCGAAGCTGAAACTGGCGTTGCTGTCGGCCTGCTGCGCGGGCGCGGCGTCGGGCGTCGCCATGGCGCAGGAGGCCACTGACCCGCTCAGCGAAGTGGTTGTTCGGGCGAGCCGGGCGGTGGCCGGCACCAAGACCGACACGAAGCTGGTCGAAATCCCGCAGTCGATCAGCGTGGTGACGGGCGCCGAGATCGCCGACCGCACGGTCGTGAACTTCCAAGACGTCTTCCGCTACAGCGCCGGCGTCGCCACCGAGCTCAATGGGGCCGATTCGCGGGGCGACTTCTTTTCGGCGCGAGGTTTCCCGACCGAGCAGTATCTCGATGGCCTCAAACGCATGCCCGACTTCATCTATGGCGCGCGTCTTGAAGTCTTCTCCCTGGAGCGCGCCGAGGTGCTGCGCGGCCCCTCCGCCGTGCTCTATGGCGCGGGTGGGGCGGGCGGCCTTCTCAATGCGGTCAGCAAGACGCCCAAGACCGCATTTGGCGGCGAAATGGGTGCGCAGCTGGGCACGGACAAGCGCAAGCAGTTGCAGCTCGACGTCACCGGTCCGCTCAGCGACACGGTCTCGGGCCGGTTTGTGGGTCTGATCCGCGACGGCGAGTTGCAGTGGAAGGGACAGCCGGATGACCGCATCCTGGTCAACCCGTCCGTCAAATGGTCGCCCACCGATCACACCGATGTCACCCTGATGGGCCTTTATCAAAAGGACAATCAGGGCACGCAGACCTATCTGCCGATCTCCAAGAGCATCGCCGCGAACGGCGCTGAGCGACTGCCTTACAATTTCTTCGCCGGCGAACCGGACTTCAATCGCGCCGACACCGAGTTTTGGGCGGCAACCCTGTTGGTCAACCATCGCTTCAATAGCGTTTTGTCGTTCAGCAGCCGAAGCCGCGTCTACGGCATGAACACCGACTATGGCGAGGTCTACGGCGACTACGGCGACGGCTTTGGAGCCTTCTACGCCAGTCCGTTCGACGATGCCGGCCAGACCTTGCTGCAGCGCGAGTTCTACGTGAACCGCGAGAAGTCCAAGGGCTTCAACACCGACAACAGTCTGGCGGCGCGGTTTGATACGGGGCCGTTCCAGCACACGGTCCTTGCGGGCGTGGACTATTTCAAATTCAAGCAGGACAAGGACGAGGGCTTTTCCTGCGACGGTTTCGCGGGACAGTTTGGCTGCTTCAACGGACCAAGTCCGCCGTCTTTGAACATCTACGATCCGCAGTACGGGACTCCCTTCGCCTGGGGCTATACCAACTTCCTGGACTACAGGAGCGGCCAGTTGGGCCTCTATGTGCAGGACCAGATCCGCTTCGCCGATCGTGTCTCGATCGTGCTGGGCGCGCGTCGAGACCGCGCGACCTCGAAGCGCAACGGCGTCAAGGAAGACCCCGTCGTCAACTGGAGCTATCGCGCCGGAGTCATCGCTGAGGTCGGCTACGGGTTCTCGCCCTATGTCAGCTATTCGGAATCCTTCCTTCCCGTTGCCGGCGGTGATTTCTACGGCAATCCCTTCGAGCCCCGCACCGGCCGCCAGTATGAGGGCGGCGTGAAATGGGCGCCGAGTAGCCAGGCGCTGGTCACGGTCTCGTATTTCGACATCAAGGAGTCGAACTATGTGACGCAGGATCCCAACAACATTCAGAACTTCATCCAGACCGGCCAGGTCGGGTCGCAGGGGTACGAGATCGAGGGAACGCTGCGCGTTCCCGGCGATATCGACCTGACGGGATCCTATAGCTACACCAAGGCCAAGGTGCTCGCCGACACCGATCCCGCCCGCGTGGGCGCGCGGATCGAGGGCGTACCCAAGCATCTGGCCTCGGCCTGGGCGACCAAGACGTTCCGGGTGGCCGACGAGGTGACCATGCGAGCCGGCGGCGGCGTCCGCTACGTTGGCAGCAAGATCGACTCCTACCAGCGGTTCATCACCCCATCGGCGACGCTTGTCGACGCCCTGATCGAGGCTGAACACAAGGACTGGAGCCTGTCGCTCAGCGCAAGCAACATCTTCAACACGCGCTACTACGCAAGCTGCACCAGTTCCTCGCCGCCGGACGGCATCTGCGTGGTTGGCAAGGATCGTACGATCCAGGCCACGCTTCGTCGCCGCTTCTGACCGCTCATCGCCGGGCCGGGCGGCCAGCGCCGCTCACCCCTTCGGCCATTTCCGTCGTGTCCAGGAATGTTCATGTCGTACAAGAAAGTTCCCATCCGCGTTCCACCAAGGCTTGGCAAAGGGTGGTCTCTGGCCCTGGGCTTTGCCGCCAGCCTGGCGCTCGCCAGTCTCGGCGGCGAGACCAAGGCCGCGCCGGTGGCGGGCCCCGACCTGATCCTCACCAACGGCCGGGTCTATACGGTCGAGACGGCCAAGCCGTGGGCGCAGGCCGTAGCGGTCAAGGACGGCAAGATCCTCAAGGTGGGATCGGTCGCCGAGATTGCGCGCCTGAAAAGGCCGAACACAAAGGTCGTCGATCTGGGAGGTCGACTGCTGATGCCCGCCTTCGGCGACGCCCACGCCCATCCCGTCTTCGGCGGGCTGAGCTATTCGCGATGCTCGCTCCACGATGGCAAGACGCTGGAGGACTATCAGCGGATCATCGCCGACTGCGTCGCCAAGTCGCCCGGGCAAGGCACGGTTTTCGGATCCGGATGGAACCAGGCCCTGTTTCCGCCGAATGGCGTCCCGCGTAAGGAGATCCTCGACGCCGTGACGACCGCTCGGCCCCTCATCTTCGAGTCGGACGGCCACACTCTGTGGGTCAACTCCAAGGCGCTGGAGATGGCGAACATCACCCGTGAGACGCCTGATCCGGTCAATGGCAAGATCGATCGAGATCCTGCCACGGGCGAGCCCGGCGGCGGTCTCGAAGAGGCCGCCATGGCGCTGATGGAGAAACTGACGCCGCCTCCCACGGCCAAGGATCGCGAGGCCGCGATCGGCTACACGGTGAAGCTGTTCAACAGCCTGGGTATCACATCCTGGCATGACGCCATGGTCGAATGGGACGCAAGCGGCGCCAGCGTCGTGCTCGACGCGTATAAGGCCGTGAAGGACCGCGGCGAACTGACCGTCCACACCGCGCTCGACCTTCAATGGAACAACGGCCGAGGCCTCGACCAGCTGCCGGACATCCTCAAGCTCACCGATCGCGCCCACAAGATGGGCCTTCGCGCCACGGGGGTGAAATTCTTCATCGACGGCGTGATCCCCCGAACAGACCGCCGCCATGCTCGCCCCCTATGAGGGGACCATGGAGAAGGGCGCATCGCAGATTCCGTTGGAGACCCTCGCCGAGGCTGTGAGCCAGCTCGACGCAAAGGGCTTGCAGGCGCATTTCCACGCGATCGGCGATGGGGGCGTGCGCGAGGCGCTGGACGCCGTCCAGCGTGCGCGCGCTCGTGACGGGATGAGCGATACGCGGCCGATGATCTCCCATCTCAACGTGGTGGATCCTGTCGATCAACCCCGCTTTGGCCAACTCGGGGTCACGGCGATCTTCCAGCCGCTCTGGGCCTGCGACGAGCCTTATATGCGCCTGACGATCGAACGCATCGGCCCCAAGCGCGCCGGCTACATCTATCCCGCCAACAGCATCCTGAAAGCCGGCGGTAAGCTGGCCTACGGCGCTGACTGGTCGGTGGCTTCGGCGAACCCATTGGAAGGGATCGAAGTGGCCCTGACGCGCATCGCGCCGGGCGACAAGGACGCCAAGCCGCTGCTCGCGGATGAAGCCGTGACCCTGGCCCAGGCGGTGCAGGCCTACACGCTAAACGTCGCCTATGTGAATCATCTCGATAAGCAGACTGGTTCGATCCTGGCCGGCAAGAGCGCCGACCTGATCGTGCTCGACAGCGACATCTTCGCGATCCCGACCACCGAAATCTCCAAGACCAAGGTACTTGTCACCCTGTTCCAGGGTCGCGAGGTGTTTGGAAAGCTGGCGGCGCTAAGGCCCTGACCGTCTTCGGGCCCTGAAGCTTCGGGGAGGCGCTGAGCTGGCGACGGTCTTCAAGAGGCGGGTCGCCGCGGGCTAGCCTTTGGTCCCATCGTCGATGGCGGTGGTGATTTGGTCCCAGCCGGCTAAGGCGAGTTCCGCGACAGCTTCCAGTTCGGCGCGGTCCGCTCGGTCACGGGCGCGGATCGCCATGCCGCTCTGCACCGTTTGCACCAATCTCGCCAGCTTGGTTGTGTCGGCCGTGGCCGGGAGATCTGCGTCTTCCTTTGCCTGGTCGAAGCGCGCCTTGAGGATATCAAAACCTCCCGCGCGGACGGCTCGCATGAGCTCGGCTAGTTCGGCATGTCCCTCGCCGCCCACCGTGGCGAGGGTCGCCATACAACCGTGCGGCAGATCGCAGTCCCCACCCGTCATGGCTATGGCGGAATCCTGCAGGAACGCCAGGGTCGCCTCTCTCGCGGTCGCCGCCTTCCGGAACCGCGTCCAGACCAGCCCTTCATAGGTCGTGTAATAGTATTTGAGCGCTTCGGCGTAGAGCGCGTCCTTTGAACCAAAGGCCGCGTAGAGGCTCTTTGTCCCGATCCCCATCGCTTCCGTCAGATCGGCGATCGAGGTCGCCTCGTACCCCCTGATCCAGAACAGGCGCATCGCGGCGGCGAGCGCTTCCTGGCGATCGAATTCCCGCGGCCGACCGCGTGTGGGGTGTGTCGGCTCCGGAGTGGCCGGAGGCGCTGGCGCGTCATTGTGCATCGACCACTGTATAAATCGGTTGACCGGGCGCGGCAACGGACTTACCGATTTATGCATCGATCACTGCATAAAGGAAAAGATCGTGGATTTGCTTGGAAAGCGCGCGCTCGTCAACGGTGGCTCACGGGGCATCGGGGCCGCGATCGCGATTGCGCTCGCCGAGAAGGGCGCTGATGTGGCCTTCACCTATCACAGCTCGGCGGAACGGGCGGCGACGGTGGTCCGGTCGATCGAGGAGAAAGGCCGCCGCGGACTCGCGATCCAGGCCGACAGCGCCGACCCGGAAGCCATCCGCCGCGCCGTCGCCAAGACGGTCGATACCCTTGGAGGGCTCGATATCCTGGTCAACAGCGCGGGCGTCGCAACGGGTGGGATGACGGCGGAACTGTCACTGGCCGATTTACAAGCCATGCTCGACGTCAATGTTCGCGCGCCGGTCCTGTTCGCTCAGGCGGCGATACCGCACCTCTCATCCGGAGGCCGTATCATCTCCATCGGCTCCTCCTTGGCCGAGCGTGTTCCGTTCCCGGGCGTAACGGCCTACGCCATGTCGAAGTCGGCGCTTTTGTCGTTCACGCGCGGCCTTTCGCGCGAGCTCGGCCCTCAAGGGATCACCGTGAACCTCGTTCAGCCGGGATCGACCGACACGGACATGAACCCGGCCCATGGGGAGAACGCCGACTATCAGCGGAGCCTGACCTCGCTGGGTCGATTTGGCGAACCCCGTGAAATCGGCAGCGCCGTCGCGTTCCTTGCCAGTCCGGCGGCAAGTCTGATTACGGGCGCGGTGCTCAATGTGGACGCCGGCTTCAACGCCTGAGTTCATTGCTGCTTGCGCCGCCGGTTGCGGGGCGAACCGCAGTCACGCGGATTGCGCGCCGCAGCTGGTCTGGCCCGCTGTAGCGGAGCTTGTTCCTCCATCGCGTAGGCGATGGAGGAACAATTCCGTAAGGACGCCCTCCATGGCGCCGGCCGTGGCAGCACGGCGGCCTTGAGGGTTCGGACTGACGGCCTCAGAAGCGGTAGGTGACCGTGAGAGCGCCCATAGGCTGCCAGCGGCGCCCTTCGTCAGTGATCGGGCTGTCGGCGAAATCGCCGACGAGGTAATTTGCTCCGACCGCGCCCATGACGCCGATCCTTGGGCTGAACCAATATCCCGCCGTCAGGCTCATGCCGACATCCCTGATCCCGGAACCCGGTCGGTAGGCCGCCAGCCCGCTGGCGACGGCCTCGGCGGGGGTGACGCCGAAATAGGTGCGCGCATAATCCTGGTTCACCCAGGTCGTCCGAGCGTCCAGCGACAGCGAAAATGTGTCGCTGCGGATTGCGAAGTAGCTGACCCGCGCGGTCGCGAGCAGACCATCGTGCGCGCCCGAGACATCCTGGACGACGGAAAGTTCCGTCTCCAAGGCGCCTTGTCCTCCTTCGTTTCCGCCGAACCGGTATCCGACGAATGCGCCAGCCTCGATCGCCGTGTCGATCTCCGGTAGCAAACCCATGCGCCCGTCGGCGTCGTCACGCGGAAGCCGCACGCCGATGACCGGACCGAACGCGAGGCGCGAATTGGAGACGATGTCGGCGCGAAGGCCTTGCCCTCCGACCTGGACGTTGACGCCGCGCCAGCGAATGTCGGCGAGAATGGCGGGAAGAACGCGCACGTCCTTTGAGCCGTCAAAGTCGGGAGCGACGCCGGCTCCAATCGCGACGACGCCGTGCGGGGACGGGTCGGCTTCGATCTCCTGCGCCTGGGAGACGCTGGCGCTCAAGGCGACAAAAGCGCAGGCGAGCATGGTCGGGCGAAACATAAGCATAACGGTCCTTTCGGCATGGGGAGGGGCCACCAAAGGCGCGCGGCGTGAAGCCGGCGCCTTCGGTGGCCAGGGAGATCGCCTGGGTGGGGGCCGGCGATCTCCCTTTGAAATCGGCGGGGAAAGGGGGAGGGGAGATCCCCTGATCCGATTTCAAAACGGGTGTGCTTGGCGCCTGGCGCCGTCCGCAGGCTGGCGGTTCTCGATCAGCCCAACCCGCCGTTGGCGAACACGGTTTGAGCATCGATCCAGGCGCCGTCCCGCGAGCAGAGAAGCGCTATGACGCCGGCGATGTCTTCGGGCAGACCCAGGCGACCAAGGGGCGTCTGTTCGGGGAATGCCGCGGAGCGCCGCTTCGCCGTGCTGACGGAGAAGCTGCGTGTCGACCGCGCCAGGCGCGACCGCATTGACCGAAATGTTGCGACCGGCCAGCTCCTTGGCCAGGACGTTGGAAAAGAGCACCTGGGCGCTTTTGGTGGCGGCATAGGCGCCCGTCGCCGGGGGCGGCGTCTTGATGATGCTCGATGACAGGCTGATGATCCGGCCGCCGTCACGCGTACGCCGCGCCGCCTCGCGCAACACGTTGAAGCTGCCTTTGACATTGGTGGCCATCATGCGATCGAAGGCCGCGTCCGTCATCTGGGCGAAGGGGCCGACGTTCATGATGCCGGCGTTGTTGACCACCACATCAACGCCACCGAACGCCTGGTCATGGGCGTCGAACAGGGCCTTGACCGCCGCGGGATCGGCGACATCGGCTTGGCGAACGATGGCGCGGCCCCCAGCCGCCTTGATGTCGGCCACGACACGGTCGGCGAGATCGCGGTTGGTGAGGTAGTTCACGGTCACGGCAAAGCCATCGCGCGCCAGGCGCCTGGCGGTGGCCGCGCCGATGCCGCGCGAGGAGCCGGTGACGACAGCCGCCCTGCCGACGCCGGGAAGAGCGGTCGGGCCGAACGGGGCCGTCGGGCCGAAGCCGCGCCTCCCGTGACGAGCGCCGCGGGAGCGGCGGCCGCGAAGGCCATGAAGGTGCGGCGTGAGGTATCGACATCGGACATTGCGATGGTTCCTTTCTCGATATGAGTGGTTTGCTTGCGATGGGTGCGGCCGCGCCCCTAGGTCGGCAGGCCAGGGTCTGTTGGGGGCGGATCGGAGGCGGGGAAAGTCACCCTCGCGCCAGCAAAGCGGCGATGCGCCGGTTTGCTATCAGCAGGGTGACGCCGGTCAGGACGCTCGCGATCGGGACGACCAGCAGCCCAAAGCCGAGGCCATTGGACCCCTGCGCAGCGGTCACCGCGTCGCTGACCATCCCGACGATGACAGGCCCGAGCGCTGGGCCAAGAAGGCCGGAGCCGATCATCACGAGGCTAGACGCCTGCGCCTGCCTGCCTTCACCGGCCACGAGATGGGCCGCGCCAAAGGCCCATGGCAGCAGGAACGAGAAAGACAGCATTCCGGGAACCATCAGCGCTATCGACACCCACCCGGTCGGCGCGAACAAGGCCCCGCTCGTGGTCATGCTGGCGATCAGGAAGAGAACGGCTGGCGGGCCGAGCACTCTCCCGGTCCCCGAACCGACCGCGCGGTCGAACCAGCGCCCACCCAAGAGCGTGCCGACAATGCCCATCAGGCCCTGCAGGAGGCCAAAGGCCAGGCCCACCTGGCTGGTGCTGAAACCGTGCGTGCGGATGAGGAACGGCGCGGAAAAGGCATAGAAGGGCGCAGCGGCGAAGCCGAGGAAGATTGCGCCTATAAACAGCCAGCGGAACGCCGGGGACGCCAACAGGCGCCGGCTGGACCGAAGGAAAGGTTCACGGTTGGCGGCCGTACGTTGGAGCGCTGGGGTTGGACCGGCGGCGAGAAAGGTCAACAGGGCGATCAGCCCGCCAATGGCCCCGGCGCCGACCAGGGCGGTGCGCCATCCCAGCGTCTCGCCGATCGCCCCGCCGGCGGCGAAGCCGACCATGGTGCCGAGCGGGATGCCCATGGCGAAAAGCCCGATCGCCAGGCCGCGGTGTTCAGGACCGATCTTGCGGGCGATCAGCGCATGTCCGGCGGGCACCGCGCCGGCTTCTCCGAACGCGACGCCGAAACGCGTGAACGCCAGCAAAAGAAAGCTGGCCGCCAAGCCGCCGAGCGCCGTCATCGCACTCCAGAGCAGTATGCATGAAACCAGGACGAAGCGAGGCGATCCTCGATCGGAGGCTCGGGCGAGGGGCAAGGACAGCAGCGAATAGCACACGGCGAAGGCGAGGCCTGTCAGCAGGCCCATCTCGGTATCGCTCAGTCCGAGGTCGGATTTGATCGACTCGGCCAAAATAAACGGAAGTATTCTGTCGATCTGAGAAAAGGCGCTGACAAGAAGAAGTGTGGTGAAAATCGCGACTACGCGTCCGCCTCGCACATATTCCTGTTTTGGATATTGTGAAACGACTGGCAAGTTTCTTTGCTTTTCTATTGATTGCGCGGCAGGTTCTGTCATGTTCGACGCGCTCCTCGCTTGTTTCGCATCTTCAAGCTAGATGGAGCGCCGTATGATCAGAATGCCGGAAGCCTCAAAAAACTTGCCCAATTCTGCAGTGGGCGATAAGGCGGTCACGGAGGGCCGCGTGTTGCGCTGGCCTCGGAACCTGCCGGAGGTCCGCATGCCGTCATCGCTGTTTGAGGCGGTCAACGTCTATATCGCGGACCAGGGCGGCGGTCAGGGCGTGTTCCCTACGCCCATCGACAACTTCAACATCGTCAGCTCGTTCAAGGCGCGGATGCGGATGCGGCAGGTCTACAAGCCGTCGCTCTGCGTCGTCCTCCAGGGCGCCAAGGAAATCACCTTGGGCGAGGAGACCCTTCGTTACGGGGCGATGGAGTGTCTGGCGGTGGGCATGACCCTGCCGGCGACGGGGTGCATCATCGAGGCAAGTTCCGACGCGCCCTATATTGGTGTGAACCTTGAACTCGACGTGGCGATGATCCGCGAGGTGCTGCAACAGCTCGATACCCCGCCGGCGCCCCCCGTCACATCCGGGCCTTGCCTGTTCGTGCGGCGGGTCGATGAGCCCTTGGCCGAGTGCGTTCTGCGTCTGCTACGGATGTGCGAGACGCCAAAGGCGATCCCGATCCTCTTTCCGTCCGTCATGCGCGAGATCTGCTACTGGCTCTTGACCGGCCCGAACGGCGGCGAGCTCTGCAAGCTGGCCGAGCCTGAGTCCAACGCCGCCCGGGTCGCAAAAGCCCTCCACCTCATGCATGAGGACATCGCCCGGACGCTGCGTATCGAGGACTTGGCGCAAGTGGCGCGAATGAGCCTTTCGTCCTTCCATCAGCACTTCAAGGCCATGACCTCCATGACGCCGCTGCAGTTCCAAAAGCAGTTGCGCCTTCTCGAGGCGCGACGCCTGATGGTGATGGAGGATGTGAACGTCGCCGACGCCGCCTATCAGGTCGGCTACGAAAGCGCGTCGCAGTTCAGCCGGGAATATTCCCGGACGTTTGGCGTCGCCCCGAAGCGTGACGTCATGAACCAGCAGCGCCTCTACAGTGAATATGTCGGTCGCAGGCTGACAGACCGCCTAGCCGCTATCAGGTCGAGGGGATCGCTCCGACAATAAGGTTGGGCGGCCCCTCGGCGCGTGGAGCACGGTCCTGATCGCTTGCCCGGTTGCGCGACGCCTGGGCGATTCCCGGTGCGATTGCGAGCGGTCGCCCGCCCAAGTTTATCGTTGTTTTCGTTTGTGGCGCCGCTGCGGAGTTCAGCCTCCCGCCCGATACGCGTCCGGAATCACGAACACTTCGTCGGCGCGGGCGTAGCCGCCATCCTTGACCTCCTCGATCAGGACCATGGTGTGCGCACGGGCAGCCTCGGAGAAATATTCGACGAGCATCGCCGTGGTCCGATGAACGATCTCTTCCTTCTGTGCGCGGCTGAGCGCGGCTTCGGGGACCTTGAAATTGACGAAGGGCATGGTGTTCGCTCCTGTTTGGTCGACTGATCTGTTGAATTGAACGGGGAGTTTCCGGCCGCCTTGCCCTCAAAGTTCGCGGCCAATGCGACGGTCGATCGAATGGGGACCACCGCCGTGAACGGAGATCATCAGGGCGATGAAGCCGAGCATCAGCGGATACTCGACGCCACGGTCGATCCACGGGTAGGTCGGGCCAAGCGCGATGCTGATGAGGAGCATCTGGACCCCCAGCATCGGCGCGATGAGCCGGGTCGCCAGGCCGACCGCCACGGCGAGCCCGCCGAAGGTCTCGAGCAGCGCGACGAACATGGCCAGTTGCGGGGCGAAGGGCAGGTGGAGGACGTTGGCGATCAGCTTGATCGAGCCGCCTAACGGGTCCGCCATTGAGCCGTGCGCGACGCCGAACAGTTTCGGCACGCCGTGAGTGACGACCGTCAGGCCGAAGGCCGCGCGCAGCACCGCATAGGTCGCCGGCTTGGCGGCCGCGTAGAACGGCGCAAGCGACGGGATGAGAAGTTGGTTCGACACTCAGGCTTCCTTCGATCGCTGATCCGGGGATGAAGGTTAGGTGTTTCGAAATTCGGCACTAGATCCCCCATTTCGACATCACTGTTTTACAGGGCATAACAATCGGCTTAGCGTTGAGGCATGGATCGCA
The DNA here is from genome assembly GCF_044056025.1 of Caulobacter sp. UC70_42. Taxonomy (NCBI): domain Bacteria; kingdom Pseudomonadati; phylum Pseudomonadota; class Alphaproteobacteria; order Caulobacterales; family Caulobacteraceae; genus Caulobacter; species Caulobacter sp. UC70_42. The sequence goes on along the minus strand of NZ_CP171994.1, from coordinate 5,277,555 downwards.
TCGACGTCATGCGGCTTTTCGCCAGGATCGTTGAGCGCGGGAGTTTTGCTCAGGCGGCGCGTGATCTGCAGATTCCGCGTCCCAGCGCGACCCATGCCATCCAGCGCCTGGAGGCGGATCTCGGCGTCCGGCTGCTCGAACGGACCACCCGGACGGTAAGGCCTACGCTCGATGGCGCCCTCTACCACGAGCGCTGCGTTCAGCTCCTGGCCGATCTGGACGAAGTGGAAAGCGTATTTCGCAATGCCGAACCCCGGGGACCTCTGCGGGTGGACATGCAGGGGACGATCGCGCGGTTTTTCATCCTGCCGGCCTTGCCCGAGTTCGTGTCGCGCTATCCTGGGATCTCGCTCAGCCTCAGCGAGGGCGACCGGATGGTCGATCTCATCACCGAAGGCGTCGACTGCGTCGTACGCGCCGGTGAGTTGACCGACTCGTCGCTGATCGGCCGCCGCATCACCACCTTCGAGCAGCTGACCCTGGCGAGTCCGGCCTACCTCGAACGCCATGGCGTCCCGATGACCCCGGACGATCTTGGGAACCACCGGATGGCCGGCTACGCCGCCTCGGCGACCGGACAGCCTTACCCGCTCGAGTTCATGGACGGGGGCAAGGTGCGGGAGATGACGCTGCCCTACGACCTGGTCGTCCGCGGCGCGGAGATCTACACGGCGGCGGGCGTCGCCGGGCTGGGATTGATCCAGGTCCCGCGCTACCGCGTTGAGCATCAGATTGCGGCGGGACAGTTGATACCGGTCCTGGAAGGCTTTCCGCCGCCGGCGATGCCGGTGTCGGTGCTCTATCCGCAGAGCCGACACTTGTCCTCCCGCGTCAGGGTTTTCATCGACTGGCTGAGCGAAGTCCTTCCCGTGACATCCTAGCCAGGCGGGATGGCGATCTCGCGCCATCAGCGACGACGATCCGCACAGGCCCGGCCCACCGGCGCACCGGCCCCCGTGCTGGAGGCGCTCAAGAAGAAACTCCAAGCGCGGAGCTCGGTCATGGCGGCTGTGCCCGCGACCGAGCTTGTTGTCTCGGTGCAGGATTGGGCAGGTTTTTTCGAGGGTTCCGGCATGGCGAAACCGCTGCGCCGAAGGCATCTCGGCCAAGAGATGAGACGCGGGCTCGTCGCGCCGCGACAGGCTCGACGTCAGCCAACCCCGAGGAGGCCCTGACTGCCATGGCAAAGTGGACGACGAAGAAAATCCCGCCGCAAGAGGGCCGCTTGGTCGTCGTCACAGGGACGGGCGGACTGGGCTATGAGGACGCGTTGGCCTTGGCCCGCGCCGGCGCCAGCGTCGTGATCGCCGGGCGCAATGCCCAGAAAGGCGCCAAGGCCGTCGCGGGCATCAAGGAGACCGTTCCAGGAGCGAAGGTGCGGTTTGGGCAACTGGATCTTGCGGATCTCGCCTCGATCGCCGCCTTCGCCGAAAAGCTGTCGGGCGAGCAGGATCGGCTCGACCTTCTGATCAACAATGCCGGGGTGATGACCCCGCCGCAACGTCGACAAACCCGCGACGGCTTCGAGTTGCAATTTGGCACGAATTATCTTGGCCATTTCGCGCTCACGGCTCATCTGCTGCCGCTGCTGAGGAGCGGGCAGAGCCCGCGCGTCGTCACGCTCGGCAGCATCGCGGCGCGAGGTGGCGCGATCGACTTTGCCGATCTGCAGGCTGAGCGCGCCTACAAGCCTATGCCGGTCTACAGCCAGTCGAAGCTGGCGTGCATCCTGTTCGCCTTGGAGCTCAGCCGACGTAGCAAGGCCGCCGGGTGGGGCGTCGCGAGCATCGGGGCGCATCCGGGCATCACACGAACCGATCTGATCCTGAATGGCGCGGGCCGATCAAGTCCGTCCGGCCTATTCCGACGCTTCCTGCCCTTTCTGTTCCAGCCGACCTGGCAAGGCGCGTTGCCCACATTGTACGCGGCGACCGACCCCGCGGCGCGGGACGGCGCCTATTATGGGCCCGACCGGCTGAGCGGAACGCGCGGCTATCCGACCGAGGAGAAGCCTCCCGAACAGGCGCTGGACGCCGCCGTCGCCGCCCGTCTCTGGGAGACGTCCCTGCGCCTCGCGAACGTGACCTTCGGGTGAGATGCCCGCTGCGAGCGCTTCTTGAGCTTCGGCCCGGGAGCCAAGCCGTTGGCCCGGCCTGAGTGAAAATCTGCAGTGTAGCCTTCACGAGCGGGCGCGGCCATCAAAGGGCTGGCATATGAATTCAGGTTGCGCGCTCGTGACGGGAGCCTCCGGCGGTTTGGGCGAGGCTTTGGCGGAAGACCTGGCGCGGCGGGGCTATCCTCTCGTGCTCACGGCCCGAAACCGTCCCGCCCTGGAAGATGTCGCCCGCCGCATTCGCGACGCTCATGACGTCCAGGTCATCGTTCAGCCCGGTGATCTTTCGAAGCCAGAGGGCGTAGCGGAATTGATCGCCGCGCTGGACGCCCACAAGGTTCGGCCGTCGATCCTGGTCAACAATGCCGGGTTTGGCCTCAACGAGCGTTTCGACGAGCATGGGTCGGAACGGCTGGGGGGCCATGCTGCAGCTGAACATCCTAGCCCTGACCGCGCTTACCCAGGCCTACGCGCAACGGATGAAGGCGCAAGGGGGCGGGCGCATTTTGCTGGTGGCGAGCGTCGCCGCCCATATGCCCGCCCCGTTGATGGTGGCCTACGGCGCGTCAAAGGCCTACGTTCTGTCGCTGGGCGAGGCGCTCCATGTCGAACTTGCGCCGCAGGTCGGTGTGACGGTTCTTTCGCCCGGCTATATGGAAACCGGCTTTGATGAAGCGTCAGGGTTTCGACCCAATGCGGCGACAAAGCGGACGGCGCTTCCACCTTCAACCGTCGCGCGGATTGGACTGGGCGCCTTGTTCGACGGCAAGGCGTCGGTCGTGGCCGGCAATGCGAACAAGGTCGCAACTTGCCGTTCGCGCTCGCGCACTTCCCTTATTTTACCCGCCGCCACTCGATCCGGATGTTAGTGCCCTCCGGCCGGCGAAATGTCTCTGTCATGCGGTCGCCGGCGACGATCAAGCTCAGATCATCACGCGTTCGGACGCTGCCAACCCAGTTCGGAAAGGTCGCGCCCTCGACACGGTTTCCGCTGAACGCTCCTTTTTCGTCGACGGTATAGGCGCCGAAGAATCCGATGCTGCGTGACATGGCCACGCGATTTTCATCATCCGTTCCTTCACCGCGAGCGTTGGAAGCAAATCGCGGGACGTCGGCGTCGGTTAGAACTTCCACGAAGTGCATGTCAGGGGTGAAGACGAGCAGACCATTGGGGTTTTCTCCGTAGGCGGCGATATTCTTTCCGCCGGGATCGATCGTCGCCGACAGCATCCGCCAGGCGCCTACGAGCTGATTTTCCGCCGCGGTCTGAGCGAAGGCAGAAGACGCGATGCTGAAGGCGAAAGCCGATAGAGCCAGTCGAATGGGCATGTTGGTTCCGCGCCCTTTCATGAGGTCTGAATATCCACGCCGCCGCTGCGGCTTAAAAATCCTGCCGGTCGGCGGATTTCGCGACCGCCTGCTGCGCCTCTAGGGCCGTCAGACGGGCGGCGAGCGCCCGCGAGATTGAGGAATAGGCCGTGCTGCCCAGCGCCAACCGGAGTGGCGGCGCGTCGCTCTGGGCGGCCGAGATCATTGCGGCGACGGTCCGCGCCGCATCGCCCTTGATCTCGAAGCTTCCGTCACGGATGGCGTGGCGAACGGCGCCGGCAGGCGTTTCCTCATAGGCCGCCAAGGGCTCTGCGCGGTCGAGGTTGGTTCCGAAATTCGTGCCGGTCGGCCCCGGCTCGGCGATGATGAAGTCGATGCCGAACGGCGCCGACTTCCTGGGCGACGGATTCGACGAAGCCCTCGATGCCCCATTTGGTCGCGTGGTAGAGGCTGAAGCCGGGATAGGCGATCTGCCCGCCTTCGGACGACACTTGGACGATCCGGCCGCCGCCTTGTTTTCGTAGAAAGGGAAGGGCCGCACGGATCAGGTGGATTGATCCGGCAAGGTTGGCGGCGATCTGCCGGTCGATCTGAGTCGTGGAGAGTTCTTCTGCCGCCCCAACAGGCCGTAGCCGGCATTGCTGACGATCACGTCTATCCGCTTGTGTCGGTCAAAAGCACTCTCGATGGCGGACGCGATGCCGCCGGGTTCCAAAAGGTCGAGCTGGACAACATCTAGGCGGGCGGGGTGGTCCTGCCTGAGCTGCGCCAGGGCGTCGGGGCGGCGCGCTGTGGCGATCACCGTATGACCTTCGGGAAGCAGTTGACGCGCCATCTCCAAGCCGAGGCCCGAAGTGGCGCCGGTGATGAACCATGTCTTCGGCATGTGACCTCCTTATGCGTACGCCTTGGGATGTAGATCGCGGACATAGGTGATATAAGATCGCCAAAATGGGATGGCCTGGTGAAGATCGGTCACGAATGACACGTCCGAGCCTGAACGACCTGGCCGCTTTCGTGGCGGTGGCCAACCATCGAAGTTTTCGCCGGGCGGCCGACGTCATGGGCGTTTCGCGCTCCGCGCTCAGCCACGCGATCATCGCTCTGGAGGCAAAGCTGGGCGTGCGGCTGTTCAACCGCACCGACACGCAGCGTGTCGCCCACCCAGGCCGGCGCACGCTTGCTCGCACGACTCGACCCGGTCCTTCAGAAATCTCGATCAGGCGCTCGACACGCTCTCGGAAGAACGCGGCGCCCCCAGCGGGCCATTGCGGATCAATGCGAACAAGAGCGGCGCCCGCCTCCTGCTGGCAGACGTCGTGCCGCGCTTTCTCGATCTCTATCCCGACGTCGAGCTCGACCTGGTCTCGGAGGGGCGGCTCGTCGATATCGTGGAACAAGGCTTCGACGCCGGCGTGCGCCTGCTGGAGGCCGTGCCGAGGGACATGGTCGCGGTGAAGTTCGGGGGCGAGGTGCGCTTCATCGCGGTGGCCGCGCCGTCCTATCTTGCGGCGCGCGCAACGCCGAAGACGCCTGACGACCTGCAGGCGCATCGTTGCATCCGTCAACGTCTTCCCAGCGGAAAGCGCTATCGCTGGGAGTTCGCCAAGCGCGGCGCCGAGGTCGCGATCGACGCGCCGGGCACCCTCACCCTGGACGACAATGATCTTCTCGTGCAGGCGGCTGTAGCTGGGCGCGGCGTCGCTTATGTCCCTGAGCCCTTCGCCAAGCCGTTTCTGGAGTCGGGTGAGCTTGTGACCGTTCTTGATGACTGGTGCCCGCCGACACCGGGGCTGGCGCTCTACTACCCGAGTAGCCGCCACCTGCCGTCGCCGCTCCGGGCGTTTATCGACCTGTTGAAACAGTCGGACGGCAATCGATGACAACGAGCCGGCGAACGGCGCGGTTTTCTATTGCCGGCATGTCGCAGGAGCCTTGCTGTCTGCTCTCTTCTGCGCTCCCGCTGGCGCGCAGTCTGTGGGGCGGTCCGGTCTACACCGACCCTGCACCCGCCGTTGCCCGCCCGAGCGATCGAGCGTTCGAAGGCTTGATCGAGCTCCACGTCGACGCGACCGACGTCCGGCATCGCATCTTCTCGATGCGGCAGCGGATCCCCGTCGCAGATGGTGGCGCGATGACGCTTCTATATCCTCGATAGGAAGCCGCCAGCCACGGGCCGAGCCTCACCGTCACCGATCTTGCGGATCTCGTCGTCGAGGCCGCGGGGCGACGCATCGCGTGGCCGACCTATGCCAGGCGCTCAACCACGTCGCGCCTTCGGACTGGGAAGAGTTCTTGCGGACCTGGATCGAGGGACATGACGAACTCGACACGACCAGCGGGCTGACACGACATGGGTGATCGCGCGATCGAAGACCCGCGGGCAGTGGCGACTTACCCGATACGGCTGCGGTGAGCTCTTCAGGTTCAGAGCCGGAAACTAACGCCGATCGAGCGTCCGAGTGAGCATCTGCTGGGAGATAGCCCCGACGGTGCGCTTGATGTCGTTGAACCGGCGCGGGCGATCGATAATCACCATGACGATCAGCACGATCAGCACGGTCCGCACGATTGGCGCGATCGGATTTGTTGCGAAATGTCCGGCCCGCCTATGCTCTCTCCATGCAAGGTCCATCCACCTTTTCGTTGCCGACCGGCGTGCTGTCGACGCTCGGCACGCCGATCGAGCGCCTGTGCGCGCGTGCGGGCGTAGCGACGTCCAACGCGTGGGTGACGAGCGATTTCTTCCGCATCTGGGCGGCCGCGGAGGAGGAATTCAAAGACCCCCGTGCAGGCCTTCGCTTTGGTGACGAAGGGATCGAGCGCGGTTACGGCGTCGCGGCGATCGTCGCCTTGCACGCGCCCGACTTTCGCAGCGCGCTCGTTGCGCTCTCCCGATACAAACGCCTGACCTGTCCCGAACTTGTGGAGGTCGAGGTCAAGGGCGGCGAAGCCGTCGTTCGATATCGCTGGCTCCAGGCGGCCGGACCGGTCCCACGCCTCCTCGTCGATATGACGATGGCCTCGCTGCGCCAACTCGCTTGGCGAGGCGCCGGCGGAAAGATCACGCCGATACGGCTCGAACTGACACGTCGCTCGATCGACGAGGCGCTACTGCGTCGCCATTTCGGCTGCCCGATCGTCTTCGGGACCGCGAGCGACGCCATGGTGTTTGACGCCCCCGCGCTCGACGTTCCGTTTCTCACCGCAGGGGGTCGGCGCCTTCGCGCATGTGCTGGAGGGTCTGGAGCAGCGCATCGGCGAGGGAGAGGGCTTCCCCGCTTTTGTGGGAGAGGTGTGCGTCGCTATCGCACGGCAACTGAGCGAGGGGCGACGACCAAGCGTCGCGGCGGTGGCGGGACGCCTCAATCTCAGCACCCGCACGCTTCAGCGTCGGCTCCGCGATCTCGGCACGAACTTTCAACAGCAGCTTTCGGGCGTGAGGCGGACCACGGCGGGTCGTTTGCTTGTCGCCACCGACCTCGACGCGGTGGCCATTTCCATGTTGGTCGGCTTCGACGAGCCCAATTCATTCGCCCGGGCCTTCCGTCACTGGGAGCGAACAACCCCGACACTCTGGCGTGGCCAAAGGGTCGACGAGCATCGCCTTCGCAAGGGAAACCCGTCATGAATCCGCAGCACGTTCTTGTCACCGGCGGCTCCGGCTTCATCGCGGGGCACTGCATCCTCCACCTTCTGGAGCAAGGCCATGTTGTCCGGGCCACCATCCGGTCGTTGGCCAAGGAAGCGACGGCGCGCGGCGTCCTCAGGGATGCGGGCATGGTTCATGCCGACAGGCTGAGCTTCGTCGCGGCCGATCTGCTAGACGACGATGGCTGGGCGCAGGCCATGGCCGGCATGGACATCGTCCTGCATGTCGCCTCGCCGGTCCAACCGGGGAGAGTCGCGGGACGAGGACGCGGTGATCGTTCCCGCGCGCGAAGGCACGTTGCGCGTGCTGCGCGCGGCGCGCGCGGCGCGGGGGGTAAGGCGGGTCGTCCTGACCTCCGCGTTCCACGCCGTGGGCTGGGGACATCCGCATGACGGCCATGTGTTCACCGAAGCCGACTGGACGATCCTCGATGGGTCCGGTGTCGATGCTTACGCCAAGAGCAAGACCCTTGCCGAGCGCGCGGCCTGGGATTTCATCGCCGCCGAGAGCGGCGGCCTGGAACTAACCACGATGCTCCCGGTCGCCGTCATGGGGCCGGTGATGGGCAAGGATGTTTCCCGGCTCCAACCACATCGTCCAGCGCATGCTCGACGGCGCGATGCCAGTCGTCCCCAACCTCTTTATACCCGTGGTCGATGTCCGTGACGTCGCCAGCGCGCACGTCATGGCGATGACCAACCCGGCGGCGGCTGGTGAGCGGTTCCTGCTCTCCAACGGCCCGGCGCTCAGTCTGAAGGAGATCGGCGCCATCATCAGGGCCGCGCTTGGCGATGCGGCCAAGCGGGTCCCGACGCGCGCGCTCCCCGACTTCGTGGTGCGCATCGCCGCGCGATTCAATGCCGAGATGCGCCCCTTCGTCGCCGACCTCGGCTACGCCAAGAAAACCTCGAACGACAAGGCGCGTCGCGTGCTCGGCTGGACCCCGCGCGAGCCCCGCGAGGCGATCGTCACGGCGGCGACTTCCCTGGTCGGGAGAGGTTGAAGCGCCGAGTCGCCGCGCATCGGGGGAGGCGAGCGCCGCGAGCGCTTGCGATGACGTCGATGCAGCGCCGCCCTCGCGGCGATGTTGCCATCGTCGTCAACGCCCCCGCGTCGCGATGAAACGCCAGTCGGCGATCACGGCGAACCGATGCGGTTTGGCGAGACGGGCGTAGACCTCGCTGTCGAGAATCGCCCGAAGATCAGCGAAGCTGTCGTAGCGTACGACGACGATGTCGTCCCAATCATCGTCGGGACCAGCAAGAAGACCGTGGATGCGCTGGCCTGCATAAACAAGTTGCGGTGTCACGCCGACCTCTTCGCAAGCCGCATAAAAGCCGCCGACATATCCTTCATAATAGCCGCTTCGGGAGTCCGGTTTTGCGTCTGCAAAACCATTGGCGTAGTCGGGTGCGTCCCGGAATCTCAACGAGATTGACCATGACGACGGGGCCTTGGCCGATTGCCTGCGCCGCCTTGTCCAAAGCAGCGTCGTCGAGTTCGTTTGCTTGCATCACCTTAGGCCTCGAGTTTAACGGAGAACCATTATCGCGACGGCTCCACGGTGCGTGTAGAAAGGTCGGGAACAGGATTGAGTTGCCGTCGTGTCCACACCGCCCAACTTTCAGCGTCTGTTGAACCTGCTTCATTTCGCCCGGGTGGTGGAGGCCGGGATCGTTCGCGGAGGCGGCCCGGCGCGCCGGTATGACGACCTCGGCGTTGTCAAAGGCGGTCTCACGCTTCGAGAAGGCGAACGGGGTGCGGCTGCTTCATCGCACGACGCACGCGATCTCGCTGACGCCGGAAGGCGAACGCCTGCTTGAGGGGACGCGGGACCTGCTGCGCGAGGCCGAAAGGCTCGAGGCTACTCTCGATCACGCGATGTCGAACGGCACGGGCGGGCGCATTCGCCTAAGCGCGCCGGCGCCGCTCATTCGCGCCAGGCTCGCGCGGCAGGTTCCCTCGATCTTGCGCGCCAATCTCGATATCGAACTGGAGCTCAAGATCGATGACGGCGCCTTGGATCTTGCCGCCGAGGGCATCGACATCGCGATCCGGTTCGGTTCGCTCGCCGGCTATGCGAATGTCGTCTCCACGCCGCTGGGCAGCTTTCCGTGGGTGCTGTGCGCCACCCCGCGCTATGTGGAGATCATGGGCGCCCCGCAATCGCCGACGGATCTCGACGCCCACCATCAGATCGGATTTCGCGATCCAGGCTCAGGGCGGGTGATGCCGTGGCAATTCGTTGATCCGGCCAACGGCGCGCTGTTTCGACACCTTCCGCGCCCGCGGATCGTGGTGGAGGACTTGGGGCGCGATCTGGTCGATGATGCGCCTGGGCCTGGGGCTTGCCTGGGTTCCGGCCTGGATCGGTCTGGCTCCGTTGCGCGATGGACTAGTCGTAGAACTCCTGCGGGAGTGGCGGGCGGAGGAGACGGCGATCCACGCCATTCGACTTGAGCGGCGCCATACGCCATCACGGGTTCGTTCTGTGCTTGATGGTCTTCAAGCCGCAGCAACAGAATGGCGCTATCTCGGATGACATCCATAGGCCTGCTCCTCCCCGAAAAAGTGGACGGGGTTAAGCTGCTCTGCGTTCGGCCTCGGCGGGGCTGATATAGCCTAGGGTCGAACGATAGGCCTCGGCGGCGTATTGAATGCCGTGATCGACCCGGACGGAGACGACGCGCCACGCAATCGTTTCTGGCAGATAAGTGGCAAGCAAAACGCAAGCTCGCTCGGCGCGCCGCTGCTGGTATTTAACGTGTTGTTTTATTGAGGAAAATGGTGGATGCGACAGGGATTGAACCTGTGACCCCCTCGGTGTGAACGAGGCTAGCGAGTGCCCCACCACGCAAAAGCCGTTGTCTTTCAAAGGAACCCGTGCAGGCCTCTGTGAGGATGTCTATACCTTTTCGAGGTCATTCAGGGGAGTTGTCGGGAAGTGGTAAGCCCTATCTTCCCGGCTTATCACTCACTTCTTAGGGGCAAGCTTGCTTTCTAAGAACGTGCGGCAGATGGGCATGATCATTGCCCCAATCCGTTGATGTTCCCGCATGCTGGGCCCGAACACCCTTCCATTCACTTTCAGTTCGACCACGGTGGCCGATGGCTTGTCGATCTTAAATTCGTACCAGCAGTCAGCGGAGTGGGCGCAGCCCGCACTTTGGCAAATAAGCGCTTCATAAGTTGCGAACTGAAAGGAGCCGAGCTCCTTGAACCCTTGTGGAGCACCTAGTTTGGCCGTGATCTCATCGACCTGGGCTCCGACCACCTTTTGCTCAATTTGAGTCTCAGGGACCTCCAGGCCTGTGTCCTGAGCGCACGCGACTGCCGCCCAGCCTAGGAGAACAACACCAACCATCCAGCCCACAGAATTACCCATGCTAAACCCCTAAAAGTCGCCAATAGGGACTATAATCCCTGGTGACTATAAGCCCGATCCTGATCCATCTTGCAAATGGATTGGAAGGCTGTCGTGGGCAGGAACGTGCGGTCGCTCAGGCATCAGCGCGGCTTCACGCAGGAATACCTGGCGCATGAAGCGGAAATCGACATCACTTATTTACGGGGCATAGAGCTAGGTAAAAAAAATCCAAGCCTTCTAGTCTTAGTAAGAATATGCAGCTCTCTAAGCATCGATCCGAGAGATATCCTAGATTCGGATTTTAATAGCTTTAGTCAAAAATTCCTAAATGAGGTAGAAGGTTCTTAAATACCTCCGCCGAAATCGTGCTAGCCATTGCTTGCCCAAAGTCATCCTTCGCCACATGGCCAAAGTCGGCAACGCCTTTAATGGCGAGTACTGAGGGGCGCTTTCCAACGCTACGCTCAGCAGCCGCGTAGAGTCCGAAAACCTCCATATCGAGCCCTATCGCTGACGGGTGCCTAGAACAAATCTCGCTGATCATCCCTTCGTCAGCGATTACGCTAGATCCAGTAACAATAGGAGCAAATCGAACCTCAGGTAACTCGCGGACGTCTTCGCCGAACTTCTCCTTAATCGCCTTAAACTTAGCTTGTGAAGAAATCCTCTTAAGCGCGGGGTTTAATGTTTTTTCGGAAAGTTCAATTGCCAAATCAACCTTGTCTCGAATGATATCATCAACAAGTCTTGGCTTGGCGCGGTTCTTAAACTCGGTCGTTTCCGCATCTTGTTCAACGTACTTTCCCTGCTCCCAGCAGGAAACTTCTCTTACGACTATCACATCCATGAACTTGCAAGGGGAAGCGCACTCCTCCACCGCAAAGCCGCAACACATGCCCAGCATCGCAATTAGCCGTGGCCGAAACACGGAAATCGCCTGGGCGGTAACGGCGGCGGTAGCAGCCATCCCCATCTCACCAACGCATATAAGCGCCGCGTTAAGCCGCTTATCCTGGCCAAGCGAGATTGCGCCGAATGTCACCTCCCCCTTCCACAGAGGGTGGTCAACATCATCGACCTCAGAAAAGATCTTGCTCTTAACGGGGATATATTCGTTTTTGTGCCGGGCCGTAAGAATAACTACGTCGAGATCGAAATTATTTGCCGAAAATGCCGCAGATGCGCGCTTTGAACGATACAGATACTTTATCTTGTCTAATATCTTCTCCGACCAATCGGTGCCATTTTCATCATAAAACTCGAGGGCAAGGAGATTGGCGTCGTAGAAACGCCGTTCCGCTTTCGCAATTTCTGCGAATTGAGTCAGCCCTATGATGTGGGTCGGCGGGGTTAGCTCCCCCCAGTCGTGACCTGTCGAATCAACGAGCGAGCGACCAGTGCGCTTGGATCCTGATCCGCTGCCGGAAGGACCAAGTCCAAAACGACTAGGTCAAAGAATCCAGATTTCAGGTGCTCAAGAGCTTCTTCGTAGTCTTTAGCTTCGGAAATCTGCAAGTCCGGAATATCTAGGCCGGCATTGAGCTGGCTAACCACTCGGCGGCGCTTCGTCTCACCGTCATCTACTACCAGAATCCTCAACGAGCTGCCCCCCTAAGGCCCTTACAACCGCCAACCGAAGCCCTGCTTTCCAAGTGTCTTCGGAAAGATCAACTCGCACGGTCTCCCGATAGTTGGGAGAGAATAAGCGTGCGAGCATGGCGTGCAACTTGTCAATGGAGTCGATGTCCGGCCTCTCGTTAGACGTGAATGAAGAGTGTTGGGTAGCCACGATTACGGGCACCTCAATTCTACGCCTTTTCAAATATTGTAGGACCTCAATCCCCGCCAATGGTTCTTTAGCGATCTCGTTTCCAGATCCCGATAGTACCTGGAATGTCATATCAAGAATTATGAGATCCCATCTTTTGTTTTCGAGGATCTTGAACGCCTGGGAGATCGCGGTGGTCCAAGTTGGTATGCACGACGACGGGAGCGCAGCTTTTATTTCCTCGTGCTTGGTCGGGTTATCCTCAACAATAAATATGTCATACGTCATGGAACGTAGGTCCTCGTATTGATTTTTGCGAACAATTCAATAACGAATAACCTATTCGTTTTGGATATCGGCGGGATATTGAATCTAGGTTGAACACCAAATGCGACATGAAAGGCATGTCTTATTTTCTGGAATCCTGAAGCGTTATCTTTCCTGGCCTGATCACCCAGTAGGGCCTTAGCCAAGGACACCGTACGAGTATAATTACTCAGGACGCTTGATATTTCATTAGGTGATATATTATTAGTACATATGATACGAATTTCGGTATCGCTCAGAGAAAACTCTAATTCTATTTCGGTCTTCAGGCCAAGTCCACTCTTACTGTATGCGTTTGATAGTAAATTGTGGACGATTTCTTGAAAAAAATCTAGGTATCGACCATCGATGCTTACGTGGGATCGCGTCGGGTCCGGCAACACCTTTACCCGCGTATCTACGCTGAGTTTGCGCCAACCGAAGAGGTGGTGCGAAATGAGATATAGTTTCACCACCTCGTTCACGGTGAACGGGATCGCTGATCCGCGCGTTTCTGAGACGCCAATCCACCGCGATATATCGTCAATCGCAGTGTTGATGTTCGCTTCCAGATAATCGAGGAATAGCTTTACCTCGTGGCTTCCATCCTGGCCTATATTCAAGCGAGTTTGGCGAATCCCGAACATGAGCGTTGGCTTCAACGAAACCGTCAGGCTCTTTGAGGTTGCCATAAGGTGGGATTTTATCTTTCTAGAGGCCGACGCCACGATGGCGGATTCTAGCCTATTCCTAACTTTATCAGCTTGAATATATTTCTTAATTGATTGTTTTATTAAGCCTCTAACCTCAAGGTCTAGGCCAGTTTTCTGCTTTAATGTTAGATACTCATCGACGAAAGATTTAATTAGGGAGCTATACGACTCCCTGTATTGATGTATGTGAACGCCGCATTCGCCAAACTTACTTTTAATATTCTGAACATTCCAAATATCCAGAGAGTCTCTTCTGTATACCGTCTGAAAAGCATCATCAAATGCACGTAACATTCTGGGCGCAACAATGCCGTGCCGAAGATTGTTGCTCAGGGCCTGGTCTACAGAAAGTGACGACTTCGTGAAGCACATGGTCAGAGACTTTATCGGCAACGAAGTCAGTCAATCTGTTTGATATATCCGCCGACATCTTGGAGAAAGACTGGCGACTGAGGTATATCTGAGGGAAATCATCAAGAATGATGGAGCGAACCTGTTTGGCAAGCTCCTCCCATTGGATCTTCACACGGCCAACCCTCAAGCGGCTTTGGAAATATTGCATCCTTAGCCTTTCGATCTCCTCCCCAAGCCTTTCGTCTGCGGTTTCGGGATCGATCAAGCCCCTTTCAGCCGCAAGCTTCAAAGCTTCAATTCGCACAGCGCTAACGCGTGTCGAGTTCCACAGGGGGGAGCTCGCTAGGCCAGCGCCGAGGATTTGGCACCGAACTGGCAAGCCTTTCGATAATCGGGCGTTCGAGCAACGCTGCCGTCAGGGTCTCGGCGGCCGAGGCCGGTAGGGACTTGAACTTGGTGAGGAGGGAGCCAATCGGCGCAGCCTTCCTGTTGATGAGCCCGGTGAGGTCAGCAATGAAAGCCCCCTTGCCCATAGCGATCCCGACGTCTGGATACAGTGCCCGTACCTCCTCCAGCCCCATAAGCATGGTGAGAAACGTGCTGCGCACATTGACGTTGGGATGCTCGTCCAAGATCGAATAGATTTTATCCCAATTTAGAAATCCGATAAGGTATTCATCAAGCTCAAAGAGATCAATTATGGAGTCTGTTAGTAGGCGGCTATTACGCTTCGTTATTGCGCAATGAATATGGTAATAGATTGCAATCAATTTTCTGTCGTAAGTTTCAGATCGTGGCTTTACGTGTCTTGCATCAACGTCATTCAGCAGCATAGACCTCACCATATTTTCGTGAGATCTCGGAAACGTCCCATCTAAAATCCTGGATAGCCGCGCCTGAGCAAATGCTCGGAACTCATTGTCCGCCGAAGGGAGGCGCACCACGGTCAGCAAATTCAGGAGCCGAGATAGCCCCCAGCACTCGAATACAAACTCGATAGATCTAAGCTGATGGGATGTGAATTTGGTCGTCGGATCGCAAAGAGCCAGTATGAAAGTTATTAGATCCGGGCCTACAATATGTAGAGAGCCCCGCTTTAGAAGAAGGGCGGATTTAATAAGATCTTGTATTGATTTTACATTTTCCTCGATTTTAAAAGCACCTAGGCGCATCACTAAGTCATTTAGCGCTGATGGAGAATAGTCGTAAAAATTTCCGTGCCCAGCTTCCACTAGGGATCGAGAGAAGTTCAAAATTGGTAGAAGAACCTCATCGGAGATGCGAAATTCTGGGTCTCCAATTCTGGAATATATATAGCTCTCTGCAATTATAGAATAATCATCATCCGAAACCCGGGCTCCACTATGGAAATCGACGATTTCGGTGAAAATGAACATCCAACGGCATAGTTACAGTTTAAAGGCTCCGTACCTTCATTTGAAAGCGCGTAGATGAAGCCTATTTGATTTTTAATTCGATCAATTGGCAGTGAAGCGGCAACGAAGATCCATCTCTGGTCCTCGTATTCCGTGGGCCTTTTTAAGGACAACCGCCGAGCCAGCCCGGTTGATATTGAGCCCTCCGTCCCGCCGGTGGCAAAAGCACGGGCGTCACGCGATAGGGCCTGACTAAGGAAAGACTGCCTGGTTGACAGGCCGCGCCTCAATCTGAGCTCGTCTATGGTCGGAGACATAGAGGCACCGTGCTGGACAATGTGCCCGTCTTCCATCTCGCCCCCACTCTACGGCCGCTAAGCTGCTCGCTCTAGACGGTACGCGAGGGGGTCAGACTTGCATAGCGAGCGCATGCATCGGAAACGATCAAATTCGATACAGGCTGGGAGTTTGTATTGAAATATAGGCTAGCCTGGGGTTTCGATACGAGTCACTATCGATCCACGTTTCCGATACAGGAGTTCGCGGAATGACGCGTGTCTTTGCCTACTGCCGCGTAAGCACGGCTGATCAGACGACCGACAATCAAATTCTGGAGATAGAGGCTGCTGGTTTCCGCATCGAGCCGCAGCGGGTTGTGGCGGATACGGTTTCCGGCTCCGTTCCTGCGGCTGAAAGAAGGGGCTTTGCCAAGCTCATGGTGAAGCTGGAGGGTGGTGATGTGCTCGTGGTCACCAAACTAGATCGCCTTGGGCGCAGCGCGATGGATGTCAGGGCAACCATTGAGTACCTCGCTGGTCTCGGCGTTAGGGTCCACTGTCTAGCTCTTGGCTCAATGGACCTCACGAGTTCGACAGGGAAGATGACGATGGGCGTGCTGAATGCCGTCGCCGAGTTTGAGCGAGACCTGCTTATAGAGCGGACCCAGGCTGGCCTTAAGCGCGCCAAGGCTCAAGGTAAGAAGCTTGGAAGGCCTAGGTCGGTCGATGAGGCTGAGCAGGCCGCCATTCTGGCCAAGAGGGCTCTAGGCGTTTCGCTTGGAAAGCTGGCGTCTGAGTATGGAATATCAAGGTCAGCGGTGCAGAGAATTGAAAAGCGATCTAGTAATGTCGCAGCCTAAGTAGTGAGGCTGTCCGACAATCTCTTCGGTATAGAAGTAAAGAGTGCGGCTTACAAAATATAATGGTTGCGCGCACGGACATGTTCGTGATATAAGGAAAATTCCCTAGCTTTCGAGATTGATAAATCTTGAGGCCGGGGCCATTTTGCACATACTGATTAAACAGCATAGAAAAAGTCTGAGATTTATTAACGTCATTCAATGAGTAGATTAGATAGGCGCGGTTGGGTAGAATATTACCGCGCGAGAGATGCCTACGCAGTAACGTTTGCATTTAATAGGAAGTCAATTCCGAAGTTTGTTGCAGTAAATGCGCTTCGCGAATTCGACCGTCAGGTCAACAGGTCTAATTTAGGACCAAGGTTCTACAAGAAAAATAAGCAAAAAAGCCGCTTGGATTTCCTTGTCGTTCCGGAGCTAGCGCTTACAAATACGCATTTTCATGGATTTATGATCATTCCGAGAAGCGAATTCGATCTCAGATCGGAGCCTGATGTATTTGATAAATATCAGAGTATTTGGGAAGGTCTTTACCCTTCGGGCTCGTTAGACATCATGCCTGTTTATGACGCCTCCGGCTGGGCCGATTACTGCTCGGAAGAGAGCTGTCTCGCTGGTCACCAGAACGTGTGGTCTCTCGACTTTTCCCCTACTTAAAGCGGAGCTTCTCCGCGCCGCCGTTCCTCGGAATACCACATGAGAGCGGCGGGCTTTTCCCTGGTCTAAGGCCAGGATTTCTCCGCACGTTTGGCCTCCCCCGGAATATCGACATGAGGGGGAAATGGCCCTTGCGGCTCCAGCTCAATGAGGTCGCCAGCACAGCTCCACCGGGGCTGGGCAATGCGAAGCTATGGGACAAATAACATTAATCTTCTGTAATCAATCTACGAACGTAAAATATAAAGGTCAATAAAAACAATTGGATAAGATAAAGTCTTTGATTTCTTTGTTAAGAATATTCAAGTAAAAATATCGGAGTTGCCTCGCTGAATGTTGATCGATACCTGGGATTTCGTACCTCAATTGAGGTGACGGTGGCGACGGAAAGAGCCATTGCAACATTTTCAATGAAGAAGCGAAAATGAACGGGGTGAGTCGACGCTTGGGACTTCGGCCAAATCCTGGTGATTGGGGCATGGATGATCCAATGACACTAAAGGAATTTGTATTTATATTCAGAGATATTTATCCTATTAAGGAGTCGACTCTTAGGAATGCAATAGCTAGAGGAGATATTTCGCCAGCTAAGGTTGGTGGAAAATTTTATGTGACCCAAAAACAAGTGAGAAGTCTATTTTCACAATGTCTAGAGCCTCAAAAGGTGCGCGACTTTACCTTAGGAAGGGGAGAGTCGACTCAAAGACCGGAAAGCGACTGCCAGATATCTACTTTATCCGAGATGGAGCGGTTGAAATCGGCACGGGCTGCGGCCCTGAACGCGTGCGCGAAGCTGAGCAGGCTCTCCAAGCCTATCTAGCGTCTAAAAGCCGACCTGAGCGGTGGGGCGGCAACGACAGGCAGGACCCGACCAAAATCTTTGTCGTCGATGTGCTGGCGCTCTATGCGGCGGAGAAGGCGCTTGAGCTAGCGAGCGACCCCAGCACGACAGCTGGCTTCATCAAGCATCTGCTGGGTTGGTGGGGTGACCGTAAGCTTTCAGACATCAAACGCTCGACCTGCAAACAGTATGTCGCTCATCGGGTCGCTCAACGCATTTCTACGGCGAAGACCAGTGAGCGAAAGGTGTCCGATCAAACAGCGCGCCGTGAACTAGAAGTGCTGTCTGCTGCGATTGGGTATTGGGATGGCGAGGACCGACTCACTAGCCGACCCGAGGTTTGGCTACCTGACAAAGCGGAAAGTCCACGGATGCCCTAACTCGCGCTCAAGCGGCTCGGCTCCTGCGAGCTTCGATGGGCTGGAGGCTGGATAAACACGGAAAATGGCGACGCCTCTCTAAGTCAGCGAGAGCCAACCGTGCGCATCTGCGCCGTTTCATCCTGTTGGGGCTGTACACGGGGACGAGGCATAGCGTCTTGACCAAGCTGCTTTGGAACCAAAGTAGGCTTCAGGCTTGGGTCGATTTACGCGGTGGTGTCATTTATCGGCGGGGCGCAGACGAAAAGGAACAAAAGACCAAACAGCGCCCGCTTGTTGTCCTTCCCGCTCGTCTGATCGCTCACATGAACCGGTGGAATAAGCTGGACATGGAAGCTGAGCGCACGGTCAGGACGGTGCTTCATCACGGTGGTGAGCCCATCAAAGGCAAAATCCGAACTGGCTTTGCTAGCTGCGTGCGAGACGCAGGATTGGATCGAGAGATTACACCTCATTGGCTGCGCCATACCGCAGCGACTTGGTTGATGGAGAATGGTGCCGATGCTTGGGAGGCGGCGGGCTACCTCGGGATGACGGTGGCCACGCTAGAAAAGAACTACGGCCATCGGCGACCGCGCCACCAAGCGAACGCCGTAAAGGCAATGACGCGGGGAAAGGCGGCTTAATCAGGGGAGCATTCTGGGAAGTGTGACCCCAGAAGAAACGAAAGTCTTTGAAAAGAATGGTGGATGCGACAGGGATTGAACCTGTGACCCCCTCGGTGTGAACGAGGTGCTCTCCCGCTGAGCTACGCATCCGCCGGTGTGGAGAGGTCCTTGAAGGACCGATCCGCGAGAGGAGGGGGCCTATAGCCCGGTGTTCGGCGCGGGGCAAGAGGCCAAAAGCGTCTTGCAGGCCCGGGGCACATCCAAAAAGCTGTGGATGACCAGGTCGGCCCCCAGGGTCTCGACCGGATCCTCCGTGTAGCCGAACGAGACCAGCAGGCCGGGGACGCCGGCGTTGCGGGCCCCCAGGGCGTCATTGATGCTGTCGCCGACCATCACCGCGCGGGCCAGATCGCCGCCCACGGCCGCGATGGCGGCGGCGACATGGCGGCCGTCGGGCTTTGGGGCGGGGGCCAGGTCCGCGCCGATCACCGCATCGAAGTGCGGCGTCAGGCCCACCGCGTCCAGCAGGGCGACCGACAGGTTGGTCAGCTTGTTGGTGCAGACCACCAGTCTGGCGCCGTCGGCCTTCAGCTCGGTCAGGACCTCGACCACGCCGGGGAAGGGCGCGCTTTCGTCGGCGATGCGGTCCAGGTAGACGGCGATGAAACGCTCCACGAGCGTCGGCGCGCGGTCGAGACCCAATGGCGCCCGGCGGCGGCGAAGCCGCGCTCCAGCAGGGCGCGGGCGCCGCGGCCGACCATCAGCCGCACCTCGTCGAAGGGCAGGGGCGGCAGGGCTTCCTGGGCCAGGATGGTGTTCAGCGCGCCGACCAGGTCGGGGGCGGTGTCGACCAGGGTTCCGTTCGAGGTCGAAGGCGATCGTCGCCCCGTTCAGGTCATGAAGCTCGCTCATGGGTCGGCCTTTCCGCCAATTGGGCGGCTAACGCAACGCTGGAAGCGTCCCAGGGAGTCGCCCGTCCATGACTGATTCCGTTTCGAGCCCATCCCGTCCGCGCGCCGCCGTGATCCTGGCCGCCGGTCAGGGGACGCGGATGAAGTCGCCGACGCCCAAGGTGCTGCACAAGGTCGCCGGCCGCACCCTGCTGGACCTGGCCATCGACGCCGCCGAGGGGCTGAACTGCGAGCGGATCGTCGTCGTGGTCGGCGCGCACAGTCCGCAGGTCGGCGAGAGCGCCCGCAAGCGGCTCGGTCCGAACGCGACGGTCATCCAGGATCCGCCGCTGGGCACCGGCCACGCGGTCCTGGCGGCCCGGGACGCCCTGGCCGATTTCGAGGGCGACGTGGTCGTCACCTATGCCGACTGCCCGCTGACCACGGCCGGGGTGATCGCGCCGCTGTTCGACCTCATCGCGGGCGGGACCGACGTGGCGGTGCTGGGCTTCGAGGCCGCCAACCCGACCGGCTACGGCCGCCTGATCCTGGCCCCCGGCCATGTGCTGCTGCGCATCGTCGAGGAGAAGGACGCCGACGTCGCCACCAAGCAGGTCAAGCACTGCAATTCCGGGGTCCTGGCCGCCGACCGCGCCACGCTGTTCAGCCTGCTGGCCGACGTCCGCAAACGACAACAGCAAGGGCGAGTACTACCTGACCGACGTCGTGGGCCTGGCCCACGATCGCAAGCTCTCGACCCGCGCGGCCTTCGCGCCGGAGCCTTCGGTGCAGGGCGTCAACTCGCAAGCCGAACTGGCCGCCGCCGAGGCGGTCTGGCAGAAGAGCCGCCGCAACGCCCTGATGACCGAGGGCGTGACCATGCCTGCGCCCGAGACCGTTCACCTGTCGTGGGACACGAAGATCGCCGCGGGGGCGGTGGTCGAACCGTTCGTCGTCTTCGGCCAGGGCGTCAGCGTCGACACCGGCGCGGTGATCAAGGCCTTCAGCCACCTGGAAGGGGCGGCCGTGGGCGAGGGGGCGCTGATCGGCCCCTATGCCCGCCTGCGGCCGGGCGCCGAGATCGGGCCCGAGGCCCACATCGGCAACTTCGTCGAGGTCAAGAAGGTCAAGGTTGGCAAGGGCGCCAAGGCCAACCATCTCAGCTATCTGGGCGACGGCTCGATCGGCGAGAAGGCCAATATCGGCGCCGGCACGATCTTCTGCAATTACGACGGCTTCGAGAAGTTCGAGACCCATGTCGGCAAGGGCGCCTTCATCGGCTCCAACAGCGCCCTGGTCGCGCCGGTCCGCATCGGCGACGGGGCGATGACGGGCTCGGGCTCGGTGATCACCAAGGACGTCGAGGACGGGGCCCTGGCCCTGACGCGTCCGGAACAGCAGATCAAGGCCGGCTGGGCGACGAAGTTCCGCGCCCTCAAGCAGGCCGCCAAGGACAGGAAGAAGGACAAGCAATGAGCGCCGACGACCAGAAGCGCATCTCCGGCGAAGCCGCCGCCGAGCTCGTCGAGAACGGGATGGTGGTGGGCCTGGGCACAGGCTCCACGGCCGCCTGGTTCGTCAAGGCGCTGGCGGCCCGTAAGCTGAGCGACATCCGCGGCGTGCCGACCTCGGACGCCACCGGCGCCCTGGCGCGCGAGCTGGGCATCCCGCTGGTGGCGCTGGATGACGTCAAGACCATCGACCTGACCGTGGACGGCGCTGACGAGGTCGGTCCGGGTCTCAGCCTGATTAAGGGCGGTGGCGCGGCCCTGCTGCGCGAGAAGTTGGTCTGGGAAGCCTCCAACCGCTGTGTCGTCATCGCCGACGCGGCCAAGAAGGTCGACGCCCTGGGCAAGTTCCCGCTGCCGATCGAGGTAGTCCGCTTCGGTCACGTCCATACCAGCTGGCGGCTGGCCGACATCGCCGCCGAGTTCGACCTGCCGCCGCCGCGCCTGCGCATGGCCGAGCGGGGCGTGGTGGTCACCGACGGCGGCAACTTGATCTACGACATGGCGTCCGGCGTCATCGCCGAGCCCACGGCGCTGGCGGCGGCGCTGAAGAGCGTCACCGGCGTGGTCGACCACGGCCTGTTCCTCGACCTCGCCGACGAAGCCCTGTTCGGCACGGACGACGGCGTGGTGCGCCTCGTTCCCTGACATCCTACATAAGCCGACCCGTTAAGCTCCCCGGAGGCCGCTGTGGCTGACTACGACTTCGATCTCTTCGTCATCGGCGCCGGTTCGGGCGGCGTGCGGGCGGCGCGCCTGGCCGCCATGAGCGGGGCCAAGGTCGCCGTGGCCGAGGAATATCGGGTCGGCGGCACGTGTGTGATCCGCGGCTGCGTGCCCAAGAAGTTCATGGTGTACGCCAGCGAGGTGACTAGCCAGCTGAAGACCGCCAAGGGCTATGGCTGGACGATCGAAGGCGCCAAGTTCGACTGGAAGGGCTTCCTGCACGACAAGGACGTCGAGATCGCCCGCCTGTCGGGCATCTACGTCACCAACCTGCAGAAGGCCGGCGCGCACCTGCTGCACGGCCGCGCCCAGATCCTAGATGCCCATACCGTCGAGGTGCTGCCCAAGGAGGGCAGCAAGGACGCCGGGACCTACACCGCCAGAAAGATCCTGGTCGCCACCGGCGGCCGGCCGGTGAAGCCCGACTTCCCGGGCGCGGAGTTCGGGATCACCTCGGACGAGGCTTTCCACCTCCCCAAGCTGCCCAAGAGCATCCTGGTCGTCGGCGGCGGCTATATCGCCGTCGAGTTCGCGGGCATCTTCAACGGTCTGGGCGTCGAGACCACGCTGCTTTATCGCGGGGCGAACATCCTGCGCGGCTTCGACGACGACGTCCGCTCGCACCTGGCCGAGGAACTTGAGAAGCGCGGCGTCAAGGTGGTGCTGGGCTGCTCGCACACCAGCATCGAGAAGCAGGCGGACGGCACGTTGCTCAGCACCTTGACCAGCGACCTGACCTTCGAGACCGAGGCGGTGATGTTCGCCACCGGCCGCGAGCCCTACGTCCAGGGCCTGGGGCTGGAGAAGGCCGGGGTGAAGCTGAACGACAGCGGCGCGATCGCGGTCGACGCGCACTCCAAGACCAGCGCCGCCAGCATCTGGGCCGTCGGCGACGTCACCGACCGCATCAACCTGACGCCGGTGGCGATCCGCGAAGGCGCGGCCTTCGCCCAGACCGAATTCTACGACAACCCGACCACCTTCGATCACGACCTGGTCGCCTCGGCGGTGTTCTCGCAGCCGCCGGTCGGTTCGGTCGGCATGACCGAGGCCGAAGCCCGTCACGCTTTCGGGACGGTCGATGTCTACCGGTCCGTGTTCCGTCCGATGAAGATCACCTTCTACGGCGGCCAGGAGCGGTGCCTGATGAAGCTGGTGGTCAAGGCCGACGACCAGAAGGTGATCGGCGTCCACGTGGTGGGTCCTGACTCGCCCGAAATCATCCAGATGGCCGCCATCGCCGTGAAGATGGGCGTGACAAAGCAGCAATGGAACTCGACCTGCGCGGTCCATCCGACCCTGGCCGAGGAACTGGTCACGATGCGCGAGAAGTACGTGCCGGTCGAAGTCGGCGGGGTTGGATGACGCTGGCGGTAGCTTCTGCCGGAAGTCACGAGCGCCGCACGCGGTGGCTTGGCGCGCTCGCCGTCTTCCTGATGGTGATGACGCCGCTGATCGGCTACCTGGCGCCGCTGGGTTTCGCGCCGCTGCTGAGCGTGGTCGGCCTGCTGGCGACGCCCGGTCTGGCGCGATCGCGCCCGCCGCTGCTGCCGATGTTCGCCCTGATTCTGCTGGTGCTGTGGGCCCTGGTCAGCCTGAACTGGAGCCCGGCCGCCCCGGCGCTGTCAGAGCTCAAGCGCGACAAGGACATCGGCGCCTTTACCGCCCTGAAGCTGGTGCTGCAACTGGGCCTCTACGGGACCGCCGTCGCGGTGCTCGGAACCATGTCGCAACGCTCGGCGCGGCTGGCGGGGCGGGTGATGCTGTTCGGCATGATCGCCTTGGCGGTCTTCACCTTCGCCGACGCCGCGATGGGGGCGAGGATCTACCAGGCGATCCGGGCCGCAACCCACGACCCCATCCGGCCGGACCTGGCGGTGGTGAAGGTGTCGCTGCCGATCTATCCGCTGGTGCTGCTGTTCTGGCCTTGCGTAAGGCTGCTTGACGCCTGGGGCTTCCGCGGCCGCAACGTGCTGATCGCGACCCTGGCGCTGATGATCCTGGCCGCCTCTCACTTCACCAGCGCCGACGCTTCGGGCGCGGCCCTGTTGTTGGGCGGCGCCGTCTGGCTGGGGACGCGGGTCATCGGCAAGCCGTTCGTGCGCGGCATGATCCCGGCGGTCTCGACGCTGTTCATCTTCGCGCCGATGGTGGTGCTGTGGGGCGTGCGCTCGGGCCTGTTCGCGTGGCTGCACGCGATCGCCCCGCCGTCGTGGGACGCGCGGCTGAACATCTGGGCTTTCGCCGCCAACCAGATCGTCGAGCACGCCCTGCGCGGCTGGGGTGTCGACGCCAGCCGGACCTTCGGTAACGCCATCCCGCTGCACACGCACAACGCCGCCCTCCAGCTGTGGCTGGAGCTGGGCGCGCTGGGCGCGGCCCTGGCGGCGGCGTTCTTCGCCTGGGTGCTGTATCGGATCGTGGCCTGGACTGGCCAAAGCCGCCGCGACGGCGCCATGGCGGCGGCCACACTGACATCCTACGTGATGATCGGGGGCTTGAGCTTCGGCGTCTGGCAGGAGTGGTGGCTGGCGCTGGGCGTCATCGCCGCCATCGGCTGTGTGGTCGCGCAAAAATCGAGCGCTCCACGCCGGTAGCGCGACCGCCACGTTTCTCGCTCGGGTGGATTGGCGGTGTTCAGCCGCACGATTTTGCCTTTTGGTTCCTTTCGCGGTATCTACGCCGCCCTTTCAGTTATCGAGCCTTGTCATGACCGCCCGCTGGACCCCCGCCGCCTGGAGAGCCAAGCCCGCCAAGCACATGCCCACGGATTATCCGGACATGGGCGCGGTAGAGCGGGTCGAGCAGACGCTGCGCCAGATGCCGCCGCTGGTCTTCGCCGGCGAGGCGCGCCGCCTGAAGAGCCTGCTGGGCGACGTGGCCGAGGGGCGGGCCTTCCTGCTGCAGGGCGGCGACTGCGCCGAGAGCTTCAAGGAATTCCACGCGGACAATATCCGCGACACCTTCCGCCTGATCCTGCAGATGGCGGTGGTGCTGACCTTCGCCGGCGGCAAGCCGGTGGTGAAGGTGGGCCGCATCGCTGGCCAGTTCGCCAAGCCGCGTTCCGAGCCCGTCGAGACGATTGGCGGCGAGACCCTGCCGTCCTATCGCGGCGACATCATCAACGGCATGGACTTCACCGCCGAGGAACGCGTGCCGGATCCGGATCGCCTGCTGAAGGCCTATGGCCAGTCGGCGGCGACCCTGAACCTGCTGCGCGCCTTCGCCAGCGGCGGCTACGCCGACCTGCACAACATCCATCGCTGGACCCTCGGCTTCGTCGGCGACAGCCCGCAGGGCGCGCGCTATCGCGAGCTGTCGGACAAGATCACCGAGAGCCTGGCCTTCATGGCCGCCATCGGCGTCACGCCTCAGAGCCATCCGGGCATGCACCAGGTGGAGTTCTTCACCAGCCACGAGGCCCTGCTGCTGGGCTTCGAGGAGGCCATGACCCGCGTCGATAGCACCTCGGGCGACTGGTACGACACCAGCGCTCACCTGCTGTGGATCGGCGAACGCACCCGTCAGCTGGACGGCGCGCACATCGAGTTCATGAAGGGCATAAAGAACCCGATCGGCCTGAAGTGCGGCCCGACCATGGAGGGCGACGACCTGCTGCGGCTGATCGACGTGCTCAACCCGAACAACGAGCCGGGCCGCCTGACGCTCTATGGCCGCTTCGGCTCCGACAAGATCGCTGATCGTCTGCCGCGCCTGATGAAGGCCACCAAGTCGGCTGGCCGCTCGGTGGTGTGGGCCACCGACCCGATGCACGGCAACACGCTGAAGGCCTCGACCGGCTACAAGACACGTCCGTTCGACCGCATCTTGAGCGAAGTGAAAAGCTTCGTGGAGATCGCCCAGGCCGAGGGCGTCCATCCGGGCGGCGTCCACCTGGAGATGACTGGCCAGAACGTCACCGAATGTCTGGGCGGCGCGCGCGCGGTCTCCGAGACCGAGCTGGCCGACCGCTACCACACGCACTGCGACCCGCGTCTGAATGGCGAGCAGGCGCTGGAGCTGGCCTTCCTGGTGGCCGAGAAGCTGAAGTCGGCCCGCGACGACCAGCGCCGCCTCGCCGCCGGCTGAAGATCGGCGCGGGATGCGGCGATCCTGACTGATCGCTGTTCAGGTTGAGCGAACATTGAAAGGTCCGCGATGCAGCGCGCGGCGTCTTGACCCGCCGCGCGGCGCTCTCCAATGGTTGTTCGAGGGAGAGACGAATGCGTTTGCGTCAGACAATTAAGCGGGAAATCCGGTTTCTGAAGGGACTTTCCCGGACGCTCAAGCGCGTGAAATCGATCGCTCCCGACAGCTCGAACCTGATCTGCGACGACCTGGAGGCCGCGGTCGACAAGTGGCGCGATCGCCCGGCGATCACCTTCGAAGGCAAGTCGGTCACCTACGCCGAGCTGGACGCCATCGCCAACCGCTACGCCCACTGGGCCAAAGGGCAGGGGCTGACCAAGGGCCAGACGGTGGCGCTGTTCATGCCCAACCGTCTCGAGTACCTGGCGATCTGGTACGGCCTGACCAAGGTTGGCGTGGCCACGGCGCTGATCAACAACCAGCTGACTGGCGCGGCGCTGGCGCACTGCCTGAACATCTCCCCAGGCCCTGCATTGCATCGTCGACCCCGAGACCTCGCCCTGCTTCGAGGACGTCAAGGGCCAGCTGGATCGACACATGCAGCAGTGGGTGCTGGGGCCCGTGAACGGCGAGCAGCGCGACCTGGTCAAGGCCGTGAAGAGCTGCAGCCAGCTGCGCCCCGACCGCGAGACGGCCCGCGACGGCATCGTCGCCAAGGACACCGCGCTCTACATCTTCACCAGCGGCACCACGGGCCTGCCCAAGGCCGCGCGCATCACCCACATGCGCGCCCAGCTCTATATGCGAGGCTTCGCCGGCTCCACCGGTTCGAAAGAGACCGACCGTATCTACGTGACCCTGCCGCTCTACCACGCCACGGGCGGCCTTTGCGCCATGGGCGCCGGCCTGCTGAACGGCGGTTCGATCGTGCTGCGAAAGAAGTTCTCGGCCACCCACTTCTGGCCCGAGATCGTCGCCGAGAACTGCACCATGTTCGTCTATATCGGCGAGTTGTGCCGCTACCTGGCCAACCAGCCCGAGCACGAGCTGGAGCGCGCCCACAAGATCCGCATGATCTTCGGCAACGGCCTCCGTCCGGACGTCTGGAACGACATGCTGGACCGCTTTAAGGTCGGCGAGGTGCTGGAGTTCTACGGCGCGACCGAGGGCAATGTCTCGCTGTTCAATTTCGATGGCCGGCGGGGCGCGATCGGTCGGGTCCCCGGCTATCTGAAGAAGAAGTTCAACATCCGCATCGTCAAGTTCGACGTCGAGACCGAGATGCCGATCCGCGGCCCCAACGGCTGCTGCATCGAGGTCGCGCCTGGCGAGGTCGGGGAGTGCATCGGCCATATCGGCAGCGACGCCCGCTCGAACTACACCGGCTACGCCGACAAGGCCGCCACCGAGAAGAAGGTGCTGCACGACGTCTTCCAGAAGGGCGACGCCTGGTTCCGCACCGGCGACCTGATGAAGGTCGACGGCGACGGCTACATGTATTTCGTCGACCGCATCGGCGACACCTTCCGCTGGAAGGGGGAAAACGTCGCCACCAGCGAGGTGTCCGAACGCATAGCGGGCTTCGACGGCGTGCTGGAAGTCAATGTCTACGGCGTCAAGGTCGGCGACCTGGACGGCAAGGCCGGCATGGCGTCGCTCGTCGTGGAGGAGGGCTTCGACATCGAGGCTTTCGGCAAGTACGTCGACGAGCAACTGCCCAGCTACGCCCGTCCGCTGTTCGTGCGCCTGCAACAACAGATCGAGACGACCGGCACCTTCAAATACCGCAAGGTCGACCTGGTCAATGACGGCTTCGATCCAGCCAAGACCAGGGATCCGCTGTACTTCCGCGATCCGGCCAAGGGCTATGTGAAGATCACCAAGGCCGTGCACGCCAAGATCGAGAGCGGGGCCTTCAAACTCTAGCGATGACAAGCTCCTGGCCGGCGGCGCCGACTGCAACGCGCTGAAGGCCAGGCGGGTCGAGGGCCACCCGTGATGAAACGAGCGATCAGGCGTCTGCTGGCCGCCTTCTCGCCTTTGCAACTGTTCGCCCTGATCGCGCCGAAGGACCCGGCGCGGCGCGTCACCCACGCCGCGCGACATGCCGACGGACCGCGCGGCGGGCTCGATGTCTACGCGCCGGCGAAGGTCGACGGCCCGGCCCCGGTGGCGGTCTTCCTCTACGGCGGCTCCTGGGAGACCGGTCGCCGCCAGGACTATCGCTGGGTCGCGCGCGCCTTGGCCGCCCAGGGCTTTCTGGTCTTGGTCCCGGACTACCGGCTCTATCCCGAAGTCCGCTATCCCGGCTTCCTGGAGGATGGCGCGGCGGCGGTGCGCTGGGCGGTCGATAACGCCGCCAGCCTGGACGGCGATCCTGCCCGCATTGTTCTGATCGGCCATTCGGCCGGCGCCTACAACGCCGCCATGCTGGCCCTTGACCCGCGCTGGCTGCGCGCCGTGGCGGTCGAGCCCCGCGTGATCCGCACCTTCGTCGGCCTGTCGGGTCCCTATGCCTTTCTGCCGCTGGAGAGCCCGGTGACGATCCGCACCTTCGGCGAGGCGGACGATCTCGCCGCCACTCAGCCGGCCGCCTTCGCGCGCGCCGACGCGCCGGCGGCGTTTCTGGCCACGGGTGAGCAGGATACGGTGGTCCGTCCCCGCAACACTCGTAAACTGGCCGCCGCGCTGCGCGAGGCGGGCGCCAAGGTCGAGGAGCGCCACTACCCCAACATGGGCCACGCCGGTCCGGTGCTGGCCCTGTCGCGCCTGTTCCGCGGCAAGTCCACGCTGCTGGCCGACATGGTCGCCTTCCTCAAGGCCGAGGTCGGCTAGTGTGCTGGATTTGAAGTTCGCCGGCGTTTGCCACAAGCGCTCGCGAACTTCGGAATTGAGACACTAGCCCCCGCAGGCCTGGCCGTTCAGCTTGCGCTGATAGGCCTCGGCCAGGCTGAGATACGGCGGCAGGAAGGTGTGCAGGGCGACGGCCTTGCCGTCTGTGGTCGTGCCCGCCACCCCGGCCCGCAACTCGAAGTGCAGGTGGATGGTCGTCGGCGTGCCGCCGAAGTCGTTCGAGACCTTGCCCAGCTTCTGGCCCTTGGCGACCTGGTCGCCTTCCTTCACGGCCAGGGTCGACATCTGCATGTGCAGATAGCGGTAGGTGTAGTGCGGCTGGGCCTTGGCCACGAGAGTGACGGTGTAGGCGCCGATGTCGGTGATCGTGCCGGCCTCGGCGGCCACGGCCCAGTGTTGGTTCTTCTTGCAGGTGGCCGGACGGATGTCCTGCCCCTGGTGGCCCGTGCCAGCGCCGGCGCACAGCGGGTTCGTCCGCGAGCGCGCCTCGCAGAAGGTGTCATGCCAGGGCAGGCTGTAGTTCAGCGCATCACACTGGCTGGGCTTGCCGGGCGGACCCATGCCGCCGCCGGGGCCGTAGACCTGAGAGTTGGGGAAGCCGGCCTCGGCCAGCGGCCAGCACATGTTCGGGGACCACACCGTGCGGTCCAGATAGCCCGGACCCTGGCCGGCCGGGATCGCGCCGGCCGGCGCGTGGTCGAAGGTCGCCGGCGAGGGCGCGGGCGGATCGGCCGGCTGTGGCGCGGGATCGGGGCTGGGCGGCACGGGTTCGCTGGACGGCTGCTCGGCCCCGCCGTCGGCCGGGCTGTCGTCGGGCTGGGGAGGCCCTGGCTCGGGGGAGGGCGGCTTGGGCGTCTCGCCCGGCGCCGGAGGCTTGGTGGTGTCGTCGCAGGCGGCCAGCGGCGCCAGGGCCAGGGCGGCGACCAGCAGGAGCGGGGAGAGGCGCATGGTCAACCTCCCAGCCCGGCCGCTTCGCGGGCCGCCTTGCTCATCACCACGGCGGTGGTCTTGCCGACCAGGCCCAGCACATAGTTGTCATCGGCGCAGCGCGGGTCGCCGGCGGCGTCGCAGCGGATCTCCACCGTGTAGAGCACGCCATAGCGCACGAAGCTGGCCAACTGGCCGTCGACCGTGCGCTGGATCGTCAGCATCTCCGGCCCGGTCTGGATCTTCAGCGGCTTGGACGCCGGCATCGGCACGGTGGTGGTCGCGCCGCTCAGCGAGACGCGGCCGCCAGCGGTGTTGCTGGTGATCGTATAGTAGTCGCCGAAGCTGTAGATCCGCGCCCCTGCGGTCAGCTTGGCGTCCTGGGGCAGCAGGATCGGCACGGCGGTCATGTCGACCTGCTCGCGGTTCAGGTTGGTGGCCAGGCTCTCGCCGACATTGGCCGACTGGCGCAGGCCCCCGACGGCGCCTTGCCAGTCCACCCGGCCGCGCGGCCGGACGACGAGGGCGGCGGCGTTCGGTCGGACGGCCGCGGCGCCCGGGATTGGTGCGCCAGTCGCGTCCCGCGTCTGCGCCTTGCCGGTCGAGATGAAGGCCGCTCCCGCGACCAGGGTCGCGACGACGGCTCCCGCCGCCGCCAGCCATTTTCCGTGACGCATGGTTTCCCCCGAAGAACCGCGTTCTTTCAAACCCTAGCGCGAAATGGTCAGGGTGTTAACCATTGGTCTTGAGAGGGCGCGATTGAACCGTTTTGGGTTCGTGTCTATATGGCGAGACCTCCTTTCGGGCCTTGTGTGTGGCGGCCTTGAGAATTCCATTCTGTTCAAAGAGATAGAGCCCCCGCCATGCTGCTCACCATGCTGAAGGCCAAGCTGCACCGGGCCACGGTGACCCAGGCCGACCTGGACTACGAAGGCTCCATCGCCATCGATCGCGACCTGCTGGACGCCTCGGGCATCCTGCCGAACGAGCAGGTCGACGTTCTGAACATCACCAACGGCGCCCGCTTCACCACCTATGCGATCGAGGCCCCGCGCGGCTCGAAGGTGATCGGCGTCAACGGCGCCGCCGCCCGCCTGGTGCAGAAGAACGACCTGGTGATCGTCGTGACCTACTGCCAGATGGCCGCCGAAGAGGCGCGCAACTACGCCCCGACCGTCGTGCTGCTGGACGAAGGCAACCTGATCAAGAAGGCGGCCTGATGCGTCGTATCGCGCTCGCTGTTCTCGCCGCCGCGGGTCTCTCGGCCTGTTCGCCGAAGCTGCCTTCGGGCGTGGACGAGGCCGTCCTGACCCAGTCGGTCGGCAAGTCGATCGGCTCGCCCTCGACCTGCGTCGTGATCGCCGACGCCAGCGGCAAGCTGGTGTGGCGTGGCGGCGGCTATGTCACCTGCTCGCGCAACCTGCCGTCCTGCGAAGGCGCGCAGACCACGGCCGAGACCTTGCTGAAGGCAAGCCTGGGCAAGCCGGCCCGCTTCGTCAGCTGCGCCAGCGGCGGGGCCAACGGCGCCACGGTCGGCTGGTCCATCGGCCCGGTGCCGACCGGCGAGGGCAAGCCGCCGCGCGGCCTGACCTATGTCGCGGTCATGGAGGGCGAGCGGGCCCTGCCGGGGCTGGAGATCAAGGACCGGGTCGAGCGGGCCTTCGCCAAGGCCGGCTTCTAGAAACATCAAAGCCGCCGCCGGAACCCGGCAGCGGCTTTTTCGTGGGCGCTGTTCGGGGCGCCTACTTGGCGGCTTCGTATGTCGCGCTGACGTCGATGCGAACCTTCAACTCACCGGCCGCGATGCTGGTCGAGTCGGCCATCTCGCGCTTGGCCATGGCGAACACCGGCATCGGGGGCGGCGCGGGCTGGTAGCCGCCGCCTTCGCTCAGATTGACCAGGCGCACGGCCTTGTAGCCGGTGGCGCGGCCATAGAGCTCGGCCTTGGCCTGCAGAGCCTTCACGGCTTCCAGGCGCGCGGCGTCCTCGGCGGCCTGGGGATTGATGAGGCCGAAGCTGATGCCGTTGATCGTGTTGGCGCCGGCATTGACCGTGGCGTCAACCGTCGCGCCCAGCTTGGCCAGGTCGCGGACCGTGATCGTCACCTGGTTCGAGGCCTGATAGCCGGTCAGCTTCGGCGGCTGGTTCTGCTCATAGGCGTACTGGGCGTTGAGGTTGAGGTTCGAGGTCTGGACGTCGCGCTCGGCGATCCCGGCCTTCTTCAACGCGGCCATCACCTGGTTCATGCGCGCGCCGTTGGCCTTCAGGGCCTCGCCGGCGGTCAGGGCCTCGGTCTGGACGCCCAGAGTGATGGTGGCCATGTCCGGCGCCACGCGCGTCTCGCCAAAGGCCGACAGGCTGAAGGTCGTGGCCTTGAACGCCGAGTCGGCGCTGGTCTGGGCCAGGGCCGGGGCGGCCGCGCCCATCAGCAGAGCGCCGCCGATCAGGGCTGGCAGGGCGATCGAGGTCAGGCGGCGAGCGGTGTTGGTCATCGTTCTTTTCTCCAGGTCCGTCCAGGGCAAGGGAAGCGCTGCCGGACAGCTATGCGTTCCCTGATGACAGCTCCAATCTGAACCGGAGCTTTAAGCCGCGTTCGGCTCATGCTAATCCGCCGCTCTCGCGTACGCTCACACGTATCCGCGCGGGCCTGTAGCTCAATGGTTAGAGCCGACCGCTCATAACGGTCTGGTTGGGGGTTCGAGTTCCCTCCAGGCCTACCAAACCTCTTCAAGGGGCCCCCCCTCACACCACCGGATAAGCGTCCGCGATCTTCACGCCCGTCTTGTAGTGCACCCCCGGCTGGGCGACGAAGCTGACGTTACTCTTGGCTTCGAACAGCACGATGATGTCCGAGCCGCCGAACTGGAAGTAGGCCAGCTCCTCGCCCTTGCGGAGGGTGACGCCGACCTCGGCGGTGACGATCACCGACGAGACCTGGCACATGCCGATCGGCAGCACCGCGACCAGGCCGATCGGGGTGTCCAGCACGATCAGGCCGCGGGCCTGGGCGAACTGGTAGCCGGCGGCGTCCGGGGCGTCGAAGGCGCGCAGGGGCTTCAGCCTGTGGGCGCCGTTCTCGTCGCCGGCCACCGGCTCGGCCACGACCTCCAGATAGACCTGGCCCGGGATGACGCGCGACTCCAGCACCGTGCCGCCGACGGGCGCGTGCTGGCGGTGATAGTCGTTGGGACCCAGGAAGGCGTGCATGAACAGGCCGTTCTTGAAGCGGTCCCTGTAGGGACTGCCCTCCATCAGCTCCTCGATCTTCCAGTGCAGGTTCTTGACCGTCACGTGGCTGTCGGTGCGGATCTCCCACTGGCCGGCGAAGGTGGAGTCGGCGGGGGAGACGATGACGCTCTGATCGGCGACCGCCGCTACCGGCCGGTAGCCCGGCTTGAAGTTGCGGGCGAAGAACTGGTTGAAGGTCTTCCAGCCCCCGTGCGGCTCGATGTAGTCGCCCAGATTGTAGCTCGGCGACTTACGGAAGCTCTCCAGCGAGGCCGGCGTCAGGGATTCCGGCGTGTCGAGGAAGGCGCCCATGGCGTCGGCATAGTTGACCAGCCACGCCGACAACGGCGTCAGGGGCGCGGCCTTGTTCAGCGGGACGACCTTGTTTTGCAGGTCGATTACCGCGTCCTGGTCGAGCACGAAGTAGAACTTGCAGAGCTTGTTATAGACCTCGCGGCCAGGCTCGTTCTCGCTGGGGACCCAGCGCAGGAAGTCGTTGATATAGACGTAGTAGCTCTCGAGGTCCTTCAGGTCGGCCAGTTCCGGGATGTTCCACGCGCGGGCCTGGGCGACGGCCTTCTCGAACCGCGCCTCCCAGCCGTTGTCCTTGATCAGTTTCTGCAGCTTCACGACCACGGGATGCCACTTGCTCATCGTCTGTCCTCGAACGGGATTGGGCTGATGCGGGCTAACGCTCTATTCGTGCATGGCTCAAATTAACTTCTTATAGTTGTATATTCTTCCTGTTCGCGGGTAAAGCGAAGCTCGCTCACGGCGCGCCGATTTGCTGTTCATGCAAATACAAGGAACGAGCGCTGATTTGTTGTCAGTGCAAAAATTAACCTGCGTCAAACCCGGACGCATAGGCTGCCGCCACCGGTCGACTCATCGGAAGGAGACGTGCAGAGTGGGGTTGTTGAAGGCGGAGGTTGTCGTGTTCTCGGTAACGCGTTTCTGCGTGCAGGCCTTCGGGCGGCGGGGGGGATTGCTCCGGCCGACCGAGGTTCGGGAGTGCTATTTCGAAGAGGATGCGCGGCGTGAGATGGAGGTTCTGGCGCGTCGATCCTCGGGCGTGGCGCTCTATCGGGTGCGCGGCGAGCCGCTATCGGGCCTTTGGGGAAAGCCCAAGCTGATCGAGCGCCAGGGCGAGATCCTGACGCTGGAATGAGCGGGGATTATCCAGCCTTCTTAAGGGTTTGTCCGATCTCGACGAGCTGGATCCGCTGCACAGGTTGCAACTGGTCCCAGATCGACCAGATCGCGTCGCCGGCTGCCGGATCACGCATGATCAGGTCGGCGGGCTCACAACGATAGATGATCGCTAAGGCCTCCAGTACGTCCTGAGAATAGCCGGTTTCGCCGCGCTCGACGCGCGAGAGCTGGGCGACCGAATAGGGATATCCGACCTCGAGCTCCAACCGTTCGATGGCTTGCTCCAGGTTCATGCCGCGATGCTTGCGCCAGGCGCGGATGAAGGTCTTCGCGCGCTGCTTCGCCTTGGCCTGCCGGTCGGGGGTCATGCAAATCCGGGAGTGAGTGCGAAAGGGAATGTCCAGGCATTAAACACAAAATTTGCTTGCCATGCAAATTTGTATTTGGTACAAATTAGATATTCCGAGAACTCCGCCCTGGCGACGCGAGCCGGGCGGCTTCCCGCGAAATTCCCTTCATCGGCCTAGCCGCAGGAAGTCCCAGATGATTCCGCTCCACGCGACCGGTCACGCCGGTCATGCGCCTATTCACGCCCCTATGCCGGGCTATGTCGCGCGCCGCACCGACGCCGATCGCCGGCCGCCGCGCGCCGTCCTGACGGCGCTGCTGATGGGCGATCCGCGCCCCGGTCGCTACGCCGTGTCCGAGGCGATCCGCACTCGTCTGTTCGGCGCCGCGCCCGCCGAACCGGTCCCGCCCGCCAAGGTCCTGGCCGTGCTGGAGGCGCTGGTCGAAGGACCCCTGACCCTGGCCGACCTGGCCGACGAGATGGCCGTCAGCCTGTCGGCCGGCAGCGACCGCGCCCAAGCCGCCCGTCTGCTTGGCCTGGTGGAGCGCCTGGGCGGCCGGCCTTGCCGGATCGGCCTGACGCCGGCCGGTCGGACCGCTCTGGAAGCCTAGACTCATGGGCGGGCTCCAGGACGAGATCGCCGAGGGCGCCATCGACAAGGCCGTCCGCGCCTGTGGACCGCGCAAGCCGATGCTGTGCGCGATCATTCGCGCCGCCGGCCGGATGCTGGCCGAGAGCGAAGGCCACGATTTCGTCGCCCAGGTCTGCGCCGGCGAGGCCCGCCGCCACGCCCTGGCCGACAGTCGACGCGGCGTCCGTTTCGGGCGCTGACCATCTAGAAAGGGGAACCATCATTTCCGTCCAGTTCATCCGGCCCGAGGGGCTGACCTCGGCCGAGCTTCGAGACCTGGCCCGCGCCGACCGCGCGGCGGGCCTGGCGATCAGTCCCGCCGCCCGTCGGGCGGCGCGCGAGGCCGTTATGCGCATCGCCGGCGCCCAGCTGGCCAGAACCGAAGAGGCCGATATCGCCGCGGGCCTGGTCGAGACCGTGGCCCGGGCGCGGGCGCGGGGCGAGGTGGTCGAGGCCGACGGCGGTTCGTTGCGGATCTCCAGCCGCGACGGCCTGCGCAGCTTGCTCCAGGGCGGCCACATCAACGACTCCCACTACGCCGTCGCCCTTCTGTACCGAGCCGGCTTCGAAGCCCGGGGCCGTGACCTGCGCGTCGCCGGCCTGGAGCCCGGAAGCGGCGGCGGTCACGACAACGACCGCTTCGTCGCCGCCCGTCTGCGGCGCGCCCGCATGCTGGACTTCGTGGCCCGCGCCGACCGCGCCGTGGCGATGAGCCTGGCCGACCAGCCCGTGGCCCTGCGCCTGCTGCGCTCGGTGGCGGGCGAGGGGACCAGCCTGTCCGTATGGGGCGCTGGCCGTGCTTTCGCCCGTAATCGCGAAGTCCTGATCAAGGCCTTGGATCTGATCGTGGTCTTGGCCAAGCAGATCGCGCGTGACCGTCAAAATAAGAACATTTCATGAACGAATAGATTGACGGTCGGGAAGGTGAAGGGTTTAATCAAAACAGTCTCGGAGATGCGCCTTCAGCGGCGATCAAGACCTCCAGACACCGAACTCCAGACCTTCCTGTTCTTCCGAAACGGCGCGCTTCGACGAAGCGTGAGCCGGTCGGCCTCGTGAACCCGCTCTTCCTCCCCGAAGGGCGGGTTCTTCGTCTCGTCCGCTGATCCAGGGACCTCCGACATGACCTTCGTCCTCGCCGCCGGGCGCCGCATGGCTTCCGGATCGCCTCCGCGCGCCTCGATCCCGCCAGCCTCGACGAGGGAGCGCCGCCGATGAGCGTACTGAAGATCCGCGCGGCGCTGGAGACGGCGCTGGCCGCCATGAGCCCCGCCCTGGCCACGGCCTGGGAGAACACGAACTACACGCCGGTTTCAGGAACGCCCTACCAGCGTGTGTCCATGACCTTCGCCGAGCCGGTCAATACCGAGTACGGCCGAAGCTTCCAGCAGGGCGGCCTGTTCGTGGTGACCCTCTGCTACCCGCAGGGCGCGGGTCCGGCCGACGCCGCCGCGCGCATCGAGCTGCTGCGCTCGACCTTCTATCGCGGCGCCGCCTTCACGTCCGACGGTCTGACCACCGCGGTCGCCCGCACCCCCATCATCCTGGCCGCGATCCTGGAGGGCGACCGCTACCTGGTCCCCGTCCAGGTCCCGTTCCTGGCCACGATCACCAGCTGACGGCGGTCCCCGCCCGAAGGGACAGGCCCCAGGTCGCCTTCTTTGGGGGCCTCGTCTGATCCACCCATCCCGATAACGTCTCAGGAGAAGACCCCATGGCAGTCGCCCAGGGCATCAACAAGAAAACCGTCTACAAGAAGCAGGCCGGCCTCGGCGCGCCCGCCGCCGGCTCGGGCGGCCAGGTCGTTCGCCGCACCAGCTCGGTGTTCCAGGCCCCGCCGGACACCTTCGAAAGCAACGAAATCGTCAGCCACCAGCAGTCGACGGGCGTCGGGCTGGGCGTGGTCAAGCCGGCTGGCAAGATCGACGGCCTGCTGTCTCCGGGCACCTACGGCGCCCTTATGGGCTCGCTGCTGCGCAAGGACATGACGGCCGGCGTCTCGGCCACCGGCGCCACGATCAGCGTCGCCGCCTCGGGCCAGAATTGGACCCTGACCCGTTCGGCCGGCTCGTACCTGACCGACGGCTTCAAGATCGGTGACGTCATCCGCCTGACCGCCGGCGCCTTCAACGCGCTGAACACCCAGAAGAACCTGCTGATCATCGCTCTCACGGCCACGGTCGCCACGGTGCGCGTGGTCAACGGCTCGGCCATGTTCGCCGAGACCAACATCGCCAGCGCCACGGTCTCGGTCACCGGCAAGAAATCGCTGGTCCCGCTGTCGGGCCACACCAACGACTACTACACCTTCGAGGAGTGGTATCCGGACCTGGGCCGCTCGGAAGCCTATTCCGACCAGCAAGTCGGCCAGGCGGCGCTGAACCTTCCGGCCACCGGCAACGCCACCATCAGCCTCGACACCGTCGGCCGCATCCGCACGCTGGGCGCGGCCCAGGTGCTGACCACGCCGACGGCCGAGACGGTCACCGACATCCTGACGGCCGTGAACGGCGTGGTCCTGGTCAACGGCGTTCCCGTGACCAACGTGACCGGCGCCCAGGTGACCATCAACGGCAACGCCGCCCACAGCGACGCCGTGGTGGGCTCGAACGTGGTCGACGACATCCAGCGCGGTCGCCTGGCCGTGTCGGGCTCGTTCACGGCCAAGTTCGACAACGTGACCCTGCAGACCATCTTCGAAGGCCGTTCGACCACCTCGCTGGTGCTGGCGGTGACCGAGGACGCCACGGCCAACGCCGACTTCGTGGTCATCAACCTGCCGATGATCAAGCTGACCGGCGACACCCCGGACGACGGCGAGAAGGCGGTGATCCGGACCTATCCGTTCACGGCCCAGATCAACGGCGCCGGCGGCGCGGCCCTGGCCACCGACCAGACCATCATCGCCATCCAGGACAGCGCCGCCTAACCGGCGCGGTTCTTCTTCTCTCCCTCTCGAAGTCCCCTTCAACTTAGCGGCCGGGTCGCGCCCGGCCGTCCTTTTCCAAGGACATACCCATGACCAAGTTCTCGACCGAAACCCTGTTCGACCTGAACGACCTCGACGCCGTAGCCGCTGGCGACACCCCGTTCGAGGTCGAATACATCCGCGCCGACGGCTCGGGCTCCGGCGTCTTCCTGCAGGTGCTGGGCGGTCAGTCCGAGAAGGTGCAGTCCGAGGTCAACCGCCTCGTCAACGACCGCCGCAAGAAGCAGGCCGTGGCCGCCGCCATGACGGGCCGCAGCAATCCCGAGAAGGCGGAGTTCACCCCGATCGAAGACGACATCGCCTTCGGCCACCGCCTGACCGCCGTCCGCCTGGTGGGCTGGCGCGGCATCAAGCAGGAGTGGTCGGCCGAGAACGCCTTCCGGCTGGTCAGCCGCAATTCCGAGATCGCCGAGCAGATCACCACGGCGTCGAACACCCTCGGAAATTTTATGCCGGGCAAGTCCGCGGCCTGATCGCCTACGCCCGCGAGCAGTTCGAGCTCGCCGCGCGCCAGGACGACGGCGAGCCGCTGCGGACCCACCTTGAGAGCCTGGCTCGCCAGGGCGACCCCGAGGCCAGCTGGCGGCTCGCCAACCCGCCGCCGCTGTCGTCGCACGTGGCCCACCTGTGGGCCTGGTACGCCGACCTCTGCCAGACCCGCCAATCCGGCGGCTTCGGTCCGTCCCGCCTCTCGCGCCTGGAGATCCAGGCCTGGGAGCGCGACGAGGG
Source organism: Caulobacter sp. UC70_42 (assembly GCF_044056025.1). Classification (NCBI taxonomy): domain Bacteria; kingdom Pseudomonadati; phylum Pseudomonadota; class Alphaproteobacteria; order Caulobacterales; family Caulobacteraceae; genus Caulobacter; species Caulobacter sp. UC70_42. Next base: position 5,238,882 of record NZ_CP171994.1, on the reverse strand, counting down.
CGTCCGCCTCGAGCCCTGGGAACGGCGCGCGGTCATGACCCTCGACGCCGAACACCTTCTGACCATGACGGCCCCCAGCAAGGGCTGACCACCACCGGGCTGCGCCTTCGCGAGGAGGCGCGGCCCGAACTTTTTGGGAGAGCCGCTGTGGCTGACAAGGATCTTGAGGAACTGGCCAAAGGCTCGAAGGCGGCGGCTGACGCGGCGGGCAAACACGAGCGCGCACAGAAGTCGCTTCAAGACGCGATTGAAAAGACCGGCGGCGCGATGGCCGCCTTGAACACTCGAACAACGACGAGCCTCGCGGGGCTGACCGTACTGGAAAAGCAGATCTCTTCGCTGACGAAGGCGGCCGGCTCGTTGGAGGAAGCGTTGTCGGGCGTGAATAAGCGGCTCGTCGAAACGGCGGGACTTTCGGTGCTGGGCGCGGCCGCGATCGACAGCTACGCCAAGGCCCAAAAGGGCTTGGAGCAAGCAGCTGCAACAGCCGCCAAGACGGAAGAGGCCGTCAGCAAGGCCCGGAGTTCGGGCGCGACGGCTGCGGCTTCGCAGTCGTCCGAACTTCGGAAGCTGGGCAAGTCGGTGCTCGAAGTCGTCTTGGAGCTTCGCAAAGGCACGGATCCGCTCCAGGTCTTGATCGACAAGGGGCCGGCGCTTTGGGATGTCTTCTCCAAGGCCCGTGACGCCAGTGGCGGTTTCCGAGGGATGCTCGGCGGCATCGCTACTGAGGTCACACCGATCGTCGATGCAATCGGGTCTTCGCTCGCTGGCCTGGCGCCGTTGGTGGAGCCGCTCGCCGTGCCGCTCGCGGGCGTTGCGGCGGCGGCGGCGGTCGCCGTCGGGGCCGTGGCCATTACGGCGCAGCAGATCGGCAAGACGGTCGGTGAGAACCTTGACCAGCTGCATCTCACCGAAGAACAGCTGGAGCGGGTCAAGAACAAGGGCGTCACCATGGGTGACGTGCTGGCGGCCGCTTGGAAGGGTGTCGCCGACGTGCTGTCGGGAGTCTGGAAAAGCGTCGCCGACGCCATTGTCGGCTTCGTCGGGCCGGCCCTGAGGGCGGTCGGGGATTTCTTCGGAAATCTCTACCAGGGCATCATCGACGGCATCATGGGAGCCGTGAAGGCGGCCTTCCAGGTGGTTGGCGGCTTCATTGGCGGCATCCGCGCGGCCTTCGGTGCTCTGCCGGCGGCGATCGGGGATCTCGTCATCTCGACGGTGAATATCGCGGCGGGCGCACTTGAGAAGTTGGCGAACACCGCGATCGGCATCGTCAACAATCTGATCCATATGGCCAACGAGACGGCTGCCAAGCTGGGTATTCCGATCAAGTTGCCCGAGTTGGACACGGTCTCGATCGGGCGGCTAGAGAACAAGTACGCGGGCGCAGCCGCCTCTCTCGGGAAGGCCATGATCAAGGGCGCGGCCCAGGGCGCCGCCGACGGCGGTAAGGCCTACGATCAGATGGCGGCGAACGTCGTCAAGAGCGTAGCGGCGGCGCGGAACAGGCGTGTCATCCGGGAGGCCGGGCCGGCGCCCAAGGCGGTGGAAGTCGCCGGCAGGGATGGCGTCAACGACAACGACGTCGTGAGCAATGTCACCAACAACACGATTTCGAACAACAGCAGTCGAACGTCCGCCAACAGCGCCGCGTGCGCCTGCAAGGATGCAGAGACTTCGGTTCGCGATTTCTCGGACGTGCGTCGTGTCGAGACTGTGCAAGTTGAGTTGCTCAAAGCACAGAAGCTCGAAGACCAGGTCATCAAAGCGATCCCCCAGCCCGAGTCGCTGGAGCCCTTCAAGGATGCGTTAGCGGAAACCCTCGGCCACTTCGAAGCCATGGCCAAGTTGGCTCCCGAGCTTGGCAAGCAGCTCGAGGCGGCTTTCGGCAAACCGGGGAAGGCAGTGGGCGACCTTGTCGGCGCGGTGGCCAATTTCGGTATTGAAAACGCCAAGCTCGCGGAGGGCGCCACGAGCGAAAAGCGCACCGAGGTCGCGATCAAGGGTTACGCCTCCATGGCGACGGCCGCGAAGGGGTTCTTTAAGGAGAATTCGAGCGGCTACGCCGCCATTTCGACGATCGAAAAGGCCTATCGCGCCTGGCAGCTGGTCGCTTCCGTCAAGGCCACGGCGGCGCATGCTTCGGAGACGGCCGCGGGTGTGGCGGGCTCTCTCGCCAAGGCGACGGCGTCGGCGGCTGCCGGCGCGGCGAAGATCTTCGAGTCCCTTGGACCATGGGGTTTTCCCGTTGTAGCGGCCATGGTGGGCGTGCTGGCCGGCCTAGGCCTGAAAAGCGGCGGTGGCGGCGGCTCCGTCCCCGGCGTCAACGACATGAAGACCCGCCAAGACGCCCAGGGGACCGGCTCCTCACTCGGCGACTCCAAGGCCAAGTCCGACAGCCTGGAAAAGGCCCTCGGCTATGCCGAGAAGTATCAGAACAAGGACCTGGAATACGGCAACGACATGGTTCGGTCGCTGAAGTCGATCGACGGCCAGATCGGCGCGGTGGCGGCGGCGCTGGCGCGGTCGTTCGGGGCCGGCGGGATGCTGAGCACCGAGGGGCTCAGCCTCGGCAAGACCGGCGCGTCGGCGTCACTGTCGAACCTGGGCTTCTCGAAATCCACGACCCGGACGCTGCAGGATCAGGGCATCCAGTTCGACGCCGCTACCCTCGCCGACATCACGGACGGCAAGCTCTCGGGCTCGACCTACCAGCAGGTGATGGAAACGACCAAGAAGAAGGCGTTCGGGATCACCACCTCGAACAAGAGCAAGGTCATCACAGAGACCGGCGCGCTGGACACCGATTTCGTCGACCAGGTCTCCAAGCTGGTCAGGTCGCTGGGCAAGGGCGTGGCCGACGCCGCCAAGGCGCTGGGCGAGACCGATGTCGAGTCCGTTCTGGCCAAGTTCAAGGTCGACCTCGGCAAGCTGTCCTTCAAGGACATGACCGGCACGCAGATCGAGGAGGCTCTGAACGCGATCTTCGGCAAGCTGGGCGACGACATGGCCAAGGCGGCCGTGCCGGTCATCGCCGCGTTCCAGAAGGTGGGCGAGGGGGCCTTCGAGACCCTGGTCCGCGTCGCGCGTCAGTACGAGGTCATCGACACGACGCTGGAGTCGGTCGGCATGAAGTTCAACGACGTCGGCGTGGCCTCGCTGGCGGCCCGCGAGCGCCTGGTCGATCTGGTCGGCGGCCTCGACAACCTGACTGAGCAGACATCCTTCTTCGGCGAGAACTTCCTGACGGACGAAGAGCGCCTGAAGCCGGTGAAGGACACGGTCAATGACAAGCTGACCGAGCTACGGCTGCCGACGAACATGACGCGCGAAGGCTTCAAGAATCTGGTCCTTGGCCTGGATGTATCGACCAGGGAGGGCGCTGAACTCTACGCGGCGATGATGGCGCTGGCGCCGGCCTTCGACAAGGTCGCCACGGCCGCCGAGGCGACGAAGTCCGCGGTGGATGACAAGGCCAAATCGATCCAGGACCGGATCGACGACCTGATCATGACACCGGCCCAGAAGCTGGCCAAGTCCCGGACAGCCGAGGAGGACGCCGTCAAGGCGCTGGACGCCTCGCTTTTGCCGCTGCTCAAGTCCCTTTGGGCGGTGGAGGATGCGGCCGAGGCCAGCGCCGCCGCCATCGAAAAGGAGGCCAAGGACAAGGCCATGGCGGCGAGCCGGTCAGGCGCCCTGGCCGATCTTCTGGACGCCCAAGGCTATGCCGAGCAGGCCAAGAAGATCCGGCGTGACCTGGCCCTCGCGGATGTCGAGGACGCGGTGCAGCAGGACTATATGCGGCGTACCTGGGCCGCGCAGGACGCCGCCGAGAAGGTGTCGGCCGCGCGGGATGTTCTGACCCAGGCCTATCAGCGCGAGCAGGACGCCATTCAGGCGACCAAGGACAAGTTCAAGGAACTATCCACCTCACTGCGGGCCTTCAGCGGCAGCCTGACCGAAACGATCGCCGGGACCGATCCGGCCATGCGCTATCGCCGGTCACGAGAGGCGTTCATGTCGACTGCGGCCATGGCCCGCCTTGGCGACCCTGACGCCATGGGGCGGCTGCAAAGCGAGGGCGAAGCCTTCACGGCGGCCTCGCGCGACTATGTCTCGACCAGCCTGGACTACCTGCGTGATGTCGGTCTGGTCCGCTCGGCCGTCGACGAGGCGGCCGATACGGCCGACCGCCAGGTGTCGATCGCTCAGCGGCAGCTCGATGCGCTGGACGCCTCGGTCCAGGGGCTGATCGAGATCAACACGAACGTCGTCTCGGTGCGGCAGGCGATCATCGCGCTGCAGGCCGCCAACGCCCAAGCCCGCAACGCGGGCGTGGTGTCGGTGGGCGGGATCCCCATCCCCGGCGCGCCGACTGGTCCGCCGAACACCGGCACGCCGGGCGCGGGCGCGCCGGTGACCAGCAACAAGACCCTGGACGGCCTCTACAACTACGACCCGGTGATCGCGGCGGCCGCCTACGCGGAGTCCCTTCGCGATCCGCAATACTGGGCCAACGGCAATCCCTACGAGAAGCCCGGCACGCAGGAATATTCGACCCTGCAGACCCTCAAGGCCAAAGACCCGCAGAAGTACAGCGAGCTGGAATACATGCACACCTTGAAGCGGTTGGCCACTGGCGGCAGCTTCGAGGTGGGCGGTTCCGGTCCGCCAGATTCCAAGTTCTTCGGCCTGGCCCTCAGCCCGGGCGAGGCGGTGAACGTCCAGCGCGCCGACCAGAAGAACGACCGGGGCCTGATCAACGAACTGCGGAACCTGCGCGCCGAGCTCGCCGACCTGCGCGCCAGTAACGCCCGCATCGCCGCCAGCAACGACAAGATGGAGCGAACCTTGACCAATGTCACCGAGGGCGGCCGCGCCATGCAGACCCAGGCGGCTGCCTGATGCGCGCGCTACCGCCAATCACGATCACGCCGGCCATCCTGACCAGCACCACCTGCACCGAGCCGTCGGCGGGGGAGGCGGTCTGGAGCGCCGCCACGGCCTACAAGAACGGCGACCGCGTTTTCAGCGCGACCACCCATCGTCTGTACGAGGCCATCGCCCGGAAGAGCGCCTCGGTGACGATCGCCAACGCCGGCAGCGCCCTGATCACCTGGGCCAACCATGGCTTGACGGCGGACACGCCGGTGGTCTTCTCGACGACGGGCGCGTTGCCTTCGGCGATCGCCTCGGGCACGACCTACTATGTGCTCGCGGACACGGCGAACACCTTCAAGATCGCCGCGAGCGCCGGAGGCGCGGCGATCTCCGGCAGCGGCGCGCAGAGTGGCGTCCACACCGTGGCGACCACGGCCAACCTGGGCCAGAACCCCGCCACGGCCGGCGACAGCTGGTGGGTCGATGTCGGACCCACCAACCGCTGGGCCATGTTCGACCTGCTGCGCAACACCGGCACGACGACGGGCTCGCCGCTGACGGTTTCGCTCACGCCCGGACAGCGCGTGGACTCGATCGGCGTGGTCGGCATCGTCGCCGACACCGTTGCCGTGACGGTGACCGTGTCAGGCGCGACCGTCTACACCGCCTCGGCCAACCTGCTGAAACGGCCGACCAGCGGCTGGTACGACTACTTCTACGGCGCCTTCCGATACCGGCAGGAGTTCGCGCGCTTCGACCTGCCGCCGTACACGAACGCGGTCATCACCATCACCCTGACCAGGGCGAACGGGAACGTGACCTGCGGCGGGGTGGTGCTGGGCTCGTCGGTCTATCTGGGCGCCACGCAGCACCAGGCCGAGAGCGACGCTCTGAACTTCTCGAAGATCGACCGCGACGACTTCGGAACCGCCACCCTCGTGCCGCGCCGCTCGGTGCCGCGCACCGTCCAGGCCCTGCGCTGTCGCAAGACCGACGTCGATCGGATCCTGCAGCTGCGCGACGACCTCAACGCCACGCCGGCGCTGTGGTCTGGGCTGGACGACCAGGAGAGCGGCTACTTCTCGGCCCTGCTTATCGTCGGCGTCTACAAGCGGTTCACGATCTCGATGGACCAGCCGGAAGACGCCCTGATTTCCCTCGAACTCGAAGAGGTTTGACCCCGTGCCCGCACAAATCACGGCGCTTCCAACGCCGCCCTCAACCAACGACCCCGCCAACTTCAACACCCGCGCCGACGCGTTCCTCGGGCAGATGCCGACGTTCGTGACCGAGACGAATGCGCTCTCGACGGAGGTGAACGGCATCGCCGTCCAGGTGATCGCGGACAAGTCCGCCGCCGCCACCTCTGCGGCGACCGCCACGAACAAGGCTTCTCAGGCGGCCGATCAGGTCGGGCTGGCGGCCGCTCAGGTCACGCTGGCCACTGGTCAGGTGACCCTGGCGGCCGCTCAGGCCGGGATCGCGACGAGCAAGGCCAGCGAGGCCGCGGCGACCCTGGTCCAGGTGCGGAACGTCGCCTCGGGCGTCTCGTTCTCGACCAAGTCGCTGACGTCCAACGCGATCGCGGTCGGGACCAAGACCTGGACCGTCGACGCCGGCGAAAGCTTCGCCGAGGGCATGCCGATCTACGCCGTCGCGCACGGCGATCCGACCCGGTTCATGGTCGGCGTCTGCACCGGGTATGCCGGCACGACGCTGACGGTCGCCGTCACCCAGATCTCGGCGGCGGGCGGCACGATCAGCAACTGGGACATCAGCATCGGCGGCGTTCCGGGCGTGCAGGGCATCCCGGGCGCGCCGGGCATCGGGACGCCCGCGGGGGCGCCAGAGGGCCGCCTGCTGATCAAGAAATCGAGTTCCGACTACGACTTCGAATGGGGCGTCCAAGCCGCCGAAGTTCCTGTCGCCTTCCTGATGAAACATGGAGTTCTCTAGACCATGGCCGATACGCTTGAGGAAATCTGCAACGTCAGTCTCAACCTGACCCAGCTCAAGGCTGGCTATACGCTGTTCGACCTGCCCGCGACCGATGGCTTCGTGATCCGGGACATCTATGTGTCGAACCCGGGCAACAGGAAGGTTCAATTGCTCCGCAATGGCGCGGCGTTCCGTACGCTCGACTACTCGACCAATCTGTCAGGCTTCGAGATCGTCCCGAAGGACGCGACAATGAGCTTGTCGACTTCGGTGAACCCGATCTTCAATCGTTTCCAGTCGATGACCGCTAACCAGGTGGTGCAATCGGGGGGAGTCACGATCTTCGACGACGCTATTCCGGTCAGTAATCAAAATGCCAGTATTGTTCTGGCGCCGTACACCGCCAATGCTGTCTATCAAACAGTGTCCACATCCTTCAGCGGTAATGCGTTTCAGTTTTGCCTCGTCGCTGCAGGGAATTTCTACTATTGCGACGCTAACGGCAGCGGCGGCAACGCTCTGTATCGCCGGGCGGGTGGTTTCAATGGCGCGGAAACGACGCTGTGGTCGGGAACGACCATCGCCAACGCCACCTACGATCAGGCGACGGGTATTCTTTATGCCATCCAGGTCGGCGGCTCGGTCTGGAAGCGATACGACACGATAAATTCGGTCGCCTTGGCTGACGTTGCGCTTCCGACCGGCCTGACGGGGCAGGGAGCGTGGAGCGCCAACACCATGTCCTTCACGGCCTACAATAACGTTCTGTATTGCTCGATCGTTGGCACGGCAGTTTGCCATATCGTCAGTGGCGTGACGTCGACGTATACTGGGTCTTTTGCCCTCTCGACGACAACGCCTGCCTCCGCTCGCCCGCAATTCAAATTCAGCAAGAACCGCGCAGGAGAAGTCTATTTCGTCTATGTGGCAAGTTCTTCCGTGTGGCAAGTCTTTACTATCGTCGGGAATAATCCCGCGACCGTTCCAACGGTGAGTAGAACCGTGGCGGCCGCTGTGAGCATCTACAACACCGGGTCACCGCAGCGCCTTGTCGATATTCCGGGGACCGATTGGATGGTGGGGTATGACACTTCAAGCATCCAGCTTCTCAATCCCGCGAACTTGCAGTTCTTCACCGTGACGAACTTCAGTCTGTCCAACTTCATGATCCAGCAGGGGATCGATACTGCTGCGGCCCTGACCGACTTCGGTCAGATCGGCGTTCGGATGACCGGCGTTCGCTTCAACTAATCAGGACAAAACCAATGCTTATGGATAATCGGGGTTCTGGCAAGATTGTCGCCACAAATCTCTCAGGTCTCAATGATGGAATGGTCGCTTACACTGTTCCTGAGGGGCGTAGCTTCGTGGGAAAGATCATTTCTGGCTCATCGGGTTCGAGCATTTTTCTGAGTCTAAGAGTCAATGGCGTCGTTATACCTTGCGGCGGTCTTGCCTCGTCCGGCCCGATGGTGACGGTCATCGAGGTTAATTGGCCCGCGAACACTGTCATCAGCGCCACTAATGCCTCTTCGGGTGTCGCCATTATGGGCAACGAACTCTGAAGCCGGCGAAAGCCTATGCTTGACGGTTGGTGATCGGCCACGACCCTAGCGCTCGAACCAAAATCTGGGGAGATGAGCGCTCCGCGCTCCGGTCTCGTTCTCGGGCGCCCCTTCCAATTCCTCATAGCGTAAAAGGAGGGGCGTGCTCATGCCCTGGAGAGACCCCGACTTGCTCGGGCGATACGGCATGGCCGCCGGTGGCGCGGGCCTCTACGGTCTGTACCTGTTCGCGATCAAGACGCGATCCGGCGGCGAACTCACCCGCAAGGACTTGAACTGGTTGGTCCTGAACGTGGCCTGCGCGCTGTTGTCCGGTCTGCTGCTGACCTATGTCTTCGCGGACCGGGTGGCGGCGCTGATCCCGTGGGTCTCGTTGCGTGACGCCGGCTTGGTGGCGTTCGCGTTCGGCGTCTTCGGCTGGGAGCTGCTGCCGTTGCTGTTCCCCAAGGCGCTGCGATGGGCCGAGCAGGCGGTAGACAGGGCCGGGGGCGGCGCATGAGCATCATGGACCTTGTCGCCGTCGCCGCCGCGGCCCTAGCCAGCGGCTGGCTGGCGATCCGCGCCTACATGCTCAAGCCGGCGTTCGCCAGTTGGTGCAGCGCGCCGGGCATCGTCTGGGCGTCCATCCTGGCCCTCTCGGTCGTCTGCGGCATCGCTGCGCTCTCGATCGTGCGGACCGGCGTCCACGCCACGCCGCGAGAGACTATGCTCCTGCTGACGCTGGCCTGGGTGGCGTTCGTCATGCTCGTCAATCTGCACCGACAAGCGCCGGAGGCTGTTCATGACGCCTAGCCCGCGCTGCATCGCCCTGGTGAGGGGGCACGAGAAATGCCGGCTGACGGCCTACAAGCCCACGGCCAACGATGTCTGGACCTTGGGGTGGGGTGCGACGGGGCGGGACATCAAGGTGGGCATGACCTGGACCCAGGCTCAGGCGGACGCCCGCTTCGATCGCGATCTGGCGATGTTCGCTGCTGGCGTGGAGCGCCTGCTGGGCGGTCGTCCGACGAGCCAGGCCCAGTTCGATGCGATGGTCTCGTTCGCCTACAATGTCGGCCTCGACGACGATGCGAACAACGCCGCCGAGGGCTTCGGCGACTCGACCCTGCTGAGACTGCACAAGGCCGGCGACTTCCGGGGCGCGGCCAACCAGTTCGGGCTCTGGAACAAGCAGAAGGGCGTCGTACTGCGCGGCCTCACTCGCCGTCGCGCGGAAGAAGCCGCCCTGTATCGCGGCGAGATCTAGCCGTCGCGGGGATCGCCTCTCGATCTTTCCAATCTTCGCCCGAAGACTTCGGGCGCTCTCATCAAGGAGCTTCCCATGAAGCACGTCATCGGCCCGATGGCGGGCCTGCTGCTGGTCGTCTGCCAATCAGGCTGCGCCGGCATGGCCGTCGATCCCGTCACCTTGGCCCAGGCGGTCAAGGTGCTGAACGAAGGCTGCGAACGCACCGTCGATCTCGACCTGGACAAGAGCCAGCCGGGCGGGGGTTCATTGAAGGTGACGCGGACCTGTGCGCCAACCCCGGCCGCCGAGGCGGTCGAAGCGACCAAGCCCTAGAACCGGCTCGGGAACGCCTTGGACGTCTTGGCGTCGTTGTAGCGCGCGCCGGGGCAGTCGACGGCGTAGGCGCCGGCGGTCTCGGCCAGGTAGGGGCCTCGGTCGCTGTCGCCGTTCAGGGCGCGGCACGAGACGGCGGTCTTGTAGATCACCGATCCGTCGTGGCTGAGCTCGTTCATGAAGAGGTCGAACGCCAGGTCCATCAGGCCGCGCGTGGCGGCCAGGCGGCGGGCGCGGCCGTTGAAGGCGGTGGTGACCTCGCCCTGCCGCGACATCTCGCGGGTGGCCGGGACGGGGCCCGCCGCGGCGCCGGCGGCGCTGATCACGCCGCCGGCCAGCATGGCCTCCAGGTCCTGGAAGCGGCCCGAGGCCGAGCCGACGGCCAGGGCGGTGTTGAAGGCGGCGTCGAAGCCGGGGCCCAGGCGGCTGGGACCACCGATGGCGGCGGCCTGGGCTGCGCCGGCCAGACCGGCATAGGGCGCGTCGTAGATCGACACGATCAGGTTCTGGTTGACGTAGTAGCCCAGCGCGACGCCGCCGATGGCGCCGCCCGGCAGGGCCAGCACGCGGTCGCGCGAGACGCCCAGCGGACCGGCGATGGCGGCGCGGGTGACGTCGGGCGTGATCCCGGTCCAGCGCGCCTCGTAGGAGGCTTCCAGGGTCTTTTCGCGGACCACCTCGCCGGTGCGCCAGCGCACCAGGCGGAAGGTCACGCGGGCCGAGGCTAGCTTGTCGGTTCCCCACCAGACGTTGGGGCCGCGCAACTCCTCGAACGTGGTGTAGAGCATGTACTCGGCGTCGAGGCGCGTGGGGGCCAGCATCTCGGCGTGACGCAGGTGGTTGGTCAGGCTCTCGACCACCTGGACGCGGGTCGGACGGGTGGTGACGACGGCCCCGCCGTCGAACCAGCGGAACTCGGGCGCGCCCTCGACGGCCTGGACGGCGACGTTGCGATAGAAGGCCCGGGCGGGCGAAGCCTTGGCCACGGCGACCGGCGGCAGGGCCGGCTGGCGCAGGGCGGCGACCTCGTCGCGGGTGGCGCAGGCGCTCAATCCGGCGGCGGCGCTCGCCAGCAGGACGGCCAGACGGATGGACTTGCTCGGCATGATCGTGCGCTCCCCCAGATGGGCGGCACTATCCGGCTCAATCCTAAAGAGAGCTTGAAAGGTGAAGCTTCAGGCGAAAAAGAGCCCCTGTCGGGCAGGACCGACAGGGGCGCCAAGGCTTCTTTGGGGAAGGAGAGGTCGGCTTAGAACCGATAGTTCAGGCCGACGAGATAGGTGCGACCGTAGTTCTGGTAGTCGATGACCTGACGCGGGTCGTTGTTCTGGTAGGTGACGAAGGGCTCGTTGGTCAGGTTGTTGACCTGGGCCAGGACCGAAAGGCCTTCCATCGGGCCGTCGCTGAAGGTGTAGCCGATCTGGCTGTCGACGACGGACTCGCCCTTGACCATCCGGTAGTTGCGGCCGTTGCCGAAGCCGGTGACCTCACCCAGGAACTTCGAGCGGTAGCGGTCGCTGACGCGGAACGAGAAGCCGTTCTTCTCGTAGTAGACGGTCAGGTTGGCGACCTTCTTCGACAGGCCCGGGATCGGGGTGCTCAGGTCGTTCGGGTTCGGGTGGATCGAGCTGTCGGTGTAGGAGGCGCTGAAGGTGGCGCCGAAGCCTTCGAGCACGTCGGTGAACAGCGCGCCGGGGATCGAGGCGGCGAATTCGACGCCCTTGACCGTGCCGCCCTTGCCGTTCTGCGGAGTCGTCACCAGGCCCTTGCGGATGGCCGGTTCCGGGTTGCCGCCAGTCGGGAAGCCGGTGAAGTCGTAGATGATGCTCTGGTCGTAAACGTAGGTCTCCAGATCCTTGTAGAAGGCGGCCAGCGAGACATAGGCCTGGCGGCCGAAGTACTTTTCGTACGACACGTCATAGGCGTCGGCGCGCCACGGCTCGAGGTCCGGATTGCCGCCCGTGCCGCTCCACGGCGAGAAGTTGATGTCGGTATTGCCGCCCTTGGCCGCGTCGAAGCTGTACTGCGTGCTGGCGCGCATCTGGTCCATCCGCGGGCGGGCCAGGGTGCGGGCGACGGCGAAGCGCAGGGTCTGCTCGGCCGGCAGGTGGAACTGCAGGTTCATGCTGGGCAGGAAGTCGGTGTAGGTCTTGCCGCCCGACAGGTTGGCGCGGGTGACGCCCGCGCCGGTGCCGCTGGCGCCCAGGGCGGTCGAGCTCTGGTCGGTGTTGACGATCTGGAAGCCGAAGTTGCCGGTGACCGGCACGCTGCCGACGGCCGCGTCGATATTGGCCTTCACATAGCCGATCGTGACCTTTTCCTCGACGTCCCAGCTCTTGACCAGCACGTCGGCGTTCGGGTTGCGAACCAGGTCGTACGTACCGTTCTTGATCAGGGCGAACGGGTCATAGCTGACCATGCCGGCGATGCCGATGAAGGCCAGGGAGGTCGTGCCGACGATGGCCGACGAGGGGATCGCGACGCTGGCCGGCGAGCCCTTCACGCGCAGGAACCATTCGTCGTTGACGAGGCCCTTGGAGCGTTCGCTGTAGTTGAAGCCGATTTCGAAGCTGGACAGGCCGTCGTCCAGCGCCTTGGCGGCCGACAGACGGACCGCCTTAAGCTCGTCCTCGATGTGCGGCTGGTTCAGATAGCCGTCCTGGCCGCCGGTGATGATGTCGCCGCCCCAGCCTTGCGGGCTGGTCAGCTTGATCAAGTTCGGATCGGCGTAGTTCAGGGTCGACTTGAAGATCGCCACGCCGTCGTCGTTCATCGAGAACGTCATGTTGTCGGTCGCGCCGACGCCCGAGCGGCCCGTGCCCGAATAGCTCTCGACGATCTGGTCGGTGCGGTCGACCTTCGACCACGACAGGTCGCTGACCAGGGTCCAGTCGTCGCCGACGTTGAACTTGTTGTTCCAGCCGACCGACTTGATGGTCGCGTCGCGGTCGTTGCCGTCGTTGCGGACCACGCCCTTCACGCCGTTGAAGGCGCCGCTGCTGACGAAGCCGCCCGAGGCCTGGGCGCCGGTCAGCGGCACGCCGCCCCAGACCAGCGGCAGTTCGATGCCGCGCTGGATCTGGTGGTTCTTGAACTTCGAATAGAAGACGTCCAGCGACGAGCTGAAATTGTCGGTGGGCTTGAACTCCAGGACGCCGATGACGCCGTCGCGCTTCAGCATGCTGGACTGCACGTACGGCTTGGCGCCGCCGATCACCAGGTTGCCCGAGGAGTCGGTGGGATAGCCCCACGAATTCCAGCGCTCGGCCTGATAGGGCGACTCCATGTGGGCGTAGCCCAAGGCCAGGCCCAGCTTACCGTCCATGAACTGGTCGATGTACGAGATCGAAAAGCGGTTGCCGTGCGCCTTGGTGCCGGCGTTCAGGGCGCCGATGTCGTTCCACTCGTAGCGGGCGCCGACGGCGAGGGCGCGCTTGCCGAAGGCCAGCGGACGGACGGTTCGCATGTCGGCGGTGCCCGCCAGGCCCTGACCGATCAGGCCGGCGTCCGGGGTCTTGTAGACCACGACGGCGCTCAGCAGTTCCGACGGATACTGGTCGAACTCGACGCCGCGGTTGTCGCCGGTCGAGACCTGTTCACGGCCGTTCAGCAGGGCGGTGGTGAAGTCCGGCGCGAGGCCCCGGATCGAGATCACCTGACCGCGGCCGTCCAGGCGCTGGGCGGTCAGGCCGGGCAGGCGGGCGATCGACTCGGCGATCGACATGTCCGGCAGCTTGCCGATGTCCTCGGCCGAGACGGCTTCGACGATCGAGGTCGAGCTTTTCTTCAGCGAGATGGCGCCTTCGATGCCGCGGCGGATGCCGGTGACGACGATCTCCTCGACCTTGCTGTCGTCCTGCGTCGTCGGGGCGGCGGGGGTCTGGGCCTGGGCCGAGCCGGCCACGGCGAACGCCAGGGCCAGACCCGTGGCGCTACCGGCCATCAGCCACGCACGGCGACGCGAAAATTGGGTGTCCATGGAATGCTCCCTCCCTGTCCGGCTCTGCGCTCTTGCAAATTTGCGATCTGGCCGTTGCTGCAAACTACCGCAAATTAACGCGCTGTAATCAACCCGAAAAAATTGCAAATCTAGCGTCAGTCACGCCCTGAGACCGCCAAAATGGCGCGTGGTGTGGCTTTATAGCGCCACTTAAGTCGTGAAGGGCGGTGGGAGTGGCCTGCAAACCCATCCAATCGAACGGATTGACAGGGCGTCCTTGGTTCTGCAAATTCTTGCAAATAATTGCAGTGGCGGTTGTCGTTCGCCACGGGAGGGGAGCGATGTTGGCCTTGACGCCTTGGCGACGAACGCTGCTGGCCGTGACGGCGCTGGGCGTGCTGGCGACCAGCGCGCTCGCTGCTCCCGACGCCTATCGTCTACGCAAGCCTCAGGACGAGGTGATCTATTTCGTCCTGCCCGATCGCTTCGAGAATGGCGACGCGACCAATGATCACGGCGGGCCCGCTCTCGGGCCTTTGGTCGACGGCTTCGACCCGACGCGGGCCGGCTTCTATCACGGCGGCGATCTGGAGGGCGTGACCCGGCGGCTGGACTACATCCAGGGCCTGGGCGCGACGGCGGTGTGGCTGGCGCCGATCTTCAAGAACCGCGCGGTGCAGGGGCCGCCGGGTCACGAGTCGGCCGCGCATCACGGCTACTGGATCACCGACTTCACCGACGTCGATCCGCATTTCGGGACCAAGGCCGACTTCAAGGCCATGGTCGACGCGGCCCACGCCCGGGGGTTGAAGGTCTATATGGATATCGTCGTGAACCACACGGCGGACGTCATCCAGTATAAGGAATGCCCCGAAAGCCGCTGCGCCTATCGCGGCGTCGCCGACTATCCCTATACGCGCCAGGGCGGCGTGGCGGGCGCGCCGATCAATGACGGCTTCGACGGCAAGGACTTTCGCAAGCTCAAGCGGACCGACTGGGCCTATACGCCCTACGTCCCGGTCGGCCAGGAGCACGCCAAGAAACCGGATTGGTTGAACGACCCGATCTACTACCACAACCGCGGTGACAGCACTTTCGCGGGCGAGAGCTCGCTGCTGGGCGACTTCGCCACGCTGGACGACGTGTTCACCGAGAACCCACGAGTCGTCGCGGGCTTCATCGAGGTTTACGGCCAGTGGATCGACGACTTCGGCGTCGACGGCTTCCGCATCGACACCGCCCGCCACGTGAACCCCGAGTTCTGGCAAGCCTTCGTCCCGGCCATGCTGGCCCGCGCGAAGGCCCGGGGCATCCCGAACTTCCACATCTTCGGCGAGGTGTTCGATCCGGACGTCGCGATCCTGGCCAGTCACACCCGCGTCGACAGGCTGCCGGCCGTGCTGGACTTCGCCTTCCAGTCGGCCGCGACGGACGTCGCCCTAGGCCGGACCGGGACCGATCGCCTGGCCCGCATTTTCGCCGCCGACCCGGTCTACGAGGGCGGCGAAGCGACCGCGCGCCAACTGCCGACCTTTCTGGGCAATCACGACATGGGCCGCATCGGCTGGTTCGCGATCAAGGAAAAGCCGGCGATCGGCGACGAGGAATTGCTGGCCCGCGTCACCCTGGCCAACGCCCTGATGCTGACCGCGCGCGGCGTGCCGACCATCTACTATGGCGACGAGCAGGGCTTTACCGGCGACGGCGACTATGCCGACAGCCGCGAGGATATGTTTCCGAGCCAGGTGGCCAGCTACAACGACAATCGTCTGATCGGCTCGAACGCCAAGGGGCCGAGGTCGGCCTTCGAAACCGACGGCGCGCTCTACGGCCGCATCGCCGAGCTGGCGAGGATCCGTGTCGCCACGCCAGCCTTGCGCGACGGTCGCCAGGTGACCCGCGTCGCCGGTGACAAACTGGGCCTGCTGGCGTTCTCGCGCATTCTGGGCGAGACCGAGGTGGTGGCTGTCTTCAACAGCGGCGACCAACCGCTGAGGGTCAATATCCCGGTCGAGGCCGGTTCCGTCGCCTGGCGGGCGCTGCACGGCGCATGCGCCAAGACGGCGAGCGCCCCCGGCAGCTATTCGATCGAGCTCAAGCCGCTCGACTACATGATTTGCGTTTCCGAGGGACGATAGTGACAGTGCAGGTTCTGGTTCGCCCCGGCGCGGAAACATCGATGAATACCGAGTGGTGGCGTGGGGCGGTCATCTATCAGGTCTATCCGCGCAGCTTCGCCGACTCGAACGGCGACGGCGTTGGCGACCTGCCCGGGATCACCGAACACCTCGAACACATCGCCTCTCTGGGCGTCGACGGGGTGTGGCTATCGCCGTTCTTCACCTCGCCGATGAAGGACTTCGGCTACGACGTCTCGGACTATCGCGACGTCGATCCGATCTTCGGGACCCTGGCCAACTTCGACGCCCTGATCGCCAAGGCCCACGCCCTGGACCTGAAGATCATCATCGACCTGGTCTTCTCGCACACTTCCGACGAGCACCCGTGGTTCGCCGAGAGCCGCCAGGACCGCGCTAACGCCAAGGCCGACTGGTTCGTCTGGGCCGACGCCAAGCCCGACGGCAGCCCGCCCAGCAACTGGCAGTCGGTGTTCGGCGGTCCGGCCTGGACCTGGGACGCGCGCCGCGGCCAGTACTACATGCACAATTTCCTCAGCAGCCAGCCCCAGCTGAATCTGCACAATCCGGCGGTGCAGGAGGCCCTGCTGGCCGTCACCCAGTTCTGGATCGACAAGGGCGTGGATGGCTTCCGCTTCGACGCGATCAACTTCTCGATGCACGATCCGGCCTTCACGGATAACCCGCCGCTGCCGCCGGGCGGCAAGCGTACGCGGCCGTTCGACTTTCAGGACAAGATCCACAACCAGAGCCACGCCGACATCCCGAAGTTCCTGTCGCGCATCCGAACTCTGACCGACGCCGCGGGCGGCCGGTTCTCGGTGGCCGAGGTGGGCGGCGATCATGCCGACCGCGAGATGAAGCTGTTCACGGCCGGAAACGACCGGCTGAACAGCGCCTATGGCTTTCTCTATCTCTACGCCGACAAGCTGACCGTCGACATGATCCTCAAGGGCGCGGCCATGTGGCCGGGCGAGGACGGGGAGGGGTGGCCGTCCTGGACCTTCTCGAACCACGACGCGCCGCGCGCGGTGTCGCGCTGGGCCGAGGGGCGCGATCGCAAGGCCTTCGCCGAGATGTGCCTGCTGCTGCTGATGGGCCTGCGTGGCAATGTCTTCGTCTACCAGGGCGAGGAACTGGGCCTGCCCCAGGCCAATGTGCCATTCGAACGTCTGCAGGATCCGGAAGCCATCGCCAACTGGCCCCAGACCCTCGGCCGCGACGGGGCCCGCACGCCTATGCCCTGGACGGCCGGCGCGCCGAACGCGGGCTTCTCGGCCATCGAGCCGTGGCTCCCGGTCGACCCCGAGCATCTGCCGCTCGCGGTGGACGCCCAGGAAGGCGATCCGACCTCGACCCTGCATGTGGCGCGTCGCCTGGTCGGCCTGCGCAAGGCCTATCCCGCCCTGCGCACCGGCGCGATCAGCTTCGTCGACACCAACAGTTCGCTGCTGATCTTCCTGCGCGGGGAGGGCGCGGACGCGGTGCTGCTGGCCTTCAACCTGGGCTTTGAGCCGGTGACCTGGTCGCTGCCGGAGGGGTGGGCGATCGTTGACGGGGTCAATCTGGGCGGCGAGGGCGAAATGCCGCCGTGCGCTGGGCTGATTGCGCGACGGGTTTAGCCGCCGCAGCTTTCCCGAATGATCAGGTCGGTCGGCACGCGTTCCGACCGGCTGGCGCGCTCGCCGCTGTCGAGCAGCTTGGACACCATCAGCCGGCCGGCCTTGTTGGTGTCCTGGGCGATGGTGCTCAGAGCCGGGCTGGCGTAGCGGCTGAAGGGGACGTTGTCGAAGCCCATCACCGAGACGTCGCCGGGCACGGACAGGCCGGCGTGCTTCAGGGCCCGCATGGCGCCGAGCGCGATCAGGTCGGACGCGGCGACGACACCGTCGAACTTGATGTCGTGATGGATCAGGCTGTCGACCGCGGCCTCGGCCGACTCGACCTCGAAGTGGGCCGGGACGATCAGGTCCGGGTCGACGCCCAGCTTGGCGTGCTCCAGGGCGTCCAGATAGCCGCGATGGCGCTGCATGGCCTCCGGCGCCTCGGTGTCGCCGAGGAAGACGATGCGCTTGCGGCCCAGGCGCTGCAGGTGGAGCGTGGCGCGGCGACCGCCCATCACGTTGTCCGAACCGACCGAGCAATAGTTCTGGTCCGGCAGCTGGGCGCCCCAGACCACAAAGCGGTTCTCGGTCTCGGCCAGGCGGTTGAAGGCCGCGTGCAGTGAGCTTTGGCCCAGGAAGATCACGCCTTCGGCCCGGCTGGTGGTCATGGCCGAGGACAGGTCCTCGAAATTGGTCGGGGCGATGTGGCTGAGGATGACGTCGCATCCGCGCTCGCGCGCGGCTTCGCCGACGCCAGCCAGCAATTCCAGAAAGAATGGATCCGACATGCTGCTAGCGCGGCCCTGCGGACGGGGCGTGACGATGGCGATCGTCGCCTCGGCCCCGATCGGGCCGGCCGGCATGTAGCGGCGGAAGGGGTAGTCCATCTCGCGCGCCAGCTTCCAGATGAGCTGCTTTGTGCGCTTGTTGACGGCCGGGCTGTCGTTGAGGGCCCGCGACGCGGTCGAGATCGAAACCCCCGCCAGCTTGGCCAGGTCTTCCAGTCGCGTCGCCCCCTTGCTCACCCTAGGTCCATCCCTGTTTGATCGTTGTTGCTGCAAAGATTTCTGCAAACTTTTTCAGAGGCTCATAAGGCGCCGTTCCATGGGGTTTGCAAGCCGGGCGCGGTAAAAATTGACGTGAAAACTCCTGCAAATCTTGGCGCGGACCCGACTGTGTTCTGAAGGGGGGCATGGGTGAAAGTGGCGCTCGTGCGCGCACGAAGCTCAATGGAATATGGATTTATCGTTGCGCCTCGCGATGACGCGTGCGCAAATGGCCGCCACGACGAATTATGAAAAAACTTGCGAACCGGTCGGAAGCAACCGGCGGTCGGAGCGGGGCGGAGGACCGATGGCCAGGCAGCGGCTCAGTATCCTGCAGATCTGGAACATGTGCTTTGGATTCTTCGGAATCCAGATCGGTTTCGGCCTGCAGAACGCCAACACCAGCCGCATCTTCCAGACCCTGGGCGTCGATGTGAACCACCTGGCGATCCTGTGGATCGCCGCGCCGGCCACCGGTCTGCTGGTCCAGCCGATCATCGGCTACCTCTCCGACAAGACCTGGGGGCGTCTGGGCCGCCGCAGGCCGTACTTCTTCTGGGGCGCGATCCTCACCACCCTGGCGCTGCTCGTCATGCCCAACGCGCCCGCGCTGTGGGTGGCGGCGGGCGCCCTGTGGCTGATGGACGCCTCGATCAACATCACCATGGAGCCTTTCCGGGCTTTTGTCGGCGACAACCTGCCCGACGAGCAGCGGGCCACGGGCTACGCCATGCAGAGCTTCTTCATCGGCCTGGGCGCGGTGCTGGCCTCGGCCTTGCCGTGGATGCTGACCAACTGGCTCAACGTGTCGAACACCGCTCCGGCCGGCCAGATTCCAGATGCGGTGCGGATCGCCTTCTACGCCGGCGGGGCGGGCCTGCTTCTGGCCGTGATGTGGACGGTGTTCACGACCCGGGAATATAGCCCCGATCAACTCGCCGCCTTCGAGGTCGCCGAGCACGAGGCGCTGGGCTTCGGGCCCCACGAGGAGCCCGAGCCGTCGGTCAACGCCTATGTCGTCCTGGGCGTCGGCGGCGTGCTGACGGGCCTGGCCTTGACCCTGATCGTCTGGAGCGCGCGCCTGGAGAAGGAGCTCTATGTCCTGGCCGGCCTGGTCTTCGCGTTCGGCGTGGCGGGCGTCGTCGGCGCGCGGTTCAAACGGATCGGGCGCACGGACAACGGCTTTTCCGAAGTGCTGTCCGACTTCTTCCGCATGCCCAAGACCATGCGCCAACTGGCGGTGGTGCAGTTCTTCTCGTGGTTCGGCCTGTTCGCCATGTGGATCTACACGACGCCCGCGGTGGCGGCGGTCCACTTCCATGCGGTGGACGCGACGTCCAAGGCCTATAACGAGGGCGCGGACTGGGTGGGCGTGCTGTTCGCCGTCTACAATGGCGTCGCGGCCCTGGCGGCCCTGGTCATCCCGCTGATGGTCCAGGCGACCAGCCGCAAGGTCAGCCATGCCGCTTGCCTGATCCTGGGCGCCCTGGGCCTGCTGTCGTTCCCGCTGATCCGCGAGCCGGGACTGCTTTGGATCGGCATGATCGGCGTCGGCTTCGCTTGGAGCTCGATCCTGTCGGCCCCGTACTCGATCCTTGCCGGCGCTCTGCCCGCCCGGAAGATGGGCGTCTACATGGGCATCTTCAATTTCTTCATCGTCATCCCGCAGCTGCTGGCGGCGACGGTGCTGGGCTTGCTGCTGAAGAGCTTCTTCGCCGGCCAGGCCATCTACGCCCTGGTGCTGGGGGCGGCTTCGCTCGCCATCGCCGCGGCCGCCACCTTCGCGGTCCGTGACACAGTCCCTCAAGCCCGTCCTGGCGCCGTCAAGCCGGCTTGAATTCCTTTTCCTTCCAGCCTGACGAGTCCTCGCCATGCACAGCCTGAAACTTCTCGCCCTGGCTTCGGCCGCCCTGGCCGCCAGCGCGGCGCATGCCGCCGCGCCGAGCACCTGGGCCTATTCGGCCAAGACGGGTGTCGGCGCGTCCTACGAGGCCTATGTCGACGGCGCCTACAAGGCCGGCGGCAAGACCGGGGCGGTGTCCAAGGTCTGGTTCTCGATCGCCGACGGCGTGCTGACCGAAACCATGTACGGCCTGATCCACGAGGCCCAGATCAAGCAGATGCGTATCGCCGTCCAGACCGCGACGGGCCTGGCGGTCGAGGGCGCGGACACGACCTCCAAGACCGAATATCTGCACGTCGACGCCGCCGGCCGTCCGCTGTCGCCGGCCTACAAGATCACCACCACGGACAAGCAGGGTCGCTTCGTCATCGAGAAGCGGATCTTCACCGATCCGGACCGCAACAGCCTGTTCGTGCGGGTCACGGTCAAGGCGCTGAAGGGGCCGGTGACCCCGACCCTGGTGCTGGAGCCGCACATGGCCAACACCGGCGGCGGCGATACGGGCGCGGCCTCGACGGCGGCGCTGACGGCCTACGAGGGCAGGGCCTTCCTGAGCCTGAAAGGGACCAAGCCCTTCGCCAAGGCCTCGGCCAGCATGCTGAAGGACAATGACGCGCTCGCCGGCCTTAAGGCCACGACTACCTCTGCCAAGGGCGCCATCGTCCTGACCGGCCAGCTGCCGGCTGTGGCCAAGGAAGCCACCTTCGACTTCGCCATCGGCTTCGGCCCGGACGCCAAGACCGCCGACGCCACCGCCGCTGCAACGCTGAAGACCGGTTACGCCGAGGTGCTGGCCCGCTTCAACGGCGAGGGCGCGCGGGTGGGCTGGGAAGACTACCTGGCCTCGCTGACCGAGCTGCCGCGCCTGCGCGAGGCCTCAGAGGACGGCGGCAAGCTGGTCCAGGCCTCGGCCCTGATGCTGAAGGTCCAGGAGGATCGCACCCACGCCGGCGCCCTGATCGCCTCGCTGTCCAACCCGTGGGGCGATACGGTCGACGCCACCGAGTCCTCCACCGGCTACAAGGCCGTCTGGCCGCGCGACTTCTACCAGTGCGCCATGGCCCTGGCGGCCCTGGGCGACAAGGAGACGCCGCTGGCGGCCTTCCACTACCTGCCGACGGTGCAGGTTGGAGCCAAGACGCCCGGCAATAAGGGCGATGGCGGCTGGTTCCTGCAGAAGTCGCATGTCGACGGCACGCCCGAATCGGGTCGGCGTCCAGCTGGACCAGACGGCCATGCCGATCATGCTGGGCTGGAAGCTGTGGAAGCTGGGCTGGCTCTCCGACAAGGACCTCAAGACCTTCTATGGCGAGATGCTGAAGCCGGCGGCCGACTTCCTGGTCAGGGGCGGCAAGGTCGACCTGGGCTGGAACCACGCGACCATCACCCCGCCGTTCACCCAGCAGGAGCGCTGGGAAGAGCAGGGCGGCTACTCGCCTTCGACGACCGCCGCCGTGATCGCGGGTCTGGTGGTGGCCGGCGACATCGCCGAGGCCGCCGGCGACACGGCGTCGGCCGAGACCTACCGCAAGACCGCCGACGACTATTCGTCCAAGGTCGAGGCCCGCATGGTCACGACCAAGGGCGCGTTCGGCGACGGCCACTATTACCTGCGTCTCAACAGCGACCAGGATCCGGACAACAAGAGCTCGGTCGAGGAGCGCAACGGCCAGGCCGCCGTGCCCGAGGACAGGATGCTGGACGCCGGCTTCCTGGAGCTGGTCCGTTACGGCGTGCGGCGCGCCGACGACCCGGCCATTGTCGCCAGCCTGCCCAAGCTGGACGACGAGGCGATGGAGGACCTCTATCGCGTCCGCTACAGCTTCACGTTCCCGGGCGTCGATGGGACCTTCCCCGGCTGGCGGCGCTACGGCGTCGACGGCTATGGCGAGGACACCAAGACCGGCGCCGACTACGGGGCCGACGGCCAGATGCGTCCGGGCCAGCGCGGCCGCGTGTGGCCGATCTTCACCGGTGAGCGCGGTCACTACGAACTGGCCCTGGCCGGTGTCGCGGGCAAGCCCGACGCGGCGGCGGTCAGGAGGATCCGCGACACCTATGTCAAGGCCATGGAGCTATTCGCCAACGAGGGTCTGATGATCCCCGAGCAGGTGTGGGATGGCGTTGGCGCGCCAAGCGCCCATGGCTACACGCGTGGCGAGGGAACGGACAGCGCCACGCCCCTGGCCTGGAGCCACGCCGAGTACGTCAAGCTCCTGCGCTCGGTCAGCGACGGCCAGGTCTGGGACAACTACGCGCCTGTGAAGGCCCGTTTCTCCCGCTAGAGTAACGGTTCCGGACGCGCGGATTGTCGCAGTTCGGCGCGTCTGCGGCATGGTTAACGGGTGGTTTAGGATTCGGCCGCGAAGACAGGGTTAACAGCCCCGCTCGTGGCCGGAGACCTTCATGTCAGCGTTCCGTCGATTGACCATCGCCTGGAAATTGATCCTCGTGGCGGGTCTCGCGATCGGCTTCCTGCTCATCGCCGCGGCGGTGGCCGTCTCGTCGCACACCAGCGCGATCGTCTCGGGCCTGACCAACCGCTATGCCGGCGCGGTGGCCGACGACGCCATCCAGAGCGTCCAGGCCGACATCGGCAAGGTCCAGTCGACGGCGCGGTCGATGGCCGTCTCGATCGGCGCGGCCCATGAGGCGGGCATGACCGACCGGGCCACGGTGGTCCAGATGCTGAAACCCAACGCCGAGTCCTCGGCCATGGTGCTGGGCAGCTGGTACATGGCCGAGCCGAACGCCTTCGACGGCAAGGACGCGGAGTTCGCTGGCGACACGGCCTCGGGCTCGAACAAGGCCGGCAACTTCTCGCCTTACTGGGTGCACGACGGCGACAAGGTGATCTTTCAGCCGCTGGACCAGGGCAACGAGTACCAGGAGCCGTACTACGCCGTCCCCAAGCGGACGGGAAAGTCGGCGGTTGTCGAGCCCTATGCCTACGACGTCGCCGGCAAGTCGGTGCTGATGACCTCGGTCGTCTATCCGGTGTTCTCGCGCGGCCAGTTCATCGGCGTGGCCGGTCTGGACATGGCGCTGGACAGCGTCTCCAAAACCCTGGGCGCGCTTAAGCCACTGGGCGGCGGCCGCGTGATGATGCTGTCGCCGAGCGGCAAGTGGATCGCCCACCCCGATCCGGCCAAGCGCACCCAGCCCTATGCCGACATCGGCGCCGACCAGGTTCAGAGCGTCCTGGCCGGCGGCGCGGCCGTCGAGGTCAAGGGGATTGTTGTCGATGGCGCGCCCATGGCCCGCATCATCCGTCCCGTCCCGATCCCGGCCCTGAACACCACCTGGGCCCTGGTGATGGACGTGCCGGTGGCCGCCATCACCGGCCCCGCCGACCGCCTGGCCAAGATCCTGTTCATCGGCGGCCTGGTCATCACCGCGGCCGTGCTGGCCGCGCTGTTCTTCGCCAGCGCCGCCCTGGTCAAGAAGCCGCTGACGGGCCTGACCCGCTCGGTCGACAAGCTCTCGGCCGGCCGCTACGACGAGGCCGTCCCCGGTATCGACGGCGGCGACGAGATCGGCGCCATCGCCCGCGCCCTGGACGGTTTCCGCCACGACCTGGCCGACGGCCAGCGCCGGCGGGCCGAGCAGGAGGCCGAGCGCGCCGTGGCTGAGGCCGAGCGCCAGCGCCATGAGCAGGAGGCCGCCGCCTTCGCCGCCGCCCAGGCCAAGGCCGTTCACGCGCTGGGCGAGGGCATGGAACGCCTGGTCGACGGCGACCTGATCTGGCGGATGCGCGAGGATGACTTCCAGGGCGGCGCGGCCAAGATGCCGCGCGACTTCAACGCCGCCGTCGAGAGCCTGCAGGCGACCATGGCCGGCATCCTGACCGCCGCTCGCAGCATCCGCGGCGGTTGCGCCGAGATCAGCAGCGCCGCCGATGATCTCTCGCAGAGGACGGAGCGCCAGGCCGCCGGCCTGGAGCAGACCGCCGCCGCCCTCGACCAGATCACCGCCACGGTGAAACGCAGCTCGGAAGGCGCCGAGCGCGCCCGTCAGGTGACGATCAGCGCCAAGGCCGCCGCCGAACGCAGCGGCGCGGTGGTCAAGGAAGCCGTCCAGGCGATGGGCGGCATCGAGAAGTCCTCGCAGTCGATCACCCAGATCATCGGGGTCATCGACGAGATCGCCTTCCAGACCAATCTGCTGGCGCTCAACGCTGGCGTCGAAGCCGCACGGGCTGGGGACGCCGGTCGGGGTTTCGCGGTGGTCGCTCAGGAAGTGCGGGCCCTGGCCCAACGCTCGGCCGACGCGGCCAAGGAGATCAAGGGCCTGATCCGGGCCTCGACCGACCAGGTCGACAAGGGCGTCAAGCTGGTCGGCGAGACAGGCGAGACCTTGGCGCAGATCCTCACCCAAGTGGCCGAGATCAACGAGCTGGTCGGCGAGATCGCCTCGTCCTCGAAGGAGCAGGCCGTGGGCCTGGCCGAGGTGAACCAGGCCGTGAACCAGATGGACCAGGTTACTCAGCAGAACGCGGCCATGGTCGAACAGTCGACGGCCGCGAGCCACGCCCTGTCCAGCGAGGCCGCCGAACTGGAACGCCTGATCGGCCGCTTCCAGGTCGGGGCGGTGGTCCACGAATTGCCGGCCCGGGCCGAGCGTCGTCCAGCGGCTCCGGTCCCGCGTCCGGCCGCAGCCCCGACCCGCGAGAGTTTCCGCCAGCGCTACGTCCAGGGCGCGAACGCCCTGAAGGTCCAGCCGAACTCGCGCCCGGGCGAGTGGGAGGAGTTTTAGGGCGCGACCTGGAATCGATCCGAGACGAACTTGCTCAGTCGCCCTGCCAGGAATGGCGGGGCGACATTGCTGAGGGCGACGATCACGCCCTCGCCGCCGTCGATGATCCGAAGGTCGCCGGCCATGCCGGGGCGCCGCCGTTGTGGCCGACGATGGGTAGGGGGCTCGGATAGATGGCGATGCCGTAGCCGTACTTCATGCCGTCGCCCAGATCGACGAAGCCCGTGGTCATCTGCTTGCGATGCGTCTCGTCCAGCAGGCGGCCGTCGTAGAGCGCCATGGCGAACTTCACGAAGTCCTCCGCCGTCGCGTAGCCGCCACCCGCCGAGGTTCCGCGCCAGGGCAGGCCTCCGGCCAGTGTGAAGTCAGCCTTCTCATGTTCGTAGGCCACCGCGCGGCCGGGCACGGGCATGGTCTCCGGTTCGAAGCCGCTGCCGGTCATGCCGGCCGGCTGGAAAATGTGGGCGCGGACATAGTCGTAGTAGCTCTGGCCGGAGACCGCCTCGATCACCCGGCCCAGCAGGATGAAGCCGTAGTTGGAATAGTCGTCCTTGGAGCCCGGCTCGAAGTCCGGGGCCCGCTTGCCGAACAGGTCGACATAGTCCTGCAGCGTCCGCACCCGGTCACGCCTGGCCTCGTATTCCGGTGTGAAGATCTCGCCCGCGCCGCCCTGGTGGGTCAGCAGGTGATGCAGGGTGACCTTCCGGGCCCAGTCGGCGTTCGGATAGTCCTTCAGATAGGTGATCAGGGGGGCCTGGACGTCCAGCTTGCCGGCCTGGGCCAACTGCATCACGGCGACGGCGGTGAACGTCTTGTCCATCGATCCGACCCGGAACTTGGTGTCCGCCGTGTTGGGGATCTTGCGCTCGCGGTCGGCCCAGCCTTGCGCGAAGGTCGCGATCGGCTGGCCCTTGCGGGCGACCATCACCACGCCGGAATAGTTTTCGCCCATCTCCGCCAGCTTGCCGGCGATCGCCTTGACCAGAGCGGCGTCGGGTAGGCGCGCGGGGGCTGGGGCGACTTGCGCGATAGCCGATGCGGGCAGGGCGAGCGCGGCCAGGAGGCTAACGGGCAGGCGAAGCTTCATGCCGAGAATCCACTTGAGGTGGAGCGACGTTCGCTCAAGCGCCGTCATGTGTCCATTTGCAAGTCATTCGCAAAAGTGCTGGCGTTGCGGCGGGCAACCCGGATAGGTCAGGACTTGAGGTTCATCCCCGGAGCGCCGATGTTCACGAAGTCCTGGCTCATTTCCCTGCCGATGCTTGCCCTGGCCAGCAGCGCCATGGCCCAGACCGCGCCGATCGTGAAACCGGTCGGTGGCGGCTATCAACTGAGCCGGGGGCTGGAGGACTTCTACGACACCGCGTTCGTGATGAAGGACGCCAAGACCGGCAAGCCCCGGGTGGTGAGCTTGGCCGAGGCCGCCGCGCTTCTGTCGGGCTACGACGTCGTGTTCTTCGGCGAGAGCCACCGCCATCCCGGCGTGCATCTGCGGCAGCAGGAGCTGTTCCGGGCGCTGGTCGCCAAGAACCCGCGCTACATCCTGTCGCTGGAGCAGTTCGAGCGCGACACCCAGCCGGTGGTCGACGCCTATCTGGCCGGCAAGGTCGGCGAGAACGCCCTGAAGGAAAAGGGCCGGGCCTGGGACAACTATCCGACCTCGTACCGGCCGCTGGTCGAGTTCGCGCGGACGCACGGCCTGCCCGTGGTGGCCGCGGAGGCGCCGACCTGGGCGATCTCTTGCATCGGCCAATGGGGCCCCGAGATCCTGAGCCAGTTCACGCCGGAGGAGCGCGGCTGGATCGCGCGCGATCTCACTCCCGGGACCGGCGCCTATCGCGCGAAGTACATGCGCTTCCAGTCCGGCGCGGCGGCCCATGGCGGCGGCGCGAGCCAGTCGCCCGAGGCGCTGCTGAAAGCCGAGCGGAGCCTGGCCGGCCAGACCGCCCGCGACGACACCATGGCCGAGTCCATCTTCCTGGCGCTGAAGGCCCATCCGGGCTCAAAGGTCCTGCACCTGAACGGCAATTTCCACAGCGCCGCGTTCCTGGGGACGGTCGAGCGGCTGAAACTGCGCGACCCCGCCCTGAAGATCGCGGTCATCGACCCCCTGGAGGTCGAAGACGCCAAGGCGCCGTCGTTCAAGGCCGCCGACCTGGAGAATGGCACGCTGATCCAACTGATCTATCCCAATCCGCCCGCCTTCGTGGACGGCGAGGACACCAGCGAATGGGTCCGTGGGCTGATGGCCAAGCGCAAGGCCGGCGCCTGCAAGTACGCGCCGCCGGGGACCCCGGAACCGGCCAAGCCCTAAACCGCGCCGCGCCCTCTGACATCTGCCGCCAGCCGCGCTATATCCCCGCCATGGCCGAAGCGTTCAACGACCTCACCCTCTCCGCCGACAAGGCGACCCGCTATGCCGAGGTCGCCGACGAGATCGCGTCCGTGCTGGACGGCGAGCCCAACGTCACCGCCCGCATGGCGACGGTGGCCTCGATGCTGGCCAACAGCTTCGACCATTATTTCTGGACCGGCTTCTACGTCGTGGATCCGACCAAGGCGCGCGAGCTGGTGGTCGGACCTTATCAGGGCACGCTGGGCTGCCTGCGCATCGCCTATGGGCGCGGCGTCTGCGGCGCGGCGGCGGAGACCGGCGAAACCCAGCTTGTGCCAGATGTGCACGCCTTCCCGGGCCACATCGCCTGCGACAGCCGATCCGAGAGCGAGATTGTCGTGCCGGTCTTCGGCCCCGACGGCCAGCTGATCGCGGTGTTCGACGTCGATTCCGACAAGCCCGCCTCGTTCGACGCCACCGACCAGTTGTGGCTGGAGAAGATCCTCAAGACGACGTTTGCATAAGCCGGACACAACCTTGTCGGGAACCTAACATATGGCCCGCTGATTGCAGGCTTGGTCCATCTTTCCCTAACCCGAGCCGGAGTAGGACAGATGGACATGTTGGACGTCGAAACCTTACACCCGAGCCTGCTGAGCGCCGAGGACGTGGCGCTGTGGCGGAGCCTGGCGGCCGCCCAGCCGGGCTTCGGCAATCCGTTGCTGGGCCCGGACTTCGCGCAGGCCATTGGAAGCGTTCGGGAAGATGCGCGCGTGGCGGTCGTCCGCCGCGACGGCCTGACCCAGGGCTTCCTGGCCTATCACCGTCGTCCTGGCGGTCTGGCGCGTCCGATCGGCTCGCCGCTATCCGACTACCACGGGCTGGTGAGCCGTCCCGATGCGGGACTTGATCTGGCACAGGTGCTGCGCGCCGCCGACGTGTCGGTGTTCCGGTATACGGGTCTCATCGATCCCAATGGCCTGTTCCCGGCCTCGAGGGAGTCCGATCGCACGGCCTATATGATCGATCTGGGAGGCGCGACCGCCGAGGCCTATCTCGAGGCCATCCGCGCCGCGAGCCCCAAGAAGATCAAGAACTACCGCCGCCTGGACAACAAGCTGGACCGCGAGGTCGGGCCGGTGCGCCTGGTCGCCGGCGACGTCTCGCGCGACGCGTTCAACCAGCTGATCGACTGGAAGCGCGAACAGCTGGAGCGGACCGGCGCCCACGACTTCCTGCGCGCCGACTGGACCCGCGAGCTGATGGCGGATCTGTTCGCGCGCCGCTCGGGAGACTTCCGCGGCCTGATGATCAACCTCTATGCCGGCGACACGCTGGTGGGGGGGCACTTCGGGGTTCGCCTCGGCGAGGTGTACCATCCGTGGATCGCCTCGACCTCGCCCGAGCACGCCGCCTGGTCGCCGGGCCAGATCTTCTTCCTGCGGGCCATCGCGGCCATGCCGGAACTGGGTCTCTCGCGCTACGATCTCGGTCCCGGCCACGATCACTACAAGCGGTCCTACGGCCTCAACACCGTTACGATCGGCGAGGGCGCGGCGACGGCCGCGACGATCGGCGGGCGCATGGCGCTGTCGATCGAGAACGCCTGGTCGATGGCCGGCGCCCGCGGTGCGGGTCCGGTCGGCCGCCTGCGCCGCCGCATGGACGCCATCGCCAGCACCGAACTGACCATGTCCGGCCGGGTGCGCGACTTCGTGGGAGCCGTGGCCTCGCGCGCGCATCGCCGCCAGGGGGACAATCTGGAGGCCTGATGCCACGCGTGACGATCATGATCCCGACGCAGCGACGCCCCGACGGCCTGGCCGTCGCGGCGCGCTCGGTGTTCGGCCAGACCGGCGTGGACTGCGCCGAGCTGGAGCTGGTGATCGTCGACAACGACCAGGTCCCCTCCGCCAAGCCTGTCGCCGACATGCTGGCCAAGGCCGCGCCCTTTCCGGTGATCTACGTCCACGAAAAGCGACCCGGCGTCGCCTTCGCCCGCAACGCCGGCATGGCCCGCGCCTCGGGCGAGCTGATCGCCTTCCTGGACGATGACGAGGAGGCCCCGGACGGTTGGCTGGCGGCGCTGCTGGCGGCCCAGGTCCGTTACGACGCCGATGTGGTGTTCGGTCCGGTTCGAACCCGCGCGCCGGATCACATCGTCGCGCACCGCGACTATCTGGAGCGCTTCTTCTCGCGCGAGGGTCCCGCCGAGGCTGGCGTCCTCGACCACTACTACGGTTGCGGCGACAGCCTGATCCGCCGCGCCGCCCTGCCGGACCCGGTCTCACCGTTCGCGATCGAGCGCAATCATATCGGCGGCGAGGACGACATGCTGTTCGGTCACATGCGCGTGGCGGGTGCGCGCTTCGCCTGGGAGCCGGCGGCCTGGGTCTGGGAAGAGCCCGTGCCCAGCCGCATGAACCTTCGCTACACGATCGCCCGGGCGTTCGCCTACGGCCAGGGCCCGACCTCGCACTGCGCCGCGGCCATCCCGCGCGACAATCTGGGCGTCGCCCGCTGGATGGTCATCGGCCTGGGCCAGGCCGCCGTCTTTGGCGCCGTCGCCGGCTTCAAGTGGCTGGTCCGCGCCAAGGACCGCGCGGAATGGCTGGACCGCGCCGCGCGGGGCCTGGGCAAGACCTTCTGGTGGGGCCCCTTCAAGATCCAATTCTACGGGAGGACCGCATGAGCGTGATCACCGACTGGACGGCGGACAAGGCCAAGGCCTTCGGCCGCGAGAACCTGATGTTCAAGCACGCCCTGCATGAGCGTCCGATGTTCGACGACGAGGGCCTGGCGCGCCTGCTGGACCAGTATCCGCGCGACAAGCTGGGTGTCTTCACCATGGGCGACGATCCCAAGGCCTGGACCACCTGGCGCAAGGGCTCGGCCGGAAATCTGAGCGGCGACCAGCTGCTGGAGGCCGCCAAGACCGGCCGCATCTGGCTGAACCTGCGCCAGACCAACGACCATGTGCCGGAATACGCCGCCCTGGCCGATGAGATCTTCGCCGACAAGGAGGCTCATGTGCCAGGCCTGCGCACCTTCAAGCGCGACGTCGGCATGTTGATCTCCAGCGCCAACGCCCAGGTCTTCTATCACCTCGACGTGCCGCTGGTGTCGCTGTGGCAGCTCCGCGGCGAGAAGAAGGTATGGGTCTATCCGGTGGCCGATCCTTATGTCGGCGACCTGGCCCTGGAGAAGATCGTCCTGCGCGAGACCGCCGAGCAGTTCGCCTTCGAGCCCGAATGGGACAAGGGCGCCCAGGAAGTGGTGCTGACGCCGGGGAACATGGTCACCTGGAAGCAGAACGCACCGCACCGGATCGAGAACGGCCCGATGCTGAACGTGTCGATCTCCATCGAATTCATGACCCCGCCGGCCCTGATGCGGGCCAATGTCATCTACGCCAACGGCGTGCTGCGCCGGCGCATGGGCATGAGCCCGCGCGTGCAGGACGGCTTCGGGCCGACGGCGCTGGGCAAGCTGGCCGTGGCGCGTGGAGCCAAGGCCCTGGGCCTGCAGACGCCGCACGTGCGCCACCTGCCGATCACCTTCGGCCTGGATGCCGCGCGACCGGGCGTTTTGGTCGAGCCCGTGCACGGCTGACCTTGCCGACCGCCGATCTTTGCCGCACTGCTTGGGCGATGAGTAAAGCGGTTACGATCGAACTGGGAGAGGGCGCCGAGCACGACGCCCGGGCCCTGCGCAATGCGTTCGGATGCTTCACGACCGGGGTGACGGTGATCACCACCGTCCGCGAGGACGGTCGCAAGGTCGGGCTGACGGCCAATTCCTTCACCTCGGTGTCGCTGGACCCGCCGCTGGTCCTGGTCTGCGTCGACCTGAAGTCGTCCAGCCTGTCGTCGCTGGACGCCGCCGGCCGCTGGGCGGTCAATGTGCTGCACGCCGAGCACCAGGCCCTGGCCCGCCAGTTCGTCCAGAAGGATACTGATCGTTTCGCCGGCGTCGAGACCGAGACCTGGCGGACCGGCGCGCCGATCCTGCCCGGCTGCATGGCCAATTTCGAGTGCGAGACGCACCACGTCTTCGACGCCGGCGACCACCGGGTCTATGTCGGGCGGGTGGTCAAGCTGCGCTACGATCCCGACCACGAGCCGTTGGTCTATCTGCAGGGCCGGTTCCGTCGCGTCCATGTGGACGCGGAATGACTTGGCGCGATACGGCGTGAACCTTGGATGCTATTGACGCGCAAAACAGCGTTAGGGAGCGCATCATGCGAGACATCGCCCATTTCGTGAACGGTCAGACCCTGACCGGAGCCTCCGGCCGCTTCGGCGACGTTTTCAATCCCAACACCGGCGAGGTCCAGGCGCGGGTGCAGTTCGCGACCGACGCCGAGCTCGACGCCGCCGTCCAGGTCGCCGCCAAGGCGCAGATCGGCTGGGCGGCGACCAACCCGCAGCGCCGCGCCCGGGTGATGTTCGAGTTCAAGCGCCTGATCGAGCGCGACATGAACAGCCTGGCCGAGATCCTGTCGTCCGAGCACGGCAAGGTCATCGCCGACTCCAAGGGCGACATCCAGCGCGGCCTCGAGGTCATCGAGTTCGCCTGCGGCATCCCGCATATCCTGAAGGGCGAATACACCGAGGGCGCGGGTCCCGGCATCGACGTCTATTCGATGCGCCAGCCGCTGGGCGTCTGCGCGGGCATCACCCCGTTCAACTTCCCGGCCATGATCCCGATGTGGATGTTCGGCATCAGCATCGCGGTGGGCAACAGCTTCATCCTCAAGCCGTCGGAGAAGGACCCGACCGTGCCCGTGAAGCTGGCCGAATTGATGATGGAGGCAGGCGCGCCACCCGGCGTGCTGAACGTCATCCACGGCGACAAGAGCGCCGTCGACGCCATCCTGAGCCATCCGCTGATCCGCGCGGTCAGCTTCGTCGGCAGCTCCGACATCGCCTCTTACGTCTACCAGACCGGAACGGCGCACGGGAAACGCGTCCAGGCCATGGGCGGGGCCAAGAACCATGGCATCGTCCTGCCCGACGCCGATATGGACCAGGTCGTGAAAGACCTCTCGGGCGCGGCCTTCGGGTCGGCGGGCGAGCGCTGCATGGCCCTGCCGGTGGTGGTGCCGGTTGGCAAGAAAACCGCCGACGAGCTGCGCGAGCGCATGGTCGCCGAGATCGGAACCTTGAAGGTCGGCGTCTCCACCGACCTCGACGCCCACTACGGCCCGGTGGTCAGCGCCGCGCATCGTGACAAGATCGCCGACTACATCCGTATCGGCCAGGAAGAGGGCGCCGAACTCGTGGTCGACGGCCGCGACTTCCAGCTGCAGGGCTTCGAAAAGGGCTTCTTCATCGGCCCGTCGCTGTTCGACGGCGTCAAGAAGGGCATGAAGACCTACCAGGAGGAGATCTTCGGTCCGGTGCTGCAGATCGTCCGCGCCGACAGCTTCGAGGAGGCCGTGGCCCTGCCGTCCGAGCATCAGTACGGCAACGGCGTCGCCATCTTCACGCGCAACGGCCGCGCCGCGCGCGAGTTCGCCGCCAGCGTCAATGTCGGCATGGTCGGGATCAACGTACCGATTCCGGTGCCGGTCGCCTATCATACCTTCGGCGGCTGGAAGCGCTCGGCGTTCGGTGACACCAACCAGCACGGCGTTCGAGGGCGTGAAGTTCTACACCAAGGTCAAGACGGTCACCGCCCGCTGGCCGGAAGGCGAGGCGGGCGACAGCAGCTTCGTCATTCCGACGATGAAGTAGGCCTTCAGGGGAGGGGGCGGTGATGAGCGGTCTGGTTCGACGATCCTTCCTGTCCATCGCCTTCGCCGGGCTCCTGGCCCCGGCCGCCTTGGCGCGGACGCCCCTTTTGGCGAAGGCCGAGTGGGCCGCCATCGGCCAGTACGGCGACAAGGCCGCGCCCTTCACCGTCTTCGAGAAGGATGGGGCGCTGCATATTGACGGCGAGAGCTTCAAGTCCGCGCGGCTGACGCCTTTGGGCGGTGGTCGCTACGCCATCGCGGGTGGCGGCGAGCTCGTGCTGGAGAGGGGCGCGGCGCGCCTGGACGGCAGGACCCTGGCCTTCCACGACTTCGGGGCCGAGACGCGCGAGCGGATCCACAGGGCCGTGCGCGCCGATCCGGTCGCCCTGCGCCGGCGCGCCCTGGCCGCGACGCCGCCGGTCGAGCCGGGCGAGCGCTTGCCGTCCGATCTAGTCGACATGACCGCCATCGATCCTGGTATCAAGCTCGACATCCGCTATGCCGGATCGGACAACTTCATGGGCATCCCGCTCTACGAGAAGCCCGCCGCCTACCTGCAGCGACCGGCCGCGGAAGCCGTGGGGCGAATCCACAAGGCGCTGGCGGCCCAGGGCTATGGCCTGCTGATCCACGACGCCTACCGTCCCTGGTACGTGACCTGGATGTTCTGGGAGGCGACGCCGCCGGAGGACCATGTGTTCGTCGCCGATCCGGCGCAGGGTTCGCGCCACAATCGCGGCTGCGCGGTCGACCTGACCCTCTACGACCTTAAGACCGGCAAGGCTGTCGAAATGCCCGGCCTCTACGACGAGTTCTCGACGCGATCCTATGCCGACTTCGTGGGCGGTACGACGGCGCAGCGAGCCCGGCGCGCGATCCTGCGTCAGGCGATGGAGGCCGAGGGCTTCGCCGTCTACCCCGAGGAGTGGTGGCACTTCGACTTCAAAGACTATGGCCGCTACCCGATCGGGACGAAGACCTTCACGGAGCTGGCGGCGGGCGCCTAAGCCTCCCAGGCGAATTCGACGACGGCCCAGCCGTATGAGCGGATCCGCCAGCGGTCGTCCTCGCGGACCTGTACGAAGGTCCAGCCGCCCAGCTCCTTGAACGGCGCGCCGTCGCGCACGCCGCTCCAGCGCGTGGGCAGGGTGAAGTGGATGAGGTCGCCCGTGACTCCGAAAATCCTGAGGCCGCCCGAACGTGTGACGCAGGTCGCCGATAGCGCCGACATGCTTGGCCATCGTGGCGCGCCAGAGGGCCAGGCCCGCCTGGCCGTGGAAGATGTGCGGCGGGAAGTTCTCCAGAATGGTGACGTCGCCGGTGGAGAAGACGCCGTTGAGCAGAGCTTCGTCGCCGGTTTCGAGGAAACGGGCCAGGGCTTCGGGCGCGGCCATCATGGCGGGGTCGAGAGCGGGCATCGAGTTTCCTCTGCGTGTCGTCCGACAAGCGCGTAGCGCCATCGGCGACCCAGGGGCAAGCGGCGGTGTGAGGCCTGACTCTCCACTCCGCTATGGCCGGGATGACAGGATGCGTTTGATCGACAAGGCGTCGCGCGTCGCCGCGCCGAACTTGGTGTTGTCGAAGACGCACCAGGTTTCAGGCTCCTCGGCCAGCCGCGCCGCCAGACCGTCCAACGCGGCGGGCGCATAGGCGCTTTCGTAGATCACCGGCGAGCCATGCAGGCGGCGATAGGTCAGTCCGCGCCAGCCCCCGGGTTCCGCGGCCGTCGGAACGATCGCTGGATCCGCTGCGACGCGGGCGACCTGAAAGTCGGCCAACATCCGGTCCGCCGTCGCTTCAAACCAGGTCGCGTGACGGGGCTCCAGCACGGTCGGAGCATCGGTCTGTGCGCGCCAGGTCTCCAGGAACATGCCGGCCCGCTCGGCCTCGAACCTCAGGCTGGGCGGCAGCTGCGCCAGCAGCGGCCCGCGCTTGCCGCCCAGGCCATCGGTCTCGTCGAGGAACCGCGCCAGCAGATCCTCGATCCCGACCAGCCGCCGCTCGTGCGTGATGGTCTTCGGAACCTTCACCGCGAACCGGAAGTTCTCCGGCGTCGCAGCGGCCCAACGTTCGTAGGTCTTGCGCTGATGGGGCCGGTAGAACGCGCTGTTGATCTCCACGCAATCGAACCGCGCCGCGTAGCGCTCCAGCCCCGTTCCCTCGGCCGGGAAGTCGAGGTCGCGCGGAAAGCTCCAGCCGGCCGTGCCGATGCGGATGGTCATTCCGGATCAGCGCGCGAAGCGCCGCTCCGGTTCAGTCCCGCGGTCGCCAGGCCAGGACGTCGGCGCTATGGCCGACGCCAGCCTTGGCGCAGATCGACTTGATGGGGCACGCTCCGCACTTGGGGCCTTCGTGCGGGCACAGCATCTGGCCCAGACCCCGCTTCAGCAGCCAGTGCAGCTCAAAGAGGTCGTCCGCGGTCCATGTGTCCGGCGCCTGGGCCATCAGCGCGTGGTAGGCGTGGTTCGTGTCGCCCGCGCCGACCAGGCCGACGCGCTTGGCCACGCGGTGGACATGGGTGTCGACCACCAGGCTGCGCATGGCCAGCTCGCTGAAGTTCAGCACGCAGGCGGCGACCTTGACGCCGACGCCGGGCAGCACCTGCAGCTCCCAGCGGGCTTGATCGACCTCCAGGGTCTTCAGGTGGTTCAGCGACAGCCAGCCGACCTTGGCCTCGATCATCTTCAGGGCGGTGGTCAGGTGGCGGGCCTTGTCGGCGGGGAAGGCGACGTCGTCGATGATCCGCGCCACGGCCGCGACCGGCGCCTGGGCCAGGTCCTCCCAGCACCTGAACTCGGCCCGCAGGCGCAGGAAGGCCGCCCATGAGACGGCGTCCTGGGTGCGGCCGCTGATCGACGACTTCACCAACTGCGAGATCGGATCCATGCGCGCCACGGGTCGCTGCGGACCGAACTCGCAGAGCAGGGCGTCGCGCACGCTTTCCAGCGGCGACCGGGCCAGGCCTAGGGACAGCTGCATCGAACCTCGCCGAACGAGAACATAATGGGAACGTTATGCGCGCCGAGCGGCGTTGTCCACAGGCGTTTGTTTGGTCGGATCAGGGGCGGTAGCGGCCCCACAACGCCGTCACCCGACGGCGCAGACGCTGGAAGGCGACGCGCGCGGGCGTCGGCGCCGGGTCGAGCGCCGGACGTTCCTCCTCGGGCAAGGCGATGCCGACGAAGCGGGCGATCAACTCGCGCAACGCCGGTTCCTGGACGGCGAGGGCGGCCTCGACCGGGGTCATCCAGTCCAAGGTGCGCTGGCCCTTTTCCGGCCAACTCTGGAGCTCGGTAGTGACCTCCAGCGGATAGACGTCGACCTTCACCAGCCGCGCCGCGCCGCTCTTCAGCTTCTTGAGGTACTCGTACTCGCCGATCGGCTGTTCGGCGATCACGCCCACCACGCCGGCCTCCTCATAGGCTTCCTGGGCGGCGGCGGCGGCGTCGGCCTTGTCCTTCATCGGCCAGCCCTTGGGGATCACCCAGCGGCGGGTCTCGCGCGACGAGACCAGCAGGACGCGCAGGGCCTCGCCCTCGCCCCGCCAGGGCAGGGCCGCGACCTGGCGGCGCTTGCCGCCACCGCCGCCTGGCTTGCCTGTTCCCGCCTTGCCGCTCGACCTCGCCACGTCACCCCAATCCCAAGTCCGCGAACCGCGTGGTCCGCCGGACCCGCAGAATAATGGCTGCTGTCGCCCGAGTCGTCGCGTTGAACCTCGGTGCGACAACTCGCTCGCGCGCCGGGCGCGGAGCCGCTCCGGCGAATATCATCTGTAAACGGATCGATTCCCCGGGGGCGAGGGAAAACCACGGGCGTGGACGGGTGTCAAATTCGTTCGGTATTTTGGCGGTGCGGGCTCGCGTGCGGAGCCTGCCTCAGGCAGGATCGCGCCCGTTCAATCCGGATCGGAGCCGCGTCATGGCCTTCACGCTGACCGTCAATGGAGAAACCCGGACAGCCGATGTCGATGGCGACACCCCACTGCTGTGGGTGCTGCGCGACACGCTGGGTCTGGTTGGAGCCAAGTTCGGCTGCGGCGCGGCGCTGTGCGGCGCCTGTACGGTGCACCTGAATGGCGCGCCGGTCCGCGCCTGCGTGACGCCGGTCAGCCGGGTCGGGGCGCGCGCGGTCACCACCGTCGAGGGCGTCGGCAAGACCCCGGTCGGGGCCAAGGTCCAGGAGGCCTGGAAAGCGATCGACGTTCCGCAGTGCGGCTACTGCCAGGCCGGACAGATCATGTCGGCCACGGCCCTGCTGACCGCCAAGCCCAAGCCGACCGACGCCGAGATCGAGGCCGCGATGAACGGCAACCTCTGCCGCTGCGCGACCTATCTGCGGGTCAAGAAGGCGATCAAGGCCGCGTCCGGCCAGGTGGAGGTCTGATCATGGACGGCGAACTCCTGCGCGATCCGACACGCCGCTTCGTCCTGAAAAGCGGCGCGGCCGCCGGCGGCGGCCTGCTGCTGAGCTTCACCGTGGCCGCCGAGGGGAATGCGGCCGAAGCCAAGCGGATCAACGCCTATGTCCGCATCGCCCTGGACGGCAAGGTGACGATCGCTTCGAAGGTCCCGGAGGTCGGGCAGGGCATCAAGACGGCCCTGCCGATGCTGATCGCCGAAGAGCTTGACGTGGAGTGGTCGGCCGTGACCGTCGAGCAGGCCCTGGCCGACGCCAAGGTCTACGGCCGGCAGGTGGCCGGCGGCAGCATGGCCACGACCCTGGAATATGACGGCCTGCGCCGCGTCGGCGCGACCGTGCGGGCGCTGCTGATCCAAGCCGCCGCCACGCGCTGGAACGTTCCGGTCGATAGCTGCAAGACCGAGCCGGGCTTCGTCGTCTCGGGCAAGAACCGCGCGTCCTATGGCGAACTGGCGGAAGCCGCCGCCGCCCTCACGCCGCCCGATCCCAAGACCCTCGTCCTGAAGGATCCGAAGGCTTTCCGGATCATCGGCCAGAGCCACAAGAGCCAGAACCTCGAACGCTATCACCACGGGCCAGCCGCTGTACGGCGTCGATATCGTCGTGCCGGGCATGCTGTTCGCCACCTTCGTCAAGGCGCCGGTCTATGGGGCCAAGGTGGCCAGCGTCGATCTGGCGCCCGCCAAGGCGGTGAAGGGCGTGCGCGACGCCTTCATCATCGAGGGCGGGACCAACCTCAATGGCCTGCTGCCCGGCGTGGCGGTGGTGGCCGACAGCTGGTGGGCGGCGCGCAAGGGCCGCAACGCCCTGGAGATCCAGTGGGCCGAGCACCCGACCTCTGCCCAGTCCAGCGCCGGCTTCGCCGCCAAGGCCGCCGAGCTAGCCAAGGCTCCGCCGCAGCGCACGGACCGCTCGGACGGGGATGTCGACACAGCCTTGAAGAGCGCGGCCAAGGTCGTGGCGGCGACCTATAGCTATCCCTTCATCGCCCACGCGCCGCTGGAGCCGCAGAACTGCACGGCCAGCGTCAAGGACGGCAAGGTCGAGATCTGGGCTCCGACCCAGAACCCCGAGCCGGGCCGCAAGCTGGTCGCGGCCGCCCTGAACGTGCCGGAAGAGGCGATCACCATCCACCTGGTGCGCGGCGGCGGCGGTTTCGGCCGGCGGCTGAACAACGACTACATGGTCGAGGCCGCGGCGATCGCCGCCAAGGCCGGCGCGCCGGTCAAGCTGATCTGGACGCGCGAGGACGACACGCGCCACGACTTCTACCGTCCGGGCGCCTGGCACAACCTCACCGCCGGCCTCGACGCCTCGGGCAAGGTCACGGCCTGGAAGGACCACTTCGTCAGCTTCGGCGAGGGCGACAAGTTCGCGCCCAGCTGCGGCTTCAACGCCACCCAGTTCCCGTGCCGGGCGGTCGACAACTACCGCGTCGACGTCTCGGTCATGCCGCTGGGCGTGCCGACCGGGCCGCTGCGGGCGCCGGGCAACAACGCCTTCGGCTTCGTGCTGCAGAGCTTCACCGACGAACTGGCCGTCGCGGCGGGCAAGGACCCGGTCGCGTTCCGCCGCGAACTGCTGGGCGAGCCGCGCCTGCTGGGCGAGCCGGGCAAGGGCGACAGCTTCCACACCGGCCGGATGCGCGGCGTGCTGGATCTCGTGGCCGAGAAGTCCGGCTGGGGGCGCAAGCTGTCCAGGGGCTCGGGCCTGGGCGTCGCCTGCCACTACAGCCACCTGGGCTATGTGGCGGTGGTCATACAGGTGACGGTCAAGGACGGCGCGCTGAAGATCGACAAGGTCTGGGCGGCCGCCGACGTCGGCCGTCAGATCGTCAATCCGAATGGGGCCGAGCAGCAGATGCAGGGCTCGATCCTCGACGCCATTGGCTCCACCCTGCGCCAGGAGATCACCTTCGAGAACGGCGCGGCCAAGCAGGGCAATTTCAACACCTTCCCGCTGCTGCGGATGGCAGACGCGCCGGACGTCGAGGTGCACTTCAAGCTGTCGGACAACAATCCGACGGGCCTGGGCGAGCCGGCCTATCCGCCGACCCCGGCGGCGCTGTGCAACGCCATCTTCGCCGCCACGGGCAAGCGCATCCGCAGCTTGCCGATCGGCGACCAACTGGCCTAGGACCGGGAGATACTCTTCAAGCGAGCGCCTTCATGTCCCAGGTCACCGTCGTCAGCCACCCGCTCGTCCAGCACAAGCTGACCAAGATGCGGGACAAGCGGACCTCGACGAAGACCTTCCGGGCCCTGATGCGCGAGGTCGCGACCCTGATCTGCTATGAGATCACCCGCGACCTGCCGATGGACGCGGTTCAGATCGAGACCCCGGTCGCCCCGACCACGGCCTATGAGATCGCCGGCAAGAAGCTGGTCTTCGCGCCCATCCTGCGCGCGGGCCTGGGAATGTGCGAGGGGATGCTGGACCTCGTGCCCTCGGCGCGCGTGGCCCATATCGGCCTCTATCGCGATCACGAAACGCTCGAGGCGGTCGAGTACTATTTCAAGGCGCCGGAAGACATCGCCGGCCGCCTGGTCATCGTCGTCGACCCGATGCTGGCCACGGGCCATTCGGCCATCGCGGCGATCTCGCGACTGAAGGCCGCCGGCGTCGCCAATCTGCGCTTTGTGTGCCTGCTGGCCGCCCAGCCGGGCGTCGAGGCGCTGCGGGCCGCGCACCCCGACGTGCCGATCTGGACGGCGGCGATCGACGCGACCCTGAACGAGCACGGCTACATCGTGCCGGGCCTGGGTGACGCCGGCGACCGGACGTTTGGCACGCGGTAGTCCCGCTCCTACTTCTTGGCGTCCTTGACGGCGTCCTTCAGCTCGCCCTGCTTCAGGTTGCCGGCGACCTTGTCCTTCTTGCCTTCGTTCTTCAGGTCATTGTCGCCGACGACCTTGCCGACGCCGGACTCGACCTTGCCGATCGTCTCCTGCTTGCGGCCGGCTTCCTTATCGCAGGCGCTCAAGGTCGTCAGCGCGATCATCGAGGCCAGGGCGAAGGCGAGGGGACGTTGCAGGGTCATGGGTAAAGCTCCGTGTTGTCCGCAAGGAACGCAAACGGAGCCCTAGCGATCCGGGCCTAGTTCGGCAGCGCCTTGACGAAGGCCTTCACCACGGTCGCGGAATTGTCCGAGGCCAGGGCCATGAAGGTGTGCATCTCGTTGGCGCCCGCGCCGCCGCCGGCTAGGTCCGACAGGCTGCGGAAAGCGATGAACGGGGTCGCGTTGACCAGGGCCACGTGGGCGACGGCGGCGCTTTCCATGTCCACGACGCGGGCCTCGAAGGTGGAGCGCAGATATTTGCGGTAACCGGCGTTGTCGAGGAACACCGGGGCTGACACGCCATTTCCGCCGACCACCACCTTGGGCGGATGGACCAGGCACTTGTCGACGGCGCAGCGCTGCAGGGCGACATCGGCGGCGACCTGGCGGGCGGTGGCCAGCAGGGCCGGATCGGTCGGGAACCAGACGCGGGCCGGCGCCGACAGGTCGGTCCCCGGCAGGATGATCGCGCGGGGATAGATCATGCCGTAGTTGGCCAGCGGGCTGTTGCGGATGCTGTCCGAGACTTCGAAACCCTTGTCCGTTTCGCGGGCGAAGGCGCTTTCCAGGTTCTGAGCCCACTGGTCGGCGACCACCACGTCGCCGATGTCCAGACCCTCGTCGACACCGCCGGCGATGCCGGAGAAGACGATGCGGGTGATGTTGAAGCGGTCCAGCGCCATCTGGGTGGTCATGGCCGCGTTGACCATCGACACGCCGCTGAGGAACACCACGACGGGCTTGCCCTCGAGCCGGCCGGTCGTGAACCGGACGCCGTGGATGTCGAAGGTCTTCTGTTCGCTGGTCGCGGCGTTAAGCGCTCCGATCTCGGGCGGGAAGGCCGAGATCACCGCCACGCGCGGGGTCTCGTCCAATCTCTGCGCCAAGGCGGGCGAGACGACGAGGAATAGGCAGGCCAGGACGAGGGCGGGTAAGCGCATGGCGACTCCGAGGCGGAACAGCTTCTGCTTAGCGTCCCAGCCTCCGGGCCCCAAGGGCGGAAGCCTATTCGGCGGTCATCATTTGAATTGTGATCGTGAAACGGGAAGTCTTTAAGAAATGTCCGAAACCGCGTAGGCCGTTGGCTCGATGTCCAGACGCGTTCCTCTGATCTATGTCGCCGACGACGACGAGGCGACGCTCGAGCTGGTCGAGGCCTATCTGGCCCGCGACGGGCTGGAGGTCGTGGGTTTTCCGGCCGCCGACCGGCTGATGGCGGCGGTCCCGGCGCGCCGGCCCGACGCCATCCTGCTGGACGTGCGCATCCCCGGCCAGAGCGGCCTCGACGCCTTGAAGGCGCTGAAGGAGTCCGAAAACGCCGACATCCCGGTGCTGATGCTGACCGGAGATGGCCGCCTGGACCGCATCGTCCAGGCCATGCAGCTGGGCGCCAAGGGCTATGTGATGAAGCCGTTCGACGGTCCCAAGCTGGTCGCCGAAGTGCTGGCGATGCTGGAGTCCGCCTAGAGCCTGTCCGTTTCTGATGGAATCATCAGAAACGGACAGGCTCTATCTCAAGCATCTGGAGCGTGGCGGGCGCCGAAACCGCTCACACTTTCGGCTGCCACGCTCTGAGGTCAGCCGATCAGGCTCTTCAGCCACGCCACGACCTCGCCGCACCACGCCAGGAAGTTCTCGAACACGCTGACGGGCTTGGGCGGAGGCGGGGGCTTGATGTCGACCGGTACGAACCAGCTTGGCGCGGCCGGCGGGGCGCAGTTCATCCGCATGCCGACGCCCTTCAGATAGCCGCGTCGCACGCCGCCGGACTGGATGGCCTTGGCGATGGCCTTGTCGTGCTTGGCCGCGCCCGTCAGGCGGCGGATCCAGCCGCGAAACGGCAGCAGGTCGTGGGTCGTGTCGCGCACCCCGGCCACGCCCGCGCCATAGGCGGCGTCGGCGACCTTCTTGCCGCGCGAACGGTCGTCGGGCGGCGGGGCCTCATCGAGGTCGGGGCCCAGGGCCGCGTCCAGCCGGCCGATCTCGGCGGCGATCGGCTCGCAGCGGGTCAGGCCGGTCAGGTCGTAGGGATCGGTCACCGCCCGGGCCAAAACCGCCGGGATCGGCTTCCGCTTGAGGTTCAGGTCTTCCAGCGGCGCGGTGGCGGCGTCGCGGAAGGTGTCGTGCTGCTGCAGCGTTCCCGGATCGCCCTGCGCGAAGGCCGGGCCGGCCAGGACGAGCAGCGCGAGTAAAGGGGCCGCTCGCATCACGGCCGCCGCACGACCTGGCCGCCCTTCATGACGAAGATGACGTCCTGTGTCGCCTCGATCGTCCGGGTCGGATCGCCCTTCACCGCCACGACGTCGGCGAGGTAGCCGGGCTTCAGCTGGCCGAGGTCGCCCGCGCGGCCCAGCACCTTGGCGTCGACCGCCGTGGCGGCCAGCAGGGCCTGGGTGGGGCTCATGCCTTCCTTGACCAGCCAGACGAGCTCGCGGGCGTTGTCGCCGTGCCGGAAGACGCCGACGTCGCTGCCCATGCCGATGGTGACGCCGTTCTTCACCGCCAGCTTGAAGGCGCGTTCGGCATTGACCATGGCCGCCGTCGGCGGAGTCTTGCCGGCGACATAGCCGCCGAAATAGGTCGAGGTGCTCTCGACCGCCGTCAGGGTCGGGAAGAACACCACACCCTTTTCGGCCATCAGCTTGAAGGTGGCGTCGCTGCCGCCATAGCCGTGCTCGATGGTGTCGACGCCCGCCACGATCGCGCGGCGCATGCCTTCGTCGCTGGAGGCGTGGGCCGAGACCGGCCGACCGCTGGAATGGGCCGCGTCGACCAGGGCCTTCAGCTCCTCGATCGAGAAGGTCGGCTGCGTGGAGCCATCGGGTCCGACGCGGTAGTCGGCGTAGACCTTGATCCAGTCCGCGCCGGCGCCGGCCTGCTCGCGGACGGCCTTGACCACTTCGGCCACGCCGCTGGCTTCCTGCGCGCCCTGGGGCAGGTCGGCTTCGGGATTGTAGTTCTTGCGGGCCGGGCCGTACGAGCCGGTGGCCACGATCGCCTTGGTCGCCACGAACAGGCGCGGACCCGGGATCAGGCCGTCGTTGATCGCCTTGCGCAGCGGAACGTCAGCCGCGCCGACGCCCTCGGTCCCAAGGTCGCGCAGCGTCGTGAACCCGGCCTCAAGCGTCGCCTTGGCCTGCACCGCCGCCCGCAGCGTGCGGTAGGTCGGCGTCTCCTTCAGCACCTGATCGTCCCACAGGGTCTCGTTATAGGGGTGCAGGAAGAGGTGACTGTGCAGGTCCATCAGGCCCGGGATCACGGTTGTGTCGGGCAGGTCGACGATCTCCGCGCCCGCGGCGTCGATCTGCGCGGCGGGGCCGACGGCGGCGATCTTGCCGTCCTTGACCAGCACGGCCC
Organism: Caulobacter sp. UC70_42; assembly: GCF_044056025.1. Lineage (NCBI taxonomy): Bacteria > Pseudomonadati > Pseudomonadota > Alphaproteobacteria > Caulobacterales > Caulobacteraceae > Caulobacter > Caulobacter sp. UC70_42. The sequence goes on along the minus strand of NZ_CP171994.1, from coordinate 5,194,645 downwards.
AGCCCTCGCGCGGCGGGCCGGCGTTCTCGGCCGTCCAGACCCTGGCGGGCCTGAGCAGCACGGGCTGGGCGGCGAGCGCGAGGCCGGGCGCCAGGATCAGGGCAAGGGCGGTGAGCAGACGGCGCATGGGACGACTCGTGTTTGACGTCATGCAGCTAAGCCGAAATCGCCCCAACCACCAAAGTGATCAGACGCCAAAGCGCAGATGGATCAGCGGGTAGGGGCGGCCCTGGCCATCGGTCGCCGACCAGCCGATCCGTTCGAAGCCCATGTGTTCGTAGAAGCCGACGGCCTGGCCGTTCTGCTCGTTGACGTCGGTGGTCAGGACCGGGTGAACCGCCAGGGCATAGTCGATCAACATGGCGCCGACGCCGGCCCCGCGATGCTGGGGATCGATGAACAGGGCCTCCATGTGGCCGTCGACGATCAGCATGAAGCCCAGCGGTCGGTCGCGGTCGTCGACGGCCAGCATCAGCGGCGCGGTCGGCAGGAAGCGCTCGACGTCGCCACCGATAGCGGCTCGGTCCTCCGGCGTCAGAAAGTCATGGGTGGCGTCGACGGCGGCGGCCCAGATCTCGACGACGCGGGCGCCGTCTTCCGGGCGCGAGGGGCGGAGCTTGATCATGGCGGTGACCTAACCCACCGCCGCTTTCCGCGCCAGTCGATCGGCCTGCCCCGGCCTATTTCGCGGCGCCCCTGATAAACTCGGCCATGGCCCCCCATATGAAGGTCAGTCGCCGTCGGGAGCGAACCGCGTCGCGGTCAACGCTCGGGCTTGGCGGCGCTTGAGATTCTCCAAATGGACTGGCTTTTCCAGCTTTCGGCCGCCTGCGTCATCGCCGCGGCGATGATGCTTCCTGTTTTCCGCCTTTTCACCGTGGCGCCCAGCCGCGCCCGCGCGCCCTACCGCCCGTCCAAGGCGACGCCGCGATGAAAACCTATACGGGAACCCTGCCTTCGCCGCTGCGCGGATTGAACGATCCCCGCTCGACTGGCGGCCCGCCGCCCCTGAAGCGCGTGGATACGGTCGCCCAACGAGGCACCAAGACGTCCTGATCCAGGGCGGAGCCAAATGACGAAAGGGCCGGCGCTCTCACGCCGGCCCTTTTGCTTTGGGCCCGGCGCGCCGGCTCAGATCTCCTGATTGTACTTGCCGACGCGGTCGCCCAGCCGGGGCTTCACTTCCTCGCGGAAGAGGGCGCGCATGTCGTCCTCGGACCGGGCGCTCTCGACCACGACCACGACCTCCGGCTTGTTCGACGAGGCGCGGACCAGCACCCATGAGCCGTCTTCCAGGTGCACGCGCACGCCGTTGACCGTGATCACCTCGGTGATCTTGCGGCCCAGGATCGAACCGCCGGCGGCGAACAGGTCCTCGTATTCCTTCACCACGTCGGCGACGACGCCGTACTTTACCTCGTCGCCGCAGTGCGGGCTCATGGTCAGCGAGGTGAAGGCCACCGGCAGGGCCTTGCGCATGTCCGACAGCTTCAGGCCCGGATTGCGGTCCAGCATGGCCAGGATGGCCGCCGCCGCCGTCAGGCCGCAGTCGTAGCCGTAGCCCAGCTCGCCGTTCATGAAGAAGTGGCCGCTCTTCTCGAAGCCGGCCAGGGCCCCCAGCTCGGCGCTCTTGCGCTTGATGTAGCTGTGGCCGGTCTTCCAGTAGATGACCTTGCAGCCGTGGGCGGCCAGGATCGGGTCGGTGGCGTAGAGGCCCGTCGACTTGACGTCGACCACGAAGGTCGCGCCTGGATGCAGCGGGGCCAGGTCGCGGGCCAGCATGAGGCCGATCTTGTCGGCGAAGATTTCCTCGCCCTCGTCGTCGACCACGCCGCAGCGGTCGCCGTCGCCGTCGAAGCCGAACGCCAGGTCCGCCTTCTCCTCGCGCACGGCGTGGGCCATCGCGTGCAGCATCTCGGCGTCTTCGGGGTTGGGATTGTACTTGGGGAAGGTGAAGTCGAGGTCGGTGTCCATCGGCACGACCTCGGCCACGCCCATCTTCTGCAGGGCCTCGACCACGAAGGCGCCGGCCGTGCCGTTGCCGCAGGCGGCGATCACCTTCAGGGGGCGGGTGATGCTGGCGCGCTTGGCGACGTCGTCGATATAGCGCTGAGCCTCGCCCTGAACACGGATCAGCTTGCCGCCGTCGCGCTCGACGAACTTGGCGTTCAGCACGATGTCCTTCAGGCGGCTCATTTCGTCGGGGCCGAAGGTCAGCGGCTTCTGGGCGCCCATCTTCACGCCGGTCCAGCCGTTCTCGTTGTGGCTGGCCGTGACCATGGCCACGCAGGGGATGTCGAGGTCGAACTGGGCGAAATAGGCGGTGGGCGAGAGGGCCAGACCGATGTCGTGGACCTCGCAGCCGGCGCTGATCAAGCCCAGGATCAGGGCGTTCTTGATCGAGGTCGAATAGGAGCGGAAGTCGTGGCCGACCACGATCTTCGACTGGCCCAGCTCGTGGATGTATGTCCCCAGGCCCAGGCCCAGCGCCTGGACGCCCAGCAGGTTGATCTCGGGCCCGAACAGCCAGCGCGCGTCGTACTCGCGAAAGCCTGTCGCCTTGACCAGCGGCTCGTTCTCGTAGGCGGCGGTATTCGGGACGAGGTCGGAGCGCGGCGCGGAGAACATCGAAAGCTCGTTTCAGTTAAGGTGATGTGGCTGTAGCCGCCCGGACGCCGGGCGACTAGCGCGTTCACATGACAAAGTTCGATAAAGTCGAATGTGACCTAGATCACGCCGGCTCGGAGCAGGTCGTGAACATGCAGCACGCCGACGGGGCGTCCAGCGTCGACAACGAACAGCACGGTGATCCGGCGCTCGTTCATGACCTTCAGCGCCTCGGCGGCCAGGGCGCCGGAGGCGATGGTCAGAGGATCCCGAGTCATGACCTGGCCGGCCGTGTGCTGAAGCAGCCCGTCCATGTGCCGGCGCAGGTCGCCGTCGGTGATCAGGCCGGTCAACAGGCCCGCGCCGTCGACGACGCCGACCGCGCCGAAGCGCTTCTCGCTCATCACCAGCAGGGCGTCGGGCATGGCCGCGTCGACGCTCACCAAGGGGAGCTCGTCCTGCCCATGCATCAGGTCGGCCACGGTGCGCAGCATCGCGCCCAGCTTGCCGCCCGGGTGGAAGACGCGGAAGTCGCTGGCCGTGAAGCCGCGCCGTTCCAGCAGGGCCACGGCCAGGGCGTCGCCCAGGGCGATCTGCAGGGTCGTCGACGTGGTCGGCGCATTGACCTCGGCCGTCGCCTCCGGCGAGTCAGGCAGCAGCAGCAGGATGTCGGCCGCCTGGCCCAGCGGGCTGTCGGCCACGGCGGTCATGGCCACCAGCGGGATCGAGAAACGCTTGGCGTAGGCCAGGGTGTCGGAAAGCTCGCGCCCCGCGCCGGACTTCGACAGGGCCAGGATCACGTCGTCGGGACCGATCATGCCGAGGTCGCCGTGGCTGGCCTCGGCCGGATGAACGAACATGGCCGAGGTGCCGGTCGAGGCCAGGGTGGCGGCGATCTTGCGCGCGACGTGACCGGACTTGCCCATGCCGGTGCAGACGACCCGGCCCTTGGCGTCGAACACGGCCTCGACCGCGCGGACGAAGGTGTCGCCCAGCGACTCGGCCAGGGTGTTGAGCGCGTCGGCCTCCGTGCTCAGCACGCGACGGCCGACCGCGACGGCGTCGAAAGCGCTCATTGCTGGGCCGGGGCGGGGGCTTGGGGCGGAGCGGGCGGCAGCGCCTCGGACGGCATCTGGCCCACGGCCTCGACGGCCTTCTTGGCCGCCTGGTCGCGACGCATCGCGGCGTCCTTTTCCTTCTGGATCCGGGCCTTCATCTCCGGCGTCTGCTGTACGGGCGTGTGGCCGAACGGACCCCAGGAACGGTCGCCCTGGCCTTGGGGCCAGACGAGGGAGAGGGCGATCAGCGCGGCGGCGACCAGTCCCATCAGCGGCATGAAAATGCGATCAGGCATGGCCCGCCTATAGCATGCGGCGCGGCGCGGGGGAGGGGGAAGAGCGGGGACGCGCACGTATCGCGCCGTGCTCCGCGCTTGACGCTGCGACCGCGGAGCCTTAGCCCGCGCCCATACCTCCCCGATCCGCGAAGGAAGCCGCCCGATGCCGACCCTCGTCCTGCTCCGCCACGGCCAGAGCCAGTGGAACCTGGAAAACCGCTTCACGGGCTGGGTCGACGTCGACCTGACGGCCGAGGGCGAGGCCCAGGCCAAGAAGGGCGGCGAACTGATCAAGGACGCCGGCATCCAGATCGACCACGCCTTCACCTCGGTCCAGACCCGCGCCATCCGCACGGGCAATCTGGCGCTGGACGCCGCCAAGCAGAGCTTCGTGCCGGTGACCAAGGACTGGCGTCTGAACGAGCGCCATTACGGCGGCCTGACCGGCCTGAACAAGGCCGAGACGGCCGAGAAACACGGTGTCGAGCAGGTCACCGTCTGGCGCCGCTCGTACGATATCCCGCCGCCGGAACTGGCTCCGGGCGGCGAGTACGACTTCAGCAAGGACCGTCGCTACAAGGGCGCCGATCTGCCGTCGACCGAGAGCCTGGCCACGACCCTGGTCCGCGTTCTGCCGTACTGGGAAAGCGACATCGCCCCGCATCTGAAGGCCGGCGAGACGGTTCTGATCGCGGCCCACGGCAATTCGCTGCGCGCTATCGTCAAGCACCTGTTCAACGTGCCGAACGACAAGATCGTCGGCGTCGAGATCCCGACGGGCAATCCGCTGGTCATCGAGCTGGACGACCAGCTCAAGCCGATCAGCGCCCGCTACCTTGACGAAAGTCGGGCCGAATCTCTGCCCCAAGTTGGGTAATATTCTGGTCAAGCTTCAACAGAAGCCCTTGGAAACACGGCGTTAATTTTGCTCTGTGCATGGTGATCCCCTATCCGGGATTCCATGCCAGACATGAGCGCCGCCGCCAGCACGACACAGGAATACAAGCGCCTGACGCAGCATGACGTTGACGTCATCTGCGCCAAGCACGATCGCCTGTGGTCGGCCCGCCTGGGCGGGGCGCGGGCCGTGTTCGCCTTCTGCGATCTGTCGGGCCTGTCGATGACCGGCCGCAATCTGTGCGACGCCGACTTCACCGGTGCGATGATGGTCGGTTGCGACCTGCGCAAGACCAAGCTGGACAACGCCAATCTCTACGGCGCGGACTTGCAGGGGGCGGAGCTGACCGACGCTTCGATGCGTCGCGCCGACCTGCGCGGCTCCAGCCTGCGCGGCGCGAACCTGACCGGCGCCGACATGTTCGAGGCCGACCTGCGCGAAGGGACCATCGCCGCCGCCGACCGCAAGGAAGGCTACCGCGTCATCGAACCGGTCCAGCGCGAGGCCTACGCCAAGGGGGCCAACCTGTCGGGCGCCGAATCTGGAGCGTTCGCGCCTGTCGGGCATCGTCGCCACCAAGGCCGACTTCAGCGACGCCATCCTCAAGGACGCCAAGCTGGTCCGCGCCAACCTCAAGCAGGCCAATTTCAACGGGGCGAACCTGGCGGGGGCCGACCTGTCGGGCGCCAATCTGGCCGGGGCCGACCTGCGCAACACGGTGCTGGTCGGCGCCAAGACCATGTCGTGGAACATCAACGACACCAATCTGGAAGGGGCCCTGACCGACAAGCCGTCGGGCACCAGCGTCTCGGACCTGCCGTACGAGCAGATGATCGCCGACCACGCGCGGTGGATCGACACCGGCGGCGCCGAGGGCAAGCCGTCCGTGTTCGACAAGGCCGATCTGCGCAATCTGCGCTCGGTCCGGGGCTTCAATCTGACGGCCCTGTCGGCCAAGGCCGCGGTGTTCTACGGCCTCGACATGGAAGGCGTGCAGATGCAGGGAGCGCAGCTGGACGGCGCCGACCTGCGCGCCTGCAACCTGCGCCGGGCCGATCTGCGCGGCGCGCGCCTGAAGGGCGCCAAGCTGACCGGTTCGGACCTGCGCGACGCCCAGCTGGGGCCGCTGCTGATCGCCGCCGACCGGGTGCTGCCCGTAGACCTGACCGGCGCCATCCTGGCCAATGCCGACCTGGCGAGAGCCGACCTTCGCCAGGCCCGTATGGCCGGGGCGGACGTGTCGCGCGCCAATTTTACGGGAGCCCAGCTCAAGGATGTCGACCTGACCGGCGCGATCCGTCTGGCGGCGCGCGGCCTGGACGACGTGATTTAGGAAAATATCGCGACAAAAGGACGCATGCTTAACGCTTCGCTCGTCCCTCGTCGCTAGAGTCCGCGTAACTCAGAAAAGCACCTAACGGGGAACCAACGTTATGAACGCCGCGCAAAGCGTGGTCGGGCGTCGTCGCCTGAGCCAGGCCGAGCTCGACATGATCGTAACGGCGCACGAGAAATTCGTTACCGGCAAGCAGGGCGGCAAACGCGCCTCCCTACGCTTCATGCAGCTGTCGGGCCTAGATCTGTCGTTCCGAAATCTGACCGACGCGGACCTGACCGCTTCCGTCCTCGAAAACTGCCGCATGGTTCGCACCAAGCTGGATCGCGCCAGCCTGTTCGGCTGCGACCTGCGCAAGAGCGACATGCGACAGGCCTCGCTGGTCCGCGCCGATCTGCGCGGCGCCTGCCTGCGCGGCGCCAACCTGGCCCAGGCCGACCTGACCCAGGCCGACTTCCGCGAAGGCCAGATCGCCATTCCGCATCCCCGCAAGGGTCTCGACACCCTGCGCCACGAGACGCGCCAGGGCGAGGTCGACGAAGTCAACTTCTCGGGCGCCACCCTGGACGGCTCGCAGTTCGAGGGCGTCTCCGCGTTCAAGGCCGACTTCAGCGACTGCTCGCTGAGGGGGGCCAAGCTGTCGGGCGCGAACCTCAAGGAAGCCAATCTGGTCGGAGCTATCCTCGACGGCGCCGACGTCAAGGGCTGCAACCTCGAGGGCGCCAACCTGTCTGGCGCCGTGATGGCCGGGGTCGACACGTCCACGGCGCGCACCAGCGGCGCCAGCATGACCGGCGCGGTGGTCACGGTGACCCGCGAGGCGATCGGCAAGGCTCAGGAACTTTACAATCGCTGCCTGGGCAACCAGCGCTGGTGCCAGACCGGCGGCAAGGAGGGCGCGGCCGCCCGCCTCGACGGCGAGGACCTGCGTCCGCTGGGCGACAAGCTGAAGGGGCTGCGCCTGACGGCGATGAGCGCCAAGGGCGCCTGCATGGTGGGCCTGGATCTCTCCGGCGCCCAGTTGCAGGGCGCGAACCTGCAGAACGCCGACCTGCGCACGGCCAATCTGCGCGGCGCGGATCTGCGCGGCGCCCGTTTGACCGGCGCCAATCTGACCAAGGCGGACCTGCGCCAGGCCTTCCTGTCGCCGCTGCCGCTCGGACCGACGCGCCAGACCCAGTCGAACCTGCAGGGCGCGCGGGTACGCTACGCCCTGGTCCAGGCAGCCGATCTCAGCGAAGCCGTCTTCGACGGCGCCGACCTGCGCGGCTCGGACTTCACTGGCGCTCGGGTGGCCAAGGCCAGCTTCCGCCAGGTGGATCTGAGCCAAGTCCAGGGGCTGGATTTCTCGCTGCCCTGAACGGAAAAAGGCGGCGCATCGCTGCGCCGCCCAAGTTCAGAGGGGATTGAGGGGAGACCTGGGAGAGGCGCGCCGTTAGGCGGCCTTTTCGCCTTCGATCAGGGTCGAGCCGGCGTTCGATTTGATCTCAACCGTGCGGGGCTTGAGGGCTTCGGGCAGCTCACGCTTCAGCGCGATCGACAGCAGGCCGTTCGACAGGTCGGCGTCGACGACGACCAGGTAGTCGGTCAGCTGGAACTTGCGCTCGAAGTTGCGCTCGGCCAGGCCGCGATGCAGGTACTGCTTGGCATCGCCGTCATTGGCGGCCTTGCGGCCGGTGACGGTGAGCAGGTTTTCCTTCACTTCGACGGTCAGTTCATCGGGCTTGAAGCCGGCCACCGCGATCTCGATCCGGTAGTCGTTCTCGCCGGTGCGTTCGATATTGTAGGGAGGATAGCCCGAGGCCGCTTCGGTGCGGGCGGCGGCGTCCAGCTGGTCGGCGAGGCGGTCGAAGCCGACGAGCGAGCGGTACAGGGGCGAAAGGTCGATCGTACGCATGGGTCAGATCCTTCTCATCAAGCAAGGTCTTTGAATGTTCGTCCCGTCGGCGACCCGAAATCGGCGTCGCCAGGTGGTCCGGAAGGCCCGGGTGTCCAGCGCCTTCGTGAAACTAGTTGGTGAGCGGATTTTGGGGTTCAAGGGGCCAAGAGCTCACAGAACGTGAATCGTTTGACGCACCGCTCACCCCGGCTAAGGTCGCGGCCTCCGTTACGCCGAAGGACACGTCCCCCATGCCGCTTCGCCGCCACATGCTGTTGCTCGCCGCCGCCATCACCCTGGCCGCGCCCGCCGCCTTCGCCTCGACCGACCCGGCCCTGCAGGCCGCCGTCGCCTCGCCGACCCGTCCCGCCGGCGACGTCGCCCGCGACGGCGCGCGTCACCCAGTCGAGAGCCTGACCTTCTGGGGCTTGAAGCCCAAGCAGACCGTGATCGAGATCTCGCCCGGCGGCGGCTACTGGACCGAGATCCTGGCCCCCTACGCCAAGGCCACCGGCGGGACCTATGTCGCCGGCGTCGCCGACCTGTCGAATCCCAAGATCTCGGAAGGGGCCAAGAAGGGCCGCGCCGACTTCGAGGCCCGCTTCGCCGACCCGGCCAAGTACGGCCAGCCGCGGTTCGTCAATTTCGGCGCCCAGTCGGGCCCGCTGGGCGCGCCCGGCTCGGCCGATCTCGTGCTGACCGCGCGCAACGTCCATAACTGGACTCAGGCGCCGGGCATGGCCGACAAGGTGTTCGCCGACTTCTTCGCCGTGCTCAAGCCCGGCGGCGTGCTGGCCGTCGAGGATCACCGCGCCGATCCGCGCTCGGAAAAGGACGCCGGCGCCGACGGCTATCTGAACACCGCCACCGTGATCGCCCTGGCCGAGAAGGCCGGGTTCAAGCTGGACGCCAAGTCCGAGATCAACGCCAATCCCAAGGACACCAAGGACCACCCCTTCGGCGTCTGGACCCTGCCGCCCACCAAGCGCACCGCGCCCGGCGGCCAGCCCGCCAATCCGAATTTCGATCGCACGAAGTACGACGCGATCGGCGAGAGCGATCGCATGACCCTGCGCTTCCGGAAGCCCGCCTAGGTTCGGTCCGCCCGACTTTGGTCAAGGTCGGCCGGCAAGCTGGCTGCATTACGGGGGAATGATGTTTCCAGTAGGGTACTGGTCGCGGCGAGGAGTCCTGGCGAGCGTCGGCGCGCTGGGACTTCTCGGCCTGCGGTAAGCGGAACGACCCCGCCAAGACCGAGGCCAAGGCGGCCCAGAAGGCCGGGCCTGCGACCGTCGAGACGGCCGTGGCCGGCGACTGGCGACCGCCCGCCGACCGCGCCCGCGACGTCTGGCGCCATCCGGTCGAGACCCTGAAGTTCTGGGAGTTGAAGCCCGGCCAGACGGTGGTCGAGTTCTGGCCTGGCGCCGGCTGGTACACAGACATCCTGGCGCCGTTCCTGGCCGACACCCGCGGCAAGCTCTACGAAGCCGAACTGCAGACCGACGACCCGTCGGAGCCAGCCGCGGCCGAGATCGTCGAGGCCTACCGTCGCAAGCTGTCCGAGAAGAAGAAGCTCTATGGCGAGGTGACCTTCACCGCCTTCGGCCCGACCAGCGGCCCGGTGGCCCCGGCGGGCGCGGCGGACCTCGTGCTGTTCCTGCGCAACCTGCACAACTGGATGGCTGGCGGCATCGCCGAAAAGGCCTTCAAGGACGCCCTGGCGGCTCTGAAGCCGGGCGGAATCCTGGGCGTCGAGGAGCATCGCGGCGAGCCGGGGCGCGTGCAGGACGTGTTGGCCGCCGACGGCTATGTCCAGCAGGACTACGTGATCCAGATGGCCAAGGAGGCCGGCTTCGTCCTGGCCGGAACCAGCGAGATCAACGCCAATCCCAAGGACACCAAGGACCACCCGTTCGGCGTGTGGACCCTGCCGCCGACGCGCCTGTCCGCCCCGCGGGGGGAGCCGGCCGAACCTGGCTTCGACCATTCCAAATATGACGCCATCGGCGAAAGCGACCGCATGACCCTGAAGTTCGTGAAGCCCAGATGAAGCGCGCCCTGATCCTGGCCGCCGTGTTGGCGGCGGCCGCCACTCCGGCCTTCGCCGAGAAGAGCGCGCCGGCCGACAAGGTGCTGCCGTTCCTGGACAGGTTCCTGAAGGTCCCGCCGGCCGATCGCGCGCGCGTGAAGCTGTCCTACGCCATCCGTCACGACGGCCAGATGATGCCGAACCTGAAGGCGACTCTGGTCGAGAAGAGCGGCGCGCGCACGCCGTTGCCGGTCAACGGGGAGGGCTATTTCGACCGCCTGCCGACCCTGGCCCAGCTGCAGGGCGATCCGACCATCTTCCTGGATGTGCCCGCCGACATGAAGCTGGGCTCGATGATGAGTTTCGGCACGCAGCTGCCGCCCGCCCGCGAATACGACGCCCGCGAGCTTGTCGCGACGGTCAACGAGGCCAACACCGTGATCGGCAAGGCCGCCGGCCCGATGTCGTTCATGGCGCCCAAGATGACCGGGATCGCCTTCTCCAAGGCCGAGGGCGGGACGATCGTCTTCGCCGACGGCCACAGCGCGCCGCTGCCCCAGGCCAAGGACGTCCCTTATTTCCGTCCCGCGGACCATCAGGGCGCCGTACGGGTAAAGTTGACAAAAACGCCAACTAAGGTCGGGTTCTACGACGGGAAGAAATAAGGCCCTGGGTCGTCTGAACGGTGTTTACTTATCGAGACGGCCCGGTCTAGCTATCCGCCACACTTTTTCGCGCAGAGGGAGATCGCGCTCATGGCCACGCTTCAGGAAATCACCGATCGCATCAAGGGCGCCGTGGGCGACGACAGCGGTCTCGGCAAGAGCCTCAAGTTCGACCTTAAGGACGCCGGCGTCATCCACATCGATGGCGGCTCGGTGACCAACGAAGACAAGCCGGCTGACCTGACCATGACGCTCAGCCTGGACGATCTGCTGGCCATCGGCGCCGGCTCGCTGGACCCGACCATGGCGGTCATGACCGGCAAGCTGAAGCTGTCGGACATGGGCACGGCCATGGCCCTGCAGCCCAAGATGGGCGCCCTGTTCGCCAAGATGCGCTAACCCGCGATGACGGAAGAACCGGCGCGTCTGGTCTCGATTCCCGAGGCTCCGGTTCCCGATCACGGCAAGGCCGAGTGGTTTCGCGGCGCGGATGGGGCGACCCTCCGCGCCGCGACGTTTTTCCCGCAGGGGCCCGCGCGGGGTTCGGTGGTGCTCAGCCCCGGACGCAGCGAGCCGATCGAGAAATATTTCGAGGTCGTCGAGGACCTCCAGAGCCGCGGCTTCGCCGTGCTGCTGCATGACTGGCGAGGGCAGGGGCTGTCGGCCCGCGGCCTGCCGGACCGCCTCAGGGGGCACGCCCGGGGCTTCAAGACCTTCGTCGCCGACCACACGGCGCTGCTCGACACGTTCGAGGCGCGGATGCCCAAGCCCTGGATCGCGGTTTCCCACTCGATGGGCGGCTGCCTGACCATGCTGGCCCTTGCTCGTGGCGAGACGCGGTTCGCCGCCGCCGTGCTGTCCGCGCCGATGCTGGGCCTGAACACGGCCGGCGTTCCGCCCTGGCTGGCCAAGCCGCTGGCTTGGACGATGTCGCGGATCGGTCGGGCTGGGGACTACGTGTCCGCCGCCTATGATCCTCTGACCCAGACCTTCCAGGCCGACGGCCTGACCCATGACGAGACGCGCTACGACCGTTATCAGGCGCAGCTGCGCGCCGATCCCGAGATCGCCCTGGGCGGCATGACCTGGGGCTGGGCCGATTTCGCCATCTCGGCCTGCGCCTGGCTGCGGGACGGCAAGGGCGTGGAGAAAATCCAGATTCCGGTGACCATCGTCGGGGCCGAGCTCGACAACCGCGTCCTGAACGCCGACGCCGAAATCGATCGCCGGCCGCATCCCCAAGGGGCGCTATGTCGAGGTCCCGGGCGCGTTCCACGAGATCCTGATCGAGACCGACCCGCGCCGGGCGCTGTTCTGGAAGGCCTTCGACGAGACGGTGGACCCTGTCGCGCCGCGTGAGCCGATTACTTCGCCGAACGCTTCAGACTGACCAGGGCCTCGTCCAGCGGGCGGCGGTCGCCGGAGATGACCATCTGGCCGCCGTTCGGGCCGACGGGTTCGCCGCGCCAGTTGGTGACCAGACCACCGGCGCCCTCGACCACCGGGATGGCGGCCTCGATGTCCCAGGACTTCAGGCCCGCCTCGATGACCATGTCGATCTTGCCCATGGCGACCATGGCGTAGGCATAGGCGTCGCAGCCCAGGCGGGCCAGCTTGACGGCCGCCCGCACCTGCAGCCAGGCGCCGCGTTCAGCCCCGTCGAAGCAGGCGTCCGGATCGGTGGTGGCGATCACGGCGTCGGTAAGGTCGGCGCATTCGCGGACCTTGATCGGCGTCTCCTGGCCGCGCGCCAGCAGGCGCGAGCCGCCAGCATGGCCGATGAACAGCTCGCCGACATAGGGCTGGCCGATCGAGCCCAGCACCGGGCGCCCCTGGTGGCGCAGGCCGATCAGGGTGGTCCAAAGCGGCAGGCCGGAGATGAAGGCGCGCGTGCCGTCGATCGGGTCCAGCACCCAGACGAACTCCGCGTCCGGGCGATCCTCGCCGTACTCCTCGCCGATCACGCCGTGCTCGGGGAATCGCTCGCCGATCAGCTTGCGGATCGCCGCTTCCGCGCCGCGGTCGGCCTCGGTCACGGGGTCGAAAGCCGCGTGGCTGTCGCGCGGGAGGTTCTTGCCGGCTCCCTTGTCCTCCAGGCCATGGTCGGCCCGGAAAAGCGGCAAGATCGCATCCGCGGACGCGCGGTTCAGATCGATGATGAAGGCGTCGAGCGCCGTGAGCCGGTCAGCGGAAAGCGTCATGAGCGGGGGTTTAGCGCCCCCGCCTCACGTAAGCTACCGTTGTCAGGCGTCCGCGTGCTCGGGACCGCCGCCGTTCAGCGATTTGGCCAGGTCCAGCAGGCGACGGCGCGGACGCTCGCCTAGCAGGTAGTACGCGCGGATCAGGTCCAGCGTCTCCTTGCGGGCGAACATTTCGCCGCCTTCGGCCGACTCGCCTGCGCTCTCGCGGCGCACGTCCGAGAGACCATCGTAGAAGTAGCCGACCGGCACTTCCAGAGCCTCGGACAGCTGCCACAGACGCGCGGCGGAGATGCGGTTGGCGCCGCACTCGTACTTTTGAATCTGCTGGAACCGCACGCCGACGGCGCCCGCCAGTTGTTGCTGGGTCAAACCCAGCAGACGACGGCGGCGACGCAGGCGTTTGCCCAGGTGCGTATCGATGTCGTTACCCATGGAAGCCGTGCCCCCTAGCTTTCTGGAGCCGTCCCGAAACGGAACGGCCTAGGCTGACAGCCGCAAGTCGCGTGCCGGGCGAAGCGAAGTTGCGCGGGACGTGGGAGCCAGCCTACTTAGGACCTATGTCGGATAAGCGTCAGCCCTGGGTTCAGGACATTCTGTGGCGGTTGGAGGCCCTGGGCTTCGACCTCTTTATCGGCGCCGTGCGTCTGATGGGCGTGGACCGCGCCTCGGACTTCGGCGGCTGGCTGGGCCGCACGTTCGGACCCCTCAGCGGCGCGCACAAGGTCGCGACGCGCAATCTGAAGCTGGCCTTTCCGGAAAAGGACGCCGCCTGGCATGCGCGGATTCTGGATGAGCAATGGGAGGGCCTGGGCCGCTCGTTCGCCGAGTTTCCTTTGATGGACAGGATTCTGCCGTCCACCGGCCGGGTCGAGGTGGTCAATGCCGAGCGCTTGGCGCAGATCGCCGAGCAGAAGACGCCGGTGGTGTTCGTGTCAGGCCATCTGTCGAACTGGGAGGTCATGCCCGCGGCCATCGTCGACAGCGGCGTGATCTGCGAGATGACCTATCGCGCGGCCAACAATCCCTATGTCGACAAGCGCATCCGCGACAGCCGCTTCCGCTACGGGGTGCGCCTGTTTGCGCCCAAGGGCGGCGACGGGTCCCGCGAACTGCTGAAGGGCATGATGGAGGGGCGGTCGGTCGCCCTGATGAACGATCAGAAGTTCAATAGCGGCGTGGCCGCCCCGTTCTTCGGCCATGACGCCCGCACCGCACCGGCGCCGACGCGCCTGGCGATCCGTTTTGGCACGGTGCTGCAGCCGATGTCCGTGCAGCGGCTGAAGGGCGCGCGGTTCCGGGCGGTGGTGCACCCGCCGATCGTCCCGCCCAACACGGGCAATCGCACGGCCGACATCGAGGCCGGGGTGAGGATGATCAACGCCTTCATGGAAGACCGCATCCGCGAGCGGCCGGCCGAGTGGTTCTGGGTCCACCGCCGCTGGCCGAACGAGGTCTATGCCGAACTGGCCGACCGCGAGCGCGCGGCGCAAGCCGCCAGCGCCTAGATTTCCAGCGTGTCGGCGGCCGCGTCCTTCTCGCCGGAGCGGCGGAAGGGGCCGCTATAGTAGGGGTCGACGCGGCGGCGGCGGCACGGACCGAAATAGTCCTCCGAACGGATGAACGGCCGCGGATGGAAGATCACCGTGTTGATCCGGTCCAGCAGCGAGCGGGCCGTCACCGGCTTGACCACCACCTCGGTCACCCCCGCGTCGCGGGCTTCGAACACACGGTGACGCTCTGCGAAGCCGGTCAGCATGATGACGGGCAAGAACGGGTCGACGCTGTCGGGCGAGTTGCGGACCAGCTGGGTGAACTGCACCCCGTCCAGGGGGGTCATCTTGAAGTCGACGATGGCGATGTCGGTTTGCCAGTCGCGCAGGATCTGCAGGCCCTCGGCCCCGTCCATGGCTTCACGGATGTGCCGAACGCCCACGCCCTTGAGGATCGCCGAGACGATCGACCGGATGTGCTGGTTGTCATCCACCAGCAGAAAGCGCAGCTTTTCGAACGCCGCCGACATGCGGAAGCCGCCTCCTCAGATCATACGGGAAGACCGGAACTCCGAAGCCGCTCCCCCGCGTCTCCATGTCCCGATGCGGCGGCATAGCTACCTAAGGATTGAAATTCGCGCCAGGGGCGAAATGGCAGAATCTCAAGCGCGGAAGGGGCCCGCGCCGACCAGCAGCGACGGATCGAGATTGCGGCCGCGCCATTTCATACGCCAGCACAGATGCGGCCCGGTCGCGCGGCCTTCCTTGCCCGTTTCGGCGATCAGCTGTCCTTGCTTGACGTAAGTGCCCGTCGCAACAAGGATTTTCGACAGGTGAAGATAGGCGGTGACCAGGCCCTGGCCGTGATCGACCAGCACGAGACCGCCTTCATAATGCAGTCCGGTCTCGGCGAAACACACCAGGCCGCCGGCCGGGGCGCGCACCGGCGCGCCCACCGGGCTGGCCAGATCGACCCCATAATGGGGACGCTTGGGTTCGCCGTTGAGGATGCGCTGGCCGCCGAACCGGGCCGAACGGCGCGCGCCCACAACCGGAAGTATGAAGCCATCGCGAAATCCCTCGAGATCGGCCTGGCTGGCGAAGCCGGCGACCTTGCGGGCGTTCTCGGCGGTGATCCGCTCCAGCAGAGCCGGGTCGGTCGGCGTCACCTGTTGCGGCGGCAGGCCATCGATGCGCTGGACGTCGAAGTCGCCGACCGCGATCGTTCGGTCGTCGACGGCCGAGCCGTCCGGCGTCGTGACGGTCAGCTTGCTGGTCGGGAGGGCGTCGCGGTCGAAGCCGATCACGAACCACCCGTTGGCAGAGGCGGTGGTCAGCGCCTGGCCGTCGAGATCAATCACCGCGCGAGGCGTCGTTCGGCCCACCGCATAGCCGCCCTGGACGAACTTGCCCGTCAGCGACAGGCCCGGCGCGGCGGCGCGGGCTGTCGTCGTGAAGGCGGCCGAGAGCGGAAGCGCGGCGAGGACCGCGCGGCGGCTCAGGCCCCTTGCCAACGCTTCAGCGCCTCGGCGGGACCGGCATAGGCTTCCTGGTGCTCGGGGCTCCAGTAGCGAAGGGCTTCCAGCGGGATTGGCTTGTTGGTGATGGCGCACAGCACGAAGCGGCCGGGGCTGAGCACGGCGTACTCGCCGTCGCCATAGTGCAGGACGGCCAGGCCGTCGGACTTGCCGAGATCACGATCGAAAGCGTTCATGACTTTTACTCTACGCCAGTACGGGGCTTCAGAACAGATCGCCTTGATCGACGGGCGGCGCGGCCGGCTTGGGGCGAGGCCTTGGCGCGGGAGCGGATGTCGGCGCTGGCGGTGGAACAAACCCGCCTTCGCCGTCGATCACCGCGTCGCGGTCGCCGCTCTTGAACTTCAGGTTCACGCGTTCCCCCGAGACAAGGTCGGACGCCGAACGGGCCAGTGTCCCGTCGCCCTTGCGAACCAGGGCGAAGCCCAGTTCCAGCGGTCGTTCCGGGTTCAGCGACTGACGCAGCTTTTCCAGGCCGGCCAGGCGCTCGGCATCGCGCTGAAGGCGACGTTCTCCCGCCGCGTTCAGGCGCTGCCACAGGGCGGGCAGTCGGGCGTGCTGGGCCACACGGTCGGGCGCGCGGCGGGCGGCCAGGTCCAGGCGACGGCCAAGGTCGCCCACACGCTCGGCCTTGATGGCGCGCTGCCGGGTCAGCACCTCCGGCGTCAGGCGCGCGGTGACCTTCAGCAACTCTTGAGCGTGGACGGTGGTGTTGCGATGCAGGGCCGCGTCCAGTCGCCCGGAAGCGATGTCGAACCGCTGCTGGGCGAGGGCCAGGATGTCGTCGGGACGCGGCAGGCCGCGCGCGGCGCTGACCAGGCGCGTGCGGCGGTCCTCGATCAGGCGCGCGCCCGAGCGGTTCAGGCGGCGATCGAAGTCCGAGATCAGGGCGCGCAACTCGGCCAGCACAGGCGTGGCCATCTCGGCGGCGGCCGTCGGCGTCGGGGCGCGGCGATCGGAGACGAAGTCGATCAGGGTGGTGTCGGTCTCGTGTCCGACCGCCGAGATCAGCGGGATGGTTCCCTCGGCCACGGTGCGGGCCAGGGCCTCGTCGTTGAAGGCCCACAGGTCCTCGACCGAGCCGCCTCCGCGCGCGACGATCAGGATGTCGGGACGCGGCACGGGGCCGCCCGGCGCGATGGCGTTGAAGCCGCGGATGGCCGCGCTGACCTGGCCGGCGGCGGCGTCGCCCTGGACGACGCACGGCCAGACCAGCACCTGGCACGGCCAGCGGTCGCGGATGCGATGGAGAATGTCGCGGATCACCGCCCCGGTCGGGCTGGTGATGACGCCGACCACGGCCGGCATCGACGGCAGAGGCTTCTTGCGCTCCGGCGCGAACAGGCCCTCGGCGGCCAGCTTGGCCTTCAGGCGTTCCAGCTGCGCCAGCAGCGCGCCGACGCCGGAGGCTTCCATGCTGTCGATGACGATCTGGTAGCGCGAGCCGGCCGGATAGGTGGTGATCTTGCCGGTGACAATAACCTCGAGCCCGTGCTCGGGCCGTACGCTCAAGGCCCGGACATTGCCTTTCCAGACGACGCCGTCGATGGCGGACTTGTCGTCCTTGATGGTCAGATAGACGTGGCCGTTGGAGTGGTGCGTGACCTTGGACAACTCGCCGCGCAGCCGCACGAAGCCGTAGCGATCCTCCAGCGTCCGCTTCAGGGCGAAGGCCAGTTCGGAGACCGAATAGGGCGGGGCGTTGGAATCGTTCGGCGCGAGGTCCGTCATCCGCCCTATCTAGAACGTCCCCCGGAAATGGAAAATCCCAGGCAGTCGCGAGACCGCCCCGAGAAATGGAAAATCCCGGGGCGCGTGAGCGCCCCGGGATCCGCCGCCTGAGAGACTTTTGTTGTTCTTAGATGTAGCGGCGAAGCGAACGGGCGAGCTCGGTGGCGCCGCCCTTCTTCTTGGTCTGCTGCGGCTGGTAGGCCACGCGGGCGTGCTCGACGCAGTAGGGGCCTTCCGACGAGCGGCGGCCGCAGAAGGTGAAGCCTTCCGACGACGGATCGCCGATCGGCCACTTGCACATGTGCGCGCCCAGGGTCAGCACGGTGGCCGAACCCGGCTCTTCATGCCGGAAGGCCGGCAGCGGCGCGGGGGCGGAGGCCACCGGAACCGACGACGGCGCCTCGACCGGCGTCACGCGACGCGGGGCCGAGGGCATGGCCTGGGCGGCCGGACGCGCCGGACGCGGAGCCTTGAACGCCGGACGCGCCGGCTGCGAGGGGGCCGCGCGGCCCGACAGGCCCAGGCGGTGCACCTTGCCGATGACGGCGTTGCGCGTGACGCCGCCCAGTTGTTTGGCGATCTGACTGGCCGAAAGGCCGTCCAGCCAGAGCTTTTTCAAGGTCGAAACCCGTTCGTCGGTCCAGCTCATAACCCGTCTCCGCCGTTTCGATGGAGGTGAAGCGCGTCCCCACGCTCCTCACCCCATATCTGGTGCTCAAACCGCCCCGCCGGCGGTCGTCCTACTAGATATCGTAAAGAATGTGTTAAGGCGCACAATAGGCGGTAACGACTCTGTCCACAGAAACAAGATGTTGATTCAGGCAAGCCCAAGCTTGCGGAAAGGCGCCCAGGGCGCACATGGCCAAGCAACACAACGGGTTGAGCGTATGAGAGACATGGCCGACAGCGTCATTCCGCCGCAGCCGCGCGACTATCACGGCTGGAATTGGTCCGGGTTCGTCACGCTGTACCAGCGTGAAATCCGCCGATTCTGGAAGGTCGGCACCCAGACGGTGGCCGCGCCGGTGGTGACGACCCTGCTCTACATGCTGGTCTTCGTGGTCGCCGTGGGCGCCAGCCGGCCGGCCGTGGGCGGGGTGACCTTCGGCCATTTCGTGGCTCCGGGCCTGATCATGATGGCGATCCTGAACAACGCCTTCGCCAATTCGTCGTCGTCGCTGATCCAGGCCAAGATGATGGGCCTGACGCCGGACTTCCTGACGCCGCCGCTGTCGGCGCTGGAGCAGGTGCTGGGCTTCGCCCTGGGCGCGGCGACGCGCGGCGTGGTGGTCGGGGCCGTCACCGCCCTGGTCATCGGCGTGCTGCCGGGCGCGGGCCTGCAGTTGGCCCACCCCTGGGCCATCGTCTATTTCGCCGTGACGGCTTCGCTGATCCTGGGCCTGGCCGGCATATTGGCCGGCCTGTGGGCCGAGAAGTTCGACCAGCTGGCGGCCGTGACCAATTTCCTGATCATGCCCATGACCTTCCTGTCGGGCACCTTCTACCTGGTCGACAAGCTGCCCGAGCCGTTCCGCTCGGCCAGCCACTTCAACCCGTTCTTCTATCTGATCGACGGCTTCCGCTACGGCTTCATCGGCCACGCCGACGGCTCGATCCTGATCGGCGTGATCAGCATGGGCGTGCTGACCGTGGGGATGTTCCTGTGGTGCTGGCGCCTGTTCGTCACCGGATATCGCCTGAAAAGCTGAGGCCCCCGTCCGGGGAAGGCTCGAAATTCATCGGTTTTTCAGCGGCCTTCACAGTCCGTTGATTGACAGGACGTCGTTCCACGGCGACAACCTGCGGCCTTCCGGTCCCCGTGCTCACGCACGGGGGCTTCTTTCCTTTTTGGGAGGCCGGTCTTGAGCACCGCGACGTCGTCCAACCCCTCGCAGCACCACATCATGGGCGTCTACAACCGCGCCCCGCTGGCGTTCGAGCGAGGCCGAGGCGCGCGCCTGTTCTCGACCGACGGCGGAGAGTACCTGGACTGCGTGGCCGGCATCGCCACCTGCGGCCTGGGCCACGCCCACCCGGCGCTGGTCGAGGCGCTGAAGACCCAGGGCGAGAAGCTCTGGCACGTCTCCAACATCTACACGATCCCCGAGCAGGAAACGCTGGCCGACAAGCTGTGCGCGGCCACCTTCGCCGATGTGGTGTTCTTCACCAATTCGGGCACCGAGGCGATCGAGTGCGCCCTGAAGGCCGCCCGTCGCTATCACGCGGTCAATGGCCAGGCCGACCGCATCGAGGTGATCGGTTTCGACGGCTCGTTCCACGGGCGTTCGTACGCGGCGGTCAACGCCTCGGGCAACGCCAGCTATCTGGACGGCTTCGGTCCGCGCCTGCCGGGCTTCAGCCAGTTGCCGTTCGGCGATCTGGAGGCCCTGAAGGCCGCCATCTCCGACAAGACCGCCGCGGTGATCATCGAACCGGTGCAGGGCGAGGGCGGGGCGCGCGCCCTGACCGAGGCCCAGCTGCTGGAGCTGCGCGAGATCACCCGCGAGGCCGGCGTTCTGCTGATCTATGACGAGGTCCAGAGCGGCATGGGGCGGACCGGCAAGCTGTTCGCCCACGAGTGGGCGCCGGGCAGCGAACCGGACATCATGTGCGTGGCCAAGGCCCTGGGCGGCGGTTTCCCGGTCGGCGCCTGCCTGGCCACCAACGAGGCGGCCAAGGGCATGACCCCGGGCACGCACGGCTCGACCTACGGCGGCAACCCGCTGGCCATGGCGGTCGGCATCGCCGCCTTCAGCGCGATCAACACGCCCGAACTGCTGGACAACGTGAAGACCGTCGCCGGCTACTTCACCCAGCAGCTGAACGGCCTGAAGGACCGTTTCCCGGACGTGATCGTCGACATCCGCGGCAAGGGCCTGCTGATCGGCATCAAGGTTGTCCCGAACAACCGCGAGTTCATGGTGATGGCGCGCGACCAGCACTTGCTGATCGCGGGGGGCGGCGACAACTGCGTGCGCCTGCTGCCGCCGCTGAACCTGACCGTCGAGGAAGCCAGCGAAGCGATCTCCAAGCTGGAAAAGGCTTGCGAAGTCGCCCGCGCCAAGGCCGCCGCCTAGGCGACAACACGCATTGGCCGCCCGCTCCAGGACACTGGGGCGGGCGGAACCGTTAGGGACATGGCCAAGATGACCACCCCCCGGCACTTCATCGACCTGTGGAAGCTGGACGGCGCGACCCTGCGCCTGCTGCTCGACGACGCCCACGCCCGCAAGGCCGCTCGCAAGGGTTGGCCGCAGGGCAAGGTCGACGCCGACGCGCCGGCCAAGGATCGCGTGCTGTCGATGATCTTCCAGAAGAACTCGACCCGCACCCGCTTCTCGTTCGACGCGGCCATGCGTCAGCTGGGGCGGGTCGGCGATCATCTCGACCTCGTCGGACATGCAGCTGGGCCGGGGCGAGACCATCGAGGACACCGCCAAGGTGCTCTCGCGCATGGTCGACGCGGTGATGATCCGCGCCAACAACCACGCCGACGTCGAGCGCTTCGCCCAGGTCTCGACCGTGCCGGTGATCAACGGCCTGACCGACAAGAGCCACCCCTGCCAGATCATGGCCGACATCCTCACCATCGAGGAGCATCGCGGCCCGATCGCCGGCAAGACGATCGCCTGGGTCGGCGACGGCAACAATGTCTGCTCCAGCTTCATCCACGCCGCGCCGCTGCTGGACTTTACGCTGAAGATCGCCTGCCCGGCGGTCTATCACGCCGATCTCCACGACCTGGCTCGCGCCGAGAGCCTGCAGGGCCGGGTCAGCATGACCACCGACGTCAAGGCCGCCGTGGCCGGCGCCGACGTCGTGGTGGCCGACACCTGGGTCTCGATGGGCGACACCGACCATGACGAGCGCCTGGCCGCGCTGGAACCCTATCAGGTCGACGACGCCCTGATGGACCTGGCGGCGAGCGACGGCGTCTTCCTGCACTGCCTGCCGGCCCACCGGGGCGAGGAAGTCACCGACGCCGTCCTGGACGGCCCGCGCTCGCTGGTCTGGGACGAGGCCGAGAACCGCATCCACGCCCAGAAGTCCGTGCTGGCCTGGGTGTTCGGGGCGATCGGGTAGGGCAGTCGGGGCGGCGCCCTCGCAATTGTCACCCCCTCATCCTATCTAGCCTCCCCATGACCGACATCGCCCCCAATCCCGGCGTCCTCGACGACGTCGTTTCCGCATTCCAGATCGAAGGCCTGCCCGTGCGCGGCCGCGTGGTCCGCCTCGGCGACGCCGTCGATCAGGTGCTGACCCGCCACGCCTATCCGGAGCCGGTCGCCAACCTGCTGGGCGAGGCCTGCGCGCTGGCCGCCTTGGTCGGCTCCAGCCTGAAGTTCGAGGGCCGCCTGATCATCCAGGCCCAGGGCGACGGTCCCGTGCGCTACGTCGTGGTCGATTACGACACCAGCGGCGGCCTGCGCGGCTATTGCCGTTTCGATCCGGAGGAGGTCGCCAAGGTCTCGGAAGGCTTCACCCGTCCCGGCGCCAAGACGCTGCTGGGCGGCGGCGTGTTCATCATGACGCTGGACCAGGGCGCCGACATGGATCGCTATCAGGGCGTCACGCCGATCGAGGGCGAGACCCTGGCCCTGTGCGCCGAGCAGTACTTCCAGCAGTCGGAGCAGACCCCGACCCGCGTGCGCCTGGCCGTGGGTCAGGTCGACGCGGGCGAGGGACCCAAGTGGCGCGCCGGCGGCATCCTGATCCAGGTCATCGCGGGCGACCAGGCGCGCGGCGACACGCAGGACGCCTGGACACACGTCCAGGCCCTGTTCGAGACCACCGGCGAGGACGAACTGGTCGACCCGACCGTCTCGACCCCCGACCCTGCTGTGGCGGCTGTTCAACGAGGACGGCGTGCGCCTGCTGGAACAGAAGCCGATGCGCGCCTTCTGTCGCTGTTCGGAAGACCGGATCGGCGTGGTGATGGACTCGTTCTCGGCCGAGGAAGTGGCCGACATGGTCGAACCCGACGGCAAGATCCACGTGACCTGCGAGTACTGCTCGCGCGTCTACAAGCTGGACCCGCCGGCGGCGGCTTGAAGCAGCATCGCAAGACGAAGAAAGCCGGCGCCCGCAAGAGCGCCGGCTTTTGCTTGTCTAGTTCAGCTTCGCCGCCGCGCCCGGCAGGTGCAGCGAGAACTCCGGGATCTCGGCCTCGAACACCTCGCCCTGGTCGGTGACCATCTGATAGCTGCCCTTCATCGCGCCGGAGGGCGTGGGCAGGGGGCAGTTGGAGACGTAGCGGAAGGCCTCGCGCGGTTTCAGCTCCGGCTGTTCGCCGACCACGCCGGAACCCTCGACATCGTTCACGCGGTTGAAGCCGTCGGTGATCGACCAGCGCCGCGAGATCAGGGTCACCGTCTCGGTCCCGTGGTTCTCGATCTCGACCGTGTAGGACCACAGATAGAGGCCCTGGTCGGGCGAGGATTCCTCTGCCGCGTAGGTCGCGAAGACGCGCACGACGATGTCGCGCGTGCGAGCCTCGTAGGCCGCGCCGTCCTGGCCGCGACGGCGGCGCATCCGCTGCATCGGCGGGGAGGTTTCACGCCTGATCGAGCGCACGGATCACATCTCGCTGAAGGTCGGCCAGGCTTTCCAGCCCCACGGAAAGGCGCACGCCGCCCTCGGTCACGCCCAGGGACGGACGCAGCTCCTCGGGCACCGAGCGGTGGGTGGTGGTCGGCGGGTGGGTGGCCATCGACTTGGCGTCGCCGAGGTTGTTGGAGATGTCCACGATCTCCAGCGCGTTGAGGAACTTGAAGGCCGCCTCGCGCGAGCCGAGGTCCATGGCGATTACGGTGCCGCCGCCGCTCATCTGCGCCTTGGCGACATTGTGGCCGGGATGGTCGGCGCGGAACGGATAGAGCACCCGCTGCACCTTCTTGTGCTCGGCGATGGTGTTGGACAGGGCGAAGGCGCTGTCGGCCTGACGGCGGACGCGCAGATCCAGGGTCTCGAGACCCTTCAGCATCACCCAGGCGTTGAACGGCGACAGCGACGGGCCGGTGTGGCGCAGGCTGTCGCGGTAGAACTCCTCGTTGATCGCCTCGCTGGTCAGGATGGCCCCGCCCAGCACGCGACCCTGGCCGTCGATGTGCTTGGTGGCCGAATAGACCACGACGTCGGCGCCCAACTCCAGCGGCTGCTGGAAGATCGGGGTGGCGAAGACGTTGTCGACGATGACCTTGGCGCCGACCGCATGGGCCATCTCCGAGACGGCGCGGATGTCGGTGATTTCGAGGACCGGGTTCGAGGGCGTCTCGATCAGCACGGCCTTGGTGCCCGGCCGGATCGCCGCTTCCCATGCCTTCGGGTCGGTGGCGTCGACGAAGGTGGTCTCGACGCCGAAGCGCGGCAGCCACTCGCTGATGATCCAGCGGCACGAGCCGAACAGGGCGCGGCCGGCCACCACGTGATCGCCGGCCCGGACCAGGCCCATCAGCGCCGAGTGGATCGAGGCCATGCCGGTGGCCTGGGCGCGGCACACCTCGGCGCCTTCCAGCAGGGCCAGGCGGTCCTCGAACATCTTCACGGTCGGGTTGTTGAACCGCGAATAGACGAAGCCCGGATCCTCGCCGGAGAAGCGGCGGTCGGCGCCCTCGGCGCTGTCATAGGTGAAGCCTTGGGTCAGATAGAGCGCCTCGGCGGTCTCCATGAACTGCGACCGCGCGATCCCCCCACGAATGAGCTTCGTCGCGACGTCCCAGTCTTTTGGATCCTCGGCCACGGGCCTGCCTCTCTACGCTTGAAACCGCCGGCATAAGGAGCGGCGAGGGGGGCTTGGTCAAGCCTGAACGCCCCGTCCGCGAGCGGAGAATTGTCACGGGCGAAAATCACATTGTCACGGGCGAGCGGCTTTCTCTCCCGCCTTGCCTTTGTGGCGCGGTTTGGCGAGTGTCGCGCCGATGACCGACGCCCACGCCGCAGGGATTCTGCCCTGCCAGACCATCGAGGACCTGATCGCCGAAGAGGCGATCACCTCGGCCACGCCGTTCGACACCGATCAGGTGCAGCCCGCCAGCCTGGACCTGCGGCTGGGCGCGCGCGCCTGGCGTGTCCGCGCCTCGTTCCTGCCCGGCCTGGGCCGCCGTGTGGTGGAGCGTCTGAAGGACGTGGCCATGCACGAGCTGGACCTGACCAAGGGCGCGGTGCTGGAGAAGGGCTGCGTCTACATCGCCGAGCTGCAGGAGAGCCTGGCCTTGCCGGGCAATGTCTCGGCGCGCGGCAATCCCAGAGCTCGACCGGCCGGGTGGATGTCTTCGTGCGTCTGCTGACCGACCACAGCCGCGCCTTCGACGACGTCGACGCTGGCTATGACGGCCCTCTCTACATGGAGATCGCGCCGCAGACCTTCTCGGTGCTCGTGCGGTCCGGCACGCGGCTGAACCAGCTGCGCCTTAAGCGCGGCGAACCGGCCAAGCTGTCGATCAAGAGCGTTGGCGTGGACCTGACGCCCGGTCTGAACGGCCTGGTCGGCTTCCGCGGCCGCCGTCACGCCGGCGTCGTCGACCTGGACCACGAGGACGGCCACGACCCGCGCGACTACTGGGAGCCGCTGGAGGCCCGCCACGGCGAGCTGCTGCTGGATCCGGGCGAGTTCTACATCCTGGCCTCGAAGGAAAACATCGAGATCCCGGTGCTGGAAGCGGCCGAGATGACCCCGATCGACCCGTCGGTCGGCGAGTTCCGCGTCCACTATGCCGGCTTCTTCGACCCGGGCTTCGGCACCGAGGAGGCCCTGGCCACCGGCTCCAAGGGCGTGCTGGAAGTCCGCAGCCACGAGACGCCGTTCCTGCTGGAGGACGGCCAGACCGTGGCCCGGCTGGTCTATGAACCGCTGACCGCGCGGCCAAAGCGGCTGTACGGCGAGGGCGGCTCGCACTACCAGCGCCAGGGGCTGAAATTGTCCAAGCATTTCAAGGCGTGGAGCTGAGCTTCAGCCCGCTGAGGCGTTAGGTCGCGGGGCGTGTTCACTCGCGCCTTAACCAACTCACGCTTACCTCAAGGTCCAGTATCGGTCGGGCCTTGGTGGATGTTGCGTAGCGTATTGAAGCGTCTGTCGCGTGCGGCGATCGTAGCGGGACTGGCCTGGTCGGCTGGTGTCGGCGCGGCCCACGCGGCGCCGGCGATGTGGGAAGTCCGCGACAGGGACTCGGTCGTCTATCTCTTCGGCTCGATGCACGTCCTGGGCCCGAACGTGCGCTGGCGGACCCGGGCCTTCGACCAGGCCTACGCCGCCGCCGACCGGGTGTGGTTCGAGACGCGGGCCGATGTCGGCCCCGACCGGATCAAGGCTCTGGTCGACCGTTACGGAGTCGATCCCGACCGCTCCCTGACGCAGAAGCTCTCGCCGACGGCCCTGGCCACCCTGCGTCCAGTCTTGGATCGGGACGGCGTGCCGCTGGAGCGCGTCGAGCGCCTGCGGCCCTGGGCGGCGGCGATGATGCTGTCGGTGGCCCCGATGACCCAGGCCGGCGCCAGCGTCGCCAGCGGCGTCGATGTCGCCACCACCCAGCGCGCGCGGATCGCGGACAAGCCGATCGAAACCTTCGAGACGCTGGAACAGCAGCTGCGCATCTTCGCCGACCTGCCCGAGCAGGCCGAGCTGACCTATCTGGACGACGTCGCCCGCGAGCAGCTGTCGCCGCCGCGCGGCGGCGTGGACCTGGAGCGCGCCTGGCTGAAAGGCGACATCGTCCGCCTGGGCTCGGCCCTGGTCGCCCCCATGAAGGCCGACCGGCCGGCGCTCTATCAGGCCCTGCTGCTGCGGCGGAACCTGGCCTGGGCCGACCGGCTGGACGCGGCGATGCGCCTCGGACGGGGGACCGATCTCGTGGTCGTCGGCGCCTTGCACATGGCCGGAAGCGAAGGGTTGCCGGCCTTGATGAAGGCGCGCGGCTACGCCGTCCGGAGGCTGCAGTGAACCTGTCGCAGCTCCGCCGCGCGGCAACGCGCCGCACCACATCTAGTGGACACTTGGTGCGGTTACACAAATTCTAGTCCTCGTTCTCGCGGCGGCGACTCACCGAGTCGGCGGGCGGCGAGAGCGGTTAAATCTACACGGAGGCCGTCTTGGCCCGTATCGCACACGATCCGTTCCTGATCCTGCAAGGCCGCGTCGAGGCCTGGGAGCGGTGCGCGCGCATCCCCGGCTGCGACAAGGCCGTCTGGCGCCAGGACGCCAAGGGCCGGGTGATCCGCTGGGCCGACTTCGGCGATCGTTTCTCGCGCTACGGCTGGGAAGTGGTCAGCCGCCCGCGTCCAGGCGTGCTGGGCCGCGCCCTGTCGGTCAAGCGCCAGGAAGCCATCCACTGGCGCGGCCTGACCCGCGACGCGGCGCCGGCCGACCCGTTCCTTGACCGAAAGGCGGCCTGAGGCCCTTCGGAAACATCAAGCTTCTCCGTCATTTAGTCGTGCCTACGCGACAAAATGACAACCATCCTTGACATGAATATGCTCTGATGTGACAAGTTAGCTTGTCAAATTGAGAGGGGTGCTTGTCATGGATGACGATCTGAAGCCCAAGCGAATTCAATGGACTCTGTTTTTCGCCGGCGCGGCGGCGCTGGCGGCTGTTCCGTTCTGGCTGGCGTTCGCTCGGCCGTTCGGCGGGACGGCTATGCTGGTCGCGATGTTCGTCTGGCTGCTGGCCTATATGGCCTATGTCTATATCGGCTCGTCGCGACTGAAGGCCGGCCGGATCGGTCCGGTCATGAAGCGCTATCGCCGCCGCCTGGCCGTGGCGATGATGGCCTACTTCCTGTTCCTGATCGGCTCGTTGAGCTTGCTCCGCGGTGGCGAGATCACCGGGCCGCTGCTTTGGATCGTGGCCGCCGCGCCGGCGATCCCGATCCTGGGCGTGCTGGTCGTTATGGGCCTCTATCTGAAGGAAGAGCCCGACGAGTTCGAGCGCATGATCCACGTCGAGGCGATGCTATGGGGCCTGGGCGCGGTCCTGGGCGTCAGCACTGTCTGGGGCTTCCTGAGCAACGCCGGCGTCGTTCCCTCGCCGCCGCTGTTCCTGGTCTTCCCGCTGTTCTGCCTGGCCTGGGGCTTCAGCCAGCCCATCATCCGGAGGCGGTACCAATGAAGAACCGCCTGAAGGTCCTCCGCGCCGAGCGCGACTGGAGCCAGGCCGACCTCGCCGAAAAGCTCCAGGTCTCCCGCCAGACCATCAATGCCCTGGAGACGGGCAAGTACGATCCCAGCCTGCCGCTGGCCTTCAAGATCGCTCGCCTGTTCGAGCAGCCGATCGAGGCGATCTTCCAGGACGAGGCCTGAGCCGCGGCCCTCAGGCCGGCTCGCTTCCACCGACCTTCTTTCCAACCGCGTCCGGCGCCGAGCGCCGGAGTCTTCCGCGCGCCCCTATCCAAGGAGAAAAATCATGTGCATGCCCATGCCGCGCTTCCGCTTCTTCATCATGGTGATGGCGATCCTCGCCGCCTGCGGCGTCTTCGGCCGCGCCCACGCCGCGGACCGGATCACGGTCACGGTGACGGGCAAGGGTCCCGACGTCGTCCTGATCCCCGGCCTGGCCTCGTCCGGCGCGGTCTGGGACGAGACCGTCAAGCAACTGGCGCCGACCCATCGCGTCCACGTCGTTCAAGTCGCGGGCTTCGCCGGCGCGCCGGTGGCCGGCAACGCCGAGGGGCCGGTCGTCGCGCCCCTGGTCGAGGCCGTCGACGCCTACATCAAGGCCAATCATCTGAAGTCGCCCGTCGTGGTCGGCCACTCGATGGGCGGCTTCACCGGCCTGCTTCTGGCCGGCCGTCACCCCGAGGATGTCAGCCGCCTGCTGATCGTCGACAGCCTGCCGTTCTTTTCGTCGCTGTTCTCGCCGGCCGCCACGGCCGAGAGCATGAAGCCCCAGGCGGCCGCCATGCGCGACGCCACCATCGCCATGAGCGCCGACGCCTTCG
The DNA here is from genome assembly GCF_044056025.1 of Caulobacter sp. UC70_42. NCBI lineage: Bacteria > Pseudomonadati > Pseudomonadota > Alphaproteobacteria > Caulobacterales > Caulobacteraceae > Caulobacter > Caulobacter sp. UC70_42. The sequence goes on along the minus strand of NZ_CP171994.1, from coordinate 5,166,004 downwards.
CCAGCCAGCAGGCGATGACCCTGCCGCGCATGGTCAAGTCGCCGGACGGCCAGAAGGCCGCCCTGGCCTGGTCGGTCGCCTCGTCGCAATCGGTCGTGGCTCGCGCCCTGTACGATCTGCTGACCACCGACGCCCGCGCCGACCTGCCGGCGATCAAGACCCCGACCACGCTGCTCTATCCCTATGATCCGGCCATGGGCGCGCCCACGGCGATGATCGACAAGACCTATGCCGACGCCTACGCCGGCCTGCCGGGCGTGACGCTGAAGCGCATCGACGACAGCCGCCACTTCATCATGTTCGACCAGCCCAAGGCCTTCGCCGACGCGGTCGAGACCTTCTTGAAGTAGGGGGCGGCGCAGTCCAAGCATGGGGCCAACGCATCAGCGGGGGTCCCATGCTTCGTAATCTTCGTCGCCTCGCGGCCGGTCTGGCCTCGGTCCTCGCGTTCGGCTTCGCGGGGACCGCCCTGGCCGAGCCGGCGCTGTGGAAGATCCACGACGCGGACTCCACCATCTATCTGTTCGGCACGATCCATGTGCTCAAGCCCAGCACGGTCTGGCGCTCGCCCAGGATCGACAAGGCCCTGAAGGACAGCGGCGACCTGACCCTGGAGATCGTCGGCGCCGACGATCCCGCGGTGATGCAGCCGCTGGTGCTGAAATACGGCCTGGATCCGAACCAGCCGCTGTCGGGCAAGATCGACGCGGCCGCTTTCCAGAAGGCCTCGACCCTGGCCCAGGTCGGCGGCGTGCCGCCCCAGCTGTTGAACGCCATGCGGCCCTGGCTGGCGGCGGTGCAGCTGTCGCTGATCCCGGTGGTCAAGGCCGGCTACGATCCCAAGAGCGGCGTCGAGCCGATCCTGGCGGCCGAGGTCAAGGCCGCGGGCAAGCCGGAAAGCGCCTTCGAGACGCCGGAGCAGCAGATCCGCTTTTTCGCCGACCTGCCGGTCAAGACCGAGGTGGAGTTCCTGAGCTCGACCCTCGACGAGGCCGATGAGGGCGTGGACAAGATCGACAAGATGGTCGCCGCCTGGGCCGCCGGCGACATCGCGGCGCTGGAAACCGAATTCGTCACCGAGATGAAGGGCCAGTACCCCGAGCTCTACGACCTGCTGATCACCAAGCGGAACCAGAACTGGGCGGGGCAACTGAAGACCAAGCTGGCGGGCAAGGGCGTCAGCTTCGTGGCCGTCGGTTCCGGACACCTGGTGGGGCCAGACAGCGTCCAGGTCCAACTGGCCAAGCTGGGCGTCAAGGCGGAGCGGGTAGAGTAGGGGACCTTGGAGCGGGCGGGGGGAATCGAACCCCCGACATTCAGCTTGGGAAGCTGACGTTCTACCTCTGAACTACGCCCGCCAAAGGGACGCTCCGTTTAGCCTGGGATGTCCGCCTACTCAAGTCGCCTTCGCGAGGGGCCTTCTGGGGTCGCATTGGTCAAGGTGACCAAATTGCGCCGCATGGTTCGTCTCCTTATCCGCGGCGACACGGATGGGAGTCGATCGGCGCGTGGTAGTCCTGACGGAAATCTCTCTTAGAGCCGAGTCTGGCCGAAACCCGCCGCGCATGGCGTTCGGCGAGGTGACGATCGATGTCGAAAGCCGCCGCGTGCGCGGGCCGACCGGCGCCAGCAGCCTGGAGCCCCGGGTTTTCGATCTGTTGCGGGCCTTGGTCGAACGACCGGGCCTGACCGCCTCGCGCGATCACCTGATCGAGACGGTGTGGGGCGACGACGACGGCTCCGACGAGGCGCTGAGCCAGGCGGTGGTCAAGCTGCGCCGGGCTTTGGGCGACGACGCCCGGGCCCCGCGATTCATCGAGACGGTGGCTGGGCTGGGCTATCGCTGGATCTTCGAGGAGCCGCCAGAACGTCCGCGCCCGCCCGTCCCGCGCTGGTCGAGGGGGCCAGCCTGGGTGGTCGGCGGCGCGGCTCTGGCGGTGATGGTCGGCGGCTTGGGCGGGGTCGGCGTCTATGCTTGGGCGCGGGCGGAAGAGGCCGACCGCGTCGAGATTCGCAAGACCCGCGCGCAGCGCACGGCCGACGGCTGCCTCAAACAGGAGCGGCCCGGGCCCTCGTCGCCCGGCTGCGAACCGCCGCCGGTCCCGCGTGAATTCGTCAAGCGATAGACGTGAAAAAGGCGGGCGCCGCGGCGCCCGCCTTCCTCGTCCCACCTTGGCCTATCAGGCCTTGATGAAGGCCAGCAGATCGGGATTGATCACGTCGGCGTGGGTCGTGGCCATGCCGTGCGGGAAGCCAGGATAGGTCTTCAGCGTGCCGTGCTTGAGCAGCTTGATGCCCAGACGGGCGCTGTCGTCGATCGGGACGATCTGGTCGTCCTCGCCGTGCATCAGCAGCACGGGCACGTCGACCTTCTTCATGTCCTCGGTGAAGTCGGTTTCCGAGAAAGCCTTGATGCAGTCGTAGTGGGCCTTGGTTCCGCCCATCATGCCCTGGCGCCACCAGTTGTCGACCGTGGCCGGCGACACCTCGGCCCCAGGGCGGTTGAAGCCATAGAAGGGGCCCGCTGCCACATCGTGGAAGAACTGGGCGCGGTTGGCGAGCTGGGCGGCGCGGAAGCCGTCGAACACCTCGATCGGCAAGCCGCCCGGATTGGCGGGCGTCTTCAGCATGATCGGCGGCACCGCGCCGATCAGCACGGCCTTGGCCACGCGGCCGGGCTTGGCGCGGGCGACATAGTGGATCACCTCGCCGCCGCCGGTCGAATGACCGACATGGACGGCGTTCTTCAGGTCCAGGTGGTCGGTCAGGGCGATGACGTCGGCGGCGTAGGTGTCCATCTCGTTGCCGGTGTCGGTCTGGGTCGACCGGCCGTGACCGCGGCGGTCATGGGCGATGACGCGATAGCCCTGCAGGCAGGAAGAACATCATCTGGGCGTCCCAGTCGTCGGCGCTCAGCGGCCAGCCGTGGTGGAACACGATCGGCTGGGCGGTCTTGGGACCCCAGTCCTTGTAGAAGATCTGCGTGCCGTCCTTGGTGGTGACGAAACCGCTGCTCATGTTCGAAGCTCCTGGAGCGGCCGTCGCGACGGCCGGGTTGGCGAGGGTGGGGACGGCCGCGAGCGCGCCCAGGGCGAGTCCGCCAGCGAGCACGCCGCGACGCGAGGTTTCGATCGGGTCGTTGGCCGGTTCGTTGGCGTCCATGGTCGTGCCCCTCGTGTGGAGGCGCCCGCCTGCGGCGGCGCGCCGTCGTTCTGCGAGACGGACAGTGGCCCAGGGGGGCGGGGCGGGATTGGACGGCCTGGACGCGGTTTGAATGTTCGTGAGGCTTGTCGGTCAAAGCGCGCGAGGACCTTGAATGCAAAACGCCGCCCGGGCGGACCGGGCGGCGTTCGAAAGCGTCTGGACTGGGAGCGCTTAGTTGCCTTGCGGCGGCGGGCCTTCCGGCGGCGGGCCGGGAGGCGGACCGCCTTCCTGGGCGCGGCGGGCGCGCATCTTTTCGAAGGCGGCCTTCAGCTCGTCCAGCGTGACCTTGCCGTCGTTGTTGGCGTCGATCATGGCGAAACGGTCGGCCGGACGCCCCGTGGCGTCCCATTCGGCCTTGTCGACCGCGCCGTCGCCATTGGAGTCCCAGCGCTTGAAGATGTCTTCCGGCGCCGGCATGCGGCCGGGCGGCGGGCCTTCCTGAGCCAGGGCGGCGCCGCCGGCCAGGGTGGTGAGCGAAGCAAGCGCGACGAGCAGCGTACGGCGCATGATGGGTTTCCTTCCCCGAGAGATGTCCCTGACCGAGGTGGATGAGCCGCGATTGTTGCCGGCTTATTGCGGGATTACGGCGGGAAGGGGCGCGGCTGAACGCGAAACGCCGCCCGGTCTCGCGACCGGACGGCGTCCGCTATCCCTTCACGCACACCACCTGGCGCAGGGTGTGCACGATGTCGACCAGGTCGGCCTGGGCGGCCATCACCGCGTCGATGTCCTTATAGGCCATCGGCGTTTCGTCGATCACGTCGGCGTCCTTCCGGCACTCGACGCCGGCGGTGGCCGCCACGTGGTCGGCGAGGGTGAAGCGCCGCTTGGCTTCGTTCCGGCTCATCGCCCGTCCCGCCCCGTGCGAGCAGGTGCAGAACGAGTCCGGGTTACCCCGGCCGCGCACGATGAACGACTTGGCGCCCATCGAGCCCGGGATGATGCCCAGCTCTCCGTCCTTGGCCGACACCGCGCCCTTGCGGGTCAGGTAGACGTCCTTGCCGAAGTGCTTTTCCCGCGACACGTAGTTGTGGTGGCAGTTCACCGCATGCTCGGTCACGGTCAGGTCCGGGAACGTCTTCCTCAGCACGGTCAGGACCTGGTCCATCATCACCTCACGGTTGGCCAGGGCGTACTTCTGCGCCCAGGCCACGGCCCGGACGTAGTCGTTGAAGCCCTCGCTGCCTTCGGCGAAGTAGGCCAGGTCCTCGTCCGGCAGGTTGATGAACCACCGGCGCATCTCGTGCTTGGCCCGCTCGATGAAGTAGGTCCCGAACCGGTTGCCGACGCCGCGCGAGCCCGAGTGCAGCATCACCCAGACGTCGCCGGCCTCGTCGACGCACAGTTCGACGAAGTGGTTGCCGGTGCCCAGCGTGCCCAGGTGGCCGTAGCCGCGCGGGTGGCCCGCCTTCGGGTTGCGCGCGACGATGTCGTCGTAGCCGTCCTTCAGAGCGGCCCACTTCTCGGCCGCGATGGCCGGCGGCTCGACCTGCCAGGCGCCCTTGTCGTTGCGCCCGCCATTGTCGGTCCGGCCGTGCGGCACGGCGGCCTCGATATCCGACCGGACGCCGAACAGGTTGTCCGGCAGGTGCTCGGCCCGGATCGAGGTGCGCACCGCCATCATGCCGCAGCCGATGTCGACGCCCACCGCCGCCGGGATGATCGCCTTGTAGGTCGGGATCACCGAGCCAACGGTCGCGCCCATCCCCCAGTGCACGTCGGGCATCACCGCCACGTGCTTGTGGATGAACGGCAGGCTGGCGACGTTGCGCAGCTGCTTGAGGGCGGAGTCCTCGATCGGAACCCCTTGGGTCCACGCCTTGATCGGCGCGCCGTCACTTTCGATATGCGTGAAGCCGCTCATCGGCTTCTCTCCTCTTGCTCCCCCTCCTGGCGGCGGGCCGGCAAGTGTTTCCGCACAAACGAAAAAACCCCTCCGGCTGACGGCCAGGAGGGGCTTTTTCGGACTTCCCGAGTTCAGTCGAACCCTAGGCCGTGATCCCCTCCAACGCGCGCGTGTTCGCGTACTCGACCTGGCGATCGAGCATGGTGAACAGTTGCGAATTGACTGGGGCTTTGTGCGCCATGGTCCTCATCCTTCGGGAGGCGGGCGATTACAGCGTTCGTCGGACCAGGGCTAGTGGGAGTGACGCGGAAGTTGAGCCGGTGTGGCCGAACGGGCACAGACGCAATCCTTCAGCACGCCGGAGGATATCCGCTTCAGTGCTTCCCGCGATCGCGCCCGAAGTTCGGTTCGGCGCTTTCCTGGCCGGCCGCCACGATACCTCTCCGGATCGCCCGCGTCCGTGTGAAGTGGGCGTGGAGGGTGTCGGCGTCGCCCCAGCGGATGGCGCGGCTCATGGCCTGCAGGTCCTCGGTGAAGCGGCCCAGCATTTCCAGCACCGCGTCCTTGTTGGCCACGAAGATGTCGCGCCACATGGTCGGGTCGCTGGCGGCGATGCGGGTGAAGTCGCGGAAGCCCGAAGCCGAGTACTTGATGACCTCGTTCTCGGTGACGTTCTCGAGATCCGCCGCGCTGCCGACGATCGTATAGGCGATCAGGTGAGGCAGGTGGGAGACGACGGCCAGCACCAGGTCGTGATGCTTTTCCTCCATCAGCTCGACCTGGGCCCCGAAGGCGCGCCAGAAGGCCGACAGCTTGGCGACGGCGGCGGCATAGTGCTCGTCGTCGCTGTCGCAGGGGGTCAGGATCGTCCAGCGGTTCTCGAACAGCTCGGCGAAGCCCGAGTCGGGCCCTGACTGCTCGGTGCCGGCGATCGGGTGGCCGGGGATGGCGTAAATCTTCGAGATGTCCTGGGCGCGAAAGGCCTCGGCGACATTGGCCTTGGTCGAGCCGACGTCGGTGAGGGTCGCCCCGGCCTTCATGGCCGGGATGACGACGGCCGCCAGTCCGGGGATCGACAGCACCGGCGTGGCGATGACCACCAGATCGGCGTCCTTGACCGCTTCGGCGATGTCGCCGGTGACGTGCTCGGCGATGCCCAGTTCGACGACGCGGGCGCGGTTGGCCTCGCTGGAGTCGACCACGGTGACCTCGCCGACGACGCCGTGCTGGCGCGCCGCGCGGATCACCGAGCCGCCGATCAGGCCGCAGCCGATGACGGTGAGCTTGGGATAGAGAAGACCGGGATTGGACATCTAGCGCGCCATGAACTCACTCAGCAGGTCGACGACCGCCCGGTTCTGCTCCTCCAGGCCGATGGTGATCCGGATCGCGTTCGGCAGGCCGTAGTTGGCCACGGCGCGGACCAGATAGCCCTTCGACGCCAGGAAGGCCTCGGCCTCGAGCGCGGTCTTGCCGGGCGTGGTCGGGAAGGTCGCCAGGACGAAGTTGGCCGCCGACGGCGTCACCTCCAGGCCCAGGCCGCCCAGCTGCTGGGCCAGCCACGGTCGCCATTGCTCGACCAGCGCCAGCGAGCGGGCCTGGAAGTCGTCGTCGAACAGGGCCGCCACGGCCGCTTCCTGGCCGGGGATCGAGGTGTTGAACGGCGGGCGGATGCGCTCGATAGGCTCGATGATGTGGGGCGGCGCATAGCCCCAGCCCACGCGCAAGGCGGCAAGGCCGTGCAGCTTCGAGAAGGTCCGGGTGACGATGACGTTCTCGGCGGTCCGGGCCAGGTCGAGGCCGTCCTCGAAGCGCGGATCGCTGCAGAACTCCCGAATAGGCGCCGTCCAGCACCAGGATCACAGACGGCGGCAGGGCCGCGTGCAGGGCGCGGATCTCCTCGCCCGTCAGCCAGGTGCCGGTCGGGTTGGCGGGGTTGGCGATGAACACCAGACGCGTGCGCTCGTCGACGCATTTCACCGTCTCGTCGATGTCGATGCGGTGGTTAATCTCCTTGGCCATTCGCACCTGCGCCTGGCAGGCGCGGGCCCCGATGGCGTAGGCGGCGAAGCCGTGCTCGCCCTGGACGATGTTGTCGCCGGGCTCCAGATAGACTTGGCACAGCAGGGCGAAGATCTCGTCGCTGCCGTCGCCGAAGGTCAGGCGCTCGGGTTCCAGCTTGAAGCGCTCGGCCACGGCGGCGCGCAGGATATTGGCCTTGCCGTCCGGATAGACGTGCATCCGGTCGACCGCGTCACGATAGGCCTGCTTGGCCTTGTCGCTGCTGCCCAGGATGTTCTCGTTGCTCGACAGCTTCACCGGATGGGCGACGCCCTCGATCTTCGACTTGCCGCCGACATAGGCGTGGATGTCCATGATCCCGGGCTTGGGAACGGGACGGGGCGCGGCGAAGCGATCGGTGGGAGCGGCGGTCATCGGACTACTCAGCTGACGGACGTCTGGTTTGCAGACGGCCGCTTCTTTACACGTCGAACTGCTCGGGTGCAGCCCCGATGACGCCCGTAAGTTGGCCCGGCGCGCGGGCCAGGCGCTCGTCATCGGTCTGGAAGAAGCCCGACAGCGAGAACAGCTTCAGACCGCCGGCCTCGGCGACCTGCTCGGCGGCGACGCCGTCCTGGCTGAGCGCGTCGACGATGGCGGCCGTGCTCTTGGCCGAGTCGGTCACCCAGAAGGTCTGGTCGTGGCCGGTGGGCTCGACCTCGACCTCGGCCACGGCCAGGGCGGCTTGCGGTCCCCAGGTCGCCAGGCAGGGCAGGGCGGCGAACACCTTCAGCTTCGGCTCGGCCAGCAGGCGGCCCCACCAGGGCGTGTCGGCGGCCAGCGGCAGGACGGCGACGCCCCACGGGGCGCGGGCCACGGCCAGGGCGTCCTGGGCGGTGGCGACGATCGACAGGCGCGGCGCGGTCCCGAAGCGCAGGCGGGTCAGTTCGACGGCGCGGGCCTGCTCGCGACCGCCGAACACGGCCAGTTGATAGGGACCCTGGCGCGCCAGGTTGTCGGCCATGATCTCGCGCCAGATGCGGATGACCAGGGCGTTGGAGGCGCCGGTGCGGGGCGCTTCCAGAAGCTTGCGGACGATCTGGGCCTCGCGGCCGGGGCGCAGGCCAAAGCCCGTGTCGCCCGAGGCGCGCTTGGCGGCCGCGACGGCGCTGGCCAGGCCGGCGCGCTCGTCGAGCAGTTTCAACAATTCACCGTCGATGGCGTCCAGCCGCCATCGGACCTCTTCGAGAGACGGTGTGGCGTCCGTCGCGTCGCTGCCCATGTTCTTCCCCGAAATTGGAGGGCGGACCATAGTCTTTGCCGCCGAACACGCAATAGCCGGCCCTGTTGGGGAAGGAAATTGCGTTTCCGGCGATCAGTGCTCGGTCAGTACACCTTCGGGGCTGGGCCCGTATCGATCACACCCAGGTAGGTGCGGCCGCCCTGGAACTTCAGGTCGGCCTCGATGACCGGCTCCTGGCCCGCGGCCTGGGCCACGGCGGCCAGGGCCTGTTCCGGCGTCCTGATCGGTTGGCCGGGGGCGGCGCGTTCCTTGAGCGCGACGCTCAGCGAGCCGGTCACCGCGCCGTCCGGGTCGACCGACAGCACGCCGGACTTGGCCTTGCCTTCCGCGTCGCCGGCCAGCAGCTGGCTCTGTTGAACGCTGATCTGGCCGCCGGCCGCGCTCCAGCGCTTGACGGCCGCCTCCCAGTTGCGGCCGCGCAGGTACGAGACGTGCGACAGGCGGGTCTCCAGGATCATCGAGGCGGTCTTGTCCTGGGCGATGCGGCCCAGCAGACCGGTGAAGGCGGTCTTGGCGCCGTCGGCCTTGAAGAAGATCGCGCCCTGGTCGTCGGGACCGCCGCGGGTGTGCAACTGCATGTTGGCGGCCGAGACCAATTGGAACGGCTTGGTCCCGGGGGCGGGGGTGAAGGTCAGCTGGCGCCCTCGACCGAGATGCGCGGCGGATATTCGGTCACGTGCGAGATGCTGGCGCGCAGGGCCTGGCCGGTGATGGTCACGTCGCCGGCCTCGGGACGGGTCAGCACCACGCCCTGCGGGGCGACCAGCACCCAATGGGTCAGGTCGTAGATCTCGGCCTCGCCCTTGAGCACGGGCGCGCGGACGGCCCAGCCGGTGGGTTCGGCCACGCGGGCGTTCGTCAGGTCGACGTTCATGCGGAACGGAAAGCCCGAGAAGGTGCGGGCGCTCCACGACAGGTCATAGCCGCGCGATTTCAGGTCGGCCGACTGGGCGTCCATTCGCTGCTCGGCCTGACCGCGCAGCCAGAACCAGCCATAGCTCCAGCCGCCCGCGATGACGGCGGCGAGGATGAAAGGCGCGAACAGACGGCTGCGCCGAGCCTTCCGGGGGGCTTTGCGGGACGGGCGGGCGTCGGTATGGGTCATGTATAGGGCGCGTCCAGTCGGGATCGGGAATGGGTTTGGCAGGCGACGGCGAAGATCGCTGGGTGTTCGGATACGGATCGCTCATGTGGCGGCCCGGGTTCCCGTTCATAGACCGAAGAACGGCCGTGCTCCACGGTCGCCGGCGGGCCTTCTGCATCTATTCCGTCCACCATCGCGGCACCTACGAGCGACCGGGCCTGGTGCTGGGCCTGGCGCCCGGCGGCGCGGTGCGCGGCATGGCCTACCGGGTGGCGGCCGGCGAATGGGAAGAGGTCTACGCCTATCTGCGCGAACGCGAGCAGCCGACCGAGACCTATTTCGAGACCTCGCGAGACGTGAAGATCGATGGGAGCGGCAAGGTCTCGGCCCTGGTCTTCCTGTCGGACATGAAGCACGCCCAGTGGGCGGGGGCGCTGACCCTGGAGCAGCAGGCGGCGCTGATCGCCGGGGCCACGGGGCTTTCCGGGCCGAACATCGACTATCTCAGGGATCTCGTCCTGCACCTGCGCGAGAACGGGGTGCGCGACGGGACGATGGAGAAGCTGTTGAAGATGGTCGAGGCGATCGGGCCGTCCTAAACTCCGGAGTCCTCGAGGGCCTTGGTCGCGGTGTCGATCCGGGTCTGCAGCTCGCGCATGAACTCGCCGCGCTTCAGGCCGGCGGGGATGGGTTCGAGATAGTCGAAGACGATCGCGCCGGGCTTGATGACGAAGCCCTTGTTCCAGTGGCCGCCGCAGTTCAGGGCCAGCGGCGTGACCGGCATGTTCAGCTCGCGATACAGCGCGGCGATGCCGGGCTTGTACTCGCCGGGCTGACCGGGGAGGGCCGCGGGTGCCCTCCGGGAAGATGATGATCTGGCGGCTCTCGGTCATGCGCGCGGTGGAGTCGCGGACCAGCTTTTTCAGCGCCGTCGAATGGCCGGCGCGGTCGACCACGATCATACCGGCCTTCATCCCGTGCCAGCCGAACAGCGGCACCATCAGGAGTTCCTTCTTCATCACGAAGCAGGCGTCGGGCAGCAGCGCGAACTGGCTGAAGACATCGAACATCGACTGGTGCTTGGCCGCGACCAGGGCCGGGCCGGTCGGACGCTGACCGCGCACCTCGACCTTGACGTCGGCCAGCCAGCGCAGGGCCCAGATCAAGCCCTTGGCCCAGGCCTTCAGCGACCAGGTGTTGGCGGCGCGGGGCAGCGGGTAGGTCACGATCATGCCCACGGCCCAGACGATGGACCACAGCCAGAAGAACAACTGGAACAGGAACGAACGCAGATAGATCAAGACGCTTCCTTCGCCGCCGAGGCGGCTTTCTCTTTAGGACCCAGCCCCAGGAACGCTTCACGCCCCAGGATCGCCAGGTACTTGCAGTATTCCACGATCATCCGCCGGGCGCTGAGGCCGGTCTTCCACCAGCGATGAGCGTTCAGGTCGGTCTTGACCGGATAGGCATAGAGTTCGACGCGCGGCATGGCGGCCCGCAGCTCCAGCATCGAGCGCGGCATGTGATAGTCGGCGGTGACCACGATGAGGCTGCGATAGCCTTTGGACTTGGCCCACTCGGCCGTCTCGCGGGCGTTGCCGACGGTGTTGGCGGCGGCGAACCCCAGGTCCACGCAGCAGTCATAGATCGGCTTGACCGCCTTGGTCACCGTCAGGACATCGGCGCGGGTGGCTTCGCGGTTCACGCCGGAGATCAGCAGGCGCTGGCCCTTGCCTTCCTCCAGCAGCTTGGTGGCGGCCTCCAGGCGCAGGGTCGAGGCGCCGGTCAGGGCCACGACGCCGTCGGCCACCGGCGGCTCCTTGGCGGGCGTCGACTGGTCCACCCGACCGGTGAAGGCCAGCAGGCCCAGGCCCCAGATCATCAGCGCGATCAGCAGCGCGGCGAGCGTCTTCATGGCGTTTGGATCTTCACGGCATCTCCCCCACGATGCGCGACGCCGCCAGGCGGGCCGAGAGCCCGGCGATCAGGGCCGCGACCACCGGAGCGGGCAGGGCGGCGACCAGATCGATCCAGGCCAAGGGCAGGATCGGCGCAACCCCCGCGCCGCCGCCGAAGTAACGCGCAACGACGCCGATGATGGCCGCGCCCGCGCCGCCCAGCAAGCCCGCCAGCGCGCCCATGGTCGCGAAGCGGTTCTGGAACAGGCTGGCGATGAAGCCCTGCTCGGCCCCGGAGAAGTGCAGCACCTCGATCACGTCGCGTCGGGCGGCGAGGCCGGCGCGGGTGGCGAACGCGATGACGGCGGCCGTGGCTGCGGCGATCAGGGCGAAGACGCCCAGGGCCGCCAGCCGCGCCAGGTCGGCGGCGCGCTCGATATCGGCGATCCAGCGGCTGTGGTCGTCGACCGTGGCGTCGATGCCGGCCGAGCGCAGGGCCTTGTCCAGCACCTGGGCGGTCGGCGGGGCCTTGGGGTCGAGCTCCAGGGTGACGAGGCGCGGGGTCGGCAGGTCGTCGACCAGGGCCTCCTTGCCGATCCACGGCGCGAGCAGGGCCTCGGCCTTTTCGCGCGGCAAGGCCTGGGCCTCGGCCACGCCCCTGACCCCGGCCAGGGTCTCGGCGGCGCGGGCCGCGGCGCTGTCGGGCGTCTCGTTGGCGCGGGCCCGGACCACTACGGTGGCCGAGTTGACCAGTTGCGAGGTCCAGCCGTGGGCGGCGCGGTTGGCGGCCAGGGCGGCGAAGGCGGTCAGGCAAGCCAGGAAGCAAAGCACCGCCACCACGAAGACCAGCGCCCCGTCGCGAGCGTCGCGCGGCGGCAGCAGCGGCCCCGGCTTCCAGCGGGCGACCTGGAAGAACTCGCTCATCGAGGGCCTCCCGCGTCGACCAGCCGGCCATGCTCGAGGTGCAGGGTCGGGCGGCCGGCGCGGGCCACCAGATCCTCGTCGTGAGTAGCGATCAGCACCGTCGTGCCCAGGCGGTTCAGCTCGACGAACAGGCGCAACAGGCGCAGCGACATGGCCGGATCGACATTGCCGGTCGGCTCGTCGGCCAGCAGGACGTCGGGGCGGTCGACCACGGCGCGGGCGATGGCCAGGCGCTGCTTCTCGCCGCCGGACAGGGTGGCGGGAAGCGCATGCATCCGTTCGCCCAGGCCGACCCAGGTCAGCAGTTCGGCGACATCCTCGCGGTAGGTGGCGGGCTTGCGCTTGAGGATGCGCAGGGGCAGGGCGGCGTTGTCGAACACCGACAGGTGCTCCAGCAGGCGAAATTCCTGGAACACCACCCCGATCCGGCGACGCAGGAACGGCAGATCGGCGGTATGGGTAAGGCTGACATCCCGCCCGAAAAGCTCGACGCGACCCCGTGACGCACGGTGCGCCAGATAGATCAGCTTGAGCAGAGAGCTCTTACCCGCGCCCGACGCGCCGGTCAGGAAATGGAATGAGCCCGGCGCCAGGGAAAAGCTGATATCTCTTAGGGTTTCCGGCGCGCGGCCGTAACGCATCGAGACGCCTTCGAACCGGACCACCGGAAGGGCGTCATCGCCCTGTTCTGTGTCGATCCGCAAGGCGCGTCACTTGGGTTTCTGGACATCAGGGTTAAAATCAGCGACCCCCTTAAGCTGTGTGGGGAGCGTTCGATTCGCGGCCATGATACTGACCTGTCCGGAGTGCGCCAGCCGCTATTTCGTCGACGACTCCAAGGTCGGCGCGACGGGGCGTGTCGTGCGTTGCGCTTCCTGCGGTCACCGCTGGACCGCCCGCAACGACGACGCCGAAGACCTGTTCGACGAGCCCGAAGCTCAGACCCTCGCCAGCCAGACCGATGATCCCGAGCAGGTCCCCGAGACCGTGGCCGAAGGCGGGAGCGCCGACGGCGAGGAGCCGCCCGTCAGCGCCTTGCCGGGCGAGGAGCTTCCCAAGGTCTTCCGGGCGCGCGCCGACGCCGAGCGTCGCCTTCGCGAGGCCACCGCCACCGGCGTCATCTGGGCCGGCATGGCCGCCGCCATGGCGGTGGTCGTGGTCGCCGCCCTGATCTTCCGCATCGACGTGGTCAAGATCCTGCCGGGCTCGGCCGGCGCCTATGCCGCCGTCGGCCTGCCGGTGAACACCATCGGTCTGGTGATCGACCGCGGCAGCATCAAGGCTCAGCCCGTCATGCAGGACGGTCACGCGGCGGTGACCATCACTGGTTCGATTCGTAACATCACCGAACATGAAGTGCTGGCCCCGCCGCTGCGGGTCGAACTGCTGAACAAGCAGGAAAAGCGCGTGGCCGGCCAGCTGGCCGCGGCCGCCGACGCCAAGATCCCTCCGGGCGAGGTGCGTCACTTCTCGATCACTTTCCTGAATCCGCCCCGCACAGCCAAGGACTTGCAGATCGGCTTCGCCACCGAAGCTGGCGCGGCCAAGGCGGTGAAGGCGGCGCTCCACAAGCCCGAAGGCCACGGCGGCGAACCCGAATTGGACCTGCGCGGCGCCCAGGACGCCCCCGCCGAGCACGAAGCGGCTGGACAGGAACCCCCGGGACATGAGAGCGGGGACGAAACTCCTCCCCCTGCAGACTTTCATGAACCCGCCCACCATGAATGACACCAAACAGCCCGAAGTCCTGATCTCGGAAGCCGAGATCGCCGAGCGGGTTCAGAAACTGGCCGAGGCCATCGCCCCGCGCATCGACAACGACACCGTCGTGGTCTGCCTGCTGACCGGCGGCCTCTGGTTCGCCGCCGATCTGACCCGCGCCCTCTACAAGGCCGGCCGCGACGTGCGGTTCGACGCTCTGTGGCTGGCCTCCTATCACGACGAGCGCAAGAGCACGGGCCGCTGCGAGGTCCGCGCCGACCTGCAACGTCCGCTGGTCGGCCGCCGCGCCCTGGTCGTCGACGATGTCTTCGACACGGGCCTGTCGCTGTCGGAAGCCGCCCGTCTGGTCAAGGACGCCGGGGCCAGCGAAGTGCTGACCGCCGTGTTCGCCCGCAAGCCCTGGCCCAAGGATCGCGGCATGGAGCCGGACTTCGTCGCCTGGGAAGCGCCCGCGCGCTACCTGGTCGGCTACGGCCTCGACGACGAGGGCAAGAGCCGCGGCCTGCCGTACATCGGCGCCCTGGACTAGAAACCCTTAGGCCGCGCGCTGCGGGCGCGTCGCCGATTTTTCGTCGATTTGGAACAGGTCGACCCGGTCGGCCAGTTCCTGCGTCTCGTTGCGCAGCGCATGGGCGGCGGCCGTGGTTTCCTCGACCATGGCCGCGTTCTGCTGCACGACCCGGTCCATCTCGCCCATCGTCGTGTTGACCTCGCCCAGGCCCAGGGCCTGATCGCGAGCCGAGGCGGCGATGGCGTTGACCTGGGCGTCGATCTCGGCGACGCGGGCGATGATCCGCTGCAGCGCCTCGCGGGTGCGGCCCACGCGCTCGACGCCGGCGCTGACCTGCTGGCCCGAGACGTTGATCAGGTCCTTGATCTCCTTGGCCGCGCTCGCCGAGCGTTGGGCCAGGGCTCGAACTTCCTGGGCCACGACCGCGAAACCGCGCCCGGCCTCGCCCGCGCGCGCGGCCTCGAACGCCGGCGTTCAGCGCCAGGAGGTTGGTCTGGAAGGCGATCTCGTCGATCACGCCGATGATCTTGCCGATCTGGCCGGACGAGGTTTCGATCAGGGTCATGGCCTCGACGGCCTCGCTGACCACGGGATCCGAGCTTTCGGCTTCCTGGCGCGCCGAGGCCGCCGCGGCGTTGGCCTGGCTGGCGCTGTCGGCGGTGCTGCTGACCGCGACGGTGATCTCGCCCAGGGCGGCCGTTGTCTGGACCAGGCTGGCGGCCTGGTGCTCGGTGCGACGGGCCAGTTCGTCGGAGGCGCGCGACATGTCCGCGACGCCCGCGGTCATGCTGGCGGCGTTGCCGGCGATCTCGCGCATGGCGGCCTGCAGGCGCGACAGGGCGTCGTTATAGTCGGCGCGGAGCGGCTCGTAGCGGGCGGCGAAGGCGTGTTCCAGCCGCCAGGTCAGGTTGCCGCGCGACAGGTGACCCAGCGCCGTGGCCAGTTCCTCGACGACCTGGGTCTGCTCGGCTTCCAGCGCGGCCTTCTGGCGAGCCTGTTCGGCATTGGCGGTGTCGCGCGCGACGCGCTGGGCCTCGGCCTCGGCGTTGGCGGCGTCGGCGCGCGAGGCCGCGTCCAGCGCCTTGTCGGTGCGGGCGTTGACGGTGACGAACAGCCGCGACACGCCGGCGGTCAGCCAGATCAGCGACCAGGCCGTGGCGAAGGTGACGCCGGCGTCGAAGGCCAGGCGCAGGGGCGTGACCTCGCCGCTCATGAGAACGTGCGGGGCGATCGCGGCCATGGACAGCTCGATCCCCACCACGGAGGCCGCGCCCACGGCGACGGCGCGCCAGTCGCCATAGGCGACCAGCAGGGCCAGGGCGGCGAGGTAGGCCATGCGGGCGTCGGCTTGAAGCGGATGGCCGGAAAAGGCGGCGATGAACAGGCTGACCTGGCCCATCAAGGTCAGCGCGGTCGAGATTCGCTGAGCGGCGTTGTCGCGCCAGATCGCCCAGCCGCCCCAGGCCAGGGCGGCCAGCAGCACCGAAGCGCCAGCCAGCGGCGGGACCGGGCGACCCGCCATCATGGCGGCGGCCGGGGTGATCAGAACCAGCGCCGCGATACAGGCCAGCACCAGATGGCCGCCGAGCTTCCGTTGGGCCTCGATACTGTCGAATTCAATGAGGTTGCCCACGGCCGAGCTCCACTGTTCCCCGAAACGGGAGCAGCATTACAACGCGTTGGTTAATCCCTTGTGGCTGTGGGGTCTTTTTGAGGCTTCCGTAAAATTACCTAGATCCAGTCCGGAACGAGATCCCGCGCCAGCATCTCGTCATACGTCGGGCGCGCGCGGATCACCGCGTAGCGGTCGCCGTCGACCAGGACCTCGGGAACCAGCGGCCGGGTGTTGTACTCGCTGGCCATGGCCGAGCCGTAGGCGCCGGCCGACATGAAGGCCACCAGATCGCCCGCGACGAACGTCGGCAGGGCGCGATCGCGCGTGAAGGTGTCGCCGGTCTCGCAGACCGGGCCGACCACGTCGTAGACGCTCTCGCTACCCTCCGGGCGCTTCACCACCGGGCGGATGTCGTGGAAGGCGTCGTACATGGCCGGCCGGATCAGGTCGTTCATGGCCGCGTCGATGACCAGGAACTTGCGGCCTTCCGGACGCTCGTGGACATGGATCACTTCGGAGACCAGCACGCCGGCGTTGGCGGCGATGACTCGGCCCGGTTCGAAGGCCAGCTTGACGGGAAGACCCTTGGTGACCTCGCCGACCATCGCGCCGAACTCGGCCGGCGAGGGGGGCGCGGGGCTGTTGAAGTAGGGCACGCCCAGGCCGCCGCCCAGATCCAGGCGCTCGACCGACAGCCCTTCGCCCAGCAACTGCTCGACCAGACCCCGCATCTTGCTGAAGGCCGCGCGCATGGGCGTCAGGTCGGTGATCTGGCTGCCGATATGGCAGGCCACGCCGATGGGCTCGAGATTGGCGTTGTTGCTGGCGTTGGCGTACAGGCGCGCGGCCTCGGCGAACGAGACGCCGAACTTGTTCTCGGACTTGCCGGTGGCGATCTTGGCGTGGCCGCCGGCCGCGACGTCCGGATTGACGCGGAAGGCGACCTTGGCCCTCAGGCCCAGGCTGGCCGCGACCTCGGCGATCAGGTTCAGTTCGGGCTCGGACTCGACGTTGATCTCGGCGACGCCGGCCTTGAGGGCGAACGCGATCTCACGACGGACCTTGCCGACGCCGGAGAAGACGATGCGCTCGGCCGGGATGCCCGCGGCCAGGGCGCGGCGGACCTCGCCCTCAGAGACCGTGTCGGCCCCGGCGCCCAGGTCGCCCAGCACCTTCAGCACCGCGACGTTTGAATTGGCCTTCACGGCGTAGGCGACCAGCGGGTCGACCACGCCGCCGGCGATCAGAGCGTCGCGGAACACCGTGAAGTGCCGCTCCAGCGTGGCGCGGCTGTAGACGTAGACCGGCGTGCCGACCTCCGCCGCGATCCTGGCCAAGGGCGCGCCTTCACAGGCCAGGCCCTCGGGGCCGTACTCGAAGTGGTTCAACGGAATCTCTTACCTGGGCGTGGCGCCGGGGAAGCCGGCTTGCGAGGGGCCGCCAAACGGATCGTTGGTGCCGGGCAGCGGCGCTTCGCGAATGGTGCGGTTGCTGGAGGCCGGGTCGCGGATCTCCTGGGCGCCGCCGGCGCGGGCCGGCTGGTTGGCCTGGGCCGATGCGGCGCGGCGTTCAGCTTCCCAGGCGGCCTTCTTGGCCGGGTCCCACATCGGCGCGGGACGTTCCAGAGCGCCTTGCTTGCCGCAGGCGGCGGCCGTGACGGCCAGGGCGGTCAACGCCAGCAGGGTGAGGGGGCGCGAGGCGAGCTTGCGGGGCGTCATGCGAGGACTTCCTTCCAACGCGCGATCTGGGCGCGGACCTGGGCGGGGGCGGTCCCGCCGTAGCTCATGCGGCTGGCCGCCGAGGCGGCCGGGGTCAGAACGGCGTAGACGTCCTGGGTGATCCGGGGCTCGATCGCCTGGAACTGCTCCAAGGTAAGATCGGCCAGATCGACGCCAAGGCCTTCGGCCGTCTTCACGGCGGAGCCTGTCACGTGGTGTGCGTCGCGGAAAGGCATGTTCAGCGTCCGCACCAGCCAATCGGCCAGATCGGTGGCGGTCGAGAAGCCCGCGCCGGCGGCCTTGGCCATGTTTTCGGTGTTCGGCGTCAGGTCGGCGACCATGCCGGCCATGGCCAGCAGGGACAGTTCCAGGGCGTCGAAGGCCTCGAAGGTCGGGACCTTGTCCTCCTGCATGTCCTTCGAATAGGCCAGCGGCAGGCCCTTCATGACCACGCTCAGGGTGGTCAGCGAACCGAGGATCCGGCCGACCTTGGCGCGGATCAGCTCCGCGGCGTCGGGATTCTTCTTCTGCGGCATGATCGAGCTGCCGGTCGTGAAGGCGTCGGTCAGCTTGATGAAGCCGAACATCGGCGTCGTCCACAGCACGATCTCCTCCGCCAAGCGCGACAGGTGCGTGGCGGTGATCGAGGCGGCCGACAGGGCTTCGAGCGCAAAGTCGCGGGCCGAGACGCTGTCCAGCGAGTTGGCGGTCGGGCGGTCGAAGCCCAGGGCCGCCGCCGTCTGGTGACGGTCGATCGGGAACGGCGAACCGGCCAGGGCGGCGGCGCCCAGCGGACACTCGTTCATGCGGGCGCGGGCGTCGCGGAAGCGGCTGGCGTCGCGGCCGAACATCTCGACATAGGCCATCAGGTGGTGGCCGAAGGTCACCGGCTGGGCCGGCTGCAGGTGGGTGAAGCCCGGCATCAGGGCGTCGGCATGGGCCTCGGCCTGGGCCAGAAGGGCCTTTTGCAGGGCTTCGAGTTGCGCCGCGGAGCGGTCGGCGGCGTCGCGGACCCAGAGGCGGAAGTCGACGGCCACCTGGTCGTTGCGCGAACGGGCTGTGTGCAGCCGGCCGGCGGTCGCGCCGATCAGCTCGCGCAGCCGCGCCTCGATATTCATGTGGATGTCTTCGTATTCGTCGCGGAACGGGAAGGTCCCGGCCGTGATCTCGCCCTCGATGGTGTCGAGGCCTTTGAGGATTTCCTCGCCGTCGGCGCTTGCAATCACACCTTGGCTGATCAACATCCGGGCGTGGGCGCGGGAGCCTGCCAGGTCCTGCGCCCAGAGGCGCTTGTCGAAGCCGATGGAGACGTTGATCGCCTGCATCAGTTCCGCCGGCTTGGCCGAGAACCGACCGCCCCACATGGCTTGACCCTGGCCCTTGTCGGCCTTGGGCGTATCGGAGGCGTTGTCGGTCATATGAGCGAAGTCCAATCGGAGGCGGCGGCCAAGAAGCGCAACCCGATAAGGCTGGCGCTGGGCGGCGTCGTCCTCGTCGGCGTGGCGGCGGTTCTATACGTCATCGCCAGTGCTTCGTTCAAACCCCATGGGCCCGCTGATCTCAAGGAATTCAAGAAGGGAACGCTGGAGAAGCTCGACGTGCCCGCCATGCCGCGTCCCGCGCCCGACACGGTCTTCACCAGCCTGGACGGCAAGCCCGCGACCTTGGCCGACTTCAAGGGCCGGGTCGTCGTCATGAACCTGTGGGCGACGTGGTGCGCGCCGTGCAAGGCCGAGATGCCGACCCTGGCCAAGCTGCAGGCCGTCTACGCCACCCAGCCGGTGACCGTACTGCCGATCAGCGTCGACCGCGATAGCGACCTCAACCTCGTCAACGAGGAGATGGCCGCCAATCCGCCGCTGAAGACCTATCGCGATCCGTCCTACAAGCTCTCGTTCGCGCTGGAGCCCAAGGCGGCCGGCTATCCGACGACGATCATTTACGACCGCCAGGGCCGTGAGCGCGCCCGCATGGCCGGTCCGGCCGACTGGTCCAGCCCGGAAGCGCGCGGAATCGTCGAGAAGCTCCTGGCCGAGAAGTGATCGATCCGGCGCTTCTAGAGCCCCTGGCTGACGACGCTTGGCCGGCCCGTGAGCGCGCGCGGCTGGGCGGCTGGCGGCTGAACGCCTCGTCCGGCCGCTCGATGCGGATCAACGCCTGCTGGCCGCTGGCGACGCCGGATCGCGATCCGGAGGCCGCGCTCGATGCGGTCGAGGCCTGGTTCGCCGAACGCGGCCTGCCGCCGCGCTTCAAGCTGACCGATGGCGTCGTGGCGCCCGCCGATCTGGCCGCGCGGCTGGCGGCGCGCGGCTACCGCGCCTGCAAGGCGACCCTGGTGATGCTGGGCCAATTGAAGGATGTGGCGGGCGGGGAGGGCGACGCGGCGATCCGCCTGTCGGACATGCCCGACGCCACCTTCGAGGCCGTTTTCACCGCCACGGCCGGCGATCCCGAGGATGGTCGCGAGCGTCTCGAGGCCCTCGGCCGCATCCCGGCGCCCGCCCGCTTCGCGCGGCTGGACATCGACGGCGCTCCGGCGGCGATCGGGGCCAGCGCCATCGGCGGCGGCTATGCCGGGATCTTCGGCATGCGCACTGTCCCCGACCATCGTCGCAAGGGCCTGGCCCGCCGCGTGCTGCGCGCTCTGCTGGCCGAGGCGGAGACCCTGGGCGCCGATCGCGCTTGGCTGCAGGTCGAGGCCGACAACGCGCCAGCCATCGCCCTCTATGCCGACGAGGGTTTCACGCCGGGGTATCGCTACAGCTACTGGGTTCGCTGAAGGCAGCGCGATGCTCCGCCTGGCGTCGCTTAGGGGAGCGTATTAGCAGACTAGTTTACAAAACAAACTTGTTGATCGATGGTGTGGCCACCTTCAAGGGGGAGACCGAAGCCATGCACGCGCCCCTCAGCGCCTCCGAGAGATCGACGCTCGTCCAGATCGGCGGTCGCAACGCGCCCATCGGCGCCTTGCGCGCCTTCGTCACCCTGCTGGTGATCGCCCACCACGCGGTGCTGACCTATCACCCGTACGCGCCGGCCCCGAAGGCGTTCGACGCCCAGCCGATTCTCTGGACGGCCTTCCCGGTCGTGGACCCGCAAAAGTTCGGCGGTTGGAGCCTGCTGACCCTGGTCAACGACCTCTTCTTCATGTCGCTGATGTTCTTCATCTCGGGCCTGTTCGTCGCCGACGGCCTGAAGGCCAAGGGGGCGGGCGGCTACCTTAAGAGCCGGGCCTTGCGTCTGGGCGTCCCGTTCGTCCTCGCCATCGGCCTGCTGGCCCCGCTGGCCTATTTCCCGGCCTGGCTGCAGTCGGGCGGCGCGCCGTCGTTCACCGCCTTCGCCGAGGCCTGGACGCATCTGCCGTTCTGGCCCAGCGGCCCGGCCTGGTTCCTCTGGGTGCTGCTGGCGTTCGGCGGGCTCTTCACGGCGGTCTACGCGATGTGGCCTGGCGTCACCGACGTCCTCGGTCGCGCGGCGAAGGGCGCGGACGCCAAGCCAGGTCGGTTCTTCTGCGGCTTGGCGGCGGTAAGCCTGATGGCCTATCTGCCGCTGGCCATGACCACCCCGTTCGGTCATTGGACGATGGTCGGACCGTTCGTGGTCCAGACCGCGCGCATCGGCCACTACTTCGTCTACTTCCTGGCCGGGATCGCGGTCGGCGCCGCGGGCGTGGGACATGGCCTGACGGATCCCGAGGGGAAGCTCGCCAAGCGCTGGCAGCTCTGGCAGCTGGCCCCGATCCTGCCGATCGTCGGGGCGGTGGCGACCATGATCATCGCCTTCTCGCCGAACCCTCCGCCCAGGCCGCTGCTGGATTCGTTCGGTGGGCTGATGTTCTGCCTGGCCTGCGCCACGCTGTCGTTCGCGGCGCTGGCGACCTTCCTGCGCTTCGTCCGCGAGACGGGGCCCATCGGTCGGAGCCTGCAAGCCAACGCCTACGGCATGTATCTGACCCACTACGTCTTCACGTCCTGGCTGGCTTGGCTGCTGCTGCCGCAGGCCTGGGGCGGTCTGGCCAAGGGGTGCGTCGCGTTCGGCGGGGCTGTCGTGCTCAGCTGGCTGACCACCATGGTCCTGCGCCGCATGCCGCTGTTGGGGCGAATCCTGTGAGCCGTCATGATGCAGCGCTGAAGGGGATCGGCATGCCAGAGGATCAACTTAGCAAGCTCAAGAGCGCCCAGGACGACCTGGCCTTCCTGCGCGGCCTCGCCGATGGCGGCAAAGAGCGCGGCGGGCTGGGCGTGGCCGGAGGCGCGCTCTACGGCTCGGCGGGCGTGCTCTACGGCGTCCAAACCCTAAGCTATTTCGTCCAGGAGAAGGGCCTCCTGAGCCTGGGGGCGACGGGAAACATCGTGATGGCCTGGGCGCCGACGGTGATTTTCCTGATCCTGATGACCATCGTCATCGTCATCGACCGCAAGAACCCCCAGCGCGGCGTCACCAACCGCGCCGTCAACGCCGCCTTCGCGGGCACGGGCATCGCCAATCTGGCGCTGGTGGTGGTCTTCGCCTCGGCCGCCGCGCGCAACCACGACTTCCGCTACTGGCTGTTCCATCCGGCCGTGGTGTTTATCCTGCAGGGCGCGGTCTGGTACGTGAGTTTCGTATTGCGCAAGCGGGCGTGGATGGCGCTGGTGGCGATCGGTTGGCTGGTGTCGGGCGTCGCCATGGGAATGCTGATCCATCGCGCGGACCTCTATCTGGCGATCGCCACCTTCGGCCTGTTCGCCTTCATGGGGGCCCCCGGCTTCTTCATGATGCGCCAGGCCCTGCGGCCGGGCGCCTGAGACGATCGTGGCGCCCAGGTTCGACATCAGCGGGCTGGACGACGTCATCCATGGCCGCGTGCGGCTGGGGATCGTCGCCTACCTGGCCAGCGCCGAGGTCGCCGATTTCACCGAGCTGAAGGACGTGCTGGAGGTCACCCAGGGCAATCTGTCGATCCACCTGCGCAAGCTGGAGGAGGCCGGATACGTCTCGATCGACAAGAGCTTCGTCGGCCGCAAGCCCCTGACCCGCGTGCGCCTGACCGAGACCGGGAGAGCGGCCTTTTCGAACTATCTGAAGACGATGGGCCAGCTGGTCGAGCAGGCCGGGGGCGGGGCCTAAAAGCCGAGTTCGGCCCGCAGCTCGGCCGCGCTCATGCCCGCGGCCCTGAGTTCACGCAGGGTCTGGGCCTTGTCCCGTTTGGCGTAGCGCTTGCCGTCCGGACCGACCAGCAGGCCGTGATGGCGATAGGTCGGAGTCGGGTGGCCCAGCAGGGCCTGCAGCAGGCGCTGGATGTGAGCGGCCTCGAACAGGTCCTGGCCTCGGATCACATGGGTGACGCCTTGCAGAGCGTCGTCGTGGACCACGGCCAGGTGATAGGCGACGCCGACGTCCTTGCGGGCCAGGACGATGTCGCCGGCGGTTTCCGGGCGAGCCTGGACTGTCCCGCGTTCGCCATTGGGGCCCGCGCCCTGCTCGACGAAGGTCAGGCCATCGAATCCGCCCAGCGCCTCACGCGCCGCCGCCAGCGACAGTCGCCAGGCGAAGGCCTCGCCGCGTTCGAGACGCTGGGCCTCCTCGTCGGCGGGCAGGGGCGCGCCGACATAGGGAACCGCCGGCGTGTGCGGGGCGCGGCCGATGTCGATCTCCTTGCGGGTCTTGAAGCAGCGATAGACCAGGCCGCGCTCGCGCAAGGTCTCTATGGCGGCGTGGTAGTCGGCCAGATGCTCTGACTGTCGACGGACGAGCGTTTCCCACTCCAGGCCCAGCCAGGCCAGGTCCTCCAGGATCGCCGCCTCGTAGTCGGGCCTGCAGCGGGTGGCGTCGATATCCTCGATCCGCAGCAGGAAGCGGCCGCCGGCCTCCAGCGCGGCGCGGTAGGCGGTGAGCGCCGAGAATCCGTGGCCGCGATGCAGATAGCCTGTCGGCGACGGCGCGAACCGGGTGACGAAGGTCACGCTCGATCTCAGTCCCGAGGGGCGGTGAACTTCGCGAACATGCCCAGGTGCTCGAACACGGCGCGCAGGAAGGCTTCCTCGCCGCCCAGCTGCGCCTTCAGCGGAGCGAACTGCTTGAAGCCGATCATCTCGGCCAGGCCGTGGCCGGCGCACCAGGCGGCGATGGTCGCCAGCTCCAGGTCGATGTCGCTGACGTGGCCGCCGCTGTTCTCGTTGATGGTGTCACGGACCTGGCAATAGGCGCCGTCGTCCTTCAGCTGGTCGGGCAGGGCGTCCTTGTCGCGCGAGCGGTCGTACATCACGCGATAGAGCGCCGGGTTGTCGCGGGCGAAGCAGACATAGGCCACGCCCAGATTGCTGATCCGCGCGCGGGCGTCGTCGGTTCGAGGCGCGGGCCGCCGACAGCGCCAGATCAAGCTCGTGCCAGCCCTCATGGGCGACGGCTTCCAAGAGCTCGGCCTTGTCCTTGAAGTGATGATAGGGCGCGGCGGGGCTCACCCCGGCCTCGCGCGCCACGGCCCGCAGCGACAGGGCCGCCGGACCCTCGGTCTCAAGGATCTTGCGGGCGGCGTCGACCAGGGCGCGGCTGAGGTCGCCATGGTGATACGGACGGGATTCGGCGGTCGCGGTGCTCATCGGTCCTCACTGTAACAGCGCCTTTCTAAATTTTCATCCAAACACTGTACAGATTATCTTGACGTCGTTTAGATCGGTGCTATCTAAGCATCGTCCAGATTGGTTCGGCGGAGTCCGGCCAGGGCCCATCGGGGGCGGGACACGAAAAGAGGGACTTCTCATGCATCGCACGCTTACCGCCTTCGAAAACGCCTTCGACCGTCTGGCCGCCGGCTATTTCCTCGTCATCGCCCTGGGCGTCGCCGCCGCCGTCGCGGGCGTGGTTCTCTAACTCAAGACTGATTGTTCGCTGTCGGCGGGTCCGCCCCTGAGCGCCCGCCGCCGCGTTCGGCTTGAAGCTTTGCTGTCGCGGAGCTAACCAGAGTCCGGCGCGTTAGGCCTTCCGACGCCGTTTTCATCCGTGCGCGTCGCAGGCTTTCTCCATGATCCAAGATATCGTCCGATGAGCGTCGCCTTCACCAAGGAAGGCGACAGCGAGGCCTTCGCGGCCGACCTGCCCGATCGCCCGATCTCAACCCATCCCAATCTCGTCACGCCCGAAGGCCTGGCCCAGATCGAGGCCGAGCTGGCGTCGGCGCGCGCGGCCTATAGCGCGGCCCAGAGCGCCGGCGGGGCGGCCGATGGCGATCGCACGGCCATGGCGCGCGCCACCCGCGACCTGCGCTACTGGTCCGCGCGCCGCGCCACCGCCCAGTTGATGGAACGGGACCCGGACAAGACCGCCGTGCAGTTCGGCGACCGCGTGACCTTCGAGCGCGAGGACGGGCGCGTGCAGACCTTCCGCATTGTCGGCGAGGACGAGGCCGACCCGGCCAAGGGCTCAGTGTCCTATGTTGCGCCGATCGCCCGCGCCCTGCTGGGCAAGGGCGTCGGCGACGTCTCCCCGGCGCCAGGCGGCGAGGTCGAGATCACCCGCATCGGATAGTCCAGCAAGTTCCGGATTGTCAGCGGCCCCGGGGCGGGGTCCCTTGAGGAGGATGTTCGTTCCTCCCACCGCCGACGCCCTTCTTGAAGCCCGCAGGCATCTGGCGTCCGTCGACCCGGCGCTCGCCGCGATCGAGGCCGTCACGCCATCCTTCGAATGGCGCGTGAGTACGGGCGGCTTTCCAGGCCTGCTGAAGATGGTCGTGCAGCAGCAGGTCTCGCTGGCCTCGGCCGCCGCCATCTGGGCGCGGGTCGAGGCGGGCCTGCCCGACATGACGCCCGACGCGGTGATGGGCCACGAGGACGCCTATCTGCTGTCGCTGGGCCTTTCGCGGCCCAAGGCCCGCTACGTCCGCGCCATCGCCCACGCCCACCTGGCCGGGACCTGCGATTTCGACGCCCTGCCGGGCCTGTCCGACGAGGAGGCGATCGCGGCGCTGACGGCGATCACCGGCATCGGCCGCTGGACCGCGGAGGTCTATCTGATGTTCACCCAGGGGCGGCTGGACATGTTCCCGGGCGGGGACATCGCCCTGCAGGAGGCCATGCGCTGGGCCGACCGGTCCGAGGTCCGGCCGACCGAGAAGCAGGCCTATGCCCGCGCCGAGCTCTGGCGGCCCTATCGCGGCGTCGCCGCCCATCTGCTCTGGGCCTGCTATGGCGCCGTGAAACGTCGCGAGATCGCGCCTTTCTAGCTTCGGTCGGCGAGATGTCTTGGTTCTGTCGCTGACATGGCCCATCCTTTCCATGCGTTCGGGAATGAATGGCGATTCCCTGAATAGCGTAGGAAGGAGGCCCGTCTTCAGTCCTGTCGCGTACCACATCAGCCGAGGCGCTGAACGCTCTCACGTTCGCCTCGAAGGGGGGATCTGATGCAGGTCCTCACGCGCCCGCCCTCGGGCATGCCGGCCCTCGTGCTCAACGCCGATTTCAGGCCGCTCAGCTACTATCCGCTGTCCGTCTGGCCATGGCAGGAGGTCATCAAGGCGGTTTTCCTGGATCGCGTCGACGTCGTGGCCAGCTACGATCAGGTCGTCCATTCGCCGTCGTTCGAGATGCGGCTGCCCAGCGTCGTGGCGCTGAAGCAGTATGTCCCGCAAGAGCGGCCGCCGGCCTTCACCCGCTTTAACCTGTTCCTGCGGGATAGCTTCAGCTGCCAGTACTGCGGTTCGCCGGAGGATCTGACCTTCGACCACGTGATTCCCCGCTCGCGCGGCGGCCGGACCACCTGGGAGAACATCGTCACCGCCTGCGCGCCCTGCAACCTCAGCAAGGGCGGCCGCACGCCGCGCGAAGCGGGCATGCAGCCCTTCCACAACGCCCGCCGACCTTCGATGCACGAGTTGCAGGAGCGGGGACGTCGGTTCCCGCCGGGGCGGTTGCACGTCAGCTGGCTGGACTATCTGTTACTGGGACATCGAGCTGGAGGCTTAGGCCTCTGGCTTCGGACAGCAAAACGGCCCGGGCTGTGCACGAAGGGGATAGCTGTCCCGGGCCGTGGCTGTGAGCGGAAGGGGATAGACCGCCGAAGCTGAACCTCAAATGCGGGGCGCAAGGCCAAGGTTCCAAAGCTCGCTGAAAAATTTCGGGCGCGAGACGGGCACGTGTCGCGAGGGGCGGCCCATGCAACCCGAACCTGGACCGGCGGGTTTTTATATCCGAGGCGAAAAGCCACGGGAGATTACGCCATGAGCCGACAACCCAACACCGACAGCGACCAGCGCCACTTCACGCACGGCTCCGCCGCATCCACGGCCGACGCGGCCTCGGAGGGCAAGGTCCGTCCGGAAGACCGACATATCGACGCGCCGCATGCGCGCGAGGCCAAGCGTCCTCTGGCCGACAATGAGAAGCACGATCAGCTCGCCGACAAGGTCGCCAAGTCCGAGAGCCGTCAGGAAGCCCTGCTGGACGAGGGCCTGGAAGAGAGCTTCCCGGGCAGCGACCCGGTCAGCGTCAAGCGCATTACCTGACCGGAAACCGGCGGGCGGCGCGTTCGGCGAAGCTGGACGCGGCCGTCTCGACCGGCTCGAACGCCGTGGCGCGACGGCGGCGGCCGCGACGGCGGTCCTGCGCGGCGATCTGCGCGAACGTCAGATGGCCCTGTTCGCGAGCCATCTTGCGGACCGTCTCGATCATGCTGGCGCCGTAGATCGTCAGGATGCCGGCGGCGTCGGCCAGCCAGTCGGCGATATTGCCGTCGCGATGGGCGATGACCTGGGCCACTTCGATGGCCGCGCCCAGCACCAGGGCCGCGATCATCAGGTCGTTGCGGCGCATCCGCGGAAACGCCAGGAAGGACACGGCCAGCAGGCCGCCGAACGCGATCGCGTGGGCCTCCTTGTCGGTCAGACCCAAGTGACCTTCCGCGCCCTGGAACGGGCCGAGGGTCAGCACCACCACGGACAGGGCGCCGGCCAGCAGCGTAAAGCGCGCGGCGGCGACGAAGTGCACGGGCTTGAACATGGGACGCGACCTCCGGAAGGACGACAGGGTCCTAGCAGCGAAGGTCGCGCCATCCGGTGAACGGACAGGGTTAGCGGAGGCTTACTTGTTCCCGGCTTCCGCCTTCTTCTTGGCTTCGGCCTCGGCCTTGGCGGCGTCGTCCTGGGCCTTCTTCCACACCTGATAGGCTTCCAGATAGGGCTGCCGGCGCAGGACCTTCGAGCCCGGGTCCACGATCACCGGCACGGTGTCGCCGACGCTGAGCCGGCCCTTGCCGTCGGCCATCGGAAGGGTGACGAGCCGGTCGCCGACCTTGACGTCGACCGGCATGGGGAAGGGTTTGCCGTTGGGCGCCTTCCACGTCAGCATCAGGTCAGCGCCCTCGCGGGTCTCGACCAGTTCCGGCGGCGCGGCCTCGTAGAGATAGACGTCGAAGAACCAGCCGTAGTCCTTGCCGGTCACCTGGTTGACGATCTTGATATAGTCCCGGGTGCCCAGATAGCGGGGGGTGAAATTGCCGGACTTCGGGTCGTCGCGGCCGTAGACGGCGATGCGGGTGATCTTGAAGAAGGCCTCGTCGCCGATCAGGGCCCGCAGCGTGTGCAGGACATTGGCGGCCTTATAGTAGATGTCGTTCCCGGGCCCGCGCTCGCCGTTATAGACCTCGTCTTCCCTGAGCGGCTTGCCGGACACGATCGGGAACCTGTTCTTGGTGTCGACCCGCATCTGGTTCAGGCGCGCCATGTACTCCATGTCGCCGTGCAGCCATTGTGACATCAGCGGCTGCATGTAAGTTCCGTAGCCCTCGTGCAGCCACATGTCGTCGTTGTCGCTGTTGGTTAGCTGGTTGCCGAACCACTCGTGCGCGAACTCGTGCTGCAGCAGCCAGTCGAAGCCGTAGACCTCCTTCTTGTACTTGTTGCCGTAGGCGTTGATCGTCTGGTGCTCCATGCCCAGGTGCGGGGTCTCGACCACGCCCATCTTCTCGTCGCGGAAGGGGTAGGGGCCGATCATCTGCTCGTAGAAGTCCAGCATCGGCGCGAACTCGGCGAACAGGCTCTTGGCCTTGTCGGCGCTGCCTTTCAGATACCAGAACGACATCGGGAAGCTGTCGCCGAAGCGGCTCTTGTAGGACGCTGTCAGTTCCTCGTAGGGGCCGACGTCCAGGGCGATGGCGTAGGTATTCGGGTTCTTTGCGCGCCAGTTGTAGGTCCGCCAGCCGTCCTTCTCGGTCATGCCCTTGAAGACGCCGTTGGCTGGAGCGACCAGCGGGGCGGGGACGGTGATGTGCAGGTCCACCAGCTTGGGCTCGCCGGTCGGATAGTCGATGCAGGGCCAGAAGATGTCGCAGCCGTCGCCCTGGACGGCGGTGGCGATCCAGGGCTCGCCGGTCGGGGCCTTGCTCCAGACGAAGCCGCCGTCCCACGGCGCACGCTTGGCTTCCAGCGGGACGCCGTCATAGGTGATCACGGCGGTGACCGACCGCCCCTTGGCCACCTCGTGGGGCAGGGTAATGGTCATCCGGCCTTCGGGGTTGGTCCAGGCCGCAGGCTTCAGCGCCTTGCCGTCGATGGTCAGCTTGCGGATCGTGAAGACGCGGTCGAAATCGAGGACCAGCTTGTCCAGAGGCGCCTTGGCCGTGAAGGTCAGGGTCGCCTCGCCCTCGATCGCCTTCTTGTCGGGCAGGATCTTGAACTTGAGGTCGGCGTGCTCGAAGCCCAGCGCCTGCTGTTCGGCGGGCATCGGGCCCCCGGTCTGAAGGCTGAGTTCGCTGGTCTTCAGGGGTTCGGCGGCCCAAGACGTCGCCGTCGATAGGGCCAGAAGCGACGCCGCGCAGGCGGCGAAGATACGGAACGACAAGTAGACGACTCCCCAACGCAAGGTCTTGTGGGAGCATCGGTAGGCGCGCGCGAGGCGGGCGCCAAGCCGAGGGTCTAGATCTTCTCGCTGATCTTGATGGCGGCGCGGCAGCCGGCCTGGATCACGGCGGTCAGCAGCGGATAGGCGACGGCCTCGTGCGCGCCTTCCTCGATGGCGATATCGCGGTGGCCAAGCTCGTCGTCGCGGAATTGGGTCAGCTCGGCGGCGAGGGCCGGGTCGCGGTCCTTCAGCTCCTCGATCTGGCCGGCATAGTGCTTCTCGATCACGGTCTCGACCGCCTCGGTGCAGGCGTGGGCGGCCTTGTCGCCCAGCAGGGCGGTGCCCGCGCCGAGGGCGAAGGCGGCCGCGCGCCAGACCGGCGACATCAGGGTCGGGCGGACGTTGCGTTCGGTCAGCAGTTCGTTGAAGCGGCTGAGGTGGACCTGTTCGTGGCCCTCCATCTCCTCCAGCTGGCCGGCGATGCGTTCACGGCCGGGGGCGGCGCGCATGACGGCCGCCTGGCCGCGATAGATGTGCACCGCCGCCAGCTCGCCGGCCTGGTCGACGCGCAGGATCTCGGCGAGGCGCGAACTCAGGGCGCCTTGACCGGGGCGAGCGGGGATCGGACGGGTCATGACAGCGTCTCCGTTTTGCGCACGCCGGCCAGCACCGACCAGACGGTCAGCTTCAGCGAGACCAAGGCGTTCCAGCCGGCCATCGACAGGCCCAGGAACACCCAGGCGGCCTTGTCGCACATCGGCGCCTCGATCTTCAGCGAGCCGTCCAGCATGGCCGAGAGGTTGGCCGCGCTGGCCGCGCCGCTGCCGGTGCAGGTGGTCGGACCCGGCCACCACTTCCATTCGACGCCGGCGTGGAAGATCGCGAGGCCGGTTCCATAGAGGAAGATAACGCCCAGCAGCAGGTTCGCCGGCTGGCGCAGGCGGGGCCACAGCGGCGTGCGCTGCAGGACGGCGCCGATCAGGCCCACGGTCCCCGCGACCCAATAGACCTCGCGGGCTTTCAGGCAGAGGTGACAGGGCGCGAGGTGACCGAAGGTCTCGAAGCCATGAGCGATAGCCAGCATCAGCGCGCTGGACAGGAACGCGACCAGCGGCCAGTGGCGGGTCACGAGGTCATAGACGACGCCGATGAAGGTCGGGGCCGGCGTCTCGCCGCCAGCCGGGCGTTCAGTGTTCGGATCGTCGTTCGTCACGCGCCACAAGCTCCAGCATGTCCGCCTCCGCCGATGAAGTGGCTGGCGGTCAGGCCGATGACAAGGAGGGCGATCAAAATTCCGGCGAACAGGGCCAGACGGCGCTCGACGATCGGCAGCAGGGTGGGGCCGAACTTCTTGACGATGAAGGCGACCATGAAAAAGCGCGCGCCCCGCGTCACGGCCGAGGCGACCAGGAAGATCGGGAAGCTGAACGCGGCCAGGCCAGAGGCGATGGTCACCAGCTTGTAGGGGATCGGGGTCAGGCCCTTGGCCAGGATCACCCAGACGCCGTATTTGCCATACCAGCACTGGAACTGTTCGAGCCCGCCCGTATGACCGGTCGCGGCCATTATCCAGAGGCCAAAATCGCGCAGGAAATAGCCGATCGCCCAGCCCAGGGCGCCGCCCAGCACCGAGGCGATCGTGCAGATCAGGGCGTAGCGCCAGGCCTTCTCCGGCTTGGCCAGCACCATCGGAGCCAGCATCACGTCCGGCGGTATCGGGAAGAACGAGCTTTCAGCGAACGAGACGGCGAACAGGCTCACCGGAGCGTGGCGGGAAGCGGCCAGGCCCATGACCCAGTCGTAGAGGCGACGCAGCATGCGGACTCCGATATCGTGACCTGGCCGGTGGTAAAGCGTGAGCGCGCAAAGTGTAAGCGCTTTTGGCGCGCCCATGGCCCTTAAGCGCAAAACGCCCCGATCCGGCCGGATCGGGGCGTTCGCCGGCGAGGATCGCGGCGGGTTTAGAACTTCAGCGCCAGGGAGACGCTGTAGTTGCGGCCGGGCTGGCTGTAGCCGTCCTTGACCGTCGAGCTGTCGGCCAGGCCGCGCGCATCGCTCCACCACCAGTACTTCTCGTCGGTCAGGTTGAAGACGCCGGCGCGCACGGTCACTGTGTCGGTCACGGCCACCCAGGCGGTGGCGTCGGCGACGGTGAACGACGGCGGCAGGAAGCAGCCGCCAGTGCAGGTCACGCCCGCGCGGCTGGCCGACTTGCGGTCGGCGTGGACGACGCTGAGGTCGCCGCCGAAACGGCCCGTCGGCGCGCGATAGGCGAGGCCGCCGGTCAGCTTGACCGGGTCGATCGAGACCAGGGGCGCGCGGACGCCGTCGGTCTTGGACGAGCCCTTGGCGTAGGAGGCCGCGGCGCGGACCGTGAAGCCGTTGCCGAAGTCGAACGAGGCCTTGGCCTCTGCGCCGCTGATCTTGGCGTCGGACAGGTTGATGTACTGGTAGACGGCGGGATTGGCGGCGGTGAAGTTCCCGCCGACCTGCACCTGCTCGATGAAGTCGTCGTACTTGCCGGTGAACGCGGTCGCGGCCGCGCGGAAGCCGCCCTGGTGGAATCGGACGCCGCCCTCGATCGTCTTGCTGGTCTCGGGCTTCAGGTCGGGGTTCGAGATCGACTTGTAGTTCGAGACCAGGTTGGCGAAGCCGGTGTTGATCTGGATCGGGGCAGGGGCCTTGAAGCCGGCCGCGGCGTTGGCGAACACGGTGACCACGTCGCTGGCCTCCCACACCAGGCCGAGCTTCGGCGAGATGTGCGAGTCGTGTTGGCCCGACGCGGCGGTGGTGAACAGCGGGTCGGCTTTCGGGTCCAGCTTGTAGTAGTCGAAGCGGATGGCCGGATAGATCGTCACGGGGCCCGCGGCGATCTCGTCCTGCAAATAGAGGCCGGCCAGGGTGAAGTCGGTGGTCGGGAAGGCCTTGCCGGGGAAAGTCTCGCCGACCGGCGGGACCGTGCCGTCGCGCGTGCCTTGCTGGCGGGTGATCGAGGCGTCGCCGCCCCAGACGATCTCGTGCTTCAGCGCGCCGGTGTCGAACACGCTGTGCAGTTCGACGCTGGCGCCCAGGACGCGGTTGTTGAAGGTGGCGTCGCGGGTGCGGTCGGCGGCGGTGTTGCGATCCTCGGCCGAGAACTGGCGGGTCGTGCTCTTCTGCCAGTAGACGGTCGAGCGGGCGGTTTTGATCAGGCCTTCGCCGCCATCGAAGCGGTGGTCGGCGCTGACGCGATTGCGCTTGATCTTGTCGAAGGCGGTCAGGCCGAGGACGCTGGTGGAGGCCAGCGGCGGCTTGGCGATGGCCGACAGAACGGTCCAGTCGACGTCGCGATCCAGATGGTCGACCGTCAGGCGGAAACGGTTCCTGTCGTCGGGGCTGTAGATCAGCTTGCCCAGGAACGAATTGGACTGATTGTCCTCGGGATTGGCGGTGGTGCGGTCGGTATTGGCCGAGTCGTTGGTCCCGGCCGTCTTCTGGCCCTTGCCGTCGCGGCGGGTGTAGGCCGCCAGGGCTTCCCAGCGGTCCGACTTGCCGGCCAGCAGCAGGCTCTCGGTCCAGCTCTCGTCGGCGGAGGCGTAGCCGACGCGGGCGCGGCCGGCGAAGGTCTTGCCGTCCTTCAGGATGTCGGACGGATCCTTGGTGATGAAGTTGACCGAGCCGGCCAGGCCATCGGCGCCATAGAGGGCCGAGGCTGGGCCGCGCACGATCTCGACCGACTTCAGGATGTCGAGGTCGACATAGTCGCCACGGCCGGTCGACTGGGCGCCGAAGGCGAAGCCGTCCGGCACGCGCACGCCGTCGACGACGATCAGCACGCGGTTGCCCTCCAGGCCGCGGATGTTGAAGCCGGCGTTGCCGTCGCGGCCCGTCGAGGAGCCAGCGGCGGTGAAGCGAGCGGGGGCGCTGCGGACCGATACGCCCGGCTCGTCGCGGACCAGGTCCTTGATGTCCTTGACCAGGCCGTCCTCGATCTCGTCCGACGAGATGACGCTCACCGTCGCCGGGACCTTGTCGACCGACTTTTCCGAGCGCGTGGCGGTGACCGTGACCTTGTCGACCTCGACCGCGTCGGCGGTGTTGTCGGCGGCCCAGGCTTGAGAGGAGGGCGCGGCGACGGCCATGAGCGCGGCGGAGGAGGCGGCCGCGAGGGCGGCCAGCTTGAGGCGAGACATCGATATCCCCTTCGATGGTTTTTGCGACTTGTTCGCAACTTGGTGGCGACGGGGTAAAACGGCCCGCCAGACCGGTCAAGCTATTTGCAATTGATTCTCAGAACTAATCGCAATATCCCAAGCCTCGCCGCGACTGGAGCGGCGGCTGGGGTGTTCCCGATGATCCGTTCTCTCCGCGTTGGCCTGCTGGGCGGCGCGCTCTTGCTCGGTCTGGCCGGCTCAGCCGCCCAGGCCCATTCGCCCTATCTGCTGCCGACCGTGTTCGACGCGTCGGACCGCAAGATCGTCACCGTGCAAGGCGCCTTCACCGAGAGCTTCTTCACGCCCGAGGTGGTGATGAAGTCCGACGCCTACGCCGTGATCGGCCCCGACGGGGTCCGTGTCGCCCTGACTCCGGTCTACACGCGCGAACTGGCGCTGGTCGAAGCCGTCACCGAGAAGCCGGGCACCTATCGCATCACCACCGGCCTGCGGGGCGGTCGCGTCGCCAAGGCCGCCCTGGTCAAGGGCGAGTGGCAGTTCTTCGAGGGCGACAAGGCCCCGGCCGACGCCATCGACATGCAGAGCCTGACCATGGCGGACGTCTATGTCACGCGCGGCGCGCCGAGCGACGCGGCCCTGGCCCCGATCGGCAAGGGCCTGGAATTCCACGCCATCACCCATCCCAGCAAGATCGTCACCGGCCAGGACGCCGTGTTCGAGGTGCTGTTCGACGGCAAGCCGCTGGCGGGCCAGCCGATCACCGTCCAGGGCGCCGACGACCGTTACGCCGACACCAAGAGCGCGCCCAGGACCGTGACCAGCGACGCCAAGGGGCGCTTCGTCCTCAAGGTCGACAGGTCGGGGATCTACCAGGCCCAGACCCGCTACCGCATCGCTCCGGCCGCCGCTGGCCAGCCCGGCCAGAGCTTCACCTACGCCCTGACCTTCGAATCCCTCCGCTAGGACATCCCATGAAGACCCGCACGATTCTCGCCGCCATCGCCGCCGTCTCGCTGGCCGCCGGGGCGGCCCACGCCGCCTCGCACGCCCGCGACACCTTCATCAAGGAGCAGGACCAGAACGGCGACGGCGTCGTCACCAAGGACGAGTACGCCGCCACCCGCGCCTTGCAGTTCGCCGCCACCGACGCCGACCGGAACGGCGTGCTGTCGAGGGCCGAATATGTCGGCGAGTTCAAGGCGCGCCTCGAGAAGCGGCTCGCCACTGACAGCCGCACGGCCGAGAAGAAGGAAGAGGAGCGCGAGCGCCAGATGCGCCAGGCCGACGTCCGCTTCGACGTGCTCGACAGCGACAAGAGCGGCGCCATCACCCGCGCCGAGTTCGACTATTCCGGCTGGCGGATGTTCGTGACGCACGACACCAACAACGACGGGACGGTGTCGTCCGCCGACCCGGTGAAGGAAGACCCGCAGGCCTAAAAGGACGGGCGGCGCGTCGCCGTATTTGGATTTTCGGCGTTTCGTGGCTATCACCGCCGGCCAAGACATGGGCCGCGCTGCCCCGACCGAAAGCCAGAAGACCATGAGCGACACGCCTCCCGACCGCCTCTCCGTGAACCCGGACAGCCCGTACTACGACGCCGACCTGCTGGAGCGCGGCATCGGCATCCGCTTCAAGGGCGTCGAGAAGACCAATGTCGAGGAATACTGCATCAGCGAGAAGTGGGTGCGGGTCGCCGCCGGCAAGACCGTGGACCGCAAGGGCAACCCGATGACCCTGAAGCTGCAGGGCGAGGTCGAGGCCTATTTCCGCGACACCGCCGAAGGCTGAGGCCCCTACGGTGAGCAGTCCGGTGGGTGATCCCGACCTGGAGGCCATGGCGCGCGACGAGCTTTCGCGCGCCGTGACCCTGCG
Source organism: Caulobacter sp. UC70_42 (assembly GCF_044056025.1). NCBI lineage: Bacteria > Pseudomonadati > Pseudomonadota > Alphaproteobacteria > Caulobacterales > Caulobacteraceae > Caulobacter > Caulobacter sp. UC70_42. The sequence goes on along the minus strand of NZ_CP171994.1, from coordinate 5,130,339 downwards.
CTGGCGAGACCTGCGCGGGATCGTGCCCTGGGGCGACAGCTTCGAGGGGATTTCGCCCGCCGGCCGCTATGTCGAGGTCGAGCGCAGCTATATCTGGTCCTCGGCCGAGGGCGGCGACATCCTCTGCGAGGTGACCGTGTTTGGCGGTCCGTCGCGCTACGACGCGGGCGCGCGCGTCTCCAGCATCATTTCCGCCCCGTCCTGAGCACCTTGGCCGTGCATAGATAACGCTGTCTGCGTTAACCATAAGCCGCGCTATTCGACGCGTGGCGTATGGGGCCAAGGGGGATCGCCGTGTACCAGTCTGAATTTCCGGTCGAGCAGCCGGTGCCGGTCTTCGACCCGACCCTGGTCTTCCTGCTGATTCTCGCGGGCATCGCCATCGCGGCCCTGGCCTTTTTCGCCGGCCGCCTGACGGGGCGCGGCGAAAAGGGCGAAAAGACCAGCGACGTTCCCAAGAAGATCCACGAGGCTATCAAGGCCAAGTGCGTGGCCGCCAGCAGCGCCCACTCCGGCGAACTGGAAAAGAAGGCCCACGAGCTACTCGCCGAGGTCGACCGCCTGATCGGGCCGCTGCTGACGTTCGGCGGTCCCTGCGCCAAGGCGTTCCAGCACCTGTCCGACGCCATCGACGGCAAGCCGCCCGAGGAGAAGCCGAAGGAAGCCGCCAAGGACGGCCACCCCGGCGCTGCGCACGGCAAGGACGACAAGCATGGCGACGACAAGGTCTGCGCCGAGCACGGCCACGACAAGCACAAGTGCGACGACAAGTGCCGCGGCGGCGGTGTCGAGGTGCTGAGTCGCAACGTGACGATCGTCGGCTCCCAGACCGTGCTGCTGGCGTCGTGCAAGCCGGAGGCCAAGCACGAGGACCACGGGGGCCCCAAGGGCCCGGACTCCAAGGAATTCAAGCAGCTGCTGCGTCTGGCCGTGGCCGAGTTCGCCGACTTCTGGAACCGTCCCAACTGCCTGCGCGAGCTGGAGGACTGCCAGAAGTCGCTGACCACCTTGCCGCCGATGCCCAAGGAAAAGCCGCACGGCGCCGACCATCACTGACGTCCCGAGGCATAAGAACGCCGTTCAGGTGGGCGAGACGGCTATTCTCTGCCCAAGCGGCGTGCGAATGTGGGTCTTCTTCGAGCGAACTCGCCCCGTCGTTGAGGCGCGGGCAGGGGACGCTCACACCAAGACGACGCGTGGGCCAACGCCATGGCCCGACCAACGCGCAATGAATTGGCGAAGGCCGCGCCTTCCAAGGCGGTCACGCCCGGGAGGACGAAAGGAAGGGTATGACCGCGACGGTCTCTCCGATCACGTCTGGCGCGCCCGACGCGCCCGAGGCAGGTGTCAGCCTCATCGACTATGTTCCCTATCGGCTGGCTACGGCGTCGGCGGCGGTCAGTCGCCTGATCGCCCGCGCCTATGAGGACCGCTTCGGCCTGACCATCCCACAGTGGCGGCTGATGTCGGTGCTGGCCGAGGGGGCGCTGACCCCGCATACGGCCGTCACGCGCACGGCGATGGACAAGGTCCGGGTCAGCCGCGCCGCCCAGGAACTGGTCGTCCGGCGGCTGGTGGCCCGCACGACGGTCCGCTCGGACCGCCGCTCGCACACCCTGGAACTCACCGCTGCCGGACGTCGCCTGTTCGCCGAGATCGCCCCGCTGGCCCTGGCCTATGAGGCGACTCTGCTGGCCGGCCTGGCCCCCAGTGAGGTGGCGATGTTCAAGCGCCTGCTGGATCACCTCGAGACGGCCGCCATCCAGCTGACCGGCGGCGAGACGATCAGCCCGCCATAGGGGTTTCGAAGGCCGTCGCTAAACCGCGCTCTGAAGACTGGAAATCGCCGGCGACGCCTGTTAGGAAGACCACCCTTCGCGGAGACGCGAAGCCTGCGGGCGTGGTGAAACTGGTAGACGCGCCGGACTCAAAATCCGGTTCCGAAAGGAGTGTCGGTTCGACCCCGACCGCCCGCACCAACTCTTTCCTTCATAGTGGACTATAGCCGCTGAGCGGCCGCCACCCGCTGCACCAACCCCCGCAGCAGCGTGCGGCCTTTCATCCACGCCCCGTGCCCCGAATCCACATTGATGTGTCCCGCCCGACCCAGGTCGACGAACTCAGACCCCCAACTCCGCGCGAACGCTTCCGCCCGCTCGAGTTCGACATAGGGGTCGTTGCGGCTGGCCACGACCAGGCTGGGGAAGGGCAGGCGCTGGCGGGGGATCGGCGAGAAGCCGACGAGCAGGCGGCCGGCCGGGCCCTCGCGATTGACGTCGGCCGGCGCGACCAGCATGGCCCCGCCGACGCCGCGTCCGCCGGTCACTTGGGCCAGGTGGCAGACCAGGGCGCAGCCCAGGCTGTGGGCGACCAGGATCGCGCCGGGGTTCTGGCGGATGGCTTCGGCCAGGCTGATGGTCCAGTCGCCCAGCAGGGGGCGCTCCCAATCCTGCTGCTCGACCCGTTGGGCGTTGGGCAGCTCGCGCTCCCAATGGCTCTGCCAATGGTCGGGGCCGGAATTGTAGAGGCCCGGCACGATCAGGATCGGCGGCCATTCTGGTTCGTAGTTGGCGCGGTCGCGGCGGGGCGCTTCGAAGAGGGCGGGCGTTGGGCTCATGGGCGTGCTCTGGCTACCCGACGCAGATGCCCGAGTCCGCCGCCGGGAGACAATTCATATCCATTCGATAGGAATTGAGAAAAGCTGGGGCGAGACCGTGATTTCGCCCCAGCTCTTTGGTCGACGGCTTAGGCCGCGATCTTGTCGCCGCGATGCAGCGGGTCGGGCAGGGGATCGCCCGACTTCACGAACTGCAGCGAGACCGAGTTGATGCAGTAGCGCAGGCGCGTGGGGGCGGGGCCGTCGGGGAAGACGTGGCCCTGGTGGCTGTCGCAGCGGGCGCAGCGGGTCTCGATGCGGACCATGCCGTACGAGTCGTCGCGGACGCCCAGCACGTGATCCTCGGCGAACGGGGCGTAGAAGCTGGGCCAGCCCGTGCCGCTCTCGAACTTGGTCTCGTGCTTGAACAGCGGCAGGCCGCACAGGCGGCAGGCGTAGACGCCGGGGCTCTTCTCGCCCAGCAGGCCGCCGCAGAACGGGGCCTCGGTGCCGTGATGCAGAAGGACTCGGGCCTCTTCGGCCGTCAGGTCGGCCTCCAGGCGTTCGCGCTCGGCCTCGGTCGGCGGCGTCAGGTCGAATCCGGCGGTTGAAAGGGCGGCTGTGTCTGTCATGACAGCCAATGTAAGTGTTCGCGCGTTCGTCCGGTAGGACCCTAGGAGGCACTCAATGACCGTCGCCGTCGCCTTTTTGCAGCCCGGCTGGGCCGATTGGGAAGCCGGGAGCGTGCTGGCCCTGCTGCGCCGCGAGCTGAAGGTCCAGATCGAGATCGCCACGCCGGACGGCGAGCCTGAGACCTCGATCGGCGGCGTGCTGGCCGCGGCCGACTACCGCTTCGATGATCCGGTGCTGAACGACGCCGACGTCTTCATCCTGATCGGCAGCGACTCGTGGGCCGAGGGCGAGAACAAGGCGGTCAGCGGCCTGCTGCGCCAGGCCTTCGCCGACGGCAAGGTGGTGGCCGGCATCTGCGCCGGAACCACGGCCCTGGCCCATGCCGGCCTGTTCGAGGGGCGCAAGCACACCTCGAACGGACAGGACTGGCTGACCAAGACGGTGACCGACTATCCGGGCGCCGAGCACTATGTCGACACGCCCAGGGCCGTCAGCGACGGCAAGGTGGTCAGCGCCTCGGGCCTGGCCCCGGTGACCTTCGCCGCCGCCGTCGCGCGCTTGATCGCACCGGAGGCCGAAGACGCGATCGCCGGCTACGAGGCGATGTTCGCGCGGGAATTCGCCGCTACCTGAGCGCCGCAACCCCCGCCCGCGCCACAACGCCGTCCTGGGCGGTCGCGCCGCCCGAAACGCCGATGGCGCCGACGATCTTGCCGTCGACCATCAGCAGCTCGCCGCCCTCCAGCGCCATGGCGCCGGTGAAGATCGCGTTCAGCGTCCCGGCCTTCACGGCGTCCTGGAAATAGGACGAGGGGCGGCGGAAGTTGGCGGCGGTCGCGGCCTTCTTGTGGGCGACCTCGCCCGAGCCGTACTGCGCGCCGTCCATCTTTTCGGTGAGGACCGGCTGACCGTTCGACTCCACCACCGTGATGACCATGGTCCAGCCGTTCTTGCGGGCCTCGGCCTCGGCGGCGGCGACCACGGTCTTGGCCTCGGCCAGGGTGATCACGCGGCTGGAATAGGCCGGGTTCGGCGCGGGGGGCGTAGCCGCCGTCTGGGCCAGGGCGGGCGCGCCGGCCAGGCAGAGACCGGCGGCGATCAGGGCGATGGTCTTCGTCATGGCAGCACGACCTCGTCGTTCAGGGCGGTGTTCTGGGGTTGGGCGGTGACGATGCGGACCCACAGGCCCTGGGCCTTCACCCCGGCCGGGATCTTCAGCTTCACCGAAGCGGTCTTGGGCAGCAGGTCCAGCGGCGCCTTCAGGGCCGGCGTCGGGGCGCTCGCCAGCACCTTGCCGGCCGCGTCGACCAGCTCCAGCCTGGCCGCCTGAGCGTCCTGGGCGCCGAGGCTGTGGACCGTGGCGGAGATGGTCGAACCCTTCACCACGACGTCGCCGCGACCGACGCCGAGGTCGGCGCGCCTGGCCGGATCGTCGCCGGCCGTCACAAGCTTCATGTCGATGACCGTGGTCTGGCGCGGAGCCAGCGTGACCTTGGTCCCCAGGCTGCGCTCGAAGGCCAGCGAGCGGGTTTCGCCCGAGCCGTCGATCGCGTCATCGCCGTCGGCGTCGAGACCCTGGCGGAGGCTCCACTGGCCGGGCGCGATGTTCCAGCCGGTCATGGTCGCCGTCACCGGCTTGTCGGTGGTGTTGTAGGCGATGACCTTGAAGCCGGTCTTGGTCGCGTCATTGACCAGCACCGCCACCTCAGCGCCGTCTACGCCGTCGAAGCGCCACGAGACGGTGTGGCCCGGCGTCATCTGCGTGCGCTTGTTGGCGATTCCGCCCAGGCGCGTGCGCTGCAGGATGTCGGACGGCAGCTCCACGCGGTCGGACCACCAGTGGCCTTCCGTGTGCATGTACATGTGCTGGGCGTTCCACTGGATCTCGTCGGCGTAGAGGCTCTCCAGGTAGGTCTTGTCGCCGGTCAGGTTCCAGGCGCTGTAACGCTCGAACGCGCCGCCCTTCTTGGCGGCGGCGATGATCTGGTCCCTGTGGGCGGCGCTCAGGCCCATCTCGGTCAGGGCGTTCTCGTTGATGCTTCCCAGCGCCTTGACGCCGGCCTTGCCGATCCGCCAGCTGATCGGGGCCAGGTACTTCCTGTCGCCGGTCAGGCGCCAGGCCTGCCAGAACACCTGGAACGGACCGTCCGCGCCCGATCCCTGCAGCACCGTGCCGCCGCGCTCGGCGTCGCTGCGCCAGTTGATCTCGTTGGGATACGAGCCGTCCTTGGCCACGTGGGCCAGATAGCCGTCGGCCAGGCCGATGATCGTGTTGCGCGCGGTCGGATCGCCGTTGAAGTCGCTGATCAGGATCGAGGGGTGGGTGATGCCGAACGAATAGGGCTTCTGCCACTCCCACGGGCCTTCGCGATACGCGATCTTGCCGCTGTACCAGTTGGTGTTGAAGTGGACGTGGCCGGCCGGGTTCCTGTCCACGACGCGGGGCAGGGCCTTGACCGTGGTGAACAGGCGCTCGACGGTCAGCGGGTCGCCGTAGTTGACGTACATCGCCTCGGAGTTGCTGTTGATGCCCTCCTCATAGGCGTGCAGTTCGTCGGTCGCGATGGTCGAGAGGCCATCGGTGAACATGCCGTTCTTGTAGACCGCGTCGGTCAGGCGGTTCAGCGAGTGGGTGATCTTGTCCGGCTGGACGCCCATCAGGGCCAGGCCCGGCCACTGCTGCAGGAGGTCGGTGTCGTCGGACAGGCCGCCGCCGAAGTCGCCGAAGTCGGCCTGGCGCTCATCGATCCACCAGTTGACGAAGCTGGAGACCAGCTTGAGGTCTTCCAACTGGCGGAAGGCCCACAGCGGCGTTCCGTCCGTCGGCTTGGGCTGCTCGAACGCTGGCCAGCCCTGGCTGCCATAGGTGATGTCGCCCCAGTATTCCCGGCCGATCTGGTTGTCGGGGTCGACCTTCAGCAGGTCCGAGATATCGGCATAGAGGCGCCGATAGAGGCCCTGGCGCTTGGAGGTGGTGTGCTCCTCGACCAGGAAGGCCCAGTTGTCCTTCACCTGGTTCAGGCGGTCGGTGACGTGCTCGGCCTTGGCCTTGTCGCGGTCCTTGAGGACAAGCCGGATCCTGGCTCCGTCCAGGGCCTTGGGCCCGAACTCGGCGCTGTCGGCGGCGAGGGTCAGGTACAGGCTGTCGGAGGTCAGTATGCGGTCGCGCAGGTCCAGCCAGACGGTGCGGGGCTCGTCGGCCTTCACCGAGACGCTGACATCGATCATGTTGCGGCCCGGCCAGATCGGGTCCTTGACCTGGATGTTCAGCGGGATGATGGCGCCAGCGGCGCCAGGCAGAGAAGGAATGTCGATGGCCACGCCGTCCAGGCCGTCGCGGGCGTTCTCCCAGCCATAGGCCCAGTTGCGGGCCAAGGCTTGAGCCGCCGGCGCATCGCCGAAGCCCGACGGGATCAGCACGTGGACGATGGGCAGGCCCCCAAGGGCTGGCGAGCCCGCGAGGTCGCCGGCGGGCCGCTTGCGGCTGGGCGCGCCCTCCGGCAGGGCCACCACCGTGGCGCGCTCGCCGGCCGGGTGGCGGCCGGTGATATAGGCGTTGAGGGCGGCCAGGTTCAGATAGTCCGGCGCGACGTCGGCGCGGACCACGTAGCTCATCTTGAACGCGTCCTTCGGCTCCGCGCCGGCGGTGACGTTGTAGGCCCAGATCTCCTGGATCGGGGTTTCCTGGGCGACGTTGGTGAAGGTCAGGACGCCGCCGGTCAGCGGCTTGGCCAGGGTGTTGACCGTACGCTGCTGGTCCTTGGCCCGCGAGCCGACGCTGGCGCCCTTGTCACCGGCCTTGGCGGTCCCAAGGGGCGACCAGCTGAGGTCGCCATAGGCCGGCCCCTGGATCTCGATGCGGTTCACCGGCTCGTCGGGCAGGGTCAGGGTCAGGGCCTTGCCGCCGTCGACATAGACGTTCCAGTCCGGCAGCTGGAAATAGTCGTCACGGCCGGGCAGGCGAGAGCGGTTGTAGACGCCGGGCCAGGTGGTTTCGGGAATGCCGTCGGTGGCCTTCCACATCCATTCCTTGATGTCCTTGGCGTCCTTGAACTCGACCTTGCGGATCGTGGTCTGGGCGTCGGTCAGGAGCGGCGGCAGGGTCTTGGTCCAGCCGTAGCGCTGCTTCCAGGCGGCATGGACGGCGGGGTTTTCGAGCGTGGCGATCGGCGCGGTCGTCGCCGGGGTCTCGTTGCGGGCCAGGGCGGCGATGGCGTCGGCCGCCAGCGGGCGGTCGTAGACGCGCAGCTCGTCCAGGTCGCCGCCGCGCGTGAAGTTATAGCGGCTCTGCACCTGATGCGGGGCGATCACGCGGCCGGCGACGCCGAACTGATCGAGGCCCGAGTCATAGACGGCCTTGGCCTCGGTCTTGGCGGCCAGCTTGCCGTCGACGAACAGCTGCACGCCGCTCGTCTCGTCCCAGGTGAAGGCCAGATGCGTCCAGGCGTCCGCGGCCGGGTTCCTGTCGAGCTTGAACGACACGCGGGTGCGCGAGAGGCCGTTGTCGGTGACGAAGGCGTCGAAGCCGTGGCCGTTCCAGTCGATGCGCAGGAACGCCATGTCCCAGCTGGAATGGTCGGCATAGCCCACGCGGAAGATCACGAACGGCGCGACCCCGACCGGATAGCCCGAGCGCCAGAAGAACGAGAGGGTCCCGCGCTGGGCCTGGATGTTGCCGGGCGCGTTCCACGAGACGACGCCGTCGTCCTCGGCGTGGAAGCCCTTGCCCGCCTTGCCATCGGCGATCGGCGTGACCTTGTCGGCGAAGTTGGGGACGGGGTCACCGGCGGCGACGTCGGCGACCAGACCCTTGTCGCCCGAGACCTTGAACAGCAGCGCCGGCTCGGCCGCCAAGGGCGCGCTTTGGGCCGCGGCGGCGTTGGCGAGGATCAGCGCACACGCCGATCCCAGGAAAATCGCCTTCATCTTTGGTCTCCTCCCGGTGGCGTTTCATCGCGGTCGCCGCACTAATGGAAACCGGTGTCATGCCTGGGGGCTGGTTTAGCGCCCCAAGGGCAAGCTTGCAAACCCGACGGGGACTGATAGGCCGTGCCGCAAGGCACAAGATCTTTGGGCGGAAGTTGCGATGTTTTCGAAGATACTGATCGCCAACCGGGGCGAGATCGCGGTTCGGGTGATCAAGACGTGCCGTCGGCTGGGGATCGCGACGGTGGTGGTCTATTCGGACGCCGACGCGGGGTCGCTGGCCGTCGAGATGGCCGACGAGACGGTGCATATCGGGCCCTCGCCGGCCAATCAGAGCTATCTCGTCGCCGACAAGATCATCGCCGCCTGCCAGCAGACGGGCGCGCAGGCGGTGCACCCGGGTTTTGGCTTCCTGTCGGAGAACGCCAGCTTCGCCCAGCGCTGCGCCGACGAGGGGATCATGTTCATCGGTCCCAATCCCGGCGCCATCCAGGCCATGGGCGACAAGATCGAGAGCAAGAAGTTCGCCCAGGCTGCGGGCGTGTCGTGCGTGCCGGGACACATCGGCGAGATCGCCGACACGGCCGAGGCGGTGACGATCTCCGAGCAGATCGGCTATCCGGTGATGATCAAGGCCTCGGCCGGCGGCGGCGGCAAGGGCATTCGGGTGGCCTGGAGCCGCCAGGACGTCGAGGAAGGCTTCCCGGCCGTGCGCGCCGAGGCCAAGGCCAGCTTCGGCGACGACCGGATCTTCATCGAGAAGTTCATCGAGAGCCCGCGCCACATCGAGATCCAGGTGCTGGGCGACAAGCACGGCAACGTCGTCCACCTGTTCGAGCGCGAGTGCTCGATCCAGCGCCGCAACCAGAAGGTCATCGAGGAAGCGCCGTCGCCGCTGCTGGACGAGGCCACCCGCGCGGCCATGGGCGCCCAGGCCGTGGCCCTGGCCAAGGCGGTGAACTATGACTCGGCCGGCACGGTCGAGTTCGTCGCCGGCCAGGACAAGAGCTTCTTCTTCCTGGAGATGAACACCCGCCTGCAGGTCGAGCATCCGGTCACCGAGCTGATCACGGGCCTCGACTTGGTCGAGCAGATGATCCTCAGCGCGGCCGGCCAGAAGATGGCCTTCGAGCAGAAGGACCTCTCGATCAACGGCTGGGCCATCGAGAGCCGCATCTACGCCGAGGACCCCTACCGCAAGTTCCTGCCCAGCATCGGGCGGCTGGTCCGCTACGCCCCGCCGGCGGAAGGCGAGAAGGACGGCTACACCATCCGTAACGACGCGGGCGTGCGCGAGGGCGACGAGATCTCGATGTACTACGACCCGATGATCTCCAAGCTGTGCGCCTGGGCCCCGACCCGCCTGGCGGCGATCGACGGCATGGGCCGGGCGCTGGAGGACTTCCACATCGAGGGCCTCTCCCAGAACATCCCGTTCCTGGCCGCGGTGATGGACCAGGCCCGGTTCCGGTCCGGCAAGATCTCGACCAACTACATCAAGGACGAGTTCGCCGACGGCTTCGCCGGGACCGAGCCGACGTCTGAGCAGATCGACATCCTGACCGCCGTCGGCGCGGCCATGCAGCGGGTCCACGCCGCCCGGGCCCGGTCCGACGCCTCGGGCCTGGCCGGTCCGCCGCGCGCCGAGTGGGTCGTGGCCGTCGGTCCCGCCAAGCGCCGGGCGAAGGTGGCCGGCGAGAACGGCGACGTCACCGTCGACCTGCTCGACGAGGGCCGCGCCCTGACCCTGACCGACATCGACTGGCGTCCGGGCAAGCCGGTGTTCAAGGCCGCCCTGGGCGGCAAGGCCTTCACGGTCCAGGTCTCGCCGGCCGCCGAGGGCTTCACCATCCGCCACCGCGCCGCCAAGGCCCGGGTGCTGGTCCTGACCCCGCGCAACGCCGAACTGCACGACAAGCTGCCCGAGAAGCAGGCCGCCGACACCTCCAGGCTGGTGCTGTCGCCGATGCCGGGGCTCGTGGTCTCGATGGACGTCGCCGCCGGCCAGCAGGTCCGCGAGGGCGAGGTCGTCTGCGTGCTCGAGGCCATGAAGATGCAGAACATCATCCGCGCCGAGCGCGACGGAACCGTCAAGGCCGTCAACGCCAAGGCCGGCGATCCCGTCGCCGCCGATGAGGTCCTGGTGGAGTTCGCGTAAGGCGACTTGCGACCTCAGGTGGAGTTGATAGCTTCGCCTTATGGCGAAGAAGAATCAGTTCCTGCTTGATGGCCTGTTTGGGTTCGACGGCCGTTTCCGACGGTCGGAGTACTGGATCGCCAGCATCGGTCTGACGATCGTACGCCTTGTGGTCCTGCTCGTGATCTGCGGCGTGCTCGGCATGGGGCTGACCGAGGCTTCACGGCTGCCTTTGGTGCGTCATGGTCTCGATCTGCTATTCCTTTGGCCCGCCGCAGCGATCACGATCAAGCGCGGGCACGACCGCAATCGGTCGGCTCTCTTCACCAGCGTCATGCTCGTCGTGCTCTATGGCTCCGGTGTGGGTCTGACTCTCCTGACCCAGGGCGGAAATCAGCTGGCGGTCGCGGGGGTGAGCGTTCTGCTGCTGCCGTTCATGCTCTACATGTTCATCGACTACGGGCTGATCAATGGGACCAAGGGCGACAACCGCTATGGCCCGTCGCCCAAGGTGACCAGTACGAATACGACCCTGGCTCTCGACTAGGGGCTCTTTCTCCCTCGCGGCCTAAGCCCTAGATTGTCCGGGTCGGCGAGCGGTCGACTCGAAGAGGGCGGGCATGAGCGATCGTAGCGAATGGGCGGAGCTGTTCCTGTCGTCGAACGGCAGGCTGGCGCGGACGCCGTTCCTGATCGCGGCCGGGGTCCTGATCGGCGTGGCGGTGCTGTATGAGGCCATCGCCGGCTACACCCTGCACTGGCTGACCGGCTGGCTGGTCTATCCGGCCCTGCTGTTCTCGGGCGCCTGCGTGCTGTCCAAGCGCCTGCACGATCGCGGCCGCTCGGGCTGGTGGTCGCTGCTGGTGTTGGTGGCGGTGATCGCCGTCTGGCCGCAGCCCGAGCACTTCCTGGATTTCATGTTCTGCCTGGTGATCGTCTGGGCGATCGTCGAGCTGGGGGTCATGGGCGGCGAGCAGGGCGCGAACCGCTATGGGGCGAACCCGCTGAAGACGATCTCGATCTAGGTTCCTCTCGCCCACGAAGGCGCCCACGAAACCCTCTCTCATGGAGAGAGGGAGGGGGCCCGCCGCCGTAGGCGGTGGGAGGGTGAGAGGTTTCACCGTCGGCCGGGGAAGCCTGGACCGTTCCGCCGCGCGTTTCGTCAGCGCCTCGTCCGGAGAGGGTGTAACCTCTCACCCTCCCACGCCGGAGGCGAGGGCCCCTCCCTCTCTAAGAGAGAGGGGATTGAGGGCGCTGTATCCCCGTGTTCGCGGCGCCGAACCCCACGAAATCAATGACTTGTCGATTTTTCGCGCCGCTGAATGATCCGCGTTGAATCCGCCGCGATAATCAAAGCCATCCCCGTCGCGGGGGAGGGCGTTTGGATCCGGCCCAAGACGGCGGCGGGGGTAGGTTGAGCGGGGCCGCTGGCGGTTCCTGGAGGCTCGAAAGTCGCCCCGTCCGTACTCTTTAGGCGGATCGGCTGGCGAACGGGCAGTCTCCGGGGCCAAACCATCAGCGGATCGACAGGGCGGTGATCGTACAAGCCGCCTATCGTGGATCGTCGGGGTCGAGACGGATGTAGCCGATCGACTTGGTCCGCGCCCGTCCGGGGGTAAACGGGGACCCGAGCAGACAACGCTCACGCCTCCCGACCTCACGGGCAAGAACAGCCTGGCGGAGCGGTCAGCGAGCCGAAACACACAAACCACTACGGTCCCCGGGTTCGCCCGGCCGCTCCGTCGCCTCCCCACACGCCTTCAGCGGCTAAGCCGCATGAGGATGAAAACGCATGACCCTAGATCGGCGCGTCCGCGTCATCGACCGGGCCGAAGATCTTCTGGAAGCTGGCCTTCAGGGCCGCGTCGGCCTCGTCCAGGGTCACCGGCAGGCCCAGGTCGACCAGGCTGGTCACGCCGTGCTCGGTCTGGCCGCAGGGCACGATGCCGGAGAAGTGGGAAAGGTCCGGCTCCACGTTCAGGCTGATTCCGTGGAAGCTGACCCACTTGCGCAGCTTGACGCCGATGGCGGCGATCTTGTCCTCGCGGCTCCAGCCCGCGCCCTTGCGCTCGACCCAGACGCCGACCCGTCCGTCGCGCAGCTCGCCGGTGACGTTGAAGGCCGCCAGGGCGTCGATGATCCAGGCCTCCAGCGCCTCGACGAAGGCGCGCACGTCGCGGCCGCGCTTGGTCAGGTCCAGCATCACGTAGGCCACGCGCTGGCCGGGGCCGTGATAGGTGAACTGGCCGCCGCGACCGCTCTCGAACACCGGGAAGCGGTCGGGCTCGATCAGGTCGCCCGGCTTGGCCGAGACCCCGGCCGTGTAGAGCGGCGGATGTTCCAGCAGCCAGATCAATTCGCCTGCCGTTCCGTCGGCGATGGCGGCGGCGCGGGCCTCCATGGCGGCAACGGCTGCCGGGTAGGGGACGTAGTCGGTCGAAACCGCCCACCCAACGCTTGCCGCGTCCTCGCGCCCCATTGTCGGAAGCCCAGTATTTTCAGCGCTTAACGGGAGAGCAAGCATGTGGCCCTAATCTTGCGATCGAGACGGCGGCGACCCGGTCGGTCGCGTGTGTCAGTTCAAGGGTCTTACTTCGTGAGCCAGGTCAACGCCGTCAATGTCGAGATCTCCGTCCTGCTCGGCCGGTCGATCCTTCCCATGCAGCAACTGCTGCGCATGGGCCGCGGCGCGGTGATCCCGCTGGACGCCAAGACTAATGACGAGGTCTGGATCCTGGCCAACAACCACCCGATCGCTCGCGGCGAAATCCAGATCAGCGATGATCGTATCGCCATCCAGGTGACCCGCGCGGCCGACGTCTACGACTACATGGCCGGCGGCGCGTAACCTTCGGTTGCGCTCAAGGTCGGGCATGCCAACATAGCCTCCCAACGGAGGCCTCATGCGATATCGACGCGCGATCCTGATCCTGGCTGGCTGCGTGCTGGCCACCAGCGCCGGGGCGGCGAGTCCTTCGCGCAGCGGCTACTTCGATTCCGTCCGCGTTTCGGCGGAAACGGGCGACGAGGGCGGCATCCAAATCCAGGTCAATGACGGCCCGTCGCCGACCGTGGATGTCTCGCTGTGCGAAGGCGCCTGCCACGACCCGATCCGGTTTCCAGCCAAGATCAAAGGCGACCGGATCAGCTTCCTCTACGTGGAGCCATTATTCGACTTGAAGGGCGCCAAGGCCGGCGAGACCCGCGCCAAGGTCGAGGGCCGCTTCGTTTCGCGGGGTCTGCTTCTGAAGATGGATTTCCTCGACTCTCCGGACGACGACAAGAACGCCTACGCATTGATCCCGCGTCGCAAGCGCCAGCCGTGAGGGAAGATCGCGCGGCGACTTCCGCGACATATCAACTCGGCTCTTCCCAAAGCTGATTCAGTTTGCTACCAGCCGCCCCTCACCACGATGCGGTCGTGGCGGAATTGGTAGACGCGCAGCGTTGAGGTCGCTGTATCGCAAGATGTGGAAGTTCGAGTCTTCTCGACCGCACCAGTGTTGAACGCAGAATAGAGCGCTCCTGGCGAAATCGGTTTCCGACTCGCTAGGGGCGCTCTAATCGTTTCTGGCCCTGATTTCGCCTCAGGGTCGCTTCATCGGACGCAGCCCACGAACCCACGCGCTCTTAGAGCTCAGGAGGCCCCCATGACCCGGGAAACCGCCGAACTGACCGACGACGTGCTGGATGACATCCCGCTGGACCAGATTCCGCTGGCCAAGTCCGAGACCCCCGAGGAGCTGGAAGATCTCGCCCTCGGCGACGACTACGCCCTCAATCCCGACTATGTCGAGATGGTGATCGACGCCGCCGACAGCGGCGACACCAAGCGTCTGCGCGAGCTGGTGGGCGCCCTGGATCCGGCCGACGTCGCCGACCTGATGGGCTTCCTGACCGCCGACTACCGCGAGCAGGTGATTCCGCTGCTCGACCCCGAGGCGCTGGGCGAGATCATCTCGGAGCTGGAGGACAACATCCGCGAGGAGGTCCTGGAGGCCACCCCGTCCGTGACCCTGGCCCGGGCGCTGGAGGAACTGGACACCGACGACGCCGCCGACGTCATCGACGACCTGGACGACACCAAGCGCTTCCAGGTGCTGGCCGCCATGGGCGAGACCGACCGCGCCGCCATCGAGACGACCCTGTCCTACGAGGACGAGACCGCCGGCCGCCTGATGCAGCGGGAATTCCTGGCCGCGCCGGAATTCTGGACCGTCGGCCAGACCATCGACCACGTCCGCGACGCTGGCGATCAGCTGCCCGAGCTGTTCTTCGACGTCTATGTGGTCGATCCGACCTACAAGCCGGTCGGCGCGATCCCGATCAGCATCCTGCTGCGCAGCCGTCGCGACACGCCGCTGGCCGAGCTGATGGAAGCGGCGACCGAAATCGATGTCGGCATGGACCAGGAAGAGGTCGCCTACATCTTCGACAAGTACCACCTGATCAGCGCCCCGGTCATCGATCCGGGCGGACGGCTGGTGGGTCAGATCACCGTCGACGATATCGTCGAGGTCATCCGGGACGAAGCCCAGGAGGACATCCTGGCCCTGGCCGGCGTGTCCGACGCCGGCCGTGACGCCTCGGTGATCGAGATCGTCAAGTCGCGCCTGCCGTGGCTGATGCTGAACCTGGCCACCGCCACCCTGGCGGTCAGCGGCGTGGCCATCTTCCAGGCCGAGATCGCCCAACTGGTGGCCCTGGCCATCCTGATGCCGATCGTCTCGTCCCTGGGCGGCAACGCCGGCACCCAGACCCTGGCCGTCGCCGTGCGCGCTCTCGCCAGCAAGGAGCTGACCACGGCCAACGCCCGCCGGATCGTGTTGCGGGAGCTGCTGGTCGGTCTGGTAAACGGTGTGTGTCTGGCCCTGGTCATGGGCGCGGCGACCTATCTCTTCTTCGGACCCCAGGACCATCACGGCAAGCTGGCGATCATCGTCGGCTCCGCCTTGATCGCCAACATCTTCACCGCCGCCCTGGGCGGCATCCTGATGCCCCTGGCGCTGGAGAAGATGGGGCGCGACCCGGCGGTGTCCTCGTCGATCTTCGTGACCTTCCTGACCGACTTCACCGGTTTCTTCGCCGTGCTGTTGATCGCCGCCCTGCTGCTACACTGACGGCTTTCTCGCGCCCCTAGGGAAAACTGGCGCCGACCTTGCGCTGAGACAGGCGAACGCATCCGCGTCTGTCTCAAACTGGGTCAAACTCCGCGATGAAACCGCGCCATCAGGTCACCCGGACGGCCGTCGATCTCATCAAGAGATTCGAGGGCTACCGTCAGAAGGCCGCGCAGCTCCCCGACGGGCGCTGGACGGTCGGCTATGGCCACACCCTGACCGCTCGCGAGGGCGCCTCCGTCTCGGAAAAGGACGCCGAGGCCCTGTTGCTCTATGACCTGATCTCGGTCGCCCACTCGGTCAACGAACACACCTACGCGCCGCTGAACCAGAACCAGTTCGATGCGCTGGTCTGTTTCGCCTTCAATATCGGTCTCGACAACTTCCTCCGCTCGGGCGTGCTGCGCCGGATCAACGAGGGCTCGCTCCTGCAAGCCGCGTGCGCGATGGAGATGTGGCGCAAGGCCGACTTCGAGGGCGAGCGGATCGTCATCGACGCCCTGGTCCGCCGCCGTTCGGCCGAGAAGACCCTGTTCCTGACCCCGGCCAACGGCGAATGGGTGCCCGCGCCCAGCTCCGTGCTGCGCCCGAAGGTCGATTACGACGCCAGCTGCGCCGTGCCGAAACAGACTCCGGTCGCCGTCAATGCTCGCACCGAGGGCGACCGCGTCGTCGCCGAGCGCGAGGAGGGCCTGCCGCTGAACGTGGTGGCCCCGGAAGAGGACGGCCCGACGGCCACCGAACAGTCGGCCGCCGCGGTCGCCGCGCGCCTGGAGGCCATCCTGCCGGAGACGCCTCTGGCCGCCTCGACCACGACCGCGCCCACCCCGGTCGTGCGCCAGGACGACCTGGGGCTGCCGGAACCCCCGGCGCCGGCCCAGCCCACGGTCGCCGAGCCCGCGCCGGTCCTGTTCCAGGACGAGACGACCACGGCCCCGATCGAACCGGCTCACACTGAGTCCCCTGTGGCCGCTCCGGTCGAGTTCACGCCGTTCCGTCTGACGCCGCAGCCGGTCGAGGAAGTCGAAAAGCCGACGCCGGTCGAAAGCTTCGCCCCGGCCTCGCAGCCGGTCCCGAGCGAGCCGACCCTGTTCGGCGGCCCGGCCGTCAATTCGTCGGTGTTCAACCTCGGCGGCTTCTCGACCAGCGAAGAGGTCGACCTGCGGCCGATGGACGTCTCCATGGTCCCGGCCGAGGCCCCGCGTTTTGGCAATACCAGCCTGCTGGTCAGCCTGGGCATCCTGGGCCTGGCCCTGTTCGGCGGCGGCGTTTTGTGGATCCTGACCGTGGCCGCGGGCTCGGACAGCGGCGTGAAGATGTTCGGCTACGGCGCCAGCATGATTGGCGCGATCTGCTTCGTGGTTTCGGCCTATCTTCTGCTCCGCCGCCTCGCCGGCCCCGATGCGAGCGACGACGAATAGTTTTCTTTGCTTCCCGAGAGCCTGTCAGGTCAGATCGCGATCTGACCTGAAAAACAGGCTCTCTCTTTTCGTGGTAGCGCGCTAACCGCCGAAACCGGCAACCACTTTCGGCTAGCGCGCTACGGGAAACTGAGCAAGAACGCCCGCAAGGTTCAGCGCCTTGCGGGTGTTCGTGCTATGGGAGGACGTATGAACACCAATTTCGCACCCTCGATGGATTTCGCGCTGGGTGAGACCGCCGACGCGATCCGAGAGACGACCGCGCGCTTCGCCGCCGACAGGATCGCGCCGCTGGCGGCCCAGATCGACGAGACCAACGAATTCCCGCGTGGCCTGTGGGTCCCGATGGGCGATCTCGGTTTGCATGGCGTCACGGTCGAGGAAGAGTTCGGCGGCCTGGGTCTCGGCTATCTGGAGCACGTGGTGGCCATGGAGGAGGTGTCCCGCGCCTCGGCCTCGGTGGGGCTGAGCTACGGCGCGCACTCCAACCTCTGCGTCAACCAGATCCGCCGCTGGGCCACGCCCGACCAGAAGCAGCGCTATCTGCCCAAGCTGATCAGCGGCGAGCACGTCGGCTCACTGGCCATGAGCGAGGCCGGTTCGGGCTCGGACGTCGTGTCGATGAGGTTGCGGGCCGAGCAAGTTGGCGACTGCTACGTGCTGAACGGCACGAAGTTCTGGATCACCAACGCCCCGCACGCCGACACCCTGGTGGTTTACGCCAAGACGGGCGAGGGCAGCCGCGGCATCACCGCCTTCATCGTCGAGAAGGGCATGAAGGGGTTCAGCGTCTCCAAGAAGCTGGACAAGATGGGCATGCGCGGCAGCGACACCGCCGAGCTGGTGTTCGAGGACTGCGAAATCCCGGAAGAGAATGTCATGGGTCCGGTCGGCGGCGGCGTCGGGGTGCTGATGAGCGGCCTCGACTACGAACGCGCCGTGCTCAGCGCCGGTCCGCTGGGCATCATGCAGGCCTGCCTGGACATCGTCCTGCCCTATGTCCGCGACCGCAAGCAATTCGGATCGCCGATCGGTTCGTTCCAGCTGATGCAGGGCAAGATCGCCGACATGTACGTGGCCCTGAACTCGGCCCGGGCCTATGTCTACGCCGTAGCCCGCGCCTGCGACGCCGGGAAGACCACGCGCTTCGACGCGGCCGGCGCGATTCTGATGGCGTCCGAGAACGCGGTGAAGGTGTCGCTGGAGGCCATCCAGGCCCTGGGCGGGGCGGGCTATACCAAGGAGTGGCCGGTCGAGCGTCTGCTGCGCGACGCCAAGCTCTATGATATCGGCGCCGGCACCAACGAGATCCGCCGCTTCCTGATCGGCCGCGAACTGATCGGGGCCTAGGACGCCATGAAAAAGGGCCGCCCCGATTGCTCGGGACGGCCCTCCATCGTCGTGGCCGCTTTCGCAGCGCGTGACTTAAAACCTTGGGCGCTCAACGCCTAGGCGGAGACCTCACTCGCAAGGCTCCAGGTCACGACTTGCGACCGCGGTTGGAGACAATGAGACACTGGTCACCTCCTTTCAGTTGGTTGAACAACACAAGGAGAATATGGACCCGATTTCGCGGATGAAAAGAGGGAAGCGACCGCGACGGGACGTCGCGCCGTCCGTGCTCAGATCGCCAGCAGCCTGAAGCCCACCAGAATGGCGGCCCATAGAGCCAACGCCGCGCCGATGGTCAGGGCGCGATTGAAACTGAGGCGACGAACCCCGGGCGCTTGAGCCTCATGGCCGTTCTGCGTGAGATTGATCGGCGTAAGCATGCCGCGTGAATCCTTCCCTTTGATCCCTCTGTCGGGGCTCTGACTCGGACCGTATGGTAAATCCTCGCCTGTGAGAAGAATTCTTCACAAAAGCCTTCGGTTGCACGACCGACAAATTGTCGCAGGCTGAGATGGGAGCGCCGATGGCTAGCTGGGATCCGGACGTTTACGCGCTCTATCGCCGCTATCGCGAGCGACCGGCGCTGGATCTGCTGACCGCGATCCCCCACGACCTGGAGCCGCGCGAGATCTGGGACCTGGGCTGCGGCCTGGGCGAACAGGCGGCGCTGCTGGCCGCGCGGCATCCGGGCGCGCGGGTGCGGGGCATGGACTCCAGCCCCGAGATGCTGGCGCGGGCCAAGGCCTTGCCGGCGCGGGTCGAGTGGGTGCTGGGCGACATCGCGAGCTTCGCGCCCGAGGTTCCGGCCGATCTGATCTTCAGCAACGCCGCGCTGCAGTGGGTGGACGACCACGCGAACCTGATCCCGCGCCTGGTCGCCAACCTTGCCTCCGGCGGCGTGCTGGCCGTGCAGATGCCGGTGGCCGACGGGCTGGGCTGGCGCGGCGCGTTGACCGATATCGCCGCAGACGGGCCGTGGGCGGCGCGTTTCACCGGCGTCGAGGGCGTGCGCCACGCCAATCAGCCCGAGGACTACTACGCCTGGCTGGCTCCGGCCTGTCCCGAGGTCGACATCTGGACCACGACCTATCTGCACGCCCTGCATGGCCAGGATCCGATCGTCGACTGGACCATGGGAACGACCCTGCGGCCCTATCTGGACGCCTTGCCGGATGGCGAGAAAAAGCCCTTCCTTGACGCCTGGCGGGCACGGCTGGCGCGCGACTATCCGCGCCGCGCTGACGGCGTGACGCTGTTCCCGTTCAAGCGGCTGTTCATCGTCGCCCGGAAGGCGTGACGCCAGCGCGCTTCTCGGCCAGGCTGGGCCGGCGGCGCAGTTCGTCGACGGACCGGTTCAAGGCGTCCAGCGCCTGGCTGGCGGCGATGTAGCCGGCTTTCACCGCCGGCTCGAAGGCGCGCCAGTCGCGGATGTCGACGCCTTCCAGTTTCGGCGTGATCAGCACGTCGGTGGCCTCGCGGGCGGCGGCCAGGTCGCGGCCCGTGGTCACCGTCGCCGCGCGCATCAGCAGGGCCACGATCGGCGGGCCCTTGCGCCATTCGCCCGAGAGGATCCAACTCCAGAGCGAGGGCGGCGCGACGATGTCGTCGGCGGTGATGCTTCGGCCGCGGGTGACGTCGACCCCAACGATTGGGCCCAACTGGAAAGACCGCATGACGTCGGCCGGGAAATTCTTCATCACGGCCCCGTCGACCAGCACCTGCCCCTTGTCGGTGGCCGGCGGCAGCACGCCCGGCAGCGAGATCGAGGCCCGCAGCGCCGATTGCAGGTCGCCGGTGCGGTGTAGCTGGTAGGCGCCCGAGGTCAGGTTCGACGACACGCAGAAGAACGGCAGCCACAGGTCGCTGATATCGACCGTGCCGAAATGCTCGTCCAGCCGCGCCTCGACCTTCTCGCCGCGGGTCATGGCGATCAGGGGGAAGGCGATATCGTCCAGGGGACTGGTGTCGACGAAAGCCTTTCGGATGCGGTGCTCCAGTTCTCCGTCGTCCCAGCCCATGGCGATGCCGGCCGCCACGATGGCGCCCATCGAGGCGCCGCCGACGAAGTCGATCGGCACGCCCCGCTCGCGCATCGCCTGGATCGCGCCGATGTGGGCGTAGGCCCGCGCGCCACCGCCGGAGAGCACGAGGCCCACCGATTGGCCGGTCAGCACCCGCGCCAGGCGCTGCATGTCGGCCACGCCGTTTTCACGCAGATGGAACAGCCGTGCGGCCTGGGTCGCCGCCATCCAGGCGGCCGAGCCGCTGGGCCTGGCCAGGCTGGCCGATTGCAGCAGGATCAGGTCCACCAGCCGCTGGGCCTGCAGCGGGCCCGAGGCGTAGGAGGGGATCTCGGCCGGCGGCGTGCGGTCACCGCGTCCGACCCGGAACAGGCGATCCACCTGACGGCCGACCACGTGCTTCCAGGCGGTCTCGTCGGCCTCGGCGACATAGAGGACGAAGTCGTGCTCGCGCTCGACATTGCTGAACCACTCGGTCGGGGCCAGCAACGACTCGCCGCCTTCGACGGTGACCGAATAGCCCAGGGCCTCCATGCAGCGGCCGAGGCGGTCGACGACCGGCCGAATGGCCAGGCCAGGCTCGATGGCGATAAAGCCGAATACCGACGGATCGCCGATCGCCGCTTGCGTTTGGGCCTGGCGGGACCGGCGGATCATCAGCCGCGACAATTCCAGCATCACGTGCGGGTCCGCCTCGGCCGCCTCGAAGAAGTCGTCGCGGGGCAGGGACACGACCTCGCTGTCACGCAGAGCCACCATGTAGGCCGAATGCGCGCTGCCGCCGACCAGGGCCATTTCGCCGGCTGGCTCCCCGGGGCGGATGACGCCCAGGAACTGCGGCTCCTGACCCTCTTCGCGGCGGAAGGCGCCCAGGCGTCCGGTCTTCAGGAAATAGAGCTGGTCGGCGTCCTCGCCGGGCCGAAAGAGGGTCGCTCCGCCTGGCAGCGAAAACCACGCGGCCGCCCCGGTCCGCCGCTCTCGGGCGAACAGGCGGGCCAGGGCCGAGTCGTCGGGCAAGGGCGTTTCCACGGCGCGGACGCTAGCCCAGAGCGGCAGGCTTGACCACGGGGACGCGATCAGGCGCAACTGTTGATCCCGTACATGAAATGTCCGAGAACGGATTTGGCTCGGAATCTTTCTGTTCGGGGTCCAAAAAACTACGACTTTCTGGATGGGGTGGAAGAGGCTAAGCGTCGGTCATGCCGAAGTTGAACTCCGTTGTCGACGCGTCCGGTGACGCTTTCACCCGCAACGCGGCCCATAACCGCGCCTTGGCCGAGGAATTGCGGGCTAAAGTCGCGGAAGCCGCCTTGGGTGGTCCCGAAAGCTCGCGTGAGCGCCACGCCTCGCGCGGCAAGTTGCTGCCGCGCCAGCGCGTCGAGCGCCTGCTGGACCCGGGCTCGCCTTTCCTGGAGATCGGCCAGCTGGCCGCCTGCGACCTCTATGGCGGCGAAGCGCCCGGCGCGGGCGTCATCTGCGGGGTCGGCCGTGTCTCGGGCCGCGAGGTGATGATCGTCGCCAACGACGCCACGGTGAAGGGCGGGGCCTACTTCCCGATGACGGTGAAGAAGCACCTCCGCGCCCAGGAGATCGCCGCCCAGAACCGCCTGCCGTGCGTCTATCTGGTCGACAGCGGCGGCGCGAACCTGCCGCACCAGGCCGAGGTCTTCCCCGACCGCGACCACTTCGGCCGCATCTTCTTCAACCAGGCGCGGATGAGCGCCGCGGGCATCCCGCAGATCGCCTGCGTCATGGGCTCGTGCACCGCCGGCGGCGCCTATGTCCCGGCGATGAGCGACGAGACGGTGATCGTGCGCAACCAGGGCACCATCTTCCTGGCCGGCCCGCCGCTGGTGAAGGCCGCCACGGGCGAGGTCATCAGCGCCGAAGAGCTGGGCGGGGCCGACACCCACGGCCGCCGCTCGGGCGTCGTCGACCACGTGGCCGAGAACGATGAGCACGCCTTGGAGATCGTCCGCGGGATCGTCGCCAACCTCAACACGACCAAGCCCGACCAACTGGTCATCACCGAGGCCGAGCCGCCGCTGTACGATCCCGAGGAGATCTACGGTATCGTCCCGACCGACGTCCGGGCGCCCTATGACGTCCGCGAGGTGATCGCCCGCATCGTCGACGGCAGCCAGTTCGACGAATTCAAGGCGTTATACGGCACGACCCTGGTCTGCGGTTTCGCCCGCATCTGTGGCCAGCCGGTGGCGATCCTGGCCAACAACGGCGTGCTGTTCAGCGAGAGCGCCGTGAAGGGCGCGCACTTCATCGAGCTGGCCTGCAAGCGCAAGATCCCGCTGGTGTTCCTGCAGAACATCTCGGGCTTCATGGTCGGCGGCAAGTACGAGGCCGGCGGCATCGCCAAGGACGGCGCCAAGCTGGTCACGGCTGTCGCCTCGGCCGAGGTGCCCAAGTTCACCGTCCTGATCGGCGGCAGCTTCGGCGCCGGCAACTACGGCATGTGCGGCCGGGCCTACAGCCCGCGCTTCCTGTTCACCTGGCCCAACAGCCGTATCTCGGTGATGGGCGGCGAGCAGGCCGCCAGCGTGCTGGCCACCGTCCACCGCGACGCCGCCAGGTGGACGCCGGAGGAGGCGGAAGCCTTCAAGGCCCCCATCCGCCAGCGCTATGAGGATGAGGGCAATCCGTATCACGCCACGGCCCGGCTCTGGGACGACGGCATCATTGATCCGGCGCAAACTCGTGACGTGCTGGGCCTCGCAATCTCGGCCAGTCTCAATGCGCCTATCCCGGAGACGACCTTCGGCGTCTTCCGGATGTAGCGTTTAAAAAGGAACGAGCTCCATGACCAACCCGATCGCCGATCCCATCGTCGAGGTGAACGACACCGAGACCATGACCCCGCTCGTCCATATTGAAAGCACCCTCGCGGGGGCGGTGACGGTCTGGATCAACCGGCCCGAAAGGAAAAACGCCTTCGACGCCGAGACCATTTCTGGCCTGCGCCAGGCCTTCGAGACCCTGCACGGCGCCGAGGGCGTGCGGATCGTCTTCCTGCGCGGCGTCAGCGGCATGTTCAGCGCCGGCGCCGACCTCGACTGGATGGCCGGGTCCATCGAACAGGACGAGGATGACAATCGCGCCGACGCCCTGGAACTGGCCCATATGCTCAAGGCGCTGCACGACATTCCGGCCCTGACCGTGGCCCTGGTCGAAGGTCCGGCCTTTGGCGGCGGCGCCGGTCTGGTGGCCGCCTGCGACCATGCCCTGGCCCTGGTCGACGCCCAGTTCTCGTTCTCCGAGGTCAAGCTGGGCCTGACGCCGGCGACCATCAGCCCGTACGTGATCCAGGCTCTGGGGCCGCGCACGACCAAGCTGCTGTTCGCCACCGGTCGCGTGTTCGACGCCGACGACGCCTGGGGTTTTGGCCTGGTCGACGAGGTGTACGAGGACGTGGCCAGCCTGGAAGCCGCCCGCGACGCCCTGATCGAGGAGATGGCCCCCTGCGCTCCCGGCGCGATCGGCGACGCAAAGGCCCTGGTCAACGACTTCGCTGGCCAGAAAATCGACAAGGGGCTGATCGAAGAGAGCGCCAAGCGCATCGCCCGCCGTCGCGTTTCGGAGGAAGGCCAAGAAGGGGTGCGCGCCTTCCTCGCCCGTCGTAAACCCTCCTGGGCTGAATAAGACTCAACTTCAGCGACGTTTTGGGGGGGCGTAGGGCGTGATCACGGGAGCTGAACTGGAAGCGGCGGCGGCCGACTCGGCGGGCGGCTATGTCCGGCCGAAGAGAAAGCCGTTCGACCACAAGGGCGAGCCTTGCAAGAATTGCGGCACGCCCCTGGAAGGCTGGTACTGCCACTCGTGCGGCCAGAACGCCGACACCCATCATCGGTCGATCCTGCACCTGATCTGGGAGGCCATCGAGGGGATGTTCCACCTCGATGGTCGTCTGGCCAACACCCTGCCGTTGATGTTCTTCAAGCCGGGCAAGCTGGCCAAGGACTACATGGAAGGCCGGATCGTGCGGCACGTGCCGCCGTTCCGCACCTTCCTGGTCGCTCTGCTGCTGTTCATCTTCGCCGCCGAGCACGCCATTCACGGCATCCGTCACGAGATGGAGCTGAAGGAAGAGCGCGAGGCCGCCCAGCTGGCCACGCCGGCGGGCCGCAAGGCCAAGGCCGACGAGATCCGCAAGGAGGCGACGTCCGAACGCGCCGATCGCCTGAAAGGCGCCGCCGAGGAGCGCGACGCCGCCCTCAAGGAAGAGGGCGCCGACAAGGCCAGGATCGCCACGACCTACGCCGAACGGATCAAGCGGTACGAGGCGCGCTACGCCGACAAGATGGCGCAGGCCCTGGCGCTGGAGAACAACCCGAACGCCGCCGCCGAAGCCTTGGCCGAGAGCAAGCGGAAGATGTCCAGCGCCGCCCAGCAGGTCCGCGACCTCAAGCTGGACGAGGCCGAGGTTCTGCCGAACGGCCAGCAGAAGCTGACCGGGACCACGATCGACGGCGTGCAGGTCAACGTCACCGTTCCCGGCGACGTGAAGGGCCACAAGAACTTCGCCAAGGACGCCTCCAAGGGCTGGCTGAAGGAGAACCTGGCCAAGGCCATCGAGAATCCGGACTACTACCTGCTGGTCCTGTTCGGCTGGGCCCACCGCCTGGCGGTGCTGCTGCTGCCGATCACCGGCCTGTCCCTGGCGCTGGTCTATCTGAACAAGCGCCAGTACTTCATCTACGACCACCTGCTGGTGGCCACGAACCTGCTGTCGTTCTCGTTCCTGATCTACGCCCTGTGCATGGTTCTGCCGATGTCGGCTTGGCCGACCGCCTTCGCGATCGCCGGCCTGTGGGGCCCGATCAACCTCTTCCAGACGATGCGGGGCGGCTATGGCTCCAGCATCTTCGGCGCCCTGCTGAAGACATGGATCGTCTGGACCATCGGCGTCACGTCCTTCGGCCTTCTGCTGCTGAGCCTGATGGTCTTCACCCTTTCCCAGATGTAGGTCTCCGCCTTGATCTCCTCCGTCCTGATCGCCAACCGAGGCGAGATCGCCCGTCGCATCATCCGCACCGCTCGTGAGCTGGGCGTGCGGACGATCGCCGTCTATTCCGAAGCGGACGCCCATGCGCCCTTCGTGATGGAGGCCGACGCCGCGATCCTGATCGGCCCGGCGCCAGCCAAGGAGAGCTATCTGGATCCGCGGAAGATCCTGGCCGCGGCCCGTCAGATGGGGGCCGAGGCCATCCACCCCGGCTACGGCTTTCTCTCCGAGAACGCCGAGTTCGCGCAGAGCGTGATCGAGGCGGGCCTGGTCTGGATCGGTCCGCCGCCCTCGGCGATCCGGGCCATGGGCCTGAAGGACGCCGCCAAGAAAGTGATGATCGAGGCCGGCGTGCCGACCACGCCGGGCTATATGGGCGAGGACCAGTCAGTCGAACGGCTCACGGCCGAAGCCGGCAAGATCGGCTATCCCGTGCTGATCAAGGCCGTGGCCGGCGGCGGCGGCAAGGGCATGCGCAAGGTCGACAAGGCGGACGACTTCGAGGCCGCCCTCGGCTCGTGCCGCCGCGAGGCCGCCGCCAGCTTCGGCGACGACCGGGTGCTGCTGGAGAAATACGTCACCCGGCCGCGTCACATCGAGGTGCAGGTGTTCGGCGACCAGCACGGCAACGTCGTCCACCTGTTCGAGCGCGACTGCTCGCTGCAGCGTCGCCACCAGAAGGTCATCGAGGAGGCTCCGGCCCCGGGCATGGACGAGGCCACGCGAGAGGCCGTCTGCGCCGCCGCGGTCAAGGCCGCCCAGGCGGTGGGCTATGTCGGGGCCGGCACGGTCGAGTTCATCGCCGACGCCAGCGAAGGCCTGCGGGCCGACCGCATCTGGTTCATGGAGATGAACACCCGTCTGCAGGTCGAGCATCCGGTCACCGAGATGGTCACCGGCCAGGACCTGGTCGAGTGGCAGCTCTTGGTCGCCTCGGGCGAGCCGCTGCCGCTGGACCAGGACGAGATCACGCTGGACGGCTGGGCCATGGAGGCCCGCCTCTACGCCGAGAACCCGGCCACCGGCTTCCTGCCCTCGACCGGCAAGCTGAAGCACTTCCGCCTGCCCGAAGGCGACGTCCGCGTCGACAGCGCGGTGGAGGAGGGCGGCGAGGTGACGCCCTTCTACGATCCGATGATCGCCAAGCTGATCGCCCATGGCGCCGACCGCGAGGACGCCGCCCAGCGCCTGGCCGAGGCCTGCGCCCTGGTCGAGGTCTGGCCGGTCAAGACCAACGCCGCCTTCCTGGCCAAGTGCGCCAGTCACCCGGACTTCGTCGACGGCGCCGTCGACACCGGCTTCATCGAGGCCCGCCTGGACGAACTGGTCGAGCGGTCGTTCAGCGACGAGCCGGCCATGGCCGCGATCGGCTGGCGGCTGGACAGCTTCCTGGAGGCCGAGGCCCGCCGCGACCCGTGGGAAAGCGCGCCGTCCAAGCTGCTGGGCTTCCGCATGAACGCCCCCCGCGCCCCGATGCATCTGCCGATGTCGGCCGACGGCAAGGCCATGCCGTTGCGGGTGGCCCTGATCGGCGGCGGCTCCGAGGACTGGTCCTGGGACATCCGCCACGCCGACGGCGCGACCTTCGACGAGGTCGCCCGCCTGCCGACCACCTATGGCAAGGGGCCGATCCAGGTGTTCGAGGGCGGCGACGTCCAGACCTTCGATTTCGAGGCCAAGGTCGGCGGGGCGGGCGAGGGGGCGGCCTCCGACGGGAAGATCCTGTCGCCGATGCCGGGCAAGATCGTCTCGGTCGCCGTCCAGGCCGGCCAGACGGTGAGCAAGGGCCAGACCCTGCTGACCCTGGAAGCCATGAAGATGGAGCACGCTTTGGCCGCGCCGTTTGACGGCGTGGTCGCCGAGCTCGCGGTCGTCGCCGGCGGCCAGGTCAGCGAGGGCGTGGTGCTGGCGCGGCTTGAGGCGGCGGTCGGCTGAGGCGGACGCGCCTCCGCCTCCTCACGCGGCCAGCCGCTGAAGTTCGAGGAAAGGGACGCGGAGCGCCGGGCGACGCCCGGGGTGTGAGTAGAGAAATACCGTTTCGACGAAGCCCAGCGCTCCGCGCGGTCGTTATCCGGAAGCGTGGCGCCCCGACGCTGTTCGCGCCTGTTCGCCCTTGAAGCCTCCGACGGGCGGGCCAGGCCGCGAAGCCTGGTCCCGGATGTCCGGGTTTCCCCGAACCTGTCGCCTCGTCGGCCCGACATCCCCCGTCGTTTCTGTGTTCCAGGGCCGACCGCCGCCAGAGGGATGTAGTTGCGGAGCTTCCCCCGCGCCGACGAGCACGCCCGCTCGATCGCTCCCCGCCGCCGCAACGGTCGCTGGCCATGCGCCCTTTCCTCGCGACGAGGTGCAAGCATTATGGCGCCGGGCTGAACGCCGATCGTTCAGGGGCGTGTAAAATCGACAAGTGTCTGATTTCGCTGGATCCGAGATCGCGAATGCCGGGGATGGAGCGCCCTGAATGCTCTTCCGGACGCCGCTCGGCGGGGGCGGCTTCCGGGTGTGGAGCTGATTTCGGCCCCCGACCCGTTGGCGGACGATATATCCGTCTGCGCCTTGATGCGCGGCGTCGCCGTCTGGCGCCATGCATGCGGCGCCCGAGACGGGGCGCCCGCAGCCGCCTTACAGGCTTGCCACCCAAGGTGTCGCCATGACGCTTCCGCAGTCTGAGCATCCCAACTAGACCTAGGCGTAGAGCAAACGTGGGGCTGGGGTGTTCATGAGCGGGGTCTACGCGCCAAGAGGCGCTGACGGGCGGTTCCCCAACCTCGACGTTCTACGGGGGATCGCCGTATGCGCGATCCTGCCGGTCAATATTGTCGTCATGGGCACGGTCGATGACCGCGAAGGCCTGCTGTATCCCTCCCGCTGGAACTTGGACCGCATCCTTTGGTGTGTGGAGCAGCTCCTCTTCGAGGGGCCGGCTCGTGGCCTGTTCACGTTACTCTTCGGCGCGGGAATGGCGCTCATGCTCAAGAGCGCCGAAGGCGATCAGCCTCAGATCTGGGTGATTGACGCCTGGGCGCGGCGCTGCGTCGTGCTTCTTGGGATGGGCGTGACACAGTTCGCCGTCTTCATGTGGCCGGGGGAGATCCTCTGGACATATGGGATTGCGGGACTTTTCCTGCTCGCCTTTCGGCCGTGCCGGCCACGCACGCTATGCGTCGCTGCGGCGGTATTGCTTCTGGGTCTTTCCGGGCTACGAGCCTACGACACCAACAAGACGGTCCAGGTGTATGCAAGCGCTCCGGCTGCCGCGGCCGCGAAGGCCGAGGGGCGACCGCTTTCAGAAGCGCAAGAGGCCGCGCTCAAGGCCGTTCAATCTGCTCATGAAGCGCTCTACCCCAACCCCTCCAATACCGCCGAACAGATTGAGCAACGCACGCATCTGAGGAGTTTGATCGCCTGGAGCGCCAATGGCTGGGTTTGGCGGCACTTATCGACGTGGAGTTGGCCGGGCGTCGTCGAGTGCCTGAGCTTCATGCTCATCGGGATTGCGCTCTATCGCACCGGACTGCTCACCGGAGCGGCGGCCACCAAGACCTATATGCTTGTCGCGGTGATTGGCTACGGCTTTGGCCTATCCGTGCGCGTGGCAAATCTGGCTTGGATGGCGCGAACAGGGTTTGAGCTCGACCCCAACCGGCTGGCGCCCGCCATATCGGTCCTGCGGTCATTTCTATACGAGCCTGCGCGGCTTGGCGTGACCATGGGACACCTCGCCATCATCACATTGCTGTTCAAGTCCGGGGCCTTGGGTGGCGCGAAGGTGTTGCGGGCGCTGGGGCGAACGTCCCTTACGACCTATACCCTTCAGTCGCTGCTCACCTCCCTGCTGTTCTACGGTTACGGGCTTGTTGGCGCTATGAGCTTCACGAGACTGATGGCGACCTCGGTCGCCATCTGGGTTGTCTCTGGCGCCGTCGCCCTGCTTTGGCTTCAGAGGTTTTCCATGGGGCCAGCCGAATGGCTGATCCGCGCGCTCTCCTATGGCCGATCGAAGATAAAGGCCTCGTGACGCCTCCACCTTGCGGAGGCGTCGTCATCGACGTCACGGCTCCCGGGCTGAAACGCCGGATCGGACAGCGAGGACCCCGCTCGACTGGAGAAACCTTAGCCCTGCCCGAGCCTCCGCCCCTGACCACGCTCGCTGACACGTCCGCTCCCCATCCGAACCGAACTGGGGAAGGGCCGCTCGTGGCCACGCCGCCGAATGTCCGAATGTTGGCGCGATGCTCCCGGCGATGAACGACCCGTTGCGGACAATAGCCGCCGGCCGGTTAGCGGGCTTTCCTTTTGGTCGACACGGATGATCGTCGATGGCGCCCGGCTTGCGCCTTAGATCACCAGCGCCCCCTCATAGTTTTCAGCGTCGTCCGTCCGAGCGCCGTTTCCCAGGTGTTCACGGACCTTCCCGGAGTTTCCCGCAGGCCTGGTGAGCGGAGTCCTCAAACTCTGGACGGGCGGAGAGCAGATCGCGCGAGCCCATGAGCCCGCGCACGATTGGCCCTCAGATCACCTCAAATCCGGCGCGCCGTAACTGGACCAGCATGCTTTCCGGGCCCACGAGGTGATAGAGGCCAACAACGACCAGCGTCGGCTTCGGCGCGTTGAGCATCGTCTCGAAGCGCGGAACCCAGGCGCGGTTCCGTTCGACCGTGAGCTTGGCGTAAAGCTCCGGATAATCGCGACGTTCGTGATCGACAAAATCCGCCGCCGCCGTCTGTCGGCCCGCGAGCCATTCTGTCGATATGCGTTCGGACCCTTCGCGGCCCAGCAACGCGCCATCGACGGCGTAGCAAAGGAACTGCGCCTCCTGTTTCGGGGTCATGCCGGCGAACCAGGCAAAGACGTCGTCCTTCACCTCGAACTCGCTCGAGACTGGAACCCCGATTTCGGTGGCCCGTGCGCTGAGAACGGCGTTGGCCGACTTCCCGGTCAGACCCGCGGCTCGGTAACCAGCGTCCTCGATCGTCGCGCCGATCAGCCACGGCCGCGCGCCGGCCAGATCGTTCATGGATACGGCGGTCAGAGCCATTGCGGTCTTCAAGCGGGCCAACTGCTCCGGCGACAGCAGCTCCAGAGGCGAAGGCGACGTCGACATGCCAAACTGCTTGATGAGCTCTCCACCGGGACGCCGGTAGATCTGGTTCGTCTCGGTCCACAGACGGCCGCAACGCTCCAGCAACGTCACGATCTCAGGTGCGCGCCAGTCAACGGGGCGGGGCAGGGTTTCGCCCAGAACATAGATGCGCTTGCCGCCCTTCTCGACAGTCCAGAGCGGCGCCTTGGGGGCCGCAAGCACCGATCTTGGAGCTAGAGCAACGCAAGCCGCGGGGAGCCCATAGCCGAGGAACTGGCGGCGCGTGCGCTGGATGTCCGGCAACTGGGCATCGACACTTGTCGGGAAGGCAAGCTTGGCCAACGGCGCGCTCGGTTCCTTCATGCCGTCAGTACTCCCGTTCCAGTCTAAGACTGGCTTTCGCATGCGTCGGTCTTCTCATCACCTTAAGTTTAGTTCATGTCGAAGACGACCGAACGTCGCCTCCTGCCGCCACGCCAATGGCGGCTCCCTGGCGCCGGGCGATCGCTCGGAAAGGCCAGCCTGAAGGTCCGTAGTCCACCCCGAACATCCCCCGTCCGGTCCGCTTTTCGGAATCGGCTCAAGGTCCGGTTCCCGGCGTGGCCCCGTCTCCACGCCCGACCCCCCTGGCAGCCACTCATTCCTGCTATCTGGGGCGGGGCGAGGCCGGGGGCCACCTCTCGCGACCTTCAAGGCTCCAGCTCCCAAACGAAGACCGCCGCTGCGGACGGCCTCCCACAAGGCGTCCGAAACGGCGGCATGGAGCCCTCCGGGCTCGGATCACGCCCCCACATGAACGCGATACGTAAGGGATAACGCTGTCATCTCGACCGTCGATCGGTTTCGCCCGCCAAGCGAGAATGGGGCGCGCACAGCTCGGTTGCCTTGCCCCGTTGAAGCGCTATCTAGCGCCCATGGCGTTGCACATCATCAAGCTGGTCGTCGGCTGCGAGACGATTGACGATCTCCTGGCCTGGCACAGGGACGAGAGCCAGCCCTGGATCATGCATACCCGCATGACGCCCAAGCGGATCGACGAGGTGCTGGACGGCGGCTCGCTGTATCGGGTGTTCAAGGGGCAGATCCTGTGCCGCCAAAGGATCCTGGCCATCGATACGGTCGGGGAGGGCGCGGCCTCGCGCTGCGAGGTCACGGTCGATCCGCCGATCATCCGCGTGGCGCCCCAGCCGCGTCGGGCCTTCCAGGGCTGGCGCTATCTGAAGCCAGAGGACGCGCCGCCCGACATGAGCGAAAGCGAGGCCGCCGACCTGCCGCCCGATCTCGCCCGTCAACTGCGCGAACTCGGCGCCTGGTGACCTTCGCCGAAGAGAACTTTTGAGAGTGTTATTAGCGAAGCGGCAACCAGGCCGGGTGTCATCTTGTCGCACGGATCGCGGAGGGATGACGATGAAGGCCAGTTTTGCCGCCTTGGGCGTTGGTATGCTGTTCGTGGGCCTGATCGTGGGTCTGCTGATCGCCCTCAAGCCGGTCTAGGCCTGACTGCTCAGCGCACGGCCATGTTGTCGATCAGCCGCGTCCTGCCCAGCCACGCGGCGACCAGGATGCGGCCGTCGGCCTGACCGATCGGGCCGGGGCCCAGGCGCGACAGATCGCTGGCTTCGCGCACTTCCACATAGTCGACCTGGCCAAAGCCGGCCGCCTTCAGGGCGGCCGTCGCGGCTTGCTCGGCCTCGTCGATCCGACCGCCCGCGGCGACCGCGGCGGCCGCGGCCTTGATCGCCGTCGGCAGGGCCACGGCGGCGGCGCGCTCTTCGGCCGACAGATAGGCGTTGCGCGAGGAGAGGGCGAGGCCGTCCTCGGCCCGCGCCGTCGGGCGCCAATGATCTCGATGGGGATGTCCAGGTCGCGGGTCATCCGCTTGACCACCTGAAGCTGCTGATAGTCCTTCTCGCCGAACACCGCGACGTCGGCCTGGCTCTGGATGAACAGCTTGGCCACCACGGTGGCGACGCCGCCGAAGAATTGCGGGCGCGCCGCGCCTTCGAGGGGTTCGGAGACGCCCGAGACGGTGATCGCCGTGGCGAAGCCGGGGGCGTACATCTCCGCGCCGTTGGGCGCGAACATCAGGTCGCAGCCGACCGAGGCCAGCTTCTCGGCGTCCATCGCTTCGCCGCGCGGATAGGCGTCGAAGTCCTCGTGCGGGGCGAACTGCTTGGGATTGACGAAGACGGTGGCGATCACCCGGTCGGCGTTCCGCTGGGCCAGGCGGATCAGGGTCAGGTGGCCCTCGTGCAGGGCCCCCATGGTCGGGACCAGGGCCACGCGCTGGCCGGCGGCCTTCCACGCGCGGACATGCTCGCGCATTTCGGCGACGGTGCGGACGATCTGGGTCATGGCGGGCTCCACGCGGACAGGCCGCGCTTATGGCCTCGTGGCTTCCGCAGGTCCACCGTCCGTTGCGCCAGCCCGCGCCGGGGGTGCGACAATTATGCTTGTGGATTGAGCCGGTTGACCCGCTAGGGCGTCGGTAACATCGTGTTAACCTTCAGTCCAAGGTCGCGCGAGTCGCGACGCATCGAGGATCGAGCCATGGCCGAAACGCGCGTCATCGTCGTCGGCAACGAAAAGGGTGGTGCGGGCAAGTCCACCATCGCCGTCCACCTTGTCACCGCGCTGCTGTACGGCGGCGCCAAGGTCGCCGTACTGGACCTGGACCTTCGCCAGCGCACCTCGGGCCGGTTCTTCGAGAACCGCCGGGCCTGGGCCGCCAACAAGAAGCTCGATCTGCCCATGCCGTTGGCGCTGGATCTCAGCGACAACGACATCGCCCTGGCCGAAAAGGGCGAGGCGGAGCAGGTCGCCGGCTTCGAGGCCGCCTTCGCCAAGGCGGCCGAGGCGTGCGACTTCATCCTGATCGACACCCCCGGCGGCGACAGCGCCATCACGCGCCTGGCCCACGGCCGCGCGGACCTGGTGGTGACGCCGATGAACGACAGCTTCGTCGATTTCGACATGCTGGGCACGGTCGACCCGGTGACCTTGGATCTGATCAAGCCCAGCCTCTATTCGCTGACCGTCTGGGAAGGTCGCAAGCAGCGGGCCCTGTCGGGCCAGCGCCAGGCCATGGACTGGGTGGTGCTGCGCAACCGCCTGGCCACCACCGAGGCCCGCAACCGCAAGCGCCTGGAGGACCGCCTCACGGCGCTCGCCAAGCGCGTCGGCTTCCGCATCGGCCCCGGCCTGCGCGACCGCGTGATCTATCGCGAGCTGTTCCCGTTCGGCCTGACCATCGCCGACCTGTCGCCGCAAGTGCGGCCGGTGCCGGTGTCGCTGCAGCACTTGGCCGCCCGCCAGGAGTTGCGCGCCCTGATGCACAGCCTGGGACTGTCGGCCCATTCCGGCGAGACCCTGCTGGCGGCGCAGTAGGCCAGGGTCTACATAGTTGACGAGCGGGCGGGAGAGCGCGTTGGGCGAAAGTGTGCGCGGTTTCGCCCGGCGAACGCGCTCCCATGCTTGGTTCTAAAGCCTGCTCAGGCAGGCTTTAGGGGTAACCTGCCGCCCGTTTTCGTATCTGGAGTTCCGATGCTGTACCTGCTGCTGGGCGCGGCCATCCTCGTCTTCCTGCTGTGGCCAAAGGGACGCGCGTTCCTGAATGGCGACGGCTGGCGGGTCGGCGCGGGCGCGGCCTCGATCGCCGCCTTCGCCGGGGCGGCCTACGCGTCGATCCGCGGGTCCTGGGGCACGGGGATCGTGCTGGGCGTCATCGGGCTGTGGAGCGTCACCGAGGCCCGCCGCCGGCCGGTCGTCCGCCGCGAGATCGTCCACCCGCCCAAGGCCGAGCTCAGCCTGTCCGAAGCCCGGGCCATCCTTGGCGTCGGCCCCGAGGCGACCCTGGACGAGGTCAAGGCCGCCTATATGCGTCTCATCCAGATGGCTCACCCCGACAAGGGCGGCACAGAGGGGCTCGCCGCCCAGCTCAACGCCGCGCGGGATCGTTTGATCAGACGGCGAAGCTAGGCTACGACTTTCCCCATGATCAATCGCGAACGC
This sequence comes from Caulobacter sp. UC70_42, assembly GCF_044056025.1. Taxonomy (NCBI): domain Bacteria; kingdom Pseudomonadati; phylum Pseudomonadota; class Alphaproteobacteria; order Caulobacterales; family Caulobacteraceae; genus Caulobacter; species Caulobacter sp. UC70_42. Next base: position 5,095,985 of record NZ_CP171994.1, on the reverse strand, counting down.
TTCTGGCGCCGTCGCCCACTCTTCTACTGCAAGAAGGGCGGCCAGACCTGCTCGGTATGACGCTCTGACCTTCATTCAGAGCAGGCCGCCGCGCGCGGCTAAAAAGCGTCATTTCAGTTTCGGACCTTGATCCTCCCATGACTATCCAAACCTCCCCTTCGGCCATCGATTGGGCCGGGCGTTTCAGCGCGCGCATGGACCGCGTCCACGCCAGCGAGATCCGCGAGCTTCTCAAGCTGCTGGACCAGCCCGACATCCTGTCGTTCGCCGGCGGTATCCCCGATCCCAGCCTGTTCCCCGCCGAGCGGATCCAGGCCGAGTACGAAGCCGTGCTGGCCGACCCGGTCCTGTCCAGCCAGGCGCTGCAGTACTCCGTCAGCGAGGGCTATCTGCCGCTGCGCGAGTGGATCGCCGAACGCATGACGCGCGACGGCATGCCCTGCGCGCCGCATAACATCATGCTGACCGCTGGCTCGCAGCAGGCGCTGGACCTGATCGGCAAGCTGTTCATCAGTCCGGGCGACACTGTGGTGGTGGCGCGGCCGACCTATCTGGGCGCGCTGCAGGCCTTCAACGGCTACCAGCCGACCTATCGCGACCTGCCGGAGGCGGCGTTGCGAGGCGAGGAGACCGACCTGCCGCGCGGCGCGCTGGGCTATTTCGTCCCCGACTTCGCCAACCCGACCGGCGTCAGCCTGACCCTGGCCGAGCGCGAGGCCCTGCTGGATCTGGCCCGGTCGCTGGACATGACCCTGATCGAGGACGCGGCCTATCGCGAACTGCGCTTCGCCGGCGAGCCGACCCCGACGCTCCTGTCGCTCGATATCGCCCGCTCTGGCGGGATCGACAATGCGCGCACCCTGTTCCTGGGCACCCTGTCCAAGACCCTGTCGCCGGCTCTGCGCATCGGTTGGGTCTGCGGGCCCAAGCCGGTCATCGAGAAGCTGGTTCTGCTGAAGCAGGGCGCGGACCTGCATGTCTCGACGATCAACCAGATGGTCGCCCATCGCGCGGTCTCGGAAGGCTATGACCAGCACCTGCACCGTCTGCGCGGCGCCTATGGCGCCAAGGGGCGCGTGATGCTGGCCGCCCTGGAGCGGACCATGCCCAAGGGGGTGACCTGGTCGCATCCGGAAGGCGGCATGTTCGTGTGGATCAACCTGCCGGAAGGGATCGACGGCGCGGCCCTGCTGGCGCGGGCCATCGCGGAGGAGCGCGTGGCCTTCGTGCCCGGCGCGCCGTTCTTCGCCGAGGTGAAGACCGCCAACGCCATCCGCCTCAGCTATTCGCTGCCGACCGACGCCCAGATCGAGGAAGGCGTGGGACGGCTGGCGCGACTGATCTCAAGAGTGATGGCCGAGGCCTAGAAAGGAAAACCCCGGAGGTCGCCCTCCGGGGTTTGTTGTTCATCGGTGGGGGTCTGCTCAGCGCGGCGACAGCACCATGCAGGGCATCCGCTTGGCCTTCAGGGCCGAGCAGACCTCGCGGGCGGCGTCCGAGGTCAGGCCCTGGAACTGGGCGCGGAACGCGCCGCCGGCCGCGCCCTCGACGGCGCCCTCGGCGTCGGCGACCATCTTGGCGAAGCGGCCGCGGACCAGCTTCAGCTGGTCGTTGGCCAGCGACTTGGACTTGAAGGCGCCGACCTGCACGCTCCATTCGCCCTTCGGCTTCTTGGCGGCTTTCGGCTTGGCGGCCTCCTGGGCGCCGCGCAGGGTGGGGGGAGACCTTCACCGGGCCCGGGTTGCGCGGGTTCTCGGTCAGGACGATCCGCAGCCCGGCCTGGTCGCCGTCACCCTGTTCGGTCGACGGACGCTCGATCGGGCCCGAGGGCTCTTCCTCATAGATGTTGGCGGCGATGCTGGTGCGTTCGCCGCGCGACCGGCGCTTCATGACGTCGAAGCCGGTCAGCAGCAGGTCTTCCATGTTGTTGTCGCGCCAGGCGGTCGAGGGGCCGCCCAGGACCACGGCGATCAGGCGGCGGCCGTCGCGCACGGCCGAGCCGGCGAGGTTGAAGCCCGAGGCGTTGGTGTAGCCGGTCTTCAGGCCGTCGAAGCCGTCCATGCTGTCCAGCAGGCGGTTGTGGCCCTTGATGTAGTTGCCCCGGAAGTAGAAGCCCTTCACCGAGAAGTAGCTGTAGTACTGCGGGAAGTCGCGCATGGTGGCGCGGGACAGGATGGCCAGGTCGCGAGCGGTCGAGATCTGACGGCTGTCGGGCAGGCCCGACGCGTTGACGAAGCGGCTGTTGCGCATGCCCAGTTCCTGACCGCGCAGGGTCATCAGGGCGGCGAATCGCGACTCGCTGCCGGCGAGTCGTTCGGCCATGGCCACGGCGACGTCGTTGGCCGACTTGACGGTCATGGCCTTGATGGCCTCGTCGACCGAGAGGCTGTCGCCCGGCGAAAGGCCGATCTTGGTCGGAGCCTGGGCGGCTGCGCGGGGCGACATGACGACCCGGTCCGTCAGCTTCAGGCGGCCTTCGCTCAGCGCCTCGAAGGTCAGGTACAGGGTCATCACCTTGGTGACCGAGGCGGGGTAGCGAGGGCTGTCGGCCCTTTTGTCGTAAAGGACTTCGCCCGAATTCGCGTCGATCACGATCGCCGCGTACTTCGGCTCCTGAGCGTTCAGCTGCAGATAGGGTATGGCCGCCGAGGCCGGGGTCGGGGCGACCGCGCCGAACAGGCACGAGAGCGCCAGGCCGGCGACGGCGAACAGGGAACGGGCGGCGGTAAGCTTGGCGAACATGAAGCGACGTCCGTCATTTGAACTGGGAGGCGGTTTCGCACCGCCACACGCGTGACCAGTAGCATGACGGAAGCCGCCTTTCGCTAAAGTAAACAACTGGTGAGCGATCTTGCCGCATGCGCGAAAATATCAGGCGCGCGGCGCCGATGCTGCAGCTTGGTCGTCCATGACGCTACGTCATGGTGCGCTGCACAAAATCATTGACTGCTGCACTGCAACATGAGAGAACCGCGGTGTTCCAAGCGCAGATGGGCGAGTTGCAGCTCGTTCATTCGCCCCGCCCGATCTTCTCGCCTCAGTTCCCTCCCCAGGAGAATTCCCATGGCCGCCGCCGAAACCGTCAAGAACACCGTCGAACAATTCAGCACCGCCTCGAACCAAGCGTTCAAGGACGGCGTCGAGAAGTCGCTGGCCGCCCTGGCCGAAGCCAACACTCACTCGAAGAAGAACCTGGAAGCCGTCGTCGCCTCGGTGACCGCCGCCACCAAGGGCGCCGAAGCCCTGGGCGCCCAGACCTTCGCCTACGGCAAGAAGGCCGCCGAGGACCAGGTCGCCGCCGCCAAGTCGCTGGCCGCCGCCAAGAGCGTGCAGGAAGCCGTCGAGCTGCAGACCGCTTGGGCCAAGTCGGCTCTGGAAGCCTACATCGCCCAGGTCAGCAAGGCCTCGGAGATCGTCTCGGCCTCGATCAAGGACTCGGTCAAGCCGCTGAACGAGCGCATGACCGCCGCCGTCGAGAAGTTCCAAGCCGCTCGCTAAGAGCAGCTTTCAGAACGCTGGCGAAAGCACCGCGTTGAAGGGCTCGGACCGGAAGGTCCGGGCCCTTTTTCCTTTTGCGCGCTCACACGGCGCGTTAAGCATGCCCCAACAGTTCATTGGAGCGCGTGCATGTCGAAGGTCGAGGAACGCCTGAAGGCGATTGGGATCGAGCTGCCTCAGCCCGTGGCGCCGGTGGCCAACTACGTGACCTTCGTCCGGACCGGAAACCTCGTCCACATCTCCGGCCAGATCTCGCTGGACGCCGACGGCGGCGTGAAGGGCACGGTCGGGTCGACGTCGACCTGGAGACCGCCCAGAAGGCGGCTCGCATCTGCGGGATCAACCTGCTGGCCCAGATGAAGGCCGCCTGCGATGGCGATCTGGACCGCGTTGTCCGCGTCGTCAAGCTGGGCGGCTTCGTCCAGGCCGGTCCGGACTTCATCGACATCCCCAAGGTCATCAACGGCTGCTCGGACCTGATGGTCGAGGCGCTGGGCGACGCGGGCCGCCACGCCCGCTCGGCGGTGGGCGTCTATCGTCTGCCCCTCGGCTTCGCGGTCGAGGTCGACGCGGTGGTGGAGATCGCCTGATGCGCTCGCGCGAACGTCCGTCGACCGATGTCTTCGGCGAGGCCTGGGAGCGCCTTTTCGATCCGCCGGTGGCCCATCGCGGCCTGTGGACCCCAGACGGGGCGCCGGAGAACTCCCTGGCCGCCTTCCAGGCCGCCTGCGCGGGCGGCTACGGCATCGAGCTGGACGTCCAGCTGACCGCCGATGGCGAGGCCGTGGTCTTCCACGACGAGCGCCTGGAACGCATGACCGGCCACGAAGGCCGTCTGCGCGACCATACCGCGGCCGAGCTCGGCGCCATGGCCTTGAACGGCACGGATGAGACCATCCCGACCCTGGCCGATACGCTGACCATGATCGGCCACCGCGCCATGGTGTTCATCGAGCTGAAGACGCCCTTCGGCGAGGTCGGGCCGCTGGAGAAGCGGGTCACCGACGTGCTGGTCGACCACAACGGCCCGACCGCCGTGATCGGCTTCAATCCGTACTCCCACGCCTGGTTCGCCGACCACCACCCGCAGATTCTGCGCGGCCTGGACAGCTATGGCTGGAACGACGACAGCGCCCGCAAGCTGGCCCCGGAAATGCGCAAGTCGCTGGCGGCCCTGGAGCAGGTGGAGCTGGCGCGGCCCGATTTCCTGGCCCTGGGCCTGGACATGTTGCCCAGCCCGCGCGCCGACCTATATCGCGCCAAGGGCATGCCGATCGTCGCCTGGACGGTCCGCTCGCCCGACCAGTGGGAAGGCGTGCGCGACCATTGCGACAACCTGATCTTCGAGGGCTTCACGGCGTGAGTTCGGGCCCGGTGGGCGTCCAGTCGGCGGTTCGCGTCCATCGCGAGATCGCCGAGATCGGCAAGGACGCCTGGGACGCCTGCGCGAACCCCACCGGTGATCCGTTCATCAGCTACGACTTCCTGTCGATCCTGGAGGAAAGCGGCTGCGTCGGCGCGCGCGCCGGCTGGGCGCCGCAACACCTCTCGGTTCTGGACGAGAACGACGTCGTCGCTGGTGTCATGCCGCTCTATCTGAAGTCCCACAGTCAGGGCGAATATGTTTTCGACCACGCCTGGGCCGACGCGTACGAGCGGGCAGGCGGCCGGTACTACCCAAAGCTCCAGTGCTCTTCGCCGTTCTCGCCGGTCACCGGCTCGCGGCTGATCGTGCGGCCAGGGGTCGATGTCGATGAAGGGCGCTCGGCCCTGCTGGGCGGAGCCCTGACCCTGTGCGAGCGGATGGGCGCCTCGTCGCTGCACGTGACCTTCCCGGTGGAGGACGAGTGGGCCTGGATGGGCGAGCGCGGCATGCTGTTGCGTCAGGACCAGCAGTACCATTGGGAAAACCGGGGCTACGCGACCTTCGACGACTTCCTGGCGGCCCTGTCGGCCAATCGCCGCAAGACCATCCGCCGCGAACGCCGCGACGCCCAGGATGGCTTGGAGATCGTGGCCCTGACCGGCGACGACCTGACCGAGGATCACTGGGACGCCTTCTATGGCTTCTACATGGACACGGGATCGAGGAAGTGGGGAAGGCCGTATCTCAACCGCCGCTTCTTCTCGATGCTGCACGCGCGGATGGCCGATAAGGTGCTGCTGATCCTGGCCCGGCGGCCGGGCGGACCGTGGATCGCGGGGGCGCTGAATCTGCTGGGCCGCGACTGTCTCTACGGCCGCCACTGGGGCTGCACCGAGGACGTGCCGTTCCTGCATTTCGAGCTCTGCTACTATCAGGCCATCGAACACGCGATCCGGCTGGGCCTGCCGCACGTCGAGGCCGGGGCGCAGGGCCAGCACAAGATCGCCCGCGGGTATCTGCCCAGCGCGGTCTATTCGGCCCACTGGATCGCCGACCCGGCGTTGCGCGAGCCGGTGGCGCGCTACCTCGAGCGCGAGCGCGAGGCGGTCGAGAGCGACATCGCCATGCTGACGGAAGAGTATTCGCCGTTCAGGGAAGAGCGATAGCGCGCCGCGCGGCCCGCCATCCCGGACAGCCTCCGCGAGGCTTCCGGAATGACGAGAGCTGTTGGGATGCGGCCTAACTCAGCCGCACTTCACCGACCTTGTCCTTGTAGTCCGTCTTCGGGTCGACCCCGAGCAGCATCTTCACGCCCGCGAACAGGCTGTGTTCGTTCAGCCAGATCTGGGCGTCGCCCGGTTCGAAGCGCAGCAGGCGCAGCTTCGGATCGTCCTTGCCCTCGTACCAGGCCGCGACGAAGGGGTTCCACAGGCGCTCGATGGTGGTGCGGTCGTTGTCGATCCGCAATGACCCGTCGACGGTGGCGAAGACCTCGTGTCCCTTGGAGGCGAAGTGCAGCAGCGCGTCGCGTGTCTGGCCCTCGACAGCCTGGACGAGATCGACGTCGACCGCGCTGAAGATCCAGATCGGGCCCGAATGGTCGCCTTCGATGATCGCGGTCATCGGCTGGGCGCGACCGCCTTCGACGTCGGGCAGGCCCAGCATCACGGTGCGGTCGGACTTCAGCGCCTTCCAGAATTTTTCGGCCAGATCAGCGTCGTTGGACATTGTGGTCTCCTTGTTCGCGAAGACCAACGGCGAGGTCGAGACGCCGTTCCCAGGGTGAAGGTTCAGGACCGCTCCCAGGCGGCCTTCAGCAGCGCTTTGACCGCGTCATCGACCTCGGCGGGCGAGGCCAGTGGAAGCTTGGCCTTCAGACGTTCGGACCAGCCTTCGTTCCTGGGCTCAAGAAGGCCTGGGGCGGCGTCGGGCGCCACGGCCAGGCCCAGCATCGCCGCGCCGCCCTTCACCGGCTTCAGGGCCGCGAACTGCGCCTTGCGCGACCAGGCCGTGAAGCCCTTGCGCTGGCCCATGACCAGGTCCGGAAAATCGGCGACGGCGGTCTCGACCGCCTCCAGGATCGCCGTCGAGGCCGGATCGGTCCACAGCGCCGCGCGCAGGCCGTCGGCGTCGTCCCAGCCCATTTCGGACGGAAAGGCGACCGAGAAGATGGCGGCCGCGCGGTTCTGGCCGACGCCATAGGTCGCCTTCAGCCAGTCGGCGCGGGCGCGCGGCCTGATCTCCTGGCACTCGCGACGGACGATCTCGACCCATTCGTCCAGGGTCTTGCCGGTCTCGCGCTCCAGGTTGGCCTTGACCGAGGCGAACCACTTCCGTTGCTGCTCCGTCAGGCCCTTTGGCTGGGTGTCCATGGTTGCGCGCGTCCCCCGGTTTGCTACGACCAGTCATCCAACAGGAGACGGTCATGAGCCTCGACGGACGCTACGACGCCGACAACATCTTCGCCAAGATCATCCGCGGCGAGATCCCCAGCGTGAAGCTGTTCGAGGACGACAAGGTCCTGGCCTTCATGGATGTCTTCCCGCAGTCGCGCGGCCACGCCCTGGTGATCTCCAAGATCAGCCAGGCGCGCAATCTCCTTGAGGTCGAACCCGAGGTGCTCAGCGACCTCGCCGCGGCCACCCAGAAGCTTACGCGCGCCGTGGTCGCGGCCCTGAAGCCCGACGGCGTGGTGGTCACCCAGTTCAACGGCGCCCCGGCCGGCCAGACGATCTTCCACCTGCATTTCCACGTCATCCCGCGCTACGAGGGCGAGGCCCTGGGCCGACACGGCGAAGGCGGCATGGCCGATGTCGAGGAGCTGAAAGCCCTGGCGGCGGAGATTTCGGCGGCGCTCTAAACGCGACACAGCTTTCAAGGTGACACGTTAGGTCGGGTAGGCGCAAACGGGCTGAGACCTCTAGGTGTTTAGTCCCGGGTTTCGATGGAACGCATTTAGCCTGAGACCTTGGGCTGGAAGTCTTCGATCCCGTCGACCTGGACGCCAACCGCGCCGAGCATCTGCTGCCCGCGTCGGCGAACTCTACCTGCGCGTCTAGGGTTTCGCGGCCGACAGGCTCCAGTCGGGGCCGCGCTGCTGGGCGACGCAGCGGGTGTCCAGCGGCTTGGTCGGATCGTTGATGAAGGCCACGGTCATGCGGCCCGCGCAGGCGTTGAACGAGGCCCCGTGGGCGCGGCCCGACATCAGGATGAACTGGGCGTTGGGCAGGTCGGCCAGCAAGCTCCTGCCCCATGCCGGCGGGGTGCTGGCGTCGAGGTCGCCAGCGAAGATCAACACCGGGACGTCGCTTTTCACCCTGGTGTTTTCGATCGCCGGGGCGGGGGCGACTTTCCAGGCTTGGCAGACCTCGGGCGCGACGGTGCGCGCGTCGACGCCGCCCAGACCGTGGCGGGACGAGACCTGGTCGGCGACGCGGGCTGGATCCTCGAACGGCATTTCCTCTGCGCACCAGACCGACAGGCGCAGACCCCAGGCGAAGCCTGACGAGGTCTTGGCGCGCGCGACCAGCGGTGTGAGTTCAGCGGTGTGACCCGCGGCGGCCGCGGCGATGATCCGAGGCAGCAGAGGCGCGGTCTTCGGGTCGCCCAGCGCGCCAGCCAGGGCGTCGACCACTTGAGCGCCGCGCACGGCTTGGCCATCGATCATCAGCGGCTTGCGATCGGCGCCGGTGACCAGTGCGTTGAAGCGGGCCGAAAGATCCGGATAGGCGCGCGAACAGGCCGGATCGGTCGCGCAGCCGTCCAGCACCATGTTGAAGGCTCGGCGAAGGTTGGCGGTGGCGGCCTCGTCGTAGTTGACATGCGGCGGCAGGGGCGAGTCCAGCACGACGGCCCGAACGCTGCTTGGATGGCGGCGCAGGACGGTCAGGGCCAAGCGGCCGCCATACGACAGGCTGTAGAGGTTCAGCTTGTCATAGCCGAGGGCGACGCGGGCGGCCTCGATGTCGTCGGCGGTCTCGGCGCTGGTATAGCCATCCAGATCGACGCCGGCGGCGACCAGCCGGGCGCGGCAGGTCGTCGCCGCCTGGGGTAAGCAGCGCTGGCTTGGAAGGGGCGCCTCGCGGGTCGCCGCCACCTCCGGGCACTCCAGCGCCGGCTGGGCGGCGTGGCCGCCGCGTGGCTCCAGCAGGATGTGGTCGCGGGTTTCCAGGAACGGATTGCCCTTGCCCGAGCGGGCATTGGTCATGCTGGTGACGCCAGGACCGCCGGGCATGAACAGGACGGGATCCTTGGCGGGCGTGGTCGAACGGCTGCGCTGGATCACGACCGGGAGGCGGATCGAGCGACTGCCAGGCTTGGCGCGGTTTTCGGGGACGACCAGCATGCCGCAGTCGATCTTCTCGCCAGGCGCCGTCTCGACGGGGCAGGGACCCGGTTCGAAGCGACCCAGCGATGGAGAGGAGGTCTGGGCCTGGGCCGTCGCAGGCAAGACGAGAAAGGCCCCGAACGCGGCCGCCAGCACGATCTTCATACGACTTGTCCCCTCACGCCGACGCACTGTCGCGGAGCGGGGGATGAGGGGCAAGTTACGGTAGAGTCAGGTTCGATTGCAGGATCAGCCCCGCCGAGGCTGTAAGGAAGGTCAGTCTTGGCTCGCTAAACGAAAAAAGGGCCCGGATCGCTCCGGGCCCTTCGCTAGGTCTTTCGACTTAAGCCTATTCGACCAGAGCCGGCTCGGCTTCGTCGGTCTTGCTGGCCTTCGGGTCGGGCGCGCCTTCGATTTCGAAGGCGATCTTGCCGTTCTCGAGGACCACCCTGACGTGGCCGCCGCGGACAAGGCGTCCGAACAGGATGTCGTCGGCCAGGGGCTTCTTGATGTGCTCCTGGATGACGCGACCCAGCGGCCGGGCGCCGTAGAGCTCGTCGAAGCCGTTCTTGGCCAGCCAGTCGGCCGCGTCGTCGCTCAGCGAGATCGTCACGTTCCGGTCGGCCAGCTGGGCCTCCATCTGCATGACGAACTTCTGCACGACCTGACGGATGATCTCCGGCGTCAGCGGCTTGAAGGCCACGACCGCGTCGAGGCGGTTGCGGAATTCCGGCGTGAACAGGCGCTTGAGGGCGGCCTCTTCCTCGCCGACCACCTTGTCGCGACCAAAGCCGATGGACTGGCGTTGGGCGTCCGAGGCGCCCGCATTGGTGGTCATGATCAGGACCACGTTGCGGAAATCGACCTTCTTGCCGTTGGAGTCGGTCAGAACCCCGTGGTCCATGACCTGCAGCAGGATGTTGTAGACGTCCTGGTGAGCCTTCTCGATTTCGTCGAGCAGCACGACCGCGTGCGGGTGCTGATCGACGGCGTCGGTCAGCTGGCCGCCCTGGTCATAGCCGACATAGCCGGGAGGGGCGCCGATCAGGCGGCTCACGGTATGGCGTTCCATGTACTCGGACATGTCGAAGCGGATCATCTCGATGCCCAGGGTCTGGGCCAGCTGCTTGGCGGCTTCGGTCTTGCCGACGCCGGTGGGGCCGCTGAACAGGAACGAGCCGATCGGCTTGTCCGCGTCGCGAAGACCAGCGCGCGCCAGCTTCATGGCCGAGGACAGCTGCAGGATCGCGTCGTCCTGACCGAACACGGCGCGCTTCAGGTCCGTTTCCAGCTCCTTCAGCGCCTCGGTGTCCGACTTGCTGACCGACTTGGGCGGGATACGGGCGATCTTGGCCACGACGGCTTCGATCTCCTTGACGCCCAGGACCTTCTTGCGGCGGCCTTCCGGCAACAGCATCTGGCCAGCGCCCGCCTCGTCGATCACGTCGATCGCCTTGTCGGGCAGCTTGCGGTCGGTGATGTACTTGGCCGACAGCTCGACGGCCACCTTGATGGCGTCGTTCGTGTACTTCAGCTTGTGGAAGTCCTCGTAGTAGCTCTTCAGCCCCTTGAGGATCTTGACGGTGTCGTCCACCGACGGCTCGTTCACGTCGATCTTCTGGAAGCGACGGACCAGGGCCCGATCCTTCTCGAAGTGCTGGCGGAACTCCTTGTAGGTGGTCGAGCCCATGCAGCGCAGGCTGCCCGAGGCCAGGGCCGGCTTCAGCAGGTTGGAGGCGTCCATCGCCCCGCCGCTGGTCGCGCCGGCGCCGATCACGGTGTGGATCTCGTCGATGAACAGCACCGCGTTCGGGTGGTTCTCCAGTTCCTTGACCACCTGCTTGACGCGTTCCTCGAAGTCGCCGCGATAGCGGGTGCCGGCCAGCAGCGCGCCCATGTCGAGCGAGTAGATGGTGGCGCCGGCCAGGACTTCGGGGACCTGGTTGGTGATGATCTTCCGGGCCGAGACCTTCGGCGATGGCGGTCTTGCCGACGCCGGGATCTCCGACCAGCAGCGGGTTGTTCTTGGTGCGACGGCACAGGATCTGGATCGCGCGTTCCACTTCGTTCGCGCGGCCGATCAGCGGGTCGACCTTGCCCTGGCGGGCCTTTTCGTTGAGGTCGACGCAATAGGCTTCCAGGGCCTCGCCGCCCGTCTTGGCGTTCGGCTTCTCACCGTCGTCCTCGGTCGCGTTCGAGCCGGCGTTGGCGCCCTTGACGTTCTTGGGCTCCGAGGCGCCGGCCTTCTTGGCGATGCCATGGGCGATGAAGTTGACCGCGTCGTACCGCGTCATGTCCTGCTCCTGCAGGAAGTAGGCGGCGTGGCTTTCGCGTTCGGAGAAGATGGCGACCAGGACGTTCGGCGCCCGTCACTTCTTCGCGGCCCGACGACTGGACGTGGATCACCGCGCGCTGGATCACGCGCTGGAAGCCGGCGGTCGGCTTGGCGTCCTCGTCGTCGTCGACGACCAGCGAGGCCAGTTCGACGTCGAGATAGTTCGAGAGGCTCTTCTTCAGCGCGGTGAGATCGACATCGCACGCACGCATGACTCCGGCGGCGTCCTCGTCGTCGGTCAGGGAGAGCAGAAGATGCTCCAGCGTCGCGTACTCGTGCTTACGCTGGTTGGCGTAGGCGACGGCGCGATGCAGGGACTCTTCCAGGGGGCGCGAAAAAGAGGGCAATGGGGGCTCCTCAGTCCTTTTCCATGGTGCACTGCAGGGGGTGCTGATGACGTCGCGCCGAGTCGATGACTTGCGCGACCTTGGTCTCTGCGACTTCGTAAGTGTAGACGCCGCACACCCCCACGCCGTTCTGATGGACGTGGAGCATGATGCGCGTGGCGTCTTCACGCGACTTGTTGAAGAACCGTTCGAGCACGTAAACGACGAACTCCATGGGAGTGTAGTCGTCGTTGAGAATCAGAACTCGATATAGCGAAGGCTTCTGCGTCTTCGGCTTCACTTCCGTGACGACCGACGACCCAGCGCCGTTGCTTTGTCCGCCTTGCTTCCGCTCGGCCATCGACTTGTTCTCTCCCGGCGGGCAAATCACCCGCCTGTCTGAATTAGATATGGAAACGCGACGGCTTTGGAAGAGCCCGAGACGCGTCTGCGCCGCTTTAACACAGGGGCGCCTCGGAAAACGGCTTCACGATTGGGAGAGCGAAGGCCGCCAGCGAACGGTTCCCAAAGCTTGGCGGCCGAAAGTGCGACCGGTTTCGGCGCCTGCCAAGCTTTGATTGTTTAGGGGTTAGAGCCTTCTGCAGGCAAAAGGCTCGGGGGAGAGGCCCAAATGGTTAGCGACAAGCTGTCGCGCAAGGGGTGCGACGACGCGACTCCGGGCAACACGCTCAGCGACTTCTTCAGCGCCCGTCCGCTGACCACGGCCGCGGCGCCGAACTTGCCGCGCAGGGCGTCGATGGCGGTTTCGTTCCTCAAGGTGCGACGCTCGTCGTCGGCGAACATGTCCGAGCCGGCGGTCTCGGCGTCGACGAACTCGGTCAGGCCTGCGCCGATCAGGCGATAGGAGAGGCCCGGCTTTTCGGCCGCCAGCAGTTCTCGCGCCACCTGGAACAGGGTGCGGGCCGTCTGGGTCGGCACGGCCAGGGTGCGGCGGCGGGTGTGGATCTTGAAGTCGGGGGTGCGCAGCTTCAGCGTCGCCACGCGGCCGGCCACGCCTTCCTTGCGGGCCTGCTTGGCGACCTTCTCGCACAGCGGCCAGAGCTCGTCTTCCAGCGCGTCGCGCTTGTGCAGGTCGTCGTTGAACGTGGTCTCGGCGCTGATCGTCTTGCGTGACTGGTCGGGATCGACCATGCGGCTGTCCTGGCCGTGGGCCAGGCGGTGCAGGCGCAGCCCGCCGGAGCCCAGCCGATTGGCCAGCAGCTTCAGGTCGGCGGCGGCGATGTCGCCGACGGTCTTCAGGCCGATCTCGGCGAGGCTGGAGACCGTGGCCGGCCCGACGCCGGGCAGGATGCCCACGGGCTTGCCGGCCAGGAACGCTTGCGCCTCGGCCGCCCCGATCGCCGAGAAGCCGCGCGGCTTGTCCAGTTCCGACGCGATCTTGGCCAGGAACTTGTTGGGGGCCAGGCCGATCGAGACGGTCAGGCCGATGTCACGTTCGATCTCGGCCTGCAGCCGCGCCAGCATCGCCGCCGGCGTCGCGCCATGCAGGCGCTCGGTGCCCGTCAGGTCGATCCAGGCCTCGTCCAGGGACAGGGGCTGGATCAGCGGCGTCAGCCGATCCAGCTTCTCGTGGATGCGGCGGCTGGCTTCCTTGTACTTGGCGAAGTCCGGCTTGATGACCACGGCGTCGGGGCACAGCTTCAGCGCCTTGAACATCGGCATCGCCGAGCGCGCGCCGCTCATGCGGGCGATATAGCAGGCGGTGGTCACCACCCCCCGCTTGCCCCCGCCGACGATGACCGGCTTGTCGCGCAGGGACGGATCGTCGCGCTTTTCCACCGAGGCGTAGAAGGCGTCGCAGTCCAGGTGGGCGATCGAGAGCGTCCCCAGCTCCTCGTGGAAGATCGTCCGCGGCGAGTGGCACGACGGACAACGCGCGGCCTTGGCCTCGCCGGTCCACCCGCAGTCGCGGCACAGGGACTTCATGGGAGCGTCCCTAGGCCTCCAGCGGCCACAGCCAGACCGCGCCGCGCACGCCCGAGCTGTCGCCATGCTCGGCCTTCTTCACCGGCGTCTCGAAGACGTCGGAGAAGACGCGGGGGGCGATGGCGGCCGGCAGGCGCTCATAGAGCGCGTCGACGTTCGACATGCCGCCGCCCAGCACGATGACGTCCGGATCGATGATGTCGCAGATCGCGGCCAGGCCTCGGCCCAGGCGGTCGACATAGCGGTCCAGCGCCGCGGCGGCGGAGGCGTCGCCGGATTCAATGGCGTCCATGGTCTCCTGGCCCGTGGGGAAGCCCGCGTCGCGCGAGAACGCCGGACCCGCGACCCATTTCTCCATGCATCCGTTGCGGCCGCACCAGCACTCGGGACCGGGATATTCCTCCGGCTTGGGCCAGGGCAGGGGCATGTGACCCCATTCGCCGCCAATGCCGTTGTGGCCTTCGATGATCTTGCCGTCGACGACCACGCCGCCGCCGCAGCCGGTGCCCAGGATCGCCGCGAACACCACGCGCGCCCCGGCCCCCGCGCCGTCGGCGGCCTCTGAGAGCGCCAGGCAGTTGGCGTCGTTGGCCAGGCGCACCGGACGCGCCAGGCGCTGCTCGAGGTCTTCGCCGAACGGGCGGCCGTTCAGATAGACGCTGTTGGCGTTGCGGATCAGGCCGGTGCGCGGCGAGATCGAGCCGGGGATGCCCAGGCCCAGGCGCGCGCAGGTCGCGCCCGCCATGCATTCGGCGTCGGCCAGCAGCCCGGCCACCACGTCCAGCGCGGCCGCGTAGTCGCCGGGATTGGGCTTGCGCACGCGCGCGACGAACTCGCCGGCCTCGCTGAGGGCGGCGACCTCGATCTTGGTGCCGCCGAAATCGACTCCGAACCGGATCATGCGAACAGACGCTCCTCGATGGCGGCCTTCAGGCGCGGCCACTCGTCAATGCGGACGTGACGGTCGGGCGCGGACGGGGCGAACGGGCGCAGGCGCTCGTCGCTGACCATCTGGAACCGCCCGACGTCGGGCGCTCTCTCCGCCACCGATTCCAGCTGCGGCAAAAGGTCGTCGATGAAGACGGAGCGACCCGAGGTGCGTCCGGCCAGATCGGCGGCCGCCGGACCCTTGGGGCCGCTGTTGATGATCAGGGGATAATCGAAGCCGTGCGTTTTCAGCCACTTGGCTCGCGTCAGCCGGCCGTGCTCGGGCGCGTTGGTCAGGATCACCACCTCGGCGCGGGTCGATAGATCGGCCAGCGCGTCCGCCGCGCCGATCGCGGGGGGCAGGTCGTCGGCCCCGTCTCGGAAGAAATCATCGAACAGGGCCTTGCCCGCGATCAGATCGAGGTGTTCCGTCTCGCCAGGGCGGTAAATGTTCTGGAACAGGGCGAAACGATCGACACGCAGTTCGAAGCCATGGCGCGCGATGAAATCGCCGAAGCCGCGCATGAACTGCGCGAGCACCTCGTCGACATCGACGATGACCAGCGGCGCGGTCGGCGTGATGGCGCAGGCCTGGAGGTCGGAGTGGCGTTGTTCCATGAGCTTGTGGGTCTTAACGCGATTAGCGCGGGCTTAAGGATATTCGTGGCAACTGGTTCTGGAAGACGGCGCGAATCCCTAGGCGTCGCCACGTGACCGTTTGGTCGGGGTAAGGATGACGAAGAAGGTCCTCATCGTGGAGGATAACGAGCTGAACATGAAGCTCTTTCATGATCTGCTCGAAGCCCAGGGTTACGAGACCCTGCAGACCCGCGAGGGTCTGTCGGCGCTCTCCATTGCCCGCGACAACAAGCCAGACCTGATTCTGATGGACATCCAGCTGCCGGAGATCTCTGGCCTGGAAGTCACCAAGTGGCTCAAGGAAGACGACGAGCTGGCGCATATCCCGGTCGTGGCCGTCACGGCCTTCGCCATGAAGGGCGACGAAGAGCGCATCCGCGAGGGCGGCTGCGAGGCCTATATCTCCAAGCCGATCTCGGTGGTCCATTTCCTGGACACCATCAAGCGGCTGCTGGACAAGGTCCCCGTCGCATGACGGCCCGCATCCTCGTCGTCGACGACATCGAAGCCAATGTCCGTCTGCTCGAGGCCAAACTGACGGCGGAATACTACGAGGTCTCGACCGCGATGGACGGGCCGACGGCCTTGACCATGGCCGCCCGCGACCTGCCCGACATCATCCTGCTGGACGTGATGATGCCCGGCATGGACGGTTTCACTGTCTGCCGCAAACTCAAGGAAGACCTCGCCACCCGCCACATCCCGGTGGTGCTGATCACGGCTCTCGACGGCCGGGCCGATCGCATCCAGGGCCTGGAATCGGGCGCCTCGGACTTCCTCACCAAGCCCATAGACGACGTCATGCTGTTCGCCCGCGTGCGCAGCCTGACCCGTTTCAAGATGGTGATCGACGAACTGCGCCAGCGCGAGGCCTCGGGCCGCCGCATGGGCGTGATCGCCGGCGCCGCCGCCCGCCTGGATGGTCTGGGCGGCCGGGTGCTGATCGTCGACGACAACGAACGCCAGGCCGCCCGCATCGCCGCCGAGCTGGGCGTCGAGCACCGCCCGGTGATCGAGAGCGATCCCGAGAAGGCCAAGATCAGCGCCGGCGGCCCGGTCGATCTGGTGATCGTCAACGCCGCGGCCAGGAGCTTCGACGGCCTGCGCTTCACCGCCGCCCTGCGGTCGGAAGACCGTTCGCGCCAGCTGCCCGTCCTGGCCATGGTCGATCCCGACGACCGCAACCGCATGGTCAAGGCGCTGGAAATCGGCGTCAACGACATCCTGCCCCGTCCCGTGGATCCCCAGGAGCTGTCGGCCCGCGTCAAGACGCAGATCCAGCGCAAGCGCTACACGGACTATCTGCGCAACAATCTCGACCACTCGCTGGAGCTGGCCGTCACTGACCAACTGACGGGCCTGCACAATCGCCGCTACATGACCGGCCAGCTCGACTCGCTGGTCAGGCGCGCGGCCATGGGCGGCGAGCCGGTTTCGGCCCTGCTGATCGACATCGATTTCTTCAAGAAGATCAACGACACCTTCGGCCATGACATCGGCGACGAGGTGCTGCGCGAGTTCGCCCTGCGCCTGGCCTCGAACGTTCGCGCCATCGACCTGCCGTGCCGCTTCGGCGGCGAGGAGTTCGTGGTGGTCATGCCCGACACCCAGCTCGCCGACGCCCTGCGAATCGCCGAGCGGATCCGCAACCATGTGGCCGGCTCGCCCTTCAAGGTGGGGCCGGCCAAGGAGCAGCTGACGGTGACCATCTCGGTCGGCGTCTCGGCCACGCTCGGCGCCGACGACACCCCCGAGGCCCTGCTGAAGCGGGCCGACCAGGGCGTCTACCAGGCCAAGGCCTCGGGCCGGAACGCCGTGGTCGGCAAGGCTGCCTAGGCCTTTTCACGTCACGACATTTATGGATTGGCGGGCGCGGGGCGCTCGTCGCATCCTGCTCCAAAGAAACCGGTGTCATAAGCCGATCTCGGGGAGCGCCCATCCATGTCCGCCAATCGCCGCGCCGTCCTGGCGCTGGCCGGCCTTTCGGCCCTGACCGCCAAGACCCCCGCGGGCGCGGCCTCGCCCAAAAGCTCGCTCCCCGTTAAGCCCACCCTGCGGATCGACCCGCGCGAGCTCGGCGCGGCCGGCGACGGCCTCGCCAAGGACACCCACGCCATCCAGCTGGCCCTCAACCGCTGCGCCGTGTTCGGCGGCGGCGAGGTGGTGCTCGCGGGAGGAACCTTCCTGACGGGCGCCATCCGTATCGGCGCCAACACCATCCTGCGGATCGAGGAGGGGGCGACCCTGCAGGGCTCGCCGGACCTGGCGGACTATCCGATCGTCCAGGTGCGTTGGGAGGGGCGCTGGGTTCCCGGCTATATCGGTCTTGTCTGGGCGCAGGGGGCGCGGAACATCGTCATCACCGGCAACGGCGCGATCGTCGCGGCCGAGGCGATCAAGGGACGCGTTCAGAAGGAGACTGGCCTGCGTCATCCCGCCTTGCTGGAATTCGTCGATGTCCAGGGTCTGGTCGTGGCCGATCTCAAGACGCAGCAGAACGACATGTGGTCCATTCACCCGGTCTATTGCGACGATGTCGTCTTCCACAACTTGGTGGTGAATGGCCGCGCCGATGGCATCGACGTCAACTCCTGCCGCCGCGTGGTGATCGACCGCTGCGACTTCGACACGGTCGACGACTGCATCTCGCTGAAGTCCGGCCGGGGCATGGAGGGCAGTCTGATCGCCCGCCCGACCGAGGACGTCGTCATCACCGACTGCACGTTCAAGGACCATCGCTGGGCCTGCATCGGCATTGGCAGCGAGACATCCGGGGGCATCCGGCGCGTGCGGGTCGAGCGCTGCAAGATGCTCGCGGCCTATACCTTCGCCGTCTACATCAAGAGCCGGCCGGGGCGCGGGGCGTTCATCGAGGACATCGTCATGCGCGACCTCGAGGTCTCCGGCGCCCGCGACGGCTTCCTGCGGCTGAACTTCCTGGACAGCGGCAAGCAGGATCCGTTCCCGGTCGCGGGCTTCGACGGCATTCCGACGGTGCGCGACATCACCTTCGAGCGGATCAAGGTCGCCGACGTCCCGGTGCTGGTGGAGGCGGTGAACATCCATCCCGACAAGCCCCTGGACGGCTTTACGCTGAAGGACATCACCGGCTCGGCGGGCCGGGGGATCGCCCTGGCCAACATGAAGAACGTCACCCTGAAGGGCGTCGATGTCGCGATCGCCGACGGTCCGAAGCTGGCGATCAACAATGTCACCGGTCGCGGCCTGGAGGGCGCCGCGCCGCTGAGCCCGACCGCGCGCCCGGCGGATGTCATGGCCGCCGAGCCGCCATACCGGCTGGGCATGACCAGCGGCAAGCCGAACTAGCGCTCTGAAGGGCATGGGCGTGACGGCTTCCATGTCCCAAGGAAGGCCACTTTCCAGGCGTCTTGGCTAACGGCGGTTAGGGCGCTTTTTTAGGGCTCTGGATACGACTGTCACGCACCCTCGCCATACATCCTATGCGGGAGGCGTGGCGATGAAGTCTAGAGCGCGTGCGAGCAGGCGCCCATTCCCGGGCGCCTGGCTGGTCCTGGGTCTGTTGACCTGCGTGGCCCTGTTCCGGATGGGCGCCCAGGCCAGCGATCATCTGTCGGGCGGACTATCCACCGCCGCGATGCTGGGCGCGTTCGTCGCCATCTGCGTCGGGCCGGTGCTGCTGGCCGTGACGGTGGTCTGGGCGTTCTTCCGCTGGCTCTGGATCGGGCGCTGAGCCTGGATCCTCTCCAGGATGCGAGGCGCCCAGAATCAAAACGCCCGGCCATCGCTAGCCGGGCGTCTTGATGTCGTAGCGCGTAAGGCGATCCTACTTGATCTTGCCTTCGCGGAATTCGACGTGCTTGCGGATGACCGGGTCGTACTTCTTCAGCACCATCTTTTCGGTCTTGGTGCGGGCGTTCTTCTTGGTGACGTAGAAGAAGCCGGTGTCCGCCGTCGAGTTCAGGCGGATCTTGATGGAAGCCGGTTTGGCCATGGTCGAATCCCTGCGGTGGTCGCGCAGGTTCCCGCGCGTTGGAAATAGGAGGCGCGGAACATACTCATCGGTGACTCAAAGTCAATTGCCGGCGGCGCAGCGCGTGTAGGGAAAGTCCGCCGATCGCGCCTGACCGCCGACGGAACCCTCGATCCGGGCCACCAGGGTGTCCTTGTCGACCAGGCGATAGAGAATCCGCTGCGGAAAGTCGTGCTCCGGCGCCTCGAAGGTGACGGCGTTCTCGCCGATCTCCCGCATCGGAAACGCCGCCTCGGCCTGGCCGGGAGGGAATCGCCACGTACCTGCAGCTTGCCGTCGGCGGCGGGCAGGATGCGCATGAACTCGAATTCGCGCAGCTTGCCGTCGCGAACGCTGCGGCTCATGCCGATCATCGCGCCGCCCGCGGGGGCCAGCCACTGTTCCTCGATCTTCGTGCCATTGGGCCGGGTCAGGGTCCAGCAGCCGGCGATGAAGCCGAGCTTGTCGATCTCGCCCGGAGGCGGGGCCGGCGGCGTGGCGGCCAGGGCGATGGCGAACAGTGTGGCGAGCATGCGCTTCCTCCAGGAAGTCCGCTAGAGGTGCGTCAGGTGACGCTTACCGTTCAGAAAGCGCATGAACGGGGCCGGCCGTCCAGTGTCGGCGAGACGCTGGCCGATCTCGTGGACCACGAAACGGGTGATATTGGGCAGGTCCAGCGCCATCGCCTCCTGGAAGTCGACCCAGGCGATCTCGTCCAGCTCGCCGCAGTCGGGGCGGCGGTCGAGGCTGAGCAGCGCCTCGGCCGGGGCCATGAAGAAGCGGGCGTCGAAACGGCGCGGGCGATAGGGCGGGGTGATGGCGCGCGCGACAAAGGACAGCGGCGCCAGGTCGGGCAGGGCGCCCTGGGCCAGGAACGGCCTCCAGGGCCCCGCGCCGGGCCGTACAGGGGCTTGGCGGGCCAGCAGCAGGCCTGTCTCCTCGAACGTCTCCCGCACCGCCGCCAGGGCCAGGGCGCGGGCCAGGCGGGCGGGCCTGGGGTGACGGGGTTCCTGCTCCAGACGCGCGGCGACCTCGGGCGCGAGCTCGCTGGCGCTGGGGGCGTCGTAGTCGGTCCGGTCGACCCGGCCGCCGGGGAACACCCACTTGTCGGGCATGAAGGCGTGGCCGCCGTTGCGCCGGCCCATCAGCAGGCGCGGTTGCGGACCGTCGGTGCGGACGATGATCACGGTGGCCGCGTGCTTGGGCGTCAGCGCCGCGCCGGTCTCGCGCACGGCGCCGTCGTGGATCGTGTCGAATTTCGCGTCGATCGGCGGCAGGCTCATGCGCTCAAGTTAAACCGATCCGCGGGACTGCATAGAGCGACCCGACGTCAAGCCGGCGGGCGCTTGACCCTTCGCCACGACGCGCCCCAAGGTCGCTCCGCTTTTCGTGAGGGGGTTTTGTGATGATCGGACGGGTTTCGGCGCTAGCGCTGGTCGCGGGCATGGCTTTCGGCGCGGCGGCGATGGCGGCGCCGTCCACCGCCAAGATCGAGGCGGCGGCCAAGGCGGTCCAGCCCAAGGTCATCGCCTGGCGGCGCGACATCCATGAGCATCCGGAGCTGGGTAACCAGGAGGTCCGCACCTCGGCCCTGATCGCCAAGGAGCTGAAGGCCCTGGGCTTCGAGGTTCGCGAGAACGTCGGCAAGACCGGCGTGGTCGGCATCCTGAAGGGCGGCAAGCCCGGCAAGGTCGTGGCCCTGCGCGCCGACATGGACGCCCTGCCGGTTGAGGAGAAGACCGGTCTGGCGTTCGCCTCCAAGGCCACGGCGACCTGGGAGGGCAGGACCGTGCCGGTCATGCACGCCTGCGGCCACGACACCCACGTGGCCATGCTGCTGGGGACCGCCACGGTGCTGGCCGGCATGAAGGCCGACATCAAGGGCACGGTGGTCCTGATCTTCCAGCCCGCCGAGGAAGGCCCGCAGGCCGGCGAGGAGGGCGGCGCCAAGCTCATGATCCGCGACGGGGCGCTGGACAAGCCCAAGGTCGACGCGATCTTCGGCGTCCATATCGGTCCGGGGGACGCCAACCAGCTGAACTATCGCCCCGAGGGTTTCTACGCCTCGTCCGACCGCCTGACGATCACGGTCAAGGGCAAGCAGACCCACGGCGCGCGGCCCTGGGCGGGCGTCGACATGGCCAGCGTCGCGGCCGACATCATTCAGGCGACGAACCAGATCGCCGCCCGTCAGGTCGATGTCGGCGCCTCGCCCTCGGTGGTGACGATCGCCGTCATCAACATGGGCATGCGCCAGAACATCATTCCCGAGGACCTGAAGATGGAGGGGACCATGCGGACCTTCTCCACCGCCCGCCACGACGACCTGGTCGCCAAGATGCAGAAGGCCGTCGCCGCCATCGGCGACCGCTATGGCGCCAAGGCCGAGGCGGTGTTCAGCCAGCCCTATCCGGTGACCTACAACGATCCGGCGCTTTCGGCCTGGGTCAAGGCCAGCCTGGAGAAGGCCTCGCCCGGCAAGGTCGACGACAAGGCCGCGCTGGTGACGGGCGCCGAGGACTTCTCGATGTACGCCGAGAAGGTCCCGGCGGTGTTCGTGCAACTGGGCGGACGCAAGGCCGACGTGCCGGCGGCGACCGCGCCGGCCAACCACTCGCCCTATTTCGATGTCGACGAGGCGGTGTTCGAGACCGGCGTGAAAGCCGAGGTCTTCATGGCGCTGGACTATCTGGAGCGGAAATAGCCTGACGTCGGCGCCCCATCGGCGCCCGACCGACAGCAAATTTGAGCCGGATTGACGCGGTCAGGAGTATTTCCCGACTTCCTGGCCCTCGAGGGAAAGACCATGGCCGAGCTCTACGCCTTCGCGCTGTCCCTGGCGTTGATCTTCGCCGCGGTCATGATCCACTATCAGGCGCTGCGCTTGCTGTCCGTCGGTCAGGCCTCGCCGCGGCTGTCGCGCCAGCTGAAGATCCTGCTGGTGATCTTCGGCCTGATCATCGCCCATGTTCTGGAGGCGGGATTGTTCGCGGGCGGCTACTGGGTCGGCGATCACGTCCTGGACTTGGGCGCGTTCGTGGGCGTTTCGGCGATGACCGCCAGCCAGCTGTTCTTCTTCTCGATCGAGACCTTCACCACCCAGGGGGTCGGCGACGTCTATCCCGTCGGGGCGCTGCGGCTGGTCGCCAGCCTGGAGCCCCTGGCCGGCCTGATCCTGATCGGCTGGTCGGGCTCCTTCACCTTCCTGGCGATGGGCCTGGACTGGCGTCTCGGGCAGCGAACCAAGGAGCCATCCGAGCAATAGCCTCCTCGACCTCTGCCGTGGAGACCGCGAAGCTGAAGCGAATGAAGCGATTGCCCTCGACCGGATCGAAGTCGACGCCCGGCGCCGTCGCCACGCCGGTGTCGCGCAGCAACTGTTGGCAGAAGCTCAGCGAGTCATCGGTCAGGTGGCCGATGTCGGCCCAGATGTAGAAGGCGCCGTCCGGCGGGGCGATCTTGCGCAGGCCAAAGGCGGGAAGGGCGTCCAGCATCAGCTGGCGGTTTCGACGATAGACGTCGATATGGGCTTCCAGCTCGTCAATGCAGTCCATGGCGGCCAGGCCCGCGTGCTGGGACAGGGACGGGGCGGTCAGGAACAGGTTGCCGACATAGGCGCGGGCGCGCTCCAGGTCCTGGCCCTTCGGCGTCAGCAGCCAGCCCAGCCGCCAGCCGGCCATGCTGAAATACTTGCTGAAGCTGTTGACGATCAGGGCGTCGGGGGCGAACTCCAGCATCGAGGGCGTGCGGCCGGTGTAGCTGAGGCCGTGATAGATCTCGTCGCTGATGATGCGGATGCCGCGCTCGGCGCAGACCTTGGCGATGGCTTCCAGCTCCTCGGGCGCAATGATCGTGCCGGTCGGGTTGGCCGGGCTGGCGACGATGACGCCGGCCGGGGCGGGGTCCAGTTCCGCCAGGTGCTTGGCCGTCAGCTGGAAGCGATCCTCCGGCCCGCAGGCGATCTCGATGGGCGTGAGGTGCAGGGCCTTGAGGCTGTTGCGGTAGGCGACATAGCCGGGGCGGGCCAGGGCGATGCGGTCGCCGGGCTCGAACACGCTGGACAGCGCCAGCACCAGGGCCGGCGAGGCTCCGCAGGTCAGCACGATCCGCTCGGGCTCGACCGCGACGCCATAGAGAGTGTGGTAGCGCTCGGCGATCCGCTGGCGCAGCAGGGGGCTTTCCCAATAGCCCATGGCCTCGGCGTTCGAGGATCTCGTGGGCCCTGGCGATCGCCTTGCTCGGCGCGCCCGTCGAGGGCTGGCCGAACTCCATGTGGATGATCGAGGCGCCCTCGGTCTTCAACTGGTGAGCCAGGCGGCTGATGGCGATGGCGTGGAAGGGTTCGATCTGCGCGCGCATGGCTCTGCTTAGCGGGGTTTGACGCGGCGCGCATCCCGCTTGAGAAGGGGGTTATGCGCTTGCTGACTCTCGCCGCCGTCCTGTGTCTGGCCATCCCCGTCTTTTCTCAAAAGACCTGGGCCCAGACCGCCTTGCCGCTGAATATCGGCGGCCGCGTCGCGCCGGCGGCGGGCGGGGCCTACGACTTCGGTTGGCCGGGGGTCTATTTCGAGGGGCGGTTCAACGGTCCGTCCGTCGAGGTGGTGGTCGACACCGGCGCCGAGCATCTGGCGGTCAGCATCGACGGCGCGCGCAAGGCCGAGCTGACCAAGGCCGGCGAACTCCATCTGCTGCTCGACCGTCTGGGGCCCGGCGAGCACGTCGTGCGCCTCGACAAGCTGACCGAAAGCCAGACGGGTTCGGCGCGGTTCGAGGGCTTCTTCGTCGGGCCGAAGGAAGCGGCGCTGCCCGCGCCGACGCGTCCGCGTCGGATCGAGTTCATCGGCGACTCCTACACGGTCGGCTACGGCGTTCGCTCGGCCAGCCGCGACTGCACCGAGAGCCAGGTCCACGACCTGACCGACACCAGCCTGGCCTTCGGGCCGATCCTCGCGGGACGGCTGGACGCCGACTACCGGATCGAAGCCTTCTCGGGGCGTGGCGTGGTGCGTAACTACAATGGTTTAGCGCCCGGCCAGCCGCTGACCGTGCTCCTGCCGCGCGTGATCCCCGGGCAGGCCGAACCGCATGTGGCGGCGGACGATCCGTGGACGCCGGACATCCTGGTCATCGGCCTGGGCACGAACGACTTCTCGACATCGCTGCATCCGGGCGAAGCCTGGGCCGACGAGGCGGCGCTACGCAGGGACTATCGCGAGACCTACGTGACCTTCGTCCAGGGCCTGAAAGCCAGCCGGCCCGCCGCGCGGGTGTTCCTGATCGCCGGCGACACCTTCGTCGAGGACGTCGCCGAGGTGGCCGACCGCACCGGCGCCAAGGCGGTGCGGATCACCGGCATGGACCGCGGGGCGTGCCACGGGCACCCGTCGGTCGCGGACCAGAAGATGATGGCGGATCGGCTGGAGGCGGCGATCCGCGCCGACTAGCGCCGCTTTCCCCGTCGCACGCCCTTCGGCAGTCCGCCGCGCGGCTTGACCGCCGCCTGGCGCCGGGCGCCCGACCGCGGACGCGGCGCCTTCGGATCGGGGGCCAGCGGCTCGCTGATCATTTCGAACAGCAGCCCGCCCGTCACCGGCGTGGCCTCGACCAGCTTGACCTCGACGCCCATGCCCAGCGGCCAGCGCTTGCCGGTCCGCTCGCCGACCAGGGCGTGCATCCTGTCGTCGTGGACGAAGAACTCCGCGCCCAGGGTCGAGACGGGCACGAGGCCGTCGGCCCCGGTGTCGGCCAGCTTGATGAACAGGCCAAAGCGCGTGACGCCGGTGATCCGCCCCTCGAACGTCGCGCCGACCCGGTCGGCCAGGAAGGCGGCGATGTAGCGGTCGGTGGCGTCGCGCTCGGCGGCCATGGCGCGCCGCTCGGCGTGGGTGATGACCTCGGCCGTGTCCTTGATCTGGGCGATGTCCTGGTCCGTGAGGCCATCGTCGCCCAGGCCCAGGGCCCGGATCAGCCCCCGGTGGACGATCAGGTCGGCATAGCGGCGGATCGGGCTGGTGAAGTGTGCGTACTTGGCCAGGTTCAGGCCGAAGTGGCCGATATTGTCGGCGCTGTAGTGGGCCTGCATCTGGGTGCGCAGGACCACTTCGTTGATGATCGCCGCGTTGGGGCTCTCGCGGGTCTCCTCCAGCAGCTTGTTAAACCGTGAGGTCTGCGGCGCCTGGCCCTTGTCCCAGCGGATCTCCAGCGTTTGCAGGAAGTCGGCGAGGTTCTGCACCTTCTCCAGGCTGGGCGTGTCGTGCACCCGATAGATCAGCGGCGAGCGCTTGGCCTCCAGGCTCTCGGCGGCGCAGACATTGGCCTGCACCATCATCTCCTCGATCAGCTTGTGGGCTTCCAGGCTGGCGCGCTTGGTGATCGAGGTGATCTCGCCCTCGCGGATGATGATCCGGCGCTCGTCGCTCTCGATGGCCAGAGGCGAGCGGGCGTCGCGGCCGATCTTCATCGTCCGGTAGGCTTCCCAAAGGGGCTGGAGGATCGGCTCCAGCAGCGGGCCGGTCTTGTCGTCCGGCTGACCGTCGATCGCCGCCTGAGCCTGCTCGTAGCTGAGCTTGGCGGCCGAGCGCATCAGGCCGCGCACGAACTTGTGGCCCTTCTTGCGACCCGACTTGTCGAACACCATCCGCACGGCCAGGGTCGCGCGGTTCTCGCCCTCGCGCAGGGAGCAGAGGCCGTTCGACAGGGTCTCGGGCAGCATCGGCTCGACCCGGTCGGGGAAGTAGACGCTGTTGCCTTTCTCGCGGGCGTCGCGGTCCAGGGCCGAGCCAGGACGCACGTAAGCGGCGACGTCGGCGATGGCCACCCAGACCACCCAGCCGCCCTTGTTGGTCTCGTCCTCGTCGGGATGGGCGTAGACGGCGTCGTCGTGATCGCGGGCGTCCACCGGGTCGATGGTCACGAACGGCAGCTTCCGCAGGTCCTCGCGGCCGGCCAGGGTCGGCTCGACGGCGGCCTTGGCCTCGCGTTCGGCCTCCTCGGAGAAGCCGGTCGGGATGCCGTGGCTGTGGATGGCGATCAGCGAGGCGGCGCGGGGATCGTTCTCGGTCCCGACCACCTCCAGCACCTTGCCGGGCTTGGGGCCGTAGCGGCCGCCATGCGCGCCGACCTGGGCGATCACCAGATCGCCGTCCTTCAGGTCGTGGGCGACGCTGGGATCCAGGATCAGGCTTTCCTTGGACTTGCGATCGACCGGCTCGACGCGGATCTCCTTGCGGTGCTTGCGGATGACGCCGAGAATCTTGTGAGCGCTCTGGCCCAGCTTCTTGATCAGCTTGGCCTCGAATTCGCCGGTCTCCAGCCGTTCGAAACGGACCAGCAGGCGGTCGCCCAGCCCCGGCGCGCCGGCCGCGGCCTCGCCCTTCGTCGGGGCCAGGCGGACGTTCGGCACGTCGTCGTCGGACTTGGTCAGCTTCACATACAGCTCGCCGTCGCCGTCGCGCTCGACCACGTCGGCCACGCCCACGGGGGGCAGGGAGCCGGCTTCGGCGAAGCCCTTGCGGCCGCGCTTGGCCAGCGCGCCCTGGGCTTCCAGCTCGCGGATCATCTCGCGCAGGGCCCGGCGGTCGGCGCCTTTCAGGCCGAAGTGGCGGGCGATGTCGGCCTTGCCGGTCTCACCGGCGTCGCGCAGGAACGCCAGCAGCGTCTCGCGGTCCGGCAGACCGGCGGGCGGCTTGGGCTTAAAAGTCTTGGTCGGGCGAAGTTTGGCCATGTCTTGCCTTAACCCGTTCGAGGGGCGGCGGGCGAGATTTTCTTCTCCTCCCCCATGAAGGGGGAGGAGAGGCGAACCCTAGTAAAGATCCTCGATCGACTTCGGCGGCGCGGGCTCGACCGGCTTGGGCGCGGCGGGGGCCGTCGCGGCGGGCGTCGCCGCCGGCGCGGGCGGAGTCTCGATCACGGGCGGGGCTTCCTGCTCCACGGTCTGGACCTCGACGGCCTTGGGCTTGGGCTTCTCGACCGGCGGCGGCTCGTAGGCGAGGGCGGGGGCGGCGTCCTTGACGGGCACGCCCGAGACCTCGGCCAGCGGCTGCTTGGAGGTCTCCGGTCCGCCGCGGTCGATTTTCATGGCGTTGGTCAGGCCCATGGCGAAGCCGCCCACGCAGCACAGGATCAGCGCGGACACCACGACATGCAGTGGCAGGGGACGTTCCAGCGTCGTCATGCTCGAAACCTACTCCCCTCCCGATCCTCTGAACAGACTAGGCTTCGTCGTCCCAGGGGGCGGCGCCGTCCTCGGTGGTCGCCGCGGCCTTGGCTTTCGGCGCGGCCTTTTTAACAACCGGCTTCTTGGCCGCCGGCTTCTTCGCAGCGGTCTTCTTGGCCGGAGTGTCGCCTTCCGCCTTGGCCGCGGCCTTCTTCGGGCCGCCTTCTTCGCCGGTTTCTTGCCGCCGCCCTTGGCGGCGCGCTCGGCGATCAGGGCCACGGCCTCGTCCATGGTGATGGACGCCGGATCCTTGCCCTTGGGCACATTGGCGTTGGTGTCGCCGTGCTTGATGTAGGGACCGAAGCGGCCGGACAGCACCCGGACCGGCTTGCCGTCCTCGGGGTGGTTGCCGATCTCGGCCAGGGCGGTGGCGGCGCCGCGCTGCGGACGTCCGCCGCCGGCGCGCTTGTCGGCCAGGATGGCGACGGCGCGGTTCAGGCCGACGTCGAACACCTCTTCGGGGTTCTCCAGATTGGCGTAGGTGCCGTCGTGCAGCACGAACGGCCCGAAGCGCCCCAGGCCCGCCGTGATGACCTTGCCGTCATCCGGGTGCTTGCCCACCTCGCGCGGCAGCGAGAGCAAGCGCAGGGCCTTCTCCAGGTCCATGGCCGAGGCGATCCAGCCCTTGGGCAGGGACGAGCGTTTGGGCTTTTCGCCGCTGTCGGCGGCGGCCAGTTCCTCGAACATAGGGACCAAAGCGGCCGTTCTTCAGCCACACGGCCAGGCCGGTCGCGGGATTGACGCCCAGTTCCTTGTCGGCGCTTTCGGCCTCGCCTTCGCCTTCCGACACGCCCAGTTGGCGGGTGTAGCGGCACTCCGGATAGTTGGAGCAGCCGATGAAGGCCCCGAACTTGCCGGTCTTCAGGGACAGCTGACCGACATTGCAGGTCGGGCACAGGCGCGGGTTGGAACCATCGCCCTTGTCCGGGAAGATGTGCGGGCCCAGGGCCTCGTTCAGCGCATCGAGCACATTGGTCGTGCGCAGCTCGGCGATCTCGCCGACGGCGGCGTGGAAGTCCTTCCAGAAGTCGCGGAGGAACTGCTTCCAGTCCAGCTTGCCGTCCGACACCAGATCGAGTTGCTCTTCGAGCGCGGCGGTGAAGTCGTATTCCACGTAGCGCTTGAAGAACTGCTCCAGGAACGCCGTGACCAGGCGGCCCTTGTCCTCGGGGACGAAGCGCTGCTTGTCCATCTTCACGTATTCGCGGTCGCGCAGCACGGTCAGGACCGAGGCGTAAGTCGACGGACGGCCGATCCCCAGCTCTTCCATCTTTTTGACCAGGCTGGCTTCCGAATAGCGCGGCGGCGGTTCGGTGAAGTGCTGGTCGGCGCGGGCCTCGATGACCTTGGCGCTGGCGCCTTCCTCGATCATCGGCAGGCGGGCGGAGTCTTCGTCGCCCTCGTCGTCGCGGCCTTCCTCGTAGACGGCCAGGTAGCCGGGGGAAGAGCACGACCTGACCGGTGGCGCGCAGGCCGGTCTGGCCATCGGCGCTTTCCAGGTCGACCGTGGTGCGCTCGATCCGGGCGCTTTCCATCTGAGAAGCGATCATCCGCTTCCAGATCAGCTCGTAGAGGCGGCCCAGGTCAGGCTCCAGGCGCAGCGAGCCCGGGTTGCGGTTCAGGCTGGTCGGTCGGATGGCTTCGTGGGCCTCCTGCGCGTTCTTGGCCTTGGCCTTGTAGTAGCGCGGAGTTCTCCGGGACGTACTTGTCGCCATAGACGTTGCCGATCACGCTGCGCGCCTCGGCGATGCCTTCCGGTTCGACCGACACCCCGTCGGTCCGCATGTAGGTGATCAGACCGACGGTCTCGCCGCCGATGTCGATGCCTTCGTACAGCTTCTGGGCCGCCTGCATGGTGCGCTGGGCGGAAAAGCCCAGCTTGCGGGCGGCTTCCTGCTGCAGGGTCGAGGTGGTGAAGGGCGGGGCGGGCGAGCGCTTGCCGGGCTTCTTCTCGACGGCGGCGACCTTGAACGTCGCGGCCTGGACGGCGGCCTTGGCGGCCAGGGCCGAGGTCTCGTTGCCCAGGTCGAACTTGGTGAGCTTCTTGCCCTCGTGCTTGACCAGGCGGGCCAGGAACGGATCGGCGCCGGCCGAGACGTCGGCGTCGACGGTCCAGTATTCCTGGGTCTTGAAGCGCTCGATCTCGATCTCGCGGTCGACGATCAGGCGCAGGCAGACCGACTGCACGCGGCCGGCCGAGCGCGAACCGGGAAGCTTCCGCCACAGCACCGGCGACAGGGTGAAGCCGACCAGGTAGTCGAGGGCGCGGCGGGCCAGATAGGCCTCGACCAGCTCCATGTCGACGTCGCGCGGATTGGCCATGGCCTCCAGCACGGACGTCTTGGTGATGGCGTTGAAGGTGACGCGCTGGACGGTCTTGTCCTTAAGCGCCTTCTTCTTGTTCAGCACTTCCAGCACGTGCCAGCTGATCGCTTCCCCTTCGCGATCGGGGTCGGTGGCCAGAATCAGGCGGTCGGCCTTCTTCAGGGCGTCGACGATGTCGCTGACCCGCTTGGAGGCCTTGGCGTCGACTTCCCAGCTCATGGCGAAGTCGTTGTCCGGCTCGACCGAACCGTCCTTCGACGGCAGGTCGCGGATGTGACCGTAGGAAGCGAGAACCGTGTAGTCGGACCCGAGGTACTTGTTGATGGTCTTGGCCTTGGCCGGGCTCTCGACGACGACGACGTTCATTCTGACTCTTGTTCAGGAAAGGGGATCGCCCGGAAGGCGAGCGCCGGGAAAGTGGGGGCTTCACCCGGGGTCTGTCAACGGAAGGACCCAGAAACAGTGAGGCTTGGGCGTCTGGTAGGCGCTTGTTAAGGCCATTGCACGAGAATGCGATGGCTAGTTTCACGACTGCATTGAGCCCGATGGACATGACCGTCAATCGGATCGCCACCGAGGCCTACGTCTCGCCGATCCGTCCGATCAAGCCCGTAACCTCGAACGCCGAACGCGCGGAGATCGCCGATCGGCTGAAGGAAGCCGTGCGCGCCGCCCCGGCCGCCGGTACGGGCCTGCTGGTCGATCTGAGCGTTTAGAGCTGTCGATCGCGAAGCTCGGCGCAGTCCGCGGCGATCTGGCTTTCCCGGCCTTCTCCAACCAAAGCTGCATCGGTCTGTCTATGCAGCCACGGCGTTAGCTGCCATTCGTGGTGCAGACGCAGGGTGTAGGCAGTGTCCAGGCCGCCGCCTTCCGTCAATACGCAGGTGGTGTTCTGGCTCAGCCGCAAGGTCTGCCTGGGTGGATCGACATATTCACCGGCCACGAACATCAAGGCCAGCAGGCCGATGCTGCCCATGAAGTAGCCATGCGCGATCGGAAGGGCGGCTACGACCAGGGCGGAGTATCGCGCCATCGCCGGCCAGGGCAGCCGGCCGATGGAAAAGACCAGGAAGGCGTAGGCGGCGTAGGCCATGGCCAGAATCCAGATATTGGCCAAGACGGGTACGAAGCGGATCCCGGCCAATCCGGCTGCGATGACGGCGCCGAGGAATAGGGCGCTCGCGGCGACCGTCGCGACGTAGGCGCGGGGCGTTAATCGTCGAGCCAGAGCCTGCAGCAGCAGGGCCGCGATCGGCGCGCCGAGCAGCAGCGTCCAGACCAGCATGAGGGGTTCCATAGTCGCGCTCCGACGGCCCCTCGATCTTCGGTTGAGTTTTGGGGTCTGGCAAGCTCTGCCAATCGCCACGTTCCTGACGCGGGGTCATGGTCGAGTCAGGTCTTGGGCCGGCGCTTTCGGCCTGTGGCATGACGGACTGATGGCGCACTGGAGACGACCCGGCAGGAAGCGGATCGCCCTGATCGTGAGCGTTGGCGCGCACGTCGCGGCCGTGGCGGTGCTGATGGCCGCCCATGTGACGCCGCCGCTGCCTGAGCCGCCGTCGGTGATGGTGACGCTGGTCGATCCGCTGCCTCCGCCTCCGCCGCCGCCACCCCCTCCGCCGCCGCCAGCGCCGCACGAGGCGCCAAAGTCGCCGGTGAAGGCGCCGGCCAAGCCGCCCTCGCCGGAAAAGGCCAAGGCGGCGCCCAAGGCCGCGCCACGCTCACCCTTGCGGGTGTCCAAGCTTCCGCCGCCCAAGGACGTCACGCCGCTGCCCGCCAGCCGTAACCCGGGTCCGAGCCCGGTGATGGGCCTTGGCGAATCCGAGCTGATGGGCGCGGCGACGGCCGGTTCGGGCAGCGGCGGCGGCGGCGGCGGCGCGGGATGCGACATGGTCCGGCTGCTGCAGGAGGGCCTGCGCAAGAATCCCCGGGCCCGCGCCTCGCTGATGCGGGCCCATGGCGCGACGGTCGGGGCGGGACGCGCGCCGCTGGTGTGGAACGGCGACTGGGCGCGAGTCTCCGGCGAGGAAGGCGATGGCCTGGCGGGCCTGCGCGAAATGATCATGATGGAGGTCGCCTTCGCCCCCGCGGCCTGCCGGGCCGAGCCGATGCGGGGCCTCGTCCTGATCTCCCTGAACGACGGCCCGGGCGGCGCCCGGTTCGCTCTGGGCGGCGGCCACTGGCGATGGTCGGACCTGCTGTTCGCCAAGGGCGCGCGCAGAGGCGGATAAGGGAGCGACTACAGCCGCTCGAGCAGGTAGAGGCAGCCCACGGTGACGGCCGTCGTCTCCCGGCGCAGCGGTATTTCCTGGCGCTCGACGATCCGGAAGCCGGGGGCGCTGGCGGCTTGGACATAGTCGTCGCCGTGGGCGTAGCGCGCCGTGGGCAGGAGGCTCCACCCGGTCTCGCCCCGTTCGGTGCTGATGGCCAGCAGGCCGCCGGGGGCGAGGGCCTTGGCGGCGGCGGTGAACAGCGGAACCAAATCGCCGAAATAGATCACGACGTCGGCGGCGACGATCAGGTCGAAGCCGCCGGGATGGCGTTCGAGAAATGCGACGGCTTCTTCCTGGACCAGATGATCGTAGCCGCCGCGCTCGGCGGCCTTGGCCAGCATGGCGGACGAGAGGTCGACCCCGGTCAGCTCGGCGCCGAAGCGTTCGAGAGACGGCGCGGCCAGGCCCGTGCCGCAGCCCAGGTCGAGGATCCGCTCGAACCGCGCGCGCCGGCTCGCGATGAGGTCGGCCAGCAGCGCCGGCGCGCGGTAGTCCAGCATCTCGACCAACTGGCGGTCGAACCGCTCGGCGAAGTCGTCGAACAGCGCCTCGACATAGGCCGGCGGCGCCCGGTCGATGCTGGGGTCGACCAGGACGCGAAGCTCGTGGGCGCGGATCTTGTCGTCCGGATCGCGCGCCTCCAGCCAGGCGCCGAGCGCCCGGGCCGCGTCGAGGCGGTCGAAGGCCACCAGGACGCCGAAGCCCTCCCGCGCGACGGTCCCCAGATCTTCCGCCAGCGGACCCGCGATCCGGGCGTAGAGGTCCAGGGCCGTTTCGGCCGGCGACTGGTCGAGGGCGGCATAGGCGGCGGCGCGGGCCCAGGTCAGGCGCGGGCTCTCCGGCAGGGCCTCGATCGCCTCGGCGGCGGCGAAGGTCTCGGCGGCGCGGGTGAAGGCCCCGGTCAGGAACAGGGCGTGGGCCAGGCACTGAAGGCGGACCGGTTCAGCGTCCGGCGCCTGGGCCGCCAGCGCCAGCGGCTCGACGGCCTCCGGGAAGCGCCTGGCGATCATCAGGTTCAGGCCCAGGCCGAACAGGGCCTCGTCGTGGCCGGGGCTCATCACGAGGACGGCGCGAAAGGCCGCCTCGGCGTCGTCCAGCCGGCCCTCGCCGCTGGCCGCGACGGCCATGGCGAACATGTGGTCAACAGCCTGGATGTCCATCGGTGTTCCTGATCGTCGCGTGCGCGCGACTCGGACGAGTTCGCGCGATGGTCGACGAAGGTTACACACCAGCCACCAGTCCGCCGTCCAGCAGCTCGGCCCGGCCGGCCAGAACTCAATTCCACCAATGCCGCCATCACCGCCGAGGCGGGCGCGGCCGCGGCGCGAACCAGATCGTCGCGCGAGATCGGCGTGGGCGAGAGCAGGGCGGCGACGCGCTCGCGCAGGGCGTCGTGGTCGATCTCCAGGTCCGGCTGGGCCTCGTAGCCGCGCTCGCGCTCGCGCAGATGGGCTTGGCCCGACAGCGAGCGCAGCACGTCCTCTGCGCTTTCGCACAGGATCGCGCCCTGACGGATCAGGTCGTTCGTGCCCTTCGAGCGCGGGTCCAGCGGCGAACCTGGCACCGCGAAGACATCGCGGCCCTGTTCGGCGGCCAAGCGGGCGGTGATCAGCGAACCGGACTTCAGCTCGGCCTCGACCACAACGACCCCCAGGGACAGGCCAGAAATGATCCGGTTGCGGCGCGGGAAGTCCTTGGCCTGGGCGCGGCGGTCGGGCGCGCTCTCGGAGACGATGCAGCCTTCGGCGGCCAGGCGCGCGTGCAGCTTGTCGTGCTCGGGCGGATAGACATCGCCGACCCCGCCGCCCAGCACGGCCACGGCGCCGGTGGCCAGCGAGCCCTCGTGCGCCGCGCCGTCGATGCCGCGCGCCATGCCCGAGACGACGACATAGCCGGCGGTCCCCAGGTCCGTGGCCAGCTGGCGGGCGAAACGCTGGCCGGCGGCCGAGGCGATGCGGGCTCCGACGATGGCCAGGCTGGGCTCGGACAGCAGTTCGGCGCGGCCCAGCGTCCAGATCACTGGCGGCGGGGGATCGAGAGCCGCCAGGCGCGGCGGGAAGTCCGGCTCGCAGCCGCAGATCAACCGCGCGCCCAGTTTCGCGCCGGCCTCAAGTTCCTGCTCGATCGCCTCGCGCGGCGGCAGGGCCAGCGGCACGGCGCGGCCGCCGCGTCGGGACAGGTCGGGGAGGGCGGAGAGCGCACGCTCCGGCGTGCCGTAGCGGCTGATCAGGTGCTCGAAGGCGACGGGGCCGACCGTCTCGGTGCGCGCCAGGCGCAGCCAGGCGAAGCGCTGGATGTCCGAGAGCCGGCCTGGGATCACGGCGCGTCTTTACTGGGTTTGGTCGTGACCTCTTCGGTCACCTCGGCGGTCTCGCTCCGCGGGACGGGCGGCGTTTCCTCCGCGACCTTCTTCTTGCCGATCTTGGGCTCCTGGCCCTTCAGCAGGCGGGCGATGTTCTCGCGGTGGCGGATGAAGATCAGCACCGCCATGAACAGGCACAGGACCATGATCGGATAGGGCTGGTCGAAGGCCAGGGCGAACGGCGCGGCCAGCACGGCGGCGACCAGGGCGGCCAGCGAGCTGATGCGCAGCAGGAAGGCCACGGCCAGCCAGGTCGCGCCGGCGGCGATCCCCACCGGCCAGGCGGCCGACAGCAGCACGCCGTAGAAGGTGGCCACCCCCTTGCCGCCCTTGAACTTCAGCCAGACGGGGAACAGGTGGCCCAGGAACGCCGCGCCGCCGGCCAGGGCGATCACCGCCGCATTGCCGTGGGTCAGGTAGCGCGCCAGCAGCACGGCCACGACACCCTTGCCGGCGTCGCCCAGCAGGGTGATGGCCGCCAGGTCCTTGCGGCCCGAGCGCAGCACGTTGGTCGCGCCGATATTGCCCGAGCCGATCTGGCGGATGTCCCCGGCCCCGCCCAGGCGCGTGGCGATCAGCCCGAAGGGGATCGACCCCAGCAGGTAGCCGCCGACGATGGTGATGGCGAGCGTCAGATAGGTGGCGGCGGCGAGATCTTGCACGTTTCGACCCTAGGGCGAGTTGCGCGCGAATTCAACCGCTGCGCAAGCGAGAGTTGTGAGGCACAGGTGTAGTGCAGACTCGGAGCTGGGGCAAAACCGGCGGTCAGCCGCCTTGCACCAGAGCCAGCAGCGTTTGGCCAAGCGGCGAGAAAGCCAGCGGCGCGACCAGCACGTTGCTGAGGACGATCGCGACCAGACCCCAGGCGTAGGCGGGGTGAACGCGCTTGCGGGTCACGAGGTCGGCGACAGGGCCGGCCAGGCCGAACAGCAGGATGACGCCAAACATCACCAATGGCGCGGCCTCGCCGAATGACGGCATCGGCAGCAAACGGCCCAGGCCAGGGCCGAGTATGGTGATGGTCGCGCACAGCATCAGGCGCTTGTGCCATTCGGCCTTGCGCCGCAGGGCGACGCCGCCCGCGATCAGTCCGGCGAAGGCCAGGATGCCCAGCAAGTTCAGGAACAGGAAGATGGCGGGCGGGAAGACGGAGGGACCCTGCCATAGCGGATCGCGAAAACCGTCGCGACCAAGGCCATGATCGCCATCAGTCCCGCCAGCCCGGCTCCCACCATGCCCACCTGCCGGTGCAGCTTCAGCGATCCGCGCGCGATGAAAGCGGGTTGGGCCACGAACAACAGAACCCAGCAGGTCGAGATCGCGCCGTGGACATGAAGCAGCAGCGGCAGGCCCGGCGGAGCGAAGTCGCCTGGCACCGTCGTGGAGAAGCCGCCAACGAACACGGCGGCCATCAGCAGCGACATGATCAGGTAGAACCGTCGGCCGACACTGGCTGCGGGCCGACGGCTCATCTCCATCGCGGTCATCTGGTTTCCCCCCGGATACGCGTGCGGGGAGAATGCTGGAGACCCGGTCTTTTAACAATGGGAGACCGGCGATATTTGAAACCGGCTCCGCGACCGCCGCCTAAGGCGTCAGCCCTCCGCCCGGTGCGCCACGCGCCCGTCCACGACCGTCATCAGCACCTGGCCCTGCAGCCTGCGTCCGTCGAACGGCGAGTTCTTGGACTTCGACAGCAGGCGTGCGGCGTCGACGATGATCGGAGCGTCGATGTCGCACAGCACGAGGTCGGCCGGAGCCCCCGGGGCGATCCTCCCGCCGCGCAGGCCCAGCAGCTCGGCCGGGGCCAGGGTGACGGCGCGGATCAGGTCGACGAGGGCGATGCGCTCGTCGTGATACAGCGACAGCAGGGCCGGCAGCAGGGTCTCAAGACCCACCGCGCCCGGCGCGGCCTCGTCGAACGGCAGGCGCTTGTCCTCAGCCGGGGCGGGGCTGTGCGACGAGACGACGATATCGATCAGGCCCGAGGCAAGGGCCTCGATCAGCGCCTGGCGATCGTCCTCGCCGCGCAGGGGCGGGTTCAGCTTGGCGAAGGTGCGGTAGTCGCCGATGTCCAGCTCGTTGAAGGACAGATGGTTGATCGACACCGAGGCGCTGATCCTCAGGCCCTTTTTCTTGGCGCGCTGTAGCGTCTCCAACGCCTGGGCCGAGGTGATCTGGTCGACCAGCAGCCGGCCGCCGGTGGCTTCCAGCAGCGCGACGTCGCGTTCCAGCATGATCCGCTCGGCCATCGGCGAGATGGACGGCAGGCCCATGCGGCCGGCGAACTCGCCGCCGATCGCCGCGCCACCCTTGGCCAGCCAGGGGTCCATCGGACGGTGGGCCAGCAGGGTGTCGAAACCCTTGGCGTAGGTCAGGACGCGCTGCATGACCTTGCTGTCGACGATCGGTTTGCCCGCGTCGGTGATGTAGACGCAGCCGGCCTCGCGCATCAGGCCGATCTCGGCCATCTGCTCGCCGTGCAGGCCCTTGGTCGCCGCGCCGGCCACCAGGATGCGGGCGCTGTCGATATCGCGGGCCCGGCGCAGGATGAAGTCGACGACGCTGGGATCGTCGATGGCCGGGGCCGTGTCGGGCTGGACGACCATCGAGGTGACGCCGCCGGCCGCCGCGGCCTTGGCCGCCGAAGCCAGGGTTTCCTTGGTCTCGGCCCCGGGCTCGCCGGTTCGCACCCGCAGGTCGATCAGGCCGGGGGCCAGAAGCGCCCCGCCGCAATCGATGACCCGCACGGCCTTTGAGAGTTTCCCGAACTCGCGGCCCTTGGCGACGTCGGCGATGACGCCTTCCGAGACGATGACGCCGCCGGGGCCGTCATAACCGCTTTCCGGGTCGACCAGACGAGCGTTGACGAGGGCGATGGGCTGGGCGGACGTCATTGCTTCGCCTCCAGACGGGCCGAAAGGCTGGTCAGCACCGCCATCCGGGCGGCGACGCCCATCTCGACCTGGTCCTGGATCAGGCTGACGGCCGGATCGTCGGCGACGTCCGAAGTCGATCTCGACGCCTCGGTTCATAGGGCCGGGGTGCATGACCTTGGCTCCGGGGGCGGCGCGGGAGAGCTTTTCACGATCAAGGCCGTAAAACCGGAAGTACTCGCGGGTCGAAGGCACGAAGGCGCCCTGCATCCGCTCCAGCTGCAGGCGCAACATCATGACCACGTCGGCGCCGGCCAGGCCGGACTTCATGTCGTGGTGGACGGTGACGCCCCAGCGCTCGGCCTGCGCCGGCATCAGGGTGGGCGGGCCGACCAGGCGCACGCTGGCGCCCAGGGTGTGCAGCAGGGAGACGTTCGAGCGCGCCACGCGGCTGTGCAGTACGTCGCCGCAGATCGCCACGGTCAGGCCCGAGACGCGGCCGAACGCGCGGCGGATCGACAGGGCGTCCAGCAGGGCCTGGGTCGGATGCTCGTGCTGGCCGTCGCCGGCGTTGACCACGTGGCCGCTGACCTTCTGGCTGAGCAGGGACGCAGCCCCCGACGAGGCGTGGCGGATGACCAGGAGGTCGGGCCGCATGGCGTTCAGGGTGACCGCGGTGTCGATCAGGGTCTCGCCCTTGGCCACCGACGAGGTCTTGGGGTTCATGTTGACGACGTCGGCGCCCAGCCGCTTGCCCGCCAGTTCGAACGAGCTCTGGGTGCGGGTGCTGTTCTCGAAGAACAGGTTCATCAGCGTCCGGCCGCGCAGCAGATCCAGGCTCTTGGACGTCTGGCGGTTGAAGGCGACGAAGGCGTCAGCCAGGTCCAGCAGGTCCGTGGCCTGGGGGGCGTTCAGGTCCCCGGCGGACAGGAAATGGCGTTTGGGAAAGGCAAAGACGCGGGCGCGGATCGCATCGATGGCCGCGCGGGCGGGATCATGGGCTGGTGCCGTCATGAGCTCGCCTCATAGGCGGCTTTGGAGGGGAAGGGAAGCGCGGGGGACGCCGCCGCCGAAGCTGTCCTCAGGAATATTCACGAAGTTTGACATCTCGAGCGTGCTTCCGGGACGCTTGCGCTTGTTGCCGGACGGCTAAGGTGGGTACTCTGGCTGCATGCGTTTCGCACAGGCTCCGCGGGGGTGGCCATGCTGTTCCTCTTGATCGCCTTGCTGCAGACCGCCGAGCCGTCGTCCCAGGAGACGAAGGCGACGCTGCAGTCGTGCGAGACGACCGAGAAGGGCTGGGTCTGCCACTATCAGATCCCGCAGGCCACCATCGTGCGCCCGCTGGATCCCGCGCCGCCTGGAGTCATGGCGCTGGCCATGCCGACCGATCCCGCGCCGCAACCGCCTCGACAGCCGCCGCAGGCGCCGGTCGCCGCGCCGATCGACAACCGCGCCGAGGCCGCGCGCCAGACGCGCCTGATCGCTCGCTGCGCCGACGCCAAGTGGTACTCGCCGTGCCTGCCGGGCGAGCGCAAGGAAGCCCAGATCCTGCGTGAAGCCGCGCTCAACGCCGCGACGCTGCGGAGCCATGTCACGACTCTGCTCAGCGAGAAGCGTTGCGACGACGCGGTGAAGACCGCGCTGGAAGGCGGCGACCTGACCCTGGCGCGTGAAGCCCGCGAGTTCTGCGCGGTCCCGCAACACTAAGATCAATCCAAACGAAAAGAGGCGGGAAGCTTGTGGCCTCCCGCCTCGAATTCTTTCGGCTGGTCCCGAGCCTTAGTGGCGCGTCGGGGCCGGCTCGCAGCGCACGCCGTCGGCGCAGCCCGTGAAGTGGATTTCCGGCGCCTCGACCGTCACGGCCGACGGGCGGACGAAGACTTCCGGACGGTGCAGATAGATCTGGGGCGCGGCCACGCGAACCGGCGGCGCGTCCACATAGACCGGCGGCCCCTGGATATCGATGCGGCCCGATGGCACGACGACCGGCTCGCCGATGACGCGGACGCCCGGCGCGGCGACGGTGATGTCGCCATAGCCCGAGGTCGGGCCGTAGAAGACCACGGCGCGCGTGCAGAGGCAGTCGATGCCGGTCGGACCCGACGGCGGCGGCGGCGGGGGCGGATAGCTCTGCGGCGGCGGAGCGGGCGCATAGCGCGGAACCGGTCGCGGCGCATAGTTGCGTCCGTCGGCCATCGCCGAGCTGACCGACAAACCGGCGACGGCGAACGCCATCAGCCCCATCAAGACCTTTTTAGTCATCCGAGCCCCTCGTTGCCCTCAACCCAGGTATACATCGCCCCCGGAGCGAACCAGGGGTTCGATCCGGGGCGCGACCTTAACCATATTCAAAAGCAGAACAATGTTGTCGCGGTTTTTCCCCAAGGAAGGGAGTTCCCCGCTCCCCGAAACGAGGAAAACTCGCGTCGAGGGATGTTATGGACCTCGCCAGCGCAAGTCGCGGCTGAATGCGGTTAGTGATCGCGTCTGGCGGGAAGGCGGCCGTCGCAGGAAATGACCTGCCACACGAAGCTGGCCTCGCGAATCTTCCGCTGCTTGGTGACGGGGCGATAAGCCTGCGGAGCCGGGCGCTGCTGGTCCGCTTCCTGGTCGACATAGCTCTCGTACTGAGCGGGCCGGTAGACCTTCTCGTAGCATTTGCCCGGTTCGGGATTGGGCGGGCAGTCGTCGCCCGCGCCCGCGAGGCTCCCGCCGGCCATCAGGGTGACGAGCAGGGCGGCGCTCGCCGTGGCGGCGTGTCTCGACCTGCCGAACCTCCTGGCCTTCATGACCGTCCCCGTCCGCGAATGAGCCAAGCTTATCCATACGGGCCGGAGTCCAAAAAGCCCGGATATTCTGGCGCCAGGCGAAAAAAGGGCGCGGCTAGAGGCTCCGCAGCCGTTCCAGCGCGCCCTGCAGGATCCAGCCGGCCGCCATCTTGTCGACGACCTCGTCGCGGCGCTTGCGCGAGACGTCGTGCTCGTCGATCAGCACCCGGGTCACGGCCGCTGTCGACAGGCGCTCGTCCCAGAAGGTGATCGGCAGGTCGGGCTTGAGGCGCAGCAGGTTGCGACCCAGGGCGCGGTTGGACTGGCAACGCACGCCTTCGGTGCCGTCCATGTTCATCGGCAGACCGATGACGACGCCGACCGCGCCGCGGCTGTCCATCAGCTTGAACAGCTGCTCGGCGTCCTTGCTGAATTTGGTCTTCTCGATCAGCGCCATGGGGCTGGCGACCGTGCGGGTGACGTCCGAAACGGCTACGCCAATGGTCTTCTCGCCGGGGTCCAGGCCGACGACGGCGGCGTACTGGGGGAGGGCGGCGGCGAAGTCTTCGATGTCGAGAACGGGCATGGCGCTTCATAACAGGCGCCGACGCGCTTGAAACCTCGTCTTGAAACCTGGGGCGGGGACCGCTAACCCACGCGTTCGAATTTCAGGAGATCCCCATGGCCATTGACGCCGCGACCGTGCGGAAGGTCGCCCGGCTCGCCCGCATCGCCGAACCCGAAGAGCGCATCGAGGCCCTGGCCCAGGAGCTCAACGGCATCATGGCGTGGATCGAGCAGCTGGCCGAGGTCGACACCGACGGCGCCGAGCCGTTGACCAGCGTCGTGGCGGCCGGTCTGCCGATGCGCGAGGACGTCGTCACCATGGGCGGCGATCCGGCCCGCGTGACCAGCAACGCGCCCAAGTCCGTGAACAACTTCTTCGTCGTGCCGAAGGTGGTCGAATAATGAGCGCCCTCACGAAGCTGACCCTGAAGGGCGCCCTGGACGGCCTGCAAAAGGGCGAGTTCACCTCGGTCGAACTGACCAAGGCCCACATCGAGGCCGTCGAAGCCGCGCGCGGCCTGAACGCCTATATTCTGGAGACCCCGGAAAAGGCCCTGGACATGGCCGCCAAGTCCGACGCGCGCCGCGCGCTGGGCGAGGCCGGTCCGCTGGAAGGCGCGCCGCTGGGGGTCAAGGACCTGTTCTGCACCGAAGGCGTGCGGACCACGGCCTGCTCGAAGATCCTCAAGAATTTCATCCCGACCTACGAGTCGACCGTCACCAGCCAGCTGTGGCGCGACGGGGCGGTGATGCTGGGCAAGCTGAACCTCGACCAGTTCGCCATGGGCTCGTCGAACGAGACCTCCTACTTCGGCCCCGTGACCAACCCCTGGCGCGCCCAAGGCTCGAACAAGGCCCTGACCCCGGGCGGTTCGTCGGGTGGTTCGGCCGCGGCCGTCGCCGCCGACCTGTGCCTGGGCGCCACGGCCACCGACACCGGCGGCTCGATCCGCCAGCCGGCCGCCTTCACCGGCACAGTGGGCATCAAGCCGACCTACGGCCGCTGCTCGCGCTGGGGCGTGGTGGCCTTCGCCAGCTCGCTGGACCAGGCCGGGCCGATCGCCAAGACCGTCGAGGACGCTGCCCTGCTGCTGACCTCGATGGCCGGCCATGACCCCAAGGACTCGACCAGCCTCGACGTCGCCACGCCCGACTTCACCCAGTTCGTGGGCAAGTCGGTGAAGGGCCTGCGCATCGGCATTCCCAAGGAATACCGGGTCGACAACATGCCCGCCGAGATCGAGAAGCTCTGGGCCGACGGCATCGCTTGGCTGAAGGACGCCGGCTGCGAGATCGTCGACATCAGCCTGCCGCACACCAAGTACGCTCTGCCGGCCTACTACATCGTGGCCCCGGCCGAGGCGTCGTCGAACCTGGCCCGCTACGACGGCATGCGTTACGGCCTGCGCGAGGACGGCGCCAACCTGACCGAGATCTACGAGAACACCCGCGCCTCGGGCTTCGGCGACGAGGTCAAGCGCCGCATCCTGATCGGCACCTATGTGCTGAGCGCCGGCTATTACGATGCCTACTACCTGAAGGCCCTGAAGGTGCGCCGCCGCATCGCCGAGGACTTCGACAACGCCTGGACCAAGGTCGACGCGATCCTCACCCCGACCGCGCCCTCGGCGGCGTTCGGTCTGGGCGAGAACAGCAACGACCCGATCGCCATGTACCTGAACGACGTGTTCACGGTGACCACGAACCTGGCGGGTTTGCCGGGCCTGTCCCTTCCGGCCGGCCTTGACGCTAACGGCCTGCCGCTGGGGCTGCAGATCATCGGCAAGCCGCTCGACGAGGCCACGGTGTTCTCGGTCGCGGGAGCGGTCGAGAAGGCCGCCGGGTTCTCGGCGAAAGCCGAGAAGTGGTGGTGATCTAAGGAAAAGGGCGGCTCCGGCGGAGCCGCCCTTCTTCGTTCAGCCGTGTGGTGACCGGCCTACTGAGGGATGGTCGCCCCGGGCTGCGGCGTCGGTTGCGCCGCCGCGGGCGCGGGGATCACCAGCGGAGCCGGTTCGGCGATCGGCGCGCTGACGGTCGGCGGCGCGGCCGGAACCGTGGCGCTGACGTTGGTCGCGGCCGTCGAGACGTCCGGCGCGCTGGTTTCGACCGGCGCGGCGCGGCGGGCGGCCGTTCGGGCCGGAGCCGTGGCGCGTGGCGTCGAGCGGGCGACCGGAGCCGGGGCGGGGATCTCGTTGGCGGCCAGTTCGGTCGGCTGCGGGATCGGCGACGGCGTGGCCGCGGCGCTGGCGGGAACCGGCGTCGTGCCGACCGGGGGCTGGCTCTCGGCCGTGGCGGTCTTCAGCGACTGCGGATCGGTCGGCGCTTCGCCGCGATTGGCGCTCATGCCCCAGATCAGGGCGCCGGCCGCGACGGCCAGCACGGGGACGCCGATCAGAAGGGGCAGGTTGCCGGACGCCTTCTTCTTCGGCGAGCGAGCATAGACCGGCTGGCTGGGAAACAACGCCGAAGCATTCGGATCCGACGTGACGACCGGTTCCGGAGCATCGAAGTTAAGAGCTGGGCGAGTGATGCGGGCGGTGGCCATTTCTACCTCCGTG
Source organism: Caulobacter sp. UC70_42 (assembly GCF_044056025.1). Classification (NCBI taxonomy): domain Bacteria; kingdom Pseudomonadati; phylum Pseudomonadota; class Alphaproteobacteria; order Caulobacterales; family Caulobacteraceae; genus Caulobacter; species Caulobacter sp. UC70_42. The sequence continues at coordinate 5,052,682 of NZ_CP171994.1, read as the reverse complement.
AGTGAGCTGTTCGAGAAAATGAACGGTGCGATAACTCGACGGTTCCCTTGCCCCGCAATGGCGCCGGATTTGACTCAATCCGGCCTTATTCAGTGACGTCGAAAACGAACGGTTCCGCTTCATTCAAACAACTTCAAGACCTTGCGGGGCTTGGATCGCATAAGATGCTGGCGACATGCGTCCGAAAGCTTTTCCGGCCCGGCTCGCTTGATGTAGAGAAACGGCCATGACGCAAGATTCCAAAACGATCCAAGGCCGCACCGGCCCCTGGGAAATCGTCCTCGGCCTCGAGGTCCACGCCCAGGTGGCCAGCAAGTCCAAGCTGTTCTCCGGCGCCGCCGTCGGCTTCGGCGCGGGGCCGAACGAGCAGGTTAGCCTCGTGGACGCGGCCATGCCGGGCATGCTGCCAGTCCTGAACCGGTTCTGCGTCGAGCAGGCGGTGAAGACGGGGCTGGGCCTGAAGGCCCAGATCAATCTGAAGAGCCGCTTCGACCGGAAGAACTACTTCTATCCGGATCTGCCGCAGGGCTATCAGATCAGCCAGTTCGATCAGCCGATCGTCGGCGAGGGCGTGGTGACGGTCGAGCGCGACGACGGCACGACCTTCGACGTCCGTATCGAGCGCCTGCACCTGGAACAGGACGCGGGCAAGTCGCTGCACGACCAGGATCCGAACGCGACCTATGTCGACCTGAATCGCGCGGGCACGGCGCTGATGGAGATCGTCTCCAAGCCCGACATGCGCACCTCGGAAGAGGCCGCCGCCTACGTCAAGAAGTTGCGGACGATCCTGGTCTATCTGGGCACTTGCGACGGCGACATGGAGAAGGGCAACCTGCGCGCCGACGTCAACGTTCTCGGTCTGCCGCCCCGGCGACTACGAGAAGTTCCGCGAGACCGGCAGCTTCAAGCATCTGGGCACGCGCTGCGAGATCAAGAACGTCAACAGCTACCGCTACATCCAGCAGGCCATCGAGTACGAGGCCCGTCGCCAGATCGAGATCCTGGAGGACGGCGGCGTGATCGACCAGGAGACCCGCCTGTTCGACCCGACCAAGCTCGAGACCCGCTCGATGCGGTCGAAGGAAGAGGCGCACGACTATCGCTACTTCCCCGATCCGGACCTGCTGCCGCTGGTTCTGGACGCGTCCTGGGTGAAGCAGATCGAGGAGACCCTGCCGGAGCTGCCGGACGCCAAGAAGGCGCGCCTGCAGAGCCAGTACGGCCTGTCGGCCTATGACGCCGGCGTGCTGATCATCGAGAGCGATCGGGCAGACTACTTCGAGGCCGCCGCCAAGGGGCGCGACGCCAAGCTCGTGGCCAACTGGGTGACCAATGAACTGCTGGCTAAGCTGTCGGCCGGCGGCCACGAGATCGCCAATTCGCCCCTGCCGTCGTCGGACATCGCCCAGTTGGTCGAGCTGATCGAGAACGGTACGATCTCGTCGAAGATCGCCAAGGAGGTCTTCGAGCACATGTGGGCCGGCGAGGGCCGTCCCGCCGAGATCGTCGAGAAGCGCGGCCTGGTGCAGATCAACGACACCGGCGCCATCGAGAAGGCCATCGACGACCTGATCGCCGGCAATCCCGACAAGGCCGAGGCCGTGAAGGACAAGCCGCAGGCCCTGGGCTGGTTCGTCGGCCAGGTCATGAAGGCCACCGGCGGCAAGGCCAACCCGGGCACGGTCAACGCGCTGCTGCGCCAGAAGCTCGGCGTCGCCGAATAGGCGCTCCAACGGCCGGAAACGACGAGGGCCCGCGGTGGAAGCCGCGGGCCCTTCTTCATTGATGCGAACTTTAAATTACCGCGGCTGGGGCGGGGTCGGCTCTTCGGCCGTCTTCTTGTGTTTCTTGACCTTCTTGGCGGCCGTCTCGTCGGCGGCCGGCGCGGTCTTTTCGTCGGTCATGGCCGGCGCCGTGGTCGAGGTCGGCGCGCCGGCGGAGTCGGCCGGGGTCGCGGTCTCGGAGGCGGGCGGCGCCGATTGCTCGGTCGCGGGGGCGGCCATCGACGGGTCGGTGGTGGGCGCCGGGGTGGTGACGCCGGGCTGGGGATTGGCCGGCGAGGTCTGGGGCAGGGTCGATTGAGCCAGGGCGGAGCCGGCATAGGCGGCCGCGGCGAGGGTCAGGGCGGCGGCGGTGATGCGCAGGGTCTTCATGGGTTAGGACCGTGTTGCTGCAGCGTCGTTGTGTGACGCGAAGCCTACGCTGGCCGGGTAATGCGGTCGAAATGACTTCGCAATCGGGCGGTTGGGCCGCATACGCGGCGAGGTTGAGGCGCGTGTGACCGCAAAACGGCGCCCCAGGCAAAGCCCAGGACGCCGCTTCGACGCTGCGGATGCAGTTCAGATCTAGTGGTTGGCGATGACGTCGAAGATCAGACCAGTCGCGATGGCGGCCAGCACGTAGTCATTGCCCGTGCGATACCAATAGTAGCCCCGGGGCGGCGGGCGCAGGCTATAACGATAGTAATCGTTCACCACGTACCCGCGGCCACGATAGTAGCTCGGGAGGTAGGCGCCGCGACGCCAGGACGTATAGCCGGGGCGGAAGCCCGGACGACCGTAATAGGCGGGCGGGGGCGGGCCGTAAGACCAGCGGTTGTTGTAATAGTAGCCGTTGTGGCGGCCGCGATCCCAGCGGTCATGGCGCCCGTAATCGCCGCGGCCGTAGTCGCCTCTGCCATAGTCGCGTCCATAGTCGCGACGGTCATGGTCCCGGCCGCGATCCCAGTCCCGACCACGGTCGTGGTGTTCCCAGCGTCCGCGATCCTGAGCGGCGGCCTCTGTGGCGCTTAGGGCCAGCGGGCCCGCCACGGCGACCGCGGCGGCGATGGTGAGCAGCAGACGTTTCATCTCGTCTTCTCCTGGTGGTCGGGCGGCGCCTCCGAGGCGTCGCCTAGAAACTTCCCTCGACCTTGAAACGCAGACTGACGCCGTTCGGCTGAACCCAGCCTGAACGGCGAGGTCAGGCTTTTCGATAGCCAGGTCTTGGCGGGAAGGGCGTCGGCGACCATCTTCGGTGGCGGCAAAGATCAAGGGAGGGAAGGCCAATCAGTCGTCCGATCGAACTGCACTATTGGCCCACGCCCAACGGCTGGAAGGTCTCCATCGCCCTGGAGGAGATGGGGCTGCCCTACGAGATGATTCCGGTGAACATCGGGACCGGCGAGCAGTTCAAGCCCGAATTCCTGGCCATCAGCCCCAACAACCGCATGCCGGCCATCGTCGACCCTGACGGTCCCGACGGCCAGTCGATCTCGGTCTTCGAGTTCCGGCGCCATCCTGCAGTACCTGGCCCGCAAGAGCGGAAAGTTCTACGGCGAGACCGAGCGCGAGCGCGTCGACATCGACCAGTGGGTGATGTGGCAGATGGGCGGCCTGGGTCCCATGGCTGGCCAGACCCACCATTTCCGCCAGTACGCGCCGTCGCTCATCGCCGACCAGCGCCAGATCGCCTACGGCGTCATCCGCTACACCAACGAGACCCACCGCCTGTACGGCGTGCTCAACAAGCGGCTGGAAGGGCGTGATTTCATCTGCGGCCAATTGTCCATCGCCGACTTCATGAGCTGGCCGTGGGTTGTTCCGTGGAAAAACCAGGGCATCATTCTGGACGAGTTCCCCAATTTGAGGAGCTGGTTCGAGCGCGTCGGCGCGCGCGAAGCGGTCCAGAAGGGGTTCAAGTTGGGCGCGGAATTGCGGGCCGGAGGGCTGCAGGCGTCGGGAAAAGCGGCGGAAGAGGCCCGAAAGGTGCTTTTCGGGCAGCGCGCGCGTTAACGCGCCGTAAACTCGTGTTTACGGTCAGTAATCACTTTAAACAACTAGTATACTTTGCGCGTCGTTCATGATGTTCGCGTGTTTAACTATATGTTCAGTGGCGCTGGACTTTTCTTCTCTCAGGCTCTGATCCGTCAGAACGGCGGGGCGAGCCTGAGAGAGGAGACACGCCATGATGATGATGCAAGAACCGCCAGCCGCCGTGGCCATGCTGCCGCTGCCGACCGCCGAATCCACCGGCGACGAACTGTTCCGCATGGGCCTGCTGTACTCGACCGGTCAGGGCGGCGCGCCGCTGGACTACGTGTCGGCCCACATGCTGTTCAACCTGGCCGCCATGCGCGGTTCGGTCGAAGCCAAGGTCTACCGCAAGGAGCTGTCGCAAGAGATGGCCAGCGACGAAGTCGCCGAAGCCCAGCGTCAGGCCCGCGAATGGCTCGCCCACGGCTGAACCCGGTCATCCGGGTTCGGACTCTGCCCGCCGGTCCTGTTGGGGACCGGCTCAGTTGCCGTTGACGTTGCCGTTGATCGCGTAGCTGAAGCTGATGGGCAGCAGGTCGCGGAAGTACTGCTGCATGAACAGGCCCGCTTCCGAAACGCCGCTGCGCGGCACGTAGACGACGTCGAAACGCCGCAGGGGCACCAGATCCGCGCCGCCCGGGCGCGTCAGGCCCGCCAGCAGGTCCGCCGTCCGCATCATCGCCCGCCCGTCGGGGCCGCGACGAATGATCACCACCTGATTGCGCTTGGCGCCGTTGGTGAAACCGCCGGCCTGGATGATGGCCCGCAGGGCGTCGCTGTCGCCCGCCATGTCGAACACGCCGGCGTTCTTGACCTCGCCGCCGACGAAAACCTTGAGCGGCGTCGCCGTCTTCACCGAAACCTGGACCTGCGGCCGCAACAGCGTGCTGGCATAGGCCTGGCTGATCGAGCCCTCCAGCTCGTCGATCGTGCGATCGGCGGCCATCACCGGGGCGACCAGCGGCAAGGCGATGCGCCCGTCCGGCTGCACGATCACCGACTTGTTGAGCTCGGGCGCCGACGGCACCGCCACCTCGACCTCGTCGCCCGGATAGAACCGGTACGACGGCTCGCTCTCGCTCCAATCGGCGTAACCGATATTAGAGAAGTTCGCGGTAGGTCTGGGCCCCGGCGTGATCGGCTCGGCGTCGATGTGCCCGCAGGCGGAAATCCCGCCGGCCATCAGGACCACGGCCATGACCGTCTTGAGATGCGTGCGGCTCTGCATGCGACAAGTCTTAACAGGAATGGGTAACGAACCCTTAAGGCTGGCCGCCCCAGGGTGCGAGACAGATTGAACCGCCCGGATTCGGATGTCGACGAGCCCTTGGATCAGCGTACCGCACGACCAGCCGCCTCGCATGGCGGCCGGGGTCGTCGGCGCGCGCGCCAAATACGCCCCGGCCGACTTCGTCACCCTGCTGTGGCGCGAGCGCTTCCTGATGCTGGTGGTCTTCGTGGTGATCGTGGCGCTGGGGTTCGGCTTCGCCCTCACGCTGAAGAAGAACTACACCGCGCAATCCAGCCTGTTCGTCCGCCTGGGCCAGGAATATGTCTACGAACCCCGCGCCGGCGACGCCGGCCGCGGCGCGGTGCCCAACACCGACGAGGTCATCCAGTCCGAAGCCGAGATCCTGGGCAGCGGCGAGCTGCGCGAGCGGGTGATCCGCAAGATCGGCTTCACCCGGATCTTTCCGAAGTACGCGGCCAAGTACGCCGCCGCCACGCCCGAGGGGAAGCGTAAGCTGATCGCCGAAGGCCGCGAACTCGATCGGCAAGAGCCTGAAGATCGAGACCGCGCCCGACAATTCGATCATCCGTCTGGCCTATCAGAACAACGATCCGGAAATGGCCGAGAAGGTGCTGAACACCTTGCTCGAGGAATATCTGATCTATCGCCGCAGCCTGCTGATCGGCGGCGACAACAATGTGCTGCAGCGCCAGCGCGACATCTTCGCGCGGAAGCTTTCCGACGCCGACACGGCCTATCAATCGTTCCTGACCACCAACGACATCGGCGACTTCACCGCCCAGAAGACCACGCTGACCCAGCTTCAGGCCCAGGTCGAGCAGCAGAAGTACTCGGTCGACGCTCAGCTGCAGGACCGCATGGGCCGTCTGGCCGCCGTCGAGGCCGAACTGGCGCGCACCTCGCCCGAGACGGTGCTGTATCGCGACACCGACATGTCGGCCGCGATCAAGCTGGCCCAGCTGAAGCTGGACCGCGAGGGCCTGCTGGCCCGCTACACGGCCGGCGCCCAACCCGTGCAGGATATCAACGCCCAGATCGCCCAGCTGGAGGCCGGTCTCGCCGCCGGTCGCACCAATGGCGAGGGCGCGCGGCGCAGCGGTCCCAACCCGATCTGGCAGACCCTGGCCACCACCCGCAATGATCTGAGGGCCGAGGTCGCGGCCCTGCAGCAGTCGCAGGCCGCCTACGCCCAGCAGGTGACCGACGTGAACTCGCGCCTGCTACGCCTGGCCCAGCTGGAGCCGCAGTTCAACGAACTGTCGCGCGACCGCGACGTCCTGTCCTCGAACGTCCGCGATTTCACGGTCAAGGAACAGCAGGATGAGGCCCAGCGGCAGATGTCAGCCGAGAGCAGCGACAATATCCGCATCGTCCAGCGCGCCGTCGCGCCGTCGACCGGCAAGAGCCTGAAAAAGCCGGTCCTTGTGCTGGCCATCCTGTTCGCGGGCTTCACCGCCCTGTGCGCGGGCCTGGTCCGCATGTTCCTGCGTCCCGGGCTGCAGACGCCGGCCTCGGCGTCGCGCACCCTGGGCATGCCGGTCCTGGCCACGGCCGGTCTCAAGCGGTGAGTGCTTTCGTCGCCTTTCGCCGACAGGGTTAATGTCGCACCTTGCGGTCTTCTGAGTGCGCGGCGATTCGGTAGATGGTGGATTTGAACGTCGAGATGACGGAGCTGTGGGGGGCGCTTGGCGCGCCGCCTGTCGGCCGTCCGCACGTCATCCAGTTCATCGCCGCGCGACGGGGGGAGGGGACCTCGACGGTGGCCCGTGAATTCGCCCGTTTCACGTCGCGTCGCGCCGGCCGCAAGACCTGGCTGATCGACCTCGACCTCAACAGCCCCAGCCAGTTCCGCGAGATCTCCGCCGATCCGAACCGCTTCGGCCCGCTGGGCCCGCCTGTGGCGGCCTCGCCCGACGGCTCGACCTTCTTCACCGTCCAGCCGCCGGCGCCCCGCGCCGAGGGCGGGGTCTGGCCGGACTCCAAGTTCCTGACCGGCCACAGCGTCGGCGGTCCGCGGCTGTGGATAACCCGTTTCAACCGCGAGGCCCTGCGCGGCCGCCAGCAGGCCCACGTCATTCCGTCGGCGGACTATTGGCGGGCGCTGCGCAAGCACGCCGAGATCATCGTCGTCGACAGCCCGTCCCTGGACCGCTCGCAGTCCGGCCCGACCATCGCCCAGCACATGGACCAGACGGTGATGGTGGTCTCGGCCGACCAGCCGGACGTGCGCCAGCCGGCCATGCTGCGCGACGCCCTGACCGCCGCGGGCGGCCGATGCGCGGGCATGTTCTTCAACAAGGTCTCGGTCGAACCGCCCGCCTTCCTGAAGGCGATCCTGCCGTGACAAGCCTTGCTCCGGACGCGGCGTGGGGCCGGCCGGACACCCGGGCGCTGGCGCCGTCGGCGCTGACCATCGCCATCGCCGTGGTCATGTTGCTGATCTACACCGGTGGCTGGCAGCTGCCGCTTTTCGGCGAGAAGACCGACGAGTCCAGTTCGGGCCTGCTGCGCGTGGCCTTCCTGCCCGCCTACGGACTGGCCTTCCTGCTGGTCCTGGCCCGGCCGTGGACCATGGTGCGGGTCACGATCCGCCAGCCGTTCCTGATCATCCTGATGGGCGTGGTGGCGGCCTCGATCTTCTGGTCGATCCAGCCCGACGTCTCCATCCGCCGCGGCTTCGCCGTGGGCTGCACGACGGTCTCGGGCCTGGCCCTGGCGGCTCGCTTTCGCTGGGCGGAGCTGGCCCGGGTGTTCGCGACCACCTTCTGTGTGCTGATCATCGCCTCCTACATCGCCTGTATCGCCTTCCCCTCGATCGGCATCATGACCGAGCTCTTCCCGGGCGCCTGGCGCGGCCTGTGGCTGGAGAAGAACTCGCTGGGCGGCATGATGGCCCTGGGCTGCTGCATCCTCTGCGGCGCGGCCCTGCTGGATCCCCAGCGCAAGGGCGTCTGGCTGACCTTCGCGGCCCTGGCGGTGGGGCTGGTGATCATGTCGCAGTCCAAGACCTCGCTGGCCTCGCTGATGCTGGGCCTGATGGCCCTGGCCTTCGTCTGGATCTGCCAGCGCGGCCCGGCCCTCGCCGCCGCCGCGACCTGGGCCGGGGTGACCGGTTTCCTGCTGCTGGCGGCGTTTATCGTGTTCGCCTCGGATGTGTTCTTCGGCATCCTGGGCAAGGACGCCACCCTGACCGGCCGGACCCAGATCTGGACCGCCGCCTTCCGCCAGATCGAGCAGAGGCCGTGGCTGGGCTACGGCTACGCGGCCGTGTGGAGCGACAAGTCGGGCTGGGGGCCGCTGGCCTGGATCGTCCACGACGCCAAGTTCACCCCCCAGCACGCCCATAATTCGTGGATCGAGCAGCTGATCGGCATGGGCGTGGTCGGGCTCGTCGCCTGGGGCTTCTTCTATCTGCAGACCATGACGCTGGCGATCATCGCGGTGTTCCGCAATCGCGGAGCGATGCTGGCCTTTCCGTTCCTGGTGGTCTTCACCCTGGTCAGCCTGACCGAGAGCATCGCGGTCGTTTACAACGACTTCCGCTGGGCCGTGTTCGTGGCCCTGGCCGCCAAGCTGGCCTTCTCCGACAAGGCGCAGGACGAGGCGTAGAGCCTTCCGGACAAGTGCAAAGCGGTTATCGGATGAGAGGGCTCTTCAAGATCAGAGCCCGATCCGCCTGGCGCCCTCCCGCGACCGTCACGACATCGAAACCGTCCGCCACCGCGCGATCGATCAATCGCTCCAATGCGCCCGTCGTGCAGCCCCACTGCGAGGGTTCCGGCGCGACGTCGTGCGTGTAGAGGATCAGCCAGGCCTTGCGGGCCTTGGCCTTGTCCAGCCAGGCGTTGGCGACGCTTTCGCCATCCTCGCCCTCGATACCGACGGCCGGCGCCTGGTTCAGGTCGGCCCCGTCGGCGATCAGGCCGTGGTGCAGGGCGCGCAGGGTCTTGAAGCGTCCGGCCAGGGCGGTCTTGGCCGGCGCGCCGACGTCGCCATAGGGATAGGCGAAGCTGACCGGCTCGCCCGCGCCCCAGGCCGACAGGCTCTCTGCGTTCCGCTCGACATCGGCGATCGTCGTTGCGCCGGACGACTGACCGCAGTCCAGGTGCGAGAAGGTGTGGCAGGCGATCTCGTGCCCGGCGTCGCGCAGGCGGCGCGCATCGGCGCCCGTGGCGAAGCGGCCCATCGGCCCATCGCGCCCGGCCAGGCCGGCGGCGAAATAGTAGGTGCCGCGCAGGCCGCGCGCCTCCAGCGCCTTGGCCCCGGCCTCGCAGGCCGTGGCGGGCGCGTCGTCGAAGCTGAACGACACCATCGGCCGTTCCAGCGCCACCTTGGCCGGACGGCGGTAAGCAAGGCGGATCAGCCGGCGGCGCAGCTTGCCCTTCAGGGTCCGGTCGGGCTCGTAGGCGTCGACCTTCTCGAATTCGACCTGCATCAGACGGCCTCTATGTAGAGCGACGCGCGGTACAGCCGCATGGCGAATGCGCGAAGGAAGACGGGGACGGCCTCGGCCAGGGCGACGCGCTTCAGCATCGGTCGCCAGACGCCGCGCAGCGGGAAGGGCTTCAGCGCCTTGGCGACCTTGTAGCTGGGATAGGCGCTGACGATGTCGCGGTGGCCGGCGACAACGCGGGCGAAGTTGGCGGCCGACTGCTCGTACTTGGCGGCCATGGTCGGCGCGGTGTCCAGACCCAGGTGCGTGGCGCTGTTGTCGATGTGCAGGATCGGGTGCTGGCGCACCACCCGCATCGCCCACTCGACATCCTCCCAGCCCCAGCCGGCGAAGCCCTCGTCGAAGCCGATGGTTTCGAACACGTCACGACGGACCAGCAGATTGGAGGTGAAGACGTGCTTCTCCGGTTCCTTGGCGCGTTCGGGGGCGGGGGTGCAGTCACTCTTCAGCGCCATGGCCCGGTGCAGGGCGGTCTCGGGGCGTCGCGGCGTCTGGTCCAGGGTGAAGCCGCCAAACGCCACCGGAGCGTTGGTCTCGGCCACCGCCGCCCAGCGGCTGAGGAAGTCTGGGGTGTCGGGCAGCATGTCGCTGTCGAGGAACAGAAAGTGCCTTCCGCGCGCGTGGCTGGCCAGGCGATTGCGGCCCTTCGCGCGGCCCTCGTTGCTGGACAGGCGCACGAAGCGGGCGGGGACGCGCAGGGCCTGGACCCGGCGAGCGATGCGTTCGGCGAGCATGTCGTCGCTCCCGCCATCGTCCAGCACCACGATCTCGGCCGAGGCGCTGGGATCGTCCAGGGCCTTGAGCAAGGCGCCGGGGTCGTCGCGGAAGGTCGGGATCAGCACCGACAGACTTGGCTGGGCGCTGGCCCAGGCGGCGTTCTCGATACGGATTTCAGTGATCGGGGCGGTCATAGGGCGGGGGCCCTCCGACGGAGAAGACCAGAAAGCTTGCCGCGCAGGCCGCCGACATCGAGGCTCAGCACGATCACGCCATAGACGGTCGCGCCGACGCCGGCCTTCAACGCCAGTTCCAGCAAGCCGCCCGGCGAGGGCAGCAGGCGCACGACGAGAGCCATGGCGACGCACGCGGCGCCGGCCTTGGCCAGCACCTCCCACGGGATCGGCATGGGGCACGCGCGGCGGCCCAGGACCCAGGCGGCGACGGCGCCCACGCCATAGCTGACCGTGGTGGCCCACAGCGCGCCGTCCAGGCCCAGGCGCGGGATCAGCGCGAGGTTGAGGATGACGTTGGCGATGGCCGGCGCGCTCATGCTGACGATCAGCAGCGGCGTGCGGCGCGCCAGGGTGAAGGCCTGGAGCAGGTAGTAGGTCGTCACGCCCGACAGCCAGCCGCTGGCGGCGATCCAGGGCGTCACATGGCTGGCGCCGACCCGCAAATCCTCGCCGATCATCAGCTCGGCCAGGGGGCGGGCGACCAGCGCCAGGCCGACGGCGGCGGGCAGGGTCAACAGGGTCATGAAGCTGGCCTGTTCGTGGGCGGCTTCGGTGAGGGCCGACTGGCCGCCGCGTTCGAGCGCCGAGATCAGGGCGGGGGCGCCAGCCATGCCCAGCCAGATGAAGACGACGTCCAGAGTGCGGCTGCCCAGCGAATAGCCGGCGTGGTAGACGCCGACCGTGGCCTCGTCGAGGAACGCGCCCAGCAACAGCCGGTCGGTGCTGGCCAGCACCAGGGCCAGGATCAGCGACAGCGACACCGGCAAGCCATAGGCCGCGTAGGCGCGCGCCAGGGCGCGATCGAACTTCCCGCCGGCCAGGCGGTTCAGCTCGCCCGGCAGGACCAGGACCACGCAAAGGGCCGAGATCGCGCCGACGCCCAGGATCGGCGCCGCGCCGCCCAGGCCGGCGAAGGCCAGGGCGAGGCCCAGGACGAAGCCGCCGGCGTTCTGGATGATGGTCAGCAGGGCCGCGCCGGAGACCTCGCCCGCCGCCCGTCGGCGCTCAAGGGCCAGCTTCGTCAGGCTGTTGACCAGAGTGGAGGCTAGCGCGGCGATCACCGCCACCTTCAGCGGCCCATGCAGCGGCGACATCGCCACGGCGACGCAGGCCAGGGGCACGAGAACCGCCGCGCCGATCCACAGGCGATAGAGGGTGGCGAAGTGGTCGGCCAGCCGCCCGTCTTCGCCGCGCGCCGCCAGGAAGCGAGCCATGGCGGCCTCGGTCCAGGTCAGGAGAACGGTCTGGGTCAGGCTGCCGACCGAGAAGGCCAGGGCGTAGACGCCGTACTGGGTCGGATCCAGCACGCGCGTGAACAGGACGATGGTGAGCAGCCCCACCACGCCCTGCACCACATTGACCGGAAGGTAGCCAAGAACCCCGCGCCAGAACATCGCCGGCCGCCTAGCGCACCGCCGACCGGTCCCCCAGCAGGCAGGGGATGGTCATGACGATGACGTAGAGGTCCAGCCAGAACGACTGGCGCTCGATATATTCGACGTCCAGGGCGACACGCTGCCGGACGCTCTCGGGCGTGTCGACCGGGCCGCGCGAGCCCTTGATCGCCGCCCAGCCGGTCAGGCCGGGCTTCATGCGGTGGCGGTGGGCGTATTCGGCGACCAGCTTGGCGGACTCGACGCCGCCGGTCTTCATGCCGATGGCGTGGGGGCGGGGGCCGACGATCGACATCTCGCCGGTCAGCACGTTGAACAGCTGCGGCAGCTCGTCGAGGCTGGTCTTGCGGATGAACTTGCCGACCCTGGTGACGCGGTCGTCATTGGCGCTGATCTGCCGCGCGGCCTGGGCGTCGGCCATCTCGTGGCGCATCGAGCGGAACTTCCAGACCAGGATCGCCTCGTTGTTGAAGCCGTGGCGGCGCTGGCGGAAGAAGATCGGGCCGGGGCTGTCCAGCTTCACGGCCAGGGCGACGATCAGCATGACCGGACCGGCGACCAGCAGGCCCGCGCTCGCCACGACCAGGTCCTGGGCGCGCTTGATCCACGCCCGGCGCGCGCTGGGGCGCGGCGCCCGACAGTTCATTCTCGCCGCCCGCGACGATGCGGGCCAGGGCGGCGTCGTCCTCGGCCGGACCGCCGACGTCGATGAAGAGGTTCACCGGATTGGGCAGCACGCCCAGCTTCTCGACCAGCTGGCGCACCCGGCCTTGGGCGGTCGACTGCACGGCGATCACCACGCGGTCGACATAGGGCATGATGCGATGGTCGAGCAGGGCGCCCGTGTCGCCCAGCACCGGCACGCCCATGATGTTCTCGGGCGCGCGGTCCAGGCGGTCGTCGAACACGCCCAGGACATTGGCTTCGCCCGTGCGCAGGGCCGCCTCGATCAGGCGCTGGGCGTTGGCCGTGGCGCCGACCACGATGACGTTGGGCGTCAGGCGGCCCAGCTGGCGGCCGCGGGCGATGATCGTCCACCAGGCGACATGCAGGACCGCGAGGCCGACGGTGGCGGCCAGCAGTATCCAGACAACCGACGCCTCGGCCCGACCGGACGGCAGCAGCGCGACGGCGGCGGCCAGCAGGCCCGCGCCCAGCGCCAGGCCGACTTGGGCCATGTGCCGCGACAGATCCTGCTTGCGCGGGAAGGCGTAGGCGCCGAGCATCCGCAGCGCGACCAGCACGGCCAGGGCCCACAGGCCGGCGACCAGCGGATGGCCCGCGACGGTCAGCCCCAGCGTGACGCTGGCGGCGACCAGAGTGTCGATGATGCGGAAGGCGCGCGCCAGCGGCCGCGCCTCCAGCCGCGCCCGCGAGGGGATCAGCTGGCCCGGTCGGAACGGCCCGCGCCGCCCCCGACCCGCATCGCCGCCCGAGCCGCCCGAAACACGCGACCCGATCTCCGCCCCGCCGACGAAGGCGACAGCGGATTCGACGTTCGAGGCGGGGGAGGGGATTGGACGCATGACGCTCGTCGCTGGAAAAACCATGTTCAACCTAGCGAGGCCGTCTGAGCGCCGCGTTAACAGGCGAATTTTCCGCACAAGCGCCGTTGTCATCCCGAAGCGAACAGGCTATCGAACCGCTCCCTCTCAGGAGGAGACGTGGCCGAGAGGCTGAAGGCACCGCTTTGCTAAAGCGGCATACCTCAAAAGGGTATCGAGGGTTCGAATCCCTCCGTCTCCGCCAAACCTCCCCTTCATCGTCATCCGATCGCATCCAGGCCAGTCCAGGATTGTGCCTAAAATCGCTTATATTCAAGCGTTTAGGATGCCTTTTCGTGTTTTTGGAGTCCGAGCGCGTCCATCCGCATCCGCTCCTATGAGTTTGCGGACCGTATAAAGAACCGTATAAAGAACCGTATAAACGACTGAGGTGCGGTCATGCCTCGCTTGGTTCAGCGATTGAATGTCATGACGCTCAAGCGACTCGCTGAGCCTGGGCTTTATCCGGATGGTGGTGGCCTCCACCTCCAGGTCACCGGCGCGGGCGGGCGATCTTGGGTGTTTCGCTATTGGGTGTCGGGCCGCGAAAGGCGCATGGGCCTTGGGCCGCTGCATATGGTTTCGCTCGCCGAGGCCCGGGACGCGGCAGAGCGTGCGCGCCGCCTACGGTTTCAAGGTGTCGATCCGCTCGAGGCAAGGCGTGGAAAGCAGGCCGGAAACCTGCCCGAGTTCCATTCGCCGGCGCCGTCGATTCCCGAGGCTGTGCAGCTCGTTCCTGAGCGGGCGGTGACTGCTCTCACTTTTGCGGCGGCGGTAGACGCGTACATCAAAGGGAACCGAGCCGGCTGGCGAAATGAAAAGCACGCCAAGCAGTGGACCAGCACTCTAACCACCTACGCCTTTCCGTACATGGGGGCTCTAGCTCTCGATGAAATCGAGACAAAGCAGGTGCTGGCGGCCCTGCAGCCGATCTGGATCGAAAAATCAGAGACAGCCAGTCGGGTGCGCGGGCGCATAGAGGCAGTCCTCGACTGGGCGACGGTTCAGGGACATCGGTCGGGCGAAAACCCCGCGCGATGGAAGGGGCATCTCGAGATGATCCTGCCGGCGAAGTCGAAGGTCGCGCCGGTCACGCATCACCCGGCGCTGCCTTATGCGGAGATGCCAGCGTTCATGAAGCGGCTTGCGGGCGTCAACGGTATCGCGGCGCGCGCGCTGGAGTTCACGATCCTCACCGCGGCGCGCACAGGGGAGGTCATCGGCGCGGAATCGGGCGAGATCGACCTGAAGTCTGGATTGTGGACCATCCCGGCTGGGCGGATGAAGGGGCAAAAGGAACATCGCGTTCCGCTCTCGTCACAGGCGGTCGCCATTCTCAACGGCGCGAAGGAGCGTGCGGTCGACCGAGGAGCGGCAGTTCTCTGGGGCCAATTTTCCCGGCATGCGGGAAGGGCAGGGGTTGAGCAATATGAGCTTACTAAAGGTGCTCAAGACTTTGAACCGGCGTGACCTGACAACCCACGGCTTCCGGAGCACGTTCCGTGATTGGGCCGCTGAGACGACAGATTATTCAGGTGAGGTTGTAGAAATGGCCTTGGCGCACACCATCGCCAATCGTGTTGAGGCGGCTTATCGGCGCGGCGATTTGCTTGAGAAGCGTAGAGAGTTGATGGATGCTTGGGCAGCCGCCTGCATCCCACGGTGAAGCGGAGCGCGCGAGAAGCCGCGCAAAAGTGACCCTGTCTAGATTTTTTCTGTGCCCAACGTCATTCGCTCGAATCGTCTCTGGCGCACCTACTCTATTTTACGCCAGGGTGTCCCAGAGCTACCCCGGAGCCGCCGATTGTACGCTCGGAGCCGGGGGTGTCGCCCGCCCGAAAGCGGACGTTCTCAAGGGCTGAGAAGGGTGGTGAGACGCCTTGAGCTTCCGACCGACAAGCGGACATTCCGATCCCACCGCGAGCAATTGTCGCTCTCGGGCTACTCACGCCCTAAATTGACGGGGAGACCGGCGCTGGCGAGGGTCGGTCGCCGGGCCGGAAACGGACTCGGTAACTTGTGTGCGGTGGGCGAAATTCGCCGTCGCCAGCCCTCGTGACGGACATCTCCTCAAGACTATCGTTTCGTCATTGGGCCGGACGGCATGTGGGTGGATGAGAGGCGCTCAGCTTCGGCGGGCGCGACTCCCTCACGGATCAGCGCTTCCGTGAGAGCGCATTCTGGAGGCGCGACTACGTCGGAAGCAACCCCCGTCCCTTCCCATCCAGATGATCCTGGAAAGTAGCTGCGGCCAACAGGAATGAAGGCTGAATAGCCGCCGGGCAACTCCACGGTACTGCCGTAGTTTCCCGCTCCAGCCGTCGTCTCGCCGATGAGAAGGCCCCGGCCCGTTCCCTTGAGCACGGCCGCCAGATGCTCGCCGGCGGACACCGTCCGGCCGGAGATGAGATAATAGATCCGGGCGGAGCGCCATGGCGTCTTGGGCCCAGGCACGGCGCGCTGCTCGAAACGTCGAACCGTTCGGGAGAACTTCGACGCGCACAAAAGCCGCAGAGGGGGCGTCTTCACCATCGTCTTCCACGCCCGCGCGGGTCTCCATCACCATGAGGGTTCGGGGCTTCGAAAAAATTCGGGAGAAAATCTCGTTCATCTCCTCAAGCCCGCCGCCATGGTGAGTGCGGCCATCGATGATCAAGGCCTTGGCGCCCTCGTGGGCGTCGAGGAACCGCGCCACCTGAATGGCCTCGTCGCCGCCCGTGAAGGCGTTGAAACGGACATAGACGATGTTGGGCGCGATCCAGCCAGCCTGTTCCATCGGGTCGGGCCGGGGTCGTCGCGGCGGCGGCGGGGCGCCCGCCGTTGTCGCCGTCGCCTCCGGCTTTTCTGCTCGCGGGGCGGTAAGTTGAAGATGTCCGTCCCGCGCCACCGCCTGCAGGTCCGCCGTCACCGTTTTCGCCAGGGTTTCGGCGTCGGATATGTCGGCGTAGCCGCCCGCGTCGAGCTTGCGGCGCAGCATGGCCGCATAGGCCTGTCCTGTATTGGGAAAGACAAAGCGTCGCTCCAGAGCCTCGGCGAGGCGGCGTACGACCGCCGGCGTCGTGGCGGTCGTTTGATCGTGCGCGCCGCAGGACGTCGCGCCGATCGTCGCGGCGGCGAGCAGCGCGAGCAGAACTTTCACCATGGTCGGTCCCCAAAATGCCAAGGTTGCCCGTAGGAGAAGGTCTTTCTAGGCCCGCGGCGACGCTCTTGGGGCGCGAATTCGGGGCCTCGCGCGCATGAAACCTGCAGAGAGGGCGCTATGCCGCCGACAAAGATGTCACCCCCGGACGGGACCGATCTGAAGCTCATGGATCTGCTGCAGGGTGACAGTCTCGCGACAGCCGAGCAGTTGGCGCGCCACGTGTCCCTTTCGCCCAGCGCCATCACCCGGCGCATTCGCCGTCTTCGGTCTGAGGGGTGGATCGAACGGGATGAGGCGGTGGTGGCTTCGAAGCTGCGCGACGCTCGCCTGCGCGCCATGGTTCTCGTTCAGGTTCAGGAGCACGCCGAAGCGCGTGGAATCGCGGCGTTGCGTGCCCGCCTTGCGGCGTCCCCCGAGGTGCAACTGTTGGCCGACGTGACGGGCGAGAACGATGTGGCGCTGTTGATCTCGGCGCGGGACATGGCCGATTTCAACGCGTGGACCACGCGGATGCTGGAAGGTGACCTCGCAGTGCGGCGATATGAGACTCTGGTCATCAAGCGTGTCTACAAGCAGACGAATTCCATACCGCTCCTGGAGAGCCAAAGCGGCTGAATGCAGACCGGTTGAAATGTGCCAGCGGCGCATCCCGTGCATCGCTACGGAGCAGGCTGAAGGCAGAGCGGGCCTCCCCATCCGCAGTGGCGCGCCATGCACAAGCCAAATGATTAGGTCGCTACCACGGCCCTGTCGGTCGTGGTGGCCCCTCCCGCCCTCAAATGAGGGGGCAGACCGTAGCCACAGATCCGGCCGCCGGCATGCCGAGCGGACATACCAATCGTCTGTAGAGGGTCGGGAACGGAAGCGAGCGGCCCGACCGAAACTGGACATTGAGATCGCCGACGCGGGCGCGCTTCGTCCAGGGCGAAGGTCCGGTTGTCGGCGCGGGTCTAAGTTCGCATGCCGACCCTGGGTGTTCCAACGTGCCGCGCCAAAGGGCAGCTAACCACCCTCACCTGAAATCCCCAATGTCTGGTCTCGGGGATTCCTGTAGGCGCCTGGCGTTGTGGTTGAGGGAAGACGCCTCGCGCCTGGGGCGTCCGCGCCGCACTGTTCCAAGCGCAGCCTGCGTAGACGGCCGAGCATCCAAAATAAGAGCTTTTCGGAGAACTTTGGCGGATGCTTTATCTTGGCTCCGTCTCCGCCATTCCCGCTTTTCCAGGACAATCCAGCAGCGTCCACAGACGCGCTAAATACATTGATTCATCACGGAAAACTCGCGTTTCCGTGTCTGGACGCGTCCAGTCCTATGCGCTCTCGTTGACCCTCGCAGTGGGGGTCAAAGTGGGGGGTGATCCGCGCGGGGGTCAAAGTGTGGGTTAGCTCATGGCGCGCGTTTACGACCGACTCTCCGTCTTGACCGTTCGGCAGCTTCAAGCGCCCGGTCGCTATCCTGATGGGGGCGGCCTCTACTGCAGATCGGTCCGACCGGCGGGAAGTCGTGGATTTTCCGCTATCGGCACGCGGGCCGTGAACGGCAGATGGGCCTTGGGCCACTCCAGCTCGTAAGCTTGGCGCAGGCGCGTGAGCAGGCTCGCGACATCCGCATGCAGCGTTATCGGGGTGTCGATCCGCTCGGAGCGCGAGGCGTTCAACAGAAAGTGACGGCGATTGAGGCGAGCAGCGGGCCCACCTTCGCCGAGGCGATGGTCGCCTACATCGAGGCCAACAAGGCCGCTTGGCGCAACGAAAAGCACGTCGCGCAGTGGTCGAGCACACTCAACACCTATGCCGCGCCGCACCTTGGCAAGAAGCGCCTAGCCGACATCGAGACCGCCGACGTCCTGGCGGCCGTTCAGCCGATCTGGCTGACCAAGTCGGAAACCGCCAGCCGACTGCGTGGGCGCATCGAGGCGGTTTTGAGCTGGGGGACGGTGCAGGGGTTCCGGTCCGGCGAGAACCCGGCGCGGTGGAAAGGCCACCTGGAGATGATCCTGCCGGCCAAGGCCAAGGTGGCGAAGGTCAAGCATCACGCCGCGCTCGACTACAAGGAGATGCCGGCTTTCATGGCCGCGATGCGTTCGCAATCTGGTGTTGGGGTGCTCGCCCTACGCTTCGTGATCCTGACGGCCGCGCGGACCGGCGAAGTCATCGGCGCCGACTGGGGCGAGATCGATTTAGACAACAAGGTCTGGACTGTGCCGGCATCGCGCATGAAGGCCGGTCGCGAGCATCGTGTGCCGCTTAGCGACGCGGCCATGGAAATCCTGGAGCAGCAGCGGAAAAGCTGGTTCGAGATCGAAGCGCGGCGACACCGCAAGACCCTGAATCCTGGCGATGTCGGCCCGATAGGGCCAGTGTTCTGGGGGCAGGTCGCGGGGCGGGGGCTTAGCAACATGGCGTTGCTCGCCGTGATGCGGCGCATGGGCCGAGACGATCTCACGAGCCACGGCTTCCGCAGCACCTTCCGGGACTGGGCAGCGGAGGAAACCGACTTCCAAGGTGAGGTGGTGGAGATGGCTCTGGCGCACACCATCGCCAACAAGGTCGAGGCCGCCTATCGGCGCGGCGACCTTTTTGAAAAGCGGCGGGCCTTGATGGAGGAGTGGGCCAAAGCGTGCGCCCGCCCGCTACCAGCCGAGAAATGTTAAAGCCCTGGCGCTCCGCAGCGCCAGGGCTTGAGTGATCGCTGAGTGGGGGAGGGACGCGCGATCAAGGCGGAAACCCCAGGCAGGGGCCTCTTCTAGAAGCCGCCGGCCTCACCGGGCCAGAAACACGTGAATCTCGTCGTGAGCCGTCCGGAGCGTGAAGACCTCGCCGCTGAGTTCGGCGTCTCTCGCCATGGCTTCGTAGTCGATGTAGAGCCGCAGGGGGGCAGGGATTTCGACCGTCTCCTCCGTGAATTCCTCGAAATAGTCAGCCAAGCTCTCGTAGGCGCCTTGGTGTCCATCATCGAGCGCCGAGATCGCCTCGTCGATGTTTCCGCCCACATGATCGAGCACCAACGCGCCGAGCCGGCCTCGCTCGCGCAGGAAACAAGCGATCTCGACGATCCGACCGATGGGTTCGTACTCGCCGATGTTCACGCCGCCAAAGCCGTCGTAATCGTGGATGGCGAATTCTTCCGCGCCGGCGATAGGGGAGGCGCTGAGCATGGCGGTGATGGCGTCTTTGATAGCGTCCTCGCCCTCGACGTCGATCCACGCTCCGTGGAGGTGGCCGGCATTGTAGGCCGCTAGGCAAGCGACATAGATCCTGGGCGATAGCCGGTCCGCTGCGCTGGACATGGTGATCTCCTTCGGTCGTTGGGTTGCGGACGCTCAAGGCGCGTCTGAAACCCGACGCCCGTCGGCGAGACCGGGGGTGCAAGCGAAGGAGCGGCTTTGCGGGGAACCGGCTGCAGGATCGGCGGCGCGAGAGCGGCACCGGCCGAAGCTGGGCGAAAGCCGCTTCGCAGCGCGCTGGGGGCTGGCCCCAAGTCTTCCGTGGACGCCGGCAGAGCCGACCAGCTTCCGCCATCCTTGAATCGGCCGCCCGCCAATGCGCGCAGTCTTATCGGCTCGGTCTTGATCACCGAGTATTGGGAACCTCCAAGAGCTGGCGCTCAAAGATCCGTCGCATATTCTTGCGACGCTCATGATGGTTCAGTGAACTGCGGCAGCGTTTACCCTGTGCATTCCGTCACAGTCGAAGGCGCCCGTGCTCGCTGATTTAGGGGGCTAAAGTCGTCAATATTCACCCGGGCGCCCGTCATTAGGGCTGAGAATGTCACTTGAATGCGCAGGAATCGCTGCGCTGCGAAGAAAGGTTGGTTAACAACCGCCGAGAGCGGTTGTTTGCGGAACGCTGATTTAGTAAAGGCTTGTTAAACCATCGGGCAAAGACCCGGACACATACACTGGTGGGGACCACGTGCTGATTGCAACTAATCCGTCAGCGGATCAGCGAACCTGCGCCGTGAAAACGTCGCCGGTCGCCAAGGATCCGCTCAAGCGAGCGATGGACATTCTGGTCGCGGGCGGCGCTTTGCTGTTTTTCGCGCCGCTCCTCGCCCTTGTCGCCATTCTGATCAAGCTGGAATCGCCCGGCCCGGTGTTGTTCCGGCAATCGCGCGGCGGGCTGAACGGTCAGGCCTTCACGATCTTCAAGTTCCGCTCGATGCGGTGTCAGGAGAACGGCTCGAAGGTCGTCCAGGCCAAGCGTGATGACGACCGGATCACGACGCTCGGCAAGATCATCCGCAAGACGAGTATCGACGAGCTCCCCCAGCTCATCAATGTGTTGCGCGGCGACATGTCGATCGTCGGCCCGCGCCCGCACGCCCTGGCTCACGACGCGCAATATGGCGCGCTGATCGCCAACTATCACCTTCGTTTCCGCACGCGTCCGGGCCTGACCGGCCTAGCCCAGATCAAGGGCCTTCGCGGCGGCACCAACGCGATCGAGGCCATGGCCGCCCGCGTCGACGCAGATAACGACTACATCGAAGGCTGGTCTTTCGGTGACGACGTTCGCATCATCCTGATGACCGTGCCGCATCTGTTGATGGCGGAAAACGCCTACTAGGTGTTGAAGCGGCGACAGAGTTCGATCTCTTCGCGGCCGGGGATTTAAATGCAAACCGTACTTGTGGCCGGCGGGGCCGGATATGTCGGCTCGCACTGCTGCCTGGCGCTGGCCGCGGCGGGCTTTCGGCCCGTGGTGTTCGACGATCTGTCGAACGGCCATCGCGAGCATGTCCAGTGGGGACCGCTGGAAGTCGGCGACATCCGTGACGCCGCGCGGCTGGACGCGGTCTTCGCCCAGCACAAGCCCGTCGCCGTCCTGCACTTCGCCGCCCGCATCGAGGTCGGGGAGTCGGTCAAGAACCCCGGCGCTTTCTTCGATAACAATGTCGGCGGGACCATCACTCTGGTCGAGGCGGCGCGGCGGGCCGGGGTCGAGGCCCTGGTGTTCTCCTCGACCTGCGCCACCTTCGGCGATCCGGTGACCTTGCCGATGGCCGAGGATCACCCGCAGGCGCCGCTCAATCCCTATGGCCGCAGCAAGCTGATGATTGAGCAGGCCCTGGCCGACTACGACCGCTATGTCGGCTTCAAGAGCGCCGTGATGCGCTATTTCAACGCCGCCGGCGCTGATCCCGAGGGCCGCATCGGCGAGTGGCACGAGCCGGAGACCCACGCCATCCCGCTGGCGATCGACGTGGCGCTGGGCAAGCGCTCGCATTTCACGATCTTCGGCGACGACTACGACACCCGCGACGGCACGGCGGTGCGCGACTATGTCCACGTGCTGGACCTCGCCGACGCCCACGTCTCGGCGCTCAAGCGTCTCCTGGCGGGCGGATTGTCGGAATTCTACAGATCTTGGCACCGGCACAGGGACGACGGTGCGCGAGCTGGTCGACGGCGTCGGGCGCGCGGTCGGCAAGCCTCTGGCGACCCCAGATGGCCCCGCGCCGGCCAGGCGACGCCCCGATCCTGGTCGGCGACAACGCCAAGGCCCGCGCGCAGCTGGGCTGGAACCCGTCGCGCGATCTCGACGCCATCCTGTCCAGCGCCTGGCGCTGGCATCAGGCCCAAGGCGCGAGATCCTAGATCATTTGGATGAGGCCGAACGATGAGATCGTCCGGCCCCGGATAGTTATCAACTAAATAGAGGCACGGGGCCTCGCCCGCCACCGTTCCAAGCGGACCAATTGGGGAAGATGTACGGGAGGTCGGCGGCGCTAACGCCGTACCACCGGGCGATCGCGCCAATATATTCCTCGGTGGCGATCGACGGGATCCAGCGGCCGTCGTTGGAGCTGTCCTCGTTCCCGCCGAAGGTCACATCCGGATAGCGGCCGTGCACCTTGCCGTCGGCGAGGGCGCCTCCCAGCACGAGATGGTTGGACCCCCAGGCGTGATCAGTCCCGCCGCTGGCGTTGCCTTTATAAACGCGGCCAAAGTCTGACATCGTGAAAGCGGTGACGTTGTCTTGCAAACTCAGGGCCTTCATCGCATTGTAGAAAGCCGCCAGAGCCATCGCGAGATCACCGTAGAGCGCGTTGTGCGCCGACAGTTCGAGGGTGTGGGTGTCGTAGCCGCCCTGGCTTACGAAGAACGTCTGCTTGGCGTGGCCAAGGGTGTTTCTAGCCTCGATCATCCGCGCGGCGCGTTGTAACTGCTTGGAGACGTCGGACGTCAGTGCGGCGCCGGTCGTCGGGTTTACAAAGAACTTGTCCACCGCCGAGGTCGTCGAGGTGATGGTCGCGTTGACCGCCACAGCCTGGGCGTACGACGACGACATGCTCTTGCTGGTCAGGTCGGTCACTGCGCCGTACGACGAACCGATCAGCGAGAACGTCGATGGCGGCTTGGCGCGGCTTGGCCGTCGGGTCGATCGTTCCGACGCTGTAGGCGTTGCGCTGCAGGCCGCCCGACGAAGGAAGGATGAGCGGGGAACTGGTGTTGCCCAGCAGGGCCAGCTGGGCGCCCGAGATCGAGATCAACGGCGGAAGGCCGCTGGCCTGGGCGCGATCGTTGAGGCGGCCCATGAAGCCGTCGACATTTTTTGAGCGCGTGCGCATGCCCTGCCACTGATATTGCTGGTCCTCGTGGGACATCAGGTTCAGCGGCCGCAGGTCCGGGCGGTTCGTGTAGAGGGCCTTGGTCAACGGCGTGAACAAGGTGCCGGTGTTAAGCACCACGCCGAGCGCACCCTCATTCCATGCCGTCTTCAGGGGGGCCATGGCCGCGTGCAGGCCAAAGGCGGTCCCGGTCAAAGGCACAAGGCTGCTCTGGGCGAGCGCGATGCTGGAGCCGCGCTGCTTGGCGTAGTCGACGTAGCGGCTGTCGTTGGGCACGACCATGTTCCAGGCGTCATTGCCGCCGAAGAGGAAGACGCCGACCATGGCGCGGTACGCGCCGGAATCAGCGGCCAGGGCGCTGGAAAGCGTAAGCTGGCCGAGGGAAGCGAGGGCCGAGCCACCAGCCGTGAATTTCAGGATTTCGCGACGAGAAACAGACATACGCTTACCGATCGACTTGGAAGAGGGGGGACGAAGCGACGACGTAGAGCGCTGTCTGCACGCGTCGACGCGCTGCAGGACTGGATCGCTGCTCTTGTAGGCGGACATGGCTGCCGCGATGGCCTGGCGCTGCGCGGCGGTCATCGTGCCGTTGAACATCAGCAGATTGATGCGATCGAGGGCCTGGTCCGCCGTGAGAGCTTCCCACTGAGCCCAGTTTGGCTGGCTGCCAACCGAACCGGTCAGGCCGCTTTGGACCGCGAACTCCGGACGGCTCGCATCGCCGCCGAGGGTGAAGTCGTAGATGAAGTTATGGCGCGCGATCACCGTCGAGGTGGTCATCAGCTTGCCGGCCGGGCTGACCAGGCCGTTGCCTTGCGGCAGCGGGAAATCGTACGGGTAGTAATTGAATACCGACGGCGCGCGGAAAGGCTGCTGCCCCATGTTGGTGTCGCGCATCAAGAAGGCATAGCCATCGGTCTTGAAGCCGATGGCGCGCGCTAGGGAGGTGGCCAGGAGCACGGGCTCCTTCACCTTTCCCGGCAGTTGCGAGACCACGCGGGCCTCGCTGTCCAGATAGATGGCGCGCACCACAGCCTTCATGTCGCCGCGCACGCCCGAGCCGTTGTCGGCGAAGGCCGCGGCCACGCGTCCGACATAGGCTGGCGTGGGGTTGGCGACGATCAGCTGCTGGATCAGCCGCTTGCAGATGTACGGGCCGGTATTCGGATGGTTGAAGAGGGTGTCGACAACCGCGTCGATATTGGCGGACTGGCTTGCGTTGGCCTGAACGTTGGCTCCCAGGAAGGACTTGGCTCCAGTATCGAAGCGCGCGTTATAGGGAACGAGCGGCTTGGAATAGTCCCGCTTCGTGTTGTCGGTCACGGCCGCGCCGTTGAGGCGCGCATAAGTCCAGCCGGTGAGGGCGCGGGCTACTTCCTTGACGTCGCTGTTGCTGTAGGTGGCGATCGTCGCGCCGGAGTTATCGGTCTGCGGCGTGCCGTCAGCGTTTAGAAGTGTCGTGCCGACCGAGAAGAGCTGCATCAGCTCGCGTGCGTAGTTCTCGTTAGGTTGGCTCTTGTCGCTGTCCGCCATGTCCAGGAAGTCGCCCATGTACGGGTTCAGCGTGACCGCCTTGAGGGTGTCGCGATAATTGCCGAAGGCACCGTCGAGCAGGATCTGGTTGAAGGCCGCTAGGCCGGCGGTGGTGTGAACCTCAAGATCCGAGGCCACGATGATCTGCGAGAGGGCGAAAGCAACGCGCTGGCGCAGTTGGTCATCGTTACTGATAGCATTCGCGTAAAAGCGCATTCCTACCGGAGTCACCCTGAAAGTTGTCGCGATTGCAGGACAGTGCTTCCTGGCCCGCTGTGCCCTGGCAGAAGCTGGTAGGCACCGGTCTAGATGCCAAATCTGCGTAGGTGCTGGCGCGCAGGTCAAACTGCTCATCAATCCAAGCCTCTTCGCTGCCCAAGGCCACCATGTGATCGATCAGCGCCGGGGTAGGTCCAAAGGTAGCCTGCTTGGCGAGGCGGGCGGCGATTTCGGCCGTAAGGCCGCCCAGAGCGAGCCGAACAGGGCTCATGCGAGCGGGAGAGCTCTCAGCGGGCGTGCTCGCGCTTGCCGAGGTCTTGTTGTTTTGAGCACTACAGGCGGACACGGAAAGCGCCAGGCTGAGACACGCCGCGAAATCCGAAATACTTGGTACGCATACAAAATCCTTGGCGCGCCCAGGGGGCGCGTCTGGGGTTGAGGTCAGGAACGAGCAGTGGGAGGTTGTACCCGGGGCCTAACGATCCATACGCAGGATCTCCCGAACCTCTCCGAGACCATGCTGGTCGCGACGCAGGGCTGACGGCCGAGCTGTCTCGACCCGCAGTGGACATTCGAGGTCCGCTTTGCTGGCGCGGCAGCCGACACCAAACGTCACTTGCGTCTCCGGATATGCGTCACAGACCATGAAGGTTGAATGCCATGTATACGAAGGGTGTTGCGCACGTAATGTGGCAGGATATCGCATCAAGGTTTTTGGCATATCTGTCGATTGTTGCGATTGCTCAATTATTGAGCGTCGCGCTATGTCGGTTTGGAGACTTAATTACCGAATTATAAACGCTCTCTTGTTGCCGGGAAGCTTGTTTTGCTTTCACAGGCAGCCTGATGTAGTTGCCGTTGTATAGGTGTGGCGTCGCAGTGCAGAATTCTTGAGCCGCATTGCTCAGTCGAGAAACCGCCAAACTTTCATAGGAAAGTCGCGGTGCTCAGACAATTTCGCAGGGCGGGCTTAGAATATCACGCCGGAGCCGACCGACGATCCAACTGCGAGTAGATGAGTAGCGATCAGTGAAAGTGGAGCGTGGATAGGATGGAAGTGCTGCCGGATCGTCGTTTTCTTATCTCGGGCGGTCTTGCGGCGGCCATGGGAGCCACCTTTGGATTTCCTAGAGACCTGCGTTGGCTCGATGCTGACGCCTTCTTGGCGTCAGTAGGGCTGAACGGCCATTTTGGGCAGGCCCAGACCCCGTACGCCAAGATGTTTGATAGAGTTATGCTGATGCTCAGCGATCTCGGCGTTCAGCGTTATCGAGAGGATCTCGGATTCTTCATTCCGCAAGGGGCGTGACGCCGATCAGTTTCTCAAGATCCGCACTGCGGCGGCCTTGGGTTTCCGGTTTTCGCTGGTCTGTTTCGATGGGGTCCATGCCCCCGTTCGGGATTCCCACGGAACTGACGCCGCGAATCTACGACTGGTGTGACGGTGCGGTCGACTTCTTTGAGGGGCCGAACGAGCCCATGGTCGGTCGTTCACCCGCAGGCCCGGCCTTGCTGAAAGAATATCAGCAACGGCTATATGAGGCGGTCAGGGCTTCGGCAGATCTCAAAGATGTTCGTGTGCTGGGGCCCAGTCTGATCCAGGCGCAGATCAGACTGGCTGAGCCCATGGCTGACGTAGTTGATGACGCTAACATCCACCCCTATCCTGGGCACTTCAATCCGGAGACGACTACACACGCCTCGTTGCAACTACATATCGACGGTGCGCGCCGCGTGTTTGGAGACCGCCCGGTTGTGATCACCGAGACCGGCTACCACACCGCGCTCGCCACACGGAAACAGCACCTACCCGTGCCAGAGGCGATCAAGACGCGTTACATCCCGCGTCTACTGCTGTGGTGTTTCCACAATGGCGTGAAGCGGACCTATCTCTATGAGGGCGTTTCTAGCTTCGATCGCGGCGATACGGATCCCGAAAGCAGCTTCGGGCTTCTGCGAAACGACCTCTCGCCGACGCCTTCCTACTACGCGGTGAAAAACCTGCTGGCACAGTTTAGGCCGGACGGCACCCGAAAATACAAGGGACAGCCGTTGTCGGTCAGGGTCGAGCGCGGCCCCGCGGATCTGGTCTGCATGGGGTTTCGTCGCCGTGACGGAGCTAATCTGGTGGCCGTCTGGCGAGGAAGCCAGGGATGGGACGCGCATGCCAAAACCCTGACACCAGCCGCGCGGGCTCCGTTGAACCTTCGCCTGCGCGGGCGCCCTCGCACCGTGCGGCTTCACCGGTTCCGAGACGACGGGTGCCTATCATCGACGCGCCTAGAAGCTCAAAATGATCTTTTGCGCGTCAGCGTCGACGATAGCCTCGCAATTGTCGTGTTGGCATGAGAGAAGCCAACGGCTAGAGCGCCGATGCGCCGGTGGGTGGGGCTTCCGATAGTGGCGCGAATTCTCGTTGTTGGTAAATACTATCCTCCCTTCATGGGGGGGATCGAAGATAACACGGCTGCCGTAGCGCGATCTCTTGCGACCGCGGACACGACGTGACCGCGCTTGTCAATGCGCATGCCGGCGGCGGCGATTCCAAAGAGGTGGTCGACGGCGTTTGTGTCGTGCGGCGTAAGCCTTGGGTCACCGTCTCGAACCAGCCCGTGGCGCCGCGCCTATTCGACGGCATCGACCTTTCAAACTTCGATCTCGTGCACTTCCATGCGCCAAATCCGTTCGCGAACGCGTTGCTCCTGCCTCTTCTGGCGCGCGCAAAGGTGCGTCCGGCACTGGTGATTACCCACCACATGGACATTCGCGGCCGGCTGGGTTTGCGCGAAATGTCCCGCGCGCTCTACGCTCGCCTAGTCCGCGCCGCGCAGTTGGTGATCGTGACCTCAATCAAGAATGCGAACCTGTCTCGCGATCTGCCCAAGACAGAGACGATGCTAGCCGTGCCTTTAGGTGTCGAGCCGGAGCACTATGTACTGAATGCTGAGGGGAAGGCCCGGGCTGCCGCTTGGCGCAAGGACTTGGCCGGGGACGCCCCGCTGATAGGCTTCCTGGGGCGTCACGCGCGCTATAAGGGCCTCGACGTACTTGTCCGCGCGATCGCGCAGATGCCGGGGGTACACGCCGCAATTGCGGGGGACGGGCCATACCGCCAAAGCGCCGAGGCGCTTGCCGCGAAGCTGGGAGTCGCTGACCGCATACACTTCCTGGGCAAGGTGGATCACGGCACCAAGCTTTCCCTCTTGTCTTCGATTGACGTCTACACCTTCCCTTCCACCGAGATCACCGAGGCGTTCGGCATTTCGCAGCTAGAAGCGATGTTCTGCGGCGCGCCGGTCGTCGCCAGCGCCCTACCGACTGGCGTGACAGATGTCAGCATCGACGGTCGCACCGCTCTAACCTGCCGTCCAAGCGACGCAGCCGACTTGGCGGAGAAGGTCCAGACCCTTCTGAACGACCGCGTGCTAGCCGAGCGGTTAGCTCAAAGCGCTCGCGCCCACGTCATGGCCAGCATGACGTCGGCGGCGATCGAGGCTCAGACGCGCAACGCTATTGAGGCCGCGATGATTAAGGGGTTAGTTTAATGGTCGAGTTGGCTCCTCAAATGGAGCGGCCGCGCATGATGAACCTGCAGGTATTGCGTGGGGTTGCGGCTTTGATGGTGTTCTTTCACCACTTCACCCCTTATCTGGCAAAATTCTATCCAAGCGCTAAACTTCTCGGATTCGGTGCATCTGGCGTGGATATTTTCTTCGTTCTTAGCGGATTTATAATGGTCTCGACTACGCAAGGGGGCAATAGTTCAGGATTCCAATTCATATGGAACAGGTTCTCTCGTGTAGCTCCCCTGTACTGGCTCGTGACCATGATTATGGTCGCGCTTTACGTTATTGGGTTTAAACCTGTTGGGCTGGTCAATCTGAATTCGTCTTATATTTTTAAATCTATTCTTTTTGTTCCTTTTGTCAGAAACGATAAGTTAGAGCCAATCGTTGCTCCGGGATGGACGCTAAACTATGAAATGTTTTTCTATGCACTGTTTGCGGCGGGCTTGTTTTTGATCTCTAGAAAAAGGCGGTATTGGGCGTTGATTTCAACTATATGCCTGATATCTCTATTGGGTGTTATGGGCGCTTTTAGTAATTTCTATCTTCACTACTATGCAAACCCTATAATTCTCGATTTTGCATTCGGTATGCTAATTGGTATTTACTTTTCAAGAGCTCGATTGGGCTTTAATGTGAATTCTTCTCTTATTGCATCGGTCGGTTTAATTGTGTTCGCGGTCGCGATTATAGTGACGGTTGAAATTGTTGCGCTTTCGGGCGGTCCGAGGCTTGAATATATTCGAGGTGCGCGACCTATGACGTGGGGGGTTGCTGGTGCAGCCCTCGTTTTTGCTGCATGTTTACTTGACCGGTTTGGCTGGTCCGTCCGCGGTGGGCTCCTGACGGAAATCGGAAACGCGAGCTTTTCACTATATCTAATTCACAGTCTGGTTCTTCATGCCGCCTCTAAAGTTGCAGAAAGGATTGGGCTTGGTGGAGTATCGTATGTCGGGTTGGTGTTCATTGTTGGATTGTCATTGACGTTATTTATAAGCTTCATGCTGTTTCGATATTTCGAGGTTCCGTCCAATAAGCTATTGCGTCGCATGTTTCCGGTGCGTGAGCGATCGGTGTCGGTGTAATGGATCTCAAGCTGAAGTCGCGATCTAATTCCTCTGCCCTGCGTTTGGCAAATATTCAAGCGTTGAGAGCTGTCGCTGCGATTATGGTTGCTCTGCTTCATGCCCAAGTATCGGTTATGGGGGAGGCAGCGGTGTCGGGGCAAACATTTAGCCCCTGGTCCGTCGTTGATCTGTCCTTCGGAGTGGACATTTTTTTTGTAATATCTGGCGTCGTCATCACGATATCTTCGGTGAAGCTGGCGGAGGCGCGGCAGGGCATGGCTTTCTTTAGAAAGCGGTTTCTAAGGGTTGTGCCCACCTACTGGGTGTTCACCTTCGTGCAGGTTGCCGCCACAGCGGTCGCCGCATTTGTTCATCCGGTGAGGTCATCCGATGATATTCTAAATTTTAAAAATGTACTGTGCTCGCTATTTTTCATCCCGATTGATACGTTTTCTTATGGGACGCTTGCGGCAATGCCTGTTTTGTTCGTTGGGTGGTCTCTCAATTTTGAGGTATTATTCTATTTCATATTTGGAATTTCGATATTTTTTGGCGGAGCTCTCCCTGTCGTACTAGGTCGGGTCATCGCAGTAGTATTAGCTCTCGTGATTGTCGGTAACGTTAGTCACGTGTCGGTACTACCCTGGGTGTTTTGGGCGCGTCCGATCATGGTTGAGTTCGCGATTGGTATTTTGCTCGGTTACATTTACTTACGGGGTTTTCGTGTGTCGGGATGGATACAAGCTGTTCTACTGATCGCTGGACTTTCAGTATGGCTTTTTGTCAAACAATCGCATTTAGAGGGTGCGCCGCTGAACCCGCATGTCACCCATGGCTGGTCGCGCGTCATGTCTGGAGGCCTGGGGGCTACTCTGATCATGTCCGCCGCAGTGCTTGGCAGTTGGCACGTTCGCGGAAAGTTTGGCGAGTTGTTGAATAGGCTCGGTGAATCCTCCTACGCGCTTTATTTGGCTCACCCAATTATATATTTAGTGCTAGCCTTTTTTGCCGAACGCTTCGTGCCGGGCATGTCGTGGAGTTGGTATGCGGTCGTGGTGTTGTTGATTGTCGCTATCCTGTTTGCTCATATGTTCCACGTTATATTTGAGCGCAGACTTCTTGACTGGCTTGACGCTAAGATGAAATTTGGGACCACGAAGGTCGAGGCGCCGATCAACTGAGGATGGCGTACTAAAGCTGGGCGAAAGCCTTGGCGAGATCGGAGCGCGTTAGCCCGATGTCAAAGCGTTCGTAGGCGTCCGTTCGCCCGGCGGCGGCGAGGCTCGCGGCCATGTACTTATCCTCAATCAGCTTGGCGATGGCGGCGCCTAGCGCATCTGGATAGCCCGCCGGGACTAGCAGTCCGTTGACGCCGTCCTGCACGATTTCATCAACGCCGCCGCCGGTGGTCGCGATCACCGGCAGGCCGGTCAGCTGACCTTCCACGATGACCCTGCCAAAGGGTTCGGGATGCGTTCGAGGCGTGAACCAGAATATCGACACCGCTCATCAACTGGGCGACGTCCGTCCGAAAGCCAAGGAAGCGAACGCGGTCCTCCAGGCCAAGCGCTCGCGCCTGCGTCTTGAGCGCCGCCTCGTGGACCTCTTCCCCGAACAGCGGACCGCCGACGAATATCGCCTGGACGTTTGGCAGATTGACGAGGGCGTCCAACAGCACATGTTGCCCCTTCCAGGGTGTGAGCCGTCCAAACAACCCGACGATGTGGCGGTCGTCCAGGCCCTCTGCCGCGCGCAGGCGTCGTCCCTCCACCTTGGAAGCGAGGGGCCATCCTTCGACGTCAAAGCCGTTGTAAGCGATGCTCACGCGGTCGGCGCGCCCGCCGGCGGCGATGAAACCCTCCGCGGCGGCCTTCGAATTCACCACGACGCGTCGGGCCAGGGTGTTGGCCATCAGCACTGCCGCGCGACGGTTCGTCGGGCTGAAGGCTTCGTCCATCAGAATGTCGTGGAGAATCCAGACAAGGGGCTTGCGGGCCAGTATCGCCGCAATCCCGCAGACGAACAGCGCCTTTTGGGAGTTGGCGCACAGAACGTCGTAGTCGCGCACGCGCCGGGCCAGCGCCACGGCCGTCTTGAGCAAGCCCAGGACGGCCGCCGGCTTGGAGCCGCCGCCACCGCGCTTGACCTGCAAGAGGCCGGCGTCGCCTTGGACGACGAAGGCGAGGCGATCTTTGGCCGCCAAATCGTCGGCGACAGGACCAGGCTGCAGGAATGCCGCGCGCCACGCGCTGGGGCCTCCGACGAGAACGTCAGAGAGAAAGAGCTCGGCGCCGCCCTTTTCAGCGGTGTGACTGACGAAGAGAACGCGGGTCAAAAGTTCCTCCTGGACGCGGCGAGAGCATCCTCCAGGACGCGCTCATAGGCGACGGCGGACTGCTTCCACGAGAAACGCCCGCGGTTGGCGCGCCCGCGTTCCGCAAGCGCCTTGCCGAGGTCAGGCGTTTCGAGCAGGGATCGCAGATGTCCGGCCAGCGCCTGGGAGTCGTTAGGAGCGAAGAACAGCGCGCCGTCCCCGGCGATCTCCGGCAGGGCCGAAGCGTTCGAGCAGACCACTGGGCAATCCTGGCTCTGGGCCTCTAGGATCGGCAGGCAGAATCCTTCGCTAAGGGACGGCGCCACATAGGCCACGGCATCGCGGTAGAGGGCCTTGAGGTCGCCGTCTGGCACGTTGGTCAGGCGAATGACCGGCGTATCGACGCCCAATCGGGTGAGTTCGGCATTGATCGTTTCTCCGCCGTCCTGGCCGACGTGGACGATCTCTAGGTCGGGGAACGACGGCCGAATTTCAGCAAACGCACGCGCCGCCAGGGCGAAGTTCTTGTTCGGCGTGGCGTTGCCCACCAGCAGAACGTAGCGCGCCGGTCCGACGCGCGCAGGATTGGCCGGGGCAGGGGACGTGGCCGCGTCGGAATGGATGGTCCGAGCCTTCGCGCCGAAGCGGGGACGCCAATGGCCGAGGTCGGTTCGCGTCGCATCTGAAACGGTCACGATGCGGGTGGAGCCGTTTAGGACCAAGTCGTAGGCCAAGGCCATGGTCAGGGTCGCCCGGCCGCCGACCTGTTCCGGCAATGTATGGAAGTAGAGGTCATGTGCGATCGTCACGCGCGCCTTCGCGCCCCTGGCGGCCCCGAAGGGATCGGCATTGAGCACCACGTCCACGCCCAGTTGGCGGCAGATCGCGGGCATGCGCAGCGCTTCAACAAGCGTGTCCAGGATCATCAAGCGCGGGCGGGGACGCTCCACCACCGTCAGGGATGATGCGGCCAGGGCGGGCGGCAATTGTTCGCGCGACCACGGAGAGCGCAGCACGTACTCGTGTCGACCCAGGGTCAACAGTTCCTCGAGCAGTTTGAAGACCACCAAGGCGACGCCAGACGGGCGTCCGCCGTACTGGCTCGGCATATTTACGAGCACGCGCATGATAATGAGAGGAATCCTTTCGAGGCATGGCTACGTGCTCGCGCTAAATCAAGCTATACCCGCGCTCGGTTTTTTCGCGAGGCCACAGTTTGCGCATCTTGCATGTCAGTTCTCTGTACAAGCCCGACATTGTCGGAGGCGCCGAGGTCCTCGTCGAGCAGTTGGGGCAGGAGTTGCGCCAGCGCGGCCATGAGGTCGCGGTAGCCTGTCTGTCGCGAGAGCGCACGCCGGCGGGCGATCAGGATGGGATCCGCGTCTATCGCCTGGGAAGCGGGCCGGTGTTTTTCCCCATGGATTGGGGAAAGGCTTCAAAGCCTGCTCGGCTGGCCTACAAGGTCACGACCCTCGCCGGGACGCGCGTGCTGGACGGTCTCGACGCGGCGATCGCCGATTTCCGCCCCGATGTCGTCAATACCCACTCGCTGGCCGAGCTTTCGCCCATGGTGTGGGCGGTGGCCGCCAAGCGCGGGATCCCCATCGTCCACACGCTGCACGACTTTGCCGGCCTATGCACGAACAGCGCAATGTTTCGCGACGGCCGGGCCTGCGAGGGCCAACACGCCAAGTGCAAGGCTTGGGGGACGCTTCATCGGTGGCAGTCAGCCAAGGTCGATGCGGTGATCGGCGTTGGGCGGGACATTCTGGCGCGCCACTCATCCGCGGGCCATTTTGCCAACGTCAGAAAGGATATGGTGCGCGTCATCTGGAATCCCATCTCGCCGCCGGAAGCCATGGCGCCGCGCCGCGATGTCGTGGAGCCGGTCGTATTCGGGTACCTGGGGCGGATCGAGGCTTCGAAAGGGGCTGACCTACTGCTCGAGGCCTGCCGCATGGCTCCCGCGGACGGCTGGCGCCTGGTGATGGCCGGCAAGGCCGTCGACGGCGACGCCCCCTACCGCGCCGCCGCCGAAGGGCTTCCGGTGACCTTCGCCGGCTTCGTTGACCGAGAACGCTTCTTTGAGGAAATCGACTGCCTGGTGGCGCCGCCGCTGTGGCCGGAAGCGTTCGGACGGACGGTCGCCGAAGCGTTGGTTCGAGGAGTGCCGGTCGTCGGAGCCGACATTGCCGGCGTAAAAGAGCAGGTAGAGGCTTTCGGCGTGGGCTGGCTATTTAAAACAGGGGATGCGCGGGATTTGTCGCAACGCATGCGCGAAATCGTCGCAAATCCTAAAAGACTAAAGATGGGTGCAAGTCAGATTTCGAAATTCACTGACCTTGTGTCGCCGGTCTCTATTGCAGCGCAATACGACAGCCTGTACGAGGCCCTCTTGAGGGGCTAGGGGAAGCCCGTGGGTGAAATTGGGGTTATATGCGCATCCTGCATTTGACGGCTCTGTATCCGCCGCACATTGTCGGTGGGGCTGAGCGTTCGGTCGAGCATCTGGCCGAAGAACTTGCCGCCATGGGCCATGAAGTCGGGGCCGCTTGCATCGAACGTGAAGGGCATCCTCGCGAGGTTCGGAACGGCGTCACCGTCTATCGGATGCCGCACAGCAACGACTTCTGGCTTGAGGACTGGCCCCAGCATGGACGCTTGAGCCGCGCCTGGCAGAAAATGAAGCAGCAGTGGAACTTCGAGATCGAGCGTCATTTCGATCGCGTACTCGAAGACTTCAAGCCGGACGTCTTGAACACCCACTCCCTGCTCGATGTCTCGACGCTGGTCTGGCGCGCGGCCAGGAAGCGCGGCATCCCGATCGTGCACACGGTGTGCGAATACGATCTGATCTGTGCGAATGCCGCGATGTTCAAGAACGGCAAGCCTTGCGACCACTGGCACGTGAACTGCCAAGCGATTAGCTTCACGAAGCGCCTGAACACCAAGATGACGTCGGCGGCGACGTTCGTCGGCAAGGCGATCCGTCAAACGCACGTAGACCACGGCTACTTCACCCACCTGCCTGAAGAGCGCCGGCGCGTGATCTACTATTCCTCGACCGTGGTCGGCGGCGATCCCGAGCGGCGCCGCGCGATTGATCGCACCGGCAAACCGATGAGCTTCGGCTATCTCGGGGCGGATCAACACCGAGAAGGGCGTGGGCACGATCATCGACGCGCTGCGCGAGATTGGTCCGGGCGACTGGACGTGCAAGATCGCTGGCCAAGCGATGGATGACAGCATCGAGCGCTTCATCGCGCAATCGGAAGGCCTGCCGATCGAGTTCGTGGGCTGGGTCGATCCCAAAACCTTCTTTGACGAGATCGACGTGTTGATCGTGCCGTCCATCTGGGCTGAGCCGTCGCCGCGGACGATCTATGAAGCCTATGCCGTGGGCGTTCCCTGCATCGGGGCGCGGACGGGCGGCATCCCGGAATTGATCGGCGAAGACAACAACGACTGGCTCTTCGCCGGCGGCGATCACAAAGAGCTGGCGACCCGGATCCGCAACGTGATGGCCAAGGGGCGCGAGTCGTTCCCGCCTCAGAGCGAATTCCAGTGGGTTCTCGACGAATCGACTTCGCGTCGTGTCGCCGAGAAGTTCGAAGCGCTCTACAAAGAAGTGCTCGAAGCTCCGCGTGCCGGATGAGCGACGCGACTGAAGCCAATGCGGGTCGTCGCACCGCCGTCGCCGCTGGCTGGGCGGCGATGGGGACGGTGGGCAATACCATTCTGAGCTTCATCGTGTTCCTGGTCCTTGCGCGGCTGCTCAAGCCGGCCGAGTTCGGGGTCGTCGCGGTCGCCACCGTCTTCGTCGACGCCCTGCTGGTGCTCTCGCGCGGCGGGCTTCCCGACGCGATCGTACAGCGCCCCAAACTGGACGAGCTGTACGCCGATACCGCGTTCTGGGTCTCCGCCGGTTTGGGCGTGACTTGCTGCGCATTGCTTATGCTCGGTTCGTTCCCGATCGCGATCATCTTCAGGATGCCCGAACTGCAGCCCGTGCTGGCGGTGTTGGCGTTCACGTTTGTGATCGGCGCTCTGGGAGGCATTCATGAAGGACGCTTGCAGCGCAGCTTCGGGTTCAAACGCTTGGCGATGCGCACCCTGGCCGCGAACACGGTGGCCGGCCTGGGCGCCGTCGTCATGGCGTTCCATGGTTTTGGTGTGTGGAGTTTGGTGGCCCAGCGCCTGATCGCCAGTACGCTGACCATGGCGCTGACCATCTTGGCCATGCCCTGGCGTCCCCGGTTCAGGTTCGACAAGACGCTGGCTCGCCAACAGGTGACGTTGGGCGGCAAGGTCCTGGGCTCGAACCTGCTGATCATCATGAACAATCGCGTTCACGAGTTGATTGCTGCTTATTTTCTCTCGGCCAGCGCCGTCGGCCTAATGCGTATGGCCTGGCGCTGCATCGACCTAGTTAGCCAAGTCGCCGTGATCCCGCTGGCTCAGGTCGCGCTCCCAACCTACGCCCGTGTTCAAGGCGTTCCGGAGGTGTTGGAGGCGCGCTTCAAGGGTCTAGTCTCGGCCTCGGCGATACTGGCGATGCCAGCCTTCTTGGGCATGGCGGCCGTGGCGCCGATCCTGCTGCCGGTGGTGTTCGGTCCGCAGTGGGCAGATGCGGCTCCCGTCCTGCAGATCCTTTGCCTGCTTGCCCCGGCCTTCGTCGTGAACTCGTTCGTGTGGCCACTGCTGGTCAGCGTGAATCGTGCCGGCGTCGGCGTCACGCTCAGCGCGGCGCAACTGGCGGTGGGGGCCGCCGCATCCTTCGTGGCAGGACCGTTCGGGTTGGTGGCGATCAGCGTGACTCACGTGTTCCGCGCCTACGCCTTCTGGCCAGCGATCCTCTACCTTAGCCGTCGTTTCGCCAGTGTCCGATCGAAGACGGTCCTCGTGGCAGTGGGCCTCCCTTTCGTGGCGGCGATGGCGATGGCTATGGTCATCGCGCTCGTCGTCCGGGGGCTAACGCCACACCTGGGGCACGTCGCCCTTCTTCTTTCCAGTATTAGCCTCGGCGCGGTGATCTACGCGGCGCTGATCTTGGTGCTTGCTCCCAAGCTGGTCGAGCCGGCTAAGGAAAAACTACTTTCCCTGGTCTTGCGTCGCCGCGTCGCGGTTTGATGATCTTATAAAACAGGCGATTACAATGGATACGATCACGCTTCTGGATACCAGCGCGGCATCCGACAACATCGGGGATTCGATCATTGTCGAAGCCGTGACGGATTGGCTGAGCGAATTGCGGCCGAACGCTTACACCTACACTGTTGCTACGCACGAATACATGACGGGGCACTCTAAACGGTTCCTCAAGGCCAGCGACGCGGCATATGTGGCGGGCACCAACATTCTGGCTTCGAACATGGAAGCGGGCGTGCTCTGGAAGCTTCGCCCCTGGGACGCCTTCGAGGTGAATAACGCCGTGCTTGTGGGCTGCGGCTGGCTGAACTACATGAAGGCGCCAAATGCCTATTCACAATGGATCTTGAAAAAG
The DNA here is from genome assembly GCF_044056025.1 of Caulobacter sp. UC70_42. Lineage (NCBI taxonomy): Bacteria > Pseudomonadati > Pseudomonadota > Alphaproteobacteria > Caulobacterales > Caulobacteraceae > Caulobacter > Caulobacter sp. UC70_42. Next base: position 5,015,371 of record NZ_CP171994.1, on the reverse strand, counting down.
GTCCTGTCCGACAAACATATCCACGCCGTGCGCGATAGCTACACGCTCGCGCACCTGCAGGGTCTGGGCAAGCGCGTGCTCAATACTTCGTGCCCGACTATGTGGCGTCTGACACCGGAACATTGCGCCACCATCCCGAGCCGGAAGGCGGACGAAGTTGTCACGACCTTCACCTTCTACCACCGTGACGTCGAGCTTGACCGCAGCATCATCGAGATGATGAAGGCCAACTATTCGCGTGTGCACTTCTGGCCGCAACAACGTGAAGACCTGGCCTATTTTCAGTCGCTCGGCGTGTCCGGCGTGGAGCTCGTGAACCCGAGCCTGCGCGCCTACGACGAACTGCTCTCTAACAAGAACGTCGAATTCCTGGGCACCCGCCTGCATGGCGGCATCCGTGCGCTGCAGAAGGGCCGTCGGGCCCTGATCATCGTTGTTGACAACCGCGCCGCGGAAATCGGCAAGGATACCGGCCTGCCGATCGTCAAGCGTCGCGACGTCGAGACGATGAAGGCCTGGATCCAGGGCGACCGGCCGACGGAAATCGCCTTGCCCCGCGCAGCCATCGATGAGTGGATGGAGCAGTTTGCCTAAAACCGCCAAACCGACAGGGAGCTGGCCGCAATGACCGCAACGGAATGGCGGGACGTTCGCAGGCCTGCGCCACGCTCGAAGGGTCTAGTGGTGGTTTTGCCAAACACGGCTACCCTCACGGCGTTTTTGCTGGGCTTTGTGCTGCAGTTCAACCCGCTTAGCAGCACCTTCGGGATGCCGTTTCTACGCCTTAGCGACGCGGTGATGTTTATCGCCGCCTTTTTCTTCTTCTGGCGCCTGCGCAAAAATGAGCTGGTTCCAATCGGTCTCCAAGTCGCCGCTTTCGGAGGCCTTGTTGGCTTGTCGGTCTTGTTCAAAGCGTATCCGCTGAACGGTGATGTCTATTTCAGCCTCATGCTTTGGGCGAGTTTCTTGGTCTCGGCCATGTTGGTTGCCATCGAGCCACGGGAGCCTCGACTGGCCAGCGCACTGGCGGTGGGTATGCTGCTGGGGATGGTGCCGTCTACGGTTGTGCTGATCCTGCGTGCTGCAGGGTCGATCTGACGCCGATCGGTCTCGGCGTAACCATCGTCGGGAAGATTGGTTTCGGGGCCGAACTTGCCAAGGCCAAGCCAGGCGGTCTTTGGGCACATGGTAACGAAGCCGGGCACGTTTACGCCTTGGCCGGCGCTGCTGCCCTTTACCTTTCTTACCGGTTCAAAAAGCCAACCATCTACGGCCTGTACTATCTATTGTTCTTGGCGACGTTCGTGGTCACACTAAATCGCGGCGGCGTTATTGCTCCTTCGATCGGCCTGGCCGTGGCTTATGTCACAGCGGGACGGGGCGGTATCATGATGCGGCTCTTCCTCGCCTCAACAGGTGCAATTTTGGTGCTGGCCATTATATCATGGCTTCCTGCCTTCGAAGGTCTGAGATTGGCCTTCACATCTCGCTTTGAAGGTGACAGCAATATTATTCATAATCTCGCGGATCGTTCCAATACTTTGGTCGGCGGGCTTAGTGTGGCGGTGGCAAACCCGTTTGGCATCGGGCTCTTCGAACGCACACAGCAACTGATAGCGGCCAGCCACGTCGCAAGCGGGTCGCCTCACAACGCGATCCTCTCGTTGTCCTACCAGTCCGGCTTGAGCATCATGTTGCTCTATCTCGTGTGCTTCTGGCGACTCTGGAGGCGTCGCGCCGGCACGATATCGCTCCCGGTGCTAATGGCGTTTTTCGCCTTACCTTCGATGTTTTTCGAAGAATTGACGCTGAATCCGGACTTCCTATTCGCGATCGCGCTTACGATCGCGGCAGGGTTGCGGCCTAGTATGGGATCGACGAAGACTTCTGTTTCGGCCTACAGCGATAGTTCGAAAGCCATGCGTCAGGGCATGCGTCTCTAGTCACCACGCGATTTCCGCTTACTTAAATTTCGGTCACGCCGTTTGGCCGGCCCGCGGGAGATGTAAATGAAGATCGGGCGATTGGGGCACATCGACGGCCTCCGGGGGATCGCGGCGACGTTGGTGGTACTGCAGCACACCAGCGAATTTCTGCACGGAATTGCGCCGAGAGGCGAGTTCTTCACCTCGATCGTCCGACTAGTGACCTGGGACTGGCTGAATTTCGGGAAGATCGGCGTTGTCGCGTTCTTCTGCATCAGCGGCTTCGTCATACCTTTCAGCTTCAGTGGCTCAAGGCCACTAGCAAAGTTTCTTGTTTCACGGTTTTTCCGCCTTTACCCGATGTACTGGTTATCTATAGCTGGAGCTGTCTTTATTCTACCCATTGTTGGTATCCATGCTGGGTTGCGTCAGGTTCTAGCGAATATGACGATGGTGCAGGTTGTATTCGGGCAGAAAGATTTGCTTGGTGTATATTGGACGTTGCTAATCGAGTTGGTGTTCTACAGTTTTTGTTTTCTGGCGTGTTGGCGAAGCGTCTTGCGTTCGCCATTCTATTTCGCCGGTATGGGCTTGACCTTTCTGGCGGTCGCCTTGCTGATGGCCGTGGCAAACAACACTTTGGGCAAGGGCTTACCGATCGCGTTAGCGCTTGGCTTAGCGGTCATGCACTTCGGCGGCCTGACCCGATTAGCTGTTGTCGAGCGTGACGATCGCGCTCGTCGTTTGATGCCGTACGCTACGGTGAGCCTTCTAGTTTTGGCGGTGATTGCCTGCCTACTCGGCTACTCCCGCGATACCGCGTTAGGCGGCGCGCTGCCCTATGTGACCTCATATGTCGTCGCGATAGTCCTGTTTCTGTGCTGTGCCTTTTTCCGCATCTTCTCCGGTCGCGTCCTCTCTTTTTTGGGGGCCACTAGTTATGCTCTCTACCTGATGCATCCTCTGACCGCCCTGTTGGCTGAACATTTCGGGCGGGAGGTTGGCTGGCCATTGGGGGCAGGCGTAATTATCGTGATTATGGCGACGTCGTTTCCGATTGCATGGCTGGCGCACAAGCTCGTCGAGCGTCCGATGGCCCAACTTGCCAAGCGCGTCGAGAGTTTGCTCGAACGCGGTCCCGCAAGTCCGTCGATGACGGTTCCGTCTGTCTGAAATTGAGGTTAGGTGGGAAGCGCGAGACGCCGGTCGATTGCATCGCCATAGTCTGTCGCCTAGTTTCGTCGGCTTCTTGATAGCGTGCTGGGCGTCCTCGCCAGCACTGTGCCGGGCCGCAGCGGTGATAGCCGAGTTGCTCAGTCGGGCTCCGACGTCTTGGAGTGTAGATTAATTTTGAGGCCCGGCCCAGAATCGAACCGGGGCGGACACGGATTTGAAGTCCGCGAGGCTCGCCGCGTTGCAGACCACCAAGCGCTCACCACCCTTCGAGCAGTGCTTGCAGCCTTTCAACCACCAGATCCGCATCCGCCACCGAGAGTTCTGGATGCATCGGCAAGCTGATGCAGCGTTCGCCGGCATGGCTCGCAACCGGAAAATCGGCACGGTTCCAATCGAAGGTCCGTCGATACCACTCCAACTCGTGGATCGGACGGTAGTTGATCGACACTTCGACACCGTTGGCCTTCAAGCGCGACGCCAAGGCGTCTCGCTCGACGCCCTCGCGGTCGATGAGGATGACGAAGAGGTGGTGGGCGTGCGTCACCTTGGCGCGACGCCCGAGCACCCGGACGCCGGCTACCTTCGACAACAGCGTCTCGTAGCGCTCGGTGACCGCGGCCCGTCGATCGCGCCAGGCGGGGAGGTGAGGGAGTTGCCCTCGGCCCAGCAGCGCCGGTAGCTCGGCCATCTTGTAGTTGAAGCCAGGCCGGGCCAAGTCCCAATGACGCCAGTGCGCGGCCGCGTCGCCGTGCCGATCGAAGGCGTCAGTTGACATGCCGTGGTTGCGGAGGAGGCGGGCCGTGCGGGCGATTTCGGGGTCATGCGTGGTGAGCATGCCGCCTTCGCCGATCGGCAGGTTCTTGGTGGCGTAGAAGCTGAAGCAGGCGGTGTCCGCGTGCTGAGCCATCGATCGGTCGCGATAACGCGCCTCGGCGCCGTGCGCTGCGTCGTGGATGAGCGCGAAACCATGGCGCTCACGCAGGGCCAGAAGGGCATCGAGGTCCACGGGGTGGCCAGCGAAGTGCACGGGCATCACCGCCTTGGTCCTGGCGCTGATGGCGCGCTCGATCCGATTGGGATCCATGTTCAGCGTGTCGGGCTCGACATCCACGAGCACAGGCGTCGCGCCGGCGTGGATGATGGCGTTGCAGGTCGCCGCGAAGGTGAAGGGCGTGGTGATCACCTCGTCGCCCGGACCTACGCCGTGCGCCAGCAGAGCAAGGTGCAGAGCGGCCGTGCAAGAGGATACGGCCACGGCGTGTTCCACGCCCTGATAGTCCGCGAAGGCCTGTTCGAAGGCGCGCACTTGGCTGGCATTGGTCAGCCACCCCGAGCCAAGCAACTGGGCGACGGCGTCGAGGTCGAGATCCGGGAAGGTGGGCTGGGCCAGCCGCACGATCCGCTTGGGATCATCCGACATGGCTATGCTCTTGGCGCTGAACCTCGATCATAAGCGCCAAGCCGTCTTCCAGGGAGGTCCGTGGCGCCCAGCCGAAGTCGTCTCGCAACGCCTGGGTGTTGGGCTGCCGTCTCACGATGTCCTGGTAGCCATCATAGAGTTGGTCATAGGGAATGACATCGAGGCGCGAGGTGCTGCGGGCGAGGTGAATGATCTTGCGCGCCAGGTCCAGCACCGAGGTCTCTTCCTCCACGCCCACATTGTAGACGCCTCCCCGGTCCATGGGTGAGGTGATGATCGCCATCAGGGCCTCGACCACGTCGTCGACATAGCAGAAGCACCGCGTCTGGAGGCCGTCGCCGTGGATCACCAAGGGCTGGTCGGCCAGCGCCGCGGCGACGAACCCGTCCACCACGCGTCCGCGCAGGCCAGGCCCATAGGCGTTGAACAGGCGCACCACGGCGTATTTCAAACCAAGTTGTCGGCGCAGGGCGTCCAGATAGTGCTCGGCCGCCGCCTTGGCGCTGGAATAGCACCAACGCACGTTCGCAACCGGGCCAAGGATCCGATCGGCGTTCTCGCGCCAAGGCACGTTCGGATTGACGCCGTAGATCTCGGAGGTCGAGGCGAACAGAAGAGGGCGGTCGTGGCGCGCGCAGGCCTTGGCCACGTTGATGGACCCCAGCAGGTTGACGTCCATCGTTTCGAGCGGGTGGCTGCCGTAGCGCATGGGTTCAGCGATGCCGGCCAGATGGATCACGCGCTCGGCCTCGCCGATCAGCCGATCCGTCAGGGCGTCATCCAGGACGCTGCCCTGAACATAGACGAGCGCCGGATCGAACCCCGCGGGAGGGGCGGCGACGTCGAGGACCGTCACGGTCCATCCGACCTGCCGCATCTGCTCTACGAGGCGTCGACCGATGAACCCCGCTCCTCCGGTTACCAGCGCCTTCAAGAACGGACTCATTTCTCAGTGTTTACGGTCATTGGCTTATCAGCGTGGCGCTACGCCGTACAGCAAACGACGGTATCGAGGCTTTGGTGTTTGTCATCGGTGCGCTGGCGCCGGATAGATCAGGCATGGACGCAGACACGCGTGGGGAAAAGCTGCTGGGCGAGGCGTTCGATCGCGTGCGGCTGAGCCCGGAGGCCAGCGCCCCCTGGCATGGGCTTCTTCAGGCCTACGACGCCGTCGATGATCCCGCCCTTCGAGCACGCACGCAGAGAAAGGTCGCCGATCAAGCGCCCACAGACGGCGTCGCGGGTTTTCTGCGTGCGAGCTTCCTGAGCGGGCTTGAGGATGGCGACGCCTTCGCGGCAGAGGCCGGGGCGGCGCTCCAAGCCATTCGTCCCGTTGATCTGGACCGGCTGATGGCCTTCGCGGGCTATGAATGGGGGCGGGCGGTCGCGCGCGAAGGCGGCCGGGCGCGGTTCGCGCGGCGCCTCATCGCCACCCGATTGCCCGAACTCATGGTCCTGGCGGGTGAAGTCCTGACCGAAGACGCCGTGGACCTGCCGGTCAGGCCGATCGATGGCGTGAAGCGGGTGGCGCTGGTGACGCCTTTTCTCAGCTTCGCCGGCCATCCGCCGACGGTGCTGGCATTGAAGCAGGCCGGCCTGCTGCAGGCCGCCGGCTTGACCGTGAAGGCCTTCGCCTGCCAGGAGCCGTTGATTGCGGGAATGCGCGACTATCTGGGCAATCGCGGCGAAATCATCGCCGCGCCGCCGGATCTGCGGGACTTGGCCGCCCTGGCGCCGGCCGGGCTGACACTCAGCCTCGGTGACGCGGCGTTTCCCCTGCATCATCGCTGGCGCGAGACGTTGCGCGACATCGGCGAATTCGATCCGGATCTCATCCTGTTCGTCGGACTGTTTTCGCCCTTGATCGCGCCGCTGTACAAGGTTCGTCCCGTGCTGGGGCTGAGCATCCATGCCGTAACGCCGATGGCGCCGGTGGACGCCTGGCTGACCTCCGATCCGCATCTGGCGGATCGGGCCTGACGCCCTGGGGGAAAGCCCTGCCGCCAGCGTGGGGAATTCACCATCCCTTCCGGGTTTCGTTGAGGCCTCGCATCTGGTCCATCACGCGGGACCAGTTGGAGGTCGGACCAGACGACCTGGTCCTGGTCAGCGTCGGCGCCCGGCTCGACGCCGAGATCGGCGGCGAATGGGCCGCGCGCATGGTGGCCCTGATGGAAAGTCGGCCCGATATCGTCTGGGTGCTGGTCGGCGGCGGCGGCGCCTTGCCAAAGGCCCTGAGCGTTCTGCCCGAACACCGTATTCGCCGCGTCCCGCACCAGGACGACATCCGGGCTGTGCTTGCCTGCTGCGATGTCTTCGTCAATCCGGCCAGGCTGGGCGGCGGCTTCAGCGTGGCTGAGGCGATGGCCGAGGGGGTGGCGGTGTGCGCGCTGGCGGACTCGGACGGCGGCGACAAGCTGGGCGGCTATGCGGCTCGAGACCTGACCGCCTATTTCGAACAGCTTTCCGCTCTGCTGGACGATCCGGCGCGCCGGCGCGGCCTCGGGGTGTCTTTGCGCGCACGGTTCTTCGCGTCACTGGACCTGGATCGCTCGGGACCGTCGCTGGTGGCCGCTTGCCAGACGACACTCGATCGCTTCAGACAGAGAGTCGGCTGATCAGCCGGCGAGGGCGTCATTGGCCTTGAGGGTCTTGATGACCTTAGCCGGGATCCCGACCACCAACACATTCGGCGGAATATCGGACAGCGCCACGGCGCCGGCGCCGACGAAGGCGTTGTCGCCGATGATCACGCGCTCGATCACCGTCGCGCCGATGCCGATCGTGACGCCGCGCCCATAGACCGACAGGCCGCCGACATTGCTCCCGGGCTGAAGGCGCGAGAAAGCGCCGATCTGCGTGTCGTGCCCCACGGTGACGCCCCTGTTGATGAAGACGTGCGGGGCCAGGCGTGCGCCGGGTCCGATGACGCTGTTGGCGCCGACGAACACCCCGGGGCTCAGGCTTGCCAACGGCGAGACAAAGGCGGTGGGGTGGACCAGGGTCGCGAACGTCAGCCCGAAAAGACGTTCAAGCTTGCTGGCCAGCGCCGCGCGGGTGGGCGTCGTCGGGCCTAGGATATAAAGTTCGCCGTCCTGGGGCTGAAACTCGTCGAGATCCTCGACGCCCGGGTATTGGCCTAGGGGCGCGAGTGCGGCGATCCGCTCGGCGACGCTCTTGTCGCGCTCGCCGGTCTCTTCTGGCAGGTCGCGGACCACCTTGGCGATGTCGAGGCCATTGGCCAGAGCGCAGTCGAAGACGTCCGACAGAATGTTGCTGACGCCGAAGATCACCAGGCTCGGCTTCATGCGGCTCGTTCCAGATTCAGGCGCTTGCGCACCTGCGCCGGCGTGGCGATCGGTCGTCCGATGGCTGTAGCCACCGCCACGACGCGCTCGACCGTCTGGCTGTTGGTCGCCAACTGGGCGCGGTCGTCGTCCAGCCAGAGATTGTCTTCCAGTCCAACCCGAACCCCGTCGCCCATCATGACGCCCAGGCCATTAGCGCGGGTTTGGAAGCGTCCGATCCCGGCGAGGGACCAGACCGATTGCGGCGGCAGGTCCCGGACCAGGGTCCCGACATGGTTGAGATCCAGCTGCGCGCCAGACGGACTGCCCAGAAGGATGTTGAAGTAGAAGGGCGGCGCGATCAGGCCCTTGTCGATCAGGACCTTGGCGAAGTTGATCATGCCCAGGTCGAAGACCTCGAGCTCCGGCTTGACGCCGCGCTCCAGCATGATCCTGGCCAGCGCCATCACGGTGGCGGGCGGATTGATATTGGCTTCGCTGGCGAAGTTGATCGAGCCCAGGGTCAGGCTGGCCATGTCCGGTTTGGCGGGGCCTTCCAGGAAGAGGCTGGAGGCGCGTCGATCGATGTCGGGAGAGCGGCGGCCGCTGGTGGTGGTCACCACGACGATATCGGGGGCCTGCGCGCGGACCTGGGTGATGATCTCGGCGAAGATGGCGGGATCGTCACTGGCCGCGCCGTCCGCTCCGCGGGCGTGCAGGTGGGCCATGGAGGCGCCGAGCCGCGCGCAACGGCCGACATCGTCGGCGATGGCTTGCGGCGACAAGGGCAGGTGGGCCGACTGCGCCTGTGTGGAGGTCAGGCCGGTCGGCGCCAGATTGATAATTAAGGGCGTCATCAATCAGTGCCAGAGGCTTGAAATTGGGCGTTGGGAACCGCTTCAAAGGGAGCGCGGCGGGTCGAGGTTTTCGGCCCGCCGCGTCCAGCTTGAAGGCTCTGCGACTAGACCGTGAGGACGCCCGCGGCGAAGCTCGAGGTGGTCAGGCTTGGGCCACCGACCAGCTTGACCACGATGTCTATACCGGCATCGAACGTCGCGTTGGCGCTCGAGTCCTGAACGACGTAGGTATCGCCGCCGAACGTGAACCATTGCACGAGCGCCACACCGCTGCCGTCGCCGGCGGCGGCGGCGTCGAGATAGGCCGCCAGGCTGGCCTGACCGGTGACCTCAGCGCCCAGCGTCGTCGCAGTGGCGGCGCCGCCTTGAGCGGTGAGGCCCAGCTTGTCGCCGGTGCCGAAGCCGGTGATCGTCGTGAAGACCGTGTCACTGGCGACGTTGGCGGCCGTGACATTCACCACGTCATTGCCGGTACCCACATTGATCGTGTTCTGGCCGCCGTTCGCCGTGATGGTGTCGACGCCCGTGCCGCCGGTATAGGCGTTGTCGCCGAGGGCCGCGGCGAAGTTGACCGTGTTGGCGCCCGTGGTGGAGCCCTTGATCGTCGCGGAGCCGGCGAGGGCGCCTGACGTCCAGGAGAAGCCGCCCAGGGTGATGCCGCTGGCGTCGACCGTGGTCAGGGCCGTGCTGGTCGCCGTCAGAGTCAGGCCGGCGTTGCCGCTGGCGTTGATCGTCTGGACGGTGTTGCCCAGCCAGGTCACCGAGTCCTTAAACGACCCGGTGGGGGTGGTCTGGGTGTCAGCGGTGCTGACGTTGAGGATTTCGACACCGGTGGCGGTGATCCCGGTGGAGGCGAAGGAGACGCCAGCGGTCGAGCCGTCGGTCAGCTGCAGGTTGAAGGCGTCGGAACCGCCACCGAAGTTGCCGGCCCCGACCGTGTAGGCCGTGCCCGCGCCGTTCAGCACCAGGGTGTCACCCGACGAGAAGTTGTTGAGGGTCAGGCCGTTGCCACCGCTTGTGGTGACGTGATGGTAGGGACCGATGACAGCCAGATCGATCGTCTGGTTGGTCGAGCCGGTCAGGACCAGGCGCTCGAAGTTGGTGAAGGTGGTGGCGAAGACCCCCGAACCCGAGGCGGTAGCGGCCTGGGCGGCCGACATTTTCAGGACGTCTTGCGTGCCGCCGCCAGCATCAAAAGTGCCGCCGGTCACCGTCGGTACGGCGGTGATGTCCAGGCTGTCGTTGCCAAGGCCGAGGGTAAGGCCCTTGTTCGCCGCGGTTGCGGTGAGGACGACGGTGTCCACGCCCGAGCCGCCCGAGAAGGTGGCTTTGCTGGCGTCGATCGTCACGGTGTTGGCGCCGCTGGTGGCCGAGGCGTTCACCGAGGTGACGGTGGCGCCCGAGAGGTTGGCGGTGATGCCGGCGGCGCCGGTGACCGTCACCGTCTGCAGCGCGGTCGAGCCAGCCGTGCTGGTGAAGGTCAGCTTGCTGGACCCGCCGATGTTTAACGCAGTCATCCCACCGAAGGTGAGGTTGGCCAGAACCGAGTTCTCGCTCCCCGTCGTAACGTTCAGCGTGGTGTAGACGTCGGCGTCGTCCAGCGTGCCGCCGGTCGTGCCGCTGATGGTCAGGTTCAGCGTCTTGGTAAGATCGCCGCTGGCGAGGCTGCTGGAGTTGTCGATGATCAGGTTGCCGCTGGTGTGGGCGACGCTGAGGGACGACAGGGCGTTGTCTTGGATGCCGACGGTCGTGGCGCCATCGACGCTGATCGAGGTGATCGTGCTTTTGGTTGAGGCGCCGCTGCCATTCTTATCGATGATGGAGACGGTGTTGCCGTTGACGCCCGCCACTGAGCCGGAGGCGGTCGCCTTGGCGGGGTTGTGAACCGAGACCGACGTTGTCGTCGCGCCACCGTTGACCACGATCGTGCCGTAGGTTTGGGTGGTGGCGACAGCGTTGGTGGCGACCTGGGTGATGTCGACCGTCGTGCCGCCATTCACGGTAATGACGCCGGCGTTGCCTGTCACGCTCGACGTCCGGCTGACAACGATCGAACCCGTGGGCGCGACCGTGTTGCCAACCGTGACGTTACCGGTGGTCGCGCCGGTGGCCGTGATAGTGACGTTGCTCCCGCCGTCGACGGTGATGTTGCCGGAGGCCTGAGACGAGGCGGTGGTCGTGATCGCGACGCCGGCTGCGGCCGTGACGGTCGCTGCGCCGACGCTGGTCACGTTCAGAGCCGTGACGCCGGTCCAGGCGGCGGTGTTGGCCGTGACGCTATTGTCGCCTGTAACGTTGACGGTCTCGATCCCGGTCACCGTGACGACCGGCAGGGTCAGGGTCGCGCCGGCGCCACTGACGATGTTGAGGGTGTCGTTACCGGCGCCGCCGTTCAGGGTGTCGCCGGTGGTGAGCACCGCGAAGTGGCCGCCCAGGCCGTCGGCGTCATCGGCGTTGAAGGTGTCGTTGGCGGTCCCGCCGGCGAGGCTATCTGTGCCGGTTGTCAGCCGCAACGTGCGAGCCGAGTCCGCCGGGGCCGTGGGCGTCGTCGGGGTAAGCGGGACGTCTCGGTCGATCGCCTTGCCGGTGCCATGAGCGAACGTGTCGGCCGACGGCGCGTAGGTCTTGGTGATGTCGGTGCCGTAGACCGCCGTGCCCGTGGCCAGGGCGACCATGAAGTTGTCCGTGGCGGCGGCATAGAGCCCGATGTCCGCCTTGATCGCCGCGGCCATGACCAGGCCCGCCATCGCCGCTTTCACGGCCAGATCGATCTGGGTCGGCGTCGAGTTGGCGTTGATGACGCCGGCCGCGGCCACGGTCGCCTGGACGGCGGCCTTGGTGCTGATCAGGTAGGCGATGGCGGCGTCGACGTCGACGCCGGCCGTGGTGGCCATGGTCCGGCCGATAATGGTCTGATAGATCGAGGCGACATAGTCGGCGAAGCTCATCTCGCCATACTTGTTGGCGAACGCGAACGCGCCCTCTCCGACGACGCCCAAATTGGCGGCGAAATTAATGTAGCGGTTCTCGATATTGAAACCGCTGTAATAGGCGTCGTTGAGGTCGGTCGGATTGTAAGGTGAATTCACCAGGTAGCTCATGCCGACCTGAGTTGGGCTCCTGCCCGTGAAGAACTGGTAGCTCATTACGGCCAGAGCCGTGCTGTTGTCCGCGCCGTTGAGGATGTTGCTCAGGATCTGGCTGTCGCTGGCGCCGCCACCGGCCACGGCCATAAAGGTGGCGCGGACCTCTGGGGGCGGCACGACGCCCACATGAACGGCGGTATAAGCCTTAACGAGTTCCTCGGTCGTGTAGCTCATCTCGCCCTCCCAAGTTTTTCGGTTCGCCGTCGTCTCGGCGCACCTTTATGTTGCGCACTGTTACACCCGCCTGAACTTTTCAACAGCCTGATAAGTTTATTTCTCGCCCGCTGGTTGAGGCGAAATCGGGGATGGACACCGCGCAGCAAGTCCGCCCTCGCGGGTCGATCCATGCAGTATGAATGCGATTGCGTGGCCCAGCCGCTCACTATGGCGGGCTCGCGCCAGCACGGGGCTCATCGTATTGTGTCAAGACGCATCACATCGATCACTTGGCCTGGCGCGTGAGCGCGCTAAAGGCGCTCGATGGCGTCATTCTGGAGCGATCTTGAGGCGGTGGGCGTCCCGCAAGATGGCCCATGGGGCAAGCCGATGGCGGCGCCGTATGCGGTGGTCGTCTGGCCAGCGTCGTCGCGCCAAAGACGGTTCAGCGCGTTGGTGAAACGGGCCACGCAAGGGTGAACGAGACGGCGTCGCCCGTCGATCGATCCCGCTTGCCTGGCTCCAGGCCTCGATGAAGGCGCTTCAGGATAGGCCGAGTAACAGCCTTGAAAGGGGACTAACGCTGGTTGGCGAGCCGCAGGCGCATCTTGGTGAATACTGTAATCAAAAGTATTCGTGAGATATTTGGAGGCCCGGCCCGGAATCGAACCGGGGTGCACGGATTTGCAGTCCGCTGCGTAACCACTCCGCCACCGGGCCATCCGGGTCGACGACGCAAATCACGTCGGCGGGGAGGGCGTTCGATACAGGAGCGTCGGCGGGGCCGCAACTCAGAATTTCGCGCGATCGTCTCGTGGGCAAGGGGCGCCGAGCTCGATCGGTTGCTCAGCGCCTCCATCAGATGGGACTGATCATGCGCACCCCATAATTGCTACTTATCGTCATCGTTGTCAACCCGCTTAATTGCAGACTTTTGGTCCTCGGTGTCGCGGGGTGGCCCCGGCTCAGCGATGTCTCCGGTTCTCGGCTCCGCGCGAACCGAGCCTAGGCGCGCAACGCTCTTCGGCCCGCTCGTTGGTCTTGGCGGCGACCATCGCTTGCCAGCGCATCGGGTCCGCGACCTCCAGCATGCGCTCGCCGGCTGGCCAAGGGGCCATGCGGAGAACATGCGCCGCCATTTTTTCGGGCCAGGCCCACCGTTCCGGCGCGACCCGAGCCACCGCGCCAGGCAGCCAGGCGCCAAGAAGCAGGCCCGTGACAATCCCGGCGCAAGCTATCTGACCCAGGCGCCGGTTCTGATTGGTCAACAGGCGCGCGCCATCGATCCAACGCTCAAGATCGTTCGTCGCGCGGGCAAAGCGCTCCTGCGCCTGGTGCAAAGCCGCCCGGTCCTGCCGTCGAGCCGCTTCGCCCGCCGCCGCGATCCTTTGCGCCACTTCGGTAGGGCTCATCGCCAAGGCCGGGCTGACCAATATCTTCCCGAGCCGCCCGACGGCCAACGACACGCCTTTGGCAATTTCGCCGAGGGTTTCATTGTAGTCGGGCGCCGCCGCCCGCTCGGCCGCCAGACCTGCGATGGCGACATTGAGCAACGCCACCTCACGCCGAAGCGCCTCGAACGCTGCGACCGCCGGATCGGCCCGTTCTTCCGGTTCGACATCCTGATCCATCACCGTCTCCTACAAGCCAAGCCCACGGCCTCGGCCGAGGCCCAGGTATTGCGACAAGCCCTGACCCACGGTGCGCCCTATCTCGGAAGGCAGCCCAAGCTCGGCCCGTCGCCCGCGCAGCAGCGACTCCACCTGCGGATCGCGCGCCAGGCTCTTGGCCATCGCGCCCATGCTTTCCTTGACCTGCCGGGCGCCGGTCATGTCGCCTTCGAAGTGTAGTGCTGATCGCCGCCGCTCCAGGTCCTGCCAGCGTTCGACGAAGCGATCGGCGCGCAGACGCGGATCGGCGCGGACCTCGGCTTCAAGCTGCAGGACCCGGATCGCCCTTTGCGTACGGCCCGAAGCGGTCTCGCCGGCCAAGGCCGGGTCGCGGACATAGGCCCGCTCCAGATCCTTGGCCGCGTGCGGGCCGATCTTTGCCATCGCCTTGCGCGCCTGCTCCAGCGCCTGCCGCTGATGCGCGAGCACCGGCAAGCCGCGGTCGTGCATGCCCATGACGTCGCCCGCGGCGCGCGCATGGCGTTCGATCGCCCGGTTCTGGTCGAACTGACCGACCTCCCGGGCTGGCCCCGCCGGCTGACGCGCCGGACTGCTCGGCCTGAACCCGGCGAACATCCCGCGCTTGCGCTCCGGCGGCTCCTTGGGCCGCATCGACGTCGGCACATGAATGTCGCGCCGCTCGGCGAAATCGCTGGCCATGTCCTTGGCCCGCTCGCGCGATAGCACGCGGGTCAGCTTGCCAAGATCCTCAAACTCGTCGTGGCCGTAATGGATCTGGACGCTATCGCGATGGCGCGACAGGGCCACATAGGCGCCGTGCCGATCCATCCCCGGCGTGGCCAGCACGTGGGTGCGATCGACCGTGACGCCCTGGCTCTTGTGGATGGTGGCAGCATAGCCGTGATCGACCTGGGCGTAGTCCTTCAGGTCAAAGACGACAGATCGGCCCGCATCGAGCCGCACGGTCATTTGCGTGGGCGAGACCTGCTCGATCTCGCCGAGCATGCCGTTCTTCACGCCCAGCCCGCGATCGTTCTTCAAGAACATCAGTCGATCGCCGGTCGCGAACGACCGCTCGCCGCGCTCAGCCTTCACCGTCACGTCCTCGCCCAAGGCGCCGGCCTGACGCAACCGCTGGCGGGCGATCAGGTTGAGATCGCGCACCTCGTCATTGGTGTGGGTGAGGATGATCTGGCTCTTGCCGGGCTCGGCCACCCGCTCGCGGTCCCAACGCTCGACCAGATCCTCTCGCGCCTGGTCGCGGGTCTGCGCCGCATGGACCATGCCGCGCGCCTCGTAAGCTGCCAGGGCGTCGCCAGTCCGGCCCGTCGCCAGAAGCCGGGTGGCGTCGCGCTGCCAGTCATCATGCTGGCGGCGAACCTGGGTGATCTCGACATGGGAGTGACGCTCGGCGATCGACCGGAAGGCCGCGCCGGCCTCGATGGCCTGGAGCTGCTCGGGATCACCGACCAGCACCACCTTGGCCCCGGCCTTCTCGGCCGCCGACAACAGCCGCTCCATCTGCCGCGAGCCGATCATGCCGGCTTCGTCGATGACCAGCACGTCGCGCGCGTCGAGCAACTCGCGGTCTTTCGCCCACTGGTGCTCCAGGCTGGCGATGGTGCGCGAAGCGATGCCCGATCCACCCTCCAGGTTCTCGGCGGCGATGCCCGACAGCGACAGGCCCTGGACGCGATAGCCGGCGTCCTCCAAGGCCTCGCGCGCCACGCCCAGGAGCGCCGACTTGCCGGTGCCGGCGTAGCCGACGACGACGCCAAGATCCCGGCCCTCGGTGACGTGCTCGAACGCTGCCTTCTGTTCCCCGGAGAGGACGAGACCGCGCTGCTCGGCGCGCGCCAAGGCGCGACGCTGCTCCAGCTTACTGACGCCGTGCGCTCGGCGATCCGCCATCACTTCACCGGCGCGATGCAGCCGATCCTCGATGGCGATCATCTCGCGGCTGGTAAAGCGGTCCTGGCCGCGCCCGTCCTGGCCCAGCGCTACGATCTCGGGCGAGGTCTGCACCGCAATCATGGCGCGGTCGAACTGCTCCTTGCCGTCCGAATGTCGGTGGATGAACATCGCAAGATCGCGGCGGGTGAAGGTCGCCTGTTGCTTGGTGATGGCGTCCAGAGCAATGCGCGGATCGGCGATGATCCGCTCGCCATTGCCCCGCGCGATCTTGTGGTGCTCGTCGAGCCGATCGGCCTCCAGGCCCTCGTCAGCTCGACGTCCGGCGGCCGGTCCGATCTTGTGCTGCGGCTCAAGGTCGATGCCCTGGTGTTCCAGGCTTCGGCAGTCGATCCGCGCATCAATGTCGAGCTGGGCTAGCCGCTCGTTGACGTGGTCGGCCCACGCCTCCCGCCAGTGCTCGACCAGCTCGGTGCGGTTCCAATCGCGGACCTTGGCGCCGAAGCCGTCTTCGCCGACCTCGCGCCCAACCTCACGCATAGTCAGCATGACGTGGGCGTGGGGCTTGGCCAGGCCGTCCGGTCCGATGTCCCAATGCACATTGAGGTCGGCGACCATGCCGCGATCGACCATCTCGCGCTGCACGAAGTCGCGGGCCAGTTCAATCCCCTGGGCTTGGTCCATCTCGCGCGGAATGGCGAACTCGACCTCGCGGGAGAGCTGGGCGTCTTTGCGCTTCTCGCCGGCTTCGACCGCATTCCAAAGCGTCGCGCGGTCCGACAGATGCTCGGGCGCGCCGTCCGGCAATATGACTTCCGAATGGACGACGCCGCTCTTGTTGGTGAAGTCGTGGTCGCGATCCAGCCGCTCATCGTGCAGCCTCGAGGCCGAGCGATAGGCGGCCGAGGCCACGGCGCTGGCCCCGGTGGCGCGGCTGATGACTTTGACGCTGAAGTGGTAGATCGCCATGGCGACAGACCACTTACTGCCTTAAGCGCACGTCGGCACGACGTATAAGCGCGCCCTCCAAGATTAAAATCTCGGGAGGGACCGACCCGTCCCAGTGTGTTCCGGCGACATTACAGCATTCCGAGACCCGCTGTTTTATCCTGTGCGCATCCCGCCATCATGGAGACTGCGATGCGCAAACCTCGGGACTTTGATGCAGAACTGAAGACGCTGGAAGGCAAGGCCAGGACGCTGAAGGAGCGGAAGATCAAACAGCTCGGCGAATTGGTCATCGCTACCGGGGCCGACGCGCTGGATGTCGAGACCTTGGCGGGCGGGCTGCTTGGCCTGGTCGAGACGAAGGACGCGGCCCGCAAGGCGGAGTGGCGCAAACGCGGCGCGGGGTTCTTTCGCAGCGGCAGGGGTGAACCTCCGCGCGCTATTGGCGGCGACCAATGACGCGGCCCGGCGAACCACAGCGGCGCGACACAGGCTTGAGGCACAGCGGGCCAGGACGGATGCGCGGGCCTGGGTGGTGAAGCGGCGCGAGCGCACCCGCCACCTGATCGAGCTGGGCGGCCTGGTTCAGAAGGCCGGCCTCGTCGAGCTGACCCGCGACGATCGCGCCGCGCTCTACGGTGCATTCCTGACCCTGGCGATGATGCTACGGGGCGAAGATCGCGACCATACCCTGGCCCTCTGGCGGCGCGGCGGGAAGCGCGCGTTCGAGGCGGAGGCTCGCTCGGCCTTTGAAGACCGTTGAGCCTTGCCTCAGCCCTTTTCGCGGGTTTCGTCTTCGGCCATGGCGCGCACGAGATCGAGGACCTGGCGACGGACCCGGCCCCGGCCGATCTTCGGGAACATCTCGGCCAGTTCCAGGCCTTCGGGCGTGTTCAGGAACTCGGTGACGACGCGCTCGGCGGCGGCGCCGACCTCATCGACTTCGCTGGTCATGGGGTCGGGGAGTCCATCGAAGAAGTATGACACCGGGACCTGAAGCGTTTTGGCGATCTCATAGAGCTTGCTGGCGCTGACGCGATTGGCGCCGCGCTCGTACTTCTGAACCTGCTGGAAGGTGAGCCCCAGCGCACCCGCCAGCGCCTCCTGGCTGATACCCAGCATCTTGCGGCGCATCCGTACACGACCACCGACGTGGAGATCGACGACATTGGGCGTGCGGGTTTCAGGCGTATCGGTCACGAAAGTCTCCATCGCAGCGGTTGGCCGGCGAGGCGCCAACCGGAAAGGTTCTTGGCGGCGCAAGAAGATCCTGCGCGGTGGCTGTTCAAGGTCGTTCTCCAGTTACGCTAGCGCCCCTGGATTCGACGCCTTCGGATCAATCCGCCATGTTGAGGGATGCCCAAGTACGATCCCCTGTCGGGTCATCTGCGTCGCCAGCGTCAAGACGAACTCGAACTGACCTTCGCCGAGATCGAGCGCATCCTCGGCGCCATGCTCCCCAAGAGCGCGGCCCGCCAACAGTGGTGGGCCAACACCACCGATCCACACACCAGCCAAGTGCAGCGTAAGGCCTGGGGCGACGCTGGCTATGACGCCTTTCTTGTCACCGGTAAGGATCGCGTGCGCTTCAAGCGCGTGCGCTGAGCCGAACGCCCGGTCGGGCCTGTCCGCCGTGCCCCCGGACGGGAAGCCGCCGCCGACCTGCGCTCGGAGACAAGACGCCCTGGATCGCTTGGTGGAACAAGGGCCGGACGGGCTGGCGCGCGTCAAGGGGACGCCCTTCGGGCGTCTCGCGGAGCGACGGCGAAGCCGCCCTTGACCCGCACCATCCCGCCCGGCAGAGGCTCTCCAAGCGCTCCAGGGCGAGCACCGACCGTTGCGGTCCTGGCGCCCGCAGCTTGGGGTGGGCAAGACGGCCGCCGGGAGGGGCGCGGCTAGCGTTGGCAAACGGGCGCCCGGCAGTTTGGGCAGCGCGCGGTGCGCAGCTCGTCCATCGTCGCCTTGAAGAGGTCGTATCCGTCGCCCTGCTGATGGACCATGACTTGTAGCGCCACTTCCAGCTTGGCGGCGACGCCATGCATGTCGATGGCGCGCACAGCAGGAAGAGCCTCCAGCCACGCCTCGCGTTGCTCGAACAGCGGCTTTAGCTGCGCATCGATCGCGGCCATCTCTTCGGAGGGCAACATCTCTCCGCGCTCCTCTGGCGTCATGCGCTCCCATCGCTTCTGACGCACGAGGATTGCCTCCAGGTCCGACCAGCGCAGGCCAAGGCGATCGATCTCCGCGTCGAGCGCCATCCACTCAGCGCAGCGGGCGACGGCTGGGTCCGCGAGTGCGCCACCTCCGGCGCCGGCAGCGACCGGCGCGGCGCTGGCGGCGCCGATCACGACGCGCCGCGATACGGCGAAGGGGTCCTTGTCATCGGACATCGGGATGCTCCGCTTTGGACAGTTTGGATGGAGGACGGACACGCTCGATCAAGTCGACCGTGCGCGAGATCTCGAAGAGCGCGTCGGCCAAGTGCGTTTGGACGTCCGCGATGGAGAGATCGAGGTGGCGCGCGATCAGCGCGTAGTCGAGCGCCTTGATGTGGTTGAGCAGGAAGACGTCGCGCGTCTCGCGGCGAAGGCGTAGGACCGAATAGCTCATGACCTGCTGGCTTTCGTGCGGATCGAAGGTTCGGCCGCGCCACAGCCGGGGATGTCGGCAGCGCCACCACTGGCTGACGACAAACGGCCAAGGCAGGCGAAGGCGGGTCATCACGCTGCGCCTTCTCGACAATCATCCGCCTCGGCGGCCTCAACGACGGCGTCGATGAGCGCGCCGACAGTTTCGCAAGCCTCCACCCAACAGACCGATCTGATGGCGTGCGGCGACATCTCCGAGATGGCGTGGACGCTATAGTAAGGGCTGAGGCGCATGGCCAATTCGGGAAGCTTGGCGGGAGCGCCGATAAAGCCGGCGCGGCGCGCGAACCGCAGCGCTTTGACGAGATCGTGCCGGAGGTAGACGCGGTTCCAGTTGTCGCTGATCCCTCGGTCGAGCAGGTACGCTTTCAGCGCAAGTTCGATGGCGATGGCCAGGAAGTAGCGGCCGCCGTCGGGGTGGCGCGTCAGGATCGCCTCGGCCCCTTCGTGGAAGCCGGCCGCGTTACGGCGGAACGTACCCGCCAAGGGGCGGTCCGCGTCGTCGCGTCGTCGGGCAACACGGCGTGTCACTTGCCACCAGAGGATAAGGCCGCGAGGTCGCGGGCCGCGCGGGTGATCAGGCCGTGGGCTTGCGGATGGTCTTCCACGAAGATTAGGCGCGCCGCCACCGCCAGGTTGGCGACGACCGCCTCGATGCTCTTGGCTGGTTTCGGACGCATGGCCTTGAGGAGCGCGTGTCCCTCGACCTCCAGCAAATCGAGCCGCGCGTCGATCTCGGCGAGCCTAGCGCCCTCGGGGATTTCGGCCTGCTGGGCGGGCGTGAGTTTGTACCAGCTGTGGTGGGTGATCAGCCGGCCTTCCAGCGTGCCCCATTCAAGTTGAAGGCGGCGTTGTTCGGCGTCGATAGCGAGCCAGCGCCTACAGACCTGAATGGATCGATCTGGGAAACCGGGAACTTGGACTGGGCTAGGCGCCAACGGCGCTGCCGTTACTCCGGCGAGCATGCGTCGGCGAGAGACCTGGATATGCCCTCCACCGCCAGCCTGATCAGTTCGCGAACACCGAACGTGCATGGTTGCCTCCATAACCGATATCGCTTATATATAAGCGATATCGGTTATGTCAATTTTCCGACGATGACTGCTGTGATTGGGTTGGAAGGCCATGCGTCACCCGATAGGCATGAGCCTATGGGACGCCCCGCGCTTGGATTGAAGCAGACGACGGTCAGGTTGCCGGTGGAAACCGTGCGCCGTATCGAGGCGCTGCTAGGTCCTCACCAGCTTGCCGCCTTCATTCGCGAAGCCGTCGAGAACGAATTGCGGCGGCGCGAGGAGCGCAGCTAGTCCGGAACCCAGAACGAAATTGGCAGCGCCAAAGCGCAGCCAGCGTCATGCAGGTACGTTCTCACCTTCGCTAGAGGCGCCTAGGGCCTGTCTTTGTTTCCCAGAGTACGATCTGGCCCCGCGGGGCCTTGCCGCCAGCGGCGCGCGATCCAATTGTGGTCCATCGAATGCCTTCAGATCTCGTTCTGCGGAGCTAAAACGATGGCAGACCTCGACCGCATCGTCCGCCTCAAGACCGTGCTCGCGCGCACGGGCCTCAGTCGCTCAACGCTCTATCGGAAGATGGGCGAGGGCACCTTTCCTCGTCAGGTGCCGATCAGCGTCCACGGCGCCGGTTGGCGGGAGTTGGCGATCAACCTCTGGATCGCCGATCCGGCCGGATACCGGCCGGAGAAACTCTGATGAGCGCTTCTGATCATCCTCCTCCGCCACGAATGGCCTACCGCGTGCGCGAAGCCGCCGAGGTGTTGGCGATTAGCCGGAGCCGGTTCTACGAGCTCGTCGCGGCGGGCAAAATCCGGATTTTAAAGGAGGGCTCCAGAACCCT
This sequence comes from Caulobacter sp. UC70_42, assembly GCF_044056025.1. Lineage (NCBI taxonomy): Bacteria > Pseudomonadati > Pseudomonadota > Alphaproteobacteria > Caulobacterales > Caulobacteraceae > Caulobacter > Caulobacter sp. UC70_42. The sequence continues at coordinate 4,994,412 of NZ_CP171994.1, read as the reverse complement.
GGTGCGCCAAGCTGAGCTTGAGCGTTATTTGGATGATCTCGATGGTTCGTCACACGACAAGGGTCAAACGCTCAGTCGCCGGTGATATGTTCCGCCTGATCCTCGGACGGCTAGGCTTTGCGCTTAGCGCACCGGACGGGTCGTCTGGAAAAGGCTGAGCACCATGGCCGGCAGTCGGTTGGCGATCGACAACGCCTGTCCTAGCAAGCCCTGTTTGGCCTTGGCGGCTTCGAGACGCGCGGCCTCCTTGCCAAGGTCGGCGTCAATGAGACTGCCCAAGTTGATACGAGTCTGGTCGTAGATCTTGTCTTCCATCGCCTTGGCCGACGCGAACGCTTCGCTGCGGCCGGCGTAGTAGCGGGCCTGGACCAGCACGCGCGCCTTGGCAGCCTTGAGGGCCCTGAGCGCTTTGGCGGCCTGGTCGACTGTTGCGACCGAGGTCTTCTCCAACTGTAGGCCGGTAAGGCCCACGGTTCGCGTGTCCTTCTCGCGGATGGGCGTGCTGTCGCCGGTGATGCTGTCGAGGGTCTCGATCTTGGTCGCGATTTCCAGGCGCCGCGGGTCCTTTGCGAGCGGCGCGACCGTATTGCTAAATTGTCCGATCGTGATCGACTTGGTCTGCGAGGTACTCGGCGTGACGCCGTCCCAACCGCGCAGTTGGACTTCGTGGTTTTCCACGCTCGCCGCGCCGGCGGGGTCATGGGTGATCGCCGTGCGCGCCACGATCTCGGCTTGGCTGGCGCCGGACGCGACGTCGGGAATGCGAAAGTTGAAGGCTGACTGCGGAGCGGGAGCGTCCGACGAAAGGCCCGACAGACTTTTGCTGCCCAGCACCTGCTCGTGCCAGCCGCCAGCATCGTTCCATCGCAGCACGATGTCGGTATCGGCGTCATAGGTTTCGCCCGGAACGGTGCTTTGCGGCTGCAGCGTCCCGTAGACCCGGGCGCCGAGCTGGGCCGCTTCCAGGAACGACGAGGACGGATAGGTCGTGCCCGAGCCATTGACGGCCACTGTCGAGCCGGGCAGGACACTGGGGCCTCCAGCGCCGATCGTCGCGCCGCCGTCGTGTCGGGTGGTGACCTCTGCGCGAAGGCGGCCCACCGAGAAATCCTCGTTGGGCGCTGGATTGGGCAAGGTGATGCTGTAGGCCAGGTCCAGTGGCGGCGAAGCGGCGCCATAGGCGACAGAACTGGCGGCGACCGACGCCTTGTTGACCCAGGTCCCCAGCGAGGCGTCGAAGACGTCGTAGTAAATGGTCGCGTCGGCGCCCATCGCATCGATGCCAAGATCAAGGTCATCGAGCCGAAGTTTGCCGGAGATCACCGAGCCGGGTTCGGTGCCCCCGCTCACGGAAACCGAGGGGGTGGCGTCGTCGACGACCCTGATGACGCCAGCGCCGAGGTCATGAGCGACCTGAGCTTGAGGCGCGGCCGTCCAGTCGCGCTCGTTCCACTGAGTCAGAAGGTGAGGGACGCCCTCGGCCAGGAAGTCGCTGCGGGGGCCGCCATTGGCGACGAGGTCCTCCACCGGTTCTCCATCGGGAGAGGGATAGCGTCCAGAGTATTCCGCATAGATTTGGACGCTGGTGGCGGTGGTCGGGATGGAAGGCATCGTGGCCGTGGCGGCCGCGTCATAGATCGGCAGGCCTGGGCCCACGGTCGTAGAGGCCGGGATGGTGTGGCTGGCTAGAACCTGGTCGACGGGACCGCCGGCATCGAAGTACCGCAGCTTATAGGTGACCGTACCCTCGATCTTCTCGGACTGAAGACCAGAACCCGAAAAACCAAAATGGAGATCGATAGGGTCGCCCGCGACGGGCTCCTGATTTGTACGAAGCGGCGAACCCCATGAGATCGATTGCGCGTTCGTGGCATCCTCATAGACGGCGGGGCCATAGTCGAGGAAGTTGGACCCGTTGCTATTGAGCAGATTGATGCCGTCAAAAGTGGCTGAGCCGACGGTTCGATCAATCTGGCGCTTCAGCGCCTGGAACTGCTGATCGAGCGTAGCGCGCTGACGGTCCGACAGCGAGTTGTCCGCGGCCGCCAAGGCCAATTCGTTGAGCCGGTCGACGAGATCCGAGACTGCTTCTGTCGCCGCCAAAGTGACGTCGTTCAGGCCAATGGCATGATCGCGCGCACGACTGAGGGTTTCATACGAAGCCAGATCGCTCTTGGCGTGAACGGCCATCCCCCAAATGGCGCCGTCGTCCTTGGCCGAGGCGATATCAAGTCCTGTCGCCAATCGCTTCTGCACACTGTCCAACTCGCGCGCATTAGCGTTCAAAAGCTGAAGCGCCGCCTGCTGGTTGGTGTTGGTGTTAATCGAGACCATCTGCCGCCCGCACAACGTCCGCGAGAGCGCGCCCGTCGAATCAGCAAGGATCAGACCATCCAGGGTGGAGCTGGTCCACTCCGCGATGCCTGCAAATTGAGTGAAATTGCAGATGAGGGCGTCGGCTCTATCCCCGTGTTTGAGATATAACGCGTTGTTCCCGACACACTAGATTGTCAGTCTATGCCAGCCAGATGGCTTCGATGCCCAAGCAGATAGACGCCGCAAAGTCCCCTTGCCCCGAGGTCTTTACCTTTTAGTTCCCGCGATCTTGCGCGCTAAAGTGCATCGTCCTTTCCACCGTCGAGGCCTTGTTATCCATATCGTCATTCGGCCGCGCCTCGCGCCTTGGCTCGGGCGAGGGGGGCGTTCAGCGGTCCGATGGCGGGTGGGCCACGAAACTGATGCCGGCGATTTATCCACGCGGTGGCGGCCATTGCCGCGACGTATGGAGCAGCGCCAAGATCCACACGGTATCGCCCTCGACTTCATAGACGAGGCGATAGGAGTCATGGGGGAAGACTTCTCGCGTCCCCGCGACGAGGCCAGCCCGGCCCCTCATTGCGAATTCAGCAAGGGATGAGGCCGCCTCGGAAAACAGCTGATCCATGCGCAGGGCCGCCCGCGGGTTCTGAGCGGCGATATAGTCCATGATGTTCGAGGCGATCTAATCGGGCGGAAGCCGTCCAGCGGACGTTCATCTCTGCGCCTTAGCTGCCTTCTTCTCTAAGCCGAGGCGATGCGCCGCAAACTCCGCTTCGACTTCATCGTTTGACCAATCCAGGCCAGCGACGCGATCACGACGACCGGCTTCGACCTTGGCCCTCACGAAGGTTTCATGATCACGCGCTTGGCGTTGGCGTTGTACATAGTCGCGCATCAAATCACGCACGATCTGCGAGGCTGGCCGATGGGCGACCTGGGCTTCGGCGATGAAGGCGTCGCGCAACTCCGGCTCGAGCTTCATGGTGAACACGGCGTCCTTGCTCACGAGGCGATCTCCGGGCGGGTAATGAAAACGTATATACGTTGTCCACATGTCGAAAACCAGTCGTCCGCGCGCCTTGAAAGGCGCGTCTGGCTGGAATTCAATTGGACGCAAGCTCAGGTCAGCCAGTCCTCGCAGCGAAGGCCTTCCACGCGCTGGAACTCCGACAGATTGCCCGTGACGACGATCAGGCCGCGCGATCGTGCGTGGCCAGCGATCAGCACATCGTAGCCGCCGATCGGCTGGCCCATGCGTTCCAACGTCGCGCGGACATCAGCGGCGTGATCGGCGGCCGCGGCGTCGAAGGGCAGGACCTCCAGTTTCGCGCAAAAGCGCTCGACCTCTTGGCGGTTGTGCTCAGGGCGCGAGGATTTGGCCGCGCCGTGCAGCAGCTCGGTCAGGACCACCATAGAAATACACAAGGCGTCGGCGTTGAGATTGAAGCGCTCGCGCAAACCCGGCGGCCGATCCCTCAGGACGCGGATGCACAGGTTGGTGTCCAACAGATAGCGAAGCATTAGAAGGCCTCGCGCTCCGGGGCTTGCGGTTGATCGCGTTGGCCAAGGTCGACACCAGGCGCGGCGAAGAAGTCGTCCCACACCGCGTCTGATGGAACAATGACGCGACGATTGCCTTCTCGCAGCACCGTTACCGAGCGGACACCCTCAGGGAACGCCACGTCCTTTGGCAACCGAACGGCCTGGGTTCGGTTGGATTGAAACAGCGTGGTTTTCGTCATAGCGAAGCTCCGGATATACGCAGTGTATATCCCTGGCCAATGAAGTCCATCCTGTGCGGCCGCAGCGCCATCTTCGCGCCTGGCCATCAAGGCCCTTCCGGCAGCATGGCGACGCCGGCTGAAGATGGAAGGGGCAGAGGCGCGGGCGCGATCCGCCGCCGCGCCAGCGCCCTGGCGATCGCACCGCGATCGGCGTAGCGCTCCAGGCAGCCCAGGTTGCGAAAACTGTGCCCGGTGCAGAACGCGACCTCTTGCAGCGTCCAGCCGGCGGACAGCCGTTCGGTGACGAAGGTGCCGCGAAGATCGTGGAAGGTGAGATCGGTGATCCCGGCCTTGCGGCAATAGAAGCGCCAGGCGTTGCGAAATCCGCCATTCGAGGCCCAGGGCTGGCCATCCTGGCGCACGAGCACGAAGGCGCTGCAGCGAGGCGCCGTAGACAAGGCGCTGGCCAGCCTCGGCGTGATGGGGACGGCGACGTCCTGACGGGTCTTGGCCTGACGCAGACTGATCACATCGCCGTCGATGTCGCTCCAGCGCAGGGCCAGGAGATCGCTTTGCCGCTGCCCCGTCTCCAGCGCCATGATCATCGCCAGGCCAAGGCCCGGCGGCGCTGTGGCGACAAAGCGATCGACATCGTCCGGCTTCCAGACCTTGTAGCGACGATCACTGCGATAGAGCGGCGGAATGCCCGCGGCGCGATTGCGCTCGACGAGGCCGCGGCCCGCCGCCCAGCCGAGCAGGGCCTTGAGCACCTGGACGCCATAGTCGGCCCGGCGGGGGCTTTCGGCGCGGCGGTCGCGCCAGGCGAAGATCCGCTGGGCGGCGGACTTGTCGTCAAAGGCCGCCAGGGCCTCGCGGCCGAAGGCCAGGCGGATCCGCGCGAGCTGCTCGCGATAGTCGTCCTGGGTGCGGGCGGCCAGGCGCTTGAACTCCGGCGACTGCTGATAGCGCCAGATCAGATGAGCCAGGCTGTCGGCCTTGGGCTCGGCCCCGAGAAGGGCCTGATCGAGCCGGGCGGCGAAATCCCTGGCGTCCGGCGCGCCCAGGGGAATGTAGCGGCGGCCCCGCCGCAGATAGGCCTGGGCGAGGCCATCACCTTGGCGGGGGCGGGCGACGACCACGCCCTTGGGCATGGCGCTCGATCGGAAGGTCGCATTCATCCAGCAGCTCCAAATCGTCCTCTTGGCGCATGGATGCTACGTATCGTCATCATCGTCAATGCTACTTATTGTCTGTCGACGCAAAGTCATCATTTCCGAAGATGGCGCGATGAAAGCTTCGCCTTCCGCCCTTCGCCGCATCGTCGCTGACAACGTCCGCCGGCTTCGTCGAGATCTGGCGCTCAGTCAGGAGGATCTGGCCGGGCTGGCCCAGTTGCACCGAACCTATGTGGGAGCGATCGAGCGGGCCGAGCGCAACCTTTCGCTCGACAATATCGAGCGTTTGGCGCTGGCGCTGAAGGTGGAGCCGGCAAGTCTGCTGTCGAGCGCGGGGCGCTGATAGGCTTGAACACCCGCTGGGTTGTGCGCTGGCGGGCCGCAAGGGGTGAGCCCATGGTCCGTGCGAAAGGTCTGGCTGGAATTCAATTGGACGAAAGCGAAGTTTCAAATAGACCGTCTATGCCTTTCAATTATCCCAAATGAGTCTTTCAATTGGACCTGCTTCCTCGCCTTGCCGCCAACCGCGTTCGGGAAGCCCTGGCCGACACCCGCGTGGTGCTCCTGGCTGGTCCGCGCCAGTCGGGAAAGACCACCTTGGCCCAAGCCTTAGCGGGGGAAGGGCGCACCTATTTAACGTTGGATGACGCGACAACCCTGGCGGCGGCTCGGAGTGACCCGACCGGTCTCGTGCGGGGCCTTGAAACGGCGACCATCGACGAAGTTCAGCGCGCGCCGGATCTACTTTTGGCGATCAAGGAGGCTGTCGATCGGGACCGTCGACCCGGCAGGTTTCTGCTGACCGGCTCGGCCAATCTGATGACCTTGCCGCGCATCGCGGACTCTTTGGCCGGCCGGATGGAGACCATCCGCCTTTTGCCTTTGGCGCAGGCCGAAATCCACGGCGCGGTTCGACCAGGCTTTCTGACCGCGTTGTTTTCAGGACGCGTTCCAAGCGTCGGCGCGCCGCGCCTGGGAACGGATCTGGTCGAGACGGTTCTTGCCGGCGGCTATCCAGAGGCCTTGGCGCGGCGTAACTGGGCGCGCCGCCAGGATTGGCACCTCAACTATATCGAGGCGGTGATTGGACGGGACGTGCGCGATATCGCTCAGGTCGATCAGATGGATCGCATGCCTCGGCTCTTGCGGGCCCTTGCCGAGCATTCGGGCCAGTTGGTCAGCCACTCCGCGGTTGGCGCGGCGCTGAACCTCAATCATGTGACGACGCAGCGCTACACGGGCGTACTGGAGCAGCTGTTTCTGGTTCGCACTTTGCCGCCTTGGCGCAACAACGCGCTTAGTCGTCTCAGCAAGACGCCGAAGCTTCATTTTCTGGATTCAGGCCTCCTGGCCTCATTGCGGAATTTGACGCCTGAGCGGATCGCGGCCAATCGCACGCCGTTTGGCGCGGTGCTGGAAAGCTTCGTCTTCTCCGAGATCTTGAAGCTCACCTCATGGGATGAAGACCGCTACGTCCTCAGCCACTTTCGCGACAAGGCCATGGACGAGGTCGATATCGTGCTGGAAAATCGGGCCGGTCAAATCGTCGGATTGGAGATCAAGGCCTCTGGGACCGTACGCGCTGGCGATTTCAACGGCTTGCGCAAGCTGCGTGCGGCGGTCGGTGAGCGCTTTGCGTTTGGCGCGGTGCTTTACGACCATGATCAGCCGGTGCCTTTCGGCGAAGATTTGGCGGCTGTCCCGCTGTCGGCGCTTTGGGGGTGAGCCTGCGGGCGGAGCGCAACCTGTCGCTCGACAACATCGAGCGTCTGCCGCTGACCCTGAGGGGGGCGGGCGGTGCTGCTGTCTCCCGTTCGAGGGTAGAAAAAGGCCCGATTGAACGCGGCAAAATCGCCATGACCCGTCCAGGTCTGTCCGGCGTGATCGCTGCGCGACCACGCGCCGAGCGGGGGTCAAAGTGGGGGTTGAATTTTTAGGAAAAACGCTAAGTATTTGAAAGGCTTGCGGTCTGTCCGGCAAGTGCCCGGACTCCGTCTCCGCTGCGTAACCACTCCGCCACCGGGCCATCCGGGTCGACGACGCAAATCACGTCGGCGGGGAGGGCGTTCGATACAGGAGCCTCCAGGCGCTCGCAACTGTCAAATGCGGTTCAGCGCGGGCATAGGCCCTGCATCGTTATCGCCGTGGCATTGGAGCCTGTTCCGAGGTGGCGAAAGCAGGGAGAGGGCCGGCAGCACTCACTGAACGCCGCCGGCTAGGTGCTCGTCGGTGGGGTGACGAGAGGGGGGCGAAGGTATGTCGCGATGCGCCTTGAGGCAATGTTGATCACTTGAGCGCTTCAAGCTGCTGCGAGATTGGGGGATTACAGAGTTTGGTGCGGGCGGCCGGGATCGAACCGGCATAGCCTTGCGGCTGACGGATTTTCATACCACTTCGGCTTTCGCCGCCGCGGCGAGGCCGCGTTCGTGGTCTGGACTATCCCTTCGCCATGCCTCGACCGAGGTTTAGGCGCCGCCCGTCTAGTCTCTACACCTTCCCCCAAAAGGGGCTTGGCTCGGGATCGCCATTTCACAGGGTTCCCCGAATTTGAGCGGTTCTACGTCCTGGGTTTCCCCAAGCGCACTCAATCCTTGGCTTAAGTCCGTTGCGTCTACCAGTTCCGCCACGCCCGCTTAAAACCAACGCGAGCTATAGTCGGCCGGCCGCGGGGCGTCGAGCCTTTCGCGTGGCGCCGCCGGAGTGAACCGCCTCGGTTTTGACGGAGGCCTGATGGTTTGAGTCACGCCGCCATAGCGGAGAGCGTGAGCGCGGCATGGCCGGCGGCCTCGGCTTCGGCGGGCGGGATGTTGCCGATGGGCTCGAGGAGCCGGCGGCTGCTGCACCAGTCAACCCATTCGAGCGTGGCGTACTCGACGGCCTCTTAGGAGCGCCAAGGGCCGCGCCGGTGGATGACCTCCGCCTTGAGGCCGTTGATGATCCCGGCCAAGGCGTTGTCATAGCTGTCGCCGACGCTGCCGCCGGACGGCCCGATCCCGGCCTCGGCCAGCCGCTCGGCGTACTTGATACTGACGTATTGGGCGGATTCAACCGGTCGTCGCAACACCCTGATCGAGGAGGTTGCGACGACCGGTTGAATCCGCCTTGCGAGCCGCGCTGACCCTCGGCGGTCTGCTGGCCGCGTCGGACGTGTTCGGCGATGCGGGCGGCTGAAAGGCCCGTCTATCGGGGTGAGAGGATTTGCCCCAATCTGTCCGGTGTCTGTGTAAGGCGTTTCAGGCCCGGATACTTCAGGCCGAGGTGATAGGGAACTCGGACTAGGCGAACGCGGTCGTCGGCCTTGACGCTCAGCAGGATCGGTGATGCGCCTGGCTTGGCGGCGGCGGTGATCGCGGCCTTCAGGGCTTCGGGCGAGTAGGGTTTTCCCGCGACCTTGACGATCCGGGTTCCCGCGATGACGCCGGCCCGGTGGAGCGGGCCATCCCAGAGCGCTTCCTTGACCTGGCCGTCCCAGCCGATCTCCGCGCCCAAGGAGAAGGTCAGCAGGCTGGCCTCGGCGTCCTTCTCGTAGGCGGTGACATAGGCGGACGGCCGCGTCTCGAAGACCAGCCGCCAACCCGAGCGGGTAAGGCCGTCGAGCGGCGCGCGATCGTGTGCGTCCAGGCGGGCGTCGAGGAAGCCGGCCCAGTCGTAGGGCGCGACCGTGTTCAAGGCGGCCACGACGTCCTCGAAGTCATAGGTCGAAACGTTCATGTCGCCATCGTCCACGCCGAAGAAGGCGCGGGCGAAGTCGTCCAGCGACCTGGCGCCGTTGGTGCGCTCACGGATCAGGGTGTCGACGTCCAGCCAGAGGAGTTGGCCCTCCTCGTAATAGTCGAGCGCGCGCAGCCAGCTGGTCGAGCCCGTGCCGCCCGCCGAGTTCATGATGTAGGCGTTCGTCGTGTCCCGCAGGTTGCGCCAGCTGCGCCCCGGGGTGGCCTGGGCGTTGGCCGCGATCAGGGCCAGGCGCTGGCGCATCTGCTCGGGCGAATAGAGGCCCGACCGGGTCGCCAGGGTGTCGCCATAGTACTCGGTCAGGCCCTCATAGACCCAGAGCAGGCTGTTGCGCATCGGCGTGGTGTAGTCCGGCGTCCACAGGTCGGCCGGTCGGCGGTGCTTGCCGTTCCAGGCGTGGACATACTCGTGGGCCAGGATGTCCCGGCCGGTAAACGCCGTGTCCCAGGCCGTGAAATAGCCCGCCGAACTGTAGCCGTTCTCGCTGGACCTCTGATGTTCGGCGCCCAGATAGCCGACCGTGGGGTTCAGGCTGAGCAGAAAGTCGTAGTGATCGAAATTGCGCGCGCCGCCGAACAGCCTGTCCGCCTGCTGGACGAGGCGGCGATGGATCGCGACCTGGGCCGGGGTCGCCTTCAGATCCTTGGGCGCGTCGGCGAACACATTGAGCCGGACCGGGCGCGGCGATCCGGGATCGAGGTCGAAGCTGGCCTTGTGGCGGCCGGCGTAGACGGGCGAGTCCATCAGGGTTTCGAAGCTGGTGGCGGCGAACCGAGTCGTCGCGCCGGTGGTCTCCGCGCCGTCCAGGGCGGTGGCGAGGCTCCAGCCGGCGGGGACCGTCAGGGTCGGGCGGATGCGAATACGGCCGACCTCATAGCCGGCGGGATAGAGCGCGACGGCCGTCCATTTCAACAGGACCAGGTTCGGCGTCACCGCGATCCGCACCGGACCACCGGGCTGGGCCGTGGGCTGCTCCAGGCGGAGGGTCAGGGACTGGACCCCGGTCGGGACGTCCACGTGGAAGGCCGTCATCTCGACCGGATCGCGGCGCCAGGCCAGCCGCCGGCCGTCGTCGGCGGTGACCGTAAAGCCGCTCATCAGCACGATCTGGGCGCTGGGCGAATGCTCTCCGGGGATCCATTTGGGCAGGGACAGCACCAGCGGGCCAGGCGACACCGGAATGGTCTCGGTGACCTTGAACACCTTCCGCGTCGTATCACTGACGTCGACCTTCAGGTCGATGACGCCTGGATAGTCCACGGCCAGCGCCGCGGGGATAGGCGGCGAGGGCGAGGCGGGCCTGGGATCGCCCAGCGCCAATGACGCCGACATCGCCAGGCCCGCGGCCAATACTAGCTTCAGCATCATGCGGACGTCTCCACGCGAGAAGTCGCGGAGCGGCCGCACTGCGACCGCTCCGGTCCTGGCGTCACAGGCCGCTGGCGCCGCCGAACTTGTGGGTCAGCTGCAGGTAGTAGCTGCGTCCCGTCGAGGAGAACCACGAGGTGTCGTAGTACGGATACCCCGAATAGGTCGGATCGCGCGGCGGGTCCTTGTCCAGCAGGTTGTCGACGGCCAGGCTCAGACGCGTACGGTCGTTGATCTCGTACTGCACGGTGGCGTTGACCATGTAGGTCGCCTTGGTCCAGCCGTCCTCGGCGTAGTTGGGCACCCGGTCCAGGCGCTGGCCGTGCAGGCCGACGCTGAGGCCGTTGAGACGCCAGTTGATCGCCGCGCTGCTCTTGGTGCGCGGGATGTCGTAGCCGCTGTCGAAGGCCAGCTGGTTTTCGATGGGATCGCCCGGATACTGGCGGCTGGTGTGGTTGTGCACCCAGGTGTGGGCGATGCTGAAATCGAACGTACCCAGGCTGTCGGTCGGCCAGCGATAGTGGGCCGCCACGTCGATGCCGGTCGTCCGCTCGGTGGCGACATTGATCGGGTTGATCGTCACGGTGCTGATCGCGCCCGGATTGATGGCGGCGCTCAGCGGGTTGCGCTTCACGCGGGCCAGGGCGTCGACACAGGTCGGCGAGGTGATGCTGATGGCGGTGCCCGCCGAGGTCTGGCCGATCCGGCAGTCGGCTTCCTGCCGCAGGACGCTGTCCAGGCTCATGTCGAGCACGGCGTTGTTCAGCTGAACCCGGAAGTAGTCCACCGAGATGTCGAAGTTGCGGACCGGCGACCAGACCGCGCCGTAGTTGAACGACTTGGAGGTCTCCGGCTTCAGCTTGGCGTTGCCCAGGCGCACCTTGACCAGACCATCGTCGGCATAGCTGCAGTCTCCAATATCTTCGTCCGGCTCCTCGGTGCGGCAGCGGTAGTAGTCGGTGCCCGAGGGGTGGCTGATGCCTTCCTTGGCGAACACATAGTGCAGGTCGGGGGCGCGGAAGCCGGTGCCGTAGGCGCCCCGCAGCAGCAGGGTTTTCACCGGCCGCCACTCGACGCCGCCGTTATAGGTGAACTTGTCGATCGTGTTGCCGCCGTACTTGTAGCTGTCGTAGCGCCCGGCGGTGGACAGCTCGACGCTGCTCAGCAACGGCGCGCGGAACTCGTAGCCGACGCCCCAGTGGTCGCGGGAGCCCGAGCCGTCGGCGTCGCGCAGGCCGTAGTAGTAGTTGACCGTGGCTAGCGGATCGAGGCCCAGCTTGTAGGACTGATGGCCGTACTCGGCGACCGCGGCGAAGCCCACGGGGCCGGCGGGCAGGTGGAACAGTTCCGCCTGGTTGATCTGGAACGACACGCCCTGCTGACGCGCGACCGGCTTGTAGGTCGTGCGCGCGGTGATCGACTCGAACTCGGCCGTGGTCAGGGGCGTGTAGAGTTCGCGCGGGTCGGCGTTGAAGATCGGATAGCCGCTGTCGGCGTCGACGCCCAGCTGCGAGCCCAGGAAGAGCGCCGTGGCCTTCGAGGTCACCACCTTGGGCCAACTGATCGACGAGCGGTACTGGCTGAAATTGTAGAAGGCCTCGTAGTCCCAGCCGCCGCCCAGCGACCCCTTCACGCCCGGCGTGATGCTGAAGGTCTTGGAGACGTTCTTGATGAAGCCCTTGTTCAGTCCACCCATTTCCTCGGGCGTGAAGTTGCGGTGCCAGAGATCCAGCGCGCCGGTGAACTGGTTATAGAATATGCCGTCCTCGCTGCCGTTGGCGTCCTGGTACTCCCAGTTCAGGACGTCCTGGAACTGCCGGGTGCGGCTGTAGCCCGCCGAGATATCGGCGAAGAACGAGAGGGTGTCGCGCGGCGCGTAGTTCAGCGAGGCCACGACGTTGGCGCTCTTGCGCTCGCTGACGATCGTACCGTAACCGATCGAGCTGTAGCTGCCGCAATAGTAGCCGGGGCCGTAGTCGTCGAGATCGGCGTCATAGGCGCCCCAGCCGGGACGGCTGACATATTCGATGGACCCGCCGTTCAGCTTCGACAGCGCCTTGCAGGTGTTCGCGCCCGGATCGACATAGACGTCCTCCGACGGATCCATCCGCAGGAAGTCGCGACGGGCGATCGCCGTGCGGCTGCTGGGGCTGTCCTTGGTGCTGTCCTGGATATCGCGGTCATAGGCCCACATCGGGCGCTGATTGACGAACTCGCCGCCGATCACCAGGTCGAAGTTGTCCTTGGAATAGCCGCTCGAGATGTTGACGCGCTGGCTGGCGCCGCCGCCGTGCTCGTAGCCGCCGAGGGTCACGTCGACGGTTGTGCCGTCGACCTTCTTCTTCAGATTGAAGTTCACCACGCCCGAGATGGCGTCCGACCCGTAGACCGCCGAGGCGCTGCCGCTCAGCACTTCGATCCGGTCGATCATGCCCAGCGGGATCGACGAGGTGTCGGTGAAGGCGCTCTTGCCGTTGTAGGGCAGGGGGAAGTCGGCGATCCGACGACCGTTCACCAGCACCAGCGTGTGGTTGGGGCCCAGGCCGCGCAGGTCAACCTGCTGGGCGCCTGGGGTCCAGTCCATACCGCTGGACGACTGCTGGGTCTGGGTCTCGCCGCCGTTCTGGGTCAGCGAGCGCATGACGTCGGGGACGCTGTTGAAGCCCGCGGCCTTGATGCTGTCACTGGTGATGACCGTGACCGGGGCAGGGCCTTCCGTGGCGACTCGGGGAATGCGCGACCCCGTGACCACCAGCGCCTCGACGGCGTCGTCGTTCGCGCCGGCGGCCGGCGCGGTCTGGGCCATCGCCTGGCCGACGATCAAAAGGCCGGCCGCGCCCGCCAGCGCGCTGGCGCGAAGAAGCTGAGTCTTCATTGGTATTCCCCCTCTTTGTTGACGCCGACGGTCCTGTTTTGGGTGCTCCGCGCGCGGCGTTGCTGCGAGATTGAGCCCATTTGGATCGCGACTTTCCCAGATTGAAAGGCGGAAATGACAGATTGTCAAAATTTATGGACATATTGCTCGTAGCGTGCAGCAATTTGCCCGTCGCGCCTCGATAGTGGGCGGGATGACGATCCTGGGGGCGAAACGCCTCGCGGCGTGTCGCGAAAGCTGGCCGAGCGACTAGGCTCGGTTCGAACGGAGGAAGCCGGATGGTTCGATTTGCGCCCGCGATGGCCATGGTCGCGATGCTCATGGGCGTCGCCGCCGCGCAGGCGGCGACGCCGGCCGGTCCCGACGCCGTCGGCCCCGGCTACGAGTACTACGCCATCGGCGACGTGAACGCGCCGACGCCCGGCAAGACGGGGCCGTTGCTGGGCTTGTTCGGCGGCGGCGACTGGCCGGTCGAGGCTTTCCGGACCTTCGTCAAGCAGTCGGGCGGCGGTCACATCGTCGTGCTGCGCGCCCGCGGCGGCCGCGAGCTGCAGGACGAGATCTACAACGACGTCGGCGGCGCGGTCTCGGTCGAGACCCTGGTGATCCACAATGAAGACGCCGGCGAAGACCCCAAGCTGCTCGCCATCATAGCGCGCGCCGACGGCATCTTCTTCGGCGGCGGCGACCAGAGCAACTACGTGCGCGCCTGGAAGGGCACGGCGCTGAACAAGGCGCTGGACGCCCACGTCAAGGCGGGCAAGCCGATCGGCGGCACCAGCGCGGGCCTGGCGGTGCTGGGCGGCTATGTCTATGGCTGCCTGGATTCGATCAGCCTGACCTCGCCGGACGCGCTGAAGAACCCCACCGGGCCCAGCGTCACCCTGGTGCGCGACTTCCTGCACCTGCCGTATCTGTCCAAGGTCATCACCGACACCCACTTCGACAAGCGCGACCGCCAGGGGCGGCTGGTGACCTTCGTCGGGCGGCTGATCCAGGAGGAGAACGACACCACGATCACCGGTCTGGGCGTGGACGAGGCTGGCGCCATGCTGGTCGACGGGCAGGGCGTTGGCCGCTACTACGGCCCTGGCCATGCTTGGCTCGTGCGTCCGCTGAAGAAGCCGGCCACCATCATCGCCGGACAGCCGCTGACCTATACGTCGTTCCCGATCATCGGGCTGGGTCCTGACAGCACGCTCGACTTCAAGACCTTTGCTGTCACCAAGCCCGACTTCACCATCACCGCGCGCGTCGACAAGGGCGCGTTTGTCCGCAGCGACCGATAGTCCCGCCCAAATGTCCGTTACCACCGAGATCAAGATGACGCTTCAGACTCTCCGCCGCTTCACCGTTCTCGCCCTTTTCGGCGTCGCCCTTTCCACGCCGGCGCTGGCCGACGACGCGCCCAAATGGTCGCTGGCCGTGCACGGCGGCGCGGGCGTGCTCGAGCGCGGAGAGCTGACGCCCGAGAAGGACAAGGCCTTCCGCGCCGGGCTGGACGCGGCGCTCGAGGCGGGCGCCAAGGTCCTGAAAGCAGGCGGCTCCAGCCTCGACGCCGTCGAGGCGGCCGTACGGGTGCTGGAAGACAACCCCCTGTTCAACGCGGGCAAGGGCGCGGTCTTCACCGCCGAGGGGCGCAACGAACTGGACGCGGCGATCATGGACGGCGCCACCTTGAAGGCCGGGGCGGTCGCGGGCGTGACGCGCACGCGCAACCCCATCAGCCTGGCCCGCGCGGTCATGGAGAAGTCGCCCCATGTCCTGCTGGCCCGCGAGGGCGCGGACCAGTTCTCCAAGGAGAAGGGCCTGGAACAGGCGCCGCCGGAGTACTTCTATACCGAGGAGCGCTGGAAGCAGTTGCTGGCCTGGCGCAAGGATCACCAGGCCATGCTGGATCCCGCCCACCTGTTTGGCACGGTTGGCGCGGTCGCCCTGGATCAGGCCGGACACGTGGCCGCCGCCACCTCGACCGGCGGCATGACCGGCAAGCGCTGGGGGCGCATCGGCGACAGCCCGATCATCGGCGCGGGGACCTATGCGCGCGACGGAGACTGCGCGGTGTCGGCCACGGGATCGGGCGAATACTTCATTCGGGAGTCCGCCGCGCGTCAGGTCTGCGATCGCATCGCCTGGAAGGGCGAGACCGTACAGCAGGCCGCGGACGGAACCATGGCTTCGATCACCAAGATCGGGGGCGACGGCGGGCTGATCGCCATCGACGGCCAGGGACGGGCGGCGTTCGGCATGAACGACCTGGGCATGTATCGTGGCGCGATTTCCTCGGCGGCGCCCACGCCGCGGACGGCGATCTATGCCGACGAGCCGTCACCGCGTTGATTGGAACGCCAGCAGGGGGGCAGGGCTTGACGAAATCGGATGACCGGGGACTGAGCGACCTGGACCGGCGTCTGCTGGCCATGCTGCGGGAGGACTCCCGTCAGCCGGTGACCAAGCTGGCCGGCGACCTGGGACTGTCCCGCGCCAATGTCTACGCCCGCCTCAGCCGGCTGGAGGAGGAGGGAGTCATTGGCGGTTACACGGTGCGTCTCGGCGACCCCTACGACCGGCGGCTGATCCGCGCCCAGGTGATGATCAAGGCCCTGCTGAAGCACGGCAAGACCATCGAGGAGTCCCTCGCGGCCATCCCCGAGCTTTCGGCGCTCCATGCGATCAGCGGCGAGTACGACCTGATCGCGGTGGTCGAGGCCGAGACCGTCGGCGAACTCAACGCGCTGATCGACCGGATCGGCGAGATCGAGGGCATCGAGCGGACGACCTCGTCGATCCTGCTGGCGACGAAGGTCCTGCGTTAGGGACGCTCGCGGCGGTTTCTCCCGCCAGATCCGGCCAAGTCGGCGGTTTCCTGGGGGCGCGCCGGCATAAGCTGCCGCGTGAGCTTCAGCGGAGAAACGTCTTGAGCCTCCAGCGGATCGACACCGGACCCGGATTTCTGGGCGTGGCGGCCGACGCCGGTCATCACGATACCCTGCTGCGCGCCCACGTGATGTTGCGGCTGGCGCGGTGTGACATGGCCGAGGCCGAGCGCGCCCTGGCCGAGATCGCCGGCCTCACCGCCCTGCACCAGATTTCGGGTGACTATGACCTGGTCGCGGTGGTCGAGGCTCCCCACGCCGAGGCGTTGGACGCGCTGGTCTCCAGGATCGCGCGTCAGCGCGGCGTCAGCGCGGCCATGACCTCGCGCCTGCACCCGTCGGTCAGTCGTTCCCGCGCCCGCGCCTTCGCCCCCGCGACGCCCGCACCACGCTAATACGGGAGCATGCCGTGGACTTTCCCTATCCCAGCCTGCTGTTCCTGGCCGATGTCGATCGCGTCAGCGCCAAGACCGCCCTGGGCGTCGCCTATTGGAGGCCGGAGGCCTGCGTCGGCCAGCTTCGCCTGCAAGGCTGCGAGGTCGATCTGGGCTTGCCCGACATGACCCCGAGCGCGGCGAGGGCGGCGGGGGCGCGTTCGCTGCTGATCGGCGTGGCCAATGCCGGCGGCTTTATTCCTCCGCACTGGGAAGCCGTGCTGATCGAGGCGCTGGAAGCCGGATTGGACCTGATCTCGGGTCTTCACACCCGCTTGGCCAGCCTGCCGCGCGTTCGGGAGGCGGCCGAGCGACTGGGGCGGCGGTTGCTGGAGGCGCGCGAACCCGATCCCCGGTTCAATGTGGTCGGCGAGGGCGTCAAACGCGGCGGCCAGCGTCTGCTCACGGTCGGCACCGACTGCGCCGTGGGCAAGATGTACGCGGCCCTGGCTATCGCCAGGGAACTCAAGGCGCGCGGCGTGAGCGCCGATTTTCGCGCCACGGGCCAGACCGGCATCTTCATCGCCGGATCCGGCGCGCCGATCGACGCCATCGTCTCGGACTTCGTGGCTGGCGCGGCCGAGGTTCTCAGCCCGGCGGCGAGCGAGGATCATTGGGATATCATCGAGGGGCAGGGATCGCTGTTCCACCCGGCCTATGCGGGGGTCTCTCTGGGGCTGCTCCATGGCAGCCAACCGGACGCCCTGGTGGTCTGCCATGACGCCACGCGCACGGCGATCGACGGTCTGGAGGCCTTCCCCACGCCCAGCCTCGCCGAGGCGATCGAACTGAACCTGCGGCTCGCCCGACTGACCAATCCGGCGGTCCGCGTCGCGGGCGTCTGTATCAACACCTCGCGCCTGTCGACGGAGGCGGCGGCCAAGTCCTTGACCGAGACGGCCGCGGCTCTGAGCGTTCCGTGTTGCGATCCGGTGCGCACCGGCGTGTCGACGATCGTCGACACCCTGCTGACCAGATCGGCCCGGCGCGGCGCGGCCTGATGCGCCTGACCACGCGCGAGCGGGTTCACGCGCTGATCGAGCCGTTCGTCATCGCGCGGAAGACCTATACCGAGGCGCTCGTTGTCGAGGTCGAGATCGAGGCGGACGGTGTCATCGGTCGCGGCGAGGCGGCGGGCGTCGACTATCGCGGCGACACGCCCGACCGGATGCTGCGCCAGTTGCGAGAGGTCGCCGAGGGGCTGGATCGCGGCGAGACCCTGGACCGCGCCGTTCTGGCGGCCCGCCTGCCGCCTGGCGGCGCGCGGAACGCCGTCGACTGCGCGCTGTGGGATCTGGAGGCCAAGCGCTCGGGCGTGTCCGCCGCCGCGCGCGCGGGCCTGGCGCCGCTGCGCCCCGTCGAGACCTTTGTCACCCTGGGCATGGATACGCCGGCGGCCATGGGCGCCAAGGCCGCGCGCTGGGCCGAGCGCTACGGAGCGCTGAAGGTCAAGCTGGGCGACGCCGACGACATGGCGCGCCTGGACGCCATCCGTTCGGCCGCGCCGCGGGCGCGCCTGATCGCCGACGCCAACCAGGGCTGGACGCTGGCGCAACTGAATGACCGTGCTCCACGCATGGCGCGGATGGGTGTGGAACTGCTGGAGCAGCCGTTGCCGGTCGGCCGTGACGACGAGCTTCTCGACTATCGCGGCGCCGTGCCCCTGTGCGCCGACGAGTCGCTTGACGATCGGGCGGACCTTGACCGGGTCGTGGGACGCTACGCCTTCTGCAATATCAAGCTGGACAAGGCCGGAGGGCTGACCGAGGCGCTGGCCCTCGCCAAAGCCGCCCGGGAGCGCGGCTTGCGTCTGATGGTCGGCTGCATGGAGGGCACGTCGCTGGGGATCGCCCCGGCGCTGCTGCTGGCTCAGGGCTGCGAGATCGTCGATCTCGATTGCCCGATGCAGCTGGTCCGCGACGTCGACGGCGGCTTCGGCTACCGGGATGGCTGGCTGCGCCCGAACGGGCCGGACCTCTGGGGCTAGGCTTCGAGATCCTGCGCCGTCGCCAGCAGCGCGGCCAGATCCAGGCTCGCTTCGCCCTTCAGCTTCTTGGTGACCGGCAGGGTGACGTAGTCGAACGAGACGTTCAAAGTTTCGAGCAGGCGATCCATGATGGTCTGATAGTGCTCGATGCCAAAGGCGGCGACCGTCATCAGATAGTCGACGCCGCCGAGCACGGCCTGACAGGCTATGACGTTGGGTTGCGAGACGATCCCGGCCTCGAAGACCTTGGCCTTGGCGTAGGAATAGTCGGTCAGCTTGATCTGCACGACGAAGGTCGAGAGCTTGGCGAGGCGACCAAGATCGAGCTCGGCGTGGTAGCCCCGAATGATCCTGGATTTCTCCAGCTTCTTCATGCGTTCCCAGCAACGCGACGCGGAAAGCCCGACCTGGTCGCCCATCGCCGCCTTGGTCACCCGCCCCTCGCGATGCAGCAAGGCCAGGATCTTCAGATCGATGCGGTCGAGGTCCTTGCGCTGGTCGGTCATGGGCGGCCCTTGCTGATCGTCGTTCCAGCCTTAGCGCAAGCTCGGCGGTGAGGGTTAGCGCGAGCGCCCGATATTGGGAGAGCTCCGAGCGTCGACGGTGTCCGAAACGGCGGAAACCGCCGCCGCCGCCCGCTAGACTCGCCAGGTGCAAGAGAGGGCGGGCTGATGAAATCCTATCTGTTCAGATCGGTCCTTGGCGTAGCCGTCGCGGGGGTTCTGGGATCCGGCGCGTGGGCCTCGACGCTCATTGTCAACGCCAGGGTGATTGACGGCTCCGGAGCGCCGGCCCGTTCGGTCAGCGTCCGGATCGACGAGGATCGCATCGTCGCCGTCGGGCGGCTCAAGCCCGTTCGGGGCGAGGCCATTGTCGACGCCAAGGGGCTGACATTGGCGCCGGGTTTCATCGACGCCCACAGCCACCATGACCGGCAGGCCGAAAAAACGCCGGACATGACGGCCGTGACCGCCCAAGGCGTCACTACCATCGTGGTCGGGCAGGATGGGGAGTCCGCGCTTCCGCTGAAGCCGTATTTCGAGCAACTGGCGCGATCGCCGCTGGCTGTCAACGTCGCGTCCTACACCGGGCACGGCAGCCTGCGCGCGCGCGCCATGGGCCAGGACTACAAGCGCCCGGCGACACAGGCCGAGATCGCGCGCATGCAGGACGATCTCGCCGCCGATCTGCGCGCCGGTTCGCTGGGCCTGTCCACCGGGCTGGAATACGACCCCGGGATCTACGGAACGCCGGAAGAGGTGGTCGCCCTGGCCAAGACGGCCGCGGCCGGCGGCGGGCGCTATATCAGCCATATGCGCAGCGAGGACGTGAAGCTGGACGCGGCGATCGACGAGATCATCGCCATCGGACGCGAAGCCAAGCTGCCCGTGCAGATCTCACACCTGAAGATCGGCATCGTCGATCGCTGGGGGAGGCGCCAAGATCCTGGCCAAGCTGGACGCCGCCCGCGCCCAGGGCGTGGACATCATCGCCGACGTCTATCCCTACAGCTACTGGCAGAGCAATCTGTCGGTGCTGCTGCCGGAGCGGAACTTCGAGGATCGGGCCGCCGCGCGCTTCGCCCTGACCAAGCTGACCACGCCCGAGGGCCTGCGGATCGCCGTCTTCGCGCCGGACCCGTCGCTGGTCGGCAAGTCGATCGCCCAGATCGCGGCCGAGCGCCACGCGGATCCCATCGAGACCTATCTGGCGCTGACGCGCCAGTCGGAGGCCTATCGCGCCGCCCATCCGGAGGTCGAGCGCGTGGACGCCGTGATCGGCTCGGCCATGGCCGAGCCCGACATCGCCACCTTCATCGCCTGGAAGCACTCGGTGATCTGCTCCGATGGCATGACGCACGGCCTGCATCCCCGGGGCTTCGGGGCCTTCGCCAAGATCCTGCGCGTCTATGTTCGGGAACAGCGCCTGCTCACTCTGGAGGAGGCCGTGCACAAGATGTCGGCTCAGACCGCCGCCCAGCTTGGCCTGGCCGACCGGGGGACGATCGCGCCGGGTCTTCAGGCCGACCTGGTGCTGTTCGATCCCGCGCGCGTCGCCGACCGTTCGGACCTGGATCACCCCAACGCCCTGGCGACCGGCGTGAGCACCGTCTGGGTCAATGGCGTCGTGGTGTTCGACAAGGATGCCGCGACCGGAGCGCGGCCTGGCCAAGTCGTGCGCCGCGCCGGCTGGCGGCCGGTCGACTGAGAGCAAAGACCGGCACTAGTCCCGATTGAGCGGACTCCGCCGGCCTCGAAGTTTCCAGCGCGAAACCTCGTGGCCGAGCTGGGGCCATGACCATCCGCGCCGACCGTCGAACCCGATCCCGATGCGGTCAGGCCCAACGGCCCCAAGGCGCCTTTATCTGGAATTGGAGTGGAAATGATGCAGCGACGCGCATTTCTGGCGGCGGGAGCGAGTCTTGGCCGCGGCCTCCGCGACCCCAGGCTTCGCCGCGCCGGTCCTCTCCGCCGACAATTTCGGTCTCACGCTGGAGCAGGCCAGGCGACGTAACGGCTGGATCGAGATCGACGCCGCGGCGTTCGAGGCCAATATCGACGCCGTGAGGGCGGTCATCGGCTCGGTGCGGCTATGCGCGGTGATGAAGGCCGACGCCTATGGCAACGGCGTCGCCCTGCTGATGCCGTCCATCTTGAAGAAACAGATCGGCGAGCTGGCCATAGCCTCGAACGACGAGGCCAGGGTCGCGCGGCGGCTCGGCTATCGCGGCCGTCTGGTCCGCGTCCGCGCCGCGACGGCGGCGGAGATGGAGGATGGTGCTCCTTTCGCCGTCGAGGAGCTGATCGGCAACCCCGACGCGGCCGCGCATCTGCAGGCCTTGGCGAAAAAGTCCGGTCGGCGACGGTGGCCGGTGCATCTCGCGCTCAACAGCGGCGGCATGTCGCGCAACGGGATCGAGCTTTCGAGCGAGTACGGGAAGGCCGACGCCCGCGCTGTGCTGGGGTTCGACAGACTCGCGATCAAGGGCGCGATGACTTACTATCCGAGCGAGGAAGAAGCCGACATTCTCGGCCAACTCCATCTTTACCTGGAGGACCTTGCCTGGCTGCGATCGCGGGGACTGAGCACTGACGGCGTCCTGCGTCACACCGCCAACAGCTTCGCCACGCTCAAGCACCGGGAGACATGGCTCGACATGGTGCGGGTCGGGGGGCTGCTTTACGGCGATCCGGGCTCGGTGGCGGTCGATACCTATCGGCCGACCATGGCGATCAAGTCGCGTATCGCGGCGATCAATCACTACCCCGTCGGCCAGACCGTCAACTACGACCGCACCTATCGGCTCGAAAGGGAGAGCTGGCTCGCCAACATTCCGCTCGGCTATTCAGACGGCTATCGGCGCGGTTTCAGTCATGCCAATCGTCCGGAGTTTCCCGCCGAGGAGCGCAATCGAACACAGGTGCTGATCCGCGGTCGCCGCTTTCCCGTGGTGGGGCGCGTGACGATGAACACCATGATGGTCGACGTGACGGACGGGCGGGACCTGGTGCGTCCTGGCGACGAGGTCGTGCTGTTCGGCGCGCAGGGCGGCGAGAGGATCACGCAGGCCGAGTTCGAAGCCAATAGCTCCGCCTATGGTCCCGAGATGCTCGCCGTGCTGGGCGCCACGCTCCCGCGCGTACTCGGAGCCTAGGCCCATGGGAGCCGGTCTTCCGAGCCGCCGGAAACAGCCGAACGAACGCAGGCTATTTCACCCGCGATCGTGATCGGCGGGCAAGGCCGTGCTCATGCGACCCTGGTCATCTTGAAGATGCCTTGCGCATTGGCGCTGTCGAACCGCAGGTCCAGGCGTGTGGCGCCCGTGTCGTCGACGAAGGTGTCGCGGGTGATGAACTCGTGGAACGAGCCCGGCACGGCGCGGGTCTCTAGCCCCGCGTCGGTGACGAAGTCGCGCGAAACGGGCTGCGCCTTGAAGGCGGTCTGACGCACGCGCCCGGAGGCCGACACTTCCACGGCGTCCTTGATCGGCCGTCCCAACGCCTTCTGGGCGTCGGCGATGGCGTCGACATCGGGAACGCGGTCCGTGGCGTGGTTGAAGGCCTGGCCTTCGGTGGCGATCCACGCGGCTTCCGCCGACTCCGCCTTCAGCGCCTCGTAGTGTTCGAGCCGGACCGGACCGTGCGTGCGCGCGAAGGCGGCGACGAGTTCAGGCAAGGCGGCGCGGGCTTGGTCCAGATCGCATCCGCCCGCCGTGGAAAAGGCTTGCAGCGCGGCCTTGGCGGCGGAGCCCAGGGTGTCGGCGGAGGAATCGAACACCGCGTGGGCGATGACCTGGAAGGCCGGGGAGAAGCGCTCGACGTGAAGCTCGCTGACGAAGAACTGCGGGATCATGTCGGGCTTGTCCGCGTGGGCATAGGCGCGGCCGGTCATCTTCAGGCCGTCAAGCGGATAGACATCGGCGACCGCGTAGCCCAGCGGCTCAAGAATCCGGGCGAAGGCCTTGTGGCCGCCTGGCAGGGCGCCGGTCGGGGCCGGCGCCGAAATCGATCGTCCGCAAGGCGCCGTGGTCGAACAGGATCTTGTGACCCTCGGCGCGGCGGTCGGCGACATAGGCGGCGCCCATGGGAACCCGGTTCATGACGTCGTGAAACAGGACCGCAGTCAGAGCCATGGCGAAGACGGCGCGCGAGACCGGACCCTCGGTTTCGGCGCTGAGGGCGGGGTCGATCTCCAGGATATCCAGGATCGTGGCCGCGGCCTTCTGGCCCACGGCCGAGGCGACGAGCGTGGAGAGGTGAGACATGGTTTCAGGTCCTCAGACGTCGAAGGTCACGCCCTGCGCCAGCGGCAGGGTGGTCCCGTAGTTGATGGTGTTGGTGGCGCGGCGCATGTAGGCTTTCCAGCTGTCGGAACCGGCCTCGCGGCCGCCGCCGGTCTCCTTCTCGCCGCCGAACGCCCCGCCGATCTCGGCGCCCGAGGGGCCGATATTGACGTTGGCGATACCGCAATCGCTGCCCTCGGCGGATACGAACAGCTCGGCCTCGCGAATGTTCAGCGTGAAGATCGACGAGGACAGGCCCTGGGCCACGTCGTTCTGGGCGGCGATGGCGTCGCTCAGCTCCGCGTAGCGCATGACATAGAGGATCGGGGCGAAGGTCTCGTGCTTGACGATCTCGGCCTGGCGATCGATCTCGACCAGGGCGGGGGCCGCGTAGAAGGCGTCGGGCCCGGCCGCGCCGACGCGCGCCCCGCCGCTCACACGACCGCCGGCCGCGCGGGCCTGATCCAGCGCCGCCTGCATGGCGTCGAAGGCCGCCTCGTCGATCAGCGGCCCGACCAGCACGCCGGGCGCGCGCGGATCGCCGACGGGGACGGTCGAGTAGGCGGCTTTCAGCCGGGCGACGAATGTGTCGTAGACGCTCTCGTGCACGAACAGCCGGCGGAGCGTGGTGCAGCGCTGGCCGGCCGTGCCCATGGCGGCGAACGCCACGCCCCGAGCCGCCAGATCCAGGTCGGCGGAAGGCGCGATGATCGCCGCGTTGTTGCCGCCCAGTTCGAGCAGGGCGCGGGCGAAGCGGGCGGCGAGGCGCGGCCCGACCTGACGGCCCATCGCGGTCGAGCCGGTGGCCGAGACCAACGGAACCTTGGGATGATCGACGAGGACCTCTCCCAGCGCCCGTCCGCCGATCAGCAGTGTGGAGAGGCCCTCGGGCGCGTCCGGCCCAAACTTGGCGCGGGCCTTCTCGAACAGGGCCTGCACGGCCAGGGCGGTCAGCGGCGTCTTCTCGGATGGCTTCCAGACCACGGTGTCGCCGCAGACCAAGGCCAGGGCCGCGTTCCAGGACCAGACGGCGACGGGGAAGTTGAAGGCGCTGATCACGCCCACCACGCCCAGGGGGTGCCAGGTCTCCATCATTCGGTGCGACGGGCGCTCGGTCGCCAGGGTCAGACCGAACAGCTGGCGCGACAGGCCGGTGGCGTAGTCGCAGATGTCGATCATCTCCTGCACCTCGCCGAGGCCTTCCGAGGTGACCTTGCCGGCCTCCAGGGTGACCAGCGCGGCGAGGTCGGCCTTGGCGGCGCGCAGTTCCTCTCCCAACAGGCGGACCAGTTCGCCCCGGCGTGGCGCGGGAACCTTGCGCCAGGCCAGAAAGGCCTCGTGGGCGGCGTCGATCGTGACGGCGGCCTCGTCGACGGTATGTTCACGGAGGTTGGCGAGGGTCTCGCCGGTGACCGGCGAGCGGGCCTTCAGCGCGCCGGCGTCGAGGATGGCGGGGCTGACGCCCAGGCGTTCCAGCAAGGCGCGCGCGTCGGCGATGGCGGAGGGCAGTTTGCTCATAGGGATCCTGAAGGCGAAGACGTGGTGGGGGCGAGCCGGACGCTGGCCGACCCTTGTCCGAAGACGGCGGCCACGGCGGCGGAATAGTCCTGGATGGCGCGGGGCGTGAAGCGGTCGTAGGCGTCCTGAAAGGCGCGTCCCAGGCCGTGTTCGCCGCTGAAGCTGGCGCCGAAGCCGTCGATGGCGAGCGTCAGAACCGCCTCGCGCAAGGCCGCTCGGCGTTCGGGCGTGGTCGGACCGACGAGGTTGAAATGGATCCCCCCATCCGCAACGTGGCCGAAGTCGCAAAGGGCGTAGTCGGGGAAGTTCGCGTCGAGCATCGTCGTGGCCTCGGCCCGGAAACGGGCGAGGTCCCGCCGCCGGAAGCTGAGATCGAAGCCAACGACCGAACCGCTGGCGCGCAGTCCTTCGGATAGAGAGTGGCGCAAGGCCCACATTTTCGCCGCCGAGCCGAACAGGGCGTCCGTCAACGGACCGTCGTCCTGTTCCAGCAGGCGGCCGGCGATCAGCTGAAGGGTTTCGTTCGAGGGGTTCCTCGCCCCCGCGCGGCGCCCAAGAGCGGGTCAGTTCGACCAGGACGGCGTAGTCCGGCGTTCCGCCGGAGAAGGGGTTGGACAGGGAAGGAACATGAGCGATGGCGCGTTCCATCGCGGCCTTGGACATGCCCTCGAATGCGGTCAGCAGGGGGCCGGCCTCAGCCTCGAAGGCTGAGAGCAGAGAGAGAACGGCCTCCATGTCGCGCGGGATGAGCAGGGCGGCGGCCGTCTGCCGCGGGCGATGGTGGACCTCGATCGTGGCCTTGGTGATCACGCCAAACGCGCCGCAACCGCCGACGAACAGTTGCCGGAGCGCGATCGCGGCGTTGTCCTTGCGGAGGCCGTATGAAAGCGTCAGCACCGTGCCGGCGGGATCGGGAAGCACGACCTCCAGCCCAAGGACGTGGCGGCGCATGTCGCCATAGCGCAGGAAGCGCGCGCCGCCCGCGTTGGTGGCCGCCATGCCGCCCACGGTAGGATCGGCGCCGAGGTCGATCGGCAGGAACAGGCCATGAGGCTCGAGCGCGGCGTTCAGGGCCGAGAGGCGCACGCCAGCGCCGACCTCGGCGGTCCGATCGGCGACGTCGATCTCCAGCGGCGTGTTCAGGCGGTCCAGGGACAAGACCAGATGCGCGCCGCTGGAGTCCGGGGTCGAACCCTCGGCCAGGCCCGTGTTCGCCCCCTGCGGCACGAAAGGCAGGCCATGCCGCGCACAGTAGCCGACCACGGCCGAGACCTCGCTGGTGCTGGCGGGACGCAACACCGCCGCCGCCACGCCGGCGGCGTAGCGCGCGGGCGTCTCGTAGCGGGCGCGATCGGCCGGATCGCTCACCACGCCGGTGGGGCCGACCAGAGCCTCCAAGGCGGCCAGATGGGTGGCGAGATCTGACATGTCAGGCCGCGATATGTTCGACCTGCGGCGGGGCGTAGCGCCGGCCGAACCGGTTGGCCAGGAAATCGGCCAGGGCGACATCCTCTTGCCGCACGAAGCCGGTCGACGGCAGCTTGCCTTCGGCCAGAAGGTCCAGCACGGCGCAGATGCCGGCCGCGGTCGTGATCTGGATCGCGCTCCGGGGCCGGCCGCCGATCGGGGCGCCGTAGATCTTCTGGGCGTAGGTCTCCTGCATCAGGCGACCGCCGCGCAGACCGCTCACGCTGACGAACACGATCACCACGTCCTGCAGCGTGGCGGGCAAGGCGTTTTCCAGGATGTCCTTGAGCACCTCGCGCCGATCGCGCAGGCGCAGATCGTTCAGCAGCGCCTTCATGAAGGCCGCGTGGCCCGGATAGCGGATCGTGCGGTACGACAGGTTTCGCACCTTGCCTTCAAGCGTCTCGCACAGCGTGCCAAGACCCCCGGAGGTGTTGAAGGCTTCGTAGAGGACGCCGTCCAAGGCGAACTCCTCGCGATCCTCCAGCGGCTGGGTCTCGCGACGCACGCCGCCGACGATCGCTTCGCACGGCTCGCAATACTCGTTGATCAGGCCGTCGGTCGACCAGGTCAGGTTGTAGTTCAGCGCGTTGGACGGAAATTGCGGCAGGGCGCCGACACCCATCCGCACGTCGTAAAGTTCGTCGAACCGTCGCGCCAAATCGAAGGCCGCGATGGTGATGAAGCCTGGCGCCAGGCCGCACTGAGGAATGAACGCGCTCTTCGCGTCCTTGGCCAGGGCCTTGACCGCACGGGTGCTGGCGACGTCTTCGGTGAGATCCAGATAGCGGGCGCCGGCCGCCTTCGCGGCTCGGGCGATGGCGACGGTCAGATGGAAGGGCGCGGCGCTCAAGACCGCGAACTTGCCGGCCAGCAGCGCATTCAGGGCGACCTCGTCGGTGATATCGACAGCGACCTTTTTCACCGGGGCGCTGGTCTCCAGCCGCTCCAGCGCCTGGGCCGAGGCGTCCGCCACGGTCACGGCGTAGTCGCCGCACCCCGCCAGCATCTCGGCGATCATGGACCCGATCTTGCCGCCGCCGACGACCACAACCTCTTTCATGTCTTCCATTCTCCGATGAAGAGCGCGGATCCATGATGCCGGTCGCATAAACGATTTATAGTGGCGCTATCGTCGAAATGCAGGGAAAGTCCCGTCGAAACGAAGGGGAATTTCGGCAGAATGACGATCGACGCCGTTGACCAGAAATTGCTCGCCGCCCTGCGGGAAAATGGCCGCGCCTCGACCGCCGACCTGGCCCGGCGGGTCGGCCGATCGCGCACGACGGTTCAGAGCCGCATCGAGCGTCTCGAAAGAGACGGGATCATCATGGGGTACGCCGTCCGCCTGTCGCCGGACCACGAGCATGGCGCCGTGCGCGCGCATGTGATGATCAAGATCGCGCCCAAGGAAAGCCGAGCCGTGGAAGCGGCGCTGAGAGCCATTCGCGAAGTGCGGGTTCTGCATTCCGTGAGCGGCGACTTCGACATGATCGCGGTGGCGGCCACGACGTCGGTGGCGCGAATGGATGAGATCATCGACAGCATCGGCCATCTGCCGGGCGTCGAGCGCACGACCTCGTCGATAGTGCTGTCGACCAAGTTCGACCGATAGAGTCCGGAAGGGCTGATACCGCTCTGGATAAGCGCCGCGCAGACCCGAACGATGCGGACGCGGGCCTCCGCGTGGTCGGCGTAGCTGTTTGAGGCCGTCACAATCTGCTTGGGCCTAAAGATCCAGGATCCGAGCGACTTTTCGCGCAGGGGTTCGGCCGGCGCTGAGGTTTGGGTGGGCGATGTTTACAACTGGCGCGCTCGACCCATGAATCGCTCCACTTGTGATTACTTCAGCGCCGCCGCGCTGCGAAGTGCGCCAACAGTGTTTGCCTTGATGCTGCGTCATATTGTCCGTTTCGAGCTCCTGGGAGAACGCCGCAATCTATAATTAACGCGGGCGCGTGAGCTTGGCCTTAATTGCAGGAGCGTCGCCTCTACGCTCCGGGATCTTAAGAAGGCCTCGAACAATGCTGAAATCGCTCGCCCGGACGGGAAAGGCTCTCGAAGGGGCTCAGATCCTGGAAGCTCTGCGCGCCAATGTCATGGTCGCGGACGCCAAGCTCAACATCACCTATCTGAACACGGCGCTGACCGGGCTTTTGTCCGAAAACGAGGCCGATATCCGTAAGGAGCTGCCAAACTTCAGCGTCGCCAAGCTGGTCGGCGCCAACATCGATATATTCCACAAGAACCCCTCGCATCAGCGGGGGATGCTGGCCAAGCTGACCAAGCCGCACGCGGCGACCATTCGTGTCGGCAAGCTGGCGTTCGATCTTCTGGTCACCCCGTTGCGCGCGGGCGACAAGATCTCGGGGTACGTGGTCGAATGGGCTGACGCCAAGGAGCGTTTGCTGAACGTCGACTACACCGCCCAGATCGCCGCGATCAGCCGCTCTCAGGCGATGATCGCGTTCGAACTCGATGGCACGATCATCGACGCGAACGAAAACTTCCTCAAGACCATGGGCTATACCGCCGCCGAGGTTATCGGGCGCAAGCACAGCATGTTCGTGGAGCCGGCCTATCGCGACAGCCCCGACTACGTGAACTTCTGGAACAGCTTGAAGCGCGGCGAGTACAACGCCGCGGAGTTCAAGCGGGTCGGCAAGGGCGGCGCAAGCGTCACCATTCAAGGGTCTTACAACCCGATCCTCGACGACAAGGGCAATGTGGTGAAGATCGTCAAGTTCGCCACCGACGTCACCAAGCGCGTCGAGGCGGTGAACGAGATCGGCGAGGCCCTGACGGCGCTGGCGCACGGCGACCTGCAGCAGAGGATCGACAAGACGTTCATTCCCGAGCTGGATCAACTGCGCCTGGACTTCAATCGGGCGCTGCAGACCCTTCAGGGGACCATGCAGCAGGTCGGCCGCACCGCCGAGACCATCAAGGCCGGCACCGAGGAAATTCGCAGCTCGTCCGACGACCTTTCCAGGCGCACCGAGCAGCAGGCCGCCAGCCTTGAGGAAACAGCAGCCGCGCTCGACGAGATCACCGCCACGGTCAAGCGCGCAGCGGAGAACGCCAAGCAGGCTTCTACGGCCGCGTCGAGCACGCGCGGCGACGCCGAGAAGTCCGGCGCGGTCATGCGCGAGGCCGTCCAGGCCATGGGCGAGATCGAACAGAGCTCGAGCCAGATCACGCAGATCATCGGGGTGATCGACGAGATCGCCTTCCAGACCAATCTTCTGGCGCTCAATGCCGGGGTCGAGGCGGCGCGCGCCGGGGAGGCCGGTCGAGGGTTCGCGGTCGTCGCCCAGGAGGTGCGGGCGCTGGCCCAACGCAGCGCCGATGCGGCCAAGCAGATCAAGACCTTGATCGCGAGCAGCACCTCGCAGGTGGGGCGCGGCGTGAAACTGGTCGGCGACACCGGCCAGGCCCTGTCGCAGATCGTCGAAAAGGTCGCCCAGATCGACGCCTTGATCTCGGAGATCGCCACCTCGTCCCAAGAGCAGGCCGTCGGCCTCAACGAGGTCAACGCCGCGGTCAATCAGATGGATCAGGTCACCCAGCAGAACGCGGCCATGGTCGAAGAGGCCACCGCGGCGGCCCACTCCCTGCGCGAAGAGACGCTGGTGCTTGGGGACCTGATCGGCAAGTTCCAGTATGGCGGCGCCCATGCCGCGATAGCGTCGCCGGAGCGGGCGGCGCCCGTCCACGCCGCCCAGCAGAGGCCCAAGGCTTTCGCTCAAAGCCGGCCCGGCGCGATCGGCGCCACGGCCTTGAAGGTCGACAGCTGGGAGGAGTTTTGATGCAGGACGTGTTGGCCAACGGCCGGCTGGAGCTGATCTCCTTCGAGATCAGCGGTCAGGCGTTCTGTATCGACATCTCCGTCGTGCGGGAGATCCGAGGCTGGACGCCCGCGACGCCTATGCCCAACACCCCAGACTATATTCTCGGCGTCATCAATCTGCGCGGGGCGGTCATGCCCGTCTTTGACTTGCGGAGCCGTTTGGGTCTCGGGCGCACCGAGCCGTCGTCTCGCAACGTCATCGTCGTCGTCCAGTCGGCGAGCCGACTGGTGGGGCTGCTGGTGGACGCGGTGCAGGAAACGTTCATGGTCGACGCCGATGTGCTGCAGGCGCCGCCGGTGATGGCGTTGAACGCCGAGGCCTTTGTCGACGCGATCATCCCGCTGGAGGGCCGCATGTTGAGCCGCCTTGTGGTCACGGCTCTGATCCCTGGCGAGGCGGCCGCGGCGGCTTAGCCGGCCGATGCGATCGGAGCTTTCCCGGGTGTCGAAGCTGGGTTCGCTGGATGGCGTGTCCTGCCGCTGGTGGGCGACGCCAGGGCTACCGATCGCGTAAGCTTGGTCTCGGCGGTCTCGGCGATCGCTCGATCTCGACCTGGGAGCGGCGCAGGCAAGGCGCCGGCCACCTCCGCCGGTCCGCGTCTGATTTCCGCGAGTTCCTCAAGGTCCAGTCCTGGCCTTGGCCAGGCGCGCCGCGCGCACGCGATCGGCATTATCCGTCCGAAATGTTCACTCTGTAGGCGGTGAACACCGTCAATGGGCGACTCGCTTCCCGAGCCATTGATGGCGAATTTGTGGCGTACCAGCGTGGAGATTGTAGATCTTATACGGGAGCGGCGGGTTCATGTCTCAAGTGGGTGTGCTGAAGAGTTTCCGGTGGCGCCTTTTCGCCGGCGTGGCCCTCGCGGCGGGATCGGCCTTAAGTCTCGCCGCCAACCCGGCCGCCGCGGCCGGGCAGGCCGCGAGCCCGTCGCCGGAAGAAAGTCAGGTCGAAGAGGTGGTCGTCACCGGCTCGCGCATCGTGCGCAACGGCAACGAGGCTCCAACGCCGACAACCGTTCTGTCGGCGGCCGACATCCAGGAGCGCAACCCGACCAACATCGCCGACTACATCACCCAACTGCCCTCGATGGGCACGGGCAATACGCCACGCACGACGACGCTGTTCGCCAACGCCACCGGCGGCGCGAACCAATTGAGCGCCCGAGACTTGGGCGTCACGCGGACGCTGGTGCTGCTGGACGGCCGCCGCGTGGTGGGCTCGGGCATGTCGCCGGCCGTGGACGTCAACCTGCTGCCACAGAACCTGGTGCAGCGCGTTGATGTTGTGACGGGGGGAGCCTCGGCGGCCTACGGCTCCGACGCCGTCGCCGGCGTCGTCAACTTCATCCTCGACACCGGCTTCACCGGCCTCAAGGGCGGCGTCAATTTCAGCCAGACCGATCGCAGCGACGGCCGGATCGCCTCGGGCGACCTGGCCTATGGCCGCAAGTTCGCAGGCGGCCGCGGCCATCTGCTGCTGAGCGGAAACTACTATAAAGGCGATCGGATCGATTTCTACGACGACCCCCGCGACTGGTTCCAGCCGGGGCTTCGATTGATGAACAATCCCAACTGGACGGCGACGAACGGCCAGCCTGGACAGATCGTCCGCACCGACGCGGGCTACAACAGCACGCCGGGCGGCGTGATCGCGTCAGGGCCGCTGATGGGCATGGCCTTCGGTCCCGGCGGGACCGTCGGTTCCTTCGCTTTCGGCCCCATCCAGCAGGGCCAGGTGCAGGCCGGGGGCACGGTTGAGTCCATGCCGATCCGCGGGGCCCTGCTGCCCGACGACGAGCACTGGAGCATCTACGGTCGCGGCAGCTACGAGCTGACCGACAAGATCACCGCCATCTTCGAGGCCAGCTACGCCGGCAACGACACCGTCAACTGGTCGGCGGTCTACAACCGCCAGGGCTCCACCGCGATCACGATCAACAGAAGCAACCCGTTCCTGCCGGTGGTGACGCAACAGGCCATGGATCAGGCGGGCGTCACCTCGTTCCAGATGAACCGGCTGTTCTACGACATGATCAACACGCCGGGCTCCCACATCGGCGAGGCCGGCTACAATCGTCGGCAGGATCGGGTTCTGGCGGCGCTGGAGGGCCGCTTCCTCGAGAGCGGCCGCTGGCGGGCCTACTATCAGCACGGTCACAGCAAGGTCTGGTACACCCGCGACAACAACATCATCCTTGGACGGTTCAACCAGGCGATCGACGTCATCGCCAATCCCGCGACGGGCGGCGTGTCCGGCGTCGCGGCGGGGGCTCCGATCTGCCGCTCAACTCTGACCAATCCCACCAACGGCTGCGTTCCGATGAACCTGTTCGGCGAGGGATCCCTGGGCGCCGCGTCGATCGCCTGGGTCACGGGCGCCGCCGAGGGCCTGCGCACCCGCCAGGATCTCGACTTCAACCAGGACGTCTGGTCGATCGACGGCCAGTACAGTCCCTTCTCGACCTGGGCCGGTCCGGTCTCGATCGCCACGGGCTTCGAGTACCGCAAGGAGACCTTCTCCTCTACGGCCGACTCTTACTCCCTGCAGTCGCTCTGGAACGTCGGCAACTACAAGGGCGGCGCCAACGGCTACAACGTCAAGGAAGCCTTCGGCGAAATCCTCGTCCCGCTGCTCAAGGACGCCGTCGTGGCCAAGAGCCTTGAGTTCAACGGCGCGATCCGTCGGACCGACTACTCGACCAGCGGAAAGGTCACCACCTGGAAGGCGGGTCTGACCTGGGACATCAATAGCGATCTGCGCCTGCGCGGCACCCGCTCGCGCGACATCCGCGCGCCCAACCTGAACGATCTGTTCGCTCCCAGCAGCCAGTTCGTGAACGCCTATCTGGACCGGACTCAGGCCGGGAGCCCTCAGGTCCCCAACATCACCTTGAGCGGCGGCAATCCGAACCTGAAGCCGGAAATCGCCGACACCTGGACCGGCGGCGGCGTCTACCAGCCCCATTGGGCGCCTGGCCTCAGCCTGTCGGTGGACTGGTACAAGATCGATATCGCCGACGCCATCACGGCCGTCGGCGCCCAGCAGATCATCGACATGTGCTACGGCTTCAACCGGCCGCAGAACCCGGCGGCCTGCGAACTCGATCGTCAAGGCGCCGGGCGCGACCAACCTGGTCAACGCCACCATCTACACCAGCGGCATCAACGCCCAGACCGTCGCTGTCGAGGGCGTGGACTATGAAGTGGGCTACCGCACCACGCTCGACCGGTTCAGCAAGACGCTGCCCGGCGCGATCGGCTTCCGCCTGTTGGTCTCGCAGCGGCTGAAGGACGAGACCGTCCTGCCGGGCGACGTCGCGCCCCCGACCCTGGGCACCGTCGGGAGCCTCAAGTGGCGCGGCCTCCTGACGACGACCTATGTCGCCGGTCCGAGCCGCACGACCCTGACCACCCGCTATCTTGGCAAGGGCAGGATCACCAACCAGCCCGAAACCAGCCGCACCGGCATTCCGGAGGCCTATAACCACGTGGACGCGGTCTGGTACTTCGAGCTTGCCGAGAACTACGACATCACGGTCGCCGGCCGGAAGATCACGCTGTTCGCGGCGGTGGAAAACCTGTTCGACCGCGATCCGGAGCCGATCCCCAGCAGCGGCACCTCCTTTGGCACCAGCGCGCCCTACGATCTGCTGGGCCGCTCCTACCGCGCCGGGATGCGCTTCCGGTTCTAGGCGGCGCCATCAAGGCAAAAAGAGAACCCGCGCAGGCTGGCCTGCGCGGGTTCGGTTTTGTCTGGAGGGACCTATCAGCGACGCGGGGCGCGGCCGCCGAAGGTGACGATGCTGTCGACGCCGTCGGACGACAGAGACGACACGCCGAAGAAGGTGTCGTCGACGTTCACGCCCTTGAGCACGGTCTCGGTCGCGTCGGCCGGCAGGTCCCGATGCTCGGTCCAGTCCTGCTTGTCGTTGCGGCGCCAGTGCACCTGTAGCCCGCCGCGCCGGGAACGGCGGTCCAGGACACGGTCGTGTCGCTGCCCAAGGCGCCTCGCAGCAACACCTGTTCGGGCGCCGCAGGCGCGGCGGCCAGTCGCGCGATGGTCGCCACGTTGATCGCCGTCACCTTGGCCAGGTACGGGAAGTCCATCTTGTCGACGGTGTCGCCGTATTGAACTCCGTTCGCGGTCCGCAGGTCCTGGTGCTGCTGATTGTAGTTCTCCACGCCCACCGAGAAGCGAACGGCGGGATAGCCCAGCTTGAGGAAGGGCTCGTGGTCGCCGCCACGGCCAAAGCGGTCGGGCCGCCGGTCCACGAACACGTCCAGGCCGCCCTTGATGCTCTCCCCGACATGGTCGATCGCCTTGGCGAGCGCGCGGCTGGGACCGTCGTCCTCGCCGCCGTTGCCCCGGCGCACCAGCTGCGCGGAAACATCCTCGCTGGCCCGGATCCCCTCGGAGAACACCCGCACGCGATCATCCACGCGCGCGCCGTTCTGGCCGATCGTGTTGCCGACGATGTCGTTGTTCAGCACGGCGGTGACCTTCCAGCCGCGTTCCTTCGCCGTATCGGCCAGCAGGGTCCCGCCCAGCAGTCCCTGTTCCTCGCCCGACAGCGCCGCATAGATGATCGTGGCGTCGAACTGCTTACCTGACAACAGCCGCGCGGCCTCCAGCACCAGCGCCACGCCCGACGCGTCGTCGTTCGCACCGGGCGCGTCGCTGGTGAAGTTCATGACATCCGTCACGCGGCTGTCGATGTGACCCTGCACGATCACCACCCGGTTCGGATCGCGGCCGGGTTGGACGGCCAGGACGTCCACCACGTTCACGCCGTTGGGCGCACGGTCGTTGGTGAACACGCGCTCGATGGTTGAGACCTGGAGGCAGCCGCCGCAGCGGGCGCCGATCCGCTTCATCTCATCCGCATACCAGCGCCGCGCCGCGCCGATCCCGCGCGTCGGATGATCGGGGGCGGACAGCGTGTGCCGTGTCCCGAAACTCACCATCTTGGCGACGTCGGCCTTGAGCCGGGCCGGATCGGGCGCGGCCTGGGCGGAGGCGGCTGTGGGCAACAACAAAGCTGCCAGGACCATTGACGACAATCGCACGGTATTCCTTTCATTTTCCACTGAACCGGTCTGACCGTTCAAGGCAACACCGGCCAGGCGTCAGGGTCACCTGACCTATACGCCTCGCTCCTCGAATTCTCTCTGAATCGACCCATTGGGAGAACGGCGGTCAGGCCTGGCTATGGTTAGGGCAGAGTTGGGAGGGCGGCCTCCGCCGCGGTCCCTCGCCCCTCGGCGGGGGGCAGGCTCGCCGAGGGGCCGGAAGTCGGATCGATCGGCGGCCAAGCCGCCCGCGCCGGGGCCCGCCTCGAAAAATCTTGTTCAGCCGGTGAGGTAAGCCGATACGCGTGCGTCTACGACCTGGGGCGGCGCGAAGCGCTCGCCCATGACGGTGAGGCCGGGCGTTTGGAGAAGGCGGGACAGATCTTGGGAGACGGCGAGGCAGATCGGCGTGAGGCTGCCGCCCGGGACCGTTCGGCGCGCATCGAAGCGCTGAACCGACGGTATCGCATCCCGCTCCGCCGGTTCTTCGGCAGCCGCACGCGCCGCCCCGACGATATCGAGGATTTGGTGCAGGAGGTCTTCGTTCGGCTCATCGCCCGGGGCGGGCTCGAGGATGTCCGGGCCGAGGAAAACTACCTGTTCATGACCGCCGCCAACGTCTGGCGCGACTCCGGCCGAAAGGACATGTCCCGGCAGCGCAGCCGTCACGCCACGCTCGCCGATCATCATCATCCCGTCGATACGCTGTCGCCGGAAGTGGTGGCGGTCGGTCGCGAGGACCTTAGACGCGTGCTCGTCGCCATCCAGGAGCTTCCTCTGCGCACCCAGGCCATCTTCGCGCTGCAACGCTACGAAGAGCTCAGCTATTCAGAGATCGCCCGACGGCAGGGCATCTCCGTGAGCGCGGTCGAGAAGCACATGATGAAGGCGATCGCGCACCTCACCCGGCAGGCGTTCCGATGAGCATCTTTACCGCGCCGCGCATGGTCTCGGCCAAGCCGCCGGAAGACGCGGCGCAGGCCGCGGCCTGGTGGCTGAGCCTGAGGCATTCGCCACGCTGGTCTCCCGCGCGTCAGGCCGCGCTCGAGGCCTGGCTTGGTCAGAGTCAGACCCATCGCGTGGCCTTTGATCGCGCCCAGGAGGTCCTGGGACTAGCCGCCTCGCTGGCGGCCGATCCGGAGCTGCTGGCCGTGCGCGAGCGGGCGCTGTCGATGCCGCCGGAGCGCTCTGTTCCGCGCTTCGCCATCGCCGCGTGCCTGGTCGGCGCGCTGATGCTGGGCGTAGCGGTCGCGGCGACGACCTGGCTGCCGGGCTGGGGAAGGATGGAGCGGCACGAAAACGCTCACGGCGCGCGCTCGACCTTGAGACTGGCCGACGGCTCCAGGGTTGATCTCAACGGCGACAGCGCCATCGACGTGCGGATCACGGGGCGGCGACGCACCGTGCGCCTCCTCAAGGGCGAGGCCTGGTTCGACGTCGCCAGTGACAAGCGGCCCTTCAAGGTCGAGGTCGCCGGCCGGACGATCACCGACATCGGCACGTCGTTCGATGTCCGTCTGGTCGACCGCGCGGTCCGTGTCGCGGTCAGCGAGGGCAGGGTGGCCGTCGCCTCCGCCAGAAAGACGCCGACCGAAATCGGCGCAGGCGAGCTGCTGGTGGCCCATCCCAACGGCGAGGTGCAGGTCCGCCGCCTGGATGTCGCGACGCTGGGGGACTGGCGCTATGGGCGGGTGCAATTCTCCGGCGCGCCGCTGGCCGAAGCCGTGGCGGAGATGAACCGCTACAGCCCCAACCCGATCCGCATCGGCGATCCCTCGCTGAACGGACTGAAGGTCAGCGGGGTCTTCTTCACCGACGGCGCCAGTGGCTTCCTGAGCGCCCTGACCAGCCTCTATGGCGTCCAGGTGCGATCCATGGAGGGCGGCGAGCAGGTGATCGTCGCGGGCGAGGACGCTTCCACGAAAAAAATGTGACAGACGCGGTGAGGTGTTCGAGCCAACGGGCGTCTACGGCGTGGGGGCGAGGGGCCCCTCATTTTCGCCGTCGGGGGCTGTCATGCACGCATTCACTCTGAAGACCTGGGCCATGGTCGGTTCCGCGGCCGCGGCGCTCTGCGCCGGTCCGGCCTGGGCCCAAGCGCCTGGGACGCTGGAGTTCAACATCGCCCCGGCCAGCCTCGATGCGTCCTTGCGTCAGTTCGCCATCCAGAGTGGTCGCGAGGTCATCTTCAACCCTGACCTCGTGAGCGGTCGGCGAACGAACGGGCTTCAGGGCGCCCTGAAGCCGGACGACGGCCTTCGCCGCCTACTGGCCGGCTCTGGCCTTTCCTACCAGATCACCGGTCCGCGGACCTTTGTCGTCCAGAAGGCCGGCGCGACCTTGACCGCCGCGGCGCTTCGCCAGCCGATCGCCGTCCAGGGCCCGCCCGTCGCCCCCAGCCCCACGCTCGCGCCGCCGGCCGAGGAGCCCGCCCTCGTCAATGAGGTGGTAGTGATCGGCAGCCGCATCGCCGGGGCCAAGGTGACCGGCAATCTGCCCGTGTCGGTCCTCGACGCCGACCAGCTGCGCGCCCAGGGCGTGGTCAGCGCCGGGGAACTGATCGCCACCCTGCCGCAGGGCGGCGCCCAGGCCTTCAACAGCGGGGTCCAGGGGCCAAACAACGCCCGCGGCGACGTCTCCTCGGCCAACCTGCGCGGTTTGGGCTCGGGCAACACCCTGGTGCTGCTCGACGGACGCCGGATGACGCCACACCCGACCTCTCAGCAGGAAGGCGGCACGGTTCCGGTCCAGATCGTCAATCTGAACGCCATTCCCACCTCGGCGCTTCGTCGCGTCGAGGTCCTGCGCGACGGCGCCAGCGCCCTCTATGGCTCGGACGCCACCGCGGGCGTCCTGAACTTCGTCATCGACCGGCGCTTCACGGGCGCGGAGGTCTCCGCGCGTCTCGGCGGCGTCGAGAGCGGCAGCCTGCGGGAAAACGACGTCAACATGAAATGGGGCGCGGCCTTCAATGGCGGCGCCACGCACGTGGCCCTGTTCGGCGAAATCTACCACAACACCGACATGCCGGGGTCTGATCGCGACTACGCCGCGACCGACGACCTGAGCGGCCGGGTGTCGTCGACCTACGCCTCGCTGTTCAACCGCACCGTTT
Source organism: Caulobacter sp. UC70_42 (assembly GCF_044056025.1). NCBI lineage: Bacteria > Pseudomonadati > Pseudomonadota > Alphaproteobacteria > Caulobacterales > Caulobacteraceae > Caulobacter > Caulobacter sp. UC70_42. The sequence goes on along the minus strand of NZ_CP171994.1, from coordinate 4,956,119 downwards.
CGCAGTCGCCGTGGCTCACGGGCCGGGTGTCGACGCCGGTGACGGGGCTGGGCGCCAGCTTCACGACCTTCTTCATGCAGCCGTGCTCTTTCACCGGATCGCGCGCCCAGACCGCCACGCCGAACGTCTGCGTCAACGGCGGCTCCTCAACCCTGCCGTCGAGCCTGCGCTCCGACGAAGGGCCGCTGCGCACCATGGTTCCGCGCACGACGCGCGGCAGCGTGATGGCGACGGTGGACCACGACTTCGCGGGCGGCGTGTCGGCCTTTGGCGATCTGCTCTACTACAAGGCCAGCGCCTGGGCCGGTCGCGGCGGGTCAACCACCCTGACCGATGCGCCCCTGGTCGTGTCGCGCAACAACCCTTACAACCCCTTCGGCAGCGGGCCGGGGCGTCTGGCCAGCTACACCGGTCCGGCCCAGGACGTGACCATCGTCGGCTACGACGTCCTCGACGTCGGCATGCGCAACTTCGACGTCGACAACACGCAGATCCGCGCCGTCGCCGGCTTGCGCGGCCGGATCGGCGACTGGCGCTGGGACACCTCGGCGGTCTATTCGCGCGCCAAGACCGTCGACACCGAGCACAACCGGGTCAGCAACACCGCCCTGCAGGCGGCGCTGAGCAGCAGCGATCCCGCGACGGCCTACAATCCGTTCAATGGCGGCGATCCGGCCAATCTGCGGGTGGGCGACTCCACCTTGAATTCGGCCGCCGTGCTCGATCGCCTGCGCATCGACGTCACGCGCGACAGCCGCACCTCGCTGGCGATGTGGAGCGCGGGCCTGTCGAACCCGTCGGTGCTCACCATCGCCGGCCGCGACATCGGTCTGGCCTCGGGCGTTGAAGCGCGCCGCGAGACCTACGACGACTACCGCGATCCCCGCATCAACGGCACGATCAGCTATGTGACGGCGACGGGCGCGCGCACCAGTGACGTCATGGGCAACAGCCAGACCCTCGACACCCACGGCAAGCGCAACGTCTATTCGGCCTATGCCGAGCTGCAGAGCGCGATCATCCGTCCGTCGGACGGCGTGCCGCTGGTCCAGAGCTTCGACGTCCAGCTGGCGGCCCGCTACGAGCGCTATTCCGACACCAAGGACGAGGTGCTCAAGCCCAAGGTCGCGGCCAGCTGGGGCGTAACCGACTGGCTGAAGTTCCGCGCGTCCTACTCCGAGGCGTTCCGCGCGCCCAATCTCGAGCAGATCAACGCCGCGGCCGCCAACCGCGTGCAGCAGAACCAGCTGGACCTCTATGCCTGCGGTCTGGCCCAGGGCGCGAAGACGGTGGCGGCCATCAATCGCAGCAACTGCGCGGCCTATCGCTACGACGTCAGCGAGACCCGCTCGGGCAATGACCGGCTGAAGGCCGAGAACAGCAAATCCACCAGCGCCGGCGTGGTGCTCACGCCGGTGCGGAACCTGACCGTGACGCTCGACTGGTGGCGGATCAAGCAGACGGGCCTGGTGGGCGTGTTCTCGACCCAGGACCAGATCTATCTCGACGCCATCCGCCGCCTTGGGGGCGGGGAGGGCAATCCGCTCGTCACCCGTGACGCTTCCGGCAAGGTCACGAGCGTTCGGGCGATCTTCGAGAATCTGAATTCGCGCGAGGTCGAGGCCACCGACATCGGCGTGGCCTATCGCATCCCCACCGATCGCTACGGCGACTTCCGTCTCAACGCGGACGTCTCGATCTTCGGCCGCTTCTACCAGTCGCCGTCGGAAAGCGCCGCGGCGCTGCTGGCCGCCGGCCTCTCGACCACGTCGGGCGGTTCGCAGATCGGCCTCAACGGCAACCCGCGGTCTCGGGCGACGGCGAGCCTGGTCTGGGCCAAGGACGGTTGGCAGGTCACCGGCAGCGGAACCTATATCGACGGCATCTATGACACCTCGGCGTTGAACTTCCCGGTTTCGTCCTGGACGACGTTCAACACCGCCGTGCGCAAGAGCTTCGACGATGGGGCGCTGTCGGGCGGCTCGATCCGCGTGGGCGTCAACAACATCGCCGACAAGGACCCGCCGCTGGCCAACCAGCTGTTCGGCTACTTTACCAGCCTGTACAGCGCCCGGGGGCGGTTCTGGTACCTGGAAATGACCAAGTCCTTCTGATCCGGCGCGGCGACGTCGCGGGTTCACCTCCATTCGGTCATGAGGCTCTTGTGTTCAAACGTCTGATGCGCGCGATCAAGCCGGCCCTGTTGGGCTTGATCGCGATGGGGGGTGAGCTCCGCCGCTCTGGCCCATGGGACCGCCGCCGCTCCGGCGGCCAACGCCGCCAGCTACATCATCGAGTATGATGCGATCCACCATCCCGTCGTCGCCGCCGAGGGGATGGTGGTCAGCCAGAACGCCATCGCTTCCGATGTCGGTCGCGCCATCCTGGCCAAGGGCGGCAACGCCGTGGACGCCGCGGTCGCCACGGGTCTGGCCCTGGCGGTCACGCTGCCGCGCGCGGGCAATATCGGCGGTGGCGGCTTCATGCTCGTCTATCTGGCCGAGACCAAGCAGACCCTGGCGATCGAATATTACGGCGCGGCCCCGCGGGGGATCACGCCGACCCTGCTGACCGGCGCCAACGGCAAGCTCGATCCGGCCAAGCGCTATTCCTATCGCGGCGTCGCCGTGCCTGGCACCCCCGCCGGCTTCTATTTCGCCCAGCGCAAGTACGGCAAGCTGTCCTGGCGGGCGGTGGTCCAGCCCGCCGTGGACCTGGCCCGTCGGGGCGTCTTCGTCTCCGACGACATGGCCTATGCGTTCAGGGTCAAGGCGCCGGAACTGGTTCGCGACCCGGTGGCCGCGAGCACCGTCTATCGCCAGGGCCAGCCCTACGCGCGCGGCGAGCGCCTGGTGCAGAAGGACCTGGCCTGGTCGCTGGCGCAACTGCGTGATAAGGGCGCGGACGCCTTCTACCACGGCGAGGTCGGGCGCCGCATCGTGTCCGCCTCGGCGGCCAATGGCGGGGTCCTGACGGCCCAGGACCTGGCGGACTACCAGATCAAGGTCCAGGAGCCGCTCTGGACCACCTATCGCGGCGTCAAGATCGCCCTGATGCCGCCGCCGTCCGCGGGCGTTCTGCTCGGCGAGCTGCTGAATCTGATCGAGACCTTCCCGATGAAGGACCTGGGTCAGAACTCCTCCGACAGCCTCCACGTCCTGGCCGAGACCAGCAAGCTGATGTTCGCCGACCGCGCCCGCTACATGGGGGGATATCCGGACTATGTCGTGCCGACCCAGGGGCTTTTGTCCAAGGCCTACGCCAAGGACCGCGCCGCGGCGATCAGGATGGACGCGAGCCTGCCTTCGGTCAGTCTCAAGCCCGGCGATCCGGTCGGCTTCGCCAGCCGCGACACCACCCACTATTCAGTCGTCGACCGCTACGGCAACGCCGTCAGCAACACCTTTACCCTGGGCTCGGACTTCGGGGCGCACGTGATGGCCCCAGGCACCGGCTTCTTCCTCAACGACGCCGTGGCGAACTTCGCCTGGGACGCGGCCCAGGCCGCGGCCGAGCCCGCCAACGCGCCCGCGCCGGGAAAGCGCGTCATCTCCACGATCAGTCCGGTCATCGCCTTCAAGGACGGAAAGCCCTGGCTGCTGTCGGGCAGTCCGGGCGGAACCCGGATCATGCCGACGGTCGCTCAGGTGCTGGTCAACGTCATCGATCATGACCTGAACATCGCCGAGGCGACCGAACGGCCGCGCCTCTACCAGGACGACAAGGGCGGCCTTGAACTGGAGCCCGGGTTTCCGAGAGACATCGCCCGTCTACTCGAAGCCCGAGGCCATCGGGTCACAGAGGGGCTGACCATGGGCAGCGCGCAATCGATCCTGGTTGGCGATGGCTTGCTCCATGGCGGCGTCGACACGCGCCGCCCCGACGCCGCGGCCCTGGGCCTGGAGCCCTGAGGACGTCGCCGAGCCACACGCGTTCCCGCACCCGCGAAGCTGGAATATCGCGACTCCGAGTGAACACCCTTGATGGCTTGGGCGGTCAGGCCACCAACATCGCAAGCGGATCGGCGCCGACCGTCGGCGAGGGTTCGCTGACGGCGCGCTGGGTCCGCAAATGGGCTTCAAGGATGTCGAGGATCTCGCCATCGACCTCGGCGTCGAACTTGCGCGCGAAGAGGTCCGAGCTCGACGTCAGCCTGTCCGCGTCGGCCGTGGTGAATGTGCGGGGGCGCAGCTTGATATCTCCGTCGGGGACCCAGTCGATCATCCGCAGGTCGTCATTGACGATCTCGCCATGCATGGCGGTGTTCATCATCAAGGTCTGGAAGAAGCCCTCATCCGCGATGAAGGTGTTGCGATAGAAGGCCTTGTAGCGCTCGACCGACGGATCGTGGCAGACGAACGCGCAGAACGCCCGGCTGACGATCTTCCACTGGTTGCCGATATAGGGCGTGGCGTCGTTCAGGAAGAGCCGCGTGACCAGGCTGTCGATGATGCGGCCGCCCTGTTCGACCACGTGCCGGAGAACGCGGCCCATGGTTTCGGGCCGGATCGTGGCCTGGTCGAGCACGCGGATGAACTCCCGGCCCCGGTTGGCGTCGAGAAAAGCCCGGATGCGCGCCTGCGTCGCCAGCGGAAAATCCTGGCCGCTCAGATTGATGAAGTAGTCCCACCGGGCGTCCATCTCGAGTAGTCGGGCCATGCCCCGAAGCTCGGCGTCGACCAGGCTGTAGCCGCCCCACAGGGCGCGCCTGCTCTCCAGAACGGCGGCGTTTGGATAGGCGGCGAGGAACGCGCGCAGGTCGTTCTCCAGCTCCGGGCCGGCGTTCTTGTCGACATGAACGAGGTAGTGGTTGGCCGGATCGTGGATCGCCTTGAACAGCCGCTTGAACTGTTCGGGATAGCGATGGACCAGGATCAGGTAGGCGATTGTCGGCGGCGCGCGGCGAGGGGCTTGGATCAAGACCTGGCGCCTCGCGGGGCGTCACGATCGAAGGGGAGGGCGCGCGAGGGCTGGTCGCGGGTCGAGCGAAAATTCTCCAAGCCCTCGGGGTCAGAGGGACGAGTCCCGGGGTAGGTCTTCACGGCGTGGCCTTTCGTCGAGCGCGCCGATCCGCGGCGCTCGGTCGTCCCGCAAGCTGGCCGCTATTTCTTACGCGGGGCCAGGGTCAGGGAGAGAGTCGCCGGAGCGGCGGCGATCACCTTGGGCTTGGCGGTCTTGGGCTTGCGAACTTCACGATTGCCTTTGGACAAGAGCGTTTTCCTTTGAGGGGCTGTGGGGAGGCGGCCGTGCGCGCGGAAACCGGGTCAAGCCCGATCCACGGCGGTCGACGTGATCTTGATGACTGGAGAAGCGTGTCAGGGCGCCCCGGCTTCGGGGCCTTGGGACCATCCGCAAGGGGCAGGTCCGAATGGCGGGACTGCGCGCCTCGGCAAGACCTTTAGCACGGACGGCCGCGAGACGGGGAAAAGATTGCGTCTTGGGGAGCTATTGGCCCAGCGTCGCGCTATCTTGTCAAAGCCACGGATTACCCCGCGCCATGCGGAGCTCGTCGGCCCGAAAGGACGCCATGTCCACCCCCTCGAATACTCCGGTCCGCCCGCTCACGCGCGCGGTCTTTCAATGAACCCGTGGAGCGCCGTGTTGGCGATGCTTGGCGTGCGCCAGGTTTCGATGCGGGACGTGCGGGCCGAGGCCTTCTTCCTTGGCGGTCGCCACAAGGGAGAGATCCGGGAGGGCGCGCAGAAGGAGCTGCTCACGCCGGGCCTGCACCCCGATCGTGCGGCCCTCCTGCGGGCGGTCATCCGCGTGACGCCGCCGTCCACGATCGGTGGAGCGCGTCCATGACCGACGAAGAGGCGCGGGCGATGCGTCGCGAGGCTGAGCTCGACGTCTTCCCACGACCGCTCTGGATGATGGGCTGAAGCGCCGTCCTAGGCCGCGAGACGCTGGGCCGGCAGGAGTGCGCTGACGACCAGCCGGCTGAGCAAGCGATCCTCAATCGGGATGATGGCGTCGACGAAAAGCTCCGATGTCGTGGTTTCGATCTGCGGAGGCTCTTGCACCACGCTGGCGTCCACCTGGAAGGTCTCCTGCACGCCGTCGACGAGGACGCCAGCCAACTGTGCGCCGTGCTGGATAACGACGATGACGTGGCGCGAGGAGACCTCGGTCGCGCCTAAACCCAAGCGGCGGCGCAGATCGATGACGGGCATCACCGCGCCGCGAAGATTGATGACGCCCAGCATGTAGCTTGGCGTGTGCGGCATCTGCGTCGCCGGGGTCCAGCCCCCAATCTCTCTCACGCTGCGAATGTCGATGCAGAATTCCTGGCCGCCGATCTCAAAGGAGATCAGCTCCAGTTGCCCCGCGCTGGGCAGGCCGCTCTCGCTCGCCATCTGGCCGTCTCCCTGCAAGCGGGATCAGAATTCTTCCCACGACTGCGCCGCCGCCTGGGCGCCGCCGCCGGGACGCGCGAAGGCGGCGATCTTGGCCTGGGCCCGCCCCACGGGATTGGCCGCCGGCGCATGACGGCCTGGCTGGGCGCGTTCGATGCGCGCGGCGGGCGCGCCGGTCTGGAAGCGCGAGACCAACGAGGCCAGCTCGGCGGCCTCGGTCTTCAGGTTGGCGGCCGCGGCGGTGGCTTCCTCGACCATGGCGGCGTTCTGCTGGGTGACCTGATCCATCTGATTGACCGCGGTATTGACCTCATTGAGGCCGGTGGCCTGCTCCTGCGAAGACGTGGCGATTTCGGAGATCAGGACATCGATCTCGGCGATCTTGGTCACGATTCCGGTCAGCGCCTGGCCGGTGTCGCCGACGAGCTTCACGCCGCGCTCGACTTGAGCCGTGCTGCTGGCGATCAGGGTCTTGATCTCCTTGGCCGCTTCCGCCGACCGCTGGGCCAGAGCCCGGACTTCCTGGGCGACGACGGCGAAGCCGCGCCCGGCCTCACCCGCCCGAGCGGCTTCGACGCCGGCGTTCAAGGCCAGGAGGTTGGTCTGGAAAGCGATCTCGTCGATCACGCCGATGATCTGGGTGATCTGACCTGAGCTCTGCTCGATCTCGCCCATGGCGGCGACCGCGTCGCGCATGACCTCGCCCGAGCGGGCGGCGTCGGTTCGCGCGCCAGAAGCGGCGGCTGAAGCTTGCTTGGCTCCCTCCGCGCTCCGCTTGACGGTGGCCGTGATCTCGTCCAGGGCCGCCGCTGTCTCTTCCAGGCTGGCGGCCTGCTGCTCGGTGCGGCGCGACAGGTCGTCCGAAGCGCTGGAGATTTCGTCGGCCCCGGTGCGCAAGCCGCCGGTTGTCGCCGTGATCCCGCTCATAGCTTCGCGAAGGCTGTCGATCGCGGCGTTGAAGTCGTCCTTGATCTGCGCGTAGCGACCCAGAAATTGCGCGCTGATCCGAGCTGTCAGGTCGCCTTGCGCCATGCGCTTGAGGCTCTCGGCGAGATTGGCGACAACCTCCTCCTGCTCTTCCGCCGCGCGTCGCCGCTCGCCTTCGGAATGCATTCGCTCATTCTCGATCGCGGTGACGTCGGTGGCGAATTTGATGACCTTGTAGGGCTTGCCGTTCTCGTCGAGCACCGGGTTGTACGAGGCTTGAATCCAGCACTCGGCGCCCCCCTTGCCGATCCGCAGGAACTTGCGCGCGACGAATTGCCCGCTGTTGAGCTCATTCCAGAAGGCGCGATACTCGGCGCTTGCCGCTTCGGCCGGGGGCACGAAGATACTGTGGTGCTTTCCGACGACTTCCTCCGCCCGGTATCCCAGGGCGTTCAGAAAGTCGGCGTTGGCCCGAAGGATCGTTCCGTCGAGCGTAAACTCGATCACCGCCTGAGACCGATCCATGGCGGCGACCTGGGCCTTTAGCTCGCGCAGTTCGGCGGCCATGGCGGCTTGCTTGGTCTTGGCCGTATTCGAAAACAGCATGGCGGTTCGATTTCGCTCTGAGAACATCGTTGCTCGAACGTTGCCGCAAAACGCTAACGAGGCCCTAATAGCCAATCCAAACGGCGGTATGTCGCGGGCAAAACCTCCCCAAACCGAGCAATCACCGTAAAGCGCGACCATTAGTCACGGTTAATGGTTGATGAATTGCAATCTAGCCGATCCCATCTAGTTCACAGTCGCGGTGGGTGAGTTGAGTGCGTGGTGGCGTGAGTATGGGCCTAGAGGATTTGGTGGCGGCGCTGGCCGTCGATTCGGAGACGGCCGTGGTTGTCACGGATGGCGAGCTTTCGCATCCGGGGCCGACCATCCTGTACGTCAATGGCGCCTTCGAGCGCATGACGGGCTATCTGAGTTCGGAGCTATTGGGAAAAACGCCTCGACTGCTTCAGGGCGAGAGGACCAGCCTCGCGACACGCCGTGCGCTGGCGCGCGCGCTGCGAAAAGGGCAGCGGACCAAGGTCGCCTTGATCAACTATCGCAAGTCGGGCGAGGCCTATCGGTGCGAGGTCGAGGTCTTTCCGATCCTCGACAGGGATGGCGTGCTGGTCAACGCGGTGGCGCTGGAACGTGAAGTCAGGCGGCGACCGGGACGACGTTCCACGATGGGGGATCTCTAGAGCGCCTCAAGGGCGTGCTCCGGGGCGGGGCGGCCGTTGCGCAATGAGATCCGGCTGACGCCGTCGAGCAACGGTGAGCAGAATCGCGCAGCGCGCGCCGGAATCTGGCTTACATAGCGCGATGCCAGCACGATCAGACCCGATGGCCTTGGCCGCTCCAGATCGCGACGACGCGCGTGCGCGAGCGGTGGCGGCGGCCATGGACATCGTGGCGGGACACGGGCTGGCGGCGCTGTCTGTGCGCGACCTCGCCGCGGCGATCGGCAAGAGCACCACCGTCATCTTCAATCTCTTCCAGGCCAAGGCCGGGGTGGTGGGCGCCATGGTCGAAGCGGCGATGGAGGGGGATCTGGCGTTCCATGACGCCTTCCTGTCCCAGGTCGACGGACTGGTCCTGGATCAACGGACGATGGTCGACATAACCGCGCGCTACGTCCTGGCGCGGGCCGAACCCTCGGCGCGCTTCGCCCGGATCTGGGAAGAGGTTCTGATCGATCCCGAGGCCGCCCAGGCCGCGCGCGAACCACTGGCGCGCTGGCTGGCGATGCGGCGGAGCAAGCTGGACGGGCTGCTGGCCCGTGACGCGCGGCTGGAGCGGCTGGGCGCGGTCTATCTTCCCTATCTGCTGATGGAGGAGCTCTACGCCGCGGCCCTGGCGCGTCGGCTCGACTACGAACTGCTGCTGCGCGAGAGCCTGGAAGGGTTGATCGCCATGGCGTTCGGCGAGCCGTCCGGCGGCGAGGCCAAGGTCGCGCGATGGTTCACCGGCGCCCTGGTGCTGCCAGAGCCGCCCAGCAAGCGGTACGCGCCGGGATCGGTGAAGATGCGGTTGCTGGACATCGCCGCCGACCAGATTCTGGAGCGCGGCATCGGCGCGGTCACCAACCGCACCGTGACCCAGGCGGCCGGTGTCTCGACCTCGACCATCCTCTATCACTTCGCCGACATGCGTTCGTTTCTGGCCGAGGCGATCTGGCACAGCGTGTTTCGCGAGATCCCCGACTATCTGGACACCCGCAACCCGCGCGACCGCGAGCGGCCGACCGATCTTCAGGGGCTGGCGGCGCTGCTGGCGCCGACCTTGCGACCGGGATCGTCGGAAGACCCGGGCGACGCTGGCTTTTACGTCAAGTACGCCCGGCTGATCGCGCAGATCTGCCTGATCGCCCGGCGCGACGCCGCTTTCGAGAACATGGCCATGCTGCTGCGCGGCCCCGAGGGCGGGGGCACCTATGCGCGGCGCGAGGCCGTCTGGCCGCCAGCGTTCGACATGACCCGGCTCAGCGCCATGCGCTTCGCGATCTGGATCAAGGGCTCGGCCCTGTTGAGCGCGGCGCTCCCCGAGACCGAGGCCCAGGGGGCGGAGGCGCGGCTTGGCGCGGCCGCGCTGGCCCTTGTGCCCACGACGGTTTAGCGAGTCGAACGAACGATATTGTTCTGGTCGTTCAATCGACCGCACGCCCACCTAGGCGCGAGTGGGTGAGCGCCTTTGACTGGGTTTCATCAAAGCGACACGGGCCGCTCCTATATCCCCCAACTGTCGAACAACTGATTTTTCCGGACCGTTTGTCGTCGGGAAGAGGGGGCGTGATGCGTGTACTGTCTAAAGTGAAATTCGTGGCCCTGCTGATGGGAAGCGCCGCGATCTTCGCGGGGCCGGCCATGGCGGCCGACGCGGCCGACGCGGCCGCTCCGGCCGCGGACGAGGCCGGCTCCACTCGTCTGGACGAGGTCACGGTGACGGCGCGCCGCCGCGCCGAATCCGAGCAGAAGGTCGCCGCCGCCCTGACCGTGGTCAGCGGCTCCGAACTGGACCGCCGCAATATCCAGACCGTGAATGATCTGGAGAACAGCGTCCCGAACCTGGAGGTCACCAGCCAGCTGGGCGGCGGCCAGCCCCAGTTCCGCATCCGCGGCGTCGGCCTGACCGACTACGCCGCCAACAACACCGGCACTGTCGGCGTCTATGTCGACGAGGTGGCCTATCCGTACGGGTCGATGACCCAGGGCGCGCTGTTCGACGTGGCCCGGATCGAGGTGCTGCGCGGTCCGCAGGGCATCCTCTACGGTCGCAACACCACGGGCGGCGCGGTCAGCGTCATCACCAACGCCCCGACCCGGACGTTCGACGCGGGCCTGACCGCCTCGTACGGTCGCTTCGACGCCGCCCACATCGACGGCTTCGTGTCGGGTCCGCTGACCGAGACCCTGTCGGCCCGCCTGGCCATGACCACCGATCAAGGCGGCGCCTGGCAGTATCACCGCGACACCCATGAAAAGCTTGGCGACAAGGATCGCTGGGCCGCCCGCCTCAAGCTGGATTGGAAGCCGAGCGACGTCACCGAGATCGACGGCTCGCTGCGCTACAACCGCGACAAGTCCGACGGTCTGGGCCTGCGTCTGGTGACCCGCGCCTTCCAGTCGCACAACTACGCCCCGATCGGTAAGCTCTACCCGATCGACACCGACCCACGCATCACCGGCTGGGGCATCACGCCCTATTTCGCCAATCTGATCGGCGCCTCGACCAACGCCAAGCCGTTCCGCGACAACGAGGGCGTCGGCGCCAACATCCGCCTGCGCCATGACTTCGGCTGGGCCGCCCTGACGGCCGTGCTCGGCTACGAGACCTTCAAGCGCCGCGAGTTCAACGACTGGGACGCCACGGCCTCGAACGAAGCGGGCACCTTCTTCTTCAACGACATCGACACCCTGTCGCAGGAAGTGCGCCTGGCCTCGCCCGGCGACCAGCCGTTCCGCTGGCTGGCGGGCCTCTACCACTCCACGGAGTCGGTCGACGGCGGCTTCTATTCGGACTTCTCGGAAGCCTCGACGCTGAAGAACTGGTTCTCGACCACCTACAAACAGGACGTCGAGACCACCGGCGTCTTCTTCAACCTCGACTACGACCTGACCAGCCGCCTCACCCTGTCGGGCGGCCTGCGCTGGGAGGACGAGACCCGCGAACTGAAGGACTTCAAGACCGAGATCCTGGCCCCGATCTATTCGCTGCGGGCCAACACCAGCAAGGACCGCCACATGGGCGAATGGTCCGGCAAGGTCGGCGGCGAGTATCATTTCACCAAGGACGTGCTGGGCTATGCCAGCGTGGCGCGCGGCGTGAAGTCGGGCGGCTTCACCACCTATAACAGCGGCTTGCCCTCGCAGCTGGATCCGTTCGATCCGGAGAAGCTGATCGCCTACGAGGCGGGCCTGCGCTCGGAGTTCTTCGACCGCCGCCTGCGCGTCAACCTCGCGGCCTTCTATTACGACTATCGCGACCAGCAGCTGCAGGGCGTGCTCTACACCCAGACCGGCCGCGTCGGCCGGATCATCAACGTGCCCAAGTCGCACATTCAGGGCGGCGAGCTGGAGATCACCTGGAAGCCGACCGCGCGCCTGACGATCAGCCAGTCGCTGGGCTACAAGTACGGTCAGTACGACGAGTTCTTCTTCGTCAACGCCACCGCCACCGAGGCGGCCAAGGACCCGGTCACCGGCCAGTACAACACCATCGTCTACAGCGACCGCTCGGGCGAGCGCCTGCCGTTCCCGCGCACCGACTACAAGGGCGCCATCAGCTACGTGATGGATGTCGGCGCCTGGCAGGTCGAGGCCGAGACCAACTACAACTATCGCAGCGACATGTTCAGCACGTCGTCCAACTCGGTGATCGGCGACTACTGGCTGTTCAACGCCAGCCTCACGGCGCGTCCGGCCAACGGCAAGTACGCGGTCGGCGTCTGGGTCAACAACGCCGCCAACGACTATTTCGAAGAGACCCGCAACGCCTTCATCTCGGCGGCGACGGCTTCGCCGCACGAGCCGCGCACCTATGGCGTTCGGGTCAGCTGGCGCTATTGATCGACGGCCGCTTCCCCTTCGGCCATCGGCCTCGCCGCGGCGCACGCTTCGCGCCGCGGCGGGGTTTCCGCGTTCTGGATAGGAGCTTGTCATGACGGTCGATCGCAGGCGGGTGGTCGGGGCGGGTCTGGCCCTCGGCGCTGTCGCCTTGGCCTCCGGCGCCGAAGCGGGCGAGATCGCCTTCCGCCACGGCGTGGCCAGCGGCGAACCGGGCGCGGACCGGATGCTGCTGTGGACGCGGGTCACGGGCCTGGGCGAAGTCGATGGCCGCTGGCGGATCGCCACGGATCCGGCCATGCGCAAGGTCGTGGGAGAAGGGCGCTTCATCGCCCTGGCCGAGCGGGACTTCACGGTCAAGGTCGTGGCGCAGGGGCTGAAGCCCGCCACCGACTACTGGTACCAGTTCGAGGCCGGCGGCCAGCGCTCGCCGGTCGGCCGCACCCGCACCCTGCCGGTCGGGCGGCTGGACCATCTCGACCTCGTGGTCGCCTGCTGCGCCATGTACACCATGGGCTATTTCCAGGCCTATCGGGCCATCGCCGAGCGACCAAAGCTGGATGCGGTGCTGTTCGTCGGCGACTACATCTACGAATACGGCGCCTCCAACTATCCGGGTCTGGACACCCTGCGGCCGGCCGATCCGCCGCGCGACACCGTCACGCTCGAGGACTATCGCCGCCGCTTCGCCCAGGCCCGGACGGACGCCGATCTCCAGGCCGCCCATCAGCGCGCGCCGTGGATCTGCACCTGGGACGACCACGAGATCGCCAATGACGACTGGATGCACGGCGCCCAGCACCACGATCCGGCCAAGGACGGCGACTGGGAGGCCCGCAAGGCCGCCGCCGTCCGCGCCTATTACGAGTGGATGCCGATCCGCGATCCGGACCCGGCCGACCCCTACGCCATCCAGCGGGCGGTGGCGTTCGGCGACCTGGCCACCCTGATCGTGCCCGAGACCCGTCTCAAGGCCCGCGCGGCGCAGCTGGCCTTGCCGAAGGACCTGGATCGCTTGCCGGATGGGAGGCCCGACCTCGAACGGCTTCCGCCGCAAGATCGCCAACCCGGAACGCCGGATGCTGGGCCAGCAGCAGGTGGACTGGATCGCCGGCGAGATGCGCGGCTCGGTCGCCGCCGGCCGGCCCTGGGTGCTGCTGGGCAGCGCCACGGTGATGGCCGACTACGCCTATCCGGACATGAGCCGCTGGGCGCCGGCCTCTGGCGCCCTGAAGGGCTTCTTCGCGCTGACCAAGCTCGATTTGCCGCTGCTGAACCTCGACGCCTGGTCGGGCTACGCGGCGGAGCGGCAGAGGGTCTATGACGCCATCCGCGCCAGCGGGGCGCGCACGGTCGTGTTGTCGGGCGACAGCCACATGGCCTTCGTCAACGAACTGCACGACGAACAAGGGCGGGTGGCGGTGGAGCTGTCGACCAGCACCTTGACCGGTCCTTCCTTGGGCGTGGTCCTGGCCATGAAGGACGCCCCGTTCGGCGAGCGCGTGGCCGAGCGCAACCGCGACATCGTCTGGTGCGATCACCTGGCGATCGGCTTCGTCGCCGTCCATGTCACGCGCGAGGCGGTCGAGGCCAGCTTCGTCAGCGTCACCGATCCGCGCGTCGTCGGCTCGCCCACGCCGGTGCAACGCCGCGTGCGCGCCGTCGCCGAGGCCAAGGGCGTCGGCGCCTGGACCCAGCTCTAGGAGTCGTCATGTCTCCGCTTACCCTGAACCGCCGTGCGTTGCTGTCCGGCCTGGTCGTCGCCCCGGCCGTGCTGCGCTTCGGCCAGGCCCGGGCCGGCGGCGCCTATGTCTTCCCGCTCGGCGTGGCCAGTGGCGACCCGGCGCCCGACGGCATGGTGCTGTGGACCCGCCTGGCGACCGATCCCCTGGCCGCCGACGGCCTGGGCGGCATGGGCGCCGCTGTCCCCGTGCGTTGGGAAGTGGCCGCCGACGAGGCCTTCCGTCGCGTGGTCATGGCCGGCGACGCGATGGCCGAGCCCGCCGCCGCCCACAGCGTCCACGTCGAGGTCGCCGGCCTGCGTCCCGGCCGCCCGTACTGGTACCGGTTCACCGCGTTGGGCCAGCAGAGCCCGATCGGCCGCACCCGCACCGCTCCGGCCGCGAACGCCGACCTCGACCGCCTGCGCCTGGCCGTGGCGTCGTGCTCGCACTGGGAGCGCGGCTATTTCAGCGCCTATGGCCACATGGCCGACGAGGCCCCGGACCTGACCCTGTTCCTCGGCGACTACATCTACGAATATTCGATGGGCCCCGACCGCAAGGACCAGATCGTCCGCCCCTACGGCCTGGAAGAGGCCACGACCCTGGCCGGCTATCGCAACCGTTACGCCCTGCACCGCACGGACGCCGACCTGCAGCGCCTGCACCAGGTCGCGCCCTGCTTGGCCATCTGGGACGACCACGAGATCCAGGACGATTATTCCGGGATCTGGTCCAAGACGCCTGGCGTCTCGCCGAACGCCTTCCTGCGCCGCCGGGCGGCCGGCTACCAGGCGTTCTACGAGGCCATGCCGATCCGCCGGACGCGGCTGGACACGCGGCTGCAGATGCCGATCCATCGCCGGGTTCGCTACGGCAAGCTGGCCGAGTTCTTCATGCTGGACGGCCGCCAGTACCGTTCGCGCCAGCCCTGCTCGGAGGGCCCCAATGGCGGCAAGGGTCAGATCGTCGCCGACGCGGCCTGTCCCGACCGTCGCGATCCGGCCCGCACGTTCCTGGGCTTCGACCAGGAGCGCTGGCTGTATGACGGCCTGGCCAACACCCAGGCGCGCTGGACGGTGCTGGGGCAGGACCTGGTGATGGCCGGTCTGCGCTTCGGCGACGGCGGACCCGACACCAAGTTCTGGACCGACACCTGGGACGGCTTCCCCGCCGCCCGCGACCGCCTGGCCCAGGCGATCGCGACGCTGAAGCCGCGCAACCCCGTGGTGCTGAGCGGTGACTACCACTCCTTCTGGACCAACGACGTCAAGCTGAACGCGGACGATCCGGCCTCGGCCACGATCGCCACCGAGTTCGTCGGCACCTCGATCACCTCGTCGGGGCCGCCCTATGAAGGACTGATGGCGGCGATGCCCAACAACCCGCAGATCAAGTTCTTCGACAGCCGGGTGCGCGGCTACATGTCGATCGACGTGGAGCGAGACCGGATGACGACCCGCTACCGGGCGATCTCGGACGTACGCGACCCCCGCGCCACGGTCGCGACGCTCAACACCTGGGTCGTCGAGGATGGTCGGGCTGGTGCGGTGAAGGGGTGAAGCCCAACCTTCGACGAAGCCAACCTTATTGACGTTTCTAGTCAATCGATTAGCTAGGCCCGATGTCGAGGGGGGAGCATGGCGCGAACGCAAGCCAAGGATGCGGGTCTCGCGCGGCGAGATTCCCGGGCCGCTCTGTTCGACGCCACGGCGGCGCTGCTTTCCGAGCGATCCACGATCGAGGTCTCCCTGAGCGAGATCGCGCAGAGATCGGGCCTGAACTCGGCGCTCATCAAGTACTATTTCGGCGGCAAGGAGGGCCTGCTGCTGGCGCTGCTGGAGCGCGTGGCCGAGCGATCGATGGCCGATCTGGCCAACCTGGTCCGTATGGACATCTCCGCCGAGCAGAAGCTGCGCATCCATATCGGCGGCATCATCAACACCTACTACCGATCGCCCTATGTCAACCGACTGATCAACTACATGATCGTCCGGGGCGACAAGGCGTCCGGCGAGCGGGTGGCCAAGATCTTCGTCGAGCCCATGATCGCCGCCTATCGCGCTATCGTCGCCCAGGGCGTCGCCGAGGGGGCGTTCCGGCCGCTTGATCCGGGCATGCTGTATTACAGCGTCGTCGGGGCCTGCGAACACATCTTCTACGCCGGCTATTCATTGCCCACCACGTTGGGCCTGTCGGAGCTGACCGATCAGGTCCGCCAGCAGTACGTCCAGCACGTGGTCGACCTGGTTTTCCATGGCGTCCTGGGGCGGTCGGAGGCTGCGGGCTAGGCTGCCGCGGCCGTTACGCGGATCGCTTGACGGAAATTAATCGAACAATTAATCGCTAGAACAATAAATAGAACGCGGGAGGAGACGGCCATGGCCGAGGCGCTGATCATTGACGCCGTGCGCACGCCGCGCGGTATCGGCAAGGTCGGGAAGGGGGCTCTGGCCCATCTGCATCCGCAACATCTGGCGGCCACGGTTCTCAAGGCCATCGCCGAGCGCAACAAGCTCGACACCGCCGACGTCGACGACGTGATCTGGTCGACCTCCACGCAAAAGGGAAAACAGGGCGGTGACCTGGGCCGCATGGCGGCGCTGGACGCCGGCTATGACGTCAAGGCCTCGGGCATGACCCTGGACCGCTTCTGCGGCGGCGGCATCACCACCGTGAACCTCGCGGCGGCTCAGATCATGAGCGGCATGGAGGACCTGATCGTCGCCGGGGGCGTCGAGATGATGAGCCTGACCGCCGCCATGGCCGCCCAGGAGCAGGCGGCGGGCTTCCCGCCAGGCCTGATGGGCTCGGGCAACGAACACCTGGACATGCTGCATCCGCAGTCGCACCAGGGCGTCTGTGGCGACGCCATCGCCAGCATGGAAGGCATCACCCGCCAGGACCTCGACGCCCTGGGTCTGGAAAGTCAGAAGCGCGCCGCCCGCGCCATCGCCGAGGGGCGCTTTTCCAAGTCGATCGTCCCGGTGCTGAACCCCGAGGGCGGCGTCGCGTTGGACCACGACGAGTATCCGCGCCCCGATACGACCGCCGAGGGGCTGGCCCAACTGAAGCCGGCCTTCACGGCCATCGCCGACTATCCCTATGACGCGAAGGGCTCGACCTTTCGCGGGCAGATCAATCGCCGCTATCCCGACCTGAAGATCGAGGCCATGCACCACGCCGGCAATTCGTCGGGCGTCGTGGACGGCGCGGCGGCGGTGCTGCTGGCCTCGCCGGCCTATGCGCAAAAGCACGGCTTGAAGGCGCGGGCCCGCGTGGTGGCCATGGCCAACATGGGCGACGATCCGACCCTGATGCTGAACGCCCCCGTGCCGGCCGCCCGCAAGGTCCTGGCCAAGGCGGGCCTGAAGGTCGAGGACATCGATCTCTGGGAGATCAACGAAGCCTTCGCCGTCGTCGCCGAGAAGTTCATCCGCGACCTCAAGCTCGACCGGTCGAAGGTCAACGTCAACGGCGGCGCTATCGCCTTGGGCCACCCGATCGGCGCGACGGGCGCTATCCTGATCGGCACGGTGCTGGACGAGCTGGAGCGCACCGGCGGCCGCTACGGCCTGGTGACCATGTGCGCCGCCGGCGGCATGGCTCCGGCCATCATCATCGAGCGCCTCCAGGGCTGACAGGGAGCTCCGACGCTTCGGTCTTCGTCGCCGCAGGCGAAGATCGTCGTTCCGGGCGAGGCCTTCGCGAGGTCGCCGCGCGAGCGCATCGCTCCGGCGTGACCGGATCACGGCTTGGAGGGCGTGGCGGCCTCGGGGGAGGGGGCTTGCAGTCCGGCGATGGCCGGCGGCAGCGCCGCGTCGTCGGAAGCCATGCCCTCGGACAGAGCCGCCAGGCGCTGGATCTGTGCCTGTTGCTCGCGCAGCGCCTCGGTCAGCGCCGAACGCAAGGCGCGAACCTGCGCGTCGGGCTGATCGCGCAAGACCAGAATGGCGCGAATGGCGGCGACCGGCAGCCCGACGGCGCGCAGCGCGACGATGGCCTTCAATTGCTCGATGGTCGCGAGGTCGTAACCCCGAAC
The DNA here is from genome assembly GCF_044056025.1 of Caulobacter sp. UC70_42. Lineage (NCBI taxonomy): Bacteria > Pseudomonadati > Pseudomonadota > Alphaproteobacteria > Caulobacterales > Caulobacteraceae > Caulobacter > Caulobacter sp. UC70_42. Next base: position 4,937,968 of record NZ_CP171994.1, on the reverse strand, counting down.
ATTGCGGGCCAGGCGATGAGATCGGATCAGGCCCTGATCCTGGTAGTAGCGCAACGTCCGCGCGGTGACGCCCAACCCGCGAGCGGCCTCGCCGATTTCGATCAGGCGCTTTGGCGCGTAGGGGCCACGAGCCAAGTAATTCATCAGACGAACTCCACCAGCACCTCGTCGGCGGCGACGGGATCGCCGGCCTTGGCGTTGACGGCCTTGACGACGCCGTCGCGTTCGGCGCGGATGATGTTCTGCATCTTCATGGCTTCCAGCACGCAGACGACCTCGCCCTCGCGGACCTGCTGGCCGGCGGCGACGTCCATGGAGACGACGAGACCCGGCATCGGCGAGAGCACCAGCCTGGAGGTGTCGGCGGCCTGCTTCTCGGGCAGCCTGTCGTGCAGTTCGGCGTTGCGCGGGGTCAGGACCAGCACCCGGGCCTTGGCGGCGCGGTGGCGGATGGTGAAGCCCTCGGCGGCCGGCGTGACCTGGACGGTGAAGGCCTTGCCGTTCAGGGCCGCCTTGAACACCGGCTTGCCCGGACGCCAGTCGATGTCGGTCAGGGTCAGGACGCGGCCCTCGTCGAGCAGGTCGACGGTGACGTCGCCGTTCTCGCCGGCCACCTTCACCCGGCGCTTGGCGGGACCGACGGCCACGACCCACTCGGCGCGCGGCGGACCGGCCAGGCCCGAGGCGTCGGACCGGGCCCGGGCGGCGTGGACCCGCTGCATGGCCGCGCCGACGGCGGTCAGGATGTCGATCTGCTCAGACGTCGGCTCGGTCCCGGCGAAGCCGTCGGCGAACTCGTCCTTGATGTAGTTGGTCGAGATCTTGCCGGACCGGAACCGGGCCTGGTCCATCACCGCGGCCAGGAACGGGATGTTCTGGGAGAGGCCCTCGATGTGGAAGTCCTCCAGCGCCCGGCCCATGCCGTCGATCGCCGCCAGGCGGGTCGGGGCCCAGGCGCACAGCTTGGAGATCATCGGGTCGTAGTACATCGAGATCTCGTCGCCCTCGCGCACGCCCGCGTCGTTACGGATGGTGTAGCCGTCCTTCTCGCCTTCCGCCGGCGGGGCGTAGCGGACCAGCCGCCCGATGCTGGGCAGGAACTTGCGGTAGGGGTCCTCGGCGTAGATGCGGCTCTCGATGGCCCAGCCGTTGATCGAGAGGTCCTTCTGCTCGAAGGCCATCTTCTGGCCGGCCGCGCTGAGGATCATCTGCTCGACCAAGTCGAGGCCCGTGATCAGCTCGGTGACCGGATGCTCGACCTGCAGGCGGGTGTTCATCTCCAGGAAGAAGAAGCTCTTGTCCTGGCCGGCGACGAACTCGACCGTGCCGGCCGAGTCATAGTTCACCGCCTTGGCCAGGGCCACGGCCTGGGCGCCCATGGCCGCGCGGGTGGCCTCGTCCAGCAGCGGCGACGGCGCCTCCTCGATGACCTTCTGGTTGCGGCGCTGGATCGAGCACTCGCGCTCGAACAGGTGGACGACGTTGCCGTGCTTGTCGCCCAGCACCTGGATCTCGATGTGGCGCGGGCTCTCGATGAACTTCTCGATGAAGATGCGGTCGTCGCCGAAGCTGGCCTTGGCCTCGGCCCGCACGGCCGGGAAGCCTTCCTCGAACGTCCTGGCGGCTCCAGGCCACGCGGATGCCCTTGCCGCCGCCCCCGGCCGAGGCCTTGATCATCACCGGATAGCCGATCTGCTCGGAGATCGTCACGGCCTCGGCCGTGTCGGCGATCTCGCCGATGTGGCCCGGCACGCAGGACACCCCCGCGGCCTGGGCGAACTTCTTGCTCTCGATCTTGTCGCCCATGGCCTGGATGGCGCCGGGATCGGGACCGATGAACACGATCCCCTCGTCGGCGCACCGCTGGGCGAAGCTGGCGTTCTCCGACAGGAAGCCGAAACCCGGATGCACGGCCTGCGCGCCCGTCTGCTGGCAGGCGGCGATGATCTTGTCGGCGACGAGATAGCTCTGATTGGCCGGCGAGGCGCCGATATGCACAGTCTCGTCGGCCATCTCCACGGCCAGCGACCCCGCGTCGGCGTCCGAATAGACCACCACCGTAGCGATCCCCAGCCGACGGCACGTCTTGATCACCCGAACCGCGATCTCGCCCCGGTTGGCGATCAGGATTTTGCTGAACATGGGTGGGTCCTGACCTAGAGCGGGATGTTGTCGTGTTTGCGCCAAGGGTTCGCCAGTTCCTTGCCCTTGAGGCTCTTGAGTTCCCCGCACGATGCGGCGACGGGTGCCGTGTGGCATGATGACGTCGTCGATGTAGCCGCGGCTGGCGGCGACGAACGGGTTGGCGAAGCGGTCCTTGTACTCGGCCTCGCGGGCGGCGAGCGCCTCGGGGTCCTTGGCCTCCTGGCGGAAGATGATCTCCACCGCCCCCTTGGCGCCCATCACCGCGATCTCGGCGGTCGGCCAGGCGTAGTTGAGGTCGCCGCGCAGGTGCTTGGAGCTCATCACGTCATAGGCCCCGCCATAGGCCTTGCGGGTGATGACGGTGATCTTCGGGACCGTGGCCTCGGCATAGGCGAAGAGCAGCTTGGCGCCATGCTTGATCAGGCCGCCGTACTCCTGCTTGGTCCCCGGCATGAAGCCCGGCACGTCGACCAGGGTGATGATCGGGATGTTGAAGGCGTCGCAGAACCGCACGAAGCGCGCGGCCTTGCGGCTGGAGTCGATGTCCAGCACCCCGGCCAGGACCTGCGGCTGGTTGGCCACCACGCCGACGGTCTCGCCGTCCATGCGGGCGAAGCCGACGACGATGTTCTTGGCCCATTCGCTGGAGATCTCGAAGAAGTCGGCCTCGTCGACGATCTTCAGGATCAGCTCCTTGATGTCGTAGGGCTTGGTCGGATCGGCCGGGACCAGGGTGTCGAGGCTGGCCTCCTCGCGATAGGGCTCGTCGAAGCTCTCGCGCTCGGGGGCGGGTTCGCGGTTGGACGAGGGCAGGAAGTCGACCAGGCGGCGCACCTGGGTCAGGGCTTCAAGATCGTTCTCGAACGCGCCCTCGGCCACGCCCGACTTGGCGGCGTGGACCCGGGCCCCGCCCAGTTCCTCGGCGGTGACCACCTCGTTGGTGACGGTCTTGACCACGTCGGGCCCGGTCACGAACATGTAGCTGGTGTCCTTGACCATGAAGATGAAGTCGGTGATCGCGGGCGAATAGACGTCGCCGCCGGCGCAGGGGCCCATGATCACGCTGATCTGCGGGATGACGCCGCTGGCCAGGGTGTTCTCCAGGAAGATGTCGGCATAGCCGGCCAGGCTGTCGACGCCCTCCTGAATGCGGGCCCCGCCGGCGTCGAACAGGCCGATGATCGGCGCGCCGACCTTCATGGCCTGGCGCTGGACCTTGACGATCTTGGCCGCGTGGGCGCCCGACAGGCTGCCGCCGAACACCGTGAAGTCCTTGGAGAAGACGTAGACGACCTTGCCGTTGATCGTGCCCCAGCCGGTGACCACCCCGTCGCCGGGGATCTTCTGGTCGGCCATGCCGAAGTCGGCGCTGCGGTGCTCGACGAACATGTCGAACTCCTCGAACGAGCCCTCGTCCAGCAGGAGGTCGATCCGCTCGCGCGCCGTCAGCTTGCCCTTGGCGTGCTGGGCGGCCACCCGCGCCTCCCCGCCGCCAGCCCTGGCCTGCTCGCGACGACGGTCGAGAATTTCAAGAATGTGCTGCAACTTGCACCCCGAGAAGGAAGATGGTCGCCTCTGGCGGGAAGGTGCGACCGAGACGTGAGCGGCGAGGCCATTCACAGATTGCAATTTGGCGAAGTTGAGAAAGTCGTCCAGACTGACCCTCGTAGTTTCGGGCGTTGGCGGAGGGGCTGTGATGGCGAATCCTGCAAAGTTGCAAAGTTGCGAAGGTGCGTGAGAAGCTTTTCATCGGTCCTCGGCTGAGGCTGCTGCGCCAGGCGCGGGCCTGGACGCTGGAGACCTGCGCCATCCGGCTGGGTCTGTCGCCAAGCTACCTTTCCCAGATTGAAGCCAATCAACGGCCGGTCACGGCGCGGGTGCTGATCGACGCCATGCGCGTGTTCGAGGTCGACGCCACGGCCCTGGACGCCGCCGATGATCAGCGTCTGATCGCCGACCTGCGCGAAGCGGTCGCCGATCCGGTCAGCGGCGGCGACCCGCCGGGCCTGGGCGAGATCAAGCAGGTCGTGACCAACGCCCCGCAGTTCGCGCGGACCTATCTGGCGCTGCATCGCGCCTACAGACAGCTGGACGAGCGCCTGAAGCAGACCGAGGAGGCCGTGTCGCTGGATGAGCGTGTCGTCGCCAGCGCCCTACTTCCCTATGAAGAGGTGCGCGACTTCTTCCACTACAAGGACAATTACGTTCACGCCCTGGATGTCGCCGCCGAAGCCCTGGCCGGTGAGCTGGGCCTGGAGGAGGGCGACGGCGAGCGGACCCTGGAGCGTCATCTGGCCCAGCGCCTGGGCGTGACGGTGGAGCGCTCGCGCGAGTTCGACCTCCTGCGCCGGTTCGAGCCGGAGACAGGGCGGTTGCTGCTGGGCGCGGCGCAGCCAGCGGCGACGCGCAGTTTCCAGATGGCCTACCAGATCGCGGCCATGACCCTGGCGGATGTCGTCGAAGCCGAGCTGAAGGCCGCGTCGTTCCGCAGCGAGAGCGCCGCCCGGGTCTGCCGCACCGGGCTGCTGAACTATGCCGCGGGCGCGCTGCTATTGCCCTATGGTCGCTTCCGCGAGGCCGCGCGGCGCGAGCGCCACGATGTCGAACAACTGAGCCTCATCTTCCAGACGAGCCTGGAGCAGGTGTTTCATCGCCTCAGCACCCTTCAGCGGCCGGGCGCGCGGGGCGTGCCGTTCTACTTCGTGCGGCTGGACCGCGCGGGCAACATCACCAAGCGCCACAGCGCCACCCGCTTTCAGTTCGCCCGGTTCGGCGGGACCTGTCCGATGTGGAACGTCCATGACGCCTTCAGCCGGCCCGACGCCTGGATGGTGCAACTGGCCGAGATGCCGGACGGGCTGCGCTATGTCTGCGTCGCCAAGGGCGTGGTGAAGTCTTCCGGCGCCTATCTGCAGGCCGATCGCCGCTACGCCCTGGGTCTGGGGTGCGAGGCGCAGTACGCCGATCAACTGGTCTATGCCGACGGCCTGGACCTGACGGGCCCCTCGGCGCCCATCGGCGTCAGTTGCCGGATCTGCGAGCGGACCGATTGTGCGCAGCGCGCGTTTCCGCCGGTCGATCGGGCTTTCGAGGTTCTCGAGAACGACCGCCGCTGGGTGCCCTTCTCGCTGAAGTGAGCGGACGGGCCGCCCTCCGCGACGGGCTTCGTCGAGGGGGCGGCTGACGTATCCTCCAGGGTGGAGGGGGCGAGAGGTTACATCGGTCCGACGCCGCCCGGGCTGGTCTGGAAGTCGAAGGCCGGTTCGCGGCGGCGGCGCGGGTCGCGGGCGCCGGTTCCGCCGAAATTGTAGGTGACGCCGACGAATATGGCCCGCAGGTCCAGGTCGAGGGCGCGGCGGTCCTTCAGGGCCGGCGTGTCGATGACCAGCTTGTCGCCGAAGGTCTTCAGCGCGTCCTGCACCGTCACCACGCCCAAGACGCGGTCGTTGAACTTGTGGCGATAGCCCAGCAGCAACATGCCGGTCGGTTCCTTGTAGCCTTGCGGCGTCAGGCGCTTGCCCGTGGCGAAGCCGCTGATCTGCAGGAAGTCCTTGGGTGTGGCCTGGACGTTCAGGGCCGCGTAGCCTGAGACGGTCCAGGCCGAGCGCTTGTCGGGGAAGCCGAGGTCGGTGGCGCCGATCTGGTTCCAGAAGGCGTTGCCGCTGATCGTGTACGAGATCTTGGGCGTCAGGCGGGCGTTGGCCACCAGTTCCAGGCCGCCGCTTCTGCTCTTGGCCAGGTTGGCCTTGGTGGTCAGCAGCACGCCGTCGCCGATGTCGCGGATCACGTCGGTGACGCCGTCGCGGGCCTCGCGATAGTAGAGCGTGCCCTGGTAGTAGTTGTAGCCCTTGCGCAGCTGGTAGCCGACCTCGAACGCGTCCGTGGTCTGCGGCTTCAGGCGCGGGTCGCCCTGACGGTAGTTATAGGGGTCCTGATAGATCCGATACGGGTTCAGGTCCTGAGCCGTCGGGCGCTGGATGCGGCGGCTATAGCTGGCGTTGACCTGGCGCGTGTCGTCGAGCTTGTACTGCACGTGCAGCGAGGGATAGGCGCGCAGGTAGTCGTAGCTGTCCTTCAGGTTCGACGTGACCTGGTTGGTGTCGACCGTGACCTCCTCGATCCGCAGGCCCGGCATGATCGTCAGGTCGCCGATCGGCCGGCTTACCGTGGCGTAGACCGCGTGGACGACCTGATCGTACTTGAACCGGTTGGTCAGGGCCGGATCGACGACCAGGGCGGCGCCCGTCGGCCGCGGGCGCCGTAGTTGTCATAGTCGTTGTTGTCGACCTGCAGCTCGTAGCCCGCCACAAGCTTGGCGCCGCCGGCCAGGGGGCGCTTGTATTCGGCCTTCAGGCGGCTCTGGACCAGTTCGTCGCCGATGCTGACGTGTTCGACATAGTTCGAGACGGCCGGCAGCTGGTTGAAGCCGTTGGCGTCGGTGATCTGGCGGTCGCGGGTGCGCTCGACGCTGGTGTGCAGCGTGAATTCGTGCTCGTCGCCGGAGAACTTGCGGCGCAGGTCGCCGGTCAGGCCCGCGACCGACTTCTTCATGTGGCCGTCGCTGAGGCGCTGGTAGCGAACGATGGGCGCCCGTTGACGTCCTTGCCCTCGTAGGACGAGCCGGCCTTGGAGTCGTAGGAGGTGTCGGTGTAGCGGGCCTCGGCGCTGAGGCGGGTCTGCTTGTCGAGGTCGTAGTCGACGCCGGCGCGGGCGTTATGCGACCGGCCGTGGCTGTTGAAGCCGATCTTCTGGCGGCTGTCGGCGTAGCGCCCGGTGACGGGATCCAGGCGCGAGCGGTCGTCCTCGATGGAACCCTTGGCCTTGTCGCGGCGCCAGCCGGCGTCGGCCGATAAGGTCAGTTTCTTGGTGTTGCGGGCCAGGCTGATGCTGGCGTTCTTGCGGCCTTCCGTGCCGACATTGGCGCGGACCGAACCGGTCGTGCCGACGCCGCGCTGCTGCTTGGTGATGAGGTTGATGATCCCGGCCGAGCCCTCGGGGCTGAAGGCGGCCGAGGGATTGGTCATCACCTCGACCCGCTCGAACTGGCTGGCGGGGATCTGCTGCAGCACCTGGCCGCGATTGTCGCCCTTGAACATGCCCGATGGCTTGCCGTCGATCATGATGGTGACGTTGGGGTCGCCGCGCAGGCTGACATTGCCCTGCACGTCGACCTGAACCGAGGGAACGTTGCGCAACACGTCGGCGACCGAGCCGGTCGTCGCCTGCAGGTCCTTGCCCAGGCTGTAGCTGCGACGGTCGATCGAGGTCTTGATATCCTGGGCCGAGGGGGCGGTGACGGTCACGCCCTGGACCTGGGTCGATGGCTCCTTCTTAGCCGGAACGGGCGTCGTCGCCGTGGGCGGAGTTCTGGGCGAAGGCGTCGGTCGCCAGCGCGGAAGCGCTGATCGCGGCCAGTCCCGTGGCGGCCAGAAGGGCGGCGCGGCGGGTCGTGAAGGTCATGGAAGGTCTCCTCTGTCGCGAGGACCTTGCCGGAACGACTCAAAGCGTTGCAGTGCCGGGCGTCAGGCGCGCGAGGTGACGTTTGTCATGTCGGGCCTCAGTTGGCCGCGTCGACCGCATCCAGCGTCTGGGGGAGGGCTGCTTCGGCGCCGTTGAACACCAGGGTGCGGGTCACGCCGAGGCGACGGATGTTCACCTGATTGACCTCGTCGCCATAGACGTCGGCGAACATGGCGGCCTTGACGGTCACGGCCGCGGCTACGTCGGCCGGTGCGATCTTGCCGGCATATTCGAAGCGGACCTCGTCCGCCCCGAGGGTCATGTCCTTAAGCGTGAGAGCGATCGGCGCTTCGTTCACGGCGACGCCGAAGTGTTCGAGCATGTAGGTCTTGAGGGCCTCGACCGCCTCGGGATCGTCGAGGCTGGCCTGGGCGTCCGGGGCGATCAGGGCCAGGGCCGGTTCGGCGTCGTGCGCCGGAATCCGATGGCTGACCCTGACCGCGCCGGTCTTGGCGTCGATCTCCACGACGCTCAGCGCGCCGTGGCCGCGATGCGCGGCCGCCGGGAGCGGGGCGAGCGCGAGGCCCGCCGCCGCGATAAGGGCGACCGCGCGCGCTATCACTTCGGACCTTCGTCCTTCTTGTCGCCGTCCTTCTTCGGATCGGGGGCCGGGAAGGTGCCCAGACCGCCGGGTTCCACCTTCAGATTGGCGTCCTTCATCCGGTTCGACGCGTCCGGGAACTTCATGATCTTCAGCGTCGTCGGCGTGATGGCGCCGTCATAGACGTTGTTGCCGCGATCGGCGTCGGCGGTTTCCCACAGCGGGTCGAGTTCGGCGCCCTTCAGCTCCTTGCCGGACACGTATTGCCACGTGACCTGCTTGGAGTTCTTGCGCCAGATTTCGGCCGGGATACGGACCGTTTCCGTCGTGCCGTCGGTGAAGTCCATTTTCAGGATCACCGGCATCACCAGGCCGCCGATATTCCGGAAGGTGAAGCGGTAGAGGTTGTCCTTGAAGTCCTGGGCGGCCAGCTCTTCCGGAGTCATGTCCTCGCGGGCCGACTTGGCCTTCTTGCGGGCGCTTTCGAACACGGTGAACTCGTCGGTCTGGTCATAGAAGTCGCGGACCTTGGGGTCGCGATCGATGACCGTCGGCGCCTTGTTGTTGGCGGTCGTGCGCGATTCCGGCTCCGTGCCCTGGCGAGCCTTGCGGACGGCGGCTTCGGCGTCCGGATCGCCGCTGTCGAGGCGGGCCTTGACGATCTTGTCCAGCGAGATGTCGACGTGGTCGGTCGAGTAGAACCAGCCGCGCCAGAACCAGTCGAGATCGATGCCCGACGACTTTTCCATGGTGCGGAAGAAGTCGTACGGCGTCGGGTGCTTGAAGCGCCAGCGGGTGGCGTACTCCTTGAACGCGCGGTCGAAGAGTTCGCGGCCCATCACCGTCTCACGCAGGATGACCAGGGCAGTGGCGGGCTTGGAGTAGCCGTTCGGACCGAACTGGATGACCGAGTCCGACTGGGTCATCAGCGGCACCTGGTCCTGGCTGACCATGTACTCGACGATGTCCTTGGGCTCGCCGCGCCGCGACGGGAACTTCTTGTCCCACTGCACCTCGGCCTGGAACTCGAGGAAGCTGTTGAGGCCCTCGTCCATCCAGGTCCACTGGCGCTCGTCCGAATTGACGATCATCGGGAAGTAGTTGTGGCCCACTTCGTGGATGACCACGCCGATCAGGCCGTATTTGGCGCGTTCGGTATAGGTGAGGGCGCCGGTCTTCTTGTCCTTCGTCGGCCGCGGGCCGTTGAAGGAGATCATCGGATATTCCATCCCGCCGACCGGGCCGTTGACCGACTGGGCCACCGGGTAGGGATAGGAGAAGGTGAAGTCCGAATAGACCTTGAGGGTGTGAGCGATCGACTTGGTCGAATAGGCGTCCCACAGCGGGCGCGCTTCCTTCGGGAAGAACGACATGGCCATGACCACCGGATGGGCGGCGTCGCCTTCCTGCTTCACGCCCAGGGCGTCCCAGACGAACTTGCGCGAGCTGGCCCAGCCGAAGTCGCGGACGTTGCTGGCCGAAAACACCCAGGTCTTCTCGGTCGTGGCCTTGCCCTTCTCGGCGGCCAGCGCCTCCTCGGGGGTGACGACATAGACCGGTTCGGCGGCGGTGCGGGCCTTGGTCAGGCGGTCGCGCTGGGCGGGGCTGAGCACGGCGGCGGGGTTCTGCAGCACGCCGGTGGCCGAAACCACGTGGTCGGACGGCACGGTCAGGGCGACGCGATAGTCGCCGAACTCCAGGGTGAATTCGCCCGAGCCGAGGAAGGCCTTGTTGTGCCAGCCTTCATAGTCCGAATAGACGGCCAGGCGCGGGAACCACTGGGCGCCCTCGTAGATGCAGTTGCCGTCCTCGCCCTTGCCGGTGAAGCACTCATAGCCGCTGCGGCCGCCGACGACCTTGTTCTCGACCATGGGCAGCGACCATTCGATGGTGATCTTGGTCTCGCCGCCATTGCCGCGCACGGCGGTGGGCAGGTCGACGCGCAGCAGGGTGTCGACGACGGTGAACTTCAGCGGACGGCCCGAGGCGTCCTTCACCGACTTGATGGTGAAGCCGCCTTCCCATTCCTTCATGCGCTGAATGCGGCGCACCTGGCCCAGGCTGATGGAGTCGCCCGAGACGGTCTCGGTGAGCTTGCTGATCGAGTCGCGCTTGTAGTCCTGGTCCAGCAACAGCCACAGATAGGGCAGGCTGTCCGGCGAGTTGTTCTTGTAGGTGATCGTCTCCTTGCCGGTCAGCAGCTTGGTGTCTTCGTTCAGGCGAACGGCGACATCGTAGTCGACCTTCTGCTGCCAGTAGCGATAGCCCGGCGCGCCCGCGGCGTTGCGGTAGTCAGTCGGCGTCGGCCAGTCCTCGCCCTCGAGCTGGCGGAACTTGTCGTCGAACGGCGCCTTGGTCTGCTTGATGGCGTCGGCGTGAGCGCCAGAAACGAACGACGTGGAAGCAAGCGCGGCGGCGAGCACGCCAGCCACGACGTAGCGAATAGAACGCTTGGACATTCAGCCCCTCAGAACCCTGACAAAACCCCGCGGAGACCTTGCCAGGGCTCGGGCGAAAATCACCCCATTTTCGCGTGAATGTGTCAGAAATTTATCTTGATGCCGGCGCGGACCGTGCGGGGCTCGACCGGGTGCAAGTGGATATCCTCCACGCCATCCGCCGGCTCGCCGGGCAGCCGCGAGGCATAGGCATAGGCGATGTCGTCCTTCTTGCTGTTGGTCAGGTTCAGAACCTCGACCATCAGACTGGCCTTGCCGAAATCCTGGACGAACAGCGCGTTGACCAGGCTGGTCGGCCGCGAGCGCACGGAATTGTCCTCGATTAGCGGCGCGGCGCCGAGGCGGCGCCAGGTCAGAGAGAGGGTCGAGGCCTGGCCCAGCTTCCAGCTGGCGCCGGCGCTCAGCACCGAACCGACGGCGTTGGGGATGCGGTCGCCATTCGTGAAGCGGGCGTGGGTTCCGGCGTAGGACGCCGTCAGGTTCAGATGAGCGGTTGGTCGCCAGTCGGCCAACAGCTCGATCCCCTTGCGTCGGGTCGCGCCGGCGGCCTCGGTAAAGCCGGCGTCGCCGACATAGACCAGCTCTGAATCGACGCGCAGCGCCCAGGCGGCCGCCGTCAGGGTCAGGCCCGCGCGCTTCCAGCGCAGGCCCAGCTCCGCGCCGTCGGACGGCGACAGCAGCGGCGCACGCTCGGCCGGATCGCCGGTGACCGGATCGACCGTGATCACCGCCCCGCGAGCATCGTTGGAATGGAAGCCGCGTCCGGCGTCGGCGTAGAGCTCGAAGGTCTTCGAAAGGCGCCAGGCCAGGGCCAGCTTGGGACTGACCAGCAGGTCGCTGACGTCGCCGGCGTTGCGGGGATCGCCGGCCTTGACGTCCGCGCCCATGGCGTCGGCGCGCAGGCCGAAGGTGGCGTCCAGCTTGCCGAAGGATCGAGAGGCCTCGCCCCACAGGGCCGTCGACCATTCGGTCAACGCGTCCTGGCGCACCGTCTCGCGACGGACGCGGGCGGTGGCGCGATAGAGGCCGACCTTGCCGATGTCGTCGATGCGGACCGAGGCGCCGGTGCGGGCGCTCCAGCCGTCCCCTAGCGTCCAGCGCTTGGTCAGCGCGCCGCCATAGATCCAGCGCTGGTCGACCTGCTCGAACTGGTCGCCATGGACCGGATCCTCGAGGAAGTAGGTGAAGTTCGAATAGAGATCGAGCCGGTAGCGCTGGACATAGACCACGCTGTCCAGGCCGCGCAGCAGGTCGCGGCGGCGGGCGGACAGGATGTAGCGCGAGGTGTTCCCGCCGTCGGTCTTGTCGACCGCGTCGAGATAGCCCAGCCGCCCATCCTCGACCGCGCGGCGCGGGATCTGGTCGGTGGCGTTCCAGTCGGCGTCGTAGGCCAGGGCGGTGATCGACCAGCCCCCGACGAGGGCGCGCCCGAGGAGGTTGATCTTCTTCAGGTCCTCCGGCGTCGACCAGGCGCCGCGCGCGGTCGAGACGTCGGCGGCGACCAGCACGTTCTGGCTCAGGGCCTTGGAGCCTACGGCGCGGTAGTAGTCGTTCTCGCCGACCCAGGCCTGCAGCCCGTCGCCGTGCAGGTGGTCGGCGGTCTCGAAGGCGACGGCGCCGGCGGTGGCGAAGTCGCCGTTCTCGGCGGAATAGGGTCCCTTCTTGAAGCCGATGTCGTGGACGAACTCCGGAGTCAGGACATTGAGGTCGAGATAACCCTGGCCGTGACCGTGGCTGGGCAGGTTCAGCGGCACGCCGTCCAGCGAGGCCGACAGGTCCGTGCCGTGGTCAAGGTTGAAGCCGCGCAGGAAATACTGGTTGGCCTTGCCTGCGCCCGAATGCTGGGTGGCGGCCAGGCCGGGCACGGCTTCGATCAACTCGCCCGGGCGCAGCAGCGGACGCACGGCGAAGTCGGCGTAGGCGATGCGGCCCTCGCTGGCGGACGTCGCGCGGCCGAAGTCGTTGGCGCGGCGACCCCAGACCGAGATCGCCTCGACCTCCTGGGCCTGGGCGAGAACCGGCGTCGAGGCGGCGGAAAGCAGGGCGATCAGAAACGCGGAACGGATCATGCCCGGCTGTTAGGCGAGCGGGACGCTTTGGACAAGTTCCGCCCGTCTCGACCGAACGTTGCGCCGCCACACCAAGTTTTAACGCGCCGCGTCATGAATGGCCGCCGAAAGTTCAGGGGAACGGGACGTTTGAAACCTGCAGTGCTGCAAGCCGCCGCCGAGATCGGCGTCGACACCCCGCCGCGTCAGGGCCTCGGCCGCGCCGCGCTGGTCGCGGGCTTTGTGGCCTATGCCGCCGTCGCGGGCGCGGCCTGGTGGCTGTCGCTGCGCCTGATCCCCGCCGAACTGAGCCTGACGATCCTGGGCAAGACCCTGCATACGGCGTCGGTTCACGACCATCTGAACAATGTCTTCCTGGTCTTTCTGCTGCTGCCGACGGCGCTGTGGATCGAGTGCGTGGTGGTGGGCTGGCGCGACAGCTCGCTACGCCAACTGCTGCTCGCCCGCACGCCGTCGCTGAACACCGACCTGGCGGTCTTCATCCTGGGGCAGGGCCACGTGCTCGACATCGTCGGCCGGGTGCTGATGCTGGGCGCCTCGATGATCTCGGGGGCTTGGCTGCATGATGCGATCGCCGCCCATACGGGGGTGAACCTGGGCCCGCCGCCGCTGCCGTTCGCGCTGCAACTGCCGCTCTATCTCGCGCTCTACAGCTTCTTCGACTACTGGACCCATCGGATCGACCACACCAAGTTCATGTGGCCGCTGCACCGTTATCACCACTCGGCCGAGGATTTTGGCGTGGTGACCTCGGTGCGCCAGCATCCGGTGACCTTCACCGCCACCTTCGTCGTCAACCTGCCGCTGGCCGTGCTGGGCGCGCCGGGCGAGGTGATGATCTACGTCAATGTGCTGGTCGTGGCCCTGGGCTTCATCATCCATTCCAAGATCGAGTCCGACTGGGGCTGGATCGGCCGTTGGCTGCTCCAGTCGCCGAACCATCACCGCGAGCACCACAAGCTGGACATGAGCCGGCCCACGGGCCACTTCGGCATCGCGCCGATCTGGGACCACCTGTTCGGCAGCTGGTACGAGGACAAGCCCGACCCGAAGCTGGCGATCGGCGTCGACACGCCCTACAGCCATGGCTTCTTCGTGCCGCGCGACATGCTGCGAGACTACGTCCACTTCTGGACGGGCTGGTTCGGCGGCCGCAATGATGGGCCGGACGCCGATCTGCGCTGGCTGGGCCGGAAGCGCTAAGCCGCCTTCAACAGCCCGTCGAAATACTCGATCGTCCGCATCAGGCCGACCTTCAGCGGGGCGGTCGGGGTCCAGTCCAGCACCTGCTTGGCCAGGGTGATGTCGGGCTGGCGCTGGCGCGGGTCGTCCGAGGGCAGGGGGCGGTGGACGAGATCCGACTTGCTGCCCGTGAGCTCCACGACCAGCTCCGCCAACTGTTTCATCGTGAACTCGACCGGGTTGCCCAGGTTGATCGGGCCGGTCACCTCGTCGCCGGTGTTCATCAGGCGGATCAGGCCGTCGACCAGGTCGTCGACATAGCAGAAAGAGCGCGTCTGGGCGCCGTCGCCATAGAGGGTGATGTCCTCGCCCTTCAGGGCCTGGACGATGAAGTTGGACACCACGCGCCCGTCGTTCGGATGCATGCGCGGGCCGTAGGTGTTGAAGATCCGCGCCACCTTGATGCGCAGCCTGTGCTGGCGCCAGTAGTCGAAGAACAGGGTCTCGGCGCAGCGCTTGCCCTCATCGTAGCACGAGCGGATGCCGATCGGATTGACGTTGCCCCAGTAGCTTTCGACCTGGGGGTGAATGGTTGGGTCGCCATACACTTCCGAGGTCGAAGCCTGCAGGATCTTGGCCTTCACCCGCTTGGCCAGGCCCAGCATGTTGATCGCCCCGTGGACGCTGGTCTTGGTCGTCTGCACGGGATCGAACTGGTAGTGCACCGGACTGGCCGGGCAGGCCAGGTTGTAGATCTGGTCGACCTCGACATAGAGCGGCATGGTCACGTCGTGGCGTAGCAGCTCGAAGCGCGGATTGGTCAGGTTCTGGGCCACGTTCTGGCGCGAGCCTGTGTAGTAGTTGTCCACGCAGAGCACTTCGGCCCCTGTCTCCAACAGTCGGTCGCACAGATGCGAGCCGACGAAGCCGGCGCCGCCGGTCACCAGGATTCTCTGCGTGTGCATGGACCGGCCGACCTTTCAGGGACTCAAGGAGAGTCGTCCCTGACGTTGTACCGCTCGGTTTTCTAGGCCGTCGAGCCCTCGCCGAAGGAGCGGGGCTCGGTGACGACCGAGGGCTCCGCGATGGGCTTTGGTCGCTTGGCGGGCTGGGCCGTTTCCACCGGACGGGGCGAGAGTTGCTCGGGCGCGAAGTCGTCGACCGCGATGACGGCCGCCACCGCTTGATCGGCGGCGTCGAGGGCGGCGATCTCATCCGGCGTCAGCAGGTTCTTGGCCAGGCCGTCCTTCCAGTGGCGGACGCCCTGGTCCTTCAGGCGGTCATGGATCGGCTGGGTGACCACCACGCGCTCGAAGGCGTCGATCAACTGACCGATCGCCTCGTCCTTGCCGCCGACATAGACGCCCTCGACCAGGCGGTCGCGGGTGGCGGACGGGTGCAGGATCAGGTCGGCGCAGGCGCGGGTGACGTGGTCCGACGGACCTCGGCGGCGGGCGCCAAACGGCAGCACAGCCGCGCGCAGCAGCCATGCCGCGAAGCGATTGGGCAGGTTGGCGAAGACCTCGTCCAGCCGCTGCTCGATCGTGGCGAAGGCCGTCTCGGCGCACCATTGCAGCAGCGGGAAGTCGGCGTCCGGTCGGCCGTCGTCCTCCCAGCGCTTCAGGGCGCCGGACAGGAAGTACATCTCGGAAAGAATGTCGCCCAGACGCGCCGACAGCATCTCCTTGCGCTTCAATTCGCCGCCCAGGGTCAGCAGGGCGATGTCCGAGGTCAGGGCGAAGGCGGCGCTGTAGCGGCCCAGCTTGCGGTAGAAGCGGGCGGCGCGGCCGGCGTCCGGCGCGGGCGCCAGGGCGCCGTCGGTCCAGGCGCGGGCCGTGGCGCGGATACCGTTGCGCAGGGCGTGGACGACATGTTTCCAGAACGTCTCGTCGAACTGCGCGAGGCCCCTGGCGTCGTCCTGATCGCCCAGGGCCAGGATCTCCTTCAGCATGTAGGGATGGGCGCGGATCGCGCCCTGGCCGAACACCATCAGGCTGCGGGTCAGGATGTTGGCGCCCTCGACCGTGATGCCGACCGGCAGGGCGCGGTACTGGCTGCCCATATAGTTGCGCGGGCCCTCCATGATCGCCTTGCCGCCGTGGACGTCCATCGCGTCGTTGACCACGACGCGCATCCGCTCGGTCGCGCCCGACTTCATCATCGCCGAGATCACCGACGGATGCCTGTCGAGGTCCAGGCCCGCGCAGGTCAGCCGCCTCGCGCCGTCGACCAGGTAGGCGTTGCCGGCGATGCGGGCCAGACGCTCCTGCACGCCCTCGAACTTGCCGATGGCGATGCCGAACTGGCTGCGCACCCGGGCATAGGCGCCGGTGGTCAGCGCGCTGTAGGCGGCCGCCGCACCGGCCATGGCGGGCAGGGAGATGCCGCGCCCGGCCGCCAGGGCGGTCATCAGCATCTTCCAGCCCTGGCCGGCGCGCTCGGCGCCGCCGATGATCAGGTCCAGCGGGATGAAGACGTCCTGGCCCCAGTTCGGACCGTTCTGGAAGGTCTGGAAGGCCGGCAGGTGGCGACGGCCGATACTGACCCCCGGCGTGTCAGTCGGCACCAGGGCGCAGGTGATGCCGATGTCCTCCTCGCCGCCCAGCAGGCGATCGGGGTCGCGCAGCTTGAAGGCCAGGCCCAGCACCGTGCAGACGGGGCCGAGGGTGATGTAACGCTTGTGCCAGTTCAGGCGGATGCCCAGGACGTTCTCGCCCTTCCACGTTCCGCGAACGACCACGCCCTCGTCGACCATGGCGCCGGCGTCGGAGCCGGCCTCAGGGCTGGTCAGGCCGAAGGCGGGGACTTCACGGCCGTCGGCGAGGCGCGGCAGCCAATAGTCCTGCTGTTCCTTCGTCCCGAACTTCACCAGCAGCTCGCCCGGGCCGAGCGAATTGGGCACCATCGCCGTCACCGCCGCCGAGGTCGAGCGGGTGGCGATCTTGCGGACGATCTCGGCGTGACCAAAGGCCGAGAAGCCCAGGCCTCCGAACGCTTTCGGGATGATCATGCCGAAGAACTTCTCGCGCTTCAGGAAGTCCCAGACCTCGGGCGGCAGATCGCGCGTCTCCCAGGTCATGCGCCAGTCGTCGAGCATGGCGCACAGCGTGTTCACGGGGCCATCGAAGAACGCCTGCTCCTCGGGGCTGAGCATCGGCTTGGGATAGGAGAGCAGCTCGTTCCAGTCCGGATCGCCGGTGAACAGGTTCGCGTCCCACCAGGTGTCGCCGGCCTCGATCGCGTCGCGCTCGGTTTCGGACAGGGCGGGCAGCACGCCCTTGGCCCACTGGTAGATCGGCCGGGTGATGGTGTCCCGACGGAAGGAAGAGCTGATCATGACGCTGCCTCTCGGATACTCGCTGTCAAAACGCGAGCGCGGCGAGGCGGCTCCGCGAAAACGCGGCCTTGGATGACTTAAGGGTGACGTTTGTCATGCGACGTCCGTGACGCGCGGCACTGATGGACCGCGTCGGGCGACGGCATGGTGGCTTCACAACGAGGGAGCCACCCATGTCATCCAGACCTTCCGAACCGATCGCGATGCTGCGCCAAGCGGTCAAGCGTCGCGGCGCCGCCTTGGCCCTGAACGGCCTGGATCTCGACATCCGTCCCGGTCAGTGCGTCGCCCTGCTGGGGCCGAACGGCGCCGGCAAGAGCACCAGCGTCGCCCTGCTGACAGGTCGCCTTCGTCCCGACGCGGGGACCGCCAGCCTGTTCGGCGGCGACCCGCGTGACGTCGCCGCCCGGGGCCGCATGGGGGTCATGCTGCAGGAAGCCGGTCTGCCGCGCACCCTGACGGTCCGCGAACAGGTCGAGCTGTTCCGGGGCTGACTATCGCCAGCCCCGTCCTCTGGACGAGACCCTCCGTCTGGCCGGTCTCGAGGGGCTGGAGCGTCGTCGATGCGGCGCGCTATCCGGCGGCCAGCAGCGCCGCGTGCAGTTCGCCCTGGCCATCGCCGGCCGCCCGGACTTCCTGGTGCTGGATGAGCCGACCACCGGCATGGACATCGACGCCCGTCGCGGTCTGTGGATCGCCGTCCGCGCCGAGATCGCCCGGGGCGCGGCCGTGCTGCTGACCACCCACCACCTGGACGAGGCCGAGGCCCTGGCCGATCGCATCGTGGTCATCGACCACGGCCAGGTTATCGCCGACGGCACGCCGGAAGCGATCAAGAGCCGTGTTTCGGGCGTAGCCATTCGCTGTCGCACGCGCCTGTCGGACGCCGAACTCTCGAACCTGGCCCGGGTCACCGGCGTCAGCCGCGATGGCGGCCGGGTCACGCTGCTGACCCCCTCGGCCCCCGCCACCCTGCGCGAACTGCTGGCCCGCGATGAGACTGTCGATGATCTGACCGTCGCCGGCGCCTCGCTGGAGGACGCCGTCACCCGTCTCGTGCAGGCCGGCGCGCCTGCCTCAACCCGTCAAGCCGAGGCCGCCTGAAATGCACACCCTGTCCGTCTACATCCGTGAAGCTCGCGCCCAGATCGTCTCCACCTGGCGCACCCCGCAGTTCATCATCCCCAGCGTGGCCCTGCCGCTGCTGTTCTACGGGATGATGGGCCTTGGTCTCAGCAAGGGGCGCGAGGAGATCGCCCATATGATGCTGGCCAACTACGTGATCTTCGCGTCCATCGCCCCGGCCATGTTCGGCTTCGGCGCCGCCGTGGCCGCCGAGCGCGAGGCCAAGCTGATCGAGCTGAAGCAGATCGCGCCGCTGCCCGCCGGCGGCTACCTGGCCGGTCGCCTGATCGCCGCCCTCGTTTTGGTCGGCGTCGCGATCGGCCTGCTCGGCGCCCTGGCCTGGTTGGGCGGCGTGAGGATGGTCCCGTGGCGCTGGGCCGCGACCCTGGGCTTGGGTCTGGCTTCGGCCATCCCGTTCGCCCTGATCGGCCTGAACGTCGGGCTGCGGTTCGGCTCGCAGGGCGCCACCGCCGTCGCCAACCTGTTGTTCCTGAGCCTCTGCCTGTTCGGCGGCCTGTGGGTCCCGCTCAGCATCATGCCGAAGTGGGCCGGCGACATCGCTGAGGTCACGCCGTCCTATCACCTGGGACAGCTGTCGCAGATGTTGTCGGGCATGCAACCGATGGCGGACGTCCCGCATCACCTCTCGATCCTGGCCGCGATCAGCATCGCCGCCATGATCGGCGCCTGGTCGGCCTGGCGGCGGCAAGCGGCTTGACCGTGACGAGCCCGCCGCGCGACATCGCCGCCATGGATCAGGGAACACGAGGCAAGGATGCGACCCCGGCGGCGACCGCCGGGGTTGGGATGCGGCGTAACGGAAGCCTGATCTTCCTGTCCTACCTGCCGTTCTACTTCATCTCCTGGCTCAATCACCGGCCCGGGACGCTGGAGCTGGTCGCCTCGATTGGCGGCCTGCTGGTCTTCATCGGCCTGTTCTGGGCCATCTGGAGAAACCGGGGCCGCCCGGCGCTGTGGCAGGTGCTGGCGATCTACGGCATCGGCCTGGCGCTTTCGCCGTTCAACGCCGGCTGGAGCGTCTACACGATCTACGCCATGTCGTTCGCCTCGCGCCTGCCGTCGCGGCGGATGTCGATCCGGGTGATGATCGCCCTGGAGATCGCGCTGCTGGCGGTGGGGCTGGCTTTCTACCGTCACGTCTGGCCGATCTGGGCCTCCGGCCTGCTGTTCGGCGGCATCACCGGCTTCGCCACGCTGATGCAGACGGATGTCGAACGGAAGAACCAGGAACTGGCCGTCGCCCACGAGGAGGTCCGAGCCCTGGCCACCACGGCCGAGCGCGAGCGGATTTCCCGCGACCTGCACGACCTCCTGGGCCACACCCTGACCCTGGTGGCCGTCAAGGCCGAACTGGCCGCTCGTCTGGTCACCCGCGACGCCGAGGCCGCCGAGCGAGAGATGCAGGCCGTCGCCGCCGCCGCCCGCGAGGCCCTCTCCGAGGTGCGCACGGCGGTGGTCGGGATGAGGGGCGCCTCCCTGGCGTTCGAGATCGACAAGGCCCGCCAGGCCCTGACCGCCGCCGACATCCAGGCCGAGATCTCGGCCCTGACCACCGATGGCTTTCCGGCCCAGGAGGCCGTGCTGGCCATGGCCCTGCGTGAAGGGGTGACCAACGTCATCCGTCACGCCGGGGCCAAGCGTTGCGACATCAGGCTCGAACCGAGCGCCAAGGCGCTCACGCTCACCATCGCCGACGATGGTTCTGGCGCCGGTCGGCTGGTCGAGGGTTCGGGCCTGAAAGGCATGCGCGCGCGCCTGGCCGCCATCGGCGGGGCGCTGGACATCAGGTCCGGCAAGACCGGGACCCGCCTCGTCGCCACCGCGCCCCTGAGCAGCGCGAATGGGGAGACCGCATCGTGATCCGCGTCGTCATCGCCGAAGACCAGAAGATGGTGCTGGGGGCGCTCAGCGCGCTGCTCGAGATGGAGGGCGACATCCAGGTCGTGGGCCGGGCTCCCGATGGCGCCGCCGCCCTGGAACTGGTCAGGGCCGAGAAGCCGGACGTGTTGATCTCCGACATCGAGATGCCCAGCCTGACCGGTATCGACGTCGCCGCCCGGCTGAAGGCCGAGGGCTCGACGACGCGGGTGCTGATCGTGACCACCTTCGGTCGGCCGGGCTATCTGCGCCGGGCCATGGAAGCGGGGGTGAGGGGCTATCTCCTCAAGGATGGCCCCAGCAGCGTGCTGGCCGCCGCCGTCCGCACCGTCGCCGCCGGTGGGCGGGCCATAGCGCCTGAGCTGTCCGAGGCGATCTGGGACGCCGAGCCCGATCCGTTGACCGACCGCGAGCGCGCGATCCTGCGTCTGGCCGAGGAGGGGCGTTCGAACAAGGAGATCGCCGACGTGCTGGACCTCTCGCCGGGCACGATCCGCAACTACCTGTCCGAAGCGGCCCAGAAGCTGGGCGCGGCCAACCGGGTCGAGGCCGGCCGGATCGCCCGCTCCAACGGCTGGCTTTAGGCCGTCACGGGTTCGGGGTCGGCCGCCGGCGCTCGCGTCGTCCGCCACAGCACCAGGCCGATCACGCCGAGCGTCAGCTCGCGCAGGCGGCGCAGCAGCGAAAGAGCCAGGGCCTGGTCTGGGGTCAGGCCCAGCGCGCCGCCCAGCAGCAGGTAGCCGCCTTCCTGCACGCCCAGCGCCCCGGGGATGGCGAAGCCGACGACCTTGGCCGTCTGAGCGAGGCCCTCGACGATCAGGGCCTGAAGGAGGGTGGGGTCGAGGCCCAGGGCCCACATCGAGACATAGGTTTCGAACGCGCCGGCGAGCCAGGCGGCCATGTGCCAGGCCCAGGAGGCGAACAGGTTTCCGCGCTGGCGGCCGATGAGGCGGAAGGCGTCGCCCAATTCGCCGGCTCGGCCGGCTATGGCGGTCCAGCGCTGCGAGAACTGACTCAGGCGCCGGTGCAGGCCGACCTTGTGGGCCAGATAGGCGCTCAACGCGACGCCCAGGACGATGGCGACCAGGGTCAGGCCGGCTTGCGCCAGACGTGGGTCGTGCAGCGTGGCGATGGCCACGAGCAGGCTGGCCAGGACGAACAGCACCAGACCCACCGTTCCGGCCAGGACATCGACGACGCAACTCGCCGTGGCCTCGGCCAGAGTCAGGCCGTTGCGGGCCGACAGCTTGGCCCGCACGACATCGCCGCCGACCTGGGCGACCGGAAGAAGGGCGTTGACCGCCTCCTTGATCAGGCGGACGCGGAACAGGAAGGTCAGGGGCGGGCGACGATCGGGCGGCAGCAGGACCTGCCAGCTCACGGTGGCCAGGAAGGTCACGGGCAGGTGGGCGGCAATGACGATCACCGCCTGCCAGCCGACCTGAGCCAGGATTTCGCGGACGGCGCCGACCCCGTGCGTCGCCAGCAGGATCGCCAGAAGGGCGATCCCGATCGTCAGCAACCAGCCTCGCCAAAGCGAAGGTTTGCCTTGCGCTTGCCCCCCCGTATCCGCCGTCATGCGGCGGAGCGCGCGCGTCGGTCGGCGGTCACGCCCAGTTCGCGATAGACGTCCAGCACCTCGCCGCAAATGGCGTTCCAGTCATAGCGGGCGCTGGTCCGGCGGGCGGCGCGGCCCAGGCGCACCCGGCGCAGGGGTTCGGAGATCAGGCTCTGGATCGCCGCGGCATAGGTCTGCGCGTCGGCGCTGGCGGCCAGTACGCCGTCCTGACCATCGGCGATCAGGGCGCTGGTGCTGGGCGCGCGGGGGCAGACCACGGCCAGGCCCGCGGCCATGCCCTCCAGGCTGGCGTTGCCGAAAGCTTCGGTCAGGCTGGGGTTGAACAGGATGTCAGCGCTGGAGACCGCGCGGCCCAGCGCGGCGCCGTCCAGGTGGCCGGTCAGGATAGCCTCGGGCAGGCGTTCTTCCACGAAGGCGCGGGCCGGGCCTTCGCCGATGATCAGGGGGCGGATCGGTTGACCGCGCAGCCGGACGAGCGTCTCGCAGAGGACGTCCAGGCCCTTCTCCATGACCAGGCGGCCCAGGAACGCGACGACGATCTCGTTGTCGTCGACACCCATCGAGCGACGCCAGTCCAGGTCGCGGCGCGCGGGCGAGAACCGATCACGGTCGACGCCCCGGCCCCAGACGCGCACGCGCTCGCCCAGGCCCTGCTCGCGAAGCAGCTCCGCGATCGGCGCGTTGGGGGCCAACACGCGGTCGCACCCGCGATAGAACCTGTCCAGATAGCGCTCGGCGGTGGGGCGTAGCCAATCGAGGCCGTAGTACGACAGGTAGGTCTCGAACCGGGTGTGCAGGCTGGCCACGACCGGCAGGCCCATCTTGCGGCCCCATTTTCCGGCCTGGTTACCCAGGAGGTCGGGCGCGGACAGATGGACGGCGGTCGGGCGGAAGTCGGCCAGGTCGGCGCGCAGCGCGCGGTTCAGGCCCAGCGCCAGGCGATACTCGCCGCGCCCCGGAATCGCGATCGATGGCGCGGACACCAGTTCACCGGCCGGTTCGAACGCTGGCGTATCGGTGGTGGGCGAGTAGACGCGAACCTCGGCGCCGTGACTGATCAGATAGGCGGACAGGCGGTTGAGGGCCTGGTTCGAGCCGTCACGCGTGTAATTGTAGTTCCCGGAAAACAGCGCCAGACGCAGGCCTTCGGCGGATTTTTCCTCTGCGGGCTGATGAAAAGGTCTTTCCGCGAGCAGCACGACGCCTCCGTTGGTTACATCTTCGAAGCCCCGCCCGCCTCCGAATATGACAATGGTCATATGGTGGAATGGTTCAGTTTCCGGAAGGGGCGAAAGACGTCCTTTTCCGTGCACGGTAGGTTCACTGTAGCGTCTGGGTTACACCTCCCAAGGCGTGTCCTTGGGAGCGCGGTCTTGGAAAAACGCGCGCGGGGGCTTGCGCCGCGACGCCATGATCGGCTTTTGGCGGTCCGCTCGGACTTGCCGTGGGGCTGGTTCGTGCTCAGTTATGCGCCCGGGGCCGCGAGGTGGGCGGTCCAACGATTCCTAAAGGGGCCGCCCCGCCCCGATTTCCAGCGAGATCCCGAAACGTCATGCAGCCGGTCAAGACCCTCATTCTCAGCGCCGGTCAGGGCAAGCGCCTGTCGCCCCTGACCGACGACCGGCCCAAGTGCCTGGTCGAGCTGGCCGGCCGTACGGTGCTGGAATGGCAGCTGCGCCACCTGCATCGGGCGGGCGTCACCGAGGCGGTGGTCGTCACCGGTTTCCGCGCCGATCTGGTCGAGGCCGAGGTCGCGCGCTTGCGGTTTCCGGGCATGAGCGTTCGTACGCTCTACAACCCCTTCTACAGCGTGACCGACAACCTCGCGACCTGCTGGCTGGCGCGCGAGGAGATGCGCGGCGGGCCGTTCATGATCCTCAATGGCGACACCCTGTTCGAGCCGGCCATCGCCGAGCGTCTGATCAGCGCGCCGGCCGCCCCGATCACCGTGACGGTCGATCGCAAGGCCGACGGCGTCTATGACAGCGACGACATGAAGGTCCTGACCGAGGGCGACGCCCTGCGCGCCATCGGAAAGACGATCACCGCGTACGATGCTGAATCGATCGGCTTCCTGCGCTTCGACGCCGAGGGCTCGGCCCTTTTCATCGAGACGCTGGAAAGGATCATGCGCACGCCGGAAGGCCTGAAGCGCTGGTATCTCAGCGTGATCAACGAGATCGCCCAGGCCCACGATGTGGTCCGCGTGCGCTCGATCCAGGGCCTGGAGTGGGCCGAGATGGACTTCCCCGAAGACCTGGTGCGCAACCGCGCCCTGACCGCCGAGTGGGCGGCGAAGGAAACGGTTTCGGCTTAGGCCTCGGCCGTGGTGGGCGAGGTCTCGCCCACCAGCTCGCGCACCAAGTCCAGATCCGACGGCTTGTCGACATCGACCGCCGCCAGGCCGTCGTGGGCGCGCACGGCGGCCGCCTTGACGTTGGCCAGCTTGCCTAGCTTCAGCACGGCCTCGTCCAGGGTCAGCCAGTTCAGCAGGTAGCGGATCAGGAAGCCGGGCCCCAGCATGGCGGCGATCTTCCAGGGCTGCTTGCGCAGCGCCTCGACCTTGCGCCAGACGTGGACGACGTTGAGAGCGTTCTCGTTACGCAGCAGGAAGAGATTGCAGCCCGAATAGCGGCCGTCCTGGAAGCGCAGATAGGTCCGCTTGGTCCGCGGCGCGGCGGCCCGCACGCGGTCCTCGGGGGCCAGCAGCACGGCGACGTCGGCCCAGTCCGGGGTATCGGCCAGGAACTGGGTGATCCACTCGGGCTTGAGCAGGGCGTGGTCGACCGTGGTCACCACCAACGGGAAGCCGAGCCGATGCGCGGCGTTCTCGACGCTCTGGCTGGGCCCCGCGGCGGTGGGCAGCACCACGACACTGGCGCCCGCCAAGGCCGTCTTGATCGCCTCGTCATTGGCCGCGACGCCGACGCTTTCGGGGCCGGCGGCCTCGATCGCACCCAGCACGCGGCTCAGCAGGGTCTTGCCCTCCAGCATGATCAGGGCCTTGTGGCCGACGCCGGCATAGGCGGCGACCGGATCGACCTCGCCGCCGCGCGAGCCGGCCAGGACCAGGACCTTGAAGCCGCCGCCAGGAGCCTGGTTCACAGTGCTTTCTCGTAGACGCGATAGGTCTTGTAGTGCGTGCCGCCGACGTTCTCGGCGATGTGGGTCATGGCCTTGTTGGCCTCCAGCACCCACGAGATCTCGTAGCGATTGTAGCCAAGGCTCATCGCCATATCGCGGCTGGCCTTCATCATCCAGAAGGGCAGCATGCGGCCACGCTGGGTGCTGGCGAACTTCCTCTTCACGCCCATCAGCGGGATGCGCGCCGACTTCACGCCCTTGACCTTCAGTCGCCAGAGGAGCTTGGCCCAGCCGAACGGCAAGAGCTTGCCGCCCAGGTCGGCGATGGCCTCGTTGATGTTGGGCAGGAAGACCACGACGCCGGCGGCCTCGCCGTCGATCTCGGCGAACCAGATCAGGCGCTTGTCGATCACTTGCTTGAGCGCCTTGCCCAGCTGAGCGGTCTCGGCCTCCGTGGTGGGGGTGAAGCCCCAGTTGTCCGACCACGCGTCGTTGAGGATGTCCGTCAGGGTCTGGACCTCCGCGTCGTAGCGCTTCATGTCCAGTTGGCGCAGCACGACTCCGGCGGGCAGGCCGCGCTTGACGCGGCGCTGGGCGATCTCGGGAATATCGCCGCTCTCGTCGGCGCGATAGGCGAACAGGTCCTGAGCCTTGGCGTAGCCCTGTTCCTCGAACGCGCTTGCCGGCATAGGCCGGGTCGTGGCCCATCAGGATCATCGGCGGGGTGTCGAAGCCCTCGACCAGCAGGCCGACTTCCTCGTTGATCGACAGGTTGAACGGGCCGACCGCGTGAGTGCGGCCACGCGCGCGCAGCCAGTCCTCGGCGGCGCGGAACAGCACCTCGAACACTGCCGAGTCGTCCTCGGCCGCGATCATGCCGAAGTGGCCGTCCAGGCGGCCCGGCGTCGGCTGCGGCGTCAGGTGGTCGATCTGGGCGCTGATCCGGCCCACGTCGCGACCGCCGCGCGTGGCCAGGAACAGCTGGACCTCGGCGTGGGCGAAGAAGGGATTGGTCTTGGGCGACAGGGCCTCCGCGCGCTCCATGAACAGCGGCGTGATCCAGTTGGGATCCTTGGCGTTCAGGCGGGCGGGCAGGGCGATGAAGCGCTTCAGCTCCCGGGGCGTCTTGACCGGAATGACCGTGAGGTCGGCGTTGGCGGAATCGAAAGGCATCACCCCTCCAGGGCCAGGAATGTGCGGATGGCGAGGGCGCCGAAGATCGCAGGCGCGGCCCAGACGGCCAGGAACGGGGCCAGCGCGCCGGATTCGCCCAGAGCGGTCAGCATGCCGTTGGCCACCAGGAAGAAGAGGCCCGCGCCCAGACCGGCGGTCAGCAGGACGGCCCCCTGGCCGCTGCGGAAATTGGCCAGGGCGACGGGCGCGCTCAGCAGCAGCATGACCAGCGTCACGAACGGGCCGGCGAAGGCCGCGTGGAAGTGGGTGCGGTAGAAGCTCTCGGGCCGGTCCGAGCTGCCGTTCTGCAAGGCCCGCTTGGCGGAGGCGGCGGTGGGCACGGCGTCGTCGCCGAACAGGCTCTGGACGTCGCGCGGCTTCAGCGCGGCGGGCCACGTGGTCGAGGCCGCGGTCGAGGTCTGGGCCAGGTCACCGGAGAAGCGGGTGGTTTTCGGCTGTTCCAGCGTCCAGCGATCGTTGGCGTAGAGGGCTTTCTGAGCCTCGACCTTCTCGACCAGGATGCCCTTGGGATCGCGGCGGAAGATGGTGACATTGTCCATCTCGCGGCCGTCGGCGGTGGCCGTGGCCCCGATGACCAGGTCGGACCCCGCGCGGAAGGTGCGCGGGGCGGGAACCTTGCGCTCCGCCACGGGGGTCGTGTTCTTCCACCAGTCGGCCAGGGCCGGATCGGCGCGGGCGCCAGGTATTGGCCGCAGAGAGCGTCCAGCAGCATCACGAAGATGGCCGCGGGCATGGCCATGCCGATGATGCGGTAACCCGAGACGCCCGTGGCGCGCATGGCGACGATGGCGCTTTCACGGGCCAGCTGCGAGAAGGCGAACAGGCCGCCGGCCAGCACGGCGATCGGGGCGATCTGCTCGAACAGGCGCGGCAGGCGCATGAAGGCGTAGTAGGCCACGCCCGACATCCCCAGGCCGCGGTCGAGGATGTCGTTGGTTACGTCCAGCAGATCCAGGATCTGCAGGATCGACATCAGGATCAGGGCCGCGCCGAGGATACGGGTGGCGACCGTCTTCAGGACGTAGAGCTGCAGTCTCATGCGGCTTGTCGCTTTTTCGGCAGGGGGAGGAGGCGGACGACGCGCGTGACCAGCTTGTTGATGCGGCGCACGGTGCGCGAGACCGGCGTGTCGCCCGGACGGGTGCGGCTGCCCATGAACAGCCAGACGCCGAGGCCCGCGAAGATCGCAAACGGAACCCAGATGGCTGGGATGGTCGGCAACTTGCCGGACGAGGCCATGCTCTGGCCCAGGAGCAGCGAATGCTGGAAGGCCAGCAGCAGGACGCCTGCCATGACAAGGCCCGGCGCGCGGTTGCCGCGCTTGGAGGCCAGGCCCAGCGGGAAGGCCAGCATCGGCAGGAACGGCAGGAACGCCGCGCGGGCCAGGCGGCCGTAGAGTTCGCTCAGCAGCGTGGCCTTGGGAACGATCGGATTGGGCAGTTTGGACTGTCTGTAGAGCTCGCCCAGGGTCAGCTCGCGCTCGTCGCCGCCTCGGGCGCGCAGCAGCACCGCCGCGGCGCTGAGGGGGGTCTGGGTGGTCAGGCTGCTGAAAGCCAGGTTGCGGTAGTCGCCAGCGGAGTCACGCGCGATACGGCGGCCGTCCTTTAGGTCCATGGTGATGGTCTTGCCGCCCGGATCCATCTTCAGGTCGGCCTGGGCGGCGGTGATGATCTCCTCCTGGCCGCGCGCGTCCAGGCGGCGGATGAAGACCCGCGTCAGGCGCTGGCCGGCGACGTCGGCGCTGTCGGCGGTCATCAGCGAGCCCTTGTCGTCGATGAAGGCCCCGCCCGCCAGGCGTCCGTTCCAGCCGGCGTTGATCGCCGCGTGCATCACCGCGCGATAGGCGTAGCGGCTATAGGGCTGCATGTAGCCGAACACGATCAGGCTGAAGACGCTGAGGAACAGGCCGACGGCCAGGAACGGCGCGGCGATGCGCTCCAGCGACTGGCCGCTGGCCAGCAGGGCGTCGATCTCAGAGCCGTCCGACAGCTTGGTGATGACGATGAACAACGCCACGAAGAACGCGACCGGCAGGGCCAGGCCCAGATAGTGCGGTACAAGGTTGGCGGCCAATTGGGCGACATAGCCGAAGCGGGCGCTGCTTTGAGACAGGGCGTCCAGCAGGCGCAGGACGCGCTCCAGCAGCAGCGCCACGACCGTGACGCCCAGGCACCCGACCAGCGGCCAGAACAGCAGGCGCAAGAGATAGCGGTCGATCAGCCTCACCGGGCCGATGGTCAATTCCTTGGCGCTCACGCTTGGACCCAAGCATCGGCGAAGCGCTGCGCCAGGCGCTCGACGCCCTCGCTCGAAAGCGCCACGGCGTTTCCCAGGGCCGGGGCGGCGGGCCAGCCGGCGTCGGGGAAGCTCTGTCCCTCGTGCTCGCGCGCGCCCTCATAGCGGGGCAGCACGTGGAAGTGGACGTCCTTGTCGACCATCATCAGCATCAGGTAGTTGATCTTCTCGTAGTCGACTTGCGCCTTCAGAAGGCGCTCAATGCCCGCCACGGCGACTTGCAGGTCGGCGAAGGCGGCGGGACTCACCTCGGAGAACGCCTGGACTGTTTCCTTGCACACCAGGACCAAAGACCCAAATGTCGGTTGCTTCGGACGGACCAGAATCAACCAGTGATCGGTCTCCGCGATCTTGGAGCCGGGATAGCCGAACGCCAGAGCTGTGGGATTGGTCATGAGAAAGCCGGAACTTCGGGCTGATGTCGCCCGCACGTAACAATAGGGATGCGGCGTTTTAGATGAAAGCATGTTCCGTTCTCGTCGGCGCGATGTTGTTGGCGTCCGCGACGGCGGGGATCGTTCGGGCCGAAGGCGTGGCTCGGCCCCTGACGGACAAGGAGTGCGTCGGCCGCAAGAGCGCCACGCGCCTGAACGTGCAGGTCGGGGCGTTGCGGTCGAACGCCGGCGAGGTGGTGATCACGGTCTATCCGGGCGATCCGAGCCGTTTCCTGGCCCCGCGCGGCAAGGTGGAGCGGGCGCGGGTCAGAACCTCTGCGCCGATGAGCCAGGCCTGTTTCTGGCTGCCGTCGCCCAGCGACGCCTATGCGGTGGAGGTCTATCACGACGCCAACGCCAACAAGGAGCTCGATCGCGGGCCGCAGGGCATGCCGCTCGAAGGCTACGGCTTTTCCAACGACGCCCCGACGAAGTTCGCCTTTCCCTCGTTCGACGCGGTGCGCTTCGGCGTGAAGACGGGCGAGACGACGATCCGGGTCAAGGTGCGCTACCCGCGCTAGGCGACATCGGCCAGGCTGTAGCGACCCAGCTCCGAAAGCCCGTCGCCGTCGGCCTCCACGCCTCGCACGACGATCCGGGCGTTGTGGCCGCCCTGGGGCTTGGCTTCGACCTCGATCACAAGCCAGCGGGCCGGCGAATGGCCGCCCCGTCCCGATGAGGCCGAGGGCACGCCCAGAACAGGGATCGCCGAGTCCCTTGGGCCTGGCACCGATCCGATGATTGTCTCGTGGGCATGGCCGTGCAGGACGAGGTCGGCGCCATGCTTGGCCAGTAGCGCGCGCAGGGCCTCCTGATCGTCCAGCGATTTGCGCTTCGACACCGCGCCCTTGTGCGGCGGGTGGTGCAGGACGACGAGGCGGAAGAGATCCTTGTAGGCCGGATCGGCCAGGGCCTTGTCCAACCGCTGAAGCTGATCCTCGCCCAGGCGGCCAGTGGCCAGGTGCGGCGCGGTCGGCACGGCCGAGCACAGATTGAAGATCGCCACGGGGCCGCGCACGCGCACCTGCGGGAATTGAACCTCGTCCGCGTCGCCCAGCCAGGGCGTCCAGGGCGCGAAGCGTTCGCCGCCGCCCGCGCCGGCCCGGCCTTTGTCGGAGAGGGCGTCGTGATTGCCGGGGCTGACGGTGCAGTCGCTAGCCGGTCCCAGGGATTCCAGCCACTTCGTCGCCGCCGCGATCTCCGTATGCGAAGCAAAGTTGGTGAGATCGCCGCTGATCACCACATGATCGGGGCCGGCGGCCTTCACGTCGGCGACCAGGGCCGCCAGCACTTCGGGCCGGTGGACCTTGCGCTTCTTGCGCCAGGCGATGCGGCTCAGCAGCCGCTTGGTGAAGACGTCCTTCCACCCGAACGCGCCTCGCGGCGGCGGCAGGTGGGGGTCGGAGAGGTGGGCGATGCGATATATGGACAAGACGGTTCGGGTCGTTCTGGTCGAAGCAGCCGAAGCTGCTTATCAATCGGCTCGAGATTCAAGGGGTATATCTGTCTTTGACCGGTGAAATGCAAAACGGAGCTGGCGCGGGGCCGCGCGCTCTGACCGTCGGTGAAAGCGGCGGGCGCATCTGGGGCATGACCTCGGCCGAGCGCCTGTCGCGCATCTATCGTCGCCTCGGATTGGTCGAGACGCCGGTCGTCGACCTCTCGAGCGCCGTCGTGGCGGTCGACGCGGGCTGGGTGTTCGATGAGTCGTTGATCAAGGCGCTGGCGGGCCGCGAGGGCGCGGTGCTGGTCGACGATTCCGGTCGCGCCGTCGCCGTCCATGCCCCGGCCGAGCTCGGCTATGCCGCCACCGAGGCTTTGGCGGCCGGGCAGGACCCTACCGGCCTGGATCCGCGCCTGACGCGCTTGACCGCGTTGGAACTGGGTTCAGCCTACAACAGCGCCCTGCGCAAGCGCGAGCCGCCGGTGCTGGAGCGCCTGACGCCGCAAACCGTGCGCGCCGTCGAGAAGCGCCTGTTCCAGGGCTCGTACAAGGGCGTCACAGACCTCGTCACCAAGTATGTCTGGCCCGCGCCGGCCCGTATCGTCACCCGCTGGGCCGCCATCGCCAAGATGACCCCCAACCAGGTGACCGGCATCGGCTTCCTGCTGGTGCTGGCGGCCATGTACCTGTTCTGGACCGGCCACTTCGGCTGGGGCCTGGTCTGCGCCTGGATCATGACCTTCCTCGACACCGTCGACGGCAAGCTGGCCCGGGTGACCCTGACCTCGTCCAAGTGGGGCAACGTCTTCGATCACGGCATCGACCTGCTGCACCCGCCGTTCTGGTGGTGGGCCTGGTTCGTCGGCGTCTACGCGATCGGCCAGGAGATCCCCTACGCGGGCCTGAGCCTGGCCATTGTCATCGCCGGCTATGTGCTGCAGCGCGTAGAGGAGGGGATCTTTCTCGCCCTCTTCAAGCTCGAGGTGCACGCTTGGCGCCCGTTCGACAGCTTCTTCCGCCTGATCACCGCGCGTCGGAACCCCAACCTGATCCTGCTGACGGCCTGCGCCCTCGCGGGCAGGCCGGACATCGGCTTCACCCTTGTGGCTATCTGGACCGCGGTGTGCTTGATCATGCACGCCGTTCAGATTCTCAGGGTCTGGCCGCGCCGAAGGGCTCAATCCAGTCTTGGCTGTCGAAATGACGCGCATCGGGGTTGTTCGCAATCCAAAGAGCCACGGCAACCGGGCGCATCCGCCCGGTCCGCCGCCCGAGGGCGTGCGGCTGGTCGAGCCCCTTGGCCGTGACGCCCTGAGAGCGGAACTCGAAAACTTCGCCCGCGAGGGCCTCGACCTGCTGATCATCGACGGCGGCGACGGCACGGTGCGCGACGTCATCAGCCTGCTGCCGCACACCTTCGGCGAGGATTTGCCGCTGCTGGCGGTGTTGCCGTCGGGCAAGACCAACGTCCTGGCCATCGACCTGGGGGCCCCCAGCGACTGGCGGTTGGAGGAAGTCCTGATCGCCGCCCGTCAGGCCGATCCGCGCATCAAGGAGCGGCCGCCGCTGCGGGTCAGCTGGGCCGACGGCCGGCCGTGCCTGCAGGGCTTCTTTTTCGGGGTCGGGGCCATGGTCAAGGCGACCAACCTGGCCCAGAAGGCCCACAAGGTCGGCTTCTTCCATAACTTGGCCGTGGCCGTGACCATCCTGAGCGCCACCCTGGGCGCGCTGTTCGGCGGGGCCAAGGACGAGTGGCGCGAGGGCGTGCCGGCCAGGCTGGCCATCGACGGCCAGGATCAACCGGGCGACGAGCGCTTCGCCATCGTGGCCACGGCCCTGAAGCGCCTGCCGTTCGGCCTCAAGCCCTTTGGCGCGCCGCGCGAGGGCCTGAAGCTCCTGGACGTCGACGCCCCGCCGCGACGGCTCATGAAAGCCCTGCCGATGGTGCTGAGCGGCAAGGCCGAACCGGCCCTGGAAGGCCTCGGCTATCGCCGCCGCGACCCGCGCCTGATCAGCCTGGCCGGCGGCGCGCCCTTCGTGCTGGACGGCGAGGTCTACGAAGGCGGCGACCTGACCATTGGCCTCGGGCCGTCCTTGCGGTTCCTCGTCGGATGAGCAGCCTTCGCGACCTCGTCGCGGCCGAGCTCTCCACGCCGACCCCCGCGCCGATCACCGCCTTCGCCGAGCGCCTGACGACGATCTTTCCGGGCGCCCAAGCCGTGCTGTTCTACGGCTCCATCCTGCGGACGGGCGATCTCTCGGGCGTGCTCGACTACTACGTCCTGACCGAGCGGCCGCCGGCCGGATGGCGCGGCCTCTTCACCCGCATCCTGTGGCCGGACGTCAGCTATCACGAGTTCGAGCACGAGGGGCGGGTTCTGCGAGCCAAGGTGGCCTCGATGACCCTGAACCAATTCCGCAGGGCCGCCAGCGGCGGGGGCCACGACACCACCATCTGGGCCCGCTTCGTGCAGCCCTGCGCGCTGATCTGGGCGGGGGAAGGCGCGCGCGAGACGGTGATCGACGCAGTGACCGACGCCTGCCGTACGGCGGCTCGCTACGCCCGCGCCCTGGGGCCGGTCGACGGGACGCCGCGCGACCTGTGGACCGCCTTGTTCCGCGAGACCTACAAGGCCGAACTGCGGGTCGAGAAGGCCGGCCGGGAGGTCTCGATCCTGACCTTCGACCCCCAGCGCTACGACCACGTCATGGAAGCCGTCTGGCGTGACGAGGGCCGGGCGATGGATGAGGCCGAGCGCGCCCGCGTGCGTCGCGACTGGCGGCCGCGCAAGCTGTTGGGCAAGCCGCTGAACGCCGCGCGGCTGATGAAGGCGTCCTTCACCTTCCAGGGCGCGGCGCGCTACGCCGCCTGGAAGATCGAGCGTCACACCGGCGTGCCCATCGAGGTCACGCCCTGGCGCGAGCGCCATCCCATCCTGGCCGCGCCCGCCGTGCTGCTGAAGGTCTGGAAGAGCCGTCGCAGGGCGGCTTGAAGCCACAAAAAAGGACGCCCGGGTGTAAGCCCGGGCGCCTTCGTTCAGCGATGCAGAAATCTTAGGCGCGAGCGCGCTTCAGAGGCTCGATGACGCCAAGGGCCGCGCCGATTTCGGCGAAGGCGCCCAGGACGGCGTCGATCTGCTCGTCGGTGTGGGCGGCGCTGACGCTGGCGCGCAGCAGCGGACGGCTGTCCGGCGTGGCGGGCGGCAGGGCCAGGTTCAGGTAGACGCCAGCCTGCAGCAGGGCGTTCCACATGGCGATGGCGCGTTCCTGGTCCGGAATGGTCGTGGCGACCACCGGGCTGGCCGTCGGGCCGGTGTGGAAGCCCATGGCGGTCAGGCCGTCGTACAAGCGCTTGGCGTTGCGGTTCAGGCGGTCGCGCAGCTCCGGCTGTTCGATCATGCGACGCAGGGCGGTGATGGTCGAGGCGACCACGGCCGGCGGCAGCGAGGCGGTGAACATGTACGGACGGCAGACGACGCGCATGACGTCGAAGTCGTCCAGGTTCGAGACGCAGAAGCCGCCGATGGCGCCCAGGCTCTTGGAGAAGGTGCCGACGATGAAGTCGACGTCGTCTTCCACGCCAGCCGCCTCGGCCAGGCCGCGGCCCGTCGCGCCCAGCACGCCCATCGAGTGGGCCTCGTCGACCAGCAGATAGCCGCCCAGCTCGCGCTTCACGGCGGCGATTTCCTTCAGCGGCGCGACGTCGCCGATCATCGAATAGACGCCTTCGACCACGATCAGGCGCTCGCCCGGCGCATCGCCCAGGCGACGCAGGCGCTTGGCCAGGTCCTCGGGGTCGTTGTGGCGGAAGCGGATGACCTCGGCGTGGCCCAGACGCGAGCCGTCATAGATCGAGGCGTGGCTGTCGGCGTCGAGGATCAGGTGGTCGCCGCGACCCACCAGGGTCGACAGCACGCCCAGATTGGCCTGGTAGCCGGTCGTGAAGACCATGGCGTGCTTGCGGCCGTAGAACTTGGCCAGTTCCTGCTCGAGCTCGACGTGCGCCTCGAACGAACCGTTGGCGATGCGGGAACCGGTGGTGCCCGTGCCGCGTTCCTGCACAGCTTTGACCGAAGCGGCGATCGCCTCCTCGTCGAAGGTCAGGCCCAGATAGTTGTTGGTGCCCAGCAGGATCGTCGGACGCCCCTCGACGACGCCTTCGGTCGGCGAGGTCACGGCGTCGAAGCGAACCTTGAACGGGTCGGCGCCGGCGCTCTGGATGGCCTTGTACGCATCGCGATAGGCCAGGTGCTTATCGAATAGCCCCATTAGTTAAGCCCTAGTCCGGAGATCATTGATCAGTTTGGAAAGGTCGCCGGCGGTCTCGACAGAGGCCAGGCGATCGAGAGGAATGGAGATGTCGAAGGTGTCTTCCAGCTCCATGATGATGTTCATCAGGGCCAGGGAGTCCACGGCGAGATCGCGACCGATATGCGACTCTGCACGAACCTCTACGGGTCGTCCCAGAACCTTGCTCGCCGCCACCCCGATCTCGCGCAAGCTGAGATCCGTAACCGTTTCCATTCTAAACCAAACCTCCGGGAGCCCCACCCGTGACACTACTGTAACGGCGAGTCTGTCAGATTTCCGCCATATTTGAACTAGGCGGCGACGTTTTTAGGTAACCACCCCTGTTCTCGATACCAAGCGACGGTGTGCAAGAAGCCGTCGATCAGGCCGAATACGCTGGGTACTCCCTCCGCCATCGGAGCGCTAGATAGGGACCAATCGTTGTGAAGCAACTCCCTGGCCTTGCCTAAACCGAACACCGAGGGGTTGTTTGAGGCGAAAGACCAAGCATCCGCTAGGGTTCCAGCCAGCAGGAGCGCGTTATCGGGCAACCTGACCAGTCGGGGCGCGCGGTTCATCACCCGGGCGGCGGCGGTCATGATTTCTGACCAAGTGTAACCGTCGCGCCGCACATCGGAGAGCTCTACAAGGCCCGAAACGGGCCTGCGGCAGAAGGCGACGAGCTTGGCCGCGGCGTCCTGGACGTGGATCATGGCGATCCGTGAGTCTGGCGACAGCACCGGCAGCACCGGGCTCTTGGCCGCCAGTTCGAACAGCGCCAGGGTCTCGGTGTCGCCCGGGCCATAGATGGCCGGCGGACGCACGATCAGGGCGCTGGGGCTGGTCTCGCGCACCGCGTCCTCGCCCGCGCGCTTGCTGGCGCCGTAGTTCGACAGACGCGGTTCGCGCGCGGCGAGGCTGGAGACCAGGATGAACCGGGCTCCGGCGGCCTGGGCGGCCTGGGCGGCGGCGCGGGCTCCGTCGCGATTGACCACGTTGAAGCCGTCCAGCGAGGCGGCCTTGATCAGGCCGGCCACGTGGATCACGACCTCGGCGCCCGGCACAGGCGGTCGAGCGCCCCGGGGGTCTTCAGGTCGCCGACGACAATCTCGACATCGAGATCGCGCCAGAGCGGATGGATCGGGTCGCGGCGGACAAGGACGCGGGGCGTCCAGCCGTCCTGGGCCAGGGCGCGGACCAGGTGACGGCCCAGGAAACCCGTGGCGCCGGTGACCGCGACGACGGATCTAGTCACCGTAAGCGCCGGCCAGGTACGCGGTCTTGGCCTTCGAGCGGCTCAGCTTGCCCGACGAGGTCTGGGGCAGCGCGTGGGCGCCGACCAGTTTCACCTTGGCCTCGACGCCGTGGCGGGTGCGCAGCAGGGTGGAGACCCGCTCGACCAGGGCGGCGCGGGTGTCGGCGTCGCCGCCGCGGGCCTGGACCAGCACCACGATCTGGTCTTCCGGCTCGGCGGGGATCGAGAAGGCGCAGACGTCGCCGCTGCGCAGACCGTCGATCTCGTGATCCGCCGTCCATTCAAGATCTTGCGGCCAGATGTTGCGGCCGTTGAGGATGATCAGGTCCTTGGCGCGGCCCGTGATGACGATCTCGCCCTCGATCTTGAAGCCGATGTCGCCGGTGTCCAGCCAGCCGTCGGCCGACAGCACGCGGGCGGTCTCTTCCGGATTGGCGAAGTAGCCGCTCATCACCGATGGGCCCTTGGCGAAGATACGGCCGACGCCGCGCTCGGGCAGGACGGCGCCGGCCTCGTCACGGACCTCCAGGAAGTGATCGGGCAGGGCGGGGCCGCAGCGGGCGAAGTCGCGGGCGCGGTCCGAGCCTTCCGGGGCGCCGACGGCCAGGTTGTCACGTTCCAGGCGCTCGACATCCAGGGTCTCGGCGCGCAGTCCCTTGCCCAGCGGGGCCATCGATAGGGCGAGGGTCGCCTCGGCCATGCCATAGCTGGCCACGAACGCCTTGGGCGAGAAGCCGGCCGGGCCGAACGCCTCGACGAAGGCCTTCAGCGGCGGCATGCGGATCATGTCGCCGCCCAGACCGGCGCTGCGCCAGTGGCTGAGGTCGTAGGCGTCGAGCGGCTGGCCCTGCACGCGGCGCGCACACAGCTCGTAGCCGAAGGTCGGGCTATAGGCGATCGTCGCCTTGTTGCGACCGATCAGGTCGATCCACAGCAGCGGACGGCGCACGAACGCGCCGGTCGGCAACAGGTCTACCGACATCTGGCAGCTGAGCGGGCTGAGCAGGAAGCCGATCAGGCCCATGTCGTGATACAGCGGCAGCCACGAGATGGCGCGGTCTTCCGGCCTGACCTGCAGGCCATCGCGGGTGATGGCCACGCAGTTGGCCATCAGGGCCTTGTGGCGGACCAGGACGCCCGTCGGCGTGCGGGTGCTGCCCGACGAGAACTGCAGATAGCAGGGATCTTCCGGGGTGATGGTCGGCAGCGCCGCGCCGCCGTCATCGGGCAGGTCGGCCAGGACGCCGGCGAATTCGAGGCCCGCGCGTTCGCCGATCTCGGCCACCCAGTCCTTCAGGCCGTTCGGGCCGATCAGGATCTTGGCCTTGGCCGACAGGGCCAGGTTCTTGATCTGCTCGATATAGGCCTCGCGGCCGCCCAGCGGGGTTGGCAGCGCCATCGGCGCGGGCAGCAGGCCCGCGTACTGGCAGGCGAAAAAGGCGCGCACGAAGTCG
Organism: Caulobacter sp. UC70_42; assembly: GCF_044056025.1. NCBI lineage: Bacteria > Pseudomonadati > Pseudomonadota > Alphaproteobacteria > Caulobacterales > Caulobacteraceae > Caulobacter > Caulobacter sp. UC70_42. Next base: position 4,900,662 of record NZ_CP171994.1, on the reverse strand, counting down.
GCGTCGGTCTCGGCCAGCAGGGCCACGCTGTCGCCGACCTTGGCGCCCGTGGCCAACAGGCGTCGGGCCAGGACGAGCGCGTCCTCGCGCAGCTTGGCGTAGGGGATCGCCTCGACCAGTTCGCCGCGCAGCGAATACAGATTGACCCCGGTCTCGCCGGTCGCGGCGAAATCGAGGGCCTGGGTCAGGGTCGGGAAGTCGGCGAACCGGACAGTACGCTCAGACGCCGTGGGGGTGATCATAAGATAGTCTTTCATCGTCTTTGTCGGTGCGCGCGGAGCCTTCCTCCGCCGCGAGTCGGGCGAGCCTGTGACGCGCCATGAAATACATGCCCACGGCCATCGCCAAAGCGGACGCAACCAGAGCGGCGCCCGCGCCGGTCAGGCCGAAGGTCTTGATCAGCGGTCCGAGCGCCGCGAGGTAAGCGATAACAACCACGAGGCGTACGGCCAAGGCCGCGCCGGCGGCGCGCATGGACACGAGCATCGGCTCCAGAGGCAGGGACAAGATGGCGATGGCCGCCGCGGCCACCTGCCAGTTCATGACCCCCGCGGCCGCGCCGAACGCCTTGCCCATCACGACCTCGAGGATCCACCTGCCGGCGACCAGGCTGACCAGGAGCAGCGCGGCGGCCGCGCCGCCGCCGATCAGGCCGATCTGCAGCGCCAGCTTGGTCATGGCCTGCCGCCCGCCGGTGGCGCGCATCTTGGCCAGCTCGGGATAGAGGGCCGGGACCATCAGGCGCGCCGGCTTGGCCATGCCGTCGGCCACCTGCTTGCCGATCCGCCAGTAGGCCGCCTGGACCGGGCCCAGCATGGCGCCGACCACCAGGGTCAGCACGTGGGTGAATCCGACGTCGATCGTGCTCGAGAAGTTGGTGGCGATGGCGAAGCGCCAGACGCCCGGCAGGCCCCTTGAGGTCGGCCCCATCATCTTGAAGCCCTTCAGCAGGCCGCGCTGGTTCAGGTCCCAGGCCGCGATGGCGGCGATGTAGAAGAACGAGACGAAGGTGCCGGCCGCCCAGGCCGCCAGGAACCATTGAATCTCGGCGCCGGCCAGGGCGCAGATCCCGCAGCCGATCATCCGAACGAACGAACTCACCGCCTGTTGGCCCGCCAGGTAGCGGAAGCGATCGAACAGGCGGAGCAGGCCAACGCCCGTGGCCGAGGTCATCACCCCGATCGACAGGGCGTACAGCGCGCCATAGCCGCTCATGCCCGCCGGCCAGTTCAGTTCGCGCCAGAAGAACCAGGAGCCCAGCACGCCGAGAGCGACGCCCAGCATGCCGCTGATCAGGTCCAGCAGCAGCGACAGACGCAGCACCTGGTGAAACTTGGGTCGATCGTTCTCCAGGGCCGGTGTCGTGCCGTAGGTGATCAGGGTCTGCCACGACTGGAAGTGCGCCACCTCGCCCAGGAACTGCGCGAAGGCGTTGATCAGCACGACCACGCCCATCGCCTCCTTGCCCAGGCTCCGGGCGGTGAGGGCGATATAGGCCAGGCCGACGATGGCGTTGACGATCCGGCCGCTCAGCAGTTCGCCGGCGTTGCGCAGGACATGCTTCAGCGGGTTCGGGGGGGCGGGAGGCGCGTCGGTCATGCCTTGCGCTCCAGCTTGTCGACGATGGCGCGCGCGGCCCGGACCGAGCCCGGAACGTTCGTGATGTCGAACGTCTCCTCGATGCCCCACACCTGGGCTTCGCGATAGTTTTCGTGGGTGGCGAAGGCCTGGTCGAGCGCCTCGCCCAGCCGTTCGATGTTCTCCAGCACTGGCCCGTACAGCCAGTGATGGAAGCTGGGATCGCCGCACCAGGTTGCCTGGCTGGAATTGAGGAACAGGCACGGCTTGGGCGTGCGCAGGAACTCGTAGACCTGGCTGGAGACGTCCCCCAGATAGAGGTCGGCCGCCTTGGTGTAGGTCATGTCCGCCGCGGCCGGACCACCCAGGTCGACGTGGATGCGCGGATGCTCGGCGAAGGCCTTGAACGCGGCGCGCTCCTCGGTCGAGGCGGTCTCGAACAGGCGGATATGCGGCGCGAAGATCAGGTTGTAGCGGTCGTTGGCCGCGAAGAATTCCATCACCTGCCGGCCCCACTTGGGCCAGGAGCCCAGCGTGGCGTGGAAGTGCGGATTGTACAGCACCACCGGACCCGGCTGGTCGAACCGCGGGGCCGCGCGCTGGGGCAGATCATCGACCAGGTCGAACTTGGGGTAACCGACCATGACGCACGTGTCTTCGGTGACCCAGCCCTCCTGCAGCATGCGGTCGCGCTGCTTGCGGCCGGCCGCCATGACCAGGTCGAACAGCTTCAGGCGCGGCTCGAACGGGCCTTCCCGGTCGCCGGCGCCGTGCTGGGTGTAGACCAGCAGCGGGTGGCGCACGCCCAGCCGGCGAAGCAGGGCGGTGGTGCGTTCGGGGGTGATCACCGCGTCGTAGCGGGACAGGCGCCGGGCGTTGGCGATCAGCATCAGCGCCTTGGGCGGCGCGCCGCCGCCGCCGAAGCGGCGCAACCAGGCCGGAGGCAGCAGGACGAGCTCGATCGCGGCGCCGCCCAACTCGGCGAGCAGGCCGGAGACATAGTCGAGCAGCTCGGGCGTGGTCGCGGCGATCTCCACCTTGATGGCCGGCCAGCGCCTGGCCATGGCGACGGCCACCGACAGGCTGTGCCAGACCTGATGGTGTTGCGCGATGTAGAGAAAGCAGACGCGTTTGGCGGCGGCCACGTCAGCGCTGACGCTCCAGCCGGGTATGGACGCGGCCCTTCAGCACCACGCGGTCGCCCTTGTCGGTGACGTTGTAGGCGTTGGCCTGCGTGCTGCCCTTGGGGCCGCTGCCCGAGATGCCGGCGTCGCCGCTGACCTCGCCCGTCTTCATGTTGATCAAGGCGCGAGGGGCGTCGAAGTCATATCCCTCGGCGCTGGTGATCTTGACGTCGTCGGTCAGCAGCAGGGTGTTCTCGGCCTCGCGATAGAGGCCGATCTTGGCCACCGCCTGGCTGGGATTGGGCTGGCCGTAGCCACGCACCAGGACGGGCGAGACCAGGTGGACCAGATTCTCGTCCTTGGGGTCACGCTCGGCGCTCGCCGCGGTGATCAGGAACGGACGGCCGTCCTTGAGCACGCCGGTAAAGCGCGGCTTGTCCAGCACCAGGGGCGAGGCGGCGGTCTGGGTCTGCAGCTTGCTCGAGGCGAAGGTGTTCCACGACGCCTGGACGATCACGGCGACGGCGACGCCGATGGCGAACACGGCCAAGGCGAAGCGCAGCCGCCGGACCGGCTTGCGGCGGCGGTTGCGGGCGCGTTCAGCCGCGCTTTCGGTGGGAGGGACGGCGGAAACGCCATCGGTCTGGGTGAGCATTTGGGAGAATGGATAGTCCCACGTTGTCATTCGCCCAAGACCTTTGTTTTCCGGTGCGCGGTCCTGGCGCGGGTAAGCGCCGTGCAGATGGCGTCGGCGGACGTTGCGTCAAGTGCGTTGTCGGGGCGGCGAAGCCCGGGATGACAACCCGCCGGTGGCTGATGGGGATTGGATCGCGTCTCGCGCACGTCCGTTCTGGACCGCCTCCACGCTTAGAATCGCACTTCCGACATGGCGGCCGACCAGTCGGTGTTGGGTTTCGTGGTATGGCCGGCGTCGCCGACGCGGTGACGAACGTCTGCGGCTGGATCACGGCGTACGCGCTGCCGCAAAACCCGGCGCCCGCCGCCAAGATGATCGCCGCGTTGAATCACATCAGCGGCGGCCGGGGCGGACTGAACATCGTGGTCGAGGCCTGCAAGGTCGAGTTCGAGCAGATTGGCGCCTGGAACGATTCGCTGTTCCACGATGATCGGGCGCTCAGAATCTTGGACCTGAACACCGCGATCCTGACCAACTCGGCCAGTGTGGCCGCCGCCTGGAGCGCTTGAGATCCGCGGCCGGAGCGAGCTTGGCGAGTCGCGAAGGGGCCTTCGATCTATCCGGACGAACCGTTCGACGCATGGGCCTTTGTCGGCGCAGTCGCCGCGCGGAGATCGTCTTCCAGCATCCAGAGCCGGTCCTGGCCCCAGTGCGCCTGGCACCCCCGCACCCGGAAGGTTGGCGCGCCCCAGAGACCGGCGTCCAGCAGCGCGGCGCGGTTGACCTCGGCGCGGTCGCGCCAGCTGTCGTCGGCCAGGGCCGTCGCGGTCTGGGCGTCGTTGAGGCCAGCCCGGCGGGCGGCGGCGTAGAGGCCGCGATCCTCGGCCAGGGCCATGCCGTCGGCGAAGGCGGCCTTCAGGCCCGACTCGGCGAATTCCTCGCCCAGGCCAAGGTCGATCGCGTGGTGCAGCACCGCCAGCGCCCGCTCGGCGCCGGCCCCGACGGGATCGACGATCTTGCCGAAGGGCAGGCCCAGGCGCTCGGCTTCGCGCTTGCAGTCCAGGGTGATGTACAGGGTCTTCTCGCGGGGCACGGCCAGACCGCGCATCACCATCGGCAGGATCGGCCGCAGCTGCAGATCCGCGCCATGGGCCCGGGCCAGGTCGCGGATGCGCGGCAGGACCAGCCAGGAATAGGGACTGCGGAACGAGAACCAGGCCTCGATCGTCGGCCTGATCGCGCCGGGCGCCGCCAGCAGGGTCGGCTCCAGGGCTGGGCCCAGCCGCGGGGTTCCGGGTTCGCGATCGAGGCCGCGCGCCGCGAGCCGGGCCTCGAGGTGACCCAGGCGATCGACGCCCCAGAACCACTCGCCCTCGAAGTGGAACATGCCGCCCAGATAATGCCCCAGCTGCGTGCGTCGCCGCTGGCTGAAGGTCAGGAGGTCGTCGCAGAGGTCCGGGTCCTGGCCGCTGGCCCAGGCGGCCATGCCGGCCAGGGTCTTGGTGTCGCCCGACCACAGGGCGGCGCCGGCCGCCGAGGCGATCTCCTCGAACGCTCCGCGCTCGATCGCGTCAGCCAGAACAGTCTGTAACTGGCGCACGTCCTCGGCCGAGGGCAGTTGAGCGTCGGCGGGGAAGCCCATGCCCCTGGCCCGCGCCAGGCGGGCGGCGTCGCGCAGGCCGTAGGCGCGCAGGCGCTCGCGGTCGGGCGCGGCCGAGTCCTCCGGCGGCGGGACCAGATAGGGATCGATCTCGACGCCATAACGAGCGCGCAGGCGCGGCAGCATTTGCACGGCCAGGTGCGAATAGGGATCGTCGGCCTGGTGGAAATAGCGGACGGTCGGACTCTCCCCGCGAAGCTGGGCGGATGCGGCGGCCAGGTCGCGCGCCATTCGGCGACGCGCCGGGCTGGTCAGGGCGGTGGTCACGCTTCGCATGATCAGGGTGCGCATGGACATGGCGACGGCCTCCCAACTGTCGGGCGCATGACATCTAGCGGCACGGTGAATGTCAATATATGCTCCGACGAACGATAAGAGGGAGGCGCTCATGAAGGCCTGGAAGGTGTTCTCGGGGATTGTCGTGCTGCTGGTCGCGGCCGGCGCGGCGGCCTGGCATTTCCGCTTCGACCTGATCATCATGCTCGCGCGCGCCAAGCAGCCGAAGATCGAGGCCAATCACGCGGTGACCTGGGCGCAGGGCCCGGTCGCGCCGCCGGCGGGCCAGCGGCCGCCGAACGTGGTGTTCATCCTGGCCGACGACCTTGGCTACAACGACGTCACTCTGAATGGCGGCGGCGTCGCGAACGGCGCCGTGCCGACCCCGGCCATCGACTCGATCGCCCATCAGGGCGTCACCTTCGCCAACGGCTACAGCGGCAACGCCACCTGCGCCCCGTCGCGCGCGGCGATCATGACCGGCCGGTACGCCACCCGCTTCGGCTTCGAGTTCACGCCCACCCCCGTGGCCTTCTCGCGCGTCGTCGGCGGCCATCAAGGCGACTCGCTGCACCCCTCGCACTTCAACAAGGACGAGGTGAAGAACACGCCGAAGGACGACAGCACCGAGGCCGTGCCCTCGACCGAGATCACCATCGCCGAGGCGCTGAAGACCCGCGGCTATCATACCGTCCACCTGGGCAAGTGGCACCTTGGCGGGGTCAAGGGCTCACGGCCCGAGGACCAGGGCTTCGACGAGAGCCTGGGCTTCATGGCCGGCGCCTCTCTGTTCGCGCCGGTCGGCGACCCGTCCGTCGAGGAGTTCGCGCCAGGACTGGGATCCGATCGACAAGTTCCTGTGGGGCGCCCTGCCGTTCGCCGTGCAGTACAACGGCTCGAAGATGTTCCACCCGTCGACCTACATGACCGACTACCTGACGGATGAGGCGATCAAGTCGATCGACGCCAACAAGAACCGGCCGTTCTTCATGTACCTCGCCTACAACGCGGTCCACACGCCCTGCAGGCGCCCAAGGCCGACTACGACGCCCTGCCGCAGATCAAGGATCACCGCCTGCGCGTCTATGGCGCCATGGTCCGCAACCTGGACCGCAACATCGGCCGGGTGTTGCAGGCGCTGAAGGACAAGGGGCTGGACGACAACACCCTGGTGATCTTCACCTCCGACAACGGCGGCGCCAACTATATCGGCCTGCCCGACATCAACCGGCCGTATCGCGGCTGGAAGGCGACTTTCTTCGAAGGCGGCATCCACGTGCCGTTCCTGCTGCGCTGGCCGGGCCAACTGCCGGCGGGCGCGGTCTATCGCAGTCCGGTCGGCCACGTGGACATCTTCGCCACGGCCGCGGGCGCGGCCGGCGCGACTCCGCCGAAAGACCGCGTGATCGACGGCGTCGACCTCGTGCCGTTCGTCAAGGGCAAGGCCAGCGGCGACCCGCACAAGGCCATGTACTGGCGCTCGGGCCGCTACAAGACGGTGATGGCCGGCGGCTGGAAGCTGCAGGTGGCCCAGGAGCCGAACAAGGCCTGGCTGTTCGACCTCAACACCGACCCGACCGAGCGACACGACCTGTCAAAGACCCGGCCGGACAAGCTCAAGGAGATGCAGGCGACGCTGGCCCAACTGGACAGTCAGATGGTCAAGCCCGCCTGGCCCTCGCTGGTCTCGGGCGCCTTCTATATCGACCATCCGGGCGGCCAGAAGGCCAAGGCCAGCGACGAGTACGTTTATTGGGACAATTGAGGGCCGTTCCTTTCCTCATGCTCCTGGCGCTGGCGGGCTGCGGCAAGCCGGCGCCGAAGGCCTGCCTGACCGACCCACCCATCGCCGACCCCGCGCACCGCACGGCCGGCATGGTCCGCATCGCGGGCGGCGACTTCGCCATGGGCGCGGCGCCGCTGCGGCCGGAGGAGGGGCCTCCGCGGACGGTCAAGGTCGCGCCGTTCTGGATCGACCGCACGGAAGTCACCAACGCCGCCTTCGCGCGGTTCGTCGACGCCACGGGCTACCGCACCCTGGCCGAACGACCGCTCGATCCCGCGCGCTACGCCCAGCTGTCGGCGGCGCAGCGGCGTCCGGCCTCGCTCGTCTTCGTGGGGGCGAAGGGGGCGAGGTCGGACGATCCCTCGCAATGGTGGCGGGTCATTCCCGGCGCGGACTGGCGGCATCCGGAGGGACCGCGCTCGACGATCAAGGGCCGCGAGGCCTGGCCCGTGGTCCACATCGCCTGGGAGGACGCCATGGCCTACGCCCGGTGGCTGGGGCGCGATCTGCCGACCGAGGCCGAATGGGAATACGCCGCGCGCGGCGGCCTCGTGGGCAAACGCTATACCTGGGGCGACCAGCCGGCTGATCCGCGGCATCCGCGCGCCAATACCTGGCAGGGCGTCTTCCCGGCCCAGGATCTGGGCAGCGACGGCTACAAGGCGCGGGCTGCGCCGGTCGGCTGCTATCCGCCCGATGGCTATGGACTCGTCGACATGGCCGGCAATGTCTGGGAGTGGACCGGGGACTGGTTCAGGCCGGGCCTGGAGGTCGCCAGCGTCATCGAGGCCGGCGGTCCGCCCGAAATCCGCGCCCTCGACCCCGACGAGCCGAACACGCCCAAGCACGTGATAAAGGGCGGTTCGTTCCTGTGCGCCGACGACTACTGCTTCCGCTACCGCCCGGCGGCCCGCACATCCGGACCGCCAGACGGCGGGGCGTCTCACATCGGGTTCAGGACGGTTTACCGCGAGCCCTAGACGCCCGGACCCGGCTTGGTGCGGATGTTCAGCTGTCCCGCCAGGCCCGCCTTGCGGTGGTGTTCGATGGCGTGCATCTCTGGCGACAGGGCCATCTTCTGGAAGGCGGCCAGGGACGGGTATTCGGCCAGGGCCACGGCGTCCCACATTTCCTCGATCTCGCCGATCATCAGGCCGGTGACCGCTCCGCTATAGCGGATCTGGCCGCCCAGCGCCTTGACCAGCTTGGCGACCTCGACGCCATAGCGGTTATAGGCCTCGCGGCCGCTCAGCTCGGGCTCGGAGCCGTCCTCATAGGCGGCCTTCTCGCGGAACTTCAGCAGGTTGACCATCACGAACGGTCCGTCCTCGGCGCTGCCGAAGAACGCCTGGAACTGTTCGGGCGAGGGAAAGACGTGATTGACGACGTTCATTCGGCGAACTCCTTTCGCGGCAGGCTAGCGACAAGGCCATCGAGCAGGGTGGCGATCTCGCCGGGGCTGTCTTCCTGCACGAAGTGGCCGCCCTTCAGCGTGGTGTGGGCGGCGGTCTTGGCGCCCGGCACGCGGGACTGGAACACCGCCTCGCCGCCGCGGGTGATCGGGTCGGCGTCGCTGAAGGCGGTGATGAAGGGTTTGTCGAAGGTTTCCAGCACAGCCCACGCGGCCTTGTTCTCGGCCACCGAGGCGTGCTCGGGCGTGATCGGCACCAGGGCTGGAAAGATCCGCGCGCCTTCCTTGTAGGTCTCGTCGGGGAAGGGGGCGTCATAGGCCGCGCGCTCGGCGTCGGAGAGATCGCGCGCCGTGCCGCCGTTGAGGATGAAGCCGATCGGCAGTTCCGGAACGTTCTGGCTGAAGTTCAGCCAGGCCTCGAAACCCTCGCTCTTGCCCGAACCGACCGGCAGGCCCGTGTTGGAGACGACGACGGCGGCGAACCGCTCGGGGAAGGCCGCCACCAGGCGCAGGCCGATCAGCCCGCCCCAGTCCTGGCAGAACAGGACGATGTCGGTCAGTTCGTTGCGGACCAGCCAGTCGCTCATCCAGGCCACGTGCCGTTCATAGGTGTAGTCCTCGCGCGAGGCCGGCTTGTCCGAGCGGCCAAAGCCCACCAGGTCCGGCGCGATCGCCCGGCGCCCGCGCGCCGACAGGTCGGCGATGACCTTGCGGTACAGATAGGCCCAAGACGGCTCGCCATGCATCAGCAGGATCGGCCTCTGGTCCTTGGGGCCTTCGTCGACATGGTGGATGCGTAGCGGCGTGCCGTCGGCGTCGACCACCGGCGTGTAACGGGGCGCGTAGGGCCAGTCGACCAAGCCCTCGAACCGTTCGTCCGGCGTGCGCAACACGTCCATTCCGTTCTCCCTCGATACCGCCTTGCGGATTTCTATTGACACTATGAGTGCCATTATGACGCTACTGGGTCAAGTTCTGGGAGGAACATATGCGCAAGGTTTGGATCGGGTTGGGCGCCGTGGCGGGCGTCGTCGCCATCGCCCTGGGCCTGGCGTGGCTGTTCCGAGAACACATCGCCGAGGCGGGCATGCGCAGGCTCTATGAAACGGCCCTGGCGACCGATCCGCTGGCCGAACTGCCGGACGGTCTGCACGTCGGCCTCTGCGGCTCGGGCGCGCCGATGCCGGATCCGACGCGAGCGGGACCTTGCGTGGCGGTGGTGGCGGGCCAGGACCTGTTCGTCGTCGACTCCGGCTCGGGCTCGACCCGCAACCTGCTGCTGATGAACCTGCCGCCGCCCCGCCTGAGCGCGGCCTTCGTCACCCACTATCATTCCGACCACATCGCCGACCTGGGCGAGCTGATGCTGCAGCGCTGGGGCGGGGGGGCCGCGCACGCGCCGCTGCCGATCTACGGACCGACGGGCCTTGATCAGGTGGTGAAGGGCTTCCAGGACGCCTACACCCTGGATCGTGGCTACCGCGTCGCCCACCACGGCGAGGCCGTCATGCCGCCCTCGGGCTTTGGCGCGGTCACGCACGTCTTCACCGCCGATCCGAGCGGACCCGACGTGCTGGTGCTGGAAAAGCCGGGCCTGAAGGTCTGGGCCTTCCCGGTCAAGCACGACCCGGTCCATCCGGCCGTCGCCTATCGCTTCGAGTACAAGGGCCGCACCGCCGTGATCAGCGGCGACACCGGTCCGTCCGAGCGGCTGGTCAAGGCGGCCAAGGGCGTCGACCTGCTGGTCCACGAAGGCCTGTCGCCAAATCTCGTGGCGATCCAGAAGGATGTCGCCGAGAAGGCTGGGCGGACGAACTACGTCCACATCTTCCACGATATCCTAGACTACCACACCGCGCCCGAGACCGTGGCCGCGGAGGCCAAGGCGGCCGGGGTGAGGGAAGTATTGTTCTACCACATCATCCCGCCGCTGCCGGTCCGGGCGCTGGAAGGGCCGTTCCTGGGCCGCTCGCGCGCGATCTTCGGCGGACCGATGAAGGTTGGCCGCGACGGCGACTTCGCCAGCTTGCCGGCCGGCTCCACCGAGATCAAATGGTCCAACCGGCTCGACCTTCTGAAGCTTTAGGTGGTCGTCCGCGTTCCGCGGGTCTAAGCAAGGGCCATCAGTGGGAGGGCCCAGGGCCGTGAGTTCCGCCGCGCGCAATCTTCGTCCGGGAGCCGACGTCGCGTCCGAGACCGCGATCGATGGTCGCCGCAAGCGCTCTCAGGACAGCCGCGCCCGCATCGTCCAGGCCATGCTGGAGCTCGTGCGCGAAGGCGACGTCTCGCCGTCGGCCGAGCTGGTCGCCGCCCGCGCCGACGTCGGCCTTCGCACGGTCTTTCGCCACTTCAACGACCTCGACAGCTTGTATCGCGAGATGTCGGCGGTGATCGAGAGCGAGCTGATGGCCCTGGTCCATACGCCGTTCAAGGGCGAGAGCTGGCGCGAACGGGTGCTGGAGCTGGTCGAGCGTCGCGGCTGGGCCTACGAGAAGATCGCGCCGTTCAAGCGCGCCTCGGAAGTCCACCGCCACCAGTCACCGGCCCTGGCCGTCGACAACGCCAAGATGGTGCAGATCGCGCGTGAGATCCTGCGCGCCCAGCTGCCGCCCGAGCTGGCCAAGGACCGGGTGCGGTTCGAGGCCATGGACCTGCTGCTGAGCTTCGACGCCTGGCATCGGCTGCGCCGCGACCAGGACCTGTCGCCCAAGCGCGCCACCGAGGTGCTCCAGGGCGTTCTCGGCGGGCTGCTGGATGCGCCGATCGGCGACTGAAACCTCGGGGACGGAGGTAACGCCGGTCGAGGCTGCTCAATTCCCCGACCGGCAGGTCCGCCAGCCGTAAGGGGCGTGCTGGCGTCCTCCGTCTGGTAGACGTTCCCGGGGGGACTAACCCTCAAGTCTGGCCGCAAAAAAATCGTGTTGTTGGAGCGTGGCGTTCGGCTTGTGGAAGACCTGCTGCCATGAAGTGGCAACAGCGCGAGGCGCGCACGGTTGTCACGGCGAAGCGGAACACCGAAGTTCTCGGAACGTTGTCATCGACTTGGGCCTTGGCCCAGCGCCGCTTTAGCTCGCAGGAGCCACCATGATCCCGGACGAAATGCCCGTGACGGATCTCGCCGATGCTTCGGCGGATGTCCTGATCGACCTCTACCGCCGCGTGCGACGTCGCACCGAGGTTCTGGCCGCGCCGCTGTCGCCCGAGGACCAGTCGGCCCAGTCGATGCCCGACGCCAGCCCGACCAAGTGGCATCGGGGGCATACGACCTGGTTCTTCGAGACCTTCCTGTTGACGCCGTTCCTGGCCGGCTACGCGGTTCACGATCCGCGGTTCAGCTACATCTTCAATTCGTACTACGAAGCCGTCGGTCCCCGGCAGCCGCGGCCGCAGCGCGGTCTGCTGACCCGGCCGTCGGCCCAGGAGGTCAGCGCCTATCGCGCCCATGTCGACGCGGCCATGGTGCGCCTGCTGGCCGGTGCGCTGACGCCCGAGATCCGCGAGCGGCTGGAACTGGGCTTGAACCACGAGGAGCAGCATCAGGAGCTGATCCTGATGGATATCCTGCATCTGTTCGCCCAGTCGCCGCTCAGTCCAGCCTATCAGCCCGGCGCCGCGACCCCGCGTCCGGATCCGGGCCCGCAGCGCTTCCACCGCTTCGCCGGCGGCCTGGTCGAGATCGGGGCCTGCGAGAACGGCTTCGCGTTCGACAACGAGCGGCCTCGCCACAAGACCTATGTCGCGCCGTTCCGCCTGTCCGATCGCCTGGTGACCAATGGCGAGTGGCTGGCCTTCATCGAGGCCGGCGGCTACGGCCGCGCCGAGCTTTGGCTCTCCGAGGGCTGGGCAAAGGTCAACGAGGAAGGCTGGGAGGCTCCGGGTTACTGGCGCCGCGACGAGACCGGCGACTGGACCACCATGACGCTGCGCGGCCGTCATCCGGTCGATCCGAACGCACCCGTCGTGCATGTCAGCTATTACGAGGCCGCAGCCTACGCCGCCTGGGCCGGCCGCCGCCTGCCGACCGAGGCCGAATGGGAAGCCGCCGCCACGGCCACCGGCGCTCCGTCAGCGCTTCGCCAACTGTGCGGCGCGGCCTGGCAGTGGACCGCCAGCGCCTACAGCGCCTATCCGGGCTTCCGCCCCGGTCCGGGCGCGCTGGGCGAATACAACGGCAAGTTCATGGTCAGCCAGATGGTGCTGCGCGGCGGCTGCGAGGCCACCCCGCCCGGCCATTCGCGCGCGACCTATCGCAACTTCTTCCATCCGGGCAGCCGCTGGATGTTCGGTGGCGTGCGTCTGGCCGACGATGATCGCCTGAGCGAGGTCAAGCCGGGCGACCGTTTCCGCGACGAGGTCGTGGCCGGCCTGTCGGCCACGCCCAAGACCCTTTCGGCCAAATACTTCTATGACGCCGAGGGCTCGCGCCTGTTCGAGGCGATCTGCGAGCTCCCGGAGTACTACCTGACCCGCGCCGAGACGGCGCTGTTGCGCCGGATCGCGCCGGAACTGGCCGCTCGCATCCCCGACGACGCCGTGCTGGTGGAGTTCGGCAGCGGGGCCAGCACCAAGACCCGCATCGTGCTGGACGCGGCGCCTCAGATCGCCGTCTACGCGCCGATCGACATCAGCCCTTCGGCCCTCGATGAGGCCGCGGCGAGCCTGCGACAGGACTATCCGAGCCTGGCCGTCGCCCCGTTGGTCGATGACTTCACTCAGGCCATGACCCTGCCTGACGGCGCCAAGGGCCATACGCCCGTCGGCTTCTTCCCCGGCTCGACGATCGGCAACTTCGCGCCGGACGAGGCCGAGGCCCTGCTGCGTCAGGCTCGAGCCCTGTTGGGCGAGGGTTCGCTGTTCATCGTCGGGGCCGATGTGGCCAAGGATCCGGCCGTGCTGATCCCGGCCTATGACGACGCCCAGGGCGTGACCGCAGCGTTCAACCGCAATGTCCTGGTTCACATCAATCGCGAGCTGGGCGGCAACTTCGACCCCGCCGCCTTCGCGCACAAGGCGGTATGGAACGCCCGGGAGAGCCGCATCGAGATGCATCTGGAAAGTACGCGCGACCAGATCGTCATGGTCGGCGATTACGGCTTCCGGTTCGCCGCCGGCGAGACCATCCACACCGAGAATTCGTACAAGTATCCGTCCGAGGTCTTCGAAAATATCGCCCGCCGCGCCGGCTGGACCGTGACCCAGCGCTGGATCAGCGAGAGCCCGACCTTCGCGGTTTATGCGCTGACCGCCTGATTGGGCGATGGGGGCGCGCCATCCAGACACACGAAGACGCGCCGGTTTCGAGAAATCGAGACCGGCGCGTCAAGGTCGTTGGTCTATCGTCTTCTAAAGCGCGCGCTCGCCGGGGCGACCGCCGCGTGAAGAAGATCCGCCTTTTCGGCCGGCGTTGGCCGCCAGATCACGGTCCTTGGCGAAGCTGCGTTTCTCACTGGGCACGCTAGCTCCGCCCTTCCTGGCGATCTCACGGCGGCGTTCCGGGTCCATGGCGGCGAAACCGCGACGACCGCGGGGACGTTCGCTATCGGTGTCCATGTGGGGCTCCTAGTCTGGTCACAGGCGGCACGAGCAAGGATCAGGCGTCATAGGGACGGTCGTCCCCTGGATCGACCGGCGGCGAGGTTGGGGGCTCCTCGACGGGGACGACACCCGGCTCATACTCGGGCGGTTTGGGCTCGGGCGGGGGCGGGGCGTCTGGGTCGGTCACTGGCGTCGTTTCCTGCGCGTTCCGGTGAAGTAACCAGCGAAGACGCTTTCGGTTCACCGTGAGTTCGCACTAATTACGCCGCACAGGGACAAGCGCCCGTTCGAGGAGTCGCCGGAGAATGGCCCGCAAGCCCAAACAGTTGGTGAGCCGCGCCGCGTCGCACTGGCGTCTAGCCGCCGCCCAAGGCGTCGGGATCGCTGTGTGGCTGACGGCGAAATATTTGGGCGCGCCGCATGCCGCGCACCTTCTTCTGGGCTGGGACGCCGCGGCGGCCGTGTATCTGCTGACGACATGGACGCTTTTTCTGAAGGCCGACGAGGCCAAGGTGCGCTCGCGCGCCGCCCAGGAGGACGAGGGCGTCCCCATTCTGCTGCTGATCGTCCTGGCCGCCATCGCCGCCAGCCTGTGGGCGGTGGTCGACGCCATGATCGCGGCCAAACACGCCTCGGGCGACACAAAGGCCTTCGTGACCGCCTGCGCCGGCGCGACCCTGGTGCTGTCGTGGCTGGTGCTGCAGTCGGCCTTCGTTCTGCACTACGCCCACCGCAATTTCGGCGACGGGTCCGGCAAGCCGGGCATTGAGTTCCCAGGAGAACAACCGACCGGCTACATGGACTTCGCCTATCTGGCTTTCAGCGTCGGGGCCACGTTCCAGGTGTCGGACAACAGCATCCTGACCTCGAAGCTGCGCAAGCTGGTGACGGCCCACGCGGCCGCCGCCTATTTCTACAACACCGCCATCCTGGCGCTGGGGATCAACATCATCGCCAGCCTGGTCGGAAGCTAGCCGCGCCGGCCGCCGCCCGGACCGCCTCGGCCGCCGCCGCGTCCGCCCATCGGGCCGCCCTTGCCGCCGCCCGGACCCGCGCCGGGGCGCAGGCCGCCCTGGACCGGCGTCTTGGGCAGTTCGGCCAGCTTCAGCAGGCCGTCCTTGTCGGTGTCGAGCAGGGCGAAGCGGGTCTTGGCCGCCTTGGTCGCCTCGTCCTTGGTGATCCGTCGGTCGAAATTGCCGTCGGCGGCCATGACCGGCTCGGGTTCGGCGATCAGGCCGAACAGCGAGGCGCCTTGCAGGACGTTCGTCCTCTGCGGACGGCGGCGGCCGGGCGCCATGTCGTCGTCGCTCGGACCGTCTTGCTGACCCTCGGCAACGCCCAGGCCGCGCGGACCGCGCCGCATCCCGCCGGGGGCCGCGCCGCCGATGATCTCGGGCGCGATGTGTTGCTCGTAGGCCGCCACCTCGAACCCGTCGATGACGCCATTGTGGTCGGTGTCGACCACACCGAAGAAGCGCAGGGAGTCGGCCACGAACTCGTCGCGGCTCAGGGCGCCGTCATGGTTGGCGTCGGCGCCTTCGAACCAAACGGAGACTGGGTAGGGCGCGCCGGGCGGGGCGCGAAAGGGCTCGCCGGCCGGGCTGATGAACAGTTGCGGACCGGCCATCGGCGCGCCGTCTCCCTCGCCGGTCGGGCCGCCGCGTCCGCCAGGACCACGATGGCCTTCCGAACGTTCCGGCGGCGCGCTGGCGCAGGCGGCCAGGGTGGCGACGAGGACGGCCGTCAGGCCAAGCGAGCGAAATGTCATCCGGCAAATCTCCATCCAGCCAAGCTTTGAAGCCTGTTGGGATGTCGCCGTGATGTCAGGCGCGCGCTCGGCCTTGCGCCGCCGCAACAAAGCCGTCCGTTTCCGCCGTATTTGCTAGGCTGGAAGCCGCACGCTGGCCCGCAGGCCGCCACCTGGACGGTTGACCAGCATGACGTCGCCGCCGTGGGCGCGGGCCAGAGAGCGGACGACCGCCAGACCCAGCCCGTTGCCGCCCGTCTCGCGGTTGCGCGAGGGTTCGCCGCGATAGAAGGGCTCGAACACCCGCTCCAGCTCGCCTTGCGGCACGCCCGGACCGTCGTCGTCGATCTCGATGATCGCCATGCCGTCCTCGGCATAGACCCGTCCGCGGGCTCGCACACCGTATTTCAGGGCGTTCTCGACCAGATTGGCGACCAGGCGCTTGAGAGCCACCGGATCGCCCTCGATGACGGTCTTCTCGGTCCGTTCGACCGTGGCGTCGCCGCCTGTCTCGGCGGCCTCGTCGATGACGCTCTCGACCAGGGAGGACAGCTCGAGCTTGGTGCGTTCGGCTGGGCGCTGGGTGTCGCGCACGAAGCCCAGGGTGGCGGCGATC
Organism: Caulobacter sp. UC70_42; assembly: GCF_044056025.1. NCBI lineage: Bacteria > Pseudomonadati > Pseudomonadota > Alphaproteobacteria > Caulobacterales > Caulobacteraceae > Caulobacter > Caulobacter sp. UC70_42. The sequence continues at coordinate 4,884,292 of NZ_CP171994.1, read as the reverse complement.
ATCGCCTCCATCTGGTCGATGTCGGCGGCCAGCTTGGGCCGGATGTCGTCCGGCACGGCCTCGATGCGGAACTTCAGGCGGGTGAGGGGGGTGCGCAGATCGTGGGCGATGGCCCCGACCATGGCGGTGCGGTCCTCGACATAGCGGCGCAGGCGCTCCTGCATCATGTTGAAGGCCGTGGCGGCGGCGACCACCTCGCCCGAGCCGGAGATGCTCAGCGGCGGGGTGCGCGGATCCTTGCCCAGGCGCTCGGCGGCGTCGGCGAAGGCGGTGATCGGCTGGGCCAGGCGGCGGGCGAACAGCCAGGCCAGCGGCGTCACGGCGATCACCGACAGCAACAGGATCAGCAGCACGCGCTGCTGCCAGCTGTCGAAGCGGAAGGTCGGCTTGGGCTCGACCACCAGCCAGCGACCGTCGCTCTGGCGCACGCCCAGCTTGAAGTCGCCAAAGATCAGGGGCTCGTCGACGCCCTTGCCGCGCGCGCCTGGCGGACCACCAGGCCCCCCGGGGCCGCCGCCCTCGCGGGCGAACGGTTCGCGGGCGCCGGGACCGCGAGGAGGCTCATCGGGCTTGGGCGGCGTCACGGGCGTGCGGCGCACGAAGAAGCGCGGACCATTGTCGATCTGCAGCTCGATACGGTTCACCGGCACGTCGACGGCGCGGCTGATATCGGTCTTGAAGTCGACGCGGCGCGGCGTGTCCTGGCCCATCGGGTGCAGGGTGACGCGCTGTTTGATCACCAGCAGACGGCCGTCGCGCGGTTGCACCGGCTGGCCGGTCTTCAGGGCGCGCGCGATCTCGCTGGACCGATAGAACTCCGGCGGCGGCGGCGGCAGGGTGAAGATGACCGCGATCGCGATCAGCTGGGCCGCCACCAGGGTGACGATCACCAGCCCCAGGGCCTGGACGAACAGCGGCGCGCCGCGCCGGAAGAGGGTCATGGGGTGCGGACGACCTTGGCGGTGAACATATAGCCTTCGCTGCGGATGGTGCGGATCAGTTCGCTGCCGCCGCCGTCGTCCAGTTTCCGGCGCAGGCGGCTGATCTGGACGTCTATGGCGCGGTCATAGGCGTCGCTGTCGCGGCCGCGCGCCAGGTCCAGCAGCTGGTCGCGGGTCAGGACCCGCTGGGGCCGCTCGACGAAGGCGCGCAGCAACGAGAACTCGCCGCTGGACAGATTGACCACCACCGACTGCGGCGAGCGCAGTTCGCGCCGGACGAGGTCCAGGCGCCAGCCGGCGAACTCGCAGGCCGCGCCCATGGCGTCGTCGACCGCGCGCGGCTCCTGCCGGCGGCGCAGCACGGCGCGGGACGCGGGCCAGCAGCTCGCGCGGATTGCAGGGCTTGGGCAGATAGTCGTCGGCGCCCAGCTCCAGGCCGACGATTCGGTCGGTGTCCTCGCCCATGGCCGACAGCATGATGATCGCGGGGCCGTCACTGGTCGAGGACAGGCGGCGGCAGATGGCCAGGCCGTCCTCGCCGGGCAGCATGATGTCCAGCACGACGAGGTCGACCGGCCCGCGCGCCAGGACCTGCTCCATGGTGCGGGCGTCCTGGGCCGTCTCGACGGCGTAACCGTGGCGGCTGAGAAAATCGGAGACGACGTCGCGGATGCCGGGATCGTCGTCGACGATGAGGATGCGCGGCGCCGCCCCGCGCTGGGCGTCGGCGTCGCTCTGGGCGGTGCTTTGGACGTTTTCCATGCGATTTCCTGTCACGCCCCCGTCACGTTCAGATTTCACGGCTGAAACAGCGACGCAACCCGGTCATGCGATCCAATGTCGCACCGGCGGCGCGTCATCCCCCACCCGACGCGCCGGCGGCAAGAGATCCGGCCCGTCCTCCCCCCCTTGAACGGGTCGGATCTCCTCAGCCCGGCGAATGGTTCTTTGGAGCCTGGTAGGCCGCGCCTTGCGCCTGCATCGCCGCCACCACTCGATCGCCCACGAACGGATTGTTCCGCCGCTCGGCCCCGAAGGTCGACATCGGTCCATGGCCAGGCACGAACCGCACGTCCTCGCCCAGCGGCCAGAGCTTATGGGTGATCGAGTCGATCAGATCCTGGTGATTGCCCAGCGGGAAATCCGTCCGGCCGATCGAGCCCTGGAACAGCACGTCGCCGACCTGGGCGAATTTGGTGTCGCGATGGAAAAACACCACGTGCCCCGGCGTGTGACCCGGGCAGTGGAAGACCTCGAACTCGGTCTCGCCCAGCGTGACCTTGTCGCCGTCGTCCAGCCATCGGTCGGTGACGAAGATCCGCGCCTCGGGCATGCCGTACTGCTCGCCGGACTGCTGGATGCGGTCGATCCAGAACTGGTCGTCCTTGTGCGGGCCCTCGATCGGGACGCCCGTGCGGGCCTTCAGCTCGGCCGCGCCGCCAGCGTGGTCCATGTGACCGTGGGTGATCCAGATCTTCTCCAGGGTCAGGCCTTTATCGGCGATGGCCTTGAGCAGGCGGTCGACTTCGCCGCCCGGATCGATCACCGCGGCCTTCAGCGTCTTCGTGCACCAGACGATCGTGCAGTTCTGCTGCAGCGGCGTGACCGGGGCGATCACGGCGGCGATGGGCATGGACGCTTGGGTCATCGAGGCGACCTCCAAAAGAAAAGGGCGGGAGCCGAAGCGCCCGCCCTTCCTGACCTAAAGCCTAGCGGCCGAAGATCAAGAACGCTCTTCCTTCGAACCGGGGGCCGGAGCGCCCGGCATCGGGGCGACGCCCGTGGCCGGCGCGTTCGGATCCAGTTCCGGAACGTCGAACAGGCCGCGGCCGACGTGGCTCTTGCGGTAGCCGTAGGCGAAGTAGATCACCAGGCCCAGGGCGCCCCAGACGGGCAGCACCATCATCGCCTCGAACGGCAGGTTGAAGTACAGCACGGCGCAGCCGATCAGGGCGATCGGCGCGACGACCCAGACGAACGGGGTGCGGAACGGACGGTGACGGGTGGGATCCTTCTTGCGCAGGACCATCACCGCGATCGCCACCATGAAGAAGGCGAACAGCGTGCCCGAGTTCGAGATGTCGGCCAGCTGACCGACCGGGAAGAACGCGGCGGCCAGGGCCACGAACAGGCCCGTGAAGATGGTCACGATGTGAGGTGTCTTGAACTTGGGATGGATGGCGGCCAGCTTTTCCGGCAACAGGCCGTCGCGCGCCATGACGAAGAAGATCCGGGTCTGACCGTAGATCATCATCAGGATGACCGAGGGCAGGGCGAGGTTGGCCGCCAGGCCCAGCAGGTTGCCGACGAGCGGGAAGTTGATCTGGCGCAGCACATGGGCCAGGGCCTCGTTGGAGCAGACCAGCACCTCCTTGTTGGCGGGCAGGGCGCAGGCGGCGACGAAGGCGGCCGAGCCGGGCTGCACGGCCGAGCCGTCAGCGCCGAGCACGGGCTGAGCGCCCATGGCGCCGATCGCGCCGGCGGCGACCAGCAGATAGAAGATCGTGCAGATGGCCAGCGAGCCGATCAGGCCAATCGGGACGTTGCGCTGCGGGTTCTTGGTCTCCTCGGCGGCGGTCGACACCGCGTCGAAGCCCACATAGGCGAAGAAGATCGACGCGGCCGCGCCGACGATGCCCATGCCGGTGGTGCCGGCCGGGCCGAACCAACCGTTCGGGGCGAAGGGCGAGAAGTTGCCGGTCTTGAGGACCGGCAGGGCGAGGGCGATGAACACCGTCAGGGCGGTCACCTTGATGGCCACCAGGGCGGCGTTCACGGTGGCGCTTTCGGTCGTGCCGACGACCAGCAGGGACGTCACGGCCAGCGCCACGACGATGGCGGGCACATTGACGATGCCGTGGCTGAAGTCGGCGACCGGCATCCAGCCGTTCATCGACCACGCGGGGCCTTGCCTTAGGAGCTCGGGCCACTGGAAGCCGAGCGCGTTTTCAATCAAGCCGAGGAAGTATCCTGACCAACCGGCGGAGACGGCGCTGGCGGCGACCGCGTATTCCAGGATCAGCGCCCAGCCGACCATCCAGGCCAGCAGTTCGCCCATGACGGCGTACGAATAGGTGTAGGCCGAGCCCGAGACGGGCACCATCGAGGCCAGTTCGGAATAGCAGAGCGCGGCGAAGGCGCAGACGGCGCCGGCGATCACGAAGGACCACATCATGCCCGGGCCGGCCTTCTGGGCGGCGGCGGCGGTCAGAACGAAGATGCCCGTACCGATAATCGCGCCCACACCCAGCAGCGTCAGCTGCACGGGACCAAGCGAGCGGTGAAGGGATTTTTTCTCAGCCGTCGCTAGGATCGCATCAAGCGATTTTACGCGCCACATAGTTCCTCCTGATAGGCAAAACTCCCCCCGGGGGGTCGCCTTTAGAAAATTTTGCGGACCGTGACCCGTTTATGAGCATGGGGTCAAGGTCGAGCAACGGAAGCGCGTAAATGTTCTCCGCGAGCCTGGCTAGTCCAGGCCTGCTTGGCGACGGGGGCCGCGCCAGCTAAAGCGGGCGCGATGTTGCCCATTTTCGAGGCCCTTCCCGCGCTGAAAGGCGCCCTCGCCGAACGGGAGACCGCCGTTCTCGTCGCGCCGCCGGGCGCGGGCAAGACCACGGCCGTTCCTCTTGCGCTACTGGACGAGCCCTGGACGCAAGGCCGCAAGATCATCGTCCTGGAGCCTCGCCGCCTGGCCGCGCGCGCCGCCGCCGCGCGCATGGCCGCGAACCTCGGCGAATCCGTGGGCGAGACGGTCGGCTTCCGGGTGCGCCTGCAGTCCAAGGTCTCGGCCAGGACGCGGATCGAGGTCGTCACCGAAGGCGTCTTTACCCGGATGATTCTCGACGACCCGGGCCTGGACGGCGTCGCGGCCGTGCTGTTCGACGAGTTCCACGAACGCAGCCTGGACGCCGACCTTGGCCTGGCCTTCGCGCGCGACGTCCAGAGCGTGCTGCGCGACGACCTGCGCCTGCTGGTCATGTCGGCGACCCTCGATGGGGCGCGGATCTCGGCTCTGCTGGGCGAGGCGCCGGTGATCGAGAGCCAGGGACGGATGTTCCCGGTCGACACCCGGTATCTTGGCCGCGACGACCGTCAGCGCCTGGAGGAACGCGTCGGCCGCGCGGTCGAACGCGCCTTGGCGGAGGAGAGCGGCAGCGTGCTGGTTTTCCTGCCGGGCCAGGGCGAAATCCGCCGCGCCGAGAGCTGGTTGAACGAGCGCCTCCGTCGGCCGGATGTCGACGTCGCGCCGCTTTACGGCGCGCTGGAGCCGGCCGTGCAGGACCGCGCCATCGCCGCCGCGCCAGCGGGACGCCGCAAGGTGGTGCTGGCGACCTCGATCGCCGAGACCAGCCTGACCATCGAGGGCGTCCGGGTGGTCATCGACGCCGGCCTGGCCCGCGTGCCGCGCTACGATCCGGCCTCGGGCATCACCCGGCTGGACACCGTTCGCGTCAGCCGCGCCGCCGCCGACCAGCGCCGGGGCCGCGCCGGACGGACCGAGCCGGGCGTCTGCTACCGCCTTTGGGATCAGCCGGAGACCCGCTCGCTGCCGGCCTTCGCGCGTCCCGAGATTCTGGAGGCCGACCTGTCGCGCCTAGCCCTGGACCTGGCCCGCTGGGGCGCGCGCGACCCTTCTGGGCTCACATTTCTGGATCCCCCGCCCGCCGCCGCCTTCGCCGAAGCGCGAACCTTGCTGAACCGCATCCAGGCGCTGGACGGGCAGGGGGGATCTGACCGCTCACGGCAAGGCTCTGGCCGAGATGCCGCTGCCGCCCCGCCTGGCGCACATGGTCGTCCGCGCCGCCGCCTCGGGCCAGGCGCGAGAGGCCGCCGAGATCGCCGCCGTGCTGACCGAACAGGGTCTTGGCGGCAAGGACGTCGACCTGCGTCGGCGGCTGGAAAACCTGCATCGCGACCGCTCGCCGCGCGCCCGCGACGCCATGGCCCTGGTCGAGCGCTGGAGCCGTGCGGCGGGCAGAGCGTCTGGCGCGAAGGTGATGGAAACCGGCCTGATGCTAGCCGAGGCCTATCCCGAGCGGGTGGCCAAGGCGCGCGGCAAGCCGGGCGAGTTCCAGCTGGCCGGCGGGCGGGGGGTCTATCTCGAGCCGACCGATCCGTTGGCCCGCGAGCCTTGGCTGGCCGTGGGCGAGCTGGGCGGCGGTGACAGCCGCGACCGCATCCTGCTGGCCGCCGCCGTCGACGAGGCCGAGCTGCGCGAGACCTTCGCCGACCGGCTGCTGGCCGAGGATCGCCTGGAGACCACGGGCGGCAAGGTCCGCGCCAAACGCCTCCTGCGCCTAGGCCGCCTGGTGTTGGAAGAGCGCCTGATCGAGAACCCCGACCCGGCCATGATCTCCGGCGCGCTGATGGACCAGGTCCGCGCCGATGGTCTCTCCGGACTGCGCCTGGGGCATGGGATCGAGGGCTTCCGCAGCCGGGTCGCCTTCCTGCGCGCCTTGGATGGCGAAGCCTGGCCCGACCTTTCCGACGCCGCCCTGATCGCGCGTCTGGACGAATGGCTGGAGCCGCTGCTGCATGGCCGCTCGTCCCTGGCCAGCGTCGACGAGAACAGCCTGGACGGCGCGATCCGCGCGCTGGTTCCCTGGGACCTGCAGCAGAAGGTCGACGCCATGCTGCCGGCCCGCTTCAAGGCTCCGACCGGCACCACCGTGGCCATCGACTACGCCGCCGAGGCCGGCCCGCGCATCGACATCCGGGTGCAGGAGCTGTTCGGCCTGACCGAGCACCCCAGCATCGCCGGCGGCAAGGTCCCGCTGGTGCTGTCGCTGCTGTCGCCCGGCAACAAGCCGATCCAGATCACCCGCGACCTGCAGGGCTTCTGGAAGGGCTCGTGGCGCGAGGTGAAGATCGAGATGAAGGGTCGCTACCCTCGCCACGTCTGGCCCGATGACCCGGCGAACGCGGCGCCGACGACGCGGGCGAAGCCGCGGGGGACGTGAAGACTCGCCCCCCTCCGCGCTTCGCGCTCCTCCCCCGGAGGGGGAAGAAGGATCACCTTCCGCCCGCCTTTGGGGGCGGACGACCGCGAAGCGGTCAGGTGGGGGAGTATCGCTACTCCTACCCCGTCACCGTGTAGATCATGATCCCTGTGGCCACCGACAGGTTCAGGCTGTCGGCGCGGCCGCGCATGGGGATCTTGACGTTGACGTCGCAGGCGGCGGCCAGTTCGGGCGGCAGGCCCTGTTGTTCGTTGCCCATCAGGATCAGCGACGGCTTCACATAGTCGGCTGACTTGTGGTCGACGGTGGCGGTCAGCAGGGTGCCGACCACGCTGCCGGGCCAGGTTTCGCGCCAGGCCAGGAACTCGGGGATGGTGGCCTTGGCGATCTTCACGGCGAAGATCGAGCCCATGGTCGCCCGCACGCCCTCGACCGAATAGGGGTCGACGCAGTCGCCGACCAGAATCACACCGCCGCAGCCGGCCGCGTCGGCGGTGCGGATGACGGTGCCCAGATTGCCGGGATCGCGGACGGCCTGCATGGCCACCCAGCAGGGGGCGCTTTCGGGCACGATGGTCGATAGCGAGGTGAAGACTTGGCGGAAGACGGCGACGACCGCTTGGGGATTGTCGCGGCGCGAGACCTTCTCGAGGATTTCGCGATTGACCTCAATGACTTCGCCGCCAGCCTTCAGGCACGCGGCGACGGCCTTCTTCAGCATCGGATGGTCTGCGGCGTCCGGGCCGTACATGACGATCTTGGGCGCGTGGCCGCAGTCGATCGCCTCGATGACGATCTTCAGACCCTCGGCCAGGAACAGGCCGCTCTCTTCCCGCTCCTTGCGCATGTGCAGGGCGCGGACGGCCTTGACGGTGTTGTTGGTCAGGGAGGTGACGGTCTTGGCGTTCATGTCCCTTATCCCTCGGACGACCAGCGGGCGAAGAACGACAGGCCGATCTGGCGGTCGCCCTTCTCCTCGACCAGGGACAGCTCGCCCCAGTCGATGACGCCGCCGCGCCCCTCCAACTCCTGGGCCAGCAGGCCCGACATGGCCGCGCCCGACACGCGGGCGGCATAGGCGTTCATCAACAGGAACGAGGCGTCCTCGCTGAGCAGCTGTGCGCAGTCCCTGGTCAGGGCGGCCAGGTCCTCGAACAGCCGCCAGACTTCGCCATCGGCGCCACGCCCGAACTTGGGCGGGTCCAGGATGATGCCGTCGTACTTGTTGCCGCGTCTGACCTCGCGGGCCACGAACTTGCGGGCGTCCTCGACGATCCAGCGGATCGGCTTGTCGGCGAGGCCGGCGAAGGCGGCGTTCTCGCGGGCGAAGCCGACCGACTTCTTGGAAGCGTCGACATGGGTGACGGCCGCGCCGGCGGCGGCGCAGACCAGCGAGGCCACGCCGGTATAGCCGAACAGAATTCAGCACCTTGGGCTGAGGTCCCGAGCCTTTTGAGAGCGCGCGGACGCGTTCGTCCTGCCAGGCCCAGTTGGCGGCCTGTTCGGGAAAGAAGGCCAGGTGCCGGAAGGGCGTGAACTGGCCGTGGAACTTCGCTTCGCCCCAGGCCAGGTCGAACTTCTCGATCGGCTTGCCGTTGAAGCGCCAGCGACCGGCCTCGTCCTCGTCGGTGGGGTCGAAGACGGCGTCTGCGTTTTCCCAGACCCTGGCCGGCAGGCGCGGCTCCCAGAAGCACTGCGGCTCGGGACGCACGACCGTGTAGCGGCCATAGCGCTCCAGCTTCTTGCCGTGACCGCTGTCCAGCAGGGCGTAGTCGGCCCAGCCGGTGGTGCGCATGACGATGGGGGCGGGAGCAATCTTCGGAGCCATCGCCCGCCCATACCGCCTTACGGCCCCAAAGGTCCAGTGTGGTGGGGGCCCGAGTGGCCGCCGGAACGCGGGGCGTGCAGGGTCTTGTCCCAGCGATGCGGCGCCGTGACGAACTGGTAGAGCGCTTTCATTCCCGCCAGGCTCTGCAGCGGCCAATAGAACACCATGCCGAACAGATGCAGCGACTTGGGCCTCGCCCGCGTCCGCATGACTCCGCGCGCGCCGGCGATGGCGGACGCGCCCCAGCCCAGGGCGTAGAGCGTCAGGTCCGCCGACGCTATGGTGAGGCGGGCGTCCGGCCAGAAGTCGATCGCGGCCAGCACGACCATCGCCGCCATGATCGGGCCGTGCAGGTGCGAGGAGGCGACCGACTGAGCCAGGGTCAGCGCCAGGGCCACGGCGTTGCGCGGTTGGCCGGGGACGGGGCCGCGCAGGCAGACGGCGATGGTCTGCACTTGACTCCCCTATTTTCACACGGCATCCCGACGACAGTTCATCAAACGGTTGGGAGACTGGTGATGGATAGAAATGTCTACGAAAGCATACAGCTACGCGCGTTGGTCTTCGGGCCGTCAGCGTGAGGGGCATACCCTCAAACGACAGATAGAGGCGGCCCAGAAATACGCGGCTGACCACGACCTCGACCTCGATACGTCCATGGTCGATGACGCCGTTTCCGCTTACCGGGGCAAGAACCGGCTGAAAGGCGCGCTAGGTCGGTTCAAGGAGGCCATCGAGAAGGGACAAGTACCGGTCGGGAGCTATTTCCTGATCGACAGCTATGACCGGTTCTCGCGCGAGAAAACCAACATTGCGGTCCAATCGCTGCTGGAAATCGTGAACGCTGGCGTCAACGTCGTGACGCTATCAAACCAATACGTGTTCAGCCGGGACGGCGATGCGGTGACCAACCTTGTGTTGGCGACAGTCGAATTCGAACGGGCACACCGCGAAAGCGCAGAAAAGGGCCGAAAGGTCAAAGCGGCTCACGACGAAAGCAAGGACGTTGCCCGGAAGGGCGGTCGGAAGTGGACCCCGCTTGCGCCCGCTTGGATGAACGTCACGGTCGTCGGCACCGGCAAGGCCCGGACTCATCTTTACGAGCCCATCCCTGAGCGGGTCGACCTTGTTCAGGAGATGTTCGACAAGTTCGAGGCCGGGATGACGACGCGATCCATTGCGCGCGATTTCAACACCCGCAACCCTCCCGTTCCGACGAACTACCAGTATCAGCGCATGACCAAGCCTCAGCGTCTCAACGGAGACGACCGGGTTCGCAAAGACAAGGGGGAATGGTCGTCCGATACGATCACGACAGTTCTCGCGAACCGGGCCGTTCTTGGCGAGCATCAGCCGATGACAACCGACCCGAATTCGCCGCGTGGCCGTCGCACGGATGGTGAGCCGATCCCCGGCTACTACGGTAACCCGATCATCGACGAAGCCCAGTTCCTTCGGGTTCAGGCCATGCTCGCGGCCCGGAAGCGGGCACCGCGCGTCCGTGGGTCGCTGGAGTACAACAACCTGTTCATTCAGCTTGGCGTCTGCGGTGAATGCGGGAAGACGTTCAGCCTCCACAGCAATTGGAACTCTGACCCTCGCAAGCGGACGCCGCGTTTGCGGTGTGTGGCGGCTCAGTCGGGAGGTCGATGCACCAACAAGGGGCGGTTGCCTTACCCGCCCCTAGAAGCGGCGTTCCTGAGCCACGTGACGGATTTCGAAATCCCGAACGCCAAGCCGACGCTGAACGCTGACCAGCAGGAACTAGCGCTTGCCCGCCTCAAACACGACGACCTTGAGGCTCGATGCCGCAAGATGAGCCTCCAACTGTTCGAGGCCGACAGCGTGAACCCGTTCCTTCGCCAAACGCTGGACGAGAAAACCGCCGAAGTCGGCGCGCTCGCCGAGCGCATCAAGGAACTGGAAGCGCTCGTTGGATCAGCTTCGACCATGCCGAAGCCGACCGATCACGTCGCCAACATCGTCAGCCTTCGCGAACGTCTCGACGCGGCTGAAGGGGAGGCGAAGTACGCGCTGCGGGCGAACATCGCCCACAACATCCGGGCCGTGGTCGAGAAGATGATTTTCAACCCGGACGGCTCCGTCATGGTGTTCGTGAAGGGGCTGGAAGCCTTCTACCTGTTCAAGGACGGCGAGTTCATCGGCAAGGCGGACGACAAGGTGATGAGCCTCGTTCGTCGTGCGGCGGAAGCGGGTGGCCACAAGCCGGAAGACGTCATTCGTCGGACGAAGCGCGGGAGCACCGAGTTCATCCTTGGCCCGGCGAAACGCAAGACAGCCTAGACGAAAAAGCCCCCGGACCATGGGCAGGACCGGGGGCGGCAATTCTATAGGAGCGGATGTTTGAACCCGATGGCTTTCAGGTCCGATAGTATTTAGCCGCTGAGGCATTTGGTGATGTGGACCATGGCAGCTTGAACGTCCGGGTAGTCGGGACGGGTAGGGCCATCATAGACGAGCCAATTCACGACCATCTTGGCGCCTTCGATGTACGGGCGCCGTTCGTCAGCTTTCGGACCTGACTTCGGGTAGATTTCCGCCATACGAATTTGGTCGTCTATGTAGGCGTGCCACTCGCGCTTGGTGGTGAACGAACAAGCCTCGACGTCGGCCTTGATGCCCTTCGTCCAACTCATGGCTACTTGGCCTTCTTGGCCTTCGCAGGGGGCCGGTTCGGGTTTCCGAACGCCACCGCCGCGACCGCCTTTGCCTAGGCCGAGGCTCTTGGCCATGGCCGACCGCTGTTCCGAATAGGTCGGGGCAACCATGGGGTAGTCTTTAGACAGGCCCCATTTCGCCCGGTACTCGTCAACCGTCAGACCCATCGTTGTGAGGTGGCGCTTGAGCGTGCGGTAGGGTTTGCCGTCCTCGAACGAGATGAGGGCGTCAGGCGTGATCGACTTGCGGATTTGGGCGGCCGTTGCCTTAGGGTGTGCTTCGGCAGGCGCCGCAGCTTCCGGGCGCCGATCCCGGCGAGGGCGCCGTAGGTCGCCTTGATCAGGGCCGGGAGTTCGGTCACCGGCGTCGTGTTGTTGCCGACGTAGTTCGCTACAATCTCAGCGGTCAGTTCGATCAGGTGAGCGTTCTGTTCGGACATCGGCCGGACCTTTCCCAATGATTCTAAGGGTCAGAGTCTACGGCCTAAATAGCTGATGATCGAACTTATTAAGTCCTTCCTGAACGACCTCGCGACTACTCGCGACGGTGTATCTTTCGACCCGATCCGTGTTGGCGGGATGCTGACCGGTGTCGTTTTCCTTGGTCTCGCGACCTACCACGTCGTTGTTCTGCACCAGCCGTTTGACGCCCTGAACTTCGGTTCGGGCGCCGCCGCGCTGTTCGCGGGTATGGGCGCGGGCATCGGGCTCAAGCGGAACGACGAACCCGACGCCTAAGCGTCACAGTGATTCACGTGAATCATCGGCCGGGCTACATCAGCGGCGATGATGAGCGACAAGCGGCTGTTGAACCGCCTCCCCAAGACCATCGACCAGTTCGCCCGCCGGAAGATGCGGGGCAGCTACGACGGGGAGCGGAGCGCGTCTTACGTTCGGCTTGCCACCGACAGGACCGCGACGGTGACGCCGACCGTCCTCGTGGAGACGGCCGACCTAATTGAACTTCTAGTGGTCATTGAGGCGGCCAATTGGTCGGTGACCTTTGTGGCCAAGAAGGCGAAGCTGAATGGCTCCCGCCTTTGGTCGGCGACTGGCGCTGACATTCTCGCCGTCAGCGGCGTGACCCTCGACAATATCGAAGACGTCTCGACGTGGCTGGCGTTGCCGTAGCCGGTTTGGCCGCCTCGCAAGGCTAGGCTTCGATGTAGACGTTCCCGTGCGGACCGATGGCGAGATAGACGTTTGCCAGCTTGTCGCCGGTCGGGCGCCGTTCGGGCCGTCCGAGTTGTAGAGGGAATACCAACCGGGTTGATCGTCCGTGTTGCGGATGGCGACGTAATCCCCCTTGTCGAGTGGGACCCCCGCAGGATTCCCATTGGACAGCAGCAGTTGTTTCGGTTCGGGTTGATGCAGGTTCACCGACAGCAGTTGGCACACGACGACAGTCATAGCGTTCTCCGGTTGTGGAGTGTCTGTGCTAGACCTTGAGTGTTAAAAATTAGCCGACGTGACCGGGCAGAACGAGGGCAATCAGCGCGCCGACGACGGCTATCAAGATCAGGCCGACGAGACCGAACACGATGGTCTTCACAGGGCCGAAGTCGTCCTTGCTCACCTTGTCGTTCAGGTCGTCCCGGTTGGCCTTGGTGTCGAGTTCGGCGCGCATGGCGGCGACTTCAGATTTCTGGTCGGCGATGGCTTGTTTCAGGTGACCCATCTCCAACGTCTGGAGGTCAATCTTGCCTTCGATGCGGGCTAGTTGAACGGCCGTCTCCACGTTGCTCATATCGCTCATTGCAGCCCCGCCTTCACGGTCGGGACAGCCGGTGAGGCCGTGACGGTCGCGATGGCCATGGGAGCCACGTCGTTAGGGGCGTTGGGGGAAAACTTCTGCACTCAATCCTTACCGGCTACTCAGCCTACGCAATTTACTGAGCTTATTTAGGCTACGGGCTCGTTCGGCGGCGCCACGGCGCCGACCTCGCCCCTTGCTCCCGATCCCCCCTATATCTGTGGGGCAATAGGGGAGGTTGAATGACTGCAATCTACAGGTTCGTTGTGACCCATGACGACGGCATGGCGCCGTGCTCCCAAGACGGGGTTCTGTCGCTGGTCACGTGCAAGCCGAACATCCGGCTCAAGGCTGACGTCGGCGATTGGTTGATCGGGTACCGGCGCAAGAAACTAGGCGGGCTGACCTTCGTCGGTCAGGTCTCGAAGAAAATGGAGATCGGGGACTATCAGGAGAAATTCCCGGATCGCCGCGACGCCGTTTATCGCCGCGTCGGTCGTCGGCCCAACGGTCGAGAAATCCTCGAACCGCTGCGGGACGACTACCACGAGACCGAGAAGCTAAGGGGCCGGGATATCCGGGGCCGCTACTCTCTGATTTTCGACCGCTATTGGTATTGGGGATGCGACGGCGGCATAGCGCCTGAGTTCATCGCCGACATGGCTCACTATTGGATCGGCCACGCCCGAAAGGCGACCCCGACCCAAGTCCAACGGCTGACGGATTGGCTGACGTTCCCCGGCGGCCATTTGGGTGAGCCATGTACCCCGGACGTGATCAAGCGTCAGAACTGCGGAGGCGGCTGCTAGAGCCTCCGCATCGGCATAGAAGCGCCGACATTCATGGGCCGTCCGGGCTGTTGTCCGGGCGGCCCTTGTTTCGTCTCCGAAGGTGGCGGCGGGGCTATCGGGATCATCGGCTTGAAGTGCGCGCGGAAGTCCATGGCCGCGCCGAAGTAGGTCGCGGCACGGTCTTCAAGGTCTGGGTCGTCCTTGTGCATGAAGCCGCTGAACGGCGAGTTCAGGGCATGGGTCAGCAAGGCCTTCGCATCGGTCGGGCTCTTGCCCCAAAGCGGGCGATAGAACGCGCTGTAGGCGGCCCGACCTTCGTGGAAGAAGTTCCCGACGTTGAACACCGGCTTCCCCATTAGCACCGCGTAAAGGCCCATCTCCGTCGTGGTGCAGGCATAGACCCGTTCAGCCGCCATCAGGTAGGCGTCGCCGCTGGTGTTCGGCTGAACCACGCGGTGGTGACCGAACGACTGACACAGGTGGCCAATCAGACCATCGTCGCTGAACGGATGCGGCTTGATCACCAGTTCGTCGTCATCGTGCATCGCCCGCGACAGGGCCTCGAACGACACCATGTCCCGGAAGATGTTCGAGCCCGGTAGGAAGGCGACCGCCTTGGCCGTGGGCGTCGGCCCCTCGTTCAGTTTGTACTTGTCCAGCGTCCCGCGCTGGTGGCGCTGGGCTAGGATCGCCGACGCGGCGTCAAAGCCTTGGTTCGAACTGTCCAACGCCTTCTGAACTAGGCGGGCCGACACTTCCGCCGACATGGGGCTGACCAGCAGACCGGACCCAAGGAATTCGGTGTACGTGAATTCCGAGAAGTACGGTGGTTGCGAGCGGTTGACGTCGTAGCTCGCGGGCAACGGCGCCGCCGCCCGAACGATCTCTTCGACCGGCCGAAGTTGGGTCAGATGGGCGCCGCGCATGGCGGCGAACTCAGGCCCAATTTTCTTGTCGTGGATAGCGGCGTCCACCAGCAGTTCGCGCGCGAACGGAGGGGCGACCGTCACCATGTGGTGTCCCTCGTAGTGCTCTGCGAAGTCGTCCACGAACTCGTGTAGCTAGTCGTATAGCTACTAGAATAGGTCGTGGTGTAGTCCGTGTTCCGGTAGTTGTAGTAGTGGGTCGTGTAAGGAACTTGCCACTCCGTCGTCCAGTAACTCGTGTACCCCACTGACCACGACGTCGTGTAATACGAAGTGTAATTCACCGACGCTGACGTTCCACGCTGATAGTGGTTCGAACCCGACACCAAGGCGCTAGTCTGGGCCGTGTGGGTGATGTCCGTGTTGTAGTAACCGTCAATCACGAAGGTCGTATAGCTGTAGGTAGTATTGTAGTATGTGTCCCAACCCTCATCGAACTTGAAGGTCGTCCACCGCGAAGTTTCTTGCTGATAGGAAATCGTCGTGTTGTGGCCAAATGGACGTGTTCCCGGCGCCCACGAGTGCCACTCCGTCGTGTAGGACGAATAGTAGCTGTACGGGACGTCCCATTCCGTGACCCACCACGAGATGTAGGAAACCGGCGCGCTAGTCGTTCGCGAGGTCGTGTAAGACGCGGGTGCGCTCGTGCCGCGAGACGTCCAGCGGTAACCCGCTTCACTGACATATACGGCGGTCTGACGGGTGCCGGACCCACCCCATGTGACGGTTGTCGTGCGCGACGCCGGGGCGCTGGTCGTCCAACTCGTGAGGTAGGTAGTCGCGTGCATCCCGCCGCGACGAAGGTTGCGGGCGAGCGTCATTAGATGGTCGCCCCCGAGAAGAACACGTTGACCCGCGTCCCCTGATTTCGAGTCGCCATGGACAGGTGATTTTCAGCGCCGGTAGTGCTGATCAGCGTTGGGGCCGTGCCGCCGGGGAACTTGAACGTCGTCGTGTTCCACGTCACCGAGGACCCGCCCGCGCCGACCAAGATCAGGGTCCAAGACACCATGCCGGTCGGTACGTTCGTGATGCTGATGCTGGTGATGTTCGCGTTCCAAGAAACGGCGAACACCGAGCCCTGAGACAGGTCGAGCGTCAGGGCGCCGCCGCTGATGGTCGGAGTGACGACCTGTTGGCGGTCCGACTTGGTGAGGTCGCCGTCAGCGAGCTTCCCGGCGAGGGCGATGGCAACCGCGTTGCTGATCGGCTTGGACAGGTCGGACGTGTTGTCCACGTTGGGCAGGCCGACGTCGGTCTTGGTCAGTGTCGGCAGATTGGAAGCGCTCAGCTTCGCCGAAGCGTCGAGACCGGCGTAGCCGTTCGCCGCGCCCTTGGCCGACGTCAACTGATAGACGGTCGCGTTGGCGATGCTCAGGGTGATCTTCCCCCGAGAGAGTGGACGGGGTTAAGCCGCTCTACGTTCGGCCTCGGCGGGGCTGATATAGCCTAGAGCCGAGTGCAGGCGACGGGAATTGTAGAAGCCCTCGATATAGCCGAACAGATCGCGCCGGGCCTCGGCGCGGGTGGCGTAGATCCGATGATGGACGCGCTCGGTCTTGAGGGTGTGGAAGAAGCTCTCCATCGGGGCGTTATCCCAGCAGTCGCCCTTGCGGCTCATGGAGGGGGTGATGCCGGCTTGGGCCAGGGCCGAGCGATAGGCCTCGGCGGCATATTGAATGCCGCGATCCGAATGATGGATGAGGCCGGGCGCGGGCTTTTGGCGTGCGATGGCCATGGTCAGGGCTTCCAGGGCGATCTGGGTGTGCAGGGTGTCGCGCATCGACCAGCCGACGAGTTTGCGGGTGTGCATGTCGAGGACGCCGGCCAGGTAGAGCCAGCCTTCGCCAGTCGGGATGTAGGTGAGATCGGCCAGCCAGACCTGGCCTGGAGCCGCCGCCTGGAAGTTGCGGGCGAGCCTGTTGGGCGCGATCGGATAGCCATGGCGGCTGTCGGTGGTGCGGGTACGGCGAGGCAACGCGGCCAGGCCGCGCAAGCCCGCCCGGCGCATCAACCGCTCGACCCGCGAGCGCCCAACGCGGCGCCCATGACCGCGCAGGACGGCGTGGACGCGCGGCGAACCATAGGTCCCACAGCTCTCGGCATGGATCAGGCGGATGTCCTCGGTCAGCGCGCGATTGGCCGCCGCCCGCCGGCTCTCGGGCCTGACGCGCCAGGCATAGTAGCCGCTGGCCGACAGACCCAGGACCCGACACATCACCCGAACCGGCCAGGCGCCGCGGTGCTCATCGACGAACCCGAACTTCATCGGGAGGCCGCTCCGAAGATGAGCGCGGCTTTTTTTAGGATGTCGCGCTCCATCCGCAGATGGTCGTTCTCGCGACGCAGGCGGGCGTTCTCGGCGGCCAGATCAGACGGCGACGGGGCCGGCGCTTGCGTGTGGGCGCGCCGCGCCGGCCCCATCACCTGCGTCCCGTACTGCATCATCCATCGTCGCAGGACCGTCTCGTGCAGGCCCAACTCCCGGGCCACCATGCCGGCCGACAGGCCGCTGCTGGCGACACGGTCAACCGCTTCTCGTTTGAAGGTCTCCGGAAAGACCCGACGCTTCACGCTCATCAGACACTCCTCTCCAGCTCCGAAAAGCTAGCATGGGTGTCCACTCAAGCGAGGGAGGATCAATCTTGTCCCACGTCGAACCGTTCGACAGTAGCATGTCGCCAACCTGCCAATCGGTGATCCCGCTGACGTTGGTCGTGCCCGCCGTGCTGACCTTGTAGATTTGGCCCTTGTTAGAGGAGGCGGCGGCCGGGATCGTCGGGGAGTTCGTCGAAGCGTTCCAAACACCGACGTAGGAGAGGGCGCCTAGAACAGACGGATCGAACTGAGCGGCCTTGATCTTGCCGTTTCCGTCGAGGCCCGCGTAGCCGTTCGGCTGGTCTTTTTCGATACGAAGCTGATAGCTCGCGGCGTTCGAGACAGCCGCAGCTACGACCGCGCTGTTGGCCGCAGATGAGGCGGCGAGCCATGCCGAACTGTTGGCCGATTGAGCGCCGACGTTGGCGTTCTCAGCCGCGATAGCGCGGTTGGTCGAGAGGGTGGCGTTCGCTACGGCGATGGCTTCCGACGACGCGGCGCCTACGCGGGCTGTCCAAGCGCTTGTGTTGGCGGCAGCGGCCGAGGCCGCGTTCGCAGTCGCGTATCCGGCCTGAGTGACGGAGATGGTCGCGTTGCTAGTCGCGATGCCCGCCTGTGTCGCAGCCGTAGCAGCCGACGCCGCAGCAGCGACGGCGTTGCCGATGGCGATGGTCGCCTGAGTGGTCGCTACTACGGCGTTGCCGAGAGCGGTGGTCGCTGATCCGGCCGCCGCTGTTGCCGAGTTAGCGGCGGCGAGCTTGGAGGCGTTGGCGTTCGTGTTGGCGGTATCGGCCCCAACCTTCGCGGTCCAAGCTGAAGTGTTCGCCGTTTCAGCCCCGACGCGGGCGGTGTTCGCCCCTGCGTTGGCGGTGTCGGCCCCGGCCTTGGCTGTCCAAGCGAAGGTGTTGGCCGTGTCGGCGCCAGTCTTTGCCGAGTCAGCCCCGACCTTGGCCGACCATGCCGAGGTGTTCGCGGCGTCCGCGCCGGTCTTGGCCGTATCGGCACCAGCCTTGGCGGACCACGCTGAAGTGTTGGCGTTGTCGGCTCCGACCTTGGCCGTCCATGCGGAGGTGTTCGCCGTGGCCGCTGACGACGCCGATCCGGCCGACGCCGTGGCGTTCGCCTGAGCGGCAACGCGGGCGGCCTGAGCGTTGGTATTGGCGGTGTCCGCGCCGGTCTTGGCGCTGTCGGCCCCGACCTTGGCCGTCCAAGCGTTTGTGTTAGCTGTGGCGGCCGACGAAGCCGAACCGGCTGCGGCCGTAGAGTTGGCCTGAGCCCAAGCGACGTGCTGGGCGATGAGCGCGGTGTTGGCGTTGATGCTCGCCGCCGCCGAGACGGCGGTATTGGCCGCAGCCTGAGCCGTGGTCGCGGCGCTGTTCGCCCACGCGGCCGGGCCGAGAACCGGGTTCTGGAGAAGGGCCGGACACGGGGCGTAGGCGGTGACGCCGACGTCGTTCGTGAACGGGAACATGCCGTTGTTGAACGGGCCGTCCGTGACGCCACCCGCCCACCAATCACGAAGCTCCTTTTGCCAAACCCGTTGATTGGCGACGAAGCTGTTGACCGACGAAGCAAGCTGAGCGGGCGTGTAGGCGTCCCACTCGTCAACAAGGTCGGAGAGGGATGCCGAGAAGGCGTTCGCCGTGATGGCGTTGGCCTTGAATTGACCAATGAGGGTGACGAAGCCCGAGGCGAATTCGTCGTTCGAAATACTGGATGAAGCCATCCAGTATTTATTTGAACCTGCTTAGTCGGCCTTGGCTGGATACGCCGCGTCGAACTCTTCGACCGTCGTCGGGATATTCGGATCAATGCCCGAACAGATACCTTCGATGTCCGTCCCGGCCGTGAAACGAACTTGCGCGTCCGGGAACCGCGCGAGTTGAAATTCAACGTTGGCGTCGAGATAGGCGCGCGAGCCAAACATAAGTTGGAACCCGCCGCCGGGTCGGTAGATGATCACTGTTTCGTCGTTCATTTTACTTCTTCAATTCTGTTAGGCGGACATAGGTCCGGTTGGCGCGGACAGAGCCCGAGCCCGGCGTTGCTTGGTAGGTGACGCGGAAGGTGTGGGAGCCGTAGCCCGGATTGACGACGACAGGCGTTGTCGATCCAAGCTGACCCCAAGAGGGCGTGCAGTAGACGGCGCCCGCGTTGTAGACGCTGCTGTCGCAGTACAGGCGGTAGACCGCACCGGCTGGCGAACTCGTGCTCGTGCCGACCTCACAATAGACGTCGAGTGAAATCTTGCCGCCCTCGCAGAAGTACGAGAACGACAGGTGTTCCATCTCGGACGTCGAGAAGTAGACCTGACCGACGTATTCGTTGACGACGAGATTGGTGACGGCGCCGCCGACGATCTTGTCAGCGGTGATCGTTCCGGCCCCGATGTTCCGGGCCACAACGTTGTCCATGTACGTAACGCCGCTGATGACGGCGAACGGGACGGTCGGGTTGGCGCCGCTGGCGTCAACGACCCGCAGGCTCGACGCCATCAGGTCGATGGTCGAGGACGTGCTACCGTTGATCTTGATGCCGGTGAGCTTGTTGCCGTTCGCGGTGTTGGTGACCGCAAGGACGGCTTGAGCGCCGTTGCCGTTGGCGGACGACAGGGCGAGCGAAGCCGTTGAACTGGCGCTGTTGGCCGTCGTGCTGACGCTGGTGATCTGCGACGCGATGGACGAGCCGGGGCCGGTCTGGGCCGTGACCTGAGAACTGACCGACGCCGACAACTGCGAACCGGTCACTCGGTCGTTGATCTGCGATTGCAGCGACGTGACGGTTTGGGCGAGCGAGCCGTAACCGCTGACCGTGACCTTCGTGGAATCGAGGGCGAAGGCGGACCCGTTGTTGAGGGTCGCGCCCATCTGCTGGAGCGTGTTGACGGCCGACGAAGCGTTGGTGGACGCGCTGGTGGCCGTGGTCAGCAGGTAGCTAGACGAAGAGCCGTTGAACCGGTTCTCAATCAGGGCGTCGCGCGACGCCATCGATGTCGAGCTATCGACGTAGACCTTGTTGCGATCCAACAGGATCGCCGTGTTCCCGTTGAATTCCGCACCTAGTTTGCTGAGGAACGAAGACGTCGCGGCTTGCTGATTGGTCAGCGTCGAAAGCTGCTGTGTCGCGGTGCTGTTGTTGTTGGCGACGGTCGATTGAAGCGCCGTCAGGACCGAAGCGTTGGCCGCGACTGCGTTGGCGACGGTGTTGAACTGCTGGGTCGCTACGGCGGCGTTGTTCGCGACAATGCTGGCGAGCGCTACTCGTGCGTTCGCCTCCGCGCTGTCGGCGGTGGTCAGGGTCGCGAACTGCTGGTTGGCGTAGCTCGCGTTGTTGGCGACCGTGCTGGCCAGCGTCAGCCGGGCGCTCGATTCCGCCGCGATGGCATTGGCCGTCGTGGCGAATTGCTGGGTGACGGCCGCGTTGTTGTTGGCGACTGTCGAGCCGAGGCTAGTCAGGACCGAGGCGTTGGCAGCGAGGTTGCCCGCGACGGTGTTGAACTGCTGGGTGGCCTGAGCGACCGCGTTCGCCGTCTCGGACTGGAGCGCCGTGAACTTCGACGCCATCGAGACGCCGTTGCCGACCTGAACCTTGCTGGTGTCGAGAACGAACGTCGTCCCGTTCGCCGCCTTCACGCCGATCAGGTTGAGGGTCGAAACAGTGTCGTCGGTGCGGACCTGTTCGTTGCGAACGACCGTCCCGATTTCCTCGCCGTCGAGGAAGGTCAGGCGCTTGGTCTCGACCTCTTCCTGAGCGTCGGCCAAGACGTTCCGAATGGCCGCGTAGGCGAGTTCGTTGGTCGCGTTGGCGACCTCCCGCAACTCGTCACGCTTGGCGTAGCCCGCGCCAAGGGCTGCGCTTGTGTTGGCCTGAACGGCGGCTAGGTCGTTCGCAACCTGCGTGACCGTGTTGCCGTAATCCAAGACGATCTGAGGAACGTAGATGTCTTGGAACGGCGCCCAGACGGACGCGAACATCCAATCCGGGCGGCCGGTAATGGCGTTGCTGGTCCACGGGATTACGTGGTCACCGGGGATGACCGGACCGAGGACCAGCTTGTTCGAGGAAACGACGTCTCGAACCGTCCGGTACGAGATGGCGACCTGATACTGTTGGCCCGCGCTGACGCCCGTGACCTCAATCCGCGTCGTGGTCGTCGGGTACTCGGAATAGGCCGTCCAATCGGTTTCGCCGACCTTCCGATATTCAACGATGATGCTGGAGGCGTTCGGGTCGTCACATGCGCCGGTGACGACGATGGCCGGTTCCTTGACGCCGCTGATGCTGGTGACCGTTGTGCCCGTGATCGCCCATGCGACGTTCGCAGGGGCGGGCGGGTTGGACGGGTCGAAACCGCCAAGGGCAGGGGACGGCGGAGCGGTCTGCGACTGGCCAAGCGCGAAGGCGTGCTTGGCGTCGGTTTCAGCCCGAAGGTTCAGGGTGACTTGCAGCGAGGCCGGGTCGAGCGAACGACCGACGACGAGCATCTTTCGACCGTTCATCCCGAGGTCGGGGACGTTCGTCGTGATGCAGTCGCCAACCCGGACGTTCAGCAGGCGCGGTTTACAGGTCACCGTCGCGGTCAGGAACTCGCGGGTGTTTACGAGGTCGTAGGCGGCAAGCTGGTGCGCCTGAGCCGCGCCCTGAACGAGGGCGTACTGAACCTCAACCGAACGGGTCTCACCGGCGTCTTCGGTGACGTAGGTCGAGGCCGTGACCGTCTCACCGGCGATCACTTCCCAACCTTGGGACTCCGCACGGTAGCGGGGGACGATGGTGTTCTTCCGGTCGCGGAAGCCCGTCGTGTTGTTGATTTCGACGGTCCCAACGATGTCGTCGGCCCCGAGCGTGTAGACCGACGCCTTGGGCGCGTTCTGGATCACCGACAGTTGGGCGCCGCGTGCAGCAGCGACCGCGCCACCCGCTTGAAGAATGGCGTTCAGGACATTGAATTTGCTGTCGTCTGACGTGACGACGCCGCCAACTTTCCAGCCGTTCGCGTCGCAGACGTTCGCCATCGAGACGAAGGCCGGAAGGTCAATATCGTCGAAGCTGGCGCCGATGCCGCCGACGCGCTTCCCGTTCGACCAGATGCCGAGCGACCAGTTCAGACCGACGACGCCGGGGTTCTCGCTGAACTCGTAAGTGGACGGTTGGCCCCAACGGTGCGCGCCCGATCCGCCCGGCTGTGTGCTGTCCTTACGCGGGTCGTAGTGCTTGAGACCTGAGCCGACCCAAAGGTTCTTCGACGGGAGCCCGTTCGGGAAAACCTTCGTGTCGTAGGTGCAGAGCATCAGGGCGTGCGCGAGCCCAGTCAGTTTGTCGGCCGACCCGAGACCCGGAAGCGCAATGCCGCTGTAGTTGGTCGGGGAGCCGTCCGAGTCAGCGCCGCTCAGCCACCGTTGGCGCATCTTCCCGGCGTAGAGCCCGGAGCTTGGGGATGTGCCTGAGACGGTGGCGAGGCCGTAGTTCGGGTTCGTCCCAAAGCCGACGTCGTATTCAGCCGCCGAATAGCTCTCGATACCGGCGATGGGGCCGCCGCCCGACAAGACGGTGATCATCGCCAGTTCGGCGTTTTTCGAACCGTAGGTGTCGCGGTAGGTGAGGTAGCCGCCGGTCGCGGTGCGCCCCAACATGAAGGGCACGGGGGCGCTATCGCCCGCCGCCTTAAGCTGTAGCTGCTGACCGGTGCTTTCGAGCGCCTTTCCGGCTTTCTTGGCTTCGGCCGCCGCGCTCATGGCCATGCCGAGGGACAGAGCCGTCGCGCCGATCGTGGCCCATGTGCCGACCGTCAGACCGAGAACGACCGTAGACGTGACGGCGGTGACCGCTGCGGCGGTCGAGGCGAATGCTGCTGCAATCGCCGGGATGGCTTGAGGCATTAGGCGGCCTCCCCAGCGGGAGGGACACGCCATGCGTGGGAACAGACATGCGTCGGCGCCCAGCTACAGCGGCCGTTCGCGAAGCCAAGAACGCGGTCCTGACCAATGGCCACGCCAAGGGCGACCCAACCCTTGGCCTCGTCATCGGCTTCGGCCGGGATGCCTACGACGTCGCCCGGCAACGCCATCGCCGGAGGGATGGGCTCGAACCCGAGCTTTTCGAGATGTTCGGCGAAGCTGGCGATGCCCGCCCGCTTCATGGCCTTGAGGGCGTTCCGGCGCGTGCCGTAGCTGTCGATCTTGGCCAGCGGATCGGCGTGACCGAGCGCGCGGATGACGAACGCGGCGAGATGGGCGCAGTCGTTGGCGCCCCATTGGAATTCGGTGTCTAGGAAACGGTCGATTGTCGCCTGAGCGGCGGCAATTCTGGATACAAGCTGCATCCAGTATTTATTTGAGCCGTCCTAGAGCCCGATCAGAACCCGGCGTTTGGGTACATCCATTTGAGGATGACCGATGGGTTTTGGACTGCGACGGCCGCCGCCTGTGTTTCCGCGCCCCACATCGGGTCTTGAAGCGCGTCGTTATTCAGGCGAAGGCCAGTCTCGCCGGGGTGGATGGACTGATGCCAACGGTCGGTCAGACGGTCGCCCTCTTGAGCGACAAACATGCGCTCGAACGTGCTGGCCACGTCGAGTTCAACCATCCGGGCGTTGGTCTGAGCCGTGGTCTTCGCCGTGTCGAGACGACCACTGAACAGAAGCTCAGGGACGCCGATCACCGCGCCGGTTGTCTCGTTGACGATCCCGAACCAAATCTTGACCGGGGCGCCTTGGTAGAGCGGTTGGTTCAACTGTCCCACGGCCGCGCTCGTGGGCGGGAAGATGGTGACCGTCACGCGGGGCGCTTCGGTGGCCACGGCCTCGCTGACGGCGCTGATCGTGCCGAGCGTCCCGAAGGTGTCGTCCGAACCGCTGAAGGTTGTGCTGACGCCGTTGACGAAGAACGTCACGAAGCCTGAACCGTCGATCAGGTTGACCGTGTAAGCAGGGTAGGGGCCGGACGCTGGTAGAGCGATCTGGACGGCCGTGAAGACCCGGATGGCCTGCGACTGGAGGCCGGTATCAAGGGAAGCATCAAGGGCCATTACGCGGCCTCGCTGATGCTGAAGGTCAGGCCGATGGCCTGAGACAGTCCGACCGACCATCCTTGCGACGTGTCGGCCAAGAACCCTTCGATTTGAGGGTTGGCGAACTCAGCGGCGTCACCCGAGGTCATCGGCGTTCGGAGCATCGGGAAGACGGTCAGCGTCGCGGCGCCACCGGCGGCCGTGGCCGCAGCGGTCGCCATGTGCAGGTATCGCTTCCCGCCGTGGACGATGCTGAAAAGCTGACCCGAACGGATGGCGTATCCGTTGGTGAAGCCGGTCAGGGTGAGCGTCGTGCCCGACCCGCTGACGACGGTCGGATTGCCCGGAGACCCGATTGCGAGGCCGGGCTGTTGGACCGGGCAGGTGACCTTGTTGGAAAGGCCCTGCAGTAGTGCCGCGACGACGCTGGCGCCCTGCGTGTAGCTGAGCTTGCGGGTGTTGACCGTCAGGGTGAAGCGGTCGCCTAGACGGCTGATGCGCTGGACCGGCCCGCCGAACTGCGGCGTGGCGTTCGTGGCCGACGAAACGAGCTTGAGTTCTTGGGCTTCGTGCTGCGGAAGGGAAGGAATTGAAATCGTCACCGACTATTTAGGACGGCGACGATTTCCTTGATTTACAGGCGGTTACGGCCCGTTCTCACGCTGTCCTGAGCCGATGCTTGGCGGGACGTCTGAACGGCCTGCACCATGCCCTTGTACACTTCCTCTTTGACCCAACCGGCCATGACGGCGCCGTCCGCGTGGATGACCGGCGCATAGTTGTTCACGACGGTCGAATTGCCCGATCCGGTCGGAGTCTGGAGCGCCCGTTTCAGCAGGTTGTTCGGGGCGACCTGAGCGCCACGGGGCATCGCCACCAGTTCGGGACCGGCCTCGCCGACGATGGACAGGCCGCCGCCGAAGTAGTTCGTGCCCGCCGCGTTCTTGGCCACGCTGACGTTCGCGATCTTGCCGAAGCCGGGGAAGATGTTCCCGAGGGCTTTGAAGATCAGCATTTTGACGGCGATCTTCACGAGGTCGGCGATGATCGCCTTTGCCGTGTCGGCGAAGGCGGCCTTGAGCGACTTGGCGCCGGTCACCGCGTCGGCGATGCCGTCCGCTAGACCGTTCAGGCCGTTGGCGGCGACGCCCTGTAGCTTCTGGGTCGTGACCTCTGCGTCGGTCCCGAGGTTCTTCAACCACGTGGACCACGACGGCAGTTCGTCGCCCTGAGAAGTTACTAGGTCTTTCCGTTCGCCCGCCTGATTGTCGTTGAACACCGACTGGCGCGCGGCAACGCGAGCGTCGATTTCGTCCTTGGTTAGGCCAAGCTTTTTGAGGTCGAGGCGAAGCTGATCCTGCTGAGCCACAAACGACAGCTTGTCCGCTTCCTGACGCTTGGCCAGCGCGGCGGCTTCGTAGGATTGCTTGTCCTTGATCGTGGCCGCGTGGCTGGCCAGCGAGCGAAGGTCGTCCTCTTGAACCCGAAGACCCTCAAGCTTGGTGTCGAGGTCGCGGGCCGTGACTTCGCGGGTCTGCTGGTCGAGATCGCGCTGATAGGCGGCGTCCTCAGCTTGAACCTTGAGATTGTAGGCTTTTTTGTACTTGCCCTTAGCAATCTCAGCGTCGGGGCCGGAAAGCTGCTTGTCCTCAACGGCCTCGTCGAGCTTCCGAACGTGTTGGTCGTATTCGTCCTTGAGGGACGTGAGGGCGGCCTGATGCTGTTCCTCGCGCGTGTAGGCGAGGCCACGGGTCGCGTTCCGAAGATCGGTCTCAGCCGCTTCAATCGCGGTGTCGCCACGACGTTCGCGTCCGGCGGCGCCCTTGTCGGGTTTGGTCGTTCCCGGCGTCGGCTTGGGGATGTACTCCACAAGCTTCCGGTTTTGCTCCGCATAGAAATCTTTCCACGCGGCGGCGTTCGCCTCCTCGGCGGTGGTTAGGTCTTTGCGTTTCTGGGTGACATCGGCGCTGTCCTTGACCGGGCCTTGTTGGGGCGCGGTCATGCCCGGCGAATAGATGTTGGTCGAGAACTCGCGACCCACCGTTGCGCGGGCGAGATTCTGACGAGCGTGGATCACGTCGGCCCCGGTCTTGCCGGTGTTTTTCAGCAGTTCTTCAAGGCGTGCGGCCTTGGTCGCCGCCGCCTCCCGATAACGGGCGTCCGCGAGCTTGTTGGCTTCCTTGGTGAGGTTGGCCGTGTGCTGGAGAGCGTCCTTTTCCGCCGACGTCAGGTCACCGGTCGCGACGCGGGCGGCGTGGCTGGCCTTTGCGGCTTCGGCCTTGGCGGCGCGGGCGGCCTCAAGACGACCTTGGAATTGGCGTTCAGCTTCCGCCGCCTCCATGGACTTCGCGGCGAACAGGCCAAGGGCGGCCGTGACGGCGACGATGGCGAGACCGACGCCCGTGGACGACATGAGGCCACGCATCGCCATCGCGGCGGTTTCGGTCGCGACGGTCGTCCCGCGCATCGAGGCGGCCATTGTGACTTGGAAGGCGGCGAGACGAGCCGAAGCCACACCGGCGCCGATGGCTTCAGCCGTGTAGGTCCCGAGGGCGATCCCGGCCCGACCAATGGCGGGCGCCATGCTGACGGCGAAGATGCCGCCAAGGACGATCAGCGACTTACCGAGAATGTCGAGGTTTTGGCTCAGCCACGTCAGCGCGCCCGTCAGTTTCTGGGTCGCGCCGTAGGTCTGGTCTACTGTCGAGATGCCCTTGATTAGGGCCGTCTGGACGTTCTGCATCGCCTGTTCGACGGTCAGGCTGGCCTTGGCCGCCTTGCCTTCCAACGAGCCAAGACCGGCTTCGATCAGCTTGGCGAACTCAGCCGAGGACAGGCCGCCCTTGAGCACGTCCGCGCGCATCTTGGCGACCGAACCGCCGTATTTCTCCGACGCACCGGCGGCGGCTTGGAGGAGCGGCAAAAGCCCCTCGTTGATGCTGTTGAACTCCTCGGCGCGGACCGTGCCGGAGGCGAGGGCCTGAGACAGTTGCAACAGGGCGCCGGAAGCTTCTTCAGCCGATCCGCCGGACACGCGAACGGCTGCGGCCACGGCGTCGGTGATCGTGAGGACACCGGACGACGAGAGGCCGAGTTCCTTGGCCGATTGGCTGACGCGGCCATAAAGCTGACCGAGAGGTTCGAGCGCGGCGCCGTTCTTGAGCGCGGCGGCGTAGAGGTGGTCCTGAACCTCGGCGAGCTTGACGCCCTCAAGGCCCGCGACCTTCAGGTTGTTGGTGAAGCGGTTGTAGGTGTCGGCCGCGCCGATGGCGGCGTTGCCCGCGAACGCGGCTGCTAGGGCAGGGGCGAGTTTGGCGAGTTCAGCCGTGGCGCCGGTGACGCCCGACGACATGGATTTCTGAAGGGCGCCGCCAATGTCGGCCTTTTGCCAAGCCGACTTGGCTGAAGCGGCCTGACGGTTCTGATCAGAAGCAATCCGCTCAGCGGCCTTGCTGCTAATCTTCTGCATTCGAGCAACTTCGCGCTCGAAATCAATGATGTTAGCTTTGTATCGGGTCTCTATTGTATCAAGGACGGTGGCCATCCAGTATTTAGGATGGCGTCACCTTGTCCTTGTTCATTGCTAGGAACTCTTCCATCGACAGAACGCGGGTTGCTTGTTCGCTGCGTTCTTCGTGGGCGGCTACGAGACGTTCAAACTCGTCATCATCAACCGGTTCGTCCTTTTCATCGGGCTGACCGCCATTGGCGAGCATCCATCCCGACCGGACGCATGAGAATTCATAGAGGCTCATCGCCTTCACTTCGGCGGGCGTGTAACCGGCGACCCCTCCGAACTGGAAATAGCTAGACCACTTTATGTGGCGCTTTCCGTCGTCGGGGTCTGTTGCTCCCCCCGGCTCGTCATCCCCGACTTCGGGGAGGTCGTCAGGAACGCCCACCATGGCCGCGTACAGGGCCTCAAGGGCTACGGCCTGATAGTCGATAAGATAGCCGGACTGAACGGCTCGTTCGGTCAGCCTTTTGGCCTGCTGCGGGTGCAATCCGCCGCCGATCAGGCCAAGTCGGATGGTCTCAATGATGTCTTGAGGAAACCAAGCACCCTCCGAAAGGCGAGACAGAATTACCGGAGGCCCGCTGTCGCGAACCTCCGATAGTTCAATCAACTCGCCGATGCGTAGGCAAAGATCATAGTCGTCATCATGAATGAAGCGGGTGATCTTCGCTGAGCGAGTACCCTTCATGCTTAGACCGTCGTCACCGTGACGGCGCCAGCTTGCTCAAGGGTGATTTGAGCTTGAACCGACTGCTGACGTTCACCGGTGATGTTGAACGAGGTCATGACGAACGGGCCGGTGACGGTCGTGTTCGCGTAGCTGATCTTACAGTTACGGACGGCGGCGTTGCCGGTGGCCCACGCGGTGTAGAAACCGCTGTCGGCCTTCGCGAACGTGCCATTGCCGTCAACTTTCGTGTCGAACGAGGCGACGCGGCGGACGGTCTGAGCCGGGGCGGACAGGTCGTTCAGGTCAACAAGCTCGTCATCCACGGTTTTCGTGCTGAACGAAAGCGCCGTGGACTTGTTGAACACCATCGACTGAGCGTAGAGCGTGGCGTTAGCTTGGTCTTGAACCTTCACGACCATCGTGTAGCCGAGAACAGGATCAATGATATTTGCAGGCATATTGTGAACTCCGAAGTTTAATTGTTCGGAGTTATTTATCTGTGGGCGTTAGGTGGGCTGGCGCTCGACCATGTATCTGAATGAGCAGTCGGCTTGTTCTGTTGTTCCCGTCGCGCCGGTGTCGTCGTATTCTTTGTGGATGCGCACGCTCTCGAAATGGAATTCGAAGGCCTTAAACCCGACGATCTCAATGGGACGGTAGAGGGCGCCGAAGATCGCGTTCACCACGGCCTTCAGGCTGTCCATGTCGGCCGCGAAGGCTGAGACCTCTACGTTGACCTCGAACATTTCGCCGCCCTCTTCGTGGGCGCCTAGAACGTGGTCCTGACCGAACTCGATGTAGGGCAGGGGCGTCTTCGCCGGGACGCGCAAGAAGATGCGACCGCCTGCGGCGTCCACGGCGGAAAGTGCCGAGTAAACGGCGTCTTGGATCGAAAGGGATGGCTCAAGCTGCATCCGTTATTTACCACGGAGCACTTGGCGGACGGCCCGGATGAGGGCGGCTCGATACTTTCGGCGCATGATCCGAACGAGCGGGAAGAAGAACTTGGTCGGCGGTGTCCGCGATCCGTCCTTATTTCGGTGGCCGAACTCCAAGGGCGCCGCATACGGGAAGGCCTCCGAACCGATGGAAATGACCTTCTCGAACCCGTTGGCCCCGGTCTTCACACGGATCGACGAGACGATGTGACCGCGATAGGGCGAGCCTTTCGGGACCGTGATCGCCAGCCGGGCCGCGTGCTGGGTCGCGATGCGCTCGTTGACGGCTAGGATCGCCTCGCGCATGGCCGCAGGCTGACGGGCAAGGGTTGCTTCGAAGGCCGCCTGACGCTCGAACGCCGACCGCCTAGCCACTGGCCTTCACCGTCATGGTCAGGAAGCGACCGCGTTCGTCGAGATTGGCCGCCCAAACGATGTTGAAGACCGCGCCGGTGCGCTCGTTGGTCACGCGCCAGTCGGCCGCCGGGGCGGTCAGCACCGACGACAGGCGAACGGTCATATCGAAGGTGTTCACGCCGGTCAGGCGAGCGGCGCGGACCTCTTCGCCGCCCTTGGTCGGGCTGATCTTCGCCGGGACGCCGGAGGCAACGACGCGCCACGTCTCAACGAACCCGCCGCGACCATTGGGCTCGCGATCGGGGCGTTCGATCTTCACGCGCTCGCGCAACTCGCCTGCGCCCGGCGGACGGAACGCCATTAAGCGTCGTCCTCAGCGTCATCGAGTTCGTAATCAGCGTAGCCGAGTGCAACGGCGCGTTCCGCGCACTCGTCAGCAACCTCAACAGTCTCGCCCGCAAGGTAGGCGTAGGTTAGTTGGGTGTGATCCTTGGGGACGTAATCGTAATCCCGAATAAAAGTCACAAGTTTCATGGCGATAATATTTATCGCCGGGCAATCAGCCGAAGGTCGTGACCCGGTAGCGGCTCAGGATCGCTTCGACGCCCATGGGGAGTTCGAACGGCGTCACGGAAAGCTCTGTCCCAACGACCGCTTCACGGTTCCGATAGTAGTGGCCGACCGTCAGCAGAATGGCCGCCTGTAGGTCCGCCGGGATCGTCTCGAACCCGGCCGTGAAGGTGACCGTTACCGCGAACGGCGCGGCCATCGTAGAGGGCCAGCTACCGCCGACCGGACGGGCGACCGTGCCTGTGGCGACGTCCACGATGTAGGCGGCCGGGTCTAGCGTCTGGGTGACGCCTGCGGTGTCCCGGTAGGTGATCGCCGCGACGCCGGTGACCGGACGGAGCGGGATGACGATGCAGCCGCAGGGGAAGCCCTCAAGGGTCAGCTTGTAGGTCGCTGGGCGGAGAGGGATGCCGACCCCCGTGGGGCCTTCCACGGCCGCCGTAGCGGCCTCCAGATACAGGGCAATCAGGTCGTCATCGTCGTCGTGGCCGACGCCGAGGTGTTGCTTCACGCGGTCGAGTTCGAGAACAGGTTCAGTCGGGGCGGCGACTAGGCTGGTGCGGTCAAAGTACATCCACTATTTAGGAATTGACGCGGGGAGGCCTTCGGTATGGCTGGTGAAGCTGGTCTTGAACTCAGGAAGACAATTCGGGCGCACGACGATAAGTTTGACTATTTCCTTCTCGCGGCGGCTGGCGCTTCAATCGCCTATGCGATGAACCAAGTGAAAGGCATGGCTCTCTCTTGGTCCCAGATTTGCTTGGGTGTCGCCGTTCTCAGTTGGGGGCTGAGCTTCTATTTCGGATGTGAGCGGTTGGCCTATGTTCGTGGCTCGCTCGCCATCAATATTCAGATGAACGACGCCTTCCACGACAAGAGGTTTACTCTCGCTGATCGCCATTTTCTGCGGGATAAAGGTGAGATTGCGTTCAATAAAGCCGATGGCATGGCGGCCGTTCGGCGCAAGCTTCAATATGGCTTGCTGATCTTTGGGGGCATTTCCTACATCTGTTGGCAAGTGAACGAGATGTATTGGAAGGCAGTGAACACCTAAAGAAAAACCCCGGCCGAAGCCGGGGTTCATCTTACTCAACGATGGCGCAGCGAGGCCTTTTCCATCGATCGGGTCTCGCGCACCAAAGTAGCTGTTCCAGCGGCAAGGGCGCGAATTGCGTCCTCGCCGACCAGAACCTTACCAGTAGCCTTATCTTGGGCTTGGATCATTACTTGACCTTCAGGCCCTTGATAGCGCGCGAGTCCATCAGGTCGCCGTCGAAGCGAATGAAGGCCAAGAACGCGACCTGACCGGAGTCGGCGAAGCGTTCGTTCAGGCGCTTGATGACGACGTTGTTGACGCGACGAGCCTGATACTTCTTGAAATCACCGAAGACGACCGGAACGTTGCCAGTGGCAATGCTCGCCATGTCTTGGTTGATGGCGTACTTGTAGCCGAAGATCGTCGGGGCGGCGCCCTGAACAGTACCCGGTTGCCAAATGTAGTTGCCGTTGTTGTCCTTCTTCTTCTTCAGGTCCAGCAGCGTAGCGTCGTTGAACATGAAGCCGACGCCCGGATTGCCACGGTAAGCCGGGTCAACTTCGTGTGACAGGTTCAGGATGTCGTCGGTGGCGATGACGGCGTTGGCGGTCGTCAGCAGCGACGGAGTACCAACGGCGGTGATCAGGCCGTTCGGGGCGCTCGTGCCCGTGCCAACGGTCAGTTGGTAGTTCACCAGACGGCCCAGACGCTCGGCGATGGCGTCGGTCAGGATGCTCTCGATGCTGATTTCAGCGTCGTTCAGCAGTTCATCCGATACAAGGATGATGTCCGACGTGCCCTTGTAGGCGTCGAGGTCGATGGTCGAGAAGGTGACCGAGGCGTTCGATTGCAGGGCAGTCGCTTCGCCGATCATTCGGCCCTTGTTGGCCGTGTCGTCCATCTTCGGCCACGTCAGCTTCGCGCCCGTGCCGGTGTTCAGGTACGAGATGACCGAGTCATCGTTCATCGGACCAAAGGCCTTTTGAGCCTTGATCAGGTTGGCTTGGAACTGAGCCGGGACCAGATAGCCACCAGCCGAGTTCGTGCCGACGTTCTGGTCGCGGAATTCGCGACCGCTTTCCGGCAGTTCGTGACCGCGCATGGCGGCTTCGAAAACGGCGGCGTGGCGCTCTTCCTTGGTCTTGGCGCCGGTGGCGGCGGCCGAACGGTCTTCGACCTCGCGGCGCGGATCGGCGGCGTTCAGAGTGGCGTCGCGCTCTTCAATCGAGCGCAGCATTTCGGCGCGCTTTTGCAGGGCTTCCGATTGGGCGAAGGCGCGGTTGGCCTGTTCGTCCAGTTCACGAGCGCGACCTTCGTCGGTCTTGTCCGTGATTTGGTTCAGAAGGTCGCGGGCTTCGTGCGCCGCTTGGATGCTCTGGGTGAGCAAGTCCTTGTGGTTAGACATTGATGAAATAACTCCGAGTTAGAAAGTCTCGGAGTTATTTATCTTCAGGTAATACTAGGCCGCCGGAAGGCCCCGGATGTGCTGTTCAATCGCCTTCAACATCAGGGATCGCTTGATATTCAGGGCGACGTTCTCTTTTGCTACATTCGGATTTTGGGCGGTGACCGATGTCAAAAGCGTCGTTGCTGATTGACCGGTGAAACGCGAGTCAACGAAGTCGTCTCGAACACCCATCGGCTTCTCGTCGTCGAAATAGATTTTCGCCGGGTCGAGGGTGATCGGCGCGCAACGAGCCTCTTCGGCCTTGAAAGCCTCCAGAGACCGCAGGGCCGCCGTCGTGTCGGGATAGGCCGGGCTGATCACCGGCGAGACCTCGAACAGGTCCACGTCGATCAGCGTGCGTTCGGCAACGCCATCGTCGCGGCGGACCCACGAGTCCTTCACGACGCGGAAGCCGAACGACATTTGAAGATCGCCGTCGCGAGCGGCGTCCAGTTGCGCCGGGGTGAAGCGCGTGGTGTCCAACTCAAACGCCAGACCTTCGGTGTCCGACGTCAGCTTGAGCTTGCCGCCACGGGTCGAGCCGAGGGGTTGGCTGCTGTCGTGCGACCACAGTCCATGGATGTTCAGTTCACCGGCCGCAGCAGCGTCGAGCGAACGGGCGAGGGCGCCGGGTGCGACGCGCTCAATGAAGCCGCCGAGGTCGTGGCTGTCACGGTTATAGACGATGGCGTGACCGGCGAGCTTGTCACCGGCGACGCCAGCGGCGCGAGCCTCCGGGGCTACGGTTGGGGTGAACGAAAACGAGCGATATTCGATAGTCATTGGTCTTCCTCGCCCGACGCGGCCGGGTCTTGGTCGGGGTTGGGTTGGGTCGGAGCGGACGGGGCGACTTGCTTCCCCGCGTCGGTCAGCGGGACGGTCGCGCCTTGGATCAGCAGACGGTCGCCGCCCGGCTTGGCCGGAAGGTTCAGGTAGCCGCGAGCTTCATCGGGCGTGTAGATGCCGCCGAACACGCCGGTCCGAAGGCCTTCCATCTGGGTCTTGAAATCACCGCGTAGCAGGCCAGCAAGGTTGAACTCAGCGTAGTTCGTGGACTTTCGGCCGAAAAGCTTCGCGTTCAGTTCTTCCTCAATCATCTTTAGCCATTGCGTGAGCGTGTGCTTCACGAACGCCAAGTCCTGATGTTCACTGTTGTTGAATGTGCCGCCCGTCAGGTCTTTCAAGAACGACGGCGGGATGTTCCAAATGCGCGCAACTTCCGTGATCTGGAATTTGCGAGCGTCGATTAGTTGAAGGTCGGTGTGATTGAGACCCAGCGTCTCAACTTCAACCTCCTTCGGAATGGCTTCGCCGGACCGTGACCGCTTCCCGCCCGTGTAGAGCTTGGCGTTCAATTCAGCGGCGGCGCGGTCGAAAGCCGCCGGGTTCTGCGCCGGAATCTTGAACAGGGTCGTCGGCACGCCGCCGTTAGCGAAGTTGTTCGCGGCGAAGCGTTCGGCCGCGATGGTCAGGCCGATGCTGTTGCGGTGCTGTTGGATGGGGTTGATGTGGCTGATGCCGTCGCCCGCAGGCATCCAAACGAAGTCGAGGACTTCACCGGCGGCGAACACGTCCACGGCGCCGCTCTTGCGTTTGCGCTCGTAGACTAGGCGGCTGTCTACGCGCTTGATGGTCAGCGTCGAGAGGTCGAGCGGCCACAAATTCATGGGCCGGTTGGCGCGGTTGCGCTCGATCCAGACGACAGCCCGGCCCTCAAGCATGAGGCGGGTCATCAACCATTTGCGGAACTGGAAAGACGTCAGAAGGTCGTCGTTCACCGTCCCGGTCAGGAGCGGATACACCGGGTCGCCATCGGCTTTGACCGGACCGTCATCGCCGTGGCGGTAGACGTGAAGGGGCAGGGAGGCGACTGCACCCGAGACGAAGTTGACCGCATCCCAGATAGCCGGGACGCCAAGCGCCGTGCGCTCGTTGACGTCTTCGTCTGTAAAGCCCTTGAAAGTGTCGCCGAACGCCAGACGGAAAGCGTTCTCGTCTGTCAGTGAAACCGAAGGGTTCTCAAGACTGTTGGAGCGGGTTTCGCCTCCGAAAATTCCAAATAGTGCCATCGACTATTTAGGAAGATCGGTCATGCGGCCCGATTACTGCCGAACAAGCTAAACGTCGGATCATCCCACAAAGACCGTTCGGGACCGGCCTGACGGTCCTGCGACTTGAGGCCAAGGGCCATGGCCAGCGCCACGGCACCGTCCACGCGCATTCGGACCTTCGTCTTGTCGATCTTCCGGTTACCGGCCGGATCGCTGACGCTGACCGCGTTCAGGACGTTCCACGTCTGTATTGGATTGCCGTCATGCTGAAGCTCGCCCTGAAGGACGGCGTGTTCAAAAGCGTTGACCGCGATCCCCATGGACGTGAAGCCCTGACCCCACGGGACTAGGCGGATGCCGGGGCCTTCTCCTTCTTGGGCGACAACGCCGATGTCAGACAGGCAACGGAGCAATTCGCCGATGTAGGCGCGGTCATAGGCGACGCCGACGACCGGGTTCCTGTCGTTGATTTCCCGGATGCGATGGGCGACCCACTTAGGGTCAACCGACCGCCCCGGCGTGGCGGTCAGCCATCCTTGCTTGCGCCAAATGTCGTAGTGCTGACGGTCCCGGTCGCTGTGGTCGCGTAGGTGATCCTCCGGTTTGAAGAAATTGGCTTTGGCCCGCGACTGCTGGCCAGCCGACACCGCCACGAGGGCGGTCAGGTCGGTTCTCAACGACATGTCGAGACCAAGATAGACCTGTTCGCCGGGCTCGAAATCCCACGTGTCCGACAGGCTGAACCGGGGCGCGTCCGTGATGGTCGGTCCGCAAGCTCGCCAGTCCGTCGCCGCGATCAGGGACGAATGGAGGGGGACACGCTGGTTGAGGTACAGAAGGCGAAACTGTTGCTCGAACGACGGAAGGCGCACCGCTTCCTTCGCCATCGCGACCAATTCGTCACGGTCGCGGAATTCACCAAGGGCCGGGTTCGCCGCAAGCCAAGCGGCTTCGTCCATCAGGTCACAACCTTCGGGCGCCGAGTGCAGCGCCACGACACGAGTTGGGTCGTCATCCGCGCTGTCGATCATCTCGGACAGGACGTGTGTCGGGTCGTCGTTCTGGGTGCTGGTGACCATCAGCAGCGGCTCGGAGCGGGCACCTTGGGAGGTCGCCAACGTGTCGAACAGTTCGCGCGATCGGCTCTGAGCAAGCTCGTCGTAGAGGATCAGGGAAGGGTTCAGGCCGTGTTGACGGCCCGCATCGCTCGACAAGGCGCGGAAGACCGATCCGGCGGCCTTGATGTCGCTGCGGGTCACGTAGACGGTCTTTGTGCCGCGAACGACCTTGAGGACGGCTCTTAGCGCGGGCTCTGCGTTGATGAACCGTTCGATGGCTTTGAAGACGATACCAGCCTGAACGCGGTCATTCGCGGCGCTGTAGATTTCACCGTTAGGTTCCGACTCCGGGCCGATCAGGTGGCAAAGGATTAGCGCTGCGGCGAGTTCGGTCTTACCGTTCTTGCGGGCAACGGAATAAACAGCGCGTCGGACGACACGCTTTCCGGTGATCTTCGAATGAGGCGCGTAGACCTTGTAAATGAAATCACGCTGGAAGGGCCGAAGTTTAAGCTTCTGGCCCGTACCGTCGCCGATCATGACGGTCAGTTGTTCAACGAACGCAATTACGCGCTCGGCGCGCTGGTTCTTGTATTCAATTTCGTTACTCACCGAGTATTTACCCGGTGAGGGCTTAGTTGAAGTTGAAGGTGCTCTTTGGAGATTCTTCCGGCGGTGCGTTGATCGCCTGACGCGCTAGAGGGTCTAGACCCAGACGGGCGCCGAGGCTGGCCATCAGCCGGGCCTTGTCGGACTGGATCGCAACCCACGGAGAAACGGCGAGGGCACCAGTTCCGCGAACCATGACGACGGGCTGGGTCTGGAGCGCTTCCGAGGCCATGGCGTGCATGGCCACGGCCTCGCAATATGCGGTCAGAAGGTTCTCGTCGGCGGCTGTCCAGACGCCAGCGGGCATTGAGCCCGCAAGGCGCTTCCACACGACGGCGGCGGCCTTGGTCATTGTTTTCGGCGGGGAAGGGAGGCCCGTGGCAACGGGTTCAGCCTTGTTGATGGCGCGCTTGCCGGGGTTGCCCTCCAGCTTCTTTATGGCGCTTGGTTTTGACGGTCTTCCTGCTGGCATGTCGCAGGTATTTAGGCGGGCTCCCCAAGGTGGCGCCTATGGCATAGCTTCTCGCTATGAGCGCGACCACCACTAGACCCGCTGACGCCGCTACGCCTGAGAAGGTCGTGGTCGTGACCCCGAAGAATTCCGACGCCGCTCCCTGTGACCGTCGGCAAGCCCGTCACCGTGGCGGTCACACAGATGCCGCCTGACGATCACCTGACGGACTGGGTGAATATCGGGGTGTCGGGCACGGTCGGCTTGGTCGCGGCGCTGCTGGGCGCCTACATCGGCTACCGGCTTACGAAGAAATCAAACGACGACACCCGACAGCGCGAGGAGCGCGAGAAGAACGAACACGCTGTGTTCGTGATGACGCAGAAACTGGGCAAGATTTACTCCCGTCTCACCGTCATCAATGAGTCTGTCGTCAACGCGGCTATGAAATCTGAGAATGAGAACCAAAAGTACATCTTCATAAATGCCAGACCCGCAGCGAATAAGCTGGCGGAGGTCCATTTCACTACGGACGAACTTTGGCGTACCAGCCGCATTGCTGGCCTAGAATTCACAAATGACGTCAGCATTCTCGACGAGCAATTCAATTCAACGCTAAGTCTACTCGAACGATACGAGCGAGAGCGCAGGCTGGTCATTGAGCGTCTTGAGGCTCACGGCGAGGCGACCGATGGTGGATTTGAATTTGATTGGGAAAGTCCTGAGATCGCTAAGGCCGCGCCGCATCTTGAGGCGCTTGATGCACTGATTGCCAATATGATCGAGAATACCGAAGCTGACCGCCCGCGCGCAAGGAAGGCGATTATTGATCTTCATAAGGGCGCGGGGCGTTACCTCAAGCGTCAACACTTGATCGTTGTAAATGATCTTGAGGGTAAGCCTGAGACCATCAAGGCCATCGACGGCGAGCCTTAGAGGCTAGGTCTGATATGTTTGGAGTGCTTGATGGCGCTTGGTTTAGATGGACGTCCTGCGGGCATATCGCAGGTATTTAGACGGGGCCGCCTATGGTTTAGCTTCGGCGTATGACGACTCCAGCGACCCAAGCCAAGCCGCCCCGCTGTTCAGCCGCAACAGTTGCCAGCCGCGCCAGCGACAACCGGTCAGCCCATCAAGGTCATCGTCGAGAAAGTCCCCGACGACAAACACGACTACGGGGCGGACCTGATCACGGGAAGCATTGGTATCGCAGGCGCGCTCATCGGCGCTTGGGCGGGCGCCATGGTCACGGCGGCAATCGCGCGGAAGCAAAAGCAGGGCGAAGAAAGGGAGCGCGACGACATGGCGATGGTCTCGCTATTCCGCGTGATCACTAAAGCCTACACATTCACAACGGGGTACGTAGCCGATGTGAATACAGCGGTGGCCGCCCACAAAGAAGGAAAAGCACAATTCGTGTCAGCCGCGCTCCAGCCATACGCGAATTACCCGAACAGGGTGACTATTACCGGCGAAGAAATTTACAGAGCTAAGCGAGTTCGGGGGCTACCAATTTTCGAATATGGTCGTGGACCTTGATGACCGCTTTAACGCCATTCTCGAAATGGCCACGATGTATCGAACGCTTCGTACGCAAGCGATGTCGCTGTTGAAAGTCGAGAGCAATAACGGAACTGCCGTCGTTGGTTCTGCGGACAAGGAAAACGAAGCGCTCATAAAGGCTGAGTTCGCTTCATTGGATAATATGATTGGTCAATCGTTGGAAATATCCGACGACCTTCGAAAGGACGCCTATCACGCGATGATCCGGTGCGTTGAATGTATTGTGGAATATTTTCAACGTGACCAGAAGATTGAAACGGTTGACCTCGACGGCAAACCGCAAGTCATCGAACTCAAGGCTACCCCTAAAAAATAGGTCTGAATTTCGCGGGCGCGTGCGTTGTGGAGAGTGCCGGTGTCCGGCCGAACGTCCGGGAGCTTCGACCCTACCCCGGCCGGGGTCGTCCGCCGGTCGAGGGGGGGGGGGGATGAGCGCGGCCCGGCAGAGAAGGGGAAGAACTCGCCGGGCCGGTCAGGTCATGCGCGGACCCGACATACCTATTTAGCCTAGATCAGGCTGCGCGGTTCCATTCGCCAAACACTTCCTGAGCTTTGGCCTGATATGCCGCTGAGGCTTCCTCAATGGTCGCGAATGTTCGGTTGAGGACGAACTCGCCGTTGAACCAAAGTTGGGCGCGGTAGCGGTCCTTGACTTGAGTTACACCTTTGACGCCGAGCTTATTGCTCTTGTGCATGCGTCTGTTGATCATGTTTTGTTGGCGAGTAGCTGGGCGAAGGTTGACTAGCCGGTTGTCGGATCGGTCGCCGTTGATGTGGTCAATCTCGTGCTCTGGCCACTCGCCGTGGGTCAGCAGCCATGCGAGTCTATGAGCCATGTATGGCTTCTTGTTGATGGTAATGCTGAGGTATCCGCTACCTCTATCAACGCCAATGGGTCTATTGAAGTGTAATGAATAGACGTGTCCGGTGTCGGGATCGTATCTATATCGCTCCGCTACCTGATCTTTCGTCAGGTCTGTGCTAAATGTAATCATGCAAGTATTTACACTTGCAATGCGACTACTTAACTGCGGCGTTTATTTGCTGGATGGCTAGGGTCTAACGGAAAGCCCGCAGCGTCACACATGTCGTGGTAGCCACGGTTCTCGACCTGTTGCTTGGCCGTGTCGTGGCAAGGTTTGCATAGGGATTGGAGTCCGCCGGACCAGAATAGTTCGTAGTCACCGCGATGCGGCGTCACGTGGTCGGCAACATTGGCCTCGGTAATCCGGCCTGCGGCGTCACAGAAACGGCAGAGAGGTTCGGCCTGTAGCTGGGCGGAACGGCGACCTTTCGGCCCTTTCCAAGCCGCCCAATGATACCACTTACGATATTCTTGCGCTTCGCTACTTCGTTGATCCACGAAGCATATTTATTGGATTGCAGTGTCTATTTTAAGGAAAGTGGCCTCGACTATAACGACTTCGGAAATGATGTTCAGAAATGCCGCAACGATTTTGCTGCGTCGATCTATCCGTTCGATCCATTCCTTACAAAATCGACGATAGTAAATCTCGTGACCATTTTTCCATCTTGCCGACATCTCGTGATTATGAGTGGCGAGCAAACCGGATATCGTCAGGCGGTGAAGTGCAATGTCATCAAACGGCTGGTGGTGATGAATGCTGTTTCGTGCCCGCAATTCGCTATCAAAAGTTTTTTCGAACTGTTTAATGATGTGTCCAACGTTCATCCCCGTGTTCGGATACATCTTTTTATGTAGGGTCAGAAAGCGCTTCAGGCGTTCTTTCATCATGTAGACGGAGCCGAAATACATCTCCAATACATTGCGAGCATGTTCGACGCGCGTTACCGGCAACCCGCCGAACGGAAAACGGCGCAGGTAGAATTGGCTCTGAGAGAGTGCGGTGAGTGTCTGACTAAGGTTGAACCACGCAATTACGAGTTCGTGCTGTCGTTCAGTCTCTGCATCGAGAACGAATTCTTCAACTTCGGTTGGGTCATGCCATGGTTCATCAAAAGCAAGCGTTGAAACTAGCTGCTTGCGCTTGAATTCGTGAAACTCTGGCGTGAATATTTTGTCGATCCAAGTGGTTATGGAGTCTAGGAGGAGGTCGGTAGCCTCTTTCTCCTTTTTGGTTTCGGTGAGTGCCATGCACTCACCTTAGCCGTGTTCGTGCCGGTGGAAAGTGGCCACCAATTTGCGCTCGCTATCGAGCCCCAGCAGCCCGAAGCATCGCGTATGCGGTGCGGATGACGGCTTTCCAGAATAGGCGGCTCATTTCTCACCATCCTTCCAGCCCTGACCGGCGATGCGGAGGATGCGGGCGACGATAGGGTTTTCTAGCGGGTTCGGATCGACCCACTTGAGGGCCTGAGCCTCGGGAGGCATCGCGGCGACGATCCGTCGAGCGTCGCGCCCACGGCGGGACTTCTCGACGACGACCGTCAGGTTGACCTCGGCGAACAGGCGCTTGGCCGTGTCGTGGAGCACGTGGCCGGGCGACAGGAACGCGGCGCCCAAGGCCGTCACCGGCAACGACAGGCCGCCGACGTCCACGTTCTTATTCGCCAGTTCCGACAGCTTGGCGCCGACTAGCTGGTCACGGATCGACGCGAGTGTGTTGGTGTTACGCGGACGCGGGTGGAACGCTTCACATTCGGTCCGAAGGCCGCGCACCAGCGACGTGATGGCCGCAGCCTTCTCTTGGCGCGTCGAGCCGGGTAGTTCGCCGAATACCTTGGCGATCAGGTCGGGGGTGATCTGGACGGTCATTATGCGTCCTCCCCAGCCAGAACTTCGGCAACGACGGCCGCGCTGATCCACCACTTGCGATCTTGGGCGGTGTTCATGAGCGTGTAGGTCTCGCCGTCGAACGAGAGGCCGTTCGCCGTCTCGATGTGCGCCACGGTCAGTTCATCGGCGTCGTTCTCGACGATGGCCAGATAGGCGGCCTTTACCTGTTCGAGGGTGTGCTCGCTGCCATCGTCACCGGCGGCTTCGTCATCGGCCAAGGCCTCTAGAAGCTGCGTGAGGACGCTGCGGATGTTCGAGACCTCCAGCGCCAGCGCGGCGACGCTCTGGGCTTCCTTGAGGGCTTCAACGTCGCGCTTGATGGCGGCGACTTCCGTCGAGCAAACGCTAACGGAGATG
Source organism: Caulobacter sp. UC70_42 (assembly GCF_044056025.1). Lineage (NCBI taxonomy): Bacteria > Pseudomonadati > Pseudomonadota > Alphaproteobacteria > Caulobacterales > Caulobacteraceae > Caulobacter > Caulobacter sp. UC70_42. The sequence goes on along the minus strand of NZ_CP171994.1, from coordinate 4,842,424 downwards.
TTCAGCTTCTTGGTCAGGTCATCGCCCTGTTCGGCAACGAGCTTTTCCAGAGCGTTAAGGCGTTGGGAAATCGTCGCGAACGCATTGTTGCGGGCGATAGTCTCTGTGTTGATCTGCTGAACGATCACGCTCAGCTTTTCGTCGGTGGTCTTAGTGTCCATGTGTCCTTTTGTTGTTGGTCCAGAGGGTTAGTTGTTTTGATCCGTGCGGATCATGTTCAGCATCTTCTCGCCCATGTTCGGCTGATTGGCGGCGAACCATTCAACGACGAATTCCGCCATGCCGGTTGGATCATCGCGAAAGCCGTGAACGGCGTCGAAAAGCATCGCCTTCACGGCGGTCAGGTCGGGCGGGCTCATTCTCCGACCTCCCAGACGATCAGGGCGACGTTCGCGGCGGCCAAGGCGGTGAGCCCGGCGAAGGCCAGCGTGGCGACGGCGCCGAACACGAAGTTGGCGACGTGGACGGTTTGGAAGAACGAGGCTTCCGCGACGCCGAGGGCGACCGTAGCCAAAGCTGCGAAAATGACCGTGTCGCGGAAGTGTCCTGCGATGGTCTTGAGTTTATTTGTGTCTAGTATTTTCATCATAATTGATCCTGAATGCCGCTATAATAATATTTAGCGGTCTGGATCAATATTAATATACGCACTTTACCATTTATCTTCGTTCTTCAGTCGATGATTATAGTCATAGACTGTCTCGTGGTATTCTCTAGCGGTCTCAAGGTACTTTCTGAAGCCTTCGACGGTTTCCATGTCAAAGCCGATCATCCAAAAATCGAGATCGTCCCATTCCAGAGGTTCGATATCGTCGCGCTGATTACGAGCGAAGGGCAGTAGAGATGTGGCGGCGACGTAGAGGATGAGGCTGCGGAGCAATAATTGAAGTGATGCTTCGAGAAATAGGGCGTTCTCAGGCGAGAGGGTGGCGGTTGAAATCTGCTGAAGCCACTTCTGAACATGGGCGCACCTCTCGGCGACCATCTTGTTCTCTGTGGATGCGATCATTTCTTTGATCGCGGCTGAGGCCGTGGCGGGGATTTGCGGCCAAACAGTCTCGTCCATGACTGTCGTTCGTTCCTTCCGGGTCGGTCCTGCGGATGACGGACACTGCCGAAATGACTTCTTGCGCATAGGTTTGGATCGCCGCGAGAGCGTGGGCGAAAGCCGTTCGGGCGGCCATCTCTTGGCGGGCTAGTCGCCTTTCTTCGCGCTCATGGCTGCGGCGATTGTTGTCCAGCGCGACCAGCACGCCGACAGTCGTCGCCAACGCTGACGCGAACGTCAGGTACTTGGTCAGGCTCATCAGGATGATGGTCACGGCGTAGAGGCCGAAGGGTAGGGCGATAAGCCCTAGGGCTCCGGTCCGCCACGGATGACGCTTGGCCCATGCGCTGACCGGCGCGAGCTTCTTGCGGTTCAAGAAGATGGCCGTGGCAACGGCGCCAAGAATGGTGAAGGTGATCGCCCCGGCAGTCGTGGCGTGGCCGGGCACAGCCTTGTCGCCGGTCGTGCCGTCGATCCATTCGCCGAACCACGAGAGGCGTTCCCAGATGAAGACGGGGAATAGGTCGGGTCGGGATCATTTCGCCGCTCGCTTGCCGGGGCCGGGACCCAGCAGGACGCGGGACAGGTCGTCCGCCGGGACCTGAGCCTTGCTTTGGGCGACGTCCCTGCGCATGGCGCGCATCAGGTCGATGATGGTGGCTTCGCCCTCAGGTGTCAGGGTCGTGGCCCCGGCTCGCTCGAACGCGGCGAGCGCCAGCACGACCTTTTCTGACCCATATATGCAGATGCGGGTTTTTGCGTCGGCCACGAGCGCGAGGCTTTCGCTCGAACGGCTCTGAGCTAGGGCGGCGAATCCTCGGAAGAAATCGGCGTAGGCCTGAGCGCGCTGGACGACGAGTTGCTTCCGCGTCTCCAAGCTGCGGCCAAAGGCGTATTGCAGCGCCGCGCCGATGACGGCGCCGATCAGCGGCAAAAAGGCGAGGGCGATAGTCTGCGTCGGAGTCATGGCTGACGGTCGCAGGCTTGGCCGTAACAGGCAAGAAACGGCCCAAATAAGAATAGCCCAGAGGCCCGGCCGAGCCCCTGAGCTATTCGCTGTACAGGTGGCCCTTTCTCCTACTTCCGCCCTGATGAGAGGCGATGTCGGCGCGGGCTGGCCACAGACCGCTTATGGCGCGACGCGAGGCGCTTGTAAACGGCTTTTCTGTGTATAGACGTAGGAATGTGCATGGCGCACATCGCTGTCAAAAGTTTTGACACGGAAAACGGGGTTGAATCACGAGTTTGACGATGTCGTCATTCTTGGCGTTGTGTGTCAGCAATCATGACAGAAGCTATGACGAAGCCGTCAGTCACGTCAGTAGGACTTACATAAGCTCAATCATAGAAGCCACTACTAACTTAATCGTCTGTCCAACGAAGGTTCAAAGGTTCACTGTCGTAGGTGGACGCAGGCTTAATCGCCTAGTTGGTCAAAGAGCCATCGTAGTTGGTAACGAAGGTCAGCTTGAAGGTGGTTGAAGCGTCGTTGTCGGTATTGAAGCTGACCCTTATGAGAAGGTCAGGACTAAGGGGCGGAACGAATGAAGCTGAGGATGTTGGCCGTCACGTTGGCGACGGCTCTGGTTGCAACGTCGGCGTCGGCTGAGGCCCTGTATGTCTCTCGGATGGACCTCGGGCGAATGACCCTCATTGACCGCGACAGCATCCGTTGGAAGGACGGGATGCCGACCGTCACGCAAATTGAATTCCGTGGGACGCCTTTCCCGAAGGGAGACGGTCGCTACATTCGGGAAGACATCACCCTCTATGAATACGACTGCAAGGCGGCGCGCTATCGTACTCGCGGGTGGTCATATCGGACGTTCACCGGCGAAATCATCGACCAGAGTGACTTTGTCTCCGACTGGAACAACGTCGTTCCCGATAGCTACGGCTTCCACGACCGGGAGCTAGTTTGCTTCAACCGGGATCGCCTCGACGCAAATGGCGAGGGTTCCGCTTTCACTGGCACGCTGAACGCGGCGAGGGATCGCTATTACGAATGGTTGGGCGGCGAGCTTTATCGGGTTCAAGAGGATCGTGACGCGAAGGTAGCGTCTGAGCACGCCGCTGGAACGAAGTAGGGACCATGGATAAACGTCAGGGCATCCCGTTTCAGAATTTCGTCGGGGTCATCACGAAGACGTTCGGTGGCCAACCCGGCGTCACGGTCGAAGTCGGGAAGCTGGTCCCGGACAAAACGACCGGTCGCGTCCGGGACTTCGATATTGTGATTACGTCCAAGGTCGGGCCGCACACGATGACCACGGCCATCGAATGCAAGGACAAGGGGCGGCCAATCGACACCCCGGCAATCGAAGCGTTTTCCAAAAAATGCGAACGCCACGGCTTCACGACGAAGGTCATGGTGTCGTCCAGCGGCTTCACGAAAACGGCTCAAGAGGTCGCCAAGGACGAACGCGTCACGCTGATGACCTTGAAGGAAGCTGAGGGCTTCAAATGGCTGGCCACGCCGACCATCAGCAAGCGTTGGCGGAAGTTTGAGCCGTTGAACATCGGCTTTAACATCCGCCCGGACGATGTGCCGAAGGTGGTCATGCCGTTCACGGCCTATGACGAAGACGGTGAGGCCATCACCTACGAACAGTTCCAAGTGTCCATTGAGGCGGCTCTACCGAGCTACATCGTGCTCCCTGAAGGGATGCAGACCGAACACATCCTGATCGAAGGCCCGTTCACTCTGATCGACGCCACCGGCGCCAAGTTCGCCGCCGCAGATGCAATGTGCGTCGCCAGCTACGAATGGCAAGAAACGCAAATCCAGTGGGAGACCCATGAATATTCGGGTGATGGAGCCCGGTTCGAGGTGGCCAGCGTCAACGCCAATGTCTTCGGATCGGAGTCGCGGATCGTTCTGCGCACTCAGGAAGACGGACAGCTAGGCGTCTTCTTTGTCGGTGACGGAAAGGCTGAGTGGGTTCCTTCCGAGGTCGCGGACCCGGCCGCTATCCCGCAGTTGATGAAACCGTCCGACCCATAGTCCGCCCCCCAAAGTCAATAAATCAAATATATGGAGTTTATAAGTCCGGGTGGGCGATAAATAGAAATCAGAACGACGCGGTGGAAGGCTTAGTTCTCACGGGTTTCAAAGATCACGCCGAGTCAGTGCGTGTGTATGCGGCTCCAAAATGAAAGGTGTCTTCCACCGCTTTTCATTTTGGAGCCATTTTTCATGCTTGATCTAAACGAATTCGAACATCACCTAAGACTAATCGCCTCTGACCGTCCGCTGATGGACTCTTTCAAGGCGTCGAACCCCGGCCTCATCGGCCTCTTCAAGAGCTTCACTCAGGACGTCCCGGCGAACGTGGCTCAGGCCGCGCCCTTGCCGAGTATCGAGTCCATGACGGCCATCCAAGTCGCGCTGTTCGACAATGGCGAGCCCGAGAAGCTGTCTCGGGGCCGTCCAGCGACGAAGGCCCGCTACGTCGCCTCGCTGGAGGTCTGGACGGCCCCGGCGGATCGCGTCCGCACCCACAAGGTCGGCGACTATCAACGGAAGGCTCTCGCAGCCCTGTATGGCCCCGCTGAGACCCTGAACCGTCTCGACACGTGGGCGAACCCCAAGAAAGTCCGGCACACTCTATCGCCCGCCTACGTGGCCGAACTGCGGGCGATCTGCGAACAAGCTGACCCGGACGACCTGATTGGCCTTCTCTATGTGAAGGTCGAGGGGACCGTTTATCAGGAACGCCAGTTCGTCTATCTGCCCGGCGGCCTGCGAGGCGAACGAACGGCCATGGTCCTTGTCGTTGGTGACGAGAACTACCTGTTGCCGACCTTCTCCCGTTTCGCCCCTGACGGTGAGACGGAGCATCGCGGAAACGTCATCCTGCAATCGCGGGCGGATCGCGTCGGCTTCTCCCATTCGTGGGCGACCCCGGACCACGGCGCGGCGTCCTGAAATGCGCCTGCGGCTTCAAACGGGCGTTTGCCAATTCTCTAGTATACTAGGGAAAATCATACTAATTAAACTATAGTATACTAGAGAATTGGTCTCGCAAGACGACGGCACTTCGTGCGTTTCGCCCTATGGGCGACTACAGGGCTCGTTCCTCGCCCTGAAAATACTATGGTTTTTGCGCTGCGCTCGTTTTGGAAGCCAAATTCCTAGACTAGAGAATTGGCATCGCTTCGCTCGCCCAAGGCCAGAGAACTCGCTTTGCTCGTTCCCTGACCTTCTAGAAAACTAGCCGCGACGAGCCCCGCCGCCCGATCCGACCGCGCGCCGATAACGCCGGTGTTATCTATCCAATTGTTTTCCCTAAATATTTCATGCGTTTCTATGTCGCCAACATCACCGACGAGGGCGTTCGGGTCGTCGGAGCCGGTATTCGCGGTGAACTGTTGACCCATGACGAGTTCGCCGAAAGGTCTGTAGCCAATTGGGTCGAGTGGAAGTCGGGGAAGGGGAACACCTTCGTCCTGCGATCTGAAGACCCTTACACAGACACCCTCATCCAAACTCGCTTTCAACTACGATAACCGTGGCCTTTGGGTAACACCTACCCCTGATCGACCGGAAAAATGTCGCCCGAACGCTTTTTTCTCAGGGCGGCCGTTACTCGACATTACTCAACGACATGACTCTAAAAGTTCTCAAGGGTGCATAAATTCATTCGTGTAGTGTCGTGTAACGATCCGCAAAATATGCGCCTCATGCGGCGAGGTCATTACTCAAGCGTAGCGGCTTGTGATCGTGTTGACTGCCGGGGAAAGTTCCAACATCGCTTTGGTCGTTCCTGTTTTTCTCCCGACCGTCAGGAACAGTTTCCTCGCAAGCGGAGGCCGGATGATGCGTAACTTTCATCTGGCCTCCAAAACTACGTGATTATTCTATCAGAAGGCTCCGCTATGACCGATCCCATCCGCGAACAAGTCCATGCCCTCGTGAAAGCGAACCCTCATGTCCCCCTTGAGCGGTTGCTCGTCGAGATCATGGATGTTTATCGAGCCCGTGGAGAAAGCTTGGTTCGATCCGCGCGGGCGAAGGCCGTGTGGGCGGCGCGAAAGGCCTCTTCACAACCTCAGACGGTTTCGGCACCGTAAAAGTAGAGGTTGAGGAAAGCGCGATGAAAGTCCTGATGATTGCTGCGGCTGTCGCCGCGCTGGCCACGGGAGCCGTTGCGGCCGAGACGAAGGTCACGGCCTCGAACGGCGTGAAGGTCTCCGTCAACGCGGACCAGTTCGCGGCCCGGACGGCTTACACGTCGCCCAAGGCGATCTTCCAAGCCGAGGGCGAGAAGATACAGGACAGCGAGGCGTTTGCCGCCAAGGTGCGGAACGCCGACGACATGTCCGCCCTGACCATTCAAGGGCGCATCCGCTACGCCAATCGCTGGCGCTACTACAGGAACGCCGTGTTCAAAGGCGGCGATCCGGCACCCGTGGAGATCACCGGTCGCGACGTGGCGACCTGCATGACGTCCACGTGCATTTTCAACGAGCGCTTCGTCATCGACATCACGCCTGAGCAAATCGCCAAATACGCCGAGGGCGGCAACTTGTCCGTACAGTTCCGCAGCGAAACGGGTCAGGTCGCCGTCATGACGATCCCTGTCAGCTATCTAGAGGCTGTCCAAGAGGTCGCCCGATGAGTGACGAAGAATTTGAGCGCCGGGTTATGGACGTTGTGTACAAGGCGTTCCGGGACGGGAAGCTTGACCCGGCCTGTCTCAGCGAGAAAATGCGGGAGGAATTCGAGCTTATGACGGCGTTGGATTCCAGATGTCCGAAGAATTGAACGCACGGTTGCGGGCTATCCATTTTAGATTGTATCGTCTGTTATTCGATGACCCGGCGAAACTGACCCCAGAGGGACGAGAAATCTACGAATTGCTATCCGCGTTAGATGGTTGTCCAGAAAAACGGACTGTGGATACGTTAGGCCCGATATGAAAAAGCCCCGGACCTCCGGGGCTTTCTTCTTCGAGACGATCCCCGGAAGGTACTTGCCGCCGCGCATCGTCAGGACTTGGCGTCGGCCACGGGGGTTGCACGAGATATGGACCCACGTTCCTTCGAAAATCAGTTGGTCGAACTTGATCTTGCTCGCGGCGATGGCCTTTGCGATCTGGCGACAATCGCCGAAGGCCGGACAGACGAAATCGACCGCATAACCCTTCACGTGGTCGCTCGTCGCCGATCCGCCCACGGCCTTGTTCACGGCTGGGGAGCGGTAGCCGCTGTTGACCCTGATGGGATGGCCTAGCAGGGCTCGAACCTCTTCCATCATGGCCGCAGCCTTGCGGAGGTTCAGGAATTCGGCACCCGGCGGGTTGTTGGCGAGACCGGTCTTGGTGACCGTCAGTTCGGCGAGGGTGAAGTTTGGTGAGAGGTTCGGCACCGCCTATTTAGGAAGAGCCCCGAGGACCAATCCCGGCGGTGAGGTAGAGGGGCAAGATGTCGGCGAAGTGGGATCAGAACGCGATGTTCGCGGCCATGGTGGCTCGAACGGAGCGCAACCTTTCGGACGCCGACCGGCGCGAGGATTGGGCGTCGTGGCATCAAGGGCAGGCCGGGGCCTATCTCGCGCTTCAAGACATCCGGTACCTGCGCACGGCCGACACCTTTCGAGACAGGATTGAAGCCCTGCGCAACGGTAAGCCCAAGAACATCAACATGCGGGTCGCTAAGGACCCGGCCGCGTATGCGCAGGGCTGGGAAGTCGGGTTGGACGAAGCCGAACAGGATTTCTTGAGCTAGGCCCCAAGGGGCGGCCCGCCGTTCTCACGCGACGGGCCTATCACCGACCGTTCTCAAGCGCCCGGTGACGCCCGACGATCCCGCAGCCGGGCAGGGCGCGCAATACCCGAAAAATCGGGGGTATCGCTCAGCCCTTTTTCTTGTCTGGGTTCAGGTCGCGGTCGCCATAGGGGAAGCGAAGGAACGCCTCGTGTCGCTTCCATGCCTTGTGGAGAAGCTGAACCTGCGGGTCTTCGGGCGGGTCGCTCATCGGCAGGACCACGGCGTTTGGCGCATGGCTGATGTGGAAGGTCTGTTTGGTCCCGCAGACCTCGCACGGGGGATGACGGCCGTGCAGCGAGAACAGCGGGTTCTTGGCTTCGACGAGCTTGGCGAGGTTCACCGGCTCCCATGTGTTGCACCGGCCGCAGCGTCGAAACACGCGCGCCTGAGTGAGCACCTGTTGCGCCAACATGCTCCCTACGTCGAACGACCATCGCTTGATCATGCCAGCCATAGCATCACCAATGTTCGCTGATTGTTCTGGTTTCAAGCTGGACTTCTGGCGACCGTCCACAGATAGGGTACGGCCATGCTTCAAAGTGGTGGAAACGGACGGCGCCAACGTAGGCGCGTGGGTAGCTCGCTGACCCTGATGGGGTGGGGCGCTATCGCCCTGAGCGCTTTCCTGCTGGCGCTGATCACCGTGGCGACGGTGAAGGGCTACTATTGATGGCGAAGGACGAGTTCGCCGCGCTCATGAATGACCCGCTATTCAAGCGGCTGAGCAAGATCGCTCAGGAGGTCTATGAGGGCCGTGCGGACCCCGAGACGGCTAGGGCGTGGTTCGAGCTTCGTGCGGCCATTAGAGCGGCCGTGGAGGGCATGAACGACATGCTGGAGGGCATCAGGCCCAAAGATCGTTCGACCGTCCTGCGGCGCTGGATTGAGGAATTCGTTGACGAGCGGATGCCGCCTGAACCGGTCCTGCACTAGCGAGCACGATCCGAGAGGAAGGCCCCCAGAGCCGCAAAAGGGTTCGTAGACGCGGGCGCCTTGAGCGCACCGACCACGACCATTAGCGCCAGCAGGACGACGACGGCCAAGGCGATGATGAACGCACGGTCCACGGCGGCTTTGCCGATACCATCGACCTTCGGCGGCCATGCCGAGAACGTCAGGCGGTCAGAGATTTCCTCGACCGGCGGTTTGATCTTTTTCGGAAGGGTCATCGGGTTTCCTCACCAAAATTAGGTGCGAAACCACTTGGAGTATGAGGGGGCGTTCTGTCGTCCCGGTCAAGAGGCTCGTGTTGTGTCTACATGTAACGCGACGAAGTTATTGATATTGATAGAAAATTACCGGCGTGGGCTGTTGATGGGTTGTGGATAAGTGATTTCGGGCGGCTTGCGTCCGCTGCGTAAAATACCTCTTGCAGGTCTGCATGTGTCCCTTGATCCAGCGCGCCCGCTGCGGGAGCCATTGTCCCCCAGGTGGTCGGAGCCGTCTCCCAGGTGGGCCGGTCGATCACGCCGAGCCGGTAGCCGGCGGCGGCCAGGCGAAAGCCGATGTCGGCGTCCTCGGTCACGTTGTACGGGTCCCACCCGCCCTGGTCGCGCAGGATGGCGGTCCTGAAGTGGTTGCTGGTGCCGCCCAGCGGAAAGGGCAGGCCCCATCGGACCAGGGCCGGCAGCAGCACCTCGAAATGGGCGGCGTATTCCAACCGGAACTGCGAGGGCAGGAACAGCGAAAAGCCGGGGTCCTCGATCCTCAAGGGGGCCTGCAGGCAGGCCAGGTTCATGTCCGACGCGGCGAAGCGGGCGGCGGCTTCCCGAAGTTGGCCGGCGTCGGGCATGTCCTCGGCGTCGTAGATCACCACCAGCTCGCCGCGCGCCCGTTCGAGGGCGTGGTTGCAGGCGCGCGGCTTGGTCTGGGGCGTTCCGCGCGGGACGACCAGCACCTGGATGAACGCGGGGAGCGACAGGGACCGGACCGCGGCCAGGGTCAGGTCGTCGTCAGCCTCCAGCACGATCAGGGCCTGCAGGCGCTCGCGCGGATAGTCCAGCGCCTGAAGACTCTGGACCAGTTCGACGACCACCTCGGCCTCGCGATAGAGTGGGCAGATGATCGTGTAGGTCGGCAGGTCCGCGTCGGCCAGCGGCGGGGCGACGGTCGGCGGCAATGGCGTGCAGGCCGCGGCCAGACGGGTCAACGCGCCGAGCAGGAAGACGGCGAAGAATAGATGGTGCGCTACTATCAATGCGGCATGCGGGCTCAGCGCCACGCCGATCGCCGTCAGCAGGCCGGCCAGGCCAATGCAGGCCGCCTGGCCCCGGGACAGTGTCTGGTGCGCGCCGTCGCGCCCGATCGAGGCGTCTACTCGCTCGATCCACTCAACGGACACAGGTCCGCATGCCGGCGCGAGCACCGGTTCAAGCCGTCTGTCTTCGCGCGCCATGGATGCCCCTGGATACGCTGTTCGCCCCAACGGCGCAGATAAACGAATCTCAACCTTAAAGTGTCAAATGGTAAAAATGCTCGTTTTGGGATGTTGTTTCGCGCGCGCGAGGCCGGTTTCTCCTTCCACGCACGTTCTTGCGACGACTGGGTGATTCCCGTTTAGTGTCGGTCGGAGGAAACGCAGGGAAAGCCAAGTCCGTGACGGTCGTTCTGAAGAAGCCTCACAAGTCCGCCCGAAAGCCCAAGGGCGACGGGCACTTGCGTCGGGGCGAGATCCTGGCGGCGGCCGAGACGATCTTCATCGCCGAAGGGTATTCGGGCGCGACGATCCGCAAGATCGCTGACGCCGTGGGGGTGTCGTCCACCGCGCTCTATATGCACTTCCGCGACAAGGACCAGATTTTGTTGGAGATCAGCAATGACGCCATCGAGCGTTTGCTGGAACTCAACACGGAAATCGCGGCCCAACCGATCGATCCGGTCTCGCGCGTGCGGGTGATGATGGAGGCGTACATGAAGTTCGCCCTCGACAATCCCAATACGTACCAGCTGGTGTTCTGCAGCAGCGGTGATCTTGTCTCTCAGGACAAGATCACCGACGTGCTGGCGCTGGGCGACCGCTGCTTCGAGAAGTTCAGCGAGCCGGTGCATCAGATCGCCGCCCAGGGGCGCCTGCGCGCGGGCTCGGCGGTGCAGGCCGCCGAAGTGCTGTGGAGCGGCTGTCATGGCCTGGTGTCGCTGCTGATCACCAAGCCTTCGCGTAACTGGTCCGATGCTGATCAGCTGATGAAGATCATGCTGGACGGTCTGCTGTACGGCCTGGTCACGGACTGAGTTCATGAACGCCGCCAAGGCCCTGTGCGCGCTTCTGGCGGCGATGGCGCTTGTCCCAGAGGCGGCGACCGCGGGGCCGCGCGTGATGTCGTTGGACTCCTGCGCCGATCAGTATGTGCTGGCCTTGGCGCCGCGCGAGACCATCGTCGGCCTGTCGCATCGCGCCGTCTCGCCCGACAGCTACATGCGCGCTTCAGCCAAAGGCCTTCCGCTGAGGCGGGCGACTTTCGAGAGCCTGGTGGCCGCCAAGCCCGATGTCGTGGTGCGCCTGTGGGGAGGCGACGCGCGCCTCTCCAAGGCCTTGCTGGGCAAGGGCGTGACGACCGTGGCGCTCGACGACGCGTCCGACTTCGCCGGCGTGCGCGCCAATATCCGCAAGGTCGCGGCCGCCTTGGAGCGTCGGCCGCAGGGCGAGGCGCTGGTCGCGACGATGGACGCCAAGCTGGCCCGCGCGGCCGAGGCGGGACGGGGGCGCTCGGCGCTTTACCTGACTCCCGGCGGCTACACGGCGGGGTCCAGCACCCTGATCGACGCCATGCTGAAGGCCGCCGGCTATTCGAACGCCACGACTTCTCCCTACTTCGCGCCGGTGTCGCTGGAGCGAATGGTGATGACCCCGCCGGCCGCTGTGGTGCTCGGGTTATTCGACATGGCTCGCGCCGGCTCCGATCGCTGGGGGACCGGGACGTCATGCGGCGCTGCAGGGCGCGATCAGGACCCGGACGGTGGCGTCGCTGCCGGCGGCGGTGGTCGGCTGCGGCGCCTGGTTCGCGGCCGACGGCTCGCTCGCCCTGGCCGAGGCGGCGCGATGAGCCTGGCGCGGCTGTGTCTCCTGATGCTCGTCTGCCTGGCGCTGGCGGCGGTCCTGGCCGTGTCTTTGGGCGAGACGCCGTTCACTCTGGCGCAATACGCCCAGGCGCTGAGCCATCCGGCCTCGCCGCCGGGCGAGGTGCTGTGGACCATCCGCGCGCCGCGCGTGGCCGTCGCCGCCCTGATCGGCGCGGCTCTGGGTCTGTCGGGCGCGACCATGCAAGGACTGCTGCGCAATCCGCTGGCCGATCCGGGCGTGCTGGGCGTGTCGGCGGTGTCGGGCCTGGGCGCGGCCGTCGCCATCTCCGCGGGCCTGGCCGTGCTGCCGGGCGCGATCGAGCTCTCGGCCCTGGCCGGGGCCCTGGTCGCCGGCGCCATGGTCGTGGCGCTGGCCGCGCGGTTTCGCGAGCCCGAGGCGCTGATCCTGTTCGGCGTGGCTTTATCGGCGTTCGGCGGGGCCCTGACGGCGCTGGTGTTCAACCTCTCGCCCTCGCCGGTGGCGACGGCCGAGATCCTGGCCTGGCTGATGGGCTCGGTCGAGAACCGGGATTGGCATGACGCCTTGCGGGCGCTGGTTCCGATGGTGATTGGCGCCGCGCTCTGCATCCGGGCCGGGAAGGGACTGCGGATGCTGACCCTGGGCGAGGAGGCCGCGCGGATGTCGGGCCTGCCGATGGCGCGCTTGCGAATCCATGCCGTGGCCGGCTCGGCCCTGCTGACCGGCGCGGGCGTGGCGGCGGCGGGGGTCATCGGCTTCGTCGGCCTGGCCGCCCCGCACCTGGTGCGGGCCCTGGTCAGGGACGACCCCAAGCGCATCCTGTGGCCCTCGGCCCTGGCCGGGGCGCTGCTGCTGGTGCTGGCCGATCTGGCCGCCCGTCTGATCCCGACCGAGCAGGAATTGAAGCTGGGCGTCGTCACCGCCCTGTTCGGCGCGCCGGCTTTCGCCCTGCTGGCCTGGCGGGCCTCGCGGAGCTGGCGGTCGTGAGCGCGCTCTGGACCCTGAGCGCGGTCACCGCCCGGCAAGGCCGCAAGACGGTGCTGGAGGCCGCGTCCCTGACCGTCACGGCTGGCGAGGTGGTCGGCGTTGTCGGCCCCAACGGCGCGGGCAAGACCAGCCTGCTACGGGCGGGCCTGGGGCTGCTGCCGCTGAGCGTCGGCGAGGCGCGGCTTTCGGGGCGCATCCTGGCCGAACTGAAGCCCGACGCGCGCGCCAAGCTGGTCGGTTACCTACCGCAGGACCGCCGCGTGGCCTGGAACCTGCCTGCGCGGATGGTCGCGGCCCTGGGCGCGACCGACCTCGCCGACGAGGCCGCCGACGCCTTGGCGATCGATTGCCTGGCCCGCGTCGGTGCGGCCGACCTGGCCGATCGCGGCGTGCTGGACATGTCCGGCGGCGAACGGGCCAGGGTGCTGCTGGCGCGCCTTCTGGCCACCCGCGCGCCGCTGCTCATCGCCGACGAGCCGGTGGCGGGCCTGGATCCCGACGCCCAACTGCTGACGCTCGATCTGCTGCGCGCCGAAGCGTCGAAAGGCGCTGGGGTGGTGGTGACGCTGCACGACCTGGGGCTGGCCGCGCGGTCGTGCGATCGCATCGTCGTCGTCGATCATGGCCGGCTCGTCGCCGACGGGCCGCCGCGCGAGGCGCTGTCGCGGGCCATTCTTAGCCGGGTGTTCCGGCTGGACGGCGAACTGATCGAGACCCAGGCCGGGCCGGTTCTGGCGGCCCGGCGCGCCTAAGGCTGGGTGACCGCGGTATCCGCCGAAGCCACCGACGGCGAATAGACATAGCCGCCGCGCTTCAGGTCAGACGACAGGGTCAGCGGGCTGACACCGCCATTCAGGCGGGCGCGGTAGACCATGGTCGTCTCCAGGGTCCGCATCACGTAGTTGCGGGTCTCGGAGAACGGGATGCACTCGATGAAGTCGAGCGGGTCGGTGCTGGCGCCGCGCGGGTCGCCGCACAGGCCCGCCCACTGGGCCGGACGGCCGGGACCGGCGTTATAGGCCGCCGCGGCCATGATGTACGAGCCGCTGAAACTGCGGACCATGTCGCCCAGATACACCGACCCCAGGCGCATGTTGTACGGCGCGTCCGACAGGCGATCGAGGCTGTGGGCCTCGCCCAGCTTGCGCGCGACGATCGAGGCGGTGGCCGGCATCAGCTGCATCATGCCGCGCGCGCCGACGCCCGAACGGGCCGACGGGTCGAAATTGCTTTCCTGGCGCGAGATTGAATAGACAAAAGCCGTTTCGGCCGCGCCCGGACCCGGCGTGAAATGGTGGTCCAGCAGCGGATAGCCGCGCTCGGTCAGGATGAAGCCGCGCTGGGCGGCCGTGCGCACGGCGCGCATGGCCAGGTCCTGGTCGCCATAGCCGCGGGCGAAGTCGACCAGCAGGGCGCTTTCCTCGGCGTTGGGCAGGGTGTCGTCGATGTAGAGCACGAGGCTGCGGAACTGATCGCGTGCGCCGATGTCGGCCAGGATCCGGGCGGCGCGGATCTGCTCGCGGCCGTAGAAGCGGGCGCGGTCGGCCTGGGTGATGACCGGGTCGCGGTCAAGGCGCAGCTCCTTCAGCCCCGCCTTCTCGGCGGCCAGTTGCCCGTAGAAGGTCGTGATGTAGCGCGCGCCCTCGGCGTAGAAGGCCTGTGCGGCGATCGGGTCGCCCTGCGCCTCGGCGGCGCGGCCCTGCCAGTAGAGGGCGCGGCCGCGCGTGATCGGCGAGGCGCCGACGGCGGCGATCTGGGCGAAGTGGGCGGCGGCCGCGTCCGGGTTCTTCAGGCGGGTCAGGGCGATCCAGCCGGCGTAGAACTCGCTCTCGGCGATGTCGGCCGGGGCCAGGGCCTGGGTGTTGTCGGCGGCGGCGTAGGCGGCGGCGCTGTTGCCCGACTTCAGCGCCGAGACGATCAGCTGCTTGCGTTCCTTCCAGATGGCGGTCGAGGCCTCCTCGGTCGGCGGGACCGGGAAGTTGACCACCATCGGCAGGGCCAGGGTGTCCATGCCGGCGCGGCGCAGATAGGCCGCACGCTCGAACACCACGCCAGGCGAGGTCTGCTGGTCGGGCGTCAGGTTGTTGTAGAGCGTGTTGGCGTTCGCCGCGTTCGAGCGATAGGCCATCCGCACCCGGGCCATGGCCGCCTGCGTATCGGACAGCATGGCGACCAGCTCGCGCGTGGCCGGACCCTGTTGGCCGTATAGCATGATATCGGCGCGGCGATTGTAGTCGTCAGGCGTCAGCATGGCGCCGAAGCGGGCGATCATGCCGCGCTGGGCGTCGGCCTCGAACACCTTGTCGCGGAAGGTTCGTCGGATCAGGTTGGCGGCGTCCTGGTTCTTGCCGGTCGCTTGATAAGCCGAGGCCAGCGCCATGGCGCCCTCGGCCGTCGCCGGCTGGGCGCCGCCGAACCAGGCGATGACGCGGGCCGGATCCAGACCCGAGGTCGACAGGGCCTTCTCGGCGGCGGCGTCGCGCCGCGCGCCCCGCGGCCAGCCGGCCAGGTCGCGACGGGCGGCGTCCAGCTCGAAGAAGCTCATCGCCTCGGCGTTGCTGTCGACCAACTGCCACTGAGCGATTTTTTTGGCGATCGGGTCCTGCAGGCTGTCCATGGCCATGCGCGCGCCGGAGATGTCGCCGCGCTTGGCGGCGGCCAGGGCGCTCTGCAGGTTGGCGCTATCGGTGTCGGACAGCGCGCCGGGGACGGCGGTCGGCGGGGTGGTGATCAGGCCGGGCTGGCTCGCATACGAGGTCGCATAGCCGGACGTCGTCTGGGCGTCCGCGGCCCCGACCACGGCCACGATGCAAGCTCCCCCGAGCAGAATCCGACGCACCACTGAAGCCAAGACGCTCTCCATCAACCGGCCCCGAAGAGCCTTGTACTCGAATACTCTGCCTGCCCCTATGCGACGATTCAGGCCTCAATAGGGTTTAAAGTCCGGTTCCAAGGGCTTGACCGCGCAGGCTTCGCCCCTCAAATCCGCACCTGCTCCCAACGAACCGCATGGCGCGCCATTGCGGGACGATGGGGCAGGGACATATTGTCCGCCCCCATCGTCCTGCCGCAACACACGCGGCGCCATCCTCACGGCAATTTGCAAGTCATGGTCCAGTCTCACTTCAAGGGCGTCATTCCGGCCCTCGTCACGCCGTTCCGCGACGGTGAGGTGGACGAAAAAGCGTTCGTGTCGCTGGTCGAACGCCAGATCGCCGGCGGCGTGCACGGCTTGGTGCCGGTCGGCACCACGGGCGAGACCTCGACCCTGTCGCATGACGAGCACAAGCGCGTCGTCGAACTGTGCGTGAAGACCGCCGCCGGCCGCGTGCCGGTGATCGCGGGCGCGGGCAGCAACTCGACCGACGAGGCCATCGAGCTGGCCGCTCACGCCAAGACCGTCGGCGCCGACGCGGCCCTGGTGGTCACGCCCTACTACAATCGCCCGAGCCAGGAGGGGATGTATCAGCACTACAAGGCGATCAACGACGCCGTGGAACTGCCGATCTTCGTCTACAACGTGCCGGGCCGCACTGGCGTCGACATCTCCAACGAGACCCTGGCCCGCCTCGCCAAGCTGCCCAATATCGTCGGCGTCAAGGACGCCACTGGCGACCTGAGCCGCATCAGCATGCAGCGTCTGCTGTGCGGCCCCGACTGGGTGCTGCTGACCGGCGACGACCCCTCGGCCCTCGGCTACATGGCCCATGGCGGCCACGGCGTGATCTCGGTCACCTCGAACGTCGCGCCCGAAGCCTGCGCCGCCTTCATGAACGCCTGCATGCAGGGTCAGTGGGAGACGGGTCTCTACTGGCAGGACCGCCTGGTGCGTCTGCACAAGGCTCTGTTCCTGGATTCCTCGCCGGCCCCGACCAAGTTCGCCCTGGCCCAGCTGGGGCTCTGCGCCGAGGACGTTCGCCTGCCGATCGTCGCCTGCGCCGAAGCCGTTCGTCCGACGATCCTGGAGGCCATGCGCGAGGCCGGTCTGCGGTAATGACCAAGCCGATCGCGGAAAACCGGCGCGCCCGGTACGACTACTTCATCGAAGAGACCTTCGAGGCCGGCATCATGCTGACCGGCACCGAGGTCAAGTCGCTGCGCGTCGGCCGGGCCAATATCGCCGAGTCCTACGCCTCGGTGGAAGGGCGTGAGATCAAGCTGATCAACGCCGATATTCCGCCTTACGGCCACGCCAATCGCTTCAACCACGAGCCGCGCCGGCACCGGAAGCTGCTGCTGCATCGCAAGCAGATCGACAAGTTGATCGGCGCCGTGCAGCGCGACGGCCGGACGATGATTCCGCTGAAGCTCTACTGGAACGACAAGGGCCTGGCCAAGCTGGAGATCGGCCTGGCCAAGGGCAAGAAGAACCACGACAAGCGCGAGACCGAGGCGGCCCGCGACTGGGCGCGCGACAAGGCGCGCCTGATGAAGGGCGACCGGGGCGACTGATCGCTTCCAACTGTTTGATCATAGGGGCTGTTTGTCGCCCTCAGATGGTTTCATCCAAAGGGGGCAGGTCTAGGGCAGGCCCATCGCGGCGAAGCCGATGGCGAGGCCCAGCGCGAAGGCGCTCGCGCTGATAATCAGGAAGATCCTGACCTCTGTTCGCAGGTGGTTGCGTGTCGTCTGGACCATTGAATGGCTCCGCGAGCCGCGCCGCCGAAGGCGCGACAAATCAGTCCCCGATCAAGGTGATAGCCCCTGACAGGGTTTGAACATTGTCCAGGATCACAAAACTCGCCCGAACGAGCCTCAGCGCGCTTTGAGCTAGCCGTCCACGCACAATCGCTGTCCGTGTTCCTCGCCAGAGATCGACAGGCCGGGCGCTATCCGGCCACGATCCGGCAAGTTGCGTCGCGCGCTCAGGCTACCGCCGGCAATTCGTAGACCCGTGATCGCACGCCGCGTTCGAACAGGGCCCCGCATATGGCGAGGGCCTGCTTGTAGGCGGTTTCGACGTTGTCAAAGTGGCCGGCTAGGCGACCGTCTTCGGTAACGACCCAACCTTCGGAGACATGGGCGATTTCTATACGCGGGCACTGCGCGACGTCGGGCATGACGACGAGCTCCTCGGACTAGAATCGCGCCCCCAGAACACGAGCGCGCGAACATCCTTACCGCGAACCCGGTTCCTTGCATTGTCAAGGATTGTAAACCGTATGCGGACATTCGTGCAAGTGAGATAATCGCCTTGGTTGTGTCGTCGCGTTCGCCGACTTCAGCCGTTCTCCAACGCCAGCAGGGCGAAGGTCGCCAGCCAGTGCTCGCCCATATAGTCGCCGGCGATATGGGGGATGGCCGCCGCCAGGTGGTTGAGGGCCGCGTTGATGGCCAGGGGCTTGGCGGGATCCTCTTCAGGCATGGCCGCGGCGAGCAGCCGCCAGCACCAGGCGCGCGACAGGTTCAGGCCGTCCAGATGGGCGATCTTGCCGTCGCTGCGGTCACTGACCCGGGCCGGCGAGAACAGCGTGACCGGTTGCTTGTTGGCCAGGTTGGGCAGGAAGCGTGGGAACCATGTGTCGAAACTCTCGCGCGGCAGCAGGCGGCGCATGGCCTCCGCCTCGATCAGGGCGGGCGAAAGGAAGTCGTCGCCGGACGGCTCCCAGCCCTGGCAGGCGGCGTCCTGGCCGTACCAGAGCAGGGCGCGGTTCTGCAGCAGGTCGAAGAAGCCCTGGTCATCGGTCATCACCGCGTATTCGGTCGCAAGAACGAGCGCGAAGGCGGTGTTGAAATGGGTGCCGGCGCGAACCGGATAGTCGGCGATCGGCAGGAAGCTCTCGAACCGCTGGCGGAACGCGGCGGCCAATGGCGCATGCGCGGCCGCCCATGGGCGATCCTTGTGGCGCAGCAGTTCGGCCTGCAGCATCAGGCTCCAGGCCCAGCCATAGGGGCGTTCGAAGCCCCGGCTTTCGGGGCGGGCCAGATAGGCGGTCTCGACGCCGACCTTCTCGGTCGTGAAGGCGTCGTCGAACAGGGTGATGATCGTTTCGGCCTCGGGCATCTCCGGGCGCAGGCGCAGCAGGGTCGCCAGCAGCCAGTAGCCGTGCACGCAGGAGTGCCAGTCGAAGCTGCCGTAGAAGATCGGATGCAGGTCTCGCGGCGAGCGGACGTCGCCCGCGTCGGCCATCACGTGGTCCAGCTTGTTCGGGTACTCGCGGGTGAGGTGGCCCAGGGCGATCTTGGCGAAGCGCGAGGCGGTGGAGCGGGCGAGGCTCATTTGTGAAAGGCCAGGGCGTTCATCAGGACCACATTGACGACCAGCATCAGGACCGCGGTCGGCGCCTGGGCGCGGATCACGGCGTAGCGGTCCTTCAACTGCAGCAGCGCGGCCGGCACAAGGTTGAAATTGGCGGCCAGCGGGGTGAGCAGCGTGCCGCAGAAGCCCGACAGCATGCCGATGGCGCAGACCACGGCCGGATCGCCGCCAAAACGGCCGATGACCAGGGGCAGGGCGATGCCGCCGGTCATGACGGGGAAGGCGGCGAAGGCGTTGCCCATCATCACCGTGAACACGGCCATGCCCAGACAGTAGGCGGCGACGGCGGCGAAGCGGCTGTCGACCGGGGTGATCATCACCGCCAGCTCGCCGATGGTCTTGCCGACGCCGGCGAGCGCGAAGACCGCGCCCAGGGCCGCCAGCATCTGAGGCAGCAGAGCGGCCCAGCCGACCAGATCCATCAGCCGGCGACCCTCCTGCAGGGGCGCGGCGGCCGGCTGGCGGAACATCACCTGGGCCAAGATCGCCGCGACCAGGGCGGCCAGGGCCAGCGAGACCAGCGTCGCCTGCTTGGGATCGACCAGCGGCGCGCCCTGCACCGTCAGGCGCTTGAACACCAGGGTCCCGACCAGCACCAGCACGGGGATGACCAGGGCGGGGATGAACAGACGCGCGCCGTAGGTCGCCGCCAGGGTCTCGCGCTCGGCGGGCGAGGTGGTCCTCGGCGCGCCGACGCCCAACTGGCCGGTCCCGGCGATCAGGGCCAGGGCCAGCGCCAGGACGCCGTTGCCCAGATCGCCAAAATAATCGCCGAACAGGAAGCTCAGCGCGAAGAGACCCCAGAAGGCGGCGTTGCCGAAGCGCTTGCGGTTCTCGCGGTCGAGGGCGCTGAACACGGCGAAGGCGCCGAACATCAGGCCGGCCAGCAGATAGACGAGCGGCAGGCCGATCATTGCTCGGCCTCCGACCCGGAACGCGCCTTGGACAGCGCGCGGTCGAACAGCAGCAGCCGCGCGCCATGGATGAAGAAGGCGGCGATCGCCGTCGGGATGGCCCACATCGACAGATGCAGCGGCTCGACCGTGATCCCGCTCTGGTCCAGGAAGCCGACGATCAGCAGGATCGAGCCGATGGCCAGGAAGATGTCCTCGCCGAAGAACAGGCCGACATTGTCCGTGGCCGCGCTCATCGCCTTGACCTTCTCGCGGCGGTCATCGGACAGCGGCTCGGACGCCGCCTCCGCCATCGGGGCGAGCAGCGGGCGGACGGTCTGGGCCTGGCCGGCGATCGACACCAGGCCCAGGGCCGCGCTCAGCTGGCGCAGGATCAGGTAGACCAGCAGGATCCGCCCGGCGCTGGCGGCGCGGATCGAACGGATGGTGACGCGGGCCTTCTCCTGCAGGCCGGCCCGTTCCAGCAGGCCGATAGCCGGCAGCACCAGCCAGGCGACCGTGACATAGCGGTTGGTGTTGAAGGCCTTGCCGAAGGCGGCCAGCACCTCCAACGGCGCGAGACCGGCCGCCAGCCCCGAGGTCAGGGCGGCGACGACGACGACCATCAGCGGATTGAAGCGCAGGGCGAAGCCCAGCACGATCACCGCCACGCCCAGCAGCGTCAGCATCCGTCTCGATTCCCCCGTGTTCGCGGCGACGGTCCGGCGCCGGCGCGCGGTTGGCAAGCGAAGAGGGCTTGATCGCGGCTCTTGACGGCTATCCGTCCCGGCGCGAGGCTCTAACTCAACAATGATAACCTATATGGGAGGCCCACCATGGCCGACGGTGCTCTGCCGATTTCATCCTTGAAGGGCAAGGTCAGCGACGCGGAATGGCAAGCGCGCGTCGATCTGGCCGCCCTCTATCGTCTCGTGGCCCTGCATGGCTGGGACGACATGATCTTCACGCATATCTCGGCCCGAGTGCCTGGCCCCGA
This sequence comes from Caulobacter sp. UC70_42, assembly GCF_044056025.1. Lineage (NCBI taxonomy): Bacteria > Pseudomonadati > Pseudomonadota > Alphaproteobacteria > Caulobacterales > Caulobacteraceae > Caulobacter > Caulobacter sp. UC70_42. The sequence goes on along the minus strand of NZ_CP171994.1, from coordinate 4,821,430 downwards.
GCATCATTTCCTGATCAATCCGTACGGCATGTTCTTCGGCGAGATGACCGCCTCGTGCCTGGTCAAGGTCGACCTGGACGGCAACGTCGTCGACAAGACGCCCTATTTCATCAATCCGGCGGGCTTCACGATCCATTCGGCCATCCACGCGGCGCGCGAGGACGCCCAGTTCGTCATGCACCTGCACAGCGACCAGGGCGTGGCGGTGTCGGCGCATGCCGAAGGCCTGCTACCGCTGAGCCAGCACGCGCTAATCGTCTTGCCTCAGCTCGCCTATCACGACTATGAAGGCATTGCTCTCAACTTGGACGAGCGGGAACGGCTGGTGGCCGATCTGGGCGAGACCAAGAGGCTTATGATGCTGCGCAACCACGGCACGCTGTCGGTGGGGAGCTCGGCGGCCGAGTGCTGGTTGGGGATGTTCTTCCTGGAGCGGGCGTGCGCGCAGCAGGTAATGGCTCTATCGATCGGTCGCGACAACGTCCTCCTGGCGCCCGAAGCGGCCCAGGCGGAGGTCCGCAAGCAGACCGGCATGGGCATGGGCATGATCGGCGGCCTGGCCTGGCCGGGTTGTCTGCGAAAACTGGACCGCGAGCTGCCCGGCTACGCGGATTAGGCGCTTATTCCGTATTCACGAGAGCCGCCGTGGTCCTGGCGATCGCGGCGGCTTTTTCGTGCCTGATGGCCAGCGTCACGCGGGCGGGGGCTTGGCCGATGGCGCCCGGCCGCACCCAGGCGATCACCAAGTACGAGCGGTCCGACGCCAAGCAAGGTTACGGCCCGGACGCTGTTCTCGTCGACATCGACCCTCGCCGCGACGAGAGCTTGTCGGTGTTCGTCGAGCACGGCCTGACGCCGCGCCTGACCCTGCAGGCCAAGGCCGGCGTCACGCGCGGCCATGACCGGTGGGCGGGCTACTCCGGACGCGGACCGATCGAGCTGGGTCTGCGCTGGGCGGCCCATCGCGACGACCGTTCGTCCCTGGCCCTCTATGTGGGCGCGGGCGAGGCGGGGGCGGGACGCAACGCCGGCTACGCCGCGCCTGGGCAGGGCAGTCTGGATCTGGAAGCGCGGGTGCTCTACGGCCGTTCGGCCGCTTGGAAGGGCAGGGAAGTGTTCGTCGACCTGGAGGCCGCGCGGCTGCGGCGTCAGGGCCTTGCCGACGAAACGCGCATCGACGCCACGCTAGGCGTCAGGCCCGCGAAAAACTGGCTGATCCTGGCCCAGACCTATGCCGGTCAGGCCGATCGCAATCCGGTCCGCTCACGCTGGGTGAAGAGCGAGCTGTCCGTCGTCCGCGCGTTCGGGGACTGGAGTATTCAGGCCGGCTGGCGTGACACGCCCCTAGGGCGCGAGACCTCCCGGGATCGCGGGCTCGTCCTCGCCGTGTGGCGGAAGCTATAGGTTGTTTCGGGATTGCAACAGTCGGTCATCCGGCTGTCACTGGACGCCGCTTTAGGCTGCGGTCATATCTTCGCCGAATTTCGCCGACTCCTCCCGGCGTGCTGGAGCCGTTTCTTGATCCGTAGGCATTTCTTCCTCGTGGCGGCCCTGATCGCCGTCGTCCTGATGCTTGTGGTCGGGGGGCTGAAGCTGGCCTTCGGCGCCAAGGACGCCAGTCAGGCCGGCGGCGCGGGCGGTCGTGCCACCAGCGTCTCGCAGATGGTGGTTGGCGAGCGTCCGTTCACTGATCGTATCGAGGTGCTGGGCGTGGCCAAGGGGCGGCAGTCGGTGACGATCACCTCCAATACGCCAGAACTGATCACCGCCGTGCATTTTTCGGACGGCGAGACGGTGCGCAAGGGCCAGGTGCTGGTCGAGCTGAAGGCCGACCAGGAAGACGCCGGCGTTTCGGAAGCCAGGGCTCGCCTGGCCCAGGCCGAGCGTGACTACACCCGCTGGAAGACCCTGGCCGACAAGGGCATCGCCCCGCGCGCCACGGCCGAGCAGTACCTGTCGGCGCTCGACGTCGCCAGGGCTTCGGTCGGCACCGCCCAGGCCCAGAAGCTGGACCGCGTGTTGCGCGCGCCGTTCTCGGGTCGCGTCGGCATCTCGGACGTCGCGCCGGGCATGCTGATCGCCGCCGGCACGCCGATCGTCAGCCTGGACGACGCCTCGGTCATTCGTGTCGATTTCTCGGTTCCGGACCGCTACCTGCGGACCCTGCGCGTCGGCCTGCCGATCGCCGCGCGTCCCGACGCCCTGCCGGGCGAGACCTTCCAGGGCAAGATCGCCCAGATCGACACCCGCATCGATCCCGCTACCCGCGCCATCAAGGCCCGCGCCGAGTTTCCGAACGCTGGCGCTCGCCTGAAGCCCGGCATGCTGGTCAAGGTCTCCATCGACCAGGGCGTGCGCGACGGCGTGGCCGTGCCGGAGGCGGCCGTGCAGTTCGAAGGGACACAGGCCTCGGTCTACCGCATCGCCAAGGGCCCGAAGGGCATGATCGCCCGCCGCACCGAGGTCGACACCGGCATCAGCGAGGGCGGCTTTATCGAGATCCGCGCGGGCCTGAAGACGGGTGACAAGATCGTCGCCGACGGCCTCAACCGCATCCAGGACGGCGCCCGATCGGCGGCGGCCAGGGTGGCAAAAGGGCGAAAAGGGCGGCGCCGACCGCAAGGCCGGCTGATGCTGTCCGACCTTTCCGTCCGTCGTCCCGTATTCGCCGCCGTCGCGGCGATCATCCTCTGCGTCATCGGCCTGGCGGCCTATACCTCGCTGCCGATCCGCGAGCTGCCCAGCGTCGATCCGCCCGTCGTGTCGGTCTCGACCACCTATCGCGGCGCTTCGGCCGAAGTCATCGAGGAGCGCATCACTCAGGTGATCGAGCGCCAGGTGGCCGGCATCCAGGGCATCGATCGCGTGAACTCCAGCAGCCGCGACGGCCGCTCGCAGATCACCATCACGTTCAACCTCGACCGCGACCTCGACGCGGCCGCCAACGACGTGCGCGACGCCGTCAGCCGGGTGACCGCCAACCTGCCCGACCAGGCCGACCCGCCGCAGATCGCCAAGGCCAACGCCGACGCCTCGCCGATCATCATCCTGAACCTGACCTCGACCACGCTGGATCCGCTTCAGCTGGCCGACTATGCCGACCGCTATCTGGTCGAGCGGATGTCGACCATCGACGGGGTGGCCCAGGCCAACCTGTTCGGGGCCAAGATCTACGCCATGCGGATCTGGCTGGACGCCAACCAGATGGCCGCCCGCGGCGTGTCGGTGGACGACGTCGAGAACGCCCTGAACGCCCAGAACCTGGAGCTGCCCGCCGGCTCGCTGGAGAGCGCGTCCAAGGACTTCACGATCCGCGTGGCCCGCAGCTACGCCAAGCCCGAGGACTTCGCCCGCCTGCCGTTGCGGCCCGCCGACGCATCCGGATTCGTGTTGCGCCTGGGCGACGTGGCCCGCATCGAGGAGGGCGCGGACGAGCGCCGACGCCTGTTCCGCGGCAACGGCGTGGACCAGGTCGGCATCGGCCTGACCCGTCAGTCCCAGGCCAACGACGTCGCCATTTCCGAGGCCGTCCGCAAGGAGGTCGCCACGATCAACGAAAGCCTGCCGCCCGGCACCAAGATGGTCGTGGCGGTGGACAACTCGGTGTTCACGGCCGAGGCCATCCACGAAGTGTGGATCACCATGGCCCTGTCGATCAGCCTGGTCGTGCTGGTCAACCTGATCTTCCTGGGCAGCTGGCGTTCGGCGCTGATCCCCTCGGTCGTCGCGCCGATCTGCATCCTGTCGACCTTCATCGTGCTGGCGCCGCTGGGCTTCTCGCTGAACCTGCTGACCCTGTTGGCCCTGGTGCTGGCCGTCGGCCTGGTCGTCGATGACGCCATCGTCGTGGTCGAGAACATCCAGCGTCGCGTGGACGAGGGCGAGCCCGCCCTGGTCGCCGCCGAGCGCGGCACCCGGCAGGTGTTCTTCGCGGTCGTGGCCACGACCATCGTGCTGATCTCGGTGTTCGCGCCGTTGATGTTCCTGCCCGGCTATATCGGCCGCCTGTTCGTCGAGCTGGCCGTGGCCATCGCCGCCGCCGTCGCCTTCTCGGCCCTCTTGGCTCTGACGCTCTCGCCGATGATGGCCTCCAAGCTGCTGAAGCCGGCCCACGGCGAAGGCTGGCTGGCCAAGCGCGTCGACCGGGCCATGGACGCCCTGAAGAACTCGTACCGCGCCTCGCTGGAAAGCATACTGGGCGGTTGGTCGGCGGCGATCGCCGGCGTGATGGTGCTCGTCCTGGCGGGCTTCGCGGGTCTGCTGTTCGTCAGCCTGCCCAAGGAACTGGTGCCGCCGGAAGACCGCGGCCGGGTCGATGTGGCCATCAATGGACCGGAAGGCGCGGGCTACGACTATACGGTGGGGATCGGTCTGAACGTCGAGAAGATCGTCGACAGATATCGGCGCGAAGGCGTGGCCGAGCGCGTGCTGCTGACCGTCCCCCGTTTTGGCGGCACCTCGTTCAACAGCGGCAGCAGCGTCATTGTCATGAAGCCCTGGGGCGAGCGCCAGAAGACCGCCGACCAGGTGGCGGCCGAGCTGAACAAGGACCTCTCGAAGGTGACCAGCGTGCGGGCCATCGCCAGCGTGCGCGGTCCCTTCCAGCGTGGGGGCGGCGGTGGCGGGGGCGGCGGCACCAATGTCGACCTGATCGCCGTCGGCAACGACTATGTCCAGTTGGCCGAGTGGCTGAAGCCGATCCTGGCCGACGCGCAGGGCAATCCAGGCTTCGCGCGTCCGCGCCTTGACTACGAGCCGACCTCGCCGCGCCTATCGGTGCAGATCGACCAGGACAAGGCCGCCACCCTCGGCGTCTCGGCCCAGTCGATCGGCCGGGCGCTGGAGACCATGTTCGGCTCGCGCAAGGCCACCACCTACATCAAGAACGGCCAGGAATACGACGTCATCCTGCAGACCAATCTCGATCAGCGTCGCAGCGTCGCGGACCTGAACCAGCTGCAGGTGCGAACCAATTCCGGCGCGCTGGTGCCGCTGTCGACCGTGGTGACCACGCAGCTGCGTGGCGATACCCCGGACCGTCCGCGCGTCGACCGGCTGCGCTCCGTCACCCTGACTACCCAGCTGAACCCCGGCTACACCGTCGAGGACGCCGTGCGCTTCCTGCGGGAGGAGGCCGACCAGCGCCCGACGCCCGGGATCAGCATCAAGTGGGGCGGCCAGGCCAAGGACTATCTGGAAGGCTCGGGCGGCATCGCCGTCGCTTTCGGCTTGGCTCTGCTGCTGGTGTTCCTGGTGCTGGCGGCGCAGTTCGAGAGCTGGATCCACCCGGCGGTGATCATGCTGACCGTGCCGCTGGCGGCGCTGGGCGGCCTGTTCGGCCTGCTGGTCATGGGCTCGACCATCAACACCTACAGCCAGATCGGTCTGATCATCCTGATCGGCATCGCCACCAAGAACGGCATCCTGATCGTCGAGTTCGCCAACCAGCTGCGCGACGAGGGCCTGACCGTGCGCGAGGCGGTGATCGAGGCGGCGGCCCTGCGCCTACGTCCGATCATCATGACCTCGATCTCGGCGGCCATGGGCGCCCTGCCGCTGATGCTGTGGGCGGGCGCCGGCGCGGGCAGTCGCAAGACGATCGGTGCGGTGATCTTCACCGGCTCGATCTTCGCGACCATGCTGACGTTGTTCATCGTCCCGGTTTTCTATGACCTTCTGGCGCGCTTCACGAAGTCGCCGGAGTGGACGGCCCGGCAGATCGAAGAGTATGAAGCCCGGGAAAAGAGCGGTGAGGGGCAAACCTCACCGGCATAAACCGGTGAGGAAGCATGGCTGACGGCTCTCTGACGGCGAAGCGGCAGGAAATCGCTCTGCTGCGCCGTCTCGAGGAACGGATTCTCTGGTTGGCGGCGTGGACCATCCACAACGCCAACCACATCCGCGAAAGCCGCGACGGCCTGAAGGTCGGCGGCCACCAGGCGTCCAGCGCTTCGTTGGCCACCATCATGACCGCCCTCTACATGAAGGCGCTGCGACCGCAGGACCGCGTGGCGGTCAAGCCGCACGCCAGTCCGGTCTTCCACGCTATCCAGCACCTGTTCGGCCGCCAGAGCCTGGACAACCTGAAGCGCTTCCGGGCGCTGGGCGGGGCTCAGTCCTACCCCTCGCGCACCAAGGACGTGGACGACGTCGACTTCTCGACGGGTTCGGTCGGCCTGGGCGTGGCCATGACCGCCTTCGCCTCGCTGGCCCAGGACTATCTGGCCGCGCGCGGCTCGGTGAAGCCGGAGAAGATGGGGCGGATGATCTCGCTGCTGGGCGACGCCGAGCTGGACGAGGGCAATATCTACGAGGCCCTGATCGAGGCCTGCAAGCACGACATCCGCAACACCTGGTGGATCGTCGACTACAACCGCCAGAGCCTGGACGCGACCACCCAGGACCGGATGTTCACCCGCTATGGCGAGATCTTCGAGGCTGCCGGCTGGACGGTCGAGACGCTGAAATGGTCCAAGCGCCAGCGCGAGGCCTTCGCCAAGCCGGGCGGGGAAGAGACTGCGCGCGTGGATCGAGACCGCGCCCAACGACCTGTTCTCGGCCCTGACCTACCAGGGCGGCGCGGCCTGGCGCGAACGGCTGAACGCCGACCTCGCCGACAGCCCCGAGGCCCTGGCCCTGATCGCCGGCTACAAGGATGTCGATCTGGCCGAGCTGATGACCGAGCTGGGCGGTCACTGCCTGGAGACCCTGCTGGAGGCCTTCGAGAAGGCCGGGCTGGACGACCGGCCACGCTTCTTCATCGCCTATACGGTCAAGGGGCTGCGCCTGCCGTTCCAAGGCCACAAGGACAACCATGCCGGCCTGATGACCCCGGCCCAGATCGCCGAGCTGCGCGAGCGCCTCGGCGTCGTCGAGGGCGAGGAGTGGGATGCGCTGTCGGGTCTCTCGGCCGCCGAGCGCACGGCGCTGAAGGGCCTTGTCGCCCGCGCCCCGTTCGCCGCCGAGGTCGAGCGCAACCACGTCGCGCCGACGATCCAGACGCCGACCGCCGACGAACTGCTGGCGGCCGTGACCGGGGGCAAGACCGATGGCGAGCAATCGACCCAGGCCGCCTTCGGCAAGGTGATGTTCGAGATCGCCGCCCGCAAGGACGAGTTCGCCGGACACGTCGTCACCACCTCGCCGGACGTGACGGTGTCGACCAATCTGGGCGGCTTCGTGAACCGCCGGGGCGTGTTCCAGCGCCGCGCCCACGAAGACGTCTTCAAGCGCCGCCGCATTCCGTCGGCCCAGGTCTGGTCCAAGGCCGAGACCGGGCAGCACGTCGAGCTGGGCATCGCCGAGAACAACCTGTTCATCGCCCTGGCCGCCCTGGGCCTGACCGGCCCGCTGTTCGGCGAGCGCCTGTTCCCGGTCGGCACGCTCTACGACCCCTTCATCGCCCGCGGCCTCGATGCCCTGAACTACGCCTGCTACCAGGACGCCCGCTTCCTGCTGGTCGCCACGCCGTCGGGCCTGACGCTCGCGCCCGAGGGCGGGGCGCACCAGTCGATCAACGCCCCGGTCATCGGCATGGCCCAGCCAGGTCTCGACACCTACGAGCCAGCCTTCGCCGACGAGACGGCGGTGCTGATGGCTCACGCCTTCGAACGCATCCAGGCCAAGGACGGCGCGTCGACCTATCTGCGTCTGTCGACCCGCGCCATCGCCCAGCCCAAGCGGACGGACGACGCCTGGCGCCAGGGCGTGGTCGACGGAGCCTATTGGCTGAAAACGCCGGCGCCCGGCGCGCGCCTGGCTCTCGTCTATAGCGGCGCCCTGGCGCCCGAGGCCCTGGCGGCCTTCGAGGCCCTGGCCGACGACGTGCCGGAAGCTGGCTTGCTGGCCGTGACCTCGGCGGATGTGCTGCACCGCGACTGGACCGCCTCGGGCCGCGCCCGCTGGACGGGGGAGCGGCGCCGGACGTCGACCATCGAGACTTCTGCTGGCGCCGCTGGATCGCGACGCCGGCCTGGTCACCCTGCCCGACGGCGCGCCGCTGGCCCTGTCCTGGCTGGGCTCGGTGCGCGGGCAGCGCGTGCGCGCCCTGGGCCTGGAAACCTTCGGCCAGTCGGGCGACCTGCCGGATCTCTACAGCAAGTACCGCCTGGACGCCGAGGCCATCCTCGACGCCTGCGCGGACCTGCTGATCTAGAATCCGGCGACGATCGTCATCCCGCTGAGCAGCCCGTCCTTGAAGTGATAGGTCAGGGCCGCGCGCGTGTCGGTCCAGATGCGCCCGTCGGGACTTTCCACCGAGTACTGAGCCTCGATCGCCAGGCTGTTCGGGGTTTCGTCGAGGATCCGGATAAGCTGGACGTTCGCCAGGATGGTCGCGAACATGCGGGCGAAGTGGCCGAGGACGGCTTCCTTGCCGACGAGCGGCTTCTCGTCGTTGTCCAGCGTGTCGGGCCAGACGATGTCGTCGTGGAACAGCGGGCGCAGGCGTGACAGGTCGCGCGCGTTGAAGGCCTCGAAAGCCTCGTTCAGCGTCGCTTCAAGCGCGTGCGGCTTGGCGACGCCATTTTCGTCCGGCGTCATGGACCTGGATCCGTGTCCCCTTTGGGAACGATATCCATGCGCCGGATCAGGCCGTCGCGAAGCGTGTAACAATGCCGCACACAGAGGTCCGACCATAGCTGGCCGGTGCGGTTCCAGATCACCTGGTTGGCGTCGACCACGATGCGGCCGTCGTCGGCGACGCTCACCTCGACCGGGGTGATCTCCACGCGGATCGCGGCGTCGTTGTAGGCCCAATAGTCGCGCACCTGCTCGGGGCTTGTCAGCCATCCGCCGCGCGTCACGTCCGGCCACTCCAGCCGAGGCGAGACCAAGGCGCGGAAGGCCTCGAAGTCGCGCCTTCCGTTGGCGTCGTAGAGGCGCTGGATCAACGCCTCCACCTCTGGCGGGGCCGGGCGCATCGCTATGGCGCGGGCTTGTAGCCCGTCTCGACCTTCAGATAGGCGATCAGGTCGATGCGGTCCTTGGGGTCGTGCAGGCCCGCGAAGGTCATCTTGGTGCCCGGCATGAAGCCGCGCGGGTCGGTCAGCCATTTGTCCAGGTGCTCGGCGTCCCAGATGAAGCCGGCGTTCTTGACCGCTTCCGAATAGGTGTAGCCGGGCTTGGAGCCGGCCTTGCGGCCGAACACGCCATAAAGGTTGGGGCCGGTCAGGTCCGGGCCGCCCTCGGTGGCGGTGTGGCAGGATCGGCAGAAGGCGAACTTGCTCTGGCCATTCGACAGGTCGCCGGTGTTGTAGGGCGCGGGGAGGGCGGCCAGAGCCGCGGCCTTGGCCGCGTCGGTCGGCGGCGCGGCGGCGGCCGGAGCGTCCGCGGGCGCCGAGGCCGGCGCCTCGGCGGAACTGCCGCCGTCCCTCGAGCAGGCCGCAACGGCGATGCAGAGCGCCGCGATAGCGGCCAGTTTCTCGATGCGCATGATAATCCCCGACTGACGTTTCGCCGCAGGTCCTGCGACGGCGCGACGCATTCCAAACCCTTATAAAATCAGGGCCGTGGCTCTGTCACGGAACAATGTTCCTTAAGGCCAGCTTGAGCACGCCCCTGCGACAATTGTCGGTATCTACGTGATTCTTTTTGGGAAAAGTGAAATCGCAAACCGTGGGTCTGCACATAAACGTTTGACGTGCGTTAACCATAAAATCTACCAATTTCCTCACGGAGCGGGCTGGCTCCGGGCTGGGCTGGGAACAAGATCATGGACTGGAGCGAAGAACGCACCGCGACACTGAAGAAGCTCTGGCTTGAGGGCCTCAGCGCGAGCCAGGTGGCGCGCCAGCTGGGCGGCGTCAGCCGCAGCGCGGTGATCGGCAAGGTGCATCGCCTGGGTATCACCGTCCGCGAAACGCCCGTCCGTCCGCGGACGACCGTCCGGTCCCCGTCGCGGATCGCGGTCCGTCGCCCGACCCGCGAGACCACGGCCGCGCCCCACATCGCCCCGCGCTTCGAACGCACCGAGGAAGACCTGCTGCCGACCTCGGGCATCCTGGAGCTGGGCGCCCACTCGTGCCGCTGGCCGATCGGCAATCCGGAAGGCGACGACTTCGGCTTCTGCGGCCGTCCCAAGCTGACCGCCCGAGGCTCCTATTGCGAACAGCACAACGCCGGCGCCTTCCGCCGCCTGGGCGGCGGGCAAGCCGTCGAGGCCTGGGCCCTCAAGGGTCTCAAGGAGCGCGTGCGGCCTAGCCAGGTGTAGGGCTGGTCTGGTCCCTTTTTTCCGTCGACTTTTCTTTCTCCCTCGAGATCGCCGAGCAGAACCCCATGAACATGGTCCTCATCGAGAACGCCGCCGGCAGCAGCCAAGTGATCACCATCATCGAGGAGTTCGCCGGCCACTCGGTCTCGCGCGATCTCAACCCCGGCGACCACGCCAGCATCCCGGTCACCCAGTTCAAGTCGATCACCGTCCGCGAGACCTATCCCGATGACTGGCTGACGCGCGGCGTGAGCCGAAATCGCGCCGCCGCGGCGTGAAATTCCCGTCTAAATTGAAAGAGATGACCCCGCGAAGCCATTCGCGGGGTTTTTCGTTTGCCCCATGGGGCCGCGGATTGCGTGGCCGTTAACCTTGTGAGACACAGAGCGCCGTTTTGTGGGGCGGAAAACGAAGATGTACGAGGGGGATGAGCGCGCCGACGTGGTTCAGGACCACGCACTGCCGTTGCCGAGCTATCTGAGCTATCTTCTCTATCAGACCGAACAGCATCGCCGCGCCATGGCGACCGATCTCCTGGCCCGGCACGGCCTGACGTTCGCCAAGTGGGTGGCGATGATCTCGCTGCGCCGGTTCGGTAATCTCTCCATGACCCGGCTGGCCAAGCTGGCGGCCACCGACCGCACGACCCTGACGCGTTCTATAGACGGCCTGATCACCGACGGCCTGGTGGAGCGCAAGGCTTCGTCCGCCGACCGCCGCATCGTGGTCATCTGCCTGACCGACACGGGTCGCACGCTGCTCGAGAAAATCCGCGCCGAGATCCGTCCGCTGAACCGCGACATCTGCGCCAATCTGACCACGGAAGAGCAGGCGGCCATGACCCGCTACCTGCAGAAGATTGCTGTCGGGCCTGATCGTCGAGCCGGACTGGAAGCAGGACGTGATCGCGTTCAGCACCCCGGCTCCGCCGGAAACGGCTTAGTCGTCGAACTTCACCCGTCCGCGGCCCGACTTCACCGTCCCGCGCTTGGCCTTGCCGTCCAGCCGCTTGAGCTTGCTGGAATAGGTCGGCTTGGTCGGCCTGCGGGGCTTGGGCTTCTCGGTGGCGCGGCGGATCAGGTCGACGAGGCGCTCCTGGGCGTCCTGGCGGTTCATCTCCTGCGAGCGCGAGCCCTGCGAGAACAGGATCAGTACTCCGTCCTGGGTCAGGCGGCTGCCGGCCAGGGTCTCCAGCCGCGCCTTGACGTCCTCGGGCAGGGACGGGGAGTTCCTGACGTCGAACCGCAGCTCGATCGCCGTGCTGGTCTTGTTGACGTGCTGGCCGCCCGGACGGGAGGCGCGGGCAGCCCTCCAGACCAGCTCGTCCTCGTCGATCCGCAGCCAGGACGTGATCTCGATCATCGCGGCCGCTGGATCATTGGGGCGCCGCCTTCTTGGCCTTGACCACCAGCTGATCCAGCGCCTGGAGGAACCGCGAGCGGTCAGCGTTGGCGAAGGCGGCGGGACCCTTGGTGACCTCGCCCATCGAGCGCAGGTGCTCGCCGATCGAGCGCGAGGCCAGGGCCGAGCCGATCATGTCGGCCGAGAACACCCGGCCGTTCGGGGCCACGGCCGCGCCGCCGGCCTTCAGCACGCGGTCGGCCAGCGGGATGTCGTTGGTCACCACCACGTCGCCGGGACCGCAGCGCTCGGCGATCCAGTCGTCGGCGACGTCGGGACCGGCGTCGACCACGATCTGCTCGATCACCGGCGTCATCGGCACGCGGATCCAGCTGTTGGACACCACGAAGGTCTTGAAGCCGTGGCGGGCGGCGACCTTGTAGGCCTCGTCCTTCACGGGGCAGGCGTCGGCGTCGATGAAGAGGAGGGCGGTCATCGACCTGAAGCCTACCGGAAAGGGGACCTGAAGGAGAGTGGTGCCGGATGCAGGGATCGAACCCGCGACCTTCGGTTTACAAAACCGCTGCACTACCGCTGTGCTAATCCGGCGTGGGTCCGTGACCCGAGGTCAGGGCTTATGCCGTCTGCGCGCGCGGACGGCAAGGGCGTGCTACAGATCGAACCGCACCCCCTGGGCCAGCGGCAGGGCGCCGGAATAGTTCACCGTCGCCGTTTGTCGGCGCATGTACTGCTTCCAGCTGTCAGAGCCGCTTTCGCGGCCGCCGCCGGTCTCCTTCTCACCGCCGAACGCGCCGCCGATCTCGGCGCCCGAGGGGCCGATATTGACGTTGGCGATGCCGCAGTCGCTGCCCGCGGCCGACAGGAAGCCCTCGGCCTCGCGGACGTCGTTGGTCATGACGCAGGACGAGAGCCCCTGGGGGACGTCGTTCTGGATTGCGATGGCTTCCTCGAAATCCGCATAGGGCGCGACGTGCAGCAGCGGTGCGAAGGTCTCGCGCTGCATGCAGGCGGTCGCGGCTGGCAGGCGGGCCAGCGCGGGACGGACATAGTAGGCGTCCGGAAACTCGTCGATCAGCAGGCGCTCGCCGCCGGCGACTGTCCCGCCCTCGGCGCGGACCTGGTTCATGGCCTCGACGAAGGCGTCGTAGGCGGCCTTGTCGATCAGCGGGCCGAGCAGTGTCGCGGGCTGGCGCGGGTCGCCGACAGGCAGGCGCTGGAAGGCGGTCTCGACCGCGTCGGCGACCTTGTCGACCAGGCTTTCGTGGACGATCAGCCGGCGCAGGGAGGTGCAGCGCTGGCCCGCCGTGCCCGCCGCGGAGAAAACGATGGCGCGCAGGGCCAGCGACAGATCCGCCGAGGGCGTGACGATCATGGCGTTGTTGCCGCCCAGCTCCAGGATCGAGCGGCCGAACCGCTCGGCGACCATCGGCGCCACGGCGCGGCCCATGCGGGTCGAGCCGGTGGCGCCGACCAGGGCGATGCGCGGGTCGCGGGCCAGGCGCTCGCCGGCGTCGCGGCCGCCCAGAACGACGGCGCAGAGCCCGTCCGGCGCATCCTCGAACCGGGCCAGGGCGCGCTCCAGGACGGCATGGGTCGCGAGGGCCGTTAGGGGCGTCTTCTCGGACGGCTTCCAGATCACCGGATCGCCGCAGACCAGGGCCAGGCACGCGTTCCAGGCCCAGACGGCGACCGGGAAGTTGAAGGCGCTGATCACCGCCACCGGTCCCAGAGGATGCCAGCTCTCGCGCATGGCGTGGCCGGGACGTTCGGAGGCGATCGTCAGACCGTGCAGCTGGCGCGACAGGCCGACGGCGAAGTCGCAGATGTCGATCATCTCCTGAACCTCGCCGGCCGCCTCGGAGGCGATCTTGCCGGCTTCCAGCGTGACCAGGGCGGCCAGGTCCGCCTTGGCGGCGCGCAGTTCCTCGCCCAGCAACCGCACCAGTTCGCCGCGGCGCGGGGCCGGGACGACGCGCCAGGCGGCGAAGGCGTGGCAGGCGGCCGAGACCTTGCTCCCGATCTCGCGGGCGTCGTCGAACGCCACATGGGTCATGACCTGGCCGTCGATCGGGCTACGCACGGGGTGGCCGGCGTCGGCGGGAAGCGCGGGAACGCCCAGCTTGGCCAGCAGTTCGCGGGCGTGGGCGGCGGGAGTTGGAAAAGACTGGGTCATGGCCGGAGCACACGCCGGGGCCGAACCTTGGTCAAGCCCTTGGCGTTGCGAGTCTCGCCTCCAGCGTTTAGGGACGGGCCAGGCAGGAGAAGCACCATGGCGCAGGGCAAACTCATCGACGGCAAGGCGTTCGCGGCCGATCTGCGGGCGAAGATCGCCGTGGAGGTCGCCGAGTTGAAGGCCAAGCACGGGATCACCCCGGGCCTGGCCGTGGTGCTGGTCGGCGAGGACCCGGCTAGCCAGGTCTATGTCCGCAACAAGGGCGAACAGACCCTGGCGGCGGGCATGCATTCCGAGACCGTCCGCCTGCCGGCCGAGGTCAGCCAGGACGACCTGCTGGCCGTGGTCGCCAGGCTGAACGCCGACCCGAAGATCCACGGCGTGCTGGTCCAGTTCCCGGTGCCGGACCACATCAGCCAGATGGACGTCGTGGCGGCCCTGTCGCCGGACAAGGATGTCGACGGCCTGACCGTGACCAACGCCGGCCGCTTGGCCAGCGGCCTGCCGGCCCTGACGCCCTGCACGCCGCTGGGCTGCATGATGCTGCTGAAGGACGTGGTCGGTGATCTGACCGGCAAGAACGCCGTGGTCATCGGCCGCTCGAACCTGATGGGCAAGCCGATGGCCCAGATGCTGCTGGCCGCCGACTGCACGGTGACCATCGCTCACTCGCGGTCGAAGGACCTGCCGGGCATCGTCCGCCAGGCCGATATCGTGGTCGCCGCCGTCGGCCGGGCCGAGATGGTCAAGGCCGACTGGATCAAGCCGGGGGGCGGTGGTCATCGACGTCGGCATCACCCGCTATCCGGCCCGCGATCCGGAAGCCGCCGCGGCGGGCAAGACCCGGCTTGTCGGCGACGTCGCCTTCGACGAGGTGCGCGCGGTCGCCGGCGCGATCACGCCGGTTCCCGGGGGCGTGGGGCCCATGACCATCGCCTGCCTGCTGGCCAACACCGTGACGGCGGCCAAGCGCCTGTCGGGGATCGCCTGATGCGCCGCCTGGCGCTGCTGGCCGCGCTGGGCCTGACCTTGGCGGCTTGCGGCGCCAGGACCCCGCCGCCGCCGACGCCGGAGCAGGCCCTGGCCCTGCGCCCGGCCGACGCGCGCCTGTCGAGCCTGTACGAGACGTCTTGCCACGCCTGCCACGCCGTCCCCGGCACGGGCGCGCCGCTGGTCCACGACCGCGCCGCCTGGGATGTCCGCTGGAAGCAGGGCGAGGCGACGCTGCTGGACCACGCCGTCCAGGGCTACAACGCCATGCCGGCGACGGGGCAGTGCGCGACTTGCACCCCGGCCGATTTCCAGGCCCTCAGTACGATTCATGGCGGGGCGCGAAGACTCCGCGAAATAGAGGCGGGGAAGCCATGATCTCGAGGCGCGGAGCCCTGATCGCGGGTGGAACGGGCGTGGCGGTGGTCGCCGGCGGCGGTGTCGCCGCCTACAAGGTCGCCACCGGAGACAAGCCCGAGCCGCCGTCGCCGCCCTCGGTCGACGCCCAGGGCAAGCTGCTGTGGCGCAACTGGTCGGGCCTGCAGCACGCCTATCCCGCCGCCCGCCTGGCTCCCAAGGACGAGGGCGAGCTGGCCACCACGCTGAAGGTCGCCCAGGCGCCGATCCGGCCCGTCGGCGCGGGCCACTCGTTCACCGCCCTGGCCCCGACCAACGGCACGCTGATTTCGCTGGATTCGCTGTCGGGCGTGATCGGCTGGGAAGGCGACGAGGCGATCGTCCGCGCCGGCACGCGGCTGGGCGCCCTAGGGCCCATGCTGGCCGAGAAGAGGCGGGCGCTGCCCAACCTGCCCGACATCAACAAGCAGTCGCTGGGCGGGGCGCTGAGCACCGCCACCCACGGCACGGGCGCCGGGATCCAGGCCATGCACGGCAGCGTCACGGGGCTGCGGCTGGTCACGCCTTCCGGCGAGGTCATCGAGGCCGACGCGACCCGGAACCCCGAGGTGTTCCAGGCCGCCCGCGTCTCGCTGGGGGCGTTGGGCGTCATCACTCAGGTGCGGATCAAGACCAGCGCCAACCGCCGCCTGCGTCGCCGCGTCTGGCTGGAGCCTCTGGAGGATGCGCTCGCCAAGGCCGAGGCGCGCTGGGCCCAGCACCGCAATTTCGAGTTCTACGCCGTACCGTTCACGGGTCTGGCGGCCAATATCAGCCATGACGAGACCGACGATCCGGCCCTGCCGCGCGGTCCGGACCAGGACACCGAGTTCCTTCAGGCGCTGCGGGGGCTGCGCAACCTGCTGGGCTTCGCCACGCCGCTGCGCAAGGCCGCCGCCCACGCGCTGCTGTCGACCGCCAAGCCCGAGACCGCCGTCGACGAGGGCTGGAAGCTGCTGTCGACCGAGCGGCCGGTGCGTTTCAACGAGATGGAATTCCACCTGCCCGTGGAGCACCAGCTGAAGGCGCTCGAAGAGGTGGTTCGCACCATCGAGAAGGAGCGCCCGGACGTCTTCTTCCCGATCGAGGCGCGTCGTATCGCGCCGGACGACGCCTGGCTGTCGCCGTTCCAGGGCGGCGCGCGCGGCTCGGTGGCCGTGCACGCCTATTACCGCGACGACTTCACGTTCCTGTACGAGCTGATTGAACCGATCTTCCGCCGCTACGATGGCCGACCGCACTGGGGCAAGCTGCACACGCTGAACGGCGGCCAGCTGGAGGCGATCTATCCGCGCTGGAAGGACTTCCTGGCGGTCAGGCGGGAGCTGGATCCGGACGGCCGGATGCTCAATCCGTATCTCAAGGGCCTGTTCGGCCTTAGCTAGGTCTTGGTCTGGCGGGCCTGTTCGCCGTTTCGGACGGGGGGCCGAAACGGACGGGGCTTAAGCCGCGGCGGTCCCGAGATATTCGGCCACGCGGGCTTCCAGCTCGGTCACCAGGGCCTTGCCGACCGGGTGGGTGTCGACTTTGATGTCGTCGCGCACGCAGGCCTTGATCGCGTCGATATGGGCGTCGACCAGGAACATCGGCGCCGACAGGCGGGTGTCCGGATCGTCGATCAGCTTGCAGAGCGACGCGGCCAGGCGGGTGATCAGCGGGAATTCGTAGGTGGCGCCCAGGCCTTTCAGGTCATGAGCGCGCAGATAGAGGGTCTCGACCGTCTGGGCGTTGAGGCCCTCGGTGCGGACGCCCTGGCGGGCGGCCTCCAGCTTGACGATCTCGTCGTTCAGCCATTGGGCGAAGTTGCCGGACAGGCTCTTCAGAGCCGCCTCGGCCTTGGCGATGGCGGCCATGTCGATGCCGCCCCGACCGCCCACCTTGAGCTTGAGCATGTTCGGCACCTGGATCACTTCAGCGGTCTTATTCGTCACGGGCGCCTCTCCCGGCGGCGGATAGTTGGGTATCCACTAACATAGCAGGCGTTAATATTGGATGAGACGAAACTTTCTGCGACCCAACGTCTCACGCCCTTGAGCCTGTCCATTTTCTGATGAACATCAGAAATGGATGAACAGGCTCAATCTCTAGAGTTGGAGCGTGGCGGGCGCCGAAACCGGCATCCGCTTTCGGCTGCCACGCGCCAGACTTAGGCAGAGAACTGCTCGGCCAGAACTCTTTCCTCGAGGCTGCGGCCGGCGTCGAAGAGCATCGACAGCGAAGTGCCGCGGTCCTCGGATATGTGCACCTCCAGGACGTCGCGCACCTCGAAGTTGTCGGCCACGGCGCTGACCGGCCGTTTGTCGGCTTCCAGGATTTCGAACGTCACCCGCGCCGACTGCGGCAGAAGGGCGCCGCGCCAGCGGCGGGGGCGGAAGGCGGAAATGGGCGTCAGGGCCAGGACCTGGCCGTCGATCGGGATGATCGGGCCGTGGGCCGAGAGGTTGTAGGCCGTCGAGCCGGCGGGGGTGGCCAGCAGAGCGCCGTCGCAAACCAGCTCGCCCATCCGCACCTTGCCGTCGATCGAGATGCGCAGCTTGGCGGTCTGGCGCGTCTGGCGCAGCAGCGAGACCTCGTTGATGGCCAAGGCGCGGTGCTGTTTCCGGTTCGAATCGATGGCGACCATGGCTAGTGGATGGATGACGGCCCGCTCGGCGGCGTTGATCCGCTCCAGCAGGCTGTCCTCGCTGTACTCGTTCATCAGGAAACCGACCGAGCCGCGGTTCATGCCGTAGATCGGCGTCTGGGTGGCGATCGCCTCGTGCAGGGTCTCCAGCATGAAGCCGTCGCCCCCCAGCGCCACGATGACCTGGGCGTTCTGGTCGCCGACATCGCCATAGCGGGCCATCAGCCGTTCCCGCGCCTCCTGAGCTTCGGGGCGGTCGCTGGCCTTGAAAGACAGGCGAGTCACGAAGGGTTGCGCTTGGTACATGCGGCCAAGTGGCGGGAAGCCCGCGAGCTTGTCAAACGACCGATGAGACCGCCGCGTCAGACCTGGCCGACGGCCTGGCGGAAGGCCATGCCGGCGATATCCGGCGTGAAGGGGCCAAAGGCGCTGGCGGCGCGGCGGACGCCCTCTTCACCGCCGCCGGGACGACCGCCATTCAGCTGGCGGACGTGCTCCAGGATGGTCGGGAAAACGCTGCGGTCGATGCCCACGGCCGAGCAGGCCAGGGCCAGAAGCTCGGGGCGACCGCTGTCGATGGCGCGGCGGATCTGAGGGGGCTCGAACTTGCCCAGGCGCGCCAAGGCCATGACGAACAGTTGCAGCCGGCCCTCGCGCAGCACGCGTAGCAGGTAGCCGGGTCGCAGCTGGCCGGCGGAATCCAGCTTCTCGATCAGCGAGCGCTCCATCTCCTCGCGATCCTCGTCGACCTCGACCGGGCCGACGTCCTCGCCCGGCGGATTCGCCGCGATGGGCCGCGTGCAGAGCCTCGTCGACGGCGGCCTGCATCTTGGTCGGATCCAGCTGGAACCGCGTCGTCAGGGCGTCGCGCAGGGCGCGGCCAACCAGCAGATAGAGCTGCTCGGCCAGATCGGCGGAGAGCTTCGGGTGCTGGGCCAGGGGCGAGCGCAGGGCGACGACCTCGCGCGAGCGGTTCACCAGCCGGCTCATGGCGTCCGGTGAGATGTGGGCGGTGTCGTTCGCGGCCAGGGCGGTCAGCACGGCCGGCTCGTCGCGGCTGATGATCGCCTCGACCACCTGCGCCTGCAGGTGCGGACGGCGCGCGATCTCGATCTGGTGCTCCAGCGTCGCCTGAACCAGCAGCCGGATCAGGTCGTGATCCTGCAGCACCGGGCTGCGGGCGATGATCGGGCGGGCGATGTCGATCTCGTCCAGCGCCATGATGTTGATCAGGGCCGAGGGGGCCCAGTCGGCGTCGGCCAGGCGCTCGGACAGCCGGTGGCGGATGTCGCGCTCGGCCTCGACCACCAGGGTCATGAAGATGGAATTGAGCAGGGCCTGGATGTCGGGATGGGTCGGCTCGCCGCTGGCCTGACCGGCCTCGCAGAGGTCGATGATCCCGGTGAGCAGGCGTTCACGATCGCCAGGCTCGCGACTGCGGGCCAGCTTCATGAGCGATGCGATCTCGACGGCTTGGATGGCCCGCCTCCTTCGAATCCGGAAGACCCGATCAGGATGACCTTGCGGCCCCCAAATGAAAACATGCTTAAACAGGCCAAGGACGCCGACGCGCCACATCGCGTCGAGATGTCGCAAGCTCGAGCGGAGGATATGTGACTCAAGACCTGATCCTGGCCCTGGACCAGGGCACGACCAGCACCCGGGCCATCCTGTTCGACCGCGCCGGCCAGTCCCTGGGCGAGGCCTCGCGCCCGCTGCGCCAGAGCTATCCGCGCGACGGCTGGGTCGAGCACGACGCCGAGGAGATCTACGCCGCGTGCCTGGCGGTGTTGCGTGAGGTGGCCGAGGCCTCGGGCCGGACGGACGCCATCGCCGCCATCGGCATCACCAACCAGCGCGAGACGGTGGTGGTCTGGGATCGCGCCACCGGCCGTCCGATCCATCCCGCGATCGTCTGGCAGGACCGCCGCACGGCCGAGGTCTGCGCCGCGCTGAAGACGGCGGGCCACGAGCCGCGCGTCACCGAAGTCACGGGGCTTCTTCTGGATCCCTATTTTTCGGCCACCAAGATCGCCTGGATCCTCGACAGGGTTCCGGGCGCGCGGGCCCGGGCCGAGGCGGGCGGCTTGCTGTGCGGCACCATGGACTGCTGGGTGATCTGGCGGCTGACGGGCGGGGCGGTCCACGCGACCGACGCCACCAACGCCTCGCGCACCCTGCTGTTCGACATCGGCGCCCAGGACTGGTCGCCCGAGATGCTGGACCTGTTCAAGGTCCCCGCGCCGCTGCTGCCCAAGGTGCTGGACTGTGTCGACGACTATGGCGAGACGAGCGCCGAGCTGCTGGGGCGCCCGTTCAGATCCGCGGCGTGGCCGGCGACCAGCAGGCCGCGCTGATGGGGCAGGGCTGCGTTGCGCCGGGCCAGATGAAGGCCACCTACGGCACCGGCTGCTTCATGCTGATCAACACCGGCGAGGCGCGGCCGATCTCGCGTTCGCGCCTGCTGACCACCGTGGCGGCGCGCGTCGGCGGCAAGACGACCTACGCCCTGGAAGGCTCGATCTTCGTGGCCGGGGCGGCGATCCAGTGGCTGGGCGAGGGGCTGGGCGTCACCGGCGGCCCGCGCGCGGCCGAGGCCCTGGCGCGGGCGGCCAAGGCCGACCACGGCGTCGTGGTGGTGCCGGCCTTCACCGGCCTGGGAGCGCCCTGGTGGGACGCCAAGGCGCGCGGCGGGATCTTCGGCCTGACCCGCGACGCCGGCCTGCCGGAGATCGCCGCGGCGACCTTCGATGCGTGCGCCCTGCAGAGCCGCGACCTGATCGAGGCCATGCGCGCCGACGCGCCCTCGGCTTTCGGGGAAGCCGCGCAGATGCGCATCGACGGTGGCATGTCCAAGAGCGCCTGGTTCTCGCAGCGACTGGCCGACCTGACCGGAATGTCGGTGCGGCGCGCCAGCTACCAGGAGACCACGGCGCTGGGCGCGGCCCTGTTCGCGGGCGTGGGGGCGGGGCTCTACGCCTCGGTCGAGGAGGCCGCCGAGGCCAGCCCGGCCGCCGAGACCCTGTCGCCGTCGATCAAGGAGCACGCGCGCGAAGCGGCCTACGCCCGCTGGCTGGACGCGGTGCCCAGGGTGAGACTTTAGTCGAACCTTGGTTGCGGTAACATCGACGTCGCCCCATAACGATCTGACAAGAAGAAGCGGAGATCGCCATGACCACCCGTCGCGCCGTGCTGGGCGCAGGAGCCGCCCTGATCGCTGGCGGGCAGGCCCTGGCCGCTTCGCCCGCCTATCCGAAGATCGGCAAGATCCGCCGCCTTTCGCCGGAGCTGGACGCGATCCTCGACGTCAATGCGCCGATCGAGCAGATCGCCGATGGCGTCACCTGGGCCGAGGGGCCGGCCTGGCACTGGGAGAGCAAGTCCCTGCTGTTCTCGGACGTGCCCGGCAACGTCATGTATCGCTGGGCCCCCAAGACCGGAAAGACGGTGTTCCTGCAGCCGTCCGGCTATGACGGTCCGCCGACCAAGATCTTCCGCGAGGCCGGCTCGAACGGCGCGATCATCACCCTGGCCGGCGAGCTCGTGATCGCCGACTGCGGCAATCGCGGCGTCGCCAAGGTGGATCTCGCGACCAAGCAGAAGACGGTCCTGGCCAGCACGTACAAGGGCAAGAAATTCAACAGTCCCAACGATCTGGTCGAGGTCCGCGACGGTCCGCTGAAAGGTTCGCTCTATTTCACCGATCCGCCCTATGGCCTGGAGGGGCTGGACGCCTCGCCGGCCAAGGAGCTGTCGTTCAACGGCGTCTACCTGCTGCGGCCCAATGGCGAGGTGGCGCTGATCGACGACACGCTGTCGTTCCCCAACGGCGTGGGCCTGTCGCCGGACGGAAAGCGGCTTTACGTCTCGATCTCGGACCCCAAGCGGCCGGTGATCATGGCCTACGAGCTTGGCGGGGACGGCCTGCCCAAGTCGTCAAAAGTGTTCTTCGACGCTTCCGAGCTGCTGAAGGCCGGTGGGCCGGGCCTGCCGGACGGCATGAAGGTCGACGCCAAGGGCAACCTGTTCGCCAGCGGGCCGGGCGGGATCATGATCCTGACGCCGGAGGCCAAGCTGCTGGGCGTCGTCGAGACCGGCGGTCCGGCCGCCAACTGCGCGTTCGGCGAGGACGGCAAGACGCTGTTCCTGACCTCCAATCACATTGTGGCGCGCGTGCGCACCAAGACTTCCGGCCTGGCCTGGTAGGAGAGAGCGACATGGACGAGATCAGCAAGCGGACATTCCTGGCGGCTGGTCTCGCCGCCACTCTGCCCCTGAGCGCCCCATCTCTCGAGGCCAGGGCGGCGGAGCCCGGCCGCAAGCTGGGCTATGCGATCCTGGGGCTGGGCTACTACGCCACCCAGATCATCATGCCGCGCTTCGCCGAGTGCGAGCATTCGAAGCTGGTGGCCCTGGTCAGCGGCACGCCGGAGAAGCTGACCAAGTTCGGCGAGCAGTACGGCATTCCCGAAAGCCATCGCTACAGCTACGAGACCTTCGACAGGATCGCCGACAATCCCGACGTCGACATCGTCTACGTCATCACGCCCAACAGCCTGCACCGCGTCTTCACCGAGCGGGCGGCCAAGGCGGGCAAGCACGTGATGTGCGAGAAGCCGATGGCGACGACGTCAGCTGACGCCGAGGCTATGATCGCCGCGTGCAAGAAGGCCGGCCGCAAGCTGATGATCGGCTATCGCAGCCGGTTCCAGGCCCACAATATCGAGGCGATCAAGCTGGCGCGGGAAGGGGCCTTCGGGCCGGTGCGGACGGTGACGACCGACCACGGTTTCACGATCGGCGACCCGACCCAGTGGCGGCTGAAGCGGGCGCTGTCCGGCGGCGGCAGCCTGATGGACATCGGAATCTACAGCCTGAACGCCGCCCGCTACCTGACGGGCGAGGAGCCCGTGGCCGTCAACGCCATGGAGTCCACGGACCGTTCCGACATCCGCTTCAAGGAGGTGGAGGACATCATCAGCTTCCAGCTGCTGTTCCCGTCGGGCGCGGTGGCCAACTGCTTTTCCACCTACAGCACCAATTTCAACCGCTATCGCGTCAGCGGTCCCAAGGGCTGGGTCGAACTGGAGCCGGCCACCAGCTACCAGGGCCAGACGATGCGAGCGCAACTGAACCGCCAGACGGGCCCGCGCGAGCCCGCCGCGCAGCCGAAGAACCAGTTCTCCGCTCAGCTGGACCACCTGTCGGAATGCATCTTCACCGGCCGCGAGCCGATCGTCCCCGGCGAGGAGGGCCTCAAGGACATGCGCCTGATCGAGGCCGTCTACCGCGCGGCCCGCGAGGGGCGCACGGTGAAGGTCTAGGCGGTCTCGTCCAGATAGGCCTTAACCCGCGCGAACAGGTCCTCGAACATCGGCGTCGTCAGGCGGCCGGTGTTCGTGTTGAGCCGTGAGCAGTGATAGCTGTTGAAGATCCGGTAGGGACCGGCCTGGAACTCCGAGCCATGGCCGGGAACGCCCGCCGAAGCCTTCAGGCCCAGGGCCTTCAGCACATTGCGCCGCGAGACGTCGCCCAGGGTGACGATGGCCCTCAGATTGGGGAACATCTCCAGCCGCGCGGTGAGGAACGGGCGGCAGTTGTTCTCTTCCGAGGTCTCGGGCTTGTTGCCGGGCGGCGCGCAGCGGACGGCGTTGGTCACGGCCGCGCCGACCAGCTGGAGCGAAGTCATCGGGGCGCGCCTCGAACTTGCCGGTGGCGAAGCCGAACTTGATCATCGTGTCGTAGAGCAGGGTCCCGGCGTAGTCGCCGGTGAACGGCCGGCCGGTGCGGTTGGCGCCCTTGCGGCCGGGGGCCAGGCCCGCGACCAGCAGGCGCGCGTCCTTGTCGCCGAACGAGGGGGCGGGACCGTTGAACCAGTCGGGATAGAGGTCCTGGTTCTCGCGGCGATAGGCCACCAGGCGCGGGCACAGCGGGCAGTCGCGTGGCGGTTCGGCGGGGTTGGGGACCGTCTCGCCGACGATGTTGGAACGCTGGCTCATCTCAGTACTCGTCGTCGGCTTCGCGTTCGGCCGGGGTGCGGTTGTCCGAGACCGGACGCGGCTGGACCCGCTGCGGGCGGCCGATGATGCTGCCGAGGTCGGCGAGGTCGACGAAGTTGTCGGCCTGGCGGCGCAGGTCGTCGCTGGTCATCGGCGGCTGGCTCTTCATGGTCGAGACCACGGTGACCCGGCGGCCCTTGCGCTGGACGGCCTCGACCACGGCGCGGAAATCGCCGTCGCCGGAGAACAGCACCAGATGGTCGGCGGTTTCGGCGATCTGCAACATGTCGACCGCGATCTCGATGTCCATGTCGCCGCGCCAGCGCTTGCGGCCCTGGCTGTCGGTGAACTCGCGGGCCGGCTTGGTCACCAGGGTGAAGCCGTTGTAGTCCAGCCAGTCCACGAGGGGGCGGATCGGCGAATAATCGTCGTTCTCGGCGATCGCGGTATAGTAGTAGGCTCGGATCAGGACGCCGCGCTTTCTGAACTCGTCGAGCAGCTTGCGGTAGTCGATGTCGAAGCCCAGAGCCCTGGCGGCGGAATAGAGATTGGCCCCGTCGATGAACAGCGCCAGGCGGTCGGTCGGATAGAAGGTCACGATAATCCCTTGAAAAATCAGGTCGCTCGAAATGACTTGGACGAGGCCGTGATCGTGGCGCTCGGCAGCAATCTGCCCGGACCCTATACGAGTTCGCGAGGCGCTGTTGGAAGCCGCGCTGGCCGCCTTGCCGGAGGTCGGGTTGACCGTGGTGACGCGCTCGACCTGGTGGGCCTCGGCGGCCTGGCCCGATCCGGCCGGACCCGACTATCTGAACGGCGTGGCCATCGTCGCCACCGATCTGTCCCCGGCCGACACCCTGACGGCGCTGCACACGATCGAGGAACGCTTCGGAAGGACGAGGGGAAAGGCCAACGCCCCGCGAACCCTGGACCTGGATCTCATCGCCCACGGCCGGACGGTCCTGGACGGCGACCTCGTCGTGCCGCATCCACGCGCCCAAGACCGGCTGTTCGTGATGGGACCGCTGGCCGAGCTGGCCTCGGCCTGGGTGCATCCGGTGAGCGGTGAGTCGGCCTTCCGCCTGGCGGCCAACGCCAGCGTCGGGCGCGACGCGCGCTCCACCAAGTCCGTCTAGCGCCTACGGGGTGGACATTGACGAGCGAAGCGGGCATAAGCGCCCGCTCGCAAAAGCTGACATTCATGCGCGACATTGCTTGTCGCCGCACGGAAGCCTATTTTGCGATAGCTAATCGGCAGCCCGAGGAACTCATGGCCCGCGTCACCGTCGAAGATTGCGTCGAGAAGGTTCCGAACCGCTTCTCGCTGGTTCTGCTCTCCGCGCACCGCGCCCGCGCCATCTCGGCCGGCGCCGCCCTGATGGTCGACCGCGACAACGACAAGAACCCTGTCGTCGCCCTGCGCGAGATCGCCGACGACGTGATCGATCACGAAGGCCTGAAGGAGCACCTCATCAGCACGCTGCAACGCGTCGATGAGCACACCGAGGCCGAGGAAGAGGCCGAGACCCTGGCCCTGCTGGCCGATCCGAGCCACATGCAGATGAGCGAACTGGAACTGGTCCGCGCGCTGCAGAGCGACCGTGACGGCGGTCAGGAGGAGCGGTACTGAGCCCCGAAGGCGCAGACCCTCTAACCCTGCAGGCGGTCACGCCGACCGCTCTGTCCGAACGCGCGCCCGATGTCGAATCGGGCGCGTCTTCGACTCAAGCTCCCGCCGCGGCGGTCGAGCCGCCGGCGCCCAAGCCGCGCCCCAAGTTTCTTCGCCAGTACGAGCTGATCGAGCGGGTCCACGCCTACGACCCGACGGCCGACGAGGCGCTGCTGAACCGCGCCTATGTCTACGCCATGCGGATGCACGGCTCGCAGACCCGGGCCAGCGGCGACCCCTACTACGCCCATCCGATCGAGGTGGCGGGCATTCTCACCGAATACCGGCTGGACACCGCCACCATCGTCACGGCGCTCCTGCACGACGTGATCGAGGACACCCCGGTCACCAAGGAAGAGATCGCCAAGCTGTTCGGCGACGAGATCGCCGAGCTGGTCGAGGGCGTCACCAAGCTCAGCAAGCTCGAGCTGCAGGCCGAACACATGCGGCAGGCTGAGAACCTGCGCAAATTCATCCTGGCCATCTCCAAGGACGTGCGCGTCCTGCTGGTCAAGCTGGCCGACCGTCTGCACAACATGCGGACGCTGCACTTCATCAAGAACCAGGCGAAGCGCGAGCGGATCGCCCGCGAGACGCGCGACATCTACGCGCCGCTGGCCCGCAACATCGGCTGTCATCGCATCTGCGTGGAGCTGGAGGAGCTGTCCTTCCAGCACACCAACCCGGTGGCGCGCGACGCCATCATCCGCCGCCTGGACGCGCTGCGCGAAGAGCAGGGCGGGGCGGTGGCCCTGGTCAGCCAGGAGATCGCCGCGCGCCTGGAATCGTCGAACATGCCGGCCCGCGTCTTCGGTCGCGAGAAGTCGCCCTATTCGATCTGGCGCAAGCTGCAGCGCAAGTCGATCGGCTTCTCGCAGATGTCGGACATCTACGCCTTCCGCGTGATCGTCGACAGCGAGGAAGACTGCTACCGCGCCCTGGGCGTGGTGCACCGGGCCTGGTCCAGCGTGCCCGACCGCTTCAAGGACTACATCTCGACGCCGAAGCGGAACAACTACCGCTCGCTGCACACCACGGTCGTGGGCCCGCGCGGGATGCGGATCGAGATGCAGATCCGCACCGAGGCCATGGACCGGGTCAACGAAGAGGGCGTCGCCGCCCACTTCCGCTACAAGGACGCCTCGTACGGGCTCGACCTGGAAGGCATGGAAGCCGCCGGCGGCCGCGACCCGCTGGCCAACCTGCGCCAACTGGTCCAGGTGCTGGAGCACGGCGGGGACTCCGAGGAACTGGTCGAGCACGCCAAGCTCGAGATGTTCCTCGACCAGGTTTTCGTCTTCACCCCCAAGGGCAAGCTGGTCAGCCTGCCGCGGGGCGCGATGCCGCTGGACTTCGCCTACGCCGTCCACACCAGCGTCGGCGACACCTGTATCGGCGTGAAGATCAACGGCGAGCTGAAGCCGCTGCGCACGCCGCTGGTCAATGGCGACGTGGTCGAGGTGGTGCGGGGCTCCAAGCCGGTTGTACCGCCGGACTGGCGCTCGCTGACGGTCACGGGCCGGGCGAGATCCGCCATCCGGCGTCATATCCGCCAGACCGAGAAGGAAGAGTTCCTGCGCCTGGGCAAGGCGTCGCTGGAGCAGGTCTTCGAGCGCGCGGGCAAGAAGCTGAAGGACGTCTCGCTGCGGCCGATCCTGGAGCGCTTCGCCCTGGAGAGCGACGAGGCGCTGTTCGACGCCGTCGGGCGGGGTCGGGTTTCGCCCAGCCAGGTGCTGGAGACGGCCTATCCGGGCATGAAGGACTCCGATCGGGAGGCCGCCACGGCCCGCCGCAAGATCGAAGGCGGCCAGGACGCGACGCTCTATGTGCGCGGCGGCGGCCTGACCCCGGGCGTTTCCCTGCACTTCGCCCACTGCTGCAGCCCTGTGCCGGGCGACCGCATCGTCGGCATCCTGCGCGAGGACGGTGAGGGCCTTGACGTCCACACCATCGACTGCCCGCGCCTGGCCGAATACGAGGACCGCGAGGAGCTGTGGCGCGACCTGAACTGGACGCCCGAGGCCGAGCGCTCGACCATCTCGCTGACCCGGCTGCACGCCACCATCCAGAACGCGCCCGGCGTGCTGGGCCTGGTCTGCACGATCATCGGCGAGGCCGGCGGCAACATCGTCAATTTGCGGATGCACCATCGGCAGAGCGACTTCTTCGACACCGACATCGATGTCGAGGTCCGCGACGCCAAGCACCTGACCAACATTCAGGCCGCCCTGCGCGCCTGTCCGTCGGTAGAGACCGTGGACCGGACAAGGGGCTAAGCTCCAGGCTGAATGGTTGCGAAATTCCCGTTAAGGGCGCATCGTCCTGGCCAAGGCCGGGGAGGCGACCATGGGTGCTGTGCGCGTCTATTTCGCGACCAATCGCAATGAGCAGCCCGACAACAAGAAGCTGGTCTTCGGACCGCGCTTCAATCCCGACGGGGTGGCGGCGCTGCGGTTCGGCTATGTCGATTTCCCAGAGGGCGTCGAGACGCTGCAGGGCGGGTCGGTCGTCGTCTATCCGGACGTGAAAGGCGAGACCGACGTGGCCAAGACCGGCGGCGGCCGGTTCCTGGACGACATTCGCAAGGCGATGCTGAACGGCCAGGACACCCTGGTTTTCATCCACGGCTTCAACGTCACCTTCAACGGCGCGATCGAGGCGGGCGCGCGGCTGGCGCGCGACGTGCGGATCCGGGCCGGGGCGACCGACGACGGCCGGCCGGTGAACGTGGTGGTGTTCAGCTGGCCCTCGGACGGCGAGGCCGTGCCGTTCATGTCCTACTACAGCGACCGCGAGGACGCGCGGGCGTCCGGCCCCGCTCTGGCGCGGACCTATCTGAAACTGCGCGACTTCCTGGAGCAGCTGCGCAACGCGGATCGCTGTGATCGCAGCATCCACCTGATGGCCCACAGCATGGGCGCCTACGTCCTGCGCCAGGGCCTGCAGGCGGCGCTCGCCAAGGACCCCGACGGCTTGGTCCGCATCTTCGACCAGATCCTCCTGGCCGCCCCCGACGAGGACGACGACACTTTCGAGCAGGACAGCAAGCTGAAGCCCCTGCCGAGGATCGGGCGTCAGGTGACGGTCTATTTCAACCCATCCGATCGGGCGCTGGTCATCTCGGACAAGACCAAGGGCAATCCTGACCGCCTCGGGTCGGACGGCCCCCGGCTGATCGACATGCTGCCCAAGAAGGTGGTGCTGGTCGATTGCCGCAACGTGGCTGGCGACGCCGACGCCTTGGTCCAGCACAGCTACTATGCGCGCAGCCGCGCCATGACCTTCGATATCGGCGCGGTGCTGGCGGGCATGGACGCCGAGGCGATCGGCAACCGGGACTATGTGCTGCCGCTGCGGGCGTGGCGGATCGTCAAGGAGCTGGCTTAGCGCCCCCGAAGCGCCGCCACCGCGTCGCGCGTGCCCGCCGTCATCGGCGAGGGCAGGGCGTCCAGGGCGAACCAGCCCCATTCGTGGATGGCGTGGGCCTCTTGGATCGCCGGCTCGCCCTCGAAGCTTTCGACCGCGTAGGTGATGGCCACCCAGTGATAGTCGGGGGCGACCATGTCGGTGACGGCCAGGACGCGGCCGGCCTTGATGGTGATCCCCAGTTCCTCGTGGATCTCGCGTTCGGCGCAGACGTGGGCGGCCTCGCCCCAGTCCAGCTTGCCGCCGGGCACGCCCCAGTGATCGGCCTCGGGATTCTTCGACCCGCTTGACCAGCAGCAGCCGGCCCTGGCTGTTCGAGGATGGCCGCGCCGCAGCCGACGCGAGGACGTTGCACTTCTTCGGTCATGCGCGCCGTAAAGCCTGAAACGGCGCGGTCAGGCAAGCCGGCGTTTGAAGACTCGCCCGCTTGGTTCTATAGGCAGCGCTCATGACCAACGATGACGTCCTCGACGAATTCCGCGCCGCAGGGGCTCTGCGCGAAGGCCACTTCGTGCTGTCCAGCGGCCTGCACAGCCCGGTCTTCCTGCAGAAGAACCTGGTGTTCATGCGCCCCGAGCGCTGCGAGCGGCTCTGCAAGGCCCTGGCGGAGAAGATCCTCGCCACGGTCGGCGCGGTCGACGTCGCTGTCTCGCCGGCCGTCGGCGGCATCATCCCCGGCTATGAGACCGCCCGTCACCTGAACGTGCCGTCGATCTATGTCGAGCGCGAGGGCGGCAGCTTCAAGTTCCGCCGCGGCTTCCACCTGGAGCCCGGCCAGAAGGTCGTGATGGTCGAGGACATCGTCACCACCGGCCTGTCGTCGCGCGAATGCATCCAGGCCATCCAGGAGGCTGGCGGCGACGTCGTGGCCGCCGCCTGCATCGTCGACCGCTCGGGCGGCAAGGTCGATGTCGGCGTGCCGCTCATCTCGCTGTGCAGCCTGGAAGTTCCGGCCTATCCGGCCGACGCCCTGCCGCCGGAGCTGGCCGCGATCCCCATCGAGGATCCCGGCAGCCGCCGGCTGCGGTAGAGCGGTCTAGTCGGCCGCCTTGGCCGGCGGCGGCGTCAGCTGCTTGACCGGCCAGGCGATGCCCAACTGCTCCAGATAGGTCCCGTACTTGTCGGGGTCGTAGTAGTACTTCTTCATCTCGGGCCGATAGGTCGCCATGATATTGGCGTTGATCTGGGTCTGCGGCTTGTCCGTCGCCGACAGCATCGGCACGTACTTCTGCGTCTTGGTCTGGACGTCGGTGAAGTAGGTCTTGGCTTCGGCCAGCAGCTTGGGCTGGGTCAAGAGATCCAGCGCCGTCATCGCCACCACCTTCGATCCGGCGACCACGCCCTTGTGGGCGATCGGCGTGGCCATCGAGATGGCGTTGGCCCAGTGGTGGCCCGGCAGGTCCGGGATGTTCGACGGATAGTTGATCGTGATCGTGGGCATGATCCACGAGATGTCGCCGATGTCGTCCGAGCCGCCGCTTTCCGGCTTTTCCTCCGGGGGCTTGAGGCCCTTCAGCTTGACGTCGAGGCCGTCCTGCTTGGTCGAGCCGACGTTCTTCTGCACGGCCTTGGCGAAGGCCTGCTCGTCGTCGGTCCACTTGGGCAGGCCGACGGCGTCGATGTTCTTCTGGGCCGCCTCGGCGATCGGCTTGTTGAAGTGGCGCGGGGCGGCCGTGCCGACGATGGCGTAGTCCATCTTCGTGTCGGTCATGTCGGCCGCCGCCTTGGCGATCCGGTTGCCGATGTCCCAGTTCTTCTTGATCGCGTCGAAGGTCTGTTCGCGGAAATAGTACCAGACGGTGGCCTCGGACGGCACGACGTTGGGCTGGTCGCCGCCGTCGGTGATCACATAGTGCGAGCGCTGCTCGGGCTTGAGATGCTCGCGGCGCATGTTCCAGCCCATGTCCATCAGCTCGACGGCGTCGAGAGCGCTGCGGCCACGCCACGGCGCGCCGGCCGAGTGGGCGGACTCGCCATGGAAATTGTACTTGATCGAGACCAGGCCCGTGCCCGAGGGCTGACCCCAGGCGGTCTGCAGGTTCGAGCCGACGTGGGTGAAGATGGTGGCGTCGACGCCTTTGAACACGCCGTCGCGGACCATATAGGCCTTGCCGGCCACCAGCTCCTCGGCGACGCCGGGCCACAGG
Organism: Caulobacter sp. UC70_42; assembly: GCF_044056025.1. Classification (NCBI taxonomy): domain Bacteria; kingdom Pseudomonadati; phylum Pseudomonadota; class Alphaproteobacteria; order Caulobacterales; family Caulobacteraceae; genus Caulobacter; species Caulobacter sp. UC70_42. The sequence goes on along the minus strand of NZ_CP171994.1, from coordinate 4,790,435 downwards.
ACCAGGGTCCCGGCGATGTTCTGCTTGGTCATCACGTCCTTGACCGCCAGGGCGGCGACGACGTTCAGGGCCTGGCCGGAGTTGTGGCCCTCGCCGTGGCCCGGCGCGCCGGGAACGATCGGATCATGCCAGGGCACGCCCGGCTTCTGCGAGGCCTTGGGGATGCAGTCGATGTCGCTGCCGAAGGCGATGGTCGGGCCGCCGCTCCCGTTCGTCCAGGTCGCGGTCCAGGCCGTCGGGATGCCCGAGACGCCGCGCTTGATGGTGAAGCCGTTCTGCTCCAGCACCTTGGTGATGTAGGCCGAGGTCTCGACCTCCTGGAAACCCAGCTCGCCGAACGAGAAGATCTCGTCGTTCATCACCTGGGCCAGCTTGGCGCGGCTCTCGACGCCCGCCACCGCCTCGGCCTTCAGGCTCTTGAGCTTGCCGGCCGAAATGTCGGCGGCGCTCGCCCCACTCGCCAAGGTGATCGCCAGAACGCCCGCCGTCGCGGCCAGCCAGGTCTTGTTCGAAATCATCACGCCCCTCCCAAAGGTAGAGCGTATACGATTAGGCGCCGGCGCGGCTTTGTCCATGCGCCAGCCCTGGCGCCGGCCCGCGAAATTCCCACCTGCACAGGCGGGCGGCTGGGCTTATAGAACTCCAGCCGAGTCCTCGGGTTTCGACGGGAAGAGCGGATGAGCTTGCGACTTGGCGTCAATATCGACCACGTGGCCACGATCCGGAACGCGCGCGGCTCGTCCTATCCCGAGCCCGTGCGCGCGGCCGAATTGGCCCTGGCCGCCGGCGCCGACGGCATCACCGCCCACCTGCGCGAGGATCGCCGCCACATCAGCGACGCCGACATCGCCGTGCTGACCGACCTCTGCCACAAGCGCGGCAAGCCGTTGAACTTCGAAATGGCCGTGACCGACGAGATGGTCGGCATCGCCATCGGCGCACGCCCGCACGCCGCCTGCCTGGTGCCCGAGCGCCGCGAGGAGGTCACCACCGAGGGCGGCCTGGATGTGATCAAGGGCCAGAACCGCATCGCCGACGCCACCGCCCGCCTGCGCACCGTCGGGGCGCGGGTGTCGCTCTTCATCGAGCCCGATCCCGACCAGATCCGCGCCTCGGCCGCCGCCGGCGCCCAGGTCATCGAGCTGCACACCGGCGCCTATTGCGACGCCTATCGCGAGGGCCGCCTTGAGCGCGCCGAAGCCATTCTCGAGCGGCTGAAGGCCGGCGCGGCCCTGGCCGCGAGCCTCGGGCTCGAAGTCCACGCCGGCCACGGCATCGACTACGCCACCGTCAAGCCGATCGCCGCGATCCCGGAGATCGCCGAGCTGAACATCGGCCACTTCCTGATCGGCGAGGCGATCTTCGTCGGCCTGCCGCAGGCCATCCAGCGGATGCGCCTGCTTATGGACGCTGCTCGGGTCGAGCATCCCGTGAAAGTGGAGGCCGGTTTTGCGTAAGGATGCTCGACAGCTAGAAGATGCCGAGCGCGAAACGCGCTCGGTGGAAGCGGAGCAGGCGGCGTGATCATCGGCATCGGCTCGGACCTCTGTGATATCCGCCGCATCGAGAAGTCACTGGAACGCTTCGGCGAGCGCTTCACCAACAAGGTCTTCACCGAGATCGAGCGCAAGCGGTCCGAGCGCAAGCCCGACCGGGCTTCCAGCTACGCCAAGCGGTTCGCGGCCAAGGAGGCCTGCTCCAAGGCCCTGGGCACGGGCCTCAAGCGCGGCGTGCATCTGGCCGGCATGGGCGTGGTCAACCTGCCGTCCGGCAAGCCGACCATGGCCCTGACGGGCGGCGCGCTGGAAAGGCTGAAGGAACTGACCCCAGAGGGCATGGAGGCGGTGATCCACCTCTCCCTGACCGACGACCATCCCTACGCCCAGGCCTTCGTGATCATCGAGGCCCTCCCCAAGGCCTGAGAACTCGCGTGGCGCCCGAGAGCGTTTGACGAGACGGCCCAACCGTCGCCATGAAGTGCGGCTAACGGCCCCGCCACTTGCCCCTCCAACTCTTGCTCATGGGGGCAAGCCCGTCTAGCAAAGCCGAACCGGTTCGCCGGCCAATCATCTTCGAAGAGCTCCGCGCCCGCATGACCGACGCCGCCGACGACCTTACGCCGCCCGAAGAGAAGGGCGTCGTCGCCGAGTTCATCGAGATCATCAAGACCGTCGCCTACGCCCTGGGCATCGCCCTCGTGCTGCGGGTCCTTCTGTTCCAGCCCTTCACCATTCCGTCGGCCTCGATGGAGCCCAACCTCTATCAGGGCGACTACATCATCGTGTCGAAGTTCAGCTACGGCTGGAGCAAGCACTCGATCCCGTTCAGCCCGCCGATCATCAAGGGCCGCATCCTGGGGCGCGCGCCGACGCGCGGCGACATCATCGTCTTCAAGCTGCCGCGCGACAACCGCACTGACTACATCAAGCGCCTGATCGGTCTGCCGGGCGACAAGGTCCAGATCCGCGGCGGCCAGGTGTTCATCAACGGCAAGGCCCTGCCGCGCAAGGAACAGGCCCCGGCCCTGGTCGACACCGGCTACGGCTTCACTCAGCAGGTGCAGCGCTTCCAGGAGACCAACCCGGAAGGCCGCCAGTACAACACCCAGGACTTCGGCCCCGACAGCCGCGGCGACAACACCGGCGTCTACACCGTGCCGGCCGGCTGCTACTTCTTCATGGGCGACAACCGCGACAACTCGGCCGACAGCCGCTTCGACCCGGGCGTCTCGCCTTACGCGGAGAGCGCCTGCAAGTGGGACTACGAGCTGGACCAGTATATCGGTGACGAGATCGGCGTCGGCTTCGTGCCCGCCGAGAACCTGGTCGGCCGCGCTCAGATCATCCTGCTGTCGTGGAACGCCGAGGCCAGCCTGTTCAAGCCCTGGACGTGGTTCCTGAACGCCCGTCCCAGCCGCTTCTTCCACGTGCTGAAGTGATGCAGAACCATGGATAGACGGGTCGCCGCCGTCGGCGACCTCGAGCGCCGGATCGGCCATCGGTTCAACGACCGCGAACTGCTCGAACGCGCCTTGACGCACGCCAGCGTCGGGGATGGGGCCAAGAAGGTCCGCGACAACGAGGTGCTGGAGTTCATCGGCGACCGGGTGCTGGGCCTGTTGGCCGCCGAGGCCCTGGCCGATCGCTTCCCGAAGGCCAAGGAGGGCGAGCTGGCTCCGCGCCTGAACGCCCTGGTCAGCCGCGAGACCTGCGCCCGCGTCGCGCGCCTGGCCGAACTGGGCCCGGCCCTGCGTCTGTCGGCCTCGTCCAGCAAGATCGGCGGCCGCGAGACCGACTCGATCCTGGCCGGCGCCACCGAAGCCCTGATGGCCGCCCTCTACCAGGACGGCGGCCTGGACGCGGCCCGCAAGGTGTTCCTCGACCTGTGGGCCGACGAGTTCGACAAGGCCGGCGAGGGCCGTCCGCGCGACCCAAAGACCGCGCTGCAGGAATGGGCCCAGGGCAAGGGCCGCCCGCTGCCGACCTACCGCGTCCTGGACCGTACGGGACCCGACCACGCGCCGGTGTTCACGGTCGAGGCGGTGGTGGTCGGGGTGGATCCGGCTATCGCCAAAGGCAAGTCCCGGCAGGAGGCCGAGAAGGCCGCCGCCAAGGCGTTGCTGGAGCGCGAAGGGGCGGGGTAACGAACCCCTCTAGAGGGGATTGGGCGGCGTCTATCCTCGGAATTCGCGGGATCGAACCCAGTGAAATCAACCACTTCCTACTTTTACGCGCCCCTGAATGATCCGCGTTGAATCCGCCGCGATACTCAATGCGTCCCCGTCGCGGGGGAGGGCGTTTGGATCCGGCCCAATACGGCGGCGGGGGTAGGTTGAGCGGGGCCGCTGGCGGTTCCTGGAGGTGTCGTCAGGTCGTGCGGCTTACTCTTTAGGAGCGCGTACGGGTGACGGGATCGTTGGGATCAAAGCCGACAGCGGAGCGACAGGGCGGTGATCGTACAAGCCGCCTATCGTGGATCGTCGGGGTCGAGACGGATGTAGCCGATCGACTTGGTCCGCGCCCGTCCGGGGGTAAACGGGGACCCGAGCAGACAACGCTCACGCCTCCCGACCTCACGGGCAAGAACAGCCTGGCGGAGCGGTCAGCGAGCCGAAACACAACAAACCTCACGGTCTCCGGGTTCGCCCGGCCGCTCCGTCGCCTCCCCACACGCCTTCAGCGGCCGCGCCGCGTGAAGCCGCGGCGCTGTGCGTCCTTCCAAGCCCGCACCTTGACCGCCGTCACGCCGAGCCCCTTTCATGCCGTCTCGCGTCCGCGATTCCCGGAGACCTTCCCCATGCGCCATCTCGCCGTCGCCTTGCTGCTGACCCTCGGCCTGGCCGCCTGCGGCAAGGGCCAGTCCTATCAGGCGTTGCCCAACGACATGAGCCTGGGAAACAAGGACGCCAAGGTGACGGTGGTCGAGTACGCCTCGGTCGGCTGCCCGATCTGCGCGCGCTGGGACCAGGAGGTCTTCCCGGCCTTCAAGGCCAAGTACATCGACAGCGGCAAGGTCCACTACGTGTTCCGCGAGATGCTGGTGGGTGGCGGCTCTGAAGTCACCGTGGCTTCGGCCGGGTTCCTGCTGGCCCGCTGCGCTGGCAAGGACAAGTACTTCCAGGTCAATGAAGCGATCTTCGCCAGCCAGCCGGGCGTCTTCGAGACGCCGCGCGAGACCCTGTTGGACATCGCCAAGTCGGTCGGCATGAACGAGGAGCAGTTCAACACGTGCGTCACCGACGAGGCGGCGATCAAGGCCCTGAACGCGCGGGTCGAGAAGAACGCCAAGGCGCACGACATCAACGCCACCCCGACCTTCGAGATCAACGGTCGCAAGATGGAGCCGGGCTACCACGCCCTGGCCGAGATCGACGCGGCGATCGAGAACGCCGGGCGCTGATCGGCCGTTCGCTACCCCCGGGGGGCCATTGGTGCTACACGCACGCGCAATGACTGACACCACCCCCCAAGCACCCGCCCAGACTCGCGCCGGTTTCGTGGCGATCATCGGCGCGCCGAACGCCGGCAAGTCCACCCTGGTCAACCACATGGTCGGGGCCAAGGTCTCGATCGTGACCCAGAAGGTCCAGACCACCCGCTTCCCCGTGCGCGGCGTCGCCATCGAGGGCGACACCCAGATCGTGCTCGTCGACACCCCCGGGATCTTCAGCCCGCGCCGCCGCCTGGACCGCGCCATGGTCCGCTCGGCCTGGGCCGGCTCGGAAGACGCCGAGGCCACCGTCCACCTGGTCGATGTGCAGGCCGAGTTGGCCAGCCGCGCCGACAAGGCCACGCCGGGCGAGTTCCGCTCGGCCCAGGACGTCCAGACCATCATCGAGGGGCTGAAGGCCGCCAATCGCAAGGTCATCCTGGCCCTGAACAAGATCGACGGCGTCAAGCGCGACACCCTGCTGGCCGTGGCCAAGGACTTCTTCGACACCGGCGTCTATTCGGACGTCTTCATGATCAGCGCCACGACCGGCGCGGGCGTTCGAGGACCTGACCGCCAAGCTCGTTTCGATGATGCCGGAGGGGCCCTGGCTCTATCCGGAGGACCAGACCGCCGATCTGCCGGCCCGCCTGCTGGCCGCCGAGATCACCCGCGAGAAGGTCTATCTGCGCGTCCACGAGGAGCTGCCTTACGCGACCACCGTCGAAACGACCGCCTTCGAGGAGCGCAAGGACGGCAGCGTCCGCATCGAGCAGACCATCCTGGTCGAGCGCGAGGGCCAGCGGATCATCGTGATCGGCAAGGGCGGCCAGACCTTGAAATGGATCGGCCAGGCTTCGCGCGAGGAGCTGTGCGAGATCCTCGATCGCAAGGTTCACCTGTTCCTTCACGTGAAGGTCAAGGAGAACTGGGCCGAGGAGCGGGGGCTGTTCAGCGATATCGGACTGGATTTCGATGTTTGACGCGCCCGCGTTGACCGTCGATCTGGACGCCTATTTCCGGCGCATCGGCTATGACGGTCCGCGCGCGCCGACCTTGGCGACCTTGCGCGCCATCACGCTGAAACACCCGGACGCCATTCCGTTCGAGAATCTCGACGTTCTGCTCGGGCGCGGAATCAGCATCGTCCCGGCCGACATCGACGCCAAGCTGATCGGCGCCGGGCGGGGCGGCTACTGCTACGAGCAGAACGGCCTCCTCAAGCGCGTGCTGACCGCGCTCGGCTTCCAGGTCGAGGGCCTGATGGCCCGCGTGCAGTGGATGCAGGCCGAGGGCGCGCCGGCCCGGCCACGCTCGCACATGGTGCTGGGCGTCTCGATCGATGGCGAAACCTGGCTGGCCGACAGCGGCTTTGGCGGCTGCGTGCTGACCGGGCCGCTGCGGCTGTTCTCGGGCGACGTGCAGGACACGCCGCACGGCGCGTTCCGCATCGTCGATGTCGAGCACGGCGGGGTGGCCGAACGCCAGGTTCAGGCCAATCTCTCGGGCAAGTGGGCGCCGCTCTACCAGGTGGCCAAGGGCGCCTGGGCCGACATCGACTACGAGCAGGTCAATTTCTACACCTACACGCATCCGAGTTCGCACTTCACCTGGAGCATGACGGTGGGCCGCTCGACGCCGACCGCCCGTTACGCCCTGAAGAACAACCGCTTCACCCATCGCGACGTCACCGGCGCCGTGGTCGAGCAGCGGGATCTCTCGGCCGACGAACTGGAAGCGACCCTGCGCGACGTGATCGGCCTGCCGGTCGCGCCGGACTGGACGCCGGTGCTGGAAAAGGTCGTGGCCTGGGGGACGCCGGCTTGAGCCAGGAATGGGAGGACGAAGCCTACGTCCTCTCGGCCCGCTCGCACGGCGAGACGGGGGCCATCGTCGAGCTCCTGACCCAGGATCGCGGCAAGTTCGCCGCCCACGTGGCGGGCGCGGCCTCGCGGCGGATGAAGCCGTTCCTGCAACCCGGCGCCCGGGTCATCGCCCGCTATCGCGCCCGGGTCGCGGACCAGCTGGGCTCGGCGACCCTGGAGCCGATGGGCGAGGGGCCTTCCAGCCTGTTCGACGACCGCCTGGCGCTGGCGGGCCTGTCCGCCGCCGCCTCGGTCGCCGCCTCGGCCCTGCCGGAGCGAGAGGCCCATCCCGGCGCCTTTCACGCGCTGGAAGCCCTGATCCGCGTGCTGGAAATCCCCGACATCTGGCCGGCGGTCTATGTGCGCTACGAGGCGGGCCTCTTGCAGGAGCTGGGCTTTGGCCTGGATCTCTCCAAGTGCGCGGCCACCGGAAGCTTCGACGATCTGGTCTATGTCAGCCCGCGCACCGGTCGCGCCGTCAGCCGAGGGGCCGGCGCGCCGTATCATGACAAGCTGCTGCCGCTGCCGCCGTTCATGCTGTCCTCGCAGGGCGGCCTGGCCGAGGGCGACGTGAAGGCGGGCCTGGACATCACCGGCCACTTTCTCGAACAGTTCGTCTTCGGTCCGCTGAACCGGCCGCTTCCCGCGCCGCGGATGTGGCTGATCGACCGACTGACCGAAGCGGGGCGACTGTGAGCGCCGCTCCGACGCTTTCCGCGCATTCGGTCGCCATCCGCCCTGGAAGCCGGAAAACCGGGGATCGTTCAGGCCTAACCGGTCGAATCATCGCGGCGATATCTGCTAGGATCGTTGCCCGGAGTAACGAATCCCCTCGATGAACAAGCCTGTCCTTCCTCCCGGCGGTCCCGACGACGGCGACCGCATCCTCAACGAGCCGCTGACGGAAGCCCTGTCGCGCCGCTATCTGGCCTATGCGCTCTCGACCATCGGTTCGCGAGCGCTGCCCGACGTCCGCGACGGCCTAAAGCCCGTGCACCGTCGCGTGCTGTACGCGATGAGCAACATGCGCCTGAACCCCGACGCCGCGGCGCGCAAATGCGCCAAGGTGGTCGGCGAGGTCATGGGTAACTTCCACCCGCACGGCGACCAGTCGATCTACGACGCCCTGGTCCGTCTGGCCCAGGACTTCGCCCAGCGCATCCCGCTGGTCGAGGGGCAGGGGAATTTCGGCAATATCGACGGCGATAACGCCGCGGCCATGCGCTACACCGAGTGCAAGATGACGGAAGCGGCGACGCTTCTGCTGGACGGCATCGACGAGGACGCGGTCGACTTCAAGCCGACCTATGACGGCCAGGACGAGGAGCCTCTGGTCCTGCCGTCGGGCTTCCCGAACCTGTTGGCCAACGGCTCGTCGGGCATCGCGGTCGGCATGGCCACCTCGATTCCGCCGCACAACGCCGCCGAGTTGATCGACGCCTGCCAACTGCTGCTGGCCAATCCCGACGCGACGACCGAGGACATCCTGGAAAAGGTGCCGGGGCCGGACTTCCCGACCGGCGGCGTCATCGTCGAACCGCGCGCGTCCTTGCTTGAGACCTACGAGACCGGTCGCGGCGGCGTGCGCATCCGCGCCAAGTGGGAAAAGGAAGACACGGGTCGCGGCACCTACCAGATCGTCGTCACCGAGATTCCGTACCAGGTGAAGAAGTCGGATCTGGTCGAGCAGCTGGCCGACCTGATCGACAGCAAGAAGGCCGCCCTGCTGGGCGACGTCCGCGACGAGAGCGCCGAGGACATCCGTCTGGTCCTCGAGCCTAAGTCCAAGAACGTCGAGCCCGAAGTGCTGATGGAGAGCCTGTTCAAGCTCTCGGCGCTGGAGGCCCGCTTCCCGGTCAACATCAACGTGCTGGACGCGCGGGGCACGCCGGGCGTGATGGGCATCAAGCAGGCGCTGATGGCCTTCCTGGCCCACCGCCGCGAGGTGCTTACCCGCCGGGCCCGTCACCGCCTGGCCAAGATCGAAGCCCGTCTGCACATCCTGGACGGTCTGCTGATCGCCTATCTGAACCTCGACGAGGTCATTCGGATCGTCCGCTATGAGGACAAGCCGAAGGAAAAGCTGATCGAGACCTTCGGGCTCTCGGAGATCCAGGCCGACGCCATCCTCAACACCCGCCTGCGCCAACTGGCCAAGCTGGAGGAGATGGAGATCCGCCGCGAGCACGCCGAGCTGGTCGAGGAACGCGACGGCATCCTGGCCATGCTGGCCAGCGAAACCAAGCAGTGGAAGCTGGTCGGCGTGGGCCTGTCGGAAGTCCGCGCCACCCTGTTGAAGATCAAGCACCCGCTGGACAAGCCGCGCCCGACGGGCGTGAAGGGCCGCTCGATCTTCGCCGACGCTCCGGTCGTCGACGCCGACGCCGCCATCGAAGCGATGATCGTCCGCGAGCCGATCACGATCATCCTGTCGGAGCGCGGCTGGATCCGCGCCGCCAAGGGCAAGATCGACGATCCGTCCGAGCTGAAGTTCAAGGAAGGCGACAAGCTGGGCTTCCTGGTCCCGGCCGAGACCACCGACAAGCTGCTGATCTTCTCCAGCGATGGCCGCTTCTTCACCCTGGGCTGCGACAAGCTTCCCAGCGCGCGGGGCCATGGCGAGCCGGTGCGGATGATGATCGAGCTGGACGACAAGGTGAGGATCATCGACGTCTTCCCGTTCAAGGCCGGTCGCAAACGCATTCTGGCCTCGAAGCTGGGCTACGGCTTCCTGATGCCCGAGGAAGAAGCGCTCGCGAATCGCAAGGCCGGCAAGCAGGTCCTGAACGTCGACGCCGCCGGCGCGGCGTTCTGCCTGGAAGCCGTGGGCGACCAGTTCGCGGTGATCGGCGACAACGGCAAGATCCTGATTTTCCCGATCGAGGAACTGCCGGAAATGCCGCGCGGCAAGGGCGTGAAGCTGCAGGCCTACCGCGAGGGCGGCTTGCGCGACGGCCTGTCGTTCAACGCCGAGACCGGGGCCTACTGGATCGACACCGCCGGCCGGCGCCGCGACTGGGCGGAATGGAAGGAATGGATCGGTCGCCGGGCCGGAGCTGGCAAGCTCGCGCCCAAGGGCTTCGCGACCAACAAGCGGTTCAGGCCGAAATGAGCAGGGGACGGCTGCGTCGCCGCGCGCTGAGCTTGCTGGCCAGCGTCTTCGGTTGCGCGGCCGTCGCCGCGACTCCGGCCCTGGCCCTGCCCAAAGGCAAGCCGGAGGAGCAGGGCTTCAGCGCCGAACGGCTCAAGAAGCTCGACGAGCACATGCAGGCCATGGTCGACCGCGGCCAGATCGCCGGCGGCGTGACCCTGCTGGCCCGCCACGGCCGGGTCGTCCATGCCAGGGCCTTCGGCCATCGCGCCCTGGGCGGCGATCCGATGCCGATCAACGCCATCTTCCGCATTCGCTCGGAAACCAAGCCGGTCACCGGCGTGGCGATGATGATCCTGTACGAACAGGGTCTGTGGAACCTCGACGACCCGATTAGCAAGTTCGTGCCGGAGTTCGCCAATCTCCGCATCGCCACGGGCGTCGACGCGGCGGGCGAGCCCATCCTGGCGCCGATCACCCGCCCGCCGACCATGCGCGAGCTGATGACCCACACGGCCGGCTTCGCCTACGGTATCGCCGACGATCCCAGCAGTCCGGCCGACCAGGCCTACTACCGCGCCGGCGTGTTGCAGTCCGGCTCGCTGAGCGAACTGGTTCAGAAGGTCTCGGGCCTGCCGCTGTTCTCCGAGCCAGGGCGATTGTGGCGCTACAGCGTGGCGGCCGACATCCAGGGCTACATCGTCGAGAAACTGTCGGGCGAGACCCTGCCGGTCTTCATGGAAGAGCACATCTTCGCGCCGTTGAAGATGAAGGACACCGCCTTCTACGTGCCGGCCCAGAAGCAGCCCCGCCTGGCTGCGCTCTATGACGGAGATCCGGCGACGGGCGCGCTGGCGCCAGCCATGGAAGGCGCGTGGCGTGACGTCAGCAAGCCGCCGGCCGCGCCGCTGGGCGGGGGCGGCCTCGTCTCGACCGCCGGCGACTTCGCCCGCTTCGCCCAGATGATCCTGAACAAGGGCGTGCTGGACGGCGTGCGGATCTTGCGTCCGGAGACCGTGGCGCTGATGACCCAGAACCATCTGCCGCCCGGCTTCGTGGTCACGACCAACGGCACGACGGGCGTGCTCAATCCCGGACCCAAGCCGTTCCCGTTCGCCGCCGGCATGGGCTACGGCATCGACATGGCCGTGGCCGTCGATCCGGCCGCCTCGGGCGCGCCGGTCGGGCCGGGGACGGTCAGCTGGGGCGGCAGCGCCGGAACCTGGTTCTGGATCGATCCGGCCAACGACCTGTTCTTCGTCGGCATGATCCAGCGTCTGGGCGGGGTGGGGCCGGGCCTCGACGCCCAGTCTCGGACCCTCGTCTATCAGGCGATCGAACGGCCGCCGCTCGTGGCCGCGCCCTCCGGTCAGCAGCCGGCCAAGCCGGGTGTCAGGACAACCGCGGCGCGGTAGCCTGGAAAAAAGAAAACTCCCCCCGCCGTCCGGCGAGGGGAGCTCCGTCACGACCTGGGGGGCTGAATTCCTAGGCCGCGAACAGGATGTCGGCGAGCTCGCTGGCCTTGCCGACGGTCAGGCCGGTGACGCCGGCCAGCTTGATCAGGCCGTCGCCCGCATCGACCCCGGCCATGCCGTTCTGGTGGAAGACATAGGTGTCGCCATTCCACTCGAAGACGGTGTTGCTATTGGCGGCCGTGAGGCCGGCATAGGCGGTCAGGGCGTCGTCGAAGGTGGCGGTGGCGACGAAGTAGAGCTGCTTCTTCTCGCCCGCGCCGACCGAGCCCGCGAACGTCAGGGAATCGAAGCCCTTCTGGAAATCCTCGATCACGGCGATGTCCGTGGCCTTGCCGTTCGCCAGGTGCAGCCCGGCGAATGAGCCGAGGTCGACATTGTCGTAGCCGTCACCGGTAGTGACCCGACCGTCGAATTTCTCGAGGAAGATGGTGTCGTTGCCGGTTCCGGCGTCGATCAGGCCGCACATCACGCCGTTGTCGACGAAGATCGTGTCGTTGCCCCCGCCTGTCCGGATGTGACGGCCGGCGTCGAGGCCGCCCGGCCCATCGGTGATGATCGGCTTGATCACATCATTGCCGTCGCTGGCCAGGAGGTGGGTGTTGTCGTCCGGTTCGCGGTTGTAGGCGTCGACGTTCCAGTCGTGGGCGAAACGCGCGTTTTCGCCGGGTCGTCCCGGATCGTCGGGGCCGCCGGCCGCGTGGTCGCCGCCCTCGCCATAGACCGAGAAGAAGACCGACAGGGCGTTCACCTTGCCGTCCAACGCGACGTCGGCAAGGAAAGCGCGGACGGCGTCCGCATAGGGGCCTTGGTTGCTGTTCATGGCCTCGGCCATCAGCGCGCCGACCATGGCCGCGCGTGTCCCGACGCCGTTGCCGCCGTCGCCGCCCAACTCGGCGAAATATTCGCCCCGCGTGTAGGTCCCCCCGCGACCGTTCGGCACCTCTGCGTCGAGATAGGTCAGGATCTCATCATAGGTGCGCTCGACGCCGAAAAGCTTCAGATAGGCTTTCTGGAACGTCGAAAACATCGTTCCGTTCTCGCCGTAGGTCTTGATGAAGGTCTCGCGACCTTCGCCGACCTTGGCTAGGTTGACCGCGAAGTTGATGTAGCGGTTCACAAGATTGAACTGGGCGTAGTAGGCACTGTTCAGGTTGTTCGGATTTCCCGCCGACCGGCGAGATCAGGTAGTCCAGCCCCGGCGCGCCCAGGCTCATGTCGGTAAGGAAGCCATAGACCATCACCGCCACCTGGGTGGTCGCCTTGGCGCTGTCCTGGATCCAGCGCACGGCGGACTCGTAGCTCCACAGGTCGCCGACCATGCCGCCTCGCGCGGCGTCGATGCCTTGCGCCATCAGAGTCAGTTGGGTCGAGGCCGAGGCGGGGAGGTCTGCCTGCGTCGGCAGGCGGTGGATGTTGCGGTAGATCGTGATCAGGTTGTCCAGAGTGGCCATGGCCCGTGTCGCCTTGAATATCGTAATCCCTCGTGCAGTAAAAAATATACATGAACGACGTTCGGACAACCGGGTTCTTCATGAAATAAGCTTAACCTTGGCCGCGAGGGAGCGCCTGTCATCCGGACGTCGAAAAAGCGGGTTTCAACGCGGAGGCGCCCGCTCTAAGGTCGTGTCAAACATCTGTTCGGGAGGGCGCCTTGGCGTTTCGGAAGTTCATCGCGGCCGCGCTGGTCGCGACGCTGCTCGGCGGCGGCTCCACCGCGACGCTGGCTGCTCCGGTCGCGTCCAGCGCGCCCGCCATCGTCCCCGCCACGCCGGAAAGCGTCGGCTTTTCGGCCGAAGGCCTGAAAAAGCTGGACGCCCACATGCAGAGCTTGGTCGACACCGGCCACCTGCCGGGCGTCACAACCATGCTGGTCCGTCACGGCAAGGTCGTGAACTACGAGGTTCACGGCAAGAAGGGCTTCGATGGCCCGCCGATGACCAAGGACACGGTCTTCCGCATCTATTCGCAGTCCAAGCCCGTGACGGGCGTGGCCATGATGATCCTCTTCGAAGAGGGCAAGTGGAAACTGGACGACCCGGTCAGCAAGTACATCCCCGAGTTCGCCTCGCTGCGCGTCTTCAAGGGCGTCAATCCCGACGGTTCGTTCGACACCGTCCCGGCCGACCGCCCGCCGACCATGCGCGAACTCATGAGCCACTCGGGCGGCTTCGCCTATGGCTTGGTTCCCGACAACCCCATCGACAAGGCCTATGTCTCGACCGGCGTCCTGAGCGCCAAGTCGCGCGAGGAGTTCGTCCAGAAGGTCGCCGCCCTGCCGCTGGTGGCCCAGCCGGGCGCGCGCTGGAAGTACAGCGTCTCGGTCGATATCCAGGGCCTGATCATCGAGAAGCTGACCGGCATGTCGCTGGGCGACTTCATGCAGCAGCGGATCTTCGGACCCCTGAAGATGGTCGATACCGCTTTCTGGCTTCCGCCGGAGAAGATGGATCGTCTGGCTTCGCTCTATCTTTGGGGACCCAAGGAACAGAAGCTGGTTCCGGCGACCGGATTCATGGTGCTGGACATCACCAAGCCGCCGGTCGCGGCCTCGGGCGGCGGCGGCCTGGTCTCGACCAACGCCGACTACGCCCGCTTCGCCCAGATGCTGCTGAATGGCGGGGAACTCGAAGGCAAGCGCATCATCAAGCCGGAGACCGTGAAGCTGATGCGCACCAACATGCTCAGCGACACGATCATGAATTCCAATGATCCGCCGTTCAATACGGCCGCGGGCAAGGGCTTCGGACTCGATTTCGCGGTGGTGCTGGATAGCGCCAAGGCGGGGCCGTACGGGCAGGGGACCTATAGCTGGGGCGGCGCCGCCGGCACCTGGTTCTGGATCGACCCGACCAACGACCTCTTCTTTCTGGGCATGATCCACATCCTCAACAAGGGCGGCGATCCGGCCATCAAGGACATCGACGACGACAGCGCCAAGCTGGTCTACGACGCCCTGATCGATCCCAAGAAATAGCGCCCGACACGGGCCAACAAGAACAACAGGGAGAACGCCATGAAGGCCGCCGTCTACTACGAGACCGGAGCGCCGGACGTCTTTCGCTACGAGGACGTGCCCGACCCCGTCTGCCATCCGCAGGGCGTGGTGATCCGCGTCGAGGCCGTCAGCATCGAGGGCGGCGACACCCTCAATCGCGGCGGCGGCCAGATGGCGGGCAGCCCGCACATCGTCGGCTACCAGGCCGCAGGCGAGATCATCGAGGTCGGCGCAGAGGTCTCTCACCTGAAGGTCGGCCAGAAGGTGGTCACCGTGAACGCCTTCGGTTCGCACGCCGAGCTGCGCGCCGTTCCGGCCCGCAACGCCTGGCCGATCCCGGACGGCTTCGACATCCAGAAGGCCTCGGCCATTCCGGTGCCGTTCGGCACGGCGCACGAGTGCCTGTTCGGCGCGGGCCTTCTGAAGGCGGGCGAAACCGTCCTGGTCCAGGCCGGGGCGGGCGCCGTGGGCCTGGCCGCCATCCAGCTGGCCAAACAGGCCGGCGCGACGGTGCTGGCCTCGGCCTCCAGCGACGAGCGACTGGAGCGCCTGAAGGCCTTCGGCATGGATCACGGCGTCAACTACCGCCGTGACGACCTCGTCGAGCAGGTGATGAAGCTGACCGGCGGCAACGGCGTCGACCTGGTGGTCGACCCCGTCGGCGGCGCGACCCTGCAGGGCAGCCTTGGCGCCCTGGGCTATCGCGGCCGGATCTCGCTGGTCGGCAATGCCGGGCGCGAGCCGATGAAGGTGGACGTGTCGTCGCTGATGGGCGGAAATCGCTCGCTGACCGGCGTCTTCCTCGGCGCGGAGATCATGACCGACCGTGTCCACGACATGATCCAGGAAATGATCGATCGGGCCGCCAAGGGCGAGCTCGAGGTCGTGATCGACAGGACCTTCCCGTTGTCCGAGGCCGCCGCCGCCCACGCCTATATTGAAAGCCGCCAGGCTGTCGGCCGCGTGCTGTTGATCCCCTGATGACCAGAATGACCAACCGTGTCCTGGCCCACACGGGCGCGAAGTATCCGATCATCCAGGCCCCGATGGGCTGGATCGCTCGCTATCCCCTGGCGTCGGCGGTCTCCAGGGCCGGCGGGCTTGGCGTCATCGAGACCTCTTCCGGCGAGACCGAAAACTGCAAGGCCGAGATCACCAAGATGGCCGCCAGCGGCCTGCCGTTCGGGGTGAACCTGCCGATCCTGTTCCTGCGCGACGACGCCATGCTGCGCTTTGTCTGCGAGAGCGGGGTCAAGTTCGTCACCACCTCGGCCGGCAGCCCGGCCAAGTTCGTCGGCCCGCTGAAGGACGCCGGCATCGTCGTCTATCACGCCGTCCCCACCGTTGACGCGGCGGTCAAGTGCGTCGAGGCGGGCGTCGACGGCCTGGTGGTCGAGGGCGCCGAGGGCGGCGGCTTCAAGAACCCGGAGGAGGTGTCCACCCTCGTCCTGCTGCAAGCGATCCGCGCGCGGGTCGACGTGCCCATTGTCGCCGCCGGCGGCATCTGCGATGGGCGCGGCATGGCGGCGGCCTTCGCCCTGGGCGCCGAGGCGGTCCAGATGGGCACTCGCTTCGTCAGTTCGGCCGAGAGCCCGGTCCACGCCAACTACAAGGCGGCGATCACCGGGGCCAAGGAGACCGGCACCTGGGTCCTGAACAAGAAGGCCAGCCCCTGCATCCGGGCCATCAAGTCGGAGCTGACCAAGGAAATCCATGAGGCCGGCGTCATGCCGCCCGACGTGCTGAAGAACATCCTCGACGTCTATTTCGGCGGCGACATGGAGGCCGCGCCCGCCTTGGCCGGCCAGACCGTGGGTCTGATCGACGAGGTCAAGACCGCCCAGCAGATCATCGACGAGACCGTCGCCCAATTCCACGACATCACTGGCCGGCTGGGGGCTTTGGCCGCCAGCCGCGCCTTCTAGGAGCTAAAAATGCAAGACCTGTTTTCCCTCGAAGGCCGCGTGGCCCTGGTCACCGGCGGTTCGCGCGGCATCGGCGCGATGATCGTCAAGGGCTTCCTGACCTACGGCGCCAAGCGCGTCTACATCACCGCCCGCAAGGCCGCCGCCTGCGACGCCGCCGCCGAAGAGCTGAGCCAGTACGGCGAGTGCGTCTCGTTGCCGGGCGATATCTCGACCATGGAAGGCATTCAGGGCCTGGCCGATCGGATCAAGGAGCGCGAGGACAAGCTCGACATCCTGGTCAACAACGCCGGCGCGGCCTGGGGCGCGGCCTTCGACGAATTCCCGGAAAGCGGCTGGGACAAGACCGTCGACCTCAACATGAAGACGCCGTTCTTCCTGACCCAGGCCTTGATCGGCCAACTCCGGGCGGCGGCTCAGGATCGGGTGGCCAAGGTCATCAATATCGCCTCGATCGACGGTCAGTCGGTGACCAAGGACGAGACCTATCCCTACGGCGCGTCCAAGGCTGGCCTGCTGCACATGACCAAGCGCATGGCCCTGCGCCTGGCGGCCGACAACATCGCCGTCAGCTGCATCGCCCCGGGGGCCTTCGCCTCGGACATGAACAAGGTCGCCCGAGACCACGCCGACGCGGTGTCGAAGGCCATCCCGGCCGGCCGTATCGGCTCGGAAGAAGACATGGCCGGCGCGGCCATCTATCTGGCCTCGCGGGCGGGGGACTACGTTATGGGCGGCGCTGTCACGGTGGACGGCGGGGTCAGCTTCGCCCGGTAAGGAGACCGCCAGTCGGAAACACTCCAGGCAGGTCGTCCTTGCCGAGGTGAAACAGCGCGACGGGACCTGGGAGCCGGGCCGGCTCCCAGGTCCCGGGAGAGCCTCCGCGAGGCTTCCGGGATAGGGCGTTGGCGGGAGGTCAGGCCGCCCGGCTGACTGACAGGGTCTGGTCGTCTCCAACACGGAAACGGCCGACCAGTCGCGTCAGTTCATTGGCCTCGCCGCGCAGGTTGCTGGCCGCGGCGGTGGCTTCCTCGACCATGGCGGCGTTTTGCTGGGTGACCTGGTCCATCTGATTGACCGCAGTGTTGACCTGGTTGAGACCGGTGGCCTGTTCGCGCGACGAGCGGGCGATTTCGGTGATCTGGTCGGTGATCTCGCTCACCTTGCCCACGATGCCGCTGAGAGCCTCGCCAGTCTGGCCGACCAGCTTCACGCCGCGCTCGACCTGGGCGGTGCTGCTGGCGATCAGTGTCTTGATCTCCTTGGCGGCGTCGGCCGAGCGTTGAGCCAGGGCCCGCACCTCTTGGGCCACGACCGCGAAGCCCCGACCAGCCTCGCCGGCCCGAGCCGCTTCGACCCCGGCGTTCAGGGCCAGAAGGTTGGTCTGGAAGGCGATCTCGTCGATGACGCCGATGATCTGGGTGATCTGGCCCGAGCTCTGTTCGATCTCGCCCATGGCCGCCACCGCGTCGCGCACCACTTCGCCCGACCGCTCGGCGTCGATTTTCGCCGAGGTGGCCGCGTTCGAGGCCTGGATGGCGCCCTCCGCGCTGCGATTGACCGTCGAGGTGATTTGGTCGAGGGCTGCGGCGGTCTCCTCCAGGCTGGCGGCCTGTTGTTCCGTGCGATGCGACAGGTCGTCAGAGGCGCTGGCGATTTCGGCCGAGCCCCCGCGGATGGAGTCGGCGGTCGAGGCGATATTGACGAGCGCGTCGCGCAGCCGGCTCACGGAGTGATTGAAGTTGTCCTTGACCGGCTGGGCCTTGGCCGAGAAGGGCGCATCGATCCTGTGGGTCAGGTCTCCCTCGGCCAGGGCCTTCAGGCCGTCCGCCAGGGCGTCCAGCGCGATCTGGTTCTCGGCGGCTTCGTCGCGCGCCTTTTGCTCGATCAGCGTCTGCTCGTGAATATCGGTCAGCGAGCCGCATGCGCGGATCAGACCACTTTCCGTGTGAATGCACCCACCGGTGGCGCGGTACCAGCGATAGACGCCCTGCCGGGTCATCAGGCGATAGGTGACATTGTATCGCGCGGCGCCGGTCTTGTCGGTCAGGTGGGCGGCGAAGGCGGCGAACGTGGGTTCTACATCGTCGGGGTGCAGCTTGTCCGACCAGGAGCGGCAGACATTCGGAAAGTCGGCCTCGCTGGTGTAGCCGATCAGCCGGCGAAATTCCGGCGACCAGGTCCAGACGCTGTTGGGGTGCAGGGCGTCGGCGTCATGCAGCACGGCTTCCCAGAGGCCGATGCCACAGGCCTGATCCAGCAGTTCGGATCGTTCCTTCAGGTCCGCCAGTTGCTTTTTGAGACGATCGATCTCGCCCGTCTTGCGTTCCGAAAAAAACATAATCCACATCCCCCTAACTGTCGCCGCGTTCGTCGAAGCGTGTGACTAGATTTGGGGATGAAACGGTTTCTTGGGTGTTAACCAAGGTGTAGATTCAATTCCTCTGACCGCGCCTTTTAAGGGTGTTCGCCCTATTCGCGCGGTTCTCCTTCCGCGCGCCCTAAGGTTACTGATCTTTTGGGAGAATGCGCGTCTCGAGGTGTTCTAGAGACAGGCCATCATGGCATGTCGTCCAGCAAAGCTGGCTCGGCGTCGCTGAGGTCCAGGTCGCAGGTGTCGTGCGAGTTGGGTCGCGAGCTAGGCGGACGAGCCCCGCGCTCGCGGGCCGACATCAGCGACCAACCGCCAGGCTTGAGGATCTCCAGCGGCGAGAAGCGCGCCTTGTAGGCCATCTTCTCGCTGCCTGGGACCCAGTAGCCCAGATAGACATAGGGGAGGCCGCCCTGCTGAGCTTGGACAATATGGTCCAGGATGACGAAAGAGCCCAGGCTCCGGCGGTCGAGATCGGGATTGTAGAAGCTGTAGACCAGCGACAGGCCGTCGGCGAGCACGTCGACCAGCACGCAGGCGATCAGGTCGCCCGGGCCGCGGTCCTGGGACTTGCGACGATATTCGATCAGGTGGGTGCGGACCGCGGTGTCCTCGACCATGGCCACGTAGTCGGGCCAGGTCATCTCGGCCATGCCGCCATCGGCGTGGCGAGCCAGCAGATAGCGGCGCAGCAGTTCGAACTGCTCCAGCGTCGCCTCGGCCTCGACCAGGTGGCGCTCGAGGTCGTCGTTGCGGTTCAGGACCTTTCGCTCCGAACGCGACAGCACGTAGTCGGCGGCGGGCGCGCGCGCCGACTGGCAGGCGCGGCAGGTCTCGCAAGCGGGACGGTAGGCGATGTTCTGCGAGCGACGGAAGCCGACCTGAGTCAGGCTGTCATTGACCGTCGGGCCGTCGGACAGGGGCAGGTGGGCGAAAACCTTGCGCTCCTCGCGGCCGGGCAGGTACGGGCAAGGCGTGGGCGCCGTCAGAAAAAACCGAAGCTGTCGCGTCGGAAAATGCTGCGTCACGTTAGGCCCTGTCCCCTTCAGCGTGTCTGCCGCCCATAACGGGATTAGGGAGCATAGCGTTCAGTTGCGCAAGCTTCACGAAGCGCTCGCGCGTCGAACGGTCACAGGTTATCCGGTAGCACCGGCTTTTCACGCAGCAGGATGATCGAGATCCGTCGGTTGCCCGCCAAGGTCGGGTCATCGGCGTACAGCGGTTCCGAATTGGCCTTGCCCGACACTTGGTAGATCCGGTCGTCGTCGACTCCGGCGCCGCGCAGCACCTGGCGCGAGGCGTCGGCGCGGGCCGCCGAGAGCGCCCAATCGCCGTCCTGCTTCTTGCCATAGGCGTTGGCGCTGGTGTGGCCCGAAATGGTCACGCGGTTGGGCAGCTGGTTGATCACCTTGGCCACCGCGCGCAGCAGGATCTTGGCGCGATCGTTCGGCTCGCGGGAGTTCTCCTTGAACATCGACCGGCCTTCCTGGTCGACCAGCTGGATACGCAGGCCTTCCGGGGTCTGGTCGATCATGATCTGTTTCGACAGCTCAGCCAGTTCCGGCATGTCCTGCAACGATTGGCGCAAGGATTGGGCGGCCGAGGCGAAGGCGTCCTGTTCCTTCTTGGCCAGGGCGTCGCGCAGGGCCTGTTCGCTGGCGGAGGCGAGTGAGGCCTGTTCCGAGCTCTGGCCATCCTTGCTGACATTATCTGGAGCTTCGGGAGCCATTTGCTGGATGACCGACATCTTGCCATCGGCCTTGGCGCCGTCGTCGCCCAGCGACGTGCCGCCCAGGATGCCGCCCGACCCGCTGGTCGTGGACGAGATCGAGGCCGGCGCGAAATAGTCGGCGATGCCCTGCTTCTGCTCCGGGCTGGTCGTGTTCAGCAGCCACATCAGCAGGAAGAAGGCCATCATGGCCGTCACGAAGTCGGCATAAGCGACCTTCCAGGCGCCGCCATGGTGACCATGACCGCCGCCCTTCTTGACCTTCTTGATGATGATCGGCTGTTCGCTGTTGACCGCCATCGTGCTTAAGCCTGCTTAACCATGCCCCGCAACCTGCCCAAAGGACGTTAAGATGGGGTTGCCGAAGGTGTCGCCGGGCGCGTAATCCCGGGCTCTCTAAAGGGAGCAGCGGCATGAAGACGGCGTTTATCGGCCTGGGCGTGATGGGCTTTCCGATGGCGGGTCACCTGAAGGCCGCCGGCCATGAGGTCGCCGTCTATAATCGCACCGCTGAAAAGGCCCGAAAATGGGCCGAAAGGCACGGCGGCGTGGCCTTCGACACCATTTCCGAGGCCGTGGCCGGCGCCGAAATCGTGCTGCTGTGCGTCGGCAATGACGACGACGTCCGCGACGTCGTGGCGCAGGCCCTGCCGGCCTTGGCGAAGGGCGCGACGGTCGTCGACCACACCACCACCTCGGCCAAGGTCGCCCGCGAGATGGCCGAACTGCTCGCGACGCACGGCTGCGCCTTCGTCGACGCTCCTGTGTCGGGCGGCCAGGCGGGAGCTGAGAACGGCCAGCTGACCATCATGGTCGGCGCGGACCAGGCGTCCTACGATCACGTGCTGCCGGTGATCGAGGTCTACGCCAAGGCCGTGCGTCGGATGGGCGAGGTCGGTTCGGGTCAGTTGACCAAGATGTGCAACCAGATCGCCATCGCCGGCGTCGTCCAGGGCGTGGCCGAGGCGCTGCACTTCGCCAAGCGGTCGGGCCTGCCGACCGAGGACGTGCTGGCCGCGATCTCCAAGGGCGCGGCCCAGTCTTGGCAGATGGAGAACCGCTGGCCGACCATGGCGCAGGGCAAGTTCGATTTCGGTTTCGCGGTCGACTGGATGCGCAAGGACCTCGGCATCGCCCTGGACGAGGCCCGCTCGAACGGCGCCCAGCTGCCGGCTACGGCCCTGATCGACCAGTTCTACGCCGAGGTGCAGGCCATGGGCGGCAATCGCTGGGACACCTCCAGCCTGGTCGCGCGGCTAGAGAAGTAGGGCCGCGAGTTTCGCCGCGCTCCAGTCCGGATCGCGGGGAGCGACGACGATCGGCGTCTTGCGCTCGAAGATCCGCAGCATCTCGACGGTCTGATCGAGGTCGGGGGCGTCGAGGCTCTCGCTGACGACGATCGCGGCGGTTGTCAGACCCCGCGCCCGCAGAACCTCTAGCGCTGTCAGCAGGTGGCTGGCCGTGCCGAGATAGCTGCCGGCGACCAGCAGAACGGGCAGGGTCAGCGCCGTCATCAGGTCGAGATTGGTGGCGTCGTCGGTCATCGGCGACATCACGCCGCCGGCGCCTTCGATCAGGGCGAGATCGACATTGCGGCCCTCAAGCCAGGTCCGGCAGTCGGCGACCAGGTCAACCATGGCCAGGGTCTGGCCCTCCAGCCGAGCGGCGAGGTTCGGGGCCAGGGGCGCGCGATAGCGGCGGGGCGAGATCTCGGCCCAGCCCTCGGGGCGGCCCATGGCGGTGGCGAGACGGGCGGGATCGCTGGTTTCCGGCGCGTCGGGATCGAAGCCGCTGACCACAGGCTTGAAGGCGTCGACGCTCAGGCCGCGCGCCTGGGCGGCGCGGAGCAGGGCGCTGGCGATGTGAGTCTTGCCCAGATCGGTGCCGGTTCCGGCGACGAAGAAACGCTTCATCGCAGCGCCGCAACGGCGTCGGCCAGGCGCATGACGTCCGCGTCGGCGTGCTCGGCGCTGAAGGCCACGCGCAGGCGAGCCGTGCCCTCGGGCACCGTCGGCGGACGTATGGCGACGACCAGGAACCCTTGCGCCTCCAGCGCGGCCGAGGCGGCGAGGGCCGTGCCGGCCTCACCCATGATCACAGGCACGATGGGGCTCTGGGCGTCGGGCAGGCCCAGGCGCTGAGTGAATAGGCGCGCCTTGGCCAATGGCCGCTCGGTCAGTTCGGGCTCGGCTTCGATGAGGTCCAGCGCCGCCAGGGCCGCGGCGGCCGAGGCTGGCGGCAGGCCGGTGGCGTAGACCAGGGTGCGGGCGCGGGTCTTCAGCAGGTCGATCACCGCCTGGGAGCCGCAGACATAGCCGCCGTACGAGCCCAGGGCCTTTGACAGGGTGCCCATCTGCAAGGGGATGTCGGCGTCAGGGAACAGGGCGGCTGAGCCTTGGCCTTGCGCCAGCACCCCGACCCCGTGGGCGTCGTCGCTCAGCAGCCAGGCGTCGTGCTCGGCGCAGAGCGCGGACAGCCGGTCAAGCGGCGCGATGTCGCCGTCCATCGAGAAGACGCCGTCGGTGGCCACCAGGGCATGGCGGGCCATCGGGCGTTCTGCTTTCAGCAGGCGCGCCAGGTCCTCGAACGTCGTTGTGGGCGAACTTGACGATCCTGGCGCCCGAGAGCTGCGCGCCGCTCCAGATGCAGGCGTGGGCCAGGGCGTCGACGAAGACCGCGTCGCCGGGACCGACAAGGGTCGGGATCGTGCCGGCATTGGCCAGATAGCCCGAGCCGAACACGCAGGCCGCCTCGGTTCCCTTCAGTCGGGCCAGGCGCTTTTCCAGATCACTCAGCAGCGGATGATCGCCGGTCACCAGGCGTGAGGCCGCCGCGCCCGCGCCGTAGTTCAGCGCCGCTTCGGCCGCCGCCGCGCGAACGACATGATGGTGCGACAGGCCCAGATAGTCGTTGCACGAGAACGAGATCAGCCGCTTGCCGTCGCGCTCGACCACGGCGCCGTCATGGCGGCGGGTGGGCTTGAGGCGGCGGCGCAGGCTCTTGGCGTCCAGGGCCGCCAGCTTCTCGCCGGCGAAGGCGTCAAGGCTCTGCATGTCGTTTCCCTTTGCCGTGGCTGGTGGGCGGGAATAGGCAGAGCGCCCCGAGTTCCGCAAACGGAAACCGTCATGTCCGATCCAGCCTGGCTGACCGCTGGCGCGCCGCACGTTTGGCGTCCGTACTGCCAGATGAAGACGGCGCGCCCGCCGCTGCCGGTCGTGGCGACGCGGGGCTCGCGGTTGATCCTGGCCGATGGGCGAGAGCTGGTCGACGGCCTGGCTTCCTGGTGGACGGCCTGTCACGGCTACAACCATCCGCATATCGCCGACGCCTTGCGGGCGCAGGTCGAGGCCATGCCGCATGTGATGTTCGGAGGTCTGGCGCATGAGCCGGCCTATCGCCTGGCGGCGCGGCTGGCGAAGATGCTGCCAGGCGACCTGGACCACGTGTTTTTCGCCGAGAGCGGCTCGGTCTCGGTCGAGATCGCCATGAAGATGGCCCTGCAGTTCCAGATCAATCGCGGGATCGAAGGACGCACGAAGTTCCTGGCCTTCCGGGGCGGCTATCATGGCGACACCCTGGCGACGATGACGGTCTGCGACCCGGAGGAGGGGATGCACAGCCTGTTCGCCGGCGTCATGCCCGAACAGGTGATCGCCGACCTGCCGCGCGATGCGGCGAGCGAGGCGGCGCTCGACGCGTTGCTGACCGGGCGCGGCCACGAGATCGCGGCGATCCTGATCGAGCCGCTGGTCCAGGGCGCGGGCGGCATGCTGCTGCATTCGCCGGAGGTGCTGCGAACCTTGCGCCGTCTCGCGGACAAGCATGGCGCACTGCTGATTTTCGACGAGATCTTCACGGGCTTCGGTCGCACCGGAACCCTGTTCGCCATGCAGGCAGCGGGGATCGAGCCCGATATCGTCACCCTGTCCAAGGCCCTGACCGGCGGAACCCTGCCGTTGTCGGCGGCCGTGGCCTCGCGCAAGGTGTTCGAGGCCTTCTGGTCCGATGATCCGGGCGCGGCCCTGATGCACGGTCCGACCTACATGGCCAATCCGCTGGCCTGCGCGGCGGCCAACGCCGCGCTGGACCTGTTCGAGGATGGGTCCTGGGCGGCCAATGTGGCGCGGGTTTCCGCAGCCCTGGCCGACGGGCTGGAGCCTTGCCGGGCGGGACGGGGCGTCGTCGATATCCGAACCCTCGGGGCGATCGGCGTCGTCGAGTTCGATGCGCCCGTGGCGGTGGGCGCGCTTTGCGCGCGCTTCGCCGAGCTGGGCGTCTGGATCCGGCCGATGGGCAAGGTCGTCTATCTCACGCCGGCCTTCAACACGCCGGACGAGGATCTCGAGCGGTTGACCGCGGCCATCCGCCAGGTGGTCGGCGTTTATTGACCCGGAGGGCCTGGTCTGGTCCAAGCCCCTCATGTCCTCCAAGTCGTCTCCACTGACCGGTCTGGAATACCTCGCGATATTGGGGATCATCCTGACCTGGGGGATCAATAACGCCGCCGCCAAGGTGGCGACGCACTATCTGCCGCCGATGCTGATGGGCGGGCTGAGGTTCGCCTCGGCTCTGGCCTTCCTGTTCCCGTTCATCAGGCCGCCGTTTCCCGAGCCGAGGAAGCTGCTGACCATCGTACTGCTGACCGGGCCGATCCATTTTCGGCGTGATCTATATCGCCTTCAGCATGGCCGATGCTCTGAGCCCGCTCGTGGTTGCCAGTCAGCTTTGGATCCCGTTCACCGCCATCTTCGCCTGGCGGATGCTCGGCGAGACGATGCGAGCGCCGGCGGTTGTCGGATTGGTGGTCGCCTTCGTCGGCGTGGCGTGGATCAGCCTGGACCCGCACGGAGCGCGCGACCTGCCGGCGATCCTGCTGATTGTCTTCGCCAGCGCCTGTTGGGCCGTGGCCACGGTGCTGGTGCGCAAGACGCCCGGCATCAAGCCGCTGAAGCTGCAGGGCATGACGGCGCTGGTCGCCGCGCCGGTGCTGCTGACCATGTCGGCCGTGTTCGAGACAAACCAGGTCGAGAAGATGCAGGCCGCCCCGCCGATCGCCTGGCTGTGCGTGCTGTTCGCCGGCGTGGTCTCGACCATCGGGGCCAGCGCCCTGCTGTTCTGGCTGGTCCAGCGCCGCGAGGCCGGGCGGGTGACGCCTTACTTCCTGCTTACACCGCTGGTCTCCTGCACGATCGGCGTGCTGCTCCTGGGCGACAGGCTGACGGCTCAGTTGCTGATCGGCGGCGGCGCGACCATGGTCGGCGTGGCGCTGGTGGCCCTGACCGAAAAGCGCGCCAAGGCCGCCGAGGCGGTGGCCGAGACCGCTAACCCTTAGGCGGCGGACATTCGACGGTGGGTTCGCGCCGGAGGAGGGCGGGCGTCGCCGCCAGTTCGCTTTGACCGCCGTCGTCGGCGTAGACGCCCGTCAGCAGCTTGCCGCTGACCCCTAGGGGCTGGCCAGCTTTGGTCTGAATCAGGAAGAGGCCGTCGAGGTCGTCCAGATGCTCGACGCCAACGAAGCCCGCGCCGACCGTGGCGTAGCCTTTGATCCTGTCACCCGCGCCCTCGACGATCCAGCCGGGCGGCTTGTTGCAGAGCGAGACGATCTCGGCGCCGGTCAGTTGAAGCTCGAAGGACTGGAGGTTCTGGTCGCCGCTCGTTGGCTTCCAGGCGAGCGAGACGAGTTCCGTCGACTGAGGACTGACAGCCGGCCTTTCTGGCGGCTTGGCGTCCTTAGGCGTCTTGGCGTCGTGGCAGGCGGCCGTCGCGGCCAGCAGAACGGCGAGAAGCGACAGCCGCCAGGTACGCATGGGATCCCCGCCACGAACAGAACCGTGGCGGGAACCTAGAGCCTTACTTGAACACGCCGCAAGCGGCGCGCGCGCCGGCGCCGCCGATCGGCTGGCTCTTGTGGTCGTCGGGGCTGGCGTGGACGACGATCGACGAGCCGTCGGCGTCCAGCAGGGCGGGACGGCCGCCCGCGCCCTTCAGCGACACCAGGGTCGAATAGGCCTCGGCCGTGGCCGAACCGTCAGCGCCGGCGAAGACGTTGGGCAGGTCGCCACTGTCGTTGGCCTCGGGGTTCAGCAGGCCGTGGATGGTGGTGGCGGCGGTGTGGACGTGGGCGCCCGGCCGACTTGAAGTCCGGCGCGCCGCAGTCACCCTTTTCGTGGAAGTGCACCGCGTGCCAGCCCGGCGTCAGGCCCTTCAGTTCCAGCTTCAGCAGCACCCCATGAGGGGCCTCGGTCAGCGTGACCACGCCGGCGTCCTTGCCGTCGCCAGTCTTCACCACGGCGGTCGCGGAGGTCTGGGCCCAAGCGGCGCCGGCGCCGGGACGAAGCGGCGATCAGAGCGGCGAGGGCGAGCGTGGTCGCGGTGGGGAGGCGGATCATGCGTTTTTCCTTCGGATTCAAGCAAACGGACGGGATGCAGCGGCCGGAAAGGTGGCGCCTTCCCCATCCGAATGCTAACTGTTTTCGACGGTTCCGTGTCCGATTCTGACGGCGAAAAATCCCCTTGAGCGACGATCAAAACACTCTCCCCCCTGATGCTCCGGGCGGGGACGTAGCGCCCATCAACATCGAGGACGAACTGCGTCGTTCGTATCTCGACTACGCGATGAGCGTGATCGTCAGCCGCGCCTTGCCAGACGCGCGCGATGGTCTGAAGCCAGTGCACCGGCGGGTGCTGTTCTCGATGCACGAGCAGGGCCAGACACCTGAGCGTCCGTACGTCAAATCGGCCCGCGTGGTCGGTGACGTGATGGGTAAGTATCACCCGCACGGCGACGCCTCGATCTACTTCACCCTGGTCCGCATGACCCAGTCGTTCTCGATGGGCCTGGTGCTGATCGACGGTCAGGGCAACTTCGGCTCGGTCGACGGCGATATGCCGGCCGCCATGCGTTACACGGAATGCCGCATGGCCCCGCCGGCCATGTCGCTGCTGGCCGATCTGGACAAGGACACGGTCGACTTCGCCGACAACTACGACGGCAAGGAGCAGGAACCGACCGTCCTGCCGTCGCGGATCCCGAACCTGCTGGTCAATGGCGCGGGCGGCATCGCCGTCGGCATGGCGACCAACATCCCGCCGCACAACCTCGGCGAAATCATCGACGCCTGCCTGCTGCTGATCGACGAGCCGGACGTCACCACCGACCAACTGCTGGACCTGGTGCCCGGTCCCGACTTCCCGACTGGCGGCGAGATCATCGGCCGCGCGGGTCCGCGCCAGGCGCTGCTGACGGGCCGCGGCTCGGTCATCATGCGCGGCGTGGCCGCCGTCGATGAGATCCGCGCCGGTCGCGAAGCCATCGTCATCACCGAGATCCCGTATCAGGTGAACAAGGCCAACCTGGTCGAGCACATCGCCGAACTGGTCCGCGAAAAGAAGATCGAGGGCGTCGCCGACATCCGCGACGAGTTCGAACCGCGACGGCATGCGCATCGTGGTCGAGCTGAAGCGCGACGCCTCGGGCGAGGTGATCCTGAACCAGCTGTACCGCTTCACGGCGTTGCAGAGCTCGTTCGGCGTCAACATGCTGGCTCTGAACCGGGGCCGGCCCGAGCAGATGGGCCTGCACAAGCTGCTGCAGCTGTTCGTGACGTTCCGCGAGGAAGTCGTCGTCCGCCGGACCAAGTTCGAACTGGGCAAGGCTCGTGATCGCGGCCACGTGCTGGTCGGCCTGACCATCGCCGTCGCCAACATCGACGAGTTCATCCACATCATCCGCTCGTCCAAGGACCCGACCGAGGCCCGCGAGCGCCTGGTGGCCAAGTCCTGGCCGGCCGGCGACATGCTGCCGCTGGTCGAACTGATCGCGGATCCTCGCACCTGCAGGAAGACGGCGGCCTGATCCGCCTGACCGACGAGCAGGCCCGCGCCATCCTGGCCCTGACCCTGTCGCGCCTGACGGGCCTGGGTCGCGACGAGATCGGCAGCGAAGCGGCCGCCCTGGCCGACGCCATCCGCGGCTATCTCGATCTGCTGTCCGACCGCGCCAACATCATGGCCGTGGTCCGCGAGGAACTGGTCGAGGTTCGCGAGAAGTTCGCCATTCCGCGCCGCTGCCAGATCGTCGACGGCGACGCCGACATGGAAGACGAGGACCTGATCGTCCGCGAGGACATGGTCATCACCGTCACCATGAGCGGCTACGTCAAGCGCACGCCGTTGGCCAACTACCGCACGCAGCATCGGGGCGGCAAAGGCAAGTCGGGCATGGCGACCAAGACCGAGGACGCCGTCACCCGTGTGTTCTCGGCCTCGACCCACGCGCCGCTGCTGTTCTTCACCTCGGGCGGCAAGGTCTACAAGATGAAGGTGTGGCGCCTGCCGCAAGGCGCCGCCAACTCGCGCGGCAAGGCGTTCGTCAATCTGCTGCCGATCGAGCCGGGCGAGACGATCACCTCGATCCTGACCCTGCCGGAGGACGAGGCCACCTGGGGCGGCCTGGACGTGATGTTCGCCACCCGCTCGGGCAGCGTGCGTCGCAACAAGCTCAGCGATTTCGTGGATGTCCGCCGCAACGGCAAGATCGCCATGAAGCTGGACGAAGGCGACGGCATCGTCGGCGTCGCCGTCTGCAACAGCGATCAGGACGTGCTGCTGACCACGGCGGCCGGCCGCTGCATTCGCTTCTCGGTCGACGAGGTGCGGGTGTTCGCCAGCCGCGATTCGACCGGCGTTCGCGGCGTGAGGCTGGCCGAGGGCGACACGGTCATCTCGATGGCCGTCCTGCGTAGCGTCGACGCCACGCCGGCCGAACGCGCCGCCTATCTCAAGCACCAGCGCGCCATGCTGCGCGCCACGGACGGCGACGAGGGCGAAGACGCCTCGGCGCCTGTTGAGGAGGGCGAGGACGAGGTCGGGGAAGCCTCCCTGACGCCGGAACGCATCGCCGAACTGGGCGCGGCCGAAGAGATCCTGCTGCACCGTGTCGTCCGAAGGCTTCGGCAAGCGCACCAGCGCCTACGACTTCCGCCGCACGGGCCGTGGCGGCCAGGGTCTGGCGGCGCAGGATCTCAGCAAGCGTGGCGGCCGTCTGGTGGGTTCGTTCCCGGTCGACGATAGCGACCAGATCCTGCTGGTGACCGACCAGGGCCAGCTCATCCGGGTGCCGGTCTCGCAAATTCGTGTTGCAGCGCGGAATACTCAGGGCGTAACCATCTTCCGCACCGCGCAGGACGAGCATGTCGTCAGCGTCGAACGCCTCGCCGATTCCGGCGGAGACGACAACCAGGGCGAGGACAGCGGGGCGGACGAGACCCCGTAAACCCTCGAACCCTTAGAGGAAGGGGGCTGCATGCGGGTTGGGCTTTATCCGGGGACTTTCGATCCGGTCACCAACGGTCACCTCGACATCATCGGTCGGGCCGTGAAGCTGGTCGACAAGCTGGTGATCGGCGTGGCGGTGAACATCGGCAAGGGGCCGCTGTTCTCGCTGGATGAGCGGGTCGCCATTCTTGAGAAGGAAACGGCCCACCTGACCAAGATCGCCCAGATCGAGGTTCGGCCGTTCGAGAGCCTGCTGATGCACTTCGCTCGCGACGTGCATGCTCAGATGATCGTGCGCGGCCTGCGGGCCGTGGCCGACTTCGAATACGAATTCCAGATGACGGCGATGAACCAGCAGCTGGATCGCGAGATCGAGACGGTCTTCCTGATGGCCGATCCGCGCCACCAGGCGATCGCCTCGCGCCTGGTCAAGGAGATCGCGGCCCTGGGCGGCGATATCACCAAGTTCGTGCCGGCAGGCGTCGCCGAGCAACTGCTGGCCAAGGTTGGCAGGGCCTGATCGAAGATTTTTCGACCGGGCGGCGTCGGAACGCCGCCCGGTCGTTCGTTCTTCGGGACAGCGACAGCCCGGAGGCCGCTTCATGAGCCCGACCATCACCGCCTTCAAGCAATCGCCCGATCGCGGCCGCGGTTTGGCGCGGGACATGGCCGTCCGCTGGGCGCTGGAGGAAGTGGGTCAGCCCCTACGACGTTCGCCTGGTCGCCTTCTCCGAAATGAAGGCCCCCGCGCACTTGGCGTTGCAGCCGTTCGGCCAGATCCCGACCTATGAGCACGGCGACCTGGTTCTGTTCGAGTCCGGCGCCATCGTTTTCCACATCGCCGAGCGCCATGCCGGCTTGCTGCCGGGCGACGCCAACGCTCGGGCGCGAGCGCTGACCTGGATGTTCGCCGCCGTCAGCACCGTTCAGCCGCCGATCGTGGAATTCGGCATGGCCACGATCCTGGAGCGTGACAAGCCCTGGTTCGCGGCGCGTCAACCGATGCTGGAGCAGTCGGTCCGCGCGCGGTTGGATCAACTGGCCGAGCGCCTGGGCGACGCGGACTGGCTGGACGGCGACTTCAGCGCCGGCGACCTGATGATGGTCGTGGTGTTGCGTCGGCTGGGCTCCTCCGGGATCTTGGGGGACTATCCGAGCCTTTCGGCCTATGTTGCGCGCGCCGAGGCTCGCCCGGCTTTCCGACGCGCCTTCAACGATCAACTGGCGGTCTTCAAGGCCGCATCGGAAGCGTAGCCGTCGCCCCGTTCCAGCCGGAATCGTGCGGTTGAAAGGTCGTCGCACTTGTCGGGGCGACCGTGGCGTTCTACGCCGACGCCCGACTATTCTGTTCGGGGATTTCCATGAAGCTCGCCATGACCGCCGCCGCCCTGGCGCTTGTCGCTACGACGGCCACGGCTCAGACCGCCTCTCCTGCGGGCTCGGACTGGCGCACGCCTGATCCGAACAACGTCGTTGTCGTCGAGACCAACAAGGGCCGGATCATCGCCGAACTGGATCCTGTCGCCGCGCCCAACCATGTCGAGCGCGTGCGCGGCCTGGTGAAGAGCGGGTTCTATGACGGCCTGACCTTCTTCCGGGTCATCGGCGACTTCATGGCTCAGACCGGCGACCCGAAGAACACCGGCGAGGGCGGTTCGGACCTGCCCAACCTGACGGCCGAGTTCACCTTCCGCCGTGGCATGGACCTGCCGCTGAGCGCGGGCTTCAAGGTCGGCAGCAGCGAGCTCGGCTGGATCGGCGCAATGCCGATGACCAGTCAGAACTCGGCCTTGGCCGTAATGACCGCGGATCGCAAGGTGGCCAGCTGGGGCAATTTCTGCTCGGGCGTGCTGGGCATGGCCCGCGCCGGCGATCCCAACAGCGCCAACAGCCAGTTCTTCTTCATGCGCCAGCCCAATGCCTCGCTGGACAAGACCTACACCGCCTTCGGTCGCGTGCTGTCGGGTCTGGACGTCGTGCGCAACATCAAAACCGGCGAGCCCGTGCCCGATCCGCAGGACAAGATGATCAGCGTGAAGATGCTGGCCGATCTGCCAGCCGACAAGCGTCCCTCGATCCAGGTGATGGATACCCGCGGCGCCGCCTTCAAGGCTCTGGTGACCAAGCGCCAGGCCGAGATGGGCCCCAGCTTCACCAATTGCGACGTCGACGTCCCCGTGCAAATTAAGTGACATGATCTTCTCGCGCGCGCTCCTGGCCGGGCTCTGCCTGGCGGTCATCACCGGTCCTGCCCTCGCGGCGACGCCCTCGACCCCGGCCAAGCCCTCCGAGCAGGACTGGCGGACGCCGGCTCCAGACACGGTGATGGTGATCGACACCAACAAGGGGCGGGTGCTGGTCGAGCTGATCCCGGATGTCGCGCCCAATCACGTGGCGCGGCTCCAGGACCTGACCCGCGCGGGCGTTTATGACGGTCGCACCTTTTTCCGGGTCATCGACAGGTTCATGGCCCAGACGGGCGATCCGACCAATACGGGCGAAGGCGGCTCCGACAAGCCAAACCTCAAGGCCGAGTTCACCTTCCGACGCGGCGCCGAGACGCCATTCGTGGCCATGGCCGCGCCGGCCGGCCTGGAGGTCGGCTACCTGAAATCATTGCCGGTCGTCAGTCAGGCCTGGACCTGGAGCGACATGACCGCCGATAAGAAGGTCTCGGCCTGGGGAACCTACTGCCCCGGCGTGATCGGTATGGCCCGCGACGAGGACAACAACTCGGCCAACAGCCAGTTCTTCCTGATGCGCCAGCCCTATCCGTCGCTGGACAAACGCTACACCGCCTTTGGCCGCGTGATCAGCGGGCTGGACGCCGTACGCGCCATCAAGACCGGCGAGCCCGTTCCGGCCCCGCAGGACCAGATGCAAAAGGTTCGTCTGCTGTCGGACATTCCCGAAAGCCAGCGTCCGAAGGTGCGGGTAATCGACCCGAAGGGCGCCTGGTTCGCCGCCGAAACCCAGCGCCTTCGTAAGCTGAAAGGCGCCGATTTCTCGGTCTGCGATCTCGATCTTCCGGTCGAGGTTCGCTGAGACCGAACGGTTTCGGGCCTCAACTTGGTTCACACGGGGGCGTGAACCGCGCTAGAAGCGCGTTCACAACACTTGTCACCCAAGGGAAGACCATGTCGGCCGATCTCGAAAACACCCTGATCCTGACCCTCGAGAGCGGTCCGGTCACGATCAAGCTTCGTCCCGATCTGGCTCCAGGCCACGTGGCGCGGATCAAGGAACTGGTGCGCGAAGGTTTCTATGACGGCGTCGTCTTCCACCGCGTGATCCCGGGCTTCATGGCCCAAGGCGGCGATCCGTCGGGCACCGGCCGCGGCGGTTCGGACAAGCCGGACCTGAAAGCCGAGTTCAACGACGAGCCGCACGTGCGTGGCGTGGTGTCGATGGCCCGCACCCCGAACCCGGACTCGGCCAACAGCCAGTTCTTCATCGTGTTCGACGACGCCACCTTCCTGGACAAGCAATACACCGTCTGGGGCCAGGTGACCGAGGGCATGGAACATGTCGACGCCCTGCCGAAGGGCGAGCCGCCGCGCGCGCCGGGCAAGATCATCAGCGCCAAGATCGCCGCCGACGCCTAAGCGTTCGCGCGCATTGATCTGGAAACGGCCTCGGACTTGGTCCGGGGCCGTTTCTATTTGCGGCGCAGCGTCACGACCATCGGCCGGTGGTCCGAGCCTAGCGACGGACCGCGCTCGACGCTGACCGCGTGCCACTCGCTGCCGGCATAGACGTGGTCGATTGGCAGGAAAGGGGCGGGGGCGGCCATCACGCGTGAGAACTTGCCGGCTGGCCACGAGGGCAGGGCGCGGGTCCAGCGGCGCAGGCCCAGCGCCTTGTCCTGGCGCTTGAGGGTCCACGACCAGGGCGTGGAGTTGAAATCGCCGGTCAGGATGGTGCTCTTCTGCCCGAACGGCGCCAGGGTTTGGGCCAGCTTGCGGCTCTGGGCCTGTTGAAGGCCGGCCGGCAGGGGCCAGGTATAGTGGGTGGCGACGACGGTGAAGGCGCCCTTGGGATCGGCCAGGGTCGCCCAGGCGCCGGCCAGATAGGGCTGCGGCGTCGGCATGCCGCCGCGCGCGATCATCTTCTTGCGCGAGAAGATCCAGGTCTCGCAGCGGGTGATCTTGTCACAGGAGGCGAACGGATAGGCGTCACGCAGGCCCTTCACGATCGGCCAGGAGTCGCCGCCGCCTTCCTCGATCTGCACGACATCGGCGTCCTGCGACAGGATCCAGGCCAGGCTCTTCTCGGGCGTGCGGTTGTCGTGCCAGACGTTGAACTGAATGATCTTCAGGTCGCTGGCGGCGGGCGTCGTCGGCTTGAAGCGCCAGGCGGCCCAGTATTCCGGCAGCATCAGAACGGCGCAGGCCAGGATCGTCGTCGCGCCCAGCCCGACCATCACCCAGCGCTCGCCGCCGCGCGCGAAGACGCCGCCCAGCGCCAGCGCGCCGACGCCCATCATCAGCCACAGCGGGGCGACGTGGGTGAAGGCGTCCAGCCGATCGCTCCAGGCTCCGCCCAGGCAGGCGATAGCCAGCCCCGCGCCGACCAGGCCCAGCATCAGGGCCGTGCCGCGAACAAGGAGACTCAGGAGCTGGACGATCAGGCGCATGCGCCGCCCATACCATGCCTTCCGTAAAGGATGCGTCGCCTTGCGCGCCGGACGGCGGAAGAAGTTGAGGTTGCGGCTCCGCTGAGCGGGTTATCGTGGCGCGGAGTGTCACCTGCTTGCCATCGATCGAGGACCTATGTCTTGACGTCCTTGGCCCATCGTGCGCTTGAAGCCCGCCCATGCGCCTTTCCGACTTCGATTTCGACCTACCCGAGGATCATATCGCCCTGCGCCCGGCCGAGCCGCGCGACGCCGCGCGCCTGCTGGTGGTCCGTCCGGGGGAAGAACTCGCCGACCACATTGTCCGCGAATTGCCCGACTTCCTGCGCCCGGGCGACGCCCTGGTGTTCAATGATACGCGCGTGATCCCCGCGCGCCTGTCCGGCCTGCGCGAGGGCCGCACGACCGGCGGGGCGGACGGCACGCCCGTGGCCGTCGAGGCGACCCTGCACCGCCGCGTCTCGCCCAGCCACTGGAGCGCCTTCATGCGCCCGGGCAAGCGGCTGAAGGTCGGCGACCGTGTGGCGTTCGGTTCTCGTGAAGACCGCGCCTGCGAGGGTGATCGGCTCGATGCCACCGTTGCCGAAAAGCACGAGGGCGGCGAGATCGTACTGGCCTTCGACGTCTCCGGTCCGGACCTCGATGCCGGCATCGCCAGGCACGGCGACATGCCGCTGCCGCCCTATATCGCCGCCAAGCGGGGCGAGGACGAGCGCGATCGCGCCGACTACCAGACCATCTACGCCCGCGAGGACGGGTCGGTGGCCGCACCGACCGCCGGCCTGCACTTCACGCCGCGGTTGCTCGAAGCTCTGAAGGCCAAGGGCGTCTCCCTGCACTTCGTGACGCTGCGCGTCGGCGCGGGGACCTTCCTGCCGGTCAAGACCGACGACGTTTCCGAGCACAAGATGCACGCCGAGTTCGGCGAGGTGAGCGCCCAGGTCGCCGACGCCCTGAACACCGTCCGCGCCGCTGGCGGCCGCATCGTCTGCGTCGGCACCACGTCCCTGCGCCTGCTGGAGAGCGCCACGGGCGAAGACGGGATCGTGCGGCCGTTCGCCGACGAGACGGCCATCTTCATTACGCCCGGCTATCGCTTCCGCGCCGCCGACGTGCTGATGACCAATTTCCACCTGCCCAAGTCGACCCTGTTCATGCTGGTCAGCGCCTTCGCCGGATCGGCGACCATGCGCGCGGCCTACGAACACGCCATATCGACGGGCTACCGCTTCTATTCCTACGGGGATGGCAGCCTATTGTTCAGGAACGAGACTTGAGCATGGCGTTTCCCTTCGAGATCAAAGCCACCGAAGGCAAGGCCCGTACCGGCGTCCTGAAGACCCCGCGCGGCGACATCCGCACGCCGGCCTTCATGCCCGTGGGCACTGCCGCCACCGTGAAGGCCCTCACCGTTGACCAGGTTAAGGACACCGGGGCGGACATCATCCTGGGCAATACCTACCACCTGATGCTGCGACCATCGGCCGAGCGGGTGGCGCGCCTGGGCGGGCTGCACAAGTTCATGCGCTGGGACAAGCCGATCCTGACCGACAGCGGCGGCTTCCAGGTCATGTCGCTGTCTGGGATCAGCAAGCTGACCGAGGAGGCGGTGACCTTCTCCAGCCACGTCGACGGCTCCAAGCACGTGCTGACCCCTGAACGCTCGATCGAGATCCAGGCCGATCTGCTCGGCAGCGACATCGTCATGCAGTTGGACGAGTGCGTCGCCTGGCCGGCCGAGGAAGCGAGGGCGCGCAAGGGCATGGAACTGTCCGCCCGCTGGGCCCAGCGCTCGAAGGACGCCTTCGGGACGCGCGACAGCCAGGTGCTGTTCGGCATCCAGCAGGGCTCGACGTTCGAGAATCTGCGCCGCGAGTCTTCCGATCGCCTGCGGGAGATCGGCTTCGACGGCTATGCCATCGGTGGTCTGGCGGTGGGCGAGGGGCACGAGGCGATGTGCGATGTGCTGGACTACGCGCCAGGCCTGCTGCCCGAGGATCGTCCGCGCTACCTGATGGGCGTCGGCAAGCCGATCGACCTGGTCGAGGCCGTGGCGCGCGGCGTAGACATGTTCGACTGCGTGCTGCCGACCCGCTCGGGCCGTCACGGCCAGGCCTGGACCTGGGACGGGCCGATCAATCTGAAGAACGCCAAGTTCGCCGAGGATGAGACGCCGCTGGATCCGGACAGCGACTGCCCGGCCAGCCGCGACTACTCGAAGGCGTATCTGCGCCACCTGTTCAAGGCCGAGGAGATCCTGGGACAGGTGCTGCTGTCCTGGCACAACATCGCCTTCTTCCAGGCGCTGACGGCGGCGATGCGCGCGGCGATCGCCGAAGGGCGGTTCGAACAATTCCGCCGCGACTTCCGCGCCCGGCACCTGAACGAAGGCTAGTCCCTCGGTCCCTGAGGCACTGTCGGCGCCTCCTCCTTCACGATCGGGAAACGGGGCTTGCGCGGGCCGTAGGGATCGCGTGGCGGCGGCATGCCCGGGTCGACGACCACGGGGGCGGCCGGCGGCTTATGCTGCGGCGTAGCCGGCGGATTGCAGCCGCGCGCCTCGCCCAGACCCTTCAGATAGGCCCGGCGGACATTGCCAGAGGTGATGGCGCTCTGCACTAGACGGTCGTGCCGCTCGGCCCCGGTCAGCTTCCGCACCCAGCCGCGCATCGGGATCATGTCCTGGGCGGTGCTGGCGAGCGCGCCGAGCGCCGCCTGACCAGCCGCCCTGCGTCCGCGATCCATCAGATCCTCGCCGTCGACCGGTGGATTACGATCGATATCCTCGCCCAGGGCGGTGTCGAGCGGCGCGACCAGGGCGATCAGGCTCACGCAGTCGGCGCGAGCGGGGCGCTGATAGGGATCGTCCATCGCCTCCAGCAGCACGCGCGGGATCTTGGTGCGGACGATGTTCACATCGCGCAGCGGCGCGCTCATCGCGCCCGAGATGCCCTCCCGGTTCGCCTCGGAGGTCGACTTGATTCGTCCGTCGTCGACCGGCTCGACCGGGGTTTCCTGCTGTGGGGGAGCCGCGCCTAGCAGCGGCGGCGTTTCTTGTCGCTGGCGCGCGCCGGCCGTTCCAGCCAGCGCCGCGCCGCAAAAGACCGCCAAAAGCAAGGTTCCACGCATGACTCACCCTAACCCGCTCACAGCTTTGCCGTCATCCACCGGAAAAACGGCGAAACCATGCTTGCGACCGCGAAGACCCCCGACTATGGTCCGCGCCGCTTCCACCGGTCCCCGCCGGATCGTGAGCGGGCCGGTAGCTCAGTGGTAGAGCATTCGACTTTTAATCGAATGGTCGTGGGTTCGAACCCCACCCGGCCTACCAATTCAAGCTTCTGATGTTCTGGAGCTTTCGTCGCGCGCAAGGCGCGGATTCCTGACAATCTCGGCCTTTCGCTCATGCGGACCTGTGGTTCGCGCGCCAGTTTTTCTCCACGTCCATGCCCGCTTTTCTCGTTTGCCCTATTGTCGAGGTAGAGATTTAAGCGGCCTAGTTTCAACGACGTCGCGGGACCCGGATGGGGCTCTGCGCGTTCAGCCTTTGCCTAGAGCCATGTGGCGAGCCCGGACCCTGGACGACGATCAGACGATGACCGCCGAGACCGCCGCCCGCCGGCCGCCCGCGCCGCCGAGCAAGCGGACATTGTTCCGGCGACGGTCCGCCATTCCGGGCTTCGGCCTGACCATGGGCGTGACGTTGACCGTGCTGTCTCTGATCGTCCTGATTCCGTTGAGCGCCGTTGTGCTGAAGGCCGCGCAACAGTCGCCAGCCGAGTTCTGGGCCGTGGCGACGTCGCAGCGGTCATTGGCCGCCTATCGCCTGAGCTTCGGCGCGGCGTTCGTAGCGGCGGTGATCAACGGCGTGTTCGGCGTGCTGACCGCCTGGGCGCTGGTGCGCTATGACTTTCCGGGCAAGACTTTGGTCAACGCCTTGGTCGATCTGCCGTTCGCCCTGCCAACCGCCGTGGCCGGCATAGCCCTGGCGACGCTCTACGCGCCGACCGGCTGGGTCGGGCAGTTCCTGACGCCCCTGGGCATAAAGGCGGCCTACAACCCGGTGGGCGTGACCATCGCCCTGATCTTCATCGGCCTGCCGTTCGTGGTCCGAACCATAGAGCCGGTTCTGCGCGACGCCGCCGAGGACGTGGAAGAGGCTGCCGCCAGCCTGGGCGCCAACCGGATCGACACCATCCTGAGGATCGTCCTTCCGGCCTTGGCCCCCGCGTGGCTGACGGGCTTCGCCATGGCCTTCGCGCGTGGTGTCGGGGAGTACGGTTCGGTGATCTTCATCGCCGGCAACATGCCCTACAAGTCCGAGATCGCGCCGCTGCTGATCATCATCCAGTTGGAGCAGTTCGAGTACGCGCGCGCCGCCACGATCGCGGTGGTGATGCTGACGGTCTCGTTCACGATGCTCTTGGTCATCAACGCCATTCAGGCCTGGGCGCGGAGGTTCGACTGATGGCGGCCGCTTCCCACCGTCGCGCCACCGAGGATCCGCTCTGGGCCAAGGTCCTGGTGATCGGGACGGTCATGGCCTTCCTGGCCCTCGTTCTGATCCTGCCGCTGGCCGCCGTGTTCGCCGAGGCCCTGCGTAAGGGTCTCGACGCGGCGCTGCTCGCGATCAACAACGCCGACGCCCTGGCGGCCGTGAAGCTGACCCTGATCACCGCGGCGATCGCCGTGCCGTTCAACGCCGCCTTCGGCTTGTGCGCGAGCTGGGCGATCGCCAAGCACGACTTCAAGGGCAAGCCGCTGCTGATCACGCTGATCGACCTGCCGTTCTCGGTGTCGCCAGTGGTGGCGGGTCTTATCTACGTGCTGATCTTCGGTCTGCAGGGCTGGTTTGGCGACTATCTTGTCGACAACGACATCAAGATCATCTTCGCCGTGCCCGGCATCGTGCTGGCGACCGTCTTCGTCACCTTCCCCTTCGTAGCCCGCGAGCTGATCCCACTAATGCAGGAGCAGGGGACCGCGGAGGAGGAAGCCGCCGTGTCCATGGGAGCGAGCGGGTTGACGACCTTCTGGCGGGTGACCGCGCCGAACGTCCGCTGGGGGCTGATGTACGGCGTGCTGCTGTGCAACGCCCGCGCCATGGGCGAGTTTGGCGCGGTATCGGTGGTCAGTGGCCACATTCGCGGCCTCACCAACACCATGCCGCTGCACGTCGAGATCCTCTACAACGAGTACGATTTCGTCGGCGCCTTCGCCGTCGCGGCCTTGCTTTGCCTGCTGGCCGTGGTGACCCTGGTGCTGAAGACGGCGCTGGAAATCGTCCAACCCGGCGTGCGCGGGCGCGGCGGACACTGAACGGACCTAGCAGTCAAATGACCATCTCCATCCGCTCCGTCGACAAGCAGTTCGGTCGTTATCCGGCCCTGAGCAAGGTCGATCTCGAGATCGCCGACGGCGAACTTCTGGCGCTGCTGGGACCTTCGGGCTCGGGCAAGACCACGCTGCTGCGGACGATCGCCGGCCTGGAGTTCCCCGACGCCGGCCAAGTGCTGTTCGATGGCGAGGACGTGACCTTCGCTTCGGCGGCCGATCGCCGCGTGGGTTTCGTCTTCCAGCAGTACGCGCTGTTCAAGCATATGACCGTGGCCAAGAACATCGCGTTCGGCCTGGACGTGCGGAAGGGCAAGGACAAGCCGTCCAAGGCCGAGATCGCCCAACGGGTCGAGGATCTGCTGAAGCTGGTCGAGCTGGACGGCCTGGGGAAGCGCTACCCCTCGCAGCTTTCGGGTGGTCAGCGCCAGCGCGTGGCCCTGTCGCGAGCCCTCGCGGTGCAGCCTAGCGTGCTATTGCTCGACGAGCCGTTCGGCGCTCTGGACGCCACGGTCCGCAAGTCGCTGCGCAAGGAACTGCGCCGCGTCCACGACGCCACGGGCGTCACCACCATCTTCGTGACCCACGACCAGGAGGAGGCGTTGGAGCTGGCCGATCGCGTGGCCATCCTGAACAAGGGTTCGATCGAGCAGATCGGCACGCCCGATCAGGTCCACGACCAGCCCGAAACGGCCTTCGTCTGCGGCTTCGTCGGCGAGGCCAACTGCTTCGAGGGGCAGGTCGGCGGCGGTGAATTCAAGGCCGGCGCGCTGCGCCTGCCGGCCGGCGGCGTTCGCGACGGCTCGGCCACGGCCTATGTCCGGCCGCACGACTTCGTGCTGGATGATGGCGGCTTCGCGGTGAGGGTCGACCGCGCCCATGTGCAGGGCGCCCTGACCACGGTGAACGCCACCGCCGCCGATGGTCGCCCCATCGAGATCAGCGCCTCTCGCGCGGAAGCGCCCCGGTTCCAGGGCACGGTGAAGATCGCCGCCCGCAAGGCCCACGTTTACGCTGCCTAAGTTTATACCCGTTACACAGGGATCGGACGAACGGCGTTCAAGGTTGGCGCGTGGAACCGTCGTTCGCGCTAAGGTCGTCGACGACTCGACGGGAGTTCTAAGGTCGCATGGTCATGGTCGAGCCCTCGGGCGCTGAACGCCGCGCGCATCCTCGGATGCCGGCGGCGCGCAAGATCTACATCGTCGACGATCCGCGCTCGTGGAAATGCTCGCTGCTGGACGTGGCCGAGAAGGGCGCGCGACTGTCGACGGCCGGCATCGCCTCGCCGCCGGACAAGTTCATCTTCGTCGACGCCGGCGGGCGCCGGGTGCATCTGGCGCATGTCGTCTGGCGTTCGGGCGCCGAGGTGGGCGTGCAGTTTCTGCAGACCGAGCGCATGGGGCCTCGCGCGGGCGGCGCGGCCGGCGCTCTCGATATCGCCCGCCGGTTCGCGGCCAACCTGCCGCCGGAGATCCTTCAGTAGGGCGCTATTGCTGCTGTTGCTGTTGTTGGTGAAGTTCTTCCCTCAACGCCGCGTCGGGTCGGCGACGCCCGCCGGCGAAGCTCGGGCGGGCCATGCGCAGGAATTCCGGCTCGGCAAGGGCGGCCCTCGCGCGGCGGACCGTGACCCCCACGGCCAGCTGGCTCTCCGCATCCCCCTTGTAGACCCCGCGTGAGGGGGTGACGTCGGCATAGTCGCGGCCGACCGCCACGCCGACATGGCGTTCGCTGGTCATCATGTTGTTAGTCGGGTCCAGGCCCACCCAGCGCAGGCTGGGCAGGAACACCTCGACCCACGCGTGGGTGGCGTCCGGGGTCGGAACGGTCGCCGGCGTCGCGATCGGTGAACAGGTAGCCGGACACGTAGCGAGCCGGTATGCCCCACTCGCGGCAGATGGCCAGCATGATATGCGCGAAGTCCTGACAGACCCGCGCCCGGCGCTCAGGGCCAGGTCGATCGGGCTGTCGGCGTCGGTGACGCCCGGTTGGTATTCGAACGCCCTGTAGATGGTTTCGGACAGCGTGCGGACCGCTGTCAGCGGGTCCTTGCGCCTTAGGGTGTCCAGGTTGTGCTCGTAAATGAAGGTCCGCAGGGCTTCCGTGGTCCGGACAAAGCCATGGGGGCGCAGGAAGTCGAAGCATTCGCCACGCACGAATTCGCTGCGCAGGCGGTCCCACTCGCCCATGTCCAGATAGTCTGGACGCTCGCCGGTCGGCTCTGTCTCGACGGCCGA
The DNA here is from genome assembly GCF_044056025.1 of Caulobacter sp. UC70_42. Classification (NCBI taxonomy): domain Bacteria; kingdom Pseudomonadati; phylum Pseudomonadota; class Alphaproteobacteria; order Caulobacterales; family Caulobacteraceae; genus Caulobacter; species Caulobacter sp. UC70_42. Next base: position 4,748,572 of record NZ_CP171994.1, on the reverse strand, counting down.
GCGGGCGACGATGGTCAGCTTGTCGTGGGGCTGGGGCACGTCGAAGTGGTAGACGGCGTTGCCGAAGCTGTCGGCGTACGAGAACACCTGGGCGGCCGGCTCCAGGTCCAGCTCGAAGCTGACTAGGCGCTGGCGGGCGGTCTTCTGAGGCTGCATCCACAGCTCCATCAGGCTTTCCCGCACGGGCTTCTCATAGTGGTACTGGGTGACGTGGCGGATTTCGAGCAGCACGGGTTCGGTCCTATGCGGGCAAGCGCGTTTCGAGCGGATAGGCCACGAAGGTCTCGTAGATCGCTTCGTGGATGCGCGCGCATTCGTTGACGACGGTGGTCAGCAGCGGTCCGGCCCCGACGGCTTCCAGCTCGTCGACATCGGCGAACTGCAGGCGGGCCTTGAGGCGACCCGCGAGGCGTTCGGGACCCGGCCGCTCGCCGATGAAGGCGTTGCGGGCCATGGCCGAAAGGTGCTGTTCGATCTGGGCGGTGGCGAAGCGGATCGAGCGCGGGAAGTCCTCGTCGAAGACCAGGAATTCGAGGATGTGCCGCGGTTCGATCTCGGCGGTGTAGACCCGCAGATAGGGCTCCAGCGCGCAGGCCATCCGAAGCACGCTGACCAGGGCCACGTGGTCGTCGACGTGGCCGTGCACGGGGCTCTCGGCGAAGCACACTTCGAGCAGGCGCGAGACCAGCTGCGCGCGCTCCATATAGATGCCCAGCATCATGAACCGCCAGCTCTCGCCATGGCTCATGGTGGTGTCGGCTGCGCCCTTGAACAGGTGCAAGTCGGCGATGACGTCGTGCAGGAAGTTGGCCGAGCCGTCCGAGAATTCCTTGGCGGCCTTGTCGTCCGTGACCTTCAGATAGAGCAGGTTCAGGCGCTCCCAGGTCTCGGTGGTGATCTGGTCGCGGACCTGGCGGGCGTTCTCGCGCGCCCGGGCCAGGGACGAGACCACCGAATTGGTGTCGCTGCGATCCAGGACCAGGGCCTCGGCGGCCTCGAAAGAGCCGACGTCCACGCCGTCGGCGGGATCGCCCACCGCGGCCATGGCGATCCGCACCGCGTGGGCGCCGGAGTCGGTCTGATCCAGGGTTGCGTTCAACATGACGCTGGAGAGGCGCGAAAGGTGCTCGGCCCGTTCGATGTATCGACCCAGCCAGTAGAGGCTGTCAGCCACGCGCGCGAGCATCATGGGCGGGCGCTCCCATTGCCGTGGCCATTGGTCTGGCTGTTCTCCTCGGCCAGAACCCAGGTGTCCTTGGAGCCGCCGCCCTGGCTGGAATTGACCACCAGCGAGCCTCGCTTCAACGCCACGCGGGTGAGGGCGCCGGGCGTGACGATGGTCTTCTCGCCCGACAGGATGAAGGGGCGCAGGTCGACGTGACGGGGCTCGATGCGGCCGTCCACCAGGCAGGGCGCGGTCGACAGCTGGATGGTCGGCTGGGCGATGTAGTTGTCCGGATCGGCCTTGATCGCCTGGGCGAACTCCTCGCGCTCCTTCTGGCTGGCGTGCGGGCCGACCAGCATGCCGTAGCCGCCCGAGGCGCCCACCGCCTTGACCACGTACTTGTCGAGATTGTCGAGCACGTGACCCAGCTGGCGCGGTTCGCGGCAGAGGAAGGTCTCGATATTGGGCAGGATGGCGTCCTCGCCCAGATAGTAGCGGATGATGTCGGGAACATAGGCGTAGACGGCCTTGTCGTCGGCGACGCCGGTGCCCGGCGCGTTGCAGATCACCACATTGCCGGCGCGATAGGCGTTGAACAGACCGGCCGCGCCCAGCGAGCTGTCGCGCCGGAAGGTGAGGGGATCGATGAAGTCGTCATCGACCCGACGATAGATCACGTCCACCCGGCGGATGCCGGTCGTGGTGCGCATGTAGACCATGTTCTCGTGCACCACGAGGTCACGGCCCTCGACCAGCGGCACGCCCATCAGCCGAGCCAGATAGGCGTGCTCGTAATAGGCGCTGTTATAGACTCCGGGCGTCAGCACCACGACCTGCGGGTCGCCGCGCCAGTCCGCGGCCATGCTCTTCAGCGTGGCCAGCAGCAGGTCGGGGTAGCGCTCGACCGGCCGCACGCCAGCGGCCCGATAGGTGCCGGGGAAGGTCCGCTTGGCCGCGTCGCGATTGGCCAGCATGTACGAGACGCCGGACGGGACCCGAAGATTGTCCTCCAGCACCGCGAACTGGCCGTCCTGGCAGCGGATCAGGTCGCTGCCGCAGACATTGGCGTAGGCCTTGTGCGGCACATAGACGTGCTGCATCTCGCGGCGATACGACGGCGCGCCCAGCACGAGCTCGCGCGGAACCACGCCGTCCATCAGGATCTGCTGGTCGCCATAGATATCGGCCAGGAACAGGTTCAGCGCCTGCAGCCGCTGGGCCAGGCCTGCCTCGATCTTCGACCATTCCGCCGCCGGGATGATGCGTGGGAACAGGTCAGTCGGCATGACCCGCTCGGTGGTGTTGTCGGCTCCATAGACGGTGAAGGTGATGCCCTGGAGCAGGAACGAACGTTCCAGCGTCCGCTGACGCCCCGCCAGTTCCTCGGCGCCGAGGGTCGACATGCGGCCATGCAGCGGATCGTAGTGCGGCCGGACCTCGCCTTCGGGCGTGAACATCTCGTCGTAGGCGATCCCCGGCAGGTACGCCGCCTCCGTCATCGGCAGGGTCGGTGCGTCCACGAGGGTTTGGGTCTTCGCCGCCACGCTTTTATCCACGTTTCTCATAACCTTGGGCGCGGACCGGTGAGCCCGCGCCGTCCCCGACTCTAGAGTGTAGCGACCACCATGCGCGCCGGATTCGACGTCCGCCGCGTGGATGCGCATGACTGCTTATCATTTCGGGCGCCATTCGCCCGCTTTGAGAAGCGCCGCTCGGGCAAGGTTCGTTGCATTTCCTGTCGTGACAGCGGCGCCACCCCGGACTACAGCAGGGCCCGGGGGGCGCTTCGCGCGGGGAACGTGATTTGGTGCTTGGGCGGACTACCCTCGCGTTGACGGCGGCGACTTGGCTTATCGCCTCGGCTGCGCTTGCCGACGAGCCGATGGCCCAGATTCAAGGTGTCGAAGACAGATACCTGCGTGACGCCATCCAGCGCGCCCTCACCCAATCCAAGACGTCGGCCCAAAGCCGGGCCGAAGCCCGTCGACGCGCCCGCCAGGCTGGCGAGGACGCCATCGCCGTCCTGAGGGCCGAGGGCTACTACGGCTACACCGTCGAGCCCGATGTCCTGGACGGCGAGCCGCCGCGCGCCGTGGTCAAGATCACGCCCGGTCCCGTGTTCCTGATCGCCGACCCGCGGATCGACTGGTCCGGTGCGCCGCCGGATGAAGGCACCCGGCAGCGCGCCGCCGCCGCCATGCGCCTGACCGAGGGCGAGCCCGGCCGTTCCGCGGATGTCGTGGGCGCCGAGGGGCGTGTCGTCGCCCAGGTCGCCAAGCTCGGCTATGCCGACGCGGCCGCCGAGCCGCGCGAGGTCATTGTCGACCACGCCGACCACACGGTCCGGCCGGCCTTCAAGATCGCGGCCGGTGAACTGGTCCATCTCGACGGCATCGAGCTTGTGACCAAGGGGCGCACCAACGCCGCCTGGGTTGGCCGCTTGGCTCCCTGGGTGTCTGGCGACGTCTACGATCCAGAGGACGTGGCCGAACTGGAGCGCCGTCTGCGCGACACCAGCGTCTATGATTCGATCTCGGTCTCGCTGGCGGGGACGGACAAGGCCACGGCTGAGGGCTATCGCCCCGTCGTTGTCACCCTGGCGGATCGCAAGTCGCGCACCATCGAACTGGGCGCCGGCTATTCGACCAGCGAAGGCGCGGGCATCGACGCGCGCTGGATCCGTTACAACCGGTTGAAGCGCGCCGACACCACGACCTACGCCCTAAGATTCGCCAAACTGGAGCAGCGCCTGGGGGCCGAGATCTCGTTGCCGCACTGGCGGCGGCCTCAGCAGACGCTAAAGCTGAACAGCGCCATATTCCGCAACGACACCGACGCCTACAACGAAACCGGCGCCACGGTCGGTGTGGACCTGACCAAGCGACGGCAGACGACCGCCTATCGCACCTTCGGCGTCTCGCTGGATATCTCCCAGACCAAGGAGCAGGTGAACCGAAACGGCCTGGTGGCGGGTCGCAAGCTGAATCTGGCGACCTTCGCGGGCTTGGCGGCCTATGCCTGGGACTTCTCGGACAACATTCTGGATCCCAAGCGCGGCTGGCGTCTGGAGGCCCGGGGCGAGCCGACCTACGTGGTCGGCGACACGACCGTTCCCTACCTGAAGCTGGCCACCCAGGGCTCGGCCTATATCCCGTTCGGTCGGCAGGCCAGCACCGTGATCGCCGGCCGTGTGAAGCTGGGCGCCATTGTCGGTGGCGGCGTCCAGGACGTTCCGGCTTCGCGGCGTTTCTATGCCGGCGGCGGCGGCTCGGTGCGAGGCTATTCCTACCAGGCCATCGGGCCACGCCTGACCGACAACACCCCGCAGGGCGGCATCTCGCTGGTCGAGACCTCTGTCGAGCTGCGCCAGAAGATCACCTCGAAATGGAGCGGCGTGGTCTTTATCGACACCGGCGCCATCGGCACGCACAATACGCCGCAACGCGAGGACTTCCGGGCTGGCGCTGGTCTTGGCGTCCGCTATGACCTGGGTTTTGGCCCTATTCGCGCCGACGTCGCCGTGCCCATGGGGCGCCGCAAGGGCGATCCCGCCTTCCAAGTCTATCTCAGCATCGGTCAAAGCTTTTGAGCACGGAGCGCGACAAGCCTGACCTGGCGGAGACCGTCGCCAACGCCGCCGAGGCCACCGGCGAGGCCGCCGTGAAGGTCTCTAAGAAGATCGGCTGGGGCGGCGCGGTGCTGATCGCCGCGGCGATCCTGGCCGGCATCCTGATCGTCATGGCTGGAGGCCTGCGCCTGGCCCCGATCACGCCGCAGGGCCGGATGTTCCTGGAGGCTCGCGCGTCGGGACTCAAGCTGGGCCGCATCGGCAGGCTGCATATCGAAGGCCTGTCGGGCGACATCTGGAAGAGCTTTGGCGTCAGCCGTCTGACCATCTCCGACGAGAAGGGGATCTGGCTGGAGGCGCACGACCTGCGAGTGGCCTGGCGGCCCACCGAGCTCTTCGGCCGCCGTTTCCACGCCGAGAGCATCGATGCGCGGGATGTCATCGTCCTGCGTCGTCCGACGATGGAGCCCAAGGGGCCGAAGTCCAGCGCCGCGCCGGTGTCGGTCGATCTCGACGCCTTCCGGTTCCGGCTGATCACCCGCCCGGCCTTCAGCGGCAAGGATGGCGACTTCGACGTCGCGGGCGCCTACGAAATGGCGCGACAAGGGGGACAGAAGGGCAAGCTGGGCGTGGCCTCGCGCCTCCATGTCGGGGATCACCTGAACCTCGATTTCGACCTGGGGCGCTCCAAGAGCCTGCGCCTGGTCGCCGACGCGACCGAGGCCAATGGGGGGCGCGATCGCCGGCGCGCTGGGCCTGCCGGCGGATCGAACCTTCGATCTCAAGGCCAAGGCCGATGGCACGACCAGCCGAGCGGCGTTCAACGTCACGGCGCGTTCGGGCCAGACGACGCCGCTTGAGGCTAAGGGCGCCTGGACAGAGCAGGGCGGTTCGGCGGGAGGCCGCATCGATCTCACGGCCTCGACCTTGACCAAACGTCTGGCCCAGATGTTCGGGCCGGAAGCCAACTTCACGATCGATGGCAGGAAGACGGCCCAGGACGGCCTGTCGGACCTGAGCCTGGCGATCATCGCTCAAAACCTGACCCTGCGTGGCCATGGCCTGGCGGACCTCGCCAAGAAGCGGACCGGTCCGGACGGCGTCGCCTTCAGCGCCCAGGTCGGCGCCCTGAAGCGGATCGTCACCATCCCGCAGATGGGGCGCGGTCTCGCCGACGGCGTCTTCCGGCTGGAGGAGGGCGGCTTCTCGGTCGAGGGCGATGTCGACGTCGCCGACCTGGAACTGCTGGGTTACCATCTCAAGCGCGCCAAGGGACCAGCCAAGGTGCGCTGGGCCAAGGGCGAGCTGGAGATCAGGGCTGCGGCGACCTCGTCGGGCGGCGGCGGCACGGGCATTCTGGCCCTGCTCGGCCCCAGCCCCAAGGCGACGTTCGAGGGCGCGCGGATCAAGGGTGGCCGCTTCCTGATCAAATCGGCCCGCATCGATGCTCCGAACCTCATCGTCACCGGCAAGGGCGAACGCGGCCCGCTGGGCGGCCTGTCGTTTGATGGCGACATGAAGGTGGCCAGCATGGGCCCAGTGCGGCCGGGCGCGAAGGGTTCGGTCACCGCCAAATGGACGGCCAACAGCTTCGCCAACCGGCCCTGGAGCTTCACGGTCGACGGTCGCGCGGCGGGTTTCGCCACTGGCTATCCCGAGATCGACCGCCTGCTGGGCGCAACGCCCCGCCTGAACGGCAAGGCCAGCTGGAACGACGGCGTCCTGGCCGTCGCGGACGCCAAGCTGGAGGGGACCAACGCCAGCTTGCAGTCCTCCGGAAAGATGACGGTCGCCAAGGCCCTGGAACTCGACTTCAAGCTGGATTGGACCGCGACGGGTCCGTTCCGCGCCGGTCCGGTCGAGGTCGCCGGCAAGGCGGCGGGGGACGGCCACGTCGGCGGCACACTGGCCGCCCCGAAGGCCGAGCTGAACGCCGACTTCGACCGCATTGACCTGCCCATGTTGCCCCTGACCAAGGCGCATCTGACCCTGACCTTCGCGCGTGGCCCCAACGCCACCGATGGTGTCGCGGCGCTGCAAGCCGACAGTGGCTATGGTCCGGCGCGCGGCCGCACGGCCTTCCGCTTCTCGCCGGGCGGCATCGAACTGAGCGAACTGGACGTCGACGCCGGGCGCGCCAAGGCCAAGGGGGCGATGAGCCTGCGTGACGGCCTGCCGGCCACGGCCGACCTGACCGTCGCCATTGGCCCGGGCGCCTTCCTGCCTCAGGGCCAGGTCAGGGGGGCGGCCAAGCTGGTCGACGCGCCCGGTGGCGGCGGCGCCAGCGCGACCCTGGACCTGACCGCCGAGGACGTCGCGACCGGAGCCTGGAGGGTCCGTTCGGCGCGCATCAAGGCAGACGGCCCGCTGGCGCGCCTGCCGCTGTCGATCGATGCGCGCGGCGAGGCTCCCGGTGGCCGCTGGCGCATCGGCGGCACGGGGGACCTGGCGCAGAACGGCAAGATCTACGACCTCAGCCTCGACGCCGCCGGCCGCATGGGCCGCACCGAGGTCAAGACCCGCGAGACGGCCAAGGTGCGATTTGGCGATGGCCCGACCCAGGCTCGCCTACGCTTGGCCATCGACAAGGGGCGCGCCGATATCGACGCCGACCTGGGCGGCGCCACGGCGATGCTGAAGGCGGAACTGGCCGGCGTGGCGATCACCGCCTTCAACCCCGATCTCGACGGCGACATCGACGGCTCCTTCAATCTGCGCGGCCAGGGCGAGACCCTGGGCGGCGACTTCACCATGCGGCTGTCGAACGCCCGCGAGCGCGGCGCGAAGATCGAACAGTCGCTCAACGCCAAGGTCCATGGCGATCTGACCGACAGCCACCTGACCATTGTCGCCGACGGCGACAACAGCCAGGGCCTGAAGGCCGACGCCAACCTCGTCCTGCCGGTCGAGGCCTCGGCCCGGCCGCTGCGCCTGGTGATCGACAAGAAGCGCGGCGTGCAGGGGCAATTCTCGGCCAAGGGCGAGATCAAGCCGCTGTGGAACCTGCTGATGGGCGCCGACCGCTCGCTGTCGGGGCGCATCAATCTGCAGGGCAGCATCGGCGGCACGCTCGCCGATCCGCGCCTGCTGGGCTCGGCGACCCTGGACAATGGCGGCTTCGAGGACGGCCAGACTGGCCTGCGCCTGCGCAACGTCGTCCTTCGAACGGCTCTGGCCGACAACGCCATCGACGTCAGTCAGGCCATCGGCGAGGACGGGCAGGGCGGTACAATCTCCGGTCAGGGGCGGATCAGCCTGGCGCGCGACGGCGTCGGCAACTTCAAGCTGGACATGAAGAGCTTCCGCCTGATCGACAACGATCTGGCCTCCGCCGTCGCCAGCGGGCAGGCCGCGGTGAACCGCTCGGCCGACGGCAAGATCAAGCTGACGGGCGCGGTGACCCTCGACCGCGCCGACGTCTCGGCCCAGAGCAAGACGCCGGTCGGCGTCGTGGCCATGGACGTCATCGAGCGCAACCGCCCGCAGGACCTGGACCAGGGCCTGCAGCGCCGCCCGACCACCGGCGGCATGATCCTGGACCTGGACCTGAAAGCGCCGCGCCGGGTGTTCGTGCGCGGTCGCGGCCTGGATGTCGAGTTGTCGCTGGACGCCCACGTTGGCGGCACGTCCCTGGCCCCGCAACTCTCGGGCGTGGCGCGCATGGTGCGGGGCGAGTACGACTTCGCCGGCAAGCGGTTCGAATTCGACGACGACGGCGTGGTCTATCTGTCCAGCCAGTTGGACCGCATCCGCCTGGACCTGTCGGCGACCCGCGAGGATACGTCCCTGACGGCGGTGGTTCGCATTCAGGGCACGGCGGCCAAGCCCGAGATCACCCTGACCTCCAAGCCCGAGCTCCCCAGCGACGAGGTGCTCAGCCAGGTGCTGTTCGGCGCCTCGGCCGCGCAGCTGTCACCGATCGAGGCCGCACAGCTGGCGTCCGCGCTCGCCTCGCTGGCGGGCGGCGGCGGCTTCGACGTGATCGGCAACCTGCGCAGCTTCGCGCGCCTCGATCGACTGGCGTTCGCCGAGAGCGCCACGGGCATGACGGTGTCGGGCGGCAAGTACGTGACCGACGATGTCTATGTCGAGATCATCGGCGGCGGCCGGGAGGGACCCGCCGCTCAGGTCGAATGGCGTATCCGCCGGACGCTGTCGCTGGTTTCTCGCATTGGCGGCCAAAACGACGCCAAGCTTTCCGTTCGCTGGCGAAAGGACTACTAAGCAAGCAAGGCTGTTGCGCGGGTGACCGGTTTCCTCTGTTCGAGGTGACAACGTTTTACCCGCGGCCCTTGGTTATCGTGACTGAGGGAGGGCCGTCTTTTCATGCGACTCAATTCAGAAGATCGCGCGGTTCTGGATCACATCGCGCGCGATGGCGGTCTGATCGTCGACCGCGCCGTGGACTGGTGCGCCATCAACTCCGGCAGCCGGCATCTGGCCGGGCTGGAGCGCCAGAGGCAAATCCTGCTCGATGCGGCCGCGCGCCTGCCCGCCGCGCCGATCGAGATACCGCTATCGCCCTCGCGCGAGATCGCCGCCGACGGCCGCGAGACCGAGTTTCACCACCCGCCATCCCTGGCTGTCGTGGTGCGTCCCGAGGCCCCGGTCCAGGTCGTGCTGACCGGTCACTACGACACCGTCTACCCCGAAACGAGTCCGTTCCAGGTCGTGCGAACGCGTCCCGATGGCGCGCTGCACGGTCCGGGCATCGCCGACATGAAGGGCGGCATCTCGGTCATGCTGGCGGCGCTGGAGGGGTTCGAAGCCCACCCTGCTTCGCGCAATATCGGCTACCGCGTGCTGCTGTCGCCGGACGAGGAGATTGGCTCGATCGCCTCCGGGCCCGCGCTGGCGGATTTCGCGCGGCGCGGTCATGTCGGCCTGACCTATGAGCCGGCTCTCGCCGACGGGGCCCTGGCCTCGGCTCGCAAGGGCTCGGGCAACTTCCACATCGTCATCCACGGCCGCGCGGCCCATGCCGGCCGCGACTTCGCCGCTGGCCGCAACGCCATCATCGGCGCGGCGCGCGTGGCCGAGAAGCTGCACAGGCTGAACGGCCATCGCGACGGCGTCACGGTCAATGTCGCGCGCATCGACGGCGGCGCGCCGCTGAACATGGTGCCGGACGTGGCGGTGGTCCGCTTCAACGTCCGCTTCCCTGAAGCGCAGGCCGCCGCCTGGTTCGAGGGCGAGGTGGCCCGCATCGTCGGCGAGATTGGCGACGACCTGCACGCGCACCTGCATGGCATGATCACCCGCGGCGCCAAGCCGTTCAACGCCGCCCAGCAGCAGCTCTTCGGGGCGGTGAAGGACGTCGGCGCGCTGCTCGGACAGGACATCGTCTGGAAGCCATCCGGCGGCGTCTGCGAGGGCAACAACCTATTCGCTTCGGGGTTGCCGAACGTCGACACCCTGGGCGTGCGGGGCGGCGACATTCATAGCGAGGCCGAGCACGCCTTTCCCGAGAGCTTCGTCGAGCGCGCCCAGCTCTCGGCCCTGATCCTGATGAAACTGGCCAGCGGCGAGATCGACGCCAGGGCGATCCACGCGGCCATGGGGAGTATCTGAATGCTTGTCGTCCGTCCCGCCGGCCCCGCCGACTTCGACGCCCTGATGGAGCTGGCCGTCTTGTCCGGTCGCGGCTTCACCAGCCTGCCCGAGGATGAGCCGACCCTGCGTGCGCGCCTGGCGCTGTCGGAGGCCAGCTTCCAGTCCGGTGTCGCCCCGCCCGAGGCCTGGTACACCTTGATGCTGGAGGACCTGGAGGCCAATGACGTGATCGGCGTCGCTGGGGTCAAGGCGGGGGTGGGGCTGAAGCGGCCGCACTTTTCGTTCCGGGTGGTCACCCTGGCCCAGTCGTCGCCGACCCTGGAGAAGCGCTTCGATCACCGGGCCCTGGTGCTGGTCAATGAATGCGCCGGATGGTCGGAGGTCGGTTCGCTGTTCCTGCGGCCCGAGCGCCGCAAGGGCGGGGCGGGGCGCCTGCTCGCCCAGTCGCGCTACATGCTGATCGGCCTTGAGCCCCAGCGTTTCGCCGAGATGGTGCTGGCCGAGCTGCGCGGCTGGTTCGACGAGGATGGCGGTTGCCCGTTCTGGGAGCACGTGGCCAGCAAGTTCTTCCGCCTGGAGTTCGACGAGGCCGACATGATGAGCGCCTCGACCGACGGCCAGTTCATCCTCGACCTGGCGCCGCGTCATCCGATCTACGCCGAGCTGCTGCCCAAGGAGGCCAGCGAGGTGCTGGGCCGCGTCCACCGGGAAGGCGAGGCGGCGCGGGCCATGCTGGAGACCGAGGGCTTTCGCTATCAGGGCCTGATCGACATCTTCGACGCCGGGCCAACCGTCGCCGCGCGGCGCGACGACATCAAGACGGTCCGCGAGGCGCGCAGCCTGTGGGTGAAGATCGGCGAGGACGCCTTCGGCGAGGAGGCCCTGATCTCCACTGGCGCGCTTGCCCGGTTCCGGGCGGTGCGAGCGCCTGCGCTGATCGACGGCGAGACCGCGATCCTGGGGCGGGAGACGGCGCAAGCCTTGGGCGTGCATGAAGGCGACATGGTGCGGGTGAAGGCATGAGCGGCTTGTTCATCGACGGGAAGTGGCGTTCGGGGCGCGGTCCGGAGCTAGTCTCGACCGACCCGGCGACCGGCGAGGCGGTATGGCGCGAAGCGGCCGCCAATGAGGCCGACGTCGCCGAGGCTGTGGCCGCGGCGCACCGGGCCTTCCCCGCCTGGGCCGATCAGCCGCGCGAGGCGCGCATAGCTGTCCTTCGCCGCTACAAGGAGATCCTGGTCGAGCGCGCCGCCGCCTTCGCCGAGGCCCTGAGCCGCGAGACTGGCAAGGCTCTTTGGGAAACGAAGGCCGAACTGGGCTCGATGGCCGGCAAGGTCGACCTGTCGATCAAGGCCTATGACGAGCGCACGGGCGTCACCGAGAACGCCATGCCGTTCGGCCGCGCCGTGCTGCGCCATCGGGCCCATGGCGTCATGGCGGTGTTGGGACCGTTCAACTTTCCCGGCCACCTGCCCAACGGCCATATCGTGCCGGCGCTGCTGGCGGGCGACACCGTGGTGTTCAAGCCGTCGGAAGAGACCCCCCTGGCCGGTCAGCTGATGGTCGAGGCTTTCGAGGCGGCTGGCGCGCCGGCGGGCGTCGTCAATCTCGTTCAAGGGGGGCGGGAGACCGGCCAGGCGCTGATCAACCAGGAGATCGATGGCCTGCTGTTCACGGGCTCGGCCGCCGCTGGAACCTTCTTCCGCCGCCACTTCGCCGACCGACCCGATGTGATCCTGGCCCTTGAGCTTGGCGGCAACAATCCGCTGGTGGTCTGGGACGCGGATGACCCGGAGGCCGTCGCGGCGCTGGTCGTGCAGTCGGCCTTCATCACCACGGGCCAGCGCTGTTCGTGCGCCCGGCGTCTGATCTTGCCGGACGACGCCTTCGGCCGGAAGGTGATCGAGGCGACAGCGGTCCTGGCCGACCGGCTCTCGATCGGACCTTGGAACGGGGAAGGCGAAGCGTTCATGGGGCCGCTGATCTCGGCTCGCGCCGCCGAGGCCGCTCGCGCCATCGCTGACACCATGGGCGGCGAGCGCATCCGTTCTCTAAGGTCGGTCGAGGGGCTCAGCGAGGCCTTCGTGACGCCTGGGATCGTCGACGTCACCGGCGTTGACACGCCCGACGAGGAGCTATTCGCGCCGTGGCTGCAGGTGCGCCGCGTGGCCACCTACGACGAGGCGCTGAAAGCCGCCAACGCCACACGCTATGGTCTGTCGGCGGGGCTTATCTCCAACGAGTCAAAGCGTTGGGATCAGTTCCTGAACCGAATTCGCGCCGGGGTGGTGAACTGGAACCGGCCGACGACAGGCGCGGCGGGTTCGATGCCGTTCGGCGGCCTGGGCGCCTCCGGCAACCACCGGCCCAGCGCCTATTACGCCGCCGACTACTGCGCCTATCCGGTCGCCAGTTTCGAGGCGCCGTCCATCACTGACACCTTGAAGGACATCAAGGGGCTGCGCGGATGAGCAGCGCGGTCGAGGCCAATTGCGACGGCCTGGTCGGGCCGACCCACTCCTACGTCGGTCTCTCGCCGGGTAACCTGGCCAGCCAGAAGAACGCCGGCGAGGTATCGAACCCTCAGGGCGCGGCGCTGGAAGGGCTTGGCAAGATGCGCCGCCTGGCGGATCTGGGCATCCCGCAGTTCGTGTTGCCGCCGCATGAGCGACCGGCTGTAAGCCTCTTGAAGTCGCTGGGCTTTTCCGGTTCGGAAGCGGCGGTGATTGAGCAGGCTTGGAAGGACGCGCCGGCGCTGGCCGCCGCCGCCTGTTCGGCCTCGCCGATGTGGGCCGCCAACGCCGCTACGGTGACCCCCAGCGCCGATACGGCCGACGGCCGAGTCCACTTCACGCCGGCCAATCTGCTGACCAACCTGCATCGCAGCCTGGAAGGTCCGCAGACCACGCGCGCCCTGCGTCGTCTGTTTCCCGACGAAGCCCGCTTCGCCGTCCACGACCCGCTGCCGGCCCAGCCGCACTTCGCCGACGAAGGCGCGGCAAACCATGTCCGGCTTTGCGCCGATCATGGCGCGCCGGGCGTCAACCTGTTCGTCTGGGGGCGCGAGGCCTGGGGCCATTGGGACGGCAAGTTCCCGGCCCGCCAAACTCGCGAGGCCTTCGAGGCCATCCAGCGTCGTCACGGCGCGGCGCGGTCGGTGTTTCCGCGGCAGGGCCGCGCGGCGATCGAGGGCGGGGCGTTCCACAACGACGTGGTCTGCGTCGGGACGCGGGAGTGCCTGTTCTTCCACGAACGCGCCTTCGAGGACCGCGCCGGGATGGAGCGAGCGGTTCGCGCCGCCGCCGAGGGCCTGTTCGAGCCGGCCTTCGTCGAGGTCTCGGAGGCTGACCTGCCGATGGCCGATCTCGTGGCCAGCTATCTGTTCAATTCGCAGCTGCTGGTGATTCCGGGCGAGGGCCGTCTGGTGCTGCTGGCCCCGGCCGAGACGCGCGACAACCCGCGCGCTTTCGCGGTGGCTGAGAGCCTGGCTTCTTCCAACGGTCCGATCGGGCGTGTGGAGTATGTCGATGTGCGCCAGAGCATGCGCAACGGCGGCGGACCGGCCTGCCTGCGTTTGCGGGTGGTCCTGACCGACGCCGAGTTGGCGGGGACCAATTCCGCTCAGCGGTTCACGCCGGGTTTGCACGCCGTCTTGGCCGACTGGGTGCGGCGCCGCTATCGCGATCGCCTGGCGCCGGCGGACCTGGCCGATCCCGACCTGCTGATCGAGAGCCGGGAGGCTCTGGACGAACTCAGCCAGATCCTGGACCTTGGCGGAGACTTCTATCCATTCCAGAGGGCGTCATGAGCGTCACTATCCGGCAGGCGAGCCTCGACGACCTTTCCGGGATCTTGGCCACGCACAAGGCCGCGGCGGTTCAGCCGGGGCGGCTGGCGCGCACGCCCGAGGAAATCACGGAGGCCTATGTTCGCGGCGTGATCGAGACGCCAGGCGGCGTTTGTCTCGTGGCGGTCGATCAGGAGGGGAGCATCTGCGGCGAGATCCATGCGCGCCGTGAGCATATCGCGCTCTTCGCCCACGTGCTGGGCGGGGTGACGGTCGCGGTCCAGCCGGATCACCAAGGACGGGGCATCGGCTCCAAGCTCTTCATGGCCCTGATCGCCGAGGCGCGCACCATGAGTCCTCCGGTGCTGCGCATCGAGCTGGCGGCCGGGGCGGGCAATCCGGACGCCATCCGGCTCTACGAGCGCCTGGGCTTTCAGCAGGAGGGGCGTCAGGCCAAGCGCGGTCTCTACCCCGACGGCCGCTTCGAGGACGATATCCTGATGGGGATGCTGCTCTAGTGTGCTGGATTTGAAGTTCGCCCGCACTTTGATTAGGCTCTGAGCGAACTTCAAATCCAAAAAAAGCACACTAGAAACATAAGCTTACTAGTGTCCTTGTCGATTCCGAAGTTCGTCGGAGTTTGCCACAAGCGCTTGCGAACTTCGGAATCGGGACACTAGCGCCGTAGCGCCGCCAAGGCCTCGGGGAAGCGCCGCGACAGCGGAGCCTCCAGGCCATCGAGCTCGACGGCGTAGTCGCCAGAGCCTTCCGGCTTTAGACCCGTCACGCGGGCCGTGTTGACCAGCCAGGACTTGTGGGTGCGCACGAAGCCCCGCGGGGCCAGTTCCTCCAGCACGGCGCTCAGCGACGAGCGCATCAGTGGTCGTCGGTCGTGGGCGAGGACGAATTCAACATAGTTGCCCGCCGAACGCACGGCCAGGATCTCGGCGACGGGAACGCGGATCAGCCGCGCGCCCGCCTGTATGTCGAACGTGGCGGGCGGGGCGGGGACATAAGCCTCCGGGGGCCTCTGGGCGCTGCGCCGCAGAGCCAGCCAGTAGATGATCGTCGCCAGGCCGTACGACATCATGTCCTTGCGGAACTCGTACGGGAACTCGGTCGAGATCGGGCCGAAGTCGTAGCCCTCGTGCAGGATCACCGCGTGACCGAGTTTGCGCAGAGCCACGAAACTGGAGACGTGCAGGACCGAATAGACGAACACGGCGACGACGTGCGCTGGGACGGCCTGCCACCAGCGCGGCTGCTTGCGCACCATCCAGAGGGCCATGGCCGCCGGAATGCCGAAGATGACCATGGTGACCAGCGCGCTGCTCACCTCCCAGATCGCCGGCCTGATCACGCCCAGTCTAGGCGCGTCGTGCTGGATGGTCAGGACGTTGACCACCGTGATCGCCGCGATCAGACAGGCTCCAAGAATCCAGGCGCGGGTTAGCCACAGGCGTTCTTCGCCGATCATCCCGAAAAGCCCGCCGCTGGTCCCTGAAGCCTTTCCGGTCGTCCCAGCCAGCGACCGCTGATCCCCGGACGCTTGGCTGGCCGGGGCGCGCTGCGTCAGGTCCTTGGCATCGCTTTTCAAGCCGGACGCCTCTTCATGACCACGACAGTCCTACCCCTCGACCGGCGCTACGACCTCGACTGGATTCGGGTCGGCGCGTTCTTCCTGCTGATCCTCTACCACACCGGCATGTTTTACGTGCCGTGGGAATGGCATGTGAAGTCGCCGCACATCGTTCGAGGGCCTGATGCCCTTCATGCTGCTGACCAATCCCTGGCGGCTGACCCTGCTGTTCCTGGTCTCGGGCGCGGCGACGCGGTTCATGGCCGACAAGACATCGGTCGGGAAACTGACCTGGGCGCGGATCGCACGGCTGCTGCCGCCGCTGCTGTTCGCCATGTTCGTGATCGTGCCACCGCAGTCCTACTACCAGGTGGTCGAGTACATCGCCTTGCATCCGAACAGCGGTCTGACGGTCCACAACTTCTGGATCCGCTACGCCACGGCCTCGGGACACTGGTGCGGGACCGACGGCGAGTGCCTGACCACACCGACCTGGAACCACATGTGGTTCGTGGCCTATCTGCTCTTCTACACCCTGGTCCTGGCCGTCATGCTGCTGGTCTGGAAGAAGGCAGGCCAGCACATCCAGAAGGCCGCCGAGTGGACGCTGAAGGGCGTGGGTCTGTTCGCCTGGCCGATCCTGTTCCTGGGGATGCTGCGCGCCACGCTCTACGCCAAGTATGGCGAGACCCACGCCCTGGTCGGCGACCACTATGTCCACGCCGTCTCGTTCAGCGCCTTCCTGCTGGGCTTCGGCCTCGCCAAGTCCGAGGTTCTGCGCGATCGCCTGACCGCCAT
The DNA here is from genome assembly GCF_044056025.1 of Caulobacter sp. UC70_42. Classification (NCBI taxonomy): domain Bacteria; kingdom Pseudomonadati; phylum Pseudomonadota; class Alphaproteobacteria; order Caulobacterales; family Caulobacteraceae; genus Caulobacter; species Caulobacter sp. UC70_42. The sequence continues at coordinate 4,732,122 of NZ_CP171994.1, read as the reverse complement.
GCGCTGGCTGGCTCTGGCGCTGGCTGTCGCCGCCTGGGCGGGCTGGAGCGTCTATGTCTGGACCTATCGCAGCGACACGGCCGTCCCGCCGCCGCAACTGAAGCTGCTGATGCGTTTCGTCTTCGCCGCCGATACCTGGTGCGCCATCGTCGCTATCCTGGGCTTCGGCGCGAAGCACCTGACCAACAAGGGCGGACCGGCGCTGCGCTACCTGACCCTGGGCGTTTTCCCGTTCTACCTGGTGCACCAGACCCTGATCGTGGTCATGGCCTACCATCTGGCGAAGCTTGGCCTGCCCCAGGGGCTGGAGGGCGCGATCCTGGTCGTGGCGACCTTCGCTGGCTGCTTCGCCACCTACGAGATCGTCCGGCGCATCCCCGGCGTGCGGATTCTGTTCGGCCTGAAAGGTCAGCCGGCTGGAGCAGAGGCCAAGCGCCCGCCGGCCTTCGCATAGGCCTGAGTGCCGCGCGTGATGACGGTGTCGCCGGGGAGGATCTCGGCGACACCGATTTCGCTGGCCCCCGCCAGGCGCTCATAAAGGGCGCTGAAGTCGCGCAGCGTCACCTCCTGCAGGGTCTGGATCGAGTCGATCACGAAATAGGCCTGCTGGAAGTCGTCGATCCGGTAATTGGTGCGCATCACACGTTCCAGGTCGAAACCGATGCGGTTGGGCGAAGGATCGTCCAGGGCGAAGATCGACTCCGCGCGCGACGAGACGATGCCGGCCCCGTAGATCCGTAGCCCAGCGGGTGTCTTCATCAGGCCAAACTCCACCGTGTACCAGTAGAGGCGGGCGAGGTTGGTCAGGCGCCCCAGTCCCACCGCGCGCTGGCCGCCTTGGCCATAGGCCTGCATGTAGTCGGCGAAGACCGGGTCGGTCAGCATCGGCACGTGGCCGAAGACATCGTGGAAGATGTCCGGCTCCTGCAGATAGTCCAACTCGTGGGGCTTGCGGATGAATTGGCCGGCCGGGAAGCGCCGATTGGCTAGGTGATCGAAGAACACGTCGTCGGGCACCAGGCCTGGCACGGCGACCACGCTCCAACCGGTCAGGCGTTGGAGTTCCTCGTTGATGCGATTGAAGTCGGGAATGCCGGTGCGGTGCAGGTCCAGCGCGTCGAGACCGCGCATGAACGCGTCGCAGGCGCGGCCGTGCAACATGTCGGCCTGGCGCTCGTACAGGGTGATCCAGACGTCGTGCTCGGCCGGGGAATAGGTTTCCCAGCCCTGATCGATCGTCCAGTCGGGGCGAGCGCCCGGGGGGCGGTCCGTTGCTAAAGCCATCTCCGCTCATGGAGAGACGCTACGCCCGGATTTTCGCAAATGCTGTTCGGAGTTTGCGCCGAAAGCGGGGTTCGGCGGAGAAACCTTGTTCTCAGTGCGAGATCCGGGGACGAAGCTTGTAAAGCCCGTGATCGAAGGACTCGAAGATCACCGCGGTCTGGGGGTGCCCTACGGGCTCGCCGCTATCGTCGGGCAGCAAGTTCTGCTCGGACACATAGGCGACGTAGCTGTTGTCCTCGTTCTCGGCCAGCAGGTGATAGAAGGGCTGGTCCTTGGTCGGCCGGATGTCTTCCGGGATGGACTGCCACCATTCCTCGGTATTGGCGAACACAGGGTCGACGTCGAACACCACGCCCCGGAACGGGAAGATGCGGTGCCTGACGACCTGTCCGATCGCGAATTTGGCGAGTCTCGAGTTCATGGCGTTAAGGATAGCCGGGCGGACCTGACTGAATCCTGAACGTAGAGGTCAGAACGCGGAACACAAGCGGGCGCCTTTCGAGAGGCGAGCGCCGTGCTATGGTCAACTCGAAGTGAGGCTTCGCGACCGTTCGCGAAGGCCTGCGAGACAGGTAGTAGAGACCATGTCGGAGGCGCCGCGCGCGCCCGGCGCGCCACACGGCCGGCGCCGGAGGTCTCAGGAGGAGTCCGTCGCTTGCTACGCGGCGCTCGACCTGGGGACCAACAACTGCCGCCTTCTGGTGGCCACGCCCACGCCGCGCGGGTTCCGCGTCGTCGAGGCCTATTCCCGCATCGTGCGTCTTGGCGAAGGGCTGTCGCAGACCGGCCAGCTGTCCGAGGCGGCCATGGAGCGCTCGCTGGCGGCCCTGAAGGTCTGCGCCGAGAAGATCCGTCGTCGCAAGGCGATCCGCGTGAAGGCCGTGGCCACCCAGGCCTGTCGGGGTGCGACCAATGGCCCCGACTTCGTCCGGCGCGTGCAGGAAGAGACCGGCCTCAAGCTGCACATCATCAGCCCGCGCGAGGAGGCCCAGCTTTCGGTCGCCGGCTGCATGAGCCTGTTCGACCGCGCACAGGACGCGGCCCTGGTGGTCGATGTCGGCGGCGGCTCGACGGAGCTGTCCTGGGTCGATCTGAAGGGCGGCGGTCTCGACGCCAAGCCGCGCCAGTTCGCCGCCTGGAAGCTGCCGATCAAGGCCTGGCTGTCGATCCCCGTCGGCGTCGTCACCCTGGCCGAGCGCTTCCCCGAGGGCGAGCGCGCCGAGGAAGGCTGGTTTCGGGCCATGGTCGAAGACGTCAAGGCCCGGATCGAGGCCTTCCCGCACGCCGAGCCGATGCGCGAGATCTTCGCGGAGGGCAGGGCGCACCTGATCGGCACGTCCGGGGCGATCACCAGCCTGGCGGGCCTGCATCTGGGCCTGCCGCGCTACGACCGCAACATCGTCGATGGCCTCTGGATGGATCGCGCCGACTGCGACGCGGCGTCCGAACGCCTGCAGGGGCTGACGGCGGCCGAGCGGGCCCTGGAGCCGTGCATCGGCGCGGATCGGGCCGATCTCGTCCTCGCCGGCGCGGCCATTCTCCAGGCCGTTCAGGAGCTGTGGCCATGTTCGCGCGTGCGTGTCGCCGACCGAGGGCTTAGAGAGGGGCTTCTGATGTCCCTGATGTCCGACCAGCAGAAGCGCCCGCGTCGGCGTCGTCGCGGCGGATCGTCCAAGAAGCCGGTAGCCGCATGAGCGATGAAGAGCCTCCCGCAAGCGCATGGTCAAGCCGCCGGCCGGAGGCACCGAAGGCGGCCGCGCCAAGCCCGCGCGCCTGAAGACCGCCTATGGTCGCACGCCCAGCCAGCAGGCCTGGCTGGAGCGCCAGATCAACGATCCGTTCTCGGCCAAGGCCCGCGCCTTGGGCTATCGCAGCCGCGCGGCCTTCAAGATCAGCGAGATCGACGACAAGTTCCGCTTCTTCCACAAGGGCGCGAAGGTCATCGACCTGGGCTGCGCGCCGGGGCGGCTGGCTGCAGATCGCCGTCGAGCGCGGGGTGACTCAACTGGCGGGAATCGATCTTCTGCCCGTCGACCCGGTGGCGCCGGCCCACATCCTGGAGATGGACTTCACCGCCGACGACGCGCCGGGCAAGCTTCTGGAGCTGCTGGACGGCCCGCCGGACATCGTGCTCTCCGACATGGCGCCCAACACCGTCGGCCACCGCGAGACCGATCACCTGCGCATCGTCGGCCTGATCGAGATCGCGGCGGAGTTCGCCATCGACGTGCTGAAGCCGGGCGGCGCTTTCGTCGCCAAGGCCTTCCAGGGCGGCGAGACCGCCGAGGTCATTGGTCGCCTCAAGCGCCACTTCGACAAGGTCCAGCACTTCAAGCCCAAGGCCAGCCGCGCCGACAGCTCGGAGGTCTTCCTGGTCGCGACGGGGTTCAAGGGACGGTGAACGGCCAGAGCGGCGTGATTGAGAAGCTGATCGCGCGGCCCTTCCGCAATCTGGGTCTGGCGGTAGTTTTCGTCCTGATCGTCGCCGCGTGCGCGATATTGGCCTACATGCGAGCGGGCTGGTCGTTCGATGAAGCCCTCTACATGGTGACCCTGACCATCTTCACGGTGGGTTATGGCGAGGTCAGGCCGATCAACACTGATTACTTGCACGGCGTCACCATGGCCACGATGGTGTTCGGATGCACCGGAAGTCATTATCGTCACCGGCGCCCTGGTTCAGGCCCTGACCCAATCGCAACTCGAACATTTCTTTGGAAAGCGCGTGGAACGCGACATCGACAAGCTGGAGGGTCACATCGTCATCTGCGGCTTCGGTCGCATTGGGCTGATGCTGGCCAGCGAACTGAGCGCCGCGGGCGAGACTTTCGTGATCGTGGAGCGCGACGAAGAGCGCTGCCGCGAGGCGAGGGCGTTGGACTTCCTCTGTCGCCACGCCGACGCCACCGACGAGGACGTGCTGCGGGCCATGCATGTGGAGCGGGCCAAGGTCCTGGCGACCGTGCTGCCCGACGACGCGGCCAACGTCTACATCACCCTGTCGGCGCGCAGCCTGAATCCAAGCTGGAGATCATCGCCCGCGGGGAGCGGCCAAGCACCGAGCGCAAGCTGATCCAGGCGGGCGCGGACAAGGTGGTTATGCCGGCCCATATCGGCGCCGAGCGGATCGCCGAGATCATCCTCTACCCCCGGCTGGCCAATTTCCTGCGCGAGGGACGGTCCGACACGCGCGCGCGCGAGGAGGACCTCGCCGCGCTCGGTCTGGACCTCAGCGTGGTCACCGCCCCGGCGTCGTTCGCGGCGCGCCGCGTAACGGTCGGCGATTTCGAACGACGGGGGGGAGGCCTGCTCGTCGTCCGCCTCGATCGAAGCGATGGCCGGGTCATCGATGGGCCAAAGCCCGACGAGGTGATTCACGCTGGCGATGGCGTGGCGGTCGTCTCGAAGCTGGGGCGGCTGGGACTGCCGACGATGGAAACCTGACATCGACGACGTCCTGGGGCGCCAGATGCCTCGTTGGGCGGGTCTGGCGCGAGGGTTCGCCCGACCTTGGAAAAAATGATCCCCATTTCGCCTTCGCGGCGGGTCGACAACGCCCGGCCTCACGGCTATATCCGCGCCGCAAAATGGAGACTCCGATGGAGATTCGCGAAGGGCTTACCTTCGACGACGTTTTGCTCGAACCCGGCCCGTCCGACGTCATGCCCACCCAGGTGACGACCGAGACCCGGTTCACGCGTGAAATCAGTCTGAACATTCCGCTTGTGTCCGCGGCCATGGACACGGTGACCGAAAGCCGCCTCGCCATCGCCATGGCGCAGGCCGGCGGTCTGGGCATCCTGCACCGCAACCTCACCAACGAGGAGCAGGCGGATCAGGTGCGCGAGGTCAAGCGCTACGAAAGCGGCATGGTCATCAATCCGCTGACCATCCATCCCGACACCACCCTGGCCGAGATCCGCGAGATCACGGCCCGCCGCAAGATCTCGGGTTTCCCCGTGGTGGAGCGCGGCACGGGCAAGCTGGTCGGCATCGTCACCAATCGCGATATGCGCTTCGAGGGCGACGCCAATGTCCCGGCCTCGGCGATCATGACCCGTGAGGGCCTGATCACGGTGGGCGAGGGCGTCGACCAGATCGAAGCGCGCGAGTTGCTTCGCAAGCACAAGATCGAACGCCTGATCGTCGTCGACGAGGCCTATCGCGCCGTCGGCCTGATCACGGTGAAGGACATCGAGAAGGCCCAGGCTCACCCCCTGGCCGCCAAGGACGACAAGGGCCGCCTGCTGGTCGGCGCGGCCTCGACCGTCGGCGACGCCGGTTTCGAGCGCTCGATGGGTCTGGTGGATGCTGGCGTCGACGTCGTCGTCATCGACACGGCCCACGGCCACTCCAGCCAGGTCGCCCAGGCTGTCAGCCGCCTGAAGCGCGAAGCCAACCGCGTCCAGATCGTCGCCGGCAACATCGCCACCTATGACGCCGCCCGCGCCCTGATCGACGCCGGCGCCGACGCGGTGAAGGTCGGTATCGGCCCCGGCTCGATCTGCACCACCCGCATCGTCGCGGGCGTGGGCGTGCCGCAGCTGACCGCCATCATGGAAGCCGTGCGCGCCGGTCGCGAGAGCAACACCCCGATCATCGCCGACGGCGGCATCAAGTACTCGGGCGATCTGGCCAAGGCCATCGCGGCCGGGGCCTCGACCGCCATGATGGGCTCCATGTTCGCCGGCACCGAAGAGGCGCCGGGCGAGGTGTTCCTGTACCAGGGCCGCTCGTACAAGAGCTATCGCGGCATGGGGTCTGTGGGCGCCATGGCTCGCGGCTCGGCCGACCGGTACTTCCAGAAGGAAGTGACGGACAGCTTCAAGCTGGTGCCGGAAGGCATCGAGGGGCAGACCCCGTTCAAGGGCCCGATCTCGCCGGTTCTGCACCAGCTGGTCGGCGGCCTTCGCGCGGCCATGGGCTATGTCGGCGCGCCGACCATCCCCGAGCTGCAGGCGCGCGCCAAGTTCGTGCGCATCACGGGCGCGGGCCTGCGTGAAAGCCACGTTCACGACGTGATGATCACGCGCGAAGCCCCGAACTATCCGAGCGCGGTCTAGGCGATGCGGATGGCCTTCGAGCTGCAGATGCTGGCGGCGGCGGTCCTGATCGGGATCGTCCACCTTTTGTGGGCGGCCGTGGCCGCCCAGCCCCAGCGCGGCTTGAAGTGGAACGCGGGTCCCCGTGACGAGCCGGTCGTGCTGACCGGCGTCGCGGGGCGTCTGGAACGCGCCTTCGCCAATTTCCGCGAGACGTTTCCGTTCTTCGCGGCCCTGGTGTTAGTCGACTATCTGGGCGGCCGCCTGGGCGAGCTCACCTCGGTGGGCGCGCTGATCTATGTGGCGGCCCGGGCCGTCTATATTCCGCTCTATGCCTTCGGCGTGCCCTATGTGCGCAGCTTGACCTGGGTCGCCTCGATGGTCGGGATCTTGATGCTGCTCGCGGCCCTGGTGGTCTGATGCGCGACGGCGGACGGGTTTCGGCGGCGATCGAGGTTTTGACCGAGATCGAGACACGGCATTTCCCCTCGAAAATGGCCTTGAAGCGCTGGGGCGAGACGGCGCGGTACGCCGGTTCGAAGGACCGCGCCTTCGTCTCGGGCCTGGTGCTGGACGCCCTGCGCCGCAAGCGTTCGCTGGGTTGGATGATGGGCGACGTTAGCGCGCGAGGCGTCGTGCTGGGCGTGCTGGCCTTCGTCTGGAACTGGACGCCGGAGCGGATCGCCGAGGCCGCCTCGGAGGAACACGGCTTCGGTGCGTTGACCGACGCCGAGCGAGAGCGCCTCGCGAACCCGGTTTCGCTGGACGGCGCCCCAGCGCCGGTCGCTGGCGACTATCCCGACTGGCTGGAGCCGCGCCTGGTCCGGGCTTTCGGCGCCGACCAGGCCGTCGAGATGCGGGCGCTGTCCGAGCGCGCGCCGGTCGACTTGCGGGTCAACACGCTGAAGACCGACGCCGAGCGCGCCGCCAAGGCCCTGGCCCCCATCCACGCCACGCCGGCGGGGATCCTGCCAAACGCCTTCCGCATCCCGCCTCCGGCCGCCGCAGACCGCACGCCATCGGTGGAAGCCGTGCCGGCCTTCTCCAAGGGCTGGTTCGAGGTGCAGGACCTGGGCTCGCAGATCGCCGCCGCCGTGGCCGGCGAGGTCAAGGGCAAGCAGGTGCTAGACTTCTGCGCCGGCGGGGGCGGCAAGACGCTCGCGCTCGCCGCCGCTATGGGCAACACCGGCCAGATCTTCGCCCACGACAGCGACGCTCGCCGCCTGGCCGACTGTATCCGGCGCGGCCAGAGGGCAGGGGTCCGCAACCTGCAGATCCGCTCGCCGATCGAAGCCACGCCGTTGAAGGGCCTGGAAGGCAAGATCGACGTTGTGTTCGTCGACGCCCCCTGCACCGGCGCTGGCACCTGGCGTCGCCATCCCGACGCCAAGTGGCGCCTGTCGCCGGACCAGCTGGCCAAGCGCCAGATCGAGCAGGACAGCGTGCTGGAGGACGCCTCGACCTTCGTGAAGGCTGGCGGCCGCATGGTGTACGTGACCTGCTCGCTGCTGACCGATGAGAACGAGGACCGCGTCGCCGGATTCCTCGAGCGCCACCCGGAATTCACCGTAAAGCCGATCGCTCTGGAGGGCGTCGAGCACGTCACGCCCGAAGGCTATCTGCGCCTGACTCCTTACCGCGCCGGAACGGACGGCTTCTTCGCCGCCGTGCTGGAGCGATCCTCGTATACGCCCTGATCCGCCCGATAGACCGCTGGAGACCCGCCGATGACCACCGAAACCCACCACCAGCGCGTCCTGATCGTCGACTTCGGCAGCCAGGTGACCCAGCTGATCGCGCGCCGGGTGCGCGAGGCCGGCGTCTATTGCGAGATCCATCCGTTCGACAAGGCCGAGGATCTGGTCGACGGCTACAAGCCGTCGGCCATCATCCTGTCGGGCGGCCCCGCCAGCGTGCTGGAGGATGACAGCCCCCGCATCGGCAAGAAACTCTTCGAGCTGGGCGTGCCGCTCATGGCGGTCTGCTACGGCCAGCAGTTGCTGTGCGACGTGATGGGCGGCCGGGTCGAGGGCGGACATGCCGGCGAGTTCGGCCGCGCCGAACTGACCATCGGCAAGGTCAGCCCGCTATTCCAGGGTCTGGCCGACATCGGCGGGCTGGAAACCGTCTGGATGAGCCATGGCGACCGTGTCACCGCCATCCCCGAAGGTTTCGAGGTCATCGCCACCTCGACCGGCGCGCCATTCGCGGCGATCGCCAATGACGAGAAGAAGATCTACGCCGTGCAGTTCCACCCCGAGGTGGTCCACACGGTCAACGGCGCCAAGATCTACCGCAACTTCCTGTTCAACATCGCCGGCCTTAAGGGCGACTGGACCATGGCGGCCTTCCGTCAGGAGATGGTCCAGAAGATCCGCGACCAGGTCGGGACCGGCAAGGTGATCTGCGGCCTGTCGGGCGGCGTCGACAGCTCGGTGGCCGCCGTCCTGATCCACGAGGCGATCGGCGACCAGCTGACCTGCGTGTTCGTCGACACGGGCCTCTTGCGCAAGAACGAGGCCGAGCAGGTCGTGACGCTCTTCCGCGACCATTACAACATCCCGCTGGTCCACGTGGACGCCGGCGAGCTGTTCCTGGGCGAACTGGCCGGCGTCACTGACCCGGAGACCAAGCGCAAAACCATCGGCCGTCTGTTCATCGACGTCTTCGACAAGGAAGCCGCCAAGATCGACGGCGCACAGTTCCTGGCCCAGGGCACGCTCTATCCTGATGTCGTCGAAAGCGTCTCGGCCCGGGGCGGCCCCTCGGCGGTGATCAAGAGCCACCACAATGTTGGGGGCCTGCCGGACTACATGAAGCTGAAGCTGGTCGAGCCGCTGCGCGAGCTGTTCAAGGACGAGGTTCGCGCCCTGGGCGTCGAGCTGGGTCTGGCCCCGGCCTTCGTGGGGCGCCATCCGTTCCCCGGTCCGGGCCTGGCCATCCGCATCCCCGGCGAGATCACGCCCGAGAAGGTCAAGGTCCTGCAGGACGCCGACGCCATCTATCTGGAGGAGATCCGCAACGCCGGTCTCTACGACCAGATCTGGCAGGCCTTCGCCGTGCTGCTGCCGGTGAAGACCGTCGGCGTCATGGGCGACGCCCGCACCTATGAGAACGTCCTGGCCCTGCGCGCCGTCACCTCGACCGATGGCATGACCGCCGACTTTTTCGAATTCCCCTGGCCGATCCTGGGCAAGACCGCCACGCGGATCATCAATGAAGTCCGAGGCGTCAACCGGGTGGTCTACGACGTGACCAGCAAGCCGCCCGGCACGATTGAGTGGGAATGATTCAGGGCCTTTCGGGGACCTTCGCGGACCATCGCGAATATCGGTTAAGTCATTGAAATAATAAGTGTTCTGGCTCTCTAACGATCGGCGACGATCGAGGGGAGCCAGTTCAAATTTCGTGCGATTGACGGTACGCCCGCGACCTTGCTCGCGAGGGCGAGCGGCTGATACCGTCAGGCAAGTCAGGCCTGACGGTATTTTTTCTCACATCAAGCCCCTGAATTTCCTCAGAAAAGGCGCTCCCGACATGCCGTTTTTGGCGTGACGGTATTTTGCGGCCTTTTCGTCGGTTTTCGGGGCAAGAAGGAGGCCGTTCATGCTCACCGATGCCGCACTCAAGTTTTTGAAACCAAAGAAGAAACCGTACAAGGTCGCGGACCGTGACGGTATTTACGTCGTGGTCTCTCCCGCCGGCTCCATCACCTTCCGGCTCGACTACCGGATCAACAACCGCCGGGAGACCCTGACGCTAGGTCGCTACGGGCGCGATGGCGTCAGTCTGCTCAAAGCGCGCGAGCTTGGGATGGAAGCTCGGCGCAGGGTGCGAGAAGGGGTCTCGCCGGCGATCGAAAAGCAGCGTGACAAGGCGCGCATCAAGGCGGCCAAGACCTTCGCCGATTTCGGGCGCAAGTGGATCGAGGAAGGCCGCATGGCCGACAGCACTCGCGCGATGCGCCGCGCGATCTACGAGCGCGACGTCGAGCCGGCCTTCAAGAACCGGATGCTGTCCGAGATCGAACCGGGCGATGTTCGCGCGCTCTGCCAACTGGTGAAGGATCGCGGGGCGCCCGCGACCGCCATCCACATCCGAGATCAGATCAACCTGATCTTCGCCTTCGCGCGCCTGCACGGCGAGAAGGTGGAAAACCCCGCCAAGGACGTTAGCCCGTCGTCGATCTGGTCTTTCACGCCGCGCGAGCGTGCGTTGTCGCCTAAGGAGATCCGGCTGCTCTATCCGCTCCTTGAGCAGGTCCCGACCTTGCCGACGATCCGGCTTGGCATGAAGCTCATCCTGCTGACCCTGGTGCGCAAGAGCGAGCTGCAGGACGCCACCTGGGACGAGGTCGACTTCGTCAACGCGATCTGGAGCATTCCCGCTGCCCGGATGAAGGCCAGCCGGGCCCACAACATCTACCTGTCGACCCAGGCCCTCGACATCATGATCGCGCTGAAGACCTGCGCAGGCAACTCGCCGTACCTTCTGCCTTCGCGCTATGAGGCCGATCAGCCCATGTCGCGGGCTACGTTCAACCGCGTGACCATGAGCATTGCCGAGCGGGCCAAGGCGCAGGGGCTCCCGCTCGCGCCGTTCACGGTCCACGACCTGCGCCGGACGGGCTCGACCCTGCTCAACGAGATCGGGTTCGAAAGCGACTGGATCGAGAAGTGCCTGGCCCACGTCGATCGGCGAACCTCCCGTCGCGTCTACAATGTCGCCGAGTACGCCCAGCAGCGCCGGCACATGCTTCAGGAGTGGGCGGACATGATCGACGCCTGGGTGCGGGGCGAGCGGCATGTCCCGACCTTGAAACCGGCGGACATTCAGGGGGTCACCCTGGATCCACGGGCCTGAACGCCGCCCGCGACCCTCTCGGTGTAAACGAGACGCTCTACCGGCTGATCAACCGGCTCGGCGCCGACCGTTCAGTAGGGCAGTCAGGTCCAGGTCGGCGCACGCCCGCCACGACGGTGACCCCTTCGGCGGCCTCGCCACCGCGCCGGGTCAGGACTGCGCTCCGGCCTGGCCCCAGCCCGAGGCGTCATCCCCGAGAGCTGTCGTGCCGTGCTGCTCGACTATCGGTTCCTGACCGGTCGGGTCTTGCGGTCGCGGACATCGGGCAGGGGCGCGCGCTCTTGGATCCCTTCCTGAGCTTGCCGCTTGCGCTCGGCCAGCCAGGTCTCGACCTCCGCCAGATCCCAGACGACGCAGCGGCGGGTCAGGGCGAAGCGGCGGGGGAATTCGCCGCGCCGCTCCATCTCGTAGATGGTCGTGTCGGCCAGCGGGACGATCTTGTGGAGCTGGGCGCGGCGGATCGCACGCAGGGGCGGTCCGTCGGCGGTCCGGGCTTTGTCAGGGGATGGCGTTTGGGTCATGGCGTCCTCACGCCGTGACCCTGCTGCGCCGCCGATAGAGCGCGCAACCGACAAGCGGCCATCGGCGCGGGCCGGAAATCAAAGGCAACAAGACGGCGGGGCGGCGCGACCGCGGTCCGTTCGGGACCTGGCTCGCGCCGCCGTATCGTCAGCCGTTGACGGCGTCCTTCAGCTGCTTGGCGGCCGTGAAGGCGACCTTCTTGCTGGCGGCGATCTCGATCGTGCCGCCCGTGGCCGGGTTGCGGCCGGTGCGCGCTGGCTTGGCCTGGACCTTGAACTTGCCAAAGCCCGGGATCGAGACTTCCTCGCCCTTCACGGCGGCGTCGGTCAGCGCCTTGAAGACGCCGTCGATCATGGCCTTGGCCTGGGTCTTGGTGAGCTTGGGCTCGGCGGCCACGGCGGCGTCGACGAGGTCTGAAACGTTCATGGAAAAGCTCCTGCGGTATTGGGCCGGCCAAACTGGCCGCGCGGCGCTGGCTTGTCATCCCTGTATTGGACGCGCCCGCGGGGGCGGCGACTGGCGCTCAGCCTCAGTCCTGGCCCAATGGGCGTCCGCCGTAGATCGCGGCCGGATCGGCGCCGTCGCGGATCGCGATGCGATTGCGAATGCCCTGGGCCATCTTCTCGTCGAGCTTGGGCGCGTTCCAGCGGGTCGCGCCGCCCAGCTGGATCGGCTGGTCGGGGAAGCTGAGGAAGGTGAAGACGCGATTGGTCACCTCGATCATCCAGGCCTTCATCTCGGCGTCGGAAATTCGCGAGGCTTCAAGATAGGGGATCTCGCCCGTCGGGGTGACGATCTTCACGTCGCTGAAGTCGCCGGCGGGGCTGAGCACCTCGCGGCCGGCGTGCCAATCCTCGATCTTGGTGTTGCGCACGCAGGTCTCCACAAGGGCCAGCGTCGCGCGGGCCAGGGCCCGGCGTTCGGTTTCAGTCCACGGAGCCTCGGTCATGCGCGATCCTCTTCAGGGACGATCTGTTGTCCGCCAGGGCCGATCGGAGGTCAAAGGTCGCGACAGGGTTGGGCGCCTCGCGCGGAACACGCGCGACTGGGCCTACGTCGCCATGCGCGGCGCGAATGGTCGCCGACGAGCCCCTCCGGGTCTCGTCCCATGCGGGTGACGATCCCCGGGCGCGGACTTCAGGCCTGGATCGGTTGGAAGTTGCCGGGGTCCAGGCCTTCGCGGATGCCGCGCACATAGAGGCCCTCGGCGTGATGACGCGCGAAATCCTCCACCTCGTAGACCTGGCCGTTGAAGATCCCCAGGTGCGGAAGGTCGGGGCCGGTGCGCATCACCGGCTGGCCTGGCTCGAAGGCGTGCTCGATCATAAGAGGTCTCCCGTCTTGGTCGCCGGCACTGTCGGGGCGGCGGCGGCGCGGTTCAAAACACGTGTTCGTCAGCGGCGTTGGCGCGAGTTCGCGCGGGCGTGGGCACGGTGCGGAACGTCACCGAGTAGCGCAGGGCCTCTACCGGCGGGATGCTATGCTGCCATTGGCTGCGCGAGGGTCCGCTCATCAGATAGGCCGAGCGCGGCTCAGCCTCGATCGAGGCCCGGTCCCAGGCTTGGCCTGACCGACGACGCAAGCGGAAGGTGCAGGGCGACAGCAGCGAGACCCCGGCGATGGCGATGGCCGGCGGCCGGTCGCGATGCCAGCCGATCCCCGCGCCTGGCGCGTATTCGGTGACCAGGGCGTGGGCGAAGGTGTTGCGAGCAAATCCGGTGAAGGCCGCGACTTTGTCCAGCAGCGGAGCGAGGAAATCGGGCAGGGGCTCGCCGGTCTCCACCAGCGCGCCGTCCGGTCCGCGTCGCCAGCCAAACCCAGCGACCCGCCTATGGCCCAGATAGCCTTTGTGCTCGTAGGGCTGGAAATCCAGGTCCGCGAACCGCGCGACCAAGGCTTGCTCCTCGGCCGGGGTGATCAACTCGGTCTGGTGACGAAAACCCTCCGGCAGGGGCGTCTTGGGGGCGATCGGCAGGTCAAAGAGACTGGGCTGGAAATCGATTGCGCGGGACGAGCGGGCGGTCACAGGCCGACCTGTTCGGGCAGAACCCCGGCGTCGAGCAGCATCGTCACCAGATGAGCTCGCTGTGCCGCAGGCGCGTCGGCTTGAGCATCCTGATAGCCGCCCTGCATCAGGCGCAGGATCGGCCAATGACCGCCGCAGCCGCGCTGGGGCCAGAACACTCCGGCCTGGACCTGGGCGATGGTACGGGCCAGGCGCTTGCGCAGGGGCTGGCCGAGAAACTCGCGACGTCCCCAGGTCCGCTCCATGCCGCAGTACTGGCAACGGAACTGGACGTCCCAGCCACGCTCCAGGCAATCGACCAGGCGCGTGGCGGCCATGGCCGGCTGCAATCGGGCGGCCTTGCGCCGGTCGCTCTCGCTAGGTTCAGGCATCGGCCGGCGGCTCCACCTGCCGCACCGCTCGCCACCACGGCCATTGGTGGCCGCCGCCGCGCTCGGTTTTCTCGACCTCGAACCAGGCCACGTCGCCGTCGAAGTCCGGCACATGTTGCGGATCGACATAGTCGGCGCGGCTGCTGAGGCCCCGATCCGTGTGCAGGAGGAAATGTAGCGTGCGACGGGTTTGCGTCGAACCATAGCCCTCGGTGACCGCGATCCGCGTCAAGCGGGCGATGATCTTCTGATAGACCCGCGGCGGTCGCGGGACGTGTGGGCGCGCGCGCGGATCGGCGCGTTTGGGCGGCATGATAGGGCTCCAGATGTTCCCTAATTGTTCTCATTTATCCTGGGCGGGAGTCAATCATCCGCAGGTTGGCCGGGCGCTGTTCAAGCTGTCGCTGACGCTACGTCGTTGGAATAAGCGACACGGCCCCGATATTAGTCGGAAGGGGGCAGACAGATCATCATGGCCAAGAACGAAGACATGGCCGCCGATCCGTTTTTCGGCGGCCTGGAGAATACCGAGTGGAACGCCTGCATTGGCACGCAGGCCACCGAGGAGAACTACGTCGACGGCTACATCGAAGCCGCGATCGAACTGGCGAGCGCGGTGATCGACAAGAACCTCGTCGGCAGCCGCGACACCCTGGCGATGCCAATCCTCTACAACGCGCGCCACGGTCTGGAACTGTCGCTCAAATACGCGATCGGCCAGCTGGTGGACCAAGGCGTTTTGCCGTCCAGACACGAGGTGAACCATGATGTGATGTCCCACTGGCGGTTGCTGGACCGGGCCCAACTGGGCGACGAGGCCCTATGCAAGATCGTGCGGGCTCTTGGGCCGTTCGTGACCAGCCTGGCGCAGATCGACGACGACGGGCAGGCGCTGCGCTACCCGGAGGATCGGGAGGGCAACAAAAGCCTGGAGGACCGCTCGCTCGCTAACATCGTCCGGATGCGCAACGGCGTGACGATCATGGGCAAAATCCTTGAGCAGATGAAGTACCGGATCAAGGACCTCGGTGAGGAGCGGGCGACTGGCAGTTATACGGCCGAGTGTTCTCGCAAGGACCTGCTGGCGATCGCCGACATGCTTCCGCCCGCCAGTGAGTGGGGAGAGGCGCCGTTCCTGGTCGCCAAGGCCGCGGTGAT
Source organism: Caulobacter sp. UC70_42 (assembly GCF_044056025.1). NCBI lineage: Bacteria > Pseudomonadati > Pseudomonadota > Alphaproteobacteria > Caulobacterales > Caulobacteraceae > Caulobacter > Caulobacter sp. UC70_42. The sequence continues at coordinate 4,716,856 of NZ_CP171994.1, read as the reverse complement.
GGAGCGTTTCTCGATCGGCAGCCGTAAGTTTTCCGCCGCCGCCGACGTGATCAAGAAAAGCCCGGAGATGCGCCTGAAGATCGGACTTCAAAGCGATCTGGCCTATCTGACCGACGCCCACGCGGTGTTCGCTATCGAGCAGTGGGCGCTACGCCATCCGCCGAAGGCGCCTGGTAACCCGCTGGGCCTGGATTATTTCGCCAGTCGTGCTCAGCTGAGGACGATGCTGGACAGGACGGACGTGGCCGGACCGGTGAATGACGCGATCATCGCGACACTGTCGCCAGATGAGATCGCCGACCTAGCGACGATTTTCCAGATCGGCCGGGAAAAGTGGTTCGGGGAGCACTACGCCGAAGATTTGGAGCGCACGCGAAACGCCACGCCCTGGGCGACAGCCTCTGGGAGCCGGTGAACTATCTCACCGAAAAGACCAATCTTCGCGACGCGGTCGTTCGCGGCATGACCATTCTGGGGCGACCAGACTTGGCGGCGAAGATTGCGGCCATTCCGCAATGACGACGCCTTGGTACGGCTGGCGCGCCGGCCGCGCCGCCTAGGGCGAGCAGGGCACGACCGCGGCGACGCGCCTGCAGCCAATCATCTCAAGCGCAAGGGTGGACCCTTGGCCGGCGCCTTGCAGACCCATAGGTCTAACGGCGGTCAGGGCGCTTCCAGGCGACCTCGATCTGGCCCGCGTCGAACAGCACTTCCTCGGCGATCTCGCCCAGCACCATTTCGATGGTGTCCGTGCACCGTTCGGTGTCGGCCAGGACGTCGAGCGCGCTGAACGAAATGACCTTGATGCCGCGCGCCAAGAGCGCGTTCTCGGCCTGCACTTTCTCTGGAAGGCGCTCGCCCGGCCGGTGAATATCGATGAACACCGCCAACTGCTTGGCGACATTGTCGAAGCGGGTCTCAAATCCGATCGTCGGGCGCGCGGCCTGGAAGTCGGGGCGAAAAGCGAAGGTCGTGTGCCAGCCGCTCTTTGGCCGCTGAGACCAATCATCGTAAAGCTGGGTCCACTGATAGCCGTCGCTGACGTGGATCATGTGCGCCAAGATCAGCATTTCGGCTGGTGTGGCGTCGTCGCGCAGCGCGCGCGCAAAGTCGTCCTCGTGTCGCGCGACCTCGTCATCGCCCAAGAGCTGGAAGCGGCGCGTGGCCGCCTCGCGAATGTCGGCGGGGGTCGAGTCGGGCCCGATCGGCGTGGGAAGCCGCCAGGGCTCAAGCTTGCGCTCGATCGCCGCCAGCACAAGACGAAGGAGGGGCGGGGGTTGGCGTCGACCAGCTTCCCAATCTTCGATGGTGCGCACCGCGCCGCCGATCCTATCGGCGAGGTCCAGACGGCTCAACTGGTGCGCTTCCCGAAAGGCTTTCACGTCGTCGCCGGTGATTTCGTCCACCATGTATGCCTCCACGCATAGTGTATTGTGACCACGCATTGCGTGGAGTGTCCATGCCTTCGTAAGGCTCTCGTTGGGACGTTGAGGATTGCTGGCGAGACGCCATCGTCACGGCGGGCCGCTGGCCCGCTTAAGGCCATCGCGCTGCGCGCGATGACTCTCTTGAAGATCCTTTCTCCAAAAAGGGGTGTGGGCGACGCGCCCTTCTAGGCCCGCCACGGACGGCGGCAACCGGCCTTCGGCCGGTCCTCCACTGCGTTGCGGCCCTTCGGGTGCCGCCGCCCGCTGCGGCGGGCCTCTCCGGTCGCTCATCGCCGCCCACCCCCCTTTCCGGCGAAAGGACGCGGGGTTTTGGGGCGGGGATGGAGGCCACCTCATGCGCTCTTCCCGGAAAGGCCGTCAGGGAACGGTCAAGCTTGCGTCAAGGACGTCCGCCGTCGGTTCGGCGGCCCGGCCGGGGGGCGCTGCCCCGGCCTGCGGCGGGGAGGGGGACGGTTCGTCCGACCCGGATGAAACCCGCCGAGCGGGCGAGCCGGAGCGTTCGCGCGCCAGCCTCTATGACGAAGTCACCGGCCGGATCATCGGCGAACTGGAGGCCGGGCGCCTGCCCTGGGTCAAGCCGTGGGGCAAGGTCGGCGGGACCGGGCCGGGCCTGCCGCGCAACGCGACCACGGGGCGCAGCTATTCGGGGGTGAATATCCTGCTCTTGTGGGGCGCGGTCATCGAGCATGGCTACGAAACCCAAGGCTGGCTGACCTTCCGCCAAGCCCAGAAGGCGGGGGGACAGGTGCGGCGGGGCGAACGCGGGACCACCGTGGTTTTCGCCGACAAGTTCACCCCCAAGGCCGAGCAGGAACGAGCCGCGCGCGACGGCGACGCGCCCGGCGCCGTGCCCTTCCTCAAGCGCTTCACCGTCTTCAATGTCGATCAATGCGAGGGCCTGGAGACCTTGGCGGCGGCGCCCGCGCCCTTGCCCGAGCGTCAGGTCATCCCCCACGTCGAGGCCTTGATCGCCGCGACACGGGCGGATTTCCGGATCGGCGGCCATGAGGCCTATTACGCCCCGGCCCTGGACTATGTCCGCGTGCCGCCGCAACCGGCCTTCCGCCAGCAGATCGACTATTACCGCACCGCCCTGCATGAGCTGTCGCACTGGACGGGCCATCCCTCGCGCCTGAACCGCGACCAGTCGGGGCGCTTCGGGTCCAAGCCCTACGGTTTCGAGGAACTGGTCGCCGAACTGTCGGCCGCCTTCGCCTGCGCCGCCCTGGGCGTGGTCCCCACCGTGCGCCATGCCGACTACCTGGGCGCATGGCTGGCGATCCTGAAGGAGGACAACCGCGCGATCTTCCGCGCCGCCTCAAAAGCCAGCAAGGCGGCCGACTACCTGCTGGCCTTCGCCCCCGACCGGGCGGGCGAGGGCCAAGGCAGGGATGAGGGCGAGGCGCGGGACACCGCGCCGGTTTCGGAGGTCGCGGCATGAAAACGCCGCTGATCCCCGACGCGGTCATGGCCCAGCTGATCGCCAATGGCGCGGCCGAGGAGGAACGCGACCCGGTCCCGCCGCTCAAGCTCTTCAACCCGGTTGGACCGGGGCGCTGGCTGATCACCGAGATCATGGCCGACGCCGACACCCTGTTTGGCCTGTGCGACCTGGACCAGGGCTTTCCCGAGCTGGGCTACGTCAGTCTCGACGAGATCGAGGCCGTCGCCCTGCCGCACGGCTTTCGGATCGAGCGCGACCGTTTCTTTGTCGGTCGCGTCCCGCTGTCGATGTGGGCGCAGCTTGCCCGTCGCCTGGGCTCGATTTTCGCGGCCGAGGGCATGGTCCGCCTGATGTCCCATCACGCCAAGGACGGCCCGTCCTGAACCGGTTTTCGCCCTTCCGCGCGCCGGGTCCGCCCGGCGTCGGACGACCGCGCCGATCCCGGCGCATCCCCGGTCCCGCCCTTCGCCTTGGACAGCATCACGGGCGGGACCGGTTCACCCCTGAAAACAGGAGCCGACCCATGAGACTCTCCCACGCCGACCCGCGCAAGCTGGTCATCTCACCGCTCAACATGCACCATGACGAGCCCGCGCCCGACGTCTCCGACATCATCGGATCGGTGCGCCAGCACGGCGTCCTGGAAACCCTCCTCGTGCGCGAGACCTTCCAGGACGGCGTCTTGGTCCCCGAGCATTTCGAGGTGGTGGCCGGGCGGCGGCGCTGCTTCGCCGCCCAGGCCGTGGCGGGCGAGGGGATCGACATCGATCCCGTCCCCATCGGCATCCTGGAGGCGGGCGACGACGCCGCCGCCCTGGAAATCTCGCTGATCGAGAACATGGCCCGCCTGCCGCCCAACGAGGTGGCCTGCTGGGAAACCTTCGTGAAGTTGATCCGCGAAGGCCGCACGCCCCAGGACTTGGCCGCCACCTTCGGCAAGACCGAGGTGGTCATTCACCGGGTTCTGGCCCTGGGCAACCTCTTGCCGCGCATCCGCAAGCTCTATCGCAAGGAGGCCATCGACGTGGCCACGGTCCGCCAACTGACCCTGGCCAGCAAGAGCCAGCAGAAGGACTGGCTCAAGCTCTACGACGATCCGGGCCAGCGCGAACCGCGCGGCGCCAGCCTCAAGGCGTGGCTGTTCGGCGGCGAGGCGATCCCGACCAGCTTGGCGCTCTTCGCCCTGGACGACTATCCCGGCGCGATCATCGCCGACCTGTTCGGCGAGGAGGCCTACTTCACCGACGCGGCGCTGTTCTGGACTCACCAGAACCAGGCCGTGGCCGCCAAGGCCGAGGCCTTGCGGGCCGAAGGCTGGAGCGACGTCGAGGTGCTGGAGGTCGGCCAGATGTTCCATGGCTACCAACACGTCGCCACTTCCAAAGCCAAAGGCGGCAAGGCCTTCATCGCCGTCAGCCGCCGGGGCGAGGTCACGGTGCATGAAGGCTGGCTGACGGCCAAGGAGGCCCGCCGGGCCGAGGCCGCCGAGCGGGCCGCCACGCGCGGCGACGGCAAGGAGGGTTCCGCCGCCAGCGGCGAGGCGCCCAAGGCCGAGCGCTCGGAGGTCACCGCCAACCAGCAGGCCTATATCGACCTGCACCGGCGGGCCGCCGTGCGCGCGGTGCTCACCGACCATCTGGACGTCGCCTTGAGGCTGCTGGTCGCCCACGCCGTGGCCGGGTCCCGCTACTGGCGCGTGGAGACCGATCCGTTGGGCGCCGGGTCTCAGATGGCCGCCGACAGTCTCAAGACCGGCCCCGGCGAGACGATCTTCGCGGCCAAGCAGTCGCAAGTCCTTCGGCTTCTGGGTCTGACGGCGGCTGGCGACGTGGTCGGTCGGGGGCACGCGGGCGGCGCGGCGGCGGTGTTCGCCCGGCTTCTGTCGCTCACCGACGCCGAGGTCCTGGCCGTCGCGGCGGTGGTCATTGGCGAGACCCTGGCGGCCGGGAGCGCCGAGGTCGAGGCGGCGGGGACCTATCTCCAGGTCGACATGGGCGACTTCTGGAGGCCCGACGAGTCCTTCTTTGACGGCATCAAGGACCGCGAGACCGTCAACGCCATGCTGAGGGAGGTGGGCGGCAAGAAGGTCGCCGACGGCAATGTGAGCGAGAAGGTCCGCACCCAGAAGGGCATCTTGCGCGACTTCCTGGCCGGGACCAATGACCGGCCCAAGGTCGAGCGCTGGACGCCCCGCTGGCTGACCTTCCCCGCCCAGGCCTATACCCGCAGGCCCTTCGCCACGGCCCAGAGGTCCAAGGCCGTGGCCCCGCTATTGCGCCGCGTGCGCCCGCCCCAGGACGAGGCGGGCGCTCCGGGAGACCGTCGCGCCCGAGGCGGTCGCGCGCCAGACCCGCGCGGCGGCTCCGGGGGACGCCGAGGCCTTCGCCGCCGAGTAGCCCGGCGGCTTGTCGAACCCGCCTTCAGGCCCCCGCGCTCGCGCGGGGGCTTTTCTTTTGGGCCTTTGGCGGGACGAGACGGGGCGGGGCGCGGGCCTGTGCGCGGCGTGAACCCAGGCCTGGCCTTGCCCTTTCCTTGCCGCGCCAAAGCCCCCGCGCCTCGCGGCGCCGGGGACGGAGAGCCCCCGTCCTCGGGGTTCCAGACCAGGGCGAAGACGTCGTCGTCGTCCTGAGCGGCGGCCTAGCCCAGCATGACCGTGACGGCGCCAGGGCCAAGGTCGGGGTGGGCCAGGAGCCAGCCGACAAGGTCTCGACCCGAGATCTGGCCGACGTTGAGCCAACCGCCCCCAGGTCCATGCCGTTCGAATAGACGCGGCGGCCGGGATGGGCGGGCGAGGCGCTTGTCCGGGGCCGGCGGGGTCTCGACGCCCGCGCGCAAGCGGGTGGTGCGCAGCCGACCCTTGAAGACACCGGTTGGACGCCGCGCGCGACGTCGCCCAGAGGCCATGACGGCGTCCTTGCCCGTCATCCGTCGTTTGTCGATCCCCGGACTATGGCTTGATCCCTATGGGCGGCCGCCCCGCCCACAAACCCTCGCGTCCGGCTTTTTTCCCCGCCGCCTTCGAAGAAGGACGCCTCCTCGCGGCGCTGCGCTTCAAAAAAGACCGTGCGCTCGGGTCCTTCGCTGGCGCTGCGGCCCTGCCGGGTTGGGGGCGGCGCGGCTCGCCCATCACGGGGCGCCTGTCGCCGGGGATCGGCCCCGACGGATCACAGGACAAGGAACACCATCATGGCTTCTCTGGGCAACGTCACTCGCGGCGCCGAAACCGGCGCCTTCAAGGGCGAGCTGCGCACCACCCGCTTCCGCGCCGACATCGAGATCGTGCCGGCGCCGGACAAGCCCTCGGCCGCCCATCCCGACTACCGCGTCTATTCGAACGGCGTGGACCTGGGGGCCGGTTGGCTCAACGTCGGCCAGATCTCGGGCCGCGAATATATCGGCCTGACCCTGGCCCACCCCGACCTTGGCCCGCGCGCCATCAAGGTGACGCTGGGCCGGGCCGCCGGCCAGGACGACGACGACGTCTTCGCCCTGATCTGGAACCCCGAGGACTAAGGGTTCGCCGCCCCCGCGCCGCAAGGCGCGGGGGCTTTGGCGCGTCGGGGAAAGGGCAAGGCCAGGCCCCAAACCGGAGGCCGACCGGATCGATCAGGCCGCGTGGCCGGCGGCGGGCGCGGCCGGCTCGGCGAGCGCCTCGCTCTCCTCAAGCAAGGCGTAGCGGATCGGCGGCCAGGTCGCGCCCGGCTCGACCTCGCCGGGCGTCTGCTGCGATCCGGCCAGGTGGACCAGCAATTCATTCATCCCGTTGGAAACCGCGTGCGCCCAGGCGGCGTGGCCGCAGCCGGCCTGGCGGCTGATGTCCTGGGCCAGGTCCAGGCAGAAGATCGTGCGCCCGCCGTCAGGATCGCGGCGGGCGAAGGCGAACAGGCCGCCGCCGCGCACGAAGCGGCCATCATGGTGGTAGAGGCTCATGAACTGGACGCCGCCGATCACCACGCTGTCGTCCGTCGTCATGCCGCGTCTCCCAAGGCGCCTGAGGAATAAGAACAAAAATAGAACGAACTTGCGCCGCGAGTCGAATCCGTTCGGCGCCGAGCCTAGGGCAGGGCGCCGATTCTTCCCCACAGGGTCTCTCTGATCGATCGTGTTTCCCTGTGGATTGAGGGCCTCAACGCCTTGATCCACAACGGTTTGGCGCGATCCGGACAGACGCCCCCACCGCCCGCCAGGCGTCGTTGAAAAGGTCCGCGCAGGCCAGACCGGCCAAGCGTCTCGTCCCCCCGGGCGCGGCCGGTCGCGGCGGCCCGGCCCGACGGTCTCCCCCCGCCGTCGCCCGGGCCGCCGTTCCTGGCGCTTCCCCCTGGCACGGCGGGCCGGAGCATCATCATGTCGGTCATTGGTCATTTCCGCCGCGAGGGCGACGGGTTCACCGGGCGCATCGCGACCCTGGCGCTGGACGTCACCCTGCGGCTGGCGCCGGCGACGCGGGTCTCCGCCAAGGGGCCAGATTACATCGCCCTGGTCGGAGAGAACGAGGTTGGGGCCGCCTGGAGGGCCAGCGACGCCAGCGGCGCGCTTTTGAACGTCAAGCTGGACGATCCCACCTGGCCTGAGCCGGCCAATGTCCGGCTGATGGCCGCCGAGAACGGCGTCCTGCCGATGACCTGGATCCGCAAGAGCGAGAACCCCGACAAGCCGGCGACACCTCCACCGCCGGAATAGAGCCCAAGGATGCGGTCGCGCGCCGGATCGGCTAGCGACCGCGCGCCTTGCCGTCATCGTCATCGGGCGCATCGTCGCCGGGATCGTCCGGCGCCTCGTATGTCTCGTTGATGGCGCGCTCGATATAGTCTTCCGCCGAGGCGTCCTGTCGCGCGAAGAGCTTGAGCACCTCGTCGCGAATGAACCGGAAGCCCGTCACCAACAGGCCCGCCGGCACCCGCGACAGGCGCGGCCCGACCTCGGTGAAGAGGTCGCGCATCACGATGAAGAACGCGGTCGCCATCTTGTTGTCGATCAGCAGCAAGGCCAGGTCCGGCCAGTTGAAATAGATGGCCAGCAGGATGGCGACCGCGTCCGACCGGGTGGCCTTGGCGAACAGGCGGACCTTGTTGAAATCGAACGCGCGGCGGCCCGCTTCGAAGTCCTGGTAGGTCCGCAGCGACACGCCCATGCCGACGGCGACCTGCGCTCCGGTCATGTTCCGCTCCTTGCGGATGGCCTTGACGATCTGGGACAGCAGTCTCGCCTGACGCGCCAAAGGCGCTTTGGGGGAGGCGGCCATGATACGCTCCGGACCGAGAACAACTACAGGTACAGTAACCTCGCAAACGGTAGCGCTCGCAACCGTTTTGCGCGCATCGCTTGATCTGCGGTCGGACAGATTGCACCTGCAAGTCTTGCGATCGAAAAGCCCGCGCCAGCTTTGCGGCGTGATGTGCAACGATCCGGGAAATCGTGCGCAACGATCAGGGAGCTGCGTCCCGAAGTGTTGCCGGTCGATTCGACTATCCACAGGGATTGACGCACGCCGACGGTCCGATCCTCTCCAGACATCGACGCGGCGCACGGCAGGCCGAAGACTCTCGGCTTTGCCGGAGAGACCGCATGGGCCGAGATCGTGATCCGTTTGACCGCGCCTTGGAGGCGCTGCGCCAGCGCGTTTCCCAGAGCATTCTCCCGCAAGGGGCGGCGCTGCCGGTCAACGCCCTGGCCGCCGAGCTTGGCGTCAGTTCGACCCCGGTGCGCGAGGCCCTGGCTCGGTTGGCCGGGGAAGGCCTCGTGATCAGGACCTCGTCCGGCTATGCGACGCTCACCTGGGATCGGGGCGATCTTGCCGCGCTCTACGGTCTGGCCGGTCTGCTCGCGGAAGCGGTGCTCTCAACCCTCGTCCTTGAGCCTGACCAGCCGCCGCCGACCTTGGACGAGGCTTTGCGGGGCGGTGGAAGCGTTACGCGCGAGGAATACGCGCGCGTCGAGGCGCAACTGGCGCCGTTTGGCGCAGCCGAGCGAGAGGTCCTGGGCCAGGACGATCGCATGGCGCTGGAGCGGGCGATCGCCGAGCGCCAACCGGCTCGAACCCTGGGGGCCATGGCGCGCCGATACTACCGCCGGCGCGCTCGGCGGGCAGGGGACATCCTACGCCGCGCCCTCGGCGTCGGCTGATCAAATATAGATTTGAATATACGACCTGCGGGGCGCGCAATTGGGTTGCCGCAACTTGCGGCTGTCACCAGCCTAAGGAGGTCTTCATGACCCGCTCCACCATCCGGCTGATCCGCTTCGGCTCGGCCAAGACCCTGACCCTCGCCGGCAACGGGGAGCAATATCCCGAAGCCCAGGACGTCAGCATCCGCTACGACCTGTAGGGCGTCCCGGCCGGCGCCCCTCGGGGCGCCGGCCCTCCTCCTCTCATCCTTCAACCTTCAGCGCGCCACGCCTCGTCGCTCGCGTCGCGGCGTCGCGCCCGCACGGGACCTTTCAACATGCCTCGTCTCCTCCGCATTGGCTCGGCCAAGACGCTCACACTGGGTTCGGACATGGGCGACACGCCCGAGCCGCAGGATGTCACCCAGCGCTACTTCGCCGGCTGATCGAGCAAGGCCAGCGACGCCCGATCGTCGCTGGCTCCTCGGAGTTCCAGCGCGATGAAGCACTTTCTTCCCGATCACGTGCATGCCGTGGCGATCGACGCCGACGTCGTCTTTCTCGACACGGTCGCCGACGTCTATTTCTGCCTGGCGGGGGCGGGCGAGCTGCTGGCCGTCCGCGCCGACGGCGTGGTGATGGCGGACGAGCCCAAGGCTGCTGCGCCCCTGGTCGAGGCCGGCCTGTTGTCGACCGTCGGCGGCGCGCGGGCGCGAGCCGTTCCGCCGCCTGCGATGCGCAGCCTGTCGATCAGCGCAAGCGGGGCGACGCCGGGACGAGCGATCAAGGCGCTGAGCGCCAACGCGCGCGCCGCGCGCGCCGTCGCCGACCTGACCTTCGCCGAGATCCTGGCCATGGCCGCCCACGTCCCAGCCGACCCGGCCAGCGCCGATCGGCCGGCGCGCGCCACGCGGCTGGAGGCGGACGCGGCGCGGTTCGCGCGGCTCGCGCCCTGGCTGCCCCATAGCGGGGTTTGCCTGATGCGCAGCCTGCAGCTGCTGCTCTATTTGCGCGCCCTGGGCCACGCGCCCGCCTGGGTGTTTGGGGTGCGCACCTGGCCCTTCAAGGCCCATTGCTGGCTTCAGTCGGGCGATGTCGTGCTGGACGACCATCTCGAACACGTCCGGGCCTTCGTCCCGATCATGGCGATCTAGATGCGCGACTTCCTGGTCATCGCGACCCTTGGCGATACGGACGACCAAGATCGGCTGGCGATGCGCGATCGCCTGGTGGCGAGCGGAGACTGGCGGGCGGTGGCCGAGCGCCATCGCCTGTGCGTCCTGTTGGAGAGCGCCGAGCCCCCGGCCTATCGCCATCTTCCCGTCGTGGCCGGGGCCCTGATCGGCGACGTGTACGACGCGCGCGCGGCGCGCGATGGCGTGGGCGCGGACTTTCGCGCACAATCCCTGGCCGGGCTTTCACCCCGCCAGGCCGCTGGCCATCTGGTGTCGGCGGGGTTTGGCCGCTACCTGGCCGTCTTCACCGAGGGGCCGCGCGTCCAGGTCCTGCGTGATCCCATGGGAACCCAGGAGGCCCTGGCTTGGACGCGTGACGGTCTTGGCTTTGTCGGCTCACGCCTACCGCGCGATCGGACGCTCTGGCCCACGGACTTGGCCATTGACTGGTCGGCGATCGCCAAGATCCTTCGCCACAAGATCCTGGCCCACCATCTGTCGCCGCTGGTGGGTGTCTCGTCCATCGAGCCGGGCGTGTTGCTCGACCCCTGGCGCGCGGATGCGGATGGCGTCTTGCGCGGCGAGAAGCTCTGGGCGCCGGCCTGGTTCGCAGCCCAGGCAGGGCGCGGCAAGCCGCGCCGTCGCTGGCGAGATCCGGCCACCCTGGCCCAGGTTATCGACGGCGTCACGGCCGCCTACGCCCAGGGCCGCCAGCAGATCCTCTGCGAGATCTCCGGCGGACTGGACTCGGCGATCGTCGCCGCCAGTCTCAAGCGCTCCGGGGCAGGCGTCGTCTATGCCCTCAATCATAGCTGGCCTCAGGTCGAGGCCGACGAGCGGGTCTTCGCCCAGGCTGCAGCGGACACCCTGGGGGCGCCGCTGACCATCGTCGACCGTGACCTGCTGATCCTGGACGCCGCCAAGCTCGCGCGCGCGGCGGGCGGTCCGCGTCCCAACTTCCTGGCCGGCGATCCGGACCATGACGCCGACCTCGCCGTCCGACTGGCCGCCGCCGCCACGCCGGGGCAGGCCGCCGCGCTGTTCACGGGACGCGGCGGGGACGCGGTCTTCTACCAAATGCCCGCCCCGGAACTGGCGCTCGATCTCATCGGCGCGAGACCCAGCGCCTCGCCGCGCCTGAAGGGTTTGGCCAGCCTCGCCGCCCGGCGCGGGACCACCGTGTGGCGCTTGATCAAGGAGGCCCGCGAGCGACAGAGGCGGGGCCTCCTCTCGCCGCCGGCCTCGCCCCTCTTGGCGCCGGGCGTGGCCGACATGCCGGTTGTGTGGCACCCGTGGCTCGACGACTTGCAAGACGTCAGTCCGGCCAAGCGCATCCAGCTTCGCGCCATCGTCAACTCGCTCACCGCCTTTGGCGAGAGCGAGCGCCATCGGGTCGCCGACATCCTCGATCCCCTGATGGCCCAACCCGTCGTCGAAACCTGCCTGCTGACGCCCGCCACGCTCCTGGCCGTCGGGGACACCGATCGGCCGTTCGCGCGGCGGGCGTTCGAAGGGCGGCTGCCGGCATCGATCCAGCAGCGGCGGGGCAAGGGCGACCTGTCGGTGTTCTTCTCGCGCAGCCTGGCCGCCAGCGCCCCGTTCCTGAAGGCCTATCTGGGAGACGGCCGCCTTGCCCAGCGAGGTCTGCTGAACCGCGAGGTGATCGACGCCACGCTCGACGCCGACCACCTGATCTGGCGCGACGCCACGCCCGACCTCTTCGTCGCCATGGCGCTCGAAGCCTGGGTGCGGCGATGGGAGGACATCCTGTCCGACGCCCAGGCCGAGGTGCTGGCCGCCGTCTAGGGCGCCAGGCCCGGGCCGATCGTATCGCGCAGGAACGACGACACCCGCGCGTGCATGTCCCGGATGTTGCCGGGAGAAAGCTGCACGTGCGTCTCGCCGCGATAGATCGCCAGGACCGCGTCCTTGTTCTGGCGAAAGAGCGCCGCGAACAACGCCTCTGGTTGGCCGACGTCATTGTCGAGGTCGCCATAGATCATTAGGACCGGCGCGACGATGCGGTCGGCGTGGAGCAGGGGGCTGTTGCGCAGGTAGCGTTCGGGATCGGACCACGGCGGACCGCCCATTCGGGTCTGCCCCGTCTCCAGCCACGACACCGCCCCGCCGATCGTCGGCCCAAAATCGGGCGCTGCGTAGATCGCCGGAGGCTGGCGGCCATAGGCGCTGATCAGGTCCGTCGTCGCCGACGCGGAAATGATCGCCTTGAAGCGCGGGCTCTGGGTTGCCGCCACCACGACCGCGTAACCGCCGTAGCTGTGCCCATAGAGGGCCAACCGATCGACGTCGATCGGCGCCGCGCCGGCCGCCGCGTCCACGGCCGCCAGGATCTGGTCGGCCAGGCCATCGACCGGGTCCTTCGCCTGGCGATAGGGCAGGGCCGGGACCAGCACCGCATAGCCCTGGCCCGCTAGGATTTGGGCGTTGGGGGTGAAAGTCGAGGCGGGCGGCGTTTGCCCGGCCGGCGGGGCGTCGAGCGGCTGACCCGGATAGGGCAGCACGACGAGCGGGGCCTTGTGCTGCGTGCTCGCGCCGGGGGGCATGTAGAGCCAGCTGGTGAGGGTTTCACCGTCGATCCCCTTGTATGTGACGGGCTGGGCGACCGCGAAATCGATCGCGGCCAGGCTAGCATTGGCGGTGAGAACCGCCTGCCGCCCGCCGTCGCGGGCCTCCATCTCGACGGCCTCGACCCCATGGTCGTCGCGCGCCACCGTAACCCGCAGGCCGCGCCGTGGAGCCAGGGCGACGAGAGTCTCTCCGGGGCGGAGCGGCGCCGAACCGCTCGCCCGCCAAGGTCGTAAGGCTCGCACCGCCGCCATCGACCAGCACGGCGGCCTGGAGCCGCGGCGTGGCATAGGGGCTGCGATCGCCTGCATCTGTGGCCCGGATGATGCGCGGCTGAGCGGTCTTGGGGAGCCGCCGCGCGCTGTGCGCGCCGACCCGCCAGAGCCGGCCGTCCGCCTGCATCAGCAGCGTGCGCCCGTCTGCCGCCAGCAGTTGGGCAGAGCCTGGAAGGTCCTTGGTTACGTTGACCGGGCCGGTCTTTGTGATGCGCCACCAGTCGTCCCGCTGGCCCGAGACCAGCCGGACCACGGGGGCATCCCCCAACCAGGTCCCGCGCGCCAAGGCGCCCTTGAACCGCGTGCCGTCCATGGCGGGCGTGAGGCCGGGCGGCGCGAGCGCCTCGGCGCGGCCATCGGGGGCGACCTGATAGTATCGCCCCTCCCGCCAGGGCGTGTTGGCCGTGCGGGCGAAGACCAGGAGGTGATCGCCGGACGGCGCCCAGGACAGCAGGCGCGTAATGACATCGCCGTCGGGCAAGGGGGCGTGTTTGGCGCCCGTCTCAAGATCGACGACGACCAGGCGCCTGCGGCGAACGCTCTCGTCCGCCCGCGCCAGTTCCTGGCGGGGCGCCAGGTCCTCGCCCTCGGCCAAGGCCGCCACGCTCGCGCCCTGAGGCGAAACCTCCAGGTCGATCACGGTCTCATCGGCGAGGACCGTCCGCCGCCCGCTCTCCAGGTCGATGCTGAGCAACGCGCCGACCGGTCCCTTGGCGCGCAGCCCCAGCCAACGGCCGCTGCCGAAGGCGGAGACCGCCGCGCCCCCTTTGGCGGCGGTCTCCCACATCGGCGGGAGCCGCGATTGCGCAAGCCAGCCGTAGCCGAAGAAGCTGTCGAGGGCTTCAGGTCGCCGCGTGGCGACGATCAGCCGCCGATCGTCTCGCCAGGCCAGGGTGCGGCCGACCATGGGAAGGCGTGGTGTGACCCCAAGCCAGGTGACCTGCCCGGACTTGAGCGTCACCACGCCCACATCGACCTCATGACCGGCGATCCTGTAAACCGCCAGCTTCTCGCCATTCGGCGACAGGCTGGCGGGGACATAGCCCGCCGTCGCGTCGCCGAAGTCGAGGGATCGCTCCGCGCCCTTGTTGGCGAGGTCGAAGACATGCACGCGGCTAAGGCCGAGGATGGTGTCGGCGTCCATATCGTAGCGCCGGGCGCTGTCCCATCGCGCGAACTTTTGCACGATGAGCCAACGCTGCTGGCTGTCGATCTGCACCGAGCCGAAGCGCTCTTGGGCGAGCAAGTCCGACACGGTGAAAGGGCGAGCGGCCGAGGGAAGGGGGACGGACAGCACGCAGCCGACCGCCAGCGCCGCGAAGCGTCGCATGGGGAACTCCAATTTTCGAAAGGGAAGGAGAGGCCTGGGCTACCAGGCCTTGGTCAGCTGGAGCGACACCGTGCGGCCGATCGGATCGGCGTTGGTCGGGTCGTAGCCGATGGCCAGCGGGTTGTCGTAGAAGGGCGGATCGGCGTCGAACACGTTCTGCACAGACAGGGACCAGTTGATCCCGGCCCGGCCGAGCACCCCGGTCTTGGGCGACAGCCGCACCTGCAAGTCCGCCGTCGTCCACGGCTTGATCTGACGCCCCGTTTCGACCGCGTGGGTGTCGCCCAGATAGTTCAGGCCTGCGGTGACGCCCAGGACACCGTGGGTCCAGTTGGCCGAGGCGCGGACCCGAAGATCCGCCGGATAGCCGGCCATGCCCGCAAGCTCGACCACCGTTGAGGTCGGCGTCACCCTGCGCTTGTAGTGCATCAACCAGGAGAGCGACCCGTCGAACGACAGCGGGTCGCCCAGCAGGGTCGTCGCGTACGAGCCCTGGAAATCCAGGCCGCGCACCATCAGGCTGCCGGTGTTGACCGGGCGCGCCTCGATGATCGCCCGGTAGGTCGAGATGTCGTAGAATGTGGTCTGGACGCCGTGGGGGTCGTTGACCAGGGCGGTGACCCGCGCCAGGTCAGCCGCATTGGCCGCCGGGTTCACGAAGCTGACGAACGGCGTCAGTTCCGTCGAGGTCAGGGCGTTGACGATGTTGTCGAGCGCGGGCGAGGCGATCCGGTTCTTGAACCGCGTCTCATACAAGGTGCCCGACAGCTTGAGACCGGGAACCTGATGCGGGGTGAAGTCGAGCGTGGTGGCCCAAGACCTGGCGGTCTCCGGCTTCAGGTCAGGATTTCCGCCACTATAGAACAGCACCGGGACGTTGCCGCCATTGTAGGGGATGAGGGTCGGCGAGATGTTGTAGGGGGCGGCCAGTTCGGGCAGCGAGGGTCCGCGAAACGATGTTCCCCAGCTGAGTTTGACGTTGAGGTCCTTCGTTGGTCCCCAGATGACTCCAACCTTCGGGTTGGCCGTGGAGCCGGCGTCGTCGTAGTGCTCGAAGCGACCGGCGAGCGACAGCTCAAGGCGTTGCAGGCCGGGCCGGGCGTTGACGGCGCTGACGAACGGGGCGTTGAGCTCGGCGTAGGCGCTGGTGACGGTGCGGTGATAAATCCGCGACGCCCGCGCCGTGGGCGCATAGCCGCTGGTCCAGGTCCAGCCGCCGGTCCGCAGACCCTCGCGCCGGGCCTGGCCGCCGAGCGCCAGCCGCAACGGGCCGCCGGGCAAGTCAAGAAGCGGCCCGTCCAGCGCCAGGTTGACCGAGTTGGTTTCCCCGCGCTGCTTGGTCACGTCGCGACCCGAGAGGATGAAGTCGAGCACCGCCTTGGGGTTCGACCCGGTCCCGCGAAAGGGATTGAAATAGCCGTCCCGCGCCGCGCTGAAGCTGGTCAGCGGACTGTCGGCCGCCAATGCCGCCGCCTCGTTGAGGAAGGTCGTGTTCAGCAGGTTGCTCTGCGGCGCGAAGGACAGCTCCTGGGCATAGGCCCCGTAGACGTTGCCGGCCCAGCCGTCGGGAAGACGGACATCAGCCCCGAGGCTGAGGGCCAGGCTCTCGGTGTGGCCGTCGATCACCAGGCCGCCGGCCTCGTTCATGAACGAATAGGCGATCCGCTCGGACGCCAGGCCGGTGGGCGAAACGTAGTACGGATTGGCCTTGGTGACGGTCAGGTTGGTGAGGGGCGCGGAACTGACGCTCGTATAGTCGCGTCGTCCGATCCGCGCGTCGGCCGACAAGGTGACGGCGTCACCGAGGTCCTGACTGATCGCGGCAATGAGGCTGTGGCGCGACTGTTTGGGCAGAACCCAGAAGCTGGCGCGCTGGTTTTCGAAGTTCATCGAGCCGGCGACAAAGTCGCTGGGCTTCAAGCCGACCCCATCCTGCCCAGCCAGAATGGCGTAGGCGGGCACGTAACTCCCCGCCGCATTGAGCCGTAGGATGTTGCCCGGCTGGCTATAGGTGTTGCGACGGCGGTCGGTCCCGCCGAGCGGGCGAAGGTCGGCGTAGCCGACATAGGGCCTATCCAGGGCGGTCAGCTCGCTGTGATGGTAGTACTCGTAAGCCGCCATGACGTGGCCGGTCGACCAGCGTTTGCCCAGCGCCTGTCCGAACTGGTAGCGGCTGTAGCCGCCCTCGGTGGCGACACCGCCCGACGCGCGAAACTCGCCGCCGTCCAGATCCTTGCGCAGGCGCACATTGACCACGCCGCCGACAGCATCCGAGCCATAGAGGGCCGAGGCGCCGTCCAGCAGGATCTCGACGCGCTCCAGCGCGATCATCGGGATCGCCGACACGTCGGCGAAATCCCCGCGAGACCCAGCGCCGGCCATGCGCCGGCCATCGACCAGAACCAGGGTGGCGTTCGCGCCCAGGCCCCGAAGATTGACCCCGGTTCCCCGGCCCGCGTTGGCGCCGATGGTGTCGGCTCCCGTCGAGCTGCTGTCTTCGCTATAGGTCCCGCCAAAGGCCTGGGGCAGGTCGGTCAGGGCGTCGGCGACGCTGGCGTAACCCGCGCGGTCGATTTCGTCGCGGCTCATCAGAACGACGGGCGAGGCGCTGTCCTTGACGCCGCGAATGTGAGAGCCGACGACCACTTCCTCGACCAGGGTCGCTTCGTTCTGACCGCCGTCCGCGATGGTCAGCGCCGACGACGTCGTCTCCTGGCCGCCATCGTCGGCGCCAAGACCGACGCGAAGCGGGCGCAACACCAGCACGCCGGGCCGAACCTGTTGCACGGAGATCCGGCTGCCTGAAACCAGCCGCTCAGCCGCTTCCCGCGCGGTGAACCGGCCCTGCAGGGCTGGAGCGTTCAGACCAGCGACGAGCTCGGTCTCGAACAGGATCTTGACGTCGGCCTGGGTCGCCAACGCCACGAGCGACTTTTGAACCGGCCCGGCGGGTAAGGCTACAGAGACCACCGGATCGGCGGCCAGGGCGCTGGACGGCGCGGCCGCCGCCACCAGAACGGCCACGCAGGCGCCGCTAAACAAACTCACGAAGGCAGGCTTCATCTCTCAAATTCCCCCCGCCATCGGCGGGCGCGCTCGAGATGATGCGCCGTGGCCCCGTCGATGGATCGCGGGTGAGACGACCGAGATGACGTCGCAGGACAGCGTCCTCGTGAAAAATTTATGACGTCAGCCGGATGTGGGTCCTTGAGGTTGCAATTCCAGATCGCCGTTCGACTTCTGGACGCTCTTTAGATCGAAAATCGACGAGACCGCGGCGATGAAGTCTCCATGGTCGCCGGCCGGGAAGACGCCGGTGACCAGCCGGTCGGCCGGGACGCCCGGCGCCAGGATGATCTTGTCGCGGCTGTAGCGGTTCAGTTCGGCGACCGCCTCCGACAGGGGTACGCCCTGGAAGGTGAGGTTCCCCGTCGTCCAACTTGTGGCGGAGGGGGTGTCGACAGCGGTCGGCGCCACCGCTTCGGTGGCCGCGCGCGGCAAGGCCAAGGATTGGCCAGCCTTCAGCCGCCAGGGTGCTGGCCGCACGGCGGGGTCGGAGACCTCGACACTGCCTTGCACGAGCACGACCCGGACATCCTGGCCGATCTTCCTGACATCGAAACGTGTGCCCAAGGCGCGCACCTGGGTGTCGCCGGCCGAGACGATGAAGGGCCGCTGAGCGTTGTGCGCGACCTGGAAGAGGGCTTGACCGCGCAGGAGTTCGATGCGGCGCTGGCCGGCCGAATAACGAACGCGCACGGCGCTGTCGGTGTTTAGCTGGACGCGTGACCCGTCTTCGAGCGTGGCGCTGAACGTCTCGCCCACGCGCGTCGAGTAGGTCGGCATGCGTAGGGCCAAAACGCCGAGCGTCGCGACCAGGCAAGCAGCCGCCAGTCCGCCAACCAGCCACCGTGGACGTCGCGCCAGGGGAGAATAGCGTTTGCGGCGTGTGGCGCCGCGCTGAAGCGCCTCGGCCGCGGCCTGGCGCATGTCGGGGTCGTCCCGCATCGTCGCCATGGCGCGCTTGATGTCTTCCAGCCGTTCGTACTCGGCGCGATTTTCGGGATCCGCCCGCCAAGTTGAGAACGCTTCCAGCTCCTCGGTCTCGTGCGGAGGCGTGTCCAAGCGGTCCAGCCAGTCCGCCGCTTCGCGCGTCGTGCGCGCGGAACTCTTACGGTCTTTGATCATGACGAGCGCCGCCCTAGTCCCGCATGGCCGCCGCCACCCGAAGTGTGGCTCGGCGCATCCGTTCCTTTACAGTGCGCTCGGTGAGTCCCAGCTGCAACGCGCTCTCCCGATGCGTCAGGCCGTTGATGTGGCTCAACACGAAAACATCGCGCAACTCTGGCGGTAGGGCCAGCACGATCTGCTTGAGGATCAACTGATACTCTTGCGGCGCGACCGTGGACGAGAAGGTCAGGGCGCTGCTGTAGGCGATGTGATCGGACTCGCGCTTCTGCCGGCGAAACTGGTCGGTCGCCAGATTGTTGGCGACGTTGAGCAGGAAGGCTTTCGGGTGGCGGACCTTGCCCTCGGCCTCGTGAGCGGCGGTGCGCAGATAGGCCTCGTGGGCCAGGTCGTCAGCCATGTCGCCATAGCGCTTGCGAAGCGTGCGGCGGAACCACGTGTCATAGCGCCGGAACAGCGCATCGACGGCCACCGCGAGAGTGGCGCGCGCGGGCGCAGGGGGGAAGAAGCCATCCATTGGACGATCCACTAGAGATTGCCCCACAGAATCTCTCATCTAATTTAACATTGAAAGGCAAAACTGCTTCGTTGATAACATTCAGAGATATGTGCGCTGGAGTGACCTTCGCTCACCATTGCCTCGTAGTTTTCGACGGGGTGCGGTTGGGGCGTATGGCCACGTTACAAGAGCAGGTTGGCGCGTTAGTTCGCCACCATCGTGTGCGCTCCGGCTTATCGCAGCAGGAGGTGGCCGACCGTATCGGTCGGACCAACGTTCAACTGAGCCGCATCGAGAACGGTAAGTCTGCGCCCGAGTTTGAAAGTCTGTCGCTTCTGGCAGATGCGCTCGGCGTTGAAGTGCGGGATTTGTTCGAGCTTGGCGATTTCGCGGCCCGTGAAGGGCGGGAAGATCCGCTCGTAGATATCATCAGTTTGCTTTCGCCGTTGACAGACGGCGAGCTTCAAAATGTTCGCGATCTGATCGCCATCGCCTTGAAGATGCGGAAATAGCGCCACGCATTTCTGCGCAACAATTCGGGCGTCCTCAGGTTCTTCGTCGCCGGACTGCTCCAAAATCGTTGCGCCAAGGTCCTTGCTCGCTCGCACATTGAGCGTCAGCGAGATGGCAAACTCCACCTTTTTGATGCGCCGTCAAAACCCCTCTGCCGCCAATGTGGCATGGCCACACCGAAAGCCACGTCGGGCTCGGATTGGCCGTCGGGCGGTGGTCGCGACGGTGGTTGGCGCGCGCTTCTTTCTCTGACCGTGCCCAGCATGTGCTGGGAGTTCTTGCGCCGAAATCAGACGTATCAAGAGCATTTCAGGACCCTAAGACACGGCGCGGCGACTTCTGGATCGTCGCTGGGGCCTCGCCGCGCCAGCCGACCCCGGACTTCCCTCTGAAGAGGCGCGTGTCGTTTGGCGCGCCGACGTCGCGCCTGCCTTGGTCGTGCCGATGGAAGAGCGATCATTCGGCCGAGCGAAGGCGTTGCCTGACAGCGTCGATGGTCCCGTTGCCGCCGAGGACGGGCGTTACCTTCGATTGCCGAGCGGCCTGCAAGTCCAACTTCGCGGCGATGCGACGCCCACCGGTCCGCTGGTGGTCGTCCTGTCGTACGACAGCGATTTCAACCTGCGTGTTCGCGCGGTCGATGCCTTGCGCCGCGCGGAAACGACGGACACGCCGCCGAGATCTCGCTTCTCAATCGAGCAGCGCGCGCGTCTGGCCCGCACACTCTTCGCGCTCGATGCGTCACTTCGGGCGCAAAAGCTACCGCCAGATCGCTACCGGTCTATTCGGCGAGGACAGCGGCGCTGAGGACGACTTCAAGGCCTCGCCCCGGCGCGACGTCACCATCCGTCTCGTAAGACGCGGCAAGGCCCTCATGGCGGGCGGCTATTTGAAATTGCTGCGAGCGGGCTTCTGAGGGTGGCGAAGACAACCCGGCGCCGCCTTCGCCATCCCTGATCCTGCCGATCGGGCGCCAGGCTTTTCCTCGACCGCCGCCCGATGTCCGGGGCTTGCCGGCGGTTCCGTGAGGATCAAGAGCATGTCGCCGAACGAGCTTTCGGCCGCCCAGCGCCTGTTGGTGGCGCCCGAGGCGGCCAAAACACCTCCGCATCTCGGAGCGGACGCTGGCCAAGCATCGCTGCTATGGCACCGGTCCGGTCTACCGCAAGAACGGCGGACGGATCGTCTACACACTCGCCGATCTGGAGGCGTGGTCGCGCCGTGGCGAGCGGCGCTCGACCAGCGACCAGGCCGCCGTGGTGACGCCGCCGGCCAAGCAGCACGCCGCCCTTGCGCCGGCCTACGCGCGGCGCCACGGCGATGACTGAGCGTCCGACAACCAACGTCACCCGCGTGGAACTGGTCTTCCTCAAGGAGCGGATCGAGCGCTGGATCCGGTTTGGCCGGCCGATCGACGAGCAGGTCCATGATCGTCGGCGGCGCGCGGTGATGTTCGCGCCCGGCGCGATCTTCGCCTTCGTGCGGTGGAGAGCCGGGGACTACGGTACGGTCGATTCCCGCATCGCCATCCTGCAGGCCGTCGCGCCGGGAGCGCCGTTCACCACCTATCCAGAGGTGTCGCCGGGCGCGGAAATTCTGCTCGACGTGGCGGGCTGGACCAGGGTCCAGAGCGTGCTCGAAGCCATTGATGGCGTGGAGCGGGTCGGCGTCCGGCCGGACCTCGCGGCGCCAGACTATTGGCGCCATGTGGGCGCGCGCGTGGGTGTCGGCCTGCCGCCGCGGGTCTATTCGCGACATCGTCATCGCGCCTGGCTGCTGCGGCGGATGTTCCTGTCATGAGCGCCGACCGAAAGCTTCCTCTCATCGCGGTCGCCGCCACCGGATGTCTGTTGATCGGCATGGGAGGAGGCGATCGCTTCGCGCCCCGCCTGTTGTTCAACACTACTGCCAGCGCCCCCTTGGGCTTCTATCTCCTGCGTCCTGGAGCGCTCGTGGTCGGCGAGTGGGTGGCCATCAAGCCGCCGCCGGACCTGGCGCGATGGTTGGCGATCCGTCGCTATCTCCCCCTGAACGTGCCGCTGCTCAAACAGGTGGCCGCGCTCCCTGGGCAGGACGTCTGCGGACGGGGCGGCGTCCTGTCGATCGACGGCGAGCTGGTGGCGCGCGCGCGGCCGAGTGATCGGCGGGGCAGGGCGCTGACCCCATTCCAGGGATGCCGCCGTCTTGTCGCCGGCGAGATCATGCTCGTCAATGCGCAGCCCGATAGCCTCGACAGCCGCTACTTCGGGCCTCTTCCGCTCGTTGGGATCGTCGGTCGGGCGCGCCCGCTGTGGACGTGGGAGGCGCGGAGATGAGGCGGCCCTCCATCCTTTCCTTGTTCGGTCGGTTTGCCGGTCCTTTCCTCGTCCCGGTCAAGATCATGTCAGCGGCCGGGCGCGGGCGGGGTCAAGGGCGGCCGGCAGGCCGGCGCGTCTCGCGCCTTGCCCTTGACGCCGACAAGCCCGGCCGCACGGTTGTTGCGACCGAGACGACAGGGAAAACCCCGCGCGCTTTGCGCGCGTCCGCAGCCTTGATTGCGGCCTTCAGCATCTTGGCCTCAGGCGCATCCGCCTCCGCGCGACAGGCAGCCGCTCCCACTGGGCTCCAGGCCGAGTTCGGCTCTCCGATCGCGCAGGCCGTGTCGGAGGCGGCGTTGCGTTTTGGGCTGCCCGAAGCCTGGATCTACGCGGTGATGCGCCAGGAAAGCGGCGGTCGAGCCGACGCGGTATCGCCCAAGGGCGCGATGGGCCTGCTGCAACTGATGCCGGCGACGTGGCGTGAACTGACGCTGGAACTTGGCCTCGGAAACGACCCCTACGATGTTCGGGCCAATGTTTTGGCTGGCGCAGCCTACCTGCGCCGCATGTATGACCGGTTTGGATCGCCGGGCTTCCTGGCCGCCTACAATGCTGGCCCCCAGCGCTACACCGACCACCTGACTGGCGCGCAGCCCTTGCCGCTGGAGACCAGAATTTATGTCCAGCGGGTGGCGCTCTTGCTGCTCGGACAGTCCAGCACGCATCGGCCTGCTAGTGCGATGGACCCGCGCGGCGCGAGCCTCTTCGTTCGGTCCGGTCATTTGGACGAGGGGCTGCCGGGGCAGGGCGGTGAGCAATCTCCGCACATGGGTCTGTGGCCATGATCATGCGCGGCTGGCGGGAAGTTGACGCAGGCGTGGGCGTTGAAAAGAGGGGCTGGAAGGGTGCTGGGGCAGGCTGTATGCGTCCGGCCGCTGCACGTCCGTCAGGTGTTGACGTGATTTCCGCTCTTCCAGGCCCAGGGCAGCAGCTCGTTCGAGGCGGTTGACGGGGTGCCCATCGACCATGCGCTCCAGCACATCGCGCAGATAGGCGAAGGGCTCGACGCCGTTCATCTTGGCGGTCTCGATCAGCGAACCGACCACGGCCCAGCGGTCGCCGCCGCCGTCCGAACCGGCGAACAGGTGGTTCTTGCGGCCCAGGGCGATGGGGCGGATCGCGCGCTCGACGGGGTTGTTGTCCAGATCGATACGCCCATCGCTGAGGAACAAGCTGAGCGCGTCCCACCGGCCCAGGGCGTAGCGGATGGCCTCGGCCAGCGCGCCGCGTGGCGGCACGCGAGCCAGCTGACGTTCGAACCAGGTGCGCAAGGCGTCCACCAGCGGACGGGAAAACTCCTGACGCGCCGCCCGCCGAAGCGCCGCCGACTGACCGCGCACCTGGGCTTCGATGGCGTAAAGCTCGCCGATCCGGCGCAACGCCTCGACGCCCACGGGCGCCTTGGTGGACTCGGCGATCTCATAGAACTTGCGCCGGGCATGCGCCCAACAGGCCGCCAGCTTGACGTCGCCGGACGCCGTCAACGCCTCGAAGCCGGCATAGCCATCGACCTGGAGAACGCCCTTGAAGCGGCCCAGATGGGCGGCCGGGCGCTCGCCCTTCCGGTCCGGCGCATAGACATAGACCGTGCCCGGCGGCTCGGGTCCGCCCAGGGTCGATCATCACGCGTGTAGGCCCAAAGCCGCCCGGTCTTGGTCCGGCCCCGGCCAGGATCGAGCACCGGGATCGGCGTGTCGTCGGCGAACAGATGGCTGCTGGCGAACAGGTTGGCCGACAGCTTTTCGTGCAGGGCTTCAAGCCACCAGCAGGCCCCGCCGACCCAGCCGGCCAGCGTCGAGCGCTCCAGATCCACGCCGTGCCGAGCGAAGATCTTGGACTGGCGATAGAGCGGGGTGTGGTCGCAATACTTGCTGACCAGCACCTGGGCCAGCAGCGCCGGCGTGGCCAGGCCGCCGTCGATCGGCCGCTCCGGCGCCGGCGCCTGGACGACCGTCGCGCAGGCCCGGCAGGCGTACTTGGGGCGCACGATCCGGATCACCCGCATCTGCGCCGGGACCCAGTCCAGCATCTCGCTGACGCTCTCGCCGATGCTGTGCAGGGCGCCGCCGCAGGCGCAGACCGGGCTGTCGATGTCGATCAACCGGTCTTCGCGCGGCAGATGGTCGGGGAGCGATTTGCGCTTGGGCTGAGCCTTCGCGGGCGCCGGCAGGATGTCGGGCCGGCGCGCTTCGGCGGCGGCCAGATCGGTCTCGACATCCTCCAGGGCCAGCGCCAGTTGATCAGCGTCCAGGCGCTCGGAGCGGCGTCCAAATTGGGCGCGCTGGAGCTGCTTGATGATGGCTTTGAGCCGCTCGATCTCGCCGTCCCGCTCACCGACGAAGCCGGCCATTTCGCGCACCAGCTGGTGCAGCAAGGCCGTGTCGGTAGGCAGGTTTTCGAGATCCAGCCGCATGCCCAATTCTACTATTTTCGGAGTCCGCGACCAAGCATTTTCCCCTTATCCGGCGGGGGTTTTGACGCTATTTCAGCCGGCGATGGCGGGCCGCCAGGTGCGCTCTGGGAAGCGCCAGTCGATGCCTTCGATCAGCATGGCGAGTTGCGCGGGCGAGAGCACCACGGAACCTCCCGGCGTGGTGATGTGCGGCCAGATGAAGCGCCCGCGTTGCAGCCGCTTGGTGAACAGGCACAGGCCCGTTCCATCCCAATAGAGCAGCTTGATGGTGTCGGCCTTTCGTCCTCGGAAGGCGAACAGATGGCCCGAGAACGGGTCCTCCTTCAGCACTTCCTGCACCAGCATCGACAGGCCATTGAAGCCTTTGCGCATGTCGGTGTGGCCCAGCGCCAGATGCACCTTCACGCCGGATGGGATGATCATCATCGGGCCGCCTCCCGCTGCGCCACGTACCGCCGAACCTCGTCTGGATCGCTCCCAGGCGGCGCGAAGACCCTGCGTCCGTCGCCAAGATCGACGGCCACCGTGCCCTCGGGGATGGGCAAGGGAATGCCCGCCGTGAGTGCCTGGCCCGCCGCTTTCAGGCCATCGCCAACCAGCCGAACGCGAGCCAGCCGGGCGCGCTCGTCCTGGCCAAGCCCCATCTGCGCGCGCCACCGGAACACCATGCTGGTGACCACGCCGTGGTTCCTGGCCACCGCGCTGACCGTGGCGCCGGGAAGCTGCGTCTCGGCGACGATGGCGCGCCTTTGCTCGTCGCTGAACGTCCGGCGACTGCTTCGGCCGTCATCGTCGCAGAGGGTTCTGGTCGCGCCCGTCAAGCCGGATTCCAGCGCCGGGGCCTTAGCACTAGTGCTTCGTCTGGGGCCCACATACGGGCGGGCGCTGGGATGAACGAGCTCTCTCCAATCGATCCCAAGGGGATCTTCGTCCAGGCGTTGGCGCCACTGACGCAGCGACGAGGGCGTCAGGCGATGGGCGCTGGCGTACTCCGCAGCGGTCAGCCCGCTCCACAGGTGGGCCTCGACGTGCATGGCCCAGAACGCCTGCACGGCCCTGTTACGGACCTCGCTGGTGGAGCGTCGCGGCGGAGGCTTTCGCTTGCTCAAAGGCTTGTGCTGCAAGGCGTCGGCGTCACCGATCTTCTTCAGCCAGTTGCCGAAGACGGCCGGCTTGAGCTGGTGTTCGCCGCAGTATGCCGCGCGCGACAGACCGCTCAGCCGCCACGCCTCGATGTGGACCGCCCAGTAGGTTTTCAGTCCTCGGTTTTGGTAACGCTTCGACGCCACGGCCGACCTCCCTCGATAATCAGGAGCCCGACATGGTTCGCCTCATGGAAGGAGAACAAGAGTGCAACAACCGAACGCAAACGGCAGGCTTAGTCCTAGGGCCAGATAAAAGGACAGGGACCTTTGGGTCCCATGTCATTGATGGTGTTGAGGATTTGCAGGAACCTGGCCAAGGGCGCAGGTTCCTGTCCGGACAGATTGTTCAGATTCATCAGAGGTTTGACCGGGACCTTTGGGTCAGAGCGGCCTCATGAAGCGGGAAAACGATTTTCGCCTCCGGATCGGCCGGCCCCGCGATCGGGGCGCCGGAGCTGGAGGCAACGTTCGAGGCTTCGTCGGCGAGGTCCTGACCGCCGCCCGTCGTTCGGGTCTTGGAACGCTGGACCATGGCGCGCGCGGCCGCGCCGGGCGGTTCGGCCGCGGCGCTGGAGCGCGGGGGCGCCTGGCGTCCCGGCGCGTGATCATCAAGGCCCGCATCGTCCAGCACCGGGGCGCGCGCTATCGCGCGGCGCCGATGAAGATGCACCTGAGCTACCTGCGTCGGCAGGGCGCCACGCGCGATGGCGAGCGGGCTGAGATGTTCGATCGCGACGGCATCGCCGATCATGACGCGTTCGCCAAGCGGTGCGAGGAGGATCGCCATCATTTCCGCTTCATCGTCTCACCCGAGGACGCGGCCCGACTGGAGGACCTGCGGGCCACCACCCGCCAACTGATGGAGCGCGCCGAGCGGGAGCTGGGCACGCGCCTGGACTGGATCGCTGTCGATCACTGGAACACCGATCACCCTCACGTCCATGTCCTGGTCCGTGGCGTCGCCGATGACGGACGCGACCTGGTCATCAATCCCGAGTTCATGAAGCATGGCTTTCGGGAATTGGCGGAAGCCCTGGTGTCGCTGGAGCTTGGACCCAGGACGGAAGCGGAGATCGCCGCCAGTCTCAATCGCGAGATGACCGCCGATCGCTGGACCCAACTCGACCGACGGCTTCGTGATCTGGCGGGGGAAGCGGGCGTCGTTGATCTGCGGCCCGACGCCGAACGCCCGAAAAGCGGGCGACCTTCGCTTGGTCGGACGCGTCCAGCATCTCGAACGGCTCGGGTTGGCCGAGGCCCATTCGCCGGGCCAGTGGCGGTTGCCGGAAGATCTGGAGACGCAATTGCGCGCACTGGGTATCCGCGGCGACATCATCAAGACGCTGCACGCCACGATGCGAGGACAAGATCGCGATCCAAACGCCATTGTCATCGAGGGCCGTGAGCTCGCCGCGCCTGTGGTCGGGAAACTAGCCGACCGGGGCCTTCACGACGAACTGACCGGCCAGGCCTATGTGGTCGTTGATGCGGTCGATGGCCGGATCCACCACTTCCGGCTCGGCGACCTGATCCAGACGGGCGACACCCCGATAGGCGGCCTGGTGGAGGTTCGATCGCGGGCGCTGGACGATGGCTCCGCGCGCTTGGAGTTGATCCACCGATCGGACCTGGATCTGGCTGGCCAGGTCAAGGCATCGGGGGCGACTTGGCTAGATCGGCAGATGGTTGCACGGGATCCGCAGGTGCTCGCCCAGGCGGGTTTCGGCCTGGAAGCGCGCGCCGCGCTCGGTCAACGGCGGGCGCACCTGGAGAAGCTTGGCCTGGCCAGCCGGCAGAACGGGACGTTGACGCCGGCGCGCGATCTCATCGGGACCTTGCGCAGCCGGGAGCTGGCGAGGGTGGCGGCCAACATCCGGGCAGAGACGGGGGCGACATTAGTCGAGACGGGGAAGGGCGACATAGTCGCCGGCCTCTACAGCCGGCGGCTGGATCTGGTCTCGGGCCGCTTCGCGATGATCGAGGACGGTCTGGGGTTTCAGCTGGTGCCGTGGACGCGGTCGCTCGACGCCCAGCTTGGACGAGAGGTGAGGGGAATGATGTCGCCCAGCGGCGGCATGGACTGGTCGCTGGGCAAGAAGCGCGGGCTTGGACTTCTGAGAGGTGCAAGCAATGAACGGTACGAAAATCCTGTGGGGCCAGATCCTGCTGATCGGGGCCCTAGCGCTGGGCGGGATTTGGGCCGCCACCCAATGGGTCGCCTGGCAACTGGCCTACCAGCCAGGCTTGGGGCCACCCTGGTTTCGGCTCGGCCCCTGGCCGCTGTATCCGCCGCCAGCCTTCTTCTTTTGGTGGTTTGTCTATGACGCCTATGCGCCGTCGGTGTTCGTGCGCGGCGCATTCATCGCTGCCTCGGGCGCCATGATCGGCGTCGCCGTGGCGATCGTCATGTCGGTCTGGCGCGCGCGGGAAGCCAAGAAGGTGACGACCTATGGTTCGGCGCGGTGGGCGGATACCGCCGACATCAAGGTCGCTGGCCTGCTTGGTGACGACGGGGTGATGCTGGGCCGGCACGGCGACCATTACCTCCGCCACAGTGGACCTGAGCACGTCCTATGCTTTGCGCCCACGCGGAGCGGCAAAGGAGTGGGCCTCGTCGTGCCTAGCCTCCTGGTCTGGCCGGGCTCTGCTGTGATCCACGACATCAAGGGCGAGAACTGGACGTTGACCGCCGGAGCGCGCGCCAAGTTCGGCCACGTCCTGCGGTTCGATCCGACGGACGCTTCCAGCAGCGCCTACAACCCCCTGCTGGAGGTGCGGCGCGGGCCGACCGAGGTCCGCGACGTTCAGAATATCGCCGACATATTGGTCGACCCAGAAGGTGCGCTCGAGCGCCGAAATCACTGGGAGAAAACCTCCCACAGCCTGCTCGTCGGCGTGATCCTGCACGTACTCTACGCCGAACCCGACAAGACGCTAGCCGGGGTGGCCAACTTCCTGGCCGATCCGTCCCGGCCGATCGAGACCACCCTGCGTGGGATGATGACGACGCGCCATCTCGGCGACAGCGTCCATCCCGTCGTGGCCAGCGCCGCGCGCGAGCTACTGAACAAGAGCGACAATGAACGCAGCGGCGTGCTTTCGACCGCGATGAGCTTCCTGGGGCTCTACCGTGATCCCGTCGTCGCCGAGGTCACCTCGCGCTGCGACTGGCGCATCGCCGACCTGGTGGAGTCGGACAAGCCGGTCAGCCTCTACCTCGTCGTCCCGCCGTCCGACATCAGTCGCACCAAGCCGCTGATCCGGTTGGTGCTTAACCAGATCGGTCGGCGATTGACCGAGGGGCTAGAGGCCTCGCGCAACCGTCGCCCGCTGCTGCTGATGCTTGACGAGTTTCCCGCGCTGGGCCGGCTGGATTTCTTCGAGGCCGCCTTGGCCTTCATGGCCGGGTACAGGATCAAGGCCTTCCTGATCGCGCAAAGTTTGAACCAGATTGAGCGCGCATACGGGCCCAACCATTCGATCTTGGACAATTGTCACGTCCGCGTGGCGTTCGCGACCAACGACGAGCGCACCGCGCGCCGGATCAGCGACACGCTGGGCACCGCGACGGAGATGAGGGCGATGGCAAATTATGCGGGCCATCGGCTGTCTCCCTGGCTTGGACACTTGATGGTCTCGCGCCAGGAAACCGCGCGTCCGCTGCTCACGCCCGGCGAGGTCATGCAACTGCCGCCGCACGAAGCCGTCGTCCTGGTGGCCGGCGCGCCGCCGATCCGGGCGACCAAGATCCGCTACTATGCCGATCCACGTCTCGCTGGCCGGGTCTGTGTGCTGGACACCGCGGCGGGCGTCCCGAGCGCGCACGTTGCCGCCGATTGGAGTGGTGCTGTCTCGGCGATGGCCACGACCACAGCGGGGCGCTCGACGGCGCAAGACGATGGGGGGCTGAAGCGAGAACCCGACCTGGACGGTCCCGAAACCCAGCCCCCGCAGGACAGGGATGATGACGTCAATCTGGACGAGGATGAGGAAGGTGACGAAGCCCAGCAGGGGCGAGAACTGCAGCGCCAGTTTACGGGCGCGGCGCGCCAGGCGGCGCTGGATCGTGACGATGGCATCCCGCTGGGGGACGACGCATGAAGATCCCCACCAAGGTGTTCCTGACCAGCGACACCATCCGCGTCTTGGATGACCGCGCCCGCCGGACGAAACGGCAGAAGTCGGAAATCGTCCGGGCAGCCGTTCGAGGCCTATCTGTCGCCCGACAGCGCCGAGGCCGGGGAGGCGGCATTGTTTCGCCGACTCGATCGGATGTCGCGCCAGCTTGATCGGCTGGAGCGCGACGTCACGATCGCGAACGAGGCGATCGGGCTTTTCGTGAAAACCTGGCTGAAGGTTACGCCGGCGATGTCGGCGGTCGAAGACCGAGCAGCCAGCGCGAAGGGGCAGGAACGCTATGCGGCGTTCATCGACCTGCTATCGCGACGGATTTCTGAAGGACGCTTACTGCGTGGGGAGGTGCTAAGCGACGTCGCCGGAGAGGAGCAATCCTGACTCTTCTCAGACCTTGGGAAGGTCCGCTCTGGGGCGCCAGGTCGGCGTCGGCACGAGCCAACGGAGGCTCGCGGTCGACGCCCTTCAAATGTGAACGCCGACCGCGCCTCGGATCATTCAATCCAAGCCTTGAGTTTAGCCCAGATCGACTGTTTACGAACCGGCGTCGGCTGCGGCACAGCTGCCGTCGCCGACTGAGATCCATCTTTATCGAACATTTCTACACGAGCCGCCCTATCGTGGGCGAGCCCGACAGCGATCTGCTCATCCGACCACGGCCCGGCGTCAATGACCTTGCCGTTGCGGATCACGTAGTGCGACCGGCAATTCTGGAGCCAGTTGCCCACCGATGGATTGAGAGAGACGGTCTCGCCATCGAAGGTCATTTTCCACTGCGCCGGAGAGAAGGGCGTGACGACCTCCTCTCCGCACCCACAGCAGCACAGATGGGACGCGGTGGCATACTCCATCGACACATATAGCAAGCCGGGTTCCAGAACGTCCGGCAGGTGCCGAACGAAGTGATGCTCAAGTCTATGATGCTTCAGCATGCCTGGTCTCCGTTGAGCAGCATGTTGCCGTCGGTGGTGTAGGTGCTGTGATGTTCCTGCTCCAGGTCACGATAGAAGCCGCGCAGCTTCTTCCACTTGATCACCGCCATGACCGCGTTCAGGGCGTTCAAGTCCGCCACCTGGATGTTGGTCGCATAGATGTCCTGGCCCTGGTCATCACTGAAATCGATGCGCCCGCCGTGGACGTGCTCACGCTTCTCCGGCGTGCTGGTCGTCACGCGCAGGATGCCGCCCAGGGACCCGTCATCAAGCTGAAGGCCCATACCGACATCGACGAACGAGGCGCCGATTTCCTCAAGCTTGGCGATGACGGTCTTCTTGGACGGGCCGTCGTCGATGCAGATAAACGCGAAGGTCACGCCGTCCAGGAGGTGGACGTTCGAGGCGTCGATCGCGACGGCGTGTGGGACGATCCCTTTTCGCATGCGCGCGTAGATGGCCGCCCAGTAGTGTGCCTTGAGCGGGGCTTCGCGCAACTCGTCCAGAGACGGCGCGCCGGGCGCGCGAAACGCATTGTGAGACAGGAAGTCGTCCGGATCGAACAGCCGGATTTCCTGCGAGGGCGTCTTGGCGACCAAGTCCAGGACGTAGCCGCCGGTGCCTCCGAGCCCGATGATGGCGACCCGATCCTGGGCCAAGCGCTCCGTTCAGGCGCCGATACCCGCCCGGCCCGACGCGGTGTCCATATAGTTGAACACCGAGTTTTCTTCTTCGTCCGGCACGGCGTTGCCCCGCGCCGACACTCCGGGCGACAGCGTCGTAGCCGGGCCAGAGATGACCGCGACGTAGGTCGTCATCTTGTGGTGATAGTCGCGGTAGCCCCCCTCGGGCTTGTTGGAGAAGCCGTGGCGGACGATCACGCCGTGACCGAGGTCCGTCGGATTGTCCTGGTGACGAAGGGCTTCGATCGGCCGCCCGTCGATGTTGCAGGGAAACTCGCCGATCCAGTGCATAACGTGGGTTTCGGGCGGTTGGGTCTGATCCCCGGCCAAGTTCAGCGTGGAGACAAGCGTCCCGCGCTTCAGCTCCCTCTTGGCATTGAGGTAGGGCACCTCGCGCAAGACCAAGAGATTACCCTTGATCTGCACGAGGTAGCCCTCCGCGCGGAGGAGCTTCAAGTCGACGCTACGAGCGAACGGTGCGGGTGACATTGAAGATCGTCCCATTCTTGACTTCAACCTTGCCGCCCGGGCCCAGCTCGCCGGCGTGCGGATGCGACGCCGCCTTGCGGTAGGTCATGGAGTAGACGGTGTTCTGGTCGGCGGCGCCGCCCGGGAAGGCCAGTTGCACGACCTGCTCGAAGGTCGCGACGTGACCGTGAATCTCGCGGGACGCGAGTTGACGATGATCTCGGTGTTGCGGTGCGCGAGCGCCTCTTCGATCTCGTGCTCGGCCTTGTGGATTTCGTCTTCGGCGCGGTGTTCGGCCTTGTGGGCCTGCTCAAGGTCGCGTTCCGCCTCCTTCAGGTGTTCGAGCGCGTGCTCCACCTTGGTGTCGATATCGGGCGGTTCGGCGTCGTTGCGCGGGGTGTTCATAGTTCAAATCCTTCGTTTCATGACCAGCCTCTTGGGCTTCACAGGGTCAATCGACGCGAAGGAGGGTGACCGGTAAGGCGGTCAGAACTTAATTTCGAGGGCGCCGGCGGAGACCGGGCCGCAGATGAAAAAGGCGGGACAACCCGGGCAGGTCCGCTCTGAGGGCACGGCTTTGAAAGCGCCCGCTCGGATTGCCGAAAGGTAGTCTGAGAGGGTTTGCCGGCGGTTCTTCAATACCGTCGGCGTCAGGCTGAGGGCGGTGACCGCCCTGTCTGAAAGATGGACTAGCTCGACCCTGGTCGCCAGGCCGTGTTGTTGAGCGGCCATCAAAAGAGCGGCGGCTCCCACGTCGGAAGTCCTCCTTCGACCGGATCCGGCCGGTGCGCACGCGCCGGAAAACGTGGGCTCCGTCGGCCGCGACCAGGACATCTTCTGCTCGGAATACGATTTCATCGCCGTCGAGGGTGAGCCGGATGGCAGTGGGCGCGACGGCCTGAGCGCCCGCGCGGCTCGAACGGAAGTATTTGATCATTTCGACTGCCGCAGCCTGCAGCTCGGGAAGCACGCCGCAGTCCTTCAATCCATGATCCAGGCACGCGCTAGCGACATGTCTAGCCAGCTCTGCGTCATCCGCGATATCCACTTTGCCGGCGACTACGGCCTGGGTGACCGACCGCACGGCTTCATGCATCAGTGTGTAGACCGTCTCGGATCGCCTTCCCCCGACCTGGAGCACATGGGTGTAGAAAAACCGGCGCGGGCAAGGGTCGTAGAGCGATAACTGGGACGCGGTGAACTGCAGCCTTCCGCTGGCCCTAAGGTCGATGGCCTGGTCTTCCGGTTTGGGCGGGAGAGATCGAGCCGGCGTGATGGACCTGCGCCGCAGGTATGCCCCCAGTCTGTCCAGGAACGGAGAGAGGGGGCGTGTTGTGTTGTTGGACTTATGGGTGACGGCGTAGAGGAAGAGCCGATCTCTCGCGCGAGACGCGGCGACATAGAACAAGCATTCCCGTTCCTCAGCGTCGCCCGCGCGAAAGACGGTCAGGGCATCGCCCTCGCCGCCGGCGACCATGCCATCTGGCGGCAGGCAGGCTGGCGACTTTGCGTTGCCGGGTAGGGTGTCCTGGTTCAGCCCCGGCAGGTGGACGACCGGAAACTCCAGGCCCTTCGCGCCGTGTACGGTCATCAGTCGAACCGCGTCCAGGCTCTGGGCGGCGGCGGGCAACTGTCGAAGATCGCGGTCGTCGCCGATCCGCACCAGCCGGCGCACCCGATCCAGAAGTCGCCGCACCGGCCAGCCCCGTCCTGAAGGTTGGACCCGCAGGAAATTCATGAATTGCCAGATGGCGATCCCGCGCGATCGATCAGACACCGACTCGGCCGTGGCGATGTCCGCAGCGATCCTAGTCCGGTCGAGCATTAGGGAGGCCAGCACATCCCACGGCGCCGAGGTCTCCGTGAACCCGGCGAGCGCCCCGCGCAGCCTCGTCCAAGCGACTTGCCCAGGCGGACTCAAGATGTTGGGATCGATTGTCGACCAGCCGCCAGGAACTTCGTCGTCTTCGGCGCCTCGCAAGTCCTCGATGACCGCCGCGACATCACTCAAGGACAACTCGAACTGCGCTAGGGCACCGACGCGGACGATCCCCATCGCGCGTGCGTCGACGAGCAGCGACAGGATCGCGAGCAGGTCCTTGACCTCAGGCCGTTCGAACAGGCTGCCGAGGAAGAGGACCGGTATGCCTAGCCGCTCCAAATCCCGGCCGATCGAGGACAGGCGTTCGTTGCCGGTGCACAATACCGCCTGGTCCCGGTATTTGTAGCCCGTGGCGCGCATGGCTTCGATCGCCTCGGCGATGGCGACCACCTGGTTGTCCGCCTGCGGGACCGCGTGCAACTCGACGGGATAGCCTAGGGCACCGCGTTCCGCGCCCAGCGCGACGTCGCCGTCCGACACCTTCATGGCGGTCGCGAATGCGGAAAAGGCATCGACCACTTCCTTCGAGGACCGATAGTTGCGTTTCAGCCGGCCGCGTTCTCCGCCCTTAAAATCCTCTTTGCCGAACCGGGCGGTGTTGAACGACGACGCTCCGCGAAACCGATAGATGGATTGCTTCGCATCACCGACGACCCACAGATTGTGGCCGTTCGGGCAGATCGCCTCGATGAGCCGAACGCTGCTTCGGTTGACGTCCTGATATTCGTCGACGAGCACGTGGTCGTAGGCACCCTGGATAGTCGCCCGAACCGCAGCGTCGCTTTCAAGCAATCGCACTGGAACCGACACGAGGTCCCCAAAGTCGATGCAGTTGGCCTGGCGCTTCAGGCGCTCATAGGCGTCATAGACCGCAGCGACCTCGGCCGCCTTTTCCCCGGCTACGATCTCATCGGCCGTCACGGCTTTCGCGCGCATGGCCGCCGCGAGCAGCGCATATTCGGCCGCATCCACGACTTCGTCCTTGGCGCGCGAGATGGCGGAGAGGATATCGGCGATGTTGCGGGTCGGATCGTACAGGTCCTGATAGTGCTTCAGCGGAAGTCGCGGAAATTCTTGTTCCAGCAGCTCGACCGCTTCGGTGCGGTCCATCATCCGCGGAGCCTTCGGCAAGCCGAGCTGAGGGCTGAAGCGTCGAACAATGTCCAAGCCGAAGGCGTGGAAAGTGCCCATCCACATGGCCGCCGCCGCCGTTGAATTTTTGCGCGCTACGCGCTCCGCCATCTCCCCAGCGGCCTTGTTGGAGAAGGTCAGGACGAGGATTCGCCGGGGGTCGACACCGTCGGCCAGGAGGCCTTCGATCCGGCCGGTGAGGGTCTGGGTCTTCCCCGTGCCTGGCCCCGCTTCCAGCAGGTAGGCTTTCCCGCGGTGCTTCGCGGCCTGGGCCTGTAGATCATTCAAAGGGCGCTCGACATGCGGCTTCTCCGCGTCGATCGTCTCGATCGGAAGCAAGAGCGCATCGAGCAGTTGCTGCGACACCACATCGAATGGCGCGCCCATCTGAGCGGCGATCTGCGACGCCGACAAGCCGCTGTCGATGTGCAGGCGCCGCACGAGGGCGCGCGGCAGCAGAAACTCGCGAGCGAACAGGTCCATCTGAACCTCGCGGCGCTGATGGCGGCCATAGTCCACCACGCGGTCGAAACCCACCGGTGAGGGCTCGGACGGGCGAACCGGATCGACCTCGGTGACAGTGACAGGCCCGCTCGCATCACCGAGTTCGACGTGGCCGAGCTCGTGAGCGACCAGGAACGCCTGATCGAAGTCCGAACCGATGTTTTCGTGGATGATCAGACCGTCGGCGGGGACATAGGTCGCTCGCCCGCCATCGAGAATTCCGGAACTGGGATTGGCCTTCTCCACGTCGAGCCCACGGCGCTTGGCTTCAGCTAGGACGAACGCATAGGGTTGGCGGGGGTCATGGCCAATCGAGGCGGCCTGCTCATGAAGATCGGCGGCCCGGCGACGGCCGAGTTCGGCGGCGTCCATGTCAGTTCTCGTCCGCCAGAAGGCGAGCCCTGTCGCTCTCGGAGACGCCCGCGTCGATCAGGACTCGCTCAAACGCAAGCTGCGTGGCCGCACCAGGCTGACCGTCGGCCCGGTAACTCCGCGCCAGCGAGTTCGCAGGTGGCGGGATCATCCAGGCCAAGAAATCATCGACCGAGACCGCGAGCGCTGCGGCGAGACGCCGTAGGAACGCTTCCGGCACGGTGGCGGGCTGAATGCGGCGCTCGCGGAAGGACGTTAGGATCTGGCGGGGAACGGCAAGTTCAAGTGCGATTTCACGGCTTCGCGTCGGAGACAACGCCGCAAAGGGATCAGTCGCGTGGTGAGGCAGCGCCGCCGCGTGCTTGATCCAGGCTGCGTCAATCTTGGCGACGTCCGCGGGTGAGAGCTCAGTATCGACTGGCTGATCGGCTCGCAGCAGCTCACGAGAAAGGTCGATCAGATCCCCCGCGAATTGTGGATATGCCGTCAGATACCGGTCAAGTGTGGCCTTGGCATCGGTCTCTTCCACGGCGAAGGCATCAAGGACATCTTCCAGCTGCGTAGTACGCTCATCGGTCATTGATCTTCTCCTTCGACCAGAGCTTTCCGAAGCGCCTTCATCGCGCGATCGCGATAGTTCCAGATCGTCTTGGGCGTCTTCCCCAACACCTTACAGATCGTGACGACGTTCGGATCCTCCGAGTGAATTTGATACTCAAGCATAAGCATTTGAATGGTCCTGCTTTGTTCTGATGGCAGGGCCTCTATCGCCGCGTCCAACCGCAACCGGAAAGCCTCGTCATCAAATTCTAGCCCTTCGAAGGGATTGAGACTTCCAGCGGCCTGCTCCATCTCCGGGCTGAGCTCGCCGTTGTCGTCGTCGTAGCTGATCGGCTGGCTGCGGTTGTCGTCACGCCAGACTTGCTTCTGGGCGTCCAATCGCAGACGCTTGAGCGCCATGTCGAAACGGATTTCGAAGAAGTCCAAGCGGTCGTCATAGGTTTGGCGATCGCCCGCCAGCATCTCGATGAACCGCCCGTAGGCCTTGTCGCGAATCCGCTCATTCGTCAGCGAGCTCGTCTCACCGTCGGCCGAGGCTGCCGCAGGAAGCGCACGGAGCACTCGGGCGGACAGAACTTTGTAAAGGCGTTCAAACCAGGCGTTTGAGTTGTCGGCGCGGCTGGCGCGGACAAGGTGCAGCAGGCATTCGCTTGGGACATACCCCGGATCACTTCGAGAGTGGATTTGAGAACGCGCCAGGATTTCATCGCGCGAGAGCTGCCCCAGGATCGAGAGTTGGGCTTCGGTGGCGGGCGTCCGGTTGTAGAGGGCACCGTCCGGCTTTTGTTTCCTGAGCGCTGCCGCCAAGTTGTCCTCCAACCTTTTCACAGTTCCGGCGCCTTGCGTCGAAATGCGCGTTATGCGTGTTCTTGTAACCTCTAGCATGGCGCTGAGCGATCCCTGCCTGTCAGGTAATCGATGCGCCCAATGCCAACCGGTAACAGCGACATGAAAGTATTTTGCGCCAAGCCGCCGCCAACGTTCATGGCTGGCGAAGGTCGTGTCCGCATTCTGACCCAAGGCCAATCCGAGTAGGCAGCCAGTTAGGGTGGTGGTGATCCCAAAATCCTACGTCCGGAATTGTCGCAGCAACGTCCCAGTTTCGAGGCTAACAAGGAGCTGCCCATGCACATCGCCCGCCCGCCCATTGCCTCCCACCGCAATTCAGTCGCCGAGTCGCTTCGGGTTGAATTGACTCCTAGCGCGCTCCTCTACCTGGCCCGGGCGTCCAGCGCCGTCCCAGCACGGTCGGCGCGCCGGCTTCGGTGACAACCTTTGGTAGCGCCCATGCGTCCGCGACAGTAAGGTCACGCTCGGGAGGGTCCAAATGGACTTCAAGTTCCTTCACGCTGCGGACATTCACTTGGACAGCCCCTTACGGGGTCTGTCGCAGTACGAAGGGGTGCCCGCCGACCTCGTGCGGACCGCGACCCGCGGCGCCTTGGACAATCTCGTAGCCTTTGCCATCGATGAGGCGGTCGCCTTCGTCATCATCGCAGGAGACCTCTATGACGGGGACTGGGAGGCCTTCGCGACCGGCCTCTATTTCTGCGCGGCTATGGGGCGGCTAGCACAGGCGGGTATTGAGGTCTTCGTCGTCTACGGCAACCACGACGCGGACTTCTCATCTCACGCGCCAGCTTCCGCTTCCGCAGAACGTCAACGTTTTTGCGGCCGGCAAGCCGCAGTCACTACGTCATGCGGCGACCGCCGTGGTGCTGCACGGCCAGAGCTACAAGACCCGCGATCCTGGGGATCTGGCGACAGGCTATCCGGCGGCCGAAGCCGGTACTTTCAATATCGGCGTTCTGCACACCGCCCTGACCGGCGATCGCGGGCACGCGCCCTATGCGCCGTGCCATCCTGATCAACTGGCCGCGAAGGGCTATCAGTATTGGGCGCTGGGTCACGTCCATAGCTTCGAACGGGTTCGGACGGACCCCGACATCGTCTTCCCCGGCAACCTTCAGGGTCGCAACATCCGCGAGACAGGACCGAAGGGCGCCGCTCTGGTCCAGGTCGTAGAGGGTCGCGTCGAGGCGGTAGATCACGTCGCCCTCGACGTGGTGCGCTGGGCGCTCGTGGATGTCGACCTCAAGGGCGTCGCGGAGGAGGCAGCTGTGCATGCGCATATCCACGAGGCACTCGCCACCGCGCTTGCGGGCGAGGCGGACGGCCGTCCGCTGATGACGCGGGTGCGGTCGAGCGGCGAGACGCCGCTTCACGACACCTTCGTCGACGCGCGCAACGCATGGCGCGAAGCTGTCCGCGCCATCGCCACCAGTTTGTCGGAGGACATCTGGATCGAGAAGGTGGTGATCGCCACCGCGCCGCCGGCAAATGCGCGTGCGCTGAGCGACGAGTTCGAGGTCGTGTTGTCCCAGCTCACGGACGATCCGGGGACGGCGGGCGCGCTGAGCTTGGACCTGGCGGAGTTCCTGGCCAAGGCACCTGCGGAACTCGACGCCGAGACGGATGTGCTGAGAGATGCCCGCGCCGGGCAACTGAGCGCGGTGCTCCGTGATGCCGCCCTGGCGCTTCGATCCCGGCTCCAGGGGGGAGAGCCGGCGTGAGGTTCTCCGAACTCCAGCTCATCCGCTATGGCCGGTTCGAGGACTGCAGCCTGACCTTTGCGCCGGCCGCCGGGTGCGACCTGCAGATCATCCTGGGGCCTAACGAGGCCGGCAAATCCACCACGCTGGAAGCCGTGAGCGACCTGCTGTTCGGCTTTGGCGCCCGCACCCGCTTCGGCTTCCGGTTCGACCAGCGGCTGCTCAGGGTCGGTGCTGTCCTGGAGACCGCGGACGGCGCGCTCGATCTTCGCCGCAAGAAGGGAAGGATCGACACCTTGCTCGGTCCGGACGAGCAGCCCATCGCCGACACGCAATTGTCGGTGCATCTGGCGGGCCAGACGCGTGAAAGCTTCGAGCGGATGTTTGGCCTGGACCATGCCCGCTTGCGAGAGGGCGGCAAGGCCATCCTAGCCGCCAAGGACAGTATCGGGGCGGCGATCTTCGCCGCCGGCTCGGGAATGGTCCAGGTTTCCAAGGTCTGCGATGCGCTGGAGGCCGAGGCCAAGGCGATCTGGACGCGCACAGCCGGCGAGAGCCGTCGCTACACGGCCGCCGCTGCCGCGTACCAAGCCGCGAAGTCCGCCCTGAAAGAGGCCGAGGTCCGACCTGGTGTCTGGAGTAAGGCGCGCCGCGAACTTGACGCCGCCGAAGCAGCACTCCAGACCTTGAAGGATGCTCGCGCCGAGATCGCTCTAACGCAACGAACAGTCCAACGCCGGCGGGTCGTGCTGCCCGCCTTGACGCGCCGGGCCCTTGTGCTGCAGGCCCTGGTGGACCTGGGCGAAACCGCCGACCTAAGCGCGGACGGCGCGCAGCGCTGCGCCGAGGCACTCGACGCCGCCCAGACGGCGGGAACCGAACGGGCGCTGGGCCAAGCGGAGGCCATCCGTCTGGAACGGGAACTTGAGGATACGCGGCCGGCCGCCGAACGGCTAGCGGTGGCACCTGAGGCCGACAGTCTTCGCGAGCTGAAGGGTGTTGTCGACCAGGGAGCGGCAGAGCAGGCTACGCTGCAGGCTCAGCTCGAAAGTGGCGCAACCCGCATCCGTATTGCGCTTGGCGAGATCGGCTGGTCTGACGCGCCCATGGACGCCTTGACCGCTCGGCTGCCCGGGCGCCCCCTTGTTGCGGAGTTGCGTGACCTGATCGAACGCCGTAGCGGCGTCGACGAGCGCCTGCGGGCCACGCGCGAGGCGGTGCGAGACGCGGAGCGGGCCGTAGCCCGGCTCGAAGAACGGCTGCGCGGCCTGCCGCCGACGCCGGACGTCCGGGGATTACAGGATCTCCTGCGGACATTGGGCGACGGCAGGTCACAGAGCCTGGAACAGGCTACGGCGAACCATGAGGAAATGGAACGGCTGCTCCGCGCTCGGGTGGGAGTGTTGACGCCATGGACCGGCGACGTTGCGGCGCTTCGCCAAATGATTGTTCCGGCGAACGAGGACGTCGATCATGCGTTGGGCCACATCGATCGGGCACGGGCGAAACTCGAGGCCGAGACGCAGGCCTGTGTTCGGGATGCGGAGCGGCAGGCGACACTTAACCTGGACCGCCGCCAAGCAACGCTCGCGCATCCGTTGCCAAGCCTTGAGACGCTCGTTGCGGCGCGCGCGGAGCGCGACGAGGCCTGGGCGCCTCTGCGGGGCCAGCTGCGGGGTGAGACACCGCGCGAAGACATGTCCGTCGAGGCCGATGTCTTTGAGCGAACCGTGTCGGAGACAGACCGGCTCGCTGATGAGCGGTTCGCCGGCGCGGAGCACGCTGGCAGCTTGGCAACCCTCGAACGCGACATCGAACGGGCGGACCTGCAACTCAGCCAGGCGCAGGCGCGTCGGGGTGCCGCTGTGGAGGACCTGACAGCGGCGACCGACGCCTTCGCCATCCTGGTGCGCGGGCTCGGGATCCCGTTGTCCCCGGAGGCGTATGAGGGCTGGGTCAATGCCCGCGCCGACGCGCTGCAGGCGGCCGATGCCCTGGACCTGGCCCGGCAAGATTTAGAGGCCGAGCAAGACGCCGCATCTGGGGCCCGAAGCGCTCTGCTTGCCGCGCTTTCGCCGATGGAGGTCCCGGACGATGCTGTGAGCCTGCCGCAACTGCTCGCCCGCGCGCAAGAGAAGGTCGACGCCGCCGCCGAGCTCAGCGCGCAGGCGCGCGAACTGCGCGGCGAACTGAACGGCGCCACGGAGGCCGTGGATCGTACAGTGGCCCAGGCCGCGAGCGCGACCGAGACGGACGTGGAGTGGGCGGCGGCTTGGGCTCCGGCGCTACAACGTGCAGGCCTTGCGGCCGAAGCAAGCGTCGCCGGCGTCCGGGTTCGCCTGGACCTTATCGAGGGACTGCGCACCGACCTTAGCGATCAATTAGAGCTGGAAACCCAGCTTGCTGCGATCACCAAGAGTCGGACGGCGTTTGAGACTCGGATCAGGGCCGCAGCCGAACGGGCCGGAATTTCGGAAGCTTCCACTCCCGGACAGACCTACGCCGCCCTGCAGGCCGCTACCCGCGAGGAGGCGGCCAAGGCTGAGCGGGCGGAAACCTTGGAGCGTGCGCTGGAGGTAGCGCGCAGCAGGGTCCGCGAGGCGGACGCTCTGCGGAGCACGGCGGAATCCGCGCTCGCGCCTCTTCTCGCCATGGCACCCGACGCCGAGCTCCCGACGCTCCGTGCAGTCCTTGGTCGCGCGACGGAGGGCACTCGGCTGAAGGCCGAGATTGAGGCGCTTGGGGCGGAATTGCTGAAAGCTGGTGAAGGGCGCGATCTCGTCGCGCTGACCGATGAAGCGGCGGGTGCCGATCCGGATGTTCTGGCTGCCGAGGCGCAAGGCCTTTCGGATCGCCACGAGTTCCTTGAGCGCTGAGATTGAGGCGCAAAGTCGCCTGTGCACGGCGGCTGAACTGGCCTTCAAGGCGCTCGACGATCGGCCGGATGCCGCGATCGCCGCATTCGAGATGGCCGAGGCGCGCAGTGAGATGGCCTTCCAGGCGGAACTCTATGTTCGGAAGCGGGCGGAAGTTCGCCTGCTGCGGGCCACCGTCGAACGCTATCGGGCCGAGAAACAAGGGCCTTTGCTGACGCGAGCGTCCCATCTCTTCATGACGCTCACTCTCGGCGCATTCTCTCGGTTGATGGTCGAGTTTGACGACGACACCCCGCGGCTGGCCGGCGTCCGGGCCGATGAGGTCACGATCGTTCCGGTCGAAGGAATGAGCGAGGGCACGGTGGACCAGCTATTCCTGGCGCTCAGAATCGCCGCTGTCGAGGACACGGTGGCCCAGGGCGTACAGCTACCCTTCCTGGCCGACGATCTCTTCATCAACTTCGATGACGAGCGCGCCGAAGCTGGATTCCGCGTCCTGGCAGAGCTGGGTCAGAAAACCCAAGTCATGTTCTTCACCCACCACGCTCATCTGGCGGCTGTCGCCGAGCGCGCGCTCAAGCCGGCCAAAGTCGCCGTCTGCCAGCTCGATCGGTTCCCGAACGCCTGAGGAAAATTCAGAATGCGGGCCCCGGCCGCCAATCCACGAGAGCCGCGACGCCATCACTATGTGCCGCGGCTGCTGATGAAACGCTTCGCGGTCGAACGTCGCCCAGGGCAGTTCCAGATTCAGGCATTCGACAAATCCAACGACCGTGTGTTCGCGACGGCCATTGAGAACATCGCCGTGGAGTCTGACTTCAACGCGCTGGAGCGCGACGGCGTGCGCGTGTCGCTTGAAGCCGGCATGGGCAAGATTGAGAGCGCTGCCGCCGAGCCGATCGCGCGGATTGTCCAGGGGGGCACCCTGGTGGGCATGACGATGGAGGACCGCGCGGCGATTGATCTCTTTTGCGCGCTCCAGTTTGCGCGGGGCACGGGCATGCGGGCCCAATTTTCTGCTCTGGCGGAGGGCGTAGAGGCCCGCGCGCGCGCGATTGTCGGAGCAGACGCGCGGCTGGATCTCGTTGGGGACGCCGAGGGCATGAAGGCTGCGGCGCTCCAACTGATCGTAGGGTCGCTGCTGGAGTTCACCGGCCGCTTCAACGACAAGGATCTCCTGCTTCTTCAGGCGATCGAAGGCGAGGATTTCTTGCTAGGCGACAATCCTGTCGCCATGCAGAATGCCCGACAGTTCGGTCCCTATGGCAATATCGGCCTAGGCGTGCCGGGGATCGAGATTTACATGCCGATCAGCAGCCGATTTTCGTTGGCCTATTGGTGTCCCACCCTTTTGCACCAGATGCGCGAAGGCGCGGCTCTCGCGGATCAACGCCTGCTCCAGGCGCGCGCCATGAGCGTCGTGGGACAGGGGGTGACACGGGCAGCGGCGCTGGCCGCACTTCCAGAAATCGAGGCTCTCCGCGCCAGGCTGCGGCGAATTCCCGATGGTCACCTGGCTGGTGCGGCAGTCGCCGCCGACGCCGGCAACGTCACGCGCTTAAACTCGCTTCAGGTTCGCTGGGCCGAGCGCTTCGTAATGAGCCGCGACGGCGGTTTCGACATCGCCCGCCGGATGATCGCGGACGACTCGGCGTTCCGGCAAGGTATGCGGCCCCGCCTTGACTAGTCGCGAATATGGTCGCGGACGCGCGTGAGCGCCAAGATCTGGATGAGCTTGTTGAGGTGGATCTGGACAATCCGCGAGAAGCACTGAACGTCCAGTTCCTGATGACAGGCCAACGTCAGCTTATGGCGCCTTACTCATCTTCAGGGCCTCGTGACGGCTAGAGTCGCGCATGGCGAGCGGTCAAGCTAGACTGCGCGAAAACCGCCGAGGGACGAATGGGGCGTAGTGTATCCGACGACGAGATTGGCCTCATCAGGGCCATGCTCGCCCGCGACATGAAAAACCGGGACATCCAGTTCTATTTCAATCGCCAAGATCGGCCGGTCAATTCGGGGCGCATCACCGGTATCCGACAGGACGGCTATGGGGCTGGCATCCCGGCCGCGAGCGACGAGGCGCTGGACGCCTTTCTAGCCAAGTTCAAGGCCGGACCTATTCAGGGGCCGGGCGGACCGGTGGCTCCGCCCACCGACGAAGGGCGGATCGGGGCGCTCTTCTCGAAAAAAAAGGACAATGAGTGGCGGTTGACCTCAGGGGAGACCGACGAGATCGAGTGCAAACGCGAGGTCGACGTCAAGAAACTAGCGCCGGTGGTGAGGGCGGTTGCCGGCATGGCCAACAACAAGGGCGGAGTGATCCTGCTGGGCGTGGAGGACAAATCTGGCAGGGTCGTAGGCCTAGCCAATGATGATTTTGCCAAGCTGGATCTTGTCAAGTTGACCCTCGCGGTGAAGGCCCACCTCCAGCCAACACCTAGCTTTCGCAAGGGAGTGATTGAGGTCGGAGGGCTGCAGGTCGGCTATGTCTGCGTCGAGCCGCTTATTGATAAGCCGGTCATCGTCCACCGGCCCGGCGACCGACTTGACGATGGGGCGATCCTGTTTCGCTATCCCGCTGAGAGCGCGCCGATCAAGTTCGGGGATCTTCGCACGTTGCTGGACGCGCGCGACGCCAAACGATTGCGCGCCCTGGTCGATGTGACCCGTAAGATCGCCGAAATCGGCGTGGAAAATT
This sequence comes from Caulobacter sp. UC70_42, assembly GCF_044056025.1. Taxonomy (NCBI): domain Bacteria; kingdom Pseudomonadati; phylum Pseudomonadota; class Alphaproteobacteria; order Caulobacterales; family Caulobacteraceae; genus Caulobacter; species Caulobacter sp. UC70_42. The sequence continues at coordinate 4,672,582 of NZ_CP171994.1, read as the reverse complement.
CCGCCGTCCTCAATGTCGCCGACGGGTCCTTGGAGGTCGCAGGGCGCCCGATGCAGATCGATCAGGCCCTCGTCGATCAGATCAACTTCATCAAGGAAGGCCAGTTTGACGAAGTAGCTGGCGCGCCCACCCTGAAGCTACTAGGCGAGATCACTGCCGCCGGCGGAGAGAAGGTCCCTGGCGGGCGCCGGTTGATTACCGACGAGGACGTACTGCGCAACTTCCTGGATCAGGAGCCGGTTCTCGTCCCCTTCGAATACATCCGTTTTGCGGTAGCCGGCACCAACCGCGACTGGGTTCCGATCTTCTATTTTGGCAACCAGGCCAAGCTGTCCCGTGCCGAGATGGCCGGTCTATTGGAAGGAGTTGCCACCACTAAACTCAAGGCGAAGGCCAAAATGATTGACCGCGCGCTGGGCAAGCAATCAGCGCTGGCTAAGCATACCGGCACGCCAGCTAAGCTCCTGGCGGCGATCTTGGCCGGTGATCGGGAGGTGCCCGCAGACGCCAAGGCGGCCGGCAATATCGCCCTAGCCCTCCAGGGGATCCCGGCCGAGGGCGCGCCATCAAAGGAAGAAATGCTAGCTCTGCTCAAGGTTTGCGTGACGACACTGGTGGAGGTCGGCGAAGTAGCGGCCATGAGCAGCGTCTATCGCGCTGCTGGGCGGCTGGACGAGGTCTACTTCGCACCCGCCTAGTAGGTCAGGTGAGGGTGCGTCTTGTTTCCGGAGCGCTCGTTGGGTGCGCTAATGGCGCAAATACAGGTTCTTGCTTTGAGGAAAAGCGATGTCGAAGCCCCAATCACGGCTGCCGCCGACGACAAAGCCTAAGCAGGACATCGCGTTCGTTTTTCGGTCCTACCAGGGGCTTCGCCAGCAGCTCGGCGACATCGATAGCTTGGCCGCGGCTATTGTCATCGCGACGCGGGACCTGAGGGCGGCCGCATTGGGCGAAGCAAACGAACAGTACCACTTGGTTGATCGCGCCGCAGTGCATGGCGTCAGCACGCGCTACGTGGATTTCCAGCGGCTGGAGCCGCGAACGGTTCAACTGCTCCTAGTCGGCGTTTTTCAGCAGGTTGAGGCCTTCCTCGAGGAAATTCGGGAGGAGCAGAAGTTGTTTGGCCGAACTCTTCCTGACAAACGTGACGGAGAGACGGTGTTCGATTATGCGCTCCGGTCTCTGCCAGGCGGTACACTCGCCAATCAGCAGCGCCTCGGTAAGGAACGAATTGATCTCCTCGACTACTATAGGTTAGTCCGAAACGCCTTCGCCCACTCAGGCGATGAGCAAAGGCTCGCGCGCGCATTCGCTGACGTCGAAGTCCATCAGGCGCTGGTGGAGAAAGAATACGGCCTCAAGGCACCCAACACCGCGGAGGCCCTGACCCACGACGACTATCTGCTGGCGACCCGCCTGACAAAGTACTTGGCGACTGACATTTGCCGCATTGCGGGGCCGAACGGGGCCCCGGAGATCATCGGGATGATGGTCAACGGTGAATTCAATGACGACCCTATCGCCGTCATCGCGAAGCGCCGCACGAACGAGCCGCGAGCCCGAAAGGCCATTAGTCTCTGGCTCTATAGTCATTTCGTTTACGATGTTGGCGATCATCCCGGTGTTCTGGACGCGATCATGACCTGGTCAGCGACCTTGCCGACGTGGCGAGAGCGCCACCGTGCCCGACGGAAGGCCGAGGGACGGATATAACAGGGAGCAGACCGTCCGACCGTCAGAGGCGGGTTGGAAATAGGCGAGGCGGGCATGGTTGCTGAATGTCTGGAGTCTGGAGGGGCCCCAACTTCCGCATCTGGCGCCGCCCGGACCGCCTCGCGGTCCGAGAAAGCAGACAAGGCGAAGGTCTGTTCAGGGGGTGAGCGGACGTTGTGTTCTGGGCAATCAACGGCGAAGCTCCGCCATGGCTTCATACACGTTTCGCCAAGCAGGAATGTGGCGACGCAAGGTTCACCGGGGATTGATGGCGTCCGTTCTCTGGATTTTCCAACTCTCGACCACGCTTAGAACCTCGCGACGGCCGGGTGGAATCGCATAGTCCACCAGGGTCATGATCCGAGGCTCGGCCTGCAGCAGGACGACGCTGCTGGCGCCTGGGTGCGGGATGAAGCCTGACTCGGGCGGTAACGCCTGGATGGTCTTATTCAGGCGCTCTATCAGCTCGAAATCGCGAACCTCGGTGACATGGGCCGCCATCGAAAGGCTGAAGGGGCTCGCCGCGCCGCCGCCGATTGCGATCGAGACCCGAGGGTCCCGGGTGATGTTGGCGAATTTCTGACTGTCCGTGGCGACCACGAAATAGAGCGCGTGCTCGCGCCGGAAGTAGTTGACCAGCGTGACTTGGGGCCAACCGTCGGGGCGGTTCGTCGCGAGGGCCATCAGATGGCGGCCGTCGAGGACGGCGAGGATGCGCGCCTGGAGGCCGGCTTGGTCGGCGCTCTGAGCAGGCTCGGCAGATGAGAGGGGCATGATGCTGTTCCTATTGCAGGTGAATAGCGGTCACTGTTGGTCCTTTGGAGGGGCGCTGGCCCAGACGCCGGGCCAGTCCAAACCAGCCGCCGCTGACGATGGCGACTAGCAGGGCGCTAGCCAGCTGGCCCGGCGAGGGCGGCGCGACCTTGAAGATCGTGTCCAGCGTCGGCACGGCGAAGATCAGGGCCAGGAAGCCGGATGCCGCCGCGGCGATGATCCAGTAGATCCGGCGATGCGGTGCGAACAGTCGGCCTCCTGAGGAGGACGCGTCGGTTAGGGCGAGGATCAGGTTGCCGGTGACCAGGGTGAGGAAGGCCGCGCCCCGCGCCTGACTTTCCGGATGATGGGCGAGCGCGAAGAGATAGATCCCGAGCACGCCGGCCAGCACGCCAGCCCCTGCAGCAGGGCCAGGCCAAGCTGGCGGGGTCCGAACAGCGGCTCGTCATGCCGTCTGGGAGGGTGCTTCATCGCGTCGGCCCCGCCGGGTTCGGCCTCGAACACCATCGCGCAGACCGGATCGATGATCAGTTCCAGAAACACCACGTGCATGGGGTAGAGTAGGGGGGGCAGGCCCATGACGATCGGTATCAGCGCCACGCCCGCGATGGGAACGTGGATGGCGGTGATATAGACCAGCGCCTTGCGCAGATTGACGAAGATCCGTCGGCCCAGCCGGACGCCGCCGACGATCGAGGCGAAGCTGTCGTCGAGAATGACCAGGTCGGCGGCTTCACGGGCCACGTCGGTGCCCTTCCGACCCATGGCGAGGCCGATATGCGCTGCTTCAAGGGCGGGCGCGTCATTGACGCCGTCCCCGGTCATGGCGACGACCTGGCCGCCGGCCTTGAGAGCTTGGACGATCCGCAGCTTCTGCTCGGGCATGATGCGGGCGAAGACTCGCGTCCGTCCAAGTCGCTCCGCCAGCGCGGCGTCGTCCAGGGCGGCGATCTCGTCGCCGAGCAATACATCGCCCGAGGTATCCAGGCCGGCCGTCTTGGCGATGGCCAGGGCAGTGGCGGGATGATCGCCGGTGATCATCAGCACGGAGATCCCGGCTTCTCGCGCCTCCTTCAGGGCGGCGGGCACATCTGGCCGCACGGGATCGAGGAAACCGACCAGCCCGGCAAACGCGAACGGCGCCTGCGCGGGGTCATCCGGGAAGGCGGTCTTCGTCCGGCAGGCGGCCACGCCCAGGACACGCAGGCCCTGGACGGCGAAGGCCTCGACGACGGAGGTCAAGCGCTCGACCTGGTCATCGCGCATGCGGCAAAGTCTGAAGATCGCCTCGGGCGCGCCCTTGGCGGCGGCCTGCCACTGGCCTCCGGGCGTTGGCCAGACCTGGATCATGGCCATCATTTCGGGCCGAAGCGGCCAGGTCTTGGCGGGCTCGCTCGCGGCAGGGGGAGAGACCGTGTCGGGTGGTGCCAGGAGCGCGCGAACGGCCTTGTCCATCGGATCGACCGGGCGGACGGCGCAGGCCAGCCCGGCGATCTCCAGCAGTTGCGCCGCTCCGCCGCTAGGCGCGGTATCCGGTTCGACGAGGCAGTCGCCGTCTTCCGTCCACAGGCGCGCGACCCGCATCTTGTTTTCGGTGAGGGTGCCTGTCTTATCGACGCAGAGGAAAGAGGCGCCGCCCAGCGCCTCGATCGCGGCGCTACGACGGACCAGCACCTTTTGCTTGGCCAGCCGCCCGGCGCCGAGCGCCAGGAAGACGGCCAGCACCATGGGAAACTCTTCGGGGATCAGGGCGATGGCCACCGTGATGCCGGCCAGGATACCGCCAACCCAGTCCTGCCGCAGCAAGCCATAGGCGATGGCAACCACAGCGCAGAAGGCGATCGCCAGCCCTCCTAGTAGGGTGACGAGGCGCCCCGCAGTCTTCTGCAGCGGGGTGGGTTCCTGAACGATGGCGGCCAGGGAGACGCCGATGCGACCCAGCGCCGTCTGAGGCCCGGTTTTGCCAATCTGTGCCACGGCCTGGCCGCGAACAATCAGCGTCCCCGAGAACAGATAGGGGCTGGTCTCCGCGCCGGGCTGGGTCTCGGCGTCGGCCGCTTCGTCTTCGATCAACGGCCGCTTGGACACCGGCGCGGATTCGCCGGTCAGGGCGGATTCATCGACGCTCAAGACGTCGCCGGCGACCAGGGCACCGTCGGCGGGCAGGCGCTCGCCTTCGCCGACCAGAACAATGTCGCCAGGCACCAGATCGCGAGCGGCCAGGCGAACTTCGATCCCGTCGCGGATCACACGGGCATGCGGTTGGGAGAGATCACGCAGGGCCGAAAGCGCACGCTCGCTGCGCGCCTCTTGCAGGACGACCAGTCCGATGGTGGCGATGGCCCCAGCCATCAAGAACAGGCCTTCGCCCAGGTCGCCCAGCACCAGATAGAGGCCCGCGGCCCCGATCAGCAGCAGGAACATCGGCTCGCGCAGGGTGTCGAGAATGATGCGCGCCAAGCCTCGGCCGGAGGCCTGGGGCAGGGCGTTGGGGCCGAACCGCGACAGCCGGCGCTCGGCCTCGGCCTTTGTCAGTCCGCTGAGGCCGTCGCGCGCCATGAGGCTGATCCGTTCCGCCGGCGCTCGCCGGCCCTGGAGGTCAATGCGAGAGAAGGGTGGGACAGGGAACGCGCGTCAGAATGTGCTGGGTCGCGCCGCCGAGCAGGAACTCGCGGGCGCGGGAATGACCGTAGGCGCCCATCACAAGAAGGCCAGGCTTAGTACGGTCGAGATAGCGATCGAAGGCGGCCGCGATGGTCCCGCCGTCCGCATCCACTTCATCCAGCGTCGTGCTGACACCATTGGCTTGAAGATGGCGTTGAGCGTCGGCTCCGACCGTGGCGGCAAGGCCCGGCTTTTCGTTCATCACGGTCAGGATCCGCACGGACTTGGCGCGGACCAGGAGCGGTAGGGCGTCCGCTAGGGCGCGGGCGGCGTTGCGGCTGCCGTCCCAGGCGATCACCACCTCGCCCGGCCCTTGGATCAAGGCCGCCGCCGTGCCCGCCTTGAAGGTCAGGACCGGTCGCCCGGATCCGAAGACCACGCTCTGAGCGACCTCCAACTGGCCGTCGGAGCCGCCGATCCTCGGCAACAGGCACAGATCGTAGGTCCTGGCGATCTTGGCCACTTCGTCGGCGGCGTCGTAGTGATTGGCCTTGGCGCACACGGCGGCCTGATAGACGCCCGCCTTGATGGCCGCCTCGGTGAAGTGCGCCAGCCTGTCCTGGCATGCCCTGCGGCTGCGCGCCTCTTCAGCGGTCGCCATATCGCTGAGCCCGATAAGGTAGTCGGCCAAGCGATTGCTATGCACCGGGATCTCGATTTCCAGCGCCAAGGCCGTCAGCTTGCCACCCAGGCTGGCCGCCAGGCGGACAGCCTCGTTGATCGCCGCGTCCGGCGTGGGTGTTGGATAGGTGTCGATGTACAGCAGGAGGTCATGAAAAGGCATTCGAGTTGCTCCTGAAATCGAACCGTCGTGACCGTCTCACCCCGCCTTCAAGATCGCTTTGCGCGAGATCATCTTCTTTGCGGCGGCGCGCGGGGCGCAGCGCGCGATCTGGCGCGCCCTTGAGGGTCATTTCGGCGGTGACTTGGGCGCGCCCAGGATCATGAAGCGGGCCAGGGGACGCTTGAAGAGCAGCAGGTAGGTGACGTGACCCGCCACCAGAAGCATCAGGCCGTTGCCGAACAGTTCGTGGATTTCACCGAGCGGACTTTCCTCGCCCCCCTCATCCTCTTCGCCACCCTCGTGTTCGCCGCGCGTTTCCACTTGCGCCGCGACCGGTCCGGATGCGGGACTTGAGGCGGACTTGAGGGTTCGCCCACGATCCATCGCGATGCCCGTCCCGGTCACCCCGATCAGGCAGACCGCGATGCCGAGCAGCAGGACCCGACTGATCGCCGGATGGGTGAAGGCGTTGTCGAGCTTTAGGCCATGGATCTGCGGGTAGAACCGCATGAGGCCCAGTTGCGGCGCACCCGTTAGCGCCATGATCACGCGCACCAGGATCACAACCGCGACGCCATAGCCCAGCCAGGCATGAACAGCGCCCCATTCGGTGCTGAAATAGGCCGCCAGCACCAGGATGGCGAGCACGGCGTGGTAGGCCCGAAGGCGCGTCATGACCGGCATGGCCAGCCCTTTCTCGGTGTTGAGGTCGCGGTACGATCGCGCCAAGGACCACAGGCGGCGCGTAGTCTTTGAGGCTGTCGGGAAGGCGATGCGTCGGCGGCCGGATCCTGTCCGAACGCCGCCAACGGTCTGCCAGTGATCAGACCCCTTTCGGGTCCGACCGCCTGGCGATCTCGCATGAGATCGCCGTCTGGAATGGCCGCCTAGATAACGTCAATTCGCCGCGGCGCGGGACGTTCCGCGCCAAGCGGCCGCCTCGGCCAGAATCTGGCCGAGGCGCTTGGCGTTACTTGCCGGCCAGCTGGTCGTGAGCGGCCTTGTAGCGGGCATAGTGGTCGCCCTCGTCGGCGGCGATCTGGCGAAAGAGTGCGGCGGTCTTCAGGTCGCCGGCCTTCTGCGCCTGGTCGGCGAAACCGATATACATGGTCTTGTTCTCGTATTTCTCGCCGGCCATGGCGTCGAGCAGGTTGGCGGCGTTGGTTCCGTCCAGCTTCAGGGCGTCGGCCTCACGCGCGAAATGCTCGTTGGCTTCGACATTGGCCGAGTCCTCGAACAGCTTGGCCAGGGCTTCATTGCCGCCTTCGCGGGCGACCTCGGCGTAGCGACGGTACTTGAGGTTGGCGAAGGCCTCGCCGTGCATGGCGGCCTGCAGGTTCTCGCGGGTCTGGGGCGACAGAGTGTCGGCGGCGAGGGCCTGACCGGTCGAGACGATGGCGGCCAGCGCGGCGGCGGCCAGAAGCTTGGTTAGGGTCATGGGAAGTCTCCGAGGGCGCGCGGTTCGCGCTCCACAAACCTCCTCCCGCGGCCTGACGAAAACCTGACAGGCCAGGCGATCGTAGAAATTGGCGTCCGTCAGGTTTTCGTCAGCCGCTGCGGTCAGCCTGGCGATCAAGGAGCGCCCGCTCCGGATTTCAACGGAGAAAGTCCATGCGCAAATTCTTGATCTCGGCGACCATCGCCGCCGCCACCCTGTCCATCGCCGGCGCCGCCGTCGCTGGCCCCAAATGCACGACCGAGCCCAAGGCCAAGTGGCTGACCGAGGCCCAGATGAAGGCCAAGATCGCAGCCCTGGGCTACACCAAGATCAAGACCTTCCAGGTCAGCGGCAGCTGCTACGAGATCTATGGGACGAACAAGGCCGGCAAGAAGGCCGAGGTCTATTTCAACCCGGTCTCCGGCGCGATCGTCCAGGACAACGAGGACTAGACGCCGATGTCGCCTCAAACCTCGGGCGACGCCGTTCCGATCTCCAACGCCTTGGCGCCGCCGCCCCCGGCGCGCGTCAAGGTTTGGGGATCCGCTCGTGCGCCTCTTCCATTGGACACTGGCTCTCGGCTGCATCGCCAACCTGACCGTCCTGCGGGAGGTCAAGACGGTCCACCGCTATGTCGGCTATGTCGTGCTGGCCGCCGTCGTCATCCGCCTGGTCTGGGGCTTCATCGGCACGCGCCATGCCCGCTTCGCCGACTTCGCGCCCGGTCCGCGCCGCCTATTGGCCTATCTGGTCGCCCTGTCGCGTGGCCGGGAGCCACGCTATGTCGGGCACAATCCGGCAGGCGGGGTGATGATGCTGGCCTTGATGGGCCTTGTCATGACGTGCGGCGTCACGGGCTGGATGATGGGGCTGGACGCCTTCTGGGGCGAGCGGTGGCTTGAAACCCTGCACGAAGGCGCGGCGAATGTGATCTTGGTCATGGCGATCGTCCACGTTCTGGCGGCGCTTGTCGAAAGCTGGCGTCACCGTGAGAACCTGGTCCTGTCGATGATCAACGGTTTCAAGCGGGCGCCGAAGGGAAGCGACGTCTGCCATGCGCCTGCTGCTGATTGAGGACAATGCGCGCCTGGGCGAGTTGATCGTCGAAGGGCTCGAGCGAGAGGGCTTCGTCATCGACTGGCGCGAGACGCTGGAAGAGGGCCTGGAGGCGCGGGGACTGGCGGCCTATGACCTGATCCTGCTGGACTTGGGCCTGCCGGACGGTGATGGCTTGGATTTGGTCCGGCGATTGCGCCGTGATCGAGATGTCGTGCCGATCCTGATCCTGACCGCGCGTGGCGGCCTGGGCGACAAGATCGCCGGGCTCGACGTCGGCGCCGACGACTATCTGGTCAAGCCCTTCGACATCGCCGAGCTGGCGGCGCGTTGCCGAGCTCTCCTGCGACGGCCCGGCGCCTGCCTGGGCGTCGTCCTGAGCGCGGGCAATGTCGCCTTGGACACCGCCGGCCGGAGCCTTCAGGTCGCCGGCGTCAGCGTCGCCATCACCCCCCGGGAGCTGGCCTTGCTGGAGCACCTGTTGCGGCGGGCGGGTCAGGTCGTCCCCAAGGCCAGCCTGGAAGACCAGCTCTACGCCATGGATGCGGAAGTGACGCCCAATGCCCTTGAGGTAGCCGTGTCGCGCCTGCGCAAGCGTCTCGCCAGCGCCGGGGCGGACGTCATTCTGCGAACCGCCCACGGTGTCGGCTACGTCCTGCTGACGTCATCTCATGCGGCTTCCGCAAATGGCTGACGCCACATCCGGCGGACCTCGCCGGCAAAGTCTGTTCACACAGATCGCCCTGCGGCTGACCCTGCTGGCCCTGGTCTTCGCCCTGCTCGATGTGGCGATCGTCGTGCCGATGTACGCCAACGATGAGCAGGCGCTGGCCGAGGATTTCATCGCTCAGCAGGCGCAACGCGCCGATCGCCTGTTGGCCGGCGGGCCCAATCCGCAGGAGGCTTCGGCCGCCTTGGCCGAGTTGGCCAAGCCCGCCGGGGTGAGCGTCTGGCGGGTCGAGGTGTTTGACGCCGGGCAACGCCTGGTGGGCAAGGTCGGGGATCTGGCTGGCGCCTCAAAGGTGCCGTCGGCGGGCATGCTGGACTGGACCCAGCGCGAGACCACCTCTCAAGGTACGCGAATTTTTGGGGTTCAGCGGTTTGAGGGCCAGGCTGGGCCCCGCTGGATCGCGATCACCGCGCAGGCCCGTGGAAATCGGCTCTACTGGCCGGTGATCGGCCAGGAACTGGTCGAGCATGTCGCCCTGCCGCTCATTCCGCTGACGCTGCTCTTGCTACTGTTCAACGTCCAGGTCGTCGGCCGCCTTCTCAAGCCGCTGTCGCTGGCGGCTCGTCAGGTCGACGCCCTGGATCCCAGCCGCATGGACGCCAGGCTGTCCGAGCCGGACGCCTCGCGGGAGGTCGCCGCCCTGGTCGGCGCGGTCAATCGAGCGCTGGATCGTTTGCAACAAGCGATGGGCCTGCTGAAGGGCTTCACCGCAGACGCGGCCCACGAATTGCGCACTCCGCTTTCGGTTCTGCGGCTGCGGATCGAAGGGCTGCCCGATAGTCCCGGCAAGGCGCGCCTGGCCCAAGAGGTGGAGTCGATGACCCGCCTGGTCAACCAGATGCTGGACCTCGCCCAGGCCGACGCCTTGGAACTGACCGATGCGCAGGACATCGACCTGGCCGCCCTGGCGGCGCAGGTCGTCGGACAGATCGCGCCCCAAGCCTTCGCGGCCGGCCACGACGTCCGCCTGAATGATCTGGGAAGCGCTCGGCTGCGTGGCCATCCGGACGCCCTGGCCAGAGCGCTGCGGAACCTGATCGAGAACGCGATCCGTCATGCCAATCCTGAAGGGCCGATCGAGGTCACCGTCGGTCCCGGGGCGCGCCTGTCGGTGCGCGATCATGGCTCCGGCCTTGCGAGTGAGGACATCGACAGGATTTTCGATCGCTTCTGGCGAAAGTCCCGGGCCGCCGAGGGCGGGGCGGGGCTGGGCCTTGGCATTGTCCGCAGTCTTGTCGAGGCCCACGGCGGCGTCGTGACCGCCCAGAACGCCGACGGCGGCGGCGCGCTCTTCACCTGTGTCTTTGCCGACTCTGACCTGGGCGCGACCCCGGCGCGTTGGCCTCGCGATCTTACCCCCTTCGAAGGACGATCCTCATGAGCCGCCTGCACAGCGAACGACATCTGGTGGCCCGGATCGGCTGGCTGCGCGCCGCGGTTCTCGGCGCCAATGACGGCATCGTCTCGACCGCCAGCCTCATCGTCGGCGTGGCCGCCGCCAATCCTGACAAGGGCGCGATCCTGCTGGCCGGCGCGGCAGGCTTGGTGGCGGGCGCGATGTCGATGGCGGCCGGCGAATATGTCTCGGTCTCGTCCCAGTCAGACACCGAAAAGGCCGACCTGGCCCGTGAACGCGCCGAGCTGGCCGCCGATCCGGACGCCGAACTGGATGAACTGGCCGGGCTCTATGTCGCCCGAGGCGTCGCTCCGGAGGTCGCGCGGCAGGTCGCAGAGCAGTTGATGGCCAAGGACGCGATCGGCGCCCATGCCCGCGACGAGCTGGGCATTTCTGCCCACACGACGGCCCGCCCGATCCAGGCCGCCCTGACCTCGGCGGCGACGTTCACGGTGGGGGCGGCCTTGCCGCTGGCGATCGTGCTCTTGGTTCCCGCCGCCTGGCTGACAGTCACCGTCGCGCTGGCCGCGCTGTCTTGCCTGGCCGTGCTCGGGGCTGTCGGCGCGGGGGCGGGCGGCGCCGGCGTCTGGCGGTCCGTGGTGCGGGTGACGTTCTGGGGCGCGGCGGCGATGGCTTTGACCGCAGGGATCGGCCGGCTGTTTGGCGCGGTTGTCTAGCACCAGGGGAAGGCCGACCGCACCTAACCTAGATGTCGCCAGCCGATCAGTGCGCCGGCCACCATGAGGGCGAGGATGAGGCCGCAGGCGATCGTCAGCAACCAGCCCGCCAGCAGGGCCAGGCCGTCGCGCTGAATGAGCCCCGCCGCGAAGGCGCCGATCCCCAGGCCCGCGGCCGTATGGGCGATGGGCGTCGGCAGCATGAGGGCCATCGACAGGCCCATGCAGCCCGCGGCGACCAGGCGTGCGTGCCAGGGATGCAGCAAGGCGTCGAACCGTGGGCGCGAAGCTGTCTCCAGGCGCTCCACCGTGCTGGCGGCCCGACCGAGGACGATCGTGGCGCGCGCGCGTCCAAGGCTCAGTCGGCTCAGGGCCTTGGGCAGCCAAGGGCGGGCGCGTCGGATCAACAACTGGGTCGAAATCAAAAGAAGTGGAGCGCCGAGCACCGCCGAGGCCAGCGGCGGCAATAGGGTCGCGGGCAGGGCGAGGATCAGCAGCACGCTGCCGAAGGATCGCTCGCCCAAACCGTCCATCAGGTCGGCGATCGACAGGCGTTCGCGCCCCGCGAGAGAGAGGCGGATCAGCATGACGGAAAGACGCTCGCCCGCCACAGGGCTGTCAGGCGAATTGGGCGGTGAGGTTGGGTCGAGGTCGGCGACGGTGATCACGGGCCTCCTGAGTTGCGATGGTGTCATCAGCTCGACGACACCAGGCGGCTGACGCCTCAAGCAGCTTGTTGGGGATCGCAGGTGTCGGCGGCGAGATTGACCAGCAAGGGTCCAGCTGCATCAAGCTCATAGCGGTCGCCTTCCACCCAAACAGCCATGGGTCGCCCGGTCTCGAGCGTCGCCTCGAGCCGATGCACGGACCTGTCGATTACGATCCTGATCTGGCGGCCGCGCCATTGCACAGGAAAGTTCAGGCTCCGCCATCCGGCGGGCAGGCGGGGTTCGAACGACAGGCCGTCGTCGCGCAGGCTCAGGCCCGCCAGACCCAGGACCGCGATCATCCATACGCCGCCCTGCGCGGCGATGTGAATGCCGCCGGCGATGGCCACGTGGGTGTCGGTCAGGTCGATGGCGGAAGACTGGCGCAGATAGGCCAGGGCCTTGTCGGCCTGCCCCAGCCGCGCCGCCACCACCCCGTGCAGAGCGCGGCTGAGCGAGCTGCCGTGACCACACCGTGGCTCGTAATAGGAGAAGTTGGTCTGGACGGCCTCTCTCGCGAAAGTCTCCGGCAGTAGGGCCAGCAGCGCCACGACATCGGCCTGCTTTATGACTTGGGATGCGGCGATGCGCGCCCGGCCGAGCACGACGTCCATCGGCACCGACCGCGCCGCATAGGCGGCAAGATCGATATCCTCCAGATACAGGAAACCCTCGAACTGAGCGATCAGGCCGGTTGTCTCGTCGATGCCGGTGGCCATGGCGTCGGCCGCCCGGGCCCAGGCTGCCAGCTCGGCCGCCGTCAGACCCAGGTGGCCCGACAGTCGTGTCCAGACCGCCGGCCATCGCGCCGCGAGCAGGGCCGCGACCTCGAGCGCGCGCCGGATGTTCCAGCGCGCCATCTGATTGGTGAAGGCGTTGTCGTCGACACCCTCGTGATATTCGTCGGGCCCGATGACTTCACGGATGTGATGGAGGCCGTCGGCGCCGGGTGTTGCCCGGCTGGCCCAGAAGCGCCCCGTCTCCAGCAGGATTTCCGCCCCAGCGTCGCATAGGAACACCGCGTCGCCCGTCACTTGCCAGTATTGCCAGACCGCATAGGCGACATCGGCGCTGATATGTTGTTCCTGCCGGCCGGTCAGGATATCGACCACGCGCCGATCGGGACCGACCAGTTGCTCGGGGGTGGCTTCCTCGCCCGTGTCGGCCGATTCCCAGGCATAGAGCGCGCCGCGCCAGCCCATGGCGGCCGCCTTGCCGCGCGCCGCATCCAGGGTGTGAAAGCGGTACATCAGCAGCGCCCGGGCCGCGGCCGGCCATGTGAAGGTGTAGAAGGGCAGCAGGAAGATCTCGGTGTCCCAGAACGTGTGACCCAGGTAGTCGTCGCCGGTCAGGGCGCGAGCGCCGATCGACACGTGTTCGTCGTCCGGATTGACCGCGCCATTGAGGTGATAGAGCGCGAACCTCAGCGCCTTTTGAGCGTCTGGATCGCCTTCCACCCGCACATCGCTCGCCGCCCAGCGCTGCGCCCAGGCCTTGGCATGCGCGGACACCAGTTGCGTGGGGCCGTCCCGCCAGGCTGCGGCAAGATCCGATCGCGCGCCTTGGCCAAGATCGCGGCCTGGGGCGTCGGCGCGCGCGAAGGCGACGATGCGCGTGAACTCGACGCACTGCCCAGGATGGGCCTTCCAGCGCCAGCGCCAATGAAAGGGATCCAGCGCTTGCCCTTCAACCTCGCATCCGTCGATGGTCAGGGAGGCGCGGGAGGCGACCGCCAGGCCTTTGGCCGAATGCCGGGTGCGCCAGACGGCCAAGTCTTGTTCTCGCGCCGTGGAGATCAATCCCAGATCGAGGCCTTCAAACGCGGCCTCAAGCACCATGTCCGTCACGCCGGCGTCGATTATCAGCCGCAGCGTCTGGAGTCCGATATGGCGCTGGCTGAGGGACACTAGGCGCAGCGACCGCACACTGAGGTGAAGTTCATCGGCCTCGACGTATCGGCACTCCGTCGAAACGAGCCCCCGCCGCAGGTCCAGAATCGTCCGATGGTCGGAGATCTCATCGGGGGCGTGGGCGACGGGCCCCGACGATGTCGCGAGGCGAATACGCAACCAGTCGGGCCCTGGCGCGCGTGCCGATATCGAGTGGGGCTGGGACGCGGTGTCGAAGAGGCCCGCGACATAGGTGCAGCCCGGCGCGATACGCCCCTCGCCGCGCGTCAAGGCGCGCACGCCCCGTATGCCCAGGAAGCCGTTGGAGATCGTCAGGCGGGTTTCCCGACTGCTCTGGCGAAGGGGGTCGTACCCCGTTTCGGTCAGTAGCCAGGCGGGATCGGCCGTCGGCTCAAAAAGGTCGTTCACGCCAGGATGTCCGATGCCGGATGGAGAAGGTGGAGCTGACCCTGCCGAAGGGCGAAGGGATCAATTTGGTCGAGGCTGGTCACCACCAGATGGGCGCCGGCCGCGCGTAGCGCTGCACCGTCGCCATGTCGCGCCAGACCCAACGCCGTCATGCCCGCGGACCGAGCGGCGATGATCCCCGCCGTGGCGTCCTCGATCACCAGGCATTGCTGATCGGCCAAGCCCAATTCGCGCGCCGCGATGCGGAATATCTCTGGATCCGGCTTGCCATGTTGCAGGTCACGACCGCAGACCTTTACACTGAAGGTGCTGGCGAGGCTCTTGCCATCGGTTCGCCGGACCGCCTCCAACATGGCTGCGGCATTCTTAGAAGCTGACGCCACGGCCATCGGAAATCCGAGCGCCAGGCTCGCGGCGACGAACCGCAGAGCGTCCGGGAAGGCGGTGACCCCGCTTTCGGCGATCAGTGCTTCCAGACACCTTTGCTTGGCCTGCGCGTAGGCCAGCACCTGATTGTTCGAATGCGGCGCGCCAAGGGCTTCAAGGGTCGCACGCGCGCCGTCAAGCCGGGATCGCCCCGCGACATACGTCTGGTAAAAGGCTGTTGTGAATCGCGTCCCGGCCGCAGGATCGCTCAGAGCGTCGCGCCACGCTCTTTCATGGGGCGAGTCCAGCAGGACGCCATCGACGTCGAAGATAAGCGCACACAGCGAGCCGCGTGGCGGCGACAGCGTCAGCACGGTCTGGTCCGCTTC
This sequence comes from Caulobacter sp. UC70_42, assembly GCF_044056025.1. Taxonomy (NCBI): domain Bacteria; kingdom Pseudomonadati; phylum Pseudomonadota; class Alphaproteobacteria; order Caulobacterales; family Caulobacteraceae; genus Caulobacter; species Caulobacter sp. UC70_42. Next base: position 4,657,570 of record NZ_CP171994.1, on the reverse strand, counting down.
CGATCCGGTCGGCCTTCAGGGCGCTTGCGCGTTGAGCCGTCCGCAATCGGAGGGGCACGCCTCTTCGGGGCTATTGATGGCAGGGCAGGTGGCCAGTCGATCAGGTGCGGCCGCCAGCCACGCCGAGCAATCTGTCGAAAGGCCACTGAAGACCAATTGCTCATCGCGCCAAACGCTGACGCGGTCGGCGCTAAGATGCTCGCCCAGCAACCGCAACGCCTCGAGGGAGGCGGCGGCGTCCCCCTCTCGTTCGATTGCAAAGAAGACCGGCGCCACGCCGGACGCCTTGAACGGAAAGACCGTGTAAGAGGACATGAAGGCTCCCGCGTCGAAAGACGGGAGCGTGGGGCGCTAGGCCCTGTCTCTCAGCCATCGGGCGTCCAGAGAACCTAGCCGACGATGTAGTCACCCTGCGCCTCGCGGTAACCAATGTCGAATCTCATCGATCACCTTGCGCTTGGCCCGATCCGGAGGCGCCGATTGGCCAATGCCGGGCCGCGCTTGAAGGAGGCGCTATCTGATCCAACGCTGATCCACGGCTCGCGGACCGAGCGGCTGTTCGAGGCGACGCTCTAACGCCAGGGATTGATGAACGGGTCTGCGCCGTCATGTATGGCATTCCCGCGAGTCACGAGATCCCCGCCACTACGGCTAGCCACCCTTTGCGGCGGGTCGTTTGGTCCGTTAAATTGCCAGCGGCAATACATAGTTCTCCGCAGCATCCGTATCTGCGCGCGACTTCACCTAGCGAACGTCTAGTCCTGGAGCTAAGCCAATGTCCGTTGATGGCGCGTTGGCGGTGCTCCCCATAGAGCAGCACACGGTCAGGCTTTGGGACCTGCCAAAGGACTGGAACCGCCATTACGCCGTTGCGCGCTAGTTACGCCTAAAACCATTGGCACCATCCTTGTCGTCATAGCTCTGGCGGTTTCGCCTACAGGCTGGAAATCGCCGCGTGGAGCTTGTCGGCGACCGTCCGAGCCGCGTCCTTTAGGCCCGCGTTGTCGATCGCCTGCATGGACGCGACGGGATCGATAGCGGAGACCTCTGTGCGCCCATCATCTCCCTCTTGCACCACGACATTGCAGGGCAGCATGGTGCCCACATTGGCCTCCAGCTTCAGCGCTTCATACGCCAGCCCCGGGTTGCATGCGCCCAGGATCAGGTAGCGACGGAAGTCCACGCCGATCTTGGCCTTCAAGGTCTTCTGGATATCGATCTCCGTGATGACGCCAAAGCCTTCCTTCGCAAGGGCCTCGCGAGTCCGTGTGACTGCCTCGTCGAATGCAACGTTGAGGCTCTTGGAAAATACGTAGGTCATGTGCGCCTCCCGGGCGACTAGACGGGGCTTCAGGCTGCGGCTTGGACCACGCTGCGGCGAATGACGCCTTCCAAGACGGTCGCCGCTGCGACCGTGTTCGAGATCGTCCCATATTTGCGGACATTGCGATGCAAGAGTTCCAGGCGACCATCATCCTCGTCTGTATCGACGATCAACTCATAGTCCACGCGCTGGATGAGGGGCGGCGCGTCCTGGCGCACCGCCTTGATCCGAACCTCTACACCACGAAGCTTAAAGTTAAGGAGCGGGGTGACCCGCTCGATACCCTTGATCATGCAGGCTGCGATCGAGGCCAGGAACAGTTCCGCAGGATTGAACGCATCCCGGCGGCCAGCGACATCCGTGTCCAGGACAAGGCTCGCATCCTTGGCTAGCGCCAGGCTCCCGTGGCCGTCGATGCGCTCTACGGTGACGCTGTAGTTCATTTGAGCCTTGGCAGCACAGTTGGCGCTTCGATAGGGCATCAGCGACTTAGGCTTCGTGCTGCTGAAGTGAGTAGGGGCCTCCGATGGGAAAGCATTGATCTGCCTCAAGCCGGCCCCAAGCTATTCGCCTGGCGAGCAGGATCGTTTAGGTGTGGGCGTAGCCATCGGCGCCTTCGGCTGAATGTCCGAACTCTGGAGCCAAGCCAACGGCCGCTTATGGCGCAGCTCCGCCGCAGTCGGAAACACCCTTGCATTCGTATCGATGAACTTTGTTGCTGGAACGATGGCGGGCGGCTTTGTCAGCCGCCCGCTTTCAGCTTGCGCTCAATCTGTCCCGCTCAGCGCCGCCGAAATGGCTCGACCGACCGGAAAGGCTGGGTCCAAGGGAACAGCGGACTCGAGCGGCGGTTGGGCGATGAAGCGAACCTGTGCGCCTCGATGCGGCTGAGCCGCGTGCACCAAGAACGGGTGGCACAAATAGACCGTGCCCGCAGGTCCCGTCGCGGCGACCTCACGCCGATGCGCTGACTCCTCGAAGCCGGTGGCCGCCAATTCTCCCAGTGTCAGGCCCATCTCGCCTGCCGGGGCTAGGCGTCGGGCGATGTCGTGGTGCGAGCCGGCTCGGATGCGGGTTGGAGCGTCTTCAGGTCCGACATCGGAAAACAAGAACAGCACCAGGAGCGCCCGCCCGCGCGAGACGATATTGGCGCGCCACTGCAGGAAGTCGGGGTTTTCGGTCCCGAAGCTGACGTCGATGTGCCAGCCCGCGTCGCCGGGGTCTTTCGACGAAGGGAAGCGGATCGGGAAGGTCCCAAGCGCTCCCATCGGCCGCCAACGGCCAGGTCCGACCAGTTGGTCGAAAGCCGCCGCCAAAACGGGAGAGCTGGCAGCTTCCCTAAACGGTCGCTCGGCGTGCATGCCGAGTCGGATCACCGGCTCGGTCCAGGTCGCCGGATCCTCGGGATCGCAGCCTGTCTCGCGCCACAGGATGGCGCGACCGGCTTCGGCCAATTGAGGTGAAAACGCCTCATCGAGACGGACGAAACCGTCGCGAACGAATTGCTCGATATCCGCGGCGCGGAGCGGGCGGGATTGATGATTGGTCATGATGGGGGCAACGCAAATTGAGCGGCCGTCGAATGCGACGGCCGTTTACAAAGGGCAGGGCGCGAGGTTCGCGCCAGCGAACCCGTCCGCGAAGGACGGACGCGTTCAGCCCAGCGGAAAGCGCGTGCGGATCATCATCATGGCTGAGAGTTTATCGCCGGGTCGTGCGATCGGCAATCTAGGAGCCCTTCAAGGCCAGCCGAAGGTCCGGTTCTCGGCCGGGAGCCAAAGGCAGCTTCTGGCGCCATGCTGAATCGTCGGTTCGGTGCAGACTGACTTTTCGCTGACCTTGGGAGGGGAAGGTCATCGACGAGGTATTCGGCCCATCTAGGATAATAACTTTGAGGCCGCATCACCCGTCGACAAACTGCCGGTGATGTAGCGAGCGGCGCGATCGATCTCGGGAAACATTGTCTTTTCGTTGATCCCGAGCTTGTCGAGTTCGGCCAATATTGGGCGCTTGGCGTCGGCCTCGACGATGAGCCGGTCAACAGTGATTCCATCAGGATTGTCGTCGTGGATCTCCTCGGTCAGGCCAAAGACGAAGAAGGCGCCGGCTTGGGCCAGAATGCGTTTATTGTTTTGCTTAGGCTTGACCAGAAACACGCCGTCCAAGTCCGACGGCTCGATCTCGCTGAGAAAGCCGTTCTTGTCCTGCCGGATGAAATGCAGGAGGCGCTTGATCGGGGTGGTCTCGTTGAAGGCCACGAGCGCTTCGCTCGTCTTGATCTTGCTTTTGTAGTCCCAGGACAGCCGCGCCAGGTTCGTCAAGCAACTGACGGTGTCGCTGTCGAAATATCGCATCCTGGCCCTGTCCACCTGAAGGGTGATCACGTGGCCATCCATTTCCCGCGTCCTGGCGACGGGTTTGCCATTTACCCTGACCGGCACGCGCTTCTTGACGATTTCGCAGGCGAAGTAGAGCGCCACCAGAGGATTGAGCGAGACGTCCAGAAGGCGCGTGGGCAGAGTGTAATGCTGCATCCGCACTAGGATCTCCAGCGCGCTGGTGTCGCCATGAAAGTCCTCTGGATGGGCAGCGATCAGTTCGCGCAGCAGTATGTGCTCATTGCGACGAGTCAGCTGGGTTCGAAAGATCGATGGCTCCAGTCCGTATTCGACAAAGCCATGGCCACGATAGGTGGTTACCACCTCGCTGGCGGATGTTCGGTTCAGAATGATGTCGATGAACTGACCTACCGAGGTGATCGAAGTCACGTCGCGCCCCCTGCGTGCATTCGGATCAAGTCGTAGAGTCTTTACTCAGGGTTGTCAGGTGCCAGAGCGTTGCGGCTTGGTTGGTGGCGTTCGGCGGCAGCGTTAGGGAGGGTCTGGAATCTGGAGTGGTCCAAGGTTGGCTCTTGGCGTCGAGCGGACATCGTAAAGGCAGGGCAATGTAGTCCTGCCAGCCTGCGTCCGCGACGGGCGAACTTCATCCCTAGGTATAGGTGGTCAATTTTCGATCGAGGCTAAACCAACCTTAACGCGAGGGGGGATAGCTTGGCCTAAGCTCGCCGTCTTTACAGGCACAGTTTGTGGGCAGGCGGCCTAAATCAGCGAGATAGGATCGAGGAATAGATGTCCAAATACCGCGAGACCGACCTGGGCCAGCGAATGAAGCCGGACAGCTTTTTCGAAGACCTGATATCGGACAGAACGCCTTTTGCTGCCGGCACGAGCCGCGAGGTTTATGAGGTCCCTGACGACGCCAGCGTTGTCATCAAGAAGGCCAAACACCAGTTTCCGGGCTCTAACATGGCTGAGTGGTTTGTCTGGTCTGGTGTCAGGCAGACTCCCCTCGAGCCGCTGTTCGCGGAGATCCTGCTGATTAGCGCGAGCTGCAAATACATCATGATGGCGCGCCTCGACCCCATCACCCAGGGCGATCATGCCAACATACCGCCAATGCCCATCTGGCTAAACGACCGAAAGCCGGACGCCTTTGGTAAACTCGGGGATCGCATCAAGGCGATGGATTACGGCGTGTTGAACTATCCCGAGCTTTTCGTACAGACCGTCGAACCACTACCCATGCAGGTCGCCGCCAAGAATAATCGTGAACGCGGCATCTCTGGAGGGTGAACCGGCAAGTAGGCTGCCTGCCGGCCAAACCTTTCGGCCGCGCTTGAGCGTTCTGTCCGCTCGACGCTACAGACGATTGAAGGTCCAAGGTTATCCAGCGCATACGTCCGTCACAATTTCGGCTAAGGGGTGTCAACGGACGCCCGCCGGAAGAGGTTAGTCCGTCCTAAGCACTAGGCGACCGAAGGTCTGGTTACTGAAGGTGGGCCAAGGTCCGCTGCTGGCGCACGACCGACCAGGCGAACACGGAGGCCGCCTGTTACGAGCGGACCTTCCGAACGACAGGGAAGGGTGGGGGCGGACGTTCTAGCCTTGTCGGCAAGGCGTCAGTCGATCTTCAGCCGTTCCGCAAAGAGCGAGACCATGGCCTCCACTTTGGGGCTCGAAAGCCGCTCGACGGGCCAGACTAGATTGAGCGTCAGGCCCTCGACGGCGTAGTCCGGCAGCAACTCGACCAACTCACCAGACCGCAGCGCATCACCGACAAGCCACGTCGCGAGTTGCGCGACGCCAAAGCCGGCCTTGACCGCTTGTACCTGCGCTTCTGCGCTGCCCAACACAACGCGGGGCTCGACAGCGCGGTGTTCGACGCCACGTTTGCCGCCAAAGCGCCATGGGGAAACGAGGCCATCGCCGCGCCCGTAAAGAACGCCCGCCAAGTTCGTCAGGTCGTCTGGCGTCTGCGGTGTCGAACGCTCCGCGAGATAGTTCGGCGCGGCGCAGAACACCAGGCGCTCGGCGCCTAGGTCGCGGTGGCCCAGACCATCGGACCACACTGCCGGCCCCCCGATCCGCACCGCCAAATCGACCCCTTCCGCCAGGATGTCGATGAAGCGGTCGGTGAAGGTGACGTTGGGTCGGACCGCCGGATAGCGCTCACAGTAGTCGAGGAGAAGCGGCAGGACCCGCGCACGCCCGAAAGCCACGGGAAGGTCGAGCTTGATGCGGCCCACTGGCACGATGTGATGCGACAGGACCGCCTCGGCCTCCGACAGCTTGTCGAGCACACCAAGACAAGCGGCGTAGAAGGCCTCCCCCGCATCGGTCAGCTTGAGACTGCGGGTCGTTCGATGGAAGAGGCGCCCGCCCACGCGGTCCTCCAACCGGGCCACGGCCTTGCTGACGGCCGAGGTGGTGAGGTTCAGTCGCTGAGCCGCAGCGGTGAAACTGCCGAGGTCGGCTGAGACCACAAAGGTTTCGATGCCTTTGAGACGTTCGGACGGCGCCATGTCACGCTCATTGTGGACTAAAATTCCACAATCTGATGAAAAACGACCGCAGGCAATGAAAGCCTGTCAATGATAGCCAGCGGGCTCTGCAAGGAGCTCAACATGCCCCCCATCACCGCCGATGCTTCCGTAATCCGAACGCGCCATGGGGCGCTATCGGTGACGTTGCTGGCCATCTCGGCCTTCGTTATCGTGACCACTGAATTTCTGATCGTCGGTCTGCTGCCCGCATTGGCCCGAGACCTGGGCGTCTCCATCCCCACGGCCGGCATGCTTGTGACCTTGTTCGCTTTCGCCGTGATGCTCTTTGGGCCGATCCTAACCGGGCTCGTCTCGCACTTCGACCGCAAACGACTGTTCATCGTCCTGTTGGCGGTTTTCGCCGGCTCCAACGCCCTTGCGGCGGCGGCGCCAAACATTTTGGTGCTGGCCGTTGCGCGTTTCCTGCCCGCACTCGCTTTGCCTATCTTCTGGGGAACGGCCAGCGAGACCGCAGCCGAGATCGCTGGGCCGGACAAGGCGAGCAAGGCCGTCGCCAACGTCTATATGGGCATCGCTGGCGCCATGGTGTTCGGCATTCCGCTGGGCACGCTGGGGGGGCGCTGCGCTCGGCTGGCGCGGCGCATTCTGGGGTTTGGCGGTGCTTTCGGCGCTGATGGCGGCTCTCCTCGCGTGGGCCATGCCCGCTTTGGCCCGCCCCAAGCGCCTGGCTTTGGGGCACCAGCTGAAGATCCTAGGCTCGCCCCTGTTTCTGGCCAACATCGGTCTGTCGGTTCTGGTGTTCACTGCGATGTTCACCGCCTACACCTATCTGGCGGATATCTTGGAGACGGTCGCTAGCATCCCGACGCAGCACGTCGGTTGGTGGCTGATGGGCTTTGGCGCTGTGGGCCTCATCGGCAACGACCTTGGCGGGCGAATGGTCGCCAACAATCCGCTTCGCGCCACTTCCCGGGCCGCTGCCGTCCTGGCGGTCGGGATGGCCGTGACCGTTCCGCTCGCCCCGCATGCGGCGGGGCTGATCGTCGCCCTGGCGGTCTGGGGTTTGGCCAACACCGCGCTCTATCCCATCTGCCAGATCCGCGTGATGCGGACCGCCAGCCACGCCCAAGCCTTGGCCGGTACGCTGAACGTCTCCATGGCCAATGCCGGCATCGGCCTGGGCGCGATCATCGGCGGGGCGGTCATTAAGTCTCTAGGCATCGCGAATCTCGGCTTTGTCGCCGCTGGGATTGCTGTCCTCGCTAGCGTGGTCGCCATGCTGATTTCCCGCTTTAGTCCAGGGGCTGATGGAACCTTCCCGACGTCCGACTAGGGTGGGGAGGCGAACTAGTCCCTAATTCCAACAAAGTAGTAGTGTTGCTCACGCGAAGTTCGCGGCTCCCAGTTTGAGGGGATGGAGATCGCTTGAAGCGCTAGCTCGAATTCGATGCGTTCGCCCGACCACGGGAGGCCGAACCAAAGCTCCACTGCTCCTTGTTGGACAAGGGCCTTTAGCGCCCCGCTCCTCATGCGGAAATCAGCTGGAACGCCTGCCGAATTGAACGCCCAGTCGATCTCCCAGAGGCCGTACCAATCGTCATCGACAGTGCCGAGAAGCACTTGTTTGAGCTGTTCCAGGTCCATTCGCGAACCTACCACGGACCGTCTGCTATGGGTCGGGTGCGGAAATTGGCACCGACGCCCCGAACCGGACATTCAACTACTGCCCCCAAGCAGACCTCGCGAGGATCTATGATGTGGTTGTCGGACATTCAGGCCAAAAGTTTCTGCGATGTGCGGGCTCAAAAGTCATGCCAAGCCGAACCGCCTAGGCCGGTGGGCGGTAGTCCATTCCTGCTCGGAACGCGCGTGACAGCGTCGCCACCGTAGCGCCCAACATCGTCTCGATCGGCGCGTCGGCCACGATGAGCTGTGCGACAAAAGCCGGATGAATATAGCCGGTCACGGCGTCTCGAACGACACCTGAGGCGATGTCAATGTCATCCACCTTCCATTCGCCGCGTTCGACCGCTTGAGCGATGAGGCGGGCGATAAGCGTGGTCATGCGCTCGGCATAGGCGGCTATCATGTCCGGGCGCTCAACCAGAATGCGTCGATAAAGGTCGTGGATCTCGCGATCGCCTACGAAACGCTCGCGCTTCCGTCGGTGCAGGTTGAGAAGCATGGCCAGTAACCGTTCGGCAGCAGGGCCATCGGCTTCAATATGTGCGGCGGCCAGGGCCTCCTCATCGCGCATCGCTTCATCGACGATCGCGTCCATGATCGCGCTCTTGGACCGAAACAGGCGGTAAAGCGCCGCGTGGCTCACTCCCAGAGCGCGCCCTATGTCCACCATGTTCGTCTTGGTCTCGCCGAACCGGCGCACCTGTGCTTTCGCCGCCTCCAGGATCGACGAGGTTGAAAGCGGATGGGCTGGCGAGGACGACATTTCCGCCTTCTAGGGGGCGACTGAACGTCGCGCAACAGGATCGTGATTACAGATTACGTATGTTGTAATTTAATTTTCTTCGGAGCATATAGGCCGTCGTTCGAAAGGAGATACCTATGGCGGTCGCATTCATAACCGGAGGCACCGGCTTGCTGGGCGGGAGGCTGGTGGAGACACTTCTCCGCGAGGGCTGGACAGTCAGAGCGTTGCATCGCTCGACCAAGGATGCAGACCGCCTGCGCGCGCTCGGCGCCGAACCGGTTCAGGGTGATCTCGCCGACGTCGCCGCGTTTCGCGGCGGGTTGAACGGCGCGGATGTGGTGTTCCATTGCGCCGCTCTCTTCACGATGTGGGCGCCGCCGGCCGAATTCGAGCGTGCGAACGTGCAAGGAACGCGCGACCTGCTCGCCGTCGCATCGGCCGCGGGGGTCAAGCGCTTCGTCCAGATCGGGGCCGTCGGGGATCGTAATGGGCAAGCGACGGGCGATGAACGGCGTTGCTGAAGACGCGCCGCTCGCCTATCCAGCCTGGGCGCCTTATCTGGCCAGCAAGGCGCGGGCGGCGAACTTGGTGATTGACGCCGATACGTCCGGCGGCATGCGAACGACTGTGATCCTGCCGCCGCTGATCTGGGGGCCGGGCATGCCCATGCTGGACGGCGTCGCCGCAGATGTCGCTGCGGGCCGCTTCGCGTGGCCGGGCGGCGGGAGGCAGATCATGTCGACGGCGCATATCGACAACGTCTGTCATTGCGCCATCCTCGCGGCCGCGCGATCTCCCGGCGGGCGGGTCTATTTCGTCACCGACGGCGAAGACCGCACAATGCGTGATGTCATGTCCACATTGCTCGCCAGTCGTGGCGTAAAGGTGAACGCTCGCGACATCCCGGTCGGGACGGCATGGCTACTCGCCACCTTGATGGAAGGCGTTTGGCGAACATTCCGTCTGAAGGGGCAGCCGCCGCTCACGCGTCAGATGCTGCGCATGGTGGGCTACGATTTCACGATCTCGGACCGCCGCGCCCGTTCAGAACTTGGTTATGCGCCGGTGGTGACCTGGCAAGAAGGCGTGACGGCGATGCGATCAGCCTCGGTTTGAGCCAGCATATGCCCAAAACGCAAGATGAGGGTCCAGCGCGACGCTTAAGGCCGCTCAGGGTCGGAACGGAAATTCGGCCACCGCCTGAGACCAGACATTACGACGTTGAGCACTTGAAGGCCGAAAACGGGTGTAGAATGCAGAGGAGGGACATTGGCACGCTGGAGGCGTGACATGGCTCAGTTCGACCTTTTTCTTTCCCCCAAGCAACCCTGGAACCATCGCCGCCTCATCGGCCCCAAGCCGCCCTTTAAACCCAAACATGTTTGGGGGATCAGGCAGCAATTGAAGGCCACCGGGCGCGTGCGGGACCTCGCGCTATTCAACTGTGCGATCGATGCGAAGCTTCGCGGATGCGATCTGGTCAAGCTGCGGATTTGCGACGTCGCTCCAGGCGGTTCGTTGCGCGCACGCGCCACGATCATCCAGCAGAAGACGGGCCAGCCCGTGCCGTTCGAGATTACCGAGCCGACCAGAGACTCCTTGGCGACTTGGTTGCAGCACCGCGGTCGCCGAACTGATGACTGGCTCTTTCCAAGCCGTTCCAGGCCTGGCGAGCACATCACGACCAGGCAATATGCTCGGCTCGTAAATCACTGGGTTGCGATGATCGACCTAGAGCCCTGCGCGTACGGCACGCACAGCCTGCGCAGAACTAAGGTGGCGCTGATTTACAAGAAGACGGGCAATCTGCGAGCCTGCCAACTTCTGCTTGGTCATCGAAAGCTGGAAAGCACCGTGCGCTATCTCGGAATCGAGGTGGACGATGCATTGGAGATGTCAGAGCAGATCGACCTTTGACGTCGCTTTACGGCTTGGATGTGGTCGTCGGTAGGGGCGGACTGTTGTTCTAGCCACTCCCGCGCCCTTCCTAGAAAATACTCCGTCAGCGCGGCCCGTCTATCTGGGGGGCTAAGATGCTGCGCTTCAAGGTCGGCGGCGAACCGCTCTGCGCGTAGACAGCTGGCCAACCCTGCGATGTCGTTGTTGATGCCCATCTGCTCCTGCGCCAAGCAATGTCGGCGGGGTGTGACGATGTCCAGCGGCCCATGGCGTACACCGTGTGCAGCCCTGAACATATCACCCAGGAAGACGCGGCGTCAGCCGAAAGGGAACGTCGTGTTCCTGGAACGATGCCAAGGTCTGGTTATGGCGCGACGCCGGCCCTAATTCGCGCAAAGGCCCTTCAGCATCCATTGCCCGCAGTGGCTAAGGCTTAGACGATCTCGCGGTTCGAGAAACTTCCCTCTTCGGATATCTATTGCTACGCTTGGTTGGGCGTGGGCAGGGGTGCAACCGAGATGGAGAAGAAGCAGCTGACATCGCGCAGATCTCCTTCTACCTGGCGAAGGAGGACGCGACCTTCGACTCCGTGATCGATCCCGAAGCGGGGCTGGGTGCCCGCCAGGCACTAGTTTTCCACGAGTTCGAGGTGGAAGGCGTTGCCTGTCGCTTCATCTATTTCGAGACGCTGACCACCAAAACCAATCCGCCTTGGCTGGACTTCGTGAACGAGCAACTGGAGGCGAATATCGCCTTCCGATCGCCAAGCCGAGCTGCGAACGGGTTGCTTCTGGTCCGCGTCGATGGCCGCGTTCTTGCGGCCGCCTTCGGGCGCAGTGCTTCATCCCACTTGGAGCGTCGGGCCTTGGAGCTCGATTTCGGGATCAAGACCGCCATGAACATGTGCGGAAATGAGGAAATCCGGCAGACGAAGAGCCAGTCGACGGCGATCACAACAACCCATATCGACCGTCAGGTCTCAAAGCCGTCCGACACTTTTGTCTTTGGCCTCTCGGAGGCCGAGGACCTCAGTTACATCTCGGCCCATCTGAAGGGGGACAAGCGCGTGACCCTGCAGGGCCGTGACAGCCTCACCTATAAGGTGATCGGTAAGGAGAAGCTGAGCTGGCCGCGCCTGGTCAAGGAATGCCGCACCTTCGTGGCAATGTATGGTGCCAAAGACTACGTCGATCTGTTCCCAAACTATCGCAATCTTCAACCTGCCACCGACGAACAGCGGGATATATTGAATGCAGCGCTTATCGAGGCGCTCAAGGCGGGCGATTTCACCAAGCTAACACTCACCATCCCGGAGTTTCTTGCCGATGACGAGTTCAGCTTCGCCTATTCCAACCGGTCGCAGCGCAGCAACGACGTCTACGCCTATCTCGACGTCGGCCAACTCCAACTGGAGCTGAAGCTCGACGAGATCACTGTCGAACGTCTCCAGGCCCGCTGGATATATGCATACTCGCCGGAAGCAGACCGAATCCTCGAGCACCGTCGGTGGCGGCTCTTCAATTGCCTTGGCCACGAGCAGGCGCTGGACGGCCGCTATTTCATTCTCAGCGATGGCCGTTGGCTGCAATTCGACGACGACTTCTACCGCGACATCGTCACCTTCACGGCTAAGCGTCTGCGCGTCGAGCCCTGCGAAGATCTCTTCAAGGGGATCGACATCAGCGACGACACCACCAAGAAGAAATCTTGAAGGCAAGTTCAACGAAGAGGCCGTTCGGCGTCGTCCGTCCTGTGTCCTCTTTGATCGGGCGAAGCTCAAGATCGGTGCGGGTCTGAAGAACAAGGAGTTCTGCGACATCCTCGACCTTCAGGACGATGGCGTCGTCCGGATCGTGAATGTGAAGCAGTTCAAGGACGCTTCTTCCATCAACTACCTCTTCGCCCAGTCAAAGTTCTATTGTGAGGCCTTCCTGCACGACGAGGTCTTCCTGGGTGATATTAGGGGGCATATTGCGGCGAGCGCTTCCGGTTCCAAGGACCGCTACCTCGAATATATCAAGGACACGGTCGAACAGGTGCGCGGCGATGCGTACAGCGTTTGCCTTTGGCTGCTCTACAACGCGAAGGACGGCGAGCCGACGAAGGATGATATTCCGCTCATCTCGCAATACGAACTCAAGCTCATGCACGACCACCTAAAACGGGTCTGCAAGTTCAACGACATCATCATGCGGTTCGTGCCCGTCGTGACGAAACAGTACACCACCCGGAAGACGCCTGATCCGAGGCGCGCTTCCTGACACAACCCGTTTTCCCCGGCGACGTCCGGTTCTGGCATCGCCTGAACGTCCCTATCCACCGTTGATGGCTTCGGCCGAAGGTCCGGAATTTGGAGATATTCCAAGGGCAGCTTCTGGCGCTGCCTGAACGCTCAGGCGGACTGACCGATGACGGCGAGGGTGGATAGTTGCCGTTGCATGCGGCACCTTCCCGAAAGTTCATCAGATGAGGCAGGCCATGATCTGGAGTTCATCAAAGCCATTGGTGGGAATTCTCAGCGCGTTCGCCTTGGCCGTCCTGGCGCCAATGACGGCCCACGCCCAAGCGACGTCGCGAATTTGTTCTGGTCAGGCCGGAGAGACGCCGGGACCAGCCTGTCTGGTCGCGCACCAAGACCTTGGGGCGCTGCCAACGACCCCGCTTTATTGGAACATTTATACCTTCCCCGACGTGCAGGCCGCCGAACGCGCCAAGCCGGTGCATGGGGCGGTCGTACAGGCCTTCGGCCAGGTTTGGATGTTCGATCTGGGCGGCAAGGGGCGCCAGTACGAAGGCGGACGCCAAGTCGCCGATGTCGGTCCGATCCCGGTCGGGGCCGCTAAGGGCGACTTCAGCGCCGAATACCTGAAATCAACCTTCGCACCCGGGATGACGGCGCCAGTGCATGTGCATTCCGGCCCCGAGGCGTTCTACGCGATCAGCGGAGGGAGCTGCCTAGAGACACCCGATGGCGTTCAGGTCGCCCGAGGCGCGGGACATTCGTTGATGGTGCGGCAGGGGCCGCCGATGTTGTTGATGGCGATTGGCCTGGAGGCGCGACAAGGCTTCGCATTGATCCTGCATGGAGAAGGCAGTTCCCCCACGACGCTAACCTCGGCTTGGACACCCAAAGGTCTGTGTCCGAAAGAGTGACGGTTGCCAGCGACCGATCCGGGCGCTCCTGACGGTCTGCTTAGGATCGTGCAATGCCGATTGAGGGGAATCTGAAGGTCGTTTTCCGGACCGAAGCCAGCGTCCCTTAGTGGCGTATCAGTGACCCCCTAGCAGGCTGGCGGTCCAGGCCATGACTGGCGGACTGAAGGAGACCGGACCGATCAGGATCTGGGTCAGGCAGATCGTGCCCCCGCCCCAGAAATAAGCGGGGTGCACCCGCCGCGTCGTCACCAGGTCATAGATCACGCCGGCCGTCACATAGATCATCATCGCTCCGAACACGGCCCATCCGCCCCACGGCCCAAGCAATGGCATCGGCAGAATCCTGCCCCACGCCGGGGACATCACCATGATTGTGCCGCACAGCATCAGCCGCCGGTGCCATTCGGGCGAGCGCCGCAGCGCCACGGCCGCCGCGGTCAGTCCGAAGAAGCTCAGCACCCCCATGATGTCGACCATCAGGAAGATGTTGGGCGGAAAGAACGGCGGGACCGCCCCCCGCCTCACGCATCCGACCGTGACCGCGATGCCGGTGATGACCATCAGCACCGCCAGCACCACCCCGAACCCTCCAAGCCGGCGGTGCAGCGAGACAGACCCGGAGACCACCAGCCCGCTCTGCAGAACGAAGAAAAGGATCCACGCCATGAAGACGCCGGCGTGGACGTGCACCAGCGGCGGCAGGCTGGCGACGTCGAAATGATAGCGGGAGGCGTTCAAGGTGAAGCCGAAGATCACGGTCGCCGCGATCACCAGCGCCATGACCAGAAAGAACCTTCGGCTTCCTCGCGCTGTCCGCCAGGGGCCCGATATCGTTTCTGCCGTCATCGCGTTCACTCCCGTTCCATTGACGGCGGCGAGAGTTCGCGGGAGGACACGCACTGGCGAAAGGACGCCAGCCTGACGGCAAGCCGATTTCTTCCTGACATCGGGCGGTGCTACCGAGAATTGCCATGACACCACTCGCCGACCAGGACGATCTGACGCTGGGCTCCATGAGCCTGCGTCCGTCGACGTGCGAACTGGTGCACCCAGCGGGCGTCGAGACCGTCGAGCCCCAGGTCATGCGGGTCTTGCTGGCCCTCGCGCGTCAGCTTGGCCGCGTCCTTTCGCGGGACACGATCGTCGATCAGGCCTGGGGTGGGCGCGCCGTCAGCGAAGATGCGATCAATCGGGTCCTGTCGCGCATACGCCGCCTCTCGACGGTCAGCGGCGCCTTTCGTCTAAGCACCGTGCGCAAGGTCGGTTACCGTCTGGACCTAACCGCCGCCGAGGGCCGGGACGACGATCCCGAGCGCGCCGGGGCCAGACATCGCCGCCTTCGCGACCCGGCGGCGGATGGGTCTGATCGTCGCTCTTCTGGCGCTGGTCGCCGTCCTGTCGGCAGGTGGAGCGATCCTGCTGGCCCGGGTCACTCCGGACCCCTCGTCCACGAGGCAGGGCGTCGCGCAGGGACCAAGCATCTCCCTGAACCTGAGCGCGCAGGACCCGATCGACGCCGCCGCGACAGGCGCACTCGATCGCCAGATTCGCGAAACCCTGTCCCACATGCAGGGGCTGAGGCTGATCACGGGACGCGCAACCGCCTCAGCGCCCACCGACCTGGTCGTCGAAGGCGTTGTCGGCCATGGCGATCAGAAGCCGGTGATCGACTTGACGCTCAGCGATGGGCGATCGGGTGTTCGCATCTGGAGCGCGCGGTTTGACGGTCGAGCGGCTGACGATCCAACCGCCGAGGAACGCGCCGTCTCTGCCGTCGCTCGCTTCCTCGCCGTTCGGCTTGGCGATGGCCTCGCCGGTCAGGCGGCGGCGCGCGAGCCCATGGATCCTGAGGTCGATCGCCTGGTCGCCCGAGCGCGCCGTTCCTACGCCGCCTCCAACGAAGCCCGGCATCAACGGAATTGGCCGCTGTCTGTCCGGCTGGCGCAGAGCGCCGACGCCGACGCCGCGAAGGCCCTGACGATCGAACCCAACTCAGCCGGCGCCCTGATGGTCCGCTACCAGGCCGATAACGGCCCTCAGTATCCTCGACCCAACGAGACCCAAGCCGAATTTCAATCCCGGCTAAAGCGCGCCGCCGGCTATCTGTCGCGAGCGGTCGCCGCCGATCCGGACGATCCGGAAGTGCTGGTCGCGGCGGGTGAGGACTATCGCCAGAGCCTGCGCTGGGGCGACGCCCAACGGCTGCTGGAACGCGCCATCGCCATCGATCCCAACTCGCCGGACGCCAACACCTGGTACGCCTATCATCTCGGCCTGATGGGCCGTTGCGAAGAGGGTCTGAAGCACGCGCGCGTTGCGGCCGGCCTGGCGCCCGGCGACACCTGGCGCCAGCTGGCCATTCCCCGCTTGCTGCATTGCGCCGGTCGCCGCGCCGAGGCTGGGGACGTCTATCGCGCCCTTCAGGTTCGCGACCCCGGCAATGTCTTCCTGCTTCGTGAAATTTACCTGATGCGCTTGGGGGAACGGAACGCCCGGGCTCTTCGTGCCCTGGCCGTCTTCACCCGTGACGATCTCTGGCGCGGCGTTCCGCCCCCGCCCGTCGCCGCCATGATCGTCCGGACCGAAGCCGGCGCCGACGCGCTTGAGGGGCGTCCACAGGCCTTCCTGCGCCTCACCGATGCGGACCGAACGCTCTACGCCGCAGCCCCGCCGGACGCTCGCAAGTTCGGCCGAACCCAAGGCGACTCCTGGTTCGTGCTGGCGCTCGAATATGCCGAGGCCGGCGCCTCTGACCGAGCCTTGGAGGCGTTGCGCGAAGCCGTGGATCGGGGGTCGCTCTACCTGCCCTGGGCGCTGCCCCATGGCCCGACCGAGTTCCCGCCCTCTGTCAGCGGCACGCTAGCCTATTCCGCACTATGGAAATCGTCTCCGGGATTGGCCGATTTGATGAAGCGACGTGCGGAGGCGGCACGAAAGCCGGACTGACACTAAGTCGCCGGTTGAAGGTCGAGTTTCTGGCGTGGGCCTTGAGTTCCGCTCATGGCGCGTATCGGGCTGGCGTCCGCTCTACGGCGCTGGAGAAGCCGCCAGTCTAATCGTCAGGGGAGGGAGCAGGAGCGTAATCAGACCGTCCGTGCCATCTATCCCGTTGCCTTTTCAAACAACTTGTCGGCGTTGGCCCAGTTGATCGTTGCCATGAACGCGTCGACATAGGCGCCAGCCTTCGCGCCATAGTCCATGTGATAGGCATGTTCGTACATGTCGAGCGCCAAGATAGGCGTGCCGCCTGCGAGCGTCATAGTGTGGTCCGCCGCCCAGGTGTTGACTAGACGATTGTCTCGATGGCTCCAGGTCAGCAAGACCCAGCCTGATCCGCCGCCCAACGCTTTGCCCATGGCGGCGAACTCGGCGCGCCAACCCGCGTCGCCGCCGAAGTCCCTCTCAATGGTGGCTGCTAGCGCCGCGCCCGGCCGACCGGCGGCGCCCAGGCCCGCGAAATAGAGTTCGTGTAGGATCATCGAATTCCAGGCGATCAATTCCTCACGCTTCAGGCCATTTATCAAGAAGCCGGGCGCTGTGGACGGCTCCAGGCTGGCCAGCTGACCTTCGATGGCGCCGATGCGCTTAACCGCGCCTACATAGTTGTTGTCGTGGTGGCTGATCAGAAGTTTTTCCGACAAGCCAACGATGGCTTTCGGGTCGAAGGGTAGCGGTATGGGCACGAAGGTCGCCGGAACGGTCTGCGCCGCCGCCGCCAATGGAGCTATGCCAAGCGCCGTCGCGACGGCGGTGGCCGCAGCAAACACCTGACGGCGATCAAGGTTGGGAGACGTCATTTTTAGTTTCCTTCGGGGTCAAGGTTGGTGGGAGTCAGGCGCCAAGGCCGTGAAGGACCAGGGCGACGACGACACAGGCAGCCAGGGTCTTGATGACCCCGATGTGAAAGCGAAACAGCAGCAGACCGGTTATGAAGCGCTTTGCGTGCTCCAGGCGCTCGATGAGCGGCGCCGCGACGAAAACCCAGAGAACGCATGGCGGGTAGGTCACCCTCCAGAAAGGAACCATTGCATGATCCCCTCCTGGGGGATAGGACCTTGCTCATGGCCCACGTCGTCCACGAAACCCATCCTGAGATTATCAATCGCCTGAAGCGCGCCGAAGGGCACCTTCGCAAGACCATCGCGATGATCGAAGCGGGACGAACCTGTCTGGACCTGGCGCAGCAGCTCCACGCCATCGAGAAGGCCGTGGCCGCCGCCAAGAAGACGCTGATCCACGATCATATCGATCACTGTCTGGCTCACGCCGCCGACGACGAGCCGCGCGACGCGGCCAAGGCAATGGATGAGCTGAAGCAGATCACCAAGTACCTCTGAGGCGCAGATGACTTCCCTTGCCGATCTTCTCGCCCAAGGCGCCGGGCACGCCTGGCTGTTCATCCCCTCGGCCCTGCTGCTGGGCGCGCTTCATGGCCTGGAGCCGGGCCACTCCAAGACCATGATGGCCGCCTTCATCGTCGCGGTGCGCGGCACGGTCTGGCAGGCGATCTTGCTTGGCCTATCGGCGACCGCGTCCCACACCCTGATCGTCTGGGTGATCGGCCTGACGGGCCTCTATTTCGGGCGCAACCTCGACCTGAACACCGCTGAGCCCTGGTTCCAGCTGGCCTCAGCGGCGATCATCATCGCCGTCGCCCTATGGATAGTCTGGCGCACCTGGCGTGAGGGCCGCGCGCAGGCCAACGAAAACGACCATGACCATCACGATCATGGTCACGACGACGAGGTCAGGCGCATCGACACTGGCCACGGCGTCGTCGCCCTGGCGATCTTCGAGGACGGCGTGCCGCCGTGCTTCCGGGTCACAGCCGAGCGCGGCCCGGTTCCGCGCGCCAGCGAGCTGACCGTCACCACCACACGCCCCGACGGCGCGGTGCAGGCCTTCGCCTTCATCGACAAGGGCGCCTTCCTGGAATCGACCGATGCGATCCCCGAGCCGCACTCGTTCGAGGCGCGGCTGTCGATAGCCCACGGTTCCCACGGCCACGACTTCGATGTGGTCTTCGCCGAGCATGACCACGGACATGACCATGGCGGCCTCGACGAAACCGATCCTGGCTACCAGGACGCTCATGAACGCGCCCACGCTAACGATATCAAAAAGCGCTTCGCCGGTCGCGACGTCACCACGGGCCAGATCATCCTCTTTGGCCTGACCGGGGGCCTGATCCCCTGTCCGGCCGCGATCACAGTGCTGCTCCTCTGCCTTCAGCTCAAGCAAGTCGCCCTGGGCGCGACCCTGGTGCTGTGCTTCTCGATCGGCCTGGCCATCACCATGGTCACCGTGGGTGTGGTGGCCGCCATCGGCGTGCGCCATGCCGAAAAGCGTTTCGCCGGGGCGTTCTCGACTTTCGCCCGTCGAGCGCCCTATGCCTCCGGCGCGCTGATCACCGTGGTGGGCCTGATCCTGGCGTGGCAAGCCGTGAACGCGATCCTGCGGTAGCCGTGACGCATTGATCTAAGCCGAGCTTGCGACGACTATGTCGTCGCTCACGGCTGCTTCGAGGGACTCTTGCTTCAGCATCTGAACAATCGGCTTGGGAAAGGCGTGACGGCTCTAGCCGTGATGCTGATCAGCATGCTCGTGGTTCAGGCGCCGGTCGCGATGGTGGATAGAGCCTTGCACGCCAGCGGCCAGGCCCACGTGGCCAATGCCTTCGCCGGCCCTCTTGCGGTCGATCTGTCGGATCATGATCACGACCACGATCATGACCATCAGGCGGCCCTGGATCACCACGATGACGACGCGAGCGATATGGCGTTGCTTTGGGTTGATGACGATCGTGATCCGTCCCCCTCGCAGGGCGCGCACCACCACCACGATGGCCCTTCGTTGTTGGGGCTCGTGACAGACATGGCGATGGCGAGCCCATGGGCCGCCTCCGCTGCACCTTGGCCTGGCGGTGGCGCTTCGCTCGCCAGCGCCGAGCCCTCTCCGCAGAAACGCCCTCCCAAGGCCAGCCTCGAACACGTCGCCTGACCGACGCGGCCCTGCGCCGCGCCTGCCTCCGTTCGAGAGAAATCCATGTCCAGTCCTATCCACGGTCGCTTCGCGCGATCCTGGCTACTCGCGTCGGCGTTCGCCGTCGCGTTGCCGCTCGCCACCTTGCCCTTGGCGGCGCAAGCCCAATCCATGGCCCTGAACCAGGCGCTCGCCCGAGCCGCTCAGGCCGACCCCACCCGACCAGCTGTCGAGGCTCGCCTGAGGGCAGCCGACGCGGGCGCCCGGCAAGCCGGCGTTCGCACCAATCCCGTCGTCGGCGTCGAGCTGGAAGATCTGACCGGAACCGGTCCCTATTCCCTCGTCGATCGCACCCAGGCGACGGTCTACTACCAGCAAAGCCTTGAACGCGGCGGCAAGCGCGAGGCCCGCACCGCCTTGGCCCGCAAGGAAATCGATCTGGTCCGTTTGCGCCACGAGACCAAGGTGCTGGATCTCTTCAAGGAGGTCGAGCTTGCGTGGGTCGAAACCCTGGCGGCGGAGGCCCAAGTTCTGCTGGCGCGAACACGCCTGGACATCGCCGAGCGCGCCCAAGCCGAAGTCGATCGCCGCGTGAAGGTCGCCCGCGACCCGCTGTTCGCCGGAGCCCGGGCCGACGCTCAAGTCGCCGAGGCTAAAATCTCCCTGTCGCAAGCCCAGATGACAGCCGACACCGCCCGGCGGACCTTGGCCGGCTATTGGAACGGCGGTGTCGATTTCCAGATCGACCCGGCCGTGCTGGAGGACACCTCCACCGCCCAGGACATCGCTGGCGAGGCTTCCCCCGTGGACTTGGCTCTGCTCGACGCCGAGCGCCAGACCGCGACGGCCAGGGTTCGCGTCGAAGAAACCAAGGCGGTCCAGGACCCAACCTGGCGTGCTGGTCTGCGCTACCTCAACGAAGGCCGTGACATGGCCGTCGTGGTCGGGGGATCGATCCCCCTAGCCCGCTACGACACCAATCGCGGCGCCATCGAGCGCGCCCAGGCCGAACGCACGGCGGCGGACGCCGACCTGTTCAGCGGCAAGGTTCTGCGCGAGCGGCAGATCGCCAGGCTTCAGGCCGATCTCGCCGCACGGGCCAGCGAGGCTCAGCGCATCCAGGCCGAGGTGCTGCCCGCCGCCGAGCGCACCGTCGCCCTGGTCCGCGACGGCTTCAACCGGGGCGGCTTCAGCTATCTCGACGTTATCGAGGCCCAGAGGGTCTTGATCGAGGCCAGAAGCCGACGCCTCAACGCCCTCAAGGCTTTCCACACCGACCGCGCCCAGCTGGCTCGCCTGACCGGCCGCCACGCCGCCCTCATTCCCGCTTCGGAGACTGTCCGATGAACCGCGATTACACCCGGCGCGCCTCGGTGCGCCTTGCCCTGCTGATGGCTTCGAGCCTGGTGTTTACAGCCTGCGGTGATGGCGCCAAGCCCGCCGCCGAGACCGAAGGCCATGCCGCCAAGGCCGGCGACTACGAACGCGGCCCTCATCGTGGCCGCATGTTGCGCGACGGTGATCTGGCCATCGAGATGACCATCTTCGAGGATGGCGTCGAACCGGAGTTCCACGTCTATGCCTATCGCAAGGACAAGCCGGTCGATCCAAACCAGGTCCAGCTGTCGGTCGAACTGACCCGCCTCGGCGGCAAGGTCGATCGGTTCAGCTTCGCGCCGCAAGAGGACTATCTGCGCGGCGCCGGCGTGGTGCATGAACCCCACTCTTTCGACGTCAAGGTGCGCGCCAGCCAGGGCGGCCAGAGCCATCAATGGACCTATCCGTCCTACGAAGGCCGAACGACGATCAGCGCGCAGGCCGCCAAGGCCGGCGGGGTGAAGACCGAGATCGCCGGCGGCGCTGATGTCGCCGAGTTGGTGGATATGGCGGGCCGTGTGGAGATCACGCCCGAGGGTAAGGGCGAGGTTCGCGCTTGGTATCCGGGACGGGTGATGACCCTGCGCGGCGAGTTGGGAACCCAGGTCCGCAAAGGTCAGTTGCTGGCGCGCGTGGAGTTCGAGCGAGAGCCTTCAGACCTATTCGATCTTCGCACCGATCAGCGGGATCATCGTCGAGAAGAACATCAATGTCGGTGACGTGGCCGGCGAGCGGGCGATCTTCGTGATCGCCGATCCGACCAAGCTGCACGCCGAGTTCTTCGTCTATCCGCGCGACGCCGAGAAGGTGCGCGTCGGCCAACCGGTGCAGGTGCGTAGCCTGTCGGGCGACACCAAGCTGATGGCGCGGGTCGAAGCCGTCCTGCCGACAGCGGACTTGGCCAGCCAGACCCTTCTGGCGCACGTCCACCTACCCGAGGGATCGGCGGCCTTCCGACCGGGCATGGGCGTCGAAGGATCTTTCCAGGTGGCATCGACCCGCGTGCCGCTGGCGGTTCGCACCAAGGCCCTGCAGCGCTTCCGCGACTTCACCGTCGTCTTCGCCAAGGTGGGCGACACCTACGAGGTGCGGATGCTGGAGCTGGGCCGCCAGACGCCCGAATGGACCGAGGTTCTGGGCGGGCTTGAGCCTGGAGCCGAATATGTCGCCGACGGGGCCTTCCTGATCCGCGCGGACATCGAAAAGTCCGGCGCGAGCCACGACCACTAGGAGCGCGACCCCATGCTTGACCGCATCATCGCGCTGTCGATCCGCTTTCGCTGGATCGTCCTGGCGCTCGTCATCGGTTCGTCGATCGTCGGCGTCTGGAGTTTCCAGCGCCTGCCTATCGACGCCACCCCTGACATCACCAACGTCCAGGTGCAGATCAACACCGAGGCTCCCGGCTTTTCGCCCCTTGAGGCCGAGCAACGCATCACCTTCCCGATCGAGACCGCCATCGCCGGCCTGCCGGGGCTGGAATACACCCGCTCGGTGTCGCGCTATGGCCTCAGCCAGGTCACCGTCGTTTTCAAGGACGGGACCGACATCTATTTCGCCCGCCAGCTGGTCAATGAACGGCTGCAGGCCGCCGCGCCCAACTGCCCCCCAGCCTGACACCCGAGCTTGGTCCGATCTCCACGGGCCTAGGCGAAATCTTCATGTACACGGTTCGAGGCCAAGCCGGGCGCGCGTCGTCCGGATGGCAAGGCCTACACGCCCGAAGACCTGCGCACCCTTCAGGACTGGGTGATCCGGCCACAGTTGCGCAACACGCCTGGCGTTACCGAGGTCAACACCATCGGTGGCTTCGAGCGGCAGTACCACGTCACGCCCTGGCCTGAACGGCTGTCGGCCTATGGCCTGACCATGGCGGATGTCACCGAGGCCCTGGCCAAGAACAACAGCAATGTCGGGGCCGGCTATATCGAGCGTTACGGCGAGCAATACCTGATCCGTGTTCCGGGTCAGGCGAGCGGCGTCAAGGACCTTCGCGGGACCATCATCACCAATCGCGGCGGCGCGCCGATCCGTATTGGCGATGTCGCCGACGTGGGCCTGGGTGAGGAGCTTCGCACCGGGGCGGCTACCGAGAACGGCAAGGAGGTGGTGCTGGGCACCGTCTTCATGCTGGTCGGCGAAAACAGCCGCACGGTCGCCCGCGCGGCAGCCGAGCGTCTGGAGCAAGCCGCCAAGGCCCTGCCGGCCGGCGTCGTCGCCGAGGCGGTCTATGACCGCACCGAACTGGTCGATCGCGCCATCCGCACGGTCGAGAAGAACCTGGTCGAAGGCGCGCTGCTGGTCATCGTCGTGCTCTTCCTGCTGCTGGGCAACATCCGCGCAGCGCTGATCACGGCGGCTATCATCCCGTTCTCGATGCTGCTGACCATCACCGGCATGGTGCAGAGCCGGGTGTCGGGCAATCTGATGAGCCTGGGCGCCCTGGACTTTGGTCTGATCGTCGACGGCGCGGTGATTATCGTCGAAAACTGCCTGCGCCGGTTTGGCGAGGCCCAGCATCGCTTGGGCCGCCTGCTCAGCAAGGACGAGCGCTTCGCTTTGACCGCCAGCGCGGCCGGCGAGGTGATCAAGCCCTCGCTGTTCGGCGTGCTGATCATCACCCTGGTGTATGTGCCGATCTTCGCCCTGACCGGGATCGAGGGAAAGATGTTCCACCCGATGGCGATCACGGTCGTCATCGCCCTGACCGCGGCCCTGGTGCTGTCCTTAACCTTCGTGCCCGCCGCCGTGGCGCTCTTCGTCACCGGCAAGGTCGAGGAGAAGGAAAGCCGCGTGATGCGCGGAGCCCGCCGGCTCTATGAGCCAGCCCTGGCCATGGCCCTGCGCCTGCGCGTCGCCTTCGTGGCCGGCGCCGTGGTGCTGGTCGTGATCGCTGGCTTTGCCGCCAATCGGATGGGTTCGGAGTTCGTGCCCAATCTCGACGAAGGCGACATCGCCATGCACGCCCTGCGCATCCCCGGCACCAGCCTCTCCCAGGCCGTTCGCATGCAGACGGCCTTGGAGGCGCGGATCAAGCAGATGCCGGAGGTCGAGCGCGTGGTGGCCAAGATCGGCACCGCCGAGGTGGCCACCGATCCCATGCCGCCCTCGGTCGCTGACACCTTCATCATGCTGAAGGACCGCAGGGACTGGCCCGATCCGCGCAAGCCGCGCGCCAAGCTCGTGGCCGAACTCCAGGCCGCCGTCGCCACCATCCCCGGCAACAATTACGAGTTCACTCAGCCGATCCAGATGCGGTTCAACGAACTGCTGTCCGGGGTTCGCGCCGACGTCGCCGTCAAGGTGTTCGGCGACGACCTCGACCAGCTTCTGGAAATCGGCAAACGCGTCGGGACCGTGGTCGAAGGGATCGAGGGCGCTCAGGACGTCGGGGTCGAACAGGTGACCGGCCTGCCGGTCTTGCAGATCACCCCCGACCGCGCCGCCCTGGCGCGCCTGGGCCTGAACGTGCAGGACTTGCAGGAGGTCGTCGCCACCTCGATCGGCGGCGCGGTCGTCGGCCAGGTGTTCGAGGGTGATCGGCGCTTCGACATCGTGGTCCGTCTGCCCGAGGCGATACGCGGCGATGTCGATGGCGTCGGGCGACTTCGTGTTCCGCTGCCGGCGAGCGCCGACGGCGCGCGCGGCTTCGTGCCCCTCCAGGACGTCGCCAAGGTCGAGACGGTCATCGGCCCCAACCAGATCAGCCGCGAAGACGGCAAGCGCCGCGTGGTCGTCACCGCCAATGTGCGGGGCCGGGACCTGGGCTCCTTCATCGCCGAGGTGCAGCAGAAGGTCGGCGCCGAGGTCGAGATCCCGACAGGCTACTGGATCAGCTATGGCGGCACGTTCGAGCAGCTGATCTCGGCGGCGAAACGGCTTCAGCTGGTCGTGCCCGCCGCCCTGCTGCTGATCTTCGGCCTGCTATTCGCCCTTTTCCGCTCCGTGAAGGATGCCGCCATCGTCTTCTCCGGCGTGCCTCTGGCCTTGACCGGCGGGGTCGCGGCGCTGATCCTGCGCGGGCTGCCGCTGTCGATCTCGGCGGGCATCGGGTTCATCGCCTTGTCCGGCGTGGCCGTGCTCAATGGGGTGGTCATGGTCAGTTTCATCCGCAGCTTGCTCGCCGAGGGCCGGTCGATGGACGAGGCGATCTCCGAGGGCGCTCTGACCCGGCTGCGGCCGGTGCTGATGACTGCTCTGGTCGCCAGCCTGGGCTTCGTGCCGATGGCCTTCAATGTCGGGGCCGGCGCCGAGGTGCAGCGACCGCTGGCCACCGTGGTCATCGGCGGGATCATTTCCTCGACCTTACTGACCCTGCTGGTCCTGCCCGCCCTCTACCGACTTGCGGGGGGCGCGCAGGCAGGGCAGCGGACATCGCCCCGGGGCGAGGCTAACGGGGCATAGGCTTAAAGGTCGGGACTCCCTGAGCGATCGGTCTTTTTGGGGGAAGCGCTATTGTGGGGCTTCGCCCAAACAAGTGCAGCGACTGGCCAATAGCGCCAGAGCGAATGGTTGTGCCCACTCGAGGGCCTCAAAGGGTCCGGCGAGGCTATCTTCACCTCCGGTCAAAAGTCCGGTCTCTGGAAGTGTGACAAGGTCCGGTTCTGGCGCCACCAAGACCGCGCCAAGCCTAAGCGAAACGCTCCAGAAAGCGGACGCATTGATGGGCTGAGAAGGGCGCCGGTTCGCTCCGGAGTAGGACCGACGAGATAAGGCGAAGACTGGGCGTCTGGGCGCGACCGCGGGTTGGGGAACAGCGCTCGCCCACCGAGGCGCTGGCTGGCGCCGGTCTATCGGCTCACGGGCAAACGCAAGAACACGTTGCCCGCGGCCGTGGGGTCCGGGAGGGCTCCGGCCCGCACGTTCACCTGCAGCGCGGGCAGGATAAGGGTGGGAGACGACAGAGTCGCGTCCCGGGCTTGGCGCATGGCCACGAAAGCCGCTTCGTCGACCTTACCGCCGACGTGGATGTTCTCCGCTCTCTGCTCGGCGACCGTGGTCTCCCAGCGATAGTCCGACCTGCCCGGCGGCAGATAGTCGTGACCGACGAAGATCCGCGTCTGCGGCGGAAGAGTCAGGACCTTCTGGATCGAGCGGTAGAGGGCGCCTGCGTCGCCGCCGGGGAAATCGGCTCGGGCGGTGCCGTAGTCAGGCATGAACAAGGTGTCGCCGACGAAGGCGGCGTCCCCGACCAGATAGGTCAGGCAGGCTGGCGTGTGGCCAGGCGTGTGCAGGGCGCCGACTCTCAATTGGCCCAGGGGCAGGGTGTCGCCCTCGTTCATCAGCACGTCGAACACCGCGCCGTCGGCGGCGGCGTCGATCTCGAACAGCGGGATGAAGGTCTTCTGCACCTCGAACGATGCGCGCCCCGATCACGATCTTCGCACCTGTCTTGCGGCGGATGTAATCGGCGGCTGACAGGTGGTCGGCGTGGGCGTGGGTCTCCAGGACATAGGTCAGTGTCAGGCCCTCAGTCTTGACGGCGTCGAGTAGGGCGTCGGCTGAACTGGTCGACAGCCGCGCGGCCTTGGGCTCGAAGTCCAGCACCGGGTCGATGATCGCCGCCTGGCCCGTAGCCGGGTCGCTAACCAAATAGCTGGCGGTGAAGGTTGCCCTGTCGAAAAACGCATGAACCTTGGGTCGCATGGCCGGAGCCTCCTATGAGTACGGCCTTCGTATAAGGACTTGCTAAATTAGCGCAAGCTAATATAAGTCGTTCATGTTTGATCTCTCGCGTTTTGATGTCAGTCAGTTCGAGGCCAGCGCTGCGGCAGCCGCCAAGCTACTGCGCGCCCTGGGCAATGAGCGCCGGCTGATGATCCTGTGCCAGCTCGCCGATGGCGAACGGTCGGTGGGGCAAATCCAGCCCCTGGTCGGCTTGTCGCAATCGGCGCTCTCGCAGCACCTGGCGGTGTTGCGCGACGAGGGGGTCGTGGCCGCGCGCCGCGTAGCCCAAACCGTCTGGTACCGGATCGCCGACCCCGCCGCCCTTAAGGTGGTGGGCACGCTCGCGGAGATCTTCTGCCCTCCAGCGGAGAACGCCGACCATGACCGCCCGACTGATCCCTCTGAAGCCTGACGACGCCGCCGAGCGACTAGCTGCTCGCCGCGCCATCCTGATCGACATCCGCGAGTCCGACGAATTCGCGCGACGACACGCGCGGGGGGCATTGTCGCGCCCGCTGTCGACCCTGGACACTCAAGGCCTTGGCCTGCCCGACGCGCGCGAGGTGATCTTCACCTGCCGTTCGGGCCAGCGCACCGGCGCGCACGGCGAGCGGCTAGCTGGGGCCTGTGGGCCGGCCGCCTTTGTCCTGGAAGGGGGACTGGACGCCTGGGGCGCGGCGGGCCTGCCGCTCAAGATCGACGCCAAGGCGCCGTTGGAGATGATGCGTCAGGTCCAGATCGGCGCTGGCCTGCTGGTGTTGCTGGGTGTGGCGCTGGGCCTGGCCGTCTCCCCGCTTTTCCTGGGGATCGCCGGCTTCGTGGGCGCGGGCCTGACGTTCGCCGGGGCCACGGGCTTCTGCGGCATGGCCCGCCTCCTGGCTCTCGCGCCCTGGAACCGGCCCAAGGCGGCGTGAAATCATGGACGCGAGCCTGCTTTTGGCCGTGCTCAGTGGGGCGCTGGTCGCCCTCCTGCTGACGCTCTTTGGCGGCGGCGGCTCGGTGCTGGCCACGCCGCTGCTGCTCTATGTCGTCGGGGTACGGGACGCCCATGTGGCCATTGGCACCTCGGCCGCCGCCGTCGCGGTCAATGCCGCCGCGGGCCTGGCCGCCCAGGCCAAGGCCGGCCGCGTCAAGTGGCCCTGCGCGCTGACCTTCGGCGCGCCTGGACTGGTCGGTTCGCTGGTGGGCGCGCAGCTGGCCAAGACCCTGCCGGGCGCCCAGCTTCTGGCCTGGTTCGCCCTGGCCATGGCTGTGGTTGGCCTGTCGATGTTTCGCGCGCCGCGATCGCCCGGCGATCCGGATGTTCGCATCGATCCCGCCAAGGCCGCGCGCCTTGTTCCCGTCGGCGCCGCCACGGGGTTGGCGGCTGGGTTTTTCGGCATCGGCGGCGGCTTCCTGATCGCGCCGGGATTGATGGCGGCCACGGGCATGACCTTGGCCAACGCCGCGGCCTCGTCCCTGGTCTCTGTCGCTCTGTTTGGCGCGGCGACCAGCGTCAGCTACGCCGCCTCGGGCCTGGTGGATGGTCGGCTGTTCCTGGCCCTAGTGGCCGGCGGGGCCGTCGGCGTCCTGGTTGGCGCCCGCCTGGCGCCGCGTCTGACGGGCCGGGTCTTGCTGGCGCGGCGTCTGTTCGCGGCCATGGTGGTGGTGACGTCAGCCTACGTTTTTTGGAAGGCCCTGGGGGCCTAGAAGGCGCTGCTTGCTCTTTTACGGGGGCTATGGTCGACGACGAGCCTCTTTACGTAAAGCACCGCGCGGTCTTGATCCCCACGGGGCGAGTTCTGACGGCGCACGCCACCTCTGGATCCCGCGCGAAGGGCCCTGGTCCGGCCGCGAGCTGATTTCGAAGATTTCGTCGCCGCGCGGTCGCAGGCTCAGGACCACGTGACTGCGGGCTCATTGTCTTAGCGCTCCATAACGGCCTGCTCGACGAGGCGGGCGACGACAGGCCTAAAGTCTCGTGGTAGGTTTTGGCCGTCGGCCAGAGCCGACTTGCGCGACCGCGAGAACTGCGGAGGGAGAACGCGCCATGAAGCAACGGCCATGGAGCGGCGTTCCCGTTCAGGTCATCGTCATTGCGCTGATCGCGGTATGCGGTCTGATTAGCATCGGCATAGGACTTTGACGCTCCGCCGGCGCCTCGACAGCGGGATAGCGAGGAAACCGCCTGAGCCCACAGACAGCGGTTTGCTGGAGGGGTCTTGAGCGAGCGTCGACGAGGCCGCCGCGCGCGGCGGCCGAGGCCGGCGGCTAGATGCCGCGCTCCCAGGATCCTGACATCGTAAGGCGACGCCCTGTGCTCAACCACTGCTCCAAGACGATCGGGCTAACACGGTCCTTCGGCGTCCTGAGGCGCTCAGGGCCGCGCCCGCGGCGCGGGCTTCGACCGAGCACCGCGCCCACCGCCCATTGCGCCGCCGGCCTCGGATGAAACTCCCGCGCCTGGTCCTGAGATTGGCCTGCATCAGCGCCCTGGCGATGATCGGCGCGATCGCCATCAGCGTCATGACACACGACGCCTGGCTGTTGGTCGGCCACATGATCGGCGCGCTCAGCGCGGTGATCGCCGCAGGCGCGGTCCTGGCGCTGGGCGTGGCGGCGATGCGCGGCCTGGCGCGCGGACTCCCGCCGCCGCCGTCCGCCGGCCCCATGGAGTCCTATGAACAGGGCCAGTTTGGTCTGGACGCGGCCGATCCGGCCCAGTTCACGCCAGCGGCAGCGCCGTCGGATCAATCGCCTCCATCCACACTCCCTGGCACGCCTTAGGCGGGCCTCTCGAGGGCGAATATCCAGCCTTCATTCCGACAACGACCCTTCATAAGGGACGGACGTGCGGGTGTCTGGTTCGTCCGCCAGGAGCCGCCGTCTTGCCGTTTCCCGACTTCGATCCCGTCGCCCTGCACCTTGGGCCCATCTCGATCCACTGGTACGCCCTGGCCTATATCGGCGGAATTCTGCTGGGCTGGCGCTACGTGCTGGCCCTTCGCAACGACACCCGGCTTTGGGGCGAGGTCCCAGCGCCACTCACTAGCGCCCAGGTCGATGATTTGGCGTTGTGGATGACGGCCGGCGTGATCCTGGGCGGTCGGCTCGGCTACGTCCTGTTCTACGAGCCCCGGGTGATTTGGACCGAGCCGCTTGAGATCCTGCGGGTGTGGCGCGGGGGCATGTCGTTTCACGGCGGATTGATCGGCGTCAGTGTGGCCCTGGGGATTTTCGCGCGCCGGCAAGGTGTGAATCTGCTGCATCTAGGCGATCTGGTCGCCCCCGCCGTACCGATCGGCCTGCTGCTGGGACGCCTGGCCAACTTCATCAATGGCGAACTCTGGGGCCGGACGACGAGCGTTCCCTGGGGTGTGGTGTTCTGCAATCGCCGTCTCATGGCGGCCGGAGGCGGCGCCTGCGCGGCCGGCTGGTCGCCGCGCCACCCCAGCCAAATCTACGAGGCACTTCTGGAAGGCGTGATCCTGTTTCTGATCCTGCGCGTCGCGACGCACCGGGGCCGGGCGCTCGAGCGCAGAGGTCTGGTCAGCGGCCTCTTCTTGGTCGGTTATGGGGCGTTTCGCATCGTGCTGGAAACCGTGCGCAATCCGGATTTGGGCATGCCCAGTTTCCCGTGGGGCTTGACCATGGGGATGATGTTGTCGGCGCCGCTGATCCTGGCCGGCCTGGTCTTGATCGTGCGTGATCGCGCCAATTAGGCTCGCCGGCTGGAGAAGGCCGAACTTTTTCCCAGGCCCTCGGGCCGCAACGCTTGGCAGGGGCCGCCGACGCCGGGCGACCAGCGGAGCCGCGCGTTAAAAGCCGCGGTCAAGCCCGCGTGGTCGCGCGACCGGTCGTCGCCGCAGCACGGTCTCAGTCGCCAAGGCGGGGCGCGCCGCTGGCTGGTCATACGCTGTTCCATGGGCCCGGAGGGCGTGCTGCGGGACTTGCGGGCAAGGCGCTTTCTCGCGCTTCTCAGCAAGGGCGTGAACCAACGACACGGTCGACGTCCTGATCCAAGACCCATCTCCTTGCCGCGTGTGAGCGTGGGGTCAAATTTGTCACTTTGCCGTCAGCGAGAAGACCGGATCGATCGTCGATAATCCAATCTGTGTCCGTCCGGATGCTGAACGGCGGCGAGGGTGACGCTGCGGGCAGCTCCGCCAGTCGACGGTCGAGATCCAGTCCGCCGCAAAACTCGACCCTGCCGGCGTCGCCCGGCTGAGCGCAGGAAAGGGGCCCCCGACGCCATGAAGATCCTGCTCGTCGAAAGTGAATCCAACCCTGTCGCTTATCTCCGAAAGGGCTTGATCGAGCAGGGCTACGACGTGGATTTCGCCAGCGACGGCGATCCCGGCCTGCTGCGGGGCCAGATCTTGGACTACGATGTCATCATCCTTGATGTCCCGACCGAGAGTTTCCTCGCGGCCGCGCAGCCAGCGCACCCGCGTGAGAACCGCCAGACCCCGATCATCATGGCCATGACCGGCGGACGCCTCACCGATCACTATAGCTTGGAGGCCCTTGGCTTCGAGCCAGGCCAGCTTCTGGTTATGCCGACATCCTTCCTCGAACCTGCTGGCGCGCCTGCAGGCGATCAGCCAACGCGGCGTTACGATGGCGCCTTTGATCCTCATCGACGATCTGGAGCTGGACATGCTGTCGCGGCGTGCGCGCCGGGCCGGCAAACCGCTTGACCTTACCGCCAAAGAGTTCGCCCTCCTGGCCATCTTGGCCCAGGGCCAGTCGCGGATCTTATCGAAGGGCACGATAGCCGAGTTGGCCTGGGGTATTGGTTTCGACTCCAACACCAAGGTCGTCGAAACAGCGATCAACCGACTGTCCGTCAAGATCGATGGCCCGGGTCAGAACAAGCTGCTGCATACGGTTCGTGGGATGGGCTATGCGCTCGCCCACCGGCCGGGCGAGCGTTCCTGAGACATCTGGGCCGCCAGGCCGTGATCCTTGCGGTCCAGACCGGCCGGCCGCCCCTGGCTTGGGGCGCGTTATGAAAAGCGCGCCAACGCGCCGGCTAGATCTCACCGGTCAGGTCACGCCGAACCTTTTCAAGTTCTTCGGCGTAGCGCCGCGTGGCATGGGCTTCCGACACCAGGCCGATCACCCGCCGGTCGGCATCGACCACGGCCAACTCATCGGCCTCGGTATTGTCGAACGCGCGCATGACCTCCTTGATCGACTGATCCGGCGTCAGGGCCGCCTCCGGATTGACGGCCAGCACCGAGACGGGGCGATCGTCGCCGTCCAGATCGGCATAGGCCAGGGCGGTGACGATCACTCCGGCGTAACGTTCGGCCTCATCGACCATCACGACCCGGCGGGTCGAACCCAGCGGGAAGCGACGGCGAAACTCCGCCAGGCTCGTCGCTGCCGGGGTCGTCTGGACATCCTTGCGCATCATCCGACCGGCGGTCAGCGGCCGAAGCCAGCTGACGTCGTGGGCGCTGCGGATGGTCTCGCCGCGCAAGTGCAGTCGCCAGGTCGAGAACGAGTAGCCGAAGGTTTCGCGCACGATGGTGCTGGCGATCAGCGAGGCGACCAGGGCCGCGGCCGTCACCGAAAAGTCCCGCGTCGCCTCCAGGACCAGGAACGACATGGTCAGCGGCCCGCCGACCACGGCCACCGCCAAGGCCGCCATGCCGACCAGCGCCGCCACCGTCGGGTCTAGCCCCGGCAGCCACGGGATCAGCACCGACAAGGCCGAAAAGATCTGGCCGAGCAAGGCGCCCAGGAACAACGAGGCGAAGAAGAGACCGCCCCGAAAGCCAAAGCTCAAGGACAGCACCGAGGCCAGGGCCTTCAGCGCCGCGAGCATCAGGAG
This sequence comes from Caulobacter sp. UC70_42, assembly GCF_044056025.1. NCBI lineage: Bacteria > Pseudomonadati > Pseudomonadota > Alphaproteobacteria > Caulobacterales > Caulobacteraceae > Caulobacter > Caulobacter sp. UC70_42. The sequence continues at coordinate 4,625,070 of NZ_CP171994.1, read as the reverse complement.
AGTCTTCAAGCTCAGCACCGAGATCAGGTCCAGGGTCAGAGCCCCATGACCGGAAGACAAGGTCTGAGGGGTGATGAGCGCCAAACCCGCCAGAGCCAGCCCTCCGGCGGCCGGGCGCCAGCCGCGCGCCAGACCGCTGCGGGCCACGCCGCGCTCGGCGACGGCCACAAGCCGCATCAAGCCAATACCGGCGGCCGCGCAAGCCAGGCCAAGGAGCGCGTAGAGCCCGTAGTCGAGCCAGGACTGAACGGCCGGTGTCGTGGTTCTCAGGAGGTAAGGAATGGCGCCCATCCGGCCGGCCACAAGCGCCGCGGCCAGGGCGGCGGCGGCCACCGGCGCCAAGTTGGCGACGGTGTAGGCGCCAATGACGATCTCGAAAGCGTAGAAGGCGCCGGTGAGGGGAGCGCCGAAGGCCGCGGCGATGGCCGCGCCCGCGCCGGCCCCGACCAGAGTGCGCATGTCGGCGCGGCGCAGGTTGAGCTTCTGGCCGGCGAACGAGGCCACGGCCGCCCCAGCCTGGGCGTAGGCCGCCTCCAGGCCCACCGAGGCTCCAAAGCCGTTGGAGATCAGAGTTTGCAGACAGATGAAGGCGCTGTCCTTGAGCGACAGGCGTCCGCCGTGCAGGGCGTTAGCCTCGACCGGGTCAACGGCGGGGCGCGGTCGAAAACGCATCCAGGCCCAGGTCAAAAGGCCTAGTAGCGCGCCCCCCATCGGAATCGCCAGGGTCCGCCAGGGAGCGACGACATCTTGCGCGCTGAGCCGTTCGTCCGGGTTGATGCCGAACAGCAGGCCCTGCAGGCCATGGGCGAGCTTTGCTTGCAACACCGCCAACGCCCCGGCCGCGACGCCGATCAGGACAGCCGATGCGATCAACCACAGTTCGCTGGACCGGGTACGGCGGCGCAGCCAGCCCAGCCAGCGCGTCGAGGATGGGGCGGGCAAGGCAAGCGGCATGACGGGCTCGAAACAAGGGATCAGCAAACGCGCGCCGTGCTTTGGCGCTGGCTTGGTTACACAGCTTGTCAACCTACGCAACCAGCGTAAGTTTCCCTAACGGACCGCTGGGCGGTGTTGGAAGACCTCTTCAATGAGGCAGGGAGGACAGGATGAAGCGGAGGGATCGTCCCGACCGTCCAGATGGCACGTTTGGCCTGTCTGATGCGTTGACCCTGGCGTTGTTGGCGGCGCTGGTCGGCGCCCTAATCGCTGGCTCTGGAATATTCTGAAACCGAGATTTCGCGGTCGGGATCTTTCGGACAACGAAAACTGGGCCGGAAGCGCGCGAACCTCTCCAAAGGCATAGCCCGGCGAACTGGGCGTCCGATTGGCGACATTCGACCCCGCGCCGCGCGGCCTACACGGCGAATTTGTCAATCGCGGCGGCCAAGCATCGCGCCGGACATAGCGAAAGGGCCCGGTGTCGGGATGACGCCGGGCCCTTGGCCATGTCCTGGTCGGGCCTTAGCCCGGGTCGGGCTAGTACTTCACGCGCAGCTCAACACCGACGGTGCGCGGCGGGTTCAGGTTGCCGTAGTCCCCGATCGTGCCGCGGTTGGCGGCCGAGATGCGGTAGATGTGCGTCTCGTCGAGCAGGTTGCGGCTCCACAGCGACAGGGTCGCCGAGGTGCTGCCGTTGTTCATGTTGATGCCGGCCAGAGCAATGCTGCCGTTGACGATGAAGCTGGAGTCCGTCTTCACCGCGACGCTCTGGACCAGCTTGCCGGTCGGCGAGACGTCGGCGAATTCCGACTGGAAGGCGTACTGGGCGTCAGCGTAGTTGGCGTCCAGGTGAGCCCGGAAGGTCATGTCGCCCATCACCGGGGTCTCATAATCGACAAAGGCCGAGGCGGCGTTCGGCGGCGTATAGACGACGTTGACCGGGAAGGGCGAGCCTTGCGGGACGTCGGCGTTGCCGGCGAAGGGGGAACGGAGCGGCGGGGATCTTCACGTCGGTATAGGCGTAAGACAGGCCCACCGTCATGCCTTGGGTGACCTTGGCGGTGATGTCGGCTTCGAAGCCCTTGATCTTCGAGGTGCCCGGGGCGTTTCGCGTCTCTTCGGTGTGCGCGCCTTGGGTCGGGCTGCCGGGAGTGGTGTCGACGGCGTCGAAGTCGATCTGGGTGCCGTCGCGATCCATGGCGTAGGCGGCCAGGTTCACGCGCAGGCGGTTTTCCAGAAGGTCCATCTTGGCGCCGATTTCGTACGACTTGACCTTCTCGGCGTCGAACGCCTGGAAGGTCGCCGAGCGGTCGTTCGGCGCCGCCGGCGCGGTAGCCGGTCGAGTACTTGGCGTACAGATTGACGCCGTCAGCCGCGTCGTACGACACGTTCACCAGAGGGTCGAAGCGGCCCTTGTCGTAGGTGAACGCGAAGTTCGTGGCCTTGCCGTTGACGACGTAAAGTGTGCCGTCGCGCTTGTCCTTCGTGTAACGGCCACCGGCGGTCAGGTGCAGTTTGTCCATCGAGGCCGGCGTAAAGGTGCCTTGGCCGTAGGCGGCGTAGCTCTCGGCGTCGGCTTGGCTGGCGCGGATGATGAAACGAGTGCCGTATTCCCAGCCCGCCGTCGTGGCCCCGGCCTTCGAGGTGCCGTACGACGAGCGGATCGAATAGGCCGTGCCGTCGGCGTTCCACTGGTTGGTAATCGGCGAAGCGGCCGATTCTTTGACGTGTTCCTTGAAGTAGTAAAGGCCAGCGACGTAGTTGAACGTGTCGCCGAAGTTACCGACGGCCTGGAATTCCTGGCTGTACTGGTTCTGATAAAGGTCCGACAGGCTGTAGCGACCAAAGGTGGTGTTCGGCGCGAAAACGTTGCGGCTTTCGATGCCCGAGTTGTCCCACTGGTTCGGCGCCGACGGCGCGGACGGCCGTGATCGAGCGCAGTTCCAGGTCCGGCGAGACCTTGTACTTCAGGGTGGCCGAAGCGCCGCCGGTCTCATCAAGGCTGGGCTGCTGCACGGTGCCAATGTCGGAGACCGACTGGCGATCGGTGTGAACCTTCACCAGCGGAGCGAGCGGGTTGATCGTTCCGGCCGGCGCCGCGGCCACGGCCGTGACCTCAGCCAGGGTGCGGACGCGCTTGCCGTACGGGTTGTAGCTCAGCAGCTGGCTGAAGAAGGGGGTATTGTAATCCTTGGCGTAGTCGACGGACACCTGGGCGCTGAACCGGTCGTTCGGATTGTACAGCGCGGTGACGCGGCCGCCCTTGCGGTCGTACTGGTTCCAACCAGCTTGGCCGTTCATCGGGTTCTTGGTGGTCGGATCCTGGTGCTGGACCAGCGCATCCACCTTCACCGAAACGCCCGAGAATTCTTGGAAGTCCTGGTGCAGCTCCATGTTGTAGGAGCCATAGGTGCCGACGCCGGCGACGACGCGGCCGCCGAACTGGCCGGTGGGGGCCTTGGTCACGATGCTGAGGGCGCCGCCTTCGGTGTTACGGCCAAACAGCGTGCCTTGCGGACCGCGCAGGACTTCGATGCGCTCGACGTCAAACAGCGCGGCATTCAGGCCGTGCTGGCGGCCCAGATAGACGCCGTCGATATAGACGCCCACGCCCTGGTCGCGGGCGGTCTGGTTGGCGTCGAACGGAACGATGCCGCGGATGCCGACGGTCAGGGCCGACTGACGGGCTTCGAAAGTGGCCACGCGGAGAGACGGGATAACGCCGTCTTGCAGGCTGAGCAGGCTCTGATCGTGGCGCTGTTCCATGGTGAGCGCGCTCATCACCGAAACCGCGATCGGGGTCTTCTGCAGGTTGGTTTCGGTTTTGGTGGCCGTGATGATGACTTGTTCCAGCGACGTCGAGTCGCTGGCGGGCGTGGCGGCGGCGGGCTCAGCAGCGCTGGCCGGACCCCGAAACGGCCACGACGAGGCAGGCGCTCGCCACGGTGGACATCAGATACTTCATAGGAAAGTCCCCTTTTTCTCGGGGGGCGCACTAAGGTTCGCAGCTTGGCGCTGCGCTTCCGACCTTGCCCCACATTCCGGGGGGTTTAAGGAGCCTTCATGACAGAAGAGATTCTGTTACATGACAGTTTAATTTAACTAACCGAAACGCGTCGTTCGTTACGGAAATTAACGTTGCGAGTAGGCGCGGCGGGTCAGCTCGCCGACCTCGTCAGCATGCGCCATGAGCACGCCTTCGATGCATTTGGGCGAACGACGGAAGATCAGGCCAATTCGGCGCGGCGAAAGACCCGCCCGCGACAGGCGACGAATCTCGGCGACGTCTTCATCGGAAAGCGTCTCGAGATTGGCCGAGGCGCCTCGCCGAGGCGCGGATTTCTCGGTGTCGGCGAAGATCTGACCTAGCCAGTCCATGAGCAGGCGCTCAGCGCGAGTCGCGCCGATTTCGACAACTTCTCCTGTCTCGTCAAACGTTTCCAGCACGACGCCGCGCGATAGAAGTTTCGAGAAGAGCGTGGTCAAGTCCCTTGCGGGTCCGTGAAACATGTTCAGCGACGAGACGCAGACACGATCGCCGGATCCTAAGGTGTCCAGCCGCTCGCTGACCCGGCGACGCGCCGCGTCTGTCGGGCTTTCCTCGATCGTGTAGTCGTCGGGCCGCAAGGCCATGAACTCGCAGCACTTGGGCTTCCAGCGACGGGAACCCGTCACCAAGCTGAACATAGGCAAGACGCATGGCTCAAGGCTGAAGGAGGTGAGTGTTGCAAGTCAAGGAAAACTTACAGTGCCTAGCCGTGTCCATCAGCTGACACGAAATCGTTGCGCGTTTGTCGTAGTAAGGCGGGCGGCCAGCGTTGGAGGGGTGAAGTTGCGTCAATTGCGATTGGGCCTGGCGGAGCGGTACGCGGGCGCCGGTGCGCTGGTTCTGGCCGGTCTGGCGATCCGCTGGGGGCTGGATCCGATTTTCGCCTCCAACCACGCCTACACGGTCTTCTATCCGGTCGTCATCCTGAGCGCCTACTTTCTCGGCGCGAGGCCCGCGGTTGTGGCTACTGCCTTGTCGGCGGCGATCGCCTATGGCCGATTCGCTCGGCCGGCCTTCCAGATCAAGGCCGACCTGGATTCCCTGACCAGCCTGCTGTTCTTCGTCATGACCGCCAGCGTGGCGATCTACTTCATCACCGGCATGGCGAAGGCCGTGGCCGAGAAGACCCTCGCCCAAGCCAAGGCCGAGCGCCTGGCCCAATCCCACGCCACGTTATTTGGCGAGCTGAACGAGCGCGTCACCAATCACCTGCAACTGGTGGCGGCGCTGCTGCAGCCTGCAGGCCAGGGACGAGCCCGATAAAGCCGTGGCTCGAGCGTTGGCCGAGGCCTCGGCGCGCACCATGCTGATCTCCAAAACCCACCGGAGCCTGGCCGGGGAGGCGGGCGAGTTGCTCGACTTCGACGCCTTCGCCCGGCAGTTGCTCGACGCCACCCTTTCGGCCCGCAAACATCCGCCGGTGCGCATCGAGTTCGAGGACGGCGGCCTGTGGCTATCTTCGGAGCAGGCCACCTCGGTCGCCATTGTTCTGCTGGAGTGTTTGAACCTGCGCCTCGCTGGCGAGGATCCTGGTCTGATGCGCATCGCGCTGCGCGGTGACAAGGGCATGGGCAAACTGAGGATCACCGAGGTCGAGAGCGACCTGCCTTCGGTTGCTGTCGCGCGCGGCAGCGTCTCGCTGATAGAGGCGATGGTCGAGCAGCTGCGCGGTCGCTTCAGTTCCCGCACTCACGACGAGGGGCGCGTTTCGGAACTGACCTTTCCGTTGGAGGCGGGCGCCTATGGTTTTCGCGCTGGACCCGCGACCGTCCATTGATAGCCGTCAACCGGTCGGTGGTTTAGTGTAAGTTCAACTCCCCAAAGTAGCGTCGCGAGCTGATGTCAGAACGGTCTCCGCCCTTCACCGCCCTACGCGCCGTCGAGGCCGCCAGTCGCCACCGCAGCTTTACCGCCGCAGCGCGCGAGCTGCACATCACCCATAGCGCCGTCAGCCAGTCGATCCGCCGGCTTGAGACCGAGCTGGGCGCGCGGTTGTTCGAGCGCAGGGGCGGGGCCATGGAGCCGTCCGAGGCCGCTTTACGCCTCGCCCAGACCTATTCCGAGGCCGAGGAGGCGTTGAGCCGCACCCTGCGCGAAATCCTTGGCCCGCAGGGCGCCAGGGCCCTGTCCGTGGTGATGCCGGCAATGTTTGGACGCCAGTGGTTCGCGAGTAAGATCGGGCGTCTTAGCGAGGCGCTGCCCGACGTCGAGGTGCAGGTTAGGACGCAGGCCGACGATCCTGAAGCCGACATACGCCTCGTCTGGTCGTCCGTGGGAGGCGCCGGCAGCGACGGCCAAAGCCTGTGCGAATTGGTTCATCTGCCGCTGTGCGCGCCCCACCAGGCCAGCCGTTTCGATTCGGTCGCCGCGATCGTCGCCGCGCCGCTAATCGCCGACAGCGCCGGGGGCTGGAGCGCCTGGGCGGCCCGCTGGACCCCCGGGGTCAAGCCGCCGCGGGCCGATGTCTTCGATGACACCACCATGGCGCTGGAAGCGGCGATCCAAGGCGGCGGTGTGGTGCTGTCAAACGTCTTCGCCGCCGAGGCCTATCTGTCCTCAGGTCGGCTTACGGCGGTGGGCTTCGAGGCTCCCAGCGGTGAATGGCTTGACGTCCAGACCCGATCCGAGCCGGGCGTCGCCGACGCGGCCGAACGTTTCATGCTTTGGCTACGTCTGGAAATCCGTCGCAGCCAGGCGCTTGGTCACGGCCCGGCGAAGCGAAGCGCGGCAAAATCGTAAGATTAACTTACGTAAAGTCGCATTACTGTTATATTTTCCAACTAGGTGCTGTGTCCAAGGCCGCCGCTGGCTGGCGTCCGTGGAGATCAACCATGCTGGCGAAAGTCTCGGCCGCTGTCTTCGGAACGGCCCTCATGGCCGGTACGCTCGCTCATGCGGGTGATATTTCGGGCGCTGGCGCCACCTTCCCCGCGCCGGTCTACGCCAAGTGGGCCGAGACCTATAAGGCCCAGACGGGCACGGGCCTGAACTACCAGGCTATCGGCTCGGGCGGCGGTATCAAGCAGATCAAGGCCAAGACCGTGGCCTTCGGCGCGTCGGACAAGCCGCTGAAGCTGGAGGAGCTTAATGGCGCGGGCCTGATGCAGTTCCCCACGGTGATGGGCGGCGTGGTTCCGGTCGTGAACCTGCCGGGCGTCAATCCCGGCCAACTGCACCTGACCGGCGCGGTCCTGGCCGACATCTATATGGGCGCGATCACCAAGTGGAACGACCCGCGCATCGCTAACGCCAACAAGGGCGTCAAGCTGCCGGCACTGCCGATCACGGTCGTCCACCGCTCGGACGGTTCGGGCACCTCGTTCTTGTTCACTTCTTATCTGTCGATGAAGAGCCCAGCCTGGCAGTCGAAGGTCGGCGCCAGCGACTCCGTACAATGGCCGGTGGGCTTGGGCGGCAAGGGCAATGATGGCGTCTCGGCCTTCGTCAAGCAGACGATCGGCGCGATCGGCTATGTCGAATACGCCTACGCCAAGCAGAACAAGGCCACCTATGTCCTGGTGCAAAACAAGGATGGTCAGTACCCGGCCCCCGTCGCCGCCAACTTCGCCGCCGCCGCCAGCCACGCCGACTGGGCCAAGGCTCCGGGCAACTACCTGCTGCTGCTGGACGAACCGGGCGCCAAGTCCTGGCCGATCACCGGCGCGACCTTCATCCTGGTCTACAAGAAGCAGGACAACGCGGCCCAAGGCGCCGACGTCCTGAAGTTCTTTGACTGGGCCTACAAGACCGGCGACGGCGCGGCCGGCGCGCTCGACTACGTACCCATGCCCGCCTCCGTGAAGACCATGATGCGCAAGCAGTGGTCGGCGATGATCAAAGGGCCGGACGGCAAGCCCGTCTACGTTTCAAAGTAGGCGTCAGGCGTCGATTTTCTGCTGGGCGGGAGACCTGCGCTCCCGCCCGTTTTCCACTCGCGGAACCCATGGCCGACATTCCCCTGACCGCGCCAAGGCCGGCCAAGACCGCCTCTCGGGGCGCCTGGTTCGACCCGATCTTCCAGTTCGCCTGCCTGTCAGCCGCCACCTTGTTGCTGGCGGCCCTGGGCGGGATCGTCGTTTCCCTGGCGATCGGCGGCTGGCCGGCCCTGCACAAGTTTGGCCTGGGCTTCTTCACCAGCACCACCTGGAACCCGGTGACCGAGGTCTATGGCGCGGCCGGACCGATCGCCGGCACCCTCATCACCTCGGCCCTGGCTCTGGCCTTGGCCCTGCCGATCGCCTTGGGCGTCTCGGTGTTCCTCGTCGAGTTCTGCCCCAAGCGCCTGGCCCAGCCGATCGCCATCGCCGTGGAGCTGCTGGCCGGCATTCCCTCGATCGTCTACGGCATGTGGGGCCTCTTTGTGCTGGCCCCCTGGTTTGCTCTGCACGTCCAGTTGCCGCTGATGATGAATATCCCGGCCGGCTCGATCTGGGAGAAGGTGTTCTACGGCGTGCCCAACGGCGCCAACATCTTCACCGCCTCCCTGATTTTGGGGGTGATGATCCTGCCCTACATGGCGGCGGTGTTCCGCGAGCTCTTTCTCACTGTGCCGGCCCAGGTGCGCGAGAGCGCCTACGGCATCGGCTGCACGCCCTTCGAAGTCATCCGCTCGGTGACCATCCCCTATGTGCGCAGCGGCATGGTCGGGGTTGTCATGCTGGGGCTTGGCCGAGCGCTCGGCGAGACCATGGCGGTGACCTTCATCATCGGCAACGCCCACGGCCTGCCCCAATCATTGTTCGACAGTGGCTCGACCCTGGCTTCGACCATCGCCAACGAGTTCACCGAAGCCACCGGCGACATGCACACCGCGGCGCTCACGGCGCTTGGCCTGGTGCTGTTTGTCATCGCCTTCGGCGTGCTGGCCATCGCCCGGGCGCTTCTGCTGCGCCAGCGTCAGGACTGAGGCGGCCATGACCTTCGATCGACGCGCCCGGCGCAAGGCCGCCAACACCCTCTTCGTCGGGCTATGCGGCCTGGCCACGCTCGTGGCCCTCAGCGCGCTTGGCCTGATCATGTGGTCGCTGCTCAAGCAGGGCTTGGGCGGGATCCATCTCGACGTCTTCACCCGCGACACCCCCGCGCCCGGCTCGCTGGGCGGCCTGCGCAACGCTATCGTCGGTTCGATCATGATGTGCGCGGTGGCCATGGTCATCGCGGTGGTGGTTGGGATCCTGGCCGGCACCTGGCTGGCCGAATACGGCGGCGAGACGCCCTACGGTCACGTGGTGCGCTTCCTCAACGACGTGCTCTTGTCCGCGCCGTCCATCCTCGTGGGCCTGTTCGTCTATGAGCTCGTGGTGCGGCCGTTCCACGGTTTTTCAGGCCTGGCCGGCGGCGTGGCGCTGGCGCTGATCGCCGCGCCCGTGGTCACCCGCACGACCGAGGACATCTTGCGTCTGCAACCCAACGCCCTGCGCGAGGCGGGGGTCGCCTTGGGCGCGGCGCGGTGGGTGACCATCCGCAAGATCATCTGGCGCGGCGCGGGGGGAGGGCTGCTCACCGGCGGCCTGCTGGCCTTCGCCCGGATCAGCGGCGAGACCGCGCCGCTGCTGTTCACCGCTCTCAACAACCAGTTCTTCGCCCTGGACCTGACCAAGCCCACGGCCAGCCTGCCGGCGGTGATCTTCCAATACGCGCTTAGCGCCTATGACGACTGGCGCGCCCTGGCCTGGGCCGGGGCTTTGCTCATCGCCCTCACCGTGCTCTCGATCAACATCATCGGCCGCGTGATCATCGCGCGGGGGAACGCCCGTCCATGACCAAGCCCGTCCAAGCCGACGCCCTGACGCACATTCTCGAGCCGGCCGCCGACAGCGTCGCCCTACGCGCCAAGGGCCTGGACTTCTTCTATGGCAAGACCCAGGCGCTGTTCGGCGTCGACCTGCCCATCGTGCGCAATCAGGTCACCGCCCTGATCGGTCCTTCCGGTTGCGGCAAGTCCACCCTGCTGCGGACCTTCAACCGGATGTACGACCTCTATCCGGGCCAGCGCGCGACGGGCACCATCGACCACGAGGGCGAGAACCTGCTGGCGGTCAAGGACATCGCCAAGCTGCGCTCGCGTATCGGCATGGTGTTCCAAAAGCCCACGCCCTTTCCGATGTCGATCTACGACAACGTCGCCTTCGGCGTGCGGCTCTATGAGCGCAAGAGCCGCAAGGACATGGACCTGGTGGTCGAAAAGGCCCTGCGCCGGGCGGCCCTGTGGGACGAGGTTAAAGACAAGCTCCACGCCTCGGGCCTGTCCTTGTCGGGCGGCCAGCAGCAACGCCTGTGCGTGGCGCGCGGCATCGCCGTCGAGCCGGAGATCCTGCTTCTGGATGAGCCAGCCTCTGCCCTGGATCCGATCTCGACCGCCAAGCTGGAACAGACGATTGGCGAGCTAAAGAGCGACTTCACCATCGTCATCGTGACCCACAACCTGGGGCAGGCCGCGCGGATCTCCGACAACACCGGCTTCATGTACCTGGGCCGGATGGTGGAATTTGCCGCCACCTCGGACATGTTCATGAAACCGGTGGCCCAGGAGACCCAGGACTATATCGGCGGGCGGTTCGGCTAGCCCGGCGAGGTCGAGCCGTCGCCAGCGGGCAGGGCCTCGAAGGTCACCGGCGGTCGGCGCGGCACGTTCAGGAAGGGGGCGATGCGGGCGATCACCCGCCCCGCTGTCGGAGCGGCGGTCCAACCGCCGGTGGCGAACCCGAACGTCTCGGGTGTGGCATGGGGCTCATCAAGCATGATCAAGACGACGTAGCGATCATCGCTCAGCGCGCCATCCGTGGGGAAGACCGCGGCAAAGGATGAAACCAGCTTGTGCCGGTCGTAGTGGCCGTCGATGACCTTTTCCTGTGATCCGGTCTTGCCGCCGACCCGGTAGCCAGAGACCCGAGCCTTGCCACCGGTGCCTTGAAGAACGTTGAGCCGCATCAGGTTCAACATGGTGCGAGACGTCGCCGCGGAGATCACGCGCCGGCCGTTCGGCGCGCTTGCGCGCGGCGCGATGGTCAGCGGCACATAGTCGCCGCCGTTGAGCACCGTGTCCATGCCCGCGGCGATGGCCAAAGGGCTGACAGAGATCGCCGAGCCGAACGCCATCGAAGCGACCGCATTGTCCGTGAACGTCCGGGGAAGGATCGGCCTGGCCGACCCTGGCAGTTGGACGGGTGCGGCGTCCAGCAAGCCGAGTCCCGCTAGATAGTCGCGCATGCGATCAGCGCCCACCATCAGCCCCAGGCGCGCCGCGCCGATATTGGACGAATGGGTGAAGACCTTCCACAGGGGCAGGACGGCGTTGTCCTTGTCGTAATCATGGATCGTCTGGCGACCGATGGTCAGGGGCGCGCGGGCGTCGAACGGCGTGTCGATGGTCGCCAGCCCCGCATCCAGGCCCATGGCCAGGGTGAACACCTTGAAAATTGAACCGGGCTCATAGACCGAGGTGACGGCGTGATCGATCCGCGCCTGTCGCGGCCCGGCGCCAGGTGCAGCGGGATCCAAGGCCGGCCAACTCGACAGCGCCAGGATCTCCCCGGTATGGACATTGGTGACCACGCCCACGGCGCCCAGCGCCGAGAACCGTGTAGCCGCCGCGCTCAACTCGCTGTCGAGCGCGGCCTGCACGCGCAGATCCATCGACAGGGGCGTGGCGTCGCCTTCGGCGCGCCCCACGAGCTGACGGTCGAGCGCGCGCTCGGCGCCGGCCAGGCCCTCGCCACCACGCTGGGTAAACCCCACAAGATGTCCCGCGACGGGGCCGGCTGGATAGACCCGGCGGACCTCGGGCTCGAAGGAAACGCCCGGCAGACCAAGGTCATCGATCGCCGCCTTCTGCTGAGGCGACAGGTCGCCGATGAGATACTGCCGATGGTCGCCGCCAACCGCGGCGGCCAGTCGAGCCGGGGTTAGACCCGGCGCCAGCGCCGGCAAACGCGCGCGAACCTCGCCTGGGTCCCAGTTCAGTTGCGGGTCATAGTAGAGACCATAGACCGGCAGATCGGTCGCCAGGAGCGATCCGCGGCGATCGACCAGATCGCCCCGGCCCTGAGCGGCGAAAAGGGCGGTCGAACGCGGAGCGGGCGAGGGCCAGAGGGCTGCACTGACAGCGCCGATCGCCAGTCCGAGGAAGCCCAACCCCAGCACACAGGCGACCGCGAGGATCCGCAGACGGGTGTCATTGGCCAGGCCGCGCGCGCGCCGCGCATGCTCGAACCCATGTTCAATTCGCCAGATGGCGGCCAAGGCGGCGGTGCGGAGCCGCGATGTCTCGGCGAGGGGGCGGTTGCGGCGATGCGGCTCGCGCGTGCTCATGGCCTAGGACCTGTATCGGGCGGGCGTGCAGGTCATCGCCGGTGAGGCCTGGGCCTGGCGCTCGATCGCCTCACGTTCCAGCCAGCGGGCGGCGGCCAGCACATAGGCCCGGTCCCGGCCCAGCGGCGAGACGTGGCTGGCGCCGACCGCGTCCAGCACCCAACCGCGACAGGCCCGGTGAGCCGGGGCCACCTGGGCGGCGCGCCAGGCTTTAGCGAGGGGGCCGTCAGGCGCATCGGCCGCGACGATCGCGGCGACCGGAATACTGTCTGGCGGCGGACCGTCCGCGCGGATCTGCGCCAAGCTCGGCAGGATTTGGCGAACCTCTTGGCGGGCGTTTTCCAGGTGGCGCGCCGACAGGAGGGCGTGGCGTTTGCGCCGCGCGGCCTGACCCTGGAGGCCGAAGGCGTCGACGATCCGGCCTACGACCAGCTTGGCCAAGCCCATACGCTGGACCACGACCGCCACATCGGCCAGCCGTTCCTCGCCCGTGATGGCCGACAGCGTCAGGGGATTGTCCAGATCATCGGTTCCGACGCCATCGACATAGCCCAGGCCCGTCGTGCGCTCGGGAAACAACGAGGCGAAGGCTTCGGCATAGAGCGCGCCGTTCGAATGGCCGATAATCACCACGGGGCCGTTCTCGCCCAGCCGGTCCAAAAGCACCGCCAGGTCGCGGGCGATGGTCTCCGCTGTGGGGACGGTGGCGCGGTCCGGCGAGGCCCCAAGGCCCAGGCGGTCATAAGCGCAGACCCGTCCGTCCTTCGCGAGCGCCTTTTCGATCTGAGCCCAATCGGCGGAGGTGCCGTAGGCTCCGGCTTCCAGGATGATCGTTGGACGTGTCGATCGCACGCCTCGGCAATCGACAAACGGCATGGGTTGAGATGGCAGGGCTCGCGCCGCGCCGTCGATTTGACCCGCGCGGGCCAGGGCGGGCCCATGCCACGCGGCGGCGGCGATCAGCAATCCGGCGATGGTCCGCCACAAGGTGCGGGCAGAACCTCGCTGGCGAGCTGGCCATATCGCGTCGCTTGCTGTGACCATGATCGGCACGCCTAGGGGTTGGAGGTGACCATGCAGCGATCGCCCTCGGCGGTCAGAAGGGCGCAAGCGGCCTTGGCTTGTCCGGCCGAGACGCTGGCGAACCGCGCCTGGTAAAGACCGTCGATCCTTTCCAGTTGCTCGGGCGCGTCGCCAAAATGGCGTGGATGGCGGTCGCGCACGTCCCGCAGGCGAGCCTGACCACGATCGGCCGAACTGAAAGCCCCCACTTGAATCCACCATTTTGGCGGGGCCGAGGACGAGGGGATCTGGTCGCCGAGCGTGGCTTGCGCGCGCGGCTCCGGGGCCGGCTCTGCCTTGGCCCGATCCAAGCTTGGATGGACCGTCAAGGGCGCGTAGTCGGCATCGAGCAGGGAGGCGACCTTAACCTCCAGGCCCGCGTCGCGCACCGTCAGGCTCGCGAAACTGGCGCGCATCAGGTCTCGCATGAAAAGATCGCGTCCGCGCGCGGTTCGCCCGCCGAGGACGACGGCGATGATGCGGTGGCCGTCGCGCGCGCCGGACGTCAGCAGGTTGAATCCCGAGGCGTTGGTGAATCCTGTTTTGAAGCCGTCGATGCCGGGCCGGCGCAGCAGGGCGTTGTGACCTGGGATCAGGCGCCCGCGGAAGGTCGTCTGTTCTTGATCGAACACCCGGTAGTCGTCGGGATGGTCCCGCAGAAAGGCGCGGGCCAGGATCGCCAGGTCGCGGGCGGTGCTGACATGGCCTGGATCGGGCAGCCCCGAGGCGTTGCGAAACACCGTGTGGTTCATGCCGAGCGCCTTGGCCCGCGCGGTCATCTGACGAGCGAACGCCCCTTCGTTGCCTGCGAGGGTCTCGCCTAGCGCTGTAGCCACATCGTTGGCGGACTTGACGACCAGGATATTGATCGCCTCCTGCACGGTCAGCCGTTGGCCGGCCGGCAGGCCCAGTTTCGAGGGCGGCCTGGCCGCGGCGCGCGGCGAGATGATGACCGGGTCACTGAGCTTGAGGTCGCCGCGATCAAGGGCGTCGAACGCAAGATAGAGGGTCATGACCTTGGTCAGGGACGCCGGGTAGCGCTGCGCGTCGGCGTCGCGGGCGTAAAGGACCTCGCCCGTTGTCGCGTCCAGGGCGATCGCCGCGAACCGCTTCGAATCCAGCCGCGTCGCCGCGCCGGCGCTGGGCGAGAGGACGATCGAGATGCTCAGCACCAGGCCAAAGACGGCGATCCACAGGGGGAGGGGAAGCTGACTGTTACGCACGAAATCCGTAGCCGCCGTTGGCGGTCCCTGACACTGAGGCCGGCGAGCCGACGGCGTTGACGATGTGGACAAAGGGTTAACCGCGCCTGAACCGCACGGCCCGTGCTGCCGTAAATAGGCGCTGGCCCGAGGCCTGGGCCGGAACGACTGCCCCCCGCGGCGTTGAGATCAAGTCCATGTCCGGCTGAGCTTGCGCACCCTGCGCGGCGCGAGGTCGGGCGGATCCTCTCGCGGGGCGCTCGCTCATCGTCACCGCCTTGCGCGCGGCGCCGTCTGGCTTGTGTCGCTTGCCGAAGGGCGGGTGGGGATGGCGTCTAGGCTATTGCGGGGGCAACTTGCCCTGCGCGCGGCCGAAGAACACGGGTCGCCGGTTCGGACCCCGACGCGACTGGGTCTAGGATCGAGGTTCCTCAGCCCGCGGCAGGGCCTGGCCGGCGTCTTTCTAGACGAGTTGCGCGGCGTGGTTGCCGCTTCATCGCCAGCAAGGGGCGTGGGAGAAAGCCTAGTCCGGCGCGCTCGATGGCAACCGGAGCGTGGCCGCCAGGCCGCCTTGCGGGCGATTAGCCATCATCAGCTCACCGCCCTGGCCCCGGGCCAGGGCCTGGACAATCGACAGGCCAAGGCCGGCCCCGCCCGTGCTGCGGTTGCGAGAGGCTTCGCCCCGTTCGAATGGCTCGGTGAGGGTGGCCAGCGCTTCGGGCGGCAGGCCCGGTCCATCGTCGAGCACCGTGATCTCGACCTGGCGGTCCCGGTGACCCACCTCGAGCGTGACCGCCCCGCCGTAGCGGATGGCGTTGTCGATCAGGTTGTCGAGCATCCGTCGCAGAGCCAGTGGCGCCGCCCAGACGGTCGCCGCGACGCCTGGCGCGAAGACGATCGTCTGTCCCATCTCGCGGCGCAGGGCCACCAGAGCTTCGAGTTCGCCGCGAAGGTCGATCGATCGGGCGCCGTCGCCACGCCCCGCGTCCTGCCGCGCGAACAGCAGGGTGTCATCCAGCAGCTGGGCCATCTCCGCCAGGTCGGCCCCGGCCTTGGCCCGCTGGGTTTCGTCGGCGATGAACTCGGCCCGCAAGGTCAGGCGCGTCAGATAGGTGCGCAGATCGTGGGCGATGGCCGCCAGCATCCGGGTGCGCTCCTCCATCAGGCCGCGAATCCGACCCTGCAGCGTGTTGAATGCCGCCGACAATTCGCGCAGCTCGCGCGGACCGCGAAGGGGCAGGGGCTTAGCGTCCAGGCCATCGCCGAACCGCGCCACGGCGTGGGCCAGCAGGCTGACGGGGCGGGTGGTCTGCCGCACGGCCAGGACCAGCATGAGCAACGTGACCCCCAGGAGGGCGGCGGCGGCCAGCGCGACACGGCCGAAGAACCGCCGGGCGGTCTCGGGCGCGCGCCGGCGCAGGACCAACACCTCGCCGTCGACCAGGCGCACCGACAGCCGCAGGGCGTGGCGGCCGGGCAGGGCGCCCTCCCGAAGCCTGCCGCCGCGCCGGATGTCGATCCGCAAAGGGCGATCGCCCAGAGCCAAACGATAGGCCTGGTAGCCGGGGTCACGGTCGTCGGCGATCCGGGCGCGGGGCCGCAACGGAGGAAAGTCCGGCTCCAGGGTCGTGCGGATCACGCCGGTATCGAGCGCTATGATGACCTTGGCCCGAGCCCAGGGCGGGGTGGCCTCCACCGCCTCGACGATCGCTCGGGCCTCGGCAGGGCGAGGCAGCTGATAGAAGCGCACGCCACCTTCGCCGCCGCCCTGCGGCCAGACCAGAAGGGCCGCGCCGACCGACAGCATCATCGCCAGGCCGGCCAGCAGGATCGCCGTCATGCGCGTGGAGAGGTTGTCGGCCAGCAACATGGTCAGAGCCGCTCGACCGCGACGCTGAACAGGTAGCCGCCGCCGCGCACGGTCTTGATCAAGCTCGCGCCCCCGGCGCCGGCGCCGAGCTTGCGGCGCAGGCGACTGAGCAGCACGTCGACGGCGCGGTCGAACGGCTCGGCGCTGCGCCCTCGCGTCCAGTCTAGCAACTGGTCGCGGCTGAGCACCCGCTGGGCGTGACGCAGGAAGGCCATCAGCAGATCGTGCTCGCCGCCGGTCAGGACCACGGCCTGGCCATCGGGATCGGTCAGGTCGCGGCTGGCGGTGTCCAGCCGCCAGCCGGCGAAACCCAGCGTCTCGGCCGGTGGGGCGCTGGTCACGCGGTGGATCTCGCGCGTGCGGCGCAGGATCGCCTTCACCCGGGCCAACAGCTCGCGTGGATTGTAGGGCTTGGGCAAGTAGTCGTCGGCCCCGATCTCCAGGCCGATCACCCGGTCTATATCGTCGCCCTTGGCGGTGACCATCAGGATCGCGACCTCGCCGGCCGCCCGCAGCCGCCGGCAGACCGATAACCCGTCCTCGCCCGGCATCATGATGTCCAGCAACACCAGGTCCACCCGGCGGCGGGCGACCAGGCGATCGAACGCCGACGCATCCTCGCAGCCCACGGCCTCATAGCCTTCGCGGCGCAGCAGCCCCAGGGTCAGGTCCCGGATTTCGGCGTCGTCTTCCACGACCGCGATCAGCGTGTTGTCGGCCATGACCCGCCAAATGCCCCAAGCCCGGTCCCGGCGAAAGCCGCGACCACGCCCGTTTACACTTCGACACAGTTCGTTGGACGCGCGCAAACCGGCGATTGCCCGGCCGTGGTCAGGTGGCGGTGTCGAGGGACACCGACCTATTCCACGGAGCCATCATGCGTAAAACTTCCATTCTAGCCGCCGGCCTCTCCTCTCTGGGGGTGCTGGCCGCGATGATCGCGGTTCCCGCCCAGGCCGGTCAGCACGGCCGTCTCGTCAACGTGCAGGGCGCCCGCGGCCACGGCTATGTTCACAGCCGTGACGTCAGCCGCCAGCCGGGCGCCCTGTCGGTATCGCGCGGGACCCAGACCAATTCGGGCCGCGGCATCGCCAGCAATCGCAGCGCCAGCTGGGGCGAGGGCGCTTATCACGGTGGCGCGACGCGCACCTTCAACAACGGCGCCGCGGCCACCCGCAGCACCAATGTCGTCGACAACCACGACGGGACGGTCAGCTACGACCATTCCCGGACCGGTTACGACGGCGCGACGCGTTCGGTCAGCGGCACGGTGAGCCGCCCCTGATGATCCGTTCCTGATCGAACCCGTCTCGGCCCGCGGCGCATCCTTTCAAAGCGCTGCGGGCCGTCCGCCTTTGGAGTAGACCATGAAGTTTCTCGTCCTGTCGGCCGCCCTGGCCTTGGTTTTCACCAGCGCCCAGGCGGCCTCGCGCACACTTGGCGCGGCGCTGGAGAAGGCAGACGCCAACCACGACGGCTACGTCACCCGTGCTGAATTCAGCGACTTCTCGATCGGCCCAGTTCGAACGCCTGGACCGCAACGGCGATGGCGTGGTGACACTCTCGGAGTTTCCGCGCCTGGCCAAGTCGAGCCGTCCCAAGGCCAAGGCGCTCAAGGCGGTCATTACCCATGCCGACCAGGACGGTGACGGTCGCGTCACCCGCCCGGAATTCGTCGACGGACCGGCTCCGCTGTTCGACCGCGCCGACCGCGACCATGATGGCCGCCTGTCGCGTGATGAGGTCGCCGCCGTCCGCGACCAGCTCGAGGGCCTCAAATGAAGACCTTGCCCCTCAAGATCGCGGTGATCACCTTGGCGGCTTTGGCCTTCACGGGCGCTGGCGCCGTCGAGGCCGCCCAGCTTGGGCTGGGAATGGGCGGACAATTGCGCCAGCGCCTTATGGAAAAGAAGGCAGAGGAGGAACGCCCGATTGATCTGCAGGCCATCCTGCCCGGCGCTCGCAAGCGGACCGACGCCTATGGGACCGACGCCGCCCAGCGTCTGGACGTCTACATCCCGCCGGGCGCGCGCAACGCGCCCATCCTGGTCATGGTGCATGGCGGCGCCTGGATGATCGGGGACAAGGCCAATACCGGCTCGGTCGAGAACAAGCTGAGGCACTGGCTGACGCGCGGCTGGATCGTCGTCAGCGTCAACTACCGGATGCTGCCCGACGCTATGGCCTACGAGCAGGCCCAGGACGTGGCTGAAGCGGTGCAATGGGTCCAGGGCTATGCCGAAGACTGGGGCGGCGATCCGAGCAAGGTGATCCTGATGGGGCACTCGGCCGGCGCCCATCTGGTCGCTCTGATCTCCGCGCGCCCCGACATGGTCGGCAAGGCGTGGGCGGGGACGGTGGTGCTGGATTCTGCCGCCATGCAGGTCTCGGCGACCATGGCGGGACGCCATCCGCGCTTCTACGACGAGGCCTTCGGCGCCGACCCGGCCTACTGGGCCAAGGCCTCGCCGATGGATCAGTGGACGCCGAGGGCCGTGCCGATGATGCTCGTGTGTTCGACGCGTCGTCCGGACGAGCCGTGTGACGACGCGCGCCGATTCCAGGCCAAGGCGCGGGCGGCGGGGCGCGACATGCCCGTTCTGCCCCAGAACCTGACCCATGCCGACGTGAATCGTACCCTGGGCTCGCCAAGCGCCTATACCGACGCGGTGGACGCCTATATCGCCGAGCGGCTTGGTCGGCTTAGTCGCTAGGGCCCGCGACGTCACGCTTAACCCAGCGTACGGGAGGGTTGCTGCACATCTGTTGCCGCCAATCTCCAACGGCCTTGGCCGCCAATCTAAGCTGGCGAGCGAATTCTGGCTGTGCGGGTGATTGCCCATCAGGCGATGATCGCGCGGATGGCTTGCGTGGCGAGGCCTAAGCCGGGTCAGGCCTCGGCGGCGATTTGACGGAGCGCCTGTTCGAAGTATTCGGCCGGCTGGCCGCCCGAGATCAGATAGCGGTCGTTGATCACCACGGCCGGCACCGAGCTGATCCCCGCCGCCTGCCAGACGCGTTCGGCCTCGCGCACCTCCTCGGTGTAGCGGCCCGAGGTCAGCACCTCGTGGGCCGCGTGCGGGTCCAGGCCCGCCTTCATCGCCGCGCGCACCAGCACCTCAAAGTCGGCGGGACTGTCGTTGTCGGTGAAATAGGCGTCGAACAGGGCGCGCTTGAGCGCCTTCTGGTCGCCGACCAATCCCGCCCAGTGCAGCAGGCGGTGGGCATCGAAGGTGTTGTAGATGCGGCTGTTCTCGTCGGTGGCCATGGTGAAGCCCACGGATGCGGCCCGGTCATGGATGGCTTGGCGGTTGGCCGCCGACTGCTCCCGCGTCGCCCCGTACTTCTGGGCCACGTGCTCGACGATGTTCTGGCCCTCGGGCGGCATGTTCGGGTTCAGCTCAAAGGGCTGGAAATGGATCTGCGCCTCGACCAGGTCTCCAACCCGCTCGAGCGCGGCCTCCAGCCCGCCAAGACCCACCACGCACCAGGGGCAGGAAACGTCGGAGACGAAGTCGATCTTCAGGGGCTTGGTCATCGGGCGATCCATGCGGCGGGAACGCAGATATAGGCGCGCGGAGGGAGATTGCATCGGCCGGGGCGCGGTCGCCGACATGATGGGCAGCGCCCGCGAGCAATTTGAGCGGTCAGCACGGGCAGTCCTCGAGCGGCCAAGTTGCCGACTGAACGGCGAGGTGGTCACGGTCGAGACCGGCGCGGGCCAAGTGCATCTGTTCTGGACGCGCTAGGCGCGGGGCAGGGCGCTCAAGGCGGCGAAAGCCAGGCCGGCGGCGAGCAGGGCGGCGACGAACACACCGGTCCAGCCGGCGGGCGTCAGGAGACGAGCAGTGGGGCGTTGGCGTGAGGGCATGGCGTCAAGGTAGGGCTGCGCGCACGGCGGCGCTAGGCGTCACCATGACGCGCGAACCATTCTGCGTAGGCGGTGGTCCTGGCCATGTGGCGATTGAGGTCCGGCGCGCCATCGGTCCACCAGACCGGACCGCGTTCACCCAGGCCGACCTTGGCGGCGTCGACTTGAGCGCGCGCTTGGGCCAGAGCGGTTGGGTCATCGCGGGCCAGGGCCGTGCGCACGGCGCGGCGGGCGTCCATCAATACGTCGACCAACGCTTGGCGGCGCTGCGGAGAGAGGTCGGGATTGCTGGTGCGCCACAACCGCCCGCGCACGACGAGGTAGCGGCCATCCGGCGTGACGGGCGGCGGGGGCTTCATCGCTCGAGCTGGATCCAGGCCGGGGCGTGGTCGCTGGCGCCGTCCAGGCCCCGCACCCAGCGATCGACCCCGGCGTCGACGAGCTGATCCGCTAGGTCCGGCGACAGCAGTAGGTGGTCGATGCGCAGGCCTTTGTCCTTGGGCCAGCGCTCGCGCAGATACGACCAGTAGGTCCATGGCGGGTCTTGCGGATGGATGGCGTGCAGGGCGTCGGTCCAGCCTTGCGCGAGCAGGCGCTGGAACGCGGCGCGGCTTTCGGGGCGGAGCAGGGCGTCGCCGCCGTACGAGTGCTTGGCGTAGATGTCGGCCTCGGTGGGGACGACGTTGTAGTCGCCGGCCAACACGACGGGCGCGCCGCTGGCCAACAGGCCCTGGGCGTGCGCGAGGAGCGCCTCGAACCAGGCCAGCTTGTAGTCGAACTTGGGGCCGGGAAGAGGATTGCCGTTGGGCAGGTAGAGGCAACCGATCAGCACGCCGTTCACCGCCGCCTCGATATAGCGGCTCTGGGTCGGGTCCGGCTCACCGGGTAGGGCGTTGCGGGTCAGGACCGGGGTCATGCCGCGCGCCAGGATCGCCACGCCGTTCCAGGTCCGCTGTCCCTTCCAGACCGCGCCATAACCCATTTGCTCCAGCGCTTCGGCCGGGAAGCGGCCTTGCTCGGCCTTCAGTTCCTGGAGACACACGACATCGGGCTGGGCCTCGTCGAGCCACTCGATCAGCGGGTCGAAACGGCTTAGCACATTGTTGATGTTGAGGGTCGCGATCCTCAATCGGCCGCGCCGCGCGCGGAGCGCAGCCGCATCGCCACGGCTTCGCTGTCGGGTCCCACCGCAATCACCGCGTTTCGGACCGCCTCGGGAGTCACGCCCAGTCGGTCGGCGCAGCGCTGGAGCGCGGCGGGATCATCCTGATCGATCGCCTCGACATGACCCTGGTCGGCCTTGGCGGCGGCGGCTTCCAGGCGCTTGGCCGTGTCGCGGGCCGCGCCGGGCGTTATCGACATGCTCGCCGGGCCCGGACCCATTACCGTCACCTCGCCGTCCACGGCGCTGACGTGGCTGGGATCGTCGTAGACGTCTTTGACCATGGCGATGTCCTCCTCCACGTCTGCTCAACCCGCCGCGTCGGGCGCGCGTTCCTTGGCCAACAGGGTGGGGCGCCGGGAACAGGTTGGCGGGCCTGCGGATTCGTCTTTCGAAAGGGAGACTTAGCGCCATGTCCAAACGTGAACTGATCGAGCCGACCTCAGGCGACAAGCGCCAGGCGCGCCGCGATGACGAGGGGCTTGGTCGTCATCCCGATCGCCGGACCGCGACGCCGATCTTGCCGTCTCCACGGTGAAGCGACGCAGATCGCCTTGCCGCTGCAAAGCCTCCAAGCGCCCGTGAGGACGCCTCGCGGGTTGCGCGACCGGGCTCTACGTCGCCGGCAAGCCGGCGCCGCCGAGCCTTGCGCCTCGGCTCAAGGCTCGGCCCTAGCGGGTCACCATCCCTGGCGCGGGGCCGGGCCGTCGGCCCGGACACGACCGGCGCGAAGAACACG
Organism: Caulobacter sp. UC70_42; assembly: GCF_044056025.1. Lineage (NCBI taxonomy): Bacteria > Pseudomonadati > Pseudomonadota > Alphaproteobacteria > Caulobacterales > Caulobacteraceae > Caulobacter > Caulobacter sp. UC70_42. Next base: position 4,602,866 of record NZ_CP171994.1, on the reverse strand, counting down.
CTGATTTTGGTCGAAGGCGAAGCGGAATAGCGGGCGAAAGCCACACAACCGCCCACGGCCAGAAGCCGGCGGGCGGGCGTCCTGTCGCCGTTGTGGACGCCCTTGGCGACCCCATATCCGACGGATGTCGAAGACAGGCGCGCGTCTCACCGACCAGGCTGGATTGCTCGACGACAAGCCGGTCTAGCGCCGAACCGTTCGGAACGTCACCGAATATCGCATTGCTTCGACCGCCGGGATGGAGTGCTGCCAGTCGCTGCGTGCTGGCCCGCTCATCAGGTAGGCCGAGCGGGGCTCGGCGACGATGGTGGCGCGCTCCCAGCGATCGCCGGACTTACGCCGAAGTCGAAAGTGGCAGGGTGAGACGAGCGATACGCCGGCGATGGCCACGGCTGGCGGCCGGTCGCGGTGCCAGCCGATCCCCGCGCCCGGCGAATATTCCGTCACCAGGGCATGACGGAAGGTGTCCTGCGCCAAGCCGGTGAACGCCGCGACCTTGGTCAGCAGAGGCGCCAGCAGGTCTGGGATCGGCTCGCCGGTCTCGACCATTCGGCCGGCGTCGTCCTGGCGCCAGCCAAAGCCGGCGATGCGGCGGTTGCCGAAGTAGCCCAGATGCTCATAGGGCTTGAACGGAAGGTCTTGGAAGCTGGCGACCAGGTCGCGTTCTTCCTCTGCGCTGATCAGCCCGGCTTGGTAGCGGAAGCCTTCGGGCAGGGGCGTCTTCGGCGCGATCGGCAGGTCAAAAAGCGACGGCTGGGCGTCCATCATCGGGTCCTTCAGCAGAAGTTGCGGCTTCGGCGCGCCCAGGCCAGATCGCCGCCGTCGGCGCCGCGATCCTGCAAGTTGGCCATGAGCGGCGTGAGGTCATGGAGCTGGTGGGCGACCAGGTGGACGACATCGCCCTCGCGCTGGATGCGCCCATCGACCCCGATCAGGTGCGCGCCGATGGCGATGCGGCGCTGCTTTTCATAGAGCGTCTTCCAGATCACCAGGTTGGACACCCCGGTCTCGTCCTCGATGGTCATGAACATCACGCCCTTGGCGGTGCCGGGCATCTGGCGCACCAGCACCAGGCCGGCAGTCTTGATGAAGCGGCCGTCGCGGGCGCTGGCGGCGACCTGGCAAGGCACGCGCTTGAGGCCGTCCAGGTCCTGGCGCAGCAGCGCGAGCGGATGGCGGCGTAGCGACAAGCCGACATGGCTGTAGTCCTCGATGATCTCGCGGCCCTCGGTCATCGCTTTCAAGGCGGGATCTGGCTCATTGAGGTCGGAGACGTCCGATTGGTCGAACAGCGGCAAAGCGACATCGCGCAGGCCCTTGATGGCCCAGCCCGCCTCGCGGCGTGCCAGGCCAAGGCTGGGTCCGAACGCATCGGCTTCGGCCAGGCGGGTCAGGGCGCCGGTCCCGACCTGGGCGCGCCGCCACAGGTCGGCGATCGAGGAAAAGGGGTCGTCGGCGCGGGCCAGCACCAGGCGCGCGGCGTCATACTGGGCAAGCTTGCCGACCATGCGCAAACCCAGGCGCATCGCCAGCGCGCCGCTTGGCTTTTCCTCTAGGGTGCAGTCCCAGCGCGAGGCGTTGACGCAGATGGGGCGCACCTCCACCCCATGCTCGATGGCGTCGCGCACGATCTGGGCCGGCTGGTAAAAACCCATCGGCTGGCTGTTGAGCAGGGCCGCGCAGAAGACGTCCGGGTGGTGGCATTTGAGCCAGGATGAGGCGTAGGCCAGGAGCGCGAAGCTGGCGGCATGGCTTTCCGGAAAGCCGTAGGATCCAAACCCCTCCAGCTGGCTGAAGGTCTGCTCAGCGAACTCCAGGGGGTAGCCGCGCTCGACCATGCCGCCGACCAACTTGGTCTTGAAGTGGCTGACCCCGCCGGTGAATTTGAAGGTGGCCATGGCGCGGCGCAGCTGGTCGGCCTCGCCGGGCGTGAAGCCGGCGCATTCGATTGCCACCCGCATGGCCTGCTCCTGGAAGAGCGGTACGCCCAGGGTCTTGCCCAGGACCTTCTCCAGCTCGGGCTTGGGATAGCTCACCGGCTCCTTACCCTCGCGACGGCGAAGATAGGGATGGACCATGTCGCCCTGGATGGGGCCTGGCCGCACGATCGCCACCTCGATGACGAGGTCGTAGAAGCTGCGCGGCTTGAGGCGCGGCAGCATGGCCATCTGCGCGCGGCTTTCGATCTGAAAGACCCCGAGCGTGTCGGCCCGGCGGATCATCGCATAGGTGCGTGGATCCTCCGGCGGGATGGTCGCCAGTTCGAGCCCGACCCCCTTGTGGTCGCCCAGCAGATCCAGGCCCCGCTTGAGGCAGGTCAACATGCCCAGCGCCAGACAATCGACCTTCATGAACTTCAGTTCGTCGATGTCGTCCTTGTCCCATTCGATGATCTGGCGGTCCTTCATCCGCGCCGGCTCGATAGGCACGAGCTCATCGAGGCGGTCGTGGGTCAGGACAAAGCCGCCGGGGTGTTGGGAAAACTGCCGGGGCGTGTTGAGGAGCTGCTGAGCCAGTTCCAGCGTCAGGCGCAGACGGCGGTCGGAGAGATCCAGGCCCATGTCGCGGGCGTGTCTTTCCTCGATGTCCTCGCGGCTGAAGCTCCAGATCTGGCTAGACAGGCCCTTGGTCATGTCCTCGGGCAGGCCAAGCACCTTGCCCACGTCGCGCACGGCCCCGCGCGGCCGGAACCGATGCACGACCGCGACGATGGCGCTGCGATGACGGCCATAGGTCTCGAACACCCACTGCATGACCGCCTCTCGCCGGCCGTGCTCGAAGTCGACGTCGATGTCGGGCGGCTCGTCGCGCTCGGCGCTGACGAAGCGCTCGAAGAGGAGATCGTTGCGCTCGGGATCGATGGAAGTGATGCCCAGCACGTAGCAGACGGCTGAATTGGCGGCCGAGCCACGGCCCTGGCAAAGGATGTCCTGGCTGCGCGCATAGGCGACAATCGAGTTCACCGTCAGGAAATAGGGCGCGTAGCCGAGGCTTCCGATCAGCTTCAGTTCGTGGTTGAGAATGCGCCGGACCTCGGTCGTCACCCCATCGGGAAAGCGCCGCGCCGCGCCGTCCCAGGTCAGGCGCTCAAGGGTCTCTTGCGCGGTCTCGCCGTCTTGGGCGACCTCGCGCGGATACTGGTAGCTGAGCTCGCTGAGCGAGAACCGGCAGCGTCGGGCGATGGCCACGGACGCGGCGACGGCGGCGCGGTGGCGCGCGAAACGACGCTGGACTTCGGCCGGCGCGAGCAGATGCCGGTCGGCATGCCGATCACGCTTGAAACCGACGTCGTCGATGGTCGTGTGCTCACGAATACAGGTGACGACGTCCTGCAGCAGGCGCCGGTCCTTGTCATGAAAGAGGACGCGGTTGGTGACCACCGGCGTGACGCCGGCCGCAAGGGCCAGACGCTCCAGCGCGTAGAGCCGCATGGCGTCGCCAGGCCGGCGGCGCAGCGTCAGAGCCATGTGGGCGTCGGTCCCGAAGATGGCGGCAAGGCGAAACAGCTGCTGGGCGCAGGCGTCATCCGCTTGATCAGGGACCAGAATGGCGATCAGGCCCTCGGCGTGGGCGGCCAGGTCCTGCAGGTCGAGGTCACATGCCCCCTTGCCCCCTCGAGCCTTGCCCAGGGTGAGAAGCCGGCAGAGGCGCCCATACGCGGCCCTGTCGGTCGGCAAGACCACGATGGTCGTATCGTCGCGCAGGACCAACTCGCAGCCGACGATCAGGCGGACCCCGGTCGACTTGGCCGCCACGTGGGCCTGCACCATGCCTGCCAAGCTATTACGGTCGCAGAGGGCCAAGGCGCGATAGCCCAGGCGCGCGGCCTCGTCGAAGAGTTCGGCGGGCGAGGAGGTCCCACGCAGCAGTGAGAAATGCGAAGCGCATTGCAGTTCGACGTAGTCGCCAAGGTCTTGGGTTGGATCCTTCATCCAAACACCCCGGCCATGAACCAGCGTTGGCTGCCCGTCGCGGCGTCTTCGCCATCGCCGTCGCGAAAGATCCAATAGCGCTCGCCGCCTTCGTCCTCGACCTGGAAGTAGTCGCGTGACCGGGCCAGTTCCGCGTCGGCCTTCCACCACTCGCCAAACACCCGCTCGGGGCCGTCGGCGCAACGCACGCGCCGGCGCACGCCGCGCCAGGTGAACGAGGCCGGCGGCTGGTCGGGCAGGAGCGCCACTGTGTCGATCGGCTCGGGCGGGAGAAGAAGCGGGTCGGGCGCGGCCAGTCGACGGGCCAGGAAAAGGCGCCAGGCTGTTCGAGCGCCGGCGTCTTGCGCACGCTTCGTTCGGGCAGGTCGCTGTCAGCGCTGACCAGGCGGTATACGTGCTCGGCGCCCAGACGGTTGGCCAAGGTGTCGATCAAGCCGGAAAGGTCGGCGCCGCGCCGCCGGCCGGTCAGCGCTTCGTCCTGCTTGTAGGCCAAGGGTTCGACCCCCGGCGCGGCCAGGACCATCTTGTCGACCCCAAAGCCCGGATCGACCTGCTCCAGTTTCTCGCAGAGGAGCTTGGCCAGGCGCGCGGCGTCGCGCGAGGGCGCGGCCAGCCCCACGCGCACGGTCTCGATGCGGTTATCGACGCGGAAGAAGAAGGCGTCGATCGCCTTGGCGCCGAGGCTTGCCGCTTCCAGGGCCGCGCAGAGCTCGACGGTCAGTTCGCCCAGAAAGCGCGCCATGGTCTCGGGCGCCCCGATCGGCTCGGCGAAGATCTTGGCGGTTCGCAGGGTCTCGGGCGCAAACACCGGCTCGATCGGCTCGCACGCTCGGCCGAACGCCTGATCAAGCCGTCGGATGGGCTCGAGGCCAAAGCGATGGGCCAACGGACCTTTTGGCGTGGCCTCGAGTTCACCGATGGTGTCGAAACCCGGCTTGGCCAGCGCCTGCACGAGGTCGGACGGCAGGCGCAGCGCCGCGACAGACAGGGGATGGAGCTCTCGGCCCAACGCGCCTTGCGGCAGGACGAAGATCGATCGCGCGTTATAGCGGGCCAGGGCATGGGCGCCGCCCAACTGTCGGCGATGGCGACCTTGGCGACCAGCCCGACCTTGGCGAGCCGATCGCGGATGTCGATCGCCATCTTCTCCTCGCCGCCGAAGAGATGGGAGCAACCCGTGGCGTCGATGACCAGGCCATCGGGCGGGTCTGCCGCCACGCTCGGCGAATATAGCCGCTGGGCCCAGAGCGCCAGGCGCTGCAAGGCCGCCAGATCGCCCTCCGCATCAAGGTCATGCAGGACAAGACACGGAACCAAGGCGGTGGCGTGGGCCACGGCCTGACCGATCCGCAGGCCCGCTTTGGCGGCGGCCAGGTTCATGTGCGCCACCGCGCGCCGGCGTCCCACCCGTCCGACCATCACGACCGGCGTATCGGGCGCGGTGTCAGGCGACGGCGCGCTCCTGCCGGTGGTCTTTTGGACCTGCGTCCGGGCCAGCCGGTCGGTGGGCCAGCGGGGCAGGAAGACGGAGATGACCCTTTGCGTCACAGGCTTCTAACTCGATGTCGAAGGCGTCGCCGGCGCGGCAGCGGAGAAGTTCGAGAAACCAGCGGGGACGGCCCACGCCGGGAACAGGCAGCGGAGATGAGGGCAGGGGCGACACGCGCCAGCGTGTCTCGGCCGCCGTCGGTTGACCAAGGTCGGCGGCGTCGGCCACGCGCCGCCATCGTCTGACGGCAATGGCCAGTTGGCCGCTCTTCTCGGCCGCCAGCTGCAGCCTGCGCGAGGCGGTCATGGAGAGCTTGCCGACCTCGCCGACCACACCCGCCAGGCCTGGCCATCGCAGGCCTTCCTCCATCGCCGCCAATACCCCGGCCTCGTCGCCCGCGTCGGCGAAGATCACCCGCTCCGGGGCAGGCCAGCCTGGGCCAGAGAGGGAGCGAAGAGATCGGCTTGGCGACGACACCACAGGACCTCGCCTTGAGCCCGCGCCAGAATGCCCGCCGCGAAACGGGCCGCCGCGGCCCCATGCAAAGCTTCGTCGGCGCCGCCGGCCACCTCATGCAAGGCGCCCAGCGCCAGGCCGCCGCCCGGCAGGCGCGCGTCCAAGGGCGCGATGCCGAACGGCAGCACAGCGCGGGTCACCCGATCCTGCGCTTCGAGAGCGCGAACCTTGCGGCGGAGCGCGTCGAGCGCGGCGGGAGCGGGGTGAGGGGACATGCTGACAAAACGACCGTGTTCCATCTTTGTTCTATCGTCGCCGCGAGAGTCAACGACCCCCGGGTGCGACTCCAGCGCGCGCCAAGGCCAAGATTCCATGTGGGGCAAGGGTTTGAGCGGACTCGGAATTTTTCGACCGCGACCGAACCTGACGTAAGCGTGGCTGGACGGCGTCGGCCTCTGGTCGCTAAGCTTTCTGATGCCCGCCAGGGTGGCGTCGGGAGGCCGGGGTCATGGACGATGATGACAAGCCAGCGCCGCGCCCGCTCTTGCGGGAATGGCAGGGCTGGGTCGCCTGCGTGCTGGGTTCGGTGATGCCGACGGCGATGCTGACCAGCGTCATTCAGATGATCGACGGCAAGATCGAGCCCTGGTTCGGGCCGGGCCTTTTCATTGCCCTCTTCACGCTAGCGGTTCTGGCCATGCGGCCCTGGACCCTGCGCTAGATAAAGGACGCAAGCACTGGACCGCCAGGGCCAGACATCTTGGTCACTCAGCGCCACGCCGATGGTCGCCCTAAGCGGACATTGGTGACTTCTGAGAAGGGGGGGGAACGGACTGTCTGTCAAAAGGCCGCCATCATGTTTAAAAAACGCGGGACGCGAGCCAAGGCCAAGGTTACGTGACACTAACGCAGGGTGGGGTCCGCCGATGTTTTCGAAAACGCCGCAAGACATTTTCCAGTGGGCGGCCGCTGTTGCTACCCTTGTCACGGTCTTCGCGGGTCTGATCGCTGGCTTCGCTTCAGGTGCGCTCAAACGCTTTAGCTTCGCTGGCATCACTATAGAAGGTGGGGTGACCCCTGAGCTGATTGCCGAATTCAAGAAGGCATCTGCCGCATCGGGCTCCCAAGAGGAAAAGCCGTTCGAGGTTGTGGCGCTTTCCAACTACTACAACCATGCTCTTCTACGGGCGAATGTGAGTTTTTGGTTCAGTATAGTATTTGCCTCTATAGGCTTTTGCGTAATCATATTCGCCTTCGCAACCCATGACCGAGCCGACCTGTGGGGCACCGTTGTTAAGGCCGCTAGCGGCACTGTGATCGATGCAGTCGCCAGCTTGTTCTTCGTCCAATCGACAAATGCGCAGAAGTCCATGTCTGACTTCTTCGAGAAACTTCGCCTTGACAGGCTGAATGCTTAGGCACGCAGTCTCATATCCGAGATCGAAAACATAGAGCGGCGAGATCAACTGAGGGCTCAGTTGGTGCTCAAGTACGCCGCGATAGACAAGCTGCTGATTGGTTAGTGGATTTGTAGGTCCGCTGAGGGTCGGGTGCGGAAATGAGGTCCGCGCCTGAGACCGGACCTTAGGCGCCATTCCGGAAAGCGGACGGGGCGAAGGTCTGTTCGGGGTGGTTGTCGGACGTTGCGTCAGCCTTCGAACGCCTCGGTCATCCTGGGGCGATCGTAGTCTAGGAGCCACTTGTCGAACCGCTGGTAAAGTCCAGATGTCGTTTCCTTGGCGATAGAGGTGATGTCCATGCCTCGGTCGTCATAGGCATTGACCGACACGCCTCGCTCCAGGTCGACAAGTTTAGACATGACGGGCGCTTGCGGCATGACGCCGATGTCATGTGTTGGTGTGGACGGCCTCTCATCCCAACGGTTTGATGGCGCTTAGCGTCAACAAGCCAGTCGAGAGGAGAGCAACATGGTTACACCAGTGCGTATCGGCATGGACACGGCTAAGTCCGTGTTCCAGCTCCACGGAGTGGATGAGAACGAGATTGTAGTTCTGCGGCGCCAGCTCCGGCGCGCCGACATGATCCGCTACTTCGAAAAGCTTCCGCCGGCCCTTGTCGCCATCGAGTCCTGCGGCAGTTCCCACCATTGGGCGCGGCTCCTGGAGTCATTCGGCCACGAGGTGAAGCTGATCCCGCCGCAGTACGTGAAGCCGTACGTTAAGCGCGGGAAGAACGACGCGGCCGACGCCGAAGCGCTCTGCGAGGCCGTCACCAGGCCGACGATGCGCTTCGTGCCTGTAAAGTCCAAGGAGCGTCAGGCGGCCTGCATGTTGATGACCGTGCGCGAACGCCTGGTCATGGTGAAGTCGCAGCTCAGCAACTCTTTCCGGAGCTATGCGGCGGAGTTTGGGATCGTGGGCCCGTCCGGCCGGCAGAACGTCAACGGTCTGATCGCGCGTGTCCTCGAAGATGACACGCTGCCGGAACTGGCCCGCGAGCTGTTCCACTTCCAGGCCAAGGAGTACGCCGCAGTCGAGGCGCGCCTGGCGGAGATCGACGCGAAGCTAATGAAGTGGCACCGCGCTGACGAGCTGAGCCGGCGCATCGCCACCATTCCCGGCGTCGGTCCTATTGGCTCGACGATGCTGAGCATGAAAGCGCCGCCGGCGGAGACCTTCGGCTCCGGGCGCGACTTCGCGGCCTGGCTTGGTCTCACGCCGCGAGACCATTCGACGGGCGGTCGATCAAGGCTCGGCGGGATCACCAAGGCCGGAGATCCATCGATCCGGTCAACGCTGATCGTCGGGGCCACAGCGCTGCTGCGCCATGTGCGCCTCGGGCATACAAAGCCATCGCCATGGCTGGCCAAGCTCATGGAGCGGAAGCCGCCCAAGCTGGTCGCGGTAGCGATGGCCAACAAGTTCGCCAGGATCGCTTGGCGGCTGATGGTGTCGGGCGGAGTATACACCCGACCCGCAGCGCTGAACCCGACCTGATCTGAGACCGGCGCCCGGAAGCCAACGAGGCTGCACCCGGACCGCCCAGGAGACTTGCACGAACGAATAGATGGAAATGACCGATCGGTCGGTACGCGCGACATTCCGAAGATTGCACTGGCACCCAGATGTCGCCAATGTGTTTGGAGCGCGAGTAGCGAACACCATCTTGGCCAGCGAGGTTTCCTCGCGCAAACAGGCCGGACATCTGATAGCAAGCGATTAGGTCAGATAGTCTACGCGTTCACTGCAAGCGGGGGGCCGTCCACATCTGCAATCTGGTTCCAGAGCAAGATGTCGGCTTGATCCCAAGTCAGCTGTACAGCGCGATGGAGCCAAGGTTTAGCCTCGTCGTCGCTCGCCTCCTCCGGCCAGCGATAACCGCTCCAAGTCGCTAGATTCGACTCGGTTGGCACTCCCATCTCCTCTAGGTGTCCGAAGGCGGTACCCTTGTTCCAGCCTCGCCACTTCGCTCCTATTTCTCGTTTGGGATCAGGATAGGCCGCGATGACACCAATCAAGTTGTCTGTCGGGAGAGCTGCCCGGGCTAGGACGCGTGCACGATCGTAGCTGCTCGTGAACATGGTCACGTAGGAGTCACCCTGGTTCAGCTCAAATCTGAGCCGATATGGCGAGGCCCACAGTCCACGCTCCCAGTCAGGTCCAAAAGATAAGCTCATCGTTGTTCTATAGGTGGCGTGAGTAAGGTCAGCAAAGGGTCGAAAGCGGAAATGGCGCGCTGCCCGTCAGCGGTCCTTAGCCCCTTCCGTCGCCGTGGCGCTGAGTGACCACGTGTCTGGCGAAGGCCGTCCAAGGTGCTGGCGACCTCTAACCTAGACGGGCAGGACGGCCTGCACGGCCGGCGGGGCGCCGGCGAAGTTCGAAACGGTCACGCCGAGCAGCCGCACGCCCCTCCGAAGGGGATAGACCGACCGGACGAGGTCTTGTGCGAGACCGCGCAGGGTGGCGGCGTCGGAGATAGCGCTTGGGAGCGAGCGTCGGCGCGTCGCCTGCTCGAAGTCGGCATACTTGATCTTGACCGTGGCGGTGCGACCAAAGGCTTGCGCCTTGCCGCACCAGGCAAAGACCTTGTCGGCCAGGGCGGCGACCTCGGCTTCGATCCGCGCGGTATCGAGCAGATCGGTCTCGAAGGTGGTCTCCGAGCCAGACGACTTGCGCTCGCGATCGGGATTGACCGGCCGGTCATCGATGCCGCGTGCGATATCGTAGAACCACGGACCCGACCGACCGAAATGATGGACCAAGTACTCCAATGATTGCCGATGCAGGTCCTCGCCGGTCTCGATCTTTAAGCGCTTCATCTTGTCTTCAGTGACCTGGCCGACGCCGTAGAAGCGGCCAATCGGTAGGGTGGCGACGAATGCCTGACCCTTGCCAGGCGCGACGAGGAACTGGCCGTTGGGCTTGTTCTGGTCCGACGCCATCTTGGCTAGAAACTTGTTGTACGAGATCCCCGCCGACGCGGTCAGACCCGTCTCGGCGGCGATGCGCTGGCGAATAAGTCTGGCGGTTTCAGTGGCGCTGCCCACGCTGGCCAGATCAGCACTGACATCGAGATAGGCTTCGTCGAGCGACAGCGGCTCTATCAGATCGGTGTAGTCGGCGAAGATGCCGTGGATCTGGCGCGAGACGGCGCGATAGACCTCGAACCGATGCGGGACGAAGACGAGCTGCGGGCACTTTCGCAGGGCCGTCGACGACGGCATCGCCGAACGCACCCCGAACTTGCGGGCCTCATAACTGGCCGCGGCGATCACCCCGCGCGCGGCCGGCGAGCCGACCACCACCGGCTTGCCGCGCAGGCTTGGATCATCGCGTTGTTCGACCGACGCATAGAAGGCGTCCATGTCGATATGGATGATTTTGCGGGGCGGCGACTCCATGTCCCCAGCTATTTAGCACTCTGTGAACGAAACGGGAACTTTCTCCTTGAGCGAGCGACCGCAATAGCGTGAAACCAAAAGGACCGCGACGCCGCGCCACAAAGGAAGGCGTGGCGGAAACGGTCCATCCTAGGTCGTCATCGGAGTGCTGGTCGTGTCGCGTATCGAGGGTGAGTTCCTGACCCTGGCCTTGGAGATCGGCTTGGCCGAAACCATCGCCGAGACCCTCAAGGACGTTGAGCGGGCGATCGTCGACCTGCCGGACACCCAAAGCGCCCATCGCCATCGCCGACGGCTCGAGGAGCAGCGCGCCTCGCTTCGCAATCCGACCTTGCGCAACAGCGCGGCCTTGGTGGTTTCGATGTGCGCCAAGAATCCGGCTTTGACGGGCACGATCCGTCGCGCGTTCGCCGATCTCGCCGAACGCCATCCTGACCTCGCCTGGTTCTATGTTCAGTTGCCAGCGGCCACGGTAGACGAGACGCTGCGCCGGGCGAGCTAGGCGTGCGCTCGGCGAGCGCGGTTTAGCACCTCTAAGGCACGGCCACGGATTTGCGCAGAGGAGAGCGGAGATTGTCTCAGGCGCCCGACAAGCCGATTTCGACGCTCAAGCGCCCGCCCGATGCGCTCATGCGACGCTTCCATCTGGGCCAGATCGGCGCCGATACGGTCAGGACGTTCCTCACTAAAGGCTACTCGCTGGCTATCTGCTGCCGCGAATGCCCGCGACTGATCGAATGGACGCCACAGGACTTGGTGGAGAAATTCGGCGATCGGACCCACGTGAAGATCGCCGACATCGCCGCGCGGCTTTCCTGCAGCGGTGAGGAAGGGTGCGGGTGCAAGGACATCGCCGTCTTCCCCACCTTTACGATGGTCCCTGGTCGTGGACCCCGCCTGACGCTGAGCGCTAGGCTGGAACCACCTCGTCGCTCTTGCCGCCGAAGGCGACGATCTTCAGGCGGTTGGACAAAGGGCGTTGAAGCTTGGCGACCTCTGGCCAAGGCGCATCGCTCATCCAGAGGTCCCATTCCTCGGGCTCGGTCAGGATCACCGGCATAGCCTTGGAATGGTAGGTCTTCACCGGCTCGGCCGAGTCCGTCGTCAGGAAGCCATAGGCGACAATGTCCTCCCAGCCCTTGCTCTTCATCCGCACGCAGGCATGCGGCGTCCAGATGCCGGCGAAGAAGGCGGTAGGACGGGTCTCGTCGAGGGCGAACCAGATGTTCTTTCGGGTCTTCTCGTGGTCCTGGTCGGGTTCGGCGAACGATGTGAACGGCACAAGGCATCGGCTGCCGGCGCCCAGCCACGGCGCCCAGTGGGTGTTTATCTTGCCGGTCTTCTGGCTGACCGTGTTGCGGACGTTCGTCGTACCCTTGTCGGGCTCCATCTTCAGTAGCTCGTCGAAATCGAACTCCGTGCCCTTGGCGCGCAGCTTGTTGGCTCGCTCCGTGGCGGCCTCGAACAAGGCTTGTCTCGACGACGGCATGCCCCACCGCGCGTCGCGCATTACCCGCGCGCCATCCTCGCCATGAGTGATGATCGGCGCGGCGTAGTCCGGATAGATCCCGGGCATCGGCGGCTGATTGTTATTGAGGTCGGTCATCGCCCGCGCCAGGGCGGCGACTTCGGCGCGCGCCTTCATCAGGGCATAGAGATTGCAGATGTGGACGGCCCCCCGCTTGCAGTGAACGCGTAGACTATCTGACCTAATCGCTTGCTATCAGATGTCCGGCCTGTTTGCGCGAGGAAACCTCGCTGGCCAAGATGGTGTTCGCTACTCGCGCTCCAAACACATTGGCGACATCTGGGTGCCAGTGCAATCTTCGGAATGTCGCGCGTACCGACCGATCGGTCATTTCCATCTATTCGTTCGTGCAAGTCTCCTGGGCGGTCCGGGTGCAGCCTCGTTGGCTTCCGGGCGCCGGTCTCAGATCAGGTCGGGTTCAGCGCTGCGGGTCGGGTGTATACTCCGCCCGACACCATCAGCCGCCAAGCGATCCTGGCGAACTTGTTGGCCATCGCTACCGCGACCAGCTTGGGCGGCTTCCGCTCCATGAGCTTGGCCAGCCATGGCGATGGCTTTGTATGCCCGAGGCGCACATGGCGCAGCAGCGCTGTGGCCCCGACGATCAGCGTTGACCGGATCGATGGATCTCCGGCCTTGGTGATCCCGCCGAGCCTTGATCGACCGCCCGTCGAATGGTCTCGCGGCGTGAGACCAAGCCAGGCCGCGAAGTCGCGCCCGGAGCCGAAGGTCTCCGCCGGCGGCGCTTTCATGCTCAGCATCGTCGAGCCAATAGGACCGACGCCGGGAATGGTGGCGATGCGCCGGCTCAGCTCGTCAGCGCGGTGCCACTTCATTAGCTTCGCGTCGATCTCCGCCAGGCGCGCCTCGACTGCGGCGTACTCCTTGGCCTGGAAGTGGAACAGCTCGCGGGCCAGTTCCGGCAGCGTGTCATCTTCGAGGACACGCGCGATCAGACCGTTGACGTTCTGCCGGCCGGACGGGCCCACGATCCCAAACTCCGCCGCATAGCTCCGGAAAGAGTTGCTGAGCTGCGACTTCACCATGACCAGGCGTTCGCGCACGGTCATCAACATGCAGGCCGCCTGACGCTCCTTGGACTTTACAGGCACGAAGCGCATCGTCGGCCTGGTGACGGCCTCGCAGAGCGCTTCGGCGTCGGCCGCGTCGTTCTTCCCGCGCTTAACGTACGGCTTCACGTACTGCGGCGGGATCAGCTTCACCTCGTGGCCGAATGACTCCAGGAGCCGCGCCCAATGGTGGGAACTGCCGCAGGACTCGATGGCGACAAGGGCCGGCGGAAGCTTTTCGAAGTAGCGGATCATGTCGGCGCGCCGGAGCTGGCGCCGCAGAACTACAATCTCGTTCTCATCCACTCCGTGGAGCTGGAACACGGACTTAGCCGTGTCCATGCCGATACGCACTGGTGTAACCATGTTGCTCTCCTCTCGACTGGCTTGTTGACGCTAAGCGCCATCAAACCGTTGGGATGAGAGGCCGTCCACACCAACAGATGTGGACGGCCCCCCGCTTGCAGTGAACGCGTAGACTATCTGACCTAATCGCTTGCTATCAGATGTCCGGCCTGTTTGCGCGAGGAAACCTCGCTGGCCAAGATGGTGTTCGCTACTCGCGCTCCAAACACATTGGCGACATCTGGGTGCCAGTGCAATCTTCGGAATGTCGCGCGTACCGACCGATCGGTCATTTCCATCTATTCGTTCGTGCAAGTCTCCTGGGCGGTCCGGGTGCAGCCTCGTTGGCTTCCGGGCGCCGGTCTCAGATCAGGTCGGGTTCAGCGCTGCGGGTCGGGTGTATACTCCGCCCGACACCATCAGCCGCCAAGCGATCCTGGCGAACTTGTTGGCCATCGCTACCGCGACCAGCTTGGGCGGCTTCCGCTCCATGAGCTTGGCCAGCCATGGCGATGGCTTTGTATGCCCGAGGCGCACATGGCGCAGCAGCGCTGTGGCCCCGACGATCAGCGTTGACCGGATCGATGGATCTCCGGCCTTGGTGATCCCGCCGAGCCTTGATCGACCGCCCGTCGAATGGTCTCGCGGCGTGAGACCAAGCCAGGCCGCGAAGTCGCGCCCGGAGCCGAAGGTCTCCGCCGGCGGCGCTTTCATGCTCAGCATCGTCGAGCCAATAGGACCGACGCCGGGAATGGTGGCGATGCGCCGGCTCAGCTCGTCAGCGCGGTGCCACTTCATTAGCTTCGCGTCGATCTCCGCCAGGCGCGCCTCGACTGCGGCGTACTCCTTGGCCTGGAAGTGGAACAGCTCGCGGGCCAGTTCCGGCAGCGTGTCATCTTCGAGGACACGCGCGATCAGACCGTTGACGTTCTGCCGGCCGGACGGGCCCACGATCCCAAACTCCGCCGCATAGCTCCGGAAAGAGTTGCTGAGCTGCGACTTCACCATGACCAGGCGTTCGCGCACGGTCATCAACATGCAGGCCGCCTGACGCTCCTTGGACTTTACAGGCACGAAGCGCATCGTCGGCCTGGTGACGGCCTCGCAGAGCGCTTCGGCGTCGGCCGCGTCGTTCTTCCCGCGCTTAACGTACGGCTTCACGTACTGCGGCGGGATCAGCTTCACCTCGTGGCCGAATGACTCCAGGAGCCGCGCCCAATGGTGGGAACTGCCGCAGGACTCGATGGCGACAAGGGCCGGCGGAAGCTTTTCGAAGTAGCGGATCATGTCGGCGCGCCGGAGCTGGCGCCGCAGAACTACAATCTCGTTCTCATCCACTCCGTGGAGCTGGAACACGGACTTAGCCGTGTCCATGCCGATACGCACTGGTGTAACCATGTTGCTCTCCTCTCGACTGGCTTGTTGACGCTAAGCGCCATCAAACCGTTGGGATGAGAGGCCGTCCACACCAACACATCTATCGAAGGCTCCTGGCGACGGTTCCTGACGCTATCGATGGCGCGAGCGCCTGAAAAGCGCCCTCAGCGAATGGCTATGCGGCCTTGAGCCAGACCCGCGCGTGCCACCAGCCCAAGGGCGCGGCCTCGGGATCGCCCAACCCGTCAAAGAACGTCTCCACGTACTCGGCGCGCGGATGGTTCAGCACCGCCCGGGGCAACGCGCCTTCTCCGTGAAGCTCGACTTCCGGCGGCCGATCGGGCCGCACCGGATCGAGCAAGGGCTCTTCGCGCTCTTCATCGTCCAGCCAGACGAGGACACGGCCGCCCTGATCCTCCCTCGCTTGAGTGGACACCCATGCTAGCTTTTCGGAGCTGGAGAGGAGTGTCTGATGAGCGTGAAGCGTCGGGTCTTTCCGGAGACCTTCAAACGAGAAGCGGTTGACCGTGTCGCCAGCAGCGGCCTGTCGGCCGGCATGGTGGCCCGGGAGTTGGGCCTGCACGAGACGGTCCTGCGACGATGGATGATGCAGTACGGGACGCAGGTGATGGGGCCGGCGCGGCGCGCCCACACGCAAGCGCCGGCCCCGTCGCCGTCTGATCTGGCCGCCGAGAACGCCCGCCTGCGTCGCGAGAACGACCATCTGCGGATGGAGCGCGACATCCTAAAAAAAGCCGCGCTCATCTTCGGAGCGGCCTCCCGATGAAGTTCGGGTTCGTCGATGAGCACCGCGGCGCCTGGCCGGTTCGGGTGATGTGTCGGGTCCTGGGTCTGTCGGCCAGCGGCTACTATGCCTGGCGCGTCAGGCCCGAGAGCCGGCGGGCGGCGGCCAATCGCGCGCTGACCGAGGACATCCGCCTGATCCATGCCGAGAGCTGTGGGACCTATGGTTCGCCGCGCGTCCACGCCGTCCTGCGCGGTCATGGGCGCCGCGTTGGGCGCTCGCGGGTCGAGCGGTTGATGCGCCGGGCGGGCTTGCGCGGCCTGGCCGCGTTGCCTCGCCGTACCCGCACCACCGACAGCCGCCATGGCTATCCGATCGCGCCCAACAGGCTCGCCCGCAACTTCCAGGCGGCGGCTCCAGGCCAGGTCTGGCTGGCCGATCTCACCTACATCCCGACTGGCGAAGGCTGGCTCTACCTGGCCGGCGTCCTCGACATGCACACCCGCAAACTCGTCGGCTGGTCGATGCGCGACACCCTGCACACCCAGATCGCCCTGGAAGCCCTGACCATGGCCATCGCACGCCAAAAGCCCGCGCCCGGCCTCATCCATCATTCGGATCGCGGCATTCAATATGCCGCCGAGGCCTATCGCTCGGCCCTGGCCCAAGCCGGCATCACCCCCTCCATGAGCCGCAAGGGCGACTGCTGGGATAACGCCCCGATGGAGAGCTTCTTCCACACCCTCAAGACCGAGCGCGTCCATCATCGGATCTACGCCACCCGCGCCGAGGCCCGGCGCGATCTGTTCGGCTATATCGAGGGCTTCTACAATTCCCGTCGCCTGCACTCGGCTCTAGGCTATATCAGCCCCGCCGAGGCCGAACGTAGAGCGGCTTAACCCCGTCCACTCTCTCGGGGGAAGATCACCCTGACCGACGCCCAAGTGCATGGTGGCTGGGAGGGTTTGGAGATAGCCGGGCTCGCCGATGAGCTCCACGGCGATCAGCGACCTGGCGGCGGCGAGACGTTCACGGGTCATGGGAGCAGCCTTGATCATCTAGTGAAGCGGCGGCGAGTCAAAAGACGCAACGCATAGGGAGGGCCCAAGGCGCCAAGTCCTCGAGCCCGGCTCCAGGTATCGCCGCCGCGTTTTGAGATGCGGCGGGTCAGTACCGAGCCCATGAGCACCGCGCGGCCACTAGAGCGCGCCATCCTCAATCATGCTGGTTCAGCGCAGTTGGCTGTCCTTGCTGCCGCGCCGATTGATGTTGCTGAAGACCACCTGGCTGTCGCGACCGGTCTGGCACGCGATGCACGTGCGACAGCCGGGGAGGGCGCGCCGTCTGGCTTCAGGAATGTCCTCGCCGCACTCGATGCAGAACAGCAGGCTCTCGCCGGCGGGAAGGCGGGCCCGTGCATTGAGAACCCCGTCGGTCACCGTGTCTTCGATCTGGTCGAGAACGCCCCCGTCGTGTGTCCAGCCGCCTGCCATTCCCGTCTGTAACTCCTGTGTCTTGTCAGGGTCTTAGATAGGAAATCCAAATGCGCAATCCAGGTCGGGCGAGACGCGTGGGACGGGTCAGATTGTCGCGACGCGGCGGTCGCGCAGGGCTACGTCCGTGATTGGCGCGTCCGAGGCAGACCTTTGCGCCAACGGCGACTCGCTTTTCCATCGCGCCGTAAGAGGCGGACAAGATGACGTCGGACGAATTTGAAATCCTGGTGCGGGGCCTTGGCGGCAACGTCGTGACCCGCCCTGTCCTCGACACGGTCCAATTTCATGTCGGGGGCAAGGCGATCGCGACCGTCAATTGGCCGGCGCGGGGCTGGGCGGCGATCAAACTTGATCCGCGTGACCAGCCTTGGGCCATGGCCCTGAGCCCGGGGCTGTCTTCCGAGCCGGGGCGCAGACGCAACGCCGGGATCGTGCTGGCGCGTCTGGCCAGTCTTGAAGCCGATGTCGCCGCCGAGCTGCTCGCGGCCGCCTGGCGTTATGGCCAGCGGAGGCTCGCGCCCGCCATGCGGCGATCGGCTTTCGCACCGAGCGCGTCGGCCAGGGCCGCCTAGGCTGAGTCGTTGGCCGGCTGATAAGCCAGGCGCATGTCGCGGATCTGCTCAATGAGCTCGATGGCTTTGGCCCCGACCCGATACCATTGGGCCGCGCGATCGGGTGTGACCGCTTCGCTGATCGCGGCGGTGACGTCCGCGTCAAGGCGTTCGAGGGTCTTGTCGAGGTCCATCAGATCACCGATGACGCGGGCCTGATAAAGAGGCCATGGCGGTGGTCGGACCGCAATTTCGGTAAGGCTCAAGGCGCCGGAGCGGCGCTCCACAGCCCGCGCCGCGCGTTGCGCGCCTCGTTTTCGAAGCGTCCATAAGCGCCCTTGCTGTAGCGCCGGTACTCCTTGGCGAAGCCGCTGCGGATCAGGGCGGCGTTGAGGTCAGGGCTGTGGCTGGACCAGCACTTGCCGACATAGCGGCCATAACGATCACGATTGACGAACCGGCAGGCGACCCGGCCGCGCGTAAGGTCGAACAGGGTCTGCCGGGCCTCGTCGGCGAAGGGCTGAGCGGCTCTTTTGCCCCAACGGACCTCGGGCGCATCGACGCCGAAGAGCCGCACGCTTTCAGTCCCGCAGCGCAGGGTGTCGCCGTCATGCACGGGCGGGTCGTCGCAGGCGATTAGGGCGGCGAGGGTCAGAGCCAGGAGCATTCGAGTTCGTCTATCCCGCTTCGCGCCGTGCGCTAAGAGGCGCTCACGACGTTTCCCATAAGGCCAGCGCGCTGGCGCGCGCTGACTTTCTTTCTTTTCCTTTCTCCAAAAAGGGGGGTGGGCGACGCGTCCTTCTAGGCCCGCCGCGGACGGCGGCAAGCCGGCCCTGCGGGCCG
Organism: Caulobacter sp. UC70_42; assembly: GCF_044056025.1. NCBI lineage: Bacteria > Pseudomonadati > Pseudomonadota > Alphaproteobacteria > Caulobacterales > Caulobacteraceae > Caulobacter > Caulobacter sp. UC70_42. Next base: position 4,584,173 of record NZ_CP171994.1, on the reverse strand, counting down.
TCTCCTCCACTGGCGTTCCGGCCCTTCGGGTGCCGCCGCCCGCTCAACCGGGCCTCTTCGGTCGCTCTTCGCCGCCCACCCCCCTTTCCGGGGAAAGGATGTGGGCTTGGGGCGGTGAGGAGGACAGCCATGAGCACTTCCCGCCAACGCCGCGCGTCGGCAAAGCCCGGCTCGGTCCGGCCCGCCAAGGCGCCGCGCGAGCCCCGCGTTAGTCTCTACGACGAGGTCACCGGCGCCATCATCAGCCAGCTGGAGGCCGGGGCCGCGCCCTGGGTCAGGCCCTGGCGCAAGGGCGTGGGGGCCGCGCCCGGCCTGCCGCGCAACGCCACCACCGGACGGGCCTATTCGGGTGTCAACATCCTCCTGCTGTGGGGCGCGCTGATCGAGCGCGGCTATGGTCGTCAGGCATGGCTGACCTTCCGGCAGGCCCAAAAGGCGGGCGGGCAGGTGATGAAGGGAGAACGCGGCACGACCTTGGTCTTCGCCGATCGCTTCACGCCCAAGGCCGAGGCCGAACGCGCGGCCAAGGCGGGCGAGGCGCCGGGAAGCGTGCTCTTCCTCAAACCCTTCACCGTCTTCAACATCGCCCAGTGCGAGGGCTTGGACGCCCTGGCGCCGGAAGGACCGCCACCGCCCGAGCGCGAGATCATCCCCCACGTCGAGGCGCTGATCCTGGCCACGGGCGCGGATTTCCGCATCGGGGGAGACGAGGCCTATTACGCCCCCGGACCCGATTACGTCCGCGTGCCGCCGCAACCGGCCTTTACCCATCAAATCGACTACTACCGCACGGCCTTGCACGAGTTGTCCCACTGGACAGGCCACCGCTCGCGCCTGGACCGCGACCAGACTGGCCGGTTCGGCTCCAAGGCCTACGGCTTCGAGGAGCTGGTGGCCGAGCTGTCGGCGGCGTTTTCCTGCGCCGCCCTGGGCGTGTCGCCCACCGTGCGCCATGCCGACTATCTCGGCGCGTGGCTGGCCATCCTCAAGGAGGACAATCGCGCCATCTTCCGCGCCGCCGCCAAGGCCAGCAAGGCGGCCGACTTCCTGCTGGCCTTCGACCCGCGTCGCACGGACCTCGCGCCGGGCGCGCAGACGGCGGACCCCGACGTCGGCGACGCCGAGACGGCGGACCCTGCTTGCGGGGCGCTCGCCAGCCTGGAGGCGGTGGCATGAACCCGCGCGTCCCCAAGACAGGCGACCTGATCCCCCCCAACCTGATCCCTAGGGACCTGATGTCCCGGCTGATCGCCAACGGCATGAACCTGAATGAGGCCGAGGGGCGAACCTGGGACCCGGTCCCGGTCCTCAAACTCTTCAACCCGGTCGGGCCGGGCCGCTGGCTTATCACCGAGATCGCCCAGGACGCCGATAGCCTCTTTGGCCTCTGCGACCTCGACCAGGGCTGTCCCGAACTTGGCTATGTCAGCCTCGACGAGCTTGAGGCGATCAGGCTGCCCTTCCGCGCCCGCATCCTGCGCGACCCGCATTTTGTCGGTCACGTGCCGATCTCGCGCTGGGCCGCGCTCGCGCGCCGCTTCGGCTCGATCGCGACCGCAGAAGGCGCCGTTCAAGTCCTGATGTCGGTCCCGAGAGGCCGCCCGAACTGATCCCGCCATCTGGCCGCCGGACCTTGGTCCGGCGGCGGCCAGCGCCCGCCCTTGCGCGCGCCCGGCCGCGTGGATCAAGCCTCAAAGCCCACGCGGCCGGTTCACCCCAGCGCGAACGGAGACCTCCCATGCGCGTCACCCATGCCGACCCCCGCAACCTCACTCTGTCCAAGCTCAACATGCACTATGGCGAGCCGGACCCCGACTGCTCCGACATCCTCGGCTCGATCCGCCAGAAGGGCGTCCTGGTGCCGCTCATCGTCCAGGAGACCTTCAGCGACGGCGCCATCGTGCCCGGCCACTACGGCGTGGTGGCCGGACGCCGCCGCTGGCTGGCGACCCTGTCCGTCATCGCCGAGGGGATCGACGTCGACGACTTCAACGTCGTCGTGCTCGATCCTGACGACGACGCCGCCGCCATCGAGGCCTCGCTGCTGGAGAACATCGCGCGCCTGCCGCCGGGCGAGGTGGCCCAGTGGGAGCGGTTCGTTCAGCTCATCCGGCTTGGCCGGACCCCGGAGGAGCTTGGCGTCACCTTCGGCCTCTCCGACGTGGTCGTGCGGCGCATCCTGGCGCTGGGCAATCTGATCCCGCGTGTGCGCAAACTGTACCGCCGCGAGGAAATCGACGTGGCCACCACCCGTCAGCTGACCCTGGCGACCAAGGCCCAGCAGAAGGCCTGGCTCGACCTCTTCGATGACCCGGCCCAGCGCGAGCCGCGCGGCGCTAACCTCAAGGCCTGGCTGTTCGGCGGCGAAGCCATCCCTGCCTCGCGGGCGCTCTTCAAGCTCGACGACTATCCCGGCGCGATCATCGGCGACCTCTTCGGCGAAGACAGCTATTTCACCGACCCGGCGCTCTTCTGGCGTTTCCAGAACGAGGCCATCGCCGCCCAGGCCGAGGCGCTGAAGGCGCAGGGCTGGACCGATGTCGAGGTGATGGAAGCTGGGTCCTATTTCGCCAGCTACAACCATGTGCGCACGCCCAAGGACAAGGGCGGCAAGGTCTTCATCAGCGTCACCCACCACGGCGCGGTGGAGGTGCATGAAGGTTGGCTGACGGCCAAGGAGGCTCGCCGCGCCGAGGCCGCCGCCAAGTCCGGCCAGGACGGGCAGGCGGGCGGCGAGGCGGGCGGGGAGGGCGCCAAGTCCGAGCGGGCCGAGGTCACCCTGGCCCAGCAGACCTATATCGACCTGCACCGCCGCGCGGCCGTCCGCGCCGTCCTCACCGAGCATCTCGACGTGGCCTTGCGCCTGATGGTGGCCCACGTCCTGGCCGGGTCTCGCTACTGGCGCGTGGAGAGCGATCCGCTGGGCGCGGGCTCGCAACTGGCCGCCGACAGCCTCGCCGCCAGCGCCGCCGAGACCAAGTTCGCCGCCGAACGCTTGCGAGTGCTCAAGCTCCTGGGCGCCAGCGGCGACGGTGAGGTCGTCTCGCGCGGCTATGCGGGCGGGGTCTCGGCGGTCTTCGCCAAACTCCTGTCCCTACCGGACCCCGACGTCCTGGCCATCGCCGCCGTCGTCATGGGCGAGACCCTGGCGGCGGGCTCCATCGAGGTCGAGGCGGCCGGGACCTATCTGGAGGTGGACATGGGAGCCTTCTGGACCCCGGACGATGCGTTCTTCGACGGCATCAAGGATCGCGAGGCGATCAACGCCATGCTGCGCGAGGTCGGCGGCAAGAAGGTCGCCGATGGCAATGTCACCGAGAAGGTGCGGACCCAGAAAGCCATCTTGCGCGACTTCCTCGACGGCACGGGCGACCGGCCCAAGGTCGAGAAGTGGACGCCGCGCTGGCTGACCTTCCCGGCGGGCGCCTACACCAGAAGGCCGTTCCCGCCCGCGCAGCGGGCCAAGGTCGTGGCCCCGCTGCTCAAGCGGGTGCGGGCGCTGGAGGTGACGTCCGGCGCCGACCAGCCCGCCGCGTGAACCGGCAAGGTCTGCGTTCGATGGCCGGACGGGCATGCTCGTCCGGCTTTCCTTATGCTTGGCCTGCAGCCTAATCCTCGGTGCGCGCTCAAGATCCACTCTTGGCGAGCTTAGGGCTTCTCGCGCTGGAGCGCCCTAGCCCAATTCCACATTCAGCCCAGACGTCGTTCGAATCGTGTTCGGGGCACCTATGTCAGGAGTTTCCCGCAGTTTCCTGAAGGTGCCTTCTGTTTCCCTCAGTGGTCGGAAGTTGGCGGCCGGCGCTATCGCCCGAGCGTCAGTCGCAGAGCCAAAGCCGCCAACGTGATCAACAAGATCGGCGTCGTCAGCACGATGCCGACCTTGAAGTAGTAACCCCAAGAGATCTTGATCCCTTTGGCGCTCAGCACGTGCAGCCAAAGCAGCGTCGCCAGTGATCCAATCGGCGTGATCTTGGGGCCGAGATCGCTGCCAATGACATTGGCGTAGATCATCGCCTCTTTCACGGCGCCTGTGGCGCCGCTGGCGTCGATTGACAGGGCACCGACCAGGACGGTGGGCATGTTGTTCATCACCGATGACAACAGCGCCGTCAGGATGCCGGTCCCGAAAGCTGCGCCCCACACCCCGCCCTTGGCGAAGTGATTGAGCAGACCCGCGACCTGATCGGTGAGGCCAGCGTTCCGCAGGCCATAGACAACCAAGTACATGCCCAACGAGAAGATCACGACCTGCCAGGGCGCGCCCTTGAGCACCTTGCGGGTGCTGATGACGTGGCCACGGCCGGCGACGGCCAGAAGCACCACGGCGCCGACCGCCGCTGTCGCGCTGACCGGCACGCCCAGCGGCTCCAGGGCGAAGAATCCGATCAGCAGCAGGGCCAGCACGAGAAAACCCGCCTTGAAGGTCGCCTGGTCCTTGATGGCCTCGCGCGGCGGTTTCAGTTGACCGGCGGCATAGGCGGCGGGGATGTCGCGCCGGAAATAGAGCAGCAGCGCGCCGAGCGTGGCGGCGATGGCCGCGAGGTCGACCGGGATCATCACCGAGGCGTAACGGGCGAAGCCAATTTTGAAGAAGTCGGCAGAGACGATGTTGACGAGGTTGGACACCACCAGCGGTAAGCTGGCCATGTCCGCAATGAACCCCGCCGCCATAACGAAGGCCAGGGTTGCCTTGTCCTTGAAGCCCAGGGCCATCAGCATGGCGATGACGATCGGCGTCAGGATCAAGGCCGCTCCATCGTTGGCGAACAGCGACGACACCGCCGCCCCCAGCAGGACGATCGAGGCGAACAGCAACCGCCCCTTGCCGCCACCCCAGCGCGCGACGTGCAAGGCCGCCCACTCGAAGAATCCCGCCTCGTCGAGTAGCAAGCTGATGATGATGACGGCGACGAAGGCGCCGGTGGCGTTCCAGACGATCTGCCAGACCGTGGCGATATCGCCGAGATGGACGACGCCGGTGGCGAGGGCCAGCACGGCGCCGATAGTCGCGCTCCAGCCGATGCTGAGACCCTTGGGCTGCCAAATGACCAGGGTGATCGTGAGCAGGAAGATCAGGAGCGCGAGGATCACAGGACGACGACTTCGCCGTCTTCCTTGGTGAAGCTCGCTGGCTTGCGGTCGAGGAGATCGAGCACGACCTCCGATGGGCGGCAGAGCCTGACGCCCTTGGGCGTGACCACGATCGGGCGATTGACCAGGATGGGGTGGGCGACCATGGCGTCGAGGATTTGTTCCTCGGTCGCCGTCCCGCCCAGCAGGCCCAACTCGGCGGCGGGCGTGCCCTTCTCGCGCATCAACTGGCGGAAGGTCAGTCCCGCCTCGCTGGCCAATTCCCGCAGTTGATCGTGGCTCCAGCCGGCCTTCAGATATTCGATGATCTTGGGCGTGTAACCGGCCGCCTCGACCATCGCCACGACGTTGCGTGAGGTGCCGCAGGCAGGGTTGTGGAAGATGACGATCGGGAAATCGGCGTCAGACATGGCTCACCAAGGAAAAGCAAAGCGATAGGGATCAGGCGACCGAGGAGTCGGGCGCTTTTGACTGGCCGATCTCGTCGAGACGGCGTTGCAGCGAAAGGCGGTCCAGCGACGCCATCGGTAGCGCGCAGAAAAGGGTGATGCGGCTGTTGAGCTGGCGATAGGCGTCGGCGAATGCCAAGGCGATTTCCGCTTCGGTCCCTTCGGTCGAGCCGGGATTAGGAATACCCCAGTGGGCGGTCATCGGCTGGCCCGGCCAGATCGGGCAGACCTCGCCGGCGGCGTTGTCGCAAACGGTGAACACGAAATCGAGGTCGGGGGCGTCCGGATTGTTGAGGATCGCGAACTCGTCCCAGGCCTTGGACCGCAGGTGGTCGGTCTTGTAGTTCAGGTGTTGCAGGAGGCTGATCGCTCGGGGATCGAGAACGCCGCTTGGTGTCGAGCCAGCCGAGAAGGCCTTGAAGCGCCCGGCGCCGACCCGGTTCATGATCGACTCGGCCATGACCGAGCGCGCCGAGTTGTGGGTGCAGAGAAAGAGGACGTTGAGCGGGCGGTGGCGGGTGTCGTCGGTCATGCCGTCTCCAGTTCGGTAAGGCAGGTTCCATCGCAGTCGGCAGCCTTGGCGACGATGTCGCTCAAGGGCGCGCAGATCTCGGGGCGCCGTTGCAGCAGTCTTCCATCAGGAAGCCGAGCAAGCCGGTCATGGCCGCGTAGTTGGCGCAGTAGATGATCGAGCGGCCTTCGCGGCGCGAGGTGATCAGGCCCGCGTGCGACAACACGTTGAGGTTCGCCGAAAGGCTATTGGGCAACATGGCCAGTCGCCGCGCGATTTCGCCCGCCGCGATGCCGGTCGGGCCGGCCTTGACCAGCAGGCGGAAGATCGCCAGTCGCCCCTCATGGCCGAGGGCGGACAGGCTTGCGGCGGCGGCTTTCGATTCCATATTTCCAATATGCTGGAAATATGAGACGGATCAATGACAATTGTTGGAGTAGCTTGATGACCGAGTTTCCCGCTTTGCAGCCGCAGTTCCTGGCGCCGACCGACCAGGCCAAGCTGGAGGTGAAGGCCCCGTCCACCCACCCGCCGCGTATTCTGCTGCTCTATGGCTCGCTGCGGGAGCGCTCGTTCAGCCGGCTGCTGACGCAGGAGGCCGCGCGCATCCTCCAGGCCCTGGGCTGCGAGACCCGGATTTTCGATCCTCGCGATCTACCGCTCCCTGACGCTACCGGGCCTGACCATCCCAAGGTCCAGGAGCTTCGGGCGCTGTCGCTTTGGTCGGAGGGCCAGGTCTGGTGCAGCCCCGAACGACACGGCGCGATCTCGGGCATCATGAAGTCCCAGATCGACTGGATTCCGCTGGAGATCGGCAGTGTCCGGCCGACCCAGGGCCGGACCTTGGCGGTGATGCAGGTTAGCGGCGGGTCGCAGTCGTTCAACGCGGTCAACGCCCTGCGCCTGCTGGGGCGTTGGATGCGGATGATCACCATCCCCAACCAGTCGTCAGTGGCCATGGCCTACAAGGAGTTTGGCGACGACGACCGCATGAAGCCGTCCGCCTACTACGACCGCGTCGTCGATGTCATGGAGGAACTGGTGAAGTTCACGCTGCTGACCCGCGACCGCGCCGCTTACCTTGTCGATCGCTACAGCGAGCGGAAAGCCGATGGACGAATTGCTGAGCACGTCGAACTTGGCGCGGCGGCGATGAACCACGAAACGCAGAAGGCCGAAACGGTATGACCAAGCCCGAACTGACAACGCGGACCGCCACGGTCGCCGACGCGCCCGCGATCGTCGAAATCTACAACGAGGGGATCGCGGATCGGATCGCCACCTTCGAGACGTCGCCGCGCGCCGTCGATCAGATCCTGGGTTGGTTCGATGATCGCCACCCCATCGTTGTCGTCTTGGACGAGGGCGGCCAGATCGCTGGCTACGCCGCCACGTTCTCCTACGCCGACCGTTGCTGCTACGCCGGCATCGCCGAGTTCTCGGTCTATGTGCGACGGGCCAATCGTGGTCAAGGCGTGGGCGCTGTGGCCATGACGGCGTTGATCGAGGAGGCGGCAAAGGCTGGGTTCTGGAAGCTGCTGTCCCGCGTCTTCGTCGAGAACAAGGCCAGTCTGGCGCTGCTGCGGTCGGTCGGTTTCCGCGAGGTAGGTGTTCATGAGAAGCACGGCAAGCTGGACGGCGTCTGGCGTGATGTAGTCGCCGTCGAGAAGGTGCTGGAAGCCAATCTCGCCTAGGCCAAAAGGCAAGGCGCCCGCCTCCAAAGAGGCGGGCGTCCCGTCTAACCTCGTCGCCTAGATCAGCAGCAAGGGCCGCCGTTGCAGCAAGCCGCGCCAAGGGCGCAGCAGGCTTGAACGGCTTTGGTCACGGCATCCGGTGCGGCGGCGTAGGCGGCCGTGGCGGAAGCCAGCAGCATGAAGGCTGCGGTCGAGAAGATGCGTTTCATGGTAATTTTCCGATTTCAGATTGATGGGATTTGCGTCTGAACTCGGTGTCACCGGGGCGGGGGAAAGCTCCGGGGCCAATACGCGCCCTGGCAGCCGTAAGAAGATCATCGGCGCAATAGGCGCGGAGCCGATCTCAGCCGGGCCGATGATCAAAGCTTCAGGCGCGACAATGACCTGACAGGCGATCACACACGCCTCGGGGCACAGCGTTTTCTTGCTCTGGTCATGGCAGGGCATGTCCTCGCAGCAATCGCTCCTGGGCATGGCGGCGACGGAAGGCATGGCCGGCGCGGCGAATAGCAGGAGAGCGCTCAGGAGCATCAGCCCCCGCGCCCACCAGTTCGATCCTGTCGCCCTTCGCGCCATGCCCTTGTTGTACCTTCCTCGCGAGCCAAGGGAAGCGATCATGAGCTCGTAAGGGAGAGGCGATCATTGCGGCAATCGTATCAGCGCCGCAGTTTTCCGGCGGCCAGGAGTTTCCCGGGCTTTTCCTTTGATTGCCGCAGGGAGGCGTTGACGGCGTCCGACTTGCGCTTCAGATCGCCAGCGCCCACTCACAGTTCTCACAGGCGTCCGTATCAGCGCCGCGGTCACATCCAGGCGGCTTCTGACGATGCGGCGCCTTGCCGGCGGCCCGGTCGGCCGATTTGGGCTTAGCCGTTCGAGAGGCGGAAGCGCTTTGGCTCTGACCAGGCCGAGGTGTCGGGTGCGATGATCTCGAAGCCCCGAGTTCGGAGCCGTTCGATCGCCGTCTCGTCCAACTCGCTGATCCGCAAAAGGTCGTCCCAGCAGCGATAGGGCCGCCAGAACGCGATCGTGCGCGCCAGCAGCGGGTCCAAGCCCGCGTCGGCGATGTCGTGCGGGCTGGCGCTGTTGAGGTCAGGCATCGGATTGAAGAGCTCTCCGAGGGTTCGCGCGGTTCCTCGCTCTTGTTGATCCTGATGACCTGTGACCTGAAAGCTTCAGCGCGCCCTGGCGGATAGACCGCCGCCCGCGCCCTCGGGCCTTGGCCATGGCGTCTGCCGCCTCAAGGATCTCGCCCCCGCGCCGGGTGGCGCGAGGGCGGATTTGAAGGCTTCGGCCTCCGGGTTTCAGATCAGGGCGAGGACGTCGTCGTCGTCCGAACCGGCGGTCCAGCCCGGCTGGCGCTCGACGACGTGGGAGCCATCGTCGGCATGGGAGAGGTTCAGGGTCACGGCCTCGTCGGCGCGGGCCTGACCGACATTGATCCAGCCAGCGCCCAGGCCGACCCCGTCGGCCACGACCCGATGGTCGGGACGTCGGCGACGGGCCTGTCGCGAGACCCGCTGACATCGAGATCGACATCGATGCGCATCGCCTTGAGCAGGCCCTGGAAGGCGCGGGCTTGCGAGCGGACGACAGCGCCAAGCTCGCCATGGCGGCTTGCCTTTTGCCTGTTCCACCCGAGGTCGATTTCCGAGCTGTGTGTGAACCCTATGGGGCGTCAAGTCCGGCCCGAACCGCCGTTCCGTAAGCTTTTTCCCCGCCGCCGCCCTGCGGTCGGCGCCTCCTCGCGGACGCTGCGCTCCAAAAACCTTCCGGCCCGTCAGTCCTTCGCTGCGCTGCGGCCCTTAAAGGGTCAGCCGGCCTCTTAGCCACCCCATGCGGCGGGTCCACGCTCGGGGATCGGCCCCGGGCGGAACAGGAAAAAGGCATACACCATGGCAACGCTTGGCACCGTCACCCGCTCGCAAACCGGCGCCTTCAAGGGCACGCTCAAGACGATGCGCATCCACGCCGACATCGACATCATCCCGGTCCGCGAAAAGCCCGTCGCCAACTTCCCCGACTATCGGGTCGTGTCCAACGGGGTCGAACTGGGCGCGGGCTGGATCAACGTCGGTCAGGTCAGCGGCAACGAGTACGTGACCCTGAACCTTTCCCACCCCGACGTTGGCCCCAGCGTCATCAAGTGCCAGCTGGGCCGGGCCGCCGGCCAGGACGACGACGACGTCTTCGCCCTGATCTGGAACCCAGAGGCCTAAGACCTCAGATCCGCCCTCGCGCCACCCGGCGCGGGGGCGAGATCCTTGGCGCGGCAGACGCCATGGCCAAGGCCCAAGGGCGCGGGCGGCGGCGAAACGCAGGGGGCGGCGGCCAGCGCGCTGGCCCCGTCCATCACGGCCAGGACGCCGGGCATGGCCATGAAGCGCGCGCCGCGCGCAAAAGCGTGAAGGGCGCGCGCGCACGCGACTTGCCGAGCTTTGCGCTGCTCACGCCGCCCGCCCTTCGAACGCGACGACGACGCCGTCGCTATCGCCTGTCTGGGGGAAGTCAAAGCGCAGCGGCGGCGCCTCGATCCGCGCGCCTTCCGGCACGAGCGGCGCGCGCGCTGCGGAAAGATGCACCAGCACTTCGTTCATCCCCTGGGAGATGGCATGGCTCCAAATTTGGTGATCGGGGCCGGCGACGCGGCTGATGTCCTGCGCCTCTTCAAGGCAGAAGATCGTGCGCCCGCCGTCGGCGTCGCGACGCGAGAACGCAAAGCGCCCCGCGCCGCGCGCGAAGCGTCCATCGTGGTGATTCAGGCTGATGAACCACCGCCCCTCGATCATCACCGTCCCGCCCATATCCATGGACAGCCCTCCCGATTCCCGTTCCTCGGAGGGTAGGGAGACTTTCCGATTCTTTCCCAGAGGCTGTCTTTCGGGGGCGGAGATTTCCGGTGGATTGAGCGATGAAAGCCTTTGCGCGACAAGGGTTTGCGCGGTCCGGACGGACGCCTCCAAACGCCCGCCGGGCGTCCAGGATCAGGTCCGCGAAGCCTGGTCCTGTCGCTGCTCCCCACCAGCGTCAGGGCCGCGGCGGCCCGGCCATAGCGCGATCCTCCCCCCATCGCCCGGCCGGGCCGCCATCTGGCGCCCACCAAGTGGAGACGGCGGGCTTTCGGAGATCCCAAGATGTCGGTCATCGGTCATTTCCGTCGCGAAGGCGACGGGTTCGTCGGGCGCGTGGCGACCCTGGCGCTGGACGCGGCGCTGAAGCTGGTTCCGGCCACGCGCGGCAACGCCAGGGGGCCGGACTACCTGGTCATGCTCGGTGAGAACGAAGTTGGCGCCGCCTGGCGCGCCAGTGACGCCAGCGGCGCGCTGCTCAACGTCAAGCTCGACGATCCGGCCTGGTCCGAGCCCGTCAATGTTCGGCTGATGGCGGCCGAGGACGGCGCCTTGCCGCTGACCTGGATCCGCCGGGCCGAGGACAAGGACAAGCCCGGTGACAAGGCCGCGCCGCCACTGCCCGACTAGAACGGATCAGCTGTCGTCCTCGTCATCGCGCGAAGGCTCCTCATAGGTCTTGGCGATGGCGCGGGCGATGTAATCGTCGATGCTGGCGTCCTGCCGCTCGAAGTGCTTGCGGATCTGCTCTTCGATGTGGCGGAATCCAGCGACCCACAGGGCGGCGGGCACGCGCGACAGTCTGGGCCCGAACGCCGTGTGGAGGTCTCGGGTCAGCACAAAGAACGCCGTCGCCATCTTGTTATCCATCAGCAGCAGCGGCAGTTCAGGCCAGTTGTACTGCACCCCCAGATGGATGGCGTTGGCGTCGGTGTTCGTCGCCTTGGCGAACAAGCGCACCTTGTTGAAGTCGTAGGCCCGCGTCCCGCGCTCGAAGTCGGAGTAGGTCCTGATCGGCATCGCCATGGCCGCGGCGACGTCCTCCTGCGACATGCCGCGCTCCTTGCGGAGCATCTCGAGGATCTTGGAGAGCAGGCGCCCCTGACGAGCCAGGGCCGTCTTCGGAGCGGCGGCCTTTGACTTGGCGGCCTTGGTTTTGGCGGCCATCGGTTACTCCACGCCACATAATCAACCTGAAGGCTAGTAGTCCGACAATTACGTGCGACCGCAACCATTTTGGCGTGTGTCGGCCGTCCGACGGCTGAGCGAGCCGCTTCAAACCCGACTTTTCATGGGGCCTTTGGTCTTTGCGCCGAAAAGCTGCGTGAGGACCGGCAAGATATTGCCTTTTACCGGCAGCATTTCAGCGGCCCCTGTTTGGAAGGTTGCGCGTTCCTCGGACTGTCCACAGCCCAATCGGCCGAGGCGTCCAGCGGGGTGCGATCTTGTTGGACGCGGGCCGGGCGGCGGCACGAGGCTCCAAGGTCAAACCTGGAGACTTGGCGGTGGGCAGAGACCGCGACCCTTTCGAAAGATCCTTGCAAGCCTTGCGCGCGCAAGTCACCGACGCGGGCCCCCTTCAAGGGCGCCTTTGCCGGTCAACGCGATCGCCGCAAGGCTTGGGGTAAGCCCCACGCCCGTGCGCGAAGCCTTGTCTCGTCTGGCGGGTGAGGGTCTCGTCGCTCATACGCCCGCCGGCTATGCGGGCGTGATCCATGACGCAGCCTCGCTGGCGGGTGTCTACGGCCTGGCCGGCATTCTTGGCTTGGCGCTGGTGCGCTCGCGCGAGCCGATCGCGCCAGCGGGGGAGGGACCTGTCGAGATGCTTCTGAGCCTTGCCGCGCAAGCCGACAACCTCGCCTTGGGCGCGGAGTTCCGGCGCGTCCTGGCGCAGATCGCGCCGTTTGCCCATGCCGAACACGCCTGCCTTTCGCCCGAAAGCTGGCCACCCGAAGCTGGCGAGATCGCCGAGCGCGTCCGGCGCTACTTCGCAAGGCGCGTGCGCCGCAGCGGCGCGATCCTGGGGGCGGCGATCGCCGCGCATCTCGGACCGCAACTATAGATTTGAAAATAGATCGGCGCGGGCCGCTCGATGGGGGGCCGCAATCACGCGGCGAACCCGCATCCAAAAGGAGATTGCGATGCGCACCACCTTCAAACTGATCGCGCTCGGTTCGGCCAAGACCCTGACCCTGGCCGGCGACATCGAGCTCGTGCCTGAAGACATGACCGGCAAGCTCTACTCGGGCGTTTGACGGCGTCGGCGAACAGGCGCCGAAACGCGCCCGTCGCCCGTTCCTCAAACGCCCTTGATTGGAGAAGCGTCCATGATCGTTCGACGGATCGATCTCGGCTCTTCGAAAGCCGCCACGTGGCATGGCGACCGCCTGATCCGCGAGGCGTCACTGGCCCCGGGCGCGACCTTGCGTCGTCGGCCGAGGGGCGCCGGGCTCGGCAAATATAGATTTGAATATAGTTCTCGGCCGTCGCCTCCTTGAGTTGTCGTCGCATTCCGCGATCGATCCAAAGAGGAGAGACCATCATGACCCAACGCCTGATCCGCGTCGGCTCGGCCAAGAAGCTGACCGAAGGCTCCGACGGCCAGACCTCGGAAATCGTGCTGCCGCGCGAATTCCAGAACGCCTGACCCGGTCGCCGGCGGGGTGCGCTCGCCCCCGCCGGCGGTTGGCCTTCGCCCACGGAGATTAAGCGTGTGTCTTCATCTACCTGAGCCCGTCCACGCCACGATCATCGATGATGACCTGGTCTTCCTCGACATCGACGCGGACGCCTATTTCTGCCTCCCACTTCCACCGGGCCTGGCCCGGCTGGACGGTAGCCGGATCGACACGGAAGACGACTTGCTCGCGCAGGAGCTGGTGGCGGCGGGCTTGGCAGAGCATGGAACGCTCGAAAGCCTACGCGCTCGACCGCCTCGCTCGCCCACACGCACGGCACGGCAAATGCTTGAGAGCCAGGAGGGCGGAAAGGCCCGTATTCGCGGCAAACATTTTCTGGCCCTGGCGCCGGCCGTTCGCGCGGCGCTGACGTCTCGCAGCCGCACCTTCCGCCAGCTGGTCCAGGACCACGCGGGCGCCAAGCCGAGCGAAGCCGGGGTGGATCTGCCCGCGCTCCTCGCCGACCTCGCCGTCTGGCGACGGATATCGCCCTGGCTTCCGCTCGACGGGGCGTGCCTCTTTCGCAGCGGCATGCTGGCCGCGTTCCTGGGCACCCTGGGTCACCGGACGACCTGGGTGTTCGGCGTTCGCACCTGGCCCTTCCAGGCCCATTGCTGGCTTCAGGTCGAGGACGTCGCGCTCGACGACGAGGCCGAACGACTCTGCGCCTTCAAGCCTCTCCTAGGCGTTTGAGCGATGGCTTACTTGGCCCTCACTCATCCTGGCGGCGTCAGCGCCGCGCCTTTCGACGACATGGTCCTGGACCTTGAGATGCGCGGGTGGCGCAAAGCGGCGGCCGCCTACGGCTTGGCGGTCCTGGTCAGGGATGCGGCCGCGCCGCAGGTCCAGACCCTGGGCGACTGGAGGGGCGCGGTAGGTGTTCTTGTCGGCGAAGTGTTCGATCGCCGTGCCCTCGACGAGGGGGAGGCGCGCCGCCTTGATCTCGGACCGCTCAGCCACACGGCCAACGAGGAGCCACGCGCCATCGCGCCGCTGTTGGCCGAGCAGGCCTTCGGCGACTATGTCGGCGTGGTGCGTGAGCGTCATGGCGGCGGGGCCGTTGTCTTCTCCGATCCACTGGGCGGGCGACCCGCCTTCGCGTGGTTTCGAGATGGCGTGACCATCATCGGAGACGAGCCGCCCGAGGGCCGCGCGGCGCCCATCGGGCTCAAGATCGACTGGCCTGGCGTCGCGGCCTTGATGAGTGACCCCCGCCGAATGGGCGCGCGCCCCTGCTGCAGGGCGTGACCTGGATTACCCCCGGCGTCTGCCGGCACGGACCGCGGCTGGCGCGCGAGGAGGTCGTCTGGACGCCGGCGTCCCGCGCCCGTCGCGGGCCACGTCGTGGCGACGAGCAAGCCCTGCGGCGCGCCGTGGACGGCGCGCTGCGGGCATTCCTGATCGATCGCCAGAGCGTACTCTGCGAGATCTCCGGAGGGTTGGATTCGGCGATCGTGGCAAACAGCTTACGCGCGGTTGGCCGGCCCGCCGACGCGGCCCTGAACTTCTATCGCGGTCAGGCCGAAGCTGATGAGCGCGTCTACGCCCAGGCGGCCGCTGATCTGGCCGGAACCCCGCTGCGTTGCGTCGAACGTCAGTTGCTCGGTCTTTCGGTCGAGAGGCTGATGTCGGGCGCGGCCGCCTTCAGGCCCAACTTCGAGATCCTGGACACCGACTTCGACGATCTGGCGCTCGAAGCGATCGCCCAGATCGGGGCCGACATCACGTTCACGGGTCACGGCGGCGACGTCGTCTTCTACCAACTATCGGCGGCGGACCTGGCGGGCGACCTGCTGCGCGGCGCGCCCTGCGAAGGCAACCGTCTGACGCGTCTGGCGGAGGTCGCGCGGCGAACGCGGCGCTCGGTCTGGAGCCTTGTCGCCCAGGCCGTGCGCGGCAGGCCAAGCCGCGCCGTGGCGGAGCTGATGACCGTGCCCAAGATCCTCGCGCCGCCACGCTCCGAGGGCGATTGGCATCCCTGGGTAAACGACCTCAAGGGCATCGCGCCAGCCAAGGCCGCGCAGATCCGAGGCCTGGCCCTGACGCAGGGACTGTTCGCCCACACGCGCAGAGGCGCAGCGGCCCGTCTCTGTCACCCGCTGCTCAGTCAGCCGGTCGTTGAAGCGTGCCTGGAAACCTCGACGCCGATCTTGAGCCAGGGGGAGGGCGAGCGAAGCTTCGCGCGGCGCGTCTTTCGAGACCGGCTGCCCGAGATGATCTTCGCTCGCCGCTCCAAGGGCGACATCACCGTGTTCCTCGGCCGCACCCTGGCCAAGAACGTCCCCATGCTGCGGGACTTTCTCCTGGACGGACGTCTGGTCGAACAGGGCGTTCTAAAACGCCAAGACCTCGAGGCCGTCTTGAGCCCCGAGGTCCTGATCTTCCGCAATGCCTATTCCGAAGTGCTGACCGCGACCGTCCTTGAGGCTTTTGTCCGCTATTGGGAGGGCCGCGACGCGGTGGCCTCGGACATCGGCGCCGTGAGCGGCGTTGCGGCCGAGAGCGCGGCCTGAAGGAAAGAGAACGATCGACGGTAGACGTCGCGGACATTGCCAGGGGATTGAACCACGTGACCTTCGCCCTTGTAGGTCAGCAACTCGACCGGCTTTCCTTGTCGGTAGAGGGCCGCGAACATCCCCATCGACTTTTCCGGATCGTAGTCAAAGTCGCCCTGGATCAGAAGCACCGGGGCGGTGATCCTGTCGGCCTGCAGCAAGGGACTGGCGTCGACGTAGCGCTGCACCTGCTGCCACGGCGGACCGGCCAAGCGCGCCTGGCCGGTCTCGGACCACCCGAACATCGTCGATGGCAGGAACTGAGTCTCCGGGACCGCGATCGCGGCGGGACCTTGAGAACCCCAGTAGGAAAAGAGGTTGGTGGCTCCCGACGAGGCGATCACCGCCTTGAAGCGGGGTGACTGGGTCGCGGCTACCAACGCGCCATAGCCGCCGTAGCTGTGGCCCCACACGGCGAGTCTGGTCTTCGAAAGGCCGGGGTCGGCCGCCAGGGCTGCGTCCACGGCCGTCAGCATGGCGTCGGCCATGCCGACTTGCGGCGCCGCGTCAGCGGGTATCGGCATGCTGGGGACGAGCACGGCATAGCCTGCTGCGACCATGAGACGGATATTGGTGGTGAAGGCCCGTCCATCGCCGGAGGCCGACGAAGGCGGTGCGAGATAGTTGCTGCCGGGGTAGGGCACCACGATCACGGCGCGGTCGTCGCCGGGACCGTGGTTGGCGGGGGTGTAGAGCCAGCTTGTGACCTGCTCGCCGCGCGGCGTTCGATGGACGATGGGGCGAGGCGGCTGAAGGTCGACGGCCGCGAGAGCCGGATTGACCGTCATCAGGGCGCGAGCGGCAAGCCCATCGCGCAGCAGGCTTAGAGTCGCAACGCCTTGCGGGGTCTTCGAGAGGACCAGACTCGCCCCGTCGCGCGACAGCGCCAGCAGGGTCGCTCCGGACGGCGTGGCCGAGCTCGGACCCCAGAGGCCCGTCGCGCTGAGCGTTCGCACGCCTCGCGCCGTCTCGATCTGAAGACCCTGAGGAAGGTCGCCCGAAAGCGCCGGCGGGGTGACGATCCTGTGCGACGGATCGACTACCGGGCGGGTTGGGCCATTTCCAAGGCGCAGCAAGCCATCCTTTGTCCGGACCAAGAAGCCCCCAGGCGACGGCGCGACGCGACGTGCGCCTTCGACCTTAAGCGCCCCAGTAAGCGGTTGGATCTGGGCGCCAACACGCCACCACTTCACCTGCTCTTCCTGATCGTGCTGAGCGAGGACCGCCGGCGCGCCATCCACCCAGCCGGCGTCGGCCTGCAAGGTCGGTGTCGTGCCCCCGACCACGTTCAGGGTGGCCGGGGCGAGATCGGTCGAGAGCTTGGTGGACCTGCCATCAAGGTCCACACGCCAATAGCGGATGTCTCGCCAGTCACCCGACTTGGCCTCGTCTGGACGGGCGGTGATCAGCACCGCTCGACCGTCGGGCGCCCAACTCATCAGCGTCGAGGCCATGTCGCAGTGCGCGCAGCCGGTGATGGTCCGCCCGGTGATCAGATTGACCAGAACCAGGCGTCGCCGGCGGTCGAAGAGACCGTTTTGGGCCAAGGAGGCTGGATCCATGGCGACCGGTTCCTGCGCCGAGATCACCGAGGCCGTCCCGCCGCCAGGCGCGATGGCCAGCTCCATGAATGGCCCCCGGGCCAAAACTCGCTGTGCTCCGGTCGACACATCAAAAGCAATCAGGTCAACGTCCGGCCAAGCGGGATTTTGCGACGCTCCGGGGCCGCCAGCCAGAACGGTGACGCTGGGCTCGCCCGCTTGCGCGGCCGCCCAGGCCGACGTTGTGCGCGCCTGCGTTTGCCAGATCTTGTTCAGCCACATGGAGGGCGTCTGTGGCGTCGTCGTCAGCGCGACGACCTCGTCATTGTTGCGCCAGCGGGCGAGGCTGGCCGCCCACTCCAGTTCGACCCCGCGTCCCAACCAGCGTACCGCGCCCGTAGAGAGGTCGGCCACGCCCAGCTCGTTGGTATGGTCGACGAGGCGATAGACGATCAAGCGTCGGCCGTCGGGCGAGAGGGCGCCGAGGCTTTCGCCCACGCCCTCGGGCGACGACAGCAGCCGACGGGGTGGTCCGCCAGCCTTGCCGTCGACGACGTAAAGGCGGCCGGTGCGTTGAAGGGTGAAGGAACTCCATGTCCCAGCGGCCGGCCGCCGTCAGGGGACCTTGAACCTCGAAGACGACGTTGCGGCCGTCTCCAGAGAACACGGCCTTGCCGAAGTTCTGCACCGCGAGCAGATTGTCCACCGTGTAGGGCCGAAGCGCGGCGGAGGGTTCCGCCGCGACCGGCATGGCCAGCGCACAGGCAAGCGCCAGCCCTGCGAGTTCTCGCATGACTTGAAACTCCGAAGTCTTTGGAGGGTGACGGCCTACCAGGCCTTGGTCAGCTGCAGCGCGATCACGCGCCCGTTGGGATCATAGTTGGCCGCGTCGAAGCCCACGATCTGCGGTGCGTCGTAGAAGGGCGGATCCTTGTCGAAGACGTTCTGGACCGTGAGCGTGACGGCCGACCCTCTCCAGGGACCCGTGCGAGCGTTCGGCGACCAGCGCACCTGTAGGTCAGCGGTGATGAGCGTCGGCATCCGGCGGGCATCGTTCGTGCGCAGATCGCCGATGTGATTGATCGTCATGGTCGAGGCGAAGGAACCATGAGACCAGGTGGCGGACGCGCGAGCCCGTAGATCGGCCGGGAAGCCCGCCATGCCGGCCAGTTCGACCGATGTCGAGGTCGGTGTCACCTCGCGCTTGTAGTGCAGCAGCCAGGAGAGGTTGCCGTTCAAATCGATCCGGTCGGCGCCGAGATCGACGCGATACCCGCCCTGGAAATCCAGGCCTTCGACCGTGAAGGCGCCGGCGTTGACGTAGCGAGCATCGCCGATCGCGCGATAGGCCTCGGCGGGGTAGAGCGCCTGGGACGACGCCGAGGCAAGCGCCAGATAGGTCTTCACCAGGGCCAGGTCGGCCGGATTGGTGGCGGGGGCGATGAAGGTGCGGAAGGGCGCCAAGTCGCTCGCCGTCAGGATGGTCGAAAGATAACTGACCGCCGGCCGGCCAATTCGCCCTTCGAACGCGGTGCGAAATAGCGTTCCCGAGAGCGTGAGCTCTGGATGGCTGGCGGGCGTGAAGTCAAAACCGCCGGTCCACGACTTCGCGGTCTCAGGCATGAGGCCGGGATTTCCGCCCGAAAGGATGAGCGTCAGCGTCGTCTTGGATCCGTTGACCAGGTTCACGGGTGAGGCGCCGGGCACGTCGGTGAGCTGGCCGATCGAAGGCGCGCGGAAAGACTCGCCGTAGGTGGCCCGGAAGGTCAGATCGTCGACGGGCGCCCAGGCCAGCCCCGAACTTGGGAACGGTCGCCGCGACGCCGCCGCCGTAGTCCTCTCGACGAACGGCCGCCGAGAGCTCGAGCTTCGCCAGGCCGGGCTTTCGAAACTCGCCGCCGAAGAGCGGCAGGCGCGCTTCGGCGAACACCGCCTTGACGGTGCGCTCGCCCCGCCGCGCAAGCGTTGGGGTGGGGGTCAGAGACGAGGCGGTGCTCACCCCGCTGGTCTTCAGGAACTCGCGACGCGCCTGGGCGCCGACGGCCAGTCGAAGGGCGCCGGCCGGAAGGTTGAACAGCGCGCCGTCCGCCGTGGCGTTGACGATGTCGAGCTTGCCGAGCGTGCGGCGCTTGTCCCAGCCGGAGACGACGAAATCGAGCACCGCCTGGGCGTTGCGACCTTGCCCGATGTACGGATTGAAGAAGCCGTCGCGCGCAGCGCTATAGCCGCTTAGAGGGCTGTCGGCGGTGTTGCCGAGCGCTTCATTGAGGGCCGCCGAGTTGAGCAGGCCGGTGTTGCCGCCGCGCGTCAGCTCTTCACCGTGTCCGCCATAGGCGTCCAGGCGCCAGCCTTTGGGCAGATCGACCTTGGCGCCGAGCGAGACGTTGCGGCTCTGGACACGTCCCTTGCTCACCACTGGGCCGGTTTCGTTCTGGAACGAGTACCCGATCACGTTCGAGGCCGCGCCATTGGGCGAGACAAAATGGGGATTGGCCCGGCTCACGGTCATCGCCGTCAGGGGCGCGAAGTTGCGGTGCTCGTACCGGCGATTGCTGTAGCGCAGCTCGGCATTGAGGCTCACCCTTGATCCCACCTCCTGCGTCGCCGAGGCGTAAAGGCCCGTGCGCTCTTGCGTCGGCAGGATGTCGGAGATCGCATTGATGTTGGTGTAGTTCACTTGGCCGGCCAAGAAGGATGACGGCGTCAGGCCCGTTCCGTTTTGGCCGGCGGGAATGGCATAGGCGGGTTGGTTGTTGATCAGGACGTTGCCGGGCTGACTGTAGAACAGCCGATGATCGACGCCTCCGAAAGGGCGCAGATCCGCATTGGCCGCGTAGGCGCGATCGCGGCCGGGCAGATGGCTCGTGCGTTGGTATTCCGCGCTCAGGAGCACAGAGCCCGTCCGCCAGGCGCCGCCATAGGTCTGGGCGAGCTGGCGTTGCGCAAGACCGCCCTGGGTGGCGCCGCCAATCCGCGCTCGCGTTTCCATGCCCTGCCAGCGGTCGCGCATCACCACATTGACGACGCCGCCGACGGCGTCCGAGCCGTAAACGGCCGAGGCGCCGTCGAGCAGGACATCGACGCGCTCGACCGCCGCCAAAGGCAGGCTCGAAATATCGGCGAAGTCCGCCATGATGCCCGCGCCCGCCATCCGACGACCGTTGACCATGACCAGCGTTGCGTCGGCGCCGAGCCCGCGCAGGTTCACGCCCGTGGCGCGCCCCGCGTTGGTGCCGGTGCTGTCGGCGCCGACCCCGCCCGCTCGATCGCTCGCCGTGCCCGAGAACGTTTGAGGCAGCGCGGCCAGGGCGTCTGCTATCGTGGCGAAGCCGCCGCGATCGATGCTGTCGCGTCCCACGGTGATGACAGGGGAGGCGACATTTCTGACGCCGCGAATGTGCGAGCCCACGACGATCTCTTCGACCGTGACGGCCTCTTTGGCGTCAGCGGTGAGCGGCGGGTCCGCAGCGACCGGGTCGCGGACGCGGTCGCTGCTCTGGTTGTTGACGGGCGTGCGCATCGAGCGGAGCACGATCACGCCGGGCCGCACCTGCTGCACGACGACGTTGCTGCCGCCGAGCAGCTTTTCCAGAGCTTCGCGCGCCGTGAAACGGCCTTGCAGCGCCGGCGCCTGCATCCCGGCGACGATATCGCTTTCGAAGAGGATCTTGATGTTGGCTTGCGAAGCCAGAGCGATCAGCGACTTCTGCATCGGCCCGGCCGGCACCGAAAGCGTGACCTGGGTTTCTTGCGACCACGCGCAGGCCGGCGCTGTCGCGGCGACCAGCACGCAGGTGGAGACTGAACTCAACAAACAAAGCGACGTACGCGTCATCTCACTCTTTCCCCCTCCACCCTGCGGGGCGCCTCAGGGCGAGACGCCGAACGGCCGCGGGTGGTGTGCGGGAGAGACGGTGGGGAGGACGCCGAGGGACATCCGCCCGTGAAAAAATTATGACGCTAACTCGCTCGGCGCACCTTAGGTTGCAATTCGACGTCGCCGTTCGATTTGGCGACGCGATCAAGCCCGAAAAGGGTGGTCACGGCATCGACGAAATCCGTCGTGTCACTCGATGAGAAGACGCCGTTGACGACGCGGTTGGCGTCGACACCGTCGGCCAAGACGATCTTGCGGCGGCTGTAGCGATTGAGCTCGGCCACGGCTGCGGACAAAGGAACGTCCTGGAACGTGACGTCGCCAGTCGTCCAGCTGCTGGAGGCCTTGGCGTCCACCGCGACGGGCTTGGCGGCAGCGACGGAGCGCGGTGAAAGCGCCAAGGCCTGCCCGGGAACGAGCCGCCACGTGGCGCTCGGTTTGTCCCGGTCCGTCACGACGATGCTGCCTTGGGTGAGCGTGACGCGCACCCCGTCGGCCGTGCGCCGCACTTCGAACTTCGTGCCCAAGGCGCGGGTCTCAGTGTCGCCGGCCGCCACGATGAACGGGCGCGCCGCGTTATGAGCAACGTCGAAGAAGGCTTGGCCGCGCACGAGTTCGACGCGTCGCTCGCCTTTGCTGTAGCGGATCCGGACGCGGCTGTCGGTATTCAGCGTCACGCGAGAGCCGTCGTCGAGGCGTGCACTGAAAGTCTCCCCGACGCCGGTCGAATAGGACGGCGGGCGGAAGACCAACGTCGCTGAAACGCCGCCGATCAGCGCGGCCGCCAGCGCGGCCCCCAACACGAAGTACCCTCTTCGCCCGCGTCCAATGAAGTGAACCTTCGGCTTGGTCGTGCCGGTCATGGCGCTCGCCGCGACCGCCTCGATGTCCGGATCATTGGCCAGCAAGCGCAAGGATTGGCTTAGATCTTCCAGTCGCTCGTAGGCGGCTCTGTTCTCGGGGACGGCGCGCCAGGCGGAGAATGCTTCGATATCGCCGTCTGGAAGCTTGTCGTCGTTCAAGCGCGTCAACCAGTCGGCCGCCTCACGCGTCGAGCGCGGAATTTCCCGTTGATCGGTCATATCCTGTGCCGCCTCAGTCCCGCGCCGCTTGCGTGATGACCAGTGCTTGGCGCACGCGATCCTTCACCGTTCTCACCTTCCATCCTTTGAGCGCGGCGACATCTTCGTAGCTCAAGCCCTTGATCTTCGTCAGTACGAGAGCATCGCGCAACTCAGACGGGAGAGCTAGTACGATATCTTTGAGGACCAGCAGGTCTTCGGTCGTCAGCGCCGTCGAACGCGTTTGCATGAGCAACGCATCCGCGTGACCCTGGCGTTCGCGCCGTTCGCGGCGCGCCCGATCGACGGCGAGATTGTTGGCGACCGCAAGCAAGAAAGCCTTGGGATGACGCACTTGGGAAGAGGCGTCCTGGGCAGCGGTTTTGATAATGGCTTCTTGGGCTAGATCCTCGGCTTCGTCGCCATAGCGGATGCGTAGCCTGTTCCTAAGCCAATCCCCGTACTGGCGAACAAGCGCTTCGGCAGCGCTCATCACGTCCGAGGGTGTGGCTGGTGGGACAAAGCCATCCATGGGGTATTCCACTTCTGATTGCCCCACAGAATCCTACAGAAAATACACCTTGAAAAGGTGTATTTGATTTTAAATACACCTTTATGCGGCCTGTCCGCTCCCGCGTCGCCGTTGAACATCACTCGCCTGAGTACGATGGGCTTCGGGGCGGATGGCGACAGTCGAAGAACAGTTCAGAGATCTGCTTCGCCAACACCGGAAACGTGCTGGCTTGAGCCAAGCTCAATTGGCGGAATTGATCGAACGTCAGACGAACGCGATCCAACGTCTCGAAAGTGGGGAGGCGTCCCCGACGCTTGAAATGCTCGAGCGTCTAGCGACTGCCCTCAAAATCGAAATCCGGGATTTCTTCGGCGTGGGGCACTACGCGGTGCGTGCCGGTCGAACCGATCCTTTAAGCACTATCTTCAAGCAGGTCGTCGGCCTCGATGACGAGGATCTGGAAAAGCTCAGTGAGCTGATCACAGCGGCGCTGAAAATGCGCAAGTGATGCTGCATCTAAACCGGCAGCGCCATGAAGTCGGGCGCGCAATCTTTGGCGACAAACTTCAAATTGCTTGCGCCTCAGTCGGGTGATTGCTGCCGATCGGGGCCTCCACTCTGCTCGCGGAGCGGCTTCTGAGTGCATACAGCGTAGGCTTCTGGCGGCATCAACTTTATGGCCGCGCCGCTCGCCAATCCGGGACCGGTTGGGTCGCCGGGCGCGGGCTTCGGCGGCGGCTGGCGCTCATTCCTCGGCCTCCCGGTGCCGGCGCTGTGCTGGGAATTCCTGCGCCGCAATCCGAGCTATCGCGAAGACTTTGCTCGCGCGGTGCGCCTGGGAAGCGCCATTGACAGGCGATGGGGCTTGTCAGCCGCAGCCGATCCTGAGCTGTCCGCCGACGAGGGGAGGGTGGTCTGGCGTGCTGACGTGGCGCCGGGCATCGTTGTACCGATGGAGCGCGCTACCTTCGGATCGGCGCGACGTTCTCCACTAGCGCGTCTTTCGCCGATCATAGGAGATGATGGCGCGCACGTTCGTCTGCCAAGCGGTCTTCAGGTGCAATTGCGTGACGGCGCGACGTCGGCGGGTCCGTTGGTCGTTGTCCTCTCGTATGACGCGGACTTCCGTCTTCGGGTGAGGGCCGTTGATGCCCTACGCCGCGCCGATACGACCGAGACACCGCCCCGATCGCGCTTGTCATCCGTTCAGCAGGAGCGTCTCGCTCGCGCTTTGGGCGCGCTTGATGGTGTTCAGAGCCATCGCAGTTATCGCGAGATCGCCGCGCAGCTTTTCGGCGATATCGGGGACTTGGCGGCCTTCAAGACCTCGTCGGTCCGCGACGTGACGATCCGCCTAGTGCGGCGCGGGCGGGCCTTGATGGCGGGCGGATACCTCAAGCTACTTCGGGGAGGCTTCTGAGGGGTGGCGAATAAAGGCCTGCCCGGTCTTCGCCATCCTCCAGCGTGGACGTGCTGAGCCACGGTTTCCCCGAGCCGCCGTTCCTTGCCTGGACCTTCCCGGCGGTTGTCGAGGACCGCCGCATGTCGAATTCCGTTGAAGAGGGCGTCGAACGCCTGCTGCTGGCCCCTGAGGCCGCAAAGATCCTGCGTCTGACCGTCAGCACCTTGGCCAAGCACCGTGTCTACGGAACGGGGCCCCTTTACCGGAAGAATGGAGGTCGGGTCGTCTACGCCTTGGCCGATCTGCAGGCCTGGTCGCGTCGTGGCCTTCGGCGCTCCACCAGCGACAGAGACGCCGTCGCGATGTCGCCGGCTAAGCCTCACGCGGCCATCGCGCCTGCTTATCGGGACGCGTCCGATGAGCACTGAGGGCGCATCGACCACGCTGACGCGCGTCGACCTGCTCTTCCTCAAGGATCGCATCGAGCGATGGATCCGGTTCGGCAAGCCGGTGTCGGAGGTCGATCACGATCGTCGTCGGCGTACGGTGGGGTTCGCGCCAGGAGCAGTGTTTTGCTTCGTGCGCTGGCGCGCCGGTGAATACGGAACGGTGCAGTCGCGGATCGCCGTGCTGCGCGCGTTTACGCCTGGAACGCCCTTCACGATCTATCCGGAGGTCGCGCCGGGCGCTGAAATCCTGCTCAACATTGCGGGCTGGTCGAAGGTCCAACAGGTTCTTGAGGCGATCGACGGCGTGGAGCGCGGTGGCTTCGCGCCGGAACACGTGGCGCCAGACTACTGGCGTCACGTTGGCGCGCGGGTTGCCGTTGGACTGCCGCCACGCACCTATGATCGAGCGCGACACCGCGCGTGGTTGGTGCGCCGGAGTCTCTTCGCGTGAGCCGCCCCCGATCCGCCCCCGCGCTGGTCGCTGTGCTCGGCGGCCTCATCGCGATTGTCACGGCTCGCGCTGATCGCGCGCCGCGTCTCCTCCTCAATACCACCGCGAGTGCGCCCGAAGGCTTCTACTGGGTTACGCCAGGGCGCTTCGCCATCGGCGACCTGGTCGCCGTTCGACCGCCACCGCCGCTGGCAAGGTGGATGGCCAAGCGCGGCTACCTGCCCGCCAATGTTCCGCTGCTGAAGGTCTTCGCGGCTGGGCCGGGGCAACAGGTCTGCGGCACGACCGAGGGCCTTTTCATTGACGGGCAGTGGCTCGCTCGCGCCAAATATAGCGACCGCTTGGGACGGCCACTCCCGGCCTATCGCGGCTGCAAATCCATCGCCGTCGACGAAATCCTGATCGTCAACGGGCGCGCTCCGGACAGCCTCGACAGCCGGTACTTCGGCCCGATCCCCGCCCGAGGCGTGATCGGGAGGGCGCGTCCGGTTTTGACTTGGGGCGCGCGGCCATGAGCTTTGCGTCCATCCTTTCCCTGTTCGGTTGGTCTTCCGGTCCTTTCCCCGTCCCGGTCGAGACCACGTCGGCGGTCGCGCGCAGGCGCGGTCAAGGGCGGCCGCCAGGCCGGCGCGGGACGCGCCTTGCCCTTGGCGGCGCCGAGCACGGCCGCAAGATGTTTAAGATCGAGGTGGCCGGAAAATCTTCGCGCGCGCAGTGCGCGACCGTCGCTCTCTCCTTCTTGATAGTCGGGCTTGCCCACGGCCAGTCCGTCGCGGCGGAGGACATACGGCGCGATCAGATCATCGCCGCGGCGATCGACGAAGCGGCTGGCCGGTTCAGTCTTCCTGGATCCTGGATCAGGATCGTCATGGACCAGGAGAGCGGCGGTCGAACGCGCGCGGTCTCGGCCAAGGGCGCGATGGGGCTGATGCAGCTGATGCCCGCGACGTGGCGAGATATCAACAATGAGCTGGCCCTGGGAGATGACCCTTTTCGAGCCCCGCGCCAATATCCTGGCAGGTTCGGCCTATCTGCGCCGGATGTACGATCGTTACGGGGCGCCTGGCTTCCTGGCGGCCTACAATGCCGGTCCCGCGCGCTATGAGCGGTATCTGGCGGGCACGGCTTCCCTGCCCATCGAGACCCAGAACTATGTCTGGCGCCTTGCCCCTCGGCTGGGGAATGGCGGTGCTCCTCCGGTTTCGCTTCAGGCTCCTGACTGGCGTAGCTCGGCTCTCTTCATATCGCCGGGCGCTAGCGTAGCGTGGCGGGGTGTCGGGCCATGACGCGCGGGGTCAGGGGCCTGGTCAACTTTGGCGAAGGAATGTGGGCGACGGGGCAGGGAGCGTCCGTCCTGGGTCGTATGCGTCCGGCTGCTGCACGTCCGTCAGGTGTTGACGTGATTTCCGCTCTTCCAGGCCCAGGGCAGCAGCTCGTCGAGGCGGTTGACGGGGTGGCCATCGACCATGCGTTCGAGCACATCGCGCAGGTAGGCGAAGGGCTCGACGCCGTTCATCTTGGCGGTCTCGATCAGCGAACCGACCACGGCCCAGCGGTCGCCGCCGCCGTCCGAACCTGCGAACAGGTGGTTCTTGCGGCCGAGAGCAATGGGCCGGATCGCGCGTTCGACGGGGTTGTTGTCCAGGTCGATGCGGCCGTCGCTGAGGAACAGGCTGAGCGCGTCCCAGCGACCAAGGGCGTAGCGGATGGCCTCAGCCAGGGCGCCGCGCGGCGGCACGCGGGCCAGCTGACGTTCGAACCAGATGCGCAAAGCGTCCACCAGCGGACGGGAAGACTCCTGACGCGCCGCCCGCCGCAGCGCCGCCGACTGGCCGCGCACCTGGGCTTCGATGGCGTAAAGCTCGCCGATCCGGCGGAGCGCTTCGACGGCCACGGGCGCCTTGGTGGACTCCGCGATCTCATAAAACTTGCGCCGGGCATGCGCCCAACAGGCCGCCAGCTTGACGTCGCCGGACGCGGTCAGCGGCTCAAAGCCGGCATAGCCATCGACCTGGAGGACACCCTTGAACCGGCCCAGATGGGCGGCCGGGCGCTCACCCTTCCGGTCCGGCGCATAGACATAGACCGTGCCCGGCGGCTCGGGTCCGCCCCACGGTCGATCATCACGCGTGTAAGCCCAGAGCCGCCCGGTCTTGGTCCGGCCCCGGCCAGGATCCAGCACCGGGATCGGCGTGTCGTCGGCGAACAGATGGCTGCTGGCGAACAGGTTGGCCGACAGCCTGTCGTGCAGGGCTTGGAGCCACCAGCAGGCCCCGCCGACCCAGCCGGCCAGCGTCGAGCGCTCCAGATCCACGCCGTGCCGAGCGAAGATCTTGGACTGGCGATAGAGCGGGGTGTGGTCGCAATACTTGCTGACCAGCACCTGGGCCAGCAGCGCCGGCGTGGCCAAGCCGCCGTCGATCGGCCGCTCCGGCGCCGGTGCCTGGACGACCGTTGCGCAGGCCCGGCAGGCGTATTTGGGGCGCACGATCCGGATCACCCGCATCTGCGCCGGGACCCAGTCCAGCATCTCGCTGACGCTCTCGCCGATGCTGTGCAGGGTGCCGCCGCAGGCGCAGACCGGGCTGTCGATGTCGATCAACCGGTCTTCGCGCGGCAGGTGGTCGGGGAGCGGTTTGCGCTTGGGCTGGGTCTTCGCGGGCGCCGGCAGGATGTCGGGCCGGCGCGCTTCGGCGGCGGCCAGATCGGTCTCGACATCCTCCAGGGCCAGCGCCAGTTGATAAGCGTCCAGGCGCTCGGAACGGCGTCCAAATTGCGCGCGCTGGAGCTGCTTGATGATGGCTTTGAGCCGGTCGATCTCGCCGTCCCGCTCACCGACGAAGCCGGCCATTTCGCGCACCAGCTGGTGCAGCAAGGCCGTGTCGGTAGGCAGGTTTTCGAGATCCAGCCGCATGCCCGATTCTACTATTTTCGGAGTCCGCGACCAAGCATTTTCCCCTTATCCAATAGGGGTTTTGACGCTGTTTCAGCCGGCGATGGCAGGCCGCCAGGTGCGCTCCGGGAACCGCCAGTCGATGCCTTCGATCAGCATGGCGAGCTGCGCGGGCGAGAGCACCACCGAGCCGCCTGGCGTGGTGATGTGCGGCCAGATGAAGCGCCCGCGTTGCAGCCGCTTGGTGAACAGGCACAGGCCCGTTCCGTCCCAGTAGAGCAGCTTGATGGTGTCGGCCTTTCGTCCCCGGAAGGCGAACAGGTGGCCCGAGAACGGGTCCTCCTTCAGCACCTCCTGCACCAGCATCGACAGGCCATTGAAGCCTTTGCGCATATCGGTGTGGCCCAGCGCCAGATGCACCTTCACGCCGGATGGGATGATCATCATCGGGCCGCCTCCCGCTGCGCCACGTACCGCCGAACCTCGTCTGGATCGCTCCCGGGCGGCGCGAAGACCCTGCGTCCGTCGCCAAGATCGACGGCCACCGCGCCCTCGGGGATGGGCAAGGGAATGCCCGCCGTGAGAGCCTGGCCCGCCGCTTTCCGGCCATCGCCAACCAGCCGGACACGAGCCAGCCGGGCGCGCTCGTCCTGGCCAAGCCCCATCTGCGCGCGCCATCGGAACACCATGCTGGTGACCACGCCGTGGTTCCTGGCCACCGCGCTGACCGTGGCGCCGGGAAGCTGCGTCTCGGCGACGATGGCGCGCCTTTGCTCGTCGCTGAACGTCCGGCGACTGCTCCGGCCGTCACCGTCGCAAAGGGTTCTAGTCGCGCCCGTCAAGCCGGATTCCAACGCTGGGGACTTAGCACTAGTGCTTCGTCTGGGGCCCACATACGGGCGGGCGCTGGGATGAACGAGCTCTCGCCAATCGATCCCAAGGGGGTCTTCGTCCAGGCGTTGACGCCACTGACGCAGCGACGAGGTCGTCAGCCGATGGGCGCTGGCGTACTCCGCAGCGCTCAGTCCGCTCCACAGGTGGGCCTCGACGTGCATGGCCCAGAACGCCTGCACGGCCCTGTTACGGACCTCGCTGGTGGAGCGTCGCGGCGGAGGCTTTCGCTTGCTCAAAGGCTTGTGCTGCAAGGCGTCGGCGTCACCGATCTTCTTCAGCCAGTTGCCGAAGACGGCCGGCTTGAGCCGGTGCTCGCCGCAGTATGCCGCGCGCGACAGACCGCTCAGCCGCCACGCCTCGATGTGGATCGCCCAATAGGTTCGCAGCCCTCGGTTTTGGTAGCGCTTCGACGCCACGGCCGACCTCCCTCGATAATCAGGAGCCCGACATGGTTCGCCTCATGGAAGGAGAACAAGAGTGCAACAACCGAACGCAAACCCTGGGTCATCGGCTAAGGCAAGATAAAAGCACAGGGACCATTTGGCCCTATGCGATTGATGATGTTGGAGATTTTCAGGAACCCCCAGGGCTTTCACAGCCCTTCAACCGGCGAAATCCCAATGAAATCAGCGGTCTTTTAGGGACCAGAGCGCCGAAGGCCCTAGGCCATGACGCGTGACGACGATTTCGAGCCGAAGCTTGGTCGTCTCGGTGGCAAGCGCGCCAAGGCGCCTCGGCAGATCCGCAGCTTCTCTTCGGAGGTGTCGGCCGCGACACGCCGATCAGGGCTTGGCACTCTGGACTTGGGACCGAAATCTCGCGTGCGGTCGTTCGGTCGAGGTCGTTCAGTCCCGCCGTCGCACTCGAGTCGCCGGGTAGTCATCAAGGCCCGGATCGTGCGTCACCAAGGCGCGCGCTTCCGGGCGGCAAGTGTCGGCACACATCTCTATTACCTGCGACGCGGCGGGTCGGGACGGGATGGTCGGGCGAGCGAGGCCTTCGATCGTGACGGCGCCGCCGATCACGGGGCTTTCGCCGCGCGGTCCGAGCCAGACCGGCATCACTTCCGTTTCATCGTGTCGCCCGAGGACGCCGAGCAGCTGAGCGACCTAGGGGCAACCACCCGTGACTTGATGGCCCAGATGGAGCGGGACCTGGGGACGCGGCTAGACTGGGTCGCGGTCGATCACTGGAACACGGACAACCCGCACGTCCATATCCTCGTTCGCGGTGTCGCCGAGGACGGTTCGGATCTGGTGATCGATCGCGACTACATCGCGCGAGGGCTGCGAGAGCGCGCCCAGCTGCTGGTTACCCAAGAACTTGGCCCGCGCTCCGCGCTCGAGATCGGCGCGGCCGCAGATCGGGAGGTCTCGGCCGAGCGCTGGACCGGGCTTGATCGCCGCATCGTTTCCAGTCTCGGGGAAACCGGTGAGGTCGACCTTCGTCCTCGTCGCTACGAGGGCGATGACGATCGCCGCCGCCTCGTCGGCCGCCTTCAGGTCCTGCAGCGGTACGGGTTTGCCGACGAGAGAGCGCCTGGCCGCTGGCAGGTTGTCGAAGACCTCGAGCCGCGCCTGCGAGAACTCGCCCTGCGAGGGGACATCATCAAATCCCTGCATCGTGCGATGGGCGAGGGCGAACGTGATCCCGCGAGCCTGATCATTGAAGGTGATTGCCTGGCGTCACCGGTCACTGGGCGTGTCGTTGAGCGGGGTCTCCACGACGAGCTCAATGGCCAGGCCTACGTGATCGTCGACGGCGTCGACGGGCGTCTCCATCACTTCCGGTTCGCGACCCTTCACGCGACAGGCGATACGCCGGCTGGCGGACTCTTGGAAATCCGAGCTTTCGATAGCCAAGGCGCCCCGGGGCTCCAGGTTATTCATCGATCGGACCTGTCGATCGATCGCCAGATCTCCGCCGACGGCGCAACCTGGCTCGACCGCCAGCTGGTCGTCAAAGAACCCACCAGCCTTGCCTCTCACGGGTTCGGCGCTGAGGTGCGATCCGCTCTCGATCGTCGGCGCGACCATCTTGTGTCGGAGGGGAGGGGGCGGATCGTCGACGGCCAATTCAAGGCCAACGGCAACCTCATCGGATCGCTTCGGCAAGGCGAACTCGATCGGGTTGAAGCACAATTTCGAAAGACCAGTGGCGGCGTTGTTCGGGCTGGAGAAGGCGAACCCTTGACGGGCGTCTACGCCCGCCGACTCGACCTCGCCTCGGGTCGCTTTGCGATGATCGACGATGGCCTGGGGTTTCAGCTCGTCCCGTGGACGAAGGCGCTGGATGCCAAACTTGGACAGGAGGTGACGGGCACAATCACGAAGGCTGGGGTGGAGTGGTCGCTGGGGAAAAAGCGCGGGCTCGGACTGTGATGGTGCAAGCAAATGACCGGCACGAAGATCCTCTGGGGTCAGATCCTTCTCGTGGGGGCTTTGGCCCTCGGAGGTATCTGGCTCGCCACCCAATGGACCGCCTGGCAACTCGACTATCAGCCACGGCTTGGACCGCCTTGGTTTGAGATCGGCGACCAGCCGATATACCCACCCCCAGCCTTCTTCGTCTGGTGGTTCATCTACGAAGCTTATGCGCCCGCGGTGTTCTTGCGGGGCGCATTCCTGGCGGCCGGAGGGTCTCTCGCCGGCGTAGCGGCCGCCATCGCGCTGTCGATCTGGCGCGCGCGCGAGGCCAAGTCGGTGACCACTTATGGCTCGGCGCGATGGGCGACGCGGCGCGAGGTGCTTGCCGCAGGCCTGCTCGGCGCCAGCGGCGTCATGCTGGGACGGCTGGGGGAAGACTACCTTCGCCATGCCGGCCCTGAGCACGTCTTGTGCTTTGCCCCCACCCGTAGCGGCAAGGGGGTCGGCTTGGTCGTGCCTACGTTGCTCACTTGGCCGGCCTCCGCTGTGGTTCACGATATCAAAGGGGAGAACTGGCAGCTCACCGCTGGGGCCCGGGCCGCGTTCGGCCATGTGCTGAAGTTCGACCCTACCGACGCGACCAGCGACGCCTACAACCCCCTTCTGGAAATCCGTCCCGGCCCGACCGAGGTGCGCGACACGCAGAACGTGGCCGATATCCTGGTCGACCCGGAAGGTGCGCTTGAGCGCCGAAATCACTGGGAAAAAACGTCTCACAGCCTGCTCGTCGGGGTCATTCTCCACGTGCTGTACGCGGAGGCCGACAAGACCCTGGCCGGCGTCTCCAACTTCCTCGCCGATCCGTCCCGGACGATCGAGACGACGCTTCGGGTGATGATGTCCACCCGCCACCTCGGCGACCGAGTGCATCCCGTCGTCGCGAGCGCCGCCCGGGAGCTTTTGAATAAGAGCGACAATGAGCGGAGCGGCGTCCTTTCCACGGCAATGAGTTTCCTTGGTCTCTACCGAGATCCCGTCGTCGCGGCGGTGACCTCGCATTGCGACTGGCGGATCGATGACCTGGTCGAAGCGGACAAGCCCGTCAGCCTCTATCTTGTGGTCCCGCCGTCGGACATCAGCAGAACCAAGCCGCTGATCCGGTTGTTGCTGAACCAAATAGGCCGGCGGCTGACCGAGGGGCTTGAGGCGGCCCATGGGCGGCGACAGCTCCTTCTGATGCTCGACGAGTTTCCGGCCCTCGGGCGTCTCGACTTCTTTGAGCAGTCGCTCGCCTTCATGGCAGGCTATGGCATCCGCTCATTTCTGATCGCCCAGTCGCTGAATCAGATCGAGAAGGCCTACGGGCCCAACAATTCGATCCTCGACAACTGCCATGTCCGCGTGGCGTTCGCGACCAACGACGAGAGAACCGCCAAGCGCATTAGCGACAGTCTCGGCACCGCCACCGAGATGCGGGCGATGAAGAATTACGCGGGGCATCGGCTCTCGCCGTGGCTCGGTCACCTGATGGTCTCTCGCCAAGAGACGGCTCGAGCGCTGCTTACGCCGGGTGAGATCATGCAACTGCCGGCGCACGAAGCGATCATCTTTGCTGGCGCGACGCCGCCAATCCGTGCGCGCAAAATCCGCTACTACACCGACCAAAGATTGGCTGGGCGCGTGCGCAAGCTCGCTGCCGATTATCCGCGGTTTCGGTCTCCGGCGGTGTCGCCCTGGGGGGCGATCCTTAACTCGGACGCCATCGCCCATGCCTCGCTTGCAGGATCGCTGGATGAAGGCGGCCTGAAACAAGAGCCAGTGCTCGCGGATCATGAGCATCGATCCCCGGCGCCTATCGATACGGCGGTTGGGGAAGACGTCGATGTCGACGGTGATGACCAGCAGGGAAGTGAGGTGCAGCGCCGTTTCGCCG
Organism: Caulobacter sp. UC70_42; assembly: GCF_044056025.1. Classification (NCBI taxonomy): domain Bacteria; kingdom Pseudomonadati; phylum Pseudomonadota; class Alphaproteobacteria; order Caulobacterales; family Caulobacteraceae; genus Caulobacter; species Caulobacter sp. UC70_42. Next base: position 4,550,968 of record NZ_CP171994.1, on the reverse strand, counting down.
GTGTAGCCCGACAGGCAGCGATGGACCACGACGACGGCATCCCGCTGGGGGATGACCTGTGAAGGTCGCGACCAAGGTCTTCCTCCCGCCCGAGACCATCCGAAAGCTGGACGCGTTGAGCCGTCGGACTGGCCGCGGGAAATCCGAAATCGCGCGGGCCGCAATCGAGTCGTACCTATCGCCGGACTCCGCCGAGGCGGCCGAGGGAGTGCTCACCCGGCGCCTAGACCGGCTGTCGCGGCAGATGGACCGACATGAGCGGGATCTCACGATAGCGACCGAGGCCGTTGCCATGTTCATCAGGACTTGGCTCAAGGTCACACCGGCAATGTCTTCCGCCGAAGATCGTGCAGCTACGGCGAAGGGGCAGGAGCGCTATGCCGCCTTCGTGGAGCGGCTGGCACACCGAATTTCCGGAGGCAGATTGCTCAGGATGGAAGTGTTAGCCGACGTTTCTAGTGACGAGACCTGGCGCACCTAGCCCCTTGGAAGGCTGACAGGACTTTAGGCGGCCAGCGCATCGCGGATCAGCGATTGGTGGGCGCCGACACCAGCCAGAACCCCATCGGCCGAGGCTAGGGTGGCGTTTTGCATGGGGCGTGCGGCGTCTCCGGCCGCGTAAACGCCGGGCACGGTCGTGGCTTTCCAGGCGTCGGTTCGGATGATCGGTCCCAGCGGCCCTTCGTCGAATTCACAACCGATCATTTGGGCTAAAGGGCTGGCCATGCGCTGGGCGGGCGCGACAAAGAGGCCGTTCAGCGCGACCGTGCGTCCGTCGGCCAAGGCCACGGCCTCGAGGTCGGGCGCGCTGCCCAGCAGGGCGACGACGGGGGTCCGCTCAATGCTCACCCCACGGGCGTCCAGCAGCGCGCGCTGTTCATGATCCGGTTCGAACATGCCCTGGGTGAACAGCGTCGTTGGACCCCAGTCGGGTATCATCGCGGCCTGATGGGCCGACATCGGATGTCCCGCCATCACGCCCAAAGGCCGATCGCGGTGCTCATAGCCATGGCAGTAGGGACAGTGCAGAACGCTGGCGCCCCAGCGTTCCTTCAAGCCCGCAACCTCCGGCAAAATATCGACGACTCCGGTGGCCAGGACGAGCCGCCGCGCTTTGATGACGCGACCGCCGGCCATGGCCAGTTTGAAGCCAACCTGGAGCGCCTCGGCGTCCAGAACCTCTCCGTGGATAAAATCCACCGTCGGATAGGCGGTGACCTGACAGGTCGCCTCTCGCACGATCTGTCCCGGAGCTTTGCCATCCTGGCCCAGGAAGCCGTGCGAGGCGTCGGCGAAGCGGTTGCGGGGCAGACCCGCGTCGACGAGCAGAATTCGACGACGCGCGCGGGCCAGTTGCATGGCCGCGGAGAGCCCAGCGAAGCTGCCGCCCACGACGATAGCGTCAAACATGGTGATGGTCCTTGGGGATGGGAATTTTGGTGATGTCGACGCCGCCGAACAGGTCGGCCAGCGACACAGTCGCCAGCCGCTTTGTTAACAAGGCGCGCGCTTCCACGACCGCCTCGTCGAGCGCCGCGTTGACGGCCTGTTCAATCAGGCACCCCGGCGATTCCTCGGCCTTGCCCAGAGCGATGATGGGCTCGTCCAGCGCTTCCTGAACGTCTGCAAGGCTAATCTGCGATAGCGGCCGACCCAGCCTCCAGCCACCGCCGTGTCCCTTTGTCGAGACAACGATCCCGGCCTCGCGAAGGCCCGCGAAGGTGCGCCGGATGACAACCGGATTGGTCCCGGCGCAGGCCGCCATCTCCTCGGAGGTCATCGATGTTGGACGTTGAGCCATGTGCAGGAGCACGTGGAGGGCGACGGACAGGCGGCTATCACGTTTCATGTAATATTATTTGTTACGTGAGTGGCCGCGCCGCAAGGGGCGCCGACGAATTATCGCCTGGCCCGCTGGGAGGGCGCGGCCACCCTAGGGCTCATGGCCAGGCAATGGCCGATTGAGCTCGGCCGCGGAATGCGGCGAAGGAGGCGCCAAACGTCTAGTTCCTGGAGCTCCGCCAACGTCGGTTACTGGCGCGACCTAGTCGGCGGTCCCCTCTCTTCGAACAGTAGGCCCGGGGGAGCGCCCGGCTCTACGGCGACGAAGTGCTGCGAAACAGCGTTGGGCGCTCACAAACTTGAACGCTAGAGGTCACGCGATGGCTTCGACTTGCCGACGCACCTCGTCCGCTAAGGGATGCAGCGATTCAGATCTTGTGGGCGCAACGAGGCTGTAGCCGATGCCGTCGCTTGCCCAAGAGACGCCGTCCAAGCCGCCATTGGTCTGTTCCGACATGCGGGTGTTCTTCTCCACCTTCATCGGCCGGACCATGACCGCCAGCCGCTCGCCTTGAGCGTCGTCATAGATGAACATGGCCGCAGGCCCGTGCGGGGTCGTCACCAGGCGTCCGCCGATGAAGCGATAGCCAGCCGACTGCAGATCGGGAACCGCGACCGGACTGCGCAGGCGGTTGGACACCCAGCGGACGAGGTCGGCCTTCTGCGCCGACCCCATCTCGACAGGCCGGTGCAGGTCGGACGCATAGACGCGGTAGTTGTCGGCGGCCTCGTGGGCCAGCGCGCCGACGCCGTTCATGGGCGGGGTCAGCACCCCGTGCGCCATCCAGCCCCCAAGGCCGCCCACGCATAGCAGCATCGTTGCGGCGATCGCGGGCCGCCAAGCGCTTAGTCTGGCGCGCCGGGCCTCAGCCAGGGCGCGTATCCCCAGTTCCGGAGGAATGGGCTCCTCGGCGATCGGCGCCAGGACCGCGCGGAGGGCCGCGCGCTGTGCGACATAGCCGTCGATCCGGCGCGCCACCTCGGGATGGAGTCGGAGATACTCGCGGACCTCGTCGCCGCGCCCAGCGTCCAGCGCCTGGTCGACATAGGCTTGCAGGTCGTCTTCGCTGATCGGGTGTGACGCGCTCATTTGATCCTCCGCAGGTGTGGGCGCTGGGCGGGGTGGGCCGCATCGACGGCGATGAGTTGGGCCAGGCGCTCGCGGGCCCGGGACAGTCGCGACATGACCGTGCCGATCGGCACGCCCAGAACCTCGGCGGCCTGGGCGTAGGTCAGATCCTCGACGCCGACCAGCAGGATCACCGCCCGATAGTCGGGGCTGAGCTCGGCCAGGGCGCGCAGCAGGTCGGCGTGCTGCATGCCGTCCAACTGGCTGGCCGGCTCCGAAAGCGCCGCCTCGGCCACGCCGTCGATCGCCAGATGCCGACCTCGCCGCTGAACCCGTCGCCAGCGGCTGATCGCCAGGTTGTGGAGGATCGAGAACAGCCAGCTGCGCGCGTCGCTGGCCTTGCGCCGCTGGCCCCAGCGGTCAACGGCGCGTTCCAGACAGTCCTGAACCAGATCGTCGGCCTCCGATGCGTCGCGCACCAGGGACCACGCATAGCGCCGCAGACTGGGGATCAACGGTTCTATCAGGCGGATCATGTCATCCATGGCGACGCTCCGCCGAAGGCTTATGGGACCTGGACTTGGACCGGCGCGCCCGGTCCGGCCGCCCCGCCGGTCGCGATCACCAGATAGCGCCGTTGATCGGGCTGGCTGGCTTGCACGAGCTGGCGGATCGGGCCGATGGCGTTGACGATCGCCGAGCCTGCCGGATTGGTCATGAAGTTGGCCAGCGGCTGCAGCGTGCCGCCTCCGTCGGCCTGGGTCGACAGCGCCAGCACATAGGGGGACTCGGGGGCAAGGCCCGTGGCCGAGGCCTGCACGACCTGGATCAGGCCCTGGTCGAACAGGCTGACGCTGGTCGGCATGGAGCCGGCCGGGCCGCCGACGGTCGCCAGGGTCAGGTGTGCGGCCTGTCCAGCCACGCCCAGCGGCTGAAGGTTCTGGGTTCCCGGGCCTTCAGGGACGGCGTTGGGCACATAGGTCAGGGCCTGCGGGGCCTGGCCGATCGGCACGTTGGCGATCACCTTGTGGCTGGCCGTGTCGATTACCGCCAGCTCGTCGGCGTTCTCGAGGCCGACATAGACGCGCGTGCCGTCCCCCGACGGCCAGATCCCGTGCGGGAGCTTGCCGACCGGGATGGTCGCGACCTTGCTGAAGTCGTCGGTGCGGAACACCTGGACCTGGTTGAGACCGCCGATGGTCACATAGGCGAATTGTCCCTTGGCGCTGCGGACGAAATTGACGTGGTTGGTGATCGGACCGGTGTCGATGACCTTGAGGATGTTGAATGGCGGCCGGGCGTTGAAGGCCACCGCCTTGCCCACGTCCTTCAGCGTGAACCACACCTGCTGACCGTCCGGCGAGGCGGCGATATTGGGGCAGAAGGGGCTGGGCTGGACCACCTTGGCGACGATCTTGTGGTCGGCGACGCTGATCACGTCCGTCTCGGGATTGAACGACGAGCAGACATAGCCGTACTGGCCGTCCGGCGAGAAGATGGTCATGCCCGGGCCGGCCGGGGTGATGATCCGGGCCTTCTCCTCGAACGTCGCGCCATCCAGGACAGCCAGATAGTTCTCGCCACGCACCGTGACCCACACCTCCTTGCCGTCGGGCGTGAAGAAGGCCTCGTGCGGCGAGCGGCCGACATAGGTGGTGTGCTTGACCGCGTTGGTGGCGGTGTCGATGAAGGTCACCGAATTGGAGCCGATCGAGACCACGGCCAGGGTCTTGTGGTCGGGCGAGAAGCCCATGCCGTGGACCAGCACCTGGCCCTTGTAGAGCGGACTGAAATTGCCCGGCGACGGATCGCCCAGTCGGATCACGCCCAGGAGCTTGTTGTCGACCGGATCGGTGACCGAGACGGTGTTGGAGAATTGCTCGGCGGCGTAGACGCGATCGCGGTGACTGATGGCGATGTCGGCGTCGCTGGCCTTGCCGGGAGCCTGGCCGGCCCAGGCGGCGGCGCAGAGGGCGCTGGCGGAAAGCGACAGCATGAAGGAGGCGGTTTTCATCTCAGTGATCCTGGGCGGGAGCGTCGTGGTGATGAGGCGCGGACGGCGATGAGGGGGGAGCGGCGGGCGCTGGCGCGGTGGGCGCGGCGTAGGCTGGCGGCAACGGGTCGCCCAGCGCCAGGCGCATGGCGGCGATCTCCTGCTGCTGCTCGACGATGATCTCCTGGGCCACCCGACGCAGTTGCTCGTTCTTGCCGTAGCGCAGCTCGGCGATCGCCATGTCGATGCCCCCCTGGTGGTGAGGGATCATCATCTCGACGAAGTCGCGGTCGACGTCGCCGGTCGGCTTGACGTCCATGGCGATCATCATCTTGCTCATGGCCGCGTCGTTCTCGGCCTTGAAGCCGTCGGCCGGGGTGCTGGCCGCCAGCGGCGCGGCGCAGCCCAGGCTGGCGGCGATCAGCACGGGAGCCCAGATTTTCTTCGAAGAGCGTACTGCAGGGGACAAGGGACGTTCTCCAGCTTCGGCGCGCACGGCGCCTTGGTGAAGGTGAGACGCTGGCCGTCGGCGATTATTCCCCCTCTCGGAAATCATTCTTCGTTCCGAGCGTTGCGAGATCCTCTGTTGAACCGGCGGCCTTAGTGACTCAACACTACCCTAGGTGTCGTTCTCTTGGGGCGGACCAAGTTTCGTTTCGGGCGGGTCCGCGCCTTTACAGACCTGCAAGTCGCCAGGTTGAGCGTGGGTCCGCCGGACGGACAGCCGGTGGGGGATCACAAGGCGGTAGGTGCTAGCTGAGCTTCAACAGGTGCAACATAGCCAGCGCGGTTAGACCCAAGACGGCGAGCGAGGCGGTCACCACCAAGATGACGCGCGGCCCCGCCGCGCGAACGCTGCGAAGATCGACTCCAAGTCCGAAGTCCAGCCATGGCCACAATGGTCAAGCCGAGGCTGGCCTTCTGAGCCGGGAGGATCCAGGCGTGTGGCAGCAATCCTGCTGAGTTCAGGCTCGCCAACACCAGAAATCCGACGATAAACAGCGGCAGCAAGTGCAGCGGATCAATCCGTTTGAGCGGTAGGGCGACGCTGTCCGCGGATTTGGGTCCCAGCAGGGCAAGACCCGTGACGATCGGCCCTAACATCAAAACCCTCACCAACTTGACCAAGGTCCCAATCTGGACGGCGGCCGAACCCATTGGTCCCGCCGCGGCGAGGACCTGAGGCACCGCGTACACCGTCAGCCCGGCCAACACCCCGCCGGCCATCGGCGAGAGACCCAGTAGATGCGCCGCCGGTGGAAGGCCGATGACCACCACCACGCCAAGCACGGCCGTGAAGGCGATCGCAGTCGCCACGTCATCGCCGTCAGCGTCGATCACCGGCGCGACGGCGGCGATTGCGGAGTTGCCACAGATCGCGTTTCCGCAAGCGACCAGCACCGCCATCTTGGTCGGCAGTCCCAGCAGCCGACCGAGCAAGAAGCTTGTCGCAATCGCCAGGAAAACGGTCCCGACGATGGAGAACATCAGGGGCGCGCCCACGGCGGCCATGGCGCCGAAGCTCACTGTCGCCCCCATCAGGATGATCGCCAGCTCCAGCATCGTCTTGGCGGCGAAGTGGATTCCAGGATCAAACGCCCTCGGCGGCGTCCAGATCGTCCGCACCAGCGCGCCCGACAGGATCGCCAGCACCAGGGGTTCGAGCCAGGAACGACCCAAAAGGCGCGTCTCCGCCTCCTCAAGTAGGACCGCGCCAACGGAGACGACAACGGTGAGCGCCAGGCCCGGCCCGGCCGCCCTGAGTTTGTTCAAAGCTTCCATGCGCAGAACGGTGCGCCTACGCAGATCACAAATCCAATCGATTGGTTTTTGTCATAGCATAAGCGATGCTTATGGAATGACGCTTGAACAGCTTCGAATCTTCGTGGCGGCGGCTGAGCTGCTGAGCATGACACGGGCGGCCGAACGGTTGAATCTGACCCAGCCGGCCGTCAGCGCCGCCATCGCCGCGCTGGAGGCGCGTTATGCGACGCGGCTCTTCGATCGTATTGGTCGGCGCCTGACGCTGACGGAGGCTGGACGCCTGTTCATGCCCGAAGCCGTCGCCGTGCTGGCTCGCGCCGACTCGGCCCGCTTGGTGCTCGACGAACTCTCCGGTCTTCTCAAGGGCGAGATCCGCATCGCCGCGAGCCAGACGGTGGCCAGCTTCTGGCTTCCCGCCAGGATGGCGCGTTTCGTCACGGCCACGCCGCACATTCAGCTGAAGCTTTTCGTCGGCAATACGAGCCAGGCGGCCGCCCGTGTCCTGAGCGGAGAGGCCGATCTTGCGTTCGTTGAGGGCGATGTCGAAGACGACCTCCTCGCGGTGGAACCGATCGGGGGGGATCGAATCGGTCTCTTTGTCGGGCCGGGCCACCCGTTCGCGGAGCGCTCGTTCACGCGAAAGGATCTCGAGGCTGCTGCCTGGGTCATGCGCGACCAAGGGTCAGGCACACGGGATCATGTGGAGGCGGGTCTGCGCCAGTCCGGCGTGACACCAGAAAACCTCCGCATCGTCCTAGAGCTCCCGTCGAATGAAGCCGCTCTGGAAGCCGTCGAAGGCGGACAGTTGGTGACTGCCGTCTCGGAGCTCTCGGCCGCGTGCAGAGTGGGTGCCGGTGCGGTCCGACAGCTGGACTGGCCGCTCAGTCCCAGAGCCTTCACCATGCTTCGTCACCGCGCACGGACGATCAGCCGCGCGGTAGCGGCGTTCAAGGCGTCGCTCTCGACCTAGGGGCAAGGCGTGTCGCTCAGCGCCATCGCACGGTCGATCGATGCCTCACAATCGTTGTCGCGCGGCGCGGAAAATCTGCCAGGCTGAAGCCGTGTCGTGATGCAGGTCGACGTCAATCGGTTCAGCGCCGATCTGCTGGCCTTAATCTTCGGCTGAGGCGCCGCCACCCACGGGCGTCGCGCAGCCCACAGTTTTCGCACGTCGAGAGCGCGTGGCACGAGCTCCGCAACGGGCGACCCTGGCCGATCAAGTGAACGTCTTCCTTCTGGAGGCGCGCCAATCTCTGCAGATGGCGCAATCAGGCCATGAAAATCTCAAGAGACTTGTCTGAATCGTTCTCTACGGCGCCGACCAGTTCTCTCTACGGACCTACTGTTGAAAACGCCCTGAACCCGGTCCCCTTAGTCGTCCCCGAAGCCCACGGGGTCGATCATGGACCAGTCCAAAACCGCCGAAATCTCCCGTAGCGAGCGCATGCTGCGCTCGGCGCTGGGACCGTTGCTCCTGGCCCGGCTCGATGACCCGGCCGTCGGCGAGCTGATGGTCAATCCCGACGGCCGGGTGTGGGTCGAACGCTTCGACGTCGGCCTCGTCGACACCGAACTGCTGATCTCCGCTGCCGATGCCGAGCGCGTCATGCGCCTGGTGGCTCATCATGTCGGCGCCGAAGTCCACGCTGGCCGGCCGCGCCTGTCGGCCGAGCTCCCCGGCACGGGTGAGCGGTTCGAGGGGCAAATGCCGCCGGTGGTGACCGCGCCAACCTTCGCGATCCGCAAGCCCGCGCGGGAGCTCTTCACGCTCGACGACTATGTCCGCAGCGGCGTGATGGACGCATCGCAGGCGCTGGTCCTGTGGGACGCTGTGCGTGAGCGGCGCAACATCCTCGTCGTCGGCCAGACTTCCAGCGGCAAGACGACGCTGGTCAACGCGCTGCTGGAGAAGGTCGCCCAGACTAATGATCGGGTGATCGTCTGCGAGGATCTGCGCGAGCTGCAGTGCGCCGCGCCAAACCTCGTGACCCTGCGCACGATCGAAGGTGTCGTCACCCTGACCGACCTCGTGCGCTCTACCCTGCGACTGCGCCCCGACCGGATCATCATCGGGGAGGTGAGGGGACCTGAGGCACTCGACCTGGTGAAGGCCTGGGGCACGGGTCATCCGGGTGGCATCGGCACGCTTCACGCGGGCTCGGCGCTGGGCGCGCTGCTGCGTCTGGAACAACTGATCCAGGAGGCGGTGGTCACGGTCCCGCGCGGCCTGATCGCCGAAACCATCGACCTGATCGCGGTCCTCGCCGGCCGCGGCCGACAGAGACGTCTCATTGAACTTTCACGCCTGGAGGGCGTGGCGCCGACGGCGCCTACCAGCTCAGCACTGCCTGAGAACTAGCCCCCCAAAGCCCCTGAAAATCTGAAGGAGATCGGTCTCGTGTCCACGAGCCTTGCCCAGCCGCGCGCCTATGGCGCCCGGCAACCGCTTCCGTGCGTCCGCCGCTGGCTTTTCGCCGGCCCCACCGCGGCTTTCGTCCTGCTCTCGGCCAAGGCCTACGCGGCCGGATCGTCGATGCCCTGGGAAGAGCCGCTCGAGCAGATCCTCGAGTCGATCGAAGGCCCCGTGGCCAAGATCATCGCGGTCATCATCATCATCATGACGGGCCTGGCCCTGGCCTTCGGCGACAGCACCGGCGGCACGCGCCGGCTGATCCAGATCGTCTTCGGCCTCTCGATCGCGTTCGCCGCGTCGAGCTTCTTCCTGTCTTTCTTCTCGTTCGGCGGCGGGGCCGTCGTCTGATGGCCGGCGATCGCGCGATGAGCTTCGCCGCACCCGTCCACCGAGCCCTCACCGAACCGGTGCTGCTGGCCGGCGCGCCGCGCGCGATCGCCCTGGTCAACGGAACGATCGCGGCAAGCCTGGGCGTCGGCCTGCGGCTTTGGTTGATCGGTCTTGTCGTCTGGATCGTCGGTCACGCCCTGGCCGTCTGGGCGGCGCGTCACGATCCCCTGATCGCCGAGGTCGGTCGCCGGCACGTGCGCATCCCAGCGCATCTGGAGGTCTGAGCATGCTCGACCTTCGTGAGTTCCCTCGCCGTCCCTCCAGTCTCTGCGATTACCTCCCCTGGGCTGCCATGGTCGCCCCCGGGGTGGTCCTTAGCAAGGACGGCGCCTTCCAGCGCACCGCCGTATTTCGTGGCCCCGATCTTGAGTCGGTGGGCGACGCCGAGGTTGCCGCCGTCGCCGCACGGCTGAACAGCGCGCTGCGGCGGTTTGGTTCGGGGTGGGCCCTGACCATTGAGGCGCGCCGCGACCCGGCCTTGGCCTACCCCGACAGCGAATTCCCCGATCCCGTCTCCGCGCTCGTCGATGCGGAACGGCGCGCGGCGTTCCTTGAGGAGGGCGCGCATTTCGAGAGCCGCTATTACCTGACGCTCGTATACTTGGCGCCGGGCGAGCAGACCAAAACTCTCACGCGGTTCTTCATCGAAGGTCGCGGCGGCGACGGGCTGGACTGGCGCGCCGGACTCGCCGGGTTCATCGACCGAACCAATAGACTGCTGGCGCTGATCGAAGGCCTGACGCCGCAGGCGGCGTGGCTGGATGACGCCCAGACGCTCGCCTTCCTGCATGGCGCTGTCACCACGAGCCGCCAGGCCGTGGCCGTCCCGCAGACGCCGCAACAGCTCGACGCCCTCCTGGCGACCCAGCCGCTCGACGGCGGACTGTCTCCGCGTCTGGGCGCGTCCCACCTTCGCGTCCTGACGCTGACCGGCTTTCCGTCCGCGACGACGCCCGGACTGCTGGACGAGCTCAACCGGCTGGCCTTTGCCTATCGGTGGACGACGCGGGCGATCTGCCTGGACAAGGTTGAGGCCCAGAGCCTGCTGGCCAAGATCCGTCGGCAATGGTTTTCCAAGCGAAAGTCGGTGATGGCCCTCCTTCAGGAGGCCCTGACCCAACAGCCCTCGGCGCTGGTCGACAACGACGCGACCAACAAGGCCGGCGACGCCGATCTCGCATTGCAGGACCTTGGCGGCGACACCGTCGCCTACGCCTATGTGACCACCTCCCTTGTGGTCTGGGACGAGACTCCACCAAGGCCGACGCCAAATTGGCTCTGGCCGAAAAGGTCATCACCGGGCGCGACTTCACCGTCATCCGCGAGCGCGTCGGCGCCGTGGAGGCGTGGCTTGGATCGCTCCCGGGCCAAGTCTACGCCAACGTCCGTCAGCCGCCGCTCTCGACGCTGAACCTTGCGCACATCGCACCGTTGTCGGCGGTGTGGGCCGGTCCTGAGCGTAACGCCCATCTGAAGGGGCCGCCGCTTCTGATGGGCCGCACCGAAGGTTCCACGCCATTTCGGTTGTCACTGCATGTCGGCGACGTCGGCCACACCGCCATCGTGGGGCCGACGGGCGCGGGCAAGAGCACGTTGCTGGCCCTGATGGCCCTGCAGTTTCGGCGCTACCCCGGCGCACGGCTTTTCGCCTTCGACTTCGGCGCTTCGATTCGCGCGGCCGTACTCGGCATGGGCGGCAGTTTCCACGATCTGGGCGGCGCCCTTCGGGAAACCGATCGCCCGGCCGTCGAATCTCCAGCCGCTCGCGGCGATCGACGACGAGAGCGAACGAACCTGGGCGGCCGGATGGCTGGCCGCCATCCTGTCGCGCGAAGGCGTCGTCGTGACGCCGGCCGTCCGCGAGCATCTCTGGTCGGCTCTGGCGAGCTTGGCTAGCGCGCCAATCGCTGAGCGGACGCTCACGGAACTCGGGGCGCTGCTGGCTAGCCGAGAGCTCAAACAAGCCTTGGCGCCGTACTGCCTGGGCGGGCCATGGGGGCGGCTTCTCGACGCCGACCACGAGATCCTCGCGGACAATGCGGTCGAAGCCTTCGAGACCGAAGGCCTGCTTGGCACGGCCGCCGCGCCAGCGGTGCTCGCCTACCTCTTTCACCGCATCGAGCGTCGCCTGGACGGTGCTCCGACCCTGATCCTGGTCGACGAGGCGTGGTTGGCTCTGGCCGACGAGGCGTTCGGGCCCCAGCTGCAGACCTGGCTCGGCACGGTGCGCAAGAAGAACGGCTCGGTCGTGTTGACCACGCTGTCGCTGGTGCAGATCGAGCAGAGCCCGATCGCCCACGCGATCATAGAACTCTGTTTGACCCGTATCTTCCTGCCCAACGCCTGGGCTTTGGATCCGGTCGGATCCGCGGCGTACCGACGCTTTGGCTTCAACGATCGTCAGATCGAGCTGATCGCGCGGGCCGTTCCCAAGCGCGACTACTACGTCCAGTCGCCCGCCGGCGAGCGCCTGATTGAGCTTGGCCTGGGTCCCGTGGGCCTGGCTTTCGCGGGCGCGTCCTCCAAAGCCGACCAAGCGCGCATTGGCGAGATCCTCGCCACTGGCTCGCCGTCTGACTTCGCCGCCGGCTGGCTGCGCTCCCGCGGGCTGGCCTGGGCCGCCGATCTCCTTCCCCCACCACACCAGAGAGCTGACTCATGCGCGTTTGTCGCCGTCGTCTCATGCTGGGCGCCGTTCTGGCGCTGGCCGCTCCGGCCGGCTCCGCCTTGGCCCAGTTCACGGTCTTCGACCCCACCAACTACGCCTCGAATGTCCTTCAGGCCGCTCGGGCCTTGGAGCAGATCAACCACCAGATCAGCTCGCTGGCAGAACGAGGCGCAGATGCTGATCGGCCAGGCCAAGAACCTGGCGAGCCTGCCGTACTCGTCGCTCTCGGTCCTTAGGGCCCAGGTGGACCGCACCCGTGAGCTTCTCGGACAGGCCCAGCATCTGGCCTACGACGTCGCGTCGATCCAGCAAGCCTTCACCGCCAGCTATGGCGCGGCCCCGCTTGGCGCAACGAACGCTGATCTGGTGGCCCGGGCCGACGCGCGCTGGTCAACGTCCGTGGCAGGCTTTCAAGACGCCCTGAAAGTCCAGGCGGGCGTGGTTGGCGGCTTGGACGCCAGCGCCGACCAGCTGTCGGCTCTGGTGTCGGCAAGCCAGGGCGCTGGTGGCGCGCTGCAAGCGGCGCAGGCCGGCAACCAGCTTCTGGCGCTTCAGGCCCAGCAGTTGGCCCAGGTCACCGCCCTTCTGGCCGCGCAAGGGCGAGCCGATGCGTTTGAGGCGGCGGATCGCGCTGCCACCCGCGCGGACGCCAAGGCGCGGTTCTCGCGCTTCATCGGAAGCTCGAAGACGCCGTGACCCGATCCCTCGCTTGGGGGATCGCACTCATCACCTTGCTTGGGGCCGCTGTCTTGGCGGGCGGAAAGTCCCAGGCGCCAACCGCCCTGGGCGCTCAAGGCTCGCAGGGCCAGCATGATCTTGAACGCTGCCGGGGCCTTGGTGAGGCGGCAGGCCAGGATCCGAGCTGCCCGGGCGGCTTGGGCCGCCGCGCGCGCACGCTTCTTCGGGCGGGCCGCGTCATGAACGACGTCGGCGTCATCGACACCTTCTTTGCGACCTTCAATCGCTACATCGACAGCGGCTTTGGCCTGCTGAGCGGTGAGGTCGCGGCGCTCGCCAACATCCTGGTGGCCATCGACATCACCTTGGCCGCGCTGATGTGGAGCATGTCCTCGGGCGAGGACGTCCTGGCTAGGCTGATCCGCAAGGTTCTGTACGTCGGCTTCTTCGCCTTCCTGATCGGCAACTTCCATAGCCTGTCGACCATCGTCCTGGAGAGCTTCTCGGGCCTTGGCCTCAAGGCGTCCGGGGCAGGGGTCTCGGCCGACGATCTCTTGCGCCCGGGCAAATTGGCGGCGCTCGGGATATCGGCGGGCAAACCGTTACTCGAAGCCGCCGCGGAGCTGTCGGGCTTTCCCGGCTTCTTCGAAAACCTCGTCCAGATCCTGGTCCTCCTCGTCGCCTTCCTGCTCGTGATCGTCGCCTTCTTCGTGATGGCCGTTCAGATCTTCGTGGTCCTGATCGAGTTCAAACTGACCACGCTCGCCGGCTTTGTGTTGGTGCCCTTCGGTCTCTTCGGCCGCACCGCATTCCTGGCAGAAAAGGTCCTAGGCGCGATCATCGCCACCGGCGTCAAGGTGCTGGTGTTGGCCGTCGTGGTCGGCATCGGCTCGACGCTCTTCGACCAGTTCGTCTCGGCCTGGGAGGGCGGGCAACCCACCCTCGAACAGGTGCTGGCCCTCATGCTGGCGGCAGTGACGCTGCTAGGCCTGTCGATCTTCTGCCCAAGCATCGCGTCGGGTCTCGTCAGCGGCGCGCCGCAACTGGGCGCTGGCGCGGCGGTCGGAACGGGCCTGGCGATCGGCGGTATGGCCGTGGCCGGCGTGGCCGCCACACAGATGGCCGTTGGCGGGGGCGCAAGCCTGGCCAGTTCGACGGCGGCCGCTGGCGGACGCATGGGCGGTCCCCCGGCTGGCGGCGGTCCAAGCCCTGGCGGCGCCCGAGCGGAGGCGGCCCGAGCCCGGCGCCCGGTGGCGGTCCTCACGGCGCGAGCGCCCCCCACGGTTCGGCCAATCAAGGCGGTTCGACCGGCAGCAGCTCCGGTGGCGGCTCAGGCGGGGAGGGCGGCTCCACGCCGCCGGCTTGGGCGCGCGATCTGAAGAAGCGGCAGGAGCTGGCTCAAGGTGCGGGCTTGGCCGCCCACGCCCTGGCCAGCGGCGACGACCACAGCGCGGGCGCTTCCCCATCCCTTTCGGAGACCTGACAGATGAACCCGTTCAAGGGCTCGCCGAGGCTCGGCGTCACGCCCCCACCCGAAACGCCCTATCAGAAGTACGGCCAGGCGTTTGACCTCGGCATCGGCGCGGCGCGGGCGCAGGCGGCCAATTGGCGATTGATGGCGCTGGGGCTGCTCGGCCTGTCAGGCGCTCTCGCCGGCGCGCTGGCCTGGCTCTCCGTCCAGGGGACGGTGACGCCTTGGGTGGTCGAAGTCGACCGCCTCGGACAGACCCAGGTCGCGGGCCCGGCTGAGCGTGGCTATGCGCCGACCGATGAGCAGGTGCGCGCGGCCCTTGCTCGTCTCATCAAGGATGTGCGCTCGATTTCCACCGACGGGGTGATGGTCGGTCAGGCCTGGGATCAAGCCTACGCCATGGTCGACGGTGACGCCGCGCGCTTCATCACCGACTACGCCAACGCCATCGATCTCAAGAATCAGGTCGGCAAGACGCAGGTGGCTGTCGACGTCGGCAGCGTCCTGCGCGCCTCGCCCAAGAGCTTTCGGGCGGCTTGGACCGAGCGGCGCTACGTCAACGGGCAGCTGCAGGCCACCGAGCACTGGTCGGCGATCCTGACCGTGGAACTGCGCCGGCCCCGCACGGATCGCGAGATCCTCGCCAATGGCCTGGGCGTGCGTGTCACGGCCATCAACTGGGCTCGGGAGTTCGGCGCATGAGGCGGGCTCTTGTCTTGGCGGGCGCGGTGCTCGCGCTGTCAACGCACAGTGAGGCGCTTCCCTTAGCCCGGATCGTCAGCGCGCCACAGGCTGCCGCGCCGCTTGAGTTTCCGTTCGAGGCGCGTGGCGTCTACCGGATCGTCACCACGCCGGGCCGTATAACCGATATCGCCCTGGAGCCGGGCGAACGCCTTGTTGACACCAATCCGATCGCCGCCGGCGACACGGCGCGCTGGGTCATCGGCGATACCAGCAGCGGGGAGGGCGCCGCCCGGCGTATCCACGTCCTGATCAAGCCGACGACGACGAGCGTGGCCACCAATCTCGTGATCAACACCGATCGTCGCACTTACTTCATCGACGTCCGCGCCTCGGCGCGGGCCTACCTGACGCAGGTCTCCTGGCGGTATCCCGAAGCTTCTAAGCTGGTCCTGGTCGTAGCGGCTCCGATTGCCACCGCGCCAGCTGCGCCGCGGCTGAACTTTGCCTACGCGGTGAAGGGACCCAGGGCGCTGCGGCCCTTGCAGGTCTTCGACGACGGGACGCGCATCGTAATGGTGTTCGGCGACCGTCTAAGGCTGGTGGACCTACCACCGCTCTACCGCGTCGGCCCGGACGGCAAGGCCGCCGAACTCATCAACTATCGCGTCGAGGGACGCAGCCTCGTCGTCGATCGGTTGTTCGACCGGGCCGAGCTTCGTCTGGGCGCTAAGCGTTCGGCTGGGCGCCTGCGGGATCGAGCGGACGGGCGCCGTGTCGGAGGCGGTCCGATGAGCGCCGAGATCGACAAGGAGCAGAGGGAGCTCACTGAGGCCTTGCGCCTGCGCGGGCCCACCGCGCCGGTTACGCGCGTTTCGCGCAAGGCGCTGATCGTCGTGGGCGGCGTCCTGTCAGCGAGCCTTGGCGGCGCTATCGTGTGGTCGACCCTGGATCGACCTACGCGAAGCCGGCCCGAACCGCCGCCGGCCACAAGCGGTGCCCCGCCCGAGACTGTGTCGAGCCTTCCCAAAGACTACCTGCACCGTGACGAGGTCCCGGTGCTTGGACCGCCGCTGCCGGGCGACCTTGGACGTCCGATCCTGAAAGCTTCGGAGCGAGGACGGGCGTTCGAAAGTTCAGCTCCGGCTCCGCCGGCCGATATCACGACCGGTTCGCTCCCGCCGCCGATGGCCGCCCTGCCGCGGCGAGGTCAGATCGGGCGGGAGCAGACCAACGCCCGCGCCAGCGCGATCTTCATCACAGCCATCGCTCGCGAGGATCACTCTCCGACATCCGCGATGGCCGCCAGCGTGCCTGATGATCCTCGGCTGACAAGTCCCGAGCGTCTCCAGGCGCCCGTCTCGCCTTACATCCTTCAAGCAGGCGCGATCATTCCCGCGGCCTTGATCACAGGACTCCGCTCCGACGCCCAAGGCGTTGCGCTGGCGCAGGTCACCCAGGATGTTCATGACAGCCTGGGCGGTGGGTTCCTCTTGATCCCGGCCGGCGCGCGCCTGATC
Organism: Caulobacter sp. UC70_42; assembly: GCF_044056025.1. Taxonomy (NCBI): domain Bacteria; kingdom Pseudomonadati; phylum Pseudomonadota; class Alphaproteobacteria; order Caulobacterales; family Caulobacteraceae; genus Caulobacter; species Caulobacter sp. UC70_42. Next base: position 4,534,479 of record NZ_CP171994.1, on the reverse strand, counting down.
GGTGAGTACGCGCCGGTAATCGGCGCTGGCCAGCAGAGGTTGGCTGTGGCCTGGAGCAGGCTCATCCTACCGTCCGGGCGCTCGATCGTCCTCGACAAGGTCGCCGCGAGCGACCCTCAGGGCATGGCGGGGCTGCAGGATGGCGTCGACCGCCATTGGCGTGAGGTTTGGGCCGCAGCCGCGCTCAGCACTGTCTTGTCCGTTGGATCCGAAGCCGGCGCTTCCGATGAGAGCGATGTCGCTCGGGCCGTGCGTCGCGGGGCCAGCCAGGCGGTGAGTGACGTCGGACAGCAGGTCGTTGGTCGAAGCCTCACCCGGCTTCCAACCCTGACGGTTCGGCCAGGCGCGCCGCTACGTGTCGTGCTGGCGCGCGATCTGGTGCTCGAGCCCTATAAAGCGGAGGCGTTGAGATGAGCCGGCTGAAGATCACGGCGATCGAAGACGACACACCAGTCAAGATGACCCTGGACGTGCCGGCGTCCATCCACCGCGACCTCGTCGAGTACGCCAAGCTGATGTCCGCCGAAAACGGTGGAAAGGCGGTAGAGGCCGCGAAGGTCGCGCCCGAAATGATGCGCCGGTTCATGGCTTCGGACCGCGGGTTTGTTCGCGGCCGCAAGCCACGCGGCGCTTAGGTCGCTGAACATTGAGATCAAGTTGACCGCCGCACCGCCAGCCGGTGCGGCGGCATTTTAAATGTCGCCGTTTTCGATTTCGAGTTCGCTCAACTCCTACTCCGCGGATTGAAGTTGATCGGCGGCTGCCAGGAGGGCTTCGCGCGCTTGGCGCACCCAGGCCGCATCGACGTTGGCGGCGAGCCCCAACTGCCTCAGATCGTCAGGACGAACTTCGAGCGCGCTGGTAGTCGCTGGAAGCGGGGTCTGAGGCGAGGTGTCAGGCCACAGCGGAAAGCGGGCGAAGGCTTCTTCCTGCGATAACCCATTGCGGACGGCGGCGCGGCGCTGGGCCGTCCGTTGCAGCGCGCCGTCATGTTCGGGTCGATTCCAGCGGCCCGCCGCGTAGAGGACCAAGAGATCAGTCGGGTCGCTCATGAAGGTGTAGACCCGGTTGACCGCCTCGATCATCAGCCCACGCATCTCGTCGTCGGAAATGCGCGAAGCTTCGTTCCAAGGGATTTCGCCTTCGGCGTCGCGGATGACGACATCACTGAAGTCGCCAGTCGCTGTGACAGGGCCTCGTCCAGCGTGGATGTCTTCAATCCGCGTGTAGCGAAAGCAGGTCTCGACAAGCGCCAAAGCGAAAAGCGCCTTGGACTCTTCCAGCCGGTCGTTCTTGGACATGGGCGATCCTAGTGATGGGCTCGGCCTGATCCTAGCAAGGGGCTGCGTCTTTGGCAGGCTAGGATGCCCCGCTTTCTCACTTGGGCTTACGATCAGGCCGCAGATCGGCGGGCCAGGATCGCATGGAGATGCTCGGCCTTCAGGTGCGTGTAGCGCTTGAGCATCTTCCAGTCCTTATGACCGGTGATGAGCGCGACCTCGGGAATCTGGAGGCCGGCCTCGAACAGCCGGCTTGTTCCCTCATGGCGCATGTCGTGGAAGGTCAGATCCTCGATCTCCAAATCGTTGGCCGCGCGGTAGAAGGCCATGCCCGCCGACTTCCCGTTGTAGGCGAAGATCCGGTTGCTCTCGTTCGACCGGAAAGCGCGCTGTTCCTCGATCAGCTCGATAGGGTCGTAGCCCGACAGGTCCACAAGCGGGATACGTTGATCGTTGCCGTACTTTGAGCGCGGATCCTTGCGGTCCTTGATCAGCAAGGTCTTAGCGTGGGGATTGTAGTCCTCCCACGTCACCCGGCAAATTTCGTCTTGGCGCATTGCGGTGGCGATCGCGAACCGGATGATGCGGCTCATCGGGATCGTCAACCTGCTGTTGGCGTCGAAGTAAGCGAACAGCCTTTCCAACTCGTCCTCGGTTGGGCGGCGATCGCGCTCCTGGCTCTTGCCGATCAAGCCCAGGTGCTTCAGCGCCAAACGCGCCTGCTCGACCGGCTCAACGGTCGTCTCGATCTCATGGACGGCGTTGGCGTGTTCCAGGACGGTCTTGATGTAGCCGACGTACATGCCGAGCGTCACAGGCCCAGTGCCGCCCTTTGCGCGAAGCCGACCAAACTCGATGACCGTCTTGCGATCGAGTTCGGCATACTTCTTTCCGCCAAGACCCATTCGGAGGAGCTTCAGAGCTTCGAGTTTGGTGCGCCCGATGGGCTTGGCGACGTCGTTCAGGTCTTCGATGTGCAGATCAATCAGGTGCCCGAAGGTTGTTTTGTCGGCGATGCGGGTGGTTTTGGGCGCCTTGCCCTGGTCGATGGTCCGCTCGGCTTCCGTGGCCCAACGACGCGCGTCCTCGCGGTACGCGAAGGTCTCGCCTATATAGCGACCCTTCCGGCGTACCTGGGCTCTCCAGGAGCCCGATGGGAGTCTCGTGAACGTGGCCAATTTCGTGTGCTCTGTGTGTGCACTCAGGGAGGAAACTACGGGAACAAACGGCGAAAACGTGTGCAATTTTAGGAACGTTTCGGCATGACCGAACTCGTTGAAACTACGAAAAAAATGCAGCAATTTCAAGCGCATAGATTTTCTTGTGCACCTATGATGGACTGGACCGATCGGCACTGCCGGTCGCTGCATCGGGTCCTGTCGCGCCGCGCGCTGCTCTATACCGAGATGGTGACCAGCGGGGCCGTCGTACATGGCGATCGCGAAAAGCTGCTGGGCTATGACCCCGCGCAGCACCCGGTGGCGCTGCAGCTGGGCGGATCGGATCCGGCCGAGCTGGCCCAGGCGGCGCGGATCGCCGAGGATTACGGCTATGACGAGATCAATCTGAACGTCGGCTGCCCATCGGATCGCGTGCAGAGCGGCCGGTTCGGGGCCTGCCTGATGCGCGAGCCCGACCTGGTGGCCGAGTGCATGGCGGCGATCAAGGGCGCGGTGAAGGTCCCCGCCACGGTCAAGTGCCGGATCGGCGTCGACGACCAGGACCCCGAGGAGGCGCTGTTCACCCTGGTCGACCGCAGCGCCGCGGCGGGGATCGAGGGCTTCGTGGTCCACGCGCGCAAGGCCTGGCTGAAAGGTCTGTCGCCGAAGGAGAACCGGGACATCCCGCCGCTGGACTATGAGCTGGTCTACCGCCTCAAGCGCGAGCGGCCGAACCTGACCATCGCCATCAATGGCGGCGTGTCCGGCGTCGATGCGGCGCTGGAGCATCTGGCCAACGGCGTCGACGGGGTGATGCTGGGGCGCGCGGCCTATCATGAGGCCGGCCTGCTGGGTGAGGTCGATCGGCGGGTGTTCGGCCTGGATGTCGCCGATGTCGACAGTTTCGAGGCGGTCGAGCGCTACAAGCCGTATCTGGCCCGCGAGCTGGCGGCGGGGACGCATCTGGCGGCGATGAGCCGGCACATGCTGGGCCTGTTCCACGGCCTGCCGGGCGCGCGGGCGTGGCGGCGCATCCTCACGGTCGAGGGCGTCAAGGCCGGCGCGGGCCTGGATGTCGTGGATCGGGCGCTGGACGCCGTGCGTCTGGCGCGGGCGGCGCGCGAGGAGCGGGCGGAAGTTCCGGCGGCCTAGGTCCGGGTCCTGGTCTTAAGGATGCAGGATCAGCGAGGTCGGCGTCGCTTCGAAGCGCGACAGGCGGCCCAGATAGCTCATGCCCAGCAGCGAGTTCTCGAGGCCCTTCTCGATGACCAGGGCGTCGACGTCGCGGACCTTGGCGCCGGCGATGGCGACGGTGGCCAGCTTGACCGAGGCGGCGCGGGTGCGGCCGTCGGCGGTGATGACGTTGTAGTCGTAGTTCAGCTTGCTGGTGTCGATGCCCAGGCGCTGGGCGTCGGCCATGCTGAGCGAGACGGCGGTGGCGCCGGTGTCGACCAGGAAGCGGACGGCCTTGCCGTCCACCGAGCCCTGGGCCCAGAAGTGGCCGTCGCGGTCCTTGGTCAACTGAGCCGCGCCGCCTTCGGCGCCGCCGAGCGTGGCCGCCGCGGCCGAGGGGGCGCGCAGCTCCGGATGGCGCAGATCGTCGAGCGAGACGACGGCCTTGGCCGCCCCCACCGCCGAGAGGGCCCCCACGAGTGCGATCGCCGCGAACCTCAACATAAAGACACCCTGCCGTCTCGGCTTTGAGACCGCTTCTGCGGCCGTTGCCTAGATCATTACCGGGCAGGCGTTTTCAAGGCGTGAATCGACAAGGCGATTTTCACGTCATGGTTACCAATGTCGTAACAAGTATATCTCTGTACTGAATATCGCCTGCATTACATCGATTTAATATTAAACATTACGTCGACGTAATGCTTTTCATGTCTTGGAATTAACTTCGGAAAGCTTTCGCTTGGCGCTATCTCTCCCGGCCATAGAACAAATGGCTAAAGAGGGATTATCGCCATGAAAGCCGTCCTTATCGCGCTCGTCGCCGCTGGCTCCATCGCGGGCGTTGCTCACGCCGGCGCCGACCGACAAGCAGTTCGTCGAAGCCTCGCGCTGCAGCGCCCTGGCGGCCTCGGAAAACCTGGGCAAGCTGGACACCTCGGCCGTCGACGCCTTCCTGCGCAATTCGGCCGCCGAGCAGAAGCAGTCGACCCGCATCGAGGCCGTCACCAAGATGAACAACGCCCGCAAGAAGGCCGACTCCGCCAATGGCAACGCTAAGCTGAAGCTGATCGCCGAGCGTGATCAGGTCTGCGCGCCGTTCATCGGCGCGGCCCAGGCCTCGCGCTAAGGCCCTACGTCAAGGCCGGGTCCCGGAGGCCGCCATCAGGGCGATCATCGGATCCGGACGGTCGGGGAGGGCGGTCATGATGGCCGCCCTTTCCGCGTCGGTGAGTCTGGCCCATCCGGCGATCTCCGACAGGGTCCGCCGACATCCCAGGCAATAGCCGCTGGCGCCGTCGACCGCGCAGACCTTCACGCAGGGCGTGGCGATCGGGCGGGGCGGCTTGGCGGGCGCGCTCATGGGGGCGTCGGTGCTCATCGGTTTCAGCATCCCCGCTCTGGCGGCGGCGCGCAAGCGTGGCCCTCGGGGGTTGCTTTGGCCGTGGACGGGTTTAAGTCCGCGACCATGACCGCTTCTCCCTTCGCCGACATCCGCCAGCTCGCCATCTCGCCGCCCGCGCCGGGCCCGTCTCCGACGCTTGAGCAGGGCGGACGCCTGGCCGAGATCGCCGTCTGGCTGACCGCGTGGAGCGGCAAGACCCCGCCGGTCGTGAACCGTCCGGTGGTGGCGCTTTATGCGGGCGCGCGCCAGGGCGTGGGACCGCGCGGCTACGCCCGCGACCGTCTGGAAGCCATCGCCTCGGGTGGGGCCACCGTCTCGCGCCTGGCCGGCGCGCAGGGCGCGGGCCTGGAAGCCTTTGACCTCGCCATCGACCGCCCGTCGCCGGACTTCATCGACAAGCCCTCGATGAGCGAGAAGGAGGCCGCCGCCACCATGGCCTTCGGCATGGAGGCCCTGGCCAAGCAGCCCGACCTGTTGATTCCCGGCGTCATCGTCGCCGAGGCCGCCCGCACCGCCGCCGCCATTTGCCTGGCCCTGTTCGGCGGCGAGGCCTCCGACTGGAGCGATGATCCCGCGCCGGTGGCCGCCGCCGTCGCCCGGGCCCGGGAGGAGGGCATGGGCTCCGACCCGCTGGAGATCCTGCGTCAGCTCGGCGGGCGCGAAACCGCCGCCGTCGCCGGCGCCATCCTGGCCGCGCGTGTCCAGAAGGTGCCGGTGCTGCTGGACGGCTACGCCGCCTGCGCCGCCGCCGCCATCGTCCGCGCCGTCGAGCCGGGCGCCATCGACCACTGTCTGGCCGCCCACGTCAGTCCGACCAAGGGGCACGCGCGCCTGCTCGAAATCCTCGACAAGCGGCCGCTTCTGGCGCTCGATACTGTCGACGAGGAAGGGGTTGGCGGCGCCTCGGCCCTGGCGCTCGTCAAGCTGGCCTGCGAGGTGCGTTAGGCTGGATTTCCGGGCGTTAGGTGAACGCGGATAACATTCACTTCCGTTGACGCTAACGTCATCTTTCCAAACGTCCGTTCGACATCTATCGTGGCGCCTGAAACGCAATAACGGCCTCCCTCAGAGGGGCCGATTGAACGGGAGCCCGCCATGAATCTGGACTTCTCGCCCGAGGACCTCGCCTTCCGCGACGAGGTTCGCGCCTTCATCGCCGAGAACTATCCGGCGGGCCTGCGGGAAAAGCAGGAAGAGGGGGAGGAGATGGCCAAGGAGGACTTCCTCTCCTGGCACCGCACCCTCGCCAAGAAGGGCTGGGTCGCCCCGGCCTGGCCGGAGAAATACGGCGGTCCGGGCTGGACCTCGGTGCAGCGCTATATCTGGTCGGAGGAGACCGCCCGCGCCGACTGCGTGCCGATCCTGCCGTTCGGCATCAACATGGTCGGCCCGGTGATCTACACGTTCGGCACGCCCGAGCAGAAGGAACGCTTCCTGCCGCCGACCCTGTCGGGCGACATCTGGTGGTCGCAAGGCTACAGCGAGCCGGGGCGCGGGCTCGGACCTCGCCAGCCTGAAGACCAAGGCCGAGCGCTTCACCGGCGATGACGGCAAGGAATACTACCTGGTCAACGGCCAGAAGACCTGGACCACCCTGGCCCAGCACGGCGACTGGATCTTCTGTCTGGTTCGCACCGACCCGAACGCCAAGATCCAGGAAGGCATCTCGTTCCTGCTGATCGACATGAAGTCGCCGGGCGTGACCGTGCGGCCGATCATCACCCTGGGCGGCGAGCACGAGGTCAACGAAGTCTGGCTCGAGAACGTCAAGGTGCCGGTCGAGAACCGCATCTACGAGGAAAACAAGGGCTGGACCTGCGCCAAGTTCCTGCTGGCCCACGAGCGTAGCGGCATCGCCGGCGTCGCCCGTTCCAAGCGCGGCATCGAGCGCATCCGCCAGATCGCCTCGGTCGAGCTGTCGGACGACGGCGACGCCCTGATCAAGGATCCGATGTTCAAGCGCAAGGTCGCCGAGCTGGAGATCGACCTGACGGCCCTGGAATACACCGAGCTGCGCACCCTGGCCGGCGAAGCGGCCGGCAAGGGCCCCGGTCCGGAGTCGAGCGTGCTGAAGATCAAGGGCACCGAGATCCAGCAACGGATCACCGAGCTGGTGCTGGAAGCCGCTGGCCACTACGGCGCGCCGTACTTCCGCGGCTTCCCGAAGGACGGCGACAACGCCCATCCGATCGGCCCCGACTTCGCCCACCGCGCCGCGCCGACCTATTTCAACGTCCGCAAGACGTCGATCTATGGCGGCTCCAACGAGATCCAGCGCAACATCATCGCCAAGATGGTGCTGGGGCTCTCGAGTTCAACCAAGCACCCCTCCCCCTTGCGGGGAGGGGCCGGGGCGGGGGTGTCAGCACGAACGCCAGGCGCTTTGCACCATTCCGACCGAGCCGACCGCTCGGCCAAGAGAATGCGTGGCGAACCGACCTTTGCGGAAAAGCTGTTCTGGAAAGCGCTGAGGAAGGCCGAGATCCCTGGATCCCACTTTCGTCGCCAAGCGCCTTTCGGTCCCTACATCGTGGACTTTGTCTGCCACCATCATCGGCTGATCGTCGAGGTAGATGGCGCAGTTCACGACCTGGAACACGTGGCCGCCCGCGACGCCGAACGCCAAGCTTGGCTGGAGGGTCGCGGGTACCGGGTGATCCGGGTTCCCAACTCTCAAGCCATCAACGACCCGTATTCGGCAATCGAACAGATCCTGGCGCTCGTCGCTGGCGCCCCCACCCCTAACCCCTCCCCGCAAGGGGGAGGGGGACCATAAGAGGAAACCGCCTCATGGATTTCAACTTCACCGAAGAGCAGTCGATGGTCCGCGACACGGTCGCGAGCTTCCTGCAGGACAAGTACGACTTCGAGACCCGCCGCAAGATTGTCAGCTCCGACGCTGGCTGGCGCGCCGATTACTGGAAGGCCTTCGCCGAGGAGCTGGGCATCCTGGGCGCTTCGTTCAGCGAGGAATTGGGCGGCCTGGGCGGCGGTCCGATCGACAACATGATCATCATGGAGGAGTTCGGTAAGGCGCTGGTCATCGAGCCCTATCTGGGCACGGTGGTGATCGGCGGCGGCTTCATGAAGCACTCGGGCTATGCCGGCGCGGCCTCGGTGATCGAGGGCATCGTCGGAGGGACCACGACCATCGCCTTCGCCTATGCCGAACCGCAGGCGCGCTATACCTGGCAGGACCTGAAGACGACGGCCAAGAAGGACGGCTCGGGCTGGGTCCTGAACGGCCACAAGGCCGTGGTGGTCGGCGCGCCGTTCGCCAGCCACCTGATCGTCACGGCGCGCACCGGCGGCGCCCAGCGCGACGCCGGCGGCGTGGGTGTGTTCCTGATCGACAAGAGCCTGCCGGGCGTCGTCACCCGCGACTATCCGACCGTCGACGGCAACCGCGCCTCGGAAGTCTATTTCGAGAACGTCTCGGTCCCGGCCGACGCCCTGATCTCGGAGAGCGGCCTGGACCTGGTCAACCAGGTGATCGACGAGGCCACCGCCGCCGTCGGCGCCGAGGCCGTGGGCGTGCTGCGCAAGCTGCACGAGGGCACGCTGGACTACGCCAAGCAGCGCAAGCAGTTCGGCACGGCCATCGCCAACTTCCAGGTGCTGCAGCACCGGATGGTCGACATGTTCATCGAGGTCGAGCAGTCGGTGTCGATGACCTACATGGCCACCATCAAGGTCGAGGAGAGCGCCGCCGAGCGCGCCAAGGCCGTCTCGGCCATGAAGGTCCGCATCGGCCGCGCCTGCAAGTTCGTGGGCCAGAACGCCATCCAGATCCATGGCGGCATGGGCATGACCGACGAACTGGCGATCGGCCACTACTTCAAGCGCGCCACCCTGATCGAGGGCCTGTTCGGCTCGGTCGATCATCACCTGAAGCGCTACGAATCGCTGTCGTTCGACGCCGCGGCGTAAGCCTGGGGCGGCGACGCCCACGGACGATCGATCCAACCCAGGGAAATCGCCTGCGTCACGCCGACGCGGGCGATTTTTTTTTAGGCGCCCGCCCGTTCGGCGCGCGACATTCTGGAAAACGGCCTCGCGGCGTTAATCCTTGTCCGCAAAGGCTTTATGCGCAAGGCGCCGCGCTATAATCATCTGTATAAGGACTAAATGTAACGTGCCGAAACCAGGTTTGTCCGCACGCTGATATGATCCTTATACGGATAAAAATAACTTGCGAACGCCGCTATTGAGACCACCTTTGTCGTCGACGCGCTGACGACTAGGAGGGTGAGAGCCCCTGTAAGCCGCGCGCGTCTCCTGGTCCAACGGCTATGTCTGGGAGACGCCGCCATGAACGTATCGAAGATGAACCACGCCATGTTCTCGTTCGCCCTGATGGGCGGCATGCTGGTGGGAGGCCGGCCCAGTTCGAAGCCGCCCAGGTCGTCGTCCGCGAAGTCTGGACGGAAGTAACCGCTTGAAGCGTCGGCGCGTGACGGTCGCCGAAACGGGCGTCCGCTTCAGGCGGTCACGCGCGCAAAGGGTCCTACACCCCAAGAAAAAGGCCTCCGCCATCGATTGGCGGAGGCCTTTGCTTTCGACGCCCCGTGAAGCGCTTCAGCTCTTCTTGGCGGCCGTGTTGCAGTCGGCGAGGCCGGCTTCGTCCAGCGTCTTGCCGCGATAGCTGAACGCGGTCAGTTCGCCCACCTGGCCGGCCAGGCGGCGGCAGGCGCGAGCGATCGGCAGCGACGGCACGGTGAGCGCGCTGCAGGCGTCGTCCTTGCAGCGCCAGACCGATCCTTCGTGGATGAACTGCTCGGTGGTGGCGGCGGTCTTCAGCTTCAGCGAGGCGCTCTGGGTGTCGGCGGCGTTGGCCGAACCCGCGAACATCAGGGCGCAGGCCGTCAGGCCCGCGAAAACAGCGGTACGCATATCCTTGGTCTCCTATCCCCGCGCCGGATGGGAGTTCCGACGCACGAGCGCGCCGTTCGGCGAACAGCGGCTCAAGCCTATAGTGCGTTTCTTTTGAAAACTAAGTCAATGGGCGAAGCGTCGCCGGTGCGCCGGTCAGGTAGGTTTCCTGGTCCCAGGCCAGCAGGGCCGGGGTGACGTCCTCGGCCTTCTCGACCGAACGCCAGGCGTCGGCCAGGGCGGGCGGGGTCAGGCGCGCTTCGATCGTGTGTTGGATCAGCGCAAAGAACGGATCCCAGAAGCCGCCGGGGTTATGGAACACGATTGGCTTCTGGTGAAGATCTAAACGACGCCAAGATAGCAATTCGACGATTTCTTCAAGCGTGCCGATGCCGCCCGGCAGCACGACGAACGCGTCCGCTTGTTCGAACATCATCATCTTGCGTTCGTGCATGTTGTCGACGATCACCGTCTCGACATCGTCGAACGGCTGCTCGCGGCCGCGCAGGAAGTCCGGGATGACGCCCAGCACCTTGCCGCCGGCCGAATGCGCGCCGCGCGCCGAGGCGCCCATCAGCCCCACGCCGCCGCCGCCATAGATCAGTTTCAGCCCCGCGCGCGCGAAGCTTTCTCCGATGGTGAAGGCGTCGGCGATATAGCGGGGATCGGCGTCGTTGGATGATCCGCAATAGACGCAGACGGAGCCCAGGCGGCTAGACTCATTGGGCATCGTCGTCCACTCCACAAAAAGGCGCGCGGTTTCGCGCGCCCGTTCCTATCTGAGGCCGCATGATCAGGATACGCCTCCGGGCTTTCAAGTCGCCGATCCTCGCCGTGAGTGCGACCGCTCTGCTGCTGGTGGCCTGCGAACCGGGAGCGCCGGTGGCGTCCAAGACGGCGGCCGACAAGCCCGACAGCGCCGAGGCGGGCTATCTGGCCCCGCCAACCCTGGAGGCCGCGCGTCGTGTCGCCAACGGCATCGCCCTCTCGGGCCACGGGGCGCCCGGACGCCGACCTGCGCCTGGGGCGCCGACGGGCGAGGTGGTGATGGGCAAGGTCGACGCCCTGGGACAGTGGAGCGTGACCGTGCCCAACGCGCCCGGCGTTCGCCTGTTTGGCCTCTCGTCCATCCAGGACGGCCGCACCGTCCAGGCCGAGGGCTATGTGATGGTCGGCGACGGCGGCGAGGTCGCGCTGCTGCGGGCCGGGCGGGCGCGCGTCGCCTGGCCGCCGAATCCAGTTCGCCGCGCATTCTGACCGTTGATGTCGACCGTGAGGGCGGGGCGGTCGTCTCAGGAGTCGCCAGCCCCGGCGCGGGCCTGAACGTCCGCGTCGACCGCGTCACGCGCGGCGGCGCCCGCACCGAGGACGATGGCCGTTTCAATATCTCGCTGACCGACGCGCTGACGCCGGGCGTCCACGACATCCAGGTGGCCGGGGAGGGCGGCGAGACCGCCATCGCCGTGGCGGTCTCGCCGGCCGCGCCTCTGGTCAATGGTCCCGTCCGCGCGGATCGCACGGCGGCCGGCTGGCGGGTCGACTGGATGACGCCGGGCGGCGGCATCCAGACCACCTATCTGATTGGCGGCGCCTCGTGAGGGGCATGGGCGGGCCGCCGTCGGCCGGTCGCGCCGCGGTCTCGGGCGGAATCGCCAAGGCTGACCAGCCGGTCCGCTTCTGGCGGGCCATGGGCGACCTTGTGCGACTGGTGCTGCGCTCGGAGGCGCCGGGCCTGCGCTGGCGCGTGACCGTGGCCCTGCTGCTGACCCTGTCCGGCAAGGCGCTGGGCGTGCTGGCCCCCCTGATGCTGGGCAAGGCGGTCAACCAGCTGTCGGCCGGGCAAGGCGCCGCGGTGGCCGTCACCTGGGCCTTCGCGGGCCTGGCGGGCGGCTGGGCCCTGGTGCGCTTCATCTCGGCCGCCGCGCCCCAGGCGCGCGACGCGGTGTTCACGCCCGTGGCCCAGGCCGCCCAGAACCGCGCGGCGGTCGAAACCTTCTCCCACGCCCTGTCGCTGTCGATCGACTTTCACCAGTCCAAACGGACTGGCGCGCTGTCGCGGACGATCGATCGCGGCGCGCGATCGATGGACTTTCTGCTGCGGGGCCTGGTGTTCAACGTCGCCCCGACCGGCGTCGAGCTGATCATGGCCGCCATCGTCCTGGCCAAGGCCTATGACTGGCGGTTCGCGGCCGTGGCCCTGCTGACGGTGGCCGTCTACGGCTATGCGACCTTCGCCATTTCGGACTGGCGGATCGGCCATCGCCGGGTGCTGAACGAGGCCGACGCCGAGGCCGCCGGCCGGGCCGTCGACGCCCTGCTGAACTACGAGACCGTCAAGTCGTTCGGCGGCGAGACGCGGGCCGTGGAGGGCTATGGCAAGGCGCTGGACATCTATGGCCAGGCCCAGATCAAGGCCACCAACTCGCTGAACCTGCTGAACATCGTCCAGTCGGCGGTGATGAGCCTGGGGCTCGGGGCCATGGCCGTGCTGGCGGGCGCGCAGGCCGCCGCGGGCAAGATCGGCCCGGGCGACGTCACCGCCGCCGTTCTGATCCTGATCAACCTCTACGCCCCGCTGAACATCCTGGGCTTCGCCTATCGCGAGATCCGCCAGTCGCTGATCGACATGGAAGCGATGCTGGAGCTGCGTCGCCAGACGGCCGACGTCGCGGATGCGCCCAACGCTCATGACCTGCCGCCTTGCGCCGACCAACGCGGCGGCGCCGTGGCCTTCGAGAATGTCTCGTTCCGTCATGGCGCGCGCTCCGAAGGCCTCTCCGACGTGTCCCTGACCGTCGCGCCGGGGACCACCGTGGCCATTGTCGGGCCCTCGGGCGCGGGCAAGACCACCCTGGTGCGCCTGGCCCTGCGAATGATCGATCCCCAGGCGGGCCGCGTCGCCCTGGACGGCCACGACCTGCGCGACCTCAAGCAGGCCTCCCTGCGCCGCGCCGTGGCCCTGGTCCCGCAGGACGTGGCGCTGTTCAACGACACCCTGGCGTCGAATATCGCCTTCGCCCGTCCGGGCGCGAGCAAGGCCGAGGTATGGGCGGCGGCGGAGGCCGCGGAGCTCGGCGAATTCCATCCGCAACCTGCCCGAGGGCATGGACACCAAGGTCGGCGAGCGCGGCCTCAAGCTGTCCGGCGGCGAGCGCCAGCGCGTGGGCATCGCCCGGGCCCTGCTGGCCGAGCCGCGCGTGCTGATTCTGGACGAGGCCACCAGCGCGCTGGACAGCCGCACCGAGGCGGCGATCCAGGCGACCCTGCGCAAGGCCCGGGCGGGGCGCACGACCCTGGTCGTGGCCCACCGCCTCTCGACGATCGCCGACGCCGACGAGATCGTGGTCCTGCGGCGGGGCAAGATCGTCGAACGCGGCCGTCACGAGGCCCTGTTGGAGGCCGGCGGCGAATACGCCGCCCTGTGGCGTCGCCAGACCCGCGAGCGAGAGCCCGTTTAGTGGATTTCTCCGGTCCCGCCGGGGGGCTATACCGACATCGGTTTCTCTGAAGGAGCTTCGCCTTGCGCTATCTGCACACCATGGTCCGCGTCCGCGATCTGGACGCCTCGCTGCGGTTCTATTGCGAAGGCCTGGGGCTCCAGGAAGCCTACCGCATGGAGAACGAGAAGGGGCGCTTCACCCTGGTCTTCCTGGCCGCGCCCGAGGACGTCGAGTTGGCCAAGGAGCGCAAGGCTCCGCTGGTCGAGCTGACGTACAACTGGGACGACGAGGAGTATCTGGGCGGCCGCAACTTCGGTCACCTGGCCTATCGCGTCGACGACATCTACGAGACCTGCCAGCGTCTGATGGACATGGGCGTGACGATCAACCGCCCGCCGCGCGACGGCCATATGGCGTTCGTGCGTTCGCCGGACGGCATTTCGATCGAGCTGCTGCAGGACGGCAATCTGCCCGCCGCCGAACCGTGGGCCTCGATGCCCAACACGGGCGCCTGGTAGGTCCTAGAGCCCTTTTCGATCCGATGGCCGCTTCGCGCTTATCGGAAAATGCTCTAGGGCCGGGGGCGGGCCATTTCTTCCAGTCGCCGGCGCGGCGCGTCGGCGATGCCCGCCCACAGGATGCGGGCCAGCTCCACGCGATAGGCGGTGGCGTAGCCGGTGATGAATGTCGCCGCCAGGCCGTCCAGCATCGCGCGGCTGAGGTCCTTGCGGGCCAGGATGGCCTTGCGGTCGACCGGCGCCTCGGTGTCGGAGGCCGCGACGCGCTTGTCGAGCGCGATCGCCGCGTGGACGGCCAGGTTCACCAGGGCCGGCAACTGGCTGATGTCGCCGCGAGGCCTGGCATGGACGCCGTTCTTCGACCCTGCTTCGAAATCGAGCGCTCCCGTCACACGCGCCAGAGTGGCCGGCCAATGATCGTCCGCGGTGGTCATGATGTCGTTTTCGCCCCCCCGAGCGCCTCTCGCACCTCGGATAGCGATGTTCGCGCTCGGATCAAATGGCCCGATGCGTCGCTTCCTCGTTTTGGGGGGCTCTGGAAAACCGGGGCGGACGCCCCAAATGCAACCGGCGCCGTTACGAGCGCCGTGAACGAGGTTTCCGATGTCGGATCTGTCCGCCTTTCCAATCACCCAGCGCTGGCCGGCGCAGCATCCCGACCGTATCCAGCTCTATTCGTTGCCGACGCCCAACGGGGTGAAGGTCTCGATCATGCTGGAGGAGACGGGTCTGGCCTATGAGCCGCATCTGATCGACATCGGCGCCAACGAGACCTGGGTCCCCGAGTATCTGTCGCTGAATCCGAACGGGAAGATTCCGGCGATCATCGATCCCGACGGTCCGGGCGGCAAGCCGCTTGGCCTGTTCGAGAGCGGCGCGATCCTGGTTTACCTGGCCGAGAAGACCGGCAAGTTCCTGCCCGCCGATCCGGCGGCCCGCTATGAAACCCTGCAGTGGGTGATGTTCCAGATGGCCGCGATCGGCCCGATGTTCGGCCAGTTGGGCTTCTTCCACCGTTTCGCCGGCAAGGACTACGAGGACAAGCGCCCGCGCGATCGCTACGTCGCCGAGAGCAAGCGCCTGCTGGGCGTGCTGGAGGATCGCCTGGCGACCCGCGCCTGGATCATGGGCGACGAGTACACCATCGCCGACATCGCCACCCTGGGCTGGGTGCGCAACCTCGTGGGCTTCTACGGGGCGGGCGAGTTGGTCGACTGGGCGTCGCTCAAGCACGCGCCGCGCTGGCTGGAGGCCGGGCTGGCCCGTCCGGCCGTGCGGCGCGGCCTGGAGATCCCCAAGCGTCCCTAGGCGGGCTCTCGGTCGCGAGGGTGCGAACTCCTGCGACCAAATGGCCGGGGTGTTAAGAATTAAGATCTCGTTCACCATAAAGTCCGAGTTTCGGGGTGTCTTCTTTGAAGGCGCCCACCATCACTGACTTTCAACAGCCCGGCCGCAAGCCGGGCTGCTTTTTGAAATTCGGCGCTTGCATCGGCGAGGGGAGGCGGCTATCACGCGGCCTCTTCTGAGAGCGACCTGTTCCGCGGTAGCTCAGTGGTAGAGCAGCCGGCTGTTAACCGGCTGGTCGTAGGTTCGAATCCTACCCGCGGAGCCACTCTTTCTTCTGTTCGCTCGGAAGCTTCCGACAAAATCAGCTTGGCGTTTCGCAACGCTGCGGTCGCGCGCCTCGAGCCCAAGACGCGTCGAAGTCATCGCTTGCATCGAACTCGAAGCGAAGGCTATCACCCGGCCTCTTCTGAAGAGCGACCTGTTCCGCGGTAGCTCAGTGGTAGAGCAGCCGGCTGTTAACCGGCTGGTCGTAGGTTCGAATCCTACCCGCGGAGCCACTCTTTCCAGACTTGCGATCGGCGATGTTCGGTCCTGGCAAGTCGACGCCGTCGACGAAGACTTCCATAAAGCTCAAACCAAGTCTCAATCCCACGAGGGTTTTGACCGGATGATCAGCGGCACGTCGCCTTCGGTGCGCACGGCGACGCGTTCGCCCTGGCGTTCGAAGATCAGGTCGACGGTGAGGGCGCCGACGCGCAGTCGTTCCACGGCCAGACGGTCTATGCCGATCGGCAGGCGCGGATCCACCAGGACGATCTGGCCGCGATTGGCGTCGATGGTGATCCCCAGGCACGCCTGCAGCATCATGAACACCGAACCCGCCGCCCAGGCCTGGGGCAGGCAGGCGACCGGATAGGCTACGGGCGGCTCGCCGGGCGAGCGCGGGAAGCCGCAGAACAGTTCGGGCAGGCGCATCCCCATGCGGCTGGCGGTCTCGAACAGGTCGGCCGTCAGGTTCACCACGCCGTCGCGCTCGCCATAGCGCGACAGGCCCATGACGCACAGCGCCGTGTCGTGCGGCCAGACCGATCCATTGTGGTAGCTGATCGGATTGAAGCGGGCCTCGCCGGTGGCCAGGGTCCGCACGCCCCAGCCGGAGTTGAAGCTGGCCGACAGCAACTGGTCGCTGACCTTGCGGGCCCGTTCAGGCGAGGGCAGGCCACAGAACAGCAGGTGGCCCGGATTGGACGACAGCGTCCGGCACAGCTGGCCCTGGCCGTCGACGGCGATGCCGTAGAAGCCGCGCTCCTCCATCCAGAACAGCGTCTCGACCTTCTCGCGCAGCGTCTCGGCCTTTTGCCGCCAGATGGCGGCCTGGCCGATCTCGCCCCGGCGTTCGGCCAGCCGGGCCATGCCGCGATAGGCGGCGAAGGCGTAGCCCTGCACCTCGACGAGGGCGATGGGCCCCGTGGGATAGCGGCCGTCGGTGTGGAAGACGGAATCCTCGCTGTCCTTCCAGCCCTGGTTGGACAGGCCGCTGTCCTGGCCGCGCGCGTAGTCGATCAGGCCGTCGCCGTCGCTGTCGCCGTCGTTCTCGATCCAGCGCATGGCCTTCTCGAGCGCGGGCCACAGTTCCTCGATGAGACTGTCGTCGCCGGTCCGCTCCTGATAGGCGCCGGCCAGGGCCACGAACAGCGGCGTGGTGTCGACCCCGCCGTAGTATCGGCCAAACGGCACCTCGCCCAACGCGGGCATCTCGCCCTTGCGGGTTTCGTGCATGATCTTGCCGGGCGCGCTGTCGCGGAACGTCGAGCGCTCATTGGCCTGGTGGGCGGCGAGATAGCGCAGCACGCCCTTGGCGAGCGACGGCTCGAACCACAGAATCTGCCAGGCCGTGATGATCGCGTCGCGCCCGAAGGCGGTCGAGAACCAGGGGATGCCGGCATACGGATAGGGGCCGGTCTCCATCTTGGTGGTCAGCAGGGCCAGATCCGCTCGCGATTTGCCCAGCCACTCGTTGAACAGGCGGCCCGAACTGTTCAGGCGCGCGCCATGACGGCGGCGGGCGCGCATGTCCCAGCGGGCCCGCGCGGCGGCGTCGCGGAACCGCTCGCGGCTGGGAATATGGCCATCGACCACGCCGATCTCGATATAGAGGTCGGTCTGGCCCTCGGCGTGCAGCGAGAACATGAACTCGGCCTTGTGGGCCGAAAGGCGGAACGGTGCGTCCGAGAACGCGATGAACGAGGTGCGCTCGACGTCGTCGAGGCCGAGATAGCTGTAGGCCACCCGCCGGCCATCGACCCGCGGCGGGCCCTTGGTCCCGCGCTTGGCGCGATGGCTGCCGCGCACCTCGAACATGTCGCGGAAATCGGCGTCGAACTCGATGGTCATCGGCAGCAGCACGGTGTCGCGGCTGTAGTTGACGCAGCGGATGCGCTCGAACAGGCGCTCGCCCCACAGGAAGCGCTTGCGCTCGATGTGCAGCACGCCGGGCGGACCCATGCGCTCGCCGGGATAGGGCAGGGCCTGGTTGGTGCTGTTGCAGGTGAAGAAGACGTTGTCGTGAGCGACCGCCGCCGATAGCAGCGATGGCATGCGGCCGCCCAGGGTCAGCCGGTACAGCGACAGGATGCGGGTGTCGTTGTGGAACAGCCCGTCGCCCTGGCCGGCGATGTCCCCGAACTCATCGGCGACGAGAAAGGTGTCCTTGTCCTTGAGCGCATAGAGATTCTGCGGCGCGCGGACCTCCGCCGTCACGCCGTAGTCGACCGGCGCCTCCATGGCCGGTGCAAGACTCTCCATGGCCCCTCCTTCAATTCATGCGCTAGCCGCCATATCGACCAAGGACGGGTAGATGGCCGCGCCATCACATAGCCGCTCGTAGAGGGCGACATAGCGGCGGGCCATCGCCTCGGACGAGAACCGTTCCTCGAAACGCGCGCGGACACGCTTTCGATCCAGGTTTTCGACCTTGAGAATGGCGTCGGCGGCCTGGTCGTCATTCTCGACGATGAAGCCGGTCAGGCCGTCCTCGATGACCTCGGGCACCGAGCCGCAGCGATAGGCCACGACGGGCGTGCCGCAGGCCATGGCCTCGATCATCACCAGGCCGAAGGGCTCGGGCCAGTCGATCGGGAAGAGCAGGGCGTCGGCGCCGCCCAGGAAGGCCGATTTGTCGCTGTCGCCGATTTCGCCGACGAACTCGATCAAGGGCTCGCCGCGCATCATCGGCGCGATGACGTCGTCGAAATAGGCGCGGTCGGCGGAGTCGACCTTGGCGGCGATCTTCAGGCGTTTGCCCAGGCGCTTGGCCAGGTTGATGGCGCGGTCGGGGCGCTTCTCGGGCGAGATGCGGCCCAGGAAGGCCAGGTAGCCCTGGCTCTTCTCGGAGAAGGCGTAGATGTCGGCGTTCATGCCGTGGTGCACCGTGCCGGCCCAGTTGGCGAAGGGCAGGGGGCGGCGCTGGTCGTCGCTGATCGAGACCAGCGGGAACTGGGGCCAGCGCTTGTAGACGGCCGGCAGGTCCTTCAGGTCCAGGCGCCCGTGCAGCGTGGTCAGGGTGTTCTCGGCCCGGTCGGCGAAGAACGGGAACTGCACCATGTCGGTATGGAAGTGGACGATGTCGAACTGGTCGGCCAAGGCGCGGACTTCGGCCAGTTGGGTCAGGTGGGAGGCGAGATCCGACTTGAGCGGCGCGGGGTCCAGGCGGATGGCCTGGTCACGAACGGCGATCAACCGAGCCTTGGTCTGGGCCTCGGCGCTGGCGAACAGGGTGACCTCGTGACCCCAGGTCGACCAGGGCGTCGGTGAGGTGGGCGACAACGCGTTCCGTGCCGCCGTAAAGACGCGGCGGAACAGCTTCGTAGAGGGGGGTGACCTGGGCGATCTTCATGGCGCGGACCTTGACGGGGAGGGAACTGGAACGCGGCGCGGGTCCGCCACAGATCAGTTCCGATCGCCGCTATTGGTTCCAAAGCTCGCCCTCTTGCGGCCTCAATGCTGCTGGGCGCGGCGTTGCAATTGCTCCTGACGCTCGCGCTCCTGCCGCAAGGCGCGCTGGCGCCGACGATAGCGTCCATAGAGCTTGCGGCCGATCGAGGTCAGCCGCGGCAGGAAATAGATCACGATCAGAGCGCAGATCGTCGCCACGATCACAACGGGCGCACTCAACATGGTGGTTTCCTATGAAGCCTAAGGTTCAGGCTTCCTCCCCATACGGCGGGCGAACCGCCGAGAGCCGCTTATTTACCATGCGGCGAAGCTGATCAATCGAGGTTACGTGACAGTCGCCGTCATAGGCGCCGATGACCGCCTTTTGATCTTTGGAAGCATATCTCCACAAGGCGATGACGCTTTTAAGGCGCTTACCGGGCGATGGGCGAACGCGCGCGGCCTCCGATCGCATTGCGTTTCGGCCGGGCGCGGACCTATAAGCCTGCTCGAAAGTCCAGTCCTTCGAGGGATTCCATGAGCACCGACTTCGCCGCCGCGCGGCTGAACATGGTCGAGAGCCAGATTCGCACCGCCGACGTCACCGACCTGCCGCTGCAGGACGCCCTGCGGGTGGTGGCGCGCGAGAGCGTCGTGCCGGCTTCGAAGGCCTATCTGGCCTATGCCGACGCCGACATCGAATACGCGCCCGGCCGCTGGTTGCTGCGCCCGCGAGAGGTCGGCAAGCTGCTGCAGGCCCTCAAGCCTCGCGAGGGCGAGAAGGCCCTGGCCATCGCCGCGCCCTACGCCGCGATCGTGCTTGAGACCATGGGCCTGGCCGTCACCCGCCTGGAGGGCGACGACCTGAAGGCCGTGCCGGCCGGCTCCTACGACGTGATCATCTGCGAAGGCGCCGTCGCCGCGGCGCCCAAGGCCTGGCGGGACGCCCTGGCCATCGGCGGCCGTCTGGGCGTTGTCGAGCGCACGGGTCCGGTCGGTCGCGCCGCCATCTATCTGCGCGCCGAGGACGGCGTGGGCCGTCGCCAGGCCTTCGACGCCTCGCCGCCGATGCTGGCCGGTTTCGAGGTCGAGGCCGGTTTCAGCTTCTAGACACCCTTGGGCGGTAGCCTGCCGCAACGTCTGCGTGAAAAAAGCTTAACTAGCGGCTTCTGGCGGCTGGACTTACACGCGGTCATATTGTGGCGAGCGCGCTTCGCGGGGATTGGGGATAGAATTTGATGTCGAACCGTCGACGGGCCGGGCTGCTGGCCGCCGCTTGCTGCGCCAGTCTGCTGGCCGGCGCGTTTTCCACCGCTCACGCTGACACCCTGGCCGATGCGATCGCCCTGGCCTATCAGACCAATCCGACGCTGCAGCAGCAGCGCGCCAGCGCTCGCATCACCGACGAGGGGGTCGTGCAGGCCAAGACGGGCTTCCGCCCGACGGTCGGCGCCGTGCTCGACGTGACTGGCGCGGACCTCAACCCGGCCGGTTCCGGCCCGAACGTCAAGTCCTCGGGCAGCAGCGCCACGGTCTCGGTGACCCAGCCGCTGTACACCGGCGGCCGCGCCAGCGCGACGCTGAGCGCCGCCGAGGCCGACGTGCTGTCGGCCCGCGAAAGCCTGCGCTCGGTCGAACAGAGCGTACTGGTCAACGTCGTTCAGGCCTATGTCGATGTCCGCCGCGACCAGGAACGCCTGCGCATCGCCAAGGAAAACGTCGCGGTGCTGCAGCGCCAGCTCGACGAATCCAACGCCCGCTTCGAAGTGGGCGAGATCACCCGCACCGATGTGGCCCAGTCGCAGGCGCGCCTGGCGGCCGCCAAGGCAGGCCTGTCGGGCGCCCAGGCCCAACTCGAGGTCAGCCGCGCCGGTTACGCCGCCATCGTCGGTCAGACGGCGGGCGACCTGGCGCCGGAGCCGACCCTGGCCGGCCTGCTGCCCGCCTCGGTCGATCAGGCCTTCGAGGCCGCCCAGACGACCAATCCGGGCGTGACCTCGGCCCAGTACAACGAAGAGGCCGCCGCCGCCCGTGTCGCGGTGGCCAAGGCCGGCTATCGCCCGACGATCTCGGCCCGCGCCGGCCTCGGCTTCGACGCCGGTCGCAGCGCTGGCGTCGGCAGCCAGTTCGACGACTATTCGCGCACCGTCTCGGGTTCGGTCACCGCCTCGGTGCCGATCTTCACCGGCGGCCTGACGACCTCGCAGGTTCGCGCCGCCACTGAACGCGAGAACGCCGCCCGCAGCGCCACCGAAAGCGCCAAGCGCACCGCGATCCAGCAGGTCTCGAACGCCTGGAGCAACCTCCTGGCCTCGCGCGCCCAGCTGGGTTCGAACGAGGAACAGGTGCGCGCCACCCGCATCGCCTTCGAAGGCGTGCGCCAGGAGCAGCAGGTCGGCCTGCGCACCACGCTGGACGTGTTGAACGCCCAGCTGGAGCTGTCGAACGCCGAGCTGGCCCTGGTCAGCGCGCGCCGCGACGAATACGTGGCCAGCGCCGTCGTCCTGCAGGCCATGGGCCAACTGGACGTCAACAAGCTGTCGACCGGCGCGACGCCCTACGATCCCAAGGCCTCCTACAACCGCGTGACGCACGGCGTGGGCTGGGTGCCGTGGGAGCCGGTGGTTCAGGCGATCGACAAGGTCGGCGCGCCTTCCACCAAGTCGCGGGCGGGCTCGAAGTAGGCTTCCCGCCGCGTCGATTCCGCTCAGGCGTGGACTTACGCTTGCTTAACACGCGTAAGTCTGCACCATCGCGGCCAAGCGCGTCCTAGGGCGCGCAAGGATTCGTACCCTTTACGACGGCCCCCGCACATGTCCGATCAGAGCTCTCAAGAACCGACGATGGAGGAGATCCTCGCCTCCATCCGACGCATCATCTCGGAGGATGACGCGCCGGCGGAGCCTGCGGCCGAGGCCGCGCCGCCTCCGCCGCCGGAGCCCGAACCCGAGCCCGTCGATGACGACATCCTCGAGCTGACCGATCCGATCGTTTCGGAACCGGAGCCCGAGCTGCCGCCGCTGGAAACGGTTGGCGACATCGACGTTTATTCGCCGCCGGAGCCCGCGCCCGAGCCCGCCTATACCCCGCCGCCCTCGGCGCCGGTGTTCAATCGCGACGAAGTGGCCGACAATCTGGTCGGTGACCATGCCGCCTCGGCCGCCGCCAGCGCCTTTGGCAGCCTGAGCTCGGCGCTACTGATGCCCAAGGACGGGCGCACGCTAGAAGACGTCGTACGCGAACTGCTGCGCCCGCTGCTTAAAGAGTGGCTGGACCAGAACCTGCCGCGCATCGTCGAGACCAAGGTCGAGGAAGAAGTACAGCGCATCGCCCGCGGTCGCGGCTAAACGCACTCGATTTTCGAAATATCGAGGCGGTCGCCGCGGCGGCCGCCTTTTTCGTTGTGAATTACCCCACAAATCCAGGCCCGCCGGTTTCCCGCGCGGGCCGCAGATGGCATATCCGCTCCGCCATGCTTGAAAAGACCTTCGATCCCAAGTCCGTCGAACCCCGCCTGTACGCCGCCTGGGAGGCCTCCGGGGCCTTCAAGCCGAGCGAGGATCCGAACGCCGAGCCGTTCGTCATCGTGATCCCGCCGCCGAACGTGACGGGCTCGCTGCACATCGGCCACGCGCTGAACAACACGCTGCAGGACGTGCTGACCCGCTTCCACCGCATGCGCGGCAAGGCCGCCCTGTGGCTGCCGGGCACCGATCACGCGGGCATCGCCACCCAGATGGTGGTCGAGCGCCAACTGGCCGCCGCCGGCAATATCGGTCGCCGCGACATGGGCCGCGAGGCCTTCGTCGCCAAGGTCTGGGAATGGAAGGCCGAGAGCGGCGGGACCATCACCAACCAACTGCGTCGCCTGGGCGCCAGCTGCGACTGGTCGCGCGAGCGTTTCACCCTGGACGAGGGCCTGTCGGCCGCCGTCCGCAAGGTGTTCGTCCAGCTCTACAAGCAGAACCTGCTCTATCGCGACAAGCGCCTCGTCAACTGGGACCCGCAGTTCCAGACCGCCATCTCCGACCTGGAGGTCGAGCAGAAGGAGGTCGACGGCGCCTATTGGCACTTCGCCTATCCGCTGGCCGACGGTGTGACCTATCAGCACCCGATCGCCTTCGATGACGACGGCAAGCCGACCGAGTTCGAGACCCGCGACTACATCGTCGTGGCCACGACCCGTCCGGAGACCATGCTGGGCGACACCGGCGTCGCGGTCCATCCGGATGACGAACGCTACAAGGGCCTTGTCGGCAAGTTCGTGACCCTGCCGATCGTCGGCCGCCGCATCCCGATCGTCGCCGACGACTACGCCGACCCGACCAAGGGCTCGGGCGCGGTGAAGATCACCCCGGCCCACGACTTCAACGACTTCCAGGTCGGCAAGCGCGCCGGCCTGGAAGCGATCAACATCCTGACCGCCGAAGCCAAGCTGAACGACTCGGTTCCGGCCGAATTCGTCGGCATGGACCGCTTCGTCGCGCGCAAGGCCATCGTCGCTCGCGCCGAGGAAGAGGGCTGGCTGAAGGAGATCGAGAAGACCCGGCACATGGTCCCGCACGGCGACCGTTCGGGCGTGGTCATCGAGCCGTTCCTGACCGACCAGTGGTATGTCGACGCCAAGACCCTGGCCCAGCCGGCCCTGAAGGCGGTGGAAGAGGGCCAGACGGTCTTCGAACCCAGGCACTGGGAAAAAGACCTACTTCGAATGGCTGCGGAACATCGAGCCGTGGTGCGTCTCGCGCCAGCTCTGGTGGGGCCACCGCATCCCGGCCTGGTTTCGGGCCGGAAGGCTCGATCTTCGTCGAGGAAACCGAGGAAGCCGCCTACGCCGCCGCCAAGGCCCAGTTCGGCGAGAACGTCGTCCTGAGCCAGGACGAGGACGTCCTGGACACCTGGTTCAGCTCGGCCCTGTGGCCGTTCTCGACCCTGGGCTGGCCGGAAAAGACCGCCGACCTGGCCAAGTTCTATCCGACCAGCACTCTGGTCACCGGCTTCGACATCATCTTCTTCTGGGTCGCCCGGATGATGATGATGGGCATCCACTTCATGGGCGAAGTTCCGTTCAAGCAGGTGTTCATCAACGCCCTCGTCCGTGACGAGAAGGGCGCCAAGATGAGCAAGTCCAAGGGTAACGTGATGGATCCGCTGATCCTGATCGACGAGCTGGGCTGCGACGCGGTGCGCTTCACCATGACCGCGATGTCGGGCCAGGCGCGCGACATCAAGCTCTCCAAGCAACGCATCGAGGGCTATCGCAACTTCGGCACCAAGCTGTGGAACGCCTCGCGCTTCGCCCAGATGAACGAATGCGTCCGTATCGAGGGCTTCGATCCTTCGACCGTGCAGCAGCCGATCAACAAGTGGATCCGCGGCGAGACGGTCAAGACCGTCGCCGAGGTCACCCGCGCCCTGGAAGCCCCGGCCTTCGACGAGGCCGCCGGCGCCCTGTACCGCTTCGTCTGGAACGTGTTCTGCGACTGGTACCTGGAACTGGCCAAGCCGATCCTGAACGGCGATGACGCCGCGGCCAAGGCCGAGACCCGTGCCATGGCCGCCTGGACGCTGGACGTGATTTTGAAGCTGCTGCACCCGGTGATGCCGTTCATCACCGAGGAGCTGTGGGAGAAGACCGCCAAGTTCGGCCCCGCCCGCGACTCCATGCTGATCTCGGCCCGGTGGCCCGAACTGCCGGAGAGCTGGATCGACGCCGAGGCCGAGGCCGAGATCGGCTGGCTGGTCGAGACCGTCGGCGAGATCCGCTCGATCCGCGCCGAGATGAACGTGCCGCCCTCGGCCAAGCCGGCGCTCAGCGTCGTCGGCGCGGGCGCCGAGACCAAGGCCCGGCTGGCCCGTCACCGCGACCTTCTGCTGACCCTGGCGCGCCTCGACAGCGTCCGGGAAGTCGAGGCGGCTCCGGCCGGTTCCGTGCCGATCGTGATGGGCGAGGCCACCGGCGCCCTGGCCATCGCCGACTTCATCGACCTGACGGCCGAGAAGGCGCGTCTGACCAAGGAAATCTCCGGTCACGCCGGCGAGATCGAGAAGGTCAACAAGAAGCTCGGCAATCCCGACTTCCTCGCCCGCGCCAAGGAAGAGGTCGTCGAGGAAAACCGCGAACGCTTGGCCGAGGCCGAGGCCGCCAAGGCCAAGCTCCAAGCGGCGCTGAGCCGGCTGGAGTCGGTAGGCTAGAAGCTGAGCGCGCCTTCGGGTGTGACCCTCAATGGACCATAGCTGGAGACGCCCGGATGCGGCGTCTCCAGCGGATGGCTGTGGGTGGCGGTGATCACCACGATGCTGGCTCCGGCCGCCTCGGCCGCGGCGATGCCCGCAGGAGCATCCTCGAACACCAGGCAGGCTTCGATCGGATGGCCCAGGCGCTGGGCCGCCAGCAGGAAGCAGTCCGGCGCCGGCTTGCCGCGCTCGACGTCCTCGGCGGTGACCAGCACGGCGGGGAGGGGCAGGCCCGCCGCCATCAACCGCACCGTGGCCAGTTCGCGTGGGGCCGAGGTGACGACGGCCCAGCGATCGGCGGGCAGGGCGCTGAGGAAGGCGACCGCGCCCTCGATGGCGTCGATGCCCTCAACGTCGGCGATCTCGCCCTCCATCAGCGCCAGGACCTCGGCCGCCTCGTCGACATCGGGGATGTTGAAGCTACGCACTGTCTCGATCGCCCGCCGACCGTGGATTTGCTTCAGCACCGCCTCGAACATCCAGTCCATGCTTGCGCGCCCAGGCGCCCCAGACCCGCTCGGCGGCGACGATCGAGGTCAGGACCGTACCATCCATATCGAACAGGAAGGCGGCGAATTCGCGATCGGGAAAGAGCGGGGATTCGGCCAAGGCGGCGCTCCGGTTTCTGGAAATGACGCTAGGTCATCGGCTTTCCAGCGCGCGCTGTCCAGGCTGGGGCGGAGCGTCTAGGTTATCAATGTTCTCCTAGGATCAAACGGACGTTTGCATCCGGCTTGCGGCTGTGCTCTCTGGTCGGCGAACGCGCTCGATCAAACAGGGCGCGACACCTAACCGGGAGAGTAGAATGAGCCAGGCCGCCCCCGTCACCGCGTCCGTTCCGTGGCCAGCGATGTCCGTCCAACAGGCGTACGCCCTGATCACTCAGCCCGGGACCCCCGGCGAGATGGAGGAGATCGAGATCCGGGGCGTGAAGACCCGGGTCTGGAAGAACGCGCCGCCGACCCTGCGCGACACCCTGCTGATGGGGCGCACGCACGGCGACAAGATCTTCATGGTCCATGAGGATGAGCGCGTCAGTTTCGAGGCCTTCTATCGGGCCGTCACCGTGTTCGCGGCGGAGCTGGCGGCCAAGGGCGTTCAGAAGGGCGACCGGGTCGCCATCGTCATGCGCAACCTGCCCGAATGGCCCGTGGCCTTCTATGCCGGCCTGTCCCTGGGCGCGATCGTCACGCCGCTGAACGCATGGTGGACCGGCGCGGAGCTGGAATATGGCCTGCTCGATTCCGGCGCGTCGGTCCTCGTGGTCGATGTCGAACGCTATGAGCGCCTGACCGAACACCTGCACAACTGCCCCGAGCTGCGCAATGTCTATGTCAGCCGCTCTCCCGAGGAGATCAGCCACCCGGCCGTGATCCACCTCGAGGCGGTGATCGGCGGTCCCAACGACTGGGCGGGGCTGGAGGAAAAGCCGCTATCGACCACGCCCCTGGCGGCGGACGACGACGCGACGATCTTCTACACCTCCGGCACCACGGGAAAGCCCAAGGGCGCCATCGGCACCCATCGCAACATCAACAGCAACATCTTCGCCGCCGCCGCCGCCAGCGCGCGCAGTTTCCTGCGCCGCGGCGAGGCCCCCCCCGAGCCCGATCCCAGCCTGCCACAGAAGGGCGCGCTGATTTCCGTGCCGTTCTTCCACGCCACGGGCTGTTTCGCGGTGCTGAACCCCTCGCTGTTCGGCGGCGCCAGCTGGCCATGATCCGCAAGTGGGATCCCGACAAGGCCATGCAGCTGATCCAGGACGAGCGCCTGACCTCAATGGGCGGCGTGCCCACGATCGCCTGGCAGATCATCGAGCATCCCAACCGCGATAAGTACGACCTTTCGTCCATCGAGGCCGTGGCCTATGGCGGCGCGCCCTCGGCCCCGGAACTGGTCCGCAAGATCAAGGAAGTCTGGCCCAAGGCGGCGCCCGGCAACGGCTGGGGCATGACCGAGACCTCGGCCACCGCAACGTCCAATTCGGCCGAGGACTATGAGAACCGCCCCGACTCGTGCGGCCCCGCCGTGCCGGTCACCGACCTGAAGATCATGACCGTGGAGGCTCCCTATCGCGAGCTGCCGATCGGTGAGGTCGGGGAACTGTGGTGCAAGGGCCCGCAGGTCGTGCGCGGCTACTGGAACAAGCCGGAGGCCACCAGCCAGACCTTCGTCGACGGTTGGGTGCGTACGGGCGACCTGGCGCGCCTCGACGCCGAGGGCTTCTGCTTCATCATCGACCGGGCCAAGGACATGCTGATCCGCGGCGGCGAGAACATCTACTGCATCGAGGTCGAGAACTGCCTCTACGACCACCCGGCGGTGATGGACGCGGCCTTGGTCGGCATCCCGCACAAGACCCTGGGCGAGGAGCCGGCGGCCGTGGTCACCCTGAAGCCCGGGGCGCAGGCCGACGAAGCCGAGCTGCGCGCCTTCGTCGCTGATCGTCTCGCTGCTTTCAAGGTGCCGGTGAAGATCGTCTTCTGGCACGAGACCTTGCCGCGCAACGCCAATGGCAAGATCATGAAGAACGAACTGAAGAAGGTGTTCGTCGAGGGGTAGCCCCCTGGGAGAAGCGCGGATGGTCCAGTCCAGGGCGACGACGGTTGATGACTTCATGGAGGAGGTCGCGCCCGAGCGCCGCCCGGCGCTGGACCGCCTGCGCGCCATGTGCATTGAGCGTTTCGGTGCGGACATGGAGCGGATGGCGTTCGGCATGCCGGCTTATGGCGATCCGAAGACCCCTTTCTTCGCGTTCAACAGCCAGAAGCAGTATATTGCTCTCTATGCGGGCAAGGCGGCGCTGGATGCGGTCCAGGAGCGCATGGCCGGTGTCGATCGTGGCGGCGGCTGCGCGCGCTGGAGGAAGCCCGAGAAGATGGACTTCGAGCTGATCGCGGACATTCTGGACCACATACGGGCCAGCGGGCGGGGCGGCTGCTGACCGCCCCGCGTGAGGTTACAGGCTCACCGGCGGCTTGCGGTGGGCCCAGGGCTGGGCGTCCTCCAGCTGATAGGCCAGCTGGAACAGCAGCGCCTCGCCGCCCGCGCGGCCGGCCAGCTGGACGCCCACCGGCAAGCCGTCCGGCGTCCAATGCAGAGGCACGCTCATCGACGGCGCGCCGGCGACGTTCTGGACCGGGGTGTAACCGACATAGGTCATCAGCCGCGCCTGCAGTTCCTGGAACGGGACCCAGCCGGCGACATAGCCCAGCTCGACCGGGGGCTTGCCCAGCACCGGCGAGAGGATGACGTCGTACTTCGTCAGCCAGGCGTCATAGGCCTTGGTGTTGGCGTTCAGGCGCTCGATGGCGGCGGGCAAGGCGCCTTGCGGCAGCTGACCGACCAACTCGGCCATGCCCAGGCTGAACGGCTCCAGTACGCTGGAATCGGGCTTGTGGCCGATGGCCTTGCCGATTCCGGCGACCAGTTCGGCCGCGCCGCTGGCCCATAACACGGTGAAATCCTGGCCGAACTGGCCGCCGTCCATGGGCCAGGTCGTCGGCTCGACCTTGTGACCCAGGCTCTCCAGCAGCTTGGCGGCGTTGTTGACGGCGGTCTGCACCTCGGGATCGGGCGTGACGCCCGTGCCGGTGACCATGACCAGCCCGATCTTCAGCTTCTTCTTCAGCGGTTCGGAGATCACGCCGATCGGCTTGAACACCGCGTCGCCGCCCGTGCGTTCGGTGGCGGCGAACAGGGCGGCCGAGTCGCGGACGCTGTGCGACACGCAGTGCGAGACCGAGATGTCGAGGCCGCGCGACACCGGACGGCCCTGCAACATGCGGCCCCGCGAGGGTTTCAGGCCGAAAAGGCCGCAGTTGCTGGCCGGAATGCGGGATCGAGCCGCCCCCGTCGGTGGCGTGGGCGAGCGGGATCATGCCCGAGGCCACAGCCGCCGCCGCGCCGCCCGAGGAGCCGCCGGACGAGCGGGCCGTGTTCCAGGGATTGCGCGTCGGCTGAAAGCCCATCGGCTCGGTGGTCGGCAGGAAGCCGTACTCCGGCGTCGCCGACTTGCCGATCACCACGAAGCCGGCTGCGTCGAAAGCGTCGACATATGGGGTCTGGGTGGTTTCGGGCGGGGCGCGCAGACCGCTGCGCGAGCCGTTGCGGGTGGGCAGGCCCTTATAGGGGTCCAGGTCCTTGACCATGAACGGCACGCCCGCGAACGGACCCGACAGCTGGCCGGCCTTGGCCTTGGCGAGGGCCCGGTCGAAGTCCGAGGTGACGATCGCGCCGACCTGAGGCTGCAGGGCCTCGGCCTTGCGGATGGCGTCCTCGACCACCTCGGCGACGCTGACCTCCTTGCGACGGATGCGGCCAGCCATCTCGGTGGCGTCGGGAGTCCAGGGCGCGGGTGCGGACATCGATTTGGGCTTAGCCTCCACTGAAGATGCGGCCGCCACGGCGGCGGATGCGGCCAGCAGGCCGCGACGGGTGAATCGCATCGGTTTCTCTCCCCCGAAGCGTGGTCTCGCCACGCCCAGTCAAATGGCCAGCGTCTGATGCGCCGGTGATCGGCGTTCAGTTGAACCCGAAGAGACCTGGGCCGCAAGCCCGTGCTAGACGGCGGTCTGAACTTTCGAGGAGGCCGCGTGGCCCGCAAGCGTATCGATCTGTTGCTCGTCGAACGGGGCGTCGTCGACAGCCGCGCCAAGGCCCGCGCGGCTGTCGAGGCCGGGCTGGTCACGGTCAACGGCAAGGTGATCACCAAGCCGGCCGATACCGTCGACCAGCACGCCGAGATCGTCGCCGAGGCGGCCCATCCTTGGGTCGGGCGCGGGGCGTTGAAACTCGTCCACGCGCTGGACCTGTGGCCGATCGTCGTGGAAGGGCGCGTCGCGCTCGACGTCGGCGCGTCGACGGGCGGGTTCACCGAGGTCTTGCTGTCGCGCGGCGCGGAGAAGGTGTTCGCGGTCGATGTGGGCCGCGATCAACTTCACGCCAAGCTGAGGGGCGACCCTCGTGTCGTCGACTTGTCGGGCGTCGACGCCCGGGCGCTGGACGAGACGGTGATCCCGACGGCGCCGATGCTGGTGGTCAGCGATGTCAGCTTCATCGCCCTGACCAAGGCCCTGCCGATGGCGCTGGACTTGGCGGGGCCGGGCGCGGACCTGGTGGCGCTGATCAAGCCGCAGTTCGAGGCGGGCCGCGACTTCGTCGGCAAGGGCGGGCTGGTCAAGGATCCCGAGATCATCGCCCGCTGCGAGCGCGAGGTCGTCGCATTCCTCGAGGCTTCGGGCTGGTCGGTGAAGGGCCTGAGCGAAAGCCCGATCACCGGCGGCGACGGCCAGGTCGAGCGGCTGGTCTGGGCGACCAAGGCCTGAAACGAAATCGGCCGCCCCATTTTCCACTAAAGGAGGAGGGGCGGCCGATCGTCTTCCACACAAGCTAGGTCGGTGACTTAGTCGACGACCTGGTACTTGCCGTTGCCGTCCGGGCAGACGCGCACGAAGCGCTTCTGGACGCGGCCGTCCGGCAGGTAGATCGGGCTCTCGGCCAGCGTGCAGCCGTTGACGTCGGCCCGACCGCCGACGCGGTCGTTCACGCGGTAGCCTTCGCGATGCTCATACGATCGCTCGTAGTAGCTGTCGCGCTGGGCGTCACGACGGACCTGATCGTAGGGAACCGGGCGGTAATCGTCGTCATAACCGTCGTTGTAGGCGCGCGGCGGCGGGGGAGGCGGCGGCGGGGCGATGTTGCTGCCCGGGGTGCAAGCCGCAGAGGACTTGCCGGCCATGCCGCCGACCACAGCGCCCAGCAGGCCGCCGACGACCGAGCCGTCGGTGCGGTGACCGCGGGCGGCGATGCCGCTGCCCAGCGCCATGCCGATCGCGCCGCCAGCGAGGGCCCCGCCGGTGGTGCGGTTGGTCGTCGAGCGCTGGCATTGGTCGTAATAGTAGCCCTGATTGTTGTACGCCCCGCCGTAGCTCGAGCCATAGGGCGTCGCGCCGTAGGATTGGGCCGAAGCCAGGGTCGGCGTCAGCACGCCGCAGACGAGGGCGGCGGTGACGCCCAGAACGGTCTTGATCATCGGAGTCCTGCGCGTTGAGGCGGTCATGGTCATGAGAGAGCTTGTCTTTTTGTGGGCGTCCGGCTCGCGCCGGGCCGCCGAGGCCCATCCGTTGATATAGGGTGTGACATGGCCAACATGAACGATCGCTGACGGGGCTATTCAGCTTCACCGCTATCGCACTGAAAATCGTTCGCGGGCCGCGCTCAAGCCCCGGTTTTAGGGTATGGACGCGCGATGCAAGACATGACGATCACCGCCATCGGCGCGCAAGGCGACGGGCTCTCTCGGTTCGACGACGGCAAGCCGGCCTTCGTGCCCCTGACTCTGCCGGGGGAAACCGTTCGTGCGCGAATGGACGGTTCGCGCGGCGAGGTCGTCGAGATCCTGACGGCCAGCAACGACCGCGTGGCGCCGCCCTGCAAGCACTTCGGCCATTGCGGGGGCTGCGCCCTGCAGCACTGGGCGGCAGGCCCCTATCTCGGTTGGAAGGCCGAACAGATCCGTATCCAGCTGTCGATGGAAGGCCTGGAGACCGAAATCCTGCCGACCTTCGCCGCGCCGCCGGCCTCGCGCCGCCGCGTGGCGCTGCACGCCCGCAGGGGCGCCAAGGGGCAGGGCGCCTTGCTGGGCTTCAAGGAGCGTCGCTCGTGGAGCCTGGTGACGATCGAAGAGTGCCCGGTCACCGATCCGCGCCTGGTGGCGGCGTTCCCGGCCCTGGCGCGTCTGGCCGAGCCGTTCCTGGAGCACCCGAAGTCGGCCCCGACCCTGCACGTCACCCTGACCGCCACAGGCCTCGACATCGACGTCACCGGGGTGGAGCGCAAGAGCGGCGGACTGTCGGCCGACGCCCGCATGCGCGCGGCCATGGCGGCCAGCGAGGGCGACTTCGCCCGAGTGACCCTGGCCGGCGAGACCGTCTATGGCGCGCGCCAGCCGATGGTGAAGCTGGGCCCCGCCGTGGTCGCCCTGCCGCCCGGCGGCTTCCTCCAGGCTGTGCCGGCCGCCGAGCGCGCCATGGTGGAATTCGCGGTCGCCCAGGTCCAGGGCGCGGCGCGCATCGCCGATCTCTATTGCGGTGTCGGAACCTTCACCTTCCGCCTGGCCGAGGTCGGCGCTGTCTACGCCGCCGAGATGAGCCCGCCGGCCATCGCCGCCCTGAAGTTCGCGCTCGGCGCGGCGTCGGGCCTGAAGCCGATCACCGCCGAGGCTCGCGACCTGGTCAAACGCCCCGTGCTGAGCACCGAACTGGCCAAGACCGACGTCGTGGTCATCGACCCGCCGCGCGCCGGGGCCGCCGAGCAGACGGTCGAGATCGCCAAGTCCAAGGTCGCCAAGGTGGTCAGCGTCTCGTGCAACCCCGGCACCTTCGCCAAGGACGCCCGCGCCCTGGTCGACGCCGGCTTCCGCCTTGAGAAGGTGCTGCCCGTGGACCAGTTCGTCTGGTCGCCCCATATTGAACTGGTCGGAGTCTTCACGCGCTGAGGCCAGCATGGATGAGCGGCGGACAAGAACGGCCTTCGCGGTCGACGCGGTAGGTCAGCGCGCGAGGGCGGCGGTCAAGGCGGCCTGGTGGACGGCGACGGGCTCGCTGGCCCGCTCCATGACCCGACCGACCCGGGGCGAGCAGGCGTGCAGCTTCGAACCGACTTCCGCGCCGCCGGACAAGGGATCCTTGCGTCGCGCCTATCTGGAGGCGTTCGAGAAGGACGCCCGCGATGTCGCCGCGGGCCTCTATCCCGCCGTCGAGGACGGTCCCGTCCGCCCTTCGGCCGCCGTGCGCGAGGCCGCCGACTTCATCGCCGACGCTTTCGAGGTCGACCGGAGGCGCCGTCGCGGCGACGGCGTCGAGGTGCGCGATGAGGTCAATAGTCTAGGCTATCCAATCTACTATCGGCAGAACTTCCACTACCAGTCGGGTGGCTGGTTCACCGAGGCGAGCGCGCGTCGCTACGACGCCCAGGTCGAGGCTCTTTTCTCCGGCACGGCCGGGGCCATGCGCCGGCGAGGCCTGTCGCTGCTGGCGAAACACTGGCGCGGCCGAGATCACCGTGACGCGAAAATCCTCGAACGCGGCGTGCGGTTCGGGCGCCTTCCTCAAGGACCTTAAGGCGGCGTTCCCGCGCGCGGCGATCGCGGGGCTGGATCTCTCCGAGGCCTATCTGGCGCGGGCCCGCAAGCGCGCCGGCGTCGGCGGCATCAAGGCCAACGCCGAAACCCTGCCGATCGCGGATTCGTCTTTGGACGCCGTCAGTTGCGTCTATCTCTTCCACGAGCTGCCGCCGCGGGTGCGGCCCGTCGTGGCGGCCAGCCTGGCGCGGGCCCTGAAGCCCGGCGGCGTGCTGGTCTTCGTCGACTCCGTGCAGCCCTCGGACACGCCGGACCTGGCGCGCCTGCTGGAAGCCTTCCCAGTCTATTTCCATGAGCCTTACTACGGCAGCTACGCGCAGACCGATCTGGCGGCCTTGTTCGCCGAGGTGGGCCTGAAGCCGATCGGCGAGGACCGCGCCTTCCTGACCAAGGCCTTGCTGCTGGAGAAACCCCTCAGCTAAGCAAGGATGGGGGGACGGCGTTTTGCAGGCTTACGAGTCGGGACGACGGTACGAGGCGCTGGACGGCCTGCGCGGCGTCGCGGCCGTGGGCGTCATGCTCTATCACATCGGCGGCTGGACCGGCCGGCCCTGGCTGGTCGGCCACGGCTACCTGGCCGTCGACTTCTTCTCTGCCTGTCCGGCTTCGTGCTGGCCCACGCCTATGGCCGGCGCGAGATCGGCTGGTGGGGCTTCCTGCGCCAGCGGCTGGTCCGGCTGTGGCCGCTGATCGCCCTGACCATGCTGGCCGGGGCGACGGTGATCATCCAGCATCGCGAGCGCGTGCCGGAGTGGCTGGTCCTGGGCCTGCTCATGATCCCGCGTCTATGGGCCGAGGAGCCGGGCTTCGCGCCGATTTTCCCTTTGAATCCGCCGGCTTGGTCGCTGTTCTTCGAGTTGGCGGTCGGAGCGCTGTGGTTCGCGATCCGGCGGCTGGGCGTCATGGGGCACGTGCTGATGATCGTGCTGCTGATCCCGGTCATGGCCTATATCGCCCACGGCATGGGCGGCGTGCTGACCGGCTGGGACCGGGCGACCTTCCTGATCAGTTTTCTGCGGACGGTGTTCTCGTTCCTGCTGGGCTGGGGCTGCTATCGGATCCAGCCGTTCACCGGCTTCACGGCGCCCCCTTGGCTGCTGGCCCTGATCCTGGCCGCGGTCCTGTGCTTCCCGTGGACGCCGCTGAACTGGCTCTACGACTATGTCTGCATGAGCCTGGTCTTCCCGCTGATCGTGCTGGCCGGGCGGCGGGACCCGGAGGGCCTCCAGGGGAGGCTGGCCCGCATCTCCGGCGCGATCTCTTATCCCCTCTACGCGCTGCATTGGCTGGGCTGGGAACTGATGCTGCGGCTGTTCAGGGCTCTGGGCGGCCAGGGGTACCCGCTGGCCTTCGCGGCGGTGGCGGTCCCGGTGATCCTGGCCTTCGCCTGGGCGGTGCTGAAGCTCTACGACGAGCCGGTCCGCCGCCGGCTGCGGCGCCTCTAGAAATTTCTGGGCCGTTTGTCGGATGCGGGCATAGTTCGCCGTCCTAGGGATCGGAAGCGAGGATCGCCCATGCTGTACGCCATACTCTGCTACAACCAGGAAGACGTGATCTGCGGTTGGTCCAAGGCGCACGAGGACGGCGTCATGGAGAAGCTGGGCGTCGTTCAGGAGAAGCTGGCGCGCGAAGGCCGCCTCGGCCCCGTCGCCCGCCTGATGCCGACCACGGCCGCCACCACCCTGCGCAAGGATCGCGAGCCGCCGCTGGTGCTGGATGGCCCGTTCGCCGAGACCAAGGAGCAGTTGCTGGGCTTCTACGTCGTCGACTGCGACAGCCTGGACGGCGCGCTCGACATCGCCAAGGACCTGGGCAAGGTCAATCCCGGCGGCTCCTATGAGATCCGCCCGATCGCGCTGTTCAACCCGGCTAGTCCGGAGTTCGCCGGGACGTGACCGAGCTGGGCTGGATCGAGGGCGCGATCGCCGCCGCTCGGCCCCAGGCCATGGCGGCGCTGCTGCGCTACTTCCGGGACATGGACGCGGCCGAAGAGGCGTTTCAGGACGCCTGTCTGCGCGCCCTGAAGACCTGGCCCAAGAATGGTCCGCCTCGCGATCCGACCGCGTGGCTGATCATGGTCGGCCGCAACGCCGCCATCGACGCCGTCCGCAAGATCAGCCGCCACACGGTCCTGCCGCCGGAGGAGCTGCTGTCCGACCTGGAGGACGCCGAGGCGCGGGCCGCCGAGCGGCTGGATGGCTCGCACTATCGCGACGACGTCCTGCGGCTGTTGTTCATCTGCTGCCACCCGGACTTGCCGGCCACCCAGCAGATCGCTCTCGCCTTGCGCGTCGTTTCGGGCCTTTCGGTTCGTGAGATCGCCCGCGCCTTCGTCGTGACCGAGGCGGCCATGGAACAGCGCATCACGCGCGCCAAGGCCCGTATCGGGGCTGGAGACGCGGCGTTCGAGACCCCAGGACCCATCGAGCGCGCCGAGCGCTTCGCGGCCGTGGCGGCCATGCTCTATCTCGTCTTCAACGAGGGCTATTCGGCCAGCGGCCAGGCGGTCGAGGCCAAAGGGGAACTGTGCGACGAGGCCATCCGCCTGGCGCGCCTGCTGCTGCGACTGTTCCCGTCCGAGCCGGAGATGATGGGTCTGACCGCGCTATTCTTGCTGCAGCACGCCCGTTCGGAGGCGCGCTTCGCCGCCGACGGCGCGGCGATCCTGCTGGAGGATCAGGATCGAAGCCTCTGGAATCGCAAGATGATCGGGGAGGGGCTCGCCTTGATCGACAAGGCGATGCTGAAGCGCGATCCGGGGCCCTACCAGGTCCAGGCCGCCATCGCCGCCCTGCACGCCCGCGCCGCGCGGCCGGAAGACACCGACTGGGCGGGCATTGACGCGCTCTACGCCACGCTGGAGATCATGCGGCCCTCGCCGGTGATCACCCTGAACCGCGCGGTGGCGACAGCGAGGGTTCGGGGACCCGCGGCGGCGCTGGAGATGATCGAGCCTCTCGGCGCGCGGCTGGACGGCTATTTCCACTATCACGGCGCGCGGGGCGCCTTCCTGCTGCAGGCCGGTCGCAAGGCCGAGGCGCGGCGGGCTTTCGATCGCGCGATTTCGCTGGCCAGCACCGCGGCCGAGGCCGCCAACATCCGCCAGTATCTGGACCGCGTCGCCGTCGAGGCGGAGGCATCGGTGGTCAGCAAGGACTTCGAGGCGGGGCTGTCCCACATCAAGGCCGAGGCCGAAGAGCCCTCCTGATTACGCCACGCGGATCTCTCCGGTGTCGATCTGCGACCAGTCGTGAAGCGGCAGGTGCAGCGATGGGCACGCGGTGGTCGGTGTCGGCGCTTCCAGCAAATCGGTGATCGCCGGCCCGCTGAGGAACGGCGCGCGCAGATCGACACAGGCGTTCAGTTCGCGGCGCGTGCGCAATTCGCTGATCCCTTGCCAGATGCGCTTGCGCGCATAGAGAGGCGCGTCGCGCAGGAATCGCGTCGCGGCCGAGAGGCGCACGCTCTCGCTGCCTTCCGGAAGGATCAGCGTCACCGAGCTGGCGAAGTCGGCCGGCAGATCCTCCACCTGGAACGCCGGGTCCGAGACACGCATGTCCAGACGCGCGAAGTGCGGCTTGAGATAGGCCTGGATCGTCTGCATCGCCGAGAACGATGGCGCGCGGGGCGTATCGTAGACGGCCGCCGCCAGCCGTTGCCGAGCGGTGCGGGGAGGGCCTCGAGGTGCGGCAGCAGAGCGTCGCGGGCGCGGGGCTTGATCAGGGTCGAGAAGCAGATCGGAAAGAACAGCACGC
Source organism: Caulobacter sp. UC70_42 (assembly GCF_044056025.1). Classification (NCBI taxonomy): domain Bacteria; kingdom Pseudomonadati; phylum Pseudomonadota; class Alphaproteobacteria; order Caulobacterales; family Caulobacteraceae; genus Caulobacter; species Caulobacter sp. UC70_42. The sequence continues at coordinate 4,497,279 of NZ_CP171994.1, read as the reverse complement.
CGGACTCCTGGCGTCCCAGGATGTCCTTGGCGCTCTCCAGGATCGGGATGTCATGGTCGGCTTCACGGCCATGGACGGCGGGCGCTGGGGTGTCGAAGTCGAGCGAGGTGGGCGTAGCGTCCTCGCGCCATAGGGCGACATTGCCGACGAAGAGTTCGCGTGGCGAATGATAGACGCCGCGATAGGCGATGCGGGTCTTCGCTCCAGGCTCGAGCTCGCCCAGGGTCTCGACCGGCGGCTCGCCCACGACCGGACCGCCGGGCGGCGCCAACGATACAACGCCGTCGGGCGTGATGCGGCAGACCCGTCCGATCGCCTCGCCCAGGTCGTCGGCGTCCAGCATCGCCTTCAATTGCTGAGGCGGCATGCCGGCGAAGCGCATCACCTCGGCCTTGTCGCCCTCCAGCATCAGCAACGAAACCTCACCGTCGCTGGTCTGGCCGAACAGCTTGGTCTGAAGCGCCCGGGCCAGGGCCTGCAGCTCGCGCGGGTCCAGCAGGATGGCGCGAGGGTCGGCCAGGACGAACGAGAACGGCGCGACCAGGCCATAGCGGCGCGGCCAGAGCCACGTGGTCTCAAGATACGCCCCAGCGACCTTGGCCACGATGCCGGCCATGGTTTCGGTATCGGCGAACATCAGCGTGTCGCCGACCATGATCTTGAGACAAGCGAGCGCGGTCATGGAGCCATGCTAGGCGCGCCAGGTTATCGCCACGCTAGGACCGCCAGCGACTTACTGTCGCATGGCGAGCATGGGGCGCGGCTTCCCTTCCTGCATAATGTTCTTGTTATGTTCTGACGATTTCAGCATATTCGCCGCCATGGCCGAGACAGCGAAACTGGGGCCCGCGTCGCGCGGGCGGGGCGCGAAATCCAATCGAACCGGACGTTTTGAGTCTCAGACGCGAGAGACGTTCGACGACGGCTGGAGCGAAGACGACGCGCCTGGGCAGTTGAAGACCGAGCTGCAGCCGATGAAGTCGCGGACCATCATCGCCCGCAACCAGAGCCCCGACGTCGGCTTCGACCGCTCGATCAACCCGTACCGCGGCTGCAGCCATGGCTGCATCTACTGCTACGCGCGGCCCAATCATGCGTATCTGGGCCTGTCGCCGGGCCTGGATTTCGAGAGCAAGATCTTCTTCAAGCCGCACGCGGGCGAGTTGCTGGAGAAGGAGCTCGCCAAGGCCTCGTACAAGCCGGCGACGATCCACATTGGCGGCGACACCGATCCCTACCAGCCCGACGAGAAGCAACTTCGGGTGACGCGACAGATCATCGAGGTGCTGGAGCGCGTCAGCCATCCCTTCACGATCATCACCAAGTCGGCCCTGATCCTGCGCGATCTCGACGTGCTGAGCCGGATGGCCGAGCGAAAACTGACCCGGGTGGCGATCTCGATCACGACCCTGGATCGCAAGCTGGCCCGCAGCATGGAGCCGCGCGCGGCCACGCCGGGCAAGCGGATCGAGGCGGTGCGCCGGCTGACCGAGGCCGGCGTGCCGGTGACGGTGATGTTCGCCCCGGCCATTCCGGGCTTGAACGACCATGAATGCGAGGCGGTGCTGGAGGCGGCGGCCAAGGCCGGCGCGCGCGGCGCGGGCTATGTCGCCCTGCGCCTGCCGCGCGAGATCGCCCAACTGTTCCAGGAGTGGCTGGAGACCGACCATCCAGATCGGGCCAGGAAGGTGATGTCGCTGGTGCGCCAGATCCGCAAGGGCGAGACCTACAGCGCCAGCTGGGGCGAACGGATGGTCGGCGACGGGCCGGTGGCCGAGGTGCTGCGCCAGCGCTTCCATCTGGCGGTCAAGAAGTTCGGCCTGGATCAGCCATGGACGCCGCTGGACGCCACCCAGTTCACCCCGCCAAGCAAGCCAAGCGCGCAGATGGACTTGTTTGGGTAAAGGGCTTGACCCTGCGTGGCGCTCTGGCCAAGCAAGGCCATGATCTCCGTCATCCTCGTCGCCTCCGAAGACCTGCAAGGGTTGGCCGCCCAGATGACCATGCTGGTGCCCGCCGCCGTGGACGGGCTGGTCAAGGAGGTGGTGCTGGTCTCCGGCGGCGAACCGGGTGTCGAGGCCCTGGCCGAGGACAGTGGAGCGCGGCTGGTGACGACTTCGGGCGATCGCCTGGCGGCGGGCGCCGCGGTGGTTCGTGGCGACTGGATTCTGACCCTGCGCGCGGCGCCGGTTCTCCGCGAAGGTTGGCGCGAGCCGGTCGAGAAGCATGTGACGGGCGGGGCGGGGGCTCCCGCGGTTCTGACCGCTCCGGGCGGCCTGCTCGGCAAGCTTGCGCCGCGCCTGCATGGCGTCCTGGTTCGACGGCTGGACTGGCCCGCGAGCGGCGGTGACGAGAAGACCTTGGCGAAGACGCTGCGAGCCAGGCGGCTGGCCTATTAGGGACGTCCCGTCCGCGTGGGGCGCAGCCTGAGCGGAGATGAGCGTGCTGGCTAGGGTTGGACCTGCGCGAGCTGGGTCATCAGCTGGTCAATAGAGGTCGGGGCGGCGACCTGCGGGTCGAGGCGGAAGTCGACCGTCCGCGCGCCGCTGGCCACGGCGTCCAGGGTCTTGTTTTCCGCGCCCATCAGCCGGCGATAGGTCCAGTAGCTGGCCATCACCTTCTCGACGTAGTTGCGGGTCTCCTTGAACGGCAGGCTCTCGATCAGCAGCAGGGTGTCGCAGTCGGCGCCCAGCTGGGCCGCCGTGCGGTTCAAGGTCGCCGGCCCGCCGTTATAGGCCGCGACGGCGCGCAGCAGGTCGGGGCTCTTGACGCCGCGGTTCATCAGCCAGGTGAAATAGTCCTGCCCGGCCCGCAGGTTGTAGGCGGGATCGAACAGCGGGCTGTTGTCGGCCAGCAGCTTGTCATCGCCCACGACGTCGGCGGCTGAGCTCGGGCGCACCTGCATCAGGCCCATGGCGCCGGCGGCCGAGACGGCCATCGGGTCGAAGCGGCTCTCCTGGCGCACCAGGGCGTAGACCATGGCCTTGTCGATGGTGAAGCCGCCGACCGGATCCAGCGGCGGCAGGGGATAGTCCTCGCCGCCGACCCGGCGCACCGGGCGGCCAGCGTTCAGCGGGGCGTTGGCGTTGAGCGCCAGGGCCAGGGCCGTCCAGTCGTCGCGAAGCTCTTGGGTTTCAGCCAGAGACAAGCCCGCGCGAAGCTCCATGCCCGCCTCGCGCCAACGGCCGACCTGGGCCAGGGCGGTGGCGCGACGGGCGCGCGGGTCGTTCCTTACGAGCTGTTCCAGCGAAGCCGTGTCGGGACCGACATAGCTGGCGCGGGTCAGCAGGCTGGCGATCGGATCGTAGTTATCTTCGGCGATGGGAGCGCCGGCCATGGCCAGCTGCCGTACGGCGATCATGCCGTAGAAGGTGTGCGGCGAGCGAGCGGCCTCGTTCAGCAGGGTCAGGGCGTCGCGGCCGTGGCCGGCCTGGCTCGCCACGCGGGCGGCCCAGAAGGCGCCGGCGGCGCGCAGCCACTCGTCCTCGTGCTGGTCGTGGGCGACCTGCTCGAAATAGGCCTGTGCGGCGCGATAGTCGCCCAGGCGATAGGCCGAGAGGCCCGCGATCCAGGTCTCGCCGCCGGCCACGGCCAGGCTTAGGGCTTTCTGGACGTCGCCGGAATAATAGGCCTCGCGAGCGGCGCGGCCCTTGTCGGCGGGGGGCGGGGCGGTCTCGTCGCCGATGAACAGTTCGGGAACCGGCGCGGCGGCGACCCGCCTGCCGGCCGGCTTGCGCTTGACGGCCAGGGCGTAGACGCGGTCGGCGCCGGCCTCGTCGGCATAGGCGCGCAGCCAACGGGTCAGGTCGTCGTAGCTGGCCGAAAAGCGAGTGGGGTGCATGATCTTGGCGAAGGCCAGGCGGCCGGCCAGGCTGCGATCATGGGCGTTGGCGAAGGCCGCGGCGGCGGCGTCGAAATCACCGCGATCGGTGGCGGCGAAGGCGGCGCGATAGGCGCGGACATCCTCCGGCGACAAAGGCTCAAGGGCGCCCGCCCGCGCGACGCCTCCCATGGGTAGGAACGCCGCCGCGCACAGGAAGAGGGCCGACAACACGGCCAAGAGGCGAGTCCAAATCCGCAAAAACCGTTCCGCGCTCCCCCGCAGGCGCACGTCCCCCGTTCCGACTGGTCGAACGCAGTTCTAGTGCGGGCGGTCGGGGCGATCAAGTCGCTCGGTCAGCGTGAGAAGGTCCTGCCAGGCCTTCTTCTTCTGGGCGGGGGTGCGCAGAAGGAAGGCCGGGTGCAGGGTCGGTATGGCCGGAAGCTCGATGGACTTGTCCTCGGAGGTCCATTCGAACCAGCGGCCGCGCATCGACAGGATGCCTTCCTCGCGCTTCAGCATGGCCTTGGCGGAGGCTCCGCCAGCCAGCAGCAGCATCTTCGGCTTCACCAGGGCGATGGCGCGTTCGACGAAGGGCGCGCAGGTCGCCTGTTCCTGGGGCGTCGGCGTACGGTTGCCGGGCGGACGCCAGAAGACGGTGTTGGTGATGAAGACCCGGCCCTCCAGGCCGGCGGCCTTCAACATGCGGTCCAGCAGCTTGCCCGCGCGGCCGACGAACGGCTGGCCTTGGGCGTCCTCGTCGGCGCCGGGGCCTTCGCCGATGATCATCAGCGGCGCGTCGCCGACCCCGCGCGAGAACACGGCCTGCTTGGCGCCCTGGGTCTTCAGCGCGCAGCCGTCGAAGGCGGCGATGGCGGCGGCCAGGCTCTCGAGGTCGTCGCAGGCGGCCGCGGCGGCCTTGGCGGCGGCGATGGCCGCGCCGACATCGGGACCGCGCGCCAGGGCCAGGCCCGGACGGGCGACCGGCGGCGGGGGAGGCGTCGGCTGGCTGCGGGCCCGGAGCATCGCCGCGCCCTCGGCCAGGCGATCGATCGGCGCGTCGGCGTACGAGACCTCGACGCCCGCGTCAGCCCAGAAGGCCAGCAGGCTTTCGATGGCGCGTTGATCGACGGCGAGGCTCATGCGACCGTCTTAGCGCGGATTGTTCAAGGTCTCCACGCTGCGATGCAGCAAAAAAGCGGAGCGGAGTGCTTGACCACCGCCGCGTCACGTTCGGATAAGCTGTGATTCAAACAGTCATAAGACGGGCGGCCCCGAGAACGAGGGTTGGGCCCGATCGGGAGACCTTATGAGCGAAGATCTCGAACGCGAGTCGATGGAATACGACGTCGTCATCGTCGGCGGCGGTCCCGCCGGGCTCTCCGCGGCGATCCGTCTGAAGCAGCTGGCCGCCAAGGCGGGGACCGAAATCTCGGTGGCCCTGCTGGAAAAGGGCTCCGAGGTCGGCGCCCACATCCTGTCAGGCGCGGTGATCGATCCCAAGGGTCTGGCCGAACTCTTCCCCAATTGGAAGGAAGAGGGCGCGCCGCTGGAGACGCCGGTCACAAAGGACCGCTTCAAGCTGCTGGGGCCGCAGGGCGAGCTGTCCCTGCCGATGTTCGCCATGCCGCCGTTCATGCACAACCACGGTTGCTACATCGCCTCGCTGGGCAACCTCACGCGCTGGCTGGCCGGCAAGGCCGAAGAGCTGGGCGTCGAGATCTATCCGGGCTTCGCCGCCTCGGATCTGGTCTGGAACGAGGATGGCTCGGTCAAGGGCGTGGTCGTCGGCGTGGTCGGCATCGCCAAGGACGGCCACCACAAGCCGGACTATCAGCCGGGCATGGAGCTGCACGGCAAGTATGTCTTCATCGCCGAGGGCGTGCGGGGCTCGCTGGCCAAGCAACTGATCGAGAAGTTCGACCTCTCGGCCGGCAAGTCGCCGCAGAAGTACGGCATCGGCATCAAGGAGCTGTGGCAGGTCCCGCCCGAAAAGCATCAGCCGGGCCTGGCCGAGCACACCACCGGCTGGCCGCTGGACAACCAGACGGGCGGCGGCAGCTTCATGTATCACTTCGGGGACAACTACGTGGCCATCGGCTACGTCGTGCACCTCAACTACAAGAACCCGTGGATCTCGCCCTTCGACGAGTTCCAGCGCTTCAAGCAGCATCCGGGGGTGAAGCCCTATCTGGAAGGCGGCAAGCGCATCGCCTACGGCGCGCGGGCCATCACCGAGGGCGGCTACCAGTCGGTGCCGAAGCTGACCTTCCCGGGCGGCGTGCTGATCGGCTGCTCGGCCGGCTTCGTCAATGTGCCGCGCATCAAGGGCAGCCACAACGCCGTCAAGACCGGCATGATGGCCGCCGAGGCCGCCTATGAGGCCGTTCAGGCCGGTCGCGCCAGCGATGAACTTGCGGGCTACCAGACCGCCTACGACAACTCGTGGGTCGCCAAGGAGCTGAAGGTCGTCCGCAACGCCAAGCCGATGCTGGGCAAGTTCGGCACCGCCCTGGGCGGCGCGGTCAGCATGTTCGACATGTGGTGCACGCACCTTCTGGGCGGCTTCTCGTTCTTCGGCACCATGAAGCACGAGAAGACCGACGCGGCCTCGAACCGGTCTGGCCAAGGACTATCAGCCGATCGTCTATCCCAAGCCCGACGGCGTGATCAGCTTCGACAAGCTTTCCTCGGTGTTCCTCTCGGCGACCAACCACGAGGAAGACCAGCCCGCCCACCTGAAGCTGAAGGACCCGTCGATCCCGATCTCGGTCAATCTGCCCAAGTACGGCGAACCGGCGCGCCTCTACTGCCCGGCCGGCGTCTACGAGGTGCTCTACAACGAGCAGGGCCAGGACCCGCGCTTCCAGATCAACGCCCAGAACTGCGTCCACTGCAAAACCTGCGACATCAAGGATCCCTCGCAGAACATCGTCTGGACCACGCCGGAAGGCGGCGGCGGACCGAACTATCCGAACATGTAACTTTGTTGGGCGCGTGACGGCCGCCGAAACCGGCATCCACTTTCGGCTGTCACGCTTGCCGCCTCCCGGCCCTCGGCCGGGAGGCTTTTTCTTGCGAGCGACCTCGAAACCGCCGAGGGTGGCGGGATGACGCATTTCAAAGTTCTCCTCGCCTGCGTTTCCGTTTCGGCCCTGGCGGCCTGCGCTCAGGGACCCAGCACGGTCACGCTGCGAGGCCCGGTGGCGGGCTCGCCGCTGTTCGACACCCGCTCCTCGTACGGCCAGTTCCTGGCGGGCCAGGCGGCGCTCCGCGACGGCAGGTCGAAGGAGGCGGCCACCTATTTCGGCACGGCCGCGGTGCTGGGCGAGGACCCCGGCGTGATCGGCGAGCGTTCGTTCTCGGCCCTGCTGCTGGCCGGTGAGATCACCCGCGCCGCAGCGGCGGCGCCGATCGGTCCGGACGCCGCCGAGGCCGTCCAGCGCATGGGCGTGCTGACCCGCGTGGTCGAGGCGCTGGCCACCAACAAGGGCAAGGACGCCCGGGCGCTGTTGAAGGCCGATCCGCCGGGCTTCCCGCACCAGCAGGCCGCCGCGCTGCTGGCCCCGTGGGCTGCGGCGGCGGCCGGCGACAACGAGGGCGCGATCGTTCAGCCGACCCTGCGCAACGAGAGGCTGGTGCAGTATTTCGGCCAGCAGGGCCAGGCGCGCCTCTATGAGCGCGCCAAGCGCTACGACGAGGCGGAGACCGACTACAAGGCCCTGACCGGCAACGTCGCCACGGCCAGCATCTTCACCTTGGACTATGGGGCGTTCCTGGAGCGCCGCAAGCGTCACGAAGACGCCGTGGCCCTGTACGACACGGCCCTTCGCGCGGCGCCCAACGACACGGGCCTGCTGCGGGCGCGCGCCCGCGCCGCCGCCAAGGGCGCGCCCCCCCGATGCCGACCCTGCGCCAGGGCGCGGCCGAGGGGCTGGTGGCCTGCGCCGCCACCTTCGCCGGCGAGCGCCAGGCCCAGTTCGCCCTGGCCTATCTGCGTCTGGCCCTGCGCCTGGATCCGGCCCGCGATGAAGCCTGGATCCTGGTCGGGGACCTGTTGAACCAGGGCGACGATCCGCAGGGCGCGATCGAGGCCTATGGCCACGTGCCGGCCGGCGCGCCGCAATACGCCTCGGCCCAGAGCAAGATCGCCTGGGCCTGGAACGAGCTCGGCGACAAGGCCAAGGCGCTGGACGTGGCCCGCGCCGCCGCCACGACCGCGCCCAACGACCGTGACGCCCAGCTGGCCCTGGCCGACCTGCTGCGGGCCGGCGGCCAGTGGAACGAGTCGGTGGCGGTGCTGGACAAGGTGGTCGAGCGCGAGAGCGCCACCCCCGACTGGCGCGTGCTCTATCTGCGCGCCGTCTCTCTGGAACAGGCCAAGCGCTGGCCCGAGGCCGAGCGCGACCTGCAGGCGGCCCTGAAGATCAACCCCAACGAGCCGGAACTGCTGAACTTCCTCGGCTACAGCTGGATCGACCGCAACGAGCACCTCGCCGAGGCCTTGGCCATGGTCCAGAAGGCCGTCGCCGCCCGCCCGCAGTCGGGCGCCAGTGCTCGACAGTCTCGGTTGGGCCTATTACCGCCTGGGCGACTACAAGACCGCCGTCGAGAAGCTGGAGGGCGCGGTTGAGCTTGAGCCCGGCGATCCGGACGTCAACGGCCACCTGGGCGACGCCTACTGGCGGATCGGCCGCAAGACCGAGGCCAAGTTCCAGTGGCAGCGCGTGCTGAGCCTGGAGCCGGACGACAAGCAGAAGGCCGAGTCTGAAGCCAAGCTGAAGAACGGCCTGGCCGCGACCGGCGCGCCGGCGACCGCGTCGACGGTGGCCCACAACTAGGCTATCGGGCTGTCTTCCTTCACTGCGGAGTCCGAGAGATCATGCGGCTTTCCGCCTTCGCCCCGGCCAAGGTCAATCTGTTCCTGCACGTGGGCGGGCCGGACGCTGAGGGCTATCACCCGATCTCCAGCCTGATGGTCTTCGCCGATGTCGGCGACCAGGTGATGATCCAGCCCGCCGACGCCCCGGATTTCGAGACCTCGGGCCCGTTCGGCGGCGCGATCCCCGCCGATGGCGAAAACCTGGTGGTTCGCGCCGCGCGCGCTTTCCACGCCAGGCTGGGCGGGCCGATCCCGCCGTATCGCCTGATCCTCGAGAAGCACCTGCCGATCGCCGCCGGCCTGGGCGGCGGCTCTAGCGACGCCGGCGCGGCCCTGAAGCTTCTGCGCGACGCCCTGGCCCCGAACCTGTCCGACGACGACCTGGAGCCGCTGGCCGCCAGCCTGGGCGCGGACGGCGCGGCCTGCCTGCTCGCCAGGGCCCTGATGGCCGAGGGGCGAGGGGAGATCCTGTCGCCGGCCCCGACCTTGCCAGAGCTGCACGCGGTGCTGGTCAATCCCGGCGCGCCGTCGCCGACCGGAGCGGTCTATCGCGCCTATGACGCCGCCGTGCATCCGGACGGCGCGACGGCGCCCTTTCTGCCGTCCGACCTGGAAAGCGTCGAGGAAGTCGCCGGCTGGTTGGCCGTGGCCACCCGCAACGACCTGGAGGCGCCGGCCGTGGCGCTGGAGCCGCGCATCGGCGAGGTGCTGGACGCCTTGCGGGACGAGCCCGAGAGCCTGCTGGTCCGGATGTCGGGCTCGGGCGCGACCTGTTTCGCCCTCTGCGCCGGCGACATCGAGGCCGAGGGTCTGGTCGACCGTCTCGAGTCGATGCGACCGGACTGGTGGGTGCGGCGTTGCCGCCTGAGCTAAGGAAATGGACATGAAGCGCCGTGACGTTCTCGCCGCCCTCGGTCTAAGTCCCATTTGGGGCCTCGCCGCCGCGCCGGGGCTGGCCGACGCCCAGATCCTGAACCTGGCGCCGACGCCGATCGTGCCCGGCGCCGGCGACGTCGTGGTCAGCCTGGACACCAGCCTGGGCGCCATCGTCATCGCCCTGAAGGCCCGGCAGGCGCCGCTGACCACGGCCAACTTCCTGCGGTATGTCGATGGCAAGCTCTATGACGGGGCCAGCTTCTGGCGGGCCGCCAAGGCGCCAGGCTCGACCACCTACGGCCTGATCGAAGGCGGCCTGGCCGGCGATCCGAAGAAGGTGCTGAAACCCGTCGCCCACGAACCGACCACTCAGACGGGTCTCCGCCATGTCGACGGCACGCTGTCCCTGGCGCGGCGCGAGCCCGGCAGCGGCGACAGCGACTTCTTCATCTGCGCCGGTGACGCCCCGTACCTGGACGCCAACCCCGCCGCCGAGGGGACAATCTGGGCTTCGCCGCCTTCGGTCAGGTGGTCAAGGGCATGGAGATCGTCCGCGAGATCCTGAACCTGCCGACGCCCGGCGTGGCGATCAATCCGGTGATGAAGGGGCAGATGCTCGACCCGGTCGTGCCGATCGTCACGGCGCGGCGGCTCTAGATCAGCCGGGCCAGGACCACGACGGCGCTGGCGGCCGGGACCAACAGAAATTGGGCCAGCACAGTGCCCGCCACGCGGCTGCCGGCGAACCAGACCACGGCGCGCCGGAAGGCCGACTCGCTGATCCGGCCATCCATGACGTCGTCGGTCATGATCGACAGGGCCGGATCGATCAGCACGAACAGCAGGATCGTGGCCACGCCGTTGATCACCGACGACAGGCTCACGGCCGTGACTCGGAACTGCGGGTCCAGATAGCCGGCGTAGAGCGACGCGAAGACCCCGACAGTCAGCAGGGCCTGGGCCAGGACGTTCAGCACGATCACCCGGGCGGGGACGTCGATCCTCTGCTTCAGCCCGTCGAGGTGGTGGGGCGAGGGCAGGGCGACCGCGTCGCGGATATAGCCAACACCGCCCTTGGCGAAAGCATGCATCAGGAGCTTGGGCACGGAGCGGTGGATCTGGAAGTGGGCGACCGCTCGGGTGAACAGGCGCTGGGCGGTCGGGATCGCCAGCGCCCCGACAATCGCCGCCAGGCTGGCGCTGGCCATAAGCCATTGGAAGTCCGCCAGCAGGTTCTGACCCGCGCCGTGGAGCAGGTCGCTTTCGATCCGCTTGGATAGGAACGGACCCTGGAAGGCGTTCGAGGCGCGCGATAGCAGGACGAGGACGTTGAACAGGGCGAACGACATGGCGATCCGCCGCGTGCGGACGCCGGCGATGCGCACGGCGTAGGCCAGGGCCCCGATCAGGTGGATCACGAAGGTCAGGACGCAAAGCAGAAACAGTTGGGCGTCCACGACGATCTCCAGGGCGGCGGGCGCGGAGCTTGGCTGATGCGCGCCCAAAGAGAAAGGGCGCGGAGATCGCTCTCCGCGCCCTTCGACTTGGAACCTAGGCCAGCCTTAGCTGTGGTAGGCGCGTTCGCCGTGTTCCGAGATGTCCAGGCCTTCCTCTTCGGCTTCCGGCGAAGCCTTCAGGCCGATGACCAGCTTGATCACGAAGAAGACGATCAGCGAGGCGACCAGCGACCACACGACCGTGACGCAGACGCCCTTCAGCTGGGCCATCACTTGGGTGCCGAGGCTGTAGACGGCGTTGTCGCAGGTCGAGATGTCGCCGTCCTTGGCGCAGCTCGTGTAGTCGACGATGCCGGCGCCGCCCCAGGCGGGGTTGACCAGCAGGCCGGTGCCGATGGCGCCGACGATGCCGCCGATGCCGTGGATGCCGAAGGCGTCCAGGCTGTCGTCGTACTTCAGGGCGTTCTTCACGACCGAGCAGAAGAAGATGCAGATCGGCGAGACGACGAGGCCCAGGATCACCGAACCCATCGGACCGGCGAAGCCGGCGGCCGGGGTGACGGCGACGAGGCCGGCGACGATGCCCGAGGCCAGGCCCAGGGCCGACGGCTTCTTGCGGGTGACCCACTCGACGACGATCCACGACAGGCCGGCGGCGGCGGTGGCCACGAAGGTGTTGATCATGGCCAGCGAGGCGTAGCCGTTCGATTCCAGGTTCGAGCCGGCGTTGAAGCCGAACCAGCCCACCCACAGCAGGCCGGCGCCGACCAGGGTCAGGGTCAGGGAGTGCGGAGGCATCGGCTCCTTGCCGTAGCCTTGACGCTTGCCGAGGATCAGGGCGCCCACGAGGGCGGCGATACCGGCGTTGATGTGGACGACGGTGCCGCCGGCGAAGTCGAGAGCGCCGAAGCTCCAGATCAGGCCCGACTTGACCGGAGCGGTCGGAGCCAGGGCGATCGCGTCAGGACCCGGCCACCACCAGACCATGTGCGCCATCGGATAGTACGACAGCAGCGGCCACAGGACGGCGAAGGCGACGATGGCGGCGAACTTCATGCGCTCGACCAGCGAACCGACCACGAGGGCGGCGGTGATGGCCGCGAAGGTCGACTGGAACGAGATGAAGGTGAACTCGGGGATCACCACGCCGGTCGAGAAGGTCGCGACGTTGCTGGCCGGGGTCACGTCCTTCAGGAACAGGCGTCCCAGGCCGCCGACGAAGCTGTCCCAGCTGCCGCCGTCGGTGAAGGCGAAGCTGTAGCCCCACAGGACCCAGGCGACGAAGCCGATCAGGGCGACGGTCGAGACCTGCATCATGACCGACAGCATGTTCTTGGCGCGCACCAGGCCGCCGTAGAACAGCGCCAGACCCGGGATGATCATCAGCAGGACCAGCAGCGAGGACGTCAGCATCCACGCGTTGTCACCCTTGTCGTTCTTGTCGACGATGGTGGGCGCGGCGGCCGGAGCGGGGGCGGGCGTGGCGGCGGGCGCGGCCTCGGCGGGCGCGGCGGCCGTCATGGCGGCGGCCGGCGCGGGCGCGGCCTCCTGGGCGAAGGCGGTGGCGCCCAGCGGAGCCCCCGCCAGCGTCGCGGCGAGCAAAAGCCCGGCCAGCGGTTTGAAGGTGAGTTTCATCGTCGGTATCCCCTTTTCCCGATGCGTTACAGAGCGGCCGAGCCGGTTTCGCCGGTGCGGATGCGGACGGCTTCTTCGACGTTCAGCACGAAGATCTTGCCGTCGCCGATCTTGCCGGTGGCCGCGGCGGCCTTGACCGCCTCGAACGGCCTTGGCGGCGGACGCGTCGTCCACGACCGCTTCCAGCTTCACTTTCGGCACGAAATTCACCTGGTATTCGGCGCCCCGGTAGATCTCGGTCTGCCCCTTCTGACGGCCGTAGCCCTTCACTTCCGACACCGTCAGACCTTCGACGCCGGCGGCGACGAGCGCTTCGCGCACCTCGTCCAGCTTGAAGGGTTTGACGACCGCTATGATCAGTTTCATCCGCCTTGCTCCGATCCCGTTGAGCCACGGGCTTGCTTTGCTTGGTTGTTCGGAAGCGTTCTCGCCCCCGGTGCGATCACCGCCGACGCCGCCATCACGCGCTGCATCGTTCCCCGGCTTGGCCACGCTATCGGCGACGGTTCCATGACGGGTGGAGCGGGCAAGGTTTTGGAAAGGAAATGGGCAAGGCGCCCAAAATATAGGCGCGCAGCGCTGCCACTGCGTCAGAAACCGGCGATTCGACCTGTCGGTAAGTTCTGGCTCGGACGGGCCGGCTTGTCCTAGGTTGGCGGAATCCCCAACGCCCCGCTTCGGAGCCCGCCCATGTCGCCGCTGGTCATGAAGATCGCTCCCTGGCTGTTGCTGGTCATGTCGAACGTCTTCATGACCTTCGCCTGGTACGGCCACCTGAAGGGCAAGCCGATGGCCTTGCCCGTAGCGATCATCTCCAGCTGGCTGATCGCCCTGCCCGAATACTTGCTGGCGGTGCCGGCCAATCGGATCGGGCACGCCGTGTATTCGACAGCGGAGTTGAAGGTCGGTCAGGAGTTCATCACCCTGATGGTCTTCATGCTGTTCTCGTATTTCTATCTCGGCGAAGCGATCAAGTGGTCGACCGTCGCTGGATTTGGCCTGATCGTCGCCGGCGTAGCGGTCATATTCTATTTCCGGTGACGCTTTCCGTGATCACGTGCCCGTGATCACGGAACCGACTCCCCGGTCCGGGCGTACTCCGCTCGAACCGAGAGGAACTCGATCATGATCACTCAGCGTCTCCTGACCGCCGCCGCCGCGGTCGCCCTGATGACCGGCTTCGCCCACGCCCAGGACGCGACGGCGCCCGCCGCGCCAGCGCCGGCCGCGTCCTCGCCCGTCGTCGCCAAGGGCGATCTGATCCAGACCGCCGAGGCCTCGGGTCAGTTCAACACCTTCCTGAAGGCTGTCGGGGCCGTGAACCTGACCAGCGTTCTGAAGACCAACCAGAACCTGACCCTGTTCGCCCCGACCGACGCGGCCTTCGCCGCCTTGCCGGCCGGTGAGCTGGACAAGCTGATGCTGCCCGAGAACGGGCCGATGCTGCAGAAGGTGCTGACCTATCACCTGATCAACGCCAAGGTGGACTCCACCAAGATCAAGGGCGCCAAGGGCGAGGTGAAGAGCGTCGAGGGCTCGCCGCTGCTGCTGGACGGCTCGGGCGCGGCCCCCATGGTCGACACCGCCACCATCACCCAGACCGATGTGATGGCCACCAACGGCGTGCTGCACGTGGTGGACAAGGTCCTGATCCCGAAGGACGTCCCGGGGCTGCAGTCCGCCGCCGCGGCGACGGACGCCAATGCGACGATGCAAGTCGCCGCCAACGAGCAGCAGGCGCCGGCCGGCCAGGCCATGACGCCGGCCCCGGCCGCCCCGACCGACATGGCCTCCGACCCGGCCGCGAGCCCCGCCATGCCGGCGGCCACGGCGGCGCCGGACGCCGGGGTCAACACCTCGGGTGTCGTGCCGGTGTCTTCGCAATCGCCGGAGGCCCAGGCTTCGCTGAAGGCCGGCGACGCCAATGTCGTCTCCAACCCGCCGGTCGCCGACACCAAGGCCAACCGCGCCAAGTACGGCGCCCGGAGTTCGAACGCCGGCAAGCACACCGTGCCGAAGGGCAACTAAAGCCCTTACCGTTCCGGACATCGCTTGAAGCACCGGTCGGCGGGCCCTATGGTCCGCCGACTTTTTTCTAGGCCTGCTTCGATTGATGTCGCGCGAAAAACCCAAGTCCTTCCAAAGCCTGATCCTGACGCTCCATGACTATTGGAGCCGGCAGGGTTGCATCATCCTGCAGCCGCATGACGTGGAAGTGGGGGCGGGAACCCTGCACCCGGCCACGGTGCTGCGCGCCCTGGGCCCCAAGCCGTGGAACGCGGCCTATGTGCAGCCCTCGGCGCCGTCCGGGCGACGGGCGCTATGGCGAAAACCCCAACCGCCTGCAGCACTATTACCAGTACCAGGTGATCCTGAAGCCGAACCCCGAGAACATGCAGGACCTGTATCTGGGTTCGCTGGAAGCGATCGGTCTGGACCTCCGCACCCACGACATCCGCTTCGTCGAGGACGACTGGGAGAACCCGACCGTCGGGGCCTGGGGCCTGGGCTGGGAAGTCTGGTGCGACGGCATGGAAGTGTCGCAGTACACCTACTTCCAGCAGGTCGGCGGCCTGGACGTCTCGCCGGTGGCCGGCGAGCTAACCTACGGCCTGGAACGTCTGGCCATGTACGTGTTCGGGGTCGACAACGTCTACGACCTGCCGTTCAACGATCCGGACTCGCCGCTGGGCGCGACCACCTATGGCGACGTGTTCCTGGAGAACGAACGCCAGCAGTCGGAAGCCAACTTCCACGGCTATGACGTCGCGGTGCTCAAGCAGCAGTTCGAGCAGATGGAAGAGCAGGTGCCGCTGATGCTGGCCCGTTCTTATCAGAACAAGGCTCTGGTCCTGCCCGCCTACGACATGGTCCTGAAGGCCAGCCACCTCTTCAACCTGATGAACGCCCGCGGCGCGATCGCCGTCGCCGAGCGCGCCAGCTACATCGGCCGCATCCGCGACCTGTGTAAGCAGTGCGCCAGCGCCTGGGTCGATCAGCAGGAAGCCGCGTAAAGTCTGATGCCCCAACTTCTCCTCGAACTGTTCTCGGAAGAGATCCCCGCCCGCATGCAGGCCCAGGCCGCCAAGGACCTGGAGCGCATGGCGCGCGAGCACCTGGCCGCCGCCGGCTTCCTGCCCGAGGCCCTGAAGACCTTCGCCGGCCCGCGCCGCCTGACCCTGGTGGCCGAAGGCCTGCCGCTGGCCCAGGCCGACCGCAAGGAAGAGCTGAAAGGCCCGCGCGTCGGCGCGCCGCCTCAGGCCATGGAAGGCTTCCTGCGCAAGGCGGGCCTGACCCAGGACCAGCTGGTCGAGCGCGACGGCGTCTACATGGCCTTCATCGAGAAGAAGGGCCGTCCGACGCCGGAGATCGTCGCCGAGATGGTCGAGGCCATCGTCCGCGGCTTCCCTTGGCCCAAGTCGATGGTCTGGGGGACCAAGAAGCTGCGCTGGGTGCGTCCGCTGAAGCGCATCCTCTGCGTGCTGGACCGCGAGATCGTGCCGTTCGCCATCGAGGGCATCCCGAGCGGCGACGTCACCGAAGGCCACCGCTTCATGGGCGACGCCAAGCCGTTCGTGGCGCGGGACTTCGATGAATATGCCGCCGGTCTGGAAGCCCACTACGTCGTGCTCGACGTTCGAGGAGCGCAAGCAGCGCATCCTCGAAGGCTGCAAGACCCTGTGCTTCGCGCGCCACCTCGAACTGGTCGAGGATCAGGGTCTGTTGGAGGAAGTCGCGGGCCTGGCCGAATGGCCGACGCCGGTGCTGGGCGACATGGATCCGGTGTTCCTGAGCTTGCCGCCCGAGGTGATCCGCACCTCGATGCGCACGCACCAGAAGTACTTCGCCGTCCGCAAGGCCGGCGAGCAGGGCCTGGCGCCGCACTTCATCACCATCGCCAACATCCAGGCGGCCGACGGCGGCGCGGTGATCGCGGCCGGCAACGCCAAGGTGCTGTCCTCGCGCCTGTCCGACGCCCGCTTCTTCTGGGACGAGGACGTCAAGGTCGGCTTTACGCCATGGCTGGAAAAGCTGAACGGCGTCACCTTCCACGCCAAGCTCGGGACCATGGCCCAGCGGGTCGAGCGCATCGTCGCCCTGGCCGGCGAGATCGCTGAGGTGATCGGCGCCGACGTCGCCAAGACCACGGAAGCCGCGCGTCTGGCCAAGGCGGATCTCGCCTCGCAGATGGTCGGCGAGTTCCCCGAGCTGCAGGGGATCATGGGCGGCTATTACGCCCGAACGTTCGGGATGGACGGCGAGATCGCCGACGCCGTGCGCGACCACTACAAGCCGCAGGGGCCGGGCGACTCCGTCCCGACCGCACCGGTGAGCGTGGCGGTGGCGCTGGCGGATAAGCTGGATACGTTGGTCGGCTTCTTCGCGATCGACGAGAAGCCAACGGGCAGCAAGGATCCTTATGCGCTGCGCCGCGCGGCGTTGGGCGTGATCCGGATTGTTCTGGAGAATGGGCTGCGAATCTCGCTGCAGGGCGTTACCAAGCTTGCTGCCGTTGCCTGCCTTTGGGCTTCCGAGGTTGCTAGCCCTCCCTTTGATAGCGATTGGCGCGCCGCTTTGACTGATGTCTGGGAACGTATCGGTCGCGGATACGCAGCAAATAGGAATTTGGCCGCCGACACTTACAATGAAAGTGAACTCACAGATCGCATAGCGTGGGTCGAAGCGTCATCGCGTGATTTGATCGCCTTCTTCGCTGACCGCCTGAAGGTCACCCTCCGCGACCAGGGCAAGCGCCACGACCTCGTCGACGCCGTCTTCGCCCTGGGCGACGACGATCTGGCGCGCATCGTCGCGCGGGTCGAGGCTCTGGACGGCTTCCTGAAGACCGACGACGGCAAGAACCTGCTGGCCGGCTACAAGCGCGCCTCCAACATCCTTAAGGCCGAGGAGAAGAAGGGCGCTCTGCCGACGGGCGCGCCGCAGGAGCCGGCTGCCGACAGCGCCGCCGAGGTGGGCCTCTACAACGCCCTGCGCCTGCTGGACAAACCGCTGAAGGACGCCCTGGCCAAGGAGGACTTCACCGGCGCCATGACCCAGCTGGCCGAGCTGCGCGGCCCGGTCGACGCCTATCTGGACGGGGTCTTCGTCAACGAGCCCGAACACCGCGACAACCGCCTGAAGACCCTGGCCGCCGTCCGCGACGCCATGGGCCAGGTGGCGGACTTCGGCCTGATCGCGGGCTGATCCAAGCCATAGTCCAAACGGAAACGGCGGCCTTTCGGGCCGCCGTTTTTTGTGTCTAGGCCGCCGCCGCGTCGAACTCGGCCTTCCAGCCGGCGAAGGCGGCGCGGTCGTCCTGGTCCCACGGATGGAAGCCGGGGCGGTACCAGGCGAAATAGGTCTTCCAGCCGCGGCGGAACAGGCCGGGCTTGCCCACACGAACGCATTGACCGCCTTCAGCGCCGCCTTGGGCGAATAGCCGTCGGCCTCCAGCAAGCGCGCGGCGTAGCGGCTGATGTTGCGGGTGAACATGAGGGTCACGAAGAACATCGCGATGCAGCGCCGCAGGTAGCGGCGCATCGGCGGCCAGTCCTTGGTGGCGACCATGAAGACGTCATAGGCGACCGCCTTGTGCTCGGTCTCCTCCATGGCGTGCCAGCGCCACAGCTTCTCGACTTCGGGATGGGCCTTGTCGAACAGGTCCTGATGGCGCGCGTGCGTCTCGGCCATCATCGCCGTGAAGTGCTCCAGCGCGATGGTCGACAGCAGCATGGCCATCTGGCCGCGCTCGCGGGCCATCTTCACGCGGCCCCGCACCGTCTCCTCGATCTCGGCGACCGGATAGCGGTCGCGGTCGATCAGACTGTTCAGCTGATGGTGCTCGCGCGAGTGGATGGCTTCCTGGGCGATGAAGTTCCTGGCGTCGTCCAGCAGCTTGCCGGTCAGCAGGTGGCGGTAGTTGCGCACCGCGTCCATGAACAGGCGCTCGCCGTCCGGGAAGGTCAGGGACAGGGCGTTGAACACCGCCGTGCCGACGGGATCGCCGCCCAGCCAGTGGCCCTTCTGGGCGTCGGCGAGGTCGAAGCGGATGTCGCGCGGGGTGACGTCCAGGTCGGCCGGGGTCGTCTTGCCTTGCGGGGTTTGGGTCTCGGTCATGGCGTTGTGCGCTCCACCGGATTAGGGCTTGTTCAGCCTGTGTTGTGACGCACTCTGAGTTATACTGACAAAAATGTCAATAGAGACGCCCGCCTCCCTCGACGCCCCGAAGACGCGCGTGCGCCGCACGCCCGAAGCCGCGCGCGAGAACATCCTCGCCGCCGCCGAGGTTCTGCTGGTCGAACAGGGCCCGCAGGCCATCAAGCTGGCCGATATCGCCAAGGCCGCCGGGGTGGTGCACGCCAATGTCATCCACCACTTCGGCTCGATCGCCGGGGTCGAGGCGGCGCTGATGGAGCGGATGATCCGTCAACTGGCCGACAAGATCATCGTCGGCTTCAACGCCCAGGGCGCCTCGCCGGGCTTCGGGGCCCAGGCCCTGTTCGACGCCTTCGAGGCCAAGGGCGCGGCGCGGCTGGCGGCCTGGCTGGAGCTGACCGGCGAGGGGCGGCGGATGACCCTGGTGCGCGAGGTCGTCGACGCGGTGGTTCAGACCCGATTGGCGCGCGAGGTCGGCGTCGAGCGGGAGAAGATCATCGACTTCATCCTGCTGAACATCATCCTGGCGATCGGGGTTGGGCTGTTCGGGCCGACGCTGAGCGAGCTTCTGGGGCGGCCGTCGGGTCGGGCGCGCGAACTGGCGCTGGAGCTGGTCGTCGGGCGGATCACCGCCATCCGGGACGATAGGTTAGGTCCGGGCCAATAGAGCCGGCAGAACGGCCTGGGTCAGCAGGGGCGCCAGGCGCAGGTCGCCCGGCGCGGCCGGGTCGATCCACACCAGTTCCTCGATCTCGGCCCGCGCGGCGATCGCGCCCTCGACCGTGGCGAGATAGGTCGCCGACTGGACGGTGAAGCCGGCTTCGTTGGCGGCCGGCGCGGAGAAGCATCCCAGCAGCTCGGCCTGGACTAGCCGGCAGCCCAGCTCTTCGTCCAGTTCGCGGGCCAGGGTGGTCAGGTCGTCCTCGCCGGCGTCGCGCTTGCCGCCGGGCTTCATGAAGGCGGTCGTGCCGCGCTTGCGGACCAGCAGCATGCGGCCACGCTCGTCGTGGATCACGGCGGTGACGATGTCGAGGACGCGGCTCATCCCGTCAGGATAACCGCGCACTCGATTCTTTTCCGGTCTTCTTGTCGCTACTTCTCGACCGCCGCCAGGATGTGCTCGGTCAGCAGCTTCTCGGCGATGACGTGCGGCTGACGGACACCGAAGTTCGTCGTGGTGATCACCGCCACCAGATCGAGATCCGGTACGACGGCGACTTTTTGCCCGCCCGTGCCGCTCATCACCCAGGCCTTGTGGCCGGCGCCATCTGAGCCTGGGAAGGTCTGCAACCAGATCAGATAGCCGTAGTCGGTGTTCTCGCGGGCATTGGCGTGCGGCGCGACGGCCGCCTTGACGAAGTCGGCGGGCAGCACCGGCTTGCCCTCCCACTGACCGCCATTGGCGTAGAGCTGGCCCAGCTTCAGCAGGTCGCGGCTGCGCAGGCCCAGGCCGCCGCCGCCCATGGCCAGGCCCTTGGGCGATATCTGCCAGTGTGGGGCCTCGATGCCGAGCGGCTTGAACAGCACCTCGTCGGCGAAGGCGGGCAGGGGCTTCTTCACGGCGTTCTGGACGACCTGACCCAGGGTCACGACCCCGGCGGTGCAGTAGCTGAAGCTGCGGCCATAGGGCGAAGCCTCGGGCTTGGGCATCCAGTCCGGGAAGCCGCGCACCGGCAGGTCGAGATAGAAGCCGACCCAGTCCTCGATCAGGTACATCCGCTCCTCGTTGCCGCGCGAGAACTCGTTGTCGTCATCGCACTCGGCGATCGAGCTCATGGTCAGCAGGTCCTCGACCGTGACCTTGTCCTTGCGCGGATCGGGATTGGCGACCGGCGGGCGGTCCTTCAGGTAGGCCTTGATCGGCGCGTGGACGCTCGGTAGCGCCCCGCGCGCGATCGCGGCGCCGGCCAGCATGGCGGTGACGGTCTTGGTGGTGGAGCGCGTGTTGCGGCGCGCCTCGGGGCCGCCGTCCTTCTGACCCTCGTCATAATAGGCCTCGAACACCAGCTTGCCGTGGCGGGCGATCAGGACGCTGGTGATCTGCTGGAACTGGCCGGCCTTGATGGCGGCCGACATCGCGTCGAGCTTGGCGGCGGAAAGGCCTTCGGCGGCGGGCGCGGCCGTGGGCCAGTCGGCGGCCTGGGCTGAGAGCGGGGACAAGACAAGAGCGGCGGCGAACGCGAAGGCTTTCAAGGCGGGAACTCCAAAAGGAACCTTTGCCGTCTAGGCCGCGCCGGCCGTCTCGTCTTGGACGCTTGAAACCTCGGGCCGGCGACCGCACAGCCGGGCGAACTCGCCAGGCGTGACGCCATAGGCCTTGAGGAACTGGCGATTGAGGTGGCTCTGGTCGCAGAAGCCGGAGGCCAGGGCGATCTCGCCGATCGGGTCGCGGCCGCGCATCAGCAGGTCGGCGGCGCGCTCCAGCCGTCGCGCGCGCGCAGCCGGTCGCCCGGCGCCGCGCCCAGCCAGCGGCGATAGCCGCGCGCCAGGTGGACCGGATGCACCCCGGCGATCTCGGCCAGATCCGCGACGCTGATCGGCTGGTCGAACGCATCGGCCAGATAGGTCTCGGCGCGGTCCAGCCATGGGGGGCGCTTGTCGCCGTCCGAGGCCGGCGTCAGCGCCTGGGCGGCCAGTTCGAGGCTGAGGCCCTCCAGCGACAGCGTCTCGGCGTCGCGGGCCAGCAGCGAGCGGGTCAGGCGCAGGGCCGCGCGGCGGGCGGCGGGACCGGTCAGCCGCAGAGCGTCGATCGCCGCGCCGCGTCCGGCGTTGGCCAGGGCGCGCCAGTCCGAAGGGCCGAAGCTGACGGCCAGGAAATAGCCGCCGATATCCACGAAGCGGTCGCGGTGGACGACGCCGGGCGGGTTGAAGACCAGCACCGGCCCCTCGGTTTCGGGGCCGGCGGCGGTGGTGATGTAGTGGCCATGGGTGGCCAGCACGAAATGGGCGTCGTCGTGGCTGTGTTCGTCGACGTGCTCGGCGCGTTTCGTCGCTTCCAAATGCGCGAGGCGGACGCCTGGCAGTTGGCGCTCGACCGTTGGCGCGCCATAGAACCGGCCTTGGCTGAAGGCGGTTCTCGGCGAAGCCATCCTAACCCAGCTTCTCGGCGGCCCAGGGGGCGAAATAGGTGATGATCCCGGCCGCGCCGGCGCGCTTGAACGCGGTCAGGCTTTCCAGGATGGCGCGGTCGTGGTCGATCCAGCCGTTCTGGGCGGCGGCCATGATCATCGCGTACTCGCCCGACACCTGGAAGGCGTAGGTGGGCATGCGGAACTCGTCGACCAGGCGCCGGACGATGTCGAGATAGGGCATGCCCGGCTTGACCATGACCATGTCGGCGCCCTCGGCGATGTCGAGCGCGACCTCGCGGATGGCTTCCTCGGTGTTGGCCGGATCCATCTGGTAGGTCTTCTTGTCACCCTGACCACCAGCCAGCTTGGCCGAGCCGATGGCGTCGCGGTACGGGCCGTAGAAGGCCGAAGCGTACTTGGCGGCATAGGACATGATCATCGTGTCCTGGAAGTTCGCGCCTTCCAGCGCCGCGCGCAGCTTGCCGATGCGGCCGTCCATCATGTCGGAGGGCGCCAGGATGTCGGCGCCGGCCTCGGCTTGCATCAGGCCCTGCTCGATCAGGCGCTCGATGGTCGGGTCGTTGAGGATCTTGCCGCCCTCGACCACGCCGTCATGGCCGTGGTCGGTGAACGGATCCAGGGCGACGTCGCACATGATGCCGACCTCGGGAGCGGCGTCCTTCATGGCCTTGACGGCGCGGGGGATGACGCCGTCGGGATCGGCGGCGATCGAGCCGGTCGCGTCTTTCCGCGAGCCGTCGATGTGCGGGAAGATGGCGATGGCGGGGATGCCGAGATCGCGGGCCCGGACGGCGGCCTTGGCGGCTTCCTTGACGGAGAGGCGCTCGACGCCCGGCATCGAGGCGACGGGGATCGTTCCTTCGCCCTCGTGCACCACCATCGACCAGATCAGGTCGGACGGTCGGACCTCGGTCTCGCGGACGAGGCGGCGGGTCCAGTCGGCCTGGCGCACGCGGCGCAGGCGGGAAGCGGGGTAGGGGGCGAGGGGCGGAACGGTCATGGCGTTGATTTGGACCGCGCCGCCTCTCTAGGCAAGTTCATGGGGCCCTTAAGAGGCTCAAGAATAGCGGAAGGCCGGATCGTCCAGGTCTAGGGTCGGGAAGAGATCCTTCTCGGTCCAGTAGTCCTGGGTGTGTCGCCACTCCGGCTTGTCGCCGGCCTTGGGCAGCAGATGCATGTTCCGCATCAGGTAGCCGGGATTGAAGTCCTCGGGATCGATCCATTCGCCGATCTTCATGTCCGCGTCCTGCGGCCGCAGGGCGACCTCGACCTGCCGCGCGCCTCTCGCCTCCATGTGCGCCAGCAGGCGGCAGACGAAATCGCCGATCATGTCGGCGCGCAAGGTCCAGCTGGCCCGGAAATAGCCGAAGACCCAGACCAGGTTCGGCAGGCCGGTGAACATCATGCCGCGGTAGGTGACCGTCTTGGCGAAGTCGAGCGGCTTGCCGTCCACGGCGAACGCGATGTCGCCCAGGACGCTGAGGTCGAAGCCCGTCGCTGTGACGATGACGTCCGCGTCCAGCGTCTCGCCGGACTTGAGCAGCAGGCCTGTCTCGGTGAAGCGTTCGATCTCGTCGGTCACCACCGAGGCCTTGCCGGAGGCGATGCCCTGGAAGAGATCGCCGTCCGGCACGAAGGCGATGCGCTGCCGCCAGGGACGATAGCGCGGCGTGAAATGGGTCTTGATGTCGAAGTCCGGACCCAGGAAGGCCTTCACGCCCTCCAGCAGCTCGGCCTTGACCACCTCGGGCTCCTCGACCGAGCGCCGCGTGAATTCGTTCTGGTCGAACAGCACCTTGCGGCGGACGATCTCGTGGATCCAGGTCTCGTCGATTTCCAGCTGGCGCAGGACGTTGGCCAGTTCGTTCTCGTTGCGGCCGGGCACGAAGTAGGTGGGCGAGCGCTGCAGCACGGTGACATGGGCGCAGTCGCCGGCGATGTTGGGAACCAGGGTCGCGGCCGTCGCGCCAGAGCCGATCACCACCACCCGCTTGGTCTTCAAGTCGAGGTCGTCGGGCCAGGTTTGCGGATGCACGATCCGGCCCTTGTAGTCCGACATGCCGGGCCAGTCGGGCGTATAGCCTACCGCGTGCCGGTAATAGCCCTGGCACATCCACAGGAAGTTGGTGGTGTAGCGCTCCGCGCCGTCGGGACCGGCCACCTCGAGCGTCCAGAGCTTGTCCGCGGACGACCAGCTGGCCGAGATGATCCGTCGCCGATAGCGGATGTGGCGCGCCAGATCGTTCTCGGCGATCACCTCGCCCATGTAGTCGAGAATTTCCGCGGCGGTGGCGATCGGCGGGCCGACCCAGGGCTTGAAGCGATAGCCGAAGGTGTAGAGGTCGCTGTCCGACCGGATGCCGGGATAGGTGTGCGTAAGCCAGGTGCCGCCAAAACTCTCGAGCGCCTCCAGCACCGTGAAGGTCGTCCCCGGTCGTTGCGCGCCGAGGTGATAGGCGCTTCCGATCCCGGAAATGCCCGCGCCGACGATGATCACGTCGAAATGCTGCACAGCCGCGCCTGGCGCGGTCTTCGAAAGCGTCGCCGCCTCGGTCATGCCGTTCCTCCCGTGTCGGCCGACAGGCGGCCAAGTTGCCCGGCGTCTCTTCGGACGCCTGAGTTATCAACGTACACTTAGAGGGTGCTGCGCCGTTTGCGCTGAATCAAGCGGCGTTTGCGCGTTCGGGTGAAAAGGTCAGGGCGCGGCGCGCGAGGCCAGCACCGACGGGCTGTCGATGCGGGTCCACAGCTGCGACTTGCAGAGGAAGTTGCCGATCACGCAGCCCTTGGCGCGCATGGTCTTGGGGTCGATGATGTCGGCCGACCCCACCAGGGTGACCTTCAGGGTCGGAACCCAGACGCGGCCTTTTAGCGAGCCGTTGTTCTGGGCTTCGAAGTCACGCAGCAGCTGCTTGCCGATCAGGGTGTCCGTGCCCGATTTGCGCGCGTCGGCCTCGGCCTTGGCGCTGGCCCACACCACGACGCCGCAGGTGCTGGGGCCGCAGTCCTTGATTTCCAGGTGCACGGTGTTGTGCGGGTTACGCCACACGCCGTAGCTGCGCGAGATATCGCCGCCCTCGGCCGCATAGACCGGGACCGTGGCCGCGGCCATTCCCAGGGCCGCGACAAGAGCGGCGAGTGCAAGTTTCACGAAGCGCATAATCGTCGATGCAAATGTTATTGTTGAGAACGCCCAAACTCGAGATCGGCATTTGGGCCGAAAGGCGATGGTTATCAAGGGGGTGCGACGCCTGAGCCGCTACACACCGTGTAACGGAGGATTTCAGGCCACACTTGGAGGCCCGCGCGACACGCGTTGACAGCCGGCGCACGGCGCGGCAGGTCAGCGGCCAAGAAGGTGAGGGCGGCTTTGCCCCGAACGGGAGGAAGTGAGCATGGATTTCGCGCTGAGCGAGGATCAGGTCGCAATCCAGGACGCTGCTCGCGCGTTCGCCGAAGGACAGCTTGCCCCTTTCTCGGCCGAGTGGGACGAGAAGAAGCATTTCCCGGTCGAGACCCTGCGCCAAGCCGCCGAGCTGGGCTTCGCCGGCATCTATGTGAACGAGGATGTCGGAGGAAGCGGTCTTTCGCGCCTCGACGCCTCGATCATCTTCGAGGCGCTGAGCTACGGGGATGTGCCCACTGCCGCCTATTTGACCATCCACAACATGGCGTCGTGGATGATCGACCGCTTCGGCTCCGATGATCTGCGCAAGCGCTACCTGCCGCGCCTGACGACCATGCAGCTGATCGCCAGCTACTGCCTGACCGAGCCGGGCTCGGGCTCGGACGCGGCCAACATGCGCACGAGCGCCAAGCTGGATGGCGACCACTACGTCCTGAACGGCGGCAAGGCCTTCATCTCGGGCGGCGGCGTGTCGGATGTCTATGTCGTCATGGCCCGCACGGGCGGCGAGGGCGCCAAGGGCGTCTCGGCCTTCGTGGTGGAGAAGGGGACCGAGGGGCTCAGCTTCGGCGCCAACGAACGCAAGATGGGCTGGAACGCCCAGCCGACCGCCCAGGTCAATTTCGACAACTGCCGCGTGCCGGTCGAGAACCGCATCGGCCAGGAAGGCGAGGGCTTTCGCTTCGCCATGATGGGTCTGGACGGCGGGCGGCTGAACATCGCCTCGTGCTCGCTGGGCGGGGCGCAGTTCGCCCTCGACACGGCCAAGGCCTATATGGAGACCCGCAATCAGTTCGGCAAAGCGCTGAAGGACTTCCAGGCCTTGCAGTTCAAGCTGGCCGACATGGCCACCGAGCTGGAGGCCGCCCGACTGATGGTGCGCCGGGCCGCCCACGCTCTGGACAGTCGCCACCCCGAGGCGACCAAGCTGTGCGCCATGGCCAAACGGTTCGCCACCGACGCCGGCTTCCAGGTGGCCAATGACGCCTTGCAGCTGCATGGCGGCTACGGCTACCTCCAAGACTATCCGCTGGAGCGCATCGTGCGCGACCTGCGGGTGCACCAGATCCTGGAAGGGACCAACGAGATCATGCGCGTCATCATCGCCCGCGAGATGTTCCGCCAATGAGCCGCGGATGATCTATCTCTGTCGCCACGGCCAGACCTTCCACAATCGGGAGGGGCGCCTGCAGGGACGGTCGGAGTTCGGACCTGACGCCGTTGGGCCGGGCCCAGGCGGGCGCCATGGGCGAGTTGTTGTTCGATCTGGTCCGCCGCGACCCGCCGGCCGATTGGCGCATCGTCGCCAGCCCGCTGCGTCGGGCGCGGGACACGGCCGAGACGATCGGCGCGCGTCTGGGCCTGCCGGTCGCGACCGACGAGCGCCTGGTCGAGATCGACGTCGGCGAATGGTCCAACCGATTGCGCGAAGAGGTGAGGGGCGAAAACCCGCATCTGCACGGCGACGACGCCTGGGGCTTCCATGCGCCGGGCGGCGAGACCTATGAGGCCATGATGGCCCGGATCACCCACTGGCTGGACGAACAGGCCAGTGAGCCCGAGCGCCGGCTGATCGTGGTCAGCCACGGCGTCGCGGGCCGGCTGCTGCGCGGCGCCTATGCCGGCCTGTCACGCGCTGAGACCCTGGCCCAGGACATTCCGCAAGACGCCGTCTATCGGTTGATGGCTGGCCAGATCGACCGCTTCGACTGCGCGCCCATCGCCGAACACGCCTAGGACTCCCATGACCGACCAACCCGAAGTCCTGATCCGCGTCGAGAAGAACGTCGGCCGCATCACGCTCAATCGCCCCAAGGCCCTGCACGCCCTGACGCTCTCCATGTGCGAGACCATGATCGGCGCCTTGCTGGACTGGCGGGAGGATCCCGAGATCTACATGGTGCTGATCGACCATTCGGGCGAACGCGGCTTCTGCGCGGGCGGCGACATCCGCATGCTGGCCGACAGCGGGGCCAAGGACGGCGTCGAGGCGCGGCGGTTCTTCCACACCGAGTATCAGCTGAACCACCTGCTGTTCACCTACGACACGCCTGTCGTGGCGGTGATGGATGGCATCGTCATGGGGGGCGGTGTCGGCATTTCGATGCCGGCCCACGTGCGGATCGCCACGGAGCGGACGACCTTCGCCATGCCCGAGACCGGCATCGGCCTGTTCCCGGACGTCGGGGGCGGCTGGTACCTGCCGCGCCTGCCGGGCAAGGCGGGGCTGTGGCTGGCCCTGACCGGCGCGCGGATCAAGGGCGCGGACTGCATGCGTCTGGGAATCGCCACTCACTTCGTCGAGTTCGGAGCCATCGAGGGGCTCAAGAAGGCGATCATCGCCGACCCGCGCCGGATCGACGAGACCCTGAAGAAATATCGCGCCGACGCCGGCAAGGCCGCGTTGCTGGGCTTCGAACAGGATCTCAACCGTCTGTTCGTCGGCGAGACCGTCGAGGAGATCGTGGAGTTCCTGACCCTCGACTCCAGCGACTGGGGCAAGGCCCAGCTGGCCGTGATGCGGACCAAGTCGCCGCAGACGATGAAGGTGGCCTTCGAGCAGCTGAAGCGCGGCGCGGCCATGACCGACTTCGCCGACAACATGGTCATGGAGTACCGGATCGGTTCGCGAGTGGTGATGAAGCACGACTTCATCGAAGGCGTCCGGGCCGTGATCGTCGACAAGGACAACGCCCCGAAGTGGAATCCCGAGACCCTCGAGGGGGTTACGGACGCCATGCTGGAGGAGATTTTCGCTCCGCTTCCCCGCGGGGAAGAATGGAGGCCGCTGACGTAGCCGTCACGCTAGGCTAGGGTCGCGAAATAAGAACACGTCGGTTCGGAAGGATAGCCATGCGTAAGCCGCTTCTCAGTCTCGTCGCCGTGCTGGGCCTCGCGGCCTGCGCCACCCAGCCGATGATGGGACCGCCCCCGCCGCCGCCTTCGGGCCCGGTGGCCGCGGCCATCTCGCCGAACATCGCCGCCGCGCTCAGCGATCCGTCGCGGCCGGCCGCCGACATGGTCCGAGACGCCAACCGGCATCCGGGCGAGGTTCTGACCTTCGCCGGGGTGCGCCCGGGCGCGAAGGTCGCCGATCTGATCCCCGGCGGCGGCTACTT
The DNA here is from genome assembly GCF_044056025.1 of Caulobacter sp. UC70_42. Taxonomy (NCBI): domain Bacteria; kingdom Pseudomonadati; phylum Pseudomonadota; class Alphaproteobacteria; order Caulobacterales; family Caulobacteraceae; genus Caulobacter; species Caulobacter sp. UC70_42. Next base: position 4,468,836 of record NZ_CP171994.1, on the reverse strand, counting down.
CACCCGCATCCTGGCCAAGTCGGTCGGTCCCAGGGGCGTGGTCTATGCCTACGTTCCCGACGAGCTGACCAAGCTGGCCAATCGCGAGCCGGCGGTGAACGCCATCGCCCGTGATCCGGCCTATTCGAACGTGAAGGTGATCCTGAACACGCTGCCCAACTTCTCCACGCCGGAGAGGCTGGATCTGGTGTTCACCGCCCAGAACTATCACGACATGCACGACAAGTTCATGGGGCCGGCCGACCTGTCGGTCGTGAACCGCCAGATCTTCAGGGCCCTGAAGCCGGGCGGCGTCTACCTGGTCATCGACCACTCGGCCGAGGCCGGCTCGGGCCTGCGCGACACCGAGACCCTGCACCGCATCGACTCGGCGGTGGTGAGGTCCGAGGTCACGGCCGCCGGCTTCATCTTCGAGGGCGAGAGCCGCGTGCTGAAGGATCCGGCCGACTCCCGCAAGGCCAACGTCTACGACCCTTCGATCCGCGGGAAGACCGACCAGTTCGTCTACAAGTTCCGCAAGCCGGCCACGGCGCGCTGACCGAAAAGCGTCGGGATCCTCAATGATAAGAGCCGCGCCCATGAGGCGCGGTTCGCATTTTCCGGGAGCTTCACAATGACCCGCATCGCCTTCATCGGTCTGGGCAATATGGGGGGCGGCATGGCCGCCAATCAGGCCAAGGCCGGCCACGAGGTCCACGCCTTCGACCTGTCGGCGGCGGCGGTCGAGCGGGCGGTGGCGGCCGGCTGTCGGGCGGCCGGCTCGGTCGCCGAGGCGGTGGCCGACGCCGAGGTGGTGATCACCATGTTGCCGGCCGGTCCGCACGTGCGCGCCGTCTATGGCGATCAGGTGCTGAACAGCGCGCCCAAGTCCGCCTTGCTGATCGACAGCTCGACGATCGACGTCGAGAGCGCCCGCGCCGTCGCCGGGCAGGCGGCCGAGGCGGGTTTCCGCTTCGCCGACGCGCCGGTGTCAGGCGGAATCATGGCCGCCGAGGCGGGCGCGCTGGCCTTCATGGTTGGCTGCGCGGCCGTGGACTTTCCGGCCATCGAGGCGGCGCTGGAACCGATGTCGCGCGTGACCATCCACGCCGGCGACCACGGGGCGGGGCAGGCGGCCAAGATCTGCAACAACATGCTGCTGGGCGTGTCGATGCTGGGAACCTGCGAAGCCTTCGCCCTGGCCGAGAAGTTGGGCCTGGACGCCGATCGCTTCTTCGAGATCGCCAGCAAGTCGTCTGGCCAGTGCTGGTCGGTGACCAGCTATTGCCCGGTCCCGGGCGTGGGGCCCCAGACCCCGGCCGACCGTCACTACGAGGGCGGTTTCGCCTCGGCCATGATGCTGAAGGACCTGAAGCTGGCCCAGGAGGCCGCCGCCAAGGCCGGGGCCAGCACGCCGATGGGCGCGCAGGCCGAGGCGCTGTACGCCCTGTTCGACGGCAACGGCTTCGGCGGCAAGGACTTCTCGGCCATCATCCAGTTGCTCCGGGGAAAGCTGACGGAGCTTGGATGAATCGTCGAACAGGCCGCGTTCGAGACGGTGTTCATTGACGAAGTCGATGCGGCCAATCGCCCAATTCAATTTTCTAGGTAAAAGTCCCTAGATGGACACTGACGGCGCTTGGTGCGAAAAGCCGAGCCATGAATTAAGGGGACCTCCGGACCATCTGGCCGGTGGTTTAGAGACCGACATGGACTACAAAGCCGCGTTCCGCAGCGCCGTCGAACAGATCCGTGAAGAGGGCCGTTACCGGGTCTTCGCCGACTTGAAGCGACAGCGTGGACAGTTCCCCCGCGCCACCTGGACCCGCCAGGACGGCTCTGAACGCGAAGTCGTGGTCTGGTGCAGCAACGACTATCTCGGCCAGGGGCAGAACCCCGTCGTCATGGACGCCATGAAGGCCGCCGTCGACGCGCACGGCTCGGGCTCGGGCGGCACCCGCAACATCTCGGGCACCAACCACGACCACGTCCTGCTGGAAGCCGAGCTGGCCGACCTGCACGGCAAGGAAGGCGCGCTGCTGTTCACCTCGGGCTACGTCTCGAACGAGGCCAGCCTGTCGGTGGTGCAGAAGATTCTGCCCGGCCTGATCATCTTCTCGGACGAGTTGAACCACGCCTCGATGATCGCCGGCATCCGCAACGGCGGCGGTCCGCGCAAGGTGTTCCGCCACAACGATCTGGCGCATCTGGAAGAGCTGCTGGCGGCCGCCCCGGCCGACGCGCCCAAGATGGTCGCGTTCGAGAGCGTGTATTCGATGGACGGCGACATCGCCGACATCCGCGCCACGGCGGCCCTGGCCAAGAAATATGGCGCCATGACCTATCTGGACGAGGTCCACGCGGTCGGCATGTACGGCCCGCGCGGCGGCGGCGTCGCCGAGCGCGACGGCCTGATGGGCGAGATCGACATCATCGAGGGCACCCTGGGCAAGGCCTTCGGCGTCATGGGCGGCTACATCACCGGCGACGCCGAGGTGATCGACGCCATCCGTCTGATGGCTTCGGGTTTCATCTTCACGACCTCTCTGCCGCCCGCCTTGGTGGCCGGCGCCCTGGCCAGCGTCCGCTGGCTGAAGCAGCACCCCGAAGTGCGCGAGATCCATCAGGAGCGCGCCGCGACCCTGAAGGCCATGTTCAAGGCCGCCGGTCTGCCGGTCATGGAGAACGAAAGCCACATCGTTCCGGTGCTGGTCGGCGACCCCGTCCACACCAAGATGATCAGCGACATGCTGCTGGCCGATCACGGCGTCTATGTGCAGCCGATCAACTATCCGACGGTTCCGCGCGGCACCGAGCGTCTGCGCTTCACCCCGACGCCGTTCCACACCGACGACATGATGCGCAAGCTGGTCTCGGCCATGGAAAAGCTGTGGGCGCATTGCAATGTCGCCCGCATGGGCGGCTACGCGGCGTAGAGCCTGTCCGTTTCGGACGTCCATCCGAAACGGATAAACAGGCTCTATCTCAAACATTTTGAACGTGGCCTTCGCCACGTTCAGGGGACAGCACGCACTTCAACCTCGACCGAACAGCACATCGTCGAAACGAAAAACGCCGCCGGAGTCCGGCGGCGTTCGCGTGCCTGGACGGCGAGGGGCGGTCAGCTTCCGCGCCGCACGCCTTTGCCCAGGCCGATCTTCTTGGCGAAGTCCGAGCGGCGGGCCGCATAGGCCGGCGCCACCATCGGATAGTCGGGCGGAAGGCCCCACTTGCGACGGTATTCCTCGGGGCTCATGTCGTAGTGCGAGCGCAGATAGCGCTTGAGCATCTTGAGCTTCTTGCCGTCCTCCAGGCAGATGATGAAGTCGTGCTGCACCGAACGGCCCACCGGGACCGCCGGTTTGGCCTTTTCGGCCGGTTGCGGAGCTTCGCCGCCGTTGCCCAGCGAGGCGAGCGCGTGATGGACCGTGCGGATCAGCTCCGGAATGGCCGTCTGAGAGACTGTGTTCTGACCTACATAAGCCGCCACGATCTCGGCGCTGAGCCCCAGGATATCGACGTTGTTGTCGTTCGTCGTGTCCGTGCCGCCGCCCTGAGACGCCATGAGATACCCCATTCCCGTTGTTGTCGTTGGAACTCCGCAGGGGTTGAGCACCGCCCTGCAGGACGGCAACGCACAAAGCAGGATGCGGTTCCGAGATTGATCGCCGCGCCCATCCCGTTAAAGAGGGCGCCTCTGCCGACTCCCCCAGAACGCCCGGAGAGCGAAATGACCCAAGCCAACACCAGCGCCTTTTTCGGCGCGGACCTCGCCACCGCGGACAAGGACATCTTCGACCGCATCGGTCGCGAGCTGGACCGTCAGCAGAACCAGATCGAGCTGATCGCCTCGGAGAACATCGTCTCGAAGGCGGTGTTGGAGGCCCAGGGCTCCATCCTGACCAACAAGTACGCCGAGGGTTACCCGGGCAAGCGCTACTACGGCGGCTGTGAATATGTCGACGAGATCGAAACGATCGCGATCGAGCGCGCCAAGTCGCTGTTCGGCGCGGGCTTCGCCAACGTCCAGCCACACTCGGGCTCGCAGGCCAACCAGTCGGTCTTCATGGCCCTGCTGCAGCCCGGCGACAGCTTCCTGGGCATGGACCTGGCCGCCGGCGGCCACCTGACCCACGGCTCGCCCGCCAACCAGTCGGGCAAGTGGTTCAAGCCGGTGTCCTACACCGTGCGCCAGCAGGATCAGCTGATCGACTACGACAACGTCGCCGAGGTGGCCGAGCGCGAGAAGCCCAAGCTGATCATCGCCGGCGGCAGCGCCTATAGCCGCGAAATCGACTTCGCCCGCTTCCGCCAGATCGCCGACAGCGTCGGCGCCTATCTGATGGTCGACATGGCCCACTTCGCGGGCCTGGTGGCCGGCGGCGTGTTCCCCAGCCCGGTCCCTCACGCCCACGTCGTCACCACCACCACCCACAAGACCCTGCGCGGCCCGCGCGGCGGCATGGTGCTGACCAACGACGAAGCGATCATCAAGAAGGTCAACTCGGCCGTTTTCCCGGGTCTGCAAGGCGGTCCGCTGGAGCATGTGATCGCCGCCAAGGCCGTGGCCTTCGGCGAGGCGCTGCAGCCGGCGTTCAAGGACTATGCCCGGCAGATCATCGCCAACGCCAAGGCGCTGTCGGAAGCCCTGCTGAAGTCGGGCGTCAACATCGTCTCGGGCGGCACTGACAGCCACCTGATGCTGGTGGATCTGCGTCCCAAGGGCGTGACCGGCCGCGACGCCGAGCACAGCCTCGAGCGCGCGCACATGACCTGCAACAAGAACGGCGTGCCGTTCGACACCGCGCCGTTCACGATCACCTCGGGCATCCGCCTGGGAACGCCGGCCGGCACCACCCGCGGCTTCAAGGAAGCCGAATTCACTCGCGTGGGCGAACTGATCGGCGAGGTCGTCAACGGCCTGGCCGCCAATGGCCCGGAAGGCAACGCCGAGGTCGAGGCCAAGGTCCGCGAGGAAGTGCTGGCCTTGACGGCCCGCTTCCCGATCTACAACTAATATGGTCTAGGCGCCGCGGGAGGGGCCACATCATGCGCTGCCCCTTCTGCGGACACGCCGAAAGCCAGGTCAAGGACAGCCGCCCGTCGGAAGACGGCGCGGCCATCCGCCGCCGCCGCATGTGCCCCGAGTGCGGCGGTCGCTTCACCACGTTCGAGCGGGTGCAGCTGCGCGAGCTGATCATCCTGAAGCGTTCGGGCCGGCGCTCGCCGTTCGATCGCGACAAGCTGGTGCGCTCGATCGCCCTGGCCACCCAGAAGCGGCCCGTCGAAGGCGAGCGTGTCGAGCGCATGATCAACGGCATCGTCCGGCAGCTGGAAAGCATGGGCGAGACCGAGCTTCCGTCCTCGACGGTGGGTGAAATGGTCATGAAGGCGTTGAAATCGCTCGATGACGTCGCCTATGTCCGCTACGCCTCCGTCTATCGGGATTTCAAGGAAACCAGCGACTTCGCCAAGTTCCTGACCGAAGAAGGTCTGAGCGACAGCGTCGAAGAAGAGCTATAGTCCGTTAATCCCTGATGTGTGTTTGTGTGCGCGCGGCAAGCGCGGCCGTGGAGATTCGAAGCTAGATGGTTGAAGACAACATCCGCTTGCTGATCGTGGAGGGCCGAAGCCATTCGGGACTCTCCGACGAGCTGCTGCGCGGAGCCGTGCAGGCGATCGAGGCCCAGGGCGCGGAATACGACGTGATCACGGTCTCCAGCCCCCTGCAGATCCCGACGGTCATCGCCATGGCCGAGGAGGCCGGTCACCGCCCCGTGGGCGTGCGCTACGACGGCTATGTCGCTCTGGGCGCGGTCATCCGGGGCGAGACCTATCATTTCGAACTGGTCGCCAACGAAACCGCTCGTGGCCTGCAGGACCTGGGCATCGGCCGGCGGCTGGCGATCGGCTTCGGCGTCCTGGCCGTCGACGACGAGGCCCAGGCCTGGACCCGCGCGCGGGTCAGCGAAGGCGACCGCGGCGGTTCGGCCGCCAAGGCCTGCCTCGAGACCATCGCCCTAAAGCGTCAACTGCTGGGACAGGCCCGATGAGCGGCAACCGCATCCAACCGCGCTCGGTGGCGCGTCTCGCCGCCGTCCAGGCCCTCTACCAGATGGAAGTCTCGGGCGCGGGCGTCGACGCCGTCGTCCGCGAGTTCGGCGAGCACCGCTTCGACCGCGACGTCGAGGGCGAGCGTCTGGCCGCCGCCGACGAAACCTTCTTCGCCGAGCTGGCCAAGGGCGTGGTCGCCAACCAGTCGAAGATCGACCAGGGCATCGTCAAGCGCCTGGCCTCGGGCTGGCGCCTCGAGCGCCTGGACGCCACGGCCCGCGCCGTGCTGCGCGCCGGCGCCTACGAATTGATGTACCGGCCGGACGTTCCGACCGAAGTCGTCATCAATGAATATGTCGAGATCGCTAAATCCTTTTTTGAGGGTCCCGAGTCAGGCTTCATCAATGGCGCCCTCGACGCGATCGCCCGTGATGCACGAGACTGACGAAGACGACTGGTTCGCCGATGACGACGCCGCGCCCGCTGCGGCGGAGGCGCCCCCGACGGAATTCGACCACATCGCGCGCCTGCTGCGCCCCCTGACGCGGGGCGACCCGGCGGCGCTGGACCTGCTGGACGACGCGGCCGTGCTGCCGTCGCGTCCCGGTTATGACCTGGTGATCACCAAGGACGCCATGGTGGCCGGCGTTCACTTCCTGGCCGATGAGGCCCTGGACGTCGTCGCGCGGAAGCTGCTGCGCACCAATCTGTCCGATCTGGCGGCCAAGGCGGCCGAACCCTATGGCTATTTCCTGGCCGTGGGCTGGCCTTCGGGCTCCGACGTCATTTCGCGGGAGACCTTCGCGCGGGGGCTGGCCGAGGACGGCGCGCTGTTCGACATATCGCTGCTGGGCGGCGACACGGTCACGACCTCCGGCCCGCTGGTGGTTTCGGCCACGCTGCTGGGCTGGGTTCCCGAGGGCGGCGCCATCCTGCGACGCGGCGCCAAGCCTGGCGACCGCCTGATGGTCTCTGGCACGATCGGCGATGGCTGGCTGGGTCTCCTGGCCCAGTGGGGCGAAGTGATCGACGCCGACGGCGCCATGCTGCGCCGTTATCGCCAGCCCGAGCCGCGCGTCACCCTGCGCGAGGCCATGCGCGTCCACGCCAAGGCCGCCGCCGACGTCTCCGACGGTCTGCTGGCCGACAGCGCCCATATCGCCAAGGCCAGCGGCTGCCGCGTGCGGGTCGACCTGGAGCGCCTGCCGCTGTCGCCGGGCGGCCAGGCCTGGCTGGATCAGCAGCCCGAGCAGGTCGAAGGTCGCATCTCGCTGGCGTCCGGCGGCGACGACTACGAAATCGTCTGCGCCGTCGATCCCAGCGAGGCCTGGAACTTCCGCGTCGCCGCCGCCGCGGCCGGCGTGAAGGTCAGCGAGATCGGCGAGTTCGTGGAAGGCGAGGGGGTTTCGGCCTACTATAAGGGCCGCGACGTCACGCCCTCGCGCCTGGGCTGGCTGCACGGCTGATCCCGCGAAGCGGTTAGGTCAATCTCAAGCCCTGTCGGCTATGAACCATGGCCATGACCGATCTTGTCACGCCCTCGCGCCGTCTCCTGCTCGCCGCGGCCTTCGCCGCCCCCTTCGCCATCGGGGCCGCGCCGGCCTTCGCCAGCAGCGGCAAGAAGGACGAGAAGAAGGAGGGCGAGGGCCAAGCGCTCGACCCCACCTACAAGCTGGGCTCCATGACCATCCCGATCATCGCCAATGGCCGGATCGTGAACTACGTCTTCGTCGCCATGACCTTGAAGCTGAAGGAGGGCGCCGACGCCGCGGCCCTGAAGGATCAGGAGCCGATGCTGCGGGACGCCATCGTACGCGCCGCCTACAAGACGCCGTTCACGCGCGCCGACAGCTGGAAGGAAGTCGACGGTCCGCGCCTGACCAGCTTCGTTCTGAGCCAATGCGGCGTACTGATGGGCAAGGGCAAGGTCGCCTCGGTCGAGATCGTCAAGCAGATCCCCCGCCAGCAGCTGATGCCGCCCAAGCCCGGCGCCGTTAAGCCGGCCGGCCAGGGCGATCTGAACCCCTGATTCCAGGTCCAGCGCCAAGCTTTGCCGCTGAAAAGGCTTGCGCCGACGCGGGTTGCGCGCCCCCCGACCATCTGACAGTCTCTTTCGCATGACGCCGTTCGGCTGTCATTTTGGGAGCATCGAGGGGGCACGAGGCCAAAGGCCCGCCCGTCGATCCGGGCGGCGGTTTGACGTGCGTCATTACCTCCAGCCGCCGGGACCGGCATCCCCCTCGTGATTGGAAGCGCGAAGGGGCGAAGAACCTAATGAGTCTTTGGCTTTATCTGGCCATCGGGGCCGGGCTGCTGGCGGTGCTGTACGGCGCCGTGCAAACGGCCAGTCTGATGCGGGCGTCGCCCGGCAATGCGCGGATGCAGGAGATCGCCGCGGCGATCCAGGAGGGGGCTCAAGCCTACCTGCGCCGGCAATACCTCACTATCTCGGTCGTCGGCGCGGTCATTCTCGTCGCCGTCTACCTGCTGATCGGCCAATGGGCCGCCTTGGGCTTCCTCGTCGGCGCCGTGCTTTCGGGCGCGGCCGGCTTCGCGGGGATGCTGATCTCGGTCCGCGCCAACGTCCGCACGGCCCAGGCCGCTTCCGAGGGGCTGGCCAGGGGGCTGTCGCTGGCCTTCACCTCCGGCGCCATCACCGGCATGCTGGTGGCTGGCTTCGCGCTGCTGGGCGTGGCCGGCTACTATTGGGTGCTGACGGGCCCGTTGGGCCTTGAGCCGACCGGCCGCGGCGTCGTCGACGCCCTGGTGGCCCTGGGCTTCGGCGCCTCGCTGATCTCGATCTTCGCCCGTCTGGGCGGCGGCATCTTCACCAAGGGCGCCGACGTGGGCGGCGACCTCGTGGGCAAGGTGGAAGCCGGCATCCCGGAAGATGATCCGCGCAACGCCGCCACCATCGCCGACAACGTGGGCGACAATGTCGGCGACTGCGCCGGCATGGCCGCCGACCTGTTCGAGACCTATGCGGTGACCACCGTCGCCACCATGGTTCTGGCCGCCATCTTCTTCCGCGGCACGGAGGCCGTGGGCGCGATGATGCTGCTGCCGCTGGCCATCTGCGCGGTCTGCATCGTCACCTCGATCGTCGGCGCGTTCTTCGTGCGCCTGGGCAAGAGCCAGAACATCATGGGGGCCCTCTACAAGGGCCTGATCGTGACCGGGCTGCTGTCGATTCCCGCCGTCTGGTACGTGCTGCACGACCTGATCCCGGCCCCGGTCGTGACGGACGCGCGCACCTATACGGCCGACGGGCTGTTCTATTGCGGTCTGGTCGGTCTGGCGGTCACCGCCGCCATCGTCATGATCACCGAGTATTACACCGGCACGAACTTCCGCCCGGTGAAGTCGGTGGCGCAGGCGTCGGTCTCGGGCCACGGCACCAACGTGATCCAGGGTCTGGCCATGTCGCTGGAAGCCACGGCCCTGCCGGCTCTGACCATCATCGTCGGCATCGTGGTGACCTACAATCTGGCGGGCCTGTTCGGCATCGCCATCGCCACCACGACCATGCTGTCGCTGGCCGGCTTCATCGTCGCCCTGGACGCCTTCGGTCCGGTCACCGACAACGCCGGCGGCATCGCCGAGATGGCCGGTCTGCCGCCCGAAGTCCGCGTCACCACCGACGCCCTGGACGCCGTGGGCAACACCACCAAGGCCGTCACCAAGGGCTACGCGATCGGTTCGGCCGGCCTGGGCGCCCTGGTGCTGTTCGCCGCCTATACCGAGGATTTGAAGTTCTTCTCGGCCAATGCGACGCCGGGCAGCTTCTTCGACGGCATGGGGCCGGTGACCTTCGACCTGTCCAATCCCTACGTCGTGGTCGGCCTGCTGTTCGGCGGTCTGCTGCCCTTCCTGTTCGGCGGCATGGCGATGACCGCCGTCGGCCGCGCGGCCGAGTCGGTCGTCGCCGAGGTGCGCCGTCAGTTCCGCGAGAACCCGGGCATCATGACCGGCGAGGTCAAGCCAGAATACGGCAAGGCCGTGGACATCCTGACCAAGGCGGCGATTCGCGAGATGATCGTGCCCAGCCTGCTGCCGGTGGTTTCGCCGGTGGTGCTGTTCTTCGTGATCAAGGCCATCGCCGGCAAGGTCGACGCGTTCGCCTCGCTGGGCGCCATGCTGATGGGCGTGATCGTCACCGGCCTGTTCGTCGCCATTTCGATGACCAGCGGCGGCGGCGCCTGGGACAACGCCAAGAAGGTCATCGAGGAGGGCTTCACCGATAAGAACGGCGTCCTGCACACCAAGGGCGGCGACACCCACAAGGCCGCCGTCACCGGCGACACCGTCGGCGACCCCTACAAGGACACCTCGGGTCCGGCCGTGAACCCGATGATCAAGATCACCAACATCGTGGCCCTGCTGCTGCTGGCGGTGCTGGCCCACGGCTGATCTTTCGAGAGCGGCCTGAAACTGGAACGCCCCGGAGTTTTCTCCGGGGCGTTTTGTTTTTTTGGAGCCGGCGGACCCTAGTAGACGTCCTCGGGATCCATCTGGGACAAGGCGTCCGTTATCTCGACCGCGCGGCGCTCGACGCCGGAGAATTCGTGGTCGATCCGGCGGCGACGACAGGGGCCGAAATAGGCACTGGCCCGTACGAACGGGCGGGGATTGTTCACGATCTCGTTGATCCGGTGCATGACCCCGCGCGCCGTCAGCGGCTTGGCCAGGAACTCGGTCACTCCAGCCATGCGCGCGGCGGTCAGCGTGCGCTGGGTGGCGTGGCCGGTCATCATGATGATCGGCACGTACGGATTGGGGCTGGCGCTCGAGGTGCGGATCCAGCGGATGAAGGCCAGGCCGTCGACCGGATGCATTATCAGGTCGGTGAAGACGATGTCGATTTCCTGGGTCTGAAAGATCTTGAGCGCATCGAGGCCGTCGCTGGCCTCGCGGATCCTGCGAACGCCCGCGGCCTTGAGCATTTCGCCCACGAGCTTGCGCATGTTCGCGTTGTCGTCGACCAGAAGCACCGATACGTCACGAAGGTCCATGCCCTCCACAGTGCGTCTCCCACCGCCGCCGTGAATTCGTTCGCGCCACAACTTGAGCGGCTTGAGTCGATCGTGACCCGTTTTGGGTTTATGAAGTGTTTAGGAGGCGGGTGTTCGGCTGAATTAAGACGGTGAATATCGAATTCACAGTAAATCGCCTGGATTTACTCGTCTCGCTGACAGTGGTGCGCGCGGAGGTGTAACCGGCGCACGAAAAAAGCCGCCCACCTTGCAGCGGACGGCTTTTCTGATCTGTCGAGTTGTCGACTTGGTCTATCGACCCCCCGGACGCTGGCCCGGCGCCTCGTCGTCCTGCGGGAGCATGCCGCCGCGACCGACGTTGCCGAGCAGCTGTTCGAGGATGGTCATCTCGCGACCGCGGGTCGGAGTCTCACGGCCGTTGTAGGCGATGACCTTGCCGTCCTTCAGCGTATAGGTGTTCACCGAGGCGACCTTCTCGTCGGCCGGGTTGAACTTGATGGCCACGACGTCGCGCTTGATCACGCGCGGCATGTAGAAGGCCACGCGGTCGGTCGTCTGCGAGATGTAGTACCAGGTGTTGTTGTCGAAGGTCGAAACCGCCGACGGCGAACCCAGCTTTTCCATCAGGGTCGACTTGCTGTCCTCGCCGACCTTCATGTCGGCGGGCTTGGCCTCGATGGCCTGAAAGCCGGAGTAGCTGGTCAGCGGCGTACAGGCGGACGTGGCGATCGCCAGGCCCAGAACGACGGCGGCGAAAACGGCGGGGCGAGACATCAAGGCTCCGAACCGGAAAAATGCAGACTTTGACCTATCGCCCGCGGGAGCTTAGTTCAATGCCCGCGTGAAAGCGGACCCCGCGTCTAGCGGGATGTCGCGGCGAAATCGAGGCGTTTCATGTTTCTGGACAGGTGGCTCAAGCCCAGGCCCGCCAAGGCGGCGGGAGCCAAGCTCTATGCTGGCGCAGTGGCTCAGGCGCGGTCCGCGACCTTTTATCGTGACTTCGGCGTCCGCGACTCGATGGAGGGCCGTTTCGAACTCTTCAGCCTGCACGTGATCTTTCTGATCGAGCGACTGAAGGGGCAGGGCGACGCCGCGGCCGAGACCTCGCAGGCGGTTTTCGACTCGTATGTGAAGGGGCTGGACGACGCCTTTCGCGAGATTGGCGTGTCGGACACGGCGGTCGGCAAGAAGATGAAGAAGCTGGCGGGCGCCTTCTACGGCCGGCTGAAGGCCTATGATGAAGCCGTCGCCACCCTGCCGGATCTCGCGGGCATGACCGGCTTCCTGGCCCGCACCGCGTTCGAGGAGCGCGGCGAGGGCGACATCGCGGCCTTGGCCGCCTATGTGATCAAGACGCGCGAAGCCCTGGCGGAACAGCCGCTGGAAAGCTTGCTGCAAGGAGACGTGACGTGGCCGAACCCGTGACCGCGCCCTGGCCGTGTGAAATTCCGTTGGCCCAGGTCGACCGTGGCGCCGTCAAGCTGCGGCTGGAACCCTCGGCCGACCAGCGCAAGGCGATCGCCAAGCAACTGGGCCTGGTCAGCCTGGAAGACCTGAGCGCCGAGGTGTTTCTGACCTCGTGGCTGGACGGGGCCGAGATCTCGGGCGTCTTGCGCGCGCGCGTGGTCCAGACCTGCAGCGCGACGGCCGACGATTTCGAAACGCCGATCGATGCGCGCTTCGATCTGCGGGTGCTGCCGGCCAACAGCAAGAACGCGCCTCAGGACGAGGACAGCGGCGACCTGGGCCTGGATCCCGACGCCGACGACCCGCCGGATGTGCTGGACGGCGAGAAGATCGACGTCTCGGGTTACGTGATCGAGCACTTGGCCCTGGAGCTGGATCCGTTCCCCCGCAAGCCGGGCGCGGTGTTCGTCCAGCCGCCCGAGCCGGTCGAACTTTCCCCGTTCGCGGCGCTCAAGGGTCTCAAATCGACGGATGATCAGGGCTAAACCCCTCGACTCGCCCGCTTGCGTGATATTCACGCGGATGTATCGTCCGCCGCCCGGCGAGACGCCTCTCGGAGCTCACAGCGCCACGTGTCCCAATCCGTAGTCATCTCGGTTGACGCCATGGGCGGCGACCACGGCCCCTCCATCGTCGTGCCCGGCGTCGCTCAGGCGGCTCAGGCGCTGCCGGGGGTGCGGTTCCTGCTGCATGGCGAGGGCGCGAAGATCGAGGCCGAGCTGGCCAAGCACCCCGCCGCCAGAAGCGTGAGCGAGGTGCGCCACACCGACAAGGCCATCAGCATGGACGAAAAGCCCGCCCAGGCCATGCGCCGGGGCAAGGGCTCGTCGATGTGGAACACCATCGAGTCTCTGCGCGAGAACGAGGCCCAGGCCTGCGTCTCGGCCGGCAACACCGGCGCCCTGATGGCCATCTCCAAGCTGATCCTGCGCATGGGCGCGGATCTGGAGCGCCCGGCCATCGTCGCCAACTGGCCGACCTTGAAGGGCGTCACCGCGGTGCTGGACGTGGGCGCCAATGTCGAGAGCGACGCGGCCCAGCTGGTCGAGTTCGCCATCATGGGCGCGGCCTTCCATCACGCCGTGCACGGCTCCAAGCGCCCGACCGTGGGTCTGCTCAACGTCGGCTCCGAGGATCAGAAGGGCCACGAGGAGGTGCGCGAAGCGCACGCCATCCTGCGCGAGGCCAAGCTTGATTTCGACTATCATGGCTTCGTCGAGGGCACCGACATCGCCTACGGCACCGTGGATGTGGTCGTCACGGACGGCTTCACCGGCAATGTCGCCCTGAAGACGGCGGAAGGCCTGGCGCGGTTCTTCTCGAACGAGATCAAGACGACCCTGACTTCGGGTCCGATGGCCATGCTGGGCGCCCTGATCGCCTCGGGCGCGCTGAAGAAGATGCGCGCGCGCCTCGATCCGGGGCGGGTCAACGGCGGCCCGCTGCTGGGCTTGAACGGCATCGTGGTCAAGAGCCACGGCGGCGCGGACGCCAACGGCTTCGCCTCGGCCCTGCGGGTCGCCACCAACCTCGCGCGCAGCGACTTCCGCGCCGAGATCGACAGAAATCTGAAGCGTCTGACCGCCGTGGCGGCCAAGAGCGAAGCCCCGGAGCAGGGGCAGGGAGCGGCCGAGTGAGCGTAACTCGCAGTGCAGTAACTGGCGTCGGCGCGTATCTGCCGCCGAAGGTCGTGACCAATGACGATCTGGCCAAGTTCGTCGACACCAGCGACGCCTGGATCATCGAGCGCACCGGCATCCGCCAGCGACATCAGGCCGCCGACGACCAGCCGGTCTCGGACCTGGCCGTCGAGGCCGCCAAGGAGGCCCTGGCGGCCGCCGGCAAGTCCGCGGCCGACGTCGACCTGATCATCGTGGCCACGACCACGGCCGACCTGACGTTTCCCGCTGTCGCCACCATCGTTCAGCGCAAGCTGGGCGCGCCGGTCGGCATCGCCTTCGACGTCCAGGCCGTCTGCTCGGGCTTCGTCTACGCCCTGAGCGTCGCCGACGGCTTCGTCGCGCGCGGCCACGCCAAGTGCGCCCTGGTGATCGGCGCCGAGACCATGACCCGCCTGATGGACTGGAGCGATCGCGGCACCTGCGTGCTGTTCGGCGACGGCGCCGGCGCGGTCGTCCTCGAGCCGAAGGAAGGCGAGGGGACCACCGGCGACCAAGGCCTGCTGGGCTTCGCCCTGCGCGCCGACGGGACCAAGCAGGACCTGCTCTATGTCGACGGCGGCGTCTCGACGACCGGCACGGTCGGCAAGCTGCGGATGCTGGGCAACCAGGTCTTCAAGCACGCCGTGGTCAACATCTCCGAGGCGATCCACGCGGCCGCCGCCAATGCCGGCGTCGCGGTGGCGGACGTCGACTGGTTCATCCCGCACCAGGCCAACCAGCGCATCCTCGCCGGCGTCGCCCACCGTTGCGGCATCGACGAGGAAAAGGTGATCTCGACGGTCGCGACCCACGCCAACACCTCGGCCGCCTCGATCCCGCTGGCCCTCGCGCACGGCGTGAAGGATGGCCGAATCAAGAAGGGCGACCTGCTGCTGCTGGAAGCCATGGGGGGCGGCCTGACCTGGGGAGCCTGCGTTCTGCGCCTTTAAAGCGCAGCTTGCGCGATCTTCCCGTCGGGCATGAACTCCTGACGTTGAGCCTTTGACTTCATGCGGTAATCGCGGCATGAGGTCATCGGTGAATTTGGGCGCGGTCCGTTGAGGGCGGTCGCGGCATACCCAGGTTCGCCGCGAGTGCTCCATCGGCGGTGGTCTGTCTGACCGCCAAGATACGCGTGAAGGGGGTTGCATGAAGGGCGCTACTTTGACCCGGGCCGACCTGTGCGAGGCGGTCCACGAAGAGGTCGGATTGACCCGTCAGGACTGCGCCGGTCTGGTCGAGCGGACCCTGGATCTGGTGGCCGAGGCGCTCGAAGAGGGCGAGACGGTCAAACTTTCCGGTTTCGGCGTCTTCCAGGTCCGCGCCAAGCGCGCCCGCATGGGGCGCAATCCCAAGACCGGCGAGCCGGCCGAGATCGAACCCCGTCGGGTGATCGGCTTCCGCGCCTCCCAGGTCATGAAGGCGCGAATCGATCGCGCCTTGGGCGACTAGGGAATCAATGCGGTGGCGAAGGGGCCGAACGCCTTCCGCACGATTTCAGAGGCCGCCGACGAGCTGGGCGTGCCGCAGCACGTGCTGCGCTTCTGGGAGACCAAGTTCTCCTTCATCCGTCCTATGAAACGGGCTGGCGGGCGGCGCTTCTATCGCCCGCAGGACGTGGCCGTGCTGAACGGCGTCCGCACCTTGCTGCACAGCGAAGGTCTCACCATCAAGGGCGTGCAGAAGCTGCATCGCGATCAGGGTCTGGCCCAGGTGATCGCCGCCGGCATCGGCTCGAATGGTTCGGCCAGCCTTGATCCTGATTTCGACTACGCCGCGCCCGAGACGCCCGCCAAGCGCCTGGACAGCGGCGCGCGCGACCGCCTGGCCTTCGCGCTGGACGATCTGACCGCCATCAAATCGCGGCTAGACGGACTTCTAACCCGAGCCTGATTTTCGTCCGAAATCGCTGTTGCCCAATGGGGGAGCGGCGCCTATAAGAGCGCCTCTTCCGTCGGAGCGTGGCGCAGCCTGGTAGCGCACTTGACTGGGGGTCAAGGGGTCGCAGGTTCAAATCCTGTCGCTCCGACCATTTCCTTAGGGAAACCCTTTTCCTTCGGGAATGGGGCGGAAGACGAAAGGCCGCCCTTCGGGGCGGCCTTTTTCATTTCAGGATCAACGCCGGCCCCAGCTATCTTTGGCCGACGTCGAGCGGCTTGTCGGCCTTGCCCATCCACGAGATCAGCGGGATCACCGGCAGCACCCAGCCCATGCCCAGGACCACGAAATAGACCAGGTGCACGAAGCGGTTCTGCGGCAGGTGGTCGTAGAGGCTGGTGAAGGCCCAGATCCAGGCGAACAGGACAGCCATCACGGCGAACGCGCCGATCAGCTTGCGCAGTCTCGCGGGTATCTGGCGGTCCGGCTTCATGGGAGCGCTCACGCGGTTCTCCGGAAAAGGCCGAGCACGGCCAGGAACAGGATCGCGCCCACGCTGGAGACGATCAGCTCGCCGACGAAGCCGGCCAGGTGCAGATCGATGCGCGAGGCGATGAAGGCTCCGATGAACGAGCCGATCACGCCGATCAAGAGCTTGATGAACAACGAGTGGTGGCGACCCAGCACGATGTCGGCGATCCAGCCGGCTAGGATGCCGATCACCGCCGCCGCGAATACGCCCATGCCGCTCATTGTTTTCTCCGTCCCGCCTCGCCCAAGACGCCCGTTTCTCGCACGAACCCGCGGCGCCGTCATGCCGAGCCACAGAAACATTGATGCGGGCAAGCGTCGGGCGTAGGGAGGTCTCGCCGCATTTCGGCCCAGTAGTGACGCTTTTCAGGCCCCATGACGTCCTTCCTGCGTTCCGACCGTTCGCGCCCCGTCGCGATCTGGCTTTTCATCGTCGCCGCCATGGTGTTCGCCATGGTCGTCGTGGGCGGCGCGACCCGCCTGACCGACTCGGGCCTTTCGATCACCCAGTGGAAGCCGATCATGGGCGCGCTGCCGCCCCTGTCCGAGCAGGCCTGGCGCGAGAGCTTCGAGCTCTACAAGAAGATCCCCCAGTTCCAGCTCGTGAACCCGGACATGACCCTGGAGGGTTACAAGGGCATCTTCTGGTGGGAGTGGGCGCACCGGCTGCTGGGGCGGACCGTGGGCGTGGCCTTCGCCATCCCGTTCGCCGTCTTCCTGATCCGCCGCGACATCCCGCGCCGCCTGATCTGGCGCTGCGCCGTCATGCTGGGGTTGGGCGGCCTGCAAGGTGTGGTGGGCTGGTGGATGGTGTCGAGCGGCCTCTCCGAGCGCGTCTCGGTCGCGCCCGAGCGGCTGATGACCCACCTGGGCCTGGCGCTGGCCCTGTTCGTCGTCTTGATCTGGACCGCGCTCGACGCCTGGAATGGCTCGCCGCGCGTCGAGGAGCGCTCCGCCTGGCGCGGCTGGGCGCTGGCCTTCCTGGGCGCGGTGTTTTTCCAGAAGTCTGCTGGGCGCGCTGGTCGCCGGCAACGACGCGGGCCTCGTCTATAACGACTGGCCGCTGATGAACGGCGGCTTTTTCCCCGCCGAATATCTGGGCAAGGGTCTGTGGGGCACGCTGGCGCACAGCCAGGGCGCCGTACAACTGCACCACCGGCTGACGGCCTACGCCCTGTTCGCGGCCGGCCTGGCGATCGCCTTCCTGGCGCAGCGGGATCGTCCGTTGGCGCCGGGCAGCAAGGCCGCGGCGGTGGCCGTGGCGATCGTCGTCACCTTGCAGGCGGGACTGGGGATCTGGACGCTGATGGCCAGCGTGCCGATCGCTTTGGGCGTGCTGCACCAGGCGGGCGCGGCCGTGCTGCTGGCGACGGCGACCGTCTTCGCGTGGCGGGTGCGCAGGCCCTGAATTTTGAGGGACTGAAACAATGTCCCGCAACAACTGTCACACGCAGGGCGCAAATCGGGCCGATTCCTCATGGAGCTTGGCCTTGATCCGCCCCCTTGTTCTCGCGCTGGTCGCGTCCGTCGCCTTTCCCGCTCTAGCGTTCGCCCAAACGCCGAACGCCGCCGTCAGCGCCGCGGACGCCTATTACAAGGCCGGCGAAGCCGCCCTGGCCAGGCAGATCGCCGTGGTCCCGAACACGGGCAAGGCCAAGAACGTCATCCTGTTTCTGGGCGACGGCATGGGCATTTCGACGGTCACGGCCGGCCGCATCTATGACGGCCAGCTGAAGGGCGTCGATGGCGAGTCCAATTCGCTGGCCTTCGAGAAGCTGTCCTATTCGGCGCTCTCCAAGACCTACAGCCATGACACCCAGGTCACCGACAGCGCCGCCGGTATCACCGCGATCATGACCGGCGTGAAGACCCGCAACAAGATCATCGGCCTGACCGGCGCGGCGATTGGCGAGAAGTGCGAAACCGAGAAGGGCAATGGCGTCGACACCCTGGCCGAGCTGGCCAAGGCGCGCGGCAAGGCCGCCGGCGTCGTCACCACCACCCGCGTCACCCACGCCACCCCGGCCGGCGCCTACGCCCACACCGCCTATCGCGACTGGGAAGGCGACGGCGACATGCCGGTCGAGGCCCTGCAGGCCGGCTGCAAGGACATCGCCCGCCAGCTGGTCGAAGCGCCCGACAACCTGCGCCTGGACGTCGTCATGGGCGGTGGCCGCTCGCGCTTCCTCCCCGACGACAAGGACGGCAAGCGCGCCGACGGCCGGGACCTGACGGCCGAGTGGCTGAAGGCGGAAGGTCCGGGCTCGTCCTACGTGACCAGCGTCGACCAGTTGAAGGCCATTCCGGCCGACACCAGGCACGTGCTGGGCCTCTTCGCGCCCGAGCACCTGCCGTACGAGGTGGAGCGCGCGGTGCTGGGGCAGGGCGTCCCGACCCTGGCCGAGATGGCGACCTCCGCCGTCGACGTGCTGTCCAAGAACCCGAACGGCTACTTCCTGCTGGTCGAAGGCGGCAAGATCGACATGGGCAGCCATCTGGGCAACGCCAAGCGCACGCTCAGCGAGACGGTCGAATTCTCCAAGGCCATCGCCGCGGTGCTGGCCAAGGTGGACCTGAAGGACACCCTGGTTGTCGTCACCGCCGACCACAGCCATGGCCTGGTGATCTCGGGCTACGCCGCCCGCAATTCGCCGATCCTGGGCATGGCCGGCAACGAGGGCGACCCCGCCATCGCCGGCGACGGCAAGGCCTATACGACCCTGATGTTCGCCACCGGCCCTGGCGGCCCGACGGGGAACGACACGCGCAACGACCCGGCCAAGGAAGACCTGGACGACGTCGACTATCACCAGCAGGCCACGGTGAACCTGGGCAGCGCCGCCCACGCCGGCGAGGACGTGGGGGTGTTCGCCGATGGCCCGCAGGCCTTCCTGCTGCGCGGCGTGGTCGAGGAGAGCTACATCTTCCAGGTCATGCGCCACGCCTTCGGCTTCGACGCCCCGGCGACCGCGCCCGCCGCCGCCCCGTCGGCCGAGGCGCCCAAGACCAAGAAATCGTGGTTCAAGCGCGGCTAGGGGAGATTGCGTGATGCGGTATCTGGATACCGTATCACGCAAACCTTTGTAAAATAAGGGTTTGTGTACTTTCTTTCTTCCGCATTGTTGACAGCGTGCGAACCCTCCCGTACATGCCGCGCCTCACACGGACGAAACCGGATTTCTCGGGGTCGGACGCCTAGAAATTACGGATCAATCCCATGCAAAAGATCACGGCTTCGTTGAAGCCGGCCGAGGTCGAGAAGAAGTGGATCGTGGTCGACGCCCAGGACGCCGTTGTCGGCCGTCTGGCGACGTTCATCGCCATGCGTCTTCGCGGCAAGCACCGTCCTGACTACACCCCGCACGTCGATTGCGGCGACTTCGTCGTCGTCATCAACGCCGACAAGGTGAAGTTCACCGGCAAGAAGCTGGACGACAAGGTCTACTATCGCCACACCGGTCACCCGGGCGGCGTCAAGGAAACCACCCCGCGCAAGGTGCTGGGCGGCAAGTTCCCGGAACGCGTCCTGGAGAAGGCCGTCGAGCGCATGCTGCCGAAGGAGAGCCCGCTGGCTCGCAAGCAGCTGACGCACCTGCTCATCTACAACAACGGCGAGCACCCGCACCAAGCGCAAAGCCCCGAAGTCATCGACTTCGCGGCCCGCAACGCCAAGAACACCCGGAGCCTCTAAGCCATGACCGACGCACAAGGCTTTGAAGCGCTGGCCAGCCTGTCCAGCAACCCGGAAGCTGCTGCTCCGGCCGAACCGAAGATCGACGCCCAAGGCCGCTCTTACGCGACCGGCAAGCGCAAGAACGCGATCGCTCGCGTCTGGATCAAGCCGGGCAAGGGGTCGATCACGATCAACGGTCGTGACCAGGAAGTCTACTTCGCCCGTCCGGTGCTGCGCATGATGATCGCCCAGCCGCTGGAAGTGACCGACCGTCTGGGTCAATTCGACGTCATCGTGACCGTCGAAGGCTCGGGTCTGTCGGGTCAAGCCGGCGCCATCCGTCACGGCCTGTCCAAGGCCCTGACCTACTACGAGCCCGGCCTGCGCCCGGTCCTGAAGCCGCACGGCTTCCTGACCCGCGACAGCCGCGTCGTCGAGCGTAAGAAGTACGGCAAGGCCAAGGCCCGCCGCAGCTTCCAGTTCTCGAAGCGCTAATCGCGACGATTACGTCTTACGGGAAGGGGCGCTTCGGTCAGGCCGAAGCGCCCCTTTTCATTTCTGTCTCTGTTTTCTGCTTCTCTGGCTCGAGCCAGGATCGGAGTCCGCATGACCAGCGCCCCCAAGGTCTTCATCGATGGCGAAGCCGGCACCACCGGCCTGCAGATCCGCGAGCGCCTGATCGGCCGCACCGACCTGCAGCTGGTTTCGATCGATCCCGACAAGCGCAAGGACGCCGACGCCCGCGCCGAGATGCTGAACGGCGCCGACGCCGTGATCCTGTGCCTGCCCGACGACGCGGCCAAGGAGGCCGTGGCGCTGGTCACCAATCCGAACACGGTGATCATCGACGCCTCCACCGCCTATCGCACCGCCGAGGGCTGGGCCTACGGCTTCCCCGAGCTCGACAAGGAGCAGCGCGGCAAGATCGCCAAGTCCAAGCGCATCTCCAACCCGGGCTGCTATCCGACCGGCGCCATCGCCCTGACGCGGCCGCTGGTCAGCGCCGGCGTCCTGCCGCCGGAACTACCGGTCTCGTACAACGCCGTTTCGGGCTACAGCGGCGGCGGCAAGGCGATGATCGCCGAGTTCGAGGACGAGAGCGCCGCCAATTTCACCAAGGTCCCTTACCGGATCTACGGCCTGTCGATGGCCCACAAGCACGTGCCTGAAATGCAGATGCACGGCGGCCTGCTGAGCCGGCCGATCTTCATGCCGGCCGTGGGGCGCTATCTGCAGGGCATGATCGTCGAGATGCCGCTGCACTTCTCGACCCTGAATGGCGCGCCGTCGCTGGGCGATATCCACGCCGCCCTTCACAAGCACTACAAGGGGGAGAAATTCGTCGAGGTCGCCTCGCTCGAGGAAGCCAAGAGCCTGACGACCCTGGATCCGGAAGGCCTGAACGGCACCAATCGCCTGAAGCTGTTCGTGTTCGGCTCCGACAGCAGCGGTCAGGCGCGTCTGGTGGCGTTGCTGGACAATCTGGGCAAGGGCGCTTCGGGCGCGGCCGTCCAGAACATGAACATCGCGCTAGGCCTCAAGGAAGACGCCGGTCTCTGATCGGCGTCACACCCGCCAGCGATAGTGCCCGGCGGGCTTGTGCAGCTTGAACATCCAGAGCGGCTCCTCGCGGACGCCCTCGCCGATATTGTGCGTTACGCGGACATGCTGCGGGCCGTCGACCACGACGCCGAGGTGCGGGCGCCCGCCAGCCAGCCGCCAGGTCAGGACGTCGCCGGGCAGCGGTGACTCGAACCCATCGCCGCCGAAGGGGCGCCGCGCGGGCAGGGGCAGGCTGGCGCCCCGCCGCGTCAGGAAGGTCTCCAGGTTCAGCACCCGCCGGTGGTCGATATTGGCGTCCGGCTTGGTCAGGCCCCATTCGCGGCGCGACGGATAGGCCGAGAAGGCCTTCAGCATGTCCTCGTGCACCTGCTTCTGCAGATCGATGTCCCAGGCGTCGCGGGCGGCGCGGACCAAGACGTCGGAGCAGACGCCGCTGGTGCGCAGCACGTCGCCGTTCGGATAGCCGATATTGCGGTAGCTGGGGTCGTAGTCGACCGTGACCCCGACCTGCTGGCGGGCCGCCGCGGCCAGCTTGCGGCCGGCGTCGGGAATCAGCGCGTGACTGACCTGGCTCGCCGCCGCGAAGGGCGCGACGACGGCCATTCCCAGAACGGTGCGGCGATCCAGCGTGAGCATGGCGGGGAAGCTTCGCCACGATCGCGGCGGCATTTGGGCGAACGTGGGTCTTGGGCGCCTCTGTCGTCAGTCAAAACACAGCTTACCGACGACCCGCGTCCTTAGTAATCCGACCGGACCATCACGAACGATCCCGGCGCGTCCTCCAGCGGCTTCAGAGGGCCCTTGGTCGGGTCACGGGCCGGAACCTGATCGCCCGAGCGCGCCTTCAGCCAAGCCGCCCAGTGCGGCCACCAGGAGCCCGGATGCTCCTGGGCGCCGGCGATCCAGGCGTTGACGTCGCCGGGCAGGTTCTCGTTGGTCCAGTGCTGGTACTTCTTGGCGTCCGGATGGTTGATCACGCCTGCGATATGGCCCGACCCCGCCATGGTGAAGGTCACGGGCCCGCCGAACGCCTTGGCTCCGCGATAGACGCTGCGATAGGGCGCGATGTGGTCGTCCTTGGACGACTGGACGTAGATGGGGATCTTCACCTTCGACAGGTCCAAGCGTTCGCCGCCCAGCGACAGCTTGCCGGTCGTCAGGGCGTTGTCCTTGTAGAAGTTGCGCAGATAGAACAGGTGCAGGGCCTTGGGCATCCGCGTCTGGTCGGCGTTCCAGAACAGAAGGTCGAAGGGGCGCGGCTCCTTGCCCATCAGGTAGTTGCTGACGAAGAACGACCAGATCAGGTCGTTGCCGCGCAGGGCGTTGAACGTGTCGGCCATCGACTGGCTGGGCAGGAAGCCGCCGGCCTGGTCCATCTGCTGCTCGATCGACTGCAGCCACTCTTCGTTGGTGAACAGCAGAAGGTCGCCGGCCTCGGCGAAGTCCTGCTGGGCGGCGAAGAAGGTGGCCGAATTGATCCGCTTGTCGCCCCGCGCGGCCATGTGGGCCAGGGCGACCGACAGCAGGGTGCCGCCGATGCAGTAGCCGACCGTGTTGACCCGATCGACGCCGCACTGGGTCATGACCTGCTGAGTGGCGTCGTAGATGCCTTCGAGCATGTAGTCCTCGAAGGTCTTGGCCGCGAGCTTCTGGTCCGGATTGACCCACGAGGCGACGAACACCGTGAAGCCCTGGCCGGTCAGCCAGCGGATCATCGAGTTCTCGGGCCGCAGGTCCATGATGTAGAACTTGTTGATCCACGGCGGGAAGATCAGCAGCGGGATCTCGCAGACCGTTTCGGTGGTCGGATCGAACTGCAGCAGTTGCAGGATGTCGTTCTGGTAGACGACCTTGCCGGGCGCCGTGGCGACGTTCTCGCCGACCTTGAACTTGGCCAGATCCGTCTGGCTGATCGCCAGCTGGCCGCCGCCGCGCTCCAGATCGGCGGCGAAGTTCTCCATGCCGCGCACCAGACTTTGGCCCTGGGTCTGCACCACCTCGCGCAGGGCTGCGGGATTGGAGATCAGGAAGTTCGACGGCGAGAAGGCGTCGGTCAGCATCTTGGTGAAGAACTCGACGCGGCGC
The DNA here is from genome assembly GCF_044056025.1 of Caulobacter sp. UC70_42. Taxonomy (NCBI): domain Bacteria; kingdom Pseudomonadati; phylum Pseudomonadota; class Alphaproteobacteria; order Caulobacterales; family Caulobacteraceae; genus Caulobacter; species Caulobacter sp. UC70_42. Next base: position 4,444,951 of record NZ_CP171994.1, on the reverse strand, counting down.
TTGGTGGCGGGATCGACGCCCTCGACCTCGGCGATCAGGCCGTTCAGCCAGTTCGACGACAGCAGGTAGGACTGCTTCATCAGGTCGAACATCGGGTTGGACGCCCAGTCCGGGTCGTTGAAGCGCTTGTCGCCGGCGGCGGGGGCGACAACGGGCGCGACCGCCTCGCCGGCGGCGCGGCGGGCCGTCGACTGCCAGAGATCCATGTATTGGCTGAAGAGGTCGGCCTGGGCCCGCATCAGCCGGTCGGGCTGGGCGGCCAAGCGGGTCATCACCTCGTTCAGGGCGGGCGCGACATGAAACGGGTCGGGGGTGAGGGCGGCGGGGCGGTCGGCCTGGCGCAGCGCGGCTTCGGCGATCGCGCCCTGGGCGGTGACGGCGGCGCGGGCCAGATTGGCCGACAGGGTCTCGACCATCTTCAACTGGTCGGCGGAGAGCACCTTTTCGAACGGCGGGAAGGGGGGGGAGCCTGGCCGCCCTGGAAGCCCTCCGAAGTCTTGCCAGCCGATTCGGCCTTGGGCGGCGCCTCGGGAGCCGCTGGCCTGGACTTGGCCTTGTTTGTCTTCGGCGCGGCCTTGGCCTTGGGGGGGGCGATCTCGTCCTTGGGGGAAGCTTTCTTCCGGGCCTTGGGAGCCGCCTTCGCCGTGGCCATGAGGTTTCCTCCGCGTGCTATTGTCTTGTTCGCGAAAAGCGGCGCCGAACGCCTTTCGCTCGCCGCGATCATCGCATAAGACCAGAACCAATGAACGGCGAAACCCGCAAAATCGTACGTGTCGCTCTGATCGTCGGCCTGACGGCCGGCGTGGCCGCGTGCGCGACGCCGTTCTCGACCGCCAAGGTCGATCCCAGCTCGCCGATCGCCGCCCGCGCCACCGCCGCGGCCAAGGCCAAGGGCGAGCGCCGCAAGTTCTCGGACATCCCGGCGATCCCCACGGACGTGCCGACCGCCGACCAGGTGCGCGCGGCCGTGGTGCAGCAGCAACGCGCCGGCGACGCCCTGACGGCGGCCACCGCGCCCAGCACCTGGGAGCTCAAGGACAGCGAGACCTACGCGGCCAAGGCCCGTCGCGACGCCAAGCCGCCCGCCTTCGAGGCGCCGACCGACGCCGACCGCGCCGCCACCGAAGCCTTCGCCCGCGACGCACGCGGCCGAGCTAGCGCGCCTCCGTCCCAGCCGAAATAGGCCGACGGAGGCATAATCTCCCTTGAACTGGCTTGGCGTGGCCCCGCTCGGGGTCTATCCATGCCCGACTTTTCGCTCCCAGAGCGCCGACGCGGCGCATAGAGCCCCCATGAGCACCGATTTTCACCGTATCCGCCGCCTGCCGCCGTACGTCTTCGAAGAGGTCAACAAGATCAAGGCGCGCCTCCGCGCCGAGGGGACCGATATCATCGACTTCGGCATGGGCAATCCTGACATGCCCACGCCCCAGCATATCGTCGACAAGCTGATCGAGACGGCGCGCGACCCCAAGGCGGGGCGCTATTCCGCGTCCAAGGGCATCCCCGGCCTTCGCAAGGCCATGGCCAACTATTACGGTCGCCGCTTCGGCGTGAAGCTGAACCCCGACACCGAGGTGATCGCCACGCTCGGGTCCAAGGAGGGCTTCGCCAACCTGGCCCAGGCCCTGACCGGTCCCGGCGACGTGATCATCTGTCCGAACCCGGCCTATCCGATCCACGCCTTCGGCTTCATCATGGCGGGCGGCATCATCCGCCACGTGCCGGCCCTGTCGCCGGAGGAGTACCTCTCCAACATCAGCCGCGCGGTGAAGCACTCGGTGCCGCCGCCCAGCGTGCTGATCCTGTCCTATCCGTCGAACCCGACCGCCCAATGGGTGGATCTGGATTTCTACAAGGACGCCGTGGCGCTGGCCAAGAAGCACGACCTGCTGGTGATCAGCGACGTGGCCTATGGCGAGATCTATTTCGAGAACAATCCGCCCCCGTCGATCCTGCAGGTGGATGGAGCCAAGGACATCGCGGTCGAGGTCAACTCGCTGTCGAAGACCTACGCCATGGCCGGCTGGCGCGTGGGCATGGTGGTCGGCAACGCTCGCATCTGCGCGGCTCTGGCTCGCGTGAAGTCGTACCTGGACTATGGCGCCTATACCCCGGTGCAGGTGGCCGCGGCCACGGCGCTCAACGGGCCCCAGGATTGCGTCGATGAGATCCGCGGCATCTACAAGAGCCGCCGCGACACCTTGATCAAGTCGATGAAGGGCGCCGGCTGGGACATCCCCAACCCGCCGGCCTCGATGTTCGCCTGGGCCAAGATCCCCGAGGCCTATCGCGAGGCCGGCTCCATGCTCTTCTCGCGCCTGCTGATCGAGGAGGCCGGCGTCGCCGTCGCCCCCGGCATCGGCTTTGGCGAGTACGGCGAGGGTTATGTGCGGATCGGCCTGGTCGAGAACGAGCACCGCATCCGTCAGGCCGCGCGCAACGTGAAGAAATTCATCGCCAACGCCGACTCCATCCTGGCCAAGGCTCACAACAAGATGGAACAGGCCTGAGGGCTGGTTTCGACTCCAAGGATTCGAAGATGACGAAAAAGACCTGGCGCGTCGGCGTCGCGGGCCTTGGCACCGTCGGCGGCGGACTTCTGCAGTTCCTGGTCGAGCGCCCGGATTTCGCGCCGGCCGGCGACCGGGCGGTGGTCACCGCCGTTTCGGCCCGCAACAAGACCCGCGCGCGTCCGGTCGATATCTCGACCCTGGCCTGGTTCGACGATCCGGTGGCCTTGGCCGCCTCGCCGGACGTGGATCTCTTCGTCGAGCTGATCGGCGGCAGCGACGGCCCGGCCAAGGCCGCGGTCGAGACCGCGCTGAAGGCCGGCAAGCCCGTGGTCACGGCCAACAAGGCCCTGATCGCCGTGCACGGCGCCGAACTGGCCGCCCTGGCCGAGGCCCAAGGCGTGCCGCTGCTGTTCGAGGCGGCCGTCATGGGCGGCACCCCGGCGGTGAAGATGCTGCGCGAGGCCATGGTCGGTGACGACGTCGTCTCCGTCGCGGGCATCCTCAACGGCACCTGCAACTTCATCCTGACCGAGATGGAGAAAACCGGCCGCTCGTTCGCCGACGTGCTGCGCGAAGCCCAAGGCCTGGGCTATGCCGAGGCTGATCCGACCACGGACGTCGGCGGTTTCGACGCTGGCCACAAGATCAGCATTCTGGCCGCCCTGGCCTTCGGCTGCGCCCCGAACTTCGAGGCCGCCGAGATCGAGGGCATCAGCGATGTCGAGCTGCTCGACATCAAGCTGGCCAAGGATCTGGGCTATCGCATCAAGCTGGTCGCCAGCGCCGCCAAGACCGCCGACGGCGTGGCCGTGAAGGTGCATCCGTCGCTGACCCCGCTGGATCATCCGCTGGCCCAGGCGGGCGGCGCGCTCAACGCGCTGTTCATCGAAGGCAAGCGCATCGGCCGGATCTTCATCCAGGGGCCGGGCGCGGGCGCGGGCCCCACCGCGGCCGCCGTGGCCGCCGACATCGCCGACGTGATGACCAGGGCCGTCCGCCCTGTGTTCCAGGCGCCGGCCGGCGCTCTGGCCCCGTTCATCGCCATCGATCCGGCCCGCGCGGTGGGCAAGGCGTATCTGCGAATCATGGCCAAGGATCAGCCCGGCGTGATCGCCGCCATCTCCGAAACTCTGGCCGAATGCGGTGTTTCGATCGATAGTTTCCTGCAAAAGCCTGTCGAAGGAGCGGGCGGCGTGCCGATCGTGCTCGTTACCCATGCGACGCCGGAATCGAACCTTCTGGATGCGATTAGCCGCATCGAAAAATTGCAGACCGTGCTAGAGCGTCCCCGCCTTTTGCGCGTCGCGCGCATCTAAACGACCGAGAAAACTCGGCGTCGAAGGCGACATTGGGAACAAGGCCACCTCTATCCGGGGCGGTTGGGAGAGACGGATGAGTTCGAACACCCTGGACCGCTCGCTGGTCCTGGACGCCGTTCGCGTAACCGAAGCCGCCGCCATCGCCTCGTGGACGATGCTGGGTCGTGGCGACGAGATGGCCGCCGACCAGGCCGCCGTCGACGCGATGCGCAACGCCTTGAACACGCTGGATATCGATGGCGAGATCGTCATCGGCGAAGGCGAGCGTGACGAGGCGCCGATGCTGTACATCGGGGAGAAGGTCGGCACGGGTAAGGGCCCCAAGATCGACATCGCCCTGGATCCGTTGGAAGGCACGACCCTGGCCGCCAAGGCCCAACCCAACGCTCTGACGGTGATGGCCTGGGCGCCCAAGGGCACGCTTCTGAACGCGCCCGACACCTATATGGACAAGATCGCCTGCGGTCCGGGGCTGCCCGCCGGGGTGATCGACCTGGACCGCTCGCCGGCCGAGAACATCAAGGCGATCGCCGACGCCAAGGGCGTGGCGGAGACCGAGATCACCGTCTGCGTCCTGGATCGTCCGCGTCACGCCGACATCATCGCCAAGGTCCGCGCGGCCGGCGCGCGCATCCATCTGATCACTGACGGCGACGTGGCCGGGGTGATCAACACCACCGATCCTTCGACCGGCATCGACCTCTATCTGGGCTCGGGCGGCGCGCCGGAAGGCGTCCTGGCCTGCGCGGCGCTGAAGTGCGTTGGCGGGCAGTTCCAGGGCCGTCTGCTGTTCCGCAACGCCGACGAGCGCGCCCGCGCCGCTCGGTGGGGCGTGACCGATCTCGACAAGAAGTACGACCTGCACGAGATCGTCCGGGACGAGGCGATCTTCGCCGCCACCGGCGTGACGCGTGGCGGGCTGCTGGATGGCGTCGTCTTCCGCGACGGCTGCGTCCATACCCACACCCTGGTGATGAACTCCGCGACGGGCACCGTCCGCGAGGTCCGCATGAAGCGGAAGGTCTGAGACCTTTCTGTCATGGCCGTCTTGTAGGGCGGCCTTTCTGCTTTCGGTTTCGAGGATACGAGATGACCGCCTTCGTCGACCTGGCCGCCCGGCTCGCGGCCGAGCCGGCCGACGCCGCCCTCAAGGACGTCGTCCAGACGATCGCCGCCACGTGCGCGCGGATCAGCCGCGTGGTCGCCAGCGGCGCGCTGTCGGGCAGCCTGGGCGCGGCCGGCAGCACCAACGTCCAGGATGAGGAGCAGAAGAAGCTCGACGTCATCACCAACGACATGCTCAGCGACGCCCTGAAGGGCTGCGCCGCCGTCGCGGGCCTGGCCTCGGAAGAGCTGGAAGAGGTCGAGCCGACCGGCCGTGTCGGCGGCTATCTGGTGACCTTCGACCCGCTGGACGGTTCCAGCAATATCGACGTCAACGTCTCGGTCGGGACGATCTTCTCGGTGCTGCCCGCGCCAGCCGGCCATGCGCCGACCGAGGCCGATTTCCTGCAGGCCGGTCGCGGGCAGGTCGCCGCCGGCTATGCCGTCTACGGTCCGCAGACCATGCTGGTCCTGACCTTGTCGGGCGGTGTCGACGGCTTCACGCTCAGCGCCGACGGTCAGTGGCTGCTGACCCATCCGAGTCTGGCGATCAAGGCCGATACGGCCGAGTTCGCGATCAACATGTCCAACCAGCGCCACTGGGCGCCGCCGGTGCGCCGCTATATCGACGGCTGCCTGGCGGGCAAGGATGGTCCCCGGGGCAAGAACTTCAACATGCGCTGGGTGGCCTCGATGGTCGCAGACGTCCATCGCATCCTGATGCGCGGCGGCATCTTCATGTACCCGTGGGACGCTCGCGAACCGGCCAAGCCGGGCAAGCTTCGCCTGATGTACGAGGCCAACCCGATGAGCCTGCTGATCGAGCGGGCGGGCGGCAAGTCGACCGAGGGCCTGGCCGACATCCTCGACATCCAGCCGACCAAGCTGCACCAGCGCGTGCCGGTGGTGCTGGGTTCGGCCAACGAGGTCGAGGCGGTGCGCCGCGAGATGCAAGCGGGCTGACCCACGTCCGGGACTGTCGTCGCCGCGCCGCATGGTCCGAATCCGCGTGACCAGCTATTCTCCAGCGATGCCCGCCGATGGTGTCACCGATATTTCCGCCAGCGCCTCGCCTGGCGCCTTTCTGGGCGTCGAACGCTCGCTCAGCGGCCGCGCCTGGCGCGAAAGACCGGCCGACATGGCCGTCGTGCGCGACATCCAGCAGCGTCACGGCCTGAGCGAGCCCCTGGCCCGCGCCCTGGTCTCGCGTGGCGTCTCACTGGAGCAGGCCGAGCACTATCTACGCCCGACCCTGAAGGCGCTGTTCCCGGATCCGTCCAGCTTCACCGACATGGACCGGGCCGCCGAGATCCTGATCGACGCCCTGGAGCGAGGCCGGCCGACCATGGTCTTCGCCGACTACGATGTCGACGGGGCCACCAGCGCCGCCCAGCTCGTCCGTTGGTTCCGCTACATGGGCGTCGAACTGCCCATCTACATTCCCGACCGCCTGACCGAGGGTTATGGCCCCAGCCCGGCGGCGTTCAAGACGATTCGCGACGGCGGAGCCGAGCTGGTCGTGACCCTGGACTGCGGCGCGGCCGCCTATGACGCCATCGCCAGCGCCGCCGAAATTGGCCTGGAGGTCGTGGTCATCGACCACCATCTGATGCGCGAAGATCCGCCGGCCGCCGCCGCGGTGGTTAACCCCAACCGTCCCGGGTGCCAGAGCGGGCAGGGGGTCTTGGCCGCCGCCGGGGTCACCTTCGTCCTGCTGGCCGCCCCTGAATCGCGAGGCCCGCAAGCGCGGCCTGTTCTCCGACGATCGTCCGCAGCCGGACCTGCGTCAGTGGTTGGATCTCGTCGCTCTGGGCGAGGTCTGCGATGTCACCCAGCTGGTCGGCTTCAACCGCGCCCTGACGGCGCTGGGCCTGCGGACCATGGGGGCGTGGGCCAATCCCGGACTGAAGGCCTTGTTCGAGGTCGGAAAGGGCTCGGGCGAGCCGTCCGTGTTCCACGCCGGATTCATCCTGGGGCCTCGTATCAACGCCGGCGGCCGTATCGGGCGCTCGGACCTCGGCGCCATGTTGCTGTCGACCGACGATCCTCTGGAGGCCGCCGCTCTGGCCGAGGAGCTGGACGGGCTCAACACCGAGCGCAAGGCCGTCGAGGCCGCCGTGGTCGAGGAGGCCGCCGCCATGCTGGAGCGCGGTAACTTCAACACCGATGCGCCCGTCATCGTGGTGGCCGGCGAGGACTGGCATCCGGGCGTCATCGGCATCGTCGCGGGCCGCCTGCGCGAGCGTTATCGCAAGCCGGTGGTGGTGATCGGCGTCGACCGCGCCGCCAATGTCGGCAAGGGCTCGGGCCGTTCGCAGCCCGGCGTCAATCTGGGCCGGGCCATTCAGGCCGCCTTCGAGGCGGGGCTGCTGATGGCCGGCGGCGGCCACGCCATGGCCGCCGGCCTGTCGATTCGTCCCGAGATGATCCCCGAGTTCCGCGCCTTCCTGGAGGAACACCTGGCTGGCGAGATGGAGGCCGTGGGCGTCGAATCGGTCGAGATCGACGCCTTGGTTCAACCGCGCGCGGCGAATCGGGCGCTGCTCGACGACTTCCAGCGCCTGGCGCCGTTCGGGCCCGGCAATCCCGAGCCGATGTTCGCCCTGACTCAGGTGCGGCCCGACCGGGTCTCGGCCCTCAAGGGAGGGCACGTGCGCATGGACCTCGTCGGACCGACCGGCGACCGTATCAAGGCCATCAGCTGGCGCAGCGCCGAGACGCCGCTGGGCCAGCGTCTGTTGGCGGGCGGCGGCGCGCTGGACGTCGTCGGCAAGCTGAAACCGGACGATTATATGGGCCGAAACGGCGTCCAGCTGGAGATCGAGGACGCCCACGATCCCAGAGCGCGGTACGCGCTCTAGGCTGCGGGAGGTCGAGCGAAACTGTGTTTGGCTCGACGGCGTGGACGGACTGAAAGTCGGACCGAAAAAATGACTTTCGGCGGCTTGCGCGCCCCCAAGGTCGCGGCTATACACCCGCTTCCTCGCGGGGCCGTGGTCCCTTCGTCTATCGGTTAGGACGCCAGATTTTCAATCTGGAGAGAGGGGTTCGACTCCCCTAGGGACTGCCACCCGCGAGGCTATATATCGGCTATGTTCCGCTTCGGCGGCGATGTGGTCCCTTCGTCTATCGGTTAGGACGCCAGATTTTCAATCTGGAGAGAGGGGTTCGAACTCCCCTAGGGACTGCCACTTTCGGCTGTATTTCAGAATTGTTTCTGTGTTGTTTCTGCGACGAAATGTCGCGGAACGCCTTTGTGCGCCCTTTTGACGTGATTTCGTCATTGACGGCTCTCCTCACGCGAGAACACTGTTCTCGTAGTGCTCGCTCCGATGGGCTGATTGGGCGAGCCAGAGGGGTGGGATGTCTGGTTTCGATTTTGAGGACGCTGCGGCGCACGAAGAGTTCGTGCGCATCAGCGGGAAGGTGAAGTGGTTCGACGCCGGCAAGGGTTACGGGTTCATCGTACCGGATGATCCGGGCCAGACCGGGCTTAAGGACGTGCTTCTGCATGTGACGTCGCTGCGCAACTGCGGGCGCGAAACCGCCATGGAGGGGGCGGTGATCGTGTGCGACGTGGTGCGAAGGCCCAAGGGCTGGCAGGTCAGCGAGGTCGTCAATCTCGACGAAAGTAACGCCGCGGCGCCGATCGAGCGGCAGCGGCGGACCTTCGCCGACGGGCCGACGCGTCGCGATCCCCTGCGGGAAGGCCATGGGCGCCACGCCCTGGAACCCGAAGGGCCGGCCGAGCACGCCAAGGTCAAGTGGTTCAACCGCACCAAGGGCTACGGCTTCGTGATCCGCGACGCCGAACCTGGGGACATCTTCGTGCATATCGAGACGCTCCGGCGGGGCGGGCTTGGGATCTGCAGCCGGGCGACGATGTCCTGGTGCGGTTCGCGCGGGGCCCCAAGGGCTTGGTGGTCGCGGAAATCACCGCCGGCGACGCCTGACTTTAGGGGCCTCGCTTTCGCCATCTTGGGGGGAAGGCTAGTCTCGACCGAGATTGGCTTTTCCCGAGGTGATGCGTGGCGGAACGGATGATCGGAAGGCGGGCGCTGCTCGCCGGGCTGATGCTGGGCGTCAGCGCGGGCGCCAACGCTTGGGCCGCGCCTGGGAGTAAGCTGGAGACGGTGGAAATCGTCACCCTGCGCGGTCGCCAACGCTTCCAGGTCGAGATCGCCGCCACCCGCGCCCAGCAGGAGCGGGGGCTGATGTTCCGCAAGAGCCTGGCGCCCGACCGCGGGATGCTCTTCACCTACGCCAAGCCCCAGCGCGTGGCCTACTGGATGAAGAACACCCTGATTCCGCTCGACATCATCTACATCGCGCCGAATGGCAGGATCCTGTCGATCGCCCGCAACGCCCGGCCGCACGACGAGACGCCGCTCGCCTCGGGCGGCCTGGTTCTGGGCGTTCTGGAGCTGGCGGGCGGTCGCGCGGCGCAGCTGGGCATCCTGCCCGGCGACCGCGTTCTGCATCGAATCTTCCCGAAGGGGTGAATTGCGGCGTCCGGATCGTTGATCCGCGCTTCGAACCCCTGTAGAGCACCCGCCTGCCGATGTTTCGGAGCGTAGCGCAGTCTGGTAGCGCGCCTGGTTTGGGACCAGGATGTCGCAGGTTCAAATCCTGCCGCTCCGACCATCGGCAAGGTATTCTCGGTAAGGTACTCTGGGAGAGGTCCATGCTGGCCCGCATCTATCGCCCCGCCAAGAACGCCATGCAGTCCGGCAAGGCCAAGACCAAGGACTGGGTGCTGGAGTTCGAGCCGGCCTCGGCCCGCAAGCCCGACCCGCTGATGGGCTGGACCACGTCCAGCGACATGAACGGCCAGATCCGCCTGACCTTCGAGACGCGTGACGAGGCGGTGGCCTACGCCCAGCGCCACGAGATCGCCTTCCAGCTCTTCGAACCGAAGACCCCCAAGCGGATCATCAAGGCCTATGCCGACAACTTCGCCGCCAACCGCAAGCAGCCCTGGACCCACTAGGGCCGCCGCGGATCCGGCCGGCCAGCGCGCGCCCTTAGCTCAGCTGGATAGAGCACTCGCCTTCTAAGCGAGCGGTCGCTGGTTCGAATCCAGCAGGGCGCGCCACCCTGGTGCAAAACCCGGCAGCGCTAACGCCGCCGATTGTACGCCATTGTTGCTCGCCAGGGTTCGGAGCAATTCCACCCTTGAGCCACAGATCCTCGCCTCATGCGGGGACAGCAATTCCACCTTCTGGGCAACGGCCCGGATGAGATCCCGGCGATAGGCGCCGGCTTCGTCCCTGAACATTTCCCGCGTCGCTTCAGAGAACCGGCGCAGCAAGTCCGGCGTCAGCGCGGGCGTGATCCCGTCGATGGCCTTAGCCGCGCGCTGGGCGTCGCCGTCGGCTTTGTCGCGCTGGGCCTTCAGGGTTGTGACCCGTTGCTTGAGCGATGGATCGCCTGGATCGATGATCCCTTGCTCGATCGAAAGGTAGAGACGCTGAAGCCGCTGGTCGGCTTCGGTGGCGCGCTTGCGCAGGTCGGCGACGTGCCGATGCCGGCGTTCAATCCACTCCGACCGGCGGTCGATGATGTTGTCCATCATCGTGGCCAGTCGTTCGGGATTGAGCAGACGGTTCTCCAGGTGGTCGATCACCGAGGCGTCCAGCAGATCCATCCGCACGGCCATGCCTTCGCAACCGACCGGACCCTGACGCGCGTTGGTGCAGCAGGTGTAGTAGCGATAGGCGCCGCCCTTGCCGGTCCGCAGCGTCATCGCCTTGCCGCAGAGCCCGCAAAAGCAGATGCCGCCCAGCAGGATCGAGCTGTTCACGAAGCGTGGGGCCATGGCCCTGGGATTGCGCAGCGACATGGCGCGCTGCACGGCCTCGAACGTGTCGCGCTCGATCAGCGGCGGCACGGCCATCACGACATGCTCGGTGTCGTCCTTGGGTTCCTGGCTGGCCCAGTTGCGGCTGTTGAAGACGTGCTCGCCGATATAAGTCGTCCGCGTCAGGGTATGGTGGACGGTGCCTACGCCCCATCGGCCGCCGCCGCGCGTGGTGATGCCCTTGTCGTTGAGATAGGTGGCGATCGACTTCAAACCCATGGGGCCGCTGTTTTCGACACCGTGCAGCGCCAGGCGGAAGATCTGGCGCACGGTCTCGGCGCCGATGGGGTCGATCTCGAGCTTCTTCTTGATCCGCTCACCGCGTTGTTCGGCCGTGATGACCCGATAGCCGAGCGGCGGGTGGGAGCCGTTCCAGAAGCCCTGGCGCGCGTTTTCCTTCATCGCGCGCAAGGTGTGCTTGGCGTTCTCGCGCGATTGGTACTCGTCGAAGAGGTTCATCATCTGGCGCACCATGATCCCCATCGGATCGTCGCCAACCTCCTGGGTGATCGAGACGATGCGGACCCCGTTTTTGGCCAGCTTGCGGGCGTAGAACTCGAAGAGGAACTGGTCACGGAAGAAGCGCGAGAACGAGTGGACCAGGATGACGTTGAACGGCGGCGGCTTGGCGGTCGCCGTGTCGATCATCTGCTGGAACGCCGGGCGGCGGTCGTCGGTGGCCGAGTTGCCCGGTTCGACAAACTCTTCGGCGACGGGCCAGCCCTTGGCCTGGCAGTAGGCTCGAAGTTGTCGGCCCTGATCGGGAATGGAAAGGTCGCTTTCGGCCTGCCGGCCGGTCGAGACCCGGAGATAAAGCGCCGCGCTCGGTGCGGTGGGCGGGGGAGGTGTCTTACGCTTGGCCATCGTTTTCCCTGTGGATCAGGGCAGGGGTCCGAGCAGTTCGGCCAGCACCTTCTCCAAATACGCCTCGGTGATCCGCAACTCCGCTTCGGAGATCGGCACCACGTCGGGCCAATCGTCGGAAACAGAGGGAAGCCGGATCACCCTGCGTTTGGGTGAGACGTTCGGACGGGCAGGGGTTGGTAGTTCCGGAGACAAATAATCGTAGAGGTCGCCCACGGCGCTACGGTTCAGCTTGGGCTTTCGGCGGGACATGACGCATGGACGCGCCAGCTGGGCGCATGGAACAAGAGGCGGCGCGGTCGGGGCGTAGAGAGACTGGCGATCGGCGGAAATCGGCGGGGCGTCGCGATCGACGTCGTGTGAGAGGGTGGCGATGAGCGGGCAGAGCACGCGAAGGGCGGCGATGACGGCGGGTCTGGCGTTCGCGATGGCGCCGGGCATGGCGCGGTCCACGCCGTCGTCGCGTCAGCTGAGCAATCCGAACGCATCGGCCGAAGCTCGGGCGCTTTATACTCTGCTCTGGCGGTTCTACGGCCGAAAGACCCTGACCGGTCAGCAAGAGGGCGTGGCGAGGCCCGACGTCGAGTTGGACTATATCGAGAAGGCAACGGGTCGGTTGCCGGCGATACTGGGCCTGGACTACATCGAGCCGCGCCTGAACGCCGGGGTCAATGATCGCGCCACGGCCTGGAGCCGTTCTGGCGGCATCGTCACGATCTGCTGGCACTGGGGGGCGCCGGACATCGGTCCGGGCTACGAGAATTCCAAGAAGGACTTCGACCTCACCGCGGCCCTGCAGCCCGGCACGGCCCAGAACCTGGCTCTGCATCGTGATCTTGCGCGAATCGGTGATCTGCTGACCGAGCTTCGCGATCACAAGGTGCCTGTGCTGTGGCGACCGCTTCATGAGTTCAGCGGCGACTGGTTCTGGTGGGGCAAGCACGGCCCGGCCGCGTTCAAGGCGCTCTGGGCGCTGATGTACGACGAGTTCACCCATCGCCGCGGTCTCGACAACCTGATCTGGGTGGCGGGCTGGGCCGGGCAGAACGTCGATCCAGCCTGGCATCCTGGGCGCGGCCAGGTCGATATCGCCGGCGCCGACATCTACGCTGACGACCACGGCGCGCTGGCGCCGATGTTCGGAGCGATGAAGGCTATCGTCGGCGACACTATCCCGATCTGCCTGCACGAGAACGGGCCGATCCCGGATCCGGCGCTTCTTGGTCCGCAGGCCGACTGGCTCTGGTTCATGACCTGGCACACGCGCTGGCTGATGGATCCTGGCCAGAACGATCCGGAGCGGCTGAAGGCGTTCTATGCGTCGGACCGCTATCTGACGAAGGACGAGTTGAGGTCCGGCGTCTAGATCTCGTCGTGGCTCTGGAGCGCCAGCTTGGCTTTTCGGTCCGCCACGGCGGCCAGTGAGCGGGTCAGGTAGTCTTCCGTCGAATGATCCGGCGAGCTGTGGGCGGGGTCCAACTTCCGTTCTGTTCGAAGGGTATGGGCGACGCCTAGCGCCTGAAGGCCCAGCTTCAGGGCGGTTTCGGCGATGAGCTGGGAATGGTCCCACTGGTCGGCGAATTCGGCGTCAGCGGTGATCTCGGCGCCGGCGTCCGAGCGGGCGACGCGAAAATGCAGGACCTTGGTGGCCAGCTTCGTGCCCAGCGCCTGCCAGGCGATATCGTCGGGATAGTCCTTGAGCGCCGGCAGCCGTGTCGCCAGCTCGCCCGCGCCACCGCGCGAAGAGCGATGGGTATCGTGATCGCCATAGACGCTCGCGCAGTCGCCCGCGAACTCCTCCAGCAGCAGCGCCAGGCGCAGCGCCGAGAACGCCGCCGTCTTGTCGTTGGCCATCTTCTCGCGCAACCACGGCGCGCCCTGGGCGATCAGGCCGCTGATGACGCCGCCGATGACCGATGAGCCCAGGATCAGGCCGATGATGGTTTTGGTGTCCATGGCCGCACCCTAGCCAGGCTGTTGCGCGACGGCCAATGGAGCAGCGACCGCCCCAAGTTCGCCCATGATCGGTAAGTCGGAGCCAAGGGTCATGGCCGGGTCTCCACAGCAGCCGGCCTGTCCTTGATGTGTTGAAGCGCCGTCGTGATATCGGGCTTGAAGAACCACAGGACCAACGCGATCACCGCCAGAACTCCAATAATGCCCAGGCCTTGACCGCTGACTTCGAGCGGCCAGGCGCGCACAGTGATGGCGTGCGCCGGTTTGTCGTCTTTGGATTGTTGGGAGGTCATCGACACAGCCTTTCATTTAAGGAAACGAAAGACCGAAGGTTTTGTCGGGCTGTTCCGGGGGCGCGTCAAACGGAAAACTTGCGTCCGATTCCGGATATTTCTCTTGAATCGCGCACGCCGGTCTCGTGGCGCCGGAATTGTCCCTCGTCCCCGCTCTCGACCTTGTGCGTTTCGACCACCGTTACATTCAGCTTCCCAGGTCGAGCCGCTTCGGTCTTGCGGTGGTCGGTGGCGCGGGGGTCAAGCCTGGGGTGGCTCGACCTGACGCACCGCGCGCCAGTAGGACCAGGGCTTGGCGATCACCAGCTCGATCAGGAACCAGGCCTCATCGCCCTCGAACGGCGGCACCTGCTCGGGATCGATGAAGCTGACGCTGGAGCGCCGGTTCTTGCGGCCGCCGGGAAAGGTGAAATGCAGGGTGCGGCGGACGAGCTTGCCGTCGATGACATCCTGGCAGGTCCGGCGCGTGAGCTTCTCGATGGCCTGGCGGTGGATGCGGGGCGCCTTGGGCGAGGCGGGCTGGGCTTGCAGCATGGCGAGATCCGGACGCAGGGGCTCGATCCCGGCGAAGGACGATCCGCCGAGGCAAGCGATGGGGTTGTGTGTTCTTTAAATGTTCTCGTTTCGCCAGGGCGGCGCGTCAATCGTCCGCAAGTCGAGCCGACGACGACGTCCACAGGCCGCGCACAGTTTTCCGGCCAGGTTGGGCGTAGGGGCTAGTGTCGCGGGCGCCGGCCAAGGCGATGACCCGGCGCAGGCAGGCGTGACCGGGCGCCAGGCGATGGGCCAGCGGCAACAGGGCGGCCAGGACCCGCGCGTCCTGGCCGCAGAGTTCGGCGGTCAGGTGCGCGATCAGCGGCAGATCCGGTTCAGCGAGGCGACGGCGTTGCTCTGTCAGCCGAGTTAGGTACCGGGCGCCGCCGTAGCGTGGATAGCTGGCGATGACCGCGTCGACCTCCTGCGCCAGGTCGGCGAGGCGCCGCCCGACCCCCGCGGCGTGGGCCGCCCGGATGAAGGTCTCCAGATCCTTGGACATCGGCGAGGCTCTAGGTGGCTCCGGCTTAAGGCCAAGTTTCCGCAACGGCAGCGTTTGCCGAAATCGGGACCAGCGACCTGGATGGTGAGCCACCGGCGGGCACGCTCGGTCCCGCCGCGCGCCCTGGCGGGCGCCGCCTCCGCTCGCGGCTCCTACGGGCGCGCCCCTGCGGGCCGGCCTTGGCCGGCCGCCGGCGGCTCGGCGCCGCTTCCCGACCGCGCTTTGCGCGGTCTCCTTGCAGTCTCCATTGTCATGGGCGCTCGCTGTCGCGCGCGCGCAGGGCCGACGGCGCTCGACCCTGGCGACCGTTTCTGACGCAGAGCGCCGTCAGCTTTGCGACCAGGACGCGACTCATGGCCATGAAGGGCGTCGCTCCGTGCGAGGATGGTTATGACGCCTGAAGCCTTCTCCGATCTCGCCTGCCGCCTGGGCTCCGGTGTTCAGGTCCGTCCGATCCTCGACGCGGTTCAATTCCGGATCGGCGACAAGGCTTTCGCGACGTTGGGATGGCCCGCGGCGGGCTGGGCGGTGATCAAACTCAGCCGCAAGGACCAGGCCCGCGTCCTGGGTCGCAGTGACGCGGTCACCGTCGAGCCAGGCCGGCGGCGCAACACCGGCGTGACCCTGGTGCGGCTGCAGGGCGTGGACGAGGACCTGATGGCCGAGATGCTGGTCGCCGCGTTCGGCGAGGTCTACCGCCAGGCTGGGCGGGGGCGGGGGCGGCGGACCGGCGAAGAGGGTGTTGTCCTGGCCGGGCGGGGATAGGCGCGGCGCAGGTCACGCAGCACAGGGGGATGGCATGATCGAACGGACCCTGGACGACATCGACGCGGCGGATCTGGCTCGTCTGATCGAAGCTGGACGACCTGAAGGTCGGCGGCTCGACTACAAGCTGACGCTACCTGGACGGGGCGACGCCGACACCAAGGAGTTCCTGGCCGACATCACCGCCCTGGCCAATACCGATGGCGGCGATCTGATCTACGGCATGCGTGACGTTGAAGGCGTCGCCGCGGAACTGGTGGGCCTGCCGACCGAGGGTCTGGATGGCGAGATCCTGCGGCTGGAGAGCCTGGTGCGCGATGGCATGGATCCGCGCGTGCCACGGGTGCGCTTCCACGTAACGCCGTTGGAAGGTGATCGCGTGGCGCTGATCGCTCGGGTCGGGGCGAGCCTGGTGGCGCCGCATCGCGTCACCCTCAAGGGCACGAGCCGCTTCTTCGCGCGAAACAGCCGGGGGAAATACGAGATGGACACCGGTGAGCTGCGTCTGGCCTTTGCGGCCTCGGACCAGACGCCCCGCAAGCTGCGCGACCTGCACACAGCGGCGGTTCAGGCGATCTCTGGCGAGAACATGCCTTGTCGGCTGGAGGCTGGTCCGGCCTTGGTCCTGACCCTGGCGCCCCTGTCGATCCTACGCGAACCCCGCGATCTGGCGGAAAATGCGCTGCTGCCGCCGCTGCACGGTCGGGGTTACGACATGGCGGTGGGGCTCGATGGGGTGATCGCCTTCGTTCCCCTCGGGCACACTGAGGAGGCGACCACCGGCTGGGCTGTGAACCATCGTCGCGGCTACATCGATGTGGCGACGGTCATCGGCGCCACGCGGGAGGGGCAGGGGCGCGTCTGGCCTCAGCGCTTTCGTGAGGCCCTGTTCGGGACCGTGCGCCATGGCCTGACGCGGCTCCGGAATCATGGGGTCGAGGGCCCCTGGACACTCATGGCCACGGTGTTGGGCGTGCGCGACTTCATGTTGATCGGTGGCTACGACTTCTCCGCCGGACCCGCCTTCCAGAATATCGCCTATCTGGGCGAGGTCCTGGACGACACGCTGGCGAATGACAGCCTCGAACCCCTGTGGGCTGCGTTCCTGCGCTTATTCGGGGTCGAGGATCCACGGATGTGGAAGGTCGACTAGCTGGGCGGTTCGACTTGGTGCTCGTGAGCGCGCTGTCCTCGGCAGGGCGCTGGGCGGCTAGGCGACGGGCGTCTTGGAGTGAAGCCCAAGACGCCCTTCAGTACCTTAGCAGACCACGGCGAGGCCTCCGCTATTGCAGAGGATCAACGCTTGGTCGCCCACAACGAACATGTGGAAGCCTCGGCGACGGACCTCGGCCTCCAGCAGCGCCATAGAAGCGTGGAAATTGACCCAGCCGATATTGCGGCGGACGAGCCCGCCGTTGCGAGCTTGTCGAGAGCGGAAAATTTGTTGAATGAATGGATTATACAATCTATTTTGTCCTTATTGATTTCAGTTCATTTGATTTCTTTCTCAGCCGTCGGTTTGAAGGGCGCTGAAAACGGGTAGAGGAATTCCAACCGTACCTATATACTATCACATAACTTGCCCCTTGTCAAGCTTGGTTAACGCCGTTCGCCGAGTTGGCGTTCGCTCGATCAGGCGTGGGAACGGGCCAGATAGGGTTCCGCCCGGCGCTTTCGCGCCGGGCTTCCCCCTCTACGGAGAGCGACCGGCGGGCACGCTCGGTCCCGCGGCTTTCGCCGCTCCCTCGGGCGCGCCCCTTCGGGCGGCTGGCGCCGCCGCCGGCCGCTCGACGCCGCTTCCCGCCCGCGCCGGACGCGGGCTCCTTGCAGGCTTCATCTTTGCTCAGGGCGCCGGCCTGGCGGCCGGCCGCGTGCTGGGGCTCTGCCCCTAGCGCACTTCGGATCGGCTTCCGCCCAGCTTCGGGCGTGAGACGGCGATCGGGCATCCGGACAGGCGCGCCCTGCAGCCGGGTCCCCGCGAAGCCGCCCCTCCGTTTGCCCCCGGTCTCGCCGACGGGCGCCGGGTTCGAGCGCGCCTTTTGCGCTCGAACCCGTCAGCCCAAGGAGGCTTTCATGACCGAGGAAGACCACGCCGCCGCCATCGCGGCCCTGAACGACGCCTGCCGCGCCGAGCCCGGCGCGGGCTGGACCCTGACCCCTGGGGTGCGAACCCTGCCCGAGGCCAAGCTGGCCCAGGCCCTGGCCGGGGTCACCGCCTTCGCTGACTTTTCCGAGGACAACGACCCCCACGGCGAGCGCGACTTCGGCGCCTTCGAGGTCGGGGGCGCGCGCCTGTTCTGGAAGATCGACTACTACGACCTCGACCTCTGTATGGCCTCGCCCGATCCGGCCGACCCGGCCGTGACCAAGCGGGTCCTGACCCTGATGCTGGCCGAGGAATACTGACGGGGCCGGGGCTGGGGCGGCCTGGCCGCCCCGGTCTTGGGTGACTAGGGCAGGGGGCTTACGGCAGCGCTTGGCGCCGCGCGCCGCCGCTTTGGGCGGCGGCGCGTCGGGTCATTGGCGCGCAGGTCGGGCGGGGCCTTAGCCCCCGTGGAGCATCGTCCACACCTTCCAGCCGCCGGTCACCACGGTCAGGACGGGCGCGGCGATCGTGCAGACCAGCACCACCGGGTTGCTCTTCAGCCATTGCACCAGGCCGCCAGCGGCGCCGATGCGGTCGGCCAGCGAGGCCTCGGTCTTCAGAGTGTCTTCGTTGGCCTTGGTCGCCACCGCGTACATCAGGTCGACGCGATTGTGCAGGGAGCGGTCGACCACTTCGAAGTCGCCGCGCTCCAGCGCCGCGGCCTGTTCGGCGCCATCGACCAGGTGCTTGGTGACCAGCCGGTTGCGCTCGGCCAGGCTCCGCAGGCGGTTGTCCCGCGCCGCGTAGTTGTCGCCATAGAGATCGATCATCCGAGCGGCCAGGTCGACGCGAAGCGCCTCGGGGATCTTGACCGGCCGGCCACCGAGCTGGCGATAGCGGTTTTCCAACGCGGCGAAGCCAAAGGTGGAGTCGCGCATGTTCCAGTGCAGCCAGTGCGTCGCGGCCAAATGGCTGCTGACGAAGGCGTAGAAGGCCTTGAACATCTCGCGCTCGGCCTGGTCGAGTTCCTGCGGGGTGGCCTTGGCCGGTTCCACGCCCGCTCGACGCAGCATGGTGCTCATCTCGAAGCTCTGGGTGGCCCCACTGCCCAGGTTGCGCGCGGCGATCGCGGTGACGCGACGGTCGGGCTTTTCGAACCCCTCGCAGGCATAGTGAACCACGAAGGCGTGGGCGCGGGAGGCCATGGAGCGGGCGATTTCTTCGCGCGCGGCGGTCCGGCGGGTCAGGGTCGTGGTCATGCTCAGGCTTCCTTCGACGTCGCCTTCTTGGGCGCGCTGTTACGCACGGCCCGGCTACGATCGCGTTCGGCCTGATCGGCCGCGGCCTTCAGCGCCTTGGCCGCCGCTTCGAGACGGGCGACCAGCGGCGTCAGATCGTAGCGGTTGGAGGTCTGGCCGCCGTGCGCCCGGTGACGGGCTTCCGAAACGATCAGGCCGCCGTCCACCAGCTTCTTGATCGACCGCTGGATGGTCTTCTCAGAAACGCCGAGCAGCTTGGCCAGCTTGGCCTTGGAGGGCCAGGGCATGTCCCCCGGCTTCCACCAGAGATCGATCAGGATGACGAGCACGGCCAGCTCGCTGGCCTGGATGCCGAGGCTGGGCAGGCTGCGGAGCATCACCGAGGGCACGACCGCGAAGCCGGTGTCGAGGCTGGACTTCCATTTCTGCCGCAGGATCTTTTCGACCTCGGCCTTGGGCAGGCGCGGGGCCAGTTGAATGATATTGTTGTCGTCTTCGTCTTCGTCAGACATCGAGGTCTCCAAAAAAGCAGTTGCCTTGGACACCAAGATGCGGAAGATCATCTCGTAATTCCAGGGCTCCGCCGTTATTTGGCCGGGTCAGATATGTCCCTGGGGGTGAGCCATCCATGTCTCCCCGCCCTGGACGCCGATGTCCCCCGAATCATGATCCGTGAGCCAGTATCCCCGGGCGAACGATCCCCATGATACCCGAACCCCGGGTCAATTTGACCTGGGGGTGCGGCTTAAAACGATTGTTTGATCTTTACCTTGGGGCGCGCGGGACGCGCCTTTCGTCGCGGTCCGTCAAAATGCGACTTACGTGGCGCCCAGAACGGCTATGCTGCGCCTATGGCCACGCTCACTTCCTTCACCTTCGTCTGCCTGGCCGCCAACCAGGTCGCCACCCATGTCGATGTCCAGGACCTGGAAGAGGTCGGTGTTCGGCCACATGCCCGCCAACTCCTGCGCGACCATGCCAGCGCCGACGCCGTCGAAGTCTGGCGGGACGAGCGGGTCTGGGAAGTGATCGGGCGCGATGGGGTGCGAGCCATCGCCGGCGGCCGTGATACGGTCGATCCGGCTTTGGGCAACACGCTGTCCGTGGACGCCGGCCAGGCCTGATCGCGACCACGCGCGCCGGGCAGGCCGGGTAGGGCCACCCCAACATCGTCTTCCAAAACTTCTGGCTTGTCGCGATCGCAAGCGAGCGCGGTTTGTCATGACGGCCGCCCTGAAGGGCGGCCGCGTGCTGGGGCTCTGCCCCTAGCGCACTTCGGATCGGCTTCCGCCCAGCTTCGGGCGTGAGGCGGCGATCGGGCATCCGGGCAGGCGCGCCCTGCAGCCGGGTCCCCGCGAAGCCGCCCCTCCGTTTGCCCCCCGGTCTCGCCGACGGGCGCCGGGTTCGAGCGCGCCTTTTGCGCTCGAACCCGTCAGCCCAAGGAGGCTAAAATGACCACCTCACAGACCGCCGCCGTCGCTCAGCACGGCCAAGTTCAAGACATCGCCCTCAACCGCCTGAAGGCCTCGCCCAAGAATGTCCGGCGCGTGGGCCATCCGGCCGAGGTGATCGAGGAGCGCGCCGCCTCGATCAAGGCCAAGGGCGTCATCCAGCCGCTCGTGGTCGAGCCCGAGACCAAGGACGGCCAAGCGACCGGCTACTACCTCGTCAGCGTCGGGGAAGGACGTCGTCAGGCCCTGCGCCTGCTGGCCAAGCGCAAGGTGCTGTCCAGGACCGCGCCCGTCCGCTGCGTGGTGGATACGGTCAACGACCCGGCCGAGGTGTCCCTGGACGAGAACATCAGCCGCGAGTCCATGCACCCGGCCGACCAGTACGAGGCCTTCAAGGACTTGGCCGAGCGCAAGGGCTGGAGCGCCGAGGAGATCAGCGCCCGGTTCGGCCCCAGCCCCGAGACCGTGCGTCAGCGCCTGCGCCTGGGCGCGGTGGCTCCGGCCTTGCTCGATATCTACCGCGAGGGCGGGCTGAACCTGGAGCAGATCGTGGCCTTCGCGGTCAATCCCGATCCTGAACGCCAGATGCAGGTCTATGCCCAGCTGCCGGAACACCAGCGCGAACCGCGCGCCATCCGCCGGGCGATGACCGACGCCAAGGTCGCCGCCACCGAGCGCCGGGCCGTCTTCGTCGGCCTGGACGCCTATGTGGCTGCGGGCGGGCCGGTCCTGCGCGACCTCTTCACCCAGGAGGGCGAGGGCTGGCTGGAAGATGTCGTGCTGCTGGACCGGCTGGTGGCCGAAAAGCTGTCGGCGATCGCGGAGGCGGTGCGCGATGACGAGGGCTGGAAGTGGAGCGAGGCCTATCTCGACTTCCCCCACGGCCTGGGCTGCTCGCGCGTCTTTGAACGCCGTCGGCAGCGGTCGGCCGAGGATCGGGAGGCGATTGCCGCCCTGTATGACGAGGACAACGCCCTGACCGAGCAGTGGGCCGAGATCGACCCGCCGCCGCCCGAGGTCGCCGCGCGCTTCGAAGAGATCGAAGCGGCCCTCGAAGCCTACGGCGACGACGTCGCCTTCGACCCCGAGGAAAAGGCCCGTGCGGGCGTCGTCGTCTGGCTGCCCTCGGACGGCGAGGCCCGGATCGAACGCGGCTTCGTTCGGGTCGAAGACGAGCTTGCCCCCGAGCCCGACCCTGAGCCCGAAGCGGAGGACGAGGCCGACGAGGGCATCGGGGACGACGACGATCAGGACGATGAGGCCGACGAAGCCCGCGCCGATGCGTCCGAGGTGGAGGAGGAGATCGTGCCTGACGCGACCGCCCCGCTTTCGCCGCGCATCCAGGGCGACCTGACCGCTCATCGCAGCGCGGCCTTGCGCTGCGTCCTGGCCGAGAACCCCGACATGGCCCTGGTCGCCCTGGTCCACGTCCTGGCCCTGCGGGTGTTCGGGCGGGGGTCTCCGATCCCGTCCTGCCTGGACGTGCGGATGGGCTCGCGCACGCTGCCCAACGACGGGGAGGGGATCGAAGACAGCCGCGCGGGTCTGGCCAACGCCGAGCGCCACGCGGCCTGGGCGCGGCAAATGCCCGAGGACCCGACCCGGTACTGGAGTTTCATCGTCGAGCTGGACGGCGACAGCCGCCTGTCGCTGCTGGCCCACTGCCTGAGCCTGACGGTGGACGCGGTGCATAACTGGGAGCGCCGCCCCGGCGTCTGGCTGCACGCCGACCAGTTGGCGGCGGCGCTGGACCTGGACATGCGCGACTGGTGGAGCCCGACGCGTCGCCGCTACCTGGACGCCGTCACCAAGGCGCACATCCTGGGCGCGGTCGCCGAGGCCTCCAAGCCTGAGGACGCCCTGCGCATGGCCAAGCTGAAGAAGGAGCAGATGATCGAGATCGCCGAACCCGCGCTGGTCGCGGCCCGGTGGTTGCCGCCGCTGCTGCGCAACCCGCTGGCGGTCGGTGTCGAGCAGCCGCGCGAGACGGCCGACCCGGCGGGCGCGTTGGGCGACGGCGAGGCCATCGAGGGCGAGAGCGCCGACCCCGCGCTGGCGCAATCGGCTCTTGGCGAGGCGACGTCCGAGGACGAGGCCCTGTCGGTCGCCCTCGGCGCGCCCGAGATCGACGACCAGCCGCCGCTCTCGGCTCTTGGCGAGGCGGTGTCCGACATGGCCGCGCCGAGCGATGAGGACGAGGCCGAAGTGGCGGCCATGCTGACGGCGGCCGAGTAGGGGGCGGGCGGCCTTCGGGCCGCCCGACTTCGGGCGCACGGGCCTTGGACGGGCGGCCGATCCTTTGGGATCGGCCGCCTTTTCTTGTATTCGGAGCCTGTGATCCCGTCCCGGGCGCTAGCGCGCCCGCCGAGGCGCAGCGCCTGGCGCCCAAGCGCCGCGACCAGCCGCGCGCGCTTGGGCTTCCGGCTCCGCATAGGCGCCTTTGCTGTAGGCGCGCCACTCGGTGGCTAGCCCTGACCGGATCATGGCCGCGTTGATGTCGGGTGTCTGGCTCGACCAGCAGCGGGCGACCTGTCGGCCATACCGGTCCTGGTCGACGACCCGACAGCCGACGCGGCCGCGCGTCAGGCTGATCAGCAGGTCCCGCGCCTCATAGGAAAGCGGCTCGGCGGGGGTCTTGCCGCGCCGCACCTCAGGCGCATCGACGCCGAACAGGCGGATGCGGTCGGCGCCACACCGTAGGGTGTCGCCGTCGTGGACCGTCGGCGCGGTGCAGGCGATCAGGCCAGCGGCGAGGAGGGCGAGGGCGGTCATGGCGCGGGTATAGCCCGGAACGATCGCAGCGCCAGCACATGGGCGCGAGACGTTTCGCGCTGATCGGGCGATGGTCGCCCGGCCGATGGGCGGGCGTTCGGGCCGTCAGTCGTCGCGTGCCTGGGCCGCGACCAGACCAGGGTGTGGACGCCATCGATCTGGACCAGGGCGGCGTTGATCGCGTCGGCCAGGCCGATGTCGTCCCGCTTGAGCAAGGCATGCTCAGTCCCGACCTTGCTGGTCTCTTCCAGATGGCCCCGAACGCCTAGCCGACGGCGAATACCCGATAGTCGAGGTCGCATTCGCCGGATGTCTCGACCGGGCGGATGGTCACGGACTTGACCCTGAGGCGGCGGGCGCGGCTCGAGCCGGTGAACGAACCGTCCGCATGGAGCGCGACGGCGCCTCGGGCGCCATCCTGATCTCTCCGGGATCTTCCAGGCCACGCCGGACACGGCCTCTCAAGGGCTTGATCTGGCTGGATCCGGTCCTCCTCCGCAACCGGCGGCGGCGCCTTTCTTCCCCAGGCGGCGCGCCGCCTTTCCTCGCGAGACAAGAAACTTGCCGCCTTCGGTCCTGCGCCAGGCTTCGGGAGCGCCGCGCGCGGCGCCCTGCGGGGACGACTTCGGTCCAGCCGGACGATCGCCATCGAGGCCGCGATCGGCGCGGCCCGAAAGATCGGAGAGACCAAAATGGCTACCCTCGGCACCTTCACGCTCCATGCGGACGGTTCGTTCACCGGCTCGATCCGCACCCTGAGCCTCAACGTCAAGTCCGTGACCATCCGCCCGGTCGAGAAGACCGGCGAACGCGGCCCCGACTATCGGGTGTTCGCCGTCGGCTACGAGTTCGGGGCCGGTTGGAAGAAGACCAGCAAGGACGAGAAGGAGTACGTCTCGCTCAAGTTCGACGACATCGGCTTCGCCGACGCGATCAACGCCGCCCTGGTCCAGATCGATGGCGTCCACACCCTGGTCTGGTCGCGGCCCCAGGCGCGCAACGACTGACGGCCCGGCCGCTCCGCCCATCGGCGGGGCGGCCATCGCCCGATTGAGCGCGGGCCAAACTAGAGAAGTTTGAACGTCAGCCCCATCGTCGCGCACATCCGCTCGGCGATCGCTTCGGCTTGCGGCCAGCCGTCCGTCAAGCCGTCGGTGGCGGTCAAGGCGATCGTCACGACCGCCAGCTTCCCATCGGCGTTCAGGCGCGCGATCGCCTCGGCCAGCCGATCCACATAGTCATCGGCCAGGAACCGCACGCAGGTGTCTTCCTCCGTACAGAAGAAGTAGTCGATGTCGACATTGACGATCCACGGCTTGTCCTGCTGGCGGATGTCGTCCTCGAAGCAGATGAGGAGGTCCCAAGGCTCGACCTCGGCATACGGATGCTGCGCTGGCATGTCGCCATCGCGATGGGTCGCGAAGATCAGGGGCGATACCGCTAGGCCGTTCAAATCCAGATGAATTGGCAGGTAGTTGTCCCAGCGGAACACCTTGATCGGCGCCCTGACGCCCGATCCAGCGGGCGGCGAATAGGTCAGCGCCAGATACTGATCGATGCCCATGGTGACGCCGTTCGGCACCGCCGCGACACAGGATCGAAGATCGCTTTCGAAAACATCCGGATGCCGGTCGATGTGGTAGAGGCCGTGGTTCTCGCCCTGGCGAACGTGCTGCGCCCAGCACCAGGCGGCGGCGCGGTGATTGTCCATGACGTAGACGTTGCCGGTCTTCCAAAGGAAGTTCAGCCCCGTCTGGCCCGTCGGGTTTCGTCCTTTGAAAGGCACGATCCACGGCGAGACGGATGAGGGAAGCGAGGTCATCAGCCCACCCGCGTCAACGCATGGCCGTCGAACTCCGCGGTGTCCTCGATCTCGTCTGGGTGCAACGCCCACCGGATGGGCGGGCACGCGACCTCGGCGGCCAGTTCGCCAGCCTTCTGCTGCGATCCGGCCAGATGAACGAGGATTTCGTTCATGCCCTGGCTGATGGCGTAGTCCCAACGGGGGTGGGACACCGTCGCCGCGCGGCTGATCTCCTGGGCCAGTTCGAAATGCAGGATGGTGTGGCCGCCATCGGGATCGCGTCGGCCAAAGGCGAACAGGCCGGCGCCGCGCACCATGCGCCCGTCGTGGTGCCACAGACTCATGAACGCCACGCCGTCGATTTCAACGTCCCGGTCCATCGGCCCGCTCCTGAGAATTGAGAACAATATGAGAACATATTGCCCGGCGGGAGTCGATCCCATCCAGCGACCGAGCTTCCCGGATTCGCCGATTCTGCGACAGAGCCTGTCTTTGTACGACGCGCGCGCCGACCGTCTTGAGCCGCCCAAGGCCTTGCGTGACAACGGTTTTCGCGGATGACGCAAGAGGCTCCCAACCGCCCCCCGAGCCCGTCTTCGCGCTCCCGCAGCTTGTCGTCGGCCGTGCCGGCGAGGAGCGGAGGCGGCGGCCCATCCTGGCGTTCTCCCCCCACGCCATCGGGTCGCCGCCTCATCGTTTTCCCTGGTGGGCGAAGAGCATCGAACATGAGCACGATCGGATACTTCCGTCGCGAAGGCGACGGTTTCAGCGGCCGTCTGGCCACCTTGGCGCTGGCCATCGACCTGACCCTGGTCCCGGCCGACAAGTTCTCCAGCAAGGCGCCCGACTACCAGGCGATGGTCGGCCAGGCCGAGGTTGGCGTCGGATGGAAGCTGAGCGATGCGTCGGGCGCGCTGCTCAGCCTGAAGCTCGACGATCCGACCTGGGCCGAGCCGATCAACGCGCGGCTGATGGCGGCCGAGGACGGGGCGTTCCCGTTGGTGTGGATCCGCCGGGCCGATCCGCCGACCCCGGCCGCCGCGCCGGCGCCAACACCGCCGCCGGCCTAGTCGTCCTCGGCGTCCGGATCCGTCTTCGGACCCGCGTAGATGTCCGCCCACGCCCGGTCGAGATAGCTCTCGGCACTGGCCGCGTGGCGATCCAACCAGTCCTTGATGTCTTCGGTGATGCGACGCATGCCGCCAAGGAGCAGGGCGGGCGGCACGATATTGAGCTGCTCGCCCACCGCGTCGCGAAGCTCGCAAAGCGTGATCCAGAACGTCATCGGCAACTTGCTGTCCAGGGTCAACAGCGCGATGTCGGGCATGCCGAAGAACAGGGCCAGCAGGATGCCGACGGGGTCCGAGCGGGTCGCCTTCGAGAACAGCCTGATCTTGTGCAGGTCCAGATCACCACGGCCAGCCTCGAAGTCCTGATAGGTCCGCAAGGCGATGCCCATCCCTTCGGCGACCTCGCGGGCCTTCATGCGTCGTTCGTTTCGCACCAGCTTGAGCGTCTGGGACAGAACCTGGGCCTGGCGCGCAAGCGGCGCCGTCGGCGAGCCTGGCATGCGACGCTCCGAACAAAATCAACAACCTTAGATCACATTAGCCCCGCAAATCTCGTCAACACTATATTCTGCCCAAAGAGGATCAGATTTGCCGAGGACGCGCTTAGCGGGTGCGGAAGCCCCGAGGCGGCTCACCGTCGTGGCATTCGCGCGGCGTTTGAGGTCGCGCTGCGCGGCGAATGGGGATTTTTGTTCGCAATAGCCGCGCAAAACGCACGTCGGGTCCTTGCAGCGGCCCTGCCACGCGGCGTTCAAACTCCAAGCCTCGACGTCGGCCCAGCCGGTCTTTCAGACTCCGCGGCTCGCCAAGGAGCCAAGCGTGGGCCGCGACCGCGATCCCTTCGATCGAACCATGGACGCGCTGCGCCAACGGCTGGAAGCGGCGGGGCCGCTCCAGGGTCGTCCACTCGCCATCAACGCCCTGGCCTCGCAGCTGGGCGTCAGCCAGACTCCCGTGCGCGAGGTGCTGGCGCGGTTGGCCGGGGAGGGCCTGGTCGTGCGCACGCCGTCCGGCTACGCCGGCATCACCTACGACGCCGCCCGCGTGGTCGAACTCTATGACCTCTGCCGGCTTCTGGTCCTGACCGGTCTGGCGCGGGGCGCCCCACCGACCGCCGAGGGCGACGAGGGCGCCTTCTCGCTGCTTAGGCGCATCGTCGCGACCGGGGGGCCCGTGCTCGGCGAAGCCTTCGACCGGGCGCAGGGGGCGCTCGCGCCGCTCCAGGTCGCGGAGATGCGTATCTGCGGGGGTGACGATCTGGCTGGCCGGCTGATCGTCGAAGGCCTACGGACCGGCGCGGCTGAAGCCGCGCGCGCGGTCCGGCGGCACTATGGGCGGCGCATCGCTCGCAGTCGCGAGATCCTGGCTGCGGCCTTGCTTTCGGAATCTTGAATATAGCTTTGAATATACTCGGAAAACCGCGCTCGATGGAGGGGCCGCGATCCCGCGGTGAACCCTGAGGAGACGACCATGTCGATCCAACTGCTGCGTCTCGGCGACGCCAAGGCCCTGACCCAAGCCGGCGGTCTGCCGATCCAGCCGGAAGACGGCTCGCCCACCCGCTACGACGGCGTGGGCTGAGCGCGGACCGGCGACCGCCCGCGCTCGCGGCGGTCGCCAATCCCGCGGACGTGGCGGGGGCGAATATAGGTTTGAATATACGAGACCCCGCCCGTCCCATGGAGATCGCCGCAACGGTGCGGCGCTTGCTGGAGGGATCATCCATGCCCAGGCTCTACACTCTGATCCGCGTGGGTCAGGCTTCGCGCAAGACGTGCTCGGGTGGCGGAACGCTGCTGCTCGAGGAGAACATGATCTTCCACTACGACCCCGTCTAAGACCCGGCGCCGCCGGCCCGGTCGGCGGCGCCCTCGTCCGCGAGCCCGTCATGCGCCTTCGCCTTACCGACGACGTCCACGGCGTCATGATCGACGACGACGCCGTCTTTCTCGACGTCGCCGCCAACGCCTATTTCTGTCTACCGGCCATCGGGAGCATCATGCGCTTGGCGGGTGGCGACATCGACACCACCGAGGCCGTGCTGGCCGATAGCCTCTGCGCGGCAGGTCTGGCCGAGCGCGATGGTCGAACCAGACGGGAGGATGAGCCCGCGCCGCCGCGCCGCCCGCCGCCGCCGCCACGTTGGACGGCGCGCGCCCTGGTCGCCGGTCGCGACGGACGCTTCAGCCGCAAGCATGGCCAGGCGCTGTTCGCGGGGTGGTGGCGAGCGGCGCGGCCCCGGGCGTTCCGCGCGCTGCTGCCGCCGGTCGGCCCGCCGGCCATGTCGCCCAGCCCCGCCATGCTGGACGACATCGCGGTGTTTCGGCGCATGGCGCCATGGCTGCCCTTCGACGGGGCGTGTCTGTTTCGGAGCGGCTTTCTCCTTGGCTATTTGGAGACCCTGGGGCACCGGGTCGACTGGGTGTTCGGCGTGCGGACCTGGCCCTTTCGGGCCCATTGCTGGCTGCAGGCCGGCGACGTCGCCCTCGACGACGAGGCCGAGCGCCTGATCGCCTATCATCCGATCATGGTGCGCTGAGATGGCCTGGCTGTTTGTCGTCCATCCGCCTGGCTTACCGAGCGCGGCCGCCGAGTCGATCGTGGACCGTCTCGTCGAAAGCGGCTGGACGAAGGCGTTCGGGGCGTTCTGTCTGACCGTCCTGGTCCATGGCCGCGCGCCCCCGGCGATCACGCCGCTGGTCGGAGGCGCCGGCGTCGGCGGGGTCATTGTCGGTCGGATCTTCGATCGCGCCGCGACGGACCGGGGCGCGGTGACCGCCCCAGGACTGGATCACCTGATCGACCAGGATCCGCTCGATGCCTGCGCCGCCCTGGTCGACCGGGCCTGGGGAAGCTACGTGGCGGTGTTGGCGGGGCGTCGACAGCAGCCGCCGACGGTGCTGCGCGATCCATCCGGCGCGATGGAGGCCTACATCTGGCGCCGGGATGAGGTGACCTTCATCGGGTCCCAGATGCCCGAGGGGACTGAGCCGAAAGAGCTGGCCATCGACTGGCGACGGTTGGCCGATGTACTGGCTTCGCCCGCCCGCGGCGCGGGCCTCACCCCCCTGATAGGCGTGCGCTCCGTCGAGCCGGGGACCTGTCGCCAGGGTTGGGATGGCGCACGAGAGCATGTTCTCTGGGACCCGGCGAGTCTGGTGCGCGCGGCCGGACGCGGTCGCGGAGCGGACGCCGACGAGATGCGCGCCTGTGTCGAGGCCTGCGTCGCCGCCCATGCGTCCGGCGCCGAGCGGATCCTCTGCGAGATCTCCGGCGGACTGGACTCGGCGATCGTCGCTGGAACCCTGGCGGCGGTGGGGCATGCGCCCAGCCAGGCGGTGAACTTCTTCCGCGCCCAACCCGAGGCCGACGAACGGCTGTACGCCCAGGCCGCCGCCGATCGCCTGGGCGTACCGCTCCGCACCGTTGCACGCACCGTGACACCGCTCGGCCCGTCGGCCTTCGAATTGAGCTCCACGGCGTTGCGACCCAACTTCAACGCCACCGATCCGGGCTATGACGAGGGGCTGTGCGCGGCGCTTGAAGACGCTCGGGCCGACGTGCTGTTCACCGGCCATGGCGGGGACGTCGTCTTCCTGCAGGTGGGCGCTGCGGCCCTGTCGCGCGAACTCCTGGCCGGCCGCCCGTGCTCGGGTTCGCGGATCACGGCGCTGGCGGATGTCGGCCGCCGCGTGCGGCGATCGATCTGGAGCTTGGCCTGGGAAGCGATCACCACGCGACCCAGCCGATGGACCCGCGACGCCGTCGAGCGGCCGAGCCTGGTGGCGGTCAAGCCGAACCCGGCCGTCCATCCCTGGATCGCCGATTTGCACGGCGTTCCACCGGCCAAGCAGGCCCAGGTCCACGGCCTGGTCATGGGGCTGATCCTGATGGGCGCCACCCGCCGCGCCGAGATCGCGCGCCTGGCTCATCCGCTATTGAGCCAGCCGGTGATCGAGCTGTGTCTCTCCATTCCGGCCCCGATCCTGTGCTCAGGCGAGATGGACCGTAGCCTGGCGCGAACCGCTTTTGCCGATCGCCTGCCGACCAGCATCATCGAGCGCCGCTCCAAGGGCGACATCAGCGTCTTTCTTGGACGCACCCTGGCCGCCAGCATCGACTTCTTCCGGCCGTTGCTGCTGGAGGGGCGGCTCGTGGCCGAAGGGTTGCTGGACCGCGCTGCCGTCGATGCGGCCCTGTCGCCCGAGGCGATGATCTGGAAGGACTCCACGGTCGACATCCTGGCGGCGGCGACCCTGGAGACCTGGCTGCGTCACTGGGAGGGCCGGATCTCCGCGGCCCGTTCGGCCCTGGCCGAGGCGGGCATCACCGCGTCAAGGAAGGCGAAGGCCCGGGCATAGAGATCCCTGACATTGTCCGGGGCCAGGATGATGTGGCTCTCGCCACGATAGATCACCAGCTCGGCGTCTTTTCCCTGGCGACGCAGGCTGCTGAACAGCGCCATCGCCTGGATCGGGTTGAAGTCCAGGTCGCCGTAGAACATCAGCACCGGCGCGGTCAGCTTGTCAGTCTGGTAGCGCGGGCTATTGCGGATGTAGCGATCCAGGGCCGTCCAGGGCAGGCCGTTGACGCGGGCCTGGCCGGTCTCCGTGTAAGCTTGGGAGGCGGGCGCGGTGAAGAACATCGCCGGATCGGCGATGGCGGCCAGGTTCTGTTCGCCATGCACCGCCACGAAGTCCGTGATCGGCGCCGCGGCGATGACCGCCGAAAACCGCGCGGACTGGGTGGCGGCCATCAAGACGCCCCAGCCGCCGAAGCTGCTGTTCCACAAGGCCGGCCGCGCCGTGGCCAGACCGGGCTGCTGCGCGCCCGCCGCATCCACCGCGATCAGGATCGCGTCGGCTAGGCCCGGCGCGGGCTCCTGGTCCATGGGCATGGGCAGGCTGGGCACCAGAACCGCGTAGCCGGCCCCGACGATCACCGGCACGGAGGTGTCGAGCCGGGTCGAACTCGGGGCGACGATCCGCGGGCGGGGCGGGATAGGCGTATCCAGGATAAGGCGCCACGACCAGCGGGCGATGATCGCCGGGCTTATGGTCGGGTGGCAGATAGAGCCAGCTCGTCAGGGCTTCTCCACGCAGACCTGTGTGATGAATGGGGATCGGCGGGCGCGTCGAGATCTCGGCCAGCCATGGATTGAGGGTCAGGACCGGGCGGTCTGCGCCGGAGGGGCCGCGCACGCTAAGATCGGTGACGCCGTCGTCCCGGTGATGCGTCACCGCCGCCCAGCCGCCGCGCGAAGCCACCGCCAGAGGCGTGGCTCCGTCCTCTATGGATGGGCCTGGATGATCTTCGCCACCGACCGACACGACGCAGCCGCCGGAGGGGAATGACAGGAGGGCCACGTCTGCGGCCTCCCCCCTCAGGGGTGGATTGACGCTGATCTTGGCTGCGGCGCCGGCCGCCAGGCTGATCCCATGGCTGGTAAGGCGGAAGAGGCCGTCGGCCGTGGCGATCAGGACGCCGTCCTGGTCCTTGACCAGGGCGCGGCCACGAGGCGCGGGGATCCTGGCGGTCAGGTTGACCGGCCCCCGCGACGTGACGCGCCACCAGTCGAGGCGCTGGCTGGGGGGCTCGCGCGCCAGGACGAGGGCGTCGCGGCCCACCCAGGCGACGTCGCCCTGGGGCTGGGTCTCGATGCCGGCCTGGGTGGCGACCTGGCCGGGGATGAGGGTCTTGGACAGCAGCTCGGCGGGGCCGGCCATGCTGAACCTCCAGTAGCGGTAGTCGCCAAGGTCCGTGCCCTCCGTCCTGGCCAGGGCCAGCAGCGACTTGCCGTCCGACGACCAGCGCCAGGGCAGCTTGGAGAGGTCGCAGGCCGGGCAGGGCCTGACCTGGCGGCCGGTCGCCAGGTCGACCAGCGACAGGCGGCGTCGGCGATTGGGATTGGCGGTCGACGCTGGCTGGTCGGGCGGGAGAACGAGGCGCTCTTCTTCGCTGATGACGGCCGCCGTCGCGCCATTCGGCGCCACCGTCAGGGCGGAGAAGGGGCCGCGCGCCAGGGCGCGCACCTTCCCGGTAGCCGGCGCGAAGGCGAAAAGCTCGTTCGCCTCAAGCTGGGGATTGAGGGCCTCGAAGCGGCCTGAGCCATAGACCGCGCCGGAAAAGGCGCCGCGTCGGGCCGCAGCCCAGGCTTCGGTGAGCTTGACCTGGGTGTGCCAGCCGAAACTGAGCATCGGCGAGGACACCGGATCGCGCGCGATCGCGATCACCTCGTCCTCGCCGCGCCAGCGGGCGTTCCCGGCGAAGAGTTCAGGCTCGACACTGACTCCCGACCAGGCCACCGCGCCCGTGGCCAGGGTGACGACCCCCATCTCTCGTCGTCGGTTTTTCATCCGATAGACAATCACCTGCGCCCCGGAAGGCGAGAACTGGCCAAACGTGTCTCCACCCGCAGGATCGGGGTCCAGCAATGGCCGCACTCCGCCGGCGCCTTGCAGGTCCAGGACCAGCAGTCGGCTCGTCATGTCGCCGGTCAGCAGATCGTTCTCGAAGGTCGGCGCGGTCTTCCAGCCGCCCAACCGCTCGACGACCAGCCAGCGGCCGTCGGGCGAGAAGGCGACCCGGCCCAGGCTCTCCAGGGAAAGGAGATCCTCGAACGGTGTACGGGCGGGCCTGGGCGGCGCCGGCGACGAGCGCGCAGGCGGCCGCGATCCCTGCGAAGGTTCGCATGGAAGGTTTCCTGAAAACGGGTGGAGACGGGGGTGGAGGCCTACCAGGCCTTGGTCAGCTGCAGGGCGACGACGCGCCCGTTCGGCTCGTAGTTGGCCGGGTCATAGCCGACGCCGTACGGGGAGTCGTAGAACGGCGGATCCTTGTCGAAGAGATTCTGGACGCTCAGCGCCGCGACCACCCCCTTCAGGGCTCCGCCGCGCGCCGGGACGGTCCACTGCAGCACCGCGTCGAAGGTGGTCTGCGCCGAGATGTGGCCGCCGGTGGTGGTGTCGAGACCGCCGACATAGTTGGCCGCGCCGGTCAGGGCCCAGGCTCCGTGCGTCCAGGTGGCGGCCATTCGACCGCGCAGGTCGGCGGGGTTCTCGGCCGTGCCCGCCAGCTCGACGGCCTGCGAGGCCTGGGTCGTCTTGCGCTGGTAGGACAGCAGCCACGAGATGCTGCCGGTCAGCGTCAGCGGATCGCCCAGGGCCGTCGTGCCCCAGGCGCCGTTGAGATCAATGCCACGCACCCGAAACGCGCCGGTGTTGACGTAGCGCGCATCGGCGATGGCCCGATAGGCGGCCGCCGGATAGAGCCCTTGGACGGACGCGCTGCCCAGGGTCAGCAGCGTCTTGATCTGGGCCAGGTCGGCCGGATTGTTGATCGGGTCGATGAACTGGCGGAACGGCGCCAGGTCCGGCGCGGTCAGCACCGTGGAGAGGTTGTTGACCGCCGGCTGGCCGATCCGCTGCTTGAAGTTGGTGTCGAAATAGGTGGCCGACAGCCGCAGCTCCGGATGGTCGGGTGAGGCGTATTCGACCCCGCTAGTCCATGAGACCGCGCGTTCGGGCAGCAGGTCGGGATTGCCGCCGTACTTGAGCAGGGTCAGCAGGGTGGTTCCGTTGCCGGCGGCGACATTGACCGGGGTGACACGCTGCGGATCGGTCAGTTCGCCCAGCGACGGCGCGCGGAACGACTTGCCGTAGGTGGCCTTGATGTTCAAGGCGCGCGTTGGCCCCCAGACCAGGCCGAACTTGGGCACCGTGCTGGTGTCGCCGCCCTCGTAGTGCTCTCGGCGCACCGCCGCCGAGAAATCCAGACGCTCCAGGCCGGGGCGATGGAACGCCTCGCCAAACACCGGGACCCGCGCTTCGGCAAAGAGGGCGCTGACCGTACGGTCGCCATAGCGCGAGAAGCCGGTCAGGGGGACGGGCCCGTTGATCACGTTGATGCCGACCGTCTTCAGTGTCTCGGTCCGCAGCTGGGCGCCGAGCGCCAGCCGCACCGACCCGGCCGGCAGCCGCCACAGCGGGCCATCGGCGGTCGCGCTGATGGTCTCCAGCCGACCGACCGTGCGCCGCTGCTCATAGCCGGAGGTGACGAAATCGAGCACCGCCTGCCGATTGCGTCCCGTCCCCACGAACGGGTTGAAGTAGCCGTCGACGCTGGCCTTGTAGGCCGTGGCCGGATTGTCGGCCGTGTTGCCCAGGGCCTCGTTGAGGAAGGCGGTGTTGATTTCGTTGGTCGACCGCGTCAGCGCCAGTTCTTCGGCATGCAGCCCATAGGCGTCGAGCCGCCACTGGGCCGGCAGATCGACCTTGGCGCCGATCGACAGGCCTCGGCTCTGCACGTCGCCGGTTGATTTGAGGCCGCCGGTCTCGTTGATGAACGAGTAGGCGACGTAGTGCGAACTCGCGCCGGTCGGCGAGACGAAATACGGATTGGCGCTGGTCACCGTCAGCGTCGTCTGCGGCGCGATGCTGAAGGTGGTGTAGCGACGATCGCTATAGCGGGCGTCAGCGGTCAGGGTGATGTGCGAGCCGATGTCCTGGTTCAGGGCGACGTACAGGCTGCCGCGTTCCTGGGTCGGCAGCAGCGACATGGTCTGGCGGTAGTTGAGCATGTTCTTCGTGCCGGCCACGAAGTCCGAGGGCTTGAGCGCGACGCCATTCTGGCCGGGCGGGACCGCGTAGGTCGGCACCAGCGAGAAGGTCACCGGATCGATGGTCAGGATGGTGCCGGCGTAGAAGTTGCGGTGATCCGTGCCGCCCAGCGCGCGCAGGTCGGCGTTGGCGGCGTAGCTGCGGGCGGTGCCGGCCAACATGTCCCGGCGCTGGTACTCGGCCGACAATAGCAGCGAGCCGGTGCTCCAGTCGTGGCCGTAGGTCTGGGCGATCTGGCGCTGGCCCAGGTCCCCGTGCGTCGAGCCGCCGATCCGTAGCCGCGTCTCAGCGCCCTCGAAGCGCTCGCGCAGCACGACGTTGACGACCCCGCCGACCGCGTCCGAACCATAGAGCGCCGAGGCGCCGTCCAGCAGGATCTCGACGCGCGCCACCGCCGCCATCGGGATGGCCGAAACATCGGCGAAGTCGCCCATCAGGCCAGCGCCGGCCATGCGCTTGCCGTTGATCAGCACCAGGGTGGCGTCCGCGCCGAGGCCGCGCAGGTTGATGCCCGTGGCCCGGCTGCCGTTGGTCGTGGTCGGATCCGCGCCCGTGCTGCCGGTGTCGTCGCTGGTCGTGCCGCCGAACGCCTGGGGCTGGGCGTTCAGCGCGTCGGCGACGGTGGCGTAGCCGGCCCGGTCGAGTTCGTCGCGATTGAGGACGATGACAGGCGAGGGGCCGTCCTTCACGCCGCGGATGTGGCTGCCCACCACGATCTCGGCCACCTGGTTGGGCTCGACGTCTCCCGGCGGCGAGCGAGGCTGGAGCGGCGGGGGCGCTGTTTCGACGGAAGCCGGCGTCTGCGGGCGCGCCGCGGCGGTGGGCGTGATTGCGGCGCCATGGCCCGCGCGCAGCACCAACACGCCAGGTCCAGCCGCCTGGACGTCCAGGTCGGCGCCGCGCAGGAGTTGGCCCAGAGCCTGCCGGGGCGTGAACCGCCCCTTCAGGGCTGGGACGTTCCGTCCGGCGACCAGATCGCTGGAAAAGAAGATTTTGATCTTCGCCTGGTCGGCCAGGACGATGAGCGCACGGCCCAGCGCGCCGGCGGGCGTGTCCACCGACACGACCGCTTCATCAGCTGGCGGCGCCGCCGCCTGTGCTGACGCTGTGGTTACGACCAGCGCCGACAAAGCCGACCCAAGCAACAAACTCGCACCCAACTGTCGCATACGACTCCCCCCATATCCGGCGGGCGTCGTCACTTGTTGACGCGCTTTGGCCGCCGGCTGTTTGGGGGAGACGACCGAGGGCGCGTGGTCGGGTAGTTGGCCTGTGAAAAAAATGTGACGTCAACTGGAAGTTGATTTTGCCGCGATAATTATCTGCCCGTTCTCGGGCTTGGACGCGCGCAGGCCGTAGGCCAGGGTCACGGCGTTGATGAAATCGTTGACGTCACCGGTCTCGAACCGGCCGGAAACGCGCCGGCTCGCCGGCACGCCCGCGCCCAGCACCAGCTTGGTTTTGCTGTAGCGATTGATCTCGGCTACCGCGTCACGCAGGGGCACGTCTTCGAAGATCAGGCGGCCCTCGCGCCAGCTCGTCAGCGCGGTGACATCGACGCTGGTTGGATGCGCCGATCGCGGATCCGCGCCAAGGGCGATGCCCTGGCCTGGCTCCAGGGTCCATTTTCGGTCGTCGTCGCGCACGGCGACGCGGCCTTCGGCGAGCACGACGCGAACCAGGTTAGAGCCGTCGGCGCGCACGTCGAACTGCGTGCCCACCGCGCGGACCTCCGTGGAGCCCGAAGAGACCAGGAACGGCCTGGTGGTGTCGTGGGCGACCTCGAAGAAGGCCTGGCCTCGGACCAGTTCGACGTGACGCTCACCCTTGGTGAAGCGCACGCGCACGCGGCTGTCGGTGTTGAGGCTGAGGCGCGAGCCGTCTTCCAGCCGGACCACGGTCATCTGGCCGACATCGGTGTCGAACGTCCTGGGCGCCCTGAGCAGGATCGTGACGCCGGCCACGCACGCGGCCGCCGTCATCAGGCCCCCGATCGAGAAGGCGACGACCTTCCGACGACTTTCGCGCCTCCGCTTGGTGGCGCCGCGATCGAGCGCGGCGCGCGCCGCCGCGGCCATGTCCGGGTCGCCCCGCAGCTCTCGAACCGCGCGGCCGATGTCCTCCATGCGCTTGTAGGCCGCATCGTTTCGCGGATCCCGGCGCCAGGCGTAGAACGCCTCCAGGTCCTCGGTCTCGACGGGCGTCCTGCTCAGTCGTGCGTACCAGTCGGCCGCCTCACGTTCAGCTTGGCGGTCTTCTTGCCGTTCTGCGATCATGGTCACCTAGTCCCGCATCGCCGACGAAGTGTGCTCCAAGGCCTTGCGCATCCGATGATGAACCGTGGTCACCGGAATGCCCAGCAACCGCGAAATCTCCTGGTAAGTCAGACCCTCAATGTGGCTCAGAACGAAAACATCGCGCAACTTGGGCGGGAGAGAAAGGACGATCTCCTTTAGGGTGATCGCGTATTCCTGCGTGGGCTCCAGAGAAACCTGACCGAGCGCGGCCTCGCCGGTCTCTTCGCCCAGGTCGCGCTTGGCCCGACGCAGCTGATCGCGCGCCAGATTGTCGGCGATCTGCGCCAGCAGCGCCTTTGGACTGCGGATCTTTTGCTGCACCTGGTAGGGCGCGGCGCGCAGGTAGGTTTCCTGTGCGACGTCGTCGGCGATCATCGCGCCATAGCGCTTATGCAGGCGTCGGCGCAGCCACGCGTCGTAGCGGCGGAAGAGGGTGTCGAGCGCATTGGCCAGTTCCGACGAACTGGCGGGGATAGGCGAAGATCCGTCCACGGGGTGATCCAACCGGAGATTGCCCCACAGAATCCTACACAAAAAGAAGCTTGAAAAGATTGTTATTGAGAAAGGATGCGGTTCTGGGCGCTGTGTGGCCCGTGAGTGGTCGCTGAACATTCCTGCTCAATTGATGGGTTGGGTGTATGGCGAGTCTGGAGGAGCAGGTTGGAGCGCTGGTGCGTCATCACCGGAAGCTCGCCGGTCTGACCCAGGCGCAACTTGCCGAGCGGATCAGTCGGCAAACCGGCACGGTTACCCGCATTGAAAATGGCGAAGCCGCACCCAGCTTCGAAACACTTTCTAGCCTAGCGACGGCGCTCGAAGTGGAAGTGCGGGACTTCTTTGGAGCTGGCGTTCACGCGAGCGCGGCCGGGCGGAATGATCCGATGATAGGCATCATTGCGAAGTTATCGTCTCTCGAAGCGGATGAACTAAAGGTAGTCAGCGAGCTGATTGGCGTGGCGTTAAAATTGAAAAATTAGCCTGAGCCCATCTTCGTACTTATACGCAGCTGCTGTTGAATAAGAGCGCAGCGTTCTTGTTACTGAACTCAGATTGACCGCGTTCTTGTAGCGGTACAGTCGCGCCGCTTCACAAATCTCAAAGGCCAAGCTGTCGCTGGAAGCGGTGCTTCTGGCGCCATGTTGCCATGGCCACGGTCAGCGCTCCTTCGGCGGCTGGACGGCCGCCCGGCGGAGGGGCCGGTGGCGGCTGGCGGCGCCTGATCGATCTCAGCGCGCCGGCCTTTGCCTGGGAGTTCCTGCGCCGCAACCCCGGCTATCAGGACGATTGGCGTCGTGAGCGTGGCTTCGTCGCCTCTGCGATTGATCCGCGCTGGGGCCTCCGGTTTGCCGCCGATCCCGCGCTTCCCGCCGACGAGGCCGAGGTGTTCTGGCGCGGGGACGTGGCGCCGGGCATCGTCCTGCCCATGGCCGTGACGGAAGGCGCGAGCCCGCGGTCCAGGCCTCGGAGGTGGCCGTCAGGCGTCTTTCGGCGCGCCGATGACGGACTTCACGTGCGGCTTTCGGAGCACCTGCAGCTGATCCTGCCGAAGGAGGCCCGCGGCGATGAGCCGTTGTCCGTGCTGCTGGCCTACGACGCCGATCTGGGCCTTCGGGTGCGGGCGGTCGACGCGCTGGAACGCTTTAGTCGAGGCCGCCCGCCGCCCGGTTCGCGCCTTTCAGCGGCGCAGCGCGCGCGCCTGGCGCGCAGCGTCGTGGCCCTGGACGGCGCCTTGCGGGGGCAGAGCTATCGGGCCATCGCCGACGACCTCTTCGGGACTGAGCGCCTGGACGCCGAAGCCTGGCGCACCGCTTCGCTCCGAGGCGTGACGATTCGCCTGGTGCGCGCCGGTAAGGCCCTGATGAACGGCGGCTACCTCGATCTTCTGCGCCGGGGTCTGTGATCGCGGGGGAGGGGTGTCGGAAATCGCGCCCCCCGCCTTCGTCATCCCTGAGGGCGCCATTCACCCGCCAGCGTGTCCGAAAGACGCCGCCCGTATCCCGGCGTCGCCGAGGACACGATCATGGGTATCGACGATCGCGCCGCGCCGCCCAGGCACCTTCGAACGCCTGAGGCGGCGCGTTTTCTGGGTCTCTCCGACCGCACGCTGGAGAAGCACCGCTCCTACGGAACCGGTCCCGTCTACCGCAAGATCGGCGGGCGGGTGGTCTACACGCTGGAAGACCTGCAGGCCTGGGCTCAGCGCGGTGAGCGGCGCTCGACGAGCGATACCGACGTCGACGTGATCCCACCGGCCAAGCGCAGCGCCGCGATCTCGCCGGCCTATCGGCTTCGGGACGACGAGCGATGAGCGCGGCGCCGACCGCCTCGACCTGGGTCGATCTCTTCTGGTTGGAGGGCCAGATCGAGCGCTGGCTGCGGTTTGGGAGAGCCGCCGAGGAGCGCATCGTCGATCGCCGCAACCGCCTGGTCGGTTTCCGGCCCGGCGCGGTGTTCGCCCTGGTGCGATGGCGCGCGGGTGAATACGGCACGGTGGAATCGCGCATCGCCATCCTGCAGGCGGTCGCCCCCGGCCAGGCCTTCACCAGCCATCCCTTCGTGGCGCCGGGCGCGGAGATCCTGCTGCGGCTGGCGGGCTGGTCACGTGTTCGGGCGGCGCTGGACGCGATCGACATGATCGAACGCGGCGGGTTCCGGCCGGAAGATGTGGCGCCAGACCACTGGCGCCATGTCGGCGCCCGCCTGACGGTGGGCCTGCCGCCACGTCTGTATGACCGCACCCGCCATCGCGCCTGGTCCCTCCGTCGGAGGCTCGGGCGATGAGCCGCGACCGGTCCTTGGTCCTGGCGCTCGCCGCCGTCGGCGCGGCGGCGCTGGTCGCGCCGTCCGTCCTGTCCGCCGGCAAGCGGGTGGTGTTCAACACTACGGCCAGCGCACCGATCGGCTTCTATTGGCTGGAGCACCGCGCGCCGGCGATCGGCGACCTGGCCGTCGTTCGGCCGCCGGCGGCCCTGGCCGCGTGGATGGCTCGGCGGCGGTATCTGCCCTTGAACGTACCGCTGCTGAAGGGTGTGGTGGCGACGGCGGGAACGCAGGTCTGTGTCGTCGACGAGCGGGTGTTCGTGGCGGGCCGCATCGTCGCTGTGGCGCGGACCAGGGACCGCTGGGGGCGGCCGCTGACGCCCTGGCGCGGCTGTCGCCGCCTCGCGGCCGATGAAGTCTTCCTGTTGAACCTAGCGGCGCCGGCAAGCCTGGACAGCCGCTATTTCGGACCGCTGCGCCGCCAAGACATCGTTGGTCCCGCGCGCCCGCTGTGGACCTGGGAGCGCTAGGTTGGCCGCGCCTGTTCTTTCCTTGTTCGGTCGGTTTGCCTGGCCTTTCCTCGTCCCGGCCAAGACCGCGTCGGCGACCGAGCGCAGCCGCGGTCGAGGGCGGCTCCTTGGCCGGCGCGCGCAGCGCGCTCCCCTCGACGGCGGCGAGCACGGGCGCAAGCTGTCGTCCACCGGGACGATGGCAAGACCTCCGCGCGCGAAGCGCGCGTCCTTGCTGGTCTTAGGGCTTGTGGGTCTGGCTCTGGTCTTGGGAGGAGGGCGCGCGGCATCGGCGACGCCGGAGCGTTCACGGGGCGCCATCGAGGCGGCAGTGAAGGAAGCCGCCGCACGGTTTGATCTTCCCAAGGCCGGGTTGCTGGCGGTGATCGAGGCTGAGAGCGGCGGCGCGCCCGGCGCTGTGTCGGCCAAGGGCGCCATGGGCCTGATGCAACTCATGCCCGCGACCTGGCGCGAGATTCGCGAGCAGCTCGCCCTGGGCGATGACCCCTTCGATCCGCGCGACAATGTGCTGGCCGGCGCATTCTATCTGCGTCGACTGCACGACCGGTTCGGGTTCGAGGGGGGACTGGCCGCCTACAACGCCGGGCCCCAGCGCTACCTTGAACATCTGACGACGGGTCGTGCTTTACCCGCAGAGACGCGCGCCTATGTCGCCGCGATCCGGCGCCGGCTCGCCTTAGGTCCTGCCGATCCCGCTCCGCCCGTGCGTGATTGGCGCGCGGCCCCGCTGTTCGTCCTGCCCATCGTCGCGGCGGAGGGCGCGCAATGAGGCGGACCAGAACGTGCGGATCAGGGGGCGGTCGTTTGCGCCCAGGCGATCACGGCCTCGGCCCGCTCGATCGCGGCCTTCAGGCCATCGCTCTGCCAGGTGTCGACCGATCCATCGTCGGCCACCGCATGGTCGTAGGCGTCGTGCGCGCGGGTTGTCAGATCGCGCAGGGCGTCCAGCGCCTCGACCAGCAGTGCGGCGTGATCGCTGTTTTCCGGAAGGCGCATGAACGAAAGGATCCGGTCCTGGGGGGCGCTTTTGAAGGCGTAAGCGTCCGGCCGCTGCACGTCGGTCAGGTGTTGACGTGATTTCCGCTCTTCCAGGCCCAGGGCAGCAGCTCGTCGAGGCGGTTGACGGGGTGGCCGTCGACCATGCGCTCGAGCACATCGCGCAGGTAGGCGAAGGGCTCGACGCCGTTCATCTTGGCGGTCTCGATCAGCGATCCGACCACGGCCCAGCGGTCGCCGCCGCCGTCCGAGCCGGCGAACAGGTGGTTCTTGCGGCCCAGGGCGATAGGCCGGATCGCGCGCTCGACGGGGTTGTTGTCGAGGTCGATGCGGCCATCGGTGAGGAACAGGCTGAGGGCGTCCCAGCGGCCCAGGGCGTAGCGAATGGCCTCGGCCAGGGCGCCGCGCGGCGGCACGCGGGTGAGCTGACGTTCGAACCAGGCGTGCAGGGCATCGACCAACGGACGGGAAGACTCCTGACGCGCCGCCCGTCGCAGCGCCGCCGACTGGCCGCGCACCTGGGCTTCGATGGCGTAGAGCTCGCCGATCCGGCGCAACGCCTCGACGGCCACGGGCGCCTTGGTGGACTCGGCGATCTCATAGAACTTGCGCCGAGTGTGCGCCCAACAGGCCGCCAGCTTGACGTCCCCGGACGCCGTCAGCGGTTCGAAGCCGGCATAGCCATCGACCTGGAGAACGCCCTTGAACCGGCCCAGATGGGCGGCCGGGCGCTCGCCCTTTCGGTCCGGCGCATAGACATAGACCGTGCCCGGCGGCTCGGGTCCGCCCCAGGGTCGATCATCACGGGTGTAGGCCCAGAGGCGCCCGGTTTTGGTCCGGCCCCGGCCAGGATCCAGCACCGGGATCGGCGTATCGTCGGCGAACAGATGGCCGCTGGCGAACAGGTTTTCGGCCAGCCTGTCGTGCAGGGCTTGCAGCCACCAACAGGCTCCGCCGACCCAGCCGGCCAGTGTCGAGCGTTCCAGATCCACGCCATGCCGAGCAAAGATCTTGGACTGCCGATAGAGCGGGGTGTGGTCGCAGTATTTGCTGACCAGCACCTGGGCCAGCAACGCTGGCGTGGCCAGGCCGCCGTCGATCGGTCGCTCCGGCGCCGGCGCCTGGACCACCGTGGCGCAGGCCCGGCAGGCATACTTGGGGCGCACGATCCGGATCACCCGCATCTG
Source organism: Caulobacter sp. UC70_42 (assembly GCF_044056025.1). Lineage (NCBI taxonomy): Bacteria > Pseudomonadati > Pseudomonadota > Alphaproteobacteria > Caulobacterales > Caulobacteraceae > Caulobacter > Caulobacter sp. UC70_42. Next base: position 4,402,408 of record NZ_CP171994.1, on the reverse strand, counting down.
CGCGGGGACCCAGTCCAGCATCTCGCTGACGCTCTCGCCGATGCTGTGCAGCGCGCCACCGCAGGCGCAGACCGGGCTGGCGATATCGATCAACCGGTCTTCGCGCGGCAGGTGGTCGGGGAGCGATTTGCGCTTGGGCTGAGCCCTCGCGGGCGCCGGCAGGATGTCGGGCCGGCGCGCTTCGGCGGCGGCCAGATCGGTCTCGACATCCTCCAGGGCCAGCGCCAGTTGATCGGCGTCCAGGCGCTCGGACCGGCGGCCAAACTGGGCGCGCTGGAGCTGCTTGATGATGGCTTTGAGCCGCTCGATCTCGCCGTCCCGCTCACCGACGAAGCCAGCCATTTCGCGCACCAACTGATGCAGCAAGGCCGTGTCGGTAGGCAGGTTTTCGAGATCCAGCCGCATGCCCGATTCTACTATTTTCGGAGTCCGCGACCAAGCACTTTCCCCTTATTTGACAGGGGTTTTGGCGTGGTTTCAGCCGGCGATGGCGGGCCTCCAGGTGCGCTCTGGGAACCGCCAGTCGATGCCTTCGATCAGCATGGCCAGTTGTGCGGGCGTGAGCACGACGCAGCCGCCTGGCGTGGTGATATGGGGCCAGATGAAGCGCCCGCGTTGCAGTCGCTTGGTGAACAGGCACAGCCCCGTTCCGTCCCAGTAGAGCAGCTTGATGGTGTCGGCCTTTCGTCCCCGGAAGGCGAACAAGTGGCCCGAGAACGGGTCTTCCTTCAGCAGGTCTTGCACCAGCATCGACAGGCCGTCGAAGCCCTTGCGCATATCGGTTTGACCCAGCGCCAGATGCACCTTCACGCCGGAGGGGATGATCATCATCGCGCCGCCTCCCGCTGGGCCACGTACCGTCGGACCTCGTCCGGATCGCTCCCGGGCGGCGCGAAGACCCGGCGTCCGTCGCCAAGATCGACCGCCACCGCGCCTTCGGGAATGGGCAAGGGGATGCCCGCCGTGGGCGCCTGGCCCGCTGCCTTGAGGCCTTCGCCAACCAGGCGAACGCGAGCCAGCCGGGCGCGCTGGTCCTGGCCAAGGCCCATCTGGGCGCGCCACCGGAACACCATGCTGGTGACCACGCCGTGCTTCCTGGCCACCGCGCTGACCGTGGCGCCGGGCGCCTGTGTCTCGGCGACGATGGCGCGCCTTTGCTCGTCGTTGAACGTCCGGCGGCTACTCCGACCATCACCGTCGCGGACGGTCCTGGTCGCGCCCGTCAAGCCGGATTCCGGCGTCCGGGCCTTAGCACTAGTGCTTCGTCTGGGGCCCACATACGGGCGGGCGCTGGGATGAACGAGCTCTCGCCAATCGATCCCAAGGGGGTCTTCGTCCAGGCGTTGACGCCACTGACGCAGCGACGACGGTGTCAGTCGATGGGCGCTGGCGTACTCTGCGGCGCTCAGTCCGCTCCACAGTTGGGCCTCGACGTGCATGGCCCAGAACGCCTGCACGGCCCTGTTGCGGACCTCGCTGGCGGAGCGTCGCGGCGGAGGCTTTCGCTTGCTCGAAGGCTTGTGCTGCAAGGCGTCGGCGTCACCGATCTTCTTCAGCCAACTGCTGAAGACGCCGGGTTTGAGCTGGTGCTCGCCGCAGTACGCCGCGCGCGACAGACCGCTCAGCCGCCAGGCCTCGATGTGGACCGCCCAGTAGGTCCGCAGTCCTCGGTTTTGGTAGCGCTTCGACGCCACGGCCGACCTCCCTCGATCATCAGGAGCCCGACATGGTTCGTCTCATGGAAGGAGAACAAGAGTGCAACAACCGAACGCAAACTTGAAGGCGAAGAGGATGGCAAGATTAAAGGGCCGGGACCTTCGGCCGGCAAGATGTTGGTGGATAAGGGAAATTTCCAGGACCCCGTTTTAGGGGCTGGTCCCGGTCTTCATCGCTTTCTTCAGAAAATCAGCGGCTTATCCGGGACCTTTCGTCTTCGGAGGCGTCGATGAGCGCCGAGGACGAGTTTTTCGTCCGCCTGGGACGGATCGGCGATCGCGGCGCCTCTGCGGCCCTGGGGCGGGGCTTTGTCGGGGAGGTCCTGGGCGCGGCCCGGCGGAGCGGACAGGGCGTGCTGGACGGTGGCGGCCGCGGCGGGCGTCGCCGTATCGGGCGCGGCGGCGTGCGCCGGTCCGCTCGCGCCGCCGGCCGGCGCGTCGTGGTCAAGACGCGGATCGTGCGGCACAAGGGCGACCGATACCGCGCCGCGCCGTTGGCCCGACATATGCGCTACCTACGGCGCGAGGGCGTTACGCGCGATGGCCGTCCGGCCGAGATGTTCGATCGCGACGGCGTCGCCGACCACGACGCCTTCGCCCAGCGGTGTGAGGACGATCGTCATCATTTCCGCTTCATCGTCTCCCCGCAGGACGCTGACCGCCTGGAGGACCTGCAGGCCTATACCCGGGACCTGATGGTCCAGGCCGAGAAGGATCTCTGCACGCGGTTGGATTGGATCGCGGTCGATCACTGGAACACCGACAATCCTCACGTCCACGTGCTGGTTCGCGGCCGAGCCGAGGACGGCGCCGATCTCGTCATCGACAGCGACTACCTGACCAAGGGCCTGCGGGAAGCGGCCGAGCGCCTGGTCACCCTGGAGCTGGGGCCAAGGTCGCAAGCGGAGATCAACGCGGCGTTGGACCGCGAGGTGACCGCCGATCGCTGGACCAGTCTGGACCGACAGCTGCGCGACCTGCGCGACGAAGCCGGGCGCATCGATCTGCGTCCCGGGCCAGAGGGGCCGACCGCGCCGCGGCATCTGGGACGCATCGAGCATCTGGAACGGCTCGGGCTGGCCGAGGGCCGGGGCGGTGTCTGGCGAACGCCGGCGGATCTGGAACAGCAGCTTCGGGCCCTGGCGCTACGCGGCGACATCATCAAGACCATGCACGCGGCGACGCGGGGCGAGCTGCGAGATCCAGCCCACTACGTCCTGCATCCAGAAGCGCCGGACCAACCCGTGGTCGGCCGTCTTGTCGATCGTGGGCTCCACGACGAGCTGAGCGGCCAGGCCTATGTGGTCGTCGATGGCCTAGATGGCCGGCTTCATCACTTCCGCTGCGCCGACCTGGAGCGGACCGGCGACACGCGCCTGGGCGGGCTCGTCGAGGTTCGCGGGATCGCTCGTGAAGGTGGCGCGCCCCGCGTCGACCTGGTCCACCGGTCCGACCTGTCGCTGCGGGCTCAGATCACGGCCCACGGCGCGACCTGGCTCGATCGCCGGCTGGTGTCGTCCGAGCCGGCGCCGATCGCCGGAGCCTTCGGACGCGAGGTTCGTGGGGCGCTGGAGGCGCGCCGACAGGAACTGATCAAAAGAGGCATGGCCGACGAGACGGGGCGGCCGGTCTCGGATCTGCTTGGCAAGCTGCGGCGCGAGGAACTGTCGCGCACGCGGATCGCGCTTTCGCAGGAGACGGGCCTTGCCGCGCGCGACGCCGCGCCGGGCGACACGGTGTCGGGCGTCTATAGGCGGCGGATGGACCTGGCCTCTGGCCGGTTCGCGATGATCGATGATGGGTTGGGCTTCCAGCTCGTGCCCTGGACGCGGGCCCTCGAAAGCCACCGGGACGAGATGGTCAAGGGAGTGATGACGCCCGGCGGTGGGGTCGATTGGGCGCTCGGACGCAAGCGGGGGCTGGGACTTTGACGCGGAGGAATTTCCTATGAGCGGCACGAAGGTTCTGTGGGGCCAGGTCCTGGTCGTCTTCCTGTTGACGCTGGCCGGCGTCTGGACGGCGACCGAATGGACGGCCTGGCGGCTAGGCTTCCAGGTCGGGCTCGGGCCGCCATGGTTCCATTTCCGCGACTGGCCGATCTATCCACCGCCGGCCTTCTTCTTCTGGTGGTTCGTCTACGATGCCTACGCGCCCGATATCTTCGCGCGCGGTGCGTTCGTGGCGGCGGGCGGTGCGCTGAGCGCCGTCGCCGTGGCGATGGGCATGTCGATCTGGCGCGCGCGCGAGGCGGCGAAGGTGACCACCTACGGCTCTGCGCGCTGGGCGCTGACGGACGAAGTTCGGCGCGCGGGCCTGCTCGGCGAGGACGGCCTGATGCTGGGCAGCCTGGACGGTCACTACCTGCGTCACGACGGCGCCGAACACGTCCTGTGCTTTGCGCCGACGCGCTCAGGCAAGGGTGTGGGTCTTGTCGTGCCGACCCTGCTGACCTGGCCCGGCTCGGCGATTGTCCATGATATCAAGGGTGAGAACTGGACATTGACGGCCGCCTGCCGCGCGCGCATCGGACCGGTGCTGCGGTTCGATCCGACCGACAGTCGCTCGAGCGCCTACAATCCTTTGCTGGAGGTCCGGCGGGGCGAGACCGAGGTCCGGGACGTCCAGAATATCGCCGACATCCTGGTCGACCCAGAAGGCGCCCTAGAGCGGCGCAATCACTGGGAGAAGACCAGCCAGCTCGCTGCTGGTCGGGGTCATCCTGCACGTCCTCTATGCCGAGGCCGACAAGACCTTGGCCGGAGTGGCCAACTTCCTGTCGGATCCCAGCCGGCCGGTCGAGACGACCCTGCGGGTGATGATGTCGACGCGGCATCTTGGCGACCGGCCTCACCCCGTCGTCGCCAGCGCGGCCCGTGAGGTCCTGAACAAGTCAGACAATGAGCGGTCGGGCGTGCTCTCCACGGCGATGAGCTTCCTGGGCCTCTACCGCGATCCAGTGGTGGCCGCCGTCACATCGCGCTGCGATTGGCGTATCGACGATCTGGTCGGGCAGGGCAGGCCGGTCAGCCTCTATCTGGTAGTCCCGCCGTCCGACATCAGCCGGACCAAGCCGCTGATCCGGATGATCCTCAACCAGATCGGTCGGCGCCTGACCGAGGGGCTGGAGACCGCCCAGGACCGCCAGGAGCTGCTGTTGATGCTGGATGAACTCCCCGCGCTTGGCCGACTCGACTTCTTCGAGCAGTCGGTGGCGTTTATGGCGGGTTACCGCATCCGCTGCTTTTTGATCGCCCAGAGCCTCAACCAGATCGTCAAAGCTTACGGCGAGAACAACTCCATCCTCAACAACTGCCATGTCCGCGTCTCGTTCGCCACGAACGACGAACGCACCGCGCGGCGGATCAGCGACAGCCTGGGCACCGCCACCGAGATGCGGGCGATGAAGAACTACGCCGGGCACCGCTTGTCGCCGTGGCTCGGCCACCTGATGGTCAGTCGGCAGGAGACCGCCCGTCCGTTGCTGACCCCTGGCGAGGTGATGCAGCTCCCGGCCGACCAGGCGGTGGTCCAGGTGTCGGGCCTGGCGCCCATCCGGGCGGGGAAGATCCGCTACTACGCCGACCGTCGGCTGGCCGAACGGGTTGAACCGCCACCGCGGGAGTTGTCGCCGATCTCGGCGGGCGCGACGAATGTCTGGACCGAGATTGTCGACGCGGCCAGCGGCAAGGCCGCATCCGGGGCCGGCGCCGATGAGGGCGGACTGAAGCTCGAACCGGAACTGCCGGGCCTTAACGCCGAATTGCCGCCAACAGCCGGCGATGAGGCTCCGTGGTCCGACGTCGACGAAGGCGGCGACGAGACCCAGCAGGCCGAACAGGCGCGGCGCTTCAGGTCGGCGGCGCGGCAGGCCGCTCTGGATCCTGACGACGGTATCCCGCTGTGAGGTCGTCATGAAGGTGCAGACCAAGGTCTTCCTGAGCCGGGACCTGTCGTTGTCGCTGGACGCGGCGGCGCGACGGATGCGGCGCTCGAAGTCAGAGATCATGCAGGCGGCGTTGGCGTCGTTCCTGTCGGCCGATGGCGACGAGGCCCAGGAAGCGGCTGTCGTGCGGCGGCTTGATCGGATGGGGCGTGAGCTGGAGCGGATCCAGCGCGACGTCACGATCTCGAACGAGGCGGTGGCGCTGTTCGTGAGGGCATGGCTGACGGCAACGCCCGTGCTGGCTGAGGCAGACCAGAGGGCGCAGTCGGCCAAGGGGCAGGAGCGGTACGTTGGGTTCCTTGAGGCGCTAGGGCGACGGCTGGAAGCAGGCAAGTTGTTGAGGACGGAAATCCCTGAAGAGCGCGCGGTCGTCTAGTTCAGCCTAGGATACAAGGACCTGGTGGCTGCAATCGCTCGCGCCTACTTCTTGGCGTTCAAGTTGATGTTTGAAGCGCCGCAGTCGCACCTCAACTCCTGCTTCGTGCCGAAAGTCGGGGTGATTGAAAGCATTGCGCTGCAGGATGTGCAGGAAAACTGATCGGTAAAAGTTCGATAGGCTGCGACCACAGGCATGAAGTCGGCCTTTTGCATATCCGCCCACGGGTTCCAATGGATGCTGGCGTTGACCTGCCACTGATCGAGCTTCGCGGCTTGCTCGGCGGCTTTGAACACCTCATGCCGCGTGGTGATCACCGCGACCTTGTCCTGCTGGTTCCACGAGTTCGCGGCCTCCTTGCCCTTCTTGAAGGCCTCGCTCATTGCCGACGTGGCGCCGATGATCAAATCGCCGAAAACGAAATTGCCGTCGCCCTTGAACTCCGCCTTTCCACGTAACCTGTGGGCGGCCTCACCCGCGAAATACTCAAGATGCCGGCGCAGGATGCCGGCGGCCACGCTGATCTCGTTCTTCTGAACGTGGCCGTCGATCTCATCCCAGACGCTGTCCTTGGTCCATTGAGCAGGCCCGACATCCACGCTCCAGGTTTTGAAATGGACGAAGCGCTTGTTCTTGATGAGACCCTCGGAGACCATGTGCTTAAGCCACACGTCATCGTGCGTGGTGAAGATGAACTGAGTGTCAGGGAAGCGTGTCTTGAGCAGCGCGCAGACCTCGCGACGGTGTCCTCGGTCTACGGACATCAGTACGTCGTCGAGAACGGCGAAGGAAAATCCTGTCCCAAGCAGGTGCTGCATGAGCGCTAGATAGAGGCAAAGGCCCATACCATCCTGGTGCCCTTCGCTGTGGTAGGCGCCGGGCGGGAAGCCGCCACGTCCGTAAAAATCGACGTCGAAGCCCAGCTTCCCCAAAGAGGGGATGAGCTTTGCCGTAAAGCCGCTTTCGTCGTCCTTGTTGATCTCTCGATAGAGTTCGGAAAAGGCCTCCTGGACGTCCTTGTAAATGCCTTCGAGCGCCGTGGTAGTGGAGGCGCCGAACACCTCGTAGACTTTTACGGCGCGCGTGGCCTGGGCCTTGGAAGTGGCAAGACTTTTCTGAGCTTTACGATATGCGCTGAGACGTTCCTGAGCGATCGTCAGGAACTGTTTGGCCGTGTCCGTCAGGCTAGCATCAGGAATGGCCTCCACCGCGGCTTCCAGGGCGGACACCGCCTCAGTCAACGTGGAACTGCCATAGCTGGCTTTGAGAACGGCCAGCGTGTCGGCCAGCGGCAGTAGCTTGTCGATCTGCACATAGCGGCCGGCCAAAGTTTGCTTGAACGTCAACAAAGGGGCGGTGTCGACAACGGGCTTCAACTGCGCACCGTAAGCGATGACCGTGGCGAGGGCTGTCCCGGCCGCGTGAATCGCGGCGGTGATCGGCTTGGTCGCCTCGGCGATTTTCTTCCGGCGCGCCGTTACATCTGCGAGATGGTCAAGCTTCGCCTTTAGGTGGGCGGTGAAGTGATCTGGTTCAAACGGCGTGTCGCACACCGGACACCGCTCATCGTCGTACATCTCCAGCGCCGTATTGATCAGAGTCTCTCGCTTGACGCCGTCCGCGCTGGCTGGATCACCCGCAAGCCCTTCGAGTTCGGGGAGCAACGCCTCCAGCTGGCCGGCAAAATCAGCGGAACTCCAAACCCGCCAGTTGCTCCTTCATCGCCGCGATGTCGGCCTTTGCCTGAGCCTTTGGCACCGAATGTGCGGCCAGCCCGCCGCTGGCTGATTGCATGCCGTCGTCGAGCGCGGTCGTCGCAGCTAGGTCGGTGAGAGGCGCGAGACCGAGCGTTGCGCGATGCGGGTTTACCGCCTGCAGCACGGCCGTCTTCGTGAAGTCCGATATTTGCAGCGCAGTGAGCAAGGCGGTGCGGGCGTCAGCCGCAACCCGCTCCAACGGGTCCACGGCTTTGGAAGCGGCGTTCTGGATCTTCAATAGGACGCCACGCAGCTTCTCGACGTCTTCGAGGCGAAGCAGCGCCTGCACCTCCTTGGCGCGATCACCGGGCTTCGAAATTACGTATCGGATCAGCTCTCGACGCGAGAGGACGAACTCGGGATGCAGACTGACCGCCTGGAGGGCGGCGAGGATATCCGGATCGGACGGGGTAACCTTGGGAGAGCCCGCCGCCTTCACAGTGCGCAGGATCGTCGCCTTCTTACCGGCTAGGGTCGGGAAGCTGACTTCCAACTCGACCGACGCCTGCTCGGGTTTGTTGCGAAAGTCGACGTGCGGCCCATGTTTCGGTACCGAAAGATCGCCAGTACCCTGGCCCGAGAGTCTCGAGATGTTGCCGGTCAGCGCGAACTCGATCGCATCGACGATGCCACTCTTGCCTGTGCCATTGGGGCCGCAGGCGGCGAAGTTCTCGCCGCCGAGCGCCAATTCCAGGTCAATGATCCCCCGGAACTTTTGAATGCGAATACGTTCGATCCGGATCATGGGGCGTCCGGAAAGATCGCGGCCCGGATCGCGGGCTCGGCGAACACGCCGTCCTCAATCACGACCTTTTTCAAGGTAGACGCTACGTCCTCGAACCCTTCGTTCTTGGCCAAGTCTTCCAAGAATGCACCGAGCACCGCTTTCGAGACGGTGGCGACCGGCTGCGGCGCTCCTTTTTCCTCGGACTGCTCGCTCATGACTGCTTCTCCCTGAACCGAGGGTAGCAAACTTGAGAGTTGAGGCAATGGTGGAGCTTAGAGGTTGAGTTGTCCCGGGTACACCGCGAGCGTCGCTCCCGCCGTTGTCTTCTTCTCTGGGGCGACACAGCCAAGGCTCATGCGGTGGAGGCTCGTCTGGGCAGCGTCGGCGCCATCTGTGTCACGCCCTTTGGCTCGACCTTGGACGGTTGGATTGCAGTCAACGGTCCAACGCCGGTCAATTGCGAGGCTTTGATCGCTGGGCCGAGCGAAACCTAGATCAACATGCCTATAGGCAACTCAAGGACGGCGTGAACAGCCTTGCCGCCGATTGTGCGACCCGCCGATTGGCGCTCTGACGAAGGGGGCGGTTCGCGGATGCCCTGGCCTGGGTTGCTGCTCGCTGGGATACTTCACCTTGGCGGGAACATTGGCCATCACAAAACTTGGCGTGGACGGGTGGCGCGCTATGCTCGTGGACCGGAGTAGGGGGCGATACTTTTGCACGACGATGATCCGCGGCCCCGCTGGCTGAAGGACCTCAGCAGGTTCCTGCCGCTCAAGAGCCAGTTCGTCCTGAGCGGCAATGTCCGTGATCTGCAGTTGATGCGCGTGGGCGAATTCTTTCACTGCCGGTCCGCTACAGGCCACGCTTGCGGATAGCTTGGCCCAGGCGGGCTATGCCGATGTCATAAACTTCAACCTCGTCGACGGCTTCTCGGTCATCAGTCAAGGCGCGTCTGGCGGTCGCGACCCCAACGCTGTGCTGGGGCTCTTAGGGCTGACCGCGAGCCAGGGCCGGGCGGCGGCGGGCATCGACGCCCTCGGCGCGGCGCTGGAGCGCCTCGTCGGACTAGAGGGCGAGCCGGTGGCGCTCGTGATTGATTTTGCTTCCCGCCTGGCGGTCAGGCCCGAGGCCCTGTCGCCGGTCGAGCATCATCTCTTCTCACGCGCCCTGGTGCTGGCCCAGGCCGCCAGCGCTCGGCCGGTTGGAGCCGAACGCTCCCCTTTGTTCAATACGATCCTCTGGGTCGTCGATAAGGAAGGCGACCTGCCTGACTGGCTGACCATCAACAATCCCCGACTGCGACATATTCCGATCGCCACGCCCGACCGGGCCGTTCGCCGCGCGATCGCGCCGCAGCTGCTGCGTGGGTTGTCGGGCGGACGGGATCAGGCGCCCCAGGTGCTCGCGGCGGCTGAGGATGAGCTGGTCGACGGCACCGAAGGCCTTCTGCTGATGGACCTGAGCGCTATCACCCAGTTGGCCCGCGCCGAGGGCGTGCGGGTGGAAAACATCGGCGATGCTATCCGCCGCTATAAGGTCGGCGTCACCGAGGATGCCTGGAAGAAGATCGAACCGGACAAGATCCGGGGGGGCGAGGCTTTCATCGCGCGCCGGGTGATCGGCCAGGAGCACGCCGTCACCCACATGCTGGATATCGTCAAGCGCGCGGCCACCGGCCTTTCAGGCAGCAAGCGCAGCGGGCGTCCGCGCGGCGTGGCCTTCTTGGCCGGACCGACCGGTGTGGGCAAGACGGAGCTGGCCAAGTCCGTGACGGAACTGCTGTTCGGTGACGAGACCGCCTACATCCGCTTCGACATGTCCGAGTTCAGCGCCGAGCACGCCGATCAGCGCCTGATCGGCGCGCCGCCCGGCTACGTCGGATACGATGTCGGGGGGGAGCTGACCAACGCCGTGCGCGAGCGCCCCTTCAGCGTCGTGCTGTTCGACGAGATCGAAAAGGCCCATCCCAGAATCCTCGACAAGTTCCTGCAAATCCTCGACGACGGGGTGCTCACCTCGGGGCGGGGCGACAAGGTCTACTTCTCGGAGGCTCTGATTGTCTTCACCTCGAACCTTGGCGTCTACCGCGCTGACGAGAGCGGCGGCCGGGTGGCCAATGTCGGTCCCGGGGACCCCTTTGAGCAGGTTCAAGCGCGGCTGCGTTCGGAAATCGAGGTCCACTTCAAGCAAGTCCTCAATCGGCCTGAGATCCTCAATCGGATCGGGGAGAATATCATCGTCTTCGATTTCATCCGCTCCGAGATCGGAACGCGGATCTTCGAGGCGATGGTGGCCGGCGTACTGGCCGACGCGGCCGCCGTCGGGCATGTGGTGTCGCTATCGCCGAAGGCCCAGGACCGGCTTCTGACACTTTGCACCGCCGACCTTTCCAATGGCGGGCGCGGCATCCGCAACATGATCGAGGCCCATCTGATCAATCCCCTGGCGCGGGCGCTCTTCGACGCCGGACGTCCCGGACCTTTCGTGATCGCCGATGTCGTGGACGGACCGGTTTCGACCCTGGTCCTGAAGGATGGCGCGTGAGCACGGTCAGGATTTCGCGACTTCATTTCCCGGTCACCACGCTGGGACCTGGACGGCGCGTGGGCCTCTGGTTTCAGGGCTGTTCGATACGCTGTCCGGGCTGCATTTCGCCCGACACCTGGGACGTTGATGTTGTCGCGCCGGTCGCGGTCGACGCTGTCTTGGAGGCGATCGAGCCGTGGACGAGTGAGGCTGACGGCCTGACGGTTTCGGGCGGCGAACCCTTCGATCAGCCCGACGCGCTGGCGACGCTGCTGACGGGATGGCGCGCGCGCCACGGCGGCACGGTGCTGGTATTCACCGGCTATGAGCGCGACCAGGTCGAACCCTGGCTAGCGGAACATCCGGATCTCATTGACGCGCTGGTCAGCGGTCCCTTCGACCTCCACGCCGACCAGACCCTGGCGCTGCGCGGTAGCGACAACCAGATGCTCCACCGCCTGACGCCGGCCGGGGCGATCTTCTCGGTCTTCGAGCGGCCAGCAGACAGCGCCGACCGGCGGCTGGACTTGATGTTCGACGAAGAGGGCGGCGCCTGGTTCGCCGGGATCCCGGCGCGTGGCGATTTTCAGCGGTTCCGACAGGCCATGCGGCGAAGCGGACATCGCGTTGACATGACGGCTCGAACCGCGGGGGCGGGGGAATGATCAAGTTTTGTCCAAGCTGTCATAGCGAGCGGCCGGCCAGCGAGTTCTTCTGCGAAGGGGGGCTGGAGGGCGGCCAGGAGTGCGGATGGGATCTCAGCAATGCGCCGCTGCGTCCAGCAGGGTGGCGTCCGACCGATACAGCTGCACCGCCGCCGGTCCAGGTCCAGACGCTTTGCCAGAACGGGCACGGGCTCGATCCGGGCGACCTGATTTGTCCAGTCTGTGGCGCTGACCCAGTCGAGGAGCTGGGCGGGACCGGCGCGGCGGGACACGCGGCCGAGGCCCTCGCTGCCGACGCGGAGGACGCAGTCGTCCGCGAGGTCGACGCGATCCACGACTGGATTCTGGAGCGCCGCTTTTCCCAGAGCGCCGCGCGAGAGCGTTTCATCGGCCGGCGCGAAGGCGACGACCGTCAGGCGGTGGTTACCCTCTATACAGCCGGCTACGAGCCGGACCCGGAGGTGCAAGATCTCTTGAGGACGCTGCCGCGAGACCACGTGCCGGAGATCATCGAGACCGGTCACTGGGAAGGTCGCGCCTACGAGGTGACCGAGGACCTGCAGGGGGGCACCCTGGCGGACCTCGGCCTACTACGCGATGACGTCGACACGCTGTCTACCGTGCTGTTGGAAGTGGGCGGCGCCTTGCATTCGCTGCATGAGCATGGCCTGCGCCACCGAGACATTCGCCCGAGCGCCTTGCTGGTCAGGTCCAGGGAGCCTCTCGATCTTGTGGTCACCAGCTTTGGCTCGGCCCGGCTCTCGGAGTTCGATCTGGACGTGGTCTCGCCGTTGGAGACCAGCCGTTACATGGCGCCTGAGGCGTTAGCGGGCGGGGTGGCCGCCGCTAGCGACTGGTGGAGCCTGGGTATGGTTCTGCTGGAGCAGGTCACACGCGGCGCGTGCTTCGCTGGCGCCGACGACCAATCGTTCCTGATCCAGGTCCTGACCAACGGCGCGCCGATTCCCGAAGGCCTTGATCCGCGGGTAGAGGGTCTGCTGCGCGGCCTCCTGGCCCGGGATCGCCACGAACGCTGGGGCTGGCCCCAGACGCAACTGTGGCTGGCGGGAGAGACGCCGCCAGCGCCAATCTCCTCTCTGCCGTCAGGGCACACGGCGGGGCGACGCGCCCTTGCCCTGGGCCGAAAATCCTACGCCGCCCCAACGGAATTCGCGCTCGCGGCCGCTCAGGCGAACGTCTGGGACGAAGCCCGTGGACTTCTGATCGGCGGGGCCTTGGCCACCTGGGCCCAGGACGCCGACCTCGATCCGGCCTTGCAGGCGGAGCTGCGCAATCTGGCCAATCTCGACGGCGCGTCCGAGGATCTGCGCCTGGGCCTGGCGTTGAAAGCCCTCAATCCCGCCATGCCGCTGATTTGCCGGGGGGAGATCGTCACGCCCGGCTGGCTGCTCGACAATCCTGAGGCTGGATACGCTCTGATCTCGGGGCCCGCGCCCGAACTGCTGCAACGCAAGGGCGCCGAACCCTGGCTACACCAGCTGCGGGTTCGCGCCGGCGCCGTGCGGGAGAAGGCTCGGCAGATGGACGTCGTCCTCAGCGAGCCCGAGCTGGAGATCCATCTGTTGTCCACCTCGCGGGCTCACTTGGCCGCCCAGTGGGCTGAGCGGCGCCGCGTGCTGCCCGATACCGATCATCCCGGGCTTGTCGCCATCCTCGAGCGCCGCCAGACGACGGACGAGGACTTCATCCTTTTGTTGAGCGCCGATGTCGGTCAGTTCCGTACAGCCGACGCCATTCTCGCCGAGGCTGCCGAGCATGCCAGGCGAGCGGGGCTGGACAGCTTCGATCCTGACCAGGCCGCCGCTTGGCTGGATCATCCCCGCCGCGAGGTTTACGCCGAGATCGAGAGCCGGCTGGAAGGCTTCGCCCGTTGTGGCGTTGAGCGCCTGGACGATTGGGCCGACCAGTTTCGGCTGGAGCGCCGTCTGCCTATCGCCAAAGCGCTGGCGTTACTGGGCTTGCCCTGGGACGTATGGGTCGCGCCCCCGAAGCAGGCCTATGTCTCCACCATCCTGGACTTCTTCTCGCGTCGCCTGACGGGCGGGGTGATGCGCGGACCGCTGTCGCGCATGGTCGTGGGCAAGACCGGGGCCAAGCTCGACCTAGTAGAACTGGGCAGCGAGCGTAGGACCGCCGCTGGTCTCCTGGATCATCTGCTGCTGCGCAACGAGCAGCCCATTGACATCGACCCCGAGGTCCTGACCAACGACCCCAAGCTCGAACGTCGACTGCGCCTTCTGCATAGCCATGCCACGCTCTATCGGCGGGACACGGGTATTGATGGCCTCTATCTCGGCTTTCCGTTCCTGCTGCTCCAGGAAGCTAAGCCAAACGTCAAGCCGCGCATCGCCCCAGTGCTGCTCTGGCCGGTCAAGGTGCAGCCCGAGCTGGGCGCGCGGGGACGTATCAGCCTGACCTTCGATCGCGATCGCGAGGAGGTGCGGCTCAATCCAGCGCTGGACGCCATCCTTGGGCCGGACGCGGCGCGTCGCTGGGACGAGGCCGCGCGGGAGTTGCTCGGACGTGCGAGCCTGAGCGCCGCCGACGTCATGGATGGCCTGGGTGAGTTGGCGCGCTCGATTGGGGCGCGGACCTTGACGGCCTTGCCCAACAAGGACGTCAAGCTGGCCCAGGGCCAGGACCAACTCATCTGCAGCGGCGTGCTCTTCCACCTAGCCTATCTGGGTCAGGCGGTGATGGAGGACTTGCGGCACCTTAAGGGCATCCCGCCGGTCGGATCTGCCCTGGAGACGGTCCTGCGAATTGGCGACCCGCCTGAAAGGGCGACGCCGCCCCATCCGCCGGAACTGGATCGCTACTTCACCGCCGCCAGTGATCCCTCACAGGAGATGGCGGTGCTCGAAGCCAGGGAAGGGGCTGGGCTGCTGGTCGAAGGTCCGCCAGGCACTGGCAAGAGCCAGACCATCGTCAACATGGTGTCCGATGCGATCGGCCGCGGACGCAGTCTGCTGATCGTTTGCCAAAAGCAGGCCGCGCTCGAGGTCGTGCGCAAGCGCCTTGACGCCGAAGGCCTCGGCGAGCGCATGGTGATGATCAACGACGTCAATAAGGATCGGCGTGCCGTCCTGACGGCCGTCCGCACCCAACTGGAAGAGCTGTGGGGCCAGGGACCCGGCTCGGGTCTCTGGCGTCTGCAACGGCCGCAGATCGCCGCCCGCATCGAGGCCCATGAGCGCGATCTCAACGCCCACCACGGGGCCCTGCATGCCGACGACCAAGCCACGGGCCTGAGCTATCGTCTTATTGTCGGAGACTTGATTGGCTATGACGCCGGGCCACGCCCGGCAGTGAGCGCGCCGGGCCTGCGATCTGTGGTCGCGGACCTGAACGCGGGCGCGGTGGCCTCGTTGGAAGAGGCGTGCGGTCCGTTGGCGCGCCTATGGTTGCCCGCGCGATACGAGGGCAACCCCCTGGCGGCGACCACGGCTTTTAGTCCCGACGAGGAGACGATCAAGGCGTTCGAGGCAGACTTCACCGCGTTTCTGCAGAACGAGGGCGCGCGCCAGACCGTTTTGGAACGGACGGTGGGCGCGCTGGCGATGGATGATCCGGCGCCGTTCCAGGCCTGGATGGGGCAGCATGCCGCCAGCTTGCGGGCGCTGTCTCCGGCAGAGCGTGAAGCTGTGCAGCGCTGGTCGCCGCGTCTGCGGCCCGACGTGGACGCTCGTTCGGCCCTCGATCTGGGCGAGCTGGACGCCATCACCGAGGGGCTGGCCGCCTTGCCCACCCGCGACCTCGCCCCGCCGTTAGTCGCCGTGGCGGTGACCTTGAGCGACCACGAGCTGTCCGAACTCCTGGATCTGCTAGAGGCGCTGGACCAGCCCGCAGGATTTTGGGCGCGCCTGTCGCCAGCGCGATGGAGCCGTCAGCGTCGGCTAAAGGCGTTCCTGCGGCGACATGCGCTGGAGCCGACGCTACGTCCGCTGGAGACCATCCGCGCTGAGAAGGATTTGCGGCCGTGGCGGCGACGCCTGGAGGCTATCCACCGGGCCCTCGTCGAGCCGGACGCCGGGATCGGCGCGCTGGCGCGCCCCGACCTCTTGGACTTGGCCAAGGGTCTGCGCGGTCGGGTGGCGAATACGGCCGACCACCTGCGGCGCGTCGTGGCCCACCCGGCAGCCGATCTTGCCTTCCACGTCGTTGAGCAAGGTAGCCTAGACGCCCTGGAGGGTTTCTTCGATCAGCATGAACGCGCCTATGCGCGCCATGAGGCCCGCGGCCTGAGCTTGGGGGCTTTGGCTAACCTAGCGCCTTGGTTCGAGCCGGCGTGGCTGGAGGCGCGCAGCAACGCTATCGCCGCCAACGAGGGTAATGGCCAGGCCATTGCCGCGATCGCGTCCGTCCTCGACGTCACGGCCGCCTATCAGCGTTTCCGGCCCCGTGCGTTACTGCTCGAGGCGCAGGCGCTGGCCGTCTTCGCTGTTCTACGTGGCAGCGCGAGCGCCTTCGAGGCCCTGGCCCTGAAGGATCTCGACGATGAAATTCGGCGTACGATCGGACGCGAGGCGCGGTTGGCCTGGAAGGCGCGCCTTGAGACACGTCATCCAACCTTGTTGCTGGAAGCGGCCGAACTGAATTCCAAGATCAACGCCCTGCGCTTGGCGGACGGAGAAATGCGTCGGCTGAACGGGCGGCTGCTGATCGAGGGCGTGAACATGGATCGCATCGGCCAGCCCAAGGATTGGGAGGCGATCACGCGCTTGACGGGCATTCGGGCAAGGCGCTTGCGGGAGTTCATCGACCAGGGGGCGGATCTTGGCCTAATGGCGTTGCGGCCGATTTGGCTGATGAACCCAGATGTGGCCAGCCGCGTCCTGCCGTTGAAGAAGGCTCTGTTCGACACGGTGATCTACGACGAGGCCTCGCAGATGCCCGTCGAGTACGCGCTTCCCAGCCTGTTCCGAAGCGGCAAGCTGATCGTCAGCGGCGATGAGAAGCAGATGCCGCCCACCAACTTCTTCAACAGCAAGGTGGAGAACGACGAGGCTGGACTTTACGAGGGGGAGGAAGCCGACGACGACGCCGATGAGGAGGCGCGAGAGGAAGTCGCCGAAACCTGGAACCGTCGAGAGATCAAGGACTGCCCCGATCTGTTGGCCCTGGCCAAGACGGTGCTACCGGCCACGACGCTGCAAATCCACTACCGGTCAATCTACCGCGAACTCGTCGAGTTCTCGAACGCGGCCTTCTACGGCAAGCGCCTGAGCGTGCCTGCGCGCCACCCTGACGCTGAGATCAAGCGCGTGCGGCCGATCACCCTCATCCGGACCGACGGCGTCTACGAAGATCAGGTCAATGAAGCCGAAGCCCGCAGGGTGGTCGATATCTTGGCCAAGGTCTGGAAGCGCGAGCCGCATGCTCGTCGGTCCATCGGCGTGGTGTCTTTTAACCGCAAGCAGGCCGATCTCATCGACGAGATGATCGAGACCCGCGCCGAGACCGATCTCGAGTTCCGCCAAGCGCTGGCCCAGGAGCGTGACCGGGTTGAGGGTGGGGAAGACATGGGCTTCTTCGTCAAAAACGTGGAGAACGTCCAGGGCGACGAGCGCGATGTCATCATCTTCTCGTCGACCTTCGGCCGAAACGCCCAAGGCACCTTCCGGCGCAACTTCGGGGTCTTGGGGCAGGGCGGGGGAGAGCGCCGCCTCAACGTCGCCGTCACCCGCGCACGCGAAGCGGTGGTCATGGTCACGTCCATGCCGATCGCCGAAATTTCCGACTTCCTGGGAACCCGGCGCGCGGCTCAGACGCCTCGTGATTTCCTGCAGGCCTACTTGGAGTACGCGCGCATGATGTCGAGCGGTGAGCTGGACAACGCACGCGGCCTGCTAGGGCGCTTGACCGAACGGCCAGACGAGCGGCGCGGGGCCATGGCGTCAGATCTCGACGGCTTCGAGGCCGCCGTCGCTGAGTACGTCACCTCGCTGGGGTGGACGCCGCATCGGGTGCGCGATAGCGGCGCCTTTGGCCTGGACTTCGCCCTGGAGAACCCAAAGACCGGCCTTTACGGGCTGGGCATCGAGTGCGATGCGCCGCGTCATGCACTTCTGGCTGGGGCGCGGGCGCGAGAACTCTGGCGGCCGTCCGTCCTGGGGCGTTCGATCGGACAGGTTCATCGGGTCTCTTGCCAAGGATGGCTGCGGGCGCCGGATCGAGAGAAGGCGCGCCTACGCGAGGCCATTGCCCTGTCCCTGGGCGAAAGGGGGGCGGCATGAGCGGGCCAAAGGTCGTTCGGATCGTCACGCGTGAGGAAATCCTCGCCCGGTGCGCGGAACTACTCGCGCGAGCTGCTGCGGCTCTGGCTGAGTGGGAGCGGGTGGGCGCGCGGAATGATGCGGTCGTGCCGGAAGATATCGAGCTGGCGCGTGGGCGTCATCAACGTTTGCGCGCCTTGCTGACGCAGGATCGTCTGGACGACCTCCAAAAGCAGGTCCCTCAGGAGATCGCCTTCCTACAGGCCGACCAGCAGGAGCGGCTGGCCAAGGCGGCAGCGGCCGCCGCCGCCGCGCGCTCGATGGAGCAACGGCGCGCCGAGGCGGCCAAGAGCCTTTTGTCGGCCCTGCAGCGCACAGGAGCTCAATTGGAGCCCGGCTTGATCGAGGCTCTCCAGCGGGCCGCCGCCGGCAAGGATGCTGGCGACGCGCTGGCTAAGGGCTTTGCTCTGCTTAGCGCTGCGCTGTCCGGACCGGTCGCCGACACCTCGGCGCTGATCGCCCGCTACAAGGCCGGCCTCGAACCGGATGACCGTGATTTCGCCGGCTGGCTGGCCCAGCAACCCCGAACTGGCAGTGACCTAGTGGACCGGCTGGCCGTGGCGATTGCTGAGCTGCGCGGGCTCGATGCATCGGACGAGGCGCAGGCCTTGGATGAGCGACTTCGCGCCGCTGCGGACGAGGCCGATCCAGCGCGTCATGGTCTCCTGTTGGATGGCCTGCAGGTGGCGCTGTCGCGGGCCCTGGTCGTTCACCGCGGGCGGAGAGCGGAAATTTCGGCCCTGCATCTAGAGTTGGCCGAGTTGGCCACGCACGATGGCGGACTCGCCGCAGCGCTGGGCGCACGCGTGGAAGCGGCCGAACACGATGGCGCGTCGATCGAGGCCCTGGCGAACGAGGTCAAGGCGGCGTTGGAAACCGTGCGGCGCGATCTCGCTGCGGTCGCTCGCCGGGCGGCAGTTCTCGAAAGCCTGGCCGGCCTAGGCTACGAGGTCAACGAAGGGCTCGCCACCTCCTGGGTGTCCCAGGGGCGGGTGGTCGTGCGCCGCCCTGACCGACCTGGCTATGGCGTCGAACTGGCGGGCGAGGCAGGCGCTGGCCGCGTCCAGATGCGCCCGGTCGCGCTGGATGCGGCGGCGGGCGGCCCGGACGTTTCGCGCGATCGCGACGCCGAGACCCTTTGGTGCGGCGATGTCGAGGCGCTGAAGGGCAAGCTGGCGCGCCTGGGCGGCGAACTAGTGATCGAGAAGGCCCTTCCGATCGGCGCTACCCCGGTTAAGCGCGTCGGCCCGTCGGAGCTGCCCGCGTCCGTGGACGTCGAGGTGGCGGCCTCGCGTTTGCGCACAATAGATTAGTTTGCGACGGGCTGAGGGGGCGCGAAGGTCCCGAATGCAATGGTCCACGCGTCGTCGCTGACGAAATGTCCGCACATGCCACAGAGCCGTCTGCTTCGGCCCGTCGTTCGGCGACACTGCGCGACTTGCGTATAGCGACCGGACGCTTCCCGAGCGCCGGTAACGGCTGGCTATCGGATCGGCGCGCGGTGCGAGCCGCAAGCCGTGGAATGACGCAGGGCCGCCGTCTCCCTGCCTTTGCCGCCGATTGTACGACGCGCCGATTTGGCTGTTGAGCCGGGGCCAAACCGCGTCTTCTTAGTCATCCCCGTGAGATCAACGGGGATTGGCCATGCAGCCTTCCGACAACGACACCGCCCTCGAACGTAGCCGCCGCATGCTGCGCACCGCCCTGGGATCGCTGGTCCTGGCGCGACTGGAAGACCCCGGCGTGGCCGAGGTCATGCTCAATCCCGATGGTCAGGTCTGGATCGACCGCTTTGACCAGGGCTTGGTCGACGCGGACCTGACGATCGCGCCTTCCGACGGCGAGCGGATCATCCGCCTGGTTGCTCACCACGTCGGTGTCGAGGTCCATGCGGGCCAGCCGCGCCTGGCGGCCGAGCTGCCGGGAACCGGCGAGCGCTTCCAGGGCCTGCTGCCGCCGCTGGTCGCCGCCCCGGCCTTTTCCATCCGCAAGCCCGCCAGCCGCGTGTTCGGCCTGGACGACTACGTCCGGGGCGGCGTGATGAGCCAGGGCGAGGCCAGAGCGCTGCAAGGCGCGGTCGTCGCGCGCGCCAACATCCTGGTGGTCGGCCCCACCTCCAGTGGCAAGACCACCCTGGTCAACGCCCTGCTGGCTGAGGTCGCCGAGGCTGACGACCGCGTCGTCCTGATCGAGGACCTGCGCGAGCTGCAATGCCCGGCCCGCAATCTCGTCCCCCTGCGCACCGCCGATGATCTCGGGGTCGGTCTGGGCGATCTCGTGCGCGCGGCGCTGCGCCTGCGGCCTGACCGCATCGTGGTCGGCGAGGTTCGTGGGGCCGAGGCGCTGGACCTGGTCAAGGCCTGGGGCACCGGTCACCCCGGCGGCGTGGGGACCCTGCATGCCGGCTCGGCCATGGGCGCGCTGCTGCGCCTGGAGCAGCTGATCCAGGAAGCGGTCGTGACCGTGCCCCGCGGTCTGATCGCCGACACCATCGATGTCATCGCCGTCCTCTCCGGCCGCGGTCGACAGCGACGGCTCGTCGAGCTGGCCCGCCTGACGGGCCTGGGCCCCGACGGCGCCTACCGGCTCGAGCCGGTCTAAGCCGCCCCTCCCAAACCCCCGAAAACCTGGAGCTTTACGATGTCTGCTTCGCAGCATTCCCTTCGCGCGCGCCTGCTCGCCGGCACGATGTTCGACCGGCTGGGGCACCTGACCCTGGCCGCCGGCGTCGCCCTGGCCGCCAGCCCGGTCCGGGCGGCCGGATCCTCCATGCCGTGGGAGGAACCCCTTCAGCAGATCCTGGAGTCGGTCCAGGGACCGGTCGCCAAGATCATCGCGGTCATCATCATCATCATGACCGGCCTGACCCTGGCCTTCGGTGAGACGTCCGGGGGCGCGCGGCGGCTGATCCAGATCGTCTTTGGTCTGTCGATCGCGTTCGCCGCCTCCAGCTTCTTCCTGAGCTTCTTCTCGTTCGGCGGCGGGGTGCTGGTCTGATGGCCGGTCCCTATGCCGCGCCCGTCCACCGCGCCCTTGTCGAGCCGATGCTGCTGGGCGGCGCGCCGCGCGCCCTGGCCCTGGCCAACGGCACGGTGGCCGCGGCCCTGGCGCTGGGCCTGCGCCTCTGGGTGCTGGGGGCGATCGTCTGGTTCGTCGCCCACGTGCTGTCGGTCTGGGCCGCGCGCCACGACCCCCAGTTCGTTCGAGGTCGGCCGCCGCCATGTGCGGCTGCCGGCTCGGCTGGAGGTCTGAGCCATGCTCGACCTGCGTGAATACCAGCGTCGGCCGGCCGGGCTGTGCGACTTCCTGCCGTGGGCGGCCCTGGTCGCGTCCGGCGTCGTTCTGAACAAGGACGGCAGCTTCCAGCGCACCGCCGGGTTTCGTGGGCCCGACCTCGACAGCGCCACCGAGGTCGAGACCGGCGTCGCGGCCGCGCGCCTCAACAGCGCCCTGCGCCGGCTGGGGTCGGGCTGGGCGGTGTTCGTCGAGGCCCGGCGCGATCCCAGCGACGGCTACCCCGCCAGCGCCTTCGCCGATCCGGTCTCGGCCCTGGTCGACGAGGAGCGCAAGGCCAGCTTCGCCGCCGACGGCGACCACTTCGAGAGCCGCTACTTCCTGACACTGCTCTACCAGCCGCCGGTCGAGCGGGCAGGGCGCCTGGAAGCGGCCTTCATCGAAGGACGGTCTGGGCGGGGGCTCGACTGGCGCGCCGAGCTGGCCGGCTTCGTCGATCGCACCGATCGCCTGCTGGGTCTGCTGGAGGCTTTGATGCCCCAGGTGGCCTGGCTCGATGACGCCGCGACCCTGAGCTTCCTGCACGGCGCCGTCACCACCACCCGCCAGCAGGTGGCCGCGCCCGAAACGCCCATGCAGCTGGACGCGCTGCTGGCGACCCAGGGCCTGGTGGGCGGCCTGGAGCCCCAGCTGGGCGGTGCGCATCTGCGCGTGCTGACCCTGACGGGTTTTCCCGTCGCCACCGCGCCCGGCCTGCTCGACGAGCTGAACCGGCTTCCCATCACCTATCGCTGGACCACCCGGGCGATCTGCCTGGACAAGACTGCGGCCAACGGCGTGTTGGCCAAGATCCGTCGCCAGTGGTTCGCCAAGCGCAAGTCGGTTCTGGCGCTGCTGCGCGAGGCCCTGACCCAGGAGCCCTCGGCCCTGGTCGACAACGACGCGGCCAACAAGGCGGCCGAGGCCGACCAGGCCCTGCAGGATCTCGGCGGCGACGCCGTCGCCTACGCCTACGTCACCGCCAGCCTGGTCGTCTGGGACGAGGATCCCGTACGCGCCGACGCCAAGCTGGCCTTGGCCGAGAAGGTCATCCAGGGCCGCGACCTGACGGTGATGCGCGAGCGGGCCAACGCCGTGGAGGCCTGGCTCGGGACACTGCCGGGTCACGTCTACGCCAATGTCCGTCAGCCGCTGCTGTCGACCCTCAATTTGGTCCACCTGGCGCCGGTCAGCGCCGTCTGGGCCGGCAGCGAGCGCAACGTCCATCTCGATGGTCCGCCGCTCCTGATGGCGACGGCCGCCGGATCGACGCCGTTTCGCCTGTCCCTGCATGTCGGGGACGTTGGCCACAGCCTGGTGGTCGGGCCGACGGGGGCGGGCAAGAGCGTGCTGCTGGCCATGCTGGCCCTGCAGTTTCGCCGCTACCCCGGCGCCCGGGTCTTCGCCTTCGACCATGGCGGTTCGATCCGCGCGGCCGTGCTGGGCATGGGCGGCGCCTTCCACGACCTGGGCGGGGTGCTCGCCGACACGGGAACGGCCGTGGCGCTTCAGCCGCTGGCCCGGATCGATCGTCGCGGCGAGCGGGTCTGGGCGGTCGGCTGGCTGTCGGCGATCCTGGTACGCGCCGGCGTGGCCATCACGCCCGAGGTTCGCGCTCATCTGTGGTCGGCGCTGACCAGCCTGGCGGGCGCGCCGCTGGCCGAGCGGACCCTCACCGGGCTGAGCGCGCTGCTGGCCTCGCCGCCGCTGAAGCGGGCATTGGAGCCCTATGTGCTGGGCGGCCCGTTCGGCGCCCTGCTGGACGCTGAAGGCGAGGCCCTGGGCGAGGACCGCATCCAGGCCTTCGAAACCGAAGGCCTGGTGGGAACGGCGGCGGCCGCGCCGGTGCTGGCCTACCTCTTCCATCGGATCGAGACGCGGCTGGATGGTTCGCCGACCCTGATCCTGGTCGACGAGGGCTGGCTGGCGCTGGACGATCCGGCCTTCGGCGACCAGCTGCGCAAATGGCTCAAGACCCTGCGCAAGAAGAACGGCGCGGTCGTCTTCGCCACCCAGTCGCTGGCCGATGTCGAGGCCAGCAGCATCGCCGCCTCGCTGATCGAGCTCTGCCCGAGCCGGATCTTCCTGCCCAACGCCCACGGCGCCGAACCCCAGGGTGCGGCCTTCTACCGGCGCTTCGGGCTGAACGAGCGCCAGATCGCGCTGATCGCCCATGCCGTCCCCAAGCGCGACTACTACCTGCAATCACCGCTCGGCGGTCGCCTGTTCGAGCTGGGCCTGGGTCCTGTCGCCCTGGCCTTCGCCGCGGCCTCGTCCAAGGCCGAGCAAGCCGCGATCACCGAGACGCTGAACGCCGTGGGGACGGCGGATTTCGCGCGCGCCTGGCTTGGCCGGCGCGGACTGCCTTGGGCCGCCGAGCTGCTGGGGCCTTCGCCTTCCTTCCTCCCGGAGACATCGTCATGACCGTCCACCGCCGCGGCTTCGTCGCCGCGCTGGGCCTGGGGCTGGCCGTCGCGCCGCTCGCCCACGCCCAGTTCACCGTCTTCGACCCCAGCAACTACGCTCAGAACGTGCTGACGGCCGCGCGCACGCTGGAGAGCGTCAACAACCAGATCCGGTCGCTGCAGAACGAAGCCGAGATGCTGATCGGCCAGGCCAGGAGCCTGGCGAACCTGCCGTTCTCGTCCCTGGCCGCGCTGCAGGCCCAGCTGGCCGAGACCCGCCGGCTTCTGTCTGAAGCCCAGGGCATCGCCTACGACGTCGCCCAGATCCAGACCAGCTTTCGCCAGTCCTACGCGCCCCCACCGGACCGGTGGATGGCGCGACCCTGTCGGCGCGGGCCGATGCACGCTGGGATGCGGCGGTGGCCGGCCTGCAGGATGCCCTGAAGGTCCAGGCCGGCGTCGTCGGGGGGCTGGGCGACAGCGCCGGTCAGATCAGCCAGCTGGTTGAGGCCAGCCAGGGGGCGGTCGGTGGCCTGCAGGCCGCCCAGGCGGGCAACCAGCTCCTGGCCCTGCAATCGCAGCAGCTGGCCCAGCTCCTGGCCCTGACCGCCGCCCAAGGACGAGCCCAGGCGTTGGAGGCGGCCGATCGTGCGGCCGCGCGCGCCGACGCCAAGGCGCGGTTCTCCAAGTTCATGGGTCGCGAAGGGCCGGGCCAATGATCCGCGCCCTCGCCATGGCCCTGGCCGTGTGGATCGGGCTGATCGCCATCGTCCTGGCCGCGCGTCACGAGGGGCCCGCCCCGAGCAAGCCGGCGGTCACCGACCCGACGCGCAACACCGATCTGGCCCGTTGCCGCGCGATCGGCGAGGGCGCGGCCCATGACCCGGCCTGCAAGGCCGCCTGGTCCAAGGCCCGGGCCCGCTTCTTCGGGAGGGACGCCTCATGAGCGACCTCTCCGTCGTCGACCAGTTCTTCGACACCTTCAACCGCTACATCGACAGCGGCTTTGGCCTGGTACACGGCGAGGTGTCGTTCCTATCGGCCACGCTGGTGGCCATCGACGTGACCCTGGCGGCCCTGATGTGGTCCTGGTCCACGGGCGAGGACATCCTGGCCCGCCTGGTGCGCAAGACGCTCTACGTCGGGTTCTTCGCCTTCATCATCGGCAATTTCCAGCGCCTGGCGACCATCGTCCTGACCAGCTTCGCCGGCCTTGGCCTCAAGGCTTCCGGGGCGGGGATGTCGGCGGAGGATCTGCTGCGCCCGGGCAAGCTGGCCCTGACCGGGTTCTCCGCGGCCATGCCGTTCCTGCAGGCGGCCTCCGACCTGACCGGCTTTCCGGCCTTCTTCGAGAACCTGGTTCAGGCCGTCGTGCTGCTGGTCGGCTGGGTCCTGGTGCTGCTGGCGTTCTTCATCATGGCCGTGCAGCTCTTCGTCACGCTGATCGAGTTCAAGCTGGTGACCCTGGCCGGCTTCGTGCTCGTCCCGTTCGGGCTGTTCGGCAAGACCGCCTTCCTGGCCGAGCGCGTGCTGGGCGGCGTCGCCGCCACCGGCGTCAAGGTCCTGGTCCTGGCGGTCATCGTCGGCATCGGCTCGACCCTCTTCGAGACCTTCCGCCAGCAAGCCGGCGGCGAAGCCCCGACCCTCGTCGACGTGGCCACCATGGTGCTGGCCTCCCTGGTGCTGCTGGGCCTTTCGATCTTCAGTCCCTCGGTCGCCTCGGGACTGCTGTCGGGCGCGCCGCAGCTGGGCGCCGGCGCGGCGGTCGGAACCGGCCTGGTGGTCGGCGGCCTGGCCATGGCCGGCGCGGGCGCGGCGAGCCTGGCGTTCGGGGCTTCGGCCAGCGGCGCGGCCGCGGCGGGGGCGGGCGGTTCTGGCCTCGGCGGCGGACCGGCGGGCGGTGCGCCGACAGGCGGTCCGCCAACGCCGCCGCCGGCTGGACCGTCCTCGGGCGGCGCGGCGTCCCCATCGCCGATGGCCACCAAGGCGACCGCCAGCGAGCCGGACCAGGGCGGCGGCCAGCCTCCGAGCAGCGCGGGCGAACCGGCCTGGGCGCGGGCGCTGAAGGCCAAGCAGGCGCTGGGACACGGCGCGGGTCTGGCTGTCCACGCCGCCGGCTCGGGTGACCATCACGGCGGCGGGGCCGCCTTCAATCTCTCGGAGGACTGACCATGAACCCGTTCAAGGGAACGGCGCGCTATGGCGCGACCCCCGCGCCGGAGACGCCCTATCAGCGCGCCGGCCAGGCTTGGGACCAGCGGATCGGCTCGGCGCGCGTCCAGGCCGCCAACTGGCGATACGCGGCCCTGGCCCTGCTGATGGCCAACACCGCCTTGTCGGGCAGCCTGGCGTGGCTGGCGGCGCGCGGTTCCATCACGCCCTGGGTGGTCCAGGTCGACAAGCTGGGCGAGCCGCAGGTGGTCGCGCCCGCCGCGCTCGGCGCCAAGCCCACCGACGCGGCCGTCGCCTGGGCGCTGTCGCGGTTCATCGTCGACGTGCGCACCCGGTCTATCGATCCGGTGCTCATGCGCCAGGCCTGGCTGCGCGCCTACGATTTCGTCCAGGGCGACGGGGCGGTCGCGCTCTCGGACTATGCCCGCCGCGTCGCCCCGTTCGCCGAGGCCGCGCGCGCCCAGGTCATGGTGGACGTCACCAATGTCGTGCGCGCCTCGCCCACCAGCTTCCGCGTGACCTGGACCGAGCAGCGCTTCGCGGCCGGCGAACGGGTCGGCGTCGAGCGCTGGGTCGCCGTGCTGGGCGTGTCGATCGCGACACCCCGGACCCCCGAGGGGCTGCGGGCCAATCCCTTGGGCGTGCGGGTCACCGCGATCGCCTGGAGCAAGGAGTTCGGCGCATGAAGGGCCTGGCCATGTTTGCGACCCTGGGCCTGCTGGCCGGCGTTGCGCGCGCGCAGGACGCGCGCCTGGCGACGCCTGCCGCGACCCGCGACTACGATTTCGCCGACCAAGCCGTCTTTCCGCTGGTGGCCATGCCCGGACGGATCACCGACATCGTGCTGGAGCCGGGCGAGGTCCTGACCGGGCCCATCGCCGCGGGCGACACGGCGCGCTGGATCATCGCCGACACCGCCAGCGGAGCAGGGGCCGCGCGCCGGGTCCATGTGCTGGTCAAGCCGACGGCCGCGCCGTTGGCCACCAACTTGCTCATCATGTCCGACCGCCGCACCTACCATCTGGAACTGCGCGCCAGCGCCAGGACCTGGTTCTCGCAAGTGGGCTGGCGCTATCCGGTCGCGGCGCCGGTGCTCGTCCTGGCCCCGCCGGCGCCCGCCACGCCGCTCTCCATTCCAGACCCGGCCGACACGACCTTCACCTACCGGATCGACGGCGATCGGGTGAAGTGGCGGCCCGAGCGCGTGTTCGACGACGGGCGACGAACCTATGTCGCGTTCGCGCGGACGACGGATCTCACCGCTCTGCCGCCCCTCTACCGGATCGGCGAGGACGGCAAGACCGGCGACCTGATCGACTACCACGTTCAAGCGCGAACCCTGATCGTCGATGGTCTCGTCGATCGCGCTGAGCTGCGCCTGGGAACGGGGCGAAGGGCCAGGGCGGTCCAGATCCACCGCGACGGTAAGGAGGCGGTGCGATGAGCCAGGACACCACGCCTGAACCGAAGGCCGCCGCGTCCATGCGGCTGCGGAGCGACCCGCCCGCCGTCGCGCGCCTGTCGCGCAAGGCCTTGGCGATCGGCGCCGGTGTGCTGTCAGCTATGCTGGCGGGCGCCCTGTTCTGGTCGCTGGCCGAGCACCACAAGGTCGTCGCGCCAACGCCTCGAGAGACCGGACCCGTGGCCCCGCCGGAAGGCGTGACCGATCAGCCCCGCGACTACAGGACCCTAGGCGCGCTCAAGCTTGGCCCGCCCTTGCCCGGTGATCTTGGTCGCCCGATCGTCAAGGCCGCGGCGCGTCCCGGCGCCGTCGCCGACCCGTCGCCGCCGTTGGCCACACCGGCGCCCGCGCCTGCCTCCACAACGTCGCGCCGCGTGACGGGATCGCCCGCGACGGCCAGTCTGACAACGTCTCTATTTTTCGGCGCTTCGGGAGAGCGGCGGAGCGAGCCGGCGCCGGCCGCCGCCAGCGCCAAGGGGGCCGATCCGCGCACCACGAGTCCCGAGCGGCTGGTCGCCCCGGCCTCGACCCATATCCTGCTGGCCGGAACCATCCTTCCCGGCGCCCTGGTCACCGGTCTTCGCTCGGATGCGCCGGGCCTGGCGATCGGCCAGGTGACCCGTGACGTCTTCGACAGCCTGGGACACGGCGTTCGTCTGGTCCCGGCCGGGGCCCGCCTGATCGGCAGCTACGACACCGATGTCGCCGCCGGCGCCGCCCGGCTCAGGATCAAATGGACGCGGCTGATCCTGCCCAACGGACGCTCGATCGTGCTCGACGATCTGCCGGCGGCCGATGCCCAGGGGTTTGCGGGCCTGCAGGATGGCGTCGATCGCCACGGGCGGGCCGTGCCGGGCGCAGCCGCCCTCAGCACCGTCCTGGCGCTGGGCGCCGAAGCCGGCGCCAGCGGCGATGACGGCGCCCTGGAGCAGGCCTTGCGGCGCGGCGGCGCGCGGGCGGTCTCGGATGTCGGCCAGCAAGCGGTGTCCAAGACCCTGGCGCTGGCGCCAGTGTTGACCGTACGGCCCGGCGCGACCCTGACGGTGCTGCTCTCGCGCGACCTGATCCTGGAACCCTACGAGGAGAGGACGATCCCATGAGCAAGTTGAAGCTGGGTCCGATCGAGGACGATACGCCGGTGAAGCTGGCCCTGGAGCTGCCGGCCGCCCTGCATCGCGACCTGGTCGACTACGCCAAGGTGCTGGCCGCCGAGACCGGCGGCAAGACGGTCGAACCGGCAAAGCTGGTCGCCCCGATGCTGGCCCGGTTCATGGCCACGGATCGAGCCTTCGTACGCGGGCGAACGAACCGGCGTTAGCACGGTTCGAAGGTTTTGGACTTGATGGGGCGCCGGCGGCGCCCCAGCCGATGGGACCGATGAAGCGCATCGACCAGGTCGTTCGCGAGGCTGACGCGGCTCGCGCCTCGTTGAGCCAATGTCGGCAGAGCGCCGTCGGCCAATGCCTGGTCATCAAGGCTCTGGCGCCGGTCGGACCGTCCGCGCCGTGACTATGTAACACATTCTCATCTGGCCCGGGCCAAGCTATAGGCGGATCATGGCTTGGACAGCGACATGGCTGAAGACGGTGTCGGGTGCGCTCTGCGCGCTCGTGCTGATCGCCTTCACGGTCGTTCCCGCCGTCGATTCCGTCCTCTGCGGCTTTGAAGACGCGCCGGCCGCCAGCGCCCAGCTGGCCGTCGGCGAGGTCGTGGCGAGCAGCGATCACGACGACCGCGACCAGACGGGCAAGGTCGGCGGCGAAGCCTGTGCTCACGGCCATTGCCATCACGCTTTCTCCGCCACGCCGCCGGTCGGTCCGGTGGTGACGGCCGCCCTGGAGCGTCCGCTGGTCTTGGCGCCCGAGTCGAGCGGCTTGCCGCCTTCCAACCAGCCTGACGGCCTGAAAGAACCTCCCCGCGCCTGACGAGCCCGCGCCTTCGCGCGCGTGATCCGCCTCGTCAGCAACGTAATCTGGGACTTTCCATGTTTTCCCGACATGCCCGGCCCGCCGTCATCGGCGCGGTCCTGGCGCTCGCTGGCCTGGGCGCGCCTCTGCGCGTCCTGGCCGAGCCGCTCACCCTGGCCGACGCCCTGGCGCGCGCCCAGGCTCAATCTCCCTTGGTGACCGCAGCCCAGGCTCAGGTCGCCGCCGCCCAAGGCCGCGCCCGTCAAGCCGGTCTCCCGCCCAATCCCGAAGCCGGTCTCCAATCGGAGAATCTCGCCGGTTCGGGCCAGTACGGCGATTTTGCTTCGGCCGAGACCACGCTCTCGGTCAGCCAGCGCCTGGAACTGGGCGGCAAGCGGCGCGCGCGCCAGGCGGCTGCGGCCGCCGAAGTCGACGCCGCGCGTATCGGCTTTTCGATCGCTCGGGCCGACCTGGGCCAAGAGGTCGCGGTCCGTTACGCCGAGGCCCTGGCGAGCGATGATCGCCTGATCCTGGCCCGCGAAACGGCGGAGCGGGCCGGGGGGCTCTCCAAGGTCGCCGGCACGCTGGTCGAGGCCGGGCGCGAACCGCCGCTGCGCGCCCTGCGGGCCGAAGCCGCCAGCCGGGAGGCCGACGCCGCGGTGATCGCCGCCCAGGCCCAGGCCGCAGCCGCCCACCGGGCGCTCGTGACCCTCTGGGGCGGGACCGACGAAACCGTCGATCTGGTCGTCACGTCGGCCGCGGCGCCGGTGGCCGGCGCGATGGTCGATCCGGGCAATACCCTGGATGTGCGCCTGGCGCGCGCCGAGCGCCGGACCGCCGAGGCCGTGATCGATCGCGAGCGTGCCGCCGGCCGTCCGGACGTCACCGTCCAGGCCGGGGTACGCCGGTTCGAGCAGACCGGCGACAGCGCCCTGATCGTCGGGGTTTCCGCGCCGATCCCGGTGTTCAACCGCAATCAGGGCGCGGTGGCGGCCGCGCGGGCCGACGCCACGGCGGCCGAGGCCAAGGAGCGATTGGTCCTGGCCGGGTCGGTGCGGGCGCTTCGCGACGCCCAGGCCTCGCTGGTTGCGGCCAATGCGCGGCTGGAAGCGCTGGAGGGCAAGATCGTGCCCCAAGCGCAGACCGCCGTGGATCTGGCCCGGCGCGGCTTCGAAGCGGGCAAGTTCTCCTTGCTCGATGTCCTCGACGCCCAGACGGCCCTGACGACCGCCCGTAACGACCTCATCGCCGCGCGCCTCGAGCGCGCCAAGGCGCTGGCCGCGCTCGAACGCGCCGCCGCCCAATAGGAACCCTCACCATGAAGTCCAACGATAGAAAGACCCTGCTGACGGCCGTGGCGGTCAGCAGCCTGCTGGCCGCGGGCGTCGGCGCGCTGGTCGGCAAGACGATGTTGTCCTCGCCGCCCAAGGAAGCGCTCGCCGTCGAGGCCAAGGAAGACCATGCCGGCGAAAAGCCCCATGTGGGCATGAGCGCCGAGCGTATCGCCGCCGACGGCATCCAGGTCCTGGCCCTGGCCGAGGGGGGGCTCGACGCCGCCGTTCCGGCCCAGGCGACGGTGGTGGCCACACCCCATGGCGCGGCCACCTTGGCCGCGCGGGCCGACGGCGCGATCGTGCGGATCAACAAACGCCTAGGCGACCCCGTGGCGGCGGGCGAGGTGATCGCCTCGATCGAAAGTCGAGACGCCGCCGCGATCAGCGCCGAGCGCAGCACCGCGGCCGCCAAGGCCGCCGCCGCGCGGCAGGCCCTGGCCCGAGAGCGCAAGCTGTTCGACGCCCGCATCACCGCCCGCCAGGATCTGGAGGGCGCCCAGGCCGAAGCCGCCATCGCCGAGGCTGAACTGCGTCGCGCCAACAGCGCAGGCGCGGCCGCCGGCGTCAGCGGCAACGGTCGCACCCTGGCCGTGACCAGCCCGATCTCCGGACGCGTCACCGCCGCCAACGCCACACTCGGCGCCTATGTGACGGCCGGCTCGGAACTCTTCCGGGTGGCCGATCCGGAGCGCGTGGAGATCCAGGCCGCGCTTCCCGCCGCGGATGTCCAGCGCGTCAGGCCAGGCGATCTGGCCGTCGTCGAGACCGCCAGCGGCCCTGTGTCGGCCTCCGTGCGCAGCGTCACGCCAGGTCTGGACGCCGAGAGCCGTTCGGCCACGGCGGTGCTGGTCCTGACCGGACCGGCGCCGAGTCTCACCCCCGGCCAGGCCCTGCGCGCCCACATCACCCCGCGGGGCGGCGCGGTCGCGGCCAGCGGCCGGTTCGCCGCGCCGGACGAGGCTGTGCAATCGCTCAACGGCGCCGATGTCGTCTTCATCCGCACCAAGGACGGCTTCGAGCCGCGCCCGGTACGTGTGGGGCGGCGCGGCGGCGGCCAGGTCGAGATCGTCGCGGGCGTGCGCGCCGGCGAGCAGATCGCCGGCAAGGGCGCCTTCCTGCTGAAGGCCGAACTCGGCAAGGGGGAGGCCAGCCATGAGGACTAAGGCCCTGCTAGCCGTGACCACGGCCCTGCTGAGCGCGGTCGCCGGTTCGGTGCTCGCCTCGCCCCCGCCCCCGATCGAGCGGCTCGACGGCCGCGGCGTCCGGATCCTGACGGCGACCGCCCGCGACAGCGACCAGGGCCTGCGGGTCTTTGGCCTGGTCCGGCGCGACGGATCTGTTGGCCCGCTACCCGCGACCGCCCATCTCGACATCAGCGCTTTCGACCATGACGGTCGGATGATGGCCACCGTGCCGACACGTTGGGCGAGCCTGACCGCCAGTCTGCGGCATCGCGATCCTTCCCGCTTTGAGGCGGTGATCCCGACGGTGAACCTGCTGCGCGTCGGCAAGGTCCAGGTGCGCTACCAGGCCAAGGCCCACGCGGCCGAAGGTGCGGAGGGCGCGCGATGATCGGCCGTATCCTCGACCTTTCGGTCCGCCTGCGCTGGGCCGTCATTGCTCTCGTCGCGCTGGTCGCGGCCCTGGGCGTCTACAACCTCGTGCGCCTGCCCATCGATGCGGTGCCCGACATCACCAACAAGCAGGTGCAGATCAACACCGTCGCCGGGACCCTGGCCCCGGCTGAGGTGGAAAAATTGGTCACTTTCCCGGTCGAAACGGCCATGGCCGGCATCCCGGGCCTGGAGTCGACCCGGTCGATCTCGCGCAACGGCTTCTCCCAGGTCACCATCGTCTTTAAGGAAAACACCGACGTCTATTTCGCCCGCCAGCAGGTGGCCGAACGTCTGACCGGCGTGCGCCAAAGCCTGCCGGTCGGGGCCGAGCCGGCCATGGGGCCGATCTCGTCTGGCCTGGGCGAGGTCCTGATGTGGACCGTGGCCTTCGAGCATCCAGGCGGCAAGGGCGCTCAGCGCCATGAGGGAGCTCCCGGCTGGCAGGGCGATGGCGCCTATCTGACCGCCACCGGCGAGCGCCTGGCCGATCCGACCGCCCAGGCGGCCTATCTGCGCGAGGTGCAGGACTGGATCGTGCGGCCACAGATGCGCTCGGTCGCGGGTGTGGCCGGCGTCGACTCCATCGGCGGCTTCGAAAAGCAGTTCGTCGTCCAGCCGGATCCGACCCGGATGGCCGCCTACGGGGTGTCGTTCAACGATCTGGCCAAGGCGCTGGAAGCCGCCAACCTGGCGGTCGGCGCGGGCTTCGTCGAGCGGGGCGGGGAGGCCTTCCTGGTCCGCGCCGACGCGCGCGTGCGCACGGTTGACGAAATCGCCAACGCCACCGTGGCCGCCCGCGAGGGGGTCTCGGTGCGCGTGCGCGACGTCGCCGTGGTCAAGGTCGGCGGCGCCCTGCGCACCGGCGCGGCCTCGGAGAACGGCGAGGAGGTGGTGATCGGCACGGTGCTGATGTTGACAGGCGAAAACAGCCGCACCGTCGCTGGCGCCTCGGCCGAAAAGCTGGCCGAGGTCGCCAAGAGCCTGCCGCCAGGCGTGAAGGTCCAGGTGGTCTACGACCGCTCCAAGCTGGTCGGGGCGACCATCAAGACCGTCGAGAAGAACCTGGTCGAAGGCGCGATGCTGGTCATCGTCGTGCTCTTCCTGCTCCTGGGCAACTTCCGCGCCGCCCTGATCACCGCCCTGGTCATCCCGCTCTCCATGCTGATGACCGCCATCGGCATGAACCGGCTGGGCGTCTCGGGCAACCTGATGAGTCTCGGCGCGCTGGACTTTGGCCTGATCGTCGACGGCGCGGTGATCATCGTCGAGAACGCCTTGCGGCGTCTGGCCGAGCGCCAGCACCACGAAGGCCGTCTTTTGACCCTGACCGAACGGCTGTCGGAGACCCGCGAGGCGGCCCGTGAAATGATCGCCCCCACCGTCTACGGCCAGGCGATCATCCTCCTGGTCTACGCCCCGCTGCTGACCTTCACCGGCGTCGAGGGCAAGACCTTCTCGCCGATGGCCATCACGGTGATGCTGGCCCTGGCCGCGGCCTTCGTGCTGTCGCTGACCTTCATCCCGGCCATGATCGCGCTCG
Organism: Caulobacter sp. UC70_42; assembly: GCF_044056025.1. Lineage (NCBI taxonomy): Bacteria > Pseudomonadati > Pseudomonadota > Alphaproteobacteria > Caulobacterales > Caulobacteraceae > Caulobacter > Caulobacter sp. UC70_42. Next base: position 4,368,691 of record NZ_CP171994.1, on the reverse strand, counting down.
TCATCCGCGGCAAGGTCGCCGAGAAGGAAGTCGCGCCGGTCCGCTGGACCAAGGCCCGCTACGCGCCGCTGCTGAGCAAGGTCGTGGCCCGGCCGCTGCCGGTGATCCTGGCCTCGGTCGGCATCTTCGCCGCCGCGGCGGTGACCTTCGCGTTCCTGGGCCGGGAGTTCACGCCCCAGTTGGACGAGAAGGACATCGCCGTCCAGGCCCTGCGGATCCCCTCAACCTCGCTGGAACAGTCGCTGCGCATGCAGCGGCGGATCGAGCGCGTGGTCGCCACCTTCCCCGAAGTGGCCTTCGTCTATTCCAAGACCGGCACGGCCGAGGTGGCCAGCGACCCGATGCCGCCCAACGCGGCCGACGCCTTCGTCATCCTCAAGCCGCAGAAGGACTGGCCCAACAAGAACGAGACCAAGGCGCAGCTGATCGAACGCATCGAAAAGAAGCTCGAAGGGCTCACAGGCAACGCCTACGAGTTCAGCCAGCCGATCCAGATGCGGTTCAACGAACTGATCGCCGGGGTGCGCGGCGATGTCGCCGTCAAGGTCTATGGCGATGACCTGGACGCCATGACCAAGACCGCCGAGGAGATCGCCACGGTCCTGCGATCGGTGAAGGGGGCGGCGGACGTCAAGGTCGAGCAGACCTCGGGCTTCCCGACCCTGGATGTCCAGCTCGATCGCGACGCTATCGGCCGCTATGGCCTGACGGTCGAGGAGGTCGCCGACACCCTGGCCGTGGCCATGGGCGGTCGCGAAGCGGGCCTGGTCTTCCAGGGCGATCGCCGCTTCGACGTGGTGGTCCGCCTGCCGGACGCCAGCCGCAACGACTTGGATGCCGTCGGCGCCCTGCCGGTCATGCTGCCGGCCGGCGTCGGCGCGCGCGCGGCGGTCCCGCTGCGCGATGTGGCCAAGTTCTCCTATTCGGAAGGCCTCAACCAGGTCAGCCGCGAGAACGGCAAGCGCCGGGTGGTTGTCCAGGCCAACGTCCGGGCGCCGATCTTGGCTCCTTCGTTACTCAGGCCCAGGACAAGGTCGGCGCGCAGGTCAAGCCGCCGGCCGGCTCCTGGCTGGTCTGGGGCGGGCAGTTCGAGAACCTCAAGGCCGCCCAGGCGCGCCTGGCGCTCGTCGTGCCGCTTTGCTTCCTGCTGATCTTCGGCCTGCTGTTCATGGCCCTAGGCGGGGTCGCGCCGGCTGCGGCGGTGTTTTCGGCCATTCCGTTGGCCCTGGCCGGCGGGGTGTTCGCCCTGGCCCTGCGCGGCATTCCGTTCTCGGTCTCGGCGGCGGTCGGCTTCATCGCCTTGTCGGGCGTGGCGGTCCTCAACGGCCTGGTGATGATGACCGCCATCCGCCAGCGCCTGGCCTCCGGCCTGGCGTTGGAGGCGGCGATCATCGACGGGGCCATGGAGCGGCTGCGTCCGGTGATGATGACCGGTCTGGTCGCCTCGCTCGGCTTCGTGCCCATGGCCCTGGCCACCGGGACCGGGGCGGAGGTCCAGCGGCCGCTGGCCACGGTCGTCATCGGCGGCCTGATCACCGCCACGGCGCTCACCCTGTTCGTCCTGCCGGCCATCTGCCGCTTCGTCCTGCGCGCTCCGGTGCGTGGGGCCGCGGCGGCTCCGGTTCAATCCCAAGCTTGAGGAGGTGGCCATGCAAGTCGGGCAAGCCCTGCTGCTACGGATCTACACCGATGAGAACGCCATGCTCGGCGACCGGCGCTACTACGAGGCGCTGGTCGATCGGGCCCGTGGCGCGGGCCTGGCCGGCGCCACGGTGTTGCGCGGCCTGAGGGGTTTTGGGGCCTCCAGCGTCATGCACGGCGAGCGCGGCTTCGATCTGGCGCGAAACCTGCCGGTCGTGGTCGAGATCGTCGACGAGGAGCCCGAGCTTCGCCCCTTCATCGCCATGCTCGAACAGGGTGACGAGATCGGTCTGGTCACCCTCGAGAAGGTCGAGGTGGTCCGCTACGGCGGCCATCGCGTCCACTACGTCTGACTTGCCGGGCCGGCGTGTCGGGTCTCCCTGACGCGCCGGCCCGGAACTCCATGTCTCGAGCCGGAGGTGGCCATGACCATCATCGTCAGCGTCGAAACCGACATCCGCGCCCCAGTGGCCAGGGTCTGGGCCAGCCTGGTCGATTTCGACCATTGGTCCGACTGGCATCCCCATCGCCGAGTGCTCGGCAAGGCCGAGCCGGGCGCGCGCGTCCAGCACCTGGTGGCCAGCGCCCATCCACTGCGCCGCAAGACGCCGGCCTTGATCGACATCCTCGAGCCGGAGGTCTGCCTCAGCTTCCGGTTCGGGCGTTGGCTGACCGGCTACAGCCATGAACGCTTGCGCCTGGAGCCGACGGCCAAGGGCGCGCGGCTGATCCAGGTCGCCGAGGTCGCCGACTGGACCGCCCCTCTGAACGGTGGGCGCGCCCGCTATGAAGCCTCGGTGCGGCAGGCCTACAGCGAGGTCGCCACGGCGCTGGAGCGTCATCTGGGCGTGGCCCGCGCGCCCAAGCCGCGTGGCGGCGCGCGCCTTCGCAGCCGCCTCTAGGGCGGTCCCATCCTGGCGCTGGTGCTTTGGCCCCCCGGGGCCTGGCCATCGCCCAAACCCCTCTTTCGGAGATCGTCGCATGGGAGCAGGACACGACCACGGCGCCAGCAACGCCAACGCCAAGACCCTCGGGATCGCGCTCGGCCTGACCACGACCTTTCTGGTGGCCGAGGTGGTCGCCGGTCTGGTCTTCAACAGCCTGGCGCTGTTGTCGGACGCCGCGCACATGTTCACCGACGCCGCCGCCCTGGCCATCGCCCTGGCGGCCATCCGGGTGGGCCGGCGCAAGCCGACCGACAGTTTCACTTTCGGCTATCGGCGCTTCGAGATCCTGGCGGCGGCCTTCAACGCCATCCTGCTGTTCGCCGTGGCCCTCTATGTGCTGGTCGAGGGGATCAAGCGTATCGTCGATCCCGAACCCGTCCAGTCGACCGGCATGCTGATCGTGGCGGTGCTGGGCCTGATCATCAACCTGATCGCCATGCGTCTGCTCAGTTCCCACAAGGACAAGAGCCTCAACGTTAAAGGCGCCTATCTGGAGGTCTGGGCCGATATGCTCGGCTCGCTCGGCGTCATCGCCGGGGCCATCATCATCCGCCTGACCGGCTGGCGGTTCGTCGACCCGATCGTGGCCATCGGCATCGGGCTATGGGTGCTTCCGCGCACCTGGATCCTGCTGAAGGACACCACCCGAATCCTGCTGGAAGGCGCGCCGCCGGGGCTGACCCTGGCGGCCGTGCGCAAGGCCATCACCCAGACGCCCGGCGTCGCCGGCGCCCATGAGTTGCACGTCTGGACCACTGGGGCGGACGAGGCCATTTGCACCGTCCACATCGTCCTGGCCGATGGCGCGGACGGCGAGGCTGTGCGCCAGGCCGTGGCCACGCGGCTGGAGGCCGACTACGACCTGCACCACGTGACTATCCAGACCGAGGCCCACAACTGTCAGGACGGGGCGGGCGGACACGCCTGAGCGGCGGCCCGCCGCTTGCGTGGCCTCAGGTCGTCGACGGCTTGGCCCGCCGGCCCCACCAGAAGCCGGCGGCCAGGGCCATGATCGTCAGCGCCTGGGCCAAGAGCCCCTCGACGGTGGGATAAAGGCCCAGCAACTCGACGCGCGGCGTGTGCAGCGGGTGCAGGTCGATCAGGCCCGCCTCCTGCAGGGCCGCCACGCCCTTGCCGGCCAGGACCACCGACAGCAGGGCCATCAGGCCGGCGCTGTAGGCGAAGAACTGGCCGATCGGCAGGCGCTTGCTGAAGTTCAGCATCAGCCAGGCGATCGCCGCCAGGATGACGACCGCCGTGGCGACCCCAGCCAGCATCGCCGCGCCGCCGCCCTGGCTCCACAGCGCCGTCATGAAGAGGATGGTCTCGAACACCTCGCGATAGACCACCAGGAAGGCCAGGCCGAACAGGAACCAGGCCGATTGCTTGGACAGCGCCTTGGACAGCTTCTCACGGATATAGACCTGCCAGGCGTCGGCCTGGGACTTGCCGTGCATCCAGATGCCGACCGAGATCAGCACGACGGCGGCGATCAGCGAACCAAAGCCCTCGGTCAGTTCGCGGCTGGCCCCACTGATCGAGATCAGATAGGTCGCCGCCGCCCAGGTCAGGCCGCCGGCCGCCAGGGCCGCGATCCAGCCGCCATGGACATAGGGCAGGACGTCGGCGCGGTCGGCCTTGCGCAGGAAGGCCAGCATGGCCACCACGATCAGCAGCGCTTCGAGGCCCTCGCGCAGCAGGATGGTCAGGGCGCCGGCGAAGCTGGAGGCGCTGCTGGCCTTTTCCGGGGCGAGCGCTTGGGCGGCCGCGCCGAACAGGGCGTCCAGCCGTTCGATCTGGCCGCGCACCTCGCCGATCGGCGCGCCCCGGCCGATGGCGCCGCGCACCTCGCCCATGGCCCCTTCGATCCGCTGCATCAGCGCCGCGTCCCGCGCCCGCAGGGCCGGTTCGACCGGCTCGAAGCCGTCGAGATAGGCCGCCAGCGCCAGGTCGGCGGCCTTACGGTGTTCGCCCGCGGTGTAGGCCGCCAGGCTGAGGTCGAGCTTGCGCCGGGCGATGTCCAGCGTGCCGGTGGTGGCCTGGACCACGACCTCGGGATGGCGGCGCAGATAGGCGGTCAAGGCGCGGGCCTTGGGTTCGCCGATCGCCGCGGCCAGGGCCGCCGGGGTCGTCTGGGTCAGGGCCTGCAGGTTGGCAAAGCGCGCCCGCACGGCCGGGTCGCTGTTCCACAAGGTCTCGCCGGTCTTGGCCTCGGCGTCGGTGAAGGCAAAGCGCCCGACATAGAAAGCCAGGTCCCAGCGATCGTCGCTGGGCAGGTGGGCGTAGCTGGCCATGGCCGTGCCATCCAGGCCTTGCTGGATGACCTGGTAGAGGCCAAAGGCGCTGCGCTGGCGGGCGCGCTGGGCGTCGGCAAAGGCAATCGGCGGTGGATCCAGGCCCGCGGCGTTGGGACCATTGGCGCGGCCGTCGGCCCCATGGCAGGCCGCGCACTGCTCGGCATAGAGCGCCGCGCCGCGCGCCAGGTCCGGCGCCCGCGTAGGGGCCAGGGGCGTGGGGTAGGCGGCCAGCAGATCGGCGGCCAGGCAGTGGGCCTGGCCCGCCACCAGGGCCGGATCCTTCTTGCCAGCGATCGAAGCTTGCAGGACCTCGGCCTCGCCCAGCAGGGCCGGCTGCACGGCGCTCGCGGGGAGCTTGGCGATCCGGTCGCGGATCTGGGCCCCGAATTCGTTCATCTCGGCATATTCGGACGCGCTGACGACCTTGCCGTCCTTCACAGCCCCGGGATAGTCGACGGCGACATAGTCGAGAAGCCGCCAGACGGTCTGGGCCGGCGTGGCTTCCTGGGCTTGGGCCGGAGCCAGGGTGAGGACCGCCCCGAGCAAGGCGACGACCAGGCTGGTCAGGGTGGGTTTGAGAGCGCCAATCATTATCATTCCAATAGTCTGTTCGGGCCGGGCGGGCGATGGGTCTAGGGAGCGGTGAGGGCGGCGCGTTGCTCGTCGCGCGCCTGGCGCGCGATCTGAACGGCGGAGGAGAGGAAGATCCAGGCCAGGACGAGGCCGGCGATCAGGTCGGGCCAGCGCGATCCGGTCAGCCAGACCAGGCCGCCGGTGGCAGCCACCGCCAGGCACTGGATCAGGTCGTTGCGGGTGCAGAGCCAGACCGAGCGGACATTGGCGTCGCCGTCGCGAAAACGCACCAGCAGGGCGGCGGCGACCAGATTGGCCAGCGCGCCCACCAGGCCGAGCACGGAGATGATCTCGCCGGAGGGGGCGGCCCCACGCCAGGCGCGCCAGATCGCGATGGCGGCGACCGATAGGGCCACCGCGCCCAGGCTTAGGCCTTTGAACCGCGCCGCGCCCGTACGGACCTTCACCGACTTGCCGATCGCCCACAGGCTTATGGCGTAGGTGGCGCTATCGGCCAGGAAGTCCAGGGCGTTGGCCGACAGGGACGCCGAGCCCTCGATCATCCCGCCGACCAGGACGATGGCGAAGCCCAGCAGGTTGATGGCGATGACCAAGGTCAGGGCGCGGCGATAGGCGGGGGAGGTCCCGTCGAACTTGGCGGGGCTGCCGCAGCCGCAGGAGGCGGGGAGGGGACTGGTGTCGCGCGCGGTGCTCATCGGATCCTTGTGCATCCTCTAGTCACTAGAGGATCAAGCCGATAGAGCTTGGCCAGGAGCGCCCATGACCCTTTCGATCGGACAGGTGGCCAAGGCCGCCGAGGTGAAGATCCCGACCATCCGCTTCTACGAGGAGATCGGGCTGTTGCCCGCGCCCCGGCGCGCGGCCAACGATCGGCGGATCTACGAGCCCGCGATCGTCGAACGCCTGGCCTTCGTGCGCCACGCTCGCCAGCTGGGGTTCCCGCTGGAGGCGGTGCGCGCCCTGCTGGACCTTTCGGACCATCCGGACCGATCGTGCGGCGACGCCAATCGCCTGGCCGCCGAGCAGTTGCAGGCGGTGGAGGCCAAGATCGCGCGCCTGGAAGGGCTGCGGACCGAGTTGGCGCGCCTGGTCGCGACGGGCTGCGAAGGCCCGGCCGCCGACTGCCGGGTGATCGAGGCCCTGGCCGGCTAGGCGCGGATCAGGGTTCACGGCCGACCGGGACCTTGGACGGCGCCGGCGTCGTCATGCCCGGCATGTCCTTCATGTCCGGCACGGCCTTCATGTCCTTCATTCCGGGCATGCCCTTCATGTCGCCGCCCTCTTTCATCACCGCGTCGTGGTCGGCCGGCGCGTTCTGAGTGGCGGCAAGGTACTGCTCGGGCGACATCGACGGCAGCTGTCGCACGAAGGCGACCATGTCCCACACCAGGGCGTCGCTATGGGTGCGGCCCCAGGCCGGCATGGCGGTCATCTTGATACCGTGCTTGATCACCCAGAACTGCTCGCCAGGGGGCCGCCCGGTGGTGCGCCAAAGTTCCGCCGCCTGCGGATAGAGCCCCCAACTCATCTCGGTCTTTTCCAGGCCCGGACCCAGATGGCAGCCGCTGCACATCTGCGTATAGAGCCCCGCGCCGCTGGCGATACGCTTGGGATCGCTCAGATTGTCGGGCGGCTGGATGCTGGCGGCCCGGACACTGATCGAACGGTTTCGCAGGGTCTCCAGCAGGGCGTAGACCGGCCGGGTGTGGGGCGCGTCAGCGCCGATGTTGTAGACGCCCAGGCCGATGGTGACGCCGGCGATCAGCGCCGCCAGGAGGGCGGCGACCCCCAGCACCAGGGCGATGCCAAGATGGGTGCGCGGGTGCGCGAGGTTCCAGCCGAACAACTTCATGGTCTATCCCTCCCTATGGGACATGGTCTCGGTGAGACGCGTTCTTGTCGGTGGCGCGCCTGAGCGCGGGCGGGCGCTAGAGGCCGGCGATGCGCTTGGCGATCTGGACCATGAAGGCCTTCATCAGCGCGGCCATCATCGGCAGGAAGATCAGCAGGGCCACGAAGATCGCGACGATCTTGGGCGCATAGACCAGGGTTTGTTCCTGGATCTGGGTCAGCGCCTGGAAGAGCCCGATGACCACGCCGACCACCAGGCCGACGATCAGCACCGGCGCGGAAATCTGGATGGTCAGCCAGATCGCCTCGCGCGCCACGTCCAGGACCTCGGCCCCGCTCACCGGGGGCGCTCGGGGCCGCGCGGGGCGGACTGGGCGATAGGCGCTTCATCGACAAACCCATCCTGAACCGAAGTCGCGGGCATCTGCCTTGCTCCGGGAAAACCGCCGCGGCGCAAGGCGCCGCTGCCTTGCCTTACGCAGCGGGGGAAGACTTCCCTCATCGGGCGCGTAGGATTGCGTTCGCGCCGCCGCAACCCGGCCGTCGCTCGCGAAAACGGCAGACTAGAACGTCGTTCACCGACCGTGATCGCGGGCTTGAGGGGCCGCGGGCGGCTAGCGCGTACCCCAGACAGAAACCGCTTTTTTGGGGATTTTCGTGAAAGCCAATCGTCAAGGCCTGGGGGGCGCGTCGGCGCTCGCCCTGACCCTAGCGCTCGCCTCTGTTCCGGGCAGCGCCTGGGCCCAAGCCCAAACCCAAGCGCCCGCGGCGCTCGAAGAGATCGTCGTCACCGCCGAGCGACGCGAGACCAACCTGCAGGACACGCCCGTGGCGGTGACCGCCATCACCGGCGACACGCTCCGGGCCCTGGGCGCGGCCACCATCGAGGACCTTCAGGTCTTCACGCCCGGGATCACCATCACCAACGACTCCATGGCCATCATCAACATCCGGGGCATCGGCACCTCGGCCTTCGGCGTGGCCACCGATCCCAGCTCGACCGTCCACTATGACGGCGTCTACATCCCGCGGCCGACCACCAGCTACCAGGACATGTTCGACGTCGAGCGCATCGAGCTGCTGCGGGGGCCGCAAGGGGTCCTGTTTGGCCGCAACTCGGCGGGCGGCACGCTGAACATCACCTCCCAGGCGCCGACCGCCACCCTGCAGGGCGTCGTCAGCGCCACCCTGGGCAACTACGACCGCCGCACCTTCAGCGGCACGGTGTCGGGGCCGCTCGGCGAGCGAGTGCGGGGCCGGCTGACCGTGATGAAGAACGATCGCGACGGGATCTATTCCAATCCCAAGACCGGCGAGGACTACCAGAACATCAATCGCGCCGCGGTCCGGGGCACGCTGTCCTTCCTGGTCAGCGACCAGCTGGACGTGGTGTTGCGCGCCGACTACGGCCGCGACCGCGAGACCGGCTATCCCTCGCTGCGCGCCAGCTATCCGGCCGCCTTCGCCCTGGCGGGCGCGACCATCCCGCGCGGCCGCGACGAGCTGATCCTCGACACCCGGCCGCGCAACAATGTCGAGAACGGCGGGGTTTCGGCCACGGCGACCTATGTCACCGCGCCGTTGACCTTCAAGTCGATCACCGCCTTGCGGGCCAGCACGGTCGATCAGGTTCTCGACGTCGACGCCACCAATCTCTTCCTGCGCAACATCACCCTGTGGGAGCGCTCGCGCTCGTTCACCCAGGAGCTGCAGGTCAGCAACAACGACGCCGAACGCCTGGAATGGATCGCCGGCGCCTTCTACCTGCGTGAAAAGGCCCGCGACCAGCTGCAGATCCTCGAGCCCGGGCGTCAGCTTGCCCTGCCGGAGAACAATGTCACCGACGCCGCGGCGCTCTATGGCCAGGCGACCTATCGGGTCATGGACCGCACGCGCCTGACCGCGGGCCTGCGCTACAGCTATGAGCGCAAGAATTTTGCCTATCGCGCCAAGGTCGGCGGCGTCGATGCGGGCGGGGAGGCGGCCAAGGCCTCCTGGCGCGCCTGGACGCCCAAACTCGGCGTGCAGTACGACGTCAGCGACGACGTGATGGCCTATGCCTCGGTGACGCGGGGCTTCAAGTCGGGCGGCTTCCAGCTGGGCGATGGACGTCCGTTCCGCCCCGAATACATCTGGAGCTACGAAGGCGGCGTCAAATCCATGCTGTGGGACCGGCGCGTGCGCGCCAATCTCAGCGTCTTCTACTACGACTACACCGACCTGCAGGTGGTCGAGTACATCAACGGGGTGGCGACCACCACCAACGCCGGCAAGGCCACGCTCAAGGGCGGGGAGCTGGAGATCGTCGCCCGCCCGGTCGCGGGCCTGGATCTGACCGCCACCGCCGCCTATCTCGACGCCCAGTACGACCGCTATTTCGACCAGGGCGTCAGCCTGGCCGGCTACACGCTGCCCAATGCGCCCAAGTGGAACCTGACCTTCGCGGCGGCCTATCGCTTCGAGTTCGCCGACGGCCACAGCCTGACCCTGCGTGGCGACGTGGGCTGGCGCGATCGGGTCTATTTCAAGCCCAACAATCTGCGGCAGTTCTCCGAGGACCCCAACACCCTGGTCAATGCACGCGCCACCTTCGCGCCGGCAGGCGGCGTCTGGGAGATGTCGATCTTCGCCCGCAACCTGACCGACGCGCGATACGCCACCTACAAGACGGTCGGCACGGATGCGACCGGGGTTTCCAACCCGGCACTGCCGCTCTCCGTCTTTGGGGAGCCGCGTCAGTACGGCGTGCAGATGCTGCGACGCTTCTGATGGCGGCGGCCTGCGCCGCGTCCTCCCACCAGCCCGCGAGGACGTCGGTCGCAGGTTTTCCATGTTCAATTTCGGGGAATAGTCATGAAATCCATGTTCCTGGCGGCCAGCCTGGCCGCCGCCTTCGCCCTGCCCACGAGCGCCGGCGCGCAAACCCGCGATCCGTCCGCCGAGGTTCGCGCCGTGGTCGATCAGTTCACTCAGGCGCTGTCGCAGAAGGACGCCGCGCGCATGGGGCCGCTGTTTTCCAAGGACAGCATCGTCATCGAGGGCGGGCGGCTGGAAGGCTCATTCGAGACCTATCTCCACCATCACCTTGGTCCCGAGCTGGCCGAGTTCGACAGCTTTACCGTGAAGGACCGCAAGGTCAGCGTCCGCCAAGCCGGCGATGTGGCCTGGGCCTATGAGACCTATGGCTATGAGGTTCGGCTGAAGGGCAAGCCCATGCCGCTCTCGCGCCTGGGCGCGACCACCGCGGTCCTGGTCAAGACCGACGGGGCCTGGCGGATCGTCCAGCTGCACATCTCGTCCAAAGCGCCGCCCGCCAAGAAGTAGCGGCCAGGACGCCGTCGTCGGCGAGGGCAAAGGGCCAAGCCTGCGTATCCCCTAGAAAGCCGCAAGGCGTGTGGGGCAAGTCCGTGGGGCAAAAGCTTATTGTGGTCGCCGACGATGATCCCGCCTGCCGGGGTCTGATGGCCGAGATCTTGACCGACGCGGGCTATGCCTGCGTCGAGGCCGAGTGCGGACGCAGCGCGCTGGCCTTGATAGACCTGCGGCCGGACCTCCTGCTGACCGACCTCTTCATGCCCGACCTGGACGGCATCGAGATCATTCTCAAGGCCAAGCAGACCTGGCCCGGCGTGCGCATCGCCGCCATCAGCGGCGGCATCGGCGCCTTCGACCCCATGGTGCTGCTGCGCATGGCCGCCATCCTGGGGGCCGACGTGGCTCTACCCAAGCCCTTCTCGGTTGACCAGCTGCTGACATGCGTCGCCCAGGCGCTCGCGGCCGAGCGCCCTAGCGCCGATCCAGGCGCACAGGATGTGCGATGAAACGCCCAGACTTCTCCGCCCGATTGCGCGAACTATACAAGTTGCGAAGCTTGTTTCGCCGCGACTGGACTTCTCCGTCGGCTGACGACAAACGCCACCTACAATTAATTCGCAGTCGCAACTGCAAAGTGTGGGGCTTGTCCGTCATGCGCATCCAGAACCTTCCTCGTCTTGCTCTGCTGCTCACCGTCAGCGGGACCGCGCTCATCGCTTCGGCGGCGTGGGCTCAATCCTCCAGCCCGGCCACGCGCGCCCAGGAGGCCACCGAACTGAGCGGTGTGACGATCACCGGCCAGACCGAAAGCCGCCAGGGCTACAAGGTCAGCAAGACCCTGTCGGCGATGAAGACCGACACCGCCCTGATCGACACGCCCCAGTCGGTCAGCATCGTCTCGCTCAAGCAAATCCAGGATCAGGCGGCCGGCGGGATCGGCGACGCCATCCGCTACCTGCCCGGCGTGTTCTCCGCTCAGGGCGAGGGCAACCGCGAGACCTTGGTGTTCCGCGGTAACGCCTCCACCGGCGACTTCTTCGTCGATGGCGTCCGCGACGACATTCAGACCTACCGTGATCTCTACAACATCGAGCGCCTGGAGATCTTCCGCGGCCCCAACGCCATGATCTTTGGTCGTGGCGGCGTCGGTGGGGTGGTCAACCGCGTGACCAAGATGGCCGACTGGCAGCGCGTGCGCGAGGTGCAGCTGGAAGCCGGCAGCTTCAATCACAAGCGCGTTCAGTTCAACCTGGGCGACGGCGTCGACGACAAGCTCGCCCTGCGCCTGGCCGGTGTCTACCAGAACAGCGACAGCTATCGCGACGGCGTGTCCCTGGAGCGCTGGGGCTTCAATCCGACGGCGGCCCTGCGGCTGACGCCCGACACCCTCGTCCAGCTCGGCTACGAGCACTTCGAGGATGACCGCATCGCCGATCGCGGCGTGCCGGCCCGCTATCTGCCGGCCGGCGCGACCCGCCCGGTGACGCCGCTGCGCACGCCGCGCGACGTCTTCTTCGGCGATCCGGCCGCCAGCCCGACTTGGACCAATACCGACGCCCTGACCCTGTTCGTCGCCCACCAGATCAGCGAGCGGGTGTCGATCCGCAACCGGACCCGCTACGCCGACTATGACAAGTTCTACCAGAACGTCTTCACCGGCGCGGTCAACGCCGCCGAAACCGCGGTTCCGATCTCGGCCTACAACAACCGCACCCAGCGCAAGAACCTGATCAACCAGACCGACCTGAATGCCGATCTGATGCTCGGTGGCGTGACGCACAAGCTCCTGGTCGGGGCCGAGTTCGGACGCCAGGAGACCAGCAACCTGCGCCTGGAAGGCCGGTTCGCGGGTGGGGCGACCACCGTCACCGTCCCGGTCACCGCGCCGACCATCAACCAACCGATCAGTTGGGTCGCGATCGCCAGCAGCGGCGACAACGCCGGGGTCACCAAGCTGGCGGCCGTCTATGCCCAGGATCAGATCGCGCTGGGCGAAAAGGTCGAGCTGGTCCTGGGCCTGCGCTACGAACGCTTCAACACCAAGGTCACCGACCGCCGCACGGTCGGCTTCCCGGTGGGCCAGCAGCGCGATTTCGACGTCACCGACACCCTGTGGTCGCCGCGCGTGGGGGTGATCTACAAGCCCGCGGCCAACGCCTCGCTCTATGCCAGCTTCTCCAAGACCTATCTGCCGCGCGGCGGCGAGCAACTGACCAGCCTGTCGATCAGCAACCAGAACCTGGATCCCGAGCAGTTCAAGAACTACGAGCTGGGGGCCAAGTGGGACGTCCTGCCGGGACTCAACCTGGCCGCGGCGGTGTTCCAGCTCGATCGCAGCAACGTCCTGGCCCTCAGCGACCCCAACAACGCCGCCTCGCCGACGGTGCCGATCGGCCGCCAGCGCACCAAGGGCGTGGAGCTGAGCGCGACCGGCCAGATCAGCGACCGGGTGAGTCTCGGCGGGCGCCTATACCTATTCGGACGGGACCTTCCGCGACAACGTGTCGGGCACGGTCAAGGCCGGCAACCAGCTGGCCAACATGCCCAAGACCAGCGCCTCGCTGTGGAGTCGCTTCGAGGCCACCGATCGGCTCGGTCTGGCCGCGGGCGTCGTCTACCAGGGTCGGCGTTTCGCCTCGAGCGACAACCTCGTGGTCATGCCCAGCTACACGCGGGTCGACGCAGCCGCCTACTTCAAGATCAACGACAAGCTGAAGGCGCAGGTCAATGCCGAGAACCTTCTTGGGGCGCGCTACTACCCGTTCGCCCAGAGCAACTCCAACCTCACCCCCGGCTCCCCGACGGCGGTGAAGGTGGGCCTGTCCGCCAGCTTCTGACCCCGCGGGGCGACGGACAAGACCGACCGGTTCGACGCCGACCAGAGCCCCGCGCTCTGGTCGGCGTCAGCTTGAGGCCGGGCGCGCATCGGGGCGCGCGCCTGAAGGATACCAAGACCATGAGAATCCTCATCGCCGAGGATGACGACGAGACCGCCGACCATCTGGCGCAGGCCTTGCGCGCCGTGGGCCATGGCGTCTCACGCACCGACAACGGCGTGCAAGCCTTGCTGATGGCCATGAACGAGGTCTTCGACGTCCTGATCCTGGACCGGATGCTGCCGGGCATGGATGGCCTGCAGGTCGTGAAGATGCTGCGGGCGGGCGGGGTGAGCACCCCCGCCCTGATGCTGACGGCCATGAGTTCGGATCGCCGATCGTGTCGAGGCGCTGGAGAACGGGGCCGACGACTATCTGATCAAGCCCTACGCTTTCTCCGAACTGCACGCGCGCTTGAACCTGATCGCGCGCCGGGCCAGCGTGGCCCGGCCCGAAAAGGCGCTGGTGGTGCTGGACCTGGAACTGGACCTGCAAAGACGCGTCGTGCGGCGCGGCGGCAAGCGCTTGGACCTGCAGCCGCGCGAGATCACGATGCTGGAGGTGCTGATGCGCAACCCCCATCGTTTCATGACCCGCGCCATGCTCCTCGAAGCGGTCTGGGAGCTTGGCTTCAATCCACGCACCAACATCGTCGAGACCCACATCAGCCGCCTGCGCGCCAAGCTGAACGCCGGCTTCGCCACCGACGCGATCATCACTCAGCGCGGGTCGGGCTACATGATCCGCAGCGAATGATCCGGCTCTTTCCTCGATCGACCAGGGGCCTTGTCCTTCTGATCGCCGGGTTGCTGTCGCTGGCCACCCTGATCCTGGGCCTGATCGTCTATCGCGTCTCGCACGAGGCGCTCGAACGTCAGCTCCGCCACCGCGTCCTGGTGCAGACCCAAGGGCTGCTGGCGGCGCGGCGAGGCGGCGGCCCCTCCGCGCTGGTCGCGGCGATCGGATTGCGCGAAGCAGAGGGGCGAGGCGAGGGGATGGGCTACATCTTGGTGGGCGCGCGGGGCGAGCGCCTAGCCGGCGCCCTGCGTGCTTCGCCGCCGGAGCCGGGGTGGCTGGAACATCTCGACTTCGAGGACGGTGGCGGCGCGCGCGGCGTCGCCCAGGCCCTGACCACGGCCTTGCCGGGAGGCGGCCGGCTGGTGGTCGCCGCCGACCGCGCGCCGGTCGACGCCGCGGATCTGGCACTGCTCAAGGTCTTCGCTGCGGCGCTTTCGATCACGCTGCTGCTGGGCGTGGGCGGGGCCGGATTTCTCGGGGCGATCATTCAGCGACGCCTGGCCCAGATCAGCGCCGCGGCCCAGGCGATCGTCGACGGCGATCTGACCCGCCGCATGCCGCGCGACCCGGCGTCCCAGGAGTTCGACGCGCTGGCCGCCACTCTCAACCACATGCTCGACCGCATGCAGGTGCTGATGGAAACCCTGCAGCAGGTCTCCAGCGACATTGCCCATGACCTGCGCACGCCGCTGACCCGCCTTCATGGGGTTCTGGAGACGGCGCTAGGCCAGCCCGCCGGTGACGGCGACCAGGGCGCCCGGCTAGCCCTGATGCGCGCTTCAGCCCACGCCGAGGAGATCCTCGACCTCTTCGCCGCGCTTCTGAGGATCGCCGAGATCGAAAGCCTGGAGGTTCGGGCTGGATTCCAACATGTCGATCTGTCGGGCCTGGTGGAGCGCTGCCTCGAACGCTCTGCGTCCGGATGTCGAGGCCGCGGGCTATGTCCTGCGCGCGCGCATCGACCCGGCCTGGCGGTCGAAGGCGACAAGCACCTCCTGTCCCAACTGCTCGTCAACCTGATCGAAAACGCCGCTCGCCACACGCCCCTGGGCACGCTCATCGTCGTGTCACTGGCCGCGACGGCCTCCGATGCGGTCCTTTGCGTTCGCGACAATGGTCCAGGCATCACGGCCGACAAGCATGAGGTCGTGCTGCGGCGGTTCTCGCGGCTGGAGCAGAGCCGTCACAAGCCAGGTCACGGCCTGGGCCTGACGCTGGCTGGCGCGGTGGCGCGCGCCCACGTCTCGACTTTGCGCTTGGAGGACGCCAGGCCGGGTCTGGCGGTGTCCCTGACCCTGTCGCGCGCCTAGAGCAAGGCTCCGGCCATGAGCCTGAAGCTCCCAGCCTCATGGAGGATGAGCGCGCCGATCGCGATCAGCACGAAGGGCAGGACGATGTGTCCGAATTTGCGGATCGGAGCGCCGATCGTGCGGTGATTGACCAGCCAGAAGGCCAGCAGGCACCAGATCGCGGTCATGGCCAGGAAAGCAGCGGCAGTGATGACGATCTGGCCGGCGGTGCGGGTGGCGAAAAACGGCGCTTAGACACCCAGATTGTCGCCGCCATTGGCGATGGTCACCGCCGCGACGGCGATGATCTTGCCCAGCCCCGACGCGCCGGTCCGATCGGGAATCTCGTCTTGGGCCGCATCGATAGGCTTGCGCAGGTCGAACAGCTTCTTGAGGCCCAGGGCGAGGGGGATCAGGCCTAGCAAGCCCACATAGGGCGGCGCCAGGACGAGCGAGACCAGCGCCGCCAGAACGCTGGCGCCAACGAGAACCGCCATGCCCAGGTATTGGCCCACCACCACTTGGCGCGGTCGAAATCGCCGGTCGGAGAAGAAGCCGACCAGAACGAAAATATCGTCGACATTGGTGACGGCGAACAACGGAACCGCAAGGGCGAGAGTGGCGAAATCCATGGACTGACCTGGGCGACTGGCTTTGAACGAGGGTTGCTGGCGCGGATGCGGCGGCTAACGGGCGGCGGTGCTGGCGCGGGGCGCACCAAGGCCGGCCACGCCGACACCGGCGGCCCGGATCGCGGCCAGGCCATTGGTCGCGAAGGCTGACCGCGAATAGCGGGCCATCACCCAGGCGCGCCCCTCCTGGCCGCACTCAAAGGCCCATTGCGGCGCTTTGGCAAGGTTCTCCAACGCCCCGGCCAACGCTTCGACGTCGCCATAGTCGACCAACACGCCGCCGCCCGAGGCCCTGATGCTGTTTGCCATTTCGCCGACCGGGCTGGCGATCACGGGCAGGCCCGCGCACATCGCCTCGTGGGCGGCGATGCCGAAGCCTTCATGGTGGGAGGGCTGCACATAGCCATTGAGCAGGGCCAGGAACGGGCCAGGCGCGACGAAGCCGACGAACCAGACATTGGTCAGCTTCAGCTCGGCGACACGGCGCTGCAGGTCCGCCCGCGCGGGGCCATCCCCGGCGATCAGCACTTGGAGCGTTCTGGCCCGGGCCGGCGAGGTATCGCGCAGGCGGGCCAAGGCCTCGATCAGCACGTCATAACCCTTGTTGGGATGCAGTCGCCCTAGGCTGCCGATCGTGAACTTGCCGCTGTCGGCCGCCTTGGCCACGGGGGCCTCGGGATCGGCTTGGAAGATCGGCCAGATGCTGATCTGGTCCTGGTCGATGTTCAGCACGCGCTTGCCGAACGCCGCGACGGTGTCGGAGTCGGCGATCCAGTGACGGGTCAGCGATACGGTCGCGCGCATGATCATCGCGTTGACCGGCTTCAGCCAGGCGTTATGCAGCCAGCTGACCACAGGGATTCCTTGCAGCCGGCCGACCAGCTGGCCGGTGACGGTCGCATGGCTCAGCGAAGTCCAGATCAGGTCCGGCGCCATGGTCTTGACGATGCGGTTGAGCCGCAGCGCGGTGCGTACGAAGCGGCGCTTGGCGCCGCCGATGACCGCATAGGGCGTCCCCGTCGCCTCCAGCACTGGGCGGGCCAAGCCATCGCGCTCCATCAGCGAGACTACGAAGACCTCATGGCCCGCGGCCCGCAGGACCGCCAGGATCCGTGGCAGCGGCAGCGCGCCGCCGCCGCCGTCCAGCGAGTTGATCACGTAGCAGATCTTCATCGCGACATCCCCCCGACCACGCTAGGTCCGGTGCCGGGCGAAGACCGCCGTCTTGCCGGTGCGGTCCAGCACCAGCAGGGTGTCGAACGGATCGCGCTGGCCGCCCGGCATTTCCATGCCGGGCGAGCCCAGCGGCATGCCCGGGACGGTCAGGCCCAGGCCCTTGGGTCTTTCCTTCAGGAAGCGCGCGACGTCGGTCGGCGGCACATGGCCCTCGAAGACGAAACCGTCGATGACACCGGTGTGGCACGAGGCCAGTTGGGGCGTGATCCCATAGCGCGCCTGGATCGGATAGAGATCGTCCATCTCCATCACCGTGGCCTTGAAGCCGGCCTTCTCCATCTGGGTCAGCCAGGCGGTGCAGCAGGCGCAGATCGGCGTCTTGTAGAGAACGAACCGTCCGGGCGGCGCGGCCTGGGCGCAGCCGGCGAGGAGGAGCGCCGCGCCGGCGGCGAGCAGGGCCCGGCGGTCAGGCGGGGAAGCGAACTTAGCCATGTCTGGACTCATTTCAGTGGGAATCAGGAGAGGTGGCCTTGGCGTGGCGGGCGACCGAGGCGGGCCAGAGCCGGTCGGTCTCTCGTCGCAGCTTGCCGCGCACGGGCGCTTCGAAGCGGTGGTGGATGATGAGCGCGGCGGCCGTGCTGAGGACCAGCAGGCACGCCACCTCCCAGGCGCCGAGCAGATAGGTGCTGGAACGGCCCGTCAGGATCGAGACCACGCCCTTCCAGCCGATCAGCACGGGCATGTGCAGCAGATAGAGCGCGTAGGATGCTTCGCCGGCGACCAGCATCCAGGGGTGCGACAGAAGGCGATCGGCGCGCGCCGTCGACAGCACGGCCAGCGCCAGGATCACCGGACCGGCGGCGAGGACCACCAGGCGGTCGTCGGCCTTGAAGTGCATCAACAGCAATAGCGTCGTCGCCGACAGCCAGCCTGCCGCGAGCGCCTGGACCCGCGTCGGTCGCAAGCCTTGGCCCAGCCGATAAAGGGCGATGCCGTAGATGAATTCCGGTGCTATCCGCAGGACCCCGAGATTGGCTTGGGCGTGGACCACGGTCTGACCGAACATCGCCTGATAGCTCAGCTCCGCGCCCACGAAGACGAGCGCCGACAGGCTCAGCAGCCGCCAGGGACGCTGGGCGAGCGCGACGCCGATCCAGGCGAAGGCCGGGAAGGCCAGGTAAGCGAACCATTCCGCCGACAACGACCAGGACGGACCGTTCCAATCCGCTACGAAGGTCTGAGGAAGCCAGGCCTGGACCAGCAGCACGGTGGCGGCCAGGCCCAGGGGATTATAGAGGCCGCGGTCAAACTCTGCGCCGACCAGGATCGCCAGGCCGACCATCACCAGCACGAAGGCCAGCACCAGCAGATGGGTCGGATAGATCCGCGCGATGCGGGCGACCAGGAACCGTCGATAGTCCAGCGTCCCCTCGGCTAGGGGCTGGCGATAGGCATGGGTCAGGACGAAGCCCGACAGGATGAAGAAGATGTCGACGCCGTACTGGGCGCGGTTGAACAGGCCGGTCCAGGCCGAGGCGTTCCACGACCACTGCAGCTGATAGTGGAAGAGCACCACGCCCAGGGCCAGGAGGAAGCGTACCGAAGTCAGCGCCGGCAGGGCGTCGGGAAAGGCCCCCCTGGCCGCCTCGGGTGCTGTTCCTGACCTGTCCTGACGCATCTGACCCCGCTCGATCCTTGGCCGGTATACGCGCCGGGGCGGGGCCAGCCCTCAGATGGGCAAGGACGTCTTCGGGGCGGCCGCGAGCGGATCGACCAAGGCGTCGCCAGGGTGAGGGCTGAGCGGCGGTCCTGCGTACTGCTTGGCGTGGATCGCGCCGCGGCGGCGACAAGCGGGACATTGGACATGAGGTCGCAAGGACTGCGCATCGGGCGCCTGGCGGGCTTGGCCGGGCTGGCGCTGTGGCCGGCGACAGGCCATGCCGCGCCGACGGACTATCGCTTCGAGCCGATCGCGTCTGTGGTGGCGCGCGGCGTGGCCGTACAGCTGCAGGTTCGGGTCTGGCGGCTGGACAATCGCCTGGTTCCGCAGGTCCAATTCAGCAATCTGCAAGTCGATCGCTCGCCGGAGGGGCAGGCGGATGGGGCCTTGCCCGCCTTCTTCGCCCCCAGCCTGGACTACGGGGTCTACACCTTCCGCGCGGACCTGCCGACCGACGGAACCTGGGCGCTGAAGTTCACCGCCAAGATTCCTGGCGAAGCCCAGCCCGTCGCCGCCAGCGTTACCTTCAAGGTCGTCGGACGGTTGACGCCGCCCCAGGGCGCGGGCGCGCCGACATCCTCGCCGACACCGCTCCCGAACCGCCGTTAGCCGTCCACCCGGCAAGGGTCTCGACCCGAGCTTCTGAAGATCGCGCAAGCGTCGCAGGGGGCGCGCCGCCCTGACGCGTATCCGCTTTGGGGAGAGCTTGAAGGATCCTGCACATGACCGAGCCTTTGGATGAGCTGATCGGGCGCCTGGCGGCCCGCCCGGCCGACAGGTCGCTGGACGGCCTGGAGGCCGAAGTCGGCCGGGGGATCGCCGCGTTGCGGCGTGAGGCTCTGGTCCAGGCGGCCATGGCCCCCGTCCAGATCGCCTCGGTAGTGCTGGCCCTGGCCATGGGCCTGACCGCTGGCAGCGCCCTGGCCGCCTCCACGGTCGAGCCTCAACGCGACTACGGTCTGTTCGCGAGCGCGGCGCGGCTGGCCCCGTCCAGCCTGCTGGAGGGGCGTTAGTGGGCATGGTCCGCAGCACGGCCCTGACCTTGTGCCTGTCGCTGGTCGTGGCCTTGCTGGGCGTGTGGACCGGCGCGCAGCTGATCACCCTGGGCGCGCGTCCACCGGCGCTTCATGAGCTGGTTCATCACGGACTGCGTCTCAGCGCCGCTCAGAAGCAGCGCATCGCCGACATCGAAAGCGATCACGAAACCCGCCGACTGAAGCTCGAAGCGGAGATGCGCACGGCCAATATCGAGCTGGCCCAGGCCATCCAGGAGACGCACGCCTATACCCCCAAGGTACAGCGGGCGATCGACCGGGTGCATGAGGCCATGGGGGCGCTGCAGAAGGAAACCATCGTCCACACGGTGGGCATGCGCCGGGAGCTGACACCCCAGCAAGCCGCCCGGTTCGATCAGGCCGTCGTGCGATCCCTGACCGAAGATGCGCGCTGACCGTGGACAGCCAAGCGTCCGACAACGCACTCGCCGAACGGGCGGCGGCTGGCGACGATCAGGCCTTCGCCGTCCTGGTGCGCCGCCACAAGGAGCGGCTCTATCGTCTGCTGCGCCGTTACACCGACGACGCCGATGAGGCTTATGAGGCGGTGCATGAGGCCTTCATCGCCGCCTGGGGCGCGCTGAAGCGCTACGATCCCGACCGCTCGTTCGGCGCCTGGCTGCGCACCATCGCCATCAACAAGGCTCGCGACCGCGGACGGCGCATGATGGTGCGCAGGCTGGTGTTCGGCGCGCGCGGCCTGGACGACGCAGAGGCGCTGGCGACCCCCGATCCGGCCGCCAGCGCCGAAACCGGCGTGCTGCAGGACGAGGCGGCCGCGCGCCTGGGCCGCGCCATCGCCAGGCTGCCCTCGGCGCTGAAGGCGGCGCTGCTGCTGACGGCCTTCGAAGGCATGAGCCAGCAGGAGGCCGCCGACGTCCTGAAGGTCTCGGTCAAGACGATCGAGACCCGAGTCTATCGGGCGCGCAAGCTGCTAGGCAAGGATCTGGCCCTCGACCGGTCGGCGCCGATCAGGTGAGGCGGTGGGACACCTTCTCCAGGGCGGCGATCCCCGCGCCGAACTGGCCGATGGCGTCGCGATGCTTCTCCAGGGCGCTGTAGGGCAGGTAGCGGACGCTGAGATCGGCGATGCGGCTGAAGGCGGGCCGGGCGATCTGGGCGCGGACATCGGTCTCACGCTTGTCGGGCGCGACCAGGAACAGGCTGTGCAGGCCGCTGGTCTCTCCGCCTAGGGCTAGGTCCAGCATCCGCACGATACCCGAATAGATCGACGTGGTGTGCTCGACCTCGAAGGGGGCGACGATAGCGCCGGCCGCGTCCAGCCATAGCACGTCGATCAGGCGCACCGCCTCGGCGCCGGGGCGGCCCTCAAGCTCGGCCGGAAGCCTTGGCAGGCATTGGTCGCCCAGCCGGCCCGTCCCATAGGCGCGGCCGCGATCGTTCTGAGCGATCCAGACCTGATAGCCCAGCGCCAGCCCCAGATCGCGCAACCAGCCCTGGATCTGGGTATGGGTCCGGTCGTCGGCTTCGGCCGGCGTCGAGGTGGCGGCTTGCGAGCGGACCTTGGCCAGGTCGGCGACGAAGGCCTGGCGGGCTGCTTCGTCGTCGGCGCGCGGCGGCGGCGCATAGAGGCCCATGCCCAGATCGAAGCAGAAAGCGGCGACCGCGCCCAGGTCGTTGGATAGCAGGTCGCGATGGCGCTGGTTGAAGGCGATCAGGCCTTGGCGCATGGCCAGGTACTGGTCCCAGCGCCCCAGCTTCACATTGGCCCCGGTCAGGGCGTTGTAGCCCCGGACAATGGCGGTGTTGAACGGCGGGGCGATGGTCGGGTGCAGGAAATAGAGGATGTTGGCGACCGCCGGTCCCAGGCCCTTGATCTTCAGCGCGTCGATGCGATGGATCTCGGCCAGAACGTGCTCTTCGGTGTCGCAGCAGACGCAGGCGTCCAGCAGGCGGCCAAAGGCCCGCTGGTTGTCGGGGTTCTCATAGATGTCGGGGATGCGCAGCTTGGGCTTCCACAGAAAGGCGTGGTCGGCGCCTTTGAACACCTGCCGCTGCTCGGCGATCGAGTGGACGACGGTCTCCAGCGATGAGCCGCGATAGGTCACGCCAAACCGGTTGGTCTCGATCTCGGCGGCGACCTGCTGGACGCCGCGCCGGATCGACCTGAAGTTCTTCAGCCGGTCTTCCCACAGAAACCAGCCGCGATAGGCGCCGCGTGGATCGTCCCGCCAGCGGCCCAACAGCTCCCGCATCAAAGCATCCGACACTTAAGGCCCCTCCTGGCCGCCTTGAATCGGCGTGGCGGCGCTTGGCCAGCAAAGCGCTTTGGACCCAGCGGCGCCAGACCCATTCTGTGCGCCCGCGTTGTGCCCGGGGCCAGGCGCGAGGGCGCCAGGCGGCGGCTGCGTATATCCAGCGCGGACGCTGCGCTCGCGCCGGGCCGCCCGATCCTGACCTCTGACCCGGATGCTGCCCGATGTCCGACCCCGTCGACTGCGTGATCATCGGAGCTGGCCCCGCGGGCCTGGTCGCCGCGCTCTATTTGCTCCGGTTTCGACGCACCGTGCTGATCGCCGAACGCGGCGGCAGCCGCGTGGCGATGATCCCGCGCAGTCACAACTACCCGGGCTTTCCCGAGGGGATCGGCGGCCTGGACCTCCTGCGGCGCCTGCAACGCCAGATGCTGCCCTACGGCAAGCCCGAGTGGGGCGGGGAGGTGCTGGCGCTGGAGGCTCAGGCGCGCGACTGGCGGGTCATCTTCAAGGGGCAGGTGGTGCGGGCGCGCACCGTGCTGGTCGCCACCGGGGTGCGCGACCGCTGGCCCCAACTGCTCGACGCCCAGGCGGCTGTGCAGCAAGGGGTCCTGCGGTTCTGCCCGATCTGCGACGGCTTCGAGGCGATCAACAAGAGGGTTGCGGTGATCGGCGATGGCGACCATGCCGCCCGCGAAGCGCTCTTCCTGCGCGCCTACAGCGCCTCGGTCACCCTGCTCAGCGACGGGCGCGAACTCTCCGCGACGATGGCGGCCGACTTGCGCCAAGCCGGCGTGGCGCTCGAGGCGACGCAGCCAGGATCCGTGCGCTTCGCCGGTGGTGTGGTCCGGGCGAGCGACGCCCACGGGCGCGAGCTGGCGCCCTTCGACGCCATCTACGGCGCGCTGGGCGTGGAGCCTCAGACACGGCTTCTGGCGTCGCTTGATCTGGCGCTGGATGCGGGCGGCTGCGCGATCGTCGACGGGCATCAGAAGACCTCTCGCCCAGGTCTCTACGCGGCCGGCGACGTGGTGCGAGGGCTCAACCAGATCAGCGTCGCCGTCGGCGAGGCGGCGATCGCCGCAACCGCCATCCACAACCTCCTTCGCGAGCAGGCCGCCGATTTGGCCTGATCCTTCGGCGGAGGTGACGGGCGAGGGGTAACGCCTTGGCTCGCGTACACAGAGTCGAAGGCCCATTCGTTCTGGGAGGCGATTTAAGCATGGCTTGGCGTTCACGGCGCCCCGATCGGCGCTCAACGGCGCGCGGGACCGGTCTGTCGCCCAACGCCTGGCTCTTCGGCGCGGCGGCGGTGCTGATGGCCAGCACGACCCTGGCTCAGCTCATGCCGGTTTTGGCCGCGGCCCAGGAACCGGCGCACATCGATCGCGTCGACGCGCCGCCCGTCACCATCCTGACGACCACGACCTTGCCGACGCCCAAGGGGCTTTGGGTGCTGGGCAAGGTCACCAGCAGCATCCATGCCGCCGCGCCGCCGCTGACGGCGCATCTGGATGTCACCGCTTTCGACGGCGGTGGCGCGATCCTGGCCAGGGCCGTCACCCATTGGAGCGGTCTGCTGCCGCCCGGCAAAGACGCCCAGCCGGCTCGCTATGATGTCCTGCTCAAGGGTGTCTCGGACGCGGCCGTGGCGCGCTTGGAAGTGCGCTACAGCGCCATGGACCATGCGGCCGAACCCGATCTCGCGCCATGAGCGTCAGACCTTTCGACGTCTGGCCGCTGGTTCCGGCCGCCGCCGGCCTGGGCGGCGCGCGTCTTTCCACCGCCAGGAGGTGACGATGAGCAAGATCGGCCATGGAGATGGGGGCGGGGCGGCGATCGCCGCCTCGGCCTTGCGCGCCCAGCAGGGCCGCATGCGGGTGATCGCCGAGAACATGGCCAACGCCAATTCGACGGGATCGACGCCAGGCGCGGAGCCCTATCGCCGCCAGATCCCGGTCTTCGAGGTCAAGGACCTCGGCGAGGGACAGGGCGTGGAGATGAGCCGCGTGCGGCCAGATCCGTCGCCCTTTCCCAAGGCTTATGAGCCTGGCCATCCGGCGGCGGATGCGGCCGGCTATGTCCTGACCCCCAATGTCAACGGTCTGGCCGAGGGGCTGGACATGAAGCAGGCGATGCGGGCCTACGAGGCCAATCTCAACGTCCTGGAGAACCTGGACGCGATGGAAAAGAGCACCCTGTCCTTGCTCGACAAGACCTAGTCGCGCCCACGCCTGCGGCCGTGGGCGGCCTGCTTGGGACGCGCCGATGTCGGCTCGCTTCCGCCGGTCAAATCCGCCAGGATCGGACACTCGGGCCGGTCGTCTCCGGCGCAGCAATGGGACAGGTGCCGCAGGGTGTCGGCCATGGCCTGCATTTCGGCGATCCGCGTATCGAGCGCGGCCACGTGCTTGTCGGCAATGGCCTTGACCTCGCGGCTGGGCCGGCCCCGGTCGCGCCAGAGCGAGAGAAGCCCGGTGATCTCCTCCATTGAAAAGCCCAGGCTGCGCGCCCGCTTGATGAAGCGCAGCTCGTTGACCTCCCGCGCGTCATATTCGCGATAGTTGGCGTCGGTCCGACTGACCGGCCGCACCAGGCCGATCTCGTCGTAGTAGCGGATCATCTTGGCGGTGACGCCGGATGCGCGCGCGGCCTGACCGATGTTCATGCGGGTGTTCCTTCCAGGCTGGCGGCGTCCTTGAAGCCGCGCAGGCGCAGCGCGTTGGCCAGGACGCTGACGCTCGACAGCGCCATGGCGCCGGCCGCGACCATAGGCGAAAGCAGTAGGCCAAACAGCGGATAGAGCGCGCCTGCCGCCACGGGGATGAGTACGGCGTTGTAGCCGAACGCCCAGATCAGATTCTGGCGGATGTTGGCCAGCACCGCTCGGCTTAGAGCCCGGGCCGTGGCCACCGCGCGCGGATCGCCGCGCATCAATACGACATCGGCGCTCTCGATGGCGATGTCCGAGCCGCCGCCCATGGCCAGGCCAATGTCGGCCGCGGCCAGGGCGGGCGCGTCGTTGATCCCGTCGCCGACGAAGGCCACCCGTCCGAACTGGGCCTTCAAGGCCTCGACGGCGGCGATCTTGCCATCGGGCAACACCTCAGCAACCACCTCGTCCAGGCCCAGGCGATCGGCCACGGCTCGGGCGGTGACGGCGTTGTCGCCGGTGACCAGGGCCACCTTCAGGCCCTGGGCTTGAAGCGCCCGCACCGCCGCCAGACTGGTCGGGCGGATCGGGTCGGCCACCGCCAGCAGGCCGGCCAGCACGCCGTCGATGGCGACATAGAGCGGGGTCTTTGCCTCGCCGGCCAACCGCTCGGCCTCTGGCGCGAAGGCCTCGACCGCAATGGCCAGGCTGGCCATGAAGCGATCGGCTCCGATCTGGACCCGCCGGCCGCCAACAACGGCTTGGGCGCCGTGTCCGACCGCGGCTTCGAAGCCTTCGGCTGTGTCGATGTCCAGGCCCTTGGCGCGGGCCGCATCGATCACGGCCAGGGCGATGGGGTGCTCGGACTGGGCCTCGACAGCGGCCGCCAGCGCCAGGACCGTTTCGGCCTGATAGCCAGGCGCGGGCTGCAGGTCGGTGAGCGCCGGGTGACCCAGGGTCAGGGTGCCGGTCTTGTCGAACGCCACGACCTGAACGTCGGCCAATCCTTGCAGGGCCTCGCCGCGCCGGAACAGCACGCCCAGTTCGGCGGCCTTGCCGGTTCCGACCATGATCGAGGTCGGGGTGGCCAGGCCCATGGCGCAGGGACAGGCGATGATCAGCACAGCCACGGCGTTGACGAGGGCGAAGCTCAGGGCCGGGGAGGCGCCGAAAACCAGCCAGGCGACGAAGGTCAGCAAGGCCGCGGCCATCACCGCCGGCACGAACCAGCCGGTGATGCGATCGACCAGGGCCTGGATCGGCAGCTTGGCGCCCTGGGCGCTTTCGACCATGCGGACGATCTGGGCCAGCATGGTGGCCGCGCCGACCTTGTCGGCGCGGAACCGCAAGGTGCCGTTCTTGTTGAGCGTGCCGCCAGTGACACTGGCTCCGGCGCTCTTCTCCACGGGGATCGGCTCGCCCGTCAGCATCGACTCGTCGACAAACGAGGCGCCGTCGAGGACCTGTCCGTCGACGGGCAGGCGCTCGCCGGGCCGGACCAGGACGATGTCGCCGACCCGGACCTCGCCGATGGCGACGTCCAGGATCACGCCTTGGCGCTCGACCCGGGCGGTCTTGGCCTGCAAGGTCATCAGCCGCTTGATCGCTTCGCTGGTGCGGCCCTTGGCCTGGGCCTCGAACAGTCGGCCCACCAGCACCAGGGTGACGATGACCGCGGCGGCCTCGTAATAGACCTGGTCGGCGCCGGCTGGCAGCCAAGCCGGAGCGAAGGTGGCCACCGCCGAGAACAAGAATGCGGCGCTGGCCCCCAGCACGACCAGGGCGTTCATGTCGGGCGCACCGCGCAGCAGGCCCGGAACGCCCTTGCGATAGAAGCGCAAGCCCGGACCCAGCAGCACAGCGGCGGCGAGCAGGAAGCTGGCCGGCCGCCAGATCGCATCGGGCAGATAGGTCATCAGCCAGGCATGTGCGCCGGGCACGAAGTGGCGGCTCATTTCGACGATGAACAGCGGCAAGGTGGCGGCCGCGGCCAGCGCCACGTCGCGCTTGAGGCCCTTGATCTCGTGTTCGCGAGCCTGCTGCTGGCGGTCGGCGTTCTCGGCCGAGGCGGTTGGGGCGATGTGGGCCGAATAGCCCGACGCGGCGATGGCGCCGATCAGCCCGGCGGGTTCGAGGCCTTCAAGAACGGTCACGCTGGCGCGCTCGGTGGCCAGATTGACCGTGGCGTCGAGCACACCCGGAACACTGGCGAGCGCGCGTTCGACCCGACCCACGCAACTGGCGCAGGTCATGCCCTCGATCACCAGGTCCATTGTCCTGGAGAGCGGCTCGTATCCGGCCTTGCGGATGGCGTCGACGACGGCCTTTGTCTGACCGCCCTCGCTGAACCGGACCTGGGCGCGTTCGGTCGCCAGGTTGACGGCGGCCGCGCTGACGCCGGGAACGGCGGCGATGGCCGTCTCCACCCGGCGCACGCAGCTGGCGCAAGTCATCCCCAGCACAGGAATATCGATCGGATCGAAGGTCGGAGCGGGCATTGGCGGCTTTCCTGCAAAGGGTGCCCGATCCTGATGATCCTTCCCATCATGGTAAGGTCAAGCCGTTGTCGAAGATCGTCGATCCAGAGACGGCGCCCTTGACCTTCCCATGGTGGGAAGCCCCATGTACCGCAACGAAGCCGATCACAAGGAGACTTCCATGCTTCGTTTCGCCGTCGAGGACATCAGCTGCGGCCACTGCGCCAAGGCCATCACCGAGGCCCTGGTCGCGCTGGACCCCAAGGCTCGGGTCCAGGTCGATCTGTCGGCCAAGCAAGTCGCCGTGGACACCGAGGCCAGGCCCGAGCCGGTAGCGGCCGCCATCACCGCGGCCGGTTACACACCCGTGCCCATCGCGATGGCCGCGGCCGGTGGCGGGCCGGCGCCAGTCAAGGGCTGCTGCGGCCGCGGTTAGGTCGATCCGGGACGCGTCGCCAGACCGCGACGCGTGCCTTTTTGCGCTTTATCGTCGCGCTGTCCGTCGACGCAGCAGCAGATAGCCGGCCGGGATTACGAACATCGACAGCAGCGGCGCGCTCAGCATGCCGCCAATCATCGGCGCGGCGATGCGGCTCATCACCTCGGCGCCCGCGCCGTGGCCCAGCAGGATGGGCATGAGACCCGCAAGGATCACCGCCACGGTCATGGCCTTGGGCCGCACCCGCAGCAGGGCGCCGTCACGCACCGCCTGGGCGACCTGATCCGTCGTTGGATCCGGAGGCAGCGCGTCGAGCGCGTGCTTGAGATAGATCAGCATCACCACGCCGAACTCGGCGGCGACCCCCGCCAGGGCGATGAACCCAACGCCGGTGGCGACCGACTGGTGGTAGCCGAGCAGGTAGAGCGTCCAGATTCCGCCGGTCAGGGCGAACGGCAGGGTGGCCATGATCAGTCCCGCCTCATCGAAGCGGCGGAAGATCGCGTAGAGCAGCACGAAGATGATCAGCAGAGTGGCCGGCACGACGATCTTCAGGCGGTCGGCAGCGCGCTGCAGATACTCGAACTGGCCCGAATAGGAGAGGCTGACGCCGGGCGGCGTTCGGACCTCGCGTGCCACCGCCTTCTGCAGGTCGGTGACGACCGAGGTCAGATCGCGGTCGCGGACATCGACATAGAC
Source organism: Caulobacter sp. UC70_42 (assembly GCF_044056025.1). NCBI lineage: Bacteria > Pseudomonadati > Pseudomonadota > Alphaproteobacteria > Caulobacterales > Caulobacteraceae > Caulobacter > Caulobacter sp. UC70_42. Next base: position 4,340,016 of record NZ_CP171994.1, on the reverse strand, counting down.
CCAGGTGGTGGGACGGCCGTTCTCGGTCTTCAGCATCGGCGGGCCATCGGTGACGCGGACATCGGCCACGGTTCCCAGCGTGATCTGCTGACCGCTGGGCGTCAGCATCGGCAAGGTTCGCAGGCCGTCCAGGCTATCGCGCAACTCGCGCGGGTAGCGGACGCTGATTGGATAGCGGGCCAGGCCCTCCACCGTCTCGCCGATGGTCTCGCCGCCGATGGCGCTGGAGACGATCGACTGGACGTCGGCGATATTGAGGCCGTAGCGAGCCGCCGCGGTCCGATCGATGGTCACGTCGATATAGCGGCCGCCCGTCAGGCGCTCGGCCAGGGCGGAGCTGACACCCGGCACGGTCTTGGCCACGGTTTCGATCCGCCGAGCCACGTCGTCGAGTTGGGCGAGATCCGCGCCCGAGACCTTCACCCCGATCGGGCTCTTGATCCCCGTGGCCAGCATGTCGATGCGGTTGCGGATCGGTGGAACCCAGACATTGGTCAGGCCTGGGACGCGGACGGTCCGGTCCAGCTCCGCCACCAGCTTGTCGGGTGTCATGCCCGGCCGCCATTGGTTGCGAGGCTTGAGGCGGATAGTGGTTTCGAACATTTCCAGCGGCGCGGGATCGGTGGCGCTCTCAGCGCGGCCGGCCTTGCCGAACACACTCTCGACCTCGGGCACGGTCTTGATCAGCCGATCGGTCTGCTGGAGCAGGGCGCCGGCCTTGGCCGCGGAAAGACCGGGCAGGGCCGAAGGCATGTAGAGCAGGTCGCCCTCGTCCATCGCCGGCATGAACTCGCCGCCCAGTCGCGACAGCGGCCAGGCCGTGGTCAGCAGGGCGACGGCGGCCACGATCAGCGTCAGGCGGGGCTTGGCCAGCACCGCGTCGAGCGTGGGACGATAGAGCGCCGTCAGGGTCCGGTTGATCGGGTTGGAGGCTTCGTTGGGGATGCGGCCCCGGATCAGCCAGCCCATCAGCACCGGGACCAGGGTCACCGACAGGATCGCCGCGCCGGCCATGGCGTAGGTCTTGGTCAGGGCCAAGGGGCGGAACAGGCGTCCTTCCTGGGCCTGCAAGGTGAAGACGGGGATGAACGACAGGGTGATGATCAGAAGGCTGAAGAACAGCGCCGGCCCCACCTCGACCGCGGCCTCGGTGATGATGCGCCAGCGTTCGGCCGGAGCCAGGTCCTGGTCGGGGTGTGCGTGCGCCCACCGTTCGAGGTGCTTGTGGGCGTTCTCGATCATCACCACGGCGGCGTCGACCATGGCGCCGATGGCGATGGCCACGCCGCCCAGCGACATGATGTTGGCGTCGACGCCCTGGCTCTTCATCACCAGGAAGGCCGCCAGCACGCCCAGCGGCAGGGTGACGATCGCCACCAGGGCCGAGCGCAGGTGGCCCAGGAAGAGGGCGCAGACCAAGGCCACGACCAGGAATTCCTCGACCAGCTTGCTCGAGAGGTTGTGGACGGCGCGGTCGATCAGGCCCGAGCGGTCATAGGTGGTGACCACCTCGACGCCTGGCGGCAGGCTGTGTTTCAGCGTCTCCAGCTTGGTCTTCACGGCGGCGATCACCGCGCGTGCGTTCTCGCCGGAGCGGATCACCACGACGCCGCCGGCGACCTCGCCCTGGCCGTTCAGCTCGGCGACGCCTCGGCGCATCTCGGGGCCGACCTGGACGGTGGCGACATCGCCGATGGTGACGGGCGTCCCTCCGACGCCGGTGCGCAAGGGAGCGGCGCGGAAGTCGTTCGAGGCTTTTCAGGTAGCCGCCGGCGCGGACCATATATTCGGCCTCGCCCAGTTCCAGCACCGAGCCGCCGGCCTCGCCGTTGGCGGCCTTGAGCGCCTCGAACGACCTGCTGGTGGGTGACGCCGTAGCCGGCCAGCTTGGCCGGATCGACGACCACCTGGTACTGCCGAACCATGCCGCCGATCGGCGCGACCTCGGCCACGCCCGGCACGCCCTTCAGCTCATAGCGCAGGAACCAGTCCTGCAGGCCGCGCAGCTGCGACAAGTCATGGCCGTCGCGCCGGTCGACCAGGGCGTATTCGAACACCCAGCCTACGCCGGTGGCGTCGGGGCCCAGGGACGGCTTGGCGCTGGCCGGCAGGCGCGACTGGACCTGGTTGAGATATTCCAGCACCCGCGACCGCGCCCAGTAGAGGTCGGTCGCGTCGTCGAAGATGACGTAGACGAAGCTGTCGCCGAAGAACGAGTAGCCGCGCACGGTCTTAGCCCCGGGGACCGACAGCATGGTGCTGGCCAGCGGATAGGTGACCTGGTTTTCGACCAGCTGCGGCGCCTGGCCAGGATAGCTCGTGCGGATGATCACCTGGGTGTCGGAGAGATCGGGTAGCGCGTCGATCGAGGTCGAGCGCACCGCGAAGCCGCCGGCCACGACCAGGATCAGGGCCGCCAGCAAGACAAAGAAGCGATTGGCGACCGACCAGCGGATGACGGCGGCGATCATCGGGCCGTCTCCATCTTGGCGATGCGCCGCACCGTCGCGCCCCGCGCGGTCTGCTCGAAGGCGAAGGTGACCTGATCGCCGGCCTTCAGGCCTTGCAGTTGGCGGGCGTCAGCGCTGAAGGTCATGGTCATGGCCGGCCAGCCTATGGCTGGGACCGGGCCGTGCGAGATGGTCACACCGTCCTTGTCGATCATCTCGATGCGGCCCTCGGCGCTGGGAAGCAGGGGCGACGTCGGAGCGACTTTGGACGTCGGGGGCATCGCCATGCTGGGCATTGGCGACATCGCCGGTTGCGCGGGCAGGGGGCGAACCTGGAGACCGGAAAGGCTGGCCTCGGAGTTCGACCAGGAACTGGCCCGACGCGACGACGGACTGTCCGGCGTTCAAGCCCGCCAGGATCTCGGTTTGGCCGCCGGCTTCCTCGCCAGTGCGCACCTCGACGGCCTGGTAGCGGCCATTGCCGCTGGCCAGCATCACGACGGCCCGCCGGCCGGTGCGGATCACCGCCTCGGATGGGATGAGCAGGGCTGATTTGTCGGCGGCGGCAAAGGTGACGGTGGCGAAAAGGCCAGGTCGTAGGCGGCCCTGTGGGTTGGCCAGCTCAATGCGGGCCTGGACCGTGCGACTGTCGCCCTGGACCTGAGGCAAGATCGCCTGAACGCGGCCATCGAACCGCTCTCCTGGCCAGGCGGTGAAGGTGACGCCCGCCGATTGACCCGATCGCAGCTTGCCGGCCAGGGCCTCGGGGACGGCGGCTGTCACCCACACACGGCCCACGCCGTTGATCTCGGCCAGGGTCTGGCCCATGGCCACCGTCATGCCAGCGCGGACGTCCAGGCGCGTGATGACGCCGCCACTCGGCGTCGGGATGGTGATGATGGTTCTGGGGCGACCATCGCGCTCGACGGCCTGGACCAGGCCTTCGGACATGCCCAGCAGCTTCAGGCGTTGACGCGCGGCCGAGATCAGCGCGGGATCACCCGATCGGCGCACCGCCAAGTACTCGGCCTGAGCGCCGCCCCAGTCCGGGACCAGGATGTCGGCCAATGGCGCGCCGGCGGCGATCACGTCGCCGGGCGCGCGGGCATTGACCTTCTGGACGAAGCCGCCCGCGCGCGCCTGCACCACGGCGACATCGCGCTGATTGAATTCGACGGTCCCGGGAACGCTAAGACCGCCGGGCAAGCGGCCCTCGCGCACCTGGACCGTGCGGAGGCCAAGGTTCTGGGCGGCGCCGGCGTCGATCCGAACGGCGCCATCTTCCGCACCCTTCTCGTCGGCGTATTTAGGGAGCAACTGCATGTCCATGAACGGCGACTTGCCAGGCTTGTCGAAGTGCTGGCCCGGGACCATCGGGTCGTACCAGTAGAGCGGCTTGCGCGCGTCGGCGTTGGTCGGCGCGGCAGCCATGGGCTGGGCGGTCAAGCGCGCCAGGCCATAACCGCCAGCGCCGGCGACCAGGACGAGCGTGGCGGCGCTGGCCGCGATGACCGGCGTGCGGGAACGGGCGGAGGTCATTGGTCGGATCCGTAGGTGAGGGTCAGGCGCGCGGCGTCGACGGCGACGGCCGCCTCGCGGTCGAGGGCGGTCAGCTGGGCGTTGGCCAAGTCCGCGAAGGCGTCGAGGACATCGGAGAGGCCGGTTGTCCCAGCGCCGTAGGCGGCGGTCTCCAGCTCGGCCCGCTGCTTGGCCAAGGGGACGAGCCGGTCGCGGGCGCGGAGCCACTGGTCATGGTGCATGACGTGATCGGCCAGATCCGAGTCGAGCTGGGCGCGTAAGGTCCGTCGCGTATCCTCGCGCTGGGCCTCGGCGCGGCCCAGGTCGGCGGCGCGGGCGGCGATCATCGGGTCCTGACGCGTGTGTTTCCAGAGGGGCAGGGAGACTGTGACGCCGGCCGAGACCATGTCGCCGAACATCGGGTCGCGTCGCTGATAAGCAACGTCCCAGCCCCAGTCGGGCGAAGTCTCGGCCTTGGCCAGGCGCGTTCCGGCGCGGGCTTCGCCGACGGCGGCGTCGCGGATGGCCAGGGACGGATGGCGGTCCAATCCGGCACGCAGGACTGCTGGGTCGATTTCGACTGGTGGCGGCGCTCCGGCGGTCGATGGATCATCTTCGCCGGTCCAGCGGGCCAACTGAGCCAAGGCGCGAACCTCGCTGGCCTGGACCTCGGCTCGCTGATCTTCCAGAGCCGCCCGCGCCGCCTGAACCGCCAAGGCTTGCGCGGGACGGCTCTTGCCCGAGGCGACCGCCGATGGCGCGGCGGACCATAGCGGTTCGAGCTGGGCGAGAATGGCGTCGATCGCCGCGAGGCGGCGATGGGCGTAGTCGGCCTCGATCCAGGCGATGGCGGCGGCCGTGCGGACTTGGCGAGCTTCCAGGACGGCCTCGGCGCTGGCGGTGGCCACCCCAGCCTCGGCGCGTTCGACCCGGGCGGCGCGCTTGCGGCTATTGGGGACGTCCTGGGCGTAGCCGACGCGGCCCATGGTCATCTCGTCGGCGCCGAGGCGGCCGGCGAGCGGCCCCGAGACCGGAAAGTTGTCGATCCCCAGCGCCAGCGTCGGATCGGGCAGGGCGCCGGCCGGGCCGACCTCGGCCTTGGCCGCGTCGATCTTCAGCGCCGAGGCCTTGAGGCTGGGCGCCGAGCGCGCGGCCGCGTCCAGGGCCTGGGCATAGGTGAGGGGGCTGGCGTTCGCGGACGGCGCGACCAGCACGGCCGCCGCGCACAAGAGGGCAAGGCGCATCACGCGCTCCCGTATTTGCGATGTCGAGGAAAGGACGCGTCGACGGCGGACCGCCAACGCGTCCCGGACGTCAGGTCGTTAGGCCGACTTGTCCATGCAGTGTTCCCGCATGGCCGAACCGCCCTTCATCATCGGGCAGTCGCACGGCGCTTGAGCCATGTCCGTCGCGCGCGGGACCTGGATCGTCCGACGGAACACGTCGTGCGGGTTCGGTGACGGCGGGGCGACGCGCAGGACGTAGTCCTTGGCGGGCGCCGGCATGTCGGCGGCCTGAGCCGCAGCGGCCAGGGTGAGCGACAGCGCGCCAGCGCCGATCGCCAGGATCATCTTGGAGGTCATCGACCTTCTCCATACCGATTGAAAGCCCGTCCAAGGCGCGACGGGCGAGCGCTGGTCATGGGCGTCCGACGTGCGGACGCGCGTTCAGGCCAGGCTTATCGGTGGGATGAAGGGAGGCGACGGATCGAGGCCGTCATGGTCGCGCTCTGCGATCTGGAAGGAGACGTCGGCGAAGTGGGCGATGGCAGCGAAAGCCAAGGTGGCGGGCGGGGGGATCGCCGCCGTGCCGCAACCCATCTTGCCGATGCAATCGGGCGTCATTTTCTTGCAGGGCGCGGGGGCCGGTGTCTTGGCCGGCGTCTGGGCCTTGCCGACGTCCATGGCCATGGGCGCCTCGCCCATGCCCGGCATGTCGGCGCAGTCCATCATCGACAGGGGCGCCGCCGCGGGCGGTGCGTCTGGCGTCATCGGCATGGCGCGCACGCTGGTCTGGCCGACGAAGCCGGCCAGGGCCAAGACCATAAGGATGAGGCGCGCGATGCTCCACATGGTGTTCTGAATACGCCGGCTGGCGGTCAAACAAAAGAGCATGGCCACGCTTAAGGGGCTGAGGGAAGCGCTCGCGCGCGCCGTATCCCGAAGATCCCTCAAACCGCGCCTGACGGAGCGACGCCTATGGATCATTCCCACGACAAGCATGGACCCTATCTTCGCCTGGCGGTGATGACCGTCCTGTCATTCATCGCCATGTACATCCTGATGTACGCCATGGTCGACAAGGCCTCGAGCATCCACCCCAGCCTAAACCAGGCCTACATGGCCGGGCTGATGACCGCACCGATGATCGTCCTGGAACTGGCCCTGATGGGGATGATGTATCCAAAGGCCGGCCTCAACCGGGCCCTGATCGCCACCAGCCTGGCGATCGGGATTTTGTGTTTTGCCGCTATTCGCCAGCAATGGCTGATCGGCGACCGCGAGTTCCTGCGCTCGATGATCCCTCACCATTCCGGCGCGATCCTGATGTGCGGCAAGGCCCCGATCCGCGATCCGGAAATCCGCACCCTTTGCGCCGGCATCATCGAGGGCCAGAAGAAGGAGATCGACCAGATGAGCACCATGCTGGCCCGCTGAACCGACGGTCTCCAGGGTTTGACGCCGCGGATCGAGGGCGCGCCCCCTCGGTCCGCCGCGCTACCGCCCGAGCGATCCCCCCCTACGGACAAGACAACTGCGCGCCCCATTTGTCGCTAAGATGCTAGGTCACGGCGCCAAAGGGTCCTTAAGTGAGGGGGACCGCGCGCCGCTTGCGTATAGTGAGACTTCAAGGTCAGGGGATCGACCCATGAGCGATGAGCTCGATCAAATGTTGGAGGTGCTGAGGCGATCGCCGACAGCATCGTTGCATGGCCTCGAAGGCCAGATCTGGGCGCGCATCGATAGCGCCCGGGACGCTCGCCGAATGTCCAGCGCGCTTCTGCCCGTGCGCGCGGCCTGCGTGATCGCCGCCTTGGGTGTTGGCCTGGCGGGGGGCACCTTCACCGCCGTGGCGGCCGCGCGCGAGCCGGCGGAAATCTCGGCCTTCTCGGTGGACGCACACCTGGCGCCCTCGACCCTGCTGGGCGGCGGTCGCTGATGCTCAAGATCACCCGTGGCCTGATCCTCACCGTCATCCTGGCGTTCCTGGCCGGCGCGGCCGGGGCCTGGATCGGTTCCTGCGGTCTGCTGCCCACGCGCCGCCCGGTCTCGCTGCACGAGATGGTCCACCACGAACTGAAGCTGTCAGCGGACCAGGACCGCCAGCTCGACGTGCTCGAGCAGGATTTTTCAGTGCGTCGCAAGGCTCGCGAAGCCGAGCTGAGGGCCGCCAACGCCCAGCTGGCTGCCGCCATCCAGGAACGGCACGAATATTCGCCTGAGGTCCAGGCCGCCGTTGAACGCTTCCACGCCGCCATGGGCGCCCTGCAACTGGAAACCGTCCAGCACGTTCTGGCGATGCGTAAGGTGCTGACTCCCGAGCAGGCGGAGAAGTTCGATCGCCGCGTCACCCAGGCTCTCACGAACGAAGCGCCGTGACCGAAGGGCTCGGCGAAGCGGAGGACGCCGTCCTCGCGCGGCGGGCCGCGGCTGGCGACGAGCCGGCATTCAGCCAGCTGATGCGCCGCCACAAAGGAACGTTGCACGCCTTTGCCCGCCGTCACGTCGGCGACCAGGAAGCCGCACGCGATGTCGTTCAGGACAGTTTCGTGGCCGCCTGGAAGGCGCTCGACCGCTACGATCCGGCTCGGCCGTTTTCGACCTGGCTGCGGGCCATCGCCCTCAACAAATGCCGCGACCATGGCCGCCGCCTGGTCGTGCGCCGCTTGATCCTGGGCGAACGCTCGATCGATGCGCCCGGTACGCCCGACTATGCCGACGAGGGGCTGGATCCCGAGGCACAAACCGAACGCGCCCAGCAACTGTCGCGGCTGGAAGCGGCGATTTCCCGCCTGCCGGTTCAGCTCAAGGAGCCGCTGATCCTGACCTATCTGGAAGGCTACTCCCAACAGGAAGCCGCCGACCTCCTGGGCGTCAGCGCCAAGACCATCGAGACCCGGGCCTATCGGGCGCGCAAGCGCCTGGCCGAATGGATTGCGCCGGGCTGATACTTTTTCGACGCGCCGGTGAGGGCCGAGCCCCCGCGCTGCGTAATCCCCGTCAAGACCGCGCCACAGCCCCTTCGGGCTTCTCCGGCGGCGGACCTTCGACCAAAGGGTTATCATGCTTCGATCCGATGCGGCTCTAGACCGCCGTCGCTTACTTCAGGGCCTGTGCCTGCTGGGCGGCGGGGCCGCGCTTTCCGGGCTGCTGCCCAGCTGGGCTAAGGCGGCTGAAGCCGGTCGCTCGCCCCCCGCGCTCTCGGGTTCGGAAATCAAGCTGACGATCGGCCACACGCCGTTCCGGGTGGATGGCGTCGAAGGCCATGCCGTCACCATCAACGGCACCGTGCCCGGCCCGCTGATCCGTCTGAAGGAGGGCCAGCGCGTCAAGCTTTCGGTGCAGAACACCCTGGACGAGGAGACCTCGATCCACTGGCACGGCCTGCTGGTGCCTTTCGAGATGGACGGCGTGCCTGGCGTGAGCTTCCCGGGCATCAAGCCGGGCGAGACCTTCACCTACGAGTTCACGGTCAAGCAGTCGGGCACCTACTGGTATCACAGTCACTCGGGTCTGCAGGAACAGATGGGTCACTATGGGCCGATCATCATTGATCCGGCCGGCGAGGATCCGATCACCTTCGATCGCGAGCACGTGGTGGTGCTGTCCGATCACAGCCGCCTGCACCCCCACACCATCTTCAAGAAGATGAAGCAGCAGAGTGGGGCCTTCAACTATCAGCGCCAGACCGTGGCGGGCCTGCTAGCCGGCCGCGACCAGACCTTCGCCGAGCGGAGGGAGTGGGCCAAGATGCTGATGGACCCCACCGACATCTCCGACGTCACCGCCGCGGCCTACACCTTCCTGATCAACGGCCACGGCCCCAAGGACAACTGGACGGCCCTGTTCTCGCCCGGCGAGCGCGTGCGGCTGCGGTTCATCAACGCCGCGGCCCAGTCGGTCTTCAACGTTCGCATCCCGGGCCTGCGCATGACCGTGGTGGCCGCCGATGGCCTGCCGGTGCGACCGGTCGAGATCGATGAGTTCCAGATCGGCAACGCCGAGACCTACGACGTCATCGTTCAGCCGCGCGAGGACAAGGCCTTCACCATCGTCTCGGAGTCGGTCGACCGTTCGGGCCTGGGGCGCGCCACCCTGGCGCCGCGCCTGGGCATGAGCGCCGAGGTTCCGCCGCTGCGGAGCCGTCCATTGGCCAACATGCGCGACATGGGCATGGACATGGGGTCCATGGACATGGGCGGCATGAAGATGGACGGCATGGACATGGGCGGCAAGGCGATGCCGGGCATGGACATGAGCGGCATGGATCACGCGGCCATGGGCCACGGCGCCATGCCGGCGGTCAAGCCCGCGCCGGGCATGGCGGCGCCGCGCGTGCGCGGCTCCGACGCGATGGGCGACATGTCGGGCATGGGCGGCATGGACATGTCGATGCGCAACCCGCTGAACGCGCCGGGGGTCAAGCTCGGCCCCGGCGTGCAGACGATCTCGCCGATGCCGGCCGATCGCACCGGTGAGCCGGGCCAGGGCCTGGAAAGCGTCGGGCACCGGGTGCTGGTCTATCAGGACCTTGTCGCCCTGGAGCCCAACCCTGACACCCGCGCGCCCAGCCGATCGATGGAAATCCACCTGACCGGCAACATGGAACGGTTCATGTGGGGTTTCGACGGGCGCAAGTTCAGCGAAGGGCCGCCGCCCTACACCTTCCGCAACGGCGAGCGCGTGCGCGTCACCCTGGTGAACGACACCATGATGGCCCACCCCATTCACCTGCACGGTCACTTCTTCGAGCTGACCTTCGGGCCACGCGGCTACCTGCCGCGCAAGCACACCGTGATCGTCCTGCCGGGCGGCAAGGTCAGCTTCGACTTCACCGCCGAAACCGGTGACTGGGCCTTCCACTGCCACATGCTCTACCACATGCACGCCGGGATGTTTCAGGTCTTCAGCGTGCGCGACGCCCAAGGGGAGGCCGCGCGATGAAGGTTTCGGTTCTGGCTCTTCTGCCCGTTCTCTGGGCTGGCCCGGTGCTGGCCCAGCAAGGCGGCCACGACATGTCGACCATGGGCGGCATGAAGATGGACGATATGAAGCCGGCCGCTTCGGCGCCGGTCGCCAAGAAGAAGGCCCCCGCCAAGAAAGCCGCGCCGGTCGCCAAGAAAAGGGCGCCGGCCAAGAAGCCGGCCGCCAAGGCGGCCGACCCTCATGCCGGGCACGACATGTCCGGGATGAGCGGCATGAGCGGCATGGCCCCCGCCGCGCCGGCGGCCAAGCCGGCCGATCCGCACGCTGGCCATGACATGTCGGGCATGGGCGACATGAAGATGGACGCGGCCAAGCCCGCCGCCGCCCCGATGGCCGGCCACGACATGTCGACCATGGGCGACATGAAGATGGACGGTATGGCGCCGGCCGACGCCAAGCCCGGCGCGGCGATGGCGATGCCCGCTGGCCATGACATGTCCGCGATGAGCGGCGGGCAGGGCGGCATGGAGATGGGCGCGCCTCCGGTCGCCGAGCACGAGACGCCCCCGCCGCCCCCGCCGGTCGATTACCTGGCCGACAAGGTCTTCGATCCGGGCGCGATGGTCCGGGCGCGCAAGGTGCTGGCCGGTGAACACGGCGGCGCCCAGGTCTCGCAGGTGATGGCCAGCATCCTGGAGCGCCAGGTTCGCTCCGGCGCGGACGGTTATCGCTGGGAAGGCGAGGCCTGGTTCGGCGGCGACATCAATCGCTTCGTCGTCAAGACCGAGGGTGAAGGCGACCGCAAGGGCGTCGACGCTGGCGAAGTACAGCTTCTCTATTCACGCGCCATGGCGCCCTATACCGACCTGCAGTTCGGCCTGCGCCAGGATGTGGAGCCCAAGTCGCGCACCTATCTGACGGCCGGCTTCCAGACCCTGCTGCCCTATTGGGTGGAGGCCAGCGGCGCGGTCTTCCTGTCCAACAAGGGAAACCTGCTGGCGCGGGTCGAAGGCGCCTACGATCTGCGCTTGACCCAGCGCTTGCTGCTGCAGCCTCGCGCCGAGCTCAACTTCGCCGCCCAGAACATCCCCGAAACCGAAACGGGTTCGGGTCTGTCGACGGCCGAGCTGGGGCTTCGCCTGCGCTACGAAATCCGCCGCGAGTTCGCGCCCTATATCGGCGTCTCCTACGAGCGCTCGGTCGGCAAGACCGCCGATCTGGCGCGCGCGGCCGGACGCGACGTCAGCGACACCAGCTTCGTCGTCGGCCTGCGGGCCTGGTTCTAGGCCCTTCTTCTTTGCCCCTCTCAAGGAGACTCCCATGAAACGCATGATGTCCTTGCTCGCCTTCGCCGCCCTGGCCGCGAGCGTGCAACCCGCCGGCGCCCAGATGGCCGGCATGAGCGACCAGCATGCCGGTCACGGCGACCACGCCATGCCGGCCGCCGCGCCGGTCGAAGCCACCGGCGTGATCCGCGCCATCGACGCCAAGGCCGCCAGCGTCACTCTGGCCCACGAAGCCATCCCAGCGCTGAAGTGGCCGGCCATGACCATGGCCTTCAAGGTCTCCGACCCGGCCCTGCTCAAGGGGATGGCTGTCGGGACCAAGGTCCGCTTCCAGCTGCAGGGCAAGACCATCGTCGGCCTGAAGGCGCTCTAGTCGCCGCCACGGGGCCGGCGATCAACGCCGGCCCCGTCACGATTCTCGGGGGGGGTCATGTATCCAACGGACATCCGTCCGCTCACGTCGCTACGGATCTGCGCGGCGCTCTGGGTGCTCGTCTATCATTTTCGCGATCACCTGACGCTGGGCCTGGATCGCTACGGCCTGATCGCCAAGGGCTATTTGGGCGTCGATCTCTTCTTCATCCTCTCGGGCTTCATCCTCAGCCACGTCTATACCCGGGCGGTGGCCGAGAAGCGCTTCAAGTACGGCTCCTTCCTGTGGGCGCGCCTGGCTCGGGTCTATCCGGTCCATCTGGTCACGCTGGCCGCCACCTTGGCCATCTGGATGCTGGCCGTGAAACTGGGGGCGACCTTCGACCCCGTGGCGTTCGACCTGCGATCCTTGCCCCAACACCTGCTGCTGATCCATGCCTGGGGCACGACGCCCACCGTGCAGTGGAACTTCCCCTCCTGGTCGATCTCGGCCGAGTGGTTCGCTTATCTGGGCTTTCCACTGGCGGCGATGGCGTCGCTGGCCCTGCGCGCGCGACCGCGCTTGCTGGTGGGCCTGGCGCTGCTGCTGTTCGCCGCGATGTTCCTGAGCGCCAAGCGCCATGGCGTGCTCTTCACCGACATGACCGCCCAGATCGGCGCGATCCGGATCATCCCCAGCTTCCTGATGGGGGCTGCGCTGCATCGCCTCGGATCCTCGGTGACCTTGCCGGCCGGCTGGGCAGGGCCAGGGGCGCTGATCGCCACGGCCTGGATCGTGGTGGCCGCCACCCTGCGCCTGAGCGATCTCTACATCTGGCCGGCCCTGGCGCTCGTCATCTTCTGTCTGGCCGAGACCGCCAAGCAAGGTCGCGCCGGGCTGATGACCGCGCCGGCGATGGTCTATCTGGGCGAGGTGTCCTACGCGGTCTACATGACCCACCTGCCGGTCGACATCGCCTATTTCCACGCCCTGGTTCGCGTGGCTCCCAATCTCTCCGGCATCGGCGCGTTCGTGGGTTGGCTTGGCGTCTTTGTCGTCTGCCTGGCGGTGTCGGTGGCGGCCTATCATCTGGTCGAGCGACCGGCGCGCGACTGGCTGCGCGCCCACGATCCCTTCGCGCGGCGTCCGCTGCCCGAGCCGCGGCGAGAGCCGCTAATCTGATCGTCGCCAGACGGCCGGGCCGCGACCCTAGGGTTGGGCGCCGGCCGTGTCCTTCTCGCCCTTGGCCGCGGCCAGGACTTCGCGCGCCGCATCGATGTTCATCGCCGCGATGCCCAGGCCAACGACAATATCGGGCCAGGGCGAGCGCGTGAGGGCTGTCGCGCCGCCAGCGGCGATGATCGCCACATTGGCGATGGTGTCATTGCGCGCCGACAGGAAGGCGGCCTTGGCCAGGCTTCCGGCATGGTGGCGATGGCGGGCCAACAGGAAAGCGCAGAAGAGATTGATCGCCAGCGCGCCCGCTCCCGTCAGCGACAGCAGGTCCGCGGCGGGCGTGACCGGCGCGCCGAGCTTGCGCCACAGCGTCCATAGAAACGCCAGGGCCGGAGCCAGGATGATCAGCGCCAGCAGGCGCCCGAGCCGGGCGCGGTTGGCGATCGACCAGCCCAGACCGATGAAGATCAGCAGATTGACGGCGGCGTCCTCGAAGAAGTCGACCGCGTCGGCCAGCAGCGAGGCCGACTGGATCCGCATGGCCACCGCGAACTAAACGCCGAAATAGGCCAGGTTGAGCGCCGCGACGATCAGGACGGCGCGCGCCAACGGGCTTGAAATCTTCATGGACTTTCCCCGATGTTGAACAGGCTCAAGGCCGCCCGAAGGCGGCCTTGATGACGACGGCCTGCACGCCGCCTGGTAGGGTCTGGCCTAGTCGCGTCAAGCGCCCTGGTCCGATCGGATCGGCAGGGCGCCCACGCGGGAGAGCGAAGGATCGCCGAGGGACGTCTTAAGGGGTGACGACGTCCCTCGGCGTCCCGGCGTGACTGCCCGGCGTCGCCGGGGGACGGGCGCCTACTGGGACACGATGGGCGCAAGGCGCCCCAGCCAGGCTACCAGCGCCAAGACAGTCAGCGCCGCGCCGGCCTCAATCACGAGGCTGCGCTTGAGTTCGGCCACCGCCGCTGGCGCCCGTTCCGGAGCCTCCAGCGCCGCATTGAGCGCCGGGGTGAGCCGGAAGCGGTTGGCCGCAGCCAGGAGCAGCATGGCTCCGAACGCCGCCAGCTTCACCAGCAAAAGACGACCGTAAAGGGTCGAGAACAGGCCGCCCAACCCGTCCGGACCGACCAGGAACCAGCTGTTGACCAGCCCCGTGGCCAGGAGGACGGCGACCAGACCCGAGCCGATGCCGGAGAAGCCGGCCAGAGCCACGTGAAAGGCCGTGAGCTGGTCGCGGTCGGGTTCACCCCGACGTGCGGCCAGGCCGATGAAGAAGGCGATGGCGCCGATCCAGATGGCCGCGGCCACCAGATGCAGGATATCGGCGACCAGATGGAGCAGGGCGCCGGACCCTTCGGTGGCCGCCCCATGGCCCATCCAGGCGAAGCTGGCGGTGGCGATCGCGCCCAGAAGGGCGGCGACGAACCAGGAAGCCGCGCCGGGCCGCAGCGTCAGAAGGATCAGGGCGGCCAGCAAGGCGACGACCGCGCGGATGGCCGAGGAGGGACCCATGGCCATGTCGGTCAGCACCGAGCTGAGCGTCTGCAAGTTCAGGGCGTCGGCCAGCGAACCGGCGACGACCGCGGTCTGGGCGATCAGGCCCATCACCGTCGTCAGCAGCAGGGCGACGGCCGACCCACACAGGATGCGTCGGGGCCAGCCCAGCGTTGCAGCGCTGGAGGGCCCCTGAGCGGGGAGTGCGTAGAGCGCAAAAGCCGCGCCGCCCATTAGGACGAAGCCCGCCGTATATTGCGCCCACCGCAGCAGGACGACCGCCGTTTCCATGCTTACTTCACCGTGAAGGCGACGACGCCGTCCATGCGGTGACCATCTTCACCGGCGGCGGCGCGCCAGGTGATCTTGTAGCCGCCCGGCATCAGCTTGCCCTGCGGCGTGCCGCTGATCGACTTGCGATCCTTGGAGACGGTGGTCTTTACCGGCACCTTCATGCCGTCGGCCATGGCCAGCTCGAAGCTCGAAAAGGCCGGAGCCAGCTTCTCGTTGAAGGTCAGGGTGATGGTCTTGGGCGCGGCGACGGTGGCGGCGGCGGTCGGGTTCGACGACACCAGCTTGGCGTGAGCGCTGGCTTGGCCGGCGGCCAGGGCCGAGACGGCCATGACGGTGAGGAGGAGAGCGCGAACTTTCATGGAATCCAGTCCTAGAGAGGAGGTTGCGTAAGGCCATACGCGGCCCCGGCTTCGGCCCCTCGTCCCGGTTCTGGCTTTTTTGTCGCAGGAACCGGATCGCGCCGGCTCGGGTCCTATCAGGGCAGGGGCGCGGTCGGCGTGAAGCGGGCGACCAGATCGAAGGCGTCGCCGGGGAAGAGCAGGCTGACATGGGTGACACCCGCGCCCAGACGCCAGGTACGGCGGTCCAGGCGTAGGCACGCACCGGCCTGATCGGTCTCGAGCGCTTGGGCCACGGCCTTGGTCGGGCGCACGGCGCTGATGCGATGTTCGGCCTCGGTCCAGGGCACGGTGCGCAGCAGCCAGGTGCCCGGCGGCATGAGTGAGAACTCCACCCCTTGCGCCTCGGGCACGGCGTCCAGGCTGATCAGGCGCTCCTCCAGGGCGAAGGGGCGCTCGTTGGCGCTGTGCAGGCAGCGCAGTAGCAGAACCTCGCAGGTCTCGGGCAGGTCGAACTCGAGGGCTTCGCGCCGGGTGACGGGCCGCGTGCGGCGACTGAGCAGCCGATAGGCGTAGGTCTGGCCCCGGGCGCGCACCTCGGCCTGGATGTCGGGAATGTTGAGCACCGCCGAATGGATCCTGGGTCGCGAGACGAAGCTGCCCATCCGCTTGCGGCGGATGATGAGGCCGCCATCGACCAGCTTGGACAACGCCTTGCTGACGGTCATCCGCGAGCAGCCGTAGCGCCGCATCAGCTCGTGTTCAGCCGGGATGCGGTGACCCGGCGGCCAGGCGCCCGAGACGATCTTGTCGGCGATGTCGGCCTTGATGCGCCCGTGCAGGCTTTCGCCCGGCGGACCAAGGGCCGGAGCGCTGTCAGGGGCCGCCATCAGCGGCCCCGCAGTTTATCGATGGGATCCAGGACATAGGCGAAGTCCTGCCGGCGGAAGCTGCGGACCAGCAGGATGAAACCGCTCAAGGCCAGCCAGACGCAGCCGGTCGCCACGGTGACGATCAGGGGATGGTTGAACCCCGCGCCGTTGGGATAATCCATGATGTGGATCATCCAGAAGAGGTTCCAGGTCCGCGTGGTGTCATTGACCCGGTGATGGATGGCGCCGGTGCGGGGATCGACAAACAAGGTCGTGTGATCAGGATCGGCGAAGGCCACGCGCCAGACCGGCAGGGTCACGCCGCGGACCTCGCCGCTGACCTTCTCGACCTTCTCGACCGACGCCACCGCGCCCGAACCGGCGTAGCCGGCTTGCGCAAGGGCCTGGGCGCGCGGGGCGTCGATCGTCACCGGCGCGCCCGTGGCCGCGTCGAACAGGCGAAGATCCAGCGGCGTCTCGACCTCATAGACATAGTGCTCGCCGAGCGGGCGCAACCGCGCGCGCAGGATGGGCGCGTCCAGCGACTGGGCCAGGCTGGCCAGCCGGATGGGCGACAGCGGCTGAGACAGCGCGGGCGGGGCGCGTTCGCTGTCCTCGGCGGCGACCTTCTTGGCGTCCAGCATGGCCATCATGGCCCCGCTGATTGACCAGAGCAGGAACTGCAGGCCCAGGATCAGGCCAAACCACTTGTGCAGGGTGCGGATCAGGAACACGAGGTCACCCTTGGGCGGGCTTGCGCACGCGGCGCTTGCGACGGAAGCTGTAGAGCAGGAGCCAGGCTCCGGTGAGCGAGGTGGCCACGGCCATCCAGGCCGCCACCCGCAGAAGCAGGTTGTTGACGTCGACCCGCGCCTCGTAATCCATGATGTGGAACATCCAGACGAAGTCGAACATCCGCCAAAGGTCGTGACGCTTGGCCACCAGCTCGCCGGTCTGAGGGGAGATGTAGAGCGTTGGGCGCCAGCGCCCGGCGAACTCCACACGCCAGATCGGAGCCGGGCGGCCCTTGATCTCGCTGGGGATGACGCTGAGCAGCTCGGTGCGCACGATCTTGCCGGGGCCAGCGAAGTGCCGCCGCGCCCGATCCTGCGCGGCCGCCTGGTCCAGGGGCGACATCTGAGCCCCGGACCGGGCGTCTACGAGCACGCGCTTCTTGCCCTCGCCGACGACGAAGACCGGCTGGCCCAGCTGGCTGTCGAGTTTGATCGTGCTGGCGGCCGCGTAGCGCGCCAGGATCTCGGCGGGGTCGCGCAGGCTCGCCGGATCGATCGGCAGGACGGGCGCGGGGCGCACCAGGGCGTCGCCATGGATGATGTCGATGTGGACGGCGGTCATGTAGAGGCCGCTCAGCATCCAGAAGAGCGCCTGGACGCCGATGATCAGCGCCAGCCATTTGTGGGTTTTGCGGGCCCAGGCCGGCCAGCGGATCGTGGATTTCTTAGCGGTCGCCATGAACGAAACGTCGCCGGCCAGGCGCAGGGCCTGGCCGGCTTCCCCCTTGTTTAGTCGAAGTGGTAGGTGAGCTTGAGGTAACCGCGACGACCCAGCAGGTCGTAGGTCATGGTGTCGGTGTTGCCGTCGGTCCAACTCTTGATGAACGGCGCCTTCTTGTCGAAGAGGTTGTCGACGCCGACCGTCAGGCCCGCGCGCGTTCCCAGCCGGTGGGCGAACTGGGCGTTGTGGTAGAAGACGTTGGATGTGCGGTAGCCGATGTCCTTGGACGCGGCGTTGAAGTCGGTGGCCTTGCCGATCATCTGCACCGAGTAATTGGCAGACCAGTGATCGCTGCGCAGCGAGGCGTTGGCGCTCGAGCGCCAGTGCGGATAGCCGCCGTTGCCGCCGCCGATAAAGCCGTCGAAGACGATCGGACTGGCGCCCAGGAACGGGGTGATCACGTACTTGTCCAGATAGGTGGTGTTCCAGTCGATGCTGGCGTCCAGCCCTCGGACATCGAAGTCGTAACGCACGCCGATATCGACGCCGCGCATCTGCTCGCGGCCCGCGTTGGAAGGCTGCGAGGACAGGAAGTTGATCTCGCCGGTCAGGGTGCTGCGGGTAAAGTTGGCCGGGCCGCAGAACGGGTGGCTGAGATTGGTCGAGGCGTAGCAGACCGCCAGCTTGGTGGAGCCGGGGATCGAGCGGATGGCGTCGGTGATCTTGATGTCGAAATAGTCGACCGTCACCGACAGGCCCGGAACGAAGGTCGGCTGCAACACCCCGCCGACCGTGAAAGTCTGGCGCTTTCCGGCGACAGGTTGGCGTTGCCGCCGACGGTGGTCAGCACCGTGTTGCCCAGCTGCACATAGTTGGCCGGCACGCCGCTGGCGCGGCAGTTGGCGACCAGTGTGGCGTTGGTGCTGCTGGAATAGCGGCTGCAGGGATCGGTGGTGGTCAGATTGCCTTCGGCCACGCCCCCGAAGAGTTCCGGGACGCTGGGAATGCGGAAGCCGGTGCCGTAGGTGGCCCGAAGGCGCAGGCCCTCGATGACGCCCCAGTTGACGCCGAGCTTGTAGGTCTCGTTGGAGCCGAAGAGATTGTAGTCGGAATAGCGCACCGCGCCGTTGAGTTCGAGGGTGCGCACCAGGGGCAGGTTGGCCAGTAGTGGCGCGGACAGCTCGACATAGGCTTCCTTGGTGGAGACCTGGCCGGAGATCGGGTCCTGCTGGTTGGTGTTGGCGATGCCCAGCACGGTCAAGGCGTCAGGGTCGCGCCAGCCCTTCTCTTCGCGATAGACCACACCGGCGGCGATGGCGAGCTTGCCGGCGGGCAGGGTCAGCAGGGAGCCCGAGACGTCGGCGGTGACGCTGCGCTGCTCGTTGCCGCCCGTGTCGCGCGAATTGTAGAGGATGTACTTCAGCGCCGCCGGCGTCAGGTCGCCCGCGCCCAGATAGTCGGCGCAGGGGATGGCCGCGCCGGGCGTGGTGCTGCACACCGCCGGATTGATCGAGTTGGCCACCCGCTCAAGATTGGCGATGTTGGTCATGCCATCGACGCCGGTGTTGCGGCCCCAGTTGGCCGCCGCCTCCCAGGTCCAGTCGCCGCCCAGCTCGCCGCGGGCGCCGCCCACGAAGCGATAGGTGTCGACGTTCTGGGAGAAAATGCGCGCGCCGGGTTCGGCCAGACGACGCTGCACCAGGGTGATGTTCTGGCCCGTCGGATTGGTCGGGTTGGACGCCGCGATCGCCAGGTTGCGCAAGGTGCCGGGGCTGGCGATCTGCCGGCTCTGGCGATGCGTGAAGAAGGCCTCGCCAAACAGCGTCACGCTGTCGGTCAGCTTGTAGTCGGCCAGGAAGGCGGTGCTGAAGCGCTGGATCGGGCTGACGGCGTTGAGGAAGGGGTTGGAGTTGAAGTTGTGCTTGGCGGCGCTGTATGGCTCGTAGAAGTTCCCGTTACCGCCTGGGGTCTGGTTGAAGTTGATCTGCTGGCCGTTGGGCAGCACCGCCCGCCCGCCGATCGTGGAGGCCGACGACAAGCAGGTCAGCACGCCGCCGACCTCGCCCAGGCCGCACGGGGCGCGGCTGGCCAGGTTGACCGCCTCGGTCTTCTGCCAGGTGATCGCGGCGGTCACCGAGCCGCGCTCGCTGTGCATGCCCCAAAGTCCGTCGATGGCGTATTCTGCCCCATCGCCTTCATCGGCGACGCCGTACTTGCCCGTGACCGTAAGGCCCTCGACATTGGTGCGCGTGACGATGTTGACGACGCCGGCAACCGCATCGGCGCCATAGATGGCCGAGGCCCCGTCCTTCAGGACGTCGATCCGGCCGATAATCGCGGTGGGGATCATGTTCAGGTCTGGTGCGCTGTTGGCGCCGGTGCCGCCGTTGACCACCCGGCGGCCGTTGATCAAGGTCAGCGTCCGGTTGATCCCCAGACCGCGCAGATTGACCTGGGCGGTGCCATAACCGTTACCCGTCCAGTAGGCGTTGGTCTGGTTGCCCGCGTTGCCGGCCGACGACGGCAGGCGCTGGAGCAGGGTCTCGACATTGTTGACGCCAGACCGTTCGACCTGCTCCTGCGAGATCACCGTCGCGGGACCGACCCCGCTGATGTCCTGACGTTTGATCCGGGTGCCGGTGACGACAACTTCCTCGAACGCTGCTGGCCTCCTGGGCTTGCGCGGCCCATGCGCTGAAAGACGCCGTGGCCATGGCGCCGGCCAATAGCATCCGCTTGAACTGCCGGTTCATCGAGTGATCCCCCTCGTGTGTGTCCAATCCCGCCCCGACCAGGGCGTCTTGAGGGGCATGCTCGGGAACCGCTGGCCGCAGCGTCAAGCTATGTATATACATATGAGCGCGTTTGGACGGGTAAGTTCGTGCGCGTTAGCGCGCTCTCGAGGCGGAAACGCGCATGAAAATTACCGAATTATGGAAACTGGTGTCGAATTTCAGAATATTTCCGTCACGTAACGGTTATTTTTCGGAAATCCAATTATTCGATCGGCCAGTTGGCCTGCGCCTATAATTTCAGTGCCTGATGATCGGAGTCTAATCGTTCAATGCAGCGATGATTGATCAATATCGATTCGACAATCTTATACTGAAGATTCAAATATTTGATCAATTCTGAAAAATACTGGCCATATAAATTAGACGTGACATATCGAGCGTCGAACTAATTCAACGCTTAGTCGAGCTTATATTCAAATGAGCGTGGGGGGCGGACCTTGTGGGCGCCGCCGTCATCCACGCTCTTCAGCGGGGATACGCAGCGCGTGCGAATGCCCCTCAAAAAAATCGCAAGCCACGTTTTGGAGCCGGGAAGCCGTTCATAAGCGGCGTCTCGACCGAGGCATGCAGCGCCTCTGAGCGACCGCGTCCGTCCGCTCAGAGGCGGATCGCGCGCAGCCTCAGGGCGTTGCCAATGACGCTCACCGACGAGAGCGCCATGGCCGCTGCTGCGATGGCCGGAGACAGCAGCCAGCCAAAGGCCGGATAGAGCACGCCCGCGGCGATGGGGATGCCGGCGACGTTGTAGGCGAAGGCGAAGAACAGGTTCTGGCGGATATTGCCCATCACCGCGCGCGACAGCCGGCGAGCCTTGACCAGACCCTCCAGGTCGCCATGCAGCAGGGTCACCCCCGCGCTTTCGATGGCCACGTCCGAGCCCGCGCCCATAGCGACCCCGACCTCGGCGGCGGCCAGGGCAGGGGCGTCATTGACCCCATCGCCGGCCATGGCGACCTTGCGGCCTTCGCGACGGAGGCGTTCGACGACTTCAGCCTTCTCGTGCGGCAGGACGTCGGCCTCGACCTCCTCGATGCCCAACTTGGCGGCCACGGCTTGGGCAGTCGTGCGGTTGTCGCCCGTCAGCATGACGACCCGGATCCCGTCGGCCTTCAGCGTCTCGACCGCCTTGGCCGTCGTGGGCTTGATCGGGTCGGCGATGGCCAGGACCGCGGCCGGACGCGCGTCGATGGCGACATAGATCGCCGTGGCGCCGTCCTGGCGCAGGGTTTCGGCGATGTCCGACAGCGCGCCGGGCGCCAGGCCTTGTTCATCCAGGAACCGCGCCGAGCCGATGACGACGGCGCGGCCGTCGACCTTGCCGATCACGCCCTTGCCCAGCGGGGAGTCAAAGCCTTGCGGGTGGCTGAGCGGCAGTTCCTTGGCCGCCGCAGCACGCAGGATCGCATCGCCCAAGGGGTGTTCACTGGCGCGCTCTAGGCTGGCGGCCAGGCGCAGGACCTCATCCTGGGCAAAGCCCTCGACCACATGGATCGCGGTGACCGCCGGCCGTCCTTCGGTCAGGGTGCCGGTCTTGTCGACCACCAGGGTGTCGATGGTTTCGAAACGCTCCAGCGCCTCGGCGTTCTTGATCAGCACGCCGGCCCGCGCGCCGCGTCCAACCCCGACCATGATCGAGATCGGCGTGGCCAGGCCCAGAGCGCAGGGGCAGGCGATGATCAGCACCGAGACCGCCGCCACCAGCGCGAAGGCCAGGCGCGGGGGCGGGCCGATCAACGCCCAGACCAGGAAGGCGGCCACGGCCGCAGCGATCACCGCCGGGACGAACCAGCTCGAGACCCGGTCGGCCATGCGCTGGATCGGCGCGCGGCTGCGCTGGGCCTGGGCCACCATGGCGACGATCTGGGCCAGCAGCGTGTCGGAGCCGACCTTGTCGGCGATCATCAGGAACGAACCGGTCTTGTTGAGCGAACCGCCGATGACGGTGTCGCCCGGCTTCTTGGCCACCGGCATGGACTCGCCGGTGACCGAGAGACTCATCGACCTGGGCCTCGCCCATCAGCACCCGGCCATCGACCGGGACCTTCTCGCCGGGCCGGACCTGGAGGTTGAAGCCTGGCTGGATCTCCTCGACCGGGATCTCGAAGTCCTCGCCGTCGAACGAACGGCGCGCGGTCTTTGGCGTCAGGTCCAGCAGCGCCCGAATGGCGCCCGAAGTGTTCTCGCGAGCCCGCAATTCCAGAACCTGGCCCAAGAGCACCAAGACGGTGATGACCGACGCGGCCTCGAAATAGATCGGGGTGGAGCCGTCGGCGCCGCGGAAAGCCGGCGGAAAGACCTGCGGCGCCAAGGTGGCGGCGATGCTGTAGCTCCAGGCCACCCCGATGCCCATGGCGATCAGGGTGAACATGTTGAGCTGACGGGTCAGGATCGACCGCGCGCCGCGCTCGAAGAACGGCCAGCCGCAGCCGAGAACCACCGCGGTGGCCAGCACGAGCTGAATCCAGGCCGACACGCCGGGCGGCAGGTGCAGGAGCATCAGGCCCATGTGCGGCCCCATCTCCAGGGCGAACACCGGCAGGGTCAGAACCACCGCGATCCAGAAGCGCCACGTCATGTCCCGCAGTTCGGGATTGGGCTGGGACTGGGCGGTGACCGTGACCGGCTCGAGCGCCATGCCGCAGATCGGACAGGCGCCCGGCGCATCCCGGCGGATCTCGGGGTGCATGGGGCAGGTATGGACGAGGCCTTCGCGTCGGGGCGCGGGCGTGGAGGTCTGCTGCGCACCACGGCCATGGCCGTGGTGCTCGTGCGAATGCTCGTTCACGATCGTTCGCTCTCACCGCTATCAATACTGCGTGTCGATACGCGCCGGTGGGCGGGACCCCTCATGTGTAGCTGCAGAAAATGCTCGCGGCCGATCGCCGAAGGCGTGTCGTCGGATCAGGCGGCGCGCAGGGTGGTGTCTGGTGGGCAGGCGTCCTCGTCCTGGTCGGGCCAGGCGGTGCGGCGCGCCAATCCTGGCGTCAGGAACAGGAGTGGCAGCTTGAAGGCCAAGAGTTCGCCATGGACGAAGCCATCGACCAGGTGCTCCCACCAGTTGGGCGGGCGACGACCATGGTCGCGCAGCCATCCATCGTACGGCGCCCAATGGCTGGGCTCGTCCTGCTCGATCACCCGAAAGATCTTGGTCAGGGTGCTGTCGTCCCGCACCGCGGCGTTGCGCAGGAGGTCCTCAACCTGACGATGGCCCCGCTTTTCTGTCAGGGAAATGATCCGGCAGAGCCGTTCGAACAGGTCGTCGCGGCCGATCAGCTCGGGGGGCAGATCGTCAATCGGCGAGCCGAACATGATCTCGACGAAGCGATCGATGTGCCCGAAGGCGCGGTCCAGATCGAGCGGCATCACGCCTCGGCGTTCGAACCACCGGCGGAACATCAGATAGTGTTTGCGCTCGTCGGCGCGATGGCGCTCGACCAGCCCGATCAGCGCCTGGTCGTCAGGCCAGCTTGAACGGATCGCGGTGAGCATGCGGTCGATCGCCGTGTATCCGCGATGTTCATTGTAGAGGTAGATCGAGCAGAGGACGTCGAGAAAACGACGCCTGAAACGGTCGCCCATCGGGCCATCTCCCCAAGGTTCGGCGCGCTCTATCCCGACGGCGGCGGGCCTGAACCTTGGCTATAACGGTCCGGGCGCGACGCTGTTCCGAGCACCGTCGGGGCAAGATCGTGGCTGCGCATCCTGATCACCGATACGAGGCGCGGGTGAGCCATGGGTCTGGTCGTCCGGGTTCGATCGCCATCCATCAGCGTCGCCGAAAAGGCGGCCGCGGCTTCCGCGGACCGCTGCCTGTTTGATCAGACATGGCCAGAAAAAACGGAAATTTTAGGCGCCCGATCCTGCAAAAGCAGGGCGGCTTTTAGCGGGGAAACACGGTCTGAGGGGTGAGCTATCGCCACTGCGTACGCGATACAGGGGGCCGCAATTTGGCCCAAATCCAGATCGTGAGAACAGCATTTTCGGCCAACAACACTTTTCGTTGCCGACTTTTCAGCACCTCCGTCATCGCCGGCCTGGCGATGGTCGGCGCCGCCAGCCTGATGGCGGCTCCCGCCGTCGCCCAGACGCAGGATGAGCCCGCCCAGATCGACGAAGTCATCGTCACCGGCTCCCGCATCGCCCGGAAGGACTACGCCGCCAACAGCCCGATCGTCACCGTCACCCAGGAAGATTTCCAGGCGACCGGCTCGATCAACATCGAGACCCTGATCAACGACCTGCCGCAGTTCACGCCGGCGGCGAACGCAGCATCCAACAACCCCAACTCCGGCGGCCAGGCGAACGTGCAGCTGCGCGGCTTGGGGACGGTGCGCACCCTGGTCCTGCTCAACGGTCGCCGCGTGGTGCCGTCCAACGCTTCCTCCGTGGTCGACCTGAACCTACTGCCCACGCCTCTGATCTCATCCATCGAGACGATCACCGGCGGGGCTTCGTCGACCTACGGCTCGGACGCCGTGGCGGGCGTTCTGAACTTCCTGGTCAACGACAAGTTCGAAGGCGTGCAGCTGGATCTGCAGTATGGCCAGTCGAGCCGCAACGACGCGGCCACCACCGCCGTCAGCCTGACGATGGGCGGCCCCGATCGCCGACGGGCGGGGCAGGGCGGCGCTGTCGCTAAGCTATTCGGAGCGCGACAGCGTCTTTAACGCCGCGCGCCGTTCGCCCTCGATTTCGGGTTTCGCGGGCACCTCACCGCTGGGCTCCACGGTCTTCGACGCCACCAACCTGCCAAGCGCCGCGGCCATCACGGCGGCGATTCCGGGCGCGGCCCGGGCAACACCTTCGGTTTCAACAACAACGGCACGCTGTTCGCCTACCAGGGCGCACGTGACTACATCAGCCCCGGCGGTATCGACTACGAGGGCTTCCGCATGCCCGGGCCGCTGCAGCAGACCGATTTCACCTACAACACCGGTCCGCAGAACTACCTGATCATTCCGCAGACCCGCTACAACATCTACGGCGCGGCAAGCTACGAGATCAATTCGGCGATCAAAGCCTATGCCGACTTCATGTTCTCGCAGTACGAAAGCGGCAACCTGCTCGCGCCCAATCCCGCCACCGGGCCCACGACCGGCTTCCGCGTTCCCTCAACCAACCCCTTCATCTCGGCCGAGCTGCGCGGTGTGCTCAACTCCCGGCCCGACCCGACCGGGTCGTTCCGCCTCGAACAAGCGCTTCAACATCCTGGGTCCGCGCCAGCAGACCGAGAACTACAGCGTCTTCCAGGTCACCACGGGGCTTCGCGGCGACTTGAAGGGCCTGGGCGACTGGACCTACGACGCCTACTTCTCGTATGGCCGCGTCGACGATGGCACCACCTACACCGGCTATCTGTCGCGCTCGGCCACGCAGCGTCTGCTGGACGCCAGTGACGGCGGCAATTCTCTCTGCGCGGGCGGCTTTAATCCGTTCGGCGAGACGAAGCTGAGCGCCTCGTGCATCAACTACATCAGCCGCATCGCCAAAAACACGACGGTCAATGACCAGCGCGTCTTCGAGGCCAACGTCCAGGGCGGCGTCTTCGATCTGCCGGCTGGGCAGGTCCGTCTCGCTCTGGGCGGCACCTACCGCGAGCAGAACTACAAGCTCGTCCCGGACGCCTTGCTGCTGGCCACCTTCACGCTCAACGGCGTCACCGGCCCTGAACTGGCGGGCAACTCGGCCCAGCCCCTGGCCGGTTCGGACAGCGTCTACGAAGGCTATGGCGAAATCCTGATCCCGCTGTTGCGGGACCTGCCGTTCGTCCACCGCCTGGAGACCAACCTCGGCTATCGGGTCTCCAAGTACAACTCCATCGGCGGCGTCCAGTCGTACAAGGCCGACGCCAGCTGGGAGATCGTCGAGCGCCTTCGCGTGCGCGGCGGTATCCAGCGCGCGGTCCGCGCGCCATCCATCGGTGAACTGTTCGGTCCGCAGAACCTGTCCTTCCCGTCGATCGGCGTGCCGGTGTCCTCGAACGGGCGCTCGGCAATTCTCGGGCGATCCTTGCGACGTTCGCGGCTCCTATCGCGCGCCGGGCGCGACGGGCGCAGCTTCGGTTCGAAACCTCTGTCTGGCGCAGAACGTGCCGGGGCAGGTGATCGACGGCTTCACCTTCTCCAACTCCCAGGTCTCGGGTCTGACGGGCGGCAATCCCAACCTGCGCGAAGAGACCGCGAACTCGTTCACGGTCGGCGTCTCGTGGCAGTCGCAGTTCGCCAACCCCTGGCTTGGCCACCTGTCGGGTCGATCGACTACTACGACATCAGCATCAAGCAGGTGGTCGGCACCGTGTCGGTGACCAACAGCTGCGGCGCTGCTTCAATCAGGACGGGGTCTCCAACCCGACCTACGACCAGAACAACTTCTTCTGCCAGCTGTTCAGCCGCGACCCCAACTCGGGCCAGATCATCAACACCTTCGAGACCAACGCCAATCTCGGCACGCTCAAGACCACCGGCATCGACTTCCAGGTCGACTGGCGTCTGAACCTGGTCGACCTCGGCGCGCCTGATTGGGGGACGCTGGCTTTCAACGTCACGGGCAACAAGCTGCAGAGTGGCAGCGCCAGGACATCCCGGGCGGCGCCTTCACCGATCGCAAGGGCACCATCTCCAACTCCTTCGGCCTGACGCTGCCGGAATGGAAGGTGCTGACATCGGCCAACTGGATCTACGGCCCGGTGAACCTTGGCGCGCGGTGGCGCTACCAGGGCGCGGTCGAGAATTTCAATAATCGCGCCCAAGCCATTGATGCCGTGAACTACTTCGACCTCAACGGTTCGTGGAAGGTCAATGGCGCGATCTCGCTCCGCGGTGGCGTGAACAACCTCACCGACCAGCAGCCTCCGGTCTACACGCCGGCCATCTCGGCCAACACCGATCCGTCGACGTACGACCTGATCGGGCGGCGCTTCTATGTCGGCCTGACGGCCAAGTTCTAATCGCAAGACCTTCAGATAAATCAGGAATATCGAAATGTGTGGTAAGTTCTCTCTCATCCCGAGCAAGGTGCAGGCGCGTCTGGTCGGGGCCTGTCTGGCGGCGCTCTTCGCGTCCAGCGCCTCGGCGCATGACTTCTTCATCATGCCCGCCAAGTTCAAGGTCGAACGCGGCGCGCCACTGATGGTCGACGTCACGATCGGCAGCAGCTTTCCTGGCCTGACCAACCCGGTGCCGCCTGAGCGCATCGCCGAGCTTCGCGTCGTCGGCGGCCCTCAGTCGGTCTTCGAGGTCGAAGGGCCCGGCTCCAAGTCGCTGAAGACCCACTTCAAGGGTGATACGCCGGGGCTGGCGATCCTCTCCGCCCGCGCCGTAGCCAGGGAGGTGGAATACCCGGAAGAGCGGATCGCCGGGATCATGGAGGAGTATCAAGTCGAGCCGGCGGCGGTGAAGGCCGTCGAGGCGCTGCCGCGCCCGCGTGTCCTAAAGGCCCTGTCGACCCGCTTCGCCAAGTCCTTCGTCTGCGTCGAACGGTGCGACGGCGGGAGCGACCCGATGCGGCCGTTGGGCCATAGCGTCGAGTTCATCGCGACCGATGCTTCGGCGAAGAGCTTCACCCTGCTGAGCAAGGGAGCTCCGCTGGCGAACTATCCGGTGATCATCGCCAAGCCGGACGGCGTCCGTAGCCATCTGCACACCTCGGCCCAAGGAACGATCGATCTTCCTGGGGACGTGAGTGGCCCGATGATGCTGTTCGCCGCGGTGATGAAGCCGCCCGCTGAAGCCGGTGGACGCTTCACGATGGACCTCGCGTCGCTGACGCTAGTCAAGAACTCAGTGGGTAGGGCTCCCGGCGGGGATCAAGCTTCGCCGGGAGCTACCGACTTCCAGTCATAAGGCAGCGGCGGACCCTTCGGCGGCCGGATCAGATATCTTTGGCCAGCCTAGCCCGCGATGTCCGACGGCCGCGTTTGCAGCCCTTGTCGCTCCGTGGAAGCCGTTGGAGTACAATAGCGTACGCATATTGATCGGCTTCATCCGACAAGGGGCGCCAAGCCGGCTTATCCTGAGGTTTTGCGGTTTCTAAGAGCTTGAACGGTAAGGATAAATCGGCGGTTCGAAGCCTTCTGAACGGCTGTAGCGTAATGCGCTTGCGAAGGTAAGCTTGACCGCAGCTCGCTTGTCTTCGAGATGCTCTGAAGACCAAAAATTCCATGATCCTCCCTCGTTTGAGTGGACACCGAGACGGTCCTACGACGATGGATGATGCAGTACGGGGCGAGGGCGACGGGGTCGGCGCGGCGGCCCCCCACGCAAGCGCCGGCCCCGTCGCCGTCTGATCTGGCCTCAGAGAACGCCCGGCTGCGTCGTGAGAACGACCATCTGCGGATGGAGCGCGACATCCTGAAAAAAGCCGCGCTCATCTTCGGAGCGGCCTCCCGATGAAGTTCGGGTTCGTCGATGAGCACCGCGGCGCCTGGCCGGTTCGGATGATGTGTCGGATCCTGGGTCTGTCAGCCAGCGGCGACTACGCCTGGCGCGTCAGGCCCGAGAGCCGGCGGGCGGCGGCCAATCGCGCGCTGATCGAGGACATCCGCCTGATCCATGCCGAGAGCTGCGGGACCTATGGCGCCCGCGCGTCCATGCCGTCCTGCGCGGCCATGGTCGCCGCGCCGGATTGCGCGGCCCGGCCGCGCTGCCCCGCCGAGGCCGAACGCAGAGCGGCTTAACCCCGTCCACTTTCTCGGGGGAGGATCACAGTTCGTGGAGGCGCGTCAACGTCAGTTCATGGCGCCATCCCGCACACTGCGGATGGGACGTCTCACACAGAAAGCTTCAAGCAAGTTACGGCGGCCATAGGGCTGGGCATCCTTCCTGGAGCCCAACGTCATGACCAAGTCGTTCTCCGCCGCCCGTCGCCTGGGCTTAATCGCCAGCCTGACCTTGGCATACGCCGCGCCGCACCACGCTCTGGCGAAAGCCCTCCCTGAACGCCCGCTTGAATTGACGCGGGAAGTCGGTCCCCTCGCACACGATCCATGGGAAGGGCTCAACCGAAAGACCTTCAAATTCAATCAGGGCCTCGACCGCGTCCTGATCGGGCCGATCGGACGGGGGTACATGAAGGTGACGCCGCGTGTCGTTCGCGGCCGGGTGTCCTCGTTCGTGGCCAACCTGGCCGAGCCGCGCACCGCCATCAACGATCTGGCCCAGGGTCGCCCGCGCGCGGCCGGCGTGACGGCCTCGCGCTTTCTGATCAACACGACGGTTGGGGGGCTTGGCCTGTTCGACGTCGGCGGTAAGCTGGGCCTGGAAGGCCACCAAGGTGATTTCGGCCAGACCCTGGGACGTTACGGCGCCGGTTCGGGGCGTTATCTGGTCCTGCCGCTGATGGGGCCGACCACCTTGCGAGACGGCGTCGGCCAGTTGGTAGACATGATGACTGATCCCGTCGCCATGGCGACGGCTGGCGGTCCGAAAATGTTCGGCCCCATCCGCTCTGGCGCCACCATGCTCGACGGACGCGCCAACGCCGACGGCTTTCTTCGCGCCCTGGACGACGCGGCGGATCCCTATGCGATGATGCGGTCCGCCTACCTGCAGAATCGAGCGGATATGGTTCGTCAGGCTCGCGGCGGCGCCCAGGTGCTGCCAGACTTCGACGCGGCCAAGATCGAGCCCTGAACGCGCATGACCTATCGCTTCAGTCCTTGGCGCGTTCTCATGGAATGCGCGCTGCCCGCCCCATGGCCGGTCCTCGTCGGCCAGCAGGACGCCGAAGTCTTCGTGTCCGAAGTCGTACGGGATCTTTTGCGCATCATGGCCGATGCGACTTTAAGTCCGCCCAGGCGGGCGGCGGCTTTCGCTGCGGTCCTGGGGCGCGTAGCAGACGTCGGACGCGTCACGGATCTGCTCCTGGGCGATCGAGCTTGCCGGCTGACCCCAGCGCGGAGGCAGCGCTTCGCAGCGGCGCTCGCCTCCTATGTCGGGCGCGCCTATGACGGCCGCCTGCGGAGCGGGTCGGCCGAGGATTTCACCCTGCTGGGATCGACCGCTGCCAAGCTTGACGAGGCCGTTGTCCGCTTCACGATCCGGGACGCCCGGGCCT
The DNA here is from genome assembly GCF_044056025.1 of Caulobacter sp. UC70_42. Classification (NCBI taxonomy): domain Bacteria; kingdom Pseudomonadati; phylum Pseudomonadota; class Alphaproteobacteria; order Caulobacterales; family Caulobacteraceae; genus Caulobacter; species Caulobacter sp. UC70_42. The sequence goes on along the minus strand of NZ_CP171994.1, from coordinate 4,309,784 downwards.
TCGCGCCGATCCAGATGTCCTGGCGCGTCTTGCGATCGGTGGGCGGATGGCGGTTGATCGACCTGGAGTACCGCGGGATTTGGCTGGTCGACGCGCACCGGTCGAGGGGACGCCAGCGCAAGGGGGAACATGTCGATGCCGCGCCGGGTCTTGATGCGTCTACATCGAACACTGGGCGGCCCGTCGCTGATGCGGATGCTCGTGCCGCTGGTCCTGCTGGCGGTCGCCGCCACGATCCTGTTCGCCATGGCTAACGGCGACACGCCCGAAGAGCACGCCATGTCGCTGCTGCAGCGCATGCGGCCCGCGCGCCTGTGGGCTGAGACCGCCGACAGCGCAACGGAGATCCTGCTGCTGGTGAGCCTGATGATGGTCGGCGTCTATCTGACCCTGCATATCGGCCTTCGGCCTCTGCGGCGCCTGTCAAGGCTGGCCGGCGACATCGGTCCCGCGACCATAGACGCCCGTCTGCCGGTCGAGAGTGCGCCACGCGAGGTCGCCCCGCTGGTCGAGGCCTTCAACGCCGCTCTCGATCGGCTGGAGACCGGTCTGCGCGCGCAGCGGGATTTCTCGGCCAACGCCGCCCACGAGCTCCGCACGCCGCTGGCGACGCTGCGGGCCCAGGTCGAGAGCCTGCTCGAGCCGGGCGAGCGCCAGGCGGCCAGCGAGGAGTTCGAGCGGCTGGGTCGACTGATCGCCCAGCTCCTCGCATTGGCCGAGGCCGAGGGCGGCGCCTTGGGCGCCGATACGCGCTTCGACCTGGTCGCGCTGTCGCAAGACGTGGCCAGCGATATGGCCAGCTTCATCCTGTCCAGCGGTCGGACGCTCAGCTTCGACAGCGCGGTCCAGGCGCTCTCGCTCGACGGCCAGGTCGGGCTTGTGGAGACGGCTCTGCGCAATCTGCTTGAGAACGCCGTCCGCCATACGCCCCCCGGCGCGGAGATCCTCGTGGCGGTCACCGCCGACGGCGTGGTGCGGGTCAGCGACGATGGGCCCGGCGTGCCGGCCCAGATCCGGGACCGGGTGTTCGAACGCTTCAATCGCGGGAATCCGAGCGGGGCTGGCGCTGGCCTGGGCCTGTCGATCGTGCGCCAGATCATGGAGCGGCACGGCGGCGCGGCGCGGTTGGCTTCCGTCGAGCGCGGCGCGTGTTTCGAGCTCGACTTCCGGCCGCAAGGCCATCGCGGCGATCAGTCGGTCGCGCCGGTTCCTGCGGGCGGTAACCGGACGGCCATGTAGCCCAGGCCCCGAAGGGCGCGGATCGTCACGTCGGCGCCCAGCTCGGCCATCTTCCGGCGCACGCGATGGACGTGCACCTGGATGGAGTTGTCGGTGTAGTCCTGGTCCAGGCTGTGCAGGCTGTCGCCCAGCTGAGCCTTGGTCACAACACGGTCGGGATGGCGCAGGAAGCGTTCCAGCACGATGCTTTCGCCCCGCGACAGCGGCAGGCGCGCTTCGCCGACGCAGATCTCCCGCGCGCCCTGGTCGTACTCAATATCGCCGTAGCGCAGGACGTCGGCCGTCAGGTCCGGTCGACGTCCCAGCGCGCGCAGACGCGCCACCAGTTCTTCGATGGCGAAGGGCTTGATCAGATAGTCGTCGGCGCCGCGCTCCAGCCCCTGAACCCGCTGGTCGATGCTGCCCAGGGCGGTCAGCATCAGGACCGGCGTGCGCAGGCCGGCGGCGCGGGCCTGGGCCAGGAGGTCCAGCCCGTTTTCGCGACCCAGCATGATGTCGAGGATCACCACGTCGTAGGTCACGCTACGCCAGGCGTGCCAGCCGTCTTCCAGCGTGTCGAAGAGGTCGACCGTGAAGCCGGCCTTGACCAGCGACCGGGTGGTCGCTTCGCCAAGCCGAACATTGTCCTCGATCAGCAGGACGCGCATGGTTGTCAGAAGCTGTACAGGAGGGCGAAGACGAGTTGGCCCTGATTGGCGGAGCCTTCGCGGGCGACTATGGGGCTGTCGGCCGCACTGTCAACGAGCCGGCTATAACCGCCGCGCGCCAGGGCGCTCCAGCGATCGCTGATCTGGTAACGCAGGCTGGCGCCGACATCCACGGACTCAACCCCTCCCTTGGCGGCGTAGGGCGTCAAGCCGCTGGCCGCAGCCTCGGTCGCCGAGACGCCGTAATAGGTCCGCATGTACTTGCGGTCGGCCCAGGTCGCCGAAGCGTCCACACCTAGGCTCCAGCGGTCGGTCAATTGACGGTCGTAAGCGACCTCGAAGCGCGCCAGCTTGCCTTCGTGGACCTTGCCGGTGTCGGTCAGGGCCTCGATTCCGACCGCCAAGCCGTCCTGCCCGACGTCGAAGCGCTTGCGGATGAACACGCCGGCGTTCACGGCGGCGTCGATCTCGCCCAGACGGCGCACGGTCAGGTTCTTGATGTCATCGTCGCGGCCGCGTTCATAGGCGATCACCGGGCCAGCTTCCAGAAACCCGCCAGGCACGAGATTGACGCGCAGCGAGGGGCCTTCCAGCGCCACGTAGTAATCGCCTCGGTCATAGCGCAGGGCGACGAAGGGCAGGGGCTTGAACTCATAGTCCTTTGAGCCCTTGAACTCGGGGCGATAGACGCCGGCCGCGCCCAGGGACAGGCGCAAGCCATCGCCATCCTGGGCGCGCGCGGCGCTGGCCGCCGGAAGGATCAGGCAAAGGGTCAGAAGGGGGAGCTTCATCTTACTCAGGTCCGACAAGTCCGCTTTCGTGCGGCGGTCGGGCTATGAGAGCTCAAGCTTACATGGAGCTTTCAGTCGCACGCTTTGCGCGAGGGGCGGCAGGTCCTCCGTCTTCCAGATCGCTTTTGGCGCGTCCACAGGCGCCAACGGCGGCGACTACCTCTTGCGGGACGTTGGCCTATCCCATGAGCGATGCCGATGGAGCCAAGTCACCGTTGGCGTAGCGTCCATTGCGCGGTGTTGGACGCGATGTCGGGCGGTAGATCGATACGCAACGCCCGGCACTGACGCGCCCTGCCAGGGTCAAAGCGCGGCGCGGCGACCACACCGCTCCAAATCGGTTCGCCGTCGCCGCTCCGCGCCAAGACCGATAGCTGGCGTATGGCTGGGGCCGGCCGCCTGCGGCACAGCCAACCTCGTATGGCGTCGCCTTGGTCGGGCCGGCTTTCGATGCGGAGGTCGCTCAAGGTGAACGCGCCGGTCCCAAGATCGCCGACGATTGTTCCGCCGCGCGGCGATGGCGGGGAAATGGCCAGCGCGATGGCGAGGCCGATCACCGCCGTCATCTTGGTTCCTTCTCTTCGGACAACCAGAGTTCGTGGGCGTCCAGAGCCAGACGCAGCAAGGCGGCTTGAGCGGCCGCCCGGGCGGCGACTTCCGCCCGCCGAGCGTCGAACAGTTGTCGGCGAGCGGACAGAAGATCGGTGAGGTCACGCTCCCCCAGCGCGTAGGCGCGCTGGACACGATCGGCGGCCTGGGCGGCGGCGGCGGTCGCTTCGTTCACGCGCGCCCAACCCAAAAGACCGGCGCGGGCCTTGGCCACGTCGTTGCGTCCTTCGGCTTCGACGTCGCGCACCACCATGCGATAGCGCGCTTCGGCCGCGGAAGCCGACGCGGCTTGGCGCTCGGCCGTGGCGGATCGCCCGCCGCTTCCGAACGGAATGCTGAGCGTCAAGCCGGCGCCCGTCTCGCTCCCCCCGCGCTCGTTGAACACTCGAAGGCCGAGGGTGGGGATCGGGGCGCTGGTCGAGCTTGGCGCGGCGCGCCAGGGCGGCGGCGCGGTCGGCCAGAGCCTTGGCGATGGTGATCTCGTGACTGCGCGCGACGATGACGGGGATCCAGGCGTCGAGCGGCCGGGTGGGGGCGACGGGCTCGACCAGCACCGGCGCACGCGCCGGGGCCAGGCCGGGGTAGAGCATGTCCAGCGCCGATCGCGCCGCCTCGGCGCGGCCAAGGGTTTCGGCCAGAGCCGCCTCCGCGCGGGCCAGAGCGGCCTGCGCCAGGTCCAACTCCAGCAGCGAGGCGTCCTTCAACTCGACCCGCCGGAGCAGGGCCGCGACTTCCCGCTCTTCGACCGCTATCTCGTCGCGGTCGACCAGGATGCGCGCCTCGGCCTCCAGCCACTCGATCCACAGGCCCGCCAGACGCAGGGAAGCTTGGTGGCGGGCGTCGTCGACACCGTCGCGGGCGGCCAGGGCGCCGGCCGCGCCGGCGTTCAGGTCCAGGGCGCGCTTGCCGGGAGTCCGGATCGCGCGGCTGGCCTGTAGCGACCATTCGGTGAACTGGCCTTCGCCTCGGATACGCCGACGGTCGCTGGAGACGCCCAGCAAGGTCTCATAGGGACCGGCGGCCAAGCCGCGCTGTTCGGCCTCCGCGCCGCGCAGCACGGCCTGGGCTTCTCCGAGTTCGGGCGCGGCCTCCAGCGCCAAAAGGATGTGCGCGTCGCTGGGCAGGAAGTTCGGGCGACTCCAACCGGTGTCGGCGGCGCTCGCCGAGGACGACAGGGCCAAGGCGGCGGCCAGGAGGAGAGGGGCGTTCACGGTCAGGCCTCCAGCACCGCGGCCCCGCGCTCGACGCCGAACCGGCGATAGAGGATGGGCAGCAGGATCAGGGTCAGCAGGGTCGAGGTGATGAGACCGCCGACCACGACGATGGCGAGCGGTCGCTGGATTTCCGAGCCGGGGCCGGTGGCGGTGAGCAGCGGCGCGAGGCCCAGCGCGGTGATGCTGGCGGTCATCAACACCGGGCGCAGGCGTCGGCGGGCGCCCTCGGTGACGGCGGTGGCGACGTCGCGCCCCCGCTGGACCAGCTCGTTGAAGTGCGAGACCAGCACCAGGCCATTGAGAACCGCGATGCCGAGCAGGGCGATCAGGCCCACCGAGGCAGGCACCGACAGATATTCGCCGGAGACCCACAGGGCTACGATACCGCCGATCATCGCGAAGGGGATGTTGGCCAGGATCAACAGCGACTGCCGCGTGGACTTCAGGCTGATGAACAGGACCAGGAAGATCAGGCCCAGCGCCATGGGCACCACGACGCCGAGACGGGCGGCCGCGCGCTTCTGGTTTTCGAACTGACCGCCCCAGGCGATGCGATAGCCCGGCGGCAGGGGCACGTCGCGGGCGACATTGGCCTGGGCTTCCTTGACGAAACCGACCAGGTCGCGGCCTTGGACATAGGCCTGGATGACGGCGAAGCGCGAAGCGTTCTCGCGATCGATCTTCACCGGCCCCTGGCGACGGGCGATGCGGGCGACGTCGCCGGCCCGCAGCACGCCGCCGTCAGGCGTGGCGATCTGGGCCTGTTCGAAGAGCACCGGATCTTCCCGCAGCGCTTGCGGGCCGCGCACCAGGATCGGCGTACGCTTGCCAGGCTCGAACACCACGCCGGCCGGCGCGCCCTCCAGCTGAGCGCGGAGTTCTTGTTGCAACGCCTGGGCCGACAGGCCGGCCCGCACGGCCGCGGCGCGGTCGATGTCGAGCTGCAGATAGGTCACGCTGTCGCCGGCGACGGAGTAGACATCGGAAGCCCCCCGGGTCTTCTTCAGCGTTTCCTCGATCCGGCCAGCCAGATCGCCCAGCGTCTGAAGGTCTGGTCCGAAGACCTTGACGGCCAGGTCGCCGCGGCTGCCAGTGAGCATTTCCGAGACCCGCATCTCGATCGGCTGGGTGAAGGTGGCCTCCACCCCCGGGAACTGGGCGGCGACCTTGCGGATCTCCTCGATCAGCCAAGCCTTGTCCTTCTTGCGCCACTCCTTGCGATCGGCCAGGACAAGGAAGCTGTCGGTCTCGTTCAGGCCCATCGGGTCGAGGCCCAGCTCGTCGGAGCCGACACGGGCGACGATCCGCTTCACTTCAGGCGTCTTCGCAAGGATCGCGCGCTGCACGGCCATGTCCTGCCTGGCGCTGGTCTCGAGGTTGATCGAGGGCAGCTTGGCCAGCTGCATCAGGATCGCGCCCTCATCCATGGTCGGCATGAAGCTCTTGCCGATCAGGACATAGGCGATCGCCGCCAGGACCATGCCGCCGCCCGCCGCCGCGAAGACGGGCTTTGGGCGGGCGAGGGCGCGGGCCAGCTGCCGTTCGTAGAACGGACCGATCCTGCGCATGATCCAGGACTCTTTGTGCGGGTGGGCCTTCAAGAGCAGCGAGGCCAGGACCGGAATCACCGTGAACGACAGCAGGAGCGACGAGCCCAGGGCGAAGACGATCGTCAGGGCCACCGGCGCGAACAGCTTGCCCTCCAGGCCCTGGAGACTGAGCAACGGCAGGAAGACCAAGCAGATGATCAGCACGCCCGAGGTGACCGGCGCGGCGACCTCGGCGACGGCCTCGTAGATCACATGCAGACGTCGCGAGCCGGTGAGGCTGGGATTGTCGAGCCGCTCTACGGTGTTCTCGACCACGACGACGGCGGCGTCGACCAGCATGCCGATAGCGATGGCCAGGCCGCCCAGGCTCATCAGATTGGCCGAAAGGCCGAAGGTCCGCATCAGCAGGAAAGTGGTCAGCGCCGCCAGCGGCAGGGTCACCGCCACGACCGTCGCGGCCCGCAGGTCGCCGAGGAACAGGAGCAGAAGGATCACCACCAGGACGGTGGCCTCGACCAGGGCCTCGTTGACCGTTCCGGTTGCGCGTTCGATCAGGTCGGAGCGATTGTAAAACGGATGGATCTTCACGCCGTGCGGCAGTGAAGGCTGGATTTCCGCCAGGCGCGCCTCGACCGCCTTGACCACGGCCTTGGCGTCTGCGCCGCGCAGGGCGATGACGATGGCCTCGGCTGCCTCGCCCCGGCCGTCCTGGGTGACGGCGCCATAGCGGGTCAGGGCCCCTTCGCTGACCTCGGCCAGATCGCCAAGCCGCACCGTCCCGCCGCCCGGCAATGGCACGGCCGTGTCGCGCAGATCATCGAGACTGGTGATCGCGCCGGCTACGCGTACGACGAGGGCTTCCTCGCCCTCGCCAAGCCGTCCAGAACCATCGTTGCGGTTGGAGGCGGGGATCGCGTCGACGATCGCCTGGGCGGTCAGACCGGAGGCGGCCAGGGCGGCGGGATCGGGCGAGACCTCGAAGGTCCTGGCGCGACCGCCCAGCACATTGACGTCAGCGACACCGGGCAGGCCGCGCAGGGCCGGACGAATGGTCCAGTCCAGCAGGGTCCGCTTCTGTTCGAGCGTCAGCCCTTCGCCTTCCAGGGTGAACATGAAGATGTCGGACAGGGGCGTGGAAATCGGCGATAGGCCGCCACTGACGCCAGCGGGCAGGGCGCCCATGGCGTTGGACAGGCGTTCGGCCGTCTGCTGGCGGGCCCAGTAGACGTCCGTGCCGGGTGCGAAGTCGATCGTTAGGTCGGCGATGGCGTACTTGGCCGTCGACCGCAGCATGGCCTGCTTGGGGATGCCCAGCAGCTCCATCTCTAGCGGCGTGATGACCTGGCTCTCGACCTCCTCGGGCGTCATGCCCGGCGCCTTCAGGATGATCTTGACCTGGGTGGGCGAGATGTCGGGAAAGGCGTCGACGGGCAATTTCAGGAATGCGTTGATCCCCAGGCCGACCAGGGCGATCGCCAGTATCGCGGCCAGCAGGCGCTGCGAGAGCGCGAAGGCGATGAGTTTACGCATCCTACCGCCCCAGCGCCGACTTCAACTGCGACGCGCCCGAAGCCGCGACGCGCGCGCCGTTTGGAAGTCCAGTGACGACCGCTTCGGCGCCCGCCGCGCCCACCACCCCGACCGATCGCGCTTCATAGCCGCCGCCGGTCTTGACGAAGACGCGCGCGCCGGCGCTGTCTCGCACCAGCGCGCTGCGCGGAATGGCCTGAGCGCCGGCCGGCGCGGAACTCAAGAGCGTGATGCTGACGGTCTGGCCGGGCCTCAGGCTAGCGGTCGAAGCCAGCTCCGCCCGTAAGGGCAGGGACCGGGTCCTCGGGTCGATGCTGGCGCCCAGGGCGACGATGCGACCGGCGGTGTCGCCGACCCGCACAGGATAGCCGACCTTCAGCTTGCGGGCGATCTCGGGCGAGACCCGCGCCTCGACCCAAAGGCGGTCGGCGCGGTCCAGCGTCACGGCGGGGGCCATGGCCTCCAGGCCGCCGCCGGGCTGGGCGGTGATGGCGGCCACGCGTCCGGCGGCGGGCGCGCGTAGGACGTATTCGCCGCCGGCCGTGCCGGCGCCGGATAAAAGACGGCGACGCTCATTGACCATGGCTCGGGCCTGGGCGAGGCGGGCCTGGGCTTCCTCGGCGCGAGCGCCGGCGATCACGCCTTCGCTCGCGAGCTGCTGGAGCCGACGTGCGGCCGCCTCGGCGGCCCGAAGTTCGGCTTGGCTCTGGACGAGTTCGGAGGACACCGACAGCGCGTCGCGGCTGAACAGGGTCGCCAGCGCCGCGCCCGCCTTGACGGATTGGCCCTCGAGCACGTGGACTCGCACCACCGTGCCGGCGAACGGCGCGGCCACCACGCGGCGGTCGTTCAACGGCGGGGTGACCGCGCCGGGCAGGGCGGCCAAGGGTGCGCCCGACGCCGGCTTGGCGGTGGCCAGGACAATGCCCATGGCCTTTTCCTGCGCCACGCTCAAGGTCAGGGGGGCCGCGGCGAGCGCCGGCGTGGTCGAGAAGGCGAGGGCGAGCGCGGCGGCGAGCATGGGGCGGGCGGGGGGCATCGGTTCCTCGGGAGGCTTGAACCGGCCCCTGATGCTCCGTCAGTCTGAAGCCCGCCTGAAGCGAAGCTGAAACGAACCTGACAGCGCCTAGTCAGGTTCGTTTCAGCTGCCGATGCTATTGAGCGTCGCAAGCCAAGGGAGTCGCGCCATTCGCGTCCTGCTCGTCGAGGATGATCCCGAAATCGCCCGCCGCCTCGCCGCGGCGTTGGCGCAGGCGAGCTTCGTCGTCGAGCACGCCGGCGATGGCGAGACCGGCTTGCTCTTGGGCCAGACCAACGACTTCGATGCGGTGGTGCTGGATCTTGGCTTGCCGCGCCTGTCGGGCCTGGAAGTGTTAAAACAATGGCGCTGCGAAGGCCGCGACATGCCGGTGCTGGTGCTGACGGCCCGTGACGCCTGGACCGACCGCGTCAACGGGCTCAACGCCGGCGCCGACGACTATCTGGGCAAGCCGTTCCAGAACGCCGAGGTCGTCGCGCGTCTTCGAGCCTTGACGCGGCGCTCGGCGGGGCGCTCGTCGCCGGTGATGCGACGCGGTGACATCGTGCTGGATCCCGAGGCGGGAACCGTCCAGCGGGGCGACCAGGCCGTCGAGCTGACCGCCCGCGAGCTGAAGGTCCTGGCCTATCTGATGCACCGCGCCGGCCGCGTCGTGTCGCAAGGCGAACTGATCGATCACGTCTACAGTCTGGACGAGACGCGGGAGTCGAATACGATCGAGGTCTATGTTGCGCGTTTGCGCAAGAAGCTTGGCAAGGATGCGATCCGAACCATTCGCGGTCTGGGATACAAGTTCTCCTGATGCGCCGGCTCTGGACCAGTTTTCGAACCCGTCTGATCGTTGGCGCCGCCCTCTGGATCATCGCGGGTCTTACCGTCAGCGGCTTCCTGCTCTCCGAGCTCTTCAAGGCGCATGTGACTCAGCAGTTCGACGACGAACTGCACGGCCACGCCGCCGAACTGGCGGTCCTGGTCGGGGTCGCGCCCGACGGCAAGCTCTTCCTGCACCGCCGGCTGAGCGACCCTCGGTTTCTGCCCAAGGACTCTGGCTTCTACTGGCGGGTCGAGGCTCCGGGTGGTCAGGCGATTGCGTCGCCATCGCTGGCTGGGCGCACCTTGCCTTTGACGGGACCGCCACCGGACACCGGCGTCGAACGACATGTCTTTGTCGCCGGACCCTCGGGCGCCTGCGTTTGGTTGAACGTTCGGTCGCCGCGGCGCACGGGCCTCCGTTACGCTTGGGCATTGGCGTTGATCAGCGTCTTCTCGACGAGGTCTTGGGACGTTTCAACTGGACCCTCTTCCTGTCGTTGGCGATCGTCGCGTCTGGCCTGATCGTCGCGGCGATGCTGCAGGTTTGGTTTGGCCTGCGTCCACTCACCCGCATGCGGCACGCGCTGTCGGCGGTCCGAATGGGCCAGGCCAGCCGCCTGCCCGAGGACCTTCCCAGCGAAGTGCGCCCGCTGGCGAAGGATCTCAACGCGCTGCTGGAAGGCAATCTGGAAATGCTGCGCCGCGCGCGCACCCAGGCGGGCAATCTGGCCCACGCGCTCAAGACGCCGCTGGCCATTTTGACGGACGAGGCCGAACGCCTGGCCGCCGCCGGTCAGCGGGAGGCCGCCGATGTCATCGAACTGCAGTGCGAGCGGATGCGACGCCAGATCGATTATCAGATCGCACGCGCGCGGGCCGCGGCGCTCAAGCGATCACCCGGGCTGGCCGCCGACATTCGGACCACCCTGGAACCGGTCATGGCGGCCATGTCGCGCCTGCACGGACGAAGGGATGTTGCGTTCAGCGTCGGCTATGACGCCGAAGCGCGTGTCGCCGTCGACGCTCAGGACCTTGGAGAGATTCTCGGCAACGTGCTCGACAACGCCGGCAAGTGGGCCAGAACGCGCGTGGACGTCTCCGTGCGTCGCCACGGCGACAGCGCCGAGATCATCGTCGACGATGATGGTCCCGGCTTGCCGCCCGAGAGCTATGAGCACGTCTTCGGCCTGGGGGAACGGCTCGACGAGCACATCGCGGGGCACGGCCTGGGTCTGTCGATCGTCCGCGACCTTGTGGGTCTCTATGGAGGACATGTCGCCCTGGACGCCGCGCCGCTCGGCGGACTGCGCTTGATCCTTACCCTGCCGGCCATCCACGCCTAGGCCTTGACCGGCGTCGGTCCGCGCTCAAGGGCTGCGTGCCGCGTGTGCGATATCCCGCCGTCTGTGAGATTTGGTGGTCAAAGTCCTGGACTTTGTCATCAAAGTTGCAAGATGGTTTGGTTGAGCGGCGGCGGATTGGGAGAATTTGATTTGGCCACGGACGGCGGATTGGACCGCATCGACCGGCGCATTCTGGAGATCGTCCAGGAAGACGCCTCGCTGACCGTCAACGAACTGGCCGAGGCGGTCTCCCTCTCCCAGAACGCCTGCTGGCGGCGCCTCAAGCGGCTCGAGGACGAAGGCTATATCCTCAAACGGGTGGCGCTGGTCGATCCCGTCAAGCTCGGCTCGGCGATGGTGGTCTTCGTCACCGTCCGCGCCGCCGAACACAGCGACGAGTGGCTGGCCGCCTTCGCCGGCGCGGTGCGCACCATTCCCGAAGTGGTGGAGTTCTATCGGATGAGCGGCGAGGTCGACTATCTGCTCAAGCTTCGCGTCAAGGACATCGCCGCCTATGACGGCGTCTACCGGCGCCTGATTAAGGCCGTGCGTCTGCTCGATATCAGCTCGGCCTTCGCCATGGAGGAAATGAAGTTCACCACCTCGGTGCCGATCGCGCTCTGACGGACTTGTCGTTTGAGGGGGGCTCGACGTCGCCCTCAAAAAAAGTTGTCCGACCTTGAGTTTTCCGATGGGGCGGCGACAGCGGGCTGCGTCTTAGAGAACTAGCGCCGGGGCGCCGGTTGAACGAGCAGCGAGCACAGAGCGATGGCGAACAAACACTATGGCCGGGCGTGGCGGGTGGCGGCCGCGGTTTCGGCCTCGGTTCTGGCCTTGCAGGCGGCCCAGGCGGCTGAGCGGCCCGCGGCGGCGATCGCCATCGTCGGGGCGACGGTCTTCGACGCGACGGGCGCCTTGCCCCGCAAGGCCACGGTCATCATCCGCGATGGGCGCATCGCCGAGGTCGGGCCGACCGTCAAGGTTCCGCGCGGGGCCCGTGTGATCGACGCCAAGGGCGAGGCCCTGCTGCCGGGCTTCTTCGATCTCCACACCCATTGGACCGGTGGCGGCGTTCCAGCGACCACCCCGCAGATCGCCACGGCTTACGTCTCGGCCGGGGTGACCACGGTCAATGACTTCAACGCCGCGCCGGAGTCGTTCGCGCCCCGCCGCCAGTGGCTCTCGACCCTGGTCGCGCCGCACGTCAATTTCGCCGCGCGCGTCAGCACCCCTGGCGGTCACGGCGCCGACTGGGCCGATACGGCCACCACCAAATGGGTCAACACCCCCGAGGCGGCCCGGGCCGCGATTCAGTCCCTGGCGCCTTACAAGCCCGACCTGATCAAGGCCTTCACCGACGGCTGGCGCTATGGCGCCTCGCCCGACAACACCAGCATGGACGGCTGGACGCTGAGCGCGCTGGTCGAAGAAGCCCATAAGGCCAATCTGAAGGTCTTCACCCACACCGTGACCGTCGAGCGCGGGGCGGTAGCGGGGCGCGCGGGCGTCGACGTCATCACCCACAGCCTGCAGGATCGCTTGCTGGACGACGAGGCGCTGGCGGCGATCAAGGCCGGCGGCACGGCCGACACTCCGACCCTGGCGGTTTATGAGCCGGTCAAGCCCGGCGGACCGGCGCGCGATCCGGCCGACCCGAAGAACCGCCAGAGCTTTCGCAAGTTTGACTACGCCCTAGCCAACGCCAAGCGCCTCCACGACGCGGGAGTGAGCCTTGGCCTGGGCACGGACGCGGGCATGCCTGGCGCTCCGCACGGCCAAGCCACCCTGCACGAAATGGAACTCCTGGTTCGTGCGGGCCTTACCCCCAGCCAAGCCCTCGTCGCCGGCACCGCCGCCAGCGCCAAGCTGATGAACCTGCAGGCTGATCGCGGCACCATCGAGCCGGGCAAGCGCGCCGATCTGGTGCTGATCAAGGGCGAGCCCTGGACGAACATCGCCGACGTGCGCAAGACCGACCGCGTCCTGATCGACGGCAAGCTCGTCTTTGGCCCAGGCGCTCCGCCGATGAGCGCCAACGCCGCCACCAGCATGCCAGCCATCCCGGCCAAGGCCCTGATCGACGACTTCGAGCGCGCCGATGGCCGCTCGAGCCTGGACACCTTGCGCACCGACGATCCCGACGGCGGCATGGATCGCTCCGTCGAAATCAGCCAGGTTATCTCGCGAGGCTCGCAAGGACGCGCACTGTCGATCGCTGCGCGCATGGCGATGAAGGCCAAGCCCAACGCCGGGGTGATCATCCCCCTGACCCGGGGCTCCATCCAGCCGGTCGACGCCAACGCCTTCAAGGGCGTGCGCTTCGAGGCGCGCGGCGACGGTGTCTACGCGCTGGGCGTCACCACCGTCTCCGGGCGCTGGTCCGCGCCGTTCGAGGCCGGGGCGGACTGGCGTGTTGTCGAGATACCGTTCTCGGCCCTCAAGGTCGCGCGCGGCGCGGACGGGTGGACTGGGACCAACCTGACCGAGGTTGAGTTCATGGGCGCGCGCAAGGGCGGCGAGAAGCTCTGGATCGAGATCGACAACGTCAGCTTCTACTGACGCGCGGCCACGACCAGGCCAGCGCGAGCGCAGGGTCAGGTCAAGTCGCCATGGGCTCAGTTTCCCTGGCGCCGTCCCGCCAAAAACTGCCGCGCCCATAAAATCCTATCAGATTAGTGGGGGTTGTGAGCCGGCCGGCGCCCGGTTCTCGGGCGATGGGCGCCCAGCCTCCAGGCAACATCCGTGAGGGCGATTTAATCGCCCGATCCAGGTGGGGCAGCGGCGGCGGCTTACGTCTCAGAGCCTGTCGATCGAGAACGGCGCAAGCCTGCCGGCGGCGAAGCCAAGGACCAGAGGGGGTCAAGATGAACCAGCACACAACCCGCCGTATGCGGACGATTCTGATGGCCAGCGCGGCCGCCTTTCTGGGCGCGGCCGCGGCCCACGCTCAGACCCAAGCCACGCCGCCCGCCGAGCAGGAACTCGGCCACGGTCGAGGAAGTGATCGTCGTCGGCAGCCAGATCGCCGGCTCCAAGGTCACCGCCGCCGTGCCGGTCACGGTGGTTGACGCCGCCCAGATCGCCACCACCGGCGCGGTCTCGGGCGATGACCTGCTGCGCTCTGTGCCGCAGATGGGCAATGTCACGTTCAACAGCACCAACGGCGCCACCAGCAGCAACTTCGCGCGCGGCGACGTCGGTTCGATCAACCTGCGCGACCTGGGCGTGGGCAACACCCTGGTCCTGCTCAATGGCCGGCGCGTCGCCACTTGGCCGGGCACCCAGGCCGACTCCAACCTCGCCCCGTCCTGACCACCAATTCCAACACCCTGCCGGTGTCGGGCATCCAGCGTCTTGAGGTGCTGCGCGACGGGGCCGTCGGCCCTCTATGGCGCGGACGCGGTGGCCGGGGTGCTCAACACGGTCCTTCGCGACGATCTGGACGGCGGAACCGTCAGCGTGCGCTATGGCGGCGCCGAGGGCACGGGGCTGCGCGACTTCAATCTCAACTTCGCCATCGGCCACAATTTCAAGGAAGGCCGCGGCAACATCACACTGTCGGGCGAATACGCCTATCGTAGCGCCCTGAAGTCGACCGACCTCGACTACACCGCCAGCGGTGACAAGCGCCCGCTTTTCGCGGACACCAGCTTCGCCGGCTCCAACACCCTGGATCGTCGCAGCACCCTCAGCCCCTGGGCCGATCTGACCGTGGTCGGCCAGACCGGCGCGGTCCGCCAAGGCACGACCAATCTGACGACCGCCGCCGGCGTCTTCCATATCCAGCCCACCGCCGACGGCTCCTGCGCCTCGGTCCTGGCCAACGGCATCTGCATCGGCACGGGCACGCGCGCCACCTCGGGGGCCGCGCGCGACACCCGCTCGGACGGTCAGGCGACCTATGGCCTGTCGGTCATGCCCAAGCTGCGCCGGACGAACCTGTTCTCGACCTGGCGCTATGAGCTGACCGACAACGTCACCGCCTATGGTGAGCTGGGCTACTACTTCTCCAAGACCCACAGCGTTCAGGACTCGGTCTTCACCATCGGCTCGACCAAGATCACGGTCCCGACCTCCAACTATTGGAACCCCTTCGGCCCGACCACCTTCGCCGACGGCACGGTCAATCCCAATCGCCTGGCCAACCTGAATATTCCCACCTCCGGCCGCGCGGTGACCCTGACCAACTACCGGTTTGGCGACCTGGGTCCGACCAATGTCGACGTCAAGGGCAAGCAGGTCCGCGTCCTGGGCGGGCTGAAGGGCGATGCCTATGGCTTCCGCTGGGACAGCGCGCTGCTCTACACCGAGGCTGGCGTAACCGACGTCCAGGACGGCGTCAGCTCCACGGCCCTGCAAAAGCAGTTGGCCCTGTCGACTCCCGACGCCTACAACCCCTTCAACGGCGGTAGCGTCAGCAACCCGACCGGCGCCGACACTACTCCCAGCAGCAAGGCCGCGCTCGACGCCATCCGCGTCAAGACCTACCTGAAGGGTCGCTCGACCCTGGCCCAGTGGGACTTCAAGGTCTCCAAGGCCGATCTGATCGCTCTGCCGGCCGGCGACCTTGGCCTGGCGGCCGGTGTCGAACTGCGCCGCGAGACGATCAGCGACAACCGCGACGCCCGCGTCGACGGCTCCATCAAGTTCACGGATGCGGTGACCGGCGAAGTCCAGACGTCCGACCTCTTCGGCGTCAGCCCGACCCCCGACTCCAAAGGGTCGCGCAAGGTCGCCTCGGCCTATGCCGAACTGGCCGTGCCGATCATCTCGCCCGACATGAACGTGCCGCTGGTGCGCAATGTCGAGATGCAGCTGGCTGGCCGCTACGAGCACTACAGCGACTTTGGCGACGTGGCCAAGCCGAAGGTGGCCCTGGCCTGGGACCTGGTCGACGGCGTCCGCGTCCGCGGCTCCTACTCCAAGGGCTTCCGCGCGCCGAACCTGCTGCAGGTCAATTCCGCGATCGTCACCCGCGGCAACACCCGCACCGACTACATCTTCTGCGAAGCCGACCTGCGGGCCGGCCGGATCAGCACCTTCAGCGCCTGCTCGGCCTCGATCGTCGCCACCGCCCAACGCGCCGGCAATCCCGATCTGAAGGCCGAAACCTCCGAAAGCCAGTCGATCGGTCTCGTGCTGCAGCCGAAGTTCATTCCGTCGGAGCTGGGCCGCTTCACCCTGACCGTCGATGTCTGGGACACCAAGCAGAACGGCATCATCGGGGTGTTCGGCGAGGGCAACGCCCTGATCCTCGACTACCTGCTGCGGGTCCAGGGATCGAGCAACCCCAACGTGATCCGCCTGGCGCCGACCGCCGACGATATCGCCCGCACCAACGGCACGGGCCTCGCCGCCGTCGGACAGGTCACCTACGTCAAGGACCAGTACCAGAACCTCAACCCGCAGGATGTTCGGGGCCTGGACGTCAGCCTGAACTGGCGTCTGCACGGAACGCGGTTCGGGGATTTCGACGCCGACATCAATGTCGCCCACTTCAACAAGTTCTACCGCCAGCCTTCGGCCGAGATCGCCGAACTGCTCGCCGCCCGTCAGGCCGGCAAGATCAACGCAGGGACCTCGATCACCGGCGGCGGCGATCTGCTCCGCCAGAACGGCACGCCCAAGACCAAGGTCTCGGCCTCGCTGACCTGGCGCTACGAGCAACTGACCGTCGGGGCCTTCACCAAATACATCTCGTCGATGGACGATACGAGCCTGTTGGCCACCGACGGCACGCCCTGGCAGGTGGAGTCGCAGGTCACCGGCAACCTCTATGGCCAGTGGACGGTCGCCACCGGCCGGTTCGACGGCGCCAAGCTGCGGCTCGGGGTCAACAACATCACCGACGAGAACCCGCCGCTGTCGTCGGGGACCTACGGCTATCTGGGCGCGGTGTACCAACCCTACGCCCGCTACTGGTACTTCAGCCTCAGCAAGTCCTTCTAGGTTCGAGGCGGATCATGACGCCTCGGCGGGCCCTCAGGCTCGTCGGGCGCGCTCCGGACAGGACGCTTTCTCCCCAGGGGGCGTGCGGAGCGCATGACCGCACCGACCCGCCGGGCGCTTTCTGCCCAGAAGCGCCCGGCGGGGACCGCTTTTTCCCGCGTTGGCCGCCGGCCCGGTTGGAGCCGGACAGGTTCAGGAGACCCTCGTGTTGCAACAATCCAGACCCGTCCGGGACGTCCAGGCGCGTCGCCGCGCGCCCTGGCTCGCCGCTTCTGCGGTCCTGCTGCTGACGGCCTGCGCCGCTGCGCCCAAGCCGCAAGCCCCCGCCGCTGCCCCGCGTCCGGCCGCCCCGCCGCCCAAGGGGCTTGTCCCGGCCCGCGATCCCTATCCCAGCACCTACGCCCCTCCGGCTTCGGGTCTGGTGGCGATCGTCAACGCCAATATCTACACCGGGACCGGGCAGAAGATCCTCGGCGGCATGGTGGTGTTCGACGCGGGCAAGATCGTTGCGGTCGGCCAAAGCGCGGCCCCGCCGCCCGGGGCCAAGGTGATCGACGCGAAGGGGCGCTGGGTCACGCCGGGCCTGATCGACGCGCACTCTCACCTCGGCGTCTTTCCCGCGCCGGCCGTCACCGGCCAGATCGACGTCAACGAGAATATCGATCCCAACACCGGCTACGTCTGGGCGGAACATAGCGTCTGGCCCCAGGACGCCGGCTTCGAACGCGCGCGGGCCGGCGGGGTGACGAGCCTGCTGATCCTGCCCGGCTCGGCCAACCTGTTTGGGGGCCGCTCGGTCGCCCTCAAGAATGTTCCGGCCGTCACCGTCCAGGGCATGAAGTTTCCCGGCGCGCCGTACGGCCTGAAGATGGCCTGCGGCGAAAACCCCAAGGGCCGCTATGGCGCGCGCGGCCGCACCCCCGCCACCCGTATGGGCAATGTCGCCGGCTATCGCCGCGGCTGGATCGAGGCGGCCGACTACGGCAAGCGCTGGAGCGCCTACGACAAGAAGGCCGCGAAGGGGGAGGGGGGGGACCCGCCCAAGCGCGACCTGACCCTGGAGACCCTTTCGGGCGCCCTGGACGGCGATCTGCTGGTGCAGAACCACTGCTACCGCGCCGACGAGATGGCCAATCTGATCGATGTCTCGCACGAGTTCGGCTACCACATCACCGCCTTCCACCACGCGGTCGAGGCCTACAAGATCGCGCCCTTGCTGGCCCGCGAGCACATCTGCGCGGCCGTCTGGTCGGGCCGCTGGGGCTTCAAGATGGAGGCCTATGACGGCATCGAGGAGAACGCGGCCCTGCTGACCAAGGCCGGGGTGTGCGTCTCCCTGCATTCGGACGATCCCAACATCATCCAGCGCCTCAACCGCGAGGCCGCCGTGGCCCAGGCGGCGGGCCGCCGCGCCGGCATCGACATTCCCGACGCCGAAGCCATCCAGTGGATTACGCTCAACTCGGCCAAGATCATGGGCGTGGCCGACCGCACCGGCTCTCTGGAGCCGGGCAAGATGGCGGACATCGTCCTGTGGAGCGCCGATCCCTTGAGCATCTACGCCGTCGCCGACCAGGTGTTCATCGACGGCGTCCTTCAGTTCGACCGCAAGGCGCCGCGGCGCCCCTCCGATTTCGAGCTGGGCCAGAACCGCGGAGATCTCACCCAATGAAGCCCTTCAGCACCTTCCTGGCCGGGCTTATGGCCGCCTCGGCGATCGCCGCGCCGGCCCTGGCCGGACCGGCCACCGCCATCGTCCACGCCCGCCTGCTGACCATGGGGCCGGCCGGCGAGATCGCCGATGGCGCGGTCATCATCCGTGACGGCAAGATCGTCGCGGTGGGCGCCGACCTGACCCCGCCTGCCGGGGCGACCGTCATCGACGCCAAGGGCGCGGTGGTCACGCCAGGTCTCTTCGCCGCCAACACCGTGCTGGGCGTGCGCGAGGTCAATTCGGTCAAGGGCACGGACGACGCCAAGAGCGCCTCGTCCGAACTCGGCGCGGCCTTCGAGCCGCAATACGGCCTCAACCCGGAAACGACCCTGGTCCCGATCGCCCGCCTGGGCGGAGTGACCCGGGCGATCGTCGTGCCCGCCCCGGGCGGGGACGGCGAGGGCGGCGGCGGCGATGACGGCGGCGGATCCCTGTTCGCCGGTCAGGCCTTCGCCATCCGCCTGGCGGGAGACCTCCTTTTCAAGCCGCGGCTGGCGGTGGCGATGTCGTTCGGCGAGAACGGGGCTGGCGGCTCGCGCGGCGCCGAAATCGGCCTGCTGCGCGCGCGGCTCGACGAGGTGCGCTTCTACAAGCAAAACCGCGCCGCCTATGACCGCGGCGAGACCCGAGCTCTGGCTCTTTCGCGGGAGGATCTCGAAGCCCTGATCCCCGTGGTCGAGGGACGCGAGCCTTTGCTGGTGACGGTCCATCGCGCGTCCGACATTCGGCAGGTCCTGGCCTTCGCGCGCGAGCAGCGTCTTCGCGTCATCCTGAACGGCGCCGAGGAAGGCTGGCGCGTCGCCGCCGACATCGCCGCCGCCAAGGTCCCGGTGATCCTCAACGCCACCGCCGACCTGCCGCGCAACTTCGAGATCGTCGGGGCCAGCCTTGAGAACGCCGCGCGGCTGCGCGCGGCGGGCGTCGAGATCGCCATCGTCAGCCCCGATCCGGCCCACCGCGTGCGCGAACTGCGCTACGAGGCCGGCTCGGCGGTCGCGCAGGGTCTCCCGTACGGCGCGGCCCTGGAGGCCATCACCGTGGCTCCGGCGCGGATCTTCGGCCTGGCCGATCAGCTGGGCTCGCTCCAGCCGGGCCGCGTGGCCGACCTGGTCGTCTGGGACGGCGATCCTCTGGAGCCGCGCACCCTGCCCACCGCGATCTATATCGATGGGATCGTCCAGCCCCTGCGCTCGCGCGCCCTCGACCTGCGCGACCGCTACGAGACCGGCGATGGCGCGTCGCGCTAGAGCTTTCGCCGTCTGCGCGGCCTTGAGCCTGCTCACCGCCTGCGGCGATCCCGGCAGCGCCGTCGATGGCCCGCCGCCCAAGGCGGTCGGGGTCGAGGGCGCGCCGGCGGTCCTCGGCGCGGCCGGGGCCGGGCAGGGGCGAACCCTGGCCGCCGTCCGGGCTCGCGGCTATCTGGTCTGCGGCGTCCAGCAAGGCCTGATCGGCTTCGCCTATGCCGACAACACCGGCCGCTGGCGAGGCTTCGACACCGACTTCTGCCGGGCGACGGCCGCGGCCATCTTCGGCCGCGTCGACGCCGCGCGCTTCGTGCCGACCTCCTCGAACCGAGCGCCTGACGGTGCTGCAGGCCGGGGAGGCGGACGTCCTGTGGCGCAACACCTCGGCGACCTTCTCGCGCGACGCCAAGTTCGACTTCGCCGGCGTCAACTACTACGACGGCCAGGCCTTCATGGTGCGCCGGGCGCTGGGGGTGACGCACGCGGCCCAGCTCAACGGCGCGCGTGTCTGCATCCAGACCGGCTCGACCAGCGAGCTGAACCTCACCGACTATTTCCGCGCCCACAAGCTCACCTACGAGCCGGTGGTCTTCGACACCGAAGACAAGGCCCGCGCCGCCTACGGTCGCGAGCAGTGCGACGTCTACACCGCCGACCTCTCCAACCTGGCCGCCGCCCGCGCCACCCTGGCCAAGCCCGACGACCATCTGATCCTGCCCGAGGTGATCTCCAAGGAGCCGCTGGGGCCGGTCGTCCGCCAGGGCGACGACGGCTGGGGCAATGTCGTGCGCTGGACGCTCAACGCCATGATCCTGGCCGAGGAACTGGGCGTGACCTCGGCCAATGTTGACGCTCAGCGACAGCATGCCGACAATCCCGAGATCCGCCGCCTGCTCGGCGCCGAGCCCGGCTATGGGGCGATGATCGGCCTGTCCGACGACTTCGCCTACCAACTGATCAAGCAGGTCGGCAATTACGGCGAGGTCTTCGATCGTAATCTTGGCGCGGCCACGCCCTTGAAGATCGAACGCGGCCTCAACGGCCTTTGGAGCGCCCAGCCGGCTGGCCTGATCTACGCACCGCCGATGCGATGAGCCGACCGCCCGTTTCTCTCATGACCCCTGCGCGCCTGGCGGGTTGGGCCTGGCAAGCCCTGGCTCTGGTCGGCCTTGGCCTCGTCCTGGTCATGGCCGCGCGCACCGGCGCGGCCAACCTGCGCGCCAGCGGCCTGGCCTCGGGCTTCGACTTCCTGAACCGGGCCGCCGGGTTCGACATCGCCGAGTCCGCCATCCCCTATTCGCCGCGCGCCAGCAATGCGCGGGTCTTCGCCGTCGGCATGGTCAACACCTTGAGGGTGACCGCCCTGGCCGGCCTGTTCGCCACCGCCCTGGGCGTCGGATTCGGCGTGGCCTTGCGGGCTCGCGCGCCATGGATGCGCGGCCTGGCGCGGGCCTATGTCGAGCTGACTCGCAACATGCCGCTGCCGATCCTGCTGCTGGTGCTCTACAGCCTCCTGGCCATGGCTCCGCCGCCGCGCGAGGCCATCGAGCTTGGCGGCCTGGGCTTTGTCAGCAATCGTGGGCTCTATCTGCCGCGTATCGAGTGGCGCTGGGGTTCTGGGACGGCCTTGGCCGGCGCCGGCCTGGCCCTGGCCGCGCTGGTCGGGATCTGGCGCGCCGCGCCCACGCGCCGCGTCGCCATGGCGCTGAGCATCAGCTGGCTCGGATTTTGCGGACTTGGGCTGGTGCTCTCGGTATCGGGCCTGAAATCTTCCGCGCCCGCAGGGCTTTGGTTTCGTCGGCGGTAGCGTCCTTTCCCCGCCGCTGCTGGCCCTGGTCGCGGCGCTGTCGCTCTATAGCGGCGGCTACATCGCCGAGGTCGTCCGCGGCGGGCTGGCGGCGGTGGACGCCGGCCAGGTCGAGGCCGCCCAGGCGCTGGGCCTGTCGCCGATCCAGGCTCTGCGCTGGGTGACCTTGCCCCAGGCCTTGCGCGTGGCCGCTCCGCCCCTGGCCAGCCAATATCTGAACCTGGCCAAGAACGCCTCGCTGGCGATCGTCGTCGGTTATCCGGATCTGGTGGCGTTGTTCGGCGGCACCGTCCTCAACCAGACCGGCCAGGCGGTCGAGACTCTAAGCATGATCCTGGGCTTCTATCTGGTCCTGAGCCTGTCGCTGAGCGGGCTGATCAATCTGTGGGCCGCGCGTCAGGCGCGATGGGCGGTGCGATGAGCGCCTGTGCCTTTCCGAGCCTCCCGACGCGCGCGCGCCGGTCATGGACCGCCTGGGCGGTGGGGCTCGCCGTGGCCCTGGCGGCGCTTGTTCTCGCCGCGCCGGCGCTGCGATGGCTCTTCTGGGATGCGACCTGGGTCGGGCAAAGCCGGGCCGCCTGCGGTACCGCCGGCGCCTGCTGGGCGATGATCACCGCCCGCGCGCCGCAGATCCTTCTGGGCTTCTATCCGGCCGGTCATGGCTGGCGTGTGGGCCTGGCTGTGGCGATGCTGGCCGTGGGCCTGGCTCCCCTGGCCTGGCGGCGCCGGGCGGGGCTGACCATGCTCACCGCGCCCATCGGCGCGCTGGCTTGCCTGGCCTTGATGGGCGGAGCCGGCATTCTGCCCAGTGTGCCCAGCGCCTATTGGGGCGGCTTGGCGCTGAACCTGATCGTGGGCGCGGTCAGCGCCATCTTCGCCCTGCCGATCGGCATCCTCCTGGGCCTAGCCCGACGCAGCACCTTGCCAGTCATCCGCATCCTGGCCAGCGCCTATGTCGAGGCGGTGCGAGCCGCGCCCCTGATCGTGGTGCTGTTCGCCGCCGCCGTGCTCGTCCCGCTGCTCATTCCGCCCCAGTGGAGCCTCGACAAGCTGACCCGCGCGATCGTCGCCATCACCTTTTTCGAGGCCGCCTACATGGCCGAAGCCGTGCGGGGCGGGCTGATGGCCGTGCCCCAGGGGCAACGCGAGGCCGCGCGCGCCCTTGGCCTGAAGAGCTGGCAGGTCCTGGTCTTTGTCGTGCTGCCCCAGGCGCTTCGCACAGCGACGCCGGCCCTGGTCAACAGTTTCATCGGCCTGCTCAAGGACACCAGCCTGATCTATGTGATCGGCGTGCTCGACATCACCGGCGTCCTGCGAAACGCCGTCAGCGACTACGCCTGGCAGGGGCTGGAGCCGGAGGCCTACATCTTCGTCGGCCTGACCTTCTGGCTGCTCTGCTTCGGCCTCTCGCGTTGGTCGGCGGCCTTGGAAAGGCGGGCCGCGCGCGCCCAAGGAGCCCCCTCATGAGCCAGCCCATGATCGAGATCGCCGACCTGCAGAAATGGTACGGCGACCAGCACGTGTTGCGCGGCGTGGACCTGTCGGTGCGGTCAGGCGAGCGCATCGTGGTGCTGGGACCATCCGGCTCGGGAAAATCGACTCTGATCCGCACGGTCAATGGCCTGGAGCCTCACCAGGGCGGGACGATCCGGGTCGACGGCCACGACCTGGACGCCCGCGGCCAGGCCGGGGCGGCCGCGCGCCGCGCGACGGGCATGGTGTTTCAGGCCTTCAACCTCTTTCCGCATCTGAGCATCCTGGACAACTGCACCTTGGCGCCGATCCGCGTGGCGGGCCTGGCGCGCGCCGAGGCCGAGACCCAGGCGATGGCCCTGCTCGAGCGTGTGCGCATTGCCGATCATGCACGGAAGTTTCCGATCCAGCTGTCGGGAGGCCAGCAGCAGCGCGCGGCGATCGCCCGGGCTCTGGCCATGGCGCCCAAGGTCATGCTGTTCGACGAGCCGACCTCGGCGCTGGATCCGGAAATGGTCGGCGAGGTGCTGGATGTGATGTGCGGCCTGGCCGAGTCCGGCATGACCATGATGGTCGTCACCCACGAGATGCAGTTCGCCCGCGATGTCGCTGATCGGGTGATCTTCGTGGATGAGGGACGGATCATCGAGTCCGGCCCGCCCGCCAGCTTCTTCGCCGATCCGCGCGAGGCGCGGACCCGCGCGTTCCTGGGGCGGCTTCGCGCCTAGCCCTTGGGGGCGTGGTCCAGCGCGGCGATCAGCTTAGGGCTGGGGCCGCGCTCATGGCCAGGCGACGCCCCCGGGCGCCCGCGCCCCAGCCATCCGTGATCGGATCATCGCGGTCGTGGAGCTGGACCGACAGTGTGTTGAGCGCCCGGGTGATGTGCTTTTCGACGGCGCTGGTGGAGATGCCGTGGCTTGCGGCCACCTGCTTGAGGCTCTGGCCCTCCAGGCGCACGGCCAGGAAGATTTCGCGCGTCCTCTGAGGCAGGAGCGCCAGGGCCGCCCGGGCCGCCCGCACCTCCTCGCGCGCCTGCAGGATGCGGATCGGCGAAAGGTCGTCGCGAGGATGGGTTTCGGGCGACAGCTCGCAATGGTGATGGACGCAGCGCGAACGGTTGCGCCGGTAGAGATCCACCAGGGTCGAGCGGACCACCTGGTAGAAGTAGCGCTTGGGAAAGCGGATGTCCCAGCGGGCGTCGCGGGTATGAAGCTTCAGCATCACGTCCTGCACGACGTCGTCGATCTCGCCTCTGTCGAGCCGTTTGGACAGATAGCTCTTCAATTCCGGCACATAGCGCCAAAAGTAATCGGCGGGGCTCTTGATGAGCAAAGTGTCGAGCTCGGTCCTCGTAGAAATATAGTCGGACGCCAGCTGAGCCCCTAAAGCAGATTGCGACACCTTGTAACGCCCCCAGTCACGCGACCTATTGTCTTACTAATCTCAGAGTTGTCTTTATCTGTTGTTCGGCGCGGAGGCGTGGCCTGCGGTCTTGCTGACGCCTCTGCGAACCTTGTTCGTCACTGAACTGTTTCATAGAGGCGGCTGTGGTGTCATCCCAAACTGGATCGCTAGAAACTCCATCTGGTGGACAAAATTCCAATATTCCCGATCTGTATGGGTTTTTGTTCGGGCTTGTCGGTCGTAGGTGGGAATCTGTCTGGCTGTGTTCCGCCAGGCGTTTGAGCTGCGACCGATACCTCAAGTCTCGTTCTTATTGGCGTCGATCGCGTGGGATAAAACTATCGCGCTTCGGTCATTTCCTGGGAAATTTTGGGAAGACATTTGGCGCGGCGCTAGGCAGGTTCTGCGGCCTTGATCGAGGGTCTTGGCATGAGCGTTGCCCACCAAGCTGATTTGGCGCCGTCGGCGCCCAGGCCAGGGCGCTCGGGTCGCGGCCGTAGCGGGCGGCGGACCGTACCGGTTTGGCGCGGCCTGGCCGGTCAAGCCTGACGCTTTCAGGCGGGCCGTTCCGCTACGACAACAACAAAGGTCTTGTCATGCTTGCCAGTTCGATCGGCGCGGCCGACACGCGGCGTTTCGCCAAGGCGCCGAACGCGCCCGCAAGGGGTTGCGACCAGGCGATCGCCGCGCTTTCGGCCATGTCGGGTCTTGTCGGGCGCACGCCGCTACTGGCGATCGACCTGCTGTGGCGGGGCCGACCCGCGACGGTCTTCGCCAAGGCTGAGCTCTATAACCTCACCGGCAGCATCAAGGACCGGATGGCCTGCAGCATCATTGGCGCGGCCTACGAGCGTCGCGAGCTGGCGCCGGGGCAGGAGATCGTTCGAGGCCACCAGCGGCAACGCCGGCATCGCCCTGGCCGCGCTCGGCCAGGCGCTCGGTCACCCGGTGACCATCTTCATGCCCGACTGGATCAGCCTGGAGCGCCGCGCCCTGCTGACAAGCCATGGCGCGACCGTGCGCCTGGTGTCGAAGGCCGAGGGCGGCTTCATCGGATCTGTGCGCATGGCCGAGGCCTACGCCAGCGCCAGGGGCGCGTTCCTGTCGCGCCAGTTCGCCAACGATGACAACTGGCGGGCGCACTATCATGGCACGGCCGAGGAGTTGCTGACCCAGATGGCCGCCGAAGGCCTTGAGCCCGACGCTTTCGTCGCCGGCGTGGGGACCGGCGGAACGGTGATGGGGTTCGCGCGGCTGTTTCGCGACCGGCGGCTGGCCGCCAGCGTCCATCCGGTCGAGCCGGCCGAGTCGCCGACCCTCTCCACCGGTCACAAGGTCGGGGCCCACCGCATCCAGGGCGTTTCCGACGAGTTCATTCCCGACATCGTCAAGCTCAACGAACTGGGGCCGGTGATCGCCGTGCATGACGGCGACGCCATCCTGATGGCTCAGAAGGTCGCTCGGCAACTGGGTTTGGGCGTGGGCATTTCAAGCGGCGCCGACCTGATCGCCGCGATCAAGGTTCTGGAGGGCGGCCGGCCCGACGCCAGGGTCGCGACCGTGCTTTGCGACAATCACGCCCGCTATCTCTCCACCGCCCTGGCCCAGGAAGAGCCCATGCGACCCGAGTATTTGAGCCAGCACGTCGAACTGGTCGGCTGGCGGGCGCTATAGGCGGGCAGGGCGGCGGCGCCGTCCGCCGGTTTGGCGAGGTCGCCGTGCCGGGAGAGCCGGGGAGCGACGGTGATCGCGCGCATCATGTCTCCCGAGGCTGGGCCGCGACGCTCGGGCCTTGCGAAGTCCGACGCGCCGCCGCCCAAAAACCGCTCAACAAGTATCGCTTCGTGAGGCATTGCGTTCGGCGTCGCGCCAGCGGCCCGTATGCCTCGGCGGGGAGGAGCGCCTCGGAGTCTAGGGGGAGATCGTGACGGGGACGAAGAGGGACCGACCCTCGCGTAGAATCCGCAGGAGCACCGCCTGACGACCATGCTGGCGCGCTTCATCGACGGCGGCTCGCAAGTCCGCCTGGCTCGACAGGTTGCGGCCCGACGCGCGGGTGATGACGTCGCCGGCCCGCAAGCCTCTGTCGGCCGCGTCGCTCCCGGGCGCGACCCGCTCGATCAACAGGCCGCCGAAATCGGCCTGCAGCCCCAGGCGACGCCGGGCGTCCGGGTCGAGCGGTCGAACCGAAAGGCCCAGCACCGCCTCGCTCTTGGCGGACGGCTGTCCCGGCGTGGTCTCGGAGGGGCGCAGGCCGGCCACGAGATCCAGCTGAAGCGTACGGCCTCCACGCAACACGTCCAGGCGGAGGCGCTCGCCCGGTCGGGCCTGTCCCACGCGACGGGTCAGATCGGCGTTGGACTCCAAGGTCTGACCGTTCAGGGCCAACACCGCATCGCCCGCCTTGACGCCGGCCTTGTCGGCCGGCCCACCGGGCGTCACCTCCGCGACCAGCGCTCCCTTGCGGCCTTGCGCGCCGAGACTTTCGGCGATGTCGGGAGTGAGATCCTGGATCGTGGCGCCGATGAAGCCGCGCGTGATGCTTCCCGAGGCGATCAACTGCTTGGTGATCCGGTCGGCCAGGTCAGCGGGTATGGCGAAGCCAATGCCGACCGAGCCGCCGGAGGGCGAGAAGATCGCGGTATTGACTCCGATCACCCGGCCCCAGATGTCGAAGGTCGGGCCGCCAGAATTACCGCGATTGATCGACGCGTCGATCTGAAGGTAGTCGACATAGGCTGCGCCAATGTCGCGACCGTCCGCCGACACGATGCCCGAGGTGGCCGTGCCGCCCAGGCCAAAGGGGTTGCCCACCGCGATGACCCAGTCGCCGACGCGCGGGCGGGCGGAGGCCTCGAAACTGACATGAGCGAAGCCGTCGCCCTCGACCTTGAGCACGGCCAGGTCGGTCAAGGCGTCCCGGCCAACGACGCGCGCGTCCAGCTCACGCCCGTCGTTGAGGCGCACGCTGACCTTGGTGGCGTTCTCGATGACGTGATTGTTGGTGACGAGATAGCCGCTGGCCGAGATGAAGAACCCCGAGCCGGCGATCCTGGCGTCGGGAAGCTTGCGCCCGTCGTCCGGGGCGCCAAAGCGGAAGGGAAACGGAAGTTCGGGGAAGCCTTGGGGGATGTCGGTCGGCGGCGTCGCGGGCCGCCGTGCTTCGATGGACACCACCGCCGGGGCCACGCGCTGGATGATATCGGCGAAACTGCCGGGCGCGGCGGCGGGCTGGGCGGGCGGAATTTGCGCGGCGGCCTGGCGCGGAAGGACCGGCGCGGCGGCCAGGACGACCATCAGGGCGGCGGAAAGGGCTGTGCTCTTCTTTGATGGGTTCATGACTCGATCATTGAACGTCAAGGGTGGTGAGGGGCAGAGCCGGTCCCGGCCGGCCGCGGGCTTGGAGGCCTTCGGCCGCTTCCAGAGGCCGCCGACCATGCCGGTGACCAGACGCCTCGCCCCGGATAGGTCACGAAGCGCGGCCTGTCTCGTAAAAACATCGTGAGGCGATGTAACTCTCGCGGAAGCTAGCCGATTCCCCCGAGCCAGGCCGCGCTGTCGCGCAGGCGACGCTTATAATCGGGTTCGGCCAAGGCCGCCCGCAGTTGGGCTGCCCGCAGGATCACCTGTTCGAGATTGAACCCGGCCAGGCGGGGGCGCGCCAGATCCACGAGCCTTTCGCCGTGGTCGCCGATGAGTCTCAGCCGGCCGGGATCATCGCAGCCGAGCGACACCGCGCCGAGCGCCCGGATGAATCCGAGCGCGGCGACCATGTCCCCGGCGCAGTATTGGGCCAGGGCTCCGAAGCCGCGCTCCATGTAGGTCTCGAAGGTCACGGGATGGGTGATCACCCGCAGCGCGCCATCGGCGTCCATTCTGAGGGGGGACGGCAATTGACGTCGCGCCAGATCAGAGCAGGCCGCCCCCAGCCAGTCCAGGCAGGTCAAGGCCGTGAACGGGTCGTTGACGCCTGGCGACAAGGCGCGGCCAGCGATCTCGACGAGTTCGTCGATCAGAAACCGCAGATCCTGCAGCGCCGTGCGCCTGGAGCCGACGGCGAAGGCTTTGGTCACCGACGCGGCGCTGGCTTCATCGTAGCGCTCCGGCGGCCAGGCCTCCACGATCGTGCGACCTTCCTGGATGAAATCGCCCGGCTGATGCTGCAGCCGCAGCACCAGGTCGTGTTCACGGGCGAACGCCATCAAGGCCTCGTCCTCCACCACCTGCAGGTAGCCGGTGCTCGGGGCGGCGATCAGGGCCCGGTTGGCGGCGTCTGCGGCGCTGGCGTCCAGCCGGAACGCGGTGGGAATGGGTGGCGGCTCGTCGTCGCCGGCTCGATCAGGAGCGGCGGCGCCGATGAAGTCGGGATAGCGGCGTCCGATGCCCGCGAGCAGGCGGTCGCCCACGTCCTCGACGACCCGGTTGATATGCAACTGACGCGGCACGTGATGAATGAAGAAGATCAGCACAGCGATCGAGCAGAGCGCCAGGGCCACGCCGACCAGAAGGGCGAGGTTGGGGACGAAGCCGCCTTGGGCGCCCGCCTCGTCGGCCGAGCGGATCGTCCGTAGGATCAGCAGACAATAGACGAAGGTCGCGATGAAGGTGCCCAGCGTGACCTGGTTGCCTCGATCGCTCATGAAGTTGCTGAGCAGTCGGGGGCCATACTGGCCCGAGGCGTAAACGACCGCGGCGATGGTCACCGA
This sequence comes from Caulobacter sp. UC70_42, assembly GCF_044056025.1. Lineage (NCBI taxonomy): Bacteria > Pseudomonadati > Pseudomonadota > Alphaproteobacteria > Caulobacterales > Caulobacteraceae > Caulobacter > Caulobacter sp. UC70_42. Next base: position 4,280,712 of record NZ_CP171994.1, on the reverse strand, counting down.
AAACACCGTCCCGGCCACGGTGATCATCGAACTGCTGATCACCGACAACACCTGTCGCGCGCCATTGGGACGCGCAGCGTAGAGCCAGGGCAAGCCGTCCATCCAGCCTGACACGGCGTGGGTGTCGGCGAAGATCATGCCGGCGGCCAGAGCGATGGCGGCCAGCACCATGATCGAGGGCAAGAACCAGTAGCTGCCCTGCAGATCGTCGGCCAGCTTGAGCAAGGTGGATCTCATCGGTCGGGCTCCTCGGCGAGCACGCTCGGCGCCGAGGAAGGCAACGCTTGGAGCGGCAAGATGCTGCACGCTTCGTCTGGCGACTGGCGACTGGCGACTGGCGACTGGTGCCGCGGGCGAGCTTGGGGTTTTGGGGGAGCGACCGAGGTTCGGCCTGGTCGGCCATGTGCGGCCTCGACCCTCATCTTCGCGAGGGGCGATCGGCGGTCCGTCCAAGACCCTTGAAGCCGTTCTCAAGGATGAAGCGCTGTTAAGAGGCGGGATAGGTGTCGCAGTGCTAACCGACGCGTTCACTGTCTCTATTGAGGGTGGTGTTTCACCTTGGGCATGATGTCGCGCCCCAATTTACGGTAAATCGGAATTCTATAAGGCAGATTATTTGAAGATTCTGGTATTATCTCAATTTTATCGCTGTAATCTATATGGCAACATTCTCTCTTCTGCAGCATATGTATTGATCGATCGATAGACTTTCGGGTTCTGAAAGTAGCTCAATATTGACTCCACTTTATCGTGTGCGTCAAACGGTCGCTATCGCTTTGATTTAACGGTTGCGGTGCATTTGAGCCTTAAGGTTAACCCCCGACGCGAATGGGATCCGGAGGGAGTCGGGGCGATGTTGATCAAGCATCGGATGCTTGCGGCCGTGATGGCGCCGCTTCTTGTTCTATCGGTTCTGAGCGCCGGAATCTGTGTCGGTCTTGGCGAGCGGTACCTGTCCGCGGGCGCGGCCGTGCGGTCGATCGCCTTGGCTGGCCCCATCAATGCGGCGGTCGATGCGCTCCAGGTCGAACGGGGCGTGACCTCGGGCATGATGGGCGCCGTCGATCGTTCCGCTTTCGTGGGCAAGGTTTCCAAGGCGCGCGCGGCGAGCGACGCGGCGCTTGCGGCGCTTGACGACATTCGCGGGACCGGCGCGCGCGACGGCCGGATGGGGGAGGCTCTGGACGCGGCCTGGGCCCGCATCGAGGCCCTGAAGACGCTGCGCGCCAAGGCCGACGCGCCGGACGGCGATCGCGCGGCGGTCGTCGGCGACTATAGCCGCGCGATCGATGGCCTGATCGGTTCGGCCGAGAAGATCGATGTCGCCAATCTCGGCGGCGAGACGTCGGATGCGGCGAACGCCTATTCGGCCCTGATGCGGGCCAAGGAGGCGGCCGGGCAGGAGCGGGCGGCCGGGGCCGCGGGCTTCGCCGGGGACCGCTTCGCGCCCGGCGTCTTGTCCAAGATGCGCGCCCTCGAAGGCGAGCAGAAGGGTTGGCTGGGAGACGCCTGCCGCGAGCGCCCGCCGCTGTGCGACGCGGTCAAGGCGGTGGAAGCCAGCCCTGTCGGCTTGAAGGTCGTCGCGATGCGCGATCAGGCCCTCGCGGCCGTTCGCGACGGCGCCAAGGCTCCGGTAACGGGACCGGCCTGGTTCGACGCGGCCACCGCGCGCATCGCCCGCTATGGCGAGATACTGAAATCCGAAAACGAGGCTCTGCAGGCGATGGCCCATGAGGCGGGCCGGCGCGCGCTCTACGCCCTGGTCGCGGCGGTCGCGCTGACGGTGGCGGGGGGCGCGGTGATCCTGTTCGTCTGCCACCAGGTCTGCGCCAGCATCCTCAAGCCCCTGGGCGAGCAGACGGGCGCCATGCGCCAGATGGCGAACGGCGAGATCGAGATCGAGATTCCCGGCAAGGCGCGGCGCGACGAGTTCGCGGCCATGGCCTCGGCCCTGACCGTGTTCCAGGCCAACGAGCGCGCCCGGCGAGAGGGCGAGGCCCAGCGCGAGCGTGAACGCGTCGAGGCCGACCAGGCCATGGAACGTGCCCGTCGTCAGGCCCAGGCCGCCATCGAGGCGGCGGTCAACAGCGCGTTCGGCGGGGCGCTCAAGCGCCTCGCGCAGGGCGACCTGAGCAGCCGGGTCGACGGGGAGGTGCCTGACGCCTTCCGTCCGCTGCAGGCTGACTTCAATAGCGCCGCCGAGTCGCTCCGCGCGACCATGAGCGGGCTGATCGCTGTTTCCGGAGGGGTCAGCTCGGCGTCCGGGGAGATCCGCTCGGCGGCCGACGACCTGTCGCGGCGCACGGAGCTGCAGGCCGCCTCGCTGGAGGAAGCCGCCGCGGCGCTGCACGAGGTGAGCCAGTCGGTTACGACCGCCGCGGCCGCCGCGGGCGCGGTGCGCGACTATCTGGGCGAGATGCGTGGCGTGGCCACCAGCGCGCGCGACATCGTTCAGGAGACCTCGGCGGCGGTGTCGGGCATCGAGCGCTCGGCCAACCAGATCGGCTCGATCGTCGGGGTCATCGACGAGATCGCCTTCCAGACCAACCTGCTGGCTCTGAACGCCGGGGTCGAGGCGGCCCGGGCCGGCGAGAGCGGCAAGGGCTTCGCGGTGGTCGCCCAGGAAGTCCGCGCCTTGGCTCAACGTTCGGCCGAGGCTGCAAAGGAGATCAAGGCGCTGATCCAGGACAGCAACGCCCAGGTCCAGAACGGCGTCGAGAAGTCGGCTGCTTCCGGCCAGGCTCTGGAGGAGATCGTCGAGCGCGTTGGTGCATTGGTCGAGCGCATCAGCGAGATCGCCGCCTCGTCGCGCGAACAGTCGGCCAGCCTCGGCCAGGTGACCGAGGCGATCAGCGAACTGGACGGCGTCACCCAGCAGAACGCGGCGATGGTCGAGGAAGCGACGGCCGCGGCCAACACCCTGGCGCGCGAGGCGCGCGGCATGAGCGAGATGATGTCCGCCTTCGTCCTCGACAGATCCGATGAGCAGCGGGAGGCAGCCTGAGGCGAATGCGCGCGCCGGTGACGACAACTAGGCTTCGCCGGTCAGGTCTCGCCGAACCTTTTCGAGCTCCTCGGCGTAGCGCCGCGTGGCGTGGGCCTCCGACACCAGGCCGATCACCCGCCGTTCGGCGTCGACCACGGCCAGCTCATCGGCCTCGGTGCTGTCGAACGCCCGCATCACTTCCTTGATCGACTGGTCCGGCGTCAGGGCCGCGTCGGGATTGACCGCCAGCACCGAGACCGGTCGCTCGTCGCCGCCCGGATCGGCGTAGGCCAGGGCCGTGACGATCACTCCGGCATAGTGTTCGGCCTCGTCGATCATAACCACCCGCCGTGTCGAGCCCAGGGGAAAGCGGCGGCGAAACTCGGCCAAGGTCGTTGTCGACGCCGTGGTCTGGACGTCCTTGCGCATCATCCGCCCCGCCGTCAGGGGGCGCAGCCAGCTGACGTCATGGGCGCTGCGGATGGTTTCGCCGCGCAGGTGCAGTCGCCAGGTCGAGAAGGAATAGCCGAAGGTTTCGCGCACGATGGTGCTGGCGATCAGCGAGGCCACGAGCGCGGCGGCCGTCACCGTGAAATCGCCCGTCGCCTCCAGGACGAGAAATGACATGGTGAAAGGCCCTCCGACCACCGCCACGGCCAAGGCCGCCATGCCGACCAAGGCCGCGACGGTGGGATCAAGTCCGGGCAGCCAGGGGGCCGCCACCGATAGAGCCGAGACCGTCTGACCGATCAGGGCGCCCAGAAACAGCGAGGCGAAGAAGAGCCCGCCCCGAAAGCCAAAGCTCAAGGACAGCACCGAGGCCAGGGCCTTGAGGGCCACGAGCATCAGCAGGGTCTTGAGGCCAAGATCGGAGATCAGGTCCAGATGTAGCGCTCCGTGTCCGGAGGACAGGATCTGGGGCGTGATCATCGCCAGGCCCGCTAGCGCCAAGCCCCCCGCGGCGGGCCGCCATCCCCGCGGCAGACCGCTGCGGACCACGCCACGTTCGGCCAGGGCCACCAGGCGCATCAAGCCGATCCCCGCCGCCGCGCAGACCAGGCCCAAAAGCGCGTAGAGGCCATAGTCGAGCCAGGATTGAACCGCTGGCGTGGTGGTTTTCAGCAGGTAGGGGATGGCGCCCATGCGACTCGCCACCAGGGCCGCAGCCAAGGCGGCGGCTGCGACCGGCGCCAGATTGGCGACCGTGTAGGCTCCGATGACGATCTCGAAGGCGTAGAAGGCGCCGGTGAGGGGCGCGCCGAACGCCGCGGCGATGGCCGCGCCGGCCCCCGCGCCCACAAGGGTGCGCATGTCGGCGCGCCGCAGGTTGAGCTTCTGGCCGGCGAATGACGCGACCGCCGCCCCGGCCTGCGCATAGGCCGCCTCGAGCCCCACCGAGGCGCCAAAGCCGTTGGAAATCAGGGTCTGGACGCAGATGAAGGCGCTGTCCTTGAGGGACAGGCGTCCGCCATGCAACGCGTTGGCCTCGACCGGGTCGACCGCCGGGCGCGGCCGGTAGGTCATCCAGGCCCAGGTCAGCAGGCCAAGCAGCAGGCCGCCCAACGGAATCGACAGCACGCGCCAGGGCGCTATGGCGCTCTGGGCGCTCAGGCGCTCACCCAGATTGATGCCGAACAACAGTCCTTGCAGGCCGTGGGCGAGCTTGGCTTGCAACACGGCCAGAGCCCCCGCCGCGACGCCGATCAGGACAGCCACCGCGATCAGCCACAGTTCGCTCGACCGCGTGCGCCGACGTAGCCATGCCAGCCAACGGGCCGTGGAGGGGGCAGGCAAGGACAGCGGCAGGGGCATAACGGGCTCGCGAAAACGATGGATCGGCGAGACCCAAGCCAGGACCCGTAGCCAGCGCAAGTTCCAGTGGCGTACTGCCTAGACGGTGCGAGAAGACCTCGTCAATCAAGCCGGGTAAGGAACGGCGCGACCAAGCAATTGGGCGCGGCCGAGCCCGACGGTCGAGGCGTCGATCGTCAGGCCTCGATTGTCATGGGCGCGCGCCCACCGTGATCTTCCACTCGAACATACCGGCGTTGGCCGTCTTGGCGTCCATGGCGACCACGCGCAGAACATAGCGCCCCGGCGCAAGCTTCGGCGTGGTCGCGGCGTACTCGCCGGTGCGGCCGGTGAAGGCCAGAGGTATGTCGGCGGCGAGACGGCCCTTCCGTGTCAATCGGGCCTGGACCGTATAGTTGGCCGCGTCCCAGAGACCGCCGCTTTCGATGGGACAGCCGCACATCAGGGCGACCTTCGCCGTCAGAGTCACCTCACCGTCGACCGAGGTGCTGGCGCTTGGTTCGACGACAAGCCCGGGCAAGGTGAGGATCCAACCGTCGCCCAGGACATCGTGACCCGGAATGATCCAGAGGCTGGAGGCGACCCGGATCGCGGATCCCGGCTTGCCCATGGGACCCTCGGCCTCTGCCCGCACCAGGGTCGGGGCCTTCAGATCCAGCACCGCCTCGAAGCCGGCGGTCGCCGCATCGGTCACGCCGTCCCCGCGCGTCCTGGGCGCGCGCATGATCCGCTGGGTGTCGCCCGTACCGCCCCTGGTCAGGCCCCTGGCCAGAACCGCGCCGGTTCGCGTGTCCTTCAGCGTGATCGCCACCCCGCCCATATGATCGCCGATGAACTTGGCGTCGAGCGCTTGGGCCCGAACCATGACGCGGGTCGGCTCGGCCTGGACGGCCATTGGCGCGGTGAGGAGAAGCGCAGCGGTCAGGGCGAGAAGTTTGGGCATGGCGCGGGTCACACGGCGTTGAGAGGGATCTTCAGATAGCGCACGCCATTGTCTTCCGGCTCGGGAAAGTGGCCGCCGCGCATGTTGACCTGCACCGAGGGCAGGATCAGCCGGGGCATGTCCAGGGTTCGGTCACGGGCCTCACGCAGGGCCACGAACTCGGCCTGGGCGACGCCCTGGTGGACATGGACATTGTCATGGCGCTGGGCGCCGATCGTGGTTTCCCAGGCGAAGACCTCGCGGCCCGGGGCCTTGTAGTCATGGCACAGGAAGACCCGCGTCGCGTCGGGGAGCGCCAGCAGGCGTTGGATGGACGAAAACAGTGTCGCCGCGTCCCCGCCGGGGAAGTCGCAGCGGGCGGTCCCGTAGTCGGGCATGAAGAGGGTGTCGCCCACGAACACGGCGTCGCCGATCACATAGGCCATGCAGGCGGGCGTATGGCCTGGCACATGCAGGGCCAGGCCTTGCAGCGCTCCGATCGAAAAGCGCTCTCCGTCGTGGAACAGGTGGTCGAACTGGCGGCCATCGCGCGCGAACCGCGGACCCGCATTGAACAGGTCTCCGAACGTCTCCTGAACTTGGACGATCTTCTCCCCGATCGCCAGGCGGCCGCCCAAGGCGTTCTGCAGAAAAAGGGGCGGCCGACAGATGGTCGGCGTGGGCGTGGGTCTCCAACTGCCAGGCGACCTCCAGCCCTTGGTCGCGGACATAGGCGATCACGGCGTCGGCTGAGTCGTGCGCCGTGCGGCCCGACGCGGGATCATAGTCCAAGACGCTGTCGATAATGGCGCACGCCGACGAGGCGGGATCACGAACGACATAGCTGACCGTGAAGGTCGCCTCGTCGAAGAAGGCTCGCACCTGCGGCCGCGAGGCGTGCGCGCCCAGCGCCTGTTCGATGATCGAGGTCGCCTCGGCCAAGGCGGTGTCGGGCGGCGAAATCGGTTGGGGCATTAAGGACCTCCGGGCTCCGGTATCGACAAACCATTTATATGCGAATATATGAATATACAAGTCTCGTCGAGTTGGCGCACATGTCCTTGTTCATGATCGTATCGGCACTGCTGAGCGGCGCGCTCGTCGGCGCGCTGCTGGGCCTGTTCGGCGGCGGCGGCTCGGTGCTGGCGACGCCGCTCTTGCTTTATGTCGTCGGCATCCGTGATCCGCACGTGGCCATCGGCACCTCGGCCGCGGCGGTGGCGGTCAACGCCGGTCTCAACCTGGTGGGTCATGGCCGGGGAGGGCGGGTCAAATGGCCCTGCGCGAGCGTGTTCGCCGGCGCGGGCCTGATCGGTTCGTTCCTGGGCTCGACCCTGGCCAAGGCGATCGATGGTCAGCGGCTGCTGCTGGGGTTCGCCTTGGCGATGGCGGCGATCGCGCTGTCGATGATGCGTCGCCCCAAGTCTCAGGGCGATCCCCTGGTCCATATAACGCCTGGCCTGATGCTGAAGCTGACGCCGCTGGGCCTGCTGACAGGGCTGGCCGCCGGGTTCTTCGGGATCGGCGGGGGATTTCTGATCGTGCCAGGGCTGATGGCGGCGACCGGCATGACCTTGGCCAACGCCACGGCCTCTTCGTTGCTGTCGGTGTCGCTGTTTGGCGCGGCCACTTCGCTGAACTACGCCGCCTCGGGCCTGATCAACTGGCCCGTCGCGGGACTTTTCATCCTGGGCGGCCTGGCGGGCGGCGCCGTTGGCGTGCGTGGCGCGGCCCTGCTGGCGGCCCACGCCCTGCCGGCGCGCAGGCTGTTCGCCAGCCTGGTGCTGGCGGTCGCGGCCTATGTCGCCTGGAATGCTCTGCGCGGCTGAGCGCCGGGCGGCGTCGAGAGCGTGATCGCGCCGGCGCTCCGGTGAGCTCAGGTGTCATTGGAGGTCGACCTGAGCTCGTCTGGCCCCTCCAGCGCCGCCGGCTGGGGTTGCAGCGCGACGATGAACGCGGCCACCGCCCGACTGGTCGAGCGCGCTCGATGCGTCAGTCTCTTGAAGCGCCGAGGGGGCAACGGCCAAGGCAGTTGCGCGATCGCGCCCGCACGTAGCCGATGCGCGGCCGCCAACTCGGAGACGGCCGTCACCAGTTCGGTTTGCTCGACCGCTTCCAGAGCCGCCTCGTTGGACGGCAATTCCAGGCAGATTCGCAGGCGATCTGGCCGAACGCCGGACTGGGCCAGTCCCGCGGTCAGGTGGTCCCGGGTTCCTGAGCCCTGGTCGCGCATCACCCACATGGCGGCTTCGAGATCCTCTCGGGTCGGCTGCCGCTCGACCAACGGATGGTCCGGCGAGACAAAGAGACCGATCCGATCGCCGCCAACCTCCTCGCCGCGGAGCAAGGCCTCTTCGATGTCGCCTTCGACGAAGGCTAGGTCGGCCTGGCCCTGCAAGACCATGGCGGCGGCCTGGGCGGAGTTGCCGACCGTCAGGCTCAATTGAATGTTGGGCGATTGGGTCGCGAACCTGGCCATACGGGGCGGCAGCCAGAAACTGGCCACCGTTTGGCTCGCGGCGATCCGCACCTCACCGCGCGCCAGGCCTGACAGGTCGTCAAGCAACTGGCGTGCCCGCCCGGCCTGGTCGAGCACAGCGGAGGCCTGCGGCAGGAACAGGCGGCCCGCCTCGGTGAGCTCCAGGCGCCGGCCGACCCGGTCGAAAAGCCGCGCGGCGTAACGTTCTTCAAGTGTGGCGATGGCCGCGCTGACCGCTGGTTGCGACAGATGCAGCCGTTCCGCGGCGCGGGTCATGCTGAGCATCTCGCCGGCGGTAACGAAGATCCGAAGCTGCTCCAAGGTCATATCATAAGCATTGCTTATGCTATTTCAAAAATCAATCGATTGGAGTTTTGATCGCCAAGCGCCGAGGTTTGGGCCATGCTCATCTCGCGCCAAGCCAAGTCCCTTGTTCCCGGTCTCCTGCTCAGCGGCCTCGTCGCCGCGGGCGCCCTCATGCTGGAGAAAATTGAGGTTCGCTTGTCCGGCCGAGCCTGGCTGGAGGCTCTGGTCCTGGCGATCTTGATCGGCGCGGTGGTGCGCACGTGCTGTGGGGCCTCGCGCCGCGCCGCGCCCGGCATTCACTTCGCCGCCAAGACCCTTCTGGAGCTGGCCGTCGTCCTGATGGGAGCGGCGGTCAGTTTCAAGACCCTCTCTTCAGTGGGCGCGCCTCTGGTGCTCGCGATCGTCGCCACCGTGGTCCTGGCGATCGCGACGAGCTTCCTGATCGGGCGCGCGATGGGGCTGCCGCTCAAAATGGCCACCTTGGTCGCGTGCGGAAACGCGATCTGCGGCAATTCGGCGATCGCCGCCGTCGCCCCGGTTATCGAAGCCGAGGACGAAGATGTCGCCACGGCCATCGCCTTCACCGCCGTTCTTGGCGTGGCCGTGGTCATCGCCTTGCCAATTCTGGCCCATGCCCTGGGCTTTTCTCCGGCGGCGGGCGGAGCCTTGGCCGGACTGACGGTCTATGCGGTTCCGCAGGTCTTGGCCGCCGCGGCGCCGTTGGGGCAGGTCGCCGTGCAGTTGGGGACCCTGGTCAAGCTTGTCCGGGTTCTGATGTTAGGCCCGGTGGTCACGGTCCTGTCGATCGTGATGGCCCGCGAAAACCAGAGGACCGACTTGGCGAGGCCCGGGTTGAGCCCCGCGCACCTGCTGCCACCGTTCATCCTGGGCTTTCTGGCCTTGGCCGGCCTCAACTCCGCCGGGTTGCTGCCCTCGGGCCTGACGGCTCGCGCCCACGAGGTCAGCCTTGGGCTGACGATCCTGGCGATGGCGGCGTTGGGCCTGGGCGTGGATCTACGCGATCTTCGCGCCGCCGGCCCGCGCGTGGTGTTCGTCGTCACGGCCTCGCTGGCGGTCCTGACGCTGATGGCCGTCACGATGGTCAAGATCGTCAATATCGCCTGATCGAGAAGGGCCGCGCGCCCCCAGTTGAGCCGCGCGACCGGCCGCCATCCAGAGGTTCAACTGGCCGTGGCGGGCGCGCGCGCCAACTCCGCGACCTGACGTTCGGGCAGCACCACCTGCAGGTGCGGGAAGGGAATCTCCACCCGGCCTCGTCGAAGGCCAGCTTGATGCGGCGATTATATTCGCGCCCGACATTCCATTGCTGCAGCGGCTGGGTCTTGATCCGCGCCTTCAGCACCACGCCGCTATCGGCGAGGCTGTCGACGCCGACAACCTCGATGGGTTCGAGGATCTTGTCGGCGAAGTCGGGATCGGATTTCAGGCGAGCGCCGACCCGCTTCATGATCGCTAGGGCGGCGTCCAGGTCGGATCCATAGGACACCTGCAGATCGAACACATAGTAGGAGAAGCTCTTGGTCAGGTTATGCAGGACCTGGGCCTCGCTGTAGGGAAACACGTGCACCGTGCCGTCGAAGTCCCGCAGGCGGATGGTGCGTAGAGTCATCTGCTCGACCAGCCCGCCGCTGTCGCCGATGCGGATGATGTCGCCGACCGAAACGATGTCCTCCACGATCAGGAAGATGCCGGTCAAGAAGTCCTTGACCAGGGTCTGGGCGCCAAAGCCAAGCGCGACGCCGACGACCCCGGCTCCGGCGAGAAGGGGGCCGATCTTCACGCCCAGTTCGCTCAGGGCCATCAGGATCGCCACGATGACGATGGCGGTTTGAGCCACGCCCCTCAGCAGCGGTGCGAGCGTGGCCAACTGGGCGCGGCGGCGCGGTTCCGCGGAATGGTCGGCGAAGCCCTCCATGCTCCGGCCGATCGCCAGGCTGACCAGTTCGAACACCGCCACCGTCGCGACCAGCAAGAGGCCGAGCCGGACCACGCCGGCCAACATCCGCGCGCCGAGCGGCGTCGCGGTCCACGTCAGCAGGTTAAAGCCCCAGATGTCGGCCACGACCAGGACGGCGGCCAGGCTGGCCAACGCCTGGACGATCCAACCCGCCAGCCGCGCCAGGCGGTTGGCGCGCACGGTCAGCTCGGCGTCGGCTGGGCCAGGGAGGCGGTGGGCGCCGACCCTGGCGATGCGCTTGGCCAAACCTCCGGCCCCGATCGCCAGCCCGACGACGACCAGGGTCAGGGCCAGGTTGAGCGCCCAGGCCAGGGCGCTGAGCTTGGCGAAATGGGACAGCAGGCCGGTCAAGGCCGCCAGGATGCGTTCGCTGGCCGTCATCGGGTGCGGGTCTCCTCGGTGAAGGTCTGGGGTAGAGGGATCAAGCCGGCGCGAACGCTTTGGACAGCGCCTGGCGCACGCGCGCCACCTGCTCGTCCGGCGCGCGCCATCCCACCGTTTCGACGGCGGAGTGGGCGGTCTCGTCCAGCATCATCGAACGGACGCCCCAATTGTCCTGCAGGGTCTGAGCCAGTTGCTCGGCGCTGCGCTGGCCGGTGGTCTGGCTGGCCAGCAGCGCCACGGTGGGGTGTGTGTGGGCGGTCACCGCCAAGGCCAGCCCCGCGGTGGTGAAGGGGCCGATGACGTTGACCCGCGCCTCATCGAGGGCGGCCATCAATCTTATGGCGCGGCCCTCGTCATCACAGATCAGAAGAATGGTCTCGTTGATGTGATCGTCCATGATCCCTCCAGCCGGTTGCTTCCGGAAAGATCGTAGAGCGATCTAATTGGGCGTGGGAACACGATGGGCTGACAATCTTGTGAGGCTTTGGCGGGGAACCTTATTGGTCAGAACGGAAAGAACATCGGGATCACCGCCAAGCCCACGGCCCAGGTGATCAGATTGAGCGGCGCGCCGATCCGTACGAAATCCAGATAGCGATAGCCGCCCATCTGATAGACCAAGACATTGGTCTGGTAGCCGAACGGCGTGGCGAAGGCGGCGCTGGCGGCCATCATCACCGCCACCAGGAAGGGGCGGGCGCTGACCCCCAGGCTCTCGGCCAAGGCCACGGCGATCGGCGTCAAGAGCACAGCCACCGCCGCGTTCGACAAAATCTCCGTCAGCAGCAAGGTCGCGCCATAGATGAGGGCCAGGGCGTAGAGCGGCCCCAGTTGCCGCAGCCAGCCGACCAGCGCGTCGGTGGCCAGCGCCGCGAGGCCCGTGACCTCCATCGACAGGCCCACCACGACCATGCCGGCGATGAGCAGGAGAATCTCGGGCCGCAAGCCCTTATAGGCGTTGTCGACGCTGATCATGCCGGTGACCACCAGCAGCACGGCCCCCGCGAACGCCGCCGCCGCGATCGGCAGCAGGCCCAGGGCCGCGACCGTGACGACCAGAACGAAGACGCCCAAGGCCGCGCCGGCCCGCAAGGGATCGAACGGCGCGTCGACCGGATAGAGGGCGGGGTCTTCCCCGGTTGGAGGATTGATCGACGCGAGCGGAACGGGAGCTTCCTGTTCGGTGGGCGAGGTCGACAGCAGCCGAGGGCCGAACACCACCATGTAGACACCGCCGACCGCGGCGATGATCAAGGCCACGGGCGTGACCTCGAACAGGCTGAACGTGGGCTGGCCGGCGTTGCGCGCCATGTCGTTGACCAGAAGATTGGTCGAGGTGCCGATGAGCGTGCAGGCCCCGCCGAGGATCGTGGCGTAGGACAGCGGGATCAGGAACCGCTTGGGCGACAGGCTGATCGACCGGGCCACGTCGCGCACCACTGGCGCGCCCAGAACCACGATCGGCGTGTTGTTCAAGAACGCCGAGGCGAGGCCGCACAGCACGATCACCAGCCAGAGGCCCGCCGCGCCCAGGCGGGAGCACAGGCGAGTCGCTCCCCGGATGACCAGGCCCAGCAGGCCCGACAGCTCCATGGCGTAGGCGATGACGAACAACGACGCCAAGGCCAGGATAGCGGGACTGGCGAAGGCGGCCTGGACCTCGACCGGGCGCACCGTCCGCGTGCCCAGGAGCACCGCGGCCCCCGCCAGGGCCACGACGTCCGACCGTAGCTTGCCGTGAATGAGGCCAGCCACGACCGCGGCCAAGACCGCCAGGGCGATGATCTGACCCGGCGTCATGGCCGATGCGCGAACCGGGCGGGACGAGCGTCAGGCGCGAACCGGAGCGAAGGCGATTGCAATCTGGACCTTGTCTTCTGCTAGGCTCGAGCCATGAGCGACAATAGACAGAGGTCCCCGGACCGCAAGTTCGCCCTGATCGCGCCGCTCGCCATCGGCGCGGCGGCGATCGTGGTTCTGGTCCTGGTGCTGACGCGCCCGGCGCCCGCGCCGCCTGCTGTGGAGGCGCCGCCGCCGCCGGTGGTCGCCGCGCCGCCAGCCAAGGTTGCTCCGGTCGCCGTGGCGTCGCGCGCTGATCTGATCCTGGCGGCGGCCAAGGCCGCGGACGCCTATGCCTCGGGTGTTTCAAGCGGCGGCGCGGATCTCGTCGGGCGGCGGTTTTCCGTGCGTCTGGCGTTCGGTTGCGCCGGTCCGGTCGCCGATCCAGGCCCCGCCCAGGCCTACTACCAGGTCGACGCCAAGGCTTCGTCCCTGCGCCTGGTCGCCCGACCCTCGACCTGGACGGACCTGCCGCTGGTTCGCGCCGCGCCCACGCCGGCGGGCACCGAGACGGTCGAGGGGTTCTGGGTCCCGCGTCCCTGGTTGACGGGCGACCAGTGCCCCAAGCGGCGCGAGGTCGCGCCGCCCGCCACGCCCACGCCGGTCGAGCAACCGAGCCTTGGCCTGGCGGTGCTGCATGGTCAGGACGCCGCGCGGACAGAGCGCCGGGGCCAACGCGCCTACGAGCATGTCCTGAAGCTGCCCCCCGAGAGCACGGCCCAGGGCAGGGTGTTCGAACTGGTCCTGGAAGGACGGATTTCGGGCTTCGCCGATGGCGCGGCGGCCCATTGCTGGAGCGAGTCGGCCGAACATCGGCCCGTCTGCCTCTATGCGGTGGAGCTCGACCGTGTCGCGTTCGAGGACGCGGACGGAGCGGTCCTGGCCGATTGGCCGCGATAGGCGTGCTGGGCGTCCTTTAGGGCGCTGGCGGCGCGGCGCGGTGGGCCGCCTCGATTATTTCGGCCAGGATGTCGGCGCCTTGGCGCAGCTGGCCAAGGTTGCGGCGGGAAATGGTTTCCAGGATGTCCGCGCCGCGTGGCCGCAGCGCCAGCACCACCCGGCGTCGATCCGCCTCGTCGTCACGGCGGGACACCAGGTCCCGTTCGATCAGGCGCGCCACCAGTTCGACGGCGCTGTGATTCTTGATCAGCAGGCTTTGGGCCAGGTCGCCGATCGAGATCGGATCGGGGCCGCGATGGGCCTTGATGGCGAGCAAGGCCTGATGCTGTTGACTGGTCAGGCCATGGGCCCGAGCCCCTTCCTCGCTGAACGCCAGGAATTGCCGGATCGCCCTGCGAAACTCCCCCAGGGCTTGATAGTCATCCGGGGTCAGGGGCTGGCCTCGGTCGATGTCCACGCCGACCTCGGCATGGGTGTCGACGGTGGCGGGAGAGGGCTGGGCGGGCGAAGTCACGGGCAAGGTCCTGGCGCGCGAAACACTCGCATCGCTGCTCGCTTTCTAGCATGCCCGCCGAGTCGCGGGAGGGGCGGATGGCGCGCTCGATTTGACATCGCATCGTGGCACGATATTTATGAACCATGACTGATCGCATACCTGAACGCGGTTCGGTCGCGGGGGCGCCGATGCGAGCCTTTAGGGTCTGGTTCGGATCGGCGTTTCGGGGCAGAGGCCTGATGATCGCCTTGATCGGGGCCGCTCTGATGGCGGCCGCGGGCGCTTGGGCTGGCGCGCGGCTTGGCCTGGACGAGCTGGAAATGCGGCCGCCGCGCGGACCGCATCAGCGCGTGCCGCCCGGGCTAGGCGGTAAAGCCAGCGTCACTATCCCGTGAGCCGTCCCCCCATCCGTCGTTCCGCCTGTTAGGCTGTGGCTGGCCCCGCGCGTGCGTCGGGGCTCGTCACGCTTTCGTCGCACCGTGCGACAGGATCGCCGCTTCGAGCGGCTGATCCTTCATCGTTGGAGAACCACCGCGCCGCGCACGGCGCTCGCATCCACAAGGGGCCTGTCATGCCATCATCGATCTCGCCGGGCGAACCACGCCTTCCGCTCGCCCGCCGCCGCGCGCCATCGCGCCCCGCCGGCCAGTCGCCCAAGCCCTAGCGCCTTTTCGATCGCTCGGCGCGCTCGCCGCGCGCCGCCTCTTGAGCCGCCGCCGGGATCCACCGGCGCGTCGGCGTCCTTGCGTCCGAATTTGACGATTCCGGCGCCTGCCATGGAGTCCGCCATGACGGCCCAGATCATAACCTTTCCCGACCTTCTGCCCCCGCCGCCGCCGCTAAACCCGACAGGATGCGCGTTATTTCTCGATCTTGACGGCGTGCTGGCGCCGATCGTCGAGCGCCCCCAGGATGTCGGACCCGACCCGCGACGGACCCTCATCCTGCGCCGCCTGGCCGAGCGCCTGCAGCGGCGCCTCGCCATCGTCAGCGGGCGAACCGTCGCCGAGGTCTCGGCGATCACCGAGGACGCCGTCGCGGCTGTCGCCGGCGTCCATGGTCTGCAAAGACGTACGGTGCTGGGCGACGAAGTCGCCGCGCTCCCAGACGCCGATCTGGCCGACGCGACGGCCGTGTTCAGGGCCTTGGCCCGGGCCCAACCGCTTCTGCAGGTCGAAGAGAAAGGCTTGAGCGTGGCGCTGCACTACCGCGCCTGTCCAAGCGCTTGCGAGGCGGTGCGCGAGGCCGCGCGGCGCTTGGAAGCGGCCACCGGCCTGATCCTGCAAGAAGGCGATATGGTCGCTGAACTGCGAACGGCTGGCGCGGACAAGGGGCAGGCGGTCCAGGCCTTCCTGGCCGAATGGCCGTTCCAGGGCGCGCGGCCGATCTTCGTGGGCGATGACCTCACCGATGAGGACGGCTTCATGGCCGCCGAGGCCGCGGGCGGTTACGGCGTGCTGGTCGGGCCCACCAGCCGGCAGACCCTGGCGCGCCATCGTCTGCCAGACGTTCCCGCCGTCCTCGACTGGCTGGAGGCGGCCATTCCCGGAGGCGTCGCATCAGCCGGCTCATCGTGGTCTCCAACCGGGTCAATCCGCCCAGCGATGAAGGGGTTGGCACGGCTGGCGGCCTGGCGATGGCCCTGGCGGCGGCGCTGCGGGAATATTCCGGTGTCTGGTTCGGCTGGAGCGGCGAGACCGTCGAGACCTTCACCGGCCAGATCTCGATGCAGAAGGTCGGCGGGGTCACCGTGGCGCTGGTCGATCTGGAAGAGCAGGACCGCGAGGAATATTACGACGGTTACGCCAACCGCACGCTTTGGCCGATCTTTCATTCGCGCACCGATCTGGCCGCCTATGAGCGCTCGTTCGGCGAGGGCTATCAGCGGGTCAATCGCCGGTTCGCCGAGACGCTGGCGCCGCTGATCGGGCCCGGCGACCGGGTGTGGATCCATGACTACCACCTGATCCCCCTGGCCCAGGAACTGCGTCGTCTGGGCGTGGCCAATCGGATCGGCTTCTTCCTGCACATCCCCTGGCCGAGCCGGCGGCTGCTGACCACCTTGCCCCAGCACCGCGAACTGGTGGAATCGCTGCTGGCCTACGACCTGGTCGGCTTTCAGACCCGCGACGCCCTGGAGGCGTTCAGCGACTATGTCGAACGCGATCTGGACCTGACGATCGTGGGCGGCGTCATCGCGGCCGAGGGCCGCTCCACCCGGATCGGGGCCTTTCCGATCGGCATCGAGGGCGAGGCCTTCGCGGACCTGGCGCGTGGCGAGACGGCGCGGGCGGCGTTCGATCGGGTGCGGCTGAGCCAGGCGGGGCGCAAGATGATCCTGGGCGTCGACCGGCTCGACTACTCCAAGGGTCTGGAGGAGCGTTTCCTGGCCTATGAGCAGTTGCTGGCGGACCATCCTGATTGGGCCGAGAGGGTGTTCCTGCTGCAGATCGCCACGCCCAGCCGGGACGCGGTGGAGGCCTACCAGGAAATCCGCGCCCGCCTCGACGGCGTGTCGGGGCGCATCAACGGCGCCTACGCCACGGTCGACTGGGTCCCGATCCGCTACGTCAACCGCGCCCATCGCCGTGACGAGCTGGCGGGCATTTATCGCGCCGCCCACGTCGGCCTGGTCACGCCCCTGCGCGACGGCATGAACCTGGTGGCCAAGGAATACGTCGCCGCCCAAGACCCTGATGATCCCGGCGTCCTGGTGCTTTCACGCTACGCTGGGGCGGCCGAGCAGATGGAGGACGCCCTGATCATCAATCCGTTCAGCCGTGAGGAAACCTCGGAGGCGCTCGGCCAGGCCCTGGCCATGCCGCGCGCCGAGCGGATCGCGCGTTGGCGGCGACTGATGGACGGGGTGTCGCGCGACGACGTGGCGGCCTGGCGGGACACCTATGTCGCCGCGCTCGACCTGGAAGGGGCCGATGGCGAACACGAGCACGGCGACAGTCGAAAAGTATCGTGATACGATATTATGTTAGTCTGCATCTGGAGCGGCGGCCGCCAGCGTCGCCAAGGGGGGCTCATGAGGCGAAGGCGGAACGGTGGAGTTCCGATCGAGGTGATTCTCGTGGCCTTGGCCGCCTTGGGTTGCCTGGCGGCGATGTCGCTGCGCCTGACCGGATAGGGGCGCTGCGGGACAGGATTGGAGTGGAGGTAGCATGACCCATCTCGATTGGGAGGATGCGCTCGAAATCGTCGTGGGCTTCCTGGAAGCGCCGCCCTCGGGCGACACCGAGGCGGGCAAACGATTCGACCAGGCGCTGTTTCGCGTACTAGCCGGCGCACCGGGGGCCGATCACGATGGAGCGATGCCGGTGGACGCCGCGGCGGGGCTCGACCCCAGCTTGCGCGAGCGCCTGGACGAGCTGGCGCGGCGGCGCGCCCACGCCAATCCGTTCGGTGATCACCCCGACGGGATCGGACCCACCTTGGGAATGGATCTGAGCGGCTCATAGGCCGGACGGGTTGCGCATCTCGCCAAGAGGGCCACAGACCGCGGCGAGGGGAGTGGGAAGAGATGCGTGGCGATCCTCATCAAGACCTCGTCGTCCCTCATAGACCTGGTGACTTGACCCCGACGCCCGGCGCCCTGAGGGCGTAAACATCGTAAGGCGATGCAATCGTCGCCAACGCTCTTTCCTCGCGCCAGGCAGCGAAACGTCCGTGTCAAAATCCTCGCCGCTTGAAAGGCTCGATCGTCAGCGCAAGCTCGTGAGCCTGCGCGCCCGTCGCTCGCTGAGAACCGGCGCGGTTGTGGCCGCGGCCGTCGTGGCCGGCGCCGCGGCCGTCGGATTCGCCAAGCTCTGCGATGCGGCCATGTCCGCTCATGCTCATCTCGTCGCGGCCTGGCCTTGGCTTGGTCCCGCGCTCCTGATCGTGGGTCTGCCGCTTTGCGTCTGGCTGATGCATCGCCTGGCCCCCGCCGCCGCTGGCAGCGGCATTCCTCAGGTGATCGCCGCCGGCGAAATCGGCCGGGGACGGGGTCTCGACGGCGAGAAGATCCATGATGACCGCGTGTCCATGCGCACCGCCTTGGTCAAGGTCGCGCTGGCGGCCTTGCTGCTGGTCTGCGGCGGCTCGATCGGACGCGAAGGTCCCACCGTCCAGGTGGTCGCCGCGGTGATGGTGTTTCTGACCAGCTGGCTGCGGGGAGGGCCTGGACGGCGCACCCTGCTGATCGCCGGCGGCGCGGCGGGCGTCTCGGCCGCGTTCAACACGCCCATCGCGGGAATCGTCTTCGCCGTCGAGGAACTGGCCCGCGGTTTCGACAAGCGCGCCAACACGGTGGTCATCCTGGCTGTGGTGTCGGCGGGGGTGGCGGCCTACGCGCTCGGCGGCAACTACGCCTATTTCGGTGATATGTCGGGGGCGGCCGGGTGGAAGGCCTGGTTCAGCGCGGCGCTGATCGGCGTGGTTTCGGGGCTGGTCGGAGGCCTCTTCTCGCGGTTGATGGCCGCCATCCTGGTTGGCGACAATCCCGTAAAACGGTGGAAGGACGCCCGACCCGTGCGCTTCGCCGCCATCTGTGGCGTGGTGGCGGCCGCCGCGGCGGTCCTGAGCGGCGGGGTCACCTACGGCGCGGGTTATACGGAGGCCAAGTCGCTGTTGTTTGGCCGCTTCGCCTCGGGCTGGGATCTGGCGGCCGGCAAATGGCTGGCGACGCTTTCGGCGGCGGCCAGCGGCGCGCCAGGCGGGATCTTCGCGCCCTCTCTGGCCACGGGGGCGGGGATAGGGGCTCTGTTCGCCCACCTGGCGCCGTGGGCCGGCGGTCGCGAAGCCGTCACCCTGGGCATGGCCGGCTATCTGGCCGGCGTCGTCCAGGCGCCGCTGACCAGCGCGGTGATCCTGATGGAGATGACCCGCGATCCGGGCCTGGTCGGGCCGCTTTTGCTTTGCACCCTCATCGCCCGACGTTGCTCCGAAGCGGTGGCGCCGACTCCGCTCTACCATGCCCTGGCGCGCGCCTGGACGCGGCCGCGGCGCCGCGTCGCGCGGGCCAGTTCGCAAGGCGGTCAGGCCCCGCCCGCTGGAGACGGCGCGGCATCGAGCCTTATGCACTTGGCGCGAAGGCTCCTGTAGCCTGCTCTACGGTTCATCGGTTGGCGCCCTTCGCGCTCGAGGGCGCCGGACCGGGCAGGGCGTAGGCGACGAGGGCGTCGCCGATCGGCGTCTCCATGAAGTGATGCCCGCCCGCCATGATCACCACGTACTGCTTGCCATCGACCGCGTAGGTCATCGGCGTGGCCTGGCCGCCGGCCGGCAGGACGTCCTGCCAAAGGGTGCGGCCGCTCTTCAGGTCGATCGCCCGAATGAGGTTGTCGGTGGTCGCGGCGATGAAGACCACCCCGCCCGCCGTGACGACCGCTCCGCCGTTATTGGGCGTGCCGATGGTCATCGGCAGGCGGGATGGGATCCCGAACGGACCGTTGGTGCGCGCCGTCCCCAGGGGGCGGTCCCAAAGCGTCTTGCCGCTGAGCAGGTCGATGGCCCGCAACCCGCCATAGGGCG
Source organism: Caulobacter sp. UC70_42 (assembly GCF_044056025.1). NCBI lineage: Bacteria > Pseudomonadati > Pseudomonadota > Alphaproteobacteria > Caulobacterales > Caulobacteraceae > Caulobacter > Caulobacter sp. UC70_42. Next base: position 4,261,090 of record NZ_CP171994.1, on the reverse strand, counting down.
GCTGCTTGCACAAAAGGCCCGTGACCGGCAGGCGCCAACCGGCGTTGACGTCGATGGCGTAGGGCGTGCCGGCCTGCGGATCGCCGGCGCCCTCGGCGCTCTTCTTCAGGCTGCCGCCGCGTTCCTGGCCGCGCGGCGCCCAGCCTTCGCGATCGGCTTGCCTGCGCGGGATCAGGCGGTTGTAGTTGGGCATGTCGTTGTAGTTGGCGACGATCAGGCCGCGTACCGGGTCGACGGCGACGCCGCCCCAGTCGGAACCGCCGTTGTAGCCGGGATACTCGACATAGCGGCTTTTCGTTTCTGGCGGCGTATAGAAGCCCTTGTAGGTCGCCAACCGATATTGAATCCGGCAGATCATCTGGTCGATCGGCGACATGCCCCACATCGACCGTTCAGTGAGATCGGGTTTACGAAGGGTGTGATAGAGCGAGAACGGCTGGGTGGCCGAACGTTCTTGGGGCTCGACGCCGCCCGTGGGCACGCGCCGCTCCTCCACTCCGGTCAGGGGCGCGCCCGTACGCCTGTTCAGGACATAGATGTCGCCTTGCTTGCTGGGGAGGATCAGGGCGGGAACCGGGCCCTGGCGCGTCGGGAAATCCACCAGAGTGGCCTGCGATCCGAGATCATAGTCCCAGACGTCGTTATGGACCGCTTGGAAGGACCAGACTTTCCGCCCCGTCATCGCGTCCAGGGCCACCAGCGAGGTGGAATTGGCCTTTTCGCGCGAGGTGCGCAGACCGCTCCAATAGTCCACCGCCGCGTTGCCCAGCGGCAGGTAGACCAAGCCTAGCGCCTCGTCGGCCGTCGCCGTCGTCCACATGTTTGGGGTGCCGCGCGTGTAGGTCTCGCCTGGCGGCGGCGCGCCCGTCCGATCGGGCCGCGCCATGTCCCAGGCCCAGACCAGCTTGCCGGTGACGGCGTCATAGCCCTGGATCACGCCGGAGGGGGCGTCGCGCTTTTGGCCATCGAGCACCTGATGGCCCGTGACCACCACGCCGCGCACGATGGTGGGCGCCGAGGTGATGGAGAACATGCCGGGTACGTTCTGGCCGATCCCTTGGGTCGTATCGACCTGACCGCCGAACCCGAAGTCCGGGCATGGGCGTCCCGTGGCCGCGTCTACCGCGATCAGCCGCGCATCCAGCGTGCCTTCGATGATCCGAGTGGCGCAGACGTCGCCGTAATGAGCGGTGGGAACGGCGTAGTAGGCCACCCCGCGGCACGCGGCGGTATAGGGGATGTGGATGTCGGCCACCTTGGGGTCGAAGCGCCAGCGTGTCTTCCCGGTGGCCGCGTCGAGCGCCATCAGAACGTTCTTGGGCGTACAGAGATAGAGGCTGGCGCCGACTTTCAGGGGCGTGGTCTCCGCGCCGTACCGTGCGCGGGCCTCCGCCGTGGCCGGCAAGTCGCCCGTGTGGACCAGCCAGGCCCGCTCAAGCCGGCCTGCGTTAGCCGGGGTGATCTGCGCCAAGGTCGAGTAGCGCTGGGCGCCATAGGTCCCGCCATAGGCGGGCCAGTCGGCGCCGGCCGCCGCCGCCGTCAAGGGCGCTGGACCGAGCGTCGGCGCGCCCGGGGCGGGGGGGCGGCCGGCCAGGAGCACGGCGATGACCAGCACACCCATCAGCGCGCTGGCGCCAAGGGCCAGGCCGAGGCTTGCCCGCCGAGGCGCGCGGTCCCGCGTCAGGTCGGGGACGCAGGCGGCCACCAGCAGCAGTAGAATGAAGGGCCCAAACAGTCTCGGAATCAGCGCCCAGCCGTTGAGGCCCGATTTCCATAGGGCCCACGGCCAGGTCGCGGCGAAGACGCCCACATAGACCCAGGCGCCCAGGACGCGCCGACGGACCATCAGCGCGCCCGAGGCGATCAGGCCCAAACCCGCCAGGAGGTAGTAAGGCGATCCCCGCACCAGCGCGAGCCAAAGGCCTCCCGCCGCCAGGATCGCGCCGATCAACACCAGGAGGACACCGACGGTTCGTGCGAACCAGGCGTGGCCTTGGGACGAGATTTTCGGGGCGTCGGTCATGGGATGTCTCGGTTGGAATCGAGGCGCGGATGGGGGCGCGAGCGGTCGCTGGGCGACCCCGCGGCAAGACAATGCTTGAGGCCACGCAATGGCGCTAAAAAATATCGCTACACGATGCAATCGTGTTTCGCGTCGGCCCCACGGAGGCGTCAGGCTAGCGCGGCGGCGCCGCGCCGCGCCAAAACCGGCGCCCAGGCGCCGGTTTTGCTTGACCTGGGCGGGGCTTGCGACAAGTTTCCGACCAGACATCAGGTCGCGTTCGCGGCCAGGCCGCGCCTTCGGGCGAATACGGTCCGGCGTCCGTCGATAACCTGACGCCACGACAGCTCGATCCATTCTGGAGGCCGCCGTGGCAGAAGCCCTGACGTTTGCACGACCGATCCCCAAGGCCTTGCTGGCCCTTGGCCGCCGCCCTCGGGGCGGAGGCGCGGCGCCGTCATTTCTGATTTGGAGGGCCTAGCGCCATGACCCATTCCCAGCGGGGCCGCGTTCGTCCCATGTCGGCGCTGCGCGCCTTTCTTCAGCACGAAGCTTCGGGCGGCTATGTACTGATGGCCGCCGCCGCCTTGGCGCTTGTCGTCGCCAACACGCCCTTGGCGGGCGCCTATTTTTCGGTGCTCGGCCATCACCTGGGCTTTTCGTTGGGCCCGGTCTCGCTCGACGAAAGCGTGATGCATTGGATTAACGACGGACTGATGGCCGTCTTCTTCCTGCTGGTCGGACTGGAGATCAAACGCGAGGTCCTTGACGGACAGCTTTCGCGGCCGTCGCGCATCGTCCTGCCGGGTCTCGCCGCCCTGGGCGGGGTCGCCGCGCCGGCCCTGATCTATCTGGCCTTCAACGCCGCCAATCCCGACACGCGCGCGGGATGGGCCATCCCCTCGGCGACCGACATCGCCTTCGCGCTGGGCGTTTTGGCCCTGCTGGGCGATCGCGTGCCCACCTCGCTGAAGATCTTCCTGACCGCCATCGCCATCATGGACGATCTGGCGGCCATCGTGATCATCGCCATCTTCTACACCGCCCAGCTTCACCTGGGCGCCTTGGCCGTGTCGGCGGCTATCCTGCTGGGTCTGGTGCTTCTCAATCGGCGAGGCGTGACGGCGCTTTGGCCCTATCTGCTGGGGGGGCTTCTTCTGTGGTTCTTCGTTCTTGAGTCGGGCGTGCACGCCACCCTGGCCGGAGTGGCCCTGGCCATGGTCATCCCGCTGCGCAAGAGCCCCGCCTGTCCCGACGACGTGACCTCGCCGTTGCATCGGCTCGAGCACGCCCTCCACAAGCCAGTGGCGTTCGTGATTGTCCCGCTGTTTGGCTTCGCCAATGCTGGCCTGTCCTTCACGGGCGTCAGCCTGGCCAATCTGATGGACCCGGTTCCGCTCGGCGTGGCCCTCGGGCTTTTCTTCGGCAAGCAATTGGGGGTGTTTCTCACCGCCTGGGCGATCGTGCGGCTGGGCTGGGCCGACATGCCCAAATACGCTTCGACCGGTCAGCTCTACGGCGTTTCGGTGCTTTGCGGCATTGGCTTCACCATGAGCCTGTTCATTGGCAACCTGGCTTTTCGGCAAGCCCATCTGATCGACGAGACGAAAATCGGCGTGCTCGCCGGGTCTCTGGTTTCGGCTCTGCTCGGCCTGCTGATCTTGCGCGCGTCCAAGTCCGACGTCCCCGAAGCGGCTCAAACCCAGGCCGTGGCCTCGGAGGATGAAGCGAGACTGGAAGCGGGATGAGACCTGAGGCTCAGATCGCGACCCTCTTCCAAAGACCCTAGATTCACGAGGCTTCCATGACCGCCTTCGATCTCGCCGCGATCTTCCTGGCCTTGGTGGGCCTGGTCGGCTGGTTGAATGTCCGGTTCTTCCGCCTGCCGACCGCTACGGCGATGGTCCTGGCCGGTCTGGCTGGCGCAGGCCTGCTGCTCGCCGCGCGGGCCTGGATTCCCGGGCCCAACGCCGCGGGACAGCTTGTCAGCGTCATCGCGGCGATGGATTTTCCCAAGACCGTGTTGGGCTACATGCTGGCCTTTCTGCTGTTTGCGGGCGCGATGCAGGTCAGTTTGGCCGAGCTTCGCAAGCGGCTGCTCGCCATTGGCAGTCTCGCCACGGTTGGCGTGCTGGCCTCGACCCTGATCGTTGGCGGCGGCCTCTGGCTGACCGCGAATCTTCTGGACCTGCCGCTGACGCCGCCTTGGGCGTTCGTTTTCGGCGCGCTGATCAGCCCGACCGATCCGATCGCCGTCCTGGCGGCGGTGCGACAGGGCAGTCTGTCGAAGACCCTCGAAGCGGTTCTCCAGGGCGAAGCCTTGTTCAACGACGGGATCGGCATTGTGGTGTTCACCGCCGCGGTCGCCATCGCCAGTGGGGGCGGAGAGCTTCATCCCGGGCATGCGATCGGCCAGGTCGCCATCGAGGCGGTTGGGGGGCTGACGCTGGGCTTGTCCGCGTCCCTTGTGGTCATCGCCGGGATGAGAGCCATTGACGACTACGCCGTCGAGGTCGGGCTCTCTATTGCGCTGGCGGTCGGCGTCTACGCCCTGGCCGACGCGCTGCATGTGAGCGGCCCGATCGCGGTGGTCGTCGCGGGCCTGATGGTCGGCAATCTGGGCATGCGCACGGCGATGAGCGACATGACACAGCGCCACGTCCATGGCTTTTGGACCCTGATCGACGAGATCCTCAACGCCTTGCTCTTCCTGCTGCTGGGCCTGGAGCTGGTGGTGGTGCCGTTCGAGTCCAAGATGGTGGGGCTGTGGGGGGCGGCCATCCTGCTGGTGGTCGTCGCGCGGTTGATCGTCGTCGCGCCCTGGGGCGCCTTCTTCCGGCGCCGTGAACAGCAACGCGGCGCCAGTCTGCTCCTGGGCTGGGGTGGCCTCCATGGGGCCTTGTCCTTGGCGCTGGCCCTTACCCTGCCTCAGGGCGAGGCCCGGACCTTGATCCTGTCGACGACCTTCGCGGTGGTCATTTTCTCGGTGCTCGCTCAGGGCCTTACGTTTGGACCGCTGGCGGCGAGGTTCGCCGCGCGAAAGGCGGGGTGACCGACTCCGTTTCGTTCTCGGCGGCGGGGGGATTTTGTCGTACTGGCGCGAACCGCGCTCAAGCGCCGAGGACGATGGGGGTGTGCGTCCCGGACTGGTCGAGGCCGTTCGCGGCGGGATCGTTTCCGGGCAGGGTGAAGAGGCCGGCGCCGGCGTCGTGATAGCCGGCGCGTTCGAGACAGGCGCGAACCTCGCGCGCCGACTGGGCCGCGCCAGGAACCTCGGCCGTTTCGGCGCCAGCGGATGGCCGCAGGACGTCGGGCGTCGAGCGAACGATTTGGCGAATATCCGCCAGCGCGCCGCCCGTCAGATCGAAGGCGACCGGCAACTCGACCTCCAGCGTGGGGATATGGGCGTCCCGCAGGGCTGCTATCGCTCGGGCCAGGGTCTCAAGCTCGGGCCGGTCGCCGTGGGCGCCCTCCGCGGCGGGCGGTGAAACGCGGAGCCGCGCGCGGCCGACGCCGTGGAACGCCGCGGCGCTCGCCCACGCGCGGGACCAGGCCGAAAGGTCGATTTCGGCGGAGATGATCGCGCCCGGCGCGAAGCGAAAGACATGTCGCAAGGCTTCGAAGAGCCGGACCATGCCGTCGCGGGTCAGGCGGTTGGCCGCGCCGCTCAGGAGCACGCCGCGCGCGCGCCGCGGAGGAGGAAGAGCCGCCTCCAGCTGGATCAGCTCCTCGATCAAGGCGTCGACGCGCAGGTCGGCCGCCTCGGGCGTGGGCATGGTCTCGGCCGGCAGGCGCACGACGAGGTCGGCGGTCAGGCCGGTGTCGCGCGCGGTGAGGACGTCGAGCATGGGGATACTCCCTTTGGCCGGCCAGCGGGTCAGTGCGGATCGGCGGGCGGCTTGTCGTCGAGGTGATCGTAGAGGATGCGGGCGGCGTCGCCCTTGGGGTCGTCGTACTGACCCGAGCGCATGGTCCAGAAGAAAGCCAGCAGACCGATGGCGCGCAAGCCCGATCGACGCGGGGGCCAGGAAGAGAATGATGTTCATCGACAACACCCTTTCCGGCCGGCCCGTGCGGCGGCGGAGACGGCTGTTGTGTTTTGTGTTTTGGGTTTGGTGTTGTCGATGAGGGTTGGCATGGCCGGTTATTGTCCGGCGGCGTTGGCGTGGACGTAGACGGCGATGGCCTTGATGGTTTCGGGGCTGAGGCGTCCGGCCCAGGTGGGCATGACGCCGCCGTTCCCGGCGAAGATCTGGCCGCGGATGGCGGCGCGGTCGGCGCCGTAGAGCCATTCGCTGTCGGTGAGGTTGGGGGCGCCGACGGCCTGGTCGCCCTTGCCTTCCAGGCCGTGGCAGGCCACGCACTGGGTGTCGAAGATCGGCTTGGCGCGGGCGATGGCCCCGGCGTCGGCCGGACGGTTCGACAGGTGGACGACATATTCGGTCAGGTCGTCGATCTGCTCGGGCTTGAGCAGCTCGTCGCGGCCGAAGGCGGGCATCTGCGACATCCGCGCCCCGTCCGCGCCGGTGCGCACGCCGTGGGTGATGGTGTACTGGATGTCCTCCAGCTTGCCGCCCCACAGCCAGACGTCATCGCGCAGGTTGGGATAGCCCTTGCCGCCGGTGCCGCCGATGCCGTGGCAGGTGGCGCAGTTGTCGCCGAACACCGACTGGCCCACCTGCTGGGCGTAGGCCTGCAGCTTGGGATCCTTCTCGATCTGCTCGAGGCTGGCGGTGCGCAGCTGGGCCGCGCCCGCGCCGCGCTGGACGTCCAGGGCCTTGAGCTCCTGGCCCACGGCGGCCCGGTCGGACTGATGCAGCAGGCCCTTGGTGTAGCCATGCACGCCCGGCCAGGCCGGCATCAGCACCCAGTAGCCGATCGAGAAGGCGATGCAGCCGTACCAGACCCACAGCCACCAGCGCGGCAGCGGGTTGTCCAGTTCGCGGATGCCGTCCCACTCATGGCCGGTGGTCTCGACGCCGGTGACGTCGTCGGTCTTGCGTTCGGAAGCCATCAGGAGAGCTCCTCGTCATCCAGCGGCATGCGCGCGGCGTGTTGGAATTCGGCCTTCTTGGAAGGCCGCAGGGCATAGGCGACGCCAGCCAGGAAGATCAGGCCGAAGTAGATCAGCCCGCCCTGCTGGGCGAAGCGCGCCACGGTTTCGTAGGAGAGCTGGCTCATCGCTGGTTCTCCGGGGCCTGGGCCTTGTAGGACTTGAAGTCGACCTGGGTCCCGAGCATCTGCAGATAGGCCACCAGGGCGTCCATCTCGGTGATCCTGTCGGGATCGCCGTCGAAGTCGCGGTTGGCCACCTTGGCCCCGTAGCGGCCGCGCAGGGCCACCGCGTCGGTCGAGTACGGATCGGCCTGGGCCTCCAGGTCCTTCCTGGCGTTGGTCAGCTGGTCGGCCGTGTAGGGCACGCCCTCGGTGCGCAGCACCTTCATCCGGTCGACGATGTCGCCATAGTCCAGGTCCTTCTCGGCCAGGAACTTGTAGGGCGGCATCACCGACTCCGGCACCACCGAGCGCGGGTCGATCAGGTGGTCGCGGTGCCAGGCGTCGGAGTACTTGCCCCCCGACCCGGGCCAGGTCGGGCCCGGTCCTCTTGGACCCCCACTGGAACGGGTGGTCGTACATGCTCTCGGCGGCCAGGCTGTAGTGGCCATAACGCTCGACCTCGTCGCGCAGCGGGCGGATCATCTGCGAGTGGCACAGATAGCAGCCCTCGCGGACATAGATGTCGCGGCCGTTCAGTTCCAGCGGCGTGTAGGGCCGTACGCCCTGCACCTTCTCGATGGTGCCCTGCAGCCAGAACAGCGGGGCGATCTCGACCAGCCCCCCGATCGAGACGACGATGAGGATGCCGACGACGAGCAGCAGCGAATGCCGCTCGAACTTGGCGTGATGCTTCCAGACGGACATGGGCGGCCTCAGGCGATCGCGGTGGCGGGAGCGGCCGTTTCGTCGGCCGGCTCGGCGGAGGGCGAAGCGATCGTCTTCCAGATGTTGACGATCATGATCAGGGCCCCGGACAGGTACATCAGGCCCCCGACGGCGCGGATGACGTTCTCGATGTGCTTGGCCGAGACGGTCTCGATGAAGCTGTAGGCCAGGAAGCCCTGGGGCGTGTAGGCGCGCCACATCAGGCCTTCCATGATGCCCGACACCCACATCGCGGCGATGTAGAGCAGGATGCCGGTGGTCGCGATCCAGAAGTGCCACTCGATCAGCTTGGTCGAGTACATCTCCTTCTTCTTCCACAGCCACGGCACCAGGCAGTAGACCGCCCCGAAGCTGATGAAGCCCACCCAGCCCAGCGCGCCCGAATGCACGTGGCCGATGGTCCAGTCGGTGTAGTGGCTCAGCGCGTTGACCGCGCGGATCGACATCACCGGACCTTCGAAGGTGCTCATGCCGTAGAAGGCGATCGACACCACCATCATCCGCACCACCGGGTCGGTGCGCAGCTTGTCCCACGCCCCCGACAGCGTCATCAGGCCGTTGATCATGCCGCCCCAGGACGGCATCCACAGCATGATCGAGAAGGTCATGCCCAGGGTCTGGGCCCACTGCGGCAGGGCCGTGTAGTGCAGGTGGTGCGGGCCGGCCCAGATGTAGATGAAGATCAGCGCCCAGAAGTGCACGATCGACAGGCGGTAGCTGTAGACCGGACGCTCCACGCGCTTGGGCACGAAGTAGTACATCATGGCCAGGAAGCCGGCGGTCAGGAAGAAGCCGACGGCGTTGTGGCCGTACCACCACTGCACCAGCGCATCCTGCACGCCCGAGAAGACGCCATAGGACTTGTGGTTCAGCAGACCCACCGGAATGGCGGCGTTGTTGACCAGGTGCAGCAGGGCGATGGTGACGATGAAGGCCAGGTAGAACCAGTTGGCCACGTAGATGTGGGGTTCCTTGCGCTTCCAGATCGTGCCCAGGAACACCAGCAGATAGGCGACCCAGACGATGGTCAGCCACAGGTCGGTGTACCACTCCGGCTCGGCGTATTCCTTGCCCTGGGTCGCGCCCATCAGATAGCCGGTCGCGGCCAGCACGATGAACAGCTGATAGCCCCAGAACACGAACCACGGCGCGATGCCGCCCGCCAGCTTGGCCTTGCAGGTGCGCTGCACGACCCAGAACGACGTGGCGATCAGCGCGTTGCCCCCGAAGGCGAAGATCACCGCCGAGGTGTGCAGCGGCCGCAGCCGGCCAAAGTTCAGCCAGCCCGCTTCCGGAAAATAGAAGATCGTCGGCCACGACAGCTGGGCGGCGATCACCACCCCCACCAGCAGACCCGCCGCCGCCCAGAACATCGTGGCGATCACACCCGCCTTGATGACGTTGTCGCTATAGCGGTCGGGATGCTCCACCAGCGTGCCGCCCGACAACCCCGCGTTCAGAACGAACGCGGCGATCACCCCCGCCAGCGCGATGGTCTCGGCCTGCAGCCGGAAGATCGGATCCTGGGTCAGTCCCGCGCCGAGGATCGCCAGGAACGCGCCTACGGCCGAAACGATCAGTAAAGCGCCCGAACCCGCAGGGGGCCTGGCGTAAGTATGAGACGGGGCGGACATGCAGACTCCCTGCGGCGAACCTAAACCCCTCCTCTCACGCACCGCATGCCCAGGCTTTGATCGCCGTCAATGCCAAGCTCGGTGATCCCCACCATGGTGACGATCCATTCCTGGGAGAGCTTCATGTCGACCAAGCTCGTGACGCCGCCAAGGTCGCTTGCTCCAATCGCCGGCGCCGCAGCGCTCGTCGCCTGGAGCGCGGCCTTGTTCCAGGCCCTGCCGCGTCTCATGGCAGGGCCGCTCTGTAGCGCGCGATCCGACCCGTTCTCGTTCGCCGGACATTGCCCCGCCTGTTTCGTGGCCGTGGGTCTGACCCTGGTCTTTCTGGCGAGCCTGACGAGTCCGGCGCTATTGGCGCGCGCGATCCCGATTGGGCGGCCTTCGCGGCGATGACCCAGGAGGTCGGCGCGGCTGGCCTGAACATCCCGTCCTTCAACGGCGACGATGTCACGCTGGCCTTCGCTGGAGCCTACCTGCCGCTGTGCCGCGCCTTGCGCGAGGCCGGCGCGATCGATCCGCACGCCCTGGCGGTCCGCATCCTGGCGCGGCTTGGGCCGGAGCGCGAGGCCTCGTGGGCGGTGCTGGCGATCTCACTGGCCCACGTGCTGATCCAAGAGACCGAAACGTCGCGCGGCTAGGTCTGGCCGCGCGCCTGATCGTCCTGCCGGCCGCCCTGGATCACGCGCAGCGCCACGTCCTTGGCGGCGTCGAACGAGGACGCCGAAAGCACGATGGTCTCCTCGGGCCGGGGGCGACGCAGAACGGCTTGCAGGGCGGCGATCAGCGCCGCGCTCGAACTGACTTCCCCCGCTGGCGCGTAGAGCCCCATGGTGTCGGCGAGCTTGCCGCGATCGAGGACCCCCGCCGCTTCGAGTTCATCGCACAGCGGCAGGTAGGTCGCGGCCATCAGCTTGACCAGGTCGCTCGCGCTGAACGTCAGCGCGCCTGGCCGGTCCTCGGAACCGCTCATGTCTTCAACCTTCCTGCTGGCGCCGCGGCCGATCGAATCGAAAACTCATCTCTCGCCTTCGGCCGCCAGTGATGCGGGCAGAATCGATTTCATAGGCCAAATCGCCCCCTAGGAGCGATGCTTCTATTTCTCATTTTGAGTATTGAACCGGAATCTGTACTTTTATTATCCGGTTGCAAATTTCGATCCGTGGCGCAGATCGCATCAAATATATGGGTGAAGAGATTTAGGTAAAAGCGCTGGGGATAGATACCTCGGCCTGATTTTTGGGGGCTCTGAAGGCGGCGGGAAGAGCGGCTCGGCTTCGCTCGCTAGCGGCCCCAGGTCGCCAGCAGGCCCACCGCCGCGGCGGTCATCACCAAGGTCGCGAGCCACCCGACGACTTTCAGTCCCGGGTGAAGCTTGAACGAGCCCATGACTGCGCGGCGGCTGGACATGTGCATCATCAAGGCCATGATCGGAACGGCGACGATCCCGTTGATCACCGCGCTCCAGAAAAGCGCCTTGATGGGGTCGATGGGGCTGAAGTTGAGCGCCGCGCCGATCAGCGTGGCCACCGCGATGGCGCCGTAGAACGCCTTGGCGCGTCTGGGTTTTCTGGCCAGGCCCACGTGCCAGCCGAACGTCTCGCCCAGGGCGTAGGCCGAGGAGCCGGCCAGCACGGGCAAGGCCAGCAGACCGGTGCCGATGATCCCCAGGGCGAAGACGAAGAACGCCAGCGGGCCGGCGATGGGCCGCAAGGCTTCGGCCGCCTGGGCCGAGGTCTGGATGTCGCTGACCCCGTGGGCGTGCAAGGTCGCCGCCGTGGTCAAGATGATGAACAGGGCCACGGCGTTGGAGATCGCCATGCCGACATAGGTGTCGATGCGGATGCGTCGAAACTCCGCCGGGCGCCTGATCCGGCGCTCTCAGAAGCGGCTTGGCGTCGACACGCTCCCTGACCTCCTCGACTTCCTCTTCGGCCTGCCAGAAGAAAAGGTAGGGACTGATCGTCGTTCCCAGCAGCGCGACGATGGCCGTCAGATAGTCGGCGTTGAAGGTCACGCTCGGCATGACGAGGCTGCGCGCCACCGTCGGCCAGGGAATCTGGACGACGAACGCCACGCCGACATAGGCGAACAGCGACAGGGTCAGCCACTTGAGGACGGACACGTAGCGGGAATAGCGCGAGAAGACCTCGAGAAGTACCGAGACCAGGCCGAAGAGGGCGACATAGAGCAGGGCGGGCCCGCCGATCAGCAGCTTCAGAGCCGCGGCCATGGCGCCCAGGTCCGCTCCGAGATTGATGACATTGGCGCTGACCACCAGAAGGACCACGGCATAGACCATGCCGCCCGGATAGTGGCGCTTGAGGTTGCCTGCGATTCCTCGTCCGGTGACCCGGCCGATTCTGGCGCTGATCTCCTGGATCGCGCACATCAGAGGCCAGCTGAACAGCATCACCCAGGTCAGGCCGAAGCCGAATTGCGCGCCCGCCTGCGAATAGGTGGCGATGCCGCTGGGATCATCATCCGAGGCTCCCGTGATCAACCCCGGACCGAGGACCCGCAGGAGCCTGGGCCGTTCGGGCTGCTTGACGGCGGCGTGATCAACGGCGTCGATCATCAGGTCCTCGTGATATTGATCAGGATCAGGGCGGGCCCTTATCCTATGGTCAGGCTTGTGTCTTGAATGTGGGCTCGGAGCTTGGTCATGAACGTCGACGCGATGCACGTCCAGGTCCCCCGGAACCCGACGCCTTGCGCACGCCGCACCTTTCGGATTTCAGTTCCTCTGGGCTTACGCCTACTTCCGCTGGTCCTCAGCGGGGCCGTGGTCGCCGCGCCCGCGGCGGCCAGCCCGCCCGACCCTGTCGCCCGAGGCCAGGCCATCGTCGAGCGCGACTGCGCCGGCTGTCACGCGGTGGGCCGGACCGGCGACAGTCCCAATCCTCAAGCCCCGCGCTTTCGCCAACTGCATGAACGGTATGATGTCGAGGCGCTGAGCGAGGCTTTGACCGAGGGCTTGACGGTCGGTCACGGACCGATGCCCGAATGGTCGTTTGGGCCGGCCGACAACGCCGCGATCCTGGCCTATCTGAAGAGCCTCGAGGCGCCGACCAAGGGCAAGGCCAAGCCGGCCGCCTCACGGATCCCGTGAAAACGTCCCGCCAGCGCGTGGCTTCGCTCAAGAATATCTGACCTGGACAAAGGAAATCTCCGGGGCTGGGCGAAGAAAATATGGGTCGCGCGGCGGCCCGTTTTGACCGGCGTCAATCGTCCGGCCGGCGCCCGCCGGGGCTCCGTACAAATGCGGATGACGGCGCGACGAGGCGCTCGCTAGCGTGATCTCCAGGCGCTCTTGCCGGCCTTGGAGGCGATGATGAAGAACGTTCTGCTTTTCGTGCACCAGGACGAAGGCCAGGAAGCCCGCCTGCAGGCGGCCCTGGATGCGACGCGAGCCCTGAAGGGCCACCTGACCTGTATCGACGTAACTCCTATCACCGTGGTCGCCGGCGACGACGGCGGTCAGGCCCAGGCGCTGCTCTTGGTGGAGGAGCACAAGCTTGAGACGGCCAATCGCGTGGCCCTGACCGCCCGACTGACCCAAGAAGGCCTGCCGTGGGACTGGATCGAGAGCACGGGCGACGTCGCCAGCTGCGTCCTGGACGCGGCGGGCTTGGCAGATCTGATCGTCATCAACTGCAAGCGCGACACCTTCATGCAGATCGAGCCGCGGGCGATCGCCAGCTCGACGGTGATGGGCGCGCGTTGCCCGGTCTTGGCCGTGCCCGACGCCGCGCGGGGCTTCGACGCCGGCGGTCACGCCGTCGTGGCGTGGGACGGCTCGGCCTCGGCCATGGGGGCGTTGCGCGCGGCTACGCCCCTTCTGCGCCTGGCCGGATCGGTGACCATTTTCAACGCCGACGACGGCGGCAAGGGCGCGCCTGAGGAGGCCGCCGCAGCCTATCTGTCGCGCCACGGCGTCCACGCCTCCATCGAACGGACCTCGGCCCACGGCCAGCGCGCCGATGCGGCGATCCTCAAGGCCTGCGCCGACCAGCACGCCAGCTACTGCGTGATGGGCGCCTATGGCCAGGGTCGGCTGCGCGAGGACCTGTTCGGCGGCGTCACCCGCGGCATGCTTTCCGCGGCCCGCCTGCCGCTCGTCCTTGGCCGCTGAAGCACGAAGGCCGCGCCGGGCCGTGATCGCTCGGCGCGCGCTTAGTGTGCTAGGAACAGGTTCAGCGTCCGGCCGTGGACGATCAGCGACTTGGTGACGCCGCCCAGGACATCTTCGCGAAGGCGCGAGTGTTCGAAAGCGCCGGCCACCAGCAGACCCGCGTCCCAGGATCGCGCCTGGCGAACCAGGCCATCGTATCGGCTGAGGCCATCACGGGACTCGACCTCGATCTCGCTTACGCCGTGGCGACGAAGATAGGCGACCAGTCGTTCGGGCGCGGCGATAACCCGCTCGCTGGCGCGCAGATGGGCCGGATCCTGGAGAATGACCACGCGTGTAGCGGCCTTGAGGAGTGGCATGGCGGCGCGTACGGCGCGCGCGGCCGCCGGACTGCCGTTCCAGGCGATGGCCGCGCCGAGGCCCAACTCTCCGCGCGCTCCGCTGATCACCAGGACCGGAACCTGGGCGCGAAGGAGAGCGTCGGTCATCAGTCCGCTCCAGGATCCCAGGGCCTGCAGCGTCATGCGGCCAACGACCACCAGATCGGCGAACGGCGCGAGGGCCGATAGGTCCAGTGCGTGCGCCGACTGCTCCTCGACAAAGACGATGCGGCCGGCGTCCGATTCGACGCCCGGGCTCGATTGTCCGGTCACCTCACGGGCCATGGCCTCGACGCCGCGACGCAGCTCCGCCTGCGCGTTCTGGGCGGCCTCTCGCGATGCGGGCGGTACGCCAAGGCCGTTTGGATCCTGGGCGGCGTTTCCGAACATCGCCAGGGGAGGGGCCAGGACCACACTGACCTGCCCATGGGCGGTGCGCGCCAGTTCGGCGGCGGAAGCAAGCGTCAGGGCGTCGTCGTCGGCGCCGGTGAGAACGGTCAGGATGCTGGCGTAGCTCACGGCGAGATCCTCATGCCATGCTGCGAGTTTGGGGCCGCGCGCTGGCGCGCCCTTGCGCCAAATCAAGTTCCTCCGCATCGTCAGGCGCCGACGCAGTCGTCTACGGGACATTGCGGATGCCGCGCCGGCGCATGCGCGCGTCAACATCACCCGCGCCTGTCGGCTGAGCCATGCGGCCGCATCGCGGGCGTCCGGTCACGGCGGCGCGAAACCTATGGAAGACGCGGCTCCGTCGAGACCTCGACGCGGCCCGCGCGGCGAGGTCGACGGAATGAACGCCCACGAGCCAGACGCGACCGACAGCTCGCTCGCGCCGGCGACGCCGCCTGGCGCGCTGGTCTTCACCTGTCCCATGCATCCCCAGGTGCGCCAGGCCGGCCCCGGGCTTTGCCCGTTCTGCGGCATGGCGCTCGAGCCGGTCTCCGCTTTGGGCGATCAGCCGCCCAATGCCGAACTGGCCGACATGACGCGGCGCTTCTGGATAGGCCTTTGTCTGACCCTGCCGGTCTTCACACTGGAGATGGGCGCCCACCTGATGGGTCACCATCGGTGGGTCGCGCCGATGGTTTCCAATCTGATCCAGTTCGCTCTGTCGACGCCCGTGGTGCTGTGGGCCGGCTGGCCGTTCTGGGTTCGCGGCTGGCGGTCGGTGGTCAGCGGTCGGCTCAACATGTTCACCCTGATCGCCATGGGGGTGGGCGTCGCCTACGGCGAGAGCCTCGTCGGCCTGTTCGCGCCTCGGCTGCTGCCGTCGGGCGCGCGCGACGCCATGGGCGCGACGCCCGTCTATTTCGAGGCCGCCGCGGTGATAACTGTCCTGGCTCTGCTGGGCCAGGTCCTGGAGCTTCGCGCGCGCGAGCGCACGTCGGGGGCCATCCGGGCTCTGCTTGACCTGGCGCCCAAGACGGCGCGCCGGGTCAAGGCGGACGGGAGCGACGAGACCGTGACCCTGGACCTCGTGTCGGTCGGCGATCGCCTGAGGGTTCGTCCGGGCGAGAAGATTCCGGTCGACGGCGTGCTGGTCGAAGGCCGCGTGACGATTGATGAGTCGCTGGTCACCGGCGAGTCCATGCCGGTCACCAAGGCCGCCGGTGACACGGTGGTCGCCGGCGCGATCAACCGGACCGGCGCCTTCGTCATGCGCGCCGAAAAGGTCGGGTCTCAAACCCTGCTCGCGCGGATCGTGCAGATGGTCGAGCAGGCCCAGCGCAGCCGGGCGCCGGTGCAGCGGACGGCCGACCGGATCTCGGCCTGGTTCGTGCCGGCGGTCATCGGCCTCGCGCTCGCAGCCGCCGCGGCCTGGATGGCTTTCGGACCTCAACCCCGTCTCGGCTATGCCCTGATGGCGGCGGTTTCGGTGTTGATCATCGCCTGTCCCTGCGCGCTCGGGCTGGCGACCCCGATATCGATCATGGTCGGGATCGGCCGCGGCGCGCGCCTGGGCGTGCTGATCAAGGACGCCGAGGCGCTGGAGCGGCTAGAGAAGATCGACACCCTGGTCGTCGACAAGACCGGAACCCTCACCGAGGGGCGTCCGGCGGTGACGGCCCTTGAACCCGCCGAGGGTTTCGACGAGGCGCGGCTGCTGCGCCTGGCCGCGAGCCTGGAGCGCGGAAGCGAACATCCGCTGGCCGAGGCCATCCTGACCATGGCGCACCATCGCGGCCTGGCTCTGTCGGAGCCCGCGCAGGTCAACTCGCCGGTGGGCCTGGGCGTGCTGGGCCTGGTCGATGGCCAGCGCGTGGCGGTCGGCGGGCCCCGGCTCATGGCCCAGGAAGGCGTCGAGGCGGCGCCGCTCGCGGCGCGGGCCGAGGCGCTGCGTCGCGGCGGCGCGACGGCGGTGTTCGTCGCCGTCGATGGGCGGCTGGCTGGCGTGCTGGGGATCGCCGATCCGATCAAGGCGACGACTCCCGCGGCCCTGGCGGCCTTGGCGGCCGACGGCGTGCGCGTGGTCGTGGTGACGGGAGACAACCGCACTACGGCGCTGGCCGTGGCCGAGCGGCTGGGCCTTAGGGAGGTCGAGGCCGACGTCTCGCCGCAGGACAAGGTGAAGGTGGTGGCGCGCTTACGGGCGCAGGGACGTCTGGTGGCCATGGCCGGCGATGGCGTCGACGATGCGCCGGCTCTGGCGGCCGCCGAGGTTGGGGTGGCGATGGGGGCGGGCGCCGACGTCGCTATTGAAAGCGCGGGGGTGACCCTGGTGCAGGGCGACCTGCAAGGCATCGTCAGGGCCAAGCGACTGTCCCGGGCGGTCATGCGAAATATCCGCCAGAACCTGGTGTTCGCCTTCGCCTACAATCTCGCCGGCGTGCCGATCGCCGCGGGCGTGCTCTACCCCGCGTTCGGCATAACGCTGTCGCCGGCGATCGCGGCGCTGGCCATGGCGCTGTCGTCGGTGAGCGTGGTGGCCAACGCCTTGCGCCTGCGTGGGGCGCGGCTCTGACCGGCGCTTTGCTCGAGCATGAGGGCCGCGCCCGGACCGCTGCCTAGGCCAGCGGCGTCAGGTGACGCTCGACCATGCGCAGGCTCATGTCCTCGGGGCAGGCGCGCACCGAAAAGCCCATCTCAGCTTCGAGCCGCAGAGCCGCCCCGTTCTCGGCGCTCTCCAGGGATTCGATGGTCTCCACGCCATGGGCGCGCGCGTAGGTCAGGGTGTGGTCCATCAGCGTCCAGCCCAAGCCGCGTCCCTTGAGATCCGAACGCACCGAAACGGCGATCTCGGCGCGCGAGGGATCCGCGCCCTTGGCTAGCATGGAGACGGCCAGGATGGTCTCGGTCCCGGGCTCCAGGGCGAGGAAGGTCATCGTCCGCGCGTAGTCGATCTGGGTCATCAGCGCGAGGCGGTCATGGTCGACGACATGGATGCCGGTGAGGAACCGCATCCGAAGGTCTTCGGGCGTCAGCTGGGCAAAGAAAGCCGCCAGGGCCGCTTCATCGTCCGGCCGGACCGGGCGCACGTGGAAGGCCAGGCCCGATCGGGTGGAAAGATCGCGCGTCCAGTCGGTCGGCGGCGGCGCGATGACCAAGCGTGACGGCGGGCTGGAAAACGGGCTGATGACCATGCGCGCGTCGAGGGCGAGGACGCCGTCGGGTCCGACGCGCAGGGGATTGATGTCCAGCTCAAGCACATCCGGAAAATCCACCACCAGCGCCGAGAGCGCCGCGATCGTGCGCGCCAGGCCCTCGATGTCGGCGGCGGGGACATCGCGATAGCCGGCCAGCAGGCGGCTGATGCGGGTTCTGGCGATCATGTCGCGGGCCTGGGCGTCATTCAACGGCGGCAGGCCCAGAGCCTTGTCGTTCAAGATCTCCACCGCCGTACCGCCAGCGCCCACCATCAGCACCGGACCAAAGATGGGATCGGTGGTCAGCCCGACGATCACCTCGAGGCCGCAGGGCGGGGCGATCGACTCGACGGCGAAGCCGCTCAAGTGCGCATGCGGCGCGCGCGCGGCGATGGTCTCGCGCATGGCTCGGGCCGCATTCGTGGCCGCGCGCACCGTGGGCAGGTCGAGCGCGACGCCGCCGACGTCGGACTTGTGCGAGATGTCGGGCGAGACGATCTTGATCGCATAGGGCGGCGCCAGGATATGGCAGGCTTCTTCGACCGCCTCGATCGAAGGGGCGAAGCGGGTCGGTATGACGGGCACGCCATAGGCGGCCAAAACCGTCTTGGCTTCGACTTCGTTGAGCAAGGTGCGGCCCGCTTCGCGCGCATTGGCGAAGATCAGTCGCACAGCCGTGCGATCGCCCACGATGTCCGTCCGCGTCACCGGCGCGTTGGTCAGGGCCAGGCGGGCGCGGCCAGCGGCCAGCAGGTAGCCGAACCCGCGCGCCGCCGCCTCGGGATTGTCGAACAGCGGCACGGCCGCCTTGGCGAAGAGATCGCGAACGGCGGCGGCGTTGGCGTCGCCCAGCCAGCACGCCAGGACCGGCTTGAGCACGCCGCGTCGTCGGGCCTTGGCCACCACGTCGGCCACCGCTTCGGCGATGTCCTCAGGGGTGGAGACCGCGGTCGGACAGTTCATGACCAGAACGGCGTCGACGCCCGGATCGGCCAGCACGGTCTCGAGCGCCGCCGTGTAGCGGTCGGCATGGGCGTCGCCGAGCAGATCGATCGGGTCGGCATGCGACCAGCCAGCCGGCATATGGGCTTCGAGCGACGCGATCGTCTCGGGCGCCAGCGCCGCCAGGCGGGCGCCGACGCCGTCGAGCGCGTCGACGGTCAGCACGCCGGCCCCGCCGCCGTTGGTGACGATGGCCAGACGATCGCCGGCGCGCGCACGGGTGGAGCCGAGCACGGCCGCGGCGTCGAAGAGATCCTCGAGTGTCTCGACCATGACGATCCCGGCTCGCGCGAAGGCGCAGGCGTGAACGTCGTAGGCCCCGGCCAGGGCGCCGGTGTGCGAGCGCGCGGCCATGCCGGCCGCGGCGGTGCGACCGGCCTTGATGGCGATGACCGGCTTGTTGCGCGCGGCGGCCCGCGCCGCCGACATGAACTTGGCCGCGTGGGTGACGCCTTCGATATAGAGCAGGATGGCGTCGGTGTGCGGATCGGCGTTGAAGAGGTCGATCAGGTCCGCGAGGTCGGCGTCGGCCATGTCGCCGGCCGAGACCACTCCGGAGAAGCCGATCCGCCGGGCGCGCGCCCAGTCGAGCATCGCGGTGATCAACGCGCCGCTCTGGGAGATGAACGCCAGACGCCCGGGCGTGGCGTCGCCGCGCGTGAACGAGGCGTTGAGCCTGGCGTGCGGCGCGAGAAGCCCTAGGCCATTGGGGCCCACTATCCGCAGGCCAGAAGCCTTGGCGGCCGCCAGCATCGCCGGCCGCAGGCCGTTCTCCTCGGTCAGTCCAGCGGTGATCACCATGGCGATCCTGACGCCGCGCTCGCCCAATCCGGCGATGACGTCCGGCACGGTTCGCGCGGGAGAGGCCACTACCGCCAGGTCGATGTCGGTCGGCAGATCGGCCAAATCGGTCCAGCATTTGACGCCGTCGAGCGCCAGCGGGCGCGGATTGACGACGTGGATCGCTCCGGCGAAGCCGCCGTTGATCAGGTTGCTGACCACGACCGCGCCGACGCTGCCGGGACGGTCGGAGCCGCCGACGACCACGACGGCCGAAGGGGAGAGCAGGGCGGACAGGGCGTGTTGGGACATCGTGAGCCTCGGCTTTGACGCGCCGAAAGGACCGCTTCCCCGCCGACGCCGCCATCCGTAGAATCCACAGGGACGCGCGAAGCCGAGCTTACGAAAAGAGCTTGGCTATGGCGCGGTCGGACGTTCGGCTCTACTTTGCCCGGCGGAATAGGATGCATACTGGCGGTAGAGTGGCGTGGGTGCGGCAGCATGAACCTTGAGCAGGCAAGAGTTGAGTCGCCCCGCGCGTCTTTCGCCTTGTCCGAACCGCTGTCGGCCCCCGCGCGCTATGGCTTGGCGGTCGGCGCCGTGGCGGTCGCGGCCCTGGTTCGCCTGGCGCTGGAGCCTTGGCTTGAGCATCGCTCGCCCTATCTGATGTTCACCGCTTCGGTGGTTTTGGCCGCCGCCTTCGGTGGTCTGCGGCCCGCGCTCCTGGCCAGCGCCCTAAGTCTGGTCGTGGGTCTCCTTTTCGTGGGCGAGGGATGGCGCGGGCCGCTCACCGATGGCCTGACGTTCGCGCTCGTGTCCGCCGCCTTGATCCTGGTCGGCGGAGAGATCGATCGCCTGCGCTTGCGGTCGGCCGCGAGCGAGCGCGAGGCCCAGGAAAGGGCCGCCGCGGCCGGACGCGTCGCCCACGAACTCAACCTGCTGATCGATGGCGCGGCCGAGTACGCCATCTACATGCTCGATCCGGAGGGGCGTGTGTTGATCTGGAATTCGGGCGGAGAGCGGCTCAAGGGATGGCGCGAAGCCGAGGTGCTCGGACAGCCGGCGGCGATGTTCTATCCGGCCGACGCGCGCGCTGCCGGCAAGCCGGAGGCCGACCTTGGCCGGGCGCGGGCGTTGGGCAAGTTCGAGGAAGAAGACTGGCGTCTGCGCAAGGACGGTTCGGAGTTCCTCGCCCACGTATCCATCACGACGCTCTATGACGAGGCCGGTAGACTGCAAGGCTATGGCAAGGTGGTGCGCGACGTCACAGGCCATAGAGCCAGCGAGCGGGCTCTGCGGGCCAGCACCAACCACCTCAAGTCCATCCTTTCCACGGTGCCCGATGCGATGATCGTCATCGACGAGGCCGGGAGGATCCTGTCGTTCTCCAGCGCCGCCGAGCGCCTGTTCGGCTATGCCGAGGCCGAGATCGTCGGGGAGAACGTGAGCAAGCTGATGCCCGAGCCCGACCGCGGACACCATGACGAATACCTGCATCGCTATGTAGATACGGGCGAGCGCAAGATCATCGGCATCGGACGGGTGGTGGTGGGGCAGCGCCGCGATGGGGGAACCTTTCCCATGGAGCTGTCGGTCGGCGAGGCGCGGGGCGACGGGCAGCGCGTGTTCACCGGCTTTATCCGTGATCTGACCGAACCCCATCGCACCCAGGCCCGCCTCGACGAACTCCAGGCCGAGTTGATCCACGTCGCCCGCGTCAGCGCCATGGGAACGATGGCCTCGACCCTGGCCCACGAGCTGAACCAGCCGATCACGGCGGTGGCGAACTATGTCGAGGCGGTGCGCGATCTGCTCGAGCGGCCCGACCCCGAAGACCTGCCGATGATCCGCGAGGCCCTGACGGACGCCGCCGGCCAGGCCATCAGGGCGGGCCATATCGTTCGGCGTCTGCGTGACTTCGTGGCCCGGGGCGAGGTCGAAAAATCGATCGAGGACCTTCATGGCCTCGTCGACGAGGCTTTGGCCCTGGGGTTGATGGGCGCGCGGGAATCCGGTCTGGCCGTCAGCGTAGATCTCGATCCCGCCGCCAGCCTGGTGCTGGTCGACAAGGTCCAGATCCAACAGGTGCTGATCAATCTGGCGCGCAACGCCGCCGAGGCCACGGCGGGACGCGCCGATCGCCGGATCTGGGTGTCTAGCCGTGTCGAGGCGGGGGGCTCGTGCGCGTGACGGTCGCCGACACAGGGGCGGGGGTTTCGCCCAGCGTTTCCGAACAGCTCTTCACCGCCTTCGTCAGCACCAAGTCCGATGGGATGGGGTTGGGGCTGTCGATCTGTCGAACCATTGTCGAGGCCCATGGCGGCCGTATCTGGTTCGAGCCCCGCCAAGGCGGCGGAACGCAGTTTCACTTTACCCTTGTGCGCGCCGATCCGGAGGCGATTGATGTCCGATAAACGCATGATCCATATCGTCGATGACGACGACGCCATTCGCCGTTCGGCCAGCTTCATGCTGAAGACGTCCGGATTTTCCGTGACGGCGCACGAGTCCGGCGTGGCCTTTCTGCGGGAGGTGCGCCACCTGCAGCCAGGCTGCGTGCTGCTGGATGTCCGCATGCCCGAGATCGATGGCCTGGAAGTCCAGGCCACGCTGAACGAACGGGGCATCGCCATGCCCGTCGTCGTGCTGACCGGCCACGGGGATATCAGTGTGGCGGTCCGCGCGATGAAGGCCGGCGCCGTCGACTTCATCGAAAAGCCGTTCGAGAAGACGACGCTCCTGGCCGCGATCGAGACCGCCTTCGAGCGCCTGGCCGACGTCGAGGGACGATTGGCCCGGTCGATGGAGGCCAGCGTCGCCATTGCGGGTCTGAGCGGGCGCGAGCAGGAGGTCCTCAAGGGCTTGGCGCAGGGCTTGCCCAACAAGACCATCGCCTTCGACCTTGGCATTTCGCCGCGCACCGTGGAGGTCCACCGCGCCAATCTGATGACCAAGCTGAAGGCGCGCAGCCTCTCCGAGGCGCTGCGCATCGCCTTCGCCGCCGGCTTGGCCGAGCCGGAGGCCTAGGAAGTTTACGTAGCGACGTGATCGCGAGCGGATGCGAAGCCTGATCCGAGTCGAATTTCCGATCAGTCTTCAGACGCCGCCATGACCGCTTCCCCGACCTCTGACGTTTCGAGCCCGCCACGCCTCCTGCTCGTGGAGGATGACGCGGCCGTGCGCCGGGCGTTGCAGCTTCTTCTGCGCGCCAGGGGATATGATGTTCGGGCCTATGCCGCCGGATCGGCGTTGCTGGCCGATCTCGACGCCCAGAAGCAGGCCGTGGTCCTGATCGCCGACATGAAGATGCCCGAGGTCGACGGGGTCATGCTGTTGCGCGCTCTGCGGTCCGGGGGGTGGCGGGGGCCAGCCCTCTTGATCACCGGCTTTCCCACCCCTCAGGTGCGCGCTGACGCGATGGCGGCGGGCTATGCCCGCGTGCTCGAAAAACCTCTCATCGAGCATGCGCTGGCCGACGCGGTCGATCGTCTGGTCGCCGCCGGCGGCGATGGCGCGACTACGTACTAATCCCAACTGCGTCTCGGGAGCCTCCGGCCTATCGGAAGGATCGTGCGCCAAGCGATTTCCTTCGAAGACGCCGAGGCTCCGGGAGACACCTGACATGGCCAAGTCCGATCTTCTTTCACCTCAAGCCGCTTCGACCCTGGGCGGAGCGCGAAGCCCCCTGATGAAAGCCGCTGTGGTCCGAGCCTTTGGTCAGGCCCTGACGATCGAGAGCCTCGACCGTCCAAAGCCCGGTCACGGGCAGGTTCTGGTCAAGATCGGCGCCTGCGGCGTCTGTCACACTGATCTGCACGCCGCCAACGGCGACTGGCCGATCAAGCCCTCGCCGCCCTTCGTGCCGGGCCACGAGGGCGCGGGCGAGATCGTCGAGATCGGCGAGGGCGTCAGCCATCTCAAGGTCGGCGACCGGGTCGGCGTGCCGTGGCTGCATTCGGCCTGCGGTCAATGCGACGCCTGCCTGGCCGGCTGGGAAACCCTGTGCCCGGACCAGCAGAACACCGGCTACTCGGTCAACGGCGGCTTCGCCGAATACGCTCTGGCCGAGGCCGACTATGTCGCGCGTCTGCCCGACAACATCGATCTGGTCGAGATCGCGCCGGTGCTGTGCGCCGGGGTCACGGTCTACAAGGGCCTGAAGATGACCGAGGCCAAGCCGGGCGATTGGGTGGCGATCAGCGGCGTCGGCGGCTTGGGCCACATGGCGGTTCAATATGCGGTGGCCATGGGCCTGAAGGTCGCGGCCATCGATATCGACGACGACAAGCTGGCCCTGGCCACGCGGCTAGGCGCGAGCCTGGTCGCCAACGCCCGGGACGCCAACGCCGTCGCCCAGATGAAGGCGCGCATGGGCGGGGCGCACGGCGTTCTGGTCACGGCGGTGTCGTTGCCGGCGTTCAGTCAGGCGCAAGGCCTGGCGCGACGCGGCGGCACGGTCGTGCTGGTCGGCCTTCCGCCCGGCGATTTTCCGCTGTCGGTCTTCGACACCGTCCTGAACGCCATCACCGTGCGCGGCTCGATCGTCGGCACGCGACTGGACCTCAAGGAGGCCTTGGCCTTCGCCGCCGACGGGCGGGTGCGCGCGACCGTCGCGACGGCCCGGCTGGAAGACATCAATGCGGTTCTGGATGACATGCGCCAGGGCAAGATCGAAGGCCGCATTGTGCTGGACTTTTCCGCCAAGACCATCGGCGATGAAGGCTAGTCCCGCGCCGAGGCCGACGACCCGGTTGATCTTGACCGTGCTCGCGATCGCGCTTCCCGTGCGCCGCTGGCTGGTCCGGCGAACGCCCCAAGGGTTGGGGGCAAGGCTCTGGCCAGGATCGCGTCGGCTAAGTCGGGGCGATGGTGGTTGGGGACCGACTTGAGAGGGGTGAACGGGCGACAGGCTCGCATCCGGGTCAAGGCCATGCTCGCCGTTGTGGCTCTGGGCGCCTGCGCGGCCGAACCCAAGACCAGCAGTCAAGGCCGGGAAATCCTCGGCGCGCGCGATCGCGGCGAGGCGACGGCCAGGAGCCATTGCGCCAGCTGCCATTTCACGGGTCAGGACGGCGTGGGTGCGCGCGTGGATGCGCCGTCCTTCGGCGAGATCGCCGTGGGCTATCGAGACCTGCGGATCGACTGGGAGCTGGAGACCATCAGCCAGGTGGGCCACTACGCCATGCCCGCCAAGCCGCTATCGCCGGGTCAGATCGCCGATTTGACGGCCTATATCCGAAGTCTGGACCATCAAGATCGCGACGACCTGGAGAACGGTCCGGGTCCGGACAGACCGGGCAGTCATGTGCGGCGCATACCTTGACCCCGCCGCCCTGGTGGTCGGCTGGTCGCAAGATTGTCGTCCGTCGGCGAAGGCTTCGGCGAAGCTTGAGCTGAGTCAAAGCCCGGCGTCCCGCGCGAGGGCTGGATAACGAGGGACGCGCGCGGGGGAAATCGGCGATGACGCTTAAGCTCTGGCTCCATCCCGAAAGGACCGCCATCCGGCCGACCTCGCCGCTGGCCTATCTCATCGCCGTCGCCAGCATCGCCCTGGCGACGGGCCTGCGGCACGTCCTGGCGCCGTGGATTACTGGCGCTCAGTTCATCACCTTCTTTCCTGCGATCATGCTCACGGTGTTTCTGTGCGGCGCTCGCGCGGGCCTCCTCACGGTCGCCTTGGGCGCGCTCGCGGCCCGGTTCGTATCGGGACCGCCCGCGCCCACGCCGCGTGATGATGTCGCCCTGGCGATGTTCATCGCGGTCGGTTTGCTCGATGTCTTGGTCCTCTCGGCGCTGCTGCGATCCAATGCCGCCCTCAAGCAGACGCTGGGCCACCTCCGCCGAGCCAACCAGGACCTGATGGCCAGCGAAGCGCGGTTTGGCGACCTTCTGGAATCAGCGGCCGACGCCATGGTGATCGTGGATCGGGGCGGCGTCATCGTCCGCGTCAATGGTCAGACGGAGCGCCTCTTCGGCTTCTCACGCCGCGATCTCGTCGGCCAGCCCGTGGAGCGGCTGATTCCCGACTCCCATCGTGTGTCCCACGCCCGGTTCGTCCGCGACTACATGGCTTCGCCGCAACTTCGCGAAATGGGGCGCGGCGGTGAGCTGCAAGGCCAGACCGCGAGCGGCGCAGCCTTTCCCGTCGAGGTCAGCCTCAACCCCCTGCGCAATAGCGATGCGGGCCTGGTCTGCGCCGTCATTCGCGACATCAGCCTGCGCAAGGCCGCCGAGGATCGCCAGACTCTGCTGATCCACGAGCTCAATCACCGCGTGAAGAACACCCTGGCGACGGTGCAATCGATCGCGCGCCAGACCTTGAAGTCGACGGGTGATCCGGCGGCCTTCTGCGAAGCCTTCACCGCTCGTCTGGTCGCGCTCTCTCAGAGCCACGACGTCCTGACGCGCAACGACTGGACCGGAGCGACTTTGTCGGAGGTGTTGCTCGAGCAGTTGCGGCCCTATCGACGTGACCACGTCGTTCGGTTCGAGCTCTCTGGCCCCCCTGTCAGCCTCGCACCGCGCGCGGCCCTGGCGCTGGGCATGGTGTTTGGCGAGCTCAGCACCAACGCGGCCAGGTATGGAGCGCTGTCGAACGACGAGGGGTGTCTTCTGGTCGAGTGGCGCTGGCTCGACGAGCCGGGCAAGCCGACCGTGGCTGTCACCTGGCGCGAGGTCGGCGGGCCACCCGTCGCCCCACCAAGCCAACACGGGTTCGGCGAGCGGTTGATTCAGCGCAGCCTGTCCCACGAGCTCGGCGGCTCGGCCGTTCTGACCTATGGAGCTGAAGGATTGGTCTGCGACCTGAGATTCGCGCCTTAGGGAGGGTTGCTCAAGATGTCGTCTCCGGCGTCCGCAAGCCGCCTTCCAGCAACCGCGACCAGACGGTCTCGGCGTCATCGGCGAAGGCCAGCAGCGCCAGATCGGCTCGATCGATCATGCCGGCCTCGACAAGCGCCTCGAAATTGATCACCGCGCGCCAAAAGGCCTCGTCGAACAGGATGATCGGGACGGGCGGGGCCTTGTGAGTCTGACGCAGCGTCAGAAGTTCGAACAGCTCGTCGAACGTCCCAAAGCCGCCGGGGAAAACCACGAGCGCCCTGGCGCGCATCGCCAGGTGCATCTTGCGCATGGCGAAGTAGTGGAAGCGGAACGTCAGCGCCGGCGTGCAGTAGGGATTGGGTTGCTGCTCGCGGGGCAGGGTGATGTTGAAGCCGATCGACGGTGCGCCAACCTCGAAAGCGCCCTGGTTGGCGGCGGCCATCAGGCCGGGGCCGCCGCCCGTGGCGATGACGTTCTCGAAGACGCCTTGGCGCGGGCTCAGAGCGCCGCCGCGTTCCGAGGCGATCTGGCCGAGCCGCCGCGCCTGCTCGAACCAGAAGGCCTGGCGGCCCGGCCCATCGGCGCGCACGCGCGCGCTGCCGAACACCACGATCGTCGTGGCCACGCCGAAGGCGCGCAAGGCTTCGTCAGCCTTGGCGAACTCGAGCAGGAAGCGCACGCCGCGCATGGAGTCGCCGAGCAGGAAGTCCTGGTCGAGCGCGGCCAAGCGATAGGCCGGCGCATTCAACTGGGCGGCGTTGCTGGGCGGCGGTTGCGAAGCGTCGTCCATCGCGTCAGGCCACGGCGGGCCCGAAGAGCTCGTCCAGGCGCGTGCGCACCTGCTCGAGCACGTCGGCGCCGGAACTCGTCGGTCATGTTCGACACCACGCCGCCGAAGTGCTTGTGATCGAGGACGCGGAGGCCGCAGACGCCTTGGAGATGGATGTCGAACACCGTCATCAGCGCCTTGAGCGCGCCGGTGTGGTTGACCCAGTCATCGGGCGCGCCGGAGGTCGAGAACGACAAAAGGCTCTTGCCCGTCAACAGCGCTTCGGTCCCGCCGGCGCCAGGCGCGTACCCGAAACCCATGCCGAAGACGCGGTCGACATAGCCCTTGAGAATGGCGGGCGGGGCGTTGAACCAGAACGGATAGACGAAGATGAAGCTCTTGACCGCGCTCAGCCGGCGCCGCTCGGCCACGACGTCGGGCGCGGGGGTCACGCCGTGCGGCGTAGGCATTTCCTCGGCCTGCAGGCGCGGGTCGAAGTCCATCGCATAGAGGTCGTGCAACTGGGCCTCATGCCCGCCCGCGCGAAGGTGTTCGACACAGGTGCGCGCCAGCGCCGCGCAGAAGCTGGTCGGTTTGGGGTGGGCGAGCACGACGGCGTGCAGCATGGCGAGCCTCCAGTCTTTCGAGGCCTCCAGACTAAGGTCATCGCGCCGAGGAGAATTGATCCAAGTCAGGCCTTTTACGGCGCGAGGGGCGGCTCGAGGTCGCGCGATCCCCTGCGAAATTGGGCGTGCCGTTCGGGGTTTGACACAGGTCAAGCGGGTCCACGCTCATCCGGCGATGGTGGCGCTCGGCACACCCACAGGAGTTTAGACATGCGAAAGCCCCTTGCCCTCGCTGACGACCTCGGACACCAGGGCGGCAAAGCCTTCGCCAAGGTCGGCGAACATCTGCGCGCGTTGAAGGCCCAGCTCGGCGACAAGACGGGTGACGCGCTTTCGTCCACGTCGCTGGCTCTCGGTCACGCGGCCTTGGAGCTTGTCGGTGAGGTGGAAGAGAAACTCGACGCCGTGGCCGATGGCGCCCGACGCCAGATTCGCCGCCATCCGGACGAGGCGGCCGCGACCGCGGCCCTGGCGGTGGTCCTCGCCGCTGGCGTCGCGGGACTTGTCACCTACGGACTGATGCGCCGGCGCGACTAGCCTGCTCTACTGGCCGCGGCGATCCGCGCCGCGGCCTCGATCAATATGGGCCGTTGGCCTGGCAGAATCTTGCGCAGGGCGGTGGGCAGGTCGAAATAGGCGACGGCGTCGATCTCCGGCGCGTCGACCCACTGTCCCGAACGCGGGGGCCATTCCAGGCGGAAGGTCTGGCTGGCGAACCGCTCAAGGTCGAGATCGGCCCTGGCCAGCCAGGGAATAATCATCTTGCCGCGATAGGCGCGGCGAGGCGTCAGGGCCTCCAGTGGACCGTTCAGGGCCAGCCCTGTCTCTTCCTGAAACTCACGACGCGCGGCGGTCATCGCCATTTCGCCGGGCTCGATCAGCCCTTTTGGGATCGACCAAGTCCCGTCATCGCGGCTGCGCCAGTAGGGACCGCCGGGATGCCCGAGCAGGAAGACGGGGGTGTCGACGAGACCACCCCAAACCAGAACGCCGGCGGCTTGCTGCACCATGACTTTACCTTGAAATCATGGGCTCGGGACGACGAAACGGCGAGCGGAGGCGCGGGCGTTGGAGCCTCCAAGCGACGTTAGGGCGCGGCGCGGGCGGCCAGCCTGGCGGGGGAGGCGACGCGGAAGCGACGGCAGCCCTCCAGGGCGATGAGGCCTTCGCTCTGCAGCTGGCTGAACATGCGCGAGACGGTCTCGATGCTCAGGCCCAGGTGATCGGCGATGTCCTGGCGGCTCATCGCCAACTCGCTCCAGACCGACCGCTGTCGCTTGGCCACGTCGGACAGGAAGCCGGCGACCTTCTCCAAGGCGCTCTTGCGGGCCAGGAGCATCATGTGCTCGTGCGCCCGTTCCAGCTCCGAGCCGGTGGCCTGCCAGATGGCCCGTTCCAGGCCGTGGCCGGCCTCACCGCGATGGCGCATGGTCGAGCGCCGGGCGACCAGGACGCGGGTGGGACCCAGCGCCTCGGCCGAGGACAGGTGCGCGGGCCCGGTCTCCAGGCCGAAAAGATCGCCCGGATAATAGAAGCCGGCGATCTGGCGGCGGCCGTCGCTGGTCAGGCGCGAGGCGCGCACCGCGCCGCTCTGGACCTGATAGACGAGATCGGTCTCCTCGCCCTGGGCGTAGATCTCCTCGTCGCTGGCGTAGGCGATGCTGACGCCCATGTCGCCGAACATGTCGGCCATGGGCGGATAAAGCGACGTCATCGCTGGAGCGGCGGCGGATCTCGGTAAGGCGTGCATCGACATCGTGGCTCTCCCTGCGGCGCGATGACAGGGATAGTGCCGCACGCCCCAACCACACCATTGGGAACAATACTTAGAATTGGGCGCTCGCTGTTCTGTAGGCCGATAGACAAAAGTTCCGGCATGTCCGAACTAGCTGCGATGGACACGCGTGCGCGCCAGCATCCGTATAATCCCTCATATCGACCATGTTTCCGCTTTTCTAGCCTTGGCGCCATTGGTCAAATGGAGGCGGCGATGAAGACGGTGCTGTTGCTGGTGCATGCCGACGCCGGTCAGGAGGCCCGTCTCCAAGCGGCGCTCGATCTGACCCGCGCGCTCGAAGGGCGCCTGATCTGCGTTGACGTCACGCCCATTCCCGACTTCGCGGGCGATATCGGCGGCGCGGCGCAGGCGATGATCCTGGAAGAGGAGCGCGAGGCCGAGACGATCAATCGGACCGCTCTGGAAGCGCGTCTGGCTGGCGAGGGCGTCGCCTGGGACTGGATCGACGCGACGGGCGACTTTACCCAATGCCTGATGCGCCAAGCCGGGCTGGCCGACGTTATTGTTGTCAACTGCAAGCGGGACACGATGATGGGGGCGGATCCCCGCGGCGTGGTGGCCTCTGTCGTGAGTCAGGCCAGTTGTCCCGTGGTCGCCGTTCCGGACGACGCACGCGGCTTCAACCCCAATCTTCCGGCCTTGGTCGCATGGGATGGTTCGGAGCCATGCATGGCGGCCCTGCGCGCCAGTGTTCCGCTGCTGCGCTTGGCGCGCTCGGTCACCTTGTTCGTTGTCGAAGATGGCGCGACCCGGGTCCCGCCCGTCGAGGCGGCGGCCGCCTATCTGTCTCGTCACGATATCCACGCGACGATCGAGCAGGTCGCCGCGGACGGCGCCACGCCCGACGCGCTGATCCTGACCGCCTGCGAGGCCGCCGGGGTGGGCTATTGCGTGATGGGCGCCTTCGGCCACGGCCGGCTGCGCGAAGAGCTTTTCGGCGGGGTGACCCGTCGCATGCTCGACGCCGCCGAGCTGCCCCTGGTGTTGGAGCGCTAAGCGCCGTTCGCCGCACGGTTCTTTTTTCCAGTGAGGGAGGCGAGCATGCCTGCGGGATGTTCAGATGCGCGGCGGGGCGCGAGCCTGTCGTTCGCCACGGCGTTCTTGGTCTTGTGCGCCTGGGGCGCACCGATCTCGTCCTCAAGAGCCCAGCCCGCGCCCGCCCCCTCGGGCGACCAGATCAACGGTCAGCGTCTGGCGCAGCGCTATTGCGGGCAGTGTCACGCTGTTACGCAAGGCGCGAGCCCGCTACCGGACGCGCCGCCATTCCCGCGTCTGTTCACCCGTTACCGACCGGGCCGTCTCGACGCGATCCTCGCCGAGGGCATGCTCGCCCCCAGTCAGCCGCCGGAAGAGGGCTCGCCACCAAGTCATCCCCGCATGCCGATGGCCAAGCTGGACGATGATCAGATCGCCGATCTCAAGGCCTATCTGCGCGGCTTGGATCCGCGTGTCGGCTCACGTCCCGCGCCCTGCCACGGCTGCGGGGAAGGGCGATCCGGAGGCGCGAACCGCGTTCATCCGGGCATCTGAAGGCGCGATTGCGCGACATCAAATTCCGCGCGCCCGATCGCGCGAGACTGTCGACATTCGGAGGTTTGGACCATGGACATGCTGCAGACGACCTTCCTCCTTCTCGACATCCTCGGCCTCGCCGCCCTGGTCATGATCGCGAGCACGATTCTGTTGATCGCGACGGCGGGCGAGGGGCCTGTCATGCGACGCGATCGGAGACGGCCATGAAGCCGACGCCCCGCGGACCGTGGGTGGCGATCCTGGCCCTCGCGGCGGTCATCGGCGTGGCGTCGCTCGGCAGCTGCCACAACCTCGATCGCCTGCGCCACCCCAACCATGAGCCGGTGATCACGCCGGGCGCCGGACATTAGGAGACGGTTCGATGGTCGCTTTCGGGATCCGACGGCCGCTTCATAAGGCCCTGACGCGTGATCGCGCGGCGCCGTTCGTCAGGTCGCCCGCTGGCGGCGGGGCGCTGCGCTGGATCTTCCCCGTACTGTGCCTGGCCGCGCCCTTCCTTGGCGAGGTGGCGGTGATCTATCTGCCCAGCTGCCTGCTGTTCGGCGCCGTGCTGGGCATTTGGGGCGCGCACCGAACCGGAGCGGTGTGGTCTGTGATGATCTGGAGCCTCGTCACCGGTATATTCGGCGCCCTGTTGGCCTTCGTCGAGGTTCAGGTCGTCCCGGACTTGCGGATTCTGGCCTTGGTCACCGCGCTGATCCAGGCCCTGGCGCTTCTCGCGATCGGCGCGCCAGCCACGATCTCGGGATGGCCCGCGCGCGGCATGGTTCTAGCCAGCCTCGCCGGACCGCTCGCCTTGGCGTTGCTGGCGTTGCGCGGCGCTCCGGCTTGGGCGGCCTTGGCCGCCACCCTGGCCGTCGCGCTCGACCTGGCGGGGTTGCCTTTGGCGTTGATGGCGCGCCGCCGCGCGCGGCCGTGAGCCGCCGGCGGCCGTCTCCACGACTCGTCCTGACCGCCGCGGTGTTGATCGCGTTGGTCGCCGTGGGTTGGCCGCTCGTAGCGGAACGCGACGTTCCTCGCATCTCGAACCCCGAAACCTCGCTTTCGCCTGTGCTGCGCGCCCAGACTTGGGCGACCTGGCGACGGCTGCAGGCGATCATCGCGCCCTGCAACGCGGCGGTGGAGGTGGTGGCCCGAGCAACGCCGCCGCCGTCCAGCCCGATCATCCCGTCACCGCCGGTGCGACAGGCTCAGGAGGCTTGTCGCGCCGCAGGTCTTGCCCTGTTGTCGCTGCGCGCCCCGCCCGCCGCCGATGACGCGACACGCGCGGCGTTCGACGCAGCCATCGAGCGTTGCCAGAGCGTCTATCTCGTCGAGGGCAACGCCCACGCCCGCCTCGCGCGGGCCCTGGAGCGGGCCGCTTCCGCGACCTCGCCCGACCGGCCAGACTTGCTCGACGCCTGGTCCGGCGTGCAGGAAGCTAATATCGACGCCCTGGGGTGCGCGAGCGCCTTTATCAGCGTCGCGCGGCGGGCGGGAACGCCGCTTGACGGCTTCGATCCGGAGGCCTCGTGAGCGCGTTCGCGCAGCGCTCGAAGACTAGCTCGCGGCGCTTTCACGCCGCGGCAGGCGCCAGCCCGGGCGGATGAAGTGGCAGGTATAGCCGTTCGGGATACGCTCCAGGTAGTCCTGGTGCTCGGGCTCGGCTTCCCAGAAGTCACCGGCGGGCTCGACCTCGGTCACGGCCTTGCCGGGCCACAGGCCCGAGGCGTCGACATCGGCGATGGTCTCGAGCGCCACGCGCCGTTGGTCTTCGGACATGTAGAAGATCGCCGAGCGATAGCTGCGGCCAAGATCGTTGCCTTGCCGGTTCAGCGTCGTCGGATCGTGAATCTGGAAGAAGAACTCCAGAAGCTGGCGATAGCTGATCAAGGCCGGATCGAACTGGATCTCGATGGCCTCGGCGTGGTCGCCATGATTGCGGTAGGTGGCGTTGGGCGTATCGCCGCCGGAATAGCCGACGCGGGTGGCGATGACGCCCGGATAGCGGCGCAGCAGATCCTGGACGCCCCAGAAGCATCCGCCGGCCAGGATGGCGGTTTCGAGCTTGGCGTCCATGGCGAAATTCCTTCAAGAGCTGCGAGCGTCGCGCCTGACGCGACGCCCTAGCAAGTGGGGATGGATGCGGAGATGTCCAGGATCGGCCTCTCCGCGGCGGTTCAGCCGGCCATGGCAGGGCGGATTTTCGGCGGCGTGCGGGTCAACCGTCAGCCCGGCCAGCCGGCCACGGACCCGACCGCGAAATCACGCGGTCGCCCTCGTCGCGATTGTCGGTGACGATCACGCGATAGCTGGCCCCGCCCGGGGCGACGCGGATCACGACGTGGCCGCCGCGCGCGGCCAAGCGGTCGGTTAGCCACTTGTGAGTCAGTTCGTTGGCAGGCGAGAGGCCGGTGGCGAAGACGTCGCGCGGGCCGCGATAGAGGCGCGGGCTCAGCATCCGCTCCAGAGTGTCGGTGCTGGGGTGCGCCGCGTGCCAGCCGGGGATGATCCAGGTGCGCGGTTTCAGGGCGCGCACGACGTCGGCGCCCGTGGCGTCGAACATGCCGTGATGAGCGGCGACGGCCACATCGACCTGACCAGCGACCTGGGCGGCGCGCGTTTCGACATCGCGCCAGGGCAGGGTTCCGTCGAAGCTGTTGCTGGTCAGGTCTCCCGCCGCGAAATAGCCGAAGTCGCCGTAGCGCAGGCGAATGGCGGCCGAACAGGCGTTTTCGTCGGGGATGTCATCCTTGGGGAGGGTATCGATCGGTGGGAACAGGCGGCGGGTTTCGGTCCCGCGACCACGCCAGACCTCGCCATTGGCCGCCAGATTGCGGATCTCCGCGCCCGGGAGCGCGAACTGGTCGGCGGCGCCCACGCGGAACCGCTCGACCCGGCCTCCGGCCGAACCCGCTCGCGGACGAAAGCGATATAGGCCTTGGCGAACGGCGCGTCCCAGACGGCGGGATAGGCGTAGTCGGGATAGCCGCGATCGACCAGGGCGCCGATCGGCAACAGGGCTGCGACATCGTACAGGCCATCGATGTGGTCCGGATGCAGGTGGCTGACCAGGACGGCGTCAAGCTTCGGCTCGCCCGTGGCGGCCAGATGCCGGAGGGCGTAACGGCCGATCCACTCGCCGGCGCGACGGTCCGGACCTGGACGGATCTCCAAGCTGGCCGGCGGCGGCGTGCTGGAGGCCCCAGCGTCGATCATAAGGCTGGACCCGTCCGGCCCGATGATCAGCGTCGAGTCGCCCCGGCCTGTGGCGATGTGGTGGATATCCAGCCCGCCGCGCCGCCAGGGGCGCAGCGGCTGGCCGACGGCGTCGTCCTCGGGCAAGGGCGCGGCGGCGGCCAGAGCGCCCGCGCCGAGCAGCAGGCCGCGACGGGTGAAACGGGCGGTCGCCACTGCCTAGAACTTCGCCGACAGCATGACGCCGACCGTGCGCGGTTCGCCCAGATATTCGGCCAGCACGCCCTGGGTGGACGGGGTCAGCAGGTAATCGACATCGCCCAGGTTCTTGGCCCAGGCCGTCAACGCCCAACGGTCGTCCTGGCTCTCATAGCCCAGCGACAGGTTGGTCAGGGCATAGCTGTCGATGTGCAGGTTCGGATCCTTGGTGGCGCCGGTATAGTAGCCGTCGGTATAGGCCCAGCTCAGCGCGCCGGTGACATAGCCCTTGCCGTTCAGCGGGATGCGGACGTCGGCGGCCAGGGCGCCCTTGTTTCGCGGCGACGAGCCCAGCGGATGGCCGGTGTTCACCGCCCCGCCCGGAATGACGAAGTTGTCGTAGACCGTGTCGAGCAGTCCGTAGTTCGCCATCAGGTTCAGCCAGGGCAGCGGCCGCCACGTCACTTCCAGTTCCGCGCCCTTCACCGTGGCCTGGCCGGCGTTGGTGATGGTCAGGACACGGGTCAGGTTGTTGAAGAACAGCTCCTGCTTGTCCTTGTAGTCCATGTGGAAGACCGACGCGTTGATCCGCAGGGTGTCGGCCAGCCACTGGGACTTCACGCCCAGCTCGTAGTTGGTGACGGTCTCGGGTTCGAACGGCTGGGTCAGGGCCGAGATCACCGCCGCGTCGGTGTTGAAGCCGCCGGCCGTGTAGCCGCGCGTGACGCTGCCATAGACCTTGAGGTCCTCGCGCGGCGTCCAACTCAGCACCGCGCGGGGCGTCACCTCGCTCCAGTCGGCCTTCAGGCCGTGAGCGGTGAAACTGCCGGTCGCGGGGCGGACGAAGTCGGTGCGGACGAGGTCGGCGGTCTTCTCGTCGTGGGTGTAGCGCGCGCCCAGGGTCAGGTCGAAGGTGGCTGGCAGATGGACCGTGCCATCCACGAAGGCGGCGTAGCTCCTGGTTTTCACCGCTTGGTCCGTCAGGACGTCTGAGGAGGCCACGCCGGTGACGGCGGCCAAGCCGCGCGTGCGCAGCTGGCGCTTGGCGTCCTCGTCGGCGAAATAGACGCCGGCCACCAGGTCGCCGCGCTCCCACTTCGGGCTGGCCCAGCGGATCTCCTGCGAGAACAGGCCGACATCGTCGACGTCGCGATTGACCGACTGGGTGTTGGTTCCGGTCAGGAAGGCGTAGCCGACGCCGGTGCCCGAATAGTCCTCGCCCGACTGCGACCAGCGATAGCCGGTGACGGAGGTGACTTGGCCGACCGGCGCGTTCCAGTAGACCCGCCCCGAGGCGCCCCACTGGTTTCGCGCGAAGTCCTGATTGTAGCCAAGCTCGGACGTGCGGCGGTCGCCGTCCGAACCGGCCGCCTTGGACGACAGGGTGCGGCCGCCATTGTGGTCCTGCGCGTAGTCTGCGCCCAGCAGCACCTCGACGTCGTCGTTGGCGCGCAGACGGGCCTGGGCGCGGAGGCTGCGGCTGTCGAGATCGTCTTGCTCGCGCCCGGTCAGGCGGTCCTTGCCATAGCCGTCGTGCTGTTTGAGCGAACCGGCCAGGCGCAGGGCGACCGTCTCGCCGACGGGGATGTCCACACGGCCGTCGACCTGCTTAAGGTCATAGTCGCCGCCGCCGATCCGCACCGAGCCCGCCGTGTCGCCAAACGCCGGCTTGCCGGTGTCCAGCACGATGGCCCCGCCGGTGACGTTGCGGCCGAACAGCGTGCCTTGCGGCCCCTTCAACACCTGCACCGAGTTCAGGCCGTAGAGCTCGAAGGTCGCGGCGCTGTTGCGGGGGATGAACAGGTCGTCGATGACCACGGCCACCGGCTTGTTGGCGCCGATCTGGGTGAAGGTGTTGGTCGCGCCTCGAATGGCGATGGTCGGGCTGGACTGGCTGAACGACGACACCAGCAGGCCCGGCGTCAAGCGCGAGATGTCTCGCAGAGTTTCCAGGCGATAGGTCTCGACGGCGCGGCTCGAGAAGGCCGTCAACGAAATCGGCACCCCCTGGGCGGCTTCCTCGCGCTTCTGGGCGGTGACGATGATGGTGTCCAGCGCGGTGGGCTCGGCGGCCACATCGCCCGTGGCGCTGGCAGGACGCGCCACGCGCAGTGTGATGACGCGACCGTCGTCGGCCGCGATCTCCAGGCCGGTTCCGGCGATCAGCTTCCGCAGCGCCTCGTGCAGGTCCATCTGGCCGTCGATGGCCACGGTGCGCACGCCCTTCAGCTGCGCGGCCGGGGCGAAGATCTGCACGCCGGCCTGCCGGGCGAACTGCGGGATGGCGCTGACCGCGTCCTGCGCGGGCACCTTAAAGGTCCGCTGCTGGGCCGATGCCGGGCCGCCGATGCACAGCGCCAGGGCGGCCACGCCGCCGGCCAGAATCGCTTTCGTCTTGTTCAAAGCCATGTCGCCCCTCTCGCGCGCCCGTCGCGGCGCGATTTCCGAGGCCAAGAGACGTCGCGGCGACGTCTCCGCCATGTGTCTCGAAACTTTTTACGTAGGACGCCGGCCCAGGCGAACGGTGCGCCCCTCGATATCCAGCCGCGCGCCGAAGGCCTGCGAGGCCGATCGCGCGAAGCTGACCGGGTCGTTGGCCGCGAAGAGACCGCTGATCGGTTCCTGGGCCAGGGTCGGGTCTTCGATGATCAGCCGCATGTCGCTATAGCGAGCGAACTCGCGGGCGGCCTGAGCCATGGTCTCTCCCTCGAAGGCGATCTTGCCCTCTCGCCAGGCCAGTCGCCGCACCAGCGCCGCCGGCGCGACCGTCTCGACCTGGGTCTGCCTGGGGGAGGCGTCCATCTGCTGGTTGGCGCCGAGTTGCAGGCGGCCGCGACGGTCTGTGACGCTGATCCGACCCTCGCGCACCACCACCGACACCGGCTCGCCGGCGATCGCCTTGACGACGAAGGCGGCGGTGGTCGCCATGACGGACAGGGCGTCCGCCGAGACGACGAACGGCTGCTCGCCCTTGGCTACCTCGAACAGAGCCTCGCCGCGAACGAGTTCGACCCTGCGCTGGCGGACGCGGATCTTGCTGTCGGTGTTGAGGGTGATGGCCGAGCCGTCCTCAAGCGGGATCAGACGGACCTCGCCCCGCTGGGACGCATAGGCGCGAGAGCCGTAGCTGGACACGCCCAGCGCCCCGACCCCGGCGACCAGACCGGCGGCCACCGCGCCGCCGCCCCAGCCGATCAGGTTCCGGCGCGATGGCCGAACGGCGGACTTGGCCTTGAATGGCGCGGGATCGAATTGCGGGCCCAGCGCGCGGGCGGCGTCGCTGCCGTCGTACAGCGCCTGGGCGCGGGCCAGGGCGCCGAGCCGGCGCGGATCGCCGGAGAGCCAGGTTTCAAGCTCGGCGTTGTCGGCGGTCGACAAGGGGCCGCGATCGATGCGTCCGGCCCAAGCCGCCGCCGCGTCGTCAACCGCCCGACTTGTCTCTCGCTCCGCCATCAAGGCCACTCGTTCCCGTGTCGTCGTTCCTAGATGCGCCGAGCGCGCGTTTTCCGCCACGTCCAAAGCGATCGATCAACAGGCGGATGCCCTTGACGATGTGCTTTTCAACCGTGTTTTCGGACACGCCCATGCGCGCGGCGATCTCGCGCTGCGAGAGGCCCTGCACGCGGCGCAGGATGAACGCCTCCTGGGTCTTCTTGGGCATCTCGGCGATGGCTTCGGCCAGCCGATGCAGCTCGTCGCGGTCGATCAGCACCTGCTCGGG
This sequence comes from Caulobacter sp. UC70_42, assembly GCF_044056025.1. NCBI lineage: Bacteria > Pseudomonadati > Pseudomonadota > Alphaproteobacteria > Caulobacterales > Caulobacteraceae > Caulobacter > Caulobacter sp. UC70_42. The sequence goes on along the minus strand of NZ_CP171994.1, from coordinate 4,222,989 downwards.
CGAGGCCATCTCCGCGGGCAGGTCCAGGCGCTCCAGATCGGCGACGGCGCGTATCGAGACGATACGACTGCGCTGCACGTGGCGCACCAGCAGCGAATAGGCGACCTGGAAGAGATAGGCCTTGGGATTCTCGGACGTCCTCGACGCTCTCCTTGGAGACCAGGATCGTATAGGCCTCCTGAATGACGTCGTCGGCGTCCAGGCCGGGCGCGAGCCGGCGGTTAAGCCAGCCGCGCAGGACATGCTCGTGCGGCAGGATGTTGCGCGCGAACCATCGGGACCGTTCGGGTGTGATCGCAGGCATGGCTCGGGGCGCGACTTTCCAGACGGGGATTGAGAGACGACGATCGGCGACGCGGCAAGCGGCCATGGGTCGTCCATCCTGCTTTGCTGCTGCTAACCGTCTTTCGTGACAGTCTTTCGCACCGGCAGCATCAGGAGCAGGCAGGCGCCGGCCGGGGCGGGCTCCCAGATGACCCGGCCGCCGATCGCCTCGGCGCGGCGTCGCTGGTTGGCCAATCCCCGGCCGGTGACGGGCAGGGCCGGATCGAAGCCGCGACCGTCGTCCCGCACGCGCACCAGCACGTGGCCGTCCTCGGTCCGCACCGACAGCGCGACCTCGCGGGCCTCGGCGTGCTTGAGGATATTGGCGAAGGTCTCCTGCAGGATGCGCAGGATGTGCAGCGCGTGGCGCTGGTCCAGCCATTCCAGGGGCGGGACCTCGCCGGCGTCCCAGGTCAGCTTCAGGCCGCTGGCCTCGAGCCGCGGCTGCAGGCGGAAGCGCAGGGTGGCCAGCAGCAGGAGCAGATCGGTCTCGACCGGCTCCATAGAGTTCGATGGTCAGCTTCAGGTCGTCGATGCAGCCGCGCAGCAGGGCGACGGCGTCCAGGTCGGCGGCGCGATCGCCCTCGAAGGCCCGCAGAGCGGTGACCAGGGTCGAGCCCAGGCCGTCGTGCATGTCCTGCATCAGCCGTTGGCGTTCCTGGTGCAGCAGCTCGCGGTTCTCGATCTCGCGCAGCCGCTGGTGGCTGGCGGTCAGCTCGGCTTCGCGCTGGGTCAGGCGTCGCGCCAGATCGGCCTTGGCGCGGGTGGCCGTCTCCAGCGCCTCGATATAGCGGCTGAACATGATGTACCAGAACAGCACCGTGAACCCGACGCCGGTGAAGTTGCTGATGAACACGCTCTCGATGCTGACGATGTTCTGCTGCAGCGCCAGGTCGTAGACGCCCGAGAGCACGGTGACGAAGCACCAGACCGACAGCAGCAGAGCGTCGCGCGACCTGAACCGGATCGACTGGCGCACGCCGTTGAAGGCCACGATCAGCCCGAGGATCAGGAGGTTGGCGTAGACAGGCGCCGAGAGCAGGGTGGGGTCCAGAAGGCCGGGCAGGGTGGCGATCGTCCAGAACCCGCCGTTGAGCAGCGCCACGCCCGTCAGCAGCGGCTGGCGCCGGCCGTGCAGCTCGGTGACGAACAGGTGCAGCACCACGATCATCCAGTAGGGCGAGATCACGGTGATCCAGCCGAACCAGGCGTCGGAAACGACGAGCGGATGCACGCCGACGAAGGTGTGCAGCATCCGCAGGAAGACCACGACGGAAGTCATGAAGTAGAGCAGGTAGATCGGCTCGCCGCGGCGGCTGAGCCAGACGAACAGGGCGAAGACGCCCGTCGCCAGGAACGCGAAAGACGAGAACGACGACAGCTGGACCTGCAGAATCTCTCGAATGGCGTAGCGCGGCGCCAGTTGACGATAATTGCCGATCCAGACCGACGAGAACGCCCCGCCGATGCCGCGCACATGCTGCAGTCGGACGTCCAGCGTCCGGGGCGGATGCGAGACCTCGGTGCGCGGCAGGCTGATCAGCAGAGGCTCGTTGGAGCCGTTCCATTGCAGATTGGCGTGCGACTGATGGATTAGCTGACCGTCGGCATAGATCGCCAGCGTGCCGTCGGACTTCCAGCGCGGCACATAGAGATAGAGCTGGCGGCCGTCGTCGGGCAGGGGGGGACCTGCAGCGAAAACCAGGTGACGCGCGTGGCGATCCGCTGGGGCGCGGTTTCGGCTGTTGGCGCCCAGAGCGGCGCCGGCGCGTGGGGCATGACCACCGTTCGGCCGCTGGCCTGGAGGTTCGACGGAACGGTCGCCGGCGGCGGCTGGTAGCCCACCGTATCGGCGATCGTCATGCGCGCGGCGGTGATTCGCTCGCCGCCGGCGCGCGATTCGATGACGAAGGCGACCGCCAGGGCCAGAAGTCCCGCCAGGATCCAGGCCGCCCATGGAAACCACGGGCGTGCGGTCACCGACGGCCTAGAGGAGACCATGGGCGCGGGCCTCGAACACCGCCTCCGTCTTGGAGCGCACCTCCAGCTTGGCGTAGATGCGGCGCACGAAGGTCAGCACGGTGTTGCGAGACACGCCCATCAGCTCGGCGATCTCGTCGAACGAGAAGCCGCGGGTGATCAGCTGCAGCGTTTCCTTTTCGCGTTCGGACAGGCTGGGGACGCTGCTCCTTTCGACGGTCTCGGCTTCTTGGGCCGGACGTTCGTCGGGCCGGAAGCGCATCAGCACCTGGCGGGCGATTCGGGGGCTGATCGGACTGCCGCCGCCGTGCAGCACCCGGATGTCCTCGGCGATGGTCGGCAGGGGGCTGTCCTTGAGCAGATAGCCGCTGGCCCCGGCCTCGATCGAGGCGATGACGTGGCGCTCGTCGGCGAAGGTGGTCGCCACCATGATGGCGCAGGCGGGCCAGCGGGCGTGGGCTTCGCGGATGACGTCGACGCCCGAGCCGTCGGGAAGTCCCAGATCCACGACCAGCACGTCGGCCGGCCGTCCCGCCAGAAGGGCACGCGCTTCGGTCGCCGTGGCGGCCACGCTAGCGATCGACAGGTCGGGCGCGGCGGCCAGGGCGGTGCGAAAGGCGTCCTGGAAGGCGGCGTCGTCCTCGACCAGGACGACCTGGAGCGGCGTCGACGACGCGGCCTCGATGCTCATCCTGACGCCCCTGTTCCTCGCGCCCGTTCCTCGCGCAATGGCTCGCGGCGCAAGCCATCGCAGACCTGGCCTCGTCCGTCGTCATCACATCTTGCGACATGAGCGAGATTGCTCCGCTCCGCTCCGCCCGGCAACTAGGCCATGTCGAAAGCGTCGCGGGAAGCGACCGTCGATCAGCGCGGTGGGGCGCGAAGGGCGAGGGCGCCGATACGACCGGCGCTCCTCGCCGATCAGCCTCGAGCGAGGCGTCGGAGGGGGGCGGCTTTTGGTCGCGCCAGCGCCAGGCTGACCCCGAAGGCGAGGGTCAGGGCCGCCGCGACGTAGCAGGCCGGGCAATGGCCAGCCAGGGACCAGGCGTCCTGGCTGCTGCTGCACAGCGGCCCCGCCAGCAGGCGCGGCAAGGCCTGAGCCAGGGCGATCGTCCACGCGACCAGAGCGGTCGCGCCGACGATCGGGACGATGAAACGAGACTTGGCCGACATGAAACTCTCCGGAAGCGCCGGCGGACAATCGTCCCGGATCCGGCTTCAGGCTTTGATACGTATCAAAGCCTGGGCATGCGGTGCGTGAGAGGAGGGGTTTAGGTTCGCCGCAGGGAGTCTGCATGTCCGCCCCGTCTCATACTTACGCCAGGCCCCCTGCGGGTTCGGGCGCTTTACTGATCGTTTCGGCCGTAGGCGCGTTCCTGGCGATCCTCGGCGCGGGACTGACCCAGGATCCGATCTTCCGGCTGCAGGCCGAGACCATCGCGCTGGCGGGGGTGATCGCCGCGTTCGTTCTGAACGCGGGGTTGTCGGGCGGCACGCTGGTGGAGCATCCCGACCGCTATAGCGACAACGTCATCAAGGCGGGTGTGATCGCCACGATGTTCTGGGCGGCGGCGGGTCTGCTGGTGGGGGTGGTGATCGCCGCCCAGCTGTCGTGGCCGACGATCTTCTATTTTCCGGAAGCGGGCTGGCTGAACTTTGGCCGGCTGCGGCCGCTGCACACCTCGGCGGTGATCTTCGCCTTCGGGGGCAACGCGCTGATCGCCACGTCGTTCTGGGTCGTGCAGCGCACCTGCAAGGCCAAGCTGGCGGGCGGCATCGCGCCGTGGTTCGTGTTCTGGGGCTATCAGCTGTTCATCGTGCTGGCCGCGACCGGCTATCTGATGGGCGCGACCCAGGGCAAGGAATACGCCGAGCCGGAGTGGTACACCGACCTGTGGCTGACCATCGTCTGGGTCGCCTATCTGCTGGTGTTCCTGGGCACGATCTGGAAGCGCAAGGAACCCCACATCTACGTGGCCAACTGGTTCTACCTGGCCTTCATCGTCACCATCGCCCTGCTGCACCTGGTCAACAACGCCGCCATTCCGGTGGGTCTGCTGAACCACAAGTCCTATGGCGTCTTCTCGGGCGTGCAGGATGCGCTGGTGCAGTGGTGGTACGGCCACAACGCCGTCGGCTTCTTCCTGACCGCCGGCTTCCTGGCCATGATGTACTACTTCGTGCCCAAGCGCGTGGAGCGTCCGGTCTACAGCTACCGCCTGTCGATCGTGCACTTCTGGGCGCTGATCTTCATCTACATCTGGGCCGGCCCGCACCACCTGCACTACACGGCCCTGCCGCAGTGGGCCCAGACCCTGGGCATGACCTTCTCGATCATGCTGTGGATGCCGTCCTGGGGCGGCATGATCAACGGCCTGATGACGCTGTCGGGGGCGTGGGACAAGCTGCGCACCGACCCGGTGGTGCGGATGATGGTGGTGTCGATCGCCTTCTACGGCATGAGCACCTTCGAAGGTCCGGTGATGTCGATCCGCGCGGTCAACGCGCTGAGCCACTACACCGACTGGACCATCGGCCACGTGCATTCGGGCGCGCTGGGCTGGGTGGGCTTCATCAGCTTCGGGGCGGTCTACTGCCTGGTGCCGTGGCTGTGGAAGAAGAAGGAGATGTACTCGACCAAGCTGATCGAGTGGCACTTCTGGATCGCGACCACCGGCATCCTGCTCTACATCGCCGCGATGTGGGTGTCGGGCATCATGGAAGGCCTGATGTGGCGCGCCTACACGCCCCAGGGCTTCCTGGCCTACAGCTTCATCGAGACCGTCTCGGCCAAGCACATCGAGAACGTCATCCGCGCCGTCGGGGGCCTGATGTACCTGTCCGGGGCCCTGATCATGATCGTCAACATCTGGAAGACGATCGCTTCGCCCTCCGCCGAGCCGGCCGACGAAACGGCCGCTCCCGCCACCGCGATCGCCTGAGGCCGCCCATGTCCGTCTGGAAGCATCACGCCAAGTTCGAGCGGCATTCGCTGCTGCTCGTCGTCGGCATCCTCATCGTCGTCTCGATCGGGGGGCTGGTCGAGATCGCCCCGCTGTTCTGGCTGCAGGGCACCATCGAGAAGGTGCAGGGCGTACGGCCCTACACGCCGCTGGAACTGAACGGCCGCGACATCTATGTCCGCGAGGGCTGCTATCTGTGCCACTCGCAGATGATCCGCCCGCTGCGCGACGAGGTCGAGCGTTATGGCCACTACAGCCTGGCCGCCGAGAGCATGTACGACCACCCGTTCCAGTGGGGGTCCAAGAGGACCGGGCCCGACCTGGCCCGGGTCGGGGGCAAGTACTCCGACGCCTGGCACCGCGACCACCTGATCGACCCGCGCTCGGTGGTGCCGGAGTCGGTGATGCCGCCCTACAAGTTCCTGGCCGAGAAGGACCTGGACTATGGCGACATCGTCGACCGGATGAAGGTGCTGCGCACCGAGGGCGTGCCCTACACGGCCGACCAGCTGACCAACGCCAGGAAGGACCTGGAGGCCCAGGCCGATCCGTACTCGACCGACGCGGTGGCCCTGCGCGGCCGCTACGGGGCCAAGGTGGCCAACCGCGACTTCGACGGCGATCCCGACAGGATCACCGAGATGGACGCCCTGGTGGCCTATCTGCAGATGCTCGGGACCCAGGTCGACTTCAAGTCCTACAAGGCCCAGGCCCCGGAGAACCAGCGATGAGCCAGCTCTCCTACGAAACCGTGGCGCGCTTCGCCCAGCAGGGCGGGCTGATCTACTTCGGCCTGATCTTCCTGGCTGGCGTCGCCTATGCCCTGCGGCCTTCCAAGAAGGCCGAATTCCAACACGCCGCGCGCATGCCGCTGGATGACGAGGAGCTCTCCTGATGGCTTCCGAACGCAAGACCGACGACGTCACCGGCGTCGAGACCACCGGCCATGAGTGGGACGGCATCCGCGAACTGGACAACCCGCTGCCGCGCTGGTGGCTGTGGGTCTGGTACGGCTGCATCGCCTTCTCGATCGGCTACTGGGTGCTGATGCCGGCCTGGCCGGGCGTGCATGGCTACACCAAGGGCCTGCTGCATCAGTCCGACCGGGCCGCCGTGGGCCAGGAGCTCAAGGCCCTGGACGTCCAGCGCGGCGCGGGCGCGGCCCAGCTGCGCACCGCCAGCCTCGAGCAGATCGAGAAGGATCCCAAGCTGCAGGCCTACGCCCAGCAGGTGGGCCAGTCGGTGTTCGGCGACAACTGCGCCACCTGCCACGGCATCGGCGGCACCGGCGGCAAGGGCTATCCCAACCTGCGCGATGACGTCTGGCTGTGGGGCGGCAAGCTGGAGGACATCCAGTACACCATCACCCACGGCGTGCGCACCGGCGCGGACGGGGCGCGGATGTCGCAGATGCCCGCCTTCGGCCGCGACGAGCTGCTCAAGCCCGAGCAGATCGACGACCTGACCGAATATGTCGTCCACCTGTCGAACCGTCCGGCCGACGCCGGGGCCATCGCCCGCGCCAAGCCGATCTTCGACACCCAGTGCGTGGCCTGCCACGGCCTGGAAGGCAAGGGCGACCAGGCCGTCGGCGCCCCCAACCTCACCGACAGCGAATGGCTCTACGGCGCCGACCGCGCCGCCATCCGCGGCCAGATCTTCGCCGGGAACGGCGGCGTCATGCCCACCTGGGCCGGACGCCTCAGCCCCGAAACCATCAAGGCCATCGCCGTCTACGTCCACGCCAACGCCGCCGGACAATAACCGGCCATGCCAACCCTCATCGACAACACCAAACCCAAAACACAAAACACAACAGCCGTCTCCGCCGCCGCACGGGCCAAGGGCAGGGGGGCGCCCAAGGGCGATGGCCTCTACAAACCGCGCGAGCCGATCTATCCCAAGCTGGCCCACGGGACGTGGCGCAGGGTGAAGTGGGCGCTGCTCATCGCCACCCTGTCGGTCTACTACGTCACCCCGTGGATCCGCTGGCGCCGGCCAGAGGGCTTCCCGCAGCAGGCCGCGCTGGTCGACTTCACCGGCGGCCGCTTCTACTTCTTCAATATCCAGCTGTGGCCGCAGGACGTCCACATCATCACCGGGCTGATGGTCGCCGGCGCCCTGGTCCTGTTCCTGGTCACGGCGCTGTTCGGCCGGCTGTGGTGCGGCTACACCTGTCCGCAGACCGTCTGGACCGACCTGTTCATCGTCGTCGAACGCCTGTTCGAGGGCGACCGCAACGCCCGCATGCGTCTGGACGCCGCGCCGATGTCGTTCGACAAGCTCTGGCGCAAGGCGGGCAAGCACCTGACCTGGATTGGCATCGCCTTCGGCACCGGCGGGGCGTGGATCTTCTATTTCCATGACGCCCCGACCCTGATCCGCACCTTCTGGATCGGCCAGGCCCCGGCCACTGCCTATGTCTCCTGCGCCTTGCTGACGGTGACCACCTACGCCTTCGCCGGTTGGATGCGCGAACAGGTCTGCACCTATATGTGCCCATGGCCTCGCATCCAGGGCGCCATGCTGGACCAACACTCGCTGCAGGTGACCTATCTGCGCGATCGCGGCGAGCCGCGCGGCGCGCACAAGAAGGGCGAGGACTGGGCGGGGCGCGGCGACTGCATCGATTGTCACCAGTGCGTCGTCGTCTGTCCGATGGGCATCGACATCCGCGACGGCAGTCAGTTGGAGTGCATCAACTGCGGCCTCTGCGTCGACGCCTGCGATGAGATCATGACCAAGCTGGCGCGACCCACGGGCCTCATCGCCTACGACACCGACGCGGCCGTCGCCGCCCGCGCCTGCGGGCGTAAGGCGACCTACAAGCCCGTGCGCTCGCGGACGATCTACTACGCCCTGGCCCTGACGGTGGTCGGCGGCCTGACGCTGGCTGCGTTGATCAGCCGCCCCAAGGCCGACCTCCACGTCATCCGCGACCGCAACCCGATCTTCGTGCGCATGCATGATGGCGCGGTGCGGGACGGCTATACGCTGAAGATCACAAACCGGACCTTCTTCGACCGCCGGTTCGAGATCGCGTTCGACGGCGTCGCCGGCGCGCGCCTCAGCCAGCCGGGCGCCCGGGCGCCGTCAGCGTCACCGTCCCGGCGGACCAGGTCGCCTCGGTGCGGGTCTTCGTCACCGCGCCGCCCGAAGCCGGACTCGCGGCCAGCACGCCAGTCCGCTTCATCGCCCGCGCCGGCGACGTCCAAGCCGACGCCAAGACCGTCTTCCTCTCCGGAGCCGCGAACCCGCAATGACCGCCGCCTCGTCCCCCGAGATCGCCCAGTCCAAGGCCGTCAAGCCTATCACCGGCTGGCACGTCCTGATCGCCGTCGTGGCGTTCTTCGCCGTCGTGATCGGCGTCGATACGCTGTTCATGATCAAGGCCTACGGCACCTTCTCGGGCGAGGTCGCCTCCAACCCCTACGAGGCGGGCCTGGCCTTCAACAAGACCCTGGCCCAGCGCCAGCGAGAGGCGGCCCTGGGCTGGGCCGCCTCGGTCGAGAAGGCCGACGGCGGGACGGTGGTGGTGCGCCTCGTCGACAAGACCGGCGCGCCGCTGGACCGCCTTTCCGTGACTGGCGTCCTTGAGCGGCCGGCCACCGAGACCGGCCGCCGACTCTTGACTTCAAGCCGCTGGGCGACGGCCGCTATCAGGCCCGCGCGCGGCTCGACGGCGCCTGGGACCTGCGGGCCACGGCGCGCAACAGCCGCGACGTCTTCGAGCTGGAAACACGTCTGCTGGAGCCCGCCAAATGAACGCCAGCCTGACCGTGGATCGCGATCTGGAAGCCTTCGTTCGCCGCGACGAGGCGGGGCGAGGGCGGCTTGAATTGCTGGTCAGCGGCGCTCGCTGCGCCGCCTGTATCCGCAAGATCGAGACCGCTGTCGCCGGCGTGCCGGGCGTCGCCGGCGCCCGCCTGAACCTGACGACGGGCAAGCTGGCCGTCGAACTCGCCGGGCGCGAGGCGAATCCGGAACGCGTCGTCGAGACGGTCCGAGGGCCTGGGCTACCGCGCCTGTCTGTTCGATCCGGCCGAGGCTGTCGCCGCGATCGATCGCGAAGGCCGCGAACTGGCCATCGCGCTGGGAGTCGCCGGCTTCGGGGCCGGCAACGTGATGATGTTCACGGTCCCGGCCTGGGCGGGCCTGTTCGGCCAGGAGCTGACGCCGGCGACCCTGACCTTGATGTACTGGATGGCTGCGATCGTCGCCACGCCCTGCGCCCTGTTCGCGGGGCGGCCGTTCTTTCGCTCGGCCTGGGCGTCTCTGAAGCGCGGCAAGGCGAATATGGACGTGCCGATCTCGATCGGTGTGATCCTGACCCTGATTGTCAGCTTCTCCGAGACCATGCTGCGCGGCCAGCATGCCTATTTCGACGCCGCCGTCACCCTGCTGTTCCTGCTCCTGATCGGGCGCTACCTGGATCACCGCCTACGCGCCAACGCCCGTTCTGCGGCGCGCGACCTGTTGGCCCTGCAAACTCCGGTGGCCGTGCGCCTGTCGGGCGAGGCCGAGCACGGCGTGCCCGTCGCCGATATCGTCGTCGGGGACCGGCTTGTCGTGGCGCCCGGCGATCGCGTACCCGTCGACGGTGTGGTCGAGGCCGGCCGCTCGGAGATCGACAACGCCCTGATCACCGGCGAAACGGCCTTGGCGCCGGTCACGGTCGGGGCGCGACTGCACGCCGGCGCGCTGAACCTCTCCGGCCGCCTGGTCATGACCGCCACGGCGCGAAGCGAGGACTCCACCTTGGCCGCCATCGCCCGTCTGATGGAGGCCGGGGCCCAGACCCGCTCGGCCTATGTCCGCCTGGCCGACAAGGCCGCCGCGCTGTACGTGCCGGTCGTCCACACCGTCGCGGCCGCGACCTTCATCGGCGGCTGGGCTCTGGGCCTGGGTCCGCGCGAGGCGCTGCTGCGAGCAGCGGCGGTGTTGATCGTCACGTGCCCCTGCGCCCTGGGGCTGGCCGCGCCGGCCGTGCAGATCGCCGCCAGCAGCCGCCTCTTCCGCAAGGGCGTGCTGGTCAAGTCCGGGGCGGCCCTGGAGCGCCTCGCCGAGGTCGACCACGTCATCTTCGACAAGACCGGCGTGCTGACCGAAGGCTGCCCTCGGCTCGTTGACGCGCCGACCCATCTGGTCGCCCTGGCCGCGCCGCTGGCCCGCGCCTCGCGCCATCCCCTGGCCAAGGCCCTGGCCGCGCAAGCCGGCGCCGGCCCCGTCGCCGCCGAATGCGTCGAGACGGCCGGGCAGGGCGTGGAGGGCCTGATCGACGGTCGCCGCGCGCGCCTGGGCCGCGCGGCCTTCGTCGGCGTCAAGGATGGCGACGCGCGCGAGACCGAGCTGTGGTTCGGCTTCGAAGGCGACGTGAAGAATTCGCTTCGTGTTCGAGGACCAGCCGCGCGCGGACGCGTCCGAGGCCATCGCGCGACTTCGCCAAATGGGTTTGTCCGTCGAGATTCTGTCGGGCGACCTCGCTGGCCCGGTGCGCGACATCGCTCGCGCGGTCGGCGTCGAGGATTGGCGCGCGGGCCTGACGCCTTTCGACAAGGCCGCGATCGTCGACGACCTCAAGGCGCGGGGCCACAAGGTGCTGATGGTCGGCGACGGCCTCAACGACGCCGCCGCCCTGGCTCGGGCGCATGCTTCGATGGCCCCTGGCGCGGCGGTCGACGCCGCCCAGAACGCGGCGGACCTGGTCTTCACCGGCGAGGCTCTTGGCGCGGCGCCCGAGGCGATCGACACCGCGCGGTCGGCCCGCTGTCGGGCGCTGCAGAATTTCGGCTTCTCGGCCGTCTATAATGTCGTGGCCATGCCCGCGGCGATGGCGGGCTTGGTCAATCCGTTCATCGCGGCCCTGGCCATGTCGGGCTCGTCGATCGTTGTGTTGCTGAACGCCGCCAGGCCTCGTTTGCGATGGCCCGGCCGATGAACATCATCCTGTTCCTGGCGCCGGCGTCGATCGGCCTCGGCGCCTTGGGTCTGCTGGCCTTCTTCTGGACGATGCGCTCAGGCCAGTACGACGACCCCAAGGGCGATGCGGCCCGCATCCTCTACGACCATCTCGACGACAAGCCGCCGGCGGAGGATTGACGCCGATCAAGGTTCGCGATCGTCGAACACGGCAAGACGGGTTCACTTCATCGTGGAAGGGCCCGCATGTCCCTCGACACCGCCGACCTGATTCGTGTCCGCAAGCTGCCCTTGTTGGACGCCGCCTCCGCAGACAGCTTCGCCCAGCTGACGCGTGACGCCGTGCTGCAGAGCGTTTCGCGCCGCACCGCCCTGACGCTCGAGGGCGAGGTCAGTCCCAGCCTTTCGATCCTGATGGAAGGCTCGGTGGCTCTGGAGAGCGGACGGGACGGACAGGGCGCGACCCTGGCCTTGCTGGAACCCTTGTCCACCGTGATGTTGGCCTCGGTCGTGCTGGACGCGCCGGCCTTGGTGACGGCCTGGGCCGCGCCGCGCAGCGAGGTGCTGACGATTCCTGGCGCGGCGCTGCGCCTGGCCGCCCGGACCGATCCCGCCCTGGCCTTCGCGATCTCCGAGGAGCTTTCCGGTTGCTACAGCGGCGTCGTTCGCGCCCTGAAGAACCAGCGGCTGCGCGGCACGCTGGAGCGCCTGGCCAACTATCTGCTGACCCAGCACCGGCGCCAGAACGGCGCCACCCGCCTGACCTTGCCCAGTCGCAAACGGGTCCTGGCCTCGCTGCTGGGCATGACCCCCGAGAACCTGTCGCGCGGCTTCGCCAGTCTGGCGCCATTGGGGGTCGAGGTCGACGGTCCGATCGTCACGCTGCGCCGGCCTGGCGATCTCGCTTTGCTCGCGGCCGCCGATAGCTCGATCGACAATCACGCCCCCTTCGACGCCGCCCGGCCCGGCCAGGCCGACCGAGAGCGTCGCCGCTTCAAAGCTCTTGATTTCCCGGTCCCCGAGGACGCCCGCCCATGACCGCCACGATCCTGCCCGCCGCCCAACGCTCGCACGCCGAGCGCAACCTGCCACGCTATACCAGCTATCCGACGGCCCTGGCCTTCGACAGCGCCCATGCGAGTCACGCGGAAGGCTGGTATGGGGCGACAAGGCCGGATGACCGGCTGTCGGTCTATGTCCACGTGCCATTCTGCCGCCGCCTGTGCTGGTACTGCGGCTGCCACACCTCGATCGCGCCGACCTACGACCGTGTGGGGAGCTATCTCGACGTGCTCCGGCGCGAGATCGATCTGGTCGCCGGGCGACTGGGCGAGCACGACGGGCTGGCGCACCTGCACTTCGGCGGCGGCAGTCCCAACGCGCTGCGGCCCGAAGATTTCGTCGACCTGACGGCTCGACTGGCGCGCGCCTTCCGCCTGCGGCCTGGCGCCGAGATCGCCGCAGAGCTTGATCCTGGCATGTTGTCGCAGGGCTTCATCGCGGCGGTCGGCGAAGCGGGCGTGACCCGCGTCAGCCTGGGCGTCCAGACCTTCGATCCGAACGTTCAGGCCCTGGTCAACCGCGTCCAGCCTTATGAGCAAGTCGCGCGGGCGGTCGAGGGGTTGCGCGACGTGGGCGTCGGCGGCCTGAACTTCGACCTGATGTACGGTCTGCCCGGCCAGACGCCCGACAATGTCTACGCCTCCGCCCGAGAGGCCGTCGCCCTGCGGCCCGACCGGATCGCGGTGTTCGGCTACGCCCACGTGCCGTGGATGAAGAAGCACCAGGTGATGATCCGCGAAGCCGACCTCGCCGATCTCGATGGACGCTGGCTGCAGGCCGATGCGGCCGATGCGGCCCTGGTCGAGGCCGGCTATGTACGGATCGGCCTCGATCACTACGCCTTGCCCGACGACGCGCTCAGCCATGCGGCCGCGGAGGGGCGGATGCGGCGCAATTTCCAGGGTTATACCGACGACGCGGCGGCGGTGCTCATTCCCATTGGACCGTCCTCCATCGGTCAGTTCCGCGAGGGTTTCGTTCAGAACCATGTGCCGAGCGACCAGTGGGCGGCCCGCATCGCCCAGGGCGAACTGCCGCTGAACCGCGCCTTGGCTATCGGTGACGAGGATCGCCTGCGCGCGCTCGTGATCGAGCGGCTGATGTGCGACCTTTCCGTCGACGTCGAGGCGATCTGCCGGGATCAAGGGATGTCCAGCGACCTGCTCGCCGAGAGCCTGGACGCCGTCGACGCCCTGGCCTTGGCCGGACTTTGCCGCCGCGACGGCGCGGTGATCACGATCCCCGAGACCGCGCGACGCCTGATGCGGGTGGTCGCCGCCGCGTTCGACGCGCGTCTGCCCAAGGCGACCGAGCGACACGCCAAGGCCGTGTGATTATGTAACGCGTTCTCAAATTCGCGCCTCGGCGCTATGAGAGCGGTCATGCGGCGCAAGACGACATGGTGGCGGAACTTGGGAGGCCTTCTGGCCGCCTGTCTGCTGTCCCTGCTCGTCGCCGCGCCAATGACCAGCGCCGCGGCTTGCCTCTGCGCAGGGGACGGGGTCGCGCCGACCGTCGGCCAAGCGTTACAGCCCGACCACGGGCAGGACAGCGCGCCGTGCAAGGCGGCTTGTTGCCTGGGTGGTCACTGCCATCACGCGGGACCCGCGCTCGACGCCCCCGTTTCGAGCGTCGCCGCGCCGGCCCTCGCGGGCGCTCGTCACGCTATTACGCCGGTCCACGCCCTGCCGTCGCTGACGGTCTCCGCTCTCGATCGCCCACCTCGCGGCTGACGGCCCGCGCGCTTTAGCGCGCCGTCGTCATATCATCGCGAGGAATTTTCATGTCATCGAACCGATGGCCGCCGCGCGCGGCCTGGGCGTTCGCCGCTTGCGGCGCGCTCCATGGCGTGGCCGCGGCCCAGACCGCGCCGCCGCTGGAAACCCTGTTGCGCGAGGCCGCCGCGCCTCGCCTGATCGTCGTTGATGCCGAAATGCGCGCCGCAGAGGGGCGCGCCCAACAGGCCCGGGCCCGGCCCAATCCGACCCTGGACCTGCAGGTCGAGAACGTCGGCGGAAGCGGGCCTTATCATGACTTTGAGGCCGCCGAGACGACCTTGTCGATCGGCCAGGTCCTGGAACTGGGCGGCAAGCGCGGCGCGCGGACGGCCACGGCCCGGGCCGAGTTCGACACGGCGCGGTCGCGCGCCGTACTCGGTCGTGTCGCCTACGCCCGCGATCTGGTCGTGGCCTATGCGACCGCGGAGGCGGCGAGCGAACGGCTTGCCGCCGCCAGGGAGAGCCATGAACTGGCCGAGGCCGACGCCCGGGCGGCGCAGTTGTTGGTCGACAATGGCAAGGAAGCCGAACTACGAGCCTTACAGGCGCGCGCGGCGGTCTCGGTCGCGCAAGCCGAGGTCTCGCGGGCCGAGGCTGAATTGGGCGGCGCGCTGGCGCGGCTGGGGGCCCTGACCGGCGGCGAGCGGACCTTCACCGCCGTGACGCCCGGCGCGCTGGATAGGGTCTGGCCGGCCTCGTCATCGAATAAGGCCCCGACCGTCGCCGTCGCCGAGGCCGAACAGCGGGTCGCGACGCGAAAGCTCGACTTGGAACATCGCCGCGCCACGCCCGACGTCACCGTCAATTTCGGCGTTCGACGCCTGGCCGGCGAGGACGCCACGGCCGCCGTCGCCGGCTTCTCGCTGCCCTTGCCGCTGTTCGACCGCAACCGAGGCGCGGTGAACGCGGCGCGGGCCGAGGCCGACGCGGCGCGTGCCAGACTGCTCATGGCCCAGGCCGAGGCGATCGCCGACCGCCGCGGCGCCGAGGGCGAGGCCGGCGCGGCCGAGCGGTCCGCCGCCGCCGCCCGTGAGGGTCAGGTCGTCGCCCGCGAAGCCTATCGCCTCGCCCGCCTGGGCTACGAGGCCGGCAAGCTGCCGCTAATCGAACTTCTCGCCGCTCGCCGCGACCTCGTCTCCGCCCGGCAACGCGCCATCGAGGCGCGGCTGGCGCGCGTCAAGGCGCTGGCGGACCTCGCCCAGGCCAACGGACAGATCGCTTTCGAGGACACCCAATGACCGACCGCAAATGGATTCTCGCCGGTGCGGCCACGGCGCTAGTCGCCGCTATCGGCCTCGGCTTTGGCGCAGGCCGGCTGACCGACAAGGTTCCGGCTGACGCGCCGGCCCACGAGAAGGAAGAAGGAGCCCCGCACGAAGAGGGCTTCGTGGCGCTGTCCGTCGCCGACGCCGCCAGGGCCGGCGTGCTGACCACCACGGTCGGACGCGGCGGCGGTTCCGAGCTGGTTCTGCCCGGCCGGGTGGCCCTGGCCGTCAACGCCTCGGCCGCTCTGGGCGCGCCCGTGTCGGGGGCGGTCGAACGCGTCCACGTCGCCGCCGGTGATCGCGTGGCCGCGGGCGCGGCGATCGCCACCCTACGCAGCGCGGAGGGGGCTGGCGCACGGGCCAGCGTCGACGCCGCCGCCGCCGGTGCGCACGCCGCCCAGGCCGCCGCGGCCAGGGACCGTCGCCTGTTCGAGGCGGGGGTTGTCGCCCGGCAGGACTGGGAAGCCAGTCAGGCCGCCGCCGACAAGGCCCGGGCCGAGCTACGCGCCGCCCGCGCCCAGGTCGCCGCTCAGGGCGCGCCCAGCGCCAGCGGCCTAGCGATCCTGCGCGCGCCGATCGCCGGGATCGTCACGCGGATCGACGCCCGGGTCGGCGGCTTTCTGACCCAAGGCGACCTCGTCGCCGAGATCGCCGACCAGAGCCAGGTCGAATACGTCTTCGACGCGCCGCCGGCCTCGGCCGGCGCCATCCATGTCGGCGACACGATCCAGGTTCAAAGGCCGGAAGGCGGGGAGGCCAGCGCACGCATCGTCGCCGTCGCTCCCAGCGCGGTTGGCGCTGGCGCCGCGGTCGTGCGCGCCAGGCCGACCGCGCCCGCGCCGCCGATCGGCGCGATCGTCTCGGCCCGGATGATCCTGGCCAAGGGGCAGGGCGGTCTGACGGTCCCGGCCGAGGCCGTCCAGACCCTGGACGGTCGCACCGTCGTGTTCGTCGTCGAGCCCAAGGGCTTCCGCGCCACGCCCGTCGTGACCGGTCGCACCGCCGCCGGTTCCATCGAGATCCTGAAAGGCCTCGAGGGCGGCGAGACCCTCGCCGGCAAGGGCGCTTTCCGCCTGAAAGCCGAACTGGGCAAGGGCGAGGCGGGGCACGAGGACTGATCATGCTGAACCGTCTCATCGACCTTTCGGTCCGCTTCCGCTGGATCGTCGTTCTGCTGGCCGTGGCGCTGTTCGCGTTCGGCCTGCAGCAGCTGTCGCGCCTGCCGATCGACGCCGTGCCCGACATCACCAACCGCCAGGTGCAGATCAACACCATCGCGCCGGCCCTCGGCCCAGAGGAGGTGGAGCGGCAGGTAACCTTCCCCTTGGAGACGGCCCTGGCCGGAACGCCTGGCCTGGTCGAGACCCGCTCGCTGTCGCGGCACGGCTTCTCGCAAATCACCGCCGTGTTCACCGACAGGACCGACCTCTATTTCGCGCGCGCCCTGATCAACGAGCGCCTGCAGGCGGCCCGCGCCAACCTGCCCGACGGTCTGGAACCCAGCATGGGCCCGCCCGTCACCGGGCTGGGCGAGGTCTATATCTGGACCGTCGAGTTCAAGGGCGCTCCGGCGCGACCCGGGGTCTCCTATGTCACGCCCGAGGGCGAGACGCTGCGGACCGATATCGAGAAGGCCACCTATCTGCGCACCGTCCAGGATTGGATCGTCGCGCCGCAGTTGAAGACCCTGAACGGCGTCGCTGGCGTCGACGTGCTGGGCGGCTACGTCAAGGAGTACGCGGTTCATCCCGATCCGGCCAAGCTGGCCGCGCGCGGGATCAGTCTGCCGCAACTGGTCGAGGCTCTGGAGCACGCCAACCGCATCGCCGGGGCCGGCTATGTCCAGCGCGGCGGCGAGGCCTACATCGTCCGCACCGATGCGCGGGTGAAGAGCCTGGCCGAACTGGCCGACACCCCGATCGGCCGTCGCGGCGGCGCGGTCGTCAAGGTCTCGGACGTCGCCACGGTCGCCATCGGTCATGCCCCGCGCCTGGGCTCGGCCAGCGAGAACGGCCGTGAGGTGGTGATAGGCACGGCCCTGATGCTGGTCGGCGAGAACAGCCGCACCGTCGCCGCCCGGGTCGACGAGCGCCTCAAGGCCATCGCGCCCAGCCTGCCGCCAGAAGTAATCATCAAGCCCGTGCTGGACCGCACCCGGCTGGTCGACGCCACGATCCGCACGGTCGAGCACAACCTGACGGTCGGGGCCCTGCTGGTCATCGCGGTGCTGTTCCTGGCCCTGGGCAACTTCCGCGCCGCCTTGATCACGGCGCTGGTCATCCCACTTTCGTTCCTGATCGCCGCCATCGCCATGCGGCGGTTCGGAATCAGCGGCAATCTGATGAGCCTTGGGGCGCTGGACTTCGGCCTGATCGTCGACGGCGCCGTGGTGGTGATCGAGAACACGCTGGGACGCCTGGCTCAGCGCCGCGACGCCGAAGGACGCGCCCTGACCGCCGCCGAGCGCCTGTCGATCGCCATCGACGCGGCCAAGGAGATGGCCCGTCCCGCCGCCTTCGGTCAGGCGATCATCCTGCTGGTCTACGCTCCGCTGCTGACCTTCGAGGGCGTCGAGGGCAAGATGTTCACCCCGATGGCCGCCACGGTGATGTTCGCTCTGGCCGGCGCCTTCGTGCTGTCCCTGACCCTGGTCCCGGCCCTGACCGCCCTGGCGGTGCGCGAGCCGAAAGGTCACGGCGAGACCAAGGCCATGACCGTCGTCCGCACGCGCTTTGAGCCGGTGCTGCGCGCGGCCGTGGCGCGTCCGAAGGCGGTGGCCGGCGGCGCGATCCTGGCGCTGGCGCTCGGCGTCATCGCCTTCTTCGCCCTTGGTCGGGAGTTCGCCCCGACGCTCGATGAAGGCGATCTGCTGGTCCAGGCCAGTCGCGTCCCCTCGATCTCGCTGGAAGAAAGCCAGGCCATGCAGTTCGAGGTCGAGAAGGTGCTTTCGGCCCAGCCCGAGGTCGCCCTGGTCTTCACCCGCACCGGCACCGCCGAGATCGCCTCCGACCCGATGCCGCCCAGCGCCTCGGACACCTTCGTGATCCTGAAGCCGCGCAAGGAGTGGCCCGATCCGAGCCTGCCGAAGGCCAAGCTGGTCGAGCGGATGGAGGGCGACCTCGGCAAGCTGATCGGCAACGCCTATGAGTTCACGCAACCGATCCAGATGCGCTTCAACGAGCTGATCGCCGGCGTGCGATCGGACGTGGCGGTCAAGGTCTATGGCGACGACTTCGCGGCCATGAGCCGGACCGCCGACCAGGTCGCGGCGACGCTGCGCAAGGTCCCCGGCGCGGCGGATGTGAAGGTCGAGCAGATCTCCGGCCAACCGACGATCACCGCCAGTGTCGACCGTACGGCCGCCGCCGCCTTGGGCGTCCACGCCAGCGACGCGGCCGACGCCCTCGAGATCGGCCTTGGGGGACGCGAGGCCGGCCACATCCTGGAGGGCGACCGCCGCTTCGACGTGGTCGTGCGGCTGGACGACGCCTCACGCGCCGATCCGGCCGTGATGGGGCAACTGCCGGTCGTGTCAGAAAGCGGAGAAGGCTCGACGGCGATCCCGCTGTCCAGCATCGCCCGCTTCGACACCGCCGAGGGGCCCAACCAGGTCAGCCGCGAGAACGGCAAGCGGCGGATCGTGGTTCAGGCCAATGTCAGGGGCCGCGACCTGGGCGGCTTCGTCGCCGACGCCCAGGCCGCCGTGGCGCATGAGATCAAGCCAAGCCCGGGCTCCTGGCTCGAATGGGGCGGTCAGTTCCAGAAATCTGGAGCGGGCCAGCGCGCGACTGGCGATTATCGTGCCGATGGTGTTCCTGGTCATCGCCGTGCTGCTTTTCTTCGCCCTCGGCTCGGCGACGGAGGCGGTGCTTGTCTTCGGCTGCGTGCCCCTGGCCCTGGTTGGCGGGGCCCTGGCGTTGCTGTTGCGAGGAATGCCGTTCTCGATCTCTGCTGCGGTCGGCTTCATCGCCGTTTCGGGCGTCGCGACCTTGAACGGCCTTGTCCTGATGCAGAGCATCAAACAGCGGATGGAAGGCGCGCGCGACATCGCCGCCGCCGTGATCGATGGCGCGGTCGGCCGCCTACGGGCGGTGCTGACCACGGCACTGGTGGCCATTCTGGGCTTCATTCCGATGGCCTTGGCGATCGGCCCTGGGGCCGAGGTCCAAAAGCCCCTGGCCACCGTGGTGGTCGGCGGGCTGCTGACCTCGACCGTGCTGACCCTGCTGGTGCTGCCGAGCTTTTACGTCTGGCTGACCCGGCGTCGCTCGGGCCCGGCGCCCTCGATCTAGGCAGATTGCCCAAAAGGAGATCAGAACCGCCGACGAGGCTCCTCAAGGCGCCGCTAAAGGCCTAGGCGGTCGATATGCGCGTCCTCGTCATCGACCCCGATCACGCCCGGGCGGCCCTCGTGGCCGCCGGGCTTCAGGGCGTCGAGCCGGCGGAGGTGCGTCACACGACCCTCTACGATGAGGCGGAGGTCCTGGCCTTCGCGCCCGACGTGGTGGTGATCGCGGCGGAAAGCCCCGATCGCGACACGCTCGAAAGCCTGCGCGAGGCCACCGAAGGCGCGCCGCGTCCAGTCGTGATGTTTGTCGACCGCTCCGAGCCTGGGCTGGCGGAGCAAGCCGTGCGGGCCGGGGTGGCGGCCTATGTGGTCGATGGGCTGGCGCCGGGCCGGGTGCGCTCGATCCTCGACGTGGCCATGAGCCGTTTCGCCCTGACCCAGCAACTGCGCGGCGACCTGGCCAAGGCCAAGGCGGATCTGGAATCCCGCAAGGTCGTCGACCGGGCCAAGGGCCTGCTGATGAAGGAGCGCGGCCTGGACGAGGACGGCGCCTATCGCCTGCTGCGCAAGCTGGCCATGGACCGGGGCAAGCCTATCGGCGTCGTGGCCGCGGACCTGCTGGCCTTCGCCGGCGTGCTGCGGGGAGACGTCTCGTGAGCGGCCTTTCCGAACTGCGGCTGGGGTTCATTCCGCTGACCGACTGCGCGCCGCTGGCCGTGGCCGCGACGCTGGGCTTCTTCGAGGACGAGGGGTTGGCCGTCGAACTGGTCCGCGAGGCCTCGTGGGCGACGATCCGCGACAAGGTCGCCGTCGGGGCGCTGGATGGGGCGCACATGCTGGCGCCGATGGCGTTGGCCGCCGGGAGCGCGATCCTGGCGCCGCTGGCCCTGAACCGGAACGGCGCCGCCATCACGGTCTCGGCGGCGCTGGCCGGAACGATCGGGCTGAAGGGCGAGGGGCTGGCGGAGGTCGTCGCGGCGCGGCGGGCGAGCGGGCGGGGGACGCTGACCTTCGCCATGGTCTTCCCGGAGTCGATGCACAACTACCTGCTGCGCGACTGGCTGGCGGCGGCGGGGATCGATCCCGACCGCGATGTGCGCCTGGTGGTGATCCCGCCGCCGCGCATGGTCGAGCGGATGCGAGCCGGCGAGGTCGACGGCTTCTGCGTCGGCGCGCCCTGGAACGCGGTGGCGGAAGCCGAGGGACTTGGTCGCATCCTGGTCACGGCCTCGCAATTGCTGCCGGGCGGACCGGACAAGGTGCTGGGCGTTCCGGCGACGCTGGCCGAGCAACGGCCCGACGACCTTCGCGCCTGCCTGCGGGCCGTGATCCGCGGCGCGGCCTGGGCCGATGACCCCGTCAACCGCGAAGACCTGATCGCCATCCTGGCGCGTCCCGATGTCGTCGGCGCCGCGCCAGCCGCCATCGCTCGGGCCTTGGCGAACGAGATCGTCTTCCACCGCGACGGAGCCAGCTTGCCGCGCCGCGAAGACGGCCTGTGGATGGCGTCCCGAATGGTCCGCTGGGGCCAACTGCGCGCTGGCGTCGACCTCGACGCCCTGGTCGATCGGGTCTACCGGCCCGACCTCTACCGTGATGCGGCGGAGATTTCGGGACATCTTCTCGCCTGATCTGCACGCTTCGTGAGCGCCGCCGACGCCGCGCCGCTCAGCAAACGTGCGCAGCAACAAACCTCGGCATCGCGACGCGGCATCGGCGTGACAGCCGCGTGAAGCTGGGTCTCATCTAGTCTCAAGGCCTCCGAACAACGGCGTTCGCGGCTGCCAGAGGACCGCTCGGATGCGGTCGAACCGTCCGGGACGACGACGTCCCGCTCTCGCAGACACGCAAACATCCGAGGCCGTCATGATCTCCCGCGACTTTTTGAAGGCCGGCCATGCGCCGACCCTGTTCGCAGCGTTCCTGTATTTCGATCTCAGCTTCATGGTCTGGGTGATCCTGGGGCCGCTGGGCGTCGCCATCGCCAAGGACTTCCATCTCGACCCGGCCCAGAAGGGCCTGATGGTCGCGATCCCCGTTCTCGCCGGGGCCGTGCTGCGCCTGGTGAATGGCGTGCTGGTCGACCGGATCGGTCCCAAGAAGACCGGCATGGTCGGTCAGATGATCGTCCTGACGGGCCTGGTGCTGGCCTGGGCGATCGGCATCCACAACTACCATCAGGTGCTGGCCCTGGGCGTGATCCTGGGCGTGGCCGGCGCCTCGTTCGCCGTGGCCCTGCCGCTGGCCTCGCGCTGGTATCCGCAGGAACATCAGGGCCTGGCCCTGGGCATCGCCGGCGCCGGCAACTCGGGTACGGCCCTGGCGGCCCTGTTCGCGCCGGCTCTGGCCAAGGCGTTCGGCTGGCAGGCCGTGATCGGCCTGGCCGCCATCCCCCTGGCCGTAGCGTTCGTGGTCTACATGCTGCTGGCCAAGGACGCGCCCGAGCAGCCCGCCCCGAAGAAGCTGGCCGAATATCTCGACGTCTTGAAGGTCCCGGACGCCTGGTGGCTGATGCTGCTGTACGCGGTGACCTTCGGCGGCTTCGTGGGCCTGGCCTCGTCGCTGACCATGTACTTCAACTCCGAATACGGCCTGGACCCGGTCGTCGCCGGCTTCTTCACCGCCGCCTGCGTCTTCGCCGGCTCTTTCATCCGTCCGGTGGGCGGGGCGCTGGCCGACAGGTTCGGCGGCGTGCGCACTCTGAGCTTCGTCTATGTCCTGGCCGCGATCGGCCTGACGACCGCCAGCTTCCAGCTGCCCTCGGCCTATGTCGCCCTGGCCGTGCTGATGTTCTCGATGCTGGCCCTGGGCGCGGGCAACGGGGCGGTGTTCCAGCTGGCGCCGCAGCGCTTCCGCAAGGAGATCGGCGTCATGACCGGCCTGATCGGCATGACCGGCGGCCTCGGCGGCTTCTACCTGGCGTCCACCCTGGGTCTGGCCAAGAAGATGACCGGTTCCTACCAGTCCGGCTTCATCGGCTTCGCCCTGCTGGCGCTGTTCGCCCTGGTGGCCCTGTTCAGCCTCAAGGCGCGCTGGCGGGCGATCTGGCCGACCCTGCACGGCGACGCCGCGACCGTCCGCGTCTGATCCTGTTCCTCCGACAAGCGAGATAGACCCATGACGAAAGAACGTCTGGTCGTCATCGGCAACGGCATGGCCGGCTGCCGGGCGGTCGAGGAAGTGCTGAAGCGCGACCCCGCCCGCTACGACGTCACCATCTTCGGCGCCGAGCCGCGGGTGAACTACAATCGCATCATGCTCTCGCCGGTGCTGGCGGGCGAGAAGACCTTCGATGACATCGTCATCAACGACGAGGCCTGGTACCGCGACAACGCCATCACCCTGCACGCCGGCCGCGCCGTCACGGCGGTCGACCTGGAAGGCCGCAAGGTGGCCGCCGAGGGCGGTCTGGAGGTCGGCTATGACAAGCTGATCCTGGCCACCGGCTCGGACCCGTTCCGCCTGCCGCTGCCGGGTTCGGACCTCAAGGGCGTCGTCACCTTCCGCGACCTCGACGACGTCGAGGCCATGGTCGAGGCTTCGGGCAAGCCGGGCGCCCGCGCCGTGGTCATCGGCGGCGGCCTGCTGGGCCTGGAAGCCGCCTACGGCCTGGCCCGGCGCGGCATGGCCGCCACGGTCGTCCATCTGATGGATGTCCTGATGGAGCGCCAGCTGGACGAGAGCGCCGGCTACCTGCTGCGCGAGGCCTTGGCCGAACGCGGCGTCGAGACGGTGCTGGGCGCGCATTCCGAGGAGATCGTCGGCAGGGACGGCAAGGTCGCCGGTCTCAAGCTGAAGGATGGTCGCGTCCTGCCGTGCGACCTGCTGGTCATGGCCGTCGGCATCCGCCCGAACGCCGCCCTCGCCAAGGCCGCCGGTTTGCAGGTCAATCGCGGCGTGATCGTCGACGACGCCATGCGCGCGTCCGATCCGGCGGTGTTCGCCGTGGGCGAATGCGTCGAGCACCGCGGCAATTGCTATGGCCTGGTCGCGCCCATCTGGGACATGTGCCGAGCCCTGGCCGAGGCGCTGACGGACGGCGAGGGCGCCTATGCCGGCTCGGTGCTGTCGACCCGCCTGAAGGTCTCGGGCGTCGACGTCTTCTCGGCCGGCAAGTTCGCTGGCGGCGAGGGCTGCGAAGACATCGTGTTCCGCGACGCCGCGCGGGGCGTCTACAAGCGGGTGGTCATCGAGAACGGCAAGGTCGCCGGCGCGGTGCTGTTCGGCGACGCGGCCGACGGCGGCTGGTACTTCGACCTGATGCGGGCCGGGACCGACGTCGCCGAGATCCGCGAGACCCTGATATTCGGGCAAGCGATCACGGAGGGCCTCTCGGGCCTGGACCCTAGCGCGGCCGTTGCGGCCATGCCCGACACGCAGGAAATCTGCGGCTGCAACGGCGTCTGCAAGGGTGCGATCACGGGCGCGATCACGGCACAGGGCCTGACCACGCTGGACGACGTCCGGGCGGTGACCAAGGCCTCGGCTTCGTGCGGGTCCTGCACGCCGCTGGTCGAGCAGGTCATCCGCCTGACCCTCGGCGACGGCTTCAAGGCCCAGGCTGGCCCTAAGCCGATGTGCAAGTGCACGCATCATCCGCATGGCGACGTGCGCAAGGCGATCGTCGAGTTCGAGCTGAAGTCCATGCCCGCCGTCTTCCAGGCCATGGAGTGGACCACGCCCGACGGCTGCGCCTCATGCCGGCCGGCCCTGAACTACTACCTGCTGTGCGCCTGGCCGGGCGAATACGTCGACGATAGCCAGTCGCGCTTCATCAACGAGCGCGTCCACGCCAATATCCAGAAGGACGGGACCTATTCGGTCGTGCCGCGCATGTGGGGCGGCATGACCAGCCCCGCCGAGCTGCGGGCCATCGCCGACGTCGCCGACAAGTACGCCATTCCGGCGGTCAAGGTGACGGGCGGCCAGCGCATCGACCTCTTGGGCGTCAGGAAGGACGACCTCCCGGCGGTGTGGGCCGACCTCAACGCCGCCGGCATGGTCAGCGGTCACGCCTACGCCAAGGGGCTGCGCACGGTGAAGACCTGCGTTGGTTCCGACTGGTGCCGCTTCGGCACCCAGGACTCCACGGGCCTCGGGATCAAGCTCGAGAAGTTCATGTGGGGTTCGTGGGCGCCGGCCAAGGTCAAGCTGGCCGTGTCGGGCTGTCCCCGCAACTGCGCGGAGTCGACCTGCAAGGACATCGGGGTGATCTGCGTCGACAGCGGCTACGAGATCCACGTCGGCGGCGCGGCCGGCCTGCACATCCAGGGCACGCAACTGCTGACCAAGGTTCCGACCGAGGCCGCGGCGATCGCGGTGATCGCCGCGGTCATGCAGATGTACCGCGAGGGCGGCTGGTACCTGGAGCGGATCTACAAGTGGATGGCCCGCGTGGGCCTCGAACACGATCCGCGCGGCCACGGTCGACGACCTCGACAGCCGCATGGCGCTCTACGACCGCTTCGTGGTCTCGCAGGAGACTGCCCAGATCGACCCGTGGGCCGAGCGCGCCAGCGGCGGGGTGGCGGCCGGCGAGTTCAAGCCGATGGCGACCCTTCCCTTGGAGATGGCGGCCGAATGACCCTGCAAGCCCATATCGATCCGCACTGGCGAGACGTCGGCGCTGTGACGGACATCCCCGAGCGCGGCGCGCGTCGGGTGGCCACCGCCCAGGGCGACGTCGCCGTGTTCCGCACCGGCGACGGTCACGTCTTCGCCCTGGTCGACCGCTGTCCCGCACAAGCACGGCCCCTTGAGCCAAGGCATCGTTCACGGCCACGGCGTGACCTGTCCGCTGCACAGCTGGGTCATCGACCTGGCGACCGGTCAGCCCACGGGCGCCGACGCCGGCAAGGGCTGCGCGCCGGTCGTGCCGGTTCTGGTTCGGGACGGTCGGGTCCTGCTGGCCCAGCCCGTCATGGCGGACTGAGCGCATGGCCGACGGCTCCACGGCGCTGAAGACCGTCAAGACCACCTGCGCCTATTGCGGGGTCGGCTGCGGGGTGACGGGCGCGGTCGGGCAGGGGCGTTCGGTGTCAGTCGCCGGCGACGTCCTCCACCCGGCCAACCTCGGCTGGCTGTGCTCCAAGGGCTCGGCCCTGGGGGCGACCGTCGGGCTGGAAGGCCGGCTGCTGGAGCCGACGATCAACGGCAAGGCCGCGACCTGGACCGAGGCTACCGCACTGGTCGCGAAAAGGTTCAGGGACACCATCGCCCGCCACGGTCGCGACAGAGTGGCCTTCTACGTCTCGGGGCAGCTGCTGACCGAGGACTACTACGTCGCCAACAAGCTGATGAAGGGTTTCATCGGCTCCGGCAATATCGACACCAACAGCCGCCTGTGCATGGCCTCGGCCGTGGCCGCCCACAAGCAGGCCTTCGGCGCCGACCTGGTCCCAGGCTGCTACGAGGACCTCGATCTGGCGGACCTCGTCGTGTTCAGCGGCCACAACGCCGCCTGGACCCATCCGGTGCTGTTCCGCCGCATGGAGGCGGCGAGGGCGCGCGGCCAGAAGCACGTCGTCATCGACCCGCGCCGCACCGACACCGCCGAGGGCGCGGACCTGCACCTGGCGATCGCCCCTCAGAGCGACGTCCGCCTGTGGAATGGCCTGCTGGCCGACCTGATCCGGCGCGGCGCGATCGATCGCGGCTACATCACCCGACATGTGAACAATTTCGAGCAAGTCACGGCCAAGCTTGCCGAAGGCGACCAGTCTTCAAGCGCCGTCGCAGCGGACTGCGGCGTGGCCGAGGTCGATCTGCTGACCTTCTACGATCTGTTCGCCGCCAACCCGCGGACGGTCAGTCTGTTCTCGATGGGGGCGAACCAGTCGGCCCAAGGCGTGGCCAAGGGCCTCTCGATCATCAACGCCCACCTGGCGACGGGTCGGATCGGCAAGCCCGGCGCGTGCCCGTTCTCGATCACCGGCCAGCCCAACGCCATGGGCGGGCGCGAGACGGGCGGCATGGCCAACACCCTGGCCGGTCACATGGACTTCGCGCCGGAAGACCGTGACCGGGTAGCCCGTTTCTGGGGCGCGCCCGACACGGCGCGCGCGCCGGGCCTGAAGGCTGTCGAGATGTTCGAGGCGGTCCGCGACGGGCGGATCCAAGCCATCTGGGTGATGGCCACCAATCCGGCCGTCAGCCTGCCTGACAGCGGCGCGATCCGCGAGGCCCTGGCCGCGTGCCCGTTCGTGGTGGTCTCCGACTGCGTGGAGACCGACACCACCGCCTTCGCCGACGTCAAGCTGCCGGCTCTGGCCTGGGGCGAGAAGGACGGAACGGTCACCAATT
Source organism: Caulobacter sp. UC70_42 (assembly GCF_044056025.1). Taxonomy (NCBI): domain Bacteria; kingdom Pseudomonadati; phylum Pseudomonadota; class Alphaproteobacteria; order Caulobacterales; family Caulobacteraceae; genus Caulobacter; species Caulobacter sp. UC70_42. The sequence continues at coordinate 4,196,108 of NZ_CP171994.1, read as the reverse complement.
CCGAGCGTCGGATGTCGCGCCAGCGGGCTCTGTTCCCGGCGCCAGGCCAGGCGCGCGCCGACTGGAAGATCGTGGCCGACGTCGCCACGGCCATGGGCTTCGACGGCTTCGGCTGGGCCAGCAACGCCAGTGTTTTTCGTGAATGGGCCCGTTTGACGGCCTACGAGAACGACGGTCGACTTCTGAACTTATCCGGCCTTTCGGCTTTGAGGCCAGAGGCTTACAATGAACTTCTACCGATCCAATGGCCCGTGAAGGCCGATGGCAAGGACACGCCGCGGCTGTTCGTCGACGGTCGCTTCCAGACCCCCGACGGCCGCGCCCGGATGGTTCCGGTCGAGCCGAAGGGACCGGCCGAGGCTACCGGCGACGCGTTCCCGATGTCGCTGAACACCGGCCGCATCCGCGACCAGTGGCACACCATGACCCGCACCGGCCTGGCGCCGGACCTCTGCCGTCACGCGCCCGAGCCCTATGTCGAGATCCATCCGGACGACGCCTTGGCTCTGGGCGTGAAGGACGGCGCCCTGGCGCGGGTGACGACGGCGCGCGCCGAGGCTGTCGCCGTCGCCAAGGTCAGCGACCGCCAGCGGCGCGGCAGCGTGTTCATGCCCATGCACTGGACGGACGCCTTCGCGCCGTCGGGTCGGGCCAACGCCCTGGTCGCGCCCAACGTCGACCCCACCTCTGGCCAGCCGGAGTTCAAGCACACGCCCGCCCGGATCCGCCCCTATCGCGAGACCTGGAAGGGCTTCTTTCTGAGCCGATCCGTCCTGACGTCCCCGGTCGGGACGGATCTTGTCTGGCGGCGTATTCCCCAGGACGCCTGCCAGCAGCACGAGTTCGCCGGCCGGGGCGACGCTGTCGAGCGCGACGCCCTCCGCAAGGCCCTGACCAAGGGCTTGGCCGGCGAACTCGTCACCTATGAGGACCCCGCCACCGGCGCGCGCCGCCAGGCCTGGGGTCGAGAACGGGCGTCTGGTCGCCGTCCTCTACATGACCGCCACCGGCCGCCTGCCGCCGCGCGACTGGCTGGCCGAGTTGTTCGCCGAGGAGACCCTCTCGCCCGAGGCGCGCTCGGCCCTGCTGTTCGGCCGCCGGCCCGGCGCGTCGGTCGACAGCGGGCCGATCGTGTGCGCCTGCCTGAAGGTCGGCGCCAAGGCGGTCGACGCGGCCATCGCCGCCGGGTGGACACCCCGGACGCCGTCGGCGCGGTCACGGGGGCGGGGACCAACTGCGGATCCTGCCGTCCTGAAATAGCACGCATGATCAAAACCTTCGCCGTTACTCCTAAGGAGCCCGCCCATGTCGGTTGAGATCAAGCTCGGCAAGGTGCTGCTGGTCGGCGCCGGTCCGGGGCCAGTGGATCTGATGACCGTCCGCGCCGTCCGCGCCGTCGAGAGCGCCCAGGCGCTACTCTATGACGCGCTGTGCTCGGAAGAGGCCATCGCCCTGGCGCCCGCCGGCTGCGTGCGAATCCAGACCGGCAAGCGCGCGGGCAAGCCCAGCATGAAGCAGGACGAGATCAACCGCCTGATGCTGCGCCTGGCGCGCAAGGGCCTGAAGGTTGTCCGGCTAAAGGGCGGTGATCCCTCCATTTTCGGTCGGGTCGGAGAGGAGGCTGCGTTCCTGAAAGGCTTCGGGGTCGAGACCGAGGTCGTGCCCGGCGTCACCGCCGCCTGCGCCGCCGCCGCCCAGTTCGGCTTTCCGCTGACCCACCGCGGCGAGGCGCGCCGGGTGGTCTTCACCACCGCGCGGCTGGAGGCCGGCAAGTTGTCGGGCGACTGGAGCGCCGCCGCCGATCCCGAGGCGACCTTGGCGGTCTATATGGGCGGCGCGGTGGCGGGCGACCTCGCCCGAGGGATGATCGAAGCCGGCCGGCCCGCCGACACGCCCGCCGTCGCCATCGAGAAGGCTGGCGGCGCCGAAGCCCGGCTCTATCCGGCCACCTTGGCGACGCTGGCGGAACGCATCGCCGAGGCCGGCGACGGGCCGCTGCTGATCGTCGTCGGCGAGGTCGCCGCCTTCGCAACCGCCAATTCGATGTCACAGGTCGAGCGCAGGGCCTTCGGCTGAAAGTCGCCGCGATGTTCGAAATATCATCTGACAGCTGACAAAAGTGGCCCGTATCGCACGGGCTCCGTTTCCGGCCTTGCAAGGACGATAGGTTCGCGCGAAATCGCTGCGAATGAAGAAGATGCTTACCTGCGGCCTCGCCGCCGCCGCCGTGTCGATGGGCTTTGCCGCCCAGGCGTCCACCCTTTCCGCCAAGCCGGATCCAAGGTTGGTCGTGGTCATCTCGATCGATCAGTTCAGCGCCAACCTCTACGCCCAGCACCGGCCGGAGTTCACAGGTGGGCTCAAGACGCTGAGCAGCGGCGTGATCTATCCGAACGGCTACCAGTCGCACGCCTTCACCGAGACCTGCCCGGGGCACTCGACCCTGTTGACGGGCAAACATCCGGAACAAGACCGGCATCAGCGCCAACGACTGGTACGACCTCTCCACCGGCAAGACGGTCTACTGCCTGGCCGATCCCAACGCGACGCCGGCCGACAATCCCAAGGGCCGGGCCGTGTCGCCGGTCAATCTGGTCGCCACCACCTATGGCGACTGGCTGAAGGCCGTGTCGCCGAAAAGCCGGGTCTTCGGCGTGTCGGGCAAGGATCGCGGGGCGATCACCATGTCGGGCCATCAGGCCGACGGGCAGTTCTGGTATCAGCCGGGCTTCGGTTTCACGACCTGGGTCGCCCAGGGCCAGACGGCGGAAGAGCGCTTGAAGCCGGTCGCCGCCTTCAACGCCAGGCTGGCGGCGGACCTCAAGAAACACCCTTACGTCTGGGACTACGACAGGAAGTTGGTCGGCGGTTCGGCCAAACGCTGCCAGGCGCTGGAGGCCGACTACGAAACTGGCGGCCGCAAATGGCGCGCCGCCCTGCCGATTCCGGTAGCGACCGACGAGGCCGGCCGGCAACGGGATCTCTACGCCAGCCCCTATACGGACCAGGTGACCCTGGAGCTGGCCCAGACCCTGCGCGAGACCTACGCCCTGGGCGATGGGCCGCAGGTCGACGTGCTGACGGTCAGCCTGTCGGCCACCGACTTCATCGGCCACCGCTGGGGCACGCGCGGTCCGGAGATGTGCGACCAGATCGCCCGCCTCGAACGACCGCCTGGGCGCGTTCCTCAAAAGCCTGGACAAGGTCAAGGGCGGGGTTCTGGTCGTGCTGGCCGCCGACCATGGCGGCGCCGACTTCGCCGAACGCCTGCATGACGAGGGCTACGACATCGAGCGCGTGATCGGCAAGCCGTGGGTCGCCGGGCTGAACGCCCAGCTGCGCAAGGATCTAAACCTGTCGTGGGATCCGTTGATCGCCGACGGCGGCATCGACCAGATCTATGTCGTCGGACCGGATCGCAAGGCGCCCTCGATCACCGACCGCGCCCGCATTACGACCGCGGCCCTGGCCTTGATCCAGCGTGAACCGGCCGTGGCCGAGGCCTTCGATTCCAACGCCATCCTGACCCTGGCGCCGGCTCCGGCCGACGCCGCGATCGAAGAACTGTCGGTGGCCGAGCGCGTGCGTCGCAGCGTCTATCCGGGCCGGGTCGGGGATATACTGATCGCCTTCAAGCCCAACCGCGTGCCGGCCACGGCGGGGGCGACCTACGTCTCGACCCACGGCAGCCCGTGGGACTACGACCGTCGCGTGCCGATCCTGTTCTGGTGGAAGGGCGCGACGCCGCACGAGCGGGTGCTGCCGCTGGACACGGTCGACATCGCCCCAACCATCGCCGCTGTCACAGGCGTCAAGGCGCCGGCCGACATCGACGGCGTCTGCCGGCCGCTGGTCTACGGCCAAGGCTGCTAGGCTAGCGCTGCCGGCGACGGTGGCGGGCCAGGTCGATGCCGTGACGCTCGATCTTGTCGTAGAAGGTCTTGCGTGGAATGCGCAGGATTTCCAGCGCCTTGCGGACATCGCCTTCACCGGCCGTCAGGGCTTCCTCGATCAGATGCGCCTCGTAGGTCGCCACCCGCGCCGGTAGCGGCGGCGGGGGCTGGGCCGGCAAATCGCCGCCCTGGTCCGCCAAGCCAAGCGCCACGCGCTGGGCGTAGTGGCTGAGCTCGCGGACGTTGCCGGGCCAGTCGTGATTGTAGAGCCGCCAGCGGATCGCGTCGTCGATCTTCGGCAACTCGCCCTGGAGCCGTTCACAGGCCCTGGCCAGGAAGTGGGCGAACAGCAGTGGCACGTCCTCGCGTCGCTCGCGCAGCGGTGGGATTCGGATACGCACGACGTCCAGGCGGTGGAACAGGTCCTCGCGGAAGGCGCCGGCCGCGACGGCGTCCGACAGGTCCGACTTGGCGGCGGCGACGATGCGCAGATCGAGGGTCTGGGCGCGGTTGGAGCCCATTGGCGTGACTTCTCGTTCTTCCAGCACCCGCAGGAACTTGCCCTGCGCCTCCGGCGCGAGGGTCTCGATCTCGTCGAGGAACAGGGTGCCGCGATCAGCCTGCTGGATGCGGCCGGCGCGCTGACGCACGGCGCCGCTGAAGGCGCCCAGTTCGTGGCCGAAAAGCTCGCTATCCAGGGCCGCGGCGGGCAGGGCGGCGCAGTCGACGGCGACGAATTCGCGGTCGCGACGGCGACCCCAGGCGTGCAGGGCGCGAGCGGCCAACTCCTTGCCGACCCCGGTCTCGCCCTCCAGCAGCACGTCCACATCGGCGTTCGCCAGCTGTCTTAGCGTCGCGCGCAGTCGCTCCATGACCGCCGTCTGGCCGATCAGGGGCCAATCGCCCTGGGCCTCGACGGCCAGGGTGCGCAGGGTGCGGTTCTCCAGCACCAGCCGACGCTTCTCCATCGCGCGGCGGATGCTGCTGACCAGACGATCGGGGGCGTAGGGCTTGGCCACGAAGTCGTAGACCCCGTCATGCAGGGCCTCAACCGCCTCGGCGACGTCGGCGTGGCCAGTGATCAGGATGACCGGCAGATCTTCGTCCTGGGCCTTGAGGCGACGGAACAGCTGGCGGCCGTCAAGGCCTGGCATACGGATGTCGCTGACCACCACACCCGGGAAGCCGGCCGGCAGGGCGGCCAGGGCCGCCTCGGCGGCGGCGAAGGCCATGACTTCGAACCCGGCGAGTTGCAAGGTCTGGACATTGGCGTCGCGCAGCACCTCGTCGTCGTCGATGAAGGCCACTTGGTTGACGGGAACAAGCATCAGGAACGCGCCTTGGGGAGGGACATCACGAAGCGGGCGCCGCCGGGGGCGGGCTCCAGGGAAAGCTCGCCGCCGAACTCGGCGACGATGTCGCGGCTGATCACCAGGCCGAGGCCGAGGCCGCGCGGCTTGGTGGTCGCGAAGGGGGTGAACAGGCTCTTGGCGGCCTCGGGGGCGACTCCGGGGCCATTGTCGGCGACCACGATCCGCACCTGCGCGCGTTTGACCGCGACCTGGACCCGGATCTCCGGATTGGTCGCGCCCTCCAGCGCCTCCAGAGCGTTCTGCAGCAGGTTGACCAGCACCTGTTCCAGCCGGAAACGCTCGGCCATCACCCGGGCGGCCTCGTCCGCCTCGTCGCGGATCACCCGGACGTTCTGCTGACGCACGCGTGGGCCGACCAGCAGTAGGGGCGCCATCGATGGCGTCGCGCACGGTCACCGGCGCGGCGGGCGCGCTGGACTTGCGGGCGAAGGCGCGCAGTTCGTCGGTGATCAGGCCGATGCGTTCGGTGAGACCAGCGATAAGGCCGAGATTGGCCTTGGCGGTCTTGTCGTCGGCCCGGTCCAGGAAGGCGGCGGCGTTGTCGGCATAGGCGCGGATGGCGGCGACCGGTTGGTTGATCTCGTGGGCCACGCCCGCGGCGATCTGGCCTAGGGTGGCCAGCTTGTTCGACTGCACCAACTCGTCCTGCATGAGGTGGACGTGAGCCTCGGCGCGGCGGCGTTCCTCGATCTCGACGACCAGGCGCTGGTTGGTCTCGCGCAGTTCGGTGGTGCGCTCGGCGACGCGGGCCTCCAGTTCCAGCCGGGCGGTCTCCTGGCGGGCGGCGCGGAGGCTGGCCTGACCACGCCAGCGCAGGAGGGCGAGGGCGATACCGCACACGACCAGACCGACCAGCAGGGCGATGGCTCGCGCCCCGGCGACGGCGGCCCGCAAGGTTTCGCCCACCGGCGTGAAGGTGAAGACGGTCCAATTGGCGGCGCCCAGGTCGGCGCTGGCGGCCATGAAGCGCGTGTCGCCGTCCGCCGCCGCCGTGGTCAGGACAGGCGATCGGCCGGCGACGGGCGCGGGCGCGGCCTTCAGCACCGAGAACCGGGGCGTCGCCGAAGCGGTGCTCGGTGTGCAGTTGTTCCTGCTCGGCGCGGGGCAGGCGCGTGAGGGTCGAGAACCGCCAGGCTGGGATAGAGGTCACCAGGATCACGCCGCGCGGATCGGCGACGAAGGCCGGCTCGGCGGCCGACCATTCGGCCTCCAGCGCCTCGAACTCGACCTTCACAACCACCACGCCCAGCATGCCCTCGCGCCCCTCGAACGCGGCGGGACATGAACAGGCCCGGCCTCCGACTGACCGTGCCGAGGGCGAAGAGTTCGGCCACGCCCTTGGCGCTGGCCTCCTTGAAGTAGGGGCGGAAGCTATAGTCGGAGCCGACGAAGCTGGTCGGTTCTCGCCAGTTGCTGGCGGCGATGGTCTTGCCCTTGGCGTTCAGCACATAGATCACGGCCGCGCGCGTGCCGCCGCTCAGGGTTTCCAGCTTGCGGTTCAGGGCGTCGATGCCGCGCGGATCGGCCGAGCGCAGGGTCTCGGCCACGTCCGGGTCCTGAGCCAGCACGAAGGGCAGGGAGCGGTGCTTGGCCAGTTCGCTGCGCAGCACGGCCGCGTGCAGGGTGGCGGAGGTCTGGGCCTGACGCGCCAGGTCGGCCTCGGCCCGCCGTTCGGCGACCGCGCCCGCGAAGCCGACGACCGCCGCCAGGATGATCACGCTCACCGCGAAATAGGCGGCCCAGCGGCGAACGATCGGGTCGGCGAGATTCGGCGGCCGCATGGTCGTCATCAACGCGTTTCCAGGATTTGTGTGGATTCTCGCACAAATACCGGATTGGCTGTAGGGATTTTCGCAGTCGGTGGCGCTGTTAGCGTCGTCTCCGAATAAGAAATATTGTGTTGAAGCAATGTCTTATGGCTTTTCTTCAGGCCGCTTGCGCGGGCTTCCGCCTGAAAGGATCGTCTATCCAGGCGCCCTGGCAAAGGGGCGCGGGTGGAAACGCGGCTCCAAGAGGCGACAGTGAAGACGATCCAACCGGCCGCGCCCGCGCGAGCCTCTGAACGATCCCGGCCGTTCTTCCAGCACCTTTATTTCCAAGTGCTGCTCGCCATCGTCCTGGGCGGCGCCATCGGCCACTACTATCCGGAGATCGGCCAGTCGCTGAAGCCTCTGGGCGACGCCTTCATCAAGCTGGTGAAGATGGTCATCGCCCCGGTGATCTTCCTGACTGTGGTGACCGGCATCGCCGGCATGCGGGACCTGGAAAAGGTCGGCCGCGTGGCCATCAAGGCGCTGATCTATTTCCTGATCTTCTCGACCCTGGCCCTGATCGTCGGGTTGATCGTCGCCAATGTCGTCCAGCCGGGCGCGGGCATGAACATCGATCCCGCCACCTTGAAGACCGACAAGGTCGCCGAATACGCCGCCAAGGCGCACGACCAGAGCATCGTCGGCTTCCTGTTGCACATCATCCCGGACACCGTGGTCGGCGCCTTCGCCGAGGGCGAGATCCTGCAGGTGCTGTTGATCTCGATCCTGTTCGGCCTGTCGCTGACCCTAGTCGGCGAGCCGGCTCGCCCCGTGGTCGACTTCCTGGAGCTGGTGGCCCAGGCCTTCTTCAAGTTCGTGCACATCGTCATGAAGGCCGCCCCGCTGGGAGCCTTCGGCGCCTTCGCCTTCACGATCGGCAAGTACGGCATCGCCTCGGTCGCCAACCTGGCCATGCTGGTCGGCACCTTCTACCTGACCTCGGCGCTGTTCGTGATCGTGGTGCTGGGCGCGGTGGGTATCGCCAACGGCTTCTCGATCTTCAGCCTGATCCGCTACCTGAAGGCCGAACTGCTGCTGGTGCTGGGCACCAGTTCGTCGGAAGCCGCGCTGCCCAGCCTGATCGAGAAGCTGGAGAAGGCTGGTTGCCCGAAGTCGGTCGTCGGCCTCGTCGTCCCGCTCGGCTATTCGTTCAATCTGGACGGCACCAACATCTACATGACCCTGGCGGCGCTGTTCATCGCCCAGGCCACCGGCGTTCACCTGTCATGGGAGCAGCAGGCGCTGCTGCTGGGCGTGGCCATGCTGAGCTCGAAGGGCGCGGCGGGCGTGACCGGCGCGGGCTTCATCACCCTGGCCGCGACCCTGTCGGTGGTCCCCTCCGTTCCGGTGGCCGGCATGGCCCTGATCCTGGGCGTCGACCGCTTCATGTCGGAGTGCCGGGCCCTGACCAACTTCACCGGCAACGCGGTGGCGGCGATCGTCGTCTCGCGCTGGGAGCGCGGCCTGGACGTCGCGGCCCTAGGGTCGGCCTTGAATCCGAAGAAACACCCGCCCGACACGAGCGGTCCCGTCCCGGACGCCGCGCGTCCATAGGGCCGGCGGATCCAACTCCAGAGCCTACTCAGAACAAAGAAACTTGGGGAGCTAAATCGTGACGCACCAAACCCTCCGCGGCCATCGCCGCCGCCTCGTCCGCGGCGTGGCCCTGGCCAGCCTGCTCGCCGCCACGGCCGCCGCCGCCCAGGAAGCGACCGACGCCACCAAGGTCGAGGAAGTCGTCGTGGTGGGCAGCCAGATCAAGGGCGCCAAGACCACGGCGGCGCTGCCGGTCACGGTGCTGGACAACAACCAGATCGCCGCCACCGGCGCGGTGTCGGGCGATGACCTGTTCCGCTCGATCCCGCAGATGGGCGACGTCTTCATCAATCCCAGCAACGCCCCGCAGACCAGCAACTCCACGCGTGGCGACGTCAATTCGATCAACCTGCGCAGCCTGGGCGTCGGCAACACCCTGGTGCTGCTGAACGGCCGTCGCCTGGTCTCGCATCCGACCAGTCAGTCGTCGGGCACCGTGCCGCTGCTGGGCTACAACGCCAACGCCATCCCGACCTCGAACCTGGATCGCCTGGAAGTGCTGCGCGACGGCGCCGCCGCGATCTACGGCGCGGACGCCGTGGCCGGCGTGGTCAATACGGTGCTACGGACCGACTTCGACGGTCTGACCGTCGACGCCCAGTACGGCTGGGCCGAGGGCACGCACCGCAAGGAATACACCAGCAACATCTTCGCCGGCCGCAACTTCGCCGAAGGCCGGGGCAATATCTCGCTGAACGGCAACTTCACCTGGCGCACGGCCCAGCGTCCGAGCGACCGGCCCTATACCGCGACCCAGGACCTGCGCTCTCTATTCGCCGGCTATCCGGAGTACGCCGCCAGCGCCGCGCCGGACAATCGCGGCAACCAGAACTCGTTCGCCAACTTCACGGTGTTCGGCGGCCCCGGCGTCATCCGCCAGGGAACGACGGCTTTGACCTCGGCGGCCGGCGCGACCCACGTGCAGCCCAACACCATCGCCGGCTGCGCCACACAGTTCGGCGCCGGCCTGTGCCTGGGCACGGGCAACCTGGCCACCGGCAGCACGGCCAACGCCTACCGTTACAACGCGGTGCAGAACGACGCGACGACCATCGCGCCGGAGATCGAGCGCCAGAACGTCTTCCTGAACGGCCACTACGACATCGGCGACACCCTGACGGCCTATGGCGAGATCGGCCTCTATCACGCCACGTCGGAGGGCCTGACGACCCAGGGCACCAGCCTGGTGGCGATCGGGGTCCCGGCCAGCAACTACTGGAATCCGTTTTGGCCCGGTGACCTTCGCCGACGGTACGGTCAATCCCAACCGCTTGCCGAACCTGACCAACGTGCCGGCCGCCGGCCTGCCGGTGACCTTCACCAACTACCGCTTCAATGACCTGGGACCGAGCAAGGTCGAGGTCGAGAACTACCAGACCCGCTTCCTGGGCGGCCTGAAGGGCGAGACGTGGGGCTGGTCGTGGGACTCGGCGCTGCTCTATTCCAAGGCCGACGCCAAGGACGAGAGCGACGGCATCGACAGCAAGAAGCTGGCCGCCCAGCTGGCTCTGTCCACGCCCGACGCCTACAACCCGTTCAACGGCGGCTGCCTGGACGGCGCGGGTGGTCGTGACTGCACGCCCAGCTCCAAGGCCGCGCTGGACGCCATCCGCTTCCGCCTCAAGCGCCATTCGACCACCACCCTGACCCTGGCCGACTTCAAGGTGTCCAAGCCGGACCTGCTGACCATCTGGTCGGGCGATGTCGGCGTCGCCGCCGGCGTCGAGTTCCGTCACGAGACCCAACAGGACCGCCGCGACCCGCAGCTGGACGGTCGTACGCCCTTCACCGACCCGGTGACGGGCAACACCAGCAACAGCAACGTCACCGGCGTCAACGACACGCCCAGCACCAAGGGTTCGCGCGACGTCGGCTCGGCCTTCGTCGAGTTCGCCCTGCCGCTTGTCTCGCCGGAGATGAACATCCCGCTGGTTCGCCGTATCGATGTCCAGCTGGCCGGCCGCTACGAGAATTACAGCGACTTCGGTTCGGTCGCGAAGCCCAAGGTGGCCTTCGCCTGGGATGTGGTCGACGGCGTCCGTTTCCGCGGCTCCTGGCAGAAGGGCTTTCGCGCCCCGAACCTGGAGACGACCAATCCGTTCGCCTATTCGCGGACCAACACCGTCACCGACTATTACCGCTGCGAGGCCGACCTGCGGGCCGGCCGCATCTCGACCTTCAGCGCCTGCACGCGCGGAGTAGGCATCCGCTTCACCACGGCCGGCAACCCCAACCTGAAGGCCGAGGAGAGCGAGAGCTATTCGGTGGGCGTCGTGCTGCCAGCCGACCTTCATTCCGGAGCAGTTCGGCCGCTTCACGATCACTGTCGATCGCTGGCAGATCAAGCAGCAGGGCATTGTCGGCACGTTGGGCTCGACCAACGCCGCCGTGCAGGACTATCTGTTCCGCCTGACGGGCACGACCAACGCCAACGTCATCCGCGCCGCCCCGACGGTGGACGACATCGCCTTTTTCAACGGCACGGGCCTGACCCCGGTCGGCCAGATCCTTGAGATCCGCGACCAGTTCAAGAACCTGCAGCCCCAGACCGTCAGCGGCATCGACTTCGGCCTGAACTGGACGCTGCGCACCGACAAGCTGGGTCGCTTCAGCGCCAATGTCGATGGCACCTACATGGACAAGTTCTCGCAGGAACTGGCCCCGCCGATCGCCGATCTGTTCGCCGCCCGCGCGGCCGGGACGATCAACCCGGCCACGCCGCTGACCGATCCGGGCGACCTGCTGAAGCGCAACGGCAAGCCGAAGTGGAAGTGGAGCGGCACGGGCACCTGGCGCGGCGGTCCGGTCCAGATCGGCGCCTCGGTGATCTATACCGGCGCGGTGCTGGACACCGACCTGCTGTCGACCACCGGGGAGCCCTGGCGCGTAGAGCCTCTGACCACGGTCAACCTCTATGGCCAGTACCGCTTCGAGCGGAAGGGTTGGGCCAACGACACCCGCATCCGCGTCGGGGCGCGCAACCTGTTCGACAAGGATCCGCCGCTGGCGTCTTCGGGCTACATCGGCTCGCTCTACAACCCCTATGCCCGCTACTGGTACATGAGCGTCAGCAAGTCGTTCTGAGGCTCAGCGCACCGGCCGCTCCAACATTCTCCCAGGAGCGGCCGGTTCTCCTTCGTATTTGCGTGACGAGGTTTTCGCCGGTGATGAAGCTGTCCCCCAAGCTCTCGGGCGCCGCTCTGGCTTTTGGCCTGGCGATGTCCGCCACGGCCGCCTGCGCCGAAGCGCCCGCCGCAAAGACCTGTCCCGATGGCCTGCCGGGCGAGACCAAATGTATGGCCGGCCAGGACATGAATGGCGCCTACTATTGGATCGCTATTCCAAAGGCTTGGAACGGGACGCTCGTTCTACATACCCATGGCGGGCCACGCTTGAAGAAGCCCAAGCCCGACGACGCGATCGAGGATCTGCAGCGCTTCGCCGTCACCGTCGCAGAGGGCTACGCCTGGGCCGGCTCCAACTATCGCCGCGAAGGCTACGGCGTCCGCTCGGCCGCCGAGGACAGCGACAACCTGCGCAAGTTGTTCTGGGAAAACTACGGCCGGCCCAAGCGCACCATTCTGCACGGCCAGTCCTGGGGCGGGAATGTCGCGGCCAAGACCGCCGAGCTCTACAGCAAGGACGCCGACGGCAGTCTCGTCTACGATGGCGTCATCCTCACCAGCGGCGTGGTCTCGGGCGGCACGCGCGCCTATGACTTCCGCGCCGATCTGCGGGCCGTCTACCAGTACTATTGCGGCAACCATCCGGAAAAGGGCGAGGCCCAGTATCCGTTGTGGCAGGGACAGCCGGTCGGCTCGAAGCTGACCAACAAGGAGCTCGACGAGCGGGTCAACGCCTGCACCGGCGTCGACCTGCCGGCGGGCCAGCGCACGGTGCAGCAGCGGCGCAACCTCGCCAATATCCTGGCGGTGACCAGGATCCCCGAGCGCACCCTGGGCAGCCACCTCTCCTGGGCGACCTTCACCTTTGCCGACATGGTCAACAAGCGGCTGGGCGGAAAGAACCCCTTCACCAACATCGGCGTGGTCTACAAGGGTTCCGACGACGACAAGGCGCTGAACAAGGGCGTGATCCGCTTCAAGGCCGATCCGGAAGGCGTGCGCAGGCTGGCCGACGACAGCGACCTGACCGGCAAGCTGCCGGTTCCGACCCTGACGATGCACGCCATCGACGATCCGACCGCCTTCGTCGAACTGGAACAGGTGTTCCATGACACCGTCGCCAAGGCTGGCAAGAGCGACCTGCTGGTCCAGTCGTTCACCGACGAGCACGAGCATTCCAAGCTGGCCACGCCCGAATACGCGGCCTTGCTGCGGGCTATGACGGCCTGGATCGAGCTGGGAACCAAGCCCAGCCCCGCGACCCTGGCCGTCGGCTGCGCCGAGGCCGTGAAGACCTATGGCGAGGCCTGCCACTTCCAGGTCGACTACAAGGTCCCGGCTCTGTCGACCCGCAGCTATCCGCGCGCCAAGCCGGGTCTGAAATAGGGCGCGGTGGCTGGCGAGCTTGCCGTGGGGCTGGCGGCCAATCTCAATTCCTGTTGTACGATCGCCGGAACGAGATTGCCCACAGCGCCCGCGGGCGGCCGCTGTGGGGCCAGGCGAGGGGGGCCCCGGTGATCGAACTCTACCACTGCCATGACGCGCGATCGTTCCGAGCCCTTTGGGCGCTGGAGGAGATGGGGCTGGCCTATCGCCTGCACCTGTTGCCGTTCCCGCCACGCTTCCTGGCGCCCGAGTACCTGGCGCAAAATCCGCTGGGCACGATCCCGCTGTTGATCGATGCGGAGACGCGAATGACCGAGTCGGCCGCGATCCGCAGTATCTCGCGACACGCCATGGCCCCACGCCGCTGGCGGTCGGCGTGGACGAGCCGGACTACGGCTTGTGGCTGGACTGGATGCATCGCGGCGAGGCGACGCTGACGTTCCCGCAGACGATCGTGCTGCGCTACACCCAGCTGGAGCCCGAGGAGCGCCGGGTGAAGCAGGCGGCCGACGACTACGCCCAGTGGTTCCTGTCGCGCCTGCGCCATGTGACCCGCGCCCTGGCCGACCGCGAATGGCTGTGCGCCGGACGGTTCACCATGGCCGACGTCTGCGTGGGCTACGCCCTGCTGCTGGCCCATACGGTCGGACTGGATCACAAGTTCAGCCCGGAAGTCGCGGCCTATTGGGAGCGACTCTCCGCGCGGCCGGCGTTTCTGGCCGCCAAGGCGGCGCAGAACGTCAAGGCGGCTTGAGGTCGTCAGCCCAGCGCCTTCGACAGGCGCAGCCACAGCTGCTGGTCGAAATCCTGGTCGGCCGCGGCCTGACCCATGCGGACAACGACCAGCTTGCGGCTGGGGCTGACATACAGGCGACGGTCGAGCGCTCCGAACGCAGCGACCGTATCGGCGGGCGCGGCGGGAATGAGCGGCCCCGGCGTGGCGCGTCCGGTCGCTCGGATGGTCTCCGAGCCGCCGTTCAGCCACCACAGCCGGCCATAGGCGGGGTTGGTCGCCGAGCGGACGAACATGGCCTTGAGGCTTGCTTCGGAGACGATCCGCTTGCCGTCGGCCGCCTTGCCGCCGTCAAGCACGATCTGGCCGAACCGGGCGACGTCGCGTGGGCAGGTGACCAGACCCGTGGCGTTGCCGACGCTGGCGAAGGCGGTGGGCCGTTGGCGCCAGGCGGTGTCGACCATCCCGGCCGGCGCGGTCAGCCAGTCGCGGGTGATGGTCTCGAGCGGCAGCTTGGCGGCGGCGGCCACGACGCGTTTGGTTTCCGCATAGACCGGGGTGTTATAGAAAAATCGCGTCCCCGCCGGAGCGACGAAGGCCAGCTTCTCGTCCAGGCCCGAGGCCATGGTCAGCAGATGGATCACGCGGATCGCCGCTTCCTGCTCGGGCGAAGCCTTGGACCACCCCGCGCCGATATAGTGGGCGACCGGCTTGTCGACATCGATCAGGCCCTTGTCGATGGCGATGGCGATCAGCATCGAGACGAAGCTCTTCTGCTGCGAGGCGACATCCTCCAGCAAGGCGCCGTCGTTTGTCGTTCCGTAGGTGAAGCTGGCCCGAAACTGGCCCGCGTCGGCCGGCAGGGGCCAGTTCTTTTCGACCAGTGTCTCGCCGTTCTGGACCACCAGGAAGCCGGTGGTGTTCTGCTCGCCCAGATAGTCGAGCACCGGCCGCAGGGCCGTGGACGGCGCGGCGGCGAGGGCTGGCGAGGCCGCGAGAAGCCCCGCGCTGGCCAGAATGGTCCGGCGTGAAATCGCGAATGGCATGAGTCGCCTCCCATGAATTGGCAGGCCCTTGTCGGCCGGGCCGTGTATGAAGTCAGGCGCAACAAGGAAGAGCCCCGGAGCTTGCTTGTCCTGCATGGCCATCTTGGCGCCGGAAGCGGGGGCGAAGCGGAAGCCGTGCTCGATCATCGCGGATGATGAACTTCATTTCGCGCGAGCATCAACAAAAATTGTTGAACAATATTGTTGACGAGGTTGAACGCACGCGTGTGTCCTCGAGGTCAACGGCGCGGCGATCACGGCGTCGAGGGAGGGGATCATGCCAGGCCTGTTCATGGTCGCCGCGCCGCCGCGATTCGCCGGCGACAATGCGCCTTGGCCCTCGCCATGGTTCGCCGACGCGCCGTCGAGGCGCACATCATCCACGGTTGACGGGAACGGAGAACGGCATGGGCGCGTCGCGTCGGGATCTTCTGGTGGGCGCCCTGGGCGTCGGCGCTCTGGCGGCTGCGCCGGGGGCTCAAGCGGCGGCCGCCAAATTCGACGCCGCCTGGCTGCAGATGGTGCTGGAGCGCTTCGCCGGCTTTGGGGGCAAGGCCTCGGGCGGCGCGGGCGACAACGCCAGCGGCGATTGGCTGGAAAAGGAGCTGACCGCGCTCGGCTATCGCTGCGAGCGACAGGCCTTCGAGGTCCCGTACGCAGATGTGCGCCAGGCGACGCTGGTCGCCGGCGGACGACGCGCCGAGGTCTTCCCGCAGGCGACCGTCAGGACGACGGCCGTCGGGGGACTGACCGCGCCCCTCAAGTCGTCCGCCATGCCGGGGAGCCTTGATGGAGCCATCGCGCTGGTCGTGCTGCCGTACAGCCGGTGGGTCAGCATGGCCCAACCGGTCATCCGCGCCGCTCTGAAGGACGCCTTTGATCGCGGCGCGGCGGCGGCCGTGGTCGTGACCACGGGGCCGACAGGCGAGGTGATCGGCCTGAATGTCAGCCCGTCGGAACCCGGCTTCCAGAAGCCAGTCGTCCTGCTGGCCCCCAAGGACGCCCCTCCATTCGTCGCGGCCGCCAAGGCGGGCGCGACCGTGACCCTGACGGTCGACGCCGAGGTCGGCCGGCGACCGGCCTACAACCTGATCGCCCGTCTCGATCGCGGCGCGGCCAAGACCTTGATCGTCACCACGCCGCGTTCGGGCTGGTTCACCTGCGCGGCCGAGCGAGGGGCGGGAGTGGCGATCTGGCTGTCGCTGGCCCTTGGCCTGGCGGCGGCCAAGCCCAAGGTCAATCTGGAATTCGCCGCCACCAGCGGCCACGAATACATCTATCTGGGCGGGGAGCGCTATCTGGAGCACCACGCGCCCAAGCCCGCCGACACCCACGCCTGGGTCCACATCGGCGCAAGCGCCGCCGCGCGCGACTGGCATGAACTGGGCGCCCTGCGGCCTTTACCCAGCGCCGACGCCCAGCGTGTGCTGACCGCGACGCCGGACTTGCTGGAACGGACCCGCCGAGCCTTCCACGGCATCACCGGTCTTGAGGCCACCTACGAGGCCAACAAGGCCAATGCCGGCGGCGAACTCGTCAATGTGATCGAGGCCGGCTACGTGTCGGCCATCGGCCTCTATGGCGGCCATCGCTACTTCCATACCGCCGGCGACGATATGCGTTGCGTGTCGGGGGAACTGGTCGAGCCGGTCGCCGCGGCGTTCCGAGCCGTGATCGACGCCACCTTCTGAACGGCAAATCCGGGCTCAGTCGCCGGTGAACGCACAAGTGGAGGTTCTTCGGCTTGACCGGCGCGCCTGGGCCGCTAGAGCCGAGGTCAAGCGTCACCGGAGGCCGGCATGATCAATTTTCCCGACGACATCTTCACCGAGCCCTCGGACGTGGATCCGGACACCTTGGCCAATCTGGGTCCGCTGCGTCCGCTGGCTGGCGTATGGGAGGGACTGAAGGGCGTCGATCTGAACCCGAAGGCCGAAGGCCCCGAACGGCGCGACTTTCTCGAGCGCATCGAGATGCAGCCGATCGACCCGCAGGCCAACGGCCCGCAGCTGTTCTACGGCCTGCGCTATCATGTCCACATCGTCGCCTCGGATGAGGAGACCAGCTTTCACGACCAGGTCGGTTATTGGCTGTACGAGCCGGCGACGGGCCTGATCCTGCAGACCCTGGCCATTCCGCGCGGCCAGGTTGCCCTGGCCGCCGGGCGCGCGGCCGAGGATGGTTCAGGACTGGTCGTTCGCGCCGAGCGGGGCGGGCCGGGCTACGGCATCTGTTCGACCGACTTCCTGGAGTGGGCGTTCCGGACGGATTCCTACGAATTGGACGTCCGCTTCGAGGCCGACGGCGGGTGGTCCTACACCTCAACCACCATGCTGCAGGTCCGCGGCCGCACGGCGCCGTTCCGTCATGTCGACCGCAACGCCCTGACCAAGGTCGCCGAGCCGCGGCCCAATCCCTTGATGCGCATCACCACCGGCGAGGCGACGCGAAGCCAGGCCCACGGCTTCATTGCAATCGGTGAGCCGGTCGAAAGCTAGCTCAGAGCCGCGACGATAGCTTGGGCGACGGCGCGCGGGGCTAGGTTGTCGGTCCCCGCGCCCCTTCGGGCGAGGTCTGGCGCGGCGAGAGATAGACCTTGCGGCCGTCCGGGTCGGTCCGCATGTCCAGCAGGGCGGCGATCATCGCCAGGGACTCGGCGGGGCGGTCCAGCTTGAACCGGCCACTGACCTTCAGCTCGCCCAGCGCCGCGTCGTGCAACGCCACGCTCTGGAGCGTGTAGCGGTTGAGGCGGGCGATCACGTATTTCAGCGGCAGGGCGTCGGCGTCCAGCCAGTCCGAACGCCAGGCCTGGTAGCTGTCGGGGCCCAGGCGGCCCTGGACCGGCGCGCGGTCGGCGGCCAGCATCAGCCACTCGCCCTTGCCGACGCGGCGTTCGGCGCCATCGCGATTGACCCGCACCACGCCGTCGAACACGCGGACCTGGACGGCGTCGCTGACCAGTTCGACCTCGAAGGTGGTGCCGACGGCGGTCACCTGGGTGTCGCCGGCCTGGACCCGGAAGGGTCGCTTGGCGTCCTCGGCGACGTCGAACACCGCGTCGCCCTTGTTCAGCGCCACGTCGCGGGCGGCGCGGCTGTAGCGCACCGAGACGCCGGTGTCGGCGGCCAGGGTGATCACGGACTTGTCGCTCATCCGATGCTCGGCGCGCGCGCGCCACCGGGGTGGCCAGGTCGATCGGCCCTTCGCTCAGGTACGGACGCATCAGCACCGTGACCGACAGCCCCACGACCATGGCGACGCCGGCGGCGATCAAGCCCATGCGCAGGTGTCGCCTCTTGGCGGGCGCGGCGCGGACGCGCTCGGCGGCGTCCAGCAGGGCGGTGTCGCGCTGGGTGTCACGCATCAGGGCGAAGGCGGCCGCGCGGCTGGGCGCGCTGGCCAGCCAGGCTTCAAGCTCGGCTCGCTCGGCTTGCGTCAGGTCGGGCAGGCGATCGGCCCAGTCGGCCGCGATCTCCAAGTCCTCGTCGGATGGCGGGCGCCAGTTGTCGTTAGCGCGCATCCTGGCGGCTCCCTTCTCGCGCGGCGTTGACCGCCGCGTCCTGCATCGCGTCGGCCAGTTCGGTCATGGCCCGCACGAGGTGTTTCTTGACGGCCTCCACATTGATCCGAAGATCGTCGGCGATGGCTTGTCTGGACTGGCCGTCGAGGTGACGGCGGATGAAGATGTCGCGGCGCAGCGGCGAGAGGCGATTCAGCGCCTTCTCGAAGACCGCGGCGCGTTGTTTGTGCTCCAGCACCG
Source organism: Caulobacter sp. UC70_42 (assembly GCF_044056025.1). Classification (NCBI taxonomy): domain Bacteria; kingdom Pseudomonadati; phylum Pseudomonadota; class Alphaproteobacteria; order Caulobacterales; family Caulobacteraceae; genus Caulobacter; species Caulobacter sp. UC70_42. Next base: position 4,177,385 of record NZ_CP171994.1, on the reverse strand, counting down.
CGTCGGGCAGCGGCAGGTCGCAGCCGAAGTCCTCGTCGCCGATCGGCTCCTCGCGCCGGTCGCGGCGCGCCTGGGCGTAGATCAGCGAATCCGCCACCCGGTAGGCATAGGCCAGCGGTTGGGTGATCTCCTGCTTTCGCGCCTGGCGCAACACCATCAGGAGGGTCTCCTGCAGGATGTCCTCTGCGCGCGCCGGGTCCTTGGACCGCCGCACGATATAGGCCGCGAGCTTGCGTTCGTGAGGCCGCAGCGCCGCGAGGACGTCCTTCATGGCGCTTCCAGTCGGCATGGTCGTGCACGCGTCCATGGAGGGGAGAGGCGCGAGCCGGGCGAACGGGGACAGAAAATGTTTCGGAATCGGAATTCGCCCGTCAAAACTCATAGGTCACACCCAGGGTGAAGGTGCGGCCGCTGACCGTGCGGGCGGTCAGGCGTTTCTCGGTGATATCGGTGTATTGGGTGATCGGCGCATCCGTGAGATTGACACCTTCCAGCACGATCCGCAGGCCGCCGGCCGTATTGTAGTGGGCGGCGAAGTCGATGTTGTTCGACGCCTTGTAGCCCGAGCCGATCGAGCCTGGACTGCCCGCGCCGTCCAGATAGCCCGAGCGATAGGCCGACGAGACCCGCGCGCCCCACCGCGCGGTCTCGTAGTAAAGCGTCGCGTTCGAGGTCCATTTCGACAGCTGGAACAGGTCCAGGGCTATCGAGCGGTCCTCGATCAGTACGTTCGAGCGGCCGGCGGCGTGGGTGACATTGCCGACGAAGCCCAGCTGATCGAACGGGGCGGGCAGGAAGGTGAAGTCGCGCTGCCAGGCCAACTCGACGCCCTTGATCGAGGCCCCATCGCCGTTCACCGGCCGCACGAAGGTGTAGACCGTGTCGGGGCCGTTGCCGGGCGCCAGGAACGCCAGCGGATAGCCGGTCGAGCCATAGCGCACCGCGCTGGTCGCCGTGGTGATGAACGAGTCCATCCGCTTGTAGAACAGGCTGACGGCGAAATAGCCGCCGCGGCCCGGGTAGACCTCCAGCGCGCCCTCGACCGCGTCGGCCAGGAACGGGCGCAGGTTTGGATTGCCGGCCGAGATGGTCCCGCCGAACGGGGCCGAATTGACATTGCCGGCCGCGCGCAGGTCCGAGAGGCTGGGCCGGCTGATGTTGCGGTTGGCCGAGACGCGGGCGACGACGCGCGGCGACAGGTCGACCGCCAGGTTCAGGGCGGGCAACACGCCATCGTAATGGCTCTGGATCGAGGCCGGCTCCAGCTTGGTCCCGGTATTGACCATGCCAGCCGAGGTCAGGTCGGTGGCGTAGTAGCGGACGCCGAAATCTCCGCGCCACGTCTTGTCGCCCACCGCGCTTTTGACTCGCGCCATCAGATAGGCGGCCCAGGTCTTCTCGCTGAGGGAATAGTGCGAGCCGGGCATGTCGTCGGCCTCGGTCAGGTCGCGGTTGATGGCCAGGCGCGCGAAGGTCGCGTCGATGTCGCCGACGATGTAGGGGCGCAGCGATTTTTCGAAGACCAGTTCCTTGACCGCCTGCGGCGCGGGACCCCCGGTCGGGTAGTCCGCCCGGCCGCGGCGGGTGTAGCCGTCGTTGTGGAACGACTTGTACTGGGCGCCGCCTTCGATCGTCAGGGCCGGCGCGGCTTGGTAGTCGAAGTCGAGGCGTCCGGTGGTGAACTGGTTGACGACCTGGTCCTCGCGCGTGTCGGCCCGCATCAGGCTCCACTGGGTGGGATCGGCCGGGTCGAAGCCATAGCGGCTGTTCGCGGCCGCATCGCCGCCGCGCAGGTCGTAGGCGAAGGCCTTGTCGCTGGCCTGCAGGAAGATCTTGTCGAAGACCGGTCCTTCGAAGTCCGACTTCGAGTAGCCGGCCGCGCCGCGCAGGCGCAGGCGGTCGCTGACCTGGATCTCGCCATTGATCGCGCTCTGCAGGAAGACCGTCGTGTCCTCCGAGCGCTTATGCTCGCTGCGTAGATCGACGCCGCCGGAATAGTCGGCGTAGACGAGACTGTCGCCCCGGATCTCGGCGGCGCGCAGGCGCTGGGTTCCCTTGACATCGCCGGTCAGCGGATTGTCGCCGGCCGCCGCCAGGGAGAACTCGTCGCGATCGTTGGAGAGCCGGCCGTAAAGCAGATCCGCGCCCAGCCTCATCCGATCGCCGGGTTGATATTGCAGGGATAGGGTGACCCCCAGCCGCTCGCGATGGTCGAACCAGGTCGAATAGCTCTCGGCCATGGGCGCGACGACTCGGTCGGGACCGGTGGCCAGCAGGCGATCGGCCACGTCGCGCGCCACGTCCGGCCCGATATTGGCCGCGCCGAAGGTCACCGGCGACCAGCCCCAGTTGCGATAGCCGTACTCGTTGGCGTCGTTCTCGCTGTAGGCCAACGAGATCAGCGCCCCGACGTCGCCCCAACGCCGCGAGGCCAGGGCCGCGATCCGCGGGCTGACCACGCCGGTGGCGCTGTTGTTCAACGCCTTGGCCGAGAAGGCCAGCTTGTCGTCTGGATAGTCGAAGGGCTTGGCCGTGCGTAGCTCGACCGTACCGCCTATGCCGCCTTCATCCTGGTCGACCGCGTAGGACTTCCAGACCGTGACCCTGTTGAAGAGCTCGCTGGCGAAGATCGAATAGTCGAAGGCCCGGGTGCGGCTGACCGAGCCGCGATTGTCCATGCCCGAGGCCGTCGAGGCCGAGACCTCCATGCCGTTCAGCTGGGCGCGGGTGAAGTCCGGGCCCAGGCCGCGCAGCGCGATCTGGCGGCCCTCGCCGGTGTCGCGCGAGATGGTCATGCCGGGTACGCGCTGCAGGGACTCGGCGAGATTGAGGTCGGGGAAGGCGGCGATGTCCTCGGCCAGGATCACCTCCTGGGCGCCGGCGGCCCGTCGTTTCAGGTCGCGGGCGTGCAGCAGGGTTTCGCGAAAGCCCGTGACGATGACCTGGTCGACCTCGGTCGGCGCCTCGGATGGCGGGGCGTAGCGGGGCGCGGCGGTGACCGAAGAGGGCGGCGTGGGGGCCGCTTCGCGCAGGACATAGCCGCCTCCGGCCGCCACGGCGCGCAGGTTTTGACCGTCGATCAACCGGTTCAACGCCTGCTCTGGCGTCAGCAGGCCGCGCACGCCCCGGCTGATGCGGCGGCGGATGTCGGCCAGGGTCATGACCGGTACGTCGGCCTGATGAGAAAAGGCGTTGAGGGCCTGAGAAAGATCGCCGCCTGGGATCTCGAAGCGCTTCGGTGTCTCGGCTCGCACCGGCGCCACGGCGGCCAGGGCCAGCATCGATCCGGCCATCACTGGACCTGATCGCGACAGCCAGGCGCGCCGTCCCGCCATAAGGGTCCTCACAACGGCGGCCCGTAAAAGCTTCGGGCGCCCGCGCGAACCCCTACAAAGGACGCATGTCACTAATTTGAAGGTTCTGTGGACGGATCTGTCCGAGCGCCGCGGCGTGGCCCAGCGGCAACGCCTGGCGGGCCTGCCGCAAAAAAGAGGGCCGCCATCCGGGAGGACGGCGGCCCAGTTCAAGGGGGCTCTTGGAAGGGCTTAGAACTCGTAGGTCGCGCCGATCAGGATGGTGCGACCGCTGCTGACGTTCACCGTCGTCCGCTTGGCGGCGATGTCGGTGAACTGGATGCTGTGCTCGTTGGAGAGGTTGATGCCTTCCAGCGTCAGCTTCAGCTTCGGCAGCACGTTATAGTGGGCGGCGAAGTCGATATTGTTGGTCGCCTTGTAGCCGTCGCCGATGTTGCCGTTGCCGCCGGCGCCGGTCAGGTACTTGTCCCGATAGGCGGTCGACAGGCGCATGCCCCAGGCATCCGTCTCGTAGTAAATGGTAGCGTTGGCCGAGTACTTCGACAGCTGGAACAGCGGCAGGGTCACCGACTGGCCGCTGATGATCACCGGCGAGGAGCCGTCGGCATAGGTGCCGTTGGCCACGACGCCCAGGTGGTTGAACGGGGCGGGCAGGAAGTCGAAGTCACGCTGGAACGAGGCTTCCAGGCCCTGGATGTCGGCGCCGGGGCCGTTCACCGGGCGGCTGACATTGTACAGGATCGAGCCATCCTGGCCCGGCAGCAGGAACGACAGCGGGAAGCCCGTTTGCGAATAGGGCATGATGCTGGTCTGCGACGTGATGAACGACTTCAGCTTCTTGTAGAAGACGCCGATCGTGAAAGACCCGACCTTGCCGTCGTAGAACTCCAGCGAGCCTTCGATCGAGTCCGAGGTGAACGGCGTCAGGTTCGGGTTGCCGGTGCTGATCGTGCCGCCGAACGGGGCGGTGGTCAGCGAACCGGCGGCGGCCAGGTCGCCCAGGGCCGGGCGGCTGATGTCGCGGTTGGCGCTGAAGCGGGCGACCATGCCTTCGTTGACATCGACGGCCACGTTCAGGGCCGGCAGCCAGCCGTTATACTTGTGCTTGATCGACACCGGCTGGAGGCTGGTCCCGGTGTTCAGGGTGCCGTCCGAGCTCAGGTCGGTCGAATAGTAGCGCACGCCGGCGTTGGCCCGCACGCCCTTACCCAGGATCTCGGTGTTCAGGTCGTACTGCAGATAGGCCGCCTTGGTCTCCTCGGTCACAGTGAAGGCCGTGCCCGGGGTGGCGAACTTCGCGCCCTGGGCTTCCAGGTCACGCGTCTGGCCGATCTGGGCGTAGACCGGATCGACGTCGCCGACGATGTAGGCGCCCAGCGACTTGAACGGCAGGACCAGCTTGAGATTGTCCGGGATTTTGGTGTTGGCCGGGACGTTCCTGAACTGCTTGTCGCCCCACTGAGCGCCGTAGTTCTTGAACTTCTTGTACGAGACGCCGCCCTTCAGGGAGGAGATCTCGTTGGCCGCGAAGGCGACGTCGAACTTGGCGTTGGTGTATTCCGAGGAGATCTTGTTCTCCTGAGTGTCCATGCGCATCAGGTCCCACTTGGCCGGGTCGGTCAGGCCGGCGCCGTAGGTGTTGACCGGCATGCTCGGACGGTCGTCGAAGCTGAAGGCGTAGTTCTTGGATTCCAGGAACACCTTGTCGAAGACCGGCAGGGCGTAGTCCGACTTCGAGTAGCCGATCAGGCCCGACAGCAGCAGTTTGTCGGTGGCCTGGTACGAGCCGCTCAGACCCAGCTGGTAGAACTTGGTCTTGTCTTCCTCGCGGTTGAACTCGCTGCGGATGTCGACGCCGGTGTAGCTGGAGGCGATCAGGGTGTCGCCCTGGATCACCGCCGTCTGCATCACCTGCGTGCCGGTGATGTTGCCGGTCAGGCTGTTGACGCCCGAAGTGGCCAGCGAGAAGTTCTGGCGGCTGTTTTCCAGCTGGCTGTACAGGCCGTCGAAGGCCAGCTTCAGCTTGTCGCCCGGTTCGTACTGCAGGGCCACCGTCGCGCCCAGGCGCTTGCGGCGGTCGAACCAGGTCGAATAGGTGTTGGCCTGCGGGGCGAAGACGGTCGCGGTGGCGGCCGTCAGGCGCGCGGCGTCGGCGGCGTTGACCCCCGAGCCGATATTGCCCGGATTTGCGCGGATCCGACCCCAGTTGTAGCTGCGATAGCCGAACTCGTTGGAGTCGGTCTCGCCATAGGCGATCGAGGCCAGGGCGCCGAAATCACCCCAGCGGTTCGAGATCAGGCCGACCACGCGCGGTGTGATCTTGTCGTCGGCGTTGCTGTTGCGCTGACCCTTGGCCGACAGCACGGCCTTGAAGCCCGGATAGTCGAACGGCTTGGCGGTCGCCAGCTGCACGGTGCCGCCGATGCCGCCTTCGTCCTGCTCGGAGGCGTAGGACTTCTGCACCGTCACGCGGTTGAACAGTTCCGAGGCGAACAGGCTGAAATCGAAGGCGCGCGAGCGGCTGACGCCGCCGCGGTTGTCCATGCCCGAGGCGGTGTTGCCCAGCACTTCCATGCCGTTCAGCTGGGTGCGCGTGAAGTCTGGCCCCAGGCCTCGCAAGGTGATCTGACGGCCTTCGCCGCTGTCACGCGAGATGGTGACGCCCGGCACGCGCTGCAGCGATTCCGCCAGGTTCAGGTCGGGGAAGGCGGCGATGTCTTCGGAAACGATCACGTCGACGGCGCCGACGGCCTTACGCTTGAGGTCGCGCGCGTGCAGCAGGCTGTCGCGGAAACCGGTGACGACGATGGCGTCGACTTCCGAGACGTCGCCAGACGCGGCGGCTGGGGCCGGCGCTTCAGCGGCGCGCGCCTGGGCGGCGACACTCAGCACGGCGACGGTCAGCGCCGTCGTGGTCAGAAGGTTGAACTTGGTGACTTTGAGCATGGCCCCGATCCCTTGCGGTTTCCGCTTGAGCGATGACGGGACGGAGAGGCTTCCCCGCCGGTCGTCTGGCGGGGAGAGGCGGCCGGGGCCTCGACGGGGACAGTTTTCGGAGCCGGAATTTTGTGAAGTGTTTGCGACGGTTGGGCTGGTTCATCCTTGTCCTGACGGCTTTGCGCGGCGCGCGGACGATGCGCGTCGCGATGGCGCGCCGGCCCGCTTTTGGCTAAGACGCCCGCCATGCTGCGTATTTCGGAACTGAAGCTGCCGCTCGGCCATCCGCCGGAAGCGATGAAGCCCGCCATCATCGAACGGCTCGGGATCGGGGCCGACGACTTGGTCAGCTTCGAGATCGCTCGCCGCGCCCATGACGCGCGCCGCAAGTCGGCGATCCTGATGGTCTATTCGGTCGATGTGGCGCTACGCGACGAGGCCGCCGTCCTGGCGCGCTTCGCGGGCGACCACCACGTGCGCGTCACACCCGACACCGAGTACCGCTTCGTGGCCAAGGCGCCGGAAGGCTTCGAAGGTCCGCGTCCGGTGGTGATCGGCGCAGGCCCCTGTGGCCTGTTCGCCGGCCTGATCCTGGCCCAGATGGGCCTGAAGCCGATCATCGTCGATCGCGGCAAGGTCGTGCGCGAGCGGACCAAGGACACCTGGGGCCTGTGGCGCAGGAGCGAACTGAACCCGGAGTCGAACGTCCAGTTCGGCGAAGGCGGGGCGGGGACCTTCTCGGACGGCAAGCTCTACAGCCAGATCAAGGACCCGCGCTTCCTGGGCCGCAAGGTGCTGGAAGAGTTCGTCAGGGCCGGCGCGCCCGAAGAGATCCTGACCGAGGCCCATCCCCACATCGGCACTTTCCGCCTGGTGCACATGGTTGAGCAGATGCGTGCTCTCATCGAGAGCCTGGGCGGTGAATACCGCTGGCGGCACAAGGTCGAGGACTTCGACATCGAGGTCCGCGCCGACGGTTCGCGCCAACTGAAGGGGTTGCACATCGCCGGTGGAGGCTACCTCCCGGCTCGCCATGTGGTCATGGCCCTCGGCCACAGCGCGCGCGACACCTTCGAGGTCCTGTACGAACGCGGCGTCCATATCGAGGCCAAGCCGTTCTCGATCGGCGTGCGCATCGAGCATCCGCAGTCGTGGATGGACAAGGCGCGCTTCGGCGCCTGCGCGGGTCACCCCGACCTGGGCGCGGCCGACTACAGCCTCTCCCACCACTGCAAGAACGGCCGCACCGTTTACAGCTTCTGCATGTGCCCGGGCGGCACGGTGGTGGCGGCGACTTCGGAGCCCGGCCGCGTGGTGACCAACGGCATGAGCCAGTATTCGCGCAACGAACGGAACGCCAATTCCGGCTTCGTGGTCGGCATCGACCCCGAACGCGACTATCCGGGCCATCCGCTGGCCGGGATCGCGTTCCAGCGCAAATGGGAGAGCCTGGCCTATGTGGCGGGCGGGTCCAGCTATCAGGCGCCAGGCCAGAAGGTCGGCGACTTCATGGCGGGCCGGCCGTCGACCGAGCTGGGCGAGGTGGTCCCGTCCTACAAGCCGGGCGTTACCCTGACGGACCTGTCGGCCTGCCTTCCAGACTTCGTGATCGAGGCCATGCGCGAGGCGCTGCCGGTCTTCGGCCGCCAGATCGCCGGTTACGACCACCCCGACGTGCTCCTGACGGGCGTCGAGACCCGGACGTCCTCACCGATCCGGATCACCCGGGGCAAGGACTTCCAGAGCCTGAACACCGCCGGCCTGTTCCCAGCCGGTGAGGGCGCGGGCTATGCCGGCGGCATCCTCTCGGCGGCGGTGGATGGCATCAAGGTCGCCGAGGCGGTGGCGCGGGCCTATATGGCCGAGGGGCTGATCCCCGCGACGACCTGAAGCCATCGCGAGGATCGCATCGATTACTCGGCCGGTTCGCTGACCTGGGCCAGCGTCGGATAGTCGGTGTAGCCCCGGGCGCCGTTGTCGAAGCCGTAGAAGGTGGTGGGATCGGGCGCATTGAGCGGCGCGCCCTTCTTCAGGCGCTCCACCAGATCCGGGTTGGCGATATAGGCCTTGCCGAAGGCGATGGCGTCGGCCTTGCCGGCCGCGATGGCGGCGTTGGCGCTGGCCAGATCGAACTTCTCATTGGCGATGTAGACACCGCCGAAAGCCGCCTTCAGCGCCGGACCCAGGCTGTCGGACGCCTCGTGCTCGCGGGCCGAGATGAAGGCGATCTTGCGCTCGCCCAGGGCCTTGGCGACATAGCCGAAGGTGGCCGGCAGGTTGCTGTCGCCCATCGAGTGGCTGTCGGCGCGCGGGGCCAGATGGACGCCCACGCGGTCGGCGCCGAACACCGAGATCGCCGCGTCGGTCGCTTCCAGCAGCAGGCGAGCACGGTTTTCGATCGAACCGCCATATTGGTCGGTGCGCTGGTTCGAACCGTCCTGCAGGAACTGGTCGAGCAGGTAGCCATTGGCGCCGTGCAGCTGCACGCCGTCGAAGCCGGCGTCCTTGGCGTTCTGGGCGGCTTGGCGGAAGGCTTCGACGACACCGCCGACTTCCTCGGTCGTCAGGGCGCGCGGAGTCGGGTAGGGGCGCTCGGGGCGCAGCAGGCTGACATGGCCCTTGGCGGCGATGGCGCTGGGGCCGACCGGCGGTTCGCCGTGCAGGTGTTCGGGGTCGGAGATGCGCCCGACGTGCCAGATCTGCATGAAGATGCGGCCGCCCTTGTCATGCACGGCCTTGGTCACCTGCTTCCAGGCTTCCGTTTGTTCCTTCGACCAGATGCCCGGGACGCCGGCATAGCCGACGCCTTGCGGGCTCACAGGCACGCCCTCGGTGATCAGCAGACCGGCGGAGGCGCGCTGGGCGTAGTACTCAGCCATCAGGGCGTTGGGGATGTTGGTCGGACCAGCGCGCAGGCGGGTCAGCGGCGCCATAACCACGCGGTTGGGCAATTCAAGCGCGCCGACGCGCAGCGGGTCGAACAGGGTAGGCATAGGAGACTTGTCCCTCGAGCGGGGCGCCGACCCTCCGTCGGCGTCTGCGAAGCTAGGTGGGGACCGCGTTTTCTATCGCAACCGCAACAGTCTCGATTTCGTCTGAAAGCCGCGCGGTGAAAATCTAAAGCGGCTTCAGCTCCTGGAGCATGGTCGGAACCAGCTCCGATACCGTGGGGTGGATGTGCACCGCCCGCGAGATGACCGTGTAGGGCGCCTTGGCGTACATCAGGTCCAGCATGCCGTGGACGACTTCATCGCCGTTCAGGCCCAGGATCGCCGCGCCGAGGATTTGCTTGGTCTCGGCGTCGACCACCACTTTCATGAAGCCTTGGGTCTCACCCTTTTCGACCGCGCGGCCTACGCGGGTCATCGGACGCTGGCCGACCAGCAGCGGGCGGCCGCTGGCCTTGGCTTCCGCCTCGGTCATGCCCACACGGCCCAGGGGCGGGTCGATGAACAGGCCGTAGCAGGTGATGCGGTCGCTGACCTTGCGCGGATCGTCATCAAGCAGGTTCGCGGCGATGATCTCGAAATCGTTGTAGGCGGTGTGGGTGAAGGCGCCCTTGCCGTTGCAGTCGCCCATCGCCCAGATCCCCGGGACATTGGTCTTCAGTTGATCGTCGACCACGACATAGCCGCGCTTGTCGGTCGCGATCCCGGCGGCCTCCAGTCCCAGGTCGTCGGTATTGGGCTTGCGGCCCACCGCCAGCAGCACGTGCGAGCCCGTCACCTGCGGCGCGCCGGTCTCGCAGGTGACGTGGACGCAGTAGCCTTCGGGGCAGGTACTGAAGCTGATGCACTCGGCGTTGAGGCGGACGGCGACACCTTCGGCCTCCAGGATTTCGCGGACCGTGTCAGAGATCTCCGGGTCCTCGCGGCCGATCAGGCGTGGGCCCATCTCGACCACCGTCACCTGGCTGCCGAACCGGCGGAACATCTGGGCGAATTCCAGCCCGATATAGCTGCCGCCAACGATGACCAGATGTTCTGGCAGCGTATCGAGCTGCATCATCCCGACATTGGTCAGGTAGTCGATGTCGCCGATCCCCGGCATGTCCGGCGCGTTGGCCCGGCCGCCGACATTCAGGAAAATCTTCGGCGCGGTCAGCAGACGCTCGCCCACGCGGACCGTGTCGGCGCTCTCGAAGCGGGCATGGCCCTGGAGGACCGTGACGCCCTTCATCCCGCGCAGCCATTTTTCGACATTGCCGCGGGCGTTGCGGACCACGGTCTGCTGGCGGTCCTTGACCCGCTTCATGTCGACGCCGACCTCGCCCTGGAGGACAACGCCGTAGTCCGCCGCGCGGCGAGCGAGATGCGCGGCGTAGGCGCTGGCGACCAGGGTCTTGGTCGGCATGCAGCCTGTATTGACGCAGGTGCCGCCGAAGTCCTTGCGCTCGACCATCGCCACGGTCCAGCCCGCTGCGCTGAGGCGACCGGCCAGGGAGGGGCCGGCCTGACCGGCCCCGATGATGATGGCGTCGAAGGTTTCGGCGGCGGCCATGGTCAGATCGCAGTCTTGGCCAGGAAGAAGATCGCGAAGGCGCCGACAACGGCGACGACGTCCTCGATGATCGCGGCCGGCTTGTCCTTGCCGAACCGGGCCGCCAGGCGGCCGCGGAAGTCGGCGCCGACGAATGTGCCGATCACCGCGCCGACCGCGCCGATGACCATGCCGCGCAGCCAGTGGGTGCCGGGCATCATCAGGGCCGCGCCGGCGAAGGCGCCGGTGAGCACGCGGGCGATGAACTGGTGCGGAACCTTGCGGCTCGGCGTCTTGGGATGCTGGTCGGCGATCAGCTCCAGAGCGGCCAGGGCGCTGAGGACCAGGACCGGGATCAGCCCGCCCAGCCAGGCCAGCGGATAGCCGGCCAGGGGCAACCAGCCCAGACGGGCGGCCCAGGCGGCGGCGGCGGGCGCGGTCATGGCGCGCAGGCCGGCGATCATGCCGATCAGCAACGCGAACACGTAGAGCAACATGAAAAGACTTCCCCTCACAACGAGACGCCGAGACTGGCTTGCCTTGCAACCTGACCGCAAGAGCGAAGGCGGCGATTGCACCTTCCAATCGCGTTTGGCGTCATCGCGACATCGATACTGACGGCAGGCTGTCAGCAGGAGGGGCCTAGAACCGTGTCCAACGAACGGGACACGAGGAACGAAGATGCTCAAGATTTCACACCGGCAGCTGCCACTGCGGCGCCGTCCGCTACGAAGCCGAGATCGACCTGCAGGCGGGAACCGGCCGTTGCAATTGCTCGATCTGCGCCAAGACCCGCAGCTGGGGCGCCTTGATGAAACCGGAGGCCTTCCGCCTGCTCGCCGGCGAGGACCGCCTGGGGACCTACAGGTTCGGCACGATGAGCGGCGATCACTGCTTCTGCGCGACGTGCGGCGTGCGCGTGTTCGGGCGCGCCGATGTCGAGCAGCTGGGCGGCAAGGTGGTCTCGATCCAGGTCGCCACGCTGGACGACACGAGGCCCGAGGAACTGGCGGCCGCGCCGATCAACTACGGCAACGGCCGTGACAATCTCTGGTGGGAGCAGCCTAGCGAAGCTGAGATGCGCTACCTCTAGGCCGAGCCGAGCGCCTCGAACCCGCGGTCGAGGTCGATCTTCAGGTCCTCGATGGCTTCGAGGCCGATGTGCAGGCGCAGCAGCGGCCCCTCCAGACCGACCGGGACCGAGCGGTTCTTCAGCTGTGGATCGCAGTGGATGGCCAGGCTCTCGTAGCCGCCCCAGGAAAAGCCCAGGCCGAACAGCTTCAGCGCGTCGAGGAAGGCGTGGACGGCGCGCTGGCTGCACGGCTTGAGCACTACGCCGAACAGGCCGCAGGCGCCGGTGAAGTCGCGCTTCCAGAGCGCGTGGCCCGGATCGCCGGGCAGGGCGGGATGCAGCACGCGCGCCACCTCGGGACGGTCTTGCAGCCAGCGGGCGATGACCAGGCCGTTCTCATGGTGACGCGGCAGGCGAGTGGTCAAGGTCCGCAGGCCCCGCAGCATGGTGTAGGCGTCGTCCGGCGAAACCGACCAGCCGATGTCCCACATGGCGTCGCCCAGCGCGTTGCCGATGTCGACATCCATGGTCGTGGCCGAGCCCATGAAGCAGTCCGAGTGGCCGCCGACATATTTGGTCAGGGCCTGGACGCTGATCGTCACACCGTGCGCCAGGGGTTTGAAGTAGAGGCCGGCAGCCCAGGTGTTGTCGATCAGGGTGATGATGCCCCGGTCGTTGGCGGCCTTGGCGATGGCCGGCACGTCCTGCATCTCGAAAGTCAGGGAGCCTGGGGCTTCAAGCAGGATCATCCGGGTCCTGGGCGTCGTCAGCGCCATCAGCCCGTCGGCGTCCAGCGCTGGGTCGTAGTAGGTGGTGGCGACGCCGAAGCGGGTCAGAACACGATCGCAGAAGCGGCGCGTGGGCTTGTAGGCGCTATCGACCACCAGGATCTCGTCGCCGGCCTTCAGCACCGCCAGCATGGCGCCGGTGATCGCCGCCAGGCCCGAGGGATAGAGGGTGACATCCGGCGACCCTTCGAGCTCGGCCAAGGCCTTCTGCAAGGCGGCCGGCGACGACAGGCCCGTGATGCCGTAGGTGACCTGGTCGTCGTCGTAGAGTGACGCGGCGTTGGGCAGCAGCACCGTCGAGGCGCGTTGGATCGGCGGATTGACCGTGCGCGCGAGGGCGGTCGGTTCGGAGCCCTTGCGGATCAGGCGGGTTTCTTCATCCATGGCGGGGACTTCTCGGCGACGCGGCGGTACGGTTGTGGTTTAGAGCGTGGCAGCCAAAAGTGTGAGCGGTTTTGGCGTCTGCCACGCTCTAAGCGTAAGAGATAGAGCCTGCTCAGGCAGGCTCTAGCGCCGCGCGCGCGACGGTTCAAGGAGTGATCGAGTGTCGGTGCGTTTTGGCGTAGTGGTCTTGTCGATGCTCGCGCTCGCCGGGTGCGATCGGCGCGAATCCGCCGCCCGAGCCGCGTCCCGCTGAACACGCGCCGCCGCTGGCCGTCAAACCCGCCGCGCCCAGCAAGACCCTGAAGGCCATCAAGGCGCGGGGAGAGTTGCGTTGCGGCGTGAACCCCGGGCTGCCGGGCTTTGCCTTCCGCGACAATGGCGGACACTGGCGCGGCTTCAACGTCGATTTCTGCCGCGCCCTGGCCGCGGCCGTGCTGGGCAAGCCCGACAAGGTGACCTTCGTGCCGCTGGGCAACGAGGAGCGGATCACGGCTCTGCGAACCGGCAAGGTCGACGTCCTGTGGCGCAACACGTCCTGGACCTTCTCGCGCGACACCGGCGACCAGCTGGACATGGCGGCGATCTCCTATTTCGACGGCCAGGGATTTCATGGTCCGCCGCGGCCTGAACCTGACCAGCGCCGTTGAGCTGAACACGGCCAAGATCTGCGTCCAGAGCGGCGCCACCTCGGCCCAGAACCTGGAGGACTTCTTCCGCGCGCGCGGCATCGCCTACACGGCCATGGCGTTCGACAGCGAGGAGCAGGCCCGAGCGGCCTATCAGGCCGACAGGTGCGACGCCGTCAGCGCCGACATTTCCGCGCTCGCGGCGGCGCGGTCGGTGCTGAATGATCCGGGCGCCCACGTGATCCTGCCCGACGCCATCTCCAAGGAACCGCTCGGCCCGCTGGTTCGCCAGGACGATCCGGCCTGGACCGACATCGTCCGATGGACCTTTTACGCCCTGGTTCTGGCCGAGGAGCACGGGGTGACCAAGGCCAACGCCAAGGACATGAAGACCGGCGCCGATCCAGAGGCGCGGCGGCTGCTGGGCGAGGGCGGGTTCGGCGCCATGCTGGGCCTGGACGCCGACTGGGCCTACCGCGCGATTATCGCGGGAGGAAGTTACGGCGAAATCTTCGACCGGGAGATCGGCGGCGGCTCCGCGCTGAAACTGGACCGCGGCCTCAACGCGCTGTGGAACGCGCCCAAGCCGGGCCTGCTGTACGCCCCGCCGCTGCGCTAAGCCGCCGGGCCGGTGACCACGGGCGTGTCCGCCAGGCCGCCCCATTCCGTCCACGAGCCGTCATAGACTGCCGAACGCGGCTTGCCGAGGCGGGCCAGGGCCAGGGCCACGACCGAGGCGGTGATGCCCGAGCCGCACGTCGAGGTGATGGGCTTATTGATATCGACGCCAGCGGCCTCGAAAACCGTCTTCAACTGGTCGGCCGGCAGCATGGTCCCATCGGCGGCCAGCAGGGCCGAGAGCGGGATGTTGCGGGCCCCAGGCATGTGGCCGCCGCGCAGACCGGCGCGGGGCTCGGGATCCTTGCCCTCGAAGCGGCCGGCGGCGCGGGCGTCGATGATCTGCTCGCGACCGGTCGCGACGATTTCCCGCATCTGCTCCAGCGAGCGGTAGATGTCGGCCTGGTAGCGCGGGGTGAAGTGTCGCTCCTGCGGCATGGCGGGGCCGTCCTCGACCGGGCGGCCTTCAGCGAGCCACTTGGGCAAGCCGCCGTCCAGCACGACGACGTCCTCATGGCCCATGGCGCGGAAGTGCCACCAGGCGCGAGCGGCCGGCAGGATGCCGCTGCTGTCATAGACGACGATCCGGGAACCATCGCCCAGGCCCAGTTTCCTCACCCGCGAGGCGAACTTCACCGCCGTCGGGATCATGTGCGGCAGGTCCGAGGTCTCGTCGGAGATGTCGTCGATGTCGAAGAACACCGCCCCCGGGATGTGGGCGGCCAGGAACTCCTTGCCTGGATCGCGCTGGGCGGCCGGCATGTGCCACGAGGCGTCGACCACGCGCACGTCCGGCGCGTCGAGGTGCTCGGCCAGCCAGGCGGTGGAGACCAGCGGATCGGACGGGATGGCCATGGAACGCCTCCTAGACTTCAGACTCGGCGGCGAGTTTACATCCAAGGCGGCGTCGGCAAGCCCTTTTCCTTCAGGAACTCGGGATTGAACAGCTTGGACTGATAGCGCGAGCCGTGGTCGCACAGGATGGTCACGATGGTGTGGCCAGGACCCAGTTCGCGCGCCAGCTTGATCGCGCCGACGACGTTCACGCCCGACGAGCCGCCCAGGCACAGGCCCTCGTGCTGGACGAGATCGTACAGCACCTCCAGCATCTCCGCGTCAGTGACGCGGTAGGGGTGGTCGATGACCAGATCCTTCAGGTTGGCGGTGATGCGACCTTGGCCGATGCCCTCGCTGATCGAGGTTCCCTCCGATTTCAGCTCGCCGTCCTTGTACCAGGCGTACAGCGCCGCGCCGTAGGGGTCGGCCAGGCCTATCTTCACATCGGGCTTGCGCTCGCGCAGGGCCTGAGCGACGCCGGCCAAGGTGCCGCCCGAGCCGACCGCGCAGATGAAGCCATCCACTTCGCCGCCGGTCTGGTCGAAGATTTCCGGGCCGGTCGTGCGATAGTGGGCCTCGCGGTTGGCGACATTGTCGAACTGGTTGGCCCAGACGGCGCGAGTTCCTCGGCCAACCGCCCGGAATAGCGGACATAGTTGTCGGGATTGGAGTAGGGGACGGCGTCCACCTCGACCAACTCCGCGCCGAGCAGACGGATGGCGTCCTTCTTTTCCTGGCTTTGGGTGCGCGGGATGACGATCGTGGTCCTGTAGCCGAGGGCCGAGGCGACCATGGCCAGGCCGATGCCTGTATTGCCGGCCGTGCCCTCGACGATGCGGCCGCCGGGCTTCAGCAGGCCCTTGGCTTCCGCGTCACGAATGATGCCCAGGGCCGCGCGGTCCTTGACCGACTGACCGGGGTTCATGAACTCGGCCTTGCCCAGGATCTCGCAACCCGTGGCCTCGCTGGCGCCGTTCAGCCGGATCAGCGGGGTGTTTCCGATGGCGTCCAGTACGCTCGAAAGGGGGACGCTGGGCAGGGCGGTCATGGTCGGCCTTGGGAGGATCTTTCGGATCGCTGGTAGATCGTGCGGCGACCGCTCGGCGCAACCCCAGTTTTCCTGAGGGCGCATAAGCCCAGCCATCAAATCTCAAACTTGACCATGACTTGCGCTGATATCCACAGTCTGTGGATATCAGCCCCGGCTCAGGCCCAACTGGATGACATTGGTCCGCTCGGTGCGGAATCCGGCTTCGCAATAGCTGAGATAGAAGCGCCAGAGCCGCCGAAAGCGCTCGTCGAAGCCGTCCTTGCGGATGTCGCTCCAAGCGCCTTCGAACCGCCGCGCCCACTCGGCCAGGGTGTCGGCATAGTTCTGGCCGAAGCGCTTGAGGTCGCTCCATTCAAGACCCGCGCGCTCGGTCTCTTCCTTGAGGCGCGCCTCGCTGGGCAGCATGCCGCCCGGGAAGATGTAGCGCTGGATGAAGTCGGTGCGTCCGCGATAGCTGGCGAACAGCTCATCGCGGATGGTGATGATCTGCAGGCCGGCGCGGCCGCCGGGCTTCAACACCTCGCGGATCTTGCCGAAATACGACGGCCAGTATTCCTCGCCGACCGCCTCGAACATCTCGATCGAGGCCACAGCGTCGAATTGACCCCGGACGTCACGATAGTCGATCAGCTGGATGTCGGCCTTTTCGGCCAGTCCCCGGTCGAACAGGCGCTTGCGGGCGAAGTCGTACTGGGCCTGGGAGATGGTGATGCCGGTGACCTTGGCCCCGACCTCCTTCGCCGCGAACTCGGCGAATCCGCCCCAGCCGCAGCCTATCTCCAGCACGTGCTTGTCGGGTGAGAGGTCGATGGTCCGGGCCAGGGCCGCGTACTTGGCGGTCTGCGCCTCGGGCAGGGACTGGTTGGGCCGCTCATAGAGGGCCGAGGAATAGGTCATGCTGGGGTCCAGCCAGCGCGAATAGAACGCGTTGCCCAGGTCGTAGTGGGCATGGATGTTCCGCCTCGAGCCGTCGCGGCTGTTGCGGTGAAACAGATGATAGAGGGCGTTGACCATCCGCATCACCGCGTTGCCCTCCACCAGCGCCGACAGCCTGTCGAAGTTCAGCGAGAACGCCTCCAGCACCGTCGACAGGTCGGGTGTTTCCCATTCGCCCGCCATGAAGCCTTCGGCGAAGCCGATGTCGCCGGACGAAGAAGGCGCGGCGGATGAAGTTGTAATCGTGGATCCGGATCGTGGCGTCCGGACCGGGCAGGCGGCCTCGGACGGTCAGCGGCGCGCCGGTCGGCAGGATGAAGGTGACCGAACCGGTCTCCCAGTTCGTCGCCGCCACGCGAAGGGCGGTGCGAAAGGCGGCCGGGGCGGCCTTCAGGTCGGGGTGGTTCCAGAGCGTCGTATCCAAGGCGTGGCCTCGCATCCGGTTGCGCGTTCATTAACGCCGTTAACGACCGGCTCGTAAACCCGCTACAGACCGCGATAGGCCTCCATGGCCTTCTCGCGCGCCTGGGCGTGGTCGACAATTGGTCTCGAATAGAGACGTTTTGCCGCCGCTGGCAGATGCAAGGCTCGAGTCCATGGCTTGTGGATAACTTCGTCGGGAACGCTTTTCAGTTCCGGAACCCAGCGCCGGACATAGACCCCGCGCGGATCGAACTTCTCGCCTTGGGCGATGGGATTGAAGATCCGGAAGTAGGGCGAGGCGTCCGCGCCGCTGCCAGCCACCCACTGCCAGTTGCCCACATTATTGGCCAGGTCGGCGTCCACCAGGGTGTCCCAGAACCAGGCCTCGCCCTCGCGCCAGTCGATCAGCAGGTGCTTGACCAGGAACGAGGCGACGATCATGCGCACGCGGTTGTGCATGAAGCCCGTGGCCCACAGCTCGCGCATGCCGGCGTCGACGATCGGATAGCCGGTTTCGCCCCTGGTCCAGGCCTCGAAGAAGACGGGGTTCGATTTCCATGGGAAGGCGTCGAATTCAGGCCGGAACCCGCTGGTCGGCAGGTTCGGCCAGTGGAACAGGATCGAATGGTTGAACTCGCGCCAGCCGACCTCGGAGAGGAACTTCTCGATCTCTCCGACGGGAGCGCCGCGATGCTCGACGGCGTCGCGGGCGGCCAGCCAGACCTGGCGCGGGCCGATCTCGCCGAAGTGCAGGTGCGGCGACAGGCGCGAAGTCGCTTCGACGCTGGGCAGGTCGCGCTGCTCGCCATAGCCGTCGACCGGGCCGGAGAGAAAGTCGTCCAGCCGTTTCAACGCGCCGGCTTCCCCGGGAGACCACAGGTCGAAGCCCTTCGACCAGTCGGGCTTGGTCGGATGCAGATTCCAGTCGGAGAGACTTTCGCTGCATGGGAGATGTTCGGGTGATTTCAGGTGTTTGGGCCCAGGTTCTACGGTGACCTGGCTTAGAGGCTCGCGGGCGGCGCGCCAGTAGGGGGTGAACACCTTGTAGGGCTGTTTGGCGCCGTTGCTCACCGTCCAAGGCTCATTCAGCAAGCTGGCGTTGAAGCTCTGGCAATCGACGCCGGCGTCCTTCAGGCGGGTCTTGATCGCGGTGTCGCGGTTGATGCTGACCGGGTCGTAGAGCCGGTTCCATAGCACGCAGGTCGCGCCGGTATGGGCGATCACGTCGTCCAGAACTTCGGCCGCCACGCCCTTGCGAAGCACCAGTCCATTGCCAAGCTTCTCAAGGCTTTCGGCGAGGCTCTTCAGAGACTTGTCCAGCCACCACAGCGAGGCCGCGCCCCTGGTGCGGAGACCTGGAGTTCTCGTCCAGGATATAGAGCGGTATCACCGGCCGGCCGCTGTCCGCGGCATGGCGCAGAGCCGGATTGTCGGCTAACCGCAGGTCGTTGCGGAACCAGACGATGACGGGGCCCTGATCCGTGTCTTTCCGCACTTGCCTCACCCCGCCCGAAAGGTCACCTCTTGGGCGCCTGAAATCCCTGTCCGCTGGAAGAGTTGCCTTGAGTCAGCCGAAAGCCGTAGTCCAGAAAGCAGCCCGATGAGCCGTCGTATCGTCCTGGTGACCGGCGGCGCGGGCTTCATCGGCTCCAACATCGTCGCGCGTCTGTGCGAGGATCCTGCGTTGGACGTGGTGGTCTGCGATCGCCTGCGCGATGCAGCCAGCGGCAAGTGGCGCAACATCGCCAAGCACCCGATCGCCGACTTCGTCGCGCCCGAGCAGCTGTTCGACTGGCTGGCCAGGCGCGGCGCGGAGGTCGAACTGATCGTCCACATGGGCGCCGTCTCGTCGACGACAGAGGCCGACGCCGACAAGATCGTGCAGTCCAACTTTGTGCTGTCGCGCGACCTCTGGGACTGGTGCGCGCAACACGGCAAGCGCCTGATCTACGCCTCGTCGGCGGCGACCTATGGCGATGGCTCGCTGGGCTTCGAGGGCAAGGATGATCTGGCCTCGCTGCAGGCCCTGCGACCGTTGAACGCCTATGGCTGGTCCAAGGCCCTGTTCGACATCTACGCCGTGCGCGAGGCCCATCGCGGTCACTCCCCAGCTCAGTGGGCGGGCCTGAAGTTCTTCAACGTCTATGGCCCGAACGAGGAGCACAAGGACGGCATGAAGTCGGTCGTGGCCCAGATCTGGCCGCGCGTCGCCGCGGGCGAAGGGGTCCGGCTCTTCAAGTCGCACCACCCGGACTACGAAGACGGCGGGCAGTTGCGCGATTTCGTCTATGTCCGGGACGCGGTCGACGTGATCGCCTGGTTGGCCAGGAACCCGACCGTCAACGGCGTCTTCAACCTGGGCTCCGGCCACGCGCGCTCGTTCCGGGATCTCGCCGTCGCCACCTTCGAGGCGGTGAACCGCGAGCCGGACATCACCTATATCGACATGCCCGAGGTGCTGCGCGGCAAGTACCAGTACTACACCCAGGCCGATATGAGCCGCCTGCGGGCGGCGGGCTACGATGCGCCGATGACCTCTCTGGAGGATGGCGTGGCCGACTACGTGGCGGGCTACCTGAATACCGACGATCCGTATCGCTGACGTCAGGGCACGGTTGCCGGCCGTGGCGACGCGCGTAGGCTGAGCCCCGAGATCGAGGCGCGAACCTCGACATCAGGGAGTTCGTCATGGCCGGCATCGCCGCCTGGGCGCCTATGCGCCGCGCCTGCGTCTGAGCCGCAAGGCGGTGACCGAGGCCAATGCCTGGGTCGCCCCGAACCTGAAGGCCAAGGGCAAGGGCGAACGCTCGATGGCCAACTGGGACGAGGACGCCCTGACCATGGCGGTCGAGGCGGCCCGCGACGCCCTGGGGCCAGGCGACGACCGTTCCCATATCGACAGCCTCTATTTCGCCTCGACGACCGCGCCCTTCGCTGACCGGCTGAACGCGGGAATCGTCTCGGCGGCCCTGACCCTGGAGAAGTCGATCACCGCCAGCGACGTGACCGGTTCGCAGCGTTGCGGCCTGACGGCGCTGGGCCAGGCGCTGGCGAGCGGTGGAACCTCTCTGGTCGCAGTCGGCGAGCGCCGCAGGGCCCGCGCCGTCTCGACCCAGGAACTGGACTTCGGCGACGGCGCGGCGGCGTTCGTGATCACCGACGGTCCCGGCGCGGCCGAGCTGCTGGGACGGGGGTCGGTTACCGACGACTTCGTCGACCACTTCCGCGGCGCCGACGGCGGCTTCGACTATTACTGGGAGGAGCGCTGGATCCGCGACGAGGGCGTCGTCAAGCTGGTCCCCCCGGCGATCCGCAAGGCGCTTGAGGTTGCGGGTCTAAAGCCCTCGGACATCGATCATTTCTGCTTTCCGTCGACCTTTTCCGGCATGGCCGCGACCGTCGCCAAGGCCGTGGGGATCAAGCCCGAGGCTGTTCGCGACAATCTCGCCGCCGTGATGGGCGAGGCCGGCTGCGCGCACGGGCCGATCATGCTGGCTCACGCGCTGGAGGACGCCAAGGCCGGTGAGGTGATCCTGGTCGCCCAGTTCGGCCAGGGCGCCGAGGCGCTGGTGTTCCGCGCCACCGGCGCGGGGCAGCGTCCGACCCGGGGCGTGACCGGCTCGCTGGCTGATCGAGAAGTCGAAGCCAACTACCTGAAATTCCTGACCTTCAACGGCCTTGTCGAATGGGATAAGGGCATGCGGGCCGAGAAGGACAACAAGACGGCCCTGACCACCCTCTACCGCAACGAGGACATGATCCTGGGTCTGGTCGGCGGCCGCTGCCGCGAGACCGGAGTCGTGCAGTTCCCCCGCACCCGTATCTCGGTCGCGCCGAATAACCCGGCCGTCGACACCCAGGAGCCGTATCGCTTCGCCGAGCGGTGCGCGAGCGTTCTGAGCTATTCGGCGGATTACCTTACCTTTTCCATGGCTCCGCCGAACCACTACGGCATGATTGTCTTCGAGGGCGGCGGGCGGATCATGATGGACATCACCGACGTTTCGCCGGGCGATGTCGAGACCGGCCTGCCGGTGCGGATGGTGTTCCGCGTCAAGGAGGTCGACGAGAAGCGCGGCTTCGTCCGCTACTTCTGGAAAGCCGCGCCCGACCGCGCCGCCATCGCTGCCCAAACCTCTCAAGCCGCCGAATAAGGGAGACCGTCATGCCGCAAGGTATCCGGGACAAGGTCGCCATCCTCGGGATGGGCTGCAGCAAGTTCGGCGAGCGCTGGGACGCCGGGCCCGACGACCTGATGGTCGAGGCCTATCTGGAGGCCATGCAGGACGCCGGCGTCGAGCCGACCCAGCTGGACGCGGCCTGGTTCTCGACGCACATCGACGAGATCGGTTCGGGCAAGGGCGGCACGCCGCTGTCGATCGCCCTGCGCCTGCCCAACATCGCCGTGACCCGGGTCGAGAACTTCTGCGCTTCGGGCTCGGAAGCCTTCCGGGGCGCGGTCTACGCCGTGGCGGCGGGCGCGGCCGACATTGCCCTGGCCGTCGGCGTCGAGAAACTGAAGGACACCGGCTACGGCGGCCTGCCGGTCGCCAATCCTGGCACGCTCAGCCCTCAGGTCATGCCCAACGGCTCGGCGCCGGGCAACTTCGCCCAGCTGGCCAGCGCCTATCGCGCCAAGCACGGCGTCTCCAAGGACGACCTGAAGCGCGCGATCGCCCACGTCTCGGTCAAGAGCCACGTCAACGGCTCCAAGAATCCCAAGGCCCATCTGCGCAAGCCGATCACCGCCGAGCAGGCCTTGAACGCGCCCATGATCGCCGAGCCGCTGGGCCTGTTCGACTGCTGCGGCGTGTCCGACGGCGCGGCGGCGGCGATCGTCACCACGCCCGAGATCGCGCGGGCCCTTGGCAAGCGCGATCTTGTCACCGTCAAGGCCCTGCAGCTTTCGGTCTCGAACGGCTACGAGAGCCAGTACAACGGGTGGGACGGCAGCCACTTCCACACCGCCCGTATCGCCGCCGGCAAAGCCTACAAGGAGGCTGGCATCGAGCGGCCGCGCGAGCAGATCTCGATGATGGAGGTGCACGACTGCTTCTCGATCACCGAGCTGGTGACGATGGAAGACCTGTTCATCTCGGCGGAGGGCCAAGGCTGGCGCGACGTGCTGGACGGCTTCTACGACGCCGACGGCGGCATACCCTGCCAGATCGATGGCGGCCTCAAATGCTTCGGCCATCCGATCGGCGCCTCGGGCCTGCGGATGCTCTACGAGATGTATCTGCAACTGCAGGGCCGGGCAGGTGAACGGCAACTGGCCAATCCGGTCTTCGGCATGACCCACAACCTGGGCGGCGCGCCGGCCAGCAACGTCTGCTCCGTGGCGATCATCGGTCAGGAAGGGGCGTAAGGAAAAGGGGCTTAAAGCCGCCTTGGCCTTGGTGTAACCCAGAGCTATGGGCGGTACGTTCAAAGGCTTCAAACGCTGGATCTTCGCGGGGCTGGCGCTGTTCCTGGCGCTGTTCCTGACGGCGGCCTTCGTGTTCCGTTACGACATTCTCAGCAACGCCCTGGACCCCAAGGTCCCATTCCTGACCTACCGTCCGCCGCCGGCCCCGGACTATGGCAAGCCCTCGTCCTGGGCGCTGCTGCCCGGCGCGGCCCACGCCAACCAGCCGGTCGACGTGTTCTTCCTCCACCCGACCACCTTCGACGGCGGCCGCGACTGGAACGGCGGCATCGACCAGCCCAAGGCCCAGCGGTTCCTGTCGCGGGTGGTGATTCCCAACTATGCCGGGCCGTTCGACCGCGTGGGCCGGGTGTTCGCGCCGCGCTACCGCCAGGCCAGCCTCTACACCTATCTGACCCTGCGCGACGACGCCCGCGATGCGCGTCGCTTCGCCTATGGCGATGTCCGGCTGGCCTTCAAGACCTATCTGTCGCGCTACGGCGAGGCGCGTCCGTTCATCATCGTCGGGGTGGAGCAGGGCGGCTCCCTGGCCGCGCGCCTGCTGCGCGAGGAGATCGCCACCGATCCAGACCTCAAGCGCCGCCTCGTCGCCGCCTATCTGATCGAGACGGTGGCCCCCGCCGATGAATACGGACCGAAGGCGGCGATCCCGGCCTGCGAACACAAGGGCGAGACCGGCTGCGTCGCGGCCTGGGCCTCGGCTCAGGAGGGAGACTTCCGCGCCGTCCAGGAACTGACCGGCCGCTCGCTGGTCTGGGACGGGGCCGACCAACTGGTCAATCTCGAGCACCGCGCGCCGCTATGCTTCAATCCGCTGCTGGGCGGGACCGGCCTGGAGCGCGCCCCGGCCAAGCTGAACCTCGGGGCGGCCAACGCCACGGGCCTGGATTGGGGCGCGCGGCCGCCCTTCCTGCAACGACAGGTCTCGGCGCGCTGCGAGAACGGCCTGCTGCGCACCAGCAAGCCCAAGTCCAGCGCCCTGCGCGACAGCGGCTCTTGGGCCGATCGGCGCAAGGTCGACGCGTTCAATCTGTTCTACGCCGACCTTGAGGCCGACGCCCTGGCGCGCTCGGCGACGATGATCGGTCGCTCGCTAGCCGCCGCTCCCGCCGTCCCGCAAGGCCGCTAGGCCGCCATAGCTGGGCTGGTCGATGGCGATCTGGCCGATCGCCGTGGCCCGGAGGTGCGCCAGCAGGGCGGGATCGAGTGGATCGAGCGCGCCCTCGCGCAGGGCTTCGCAGAGCCTGGCGTTGAGCATGGCGAAGTCGCCAACTGCCCCGAGAAGGGCGCTGAGCCGATCGACGGCCTCGGCTTCCAGCGTTGCGCCCTGTTCGGCTTCACGCGCCAAGGTGGCGCGGGCGTTGTCGGCGACGCGGGCCAGGAAGGCTTGGCGCGCATCGCCTGGAAGGACGGCCTCTGCGTTGAAGGCGGCGACAGCCTCGGCCAGTTCGGCGGCGGTAGGATGGCTGATCAAGAAAGCATGCCCATCGGGGCCTCCATCAGCGTCACCAGATCGATCTCGGCCTCGCTGGTTCGTCTGCCGATCATGGCGCGCTCGATCGAGCGGTCCTGGCCGGTGGCGAAGCTGGAATACATCATCAGACACATGACCCCCCATTTGAGCGAGCCCAGGGCTTGCCAGAACCGCACCCGGTCCAACGAAATTTCGCCGCCATGGCCAGCCAGCAGGTCGGCATAGTCGCCAAAGCCGCCGACAGGCTTCCGCCATTCGCCAAAGCGCCAGGAATTGACGCAGATCCAGCCGAGGTCTTCGGCCGGGTCGCCCAGATGGGCCAGCTCCCAGTCCAGCACGCCGACCAGACCGCCCGTCGGGTGGATCATCAGATTGCCATTGCGAAAGTCGCCGTGAACCAGCACCGGCCGTTCGGGCGGCGGAGGTGCGATGGACTCAAGCCAGCGGAACGCCGCCTCCAGGATTGGTCGCTGGGCGCCCAACTGGTGATAGATCTCCTCGTACCGAGCCAGTTCGCCGCGCGCGTCGGAGGTGGCCAGGTCTGGCAGGCCCGCGGTCGGCACGGCGTGGATCCGCGCAAGCACCTCGCCGCAGCGGCGAGCCAAGCCGGGCCGAACCCCGGCGAAGGCCTCGTCGCGGACGATCCTCCGGCCCAAGGTCTCGCCCTCCAGCCGGCGCATGACATAGGCCTCACCAAGGCCGTCCCTGGGCGCGCAGACCCGGACCACGCGGGGCGTCGGCGCCCGGCCTGTTCAGCCGCGCGGATCAGGGCGGCCTCGGAGGCCAGGGACAGGGCGGTCTCGCGCATCGCCGCGCCGTCCGGCCGCCTGCGCAGGATCAGCGGCGTCCCATCGTCGAGATCGAAGGCCCAGGTTTCCAGGCTCGCGCCGCCGGACAAGCGGCGGGCGTTGACCGCTTCGGTCGCGGTCGGCGACAGGCGGGGAGCGAGGCGATCGAGAGCTGCGGCGACGTCCATGGAACGAGCTTCCAGCTTTCACCTTACGTCACGCAAGAGGCCCGCATCTTTACGGCGAGCCCGGCGCGCCTTACGCAACGAGGCTCAACTTCGCTCAGGATGTTCCATGCCTTCCGGTCTCGCCGCGCTGCTCGATGACGTCGCGGCCATCACCAAGCTCGCCGCCGCCTCGTTGGACGATGTCGGAGCCGCCGCGGGCAAGGCCGGGTCGAAGGCCGTGGGCGTGGTGGTCGACGACGCCGCGGTGACGCCGGGTTACGCCATGGGCTTCACGCCCGATCGCGAGTTGCCGATCGTCTGGAAGATCGCCGTCGGTTCGCTGCGCAACAAGCTGATCTTCCTGCTGCCGGGCGCCCTTTTGCTATCGGCCTTCGCGCCCTGGGCCGTGACGCCGATCCTGATGGTCGGCGGGGCCTATCTGGCCTTCGAGGCCACCGAGAAGATCCTGGAGGCCTTCACGCCCGAAGCCGAGGGCGAGGCGATCGAGGACCTGGCGCTCAGCGCGCCCGAACTTGAGAAGCAGAAGGTCGACGGCGCGATCCGCACCGACCTGATCCTGTCCGGCGAGATCATGGCCATAGCCCTGGCCGAAGTCGCACATCTGGGTCTGGCGATGCAGGCGGCGGCGCTGGCCATCGTCGGCGTGCTGCTGACGGTCGTGGTCTATGGCGCGGTGGCGCTGATCGTGAAGATGGACGACATGGGCCTGCACCTGTCGCGCCGCGAGGCCAAGGGCGTGCGGAGCTTTGGCCGGGGCCTGGTCAAGGCCATGCCGGTGACCATGGAGGCGCTGACCGTGATCGGCACCGCGGCCATGCTGTGGGTCGGCGGCGGTATCATCGTCCACGGCCTGGAGAAGTTCCACCTGACCCCGATCCCGCACTGGGTCGAGGGCTTCTCGCATTGGGCGCACGGTGTCCCGGGCATCGGCGCGGTGACGGGCTGGCTGGCCTTCGCCCTCGGCTCGGCCGTGGTGGGCCTGGCGATCGGCGGCGTCCTGGCTGGTGTCATGCACCTCTGGCATCACCGCAAGGGCGCGGCGGCGCACTAGCCGCCTAGCCCGCCTCGTTCAGCGGCGAGGCCGGCTTCCAGTCGAACAGTTCCTGCATCGTGCGCAGCGCCTGGCCGCGCGGCGAGGTCAGGTCCGGGTCGCGGGCGAGGATCAGCCGGGCGTCGTCGGCGGCCACGGCAATCAGGTCGCGGTGCGCCACGGGGTCGGCCAGGCGATAGGCCGGAAAGCCGCTCTGCTTGAGCCCCAGCGGGTCGCCGCCGCCGCGCAGCTCCAGGTCCTTCTCGGCGATCTCGAAGCCATCGTCGCTGCGGCGCAGGATGTTCGAGGCGCTTTTGGGCCACCTCGGACAGCGGCGGATCATAGAGCAGCACGCACGAGCTCTCGCGTGTGCCACGGCCGACGCGGCCGCGTAGCTGGTGCAGTTGGGCCAGACCGAAGCGGTCCGCGTGCTCGATGACCATGATGCTGGCGTTGGGGACATTGACCCCGACCTCGACCACGGTGGTGGCGACCAGAACGCTGACCTCGCCTTCGACGAAGCGCTGCATGACCGCGTCCTTCTCGGCGGCCGGCATCTGGCCGTGGACCAAGCCGACGTTGGGCAAGTGGCGGGCGAGGTCGACGGCGCGGTCCTCGGCGGCGCGCAGATCGACCTTGTCGGACTCCGAGACCAGCGGGCAGATCCAGAAAGCCTGGGCGCCGCCGGCGATGGCGCCGCGCAGGCGCTCGACGATCTCGGGCACGCGCGGAGTCGGCGCGGCGCGGGTGGCGACCGGCGTGCGGCCCGGTGGCTTCTCGTCGATGCGGGAAACGTCGAGGTCGCCGAAGACGGTCAGCTCCAGCGTGCGCGGGATCGGCGTGGCCGACATGGCCAGCAGGTGGACGCCCCAATCTTCATTGGAGGGCCCCTTGTCCTGCAGGCGTCGGCGCTCATTGACGCCGAAGCGGTGCTGCTCATCGATGATCGTCAGGGCCAGGCGGTCGAAGACGACGTCGTCCTGGAACAGGGCGTGGGTGCCGACGGCGACGTGGTGGGTTCCGTCCGCCAGGCCCAGAAGCTTGGCCGAACGGCTCGCGCCCTTGTCGCGGCCGGTCAGCAGGATCACCGACAGGCCCAGCGCCTGCAGCGGCGCGGCGATGGTCTCGTAGTGCTGGCGGGCCAGGATCTCGGTTGGAGCCATCAGGGCCGACTGGAAGCCGGCGCTGGCCGCGTCGGCCATGGCCAGCATGGCTACGACCGTTTTGCCCGAGCCGACGTCACCCTGCAGCAATCGGCTCATCCGCTCGCCGGAGGCGAGGTCGCCGCGAATCTCCGAGAGCGAGCGGATCTGGGCGCCGGTCAGCTTGAACGGGAGGGCCTTCTCGGCGGCTTCTGACAGCGGTCCGGACGGGATGCGCGGGCCCGGTGTCGCGCGGCGCGAGGCCTTGCGCTGGGCCAGGGCCAGCTGGTGCGCCAGCAACTCGTCATAGGCCAGGCGCCGGCGTGGCCGGGCCAGCGGCGAGAGGTCCGCTTCGCTGGCGGGCGCGTGCGCCGCCGCCAGGGCCTGGCGCCAGCCCGGCAGTTTCTCGCGCTCGCGCCAGGCGGCGTCCTGCCACTCGGGGAGTTCGGGCGCGCGACTCAAGGCTTCCAGGGCGAACTTGCGGAAGGTGCGCGAGGGCAGGCCGTGAGTGGCCGGATAGACGGTCTCGATCTCGGGAATGTCGCCGGCGCGCTCGGCGTCGACGATGTAGTCCGGGTGGGCGATCTGCAGTTCCGAGGCGTATCCGTCGGGCCGTTCCACCTTTCCGCTGACCGCACGGCGCGCGCCCTTGGGGTGCTGGCGCTCCAGGTGCGGGCCGTGGCCCTTGAACCAGATCAGGGTAAGAAAGCCGGTCCCATCCCAGGCGCGGATCTTCCAGGGCTGGCCCAGGCGGCTTGGCGGCTGATGCTGGTCGATGGTGACGATGAAGGTCTGGACTTGGCCCTCGACGGCCTGGTCGACGGTGGTCATCGAGCGCCGGATCAGGCCCGTCGGCGCGGTGAACAGCACGTCGCGCACGATCGGGCCGGCCAGCTTCTCGACCAGCGGCGCGACGCGCGGGCCCACGCCCTTGAGCGTGGACACCGGGCTGAACAGGGGGAAGAGAATCTCCGGACGCATTGGGCGGAACAATATGCCGGTCGCGCGCCCGGAGGCAGCCCCTCGTGGCCGATCAGTCGGCCTGGTTCATCACGGGCTGAAGCGCGATCACGAGATCGGAATACTCATCCGCCCGCGAGGCGCCCGACACGTTCAGGCGGGTGTAGAGCCAGGTCGCGCCATGGCGGGCATAGGCTTCCGACCAGCGGGTCTTGGCGTCGATCAGGTTGTTGGCCTCACCGGCGAAAACCACAGCGCCCTTGGCGTCGACATAGACGTAGTTGCCGGCGATCGTAGTCGCCGGGTCGCCGTTCTCGGCCAGCTTGTAGCGGTAGACGGCGCCCGAGGCGCCCTTGAGTTCGATGTAAGGCTTCACGCTGTCCTCGCCATAAAAGCCACCCGGCGTAGGGCTTTGGATTTAATCGTTAATCGCGCGCCTGAGCAGCGAGGCCGCCTACGCAATTCGCCTGACGCGCTAGCAGGACGTGAAGTGTCCCCTGGGCCAAATTATGGCTGGAGGACACCCGACCTGGCCAGGAACTTGCGGGTCCGCTCTTCGCGCGGGGAGGCAAGCAACTGACGGGAGGGTCCTTGCTCCACGATCACGCCGCCGTCCATGAAAATCGTCCGGTCCGCGACATCTCGGGCGAAGTCCATCTGGTGGGTGACGATGACCATGGTCCTTTTCTCGACGGCCAGATCGCGGATCACGGCCAGCACCTCGCCGACCAGTTCGGGGTCGAGGGCCGAGGTCGGCTCGTCGAACAGGATGACCTCAGGATCCATGGCCAGGGCGCGGGCGATGGCGCAGCGCTGCTGCTGGCCTCCGGACAGGGCGGCGGGATAGGCGTCGGCCCGGCCGCCCAGGCCGACCTTTTCCAGCAAGGCCAGGCCGCGCGCGCGCGCCTTGGCGGGATCCTCCTTGCGGACGACCACAGGCCCTTCGATGACGTTCTCGAGCGCCGTCCTGTGCGGAAACAGATTGAAGCTCTGGAAGACGAAGCCGACCCGGCCGTTCAGCGCCCTGGCCAGCGGGATCTTGCCGCCCACCGTCACGCCCGCGATGGTCAGGTCGCCGCCGTTCAGCGGCTCCAGGCCCGCCAGGCAGCGCAGCAGGGTGCTTTTGCCCGAGCCGCTGGGGCCGATGATCGCCACCACCTCGCCGGGAGCGACGGTCAGGTCTACGCCCGCCAGGACGGGCGTTTCGCCGAAGCTCTTTCTCAAGCCTCTGGCGTCGATCGCGCTCATCGGCGGCCCTCCGCGGCGCGGCGTTCCAACCGGCCCTGCACGGCCGCCAGCACGGTGGAGAGGATCCAGTAGATGGCCGCCGCGGCCAGGTACATGGTGAAGATCTCGTAGGTCCGGGCGGTAATCAGCTGAGCCTGACGGAATAGCTCCGGCACCTGGATGGTGGCGGCCAGGGAGGTGTCCTTGACCAGACCGATGAAGCTGTTCGAAAGCGGCGCCACGGCGGTGCGGGCGGCCTGGGGCAGTATTACCCGGCGCAGGGTCTGGCCGCGGCTCATGCCGAGCACGCTGGCGGCTTCCCATTGGCCCTTGTCGACGGCGTCGATGGCGCTGCGCAGGATCTCGCAGGAATAGGCCGCGACGTTCAGCGAGAAGCCGATGCCGGCGGCCGCCAGGGCGGGCATTTCGACGCCGAACTGAGGCAGGCCGTAGTAGATCAGAAAGAGCTGCACCAGCAGCGGCGTGCCCCGGAAGGCCGAGACATAGATCGCCGCTGGCCAACGCAGCACGGGTGATCGCGACAGGCGCATCAGGGCCAGGCCAAAGCCCAGCACGACCCCGATCCCCATGCCGATGACGCTGAGCAGGACGGTGTAGCCGGCGCCCTTCAACAGCAGGGGCGCGGATTGGCGCAGCAGATCCAGACCCGTGTCCATGGCCTAGTGCGTCACGTCCATGCCGAACCACTGCCGCGAGATCGCCGACAGCTTGCCGCTGGCGCGCAGGGCCTCGATGGCCTGGTCGATGATCACCTTCAGGGCCGGGTCCTTCTTCATCGCCACGCCCGAGCCCTGGGCGGCGAACGGCGGGCCCGAGGCGACGAACTCCGGCGAGCTCTTGACGAAGTCGGCGGCGACCAGGCGGTCGTTCAGCACCGCGTCGATGCGGCCGGCGCGCAGGTCCTGGTACTTGGTGGGATCGTCGTCATAGGTGCGGATGTCGGCCTTTGGCACGTTGGTCCGCGCCCATTGCTCGTAATTGGTTCCGAGGCCGACGCCGACCTTCTTGCCGGAAAGATCCTCGGGCTTGTCCAGGCCGGGCTTGTCCTTGAGCTTGATGATCTGGATGCCCGAGACGGTGTAGGGCTCGGAGAAGTCATACTTGGCTTGGCGCTCGGGCGTGATGGTGATTTGGTTGATCACCACGTCGACGCGGCCCGATTCCAGCGCGCCCAACAGGCCCGCGAACGGAGCGGGCCGGAAATCGGGCTTCAGGCCCAGCTGCGCGGCCAGGGCCTTGGCGAAGTCGACCTCGAAGCCGGCCAGCTGGCCGTTCTTGTCCTGGAAATTGAACGGCGGATAGGTGCCCTCCAGGCCGATGCGCAGGGTCCCCGAGGCCTTGATCCTGTCCCAGGCGCTGGCGCCAGCGTCCGGTTTCTCGCCGCAGGCGGCGAGCAGGGCGAGGCCGAGACCGGACAGGACGGCGCGGCGGGCAGGGAATCGCATCGGACGAACCTTTGGGCGAAACAATCTGTCGCAGTTCTATACGGGCGAGCGCGCTTCGCCAGCCCGAACATGGCGAAGCTGGCGCGACCTGACCGCGAATTAAGCTGACGTGGACACGGACTCGGGGCCTGCTGCTCGGTTCATCCTGGTGAGGGGGAACATCATGGCGCAATTCGATCCGGCGGCCGCCACGGCCGCCTATCTGGCGCAGCTGCCACCGGAGGCGCACGTCAAGGCGCAGCACTACACCCAAGGCGGCCACTGGCTGCTGCTGTGGGGCTTCATCGTCTCGGTGCTGGCGGCCTGGATCATCATCCGCACCGGCGTGCTGACCAAGGTCGAGCAAGGTCTCGAGCGCAAGAAGGGGCGGCCGTTCCTGGCCAGCTTAGTGGTCGCCGTCGTCTTTGTCGCCTTCACGTGGCTGCTGGAGCTGCCCTGGTCGGTCTATTCCAATTGGTGGCGGCAGAAGCAGTATGGGCTGACAAGCCAGGCCTTCGGCGGCTGGCTGACCGAGAACCTGATGGGCACGGCGATCTCTGTCGTGTTCACCGCGCTGTTTCTGGCGCTGCTGTACGTGCTGATCCGACGGGCGCGGACTCTGTGGTGGCTGTGGGCCGGCGGGCTCACGGCGGGCTTCATCATCTTCGGCATGTTGATCGCGCCGATCTATGTCGAGCCGCTGTTCAACAAATACACGCCCGCGCCGCCCGGAGCCGTCCGCGACGAGGTGGTGGCTATGGCCAAGTCGGTCGGCGTCCCGAGCGACAAGATCTTCGTCTACGACGGCTCCAAGCAGTCCAACGCCTATACCGCCAACGTCTCGGGCCTGGGCGGCTCGGCGCGGGTGGCGATGAGCGACGTGATGTTCAAGAAGGGCGCTGACATCGCCGAGGTGCGCGGCGTCGTCGGTCACGAGATGGGCCACTACGCCCACCAGCACAGCCTGTGGATCACGGGCGTCTTCTCCGTGCTGGCGGTCATCGCCTTCCTTATCGTCGACCGAACCTTTCCGTGGTTCGCGCGGGCGCTGAACGCCAAGGGCGTGACCGGAGTCGCCGATCCGGCCGGCCTGCCCGTGCTGGCGGTGATCATGGCCGTGCTGGGCCTGATCGGCGGCCCGATCACCAACACCTTGGTCCGCGAGGTCGAGAGCGACGCCGACCGCTACAGCCTGGTGAACTTCAACGAGCCCGACGGCCTGGCCAAGGCGTTGGTCAAGACGATCGAGTACCGCGCCGCCACGCCCTCCAAGCTTGAAGAGGTGCTGTTCTATGACCATCCGGCCGTTGGCGTCCGCATCCGCCGCGCCATGGACTGGAAGGCGACACACCCGAAGCCTTGAGGCGCGAAAAAGCCCCGCGCCCTGTGGGCGCGGGGCTCCATTTCGTTGGGGCTAAGCGCGCTCAGCGCTTGCGGACGAACACCGTCCCGGCCGAATAGCCGGCGCCGAAGCTGCAGATCAGGCCCGTCTCGCCCGCCGCGAAGTCGTCGTTGGCGGTGTGGAAGGCGATGATCGAGCCGGCCGAGCTGGTGTTGGCGTACTCGTCGAGAATGATGACGTTCTCGCCCGGCGCGGGATCGCGGCCCAGCACCTTGCGGCCGATCATCTCGTTCATGTTGATGTTGGCCTGGTGCAGCCACAGGCGCTTCAGCGTCGCGGGATCGATACCGAGATCCGCCGCGTGTTCGACAATCATCTCGCTGACCATCGGCACGACCTCGCGGAACACCTTGCGGCCTTCTTGGACGAACAGCTTGTCCTTGGCGCCGATCCCTTCGGGCGCGGCGCGGTTGAGGAAGCCGAAGTTGTTGCGGATGTTGTTCGAGAACTGGGTCTTCAGGCGCGCGCCCAGGATTTCCCAGCCATCGGTCGCCTGGTCGGCGTTTTCGACGATCACGGCCGTCGCGACGTCGCCGAAGATGAAGTGGCTGTCGCGGTCCTTGAAGTTCAGGTGGCCCGAGCAGATCTCCGGATTGACCATCAGCACGGCCTTGGCGCTGCCGGTGGTCACGAAGTCGGCGGCGGTCTTGATGCCGAAGGTGGCCGACGAGCAGGCCACGTTCATGTCGAAGGCGAAGCCCTCGATCCCCAGGGCCTGCTGGATCTCAATGGCCATGGCCGGGTAGGGGCGCTGCATGTTCGAGGCGGCGCAGATCACCGCGCCGATCTCGCTGACCGGTTTGCCCCAGCGCTCGATCGCCTGCTTGGCCGCCTCGACCGCCATCTCGGCCAGGATCGACAGCGCCTCATTCGGACGCTCGGGAATGACCGGGCGCATGATTTCGGGGTCGACGATTCCCGACTTGTTCATCACGAACCGCGATTTGATGCCCGAGGCCTTCTCGATGAACTCGGGCGACGACGGCGCCAGGGCGACCACATCGCCGGCCGCGATGGCGTCGGCGTTTGCGGTGTTGAACCGCTCGACGAAGGTGTTGAAGGCCTCGACCAGTTCGGCGTTCGAAATTGAAAAAGGTGGGGTGAACAACCCCGTGGCGGCGATGACGGCTTGCGGCAAGACGACGGTCCCGATGATGCGCGCGGGCCTCTTACGGACCCGCGTTCTGACGCTTGTTTGACTCGTAGATAGCACGGATGGGGCGGCCGTCATCACCGTGGCTTTTAAGTCACGACACGGAATGGCCTCGAACGCGGCCGTGAACCGCCGCATGGCCGCCGCGTTATCCGCTTAGCACAAGCTGGCTGTGGGAGCTGAAGACTAAGCGTAGAATTGGAGTACAAGAATGAAGACTCTCATCACCGCCACCATGATCGCCGGTTCGGTTCTCGCGATCCCGATGTTTGCCCAAGCTCAGAATTCGACCGAGGTCTATGGTTCGTTGAACTATGGCCAAACTCGGACGCGCGGCGCTGACACCGGCGCTATTCAAGGGCGTGTGGGCGCCAAGCTTACGCCCAATTTCGGTGTCGAGGCCGAGGCGGCCGGCGGCGTCGACGGCGATACGGTCTATACGCCGGGCGGTCCGGCCTCGGTGAAGATGGAACACCAGGTCGCGGGCTACGCCGTCGGCTACCTGCCGGTGACCCCGAACCTCGATCTGCTGGCCCGCGCCGGCTATGGCACGACAAAGTTCAAGACCAACAATCCGGCCGCCGCGAGCTTCGACGGCAGCCACGACAGTTGGAACTATGGCGTCGGCGCCGAATACAAGTTCGACGACAAGAACGGCCTCCGCGCCGACTGGACCAAGTCCGAATATACCAAGAGCGATCTGAGCTCGAACACCCTCTCGGTGGGTTACGTCCGCCGCTTCTAGGGCCGAGCGGTCCTCTTGACCTGAAGGACGGCGCGCCTCTCGCGGGGCGCGCCGTTTGCGTTCCGGCGATCTCGTGACGGCTTGACGACGGCCCGATGCTCGGCAATCTGAACGGTAATAAGTTGCGGGGGGATGCGTCGGTCTTGGACAAGGCGCTGTTGATTCAGCTGGGCGGTTCGATCGCCGCCGTGGCTCTGCTGGTGGCGTTCGCGGCGTGGATGGGGGTGGCGAGGGCGACCCCGCCGCTCGATCCAGACGCCGCCCGCGCGCTGGTCGCGCTCGAATTTCCCGATCACAAACCCAGCGCCGTGTGGATCGCGGCCGACGGCGCGGGGGTCATCGCCCGCGAAGGGGATCTGGCGCTCGTGCTCTACCGGCGCGGCGACAGCTATGTCGCCCGCGATCTGCCCTGGAGCGTGATCGCCGGCCTGAAGCCGACGAATGGACGTCTGCCTGTGCGCCTGGGCGACGCCCATCCCGTGTTCGCCGTCAATGACGACGCCTGGCCGCCGAAGGAGCTCGCCTGATGCTGAAAGCCCCTTTCGACCCCGTCCAGTTGGCTATCCCGTTCTTCGTGCTGGCCATCGTCCTGGAAATCCTGGTCGGTCGCTTCGGCAAGGCAAAGGCCAACTACGAAACGCGCGACACGGCCGTCTCGCTGTCGATGGGCTTCGGCAGCACCGTGGCCGGCCTGCTGTTCGGCGGGGTGGTGTTCGCCACGACCGTGTGGGTCTGGCATCATCGTATTTTCACCATCCCGATGACCGCCGTCTGGGCGTGGGTCGCCGTCTTCCTGCTCGAGGACTTGACCTACTACTGGTTCCACCGCCTGTCGCATGAGCGGCGCGTCTGGTGGGCCAGCCACGTCAACCACCACACCTCTACCCACTATAACCTTTCGACTGCGCTGCGGCAGACCTGGACCGGCGGGGTCGCCGGCACCTGGCTGTTGTGGCTGCCGCTGTCGTTCCTCGGCTTCCCGCCGGCCATGGTGGCGATCCAGAAGGGCGTCAGCCTTGTCTACCAGTTCTGGATCCACACCGAGGCGATCAAGCGCATGCCGCGCTGGTTCGAGGCGGTCTTCAACACGCCCTCGCATCACCGCGTTCACCACGCCCGCAACGCCCGCTATCTGGACGCCAACTACGCCGGCATCCTGATCATCTGGGACCGCCTGTTCGGCACCTTCGTGCCCGAGACAGACGAGGAGCCCTGCCGCTACGGGACGGTGAAGAACCTCGGCAACTTCAACCTGTTGCACAACGTCTTCCACGAGTGGATCGGCATCGGCAAGGACGTGGCGGGTTCCAAGTCGCCTCGCGAAGCCCTGGGCTACGTGTTCGGCCCGCCTGGCTGGAGCCCCGACGGCTCGCGCGACACTTCCCATACGCTGAAGGCCAAATGGCGGGCGCGGTTGGAGGCGGAAGGCTCTCCGCCGCAATAAAGCCTCACTGTCGCGGGCTGATCTGGAGTTGAGTGGCGTTCCTCCCCGAATTTCGCACGGAGAGCCCTGATGCCCCGGCTAGGCTTGCTGCTGGCGGCCCTGTTCGTCGTCGTGACGGCCCCGGCCGCGTGGGCTGACGGTCAGGTCCGCGACCTGACGCTCGCGTCCAAGGCCTTCGACGGCGCCAAGATCGGTCTTGGCGGCGAGCGGCGCGTGAAGGTCTATCTGCCGGACGGCTACGAGACATCCGGGCGGCGTTATCCGGTCGTCTACTACCTGCACAACCTGTTCGAGGACGAGCGGACCGCGTTCGATCGCGACGGCCTTGGACGATTGCTGGACCAGGCGATCGCGGCTCGGGTCGTTCCGCCGGTCATCGTGGTCGCGGCCGACTTCAGCACCCCGTTGGGCAGCTCGATCTACACCAGTTCGCCGGTCACCGGCCGCTGGGACGATTTCCTGGCCGTCGAGCTGGTCGGCTGGACCGACCGGAATTTTCGCACCGTGGCCAAGCGTGAGGCGAGGGGGCTGGCCGGCGATCGGATGGGCGGCTACGGCGCGATGGCCATGGGCATGCGTCACGCCGACGTGTTCGGCGCCGTCTATGCGCTGCATCCGGTCGGCGCGGGGCTTGGCTTGCAGCCGATGTGGTCGCGGCCCAATTTCGAGCTCCTGCAGAACGCCAAATCGCTGGACGATCTGAAGCGCGACCCGTTCTCGCAACTGTTCACCGCCATTTACCAGGCGCACCTGCCCAATCCGGACAAGCCGCCGCTTTACGCCGATCTTCCGGCGCGCAAGGTCGACGGCCGGATCGAGGTTGATGCGGCGATGGCGAGAAAACTGACCGACAGCTTTCTGTTGGATCACCAGGCGCCGCGCTATGCCGAGAATCTGCGGACTCTGCGCGGTCTGAAGTTCGACTGGGGGCGAGATGACCCCAATCCGGACCACGTCATATCGAATCAGGCTCTTTCGCGCCTGCTGACGGAATTTGGGGTGCCGCACGAGGCCGAGGAATATGTTGGCGGCTGGGGCGACCGAACCTGGGGCGAGACCGGGCGAGTCTACACCGCCATGCTGCCTTTCTTCGCGCGCACCCTGGTCACCGACCAGGGGGAGCCTGGCGAACCGTCACGTCGACCGTGATCCGGCGCACGGCGCCGTCGGGGGAAGCGCCTTGCAGCATCAGCCGGTCATGACCGACATAACCGGCGGCGGCTGTGTAGTAGGCCTGGTGACCGGGCACCTTGTGGGCGTTGCAGGCCGAGCGGGGATTGGCTGGCGGGAACGCGGCGAAATAAGGTTCGTCCCTTATCGTCGCCAAGCCGTGCGCCGGCGGTTCCAGCAGGGTCAGGGTCGCGCCGGGCTCGTGAACCGAGCAGTCGGGATCGATGGCGGTGTTGGCCCAGACGCGGATGGGAGTGCTGCCGACGGCGGCCTTGGCGATGTGCAGCTTCTGATAGCCGGAGGCCGGTTCGACATGAGCGACCGTGACCTGGTAGCGCGCCGTTTGCGCTGACACGCCCGTCGCGACCGTGGCGCTGGCGATCGCCAGCATGAACAGCTTGAACCGCATGACCGACTATCTCCCTGACGTCGATGGCGGAAGGCTGGGCGTGGTTCGTTGCGCCGTGATTGCGGGGCGGAAACGGTTGCGCCTCAATCCCGCAGGAGGGGCAGCGACAATCCCATCGCCTGGCGGGTCTCCAGCATTTCCCGGCGGAAGCGGAACAGCTCGGCCGGGCGGCCGCCGGTCTCGGCGTTGAGGCGTCCCAGACCCTCGACCAGCTCTTCGCGCTCGACGACGCGGCGGAAGTTCTGCTTGTGCAGCGGCACGCCGGCGATGGCCTCGACCGTGCGCTGCAGCGTCGAGAGGGTGAACTCCTCGGGCGTCAGCTCGAACACCACGGGGCGGTATTTGATCTTGCCGCGCAGGCGCGAGAGGCCCGTCGCCAGGATCCGTCTGTGATCCGAGATCATCGGCTCGCCCAAGGCCGCCGACAGGGCCTGAGGCTCGGCCGGGTCGTGCCCCTCGGCGCGGGCGACGTCGCGGGCGGCTTCCGGGGCGAGACCGGCTTCGTAGAGCAGCTCGTAGCGCTCCAGCACACGTTCCTCGTTCCACGGCGCGCCGTCCAGGGCGAAGGCCAGGCGGGCGCGCGACCACTTGGCGGCGTCGTCGGCGGCCCAGCGTTTCAGGGCTGGGGCGATGGCTTCGTCGAGCAGGGCGGGGCGGCCGTTGCGCCAGTCTTCCCATGGAAAGAAGCGGGTCCACGGAGCCCAGGCGGTGTCGGGGGCGTCGGTGTCGACCGCCTTGGGCGTCAGGCCCAGATAGCCGACCGAGACCACGCGCGCCGCGCCGGCCCCGACCTCGGCGCGCGGGGCGTCGCGGCCCTTGTCGCCGAAGGTGTAGAGCTGTTCGACATAGCCCAGCTGAAACCGGGTCTGGGCGGTCACGAAGGCTCGAAGGCCCAGCTCGAAGGTGCGGTGCGCCTCCGGATCGAACGGACCGAACGGCAGACCCGAGAGCGGCGAGGCGATATCGGTGATCGCGTCATGCGGTCGCACGGTCAGGACGACGGCCTCGCCGTCGCGGATCGCGACGACCACCGCCGACAGGCCGATGACGACCGAGGTGCTCATGCGGGGGCGCTCACTCTGTCTCGAACGCCGCACCCGGAGCGGACTCGAAGCCGGCCGCCCGCGATAGCACATGGAAGCGCTGAACGTAGCGGGCCTGAGCCTCGAACGGCGGCTGCGGCGTGATCGTCAAATCGTAGCCAGCCGGCGGCGCGCCGAAGATCGCCAGGGACTCCGCATGCTCGAAGCCCGCCAGTTGGGTAGCCTCGAAGAAGGCGCAGGCGCGGTCAGCCTGCTTGATCAGTTTCTTGATCGGGGCGGGGGTCTTCACCGGCAAGCCGAAGCGGATGTGGATGGCGTCTTCCAGCCTAGCCTCGAAATCCTTGTAGCTCACCCCCAGCGCCGCCTTGAACGGGCTGATCATGTCGCCAATCACGTATTCGCTGGCGTCATGCAGCAGAGCGGCGAGGCGCCAGCGCGGTTCCAGGTCGGGCTTGATGTGCGCGGCGATCTCCTCGACCACCAGGCTGTGCTGGGCCACCGAGAAGCCGTGGTCGCCGACGGTCTGGCCATTCCATCGCGCGACGCGGGCGAGGCCGTGGGCGATATCCTCGATCTCGATATCCATCGGCGACGGATCGAGCAGGTCGAGCCGACGTCCGGAAAGCATTCTTTGCCAGGCACGGGGCGGTCCGCCCCTATGCAGCCCTTTGGCCACGAGATCGTTCCTTACGGTGAAGGTGGTTGACTGGCCTATCGATTGAGAAAGATCAATGTGGCCGTCGTCGTCATCTGTGGAAATGCCCTTGAAGGGAGTTCGATCATGAGTTGGGCGAGAATCATGGTCCCGCTGGCCGGGACTCCGAACGACAAGGGCGTGTTGACCGCCGCCGCGACCCTGGCGGGTGCGTTTCAGGCCGAGCTGGCTTGCGTCCACGCCCCGGCCGACATGGCCGACCTGATGCCCTGGATGGGCGAAGGGTTCATGGGCGGGGTGCAGGTTACGGCGCTTGAAAGCCTGAAGGAGGCCGCCCAGGAAGGCGCGCGCGCCTGCGGCAAGCTGGCGGCCGAGACCGGCTATCCGCGCACGCGGGTGATCAGCCTGGAGTCGCCGGTCTGGGCCGGCCTGGCCATGGAAGGCCGCCTTTCGGACGTCATCGTGTTCGACGACGCCTCGGCGCGCGGCAAGGGGCCGCTGGCGGAATCGTTCCAGCAACTGGTGGCCGACGAGCAGCGCCCGACGCTGGTCGCCCGCCCGGGTTTCACGGTCGACGGCGTGGCTCTGGTCGCCTGGGACGGCGGCAAGGAGGCTAGCCGCGCCGTGCGTACGGCCATGCCGTTGCTGCAGAAAAGCCAGCTCGGTGATCGTCGCCGGCGCGCCGAACGCCTCGTCGCGGGCCTTCGAACTGGAGCGTCTGGTCGAGTTCTTGGGCGCTCGCGGCGTCAAGGCGACCGTCAAGATTCTGGATGGGGGTAACGACGCGGCCGGCCTGCTGCTGGGCGCGGCCAAGGACACCGGCGCGAACCTCCTGGTCGCCGGGGCGTTTGGTCATCCAAGGCTGCAGGAGTTCATTTTCGGGGGCACCACCCGTACGCTGCTGAACAGCGACGGGCCTTCCCTGTTCCTGTCGCACTAAGACGCTGAAATTTTCTCAGAAGAAAGGAGGCCTCGAATGTCTCTGTCACGCATCATCATGCGCCTTGCGCGCAATCCTGGCACCGAATTCGCCGGCGGCGACGACCACCGCGGCTACGCCCTGACCGCGCCTCTGACCGAGGATGGACACATCGACGAGGGCGAATACGCCAAGGTCAAGGGCGCGTGCAGCGTGCGTCGCTTCGCGCCCGACGAGGACGCTGTGGACGGCCGCCTGAACAGGCGCGGGACACGCTGGTTCTTTGACTACGACGACCAGGATAGCGCCGACGACGAGCCGCTGCACCGCCTTGGCGAACACCGCTTCGCCCTTGGCGAATATGTCACCGTCACCGACGAGGACGGTCGTCCGCTGACCTACAAGGTCATGGAGGTCGCGCCCGTCGAGTCGTAGGAGGCCTTAGCCTCCCACGTTGTGGCGGACCAGGGCCTTCATGTCCTTGAACAGGTCGTGGTCGTCGGTGTCGCGGGTCTTGGCCTTGACGACGGCGACGGCCAGCGGGCCGCCCTTGGGTCCCCGCGCCTCATAGCCGGCCAGGCGATAGCCCTTGGGCGCCTTGTCATTGGCCAGGATAAGGGTCGAACGCACGGAATCGTTGCCGCCCTTCTTGGCGCGGATTTCCGCGCCATGGTCGTTGGCCTTTATGGTGACGTCG
The DNA here is from genome assembly GCF_044056025.1 of Caulobacter sp. UC70_42. Classification (NCBI taxonomy): domain Bacteria; kingdom Pseudomonadati; phylum Pseudomonadota; class Alphaproteobacteria; order Caulobacterales; family Caulobacteraceae; genus Caulobacter; species Caulobacter sp. UC70_42. The sequence goes on along the minus strand of NZ_CP171994.1, from coordinate 4,136,601 downwards.
CCCTCGTGATCGTCCTCGGCCTGGATATTGACCGAACCATGGGCGTCGTCGCCCTTGAAGTTGACGTTCTTGTTGACCTTCACCTCGGCGGCGCCGCCGTCGCTGTTGATGGTCAGATGACCGATGCGGATGTCCGCGCCGTTGTCGCTGGCGTCGATCTTGACGCCCGGCAGGTTGATGCTGGTGTGGTTCTTTCCCATGCCCTTGTGCTCGGGCGGCTTCGGTGGGGCCGGCGGCAGCGGCATGACGCCCTTCAGCTCGGTCTCGATCGGGGCGAGGGCGGCTTCCGCGTCGCCGCCGTTCAGCTTGATGAGGCGCAGGTCGACGTTAGCTTCGGCCGAGGCATAGGCGCACGACTGCCCGTCGCCGGCCTTGGACACGAGACTCAGACTCCCCTGTCTGTCTGGGCAGTCGAGGCGGTCGATGACGCGGAGCGGCTCGCGACGGCCCAGCTTGCGCTCGGCGTGCTCGGTCGTGGTGGTCTCGGTGCGCTGGCAGGCGACGAGGGCGGTCGCGCCAACGCCGATCATCAGCGCCGTGGCCAGCCATTTCGCCCGCGATTTCGAATAACGCATGAGTTGTGGGTCTTCCCTGATTTGGCGGGAAGTTGGGCGCGCGCCGGGCGCGCGTCCAGTGAAATCCAAGTAACGAGCAATTGGTCGCAGGCCTATTGGCCCGGACGCGCGCCCGAACCCTCGCGGCGGGCCAGGAAGGCCAGGCGTTCGAACAGGTGCACGTCCTGCTCGTTCTTGAGCAATGCGCCATGCAAGGGCGGGATCAGCTTGGTCGGATCCTTCTCGCGCAGAACTTGATCATCGATGTCCTCGACCAGCAGCAGCTTCAGCCAGTCCAGCAGCTCCGAGGTCGACGGCTTTTTCTTCAGGCCCGGCACCTTGCGCATGTCGTAGAAGATGCGCAGCGCTTCCGACACGAGCTTCTGCTTGATGCCCGGGAAGTGCACGTCGACGATGGCCTGCATCGTCGCCTCCTCGGGGAAGCGGATGTAGTGGAAGAAGCAGCGGCGCAGGAACGCGTCCGGCAGCTCCTTCTCGTTGTTCGAGGTAATGATGATGATCGGCCGGACCTTGGCCTTGATCGTCTCGTTGGTCTCGTAGACGTAGAATTCGTTGCGATCGAGCTCCTGCAGGAGATCGTTGGGAAACTCGATGTCGGCCTTGTCGATCTCGTCGATCAGCAGCACCGGGCGCTGTTCGCTCTCGAACGCCTCCCAGAGTTTGCCCTTCTTGATGTAATTCTTGACGTCCTTGACGCGCTCATCGCCCAGCTGGCTATCGCGCAGGCGACTGACGGCGTCGTACTCGTAGAGGCCTTGCTGGGCCTTGGTGGTCGACTTGATATGCCAGGTGATCAGCGGAGCATTGAGGGCCTTGGCGACCTCGTAGGCCAGCACGGTCTTGCCGGTGCCGGGTTCGCCCTTGATCAGCAGGGGACGCTCCAGAGCGACCGAGGCGTTCACCGCGACCTTGAGGTCGTCGGTCGCCACGTAATCGGAAGTCCCCTCGAAACGCTCGCTCATGCCCATCTCCGCCAGTCGGTTCGAACAGTTGTTCAAAACGAGCTGATCAAACTACCGGCGCTTACGCGCTTGGCAAGTGCCCGTGGCGGAAGGCGGTCAGAGCGGCATGTCGAGCGCGGCCTCGGCGAAGCCCTTGGCCGCCAACCGGGCGCGCAGATGCGCCCGATGATCGCGCCAGTCCTCGGCCAGCAGGCCCAGGCCAACGACGTCGACAGGCCGGCCCTGTTTGACCACATGAGCGCGGAACAAGGCCTCGCGCTGGAAGCCGCTCGCGAGGTGGGAGGCGAGGGCGGCCTGGTTGGTGGCCAGTACTTCGGACCACAGCTTGCGCAACCCCAGAACCTGGAAGGCATGGTCGGCGACCTTGAACTCGGTGAAGCCGCCGAGGCCCAGGCCGCGCGCGCGCTCCTCGGCCAGGTATCGGGCTATGACGCCTCGGCCCTGGCGCGAATCGATTTCGACCAGACTGGTCAGGCCCACGGGGGCGTCCTCCAGCAGAACGACCCAGTCGCGCCGACGCGGATGGCCGACCAGGGTGTCGAACCAGCGATCGTGTTCCTCGCGCGTGATCAGATGGTCGGAATACATGAAGGCCGCGACCTGCGGGCTGTTGCGCCAGGCTAGCAACCGGTCGCGATCGCCTTCTTCGACCGGCCGCAGAACGACGTCAGGCACGACGGTCGCCTCCCAGCATCGCCAGGTCTGGGCGGCCGTGAACGAAGCCACGTACGGCGTCGGACGTGAAGTGCGGGTCGTCGGCATACAGGGCGTCATAGACTGCGCGCACGAACTCCAAGTCGTCGGGCCGATCGACGGTCCAACGCACCGCGCCCTCGTCGGCCGTCTGGGCGTAGCTTGCCAGGCGGAAGCGATCCGGGTTGCGGTAGAGATAGGGGGTCACATGCTCGCGATCGTGCGGATCGCAGGTCTCGGCGGCGGCGCGGCGAAGGGCGGCGGCCGTCATCACCTCGACGTCCAGACCTTTCGGAAAGCTGCGCGGCTCGGCGACGTTGGAGGCGTAGTCCGCGCCGCTGTCCGCGAACCGCGCGATCGTTGCGTCAATCACCTCGGGATCGGCCAGCGGGCAGTCGGCGGTCAGGCGGACCACGGTTCGCGCGGGGCCGAAGGCGTCCAGCGCGCCGATGAAGCGGCCCAGCACATCGTCCAGGTCGCCGCGGTGGATGGGGATCCCCGCCGCCGCCAGAATCTCGACGAGGGGATCGTCGTCGGCCCTGGCCGAGGTCGCCACCACGATGCGCTCCAGCTTGCGGGCGCGGCGCAGGCGCTCGATCTGTCGGAGGATCATCGGCGCTCCGGCCAACGGCGCCAGCACCTTGCCGGGCAGGCGGGTTGAGGACATCCGCGCTTGCAGGATGGCGAGCACCATGGCTAGCCAGCGACCTTTTCACGCAGGGCTTGGGCGACCTCGGCCATCACCGGGGCCCATTGGCCGAGCTCTGGCGGCGAAAAGACGCGCGCCTGCGGATACCAGGGATAGGCATCGGTCCCGAGCTTGGTCCACACCGCCGGGGCGGTGAGCATCCAGATCGGCGCGCCCACCGCGCCCGCCAGGTTGGTGGTGGCGTTGGAAAAGCCGATGATCAGGTCGACCGCGCCGCACAGGGCGGTCAGGTCGTCCAGATCCTGCTTCAGGTCGATGCCGGGCGGATTCCAGATTTCGACGCCGAACCGCTCCTTGGCCAGGGCGATTTCTTCCTCGCAATCGCCGTACTGCAGATTGACGAGCGTGACGCCCGGCGTCTTCAGCACCGGTTCCCAGAGCTGGAACGGCGAGAACTGGCGGGCCCGGTCGCCCTTCAGGCTCAGGCTCTTCCACAACAGGCCGACCTTGGGCGAGGGGCCCAACTTGTCGAGCTCGGCCTTCCAGTAGGCGACTCGCTCCGGATCGGGCGTCAGGAAGGATTTTCGGTTCGGGAAGGCCTCGACGGTGTTGCGCAGGTGGCGAAGGAAGTCGCCCAGCGGCGCCCAGCAATCGAAGCGATCCCAGTCCTGGACGTATGGCGCGGTGCGGTAGACGCGGCCTTCGTGCTTCATGGTCCGGTGGGCGCTGACCTCGACACCGGGGTACGAACGCTCGATCAGCGATTTCAGGCGATGCTCGACCACCAGGGTCATCTTGCCGTCCGGCCCCAGCATCTCGAGGATGTCGGGCAGCATGTTGGAGAACATGACTTCGTCGCCCAGGCCCTGTTCGGCGACGACGAGGACGGTCTTGCCCTTCAGATCCTCGCCCGCCCAACGGGCCGCGGGGATATGGAAGAGGGGGGCGTCGGCGATTTCCGGGAAGAAGCGGGCCTCGTAGGCCTGCCAGCCCTCGGCGACACGGCCCAGCGCCAGCAGGAGCGTGGCGCGGGCGAATTCCATGACCACCAGATCGATGGGATCGCTCGACGACTGCATGGCGGCCTCGCCATCAACCAGCGCGCCGGCGATGTCGCCGAGATCGGCCTTGGCGTAGGCGCGGTTGTGCAGGGCCTTGCTGTGCGTGGGCGCCAGGCGCAGGGCCTCGTCGAAGAAGACGAGCGAGCCGGCGGGGTCGCCCATGTTGCAGAGTATGGTGCCCAGGGTGTTCCAGAGGCCGGCGGATTCGGGATGGATAGCCAGGGCGACCTTCAGCACATCGATCGCTTCGGCTTCACGGTTCAGTTCGCGCAGAGCGCAGGCCAGATTGTTGGCGCCTTCGACATCGTTGGGCCGGGCCAGGCGGAAGTGGGCGAAGAACTTGGCGGCGAACTCGACCATGTTCATGCGGAAGGCTAGGCGTCCCAGGTCGCCGGCGACCGGGCCGTGGTCGGGCAGGAGGGACAGCGCCGCCTCATAGCAGTTCAGGGAGGAGGCGAAGTCGCCCTGCTTTTCACGGGCGATGGCCAGGATGTGCCAGGCCAGGCCCAGTTGCTCGTCCTTCTTCAGCAGCTTCAGAGCCAGCTTGTCGGCCTTGGCGAAATCCTGCTTGTGGACGGCCTCGATCGCCTGGGCGATGATCTTGCCGTTCTCGGCGTTCTTCATTTGCTGCGCCGAGCGCTTCAGGCGCTCGAGGGCTTCGGCCGAGGCCGAATCGCCCATGGCCGTGATGATCTGGCCAGGCTGGATGGGGACCGCGCCCGTGACATCGGTCTGGGCCATGGCGGCGGACGCTTCGAGGGCGCTTTTACTGGACATGGCGAACCGACCTTGGGACTCTGCTATTAACCATGTTTTGAGGGGCTATGCTTAATTGAGTCCTAAGCCGCGTCTTACGGTCGCAAGACCGGGTGAATTGCGGCAAGACGGCGTTAACACGTCTTCGCCTAGCTTCCCCCACGAGCCGTCATGTCGACGGAACCGGGCGAAGCAGCGTCAACGAAGGAGCGGCCTTAAGTGCCTTTGAAGCTGTCGCTGAAGCCCGGCGAAAAGTTCGTTCTCAACGGCGCCGTGGTCCAGAATGGGGATCGGCGCGGGGTTCTGGTGCTCCAGAACAAGGCCTCCGTCCTCCGCGAGAAGGACATCATGCAGCCGGACCAGGTCACGACGCCCGCGCGTCGGATCTATTTCCCGGTGATGATGATGTACCTCGACGAGGCCGCAGCCGAGAAGTTCTTCGAGGACTTCGCGGGTCGCCTTAACGAATTCATGGGAGTTGTACGCAATCCTGTGGTTCTGCAGGACTGTATCGCCATTTCGAAGCACGTGATGGCGCGTGAGTACTACAAGGCTCTGATGTTGAGCCGTAAGTTGATTGAATACGAAGACGAGAGGTTGGGGCATGTCTCTTCGGGCGTATCAGCAGGCGGCGACGCGGGCTGAGAATCCCCGTGAAATGGAGTACCGCCTGTTCGGTCAGGTGACGCGCGCCCTCATGGACGCGTCCCGGGCCCCGGCGGACGACATTTCCACGCGGATCGACGCATTGGATTGGAATCGCAAGGTCTGGTCGGCCTTGGCGACCGACTGTTCCTTGCCTGAAAACCAACTGCCGAAAGAGCTTCGGGCCAGCATCATTTCGCTGAGTCTGTGGGTCGGTCGTCACTCCAGCGCCGTGATGCGCAAAGAGGAGGACTTCGAGCCCCTGATCGAGATCAACCGCATGATGATGCAGGGCCTGTCCGCGCGCGCTGACGCCGCCTGATTCTTCGGTTTCCGCAAGGCTGAACGTCTTGCCTACCTGCTTCGGAAAAACCTGCCGCCCGGCGAATCCTGCATTCGCCGGGCGGTTTCGTTTTTGGCCCTAGTGGCGAGCTAAATTCAATAAAATCAATATTTTAGACATTGTCCTCGATCTCGGTTCGGTTGGCCCGCCGCTTGCGATGGCTCGTGCGGGGCAAAACGCCCGACCGGCAATACGCCGGGCAAATCCCACCAAAACGGTAGGTATCAAATGCTGAACTCGATCAACACCAACCCGGGCGCCCTTCTTGCGCTCCAAAACCTGAACGCAACCAACACGGAGCTCGCCACTACCCAGAGCCGTATCAACACCGGCAAGAAGGTTGGAACCGCCAAGGACAATGGCGCGATCTGGTCGATGGCCAAGATGCAAAGCGCGAGCTCAAGCTCGTTGAACGCCGTGAAGGATTCGCTCCAGCGCGGTCAGTCGACGATCGATGTTGCTCTCGCGGCAGGCGACACCATCACCGATCTGCTCACGAAGATGAAGGAAAAGGCCCTGGCCGCTTCCGACACCTCGCTGAACACCGCCTCGTTCAACGCGCTGAAGTCGGACTTCGAGACGCTCCGTGGCCAAATCGAAAAGGCCGCGGCAAACGCGAAGTTCAATGGCGTCAGCCTGGCGGACGGCACGACAGCCCAGATCAGCTTCCTGGCCAACGCGGACGGGGGCAACTTCACGGTCCAGGCGCAAAACCTGGGTCTTGTGGGTCTTGGTCTGGTGACCGGCAGCAACACCTTCACCTCGGCATCGACGGCCAAGTCGATGATCGATGTCATGTCGAAGGCGTTGCAAACGGCGACGAAACAAACTGTCTTCCCTGGGCACGTCCTCGACCGGTCTGGATACTCACCTGACCTTCGTGGGCAAGCTGCAGGACAGCCTGGACGCCGGCGTGGGCAACCTCGTCGACGCGGACCTGGCGAAGGAAAGCGCCAAGCTGCAGTCGCTGCAAACCAAACAGCAACTGGGTGTCCAAGCGCTCTCGATCGCCAATCAGAGCCCGCAGACGATCCTGTCGCTGTTCAAGGGGTGAGCCCGATACGCCGGACGGCCGTCAAAAGCCGTCCGGCGCCTCTTTCCTGTTGGGTGCGCATTATGTGCCCGGCAATAATTTCCCATGAACGAAAACCCCCGGCAGAAATTGCCGGGGGTTTTCGTTATTAACAGACCTATAACGCAATAATTTCAGCGGCTTATGTGGGGCTTGCCGCTAGGTAGTTTTGGCCCGGCAATTGCTACAGACCTTTTCGAGCAAAATGCTCCCGGCAGCCAAAATGGCGTCGGATACCTTGAAAAGGAACCTACTCGTATGCCGCTGAATAGCATCAATACGAATTCTGGCGCTCTGATCGCCCTGCAGAACCTGAACACCACCAACAGCGAACTCGGCGTCACTCAGCAACGCATCAACACCGGCAAGAAGGTCGGTAACGCCAAGGACAACGGCGCCATCTGGGCCATGTCCAAGATTCAGAACGCGACCTCGTCGTCCCTGAACTCGGTGAAGGACTGGCTAGCGCGGCCAGTCGACGATCGACGTGGCCCTGGCCGCCGGCGACACCATCACCGACCTGCTCAGCAAGATGAAGGAAAAGGCCCTGGCCGCTTCCGACACTTCGCTGAACACCGCTTCGTTCAACGCCCTGTTGTCGGACTTCACCTCGCTGCGCGAACAGGTCCAGAAGGCCGCCGACAACGCCAAGTTCAACGGCGCCAGCCTGGCCGACGGCAAGGTCACGGACATGACCTTCCTGGCCAACTCGGACGGCACGGGCTTCACCGTGAAGGCCCAGACCCTGGGCCTGGCCGGTCTCGGCCTGGTGACCGGGAGCAACACCTTCACTTCGGCCAGCTCGGCCAAGTCGATGATCGCCACGATCGACAAGGCCATCGGCACGGCCACCAACAAGCTGGCCTCGCTGGGCACCAGCTCTGTCGGCCTCGACACCCACCTGACCTTCGTCGGCAAGCTGCAGGACAGCCTGGACGCCGGCGTCGGCAACCTGGTGGACGCCGACCTAGCCAAGGAAAGCGCCAAGCTGCAGTCGCTGCAGACCAAGCAACAGCTGGGTGTGCAGGCGCTGTCGATCGCCAACCAGTCCACGTCGTCGATCCTGAGCCTGTTCCGCTAAGGAACGGGGCGGAGGCGGGCTCGCGTGGTCCGCCTCCGCCATTCCTGGTGATCGACGAACAAGGAGAGAAGCAAGAGAGGAGGGCCGGCTCGCAAGTCGGTGGCTAGAAAATGGAACCCAAGGCCGCTTTGTCGGCGATCAGAGACTTCGTCGCCTCAACCGTCCCCGCAACGAACGCCCCGGATCCGTCCGAGGGCGCCAATGTCGTTTCGGCTCCGGCTGAAGCTCCGGCTGTCCAGCCGATCGAGCACGAGCAGGCTCCTCCGGTCGAGGCTGGCCCGCAGCCGGGCGATCTTCGCCTGGTGATCGAGCAGGACGGCGACTCTGGCGAGTATGTCTACAAGACCGTGGACCGCCGTACGGGCGAGACGCTGCAGCAGTTTCCGCGCGAGCAGATCCTGAAGCTGCGCGAGGAAGCCACCTACGCGTCGGGCGACGTCTTCGACGGAAAGGCCTGAGCGAAACGCCGGGCGGCGTGGCGGGTGCGACCGCGGGTCGCATGCGTAAATGGACATGGTTTATAAGCGTTAACCATAATCTTACTTTTCTGGCCCCAATTTGGGCGGCGACCAGATCGCTCGCCGAATCGCGCGCGATCGCAACCAACGGCAAAATCGCCGATCGGAGGCCGCGCATGACGCTGAGCGTCAACACGAACCAGCCCGCGCTGATCGCGCTGCAGAACCTGAACCGCACCAACGACGACATGCAGGCGGTGCAGACCCGGATCAATACGGGTGAAGCCATCTCGACCGCCAAGGACAACGCGGCGGTCTGGTCGATCGCGCAGGAGCAGCGCGGCGACATGAGCGCGCTCAGCGCCGTCAAGATGAGCCTGGATCGCGCGACCTCGATCGCCGACGTGGCCCTGGCCGCCGGCGACTCGATCTCGGACCTTCTGAAGCTGTTGCGCGAGAAGGTGGTGGCCGCCAAGGACACCTCGCTGACCACGTCCTCGCGGACCTCGCTGAACGCCGACTTCCAGGGCCTGCTCAAGAACCTCGACCAGGTGGTCAAGAGCGCCGTGTTCGACGGCGCCAACCTGCTGGACGGCAGCCAGGCCGCCGACATGCAGTTCCTGGCCGACGCCGACGCGGCCCAGGCCATTACGCTGTCGCTGCAGAACCTGTCGTTGGGCGGCACGATCAACACCCTGACGGCGACCGACGACATTCTGACGCCGGCCAACGCCGATGCGGTGTTCCAGCGCCTTGAAGCGTCCATGACCGCGATCAATCAGGCGGTCGGCAACATCGGCACGCAGGCCAAGCAGATCGATGCCCACAGCAGCTTCGTGGGCAAGCTGAACGACGTGCTGGAGACGGGTGTGGGCAACCTGGTCGACGCCGACCTCGCCAAGGAAAGCGCTCGCTTGCAGGCCTTGCAGGTCAAGCAACAGCTCGGCGCTCAGGCGCTGTCGATCGCCAACAGCGCGCCGCAGATCATCCTGTCGCTGTTCAAGGGCGGGTAAGGCCTCCGCAGCGCGACGACACCTCAAAGGCTCCTAGGTCCCGCCGCATCGGCGAGTTAAGGTTTCACGAGGCGAACCGGGGATTCGGCGGCGGGCATGATCGAACTTCGCGACTTACGGGATGAGGACGAGGCGATCCTCTTTCAGTGGCGCTCCGAACCGGAGGTCGACCGCTGGATGTCCGACGCTGAACTGCCCAGCCGCGAGGCTCACGCGGCGTGGTTCAACGCCCTGAGGACCGATCCCGATCTGCGCGGCTGGATGATCACCCGGGCTGGCGCGCCCATGGGGCTGATCACCCTGTCGGGGCTGAGCAGCCATCACCGCCGCGCCAGTCTGCATTGGTTCCTCGGTTCGGCCGAGGCCCGGGGCAGGGGCGTCGGCCGCGCCGCCCAGGTGCTGGGGCTGGATCTGGCCTTCGGCGAGCTGGGCCTGCACAAGGTGTTCGCCGAGGTCATGGCCGACAACGACGCGGCCCTGAAGGCTCAGTCCGCCGCCGGTTTCCGCCGCGAGGGCTATCTGCGCGGCCACGTGCTGAAGGGCGGCGAGGCGCGCGACGTCGTGCTGCTGGGCATATTGGCCTCGGAGTGGGCGGAGTTGCGCGAGGGCGCCCGCCGGGCGCTGTCCGACGCCAACCTTATCGCCGCTTAAGTCCAATCGTTAAGGAGTCGTCAGCGATCGTCTGGCAAAGGTGCAGGCGGGACGTTCTGCGCCCCGATTGGAACAGGTCGTGATCAGCTTCGATTCCAGTATCCTGCTAAGCTACTATCAGGCCCGCGCGGGCGTGACGGGGGCCGCCGCGTCTGGAACGTCCACGACCACGGCGTCGGGCGGCAAGAAGGCTGTCGTGCCGAACGCGCCCTGGTTGGGCAACGCGCCCGCGGCCAGTGAGCAGGTCCGTTCGGCGCTGAATGGCCGCAAGTTCGTCGACGAGGGCGCCAACGCCTCCAGCCTCAAGGGCGTGAGTCCCGACTACAAGAAACTGTTCGCCTCGTACCAGGCGCTCAGCACCATGTCGGCCCTGATCACCCAGGCCGGACAGAAGGGCCAGACCGACGGCGAGATCAAGCGCCTGCAGACCGCCTTGACGCGCGGCCTGGGCGAGGTCACCAGCTATGTCCAGGGATTGTCTCTGGATCAGATGCGCCTCACCACCGGCGCGGCGATGACCAGCGACAAGGCCACGGCCGGGGTTCCCAAGAACACCACCACCTATACGACCGACACGCTGTTCAGCGGTCAGGCCGACGCCGAGGTGCCGCGATTCCAGGGCGACGTCTCGTTCGGCGTCGCGGTCAAGAGTTTCGGCGTCACCACCAATATCACCATGGATCTGGCCGATATGGGCTCGACGCCCCGGACCATGTCCAATGTTGTCAGCTACATGAACGGCAAGCTGAAGGCGGCCGGGTTCAACACCAGCTTCGCGGTCCAGCGCACGGCGGGCCAGGAGCGCACGGTCCAGGTTGGCGGCAAGCCCGTGACCCTGCCGGCCACCGGCGACGACTTCGCCCTGAAGATCAATGGCGACATCGCCGAGCAGGTGACCTTCAGCGCCCCGACGACCGCCCCGGCGGTCTATGTCACGACCAAGGCTGGCGATCCGGATCCCGACAAGGATTCGAAGACCGACGACGCCAAGTACGAAAACACCCTGACCAAGTACAGCGCGGCCGGGACCGGGGGCGGCGCCAACGCCGGCGCGCCAGGCGGCAAGGTATTTACCGAGACCCTGCAGGGCACGATCAACAGCGTCCGCAAGTCGGTGACCGGCGCGGACGGCTCAGTCTACATGCTCGCGGATGTCGACACCGAGGTCGACGGCAAGCTCGACCTGAACGGCCAGCCGATCAAGGGCGACAGCGACGTCGCCTTGCTCAAGTACGACAGCGCCGGCCATCTGCTCTACGCCCGCACCCTGGGCGCGACCGACGAGGCCACCGGCCTGTCCCTGGCTGTCGGCGACGACGGCAGCGTCGCCGTCGCCGGTTCGGTCACCGGCCGCCTGAATGGCGCGGTCAACGGTCCGATCAACAGCGGCGACACCGGCGCGACCAGCGACAGCTTCGTCACCCGCTACGACTCCAAGGGCGACGAGCAGTGGACCGTGCGCCGTGGTGGTCTGCAGGACGACGAGGCCACGGCCCTGGCGTTCGGCTCGGATGGCGTCCTCTATGTCGGCGGCCGTAGTAAGTCGGATCTGCCGGGCGCTGTGGGAACGGACCCCAGCGGCGGCTACGACGCCTATTTAACGGCTTTCGCCACCAACAGCGCCGGCAAGCCCCAGGCGCTGTTCACCCAGAAATTCGGCACGACCGAGAACGACAGCGTCTCGGACATCGTCGTCAACGGCTCGCAGGTTATCGTCGGTTCCAAGGAGAACGGTTCGGCGACGCTGCGCAGCTTCGACGTCTCGGCCAACGTCGTGACCGAGAATGTCAGCAAGCTGGACCAGTACGGCGCCTATCAGACCGTTCCGGTCACCTACACCAAGAGCGCCACGGTCACGGTCGGCGCCAAGCGCGATCTCGGTTCGCTGAAGGGCGGCGATCTGGTCGGGCTGAAGATCGACGGCGGCCAGCTCTATGTCGGCGGCTCCACGGCCAACAACGTTATGTCGATCAATGGCGCGACGACCGCGCCGTCGGGCGGCATGGACGCCTTCGTCGGCCGCATGTCGCTGGACCTCTCCAACAACAGCGCCGATGCGCTGACCTATTACGGCGGCACGGGCGACGAGACGGTCACCGGCTTCGACGTGTCGAACGGCACGGCGTGGCTGGTCGGCTCGGCCGGCGCGAACCTGGACGGTCAGGGAACGGTCGGGACCAAGGACGGCTACGTCGCCCAGGTCAATGTCGGCACGGGCAATGTCGACTGGAGCCAGCGCCTGACCGGCAAGGACGGCTATGCCACGCCGACCTCGGTGGCGGTCGCCAAGACCGGCGCCTCGTCGCTGGACGCCCTGGGCCTGCCCGCCGGGACCATGAGTTACACCCAGTCCGACCGGATCGTCTCGGCGACCGCGGCTCGGGCCGGCGACACGTTCCAGATCCGCACCCGAGAGCGCGGCAACCTCACCTCGATCACCATCGAGGCCAACGACACGCTCGAAACCCTGGCCGACAAGATCAAGCGCGCTTCGGGCTTCCGCGCCAAGGTCGAGACCGTCACCAGCGGCGACAAACGGGTTCTGAAGATCAGCCCGGCCTCCAACACCTCGACGATCGAGATCGTGGCGGGCAAGGGCGGCACGGACGTGCTCAGCGCCCTGGGTCTTGCCGGCGGCGTCGTGCGCGCCACCAAGACGGAGGACGGCAAGACGGTGTCGGCCGACGGCAGCGGTCCGGTCTACGGCCTCAGCCTGCCGCCCGAGCTGGACCTGACCTCCGAAGCGGGGCGCAAGAACGCCAGCATGGTCATCCAGCGGGCGATGTCGTCGGTCCGCAGCGCCTATCGCGAGATCGCCGACACGGCCATGGGCGTAAAGAGCGACAGTTCGAAAAGCGCCGGCAAGACCGATGGCGCGGTGCCGGCCTACCTGACCAGCCAGCTGGCCAACTATCAGGCGGCCCTGAACCGCCTCACGGGCGGCGGCTAAGCCCCATATTCTGGTCCGCCGAGCTTGAAAGCGTCATCGACGCGTCGTAGCCAGGGGCCATGGACTTTCTGCAAGATCGCCGAACCCTCATCTTCGCTGGCGGCGGCGCGCTCGCGCTGCTGGCCGGTCTGGGCATCGCCGTGGCCCTGATGTCGGGACACGACAAGAAGCCGGACGAGGCTCCGCCAGCCTCGCGGGGCGGTCTGATCGTCGAGACCGGACGTGACGACGACAGCAAGCTGGATCCCGCACGGCCGCTGCGCTGCTTCGTGGGCGGGACCTTCGTCGGCGAGATCACCCTGGCCGAATGCGCCAAGAAAAACGGCGTCGCCACGGGCGCGCTGGATGTCGGCGTCGACGAGACGGGCGCGCTGGCCGCCGCCGATCAGGCCGGCACGGTCCTGACCCCGCTGCCCCCGACCCCGACCGTCTCCGCGCCCGCCGCGACCCCGACGTCCCCCGCGACGACGCCGACCTCCTCGGCCAACACCGCGGCCAGCACGCCGCTCGGCGCCTGCTGGCGCTACGCCGGCAATGAGTGGCGACGCCTGCCCGGCGAGATCACCCTCAACGCCTGCGCCCAGCAACTGTTCGGCGGCCGTTGCGAGAAGGTCGGCGGCGCCACCTACGGCCGCTGGGGCGAGGAAACGTTGCGCCTGGTGCCGGGCCGCGTCGAGATCTCGTCCGACAACCGCAGCTTCCACACCGCGTTCGACCAGGGCGCCAACTGCTCTATCCCGAACGGCTGATAGGTTTATAAGTGTAATCCATGAGCAAGACCGTCCTCGCCGCCGCCGCCATTCTGACCGTTTCCAGTCTCGCGCTCGCGGGTTGCGAGAAGCAGACCAAGGCGCCGTTCGAGCAGGGCGTCTGCTTCCAGGTGGCGACCAACAAGGACGGCACGTTGCGCTACAACCCGGTGGCCCGGAACGTGCCGCAGATGGAAGAGTGCGCCGCCACCCTGGAAGGCGTGCGCATGCGTTTCGTGCGCATGGGTCAGTCCAACAGCGCAGGCATGGTCGGCGCCTACCAAGGCTCGTTCATCTTCCTCGAGAAGGAAGGCATCTATGTCGGCCAGACCTATGAGGGGCCGCGCTTCATGTCGCTGGTCCGCACCGGCGACGGCCGCCTGGCCGTGCCGGGCGCGATCCGTCGCCAGTAACCCCGGGGCGGGAGCGGGGCGGTCCGTCCGTCCACAGCCGTCTTTCTCGTCCACAAGAACGTTACAAGAACAAAACTTGCGCGCGCCGTAAGCTCTCGTTAACGTCTCGCCTCAGATTCCGGCGCGAGGGTCGCCGGGCGTGAACAAGGGCGAGCGATGGCTGGCAGCGTCAACAAGGTCATTCTGGTGGGCAACCTCGGGGCCGATCCCGAGATCCGCAGCCTCGGTTCGGGCGACCGCGTCGCCAATCTCCGCATCGCCACCTCCGAGACCTGGCGCGACCGCAACAGCGGCGAGCGCAAGGAAAAGACCGAGTGGCACCGCGTCGTGATCTTCAACGACAACCTGGTGAAGGTCGCCGAGCAGTACCTGCGCAAGGGATCGACGGTCTATATCGAGGGCGCCATCCAGACCCGCAAGTGGACCGACAACACCGGCGCCGAGAAGTATTCGACCGAGATCGTGCTGCAGAAGTTCCGCGGCGAACTGACCATGCTGGGCGGTCGCGGCGACAGCGCCGGCGCCTCGTCCGGCGGTGGCGGCGGTGACGAGTACGGCGGCGGCTATTCGGGCGGCGGCGGCTCCAGCTTCGGTGGCGGCGGCCAGCGCAGCCAACCCAGCGGCCCGCGCGAGAGCTTCTCGGCCGACCTGGACGACGAAATCCCGTTCTAGGGAACAGTGGAAGGCCGACGGCGGCCGCCAGAGCTGTCGACGGGGCCTCCACGGGGGCGAGCGGCGGGTGACCCGGAGGCGGTCGCCCGCCGCTTACGTTTCAGCTGCGCAATAAACTTGCTCTCAGTCAGAGGTTGTGTTGTCCTTCCTGCATCTTAGGAGGATGCGCGATGCGACAAGGGCTTCTCGGGATGGGCGTGGCGGTTTTGCTGGTGGCGACTGCGTCGGCGGTGTCCGCGCAGCAGTTTCCGGGTGTCGCCGATGGCACGATGGTGGGCGATGCGCGGCGAGAAGTCTAGCGCCTACGTCGACATGGCGCGGATCCGGAGCGGCCCGACGGGCGGCGCGCGCGAGGGGGTGTGTCCGCTGGTCCGAGGCGCTTCGGCGGAGGTGAACGCCTATGTCGCTTCACGGCTGCGCCAGGTCGCCAAGGAGGTCGGTGCGGAATATGCGCACCAAGCCTGCGAGCCCAACGTGGTCGTGCTATTCACCGCCGACCCGGAGCAACTGCTGAGTGAGGCCTCTCGCACCAAACGGTTCAACTACAGTGGCGTCTCGAACCGAAAGGCCCAGCAGTTCAAGGCTAGCACCCAGCCGGTCCGCTGGATGCACGGCAGTGCAACGCCGGGCATGAAGACGCGGGATGCGCGGCCCTACAACGCCCTGGTCGTGGTCGACGCCAGCAAGGCCGCCGATGTGAAGATCTCGGCGCTGGCCGACTATGTGAGCATGGTCTCGCTGGCCGATGTTCAAACCCGCGCGGCGCCGGACCACTCGATCATCAACCTCTTTGATAACGCCAAGGGCGCAGCGCCCCAGGCCATGACCGACGCCGACCGCGCTTATCTCCGCGCCGTCTATCGCGCGCGCTAATCGCGGGACGGATGCGGGCTCTGCTGGTCGCCTTCGCTGTTCCGGCGGCGCAGGACGAACCTATGCCCGACCATGGCTGGCGCGGGCAAGGAGGTCGATACCTGTGCCCGCTCGCGGCTGCACGAGCGGCGGCCGACATCGGTTGAAGTTCGAGGGCCGTAATGTGGCGGTATCCGCCCCGACGCCACCCAGCCCGATCAGGCCTCGATCCTGAACCTGTTCGCGGAACCGGGAGGACCCAAGCGCATGACGGCCTCCGACCAGGCCTATCTTCGAGTTCTCTACAAGCTGAAGACCGACCGCGTCGCGCCCGATCAACTGAGCGCCCTGGCCTCGGCCATGGCCACCGAACTCGAGCGCTAGTCCAGCAGAGCCCCAGGCTTGGCCCAGCGATAGCGCACGACATCGACCTCCCGGCCGCCGGGCGCGGTCTCGCGATAGCGCGTGGTCTCCACGCCGCCCTTGCGGAGGTAGAAGCCGAGCGCGGCTTGGTTGGGGGCATAGACCTCCAGGTGCAGCGGCGCGCCGGCGTGGTCCTCGATCAGCCATCGCGCCACCTCGGCCAGCAGGGCTGAGCCCAGGCCATGGCCCTTGCGCTCGGGCGCAACGTGCAGATTGTCGAGCAGGGCGCCCAAGGCCGGGTTCAGTCGGAACGAGGCGTAGGCCAGACCGACCGGCTCATCGTCCTCCATGGCCGCCAGGATCAGGTCGGTCGCCGGATCGAAGGTCTCGAACCGAGCCCGCCAGACAACTCGCGAGACGTCGAACAGCGCATGGTCGAGATAGGCGTCGCCATAGAGGCCGCGATAGGCGATCTGGCGGCTGCGCGTGTGCAGGTCGGCGAGGGCGTCCGCCTCATTTCGGGACGCGCCGAGTCGGACGATGTGTGGTTCCATGCACGCCATGGAAGCGTTCCGCGCGTTGAAGGCAAGCCGCCGCGTTCTTCCGGTTTCTGTCCAAGTCGCGGATTCGCGGCGCAATTGCTCGAAACCTCGCCAACTCGTCCAGACGGACAACGTTGTCATTAGAATTATTTACCGAATTCTCTTGTGAACCCATGGAACGCGAAGCGCCAGTGGACGCGTTCTTGGCCTAGGTGCTACTGAGACGCCCGGATATTGCACTGCGGGATCACGATTAAGCAGCGCTGTTCCAGGGTGAGACGACCCCCTAAAGAGGGGCGCGGCCTTCTTCACTGATCGCAGGGTGAGAACATATGCCGGTTGAGACATTGACCAAGGCCCGTTGGGTTTATGCATTCGGCGGAGGCGGCGCGGATGGCGACGCCTCGATGAAGAACCTGCTTGGGGGAAGGGCGCCAATCTCGCTGAGATGTCGTCTCTGGGCCTGCCGGTGCCGCCGGGCTTCACGATCACCACCGAAGCCTGCGTCCACTACTATTCCAACGGCAAGCAGTATCCGGCCGAGCTGACCGAGCAGGTCGCCGCCGGCCTGGCCAGGGTCGAGGAACTGACCGGCAAAAAGTTTGGCGACGTCGCCAACCCGCTGCTGGTCTCGGTGCGCTCGGGCGCGCGAGCCTCGATGCCGGGCATGATGGACACGGTGCTGAACCTGGGCCTCAACGACGAAACCGTCGAGGGCCTGGCCAAGCTGTCGGGCGACCGCCGCTTCGCCTATGACAGCTATCGCCGCTTTATCCAGATGTACTCGAACGTCGTGCTCAACCTCGAGCACCACATGTTCGAGGAGATCCTGGACGATCACAAGGAGCGCCTGGACGTCAACGTCGACACCGGCCTCACCGCCGAGGACTGGGCCCAGGTCATCAAGGACTACAAGGCCGCCGTTCAGGATCACCTGGGCAAGCCCTTTCCGCAGGACGCTCAGGAGCAGCTGTGGGGCGCCGTCGGCGCCGTGTTCGCCAGCTGGATGAACGACCGCGCCAAGTTCTATCGCCGCATGCACGACATCCCCGAGAGCTGGGGCACGGCCGTGAACATCCAGTCGATGGTGTTCGGCAACATGGGTGACACCTCGGCGACGGGCGTGGCCTTCACCCGCAATCCGTCGAACGGCGACAACCGCCTCTATGGCGAGTTCCTGATCAACGCCCAGGGCGAGGACGTGGTCGCGGGCATCCGCACCCCGCAGTCCCTGACCAAGGCCGCGCGCGAGGAGATGGGCGACGTCGCGCCGTCGATGGAAGAGGCGATGCCGGAGGTGTTCGCCCAGTTCAAGTCGGTGGTGGAGACGCTGGAGCGTCACTATCGCGACATGCAGGACATCGAGTTCACCGTCGAGCGCGGCGTGCTCTACATGCTGCAGACCCGCAACGGCAAGCGCACCGCCAAGGCCGCGCTGAAGACGGCGGTCGACATGGCCGCCGAGGGCGTGATCAGCAAGGAAGAGGCCGTGGGCCGCGTCGAACCGGCCTCGCTGGACCAGTTGCTGCATCCGACCATCGATCCGACCGCTCACCGCGACGTGATCACCACCGGCCTGCCGGCCTCGCCCGGCGCGGCGACCGGCAAGGTGGTGTTCGACAGTGACGCGGCCGAAAAGGCCGCCGCCGCCGGCGAGAGCGTCATCCTGGTGCGCGAGGAGACGTCGCCGGAAGACATCCATGGCATGCACGCCGCGCGCGGCATCATCACGGCCCGGGGCGGCATGACCAGCCACGCCGCCGTCGTGGCGCGCGGCATGGGCCGTCCCTGCGTCTCCGGCGCCGGCGACGTGTCGATCTTCCCCAAGGAAGGCCTGTTCCGGGCCCGTGGGCGCGAGTTCAAGGTCGGCGAAGTGATCACCATCGACGGCTCGACCGGCGAGATCCTGGCCGGCGCGCCCAAGATGATCGAACCCGAGCTGACCGGCGACTTCGCCACCCTGATGGGCTGGGCCGATCAGGTCCGTCGCCTGAAGGTGCGCGCCAACGCCGAAACGCCGCTGGACGCCAAGACCGCTCGCCAGTTCGGCGCGGAGGGCATCGGTCTCTGCCGCACCGAGCACATGTTCTTCGACGACACCCGGATCGCCGCCGTGCGCGAGATGATCCTGGCCGACGATGAAAAGGGCCGCCGCGCGGCCCTGGCCAAGATCGCACCGTTCCAGAAGGCCGACTTCGTCGAGTTGTTCACGATCATGGAAGGCCTGCCGGTCACGATCCGTCTCTTGGATCCGCCGCTGCACGAGTTCCTGCCGCACACCGAGGAAGACGTGGAAGCCGTGGCCGCGGCCACGGGCCTGGACGCCGCGAAGCTGATGCGACGCGCCAAGGAGCTGCACGAAACCAACCCGATGCTGGGCCACCGCGGCTGCCGCCTGGGCGTCTCGTATCCCGAGATCTACGAGATGCAGGTCCGCGCCATTATCGAGGCGGCCTGCGAGATCGCCAAGTCGGGCAAGGCCGCGCCCGTTCCCGAGATCATGCACCCGCTGGTCGCCAAGGGCGAGGAGATGAAGTACCTGCGCGACCTGACCGACCGTGTCGCCAAGGCGGTGCTGGAAGAGCAGGGTGTCGACCTGAAGTATACGGTCGGCACCATGATCGAGCTGCCCCGCGCCGCTCTGCGGGCTGGTGACCTGGCCGCCAACGCCGAGTTCTTCAGCTTCGGCACCAACGACCTGACCCAGACGACGTTCGGCATTAGCCGCGACGACGCCGGCAAGTTCCTGGGCGCCTATATCGACAAGGGCATCTTCGAGAAGGACCCCTTCGTCAGCCTCGACCAGGAAGGCGTGGGCGACCTGATCCGCATCGCCGCCGAGCGCGGACGCGCGGCCCGTCCCGACGTCAAGCTGGGCATCTGTGGGGAGCATGGTGGTGACCCGGCCTCGATCGCCTTCTGCGAGACGGTCGGCCTGGACTACGTATCGTGCTCGCCCTACCGCGTGCCGATCGCGCGCCTGGCGGCGGCTCAGGCGGCTCTGGCCAACAAAAAATAACGTCTCGGGGTGTGATCAAAAGGGGGCTCGGCGCTTGATAGCGCCGGGCCCTTTTTTGTTCGGGAGACGGGCTGGGAATAACATGGCCCTTCCGCGGCGCGTATGGACTATCCAATCCGATATTTTGGCTAGACCAATTTTCGCTGAGCGCTATATCCGGAAGCGAGACTTCTGGGAGGAAGCACGATGTTGGCGATCCTGGCTCTAGCCGCCGGTATGGCGACCGCGCCCGAACCCGGCCCTCTCACGCTTTCAACCGCCATCGACCTGGCCAAGGCCGCGGTCGACGGCTGCGCCGCGAAGAGCGCGCACGTCTCCGCCGCCGTGGTCGACGCGAAAGGCGATCCTCTGGTCGTGCTGCGCGACGAGCGGAGTCCCAAGCCGCCGATCGCCGCGCCGCGCAAGGCCAACGCCGCCGTGGTCTTCGACCAGCCCGGCAGCGTCATGGAGCTCCGTGAAAAGGCCGATCCGGACTTTGCCGCCAGGATCGCCGCCGACCCCGACCACCTGAACCCTCACGCCGGCTCGCTGCCGCTGCACGTCGGCGCCACGGTCGTCGGCGGCCTGGCGATAGCCGACACCACCCACGAGGTCGCCGACCAGTGCGCCCGCGCCGCCCTGGCCAAGTTCCCGCAGTTCCATTGAGAGCGTCCGAGATGAAGAAGCGCCTGATCCTCGCCGCCGTTCTGGCCGTGTCCGTGGGCACGGTTCACGCCCAGGAGCACGCTCCGGCCAAGCCGCTGGAGAAGCCCGACGCGGAGGGCCAGAAGCCGCGCGCCGCGGTCGTGCTGGCTCCGTACCGCTTCAACGACATCCTCTGGGAGAACGACCGCACGGCGCACCGGATCTACAGCCGCGACCTGGAGAAGGCCGAGCCGCCCTCGACCTCTGGCATCGACGCCTGGGGCAAGAGCGTGCGCTGGCCCTATATGGACCGCCAGCTGAAAACCGGCGACCAGCACGCCAACCACGGCGAGGGTCTGGATTTCTACGACGTCGGCGCCGGTCGTGGTGCCGGCGGCCTGGGCGTCTGGCGGGACAACAAGCTGTGGACCTCGCGCAACTGGTCCAGCTGGAAGATGATCCAGAACGGCCCGGACGTGGCCAGGTTCAGCGTCGACTACGCCCCGTGGCCGGTCGATGTGGACCGCAAGGTCTGGGAGACGCGGACCTTTACCTTGCCGTTGGGGACCAATTTCACGCGCATGGTCTCGACCATCAGCTCCGACAAGCCTGGCCCGCTGGTGGTCGGCATCGGCATCAGCAAACGCAAGCGCGCCAGCGGCTCGGGCGTGTTCAGGAAGGACCTAGCGCCGGGCCGGGTGACGTTCTGGGAGCCGGCGGACCCTGAAAAGGGCTCGATGGCCATCGCCCTGATGGTCGACCCCAAATCGGTCGTCGAGGTGCGCCAGGACTTCGACAACTATCTGGTTCTGATCAAGGTCGAGCCAGGCAAGCCGTTCGTCTACTACATGGGCGCGGCCTGGGATAAGGGCCTGGACTTCCATACGCCGGCCGAGTGGGACGCGTATGTGACCGCCGCGAAGGCGGACTTCGATCCAAACCACTAGGCCAAAACGAAAACCGTCCCGAGGTGGGGAGCCTCGGGACAGTCGTTGGCCGTCCGCCTTGGGGGAGGGGGGCGCGGACGGCGGCTGCGGCTTTTGGATCCCTTGGGGAGAGGATCAGCCGTGCAGTTTCAGAGCGGTCTCGGCGATTTTGCGGCCTTGGTAGCGAGCGCCGGTCAGTTCGTTTTCGCTAGGCTGACGCGAACCGTCGCCGCCGGCGATGGTGGTGGCGCCGTAGGGGCTGCCGCCGGTGACCTCATCCAGCGTCATCTGGCCGGCGTGACCGTAGTCCATGCCCACGATCACCATGCCGAAGTGCAGCAGGTTGGTGATGATCGAGAACAGGGTGGTCTCCTGACCGCCGTGCTGCGTCGCCGTCGAGGTGAAAGCGCCGCCGACCTTGCCGTGCAGGGCGCCGCGTGCCCACAGGCCGCCAGCCTGGTCGAGGAAAGCCGCCATCTGCGAACTCATGCGGCCGAAGCGGGTGCCCGTGCCGACGATGATCGCGTCGTAGTCGGCCAGATCGGCGATGGAGGCCACCGGAGCGTCCTGATCGAGCTTGAAGTGGGCGTTCTTGGCGACTTCAGGCGGGGCGGTTTCTGGCACGCGCTTGATGTCGACGGTCGCGCCGGCCTCACGGGCGCCTTCGGCCACGGCCTTGGCCATGGTCTCGATGTGGCCGTACGAGGAGTAGTAGAGAACGAGAACCTTGGCCATTTGGGGCTTCCTTGAACGGGTTGTCGGTGAGGAAAGTCGGCGCGAGGTTTTCAGTTTCCTCGCGCCATTTTCTAGAACGGAATGGTCGTGCTTAGGCCGCGTCGACCAGGACGAGTTCGGCGTCTTCCAGGGCGGTGACGGTGATGACGTCTTCGTCCTTGATGCCGGCGCCGTCGCGGGCGTTCAGCTTGACGCCGTTGACTTCCACGACCCCGACGGCTGGGACGAGGTAGCCGCTGCGGTCCTTGCCCAGGGCGTAGGTGGTGCTTTCGCCGGCCTTCAGCGTCGCGCCCAGAACGCGGGCGTCGGTGCGGATCGGCAGGGCGTCGGCGTCATCGGCGAAGCCCGAGGCCAGGGTCACAAACTTGCCCGAGCGGTCACCCTTCGGGAACGGCTTGGCGCCCACGAGGGAGCCGCGCCGAACGTCTTGGGTTCGATCCAGATCTGGAAGATCCGGGTCGTCTCCGGCTCGAGGTTATACTCCGAGTGACGGATGCCCGTGCCCGCGCTCATCACCTGGACGTCGCCGGCTTCGGTGCGGCCCTTGTTGCCCAGGCTGTCCTGGTGGGTGATCGCGCCGTCGCGGACATAGGTGATGATCTCCATGTCGCTGTGGGGGTGCGGCGGGAAGCCGGTGTTAGGGGCGATCTCGTCGTCGTTCCAGACCCTCAGAGCGCCCCAGTTCATGTTGCTGGGATCGTAGTAGCTGGCGAACGAGAAGTGGTGCTTGGCGTTCAGCCAACCGTGGTTGGCGCCGCCAAGCTTGTCGAACGGTCTGCGGTCGATCATGGCTCTAACCTTTCTTTCCCTCTGGGCCTTGGCCCTCTGGTGCGCCGCGTCGGCGCGTCCTGTTGAGGAGAAGATAAGGGATCGCCCGGGATCCGAAATGGAAACTGTTGAAACTCATTGTTTCCGAAACTAGGCTTCAGTCATGTCCAAGCTACCCGATCTCGAAGGCCTCGCCGTGTTCGCCAAGGTGGTGGAGCTGCGCTCGTTCGCCGCCGCCGCCGAGGAGTTGGCCATGTCCAAGGCCACGGTCTCCAAGGCCGTCACCCGGCTGGAGGAACGGCTGGGCGCGCGGCTCTTCAACCGCACCTCGCGCCGCCTGGCCCTGACCGACGCCGGTCAGTCCCTGGTCGAGCGCGCGACCCGCGTGCTGGCTGAGGCGCAGGCCGCCGAGGAAGAGGCTTCCAGCCAGTCTTCGGCCCCGCGCGGCACCGTGCGAATGGCGGTGCCCATGTCGCTGGGCATCACCACCCTTGGGCCCGTGCTGCCGGGGTTCTTCGAAGCCTATCCAGACGTCTCGGTCGACCTCCATCTATCGGACGCCACGGTCGACCTGGTCGGCATGGGCTTCGATCTGGCGCTGCGCGTCGCGTCCCTGCCGGACAGCTCGCTTATCGCCCGTCGCCTGCGGGGCGTGAAGCGCCAGGTCGTCGCCGCGCCGGCCTATTGGGAAAACACGGACGGCCTGGCCACCCGGCCGGCCTGGCCGAGCATCGCGGCCTGACCTACGGCCACCAGGCCGCCCCCGAGACCTGGCGCTTCCAGCGCGGCGGCGAAGAGGCCTCGGTGCGGCCCAAGTCCGTGGTCCGCGCGAATAACGGCGACGTGCTCGTTCCGTCGCTGATCGCCGGCGTCGGCGTGGCTGTCCTGCCGGACTTCATCGTCGGTCCGGCTGTGGCTGATGGCCGGCTGGAGGAGATCCTGGTCGACTGGACCGCCGCCCCGATCGCCCTGCATCTGGTCATGCCGCCGGGCGGCCCGCGTCCGGCGCGGGTCGACGCCCTGGCCAACTATCTGGGCAAGGCGCTTTCAGGCAAAAGCTAGCGGACGCGCTTGAACGTCAGGCTCTGGTCCGGCGGGCCGGGCTGGCCGTCGACATCCTGCTCGACCTTCAGCGTGTTGGCGTCGACGAGCCAAACCCTCATCGACTGCTTGCGGCCGGTTTTGTTGTGGGTCACGGCGGTGACGCCGCTCTGGCCGTCGCGGCGGACGCTGATCATCACGATCTGGGTGTTGACCACGGCCTTGGTCGGTGTGCCGTCCAGCGGCGCGTTGGCGAACTGGATAGCGGCCAGGCCGCTCTCGTCTTCCTCGATCAGGGTCCAGGCCAGGCTCTTGCCGTCATCCTTGGTGACGTCGACCTCGGCGCTCACCGGGGCGGGGCCAGTCAGGGCCTCGTTGAAGCGCGAGGCCGCCAGATCGATCTTCCAAAGGCCCATCGCGCCCAGCGGATCGGTCTGGGCGAGGGCCGGAGACGCCATCAACAGGCCGGCGGTGACGAGAGTGGTTCGGATGATCCGGCGCCTCCTGAGCGTTCGGCCATCAGACGCCCGGGGGGGCGCGCGTCGTCTAGAAGCTTTCTCGCCTATCGGCCTTCCGGCCTAGAGACTGGCGACCTGGGTCGGGGTCAGGGCCCCGACCTGAAGCGGGGTCATGGCCGCCAGGTTGGTCGACGACAGCCAGTCCAGCTGGGCCAGGGTCAGGCCCGGGATCTGGGCCGGCAGCAGGTAGCCGACCTGGGTCGTCGTCAGTTCCGCGATCACGGACGTCCCCAACGCGCCGATCTGGGTGGAGCTCAGCGACTGGACCTGCGTCGGGGTGAGCTGGCTGAACTCGGCGTGCGAGAAGCTACGCATCTGATAGGGCGACAGGCCCCTTAGCGCGCTGGTCGTCAGGGCTGTGACCTGTGTGGCCGACAGGGCCGACAGGTCGGTGATCGAGATCGCGCCCAATTGAGCGCCGCTCAGAGCGCGCACCTGGGTGGTGGAGAACTCGGCCATGTCGGTTGTCGTCAACCCGGCCAGCTGGGTCGCCGTCAGGCCGGTGATCTGCGTCGTGCTGATCGACTGGAAGGCGGTCGCATCCAGGCCCGACAGGTTCTCGACCGAGAGCCCGCCGAACTGGCTGGAACTCAGGCTCTGGAACTGCGTCGCGGAAAGCTCGGCGAAGTCGGTGGCGGTCAAACCGGCGATCTGGGTGGCGGCCAGGCCCGCCAGCTGGGTCGAGGTCAGGGCCGCGATCTGGCTGGCCGACAGGGCGTTGAAGTTGTCGGTGGACAGCGCCGACAGCTGGCCCGCCGTGAAGCCCGCCACCTGGGTCGGGGTCAGCTTGGTGAAGTCGGTGACGCTCAGCGTCCGGACCTGGGCCGCCGTGAGGCCGCCGATCTGGGAAGCGGTGAGGGCGGCGACCTTGGTGGCCGACAACCCCGCGAAGCCGCTGCTGGACAGGCCCGCCAGCTGGGTCGGGGTAAGGGCCTTGAACTGGGTGTCGGACAACCCGGCGGTCTGAGTGCTGGTCAGTCCGCCCAGCTGCGCCGCCGAGAAGACGTTGAAATCCGTATCGAGCTCTGTCAGTTGGTCCAGCGACAGCGATCCGACCTGGGTGGCCGTCAGGCCTTTAAATTGGGTGCTCGACAGGGCGGCGAACTGCAGGTCGTCCAGGGCCGGGATCAGGGTGGCGGGCAGGGCCGACAGCTGGGTCGACGACAGCGCCTGCAGCTGATCGGGCCACATCTCCCCCAGATCCTCCAAACTCATGGCGCCGATCTGCGTGGCCGTCAGGCTCTTGACCTGGGTGGCGCTCAGCGCCGTGATCTGCGTGCCATCCAAGGCCGTGAAGTGGGTGGCGTCCAGCGCTCCGATCTGGGCCGCGCTCAGCTTTTCCAGCCGCTCGGTGTCCAGCTTTGCCAGCTGCGTCGAGGTCAGGGCGTTCAATTGCCCGCCGCTGAACGCCGCCAACTGCTCGGCGTCGAAGATCACGTTCGGGGCGAAGGCCGGGATCTGGGTGGCCGTGAGGCCTTTCACGGCGGTGTTCGACAGGGCCGAGACCTGGCTCGCGGACAGGCTGCCAAGCGCGGTGCTCGAGAGCGCGGCGACCTGGGTGCTGGCCAGGGTCTCCAGCTTGGTGGTCGACAGGTTGGTGATCGTCGACGCCGACAGCGCGGCGATCTGAGCGGCGGAGAGGTACGAAATCGGCACTGAACTCGTTGCCCTACAAGGTCGCGACGCGAATCGTTCGCGTTAACCCTATGCGAAATGGCCCAATGCGACCATGCGGCGAGAAGGCCTACTCCGCGCGCATGGTCCAGAGGTCGAGATCGTTCTCGCGGCCGATCAAGGCCAGGCCCGAGGCGATCGACTCGAATTCGCCGCCGCTTTCGATCTTCTTGGCCCCGAAGCGGCGCAGGAAGATTTCGCGCACGGCCGGTACGAACGAGCTGCCGCCGGTGAGGAAGACCCGGTCGACGCCGGCTTCGGTCAGGTCGGCGCGCTCAAGCGCCTCGCCGACGGCGGTCTCGATGGCCGCCAGTTCCGGGGCGATCCAGCTTTCGAACTCCGTGCGCGCGACGGGCTTCTCGATCTCGACCGAGCCGGCGGCGAAGTGGAACATCGCCTCCGTCTGGGCCGACAGCGCCTCCTTCAGCGCCGAGACCGACTTGTAGAGGGCGTAGCCGTGGTTGCCGTCCAGCACCTCGATCAGGGCGGCGATCTTCTCGGGTTCCACGGCCGTGCGCTCAAGGGCGCGGATGTCGCGCATGTCCTTGGAGGCGCGCAGCAGGGCCAGCTGATCCCAGCGGGCGAAGGCGGCGTAGTAGCGTTGCGGGATCGGCAGGCTGTTGGAGAACGAGCGGTAGTCCGAGCCCTTGCCCAATTCGGGCGAGACCAGTTGGTCGATGATCCTGTAGTCGAAGGCGTCGCCGGCGATGCCGACGCCCGAGCGCGACAGCGGCGTCGAGCGCAGCGTGCCGTCGGCGTCACGCTCGAAGCGGACCAGCGAGAAGTCGCTCGTGCCGCCGCCGAAGTCGGCCACCAGCACGGTGGCGTCCTGCTTCAGCTGGCGGGCGAAGAAGAACGCCGCGCCGACGGGCTCGTAGGCGTATCGGATGTCGGTGAAGCCCAGGCGCTTGAACGCTTCCTCGTATCGGGTCAAGGCCAGGGTCTCGTCCGGCGAAGAGCCGGCGAAGGTCACGGGGCGGCCGACGATGACGCGCGGGGCAAGGCGTCCAACTGGCCCGCCGCGTGCTCCTGCAGGCGCAGCAGGAAGGCGGCCAGCAGGTCCTCGAACTGGTAGCGCTTGTTGAGAATCCGCGTCTCGGTGAAGGCCCTCGAGGCGGCGAAGGTCTTGAACGACTGGATGAACCGTGTCTCCAGCGGATCTTCCAGATAGGATTCAATGGCCCACGGCCCGGCCTCGACCAGGCGCTCGTTCACCGCGCCGTTCTGACCCTGCACGCTGTGAAAGCTCAGCGCCGATCGGAAGGCGAACAGGTCGCGGTTGTCGATCGAGAAGCGGACCAGGTGCGCGTGATCGTCGCCGCGCGTCAGCGAGACGACGGTGTTGGTGGTGCCGAAGTCGACGCCAATGGTCGGCGCGGTCGCCGTCATGGGATGGCTCGATCTGCTGGAACGGGGAGGGGCGTGCGTCGTAGCGCCTCCCGTGAGAAGGTCAAGCGATCTGGCCGCCTTTGAGCGCTCATTCGCGGTCGGCGCCCACCTATCGGCGCGCGCGGTCGGGTTATCGCGACGCCCGCTGATTGACTTCCTGGCGCGCGTCCGGTCGAACGAGCGCGAGCAAATCGTGGGAAGACCTTGGAAAACTTCGACGTCCTGGTGATCGGCGCGGGCGCGGCCGGCATGATGTGCGCCATCGAGGCGGGCAAACGCGGGCGCTCGGTGCTGGTCGTGGATCACGCCAAGGCCCCGGGCGAGAAGATCCGCATCAGCGGCGGCGGCCGCTGCAACTTCACCAACACCGGCGCGTCGATCCACAATTTCCTGTCGACCAACCCGAAGTTCGCCCTGTCGGCCCTGCGCCGCTATCGGCCCAGGGACTTCATCGCGCTCGTCAGCGGCATGGCATCGCCTACCACGAGAAGACCTTGGGGCAGCTGTTCTGCGACGGCTCGGCCAGGCAGATCATCGACATGCTGCTGACCGAGATGAAGGCCGCCGGCGTCACGCTGCGGCTGGAGACGAGCTTCCAGGACTTGGCCAAGACCGAGACCGGCTTCGAGGTTGAATTGTCTTCCGGCAAGGTGCGCTGCGCGTCGCTTGTCGTCGCCAGCGGCGGCAAGTCGATCCCGAAGATGGGCGCCACGGGCCTGGGCTACGACATCGCCAGGCAGTTCGGACTGAACATCGTCGAGACGCGCCCGGCGTTGGTCCCCCTGACCTTCGAGGCCGGCATGCTGGCGAGGCTGACCCCGCTGTCGGGTGTGGCGCTGGACGCCGTGGTCGCTCACGGCAAGACCAGGTTCCGCGAGGGGATGTTGTTCACCCACCGGGGCCTGTCGGGCCCCTCGATCCTGCAGATCTCGTCCTACTGGCGCGAGGGCGACGAGATCCGGGTCGACATGGCGCCGGGCGTCGACGCGCTGGCGGCGCTGAAGGCGGCCCGCACGGCGACTCCCCGCCAGGCGGTCGCCACCGTGCTCTCGACCCTGCTGCCCAAGCGCGTGGCGCAGTCGATCGCCGACGACGAGGAGGGCGCGCCTGAAAGCAAAAGGGGGGGAAACATCGCCGACTGTTCCGACAAGGTGTTGGGCCGGTTGGCCGCGGCGGTCAACGCCTGGACCTTCAAGCCCGTCGGCTCGGAAGGCTATCGCACGGCGGAAGTGACGCTGGGCGGGGTCGACACAGACGCCCTGGATTCGCGCACCCTGGAGGCCAAGGCCGTCCCGGGGCTCTATTTCATCGGCGAAGTGGTCGACGTCACCGGCTGGCTGGGCGGCTATAACTTCCAGTGGGCCTGGGGCGTCCGGCTGGTCGGCGGGGCAGGCCGCATAAGAAAAATCCTCCCCGTGAGGGGGAGGATTTTCGTCTGACTACTTCTTCTTGAACGGCTTACCGGCCGGCTTGCCGTCGAAGCTCTTGGCCTTGAAAGGCTTGGGGCCCTTGAACGGCTTGCCCGGGCCCGCGTCGTCGCGCTTGCCCGCATAGGGCTTGGAATAGGGCTTCGGGCCAGCGGCGTTGTCCGCGAAGCTCTTCTTGAAGGGCTTCTTCGGACCGTCGCCGTCCGCGCGCGGGGCGCGGGGCTTGAACTCGCGCGGCGCGTCGGCGCCGGCTTCGGCGCGCGGCTTGTAGGCGCGCTTGGGGCTGTCGGAATCCTGCGGTGAGTACGGACGCGGCGCTTCTTCACGCGGCGCGCGTGGTTTGAAGTCGCGCGGGGCGTCATCGCCACGCGGGGCGCGGGGCTTGAACTCACGAGGCTTGTAGTCGCCCTTCGGCTCTTCGCCACGGCCATAGGGCTTGGCGTTGCTGACGCCATCGTCGCCGTAGCTGGACGGACGCGGGGTGTGATCGCGCGAGCCCGGGGCGTTGGCGCGCGGCGAACGCGGCGCATCGTCACGAGGCGGGCGCGGCTTGTACTCACGCGGGCCTTCGTTATCGCCGCGCGGCGGACGCGGCGCATATTCGCGACGCGGACCGGCCTCGCGGGCGGCCGGGGCCGTGGTCGGGGTGATCGAGACGTCCTCGCGCACCGTCTGCTGGACCGCCGCGCCGAACTTCACGGCCGCTTCGGCCGAGATCTCGAACTTGGTGTCGTAGTCGAAGATCCGGATCGCGCCGATGTCCTTCTTGGTGATGTGGCCCAGGCGGCAGATCAGCGGGATCAGCCACTTGGGGTCGGCGTTGTTGCGGCGGCCGGTGTTGAGACGGAACCACTCCGAACCGTCCATGCTGACGCGCGGCTCACGCTCGGGGCGGTCGCCAAAATCGCGCTCACCGCCGAATTCACGCGGCTCGCGACCGCGCGGACCCGGATCGGCGCCGTGGCGCGGGTCGTCATAGATCTCTTCCGGGGCCGGCAGCTTGGCGCGGCGGGCGCGGATCAGGGCGGCGGCCAGCTCTTCCGGCGTGCGCTTTTCCAGCATGGCCGCGACCAGGCTGGCGTCGTCCTCGTTGGCGGGCTCAGAGAAGATCGGATCGTCCAGCAGGCGCTCGGTGTCCTTGACGCGGATCTCGTCGGCGGTCGGGCGCCGCCCCACTGGCCTTCGACGCCGGCGGCCATCAATAGCTGTTCGGCCTTGCGGCGCCGCGTGTAGGGCACGACCAGGGCCGAGACGCCCTTCTTGCCGGCCCGGCCCGTGCGGCCCGAACGGTGCAGCAGGGTGGCCTTGTTGACCGGCAGCTCGGCGTGGATGACCAGGCCCAGATCCGGCAGGTCGAGACCACGCGCGGCGACGTCGGTGGCGACGCAGACGCGCGCGTGGCCATCCCGCAGGGCTTGCAGGGCGTCGGCGCGTTCGCGCTGGGAGAGCTCGCCCGAGAGGCCGACGACGTCGAAGCCGCGCTCGCGCAGCTTGGAGTGCAGCGAGCGGACGCTTTCACGGGTGTTGGCGAACACCAGGGCGCCGGGGCTTTCGAAATAGCGCAGCAGGTTGACGACCGCGTGCTCGACCTCGTTGGGCGCGACGCGGACGGCGCGGTATTCGATGTCGCGGTGCGGCTCGTTGCGGCCGATGGTGTCGATGCGGATCGCGTCGTTCTGGTAGCTCTTGGCCAACTGCACGATGTCGCGCGCCAGGGTGGCCGAGAACAGCAGGGTGCGGCGTTCGGCCGGGGCGGCGTCGAGGATGAACTCAAGGTCCTCGCGGAAGCCCATGTCCA
This sequence comes from Caulobacter sp. UC70_42, assembly GCF_044056025.1. Classification (NCBI taxonomy): domain Bacteria; kingdom Pseudomonadati; phylum Pseudomonadota; class Alphaproteobacteria; order Caulobacterales; family Caulobacteraceae; genus Caulobacter; species Caulobacter sp. UC70_42. Next base: position 4,106,182 of record NZ_CP171994.1, on the reverse strand, counting down.
GCATCTCGTCGGCTTCGTCGAGAACGGCGACCTTCAGCTCCGACAGGTCCAGGTGACCGCGCTCGATGTGATCGCGCAGGCGGCCCGGGGTGCCGACGACGATGTGGGCGCCGTAGTTGAGGGCGCGCTGCTCGCGGCGAGCGTCCATGCCGCCGACGCAGTTGACCACCACCGCCATGGCCTGGGCATAGAGCCAGGTCAGCTCGCGATTGACCTGGATGGCCAGTTCGCGGGTCGGGGCGATGACCAGGGCCAGCGGGGCGCCGGCGCGGCCGAAGATCTCTTCGTCGCCCAGCAGGGTGGGGGCGGCGGCCAGGCCGAAGGCCACGGTCTTGCCCGAGCCGGTCTGGGCGCTGACCAGCAGGTCGCGGCCCTCGGCGTCGGCTTCCAGCACGGCGGCTTGGACGGGGGTGGGTTCGAGGTAGCCTTGAGCGGCGAGAGCCCGCTCAAGAGCGGGGTGGGAGGCAGGGAAGGGCATATGGGTCCAGTTCATTTGCGGCCGCGCACACAAAAACGCGCGGCTCGCGCCAATGACCAAATCGGGCCCCTGAAGCCTGTAACGCTTCCCTCGGACCGCTTCTTGGTCGAATTCCAACGAAAATAGCCCCCTCCGCGATGGAAGGGGGCCCACGAGCAGTCTTATGCGCTTGCCGCGGCGCTAAAAGCAAGCGCGATGGCGAATTGGCTTCAGTTCACCGTCGCCAAAGCCTGGTCGATCGCTTCGGCGATCCGCTCCGGGGTCTGGCGCCGACCACAGCGACCTTGCCGGCGAAGATGGCGAACGGTACGCCCGTGACGCCGCCCTGCACGGCCATGGCGTGTTCGCGAGCCACGGCCTCCTTGTCGGCGCCCTCCGACAGCAGCTGCAGCACGACCATCCGCTCCATGCCCGCGGCTTCGGCGATATCGCCCAGCACCATCGGGTCGCCGATATCCAGGCCGTCGGTGAAATAGGCCTTGAACAGCGCCTCGACGACTTCGTCCTGCGCGCCGGCCGTCAGGGCCCAGCGGATCAGGCGATGAGCGGCGTTGGTGTTTGGCGCGAATTCGATGGCCTCGAAGTCGAAGCGAATGCCTTCCTCGGCGCCGCCCTCGACCAAGGCCGCGTGGACGGCCTTCAGCTTGTCGGGGTCCTTGAACTTGCTGGCCATGTATTGCTTGCGGTCGACGCCTTCCTCGGGAAGCGTCGGGTCAAGTTGGTATGGCCGCCAGATCAGCTTGGCCTCGACATCGGGGCGCAGGGCCAGGGCCGACTTCAGCCGTCGCCAGCCGAGATAACACCAGGGGCAGACCACGTCGGCGACGACGTCGATAATTATCGGGGCGGTCTGGGGCTGCTGGGCCACGGCGTACTCCTCCGGAACTGATGTCCGCTACAGGACAGGTTCCATATAGGCGCTGCCGTTACGGCGCCCAAGCGCGTGGTTCAGCTGGCGTCGCGGCGCAGGGCGCTGGCGGCGGCGCGCTCCAGGGCCCGCACGGCGCCCTCGCCACGCTGGACCTCGGCCACACCGATATCGAACTCGCAGACGAACGGCGCGCGGTCCTCGCCGGCGTCGAACGCGGTGCAGCCGATCACGGCGGCGATCCGCTCGGCGGCGGCCTTGGCCGCGTTGAGGTTGGTCGCGGGCAGGGCCAGGGCGAAAACTTCGGTCGAGAGGCGCGCCGAAGTGTCCTCGACACGGACCAGACGGCCGATCATCGAGCCGATCTGCGGGATGGCGCGGTCCAGCCAGCCGTTCTGACGGGCCCAGACGGTCTCGGGCTTGTCGGCGACGCGCAGCACGCAGATCGACAGCGGCCGGGCGCGCTCGGTCGCGGCCTTGGCCAGACGCGCCAGGTGAGCGGCGAACAGGTCGCGGGTGAAGAGGCCGGTGGCGGCGTCCATCAGACCCGAGCTGCGGGCCTTTTCCAGGGCGCCGCGGATGGATTCGCCGCGCCGGTAGCTGCGGGCCAGTTCCATGACGCGCAAGGCCGTCTCGACCTCGGGCGTCTCGGGCGAAGCCACGTCGGAGACGCCGCGATGGAACGCCTCCGACATGGTCACATAGCTCTCGGCCTTCAGGTACAGCAGGGCCGGAATGTGGAAGAGGCGGGTGTTGCGGCGCATGCCCGCCGCGATCGACAGGGCTTCCTGCTGGCTGTCGCCGGCCCACAGGACCACGGAGTCGAAGGCTCGCTCGTGCAGGTAGTCGAAAGCCGTATAGGCGGTGAAGGCGCCGACCACTTCGGCGCCGCTGGCCTGCAGGGCGTTGGACAGGGCCAGGAACTGCGGGGCCGGCTCGCCGACCGCCAGGATGCGCACAGGCGTGTCCGGCGGTTCGGGGAGATCGAGGCGTCGTCCGCGCTCGCCGAAGGTCTCCAGGCGCAGTTCGAACTCTTCCTCGGCGATGGCGGTGCGCACCAGGCTCTCCAGGCGCAAGGCGGCCTGGGACGGGTGCAGCGGCGGCGAGAGGGTCAGATCGAACGCTTGGTTGCGATAGTCGCCGTCCGGGTCGCCGATCGCGATGACCGGCAGACGGCGCGGCGCCACGGCGGCTTTCAGTCGACGCGCCAGGGTCTGGGGTCTCGGGACCGGCGCTGGCCAGGTCGACGATGACCGCCTCGATCGGCAGGTCGCCCAGGGCGGCGAGGGCGGCGTAGGGGCCGCGGGCGGTGATGGTGCGCCAGCCCAGCCGGTCCAGCCCTTCGGCCAGCGGTCCGGCGCGAACATCGTCGCGCGCCACGATCAGGATCCGGGCGTCAACCGCCAAACCAACCTCCGCCCGAAATCCCGCGCGACCGCCCACAACGGCCCCTGAGATTCGACGCCGCAACATAGCAGAGGCTTTGCGCGGTCAAAGGTACGGAACGCCGCAGTTCGGAGCTAATCCTATCGGGGCTTGCCTGACCGAACGTCAGGGCCGTTCTAGTGAGCAAGACCGGTCGTCCGAAGAACGCCGGAAGGGAGACTTAATCATGGGCCAGGGGCCGCTTTCGGGACTGAAGATCGTCGAGTTCGCCGGCATCGGTCCGGGGCCGTTCTGCGGCATGCTGCTGTCGGACCTCGGCGCGGACGTCGTGCGGATCGACCGCAAGGGCCCAAGACAAGAAGGAGGGGGGCGCGGCTCGCCGGCCGACGTCACGGCGCGGGGGCGTCGCTCGGTAGCGCTGGACCTTAAGCATCCCGAGGCGATCGAGACCTGCTTGAAGCTGCTGGATCAGGCCGACGGCCTGATCGAGGGCTTCCGCCCCGGAGTCATGGAGCGGCTGGGCCTGGGTCCGGACGTGGCGCTGGCTCGCAATCCCAAGCTTGTCTACGGCCGCATGACCGGCTGGGGGCAGACGGGCCCCTACGCCAAGGCGGCGGGCCATGACATGAACTACATCGCCATCACCGGGGCCCTGGCCGCGATCGGCACGCGCGACAAGCCCGTGCCGCCGCTGAATCTGGTCGGGGACTTCGGGGGCGGGGCGCTCTACCTGGCCTTCGGCCTGCTGGCCGGGGTGATCCACGCGCGCGCCACGGGGCGGGGCCAGGTGATCGACTGCGCGATGAGCGACGGGGCGGCCTCGCTGATGGCCATGTTCTACGGCTTCAAGGCCGGCGGCATGTGGAACGAGGGCCGGCGGACCAATCTGCTGGATGGCGGCGCGCACTTCTATGACACCTACGAATGCGCCGACGGCAAGTGGATCTCGATCGGCTCGATCGAACCGCAATTCTATCTCCTTCTGCTGGAAAAGACCGGGATTTCCGACCCGCAGTTCCAGCACCAGATGAGCCGTGAGGAATGGCCGCAGCTCCGCGAGAAACTGGCGGCGGTGATCAAGACCAAGTCCCGTGACGACTGGTGCACGATCATGGACGCCACCGATGTCTGCTTCGCGCCGGTCCTGACCATGGACGAGGCGCCCAGGCACGCCCACAACGCCGCCCGCGACACCTTCGTCGAGGTCGCGGGCGTCGTTCAGCCCGCGCCGGCGCCGCGCTTCTCGGCTACGCCCGGCGTCATCCAGGGACCGCCGCCGAAGATCGGCGCTCACAATGACGAGGCTTTGGCCGACTGGGGGTTCTCGGCCGACGCCATCGCCGGGCTGAAGACGGCCGGAGCACTCTGAAACCTGCTGATCGCGTTCAGGTGCGGTTCAGGCGCGAGGGGGCAAGTTGCGTGCGTAGACCGGCCGTCGCGCCATCCGTCCCTCGATGCGGCGGTCGGTTCACAGGTACTTCCTGCGGAGACGCGTCGCCTTCCCCAAGGCGGCGCGTCTTTGACTCTGGAGGCCCGCATCGCCATGGTCCGCCGGATGCAAGATCCGCAGCACCACATTCGTTGGCGCGACCTTCAGCTTGATCCGATCCATTGGGTTCGTGAAATCCTCCGCGTGCTGGGCCTGGCCCTGTCGCGCCTGTGGGGCCGCGACGTCATGCTTTACGTCGGCGGCGTCTCGTTTTTCGCGCTGCTGGCCGTGTTCCCGGGCCTGGCGATTCTGATCGGCCTCTACAGCTTCTTCCTGACGCCCGAGAGTGCCGCGCGGCAGGCGACCAAGCTTGCAGAACTGATTCCCTCCGGCGCCCGCTCGATGTTCCAGGACGAGCTTTCGCGCCTGGCCCACGCCCCCGGCCAAACCATCTCGCTCCAGAGCGGCGTCGTGCTGATCGTCGGCGCCTACGCCGCCCATCGTGGCTTCAAGGCCTTGCTGGCGGGCCTGTCGTTCATCCACGACGAGGAGGATCAGCGCGGCTTCCTCGGCTTCAACCTGATGGCGCTGCTGGTGCTGATGGCCGCCTTCGGCCTGCTGTTCTTCATGTCGGGGGTGTTCCTGACCCTGCGCCTGCTAAGCGCGGCCCTGGACCTGAAGCCGCTGGCCGGGGTCTCGTGGATCCAGTCGGAATGGACCTGGGCCAGCTTCGGCATCGTGGTCGGGATGAGCCTGGTCTATCGCTACGCCATGTCGCGCGAGCCGGTCGGCTGGCGCGCCTCGATCTCGGGCGGCGTCGCGGCGGCGGCCCTGTGCGTGTTCATGTCCTGGGCCAGCGCGTTCTATGTCGAGAAGGTCGTCCATCTGGGCGCGACCTACGGCTCGATCTCGGCCGTCATCATCTTCCTGATCTGGCTGTCGTGGAGCGTGAACGCCATCTTCTTCGGCGGCGCCCTGGCCACGGAGGTCGAGATCGCCTTGGACGAACGTCCCCGCGCCCTGCTGGAGGGACCCAGAGCGATTCCGCTCAAGGCGCCTTCCGAATACGAAAACGGATGACTCCGCCCTCCTGGTCGTTGATCTCCAGCACGCTCGCGCCGATCTGACCCGCGAAATGCGGAACGTCGATCCGGGCCATCGGATCGGTGGCCAGAAGGATGAGTTCCGCGCCGGCCGAAGCGGCCTCGTGAGCCTTGCGCAGCTTCAGGGTCGGAACCGGGCAGTGGTGGCCGCGCGCATCGACCAGGATCGGCTCAGACATCGAAGACCGCCTCGGCTTCGTTGGCCGGCAGGATGCGATATCGGCCAGGGTCTAGGTCGGCGGGCAGGGTTAGGCCGCCGATCCGCTCGCGATGCAGCGTGACCACGTGGTTGCCGACGGCGGCGAACATCCGGCGGACCTGGTGATAGCGGCCCTCGGTAATGGTCAGGCGCGCGGTCTTGCCGTCCACAACGTCCAACTGGGCCGGCAGTAGCGGCTTCTCCTCGCCCTCGAGCATCAGCGTTCCGGCGGCGAAGACCTCGCCCTCCGAGCCCTTCAGCGCGCGGTCGAGCGTGGCCAGATAGGTCTTCGGAACATGTCGCTTGGGCGAGATCACCCGATGCAGGAAGTCGCCGTCGTCGGTGATCAGGATCAGGCCGCTGGTGTCCTTGTCCAGGCGGCCGACCGTCGACAGGCCGGGATCGCGCAGCCGCCAGCGGCGCGGCAGCAGGTCGTAGATCTTCTCGCCGTCTTCCTTGTGCGAGCAGGTGACGCCCAGCGGCTTGTGCATCAGCAGCACCAGCGGGGCCGGCGGATCGACCGCGACGCCGCGAATGGTCATGCGTTCGGGCAGCGCAGCGTCGACGGCGATGCGGGCGCCGGCGTCCTTCATCACCTTGCCGTCCAGGACGACCTTGCCGCTGGCGACCAGGGCCTGGACGTCCTTGCGGCTGCCGTAGCCGAGATTGGCCAACAGCCGGTCCAGCCGGGCCATCAGCGCTTTCGTCATTTACGGGCCTCGAAGACCTTGTAGCCGCCGCCCTCGGCGACCAGGCCGACCTTGGCGAAGCTCTCGCCCAGGATCGCCTCGTAGGGCAGGTGGCGGTTGGCCACCATCCACAGCACGCCGCCCTTGCGCAGGGCGGCGGCGGCCGAAGCGATGAAGGCCTGGCCCAGGGTCTTGTCCTCGCCGCCGCCCTCGTGGAACGGCGGATTGCTGACGATGAAGTCGAGATCCTTCAATTCAGTCTGGCGGACATCGCCCCAGACGAAGTCGGCCCGCGGATCAGCGACGTTGCGGCGAGCCAGGTCCAAGGCTCGGCGGTCCAGCTCGACCAGCGTCAGCTTGGTGACCTTCGGTGAAGCCAGGACGTTGAGCGCCAGCAAGCCGATGCCGGCGCCGAAATCGGCCCCGACTCCGGCGAACGGCGGCAGAACCTGGAGCAGGGCGTTGGTGCCGGCGTCCAGGCGATCCCAGCTGAACACGCCAGGCTGGGTCCACAGGCCGTTCTCGGCGATCTGGCGCGGCGCGCCGGCGGCGATCGCCTCGTCCAGCCCCTTAGGCGCAGCGGGGCGGACCGCGAGGCAGATGCGATTGTGGCGGCGGGCGCTCTCGCCGACTTCGCAGCCCAGGGCCTCCAGCTCCTTCTTCAGGCGCAGGCCGCCCCGATCCTTGGGCGCGAAGGCCGTCATGCGCCCGCCCGGCGCCAGGACGCGCAACGCCTGGGCGAGGACAAATCGTCGCTCCACGGCGCCGGCGGGCGCGCGGACGGTCACGGCGGTAAAGGATTCGTCGGGAACCGAGGCGACGTCCCGCGACCCGGCGATCAGCGGCGACAACTGCACGGCGTCGGCCGCGGACGGCGCCAGGTCATGATCGGCCTGGCCATAGATCGCGGTATTCGAAGCCGACATGCTTGTCCTGAAAGGGTTTTCCGGTCGCCAAGAGTTCTGGCGGGCAGGGTGTCTAGCATACCCCCCTTACGCCACAAGCGTTTGCGGGGGTTTTCGGATCTGAGACCAAAGTTACAGCCTAACGGGTTCGCCCCGCTAGGCTGCTCGGCGGGGCACGGCCTGGGCGCGGGCCAGCATGGCGCGGATGTCCGAAACCTCTACGATTGTCAGGCGCCCGACCTTCTTGAGCGTGATCTTGCCGGCCGCGTGCAGCCGATAGATCGTTGGGCGCGACATGCCGGTAACCTCCAGGGCCTCGGCGATCGTGTAGGATAGGCGCTCGTCTGGGTTCAAGGTGCGCTTCGGACGCTCAGCATTGCTCTCAGCCCCCATGTCCGCTCTCCTCGAGAGTCGGCTTCAGCGCATCGCCGTGGAAGGTCCAGGTCTTGTGGCAGGCCTGGCAGGCGAGACCCGAGCGGTTGTCCTTCACGTCCTGCCAGGGGCGCTTTTGGTGCAGGCCGTCCTTGGTGACGGGGCAGATCGGCTCACCCATGTCCGCTCTCCGTGGTCTGGATTGCGCGAAGAAGGGCGGCCGATAGCGCGAGTGGCGCGGTCCCCGTATCAGTAGGGGGCGCGAGAGGCGAAGGCCGCGACGGCGGTGGCGACAGCTTTGATTTGCCCGATGTTGAGTGATCGATTGTCGACTTCCCAGTCCAACGCACCCACGGAAATTTCATCACTATCCGCCCAACTCGGGTCGCTGAAGGCCTCGGCTAACTGAGTGAACGGTTCCGCCGCCTTCACCAGCCGCACCACGTCTCCCGGCAGTTCTGCTACGGGCGGAGGCGGGGGGAGCGCGATCATAGACCGGCCGAACCTCGAACCCTTCTGTGTAGATTTCGCGGCCATATTGCTCGGCGTCAGAACGACGGTGTTCGAACTTCTTGCCGCCCTTAGAACGCCCCGCCGTCGAGACCGCCATCCAGCCAACCGCTTCCGGCAGGGCGGCTTCATCACGGCGCGGGATGAGGGCTAGAACGTCCTCCGCAATCCACGACGCGACATCACCGATGGTCTCGATGGCCTTGCCTACGTCCTTCTCGCGCCGGAAATGGGCGATGGCGTCGAGGATGTTCGTGTCCTCGCTGAACATCGTGTAGCGCCGCAGCTTCGTCGCAATTAGGTCGGCCACGGCTTCTCGCACCTCTACCGAAGGAGGCGGGACCATTTTCCCGGCCTCGGCAATATGGTCTACCGAAGGAGGGGGGGAAGAGAGCGGCCAGTTGCCGACGACCTGAGCCTGATAGAACTCGTGCGCGTGGCCAAGTTCGGCGCGGATGTAGTCCTGCCACCACGACACGTTCCCGCCGCTGTAGTCGCTCAACGAGCCCGCATCGTATGCGGCCAAGTTGAGGATTTCGCCACCAGGAGAGCGGCGGCCCTCGGCGCGGGCGGCGAGACGAGCGGCAACCAACAGATCAAGTTCGCTGGCGACGCGGGAGAATAGCGCAGATCTGGGCTCGTCGCTGGTCATGTCGGCCACCGACGCTTCCAAGCGCCAGCGCGAGACGAGTTCGATCAGCGCGCGGTCTTCGGGGTTCAGTTGGTCGGTCATGCTTGGTCCTCATCGTCTACGTCGCCACAGTCGGGACAGGTCGCAACAGCTTCGTCGCCTGCGTCATCGTCCAGCGGATTGAGATAGCGAGCCCAGTCGGTGACGATCTCGCCGTTGCCATGGCATCGCTCGCAGGTCAGGCGGCTCATCCCGCTTCCCCCTTCCTCTGAAGGGCGGCGCGCAGAGCGGGACAGGGGCGTTTCGCCGGTCCCGATCAGGGTCCATTCGCGGTCGTTGACCCCGCCGTTCACGCGGTGGACGCACCAGCCCTTGCCATCGTCATCTGCATCGCCGTAGTCAAAGCTCAGCTCAACATTTTGGTTCTCGGAAAGCCACGCGAGTACATCAGGCCCGGCCTCAACGCTGGCGTCAGGATCGGTGGTGACGTGGCGCGCTCGACGACGGCCCTGGCGTCCGCCAGCCAGCCGGGCATCCCGAACAGCTGATAGTCCTCGCCGTAGTGGTTGGCGGCGCAGCCCTCGGAGTTCTGAAGCAGTGTCACGGCATGGGAGCGGAGCGCTTTCATCGCGTCGACAAAGTCGGCCGGCAGGGAGGAAGCAGCCGGAGGCGGGGCGGGCGTCACCGTGATCTTGTGGTCGCCGGTCGGCTTCAGCCGCCAGAACTTGCCCTTGCCGTCCGTGATCTCCCATGTCAGGCCGGGGTTCATCTGGCCGCGCGGAACAGTGAACTCGCGCACGAAGTAGCCTACGCGGGTCGGGTTGGCTTCGGACGCCCAGCCGTTCTCGATCGTGTCGCCGAACTTGGCGCGGGCGCGCTCTACGGCGGCCTGGGTGGTGGGGTCAGCCACGGTTGGCCTCCTTCTTAGAGTTGTCGGGGCAGGCGTGGACGCTCAGCCATTGGCCCGGCGGATAGGCCCTCATGAGCATCGCCTTGCCGGTGCGGACCACGAGGTGTCCGGCGTTCGTAATGGCGGCGCTCATGTTCTCGCCGGTCAGGTAGTCGTCGGCCTTGTTGGGCTGGACGACGCGCAAGCTTCGTTCGTTGCGGTTCACTGGTCGCTCCCCTTCTTGGCGTTGAGGGCCGCGTCCGCTTGCTCGACCATGCCTTCGAAGATCCGCACGAGTTGCGCGTTATCGAAGGTGATGCCCGACCGGTGCGCGTTCCATGCGGCGTTGTCGGCTTGGGTTCGGAGGGCCTTCAGCGCCTCTACCGCCGTCCTGGCGCGGGCCTCGGCGGCTTCCCACTGCTCGCAGGCGACACTCAGTCTTTCGCGGAAGTCGTCCCGATCCCTTTCGGCCCCTTGGGCTCGCTCTATGAGGGAGAGGACGAAAGCGGGATTGAAGGTGGCGATGAACTTGCCGTTGGACCGGCGTTTCGCATCGGTAAAGGGGCCGATCAGCTTCGCGATGAAGGGTTGGATACCCTCGGCAAAAGCCACGATCTGGCGATCACCTTCGTCAAGATGCAGCCACTCGCCCTCCGTCGCCGCCTTAGCGATAGCGATCAGCTCTTCGTCTGTGTGCTTGGTCATGGTCTTCTCCCCCATGGCTAATCCCCACCCCCAACAGATTGATTTTGTTGGTGTTCCGCCCAGGGCTGCGGCACGACCTCGGAGGCGATTCCGCCCCGCCACTCGCCAGTGCTTGCGCAGCGGCGTAGGCCTCGCCGGTTCCTTCATCGATGTGACGACCATCTGCGTCGAAGAACTCAGGCGAGTGGAAATCGCCGTCGTCACAGTCCGGGCACACCAAGGTCGCAGAGAAGGCTTTGACGGGGTCTGTTTTCTCGCGGGTCAGATTGTCCCGGCGCAGGCACTTGGGGCAGGTGAAGGCGATCGTGCTCATGCTGCGAGCCTCACGCGCGGGCCACGGCTCAGCCATTCGCCATAACCAAAGTCGACGACGTCGGAGAACTCCAGCCAGACGGCGTATTTCGCGGCCGACCGGCTCTTGGCCATGACGGTCTTGGTGGCGATCAGACCGCCGCCGCTGACGGCGTAGGCGCGGAGGCCGTCCTTGCGGTTGCGCTCGCTGAGCCACGACCAGACGCGGCGCTGACCTTCATCGTTGACGTGATAGTAGGTCAGGCCGCCGGGCACGCCCTGGCCCTTCACCCACAGCCCGATTTCCTCGAAGCGCTTGGCGTCCGGGCTCTCGGTGCTGGTGGCGAAGTAGTTGCGGTACGGCACGACGTGCGGCCCGACTGGTCGCCCCAGCGCGTGGTGCATATGGTCGAGGTCGGCCTCGGTCAGAGCGAAGGTCTTCTCACCCAACATGGGAGGAGTCCTCCTTCTGGATGGCGGGCAGCATCATGCCGAGCGAAACCATGGCGGTCAGGGCGTAGACGGCTGCGTCAACGCTCGGGCCAGGGTTACGGGCGCGCCATGGCCCCTTTTCCATGTCCTCGGCTTCAGCGACCTCAGCGAAATCGTATTGGCGGGGGCCTCCGGGGTCGTCGCCGAATTGCGGAAGCCAGTTCGCGCGAATGCTTGCGGCGGTGCTCTCGTCGCCGCCTTGCTCGACAAAGCGCGCCATGACCTCGCGGCACAGCAGAAACCCAGCCCGAAACGCTACTTGAGCGATGGGGTTCTGATAGCATTCCTGCGCGAGGCAGGCCGCGCGCTCAAGCTCAGGCGTCTCCCAAGCAGGGGTAACCGGAGCCGTCGCTTCCGCGCTCACCCCATCCCTTGCATCGTGGTTGTCGGTCATTCAGGACTCCTGGGGTTTGCGCGAAGTATTAGTGGACAGCATGTGCTTACCTTTCGTCGGCTAGCCGACCACTAGACTTCGGTGGTTTCTGGAAGGGGCGGCTTTGAAGCTTGCGAACACCCTTCGGCCCCCGAGCATCGACTTTCGTCGGGATCTCGCGCGAGCCGCTGGCCATCTTCCGGCGGGCGATCGGCTTCTTTGGCTTGGGCTCGATGACCGGCGGTGGCGTCGGCACGGGGCTCACGATGAAGTGGCCGCTCTCGACGAGGTACCGCATGGTGGCGCGGTGTCCGGCCTCCCAGAACGCGACGGCCTCGTCTTGGTCCTTACGCCCTGCGTCAACCGCGTGGTGGCAGGTGGTGCAGAAGTACGCGATGGCCGCGTCAGAAGCTTTTATGCCAGCGCCCTTGCCGTCACGGCCCTGGTTGGAGTGAGCCGCAACGATGTCGCCCTCGTTGGCTTTTCCGCAGCCAAAGCAGCGCGGAGCCTTGACGGCTAGGCGGAGGAGGAGGGGGTGGCGGAAGTTGCTCACCGGATGCGCTCCGCAGCTCGGGCGTCGGCCTTGCCGGTCTGCCAGGCGCGCGTGATGGCGTCTGCGCTGTCCCGGCGGTCTCGGGCTACGAAATAGGCCTTCTCGGCGACCTCAAGCTCCTCACAGAACGCGGCGTAATGCGGGTGCGTCAGGGCGTAGGTCTCGCGCTCCTTTACACTCTTTTCGTTGCTCTCGCGCTCCAGGCGGGCCAGCACGACCTTGCGCTGGCGCTCCAGTTTCTCGTATCTGGCTTTGGCTTCGGCATGGTTGTCCGACGCAAGCACCTGCATGGCGGCGGACATCATGTCGTCGCTGACAATGACGGTCATCACTTCACCCGCACGGTGAGCGTACGACCGCCATTCGACAGTCGAGCGCCAGGGATCTCCGTTCCAGCGTCCAGCGCCGCCTTGATGGCCTTCTTGTCGGCCTCCTTCTTGGTGCGAACGTATTCCTCGGAGAGCTTCTCGACGTCGAAGTCCTCGGCGTAGATCACGGAGGCCTTGGCGTCGCTCATCGCGATGGTCGCCTCGGGGCGCTCGACCTTCTTCATCGGCACGGCGTCCATGAACTTCGCCAGCGCCGTACGCGCCCAAACGACGCGTTCCTCGTATCGGCCACGGCGAGTGGCGAAGTCGGCCTCCACAGCCTTCAGGGCCTCGGCGTTGGCCGATTGAAGCGCCATCCAGCGCAGGAGCGTGGAGATGCGCTCCATGACGTCGGTCGAGCCTTCAACCATGTCCTGGATCAGATCGTCATCGTCCCCGAAGCCCATGGCCTGGAGGTGCTCGACAAGCTGCGCGGCGACGTGAGCCTCGTAGGCGAGGTCATCGGGGCGCAGCATTTCCTTGACCGCGCCCATCAGAACACCTTGTCGATGAGGTTGATGAGATAGGTTTCGTCCACCGTGTTGTCGCTTTCATCCTTGCCCTTGCGCAGCGCGGCCAGGACTTGGCTGAAGTAGGCGCTATCGACGCCGATCAACTGGTCTTCGAGCGTGGCGTAGTTGGACAGGTCGAGCTTGCTGATCTGGTGGCAGATCTTGAAAAGCTGGCCAGCGGTCACGGTCCAGCCGCGATCCAGGAACTTGCGGACCCGGAAGACGGAGCAGATCGGGTACTTGGAGCCGACGTAGCGCAACTCTTTCGCCAGCAGGGCCTCTAGGGCTTCCTGCTTCAGGTGCAAGCCGTCCCACGACGTCCAATAGTTGGTGCAGTGGATGAAGTCATAGTTCTCGTGGATCTGCTCCGGCTCACCATGGAACCGGAAGATCAGTTGAACCCGGCCGTGTAGCGAAATCGCGTTGGCCGACAGGAAGACCGGCCGATAAGCGGCGTCACGGTCCTCGGTTTCAACGTCCTCGGCTAGATCGGTCGCTGCATCCAAGAAATCGTCTTGTTGGCCGCTCAGCGGGTCGACGCTCTCGAAATATGCGTAGTCTTCATCGTTGTTCTCGCCAACGATGCCGGCCGACTTGACGTAGATCTTCCAGCCGCCGTCTTCGCGGTCCTTGATGTAGACTGGGACGGGTACGGCAGGCGGTCGCCCGCGCTTACCCTCAGAGGCCTTCAGACGTTCGGCGTGCTTGGCGGTTTGCGCCTCATTCCACTGGCCGATGTAGTAGTCGGCGACACGGCGGGCGATCTCCTTGTCGCGGAAGTAGACATCGAAGTCGTTGACCTTGTCGCCGAGGAGCATCGAAGCAATGCAGCCGCCCGTGACGATCACCTTGTCAGCGAGGTCTGTACGTAGCTGGGTGTCGGTGATGCTATCCAGCCACGCGTCAACCTTGCGTCGGATGTGGACGCGGATCCATTTGGCTTTCATCACGCCACCTCTTGGGATTGGTCGGCCGGCGCGCTCTTGGCTTTGAGCGCGTCCTTCTCGGCGACGACACGCTTGAAGTCCTCATCGCCCATGACGTCTTGCCAGGAGCGGGCGTTCTTCACCCAGGTTTCCGACAGGTTGTCCTTGTTGGCGCGGAGTAAATCGATGGCGATGTCTGCGGCGCTCGGCAGGGGCTCCGCGCCGCTTTCCAGCCAGTCGCGCAGCATGGCGCCGGTGCGCTCGCTGATGGGCTTCGGGTCACCACCGAACAGGCCGGTACGATCCTTGGAGGCCAGGGCGAAGTGACCCTCGTGCGTGATGTCCAGCACGGTCGTCATCTCGTATTCAAAGCCGTCGCGCTGTTCGGCCTTCATGCCGAGCTTCACGACCTTCTTGCGCCCGTTCTCCTCGGTCTGTGCCGTCTCGGTCTTGGACCGCATGGTGACGATGACGTGGAGCGAGGAGCGCAGGATGGCGTCTAGGAACGCGCGGTGGCGCGGAGTGACGTCCGACCATGCCGACCAGGAATTGCCCTTGTAGCGAGCCGCCGCGAGTTGATCGACAAGCTCCAGGCAACCGCCGACGCCGTTCCACTCGTGCGTAATGCTGTCGATGATGACCGTCTCGTATCCGGCCGCCTCGGCGGCGCGGATGGCCTCAAGGAACCGCTCGGGCGTGTAGGGAGGCGATAGCTCCAGCACGTCGAAATCGACGAGGTTCGTGTACAGCGAGGCGGACCCGCGCTCGGTATCGATGACCGCAATCTTGCCGCCGATGCCCTTGGCGATCAGCAGCGCGCCCCAGGTCTTGCCCGAACCGGACGGGCCGGTAAGGCCCAGGCGCAGCTTGGCTTTGCGGCGTTCAGCCTTTTGAAACATCATTGGACGGTTTCCTTCTGCTGTTCCCGCTCCAGTTCGGCGGCCTCAGCCTCCAGGCGAGCGGCGATTTGGGTGTATTCGGCGGCCCAGCCTTGGACGGGACATTCCCCAGCCCATCGGCGGTACGTGGCGGCGTCCTCACGCTTGATGCGGAGGGCCTGGCGGATGGCGAGCGGGCTCATCGGCGTTGCTCCAGGCCGCCAAAGATCACCTCGTCAGCCATCACCCAGCAGGCGACGAGCAAGCCGGGGATGAAGGGCACGGCCAGGATCAGGGCGATGATCGCGGAGTTCACGACAGCCACCCAGCCAGTTGCAGGCCGTAGACGGCGAGCGTTGCGAGGAAGCCCAGCGCAGCCGCGCCAATGCCGATGCGGCCCGCCTGACCCAGGAAGGCCCAAAGGCCCGCGTTGGTCCCGGCCGGGAGCGAGCGCGACGTACGCTCCGAGCCTGTTGCCGTAGTAGTCGCGCGGCGGGGAGGGGTGGGGGCCGACATCAGGCGAGGCCCTTCTCAAAGGCATCGACCTTCTCCATGTCGGCCGAAAAGAAGCTGAGACGACCGCTCTTTTCGGTGACGGCGATCGGGTGCTTCATCGCGCGGGCGGTCGGACCGGCCAGTTCAATCCGCTCGGCGTCACGAAAAACGCGCTCGGCCTCGGCTCTGGACCAGTCGGCGCCCATCGCAAAGCCGCCACCGCCGCGCATGTTGTGGACGTACTCGCCGTCATCCAGCATGGCGATGGCTTGGTCGGCGGTGAGAACGCATTCAACTTCGGACATAGGTATAGCCCCTCAGGAAGCCGCGCGTTCAGGCGTCGGCGTGGTGGTGGAAAGGACCGACACGGCTTCAAGCTGGTCGTCGGTCATGTTGCGGATGGCGTGGTCACGCTCGCGGCCTGACATGTCCGCAAGGCTCGCCAGGAGGTCGAAGGTGTCGAAGTCGTCGCGGGCGAAGGCGCGGTTGGCGGCGCGGGCGAGGGTCATCAGCACACCCTCACGGTTGCGTTCGGTGCGGCGTGACAGGCGTCCAGAACCGTCATGGCGAACTGTCGAGCACCGTCGAAGTCGCCCCAGCCGTTGGCAGGGTTCATCGCTCTGAACTTGGCGGGCTCGCGGTTAAAGGCGTCCAGCGTCTTGACGAGGATCTCAGCCACGTCGCGCGCCAACTTGCCGTCCCATTCCTGCGGGCCGTCGCCGTTGTTGACCTCGGCAAACATCGGACGCAGGTTCCACGTCATGTTCGCTTCGAGGATCGACAGAGTTACGGGCTCTGGGCCGCCGGCATCGATATCAAGGTAGACGTCGTAGCTCATGCCGCCCTCGCCATATGCTGAACCCGAAGGGTCACGGTGATGGCGTTAGCCTTGGCCTGGGCTTCGTCAGCGGCGCGGCGGTCGCGAGCGGCTAGGTCCGTCAGGCCCATGGCCTCAACGCGATCGGCATTCCACCGATGCTCGGCCGCCATGCTGGCGTAGTGGGCGCGAAGGGCGGGGAGGGACAGTCGCATCTCTCACCCCTCCCCAAGAGCAGAGGCAAGCCATTCGGCCACGTCACGGTCGAACTGCGGTTCGCCCTTGGGATGGTCGGAGGCAACGAAGTGCTCATCGTCGGCGTAGGTCGTGACGGTCCAGCCGCCAGCCGACTTACGGACGCCGCTGATGAAGGTCGGGTGCGCGGCGATCCACTTGCGGTCTTCCGCCGACGTGCAATCGGTGCAGCGCATAACGCCGTCTTCGATCGAGCCTTCGCCCGCCCGAAGCGCCTCGCACGCAGCCTCAAAGCCGTTGTCGTAGGAATGGGCCGGGTCGATGGACGCCTTGAACTGCTTTCCGCAGGCGTCGCACTCGACGGTAGCGTTGATGCTGATGAGCGCCATGATCAGGCCTCCGCTTTCAGGCGAGCCATCGTCTCGGCGACCTGTTCGCGGTCGAGCCAGAGGACGAGGCCAAGACGGTCGGTGCCGCCGTCGATGGTGATCAGCCGATCGGTGCCGAAGGTGATCTTGGTGCCGCTCTTGGCGCTCCAGTCGGCCTTGATCGTGCTGTGATCCAGGTTCTGGAAGCCGATGCCTTCGTCGCCAATGGCGGTGAGCAGGGCGGTCATGCTGATGGGCTTGCTCACGCCGCGCTCCCCATCTGACGAGCAGCAAGAGCGGCATTGCGGTTGAGGGCGGTGTTCAGGGCGCGAATGGCCTCGCGAACCTCAGCCTCGCCAGTCAGCGTGACCTCGCCCTCAATGCCGTTGATCGTGACGCAGGGGCCGAGGAACTCGTCAGCCTCGAAGGCGATGCGAAGGCCGCCCAGGTCGTGCTCGATCGGCGAACCGTAACCGCACGCGGCGGCGTCATGCGGTCGGGCGGTGTTCAGAAGCTCTTGGGTGTAGGCCATGTCGGCGCTCCCTGTTGATAGGGAGCATCCTACACGGGGTGTTGGTCAGTGCAAGCGAAAAATCTACACCCGATGTTGGTGGGGTTCCGCGCGACGACGGCTCTCTATCGTGGGGCTATTGCGGGGGAGCGGAGCCGCGCATAACGCGAATCATGTTGACCCTGAGGTCAAACCATTGGTCGCAGTTGGACTTGTAATCCTGCTGACTCCAGGCGACGAACCCGTCAGGATCTGCTTCGCGCTGGGCCTTCATCTGGTCGACCTTGATGGCCTGTAGCGTGTCGAATAGCGAAAGCGCTTCCAGTTGCCTCTGTTCCACAAGGCCCTGGGTTAGAAGGATGAGCCCTGTTAGGCGCCATCCGCGTTCCATGCCTTCAAACGCCTTGGCGCTATCTTCCATGCCTTGCCGCTTGGCCAGTAAAGCCGCGTAGGCAAACGTTGCGCTACACCGAGCGAATGCCTCCCCGGCCTGGTAGAACTGAGCCGGCGTCTGGGGCGGCGGGGCGGTTGCATTAGGTGGCTGGGCTTGTGCACCACTAGCGCCGAGCAAGAGCGCAAGCGTCAGAGTGGCCCTCATGCAGCGCGGACTCGTTTTGCCGCTACGGCATGAATTTGGGTGAGGAAGTTGTCTTGTTCCTCGTATGACAGGTTCCTCCAGAGATCCAGGAGCGAGTTTGGCTCTGCTGGCAGAAGTTCAATCCAGTGCACGTTCAGCGCTCTGGCGGCTTGCTGGAGGAAATCCTGCGTCCAGTTCTGCTGACCCTTCTCGATGCGCCCGATGGTCACACCAGTCATCTCCGTCAGCTCGCCCAAGCGTTCCTGGCTCATGTCTAGCCGCTTGCGCGCCTCCCGCAGTCGCAGCGGAAGCGGCTTGTTCTTCGGCTTTCCAGGCTTGTTCCCCATGCCCACAAAGCTAACGCCGACGCGAAATGTGGTCTCTAACACGGCATGTTGATTGTTCTTGCGCATCAACCAACACCGGGTGTAGGTTTAGGTATGGACCTCGAAAAATGGCTCAAAGAGACGCGCACGACGAAGGTCGCCCTCGGCCGCAAGGTTGGGGTGAGCGGCGAACACATTGGACGTCTCGCCAAGGGTGAGGACTGCGTGTCGCTGTCTCTGGCCCTTGCTATCCACCGTGAAACTGGCGTGAAAGTTGGCGTCCTCGCCCGCGCGTCCGATCGAGACGTGAAGGCAGTTGCTCGCGTCGTTGGCCAAGGCCGCGCCGCATGACCTATGTCAGCGGCTCCTTGCACTTGATCGGGCACAGGCCGCATCGGACGCGCAACATTGAGCGAGCCTCGGCATCGAGCTTGCGCAGGGGGGACCACGGGATTCCGCAGGTCTGAGGCAAACGCCTCGTCCATTTTCCGCATGATCTTGCGGCATTTCCGTGACCCGCGCGGAACGATGGCTTGTACCCCACGCTCGAACATCAAGAACACGGTATGCGTGTCGTACATGGCTTTCCCCACCCTTATCGTTGAGCGCTACCTTAAGGTTAAGCTCATGCGTAAGTGGTTGTGGCCGAATGTCGCAGAACGCCGATCTCTCCCCGCAATGGGGAAATGACAGCGATGTCCGGGGCATCACGAAACAATTCCAACACCAAGGCCGCGCCCTCCCTCGGCCCTGGTCTGCGCGACGGTGGAGATCCCCCCTCCGAGTTCTGTCGCGCATGGCGCGCTGGCTTCACCGCTGGCGCGCCGCCCACTTTCCATGACGAAAGGGGAGAAGGCCCGCCAGCCCGCTCCCCGTTGTTCTCGTCAGTCTGTTTATTCACTTTGGGTCGAGACCCTCAACGAGCCGGATAACGGCTTCGATCCGCTCTTTTCTCCCCGCAAGGAAAGCCGTGGCCCAAGCCTTGGCGCCTTCTCGGCTCGATTCGTACTCTTCTTCAATCGTACCGTGGATCGCGTGGATAGCTTCGATGAAGTCCTCATCCGCCGCGAACATGCTCATCTCCCTGTTTCAAACTCCCTCGCTGGGAGCCCGTGAACAATGAGGGCTTTGAGCGTGGAAATCCGACAACCCGTAGTGGGTTTTCAACACAACAGGACGGTTGACAAAGCGACGCGGGATGCGCTCGCCGAATTTGTCAGGACGAAATGGCCGATTGGCGCGGCCAAGTGTGCAGCTCGTGAATGGGACCTGTCCCTAGACGAAGCCAAAGGCGTTCTCGCTGGCCGCACGTCAATAGCGACGCTCGACCGCATCTGGAAACACAAGAACGGTGGCTGGTCCGTACTGCTCCCTGTGATGGGTGCGGTGATTGGCGAGACAGCTGACCAGTTCATTGAGAAACAAAGGGATCGCCATGCCGAACTGGCTGAGCGCCACCGCACGATGGGCCGCAATCTGCGCGCTAATCTTGCTTCAATCGGTCACTTGGACCTTTAGCGCGGGTCTGATGTTCGTGGGTGGCTGGGCAGAGGAACAGGTTCAAGAACTTCGCGATCGCCGCTGGCTGATCCCGGCGTTGATGGTGTCCGTCGCCATCTGGGCGATGATCATCTGGGGCTTCGTGTCGGCCTGGAAGGCGGTGTTCTAGTGGCCCAGCTTCTGAACAATACCAAGACGACCCCGCACCGAGAAACGCTCCTGGCGAAGATCCGATCCGTCATGCCCTATCTCTGGGCTTTGATGGTTGGCCCCGACCATAAGGCCCAAGAGCGCCTAGAGGCCGCGATAATCCGCGCCCGTGCCCTGAAGGATCTCCACGCCGCCCAGGAGCGCAGAGACACCCGCAAGCAGCACGAGAAGGCCAAGGACGCAGTCAGGGCCACGTGCAAGGCCCTGGAGGTCGGCGCGTGATCGCCGTCAGCCTTCCATATCCTCCGTCCGCTAACCGCCTATGGCGCGCGGTCAAGGGGCGCAACATCAAGAGCGCCGCCTATCGCGAGTGGGAGGGGAGGGCGCTGGTAGCTATCGCCCAGCAACGCCCTGGCCACATCGACGGGCCGTACAGCATCCACATCGAGGCAACCCGGCCAGACCGGCGCCGCCGCGACCTAGGAAACCTCGAAAAGCCCCTCTCCGACGCGCTCGTATCGGCTGGCGTGGTCCGCGACGACTGCGAAGCCGTCCGCATCCTTGTCGAGTGGGCTCCAGGTGAGCCCTCCAAAGACGCCGTTGTTCACATTGAAATCCATGGACAGAAATCATGACCATGCAGGACACGGCCAGGCGGCCGGTAAGTGTGTCGCACCTGTTTTTCCCGCTCCCTGACCCAGACCGGATCGCCAAGTCCGAGGCCCGCCTGACGGCCTTGGAGCGCAAGGCGCTAACGCCGCGCCTCATCGGCAACACAGCAAAGGAGCAAGGTCGGAACCGGCTCCTATCAGTGCTGGAGGCTGTTTGTGATGGTTTCACCAGTGGCGCCACGATCTCGGCGCACATCGATCTAACCGTCCGCAGGACCATGGACTACGCCAACGAGGCCCATGACGCGGAACTTCTGACGAAGACCGCAATGCACAAGATCGGAGGCGGCAAGACCTACCGGTTCGTCCTGACAGAAAAGGGACGCGCCGTTTTGGCTGCTGAGAAGGGCGCGAAGGCGGAATGAGCCTCACCGCTAGCGCCATTCGGCTCCTAGCCGCTAAAGGGCTATCCGCCGAAGAGATCGCGGACGTCGCCGAAGCGAACGCGTCTGAAGGTCAGGCTAAACGGTCCAAGGCGGCCGAGAGAACCGCCCGTTGGCGAGATCGTAAGAACGCCGAAACCGTCACTGTGACGTCACAGAACGTCACAGACAACGAGACCGAAAACCGTCACCGTGACGTCACCGAACGTCACACTGTGACGCCTCTCGCGCGCGTAAGAGATAATATAACTAACTCAGTAGATAGACCTAACCTAACTACACTGCACAACGCGGACGTTCGCCCGGTTTCCGGTGATGACGTTGAGTGGCCGCCGGTAAGCCCGCCAGAGCGCCGCTACCTGGATCGCCTCGAAGGGCTGCTGCGCCATGTCGGCGGCAATGCGCTCAACCAGACCGCACCGAACCTGATGGTTCTGGCGCCAATCCTGGCACTCGGATCGGCTGGAAGCGGGCCGATCTGCGACCTGTACGCCGACATCATCCCGACGATCGCCGCGAGGTGCGCCAAGGCTAGGCCGAACTCAATCACCCAGTGGGGATATTTCACCGAGGCCATCCGTGAGGCGCGAGACCGCCGCCTAGCCGGAGCCCCAGCAACCCAGGAAATCCGCCATGAACGCCCTAACGCCCAGTCCGCAAAGTTCGAACGCCGCCAAGCAGCCCATGCCGACGATTTCGCCGGGTCTGAACTCGCTGTTGACCTTAGAGCCGAACGCCGAGCGCGCTATCTCTGAGATTGCTAAGACGCCGTCCATGCTGGCTGAGGCGAAGGTAGCTCTACCGAGTTTGCGGGCCATGGCTGACAATGGCGGCCGGCGAAGAGGGTGTTCGGCGCGTCATCGGCAGTCGCCGTGCGTTGTTCCCCCAGCCGGAACGGACGAAGGCAGAGTCCGCCGCGTGGTGGGCTGATTACTTTGACGCGCTGGCAGAGCTACCCGAGGGCGCCATTGAGGCCGCTATGCAGGCTTGGGTGAAGATGCCTGAGGCCGAATTCATGCCCAAGCCTGGCAAGCTGCTGGAGTTGGCCAAGACCACGCCCAACCGATCGATCAAGGCCTACGAACGGTGCAAGGCCGCGGTTGAATACCAGCCAGCACAATCGGGAGAAAAGATCCCCCGTGAAGCGCTGGCGCAGATGATCCAGCCGCTTACCGCCAAGGTCCGCCAACCACCCACCCAGGACGAC
The DNA here is from genome assembly GCF_044056025.1 of Caulobacter sp. UC70_42. Lineage (NCBI taxonomy): Bacteria > Pseudomonadati > Pseudomonadota > Alphaproteobacteria > Caulobacterales > Caulobacteraceae > Caulobacter > Caulobacter sp. UC70_42. Next base: position 4,084,425 of record NZ_CP171994.1, on the reverse strand, counting down.
AAGGACCGCGTACGCCGCCAGATGCGCGAGTACATTGAGCAGGACGAAGCGCGGAAGGCCAAGGCGAAGACAGCCCAGATGCCGAGACCAGATGTTTCCGGGCCGGTTGACGAGAGCGGCATCACGCCGAGCCTTCGGGCCTTGGTCGAGCGCCAGCGTGGTGCGTCATGAGCGCAGAGCTGATCCGCCAGGTTTCCACCGAGAGCGCACACCTTGCTCAGCGCATGGCCGTCGCCCTCCTAGCTGCGACGACGCCAGCGGCGCCCATTGAGTACCGCCTAGCCAGCATGACCAAGGCCTTCGCTACGTGGCCAGCGCTGTGTCGGAGCATGGCGGTTCTGGAGGACTACGCGCCGTCGACATCAAACGCCGGCCGCGACATCGACGACGCCAAGATCGAATGCCTATCGGACTTCAACAATCGCAGGAAGGATGCAGCATGAGCGAGAACGTCGTCAGCATCGGCAAAGCCTCCATCGTCAGCGAGCGCCGAGAAGCGTTCCTCCAGGCGGTCGCCCAGACCTTTGAGCGCTATGTCTCCAAGTACGGATATGAGCCAGACGCCATCGTCTACATCATGAATGGAACACACCAGCCGTCGCTTATCGGCTGGGACATCCAGGGGCAATCGCAGGGTGGCGCGGTTAGCGTGCTGGCCCTGGCCGGCGCTCACGTCATGGCTGAAGCTCAGAATGGGAGGCAGGGTCTATAGCATCCTCTGGAAAACCCAAGCGAAACAGTCTAGATAGGCACTACAGTCGTCACCTGGGGGAAAACGGGAGAAGGCTAGGGGATACGGGCATTGTCAGCTCGCTTCATAAACGGATGTCCGGTCTCGCTGCATAAGGTGGCGTTTGAGGGGTACCTTGGCCTTGGGCCGGGATCTTCTGAGGTTCTGGTGATCCTGTTCGACAGAGCAGGGGAACCGATCAGCGCCCGCGATCTGTGTAAGCAGGTCTCGACTCACCGGCCGCTCCAGATGCAGGCCCTATACGAGCGCATCCGCGTTCTCAGGGAGGCCATGGACACCGAGGCTCTCGACTCCGACCAGGGCTGCTACTTCCTGACGGACGTTGGCATGGCGGAGTGTCACCGCGCCCTTGCCGAGATGGCTAAGGCGATGACAGGGGGAAGCCAGCCGATCGCCCATCAGCCCCGGCGCCCACGATCGCCCAAGGTCAGCCGGCTACAGCTCTCATTCCTGGACGCGCTCCTCCCTGAGGCCCATGCAGCCTGAGGCATAATCATCAGGTCTTCTAGGTTCCGTCGATCGCCCGCCAACGTCAAAGGCTGCTGGGCGATCACCGCGTGCGGAGACTTCGTGGCTGAAGGACGGACAGGCCACGCCCCACAAGTTTAGCCCGCGTCATAGCGCTCAGGCCCATACCGACAGGTGAGCGACAACAACGGCGAGGATGCGAAAGTCAAAGGGTGGGCGGGCGAAACGGTTAGTGCCACCCCAATCCTCGCAAGTCGGACCCCGCGCCAAACTGAGGCGCACAACCAGGCCCTATGATCAATCAGGGACCAACAGACACAATCATCATGACGGGGCGACCCAGCAGCTTCAAACCCGAGTACGTGGAGCAGGCGCGCAAGCTAGCCCAACTCGGAGCAACAGACCGTGAGGCGGCCGACTTCTTCGAGGTGGCTGAGTTTACGCTGTACCTTTGGAAGCATACGCATCCTGAGTTTTCGGAGGCCCTAAAGGTAGGCAAGGACGCTGCTGACGCTCGGGTCGAGCAAAGCCTGTACCGGCGAGCCCTGGGTTACACGCACGACGCCCAGAAGATCCACGTAGCCAGCGATGGCGGGATCACACAGGTTCCCTATACCGAGCACTATCCGCCCGACACCACGGCGGCGATCTTCTGGCTGAAGAACCGCAAGCGTGACGAGTGGCGCGACATCAAGGCGGTAGAGGCCAGCGGTCCGAACGGCGGGGCTATCGAGGTGCGCGACGTGTCTGACCTAGCGGCGCTGCCGAAAGAGAAGCGCCAGGCGATCAGGGAGGCCCTGAAAGGCGCGCTGGGCGAAGTGAGTGAGCGATAGCCTGGCCGACGCCATCCTGGCCAACCCCAAGGCCGCCTGGCACGCCCTGAACTGCGCAGACGCCCGCGATAGCCTCCACGACTTTTGCGGGATGATCGAAATCCCAGGCGCTCCGGTCGAGGATGACCCGGACGAGGATCGCTCTTTTTGCGGCATAAAGCGCCCGCAAGCCGCTCACCATAAGCTACTGAACGACAAGCTTGAGGCGGTGGAGCGCGGCGAGACCAAGCGGCTTATGGTGTTCATGCCGCCCGGTAGCGCAAAGAGCACCTATGCGAGCGTAGTGTTCCCAACGTGGTTCATGGGCCGCAAGAAGCGCCGCAACGTCATCGTGGCGACCTACGCGTCTGACCTGGCCAGAAAGATCGGCCGGCGCATGCGGTCTATCGTCAAGCAGCCGGTGTTCCGAGATATCTTCGGCACGGGCTTGAGCGCTGAGAGTAGCGCGGCCGATGAATGGGCGCTGGACAACGGCAATGAGTTCATGGGCGGCGGCATCCTGTCGGGCATCACCGGCAACCGCGCCGATGGAATCGTGATTGATGACCCGATCAAAGGGCGCCAGGACGCCGATAGCCAGACGATCCGCGATCGGACCAGGGCTGAGTACGAGGACAGCATCAAGACCCGTCTCAAGCCAGGCGGATGGATCGTGCTTATCCAGACCCGGTGGCATGCAGACGATTTGGCGGGCTCGCTGCTGCCGAAGGACTACGACGGCCAGAGCGGACCTGTCCTATGTCGCGACGGCGAGGTGTGGGAGGTGCTTTGCATCCCCGCTCAAGCCAACCGCAACGATGACCCGCTAGGCCGCAAGCCGGGTGAAATGCTCTGGTCTGAGTGGTTCACGCCTGACCACTGGAACGGCTTCCGTGCCAACAAGCGCACGTGGTCCGCGCTGTTCCAGCAAAGCCCCAGCCCGGACGATGGGACCTTCTTCCTCCGCGCCGACTTCCGCCGTTTCCGGCTGGGCGACGAGCCCCGAAACCTCAAGAAGTACATCACCACGGACCACGCGCCGACTGACGGAGTGGACAGCGACCCCAACGTAGCCAGGGTGTGGGGTCTTACGCCGACGAAGGATATCTACCTCCTGGACGGCTTCAATCACACCGCCCGCATGGACAAGACGGCCCAGCGGATCATTGATCTGATCAAGAAGCACGAGCCGTTCGCGTGGTTTCCCGAGGACGACAACAACTACAAGACCGCAGCCCCGTTCATCGAGAAGATGATGAAGGACCAGGGCGTGTTCACCAGGATCGCCCCGATAAGCCCCCACGGCCAGGACAAGGCGGCCAAGGCGCAGAGCTTCCAGGGCATGGCGGCCATGGGCTGCGTCTGGGTTCCCGAAGGGCCTGAGGGCGACGCGTTCATTGACGAGCTGATCAAGTTCCCGGCCGGCGCACATGATGAGGAAGTGGACTGCGCTGGCATTATCGGCCGCGCTATCGCCATGGCTCACCCGGCGTTGGCGCCAGATCCGCCGCCGAAACCTCCTGAGGAGCCCAAGGGCGTCATGCAGATGACCATGAACCAGCTTCTGGAGCAGATTGACCGGCAGAGTGGGGGAAGCGAGCGGGTGTAACGGTGTCGTTATGTCACCGCTCTTGAGGTAGTGCCACATTGGCGTATAATGGCGCTCTATGACGGGTAAACAGCTTCGGACGTGGCGCAAACGCATGAAGATGGCGGGGACAGAGGCGGCGACGGCGCTGGGCGTGTCGAAGCGGACATACATCCGCTGGGAGGCGACCGAGAGCGAGTTGCCACGCTACGTAGCCCTAGCCTGTGCTGCTATCTCAATGGGTATTCCGGAGGTGCGAGGGTGAGCGAGAAGCTTACGCTAGAGCGCTTCATGGACGAAATCGGAACGCCGATGGCTCTCCGCTTGGCCGAACTACCGGATACGCCGGAAGGACGCGAGCAGCTTCGCAAGCACCTACGCGACGGAACGCTAACGCCAGGAGAGCAAAAGCGACAAGACGCCATTGCTCGTAAATGGCGTGGCCAAAACATTCCGGAGATCAAGGGATGAGCGACAAGCCAGCCGACAAGGAGCCCACCTTTGTCACCCTCGGTGAGGTTGAGGAGGCGCTGAAGTTCAAATTTCACACCATCCTCTATGGCGACGACAACCCATACGTCGAGCGCCGCACGCCTGAGCAAATCGCCCGTGAGCCGGGGTTTTACTGGGTCAAGTTCGACGGCGAATGGTCCGTTGATCAGTGGACAGGGCGCGAATGGCTTATGGTCGGTTCGGAGGAAACGACTAGCGCCGACGTTGGTGAGATCGGACCGCGTGTGGAACCTCCGCAATGACCCACTGGCTACCAATAGAGAGCGCTCCTAGGGATGGGTCGCTTGTGCTGCTCTGGTCTCCCCTTGGTGGAAGCGCCATAGCGCCAAGTCTACCATCCGCCGAGCTAAGTCAGGCGGCTAGAGTGGCGCTGTACGAGGCTACTGGAGAGTGGCCAAACGTCGGTTGGAATCCCACCCACTGGATGCCCCTACCAGATCCCCCGGTGAAAGGCTGAGATGATGAGCGAACCGATCTATCAGTGGGCACCGCTCGAATGGCCCGACCCCATGCAAGATCTGCGCGACAAGGCGGCGTCCGGGGACAAGATTGCAGCGCTCGTTTGTGAGCGCGTGGACAAGGCGGTTGAAGCGGTAATCGCTGACGTCAAGCCGAAGTGGGAAGCGCTGTTGATGGAAGACGCCCTCAAGAACATAGCGGATGGGAAGTGATGAACTTGACCGACGTCCACGACGAAAGCTGCGAGACGCACCGTCATCCAGACTGCGACTGCAATTGCACGTGGAAGGTTCGCAAGTCTATCAGCATCATGACGGGGCACGAGGTGGTTCTGAAAAAGGACACCATCGGTCAAGCCATAGACGCCCTGAACGCTGGCGTCGCCATGGTCAACGCGGCGAGTGAGCGGATGCAGGCGCTCGGGCTTCGGCCGCATATTAGCGTCAACGGGTGCGACTACGGCGACAAGATCAGCGTGCGTCTGGATGGTGATCTAGCGTAGGCCTGAGGCCACTTAACCACCCACTATTCTATGCTCATGGACCAGAGCCAATACCTCGCCGCCGCCCTGCGCCAGATGAGCCAGGGACCGGCCTCGCCGCAGCAGCAAGCGCCGATGCAACCCTACGGCCAGCAACAGGGCCAAGACCCCAACGCGCGCCCGTCGATCGGCGACAACCTGCAACAGGCCTGGCAGAACGCCCAAGGCGCACCGCAGCGGGCTCAGCAAAGCATCATGGGCTTGGGGCAGCTTTTCAAAGGCTAAGCGCGCTCCCCTGAGAACGCCTCCGCATCACCGATACTGACTGTGCAGGGAGCAAGTCAGGTTTCGCATGCGAGAGCGCTACGTCTATCGGGAAGGCCTTGGGGTCGTGAACGTCTTGGACCTCGATCCAGTCGAGGAAAGCAAGCGTTCGGCTCTGGCCGCTCCGATGATCATTTCCGACAACATGGCGCCTGTTCGGTCCATGGCTGACGGGAAGGTCTACGACAGCAAGTCCTCGTATGAGCGCGGCGTTCGCGACAAGGGTTGCCGGATCGTCGGCAATGACCGTCTCGAAAGCTCGACGACCCAAGTCCCTCGCGTTGGCCACGACATCAAGCGGGCCATTGAACAGTTGAAAGCTGGCTGAGGGGCCGACGCATGACCGAGATGAGCCTTCGGGATACACTGACCGCCGCGATGAAGGGTTCTGAGGAGACGCCGGCCCCGGCTGACGTCATCCAGGTCGCACCGGAACCGGCGCCAGCGCCCGAACCGCAAGACACCGAGATCAAGGACGAGCCCACGACCGGCGCGAGAGAACGCGACGAGACGGGAAAGTTCAAGGCCGTTGGCGAAAAGCCAGTGGCCGAACCCATTTCCGAGCCCGTGACGGCGGCGGAAGCGAACCCTCAACCGGAAACCCCGGCTGAGCCCATTCGTGTCCCGCCTTCGTTGCCCGCCGCCTTGAAGGCCAAGTTCGCCGAGTTGTCGCCTGAGTGGAGGGAAGCCTTCCACAAGCGCGACGAGGACGTGAACTCGGCCAAGGCCCAGTGGGAAGCGAAAGCCCAACGGCTCAACCGCTATGACGAGATCCTGGCGCCTCATAAGGACGCTTGGGCCGTGCAAGGCCTGGATGACCACCAGGCTATCGCGCGTCTGGTCGCTGCTGAGAAGGTCCTCAGAGAGACCCCCGCCCAAGGCATCCTCTATCTGGCGCAATCGTATGGCGTCGACCTTCGATCGCTCGTTGGCCAAGCCGGCCAGGCCCAACCGCAGGCGCAAGCCCCGGTCGCCGATCCGGTGATTAGCCAGCTTCAATCGACGGTCCAGACCCTGCAAGAACGCCTTGAGCAGCAATCGCAGTCCGCTTCTCAGGCCAGCCTCGCACAGGCACAAGCCACGATCACCCAATTCGCCAACGACCCGGCCAATCTCTACTTCGAGAACGTCAAGGATGACGTGGCCCTGTTGCTGGATTTCTGGACGGGCCAACACCCTGAAAGACGCCTACGAAATGGCGATCTGGGCGAACCCTGAAACGCGTCCACTCCTCGTCGCGCAAGCCGCGTCCGAGCGAGAGGCCGCTGCGCTGGCGAAGGCCAAGGAAGAGGCCGCGAAGGCGAAAGCCGCGCAAGCCAAGGCATCGAGCGGGTCTGTCACCGGAGCCCCAACCCCCGGCGCTGTGGCGCCCGCGGCTCCAAAGGGAAGCCTTCGAGAGGAACTTGAGGCGGCAATGGCTTCGGCCCGCGCCTAGTTCCTAGAAAGACAGGACTATCATGGCCAGCCCCGGCCTTTCTGAAATCGTCACCACCACCCTGCGTAACCGCACGGGCGTGCTGGCGGACAACATGTCGAAGAACAACGCGCTGCTCTATCGCTTGAGCAAGCGCGGCAAGGTGAAGCCGGTCTGCGGCGGTCGTACGATCGTCCAGGAACTGGAATACGCCGAAAACTCGACCTATCAGCGCTACAGCGGCTACGAGCTGCTGAACGTGTCGCCCTCGGACGTGATCAGCGCCGCTGAATACGACTGGAAGCAGGCCAGCGTCGCCGTCACCATCTCTGGCCTGGAGCAATACCAGAACAGCGGTGAAGAAGCGATCATCGACCTGCTGGAAAGCCGCATCAGCAACGCTGAAAAGACGATGCGCAACAACCTGTCGGCCGACATGTACTCGGACGGCACGGCTTCGTCGGGCAAGCAAGTCGGCGGCCTGCAACTGCTCGTGGCGGATGTTCCGACGTCGGGCACGGTGGGCGGCATCAACCGCGCGTCGTACTCGTTCTGGCGCAACCAGGCGTTCCAAGCGACCTCGGATGGCGGTTCGGCGGCTTCGGCCACGAACATCCAGCGCTACATGAACACGCTGTATCAGCGCACCACCCGTCAGACCGACAAGGTGGACCTGATCATCGCGGACACCAACTACTACAACTTCTATCTGAACAGCCTCCAAGCCATTCAGCGCATCACCAGCGACGAGATGGCCTCGGCCGGCTTCCAGAGCATCAAGTACATGGGCGCCGACGTCGTGTTTGACGGCGGCATCGGCGGCGGTTGCCCGTCGAACCACATGTACTTCCTGAACACGGACTACCTGATGTGGCGCCCGCACCGAGACCGCAACATGGTCCCGAGCGGCGACGTGCGCTCCATCAACCAGGACGCCTCGGTCAACCTCATCCTCTGGATGGGCAACATGACCGCGTCGAACTGCCAACTCCAGGGCGTGCTGTTCCAGACCTGACGCCGACATGAGGGCGGGCAATCCCGTCCGCCCTCAATCCTGCAAGAGAGGAGAGCCTTAGATGGCTTCGACTTCTTCGGTCGTTTACGCGACCACTCCGCTCGCCGGCATCGACCTGGACAGCAAGTCCTCGACCCCGGCGTTCAAGACGCTGACTTCCGTGACCGGCTCCGATGGCCGCAAGCATATCTATGCGCGCGCCTCGGAAGCCCTGGGCTCGGCGTCGACGATCACCGTCCGCACCACCAACGGTTCGGCGTCCTCGGACGCCGGTTCGGGTGGCTACGACTGCAACACGACCGGCGGCGTCGCTGCGGGTCAGTACTTCTGGGCGCGCCGCACTTCGCTCGCCTAACTCCAAAGCCGGAACGTCAGTCACGAGGCGTTCCGGCCCTCCTTCTTCTGAGGTGCGTCAATGGCCGATAGAACACCCGACCAGTTGACGGCGGCGACCGTCATCAACAACGACGACCTCATGATGGTCTATCCGACCGGAGGTCCCCTGAAGAAGATGGCCTGGTCGGTGATCCTCAACACGATCACGACGGCGCTGTCCTCGCTGTTTCTCACTCCGGCCGGCAACCTGGCCGGCATCAACAGCCCCTCGGCGGCGCGAGACAACATCGGCGCGGCGGCCAAGGACAACACGGTCCTGACGGGCGATCCCACGGCGCCTACGGCGGGCTCGGGCGATAACGACACGTCGATCGCCACGACAGCCTTTGTGCAGAACGCGGCCGGCGGATCGGCTTCTGTGAACGTGGCCGGGAGCGCCAACGTCACACTGACGGCTGCTCAAGCTGGCGCGAACACGGTGATCCTGACCGGAGCCCTGACCGGCAACATCAACGTCATTTTCCCGACCCAGGCCGACGCGTGGGTGGTCTCGAACCGCACGAGCGGGGCCTTCACGATCACGGCCAAGCACGCGGCAACGTCTGGCGTGCTGATTCCGCAGGGAAAGTCGCGCGGGATCTACAGCGACGGAACGACCGTGGACTACCAGCAGACCGACTATAACGACGTCAATCCGACCAAGACGGGGAAGGGCGCCTATCTGATCTATAACGACTCGGCGCTGATCGGAGGCAACATCACAGTCTCGACCTCGGCGGCTCCTGGCAGCGGGACCTATGCTGAGGGCGATATCTGGTTGCAGACCTCGTAATGGTGTTCAGCGTCCGAAAAGCTGGCCTGTGGGCTGCTGTGACGGCCTGGTCGTTGCGCCAGGGCGGGACGTGGAAGACCGTGCAGAAGGGGCATGTTCGCCAAGGCGGGGTGTGGAAGCAGTTCTACTCGACGAGTGCTCCGCCGCCGCCCCCTCCGCCGCCTCCTCCGCCTTCTATTTCCGTGAGCTTGGCCGACGAGGTAGCGATCTATTATCAAGGCACTGCGCCAACCTATAGCAACAGCTTCAGCTTGGGGCCGAGCGTAAGTGGCGGGACGCCCCCATATAGCTACTCGTGGAGTGGAGGTGGCGCCTTTATAACCGGCTTCACTCCGTACTCAGGAGGGGCCGGTTGTACGTTTAGATACACCTGCGGCCCGTATGGGCCTGGAACAGGCTCCTTGGTGGGTAACTTTAGCGTCACGGTGACCGACGCCCTCGGAAACACCGGAAGCGATAGCGGCATCGTCTATCAGACAGGCTAAGCGCGCCCCTGAGGGACTGTCATCACGCCGTATAATGCTCCCCAAGCTTACGGGAGCAAGCTTTTGACAATCAATCCTATGGAGGCGGCCGAAAAAGCCGCTGATGAAGTCCGCCGCATCGTGGCCAAGGCCATGTTCGACGCGCAAGCCGAGGACGGTGAGAGCTTCGACGACTTGACCGAAGAAGAGCAGGCGTCGTTCGACTTCCTGGCAGACGCGGCGATCAAGGGCTATCGCGCTCACCTTCACGAGCGTGGCTACAAGATCACGCCGCCTGGAGCATTCGTAGCCCCGTCCAGCGAGCAGGAAGCGCGGGCGATGCTGTCGGTGGCGACGAGCTACCTCCAGAAACCCAAGGGAAAGTCGAAGCTGATCGCGACGCCGGGGCTCATCGTGCCGGGGCGGATGCAATGAATTCAGAAATCGTCAAGATGCAAACTGAAGACGCCCGCGCCATTTTAGCGGAGACGTTAGACAAGCGTCGAGAAACCTTCCTGAAGAAAGGTCGGAGTGACTATCCGGAGGTGTCTGAAGACTGGCTGGCGGCGACTGCTGCGTCGGTAGCTGGCCTAGAACTTCATCCAGCGCTCAACGTGCTGGAGTTCGCAATTTGGGCTCTAGAGCATAAGCGCCGATGAGCATCCACTTCGTCATGGTGCGGGTCGGCAACCGATACGGCCCAGAATACGTCGCTATCCTGGCCGACATGATCGCCCGCAACGCCTCCAACCTGGAGGAGTTCGCGATCTGGTGCGTCACCGACCGTCCTAGGGATTTGCCTGAGGGCGTCGGCTATATCGCGGCTGACGAGAGCATACCGCCGAGCTGGTGGGCCAAGTGCCAACTGTTCTCGGATGACATGCCGTGGGAACCGGGCGACCGCGTTGTCTACTTCGACCTCGATGTGGCGATCACCGGCCGCCTGGAGGATCTGGTCGAGCATGACGGGATCATCAAGGACTGGCATTGGCCATGTTGGAACTCCTCGGTCATGTCCTGGCGGCATGGCGAGCACAAAGCCGTATGGGATGAACTGACTCCCGAGGTGATGGCGCGGCCATCAACTGATCTGGCGCCGTATCTGCCGAAGGGTCAGGTCAACGGCGGTGATCAGGAGCACATCACGCGGCTAGGCGGCTGGAAGACCTTCCCGGCCGCATGGTTCGTATCCTATCGCTCCGCCAAGGGCTGGCCGCCGAACGAGAGCAAGGCGGTGATCTTCCATGGAGATCCCAAGCCGCACGAGGTGACGACCGGCTGGGTTCCAAACGTTTGGAAGGTCGGCGGATACACCTCGCTACCGGTCATGGGCGGCGTCAATGTCACGCATGAGGCGCTGCTGGCCAACGTCCGCGAGGCGGTGAAGCGGGATTTGCCGTGGTTCACGGGCTTCGGTCCTCACAAGCGCGTCGCCTGCGTCGTGGGCGGGGCTCCGTCCGTCCGAGACGACATCGGCAAGATCCGATCCCAGCAAAAGCGCGGCGCTCGCATCGTCACGGTGAACAACACATGGCGGCTGATGGTCGAGAACGGGATCGTGCCCGACGTCCATGTGATGCTGGACGCTAGGCCGGAGAACGCCGCCTTCCTGAAGGATGCGCCCAAGTCGATCCGCTATTTCATCGCCAGCCAGTGCCATCCGGACGTGTTCGACGCCCTGAAGGATCACGATGTCGTCGTCTGGCACAACGGCTTCGGCGACAACGAGGCGCTGAGGGAAGTTCTGGCTCCGTGGTGGGATGAGGGGCCGAACCAACGGCCATGCATCCTCGTGCCCGGCGGCGGAACGGTTGGCCTGCGTTCGCTGTGGCTCTGCGCCTTCAGCGGCTTCAAGACCATCCACATGTACGGCTTCGACAGCTCGTATGAGGGAGAGCAGCACCACGCCTACGCCCAGCCGCTCAATGACGCCGATCGGGTCATGGAGGTGACGATGGGCGACAAGATCTATCGTGCTGCGCCGTGGATGGTCCGCCAATCCAGTGAGTTCAGGACCCACTACAGCGACCTGAAGCGCGAGGGCGTCACTCTGCACGCCCATGGCCGTGGCCTTCTACCTGACCTCTATCGCGCCATCCGAGAAGAGGAGAGGGCGGCGTGATCGAACAGAAGGATGGGTGGTTCTGGCCTTCTGAGGACATCCACGCCCGCCCCGTCATCATGCGCGACCGTGACTTGGCCATCGCGCACCTGATGCAACACGTCTTCGGCCGCGACTTGATCGTTCAGGCCGGCGCAAACATCGGCGCATACCCGATCGCCCTGGCCGACCACTTCCAATCGGTGATCACCGCCGAGCCCGACCCCGAGAACGCCGAGTGCCTGAAGCTGAACCTCAAGGCGCGGGACAGCCTCAAGCGCGTGACGGCCTTCTACGGCGCATTCGGGGAGGCGGAAGGGTCGTGCAAGGTGGTCGAGGTTGAGCCCCACAACTGCGGCGCCCATCGCATTGCGGCTGGCGGTTCAATCCCCATGACCACGATTGACAGCCTGAACCTTCCGAACTGCGACGCGATCTGGCTTGACTGCGAGGGCTCTGAACTCCTGGCGCTGCGGGGCGCGGTCCTGACGATCGACCGGTTTAGCCCTGTGATCGCTTGCGAGGAAAAGGGCCTCGGCAAGGCCTTCGGCATTCAGGACGGCGAGATAGGCCGGTTCCTCGGCTTCTACGGATACGAACAGGTCGACCAGATCGGCCGCGACAAGGTTTTCAGGAGAGCATGATGTTTGACGATGGGACGCCCGATTTCGACGCGGCGGCAGACAAGGGCGATAATGCCCGTCCGCGCTTCTACAGCAAGCCGGTGAAGAACAATTTCCGCTCCGAGAGTGAGGGGCGTCCGGTGTTCGAGGACAAGGAGTTCGTGGAAATCCTTGTTCCCGGCGACCGCAAGACTGTGGTCGACACGCTGGTCAAGGACGAACACAAGCGCCGCTGGCCGCGCGAATACGCTGCCTTCAAGGCCGGCCAGGAAGTCCCTGTCGAGGGAACGCCCCTGGAGGAGTGGCCGCAGATCACGCGTTCGCAGGTGGAGGAGCTGAAGTTCGCCCACATCCGGACGGTCGAGCAACTGGCGAGCCTGCCGGACGATCCCCGAACCGTTCGGTCTCCATGGGGGGCTTTGCGTTGCGCGAGAAGGCGCAGCGCTATCTGGAAGCGCTGAATGGCAACGCTCAGACCGAAGCGCTCGCGGCTGAGAGCGCCCGGAAGGATGAGATTATCGCTGAACAGAAGCGCCAATACGAAGCGCTGCTGGAACGCGTCGCCGCCATCGAGGCGCAGACCAAAGGGGTAACGGCATGACCGCACTCGAACGTACCGCTTTGCCGGTCCCTGGTCCGAAGTTCGAACGGATCGACGGCGAACTGATGTTCAAGTTCGTGATCGACGGCGGCTCGGTCATTGGTCCGCGTCCAGCGACCAAGAAGGACCAGGCCGAGCATGTGGGCGCCTGGCAAGAGTTCTGCGCTCTGGAGGGGGTTTCGGCCCTGGATCGCGACGGCGACGGCAAAGACGGCGGTTCGCTGCCGGCGTCGGACGTGCCGGGATTCACCCCTGCGCCCGATCCGGTCAATGAGCGCGACATGCTGCGCAAGGATCTGTCGATGCTTGGCGTCGAGTACGACAACCGCTGGGGCATCGCGCGCCTGAAGGCTGAAGTCGAAAAAGCCACGGCTCCGAAGGCCTGACACCCATGACCATGCTGTCGATCATCCAGGACGTGGCCGACCGAGTGGGCATACCGCGCCCGACATCGGTTACAAGTTCCACGGACCAGCAGATAAGACAGCTTTTCTCGCTGCTCAACGAGGAGGGCAGCGAGCTATCAAAGCGTGGCGATTGGCAGGGCCTTACCGCTGAGTGGACGTTCACCACGACGGAATCGACTATTCAGACAAACTCGCCGATCCCGCCAGATCTGGACCGTTTTATCTCGGATAGTTTCTTCAACCGCACCCAGGTACGCAAGCTCATCGGCCCGATCACGCCGCAAGAGTTTCAGCGTATTCAGGCCCAGCCGGTCTACAACAAGGTCTATCTGTCGTTTCGCGAGCGTCGCGGCCAGATCATGATTTCCCCTCCGCCACCGGACGGAAACCTGATCGCCTACGAGTACGTCAGCGCCTATTGGGCCGCTTCCAGCACTGGAACGGCCAAGGAAGCCTTCACGGCGGACGATGATACGACCTATCTGCCAGAAAACATCATGAAAATGGGCCTCCGTTGGCGCTGGAAGCACGCCAAGGGCCTGGACTATGCCGAGGACATGGACACGTACGAGCGTGCCGCCACGAAGGCGCTCGCCAACGACGGTGGGATGCGGGCTCTGGATGTCGCAGGCGATGAGATCCCCTACGCCCTTTGGGGAGCGAACATCCCAGAAACGGGATACGGCCGGTGAGCGATTATCAGGTCCCCATCCGCCAAAGTCCCGAGAACTTCCGCCGCAAGATGAACGCCATTCTCGCGGCGCTGAACGAGCGAACGACGGCTATTGAGAGCATGGTTCGTAGCGGGGCGGGGTCGCCGGAGGGAAACGTCGCCGCCCCCAAGGGAACTGCTTATCTGCGCTCTGACGGCGGGGCTAACACGACCCTGTACGTGAAGGAAAGCGGGACAGGCACGAGCGGTTGGGTGGCCAAATGAGGCGCGCGGTTGGTGGTGGGCGCCGCATCGCCTCTTCGCGGACGGTGCCGGCTCCGGTGGGTGGCTGGGATACCGAAAGCCCCCTGGCCAACATGCCCAAGCAGAACGCCATCATCCTGGACAAACTGGATTCCTCGGGCCGGCTATGTCGAGCTGCGGCGGGGTTTTCGCCAGCAGGTGACGGGCACGGGTCCGGTGGAAAGCCTGATCGCATGGCGCGGGGACGCGGCCGGGGACAAGCTGTTTGCCTGCTCCGGGTCTGACATCTACGACGTCACCACGGATGATCCGCTTGGAAGCGCGGTCTATTCGTCGGCCATCAATGCCCGCTGGCGGTCGACTAATTTTGCCAACGACGCGGGCGCTTGGGCCATCGCGGTCAATGGAGCGAACACGCCTCAGAAGTACGACGGCACGAGCTTCACGGACGCGGCGATCACCGGAACGGCCGGTTCGATCACGCTCGACGACTCTGATCTTAGCCAAGTCATGGCTCACAAGCGCCGTCTGTTCTTCATCGAGGGCGACACGCTACGGGTCTGGTATCTACCGGTCCTGGCGGTGCAGGGCGCGGCGGAATTGCTGGATCTTGGTCCCATCTTCGACCTTGGTGGGCAACTTGTCGCCGAGGGAACGTGGTCTCTGGATGGTGGCCAGGGCATGGACGATATGGCCGTCTTTGTCACCTCGGAAGGTCAGATCGCGGTCTACCAAGGCCTCGATCCCTCGGACGCGGACAACTGGTCCCTGGTGGGCGTCTACAACATCGGAAAGCCGATCGGTGACAACAGCCTGATCAAGTGGGGCTCGGATCTGGCGATCATGACCCAGGATGGGATTATCCCCCTGTCTCAGGCCTTGAACAAGGATCGGACCGAGGCGAATAAGATCGCCCTTACGGCCAAGATCGCAACGGCATTTTCCACGGCCTGGAACAGCTATGGCGATCTCTACGGCTGGTCAGGCACGCTCTATCGGGCCGCGGTTCGCTGGCGATCTTCAACATTCCATCGGCTGAACTGGAAACGTCGGTTCAGTTCGTGCAGTCGATCCAGTCGGGCGCTTGGTGCAGGTTTACGGGCATCAACGCAATCTGCTGGGAGACAGCGAACGACGCGATCTACTTCGGCTCGACGGATGGCGTCTATCAGTGGGACATCACCGCCTCGGATGACGGGGACACGATCATTGGGGACGTGAAGCCGGCGTTCAGTAACTTCGGCTCGAACACCGAAAAGCAGTTCACGATGATCCGGCCCCTGATTAAGGCGCCGGCCATCATCAACCCGGCGCTTGAGGTGCTGACGGACTATAGGGAGGCTGTTCCCACGTCCATCCCAACGACGGAGTTCTCCTCTACTGACGTGGGCGACGCCAACGACATCCGTTATGATTGGACCAGCACTACGGCGATCGGCTATGTGGCCACGCCTAGAATGCGGGTGTCTGTTCTGGGAAATCAGAACGTCGATCGGGTCAGTTTTGACGGTATCGACCTGATCCTCACCGAGACGGGTGGGGACTTCATCATCACAGCGCCGAACCTGCCGCTTGACGTGGACGTGCAGTTGATCGGGTTTGACCTGATGTTCATCCAGGGGGGGCCGCTTTGAGCGCTCCCTTCACGCGCGGCGTGTTCGGCCGCGATCAGGAGCTTATCGGCTGGGCGTGCGACCGCATCGGATATGTCAAGCCTGAGCGGTTCTCGACGGGCTGCAATGCCATTGGCGTAACGGACAGCGAGGGAAACCTGAAGGCCGCAGCAATCTACAGCGGCTATGATGGCGACTTCCACGACATCGAGATTTCATTCGCCATGGAGCCGGGCTTCTACCTGTCCAAGTCGGCGATCAGCATGCTCCTGAGGTACCCGTTCGGTCAGCTAAAGTGTCAGCGGGTAACGGCAGCGACACCGCTCAGGGCGACCAGCACGCGCCAGTTCCTTGAAAAGCTTGGCTTCAAGCGAGAGGGCGTCCTTCGTCGCCGCTTCGGGACTGACAGCGCTGCGGTCTACGGCATCCTTGCCAAAGAGTGGGCTCGTAGCAAGTTCAATACCGATCGGCGAACCGATGTGCCTCCGCTTCCTGTGCGGAACCTGATACATGGCGAAAAAAGGCGGGTCGACCACTGTAGCGGCGCCTGATCCGGTTCAGACCGCGAATGCACAAGCGGCGGCGAACACGGCGACGGCGCAAGAGCAACAAAAGCTCAACATGGTGAACTCCTACGGCCCTGATGGCTCTGTCATCTACAAGGCCGACACGAGCGCGCCTGGCGGGTACGCCCGAATACACCAACCTCAGCCCCGGTCAGCAACAGCTCTACGACCAGAGCAACACAGCACAGAACGCCGCCCTCGGGATCGCTAACCAGCAGATCGGGCGTGTAGGGCAGGCCTTAGGCCAAACCCTGACCACCGATGGCCTACCTGCGCTATCTGGCGGATTCCAGGTGCAGCAAGCGCAAGGCGGCCCGATCCAGTCGTCATTCGACATGGGGCAGGCCCTTAAGTACGGCTATGATGCGGGTGGCGACATTCAGAAGTCGGTCGGCGGCAACCTGGACACGGCCCGCCAGCAGGCGATCGACGCCACGTACAATCAGGCCATGTCGCGGCTGAATCCGCAGTTCGAGCGCCAAGACAATGGCCTCGAAACCCGCCTGGCGAACCAGGGCCTCGGCATCAACTCGGCCGCCTATCAGAACGCCCGTGACCAGCTTGGCCGTCAGCAAACCGACGCCACGAACCAGGCTGTCTATTCGTCGATCGGCGCGGGTGAAGACGCGGCGAACGCTCTGTTCGGTCGCCAGCTCAATCAAGGCCAGTTCGCCAACTCGGCGCAGAGCCAGGCCAACACGCAAAACCTGCAAGCGGCCGGGTTCCACAACACGACGGCCGGTCAGGACTACAGCCAGAACCTCGGCGCGGCGCAGTTTGCCAACTCGGCTCAAAACCAGGGCTTTCAGCAGTCGCTCGCCAACGCCCAGATCGCCAATCAGGGCGCCCAGGCCAATGCGCAGTTCGGCAACGAGGCGCGCAACCAGGGCCTTCAGGAGAGGGCGTACATCCAGAACCAGCCGCTCAATCAGTTCAACTCGCTGATGTCATCGGGTCAGGTCTCGACGCCGCAGGGTGTGCAGTACACGCCGACGCAGGTAGGGCAGACCGACGTGTTGGGGGCTTACGCGCTCAACCAGCAAGCCCAGCAGGCCAATGCCAACCGCGCGGCGCAAGCCAACTCTGGCATGATGGGTGGCTTGTTCTCGCTGGGCTCGGCGGCGCTGATGTCCGACGTGCGCCTGAAGAAGAACATCGAGCGCGTCGGTACGCTGAAGCCGGGTATCGACCTCTACGCCTACGAATACGCGTGGGGCGGCGGCTCTCGGGTGGGCGTCCTGGCTCAAGAGGTCTTGGCGGTCAATCCGGCCGCTATCGTCAACGTTGGTGGCTACATGGCCGTTGATTACGCGGTGCTCTGATGGCGACGGCTCAAGTCCCCGCCAACATCGCCGCTGCGCTCCGCGATGGGCCGCAGACGCAATCGAGCCTTCGCCGATCGCAATATCTGACGAACGCGCTCCAGCAGATGCAGGAGGAGGGCGGCAAGAACATTCAGTCGGGCGGTGAGCTGGCGGCCAAGCTGCTCGCGACGGCCATTCTCAGCCGGCAGAGCAAGAAGGCTGATGCGAATGCTGTAACCGCGCTGAAGGCGGACCAGGACTCCGAGACGGCGGCGCTTATCGCGGCCCTGAAGCCCAAAGCGCCCGCCATGCAGCAACCATCGGCGCCGCAGCCACAAGCCCAGCCCGCGCCGCAGATCCCGCAACTTCAGCCGGTAGCGTTGCCGAACGCTGAACCCGCGCCGCCTCCAGTCTCGCAACTGGCGCTGAACCCCGACGTCGACAAGCTGGTCCGCACCGTGTGGGGAGAGGCGAGGGGTGAAGACCCGCTAGGCCAACTCGGCGTGGCGAACGTCGTGATCAACCGCGCGAAGAAGGGCGGGAAAGGGATTGCTGATGTGGTCCTTGAGCCGAACCAATTCGAGCCGTGGTCGAACCCTAAGACGCGCGCCCAGCTTGAGGCCCTGACGCCCGATAGCGCCGACTATCAGAAGATCTTGGCCAACATCGCGCCCGCCCTGCAAGGTCAGGACGTGACGAACGGCGCTGATCACTTCTACAGCCCGACCGCGCAATCCGCCGCCGGCCGCGCTCCGCCGCGCTGGGACAACGGTTCTGGCGTCGATCATGGGCGCCATCGGTTCTTCAACCTCGGCTATGGCGGCCAGGGCGCGCATCAGCGCCAGTCTCCGGCCGAGATGTTCCAGCCCCAACAACCTCAACAGCCTCCGGTGAACGTGGCCACGAATGGCCAGATTGATCCGTCGATGCTGCAAGCCTCCGCTCCTGTCAGTCCCTCCGGGGGCGGAGCGCCGCCCGCCGCGCCTAATGCTCCCCCAGCGGCAGCGGCGGGCGGCAACCCGTGGCCGACCTATCAGCCTACGGAAGCGGAAGTTGGCTACATCCAAGGTCTTCTGAATGATCCACGCTATCACGACCAGGGCGTGGCCGAGGCTCGAAAGCTTCAGCAGAAGATGACGCAGCCCGTCGAGGCCGACATCCAGACGATCAACGGCGTTCCGTTCTACGTCAGCAAGACACCGGGCCAAGGCGGTCAGCCGGTCATGATCCCGATCCCGCAGGGGGCGATGACGCAGGTCATGTCGGCGCAAGACGCGGGTCTGGCCTATGCTCAGCGCGGTTTGAATGTGCAACGCGATCCGCTCGGAAACCTGAAAGAAGCGCCTGGCGCGCCGCCTCAGGGCTATAACGCAGGACCGAACGGGTACGAGCCGGTGCGTGGCGGGCCTGCCGATCCGACGCGCCCGCAGCTTCCGAGCGCGGGCTATCAGTACGACAACGCCGGTCGCCAAGCCCCCATCCAGGGTGGTCCAGCCGACCCACGCGCGCCGGGCAACTACATCGAACAGGTCGGAAAGTTGCAACAGCAAGTTCGCCCGGTCGTGGACCAGGCCATCCAACTCAAGCGCAATATCGACGCGGTTCGCACTGGCTTCCAGCAGCAGAACGGCCCTGGCGACATCGCCATGGTTAACGGCCTCCAAAAGCTGATTGATGAGGGCGTCGTGCGCGAAGGCGACGTCGCCCTGCAACTGAAGGCGCAAGGCATTGAGGGCGGCCTCGCTGGAGCGCAGGCCTATCTCAACTCGTCTGGTACGTTCAACCCGAAGATCCGCCAGCAGATCCTCACGACCGCTGATCGCCTCTATGGGTCGATCAACAACAACTATCGCGATCGTGTTCTCGGATATCAGGGCATGACCAACCGCCTCTTGGGCGAGGGGGCGTTCGAGGACGTGTTCCCGTCGTCGGTGGCGCAGAGCCTTGGCTGGTCGCAGGCGCCGGGACAGCAGACTCCGCAGTCAGCTCGCCCGCCCGCGCCTAACCCGGCCGTCGTCGCCACGCCTGGAACCCGTGAAGCCGCGATTGCCGAAGCCCGCCGCCGAAAGCTGATCCCATGATCGATCAACAGACCGACGTCTCGAAGCTCTCCGACGCGGAACTGCTCGCACTGATCGGCCAGCAACCCCAAGCCCAGCCGGCTACACCCCAGCAAGCGCCTATGCAGCAAGGACCGGGCGAAGGGCTTGGGACCCAATACCAGCAACCGGTTCCGGTGCAGCAGCAGCCGTTGCCCGACCTGTCGCAGCCGCGCGAGCAGGCCCCGCCGGACTTTTTGGACGAGATGGACCAAAAGGTTCGCGCCCTTGCCCGTGGCGTGCCGGTGGCTGGCGCTCTGGCCGATGAGGGCAACGCCGCGATCCTGGCCGGCGTGGCGCCGTATGTCGAGCCCTTGCTGAAGAACACGCCGCTCTATGACCCCAAGTCAGCGATCGGCGATCTTCCCACGTTTAAGGATCGCTATGACGCTGCCCTGAACCTCCAGCGCTTCCGTGATGACAGCTATGACGCGGCGCACCCGACCGAGAGCAAGGTACTGCGCGGCGTAGGGACTGTGGGCGGCTCAATCGCGGCGCTCCCGGCCCTGGCGGCGGGCTCGTCTGCTCTCCCGGCGACGGCTGGCCTGCTTCCTCGGATGCTGGTCGGTGGCCTTGAAGGCGGCGCGGTCGGCTCGGCGCAAGGCTACGCTGAAGGGGCGGGCGGGTTCGATGACCCGTCGCGTCTTGGCGGCGCGGTCAAGGGCGGTATCCTCGGCGCTGGCGTTGGAGGGGCTTTCCCCGTGGCCACGACCGTTGGGGGGGCTGTCTGGCGCAACACGGGGCAAAAGGCCGTTGACGCGGTTCGCATGGCGCTGTCTGGCGCGAAGACCGAAAGCCAAGCGCTTGCCGAGGTCCTGAAAGGTGGCGCGGCTTCCGAGGCTGCGGCGACGGCGCAAGCGGCTCCTGAACTGGCCAGGATGGTTCGACGCCACAACGGTGTCGATTACCCCATTGAGGTCACCGGTCCCCGCAAGGTTGATCCTAGCGGCAAGGCTTGGGTCGAAGTGACTGGAGACACTGGGTCGGTCGGCTTCGTACCTGAGGCGGAGATCTTTCCTACGTCGGGTGGTGCGCAAGCAGCTTCCGCTCCCGGCGTTGCCGAAGCCGTGGCCAACGCCTCTGGGCCCATTCCACCAAGCCAACAGGCCGACGCCTACTCGCGCCTTGCTCTGGCTCTGGAGCGTCAAGGCCAGACGCCGGAACAAATGGCGGCGCGCGTCGGATCTATCGGGCCGAACGCCATGATCGCCGATACTGGCGATGCTGTCCGCACGCTAGGCCGCGACGCCTTCAACCGTCCAAGTGGCGCCGAAGACATCATCCGCAAGGCCCTGGAGGCTCGCCAGCGCGGCGTCATGGTCGATGGCGAGTTCGCCGCTCAGCCGTCATCCATGCGTATCTTGGACGCGGCGAGCGAAGGTCTTGGCGTGAACGGGAAGGCCTATTACGACGAGGCCGACAACCTGCTTGCCACGCGCAAGGCCGCGGCTCAACCCGCCTATGCCAAGGCCTACGAGGCCCAGCCCGTAGACATTGGAGAACTACGCGAGTTCGCAGGAACGCCGCTGTTCCAACAGGCCTATCAACGCGCCCGTGGGATCTCCGAAAAGGAATTCGTCACCCTGCCGGACGGGACCGAGGGCATCATGCCGCTTTCCGAGCGCTTCACGAACAACGAAGCGCTGGACTGGCGCACCTTGGACCTGATGAAACAGGGTCTCGACGACCTCGTGAAGGAGGGCAAGGTTCAGGGCATCGGCGCGAATGAACAGGGCGCCATCAAGCGCTATGCTGGTCGGTTCGTGGAGAAGCTGGACAGCCTGAACCCGGACTACAGGGCCGCGCGCGAGGCGTTCGCAGGCCCCACGGCGATGATGGATGCGCTGGAGGCTGGGCGCACGGCTCTGCGTGAAGACACGCCGGTCATGGCCAGGAAGATCAGCAACATGACGCCGGCCGAGCAGGACGCCTACCGCCTGGGGGCCTTCCAAGCCTTGAAGGACAAGCTTGGCAACGCGGACGTGACCTATGATGCGGCAAGGCAAGCGGGCGTTCTGAAGCCGAACCAACTGGAGCGGTTCAAGGAACTGTTCCCCGACCGCAAGAAGTTCGCCGACTTCGTGAACCTGATGGCGAACGAGCAAACCATGTTCCAGACGCGCTCGGCGCTGATGGGCAACTCGACCACGGCCAAGCAACTTGCGGCGATGTCCGAGAATGATGCCGGGCCGGTCGAGCAGATGGCTCAAGGCGCGGTGGACCTGAAGACCGGCAATGTTCTTGGCATCATCCGGGCGCTTGGTCGTGCTGGTGGCCAGCCCAAGATGAGCCCCGCTACGGCCGAAAGCCTCGCGTCGATCCTGACCAACACGGATCAAAGCCAACTGCCGATCGTGGTTCAGCACCTAACCGAGGCTCAAAAGCGCCGCTTGCTGGCAGAGGCCGTACGGGGTGGGGCGACGGTGGGGGCAGAGTTCCGGCGCGGCGAGCGCGGCTCAGCCGAAGCAGTAGCTCCAGGCGACCATCCCCGCCATGATGAGGCAGAAACCGAGGATCATTACCAGAACCCCGATCCCGGCGAACTGCCACTTGTTGAAGCGGGGAGGGCGATACCAGAGGGGAACGCCGCGCTTGTCGTAGAGGCCTGTCCAGCGCCAGCGCTTCAAAGTCCGGTGCTCGTCTCCGATCCGGTAGGGGCCTTCGATAACCTCGAACTCGGCGTCTATGATCTTAGGGCGCTTCGACTGCACGGGCGGGAACATAGCCGTAGCGGATCGAGGCGGATTATCACGACATCGTTACCGTGCAATCTGCGCGCTTTACATTCCGTGCAGGATGCGCGAATCTTGCATCGTCCGTGGTGAAGACGTCGGTTACTTCTTTTGGTGAAAGACCGGCATCGCTTGTTCCCGGACGCACATTTTGAGGGTGGTGTAGAGAGCGGTTACTTCTCCTGCTAAGAGCGAGGTCGCTGGTTCGAGTCCAGCCTGTCAGAAATGGCGGTAGCTCAGTTGGTAGAGCGCGTACGTTCCGCTTTCGCTTGTTCCCCCTCTTTGATGTTCGTCCGGTCAATCCAATTCTGTGGGTGGTGAAGTCTAGGATTTCTTCTTTGGGTCGCGGGTTCGAGTTCCCGCTATCGGCTTCGGCCGGTGTAGCTCAGCTGGGAGAGCAAAAGACAACGGCCTAGGCGTTTGTTCCCCCACTTCAGACCGGAGAGGCCTATGCGTCTGAATGTGACGCCCGCTCGATACCAAGAGCAAACCTTTGGCGGTGCCCCCGCCATGCGAATGACGGCCGAGCAAGCGCTTCGCCGTTCTGTAGCCTCATGCCTCCTGTGGGAACGCGAGTTCTACGAGGAAGGCGAGGACATCGCCAAGCGCATCCTGCGCCTCGCCAATGAGGTCCCGGCCGAGACCGTCGCCAACCTCGCCGTCGAGGCGCGATCGTCGTTCAACCTGCGCCATGTCCCGCTGTTGCTTCTGGTCGCTCTGGCCAAGCGTGGCGGCCCGTTGGTCGGTGAAACGATCGCCAAGGTGGTCCAGCGCGCCGACGAGCCTGGGGAGTTGCTGTCCATCTATTGGAAGGATGGCAAGCGCCCCCTGTCGAAGCAGCTCAAGCTTGGGCTGGCGAAGGTCCTGCGCAAGTTCGACGCCTATCAGTTGGCCAAGTACAACCGCGACAGCGCCGTGAAGCTGCGCGATGTGCTGTTCATGGTTCACGCCAAGCCCAAGGACGACGAGCAAGCCGAGGTCTGGCGCAAGTTGGTCGCGGGTGAGCTTGAGGCTCCGGACACGTGGGAGGTTGCGCTTTCGGGGGGCGCTGACAAGCGCGAGACGTTCGAGCGCCTGATCCGTGAAGGCAATCTGGGCTATCTGGCTCTGCTCCGAAATCTGCGGAACATGATCGAGACAGGATGCGACACGGGCCTTGTTCGTGACGCCATCGTGGCGCGCAAGAATGGCGCCCAACGCGTCTTGCCGTTCCGCTATGTCGCCGCCGCTCGCGCCGCTCCGCAGTTTGAACCGGCGATCGACCAAGCGCTGTCTGAGGCCATCGCCGACATGAAGGCACTTCCGGGCAAAACCGCCGTTCTGGTGGACGTGTCGGGCTCGATGGACGAACGCCTGTCGGCGAAGTCAGACCTAAAGCGCATCGACGCGGCTGCGGCGCTGGCCTCGATCATTCCGGGCGACGTGCGCGTGTTCAGCTTCTCCAACGCCGTCGTTGAGGTTCCGCCTCGTCGCGGCATGGCTGGCGTGGATGCGGTGATCAAGTCGCAGCCCCACGGCGGAACTGAACTTGCCGGTGCGGTGGCGGCGATCAACGCCCAAGTGCCGTATGACCGTCTGATCGTCATCACTGACGAGCAATCGACGAGCTGGCGTCCTGTGCCGCCTCCGAAGGCGCGGGGCTACATGATCAACGTGGCCAGCGCCAAGAACGGCGTCGGATACGGGCCGTGGGTTCATATCGACGGCTTCTCTGAGGCTGTTTTGAGGTTCATCGCTGAACATGAGCGGTGATGAACTCGAAAGAGGCGGCGATCCGCCTCTACGGCAAATGGGGCTGGCAAACACGGTTAGCGGATGCGCTGCACGTGGACGCCAGCTCCATACGTCGTTGGGTATCGGGCCAGATACCGGTGCCTGGTCCTGTTGAGGCTGCGGTGAACTGCTTTGAAAGGAGCGGTGCGCCGCACCTGCCTGAGACCTCCTAACCCGGCGGCATAATTCCCCTACTGATCAGGGGATACCATGGCCGAAGTTCTCGACGTCGAGGCCGAGAAGGCGAAGATCGAAGCGCAAAAGACGGCTGGAAGGTGGATCTCGGAGCTTGGGCTTTCCGAGAAGGCCCTTCAGCCATACATCGAGCGCGCCAAGAAGATCGTCCGCCGCTACAAGCGCGATGACGAGGCTGTCCGCGCCACCGTCAGTCGCAATCGTCAGTTCGCGCTCTTGTGGGCCAACACCGAGACGATCCGGCCGGCGCTATACGCCCGCCCTCCGCAACCCGTTGTGTCTCGTCGCTTCAAGGATGCCGATCCTGTGGCCAAGGCCGCGTCGGAGGTTCTTGAGCGCTGCCTGACGTTCAGCATCGACAAGAACAATCTCGACGGTGTGACTAGGGATTTGGTGCTGGACTACGTGCTGGTGGCGCGTGGCATCACCTGGGAGCGCTACGTCCCGACCCACGGGGCGATGGTCTATCCAAAGATCCCCGTTGTACAGATCACGACCGACGCCGGGGTGAAATACAACGACGACGAAGGCCGCGAGTACGAAGAGGATGACGTCACGGAGACGGACGATGGGTACGAGGCCTCGGGCGAAGGCTATGAGCCGGTCATCTTCGAAGAGAGCGTCACCGACTACGTAAATAACGAGGATTGGGGTTGCTCGCCCTCTCGGACGTGGGATGAGGTCACTTACGTCTGGCGCCGGGTCTACATGGACCGTGAGCAGCTAGAGGACCGATTTGGCGAGGAAATCGGCTCCAAAGTCCCGCTGGATTGGGGACCGCGCACCCAGGACCAAGCCAAAGGCCAGGACAAGGACGGCGTTAAACGCGCGGCGGTCTACGAGATCTGGGACAAGTGCAGTAAGAAGGTGTTCTGGATCTCCAAGTCCTGGAGCGCCCAGCCACTTGACGTGCGCGACGATCCTCTTGGCCTGGACGGCTTTTTCCCGTGCCCCAAGCCGCTTCTGGGAACGACTGGAAACGACAGCCTGATTCCGGTCCCAGATTACGTCTACTGGCAGGACCAGGCCGAGGAAATCGACGACCTCACCTCGCGCATCGGCAAGCTGGAAAAGGCCCTGAAGCTGAAGGGCTTCTATGCGGGGGAAGGCAAGACCAACCTCGACCAGCTTTTCAAGAACGATACGAACATGCTGATTCCGGTTGCCGACTGGATCACCATGAAGGAGGGCGGGGGGCTTCGCGGGCAGATCGAATGGATGCCCATTGAGCAGGTTGTGACCACGCTTCAGGCCTGTATCAGCCTGCGGTCGCAGCTCATTGAGGATGTCTACCAGATCACGGGCGTTGCGGACATCCTGCGCGGGGCAACGGACCCTGGCGAGACGGCTACCGCTCAGAGGATCAAGGCCCGCACCGGGGCCGTTCGCATCCGTGATCGCCAGAATGAGTTGGCGCGCTATCTTCGGGACGTGCTGCGGATCAAGGGGGAGGTGATCGCCGAGAAGTTCGGGATCGACACGTGGCGCGCCATGACCGGAGAGCCGCTGCCGACCGCCGAGGAGAAGGCGCAGGCGCAGGCTCAGATGCAGCAGGCAATGCAGATGGCGCAGGCCACGGGCCAACAGCCCCCTCCGCTGCCTCCGGGCTTCGAGGATATGATGAAGTCGCCAACCTGGGAGGACGTGCAAGCGCTTCTGAGCAACAATGCCATGCGCCAGTTCCGCATCGACATCGAGACGGACTCGACCATCGAGCCAAACGAGATGGACGAGCAGGAACGCACGGTGCAGTTCATCCAGGCGATCTCCGGGTTCTTCGCGCAAGTCGGCCCGCAAGTTGCGGCGCAACCGCTCTTGGCTCGCATGTTCGGCGAGATGATCAAGTTCGCCGCGCGCCGGTTCCGCGCTGGGCGCCAGCTTGAGGACATCATCGATAGCACGGTTGATCAGATCACCGCTGCGGCGAGCCAGCCGCCTGCTCAAACTCCCGCTGAGCAGCCTGATACGACGCCGATTGCGGTTGCTCAAATCAATCAGCAGACCGAGCAGATGGTTCAGCAGGGCGAGACGGAACGGGCGCGCATTGAGCAGCAGACGCAACTTGCTCGCCTGCCGATCGAACAGGCCGAGACGCAGATTAAGGGCCTAGCCCTTGTCAGGGACAACCAGCCGCAGGTCGTTGCATGAGCCAGCAGGGTTACCGCCAGGCCAGCATCCGCGCCATCACGGGCTCAACCACGGACGAGACCTACGAAGGTGACTGGCACAAGCTATTTGACCTCGCGTCGATCCCGGCAGGGACGTTCAACGAGCGCCTTTTGCAGTGGATCAACGCCAAGCTCACCAAGAGCTACACCGACGTGAACGAAGCGATGCAGGCGCTCGCCACGGCAAACGGCGCCTACAATTTCTCGTCTATGGGCTCGTTCGACGCCACCTGACGCGACGCCCTGAGGCGGCTTGGTGAGGGTTACTCTTTAGCCGAACCAACCCGCTTGAGGGCACCCATATGGCTAATCGCGTCGTTCATGAATTCGTTTCGCTGCCGGACGCCCAAGGCGCTTTCGTCTTTCCGGCCGACAAGGTGACGCGGACTACGGGGTCGTCTGTTGCCCTTCAGACTACGACGCGCGCAGTGATCGTCACGACCGACACGGACACGCGCGCGGCGTTCGATGCGTCGGTTGGCGCCGGAGACATCCCGCTTTTGGCGGTGATCACCAACCCGCCAATTCTGGTCACGCCGAACGCGGCTAAGACGATCTATTTCGCCTAGGCCCTCTGACAAATGACCAAAGCTCGCCAACTGGCCGCAGCGGCTTACGAGTTAGGTAGCGCTGCGCTTGCTGCCGGCGCCCTGCAATTGGCGCTTCGGTATCCGATGGATTATGTCACTGCCGCCCTTTCCAAGGGTGGTGGGGTAAACCCTGTCTTGGCCACACTCGCCAAGATCAAGGCGGCAGCGGCGACGTATGACGGTCAGAACCCCATTGAGCTGTCGGATATGGCTTCACCGCCGACGATCAGCTTTGCGAGCACGACGGATGCGTCGCTGACGGTGAAGGCCAATTGCGGCCAGAACCCCAGCCAGTTTCGCGTTTCGCCGGGGCGCAAGTACATCCGCAACGGTGGTGGTGGTCAGTACCGTCTCTATCTGGCGGGGCCCAACATCTCGCCATCCGCCGGGGGGCTCTCTGGTCTCGGGGCGACGGCCTACACGCCGAACCTGCGCGACAACGGCGAGAGCATCGCCAATGCCTATCGCGTGACCATCCGGACGGCGGCGCCCGTGGTCGAGTGGCAAGTTCCGCGCCCCGCGACGAACGCGCCTTACAGGATTATTGTCGATGGGCATTTCGTGGCGAGGGACGGCTATCTGCCAGCCACGGGTACGGCTGACGCGGTCGCGGGCTTCCTGAAGGCGGACTTTGGCTCCTCGGCGATGCGGACAATCACGCTTGAGATGCAATTCGCCAACGGGCCCATGCTCAACGTCTCTGTCGCGTCCGGGTATTCGATCGCCGCGCCGCCCGCTACGGCCCTTCTCGGGCTGTGTCTCGGTGACAGCCAGGTCGAGACGGCTACGCACGGCAACAATTCGGACGGTACCAACCCCTTCCGGGCCGGCACCAGCCATATGGTGCAGTTCGCGGACATGATCGGCGCGGAGGTCGAGAACGCGGCTGTCGGCGGAACGGGTTTCCTGAACAGGGGCACGACCGACGCCAGCGCGGACGGATCGGGCGGCAACCGAAACAACGTGCGCCAGATGCTGCCCTATGTGATGGGCGACGCCGATTGGGATTACGTGAACATCGCCGTGTCCCAGAACGACAAGTGGGTCGCCGGCCAGGCCAACGTCGAGGCGAATTTCATCGCGGTGCTCGACTATATCCGCACCAACTACCCCCGCACCGTGATCTTCCTTCATGGATATGTCTGGGGCGGCGCGGCTGACGCTACCGCTTTGGCGGAAGAGGCCCGACTATTCCAGATCGCCGATGCGCGAAACGATCCGGGGATCATCACCATTCCCCGCCGGACCAAGTCGGGCGGCCCGCCGATCACGGGCACCGGCTATGTCGGCGCTACGAACGGTAGCGGCAACAGCGACACGATGATCAGCGGCGACGGCATCCACCTTTCGCGGGAGGGGCAAAACCTGATCGCGCAAAGCGACATCGCAATCGCCCGCACGAAGTTGGCGGCCCTCTAACCCACACGCCCCCTCATCATCTGGCAGGGTCTCCTATCAGGCTCGGACGGTGTTAGCCGCACCGCCCGAGCCCACCACCCGATGGACAGGCGGCGCCTAGCGCTAGGCCGCGACATCCCCCTCACAGCATCAATCGTAAGCAAGCCGCTCACGGCTGATGCGTCTTCACGTCGCTTACAATCTAGAAAACTGGAGCACTGATATGACGCCTGACGAGTTCGTGACGCAAGGCCGTGAGGCGCTAGTCGCTGGAGAGGCCTGGCTGGAGGCCAATGGCCGCGCCAAGGATCTGAAGCGCGTCAAGAAGGCCCACGCGATGCTGGAAAGCGTCGCCCAACACTACGTCGGGACTGGTGTCGTGCAGCCCCTGTCTGTCGGTGGCGACAAGCCCCCGCCGCCTACCAATCCGTAAGGAGTCGGCGCATGATCTTCATGGCCTTCTTCATTGCCACGGCCTGCGTTCTGGCTATCTCGGCCTATAGCGCTTGGCATGATTTCCAGCAGTTCGGCGATGTCCTGGGGGCGGCTCAGCTTCTCATGGTCGTCTTGGGCTTGTCGATCATCTGCCGCTCCCCTGGCGCCGCCTGGGGGCGTCGGGAACATGATCTGGCTATCTGTCGTAGACCTGATGGCGCTCATGATTAGCGCCTACTGGTTCATGACTCGCCCAACGGCCTGGTGCTTCGTCCTGTGCTTCACGTTCATCGCGCAGTTGGTCGCGCACGCCGGTTTCTGGCGCGGCTTTTTGTCCGGGGCCACCGCCAGCTACGCATACATCTTGTGCCTGAACGTTCTCGCCGTGCTACAATTAGTTGCGGTTGGCTGGCCTGGAGCGCGACATGTGGCGGGAGTATTTGGCGCTCTTCTGCATGATCGCGGGGCTCGGGGTTTTCGCTTCAGTCATGGAGCGCATCAATGACCGCAGAGCTAAGGGCGCGCCTCGCCCGCGTTGAGGAAGACCTGAAGAAAACCCGTGATGAAGTCGAGACCCTGAAGCGGTTCAAGATCGTGGTCACCACGCTCTGGGCGGCAACGCTGGGCCTGGCCGGGGTCTTTGGGGAGAAGCTGAAGAAGGCGCTGGGCTTATGACCCGCGTCACCACTCAGCAATTCCGCTTCGCAATGGCGATCATGATCATTGGCGCCCTGGTGCTCTGCATCGGCACCTTGGTCTATTTCCCGATGCCGGCCGGCAACCGGGAGCTTCTCGCCACCCTCACCGGAGCCCTCACGCTCCTTGCCCGTGACGCCACGCGATGGGGTTTCCCGACGCGCGGCACAAACGAGGATGAAAAGCCATGACGCCTAGCGCCAAGATCATCGACTTCATCAAAGGCTACGAGAAGTGTCGCCTCACGAGCTACCTTCCGGCGCCAAATGACGTACCGACGATCGGCTGGGGATCAACCGGACCCGACATCAAACTCGGGATGACCTGCACCAAGGCACAAGCCGATGACCGGTTCGCGGCGGATCTGGCCAAGTTCTCGGCCGGCGTCTCCAAGCTTATCGGCGCGGCGCCAACGACGCAGGGGCAATACGACGCCCTCGTGTCTTTCGCTTACAACGTGGGCCTGGAGGCGCTCAAGACATCGACCCTCCTTCGGATGCATAAGGACGGCGAGTGCGAGAACGCTCGGCTCCAGTTCGCACGGTGGAATAAGCAGGCCGGGAAAGTCCTCAACGGGCTGACCAAGCGTCGCGCTGGCGAGGCGGCTATCTACAGGGGTGACGCGTGATCGCCGCCGCTATCATCGCCGTCTGGTCCAAGCTGTGGGCATTCACCAAGTCGCCGCTCGGCCGCCGGGTCGCCGTTGCCCTTGCCGTCGCCCTGGCGCTCTTGGGCATTCACCACGCTGGTTATTCAGCCGGAGTGAAGCACGAGCAAGCAGAGTACGCCAAGTCCATCGCCAAGGCCGAAAAGAAGGCCGCTGAGACCAAGAAGAAGTCGGACGCGATCACCGTGAAGGTCTCGACCGATCTGGCCACAGCTAACGCCCGCATCGCTACCCTTTCAACCCAGCTGAAATCGGAGATTCCCCGATATGTCACGCCTCAAGCTGATCGCCGCTGTATCGTCAGCGCTGGCTATGTCGAGCTGCGCAACGCAGCAGGTGCCGGTCGTTCCGCCGTTCCCGAAGGCGCCGGTCGATCTCTCGACGCCGATTCCGGTCTGGTCCTCTCTGACCTTGCCGAAAACGACATCGCGAACGCCACCGCCTTCAACACCGCCATTGCGGAAATAAAGGCGTGGAGGGCCTGGTACTCCCTTCACGCCGATCTCTGGATTAAAGAGTACGGGGCTCCCACGCCCTGACGGCTCGCCAGTTTCTTGCACTTTCTGCAAGTTATTCGGCTTGAGCCTACATCAAGGCCCGGTTCGCTTCGGCGTCCGGGCCTTTTCGCGTTTCAGGCCTCTTCGTCGACCCAGCGTGCTTCCTGCACAATCCGCCATGCCTTCAGCTTTTCGTCGCGCTGCTTGAAGGTTACTGTCTGGCCGTTCGGATAGAATGCGATGAGGTCCAGGCCCCACGGAAGGGAGTTATATACTTGCCAAAGCAACCCGATCCGGTGGATGATTCGAGCGCGTTCCAGGCAGCGTCTTTCGGCAATCATTCCAACGTTGTAGCCTTCCCGCTCACCGATGAATCGGCGGCCGGGGAGGTTCGCGTGGACCGCATCAATCAGTTTGCATTTCTTGACCTTGGTAAGAAGCTGCAAGCGCTATCGTCGGCGCCAGATGCCACCGTCCTGTCGGACAGGGTGTTCGCCGTCTTGAACGCCAAGTCAGCCATGAGCGATTTGCTAAGCGGCAAGCCTGTCCCGCTCGGCGTATCGCGCGCCAAGGCGGAAGCGCTGGGCTCGGCTTTGGAAAAGTTGATCGCCGGTCATTTGGCCAAAGAGGGCGGCGGCATCAAATGGGATGCCGATATCCCTGATTGGCGCTGGCACACTGTGACGGTTGCTGTAACGGCGTTTGAGACCGTTTTTAGCGAGGAAATGCGAGAGGCGGACACCTATCGCGTCCCGACGAGAGGTATCTATTCGACTTCCAAGCTGATTGATGCGGCTGACGAGACGTTTCCCGAAGACCTACGGCCCATCATTCCAGAAAAGACGCGCTTGGATTGGTGCGCGGCGGGACGATGCTTGGCGTTCAACTTGCTTTCGGCGTCTGGATTTCACGTAGCCCGTGCGGTCGAGGGGACCGTTGAGTCCTACTACCAGCTAGCCACCGGGAAACAGAAGACGCTCAATAGCTGGAACGACTACATCAAGGCGCTTGAGCCGCTTGTGACGGCTCCTTCGCCAGATGGAAAGTTGCAGCCGTCCGCGAAGGTCATCGGCGAGCTAAAGCAGATGAAGGACGACTACCGCAATCCGATCGTCCACCCGCGCGTTGTTCTCTCCGAACCAGACGCCAGGATGCTATTTGCCAACGGCGAGAGCGTTATTATCGCGATGGCTCAGGAGATTAGAGACGTGCAGCAGGCCACGCCGATTAACGCCCTTCTCTCGTTAGTTTCCGAATGACCGACATGGCGGATGCTGACGAGAAGCGCGACGAGGAGGCGTTCAATGCCTTGCTAGGCAAGATGATGAACACGCCCCCAAAGCCGCACGACCAGATGAAGAAGGGGCGCGAGCCGAAGCCCGCGCCCAAGGCCGACTGAATGTCAGCGCCTCAACAAGGCATTGGCGATGCGGGTGTTGAGATCGTCGGCTCTTCGCAGGGCGTTCCCGACATTAGCGCCGAGCTTTCTGTTCGCGCGCCAGTGCAAGGCGCGGACGTTGGCGAGGCTATCAGCACCGCCGAGAGCCAGGGCGATAATGTGATCGACCTCCCATCCGTACTCGCCCTGCTTTCCGTGGTGGTCCCACACGATCAGGTTCCCGTGAGCGTCGATGCGATAGTCGGCGGGAGAGACGCCCTGGATCGGGCGACACGATTGCCACGCGGCAATCTTCTTCTGTTCAGTCCAAGGCAGTTGGGATAAAATGTTCATGGCTTGCGCCGTCCTATGCAACGCCCCGTGAGGGGCAGGGATGGCATGTCGTTGTTCTTTCCAGGGAATCACGCGACATACCGGCGTTAGCCATAGCACAGCGCACGCCCGACTAGGAGTCGTGGCGTGCGCTGTTTGTTCTCACAACATGTAGACGGTTTTGGCCTTACGCTTGGCGGCGAGCTTGCGCGCCTTTTGCTTAAGCGTGCGCGCCTTCGTTAGTCCGCCGATAGGTCAGGCGCTTGCCGCCGATCATGCGAAGGGCTTCGTCGGTACGCATGGCGTCGTTCACGCCGAGCGCCGAGCGGTTCGAATAGCGGAAGTCAAACTCGGCGAGATAGCGGCCAAGGTGGGCCGCTGAAACGTGGTGGAAGGTGCCGTAAACGCCGCGCTTGAGAACCGAGAAGTAGCCTTCAACGGTGTTGGAGTGAGCGTCGCCGCGAACGTACTCGTCGCGGCCGTGGTCGACCATCTCGTGACGGGCGAACTCCTTGCCGAGACGCATGTAACCGCCCGCCGTGTCGGTCATTAGGTTCGACGAGCGGTGAACGTTGGTGAAGACCAGCGGGCGCAGCGTAGCGCCGGTGATGTTGGCGATGTGATGCGAGCGAGCGCGACCGTTACGCTCAACGAGCGTATGGACGATCTGCTTACCCATGCCGCCGATGTTCTTCGAGTTGCGCTTGGACTTGTGCTTGTTGGCTTCCTTGCCGCCGACATAGGTCGTGTCGGCTTCAACGGTCTTGCCTTCGCCGCCAAGGGCGCCGGGGTTGGTCTCGGTCATAGCCTCGCGGATGCGGTGGCACATGAACCAGGCGGTCTTGTAGGTCACGCCCAGCGTACGGCCGATCTGGTGAGCTGAAATGCCCTTCTTGCTGGACGACATAAGGAAGGTCGCCAGCAGCCACTTGTTGAGCGGGATCTTGGACTTCTCAAACACGGTCTTGACCGTGACCGTGAACTGTTCGCGGCAAGCGTTGCACTGATAGAGGCCTGGGCGGTGAGCCTTGCCCTTGAGGCCGGTGGCGTCATCCACAACGCCGCAATGCGGGCAGATCGGACCTTGCGGCCAACGGAGCGCTTCGAGGTGCTCACGGGCCTTGTCGGCGTCTTGGAAGATCGGCGAGGTCAGATTCATAGCGGCGGCTCCTGACAGCTAACTTAGCCGTCAGGACTGCTTTGTAAAGTATATAACTCCCCCACGGAAGCTGATCGCTGATCGGCGGTTCGCCCTTGAAGACGATCCCCCGCAGGCCGACCGTCACGGGCAGGGCGCCGCAGTAGTCCTTAGCGGCGCGGGGATGCTCATCATTGACGATCCACTGGTAGGAGGTCGGGCTCATAGTCTCTCGCTCTCCTTCAGAGGCTCTCCCGCCAAGATCCGCCGCACCTCCTCCCCTGCCTCTGCATCTGTAGGCTCACGGCCAAGGCGTGCGGCGAGGCGATTCCAGATTGTGTCGGGGTTGTCGTTGCGGTGGGTGATGGTGATGTGGATCATGGCTGATAGTGACGGCGCGCGTAGTATGCCGCCCAGGCGTTAACTGCATTAGCAATCTGCTGACCACTAAAGCCAAGCGCTGCAAGTCGATACTCTAAAGCCGACACCGACCGCACCTGTTCCGAACGCGCGATGGTCACGGCAATTTGCAGCACGGAGAGGTCGTCGGTCTCAGCCATTCTCGTTATCTCCCTGTTAAGCTAGGCGGGGTCGCCAAGGCCAACGGCGGCGATCATCATCGGACGATCAACGTCGCCGCTAAACGAGAAGGTCTCGCCAGCCCGCAAGCGAACATCGATCAGTTGGTAGAGCCTCAGCGCTTGGCGCATGACCGCCGTCTTGGACATCTGATGGTGCTCGGCGATCCGCTCCAGCGCGAGCATTTCCCGCTCTGGCATGTTCAGGGTCATCGTTGCTTGCGGTGCGCTCATCTGTTCCTCGTCTAGTACGGCTAGAACCGCTGTTGGGGTGGGTTAGGCGTCGTCGTGGTTCGGGACGTCTTCGATCTTCAGGTCCGCCCCCACGGCGCGCGCGATCGACGCGAACAGGTCGTCGGCCAGCGACATGCCGTCCGAGCCGTGCTCCTCGTAGTTGGAATAGCCGACGTCTCGGCCGTTGACATAGTAGCGGTTGCCGGTGTCGCGATCGAAGGCGCGACGATTGATGAACTCAGCCATGGTCTTCTCTCTCCTCCCAGCCTGGGCTGGATTGCTTGGGTTAGGCGGCGGACGCGTAGGGGATGGACTGCAAGGCCGCGATCAGGGCGCGCCGTTGTTCGTCGTCGATCTGAAACCGAGCATCGCCGATCTCCTCCGAATGGGCGTGCGAAATGCCGACGATGACGCGATGTCCGTCGATGGTTGCGTAAGGCTCGGCCCGAACAGAAATACTCTGCCCGCCCGATCGAATGGTGGTTTCCAATTGCATCTCTGTCTCTCCTACGGCCTAAGCCGCCTTGGTGTTGGTGGGGGTTAGGCGGGGTCGTCGAAATAGTCGTCGGCCGGCTCCCAGAGCGTGTCGTTCCGGTTCACGCCGCAGTAGTCGCAGGTCGAGCCCTCGCTGTGGTGATAGGTGAATTGGTGGCCGGTCTCGCCGTCGTCGTGCTCGGCGCTTTCGCAGCAGGACGGGCATATCGTCTTCTCGGGCGCGGCCTCGAAGTAGCAACCAACGTGTTCGCTGGACCCGCAGGCGCGGCAGGGCGGCGTTGCGTCAACCATCATCAGGCCCTTACCTCGCCATCCACGACGAAGCCGTGCCAGCAGGGCTCACTAGCGCAGTCTATAGAGGGGCTGAGCGTCGGCGCGTCTTCCGGGCCGGTGAAGGTCCAGACCTTACCGTTGAAGCGGGGATCAACGGACACGCTGCACTCGCGCTGAATGCGCTGACCGTCCTGGCCGATCTTCTGGCAAGGAAACACGCACTTTCGCGGTTGTCCGTCGCTATAAGTGACAATGTGGGCGCGGTCGGTCATCTACCCCTCCACGCTCAGGCCATCGCGCAGCGCGATCAGGTCGGCGTCGGTCTTGCGCCAGGACAGTTGGTCCCAGACATATTCCAAGACCTCCTCCAGGGTGTCGGTGTCGTAACGGGCATCGGCGAGCGCCAGTCTGGCAATGTCGCGGCCGACGTCTTTGCTCTTTCCAGCCATTAGCGAAGCTCCTTGGGCTTGAGGACGGCTGGCCCCTCACGCGTCGGCGTCGGAAACTTGCTCATCTCTCTCTCCATATCGGCAGATGCCGTGATAGGGGTGGGGTTAGAACCTGCGGTTCTGGCGTTCCCATTCGAGGTCTTTCTTGAGCTTCTCGACCTCGGTTTCCAATTCGGTGACGCGCATATCGGTGATCTGGTCGCGACAGTGGACGAAGACCGCCTCACGAACCTTCTGGCCGTCATGGCTCTTGGCCAGCGGGTAGAAGTTCAATGCCCAGGCCTCTCCGGTCAGGATCGCCCGCACCGTGCCTTCGACCATGCGGTCCATGGAGCCATGCAAGTTGCTGGTCACGTCGCTCAGCAGGAACGTCTCGACGTCCGACCAGAGCTTGTCGCGGAAGTCGTCGGTGAACTTGTCGACCAGCGGCTTGAAATGCTCCGCCTGGAACTGCTCCATGAAGGCGTCGGCGGCTCGGCGACCGACTTCATAGTGCGGACCGAGCACGGGGTGCTCCTCACCGAACGCCAGATCGTCAACGGTGAAGACGGCGGCAGCCTCGCGAAGCGCGTCGTTTGGTTCGGGTGGATTGACCCGAGCAGCCACGAAAGCTTCACTCTGCTCCTGATCGAGCTTCCATGGTTCGCTCATCGGTCTCTCTCCATAGGCAGATGCCTTGTTGGTTGGTCTTCGGGGTTAGGGAAGCGTCTCGCCGTCCAGAGCGGCAAGGTCAGATAGGGCCTGGGCGCGCTTGAGCTCTTGAACCTCTTCGGCGTTCTCGGACCGCCACTTCGCCCAGCTTTCATCCGTGAGCTTCCAGTTGATCCATTCGGCCGTGTCGGGCTTGGGATCGAACGAAGGCTCTCCAGCCGCGCAGCGCTCGCACAACTGCGGGCATTCGTCGTCGCGGTCTTCGAAGCTGAGGTGCTTGCCGCAGAAGTGCAGCCCGCAGCCATGATCACCGCCGTAAGCCTCCGTGCCGCACACGTAGGACAGACCGCGATCAATCTTGGCGTCGCAGCCTGGGTGATCGCAGATCGCTGGGACACCGTAGCCGATGTCACGGCCGAACCTGCCCCAGCGCTTATCGAAGCCGATTGACCAGCCCATCAGTACAGAAACTCCCGGATGGTGGGAACGTCATGCGCGGCGAGGGCCTCACAGGCTTCTCGATAGCCGTTGAGGTAAGCGTTCGCCACGTGCGGGTCCAAGGTCCAGCTTTCGACCATCGACTTTGAAGCCATGCGGTCATCCCAACCCGCTTGGTTGGCTTGCTGCTGGCGGTCGGTCATCTCGCTCTCCTTGGCGGCCGAACCGCCTTGTGCTTCAATCTGTAACCTCACTATAATTTCGTGAGATAGATACGCAAGCGATTTTTAGTGGCGCTCACGATATTTTCGTGAGAAACAGGCTCATGGTGTATGAGAAATCTGATAGCCGCTGGCGCTCCTGGCTGACCGAGGAGGAGGCCGCTCGCGTGGCCGAGATCGACGCGGCCGAGGAGGCGCTGAAGCCGCTCCGCATTGAGCGCCAGATGATCGCCAACCGCGCCGTCCAGCGCGCCCGCTATCACGAGAAGAAGGGCGCGAAATGACCGAGCGCCAGCGTACCAAGCCCTGAGGAGGGGGATGATGAGCGAGTTCCGCGTTCTCAAGCTCGGCGGTGACATCAAGCCCGGCCGGGTGATCGACCTTCGGAAGGTCTGCCCTGAGTGGGATGGTCGCGTGTCGGACAAGGCCCGCGCCGAGATCGAGGCCAACGATCGCCGAGCCGCCCGCGTGCTGCAAACCGCTCACCTGTTCTGGTTCGGCCGATGATCGCCGCCCGTTCCAAGGCCTGGGAGACCCGGCGAGCCAAGTACGGACCGCGCGGCCACAACAGCGGCTATGCCCGTGGCGGTCGCGCCAGAACCGCACTCGGCACGCTGGCGCTGAAGCTGATTATCCGCCTTCACGAGGAGGGCACGCTTTCGGAAGGCCAGTGCTGCAAAGCGCTCGACCTCGATCGCGTCGACTTCCGCGCCATCTGCGACGCTGGCCGGCCCTAAGGGGGATTTCCCCGACTCTGCTTTTGTGGTAGGGTGTTCGGGCTGCATCTGCCGGTGTTGGACCGGATAGCCCCCCCAAGGCGAAGATCGCGATGGGCACTTGACCTAGTCACCCAGGCCCTAGGGAACGCGGCCCGCAGCATCAGTACCGCGTAAGGGGCGGCGTAGTGCTCGGGCGGCAAGATATCGCGCCAGGGTAGGCTTAAGACGCCGACTGGTCGAAAGCGGGAGCGTTACCCGCGAGCACGTCCAGCGCCGCCCCTCTATTACGGGATTTTCCCGCATTTTGGCGCCGCGCTCAAACCCTTACGCCACAAGGGAAATTCGCTCAATTACCGGAAAATCCGGCAATTACGGCGCCTCCCCTCAACGCTTCCAAGTCCAAACCGGATCTCGCACTAGATGCGCAGAGACCGAGACGAGCCCGGAGGGTATTCCAAATCCCTAAAATCCATGCTAGCGTTTTTCATCGCAAGAAGCCCGCGAGGCTACAGTTGACTAGCGATGGAGGCGACAATGAATACCGGCGGCTAAATCCGCCATCCCCGAGTGAAGTACATTAAAAGGCCCCGGCTTACGAGCGGGGCCTTTTCTGCGTAAGGCTTGATGATTTGGCCCATGGTGGCCGTAGCACTTACGGATTAGGCGCGGACAAACGGCAGCACGTTGGCGTTGGGCGGCATGGTGGCGAACTGCTCCCAGGCTTCCATGAGCTGGCGCCGCTTGGCCAGGGCGTCGGATCGGCGATAGGCCCTCTCGACGGCATTTCCGACCGTGTGGGCTAGGGCCTCCTCGATCAGCTCGCGCGGGTAGGGCGTGCAGTCGCCGGCCCAATCTCGGAAAGCAGAGCGGAATCCGTGAACTGTGAAGGAAACCTCCATTCTCCGCAACAGCATGAGCATGGCCATGCGGGACAGCGGCTCGATGCGTTGGTCTCCGGGGAAAATGAAGCCTGCATCAGTCTTTAGCGGAGCCATCTCATCTAGGATTTCGCGCATCCGGTTGGTGATCGGCACGCGGTGCGCCTTGGTCGCCTTCATGCGAGAGGCTGGAATGGTCCAGACATCCCCGTCGATCTCCGACCATGTGGCCTCGCGCGTCTCCGTCGTTCGGGACGCGGCCAGAATAGTGAACTCCAAGGCCCGCGCCGCGACGGCCTGGCGCCCTCGCAGGCGCTGAATGAAGGCCGGGACGCCATCGTAGGACAGCGCGGCGTGATGCCCGCGAATCCGCTGTTGCTTGGCGAGGAGCAATTGCAGATGGCCGCGCCAGCGGGCCGGGTTCTCGCCCTTCCGAAGGCCCTTGATCTTCGCCACGTCCAGCACGCGCTCTATCCGGGCGCGGACCCGAGAAGCCGTCTCTGGGATCGTGTTCCAGATCGGCTTGAGCACGAGGAGCACGTCTTCTGTGTCGACGTCCGAAACCGGGCGCTTGGATATGGCCCCGGCGTGGGTGTCCAGGCTGGCCCGCCACTGGCCGTCCGTCTTCGGGCTCTTCCATCCTGGCGTAAGGTCGACAATGACCAGTTCCGCGAAATCGCGGAAGGTGACGGCAGATCCGGTCTGAAGCTTTCGCGCGCCGATCGGGTCAATGCCCCCGGCGACCATCTGTCGCGCCGATGCGGCGGCCTGGCGCGCGGCGGCGAGAGTGACGGTTTCAGCCGATCCCAGGCCCATTTCCCGGCGCTTTCCATGCCAGAAATATATCAAGACCCAACGTCGATTGAGGGTCTGGTCGACCTTAAGATATAGGCCAGCCCCATCGGCGTGCATTCCCGGCTCGCGGAGCGCCGCGATGGCCTTGACGGTGAGTCGGTTGGTGGCCCTCGCCATGTGATCCCCTCAGAACGTAGGAAGAACCTACGAGCACGCCCGGAGCCTTGCCAGCCTAAGGCGCGTCCTAAGGAGGTGCCTAAGATACCAGGATACAAACTGATACGTGGAGAGACGGACCGGCGACAAAACCTTGTCCCCAAAAGGGGTTCTGACGCAACCGGAGACGCCTAGACGCATAGGTCTGGCGGGCAGGGTGGGATTCGAACCCACGGTAGACTTTCACCTACGGCGGTTTTCAAGACCGCTGCCTTAAACCACTCGGCCACCTGCCCGGAGCAGGCGGCTATATCAGCGTGTCCGCGCCTTAACCAGACTTCAAAACAAACGGGCGACGATGTGAGCTCGGAAGGGGTGTGGGCCCGTCTGGACGACCATCGGATGAACCAGCGTATCGATCAGGTTTGGCGGATTGCGCGCAACCTCGGCCTCATGGCCCTGGCGGCCGCGAGTCTGGCCGCCTGCGCCACGCCCAAGTACGACGTCGGCAAGTCCGGCTACACGGCCAGCGCCCGTAACGAGACCACACGCGGTTCGTCGCCGCGCGCGGGCTCGACGGTCGGCCGCGACGGCAAGCCGCTGCGCGGCACCGAAAAACCCTATCAGATCAATGGCGTCTGGTACTATCCGCGCCAGGACAAGGATTACAACGTCGTCGGCGTCGGCTCCTGGTACGGCGAGCAGTTCCATAACCGTCGCACCGCCAACGGCGAAATGTTCGACATGGATACCCCGTCGGCCGCCCATAAGACCTTGCCGCTGCCCAGCCTGGTCGAGGTGACCAACCTCGACAACGGCAAGAAGATGATCGTGCGGGTCAACGACCGAGGGCCGTTCGTCGGCGATCGCGTCATCGACCTGTCGAAAGCCGCCGCCCAACAATTGGGCTACTATCGCCAGGGTGTCGCCCGCGTGCGGGTGAAGTATGTCGGCCCGGCGCCCGAGAACGCTTTCGAAGGCCCGCGCCGGTACGCCGTGACGCACACCGCGCCGCCGCCGCGCGAACGCAGCTTCGAGGACATCAAGGAGCCGCCCCAGCGCGTGCAGGTCATTCCGTCGCGCCAGCCGGATCCGGACTGGAGCGCGCCGGTCCAGCAATCCGCGCCGCAGATCAACCCGCCCGACCGGGCCTATGCCTTGGCCGCCAAGTCCGGATTCCGGGTCCAGGCCGGCTCGTTCTCCAGCCGCGAGAACGCCGAGAGGGCCGTGCGCCAGCTTTCGGGCGCCGGCCAAGCCCAGATCGACGCGATCGAGCGGGCCAGCGGCACGCTCTACCGCGTCACGGTTTCGGCCGGCCCTGACGAGGGGGAGG
Organism: Caulobacter sp. UC70_42; assembly: GCF_044056025.1. Taxonomy (NCBI): domain Bacteria; kingdom Pseudomonadati; phylum Pseudomonadota; class Alphaproteobacteria; order Caulobacterales; family Caulobacteraceae; genus Caulobacter; species Caulobacter sp. UC70_42. The sequence continues at coordinate 4,043,518 of NZ_CP171994.1, read as the reverse complement.
CCTGGAGCCTGCGCCAGCGGGTCGAGTTCGCTGGGCTATCAGGGCGCCACGGTCCTTCGTCCGTAACAAGGGGGCGTAAGCGCCTCTGGACAAGCCTCGGAAACCGGTCGAATGAGGCCGGGTGACCCAGGGTTCTTTCATCAGTTTCGAGGGCGGGGAGGGGGCGGGCAAGTCCACCCAGATCCGCCGCCTGGCCGAGCGCCTGAGCGCGGCCGGCCATGACGTCGTCGTCACCCGCGAACCGGCGGCAGCCCGGGCGCCGAGGCCATCCGCGACCTGCTGGTTAACGGCGCGGCCGACCGCTGGTCGCCGGTCACCGAGACCCTCCTGATGTACGCCTCACGCCGCGACCATCTGGAGCGGGTGATCCGTCCGGCTCTGGCGCAGGGCAAGGTCGTTCTGTGCGACCGCTTCGCCGATTCCACGCGGGCCTATCAGGGCGCGGGCGGCGACGCGCCGGCCAGCCTGATCGCGGCGCTGGAGGATCACGTCCTAAACGGCACGATCCCGACCCTGACCCTGATCCTGGATCTGCCGGCCGAGGTCGGCTTGAGCCGGGCCGAGGCGCGGGGCGGGGCGGCGCGGTTCGAGTCCAAGGGCCTCGATTTCCACCAGCGCCTGCGCGCCGGCTATCTGGAGATCGCCCGCCGCGAACCCGAGCGCTGCGTCGTCATCGACGCCGACGCCGAACTGGACGCGGTGACCGCCGCCATCAGCGAAGCCGTGGCCCAAAGGCTGGCGCTCTGATGACCCCGGCCCATCCGCGCGATGTCTATGACCTGGAGGGCCAGTCCGCCGCCGAGGCCGCGTTCCTCGAACGCCCTGGATCGCGGCCGGCTGCACCACGCCTGGCTGCTGACCGGCCCGGAAGGCGTGGGCAAGGCGACCCTGGCCTACCGCATGGCGCGGCGCCTGCTGGGTGCGCGGCCCGATCCGAGCCACGGTCTGCTGGGCGCGGCGCTGTCCGACCCGGTCAGTCGCCAGGTCGCCGCCCGCTCGCATCCGGACCTGATGGTGCTGGAGCGACTGACCGACGACGGCAAGGCCCGCAAGTCGATTCCGGTCGACGAGGCCCGCCAGTTGCCGGAGTTCTTCTCCACGACACCGGCCATTTCGCCCTATCGCGTGGCGATCATCGACGCGGCCGACGACCTCAACGTCAACGCCGCCAATGCGGTGCTGAAGACGCTGGAGGAGCCGCCGCCGCGCGGCGTGATCCTGCTGATCAGCCATGCGCCCGGCAAGCTCCTGCCGACCATTCGCTCGCGCTGCCGCCGTCTGGCCGTGCCCGCGCCGGGCGTACGGGCCGCCGCCGAGATGGTCGAGCGTATCGCCGACGTTTCGGGGCGCGACGCCGAGCGGCTGGCCCGCATGGCCCATGGCGCGCCGGGCAAGGCGCTGCAATTGGCCGCCGCCAAGGCCATCGAGATGGACGACGCGGCCAACGAGATCCTGCGCGGCCTGCCCAAGCTGGACGAGGGCGCGCTCTTGGCCCTGACCGACACCTTCCGCGGCGCCGAGGGCGCGGCGCGGTTCGAGCTTGTCATGGAGCGCATGGCCGACCAGGTGCGGATCTTCGCCACCCAGGTCGCGGCCGACGGCAAGAACTCGCCCGGTCTGGACCGGTGGGCGACCGCTTGGGAACGGCTGTCCAATGCGCCGGGCGAGGCCGAGGCCGTGAACCTCGACCGCGCCGATGTGTTCTGGAGCGTCATCTCGGACTTGCGCGCGGCGGCCAAGACGGCGATTTGAGCGGCATGCTCATCGACAGCCACGTGAATTTGCACGCGCCCCAGTTCGCCGAGGACAAGGACGCCGTCATCGCTCGCGCCCGCGAGGCCGGCGTCGCCCTGATGGTCACCATCTGCGACAAGGTCTCGTCCTTCGACGCCGTCCACGCCATCGCCATGGCCGAGCCCGATATCTGGAGCACGGTCGGCACGCACCCGCACGAGGCCAAGGAAGACCCCGCGCTGACCGCGGAGCGCCTGGTCGAACTGGCCCAACGTCCGCGCGTCATCGGCATTGGCGAATGCGGCCTGGATTTCCACTATGACCTGTCGCCGCGCGACGTGCAGGCGCAGGTGTTCCGTCAGCACTGCATCGCCGCCCGCGAGAGCGGTTTGCCGCTGGTGGTTCACACTCGCGAGGCCGATGACGTCATGGGTCAGATCCTCGAGGAGGAGCACGCGACCGGGCCATTCAAGATCCTGATGCACTGCTACACCAGCGGTCCGGCGCTGGCGGCTCGCGCCATGGCCCTGGGCGCGTGGTTCTCGGTGTCGGGCATCGCCACCTTCAAGGCGGCCGAGGACGTGCGCGAGGTGATCCGCGACATGCCCGCCGACCGGATCATCGTCGAGACCGACTGCCCCTATCTGGCGCCCGTGCCGATGCGCGGGCGTCGCAACGAGCCGGCCTATCTGCCGCATATCTACGACAAGCTGGCCGAAATCCGCGGCTGGAGCCGGGCCGACACGGAAGCCCGCACGGAAGACGCCTTCTTCAACCTGTTCGACCGGATTCCCCGTCCATGACCGGTCCGCTGGAGTTCACCATCCTGGGCTCCGGCTCGTCCGGCGGCGTTCCGCGCGCCGACGGCAACTGGGGCGATTGCGATCCGGCCGAGCCCAGGAACCACCGCTCGCGTTGCTCGCTGCTGGTGCGGAGGAAGGGCGAGGACGAGGGCGGGGCGCTCCATGAGACCACGGTCGTTGTCGACACCTCGCCGGACCTGCGGCTGCAGGCCGCAAAGGCCGGGGTGAAGCGGGTCGACGCGGCGCTGTTCACGCACGATCACGCCGACCAGGCCCACGGCATCGACGACCTGCGGCCGTTCTTCCTCAATCAGCGGGTCCGCATCCCAACCTGGATGGATCAAGCCACGCATGACGGCCTGCTGACGCGGTTCGAGTACATCTTCAAGACGCGCGGCGGCTATCCGGCCATCCTGGAACCACGCCTGATCCCGCCGCTGGGCGAGGATTTCCAGATCGACGGCCCCAGCGGCTCGATCCCTGTCCACACCTTCGACGTGGACCACGGCGAGATCCGCGCGGTCGGCTATCGCTTCGGTGGGGTGGCCTACACCCCCGATGTCCGCGCCATTCCCGACGGAAGCTGGGCGGACCTGGCCGATCTCGACGTCTGGATCGTCGACGCCCTGCGCTGGACGCCGCATCCGACCCACGCCCACGTCGAGCTGGCCCTGGAATGGATCGCCAAGGTCAGGCCGAAGCGGGCCATCCTGACCAACCTGCACATCGATCTCGACTACAACGCCTTGACCGCTTGCCTGCCGCCGGGCGTCGAGGCTGGCTATGACGGGCTTCGGTTCACGCTCTAGGCGCCTTTTCCGAAGGCCGCGCAGCGCTCAATCCACGTCGCTTCAAGGCGCCGGTCGCGTTTTAGGCGACGAAGCGCTCGTTCTTACGCAACTTTTGCCGAATTTGGCGAAAACTTGGCTTCACGTAACGAGGCTGAAATAAGCTGGTCCAACAACACCGTCATAGGGACGCGGTAGAGACATCCTCCCGTGCGTCATTGACCCGACCTCCCATGGCTGAAACCGTCACCATCTCCCGAGAAGTCTTCCAGCGCCTCCGCTCGCGCCTGCCTGCTGTAACGCGCGAGCATCTGTTCGACTGCTACGCCATCAGCGAAACCACCTGGACGAAGCTGCGCGACGGCAAGCCGGTGAAGCGCTCGACCCTCGACCGCATCCTGGCCAAGCTGGCCCTGCTCGACGCTCGGGTGGCGGCCTAGACGCGACCGCGAGGATGATCCGTTGGGTCGTCTCCACGCGGCTCGATCTGCTATGAGCGGTTCATGAGCTCCCTTGGGACCGGTGCGCGCCAACGCATCCTCGTGATCGACGACGAGCCGCAGATCCATCGCTTTCTGGGGCCGGCCCTGGAGGCGGCGGGCTACGAGCCCCTACGCGCGGACGGCGGACAGGAAGGCCTGCGCGCCATCGCCCTGTGGTCGCCCGACGCCGTGGTGCTGGACCTCGGTTTGCCCGACATGGACGGCAAGGACGTGCTGGAGAAGGCCCGGGCCTTCTATGATGGTCCGATCCTGATCCTGTCGGCCCGCGATCGGGAGATCGAGAAGATCGAGGCGCTGGATCGCGGAGCCAACGACTATATCGAGAAGCCCTTCGGCGTGGGAGAACTGCTGGCGCGGCTGCGGGCGGCGATGCGTCAGGCCGGCCGCGCTGAGGCGCCCAGCGGGCCGATCCGCGCCGGCGATGTCGAGATCGACCTCGACAAGCGCCGCGTCACCCGCGCTGGCGAGGCCGTGAAGCTGTCGCCGCGCGAATATGACGTGCTGATCCGCCTGGCCCTTGGTCATGGCAAGGTGCTGACCCACAAGGAACTGCTGACCGCCGTCTGGGGGCCCGCGCATGCGCGTGACACCCAGTATCTGCGCGTCTTCATCGGCCAACTGCGTCAGAAGTTGGAGGCCGACCCGGCCTCGCCCAAGCTGCTGCGGACCGAACCGGGCGTCGGCTACCGCTTCGTCGACGACGCGAGTTAGCGCCCGCCGACCTCGATGCGACGCACGCGGATCGCCGGCTGGCTTCCGATTTTCATCATGTAACTGCCCATGGCCGCCTTGCGGACCTCGATCGTGTCGCCGGCTTTCGGCGGCTTGCCCAGCATGGTGTCGTCGATCTGGCGCCAGACCGCGCCGTCCTCCAGCGTGACGACCAGCCGTTGCTCGCCGTCGACTCGGGCGCTCTTGACCACCGACTGCAGCTTGTCGGTCTCGGCCTTGTCGGCGCCCTTGTCGAGGATCGACAACGTCGGCAGTTCCAGGCCGAAGGCCTGGCGGCGCGCGGCGCGGGCGGCCTGCTTGTCGATGATGATGACCTCGCCCGTCTCCTGGGCCTTGGTCACCGACTGGGCGGCCTTGTCATAGCAGGCCAGCCGCTCGGCGTCGGCGGTGATGGCGCGGCAGGCCTTCAGCGCGGCGATCACCGCGGGCTCGGCGGGCTCGGCGGCGAAAGCGGGAGCGGCGGCGAGGGCGATCGCGGCGGCGAGCAGCAGCTTGGTCATCTCGAATTCCTTAAGCGGCGAGATCTTATGCGGCTTGCTGGGCGTCGCCCAGCAGCCATCCGGTCAGCGACAGCCGCTTGGCGGCGGCATAGGAGGCGACCTGCGCCACCGAGTGGGCGGCCGGCACCTTGAAGAGGGTCAGTACGTTGAACTCGGGCTTGAAACCCCGCGTGACGTTGCCCTCGGCGTCATGGAAGAGAAGCTGGCCGCCCCAGTCGGCGCGCCACTTCCGGGTGAAGCCCAGGGTGAAGGCGGCCAGGCGCGTGTCCTCGCGGTGGCGGTCGTCGTGCAGCGTCAGGAAGTCGCCAGGGCGATAGTAGGACGCCTGGATCCGGACGCCCGTCACGGCCGGCGCGCCGATCACGCGACGGCCGAAATCGAGAAAGTCCTCGCTCTGCAGGAACTGTGTCGCGCGATGGATCGGCGCTTCCGAGCTACGGAGATATTCGTCCTGCAAGGCATAGGATAGGTGCACGAAGGAAAAGCCCGTCGCGGCGCGCTTGATCGCCCCTTGCAGGAACTGTCGAACCTGGGCCTCGCCGAACTTCTTGACCACCTCCGGGGTGATGACCAGCGTTTCCGACGCCTCGTCGGGCGCGACGATGTTCCAGGTCAGGCCTTCCATCACTCCGGCGACCGCCTCGGCGTCGGCCGGAACCAGGAAGACCGGAATCTGCACGTAGCCATCCCGCGCGAACCGGCTCGCGAACGTCTCGATCGGCAGGTCGCTGTTGATTCTGAGGGGAGGGTGCGCGGGCATGCGAGACTCGTCGGTACGGGATCGTGAGCATGGATTTGCTCGGATTTTATTCAAGCGGTGCTTTTCATTCCCGTGCAACTACCACTGTGGCTTAAAACGCCGTCGCCTGAGGCGACTTGTCGCGGGGCCGCGCGACACTCAAGTCGAGAAGCGAATATTGTCTCATTTAAGACGCCAGCCAAGCTGTTCTGGCAGCATGGCAAGGCCCCGATCTGAGTTCTTGGAAGATGATTTTTCAGATAGTTGCTGGGGGGCGAACTTCATCGCCGTCGTCACTGCACTGAGGCGCAATCATCGCCTGACGGCCGATTACTTCGTATATAATGTACAGCATTGCGAAGCGGCAAAGAACTCAGCCGCATCCATCCCCTTGAAAATGCACGGTCTTGCCCAGATTGACGCCTGAGCCTGTGTCGGCTGCGTTACATTTTGGTAACAGGTGGAAATTTCCTGGGCATTCGCGCCGTCTGGCTGATTGACCAGAGGTCTTCCAATTCCACTCTTGCCCGCAAAACCCGGTTCCAGGGGGGACAGGGGGAGCGCCGCATGCTCGATCCGCAGGGCTTCGGCGTATAAGTTTTGGAGGTGGAATTTGTTTAGTGTGACCACTCGTAGAAAGCGCCTGCTGGCGTCTTCGATCCTCTGCGGCTTCATGCTGCCGGCCGCTGGCGCCTGGGCCCAGCAGACGGCGACGCCCGACGAGTCGGCTCAGGTCGAGGAAATCGTCGTCACCGGTTCGCGCATCGCGCGTCCCGACCTGACGTCCGCGAGCCCGATCGCCACGGTTGGCGACAAGGAGCTCAAGCAATCGGGCGTGGTGAACACCGAAAACCTGCTGAACACCCTGCCGCAGGCCGTCCCGGGCATCACCTCGACCGTCAACAACGGCAGCAACGGCACGGCCACGGTCAACCTGCGCGGCCTGGGTTCGAACCGCACCCTGGTCCTGGTCGACGGCAAGCGCCAGACGCCGACCACCCAGTCGGGCACAGTCGACATCAACCTGATCCCGCCGGCCCTGATCAAGCGCATCGAAGTCGTGTCGGGCGGCGGCGCCGCCGTGTACGGCTCGGACGCCGTGTCGGGCGTCGTGAACTTCATGCTGAAGCAAGACTTCGAAGGCATGGAATTCAGCGCCGGCTATTCGGAAACCGACAAGGGCGAAGCGCCGATCTATTCGACCGACCTGACCATCGGCGCCAACTTCGCCGATCGCAAGGGCAACGTCGTCCTGAACCTGGGCTACAACAAGCGTGAAGCCCTGACCCAGGGCGAACGCGGCGGCATGCTCAGCACCGCCTGGGGCGACAACGCCACCAAGACCGGCCTCGTTCCGTCGGGCTCGGGCTCGAACGAGCAAGGCCGCATCAACCCGTTCGTGGCTGGCAAGATCATCAACCTGACGGGCCTGGGCCGGGCGCCGACCGCCGCCGACTCCGCGCTGTTCTTGCCGGATGGCAACATCCGCCTCTATAACGACGCGAACGACACCTATAACTTCGCCCCGGTCAACTACGTCCAGACGCCGCAAGAGCGCTTCTCGGTCACCTCGCTGGCGCACTACGAGATCAAGCCGGGCCTGCAGGTCTACGCCAAGGGTAACTTCGTCAACAGCCAGGTCGTGACCCAGCTCGCGCCGACCCCGATCGGCACCCGCACGTTCCGCTTCACGCTGGACAACAACCCGTTCCTGACCGCCGCCGCCAAGCAGGCGCTGAACGGCCTGGGTTCGACCACGGCCTATACGATCCCGGCCTCGAGCTCGTGGACCGCCGGCACGTTCACCGACGTCGACTCCGACGGCGATGGCCTGTTCGACACGGTCACCGGTTCGTTCAACCGCCGCCTGACCGAAGTCGGCCCGCGCGTGTCGAAGTTCAACTTCTTCGGCTACCAGATGCAACTGGGCATCAAGGGCGACATCGAAGCCATCAACGGCGGCTTCGACGTCTACTATCAGTACGGCAACACCCACGGCAGCAACTCGCTGCTGGGCGACACCAGCCTGGCCCGCATCCAGCAGGCCCTGCTGCTGAATTCCACGGGCACCGGCTGCGCCGACCCGTCGGGCGGCTGCGTGCCGATCAACCTGTTCGGCCAAGGCAACATCTCGAAGGCCGCCGCGGACTTCATCAAGACCCGCATCAACTCGTCGCAGGACTACGAGCAGCAGTACGGCGGCTTCAGCATCAACGGCGACACGGCGAACATGTTCTCGCTGCCGGCTGGCCCGATCGGCTTCGCCATCGGCGGTGAATATCGCGCGGAAGAGTTCGCCTTCCTGCCTAGCCAAGACCTGGCGACGGGCAACCTGACGGGCTTCAACGCCAGCCCGCCGGTCTCGGGTCGCTTCGACGTCTACGAAGGCTACGCCGAACTGCTGGTTCCGCTGCTGAAGGACCTGCCGCTCATCAAGTCCCTGGACCTTGAGCTGGCCGGCCGTACGTCGGACTACACCGGCCAACCGCATCCGGTGAAGACCTACAAGGTCGCCGGCACGTGGAAGGTCTATGACGATCTGATGCTGCGCGCTTCGTACAACAAGGCGATCCGCGCGCCGTCGATCGGCGAACTCTACTCGCCGCAATCGAACGGCTTCCCGACCGCGACCGACCCCTGCTCGTCGCGTGGCGCGCCGAACGCGGCCGTCCGTCAGGCCTGCATCAACTCGGGCGTCGCGGCCAACCTCGTCGGCCTGATCAACGCCAACCAGCAGACCCAGACGCTGTCGGGCGGCAACCCGAACCTGCGTCCCGAGCAGGCCAAGACCTTCACGACGGGCTTCGCCTACACCCCGTCGTGGCTGCCGGGCTTCTCGGTGACCGCCGACTACTTCGACATCAAGATCAACGACACGATCGACAGCTTCGGTAGCTCGGCCTCCAACGTCCTGGCCGTCTGCTACGGCTCGGTCGTGAACGGCAACCCGAACTCGCCGTACTGCCAGTCGATCATCCGTCTGGCCAACGGCTCGATCGATTACATCTCGCTGACCAACCAGAACATCGCGACTCTGAAGACCAAGGGCCTCGACATCGGCGTGGCCTATCGTACGACCCTGGAAAACCTGGGTCTGCCCGATTGGGGTTCGCTGGCCTTCCGCTCGCTCTACACCAACACGTGGGAGTGGACGAAGATCCCGGACGCCATCTCGGCCCCGGTCAAGTGCGCCGACAAGTTCGGCGCGCGTTGCGGCACGGCCATCCCGCGTCACAAGCTGCGCTCGACGATGAACTGGACCATGAACCAGTTCGGCGTGAACGTGGTGTGGAGCCACCTGGACGACGTGACCGACGACAACCCCTCGAGCGTCTTCACCGTCGAGCGTATCGGCGCGAAGAACTACTGGGATCTGTCGGCCGACTGGAACGTCAACGACAACGTCGCCTTCACGGCCGGCGTGCGCAACCTGACCCAGGAATCCTACCCGATCATGGGCGGCAACGCTTCGCCGTCGAACAGCGGCTACCCCGCCGTGTACGACGTCCTGGGCCGCGTGTTCTTCATCAACGCCCGCCTGCGCTACTAAGAGACCTGAACCTCTCCGACGCTTCGGCGTCGGGGAGGGGATCTCTCGCGAAAAGCCCGCCTCGATCACTCGGGGCGGGCTTTTTTGTGCTGTTTCAGAGCCTTGGCGAAACGCTCAACGGGGCGCGACGTCGAACGCGATGGTCAGACGGTGCCCGGGGTCCGAGAACGGCCGCGTTCCGTGCCAGAAGCACGATGGGAACAGCACCAGCATTCCGCGCTCGGGCTTGACCATATGCTCGGCGGCCAGGACGGGGGATGTGAGACACCCTGGCCGGCCAAACTGCAGCCAGCCCTCGCGCGCCTCCTCGTCGTCGACGACGGCCGGCACGTCCAGATAGAAGGCCGAGGAGATCCAGCCCCTCGGGTGCACATGATCGGCGTGAAAGCCGTCGGAGCGCAGGCGCACCGACCAGCCGCCGGCGAAGTCGAAGGCGCCGGAGCGGCGGGCTCGGATCGGATCCTCACCCGGGCCGAGATCCTCGATATAACGCGCCACCGCCTTTCGGGCCGAGGCGAAGAAGGCCCGCACCAGCGGATCCTCCGAACGGTCCAGGGAGGGAACCTGCGTGCCGCCGCGCAGCGACTGCTGGAGCGGATGGGTCTTGAGGTCGTGCAACTCCAGCAGCCGGGCGCGCAAGGCCTGCAAGAAGGTCTCCAGGTCGCTCCAGCCGTCCGGTGTTTCCAGGCGATAGGCGCGCACGAGTCGCTCATAGTCGCCAAAGGGCTCCAGGCGAGGATCTCCCGTCAGCCGCCAGGCGGTGTTGCGCAGGGCCAGGGCGTATTGGTCGTCAGGCGTGGCCGCGACCAGACGCTCGGCGGTCTCGGCGGCCGCCCGAGCCTGGCCGTTCGCCAGCAAGGCTTCGCAGAGCACCGCATGGACCTCCGGCGCGGCGGGCGCCAGGCGCTGGGCCGCCTGGGCGTGGGCCAGCATCCTGCCGGCGTCGCCGATGACTCCAGCCGCGCGCGCGGGCCGCCAGGCGCAACAGAACATCGCTTGGCGAGGCTCTTAGCGCCTCCGTCAGGGTGGCGTCGGCCGCCGCGTGATCGCCGGCGAAGGTCAGCACGGTGCTCTTGATCAACCACAGGCCCGCGTCTCCGGGGTGTTTGCCAAGCGCCGCTTCCAGCACGGCCAGGGCCTCGTCCTGGCGCCCGGAGCGCATCCAGCGCAACTGGGCCAGGTCCAGATGCGCGGCGGCGTCGTTGGGGCGTCGCGCCAGGGCCGTCAGAAGGGCCTTTTCGGCGTCGTCGTAGCGGCGCAGGCCTTGCAGCGCCTTGCCCAGCACTAGCCAGACCTCCGGCGCATCCAGGCCCAGGGCCAGGGTTCGCCGCGCGGCGGCTTCGGCCTCGGCGTCGAGTTTCAGGTCGCCCAGGGTGGCGGCCAGATTGTACCAGGCGAAGCGATCGTTTGGCGCCCGCGTCACGGCGCGTCGGTTGAAGGCCACGGCGTCGTCGACCCGCCCAAGGGCCTTCAGCGCCGCGGCGTGCGCCATCAGCAGGTTGGGAGGCGCGCCGGCGTTTCGGGCTGCGGGTTCGGTGAGGCTCAGCGCGTCAGCCGCTCGGCCGTGGTCGATGAGGGTCCAAGCGTTCTGCGTGAGCGAGTCGGTCATGGGGCGCGGCGAATGAGAAAGAGCCCGATCCTAGAAAGACGCCGGCCCCATTCATAGGGCTATCGCGGCGCGCCGACCGTCACTTTCGGAAGGGCGGTGATCGGCTCCAGCACGATGGCGCGGAAGAAGGTCTCGGCGCCTTTCGGACTGAAGCTGAATCGCGCCGTGCGTGAGGGGCTGGCCGTTAGCCCGCAGGTCGCGGACCTCCATGACCGGAACGCCGTTGACCACATGGACCGCGCGATCGCCGACGACATAGAGGTCGAGCGTATTCCACTCGCCAGCCGGCTTTTCGGCGTCGCTGTAGGCTTCCACGTTCCAGTCGGCCGCGCCGCCCTTGGCGGTCACCGGCCGACCGGCGGGCGAAAAGCGCAGGTTGGGCTTGATCAGGCTGGGGTCGTCGACGGCGCTGGTGACGACCGAGATCGCCTCGCCGACAGGCACGACCATGCCGATCGAGCCGGTCATGATCTCGAACTCGACCGCCTGGCTCCAGGTTCCCCAGACGACGCCCGGCGCGCCGTGCGAATGGTAGAGCAGGCCATTGTTCGGCGCCTGCGTCTCGCGCGGCGGCCAGCGACCGGGCCCCCACTTGTATTGCAGTCGTAGGTGATAGTCTCGGAAGTCGCCCGTGTGGACCAGGCTGCCCCAGGTCTTGCCGTTGACATAGATCGCCGGCCGGCCGTCCTCGACCACGACCTTGAAGATCTCGCCGCTCAGCGGCGTCAGCCCCAGCGGGGCCGCGGCGGGGCGCTTGTAGGTCAGGGCCGGGTCGGCATAGCCGAGCCAGGGACGCCAGTCGTTCAGGTCCTCGCCGTTGAACAAACTCTTCGCCGGCCCCGAGGCCTTGGGGATATCGCGGAGCGCCAAGGGCGGGCGCGTCTCCGCCAACGCCGACGACGCGGCGGTCAGCATCGCCATGAAGGCCAGGGTCCTGAGCACATCGTCCTCCCTTGATCTCGCTGCCTAGTCGCCGAATGTCCGACAGCGTTGTCAAGGATGTCGTGGTCGTATTGGCCGACGCCGACGCGGCGCATAGTCTGGTTCGCTCGACAGGGAGCCCAGGCGCCGCATGCTGACCCGATCCGTCCTCACACTCGCCGCCGCCAGCCTGCTGGCGGCATCCTCCGCCATGGCCCAGACGAAGCCGGCGGAGACCGAGGTCTGGAGTCCGGTTCCGTCGATCGTCACGCCAGCGGCGGCTCTGGGCGGCGCGCCCTCCGACGCGATCGTGCTGTTCGACGGACACGACCTGGACCAGTGGGTCTCGGTCAAGGACAGGTCGCCGGCCGCCTGGACGGTCGCCGACGGCGTGCTGACCGTCGACAAGGCGCTAGGCAATATCGAGACTAGGCGGGCCTTCCGCGACTACCAGTTGCACCTTGAATGGCGCATCCCGGCGGGCATTACCGGTTCGGGCCAGGCGCGCGGCAACAGCGGTGTTTTCCTGGCCTCGACGGGCGGCGGCGACCAGGGCTACGAGGTGCAGATCCTCGACAGCTTCGAGAACCCGACCTACGTCAACGGCCAGGCGGCCAGCGTCTACAAGCAGCATCCGCCCCTGGCCAACGCCAGCCGCAAGCCCGGCGACTGGCAGACCTACGACATCGTCTGGCGCGCGCCGGTGTTCGCCCCGGACGGGGCGTTGGTCACGCCGGCCGTGGTGACCGTGATCCACAATGGCGTGGTCGTGCAGGACCACGCGGTGCTGACCGGCGAGACGGTCTACATCGGCAAGCCCAGCTACAAGGCTCACGGGCCCGCGCCGATCAAGCTGCAGGCGCACGGCGACCCCAGCGCGCCGATCAGCTTCCGCAACATGTGGGTCCGCGAGTTGGCGCCGCGCTAACTACTGGGCGGCGGGGCCGTGCTCGACCGGATGACCAGCTGGTGGGGCAGGGTGACGTTCTGTAGCGCGGTGGCCCGGCCACTGAGGATGTCCATCAGCAGGCGCACCACCTCGTGGCCGATCTGCTCCTTGGGCTGGCTGACCGTGGTCAGTTTCGGATGCAGGTACTGGGCGAAGCGGATGTCGTCGAAGCCGACCAGCGACACGTCCTCCGGGCAGCGCAGGCCGCGTAGGCGGATCGCCTCCAGCGCGCCCATGGCCATCTCGTCGCTGAAGCAGAAGATGGCGGTCGGCCGACCGGGCTCGTCCAGCAACTCGCCGGTCTGGCGCACGCCGGACTCGATCGAGAAGTCGCCGATGGCGATGCGCAGGGCGCTGGCGCGGCCCTGGCGCTGGGCCGCCGACAGCACGCCGGACAGGCGGTCGCTGCTGATCGGGCTGACCAGCGGCCCGGTGACAACGCCGACGCGGGTGTGCCCCAATCCATAGAGATGGTCGACGACCTCGGCGGCGGCGCGGTCGTTGTCGATATGGGCGCTGGAGACCGCAAGGCCCGGGCGGAACTCGCAGCCGTTGACGATCGGAGTCCTGGGCCCCTTGGCGGCGACCATCTCGGCCAACACGTCGGGCAGGCGGTGACCCAGGAAGATCAGGCCGTCCGCCTCCTTGCGACGGAACATGGCGGCGTACTGCTCCTCGCGCGTCTCCTCGTGGCGGGTGTCGCCCAGCAGCACCGAATAGCCGGCGGCCAGGGCGGCTTCCTCGACGCCCCGGATCACCTGCGAGAAGAACGGGTTGGAGATGTCGGGCACCGTGACCAGGATCTTCTCGGTGCGCAGGGTGCGCAGGCTCTTGGCCGCGAAGTTCGGCTCGTAGCCCAGGCGGTTGACCGCCTCCATCACCTTGTTGCGCGTGGTCTCCAGCACCAGTTCGGGCGCGCTGAACACGCGTGAAACCGTCGCGGTGGAGACGCCCGCGTCGCGCGCAACATCTTGAATGGTCGCCATCGGCCGGACACTGGCGACAAGCCTACAGCTTGGCAAGTAGAGCGACCCCTGTTATCGATGATTTCGATTACATCGGAGCGGGGAGCGTCCAAAGGGACGAAATCGACCGCCCAAGCTGGTCGGGGAGGCCAGGTCCATGAACACGAGCGTCCGGCTCTTCGTGATGATGGTGCTGCAGCTGGCGATCTGGGGCGCCTGGGCGCCCAAGATCTTTCCCTACATGGGCATGCTGGGCTTCGCGCCCTGGCAGCAATCGATGGTCGGCAGCGCCTGGGGCGTAGCCGCCCTGGTCGGCATCTTCTTCTCCAACCAGTTCGCCGACCGCAACTTCGCGGCCGAGCGGTTTCTGGCCGCCAGCCACCTGATCGGCGGTCTGGCCCTCGTAGGTACGGCCTTCGCGACCAGTTTCTGGCCGTTCTTCGCCTGCTACCTGATCTTCAGCCTGGTCTATGTGCCGACCCTGTCGGTGACCAACTCCATCGCCTTCGCCAATCTGAAGGACCCGGCCGCCGGCTTCGGCGCGGTGCGGATGGGCGGGACGGTGGGCTGGGTGCTGGTCAGCTGGCCCTTCGTCTTCCTGCTGGGGGCGCATTCCTCGGTCGAGCAGGTGCGCTGGATCTTCCTGGTCGCGGCGATCGTCTCGTTCGCCTTCGCCGGCTACGCCCTGACGCTGCCGCATACGCCGCCCCGCAAGGACGCGCCGGGCATCGACAATCTGGCGTGGCGACGGGCCTTCAAGCTGCTGGCCGCGCCGTTCGTGCTGGTGCTGTTCCTGGTCACCTTCATCGATAGCGTCATCCACAACGGCTATTTCGTGATGGCCGACGCCTTCCTGACCAATAGGGTCGGGATCGCCGGCAACCTCAGCATGGTCGTCCTGAGCCTGGGTCAGGTGGCCGAGATCCTGACGATGTTCCTGCTGGGCCGGGTGTTGGTCCGCCTGGGCTGGAAGGCGACGATGATCATCGGCGTGCTGGGCCATGCGGCGCGGTTCGCGGTCTTCGCCTTCTTCGCCGACAGCATCCCGGTGATCGTGGCCGTGCAGCTGCTGCACGGGATCTGCTACGCCTTCTTCTTCGCCACTGTGTACATCTTCGTCGACGCCGTCTTCCCCAAGGACGTGCGCTCCAGCGCCCAGGGCCTGTTCAACCTGCTGATCCTGGGCGTCGGCAATGTGGTGGCCAGCTTCCTGTTCCCGTCGCTGGTCAGCCGTCTGAGCGCGGGCGGATCCGTCGACTACACCACCCTGTTCATGGTTCCGACCGGCATGGCTCTGGCGGCCGTCTGTCTGCTGGCGGTGTTCTTCCGTCCGCCGTCGCGCGGCCCCGTCGCGGAGGCCGACGAGCTCCCCGCGACGGCCAGCCCGGCCCAAGTCTAGCCCTTCAGCAAAGGAAAGCCTCGTGCACGAACACCTTTCTCGACGCGGCCTTCTCGGCGCCGGCGCGGCCCTCCTGGGCGCGACCCTGGCCGGCGGCGCCGGCGCGGCGGCGGCGCCGTTCTTCCAACGCCATAAACTGCCGGTCGGCATCCAACTCTACAGCCTGGGTCCGGACCTGGCCAAGGAACTGGACGCCCAGCTGGCCACGGTCGCCAAGATTGGCTTCAAGTCGGTCGAGCTGGCTGGATACCTCGGCCGCACCCCGGCCGAACTTCGCGCCGCCTTCGACAAGGCGGGCCTGATCTGCCCCAGCGCCCACATCGCGCCCAAGGGCCCCAGCGGCTTCAGCGGCGATCTCTCCAAGCTCGCCGACGAGATGCATGTGATCGGCGTCAAATCGGTGATGATGCCGATCTTCTACATCCCCGACCGCCTGGGCGCGGACCTGCGCCAGGCAGGCGTGCAGATGACGGCCGACGACTGGAAGTGGAACGCCGACTTCCTCAACGAGAAGGCCGCCGTGCTGAAGAAGTCCGGCATCACCGCCGGCTATCACAACCACAATTTCGAGTTCGCGCCGCTCAAGGACGCTAAGGGTGCTGACACCAACGGCATGGAGATCCTGCTGAACGGCACGGATCCCAGCCTGGTCACCTTCGAGATGGACGCCGGCTGGGTCACGGCCGCCGGCCACGATCCGCTGGCCCTGCTGAAGGCTCATCCGGGCCGCTTCACCCAGATGCACGTCAAGGACGTCAAGGCGACGACCAAGACCAATTTTGAGCTGAAGCAGGACCCGACCGAGGTCGGGAGCGGCATGATCGACTGGAAGAAACTGCTGCCCGCCGCCTACGCCGCCGGCGTCCGGCGGCTTCTACTACGAGCAGGAGCCGCCGTTCGCCCATGCTCGCCTCGAGTCGGCCAAGATCAGCTACGACTACCTGGCCAAGGTCGTTGCCTGATGGCTTTGCGGATGGCCCCTTTGCGAATGGCCATGGTCGGCGGCGGTCCGGGCTCGTTCATCGGGCCGGTGCACCGCATGGCCGCCGAGCTGGACGGCCGCATCCGGCTGGTCGCCGGGGTGTTCAGCCGCGACCCGGCCAAGAGCGCCCAGGCCGCCGCCACCTGGGGCGTCGCGCCCGACCGGGTCTATCCGGACCATCACGCCATGATCGCCGCCGAGACAGCGCGCGAGGACGGCGTAGACCTCGTTTCGGTGGTCACGCCCAACCACCTGCACTTCGACGTATCGGCCGCCGCGTTGAAGGGCGGGCTGCACGTGATCAGCGACAAACCCGCCACTCTGAACCTGGCCGAGGCCCAGGATCTGGCGGGCATCGTCGCCGCGTCGGGCAAGCTCTACGGCCTGACCTATACCTATACGGGCTATCCTATGGTCCGCGAGGCGCGCGAGATCGTGGCGCGCGGCGATCTGGGCGCGGTGCGCAAGGTCGTGGTCGAATATTCGCAAGGCTGGCTGTCGAAGCCGCTCGAGCGCGACGGCGACAACAAGCAGGCCAGTTGGCGCGCGGACCCCGCGCAATCCGGCATCGGCGGCTGCATCGGCGACATCGGCGTCCACGCCTTCAACATCGCCGAGTTCGTGACCGGCGTCCGGGTCGAGCGCCTGTGCGCCGACGTCTCCACCATCGTGCCGGGGCGTGGTCTGGACGACGACTGCAACGTGTTGCTGCGGTTCGAAGGCGGCGCGCGCGGCGTGCTGATCGCCTCGCAGATCTCCGCCGGCGCGCGCAATGGCCTGAGGCTCGAAGTCTTCGGCGAAAAGGGCGGTCTGACCTGGTCGCACGAAACGCCCAACGTGCTGACTCTGGACTGGCTGGATGGTCCCAGCCAGCTGCTGCACGCGGGTTCCGGTTATCTCGGCCCCGCCGCTCGCGCCGTGACACGCCTGCCGACGGGCCATCCCGAAGGCTTCATCGAGGCCTTCGCCAATATCTACCGTGACTTCGCCGACGCCGTCGAAGGGCGGGGCGGGGGGCTCGCGCCCGATATCGCCGAGGGCGTGCGGGGCATGGCCTTCGTCGAGCGCGCCGTGGCCGCCAGCCGCGACGACGCCGGATGGGTCAGCCTGGAAGGAGCAGGGCGATGAAGACGCTCAAGGGACCAGCCATCTTCCTGGCCCAGTTCATCGGCGCCGAGCCGCCGTTCGACAAGCTGGAGACCATGGCCAAATGGGTCGCCGATCTCGGCTATATCGGGGTGCAGATGCCGACCGGCGGCGCGGACTCGTTCTTCGACGTGGCCCTGGCCGCCGAGAGTCAGACCTATTGCGACGACATCGCCGGCCTTCTGGCCGAATACGGCCTGCAGATCACCGAGCTTTCGACCCACCTGCAGGGCCAACTGGTCGCCGTGCATCCGGCCTATGACGAACTGTTCGACGGCTTCGCGCCGCCCGAATTGCGCGGCAAGCCGGCCGAGCGCCAGGCCTGGGCGGTAGGGCAGGTCAAGGCCGCCGCCGTCGCCAGCCGTCGCCTGGGCCTGAAGGCTCACGCCACCTTCTCGGGCGCGCTGGCCTGGCCGTACTTCTATCCCTGGCCGCAGCGGCCGGCGGGTCTGATCGAGGAGGCGTTCGCCGAACTCGGCCGGCGCTGGAAGCCGATCCTGGACGTCTTCGAAGACAACGGCGTCGACGTCGCCTACGAGATCCATCCGGGCGAGGACCTGCACGACGGCGCGACCTTCGAGCGGTTCCTGGATGAGGTCGGCGGTCATCCGCGCGCCAACATCCTCTATGATCCCAGCCACTTCGTGCTGCAGCAGCTGGACTATCTCGGCTACATCGACCGCTATCACGCCCGGATCAAGGCCTTCCACGTCAAGGACGCCGAGTTCCGGCCGACGGCCCAATCGGGCGTCTATGGCGGTTATCAGGGCTGGGTCGACCGACCCGGACGCTTCCGATCGCTGGGCGACGGCCAAGTGGACTTCAAGGCGATCTTCTCCAAGCTGGCCCAGTACGATTACGACGGCTGGGCGGTGCTGGAGTGGGAATGCGCGCTGAAACATCCAGAGCAGGGCGCCCGCGAGGGCGCGCCGTTCATCCGCGACCACATCATCCAGGTCACGGACAAGGCGTTCGACGACTTCGCCGGCAGCCCGCCGGACGCCGGCCGTAATCGTCGGCTACTGGGCCTTTAGGCCGCCGCCAAATTCCGACGGAGAGTTTCTCGATGAAGTACCCGCTCATGCTCGCCGCCGTTCTCGCAGGGATGGCGACCAGCGCCGTCGCCGCGCCCACGGGCCAGCAGGTGTTCGAGCAGCGCTGCACGGTCTGTCATTCGCTGCGCCCCGCGCCGGGCAAGATGGGCCCGCCGCTGGCCGGCGTCGCCGGCCGCAAGGCCGGGACCGCGCCCGGCTTCGCCTACAGCGCCGCCATGAAGGCCTCGGGGATCACCTGGACGCCGGCGGAGTTGGACGCCTTCATCAAGGCGCCCGGCAAGAAGGTCCCGGGCACCAAGATGCTGCTGGGCGCCCCGGATGCGGAGCAGCGGGCGGCGGTGATTGAGTACCTGACGTCAGTGAAGAAGTAGGCCTGGCCAGGGAGAGACGCGGTGAAGACAATAGCCAGGATCCTCACGATCTGCGCAGCGTCGTTGCTGCTGGCCGCGCCAGGCGTCGCCGGCGCTCAAGCCGCCGACCCAACCGGCTTCGCGAGCGGCGCGGATGTCCAGGCCCAGCTGCGCGACATGCTCGCCACGATGAAACCCGACCAAGGGTTCATGTGGCGCCCCTGGTCCGCGACGGCGCGACCGTGGCGGCGATCGAGGTCTGGAAAAAGCCAGGCCGCCCCGCCGTCCACCCCGCCGAAGCGGAATACGCCATCGTACTGGAGGGCGCCGGCACGCTGGTTTCGGGCGGAACCATGACAGACCCGAAGGTCAAGAACGCCAACCTGACCGAGGGCGGCCAGATCGAAGGCGGCGTGACCCGGACACTGGGCCCGGGCGACGTCATCCTGGTGCCTGCGGGCGTGCCGCATTGGTTCGGGATCACCGGCGAGCGGCTCGTCCTGCTGGGCGTCAAATTGCCCGGCGCGAAATGACGCCGCGCCTTAGCGCGCTGTCAGCTCTTGAATTTGGATGTCCTTGAACTCGATCGGATGCCCCTCGCTCTGCAGGGCGATGTAGCCTTCCGTCACCGGCTGGGCGCCGCGCGCCAGGATATAGGGCTTGGCGCCGCCTGCGACGGTGTCGTCGGGATCCAGGGTCACCCCCGCATAGTGGTGGATGGCGACGCCGTTGATCTTCTGGGTGATCTCGCCATTCGGCAGGACTTCCAGCTCGGCCTCGACCCAGGTCCCGTCTGGGATGGTCGGGGCTTTGGCGGGCGGGGTGCAGTGCTCCTTCACCTTGGCGCCGTCGATGGTGATGGTCAGGCCCGGCGTGCAGACCGCGCCGGTGGGGCGGGGCGCGTCGCCGTCCTTGCCCAGCAGCTGGAACTCGACCGAGACCGGGAACGGCTGGTCCGTCGTGATGCTCTCGGCGCTCTGGCTCAGGAACATGATCCCGCTGTTGCTGCGCGCCCACGACGGCGTATCGGCCAGCCCGCCCTCGGTCAGGAAGCGATAGGTCAGCTTCAGGCGATAGGCCTTGAACGGCGTGTTGTAGAACAGGTGCCCGAACTGGCCGTCCAGCCTGTCATATCCGGCGTAGGACACCCGGATCACGCCGCGGTCCGCGACGAAGGTCTGGCGGTAGTTCTCGCCCGCCGGATGCTTGGCGATTTTCGCCGTCCAGCCAGCCAAGGTCTTGCCGTCGAACAGCGGCCGCCAGGGTCCGGCCTTGACCTCCTCGGCGCTCGCCGCGCCCGCGCACAGCGCCAGCAACAGGCCCGCGGCCATCCGGCGCGCGCGCGTCATCGAATTCGTCATCTTATCCCTCCCACGCTCTTGGCGATTTTGACGCGAAACGCCAAGCTTTCTTGCAATGTAACCCATTTCATGGAAGCCTCCAGGCAAGAATAGTGGGTTTGCCGAGGTCGGGGCGTCGCGTGGCTTACAGCTTCCGACGTGGTCCATCGAGCGGCCGCGAAGGGAGTGAACATGGCCAATCTCAGCGGCCGCGCGCGGCGTAAGAACACTTATGACGCGATCGTGGTGGGCAGCGGCATCACCGGCGGCTGGGCGGCCAAGGAGCTGACCCAAAAGGGACTTAAGGTCCTAGTGTTGGAGCGGGGCCGCATGGTCCGCCACCTCGAGGACTATCCCACCGCGGTTCTCGATCCCTGGCAGACCAAATATCCGCAAGGACAACTCCCCAAGGCCGAGCTGGACGCGCACTATCAGGTGCAGCGCCGCACCGGCTACACGATGACGGAGTACAGCCAGCACTTCTTCGTCAAGGACGACGAGAATCCCTACACCGAGGAAAACCGCTTCGACTGGATCCGCGGCTACCATGTCGGCGGCCGCTCGCTGACCTGGGGCCGCCAGAGCTATCGCCACAGCCCGATCGACTTCGAGGCCAACGCCAAGGAGGGCATCGCCGTCGACTGGCCGATCCGCTACGAGGATCTGGCGCCCTGGTACGAACATGTCGAGCGCTTCATCGGCGTCTCGGGCCAGGCCGAGGGCTTGCCGCATTTCCCCGACGGCCACTACCAGCCGCCGATGGAAATGAACTGCGTCGAGAAGGCCTTCAAGAGCCGTTCCGAGGCCCGCTTCCCCGAGCGCCGCGTCAGCATCGGCCGCGCCGCGCACCTGACGGAGCCGACCGAGGAGCAGCTCAGCCTGGGCCGCACCAAATGCCAGTACCGCAACCAGTGTATCCGGGGCTGCCCGTTCGGAGGCTACTACAGCTCCAACTCCGGCGGCCTGGTCGCGGCCGAGCGCACCGGCAACCTGGTGATCCGCCCGAACTCGATCGTCACCGAGCTGATCTATGACGACAAGCTCGGCAAGGCGACCGGGGTGCGGATCCTCGACGCCGAGACTTCGGCGGGACGAGGAATTCCACGCCGACGTCATCTTCCTGTGCGCCTCGGCCCTGAACTCGGCCTGGATCATGATGAACTCGACCAGTTCGCGGTTCCCGAACGGCTTCGGTAACGGCAGCGATCAGCTGGGCCGCAACGTCATGGACCACCACCTGGGCGTCGGCGCGTCGGGCGAGGCGCCCGAGTTCGCCGATATGTACTATTCGGGGCGGCGTCCGAACGGGATCTACGTGCCGCGCTTCCGTAACCTGGGCGACGCGGCCAGCAAGCGGACCGACTACCTGCGCGGCTTCGGCTACCAGGGCGGCGCCTCGCGTCCGATCTGGGATCGCGATCTCGGCAAGGGCGGCAAGGGCTTTGGCGCGGCGCGCAAGGCCGCGCTCACCCAGCCTGGGCCCTGGAGCATGGGTCTGGGCGGCTTTGGCGAGATCCTGCCCTACGAGGACAACCGCATCACCCTGAACCGCGACGTGAAGGACCATTTCGGCCTGCCCACCCTGTCGTTCAACGTCACCATGCGCGAGAACGAAATGGCCATGCGCCGCGACATGCAGCAGGCGGCGGTCGAGATGCTGGAGGCGGCCGGCTTCAAGAACGTCAAGGGCCATGACGGCGGCTTCGCCCCGGGCCTGGGCATCCACGAAATGGGCACCGCCCGCATGGGACGCGACCCGAAGACTTCGGTGCTGAACGCCCATAACCAGGTTCACGAGTGCAAGAATGTCTACGTCACCGACGGGGCGGCCATGACATCGGCCTCGTGCGTGAACCCGTCCCTGACCTATATGGCCCTGACCGCCCGCGCCGCCGACCACGCGGTCAAGGCCCGCAAGCGGGGAGACCTGTGATGCTGAACCGACGTGACACGCTTCGCGGCCTGGCCCTGGCGGTCGGCGTCGCCTCGACAGGCTGGGCCGAGCGCGCCCTGGCCGCGGCCGCGCCGGCGCCAGCCCTGAGCTGGACGCCGACGGCCTTGACGGCCGACCAGGCCCGGCTGATCGATGTGGTCGCCGAGCTAATTATCCCGGCGACAGACACGCCCGGCGCCCGCGAGGCTGGCGTTCCACAGTTCATCGACCGCGCCGTGGGCGACTACTACGACAAGGCGCAGGTCGATCAGCTGCTGGGCGGACTGGCCCGCATGGACGCCGACGCCCGCGCCGCGCATGGCGATGTCTTCGTGGCGCTGACGCCCGAGCAGCAGGTGGCGCTGCTGACGGCCTACGACCAGGAAGCCGGTGTCGCGCGAGGGCAGGGGCAGTCCCACTTCTTCCCGGCGCTGGAAGACATGGTCACCGTCGGCTACTTCACCTCCGAGCCTGGCGCGACCGTGGCTCTGAAGTACGAACCTGTGCCTGGCGCCTATCACGGCTGCGTGCCGCTGTCCGAGATCGGCCGCGCCTGGGCGACGCGCTAGCGTCCTCGTCGCCATCGGGCGGCATGATGAGGCCCAGTGCTCAATGAGGCCCAGTGCCGGCCAGATGGTTCGCACGCGTTAGCAACGGTCGGAGCGAGATCGGTCAGAGCACAGGAAATATTTCCGATAATATATCTTAGACGATTTATATGGAGCGTTACAGAGGCCGGCTGTCACTGTCTGTCACTGACTCCTATTCCTGCGAAGTCGCAGCTGTTTCGCGGATTTCTGACTCCAACCCTGCGACCGGCAGATCGCTCCTGAGCAGCCAGCTCCGGCTCTGATTTTGGTATTCTGAAACTCAGAGGCTGCGCAGGTCCAACGCCCCGGTCGTACCATCAGGCTTTCAGGTCGATCAGAGAAAGCGGGATCACCATTTTGTTCGGGTCGGCAGTCTTTCCGCGCTCCTGTAGCCAATCGAGGAAGGTTTCCATCGAGTTGGTCTTCTGATCGCCGAACATTGCGTTCACGCTCATGTTGTTGGCCAGCCCGCCATAGCGCAGCACGGCCTTCAGCTGGTCGTATCGACCCTTGGCCTGTTCAGGCGACATCTGCCCGACATCGATGGGCTTGCTGAGATCGCGGACACTGGCGGCGACGCTGCCCGCGTCCGCGACGGTCTGACTCGAACCTCCGTCCGAAACGGACGCATCGCCCGCATCAGACGCGGGAGTCCGCTTGAGCGCGTCCTCGGACCCCGAAGCGACCTCCGGACGGTAGGTCGATGCAAAGGGCGTCAAGCTCGAATACCACATGGTTAACCCCCGATCCCATACGAGGGACAAACTCGCCAAACCTGACAAACTCGCCAAACCTTATGCATCAACCGTGCCATTCAACTAGACGAAGAAGGAGATCCCGTCTGCATAGTGGAAATGCTCTATGAAGGACGTGGTGTAGTAGTTCTCGACCACAAGGCGTGACTTCCTATTCAACACCCTGGCCTCGGTGCGCTCGGTGATCGTCAGCGAACCCGCGCGCGCCGCCCTGCCGCGCCTGCGAAGACCGGGTCGAGGACGCCACCCTCGGGCGCCAGATCGAGCTCTGCCTGGGCTCTCTGGGCCTGATGCGCGTGCGGGTGGCCGGACGGCCTTCGGTGCGGCTCGAGGTCGACGAAGCCCTTCGCGCCCTGCCCTTCCCGGCTGATCCGAAGGTCCGCGCTGCAGGCGGGGCAGCGCCACTGGCTGCCGTTGACCCACCTCCAGAAACGCGACGTTCGGGATGGTCGGCGAGTGACCGCTCGTGTCTCTCGACCGCACTGCAAGTTCGCTCTCTCCACGCTTTTCGCGCCCGCTGTCCGGATCGCGAAATCGATTGTCCGTCCCGACACGCGCCAGATCGCAACGCACCCTGTATGAGATCCACCAGTTGTTAATGCGAGTTATTCGCATAGACTTGCAAAGGGGTCTCAATGTTCGGGACAAAAGACGGGGTCCGAAATCGTTCGAGTTGGTCGCGAGACGATCATGGCGGACGTGGGCGTGCGATCGCCCGGGGCATGGGCTCTCTCATCGCGTGCGCGATCGTCAGCGCGAATGGCGCGGCCCAGGCGCAAGCGGTCAATCAGCCGGATGAACAACAAAGCACCTCGCGACGAGACGGTCCGGATGAAGTCACGGGCGTCTCCGAAATCATCATCACCGGCGTCCAGGAGGGCGAGACCACCGAACGCACCGGCTCCTATACGACGCGTTCAACCGGCGCCGCGCTCGGCCTGCCGCTCCGACTGAGACAAATTCCGCAGGCGGTTACGGTCATCACCAGCCAGAATATGGAGGACCAGAACCTCACGAGTTTGGACTCCGTGCTGCAAAGCGCGGCCGGCGTGACCCGGAATTTCATTGATTCCGAGCGCGTCAACTATTCGTCGCGCGGATTTGCCGTCGACAACATCATGTATGACGGCGTGGTCAGCTCGCTCGATAACGGCATCGGGTTCATCGACACCGCTCTTTATGATCGCGTCGAGGTCGTGAGAGGCGCAACCGGCCTCCTCACGGGCGCGGGCAATCCGTCCGCGTCGATCAATCTGATCCGCAAGCGTCCAAAGAACGATTTCGCCATAGGCGCTTCGGCGCTGGCGGGATCCTGGGAAAACTATCGCGGCACGCTCGACGTCTCGACGCCGCTCACCGGTAACGGCAGCATCCGCGCGCGGCTCATCGGCGTCTATCAGGATCAGGACTCCTATCTCGATTTCTACCAGCAGAAGAAGGCCATCGGCTACGGGGTGATCGAAGCTGATCTGACCGACCACACGATCCTGACCGCGGGCTTCGAATATCAGCACAACAAGCCCAAGGGCTCGACCTGGGGCGCCGCCCCGCTTTTCTACAGCGACGGCGCCTTGACGACGGATCTGCGTCGTTCAGCGAGCCTGTCGCCGCCATGGACCTATTATGAGGTCGAATCCCAGACGGCGTTCGTCAACCTGTCTCACGAGTTCGCCAATGGCTGGAAGCTCAAGAGCGCGCTGACCCACTCGCAACTGAACCATGACGGGGAGTTGTTCGCGCTGGCGGGGATCGATCCCGCCAATCCTCGGAGGTCTATCGGCTTCTATCCCGATCGGCAGACGGGTTTCTCCAGCGTCCCGGTGATGGGCGCCGGCACGAAATTCAGCGGCAAGACGAGCCAGGATACGCTGGACGTGCAAACCAACGGGCCGGTCGAACTCTTCGGCAGGCGGCACGAACTGATTGTCGGCACGACGCTGTCGCGAACGAAACAGGATACGCCAGGATCTCGCCTTGCGACCAACCTGTATTTTCCCTTCTCGGCGACGCCCGCGCCGTCACTCGACCAGGTGGGCGCGATTCCTCGCTTCGACTTCGAGAACAACTCGATGCCCTGGTCCATGGACTCGAATGTCAGGACCAGAAGATATGGGGTCTACGCGGCGACCCGCCTCTCGCCCACAGATGACCTCAAGATCATCCTCGGCGGCCGTTTCAATCGGTTTGAGCTGAATGACGATGAGGTCGGCTCCGCAAGCGTCAGGTATCGGCAAAACAGGTTCACGCCCTATGTCGGCGCGACCTATGACCTGACTAAAAATGTCACGCTGTTCGCGAGTTATACCGAGATATTCAAGCCGCAGCCGGAGCGGCGGGACCGTAACGGCGACATCCTGGAACCCACCAGAGGCAATAGTCGAGAAGCCGGCGTCAAAGGCGAGTTCTTCGGTGGCAAACTGAACACCTCCCTGACCCTGTTCGACACGCGGCTGGACAAGCTGGCGCAGCAGGATGTCGGGTTCTTCGATCCGACCAATCCGCTGAACACCGCCTATGTCGCGGTCGACGGGACCAAGACCAGGGGCTTCGAGTTGGAAGCGAACGGCGAAATTCTGCCGGGCTGGAACGTGTCAGGCGGCTTCAGCTGGCTGAAAAGCGAAACCCCCGACGGCGCACGCCTCAATCCGCAAGAACCTCGCCGGACGCTGAAGCTCTTTACGAGCTATAACCTGCCGGGAGCCTTGGACAGGCTGACGATTGGCGGCGGGGTCCACTGGCAAAGCGACATTCAGTTCACGGGGATCAACCGGCCGAATGGTCAGGGCGGGCTCCAGCGGGGCGTGACCGTCGTCCAAGGAAGCTACGCGCTGGTCAATGTCCTGGCGCGCTATGCGATCAGCGATCGGGTCTCCGCGTCGGTGAACGTCAACAACCTGCTCGACAAGCGGTATTGGATGCGGGCCGGATTCTACGACACAGCGGCCGTGGGAGCGCCGCGAAACGCCATGCTGACGCTGAACTTCCGGTACTGAGGCCCGCACCCGCATGGCGTCTTCACGGGAAACCTTCAAGTGGAGACGCCATGCGCTTTTGCACCGACGCCTGTGCGCCAAGTCAGGCCAAGCCGGCCTGATCTAATCGCCGCCCTCCCCTTCCCGGCCAGAGAAATAGCGGGCGGGAGACGTGCCCACCATCTTCCTGAACATGGTCACGAAACTGCTCGTACTTTCGTAACCGAGATCGAAGGCGATGGACTTGATGCTCCGTCCATCGGCCATCCATTGCATGGCGCGGGCCACGTGAAACTGGCGGCGCCACTGTCCCAGGCTCATCCCGATTTCCCGGTTAAGCTTCCGGGCCAAGGTGCGCTCGGTCATGGACATCTGCGCCGCCCACTGCGCCACGGAAGCCTTGTGCGATGGGTCCGACATGATGAGGTCGGTCAATCGTCGCAGCTCGGGATCGGCAGGTAGCGGCAGACGAAGATGCTCCCGGCGCGCCGCGCCGATTTCATCGAGGACGACCGGCGTCAGCCGCGCTTCGGCTCCGTCCATCGGATAGAGCGCTGGGAACGCGGCGACACGGAACAGCAACTCCCGCAACAGCGGCGAGACCTTGACGGCGCAGCAGCTTTCGCCTGGGCGGGGATCAAGCTTTGGATCGACGAACAACGCGTAGGAACTCGATCCGGCCGACCGCCCAGCAACGGTGAGGGACGTTCGATGGAATCCAGATCGCGCACTTGGGCGGAATGGTCCAGATCTGGCCGTCCGCTTCGCAGTTGAGCACGCCCTTCGCCGTATAGATCAGCGCGCATTCTGGGTGCCGATGCTCGTCAAGGTCGAAGCCATCGGTCATGAAGTCGACGCAGACCGCCAGCAGCGGACGCCACGTGGCGTCCGCATTCATAGCCTGGACAGATGGCGCGCGGACTGGAGGCATGGTGCGGCATCGGTCGCAGGGGGCGCCCCCCGGCTGGGCATTTCCCGGGCGTGACCGAGCGCGGCGGAAATGGTCCGATAAAAGAGGAAGAGGTCGGCCGCGGCGAGCGCGCAAGCCGAGGCGTCGAGCAACCGATCGAGCGACGGCGCGAGCTTGAGCGGCCAGTGAAGTGCGCCGCGCAGAGCTGCGGAGCGCTGACGACGCGCGAGTTCGCCCAGAAGGAGGATCTCGCCCGACGAGACGAAGGGGGAGTCGATGTCGTGAAGACGCGCCGCGGGCAACATCTGCGGCAAGAGGCTGACGACAGCGGCCAGCGCCGATATCCCTTCCTCATCCATGCCGGCGCCGCGTAGCAGTTCCTCGCCCGCGGAGGGCCCAGGCGCCGGCGCCGCCAGCAGGCGCATCGCCTTGATGATCAGGCGCTCGTGCCAATGGCGCGCCCTCATGTTGGTCGGCTTGGCGTGCATCACTGTCGTTAGCCCCAATAGCGGAGCGAAATGCGGGTCGAAGCAACTCGGCTCATGACATCCTGTCCTGTTAGGCGCCGAAAGGCCTCGGCAGCACATGCAACTCAGTCGCAGCGAAGACTTAGGCCAGGCCCTGCTTTTGAGCATCCGCCTCGCCCGTCAGCTTACTTTGCAATCCCGCCAATTTGGGCCGCTCAGGCTCCAATCCTCTTCGTCGCGCGAAGCCATGGCGGGCTTGGCGGCATCTCGAAACTCTTTGGCGGACTCGCGCAACGCGCCCGCGGGCGAGCCGCCCTATCAACTTGTTGCAATCAATTCGCGTTTTCAAAACTGACGGTACGGAGATTTCCCGATCGAGCAGATAGCGGGGGCCTTTGGGATGGCGGCGTGCCTTGCGTCGGTCCTGATGCTGCGGACAGCATGGAAAGGCGCGGGAACACGGCGCAAGCTTTGGGCGGCGGCCGGTTGGCTGATGCTGATCCCGGCTGTTGCTCTTTACGCCTTCTGGCTCGGGATGGTCGTCGGCCTGGTCGCGGCTCTCCTCACCTTCAGCCTGTGCGCGATGACCGTCGTCAAACTCGGCGAGGAGCGCCGGCCAGCCCGACGATCGGCGCTACGCGCCATTGACGAAAAGCCGCTCGAGCCCGACGAGCGGCCCCGGATACGCTGGCGGGGCTGGGCAAGAGGCGCGGCCGCGCTCCTTCTCACCGCGATCACCGCCAACGCGATCGGCGCGGCGGTGGCCGGCGTCGCGCCGGGGGCGCGGCTCGACCGCTTCGCCGCCGCCGTCATCCTCGTACCGCTCCTCTGGGCATGTCTCGTCATCTGGATGCTGAGCGACCGCGTCATTCTGCGCCCAGTCCTCGGCATGACCGGGGCGTCCGCGATCGCCGGCGCCGCCATTGCCTGGATCTTGCTAGCATGAACAATCGCCTCCGCCCCACCACGCGCAAACCGCTGATTTCCAACAGCTGGGTCAGCGCCATGCTGGCGGGTCATTCCGCACTGGGCCTCGCGCTCAGCGCCGCCATTTACCTGATTTGCCTGACTGGAAGCGTCGTCGTCTTCGTGCAGGAGCTGCAACTCTGGGAACAGCCCGCGGCTCCTCGGGTGGTCGCCGTCACGCCCGGCGCGATTGATCGGGGCATTGCAATGCTCCGCGAGAAAGCGCCCAAGGAAGCGGCGCCATCGATTTCGGTGACCCTCCCCTCCCCCTCCAATCCGCACCTTCTGCTCTCGGCGAGAGGTCGTGAGAGCGCGGGTGGCGGGAGCTGGTACGCCGACGCATCAGGTCACCCGGCCATGAAGGTGCGCCACGATGTCAGCGACTTTCTCGTGGGGCTGCATGTCAACCTTCATCTCCCCTTCGGCATCGGCACGGTGATCGTGGCGCTGGCGGGAATGGCGTTGCTGGCGCTGGTGATCTCCGGCGTTCTCGCCCATCCGCGCATCATCAAGGATGCTTTCCGGCTTCGCAGCGGTGGGTCAGAACGGTTGGGTCAGGCTGACCTCCATAACCGCATCGGCGTCTGGGGCTTGCCTTTCCACTTCATCATCGCCTTCACCGCCGCCTTCCTGGGCGTCTTCATCATCGTTTTCGGCGGTGTCGCTGCGACCACGTACAAGGGCGACATGGTCAAGGCCTTCACCGATCTCGCGGGTCCTTCCGCACGTTCGGCGGCTCACGCGTCTCATGACGATCAGGTTCCATCCGTCGCGCCATTCATCGCCGCGGCGACCGCCGCCGCTCCGGGCCTCACGCTTCAGTCGGTCGACATCCAGCAGCCGGGCGCCAAGGGTCAGTTGATCGGGATCGGCCTGCGCGACCCGCGCAGCCTCGTTCTTAGCGAGCGCGTCGTCTTCGATAGCCAGGGTCGGAAGGTCTTCGCGTCAGACGTCGCCAAGCGGTCACTCGGCCAACAGATGATCTTCGCCATTCAGCCGCTCCACTTCGGCTGGTTCGGCGGGATCTTCGTCAAGCTTGCCTACGGCGTCCTTGGCCTGTCGATGTGCGTCGTCACGGCAAGCGGCTTCCGGATCTGGTTGGCGCGTCGGCGCGACAAGGGCCGCCCCGCGCCGGTCATGGAGCGGCTGTGGACAGCCACGATCTGGGGGCAACCGTTGGCCCTCGCGCTCGCCGCGGTCCCGTCGCTGGCGACGGACGCGAAGGCCGCGCCGCTGCTCGGCTGGGCCGCGGGCACGATAGCGGCCTATGCCGTGGCCTGTTTGCCCTCGCTGCAGGCGCGCCTGGGTGTCGGCTTGCGCGCGGCGACGGCCGTGGCGCTGGCGGGACTGGCGCTCGTCCATGCCGCGATCAGCGCGGCGGGCGGCCTTCCCGCCATCGACCCGATGAGCTGGGCGGTCGACGCCACGCTGCTCCTAACAGCCTTCTTCGTCGCCCGGCCGATGCTGAAGCATCGCCGTTCCCCCCGCGCTGTGGCGATGGCGGAGCGCGATCAGGCGCCTGTAGCTCTGCCGGATTGAGCGATATCGCCAAAGAGTTTCGCAATACCGCCACCTAGTTGAGAATTGCTCGCACTTTTGAAGCTTTGCCGGCAGATTGAAGGCTGCCCCTGGGGAGCGGAGCGATGCAAAGCGACGACTACGAGATTTTCGAGCCCGAGGAGATTCCCCGGCCCGTTTCGGCCGTGGGGATGGAGCTTTTCACGGAAGGTTTCGAGCAACCGCCGCATCACCATCGCAAAGCGCAACTCATCCTGGCGGTCCGCGGCCTGATCACGTGCGAAGTGGCGCACGGTCTGTGGATGGTCCCACGGCAATGCGCGCTGTGGATCCCTGGCGACATGGAGCATAGCGTGCGCTGCGCCGGCGACCTCGAGGTCTACACGCTCTTCATCGATCCCGAACTTGCCCGCAATCTGCCCGCGGCGTGCAGCACCTTCTCGACCGGGCCGCTGCTGCGCGAGCTGCTGATCGCCGTGTCTCGCCTCCCGTCCCTCTACGATGTCGACGGCGCTGACGGTCGCCTTGTTCAGACCATGCTCGACCAGCTCGAGCGTGCGCCAATGGGAGCGCTTCATCTGCCCATGCCGGCCGATCCGCGGTTGCGAACCATCGCCAAGACCCTGTCGTCCGATCCCGCCAATCGTACGACCATCGGGGAATGGGCCCGGATCGTCGCCATGAGCGAGCGCAGCCTGTTCAGGCTCATCATGAGCCAGACCGGCATGAGCTTTGGGCGGTGGCGCCAGCAGTTCCAGGTGATGTTCGCGATCGAGCGTCTGACCGAAGGCGCGCCCGTGCAGACCGTCTCGTTCGATCTCGGTTACGAAAGCGCCAGCGCTTTCATCACGATGTTCAAGAAGGTCATGGGGCAGCCGCCGGGGCAGTTCCTGGCCGCGCGGCGGAGCGCGGCGCCCACGGCGACGCCGCAACAGAGCAAGCCCAAAATCATATCCACGATGATGGAGGCTCAGAGAGCGCTGGGGCTTTGATGCGCGGCCTTGCTTGATCCGGCCGAGGAACCGCCAGGCGCCCGCACGGATCTAGAAGATTGGCAGTTTCGATAAATCATCTGCCCGAGCGGCCAAATCCAAAATGACATCAAGAGCCTAGGAAGGCTTGGAATGATGAACTTGTTGGATTCAGGCCATGCTGGTGGACGACACGCAGTTTCCGATAGTGCGGATGCACTATAATCGCACCGATGACCGAGGCGATGACGTCAGCTTCCAGATTTTCGAGAATCTCCTCGAGCGTAAGACGCCCTTCGTCTTGATCGGTCTCGGCGCGGAACCTGACGAGGTTCAGTCGGCCGAGGAACGAAAGCGGGTGACGCTGTGGATGAAGCGCAACCGCCAGGCGCTCCACACCTATGTCCGGGCGATGGTGTATATCGAGCCGAGCCCGGCAAAACGCTTCCTCGCCAAGACCTCGGCGCCCGTCTTCCAAAAATTCTGGGGCTATCCGATCCTCGTCTCTGCTTCCGAAGCGGAAGCCGAAGGTGTCGCCGCACGGCTGCTCGCGGGCGAACAGGCCGCCCAGATCGAGGCTGAGCAGCCCGATGCGTAAGAGCCCGATCTGCTCCACCTCGATTTTGGCGGTTCTGCTGCTTGGCGGCTGCGCGGGCCTGCCGAAACAAGGCGCGGCGCCGGCGATGCGGCCAGCGAGCGCCTTTGCAAGCGCCGCAAGTCTGGCGGCGCCCGAGACATCCTGGCCGTCAGATCTTTGGTGGGAAGGCTTCGGCGATCCGCAACTGACGGCGCTGATCGAAGAAGGCCTGTCGGCCGCGACCGATCTGCGCGTCGCCCAGGCGCGCTTCGAACGGGCCGAGGCGTTGGTGCGGCAAGCGCGGAGCCGACTGCTGCCATCGATCCAGGTCAATGGGGAGATCGGCGGGACCAAGCAGAGCTACAACTATCTCATCCCGCGCGGGCTCGCGCCCGGAGGCTGGCAAGACTATGGCCAGGCGACGGCGCGGCTGGATTGGGAGCTGGATTTCTGGGGGCGGAACCGGGCCGCACTGGCCGCGGCGCGTTCGGACGCCGCGGCGGCCCAGGCCGAGGCGGCGGCGACCCGCCTGATCCTCTCGGCCGGTATCGCGCAAGCCTATGCCGATCTGGCCGATCTCTTCGCGCAAGCCGATGCGGCGCAGCGCGCCGTCGAGGTGCGGCGACGCACTGTCGAACTGATGGAAGGGCGACGGGCGCAGGGGCTTGAAAACGCCGGCGCCGTCGAGCGGGCGCGTTCGGCGCTCGCCGCCTCTCAGGGAGAGCTTGCCGCGCTCAATGAAACCGTCTCGCTGACGCGCAATCGGATCGCAGTGCTGCTCGGCGCGGGGCCCGACAGGGGCCTTTCCATCGAGCGGCCGACCGCGCGTGCGGCAGAGGACTTCGGTCTCCCCGCCAACTTGCCAGCCGACCTTATCGGGCGACGCCCCGATGTGATCGCCGCGCGGCTGAGGGCGCAGGCGGCCGCAAGCCGGATCAAGCAGGCGCGCACCGCTTTCTATCCGAACGTCAACCTTGCCGGGCTGATCGGGTTTCAGTCCATCGGCATCGGCGATCTCGTCAAGTCGGGCTCCAGCTTCGGCACAGCCGGTCCGGCCGTCAGTCTGCCGATCTTCGACGGGGGGCGGCTGACCGGCGCTTATCGCGCCGCTGAAGCCGACTATCGCGGCGCGGTCGCCGAATATGACGGCGCGCTGGCCCAGGCCCTGCGCGAGGTCGCCGACGTCGCCGCCAGCGAACGGGCGCTCGCCGAACGCATCGGCAGGGCCGATGAAGCCGAGCGCGCCGCGGCCGCGGCCTGGACAGTGGCCAACAATCGCTACCAGGGCGGGCTTGCCACGTCTCTCGATGTGCTCGTGGCCGAAGACGCCCTGATCGATGCGCGGCGCAACCTCGCCACGCTCCGCAATCGCAAATTCGTCCTCAATGTCGGCCTTATCCGCGCGCTCGGCGGCGGCTTCCGTTCCTGAAGGATCTCCAGATGTCCACTCAAAACCTGGCGGCGGCTCCCTTGGCCGCCGAAGCCCCGAATGCCTCCGCTGCAAGAGCCAAGCGCCGAAAGATGTTCGCGATTTTCGCGATGGTGGTGGTCGGCCTGGCCATTCTCTATTGGGCCTACGTCCATTTTATCGCGTCGCGGCGCGTTTCGACCGACAACGCCTATGTCGGCGCCGATGTCGCCCAGGTGACGCCGCTGATCGGCGGTCCGGTGCGCGAGGTGCTGGTCGACGACGCTCAGCGTGTGAAGCGCGGCGACATCCTCGTGCGGCTCGACGACACGGACGCCCGCCTCGCGCTGGCCCGCGCCGAAGCCGAGCTTTCGCTGACTGAACGCCGGGTTCGCGGGCTCCTCGCGACCGATAGCGGCCTTGGCGCCCAGGTGACGGCGCGCGTCGCCGATCAGGCCCGCGCCGAAGCACGGCTCGTCGCGGCGCGCGCCGATCTCGCCAAGGCCAAGATCGATCTTGACCGTCGCGAAGCGCTCGCGGCGTCGGGCTCCGTCTCCGGCGATGAACTGACCATCGCGCGCAACGCCTACAGCACGGCCACCGCGAACCTGAAGGTCGCACAGGCCGAGAACGCCCAGGCGCAGGCCAACCAGACCTCAGCGGTGGGCAGCCGCGACGCCAATCGCGCCCTGATCGCCGGCGCCGCCCCCGAAGCCAATCCGGAAGTTCTGGCCGCGCGCGCCGCGCGCGATCAGGCGCGGGTGGACCTTGATCGCACGGTGGTGCGCGCGCCGATCGACGGCGTTGTCTCCCGTCGCCAGGTGCAGGTCGGACAGCGTGTCCCGGCGGGCGCGTCGATGATGGTGATCGTTCCTGTCCAGGCCGCGTTCGTCGACGCCAACTTCAAGGAAGGCCAGTTGGCCCGCGTCAAACCGGGACAGCGCGTCACCCTCACCTCCGATCTCTACGGCGAGGATGTCGAATATCATGGCCGCGTCATCGGCTTTTCGGGCGGCACCGGCGCCGCCTTCGCGGTTGTCCCCGCCCAGAACGCCACGGGCAACTGGATCAAGGTGGTTCAGCGCCTGCCCGTACGGATCGCGCTCGACCCGAAGGAACTGGCCGAACATCCGCTGCGGGTTGGACTGTCGATGAACGCCACCGTGGATCTCTCGAAGTAAGCGGAACCCGGACATGACGGACACTGCTGCCGCGCCAGCCATGGCCAAGCCGCTCACCGGCGCGACCCTTATTTTCGCGGCGTTGCTGATTGGCCTTGGCAATTTCATCGTCGTTCTCGACTCGAGCATCGCGAACGTGTCCATCCCGCATATCGCCGGTTCGCTCGGCGTGTCGGTGACGGAGGCGACCAGGGTCATCACCTTCTATGCCGTCGCCGACGCCATAACCGTCCCGCTGGCGGGTTGGCTGGCCCGGCGCTTCGGCGAACAGAGGATGTTCATTTCGGCCTTTATCGCCTTTGGCGCTATTTCGTTGCTGTGCGGCCTGTCGCGCTCGATCGAGATGCTGATCGCGGGCCGGATCCTGCTGGGTCTTGCCGGCGGCATGATGCGACCTCTCTCGCTGACACTGCTGCTGCGCGTCTTTCCCTCCGAGAAAGCGACCCTCGCGACGATCATCTGGGCGATGACCACCACGGTCGCGCCCATTGCCGGGCCCATCCTGGGCGGCGTGATCTCCGACAATGCCGGCTGGGCGTGGATATTTTTTATCAACGTCCCTGTGGCCGCCTTTGGCGCGGCGAGCCTGTTCTACCTGCTGCGTGGGCGACGCGAGGAAACAGCCCGATCGCCGATCGACGTGGTGGGACTAGCCCTCCTCGTCACGTGGGTTACCTCCCTCCAACTTTTACTCGACGAGGGGCGTAATCTCGATTGGTTCGCAGCGACCGAAATCCGCGCGCTGGCCGTTGTCGCGGCCATCGGTTTCATCGCATTCCTGATCTGGGAGCTGACCGAAAAACACCCCATTGTTAACCTGCGGGTGTTTCGGCACCGCCGGTTTTCGTCGTGGCGTCGGTCACCTATGCCATGAGCTTTGGCGCCTTCTTCGCGACCATCGTCCTTATCCCGCTGTGGCTGCAGCAGAACATGGGCTACACCGCGACCTGGGCGGGCTATGCCACCGGAATAATGGGTATTTTCGCGGTGTTCGCTTCACCGATCATCG
The DNA here is from genome assembly GCF_044056025.1 of Caulobacter sp. UC70_42. NCBI lineage: Bacteria > Pseudomonadati > Pseudomonadota > Alphaproteobacteria > Caulobacterales > Caulobacteraceae > Caulobacter > Caulobacter sp. UC70_42. Next base: position 4,008,196 of record NZ_CP171994.1, on the reverse strand, counting down.
GTGCTGCTTCGGCAAAAATCGACCCGCGCCTGATTATCTCGACCGGCATAGGAGGGCTGGCGCTGATCTCGGTTTGGCGCATCGGCTTCACGCCCGATATGACTTTTCTGCAGATGGCCTGGCCGATGCTGCTGACAGGCCCGTTCCTGATGATGTTGTTCATCCCTATCACCGGCTTGTGTATCGCCAGCGTCGATCCCAACGAACAGGCCGACGCCGCCGGCATCTCCAATTTTCTGCGCACGCTCGCCACCGCCTTCGCCGCGTCTCTGGTGCAGACGGGTTGGATCAACGCCGCCCGAGTCAACCAGTCCGGATTGGTTGGCGCGATGCAACAGGGGCCCGCCACGATCGAGACGATGGTTGCGTCTGGCCTGTCGCGCGAAACGGCGACCGCCTTGCTGACCAATGTCGTCGAAAGCCAGAGCGTGATGCTCGCCACGCTCAACATGTTCGCCGTGGTGGCGTTGTGCCTTGCCTTCACCGGGGCTTTGATCTGGCTGGCGCCGAAGCCGAAAGGTCCGATCAATACGAGCGGCGGGCATTGAAGCGGAGGCGGGGGGAGACGGCGCCGAGGTCGCGCGGACCTTGGACGTAGCGCGGTCGACGCTCTAGCGCTCCCCGGACGGGCCGAAGGGATCGCCAAAGAAGCGCTACAAGCGTCCGCCGCACATATTGGAGTCGCGGCCGGGTACGCAGGAGTTGTCGCGAGCGAAGAGTCTACAGGCGTCTCGTTCTGCTGTCCTGTCGCATCTAGGATCTATGAGTTAGCGACAAGTTGGATCGCCCATCTGGCGTCGCCATCCCTTCCAAACCTTGTGGTCCATCATCGCCAAATGCATGTTGCGGCCCAGGGGGAAAAAGTTGGTGATGACGGACGAAGCCTCTGACGTTCAACTGCAGGCTTGGGCCCAGGCCCTGGTCGCCTACGCCCGTGATTGGGACGAGACCTTCGAGGGACGCCCCGGCTATTTCACGCAGGAATTCTGGTACCTGCTGGTCGGCTGCATGATCGCCAATGACAACGGCCGGCCGATGACCGTCAGCGCCGCCTGCCAGATCATGAAGAGCGGCTCCAACCGCACCCGGGAGGAACGCATCAAGCGGGCCGTCGACGACGGCTACCTGCTGAAAACCCGGGCTGGCGACGACGGCCGCGCCGCCATCGTCCGGCCGACCCCGAAGCTGGAGGCCATGATCCGCGCTCACCTGCAGCGCACCCTGCGCATCGCCCAGGCCGCCATCGCGCCTGAGCGCCATTAGGCGCAGAATTTGCGGGCTTTTTCGCCACAAACTCTACGATAGCCGCCAGGCGCTGTTGGTTGTCTATGCCCTGGGGACGCCGCCGATCAGAGCGGTCCGGGGAAACGACCATGAAGCACCATCGCACCGCGCGGACCGCGCGCGCCCTCCTGGGCGGCGTCTCGTTGATCTGTCTTGGCTGGGCTGACGCGGCGTTCGCCCAAGCCGCTGAGCCGAAGCCGGACAAGGTCGGCGTCGAGGAGATCATCGTCACCGCCCAGCGCCGAGAAGAACGGTTGCAGGATGTGCCAGCCGCCGTCACCGCCTTTTCCGCCAACACGCTGCGCGACCTGCAGGCCAGCACGGTCGGAGATCTGCAGGGCTCGATTCCCAACCTGACCATTCACGAGGGCGATGCGGCCAATGCCGTCGTCTATATCCGCGGCGTGGGTCAGATCGACAGCCTGGCCTTCGCCGACCCGGGCGTGGGCGTCTATGTCGACGACGTCTATCTGGGTCGCGCCCAAGGCGCCTTTCTGGACGTCTATGACGTCGACCGCATCGAGGTGCTGCGCGGTCCCCAAGGGACGCTCTATGGACGCAACACCATCGGCGGCGCGGTCAAGTTCGTTTCCAAAGGCCTGACGAACGATGTCGCGGGCTCGGCCGAAGCGACGATCGGCGACTACGACCGTCGCGAGTTCAAGGGCTCGATCAGCGGTCCGCTGATCCAGGACAAGCTGTTGGCCAAGGCTTCGCTGGCGATCGCCAAGCGCGATGGCTACGGCGAGAATGCCTTCGATGGGCGCAGCGACGGGGACAAGAACCTGATCGCCGGCCGCCTGGCCTTCGAATACCGCGCCAGCGACGACCTGACGTTCCGGCTCAATCTCGACGGTTCGAAGGACCGGCCCGACACCTCGCGCACCCCGGCGCGGGCCACGCCGGTGTTCGGCTTCCCGGCCACCAAGTCCGACCCCTTCAAGGTCGACGCCGACTTCAACGACCGCAACGACCTGACCACGGGCGGCGTGTCGTTCGTCGCCGACTGGCGGGTGTCGGAGCGTCTCGAACTGAAGTCGATCACCGCCTATCGCCGCATGTTCTACGACGCCCACCTGGACGTCGACGCCACGCCGCAGCCGATCTTCGGCGTCTATGACGACGAAAAGCAGCACCAGTTCAGCCAGGAACTGCAGTTCAACTACACCGGGGACAAGCTCACCGCGGTCGGCGGCGTCTTCTATTTCAAGGAGCGGGACAAGACCTTCAGCGGCCTCTATGGCCCGGCGCTGGGCCTAGTGACGGGTTCGCTGAACGACCAGACCAACGAAAACTGGGCGGCCTATGGTCAGGCGACCTACGGTCTGACCGATCGACTGTCGGCCACGGCGGGCCTGCGCTACACCGCCGAGACCAAGGATTTCTTCCGCACCCAGAAGTACTTCAGCGCGGTGACCACCCTCCCCGTCCCCTACGACCAAGGCCCCTACGCCACCTTCATAGACACAAGCGGTGACTTCCACGCCCTGACGCCGAAGCTGGGGCTGGACTACAAGGTCTCCGACGACGTCCTGGCCTACGCCAGCGTCAGTCGGGGCTTCAAGAGCGGCGGCTTCGATGGCCGGGCCAATGACGGGGCTGGGGCCGTTCCCTATGATCCGGAGACGCTTTGGGCCTATGAAGCCGGCGTCAAGTCGAGCCTGCTGGATCATCGCCTGACGGCCAACGCCGCGGTGTTCTGGAACGACTACAAGGACCTGCAGCTTTCGAGCTTCGCCGCCACGTCGACCGGCGCCTTCACCGCCCTGTTCACTAACGCCGGCGCGGCCACCATGCGCGGCGCGGAGCTGGAACTGGTGGCCCGCCCGGCCCCTCCCCTGACGCTGAACCTGGTGCTTGGCTATCTCGACGCCCACTACGATCGCTATATCGGCCCGGGCGGTGTCGACATCAGCGCCCAGCGCAAGCTGGTCAACGCCCCGCGCTGGGACGGCAAGGTCGGCGCGGCCTATCGATTTGAGCTGGCCGGTGGCGGCGCGGTGATCGTCGGCGCGGATGCGGCGTTTCGCTCGCGCACCTATCCGACCGTCTCCAGCAGTCAGGTCCTGTCGCAGGGCGGCTACACCCTGTTCGACGCCTTCGTCCGCTGGGAGAGCCCCGACGACCATTGGTGGGCGCAACTGGGCGCCAAGAACATCGGCGACAAACACTATGTCGAGCAGGGCTTCGACCTCTCCGACTCGCTCGGCATCCAGCTGGCCTATTATGGAGCGCCCAAGACCGTCAGCTTCACGATCGGCGCGAAGTTCTGACGTGATGGCCGATCCCTATGTCGATCCGCGCACCGCGGCCCTGCTGGCGCGCATGGGCGATGACTTCGCCGGCGGCCCGGCCGATCCGAGCGTCGCGGAACGACGTCAGGGCTTGGCGATCGCCGCCGATCTCTACGGCCCTCCGCTGGCGCCAACGGCGCGGATCGAGAACCGCGTGGCCGTCGACGCCCACACCGCCGTGCCCTTACGACTCTATTGGCCGCTCGACCCGGCGGCCGCCCGCCCGCCCGTGCTGCTGCACATTCATGGCGGCGGTTGGGTGTTGGGCGGAGGGGAAGCCTATGAGCGCGTGGCCCGCGCCTACGCCCAGGCCAGCGGCTGTCTGGTCGTCGACGTCGACTATCGTCTTGCGCCCGAGCACCGCCATCCCGCCGCCCTCGACGACTGCCTGGCGGCCTTGGACTGGATCGCCCGGGAGGCCGACGATCTTGGCGCGGACGCCGGCCGGATCTTCGTCACGGGCGACAGCGCCGGCGGTCACCTGGCGGCGCTGGTCGCCCAGCGCACGACTGTTCCCCTGAGGGGGCAGGTGCTGATCTATCCGGTGACCACGGCCAGCGCCGCCGCCCGGTTCGAAAGCCGCCAGGCCCTGGGCGACGGGCGCTGGTTCCTGCGAGCCTTCGACATCACGCGCGCCGAACAGGAATATTTCGCCCCTGGAGACCCCAGCCGCGAAACCGCCGATGGCTCGCCGTTGCTGGCGACCGCTCCGCGCCTGGCGCGCACGCCGCCAGCCCTGATCGTCACCGCTTCCCTTGATCCTCTGCGGGACGAAGGCGAGGCCTATGCCCAGGCCCTATCGGCCGCCGGTGTCGAGGTCACCTACGACTGCGTCGACGGGACCATCCACGGCTTTGTCCTGTTCGCCGGCGCGATCCCCCTGGGCCGCTCAACGCTCGAGACCATTGGCGCCTGGCTGCGCGCCAGAAGCGGCTAGCGCCGTTTGCTCCATAGCCCGCTCAAACGCTCAGGGGCGCCAGGCAAGCACCTTGGCCTTCGTCATGGCTCGCGCCTGAGCTCGCGAGAGCCATCGCCCTCGAGACAGCGCGCCTGCGCCAGGGCCACGCGGGCGATATTGCCAGAAGCGCGCGTCCTCGGGCTGAAGCATGGTCCGGGGATTTCCATCCTTGCCGGTGTACCACATTTCGGTCCACCCGGCCGAAGCGATGTGGTCGTCCATCCAGCAGTTCGAGGAAGGCGGCCATGCCGACGAATTTCGGATCGCCATAACGGCCGTCGGGAAACAGGCTGGACGGCCGCCAAGGGCGGCCCAGATAGACCGAACCGACCTTGGTTCCGGCCTCCCTCGTCAATCGGCATCCCTGGAACACGAAGCCGAATGGTTGGGAGATGGGCGTGCTGGGCGCGACGATATAGCCGTCGATCGGATCGACCGGCCGGGGCCGCGAGCGGATCTCGCAATCTTGGAAATAGGCGCGCCCCGCGCCGAAGATGAAGTCGTAGCTGCCGGTGATCAGGCAGCGCTCGAACAGGCTGGATCCGGCGTCCGGGAACAGCGTGTCCTGATAGCTCAGAATGTCGACCTCGGTCAGGCGGGCGCGGTCCGAGCCCTTGTCCAGCATCAGGGCCACGGCCTGGGGACCGCCGCCGTCATGTGAGTGAAGCCCGCCCGGCTTGCTCATCTCGGCCAGACCATCGAAGGCGTTCTGGATGGTCAGGTTCCTGGCCGAAAAATCGGGCGCGCGCACGAACAGGGTCGGGGTGCGGAAGGTCCCCCAACGCTTGCCGTCCGGAGCCGTGAGGCCCGAGGCCGCCAGGTGGCTGATCACCGAGGCTCTGCGGTCCTCGCCGATCAGGTGGACGAACGGCTTGTCGATGACGACCTGTTCGTCCCAAACCCCGCGGGTGACCAGGATCCGATACGGCGTCCTGCCATCGGCCGGCGCGGCCGCGACCGCCGCCGATAGCTTCGAGAAGACCGGTCCGGCGTGAGGGGCCTCGCCCTCCCCCCGCCAGAGCACCGCGTCGTAGCGCGGCGCGGCCAAGGCCAGGCTCGGGACGAGCAAGGCCGCGCCGGCCAGGACATCACGACGGGAAACAGCAGGCAGCGACATGACGTCTCTTTCGAAAAGGGTTGGGCGCCGGCCGGGAGGACAGCCGACGCCCAGGATTCCTCGGGAGGAGGAACGTCTTTCCCTTGATGCGCGACAGCCGCCGCAACCGCCCTCCTGCTTCAGCTGTCGCGCGGGATTTTAGAACGCGTAGCGCAGCCCGAAATTGAACTGCCGGCCTGTATGCGAATAGACGTAGACGCTGTCGCGGTTGCTGTCGGTGTACTGGTTGTTGAAGGCGTCCGTCAGGTTCAGCCCCTCGAAGGTCAGCTTCAGGCGCTTGTTGATCGCGTAGGACGCCGAGGCGTCGATGGTGGTGATCGAGCGCACGCCGTCGATGTCGTTGGTGCTGGTGCCGCTGGGCACGGCGGTCAGGTACTTGTCGCGATAGGCCGCCGAGACGCGGGCGCTGAACGCCTCGTCCTCGTAGTAGAGCGTGGCGTTGAAGGCGTTCTTCGACAGCCCGACCAGGTCGTTCTGGACAAAGCCGGTCGGCGAGCGGGCCGAGATGTAGTCGATCTTGGAGTCGACCACCGTCACGTTGAAGATCGCGCCGGTGTGGCGCAGCAGGCCCGGCAGGAAGCTGAACGGCTGCTGGTAGCTGACCTCGATCCCCTTCAGCGGACCGCCCTTGGTGTTGACCGGCTGGCTGAACAGGAAGGTGTCGCCGGCCGAGACGCCCAGACCGTCCAGCAGGCTCAGCGGCAGGCCCGAGGCGTTGAAGGGCTGGGAGATGCGCGAGGTCTGGATGTAGGTGTCGATGTCCTTGTAGAAGAGACCGACCGACAGCAGCGCGTCCTTGGCGAAGTACCATTCGGCCGACAGGTCATAGGTGGTGGCCCGGATCGGCTTCAGGTTCGGGTTGCCCGAGCTGACGCTGAACACGCCCACCGTCGACAGGCTGCCGCCCGGCGTCAGGCTGCCGAGGTTCGGACGGGTCATCACCTTGGCCGCGCCGAAGCGCAGCAGGAAGTCGGGCGTGACCTCGGCGGTGACGTTCAGGGCCGGCAGGATGTCGTCATAGTCGCGCTTGACGGTGGCCTGCTGGGCCGCGCCGGCCACCAGCTGGTAGCCGGTCGAGCTCTGCTCGGTCTTCACATAGCGGACGCCAATATCGCCGCGGATCGGCCAGGCGAAGTGGTCGGTGCGGAAGTCCAACTGAGCGTAGGCGGCGCTGTCCTTCTCCTCTACGCTGCGGATGTTGCCGCGGGCGTTGGCGTTTGAGGCGCCGCTGAGCTCGAAGAGGCCCGTGCCGCTGTAGATGTTGAACAGCTTGGCGAAGGCGTCGAGGTCCGGCGCGGCCCAGCTGGTCGGGATGCCCGAAGCGCCGAGGTTTCGGCCGAAGCCCGAAACCAGCTTGGTCAGGCTGCTCAGCGTCACGCCGGCCGGCAGGGTCGGCACGACGGACTCGTTGACCCGGGCCTGGGCCCACGAGTCGAAGTTGTACTTCTTGAAGTTGACGCCGACCTTCAGGTTCAGGCCGTCGTTCAGGCGGTAGTCGCCGTCCAGCTGGGCGGTCGCGATCTTGTTGGTCACGCCCTGTGGCCGCAGGCGGATCTCCGAGCGCGCCGCGCCGAAATTGTAGGCCGACGGATCGGTGACGTCGAAGCCGAAGTTCATCGCCGGCAGGTTCGGATTGACCCGATAGTCATACGAGAAGCCATCGGCGTTCTCGCGGTTCAGGATCACCGTCGTCTGGATGGGGTTGTCGAAGTCCGACTTCGAGAAGCCCAGCAAACCGCTCAGCTTGAAGCGGTCGCCGAACTCATGCTCGGCCGTGAAGGTCGCCTGGCTGTACTTGGTGTCCAGCTTGTCGAAGCGGGTCTCGCTCTCGACGTCGACGTCGTCGAACAGGCCGTAGACCATGTCGCCCTTGGAATTGACCACGCCGTCGCGGACGATGATCTCGGGGCGGCCGCCCTGCGAGGCGTTGCGGGCGAAGGACAGGGCCTCCAGCCAGTTCTCCTCGCGCGTGGCCTTGAAGTCCGAATAGAGCACGTCCAGACCGATCAGGGTGCGGTCGTCAGGGCGCATCTGGAACGAGCCGGTGACGCCCAGGCGCTTTTGCTCATGGCTCAGCCGCCCATAGCGCGGGAAGCGCGGTGTGAACACCGAAGCCGTGCCGGCCGGCTTGAAGGTGGAGGCGGGATTGAAGCCTCCCGCTTCCGTGCCGTTCAGCCAGCCGCCCGAGCCGTGGCCTTCTTCCAGCAGCCCGCGTTCGGTATAGGCCACCGAGACCAGAGCCCCCAGCTTGCCGTCGAACCAGGTGTTCGAGGCCAGAACCGCGAACCGCGGGTCCCACGACTTGGAGAGGTCGTTGTAGCCTTCCTGAGCCGAGACCACGAGGGTCGCGCCCTTGTAGTCGAACGGTCGGCCCGTCTGCAGGTCGACGGTGGCGCCCAGGGACCCTTCCTCGGTCTGGGCCGAGGCGGTCTTGCGCACGGTGATGCTGTTGAAAAGTTCCGAGGCGAAGACGTTGAAGTCAAAGGCGCGGTTGCGGTTGGCGCCGCCCGAACTGTCGGTGCCGCTGGCCGTGCTCTGGCCCTCGACGCCGTTGATACGCACGCGGGTGAACTGCGGACCAAGGCCGCGAACGGTGATCTGGCGGCCCTCGCCGGCGTCGCGGGCGATCGAGACGCCCGGCACCCGCTGGATCGACTCGGCCAGGTTGGCGTCCGGGAAGTCGGCGATGTCCTCGGCCTTGATGACGTCGACCACGCCGCTTGAGCGACGCTTGAGGTTCATGGCGCTCTGCAGGCTGGCGCGGAAGCCGGTGACGACCACGGCCTCGACTTCGGACGAAGCCTCTTCCGGCGGGGCCGAGACCGGCGCGACGGCCTGGGCGGCGATCATCGGGACCGCGGCGGTGGACGCCAACTGCAGCGAGGCCGTCTGACCCAGAACCGCCGTGCGGCCGTTGTTGGACACCACGGTCAGGTCCGCGCCGCGCAGCAGGCGCGCCAGGCCTTCCTCGACCGTATAGGCGCCCCGCACGGCGTTGACGCGCTTGCCCGCCACCGCGCTTTGCGGCGCCAGGATCTGCAACTCGGCCTGCTTGCCGAACTGCGGAATGCCCGTGGCGGCCGACTGCTCGCGCACGTCGAACTTGCGCACCTGGGCGTGAGCGCCCGACGCGGCCAGGAGCGCGCTGGCGCCCGCCGCGATCATCAAGCAGGATTTTTCGTAAGTACGCAGCGACGTCCGCATGCGCCCCTCCCTCTGTGGTTCAAACGGCGCTTCTTGGAACGCCTGTTTGGTGCGATGCGACGGAAACCGGTTTCCGTCAGGCATCGGTCGATTTTTTTTACGCGGCGCGCCTATTGGCCCCGCAGGACGATGGCGCCGTCGCGCAGGACCACCTTACCGTTGAAGGTGGCGGCGGCGGCCTCGGCGAAGCCTTCGGGGTCGTTGGTCCGGAACCAGCCGACGAACCGCTCGTCGGCCAGGCGGGCATCGGCGACCTCGATCTTGCGATCGTTGTAGCGGTTGAACTCGGCGGCGGCCTCGGTCAGCGTCTGGCCGTCCAGGACGATCTGGCCATCCCGCCAGGCGAGCCGCCGGGCCAGATCCGCGTCGGCCTCGGGCGGGATCAGGACGCCGGCCCCATTGTCGGCGAAAACCCGCTCACCGGCGAAGACGCGGCGCGGCGGCGTCTTGCCATCCTCGGTCCAGACCTCGACCACCCCCTCGGTAACCAGCACGTCGCTGCCGCCCTCGCGCTTGCGCACCGAAAAGGCCGTGCCGACCGCGCGAACGCGGACCGGGCCGCTCTGGACGACAAAGGGGCGATGCGCATCCTTGGCCACCGCGAACCAGGCTTCGCCCCGCTCAAGCTTCACGGCGCGAAGTCGCGGCTGCATGTCCACCTTGAGCTCGGAGCTGGTGTTGATCGCCGCCACAGAGCCGTCGGCCATCGGCACCCGGCGGATTTCGCCTAAGGCTGTGCCGTATCGCTGGGCCAGCAGGCGCGGGCCGATCACCATGGCCGTCAGACCCGCGGCGACGGCACCCAGGCCCGCCACGACCCCGCGACGGCTCAGCCGCGGGCGGTCGGGCGCGGCCGGCGCGTGAACGAACAGGGCCTGGGCGCGGTCAAGACGAGTCCAGCCGGCTTCGGCCCGCGCATAGGCGCCCCTGCGGCGCCGATCGCCGGCCAGCCAGGCGTCGAGCTCGGAGCGGACGGCCTCGCCGTCACGATCGACGCGGACCACCCATCGGGCGGCGTCCGCCTCGATGTCAGCGGCGCTTTCGCGTTCGACCATCGGTCTTCTCTCCGGCTCCTCGCGCGCCCGCCGGCGCATCCTGTTCGGTCATGGCCGCGAGGATGGCGCGCAGGCCGCGCACCGCCTCGTTCTCGACCACGTTTTCGCTGACGCCCAGCCGCCGGGCGATCTCGCGCTGAGACACGCCCTCGATCTTGCGCAGCTCGAAGATCCTGCGGCAGCGATCCGGCAGGGCCGCGATCAGCCCCCTCACCCGCTCCAGCTCTCGCCGGCCCGAGACGATCCGCTCGGCCGAGGGGTCCTCAAGCGCCAGGTCCAGCGCCTCGATCTCGCTGACGGTCTCGATGCGCACCACGCGGGCGCGGCGGATCTGTTCCAGGGCCACGCTGCGCGCGGCCTGGAAGAAATAGCCGCGCGGCTCGGCGATATGGTCGATCGTGCTGAGGGCGGCCAAGCGGCAATAGGTCTCCTGAAGGATATCGTCGACGTCGCCAGCCGCGGCGAATGAGCGCCGCAGCCACGCGCGCACAGCCGCTTCGTGGGGCAGGATTTCCCGCCCCAGCCACGCCACGATGCGCGCACGCCCGTCCGACACGTTTCCTCGCCCTGTTATTCGGTCTTCCTATCCCTGCGATGCACGCCCGCGGGATTTCCGTCAAACTTACAGAGAAGCGGGGTGGCGCGAGCGCCGATGGCTGAGCGGCGCCGTGGACCGTCGTTGGGGTCGTCGTAGGGGGCGGACACGGCGCTGTCCGGTCCGGCCAATGTCATAAATTGGCATGACCAATAATTGACAAGCCTGAAGATTGGCCAGATATCTTGCTCCAAGAAAGCTTGGGAGGCTTCTATGAAGACCGCATGGCTCGCCGCGTGCGCCCTGATGACCGTGGCGTCCGCGGCGCACGCCGCCGACTACGGCCTGCTGGGTCCGACCTTTGGCAAGGGCGCGGTGTCGCCCGCGCTTAAGGCGGCGATCGTCGCGCGCGCCGAGGCGACCCTGGACCGCCCGCCCGGCGCCATCCCGCATGCGCACACCGAAGGCACCCTGCCGGGCAAAGGCATCCGCGAGATCAGCATCAAGGCCCGCGAGGACCAGCCGATCGTGCTGAACTTCGCGCTGGCCTACCGCCTGACCGGCGACCGCAGGTTCCTGGAGGCCACGGGCCGCTATCTGGAGAACTGGGCCGACATCTACCAGATCTCGTTCAATCCGATCGACGAGACCGGCTTCGACACGCTGGTCATGGCCACCGACCTGACGGAGAGCGATCTCCCCGCCCCGATCCGCGCCAAGCTCGACGCCTTCTGGCGCAGGATGGCGGTCGGCTATCTCGACGCCATGGACGCGGGGCCGACGAACGCCCACACCAACTGGCAGAGCCACAGGATCAAGATGGCGACCCTGGCCGCCTACCAGACCGGCGACGCCAAGCTGATCGCCCGCGCCCGCGACGCCTTCCGCAAGCAGATCGGCGTCAACCTCTATGCTGACGGCTCGACCTTCGACTTCCACGAGCGCGACGCCCTGCACTACGTCACCTACAATCTCGATCCGCTGATGATGGCCGCCCTGTCGGCCCAGGCGCATGGCGAGGACTGGTTCAGCTGGAAGAGTCCGACCGGCTCCAGCCTGCCCCATTCGCTGGATTGGTTGGCCGCGTTCGCGCGGGGGGAAAAGACCCACAGCGAGTTCGTCAATTCCAAGATCCAGTTCGACCGCGATCGGGCCAATTCGGGACAGAAGGAGTATGCGCCTCACGACTGGGACGTCTCCAACGGCGTCGGCACCTATACCCTGGCCAGCCTGCTCGACGCCCGATACCTGCCGCTGCGTGACGACCTGGTGAAGCGCACGGGCAAGAAGCCGGCGCCGTGGGCGGAGATCCTGCGGGCCTCGCGGCCATGAGTTGACCCGGGTTCTCCCGCCTGCCTTGATCCTCGCGGGAGAAACTTATGACTCGCTCTAATCGCATCTTGACGGGCGTTGGCCTGGGCGTCCTGGCCGCGCTGGTGATCGCCGGCTATTTCGCCTCACCGATCCTCGCGCTGCAGGGCCTGACGGCGGCGGCCAAGGCGGGCGACAAGGCCCGGCTGGAGAGCGCCGTCGACTTCCCGGCCGTGCGTGAGAGTCTGAAGAGCCAGCTCAAGGCCAGCATGACCCGCAAGGTCGAGGAAGACCCGAAGCTGCGCGACAACCCCTTCGCCGCCTTCGGCCAGATGCTCCTGGTCGGCGTGGTCGACAAGGCGGTCGACACCTATGCGACGCCGGACGCCATCGCCAATATGGTCGCGACCAACGAGCCGCCGAAAAGCATCAGCGCCACGCCGGGTGGTCCGGTGATCGAGCAGCCCCAGCCCGAGGTGAAGAAGCCCAAGGCCAAGTCCGACACCGAGGTCCGTTACGGCTACGTGGACCTCGATCACTTCCGCGCCACCTATCGCGACCGCAAGGACCGCGACCAGGAGCCGTTCGGCCTGGTGCTGGAGCGTCGCGGGCTCTTCAAGTGGAAGCTGGTGAAGATCGAGCTGCCAAGTCTGAACTAGGCCAGACGCCAGTCGATCACTGTCCCTTCATAGGCGTCAACGCCGCGACCGATGCCGGCGATGGCGCGGGCCATGGCGCCGCCGCGATCCAGGATCCTGTCGGCCAGCGCGATCATCAGGGGGTTGGGCGTGGCTTCCGGGCAGAGCGAGCGGAGTTGAGCGGCCAGCGCTCCCTCCTCGCCCGTTGGCCGCGTCGCGCAGGCCAGGACATAGGCCGCCGCCGTCGAGCGGCTGACGCCGGCGAAGCAGTGGATCAGCAAGGTGGGCGTGTCGCGCAGCGCCAGGATCGCCTCGATCATCGCCGCCGAAGGCGCGATGAGACCTTCACGTTGTTCAGCGATATCGTTGAATCGTAAAAGGGTTCTCGGCTGCGTTACAGCCGGCGCCGCCGCGTCCGGCGAGATCAGCGACAGCACATGGTCCGCCTCGGCTTCCAGCCGGCCGACCGCCGTGATGGGGCCGACCAGCAGCCTCATGCCAGCGCCGCCGCGCCGAGCAGGAAGCCGAGCTCGAACACCTGCTCGACGGCGCCAAGCACGTCGCCGGTGTGGCCGCCGATCAGCCGCCTGGCGGTCAGGGCCAGCAAGCCGGCCAGCAGCGCGCCGCTCGCGAGGCCGACCAGGACCGCGCTCGGCGGCAGCAGGATCAGCGGCCAGCCGGCGATCAGCAGGGCGACGATCACCTCGCCAGTCCGCACGCCGTTAGGAACAGGCTTCCATTTTCCCGCCTCGCCACTGGGCGCGTAGGGCGTCAGGCGCATGACCACCACGGCGGCGGCGCGCCCCAGGCCGTGGGCGGCCAACAAGAGCGCGCCGGCGATCGGCGTCGTGGCCAGCACGGCGGCCTTCAGCGTCAGCACGCCGACCAGGGCGCAGACGCCATAGGTCCCGACGCGGCTGTCCTTCATGATCTCCAGACGCCGAGCCGGGGTCTGGCCGCCGCCCAGGCCGTCGGCGGTGTCGGCCAGGCCGTCCTCATGGAAGGCGCCGGTGATCAGCAGTCCCGCGCCGAGGGCCAGGATCGCCCCGACCGGCGCGCTCCACAGCCGCTCGCCAATCAGCAGCACGAGGGCGCACACCGCCCCCACGCCCTGACCCACCAGCGGGAAATAGCGGGCCGAGCGGGTGATCCAGTCGGGCTCGAAGGTCTTCAGCGCCGGGGTTGGGGCGCGCGTCAGGAACTGGACCGCACAGAGCAGCAGCCGGACCTGATGCGCGAGCCAGCCCATGTTCAGAGCCGTCCGCTCAGGACGTCGTCCAGGCTGGCGACGTCGCTTATCAGCCGTGAGGCGGCGCGCACGACCGGCAGAGCCAGCAGCGCGCCGGTGCCCTCGCCGAGACGCAGACCCAGGTCCAGCAGCGGCTCGACCTCCAGCGCCGCCATCATCCGCTGATGCCCCCGCTCGGCCGAGCGATGGCAGAAAACACAGTAGTCCTGAGCCGCCGGGACCATTCGGATCGCCGCGAGCGCCGCCGCCGAGGCGATGAAGCCGTCGACCAACACCGGGATCCGCGCCGACGCCGCGCCGATCACCGCCCCGGCCATCATGGCGATCTCCAGCCCGCCAAACTCGGCCAGGACGGCGGCGGGCTCGGTGGCGTCCGACCGCGCCGCCGCGCGCTCCAGCGCGGCCAGCTTGTGGGCCAGGCCCGCGTCGTCATGACCGGTCCCCCGCCCGACGCATTCGGCCAGCGGCGCGGGGGCCAGGCGATGCATGAGCAGGGCCGCCGAGGCGGTGTTGCCGATGCCCATCTCGCCCAGCGCCAGGATCTCGAAGCCTTCGGCGGCCGCTTCGCGGGCGATGCGGGCACCGGCCTCAAGCGCGCGGTCGACCTCTTCTGGTGTCAGGGCTGGCTCGACGGCGGCGTTGCGCGTCCCGCGCCGCAACTTCTGCGCCAGCAGGTTCGGATGGGACGGAAGTTCGGCGTCGACTCCGGCGTCCACGACGCGAAGCTCGGCGCCGACCGCGCGGGCGAAGGCGTTGGCGCTGGCCTTGCCGGCCAGGAAGGTCGCGACCATGGCCTGGGTGACGCTGGACGGATAGGCCGAGACGCCCTCGGCGGTCAGCCCGTGGTCGCCGGCGAAGACCAGCAGCAAGGCTCTGTCCAGCGGCCGCTCGCCGGCGATCAGCGCCAGGCGCGCGGCCAGGTCCTCGATCCGCCCCAGCGCGCCCAAGGGCTTGGCCTTGCCATCGATTGAGGCGCGCAGCCGGGGCGCCTGGCTAAGGTCGACGGGGGTGACGGTCGGAAGGGTCATCAGAAGCTCTCCAGGCCGGCGATCGCGGCCAGGGCGGGAATGTCGAAGGCCTGCTCCAGGTCAGCGGCGATCTCGTCCAGCGCCTGGTCGACGCGAACGGCCTGGTCGATCGCGTCCGAGACCGCGCCCAGCTCGGCTAGCAGGGCCGCCCTCGCCTCGCCTTGGTCGAACAGGCCGTGGACATAGGCGCCGCGCACCTGGCCGTTGGCCGAGACCGCGCCATCGTTCGGCGCCGTCGTCGAAGGTCAGCATCGGCGACACCGCCCCTGTTGTGCGGCCGACGTGCATCTCGTAGCCCTCGAACCGCGCGCCGCCAGCCAGCCGTCCCGCAACGGGTCGCAAGGTCTTGTCGCCGGTCATCACCGTCTCGACGTCCAGCAGACCCAATCCCTCAACCGAGTCCGGCGGCCCCTCGACGCCGTCCGGATCCGACACCCGCCGGCCCAGCATCTGGTAGCCGCCGCAGACGCCCAGCACCCGGCCGCCGCGCCGGATGTGGGCGGCCAGATCGATGTCCCAGCCTTGGGCGCGCAGGAAGGCCAGGTCGGCCAGGGTCGCCTTGGTGCCCGGCAGGATCACGAGATCGGCGTCGCCCGGCAGCGGCGCGCCCGGCGGGGACGAAGGCGAACTCCACCTCCGGCTCGGCGCGCAGGGCGTCGAACTCGTCGAAATTGGCGATCCGCGACAGCATCGGCACGACGATCCGCACCTTGCGGCCGCCGGCGGTCGCGGCGCGGTCCAGCACCACGGCGTCTTCGGCCGGCAGGCGCCGCGCCGCCGCCAGCCAGGGCGCCATGCCGAGGTCCGCCCAGCCGGTGCGGCGGACGATCTCGGCGCGGCCGTCCTGGAACAGGCTGGGATCGCCCCGAAACTTGTTGATCAGGAAGCCCTTGATCATCGCCCGATCGGCGGCGTCCAGCACCACGTGGGCCCCGACCAGAGCGGCGATGACATGACCGCGATCGATGTCGCCGACCAGCACCACCGGCACGTCGGCCGCGATCGCGAAGCCCATATTGGCGATGTCGCCGGCCCGCAGGTTGATCTCGGCGGGGCTGCCGGCGCCTTCGACGATGACGAGGTCGCTCTGCGCCTCCAGCGCGCGGAAGCTCTCCAGCACGGTGTCCAGCAGCGTCGCCTTGCGCTCCTGATAGCCGCGCGCCTTCCAGGTCCCGGCGATCCGGCCGCGCACGATCAGCTGGGCGCCGACGTCGCTCTGGGGCTTCAAGAGCACCGGGTTCATGTCGACGGTCGGGGCGACGCGGCAGGCGATGGCCTGCAGGGCCTGGGCGCGGCCGATCTCTCCGCCGTCGGCGGTCACGGCGGCGTTGTTGGACATGTTCTGCGGCTTGAACGGCCGCACCTTCAGGCCGCGATTGGCGAACAGACGACAGAGACCGGCGACCAGCACCGACTTGCCGACGTCGGAGCCGCAGCCCTGGATCATCAAAGCGGCCATGCGAATCCTCCCCAGACGAACCCGGCGACGGCCAGCATCACCCAGAGCAGCCCGCAGGCGACAAGATAGATCCGCAGGGCGCGGACCAGGTCGGCCGGCGTCGCCGCACCGCCCTCGCCGAGCACCGGACGCTGGGACAGCGCGCCGTCGTACCAGGCCGGACCGCCGAGCTGGACGCCGAGGGCGCCGGCCATGGCCGCCTCGGGCCAGCCGGCGTTTGGCGAGGCGTGCTTGCCGGCGTCGCGCAGCATGATCTTCCAGCCGCGGCCTCCCGCGAGGGCGATCACCATGCCCGCCAGCCGCGCGGGGAGCAGGTTCAGCAGGTCGTCGAAGCGCGCCGAAGCCCAGCCGAACGCCCGCCAGCGCGGCTCGCGGTGACCGATCAGGCTGTCGGCGGTGTTGACGGCCTTGTAGACGAACAGGCCCGGCAGGCCGGCGACCACAAACCAGAACAGGGGCGCGACGACGCCGTCGCAAAAACTCTCCGCCAGGCTCTCGATGGCGGCCGTGGCGATGTCGCTCTCGTTTAGTCGGCCAACATCGCGTCCGACGATGTGGCCGACCGTAATGCGCGCACTGTCCAGGTCGCCCGCCGCGAGGGGTCTCGCCACGGCGCGAACATGGTCGAACAGGCTGCGTTGGGCCAGGCCCAGGGTCCCGACCAGCACGACCGCCCAGGGACCGCCGACCTTCGCGATCAGCCACCCCGCCAGACCGCTGACTCCGACGATGACCCCCAGGGTCACGACGCCCAGCAGGCGGCGCGTGGTCCCGTTGAAATCCGGCAGGTTCAGGCCCGCTTCCAGCGACGAGATCAGCCCGCCGATCCAGACGACGGGATGCGGCGCGCGCCGGTGCAGGGCGTCCGGATAGCCGACGGCGGCCTCCACGACCGCCGCCGCCAGGACGATCCAGGGGCCGCTGGAGGACAGTCTAGCCGGCACGGCCCAGCACCTCGATCAGCGGACCGCCCTCGCCGGCATGGCGGCGGACAGCGACGCCATAGACATCCGACAGGGTCTGCGGCGTCAGGGCCGTGTCGGGCGCGCCGTCGACGACGAGGCGGCCTTCGCTCAGCACCATCACCCGGTCGGCGAAGCGCGCGGCCAGGTTCAGGTCGTGCAGGGTGACGATCACGCCCTTGCCCTGGTCGTGGGCCAGGCGGCGGAACAGGGCCAGGGCGTCGAGCGCGTGGCCGGGATCGAGACCCGTCAGCGGCTCGTCGGCCAGCAGCCAGTCGGTCTGGCCGGCCAGGCCGCGCGCGATCAGGGCGCGGGCCCGCTCGCCGCCCGATAGCCGGGTGACGGCGCGGTCGACGAAGGTTTCCAGGCTGGCGGCGGCGATGGCGGCGTCGACCGCCGCGCGGTCCTCGGCGCTGGGACCGAAGGCCCCGAGATGCGGCGTGCGACCCAGGCCCACGAAGGCGCGCAGGTCGACGTCCCAGGCGATCTCGGGCGTCTGGGCCAGGAAGGCGATGCGGCCGGCGCGCTGGCGGCCGGGCATGGTCGCGACCGCTACGCCGTCCAGGGTGATCCCGCCGCCATCCGGGCGCAGCAGGCCGGCCAGGCACGATAGAAGGGTCGACTTGCCCGCCCCGTTGGGACCGAGGATGGCGATCAGCCCTCCCTTGGCGAAATCGGCGGAGACGCCGTCCAGCACCGGACGTCCGCCCAGGGCGAGGGTCACGTTCCGGGCGGAGATCATGCCAGCCTCCGGCGCATCGAGATCAGCATGGCCAGGAAGAACGGCCCGCCCAATATAGCCATGGCGACGCTCAACTTGACCTCGCTGGCGGCCGGAGTCATCCGCACCAGGATGTCGGCGGCCAGGGTGAGGGCCGCGCCGCCCAGGAACGACGGCAGCAGCACGGCGCTCGGCTTGGAGCCTAGCAGCGGCCGCAGCAGGTGCGGCGTGATCAGGCCGACGAAGCTGATGACGCCGGTCACCGCCACGCTCGACCCGACCGCCACGGCGACGCCGACGGCCATCAGCAGCCGCGTGCGCGACAGGTCGACGCCCAGGGAGCGCGCGCCCTGCTCGCCCAAGGTCAAGGCGTCCAGCGAGCGCCCCAGGGTCAGCAGCAGCACGCCGCCGGCGATGACGCCCGGCGCGGCCAGCTTGACCTCGTCGACGCTGCGATCGGCCAGCGAGCCCAGCGTCCAGTTGATGATCTCGTTCACCGCCCAAGGGTTGGGCGCGAGGTTCAGGGCCAGGGCGATGCCGGCGCCGCAGACCGTCTGGATGACGAAGCCGGCCAGGATGAAGGTCACGATGCTGGAGGTGACGCCCGCCAGGGCCAGCAGGGCCGCGACGCCCAGGCCCGCCCCGACCATGGCGGCGGCCGGCAGGATCCAGATCGCCTCGCCCGCCGCGCCCAGATAGAGCGTCAGCACCGCGCCCAGCGCCGCCGACGCCGAGACGCCGAGGGCTCCGGGATCGGCCAACGGATTGCGGGTGTAGCCCTGCAGCGCCGCGCCGGAGAGGCCCAGGGCTCCGCCGACCAGCATGGCCAGAATGGTGCGCGGCAGGCGCAGGCCGAAGACGATGGCCCAGCGCGGATCGGCGCCGCCCGAGGTCCAGGCGCTCCACGGCGCCCAGACGCGCCCGGCGCACAAGCTGACGCCGAACAGCACGACCAGCAGCGCCAGCAGGACGCCGCCGATCATCCATGGCGATCGCGATTTCATGCGCCCTCCTTCAAAGCTTGGGCGCGCGCCAGCGCCATGGCGGCGGCGGTCTCGATCAGCACCGGGCCGCCGCAATAGAGGAGCCTTTCGGGCAGCCGCACCTGACGCATTCGCCCGGATATGACCTTGAGAGCCGGATGGGACATGACCCGGTCCGCCCAGCTGCGCGCGCCGGGCGCCGGGACGCCGACCAGCAGCACCTGGGGCGGATCGGCCAGCAGGCGCTCCAGCCCGACATTGCCCAGGTCTTCAAGCCGAAGCGGCGGGCGACATTGTCGAAGCCGGTTTCCGCCATCATCTCGTCGACCAGGGTTCCAGGGCCGGCCGCGAAGCCGTTGGGCTGATAGATCAGCGCCGTCAGCCGCCGCGCGCCGGGCGCGGGCCTGGCCGCCGCGATCGCCGCTCCGATACGCGCGACCAGGGCCTCGCCGCGATCGGGATGGCCGATCAGCCTGGCCACCTCGCGGACCTGGAGGAGGCTCTCGTCGATCGACCTAGGCACCTTGAAGCGCTGGACCGGCACATGCAGGCGCTTGAGCGCGTTGCGCGTCGCCAGCGCCGAGTGCTGGCTGGCCAGGACGAGATCGGGCATGAGGTCGATGACCTCCTCGGCGCTCTCCCAGGTGTAGGGCAGCGTCCGGGCCTGATCCGCGACGGTGGAGGCCCGCGCGTCGCGGGCGTAGTGACTGAGGGCGGCGATCTGGCCGCGGTCGGCCAGGTGGACCAGCATGGCGTCCAGGCAGCTGTTCAGCGACACGATGCGCCGGGGACGTGGCGGCGGCGCGCCCGCCGTCATCGCCAGCGCTCCGCTCACGACCTCCCGGCGATTCACGATGTCACCGCGTGAATATCTCTCTCAAAACGATTGAAATCATTGCGAGAAGGCAGACCAAGGCGAAGTCGATCAGGGCGATCGGCGAAGGGCCGAGTCAGTATCCCCCGCGCGCAGAGCCGCGTGAACAGGCCGTGCGCGTCCGGCGTCTCCACCCAGCGGAAGAGATCGCAGCCGCCGAGCGGCTTGAGACCCGCCTTGGCCAGGACCGTGTCGACCGCGCCGGCCTGGGTGGCCAGCCACGCACGGGTCCGTCCCCGCCAGGCGGCGTCGGCATAGGCCTCTATCCCCAGCGCCAGGGCGTCGGCGCCGATGGGCCAATCGCCGACCAGCGCGCGAAATTCCCGCGCGAAGATCTTGTTTCCAATCAGGAAACCCAGTCGCGCACCCGGCAGGCCATAGAACTTGCCGAACGAGCGCAGGATCACCAGCCGGTCGATCTCCAGCTCGGCGACGCTGAGCTCCGGCGCGACCTCGCCAAAGGACTCGTCGACAACGGTCCAGCGTCCGGCGTCGGAGCGTTCCGCGGCCAGGGCTGCCAAGGTGTCGCGGTCGATGCGGCGGCCGTCGGGATTGTTCGGATTGACCAGCACCAGCACATCGGCGGCGACGGCTCGAGGGTCTTCCAGCGACGTCACGAGGCTTGGCGACGAGGCCGCCCAGCTCTCGGCATGGCCGCCATAGATCGGGGCCAGCAGCGCGACCTCCCCGCCGCCGATCAGACCGGGCAGCAGCCGCAGCGCCGCCTCCGCGCCGGAGGTGGCGACCACGCGGCCGGGGTCGGCGACGCCGAAAGCGCGCGCGGCGATCGTCTCGAGTTCGGCGAGCTCACGCGGGTCCGGCAGCCGGCGCAGGGCGTCGGCCGGCGCCCGCTGGCCCGACCACGGCTCGGGATTGATCCCGGTCGACAGGTCCAGCCAGGGACGCGGCGCGTCCGGAAAAGCGGCCATCGCCTCGCGGAGACGGCCGCCGTGCCGGAAGGCGCCGATGGTGGAGATCGACGCCGACATCAGCCTAGAAACGCGCCCGCAGGCCCACGAAGGCCCCGCGTCCCGGCGCGCCGTAGTTCAGGATGGTCTGGTAGTCCTTGTCGAACGCGTTCTCGACCCGGCCGAACACCTCTAGGGTCTCGCTGATCGGATAGGCCGCGCGCAGGTCGACCAGGGTGTAGTCTTTCACCACCTGGGTGTTGGCGTCGTTGTTGTAGGTCTTGCCCACGTAACGCACCGCCACGGTGGTCGACAGGCCCACCGGCCAGCGATAGGTCGCCGACAGGTTGCCCATGTTCTTCGGGCGGCGGGTCAGCTGCTTGCCCTTGCTGGCGCCCGAGGCGGACTCGGCGTCGGTGTAGGTGTAGTTGCCGGTGATGGTCAGGGCCGTGGTCGGCTTGACCTCGCCGATCAGCTCCAGGCCCTGGGCCTTGGTCTTCTGGACGTTGTCGTAGTAGCCGAAGCGGAAAGCGCCGTTCGGATTGCACAACGCCGTGGTCGAGCCCGAGGCGCACGAGAAGAAGCGGATCTCGTTGTCGGCCTCGCGGTGGAACCAGGTGGCCGAGGCGCGGGCCTTGCCGCCGAAGAAGCGCTGCTCGACGCCGGCGTCCCAGCTGTCGAACTCCTCCGGCGCCAGGGTCAGGTTGCCGTACTCGCTGTAGAGCTCGTAGAGGCCCGGGGCGCGGAAGCCCTGGCCGAAGCTGGCGCGGAGGACGGTGTCGCCCTCGTTGAGCGCCCAGGCCGCCGCGACCTGCCCCAGGGTGTGGCTGCCATAGGTGTCGTGATCCTCGTAGCGCAGCCCGCCCGTCAGGGTCAGGCCCTTCACCGGCTCGACCTGCAGCTGGCCGTAGAGGCTGTCGACGCCGACGCGGCCGGTGCTGAACACCGGGTTCGGCTTGGCGACCGTCGGCGAGCGCGTGCGCATGCGGGCCTTCTCGGTTTCGGCGCCGAAGGTGGCGGTCCAGATGTCCGAGATGGCGAACACGCCCTGATATTCGAAGCGCTTGTTCTTGCCGGCGGCGTCGAAGGTCAACGGCGCGGCTGGGCGGGCCGGGTTGAGGTTCTCCCGGTCGGTGTCGGTGTAGGCGTAGCCGAGGCGGTTATTCCAGCGGCCGTCCAGCAGGGCGAAGTTCAGGCCGGTATAGACGACCAGTTCCTCGGTGCGGCCAAATTCGGGGCTGTCGCCGTTGAAGGCGTCGAAGTCATTCTTGCCCTTCGAATAGACCGAGCGCACCTCGGCCGAGACGTTCTCCGTCAGCGCCACACGAACGCGGCCCGACAGGCCGGTGTTCTGGTAACCGTCCTTCTCCTTGCCGACCTTGTACGAGGAGAAGCCGTCTGTGGTGTAGTAACCGCCGGCCAGGCGCCAGGTGATCTTGTCCGAAGCGCCGCCGACGCCGGCCCGCAGGTAGCCGGTCTTGCGCGCGCCGCCTTCGGCCTCGATCGAGCTGGTGAACGGGACGGTGGGATCGGCGGTGACGATATTGACCACGCCGCCGATGGCCTGGCTGCCCCAAAGCGTCGACTGGGCGCCGCGCAGCACCTCGATGCGCGCGATGTCGCCGACCAGCAGGTTGCCGCTGTTGAAGCCGCCCTGGGTCGAGGACGGGTCGTTCAGCTTGACGCCGTCGATCAGCACCACGGTGTGCTGGGTCTCGGCGCCGCGGATGTTGAGGCCGGTCGTCGCGCCGGGTCCGCCGTTGCGGGTGAAGCTGACGCCCGGCGTCTGGGCCAGCAGCTCCGTGACCGAGATGGCCTGACTGGCCTCGATGGCGGCCTGGGTCAGGACGGTGACCGACGCGCCGACCTTCTCGATCGGCTGGACGGTGCGGGTCGCGGTGACCACCAGTTCGGCGACGCCGTTGGCGCCGACGGCGCCGGCGACATCGGCTTCCGGGGCCTTCTGCTCGTCGGCCATGGCCGGACCGGCGACAAGGATCGTGGCGAGCGCGGTGGAGCTCAGAAACGTTCGGATCATGTTTCAATCTTCCCAGTTGAACGACCCGCGCGCCTGACCGCGACGCCCCGCCAGCTGGACAGCCGCGATTACGCCCCGGACCGTCGCGCGGCCCTTTTGACTGTCGTTTCGCGGGAGATCCCGTTCGTTCGGCGCACCCCGGCCGAGCGATGAACGACTGCGCCGGGCAGGTCTCCTGGCTCGCGGGTCGTCGCTCTTGGCGTCGCCTTCCCAGGATCCGAAAGACCCCAGTGGCATGTGACGCTAGAACTCGCCGCTTACAGTTGCGGGGGCAGCCGAGGTGTTGAACCTCGTTCCCTTTTAATCCTCTTTCGAGGAGCCTGACGCGCGGCCAGCCCTATAGACTGCGCCGCGCACGGTCAATGTGGAGCTTCCATGACGTCGATCCTGGTGCTGGGCGGAGCCCGTTCCGGCAAGAGCGCCTTCGCCCAGAAGGCGGCGGAAACCGTCGCTGGAGCGGCGCGTCCGGTGCTGATCGCCACTGGCCAAGCCTTTGACGACGAAATGGCCGAACGCATCGCCCGCCACCAGGCCGACCGCGGCGAATCATGGACCACGGTGGAGGCGCCGCTGGCCCTGGCCGAGGCGATCACCGCCCTGCCCCCTCACGCCGTGGCCATGGTCGACTGCCTGACCCTTTGGTTGTCCAACCTGATGCTGGCCGAGCGGGACGTGGAGGCGGCCGTCACAGCCCTAGTCGACGCCGTGGCGGCGTGCCCCGCCCAACTCTGGCTGGTCAGCAACGAGGTCGGCCTGGGCCTGGTGCCGAAACTCCGCTGGGCCGGCGGTTTCGGGATGAGGCCGGCCGGCTGCACCAGCAGCTGGCCCAGACGGTCGACGAGGTCTATTTCGTGGCCGCCGGGTTGCCGCTGAAGCTGAAGCCACAGGGGTGAATTCCCGTCTGAGCGCGGGCGTTGAAGCCCTCTCTCATGGAGAGAGGGAGGGGCCCGCGCCGCAGGCGTGGGAGGGTGAGAGGTTTCACCGATAGCCGGAGAAAACCGAGATCTCTCAGCCACTTACCTCGCCATTGCCTTGTCCGGAGAGGGCGTAACCCTCACCCTCCCATGCTGCGCATGGGCCCCACCCTCTCTCAAAGAGAGAGGGGTTCATGGGGATCGCGCGAGCATTCACGGCCTTGCGTCCCCGGCCGCGAAACCTGCCGTATTCTCTACCCACCTCATCGCGAGGAAAGGGCGCGTGGCCAGCGACCGTTGCGGCGACGGGGGGCGATCGAGCGGGCGCGCTCGTCGGCGCGGGGGAGACTCCGCAACTGCGCCATCCCCACGGTAGTCGACCCTGGAACACAGAAACGACGGTGGATGCAGGCCGAGGAGAGCGACAGAGGAGCTGAAAGGTTCCTGACCGGGATCAGGCTACGCGGCCTGACCCGCCCGTCGGAGGCTTCAAGGGTGTCGGGGTGCGAACAGCATCACGGCGTCACGCTTCCGGAAAACGATCGCGCGGAGCGTCGGGCTTCGTCGAAACGGTATTTCTACTTCCAAACTCCGGACGCTGTCCGGCGCTCCGCATCCCTTTCCGCACCTTCAGCGAAGCGATCGCGTGAAGCGGCGGACGCGCGTCTCGATCGCAGGAAGAGGCTGGCGCTCCGCGAACAATGCCCGCAAACTCATTCAAACGGCCGTTCAGCGGCCTTCGAGTGTCCGAGCGCGACCAACAGCGCGGGGAGGAGTAGAGAGATGTCCGAGAGCCCATCAACTCAACGACGGTCTTCGTGGGCCCTGGCGGCCTTCGCCTCGCCTAATATTCCGATCGCCGCGCTTGGCCTCCCGCTCGTGGTCTACCTGCCCGAATTCTATGTCAGCACGGTCGGGCTTTCGTTGGCGGCGGTCGGCGCGGCCTTCCTTTTCGTGCGGCTGATCGACATCTCCCTCGACCCCTTCCTGGGCGGGATCATGGACCGGACCCGCACCAAGCTCGGACGCTTCAGGCCCTGGCTGCTGGGCGGCATGCCGGTGGTGGGAATCCGGGGCGTTGGCCCTGTTCATGGGCCAGCCCGGCGCCAGCGCCTTCTATCTGTGGGGCTGGCTGCTGCTCACCTATGCCGGCTATTCGATGGTCGTCCTGTCCCACACCGCCTGGGGCGGCGTGCTGTCTCGCGACTATCAGCAACGCTCGCGGATCTATGGCTGGTGGCAGGCCGGCAACATGGTCGGCATGATCCTGGTCCTGTGCCTGCCGCCGCTGCTGGTGGGCGTCTTCCAGACCGGTCACGCCGAGGGCGTACGCGCCATGGGCTGGTTCATCGTCGCTTTGCTGCCGATCACCATTCTGATGGCCGTCCGCGTCGTCGGCGAGCCGGCCGCGCCGGTCGCGCGGCACGCGGCCGGCATCAGGCAGTATCTGGCGCTGCTCGGCCGTCCGTCGGTGCGCATGCTTCTGTTCGCCGACCTGCTGATGGGCCTGGCGCCGGGCATAGCCGGGGCGCTGTTCCTGTTCTTCTTCGAGCGGGTGAAGCACTTCGACAAGACCCAGTCGGGCGTGCTGCTGCTGATCTATTTCCTGGCTGGCCTGCTCAGCGCGCCGCTGTGGCCGTTTCTGGCAAAGCGCATCGGCAAGCACCGCGCCCTGTCCGTCGCCGCCGTGATCTACGCCATCGTCCAGGTCGCCACCGTGTTCACGCCGGTCGGCAATTCCGGCATCGGCACGCTCGTCCTGATCCTGGCCGGCATCCCTTATACAGCCGCGCCGGTGCTGGTGCGCGCCATGATGGCCGATATCGGCGACGAGGAGCGGCTCACCAGCGGCGTCGACCGCACCGGCCTGCTCTACGCCATCCTGACCGGCACGGTGAAGCTGGGCTACGCCCTGGCGATCGGGGCCTTCCCCGTTCTGCAATGGATGGGCTTCGACCCCAAGGTTCCGACCGTCTCGGGCGACAACGCGCTGATCGCCATGTACGCCATCGTCCCGGCGACGATGGGATTGGTGGTCGCGGCTGTCATGTTGCGCTATCCGCTGGATGCGACCCGGGTCGCCGAGATTCAGCGCCAACTCGGGGCGCGGGATGCGGCGGAGCGGGACGCCCCCGCAGCGGAGCCGCAAGCCCATGTCCTCCCCCAGCAAGTCCCCGCCCCTGGCCCGGCCGAATGAAGGCTCTCAAGGCGAAGATGGGCACCCCATCTTCCGCCTGGTCGAGATCATGGCCAGGCTGCGCGATCCGAACGGCGGTTGCCCCTGGGACCTGGAGCAGACCTTCGCGACGATCGCGCCCTACACGGTCGAGGAGGCCTACGAGGTCGCCGACGCCATCGAACGCAACGACCTGCCGGAGCTGCGCGACGAGCTGGGCGACCTGCTGCTGCAGGTGGTGTTCCATTCGCGGATGGCCGAGGAACTGGGCGCGTTCGACCTGAAGGACGTGGCGGCGGCCATCTCCGACAAGATGATCCGCCGGCATCCACATGTGTTCGGCGATCACGCCTACGCGGACCTCTCGGCCCAGGTCGCTGGCTGGGAAGAGCTGAAGGCCCAGGAGCGCAAGGCCAAGGCCAAGACCGGCGTGCTGGACGACGTGCCGGCGGGAACTCCCCGCCCTCACCCGCGCCGTCAAGCTGACCAAGCGCGCGGCCCGGGTCGGCTTCGACTGGCCCTCGGCCCGCGAGGTGCTGGACAAGCTGCGCGAGGAGACCGCCGAGATCGAGGTCGAGATCGAGGCCGGCGACATGGCCAAGGCCCGCGAGGAGCTGGGCGACATCCTGTTCGTCTGCGCCAACCTGGCCCGCAAGCTCGACGTCGACCCCGAGGACGCCCTGCGCGCCACCAACGCCAAGTTCACCCGCCGCTTCGCCTTTGTCGAGGCGGGCCTGGCCGAGCGCGGCAGGACGCCCGACCAGTCCGATCTGGCGGAAATGGACGCCCTGTGGAACGACGCCAAGGCGGCGGAGAAGAAGGGTTAGTCGCCGCCCTTAGTCCACGGTCCCGACGACGGCGCCGGGGTACTGGCGTTCGAACCGGCCGAGCGCCTGGCTGTCGAGCCGGGTGACGATCATGACGTCACCGTCCGGACCGTCGTAGCGGCTCAGCACGCGACCGTTGCGATAGATCCAGGCGATGGCCTGGCCATCCTGCGCCTTCAGCTGGATCTCGACTGGCGGGGAGTCGTCGATCAGGCCGCTGATCCGGCGCAGCAGGGCCTCGCAACCCTCGCCGGTGACGGCCGACACCGTCGAAGCCTCCTTGCGCCGGGCATGGCCCTCGATGACCTCGCGATCCTCCTCGGACAGCAGGTCGATCTTGTTCCAGACCTCGACGACGGTCTTGCCCTCGTCAAACGTCACGCCCAGCTCGGCCAGCACGGTCTCGACGTCGCGGGCCTGGGCCTCGCTGTCGGGATTGGCGACGTCGCGAACGTGCAGCACCACGTCGGCCTCCTGCACCTCCTCGAGGGTGGCGCGGAAGGCCTCGACCAGCTCGTGCGGCAGGTCGGAGATGAAGCCGACGGTGTCGGACATGATCGCCGGCCGCCCGTCGGGCAGCTTCACGGTGCGCAGGGTCGGGTCCAGGGTCGCGAACAGCATGTCCTTGGCCAGGACTTCCGCCTCGGTCAGGCGGTTGAACAGCGTGGACTTGCCGGCGTTGGTGTAGCCCACCAGGGCGACCGTCGGATACGGGACCTTCTTGCGGGCGCTGCGGTGCAGGGTCCGCGTGCGGCGCACCTCCTCCAGCTCCTTCTTGAGCTTGAGGATGTTGTCGCGGATCAGGCGGCGGTCCAGTTCGATCTGGGTTTCGCCGGGACCACCGGTATTGCCGGTGCCGCCGCGCTGCCGCTCAAGGTGGGTCCAGGTGCGGACGAGGCGCGAGCGCTCGTACTCCAGCCTGGCCAGCTCGACCTGCAGACGGCCTTCCCGGGTCCGGGCCCGGCGGGCGAAGATCTCGAGGATGAGGCCGGTGCGGTCTACGACCTTCACCTCCAGCGCCTTCTCGAGATTGCGCTGCTGGATAGGCGTGAGCTGGTCGTCGAAGACGGCGACGTCGATGTGCTCGACCTCGCAGATCGCCGCGAACTCCTCGACCTTGCCCTTGCCGAACAGCGTGGCGGGCGTGACGGCGCGCAGCGGCGCGATCATCGTCTCGACGACGTCGAGATCGAGGGCGATGGCGAGGCCGACGGCTTCCTCGAGCCGGGCGTTGGGGTCCCGGGCCTCAAGGGCCGCCTGGCCGCGCAATTGCCGCGCCGGATGGATGACGAGCGCCTTCAGGATCGGCGCGGCGTGGTCAATCGACCTGGATGTGGATTTGGACAAGCGTCTCTAAATTCAGTCGTCGGAGTCGGCGCTGGGCTCGTAGAGCTGAACAGGCTGAGCCGGCATGATGGTGGAAATGGCGTGCTTGTAGACCAGTTGCGACTGGCCGTCGCGACGCAGCAGGACGCAGAAATTGTCGAACCAGCTGACCACGCCCTGCAGCTTCACGCCGTTGACGAGGAAAATGGTGAGCGGCGTCTTCGACTTGCGCACGCTGTTCAGGAAGGTGTCCTGAAGGTTTTGCTTCTTCTCGGCAGACATCGGGGGTTCCCCTCTCGTTGTTTTCGGAGGGCAACACGCCCCCCACACAAACAAGGCCATGCTAGAGGATTTTTCACTGAAAGCGACAAGCGCGCAGCGAAAATTTCCGCGAGGCCGTTCGCCCTCAAAACGTTTGGACCGAATATTGCTCCGATCTCAGACGGCTTTGAGGCGCGCTCGCTCCATATAGGAACGCCGCAGGCCGATCGCCACAGGCCCCGGCTGACCGTCGCCCAGCTTGACTCCGTCGATCTGGGTGATCGGCGTGACCAGGGAGCCAGCGCCCGTGATGAACGCCTCCTTGGCGGCTTGCGCCTCGGCGATGGTGAACGGCTTCTCGCTGAACGGCAGGCCGGTTTCGCGGATCACCTCCAGCAGGGTCGAGCGGGTCACGCCGCGCAGGATGTTGGCGTTGGTGTCGCGGGTCCGCAGGGCGCCCTCGGCGTCGATGATCCAGGCGTTGGACGACGCGCCCTCGGTCACCAGGCCCATGTCATCGACGAACCAGGCCTCGAGCGCGCCGCGCTCACGCGCCGCCTGCTTGGCCAGGACGTTGGGCAGCAGGCCGATCGACTTGATGTCGCAGCGGCCCCAACGGTTCTCGGGGACCGAGATCACCGAAGCGCCCTTGGCGGCCTTGGCCTCGGCAGCCGAGCGATCCAGCGACTTGGCGGTGACGACGATCGCCGGCGGGACGGCCGGATTCGGGAAGGCATGGTCGCGCTTGGCGACGCCGCGGGTGATCTGCAGATAGCAGAGCCCCTCCTTGACCTTGTTACGGCGCACCGCCTCGCGCAGGACCATTGTCAGTGACGCCTGGCTCATGGGGTGGGCGATGCGCAGCGCGTCGAGACTGCGCCACAGGCGAGCGAAGTGGCCCTCGGCGTCGGCCAGCTTGCCGTCGAACACGGCCCAGACCTCGTAGACGCCGTCAGCCAGCTGATAGCCGCGATCCTCGATCGGCACGGCGGCCTCGCCGTGACGCACGAAGCGGCCGTTCACATAGGCGAAACGCGACATCTACTCTTCCTCTTCCGCCCGGGCCCCGGCCACGCCCAGGGACTTGAGCTTCCTGTGCAGCGCCGAGCGCTCCATGCCGATGAAATTGGCGGTGCGCGAGATGTTGCCGCCGAACCGCAGGATCTGGGCGTTCAGGTACTCGCGCTCGAACAGCTCGCGGGCCTCGCGCAGCGGCAGGGCGATGATCCGCTCGGCACCGATCGCCCCGGCGTTGCCGGCGCTGGGCTGGTCGGCGCCCGCCAGCATCTCGGCGGTGATCACCTCGCCTGGTTCGCCCGAAGCCAGGATCAGCATGCGCTCGACGTTGTTGCGCAACTGGCGGACATTGCCGGGCCAGGTCTGCACTTGCAGCGTGGCCAGGGCGTCTTCGCCCAGGCGACGGCGCGCCAGGCCGGTGGCCTCGCTGATCTTGTCGACGAAATAGGCGATCAGCTCGGGAATGTCCTCACGGCGCTCGGCCAGGCCCGGCACGCGCACCGGCACCACGTTCAGGCGGTGGAACAGATCCTCGCGGAAGCGACCGCTGGTGATCTCGTCGCGCAGATCCCGCGAGCTGGACGAGATCACCCGCACGTCGACCTGGACATCATTGTCGCCGCCAACCCGCCGGAAGCGCTGCTCCACCAGCACCCGCAGGATGCGGCCCTGAGTCTCGCGCGGCATGTCGGCGACTTCGTCGAGATAGAGCGTGCCGCCATGGGCGCGTTCGAACACGCCGATCTTGCGCGGACGACCGCCCTCGCCTTCCTCGCCGAACAGTTCGACGTCCAGCCGCTCGGGGGCCATGCCCGCGGCGCTGACGGCGACGAACTCCTGCTTGGCCCGGGCGCTGGCGCCGTGGATCAGGCGGGCCACCAGTTCCTTGCCGGACCCGGGCGGGCCGGAGACCAGGATGCGGCTATTGGCCGGCGCCACCTTGAGAATCAGCTGGCGCAGGGCCTGAGCCGGCGCCGACTTGCCGATCAGGCCATCCGGCGTCAGGGTCTGGGTCCGCAGCCGGCGGTTCTCGCGGCGCAGGCCCGCCGCCTCCAGCGCCCGCTCGACGATCATCAGAAGCCGGTCGGACTTGAACGGCTTTTCCAGAAACTCGTAGGCGCCGCGCTTGATGGCGCTGACCGCGGTTTCGATATTGCCGTGACCCGAGATCATGATCACCGGCAGGTCAGCGTCCAACCCCTTGACCATGTCCAGCAATTCCAGACCGTCCATGCCGCCGCCCTGCATCCAGATGTCCAGGACCAGCAGGGCCGGCTTGCGGGCCCGGATCGCGGCGAGGGCCTGATCGGAATCGGCGGCCGTCCGCACCGCGTAGCCCTCATCCTCAAGGATGCCGGCCACCAGCTCGCGGATATCGGCTTCATCATCGACCACAAGAACGTCGGCGCTCATATCATCTCCTCGGCGCCACTCTGGTCCGCATAGTTGGGGACCGTGGCGTGCAGTCGTACAGTCGTCGGGAATTTCAGGATCACGCGGGCTCCGGGAAGCTCGCGGGCGTCGGTCAGGGCCAGGCCGCCGCCGTGGTCCTCCATGATCCGCTTGACGATGGCCAGGCCCAGGCCTGTCCCCTTCTCGCGGGTGGTCACATAGGGCTCGGTGAGGCGATCGCGGTCCTTGGCGGGCAGGCCGACGCCGTTGTCCTCGATCGTCACGCACAGTTCGTCGGCGTCCGAACTGAGGATCGCGGTGATACGGCCCTTCAGGTCGGGATCGGTCAGTCGGCGCGCGCCGACCGCCTCACCGGCGTTCTTCAGGATATTGGTCAGAACCTGACCGATCATCCGTTCGTCGCAGGTGATCCAGACGTCCTCGCCGCCCGGTTCCCGCAGCTTGACCTCGATCTCGGCGTCCTGGAACCGCTGGGCGAAGACCGCCTGACGCAGCATCTCGGTCAAGTTGGCCGGCTCGAAGCGCGGCGCCGGCATACGGGCGAAGGCGGAAAACTCGTCGACCATCCGGCCGATATCGCCGACCTGGCGAATGATCGTCTCTGTGCAGCGGTCGAAGGTCTCAAGGTCGCTGGCGATTTCCTTGCGATACTTGCGCCTCAGGCGCTCGGCCGACAGCTGGATCGGGGTGAGCGGGTTCTTGATCTCGTGGGCGATGCGGCGCGCGACATCCTTCCACGCGGCGTTGCGCTGGGCGGCCATCAGGCGGGTGATGTCGTCGAACGTCAGAACGAGGCCTTCGGCCACGTGGCCGGCGGCGCGCACTCGCAGTCGGCGAGTCTCGCCCTCGCGCTGAATGTCGACCTCGACGTCGGTGTCCGGACGGCTCTCCTGCAGCGCCTCCATCACCGTCTCGAACTCGGGCGCTAGCTGGATGAGGTCGGTTCCAAGGGCGCCCTCCGGCAGGCCCAGCAGGGTCACGGCGCGACGGTTGACCGCCGAGACCTTGCCGTGCTCGTCCAGGCTGATGACGCCGGCGCTGACGCCCGACAGCACCGTTTCGATGAACAGACGGCGGCTCTCCGCGTCGAGGCTGGCAGTCTTCAGCGCGGCCTGCTGCAGCTGCAGTTCGCTGGTCATCATGTTGAAGGCGTTGGACAGCGCCCGGATCTCCTCGGGGCCGGTGTCGGCTTCCACCCGGGCGTCGAGGTCGCCGCCGGAGACACGGCCCGCCGCCTCGACCAGGCCCGCCACCGGGCCGGCGATCGAGTTGGCGGCGGCGATCCCCACCCAGATGGCCGCCACGAGGACCAGCAGCGCCGTCTCCAGATAACTGAGGCCGAAGATCGCCTGGATCCGGCCGCGGCTGCGTTCGGCGTCACGGTACGAGACCAGGGCGTCCTGAGTCTCGATCAGGTGGGTCAGGATGCCTTTTTCGATCGGCCGGACGACATAGAGATAGGCGTCCGGAAAGCCGTTGAGCTTGTAGAGCGCTCGGAAGAGATCGGTCGAGACGAAGCGCTGGGCGGTGACCTCGCCGCTGTCCGTGGCCTGATAGCTGGACGGCGGCGGCGCCAGGAACGGCGGTGCGTCGCGCAGTTCGGCCCGGGCCAGGACGCGGCCGTCACGGTCGAGGATGTAAGCGGCGGCGAAGCCGTTGTTCCTGGTCTCGTCCGCCAGGAAGTGCCCGAACGCGACTGGCGAATGGGCCAGGGCCGGCGCGGCTTCGTTCAGATTGGCCGCCATGGGGCCGATGTGCTCGGAGATATAGTTCTTCTGCTGCTCGACATACGAGATCGCGACCTTGGCCGAGTTGCCGACCACGGTCTGGACCCGCTGGCTGAACCAGCCGTCCACGCCGCGGTTGACCAGCACCCCGAAGAACAGCGCCACGATCACCGCCGGGGCCACCGCCGCCAGCGAGAACAGGCCAACGAAGCGCAGGTGCAGGCGGGCGCCGGCGTCGCTGGCGCGGGCGTCGATCAGGTCGTAGAGGCGCAGGCCCACCACAGTGGCCACGCCCAGGATCAGCACCAGGTTGAAGCCCAGCACGACCAGGATGACCGTCGAGGCGGTGCTGATCGAATCGGTCTTGGGCGGCGACGAAGCCAGGGCGACGCTGGCGACGGTCAGGATCACCGCCAGCGCGTAGGCCCCGCCGGTCAGGTACCGCGACCGCAGAAGCTCTCGCCACCAGGCCCGGCTGAACCGGGTCGGCGGGGCTTCCGATCCCGTCGCGTAAGCCACTGAAGACATCGCCACGGAGTTTAGGAGCGTGTGTCCTAAATTCAACAGCTATGTGCTGAGAAAGCTTCAGCGCCTATCTGCGACCGCGCGTCATCTCCACGCCCAGGTCCTGAATTCTTCTTACGCAGGGTGTTGCGGTTCAGGCCGAGGATTTCGGCGGCCCGGACCTGATTGCCCCGCGTCGCCGAAAGGGTCAGCTGGATCAGCGGACGCTCCACCTCCTCCAGGATGCGGTCGTACAGGCCGGGGGGCGGTACGCCGTCGGGCTGATCGGCGAAGTGCGAAGCCAGATGGCGCTCGACCAGCATGGACAGGGTGAGCGGCCCCTCCTCCGAGCGGACGGCCGGGGTATGATCCTGCAATTCGCGGTCGACGATGCGGGCGGTGATCAGCTCCTCGGCATAGAGGGCGCACATCCGGCGCATCAGGTTCTCGAGCTCACGGACATTGCCCGGCCAGGGATGGGTCTTCAGCCGGTCGAGAGCGCTTTGGTCGATCGTCTTGGCCGGCAGGCCTTCACGGGCGGCGCGTAGCAGGAAGGTGCGCGCCAGGTCCGGGATGTCCTCGGCGCGATCGCGCAGCGGCGGCAGACGCACCGGCGCGACATTCAGGCGGAAGAACAGGTCCTCGCGGAACAGCCCCTGTTGGATCAGGCCGCGCAGGTCCCGGTTCGTGGCGGCTATGATCCGCACGTTGGGGCGACGGCCCGTCTTGGGATTGATCACAGGCTCGGTGCCGTCGATCACGCGCAGCAGGCGGGTTTGGGCGTCCAGCGGCATGTCGCCGATCTCGTCCAGGAACAGGGTGCCGCCGTCGGCCTCGATCAGCCGGCCGTTGTCGCCTTCGCCGCGTCCGAACAACTCGGTTTCGACCCGCTCGCGCGGCACCGCGGCCAGATTGATGACCACGAACTTGCCGTCGCGGCGGCGACCCAGCTCGTGCAGGGCCCGGGCGACCAGCTCCTTGCCGGTGCCGCTTTCGCCCAGGATCAGGACCGTCAGGTCGGCGCCGACCAGCCGGGCGATGGTGCGATAGACCTCCTGCATCGGCGCCGAGCGGCCGATCAGCGGCAGGCGCTCATCGCGCATGGCCCGGGCCTGGGCCTTTGAAGCCTCGGCGTCGGCCGGCCGCGACAGGGCCCGGCGCGCCGCGGCGGTGACGTCGTCGAGATCGAAGGGCTTGGAGACGTATTCGAACGCTCCCGCGTCGGCGGCGTTGACCGCCGTCAGCAGGGTGTTTTGCGCGCTCATCACGATGATCGGGAGCTTCGGGTCGCTCCTTGCGGATGCGCGGCAGCACGTCGAACACATTCTCGTCCGGCATCATCACGTCGGTGACGACCAGATCGCCCTCCCCGTCCGTGACCCACTTGAGCAGAGTGGTGGCGTTGCCGGTGGCGCGGACCTGATAGCCGAGACGGGTGAAGGCCTGGCTGAGCACCAGACGCACCGAGCTGTCGTCGTCGGCGATCAGAATCTTCTTGCTCGCGGCGTTCATGCTCAGGCGTCTCCGAAGGCGGTTTCAGTGTTCGAGTTTTCCGGGGCGACGGGCAGCAGCACGCGGAAGACGGTGCGGCCGGGCTCGGACTCGAAATCGATCAGACCGCCGTGGGCGGTGACGAGCTTGGTGACCAGGGCCAAGCCCAGGCCCGTGCCATTGGCCTTGGTGGTCACGAAGGGTTGGAACAGATGATCGCGCAGGCTGGACGGCACGCCGGGGCCGTTGTCGATCACCTTGACTTCGATCGGCGCGCCGCTGGCGGTCTTGCCGTCGGCGCCGCGCACGCGGACGCCAGGGCGCCAGGCGGTGTGGATCGAGATCTGGCCGCGATCGTCGCCCCGCATATGGGCGGCCTCCGCCGCGTTCTTGGTCAGGTTCAGGAAGACCTGGATCAGGTGATCCTCGTCGCCCCACACGGGCGGCAGCGACGGATCGTAGCTTTCCTTCAGCGTCAGGCCGTCGGCCACGCCATTAGCGACCAGGGCCCGGACGCGGTCCAGCACCTGGTGGATGTTGACCGGCTCGCGCGGCGTCGGCGCCGCATCGGAGAAAGCCTCCATGCGGTCGACCAGGCGGCGGATCCGATCGGTCTCGTCGACGATCAGCTGGGCCAGCGGCTGGTCGACGGCGCTGGCGCCGGTCTTCAGCAGCTGGGCCGCGCCGCGAATGCCGGCCAGCGGGTTCTTGATCTCGTGCGCCAGCATCTTGCCGAGACCCACGACCGAGCGAAGGCCCGCCGCGTCTGCGGCCTTGTCGACACCCAGGACGCCCTTGACGTGCAGGGTCAGCAGCACCGAACCGTCGCCCAGCGGGACGGCGGCGCCGTCGGCCTCGAACGGCGGCTGACCGAACAGGTTGACCTCGACGCCGTGCTCGCGAACCAACGCGCCTTCGAAGATCGCGCGGTCCAGCAGCGAGACCAGCACCGAACCCGGCGGCAGGGCGGCGCGGAAGCGGCCGCGGGCCAACAGCGACAAGCCGTGGCCGAACAGCGCCTCGGCGGCCTCGTTGACCGCCACGAGCCCACCATCGCGGTCCACCACCAGGGCAGGCTCGGGGCTGAGATCGAAGGCGGCGGCCTTCAGGGCCTCGGGCGTGAGGCCACCCAATACGCGGGCATGGTCGGTCATGCGGCTAATCTCCCGCCCGCCAGCCAGAGGTCGCGCAAGGCGACCTCAACGGCGGCGGGGTCCTCCAGGCGGCACAGAGTCGCGCGAGCGGCTCGACGCGCCTCGGCCGTCCCCGGCCAGGGCGCGGCTTCGATGTACGAGGCCAGGTGCTTGCGAAACATCTTCAGCCCCAGATTCTCGCCGTAAAACGTCAGGCTGCGTCGGAAATGGGTAAGCGCGATGGCCAGTCGCTCTTCGGCTTCGGGCTCGGCGAAGCCGCGGCCTTCGAGCGCGGCCTCGATCACGCCGGCGATCCAAGGGCGGCCATAGACGCCCCGGCCGATCATCACGCCATCGGCGCCAGATTGTTCGAGCGCCATGCGGGCGCTGTCGCCGTCGACGATGTCGCCATTGACCAGCACCGGCACCGAGACGGCCTTCTTGACTGCGGCGACAGCGGTCCAGTCGGCGACGCCCTTGTAGAATTGGTTGCGGGTGCGGCCGTGCACCGTGATCGCCTTGGCCCCGGCGGCCTCGGCTCGGCGGGCGATATCAGGCGCATTGAGGCAATCGACGTCCCAGCCCAGGCGCATCTTCACCGTCACGGGAACGGCGACGGCCTTGACGGCGGCGGCGACGAGCGCTTCGGCAAGGTCGGGCTCGCGCATCAGAGCCGATCCGCAAGCGACCCCCTTGGTGACCTCCTTGGCCGGGCAGCCGAAGTTCAGATCGATGATCTCGGCTCCGGCTTCCTGAGCCATGCGGGCGCCCTGGGCCATGAAGGCGATGTCGCGGCCGACCAGTTGGATCACGGTCAGCGGCAGGCCGTCGCCGACCGCCGCGCGGCGCACGACATCCGGCCGCCCCCGCGCGAGCTCCGCGCTGGCCACCATCTCCGTCGCCACGTAAGGCGCGCCGAGCGCCGTGGCCGTTTCTCTAAAGGGCAGGTCCGACACCCCGGTCATGGGCGCGATCCACACCCGACCGGGAACTTCGACCCCGCCGACCTCGAGCGTGTTGCTCATTTTATGATCATCCCCACAGCATTCTTTTTAGGCACATTGTGCAGCGCAGTAAAGCCCAATCAACTGGACATCGGCGGCGGCCGGACTAAACAGCCGCCATGACCTTTTCCGCCGTGATCGTCGCCGCTGGTTCGGGAAGCCGAGCCGGTCCTGGCCAGGCCAAGCAGTGGCGTTCCGTGGCGGGTAAAGCGGTTCTGCGCTGGTCGGTCGAGGCCTTCCTCGCGGCTGGTGCGTCTGACATCGTCATCGTGACAACGCAAGATGGCGAAAAGGCGCTGGCTGATGCGCTGGAGGGTCTTTCGGGCTGGCGCGCGGCGCCTGGAGGCGTAACCCGGGCGTTGTCGGTGCAGTCCGGCCTGGCCGCTCTGGCCAACCGTCCCGGGAATGAGCCGGTCCTGATCCACGACTCCGCCCGCCCCTTGCTGACCCGCGCGATCATCGACGGCGTGCTGACAGCGCTAGAGAGCGCCGACGCCGTCCTCCCAGCCTTGCCCGTCGCCGACACGCTGAAACGCGCCGAGCCCGGTCGAGGCCCGACAACGACTTCGCGTGAACACCTCTGGCGCGCCCAGACACCGCAGGCCGCGCGCCGCGACACCCTGCTCGCCGCCTATGCCGCCTGGGTGGAGGGCGAGCCGACTGACGACGCCCAGGTGGTGGAAAGCCGCGGGTGGCCGCGTGGCCATCGCGCCGGGCGACCCGCTC
The DNA here is from genome assembly GCF_044056025.1 of Caulobacter sp. UC70_42. Classification (NCBI taxonomy): domain Bacteria; kingdom Pseudomonadati; phylum Pseudomonadota; class Alphaproteobacteria; order Caulobacterales; family Caulobacteraceae; genus Caulobacter; species Caulobacter sp. UC70_42. Next base: position 3,971,059 of record NZ_CP171994.1, on the reverse strand, counting down.
CTGATGAAACTCACCTACCCCGAGGACTTCGCCATGGCCGAAAGGCTCGCCGGCGCCGCGCGCATCACTCGAGTCGGCCAGGGCTTCGACGCCCATCGCTGGGGGCCGGGCGAGGAGGTCTGGCTATGCGGCGTGGCTATCAAGCACGACGAGACCTTGATCGGACATTCAGACGCCGACGCCGGCCTGCACGCGCTGACCGACGCCATCCTGGGCGCGATCGGCGAAGGCGACATCGGCGACCACTTCCCGCCGACCGACCCGAAGTGGAAGGGCGCGGCCTCGGACCAGTTTCTCAGGCACGCCGCCGAACTGGTGGCGGCCAAGGGCGGCGCCATCGTCAATGTCGACGTGACCCTGATCTGTGAACGGCCCAAGATCAAACCGCACCGGCTGGCCATGCGCCAGAAGCTGGCCGAGATCCTCGACCTCCCGCTCGAACGGGTCAGCGTCAAGGCGACCACGACCGAAAAGATGGGCTTCACGGGTCGGGGCGAAGGTCTCGCCGCTTCCGCCGTCGTGGCGGTCGAGACGCCGGCCTGAACGGTCTAAGCTAAGGCCCGCGAATCCGGAGACGCCCATGTTCCCGCTGGAAATCGAGACCCTGGCCCGGCTGCTGATTGACGAGGCGCGCAGCAAGTCGCTGCGTCTGGTGGCGGCCGAAAGCTGCACGGGCGGCCTGGTGTCTGGCGCGATCTGCTCGATCTCCGGCGCGTCCGACGTTTTCGAGCGGGGGTTCGTGACCTACACCAACCGCGCCAAGTCCGAGATGCTGGGCGTGCCGGGCGACCTGATCGCCGACCACGGCGCGGTGTCCGAGCCGGTGGCGCGGATGATGGCGGAAGGCGCGCTGCGCGAGAGCAATGGCCATGTCGCCGTGGCCATCACCGGCGTCGCCGGGCCCGGCGGCGGCACGCCCATGAAGCCGGTCGGCACCGTTCATTTCGCGGTCGCCCGCGCCAACCGCTCGGTCGTCCATCGGCACGAGCGCTTCGCCGGCGAGACCCGAGAAGCCGTGCAGTTGGCGGCGGTGCGGACGGCGCTCGAGATGCTTCGCGAGGCGGTGGCCTAGGTGCCCGAGACCGCGCCCAGCGACTGGCGGCGCTTCACGGGCGTCGGCTTCTCGCAAAAGGCGTTGAAGGCTGCTGCGGCCCGTAAGACCGAAATCCGCCACGCCATCCGCGTCTCGGCGGCCGTCGGCGCGGCCTTCGCCCTAGCCACCCTGCTGCGCCTGCCACAAGGCTATTGGGCGGTTTTCACCGCCGTCATCGTGGTGCAGTCCAGCCTGGGCGCGACCATCACCGCTTCCATTGAGCGCTTCATGGGCACGGTCGTCGGCGCCCTGGCCGGCGCCGTGGCGGCCTATTTTCATGCCAAGTGGCCGGAGTTCGGCGGCGTAATCCTTTGCGTTACGGTGGCGCTGCTGTCGTTCGTGGTTTCGGTGCGGCCGGCTCTGAAGGTCGCGCCCGTCACCGCCGTGATCATGCTGATCGGCCAGACGACCCATATGGACCCGCTGATCGCAGCAAGCCTGCGGGTCGCCGAGATCACGGTCGGCAGCCTCGTCGGTGTCGCAGCCACCCTGCTGATCTTCCCGGCCCGCGCCCACGCCTCGGTGGTGACCAACATCCAGAAGATCGCAGGCCTGCAGGCCCACATCCTCGACAGCTATGTTCTCATGCTGCGTGGCGCGCCGGGTCCGACCGACTCCCTCAAGGCCCAGGACGATCTGCGCGCGGCCTTGGCCAAGCTGCAGACGTCGATGACCGAGGCCGATCGCGAGAACGCCAGCAAGCTCAGCGAGCGATCGGTGTCCGACGCCCTGCCCCGAACCCTCTGGCGGCTGCGCAACGACACGGTGATGGTCGGCCGTACTCTGCGCGAGCCTCTGCCGGCGGAGATCCTGGCGCCGGCCGCCGCCGACATGCTGGAGGCCGGCGCCGAGTCCCTCCGTGGCGCAGCCGACCTGCTGGCCGGCGGCGCGCGTCCGGACCGCGTGGCCTTCGCCGAAGCCCACCAGACCTTCCAGGCCTGCGTCGAGGGTTTGCGGGAGAAGGGCCTTACCCGGGGGCTGGAGTTCGACGACGCCGCGCGAGTGTTCGGTCTGGTCTTCGCGATCGAGAACCTGTTCGGCAATCTCGGCGACTTCGAGGAGCGTATCGAGGAAGCCGTGGCCAAGAAAGATTAGGCCTAGAAAGACTAGGCTTTCTCGCCGTAAACTTGCCGGGCTCGATCCTCGAAACAGGCGATCAACTTGTTGGCGGCCTTGTCGATATTGGCGGCCAGCATGGCGTCCAGCAGCGCCGCCTTGAAGGCGAAGTCGATCACGAACTCGACGCGGGTCGCCTCGCCCTCGGGCGCGAAGCGCCAGCCATTGGCCAGGCGCTTGAAGGGGCCGTAGAGCAGGCTGACATCGATGCTCAGCGCGTCGCGATCGCGACGGACGCGCGTGGCGAACTTCTCGCGCAGGAACGAGAAGCCGACCTGGGCCTCGGCGTCGACCGTGCTGACGGCGCCGTCGACCCGGGCGTTCCAGGTGCGCATGCCGGTGATCCAAGGCACGAACTTGGGATAGGCCTCGACATCCCCGACCAGGTCGAAAAGCTGCTCCGGCGCGTACGGCAGCACGCGCGTGACCACGTGTCGATGCACGGCTTTTTACGCCGTGCGCGCGTCGAGAGCCCGGCGGGCGGTCTGCAGCTTGGCGAAGTCCTCGCCCGCGTGGTGCGATGAGCGGGTCAGAGGACTGGACGACACCATCAGGAAGCCCTTGGCCCGGGCGATCGCCTCATAGGCCTTGAACTCTTCCGGCGTCACGAACCGATCGATGGCCGCGTGCTTGCGGGTCGGCTGCAGGTACTGGCCGATGGTGATGAAGTCGACGCCGGCCGAGCGCATGTCGTCCATCACCTGCATGACCTCCTCCTTGGTTTCGCCCAGGCCGACCATCAGGCCGGACTTGGTGAATTGGGAGGGATCGCGCTGCTTCACGCGGTCCAGCAGGCGCAGGGAGTTGTAGTAGCGGGCGCCGGGACGGATCTTGAGATACAGCCGCGGCACGGTCTCGAGGTTGTGGTTGAAGACGTCCGGTTTGGAGTTCGATCACCACGTTCTCGGCGTTGTCCTTGCGCAGGAAGTCCGGCGTCAGGATCTCGATGGTGGTGCTCGGCGCCGCGGCGCGGATGGCGGTGACCACTTCCGCGAAATGGCGGGCGCCGCCGTCCAGCAGGTCGTCGCGGTCCACCGAGGTGATGACCACGTGCTTGAGACCCATCTTGGCGACGGCCTCGGCGACGCGGCGCGGCTCGTCGGGATCCAGCTGCGTCGGCAGGCCGGTGGTGACGTTGCAGAAGGCGCAGGCGCGGGTGCAGATCTCGCCCATGATCATCATGGTCGCGTGCTTCTGGCTCCAGCACTCGCCGATGTTCGGACAGGCCGCTTCCTCGCAGACCGTGGTCAGCTTGTGCTCGCGCACGATGCCTTTGGTCTCGTTGTACTGACCCGTGCCGGGCGCGCGGACCCGCAGCCACTCGGGCTTGCGGAGCACCGGCGTGTCCGGGCGGTTCTGCTTTTCGGGATGGCGCGCCGCCCGGTCATCCGGGCCGCGAGCCTTGAGGGTGTCGATCACCGTAGCCATGGCGCCTAAATCGGTCTTCTTGGCTCGCGGATCAAGCGCTCGATCTTGCTTAAGTCGACGATGCGCGAAATGACTGGGGCGTATGCGTCGTCGCCTCCTCGCCGTCACCCTGGCCTTAGCCGTTTCCGCCTGCGGCGACGGCGGCTCGCGGACGCCGTTCGCCGAAAGCCGGACGCCGCCGTCGCTGAGCGCGCGCTTCTATCCGCCACAAGGCTGGGCCTGGGGTTACGTCCGCAGCGGCGAGGGCCTGATCCAGCGCTACGGCGTCGCCGCGCCGCCCGTCGCGCCCAGGGCGACGATCCTGATCCTGACCGGCTACGGCGAAAGCGCCGAAAAGTGGTTCGAGACTGTCACGGACCTGACGACACAAGGCTTTTCGGTGTGGGTGCTGGAACGTCAGGGGCAAGGCGGATCCGAGCGCGAGACACCCTGGCGCGACCTCGGCCATGTCGACAGTTTGGATCCGGACGTCGCCGCCGTACGCGCCCTTGTGAAGGGCGTGATCCGGCCTGGCCCTGACATGCCGCTAGTGGTTGTGGGGCATTCCGAAGGCGGCCTGGTGGCCCTGCGCGCCGCCCAGCAAGGTCTGGCCATGGACGGCCTGGTGCTATCTTCCCCCGCCTTCGGCCTGGCCGCCCTACCCCGGTCGCGTTCGGATTTCGCCAAGTTCACGCCCGCGATGCGGTTCCTGCGTCTCGGCTGGATCAAGACCCCGGACCAGCCCGGCTGGCGACGGGACGCGCCGAGCGACGCCCTGACCCACGACCCGGTTCGCGGCAAGGTGCAGGCGGCCTGGATGCTGGCCAATCCCGATCTTCGCATGGGCGGTCGCAGCCTGGGTTGGTTCGCGGCTTTCTTCGACGCGTCCGAGGCCGCCGCGCGGGGCATCCGCGGGACGAGCGTCCCGACGCTGATGCTGACCGCTGGCCGCGACGAGGCGGTTTCCGCCACGCCCCAGACCCGGCTTTGCGCGGCGATGGCCGCCTGTCACGAGACCCGCTACCCCGTGGCGGGACACGACCTGCACATGGAATCGGACGCCGTTCGCCAGGCCTGGCTGACCGCCATAGTCGATTTCATCCGAACCCGGACAGCCGCCAAGGCCCTGCCGCGCAGGGGGTGATCCTCACGGTTTGTGACTCTTTCTTGCAAAGCTGGACCTTCCCCGGCAGACTCCGCGTTTAAAGAACGAGAGCGCGCTTTCGCTCTTCGGGAGGTTTCGCCGGGATGCCGGTAGCTTACGATGCGCACGCTGGTCAAAAGGCCATCTTCGACGCCCTTATTGACGCCCGCGACAAGTACGGCGCCAAGAAGCCGATCCTTGAGGACCAGGATCGCAATCCGCTCAGCTATACCGATCTGATCCGCGCCAGCTTCGCGTTGGGCCGCAAGATCGCGGCGATGACGACGCCGGGCGAGAACGTTGGTATTCTATTGCCGTCGGGTTCGGGTTCGGTGGTGACCTTCTTCGCCCTGCACGCGTTCGGTCGCGTGCCGACCATGCTGAACTTCACGGCGGGCCTGCGGAACATCAAGGCGGCCTGCAAGCTGGCCAAGATCAAGCGCGTGCTGACCGCTCACAAGTTCATCGAACTGGGCAAGCTACACGACATCGTCGACGCGATCAGCGAACATGCCGAGGTCACCTATCTGGAAGACGTGCGCGGCACGATCGGGCTGGGCGACAAGCTGTTCGCCGCCGCAGCCGGCCTCTTCCCGCGGCATTTTCGCGCCCCGGCCAAGCCGTCAGACAGGGGCGTGGTGCTCTTCACCTCAGGCAGCTTTGGCGCGCCGCGCGGCGTGGTGCTCACCCAGGCCAACCTCGTGTCGAACGCTCGGCAGATCGCCGCCCATATCGCGTTGGACCCAGACTGGGTGTTCTTCAATCCGCTGCCGGTATTCCATTGTTTTGGCCTGACTGGCGGGGTGATCCTGCCGTTGCTGACCGGCATGAAGGCGTTCCAGTACCCCTCTCCCCTGCACACCAAGCAGATTCCGCCACTGCTCAAGGACGCCGGCGCGTCGGTGCTGCTGGCGACGGACACCTTCGTCAATCAATACGCCCGCTCAGCCGAGAGCGACGAACTGTCGGGGCTGAAGTTCATCGTCTGCGGCGCCGAAAAGGTCCGCGAAGAGACGCACAACCTGATCGCGGACAAGTTCGGCGGCGTGCCGGTGCTGGAAGGCTATGGCGCGACCGAGGCCTCGCCCGTGATCGCGGTCAACAAGCCCGACGACAACCGCCGGGGAACGGTCGGCGGCCTGCTTCCCGGTCAGGAATGGAAGATCGAGCCCGTCGAAGGCATCCCCGAAGGCGGCAAACTGCTGGTGCGCGGCCCGAACATCATGGCGGGCTATCTTCGCGAGGACGGCGGCGTCGACGCCCCGGAGGGCGGCTGGCACGATACGGGCGATGTCGTCACGGTCACCGACGATCTGTGGATCACCATCAAGGGCCGCGTGAAGCGCTTCGCCAAGATCGGCGGCGAGATGGTCTCCCTGACCGCAGCCGAGGATCTGGCCTCGGCCGTGTGGCCTGACGGACGTCACGCCGTGATCTCGATGCCCGACAAGAAGAAGGGCGAGAAGCTGGTGCTGATCACCGACCGTCCCGACGCCGATGTGGGTCCGCTGGTCGCGCACGCTCAGACCATCGGCGCGCCCGAACTGGCCGTGCCGCGCAAGATCCTCAAGGTGCAGGAAGTGCCGGTACTCGGCAGCGGCAAGACCGACTATGTCGCCATCCAGCGGATGGCCGAGACCGACGCACGCGCCGCGTAAGGACTTGGCCCGGCGAAGTGGACAAGCTTCGCCGGAGTATTCCTGTCTTCAGTCTTTGAGTAAGCATCGGTCGTCGGGCTCAAATCGCGTTCGCATCAAGGAGGGAAAGAACAATGGAACGTCTCGCCGTCTGGGCGCCGCGTGTGCTCAGCCTGCTTCGGATCGTCGCCGCCCTGCTCTTCATGGAGCACGGCCTGATGAAGCTCTTCCACTTCCCCGCTCCTCAGCCCGGCGCGCCCGATCCGCTGCCGCCGCTCCTGATCGCCGCCGCGTGGCTCGAAATTGTCGGCGGAGGCCTACTGGTGTTGGGCCTGTTCACGCGCCCGGTCGCCTTCATCCTGTCGGGTCAGATGGCCGTGGCCTATTTCCTGGCCCACGGCAGCCAGGGCTTCTGGCCGGCGCTGAATGGCGGTGACGCCGCCATCCTGTTCTGTTTCCTGTTCTTGTATCTGGCGTTCCAGGGACCCGGAGAGTGGAGCCTGGACGCTCAGGTACGCAAGCGCCCCTAGAAGGCCGTCTCGCTAGAACGCGCTTCCCAGGGCCTCAAGCTCGGCGCGGAAGCCCTGCTTGCGGCCATGCATGATGCGAAGGTCGGCCACGAAGGCCTGGTGATCGGGGTATTCGCCAAAGTCGCCGATCATGGCCGACAGCGACTCCGCTTCCAGAAGCTGGCGCGCGGCCTCGGCGTAGCGGGTGGCGACGCCGTAGGTCAGCACGTACTGGATCGAGGCGCGTAGCAGCAGCGTCGCGGCCATGGGATAGGCGCCTTCCAGGCGGCGCGCGGCCTCGGCCATCAGGGTGTCGTCGGCGCCGTTGATCTCGCCAGCGCGGGCCAGTACGAGGCGGGAGGCGGCCATCAGATCGGGCCACGAAACCAGGAACGCCAGCGCCCTGTCGAACTGCGGGAAGAGCTTGGCGACAGCCTTGGCCTGATCCTCCGCCTCGACGTCATCGAAGTCCGGCAGCCCCTTCAGATAGGCCCGCAGGCGCGGAATCGACAGCGTGCGCTCGAATTCCGCCCAGCGGCGCTTCTGGGCCTCCTCGTGGTGACCGGTCGCCTCGAGCGCGTCCAGCATGGCCTCTTCCCACGCAGCGCGTTCTTCCAGAGAACTCTGGTGGCGACCGCGCTGCTCACCGGGTGCGCCGGCGTGCAGGGTCGCCAGAGCGTCCTCGGCGCGACCAGCCTCGAGCAGGCGGCGCGCGATCTCGGCCGAGACCAGCGGCGTGCGGCGTAGCTCCGGCGCGAAGGTCGCCTCGAAGGCGTCGACATCGCCACTGGCGTCCGCCAGGCGGCGCAAGGCGTCCCTGTAGATCCCGCTGCGAGCGTCGCGGATGGTGCGCGCGGCCAGCAGCTTTTCCAAGGTCTCGCGGAGGTGGGCCTGCCCCTTCTCGCCAAGCAACGGCCCCAGCGCGTTCACCACGGGTCCGAACTGGGCGTAGTCGTCGCGACGCAGCAGGTTGGCGATACGGTCGGCGAGAACAATCGGGTCCGGCAAGGCCCCGACAGCGATCGCGCCGACCCCGTCGCGAGCGGCCAGGAACACGTCGCCGATGGGGCCCTCGGCCTGGCTGAGGCGATCCAGGGTCGGCGTCGCCAGATCCAGCAGGTCCAGCATCAGGTCGAGAGCCGCGGTGGCGTCGTCCTGCGCCAACCGCTCGATCATCCCGCGATGCAGGTCGAGGTCCCTGGCGAAGGCCGCGCGCTTGCGCCAGTTGATGCGAGACGACGACTTGCCGATCGCCGTCAGGCGCTTGGAGATCTCCAGCGCCAAGCCTTCGGTGTTCGACTCGGCGAACAGCTCCAGCCGCAACACGCGCTTGACGTGGCTGTCGCTGGACAGGTCGAGGAGGATGGCGGCCAGCCGCTCAGGACCGAGGTCAACCAGATTGGCCTCGGAAAGGGTCGTCCTCGATCCTTTCCGAGCCTTGGGCGGCTTCACCTCGTCCGCCGTCGTCGTCGCGGCCTTGCGCGCCATCCAGTGTCCTCGAAAGAGACCTAGATGTGCAGGACACGGCCATAGGCGTCCAGCGCGGCCTCGTGCATGGCTTCCGACATGGTCGGGTGAGCGTAAACGATGCCGTGCAGGTCTTCCTCGGTGGCTTCCAGAGTGATGGCCGTGACGAAGCCCTGGATCATTTCCGTGACTTCGTGGCCGATCATGTGGGCGCCGATCAGCGCGCCGGTCTTGGCGTCGAACACGGTCTTCACGAAGCCTTCGGTCTCGCCCGCGGCCACGGCCTTGCCGTTAACGCGGAACGGGAAGCGGCCCGCCTTGACCTCAATGCCCGCCGCCTTGGCGCCGGCCTCGGTGTAGCCGACCGAGGCGACCTGCGGGTTGGCGTAGGTGCAGCCGGGGATCGGCGAGTGGACGTTGGGGGTCTTGTAGCCGGCGATGGCCTCGGCGGCGTGGATGCCCTCGTGGCTGGCCTTGTGGGCGAGCCAGGGCGCGCCGGCGATGTCGCCGATGGCGTACAGACCCGGGACGTTGGTCTTGCCGTGCTTGTCGGTCACGGCGTGGCCGCGATCCAGGTTCAGGCCGACGACGTCCAGGCCTTCGCTATTGGGCGCGATGCCGACGGCGACGATGCACTTCTCGGCCGTCAGTTGCTCGATCTTGCCGCCGACGTCGACGGTGACCGAAACGCCGTCCTTGGTCTTCTCGACCTTGCTGACCTTGGCGCCGATGCGGAACGTGATGCCGCGCTTCTCGAACGCCTTCTGGGCGGCCTTGGAGACCTCGGCGTCCTCGACCGGCATGATCCGGTCCAGGGCTTCGACGACGGTCACCTCGGCGCCGAGGGCGCGATAGAAGCTGGCGAACTCGATGCCGATGGCGCCCGAGCCGATCACGACCAGCGACTTGGGCATGGTCTTGGGCGCCAGGGCGTCGCGGTAGGTCCAGATCTTGTCGCCGTCCGAAACCGCGCCGATGGCCGGAATCTCGCGCGCGCGGGCGCCGCTGGCCAGGATGACGTTCTTGGCCTGGACCGTCCGACTGCCGCCGGCCTTCAGGGCGATGACGAGCTTGGGAGCCGGATCGCCCTTCTCCAGCTTGGCCTCGCCCTCGATGACCTCGATCTTGTGCTTCTTCATCAGGAAGGCGATGCCCGACGACATCTGCTTGGCGATCCCGCGCGAGCGCTCGACGATCTTGGGGAAATCGAACGACGGCTTTTCGACCGCCAGGCCGTAGTCGCTCAGGTGCGACAGCTGTTCATAGATCTCGCCCGACTTCAGCAGGGCCTTGGTGGGAATGCAGCCCCAGTTCAGGCAGATGCCGCCCAGGTTCTCCCGCTCGACGATGGCCGTCTTCAGGCCCAGCTGGCTGGCGCGGATCGCGGCCACATAGCCGCCAGGACCGGCGCCGATGACGACGACATCGAATTCCGTGGACATGTTCATCTAACCCTAGCTTGGACGTCGTCCGTGGGAAGCCGGACGGCCTAGATCGATCGGCCCGCGGGCCGATCCGGGAGAAACTAAAGCAGCGCCTCGACCGCGACCTTGAGGTCTTCGGGTTTAACCGTGGGCGCGAAACGTTCGACGACCTCGCCGTCCTTGCCGATCAGGAACTTGGTGAAGTTCCACTTGATCGCCTCGGTGCCCAGCAGGCCCTTCTGCTCCTTCTTGAGGAAGCGATAGAGCGGATGAGCGTCGGCGCCGTTGACGTCGATCTTGCTCATCACCGGGAAGGTCACGTCGTAGGTCAGCGAGCAGAAGTTCGCGATTTCCTCGGCGTTACCTGGCTCCTGAGCGCCGAACTGGTTGCAGGGGAAGGCCAGAACCGTGAAGCCACGATCCTTGTGGCTCTTGTAGAGCGCCTCGAGGCCTTCGTACTGAGGCGTGAACCCACACTTGCTGGCGGTGTTCACGATCAGCAGCACCTGGCCGCGATAGTCGGCCAGGCTCACGTCCTGGCCGTCCAGCGTCTTGGCCGAATAGTCGTAGACCGACATGTTCGCCTCCAGCCCTGAACCGGATCAAACGATCAGGGTCAGCGGCTCTTCGATCAGCGGCTTGAAGGCCGCCAGGAACTTGGCGCCGATAGCTCCGTCGACCACGCGGTGATCGCAGGTCAGGGTCACGGTCATCACGGTCGCCACGGCCAGCTGGCCATCCTTGACCACCGGACGCTGCTCGCCGGCCCCGACGCTCATGATCGCGCCCTGCGGCTCGTTGATGATCGAGGCGAACGCCTTGATGCCGAACATTCCGAGATTGCTGACCGAGAAGGTGCCGCCCTGGAATTCCTCGGGCTTCAGCTTCTTGGACTTGGCGCGAGCGGCCAGATCCTTCACCTCGGCCGAGATCTGGGCCAGGCCCTTGGTCTCGGCGGCGCGGACGATCGGGGTGATCAGGCCGCCGTCGATGGCCACGGCCACGGCGATGTCGGCATGCTTGTGCATGGCGATGCCTTCCGGCGTGTAGGAGGCGTTGGCCTCCGGCACGCGCTTCAGGGCCACGGCCACGGCCTTGATGATGATGTCGTTGACCGACACCTTCACGCCCTGGCCCTCCAGCAGGTGATTGATCTTGGCGCGCGCGGCCAGCAGGGCGTCGATCTCCAGATCGATCGTCAGCGGGAAGTGCGGCACGTCGCGGAAGCTGTCGGTCAGGCGGCGCGCGATCGTCTTGCGCATGCCGTCCAGCGGGATCAGGTCGTAGGAGCCGGCGGGGATGCCCATTTGCTCCAGCGACTGGACCTTGCGCGGCTCGGCGGCCGGAGCGGCGGCGGGCGCCAAAGCCGGCGCAGCCTTGACGGCAGGAGCAGCGCCCGACTTGGCGGCTTCGACGTCAGTCTTGACCACGCGGCCGTGCGGACCGGTGCCCTTGATGCCCTTCAGGTCGAGGCCAGCGGCCGAAGCCGAGACGGCGGGCCAGCGGCGAAGCGAAGACACGCGAGCCGTCAGCGGCGACCGGAGCGGCCGGCGCGGGAGCGGCAGGAGCTGTGGCAACGGGAGCCGGAGCGGCGGCTGGAGCCGCGGCGGCGGCCTTGGGCGCTTCGGCCTTCGGAGCCGGCGCGGGGCTGTCACCCTCGCCCGCCAGCTTGGCGATCAGGGCGTTGACCTTGACGTTCTCGGCGCCAGCAGGGACCAGGATCGCCTCGACGACGCCTTCGTCGACGGCTTCGACTTCCATCGTCGCCTTGTCGGTCTCGATCTCGGCGATCACATCGCCGGCCTTGACGGTGTCGCCGACCTTGACGTGCCACTTGGCGAGGGTTCCCTCCTCCATGGTGGGCGACAGGGCGGGCATCAGGATGTCGATCGACATTGAGCTTCTTCCTCAAGCGTTCGGGACGGCTTCGACCAAGGTGGTCGGCGTCCATTTGGCCTTGCGACGGGCAAGGCGTTGTTCGTCCGTTTCGTCGTGGCTGTCCAGCCGTTCGGGCGTTCGATCCTCGAAGCCCGGAAGGTCGGTCCCCACGACGTTCAGCGTCGCATAGGCCCGGCCGTCGTCCTCGATCATCGCCGCGATATAGCAAGCGCACTCGCGGCAGATCAGGAAGTCCACGGCGCGGCGGCCGAACCGGTAACGATGCAGCGATCCGGGCGCGGCCGTGATGTGCAGCCGGCTGTCCGGAGAGCTGGTCGTCCGCGCGCCCTGTCGACGGCAGAAGCCGCATTGGCAGGCGCGGACCGGCAGCTCGTCCAGAGGCTTGCCCGGTTCGAGCTGCACATGCACCGCGCCGCAATGGCAGGAGCCGTTCAGGACCGTCATCAGAGCGCCCTCGCCCGCTCACACGCGCTGAAGCCAGAGTGAGCGGGCATCGGGATCACTTGTAGCTGACCGCCTTGGCCGCCTTGACGATCTTGTCGACCGAAGGCAGCGACAGGGCTTCCAGATTGGCCGCGTACGGGAGCGGCACGTCTTCCTGGTGAACCCGCAGCGGCGGGGCGTCCAGGTAGTCGAAGCCGAACTCCGTGATGCGGGCGACGATCTCGGCGCCGACGCCCATCGGGCCCCAACCTTCCTCGACCGTGACCAGACGGTTGGTCTTCTTGACGCTTTCCAGGACGGTGGCGTGATCCATCGGACGGATCGTGCGCAGGTCGACGACCTCGGCCGAAATGCCTTCCTTCTCCAGCTCCTCGGCCGCCTTAAGCGCGAAGCCGACCATGCGGCTGTAGGCCACCAGCGTCACGTCCGAGCCTTCGCGACGGACCTTGGCCTTGCCGATCGGCACGACCCAGTCCTCGACGTCCGGAATGTCGAACTCGTGGCCGTACATCATCTCGTGTTCGAGGAAGACGACCGGATTCGGATCGCGGATCGCGGCCTTCAGCAGCCCCTTGGCGTCGGCGGCGTCGTAAGGCGCGATGACCTTCAGGCCCGGGACATTGCCGTACCAGGCGGCGTAGTCCTGGCTGTGCTGGGCGCCGACGCGCGAGGCCGCGCCGTTCGGGACCGCGGAACACGATCGACGACTTGATCTGGCCGCCCGACATGTAGAGCGTCTTGGCGGCCGAGTTGATGATGTGGTCGATCGCCTGCATGGCGAAGTTCCAGGTCATGAACTCGACGATCGGCTTCAGCCCGGCCATCGCCGCGCCGACGCCCATGCCGGCGAAGCCGTGCTCGGTGATCGGGGTGTCGATGACGCGCTTGTCGCCGAACTCCTGCAGTAGTTCGCGGCTGACCTTGTACGCGCCCTGGTACTGGGCGACTTCCTCGCCCATCAGGAAGACGCGGTCGTCCTTGCGCATCTCTTCGGCCATGGCGTCGCGCAGGGCGTCGCGGACCGTGATCTTCTTCATCGGCGTGCCGGCCGGGATTTCCGGGTCGGCGAAGGTCGAGGCGGCCGAGATCGGACCGCCGGCAGCCGGGGCCGCCGCCACGGGAGCCGGAGCGGCTTCAGCGGCGGGAGCCGGGACCGGAGCGGCCGGAGCCGCGGCTTCGCCCTCGCCCTTCAGGCGCGCGATCAGGGTGTTGACCTTGACGTTCTCGCTGCCGGCCGGAACCAGGATGGCTTCCACCACGCCTTCGTCGACGGCTTCGACTTCCATCGTCGCCTTGTCGGTCTCGATCTCGGCGATCACGTCGCCGGCCTTGATGGTGTCGCCTTCCTTGACGAGCCACTTGGCCAGGGTGCCTTCCTCCATCGTGGGGGAAAGCGCGGGCATCAGGATGTCCGTCACTCGGCGGCCTCCAGGTAGACGTCGGTATACAGCTCCGAGGGATCAGGCTCAGGGCTCGTGCGAGCGAACTCGGCGGCCTCGGCGACAATGCGCTTCACGTCCGCGTCGACGCCCTTCAGGTCGTCCTCGGTGACGCCGGCCGCGGCCAGGCGTTCCTTGATGTGGTCGATCGGGTCGCGGGTCGTCTTGACCTCGTCGACCTCTTCCTTGGTGCGGTACTTGGCCGGGTCCGACATCGAGTGACCACGATAGCGATAGGTCTTCATCTCAAGGATGTAGGGACCCTGGCCGCTGCGGGCGTGCTCGGTGGCGCGGGCGCCGGCCTCGCGGACGGCGACGACGTCCATGCCATCGACTTCCTCGCCCGGAATGCGGAACGACGTGCCGCGCTTGTGGAACGCGGTTTCCGAGGCGGCGCGCTCGACGCTGGTGCCCATGGCGTACTGGTTGTTCTCGATCACGTACACGACCGGCAGCTTCCACAGCTGGGCCATGTTGAAGCTCTCGTAAACCTGGCCCTGGTTGGCCGCGCCGTCGCCCATATAGGCGTACGAGACCTTACCGTTGCCCTTGTAGTGATTGGCCAGCGCCAGACCGGTGCCGAGCGCCACCTGGGCGCCGACGATGCCGTGGCCGCCGTAGAAGCCCGCTGCGATATCGAACATGTGCATCGACCCGCCCTTGCCCTTGGACGAGCCACCGGCGCGGCCGGTCAGTTCGGCCATGACCTCGCGGGGATCCATGCCGGCGGCCAGCATGTGGCCGTGGTCACGGTAGCCCGTGATGATCTGGTCGCCCTCCTGCGAAATCGACTGCATGCCGACCGCGATGGCTTCCTGACCGATGTAGAGGTGGCAGAAGCCGCCGATCAGGCCCATGCCGTACAACTGGCCGGCGCGCTCCTCGAAGCGGCGGATCAGCAGCATGTCCTGATAGAATTTCAGGAGTTCGTCTTTCCCGACGAAAGCGTTGACACCGGTGTCTACCGCCTTCCCCGCCGAGGCCTCAGCCTTGCGCGTACGCGCCATTCAAATCTCCCTGGCCAATCTTCATCGCGGCCTTCGTCCTGAGGGCGCCACCCGCCGAAAAATCGTCGGTTCCGCGTAGGAAACGCCCTGGTCTCTCGCCAAGATCAATCCGGGATCGAGGTGATCCGCGAACCGACCAGCAGCCAATTCCAGAAATAGGCGATCCGTCAGCTCGGACGCTTGACGCGGATCACATAGTCCCTCGGGTCGGCATATCCTAGAAGGGAGCGCGCGCGCTCCTCCAGGAGATCAGCCGACAGACTGCCGTTGCGTAATAGACGAGCACGGGCCTCGAGGTCCATCCTCTCCGCGCGTATCTTCCTGAGTTCCTTTGTTTTTGCTGCGAGGTCCGCGTTGCGCTGCGAGATAGACAGCAGGCCTCGATCACCTGTCAGAGCGTGAAAGGCGAAGTAGAAAATCAGGAAAAAGATCGCCGCGGTCGGCAGGAAGGGTTGCAGTCGGGCGAACATCTCAAGGCCCCAGAGAGGGATTCGCAGGATCGCCGACCGTGCTTAACGCCTTCTAAATCCAGGCGTTGAGCAGGGCCTTTGACGGCTCGCCAAGCAGGCGAACGATGCTTTCACGTGAGATCGTTTCACACGCATCTAGATGCCGCGCCGCCGAAGCTATTTCGCGACCGCGAACAGCGAGCAATTGGTCTCGTTTGAAACCACTGCCGGGCTTTTAGAAAATTTGTGGGTTAACGCAGTCGCGGACCGGAGGAACACGTCCGACGGTCGACCCGGTGGCGAGAATCGCCGCCGAAAAAGCAAATGGCGCGGCCCCCGTTGGAAGCCGCGCCCTCGCGAATTTCGACGATCTGAAGAGTCCTATCGGCCCTTCAGCGCCGCGCGGCCCGCGTAGACGCCTTGGTCGTCCAGCATCTCCTCGATGCGCAGCAGTTGGTTGTACTTGGCGGTGCGGTCGGAGCGGGCCAGCGAGCCGGTCTTGATCTGACCGCAGTTCAGCGCGACGGCCAGGTCGGCGATCGTGCTGTCCTCGGTTTCGCCCGAGCGGTGGCTCATGACGCTTGTATAGCCATGGCGGTGGGCCAGATCGACGGCGTCGATGGTTTCCGACAGCGTGCCGATCTGGTTGACCTTCACCAGGATCGAGTTAGCCAAGCCCTTGTCCAGGCCCATCTGCAGGCGCTTGGGGTTGGTGACGAACAGGTCGTCGCCGACCAGCTGGACCTTCTTGCCGAGGGTGTCGGTCAGCAGCTTCCAGCCGTCGAAGTCGTCCTCGGCCATGCCGTCCTCGATCGACAGGATCGGGAACTTCGAGACGAGACCGGCCAGGTAGTCGACCATCTGAGCCGGGTCGAGCGACTTGCCCTCGCCCTCCAGCTCGTACTTGCCGTTCTTGAAGAACTCGGTCGAGGCCACGTCCAGGCCCAGGACGAAGTCCTCGCCGGCCTTGTAGCCGGCCTTCTCACCGGCCTTGACGATGAAGTCGAGCGCGGCTTCGGCCGAGGCCAGGTTCGGGGCGAAGCCGCCCTCGTCGCCGACGTTGGTATTATGGCCGGCGTCCTTCAGCGCCTTCTTCAAGCTGTGGAAGATCTCGGCGCCCATGCGCAGACCTTCGCGGAAGCTCGAGGCGCCGGTCGGCAGGATCATGAATTCCTGGATGTCGATCGGATTGTCGGCGTGGGCGCCGCCGTTGATGATATTCATCATCGGGGTCGGCAGCACGCGGGCGTTCACGCCGCCGACATACTTGTAGAGCGGCTGGCCGGCAAACTCAGCGGCGGCCTTGGCCGTGGCCAGCGAGACGCCCAGGATGGCGTTGGCGCCCAGGCGGGCCTTGTTCGGGTGCCGTCCAGTTCGATCAGCAGGTTGTCGACGCGGCGCTGGTCCTCGGCGTCAACGCCCGACAGGGCGTCGAAGATCTCGCCGTTGACCGCGTCCACGGCCTGCAGGACGCCCTTGCCCAGATAGCGGGCCTTGTCGCCGTCACGCTTCTCGTTGGCCTCGTGAGCCCCAGTCGAGGCGCCCGACGGCACCGCGGCGCGGCCGAAGGCGCCGTCGTCCAGGATCACGTCGACTTCGACGGTCGGGTTGCCCCGGCTGTCGAGAATTTCGCGGGCGATGATGTCGACGATCTCGGTCATGGGCTGCTCCTAGAGGCCAAAAGGCGCGCCCGCCTTTAGCCGCCAAGCGTCGCGGGCGCAACTTGCCTTGCCCTGGACAGGCGCGGATCACCGGTCACAACGGCTGAAACGCGCGTCAGACGTTGTAGATCGGCGTCAGGCCGTTCCTCTGGCCCAGCTTGAACAGGACCCGGTCCGAGCCGAAGTCGAGCTCGACCTTGGCGAACAGCTTCAGCACGTCCGCGCCCAGCAAGGCCGCCGGCCGGTGGTTCAGCGACCAGACGTCGAAGATGTGCACGTCAGCGAAGGCCATCGGGATGTTGGTCAGATGCAGATTGCCCATGGTGATCGACGGCACGACGCGGAACTCGCCCAGATAGACCTCGCCGCCGGCCGTCAGCAGGCGGGCGGGCTTGACGAGGTCCGACGCGCGGCGCCGCTTGGCGGCGATCGCCCGCTGCAGGGCCATGTTTCCAATCGATATGCCGCCGCCAGAATCGATGAAGGCCACCGAGCGCGTGCCGGCGATCCGAGCGTCGGTCAGGGTCAGGCGCCCGAAGCGGGCGTCGGCCGGCACCGACACCTCGTCGGCCTTGCGAGTCATTTCCGAGAAGAACTGGCTGCGACGGATCAGCAGCTTCCGCTTGCGGAAGTCCATGACGACGTTGCGCCGGTCCAGGATGTCGACGCCCAGCAGGCCGTCCGCCCCGACGCGTTCATAAGGAAGCACCGGCAGGACCGCCGCGCCCAACCGGGCTTCGCCGGCCCGCATGCTCTCGATCCGCGCCGTCGGACTGGTGATCGCGCTGGAGATGCCGTGGATGAGGATCTGCGGACCCGCCGGCAGGTTCAGCTTCTCGGCGACGGCCGGAGTCAGCACGCTGCGCCCTGCCCCGGTGTCCACGACGAAGTTGAAAGGCCCCTGCCCGTTGATCTCGACCTCAACGGTGAGGCGGTCATCGTCGTCCAGCGAGGCGTCCAGGATCAGTACCGGATCGTCCGGCGGCGCAGGCGTTGTCGCTGGAGGCAGGCTCTGATTGACGGAAACGGGGGTTATGGCCTCGGCCATGGCCGATGACGCCGCCAGTGAAATCCCCAGTCCCGCCGTGATGTTCCGGCGTGTGAGCATGGGCGTACCTCCCAGCTCGGAGGCTAGCACCGTTTTTTGCGCGTACGACGAAAATACGACGAAAAACGCCGCCTGGGCGAACCGGGCGGCGTTTTCGAAATCGTCACTGACGAAAGGAGACCTTAGTCTTCCTTCGGCGTCAGGATCTGCTTGCCGTTGTACATGCCGGTCTTCAGATCGACATGGTGCGGACGGCGCAGCTCGCCGGTGTCCTTGTCCTCGATGAACGAGTCTGGCGCCCAGGGCGTGGTGCGACCGGCGCATGTTCCGGCGAGAAGGCGAAGTTTTTCTTTTAGGAACGGCCATCGAAGTGACTCTGCTCGTTGAGCGTGAAAATCGAGAGCGGCGACTCGGGGGTGCCCAGGTCGCCGCGTGAGGGCGCGCTTATGCCCGAATCTCTTCGGAGATGCAACAGCGTGCTTCAGACCAGTCGACCATGCTCCTTGGCCGCCGCGATAAAGCTGGCGAAAAGCGGGTGTGGCGCGAACGGGCGGCTCTTCAGTTCCGGGTGATACTGCACCCCGATGAACCACGGATGGTCTTCCCGCTCGACGATCTCGGCAGCACGCCGTTGGGCGAGCGGCCGGTCAGCTTCAGGCCGGCGTCCTCCATCAGGTGGGCGTAGCCGATATTGACCTCGTAGCGGTGCCTGTGGCGCTCGCTGATCTCGGTCGAGCCATAGATCTGCGCGACCTTCGAGCCGGCCGTCAGGACGGCCTCGTAAGCCCCCAGGCGCATGGTGCCGCCCAGGTCGTCGTTGGCGCGGCGCTGGACGGTCTCGTTGCCCTTGATCCACTCGGTCATGATGCCGACCACGGGACGCTCGGTGGGGCCGAACTCGGACGAGCTGGCGTCCTTGATGCCGGCGACGTTCCGCAGGGTCTCGATGACCGCCATCTGCATGCCGAAGCAGATGCCGAAGTACGGCACCTTGCGCTCCCGGGCGAACTGGGCCGCGCGGATCTTGCCCTCCGCGCCCCGCTCGCCGAAGCCGCCGGGCACCATGATGGCGTGGGCGTTCTCCAGGCGGGCCGCGGCCGCGCCCTCGTCGCCCTCGAAGGTCTCGCTCTCGACCCAGTCGAGGTTGACCTTGACCTTGTTGGCCAGGCCGCCGTGGTGCAGGGCCTCGATCAGCGACTTATAGGCGTCCTTCAGCACCGTGTACTTGCCGACCACGGCGATGGTGACCTCGCCGTCGGGATGCTGGACGGTCTCGTCGATGGTCTTCCAGCGCGTCAGGTCCGGGGCCGGCGCATCGCTCATGCCGAAGACGTCGAGGACCTCGGCGTCCAGGCCCTGCTCGTGATAGTCGATCGGCACGGCGTAGATGGACGAAGAGTCCATCGCCTGGATGACCGCGCTGGGGCGGACATTGCAGAACTGGGCGATCTTGCGCTTTTCCTCGGCCGGGATCTCCTGCTCGCAACGGCAGAGCAGGATGTCCGGCTGGATCCCGATCGAGCGCAGTTCCTTGACCGAGTGCTGGGTCGGCTTGGTCTTCATCTCGCCGGCGGTCTTGATGAACGGCAGCAGGGTCAGGTGCAGGTAGCAGCTCTGGCCGCGCGGCAGGTCCTGGCGCAGCTGGCGGATGGCTTCGAAGAACGGCAGCCCCTCGATGTCGCCGACCGTGCCGCCGATCTCGACCAGCACGAAGTCGACCGGCTTCTTGCCCGTCTCATCCATGGCGGGCGACAGCACGAAATCCTTGATCTCGTTGGTGACGTGCGGAATCACCTGGACGGTCGCGCCGAGATAGTCGCCGCGACGCTCCTTCTCGATGATCGTCTTGTAGATCTGGCCCGTCGTGATGTTGTCGGCCTTCTTGGCCGACACGCCGGTGAAGCGCTCGTAGTGGCCCAGGTCAAGGTCGGTCTCCGCCCCATCGTCGGTCACGAAGACCTCGCCGTGCTGATACGGGCTCATCGTGCCCGGATCGACGTTGAGATAGGGGTCGAGCTTCCGAAGGCGGACCGTGTAGCCGCGTGCTTGCAGCAGCGCGCCGAGCGCCGCCGAGGCCAGACCCTTGCCAAGCGAGGAAACCACGCCGCCGGTGATGAAAATGTACCGCGTCATGGGCGATCAGATTACCCGTGATTCGACGACGCCGGTGAAAAGACCTGCGTTCATCAACAAGATTAAACCCCCGAGGTCGCCCTCGGGGGTCAGTGGAAGACCGTCTTGGGACGGTTATTGTTGTTTGGGCTGTTCCGCCGGCGGCGCCGCGACCGTGGGGGTCGGGGCGGCGGCGGCCGGCTTTTCAGCCGGTTTGGCGGGCGCCTTGGCCGCGGGCTTGGGGGCCGACGGGGTCGGCGCCAGCAGCGCGGGTTGCGCGGCGGCCGGGGCCGGCGTGTTGATCTGCGGAGTCGGAGCCTGGATAGCGCCGGGCTGGCTGTCCGGCGAGGCCGGCAGCGAGTTCAGCGACCCGGGCGGCGGGGTCGGCGCGGCGTTCAGGGTCTTGGCGTCCAGGCCCTTGACCTGGTCGGCCACTGAACCGCCGGTATTGGCGCGCCCCGTGAGGATCGTCAGGGTCAGGCTGATCAGCAGGAAGACCGAGAACAGGATCCAGGTGATGCGGGTCAGCAGGTCACCGGCGCCGCGGGCGGTCATGAAGCCCGTGTTGCCGCCACCCATGCCCAGCGCGCCGCCTTCGGAGCGCTGCATGAGCACCACCCCGATCAGACAGAGGCAGACGACGATATTGATGGCCAGCAGGACGCCGATAAGCATGTGGAATGTATTCTCGATCCGGGCGCGGGCGAAATGCCGCGTTAAAAACGAAGCGGCCCCTCTACCACTAGCGAGCGCTCCGCGCCATAGCTGGGAAGCGCGCCGCCAAACGCAACCCTGAAAGCCAGATCGTCGGACCGCATGATCCTTGAGACCGAACGCCTGACCCTCGCTCCGCTGACGATCGACGATGCGCCCCAGATCTATCCGTTCCTCAGCGATGCGGAGGTGATGTCCAACCTCGATCAGGAGCCGATCGAGGACCCGGACGAGGTGGCCTCCCGCGTCGCCGCCCAGGTGGACGAGATGGCCGCCGGCGACGCCGTCTACTGGAGCATCCGCCACACCGTGAGCGGCGCGTACCTCGGCTATTGCGAGTTCATCGACATCGACCGGCGCCATCAGCGGGCGGAGATTCGCTTCGTCATCGACCGCAAGGGCTGGGGCCAGGGCTTCGGCGCCGAGGCGGTCAGCGCCCTCCTCGCCCATGCCGCCGGCGGCGGCCTCAAGAGCTTGGTGGCCAGCATCCATGTCGGCGACAATCGCGCCGAGCGCCTGCTGGAGAAGCTGGGCTTCAAGGCCGAGGGCTACCTGAAGGGCGCGGTGCACCGGGATGGCGAGCGGCGGGATCGACGGCTGTACGGTCTGCGGCTCTAGGCGCACGGCTCCGCCGCTTCACGCGATCGCTCGCTGAAGGCGTGGAAAGGGATGCGGAGCGCCGGACAGCGTCCGGAGTTGGAAAATAGAAATACCGTTTCGACGAAGCCCGACGCTCCGCGCGATCGTTATCCGGAAGCGTGACGCCGTGATGCTGTTCGCACCCCGACCCCCTCGAAGCCTCCGACGGGCGGGTCAGGCCGCGTAGCCCGATCCCGGATGCGGCTGTTTCCAGCCGCCTGTCGCCTCTTCGGCCCGACATCCCACGTCGTTTCTGTGTTCCAGGGCCGACCGCCGCCAGAGGGATGCAGTTGCGGAGTTTCCCCGCGCCGAAGAGCGCGCCCGCTCGACCGCCCCCCCGCCGCCGCAAATGGTCGCTGGCCATGCGCCCCTTCCTCGCGACGAGGTGGGTAGAGAATACAGCCGGTTCTGAAGCCGGGGACGCAAGGGCGTGAATGCTCATCGAACACCCTTCTCCCCTTGCGGATGAAGGTGGCCGCCGAAGGCGGTCGGATGAAGAGCTACACAGGCTAACTCATTGCGCTGAAACGCTAATCCGGCAGGCCTACCAACCCCTCCCCCCCTACGGACCACCGTCGCCCGCAAGGGAGACGGAGAACGCCCGCGCTCAGACGGGATTTGAGCTAGTCGGCGACGCCGCCGCGCAGCGGGTCCTCGCCGTCCAGCGCCTCGATGTGCTCGCGTTGACGACGTACGCCTTCCACTTGCTCGGGCGACGGCTTGGGCGGCTCCCGCTCGGGCGGTTCATGCTTCTCGGCCATCGCGGTCAACGCCCCGGCAGAGCGCGCGTCACCAGTTGCGCGGCGCCGATGGTCAGCGCGTCCTCGACCAGACCGCTGGGCGTCTGGCCGAAGTGGCGGATGGCCTTCATGCGGGCGTGGAAGGTGACATAGGACGCCGCCACCGCCGCGCCGGCGCCCAGGGCGGCGCCGAGTATCTCTGGCGTTTCGGCGCCAAAGCCGCGCCCGCCAGGCCGCCCGTGACGAGCCGCGCGAGAATGCCCGCCAGCACGATGCGGTCCGGGGCCGAGGGCAGCTTGTCGCCCCACAGCTCGCCGGCCGCCAGCGCCTTGGAGCCGGCCGCCATCCATGGACTGCCCAGCCAGGACGGCGCGCCATTGTCGGCCGGTAGGCGGCCGCTATGCGCGGCCTCGCTGACCGCGGCCAGCGGCGTCATCGAACGGGAACCCGCCGACAGGCCGATGAGGATGGATCTGAGCATTCCGGCGCTTCCTTCCGATAAACCACCGGAAGACAACCCCTCCTCGCCCGATTTGATCCCGCGCCTACTCCTTGGCCAGCCTGGCCAGCACGGTGAGAATCTTCTCCGCCGCGTCGAGGCGCTGAGCCGGGGTGTCCCACTCGCCCTTGACCACCACCTTCTGGTCGGGACGCACCTTCCAGATCAGGTTGTTCTTGCCGACATACTGCATCAGCCCAAGCGGGTTGGCGTAACTATCATTCCTGAAACTGGCCACCGCGCCCTCGGGCCCGACGTCGATCTTGGCGACATTGGCCTCGCGGCACAGACCCTTGATGGCGACGACCTTGAGCAGGCTGTCGGTCTCGGGCGGCAGCGGGCCGAAACGGTCGATCATCTCGGCGGCCAGGGCTTCACGATCGGCGGCCTGCTCGGCGTCGGACAGGCGGCGATAGAGCGACAGGCGCACGTTCAGATCGGGAACATACTCGTCGGGGATCATCACGGCCGCGCCGGTGTTGATCTGCGGCGACCAGCCCCGGTCTTCCAGCAAGGCCTCCTGGCCCTGGCGCTGGCGCAACTCGGCGACGGCGTCTTCCAGCATCTGCTGATAGAGCTCGACGCCGATCTCCTTGATGTGGCCGCTCTGCTCGTCGCCGAGGAGGTTGCCGCCGCCGCGCTGGTCCAGGTCGTGGCTGGCCAGTTGGAAACCGGCGCCCAGGCTGTCCAGGGACTGCAACACCTGCAGGCGCTTCTCGGCCGAAAGGGTCAGGGACTTTTCGACCGGCGTGGTCAGATAAGCGTAGGCGCGGGCCTTGGAGCGACCGACTCGGCCCCGGATCTGATAGAGCTGGGCCAGGCCGAACATGTCGGCGCGGTGGACGATCAGGGTGTTGGCCGACGGGATGTCCAGCCCGCTCTCCACGATCGTCGTCGCCAGAAGCACGTCATATTGGCCCTCGTAGAAGGCCGTCATCACGTCTTCCAGTTGGGTGGCCGCCATCTGGCCGTGGCCGACGACGTACTTCACCTCGGGCACCTGGGTGCGGAGGAACTTCTCGATGTCCTCCAGGTCCTTGATGCGCGGCACGACGTAGTAGGACTGGCCGCCGCGGTACTTTTCGCGCAGCAGCGCCTCGCGCAGGGTCACCGGGTCGAACGGGCTGATGTAGGTCCGCACCGCCAGGCGATCGACCGGCGGGGTGGCGATGATCGACATCTCGCGGATGCCCGACAGCGCCATCTGCAGGGTGCGCGGGATCGGCGTGGCGGTCAGGGTCAGCATGTGCACGTCGGCGCGAAGCTCCTTGAGCTTCTCCTTGTGCTTGACCCCGAAGTGCTGCTCCTCGTCGACGATGACCAGGCCCAGGTCCTTGAACGACACCTGCTTGGACAGGATGGCGTGGGTGCCGACCACGATCTCCAGCTGGCCGTTGGCCAGGCCCTCGCGGGTCTCGGCGGCTTCCTTGCCGGTGACCAGGCGCGACAGGCGCGTGACCTTGACCGGCCAGCCCTGGAAGCGGTCCTTGAAGGTCTTGTAGTGCTGGCGGGCCAGGAGGGTCGTGGGGCAGACCACGGCGACCTGCTTGCCGCTCATCGCCACCACGAAGGCCGCGCGCAGGGCCACTTCGGTCTTGCCGAAGCCGACGTCGCCGCAGATCAGGCGGTCCATCGGCTTGCCGGACGACAGGTCCTCCAGCACGTCGTGGATGGCGCTGAGCTGGTCGTCCGTCTCCTCGTAGGGGAAGCGGGCGCAGAACTCGTCGAACACGCCGTGCGGCGGGTCGGTCGACTCGACGGACTTGAGCTGGCGGGCCGCCGCGATCTGGATCAGGCCTTCGGCCATCACCCGCAGGCGCTCCTTGGCCTTGGCCTTGCGGCCCTGCCAGGCCGCGCCGCCCAGCTTGTCCAGTTGCACGGACTCGGGGTCCGACGCGCCGTAGCGGGTGAGGAGGTCGATGTTCTCGACCGGAAGATAGAGCTTGGCCTCGCCGCCATAGAGCAAATCGAGGCAGTCGTGCGGCGCGCCCTGGACGTCGAGGGTCTTCAGGCCCTCGTAACGGCCGATGCCGTGATCGATGTGGACGACGAGGTCGCCGGGCGTCAGGGCGCTGGCCTCGGCCAGGAAGTTGGCCGCGCGGCGCTTCTTGCGCGGGCGGGCCAGGCGATCGCCGAGAATGTCCGTCTCGGAGATGACGGCCAGGCTGTCGGTCTCGAAGCCGTGGTCCAGCGGCAGCACGACGCGCTGCGGGATCTTCGGATCGTTGGCCTTGGCCGCCTGCCAGTAGGCGGCATAGGGAACCTTCTTGAGGCCGTGGTCGGCCAGCATGGTTCCCAGGCGCTCGGACGAGCCCTCGGACCACGAGCCGAACAGCACGCGCTTGCCGGCGGCGGCCAGGGCCTTGGCGTGATCGGCGGTGGCCTCGAACAGGTTGACGCTGTCCTGGGCCCGCTCGGCGGCGAAGACGCGGCCCAGCTTGGCCCCCATGTCGACGACGTCCAGCCCCTGGGGCTGGAACGGGGTGAACAGGCGATGGGCGCGGTCGGCGAGCTCACGATCCCACTCGGCGGCGGTCAGGTAGAGCGCCTGCGGCGCCAGCGGGCGGTAGGCCGACTTGCGGTCAGCGCTGGCGCGGGCCTCGTAGGCGTCCAGGATCATCGACAGGCGCTCGTCGCGAGCCTCGGTCGTCTGATGGTCGACGCCGATCAGCGCGCCGGCCGGCAGATAGTCGAACAGGCTGGACATCCGCTCATAGAACAGCGGCAGCCAGTGCTCGAGCCCGGCGCGGCGGCCGCCCTCGCTGACGGCGGCGTACAGCGGATCATCGCCGGGCGCGCCAAACGCCGCGACATAGCCCTTGCGGAAGCGCGAGATGCCGTCGGCGTCCAGCAGGGCCTCGCTGACCGGCAGCAGGTCGATGTCCTTAAGCTGCTTGGTCGAGCGCTGGGTCTCGGGGTCGAAGGCGCGGATGCTCTCCAGCGTATCGCCGAACAGGTCCAGGCGCACCGGCTCCTCGGCGGCCGGCGGATAGACGTCGATGACGCCGCCGCGGATCGCGAACTCGCCGCGCTCCGAGACGGTGGAGGCGCGGGCATAGCCGTTGACCGCGAAATAGCGCTCCAGGTCCTTGATATCGACGACATTGCCGACCTTGGCCGAATACGAGGCGCGCAGCAGCACGTCCTTGGTCGGCACGCGCTGCAGCAGGGCCGGCGCGGGCAGGACGAGAATGGCGGGCTTCGTCTCGCCCAGACCTCGAGCCAGGCGCGACAGGGTCGCCATCCGCGTGGCCGAGACGCCCGAGGACGGACCGATGCGATCGTAAGGCAGGCAGTCCCACGAGGGCAGCAGCACCGCCTCGATCTCGGGGGCGAAGAACTTCAGGGCGTCGACGAAGGCGTTGGCGCGGGCGGTGTCTCGGGCCACGAACGCGGTCAGGCCGCCCCGCGCCCGGGCGATGTCGGCCATCACCAGCGCGTCGAAGCCCTCCGGCGCTCCGGCCAGGGTCAGGCCGCCGGCGGCCTTGGCGATCTGCTTTAAGTCGTAGGCCATGCTCCTAAGCGCCATCCCCCGTCGGGCGCGAAGCGTGCGCCTCGAACCGGAACGCGCGGATCATCGCCAAGACGTCGGTCTCGAACTTCTCCGGCGTCGGCTCCTGGCCGACGATCCAGGCATAGATCTCGCGATCCGACTCCTCGAGCAGCGTCTCCAGCGTGTCGATCTGCTCCGGGGTCAGGTTCGGGCCATGGACGTCCGCGAACGGGCCCAGAATGAGGTCCGCTTCCCGGAAGCCGCGATGCCAGGCGCGGAAACGAAGGCGCCGAAGGCGAGAGTCGTGGTCGATGGTCATGTGTCGGCCGATATAGAGGGGCGTTTGCTTGGGCGCCAGCCTAACGACTTTGCGCGGCTAACGGTTCTCGGCGGCGATCTTCCGAACACTTCCTATCGCCTTGCAGCGATTGACTTTGCCGACTTTCGGCCTATTTATCCCCAGCTTCGGAGCAGGTCTGGCGAATCCGCGCCGCCCGCTCGCCCAAGCACGGGCGGCTCCGAGCAGACCAGCGTGTAATGACAGAATTCACCGATCTCGGGCTTTCGCCCACGACCCTGCAGGCGGTCGCCGACACCGGCTATACCACTGCGACCCCCATTCAGGCCCAGGCCATTCCGGTCGCCCTCGCGGGTCAGGACGTCCTCGGCATCGCCCAGACGGGCACCGGCAAGACCGCCGCCTTCACCCTCCCCTTGATCGACAAGCTGCAATCGGGCCGCGCCAAGGCCCGCATGCCGCGCGCCCTGGTCATCGCCCCGACCCGCGAGCTGGCGGACCAGGTCGCCTCCAGCTTCGAGAAATACGCCAAGGGCACCAAGCTTTCGTGGGCGCTGCTGATCGGCGGCGTCTCGTTCGGCGACCAGGAAAAGAAGCTCGACCGCGGCGTCGACGTCCTGATCGCCACCCCGGGCCGCCTGCTCGACCACTTCGAGCGCGGCAAGCTGCTGATGACCGGCGTGCAGTTCCTCGTCGTCGACGAAGCCGACCGCATGCTGGACATGGGCTTCATCCCCGACATCGAGCGCATCTTCAAGATGACGCCGCCCAAGAAGCAGACGCTGTTCTTCTCGGCCACCATGCCGCCGGAAATCACGCGTCTGACCAAGCAGTTCCTGAAAGATCCGGTGCGGATCGAGGTGGCCAAGCCCGCCACGACCAACGCCAATATCACCCAGCTGCTGGTCAAGGTTCCGACCTCCGACCCCAAGGCCAAGCGCCTAGCGCTTCGCGCGCTGATCGAGAAGGCCCAGATCGAGACCGGCATCGTGTTCTGCAACCGCAAGACCGAGGTCGACATCGTCGCCAAGTCGCTGCGGTCGCACGGCTTCGACGCCGCCGCGATCCATGGCGACCTCGACCAGTCCCAGCGCACGAAGACCCTGGCGGACTTCCGCTCCGGCGCCCTGAAGATCCTGGTGGCCTCCGACGTCGCCGCGCGCGGCCTGGACATCCCGGCCGTCAGCCACGTCTTCAACTACGACGTCCCGCACCACGCCGACGACTATGTCCACCGCATCGGCCGCACCGGCCGCGCCGGCCGGACGGGCATCACCTACATGCTGGTCACCCCGGCCGACGACAAGGGCTTCGACAAGGTCGTCAAGCTGATCGGTTCGACGCCCGAGGAAGAAAAGCTCGACCTCGACTATTCGAACGCCGTGACGGTGAAGCGCGAAGGTGATCGCGATCGCAAGCGCGGCGGCCGGGATCGCGGTGATCGTCCGGCCCCGCGCGCCCGTGGCCGCCGCACCGAGGAAGCCGCCGCCGAAGCGCCGGTCGAGGCCGTCGCCGCCGAGGCTCCCGAAGCCGCCGTCGTCGAGGAACGCCCCGCCCGCGAGCGCCGTCCGCGCCGCGAACGCGAGCCCCGCGCCGCCGCCCCGGCGGTCGAAGCCGAGCGTCCCGAACGCGCGGAACGTCCCGCCCGGGCCGAGCGTCCGGAACGCGCCGAACGTCCTGAGCGTAGCGAACGCCCCGAGCGTCCCGTGCGTGGCGTCCAGCCAATCCGTGACCGCGATGACGACGACCGTCGCGTGGTCGGCTTCGGCAACGACGTCCCGGCCTTCCTGGTCCGTCCGCCTCGCGGCAAATAGGCCTCGTCGATGGTCTGAAGACAAAAGCGCCGGGCTCTCGTCCGGCGCTTTTTCTTTTGGTCCGTCTTACATCGCGGCGTCGATGGCCGAATTGGCGGAACGCTGTTATCGTCATCCTCGTTTTCGGCTCGATCACGCCGGATGCCGGCCGGTCGCGCCCAACCAAAATGGGAGGACTGCACATGGCCGCTATCGAACCCGACACCCTGGTCGCCGAGAAGCAAGCCGTCCTGATCGCGCACGAGAAGACCTATCACGGTTTCTCGGTGCTGCTGCGCTGGTGCATGCTGGGCCTGGCCTCGGTGATCAGCGCCCTGACGGTCTGGTTCGCGACGCCGGGCGGCTTCTGGGGCGGCCTCGTCACCTTCCTGGTCGTCTGGGTCGCCGGCTATTACGGCATGGTCCATCGCGAGGAGCAGCAGTCGCTCGACCCGTGGGCGCCCGGCCGCAAGGGCATCCTTTAGAGCGCCTGACTTCTAGAGAGCGGCGTCCACGACGGCGAGCAGGTCGTCCAAGGGCGGCCGGAAGGCGAACTTGAAGCCGCGACGAAGTCTGGCCAACAAGGGCGCCTGCCGCGCCGGGGCCGGTGAGGCGCAGACATAGCCAAGCCAGTCGACGCCGACCTGGCGACAGGCCGCCCGCACCCACTGGCTGGTGAAGTTCAGCGGCTGGATCTCCACGACCCGCGCGCCCTTGGGCAGGAAGACCGCGTTGGCCAGGGCCGCGCCGCTGGCGCCGACCACGACCTCGGCGTCGCGCATCAGGGCGACCTGCTCCGCCGCGCCCAGGGTCTCGGGTCGGACGATCGTGAAGCCGCGCGCCGCCAGCGCCGTCTCGAAGGCCGCCTCGCCGATCATCACCCGCATGGACTGGCCGCGCCGCGAGAGATAGACACGCCGCGCGCCGCGACCGGCCGGCGCCTTGGCCAGCACACGGGCCGCGACATCCGCGACCAGACCGTTCGGGTGGTGCAGGAAATGGTCCATGCTGGTGGCGAAAACCGCCCGCTTCAGGCGCGCGACCGAAGCGTCGACCTCGCGGACCGCGAGATCCGGAAAGGCCATGGCGATCAGGTCGCTTTGCCAGGCGGTCAGTTTGGGCGCCAGGGCGGGAACGCCGTCCAGCAGCCCCGCCCGCTCCAGCGTCAGCAGCGACGGCAAGGCGTCGATGACGAAGTGGCCGTAGTTGAAGGTCCCTCCCCACGGCAGGAACACGGCGCCGGCCTCGATGTCGGTCGCCGACGCCGGCGGGATGAAGCGCGTGGCGTTGTCGAGTACGCCCGGAAGGGCCGACAGATCCCCCGACCCATGTCGCGCCTCGCCGATCGTGGCGTTGTAGAGCGCGCCGTCCGCGCCGATCAGTCCGCCGAAGCGCGGAAACCACCAGGTCTCGCCGACGGCGCAGAACGCCGGCACATTGACCGGCAGGGGCGCGGCGATGTCGTAGGGCCAGACGGCGGCTTCCGGTCCCGCCAGGGTTCCCGGCGGCGCGCCGATAGAGGCGTCATGCTCCGGCGCGAACGCCACCCCCGTTTCGCCCCGCGCGAACCGCTCGCGCAGTTCCGCCGCCAGCATGGGCGGCAGGTCGCGGGCTTCGACGATGGGGCGCAGGGACAGCGGCGCGGTCATGCGCCGCTTGGAGCACGCCGCGCCGTCCTGTTGAAGCTACTTCTTGATCTGCCCGGCCAGGTACTTGCGGATCCCTTCCCCATAAGGCGGGCGCAGACCCAACATCGGGGCGATGTCCTTCTTCAGCTGCTGGAACACCGCCTTGCGATGGCTGAACTCGCGGAAGCCGTCGTGGCCGTGATAAGCGCCCATGCCCGCCGGACCGACGCCGCCGAACGGCAGATCTTCCTGGGCGACGTGGAAGATCACGTCGTTGACGGTGACGCCGCCGCTGGTGGTGTTGGCCAGCACGCGGTCCTTCTCCGCCTCGTCGGTCCCGAACCAGTAGAGGGCCAGGGGCCGGTCGTGGGCGTTCACATAGGCGACCGCCTCGTCGATGGTCTTGTAGCCCTTCACGGGCAGGACCGGGCCGAAGATCTCCTCCCGCATCACCGTCATGTCGTCGGTGGGGTCGAGGATCAGGGTCGGGGCGATCTTGCGGTGCTCCTGCTGCGACAGGTCCTCGCCGCCCGGATTGATCTCGATCACCCGCGCGCCCTTGGCCCGGGCGTCGTCGACATAGCCTTTCACCCGGTCGTAGTGACGCTGGGCGACGACGGCCGTGTAGTCCGGATTGTCCTT
This sequence comes from Caulobacter sp. UC70_42, assembly GCF_044056025.1. Classification (NCBI taxonomy): domain Bacteria; kingdom Pseudomonadati; phylum Pseudomonadota; class Alphaproteobacteria; order Caulobacterales; family Caulobacteraceae; genus Caulobacter; species Caulobacter sp. UC70_42. The sequence continues at coordinate 3,940,757 of NZ_CP171994.1, read as the reverse complement.
GATCGTCGGGAAGTAGCGGCCAACGGCGGCCTGGGCTTCCTTAACGAAGCTTTCGACCTCTTCCTGCGGGGCCAGGACATAGTCCGGCGCCAGGCAGATCTGGCCGGCGTTCAGGGTCTTGCCATTCATGATCCGCGCCGCGGCCGTGGCCATGTCGGCGCCGCGCGACAGGATCACCGGGCTCTTGCCGCCCAGCTCCAGGGTCACCGGCACCAGATTCTCCGCCGCCGCCCGCATCACATGCCGCGCCACCGAGGTCGCGCCGGTGAACACCAGGTGGTCGAAAGCCAGGCCCGAAAAGGCCTGACCGACCTCGGGACCGCCGACGAACACCGCGACCTCCTCCTCCGAGAACGCCTTGGCGAACATGGCCTTCAGCAGATCCGAGGTCGCGGGGGTGAACTCCGAGGGCTTGATCATCGCCCGGTTGCCGGCCGCGAACACCCCAGCCAGGGGCGCGAAGGTCAGGTTGACCGGGAAGTTCCACGGACTGATCACCCCGACCACGCCCTTGGGCTGCCACTGCACCGTGGCCTTGGCGCCGAACAGACCGAGGATCGCCGGCGTCGTCTTGCGCTTTTCCGGCCTCATCCACTTGGCGACGTTCTCGCGGGCGAACTTCAGCGGACCGATCGAGCCGGCCACATCGGTCAGGGCCGTGGCCTCGGGCGAGCGCGAGCCGAAATCTTCGTTAACCGCCTTGGCGATCTGCGCCTGATGGCCGACCAGCAGATCAATCGAACGGTTCAGCCAATCGATCCGCTTTTCGACGCTGGGCGCGCCATCGCGCAGATGCGCGGCCTTTTGACGCCGCAGAACGTCGGCCATCGCCGCCTTGTGGGCGTCGAACGACAGATTGACCGGTGCGTTCATGATGTTCGCCTCCCTACCCTCTCCCGGCCATGGTGGCGCGGTGCTCATCTTATCGATGATAACCATGAAGGCTGGTCGTTTCTTACGCAAGTGAACGTCGTTCTTAACGCCTCGTAAGAACTCTCCACCCTATGGTCGCGCTCCAAGCGTCGGCGTTTCCGCGAGGGGAACCGCTGAACGGGGGAAGAAGAGATGTCGGACGTCGAAACCACGCTGCGCGGTCCCGAGGCCTATAAGATTGCTTCGCGCGCCCTGGAGCTCATGGAGCGTCACCAGGTGTGGCCGACCGCCCTGAACTTCGAGCTGTGGACCCACTATGTGGCCGATCCCGACGGCGCCCTGGCCCGTGAACTGACGCGACTGATCTCGCTGGGCGAGCCGATGACCGAACTGGTCAGCGAAGAGCTGGCCGCCACCTACCTGCCCAAGGCGCGCCTGAACGAACAGATCCGTGACGCCGGCGACCTTCTGTCGAAGGAACTGGAGGCGGTCTCCAAAGCCATCCACAACGCCCAGAAGTCCAACGCCGCCTTCGGCAAGGAACTGGCCGGCGCGACCAAGAGCCTGGACAAATCGACCGACGTCGACGCCATCAAGGCGGTGGTCGGCAGCCTGGCCGAAGCCACCCGCCGCGTGCACAAGGAGAACCGGTCGCTGGAAACGCGCCTGGCCGACTCCACCGCCGAGGTCGAGCGCCTGCGCGAACATCTTGAACAGGTTCGCCGCGACGCCACCACCGACGGCCTGACCAACCTGGCCAACCGCAAGGCCTTCGACGAAGAGCTGGAGCGCGCCTGCGCAGAGGCCGACGAAGAGAACGCCAGCATCTGCCTGGCCGTGCTCGATATCGACCACTTCAAGGGCTTCAACGACACCTGGGGCCACCAGACCGGCGACCAGGTCATCCGCTATGTCGCCTCGGTGATCGGCCGCGTCGCCGCCCCGCCGCGGTTCGCCGCCCGCTACGGCGGCGAGGAGTTCGCCATGATCTTCCCGCGCGAGTCCGCCGCGGCCGTCGCCGCCACCCTCGAAGAAATCCGCGTCGAGGTTTCCTCGCGCATGCTCAAGCGTCGCTCGACCAACGAGGACCTGGGCGCCATCACCATTTCGTCGGGCTTCGCCGAGCGCAAGCCGGGCGAGAGCGGACATTCGATCATGGAACGCGCCGACACGGCGCTCTACGCCTCCAAGCGCGGCGGCCGCAACCGGGTCACGGCGGCGGAGTCCATGCCGGCCTCGGCCAACGCGGCCTGAACCTCTTCAGCAGAAGACCTACCTTGGACGCCGCCGGTCTCACGATCGGCGGCGTTTCCTTTTGAAGATTCCGCTAGCCTTCCCAAGGGGCAAAGGCGCTGAACTCCGCCTAAAGATCAAGGGAGGCCCTGGCCGTGGACTATCAGAAGATCCGTGTCTCGACCGAAGGCGGCGTCGCCACGGTGACCCTCGCCGATCCATCCACGCTGAACGCCGCCAGCCTGGAGATCGCCCGCGAGCTGATCCACGCCTTCTCGTCGATCGCCGCCGGCAAGATCGAGGCGCGCGCGGTGATCCTGACCGGCGAAGGCCGCGGCTTCTGCTCGGGCGCCAACCTGTCGGGCGGCGGCGCGGCCGGGCGCGAACTGGACGTCGACGGCAAGCCCGACGCCGGCTCGGCGCTGGAAAGCACCTACAACCCGCTGATGACCCTGCTGCGCGACTTCCCGCTACCGATCGTCACGGCGGTGAACGGCCCGGCGGCCGGGGTCGGCTGCTCGATCGCCCTGATGGGCGACATCATCGTGGCGGCCGAAAGCGCCTACTTCCTGCAGGCCTTCCGACGCATCGGCCTCGTGCCCGACGGCGGTTCGACCTACATGCTCCCGCGCCTGATCGGCAAGGCCCGGGCCATGGAGATGATGCTGCTGGGCGACAAGATCCCGGCGGCCACGGCCCTGCAATGGGGGCTGGTCAATCGCTGCGTGCCGGACGACGAACTGATCGGCGCCGCCACGGCGATCGCCCTCGAGCTGGCCCGCGGCCCGGCGGCGCTGGGCGCGATCCGCAAGCTGGTCTGGGACAGCCTCGACAGCGACTGGACCGGCCAGTTGCACGCCGAACGCAAGGCCCAGAAGTTCGCCGGCAAGACCGAGGACTTCCTCGAAGGCGTCAGCGCCTTCCTGCAAAAGCGCGCGGCGGCGTTCAGGGGAAAGTAGATCCTACGGCTTGAGATAGGGCTTGTAGCTCTTCTCCTCGACGATCTCGGAGCCAGCGGCCGCGTTGATGGCGCGCTTGATGGCGGCGCGCTTGTCGTTGTCGATATAGACCCGGCGGGCCAGGGCCACGAAGTGTTCGCCGAAGTCCTGGCGGCGCTCGCAGTCGCGCTTGCCGTCCTCGATGTCCCAGAGGGCGGCGTTGACCTCGGTGAGTTCGGCGGTCAGGCGGGCGATCTCGGCATTGTCGGGCAGGTGCTCAGCCGCGGTGGCTTCCAGCAGGGCCAGCTCCTTGCGGACATTGGCTTCCTTGGCCGGGTCGCCTATCCGCTCGGCCTTGACCCGCAGGATGGTGATCTTGTCGACCAGTTCGCCCGCCGAGATCGGCGCGAGGATGGACATTCAGGAGGCTCCGGACACGAGACGCTGGAGCGCCTCCCAAGCCGCGTCAACCGGCAGGGCGCCCATGCCGCTTCCGTAATCCTCCGCGATCAGCATCTCAAGCCGCTGGGCGGCGGGGCCGAATTTCATCGACTTGCGGCGATCCTGTTGCAGCGACAGCAGCGGCGCGCCGCCCGCGGCCAGCATGTGGCCAGGGCCCGCGTCGTTGGCGACGCCCGCCGCCAGTCGTCCGGCCAGGGCGATGACCAGCAGCGGGCCCTTCACGCCCGCGAAGCCGTCGGTGCGGTTACGCTCGGGCTGGAGCGCTTGCGGGACCTCGCGCGCGGCCACGGCGGCGTCCTCGGCCTCTTCGGGGCCGAACAGGAAGACCGGCGTCCAACCCTTGGCCACGACGCGGCGGGCCAGTTCCAGATAGTTCTCCAGCGGCCAGCGCTTGTCCTGTCCGCCCGCGCCAGGCGCGAGGCCGACATAGGTCGGGCCGGACGGCAGCAGGGCCTCGGCGGCCTTCAGGGCGTCAGGGTTGGTGAGCGCCAGCGGCTTCGGCGCGCCCTGCCCGTCCGTGGCCAGGGTCAGCAGTCGCGCCAGGCGGTCGGTGACGGCCACGGGCCAGTCCTTGTCGCGGGCGTGGCGGGCGGCCGAGACGAAACGGCCGCTGGCGCCGCGCCTGGCGACGCCGCCGCGGCGCAGGTTCTCCTGGGTGTCGATGACGAGGTCGAACTTGCGACCGCCGAACGGCTTCACCCACGGCAGGCTGTCCGCCGGCGCGGCCCCATTGCGCCCCTCCAGGATCACCTCGTCGACATAGCCGGAGACCACGGCCTTGAGCGGCCCGGCGTAGACCGTCTCGCCCTTGGCCGCGCACCAGCTGATCCGCGACTCGGGAAAGGCCGCGCGCAGGCCGGCGATGAAGGGCAGCTTGATCAGGCCGTCGCCGATGACCTCGCCCATCGAATAGATCAGAACCGTCTGGACCATGGCCGTGTGTCGCCGCCCCGCCGCCCGCGGTCAATCTCGATCACGATATTGTAAGTGAGCGCTCACTTGCATCTCTACGCGCCTATGAGATGCTCTCGTCATGAGCGCCAAGCCCCGCATCGAACGCGCCGCCCTGGAGGCCTTCGTCGTCGAGGGCGTCGACGCGACCACCACCAAGACCATCGCCGCCCGCGCGGGGGTTTCCGAGGGCGCGATCTACCGCCACTGGAAGAGCAAGGACGCACTGGCGGTTGGCCTGTTCATGGACTGCCATCGCCGTCTCGCGACGCTGATCGAGAACGAGGCCGCCGCCGTCGACGGGATCAAGGCCAAGGCCGCCGCCCTGGTGCGCGCCTACTGCGCCGTGGCCGACGAGGACTGGCTGCTGTTCTCGTTCCACCTGCTGCAGCTGCACCACTTCCTGCCCTACTACCAGGAGGACGGCCGCGACCCGGTCACCCTAGTCGAGAACGTGATCAAGCGGGCGATGATCGAGGCCCAGCTGCCGCCCGGCGACCCGCGCGTGCTGGCCGCCATGGCCATCGGAGTCATCACCCAGACCGCCCAGAACAAGGCCTATGGCCGCCTGGGCGACGACGCCCTCTCGGCCCACGCCCCCCTCATGACAGCGGCCGTCCAGGCCGTGCTCTTCGCCCGCTAGGGAAAACACAGAGATGCGCAGCGCGCTCTTCAACGCCTACTACTGGGTCCTGTCGATCTTCTACGGCCTGTCGGCCGCCTTCGCCGCCCTGGCGCCGGGCCGCGACGCCGTGACCTTCACCCTGCGGCTCTATAGTCGCCGGATGCTGTGGGCTCTGGCGTTCTTCGCCGATGTGAAGGTTGAGCTGAAGGGCCGCGAGAACCTGCCCGACGGTCCCTGCATCCTCGCCGCCAAGCACCACAGCTGGGGCGACGGCTTCGTGATGTTCGCCCATGTCGACAATTTGAGCTTCGTGACCGGCGACCACCTGGAGAGGTTCCCCCTGGTCGGGGCGATCCTCAAGAAGTTCGGAGCCATCGTCGTCGACAGCTGCGGCGGCCCAGAGGCGCGCAAGGCGCTGTCCGAAAGCGCCGCCCAGGTCGCGGCCGAGGGCCGACGGATTCTCGATCTATCCCGAGGGCCATCTGGCCGCGCCGGGCGAGCGGTTCCGCTACCGCACGGGCGTCTATTACATGAGCAAGGATTTCGGCCTGCCGGTCGTGCCGGTGGCGACGAACCTGGGCTGCTTCTGGCGGCAGACGGAGAAGAAGAAGACGCCGGGAACCGCGACCGTCGCGCTCCTGCCAGCCCTCCCCCAAGGCCTGGAGAAGGACGACTTCATGGCGCGGATGGAAGCGGCGATCGAAGGCGCCACGAATGAACTTATCGCGGAGGCGACGGGCCAGCCCGCGAAGCCGTCGGTGCTGGTGGAGTGGAATGGCCGCCAGAACGTGGCCGCGGCGCCGAAGCCGGCGGAGGTCTCGATCTAGACCTCGACCGGGCACTCCGCGGGGATCGCCACGAACGTGCCCTCGGCCCGGCGCTTGGCGAAGTGGCTCTGGGCGCAGGTCGAGGAGCACAGCAGGCCGGTGTCCGACCAATAGAGCGGCGCTTCGTCCTCGTGCTTGAAGCGCGGCGCGCCCCACGCGAGGCCGCATTCAACGCAGGACGGGGTTCGAGCCAGCATCAGTCCAAGGCCTCCGCCGCGGGCTGGATCGTGACGCTCTCGCCGCAGCCGCAGGCGTCGGTCTCGTTGGGATTGTGGAACACGAACTTCGAGGACAGCTTGGTGATCTCGTAGTCGATCTCTGTGCCGATCAGGAACAGCACCGCCTTGGGTTCGATCAGGATGGTGACGCCCTTGTCCTCGACGACCTCGTCGATCGGTCCCTTCTCGGCGGCGTATTCGAAGACGTATTCCTGGCCAGCGCAGCCGCCGTTCTTCACACCCACCCGCAGGCCCGCATAGGGTTTGTCAGCCCGATCCATGATCTCCTTCACGCGCGCGGCCGCGGCGTCGGTCAGGGTGACGACCTTGGGGCGCGGGCGGCGGGGGCGTGCGGTGATCGCGGTTTCCATGACTTCTCGAACCAATCAGAACATGTTCAGTTGCAGCTTGGCCTCGTCGCTCATCCGCGAGGAATCCCACGGCGGCTCGAAGACCAGCTCGACATTGCACGACTTCAGACCCGGGATCTCCATGACCGCGTCGCGCACCCAGCCCGGCATTTCCCCAGCCACCGGGCAGCCCGGGGCGGTCAGGGTCATGTCGATGGCCACGTCCTTGTCGTCGCTGACGTCGACCTTGTAGATCAGGCCCAGCTCATAGATATCGACCGGGATTTCCGGGTCGTAGACGGTCTTCAGCTTCTCGATCAGCTGGTCGGTCAGCCGGTTCAGCTCGTCCTTCGACAATGCCGACGGGACTTGGGCGGAAGCGGGTTCGGAAGCGGCGGCGTCGGTCATGAGCGGCTCAACTGAAGAAACTGCGGGCCTTGGCCAGCGCGTCCACGAACGCGTCGGCCTCCGCCTCGGTGTTATATAGGGCGAAGGAGGCGCGCGCGCTCGACGTGACGCCGAAACGGCGCATCAAGGGCTCGGCGCAGTGGGTGCCGGCGCGGACGGCGACGCCGTACCGATCCAGCACCTGGGCGATGTCGTGAGCGTGGGCGCCCTCGAACCGTGAACGACAGCACCGCGCCCTTGCCGGGCGCCTCGCCCAGGATCCGCACGCCGTTGACGCCGCGCAGCCGCTCGGCGACCCGCTCGTACAGAGCGTGCTCGTGGGCGAAGATGGCGTCGCGATCCAGGGCGTTCAGCCATTCGATCGCCGCGCCCAGGCCCACGGCCTCCAGGATCGCCGGGGTGCCGGCCTCGAAGCGATGCGGCGGATCGGCATAGGTGATCCGGTCCATGGAGACAGAGCCGATCATCTCGCCGCCGCCTTGATACGGCGGCAGAGCGGCCAGGCGCTCGGCCTTGCCGTAGAGCACGCCGATGCCGGTCGGGCCGTACAGCTTGTGACCGGAGAAGACGTAGAAATCGACGTCCAGGGCCTTCACATCGACCTTGGCGTGGACGATCGCCTGGCAGCCGTCCAACAGCACCGGGGCGCCGGCCGCGTGGGCCAGGCGGACGATCTCGGCGACGTCGTTGACCGTGCCGAGCACGTTCGACATGTGGGTGACGGCGACCATTTTGGTCTTGTCGGACAACAGGCCCGGCAAGGCCTCGATGTCCAGCCGCCCGTCGTCCAGCACCGGGATGAACTTCAGAACCACGCCCTTGCGCTCGCGCAGGAAGTGCCACGGCACGATGTTGGCGTGGTGCTCCATCTCCGAGATCACGATCTCGTCGCCGGCGTTCAGCGAGAGGCCGAACGACGACGCGACCAGGTTCACCGCTTCCGTGGCGCTCTTGGTCCAGACGATTTCGGTCGGCTCGGCATTGATGAAGCGCGCGACGGTTTCTCGCGCCTTTTCATAGGCTTCGGTCGTTTCGTTCGCCAGCGTATGCAGACCGCGATGGACATTGGCGTACGAGGTGCGGGCCAGACCCGTCATGGCGTCCAGCACCGTGTCGGGCTTCTGGGCGCTGGCGGCGCTGTCGAGATAGATCAGCGGCTTTCCGTGGACCTGGCGGGCCAGGATCGGAAACTGGGCGCGGATCGCCTCGACATCGAACGGAGCATCAAACGCCATCAGGTCGGGCTCCCCAGCTTGCGGGCGACCCAGGTGGCGGCGATCTCGCGCGCGCCCTCGTGCTCGATCCGCTCGACCACCTCGCCGACAAAGGCGACGGTCAGCATGGCCTTGGCCTCGAGCTCCGGAATGCCGCGCTGGCGGGCGTAGAAGATGGCTTCCTCGTCCAGGGCGCCGATGGTGTTGCCGTGGGCGCAACTGACGTCATCGGCGAAGATCAGCAGTTCCGGCTTGGCGTCGATCTCGGCCTTGTCCGACAGGATCAGGGCGTGGTGGCCCATGCGCGCGTCGGTCTGGTCGGCGCCGGGCGAGACCACGATGCGTCCCTGGAACACGCCGCGCGCCTGATCGGCGACCATCCCCTTGGTGAGTTGGCTGGTGATCCCGTCGACGCCGGCGTGGGTGACGACGGTGGTCTGGTCGGCGTGGCGCTGACCGTCCAGCAGATAGACGCCGTCCAGGCGAACCTGGGCGTGGGCGCCAGGGTGGTTGATCCGCGTCTCGATCCGCTGGCGACGCGCGCCCGAGGTCAGGACGGTCTGGGCGTAGGTCGCGCCGGGCGCCAGGTCGACCTCGGCGGTGACGACGTTGATCGCCTCGGCGTCGTCCTCGACCAGGATGATGCGCTCGACCGAAGCGCCCTCGCCCACGGCGATGTCGAGCGTGACGTCGGACACGTAGCCGGCGGCGCGGCCTTCGTGGCTTTCCAGCAGAACCAGGGTCTCGCCCGGCTTGACCACAAGGGCGTGGTTGGCGGCTTGCGAGGCCTTTTCAGCCAGGGCGACGAAGCGCAGGGCGACGACGCCCGAAGCGGCCTCGGCGCCAGCTATCCGGCGGCCGTTGACGAACACGGTCTCGATTGAAGCCAGGTCGGCGAACGGCCCGGCCGGAATCTCGCCGTCATGCGCCGGCGCGGCCGGCGGCAGGACCCGCAGCAAACCGCGCAGATCGGTCCACCGCCAGTCCTCGTCGCGCCGCGACGGCAGCGCGGTCAGGTCGCCGGTCTTGAGGGCGGTCGAAAGGGTCACGCCGCCACGCTCACATACTTGTCGTAGCCCTCGGCTTCCAGCTGCAGGGCCAGTTCCGGGCCGCCCGAGGCGACGATGCGGCCGGCGGCCAGCACGTGGACCTTGTCGGGTTTGATGTAGTCCAAGAGGCGCTGGTAGTGGGTGATGACCAGCATGCCGCGCTCGGGCGAACGCAGGGCGTTGACGCCTTCGGAGACGATCTTCAGCGCGTCGATGTCGAGGCCGCTGTCGGTCTCGTCCAAAATCAGGAACTTCGGCGAAAGCATCGACATCTGGAAGATTTCCATGCGCTTCTTCTCGCCGCCCGAGAAGCCGACGTTCAGGCCGCGCTTGAGCATCTCGAAGTCGATCTTCAGCGCCGCGGCCTTCTCCTTGGCCAGCTTCAGGAAGGCCGGGGCGGCGATCTCGTCCTCGCCGCGCGCGCGGCGCTGGGCGTTGAGGGCGGTGCGGATGAAGGTCAGGGCCGGAACGCCCGGAATTTCCAGGGGATATTGGAACGACAGGAACAGACCCTTGGCCGCCCGCTCGTTCGGCTCCAAGGCCAGCAGGTCATCGCCATTGAGCGTCGCCGCCCCTTCCGTGACCTCATAGCCGTCGCGGCCGGTCAGCACATAGGACAGGGTCGACTTGCCGGCCCCGTTCGGGCCCATGATCGCGTGGACCTCGCCGGCCGGCACGTCCAGCGTGACGCCCTTCAGGATCGGCTTGTCCTCGACGCGGGCGTGAAGGTTGTTGATAGAAAGCATCTTTAACCGACTGATCCTTCGAGAGAAATCGCCACGAGCTTCTGGGCCTCGACGGCGAATTCCATGGGGAGTTGCTGCAGCACGTCCTTGACGAAGCCGTTGACCAAGAGGGCCACGGCCTCCTCTGGCTTAGGCCGCGTTGCTGGCAGTAGAAGAGCTGGTCGTCCGACAGCCGCGTGGTGGTGGCCTCGTGCTCGAACACCGACTGGCCGTTGCGGGCCTCGATGTACGGAACGGTGTGGGCCGCGCAGGTCTTGCCGATCAGCAAGCTGTCGCACTGGGTGAAGTTGCGCGCGCCCTTGGCCTTGGGGTGGGCCGAAACCAGGCCGCGATAGGTGCTGGTCGACTTGCCGGCGCTGATGCCCTTGGCGACGATCCGCGACTTCGTGTTGGCGCCCAGGTGGATCATCTTGGTGCCGGTGTCGGCCTGCTGATGGCCGTTGGTCACGGCGATCGAATAGAACTCGCCCGAACTCCCCTCGCCGCGCAGCACGCAGGACGGATACTTCCAGGTGATGGCCGAACCGGTCTCGACCTGGGTCCACGAGACCTTGGAGCGGTCGCCGCGGCAGTCGGCGCGCTTGGTGACGAAGTTGTAGATGCCGCCCTTGCCGGTCTCCGGATCGCCCCGGGTACCAGTTCTGGACCGTCGAATATTTGATCTCGGCGTCGTCCAGCAGGACCAGCTCGACCACGGCCGCATGCAGCTGGTTCTCGTCGCGCATCGGGGCGGTGCAGCCCTCCAGGTACGAGCAATAGGCGCCCTTGTCGGCGATGATCAAAGTCCGCTCGAACTGCCCGGAATCCTTGGCGTTGATCCGGAAATAGGTCGACAGCTCCATCGGGCAGCGCACGCCCGGCGGGATGTAGACGAAGGAGCCGTCGCTGAAGACCGCGCTGTTGAGGCAGGCGAAATAGTTGTCCGAGGTCGGCACCACGCTGCCCAGGTACTGGCGCACCAGTTCCGGGTGTTCGCGGATCGCTTCGCTCATCGAGCAGAAGATGACGCCGACCGCGGCCAGTTCCTTCTTGAAGGTGGTCACGACCGACACGCTGTCGAACACCGCGTCCACGGCGTAGCGCGGCGCGCCTTCGACTCCGGCCAGAACCTCTTGTTCCTTCAGCGGAATGCCCAGCTTGGCGTACACGGCGAGCAGTTCCGGATCGACCTCGTCCAGGCTCTTGGGACCTTCCTTGGTCGAGGGCGCGGCGTAGTAGTAGCTGTCCTGGTAGTCGATCTTGGGGAAGTTGACCTTCGCCCAGGTCGGCTCCTCCAGCTCAAGCCAGCGGCGATAGGCTTCCAGCCGCCAGTCCAGCATCCATTGCGGCTCGTCCTTCTTGGCCGAGATGAAGCGGACGATGTCCTCGGAGAGACCCTTGGGGGCGAACTCCTGAGCGATATCGGTCGTGAAGCCGTGCTCGTACTTCTCGAGCGCGGCGACGGTTTCGACAGTTTCCTTGACCGCGGCCACTACGCCACCTCCCGGCGCCGTGCGCCGATACGCTTCCAGGCGGCGAGCCAGGCGTCGCCGCACTTGTTCCAATCGTCTTCCGTGCTGGCCCAGCCGCCGCTCACCCGCAGAGCGAACGGGGCCAGATCGGACCGGCCCATGGCTTCCACCACGCGGCTGGCCTTGACCTTGCCCGACGAGCAGGCGCTGCCGGCGCTGACCATGACCCCGGCCAGGTCCATGTTCATGACCTGGACCTCGGAGCCGAAGCCCTCGCCGGCGAAACACAGGGTTTGCGGCAAACGGTCGGCGCCCTCGCCGAGCACGACCGCGCCTTGCGCCTTGAGCCGCTGGGCCAGGGCGTCGCGCCAATGGGCCTGTTCGGCCATTGAGGCAAGACTGTCGCGGGCCACGCGGGCGGCCGCGCCGAAGCTGGCGATGCCGGCGACGTTCTCGGTGCCGGCCCGGCGGCCGCGCTCCTGGCCGCCGCCGTGCTGGCGACGGCTGACGGTGGCGCGGGTTCCGGCGACAAGCGCGCCGACGCCTTGCGGGCCGCCCAGCTTGTGGGCCGACAGCGCCAGGGTGTCGGCGCCGAGGGCCGAGAAGTCGACGGCGATCTTGCCGGCCGCCTGGACGGCGTCGACGTGCAGGAGGCCCTCGGCGGCGCGGACCAGGGCCGAGGCCTTGTCCACAGGCTGGATCACGCCGGTCTCGTTGTTGGCCAGCATCAGGCAAACCAGGGTCTTGCCCGGCTTTTCAAGCGCTTGCGCCAGCCAGTCGAGATCGACGATCCCCAGGCTATCCACAGGCATGACCTCGAGCGGTAGGCCGGACGCCTTGGCGGTCTCGGTCACCGCGTCATGCTCGATGGCGGAAATGATGATGCGCTGGACGCCGGCGATCTTGGCGCTCTCGATAGCCAGGGCGTTGGCTTCCGTGCCGCCGCTGACGAAGGTCACCGAGCCGGCCGGCACGCCGACCAGGGCCCCGACCTCGGCGCGGGCGCGTTCCACCAGGTCGCGCGCGGCGCGGCCGGCGGCGTGGACTGACGAGGGATTGGCCGGGCTCTCCAGGGCGCGCAGCAGCGCTTCCCGCGCCTCCGGGCGCAGCGGGGCCGTGGCGTTGTAGTCGAGATAGACCGATGCGCGGGACATGCTCACTCGGCCGCGATCTCCATCGGACGGCCCATCGGGCCGCCTTGGGGGCGAAGCTCGCCGTTCAGCACGTCGGCCACCGAGACCGAGGCCAGGTAGCCATGGATCTGACGGCCCATCTCTTCCCACAGGCCATGGGTCATGCAGCGCTCGCCGCCGGCCATGCAGCCCTTGGCCTGACCTTTGTTGAAATTGCAGCGGGTGGCGCGGAGCGGCTCGTCGACCGCCAGCACGATGTCGGAGATGAAGGTCTCGCCCGAGCCCTTGGCCAGGCGATAGCCGCCGCCGGGGCCTCGAGCGCTGATCACCAGGCCCTTGCGGCGCAGGCGCGCGAACAGCTGCTCCAGGTACGACAGCGAAATCTGCTGGCGCGCGGCGATCTCGGCCAGGGCCACGGCGCGACCCTCGCTTTCGTCCTGGCGCTTGGCCAGGTCGGTCATCGCCATGACCGCGTATCGACCCTTGGTGCTCAGGCGCATCGCCTTACCCCTTGCAGATTCCGCGCGCATCGGCTTTTGCGTGTGCTACAAGCCGCGACTTCGCGCGCGGGCCCTATAAGCCCGCGACTGGTTGCGATCTAGGAAGACCAAGCGCAGTAGTCAAGTATTCTGGCGATCCAATCGTCGGATGACAGGCCGCTCGCGAGCTCAAGGGAACGACATGCCTGATGTGATTTTGACCGGCGCGTCCGGGCGGATCGAAGGTCGCTATTCTCCGGGCAAGACCGAGACGGCGCCGATCGCGCTGATCCTGCACCCCCACCCGAAGGCCGGCGGTCACATGAACCACCCGGTGTCGGTTCAACTGTACCACCTGTTCATGAAGCGCGGTTTCGCGACCTTGCGCTTCAATTTCCGCGGCGTCGGCCGCAGCCAGGGCGAGTTCGACGCCGGCATCGGCGAGCTGGCCGACGCGGCCACCGCGCTCGACTGGCTGCAGACCGGCAACCCGGCCGCCAGCCAGACCTGGGTCGCCGGCTTCGACTTCGGCGCCTATATCGGCATGCAGCTCCTGATGCGTCGCCCGGAGACGGACGGCTTCATCTCGGTGTCGCCGCCGACCAACATGTACGACTTCAGCTTCCTGGCCCCCTGCCCGGCCTCGGGCCTGTTCCTGACGGGCTCGGCCGACACCATCACCCCGCCGGTCGAGGTCGAGCGCGTGGTCACCAAGCTGCGGACCCAGAAGGGCATCACGATCGACTACGAGGTCATCGACAAGGCCAGCCACTTCTGGACCGAGCACCTGCCCAGCGTCGAGAAGAGCGTCAGCGAGTATCTCGACAAGCGTCTGGCCGAAAACCCGATCTAGACGAGCCTACCGGTTCGAATTCGAGGCCTCCCTCCGGGGAGGCCTTTTTCGTTTGTGCGACGTGACGGAGCGGCGATGGCGTAACATCGGTCACGATCCTATGTTTTCACTGATTGATGAATATCAGGGACGCGGTGATGCACTATGACATCGTCATTGTCGGCGGCGGCGCCGGCGGACTGGAACTGGCCTCGCGGCTGGGCCGCAGGCTGGGCGGCCGGCACGGCAAGCGCCGGGTGCTGCTGATCGACCGCTCCAGCTTCCACATCTGGAAGCCGACCCTGCACGAGGTGGCGGCCGGCACGCTGGACGTCCACCAGGAAGGGATTTCCTATTCGATCCTGGGCCGCTCGAACGGCTTCAACTTCCTGCTCGGCGAATTGGCCGCCTTCGACCCGGCCGCCAAGCGCCTGACCCTGAAGCCCATCACCGACGCGGACGGCCAGTTGCTGGCCCCCGAGCGGACGATCACCTTCACCTTCGGCGTGCTGGCGATCGGCTCGGGCTCGAACCTCTTCGGCACGCCCGGCGCCGAACGGGCGCACCTGCTGGAGCGCACCGAGGACGCGGAGGCCTTCCACGCCCGGCTGCTGGCGGCCTTCACCAAGGCCTCGTTCTCGCCCGACAAGATCATGCGCGTGGCCATCGTCGGCGGCGGCGCCACCGGCGTGGAGCTGTCGGCCGAGTTGATCGAGGCGCATCGCGAGCTGCTGGACAGCGTCGGCGACGAACAGCGCTTCCGCCTGGACATCACGGTGGTCGAGGCCGCGCCGAGGATCCTCAACGGCCTGCCGCCGAAGATCGCCGACAAGGCGACCTTGGCCCTCGAGCGCAAGGGCGTGGCGGTGAGAACGGGCGCCAAGGTGCTGGCCGTCCACGCCGACCGGCTGGAGACCAGCCAGGGCGACAGTCCGGCCGACCTGATCGTCTGGGCCGCGGGCGTCAAGGCGGCCGAGGCCAATACCGGCTTTGGGCTGGAGACCAATCGCGGCAACCAGTTCGTGGTCAACGACCACCTGGAGACCTCGGCCCCCGACGTCTGGGCCCTGGGCGACTGCGCCGCCGCGCCGTGGAAGGACGGCAAGACCATCCCCGCCCGCGCCCAGGCCGCGCACCAGCAGGCCAGCTATCTGGAGCGAGCGCTGATCGCGCGGCTGCACCAGGGCCGGATCGACGCGCCGTTCGTCTATCGCGACTTCGGCTCGCTAGTGTCGCTGGGCGACAACAAGGGCGTCGGCGCGCTGATGGGCGGGCTGGGCGGCCCGAACTTCTTCGTCGAAGGGCTGATCGCCAAGTGGGCGTACATGTCGCTGCACCTGGACCATCACCGAGCGATCCTGGGCGTGGGCCGCACGGCGACCCTGGCGCTGGCGCGCCTGCTGCAGCGGAGAGTGTCGGGAAGACTCAAATTGCACTGAAGGGCTGCTCCCCCGCGTTGCGGGGAGCTGTCGCGGAGCGACTGAGGGGGCTAGCTGGAGGTCGGCGGCACTCGCCCCCCTCCGGCCCTCTGGGCCACCTCCCCCGCGACGCGGGGAGGATCTAGGGCGTAACGATCCTTCCGCCCGTCATCGCCGCCTTCACCCCCGTCGTCCCCGGGAAGCTGATCGGCAGCCCCCTGGCCGTCCGCGCCGCCAGGTAGGCGAACGCCTCGGCCTCGATGCTGTCGCCGCGCCAGCCGTGCGCCTCGGCGGCCTCGACCGGCACGGGCGCCCGCTCGGCCAGGGTCTTCATGATCGCCGGATTGTGCCGGCCGCCGCCGCAGACGATCAGGGCGTTGGGCGCTTCGCCGCCTTGGGCGAAGGCGCGGAATACCCCCTCGGCGGTGAAGGCCACCAGGGTCGCGGCGGCGTCCTCAGGCGACAGGTGCGCCACCGGCTCCAGAGAAAAGTCGTAGCGGTCCAGGGACTTCGGGGACCGGCGCATCGAAATACGGGCTCGACAGCAGAGCGTTCAGCGCCCGTTCGTCCACGCGGCCGACCGAGGCCAGCTTGCCGTCCTCGTCGAAGCGGGCGATGCCGCGCGCCTGCAGCATCAGGTCGATCATGCCGTTGCCCGGACCGGTGTCGAAGGCCAGCAGGGATCCGTCCGGACCGATCAGGGTGATGTTGGCCACCCCGCCGACATTCAGCGCCGCGACCGGCGCGGCCAGGTCCGAGGCCCGAGCGCGGGCGGCGTGATAGATCGGCGCCAGGGGGGCTCCCTCCCCGCCGGCCGCCACGTCCGCCGTGCGGAAGTCGAAGGCCACCGGGCGACCGCTGACCTGGGCCATGCGCTCGGCGTCCAGCAGTTGGACCGTCCGTCCGATACGATCGGCGGTCGGCCGCTCGTGCAGGACCGTCTGGCCGTGCACGCCCAACAGGTCGAAATCGCTCCACGACAGGCCGTGCTCGGCCAGGAAACTCTCGGCCGCATGCAGGTGCTCGTCGGCCACGGCCCTGCGCGCCTCGTCGAAGATCGCCGGCTCGGGTTCGCCGCGCGGCCAGGCGCGGGCGATGTCGGTGGCCTTGAGCAGCAGATCACGGGTCGCCTCGCGCAGCTTGCGCTCGCCCGCCGGGCCGAAGCCCTGGATGTCTTCGCCGTCGGTTTCCAGCACCGCCATGTCGACCGCGTCGAGCGAGGTGCCGGTCATGAATCCCAGGATCTTCATGGAAACGTTGACTGCCACGGGCGGCAAACGGTAGCTAGACCCATGATCGACGCTTTCGTCCTGGCCCGCCCCTATTACCGCCCGCTGCCATAGCGGGAGGCTGACCAGACACGTCGCCGCCCCGCCTCGCCGGGGTCGCTCTCATCCAGTCGATCATGCGCTCCGGCTCCCGTCCCGGAGTTTGCAATGAAACCCTCACATTCCCTCGATTTGGCGGACCTCGCCGTGCTAGACGGCCCGCCAAGTCAATCAGAGAGTCGAACCATGTCCGCCGCGCCGTCCTTCAAGTCGGAGTTCCTGCGAACCCTGGAGGCGCGCGGCTACATCCATCAGATCACCCACCCGGATGAGCTGGACGCCGCGGCCGCCGGCGGGATCATCACCGCCTATATCGGCTTCGACGCCACGGCCCCCAGCCTGCACGTCGGCAGCCTGATCCAGATCATGATGTTGCGCCGCCTGCAGCAGGCTGGTCACAAGCCGATCGTCCTGATGGGCGGCGGCACGACCAAGGTCGGCGACCCGACCGGCAAGGACGAGAGCCGCAAGCTGCTGTCGGACGCCGACATCGCCGCCAACATCGCCGGCATCAAGCAGGTCTTCGCCAGGTTCCTGACCTTCGGCGACGGCCCCACCGACGCCATCATGGTCGACAACGACGCCTGGCTCAGCAAGTTCGGCTACGTGCAGTTCCTGCGCGACTACGGCGTGCACTTCACGGTCAACCGGATGCTGGCTTTCGACTCGGTCAAGCTGCGGCTTGAGCGCGAACAGCCGATGACCTTCCTCGAATTCAACTACATGCTGATGCAGGCGGTGGACTTCCTGGAGCTGAACCGCGCGCACGGCTGCGTGCTGCAGATGGGCGGTTCGGACCAGTGGGGCAACATCCTCAACGGCGTCGAGCTGACCCGCCGCGTCGACCACAAGGCCGCCTTCGGCCTGACGACGCCGCTGCTGGCCACCGCCTCGGGCGCCAAGATGGGCAAGACCATGGCCGGCGCGGTGTGGCTGAACGCCGAGCAACTGAGCCCCTACGACTACTGGCAGTTCTGGCGTAATACGGAGGACGCCGACGTCGGCCGCTTCCTGAAGCTGTTCACCGACCTGCCGCTGGAGAAGATCGCCGAACTGGAAGCCCTCGAGGGCGCCCAGATCAACGACGCCAAGAAGGTGCTGGCCGACGAGGCCACCCGCATGGCCCACGGCGAGGAGGAGGCCCGCAAGGCCCGTGACGCCGCCGAGAAGGCCTTCGAGCAGGGCGCGCTGTCGGCCGACCTGCCGACCTTCGAGGTCCCGGCAGCCGAACTGGAAGCCGGCGTCGTGCTGGCGGCCCTGTTCGCCGACGCGGGCCTGGCCGGTTCGCGCGGCGAGGCTCGGCGCCTGGCCCAGGGCGGCGGCCTGAAGGTCAACGACAAGGCCGAGGCCAGCGCGGACCGAGTGATTACCTCGGCGGACCTCGTCGAAGGCGTCGTCAAGCTGGCCGCCGGCAAGAAGAAGATCGTGTTGGTGAAGCCCGTTTAGTTATCGGTTGATTGTGCTCCCGGCCCTGGCGTAGCCAAGGGCCGGGGCGACCCTTTCCCACCTGGAGACGCGTTCGATGCTGCAGCCCGGCGACAAGGCCCCTGATTTCGACCTGCCGACCGACACCGGCCGCGTCAGCCTGGCCAGCCTGAAGGGCAAGAACGTCGTCCTCTACTTCTATCCGAAGGACGACACCGCCGGCTGCACGTCCGAGGCCCTGCAGTTCTCGTCGGAAGTCGAGGAGTTCCAGAAGCTGGGCGCGGTGATCGTCGGCGTGTCCAAGGACAGCGTCGCCTCACACGCCAAGTTCCGCGCCAAGCACGACCTGACCATCGCCCTGGCCGCCGACCCGCTGGGCGACGTTGTCGAGGCCTATGGCGCCTGGGTCGAAAAGAGCATGTACGGTCGCAAGTACATGGGCATCGACCGCTCGACCTTCCTGATTGACCGCGAGGGCATGATCCGCGAAGTGTGGCGCAAGGTGAAGGTGCCCGGGCACATCAAGGCGGTGATGACCGCCGCCAAGGCCATCAAGTAGGCCTTAATTCTGCTCCTCCGAGGAACCCGTCGGTCGCCGAGGTGTTGTATCGGCGCCTCTCCGTGTGACCTTCACGCCGGAATACAGCCTTAACGTTTGCTCCGGATGGTCAGGAAACGTTAAGGATCGAGGCGCAATGTTACTTTTTTCGAGTCGCGCTCTTCTTGGGGCGCGAAGAGTCTTGCGCCTTTCCGCTTTCTCGTAGCATATCGCCCAGACCTGAAACGGGGGGTTTCTTGGGCGATGGCGATCAAGCGCTTTAAGCGACTGCGGCACTCTCTCGAAGCCCTATTTCCCGAACGGCACATCTATATCCGCTCCGGCGGCGAGATGCGCGGCTACGTCTTTTCCACGAACAAGCAGCTGCTGGGCGCTTCCGTCGTCGCCATCACCGCGCTGTGGATGGGCGTCTGCACCGCCTCGATGGCGGTCAACGCCCTGGCGGTCAGCTCGACCGACCAGCAGGTGATCCGCCAGAAGGCCTATTATGAGCGCCTGAACGCAGACCGCCAGGCTCGCCTGAACAGCGCCGTGGCCCAGTTGTCGGCCACCAACGGCTCACTGGAAGACCTGGCCGCCTCGGTCGAGAAGCGCCACGCCGCCCTCGCCCTCCTGGTTTCCGACTTCAAGGGCGTGCCCGGCGCCGCCCAGGCCCTGACGGTCGCCAAGCCACGCCTGCTGGCCGCCAGCCCCGTGCAGCGCATCCAGGCCACGCGGATGGATCAGGAGCGCCTGATCGACGCCGCCGAGAGCTTTGCCAAGAGCCGCGCCGAGCGCCTGCGCTTGGCCATGCGGATGGCGGGTCTGGACGCCGGCAACTTCACCGGCCGCGGCGTATCGCTGGGCGGCCCGCTGATCGAAGCCAAGGATCCGCGCGCCCTCGCCGCCGTCCTCGACGTCGACGAGGAGTTCGCCAGCCGCATCCAGCACGCCGCCAACGACATGTCGGACATGCGCAGCCTCGGCGCGGCGGCCAAGAAGCTGCCCTTCTACCGTCCGACCGGCAATCCGGCCCTGTCGTCCAGCTACGGCGTCCGTTTCGACCCGTTCACGCACCGACCGGCCTTCCATTCGGGCCTCGACTTCCCGGGCGCCTATTACACCCCGATCATGGCCACGGCCCCCGGCGTCATCTCGTTCACCGGTGTCCGCTCGGGCTATGGCAACACGGTCGAGATCGACCACGGCGGCGGCTTCAAGACGCGCTACGCGCACCTGGCCACCATCGGTGTCCGCGTCGGTCAGCGCGTGACCATCGGCAGCCGCGTCGGCGCCATGGGCTCGACGGGCCGCTCGACCGGTCCGCACCTCCACTACGAAGTCTGGGTCAACGGTAAGGCCCAGAAATCCCAATCGTTACTTGAAGGCTGGTGAGTATGTTCAGCAAGCAAGCTAAGTCGGGCTCAAAGACCTCGGCTCGCATCGAGCCCCTGCCGACCCCGATGGCGGCTCCCGCCGAGCAGGCCCGCCGCGCGCCGCCGAAGGTGGCGTCTCTGCTGTCGGCCGACCTGACCATCGAAGGCAGCGTCACCGGCGAAGGCGAGCTGCAGATCGACGGCGTGGTCAAGGGCGACGTTCGCGTCGGCCGCCTGACCGTCGGCGAGACCGGCCATGTCGAGGGCGGCGTCTATGCCGAGGCGGTGGAAGTGCGCGGCCGCGTGGTCGGCGCGATCACCTCCAAGCAGGTTCGCCTCTACGGCACCTCCTACGTCGATGGCGATATCACCCACGAACAGCTGGCCATGGAAACCGGGGCCTTCTTCCAGGGCCGCAGCCTGAAGTTCCAGCGCCCCGCCCCGACCGTCCAACCGGCCCCGCCGCCGGAGCAGTTGGCCATCGCCCAAGCCAAGCCCGTCTCGGGCTGACGCTTCGCGCGCTTCGCGATAGGCTTCGGATACAGGAACGCCCCGGATCGCTCCGGGGCGTTTTCGTATTCCGAGGCGCGGACCTTAGCCTTCCGTCGCGCCGCGCGTGGCGCCGACGCGTTGGGCCAGAGACGCGCCCATGAAGGCGTCCAAGTCCCGTCCAGCACGCCTTGGGTGTCGGAGGTCTCGACGTTGGTCCGCAGGTCCTTGACCATCTGGTAGGGCTGCAGGACGTAGCTGCGGATCTGGTGACCCCAGCCGATATCGGTCTTCTGGTCTTCCAGCGCCTGCTGGGCGGCTTCACGCCGTTGCAGCTCGGCCTCGTAGAGACGGGCGCGCAGCATCTTCCACGCTTCTTCGCGGTTCTGGTGCTGCGAGCGCCCGGCCTGACAGGCCACGGCGATGCCCGTCGGGATGTGCGTCAGACGCACGGCCGAGTCGGTCTTGTTGATGTGCTGACCGCCGGCGCCGGAGGCGCGGTAGGTGTCGGTCCGCACGTCGGCCGGGTTGATCTCGATCTCGATCGTGTCGTCGACCACGGGATAGACCCAGGCCGAGGCGAACGAGGTGTGGCGGCGGGCGCTGCTGTCGTACGGGCTGATACGCACCAGGCGGTGCACGCCAGCCTCGGTCTTCAGCCAGCCATAGGCGTTCGGGCCCTTGACCAGCAGGGTCGCGGACTTGATGCCGGCCTGGTCGCCGTCGGTCTCTTCGATCAGCTCGGTCGTCATGCCATGGGCGTTGGCCCAGCGCGTATACATGCGCAGCAGGATGCCGGCCCAGTCGCAGGACTCGGTGCCGCCGGCCCCGGAGTTGATCTCGATATAGGCGTCGTTGCCGTCGGCCTCGCCCGAGAGCAGGGCCTCGAGCTCGGCGCGACCCGCGCGTTCCTTGATGGCCTTCAGCTGGGCGCGGGCGTCGTTCAGGGAATCCTCGTCGGACTCCATCTCGGCCAGTTCGGCGTATTCCAGCGCGTCCTTGAGGTCGCGCTCGATGCCTTGCACGGCCTCGACCTTGGCGGCCAGGGCGGCGCGCTCGCGCGACACCGCCTGGGCTTCGCTCGGACGATCCCACAGGGTCGGGTCTTCGACCCGGGCGTTCAGCTCATCGAGCTTTCGGAGGGCGACATCCCAGTCAAAGACGCCTCCTGAGCAGTCCAATGGACTGCTCGATGTCAGCCGCGGCGGCCTCGATATCCGGTCGCATCACGTTACTCCGTGACAATGTTGAAGGGCGCGGGAAATAACGCGCGTCGCGCTCCCACGCAATGAGAGTTCGTAGAGCCCGCCCTAATAGAGCCCGCTGAGGGGATCGACCTTCTGCGGCGGCGGCTTGCCCGGCTGAGGCGTCGGCTGGACCGGTTGCGGCAGGCCTGGCGAGATCTGCTCGTACGGGATCGGCCCCGTCGGCGCGACCTCGACCTTCGGCTCGGTGCCCGGACGGAACGCCTCGCGGACGCCGCGCACCATGGCGAACTTGGCGTTCTTCGGCGGCTTGAAGTCGACGACCGGCTGCCCGTCCAGCGCCACCTTCATGAAGTCCATGAACACCGGAACGGCGTCGGTGGCGCCCGTCTCGCCCTCGCCCAGCGAGCGGTTGTCGTCGAAGCCGACGAAGACGCCGACCACCAGGTTCGGCGAGAAGCCGACGAACCAGGCGCTGCGGTACTCGTTGGTCGTGCCGGTCTTGCCGGCCAGCGGGCGACCCAGGGAGCTGACCGCGGCGGCGGTGCCGCGCTGGACCACGCCCTGCAGCATCGAGGTGATCTGGTAGGCGGTGACCGGATCCATGATCTGCTCGCCCGGGGCGGCGAACCTGGGGCTTTCATCGCCGTTGAAGCCGGCGTCGCAGCGTTCGCAATCGCGCTTGTCGGCCCGGAAGATGACCTTGCCCTCGCGATCCTGCACCAGTTCGATCAGGTGAGGTTCGACGCGGCGACCGCCGTTGACGAAGGCGGCGTAGGCGGCGGTCAGCTTGAACGGCGTCGTCTCGCCCGCCCCAAGGGCCATGGCCAGGACGGGATCCATGGTGCGGGTGACGCCGGCGCGCTGGGCGAAGTCGACGACCTTCTTCATGCCCACGCCCTGGGCCAGGCGTACGGTCATGGCGTTGATCGACTGCTCCAGGCCCTTGCGCAACGGTTGGGCCCCGTAGAACTCCTTGTGGTAGTTCTCCGGGCTCCAGTCCTGGCCGTTCGCGCCCTTGAAGGTGATGGCGCTGTCGACGATGACGCTGGCCGGCGTGTAGCCGTTCTCCAGGGCCGTGGCGTAGACGAACGGCTTGAACGACGAGCCCGGCTGGCGCATCGCCTGGGTCGCGCGGTTGAAGTTCGACAGCGAGTAGCTGTAGCCGCCGACCAGGGCGACGATCCGCCCCGTATAGGGCTCCATGGCCACCAGGGCGCCGTTGACCGCCGGAATTTGGCGCAGACGATAGCCGGCGTCGGTCTTCTCGACGAACACCAGGTCGCCGGCCTTGAGGCCCTTGCCATTCCTGGCCCAGGTGACGTCTTCGCCGACCAGTTGGCCCTCGCCCTCGTTCTTGACGAGGCGGACGTGGCCGTCGTTCGAGGTGACCAGGGCGGAGCGCCACTGGCGGCGCTCCGCGGGCGCGGCCTTGCTCAGCGCCGTCTTTTCCCAGTCCAGGTCCGTCGATTCGACGTGGCCCCAGGCCCCGCGCCAACCGTGGCGGCGGTCGTACTTTTCAAGTCCGTCCATCAGCGCCGAGCGCGCGGCCGTTGCAGCCGCGGATCCAGCGTGGTGCGCATATAGTAGCCGCCCTCGCTGAGGCGCGGGCCCAGCGTGGCCATGCCGCGCTGGCGCACCTCCTCGACGAAGTAGTCGGCGTCGCGATAGGCGGCGCGCTTGGGCGCGGCCTGGACCACCAAGTCCTCGGCCATGGCCTTCCGGGCCTCCGCCTTGGACACCCAGCCCTGATCGGCCATCTGGCCCAGCACCCAGTTGCGCCGGGCCATGGCCTTGGCCTTGTTGCGGATCGGATGGTAGTTGTCCGGCCCCTTGGGCAGCGAGGCCAGGAACGCGCATTCGGCCAGGGTCAGGTCCGGCAGCGCCTTGCCGAAGTAATTATAGGCGGCCGCGCCGACGCCGAACGAACGATAACCCAGCCAGATCTCGTTGAGATACAGCTCGAGGATTTGCTGCTTGGTCAGCGACTGCTCCAGGCGATGGGCCAGGATCGCTTCCTTGAACTTGCGCCCGACCGTGGCGTCGCTGGTCAGCAGGACGTTCTTGGCGACCTGCTGGGTGATGGTCGAGCCGCCCTCGAGGCGCTTGCCCCGAATGGCGTTGCCGACGTTCTTGATCATCGCTCGCGACAGGCCGCCGACGTCGACGCCGCCGTGCTGGAAGAAGTTGCGGTCCTCGGCCGCCAGGAAGGCCTGGGCCAGCTGCGGCGGAATCTGGTCGTAGGGGATGAAGATCCGGCGCTCTTTGCTGTACTCGCCGATCAGCGTGCCATCCCAGGCATAGACGCGCGTCGCCGTCGGCGGACGATAGTCCTGCAGCTCGCCGGCGTCGGGCATGTCGTGGAACAGCCAGGCGGCGTAGATCGCGATCGCGAAACCCGCGACCGCGATGGCCGAAAGCACCGCCACGCCCGCGATGGCCATCCATCGTTCGGTGGGTTTCAGATCCACGCGACCTCCGTCGAGGCAGGCCCCCTCGCCTGCCGCACACCCTTCACTAGATCGCTTGTCGCCGAACCGTAAGCGGTTTTGCGGTCGCACCTCGCGGCGCGAAGCACGAACGATCATCCCTGTGATTAGAGGGCGACGGGCAAAAGGGGAAGCCGGTCCCCGCAGCCGGCGTCAGGACTTGCGAAGACCCGCCGAGAAATAGGCCTCGATCGAGTCGCCGACGGCGTCGACCAGGCGATTGCGGCTGGCCTTGGTGGTCAGGAAGGCCTCGTCTTCGGGATTGGTGATGAAGCCCATCTCCAGCAGCACGGCCGGCACGTCGGGCGCCAGCAGCACGATGAAGCCGGCGTCGCGATGGCTGCGGCGCAGCAGCGTGGTTTCCTCGCCGACGCTGGCCAGCAGCAATTGGGCGAAGGCGGCCGAACGGTTCTTGGTGGCGCGCTGCGACAGATCCAGCAGGATCTGGCTGACGGCGCGATCGCGGCCCGGCAGGTTCGCCTTCATCAGCCAGTCGTCCTTGTCGAGGACGAGGCCAACACGCTCGGAGCCCTTGTCGGACACCGTGTAGACCGAAGCGCCGCGCGTGCTGACGTCGGGACCCGAGTCGGCATGCAGGGAAATAAAGAGATCGGCGTCGGCGCGACGGGCGATCTGCACGCGGCCTTCCAGGGGAATGAAGGTGTCGGTCTCGCGCGTCAGCACGACCTGGAACCGGCCGGTGCGCTCCAGCCGCGCCTTCAGGGCCTTGGCCGCGGCCAGGGTCACGTCCTTCTCGAAGACGTTGACGCCCAGCGAGCCGGGATCCTTGCCGCCATGGCCGGCGTCGATGACGATGACCTTCTTCAGGCGCAGCGGCGCGGCCTTGACCGGTCCGCTGGCCAAGGTCAGGCGCGGAACCTGGGGAGTGGCGACGGGGGGAGCGCCGTCGACGGCCTTCAGGTCGATGACATAACGATAGGCGGTCGCGCCGTCGCCCGGCGGCAGCAGGAACCGGCGGCGGACCTCGGCCTTGCCGGTCAGGTCCAGGCGCAGACGAGCGCCGCCGGCGACCTCGTCGATCACCCAGCGCTTGACCAGCCCCTGGCCGGACCCTTGCAAATCGCCGGACACCAGAACGTTCGGCAGGGCCATGACCAGGCGCTGGTCGCTCATGCCGTCGGAGATCAGCTTGCCGGCCGCGGCGCGGTCCAGGTCGATGACGACGCGGGTCTCGAGGCGATCGCCGCCAAAACGGACCTTCTGCACGCCGGCGGGCGCGGCGGGCCCCTGGGCCGTGGCCACGGCGACGCCGGCCGTCGTGAGACCGCCGACGATCAGGGCCGCCCTGACCCAACCCATGCGGGCCAAACTGATAAGAAGCTTGCGCATCCCCGCCCGCGTAATCCGAAACTGGTGAACCGAATGTCAATATCGGCCCGAGCCGGTAGCCAAAGGGTTAAGTCCAGATCATCCGTCGAAAGCTTTTCTTTTGCGCGTCGATGTGGCTACAGTCCCGCCGCGTACGAATGTCGTGATCGTCACGACTCCGTGCGGGCCGTCCCAGCCTCGAAAGTGGTCTTGAACCTCTTCCGGTGCGAAGGCGGCAGACTAGATAGTGTTCGAGACACGGCCGATCTGGCGGGCAAGACGCCTACCGAGACGCCGGATCTAGGGCTCGCGTCGGGCTCAAACGCCCTCCTGGCGACGACGCGCCATCCGATCCGCGCCACCCGGCGCGACAACTGACGCCTCTTCGCGCCACTCGTGACGCGACAGGCAAACCATCCAGTCCGCGCTTCACGCGCGGTAGGGAAAAACGAAACCCCCAATGGGCTGCGCCGCACCCGATCGCCTTTGGCACCTGACCCTTCGCAACCGCGCTGACGGTGCGACGGTCGGCGACGCGCGCGCCCTTCATTCATATCGGCGCCCGGGCCTCGCGCCCGCCGCGCGCCGTGGAGACTTCCTTTATGTCGAAGAAGATGCTGATCGACGCAGCACACGCCGAAGAGACGCGTGTGGTCGTCGTGGACGGAACCCGGGTTGAAGAGTTCGATTTCGAGAGCCAAACCCGCAAACAGCTTCGAGGAAATATCTACCTCGCCAAGGTGACCCGCGTCGAACCCAGCCTCCAGGCCGCGTTCATCGAGTACGGCGGTAACCGTCACGGTTTCCTGGCGTTCAACGAAATCCACCCGGACTACTATCAGATCCCGGTCGCCGATCGCGAAGCGCTCATGCGCGACGATTCGGGCGACGACGACGATGACACCCCGGTTTCACGTCGCGCCTCGGGCGGCGACGACGAGGACGATGTCAACGGCGGCCACGCGGTCGACGATGACGATGACGACGTCGAAGAAGAGCTGGCGCGCCGCAAGCGCCGGCTGATGCGCAAGTACAAGATCCAGGAAGTGATCCGCCGCCGGCAGATCATGCTGGTCCAGGTCGTCAAGGAAGAGCGCGGCAACAAGGGCGCGGCCCTGACCACCTATCTGTCGCTGGCCGGCCGCTACGGCGTCCTGATGCCCAACACCGCCCGCGGCGGCGGCATCAGCCGCAAGATCACGGCGATCACCGACCGCAAGCGCCTGAAAAGCGTCGTTCAGAGCCTGGACGTGCCGCAGGGCATGGGCCTGATCGTCCGCACGGCTGCGCGCAAGCGCACCAAGGCCGAGGTCAAGCGCGACTACGAATATCTGCTGCGTCTGTGGGAAAACATCCGCGACAACACGCTGCACTCGGTCGCCCCGGCGCTGATCTACGAGGAAGAAGACCTCGTCAAACGCGCCATTCGCGACATGTACGACAAGGACCTGGAGGGGATCTGGGTCGAGGGCGACGCTGGCTATAAAGAAGCGCGCGACTTCATGCGCATGCTGATGCCGAGCCAGGCCAAGAAGGTCTTCAACTACCGCGACCCGACCCCGCTGTTCGTCAAGCACAAGATCGAGGACCACCTGGCCCAGATCTATTCGCCGGTCGTGCCGCTGCGTTCCGGCGGCTATCTGGTGATCAACCAGACCGAGGCCCTGGTCGCCATCGACGTCAACTCGGGCAAGGCCACGCGCGAGCGCAACATCGAGGCCACGGCCCTCAAGACCAATGTCGAGGCCGCCGAAGAAGCCGCTCGCCAGCTGCGCCTGCGCGATCTGGCCGGCCTGATCGTCATCGACTTCATCGACATGGATGAAGGCAAGAACAACCGCACGGTCGAGAAGGTCCTGAAGGACGCGCTCAAGGACGACCGCGCCCGCATCCAGATGGGCAAGATCTCGGGCTTCGGCCTGATGGAGATCAGCCGCCAACGTCGCCGCACCGGCGTCCTGGAAGGCACCACCCACGTCTGCGAACACTGCGAAGGCACCGGCCGCGTCCGCTCGGTGGAGTCCAGCGCCCTGGCCGCCCTGCGCGCGGTCGAGGCCGAGGCCCTGAAGGGGTCCGGCGCGGTGATCCTGAAGGTCGCCCGCTCGGTCGGCCTCTATATTCTCAACGAAAAGCGCGACTACCTGCAGCGCCTGCAACAGACGCACGGCCTGCACGTCACCGTCGTGGTCGACGACAGCCTGCACGCCGGCGACCAGGAAATCGAGCGCACGGAACTGGGCGAGCGCATCGCCATCGCCCCGGCTCCGTATGTCGACGAAGACGACGACTTCGATCCCACGGCCTTCGAGGACGAGGACGAGGAAGAAGAAGAGATCATCGACGACGAGGACGAAGACGGCCTCGAGCGCGAAGATACCGACGACGACGACGCCTCGGCCCGCAAGCAGGTTCGCGACGAGGATCGCGGCGACCGCAAGGGTCGTCGGGGCCGTCGCGATCGCGGCCGTGGCCGGGGTCGTCGCGACGAACGCGAGACCGAAGGCGAGGCTCCCGCCGAAGCCGAGGGCGACGAAGACGAGCTGGAACTCGACGCCGACGACCGCGCCGAGTTCGCCGATGATGATGACGGCGCCCGCCGCCGTCGCCGCCGTGGTCGTCGTGGCGGCCGTCGTGGCGGTCGCGAGGACGGCGATCGTCCGACCGACGCCTTCGTCTGGATCCGTCCGCGTGTCCCGTTCGGCGAGAACGTCTTCACCTGGCACGACCCGGCCGCCCTGGTCGGCGGCGCCAGCGAGCCGCGCCGCCCTGCGCCGGAAGCCCGCGCCGGGTCGTCGGAGGCCGTCGAGCGTCCCGAGCGCGAGGAACGTCCGTCTCGCGAACGCGGCCGTCGCGGCCGTGACCGCGGTCGCCGTGACCGCGACGAGGCCCCGGCCGCCGTGGCCGACGCCTCGCCCGTCGAGGCCGTGAGCCCCGCCGAGTCCGCCGAGCCATTCGAAGCCCCGGTCCTGGCGCCGCCGGTGATCTCGGGCCCGCCCGCCGACGTCTGGGTCGAACTGCCCGAGGCCGAGGAAGCGCCCAAGAAGCCCAAGCGCGTCCGCTCGCGCGGCAAGAAGGCCGTCGCCGAGGACGCCGCCCCCGAGACGGCTGTCGAGGCTGTCGCCGAAGCCGTGACCGAGAGCGTCGCCGTGGTCCCGCCGGAACCGACTCCGGAGCCCGCTCCGGAACCGGTCGTCGAGGCCGCGCCCGCGCCGGTCGTGGAAGCGCCGCCGGAACCCGTCGTCGAAACGACCCCGGCCGCTCCGGCTGAGCCGGATCCGGCCGAGATCACCACCCCGCCCGAAAAGCCTCGCAAAGGCTGGTGGCGCCGGTAGGCTGACCTGATGGCGGCCCGCGCATCCCAGGATGCGCGGGCCGAAATCGTCATGAAGCGGAAGCGAGAGCCTTGTTCCCTCGCCTCCAGCTTCCAAGTTAGACTGGTCGTGGTTCGCGGGGGCGCGATCTGGAGATCACTCAATGACCTCGCGTAGCGGGCAAGCTGGGAGGCGCCTTGGCGTGGCTTTGTCCGCGCTGGCCGTGCTCGCGTCCAGCGTCCCCCAGGTCGCCCTGGCCCAGGACGACGGCCCCTCCCTGATCCGGGACACCGAGATCGAGGAAATCCTCCATCACGACGCCGACCCGATCTATGCGGCGGCGGGCCTGGATCCCAAGACGGTTCGCATCCTGATCGTCGGCGACAAGTCGCTGAACGCCTTCGCGACCCAGGGCCTGCAGATGGGCCTCAATACCGGCCTAATCCTGCAGACCGAAAATCCCAACCAGCTGCGCGGCGTCATCGCCCACGAAACCGGGCACCTAGCCGGCGGCCACCCGATCCGGTCTGGCGAGATGACGCGCGCGGGCCTCAAGCCGATGATCCTGACCATGGGACTGGGCGTGCTGGCGGCTCTGGCCGGGTCCGCGGACGGCGCCGCCGTGCTGCTAGGCAACGCCCAATACGCCGGGGCGCTAGGCGCGCTGGGCTACAGCCGTGAGCAGGAATCGCGCGCCGACCAGGCCGGCGCCGGTTTCCTGGAGGCCACGGGCCAGTCAGGCCGAGGTCTCGTCGAGTTCTTCGACAACTTCCGCTACCAGGAAGTCTTCGATCAGGCCCGACGCTACGAATATTTCCGCAGCCACCCCCTGTCGTCCGAACGGATCGAGGTGTTGCGCAGCCGCGTCGAACGCCAGCCGCACTATAGCGCGGTCGACACGCCCGAAGACCTTGCCCAGCACGAGATCATGAAAGCCAAGCTGGAAGGGTTCCTGAACCCGCAGGTCGCCTTGATGAAGTACAAGGAGACCGATACCGGCTTCCCCGCTCGCTACGCCCGCGCCATCGCCTATTATCAGATGAAGGAGCCCGACCGGGCCCTGCAGCTGCTCGACCCGCTGATCGCCGACCATCCCGACAACCCCTATCTGTGGGAGCTGAAGGGGCAGATCCTGTTCGAATTCAACCGCGTGGCCCAGGCCGAGGAACCTCAGCGCAAGTCGGTGCAATTGAAGCCCGACGCGGCCCTGCTGCGGGTCAATCTCGGCCAGACTTCTGATCAACCTGAACGACCCCAAGAAAGTCGAGGAAGGCGTCCAGGAGCTGAAGCGCAGCCTGCTGAACGACCCGGACAATTCGGTGACCTGGCGCCTGCTGGCCCAGGCCTACGACACCCAGAAGAAGGATGGCGAGGCGCGTCTGGCCACCGCCGAGCAGTACTACTCGCTCGGCGCGGTGCGCGAGGCCCGGGTCTTCGCCATGCGAGCCCGCGAGCTGTTGACCAAGAACACCCCCGACTGGCGCCGCGCCACCGACATCGTCCTGGCCTCGCGCCCGTCCAACCAGGACCTGAAGGACCTGGCCAAGGACAGCGTGGGGCCATCCAACCCCAGCCCCTAGGCCGACCTCGGCCGTCAGATCCTTTCTCTTCCACATTTCGAGATCTTCATGACCCTGCTTCGTCGCGCCGCGACTCTCGCTGTTCCGCTGGCCGTCGCCGGCGTCGCCCTCGCCGGCTGCGAACGCCCCGCGCCCAAGCCCAGCGACCGGTTCGGCGAAAAGGTCCGCGCCTATCTGCTGGAGCACCCCGAAGTGCTGATGGAGGCCAGCCAGAAGCTGCAGGAAAAGCAGGCCTCGCAACAGGCCGCCTCGGCCCAGAAGGCCATCGGCCAGTACCGTCAGGCCATCGAGCGCGACCCCCGCGACATCGTCATCAACCCGAACGGCTCGGTCACCGTCACCGAGTTCTTCGACTATCGCTGCGGCTATTGCCGCCACGCCGCGCCCGAGATCGTCGATCTGGTCCAGAAGAACCCGGACATTCGCCTGGTGCTGAAGGATTTCGTGATCTTCGGCCACGACAGCGAGGCCGCCGCCCGCCTGGCGCTGGGCGCCAAGGACCAGGGCAAAAGCCTGGAGCTCTACAAGGCGCTGATGGCCGAGAACGCGCTCGACGCCGCCGCCGCCCTGCGGATCGCGGCCGGCCTGGGCATCGACATGACCAGGGCCAAGGCCGCCGGCGAGAGCGAAGCGGTCACCCAGCACCTGGCCGACACCGACACCCTGGCCAAGACCCTGCAACTGTCGGGCACCCCGGCCTTCATCGTCGGCGACACCCTGGTCCCGGGCGCCGACATCAACGCGCTGAAGCTGGCCATCGACCAGACCCGGGCGGCCAAGGCGAAGGGCTGAGGAAGCTGAAATTCCTTGTCATCCCGGCTGTCCGCTTCGCTGCGGCCGGGATGACAAGGGCTAGAGCGCAAAAACGGCGCTTCAGATCAGCCCCGCCAACGGCGAGCTCGGATCCGCGTACAGCCGCTTCTGCATCCGCCCGGCCAGATAGGCCTCACGCCCGGCGATGACCGCGTGCTTCATGGCCTTGGCCATGCGGATGGGGTCCTTGGCCTCGGCGATGGCGGTGTTCATCAGGATGGCGTCGCAGCCCAGCTCCATGCCGATGGCGGCGTCCGAGGCCGTGCCGACGCCAGCGTCGACCAGCACCGGGACCTTGGCGTTCTCGACGATGATCCGCAGGTTCACCCGGTTCTGGATGCCCAGGCCCGAGCCGATCGGCGCGCCCAGCGGCATGATCGCCACCGCGCCCGCTTCTTCCAGCTTGCGGGCGTAGACCGGGTCGTCCGAGCAGTAGACCATGACCTGGAAACCGTCGGCGACCAGCAGCTTCAGCGAGCGCAGGGTCTCTTCCATGTCTGGGAACAGGGTCTTGGGATCGCTGAGAACCTCCAGCTTGACCAGGTCCCAGCCGCCAGCCTCGCGGGCGAGACGCAGGGTGCGCACGGCGTCCTCGCCGGTGAAGCAGCCCGCGGTGTTGGGCAGATAGGTGAATTCGCTGGGCTTGACGTAGTCGACCAGCAGCGGCTGGGTCGGGTCGGTCAGGTTCACCCGGCGCACGGCCACGGTGACGATCTCGGCCCCGGCCGCGCGCGCGGCGGCGGCGTTGGTCGCATAGTCCTTGTACTTGCCCGTGCCGACGATCAGCCGCGAGCGGAAGGTGCGACCGGCGACGGTCCAGGTTTCCTCGGTGTCAGCCGAGACGGAGTCGGGGGAAACGTGCGCGTTCATGGGGTCGGTTTACGCCCCGTCAGCCGGCGTTTCAAATGCGGAGGATCAACCGCCGCCGATAAACGTCACGATCTCGATGCGGTCGCCGTCGGCCAATCGGGTGTCGGCATAGGTCGAGCGTGGGGCGATCTCGAGGTTGCGCTCGACCGCCACCTTGCGGGCGTCCAGACCCAGGGCGCCCACCAGATCGGCGATCGTGACGACGTCGGCCACGTCCCGCTCTTCCCCGTTCAGCAAAAGCCTCATCTCACCTCCTAAGCGAGCCGTGCTTGTGACCCGGCGGAACCGGCTATACAAGACCCTCGGAATCGACGGCGGAGCCGCATGGTAAAACCGATCCACGTGCTGAGCGGGCCCAACCTCAACCTGTTGGGGGACCCGCGAGCCCGAGATTTACGGCAGGGACACGCTCGAGGATGTCCGGACGCGCTGTGAGGCGCGGGCGGCTTCACGTGGCGTTTCGGTGGTTTTCCGCCAGTCCAACCATGAGGGGGTGCTGATCGATTGGGTGCACGAGGCGCGTGAGTCGGCCTCGGCGCTGATCATCAATCCGGCCGGCTATGGCCACACCTCGATCGCGCTGCTCGATGCGCTCAAGGCCTTGAGCATTCCGGTGATCGAGTGCCACCTGTCCAACCCGGCGGCGAGGGAGGAATTCCGCCGCCACACCTTCGTTTCGCTGGCCGCCACCGGGATCGTCTCGGGCTTCGGCGCGGCGAGTTATGAACTGGCGATCGAGGCCGCTTTCGGCCTGATCCGCGTTTAACAACGATAACGCCCGGCGTTTTCCGCCGCCGAGGCGCTCAAGAGAACAAGGTAAGCTTCCATGTCGAACCCCAAGGCCCCCGCCGATCCGGTCGAAGCTCCGGCCATCGACGCCCGTCTGGTCCGCAAGCTGGCGGACATTCTGAAGGACACGGGCCTGTCCGAGATCGAAGTCGAGCACGCCGGCCTGAAGATCCGCGTGGCGCGCGAACTGACCGCCGCGCCGGTCAACTACGTGCAAGCGGCCGCGCCGACCTACGCCCCGGCTCCGGTCGCCGCCCCGGCCGCCGCCGCGCCCGCGCCCGCCGTTGAAGCCGCTCCGGCCGCCGCCCGCGGCGACGCCGTGAAGTCGCCGATGGTCGGCACCGCCTATCTCTCGCCGCAACCCGGCGCCGACGCCTTCATCAAGGTGGGCGACACCGTCTCGGCCGGTCAGACCCTGCTGATCGTCGAAGCCATGAAGACCATGAACCCGATCGCGGCCCCGAAGGCCGGCAAGGTCGTCGAGATTCTGGTCGCCGACGCCCAGCCCGTCGAGTTCGGCGAGCCGCTCGTCGTCATCGAGTAACGCTCATGTTCGACAAGATTCTCATCGCGAACCGGGGCGAGATCGCGCTCCGGGTTCACCGCGCCTGCAAGGAAATGGGCATCGCCACCGTGGCGGTTCACTCCGAAGCGGATCGCAATTCCATGTGGGTGCGCCTGGCGGACGAGAGCGTCTGCATCGGCCCCGCTCCGGCCGCCAAGAGCTACCTGAACATCCCGTCGATCATCGCGGCGGCCGAGATCACCGGCGCTCAGGGCATCCACCCGGGCTACGGCTTCCTGTCGGAAAACGCCCGCTTCGCCGAAATCGTCAACGCGCACGGCTTCACCTTCATCGGTCCCAAGCCCGAGCACATCCGGATGATGGGCGACAAGATCACCGCCAAGCAGGCCGTGAAGGACGCCGGCATCCCGGTCGTTCCCGGCTCTGACGGCGGCGTCTCGACCGAGGAAGAGGCCTTCGAGGCCGCCGAGAAGATCGGCTTCCCCGTGCTGATCAAGGCCGCCGCCGGCGGCGGCGGGCGCGGCATGAAGGTCGCCCAGACGCGTGAAGACCTGGCCGAGGCCGTCTCGACGGCGCGCGCCGAGGCCCGCGCCGCGTTCGGCGACGATACGGTCTATATGGAGCGCTATCTCCAGAAACCGCGCCACATCGAGCTGCAGGTCATCGCCGACAGCCACGGCAACGTGGTGCACCTGGGCGAACGCGACTGCTCGCTGCAGCGCCGCCACCAGAAGGTGCTGGAGGAAGCCCCCTCGCCGGCCCTGTCGGCCGAAGGCCGCGCCAAGATCGGCAAGGTCGTCGTCGACGCCGTCAAGGCCATCGGCTACCTCGGCGTCGGAACCATCGAGTTCCTGTGGGAGAACGACGAGTTCTTCTTCATCGAGATGAACACCCGCCTGCAGGTCGAGCATCCGGTCACCGAAGCCATCACCGGCATTGACCTGGTGCGGGAACAGATCCGTATCGCCGCCGGCCTGCCGCTGTCGTTCACCCAGGAAGACGTCGTCTTCGAAGGCCACGCCATCGAGTGCCGGATCAACGCCGAGAACGCGCGGACCTTCACGCCCTCGCCCGGCACGATCACGGACTTCCACGCCCCGGGCGGTCTGGGCGTTCGCCTGGATTCGGCGATCTATACCGGCTACGCGATCCCGCCCTACTACGACAGCCTGATCGGCAAGCTGATCGTGCACGGCCGCGACCGCGCCGAGTGCATCGCCCGTCTGAAGCGCTGCCTGGGCGAGATGGTCGTCGGCGGCATCGAAACCACGATCCCGCTGTTCCAGGATCTCCTGGTGCAGCCCGACATCCTGGCCGGCGACTACGACATCCACTGGCTGGAACGCTGGATCAAAGCTCAAGAGAGCTGATCTGGAGCCGGCGATGGACGACGCCTTCACGGTCGACGATCTGATCGCCTGCTACGCGCGCGGCGTCTTCCCCATGGCGGACGCCCGCGAGGACGAAAGCCTCTTCCTGATCGATCCCGAGCGGCGGGGCGTCCTGCCGCTCGGGGACTTTCACATCCCAAAGCGCCTGGCGCGCACCGTCCGCAACGGGCCGTACGAGGTCAGGGTCGACACCGCCTTCAACATGGTCGTCGAAAATTGCGCGGCGTCCCGGCCCGGCCGGGTGGAGACCTGGATCAACCACCCCATCCAACGTCTCTACGGCCAGCTCCACGCACGCGGCATGGCCCATAGCGTCGAGACCTGGCTGGGCGACCAGTTGGTCGGCGGCCTCTATGGCGTGTCGCTGGGCGGGGCGTTCTTCGGCGAGAGCATGTTCTCGACGGCGCGGGACGCCAGCAAGGTGGCGCTGGTCCACCTGGTGGCGCGGTTGCTGACCGGCGGCTACCAGCTCCTGGACACCCAGTTCCTGACCGAGCACCTGACGCAGTTCGGGACGATCGAGATCAGCCGCGCGGACTATCGCCGGCGACTGGCCAAGGCCCTGAAGGTCCAGGGCGACTTCTACGGCTTGGCGGGCGGCGCGACCGGAGCGGCCTGCTTGCAGGCGATCAGCCAGGCGTCATAGACCGGGTGCTGCAGCGGGTTCAGGCCCGGCGAGCTGGCGTACATCCACCCCTTGTAGACCTGGCGTCCGGGCGGGGCGGGACGACCGGCCTGGGCCTTGGGCTGGGTGTCGACCACGACATAGGCGGCCGTCTCCGGCGCCACCTCGTCTGCGGCGGCGGTCTCGCAGGCGCGGACGGTGAAGACGAGGGTCTTGTAGCGGATCGGCTGGCCGACCGGGACCTCGAACCGCATGGTCTCGGTCGTGACCTTGTCCAGGGCCTGAAGGATGGCGATCGTGTAGCGCTGGCGCTTGGCGGGCTCGGGCGGCTTGGCCGGGGGTGTCGCGGCCGGCTTGGGGCGCGGCGACGACAGCGGGCGGCGGCAAGGCCGGCGGATCGGGATTGGCGATCGCGGGCGTGACCGTGGTTGGCTGGGCCGACCGCGGCTCGCCCGGCGTCGGCGCCGGGGTCACGGGGCGCGGCGTCGGCGGCGCGGGGGCCTGGGTCGCCGCCGGCGGAGTCACCGCCTGTGGGGCGCTGTTCTGCCGCGCCAGGGCGGCGCCCGTCACGGTCACACCGGACAGGATCGCGCCGAGGACCATGAGCTTGGCGACCAGGGACGCCCGGCGGACCATCGAGACTATTCCGGCTTCCAGGCTTCGTAGTCGCTGGTGGCCGCCGCGCGCTCGCCGCCACGGGCCAGCGAGCCCTTCGGGCGCCAGGCGTGCACGGTGCCGGTCAGGTTCGGGATGTGATCCTTCTCCCAGTCGCGACGGTTCAGCGGCGTCTGGGTGGGGACCTCGTCGAACGTGTAGTGCAGCCAACCGCTCCAGTCCGGCGGGACCTTGGAGGCTTCGGCGTAGCCGCTGTAGATCACCCAGCGGCGCTTGCGGGCGTCATAGCTGTCGCTGTTGTCGCGGGCCTCGAAGTAGCGGTTGCCGTAGTCGTCCTTGCCCACAAACACGCCGCGGCGGCCGATATGGAAGCGCTGACCCAGGGTCGCGCCGTTCCACCACGTGAAGATCGCTTTCAGCACTACGTTCGCACCTGAATTTATAAGGCTTTGCAGGCCGCGACACGCACGGCGAAGCGGCCGGACTATAGGGTTTCACGCCCTCAGCGTCCAGCGCCGCTCCGCGAGAGAAGACTTCAACATCTTGTGGATTAGACCCACCACACCCGCAACATCTATTGAGGCTCAGCGATCGAGGTTCTAGCTTGGGGTGCGACCTTACGCGCGTCCCGCCGGCGCGGAATCACGCGTTAGGAATTTGATAAGATATCGCGATCGCCAGACGAACCCGGAACTCGCCCATGCGCACGCCCGCCAAAGCCGCCGGAGTTGTTCCCGCCATGGAATGGCGCGACCTCGAACGCAGCGACAGTATCGTGGTGGTCTCGGCCCCGGCCGCCTGGAGCGACGCTCGCGTCGAGGCCTGGCTGGACTGGGCCGGCGAGATCGAGCCCAAGGCCGCGCTGGGCGGTGGTCCCGCGCGCTACGCCGAGCGTGTGGCCGAGGTGGGCTTGGCCCAGGGCCTCTTCGGCGACAAGGCCGACGCCAGCGCCTTCCGCGACGCCCTGCTGGCCACCATGCTGTCGGGGATCGCCACCCCGGCTGGCGGCCAAGCCGGTCTGAGCCTGCTGCCCGACATCGCCGAGTTCGAGTTCCAGACCATCGTCAGGGACAGCCTCGGCCGGCGCCGCGGCCGCGCGCTCGCCGCCCAGGCCGCCGCGCGGCTGGACGCCGCCCTGGCCCAGGTGGCCGACGCCGTCCGCCGCTGCTCGGGCGACCCGCGCGCCTGCGCTGACGTCCGCAAGAACCCGGCCCTGGCCCGCGCCGCCCGCAAGGCCCGCGAGCTGGGCGCCGACGACCGCACCCTTCTCGACGCCATCGCCACGGCCGATGCGCCGCGCATGGCGCTGGCCGACGTATCGGCCGAGCGGGAATCGGCCATGGTTTCCTCGGCCTCGCGCCAGGCCGTGGCGGCCGGCGATGAGGCCGCCGCCTTCGCCGCCCAGGTCGGCTGGGAAACGAGCGCCCTCACCCTGGCCCTGTCGCCGACGGACGCCGAGATCCTGGCGCGCGGCGTGGGGGTCGGCGCGGCCATCGACGCCAGCGCCTTTCTCGACGCCGACGGCTTCGACGTCGAGCGGTTCACCTATGTCTGCCACCTGTGGGGCACGGCCCTGGAACTGGAGCGCGGCGAGCGCCCCGCCCGTCTAAGTCTAGCCGGCGTCGGCGACTGCCTGCTCAGCCAGGGCTGGGCCCAGACCAGCGTCGAGGGCCGTGACGGCGCGGCCGCCCTCTGGGCGCTGGCCGTTGGCGCGGCCCTGTCGGCCAGCGCGGAGGCCGCCGCCGCGATGGGGCCGGATCCCGTCTTCGCCCAGGACAAGCAGAGCGTGCTCAAGACCCTGGCCGAGCGCCGGGTCCGCGCCGCCGCCCTGCGCTCGGCCCTGGCCACCGAGGCCGCCGCCGCCCTGGCGACCGCCCATGCCCTGGCGCGCAAGCACGGCCTGCGTTCGGCCGCCCTGGTGGGTCCTTTCGAGGATCCGGAAGCGACCTTGCGCCTCGGCGGCGCGCCGGTGGGCCCGGCCGGCGCCATGTCGCCGGTGTCGGCGGCGCAGACCGCCGACGGCTTTCTGCTGCCGACCTTCAGCGCCGCCGCCTTCGAGGCCCTGTCCAGCGAGGGCGTCGACCTGGACGCGGCCCGCCGTCACGCCCTGGGCCACGGCTCGCTGGCCGAGAGCCCGGCGATCGACCACGCGATGCTGCAGGCGCGGGGCTTCACCGCCCATGAGATCGAGAAGGCCGAACACGCCCTGCGCGAGAACCACGGCCTGCGCGCCGCCTTCGCCCCGGCCGTGGTCGGCGCGGGTTTCCTGCGCGACGTGCTGGGGGCTTCGGCCGAGGACGTGGCCCGTCGCGACTTCGACACCCTGGCCTTCGCCGACTTTTCGATCTCCGAGATCGCCGCCGCCCAGCGCCATGCCCTGGGGGCGGGAACCCTGGGTGACTGCGAGGCGCTGAACCCGGAGCTGCGCGAGGCTTTCAAATCGGTCGAGACCCCGACCTTCGCCGATCGCCTGGCCATGCTGGCCGCCGTCGAGGCCTTCGCCTGCCTGCCGACGCCGGTGGCCATCCCCGTTGCCTTTGACAGCCGTCCCGCCGACGCCGTCCGCGCCCAGGCCGCCGCCGCCCGCTCGGGGATCCGGGCGCTGCGCCTGCAACGCGCCAGCGCGCCGGTCGACTTCAAGCTGGACCTGCCCGAAGAACCCGCCGCCGAGGCCCCGCGCGCGACCGCGCCGGTCCGCGAACCGCTCGTCACCGAGCGCGTGGTCGAGAAGATCGTCGAGCGCGACCGCTCGCGCCGCCGCCTGCCCGATCGCCGCAAGGGCTATATCCAGAAGGCGGCCGTCGGCGGCCACAAGGTCTATCTGCACACGGGCGAATACGAGGACGGCGAGCTGGGCGAGCTGTTCATCGACATGCACAAGGAAGGCGCGGCCTTCCGCAGCCTGATGAACAACTTCGCCATCGCCGTGTCGCTGGGCCTGCAGCACGGCGTGCCGCTCCACGAATTCGTCGACGCCTTCGTCTACACCAAGTTCGAGCCGGCGGGTCCGGTGACCGGCAACGACTCGATCAAGTCGGCGACCTCGATCCTGGACTATGTCTTCCGCGAACTGGGCGTATCGTATCTGGGGCGAGACGACCTGGCCAATGGCGACCCGGGCGAGTTCAACGCCGACGGCCTGGGCGCGGGCAAGACCCTCGAGATCGAGGATGGCGAGCCCGAACCTGTCCCGGCCAGCCTGTTCATTTCCAAGGGCTTTTCGCGCGGCGCCGCGCACGACAACCTGGTCTTCGCCTCGTTCGGCCGCCGCCGCGTGGAAGGCCAGGACCGTCCGGGCGCCGAGGGCGAAATGTGCCCGGCCTGCGGCGACCTCTCGCTGACCAGGCGCGGCGGCATGACGGTCTGCGACACCTGCGGGGCGCAGTCGGACCGCCCGGGACCGATGGCCTCGTCCTGAGCGTGTTTGGTTGGCGTTAAGCTTGCTACGGCAGGGTGAGAACGCCCTTTTCGCGTAGGACCTGCGCCAGAATGAAACCGATCGCTCTTCTCTCGGCCCTCGCCGTGCTGGTCTTCGCCAGCTCGGCTGGAGCGCAGAACGCCAGCCAGATCTCGGCCGTCCGCAACGGCGCGAACTGCCCGCGCTGCAACCTGTTCCAGGCAGACCTGTCGAACCTGACGTTGAAGAACAAGAA
The DNA here is from genome assembly GCF_044056025.1 of Caulobacter sp. UC70_42. NCBI lineage: Bacteria > Pseudomonadati > Pseudomonadota > Alphaproteobacteria > Caulobacterales > Caulobacteraceae > Caulobacter > Caulobacter sp. UC70_42. The sequence continues at coordinate 3,901,198 of NZ_CP171994.1, read as the reverse complement.
CCTGGCGGGCGCGCGGCTGCGTCAGGCTGACTTTTCGACGGCGATCATGAACCGCACGCGCTTCACGGGCGGCGACCTGCGCGATGTCAACGCCTATGGCGCGGTCATGACCGGCGCCAGCTTTGCCCGCGCGGACCTGACCAACGCCAGCTTCGTCGGCGCCTATCTGCAGGGCGCGAATTTCTCCGGGGCAAGACTATCTGGCGCCAACTTCTCGGGCGCCGAAATGGACCGCGCCATCGGTCTTACCCAGGCCCAGCTGGACCAGGCCTGCGGCGATGGATCCACCTACCTGCCCGGCAATCTGCGTATCCCGCTCTGCCGTTAAATCCCCGTCATTACCGCAATTTAAGTGGCTTCTAGGAGCCCGCCGGTTCAAACCGTAACTCACACAGTCGCGTATGGACTGAACGGAGAACTTGATGTCCCGCCTGGGCGCTTCCATCGCCGCCTTGACCCTGAGCTTCCTGGCCATGACCGGTCAGGCTCAGGCCTCTATCGAAGACAAGGACGTCGCCAAGCTGACCTCCTTCGGCGGGATGTGCGCCAACTGTGATCTCGCCGGCCGCAAGCTGATGAACGCCAAGTTCGCCGGCGCCACGTTCGTCAAGGCCATCTTGATCGGCTCCGACCTGCGCGGCGCGATGTTCTACGGCTCGAACTTCGGCTGGGCCGATCTGAGCCGCGCCGACCTGCGCGGCGCCGAGATGCGCGGCGCCAACTTCACCGGCGCCAACTTCACCGACGCCCGCATGTCCGGCATCGAGAGCAGCGGCGCCAACTTCAACCAAGCCACCCTGACCCGTGTCGACCTGTCTTCGGCCGAGTTGCACGCCGCCCAGATGACGGGCGCCCGATCTGCAGAAAGCGCGTTTTTCCAACGCCGAGCTGATCGCCGCCAACCTGTCGGGCGCCAACGCCCGCGACGCCGATTTTTCGAACGCCGACATCAACCACGCCAACTTCCAGGGCGGCCGGTTCGACGGCGCCCGCTTCCGCAACGCGGACATGACGGGCTCGAACCTGCGCGGCGCCATCTTCAACGGCGCGGACTTCCGCAACGCCGATCTGACGATGGTCAATCTCAGCGCCGCCGATCTGTCGAGCGCCCGGGGCCTGGAACAGGACCAACTGGACGAGGCCTGCGGCGACGGCTCCACTCGCCTGCCGTCGGGCCTGAGCGTTCGGTCTTGCTCCGGGATCAAGGGCGGGCGCTTCTTGCTCCTGCGCGAGATCCCCAAGGCCCCGCCGGCCCCGCCCGCGCCCCCTGCCCCGCCTTCGCCCAAGAAGTGGTGATCGGCGCTTAAGGCCCACCAATCAAGAAAAAGCCCTCCGATCGCGAGACCGGAGGGCTTTCTTGTATCTGTCGCCTGGACCTAGATCGCCTAGACCTTGATGGGCGGCGCGGTGCGGATGTGCAGCTCCTTGAGCTGCTTGTCGAGCACGTTGGCCGGCGCGTTCATCAGCAGGTCCTGGCCCTGCTGGTTCAGCGGGAAGGCGATGACCTCGCGGATGGCCACCTGGTCGGCCAGCAGCATGACGATGCGATCGATGCCCGGCGCCAGGCCGCCGTGCGGCGGCGCGCCGTAGCGGAAGGCGTTCAGCATGCCGCCGAACTGCTCCTCGACCACTTCCGGGCCGTAGCCGGCGGTGGCGAAGGCCTTGAGCATGATCTCGGGCTTGTGGTTCCGGATCGCGCCCGAGCACAGTTCGTAGCCGTTGCAGACGATGTCGTACTGGTAGGCGCGGATGGTCAGCGGATCCTGGGCCTCCAGGGCCTCTAGACCGCCTTGCGGCATCGAGAACGGGTTGTGCGAGAAGTCGACCTTCTTCTCGTCCTCGTTCCACTCGAACATCGGGAAGTCGACGATCCAGCAGAACTTGAACTGGTTCTCGTCGACCAGCTTCAGCTCCGTGCCGACGCGAGTGCGCGCCAGGCCCGCGAACTTGGCGAACACGGCCGGATCGCCGGCCACGAAGAACGCGGCGTCGCCAGCGCCAAGGCCCAGCGATTCCATCAGGGCTTGCGTCGGTTCGCCAAGGTTCTTGGCGATCGGGCCGCCCCAGCCGCCCTGGTCTTCAGACCAGAACACATAGCCCAGCCCAGGCTGGCCTTCGCCCTGCGCCCAGCTGTTCATGCGGTCGCAGAAGGCGCGGCTGCCGCCGGTCGGCGCGGGGATGGCCCACACCTGGTTCTTGGCGTCCGCGCCCAGGATCTTGGCGAACAGACCAAAGCCGCCATCGCGGAAGTGCTCCGAGACGTCGGCCATCTTGATCGGGTTGCGCAGGTCCGGCTTGTCGCTGCCGTACCAGGCCATCGACTGGGCGTAGGTCAGGCGCTCGAAACCCTTGTGCTCGAACGATTGGCCGAAGTCGTTGGTGAAGGTATGGGTTCCGTCGATCGGCGAGACCGGCTTGCCGTTCGAGAACTCCTCGAACACGCCGTGCATCACCGGCTCGATGGCCGCGAACACGTCTTCCTGGGTGACGAAGCTCATCTCGACGTCGAGCTGGTAGAATTCCAGCGAGCGGTCGGCGCGCAGGTCCTCGTCGCGGAAGCACGGGGCGATCTGGAAGTAGCGGTCGAAGCCCGAGACCATCAGCAGCTGCTTGAACTGCTGGGGCGCCTGCGGCAGGGCGTAGAACTTCTCGGGGTGCAGGCGCGAGGGCACCAGGAAGTCGCGCGCGCCTTCCGGCGAGCTGGCCGTCAGGATCGGCGTCTGGAACTCGTTGAAGCCTTGCGCGAACATCCGGTTGCGGATCGACTGGATCACGCGCGAACGCAGGACGATGTTCTTGTGCAGCGTCTCGCGACGCAGGTCGAGATAGCGGTGCTTGAGGCGGATCTCTTCCGGGTAGTCCGGCTCGCCGAAGACCGGCAGCGGCAGTTCGGCGGCTTCGCTCAGCACCTCGAACGGCCGAGACGCGGATCTCGATCTCGCCGGTCGGCAGGTTGGGGTTCACCACGCTGGCGTCGCGGGCGACCACCTCGCCGTCGACGCGGATCACGCTCTCGGCGCGCAGGCGCTCGACGATCGCGAAGCCCGGCGTTTCCGGGTGCAGGACCAGCTGGGTCAAGCCGTGGTGGTCGCGCAGGTCGATGAAGACCAGGCCGCCATGGTCGCGCTTGCGGTGGATCCAGCCCGACAGGCGCACCGAGGAACCGGTGTCGGAGGCGCGCAGAGCGCCGCAGTTGTGGGTGCGATAGGCGTGCATGGAGGTCATGAAAGTCTTGAATACGCGGTGATTTGCAAGGCGCGGTAAGGCGCACGTGGGCGCCGGGATGTCAAGGATTCTGGGATGGCCAATGGGATGGATCGCGCGCTCGCGCGACCCATCCGCGGAAGCTTTTCAGCGTTAGGCGGCCTCGATGATGGCCAGGAAGTCCTTGGCCTTCAGCGAGGCGCCGCCGACCAGAGCTCCGCCAACCTCCGGCGCGGCCAGGATCTCGCGGGCGTTCTCGGGTTTCACCGAGCCGCCGTAGAGGATCTGGACGGCGCGGCCGTCCTCGCCGAACAGCGCGATCAGCTCGGCCCGGATCGCCGCGTGCATCTCGACGATATTGTCGACCGAGGCCACGTGGCCCGTGCCGATAGCCCACAGCGGCTCGTAGGCGACGTTGAAGGTCTTGCCGGCTAGGCTGACCGGTAGGGAATTGCGCAACTGGCCGACGACGAAGGCCACCGCCTCCCCAGCCTCCCGTTGCGCCAGGCTCTCGCCGACGCAGATGATGGGCTCCAGTCCCGCCGCGATGGCCGCTTCAGTCTTGGCCGCGACGTGCTGGCAGGTCTCGCCGTGGTCGGTGCGCCGCTCGGAGTGGCCGACGATCACCAGGGTTCCGCCGGCGTCGGCGATCATCTCCGCCGAAATATCGCCGGTATGCGCCCCGGAGCGTTTATCGTGGCAATCCTGTCCGCCAGTCAGGACGAACGAACCCTCCACGGCCTCGGCGAGGCGGTGCAGCAGGGTGGCGGGCGGAAAGATGGCCACACGGGCGGCGGCGGGCTGGCGATCCAGTTCCGCGGCGACGGCGCGCGCCTCGTCCAGAGCGGCCGAAAGACCGTTCATCTTCCAGTTTCCGGCGATCAGCGGCCGGGGAGTCGTGTTCGTTAGGGTCATAGAGGCCTTCTTGGGGTCACGCTCCCTTGGGAAGTCAAGCCCACGCCGCTTGCCCACGCGCACGCGGCTCTACTATACCCGCTGCTCTCGACCGCTGTGCTCATTCGCGCGGCGATCCGCCTGGAAGGTTTTCGAACGCATGCTCGCCGGTTTCCGCTCCTTCGCCAAATCGCCCTTCGCGGTGCTGCTGTTTGGCTTGCTGATCGTCAGCTTCGCCATCTTCGGCATCAGCGACGTCTTCAAGGGCCCCAAGGGCTCGGGCGTGATCACCGCGGGCTCGCGCACCTTGTCCGCCCAGGACTTCAAGCTGCGCTTCGACAACTACCGCAAGGGCATGGAGGAGCGCAGCGGCCAGACCTTGACGCCCGACCAGGCCGTCGAGCAAGGCGTCGACCGTCAGATCGTCCAGGAGCTGGCCCTGCAGGAATCGATCGCGGCCGCCATCCAGCGCATGGGCGTCAAGCCGTCCGACAAGCTGGTCGGCGAGGTTGTGCACCAGCAGATGAGCCAGTTGCCGCCCACCCAGCGGCCGTTCAACCCGATCACCGGCAAGTTCGACCCGCAGATGTACGCGGCCCTCCTGGCTCAGAACAACCTGACGCCGGCGAACTACGAGGCTTCGCTGCGCGACGAGATCGCCAACGCCCACTTCTTTTCGGCGGTCGCCGGCGGCCTGAAGGCCCCGCGCATCTACGCCGCCCTGCAAGGCGCCTACGTCCTGGAAGAGCGCGACGTCGCCGCCTTCGCCGTGAACCCGGCCTCGGTCACCCGTCCGGCTCCGCCGACCGACGCGCAGCTGACCGCCTTCATGAAGGAAAACGCCGAGCGCCTGACGCGTCCGGAAACCCGGGTGCTGTCGATCATGCGTGTCAGCGCCAAGGCCCTGGAGCCGACCGTCGCCATCGACCCGGCCGCCGTGCAGAAGGCCTACGACTTCCGCAAGGACAGCCTGGCCAAGCCCGAGACTCGCACGATCGTCCAGATCGTCGCTCCGGACGCCAAGGCGGCCGCCACGATTTCGCAGCGCCTGGCCAAGGGCGAGGATCCCGCCGCCGTCGCCAAGGCGTTCGGCAAGACTCCACTCGTCCTGACCGACAAGCCCAAGACCGCTGTTCCGGATCGCAAGGTCGCCGACGCCGCCTTCAGCCTGGCCGCCGGCCAGGTCAGCGGCCCGATTACGGGCGAACTGGGCGTTTCGGTCATCAAGATCGTCAAGGTCACGCCGGGCTCGACCGCCTCGCTGGAGAGCGTGCGTCCGCAGATCGAGGCCGAGGTCCGCGCCCAGGCGGCCCAGACCAAGGCCTATGACCAGACCCAGACCTATCAGGACGCCCATGACGGCGGCGCCGATCTGGTCGCCGCGGCCAGCAAGGCCGGCGCCCTGGTGCTGACGACCGCCCCGGTCACCGCCCAAGGCGCGGACGAGACGGGGCAGCCCGTCGCCGGCCTGACGCCGGACATCGTCAAGACCGCCTTTGGCCTGTCGCAAGGCGGCGAAAGCGATCTGATCGAGGCTGGCAAGGGCGAATACTACGCCGTCAAGGTCGAGAAGGTGATCCCGGCCGCCATGCCGCCGCTGGCCGAGATCAAGCCGCAGCTGACCGCCGTGTGGATGGGTCAGGAAATGAGCAAGCGCCTGAAGGCCAAGGCCGACGAACTGGTCGCCCGCGTCAAGAAGGGTGAGCCGATCGAGGCCGTCGCCGCCTCGGTGCAGTCCAAGGTCCAGAAGGTCCCGGGTCTGTCGCGCCAGAACGCTCAAGCGCACATGGGCCTGGGCCGCGAGTTCCTGAGCGCCGCCTTCCAGGCCAAGAACAACGAGGCCTTCGCCACCCGCGCCGGCCCCCAGGGCGAGGCCTATGTCGTCGCCAAGCTGGAAGCCATCCGTTCGGCTCCGACCGCCGCCATCGCCCAGATCACCGCCATGGCGGGCGCCCAGGCCGGCGAAGGCCTGATGCGCGACCTCGGCGAAGCCTCGCGCAACGCCGCCAAGGTTCTGCTGAAGACCAAGAGCAACCTGACCCTGGCCCGTCAGGCCATCGGCGTCGACACCGAGGCCCTGGCCAAGGCCGAGGCCACGAAGGCCGGAAAGAAAGCCGAGTAATGAGTCTGGAGCCCGCGTTCGACGCCTTTTCGGAAATCTACGATTCCGGACGGCAGCAGGTCGTCTGGACCCGCCTGATCGACGACCTCGAGACTCCGGTCTCGGCCTATCTGAAGATCGCCCAGGCGCGTCCCTACAGCTTCCTGTTCGAGAGCGTCGAAGGCGGGGCCTGGCGCGGTCGCTACTCGATCGTGACCATGAACCCGGATCTGGTGTGGCGCTGCCGCGGCGATCAGGCCGAGATCGCCGAGGGCGACGACATCGCCGCCGGCCAGTACACGCCTCAGCAGGGCGGCGCACTGGACAGCCTGCGCGATCTGGTCGCCCGCTCGCGCATGGAGCTGCCCAAGGGCCTGCCGCCCATGGCCGCCGGCGTGTTCGGGGCCCTGGGCTATGATCTGGTGCGCCTGGTCGAGCGTCTGCCCGATATCAACGAGGATAAGCTGGGCCTGCCGGACGGGATCATGACCCGGCCGTCGATCGTCGCCGTTTTCGACGCCATCGCCCAGGAGATCATCCTGACCACGGCCGTGCGCCCGAAGGCCGGCGTCTCCGCCCAGGACGCCTATGCCGCCGCGCGGTCGCGGATCGAGACCGTGATGGCCGACCTGCATCGTCCGCTGGCCCACGACGCGCCGCGCGCGCCGCGGGAACCTATGGAGTTCACCACGCCGGTCAGCCGCGCTGACTACGCCGACGTCGTCGCCAAGGCCAAGGACTACATCGCCGCCGGCGACATCTTCCAGGTCGTGGCCAGCCACCGCTTCCGTGCGCCTTTCGACCTGCCGCCGTTCGCCCTCTACCGCTCGCTGCGCCGGACCAATCCGTCGCCGTTCCTGTTCTTCCTGAACCTCGACGGCTTCAATCTTGTGGGTTCCAGCCCCGAGATCCTGGTCCGCCTGCGCGACAACAAGATCACCATCCGGCCGATCGCCGGCACCCGTCCGCGCGGCGCCACGCCCGAGCAGGACGCGGCGCTGGAGGCCGAGCTGCTGGCCGATCCCAAGGAACGCGCCGAGCACCTGATGCTGCTGGATCTCGGCCGCAACGACGTCGGCCGCGTGGCCATGCTCAATCATCAGGGTCGAAACACCCCGGCCGAGCGCCCCAAAGGTCCGAATGTCCGGGTGACCGAGAGCTTCAAGATCGAGCGCTACAGCCACGTGATGCATATCGTCTCGAACGTCGAGGGCACGGCGCCGGAAGGCGTGGATCCGGTCGACGTGCTGATGGCCGCCCTGCCCGCCGGCACCCTCTCGGGCGCGCCCAAGGTGCGGGCCATGGAGATCATCGACGAGCTGGAAGTCGAAAAGCGCGGCATCGGCTATGCCGGCGCCGTGGGCTATTTCGGCGCCGATGGCTCGGTCGACACCTGCATCGTGCTGCGCACGGCGCTGGTCAAGGACGGCATGATGTACGTTCAGGCCGGCGGCGGCATCGTGGCCGACAGCGATCCCGACGCCGAGTATGACGAGACCCTGCACAAGTCCCGGGCTCTCAAGCGCGCGGCAGAGGAAGCCTGGCGATTCAGCTGAGCCTTAGGGCTGTTTCTTCCGCGCCTACGGACCGCCTAACCGGTCCTCCGGCAGGTGTTGGGTGACCGCCGGCGGCGCCAGCACCATCACCGTGGCGAAGGCCAGCGCGCAAAGCGCGGCGAAGGCCGCGGCGGCCAGCACCGGCGCCATCTTCTGGGGGCGCGTCTTGGGCCGCAGCAGCGCGCGGACATAGGCGACGGCGACAGGGTCCAGGGCGGAATCACGCGGGTCCATTCCCATATGATGCTCCAGACCGCTTCCGCTGTAACCGTAACTGAAAGCCGCGGGCGAAAATGCCGCTACACAAAGGCTTCGCCCGCGCTAGAACCGCACTTCGAAAGGCGGCGTCATGATCCTCGTCATCGATAACTACGACAGCTTCACCTACAACCTCGTTCACTATCTGAACGAGCTGGGCGCCGAGACGGTCGTCTACCGTAACGACGCCCTGACGGTGCAGGAGGCCCTGGGCCTGCATCCGGCCGCCGTGTTGCTGTCGCCCGGACCAAAGGCTCCGGACCAGGCCGGCATCTGCCTGCCGCTGCTGCGCGCCGCGCCGGCCGACCTGCCGATCCTGGGCGTTTGCCTCGGCCACCAGGCCATAGGTCAGGCCTATGGCGGCGAGGTGATCCGCGCCAAGCAGGTCATGCACGGCAAGGTCAGCAAGGTGCGCCACAACGACAAGGGCATCTTCAAGGGACTGCCCAACCCCTTCACCGCCACCCGGTATCACAGCCTGGCCGTCCGCAAGGAGGACCTGCCGCCCGAGTTGGAGGTCACCGCCTGGACCGACGACGGCGAGATCATGGGCGTCCAGCACAAGACCCGGCCCGTGTTCGGCGTCCAGTTCCATCCGGAATCGATCGCCACCGAGGGCGGCCATCAGATGCTGGCCAATTTCATGGACCTGGCGGGCGTCAAGCGCGACGCGGCGGTCTGGGTCTAGGACGGTCAACATGTCCGATGCATTCAAGCCGCTGTTGGCTAAGCTGGCCGATGGCCAGACCCTGGGCGAGGAGGACGCCGAGGTATTCTTCACCGCCTGCCTGCGCGGCGAACCGACGCCGGCCCAGGTCGCCGCCGCCGTCACCGCCATGCGCCTGCGCGGCGAGACCGTGGGCGAGATCGCCGCCTGCGCCCGCGCCATGCGCCGCGCGGCCGTCCAGCTGGAGCATCCCTACGAGGTCATCGACGTCTGCGGCACCGGCGGGGATGGCCTGCACACCCTGAACATCTCCACCGCCGTGGGCTTCGTGGCCGCGGGCGGCGGCCTCAAGGTCGCCAAGCACGGCAACCGCGCCATCACCTCCAAGTCCGGCACGGCCGACGTCCTGACCGCCCTGGGCGTCAATATCGACGCCACGCGCGAGCAGCAGCGGCGGGCCCTGGACGAGGCCGGCATCTGCTTCCTGTTCGCCCAGGCCCACCACGGGGCGATGAAGCATGTCTCGCCTATCCGCCAGCAGCTGGGTTTCCGAACCATCTTCAACCTGCTGGGCCCGTTGACCAATCCGGCCGGCGCCAAACGGCAGGTGGTGGGCGTCTCGGCGCCGCGCTTCGTCGAGCCGATCGCCAAGGCCCTTGGCGCCCTGGGCGCCGAACGGGCCTGGTCGGTGCACGGCGCGGGCATGGACGAACTGACCACCACGGGCGAGACCGAGGTCGCCGAATGGCGCGACGGCCGCATGCATCTCTTCACGATCACGCCCGAGGCCGTCGGCTTGCCCCGCGCCTCGCTGTCGGACCTCACCGGCGGCGATCCAGACTTCAACGCCGCCGCCCTCACCCGACTGCTTGACGGCGAGCAGGGCCCGTATCGCGACATCGTGCTGCTGAACGCCGCCGCCGCCTTCCTGGTCGCCGACAAGGTCGAGACCCTGGTCGAGGGCATCGCACTGGCCGCCGACGTCATCGACGACGGCCGCGCCAAGGCCGCCCTCGCCGGCCTGGTGGCCGCAACGAATACGGAAGCCGCCGCATGACCGACATCCTCGCCAAGATCGCCGCCTACAAGCGCGACGAGGTCACCGACCGCAAGCGCCGTCGCACCCAGGCCGCCCTGGACTCCGCGGCCCGCAACGCGTCGTCGCCGCGCGGCTTCAAGCGGGCGCTCGCTCAGGGCCACGCGCCCGGCAAGCTGTCGCTGATCGCCGAGATCAAGAAGGCCTCGCCCTCCAAGGGCCTGATCCGGGCCGACTTCGATCCGCCGGCCCTGGCCCGCAACTATGAGGCCGGCGGCGCGGCCTGTCTGTCGGTGCTGACCGACGGACCCAGCTTCCAGGGCGCCGACGCCTATCTGATCGATGCTCGCGCGGCGACCGCCCTGCCCTGCATCCGCAAGGACTTCCTGGTGGACCCCTGGCAGGTGGCCGAGAGCCGCGCCCTCGGCGCCGACGCCATCCTGGTGATCCTGGCGATGATCGACGACGTCCTGGCCGCCGAACTGATGGCCGAGGCCAGGCGGCTGGGCATGGACGCCCTCGTTGAAGTCCACGACGAGGCCGAGATGGCTCGCGCCGGCGCCCTGGGCTCGGACCTCGTGGGGATCAACAACCGCGACCTGAAGAGTTTCGTCGTCGACCTAGCCGTCACCGAGCGGCTGTCGGCCCAAGCGCCCAAGGACGCCCTGCTGGTCACCGAGAGCGGCATCTTCACCCCTGATGACGTGGTGCGGATGGAGGCCACCGGCGCCAAGGCCATGCTGGTCGGTGAAAGCCTGATGCGTCAGGCCGATGTCACGGCCGCTACGCGCGCTCTGCTCGGCTAAAGGATCGGGTACGCGCCATCTGGCGTTTTCGGCTTCGGCCGCTCACAGTCGCCTCAACAAGAAAGCCGCCGCGCCGCGACGCCGGCGACGCCACGCGAGGAAGCGCGAATGCATTGGGTCGCCCGCGTGGTGAATTGGTCCCTCGTCGCCTTTTTCAAGCGGGAGGGTTGGACGATCGAAGGCTCTGCGCCGACGACGACCCGCAAGTTCGTGATCATCGCCGCCCCGCACACCAGCAACTGGGACTTCGTCTATTTCCTGGGCGCGGCCGACGCCTTGAACTTGAAGTTGAGCTTCATGGGCAAGGCCTCGCTGTTCCGCTGGCCGTTCGAAAGGCTGATGAAGGACCTTGGCGGCGTGCCGATCGACCGCTCCCAGTCGCGCGATACGGTCCAGGCCATGGCCGACGAGTTCGCCCGCCGCGACGAATTCATGCTGACGATCGCGCCCGAGGGTACGCGCGGCAAGGCGGGCGGCTGGAAAACAGGCTTCTACAACATCGCCCTGAAGGCTGGCGTGCCGATGGTGCCCGGCTTCATGGACTACAAGCGCAAGGTGGTGGGCCTGGGACCGGCGATGATCCCCAGCGGCGACTACGAGAAGGACCTGGCGACGCTGGCGGCGTTCTATGCGCCCGTCACGCCCAGGCGCCCGGAACTGAAAACCGTCCCCTAGGGTGGATCAACGGCCGGGTTGGCTGAAGCTTGGTCGCTCGCTAGGGTCCGCGCCGCTCTTTCGTTGAAAGGAATCGGATGCGGGCCCTTCTCTCCAAGCTGCGGCGCGCCTTCTCGCCCGCGCCCCAGGCGTCGGTCGCCGACGCCGTGGCCGCCCCGCAAGAGCTGTGGCACCTGGTCGGCGCCGCCGACGCCGACTTCATTCGCGTAGGCCAGCAGTTCAAGGAGCTGTTTGTCGCCGCCGGCCTGCAACCGCACCACGCCTTCCTCGATGTCGGCTGCGGCATCGGCCGCGCCGCCGCGCCGCTGGTCGACTATCTGGATGCGTCGGGCCGCTACGCCGGCTTCGACGTGATGGCCGAGGCCATCGACTGGTGCAAAGCCAACATCGCCGTTGGCGACCCGCGCTTCGAATTCACCCACGCCGATATGCATAGCGACCGGTACAATCCGGGCGGCTCGCAGCCGGCCAGCGCCTTCGTCTTCCCCTATCCTGACGCCAGCTTCGACTATGTCTGGCTGGGTTCGGTGTTCACCCACCTGCTGGCCGCCGACCAGGCCCAGTTCGCGCGCGAGATCGCCCGGGTGCTCAAGCCCGGCGGGACCAGCATCGTCTCCTGGTATCTGATCGACGAGGAGGCGCGCGCCAACACGGGCGGCGGCGAGATCGCCTTCGATTTCGTCCATGCCCTGGAGGGCTGCTGGACCGCGACGCCGGACCTGCCGGAGGCGGTGATCGGCTATGACCTGCAGCCGATCCTGGCGCAGTACGAGACACTCGGACTCGATGTTCTGAACCAGGCCCTGGGCGTCTGGCGCCGCCAGCCGATGCAGGACCAGGACATCATCATCGCCCGCAAGCGCGCCGAGCTCTCACGCTTTTAGCCGCCGAAGACAAAGTCGGTTTTCCAATAGCCGTTCGACGGATCGAGGATGTTGACCGCGAACGGCGCCGCGCCGTCCGAGAGGTCCGTCAGCCAGGCGTCGTTGGACCTGGCCAGCACGCCGACATCCTCGGTGGCCGCGGCCGCCAGCAGGAATCCGACCATGGCCGCCTTCGTGCCGATACCGGTTGGGCCGTCGCCGCCGTAGTAGGCTAGGTAGTCCACCCGGGTGTCGATCAGCGCATGGACCTTGGCGTCGGTCGGCGTCCCGCCGAAGATGGCGCCATAGGCCTTCTTGGTCGCGTCAAAGAGGCTCAGCGATCCATAGCTGGCCACGAAACTGTCCTTGGCCTCGCCGTTCTTGCCCAGATTGACCGCGAAGTTGATGTAGCGGTTCACCGTATCGAACGTGGCGTAGTAGGCGCTGTTGAGGTTCGTGGCGTTCGGCCCCGTCGGCGAGATCAGGAAGTCGACGCCGACCTCGCTCGGCACCTTGCCAGTGAAGAACTGATAGCTCATCGACGCGACCGAGGTCGTGGCGTCGGCGGCCTTGACCACTTCGGCGATCGCCCCCGCCGGCGTCAGGGTCCCCGCCGCGATCTTGGCGTCGAGATCCGCCGCCGTCGCGCCGCCGCCGCCGCGCAGGATAGCGCTCACGGCGATCTGGGCGGCGGAGACGGTGAGCGACACCGTCTTGTCGGAGAATTTCAGGCTCTCGATATTGATCAGGATGTCGACGCCCTCACCGCCGCTGGGGCGCAGGTCGCGGACGGTCCAGGAACCGTCGGCGTTGCGGACCCAGGCGAAATTCGTCGAGGCGGCGGCATAGGTCATCACGTCCGCGCCGCCGCCGCCGTCGATCCGGTCGTCGCCGACGCCGCCGGTCACCGCGTCGGCGCCGCCGCCCAGCTTGACGTCCAGCCGCTCGACATGGCGCAGGTGGACCGCCGCGAGGTTGGTCAGGCTGCTGGGAACGAAGATGTCGCCATTCAGGTCGCGCACGACCCGCAGGCTCTCGGTCCGAGCGCTATAGTCGGCCCGGAAGACGTCGACGCCGGCGCCGCCATCGATGTCGGCTAGCCAGGTCTGGTCGAAGATGTCGTCGCGGATCGTCCCCAGCCCGGCGTCGGCCACGATCGCCAGGTCCAGGTCGCCGATCGTGTACCGCGCGCCGCGATAATAGGCGACGCCGTTCATCAGCCCCGCCAGCGGATCGCCGCCGCTGGGCGGAGCCGCGACCGTGCCGTAGTGCGTGTAGTTGCCGGGCGTCAGGGGAATTTCGTGGCCGACGAGGGCGAGGACATTCGGGCCGGAAAAGTACGGCGCGGCGCCCTCCTTGATCACGCGCAGGTCGTACGGAGAACGGAAGAGACCATCGAGCGCCTCGCCATAGCCGCTGAAGACCAGGCCATGCCCCAGTTCATGAACGATCACGCTCAGGGCGTCGGTGCGATTGTTCGGAATGTCGTCGGCGGTCTCGGGCGTCGGGTCGAACCAGAGCTCGTTGCGAAGATAGTCGATGGAGAACTGCAGCCTCAGATCATCGCCAACGGTGTTCGGATTGCCGCCCGAGCGCAACTCGGCGCTCAGCGTCCCCTCGCCCAGAATCATGCCGCCGGCGAATCGCGCGGCGGTCGTGACCTGCGCCGGCCCGCCCTGAGCGCGGCCTGAAGCGGTCGAAGTCATGATCTCGACAATGATGTTCGCCGTCGCCGATCCGGCCAGAACATCGCTCCACCTGGACAGTCCCAAGGTGATGGCCTGGGTCAGGTTGGCGCGTTCGACGTCGGTGATGCCGACCTGGTCGTCGAAACGGATCGAAGGCGTTATCGTCATAAGATCAACCCGTTATCGCGACATTCCAATTGGGCCTCGAACCGATGCGCCGCGTTCGCGCCCGTCCGCGCGATCACCTTAGCAGACCCGCACGACCGTGTTTGTCGGCCAAGGCTCACATCACGCCCTTATCTCATCGTCAACTTGACATTAAGGAAGAACGCCTAGAGAACATTGGCAAGGTTTGCGGTTTGTTCCGCGCTCCAGCCGAGGTCGACATGCTCACCCGCAAGCAGCACGAACTGCTGATGTTCATCCACGAGCGGATCAAGGAGACCGGCGTCTCCCCTCCTTCGACGAGATGAAGGAGGCTCTGGACCTGGCGTCGAAGTCGGGCATCCACCGGCTGATCACGGCCCTGGAGGAGCGCGGCTTCATCCGCCGCCTCGCGCACCGCGCTCGGGCGCTCGAGGTGGTGAAACTGCCGCAGCAGGCCACGACGGCGGCTCCGCCCAAGGGACGCGGCGCCTTCCGGCCCCAGGTGTTCGAGGGCGGCGGCGCGCCGCCATCGACGACCGCGTCCGCCACGCCGGCCAATGACAGCCGCGAACTGCCGATCCTGGGCAAGATCGCCGCCGGCACGCCGATCGACGCCATCCAGCACGAACGCGAGCGCCTGCCCGTGCCCGAATCCATGCTGGGCAACGGCGAGCACTATGTTCTCGAGGTGCAGGGGGACTCGATGATCGAGGCCGGCATTCTCGATGGCGACTACGTGATCATCAAGAAGGGCGACACCGCCACCTCGGGCGAGATCGTCGTCGCCCTGGTCGGCGAGGAAGCCACCCTCAAGCGCCTGCGCAAGAAGGGCGGCTCGATCGCCCTGGAAGCGGCCAACCCGAAATACGAGACCCGCATCTTCGGTCCCGACCAGGTCGAGGTGCAGGGCAAGCTGGTGGGCCTGATCCGCCGGTATCACTAGGCCGCGCCGGCCCGCAGAGAATTGGCCCTGATCCTCGGCCGAGGATCAGGGCTTTTTCGTATCCGGACATCGCGGTCGGTTGCGCCGTTCTAGGGGCAGTCGCCGTAGAAGGTCATGGTCTTGCCGCGATAGTCGAGCAGCAGTCTCAGCTTCATCGCCGCCAAGAGCTTGTTGCCGACATTGGCCACCCGCGTGTCGGTCGAGCCCGCCTCGGAGTAGGTGCTGACGATCTGTCCGGCCGGCAAGGTGAATGGCCCGAAGCCGACCGGCGCATTGAAGCTGTAGCTCTTGGACTTGGCCTCGCCTCGCGCGCCTGTCCGGGTGATCGTCCCGGCCTCGGCGAGCGCGTCTCGCGCGCCTGGCAGATCCAGCGCGCTCTGAAAGAGGCCGATGGAGCCGGTGGAGCCGGTGTCGAGAACTCACAGGCGCCTTCGCGTCCCCCATCCGGAAGTCGGGAATGATCGGGAAACTGTCGACAGTCCTCAACGGCGTGGTCCAGCGCGTGGCGCACCCCTTCGTCAGAGCCGTCGCTTCGCTGGCGCGCGACAGGATCGAAAGCTTGCTGGCCGGGTAGTCGATCAGGACCGTCTTGTCGCTGAGGAAACTGTAGCCCAGCACGCCGTCCAGCTTGCGGCCCAGGGCGCCCGACAGGCCGCCCATCTCGGTCGCCAGGGCTTCGAACTTGCCGAAGCGGGCGCCCTTGATCGCCAGGCCCTCGATCTCGGTCGGGAAAACCGCCGCGCCCTTGCCGTCACCGAAGCCGCTTGCCTCACCGGCGTCGCCGCGATCGATCTTCAGGCCGAGGCTCTCGGCCGTGGCGAGGTCGATGACCGAGGGGTCGACGCCGGTGTCGAGGATCATGTGCAGCGGTCTGCCCTTGACCGTGATGTCCACCCCGATCGTCGTCTTGGAAAAGTCAAAAGACGTCGTGGTCGGGCCGCGGAGGGGCGCGCTGGCGCAAACCGCTGGAAGCATGACGAGGAGCAGAATGGGGGAAGACTTCACGGTGCGTATCTCGCGGTGAACTCGGTTGAGAAGGTGCTCGCCTTCCAGTTTCACGCACAATCACGCGCGCGCGGAAGAGCATTCCTTATGCCCTGATTTCATGACGCGATATGGCGGTCAAATCGGTCGAACCTCCTCGCAAGCGGTGGCAAAATTCCGCCTGCGTGACGCCTACAGTCGCCCTGCCTCCGCCAGCCGCTTGGCGGCCGCGTCGAAGCCCGCCCAGGCCGCCGCCGCGAGCGAACCGCCGGTGCTGACACGGCGCACGCCCAGCGCCCCCAGGCTCTCGACCGACATCTCGGGTCCCCAGAGCAGGACATTAACCGGCTTGGGCGCCACGGCCTGGACGATAACCTTGATCTCCTGGGGATCCGTCACCGCCGGGGCGTAAAGGCAGTCGGCGCCCGCGGCCGCATAGGCCTTTAGGCGCTCCAGGGTCACGGCGAGATCGCGGACGCCGCGGAGATAGCCTTCGGTGCGGCCGACCAGGATCACGTCCTGGCCCGAGGCGTCGATCGCCGCGCGGGCGGCCTTCAGACGTTCGACGGCGACCGGCAGGTCGTAGAGCGCCGAGCCCGACTAGTCCTCGATCGACAGGCCCGCGACCCCGGCCTCAATGGCCAGGGTCACGCTCTCGCCGACGCCCTCGGGCGTGTCGGCGAAGCCGTTCTCGAAGTCGGCGTTCACCGGCAGGTCGGTGGCGGCGCACAGCATGCACAGGTGATCGACGACGTCATCGCGGTTGACCTGGCCATCGTCCTTGCCCAACGCCCAGGCCATTCCGGCGCTGGTCGAGGCCAGGGCCTTGAAGCCGAGCTTTTCCAGACGTTTGGCGCCGCCGACGTCCCACGGGTTCGGCAAGACGAAACAGCCCTCGGCGTGGAGGGCGCGGAAGGCCGCGCGACGGGCGGCGAACGGGTCCGACATGTCACTGCACTCCTGGATGACGTCCCAAGGTTTAGCGGACGCTGGTGACATCGGCTGTCAGCAGGCGGCGCCCCGCTGGACGACTCCACGGCCGGTCGCCGCGCAGGGGCTGAGCCCAGACGATGCGCCAGCCATCGGGCCGACGATAGAGCTCCGCGGCCCCGCCCGTCGCGAAGTCCTCGGCGGTCAGCAGCACGGTGTCGGCGCACAATGGCGGCATGCGCGCGGGGGCCGGGGCGCGGATCACCACGACCTCGCTGCGCACGCAGAGACCCGCCAGCGTTTCGGCGTCGGGTGTCTTGCGACTCCACGCCAGCGACAGGCGCACGGGCGCGCCCGGCTCCGGCGCGCAGATCCGTTTGTCACAGGCATAAAGGCTCCAGGTCGCCGGCGTCAGGCCGCGCCGGCGCGCCCAAAGCTCGGCGCCGAACCGCTTGGCGTCGGCGCGCAGCAATACCGCCGCGTCGCCCGAGCGGACGGCGACCGTCGCGCCATCGCTGGCGATCCAGGCGTCCGGCGCGGCGGGCCTTGGCCACAGAGCGACCGCCAGAGCCAGGGGAGCGCCGATCCACCGCAGCCGGCCGCGCCAGAGGCACAGGATCATCAGGCCCAGGAGCGCGACCACCAGGACCTGCGGCGGCGCGCTGGCCACGATCCTCTGGGCGCCGCGGGCGTCGGCGAAGCCGTTGGCGATCGCCACCATGGCGTCAACTCCCCAACCGGCCACGACCAGAAACGGCGCGCCCAGGCCGAACGGCTCCAGCAGCGTGCCGACCGCCAGGAACGGCATGATCACGAACGACGAGAGCGGCGCGACCGCCAGGTTGGCCGGCAGCCCCCAGACGGCGACGCGGTTGAAGTGCTGCATGGCGAACGGCGCGGTGGCCAGGCCCGCCACCAGGCTCGCCGCGACCGAGGCCGCCAGCCAGGTCAATCCGGCCTGCGGCCAGCGGATCCACCGCGGCGTCGAGATCTCCTTCACCGGCTGAGGCCAGCTTTCGGCCAAGGCCACCAGGGCGGCGGTGGCGGCGAAAGACATCTGAAAGCCCGGCTCTCCGGCGGTCTCGGGTTTCATCGCCAGGATCAGCAGCGCCGCGACGGCCAGGCCGTGCAGGGTGATGGCGCGGCGATCGAACAGAATGGCCAGGAAGGCGACGCTGGCCGTGATCGCCGCCCGCTCGGCCGGCGGCGGCGCGCCGGAGATGACGAGATAGCCCAGGACGGCGGCAAGGCCGGCGACAGCGGCGATCTTCTTGCCCGGCGCCCGCAAGGCCAGCCAAGGCCAAGCGGCGACGCCCAGCCGCACGGCGCCGAACACGAAACCGCCGACAATGGCCATGTGCAGGCCGGAAATGGAGAGGATATGCGCCAGGCCCGAGGCGCGCATGGCCTCGGTCTGGTCCTCGGTGATCCAGGCCTCGTGGCCGGTGACCATGGCCGCGCCGATCCCGCCGCTGCTGGGCCCCATCCGCGCCAGAATCCGCTGAGCCAGAAGTCCAGCGGAAGGAATTGATCGCCATGGTCAGGCGCAAGCTCAGGGGCGGCGGATCGAGCCGCGCCGCCCCCAGCTCGCCGATCGTGAAGCCGACGCCGCCGATCGAGTCGAACCAGGCGTCGCGGGCGAAATCATAGGATCCCGGCGCGGCCGGCGGCGGTGGCGGTCCCAGCATGGCCCGCAGCCGAACCGCCTGCCCTGGCGCCGGCGTCTCGTTCTCTCCGATCGTGACGCGGATCCTGCGCGGCGTTCGTTCCGGCGACAGGCCCGAGACCGCCACCGGCGCGATCAGCAAGCGCGGTCCGCCCACGCCGGGACTGACGACGTCGACGACGAATCCGTCCACCCGACGCACGACCCGCTCCCCCACCACGAGCGGCGCGGCCACGCGATCGCTCCGAACCTTGGCGGCCAGACCGCCGCCCGCCCCGAACGCCGCGAGGCTGGCCAGCACCACGAGCACGCCCGGCGCGTTCCAGCGTTGGCAGGCCCACCAGGTCGCCGCCAACGATCCTGCCGCCAGCGCCAGCATCCAGAGCGCCGGTTCGCCCCGAGCCTCCAGATAGCCCGCCGCGCCGAGACCAAACGCCACCGGCGCCCACAGGAACGCCCGATCCAGATTGACGCGACCTTCGGCCAGCAGCGCGGCCTTCACGGCGGACAACGATAGGCGGGGCGCGGACACCGAAGGCGGCGCCTCGACGACTTCAACGCCTAACACCCGGAAACCCTTGTGTTTTTGGCGAGCGTTCTCAGTTCGCCGCGATGCGGAAAACCACTAGGTCCAGCGCGAAGCCGCGTGCTAAGACGCGCCATCCAAGCCGCCTTGCGGTTCGTGCTCGTCAACGCCATTTCGGCGTCCAGCCCCACAGTTTTGAAGCCCATGTCGAACTCCACCTCCACCGGCCCCGCTTCGACGGGCGTCGTCACGCGCTTCGCCCCCTCGCCCACCGGCTTCCTGCATATCGGCGGCGCCCGCACGGCGCTGTTCAACTGGTTATATGCGCGCCATACGGGAGGGAAGTTCCTTGTTCGCGTCGAGGACACCGATCGCGAGCGTTCGACCGAAGCCGCCGTCGCGGCGATCTTCGAGGGGCTGAACTGGCTGGGCCTGGAATCGGACGAGGAGGTCGTGTTCCAGCACACCCGCGCCCCGCGCCACGTCGAGGTCGTGCACGCGTTGCTCGCCAAGGGTCGCGCCTATCGTTGCTGGATGACCGTCGAGGAACTGGAAGTCGCCCGCGAGAAAGCCCGCGCCGAAGGCAAGGCCATACGCTCGCCCTGGCGCGACGCGCCAGAAGGCGACCTGTCGGTCCCGCACGTGATCCGCTTCAAGGGCCCGCTTGACGGCGAGACCGTGGTCGACGACCTCGTGAAGGGCCCGGTGACCTTCAAGAACATCGAGCTGGACGACCTCGTTTTGCTTCGCGCTGACGGCGCCCCGACCTACAACCTGGCCGTGGTCGTCGACGACCACGACATGGGCGTCACCCACGTGATCCGCGGCGACGACCACCTGAACAACGCCGCCCGCCAGAGCCTGATCTACCAGGCGATGGACTGGGGCGTGCCGGCCTTCGCCCACATCCCGCTGATCCATGGCCCGGACGGCGCCAAGCTGTCAAAGCGCCACGGCGCCCAGGCTGTCGGCGAGTTCGCCGATCTCGGCTATATCCCCGAAGGCATGCGTAACTACCTGGCGCGCCTGGGCTGGGGCCATGGCGACGACGAGGTGTTCAACGACGAGCAGGCGATCGCCTGGTTCGACGTGGCCGACGTGGTCAAGGCGCCCGCGCGTCTGGATTGGGCCAAGCTGAACCACATCAACGCTCAGCACCTGCGCAAGGCCGACGACGCCCGCCTGACGGACCTGGCGCTGGACGCCGCCCGGAAGCGCGGCGAGCCCCTGCCCGCCGACGCCCGCGAGCGCATCGCCCGCACCGTTCCGGAAGTGAAGGAAGGCGCCAAGACCATCCTGGAGCTGGTCGACCACTGTGCGTTCGCACTGAAGACACGGCCCTTCGCGCTGGAAGAGAAAACCCAAAAGCAGCTCACCGAAGAAACCGTCGAGCGGCTCAAGCGCCTGCGCGATCAGCTGGCCGCCGCTCCGGCGTTCGACGCCGCGACCCTGGAAACCGTGTTGAAAACGTTCGCGGAATCCGAAGGCGTCGGCTTTGGTAAGTTCGGTCCGGCCCTGCGCGGGATTCTGACCGGCGGCGCCCAGGCGCCCGATCTGAACAAGACCATGGCCGCCCTCTCGCGCGAAGAGAGTTTGGGGCGCCTTGACGACGCCCTGGCGCCGCGCGCATGAGGCGCTATAACGCACCTGCGAAAACGAAAGTTGGACTGCTCGTTCCAATTTATGAAGGGGTCTAAGTATGACCGATAAAGCCACGCTGACGATCGGCGACAAGAGCTACGACCTGCCGATCCTCAAGGGCAGCACGGGTCCGGACGTCCTCGACATCCGGAAAGTCTACGCTGAAAGCGACCACTTCACGTTCGATCCGGGCTTCACCTCGACCGCGTCGTGCGAGAGCAAGATCACCTACATCGACGGCGACGCCGGGGTTCTGCTGCACCGCGGCTATCCGATCGACCAACTGGCCGAGAAGTCCTCGTTCCTCGAAGTCTGCCACCTGCTGCTGAACGGCGAACTGCCGACGGCCGACGAATTCGCCAAGTTCGAGCACAACATCACCTACCACACGATGTTGCACGCTCAGTTCGACCGTTTCTTCGAGGGCTTCCGCCGCGACGCCCACCCGATGGCCGTCATGACCGGCGCCGTCGGCGCCCTGTCGGCCTTCTACGCCGACAGCATCAATGTCGACGACGCTCGTGAGCGCGAGATCAGCGCCCATCGCCTGATCGCCAAGATGCCGACGATCGCCGCCCGCGCCTACAAGTACACGGTCGGCCAGCCGTTCGTGTCGCCGCGCAACGACCTGTCGTATTCGGAAAACTTCCTGCGCATGTGCTTCGCCGTGCCGGCCGAGGACTGGAAGCCGAACCCGGTGCTGACCCGCGCCATGGACCGGATTTTCATCCTGCACGCCGACCACGAGCAGAACGCCTCGACCTCGACCGTCCGTCTGGCCGGTTCGTCGGGCGCGCACCCGTTCGCCTGCATCGCCGCCGGCATCGCCTGCCTTTGGGGCCCGTCGCACGGCGGCGCCAACCAGGAAGCGCTGGAGATGCTGGAGACCATCGGTTCGGTCGAGAACATCCCGGACTACGTCCAGGGCGTGAAGGACCGCAAGTACAAGCTGATGGGCTTCGGCCACCGCGTGTACAAGAACTTCGACCCGCGCGCGAAGGTCATGCAGAAGACCGCCCACGAAGTGCTGGCGGAACTGGGCCACAACAACGACCCGCTGCTGCAGGTCGCCCAGGAACTGGAAAAGGTCGCCCTGAGCGATCCGTACTTCATCGACCGTAAGCTGTACCCGAACATCGACTTCTATTCGGGCATCACCCTGCGCGCGATGGGCTTCCCGACCAACATGTTCACCGTGCTGTTCGCCCTGGCCCGCACCGTCGGCTGGATCAGCCAGTGGAAGGAGATGTTCGAGGACCCGACCCGCAAGATCGGTCGTCCGCGTCAGCTCTATACGGGCGCCACGCAGCGCGACTACGTCCCGGTCGAAAAGCGCTAGACGCTTCTCCCTCGGAGACACGGATCAGGCCCCGCCTCGGCGGGGCCTTTTTCGTTTCTAGCGCTTTAGCAGGAAGCTCAGGACCTCTGCGACGGCGCGGTAGAGGGCCTCGGGGATCTCCTCGTCGATCTCCAGGGTCGAGAGGGCCTGGGCCAGCACGGGATCTTCCTCGATCGGCACGCCGTGTTCGCGAGCGGTCTCAATGATTTTCTCGCCCAGCCAGCCCTGGCCGGAGGCCACGACCTTGGGCGCGTTGGGGTCTTCGTAGAGCAGCGCGACGGCGATGCGCGGCCGAGCCGAGGGTCCGGTGATCCCGCTCATGAAGCTTGATCCACGAAATGGCCCAGCGGACTGCCGGCGCTCGGACTGGACGGAGCGCCGGAATGTACGGCGACCTCGGGCGACAACTCGGCCCGGCGCAAGGCCGCGCCCAGGGTCTCCTCGCCAGCGCGAAGGCGCGCGATGGTTTCGGCCCGCTCGGCCCACAGCGACACGCGCGTGTGCGAACCGGTCAGAGTGATCAGGGCGTGGACAGGGCCCAGCGGCTCGAGGTCTAGCGAGAAGCGC
This sequence comes from Caulobacter sp. UC70_42, assembly GCF_044056025.1. Classification (NCBI taxonomy): domain Bacteria; kingdom Pseudomonadati; phylum Pseudomonadota; class Alphaproteobacteria; order Caulobacterales; family Caulobacteraceae; genus Caulobacter; species Caulobacter sp. UC70_42. Next base: position 3,878,707 of record NZ_CP171994.1, on the reverse strand, counting down.
GCCTTGTAGGTGCGTTCGGCCGGACCGACCGCGCCGCCCCCCGAGCCCCCGCCGTCGTGGCTGATCTCGAACTGAGCGACAGCCACGCCCTGTGGCGTCATGAACGGCAGGTCGAGGTTCAGGCGGCCGGCCTGCTGCGGCCGGGCCTCGGCGGTCTCGGGTTCGTGCGCCTCCGGCAGCGACGCGATCTGCATCAGATCCTGGCGGGCCAGGGCGCCGTTGGTTCCCTTCAGCAGGCGCCGCACAAGATCGGCCGGCGACGGGTCAATGGGAAGTTCGGGCGCGGCCGGCTTCTGACCGACCATCGGGCCGCCGGCGTAGGGCGGGGGCGGCGTCTTCGAGCGCGAGGCCTCGGCTGGCGCCGCGCCGTAGCCCCTGGCGTCAGCGGTCTAGGCTCGGCGGCCACCCCGGCGACGGGCGCTTCGGCGAGAGCCTCCTCGGCGATCAGGCCCAACTGAACCAGCGCCGACATCGCCGCCCGGACGGGCGTCTGGACGGTCGCGGACGGCTTGGGCGCGGCCACGAAGGCGCCGAAGCGCGCCGCGAGGCCTTCGTCCTCGGGCGGCGGCTCCGGAGCCTTGGCGCCCGACGGAAGAGCCGCCGGCGCGATATCGGGGACCTCGCTCGAATGGATCGGCGGCGCGTAGGTTGGCGGCCTGGGCGCGGCCTCAAGGCCGGGTTGGATAGCTGCGGAATTGGCGGCGGTCGGGGGGCGCTGGGTTATCGCCGGCGGCGTCGGAACGGATCGAACGGCGCGAAGCGACGCTGGCGATGGCCCCTCGGCTCTTTCGCCGGCCGCAGGGATCGAGACCGGTCCGTCGATTGGCGCTTCCAAGGTCTGACGCGGCGGCGCCTTGGCCAGCCAGCCTGACAGCGCGCCCCGGAAGACCAGCAACGCGGCCTTCATGTCGCCAGCCTCTTGAAGACGCGGGGAGCCCTCCAGGGCCGGCGTGGTGGCGGCGCGGGCCATACTGGCCTCCAGGAAGACGCCGGACCGCTCGATAGCCTGACGCAGGCCCTGGGGCGTGGCGATCTGAGCGGCCGAAGGCGCCTTGGCCAGAAGCGCCCTCCCCGCCTCGCGCACCTCGGCCGGCGTGTCGGGCGTTCGACGACGGCGCGGATATTGGCCATCAGCGGAGCCAAGCCCGTCTGACGCGGCACGGCCTCGGCGGCCGCGATGCGCACGGCGCGCGCCAGCCGCGTCTCGGGCTTCGCCAGAGCGGCCTGCTGAAGCGCTGGTGGCGCGACCTTGGCGCCGTGCGCGTCAGCGGCGTGGCTGGTGTCGTGGGCTCCGGCCTGCCCAGCCTGCTCGACGGACGCGCCGGGCTTGGATTGAGCGGCGGGCGGACGACCGACGATCTCGCCCAGCTGAGCGGTCGAATTGGCGAGCGCCTGGCGCGCCATGGCCTGAAGGGTCGCGACAGAATCGGCCGGCGTCCCAGCCGCGGGGGCTGGAAGGATCGGGGTCACGGGCGTGGTCGGGTCTATGGCCACGACAACGGCTCCACGGCGACAGTTATGAAGACGTTAGCCCCCGGACGTAAATCGCTGGTTAACCTTCGAAGTATGAACATCGCGATGTCTCGCCTCTAGGGTGAGTATGGTTCCGGCGTAAGAGGTGCGTTCTGGATACGCGGTGGCTGAGCATCGTCGAGCATCGGCGCCGCGACCTACTGTCCATCGTGCCGATGACCGTGCTGGCCGCCGCCGGGAGCTGCGCCTGGCTCGATCCCAGGCTCTGCGCCGCTTGGCTGGCCATCGCCGCGGCGCTGATCGGCGCCAGCCAGTTGCTTTGCCGGTTCATCGCCAAGCATGGCCAAGCTGCGCCGATCCTCGAGACCGTGCTGGCCGCCTTCACCTTGGTCTACACTTTCGTCTACGCCAGCCTGCCGTCAGCCTTGGTGATGGTGGGCACGCGCGCCTCGGTGATGACCGGAGGAGCCATGATGGGCGCCGTCGCGCTGAGCTGCACGGCCGAGTTCGTGATCTCTCGCCGGATCGGCCTGGCCGCCCTGGCCGCCGTGGTGCTGCAAGTGCTGCTGATCACCGTTCTGACCTTTCCATCGACCGGCCCTGTCCAGCTGGCGCTTTCTCTGGTCGCGGTGCTGTGCTTCTTCGCCTACGTGCTGCGCTACGCCCTGCACCGCGAGGCGACCGTGCGGCAGATGGCGGCGGCCACCGCCCTGGCCCAGGCCCGCGAGGCCGAGGCGGCCAGCGCCAACCAGGCCAAGTCGTCGTTTCTGGCGACCATGAGCCACGAGATCCGCACGCCGCTGAACGGCATCCTGGGCATGGCGCAGGTGATGCAGGCCGACGAACTGTCTCCGACCCAGCGCGGCCGCCTGGACGTGGTTCGCCAATCCGGCAAGGCCCTGACGGATATCCTCAACGACGTGCTGGACTTGGCCCGCATCGAGTCCGGACAGCTGGAGCTGCGCCCAGAGCCGTTCGACCTGCGCGAACTGCTGATCGGCTGCGGCCAGACCTTCGCCGCCCTGGCTTACGGCAAGGGCTTGAGCCACGACCTGAGCATCTCACCGACCGCCGAAGGCGCCTATCTGGGCGACGCCGGCCGGCTTCGACAGATCCTGCATAATCTGCTGTCCAACGCCGTGAAGTTCACTGAAACCGGCGGCCTGTCGATCGCGGCTGACTACGTGAGCGGCCGACTTGAAGTGACGGTCGCGGACACCGGTCCCGGCGTCGCCGCCGACGAGCAGGAGCGTCTGTTCGGCCGCTTCGTGCTCTTGGACGACATCGCCACCCGCCGCCATGGCGGGGCGGGTCTGGGCCTGGCCATCAGCCGTGAGCTGGCCCGGCGCATGGACGGCGACATCACCCTGTTCAGCCGCCTGGGTGAAGGCAGCGCCTTTACCGTCGTCCTGCCGTTGGCCAAGGTCGACACGTTCGCCCAGCCCGAGGACGAGACCGCGCCCGACACCGCGCCGGGCCTCCGCATCCTGGCCGCCGAGGACAACCCGACCAACCAGCTGGTTCTGCGCTCGGTCCTGAGCCAGGCCGGCGTCGAGCCCCTCATCGTCGACAATGGCGCCAAGGCCCTGGCCGCATGGCGCGACGAGCGTTGGGACGTGGTGTTGATGGACATCCACATGCCGGTCATGGACGGCTTGACGGCGCTGAAGGAAATCCGCCGACTAGAGGCCGAGGAAGGCCGTCCGCGCACCCCGGTGATCGCTCTGACGGCCAACGCCATGCGCCATCAGATCGAGCTGCTGATCGAGGCGGGCATGGACGACCATGTCGGCAAGCCGATCGACGTGGCCAAGCTGTTGGGCGCGGTCGACCGGGCGGTTTCAGGCCGCAGCCTGGCTTCGCGTCTCCAGGAAGTCGACTAGGGCGTCGGCCGCGGCTTTCGACGGGTCGGGCATGCCTCGGCCCATCTTGTTCAGCGCGGCGTTCTGCGCGGCCGACTGCGCGGCGCGCAGCGCCGGATCGTCCAGCAGGCGCCCCACTTCGCGGGCCAGGCCTTCGCCCTCGCAGGCGTCCTGAAGCAGCTCGGGCGCGATCTCCCGATCGGCGGCGATGTTGAACAACGTGACCCAGCGCGGCTTCATCAGGCGCTTGAGGATGGCGTAGGTCAGGGGCGCTGTCTTGTAGCCGACCACCATCGGGCGGCCGGCGAGGGCCAACTCGGTCGTCACCGTGCCGCTGCAGGCCAGCGCGACGTCGGCGGCGACAAAGGCGTCGTCCTTTAGCCGTTCGTCCTCGATCACGTGCGCCCGGAACGGCCAGCCGGCGATGCGCGCCTTCACGGCTTCGGCGACGGTGTAGGCGGCGGGGACGACGATCTCCAGCTCAGGCCGTTCGGCCTTCAGACGGCGCACGGCGTCCTCGAAGGCTGGCAAAACGCGCTCGATCTCGGACGGGCGGCTGCCCGGCAGCACGAGCAGGATTTGAGCCGAGGACGAGACCCCGATCGCCGCGCGCAATCTCGCGCCGTCGGCTTGGTCGAAACGCTTGGCCAGGGCCGAGTTGCCGACGAAGACGCTGGGCAGGTCCACGGCGTCGAAATACGGCTTGTCCATCGGCTGGATCGACAGCAACAGATCGAAGGCCTTGGCCAGGCTCCGGGCGCGGCCCGCGCGATAGGCCCAGACCTGCGGCGCGACGTACTTCACCAGCGGCAACCTGGAATCCAGCTTCCGCAGAGCGTGAGCCAGGCGGATGTTGAAGCCCCAGCTGTCGATCAGGATGGCCACATCGGGCTTTTCGCGAGCCGCCAGAGCCACCGTGTCTTTAAGGCGGGCCCTGACCGTCGGATAGGCCTTCACCCCCTCCACGATGCCCAGAATCGACAACTGAGCAATGTCGAAGGGGCTATCGACGCCCAGCTCGGCCATCTTCGCCCCGCCGACGCCGACGAAAGTAACGCTGTCGCCCAGACGCGCTCGCAGCGCCTTGGTCAGGCCGGCCCCCAGCGCGTCGCCCGAGGCCTCGGCGGCGACCAGCATGACTTTCAAGGGCCTGCTTGGCGGGGCAGCCATCAGGGTTGCTCCCGAGGATCGACCCCTAGCACGAACAGGCCCAGATCGTCCGCGCAGGCCATCACGGCCTCACGGTCAACGACCAGCAGGCCGCCGGCCTCGCCAACCACCCCGGCCAGGCCGGCGCGGGCGGCGCGCTGGATGGTGGCGACGCCGATGGTCGGCAGATCGACCTTGGTCTCCTGGATCGGCTTGGGCGCCTTGGCCAGCACGCCGCGCGGACGCTCAGCCGAACCTCGGATCGCCTGGGGCAGCTCGGCCACCCGGCGCAGCATGGCGTCGGTGCCTTCCTGAGCCTCGACCGCCAGGACGAGGCCGTTGCAGACAACGGCGCCCTGCCCCACGTCCAGCCGGCCGATCTCCCGCGCCACCAGCAGGGCCTTGTCGATATCGGCCATGTGCTCGTCGCGCGGATAGAACTTGCCCAGGCGACCGCGCGGCAAGGTCATCTCGCTGACCACCTCGTGCGCGCCCTCGATCTCGAAGCCTTCCTTCTCGAACTCGTCCAGCACCCGGCGCAGCAGCGCGTCGTCGCCCTGGCGCGCCGCCTTGATCAGGCTGGGCATGATCAGCAGGCCGCGCGCGTCGGGCATCAGCGCGCCGAAATCCGGACGCTTCACGTCGCCGGCGAAGCAGACGACCTCGCAGCCCTCGGCGCGCAACGCCTTGAACGCCTTGCCAAATTCGCCGATGCCGACCTCGACGCCGGGATAGCGGGCCAGCGAAGGTTCGGCGAAACCACGCAGCCGCATGACGGCGAAGGCGCGGCCAGCGGCCTCGCAATGGTCCGCCAGTTCGACGGGCAGCGACCCGCCGCCGGCGATCAGTCCCAGCTTACGCATCACCCGGTCCTAGATCTCGCGCTCGGGCAGGCAGAGCGGACGGTTGGCGTCGGCGCGGATGAAGTCAACGATCTCCATCACTTCCGTGATCGCCGCATGGGTTTCGGCTACGTCGTCGAGCCGCTCCTGGAACGTGCCTTCGTCGGCGAACATCAGGCGATAGGCCGCGCGCAAGGCGTTGATCGTCTCGCGCGAGAAGCCCCGGCGCTTGAGGCCGACCAGATTCAGGCCCTCGAGATGGGCGTGGTTGCCCCACACCGAGCCGTACGGAATGACGTCCTTGGTCACGGCGGCCAAACCGCCGATAAAGCTGTAACGGCCGATGCGCGAGAACTGATGCGCGGCGGCCAGGCCGCCCATGAACACGTAGTCGCCGATCGCCACGTGACCGCCGAGCGTCGCTCCCTTGGCCAGCACCACGAAGTCGCCGACGATGCAATCGTGCGCCACGTGCGAACCGACCATGTAGAGGCCGTCCGAACCGATGGTGGTCACGCCCCGGCCCGAGGCCGTGCCCGTGTGCATGGTCACGTGCTCGCGGATGATATTGCGCGGCCCGATCAGCAGTTCGGTGCGCTCGCCCTTGTGGCCCAGATGCTGGGGCGGCCCGCCGAGATTGGCGAACGGATGGACGATGCAATTCTCGCCGATCGTCGTCGCGCCCTCCACCACCACATGCGACAGCAGCCGCACGCCCGCCTCCAGGGTCACGTCAGGGCCGACGATGCTATAGGGCCCGATCTCGACGTCCGCGGCGATCTTGGCCTCGGGCGCGATGATGGCGGTGGGATGGATGGTCATGCCTTGGGTCCCGTCTCGACCACCATCGCGGCGAACTCGGCCTCGGCGGCCACCTTGTCGCCGACCTTGGCCACGCCCTTGAACTTGAAGATCGACGAACGCGCGCGCACCACCTCGACCTCCATCCGGATCACGTCGCCCGGGCGCACGGGATTGCGGAAGCGCACGCCGTCGATCGACATGAAGAAGATGGTCTTGCCTTCGGTGTCGACTTCCAGCGTCTTGCTCATCAGCACCGCGCCCGTCTGAGCCAGGGCCTCGACGATCAGCACGCCGGGCATCACCGGGTTGCCCGGGAAATGGCCCTGGAAGAACGGCTCGTTGATCGTCACGCACTTGATGCCGACGATCGACTGGCCAGGCTTGTAGTTCTCGGCGCGGTCCACCAGCAGGAACGGATAACGGTGCGGGATGCGCGCCAGGATCTCCGCGATGTCGATATCGGTCCGCACCGTTTGCTCGGTGTTCTCGCTCATGGTCTGCCCCTCGTCCCTCGACCGCCCGCCATGCGCGACAGCCACGCGGTCTCCCGAAGCCACCGCTTGAGCGGCCGCGCCGGGAATCCCGTCCAAGTTTCACCTTCCGGCACGTCCTTGAACACCGAGGCGGCGGCCCCGATGCTCGCGCCCGAGCCGATGTTCAAATGGTCGGCGACGCCGGCCTTGCCGCCGAAAGCGACACCGTCGCCGACGATCGTGCTTCCCGACAGCCCCGTATAGGCCGCCAGAACGCAATTACGTCCTACACGGACGTTGTGCGCGACATGCACCAAGTTGTCGATCTTGGTGTTCTCGCCAATCATGGTGTCGGCGAAGGCGCCCCGATCGACGCAGCTGTTGGCGCCGATCGTGACGTTGTCCTGGATCACCACCCGGCCCAGCTGGGGCATGTCGACCATGCCGCGCGGCCCGCCGGCGGCCCCGAAGCCCGCCTCGCCCAGCACCGCGCCAGCCGAGATCGAAACCCGGTCGCCCACGAGCGCGAAACCGATGACGGCGTTGGCGCCGATCACGCAGTCACGCCCGATCAGCACGCCCGGACCGATAACGGCCCCGGGGCCGATCCGCGTGCCGCGCCCAATTCTCGCTCCCTGGCCGATCGTCACGTTGGGCGCCAGGAGGACGCCATCTTCCAGCTCCGCCTCCGGATGAAGGGCGGCGGCGGATGGATCGTGACGGCGCGGCGTATGAAGACGGCTCACGGCCGCGGCCCAGGCCGCCTGGGGATGTCTGGTGATCAGCGCGGCGCAGGTCTCGGGAAGAAGATCGCCGTGCTCGGGGCGCACGAAACACGCCCCGGCCAGGGTGGCCCCGGCGGCGTCCTTGCGCTTGGCGTCCGAGAAGAAAGCGACGCCCCGCGCGTCGGCGTCATCCAGCGGCGCGGCGCGGATGATGGCCCGGTCGCCCAGGGCGGCATCCGCCAACTCGGCGGCGCCGGCCCGGGCCAACTCGGAAAGCGATGCCGGACCCAGGTTATCGAAGAAACGGGGGTCCGGCATGGCTCCTCACGAATAAGTTCCCCTAGGTAATCCTAAAGGAGACGATTCGCTTACTTATTGGTCGGCTGCAGGGCCGCTGCGCCCGGGACGCCTTGGTCCAGACGTTCGCGATCGAAGGTCAGGGTCTTGATGCGCGCGTCGAGCGCGGCGACCACGGCGCCGGTGATGTCCATCGCCGGGTTGGCCAGCATCACCGATTCACGATCGAACAGGATGCTGCACTTCTGCGCCTGGTAGACTTGGCGGATCGGCGTATCCATCTCCTGATAGACGCGCTGTAGCGCCTTCTGCTCGGTGGTTTCGACTTCCTTCTGGCGCAGTTGGCCCTTGCGCTGCCAGGCGTTGGCCTTGACCTGCAGAGCGGCGGCCTGCTGCTCCAGGGCGTCCTGGGCCAGGGTGGCCTTCTTGGCGTCAAGGGCCTTGGCTTCGTTGTCGAGGCCGGTGCGCTCGGCCGTCAGTTCGGCGTTGACCTGCTGGATGATGGTCTTCAGGCGAGCATCGACCGCCTTACCCACCATCGAGTTGCCGACAGCGCCCTGGCTCGAGAAGATGCAGACGCCCGGCAGAGCCGGACCATGCGTGACAGCCGGAGCCGCGGGAGCGGCGGCGGCCGGAGCCGTCTGGGCCGAGGCGCTGGTCGCGAGGGCGAGAGCGACAACGCTGGACGCGGCCGCGGACAGGAACTTGGACATGTTTATTGGAACCTTGTGGAGGTGGAGAACCGGAAGGTTTCGGTTCGGTCGTAGTCTTCCTTGGCCAAAATGCGGCTGATATCGAATCGAATGGGGCCCATGGGGGACTTCCAGTCGATCGAGATACCCGCCGAAGCACGCAGGCCGAGGTTATCCTTGATGTTGGGATCGAACACGCCGGGCGAACGCTGACGATCCACATCATCCAGCAGACCCGCCGTACCCACGTCGCTGAACAGGGCGGCCTTGATGCCGTACTGTTCGGGCAGGAAGGTCGGGACAGTCAGCTCGAAGGTGCTGATGGCGTAAAGCTGGCGCCCATCGAGTTGTTGGTGCTCGAGATGTCGCGCGGACCGATACCGGCGATCTCGAAGCCGCGGAACGAGGTGCCGCCGCGATAGAAGCGGTCGTTGATGCGGACGTTGTCGCCGCCCCAGCCCTCGATATAGCCGACCGAGCCGGTGGCGCTGAACACCAGATCCTTGTTGAAGCCCCAGTACCAGCCGGCGTCGGCTTCGGTCTTGAGGTACTTCACGTCGCCGCCGATGCCGGCCAGATCCTGGTTCAGGTCGGCGAACCAGCCGCGGGTCGGATTGATCGGATCGTTGCGCTTGTCGATGCGCAGGCCGTAGCCGATCAGCGAGGTGATGTACGCGCCGCGCTGCAGGCAGAGGATCTGCGAGACAGAACCGCTGGTGCAGAGGCTGTCGGCGACGCTGACCTCGTCCTGACGGACCGTGTAGCGCAGGCTCATCGACGAGTCGTTGGTCAGCGGGAAGCCGAAGCGGATGTCGCCGCCGACCGACTTGGTGTCGTAGGCCGCGTAGTCCGACAGGTCGTAGCGGAAGGTGTAGAGGTTGACGCCCGCAACCAGGTTACGGCCGGCGAAGCGCGGCTCGCTGAAGCCGAAATCGACCTGCTGGCGCAGCGAACCGACCGAGGCGCGAGCCCGCAGGTTCTGGCCGCGACCGCGGAAGTTGCGCTCGGTGATACCGACGTCGAGCACCAACTTATCGACCGAGCTGTAACCGGCGCTGAATGACAGTTCGCCCGTCGGCTGCTCCTCGACCTTCACCCTCAGGTTGGTGCGGTCCGGGGCCGAGCCCGGGGTGTCTTCGATATCGACTTCCTTGAAGAAGCCCAGGCGACGGATGTTGTTCTTCGAGCGGTCGACCAGCACGCGGTTGTAGGCGTCGCCTTCGGCCACTTCCAGTTCGCGGCGCAGGACGTAGTCCAGCGTGCGGGTGTTGCCGACGATGTCGATGCGGTCGACATAGACGCGCGGGCCTTCCCGGACCGAGAACACCACGTCGACGGTCTTGGTCTCGCGGTTGGGGACGTAGCGCGGACGCACGTCCACGAAGGCGAAGCCGGCCGCGCCCGCCGCGAAGGTCAGGGCGTCCGTGGCCTGCTCGATACGCTCGTCCTCGTACAGCTGGCCGGCGCGGATCGGCAGGATCTGGGCCAGCAGGTTGCCGTCCAGCTTCTTCAGTTCGGTTTCGACCGTAACCTTGCCGAACTTGTACTTCGGGCCTTCGTCGAGGGTGTAGGTGACGGCGAAGCCGTTCTTGTCCGGCGCCAGTTCGGCCACCGACGAGACGACGCGGAAGTCGAAGAAGCCGCGGTTGCGGTAGTGCTTGCGCAGCTGCTCGCGGTCGTACTCGATCCGGTCGGGGTCGTAATTGTCGTTGCTGGTCAGGATCTTGTACCAGCGGCTTTCCTTGGTCACGACCACGTCGCGCAGGTCGTTGTCCGAGTACTCGCTGTTGCCGAGGAAGTTGATCCCCAGCACGCCGCTCTTGGGGCCTTCGCTGATTTCGAAGACCAGGTCGACGCGCTTCTGCGGCAGCTCGACCACCTTGGGCGTCACGGTCGCCGAGATGCGACCCGAGCGGCGATACAGTTCGATGATCCGCTGAACGTCGGCCTGGACCTTGGCGCGGGTGAAGATGCCGCGCGGGCGGATCTGCACTTCGTCCTTCAGCTTGTCTTCCTTCAGGGACGAGTTTCCCTCGAAGACCACCTGGTTGATGATCGGATTCTCAACGACCTTCACGACCAGGTCGCCGCCCTGCATCTCGATCTTCACGTCGGCGAACAGGTCGGTGCGGGCCAGGGTCTTCAGCGCCAGGTCGAGGCGCTGGGAATCGACGGTGTCGCCGGGCTGGATCGGCAGATAGGACAGAACCGTGCCCTGCTCGATGCGCTCGTTGCCCTGAACGACGATGCGCTGGACCACGCCGGTCTGAGCGGCCTGGGCGAAAGCCTGATGCGGAGCCACCAGGGCCGTCGAGCCGAGGAGCAGCGCCATACCCGTGGCGAACGCGGCGCTTTGGGCGCGAAGTTTGTTCATGGGACCAATCATGGACGAAGAGCGGGCGTTCACGTGAACAGGCCGCCGATGAATTTGAACACGTCGTAGCGGTTGAGGTCGTTCCACGCCGCGAACAGCATGAAACCCAGGATCAAGGCAAGCCCCGCGCGGAAGCCGGCCGCCTGGAAATCCGCCCGTAGAGGCCGCTTGGCCACGGCCTCATAGGCGTACATCAGCAGATGCCCGCCATCGAGGACCGGGATCGGCAGAGATTCATGAAGCCGATGCTGACCGACAGGCTGGCGATCAGCAGCATGGACGAGATGAAGACGCGCAGGGCCATGGTGCCCACATCGGGCGCGCCGGCGGCGCTGGCCTTGGTCACCGCGCCGGCGGTATGGCCGATGCCAATCAGGCCGCTGATCTGGTCGGCAGGCAACTGACCCGTGACGAGGCGGCCCAGATAGAAGCCGATCGTCCTGATCATGCCCCACACCTCGACCGTGGCGTCGGGAATGGCGGTCAGGATGCTGGAGCGCTTGAACTGGGTGATCCCGGCGTTCTCGATGCCCAGCTGGCCGGTCTTCATGCGCCCGCTGATCTTGTCGTTGATCTCGACCAGGCGCGGCGTGGCGGTCAGGTGGACCTGCTGCTGGCCCCGCTTGACGGTGAAGTCGATCGGCAGGTTGGCGCGCAGCGAGACATAGCCCTGCAGATCCTGGAACGTGCCGATCTTGCGGCCGTCGGCGGCGACGATGATATCGCCTTTCTTGAAGCCGGCCACGGCGGCCGCGCCGCCCGGCACGACGCCATTGACGCTGGCCACGCGCTGCGGCGAGCCCACCAGCACCAGGAAGACGGCCATGATCAGTATGGCCAGGACGAAGTTCGACACCGGGCCGGCCACGGCGATGATCGCCCGCTGCCAGACCGGCTTGAAATGGAAGTACTTGGAGACGCCCGCCTCGCCCTCGCGCCGTACGATCGAGTCGCGCATGGCGGCCAGATTGTCCTGGTCGGGCACGCTGGCGGCGTTTTCGTCGCCGGAGAAGCGGACATAGCCGCCCAGAGGGATCGAGGCGACGCGCCATTCGACGCCGTGCTTGTCGGTCCACGACAGCAGCGGCGGGCCAAAGCCGATCGAAAAACAATCGATGGCCACCCCGCAAGCCCGCGCGGCCCAGTAGTGCCCCAGCTCGTGGATGGTCACCACGACGGATAGCACGAAGGCCGTGGACAGGATGAAGATCAAGACGTCAGTCATAAGGTTGGCCGGTCCCCCGGATCAGAGCCGGCGATGCTTTTGCGCGACAACCTCGGCCGCAATGCGGCGAGCGCTGGCGTCGATCATCATCGCATTATCGACAGCGTCACTTTCCGTGACGACGAGACCGCCAAGACTGTTCATACGCTCGAGAGTTCCCGCCACCGCGGCGGCAATATCGAGAAAGCCAATCCGCCGGTCAAGGAAAGCGGCGACGGCGACCTCATTGGCCGCGTTCATCGCCGTCGGAGCCCCGCCGCCCAGGCGCAGAGCCTCACGGGCGATTCCGATCGACGGGAAGCGATCCAGGTCGGGCGATTCGAAGGTCAGCTGGCCGTAGGCGGCCAGATCCAGGCGCGGCGCCGGCCAGGGCAGTCTGTCCGGCCAGGCGAAGGCGCAGGCGATCGGGGCGCGCATGTCCGGCGGGCCCAGCTGGGCCAGGGTCGAGCCATCGGCGTACTCGACCAGACTATGGATCACGGACTGGGGATGGATCACGACGTCGATGCGGCCTTCGGGCGTTCCGAACAGGTAGGAAGCCTCGATCATCTCGAGGCCCTTGTTCATCATCGTCGCGGAATCGACCGAAATCTTGGCGCCCATGCTCCAGTTCGGGTGGGCGATGGCCTGCTCCGGGGTCGCGGCGGCCATGGCGGCCCTGCCCCAGGTGCGGAAGGGGCCGCCCGAGGCGGTCAGGATTAGACGCGCCACCCGGTGCGCGCAATCGGGCTGCAGCACCTGGAAGATGGCGGAGTGCTCGGAATCGACCGGGATCACCGAACCGCCGGCCGCCTTGGCGATGGCCAGCAGGGCCGGACCCGCGCAGACGAGGCTTTCCTTGTTGGCCAGGGCCACGATCGCGCCGGTGCGAGCCGCCGCGACGGTCGGGGGGAGGCCCGCCGCGCCGACGATGGCCGACATCACCCAGTCCGCGCCCATGGCGGCGGCCTCGGCCACGGCGGCTGCGCCAGCGGCGGCGCGCACGCCGGTTCCGGCCAAGCCGTCCCTCAGCGCTTCTAACTTGCTCTCGTCCTCGATGACCGCGACTTTCGGCGACCAGCGCCGGGCCTGCTCGATCAGACGCTCGACATTGCGACCGGCCGTCAGGGCCAGGATTTCGACCTCTACGCCGGATTCCTCGAAAAGGCTCAAGGTCGAAAGGCCGATCGATCCGGTCGAGCCCAGCACCACCACCTTGCGGGGCAAGGTCAATGCGCCCATCCCACGTGGTCGACCAGCCGTACGGCGGCGATGACGATCGCCGCGAACATCAGGCCATCGACGCGATCCAGCAGGCCGCCGTGGCCCGGAATGATGTCGCCGCTGTCCTTCACGCCGAAGCGGCGCTTCAGGATCGATTCCCAGAGGTCTCCGGCCATGGTCGCCAGGCCGCCCAGCAGACCGATCAGGGCCGCCGCGGGCCAGACCAGCTTCAGATGGGCGAAATGGGCCACCAGGACCGCGCCGATCGTCGCCGCCACCAGGCCGCCGATGAAGCCGGACCAGGTCTTGTTGGGCGAGATCTGGGGCCACAGCTTCGGCCCCTTCAGCAGGCTGCCGACCACATAGGCGAAGATGTCGGCGAACCAGGTCACCACGAACAGCAGCAGCGTCCACCACAGACCGTCCGGCAGGGAGCGAACCCACACCAGAGCGATGACCGCCGGGGCGATATAGACCACGCCATAGGCCGCGTCGGCCCGGCGCTCGACCGCGCCGCGCGCGATCAGGCCCGCCAGGAAGGCGCCGACCAGCACAACAGACCAGGCGATGTAGAAATTGTGCAGGAAGCCGGCGATCACGGCGATCGCGCAGAAGACGCCGACCACGGCGCCGACCGCTCGAGGAGCCTTGGGCGCGCTGATCTTCCCCCATTCGCGGGCCAGCAGAGCCACGCAAAGGAGGGCCAACGCCAGAATCCAGTAGCCCCCGAACCAGACGGCGGCCACGACCGTGGGCACGAGCACGGTGGCGGAAACCACGCGCGTCCGAAGATTGCCCCAGTTGAAACGCTTAGCCGGCGACGGCGACGTCATCGGCAGCGACCCCTCCGTAGCGTCGGTCCCGACGGCGATAGTCTGCGATGGCGGCCGCCAGGGATTTCGGGCCCGTAGTCCGGCCAGAGCACGTCCTGGAAGACCAGCTCGGCGTAGGCGCACTCCCAGAGGAGGAAGTTGGAGATCCGGCGCTCGCCGCTGGTGCGCACGATCAGGTCCGGCGCCGGCGCGGAAGCCGTCGACAGGAAGCGCTCGAAGGTCTCTTCGGTCAGGTCCGAGGCCTTGGCTTCGCCCCGCTCGACCTTCTCGGCGAAGGCGCGGGCCGCGTCGGTGATGTCGGCCTGACCGCCATAGTTGAAGGCCACCTGCAGCGTGAACCGGGTGTTGCCCTCGGTGCGCTTCTCGGCCCTGTCGATCACCTCGGCGATATCCGCCGACAGTCCTGTGCGACGGCCGATGATGCGGACGCGCACACCCGCCTTGGCCAGGCGCTCGAGGTCCGATTCGACATAGGCCTTGAGCAGGTTCATCAGCTCGGAGACCTCGTGCGCCGGCCGACGCCAGTTCTCAGTCGAGAAGCCGAAGACCGTCAGAACGCCAACGTTCTGAGCCTGAGCGCCCTCGACGGTGCGCTTGAGAGCGTTGACCCCGGCGCGATGACCGAGGACGCGCGGCATCCCCGCTGCTTCGCCCAGCGGCCGTTGCCATCCATGATAATGGCCACGTGCAGACGTTGATCGGTCGCCTCGCCCCCGGCGCGCCCCGACACGTTCTGCGGACCGGTGGTCGCCGGCATTCGCTTCAACCTTCCCTCGTCGCTCCCCCGTCAACTCGCAGGAGGGGGCGATCAGACCTGCATGATCTCTTGTTCTTTGATTTTCAAGGCCTCGTCCACGCGCTTGATGGCCTCGTCGGTCATCTTCTGGACCTCGGTTTCCATCTTCTTGCGCTCGTCCTCGGCGATCGCGCCGTCCTTCTCGGCCTTCTTCAGGTCGTCATTGGCGTCGCGGCGGACGTTGCGGACGGCGATCTTCTGCTGCTCGGCGTACTTGCCGGCGATCTTGGAGAGGTCCTTGCGGCGCTCTTCGGTCAGCGGCGGAATAGGAATGCGCAGATTCTGACCTTCAACGACCGGGTTCAGGCCCAGGCCCGAGGCGCGGATCGCCTTCTCGACCGAGACCACGACGCCCCGGTCCCAGACGCTGACATTGATCTGGCGCGGCTCGGGCACGCTGACCGAGGCCACCGCGTTCAGGGGCGTGGTCGAGCCGTAGGCCTCGACCATCACCTGGTCCAGCAGGCTAGCCGACGCACGGCCGGTGCGCAGGGATCCGAACTCTTCCTTCAGAGCGGCGACGGCCTTGTCCATGCGGTCGCGGTAGCGGGCCAGGACGGGTTTCTCGGCGGCGGCCATGAGGCTCTCCTCGCTTGTCTTTAAGGCTTAGGCGGCGCGGTCGGCGGCGACCACGGTGTGGGTCCCCTCGCCTCGCAGGACGGTCAGCAGGTTGCCGCGTCCCTTGATCGAGAAGACCACGATCGGAATATTGCTGTCGCGCATCAGCGCCACGGCCGAGGCGTCCATGACCCGCAGGTCCTTGGCCAGCACGTCCATATAGCTCAGGCGATCATAGCGCTCGGCCTTCGGATCCTTCTTCGGATCGGCCGTATAGACGCCATCGACGCTGGTGCCCTTGAACAGCGCGTCGCACTGCATCTCGGCCGCGCGCAGGGCCGCGGCGGTGTCGGTGGTGAAGAACGGGTTGCCGGTGCCGGCGGCGAAGATCACCACGCGCCCCTTCTCCAGGTGACGCTGGGCGCGACGGCGGATGTAGGGCTCGCAGACCGTGGCCATCGGGATCGCCGACTGCACGCGGGTCTCGACGCCGATCCGCTCGAGCGCGTCCTGCATGGCCAGGGCGTTCATGACGGTGGCCAGCATGCCCATGTAGTCGGCGCTGGAGCGTTCCATGCCCTTGGCCGCGCCCGCCATGCCGCGGAAGATATTGCCGCCGCCGATCACCAGGCACAGCTCGACGCCGGACTTGACGATCTCGGCCACGTCTTCGGCAACGGATTGCACGGTGTTGGTGTCGATACCGTAGGGCGTGTCCCCCATGAGGACCTCGCCGGACACCTTCAGCAGGATGCGGCGGTATTTCTGGGGCGTGCTGGTATCGGACATGGGACCGCTATTCCTGAGTTCGTCGGCACGCACATTACGTGCGTTCTACAGAAGTGGGATGGGTTTTGCCAACCGCGGCCGCGCCTTTGACAGCACGGCCGAACGGCAGGCGCAAAAAGGGCGCGGCGCGCGTCTAGACGCGCCGCGCCCTGATTGTTTGCCAGAAGCCCGAAGGCTCCCGACGGCAAGCCTTAGGCCTGGCCGGTCATCGAGGCGACTTCGGCGGCGAAGTCATCCTGCTTCTTTTCCACGCCTTCGCCCAGGGCCAGACGGGTGAAGCCCTTCACGGCGATCGGCGCGCCCAGCGTCTTGGCGGTCTCGGCGACCAGCTGCTCGACGGTCTGGTCCGGGTTCATGACGAAAGCCTGCTTCAGCAGCACGACTTCTTCCAGGAACTTGCGGATGCGGCCTTCGATCATCTTTTCGACGACCGCCGGCGGCTTGCCCGACTCCAGAGCCTGCTCGGTGAACACGGCCTTTTCACGCTCGATGGCGGCCGGGTCCAGATCGTCCGACGACAGCGACAGCGGAGCGGTCGCGGCGACGTGCATGGCGATCTTGCGGCCCAGCTCGCGCAGGGCGGCCTTGTCGCCGGTCGACTCGACGGCCACCAGCACGCCGATGCGGCCAAGGTCCGGCGCGGTGGCGTTGTGGATGTACGAGGCGACGACGCCGTTCTCGACGGTGTGCTTGGCCGCGCGACGCACCATCATGTTCTCGCCGATCGTGGCGATCAGGTTCGTCAGATGGTCCTGCACGGTCTCGCCGCCGGCCAGCTTGGCCGCGGTGATGGCGTCGACCGAACCGTCGGTGGTCAGAGCCGCGCCGGCGATCTGGCGAGCGGCGCCTTGGAACAGGTCGTTGCGCGACACGAAGTCGGTTTCGGCGTTCACTTCGACGGCGGTGGCGGTTTCACCCGCGCCTTGATCGGCCGTGGCGACGGCCACCAGGCCCTCGGCGGCGGCGCGATCGGCCTTCTTGGCGGCCTTCGAGAGGCCCTTGGCGCGCAGCCAGTCGATGGACGCTTCGATGTCGCCGTTGTTTTCCGACAGCGCCTTCTTGCAGTCCATCATGCCGACGCCGGACTTTTCGCGCAGTTCTTTGACGAGCGCGGCCGTGATCTCAGCCATGGAAAATCTCCATATTCAAACGGTTAGCGACCGGGCTTGTAGCCCGGTCGCATGTCAGGGTCGCGACGGCCACTCCACCCCGGCCAGGCCAGGAGAGAGGCGCGCGGGAAATCAGCCCTCGGCCGACTCCGGAGCCGCTTCGGCGGCGACTTCAACCGGCGCTTCCGGAGCGGCTTCCGGGGCGACTTCAGCGATCGCTTCCGGAGCCAGAGCGCGGGCCAGGGCCGGCTCGGTCGGGTTCACGGCGGCGCCCAGGTCGACGCCCGAGCCGGCTTGGCCAGCAGCCAGGCCGTCCAGGACGGCGTCGGCGATCAGGTCGCAGTACAGCTGCAGGGCGCGAGCGGCGTCGTCGTTACCCGGGATCGGGTAGGTGATGCCGTCCGGATCGCAGTTGGTGTCGAGAATGGCGACGACCGGGATGTTCAGCTTGCGGGCTTCCAGGATCGCGATCGCTTCCTTGTTGGTGTCGATCACGAACATGATGTCGGGGATACCGCCCATGTCCTTGATGCCGCCCAGCGACAGTTCCAGCTTGTCGCGCTCGCGCGTCAGCTGCAGCAGCTCCTTCTTGGAACGGCCTTGGCCTTCGCCGGCCAGGACGCCTTCCAGCTCGCGCAGACGCGCGATCGAGCCCGAAACGGTGCGCCAGTTGGTCAGCGTGCCACCGAGCCAACGGTGGTTCACATAGTATTGGGCGCAGCGCTTGGCGGCCGTGGCGACCGGGTCGCTGGCCTGGCGCTTGGTGCCGACGAACAGCACGCGGCCGCCGGCGGCGGCGACTTCACGAACCTTCACCAGGGCTTGGTGCAGCAGCGGGATCGTCTGCGACAGGTCGATGATGTGGATGTTCGAGCGCGAGCCGAAGATATAGCGGTCCATCTTCGGGTTCCAGCGGTGCGTCTGGTGACCGAAGTGAGCGCCGGCTTCCAGGAGCTGACGCATGGAGAATTCGGGAAGAGCCATCGGGCCTGTATCCTTTTTCCGGTTGAACCTCCGCGGACACCCCCGTTCCAGACCATTCTGGAGCGGGACCGGAACGGCGAAGCCGGGATGTCTCCCCGGCGCAACCGAACGTCCACGTGTGGAATGGCCGGGCAGATAGTCTCTCGGCGGAGAAAAAGCAAGCCCTCGCCGTGATGGCCGGCGCCGGCCGCACGGTTGATCCGTCGCGACCCCGCCGCCCGCAAGATCCATCCCCAAAACGGGCGAGCATGCGCCGCCCCTCCACAGGAAGACCGGAAAGCCGTCGCCGTCCCGACATAGTGATGTGGCGTAATCCCTCCGGCGTCGTCGTTCTACACGGCATAGCTGGAGGACGTCATGCTCGCGGTCTTCGATCTGGACGGAACCTTGCTGGACGGCGACTCCACCGGCCTCTGGCTGTGGGGACGGGTCAAGCGCTCGCCCCTGCGCGCCCTGGCGGTCCTCGTCGTGGCCCCGCTCGCCGCGCCGATGGTGATGATCCCGCGTACGCGCCGGCTCGGCGCCTCGATCCTGCTGTGGATCGCCACGGCGGGCCTGGGCGAGCGGGCCTTGCGTGATTCTTGCGCGGAGTTCGGCGCAACGTTCCGAGCTGGCGGCAACGCCCTGGCGTGGCGCCCAGGCGGTCTCGCCGCGCTGAAGGCGCATCTGGACGCCGGCGACCGCGTCATCGTGGTCACGGCCGCGCCGGCCATCCTGGCGCAGGCCCTGATCGGCCCTCTGGGCCAGCCGATCGAGGTGCTCGGCACCTCACTGAAGCGCCGCGGCGGCGGCTGGGTCGCCGATGTCCACTGCCGCCATCAGCGCAAGTGTCAGGCCCTGGCCGAGGCCGGCCACGGCGCGCACTGGACCTATGCCTATACCGACAGTCTCGACGACCTGCCCCTTTTGCGCGGCGCGGATAAGCCGGTGATCGTCAAGGGCGGCAAGAAGGCCGAGCGGCGGCTGTTCCGGGGCCGGGCTGACCAACGGTCGGGCGGCGGCTTGGTGACGTGACGCCTGGCGAGCGCTTCCCGCAGAGCTTCGGTGTCGGACGATTGCGCGCCCGAGCCAGCCGAAAGCATGAGGCCGTGCGTGGCGGGCCATGGCGAAGGGGCTGGCTTGGCGACTACCCAAAGATGATCCGGCTTCCAACGACAGTGCGGAAGACCTGATCGGGCATTTGGGCGATGGCGGGGGCGATGAAGGCCTCGCCCGTGCAGTGCCCTGGCAGGATGTAGTCCGGCTTGAGCGACTGCATCAGGGCCAAGGTTTCGAACGCCTGTTGAGACGTCTGGGGCGGAACGAGATGGAAGCCTCCCATGATCGCATGGATACGATCCACGCCTGACACCGCCTGCGCCGCCCGCACGGTGTTGATGACGCCCCGGTGGCTGCATGATCCGATCACGATCAGACCCTTGCCCTTCAGATGAAAGGCGGTTCCCAGCTCATGGACGGCGTCGTCGACGAAAAAGTCCAGGTCGCGACGATCAGGGTCAAGATCGGCTCGGCGACAGCCCTGTCCGGGCAACATGGCGGTCGGCACCTTCGGCCGTTCGGGTGAGACGAACGGGATCCTGCCCGTGGTGAAGCCTATGTCGGCGATGGTTCGCGGCGATGAGGCGACACGCAGATCGATTCCCGCCGCGACCAGATCGGCCTTTTCCAACTGTCCGAAGCTCGGGCCATTCGGCGCTACGCCTCGCAGCCGGGCGCAGAACGCTTCCTCGCCGCCAACATGGAGTGGGGTTCCACGCTTGACCCGCCCGACCAGGGCGGCGAGCCCGCCGAAATGGTCATAGTGGCCGTGACTCAGCACCATGGCGTCGACCGTCCCAGGATCGACGCCCAGGAGCGCCATGTTGGAGGCCAAGGTCTCGGGTGTGTAGCCGAAATCGATCATCACCCGGCGGCGAGCGCCGGCGCTCATCGCGTCGGCCAAGAGCGAATAACCCCACTCGCCGCGCAGGGTGAGCTTGTAGGACGAGGCTGCGCGCTCGGGCGGAAGGATCTTCAGGCCCGGACGCTCGACCGGCGTTGCGAAACTGGAGACCGTGCTGTCGGCGAGCAGCGTCAGGGTCAGGCGATCGATCTCGGGGACCATGAGCGGCGCGGCCGCGCCAGGCGGGGCGCCACCATGGCCAAACCCGAGGCCAAAATCATTCGACGCGTCAGCATGACCGGCCCTACCGTTGGAAAGCCTATCGCTCTGATCGGCCCTTCTCAGAGATACGCGCCTCCAGGCTCCGGTGCAGCCCCAAAGCGCCTCTTGAACCGCCTCAACCGCCGCTGATCGGAATACTGGCAGGCGAGGCGTAGTGGCATCGCCAAAGCGGTAGCCAACCTCATACGCTCCGCGCGTTCTATCCGTCATGAGCGAGCCGGTCGCGTGTGTCGCGCGGGAGCGGCCGCGGGGCAGGCGTGGGCCCGCGGCCGCCCCGTTTGTCAAAACGACTTGCCGTCCACCGGCCGCGGCTTGAGAGCGAAGACGTCGACCCCGTCAAGGCAGCGAACATTGATCGCCGCCATCTTGCGACCGTCCGGCGCGGTTCCCATCCCGAACGACTGGATGCCGCAGGTTTCGCAGAACAGGTGGGAAATCTGGTGAGTGTTGAACTGGTACTCGGTCAGGGCGTCCTGACCGCTCTTCAATTCGAAGGCGCTCTCCGGCGCGAAGGCCAGGATCGCGCCAAGCTTGCCGCAGCGCGAGCAGTTGCAGCTGATCAACCCGTCCAGCTCGACCTCGACCGCGTAGCGCACGCGACCACACTGGCAACCGCCTTGGTGACTGGTCATCGGCCCTCTCCTCCCCTGTCAGCCCGTTCTGAACCGCCTTGACGCCGCCAGCGGCGGCTATCCCGTCGAGGTCCGCCGCCCCGGACATCGCACCGAAATAGGAATATGTTCCTACACATCCTCCAGCAGCGCCACGCCGGGCGCGGTCTTCAGCGCCCCGCGCAGGGCGGCGTCCAGCGTGTAGCGTCCTGGCAGGCGCAATTCGATCTCGCGCCCGCCGCCGATCGCGGCGACAAAGGTCACTTCTCCGCCCTTCTGCCCCTGCGCCGGTTCGAGGCGCCGCTTGAGCGCCTCGATTTCGGTCGCCGATGGCGACAGGTGGACGCGCAGCCCGGCCACCACGTTCTCGATGGCCTTCTCGATCGGCTCGGCGTCGTCGCCGAAGAAGCGAACCTCGCCGTCGCGGGCCTTGGCGCGGACCTTGATGACCACGGCCTTGCCCGGCTCCAGCACGTCGCGACATTTTCGCAGGGATTCCGGCGGGAACAGCACCTCGTATTCCCCAGTCGGGTCCGAGAGGGAGACGAAGGCGAACTTCTCGCCGCTCTGCGAGGCGCGCTCCTGGCGGCGACGGACGACGCCGCACATGCGCAGGGCCTCCATCCCGGCTTCGGCCTGGGCCATGGCCTCGGTGAGCATGGACGTGCGGCGACGACGCAGCATGCCCACCACGTCTTCCAGGGGGTGGCCTGTCAGGTAGAAGCCGACGGCGGACAGCTCCTCGTCCAGCAGGTCGACCTGGTTCCAGTTCTCCGTCTTGGAGAGGCGCGGGCGCCCGGCGCCCGGGTCCGAGCCGAACAGCCCGCCCTGCCCGCCCTGGCGGTCGGCGTGGCAGCTCTGGGCATGGGCGATCAGCACGTCGGCCGAGGCGACGATCTGGGCGCGGTTCTTGTGGATCTGGTCGAAGGCCCCGGCCCGGGCCAGGTTCTCGATGGCGCGCTTGTTGACCTGCTTGGGATCGATCCGCTCGACGAAATCGAAAATGTCGCGGAATGGCCCGCCCTCCTCGCGGATCGCCACCAGATGCTTCATGGCCTCCAGACCGACGTTGCGAATGGCGCCCAGGGCGTAGAGCACCTCGCCGTTCTCGACCTCGAAGTCGGCGCCCGAGACATTGACGTCCGGCGCCCGCACCGTGATGTCGAACTTGCGGGCGTCCTGGTGAAAGACGGCCAGCTTGTCGGTGTTCGACAGATCGAGGCTCATCGAGGCGGCGAAGAACTCGACGGGCGTATTCGCCTTCAACCAGGCCGTCTGATACGAAATGAAGGCGTAGGCGGCGGCGTGTGACTTGTTGAAGCCGTAGCCCGCGAACTTGGCCACCAGTTCGAAGATCGAGCCCGACTGCTCCTCGGGGACGTTCTTTTCCCTGGCGCCGGAGACGAAACGGATCTTCTGGAGATCCATCTCCTCCTTCTTCTTCTTGCCCATGGCGCGACGCAGAAGGTCGGCCTCGCCCAGGCTGTAGCCGGCCAGGATCTGGGCGATCTGCATCACCTGTTCCTGGTAGACGATGACGCCGTAGGTCTCCTTCAGCACCGTCTCCAGCGACGGATGCAGCGTGTCGACGGGTTTACGGCCGAACTTGCAGTCGACGAAGGTGTCGATGTTGTCCATCGGCCCCGGACGATAGAGCGAGATCAGCGCGGTGATCTCCTCGATCGAGCCGCAGCGCATCTTGCGCAGCGTGTCGCGCATGCCCTGGCTTTCAAGCTGGAACACGCCGACCGTCTGGCCCGAGGCGAGCAGTTCGTAGGTCTTGCTGTCGTCGAAGGCCAGCTTGCCGAGATCGATCTCGAAGCCGCGCTTCTTCAGGTGCTTCACCGCGCGATCCAGCACGGTCAGGGTCTTCAGGCCCAGGAAGTCGAATTTCACCAGGCCGGCGCTCTCGACCCACTTCATGTTGAACTGGGTGGCAGGCAGGTCCGAACGCGGATCCTTGTAAAGCGGGGTCAGCTGAGTCAGAGGGCGGTCGCCGATCACCACGCCGGCGGCGTGGGTCGAGGCGTTGCGGAACAGCCCCTCCAACTGCAGCGCCACGTCCAGACAGGCCGAGACGTTGGCGTCTTCCTTCTTGGCCTGCTTGAGGCGCGGCTCAAGGTCGATCGCCTGGGCCAGGGTCACCGGCGCGGCCGGGTTGTTGGGCACCATCTTACAGAGACGGTCGACCAGACCCAGCGGCAGCTGCATGACCCGGCCGACGTCGCGCAGCACGGCGCGGGCCTGCAAGCTGCCGAAGGTGATGATCTGGGCCACGCGGTCTCGACCGTACTTCTCCTGCACGTAGGAGATCACCTCCTCGCGCCGCTCCTGACAGAAGTCGACGTCGAAGTCGGGCATGGAGACCCGCTCGGGATTGAGGAAGCGTTCGAACAGCAGGCCGAAGCGCAGCGGATCCAGGTCGGTGATGGTCAGCACCCAGGCGACCAGCGACCCGGCGCCCGACCCCCGCCCTGGGCCCACCGGAATCCCGTGCGCCTTGCCCCACTTGATGAAGTCCGACACGATCAGGAAGTAGCCTGGGAAACCCATCTTCTTGATGATGTCGAGCTCGAAATCGAGCCGCTTCCAGTACTCCTCCTCGGGCGCCGACAGGGTCAGGCCCACGAAGCGCGCCTTCAGGCCTTCCCGCGCCTGATGCTCCAGTTCCTCGGCCTCGTCACGACCGTCGCCGGTCGGGAAGCTGGGCAGGATCGGGTCGCGCTTGTGCACCATGAAGGCGCAGCGACGGGCGATATCGAGCGTGTTGTCGCAGGCCTCCGGCAGATCGGAGAACAGCTTGCGCATATCGGCCGCCGGCTTGAACCAATGCTCGGGCGTCACGCGTCGGCGCTCATCCTGGCCAACGAAGGAGCCGTCCGAGATGCACAGCAGAGCATCGTGGGCGGCGTAGAAGCTCTCTTTGGCGAAATAGACGTCGTTGGTGGCGACCAACGGCGCGTCATGCTCATAGGCCCAATTGACCAGGCCCGGCTCGGCCGCGGCCTGCTCGGGCAGGCCGTGGCGCTGAAGCTCGACATAGAAACGATCGCCGAATACACGCTGCATCTCGGCCAGGGCCGCGGAGGCCTCAGCCGTCTTGCCGGCCGCGAACAGAGCGTCGACCGGGCCATCCGTACCGCCTGACAGCAGGATGAGGCCTTCGTTGTGTTCGACAACCTTGGCCCAAGGCACGATCGGCTCGGGCAGTTCGGCGCTGTCGAGATAGGCGATCGACGACAGTTCCGAGAGGTTCAGATAGCCCCGTTCGTTCTGGGCCAGCAGCACGATTGTCGGAGCCCGAGCCCAGCGCTCCGTCGGACCGCCGCCGATGCCGGTGATCGGAATGGCGCAACCGATGATCGGCTGGACCCCCGCGTCCTTGGCGTAGGACGAATATTCAAGCGCCCCGAACAGATTGGCGCGATCCGCGATGGCCGCCGCCGGCATGCCGATCCCGGCGGCCAGCTTGCCGATCTGGTCGGCCTTGATCGCCCCTTCCAGCAGCGAATAGGCCGAGCGAACCCGCAGATGGACGAAACCCTGTCCCTCCCCGTCCGCCATGACCAACCTCCGCTACACGACCGTCGTCATACGACTCAGGCCACCAGATTGGCGACCGTGCACATCATCCAGACGAAGCTGGCGACCGACACAAGGGCCAAAGACTCACGCGCGATACGGATCATAGGAGCCTCCACAGATTTCTTGTTTTGTTCCATATTCCGCTTTTGTTCTGTTCACAAGATGTTCCGCGACGTTCCACCGCATTTTCTCGAGCCGCGTCACGCTAGGCCGCAGCCCCGGCGTCACAGCCGGGGCGATCACGATGTCGAAATCCAAAGCGAACCGACGCGCGGGCATCCGGCGCTCTAGCGGCGGCGGCCCAACGCTAGCGCCACATAGGCCAGCGACAAAACGGGGTTGTTCGCGGCGATGAAGCGAACCTTACTCGGATCCCGCCCGATCAGAAGGTGCGGGCTTCCAGGTGGCCGTCCTTGAGGGCCAGCACGCGGTCCATGTAGCGGGCCAGCTCCATGTTGTGCGTGGCGATCAGGGCCGCCACGCCCTGCTCGCGGCAGGTCTGGTACAGGGCCTGGAACACCGCCGCAGACGTGGCCGGGTCGAGATTCCCGGTGGGCTCGTCGGCCAGCAGCAGCTTGGGACGGTTGGCCAGGGCGCGGGCGATGGCCACGCGCTGCTGTTCGCCGCCAGACATCTGGGCCGGCTGGTGGGTCATGCGGTGACCCAGGCCCAGGCCTTCCAGCAGCTCCTTGGCCCGCGCCTCGGCCTCGCGACGGCTCTTGCCGGCGATGTTCAGCGGCATGGCCACGTTCTCGAGCGCCGAGAACTCGGGCAACAGGTGGTGGAACTGATAGACGAAGCCGACCGTGCCGAGGCGGATGCGGGTTCGGGCGCGCTCGGAAAGCTTGGAGCAGTCGCGCCCCTCGAGGGCCACGAGCCCGGCGTCGGGGTGCTCCAGCAGGCCCGCGGAGTGCAGCAGCGACGATTTGCCCGAGCCCGAGGGGCCGATCAGGCCGACGACCTCCCCCGGATAGACGTCGATGTCGACGCCGCGCAGCACGGGCAGCGCCCCAGCTTCGGTCTTGTAGACGCGCTCGACCCCGCGCAGGGCCAGGATCGGATTACTCATAGCGAAGCGCCTCCACCGGATCGAGACGCGAGGCGCGCATGGCCGGCGGCAGGGTCGCCAGGATGCTCATCAGGGCCGAGAGCGCGACGATGCCGCCGACCTCGGTCCAGTCGATCTTCGCGGGAATATGCGAGAGCATGTAGACGTCGGCGCTGAACACGGCCGTGCCCGTGACCCACTCCACGAAGGTCTGGATCGGGGTGATATAGGCGCAGAACACCACGCCGAGCGCCAGGCCGCACAGGGTGCCGGCCACGCCGATCGAGGCGCCCGCCATGACGAAGATGCGCAGCACCGCGCCCTGGCTGGCGCCCATGGTGCGCAGGATGGCGATGTCCTTGCCCTTGTTCTTCACCAGCATGACGAGGCTGGAGATGATGTTCAGGGTGGCGATGGCGACGATGCAGAACAGGATCAGCCGCATCACCTTCCGCTCGACCTGGAGGGCGGTGAAGTAGCTGTGGTTCTTGTCCTGCCAGTCGGTCACCAGCGCGCCGGGGCCGGAGGCGACCTCGACATCGTGCTTGTATTCCTTAGCCTTGTCGGGGTCGTCGACCTTGATCTCGACATAGTCCACGGATGTGTCACGACCGAAGAACAGCTGGGCCTGCTCCAGCGGCATATAGATGAAGGCTTCGTCGAACTGGCTCATGCCGACGCTGAACAGGCCGCCGACGATGTAGTTCTTCTCGCGGGTCGAGGTGCCGAACGCCGTGGCCGGCCCCGAGGGCGAGATCAGGGTGATCGGATCGCCAGGCTGCACGCCCAGGGTCTGGGCCATCCGGTCGCCGATCAGGACGATGTCGCCCCCATACTCCCCCTCACCGAAGCCTTCCAGCGAGCCCTTCTTGATGTTGCTGGAGATCAGCGACATGTGGCGCAGGTCGTTGGGGGTGACACCGCGCACGATGGCGCCGGTCACCTGGGTCGGGCCAATGACCATGGCCTGGGCCTCGACCATCGGCGCGGCCTGGATGACGCCTGGAGCCGCCTTGATACGGCGGATGATGGTGTCGCGGTCCGGTCCGTTGATCAAAGGCGACTGGGCGTAGAGATGGCCGTTGAAGCCGACGATGCGGCCCAGCAGCTCAGCCCGGAAGCCGTTCATCACGCTCATCACGGTGATGAGGGCGAAGACCGCCAGCATCACCGCGCAGAACGAAATGACCGCGATCAGCGCCACGCCGCCGTTCTTGCGCTTGGCGAACAGATACCGGCGAGCGACGGAGCGCTCCCAGCGGCTGAAGGGACCGGCGGCGCGGACGTCTGGCATCAGGCGGTCTTGCTCTTGGTCAGGCCTTCGAGGACCGAGTCCAGCGAGGCGGTATGGCGCTCGCCGGTCTTGCGATTCTTGATCTCGACCACGCCCTCGGCGATGCCCTTGGGACCGACGACCAGCTGCCACGGCAGGCCGATGAGATCCATCGTGGCGAACTTTGCGCCGCCGCGGGCGTCGGTGTCGTCGTAGAGCACGTCCTTGCCGGCCGCTTTGAGCGCGGCATAGGCCGTCTCGCAGGCCGCGTCGCAGGCCGCGTCGCCCTGGCGCATGTTGACGATGCCGACGTGGAACGGCGCGACGCTTTCCGGCCAGATGATGCCGGCCTCGTCGTGGCTGGCCTCGATGATCGCGCCCAGCAGGCGCGAGACGCCGACGCCATAGCTGCCCATCTGCACGGGCACGTCCTTGCCGTCCGGACCGGTGACCATGGCCTTCATCGGCTCGGAATACTTGGTCCCGAACGAGAAGATGTGACCGACTTCGATGCCGCGCGCCGACAGGCGGTCACCCTCGGGCAGCGCGTTGAAGGCGGCCTCGTCGTGGATTTCCTCGGTCGCGGCATAGAGCGCCGTGCGCTTGTTCACTAGCGGCTGCAGGTCGCCATACCAGTCGACGTCCGGACCGGGGGCCGGCATCTCGACCAGATCCTTGTGGCAGAAGACGGCGCTTTCGCCAGTTTCGGCAAGGACGATGAACTCGTGGCTGAGGTCGCCGCCGATCGGGCCGGTGTCAGCGCGCATCGGCACCGCCTTCAGGCCCATGCGCCCAAACAGGTTCAGGTAGGCCACGAACATGCGGTTGTAGGCCTTGCGCGCGCCCTCGGCGTCGAGGTCGAAGCTGTAGGCGTCCTTCATCAGGAACTCGCGGCCACGCATCACGCCGAAGCGCGGGCGGGTCTCGTCGCGGAACTTCCACTGCACATGGTAGAGGTTCTTGGGCAGGTCACGGTAGCTGCGCACCGAGCCGCGGAAGATCTCGGTGATCATTTCCTCGTTGGTGGGTCCGTACAGCAGCTCGCGCTCGTGGCGGTCGGTGATGCGCAGCATCTCCGGACCATAGGCGTCATAGCGGCCCGACTCGCGCCACAGGTCCGCCAGCTGAAGCGTCGGCATCAGCAACTCGATGGCGCCGGCGCGATCCATTTCCTCGCGGACGATCTGCTCGATCTTCTTCAGCACGCGCAAGCCCAGTGGCAGCCAGGCATAGATGCCCGCCGCTTCCTGGCGGATCATGCCAGCGCGAAGCATCAGCTGGTGCGAGACGATCTGGGCGTCGGACGGTGCTTCCTTCAGCACCGGCAGGAAATAGCGCGACAAGCGCATGCGCGTGGAAACTCCGGGGAATTCAAGGAGGCCTGAGATAGCCTCTCGTCCGACAGCTTGGCAACGCGGTAGAGCCCGCCCAGTTCAGATCTTTGATCTGAACTGGGCTGGTGGGCTCGTCCCTCCAAGAAATCGACGCGCGACAACCGCAGAAACCGGCATCCACTTTCTGCTGTCGCGCTTCGGGCTAAAGTAAGGCTCCGCAGGCGAATAAAAGAGAGGCCGCGCGGATCGCCGCGCGGCCTTTCAAGTCATCGTCGGGGAAGACGCCACAGAGCGAGACCGGCAAGGCCGATCTCCTGAAGTCACCTTACCAACCAAACATCTGTTGGGGCACGACCATGCGACGGAAGCGCTCACAATGAGAGCGTTCGCCCAAGGCTTGGGCGTTCGAGGGCAGATTGCTCACCTCACGCCCAAGGCTTGTGCATTCGCACGTCAGCCTCGGCCCTACTTCCAGTCGGGCAGGTCCGGCAAGGTGATCAGGTTGAAGTGAATGGTGAGGAAGAACAGCACGAAGATGACGGCCGAGACCCAGGTCGTGGTGATGAACTTGCGCTTCAGGTTCGGATTGATCGGCGCGCCCGGATCGCCGCCGCCCGGCGGCTTGACGCCAGCCTCGTGGTAGCTGCGCGAGCCCAGCGGCAGAACGGCGAACAGCACGGTCCACCAGATGGTCAGGTAGATCGCGAACCAGGTGATCGGGCTCATATCAGTGAGCGTCCTTCGGGCTTTCCATGAGTTCGACCAGCAGGCCGCCCATGTCCTTGGGGTGGACGAAGATGATCAGCGTGCCGTGGGCGCCGATGCGGGGCTCGCCCAGCACGGTCGCGCCCTTGGCCACCAGATCGTCGCGCGCGTCGTAGATGTTCTCGACCTCGAAGCAGATGTGGTGTTGGCCGCCCTTGGGATTCTTGGCCAGGAAGCCATGGATCGGCGAGTTCTCGCCATAGGGCTCGATCAGTTCGATCTGGCTGTTGGGCAGGTTGACGAAGCAGACCCAGACCCCCTGCTCCGGCATCGCCCACTTCTCGGTCACCGAGGTCGCGCCCAGGAGGTCGCGGTACATCTTCACCGAGTCGTCGATCGAGGGCGTCGCGACGCCGACGTGATTCAGCTTTCCGATCATGGTCATTCTCCTAGCCGCCGAAGGTACCAATCGGATCGCTGAAAGCCGAGTGCAGATCGTTCAATTGGCTGATGGGCATATAGAAGCTGCAGCCCTTGCAGGGCTCGGGGACACCGCAGCCCTGCCAGTCCCAGAGGGCCTTGACCCTCTCGGAGCCCAGCAGTTCGGCCAAGCTGGCCTCGCGAATATCGCCCAGCATCAGGGCGGTCTTGCCATCGAAGTCGGCGCAGCCGCAGAACGACACCTTGCCGCTCGAGAGCACCTGCAGGCTGATCAGCGGCAGGGCGCACTGCTCGGTGTTACGCTGCGGCGGCATCCACTCGGCGTCCAGCGGCAACGGCTTGGACGTGTCGAACACCGTCCAGTTGGCGTAGGTCCGCGTGCCCGGCAGCGACAGCTGGCCCGGTTCGACGCCGGCGCGCTGGGCGACATCGGCCAGCCAGGCGTCGATCTCGTCGGCCGTTCGCTCGCGCAGATGCCGCGCCCCAAGCCCCACCTTGGCGACGCCGAAGATGCGGATCAGCCGGCCCAGCGAGTCCATGAACTGGTCGTACTGGTCCTTGCGCGTCATCAGCGCGAACTCTTCGGCGTCCAGGCCGTAGACCGACACGGTGATCCGGTCGAAATAGCCGGCCAGCTCGGCCAGTTCTTCGTCCGTATAGAGATAGGCCATGGTGGCGTTGGTGATCGCCGAGACGCGACTGATCGCCGGCGTGGCGCGCAGCAGCTCCAGGCGGTCCAGAAGCTGCTTGTCCAGCAGCACCTCGCCGACCATCGGCGTCAGGGTGACGGGACCGCCCCCCAGGGCCGCGTAATCGGCCACGACCTTGGCGAACACCGCCATCTCCATGCCCTGCTTCTTGCGGGTCTGGATCGAGTACGGGCAGATAACGCAGTCGTTGTTGCAGATATTGACCGTCTCGATGCTGATCGCCAACGGGCGGAAACGGCCGCGATGGGTGAAGTACGAGATCCGCTCCGGGCGGTAGATGGCCGGGAACTTGGCGATCGGATGCCCCGAGACCCGCTCGCGATATTCCGGCGAACCGACGATCTCGGCCTTGATGTCCTCGATCGTCGCGCCACGCTCCATCCAGGCCACGCAAGCGGCCAGGGCGTCGGGATCCGGCTCGCGCTTGAGCAGCTCCCGATAAAGGTGGCGGACGATCTGGCCCGCGTAGCCGTTTTCGCCGGCGCCCGAGGTCGGCGAGGCCGACGTCTGGGGCTCGGCGGAACGGCTACGACGGAAAATCACAGGCGCAGAACCGTGGTTTCCACGACCGGCTTGCGCTCCCAGATGCGGAACGCGGCCTTCTTCACGGCGCGGGAGATGGCGCTTTCGATCGCTTCGTCCAGCTCGCGGGTGTCGCCCGTCAGCTTCTTGTAGGCGGTCTCGGCTTCCTCGGCGAGATCGTCCAGCGCGTCGTCGAGGCTGTACTCCTCGTCGCCGGTCAGGCCGATGCCGCGGACCTGCGGGCCCGAGACGATCTTGTTGCGGCCGTCCAGCACGATCGACACGGCCAGCATGCCGTTGAACGCCGCGTGACGCCGCTCGCGCAGGGCGTCGCCGTTCTCGGGCGTGACGACGCCGCCGTCGACATAGAGGCGCCCGGCCGGCACCTCGTCGATGATCTCCGGATGGCCAGGCGCCAGGCGCACCATGTCGCCGTTGCGCGGCGAGATGGCGTGCGGAACCTGAAGGTCCTTGGCGAAGGCGGCATGCTCGATCAGGTGACGGCGCTCGCCGTGGGTCGGCACCGCGATCGTGGGACGCACCCACGCATACATCTGGCGCAGCTCTTCGCGGCACGGGTGACCCGAGACGTGGATGCCGGGCGTGTCGCGCTCGGTGTGCAGACGCACGCCGCGGTCGGCCAGCTTGTTCTGCAGGTTGCGGATCGGGATCTCGTTGCCCGGGATGACCCGCGACGAGAAGATCACGTGGTCGCCCTGCCCCAGCTTGACGTGCGGGTGGCTGCCGTCGGCGATGCGCGACAGCGCCGCGCGGGCCTCGCCTTGGCTGCCCGTGCAGAGGAACAGCACCTCGCTCTCGGGCAGGTGCTTGGCTTGGTCGTCGTTGATGAAGGGCTCGAGGCCCTGCAGCAGACCCACCGAGCGGGCGGCGGCGGCCATGCGGTGCATCGACCGGCCGGCCAGGCTGACCTTGCGGCCGCAGGCCTGGGCGGCGCGGATCACGGTGTCCATGCGCGCCACGTTCGAGGCGAAGCAAGCCACGGCGATCTTGCCAGACAGAACTCTTGATCAGGTTGCCCAGCGCCACACGGACACCCGCTTCCGACCCCGCCTCGCCCTCGACGAAGACGTTGGTGCTGTCGCAGACCATGGCCAACACGCCTTCGTCGCCCAGGCGGCGCAGGGCGGCGTCATCGGTCGGCGCGCCCAACTGGGGTTCGGGATCGATCTTCCAGTCGCCAGTGTGCAGGATCGTGCCCAGCGGCGTCTTGATCGCCAGGCCGTTCGGCTCGGGGATCGAGTGCGTCAGGGTGATCAGCTCAAGGTCAAACGGACCCAGCTTGAAGCGGCCGCCCAGCGGCACCTCGGTGATCGGCACGTCATCCAGGATGCCCGCGTCCCGCAGCTTCTCGCGCAGCAGGAAGGCGGTGAACGGCGTGGCGTAGACCGGCGCCTTCAGGCGCGGCCACAGCCAGTGCACCGCGCCCAGGTGGTCTTCGTGGGCGTGGGTCAGGACGATGCCGATGATGTCCTTGGCATAGGGCTCGATATAGGACGGATCGGGCAGGATGATCTCGACGCCAGGCGTCGTCTGGTCGCCGAAGGTCACGCCCAGGTCGACGACGATCCACTTGCGATCGTGCGCCGGGCCGAAGCCGTACAGGTTGAAGTTCATGCCGATCTCGTTCGACCCGCCTAGCGGCAGGAAGACGAGCTCGTCGCTCTTGGATTTTTTCATCAGGTCTCGGAAATGGTGTTTCGACGATAGATTTCGAGAAGACCCCGTATCGTCAGGTCGGGGTCGAAGTGGTCGATGCTGTCGGTGGCGCCCTCGAACAACGAAGCGACGCCGCCGGTGGCGATAACGGTCATGGGCTCGCCGCGCTCGCCCTTGATGCGCGAGACGAGCCCTTCGATCAGAGAGATATACCCCCAGAAGACGCCCGATTGCATGGCCGACACCGTATCGGTGCCCACGATCCTGTTACCGGCCGGCCGCTGAATGGCGATCCGGGGCAGCTTGGCCGCCGCCTCGTGCAAGGCCTGCGTCGAAAGATTGATGCCCGGCGAGATGATCCGCCCTCGAACGCGCCGTCGGCGGCCACGATGTCGAAGGTGGTGGCCGTACCGCTGTCGATCACGATCAACGGGCCCGGATAGACCATGTGCGCGCCGATGGCGTTGACCAGACGGTCGGCGCCGGCCTCGGAGGGCTTCTCGATGCGGACATCGATGCCCAGCCGGGCATTCTCACCGATCACCAGCGGCTCGACGTTGAGATAGCGCCGGGACAGGTTGCGCAGGTTGAAGATCGACTGGGGCACGACGCTGGAGATGATCACCGCGTCGATGGCCCGGAAGCCGATGCCCTGCATCGACAGCAGCTGCGAGAGCCAGACCACGTACTCGTCGGCGGTGCGGGTGCTCTCGGTCGCCGCGCGCCACTGAGCCAACCACGACGCGCCGTCGTGAATGGCGAACATGGTGTTGGTGTTGCCCTGTTCAATGGCGAGAAGCATCACGCGCCTCCGAAGAACACATCGCCGGCGGTGATCCGGCGGATCCTGCCGTCATCCAGACGAAGCCGTAGAGCCCCGTCGCCGTCCAGCCCCTCGGCGATCCCTTCGACCGTCTCGGTTCCCAAGCGCGCGAGGCAAGGCTCGCCCAGGCCGTGGGCGCGGGCCGTCCAGGCGTCGGCGATCGCCGGAAAGCCCAGCGAGGTCCAGATACGGAACCAGCGCTCGAAAGCTTCGGCCAGGGCCTGGGCGGCCTCGGCGGCGCCCGGCGGCGATACGTCACGATGGGTGGCGATCGAGGTGGCGGGACGCTCGCTGTCGATCGGCTTGCGGGCGAGGTTAACCCCGACGCCGACGGCCAGCCACAGCCCGCCCTGGGGCGAGGCGCCGGAACTCGATCAGGATGCCGCTGACTTTCAGCCCGCCCAGCAGCGGGTCGTTGGGCCATTTCAGGCTGACCAGCGAGGCGGGCACATAGCAGGCCAGCATATCGGCCACGGCCAGGGCGGCGACGAACGAGACTTGGGCGGCCTCGGCGGGCGGCTTGTCAGTGCGCAGCAGCAGGGTGGCGGCGAGGTTGCCCTCGCCCGTTTCCCAGGCCCGACCGCGACGCCCACGGCCGGCGGTCTGGCGGAGGCCGACCAGCCACACCGGGCCGACCTCACCCGCCTCGGCCCGGCGACGGGCTTCGGCGTTGGTGGAGTCAATCTCGTCGAGAACGACGATGGGTGGGACGACGACGGGCGAAACGCCCGTCACGTCACGCGTGACCAAAGGCCGCCGCGGCGGCCTTGGCGGCGGGATCCAGCCAGACCAGGGCCACGAGCACGATCGGGAACGAGAAGAGCGCGGCCGCGATGCCGACGGCTTGAGCCGAAGGCGACGGCGCGTCGACCGAGCCGGCCGGTGCGTCGAACCACATCGATTTGATCAGGCGCAGATAATAGAAAGCCGCGACGACCGAACCGACCAGGCCCAGCACGGCGGCCCATTGCAGGACCACGTCGCCCGCGCCCAGGGCGGCCTTGAACACATAGTACTTTGACCAGAAGCCCGAGAAGGGCGGCAGACCCAGGGCCGACAGCGAGAACGCCGTCATGGCCAGGGCGACGCCCGGACGTTCCTTGATGAGACCGGCCATCTCCTCGATCGTCTCCATCGGCTTGCCGCCGCGGTTCAGCGCCTGCAAGCAGGCGAAGAAGCCGGTGACGTCGACCATGTAGAGCACCATGAAGACCAGCATCGCATGCAGGCCGACCTCGCCGCCCGCCGCGACGCCCAGCAGGGCGTAGCCGACATTGGCGATCGAGGAATAGGCCCACAGGCGCTTCAGATTGGTCTGGGCCAGACCCGCGAAGGCGCCGACGAAGATCGACAGCAGGGCCGCGATCACCAGGATCTGGCGCCATTGGTCGCCGGCGGCCGGGAAGGCGTCGCCCAGCACGCGGGCGAACATCATCATGGCGGCCAGCTTCGGCGCGGCGGCGAAGAAGCCGACGACCGGGGTCGGGGCGCCTTCATAGACGTCAGGGGTCCACATGTGGAACGGCGCCGCCGAGACCTTGAAGGCCAGGCCGCAGATCAGGAACACCAGGCCGAACAGCAGGCCCGTGCCGTGCGCGCCGCCGTGGGCGGCGGCCAGGGCGATCTGGCTGAAGTGGGTCGAGCCGGTGAAGCCGTAGATCAGCGAGCTGCCGTACAGCAGCAGGCCCGACGACAGCGCGCCCAGCACGAAGTACTTCAGGCCCGCTTCCGACGACTTGGCGTCGTCGCGGCGCATGGCGGCCAGCACGTACAGGGCCAGGGACTGCAGCTCGACGCCGACATAGAGGCTGATCAGGTCGCCGGCCGAGGCCGTGACGCCCATGCCGAGGGCGGCCAGGATCACCAGGACGGCGTATTCGAACTTCTGGTCGCCGCGCTGGGCCAGCCAGCGGTCGCCCAGCACCACGGCGATGGCGCTGGAGAGATAGATGGCCACCTTGGCGTAGGTCGCCGCGGCGTCGGCCGCGTAGACGCCGCCGAAGGCGCGACCATGCGGACCCAGCACCGCCGTGGCGGCGGCCGCGATCAGCGCCGCGACGGCGGCCAGGGTGAAAATGGCCCCGACCTTGCCCCGGAAGGCGCCGGCGACCAGCAGGACGAGCGCCGCGATCGCGAGAACGATCTCAGGCAGGACGAGCGTGAAGTGGGCGGAAAAGGTCATAGGCTCCTCACCCGCCCACGGCGGCGCGCCAGGCGCCGACGAGCGCGTCGACGGACGTCGCGGTCAGGTTGAACACGAGATTGGGATAGACGCCCAGCAGAAGGGTCATCGCGATCAGAGGCACGAACAGCACGATCTCGCGCGCGTCCAGATCGGTGATGGACTTCAGCTCGGGATTGGTGATCTCGCCGTACATCACCCGGCGGTACAGGGTCAGCGCGTACATGGCCGACAGGATCACGCCAGTGGCCGCCACGATCGCCGTCCAGGTCGAGGCCTTGTAGACGCCGGTCATGGTCAGGATTTCACCGACGAAGCCCGAGGTGCCCGGCAGGCCGACATTGCCCATGGTGAACAGCAGGAACACGAAAGCGTAGTGCGGCATCCGGTTGGTCAGGCCGCCGTAGAAGGCGATCTCGCGGGTGTGCATGCGGTCGTAGACGACGCCGACGCAGAGGAAGAGCGCGCCGGAGATCACCCCGTGGCTCAGCATCTGGAACAGGGCCCCCTGCTCGCCCGCCGCATTGCCCGAGAAGATGCCCATGGTCACGAAGCCCATGTGGGCGATCGACGAATAGGCGATCAGCTTCTTGATGTCGGTCTGACGGAAGGCGACCAGCGAGGTGTAGACGATGGCGATGGCCGACATCGCGAACACCAGCGGCTGGAACATCTCCGAGGCGTTGGGGAACATCGGCAGGCTGAAGCGCATGAAGCCGTAGCCGCCGAGCTTCAGCAGGATGCCGGCCAGGATGACCGAACCGGCCGTCGGGGCTTCCACGTGGGCGTCGGGCAGCCAGGTGTGAACCGGCCACATCGGCATCTTCACCGCAAACGAGGCGAAGAAGGCCAGCCACAGCCAAGTCTGCAGCCACGGGGCGAACTTGAACGTCATCAGCGCCGGGATCGACGAGGTGCCGGCGATATTGATCATGGCCAGGATGGCGGCCAGCATCAGGATCGAACCCAGCAGCGTGTAGAGGAAGAACTTGTAGGCCGCGTAGATCCGACGCTTGCCGCCCCAGATGCCGATGATCAGGAACATCGGGACCAGGCTGAATTCGAAGTAGAGATAAAACAGGATCAGGTCGAGCGCGCAGAACACGCCGATCACCAGGGTCTCCAGGACCAGGAAGGCGATCAGATATTCGACGACACGCTTCTCGACCGACTTCCAGCTGGCGATAATGCAGATCGGCAGCAGGAACGCGGTCAAGAGGACGAACAGCACCGAGATGCCGTCGACACCCATGCGATAGTGGAGGCCCGCGAACCACGCGAAGTCTTCCACGAACTGGAAGCCCGGGTTCTTCGGGTCGAACTGCAGGGTCAGGACGATCGACAGGCCAAACGTGACCAGCGTGGTCACGAGCGCGATCCACTTGGCCAGGGTGTCGGTCTTTTCGCTCGCGCCGCTGAAGGCGCGCGCGGCGAGGATCACCGCGACACCGATGATCGGCGCGAAGGTCGTAAGGCTGAGAAGGCCGCTCATGAGCTCCGTCCCCCTCAACGGAAGGCGTACAGGGCGAAGGTCAGCAGGCCGGCGACGCCGAGCAGCATGACAAACGCGTAGTGATAGAGATAGCCGGTCTGCAGCTTGCCGGTGCGCCTGCCCACCTCATAGGAGAGTCTGCTGACGCCGTCCGGGCCGAGGCCGTCGATGATCTTCTGGTCGCCGCCCTTCCAGAACAGGTCGCCGAGGAACTTGGCGAAGCGCACGAAGGTGGCGTCGTAGAGTTCGTCGAAGAACCACTTGTTGTAGAAGAAGACGTAAAGTGGGCCCTTGCGCTCGGCCAGCTTCAGACCCAACCGCTCGTTGCCCTTGATGAGGTAGACGTAAACCGCGACCAGCAGGCCGACGATCGAGGCGATCAGCGGGCTCCACTTCACCCACTCGGCCACTTCGTGCGCCTGGTGGAGGACATGGTTGGTCGGGGCGTTGTAGATCGCGCCGCGCCAGAACTCTTCCTGGTGGTGACCGACGAAGTAGTCGGTGAACACGAAGCCGGCGAAGATCGCGCCCAGCGACAGCACCACCAGCGGGAACAGCATTACCCACGGGCTTTCGTGCGGCTTGTGGTCGTGACCGTGGCCGTGATCGTCATGCGCGTGGTCATCGTGCACCCCGTGCGCATGGGCGTCGTGACCATGGGCGGCGTGGGCGTCACCGTGGGCGTGATGGTCGTCATGACCCCAGCGCGCCTTGCCGTTGAAGGTGAAGAAGGCCAGGCGCCACGAGTAGAACGAGGTCAGGCCCGCGACGAGCACGCCGATCACCCAAGCGAACATGGCGATGCCGTTCTGGCCGCCCGCGGCGAACGCCGCCTCGATGATGGTGTCCTTCGAGTAGAAGCCGGCGAAGCCCAGGTGCAGCGGCGGGAAGCCGAGACCCGTGATGGCGATCGTGCCGATCGTCATGGCGATGAAGGTCACCGGCAGCAGCTTGGCCAGGGCGCCGTAACGGCGCATGTCCTGCTCGTGGTGCATACCGTGGATCACCGAGCCGGCGCCCAGGAACAGCAGCGCCTTGAAGAAGGCGTGGGTGAACAGGTGGAACATCGCCGCCTGATAGGCGCCGACGCCGGCCGCGAAGAACATGTAGCCCAGCTGCGAACAGGTCGAGTAGGCGATGACGCGCTTGATGTCGTTCTGGGTCAGACCGACCGTGGCGGCGAACAGGGCCGTCACCGCGCCGATCACCGTGACGATGTTCTTGGCGACGGGCGCGTATTCGAACATCGGCGACAGCAGGCACAGCATGTAGACGCCGGCGGTCACCATGGTCGCCGCGTGGATCAGGGCCGAGACCGGGGTCGGGCCCTCCATGGCGTCCGGCAGCCAGGTGTGCAGGAAGAACTGCGCCGACTTGCCCATCGCGCCGATGAACAGCAGGAAGCAGGCGATATCCATCAGCGGCCACGTGTGGCCGGCGAATTCCCAGGTCTTGCCGGCGTGGCTGGCGATCATCGGGAACAGCTCGGCGAACTGGATGGTGCCGAACGCCCAGAAGGTGGTCATGATCCCGAGGGCGAAGCCGAAGTCGCCGACCCGGTTGACCACGAACGCCTTGATGGCCGCGGCGCTGGCCGAGGGTTTCTTGAACCAGAAGCCGATCAGCAGGTACGAGGCCAGGCCCACGCCTTCCCAGCCGAAGAACAGCTGCATGAAGTCGGCCGCGGTGACCAGCGACAGCATGGCGAAGGTGAACAGCGACAGGTACGCGAAGAAGCGCGGCTTGCTGTCGTCCTCGGCCATGTAGCCCCAGGAATAGATGTGTACGAGGGCCGAGACCGTCGTGACCACGATCAGCATGGTCGCCGACAGGGCGTCGATGCGGATCGACCAGTCGGCCTGGAAGTCGCCGATGTGAATGAACGGCAGCAGGTGGACGGTGAAGGCCTCCATGTGCCCCCAGGTCCACTGGCTGAACGTGTACCAGGACAGCGCGCAGGACAGGATCAGCGCGCCGGTGGTGACCGACTGCGAGGCCACGTCGCCGATGCGGCGGCCGAACAGGCCGGCGATGGCCGCGGCGATGATCGGCGCGAAAACGAGAATGGTGACAAGCGTCTGCATGACGTCGCTTAGCCCTTCATCATGCTGGCGTCGTCAACCGCGATGTCGCCGCGGTTTTCGGAAGAAGGTGACGAGGATCGCCAGACCCACGGCCGCCTCGGCGGCGGCGACGGTCAGCACGAACATGGCGAAGATCTGCCCCGCCACATCGTGCAGGAAGGACGAGAACGCCACGAGATTGATGTTCACCGCGAGCAGGATCAGTTCGATCGACATCAGGATGACGATGACGTTCTTGCGGTTCACGAAGATGCCGAACACGCCGATCGTGAACAGGATCGCGGCGACGACGAGATAGTGCGACAGGCCGATCATTCGGAGATCCCCTCACCCGGCTTGATCTGGACCAGTTCCATGCCGGTCTTCGGCGTACGGGCGACTTGCTTGCCGATGTCCTGGCGCTTGACGCCCGGCTTGTGGCGCAGGGTCAGGACGATGGCGCCGATCATGGCGACCAAGAGCACCAGGCCGGCCAGCTGGAAGAAGAAGACGTAGTCGGTATAGAGCACCCGACCGATCGCCTCGGTGTTGGGCACCCCGCCCGGCGAGGCGTTCGGCAGAGCGTTCCGCGAGGCCGCGCCGTTGGTGGCGACCGCGGCCACGACCATCACCATCTCGGTGGCGATGACCAAGGCGATCGCCCCGCCGAACGGCAGGTACTGCACGAAACCCTGCCGGAGCTCGGCGAAGTCCACGTCCAGCATCATGACGACGAACAGGAACAGCACCGCGACCGCGCCGACATAGACAACGACCAGCAGCATCGCCAGGAACTCCGCGCCCAGCAGGACGAAGAGGCCGGCGGCCGAGAAGAAGGCGGTGATCAGGAAGAGCACCGAGTGCACGGGATTTCGCGCCGACACGACGAGAAGACCCGCCGCGATGGTCACGAAAGCCAGCAGATAGAAAGCGATCGCCTGCAAGGGCATTGGCCCAGGGCTCCCCTGAAATCTTACGTTCGATGACGCGACGCCTTGCGGCGCAACGCCTGCTTCGGATTCGCGCCCGTCTTTAGCGGTAGGGCGCGTCCAACTCCAAATTCTTCGCGATCAGGCGCTCCCAGCGGTCGCCATTATCGAGAAGCCGTTCCTTGTCGTAGTAGAGTTCCTCGCGGGTCTCGGTCGCGAACTCGATGTTCGGGCCTTCCACGATGGCGTCCACCGGGCAGGCCTCCTGGCACAGGCCGCAGTAGATGCACTTGACCATGTCGATGTCGTAGCGGGTCGTGCGGCGGCTGCCGTCCTCGCGCGGTTCGGCCTCGATGGTGATCGCCTGAGCTGGGCAGATGGCTTCGCAGAGCTTGCACGCGATGCAGCGCTCCTCGCCTGACGGGTACCGACGCAGGGCGTGCTCGCCCCGGAAGCGCGGCGACTGCGGGCCACGCTCGTTCGGGTAGATCACCGTCTTCTTCGGCGCGAGCATGTACTTCATGGCCAGGCCGAACGCGCCGGCGAAGTCCAGAAGGGCCGCGCCCTTAGCCGCTTGAGTGATGCGCTGGAACACCAGAGCTCTCCTAAAACCTATACCGAGGAGGCGCGTTGGCCCCTCCCCGTCTCGACTTTGGGCGTGACGCCCCTATTTCGCCCCGCGCGGGATCACGCAGGTGTAGTTCGACAGCTGAGCGGGGTCGCCCCCGTCCTGCTTGGCCTGGATAACGCCGCCCGAGGCCTTGCATTTGTCGCCTTCGCGGCGGAGGTCGTCATAGCTGACCACCCCGTCGCCCAGCGAATAGGACCGATCCGTCGCCGCGACGCCCGCACAGGCCGTCAGGGTCAGACCGGAAAGGCCTACAGCAAGAAGCGCGGCGCGACGCATCAGACCCCCGGACCGAACACGCGCCAGGCGGCGACCGCGGCCACCAGCACCAGCGAGGTCGGCAGGAACACCTTCCAACCCAGGCGCATCAGCTGGTCGTAGCGGTAGCGCGGCACGATGGCCTTCGCCATGGCGATCATGAAGAACCAGAAACAGATCTTGGCGTAGAACACCAAGGCCAGGAACAGATTGCCCCACCAGCCCCAGCCCTTCAGGAAGTCGGTCGGGAAGCCGGGATTCCAGCCGCCGAAGAACAGCACGCTGATCATGGCGCACATCAGGACGATGTTCGAATACTCGGCCACCATGAACAGCAGGTACGGCGTCGAGCTGTACTCGACTTGGTAACCGGCGACGAGTTCGGATTCGGCTTCCGGCAGGTCGAACGGCGGACGGTTCGTCTCGGCCAGGGCCGAAATGTAGAACATGCCCATCGAGACGACCATGATCGGCACGAGGACGATGTTCTTCAGGCCGCCGCCAAAGACGTTCCAGTTCCAGAACCAGCCCGACTGCTTCTCGACGATGGTCGAC
The DNA here is from genome assembly GCF_044056025.1 of Caulobacter sp. UC70_42. Taxonomy (NCBI): domain Bacteria; kingdom Pseudomonadati; phylum Pseudomonadota; class Alphaproteobacteria; order Caulobacterales; family Caulobacteraceae; genus Caulobacter; species Caulobacter sp. UC70_42. The sequence continues at coordinate 3,837,519 of NZ_CP171994.1, read as the reverse complement.
AGGTTCATCGAACCGGCCAGCAGGATCACCGTGATGATGATCAGGCCGATCGAGACTTCATACGACACCATCTGCGCCGCCGAACGCAGCGCGCCCAGGAACGGATACTTCGAATTCGAAGCCCAGCCGCCCATGATGATGCCGTAGACGCCCAGCGAGCTCATCGCCAGCAGGTAGAGAATGCCGACATTGAGGTTGGAGACGACCCAGCCCGGCGCGAACGGCACCACGGCCCAGCCGACGAAGCCCAGGACCAGGCTGATCAGCGGCGCCAGGATGAAGATGATCTTGTCGGCGCCGGCCGGGATCACGATCTCCTTCAGCACGAACTTGAAGAAGTCGGCGAAGGACTGCAGCAGGCCGAACGGGCCCACCACATCGGGGCCCTTGCGCATCTGCACGCCGGCCCAGATCTTGCGGTCGGCCAGCAGCAGGAAGGCCAGGCTCAGCAGGACCCAGATCACGACCAGCAGGATGCCGCCGGTCGTCAGGCCAAACCAGAGAAGCGGAGAAGTCGAGCCCACGATTTACTCCGCGGCGATCTTGGCGGCGCCGGACGCCACGGCCGCGCATTCGGCCATGGTCACGCTGGCGCGCGCGACGGGGTTGGTCAGGTGGAAAGCCTTGATCGGGCTCTCGAACGGCGCGTCCGAGACCTCGCCGTCAGCGCCGAGCGCGCCGACATCGAACGACACGGCGACCGAGCCCGGCGCGTAGTCGATCTGGCCGAAGGTCGGGTGGTCGGCGAACAGCCTGGCGCGCAGCTGGTCCAGGCTGTCATAGGGGAGCTTGTGCCCCAGCACTTCCGACAGGGCGCGCAGGATCGACCAGTCTTCCTTGGCCTCGCCCTTCGGGAACACCGCGCGACGGCCCATCTGGACCCGGCCTTCCAGGTTCACGTAGAGGCCGTTCTTCTCGGTGTAGGCCGCGCCCGGCAGGATCACGTCGGCCTTGTGGGCCCCGTTGTCGCCGTGCGTGCCGAGATAGATCTTGAAGGCGTCCGAGGCGGCGGTCTCGCACTCGTCGGCGCCCAGCAGGAAGAGCACGTCCAAGGCGCCCGGCTTCAGCATGTCGGCCGTCGACAGGCCGCCCTCGGCCGGAACGAAGCCCATGTCGAGGCCGGCCACGCGCGCGGCGGCGGTGTGCAGGACGTTCCAGCCGTTCCAGCCCTCGCGCACGACCTTGACGGTCTTGGCGAGGCCGGCGGCGGCCTTGAGGATGGCCGCGCCGTCGGCGCGGGCCAGAGCGCCCTGGCCGATGATGATCGCCGGACGTTCGGCGGCCTTCAGGGCGGCGACGAAGTCGCTCTTGCTCTTGGACAGGCCGGCCAGGGTCTTGGCGCCGGCGCCGAGGTAGTCGTAGTCGAACGTCAGGTCGGCTTGCTCGCCGATGACGCCGAAACGGGTCTTGCCTGCGACCCACTGCTTGCGGAAGCGGGCGTTCAGGACCGGGGCCTCGATCCGCGGATTGGCCCCGACGAACAGCACGACATCGGCGTTCTCGATGCCGGCGATGGTCGAGTTGAACAGCCAGCTCTCGCGCGGGCCAGCGCCCAGGGCGGCGCCGTCCTGGCGGCTGTCGAGGTTCTTCACGCCCAGGGCCGTGAAGAGGTCCTTGGTGGCCTTCAGGCTTTCGGCGTCCTGCAGGTCGCCGGCGATGACGCCGATGCGCTCGGGCGCGGTCGTCTTGATCTTGGCGGCGATGGCGGCGAAGGCTTCGGCCCAGGTGGCCGGCTTCAGGCTGCCGCCGACGCGGACGTACGGACGGTCCAGGCGCTGACGGCCCAGGCCGTCGACAGCGTAGCGGGTCTTGTCCGAAATCCACTCTTCGTTGACGTCGTCGTTGTTGCGCGGCAGCACGCGAAGCACGGCCGAGCCGCGGGCGTCGACGCGGATCCACGAGCCGAGCGCGTCCATGACGTCGATGCTCTCGGTCTTCTTCAGTTCCCACGGACGGGCTTCGAAGGCGTAGGGCTTGGAGGTCAGGGCGCCGACCGGGCACAGGTCGATGACGTTGGCGCTGAGCTCCGAGGTCACCGCAGCGCCCAGATAGGTCGTGATTTCAACGTCTTCGCCGCGCGAGATCAGGCCGATCTCCGGCGAGCCGGCGACTTCGGTGATGAAGCGGACGCAGCGCGTGCACTGAATGCAGCGCGTCATCACGGTCTTGATGAGCGGGCCCATGGCCTTTTCTTCGACCGCGCGCTTGTTCTCGTCATAGCGGCTGTCGTCGCGGCCGTAGCCGACGGCCTGGTCCTGCAGGTCGCACTCGCCGCCCTGGTCGCAGATCGGGCAGTCCAGCGGATGGTTGATGAGCAGGAACTCCATCACCCCTTCGCGGGCCTTCTTGACCATCGGGGTCTTGGTGAAGATCTCCTGGCCCTCGGCGGCCGGCAGGGCGCACGAGGCCTGAGGCTTCGGCGGGCCGGGCTTCACCTCGACCAGGCACATGCGGCAGTTGCCGGCGATGGACAGGCGCTCGTGATAGCAGAAGCGCGGGATTTCTTCCCCGGCCAGTTCCGCGACCTGCAGAACCGTCATGCCGGGCTCGAACTCGACCTCGACGCCGTTGACCTTGGCGATAGCCATAATTCGTTACTCCGCCGCGATCAGCTTGGCGCCCTGCACGTGCAGGCGACCGCTACGATAGGAAGCGATCCGCTCCTCCACCTCGTGGCGGAAGTGGCGGAACAGACCCTGGATCGGCCAGGCGGCCGCATCGCCCAGGGCGCAGATGGTGTGACCCTCGACCTGGGTCGTGACGTCCAGGAGGGTGTCAATCTCCTTCGGATCGGCCTCGCCGGTCGCCATGCGCTCCATGACGCGCCACATCCAGCCCGTGCCTTCGCGGCAGGGCGTGCACTGGCCGCAGCTCTCGTGCTTGTAGAAGTACGAGAGGCGGGCGATGGCGCGAACCAAGTCGGTCGACTTGTCCATGACGATAACGGCGGCCGTGCCGAGACCCGACTTCAGGTTCCGCAGGGCGTCGAAGTCCATCGGCAGGTCTTCGCACTGCTCGGCCGGGATCATCGGCACGGACGAACCGCCAGGGATGACGGCCTTGAGGTTGCCCCAGCCGCCCCGGATGCCGCCGCAGTGATCTTCCATCAGCTGACGGAAGGGGATGCTCATGGCTTCTTCGACGTTACAGGGCAGGTTCACGTGGCCCGAGACGCAGAACAGCTTGGTGCCGGCGTTGTTCGGACGGCCAAAGCCGGCGAACCAGGCGGCGCCGCGACGCAGGATGGTGCCGGCGACGGCGATGCTCTCGACGTTGTTGACCGTGGTCGGCATGCCGTAGAGGCCGGCGCCGGCCGGGAACGGCGGCTTCAGGCGCGGCTGGCCCTTCTTGCCTTCCAGGCTTTCCAGCAGGGCCGTCTCTTCGCCGCAGATATAGGCGCCTGCGCCGTGGTGAACGTAGAGGTCGAAGTCCCAGCCGTGGACGTTGTTCTTGCCGATCAGCTTGGCCTCGTAGGCCTGCTTGATGGCTTCTTCCAGCACTTCGCGCTCACGGACGTATTCGCCGCGGATGTAGATGTAGCAGGCGTGGGCCAGCATGGCGCGCGAGGCGATCAGGCAGCCTTCGATCAGGAGGTGCGGATCATGCCGCATGATCTCCCGATCCTTGCAGGTGCCCGGCTCGGATTCGTCGGCGTTGACGACCAGGTAGTGCGGACGACCGTCCTTCACTTCCTTGGGCATGAACGACCACTTCAGGCCGGTGCCGAAGCCCGCCCCGCCCCGGCCGCGCAGGCCGGAGTTCTTCATGTTGTCGATGATCCAGTCGCGCCCGGCGTCCAGGATGTCCTTGGTGCCATTCCAGCAGCCGCGCTTCTTCGCGCCCTCGAGGCCCCAATCGTGGAGACCGTAGAGGTTCGTGAAGATGCGGTCCTTGTCTTCGAGGATACCGACCATGACTCAGCTTTGCGGATCGAATGGATGGGCGCGCACATAGCGCGTCCGACGAATGATGACATAGGCGAAAAGCAGCCAGCCGGCGCCAATCGTGACGAGACCGGCGACGACCGCCCAGAACGGCGCGCCTTGCACCGTGCGACCCCAGATCAGCAGGATCGCGCCCAGCAGGCAGGCCACGAAGCCAACGCCGCGTTCACGGCGATGGAGGCCCCGGATGGTGTCGGCGTAGGCCGCGCGGCGGAGGTTGAGTTCGCTGTCGTCGATCATGACGAAGCCCCCTCTCCCTTGGATCCGCGCATCCAGCCCAGGATGAACCAGACGTGCGAGCCCAGGCCCGCGATGATGGCGCCCAGGAAGACCAGCCGCAGCCAGTCGATCCGCAGCGACACCGCGCCATAGATCGCGACGCCAGCCAGCACGAAGCAGACCGCGTTGATGACAAGCATCGCGGTCAGGCGCTTCTTCTGCAGGGCGGCGTCGGCGGTCATGTTAGGCGGTCGGCTCCGACTTCGCCTTGGAAGCCTTGGGCTTCTCGGGCAGGTTCGGGATCTTGATCTTCTTGGCGTACGAGCCGTCGTACAGCTTCGGGTCGGTCAGGGTGTGGATCGCGCCCTTCGGCTCCGAGGCGCCGCGGCCGTCGTAGCTGCCAGGCTTCGGGTCCTTGCCGGCCGCGAAGTCGTCCAAGATCTGGGCCAGGCTCTCCGGCGTCAGGTCCTCGTAATAGTAATCATTGATCGCGGCCATCGGCGCGTTGCAGCACGCGCCCAGGCATTCGACCTCTTCCCAGCTGAACTTGCCGTCGGCCGAGACGTGGTTGGCGTCGCCGATCTTGGCCTTCAGCACGGCCTTCAGGTCCAGCGCGCCGCGCAGCTGGCACGGCGTGGTGCCGCAAAGCTGCACGAAGGCGACCTTGCCGACGGGTTGCAGCTGGAACATCACGTAGAAGGTGGCCACTTCCAGCACGCGGATGACCGGCATCTCGAGCTGCTTGGCGATCTCCTGGATCGCCGGCTCGGAAATCCAGCCTTCCTGCTTCTGGGCCAGCCACAGCATCGGGATCACCGCCGACTGCTTGCGGGCGGCGGGATACTTGGCTTTCCACCAGTCGGCCTTGGCCTGGCTGTCCTTGGAAAAGGCGAAGCTGGCCGGCTGTTCCTTGGCGAGACGACGAACACTCATCGGGCGAAATCCACGCGGACGATCTTGTCGCCCTTGAAGGTGTAGATGGCGGCGACCTGGAACGGCGCGTCACCGTTGCCGCGGTCGACATGCTCATGGTCGATCACGTTCGAACCAACCACGATGCGGTTCAGCAGCTTCGCCTGGTTCCTGGGGAATTCGGCGAAGGTCTTGGCGTAGAAGGCGCGATAGGCGTCGAGCCCCGTGCGCGCCACATCGCCGTTCAGCCCCGCGACGACGACGTCGTCTGCGAAGTGGGCGCAGTGCGCGTCCAGGTCCTGGGCGTTGTAGGCGTCCAGTTGAGCTTGGGCGATCGCTTCCAGGCTCACCGGTCGACCTCGCCGAACACGATGTCGAGCGAGCCCAGGATGGCCGAGACGTCGGCCAGCTGGTGGCCACGATTCATCCAGTCCATGGCCGCCAGGTGCGAGAAGCCCGGCGCCTTGATCTTGCAGCGGTACGGCTTGTTCGTGCCATTGCTGACCAGGTAGACGCCGAACTCGCCCTTGGGCGCCTCGACCGCCGCGTAGACCTCGCCTTCCGGCGTCTTGAAGCCTTCGGTGTAGAGCTTGAAGTGATGGATCAGGGCTTCCATCGAGCGCTTCATCTCGGCGCGACGCGGCGGGCTGACCTTGTTGTCCTCGGTCAGCACCGGTCCCGGCGTGGCGCGCAGCATGGCGACGGCCTGCAGGATGATCTTCGTGGACTCACGCATCTCCTGCATGCGGCAGAGATAACGGTCGTAACAGTCGCCGTTCTTGCCCAGCGGGATGTCGAACTCGAACTCGTTGTAGTTCTCGTACGGCTGGTTGCGGCGCAGGTCCCAGGCGATGCCCGAACCGCGCACCATCACGCCCGAGAAGCCCCAGGCCCAGGCGTCTTCCTTGGTCACGACGCCGATGTCGACGTTGCGCTGCTTGAAGATGCGGTTGTCGGTGATCAGGCCTTCGATGTCGTCGCAGATCTTGGGGAACGCCTTCGCCCAGGTCTCGATGTCGTCGATCAGGCTGGGAGTCAGGTCCTGGTGGACGCCGCCCGGACGGAAATAGTTGGCGTGCAGGCGAGCGCCGCAGGCGCGCTCGTAGAATACCATCAGCTTCTCGCGCTCCTCGAAGCCCCAGAGCGGCGGCGTCAAAGCGCCGACGTCCATGGCCTGGGTCGTCACGTTCAGCAGGTGATTGAGGATGCGGCCGATCTCGCAGAACAGCACGCGCACGATCTGGCCGCGCTTGGGCACCTCGACGCCCAGCAGCTTCTCGATGGCCAGGCAGAACGCATGCTCCTGGTTCATCGGCGCCACGTAGTCGAGGCGGTCGAAGTACGGGATGTTCTGCAGGTAGGTCCGCGCTTCCATCAGCTTCTCGGTGCCGCGATGCAGCAGGCCGATGTGCGGATCGACGCGTTCGACGATTTCGCCGTCCAGCTCCAGCACCAGGCGCAGAACGCCGTGGGCGGCCGGGTGCTGCGGGCCAAAGTTGATGTTGAACTTGCGGACGGGCGTTTCCGGGATCGCCGGAACCGTGGCCTCGTCACGGAAGAAGTCGGTCGCCGCGGCGGGCGCGTTCGTGCCAGTCATGACTTAAGCGTCCCCTGCCCGCTTCTCGGCCTTCTCGTCGCCCGGCAGGGCGTACTTGGCGCCTCTCCCACGGAGACAGGAAATCGAAAGCGCGGAACTCGGTGATCTTGACGGGTTCGTAGACGACGCGCTTGAGCTCGTCGTCGTAGCGCACTTCCACATAACCGGTCATGGGGAAGTCCTTCCGCAGCGGATGGCCATGGAAGCCATAGTCGGTCAGGATCCGGCGCAGGTCCGGATGGCCTTCGAAGAAGATGCCGAACATGTCGAACGCCTCGCGCTCGAACCAGTCGGCGACCGGGAACACCGGCGTGGCGCTGGGAACCGGCGAGTCCTCGTCCGTCATCACCTTCAGGCGGATGCGCGTGTTCTTCACCATCGACAGCAGGTGATAGACGACGTCGAAGCGCGCGGCGCGCTCCGGATAGTCCACGCCCGTCAGGTCGACCAGTTGGTGGAAGCGGCAGGCCGCGTCGTCGCGCAGGAAGGTCAGGGTCTCGACCACAGTCGCGGCCTTGGCCACGATCGTCAGCTCGCCGAACGCCACCGAATGGCCCAGCACGCCGGGCGCGCGGGCGACGATGTCCTGGCCCAGGGCCTCGAGGTCTTGGCTCATCGCTCGATCGTCCCCGTGCGACGGATCTTCTTCTGGAGCTGCAGCACGCCGTAGACCAGGGCCTCGGCCGTCGGCGGGCAGCCCGGCACGTAGATGTCGATCGGCACCACGCGGTCGCAGCCGCGCACGACGCTGTAGCTGTAATAATAGTAGCCGCCGCCATTGGCGCAGCTGCCCATCGAGATGACGTAGCGGGGCTCTGGCATCTGGTCGTAGACCTTGCGCAGAGCCGGAGCCATCTTGTTGGTCAGGGTGCCGGCGACGATCATCACGTCCGACTGACGCGGGCTGGCGCGCGGCGCGAAGCCGAAGCGCTCCAGGTCATAGCGCGGCATGGCCGAGTGCATCATCTCGACCGCGCAGCACGCCAGGCCGAACGTCATCCACATCAGCGAGCCGGTGCGCGCCCACGTGATCAGGTCGTCGGCCGCAGCCGTGATGAAACCCTTGTCGGCCAGCTGTTGCGAGACGCCGTCGAAGAACGGGTCATGCAGCTTGGGGTCATAACCCTCGACCGTCGAACGGCCGCCGGACAGCGCCGGAACCGAGGACGAGTTGGCGGGAACGATCACTCCCATTCGAGGGCGCCCTTCTTCCATTCGTAGATAAAGCCGACGGTCAGCACGCCCAGGAAGGTCATCATCGACCAGAAGGCGAACTGGGCCACGTCGTGCGGCAGCTTCATCAGCGTGACCGCCCAGGGGAACAGGAACGCGACTTCCAGGTCGAAGATGATGAAGAGGATCGACACCAGATAGAACCGGACGTCGAACTTCATGCGCGCGTCGTCGAAGGCGTTGAAGCCGCATTCGTAGGCGGACAGTTTTTCCGGGTCCGGCGCCTTCGGCGCGAGCACGGCGGCCGCCAGAATGAAGACGATGCCGATGGCCGCCGCGATCCCTAGGAAGATCACGATCGGCAGGTACTGGAGAAGGAAGGCGGTCATGACAGCCCTTGGCTTGAATCGAGCGGGTTGTAGCCCACTGTCGCCAGCGCTTCAAACACCCCGAAGCACATTGAGAAACGATCGCAACTGGAACTGTTTCCGCTAACGGCGATCGATTGCGCGCCAAGGCTTTGGCGAATGCCTGAAAGGACCGGCGCAGCGCTGCCGCTCCGCTCCATCCACATGAAATCACCCAGGCCCGGCGGGCTATTTGACGCTTCTTCGATATGGCCGTTGACACGAGTCTTCGCCCGACATATCAGACGCCCCTCGCCGCAGGGCGGGTCGCACTTTCGCTTCGGCGAAGGGATATGCGGATGTAGCTCAGTTGGTTAGAGCGCCGGCCTGTCACGCCGGAGGTCGCGGGTTCGAGTTCCCGTCATTCGCGCCACCCCTTGAAAAAGGGGTAGGACCGCACCCTCCCCTCGGTCTACGGACGACCGTCGCGCCCAGGCGCACGACGCGGATGTAGCTCAGTTGGTTAGAGCGCCGGCCTGTCACGCCGGAGGTCGCGGGTTCGAGTCCCGTCATTCGCGCCACCGTCCGGTGGTTCTTCCTCTCAAATCGACAATGGCTTCGGCAACGACTTGAGTTGCCGTATTCGCACGCCATGTAGCGGACATGACATCCGCTTACCCGCCGTTCTCCGTCCTCGACCTCGCGCCCGTTCCGCAAGGAACGCCCGTCGGCCAAGCCCTCGAAAACAGCCTGGATCTGGCGCGACACGCCGAATCTCTCGGCTTCCACCGCTACTGGCTGGCCGAACATCACAACATGCCCGGAATCGCCTCGGCCGCGACGGCGGTCGTTATCGGCTACGTGGCCGGCGGCACGACGACGATTCGGGTCGGTTCGGGCGGCGTCATGCTGCCCAACCACGCCCCGCTGATGGTCGCCGAACAGTTCGGCACCCTCGCCGCCCTCTATCCGGGCCGAATCGATCTGGGCCTGGGCCGCGCGCCGGGCACGGATCAGGCCACGATGCGGGCCCTGCGCCGCTACGCCGGGGCGGTCGATTCGTTCGCCCAGGACGTCGTCGAGCTGCAGCACTGGTTCAAGCCGGCCGATCCGGATCAGAGCATCCGCGCCGTGCCCGGCGAAGGCCAGGACGTGCCGATCTGGCTGCTGGGCTCCTCGACCTGGGGCGCGCAGCTGGCCGCTGCCCTGGGCCTGCCGTTCGCCTTCGCCGCCCACTTCGCGCCCGAACTCCTTGCTGGACGCCCTCCTGCTCTATCGTCGCCACTTCAAGCCGTCGGAGGTGTTGGACAAGCCCTACGCCATGGTCTGCATCGGCGTCTGCGCCGCCGACACCGACGCCGAGGCGGCTCGTCTGGCGACCTCGACGCAGCAGCAGTTCCTGGCTTTGCGACGCGGTCGCCCGGGGCTGCTGCCGCCGCCGGTCGACGATATCCGTGAGCACGCCTCCCCCGCCGAGCTGGCGGGCCTGGATCACACTTTCCAATACTCGGCGATCGGCTCGCCCGAGACCGTGAAGCGCAAGATCGATCAAGTGCTGAAGCTGACGGAGGCCGACGAGCTGATGTTCGCCTCGCAGATCTACGACCACGACGCCCGCAAGCGCAGCTACGCTATCCTGGCGAACCTGAAAGCCTAGTGGTCCCTTTGAGGGGCCACGCCGCCGAAGGCGCTGCGCCCCGTCAAGCCGCCATAGATGGCGCAGAGCTGACGGAACACCGCGTCCCAGCCATGCCGCTCGACGGCCCGGCGGCGAGCGGCGGCGCCCACGGCGGCCAAATCACGGGCGAACAAGGCCTCGATCGCTTCGGCGAAGGCGGCGGGTTCGGACCGTGTCGCCAGCTGACCGACTTCTTGGTCGACCGACTCGGCCACCCCGCCGGCGGCGACGCCGACTACGGGCAGACCGCAGGCCATGGCCTCCAGAACGATCAGACCGAACGGCTCGTTGTCATTGGCGTGGACGAAGGCGTCGCAGCTGGCGAGCACGCCGGCCAGTTCGGCCGGGTCGCGGACATAGTCCAGGCAGAGGGCGCGATCGCTGACGGGGCGCCGCCGCCCGCGCCGACGAACAGCAGCTTGTAGGGCGCGCCCAGCCGCTCGACCGCGCCGACCAGGACGTCCAGCCGCTTCTCGCGGGCCGGACGGCCGGCGAAGACCAATAGCCGCTCATCGGGCGCGAGGCCCAGGCGGCGGCGCAGAGCGTCGCGATCCGCTCGGGCTGGATGGAAAAGCTCGGTGTCCACGCCCAACGGCAGACCGATGGCGTTATGCACCCCGGCCTCGATCAGCCGGCCGGCGATGAAGCGGCTCGGCGCCACGGCCTGGTCGAACTGGCGATAGATCGCCGCCCAGCGCTTCTGAACCGGCTTTTCAGCCCACTCGCCGATATGCAAAGCCGCCAGGGCGCCCAGATCGGTGTGGCAGAAACCGACGACCGGCACGCCGAGGGCGTCGCCGGCGCGTAGCGCCGCCAAGCCCGGCGTATAGGGGTCGCCCGCCTCGATGATGTCGGGACGCTGGCGGATCAGGCGGTCCATCCAGGCGGCCTTGACCACGGGCCAGCGATAGCCGGCTCCAAACGGCAGCGGCGCGGCGTAGATCGAGACTCGCCCCCGCCCCGTCGTAGGAATCGCGCGCGCCCGGCACCACCAGCGTATGGCGAACATCCGGACGGTTTGCGGCCAGCCATGCGCGCTTCGAAGCCAGATAGCGACGCACGCCGCCGCTGCGCGGCGCGTACAGCATGGTGGTGTCGACGAGACGGACCGCGTCGTCAGTTGACGGAGCAATATCGGAGGGAAAACCGCGCAGGCCGACCGGCCGGGTCGATCTCGTATCCGTCACACCGATTCCTCATCGTAACTCTAGGCCCCCCATTCGGCCCTGGAACGATAAAGCTTTTGCGACATTCGCGGTTCCTCGCCGTTCCCGGACGAATTCAGGGGCACACCGCGTCGCCCAAGAGCTTCTCGCAACAGTACTTCTACCTCAGCATTCACGCTACGCAACTCGGCGTTTGCGAGACGCTCGACGGCGGCCAGCGCCTCCGGGCGCACGCGCATCAGGAATGCGGGGCCGGACGCGGGGAGACTGTACCGATGATCAAGGGAGACAAGGTGGTGGGCAGTGAGGGGATCGAACCCCCGACCCTCTCGGTGTAAACGAGACGCTCTACCGCTGAGCTAACTGCCCTCTGGGCCGGCGCTTTTAGCCGGAGCCGAGGCCTACGCATAGCGCAAAACGAAGGGGCGGAGCGCCAGTCTCCGACGCCCCGCCCCTCTTAAAGCGGAGAAACTGGTTTTAGCCGTTCAGCGAGGACTTCAAGCCTTCGCCGACCTGGAAGCGCGCGGTCTTCGACGCGGGACGGTTCACCGTCTCGCCCGTGCGCGGATTGCGGGCGGTGCCGGCGGCGCGCGTCACGGCCTTGAAGGTGCCAAAGCCGACCAGGCGAACGTCGGAGCCCGACTTCAGCGAGTCGGTGACGGCGTCGATGAAGGCTTCCAGAGCGTCCTTGGCCTGGTTCTTGTTGATGCCCGCCTTCTCGGCGATCGCCGTAACGAGCTCGGCTTTAGTGGTCATGTTTTTCTCCCAGCCTGAGCAGCGCCGTTTATTGCTTACGGCGCTTGGCTCAGCGGGGATTATGGCGGCTGAAAAAGCCCCGTCAAACGAGAGCGGCGCGGAAATCTCCCGCGCCGCCTAAGTTATCAACGATTAGTTGCGTTTAGTGGGTAAGGACAGCGTCGCTGTCGCCCTCATCCTTCTTCGCGGTCGCAGCAATCGGCTCGTCGGCCTCGCTCCATTCGATCGGCGTCAGCGGCCCCGTGAGACCGTGCTTGAGCACCTCGTCCATGGTCGAGACCGGGATGATTTCCAGGCCGTCCTTGACGCTCTGGGGCACATCCACGAGGTCCTTCTCGTTTTCCTGCGGGATCAGCACGGTCTTAACGCCGGAGCGCAGGGCCGCCAGCAGCTTCTCCTTCAGGCCGCCGATGGCGGTGACCCGGCCGCGCAGGGTGATCTCGCCGGTCATGGCGATGTCCTTGCGGATCGGGATGCCGGTCAGCACCGAGACGATGGCCAGACCCATGGCGGCGCCGGCGGACGGACCGTCCTTGGGCGTGGCGCCATCCGGCACGTGGATGTGCACGTCGGTCTTCTCGAAGATCGGCGGCTTGATGCCGAACTGCGTCGCCCGCGAGCGGACATAGCTGTTCGCCGCCGAGATCGACTCCTTCATCACGTCCTTGAGGTTGCCGGTGATCTGCATGCGACCCTTGCCCGGCATCTTCACGGCTTCGATGGTCAGGATGTCGCCGCCGAATTCCGTCCAGGCCAAACCGGTGACGATGCCGACCTGGTCGACTTCGTCGGTCTCACCGTAACGGTACTTCTTGACGCCCGCGTACTTGGCCAGACGCTCGTCGTCGATGGTGATCGAGGCCAGCTTCTCGCGCGCCAGGTCACGCACGGTCTTGCGCGCCAGGGCGCCCAGCTCCCGCTCCAGCGACCGCACGCCGGCTTCCCGGGTGTAGTAGCGGATCAGGTCGCGGATGGCCTTGTCCGGAACGATGAACTCGGCCGGCTTCAGGCCGTGGTCCTTGGCCAGCTTGGGCAGGATGTGCCGCTTGGCGATCTCCAGCTTCTCGTCCTCGGTGTAGCCGGGGATGCGGATGATCTCCATGCGGTCCAGCAGCGGCTGGGGCATGTTCAGGCTGTTGGCCGTCGTGACGAACATCACCTGCGACAGGTCGTAGTCGACCTCCAGGTAGTGGTCGCCGAACGTCGAGTTCTGCGACGGATCGAGCACTTCCAGCAGCGCCGAGGCGGGATCGCCGCGGTAGTCGCTGCCCATCTTGTCGATCTCGTCCAGCAGGACGAAGGCGTTGGTGGTCTTGGCCTTCTTCATCGACTGGATGACCTTGCCGGGCATCGAGCCGATGTAGGTGCGGCGGTGACCGCGGATCTCGGCCTCGTCACGCACGCCGCCGAGGCTCATGCGCACGAACTCGCGACCGGTGGCCTTGGCCAGCGACTTGCCCAGCGACGTCTTGCCGACGCCGGGAGGACCCACGAGGCACAGGATCGGGCCCTTCAGCGAGTTGGTCCGGGCCTGAACGGCCAGGTACTCGAGGATCCGTTCCTTGACCTTGTCCAGGCCGTAGTGGTCGGCGTCGAGGATCTGCTCGGCCTCCACCAGGTCGATCTTCTTGGTCTTGGCCTTGCCCCACGGAATCGACAGCAGCCAGTCCAGATAGTTGCGGACCACGGTGCTCTCGGCCGACATCGGGCTCATGTTGCGCAGCTTCTTCAGCTCGCTCTCGGCCTTGGTGCGGGCTTCCTTGGAAAGCTTGGTCTTCTTGATGCGCTTTTCGAGATCGATCAGCTCGTCGCGCGAGTCGTCCGGGTCGCCCAGCTCGCGCTGGATCGCCTTCATCTGTTCGTTCAGATAGTACTCGCGCTGGGTCTTCTCCATCTGGCGCTTGACGCGCGAGCGGATCTTCTTCTCGACCTGCAGCACCGAAATCTCGCCCTCCATCAGGGCGAAGACCTTTTCCAGGCGCTTCACGACATCGAAGATTTCCAGCAGGTGCTGCTTGTCGCCGATCTTCACCGACAGGTGGGCGGCGATGCTGTCGGCCAGCTTGCCCGGTTCGGCGATCTGCGGGATCGACGCCAGGGCCTCCGGCGGCACCTTCTTGTTCAGTTTGACGTAGTTCTCGAACTGCTCGACGACCGCGCGCGACAGGGCCTCGGCCTCCGGGCCGGCGCCTTCGTCCTCGCTGACCTCGCCGATCTGGGCTTCGTAGAAGGACTCCTGGTCGGTGAACTTCACGACGGCCGCGCGGCCCTTGCCCTCGACCAGCACCTTGACCGTGCCGTCGGGCAGCTTCAGCAGCTGCAGGACGGTGGCCAGGACGCCGACGTCGAAGATATCCCCCGGCGCCGGATCATCGTCCGCCGAGTTCTTTTGGGTGACGAGCAGGATCTGCTTGTCGCCGCGCATCACTTCCTCGAGGGCGCGCACGGATTTATCGCGGCCCACGAAGAGGGGCACCACCATGTGCGGGAACACAACGATGTCCCGCAGCGGCAAGACAGGAAGCGTACGTAATTCGGACATGTGCTCAATACTCCCGGCCTCGGCGCTTTCCAACGCCTGGCCATGCGGGCCGCCGTAACACCAGACGATGCGCCTGAGTCGAACGACCCGTCCGCCCGGGACTGGGCGGATGGTCGTTATTTATGTGGACGTTTTACAACAGGGTTCAAGCGCGCTCGCCTGAGAGCGGCGACAAGTCGCGTGCGACCGGTGAAGCTGGCGCCCTCATGCCTCTACATCCCGAAAGCGGGGCAAGTTCGCCCAAGGCTCGGACTTTTCTTGAGTTTCGCTCGCTCAAGCTGACAGTGGCGCCGAAGCCTCACGGGTCGTCCAACAGGTTTACGATGACCCCCGATCCACGAAAAAGGCGCGCCTTTATCCAAAAAAGGCGCGCCTCGATTTCGCGATGAAGCTTGCAGGGTTAGGCCGAAGCCGCCCCGCCCTTCTTCTCGGCGTAGATCAGCAGCGGTTGAGCGCGGCCTTCGACGACCTCCGCATTGACCACCACCTCCTCAACGCCCTCATAGCTGGGCAGCTCGAACATGGTTTCCAGCAGGATGCCTTCCATGATCGAACGCAGGCCACGCGCGCCGGTCTTGCGCACGATCGCCTTCTTGGCGACGCCGTGCAGGGCGTCCTCCGTGAAGGTCAGGCCGATGTTCTCCATCTCGAACAGGCGCTGGTACTGCTTGACGAAGGCGTTCTTCGGCTCGGTCAGGATCTTGACCAGGGCGGGCTCGTCGAGGTCCTCCAGGGTCGCGACCACCGGCAGACGACCGATGAATTCCGGGATCAGGCCGAAGCGCTGCAGATCGTCGGGCTCGACGTTCCGCAGAATCTCGCCCGTGCGGCGCTCTTCCGGATCGGTCACCTTGGCGCCGAAGCCGATCGACTTGGCCGCGCCGCGCGCCGAGATGATCTTCTCGAGCCCGGCGAACGCGCCGCCGCAGATGAACAGGATGTTCGTCGTGTCGACCTGCAGGAATTCCTGCTGCGGATGCTTGCGCCCGCCTTGCGGCGGCACGGAGGCGACGGTGCCTTCCATGATCTTCAGCAGGGCCTGCTGCACGCCTTCGCCCGACACGTCTCGGGTGATCGACGGGTTGTCGGACTTGCGGCTGATCTTGTCGATCTCGTCGATATAGACAATGCCGCGCTGGGCGCGCTCGACGTTGTAGTCGGCGGCCTGCAGCAGCTTGAGCACGATGTTCTCGACGTCTTCACCGACGTAACCGGCTTCGGTCAGCGTCGTGGCGTCAGCCATGGTGAAGGGCACGTCGATGATTCGGGCCAGGGTCTGGGCCAGCAGCGTCTTACCCGTACCGGTCGGACCGACCAGCAGGATGTTCGACTTGGCCAGTTCGACGTCGTTGTTCTTCGCGGCGTGGTTCAGGCGCTTGTAGTGATTGTGCACCGCGACCGCGAGCACCTTCTTGGCGTGCCCTTGTCCGATCACGTAGTCGTCCAGGACTTCGCAGATCTCGCGCGGTGTCGGAACGCCGTCCTTCGACTTCACGAAAGCGATCTTGTGCTCTTCGCGAATGATATCCATGCAGAGCTCGACGCATTCATCACAAATGAACACCGTCGGTCCCGCGATGAGCTTACGCACCTCATGTTGGCTCTTTCCGCAGAAAGAACAGTACAGGGTGCTCTTGGTGTCGCCGCTCGCGGCTTTCGTCATGATCGCTTCTCACACTATGGCGTCTCACGGCTTAACGCCGCGACGCCCCTCCGAGCGCATACACCGCCACCGAAGCAGACAGGATATACGCCGGGAGTTGTCTAATCCTTGACATTCCCCGATCCGGGCGCGGTTCACAACCCTTCGCGGCTCCTTTGAAGCCTCAAACGTCCAAACCGGCCGGTTCGTGTCATGGCCTCGTCATCTAATTTGGGCGATTGGCGCGCCGGCGCAAGCGGCGAGCGTCTTGGGCCTTACCGCCGCCGGAGGAACCCCTTATGACGAGGCGAGGAATCGCATGGGAGGTCGAGCGCGGCAGCGCGCTCTTGGGATGATCAATGGGTAGGCGTTCGTGGATGGCCAAGGGTTTGAGCGCGTCGCGCCCGATGACCGGCGAGATGGGCCACGAGCCCGCGCTCGTGGCCTTCGACTTCGACGGCACACTGACGGTCAAGGACAGCTTCAACGCCTTTCTGAAGTGGCGCGCGGGCCGGCGCTGGACGCGCGGCGTCATCCGCCTGACCCCATCGCTGATCGCCTACGTGTTCGACCGCAACCGCGCCAAGCTCAAGGCCGCCGCGGTCCGCGAGTTCATGCGGGGCGCGACGGTCACGCAGATCGAGACCGACGCCCGCGCCTTCGCCGAAACTCACGCCCGCGCCCTGCTGCGTCCCGACGCCCTGGCCGTCTGGCGTGCGTGGCGAGCCAGGGGCGCGAAGCTTGTTATCGTCACGGCCTCGCCCGAGATCACCGTCGCGCCCTTCGCTCGGGGCCTCGGCGCGGACATGTTGATCGGCACGCGCCTGATGACCAATGAAGACGGCCGCATTCTGGGCGGGCTCGATGGGAACAACTGCCGGGCCAAGGAGAAGGTGCAGCGCTTGCGCGAGGTCTTCGGCCCTGACGTGCACCTGACGGCCGCCTATGGCGACACCTCCGGCGACACCGAGATGCTCGCGATCGCCGACGAAAAGGGCTACCGCGTCTTTCGAGGCAAGCCCGCGACCTGAGCGGATTTGTCGCAGGCAATGAGGCAACAAAAAAAGCCGCCGATCCCAAGATCGGCGGCTTTCTCGTTCCAGCGGAGCTTTCGCTTATTCAGCGCCAGCCTCGGCGGCTTCTCGCGTGTCGTAGACGTGGTCGACCAGGCCCCACGCCTTGGCTTCGTCCGAGCTCATGAAATGGTCGCGGTCCAGCGTGCGCTCGACCTCTTCATAGCTGCGGCCGCAGTGCTTGACGTAGATCTCGTTCAGGCGACGCTTGGTCTTGATGATGTCCTCGGCGTGGCGCTCGATGTCCGAGGCTTGGCCGCGGAAGCCGCCCGACGGTTGGTGAACCATGATGCGGGCGTTCGGCAGGGCGATGCGCTGACCGGCGGCGCCGGCGGCCAGCAGGAGGCTGCCCATCGAGGCGGCCATGCCCATGCACACCGTCGAGACCGGGCTCTTGATGTATTGCATGGTGTCGTAGATCGCCAGGCCCGACGTCACCACGCCGCCCGGCGAGTTGATGTACATGGCGATCTCTTTCTTGGGGTTCTCCGACTCCAGGAAGAGCAGCTGAGAGCAGATCAGGCTGGCCATCACGTCCTCGAACGGGGCCGGTCAGGAAGATGATCCGCTCCTTCAGAAGGCGCGAGAAGATGTCGTAGGACCGCTCGCCACGGCTGGTCTGCTCGACCACCATCGGAACCAGGTTCATCGCCGTCGAAACCGGATCGTGCATCATTGGGGATTACCCTTTTCGTGTGTCTCTGGCGCGAAAACGAATTCAGCCCCCGCGCGCCGTCGCTACCGCATATCGCGTGGCGCTTAACAGGTTGCAAGGAGCCGGCGATTTCGTGGCGCTATGAAAAAGGCGCGACCCTCGCGAGCCGCGCCTTGATTTCGTCGGCCTAGTCGGGCCTTAGCCGCCGTAGCCTTCCGGCAGGTCGTCTTCTTCCAGGAGCTCGTCCTTGGAGACTTCCTTTTCCTCGACCTTGGCCTTGCTGAAGATCAGGTCGACGACCTTGTCTTCGTAGATCGGGGCGCGCAGAGCGGCCTGCAGGTCGGCGCGCTGGCGGTACATGTCGAACACCTGCTGAGCCTGAGCGCCGTACTGGCGAGCTTCGCGCATGATGGCGTCGGTCAGTTCCTGGTCGGTGACGACCACGTCGTTCTTGCGACCGATTTCAGCGAGCACCAGACCCAGGCGCACGCGGCGCTCGGCGATCTTGCGATACTCGTCCTTCAGCTGGTCCTCGGTCTTGTCGGCGTCTTCCGGCGGCAGGCCGCCGCGAGCCTTGTCGGCCTCGACCTGTTGCCAGATGCCGGCGAACTCGGCGTCGACCATGCGGGGCGGCAGGGCGAAGTCGTGCTTGGTGTCCAGGACGTCCAGCAGGGCGCGCTTCAGCTTGAAGCGCGAGCTGTTCTCGTAGCGGCTGCCCAGGTTCGAGCGCAGCAGGTCCTTCAGGGCGGCCAGGTCCGACAGGCCCAGGCGCTTGGCCAGCTCGTCGTCGGCCTTGCTGTCGACCGGTGCGCGAACTTCGGTGACCTTGGTGGCGAACTCAGCGTCCTTGCCGGCCAGTTCGGCGGCTTGGTACTCTTCCGGGAACTTCACCTTCACGACGATCTCGTCGCCCGGCTTGGCGCCGACCAGTTGTTCCTCGAAGCCCGGGATGAACTGGCCCGAACCCAGAACGAGTTCAGCGCCTTCGGCCTTGCCGCCGGCGAACTCGACGCCGTCGATGGTGCCGACGAAGTCGATCAGCAGTTGGTCGCCGTCCTTGGCCTTCAGGCTCTTGCCGGTGCGCGGCTCGTAGGTGCGCGCCTGCTTGGACAGCTCTTCCAGGGCCTCGTCGACTTCCTCGTCACCGACCTTGTAGACCGGCTTGACGAGTTCGATCGTGGTCGGGTCGATCGGATCGAATTCGGGCATCACCTCGACCGCCAGGTCAAACGCCAGGTCGAGACCGCCTTCGATGACCTTGTCCATGTCGGACGTCGGGTTCAGTTCGGGTTGACCAGCCGGACGCAGCTTGTTTTCGTCGAGGACCTTCTGGGTGGTCTCGTTCAGCGCCTGCTCGATGACTTCGCCCATCAAGCCCTTGCCGTACAGACGGCGCACGTGAGCGGCAGGCACCTTGCCCGGACGGAAGCCCTTCACGTTCATCTGCGGAGCGACTTCGGCGATACGCGCTTCCAGGCGCGTGGCCAGTTCACTCGCGGGCACCGTGACGCTAAAAACGCGGCTGAGGCCTTCGCCCGACTTTTCAACGATCTGCATCGACAATTCTTATTTTCTCGGGTCCGGGACGCCGCGCGCCCGAGCTCCGCCCTGGGGGTCCAAAAGATCGACGCCGCCCCGCGAGAGCCGGGGGCGGCGAAAGACCGCCCTTATGTCACGACGTGCGCGAGCATCCAAGAGCGGCGGCGACAAAACTCATCCAGGCCTGGAGGGCCCGGTGAGAAGAGTGGTGCGGATGAGAGGAACTCGAACCTCCACGCCTCTCGGCGCCAGAACCTAAATCTGGTGCGTCTACCAGTTTCGCCACATCCGCGTGGGTGCGGGCTTACGGATTTGAGCCGGGCCGCGCAAGCCCGTAGAGTTCGGCGAGAACAGCGGGCGCGAGGCCTGGCAGGTCCTCGGCGATCAGACCCGGACCGTGGCGGGCGCCGCACTCGGCGTGGATCCATGCCCCGGCGCAAGCGGCCTCGAAGCTCTCCATGCCCTGGGCGATCAAGCCGCCAATGAAGCCGGCTAGGACATCTCCCGAACCGGCGGTGGCCAGCCATGGCGTTCCATTTAGCGACACAGCGGCGCGGCCATCCGGCGCGGCGACCACGGTGTCGGGTCCCTTCAGCAGCACGACCGCCCCTGCCCGCCTGGAAGCCTCCCGCGCCGCCGCGATACGTTCGAAGGACTTGGCCAACAGGCCTGGAAAGACGCGCTCGAACTCGCCTGGATGCGGCGTCAACACGTCGTCGCGATCGAGGCAGGCGAACAGGCTCTCCGGATCGTGCCGGAAGCTGGTCAGGGCGTCGGCGTCGACAACCAGGGCCGCGCCGGTGCTGGCCAGGGCCTGCAGGTTGCGGGCGGTCGCCTCCCCCACCCCGGCCGCCGGACCGATGATCACCGCATCGGCCTCCTCGGCGGCGACGGCGAGGTCGGCCTCCGCTCCGAACGGAGCCAGCATGATCGCTTCGAGATGCGCGGCGTTCACCGCCAGGGCTCCCGGCGGCGACAGCACGGTGACCGCGCCGGCGCCAACTCGCAGACCCCCGCGCGCCGCCAGCCGCGCCGCGCCGGTGCGCCGACATCTCGCCGCTGATCACCTTCAGCCGGCCGCGCGTATGCTTGTGGGCGTCGAGCGCCGGCCAGGGAAAGCGCTTGCCCCACAGATCCGGATCGTTCTCGAACAGGTTCACGCCCTCACTGGGGCCCAGCCCGATATCGGCCAGCACGACCTCGCCGCAGGCCTTGCGCCCCTCGATCAGGACGTGAGCCGGCTTGCGGCGATGGAAGGTGACGGTCAGGTCGGCGCGGAAGGCGACGTCGCCCAGCGGACGTCCGGTGTCGCCATGAATCCCCGAGGGCGTGTCGATCGCGACGATGGTCAGCGGCTGTTCCTGGCTGGCCCACGCCAGGCGCTCGACCTCCCCCTCCAGCGGCCGCGACAGGCCGGCGCCGAACAAGGCGTCTATATAGAGTACGCCCGGCGCGAGATCGGTCGACAGCGACCGCACCTCGCCCTTCCACCGCGACGCGGCCCAGCGGGCGGCGTCGCTGGACGGCGGATAGGCGGCCTCGACCACCACCTGCCAGCCGCGACGGCGCAGATGCCGCGCGGCGACATAGCCGTCACCGCCATTGTCGCCGGGACCGCACCAGATCACCACGGGACGCCGGGCGTAACGCGCCCTGACAGCCTGGGCCACGGCCTCGCCCGCGCGCTCCATCAGCGCGCGAACCGGCGTGCCGTGTTCGACGGCGGCGCGGTCGGCCGCGGCCATCTGGGCGACGGTCAGAATCTCGCGCCACGCCTACTCCTTCAAAGCACTTGGCTCTGAGCTTCGCGCCCTTTCTCCACCAGGATCAAGCCGTCGCCGTCGATCTCGAACACGGTGCGCGAGCAATGATCGGGGCGAAACGCCATGACCTCGGCCCGACCGGTGGCGACGCCAACCGCCGCGTTCAGGGCGACGAAGTGGCTGAACACCGCAGCGCCAGGGTATTCGCGCAAAGCGGCGGCCACGCCTTGCGTCCAGGCGACATAGTCGAGGTCCCCTTGGATCTCGCTCCAGCGGCCTTCGAAAGCCCGCTTCAGCCAGGCCGGTCTCTCCTCGTGCGACAATGCCGCCGGAGTCGGGATCTCGCCGACGCGCGGGTCGATGATCAATTCGACGCCCAGCGCCCGCGCCAGCGGCTCGGCGGTTTCGCGGCAGCGGCGCAGGGGCGAGGACACCACGCGCGTCGGCCGCTCGGGCAGAGCCAGGATCGCCTCGGCGACGGCGACGGCCTGTGCGTGACCGGTCGTATCGAGACCGGGATCCTCGTCAGCGCCGCCCCAGGTCGCGGCGGGTTTTCCGTGGCGGATCACATGAACCAGGGTCATGACTCAATCCGGAATGAAGAGGTTGCGGACGCCATCCGGATGGGGCCCGACGACGCCGGTCCGCCCTACCCCCTCGCAGCTTTCCAGGTCGCGGAGCACCTCCGGATCGTCCGGCGTCTGGGCCACGAAGCGCCGCCCCTGCGCGTCACGGCCGATGATGACGCCCATCCGCGCGCCCTCGCGGCCGTGGACGACGGTGTAGGTCTCGACGGTCGCCGGCCCTTGCGGGTTCTCAACGATCTCCGGATGCGGCAAGGCGCCGATCCGGGCCTGGACCACCGACGGCGGCTGGCGCTCCCACTTTCCTTCGACCGGCCTGGTCGAATAGATGCCCACCGACTGCTTGGTCAGGAACCACCCGTTGGCCGTCGACAGGCCATAGGCGCCGGGCCGTTCGCGCAGCTTGCCGACCATCTCGGCGATGGCGTGCAGGGCGTAGTTGTTTCCTGGCCCGCCGAAGTACGGCAGGCCGCCGGTGATGGTCAGGCCACGTGGGTCGTCCAGCGCCAGGCCGATCTCCTCGGCCCCGATCCGCACCGCCGATGGAAAGCAGGAATAGAGGTCGATAAGGTCGAGATCCTCGACGCCGATCCCGGCCATTTCCAGAGCCCGCTGGCCGGTCAGGCGCATGGCGGGACTGGAGTGATAGTCCTGACGCTCCAACGGATACCAGAGGTCCGAGGCGTCGGCGCAGCCATGCAGGAAAACCCACTTATCCTCGGGCACGCCCAGCTCGCGCGCCTTGCGGACGCTGGCGATCAGGACGGCCGCCGATTGGTCGACCTCCATGATGGCGTTCAGGTACTTCGGGTACGGATATCCGATCATCCGATTACGGTCGGTCACGGTGACCAGTTCCTCGGCCGAGCGCTCCACCGGGAACCAGGCGTAGGGATTGGCGGCGGCGACCTTGGTGAAGGGCGCGAAGAGCTCGCCCAACTGCTTCTGATGATCTTCCAGCGATCGCCCGTCCCTCGCTCTCAGCGCGTTTTCGAACAGGGGATAGGTGTTTACCGGATAGCCGAGACCGTGCGCGGCTTCCTGCTTGGTCACCCCCGGGCGCGGGTCGCCGATCCGCCGCGGCGTGCTGGCGAGGTCGTCGCCCCAACCCTCGAAGCCGAGGCCGCCCTTCATCCGCTTCATCAGCGATCCCAGGAACTCGGCCCCGGTGACCAGGGCGAACTCCGACTCGCCGCCCGCGACCCGCTCGCAAACGACATTGACCGCTTGTTGAGGGCTGTTGCCTCCGGTCTCGGTGTAGACGCTCCAGGCCGGCGAAGCTGAAAAAGCCCCCGCCAGTGAGGCTGGCGGGTCCGCCAGCCGAGGCAGCGGCAGCTTCGACAACCCTCCCGGCGCGTCGATGCTGAACGCCACGACCGCCAAAGCGTCCAGATCGGCAAGAACCGACCCTTTGAGGCCGGCATCCAGCGCCGCGCGTTCCGCCGCAACTTTCAGCAGTTCCAGGGGGGATGGTGAATTTCCGGCGTCGCCCCGATACGTGAATTGGCCCGCGCCGATCAAAACCGGTGTGTCGCCGCGCATATCCGCCCCCATTCAAACGATCGTTGGGCGCGATCGTAGGCGCGAAACCGTATGCCGCAAGGCCATTTGGCGGCCATTCCAGAAATGTACATTTCCAGGGCGCCAGGCGCCCAAACTTCGAACACATGCCCACGAGACAACCAAACGGTCATAAATGTCCCTGGCGCTCGCTTGCGGCGCTTCGGTCAGCATGATGGTTGCCCGCTCAGTGAAGCGGTTCGCCGCCCGGGCCCGAAAGTGGAACCGATGAAGAAGATCGAAGCCGTCATCAAGCCGTTCAAGCTGGATGAGGTGAAGGAGGCCCTGCAGGACATGGGCGTCCAGGGCATGACCGTCCTAGAAGCCAAGGGCTACGGCCGTCAGAAGGGCCACACCGAACTGTATCGCGGCGCCGAGTACGTCGTGGACTTCCTCCCCAAGATCAAGGTGGAGGTCGTTGTCGAGGACAGCCAGCTGGAGCCCGCGCTGGAGGCCATCACCCGCGCCGCCCGTACGGGCCGCATCGGCGACGGCAAGATTTTCGTCTCGGACATCGCGGAAGTGATCCGCATCCGAACCGGAGAAAGCGGCCCGGCCGCCGTCTAAGGCCGGATCGTCAAACGCTTAGAGAGCCTACAAAGGGGATACGGAATGACCACCGCCAAGGATATCCTGAACCTGATCAAGGAAAAGGACGTAAAGTACGTCGACGTCCGCTTCACCGACGTGCGCGGCAAGCTGCAGCACGTCACGTTTGACATCGATCTCGTCGACGATGACTTCCTGAACGACGGCACGATGTTCGACGGTTCGTCGATCGCCGGCTGGAAGGCCATCAACGAGTCGGACATGAAGCTGCGCCCCGACCTGTCGAGCGCCATCATCGACCCCTTCTACCAGCAGACCACCCTGGCGCTGTTCTGCGACGTCGTGAACCCGGACGACGGCACCCCCTACAACCGCGACCCGCGCTCGATCGCCAAGGCCGCCCTGAACTACGTCAAGTCGGCCGGCGTGGGCGACACCGTCTATTTCGGCCCTGAAGCCGAATTCTTCATCTTCGACGACGTGCGCTGGTCGGTTTCGCCGAACAGCACCGGCTACTCGTATGACTCGAGCGAACTGCCGGTGAACTCGGCCAAGGAATATCCGGAAGGCAACATGGGCCACCGCCCGGGTCCGAAGGGCGGCTACTTCCCGGTGAATCCGGTCGACAGCTGCCAGGACCTGCGCGGCGAAATGCTGGCCGTCATGGGCGAGCTGGGCATGAAGCCGGAAAAGCACCACCACGAGGTGGCCCCGGCCCAGCACGAACTCGGCCTGAAGTTCGACACCATGGTCGTCATGGCCGACCGGATGCAGCTCTACAAGTACGTCATCCACAACGTCGCCGCGGCCTATGGCAAGACGGCCACCTTCATGGCCAAGCCGATGTTCGGCGACAACGGCTCGGGCATGCACGTGCACCAGTCGATCTGGCAGGACGGCAAGCCGCTGTTCGCCGGTGACAAGTACGCCGGCCTGTCGCAGGACTGCCTGTACTACATCGGCGGCATCATCAAGCACGCCAAGGCCATCAACGCGTTCTCGAACTCGACGACGAACTCGTACAAGCGCCTGGTGCCCGGCTACGAAGCTCCGGTGAAGCTGGCCTACAGCTCGCGCAACCGCTCGGCCTCGATCCGCATCCCGCACGTCGACAGCCCGAAGGCCAAGCGTATCGAAGCCCGCTTCCCGGACCCGATGGGCAACCCCTACCTGACCTTCGTCGCCCTGCTGATGGCCGGCCTGGACGGCATCATCAACAAGATCGACCCGGGCGCGGCCGCCGACAAGAACCTCTACGATCTGCCGCCGCGCGAGCAGAAGAAAATCCCGGAAGTCTGCGGCTCGCTGCGCGAAGCCCTGGAAAGCCTGGACAAGGACCGCGCCTTCCTGAAGGCCGGCGGCGTCATGGATGACGACTTCATCGACAGCTACATCGAGCTGAAGATGGAAGAGGTGATGCGCCTGCAATTGCACCCGCACCCGGTCGAATTCGACATGTACTACAAGTGCTGATCGCGTAAGCGCTCAGAACAAGGACAGGGGCCGGAGAGCGATCTCCGGCCCTTTTTCTTACGCCACGAGGCCAGACCGCTCCGCGAGTAGAATGACTTATTACTTAGTGGGCGCCGCCTGA
Source organism: Caulobacter sp. UC70_42 (assembly GCF_044056025.1). Classification (NCBI taxonomy): domain Bacteria; kingdom Pseudomonadati; phylum Pseudomonadota; class Alphaproteobacteria; order Caulobacterales; family Caulobacteraceae; genus Caulobacter; species Caulobacter sp. UC70_42. Next base: position 3,812,226 of record NZ_CP171994.1, on the reverse strand, counting down.
ACAAAATTGTCGCAACTTCGCAACATAACCGACGTAATCGGCTCGAAAGAGCTGTTTTCGATCAAGACGAGATATCCCGACGGCCGCTGTTTCGCCTATCGCAGCGCAACAGAAGCGCCGTTAACGCCCCGGTCAGAGTCGGCGAACGGCGCGCTCCATCACAGGATGTCTCCATGCTCCCCAACCGCTCTTTCCGCCGCGCCCTGACGGTGTCGTGCGGCCTGTCCGCTCTGGTGGCCTCGCTGGCCGCCGGCTCGGCGGCCCTGGCCCAGGAAACCACCGTCGGCGAAGTCGTCGTCACCGCCCAGAAGCGCAGTGAAAACCTGCAGGACGTCCCGGTCTCGGTCGCCGCCATCTCCGGCGAGCGCCTGCAGTCGGTCTTCGCCGCCGGCGAAGACATCCTGACCCTGTCGGGCAAGGCTCCCGGCCTCTACGCCGAGTCCTCGAACGGCCGCGTCGCGCCGCGCTTCTACATCCGCGGCCTGGGCAACGCCGACTTCGACCTGGCCGCCTCGCAGCCGGTGTCGATCATCCAGGATGACGTGGTCCTGGAGAACGTCGTCCTGAAGAGCTCGCCGATCTATGACCTCGACCACGTCGAAGTGCTGCGCGGCCCGCAGGGTACGCTGTTCGGCCGCAACACCACGGCGGGCATCGTCAAGTTCGACACCATCAAGCCCAGCGACGAAACCAAGGGCCGCCTGGCGGCCACCTACGGCAGCTACAACACCGTCACCCTGGACGGCGGCTACGGCGGCGCCATCGTCCCGGGCAAGGTGGCGGTCCGAGCCTCGTTCCTGCTCCAGCGTCGCGACGACTACATCGACAACACCTACACCAAGCAGGAAAACGCCCTGGGCGGCTTCAACGAAAAGGCCGCTCGCGTTCAGCTGCTGGTCACGCCGAACGACAAGCTGAGCGCCCTGTTCAACGTCCACGGCCGCGACCTGGACGGCACCGCCGCCGTGTTCCGCGCCAACGTGCTGACCAAGGGCTCGAACAAGCTCAACGGCAACTACCAACGCGACAAGGTCGCCTTCGACAACACCGCCAACAACCCACAGAAGTACAAGGGCTACGGCGCCTCGGCCAACATCGGCTATGACTTCGACGGCGTGAAGCTGACCTCGATCACCGCCTATGAAAACACCCACGGTTACAGCCTGGGCGACATCGACGGCGGCAACCCGGGCGGCCCGGGCTTCATCCCCTTCCAGTCGAGCACCCAGGACGGCATCAAGAACCTGTTCCAGTGGACGCAGGAAGTGCGTCTGGCCAGCGACACCGACGGTCCGCTGAGCTGGCAGGTCGGCGGCTTCTACTTCGACACCAAGTACGACATCCGCACCGACCCGTTCTTCATGCCGGCCACCACCCTGCGCCAGAAGAACAAGTCCTGGGCGCTGTTCGGTCAGGCCTCCTACGCGGTCAACGACCAGCTGACCCTGACGGGCGGCCTGCGCTACACCGACGACGACAAGGACATGAATGTCGTTTCGGGCCCTAACAATGCTCCGTCGGTCTCGGTGTCGGATTCCAAGGTCAGCTGGGACCTGTCGGCATTCTACAAGATCGACGAGGACGTCAGCGTCTACGCCAAGGTCGCCTCGGGCTTCCGCGGTCCGTCGATCCAGGGTCGCGACATCGCCTTCGGCTCGCCCGCCTCGTCGGCCAAGTCCGAAACGATCATGTCGTATGAGCTTGGCCTGAAGAGCGAGCTGTTCGAACGTCGTGTCCGCCTGAACGGCGCGGTCTTCGCCTACAGCATCGACGACCCGCAGTTCAGCGCCGTTGGCGGCGGCAGCAACTCCAACCGCCTGATCAACGCCAAGAAGGGCGAGGCCTATGGCCTGGAACTGGACAGCGAGTTCGTGGTCACCCCGAACTTCGTCGTCACGGCCGGCTACAGCTACGCGCACACCAAGATCAAGGACAGCACGCTGGCCGTCGCCCCCTGCGCCGCCTGCACGGTCACGGACAAGCTGAACGGCGCGGGCCTGGCCCTCGTGGACGGCAACCCCTTCCCGAACGCGCCGAAGTACACCTTCGACGTCACGGCCCGCTACTCGATCCCGGTGGCCTCGGGCGAGCTGTTCGCCTTCACCGACTGGAAGGTCCAGGGCTACACCAACCTGTTCCTGTACCAGTCGAAGGAGTTCTACTCGAAGGGCGACTTCGAAGGCGGCCTGAAGGTCGGCTACGCCGACAAGGACGCCGGTTGGGAGCTGGCGGCCTTCGCCCGCAACATCACCAACGAGAGCAACATCAAGGGCGCGATCGACTTCAACAACCTGACCGCCTTCGTCAACGAACCGCGCGTCGTCGGCGTCTCGCTGAACGCCAACTTCTAGACCTTCTGGTCTTGGAAACCGAAAAGGCCGCGGAGCGATCCGCGGCCTTTTTTTCGTGGCGGCTAGGCCTTGAGGCCGTGACCGATGATCGGAGTGGTCTCGAAGCGCTGCGGAAAGCCGGCGATGATCGGCCGCCCCTTGGCGATCGCCGCCTGCACGGAGGGCAGCTTCAGCGAGGCGGCATGGGCGTCCTTGTCGGTCCAGACCTCGGTGATCCACAGCGCGTCGACGTTGGTCGGATCCTTGGCGATCACGTAGCTGAGGCAGCCCGGCATGTCGTTGGTCCCCTCCCCCAGGATCGCCAGCAACTCATCGCGCTTGCCGGGCGCGGCCAGCATCTGTCCGATCAGTCCGTACATGGGCGTCTTCTCCTGAGCTTGGGCGGCGGGCGCGAACGCGGCGGCGGCGAGGCCGCCGGCCAGCACGTCGCGCCGGATGATCTGGGTCATGGCTTTCTCCCGTCGACCGCACCTTGCGTCAGCACGGTCCGGAATGTGGCAGCAGGCTATTTCGCCTTGCACGCGCCCTGAGCCGAGACGCTGACCCCCGCCGCCCCCGCCTCGCAGGCGTTGCCATAGGTCTTGCCGTCGCAGCCGCAGACCGGCTGATAGATCCGCGTGCAGACCTGCGGCGCCTTGCGGCAGACGCCCGCCGCATCGGCGACCCGCCCGCAGACTCCGGCCTCCATCTGGCAGGTCAGGCCGGACTGGCATTGGAAGCCCGCGAACCCGCCGCACATGCCGCCCTCGGCGACGGGGGCGCGCGGCGACTGCTGCGGCGGTCCCGAAGGTTCCGGCGTGGCGGACGCTGTGCAGGCGGTCAGCAGAGCAACGGCGAGACAAGCGAGCAGACGGCGCATGGACGACCTCCCAAGAACAGGCGGAACGATTTTGCCGGCGACCGGCTCCATTCGCCCCTGCTTTGACTTGATAACGGGGTTCATTTCGTCTGTCCTTCCCGCCTCTTCGAGAGTCGGGGTTTTTCATGATCAGATGGCGTAACGCGGCGGCTGCCGTGAGCCTGCTCGCGCTGGGACTTTCAGCCTGCGCGACGACCGGGACCGGCGGTCCCGCCAAACCGTCCAGCACGGCGCAAAAGGATGGCAAGCCAGCCGAGAAGGCCGAGATCAAGCCGCTGCCCAAGGGTCTGGACGGCCAGGCCTCGACGGGCTTCCCTTCGACCTACAAGCCGTTCCCCTCGCAGACCATGGCCTTTGTCGGCGCCACGGTGCTGACCGCCACCGGCCAGCAGATCGACAATGGCGTCGTCGTCACCTCCGGCGGCAAGGTCGTCGCCGTGGGCGGACCCGAGACCGCGATCCCGGCCGACGCCGTCAAGGTCGACGCCACAGGCAAGTGGCTGACCCCGGGCATCATCGACGCCCACAGCCACCTGGGCGTCTATCCCTCGCCGGGCGTCCAGGCCCGCTCGGACGGCAACGAGGCCACCGACCCGAACACCGCCCAGGTCTGGGCCGAGCACTCGGTCTGGCCGCAGGACCCAGGCTTCAACCGGGCCCGCGCCGGCGGCGTGACCACCCTGCAGATCCTCCCCGGCTCGGCCAACCTGTTCGGCGGCCGCTCGGTGACGCTGAAGAACGTCCCCGCCCTGACCATGCAGGGCATGAAGTTCCCCGACGCGCCCTACGGCCTGAAGATGGCCTGCGGCGAGAACCCCAAGCGCGTCTACGGCGGCAAGGGCCGCTCACCCTCCACCGCGATGGGCAATGTCTTCGGCTATCGCAAGGCCTGGATCGACGCGGCCGACTACGCCCGCAAGTGGGACGACTTCCGCGCCAAACAGCAGAAGGGCGAGAAGGCCGATGCGCCCAAGCGCGACCTGCAGATGGAGACCCTGGCCGGCGTGCTGAAGGGCGACATCCTGGTGCAGAACCACTGCTACCGCGCCGACGAAGAAGCCACCATGATCGATATCGCCAAGGAGTTTGGCTACAAGATCACGATGTTCCACCACGCGATCGAGAGCTACAAGATCGCGCCCCTGCTGGCCAAGGAAGGCATCTGCTCGGCCACCTGGGCTTCGTGGACCGGCTTCAAGATGGAAAGCCTGGACGGCATCGACGCCAACGCCGCCATCCTCTGGAAGAACGGCGCCTGCGTGGTCATCCACTCGGACGATCCGATCATGACCCAGCGGCTGAACCAGGAAGCCGCCATCGCCATGACCGCCGGCAACAAGCTGGGCTACGGCATCAGCCGCGCCGAGGCGATCAAGTGGATCACCGCCAATCCGGCGAAGGCCATGGGCATCGGCGACAAGACCGGCTCGATCGAACCCGGCAAGGCCGCCGACCTGGTGATCTGGAGCCGCGACCCGTTCAGCGTCTACGCCCAGGCCGAAAAGGTCTTCATCGACGGCGCGCTGATCTACGATCGCAAGGACGCGCGCTTCCAGCCCAAGTCCGATTTCGAGCTCGGCCAACCCGGCCAGGGAGCGTTCAACTGATGATCCGGTCACTGCTTCTCGCCAGCGCCGCCTGCGCGCTGGCCCTTCCCGCGGCGGCCGAGACCGTCGCCATCGTCAACGCCCGTATCGAGCCCGTCTCCGGCCCGGCGATCCCGGCCGGCACGCTGGTGATCAAGGACGGCAAGATCGCCGCCCTGGGCGCCAGCGTCGCCGTGCCGGCCGACGCCAAGGTGATCGACGCCAAGGGCGGGGTCGTCACCCCGGGCCTGGTCGCCTCGTCCTCGAACCTCGGCGCGTCCGAGGTCAGCGGGGTGCGCGAGACCCGCGACGACGGCACCGGCAACGCGCTCAGCGCCGCCTTCGACATCAGCTACGGGATCAACCCGGCCTCGACCTTCATCCCGTTCGCCCGGGACGGCGGCGTCACCAGCTCGGCCGTCGTGCCGGTGCTGTCGGGAACCGGCGGCGGCGCGCACGAGCACGCCGACGACGGCGTGGTCGAGGAGATGACCGCCGGCAAGAGCGGCGACGGCGATCCCTCGCTGTTCGGCGGCCAGGCGGCCTTCATCCGCCTGAAGGCCGGCGCGAGCGACATCGTCGAGGCCTCCAAGCTGGCCGTCACCGTCTCGCTGGGCGAAAGCGGCGCGCGGGCGGCCGGCGGTTCGCGCGGCGCCGACCTGATCCTGATCCGCTCGGCGCTGGAGGACGCTCGCGCCTTCGCCAGCCGCCGCGCGGCCTTCGAGCAGGGCGCGACCCGGGACTTCGGTCTCTCGCGTCTCGATCTGGCGGCCCTGATCCCGGTCGTGCAGGGCAAGACCCCGCTGCTGATCCGCGTCTCCCGGGCCGCCGACATCCGCCAGGCCCTGAAGCTGGCGGCCGAGGAGAAGATCAGGATCATCCTCGAAGGCGTCGAGGAAGGCTGGCTGGTCGCTCCCGAGATCGCCAGGGCCGGCGTGCCGGTCATCGTCGATCCGCAGGCCGACCTGCCCGACAGCTTCGAGACCCTGGCCTCGCGGCTGGACAACGCCGCCCGCCTGAACGCCGCCGGCGTGAAGGTGGCGATCAACGGCGCGCGGGACTTCAACAACCTGCGCCAGGAGCGGCTGAACGCCGGCCTCGCGGTCGCCAACGGCCTGCCCTACGCGGCCGGCCTGGCCTCCGTGACCCTGGTCCCCGCCAAGATCTGGGGCCAGGACGGCAAGATCGGCTCGCTGGAGGTCGGCAAGCTGGCCGACGTCGTGGTCTGGAACGGCGACCCGCTGGAAACCACCAGCTGGCCGCTGAACGTCTTCGTCGGCGGCGTCGAGCAGCCGCAGGACAGCCGCCAGACCCAGCTGCGCGACCGCTATGCGGCCACCGACCAGAGCGGCTATCCGCCCGCCTACCGCTAGGTCGGAGTCCTGGCCGCAACGATCCGCCCCCGGCTTGGCTGGGGGCGGATTTTGCTTTTCAGGGGAAGGCCGCGAGGCCATACGGGGCCCCCGCGTTCGAATCGCCTAGACTTGCCCCAATGTCATCTTCCGATAAGACCCCCTCGCTGTTCGACGACGACGCCCTGGCGCCCGTCCCCGCCGCGCCGTTCCAGGCCAGCGTGGAGCCGCACGTCGAACCGACGCCGCGTCCGATCCCGCCGCCTCCGCCTTCATCGGCCAAGCCCGCGCCGCCGGCCAAGACCTCGGCGCCTGGCGAATACTCGGCCGCCGACATCGAGGTGCTGGAAGGGCTGGAGCCCGTCCGCAAGCGGCCCGGCATGTACATCGGCGGCACCGACGAGCGGGCGCTGCACCACCTGTTCGCCGAAGTCCTCGACAACTCGATGGACGAGGCCGTGGCCGGCTTCGCCAAGACCATCGAGGTCAAGCTCGACGCCGACGGCTTCCTGTCGGTCAAGGACGACGGGCGGGGGATGCCCGTCGACCCGCACCCCAAGTACCCCGGCAAGTCGGCGCTGGAGGTCATCATGACCGTCCTGCACGCCGGCGGTAAGTTCACCGGCAAGGCCTACGAGACCTCCGGCGGCCTGCACGGCGTCGGCGCCAGCGTCGTCAACGCCCTGTCCGAGCGCGTCGAGGTCACCGTCTGGCGCGACGGCTTCGAGCACCTGCAGGTGTTCTCGCGCGGCAAGCCGCTAGGCCCGATCCAGCAGGTCGGCCCGTCGCGCAAGAAGGGCACCATGGTGCGCTTCAAGCCCGACGACGAGATCTTCGGCGACACGGTCGGCTTCAAGCCGGCGCGCCTGTACCGCATGGCCCGCTCCAAGGCCTATCTGTTCCGCGGCGTGCAGATCAAATGGTCCTGCGATCCCTCGCGGATCCATGACCAGACCCCGCCAGAGGCCACGTTCCACTTCCCCAACGGCCTGGCCGACTTCCTGGCCGAGCGGACCAAGGGCCTGACCACGATCACGCCCGAGAGCTTCTCGGGCCGCATCGAGCGCCAGGGCGAGGCCGGCGCGGTCGAGTGGGCCGTCAGCTGGACGCCCCAGGGCTTCGGCGAGCACGACGGCTTCATGCAGTCGTACTGCAACACCGTGCCGACCCCCGAGGGCGGCACCCACGAGAGCGGTTTCCGCGCCGCCCTAACCCGCGGCCTCAAGGCCTATGCCGAGCTGAAGGGCGAGAAGCGCGGCACGATCATCACCGCCGACGACGTCGTCGCCCAGGCCGGCGCCCTGATCTCGGTGTTCATCAAGAACCCCGAATTCCAAGGCCAGACCAAGGAGAAGCTCTCGACCTCCGAGGCCCAGCGCTTCGTGGAAGCGGCGCTGCGCGACCCGTTCGACCTGTGGCTCTCGTCCAGCCCGAAGAACGCCCAGGCCCTGCTGGAGTTCGTCATCGAGCGGGCCGAGGAGCGTCTCAAGCGCCGCAAGGACAAGGAAGTCACCCGCGCCAGCGCCACCCGCAAGCTGCGCCTGCCCGGCAAGCTGGCCGACTGCGCCGGCGGCGCGGTCGATGGGGCCGAGCTGTTCATCGTCGAAGGCGACTCGGCCGGTGGTTCCGCCAAGCAGGCCCGCGACCGCAAGTACCAGGCCATCCTGCCCCTGCGCGGCAAGATCCTCAACGTGGCCTCGGCCAGCGGCGAGAAGTTCACCGCCAACAAGGAGCTGTCGGACCTGATGCTGGCCCTGGGGGCCCAGGGCGGGAACAAGTATCGCGAGGAAGACCTGCGATACGACCGCATCATCATCATGACCGACGCCGACGTCGACGGCGCCCACATCGCCAGCCTCTTGATCACCTTCTTCTACCGCACCATGCCGGACGTGATCCGCCAGGGGCACCTCTATCTCGCCCTGCCGCCGCTCTACCGCATCGCCCATGGCGGCAAGAGCGAATACGCCCGCGACGACGCCCACAAGGACGAGCTCTTGGCCACGGTGTTCAAGGGCAAGAAGCCCGAGATCGGCCGCTTCAAGGGCCTGGGCGAGATGATGGCCTCCCAGCTGAAGGAGACCACCATGGACCCCAGGAAACGCACCCTGGCCCGCGTGACCCTGCCGCGCTCGGAAGAGGCGGTGGAAAGCCTGGTCGAGACCCTGATGGGCCGCAAGCCCGAGCTGCGCTTCCGCTTCATCCAGGAAAACGCCGAGTTCGCCTCGGCGGATCTGGATCTCTGACTTCCTCCCTCCCTTCGTGGGGAAGGAACGCGCTTCATCGCCCTCGCGCCCGTGCGGCTGCGAGTTTGGGTGGGGAGGCGACGGAGCGGCCGGGCGAACCCGGAGACCGTGAGGTTTGTTGTGTTTCGGCTCGCTGACCGCTCCGCCAGGCTGTTCTTGCCCGTGAGGTCGGGAGGCGTGAGCGTTGTCTGCTCGGGTCCCCGTTTACCCCCGGACGGGCGCGGATCAAGTCGATCGGCTACATCCGTCTCGACCCCGACGATCCACGATAGGCGGTTTATACGATCACCGCCCTGTCGATCCGCTGAGGGTTTTGGCCCCGGAGACCGCCCGTTCGCCAGCCGATCCGCCTAAAGAGTACGGACGGGGCGACTTTCGAGCCTCCGGGAACCGCCAGCGGCCCCGCTCAACCTACCCCCGCCGCCGTATCGGGCCGGATCCAAACGCCCTCCCCGCGACGGGGATGGCTTTGATTATCGCGGCGGATTCAACGCGGATGATCCAGGGGCGTGAAAAAGTTGGAAGTCGTTGATTTCGTTGACCTCAAGATCGCGAACGCCGAGGATACAGCGCCATCAATCCCCACAAACAACCGTCATTCCCGCCCTTGTGGCGGGAACCCCTGGTTCAGCTGACCCGTGAGACGCAAGCGGACTGCTCAGCAGTCCGCCCCTCCCGCACCTGCGGCGGACAGAGGGGTTCCCGCCACAAGGGCGGGAATGACGAACGTTAGGGTGTCATCGGGGTTAGCTCAGTCCTGACAGCCCCCTGCTCGGCCCGCATCCGGTAGGCCATCACCGCCGTGTGGCCCAGGCGCTCGACCAGCCGCCAGTTGACGATCGCGCCCAGCGGCGCGCCGACCACGGGGATGAACTGGGCCAGTTTCGCCAGGTCGATGTGGTCGCGGTATTGCTGCTGGAAGGCCCGCCAGTCGAAGTCGTCCAGGTGGGCCGGATGCGGCCGCGCGTCCCAGTCGTCCATGGCCGCCAGCACCCGGGCGCGGTGGACGCCGTCCGAAAACGCCAACTCGAAGATGTGCAGGATATACAGACGCTCGGGCAGTTCCGTCCCGTCGTGGCCGAAGATGGCGGCGATCTCGAACAGCAGCTTGATCTTGAAGCTCATCAGCAACGGGAAGTCGGCCGCCGCCGCCAGGAAGCCGCCCAGGCCGGTGACCCCGCCCTCGGCCGCCGCCGCCTTCTTCCAGCCGTCGATCGCCTTGGCCGCCCGGGTCCGGCGCTCGTCCAGGGTCAGGCCGATCAAGGGCGAGCCCGTCGCGTAGTCCGACCCGACCAGCAGCGCCCGCGTCATCCCCTCGATGGCGGCGGTGATGGCGGCGTGGACCTTCTCGGGGATCAGCCGGTTGATCCGCGTCTGGGTGGCGCGGGCCAGGCCGTTCAGCGGCCCGGCGGGCCGGGTCAGCTCGGCGCGCCAGGCGAGGAGGTCGGGGGAGAGATCCATGGCCCTGAGGTAGCCCTTCTCGCCTCGCGGGAGAAGCGGCTACCCTTGCGCCATGACCGACGCCCAGCGCCTGACCCTCGTCCGTGCCGTCCACACGGTGATCTATGTGGTGATGGCCAGCGCCGCCCTGGTGGTGCTGGCCGCCGGATCACCGGCGCGCGCGGTCCCTGGCTGTGGGTCGCGCTGGGCCTGACGGCGATCGAGAGCGCCGTCTTCGCCGCCTGCGGCTTCAAATGCCCCCTGACCGCCGTCGCCGTGAAGTACGGCGCCGCCAAGGACGGCCCCTACGACACCTTCTTCCCGGAGCGCTGCACGCGCCACACATTCCGGGTGTTCGGGCCGGTGATCCTGGTGGGGGTGGCGTTGTTGGCGTGGCGGTGGGCGGTCAGGGGCTAGGGACGTTTCACGCTCATCAGACACTCCTCTCCAGCTCCGAAAAGCTAGCGTAGGTGTCCACTCAAACTTGGGAGGATCAGCAGTGGGGCGGGCATTCAGTTTCGCCCCATAGTTGCCACTTTAGCCTGGGGCTATCTATGCAGTTGTAGACGGAAATCAGTCGGATGACGGAGGCCAGACGAAGAAGGCGCAAGGGTCCAACACGGGCCTTTTTTCTTAGTCTTCTGTCTGTCTTAGCGGCTCACTTGGTGCTGTTCCTCGGTCTAGACCAGTGGCGGCAGACGAAGCCGGCCTGGGACGACTACGAAACACCTTCAACGTTAGAACTATTGATTCTACCCCGTCCGAAGCCGCCTGAGCAGAAAGCGGCAGCAGTCAGTGTTAAGACCGGGCGCGCGCAATTTACGCCGCAAGCCGCAGCCGCTTTGGATGCGACGCGCTTTGAGGCTCGGGTCCGGGCAGCGACGGCCGCGCCCGGTCGGCTCACGGATCAATTGAGCGTCCGTGCCTCAGGCACGCCTCCCTTACAAAGCCCGAGCAGCGGCGGAGATGGTCAAGCGATCGACCGTGGCCGTCTCTCTGGCGCCTTGAAGGGGTGGCAAAGATGTCGATTAAACGGTTCTCAAATAAGCGCCGAAGAGCGTCAGCAGTGCGATGAACGGATCGGCGCGATGGCAAAAGAATCGACTGCGCTTGAAGGTGGGACCATGTCGCCCGAAGCGCGCGCCGAGTTCGATCTCGCATGGAAAGAAGATCACGCTCCAGCCAAATGGGCGCAGTTGGGCTGCCTTGTCCGATTTGGGCAAGGCAAGGTTGTGACCTACAAGCCAACCCGGGGCGTCAGTCTGGGTCGTGCTTCTTCGCGACGCCGAAAGCGACGCTTCAACCCGTGAAGCCGAAGGCCAAAGGCTTTGACTAGTTAAGAGTGGAGTTCGCAGTAAACGGATGTCGTTGAAAGGTCTGAACCGCCCCGAGTTTGCCGTAGGCCATTTGGTTTGAGTCACGCGGCCATGGCGGGCTCCTGGCGCTCTGCCGCCGCTCTAGAATAAACGCCTCGCCTCCCCCATCCACACACCCTGCCCTTCCATCCCCACTATCCCCAACCGCCCCGCCTCGCCCTAACCGCCGACGCGCCCTATATCCCTACCCACCTATTCACCACGCCGGGCCCCAGGGATTGTCGACCCAGTTCAGACTGCCGCTGACCGCCGCGCCGCGCTACGGCCGGGAGGACTTCGCCGTCTCGGGCTGCAACGCCGACGCCGTGGCGCGGCTGGACGCCTGGCCGAACTGGCCCGAGGGGCGGCTGGCCCTGGTCGGGCCGGTCGGCGTCGGCAAGACCCACCTGGCGCGGACCTGGGCGCGGGCCGCCGACGCGGTGGTGGTCGACGCGCCGCGCGGGGGCGGCGTCGACCTGCCCGCCCTGCGCGGCCGGGCGATCCTGGTCGAGGACGCCGACCAGCGGTCGGCCGGCGCCGCCTTGAGCGACGAAGACCTGTTCCACATCCTCAACATGGCCGGGGTCGACGGCGGGAGCGTGCTGCTGACCGCCCGCGTCGCGCCGATCGCCTGGAGCTCGTCCGTGCCCGACCTGCGCTCGCGGCTGAACGCCCTGACCGTGGCGGAGATCGACGAGCCCGACGACGTGGTGCTGCGGGCGGTGCTGGAGCGCGCCTTCCGGGCCGAGCACCTGAAACCCGATCCCCGACCTCTATCCCTATCTGATCGCCCGCCTGCCCCGCTCGGCCGCCGAGGCCCTGGCCGCCGCCAAGCTGCTGGACGAGGCGGCCTCGCAGCAGCACCGCGCGGTCAACAAGGCGCTGGCGCGCGAGGTGCTGGGCGATCTGGAGGGCGAGGAGGACTGACCCCGTTCCCCCATCGAGGAGGAAGGGTTCAAGGTCGCTGTCGTCACCCCGTCACGCCATTCCTTCACCATTGGGCGTTCACCCTGCGGAAAACTCTGCGCTAGACTGAGGCCCATGACCGACGCCGCCGCCCTTCCGAACCCGACTCCGTCCCTGGCGCCGCTGGCGCCCGCCGCGCCCGAGATTCCCGTTCCGCAGACCGGCCTCGCGCTCGACGCGGAGCTGATGGCCTCGCCCGAGCGGTTCTTCAACCGCGAGACCTCGTGGCTGGCCTTCAATCAGCGGGTGCTGGAAGAGAGCGGCAATCCGCGCCACCCGTTGCTGGAGCGCCTGCGGTTCCTGTCGATCAGCGCCAACAACCTCGACGAATTCTACATGGTCCGCGTGGCCGGCCTGAAGGGCCAGGTGCGCGAGGGCGTGCGGGTGATCAGCCAGGACGGCCTGACCCCCGGCGAGCAGCTGGCGCGCATCAACGCCTCGGCCGCCGAGCTGATGGGCGAGCAGCAGAAGATCTGGCGCCAGGTCCGCACCGAGCTGTGGGACGAGGGGCTGAAGCTGCTCGACGCCAAGGACATCGAGGCCGAGGACCGGGTGAAGGCCGAGGAGATCTTCCTCAACCAGATCTTCCCGGTGATGACGCCGCTGGCCATCGACCCGGCCCATCCGTTCCCGTTCATCCCGAACCTGGGCTTCTGCCTGGCGCTGAAGCTGCGGCGGATCGCCGACGACAAGCACCTCTACGCCCTGGCGCCGATCCCCTCGCAGGTGCGGCGGTTCTGGGAGCTGTCGTCGGTGGTGACGCGCGGCAAGAAGCGCCAGCGCAAGATCATGGCGCTGGAAAGCTTCATCATCCTGTTCCTGGACCACCTGTTCCCCGGCTACGAGGTCGAGGGCCGGGGTCTGTTCCGCCTGATCCGCGACAGCGATCTGGAGATCGAGGAAGAGGCCGAGGACCTGGTGCGCGAGTTCGAGGCGCGGCTGAAGAAGCGTCGCCTGGGCCGGGTGGTGCGGGTCAAGATCCAGACCACCATGCCGCCGGACCTGCGCGACTTCATCATCGAGGGCCTGCGCGCCGAGCCCGAGGACGTGATCCTGGTCGACGGCAAGCTGGGCCTGGCCCAGATGTCGGAGCTGATCCCGCCGGACCGTCCGGACCTGAAGTTCCCGCCCTACAACGCCCGCTTCCCCGAGCGCGTGCGCGACCACGGCGGCGACTGCTTCGCGGCGATCCGCGAGAAGGACATCCTGGTCCACCACCCGTTCGAGAGCTTCGACGTGGTGGTGCAGTTCATCCGCCAGGCCGCGCGCGATCCGAACGTGCTGGCCATCAAGCAGACGCTGTATCGCACCTCCAAGGACAGCCCGATCGTGGCGGCCCTGATCGAGGCGGCCGACAACGGCAAGAACGTCACGGCCCTGGTCGAGATCAAGGCCCGCTTCGACGAAGAGAATAACCTGAAGTGGGCGCGCGACCTGGAGCGGGCCGGCGTGCACGTGGTGTTCGGCTTCGTCGACTGGAAGACCCACGCCAAGCTGTCGGTGGTGGTGCGGCGCGAGGGCGAGGGCCTGCGCACCTACTGCCACTTCGGCACCGGCAACTATCACCCGCAGACGGCGCGGATCTATACGGACCTTTCCCTGTTCACCTGCGACCCGGCCCTGGGCCGCGACGGGGGCAAGCTGTTCAACTTCATCACCGGCTACGCCCAGCCCGGACGGCTGGAGAAGCTGTCTTTCTCGCCGATGACGCTGAAGCCGGACCTGCTGAAGATGATCGCGGCCGAGGCCGACAACGCCCGGGCCGGCAAGCCCGCGGGTGTCTGGGCCAAGATGAACGCCGTGGTCGATCCGCAGATCATCGACGCCCTCTACGCCGCCAGCCAGGCGGGGGTGCAGATCGAGCTGGTCGTGCGCGGCATCTGCTGCCTGCGCCCGGGGATCAAGGGGCTGTCGGAGAACATCCGGGTCAAGTCGATCGTCGGCCGCTTCCTGGAGCACTCGCGCGTGGTGGCCTTCGCCAACGGCGCGGCCATGCCCGGCGCCCAGACGCGGGTGTTCATCAGCTCGGCCGACTGGATGCCGCGCAACCTGGACCGCCGCGTGGAAACCCTGGTCCCGGTCGAGAACCCGACCGTGCACCAGCAGGTGCTGGACCAGATCATGGTCGCCAACCTCAATGACGAGGCCCAGAGCTGGCGTCTCGACAGCGAGGGCGACTATGCGCGCGACCCGGCCTGGAAGACCAAGGGCGCCTTCTCGGCCCACGACTACTTCATGACCAATCCCAGCCTGTCGGGCCGCGGCCACAAGACCAACGACATGCCCCGGGCCTTCGACCACGTCGGGACCAAGCGCAAGCGTTGAGGGGCTGGGCCCTTGTCCCGCTGCTGATGCTATTGTCGGCCTGCGCGCCCGCCAGGCAGGCCGAGATCTGCGCCGTCCAGGCCCTGCCCGCCCGTCCCGGCGTCGACCGCTTCGGCGTCGCGCCGGGCGTCGAGCGCAAGGCCCAGGCGGTGGCCGAGGTCTACGGCCCCGGCGTGCTCGGCGGCTACCACATTCGCTGGTGGGGGCTGTGCGGGCATAGGGCCGACACCACCGACATGCTGCTGCTGGGTCCCGAGCCCTGGGCCCTGACCAAGGGCGGCCAGCGCGCCCACGGCCGCCAGGTCAGCTACGGCACCTGCTATCACCGGCGCGAGAACGACGGCTGGCGCACGGTGGCGTGCCGGATCAATCCCTAGGTCGCGATCGACGCGGCTTGCATGAAAGCGCCCGAGGCCAGGTTGGCCTCCGCCGCCCGCAGCCTCGCCAGCCCGTAGGCCAGCCGCCCTTCCTCGGTCGCCAGCACCGGCTCGCCCAGCGCCAGGCGCTGGTGGAGCGCGTTCGAGGTCCGGACCGTCCAGCCGCTCCGCCCTCGCCCGCCCCGCCGCGCCGGCGACGAACACCGCCGCGTGGAAGACGTGGCTGACCTGCCGGAACAGCCACAGCCGCGCCCGCTCGCCGTCCGTCGCCGCGCGCCCGAAATAGGTCCGCAGCAGCAGGGCCTCGCTCTCCGGGGCGGCGGCGTAGGCGTTGGCGATCGCGGCCAGGTCGACATAGCGGTCGGCCCGGAACGCCGCCTCCCAGTCGACCAGCCAGATGCGCCGGCCGTCATAGACGAGGTTGCCGGGATTGAGGTCGTTGTGGCTGGACACCGGTTGCGGCGTCAGGCGCTTGCAGACCTCGCGCAGCCGCGCCCAGGCGTCGAACGCCCCGACGGGGACCACGCCCGCGCGCGCGGCGGCGTCGACCAGGGCGTCGAGGCCGTCCAGATAGTCGACCAGCGCCGGAAAGCCCTCGATCGCGTGCAGCGCCCGCACCGCCTGGGCCAGTTCGACCACCAGGTCGGCGCGGGCCCCGGCATAGTCGAGGACCAGCGAGCGAGCCTCGATGAAGTCGCAGATCATCACCCCGTCATCCGGATCGGCGTAGCGCACCCGCGGCGCCAGGCAGGCCTGCGCCGCCAGCTTCAGGCAGGCATAGCCGCGATGCGGGTCGCGCAATCCGTCGCGCCCGGCCTCGAGCCGCAGCAGATAGGCGATCCCGCCGACGCGGATCCTGTAGACCCCCGCCCCCGACAGCCCACCGGACACCGGCGTCCAGCCGTCGAGACCCTCGGTCCCGAACGCGGCGCGCAGGGCCTTGCGAACGGCGGGGCGTTGGTCGGGGGAAAAGGACATCGGCGGAACCTCGTGGAGATCGCCGCCTTATTTACCCGGATAGAATCCGAGTCAATATAATCCGGGTAATAATATCGAAATCGATCAAGGTGTTTTCCGACAGGCCTTTCCGCGCGTTCTTCCCCATCGAAAACGATCGTGACCGCTTCCCCCAACCCGCGAATACGCTAAACCGTCCCCATGCCCTTCCAGGCGCCGCGCGACGCGGCCGTGATCGATATCGGTTCAAACTCGGTCCGCCTGGTGGTGTACCGGCTGGAAGGCCGCGCCATCTGGACCGTCTTCAACGAAAAGGTCCTGGCGGGCCTGGGCCGCGACCTGGCCAAGACCGGCCGCCTGTCGCCCGAGGGCGTCATCCAGACCCTGCAGGCGCTGAAGCGCTTCCGCGCCGTGCTGGAGGCGGTCAATCCCGCCGAGACCTTCGTCGTCGCCACGGCCGCCGCTCGCGAGGCCAAGGACGGCCAGGACTTCATCGACCGCGTGCGCGACGAGACCGGCTTCGTCGTCCGCGTGCTGTCCGGCGAGGAAGAGGCCCACTACGCCGCCGTCGGCGTGCTGGCCGGCGCTCCCGACGCCGAGGGCGTGGTCGGCGACCTGGGCGGCGCCAGTCTGGAGCTGGTCCGCCTGTCGTCCACCGGCGCGGGCCGGGGCGTGACCCTGCCGCTGGGCCCGTTCAGCCTGGCCGGCCCCAGCGGCGCCTTGAACGGCGGCTTCGACGGCGACCGCGTCCGCCGGCTGGCCCGCGAGCGCCTGGCCCCCGTGGCCGCCGATTTCCGCAGCGACACCTTCCACGCCGTGGGCGGCGCCTGGCGTAATCTCGCCTTGCTGCACATGCGGCTGTCCGGCTACCCGCTGCACGTCGTCCACCAGTACGAGATCACCGCCGCCGAGGCCCTGGACGCCGCCCGCCTGGTCGCTCACCAGTCGAAGAGCTCGCTGGAGCGCATCGAGGGCATGAGCAAGAAGCGCTCGGAGACCCTGCCCTACGCCGCCGTGGTGCTGGAGACCCTGATCGAGCAGCTGCACCTCAAGCGCATCGAGATCTCGGCCTATGGCGTGCGCGAGGGCCTGCTGTTCGAGGCCATGCCGCCGCGCATAAGGGGCTTGGACCCGCTGATCGAGGGCTGCTACGCCCTGGGCCACCGCCAGGGCGTCGCCGACGACCTGGGCCCGGCCCTGGACGCCTGGATCGCGCCCGCCTTCCGCACCCTGCCCGCGCTGTTCGGCGAACGCGACGGCATCCTGGTTTCGGCCGCCTGCCGCCTTTCGGACGTCGGCGCGCGCCTGCACCCCGATCATCGCGCCGACCTGGTGTTCGAGCAGGTGCTGCGCGCCCCGATCGCCGGTCAGAACCACGCCGAGCGCTGCTTCGTGGCGGTCGCCTCGCACGCGCGTCACGCCACCAACTTCCACCCGCCGGAACTGCCGACCCTGGAGCGCCTGCTGAGCCCCGCCCAGATGAAGCGGGCCCGCGCCCTGGGGGCCACGATCCGCCTGGCCTGCGACCTGTCGGGGCGCAGCCCCAGCCTGCTGGCTCGTTCGCGCCTGACGCTGGACAAGTCGCACCTGACCCTGGCGGCCGAGCCCGGCTACGCCAATCTTCTTCTGGGCGAACAGACCAGCAAGCGCGCCAATACCGCGGCGCAACACCTGAACCTGAAGTCAAAGATTATCACGGCGTAAATTCAGGTATAGGCGCGCCAGACAACATACTTAACCGGCTCTGAACTTCCCCGATACGGGGAAATCGACAAGTTGTCGCAGACTGACGACACCGACACTGCATATTTTGTTAGCAATGCTTCCGTAGCGTGACCTCAACGAAATAAACGGAGGTCAGTGATGTTGAAGCGTAAGGTCGACTACCTGGATGCCATCGCTCCGTCTTCCGAGGCCCGCGAGCGTCCCCAGCTGCACATCGCCAATGATCACGACGCGCCCGTGGCCAGCGCCGCCCGCACCCTGCAATCGGAAATCGGCCGCGTCTTCGCCCAGGAAAACACCTGGTCGGTCCGCCGCACCGTCGCCATCGGCGTGGTCTTCCACCTCGGCGTCTTCTGCGCCCTGGGCCTGGCCGCCGGCGGGGCGCTCAGCCAGTTCGCGCAGCGCTAGGGTTTCGCCCGGAGACCATTGCCCTCTCTCTAAGAGAGAGGGCTTCTATTTGGGCTGCGGAAGGTGATGGCCGCGCTCTGCGCACTCCGCCAGGATCCGCGCGGCTTGATCGGCCTGGCTCTCATACGGCGCGCCCTTGTAGGGCGGTACGGTCAGGACGACGCTTACCGTAGCGAAGAGGCCGGCTTCGGGTAACGGTTTCGAGTAGCGGATGATGTAAGGCACGTGCTTGCGATCGCCGATCGTCGCGTAGCCACAGATGGACTGCTTATCCTTGCTGAGCGAAGCGACCTCGATCTTCGTGGGAAGCCGGCTGCGCTCCTCGCGCTGCACGAGGTCCAGGGCTTGATCCACGACGAACCGCTCAGCCTGGGTCTGCCGCTCGCATCCCGCGAGAGGCGGCATCAGACTCAGCACCACGACGAAAATGACGGTGCGGGGCATCTTGCGACGACCGTAACACGACCTCAGGTCGAGTCGAGCACTCAATCCGACAGCGAAGCCTCCGCGCCCGGCTGGCCGCTGTCCAGGTCCAGATAGTCGGTGAACGGGATCCGGTAGACGCGGTCGAAGAACTCGCCCTGGAAGCGGAAAGGCAGGTTGGCGTCGCTGTTCCACAGCATGACGATGCCCGTCTTCGTCGCCGGGTCGAACATCATGGTCGAGCGATAGCCCGAGACCCCGCCGCTGTGACCGATGAGGCGGTGGCCCTTGTAGGTGAAGCTGCGCATGCCCAGGCCATAGGCCGGGTTCTTCAGTTCGCGGGCGATGTTGAGGCGGCCATAGGGCCGGCCGGTGGCGACGCGGGGACGCTGCACCTCGTCCAGCACCGTCGACGACAGAACGTCGGGCTTGAGGCCCATCTGGGCCTGCATCCAGGTGGCGAGGTCGACGATGGTCGAGTTGACGCCGGCCGCGGCGGGCACGTGATAGTAAGCGTCGGACAGCTTCAGCTCGCGGCGGGCGCGGTCGTGGGGCCGGGCCCAGTGCGGGGCCGAGGTCAGCCCGGCCATGCCGACCGAGGCGCCGGTCATGCCCAGCGGGCCGAACAGCTTGCGCTGCACCGTGGCGGCATAGGGCTCACCCGTCTTACCCTGGATGACCTCGGTGATCGTGTCATAGGCGACGTTCTGGTAGCTGTGGCAGGTTCCGGGCGGGCAGACCGTCTTGAGCGCGCCATAGGAGCCGCGGATCTTGGCCGGATCGACGCCGTCCTCCAGCTGGCCGTCGTAGGCGTTCTTGCCCAGGCCCGTGCGCTGCGCGAGCAGCTCCTCGACCGTCAGGGTGTTCTGGGCCTCGCCCGGCAGGCGCAGGCTGGTGTTGAAGGCCACCAGCGGCTCGGTCAGCGACAAGGCGCCGTCGGCCGCCATTCGCGCGCTGAGGGTCGAGGCCACGGTCTTGGACAGCGACGCCCAGCGGAACACGGTGCGGGCGTCGACCTTCGCGCCGCCTTCGGTCGTGCGGCCATAGCCGTGGACGAAGGACAACCGCCCCTTCTCGACGACAGCCACGGCCAGCCCCTCCATGGTCTTGTCGGCGGCCATGGCGTTGATACGGGCGTTCAGGGCGTCATAGTCGATGTCGCCATGCCAGGCGGACGGCTTTTCGGGCGTGTTCAGGGCCGCCTGCTCGATCGCCTCGGACACCGCCTTGGGCGCTTTCTTGAGGAACGGCAGGGCCGCCAGGCCGCCGACCAGGACGAGCCCCGCGGCGCCGGCGGCGATCCATCTCAGGCGCCGTCGCTTTTCCCACTCGCTCTGCCAGATCCTCGACACGCCGCGTAAACTCTTGAACTGGATTGGAAACCGATCATGGCGAGGCGCGCGGGGCGACTCGTTGCGTCCGGCTTTCTTCTAACGACAACGCCCGCGATATGCGCCGAAAAAGGGGCGCGCGACGGGTTCTAGCCGAACAGGGCCTTGTAGAGATCGCGCGGATTCACCGGCTTTTCCACCCAGCCCGTCATGCCCGCCTCGCGGCAGGCGGCGACCTCCTCGGGCGAGGCGCCGCCGGTGACGGCGATGATCGGCGTCTGGCGGTTGGCGCCGTCCTCGCGCAGGCGACGCGAGGCCTCCAGCCCGTCCATGCCGGGCATGCGGACGTCCATCAGAATGGCGTCGAAGATCTGACGCTCGGCCGCCAGCAACGCCGCCTGGGCGTCCTCGGCGGTCTCCACCCGGGCGCCGAACGCCTCCAGCATCTGGCGCAGGGCGCGGCGGTTGATGTCATGGTCGTCGACCACCAGGATCACTGGCGCCTCGTCGCGCACGGCCAGGGCCTGGACCTCGTCCTCGGCCGGTTCGACCGGCGCGGCGCCCTCGGGCGCGGGCAGACGCAGGGTGAAGCGCGCGCCGCCTTCCGGAGCGTTGGCCGCCGTCAGCTCGCCGCCCATCAGACGGGCGAGATCGCGGCTGATCGACAGACCAAGACCCGTGCCGCCGAACGCGCGGGCGGTCCCGGCGCTCAGCTGCTCGTAGGGGCTGAACAGGCGCTCGATCTGATCGTCCTTCAGGCCTGGGCCGGTGTCGCGCACGACGATGGCCACCTGGCGGGGCCGCTCGCGCTCGACGCGGACGTCGACGCTGACCCGGCCCTGGCCATCCCCCTTGCCTTCAGGGGTGAACTTGATGGCGTTGCTGAGCAGGTTGTTGAGGATCTGGCGCGTGCGCATCGGATCGCCTCGCACCCACTGCGGCAGGGTCTCGACGCCGGTCAGGACCAGCATGACGCCCTTGGCCCCGGCGGCGCAGCGCCAGAACTCGACCGCGTCGCCGACCACGGCCGGCAGGTCGTAGTCGACCACCTCGACGCCCATCCGCCCGGCTTCGATCTTTGAGAGATCCAGCAGGTCGTTGAGCAGGGTCCGCATCATCATCCCGGCGTCGGTGACCAGGGCGGCCGCGCCGTCGCGGTCCAGGGCGGCCGCGCCATTGAGGATGGCGTTGATCGGCGTGCGCAGTTCGTGGCTGACCATGGCGATGAAGGCCGACTTGGCGGCGGTCTGACGCTCGGCCGCCCGGCGCGCGGCGCGCTCGGCGGTCATGGTCCGCTCCGACCACAGGAAGACCATCGACAGGGTCAGGCAGAAGAGACCGCAGCCGATCAGGAAAAACACCGTGACCGGATCATGTGCGTCGCCCGCGACCAGCGGCGTGACGAACAGGTAGATGATATGCGGAGCCGCCGCCGCGACAAAGGCGACGAGGCAGCCCTCCGCGCCCATCAGCGCCGTGAAGATCGATCCGGACAGCAGCAGAACGGCGCCGGCCGCGCCCATCCGCGTGTCCATGGCCCACAGCGGGATGGCCAGCCAGCCGAAGGTCGCCGCCATCAGGAAGTCGCCGAAGAGGTTCAGCGCCACGGCCCGCCCGGGGACCGGGGCGTCGAGAAAACGATTCAGAGCGAGAAACTTCGCCCCCTGAATGAGGACGAAAACGCCCGACCACACGAACAGGAAACGCAGGCTTGGCCACACCAGCGCCATCCCGCAGAGGACCAGGACGACGAAGAGGCGAAGCGGGATCAGGCGTCGCCGCGACACCGCGGCGGGGCGGTAGGCGTCCGCCAGGTTGTCCCAGAATGCACTCAACGCAACCCCCGTACACGGCGCGCTCTACTCCCGAGGGAGCAACGCGGCGCGGCGTTGTACGCCAGCAATCCTTTGCACGCACGGGAAAATGGCTCGATCCGAACAGCAAAAGGGCGCGACAACCTCAGCGGTCGACGCGCCCTTTGCTCGCCTAGGTCGAGCGGACTACTCGGCCTTGGGAGCCCGACGGACCTCGACGACCCGGACCTTGGCGCCGTCCAGCACCAGGGCCAGTTCGCCGCGCTTGATCTTGAGGGCGTCGGCCCCGAAGGCGTCGCGGCGCCAGCCGACCAGGGCCGGGGTGGCGGCGTTGTCGTCGGCGGCGATCTTCTCAAGGTCCGAGACCGTGGCGATCAGCTTGGAGGCGACGCCCGCCTCTTCCGCCCGCGCCTTCAGCAGCACCTTGAGCAGCTCGACCACGGCGCCGGCGTTCTGCGGCGGCGGCGGACCGGGCTTGTCGACGACCGGGGCGTAGCCCTCCGGATCGGCCAGGGCGGCCTTGATCGCGGCCAGCAGGTCGGGACCGAACTTGCTGCCGCCGAAGCCCTTGGGCACGCCGCGCAGGTTGTTCAGGGCTTCCAGGCTCGTCGGCGTCTGGGTGGCCAGCTCGTCGATGGCCTCGTCCTTGAGGATGCGTCCGCGCGGCTGGTCGCGGCTCTGGGCGGTGCGCTCGCGCCAGGCCGCGACGGCCTTGAACACGGCCAGATACTTGGCCCCCGTCTTGCGCGGGCGCAGGCGACGCCAGGCCTTTTCCGGATCGACATCGTAGGCGGCCGGATCCGAGATGGCGGTCATCTCCTCCTCGACCCAGGCCAGGCGACCCGAGGTCTCGAGCCGCTCGCGCAGGGTCGGGAACAGGGCGGCCAGGTGGGTGACGTCGGCCAGGGCGTAGGTCAGCTGGGCGTCGGTCAGCGGTCGGCGGGCCCAGTCGGTGAACCGGCTGGACTTATCGAGCTCGATCCGCAGCATCTGGCGGACCAGGGCGTCATAGGCGATCTGCTCGCCGAAGCCCGCCGCCATGCCCGCCACCTGGGTGTCGAACAACGGCCTCGGCATGGCCTTCAGGTTGTTGAAGATCTCGACGTCCTGGCGGGCGGCGTGGAACACCTTGAGGATGCTCGTATCGCGCATGACGGCCAGCAGCGGCTCGAGGTCGATGCCCTCGGCCAGCGGATCGATGACGGCTTCGTGCGTGGGAGACGCGACCTGGATCAGGCACAACTTGGGCCAGTAGGTCGTCTCGCGCATGAACTCTGTGTCGACGGCGACGAAAGGCTCGCCCGCGAGCGCATTACAGAACGCCGCCAGCGCGGCGGTGGTGGTGATCGGCTTCATCGGCTGCTAATAGCCTCGCGCACCCCCGAGTCTGCAAGCGTCAAGACGCGCCCAGCGTCTCGGGAAAGCAAATTTTCCGCGTGTTCGGACGGGTTTACCGCCCTCCGATAGACCAGAGCGAGCGCCAGAGCGACCATGAGCGATCAGCCGAACGGCCTTACCTACGCCCAGGCGGGTGTCGATATCGACGCGGGCAACGCCCTGGTGGACGCCATCAAGCCCCTGGCCAAGGCCACCCGTCGCCCCGGCGCGGAAGCCAGCCTGGGCGGCTTCGGAGCCCTGTTCGACCTCAAGGCGGCCGGCTACGAGGACGCCCTGCTGGTCACCACCACCGACGGCGTCGGCACCAAGCTGCGCATCGCCATCGACGCGGGCATGCACGCCACGGTCGGCATCGATCTGGTGGCCATGTGCGTCAACGACCTGCTGGCGCAAGGCGCCGAGCCGCTGATGTTCCTGGACTATTTCGCCACCGGCAAGCTGGACATCGAGGTCGCCAAGAGCGTCGTCGCCGGCATCGCCGAGGGCTGCAAGCTGGCCGGCGCGGCCCTGGTCGGCGGCGAGACCGCCGAAATGCCGGGCATGTACAGCGACGGAGAGTATGATCTCGCGGGCTTCTCCGTTGGAGCCGTCGAACGCGACGGCGTCTTGCCCAAGCTGGACAAGCAGCGGGCCGGCGACATCATCATCGGCCTGGGATCCTCGGGCCCGCACTCCAACGGCTATTCGCTGGTCCGCCGCGTGGTCGAGCGCTCGGGCCTGGCCTGGGACGCCCCCTGTCCGTTCGAGAACGGCAAGACCCTGGCCGAGGCCCTGATGGCCCCGACCCGCATCTATGTGAAATCGCTGCTGCCGCTGCTGCAGTCGGGTCGCGTCAAGGGCGGCGCCCACATCACCGGCGGCGGACTGATCGAGAATCCGCCGCGCGCCATCGCCGAGGGCCTGACCGCCGAGTTCGACTGGAACGCCTGGGCCCTGCCCCCGGTGTTCGAGTGGATGGCCCAGGTCGGCGGGGTCTCCGAGCACGAGATGCGCCGCACCTTCAACTGCGGGATCGGCTTCATCATCATCGTGGCGCAAGCCGACGCCGAGCCCGTCCTGGCCGCCCTGCTGAACGCCGGCGAGGACGCCTTCATCTGCGGCCAGCTGGTCAAGGCTTGATGCTGAAGAAGACCAAGGTCGCCGTGCTGATCTCGGGCCGGGGCTCCAACATGGAGACCCTGGTCCGCGCGGCGAAATCGCCGGCCTGCCCGTTCGAGATCGCCCTCGTCTTGGCCAACAAGCCGGACGCCGGCGGCCTGGCCACGGCGGCGGCCGAGGGCGTCGAGGCCCTGTGCGTCGACAGCAAGCCCTTCGGCAAGGACCGCGAGGCCCACGAGCGCGCCATCGACGCGGCCCTGCGCGAACGCGGGATCGAGGTCATCGCCCTCGCCGGCTACATGCGGATCCTCACCCCGTTCCTGGTCGACGCCTGGGAAGGCCGGATGCTGAACATCCACCCGTCCCTGCTGCCGGCCTATCCGGGCCTGGACACCCACGCCCGCGCCATCGCGGCCGGCGAGGTCGAGGCGGGCTGCACCGTCCACCTGGTCACGGCCGGCGTCGACGAGGGCCCGATCCTGGGCCAGGCCCGCGTGCCGATCCTGCCCGACGACGACGACCACAGCCTGGCGGCCCGGGTGCTGGAGCAGGAGCACAGGCTCTACGCCGACACCCTGGCCGCTTTCGTCACCGGGCGTCTCGCCCAGGCCTGATCCCCCTGAGACCGCGTGTCACAGGCGGTAAAGGCTGTCGCGTCAGAACTTCGTCACCATATGGCGTCAGCATGCCGGCCATGGACGCCTGGATCACCGATCTCTTCAAAGTCGCCGCCGACCACGCCGGTTTCGTCGGCGCGGTTCTGTTCGCCATGACCTTGCTGGAGGCCCTGGTGTTCGTGGGCCTGCTGATTCCGATCCTCGGCGTCATGCTGGCCGCAGGCGCCCTCGTGGCCCAAGGCGCGCTGCATCCGGTCGAAGCGATCCTGTGGTGCAGCGCCGGCGCGGCCGTTGGCGACGCCCTCTCCTATCTGATGGGCCGGGGCCTGGGCGGTCGCCGGGCGAGCCGCCTGCTGTTCGGGGGCAAGCGCCGCCTGCTGGCGCGCGCCAAGCTGCTGACCCGCCGCCACGGCGTGCTGGCGATCGCCGCCGCCCGCTATCTGGGGCCCGCGCGTCCTTTCATTCCGATCCTGGCCGGCATGTCGCGCACGCGCGGCTGGCGTTTCCAGATCGCCAATGTGTTGTCGGCTCCGATCTGGGTGATCTCGCTGCTGGCGCCCAGCTACCTGGCCGCGCGGAACCTGCAGATGTTCGGGAACAACCCCGCCCTGACCAGCGGCCTCGCCCTGGGCGCCCTGCTGCTGATCGGCGCGGGCGCCCTGTGGCTCAAGCAGACCAGACGCACCGGGGCGATAGCCTCGTCACGCCTGTCGCCTCAAGATGTAGCGACGATGTCCGCGGGCGCGTCGTAGTATCGGATCGACTGCTCGTCCCAGGCATAGTCGGCGCTGGCGATCTGTGCGCGATCGTAGCTTGGCGAGGCCTTGAACCGGTCCTTGGACACATCGACCTGATACGTCTTGGCCATCGGATCGTAGCGGACGATCGACCAGGGAACGGGGTGATACCTGCCCGACCCGCCCAGCAGTCCGGCGCCTTCCACCACGAGGAACTCGATCCGCCCGGTATCCAGGTCGACGAACGTCTCCGCGATGGCGCCAAGCTTGCCGCCGTGCTCGCCCAGAAGGTCCTGGCCCAGGATGTCTTTGCTTCTCGTCAGGGGCATCGGGTTCTCTCTCGACCAACCGGCGGGGCTCGCCAAGAGACAAAGCGTCTGAGCACGCCAACGGTTTCGGCCGTCCCCTACGGCGCTTCAGGTTTAAGTGTGAGCGGTCAAACCGGCCGGAACGCGCTCAAGACCTGAACAGGCTCTAGACCGACCGCCAGCGCCGCTCGGCCCACAGGCCGCCGGCCAGCACGACCGCCACGGCGCCCCACAAGGCGGCCGCCCCAATATGCAGATAGGTCAGCGCGCCCAGGGCCCCGCCGCCCGCCAGACCCGTCCACAGCAGCACATAGCGCAGCCAGTCGGAGGGCTCGCCGCCGACCAGGGCCCCGGCGATGCGCTGGCCGGCCTTGACCAGGGCGCCGGTCATGTAGGTGAGGCCGACGGCGACGTCGCCGTTCCTCTGGAAGACGGCGTTCTCGGCCCCCATGGCCATGGCCACGGCGGTGACCCCGGCGGTGTCGTGGCCCAAAGTCAGCAAGCCCGCGCCCAGGGCCAGCAGCGTGGCCTCCAGCATCAGGACCGGCGAACGGCGGGTCTCGCCCAGCGCCCGAGCGGTCAGAGCCCCGAGCACGACGCCCGCGACGAACGAGGCCACCAGGGTCAGCACGGTCAGCACCGCCGGCCAGTGGGCCGTGGCCAGACCCACGCCCAGACGTGTGGAGTTGCCGCTCATGAACGAGACGAAGAACCCGCCCAGCTTCAAAAAGCCGATCGCATCCACATAGCCGGCCACGCCCGACAGCGTCACCGCCAGCGCCACCTCATTCCGTTCGTAGTGTTTCACGGCGACTCCCGACGCAAAGAACCGGTCGGATCGTCACCGATCCGACCGCGTCGCGCCATAGGTCGCTAAGGCCTTTCCGCGGACTTCGCCATCATGTCCAGCAGCGCCTTGGCCTGCCGCGCCGCCACGCCGCCATTGGGGTCGGCGGACAGCGGCTTGAGCAACTGGAAGGCGGTTCCCTCGTCGTTCGCTCGCAGGAAGGCGGCCGCGGCTACGAGGCGGATCTTCGCCACCTGCGGCGCCAGCCGGACCGCCCGCCGTAGCAGGGCCAGCCTCTCCGGCGACGGCGTCTCGCCGCTGACCATGGTCTGCGCCAGCAGGAACAGGGTCTGGTAGTCGTTCGGTTCTTCCGCGTCGGCCCGCCGCAGATAGCTTCGGGCGGAGACCATCAACGCGGTCTTGCGCTCGGGGTCGGGCTCGGCGGCGGCGCGATAGAGCTTGCTGGTCCCCATCAGCCGCAAGGCCTCCAGATTGCCGGCGTCCTCATCCAGCAGCTTGGTCAGCAGTTGTTCGCCCTTGTCGCGATCGCCCAGCACGATCTCGGCCCGGGCCTGGGCCTGACGGCTATAGCGTTCGCCCGGTCGGCGCGCCGCCGTCTTGCGGACGTAGTCCAGCAGGCCCGCGACATAGCCGCTCGGACTGGCCTTCAGGCGCTGGATCTCCAGAATAAGGTCATCCGCGCCCCTTGGCATCTTGCGGATCCGGATGGTCGGCGGCCGGTCCTCCGTTCGCGGCAGCGTCGTTCGCACCGCCGGCGCGTCCAGGAAGGCGCGCAGCCCGGCCTCCAACGCCTCCGGAGGTTCGCCGAACGCCTCGGTCCAAGCGGCCTTCGGATCGGTCGCTCCCGCCTCAAGCTTGTCCAGATAGGTCGCCAGCCGCGCCTTGCGGTCCGGATCGGACCATAGGTAGCGGACCAGGAGCGCCGCCTGGGCGTCGTAACCCCACGCCCAGGGGTCGGCCATAATGTCCCGCTCGGCGATCAGGCGGCGCACGGCGTCCAGATTCTTCGCCGCCAGCGCATTGTCGAACAGCGCCGGAACGTCGCCGATCGTCACGTAGCCGGGCCGGATATCGATGGAGCTGTAATAGACACCCGCCCCCTTGGTCAGCCAGCGCGGCTGCGGGAAAGGGAAGTTCTCGCTGAAGAAGTGCAGCGCATAGGCGCCCAGCACGCCGTCATCTCCCAGCGTCTGGTCGACCACCCTGTGAAAGTGGAAACTGTCGCGGACCACGACGGCGAAGATGTCGTCCGGCTCGGCGACATCGACCGACACCGCTGTGATCATGGCGTCGGGAATGAAGCGCCGATAGTCCGGATTGATGATGTCGTTGCGCTTTGGCGCCTTCACCAGATAGATCGGAAACTTGCGCGGCGCCGGCGCGTCCAGCTTGCCGTAGAGCGTCCGCAGGACCCGATCCAGGGCCTCGAACGTCCTCCGCCGTCCGGCGCGCGATCTCCGGGCCCTCATCCGTATAGACAATGACGTGATCGCTCTCGGCGCGCAGCCATCGTCCCGTGCCCTGCGGATTGACGAGCACGTCGCCCCAGGGCTTGGGCGCGGCGGCCATGGCCGGGCTGACTAGCAAGCCGGCGGCCAGCAGGCCAGCCGCGAGACCTCGGCCAATCGTCATTCTCGCCCCACCGAACGCTCAGCGCCGCAACACGTCAATCCACCTTAAAGCGACCTTCGCTAATCAGACAACCGTCGGCACCCACCAAACAAAAAGGCCGGCGGGTCGCCCCGCCGGCCTCAATGCTTTGGTAAGGCGGAAAGCCTTAGCCGACGATCTGGTCTTCCGTGAAGAACTGGGCGATTTCGATCGCGGCGTTCTCCAGGCTGTCCGAACCGTGGACCGAGTTTTCGCCGATCGACAGGGCGAACTGCTTGCGGATGGTGCCTTCGTCGGCGTTGGCCGGGTTGGTGGCGCCCATGACTTCGCGGTACTTGGCCACGGCGTTGTCGCCTTCCAGCACTTGGACGACGACCGGCTCGGCGGTCATCTGGGCGACGAGTTCACCGTAGAACGGACGCTCGGCGTGGACTTCATAGAACTTCTTGGCTTGGGCTTCGGTCAGCTTCACGCGACGCTGAGCGACGATGCGCAGGCCGGCGGCCTCGATCACGGCGTTGACGGCGCCGGTCAGGTTACGACGGGTGGCGTCCGGCTTGATGATCGAGAAGGTGCGTTCGGTCACGGAGTGATCTCACAGAAAAGTTGTGGATTGGGAGGTTGCGGGCTTATAGCCGTGCGCCTCCTCCCCGCCAACCCCGCCGCGTAACCTTCATAAAATGCTTCAGATCCGTGACCTGACCTTCAACGCCTGGGGTCGGAAGTTCTTCGACCATGCCAGCGTCAGTCTGCCGCCAGGCGCCAAGGTCGGCCTGATCGGGCGCAACGGCGTGGGCAAGTCGACCCTGTTCAAGCTGATCCTGGGCCAGCTGCACGCCGGCGACGACGAGATCAGCCTGCCCAAGGCCGCGCGGATCGGTTCGGTGGACCAGGAGCACCCGGCCACGCCGGTCACGCTGCTGGAGACGGTGCTGGAGGCCGACGAGGAGCGTCACGACCTGCTGACCCGGCTGGAGACGGCCGATCCGGAGGCGATGGGCGAGATCTGGGCGCGGCTGATCGAGATCGATTCCGACGCCGCCCCGGCCAAGGCCTCGGAAATCCTGGTCGGTCTTGGCTTCACACAGGACGACCTGGCGCGTCCGATGAGCGAGTTCTCGGGCGGCTGGCGGATGCGCGTGGCCCTGGCCGCGGCGCTGTTCGCCGAGCCGGACATGCTGCTGCTGGACGAACCGACCAACTATCTCGACCTGGAAGGCGCCCTGTGGCTGGAGGCTCGTCTCCAGAAGTACCCCCACACGGCCCTGATCGTCAGCCACGACCGCGAACTGCTCAACAACAGCTGCACGCACATGCTGCACCTGGCCGGCGGCAAGCTGGAGCTCTACACCGGCGGCTACGACGACTTCGAGAAGCGCCGCGCCGAGAAGGCCCGCCTGCAGCTGTCGGCCAAGGCCAAGCAGGACGCCGAGCGCGCCCACCTGCAGGCCTTCGTCGACCGCTTCAAGGCCAAGGCCTCCAAGGCGGCGCAAGCGCAGTCGCGGATGAAGCGCCTGGCCAAGATGGAGCCGGTGGCCACCACGATCGAGGAACGGGTCGCGCCGTTCACCCTGCCCTCGCCGCCGCGCCCGCTGGCGCCGCCGCTGATCCGCCTGGAAAAGGCGAACGTGGGCTATGAGGCCGATCGCCCGATCCTCAAGAACCTCAACCTGCGCATGGACCTGGACGACCGCATCGGCCTCTTGGGCGTCAACGGCGCGGGCAAGTCGACCTTCGCCAAGATGATCGCCGGCGCCCTGACCGTTCAGAAGGGCGAGTTGCACCGCGACAAGAAGATGAAGGTCGGGTGGTTCCACCAGCACCAGATCGAGGCGATGGATCCGGCGGACACCCCGCTGGAGATCATCCGCCGGGCCATGCCGGACGCCTCGGAAAGCTCGCGCCGCTCGAAACTGGCGCAGTTCGGCCTCGGCTTCGAGAAGCAGGAGACCACGGTCGCCAACCTCTCGGGCGGCGAGCGGGCCCGTCTGCTGCTCAACATGGTGGCGATGGACGCGCCGCACATGCTGATCCTCGACGAACCGACCAACCACCTGGACATCGACAGCCGCCGCGCCCTGCTGGACGCGCTGAACGACTACAGCGGCGCGGTGATCCTGATCACCCACGACCGCTCGCTGATGGAGCTGGTCGCCGACCGCCTGTGGCTGGCCGCCGACGGCACGGTGAAGCCGTTCGACGGCGACATGGACGACTACGCCAAGTTCGTGCTGGAGCGCGCCAAGCAGGCGGTGAAGCCAACCCAGGTGGCCCGCGAGCCGGTCGCCGCCGCTTCCGCCGCCGCGCCGAAGAAGACCGTCGCCATCGAGCCCCTGAAGCGCAAGATCGAGGCCGCCGAGCAGGTCGTCATGCGCACCACCCGCCAGGTGAACGAACTGGAAGCCCAACTGGCCGACCCGGAGCTCTACAAGAATCCCACCAAGGTGGCCGAGCTGACCAAGCGTCGCGACAACGCCAAGGCCAAGCTGGACGAGGCCGAGGCGACGTGGATGGAGCTGGCCGAGGAACTGGCGGCGGCGGAGGGCTAAGCTTGGCCGCGGCTATCCAAAGTTTAAGGTAAACTCGCGTGAACCAAGAAGTTTAGCGCTTCCGCGATATCTCGGGGCGCAGGGTGCGCGCCATGAGCACCGCCCATCCTCGCAACCATGTCGTGGCCAATCCGGAAGGCTTGTCCGCGTCCGTCGTCCTGGAGGCGTTCGCCGACTGGGTGAACGCCCGGATCGGCGAGGCCATGCGGATCGAGATGGACCTGGCCTTCCGCGACCGTCCGTTCGACATCGAGGTCGGTCGCGAGCCGGCCCTGGTCGGCTGGGAACACAAGTTCATCCAGCCCGGCGCGGCCGCGCCGAAGGGCAAGATGTGGACGGTCTACCGCCTGCACGACCAGAACGGCCGCCCGGCCCACCTGCCCCACTCCGGCGACCTGGTCGAGGATCTGACGCCGCTGCTGGGCGAGCTGGGCTATCTGGGCGTCTTCGAGGACGGCGTGGCGATGTTCCCGGGCGTCGGCAAGCGCTAGCCGCCTACCGATCCCAAGGCGGCGTTCCCTTCAACGTCCACGACGACCAGGTCTAGGCGGTCACGGGGGCGGTCCGCTCATGGCCTGAGCCAGGGTGGACAGCAGGGACATCACCGTCAGCGGCTTGGGCGTGGCGCCGTCGAACACGGGGTCGAGCGGCCCCAACCGCACATCGGCCGAGAAGGCGATGATCGGCGCGCCGGAGCTGGGCCCCTGCTCGGCCCGGATCCGCTGAGCGGCCGAGACGCCGTCCAGACGCGGCATGCGCAGATCCATCAGAATGGCGTCATAGGTCTCGGCGGCCGCGGCGGCGACCCCCTCCTCGCCGTCCCGGGCCTCGGCGACCTCGACCCCGACGGCCTCCAGCACCGAGCGGACCAGTTCGCGGTTGCCGGCGTTGTCGTCGACGACTAGCACGCGGCTGCCGGGCGGCGGCAGGGGAAGGTCGTCCTCGTCGGAGGCCTCGTCGTCGGTCTGGGCGACATCGGCCGGGATCTCGAACCAGAAGCGCGCGCCCTTACCCTCCTCGCTCTCGACCCCGATCTCGCCGCCCATCAGCTCGACCAGCCCGCGCGAAATGGCCAGCCCCAGCCCCGTGCCGCCGTGCTGGCGATTGAGGGCCGCGTCGATCTGCGAGAAACGGGCGAACAGCAGCGCCTGATCCTCGGCCGCCACGCCGCGGCCGGTGTCGACCACGGCGATGCGCAGCCGGTTCTCCTGGTGAACGACGGCCAGGCTGACCTTGCCGGCGTCGGTGAACTTCACCGCATTGCCGACCAGATTGACCAACACCTGTCGCACCCGCTCGGGATCGATCATCACCTGGGCCGGCAGCGCCGCCAGGCCGTCCGCGCCCAGGGTCAGGCCCTTGGCCATCGCCCCGGCGCTCGTCAGCTCGAGCACCTCGGCGACGAGGTCGGCGACGTTGGTGGGCCGGACATTCAACGCGATGCGCCCGGCCTCCAGCCGCGAGAAGTCGAGGATGTCGTTGATCGTCGTCAGCAGGGTCTGGCCGCCGGCGGCGATGCGGTCGAGATAGCGCCGGGCGCGCGGCGACAGGTCGGCTTCCTCGGCCGCCAGGTTGGCGAAGCCGATCACGGCGGTCAGCGGCGTGCGCAGCTCGTGGCTCATATTGGCCAGGAACTCGCCTTTCACCGCGGCGGCCGCTTCGGCCTCCGCGCGGGCGGCGCGCAGATCCATCTCCAGCGTCTTGCGGGCGGTGACGTCGCGGATGATGTCGGTGATGCCGTTGGGTACGCCGGTCAGCGGGTCAAAGGCCAGGGTCGGGCGCGAACTCCAGCCAGATCATGTCGCCGTCCTTGCGGAAGGCGCGGTACTCGACCGTGGCGGCCGGAGGGGCCAAGGCGGGATCGGAGCACTCGCGCTGGACGCGGACCACCTCGCCGATCTTGGCCAGATCGTCGGGATGCAGGGTCTTCAGATAGCCCACGCCCAGCAGTTCCTCGGGCGGATAGCCCATGATCGAACGGGCCGCGGGCGAGATGTAGGTCGATCTGCCCGTGCAGGTCGCTGTGGGCGATGATGTCCAGGGCGCTCTCGGCCAGCAGGCGGAACTTGGCCTCGCTGCGTTCGGCCGCGGCGCTGGTCTCGACCAGCTCGGCCATGATCGCGCGGCGCTGGCGCTGGAAGGCGGCGACCGGCAGGGCGACGAAGATCGAGACGGCCAGGAACAGCTGCAGCACCGTCGACTGCGTGGCCGAGCCCGACAGGATCAGGTGGATGGGTCCGCGTCCCGCGATGGTCAAGACGAGCGCGATCGCCGCGACCAGGACCCCGCCCAGGACCGCGCCCAACACCTCCTGGCGCCATGCCGCCAGCAAGATGACCGGCGGCACCAGGAACAGCAGCGGATATTTGGTCTGGCCGAAGACCACGGCGGTCATCACGCCGCAGGCCAGGATCGACAGCATCCCGTCGCGGGTCAGCGGCTGTTCGCGCAGATAGAGCTTGGCCCGGAACAGAACCAGCAGGCACGGGCCGATGGTCAGCATGCCCAGGATGTCGTTCAGCACCCAGCCGGTCACATTGGTCAGCAGGTCGCCGCCACGCACAAAGGTGTGGATCGACGAGGCGACGCCGCCGGCGATCAGGGGCGCCAGGAATCCGCCCAGCAGCACGAAGGCCAGCATGTCGCGTGGCCGCCCCAGGTCGATCGCCTCGCCCGCCACGCGGCGCACGGCGACTGCGGCCAGCAGCGCCTCGGAGACATTCAGCGTCACCAGTATGGCGTTGATCGTCGGGCTGTCGCCCGCGTGGGCGCCGGCCGCCAGGGCGCCCACAAGTCCGCCGACCACCAGCGCCGGCCAGCGCCGCGAGGGCGATGACAGCAGACAGGCGGCCAGGAAGCCGTTCGACAGCCAGATGGGCGTGACGTGACCATAGACGCGGGGGATTTCGACGCAGAGATAGGCCAGACCGGCAAAGCCAATTGCGACGCCCAACGCGGCCAGAAGCGTGGCCGCTAAGTCATCGCGAGTCTTCGGGCTCGATCGTTGGCTGATAGACCATGCTCTGAACCGGCCGGTCAGGAATCTCCGGCTGATTCTTTTATTTCATCCGATCCGCCAAAACGCCAGAAAAGCTTGGGATACCATGGTTTCTAGCCGCATTTGACCTCTTGGACGACGCCGGTGTCGGCGTTGAACAGGATGTTCAGGCGGTCGGCGCGGTAGTCCATCGTCACCGGGCAGGTCGTGCAGGCCACGCGCCAGCGGGATGGATCGACCGGGGCCGGCAGGCTGGTGCGCGGCTTGCCGACGAAGGCCTGGGCCTCCTTCAGCCCGCATTGATCCTTGGCGGCCTCGGCGACCGGAGGTTTAGCCGGCAAAGCGATGGCCGGCGGCGCGGTGGGCGTGCTGGGCGGCGGCGGCGGGGCCGGCTCGGGCGCGCTGGAGCACGCGGCCAGGATCAGACCCAGGATCGCCGCCGACATTACGCGCTTCATGCCTGCTTCTCCCAACCGCGTTCGGCGCCCTGGCGCCAGTAGGACACCGGATGCCCGGCCTTCTTGAAAACGGACCAGCGTCCGCGCGCCACCGCCAGCGCCTGATCGTCCCGGCCGTCGAACAGCAGGATGCAGCGTGACACCCCGGCCAGATCGCCCGGCTCGGCCCCGTCGATCAGGAACAGCGCGTCACCCGCGTTCGGGTTGCCATCCTCGGCCGTCAGCAACACCGGCTGACGCTCGGCCATCGGCTCGCTGGCCAGGCCGTGCGGCAGGAAGCTGTCCTCCCGCCAGGTCCAGAGGTGCTGGTCCAGCGCCTCCAGCCGCCGCGGATCGCCGCCGCGCACCAGCGCCTTCCAGCCCCTGCCCAGCGTCTTTTCCAGAAGCTCGGGCAGCACCGCCCTCGAGCGGCGAACGCTCCAGGTGATAGAACCAGACCTCGCACGGCGCGGTGGTCATGCTCAGCCTTCGTAGGCGTCGGCGACAAGTCGGTTGAGCAGACGCACGCCGTAGCCGGCCGCGCCGTCCGGCACGGTCGGATCCGTCGAGGGCTTCTTCCAGGCCACCGAGGCGATGTCGAGGTGAGCCCAGGGCGTGTTGTTGACGAAGCGCTGCAGGAACAGGCCCGCCGTGATCGAGCCGGCCGGACGGCCGCCGACGTTCTTCATGTCGGCGATCGGGCTTTCGATCTGCTTCTCGTAGGCGGCGGGCAGCGGCAGGCGCCACAGGCTCTCGCGCTCGGCCTTGCCGGCGGCGAGAAGTTTTTCCGACAAGCCGTCGTTATTGCTGAACAAACCGGCGTAGTCATGGCCCAGCGAGATGATGATCGCGCCGGTCAGGGTGGCCAGGTCGATCATGAACTGCGGCTTGAAGCGGTCCTGGCAGTACCAGAGGGCGTCGGCCAGCACGAGCCGGCCTTCGGCGTCGGTGTTGATGACCTCGATCGTCTGGCCCGACATGGAGGTGACCACGTCGCCCGGGCGCTGGGCGTTGCCGTCGGGCATGTTCTCGACCAGGCCCAGGACGCCGATGGCGTTGACCTTGGCCTTGCGACCGGCCAGCGCGTGCATGACGCCGGTCACGGCGGCCGCGCCGCCCATGTCCCACTTCATGTCTTCCATGCCGTCGGCCGGCTTGATCGAGATGCCGCCGGTGTCGAAGGTGACGCCCTTGCCGACGAAGGCGATGGGCTGGGCCGATTTGTCGGCCGCGCCCGTCCACTTCATGATGACCAGCTGGCTCTCGCGGCGGCTGCCCTGACCCACGCCCAGCAGGCTGCCCATGCCCAGTTCGGCCATCTGGGCCTCGCCGAGGATCTCGACCTCCAGGCCCAGGCTCTCCAGGCTCTTGGCGCGGGCGGCGAACTCTTCCGGATGCAGGATGTTGGCCGGCTCGGAGACGAGATCGCGGCTGAAGACGATGGCGTCGGCCAGGGCGGCCAGCGGCGCGTAGGCCTTCTGGGCCTTGACCGGGTCGGCGGCGGCGATCTTCACGACCTGGACCGAGGGCTTCTTCTCGGCCTTCTCGGTGGTGCGGTACTTGTCGAAGCGATAGGCGGCCAGACGCGCGCCGAAGGCGGCGCGGGCGGCGCTCTCGGCGTCGGCGCCCAGCTTCAGGACCAGCTCGGTGACGCCCGTGGTCTTGATGGCCTGATAGGCCGAGGCGGCGGCGGTCTCGACCGCTTCCGGCTCAACGGCGCCCGAGCCGTCGACGCCGACCAGCACCAGGCGAGCGGCTTCCAGGCCATGGGGCGCGACGACGTCCAGCGTCTGGCCCTTGGCGCCGGTGAAGCGGCCGCCGGCGATGGCGCGCGCCAGGGCGCCGCCGGTCGACTCGTTGGCGGCCTTGGCTTCCGGCGACAGGGCCGCGCCCTCATGAGCCAGGACCGCGAGGGCGGCCGTGGCGCCGGCCTGGGTGTCGACGGGGACGAACTCGATACGCATGCCGCGCTCCTGCATCTGGGCGACTTCTAGATGGCGCGTCACGACGCGCCGCCACTCAATCTTGAACTAGGCGGCATAGTCCAATGCCGCGCCATAGAAAAGGCTCCGTTGGGCCCCACTCGGCACAGCTAAGTCAGGTCCCCCGTTGTGTCGACGCGAAGCCCCCGTGTAGAACGACCCATCTTCGGGGTTCGTCCCACGAATCCATCCGCCCGAACCCCACTAGATGCGCCTCATAGAACGCTATCTCTTTCGGCAGTTGCTAGGCCCGACGCTGCTGGCGACGGCGGCCCTGGTGGCGCTCGCGCTGCTGGCGCGCAGCCTGTCGGAATTCGACGTGCTGGTGGAACAGCGCCAGAGCGCGCTGGTGTTCCTGAAGATCATCCTCCTGGCCCTGCCCCAGCTTCTCGGCATCATGATGCCGCTGGCCTTGTTCGTGGCCGCGCTGGTGGCCTTGAACCGTCTGCACACCGAGCAGGAGATCGTCGTCTGCTTCGCTGGCGGCATGAGCCGCTGGGCCGTCATCTCGCCGGCCATGCGCCTGGCGGTGATCGCGGCTCTGGTGTCGCTGATTTCGGGCCTGTGGCTGCAGCCGTGGAGCGCCCGCCAGATCCGCGAGACATCCTTCGACATCAAGACCGACGTCGCCTCAACCCTGGTCCAGCCGGGCCAGTTCACCGAGCCGGGCCCCGGCCTGACGGTCTACGCCCAGTCGATCGACCGCGACAACAAGATCCAGAACCTGTTCATCCACCAGGAAATGCCCAGCGGCGGCGCCTCGACCTATTCGTCGCGCGAAGCCGAGATCGCTACCCGCCGGGCGAGCCGGTGCTGATCATGCGCCACGGCTCCAACCAGCAGTTCTCGCGCCAGGGCGTGCTGCAATACACCTCGTTCGACGAGTACACCTTCGACCTGTCCAGCCTGTCGCACACCGACGAGCTGCTGCACTACAAGATCGCCGACCGCTATCCGCACGAGCTGTTCTTCCCCGACCTGACCCAGGACTGGGAGCAGCGGAACAAGGGCAAGCTGCTGGCCGAGGGCCATTCGCGCTTCGCCAGCCCGCTCTACAACATCGCCCTGATGACCATGGCCCTGGCCGCCGTGCTGGGCGGCTCGTTCAGCCGCATGGGCTATGGCAAGCGGATGGCCGCCGTCGGCGCCGCCGCGGCCGTGGTCCGCATCGTCGGCTTCGGCATACAGGCCGCGTGCGAGGACAACGCCTGGCTGAACATCCTGCAGTACCTGGCGCCGCTGGCCGCCACGTGGTGGGGCCTGTCGCAGATCTTCCGGCAGAAGGTCTCGCCGCGCCGCGCCGGCCGGATGGCCAAGGCCGCCCCCGCCCTGTCGGGAGCCGCGTGATGCTGACCATGGGCATGCTGGAGCGCTATGTCCTCAAGCGCACCATGAGCGCACTGGTCGCGGCCCTGGCCGTGCTGGGCGCGATGGTGATGCTGATCGCCTTCGTCGACATCGCCCGCAACGTCGGCACGCGGGCCGACGCCAGCTTCTTCCAGCTTCTGTACCTGACCCTTCTGCAGGCTCCCGCCACCATTCTGGTGCTGGCGCCGTTCGTCTTTCTGTTCGGCACCATGTGGGCGTTCGTCGAGCTGAACCGGCGCAGCGAGCTGATCGCCATGCGCGCCGCCGGGGTCTCGGCGTGGCGGTTCATCATGCCCGCCGCGATGGCGTCGTTCTTCATCGGCCTTCTGAGCATCACCCTGCTCAACCCACTGACCACGGCCATGACCGCCAAGTTCGAGACCGAGCGCGACCGGATCATGAACGGCTACCTCAAGGAGGCCCCCAAGGGCACCTGGCTGCGTCAGGGCGACGACAAGACCCAGATCGTCATCCGCGCCCGTGGCCGCGACCTGATCGACGGCTCGGTGCGCCTGCGGGGCGTGTCGCTGTTCGTCTACACCCTGAACAACAAGGGCGTGATGGACTTCACCCGCCGCATCGAGGCCAACGAGGCGCGGCTCGAGCCTGGCTTCTGGCGCCTGACCGGCGTGCGCGAGGCCACGCCCGGCGCCGGAGCCATCCGCTCCGACAGCCTGTCGATCCCCTCCAACCTCGACGACCGCACCGCCTCGGAGCGCTTCAACACGCCCCAGGCCGTGGCCCTCTGGCGGCTGCCGGCGACGATCCAGCGGACCGAGGACGCCGGCTTCTCGGCCGCGCCGTTCAAGCTGCGCCTGCAGCAGGACCTGGCCACGCCGATCCTGTTCGCCGCCATGTCGGTGCTGGCCGCGGCCTTTTCGCTGCGCCTGATGCGGCTGGGCGGCCTGGCCGCCCTGGCGGGCTCCGGCGTCGCTCTGGGCTTTGGGTTCTTTTTTCTTCAACGAGCTATGCAGCACCTTGGGCAAGGCCGATGTTCTGGCCCCGTTCATCGCCGCATGGACACCGCCGACCGTCGCGCTTTTGGCGGGCTTCACTTTGCTTTGCTATACGGAAGATGGGTGAGTCATTGCTGCCAGGGTCATTCATGACTGAAACGCGTCCCAGCGTCCCGTCCGCCTGCCGCGCGCTGTTGCTCAGCGGCGCGGCCTGGCTGGCGTTCGCCTGCGCGGGCGCGGCCCACGCCCAGCAAAGCCTGGCCACGATCCCGCCGACGCCGGTGGTCCCCGCCCCGCCGTCCGACGGCCTGGCCGACGAGGGCTATTACCTGGAATCCGACCTGCTGATCCGGGACGACGTCAACCAGATCATGACGGCGCGCGGCAAGGTGCAGAGCCGCTATCAGGGCCGCACGCTGCGCGCCGACGAGGTGATCTACAACGCCAAGACCGGCGAGATCACGGCCAACGGCCACGTCCAGCTGATCAATCCGGACGGCACCGCCGAGTTCGCCGATCACATGGAAGTCGACAAGGACATGAAGGCGGGCTTCGCCCAGAACTTCGCTGCCCGTCTCGACCAGAACATGAAGATCGCGTCGGTCACGGCCGTGCGGCGCAACGCCAACATCCAGGAACTGAACCGGGCGATCTACACCCCGTGCGAGGTCTGCGCCGAAAAGCCGACCCCGACCTGGTCGGTCTCGGCCGACAAGATCGTCCAGGATAAGCAGAAGCAGCTGATCTACTACAAGAACGCCACCATCCGTCTGTGGGGCGCGCCGATCCTGTACATGCCGCTGTTCTGGCACCCGGATCCGCAGGCCAAGCGCAGCTCGGGCTTCCTGGCGCCGAAGATCGACTTCTCCAAGGGCCGGGGCACCTCGTACAACCAGCCCTACTACTACGTGATCTCGCCGTCGTCGGACGTGATCATCGCGCCGCAGATCAGCACGGGCGTCAATCCGTTCCTGAACGTGAACTACCGCAAGCGCTTCTACTCGGGGTCGATCGAGGCGCGCGGCGGCTTCACCTACGACAAGGATTTCGACATCCACGGCGACCGCTTCGGTCAGTCGACCGCCCGCAGCTACATCCTGGCCAACGGCAAGTTCGACATCAACGAGAAGTGGAAGTGGGGTTTCACGGCCGAGCGCGTCTCCGACGCCCTGCTGTTCGACAAGTACAAGATCAACGACGTCTATGTGCAGCGCGGCCTGTTCACGAGCGACGACCACCGTCTGACCTCGCAGATCTACGCCACCCGCCAGGACGCCCGGTCGTGGTTCTCGGTGACGGCCGTCTCGATCCAGGGCCTGCGCGTCGTGGGCATCAATCCGACGACCAACTCGGCGAACGCCTTCGAGAACAGCGGCGCCTTCCCGTTGATCGGCCCACTGGTCGAAGCCCGCTGGGAACCCGACACGCCGGTCCTGGGCGGTCGTCTGCGCCTGCAAGGCTCGGGCGTCATGCTCAACCGCTCGGAGTCGCAATACGGCGAACCGCCCTACTACCTGCCTGACTACAAGGGCCAGAACGGCGTCGATTCCAGCCGCGCCAGCTTCAAGGCCGACTGGCGCACCAGCACCATCGTCGGCAACGGCCTAAAGGTCTCGCCCTTCGCCCAGGCCCGCGGCGACGCCTATTCGATCAAGTCGTACATCACGCCGGCCGCGGCGGCCCTGGGCGACAGCGACAACGACACCTACACCCGCGCCCTGGGCGTGGGCGGCGTGGACCTGAGCCTGCCATTCTACAAGCCGCTGAAAAACGGCGGCAACGTCGTGCTGGAGCCCCTGGCCCAGGTGGCCGTGGGTTCGGACAGTTCGCGCGTGCCCACCATCGTGGCCCGCAACGGGACCACGACCTACCTCTACAACGAGGACAGCGCGACGCTGGAGTTCGACGAAACCAACCTTTTCTCGGCCAACAAGTCGCCGGGCTTCGACCTCTATGAGGGCGGCCAGCGCCTGAACGTCGGCGGCCGCGCCACCTACACCCTGCCCGGCGGCCGTAGCGGCAGCATTCTGGTGGGCCGCAGCTTCCGGTCGAAGTTCGATCCCCTCCTGCCGGCCCGCACCGGCCTGCAGGAAAAGTCGTCCGATTGGGTGGTGGCCGCGACGGTCACGCCGGTCCGCGGCATCACGGCCTTCGCCCGCACGCGCCTCGACTCGGACACCCAGGAGATCAAGCGCCTGGAAACGGGCGTCGACGCCTTCACCACCCGCGGCTACGCCTCGGTCCGCTACCTGAAGGACGAGCTCAATTCCAACGGCAGCCGCCAGGAGAGCTTCGAAGCCCGCGGCGAACTGAAGGTGACCAAGCACTGGTCGCTGACCACCTACGGCGCGCGTGACATGGTGGCCGACGTGTGGCGTCGCCGCGACCTGGGCATCGCTTACCAGGACGACTGCATCCGCATCGACGTCATCTACCAGCAGCAGGACCGCTACGCCTCGACGGCCACCGGCCTTCGCCTGCAACCTGACCATACGATCGTGTTCAGCCTTTCGTTCGCCACATTGGGCGCAGCAGGATACGTCTCCAAATGAGTGAACACGTCTTGGGGGGGCGTGCCGCGTCCGCGCGCGTCCGCCCAGTGTGTCTCGGGGGCGACGACCGCCTGGTCGGCCAAGGGGAAACGTCAGATTTGGCGTTCGTCACTTCCGAAAACGTGATAACCGACCGCGCCCGCCGGGTGCGGCCAGGGACTAGAGGAACGACACTATCCATGCGGTCTGCGCGTAGCGTCACGACTTTCGCGGCCGGCGCCGCGTCCATTCTCGCCCTGACCGTGGCGAGCCTCGGCCTGCCCGCTCAAGCCCTTCAGGCGCAACAGCCGGCGGCCGCGCCGCCTGAGGTGGCCGCGCCGCCCGCCCAGGCCGCGCCGCCAGCGCCAGCGCCAGCGCCAGCGAACCCGCTGTCCGAAAGCGTGGCCGCGGTGGTCAACGATGAGATCGTCTCCAGCTACGACCTGATGCAGCGCATGCGCCTGCTGATGGCCACGTCGGGCATGCAGGCCACCCCGGAGAACCTGCCGCAGATCGAGCAGGAAGCCCTACGCTCGCTGGTCGACGAGCACCTGCAGATGCAGGAGCTGAAGCGCCTCGAGAAGCAGCAGAAGATCACGATCATCTCGACCGACAAGGAAGTCGACGAGCAGATCAGCGATATCGCCCAGTCCAACAAGATGACCGCCGAACAGCTGAAGCAGTCGCTGGTCCAGCAGGGCATCGGCCTCGACACCTGGCGCGCCCAGCTGCGCGCCGACTCGTCTTGGCAGAGCTGGATCCAGGGGCGCTATGGCTCGCGCCTGCGCATCGGCGACGATCAGGTCAAGGCCTACCAGAAGCGCCTCGCCGACGCCGCGGCCAAGCCGCAGTACCAGGTCAGCGAAGTGTTCCTCGACGCCGCCCGCGTCGGCGGCATGGAGGTGGCGACCAACGGCGCCGCCCAGCTGATCAACCAGATGCAGCAAGGCGCGCCCTTCGCCGCCGTCGCCCGCCAGTTCTCGGCCTCGGCCACGGCCGCCAACGGCGGCGACGTGGGCTGGGTCAGCCCGGGCGAGATGCCGCCCGAAGTCGACGCCGCGCTCGAAGAGCTCCGCCCCGGCCAGCTGTCCAAGCCGATCCAGGTCAAGGACGGCGTCTATATCGTCTATCTGCGCGACAAGCGCGCGGGCTCGAAGACGGCTATCGTCGACCTCAAGCAGGTCGCCGCGCCGCTGGCCGCCGACGCCACCGAGGCCCAGGTCGCCGCGGCGACGAAACTGCTGACCGACCTGAAGCCCAAGATCACCAACTGCGCGAGCCTTGAAGGCGTCGCCGGCAAGGTGGACGGCCTGGTCGCCGGCGACCTCGGCGAGGCCGAGATCACCGACCTGGCCCCCGCCTTCCAGGAAGCGGCCAACAAGCTGGACGTCGGCCAGATCTCGGATCCGATCCGCACCGACGCCGGCATGCACCTGATCGCGGTCTGCGGTAAGCGCCAGGGCGGCGCCAACGCCCCGTCGCACGACCAGATCGAGAACCGCCTGCGCGGCCAGCAGCTGGCGCTGATCTCCAAGCGCTACCTGCGCGACCTGCGCAACCAGGCGACCATCGAGACCCGATAGGCCAGAACCGGTGACACTCCGCCCCCTCGCCCTCAGCGCTGGTGATCCCGCCGGCGTCGGCGCGGAGATCATCGCCAAGGCCTGGGGCGCCCTGCGCCAGGACGGTCCGGTCTTCGTGGTGGTGGGCGACGCCCAGCTGCTGGCCTCGGCCGGCGGCGGGGTGAAGGTGCGCGCCGTCACGGGTCCTCACGAGGCCGCCGGCGTCTTCGCCGAGGCCCTGCCGGTCATCGACATCCCCCTGCTCTCTCCGGTCGTCTCCGGCCAGCCTTCGCCGACCTATGCGCCACAGGTGATCCGCTGGATCGAGACCGGCGTGGGCCTGGCCTTGTCCGGCGCCGTTTCGGGCCTGGTCACCGCCCCGATCGCCAAGGCTCCGCTCTACGAGGCTGGTTTCAAGTTCCCGGGCCACACCGAGTTCCTGGCCGAGCTGACCGCCGCGGCGACCTTCGACGGTCCGCGCGGTCCGGTCATGATGCTGGCCGCCGGCGATCTGCGGGCAACTCTGGTGACCATCCACACCGCCCTCGCCAAGGTCCCGGCCGCCCTGACCGTCGAGAGCATCGTCAACAGCGGCCTCGTCACCGCCCAGGCCCTGCGCCAGGACTTCGGGATCGCCAATCCTCGTCTGGCCGTCGCCGCCCTCAACCCGCACGCCGGCGAAGGCGGGGCCCTGGGGCGCGAGGAGATCGAGATCATCGCCCCCGCCGTACGCGCCCTGAAGGACCTGGGGGTCGACGCCGTCGGTCCGGCCCCGGCCGACACCCTGTTCCATCCGGAAGCCCGCGTCCGCTACGATGGCGTGCTGTGCATGTATCACGACCAGGCTCTGATCCCGGTCAAGATGCTGGACTTCTGGGGCGGCGTGAACATCACCCTGGGCCTGCCGATCGTGCGCACCTCGCCCGACCACGGCACCGGCTTCGACATCGCTGGACGCGGCCTGGCCCGGCCCGATAGCCTGATCGCCGCCATCAGGCTGGCGGCCGACATCGCCGCCCGCCGCGGCGCCTGAGAGAAACGACCATGAGCCTGGCCGACCTGCCGCCCTTGCGCGAGGCCCTGGAGCGCCACGACCTGCTGGCGCGCAAGAGCTTCGGCCAGCACTTCCTGCTGGACCTGAACATCACCCGCAAGATCGCCCGCATGGCTCAGGTCGGCGAAGGCGACATCGTGGTCGAGGTCGGTCCTGGTCCCGGCGGCCTG
Organism: Caulobacter sp. UC70_42; assembly: GCF_044056025.1. Lineage (NCBI taxonomy): Bacteria > Pseudomonadati > Pseudomonadota > Alphaproteobacteria > Caulobacterales > Caulobacteraceae > Caulobacter > Caulobacter sp. UC70_42. The sequence continues at coordinate 3,768,527 of NZ_CP171994.1, read as the reverse complement.
ACCCGCGCCCTGCTGGAGACCGGCGCCCGCGTCGTGGCCATCGAGAAGGACAGCCGGTTCCTGCCCCTGCTGTCGGAACTGGCCGAGGTCGCCGACGGGCGCCTGGACCTGGTCGAGGGCGACGCCCTGAAGGTCGACGCCCTGAAGGCCGCCGGCGGACCGGCCCACGTGGTCTCCAACCTGCCCTACAATGTCGGCACCCAGCTGCTGATCAACTGGCTGACCGGGCCGTTCAAGCCGCTGTCCATGACCCTGATGTTCCAGAAGGAAGTCGCCGACCGTATCGTCGCCCACACCGATGACGACGCCTACGGCCGCCTAGCGGTGATCTCCCAGGTCCTATGCGACGCCAAGACGGTCATGGACCTGCCGGCCAAGGCCTTCACCCCGCCGCCCAAGGTGGCCTCGGCCGTGGTCCGCCTCGTGCCCAAGGCCGATCCGCCGCCCGCCGACCTGATCGCCGCCCTCGAACGCGTCACCGCCGCCGCCTTCGGCCAACGCCGCAAGATGCTGCGATCGAGTCTGAAGGGGCTGGGCGGCGGCGCGTTGTGCGAAAAGGCCGGCATCAGCCCCGACGCCCGCGCGGAGGTCATCGACCTGGCCGGCTTCCTGGCGCTGGCCCGAGCGAGCCTGGGCCAAGCTTCAGCTTAGGTTCATCTGGACGGACGCTTTCTGGCCCAACACCGCCAGGGAGGCTCCCATGTTCGTCCGCCTGTCCATCGCCTGCGCCCTGCTCGGCTTCTCAGCCCTGGCGATCCTGGTCTAGGCCCCCTCGAACGCCGCGATGATCGGGCACGGGCCGGTGTCGGACGCCGCGCAGGCGCGCGCCAGCTTGTCGAGGGAGGCCCGCGCCGCCCGCAGCTCGGCGATCTTCTCATCCAGCGCCATGATCCGTTCCCGCGCCAGCGCTCTGGCGCGCGCACGGTCCTCGCCGGAGTCCAGCGCCAGCAACTCGCCGATCTGCTCCAGCGTGAACCCGGCGCCTTGCGCGGCGCGAATGAACTTCAGCCGCCGCAGGTCCTCGGCGTCGTAGCGCCGGACGCCGCCGGACAGCGCCGAACCGCCGGACTTGTCGGGCGTTCGCAACAGACCCCGCCGTTGGTAGTAGCGCACCGTCTCCACCCCGAACTCCGCCTTCGCGCGCCAAGGTCGCGATCGTGTTGGCCATGCCTTGACTCCGTACCATGGTACGGACCCTACATGGGGCGGACCCAGTCGCGCGCCAAGGAGTTCAAGCGATGAGTCCCGTGAAAACCGCCGTACTGTACCGCATGGTCATGCCCGGGCACGTCTGCCCCTATGGCCTGAAGGCGATGCACCTGCTGAAGGCCAGAGGCTATGTCGTCGAGGATCATTGGCTGAAGACTCGCGCCGAGACCGACGCCTTCAAGGCCGAGCACGACGTCAGGACCACGCCCCAGGCCTTCATCGACGGACAGCGGATAGGCGGTTACGACGATCTGCGCCGGCATTTCGGCGCGAGGGTCCGCGATCCCAAGGCCCTGACCTACGCCCCGGTGATCGCCGTCTTCGCCGTCGCCGCCCTGCTCGCCCTGGCGGCCAGCCAAGCGGCCTTTCATACGCCTCTGACGGCGCAGGCCGCCGAGTGGTTCGTGGCTTTCTCCATGAGCCTGCTGGCCATGCTCAAGCTGCGCGACGTTCGAGGCCTTCTCGACCATGTTCCTGAACTACGACCTGCTGGCCCGCCGCTGGGCGCCCTATGGCTATGTCTATCCTTTCGCCGAGCTGACGGCCGGGGTGCTGATGGCGGCGGGCGTGCTGACGGGATTCGCCGCGCCCTTGGGCCTGTTCATCGGCGGCGTGGGCGCGGTTTCGGTGTTCAAGGCCGTCTATATCGACAAGCGCGAGCTGAAATGCGCCTGCGTTGGCGGAGACACCAACGTGCCGCTGGGCTTTGTGTCCCTGACCGAAAATTTGCTGATGGTGGCGATGGCCCTCTGGATGCTGACCCGTCACCACGGCTAATCTGCCCTGAAGTCTATTGACGGTGGGGCCGGCGCTCTCGAGCCTTGGCCAGGCGAAGTGGGGCGAATGTGACTATCAAAAGCGCGGTGAAGGCGCCATCGACGGTTGCGCGGCGCTTGCTCTTCATGGCGCTGACCCTCGCGGCCCCCGCCATCCTGCTGATGGGCGCGCTGGCGGCCCAGCAGTATGCCGAGGGGCAGCGCCGCTTCTCCACCCAGCTGATCGCCATGACCCGGGCCCTCTCCCTGGCCACCGATCGCCAGATCGGCCAGGGGACAGAGCATTCTGCAAGGCCTGGCCGTCTCGCCGGCCCTGGCTCAAGGCGACCTGGCCACCTTCGAAAAACAGGCGCGCGAGGCCGTGGAGGGGCGCGAAGGCTGGATCGTGCTGATGACCCACGACGCCCAGTTGATCAATACGCGGATAGCCCCGGGTCGACCGACGCCCTACGCGCCCCTCTCGCCCACGTCCTGGCGCGAGATGACCACGGGCAAGTCGAACGTCAGCAATCTGATCCCGCGCCGGGGGGCCGGCCCAATCATCGGCGTGAACATGCCCGTCCTGGTCAACGGCAAGCTGCTGGTGCTGGCCTATATGCAGCAACCGGCGGCCTTCCACGCCCTGATGACCGCCCAGACGTTTCCCCAAACCTGGACCGCCAGCATCGTCGACCGCAATGCGGCCCTGGTGGCCCGTTCGCGCGATCAGGAAAGGATGTTGGGCAAGCACGCCAGCCTGGACATGCGGCAGGCCATGGCGCGGGCGAACGACGGCGTCGTGCGGACCCACACCCTCGACGGCGTCCAGACCTTGTCGGCCTTCAGCCGCTCGCCGACCTATGGGTGGACCTTCATCGTCGGGGTGCCGCGCGAAGAACTGAACAGGACGGTGCTGAGTTCGCTGGGCCCGGCCATCGCCGGCGCGGCTCTGCTGATCGCCCTGGGCGTGGCGGCCGCGTTCGCCTTCGCCCGTCCCATCTCCCGCGACGTCCGGGGCCTGGTGTCCGAGGCCGAGGCCCTGGCCTCCGGCCAGCCGCTGGATCCGGCCCCCTCGCACCTGCAGGAAATCGCCGAGGTGCGCGGTTCGCTGCGGGCCGCGGCCGATATCCTGCGGGCTCGCGACGGCGACGCACGCCGCGCCGCCGACCGGCAGCAACTGATGATCAACGAGCTGAACCACCGGGTGAAGAACACCCTGGTCGTGGTCCAGTCCCTCGCCCGCCACAGCCTCCGTACAGGCGACCAGAACGGCCTCGCCCAGTTCAACGATCGCCTCTACACCCTGGCCTCGGCCCACGACCTGCTCACCCGTCGCAACTGGGAAGGCGCCGACCTGGGCGAACTGCTGGCCGAGGCGCTGAAGCCCTATGCCAGCCAGGTGACCCTTGAGGGTCCGCAACTGCCGTTGGCGCCGAACGCCGCGCTGGCCCTGGCGATGATCTTCCACGAACTGGCCACCAACGCTTCGAAATACGGCGCGCTGTCGAACGAGAACGGCCGCGTGGCCGTCTCCTGGAGCCTGGGCGGCCGCACCCTGCTGACCATCGAGTGGCGCGAACGCGGCGGACCTCCGGTCAGGCCGCCCGAGCGCGGCGGCTTCGGTTCGCGCCTGATCGCCGCCAGCCTCAAGGGCGACCTGGCCGGCTCGGCGACCTTCGACTACGCCCCCGAGGGCCTGACCTGCGTGATGAGCATCATCGCGCCTCCGAAAGCCGCCTGAACGGGCGAAGCCAAGACCGATCGTCGCAGCGCCCCCTTGTCGCCTTGGCTTGGCCACACCGCGTCTGCAATAGCTCCTACCAGTCGTAGGGAAAGTACCGATGGATCTCACATTCCTGATCGGAGCCATTCTGGGCTCGGGCCTGTTCATCGTTTTCGGCCGCCCCCCGGCCGAAAAGCTGATCGCCCTCGTGCAGGAACGCATGCGCGGGAACTAACGGGACGGTCGAGGACTTGATTGGGCAAGGTCGCGCAGGGCGACCGCTCACGGAGTCCCTAAGATGTCCATTCTCGCCTGGCTCCTTCTGGGCCTGATCGCCGGCTTCATCGCCAGCAAGCTCGTGAACCGTTCCGGCAGCGGCGTGCTGCTCGATATCGTCCTCGGCATCGTCGGCGCGTTCGTCGGCGGCTGGCTGTTCAACCAGTTCGGCAACGCCGGCGTGTCCGGCTTCAATCTCTACAGCCTGCTGGTGGCCACCATCGGCGCCGTCGTCATCCTGGCGCTCTATCACCTGATCTTCGGCCGTCGAGCGCTCTAAGGCGCGGCGGCCCCGGCGGCGGGCGAAAGCCCGCCGTTAGGTCTCAGATCTCTTCCTTGAGAAGATCGCTCACCAACCCGCCGATCCACGGGTTGCGCGCCCGTTTCAGACGTTCGGCGTGATAGATGTGGGCCAGGTCCGAATAGGCCCGATCGAAATCCTCATTGAGAATGACGTAGTCGAAGCGCTCCCAGTCGGCGACCTCGTCCTTGGCGCGCGAAAGACGGCGGTGGATCACCTCCTCGCTGTCCTGGCTGCGCGCGTGCAGACGCCGGCTCATCTCGGCCAGAGACGGCGGCAGGATATAGACCAGCACGCTGTCGTCCTTCGCCTGGGCGTGCACCTTCATGGCGCCCTGGAAATCGATGTCGAACAGGGCGCTCTCGCCCCGTTCGAGCGCCTGCATGATCGGCGGCTTGGGGCTGCCGTAGAAGTTTCCGTAGACCTCCGCCCATTCCAGGAAGGCGTCATCGTCGATCATGGCCTGGAACGCTTCGCGCGTGACGAAGTGATAGTCGCGGCCATCGTGTTCGCCAGGACGCGGCTCGCGCGTGGTGTAGCTGATCGACAGGTGCAAGTCGTTGTGGTCGGCCACCAGGCGGCGGGTCAGCGAGGTCTTGCCGACGCCAGAGGGCGCGACGACCATCAAGAGCAGGCCGCGATGGGGATGGTGGGGCTTATTCAACGTTCTGAACCTGCTCGCGGAACTGCTCGATCACGGCCTTCAGCTCCAGACCGATCGCGGTCAGGGCGGTCAGGGCCGATTTCGAGCAGAGGGTATTGGATTCTCGCATGAATTCCTGGGAGAGGAAGTCGAGCCTGCGGCCGGACGCGCCCTCGCCGGACAGGAGCGCGCGCGCGGCGACGACGTGGCTCGCCAGGCGATCGAGCTCCTCGCGCACATCGGCCTTCACGGCCTGGGCGGCGGCTTCCTGGACGATGCGGTCTTCGCTGGCCGCCTCCCCGACCAGTTCGGCCATGCGGCGGGCGAAGCGGTCCTTCAGCACCGCGGGCTGGCCGGCGGCCTCGCTTTCGGCCTGGCCCGTGAGCGCCTCGATCCTGTCGATCAGGCCGTTCAGCACCGGATCAAGGGTGGCCCCCTCCTCCAGGCGCGTGATCTTAAGGCCATCGAGGGCCTGCCCGATCGAGGCGGCCATGCCGGCCTCGACGGCGGCGCGGGTCTCGGCGTCGTCCTCGTCCTCGCGGGCCTCGATGACGCCCTTCAGGGCCAGCAGGCCATCCAGGCTGGGCTTGGCGACCATGCCGGTGGCCACATAGGGGCCCCCAGCGGTCAGGTAGCGCTCCAGGGTCGCGATATTCACCTGGGTCTCGCCCGAGGTCTCGGCGCGCTTGGCCTGGACGTTGAGCGTCAGCTGGCCGCGCTGAAAACGGGCTTGCGCGCCTTCGCGCGCGGCGCGCTCCAGGGCCTCGAAGCCCGGTGGGCCGCGGAAGCGGGTCTCGAGGTTGCGGCCGTTTACGCTGCGCGCCTCGACAGCCCAGGTCCAGGCGCCGTGGGCGCCCTCGACCCGCGCGAAGCCGGTCATCCCCGAGATCGACATGGTCTAGCCCCCCGCCAGCGGCTTGGCGGCTGGCGGGGCCGGAACCACGGGGACGCCCGCCCCGGCCCGGTCACGCTCGATCTGGCGCCACTTGGCGACGTTGGCGTTGTGCTGCTCCAGCGTCGAGGCGAACACGTGGCCGCCCGTGCCATCGGCGACGAAATAGAGGTCGTTGGTCCTGGCCGGGTTCAGCGCCGCCTCCAGGGCCGCGCGGCCCGGATTGGCGATCGGCGTCGGCGGCAGGCCATCGATCTTGTAGGTGTTGTAGGGCGTGAACGCATCCAGCTCGGACCGGCGCAGGCCGCGGCCCAGCGGCCGGCCGCGCGAGATGCCGTAGATCACGGTCGGGTCGGTATCCAGACGCATCCCGGTGCGCAGACGGTTGACGAAAACGGCCGCCACCTGCGGGCGCTCGCCCTTCACGCCCGTCTCCTTCTCGACGATCGAGGCCATGATCACGGCCTCTTCCTTCGACCGGTAGGGCAGGCCCGACTGGCGGTTGGCCCACAGCTGGTTCAGCAGCTTGTCGCGGTCGTCCATCATCCGCTTGAGGACGGCGGCGCGGTCCTCGCCGCGCTGGACCTCGTAGGTCTCGGGCAGGATCGCGCCCTCGGGCGGGGTCGCGGCGCTACCTTCCAGGATGTCCGACTTGGCCAGGATGTCCATGACCATGTCCGAGGTCAGCCCCTCGGGAATGGTGATCCAGTGGCGGACGATGCGGCCGTGGCGGATGGCGTCCAGCACCTGGGCCATCGAGGCGCGGCTGGCGAATTCGTATTCGCCGGCCTTCAGCGTCCGGGCCGCCCCCGTGGCCTTGGCGGCGGTCATGAAGATCGACGAGGAGCGGATCACCCCGCCCCGCTCCAGGCTGGAGGCGATCTCCGGCAGGCTGGCGCCCTTGCGCAGGACGACGGTGGTCTTGTCGCCGGCCTTCGCGGCGGGACCGGGACCGTTATAGACCCAGGCCGCGCCGAGAATGGCGACCATGCCGATCACGACCAGGGTCGTGACGGCGCCGAAAAAGGCGCGGATCAGCCGCCGCCCCACGGACGCGGTTTCGCGACGGTTCGCCCGGGGGGACGAACGCTTGTGGGCGCGAGGGGCCCGAGGGGCTGACGGCTTCTTGCTCACGAGACCTTCTTGAACACCACGGTGGCGTTGGTGCCGCCGAAGCCGAAGCTGTTGGACACCGCCACATCGATCTTCATCGGCACGGCCTTGTTCGGCGCCAGGTTCATGGCGACGTGGACGTCGGGATTGTCGAGGTTGATGGTCGGCGGAGCGATCTGGTCGCGGATCGCCAGGATCGAGAAGATCCCCTCGATCGCGCCGGCCGCGCCCAGCAGGTGGCCCGTCATCGACTTGGTCGACGACATGACGACGTTCTTGGCGTGATCGCCCAGGAAGCGCTCGACGGCGCCGGCTTCCAGGCCGTCGGCCATGGTCGAGGTGCCGTGGGCGTTGATGTAGTCGATGTCCGAGGGCTTGAGGCCCGCGTCCTTGATCGCCGACGCCAGGGCGCGGCCGCCGCCTTCGCCGTCTTCCGACGGCGCGGTGATGTGGTGGGCGTCGCCCGACAGGCCATAGCCGACCACCTCGGCGTAGATCTTGGCCCCGCGCGCCTTGGCGTGCTCGTACTCTTCCAGCACCAGGGCGCCGGCGCCCTCGCCCATCACGAAGCCGTCGCGGTCCTTGTCATAGGGGCGCGAGGCCTTCTCAGGCGTGTCGTTCCAGTCGGTGGAGACGGCGCGGCAGGCGATGAAGCCGGCGATGCCGACCTTGCAGACGGCCGCCTCGGCGCCGCCGGCCACCATCACGTCGGCGTCGCCGTACTTGATCAGGCGCATGGCGTCGCCGATGGCGTGGGCGCCGGTGGCGCAGGCCGTGACGACCGCGTGGTTGGGGCCCTTGAAGCCGTACTTGATCGAAACCTGACCCGAGATAAGGTTGATCAGGGCCGAGGAGATGAAGAACGGGCTGACCCGGCGGGGCCCCTTGGCTTCCAGCTCGAGCGCGGTGTCGGCGATCGTCGACAGGCCGCCGATGCCCGAACCGAGGATGACGCCCGTGCGCCACTTGTCCTCGTCGGTCTCGGGAACCCAGCCCGAATCCTTGATCGCCTCGTCGGCCGCGGCGATGCCGTACAGGATGAAATCGTCCACGCGCTTCTGGTCGCGCGGGCTCATGGTCTGGTCGGGATCGAACGAGCCCTCGACGTCCGGGCCGCCGCCGCCGCGTCCGTCGACGCGCGGAACCTCGCAGGCGACCTTGCAGGCATAGTCGGTCGGATCGAAGGCCGTGATGCGGTTGGCGCCGGACTTGCCGGCCAGAATGTTCTTCCAGGTAACGTCAACACCGTGGCCCAGAGGGGTCAGCAGGCCGATACCCGTGACGACAACTCTACGCATGGATCACTCCCAAACCTTCGATGCGGGACGCGGGATGTGGGGAGAACCCCAGGGCCGCGCCACTCGCGAAATCTTGGCCTCAAACGAAAACCGCCGCGCGCACGATGGCAAGAGCCCGTGCGACGCGGCGGAAATGGTCAGGTTCGACTAGCGAACTCGACGCCTTTTAGGCGGTCTTTTCCGTGATGAACTTCACGGCGTCGCCAACGGTCTGGATGTGCTCGGCGGCGTCGTCCGGGATTTCGATGTCGAACTCTTCTTCGAACGCCATCACCAGCTCAACGTTGTCGAGGCTGTCGGCGCCCAGGTCATCGATGAAGGAGGCCTTCTCGGTGACCTTCTCGGGATCGGCATCCAGGTGTTCGATGACGATCTTACGCACGCGCTCGAGAATGTCGGACATTCTGTTCAGTCCCTCGTTATGAGATTTCGGCCCTCGGACAATGAGGTTGCGCCTCACCATCTGCGGGAATTGTCGGGCTCCGCCTATCACGTTCCTTTTCGGCTTGCTAGCGGGCAGACCGAAGGAGCGACAACGGTTTTAGATCATGGCCATGCCGCCGTTGACGTGCAAGGTCTGACCGGTGACGTAACCGGCCTGGTCGCTGGCCAGGAAAACGCACGCCGCGGCGATATCGCTCCCCTCGCCCAGCCTGCCCGCGGGGATCGTCGCCAGGATGCCGGCTTTCTGCTGCTCGTTGAGGGCGTCGGTCATCGGGCTGGCGATGAAGCCGGGGGCCACGCAGTTGACCGTCACGCCGCGGCTGGCCAGTTCCTGGGCCAGGGCCTTGGAGAAGCCGATCATGCCGGCCTTGGAGGCCGCGTAGTTGGTCTGGCCGGGGTTGCCGGTCACGCCGACCACCGAGGTGATGCCGATGATGCGGCCGGCGCGGCGCTTCATCATGCCCTTGGCGGCGGCGCGCGAAAGGCGGAAATAGCCTTCCAGATTGATCTTGATGACGGTTTCCCAGTCCTCGTCCTTCATGCGGACAAGCAGGCCGTCGCGGGTTACGCCGGCGTTGGCGATCACGATGTCCAGCGGCGCGCCGGCGGCTTCCTCGGCCTTGGCGACCAGCCCGTCGACGGCGGCGGAGTCGGAGAGATTCGCCGCCACGAACGACACGCGCTCGCCGAACTGGGCGGCCAGCTCCGAGAGAGCCGATTCGCGGGTGCCCGAGAGCACGACGTGCGCGCCCTGCTCGTGCAGGGCCTTGGCGATGGCGCCGCCGATGCCGCCGGTGGCGCCGGTGACGAGAGCGGTCTTGCCGGTCAGATCGAACATGTGTCGGTCTTCCTTATGGATTAAAGCGAGGCCGCGAAGGCTTCGAGATCGGCGGGCGTGTTCAGCGGGGTCGCCTCGGAGTCCGGCGCGATGCGCTTGGCCATGCCCGACAGCACCTTGCCGGCGCCGGCCTCGGCGAAACGCGTGACGCCGCCTTCCGTGGCCAGCCAGGTCATGCTCTCGCGCCAGCGGACGCGGCCGGTGACCTGCTCGACCAGCAGCTTGCGGATGACGTCCGGATCGTGGACCGGGGCGGCGGTGACATTGGCCACCAGCGGGGCGCGCGGGGCGATGATGGTGGTCTTGGACAGGGCCTGCGCCATCTCGTCGGCCGCCGGCTGCATCAGCGGGCAGTGGAACGGGGCCGAAACGTTCAGCGGGATGGCCCGCGCGCCCAGCTCCTTGGCCTTTTCGATGGCCTTGTCGACCGCGGCCTTGGCGCCCGAGATCACGACATTGCCGTTGTTGTTGTCGTTGGCCACGACGCAGACGCCGACTTCCGAGCCGGCCGCGGCGGCGGCTTCGGCGAGGGCCAGGTCGGTCTTCGGACCGATCAGCGAGGCCATCGCGCCCTCGCCCACCGGCACGGCGCGCTGCATGGCCTGGCCGCGCAGCTTCAGCAGGCGCGCGGTGTCGGCCAGGGTGATGGCGCCGGCGGCGGCCAGGGCCGAGTATTCACCCAGCGAGTGGCCGGCGACGAAGGCGGCGCGGTCGATGCCCACGCCGAATTCCTTTTCCAGGGTCCGGGTGACCGCCAGGCTGACGGCCATCAGGGCTGGCTGAGCGTTCTCGGTCAGGGTCAGGTCGCCCTCCGGACCGTCCTTCATCAGCGCGAACAGCTTCTGGCCCAGGGCGTCGTCGACCTCCTGGAAGACCTCGCGGGCGCTGGCGAAGGCCTCGGCGAGATCGACGCCCATGCCGACCGACTGGCTGCCCTGGCCGGGGAAAATGAAGGCGATGCTCATGGCGGCCCGCTCCTTCTCAAGTCAATTCAAGGCCGGGAGGGTTAGGGGAAAGGCCCCATTGGGGCAAGTGCGGCGCGTGACGCCCAACGCTTGCAATTACGGGGCGGCCACATCCAAAGTGCGCCCGCCAGCGTAGCTGGGCCATCCTTCCTCGGAGTCGCGCCATGAAACTCATCCTCGCCGGCGTCGCCGCGTTCGCCCTCGCCGCCGCTTCGCCCGCCCTCGCCGCCCTCAAGGTCGGCGACAAGGCGCCCGACTTCACCGCCAAGGCCGCGCTGGCCGGCAAGGACTTCGACTTCAAGCTGGCCAAGGCGCTGAAGAAGGGCCCCGTGGTCCTGTACTTCTTCCCGGCCGCCTATACCGCCGGCTGCACCGCCGAGGCCCACGAATTCGCCGAGGCCACGCCCGAGTTCGAAAAGCTGGGCGCCACGGTGATCGGCGTCACGGCTGGCAATGTCGACCGCATCAAGGACTTCTCCAAGGAGCACTGCCGCGACAAGTTCGCGGTCGCCGCCGCCGACAAGGCGCTGATCAAGAGCTACGACGTGGTGCTGTCGATGAAGCCGGAATGGTCGAACCGCACGTCCTACGTGATCGCGCCCGACGGCAAGATCCTGCTCAGCTACACCGACGGGAACTTCGCCGGCCACGTCACCCAGACCATGGACGCGGTGAAGGCCTACAAGGCCAAGAAGTAGCGGCTTCAAGAAGCAACCAGCCTTTTCGGGTTCCGGCTAGCCGCGCGGGTTGAGGCGCGCGCGGCTGACGGGAGATGATCGGCCCATGACATACATTGGGATCGATCCCGCCCATATCGACCCCTCCGGCCTTGAACTGGGGCTGCGCGGCGTCGCCATCGGCGCCTTCGCCGCTACGGGCGTGTCCCTGGCCGCCAGCCGCGAGATGACGCCGACGCGCTGGGTCGGCGTGCTGCTGATGGCTTGCGCCATGGCGCACGGCTTTGAGAGCCATTTCTACTACACGGCCCGCCTGCACCTGAGCCTGCTGACCTGGCTCCTGAGTTCGATGGCGGCCGCGGTGCTCTGGTTGTTCTGCTCGGTGCTGTTCGAGGACGAGCCGAAGATCCCGGCCTGGCGCTTGGCCTTGCCCGCCGCGGTGCTGGCGCTCTGGATACCCGGCGCGTTCCTGCCCCCCTCGCCGGCGCGCGTCGTCGCCTGGTGGATCTTCGCGGCCGTGTCGTTGGCGATCAACGCGCACATCCTGTTGATGACCTGGCGCGGCTGGCGGATCGACCTGGTGGAGCGCCGCCGACATCTGCGCGCGCCGATCGCGGCGGCGGCGACCGGCTACATGCTGGTCCAGACCCTGTGCGACTTCGGCTTGGGCAAGGGTCCCATGCTGCCCAGCCTGGTCCAGGCCGTCGCCCTCGCCGCCCTGGGCGTCGGCTCGGCCCTGGCCCTGCTGCGCGCCGAGCCGGTGCTGGTCCAGGCCCGGCCCGCGGCCGGCGAGCCGCCCGTGGTCAAGCAGGCCGAGACCCTCGACCTGACCCCCGCCGACCGCCTGGTCCTGGCCCGCCTGGACAAGGCGATGAACGAAAACGAGGTCTGGCGCGGCGAGGACCTGTCGATCGGCGCTCTGGCGGCCCTGGTCGGCGCGCCCGAGCACCGCCTGCGCAAGCTGATCAACGGCACGCTGGGCCACCGCAACTTCGCCGACTACGTCAACGGCCGGCGGATCGAGGCGGCCAAGGTCGCCCTGGCCGATCCGGAGCAGGCGCTGAAGTCGGTGTCGACCATCGCCTACGAACTGGGCTTCGCCTCGCTGGGACCGTTCAACCGCGCCTTCCGCGCCGCCACCGGCGTCACCCCGACCGCCTGGCGCCAGGACGTCACGCCCACGCACCCGCGTCTGCGGCTTATCGAAACCGGCGAAGGTCCGCCGAAAAGCGACAAACGGGCCTGATTTCAAGTTCGGCGCGACGAGCGAAGAACCGGCCGCTTCCTTGGCGAGGTCTTTCGCTCTGGAGCCCGGATAAATGCTCGACACTCTCCTCCCCTTCGCCCGCAACTGGCTGGACGCCATGTGGGTCGATGTCACCCGTTATGCGATCTTCTCGGTCGGCCTCTGGCTGGTGCTGTGGGTCGTCCTGGCGATCCCGCTTGCCGGCCGCAAGATCCGCGACAGCAAGCCCCCCGCTCGCCAACTGCTGACCGAGTTCGCGACCTCGATCCGTTCGATCGCCATCTTCTCGACCGTGGGCCTGCTGACCTTCGGCCTGTTCCGCGCCGGCTGGCTGCCGGGACCCGATATCGCCAAGAGCTGGGGCCCGGTCTGGTTCTGGACCAGTCTCGTCCTGATGATCGTCGCCCACGACGCGTGGTTCTACTGGACCCACCGGCTGATCCACGACCGCCGCCTGTTCCGGCGCTTCCACCGCCGGCACCACCGGTCGAACAACCCCTCGCCGTTCACCGCCTACAGCTTCGACCTGGGCGAGGCCTTCATCAACGGCGTGTTCGTGCCGCTGTGGATGATCGTGGTTCCCACCCAATGGCCGGTGGTGGGCCTGTTCATGCTGCACCAGATCGTCCGCAACACGATCGGCCACTCGGGCTACGAGCTGTTTCCCGCCCGCAAGGACGGCCGGCCGCTGCTCCCGTTCCTGACGACCGTGACCCACCACGACCTGCACCACGCCCAGGCGGGGTGGAACTACGGCCTCTACTTCACCTTTTGGGACAAGGTCATGGGCACCGAGCACCCTGAGTATCTGAAGCGCTTCGCGGCCGTCACCGCCAAAAAGCCGAAGAACGACGGGGATCGCGAGCTGGAGGCTACCAGCCGACCTTCACCAGCTTGATCATGGCGCGGGCGTCCTGCAGCCGCCAGCTTTCGCGCTCGTTGCTGACGCCCCGCACGCTGACGGTGAATTCGGCGGGGATGTCGAACGGCCGGGTCAGGCTCAGGTCGACGCCCTCGTCGCCCGTGGAGCCGCCGCCAAAGGCGATCGAGCCGACCGGCTTGCCGTCCAGGGTCAGGGACGAGCGGATATTGGCGCGGGCCACGGGGATCTTGCCAGGCACGGCGATCGCCTGGCTGGCGTCCATGTCCATCGAGACGCGAATATAGTTGGCGCGCGGCAGGAGTCCGAAGCCGAAGGCCTTGGACATCGAAGAGCGCACCTTGGCCTCGTTCTCGTTCCACGAGGCGCCGAGCGCCACCGACCGCTGGCCGACGCGCTGGTCGTCGGGCTTCTGGGTCAGGTTGAGATCGAAGTCGTAGGTCGGGTTCTCGATCATGCCCGAGGACCTGACCGTCAGGGCGACCTTCTCGGTGTCGGTGGACAGATCCAGCGGGATGGCCGCGGAATAGCCGGCGAACCTGCCTTCGCGCGCCGAGACCGAGGTGACGGGCTTCTGGATGATCTCGGCATGCGCCGTCCCGGCGGCCAAGGCCGCTGCGAATGCCACCAAGAGACGATCACCGATCCTCATGTTCGCCTGCTAGCATAGTTGGGCGGCGGGATGAACCCGGCCAATGTCGTTTATCGGACACCGCCCCGCATCGCCTGGTTCGGCGGCAAACCTCGATGCGGCTTGCCTTTCAGGCCCATCTTCTGTAAGAGCGCGCGTTCTCACGGAAGAGCGGTCTTGCACGCACCCATCCGGGACCGGGGATTTCCCCGCTCGGTGTGCAGGATCCATCGTGGACGTCGGACTTCCGCCGACGACCGCGCCGCCTTCCCCAACGGAAGAAGGAAAACATGGCGTTCTACGAACACGTGGTCATCGCGCGGCAAGATATCTCGCCGCAACAGGCCGAAGCTCTGAACGAGCAACTGAAGACCCTCATCGAAGAGAATGGCGGCCACATCGCCAAGATCGAGTACTGGGGCCTTCGCAACCTCACCTACCGCATCAAGAAGAACCGCAAGGGCCACTACTCCCTGCTCGCGATCGACGCCCCGGCGCCGGCCGTGAAGGAAATGGAGCGTCAGCTGCTCATCAACGAAGATGTGCTGCGCTTCATGACCATCCGCGTGGAAGAGCTGGACCTGGAACTGTCGCCGGTTCTCGCCCGTCGTGACCGTGGCGATCGCCCGGAACGTCCGCGCGAAGACTTCGCGCCCCAGGCTCAAGCGTAAGGGAGAGATAGATCATGACCGATACGACCGCTCCCGAAGCCGGCGCTCCGGCCGCCGCCGCTGGCGGCGCCCGCCGCCCGTTCTTCCGTCGCCGCAAGGTTTGCCCGTTCTCGGGCGCCAACGCGCCGAAGATCGACTACAAGGACGTGAAGCTGCTGCAGCGTTACGTTTCCGAACGCGGCAAGATCGTCCCGTCGCGCATCACCGCGGTGTCGGCCAAGAAGCAACGCGAACTGGCCAAGGCCATCAAGCGCGCCCGCTTCCTGGCTCTGCTCCCCTACGTCGTGAAGTAAGGGAGACACCACGATGAAAGTCATTCTGCTCGAACGCGTCGAAGGCACCGGCGTCCTGGGTGACGAAGTCACCGTGAAGGACGGCTTCGCCCGTAACTTCCTGCTGCCCCGCGGCAAGGCCCTGCGCGCCACCAAGGCGAACCTGGCCACCTTCGAAGCTCAGCGCGCTGAGATCGAAGCCCGCAACGTCAAGAACCGTGAAGCCGCAGGCAAGAACGGTGAAGCGCTGGACGGCACGCAATACATCCTGATCCGTCAGGCTGGCGAAAGCGGCCAGCTGTACGGTTCGGTCGCGGGCCGCGACGTCGCCGACGCCATCAAGGCCGAAGGCGGCAAGGTCGACCGCTCGATGATCGTGCTGGACAAGCCGATCAAGACGCTGGGCGTCCACGAAGTGAAGGTGAAGCTGCATGCTGAAGTGACCATCACGGTCACCCTCAACATCGCGCGCAGCCAGGACGAAGCCGAGCGCCAGGCGCGCGGCGAAAACGTGATCAACTCGCAGTTCGAGGAAGATCGCGCGGCCGAAGCCGAAGCCGCCCAAGACATGGCGGAAGGCGGCGCCGGCTCGTTCGAAGGCGACCACTACGAAGCCTAAGACCCGTCTGGGTTCTGAACGTTTCAAGAGAACGGCGCGGAGCGATCCGCGCCGTTTTTTTCTGCGTCGCAGCGTAGAAATGCTCAGCTTGTACGCACACCGATGAAATCCCATGTTCGCCGTGGGGGCAATCAAGACCCCCGCTTCGGGGCTTGAGGACGCGCGCCTCATCCCCGGCCACGAGAGGGGATTTCTCATGCGTTACAGAAGCTTATTGCTGGCCGCCGCTTCGCTGACGGCCTTCGCCGCGACCGCCAACGCCCAGACGGCCACGCCGCCGGCGGACGAAAACACCAATGTCGACGAGATCGTCGTCACCGGCACCCGCACCGCCGGCCGCTCGCGCCTGGACACCCTGGCCCCGGTCGACGTCGTCACCGCCAAGACCCTGCAGCAGCGCGGCAGCACCGAGCTGGCCACCGCCCTGGCCGCCACGGTTCCGTCGATCACCTTCCCGCGCCCGTCGAACACCGACGGCACCGATTCGGTTCGTCCGGCCGTGCTGCGCGGCCAGGGCCCCGACCAGACCCTGGTTCTGGTCAACGGCACGCGCCGCCACACGACCGCCCTGGTCAACCTGAACGGTTCGGTCGGCCGCGGCTCGGCCGCCGTCGACCTCAACGCCATCCCGTCGGTCGCCCTGGACCGCATCGAGGTCCTGCGTGACGGCGCCGCGGCCCAGTACGGCTCGGACGCCATCGCCGGCGTCATCAACCTGCGCCTGCGCGAAGCCGACCACGGCGGCGGCGTCACGGTCACGGCCGGCAAGTACATCACCAGCTTCGACGGCCTGCAGACGGGCGCCAAGCAGAAGCGTCGCGACGGCGCGACCAAGACGGTGGCGGGCTGGCAAGGCCTCAAGCTCGGTTCGGACGGCTTCCTGACGCTGTCGGCCGAGTATGTTGACCGCGACTTCACCAACCGAAGCGACACCGACACCCGCGTCACCCCGCAACGCGTCACCTCGCGCTTCGGCGATCCCGAGGTCGAGCAGGTCAGCTTCTACGCCAACGCCGGCAAGCCGATCGGCGACAACTGGCAGCTCTACGGCTGGTACGGCTATCAGCAGCGCGACAGCGAGGCCTCGGCCACCTACCGCCTGCCGACCGACGCCAGCCAGAACATCCCCAGCGTCTATCCCAACGGCTATCTGCCGCTGATCACCACCAACACTGAGGACGTCACCGCCGCCATCGGCCTGCGCGGCGACCTGGCCGGCTGGAAGATCGACACCAACCTGGTCTACGGCAAGAACGACCTTGATTTCGGGGTCAAGAACACCCTCAACCCGTCGTATGGCCCGACCTCGCCCACCAACTTCCAGGCCGGCGGCCTGACCTATGACCAACTGGTCTTCGGCCTCGACGCCAGCCAGGAATTCGATGTCGGCCTCGCCGGCCCGCTGAACGTCGCCTTCGGCCTGGAGGCCCGCCGCGAGACCTACAAGATCAACGCCGGCGAAGTGGCGTCCTACGCCCGCGGCACGGTCTCGCCGACCCTGGCCTTTGGTTCGCGCGGCTTCACCGGCTTCACGCCCAGCAACGTCATCGACGTCGATCGCGACGCCGTCGGCGCCTATCTGGACCTGGAAGGCAAGCTGACCGAGAAGCTGACCGCTTCGGCCGCCGTCCGTCGCGAACACTATTCGGACTTCGGTAACAACACGAGCTGGAAGCTGGCGGGCCGCTATGACTTCACCGACGCCTTCGCCCTCCGCGGCGCGGTCTCGACCGGCTTCCGCGCCCCGAGCCTGCAGCAGCAGTACTTTACCTCGACCTCGATCCTGTACATCAACCAGCTGGTCGGCGGCGTGACCACGGCCGTGCCGTTCGAGACCGGCACCTATCCGTCGGTCAGCACGGTCGGCCAGGCCCTGGGCGGCAAGCCGCTGGAGCCAGAGAAGTCCAAGAACTTCTCGCTGGGCGCGGTCTACCACAAGGGTCCGTTCGAGCTGACGATCGACGCCTACCAGATCAATGTCGACAACCGCATCGTCCTCAGCGAGACCCTGACGGGCAGCGCCACCGCGGCCGCGGGCACCAACGCCCGGGTGATCTTCGACCTGCTGTCGCGATACGGCGCCTCGGCCGGCCGCTTCTTCACCAACGGCGTCGACACCAAGACCAAGGGCGTCGACATCGTGGCCCGCTATCGGATCCTCGACGAACAGGCCGGCACGTTCGACCTGACGGCGGCGGCTAACGTCAACGACTTCACGGTCAACCGCACGCCCACCACCACCGTGCTGCCGACCCCGACCACGCTGTTCGGCCGCCAGGCCACGCTGCGCTTCGAGGAAGGCACGCCGCGCAACAAGGTCTCGCTGCAAGGCGACTGGAGCAAGGGCCCCTGGGGCGCCACCCTGCGCACCACGCTCTATGGCAACGTCCTGTCGCCCGGCACCGCCGCCGACGGCAGCGGCGACTGGCACACGGGCTCGCAGGGCATCGTCGACCTGGAGGCGCGCCGCCGCTTCGGCGAGCACACCACGGTGTCGCTGGGCGCGGACAACCTGTTCGACCAGTATCCCGACCAGGTGCCGCCGAACCTCAACACCAGCGGCGGCAACCCGTTCTCCAGCTTCTCGCCGTTCGGCTTCAACGGCCGCTACCTCTACGGCCGCCTGGCGATCAACTGGTAAGCCGCGAAATCGCGCAAACGTTTGGGCTCGGAGAGCGATCTCCGGGCCCTTTCTATTGGCGAAAGTGCAAGCGCACAGGCTTCAGGCGAGCGTCCGTTTCTGACGTAACACGATCAGAACATACACAGAATATCCCCATTCATGTGGAGCCGCGCGGCCATCCGACCCGCGCGTCCGGAGCCCTGTCGCGTTAATATCTGGCGATGTCCCTCGTACCCGCGCTTGATCTTGTTCCTCCCGGCCTTCCCGAGCCCACGATCAACGTGGCGCCGCACAACATGGAGGCCGAGCAAGCGCTGCTGGGCATCCTGCTCTACGACAACGCCGCCTACGAGCGGTTGAGCGACAACCTGCAGGCCCGCTGTTTCTACGAGCCCTTCCACCAGCGGCTGTTCCAGTCGATCGAGACCCACGTCCGCAAGGGCCAGTTGGCCGAGCCGATCCTGCTGGCCGACGAGTTCAAGAAGGATCCGGCGTTCGAGGAGCTGGGCGGCCTGCGCTACCTGGCCGACCTGGTCGACCGCGCCCCGCCGGCGGCCAATGTCGGCGACTATGCCCGGGTGATCTTCGACCTGTCGCTGCGCCGCGAACTGATCCGCATCGGCGGCGACATCGCCACGGCCGCGCAAGGCGGCAACGAGGAAAAGCGCAGCGCCCGCGACCAGATCGAGTCGGCCGAACAGAGCCTCTACAGCCTGGCCGAAAGCGGCGCGGCCTCATCGGGCTTCGTCAGCTTCGGCGACGCCCTGCGCGGCGCGGTCGAGATGACCGCCGAGGCCTACAGCCGCGACGGCGGCATGTCGGGCGTCGCGACGGACCTGATCGATCTCGACCAGAAGATCGGCGGCCTGCACCCTTCCGACCTTGTGGTCCTGGCCGGCCGCCCCTCGATGGGCAAGACCGCCCTGGCGACCAACATCGCCTTCAACATCGCCAAGAAATACGCCTACGAGATCCAGCCCGACGGCACCAAGAAGACCGTCCAGGGCGGCGTCGTGGCCTTCTACTCGCTGGAAATGAGCGCCGAGCAGCTGGCCCTGCGTATGCTGGCCGACGCTTCGGGCGTGTCGGGCGACCGCCTGCGCAAGGGCGAGATCGACGCCAGCGAGTTCGGCCGGGTCCGCGACGCGGCCATGGAGCTGCAGGAAGCGCCGCTCTATATCGACGCCACCGGCGGCATCTCGATCGCCAAGCTGACCGCCCGGGCCCGCCGCCTGAAGCGCCAGGTCGGCCTTGACCTGGTCGTGGTCGACTATCTTCAGCTGGTCACCGGCTCGGACCTCGGCGCCAACGCCAACCGGGTGCAGGAGGTCTCGCAGATCACCATGGGCCTGAAGGCCCTGGCCAAGGAACTGGCCTGCCCGGTCATCGCCCTCTCACAGCTGTCGCGTCAGGTGGAAGCCCGCGATGACAAGCGGCCCCAGCTCTCCGACCTTCGGGAATCGGGCTCGATCGAGCAGGACGCCGACATGGTCTGGTTCGTGTATCGCGAGGCCTATTACGTGGGCCGCGCCGAGCCGCGCGAGGGCACGCCCGAGCACCTGACCTGGCAGGAAGAGATGGACCGCCTGCACGGTCTGGCCGAGGTCATCATCGCCAAGCAACGTCACGGCCCCATCGGCACCGTGCGCCTGTCGTTCAACAGCGACACCACCCGCTTCGGCAACCTGGCCAAGGACCACTACTTCGCCCAGGCGCGGAACATTCCGTCGGACGAGTAGGCGCGTTCAGCACCTGGGGTGTTTGACTAGACCCGCCCCTCTAAGCCACCGTCCCCACCTCGCCTTCCCCTGTTCCGACGAGTCACATGGACTTCAGCCCCCTGCCCACGTCCAGCCTGGTCGGCGCCTTCCTGCTGGCGTTTCCGGCGCTGTTCTCGATCGTCAATCCGGTCGGGGCCTCGCTGATCTTCGACCAGGCGATGGCGGGTCGGGATCGGTCCGAGCGGCTGCGACTGGCGCGACTGATCGGCTTGTACGCCTTCCTGGTGCTGCTGGGGTCGCTGCTGCTGGGCGGCTATATCCTCAACTTCTTCGGCGTCAGCCTGGGCGCGCTGCGGGTGGCCGGCGGCCTCGTCGTGGCGATCCGCGCCTGGGGCCTGCTGATGGACCCGCAGGAGCACGAGGACCGCAAGACCAGCCAGACCGAGCCGGCCCAGAGCCACGAAGACGTGGCGTTCTTCCCGCTGACCATGCCGTTCACCACCGGCCCCGGCTCGATCTCGGTGGCTATCGCCCTGTCGTCCCAGCGTCCGACCGAGGGCAGCGGCGTGGCGCCCTTCTTCATCGGCGCCAGCCTGGCCGCGGCCCTGGTGGCGATCCTGGTCTGGCTGCTCTACAGCGCCTCGGGCCGGGTCATGCGGCTGCTGGGCCCCGGCGGCGCGCGGGTGCTGTCGCGGCTGGTGGCGTTCCTGCTGCTGTGCATCGGCGTGCAGATCATCGCCTCGGGCGCGGAGAACCTGGTGGCGCGCTTCCTGGCCACTCATCACGGTTAAGGCGTTGAACCGCCCGCCCGCGTCCGGTACGTCGGCCTCGTGACCGACCTCACCGACACGCGCATCACCATCGACCTCGACGCCCTGGCCGCCAACCACGCGGCCTTGCGCGCGCGCGCCGGCGGGGCCGAGGTGGCGCCAGCGGTCAAGGCCGACGCCTATGGCCTGGGCGCGGCCCAGGTCGCCGATCGCCTGTGGGCCGAAGGCGCGCGGAGCTTCTATGTCGCCCGCCTGTCCGAGGGCGTGGCCCTGCGCCAGGCGCTGGGCGGCCGCGAGGCGACCATCCACGTGCTGGACGGCGTCACGCCAGGCTCCGGCGACACGCTGGAGGGCGCGAAGTTGACGCCCGTGCTCAACAGCCTGCCCCAGGTCGAGGCCTGGAACGCCCAGGCCCGCGCGGGTCGGCTGAAGGCCGCCCTGCATGTTGACACCGGCATGAACCGCCTGGGCCTGCGCCCGGAAGAGTTGAAGGTGCTGGTCGGCGCCGTTGACCGCCTCAAGCGCGTCGAGATCGACCTCGTCGTCAGCCACCTGGCCTGCGCCGACGAGCCGACCCATCCGCTGAACGCCATCCAGCTGCAACGCTTCCAGGAGGCCGTCGCCCTGCTGCCGAACGCCCGACGCAGCCTGGCCGCCTCGGCGGGCCTGTTCCTGGGCGCGGCCTATGGCTTCGATCAGGCGCGGCCGGGCATCAGCCTCTACGGCGGCGGGCCGGAGGGGCGTCCGCATCCGGAGATCCGCGCCGTCGCGACGGTCGAGGCGCCGATCCTGCAGGTCCGCGTCGTGCCGCGCGGCGAGAGCATCGGCTACGGCGCCGGCTGGACGGCCAACCAGACAACCCGTGTCGCCATTGTCGCCGCCGGCTACGCGGACGGGATTCCACGCGCCGCCTACCCGCGCGGCGCGGTGTGGTTCGACGGTGCGCGCCGGCCGATGCTGGGCCGCGTCTCCATGGATCTGATCGCCATCGACATCACCGACTGCGACGCCGCCCGACCCGGCGCCATGGTCGAACTGTTCGGTCCGAACCTGCCTGTCGACGACGCGGCCGAGGCCGCCGGCACATCGGCCTACGAACGCCTGACGCGATTGACGCTCCGCGCGACGCGCCGCTATGTGGGGCTGCGGGGCGGGTAAGGCTCAGCCTGCAATAGAGTTTCGCCCGGGGGCGCGTGATGTCGGAGCTGTACGAAGAAGCCAAGCGCGCCTTGCAGACAGCCGCGCGCCAGGAGGCCGGCTGGCGCTGGGTCGCCCTGGCCGTCGTGGTCGCCGCCATCGGCCTGTTCCATCACCTGATCGGCTTCAAGCTGGTCGGCGCCCAGGCCGACTTCTGGCGCGCGCCGCACAACGACATGGCCACCATGCTGGCCGGGCAGGAGGCGGTGTTTCGCCAGGCCTGGCGCTTCCCGCTGGTCGTCACCGACCGCCTGCTGTCCCCGGCCCTGCTGTCGACCGTCTATACGGACAGCATCCCCTGGATGACGGTGGCCCTGAAGGCGACGGGCCTGTGGCGTTGGCTGAACGGCCTGGGCCTGTTCTTCCTGATCTCCTACATCCTGCAGCCGGTGGCGATGATCACCCTGCTACGAGCGCTGGGCGTGCGTCAGGTCGTGCTGCTGGCGGCCGGCGCCCTGCTGGCCCTGCTGACGCCCGCCTTCCTGATGCGCCATGGCCACGTGGCCCTGAGCGGACACTGGGTGGTGATCTTCGCCCTGGCCGCGGCGGTCGACAGCATCCGCCACGGCCTGACCTTGCGTCGCGCCGGCGTCTTCGCCGGCCTGGCGGTGCTGGCCATGGGCGTGCACGCCTATCACCTGCCGCCGATCGGCTTCTGCTTCGCCGCCGCCATGGCCTCGGAAATCGCCCAGAAGCGCCCGCAAGCCTGGCTGAACTGCGCCAAGGCGTCGGCGATGGTGCTGCTGGGCATGGCCCTCACCGCCCTCGTGCTGGGCTATGGCGTCGGCCAGGGCGCCGGCGGCGGCAAGAGCCCGATCATCGGCTACTACTCGATGAACATCCTGGGCCCGATCCTGCCCCAGGGCTCGGCATTGTTCGGCCAGACCTTCGAGGGCGGCTGGTTCAAGCAGACCCTGGACCCCAATGGCGGACAGTGGTTCGAGGGCTACAACTATCTGGGCGCGGGCGTCCTCTTCACCATCGCCGCCGGAATCTTCCTGTCGGTGCGACACGGCTGGCTGCCGACGCCGGTTCGCGACTGGAGCCGCCGCTGGCTGCCGCTGACCCTGGCCATGGTCGTGCTGACCCTCTGGGCCATCGGGCCCAACCCGTACCTCGCCCAGCGCCTGCTGTTCACCGGTCCGAAGCTGTCGGGCGTGTTCGAGTGGCTGAGCCTGTTCCGCGCCCACGGCCGCCTGTTCTGGGCCGCCGGCTATCTGCTGACCGCCGTGTCGATCGCGCAGATCGGCCGCTACGCCCGCCCCGTCACCCTGCTGGCGATCGCCGCGATCGCCGTCGGCCTGCAATGGGGCGACAGCCACGAGATGAGGGCCGGCGTGCGCCACACCTTCAGCGAGGGCGCGCCGTCTTACCACCCGGTCGACCTCGAGAAGTCGACGGTGCTGCACAACCGGCCCTGGGTGTTCGCGCCGACCTATTTCTGCGCCAACAACGTCATCGATCAGATGGAGATCTCGCAGCTGACACTTGCGGCGGTGCGCACCGGCGGTACGTCGAACAGCGCCTCGACGGCCCGCGACCAGGGCATCGCGTGCCAGACGCCGGACGACCTGTTCAAGGTCGCCGCGCCGAGCGATCCGCGCATCACCGTGGTCATGGAGGAAAGCGCCGGCGCCGAATACGGCCGCTTCACCCAGCGCACCGACTGCCGCCGCTTCCTGCGCGGTCTGATCTGCGGCCAGGGGCTGGACAAGGTTCCGGGCCTGACCGAGATCGCGCCCTATGTTCCGAACGGCAGCCGCGTGCTGGCGCAGGTCAATTTCGACCAGGGTGTCAGCCCGCCGGAGCTGATCTCGGGCTGGTCGGCCGCCGATCCCAAGGGGATCTGGTCCAATGGCCCGCATTCGGTGATGGCGATCAACATCCCCGACATCACGGCCGGCGCGCCGCTGATCGTCGAACTGCACGCCATGAGCTTCAACAAGCCGCCCGAGGTGATGCAGAAGATCGAGGTGTCGGTGAAGGGCCGCAAGCTGGTCACTTGGAACGTCGAAAAGGCCAACTGGCGTCCCTACCGGGTCAGCGTCCCCGCGGACCTGATCAAGTCCGGCGAGCCGCTGACGCTGGAGTATGCGATCGGCGCCCGATGCCCTCGACGCCGGAAGACCCGCGCAGCATCGGCCTGGGCGTCGAGAAGGTGATCATCAGCCAGTAGGCGTCGCGCGCTACGGGACGGCCAGGGCCCGCAGCCGCGCGGCGTTGACCGTCTCGACGGCCGCCTTCAGCACGGCCGCGCTGTCGGCGGCGCCGCCGGCCGCGATGCTGTAGCGGTCGGCGGCGACCACGGCGTAGCGGCCGGACTTGGCGGCGTCGTCCCACTGCTCGGTGACGGTGCGACCGCCGGCCGTGGTGACGGTCTCGTAGCCGGTGGCCGTCCGCCGGGTGCTGTGCGCGCCGACCGCGCTGTCGCTGGCCCCGACCGAACCGATCGCGCCCAGGTCCACGACCTCCAGCGTGAAAGCCGCGCCATCCTTGACGTAGCGGGCGCTGACCTTGGTCATGCCCGGCTCGGTCCCAGCCTGGCTCCGGACGTCGGTGCGCGCGAAGCCGCCGACCGTGGCCGGCAGCAAGGCCGGCAGGCTGGCCGGCGCCAGGGGCCTGGTTCCCTTCACCGCCGCCGTCTCGGCGCGGGCGGAGTCCTTCTGCAGCTGGCCGACGGTGACCTCGCCGCCATTGACCTCGACGCGCGCCGAGGCGTCCGGGTCCTTTGGCTGGGCGCGACCGCAGGCCGCCAGGGCCGCCGTCGCCAGGATCGCCGCGCACCGGGCCTTGTTCCGCATCGTCTCGCTCCTCGAACAGTCGCCCCCGTTCAAACGCATCGGCCCACAGCTTGGCTGCGTCCGGCTTTGGCGCAGGACCTCGTCAACCTGTAGTCTCCCGCTATCCGAGAATCAGGAGACCTCATGGCCCGCGACGGCGCCGTCTACGCCTGCCAGTCCTGCGGCGCGGTCCAGACCAAGTGGTCCGGACAATGCCCAGCCTGCCAGAGCTGGAACACCCTGGTCGAGGAAATCGGCGCCAAGCCGCCCGGCGCCCTGTCGTCGACCAAGGCCACCCGCGTGCGTGGCCTGCAGTTCACGGGCCTGCAAAGCGATACCGCCCCGCCGCCGCGCATCATGACGGGCGTCGACGAGTTCGACCGGGTCTGCGGCGGCGGCGTGGTGCCCGGCTCGGCCATCCTGATCGGCGGCGACCCGGGCGTCGGCAAGTCGACCCTGCTGCTGCAGGTCTGCGCCAGCGCCGCGCTGCGCGGCGTCTCCTGCGCCTACATCTCGGGCGAAGAAGCCGTCGAGCAGATCCGCGGCCGCGCCGACCGGATGGGCCTGGCCCAGGCCAATGTCAGCCTGGCGGCCGAAACCTCGCTGCGCGACATCCTGGACGGTCTGAAGCGCGACAATTTCGACCTGGTGGTCATCGACTCGATCCAGACGATGTGGAGCGACGCCCACGAGGCTGGGCCCGGCACGGTCACCCAGGTCCGCGCCTGCGCCACCGAGCTGGTGCGCCTGGCCAAGAAGAAGGGCGTGGCGATCCTGCTGGTCGGCCATGTGACCAAGGACGGCCAGATCGCCGGCCCGCGCGTGGTCGAGCATCTGGTCGACGCGGTCCTGGCCTTCGAAGGTGAGCGTGGCTATCCGTTCCGCATCCTGCGTGGGGCCAAAAACCGTTTTGGGGCCACCGACGAGATCGGTGTCTTCGAGATGGGCGATGTCGGTCTGCGCGAGGTCAAGAACCCCTCGGCCCTGTTCCTCAACGAGGGCGGCGAACGTTCGGCCGGCGCGGCGGTGTTCGCCGGCATCGAGGGCTCGCGGCCCGTTCTGGTGGAGTTCCAGGCCCTGGTCGCGCCTTCCGCGTACGGGACGCCCCGCCGCGCCGTGGTCGGATCGGAACTCCGGACGCCTCGCCATGGTTTTGGCGATCCTGGAATCCCGATGCGGCCTTGGTTTTGGCGACAAGGACGTCTATCTGAACGTCGCTGGCGGCATCCGGATCACGGAGCCGGCGGCGGATCTCGCCGCGGCGGCCGCCCTGGCCTCCTCCGCCCTGGACGTCGCCCTGCCCCAGGACTGCGTCGTGTTCGGCGAGCTCAGCCTGTCGGGTGAAGTACGGCCCGTCAGCCGGATGGAGACGCGTTTGAAGGAAGCCGCGAAACTGGGATTTGGCCGGGCGCTGGGACCGCTCTCCGGCCTCCCCGAAGGCGGCGGAGCCTTGCCGGTCGCGGGCGTCGCCCGCGTCGCGGACGCCGTCCGCCGGATCGGCGACGAGATCTGGAGCAGCCTGACGTGACGCCGTTCGACATCATCGCCGGGCTGCTGCTGCTGGTCTCCGGCGTCACCGGCTGGGTGCGCGGCGCCTCGCGCGAGCTGACCTCGGCCCTGTCGTTCATCATCGCCGCCGCCATCTCGCTGTTTGGCCTGCGCGTTTCCGGGCCGATCTTCCGCAGCCTCATGGACCCGGACTGGGCCGCCACGGCCGCCGCGATCGTGGTGGTGTTCGTCGTCTTCTTCCTGATCATCCGGCTGATCGGCGGCCAGCTGACCGCCAGCCTGCACGAGACCTCGGCCGGAACCCTGGACCGCGCGGTCGGCGCGACCTTCGGGGTGATCCGGGCCGTGGTCATCCTCGGCGTCTTCAACCTGCTGCTGCACCTGGCGACGCCGCCGGACCGCATGCCGCATTGGGTTCAGGACTCAATGTTCTATCCCTTGTCCCAGGCCAGCGGCACGGTGCTCAAGGTCTTCGCCCCGAAGGGCAAGGCCCTGGCCGGCAAGCTGGCGCCTGCGATCAAGGAGGCCGTCCATGAGGGCGGCGACAATACGTCCGGCGAGAAATCGTCGGATAAAGGCTATGATGATGACCAGCGTCGGAAGCTCGACGACCTGGTGGAGAAATCGCGATGACCTTCCTGGGCCAATCGACCGACCGCTATTCCTCGTCGCCGTGGCGGGATCCCGAGGACGACACCCTGCGCCTGGAGTGCGGCGTGTTCGGCGTGTTCGGCGTCCGTGACGCGGCGGCCATCGCGGCGCTGGGCCTGCACGCCCTGCAGCACCGCGGCCAGGAAGCCTGCGGCATCGCCGCCTTCGACGGCAACCGCTTCCATACCGAACGCCATATGGGCCATGTCGGCGACGCCTTCACCGGGGCCGACCTCGTCCAGCGCCTGCCGGGCGCCCTGGCCATCGGCCACACCCGCTATTCAACCGCCGGCGGCAGCGGCATCCGCAACGTCCAGCCGATGTTCGCCGATCTCGAGACCGGCGGCGTGGCCATCGCCCACAACGGCAACCTGACCAACTTCCTGACCCTGCGCGAGCGCCTGGTGCAGGAAGGCGCGATCTTCCAGTCGACGTCGACTCGGAAGTGATCCTCCACCTGATCGCCCGCTCGCGGAAGGCCAAGATCGTCGACCGCTTCATCGACGCTGTCGGCCAGATCGAGGGCGGCTACGCCCTGGTGGCCATCACCAACAAGAAGATGATCGGCCTGCGCGACCCGCTGGGCATCCGCCCGCTGGTGCTGGGCGACCTGGACGGCAAGCCGGTCCTGGCCTCGGAAACCTGCGCGCTGGACATGATCGGCGCCCGCTTCGTCCGCGACATCGAGCACGGCGAGATGGTGGTGATCGAGGAAACCGGCATCACCTCGACCAAGCCCTTCCAGACCCAGGCCGCGCGCCCCTGCGTGTTCGAATATGTCTATTTCGCCCGCCCCGACAGCGTCGTGAACGGCCGCTCGGTCTATGGCGTGCGCAAACGCATGGGTCGCAACCTCGCGAAGGAAACCGGCGTCGAGGCCGACGTCGTGGTCCCGGTGCCCGACTCGGGCGTGCCGGCGGCGCTGGGCTACGCCCAGGAAAGCGGCATCCCGTTCGAGATGGGCATCATCCGCAACCACTATGTGGGCCGCACCTTCATCCAGCCGACCCAGGGCGTGCGCGAGCTGGGCGTCCGCATGAAGCACAGCCCCAACCGCGCCATCCTGGCCGGCAAGCGCGTGGTGTTGATCGACGACTCGATCGTGCGCGGCACCACCTCGCTGAAGATCGTCCGCATGGTCCGCGAGGCCGGCGCGAAGGAGGTCCACCTCCGCTCCGCCAGCCCGCCGATCAAGTGGCCCGATTTCTATGGCATCGACATGCCGGAGCGCGAACAGCTGCTGGCAGCCAACAAGTCGCTGGAAGAGATGGCCAAGTTCCTGGAAGTCGAACTCGCTGGGCTTCCTGTCCGTCGAGGGCCTCTACGACGCCCTGGAAGCCGGTCCGCGCGATCCGGCCGCCCCGCAGTTCACCGACCACTACTTCACCGGCGACTATCCGACCCGCCTGACGGACCGCGAGATCGCCGAGGGCCGCAACGAGACCAACGACAAGCAGCTGTCGCTGCTGGTCAGCGCCTAAGCCCGTCCGACCCGATGAGCCTGAAGAGCGTTCTCGAGAAGCTGAAGCTCGAGCCGTATGTCCTCGCCCTGTTCGGCATGGTCGTGCTGGCCTCGATCCTGCCGGTGCGCGGCGAGACGGCGCATGGGCTGAACATCGTCGTCAAGCTGGCCATCGCCCTGCTGTTCTTCCTGCACGGCGCCAAGCTGTCGCGCGACAACGTGGTGGCGGGTCTGACGCACTGGCGTCTGCACCTGCTGATCCTGGCCTTCACCTTCGTGATGTTCCCGATCCTGGGCCTGCTGACCAGCAAGCTTGGCTTGCTGCCGCCGACCCTGGCGGCGGGCGTCCTGTTCCTCTGCTGCCTGCCCTCCACCGTGCAGTCGTCGATCGCCTTCACCTCGATCGCACGCGGCAATGTCGCCGCCGCCGTCGTGGCGGCCAGCGCCTCCAACCTGTTCGGCATCTTCATCACCCCGGTTCTGGTCGGCTTGCTGATGCACACCCAGGGCGGGGCGGCGGACGGCTGGAAGTCGGTGCGGGACATCGTCGTCCAGCTGCTGCTGCCGTTCATCGCCGGCCAGTTGGCCCGACCGCTGGTCGCCGAATGGATCGGGCGCCACAAGTCGCTGATCGGCTATGTCGATCGCGGCTCGATCCTGCTGGTCGTCTACGCCGCCTTCAGCGAGGCCGTGGTCGGCGGCATCTGGCACAAGATCTCGCCGCTGCAGCTGGCGACCCTGCTGGCCGTGTGCGGCGCGCTGCTGGCCGTCGTGCTGGCCGCCACCACCTTTGGCGCGCGGGCGCTGGGCTTCTCGCCCGAGGACGAGAAGGCCATCACCTTCTGCGGCTCCAAGAAGAGCCTGGCCACCGGCGTGCCGATGGCGGGCATCCTGTTCCCCGGCCCGACCGCGGGGATCATCGTCCTGCCCCTGATGATCTTCCACCAGATCCAGCTGATGGCCTGCTCGGTCATCGCCCAGCACTACGCGCGCAAGGCGGCCGAACAGGAGATGGAAGCTTAAGGGCTTGCCCCGGTTTCCGTCCGCCCTTCCCTGTTCTAGAACCCGCCCATGACTTCCGACTCCCAAAAGCCGCTGGCCGGCCGCATCGCCCTCGTCACCGGCGCCACGCGCCGGCATCGGCGGGGCGGTCGCCCTGGGCCTGGCCCAGGCCGGCGCCCACGTGATCGCGGTCGGCCGCACCCAAGGCGCCCTCGAGGCCCTGGACGACGCCATCCTTGCGGCCACCGGCGAGCGCGCCACCCTGGTCCCGCTGGACCTGCGCGAGCCCGACGGCCTGGACCATCTGGGCGCGGCCATCCATCAGCGTTGGGGCAAGCTGGACATCCTGGTCGGCGCGGCCGGCCTGCTGGGTCCCCTCACCCCGGTGAGCCACCTGGACCCCAAGGGCTGGGACATGATCCTGTCCACCAACCTGACGGCCAACTGGCGCCTGATCCGCGCCATGGACCCGCTGCTCCGCGCCTCGGACGCCGGCCGGGCTCTGTTCTTCTCCAGCAGCGTCGCCAAGACCCGTCCGGCCTTCTGGGGCGCCTACGCGGCCACCAAGGCGGCCCTGGAGGCCATCGTCGACGTCTATGCCGACGAGATGGAGAACACCGCCGTCCGCGCTCTGTGCGTCGATCCGGGCGCCATGCGCACCCGGATGCGCTCCGGCGCGTTCCCAGGCGAGGATCCCCAGACCGTTCCGGCGCCCGAGACCATCGTCCCGTTAGTCATCGATCTGGTCCGCCCAGACCGCCAACCGCCCAAGGGCGTGGCCCGCTTCAAGGATCGCGGCCAGGAAGCGCCCAGCATCGACGCCTAGGACCCGAGCCCCGCAGGGCGCACGGGAAGCGGCCTAACGGCGAAGCTGCTTCAGCAGCAGATTCGCCGTGGCCGTCGCAGAGCCGTCTCCCGTCAGGGCGGCGGCCACGACCGCCTTGTCCCTGACCGAATAGGCCACGACGGCGCTCGCGCCCGGCGCGCCGCCCAGATGTCCCAGCCAAAGACCTGTCGAGCTGTCGGCCTCGGGGACTTCGATGACCATCGCGCCCAGGCCGTAGAAGCTGCCGGTGTCGAACATCGGATAGAGCTGGCCGAACATCGCCGTCAGCGTCTCCTGCTTCAGCAACTTGCCGCCCAACAGCGCCGCCCACACCCGGGCCATGTCCTCGGCCGAGCCCACGGCGCCGCCCGCCGCGCCGGCCCAGGCGGGCTCGATCGGAGCTTCCCTGGCCGAAACCAGCTTGGCGACGTCCTCGGCCTTGTCGCCCACGGCCAACATCCGCAGTGACTTCAGGCCC
Source organism: Caulobacter sp. UC70_42 (assembly GCF_044056025.1). Lineage (NCBI taxonomy): Bacteria > Pseudomonadati > Pseudomonadota > Alphaproteobacteria > Caulobacterales > Caulobacteraceae > Caulobacter > Caulobacter sp. UC70_42. The sequence goes on along the minus strand of NZ_CP171994.1, from coordinate 3,738,055 downwards.
AGCGGCTTGACGATCCGCGCCTCGACGGCGGCCTGCCACGTCTGGCCGTCGACCGTCTCGATCACCTTGCCCAGCAGGGCGTAGCCGGTGTTGGAATAGCGCCAGCGCTCGCCGGGACAAGACATGGCGCCATGGCGGGCGATGATCTTCACGTCCTCGTCCAGCGTATGGGCGCGGCGCTCGGCGCGGGCCTTCAGATCCTCGTTGGCGCTGAACAGGCCGCCCGTGTGGGCCAGCAGGTCGCGGAGAGTCACCACGTCGCCGTTGGGCACGCCGGCCACGTATTTCGAGATCGGATCTTCCAGCTTGAGCTTGCCGGCCTCAGCCAGCTGCAGGACGACGATGGCGACCGAACTCTTGCCCGCGCTGGCCCAGAACAGCATCGGCGGCTGCTCGCCGCTGTCGGTGCGAACTCCAGCCGCCCTTGCCGGGGATCAGCACGGCGGCGGTCATGGCCGGCGCCTTGGTCGCGGCCTTGGCCTGGGCGAACGCCGCCTCCAGCCGCGCGACCGCCTCCGGGTCGAGCTTATCCTTGGGGACCTCCCCCAGCAGCGGCGGCGCGACGGGCGGATGCAGCGGCGCGCCGGCATAGGTCACCGCGCTGGTGCAAACCACGGGCTTGTAGTCAGCCGCCGACGCCGCCACCGGCAGCGCCATCAAGCAAAAAGCCAGACCCAAACCTCGCATCGCCGTCCCTCCGCGTTCAGCCCACAAGGCTGAACGCGTATGGCGAAGTTTAGGCTCAGCGGCCCTTGGACTTGCCAGGACCGGTGTTGCCCCGCACGGTGCGCGCGCCGGACACTGGACGCTTGGGTCCCGCCGCCTTGCCGCCGGCCGACTTGGCGCCGACCTTGTAGCTGGGCGCGGTCGAGACCTTCTTCTGGACCTTGGGGCCCAGCTTCTTGACCGACTTGACCGCAGCCTTGCCCGGTTCGGCGGCCGCGGCGCTCTCGACTGACGGCGAAGCCTTGGCGGCGGGCGCCTTCTTCTTGACCGGCTTGGCCTCGCGGGGGTCGGGCAGGCCCGCCTCGATCGCGGCCTTGGCGGCGGCTTCGTCGGCCAGGCGCTTGGACTTCTTGACCGTGTTGCGGGAGGCGCGGATGCGTTCCTCCTCGCGCTCGCGGCGTTCGAACTCGCGCTTGCCCCGGCCGCTGTGGCCCTTGGCCTCGCCGTCGGCATAGGGGTTGGCGCCCGACTTGATGGTGATGCGCAGCGGCACCCCCGGCAGGTCGAAGCTCTCACGCAAGGAATTGATCAGATAGCGCCGATAGTGGTCGGGCATCTGGTCGGCGCGACTGGAGAACAGCACGAAGGTCGGCGGACGGGCCTTGGTCTGGGCCATATACTTGGGCTTCACACGGCGGCCGCTGACGGCGGGCGGCGGGTGGCGCTGCATGGCCATCTGCAGCCAGTCGTTCAGGTCGCGCGTCTTGACCTTGGTCGACCAGTCCTTGTGGATCTTCAGCACGGCCGGCATCAGCTTGTTGACCCCGCTGCCGGTCTCGCCCGACAGCGCCACCACCGGCGCGCCGCGCACCTGGGGCAGCATGCGCTCGGCGTGCTCGCGGAAGGCGGCCAGGGTCGCGGCCTGGTCCTCGACCAGGTCCCACTTGGCCAGCACGAACACCAGGGCCCGCCCTTCCCGCTCGGTCAGGTCGGCGATCTGCAGGTCCTGGATCTCAAAGGGGTGGGTGGCGTCCATCACCAGCACCACCACCTCGGCGAAGGTGATGGCGCGGATGGTGTCCTGGGTGGAGAGCTTTTCCAGCTTTTCCTGGACCTTGGCCTTCTTGCGCAGGCCGGCGGTGTCGACCAGGCGCACCTTCTTGTCGCCCCAGATCCAATCGACCGAGATCGAGTCGCGGGTGATGCCGGCCTCGGGTCCGGTCAGCAGCCGCTGCTCGCCGATCAGGCGGTTGATCAGGGTGGACTTGCCGGCGTTCGGACGGCCGACGATGGCCAGCCGGATCGGCTTGTCCTCGTCATCCTCGTCGTCGGAATACTGGTCCTCGGGAACGGCTTCCAGCATGGCGGCGTAAAGCTCGGCCATGCCTTCGCCGTGCTCGCCCGAGATCGGGATCGGCTCGCCCAGACCCAGCTTGTAGGCCTCGCCGATGCCCGACTGGCCGGCTTTGCCCTCGGCCTTGTTGGCGGCGATGATCACCGGCTTGCCGCGACGGCGCAGCAGGGCGGCGAACACCTCGTCCAGCGGTGTGACGCCTTCACGTGCGTCGTAGATGAACAGCGAGAGGTCGGCTTCCTCGATCGCCAGTTCGGTCTGGGCGCGCATGCGCGCTTCCAGGCTCTCGTCGGCGACGTCCTCGAAGCCGGCGGTGTCGATCAGCTGCAGGTCGAGGTCGCCCAGGCGGCCGTCGGCGTAGCGACGGTCGCGGGTCACCCCCGGCTGGTCGTCGACGATGGCCAGCTTCTTGCCGGCCAGACGGTTGAACAGCGTGGACTTGCCCACATTGGGGCGGCCGACGATGGCGAGTTTCAAAGGCATAGGCGTCCAGTAGTCGATTTTGCGCCTTCTCGCAAAAGCAACGGCCCGGGACGGCTTTCACCGACCCGGGCCCGAAGGCGCTTTGATTGTCTTTTCGGCTCCGGCTGGAGCCGAAAGTCAGCGGATGGCGATCAGTTCCGCGTCGTCCGTGACGAGGTAGATCATGTCGCCGACCGCGATCGGATTGATCAGCACCGAGGCGCCGACCTTGAGCGTCTTTTCCTTGGCGCCGGTCTTGGCGTTCAGGGCGACCGCCTCGCCGGCGCTGGACACCGTGATCAGGCGGCCATTGGCCAGGATCGGCGTCGACCACAGGATCGGGTGTTTGGCGCGCTTCTTCTTCTGCTTCTTGGACAGGGCCTCGGTGTTGTTGAGGTCCTGGATCCAGTAGACCGAGCCGTTCTCCCGCGAAACGCAGATCACCTGGCCGGCCTTGTCGACGACATAGACCACGTCGCCGGCGGCCCACGGGGTGGTGATGGCGGTGACCGGCAGGCTCCAGCGGGCCTGGCCCGAGCGCAGGTCGGTGGCGGCGAAAACGCCCGAGTGGCTGACGGCGAAGACGTCGCCCTTGTAGATCACCGGGCGGCCCGGAATGTCGCGGATTTCCGACAGCGCGTTGGTGCGGCTGGCGCGGCTGAGGGCCTCGCTCCACAGGTCGTTGCCGTTGGTCGCGCGCAGGGCCACCAGTTCGCCCGAGGCGAAGCCGGCCACAACGGTGTCGCCGCTGACGGCGGGGGTGGAGGCGGCCAGGATGCGGGCCGGTTCGCTGAGCGCCTGGTAGGTCCAGCCCGGCGCGCCGGTCGCGGCGTCGAAGGTCAGCAGTTCGTTGTCGGTCGAGACCACGAACAGGCGGCCGTCGGCGACGGTCGGCGCGGCGTGGATCGGGGTCGCGGACTGTTGCGTCCAGTTCACGGCGCCCGAAGCGGCGTCGATCTGGGCCACGAAGCGGAAGCCCGACGCGACATAGAGCTTGTTGTCGGCGCCGATGGCCAGGCCGCCGCCGAAGCCCGTGCGGTCGTTCTTCTTGGGCAGCAGCCCCATGAAGCCGGCCTTCTTGATCGAACCGGCTGCCGGACGCATGTCCCTGCGCCAGATCTGCGAGCCCGACTTGGCGTCGATCGCCACGACGTCGGCCTCGCCGTCCATCACGAAGATGCGGCCCTCGGCCGAGACCGGCGGCGCGGTGACGTGGAAGGTCTTGCCGCTCTTCTTTCCGAAGCCCCGCTTCCAGGCGATCTGGAAGTCCTTGCCGGCGTTGACGTGCTCGATCGACTGTTCGGCGTTGCCGCCCGGCAGTCGCCATTCGGTCTGGACGACCGGCTCGGGCAGGAAGAAGTCGGCGCCCTTCAGGGCCTCGTTGGCCTCGACCTTCTGGTCAAAGGCGATGATCGAGATGCGCTGACCCTGGCTGGCCGTGGACTTGTTCTTGTCCTTGCCGTGGAACGGATTGAGTTTCGAAACCGTCGAGCAGCCGGTAACGGCCATGGACGCCGACATCAGCGCGACCAGGGCGACGGAACGCTTGGAGATCATCAGGCGGCTCATTGGGCGTTAGGGGCGGCTTGCGGAGCGAGACCCGCGGGCAGTTGGCTGATCGGCGGCGTCGGCGGCAGGGCGGCGGCGGCCTTCACGGCGGCGGCCAGGTCCTTGGCGGTGCCCGAGTCGATCAGCTGCATGGCCGCCTGAGCGCGCTGACGCACCTCTTCGGAGGTGCTGGTGTCCAGCGAATTGGCCAGGATCACGAAATCTCCCCGCGCGCCCTTGAGGTCGCCGGCCTGCAGCTTGGCGAAGGCCAGGGCTTCCTTGGCGTACACGCGGTACGGACTCTTTTCCCCCGCCAACGGCGTCAACCTCGACTCAAGATCCTTGTAGGGAGCCGTGTCCATCAGGGCGAAGGCGGATTTGAGGCGGGCCAGATCGCCCAGCAAGGCGTTCGGCGCGGCCTTGGCGGCCTCGTCGAAATAGCCGACCGCCTCCTTGGTCTTGTTTTCTTCCAGGCGGATGTCGCCCATCTGCAGCAGGGCCAGGGCCTTATACCCCGCCGCGCCGCCATCGGCGACGGTCTTGAACTGGCTGAAGGCGGCCGCCGGCCCCTGCTTCTGGGCGGTTTCCAGCGCGGCCTGATAGCCTTCCGAGGCCTTGTTGGCCTGGGTCGTCTGGTACGAGGTCCAGCCCCAGTAGCCGCCGACGCCGATCACCACGGCCGCCACGGCCGCCGCCACCAACGGCAGCGATTTCACCGCCAGCGTACGATAGCGCTCCGAGCGAAGCTGTTCTTCGACTTCGTCAAAAACATCGACCACGAAACGAGGCTCCGAAACAGGCGCTAACCCAGGCACGCCGCCCGCACTGGAGCGACGCCGCTGGGTTGAAGACAGATTGTGGCGGGCGGAGGGCCGCTCACCGAGGCGGCGAACCTATAGCGTGCCGCGCCGGGCCGCAACGCCCGCTGGAACGGCGATCTCGATCGTCGCTCCAGGCTCGCCGCGAAAGCGCCTAGGACTTCTTGGCGTAATAGGTCTCGGCGTCGCCCGGGAAGCTGCGATCCCTCACGTCACGGGCGAATTCGGCGGCGGCGCGCTCGATCTCGCCCTTCAGGTCGGCATAGCGGCGGACAAACTTCGGGGTCCAGTCGAACAGGCCCAGCATGTCGTCGACGACCAGCACCTGGCCATCGCAGCCGGCCGAAGCGCCGATGCCGATGGTGGGGACCGAGACCGCTTCGGTCACCTCGCGGGCCAGGCTCTCGGCCACGCCCTCGACGACGATCGCGAAGGCGCCGGCCTCCGCCGTCAGACGGGCCTCCTCCAGCACCTTGGCGCGGCCGGCCTCGTCCTTGCCCTTGGCCTTGAAGCCGCCTTCCAGCAGCACGGCCTGGGGGCGCAGGCCGACATGGCCCATGACCGGCACGCCGCGCTGGGTCAGGTAGGCGATGGTCGCCGGCACGGTCAGGCCGCTCTCGACCTTCACGGCCTGGGCGCCGGTTTCCTTCATGATCCGCACGGCGTTGGTATAGGCCTCTTCGTGCGAGTTCTCGTAGGAGCCGAACGGCATGTCGACCACGACCATGGCCTTCTTGGAGCCGCGCATGACCGCCTGGCCGTGCAGGATCATCATGTCCAGGGTCACGCCGACGGTGTTGGGCAGGCCGTGGACCACCATGCCCAGCGAATCCCCCACCAGCAGCAGGTCGCAGGCGTCGTCCAGCGCGGCGGCGACCGGGGCGGTGTAGGCCGTCAGGCAGACGATGGGCAAGCCGCCCTTGCGGGCGGTGATGTCGGGGGCGGCCAGACGGCGGACCGTCTCTTCACGATGGGCGGACACGGCGAGCGCTCCCTAAGCGGCGTTTTTTTGAGGCGCCGTTTGTGGGCCGGATCGCGCCGCGCCGCAACATGAACGGCGATAACACCGTCAAGGCGGCGCGGCGCAACGGACCTTAAGCCCGTGGCGTCAGAAGTCCTGGACCGCGCGAGTCACGAAGAACGCCAGCGCCACCACCGCCAGACCCGCGGCCAGCCAGACCGCTTCGGCGCTGGACGGAGTCGTCAGCACCGCGTTGAACTTGGCCACGCTAGCGCTGATCTCGTTCTCCAGCGTGTGGCTGCCATTCTTAGACAGCTGCGCGACCTCGTTGGAAAAGCGCGTCGACAGCAGCTGGAAGGCCGCAACCAGACCCGCCGCGCCGCCCGCCACGGCGATGAACATGCGCCGCATCGCCCAGCCGCGGTCCAGCTTGGCCGCGACCTCGGCGTTGAACAGAGCCGCGTCGGGAAACGACGGCGGCTCGGCGAACATACGGCTCAGTTGGGCTTCGAAATCGGGTTCAGCCATGCGCTTCCCTCCTCGCCCCTTCCTCTGGCCGGGCGAGCTTCGCCCGGAGTTTATCCAAACCACGTTTGACATGGGATTTGACCGTGCCGATCGGGATATTCAAGGCCTCTGCCGCTTCGGCGTGAGACCAGTCGGCGCCGTAGCACAGGGAAACGCAAAGGCGCTCCCCGCGTGACAGCGACTTCAGGGCCTCGTCGAGGTCGATGCGGCTGGCCGCGTCCTTCGACGCGTCGCGCACCATGACATCCTCGACCGGCTCGACGGTGTCGGAGAAGATCAGCCGCGCCTCGCGCTTGACCTTCTTCAGGTAGAGCCGCGCGGCGATCTTCTTGATCCAGGCCCCGAAAGTCCCTTCCCCGCGAAACTCGGCCACCTGTTCGAAACCGGTCATGAAGGCGTCCTGGGCCAGGTCGTCGGCGGTGGCCGAGTCGGCGCCCATGCGTCTCAAGAGACCCCGGACGGCCGAGCCGTGCCTGCGCACCAGCTCCCCATAGGCCCGTCGGTCGCCCGCCGCCGCTTGCGCGGCGAGCTCGACATCGTGGCCAGTTGGTGGGCGTTCCATGCCCATTGGATCAAGCCCCTCCCAAGGCTCGCGAGCCGTCCTGAACTCGCTCTTCCTTGTTGGGATTGAAGAAGCTGAGGACGATGAAGGCCACGCCGATCACGACCGGGATGCACGCGAAGCCGAAGCCGTCGAAGTCGTTTCCGCCGTGGATGAAGTCGCCGAAGTAGGTGGCGCCGGCGATGCCGATGCCGACGGCCAGCCAGATCACGCCGGTTCGCAGGTCGCGCAGGCGGGTCGGCGGGGTCTTCACGCTGCGGCTCATGGCCTCGATCACCTCGGGCGGGACCGGCTGGCCCTTCTCGATGGCCACGCGCAGGGTGCGCTGCATCTCGCGACGCTCGCGGCTTCTGAAGTAGAACGGCAGGCAGACGATGGCGACGATCATGGCGAAGGCGCCGATCGGAACGATGATTTCAGGACCCATTTTAAATCCTCCAACGAGTTGTTTGGACGACGCCCCCGCGCCGCCTTCACCAGTAAGAGGCGTTCACGGTCCTGTTTGGAGGCGCCCGCCGGGATGAAACTTTCGTAAGGCCGACAAAAGCCAGGACGCTACTGGATCGGCGGTCCAAGGCTGCGCCACACCGAAGGGCCGCCGACCATCAGGATCGCCGCGACGAAAACCCCAAGAGGCGCGGCAGGCGCCCTCGAAGGTTAGTCGCCGCCGAGCGCCGGTCTGGATGCGCCGACGTACGAAATAATTTCGGACATCGTGGCGAACGACACCGTGGGCCGGTGCTCGGCCAGGATCGAGGGCTTGGCGTAGCCCCAGCCGACGGCGCCGCAATCCAGCCCCACCGCCCGGGCGGCCTCGATGTCGCGGGTCTCGTCGCCGATGCAGATGATCTTGTCGCGCGCCACGCCGCGGCGGGTGACCTGCTTGAACTTGCGGGCCTTGCCGAACAGCGAGGCCCCGCAGGCGTAGAGGCTGATCAGCTCGCCCAGCTCCTCGCCCAGCACGCGGCGGATCACCGCCTCGCTGTTGGAGCTGACCACTGCGATCTTCACGCCGGCCGCGTGCAGGGCGCGCAGCATCCGGGCCGTCTCGGGAAACAGCGGGATGGTGTGGGCGTCGGCGGCCATCAGCTTCTTGCCGGCCCGAGCGATGAGCGGCAGCTTCCAGGGCGAAACGCCCAGATAGCGGATGACCTCGCGGGTGCTACGGCCGCGCAGCATCTCGATCTCCTCGTCGGTGACGGTCTTGAAGCCGTACCGGCGCGCCATCGGATTGACAGCCCGCATCATCCAGGCCGCGCTGTCGGCCAGCGTGCCGTCGAAATCGAAGATGACCAGTTCGTACCGCGAGACAGCGTCCCCCACGCGTCCAAAACCCCCTCATGGCCCGCGACGACGCGGAACCTTCCGTCCAGTGATAGACCGATCCCCGGGAAGTTGTCGTCCTAAACTTCGCTCACGACGCGAGAGACAGCATCGGTGATCGGGCGGCTCAGACCATGGCGGCTTCATAGATCTCCGGCTTGAAGCCAACGATGCGGCGGTCACCCAGGTCCAGAATGGGCCGCTTGATCATCGACGGCTGGGCCAGCATCAGGGCGACGGCCTTGTCGGCGTCCAGGTTCTGGCGATCGACCTCGGCCAGCTTGCGGAAGGTCGTGCCGGCGCGATTGAGGATCGTCTCCCAGCCGTGCTCCTGGACCCAACCCTCCAGCGTCGCGCGATCGACACCGGCCGTCTTGTAGTCGTGGAAGTCATAGGCCTGGCCGCGCGCCTCCAGCCATTTGCGCGCCTTGGCGACCGTGTCGCAGTTCTTGATGCCGTACATCGTCGGGGTCATGGCCGGGTCTCCTGGCGCGAATCCCCTTGATCCTAGCCGGTCAGGTCCCAGGCCTGGAGCACGATGTGCTGGGTCTGGCCCAGCTTGCTCTGCACCAGCACGAAGCGATCGACCGTCCAGCGGATCGGGGCGATGGCCTGGGCCGGGACCACCTGGCCGTCGTAGAGCAGCGTAATGTGGGGCGTGAAGCTGCTGTCTGGCTTCAACCTGACCCACGCCATCGCCTCGCCAAGCGCCTTCTGAAACGCGATCAGCTCATGCACGCCCTCGCCGCCCTGCAGGCGTGAAGGGATTATTGCCCGGCCGGTTGGCGAAGCTGGCGGCCTGATCGAACGCGACCTCGAAGCGCGCCGCCTTCAGCGCATCGCCGGCGCCCCGGCCCTTGGCCACCACGTCGTTGGGCAGACCCGCGTAGTCGCCCAGGTGATGCAGGGTGACGTGGAAGCGATCGGTCAGCAGCGGCTGACCGCGCAGGCCCAGGGCCGCCTTCAGCCGGCGCGCCTCGGTCGCGATCCGCTCGGCCGTCGCGGGGTCCGGATACAGCAGGAACATCAGCCGGTCGGTCGGCGTCGGCGGGTCGAAGCCCGGCAGGCCCATCTGCAATGTCTCGGCCATCCGGCGCCTCCTGTCTCGCCGCCAGGATTAGGCCGCTTCGGCTTTGCATCCAACCATCGCATTACAATTCGTTTACGCGCGTAATCGTTGGCTTGACTGGAACGTTTACGTGCGTAATCGTTAGGACATGGATACGAACCCGCAACGCATCAGCGCCGCCGAGAGCGAAGTCATGAAGGTGCTCTGGGCCGACAGCCCCAAGCCCGCCGAAGACGTCCTGGCCATCCTGGCCAAGGACCACGGTTGGGCCGAAGGCACGGTGAAGACCTTGCTGAACCGCCTGTTGAAGAAGGGCGCGATCGCCGCCGACAAGGACGGCCGCCGCTTCCTCTACCGTCCGCTGGTCGGCCGCGAGGACTACGTGGATTCCGAGAGCCAGGGCCTGCTGGACCGCCTGTTCGACGGCCGCCTGGCGCCGCTCGTCAGCCACTTCTCCAAGCGCGAGAAACTGAACCCCGAGGACATCGCGGAACTGCGCCGCCTGCTGGACAAGATCGACGATGACCAGTGACCTGATCCTCTTCCTGGCCAAGGCCAACCTGGCCCTGGCGGCGGCCGTGCTGCTGGCGCTGGCCCTGCGCAAACCGGTCCGCGCCGCGTTCGGAGCCCGCAGCGCCTATGCGCTTTGGCTGGTCGTGCCGCTGTCGATCCTGGCCCTGCTGATCCCGGCCCGCACCGTCGTTCTGCCCGCGCCCGTCGTCGCCGGAACGGCCGTCGCGACCGCCAGGGCGGAGGCGCCGTCGCGGCCCACCGTCGCGCCGTCTGTCCCGAACCAAGTCCGCGCCCTGCCGATCACCGAGATCGTCCTGGGCCTCTGGGGGTTCGTCGCTGTCGCCGGCCTGATCGTCCAGGCCGAGCGTCAGCGCCGCTTTGTCCGCTCGCTGGGCCGGCTCAGCGTCACCGACGACGCCAGCCTGGTGCTCGCCGAACGCCCCGGCGTCGGTCCGGCCGTGATCGGAGCCCTGGCCCCGTGCGTGGTTCTGCCCGCTGACTTCGCCGAGCGCTTCACGCCCGAGGAGCAGGCCCTGATCATCGCCCACGAACGCAACCACCTGGCCGTCGGCGACGCGCAGATCAACGCCTTGGTCACCGGCCTGCGGTGCCTGTTCTGGTTCAACCCGTTCATCCATCTGGGCGCGGCCGTGCTGCGGATCGATCAGGAAATCGCCTGCGACGCCGCCGTGCTGGCGCGTCATCCCAAGACCCGCCGGGCCTATGGCGAAGCCATGCTGAAGACCCAGTTGGCCGCCTTCGCCCCGCCGCTGGGCTGCCATTGGCCCGCCTCGGCCAACAACCAACTGAAGGAGCGCTTCACCTTGCTTAGCCGTCACCATGCCCATCGCGGCCGCCACCTGGCCGGCGCGGCCGCCGTCGCGATCCTGAGCCTCTCGGCCGGCGTCGCCGCCTGGGCCGCCCAACCCGCGCAGGTCGTCCAGCAGCCCCCCGCCCGCGCCAAGTCCGCCGCCGCTCGCCACCTGGGTCAGCCGCTATTCGAGGCCGTCCGCGCCAAGGACATCGCCGCCGTGCGGGAACTGATCGCCCTGGGGGCCGATGCGAATACGGTGCTGCCCGGCGACGGTTCGCCGCTGATCGAGGCCGCGCGCCGTGGCCGCATGGACATCGTCCAGGCCCTGCTGGCGGCCGGCGCGGATCCGAACCTGGCCGTGCGCGGCGACGGCGCCCCGCTGATCCAGGCGTCGCTGTCCGGTCACCTCGATATCGTCCAGGCCCTGGTCGAGCGCGGCGCCAACGTGGAGATCTTCGTCCCCGGGGACGAGACCCCGCTGATCAACGCCGCCCAGGCCGGAAGCCTGCCCATCGTCGCCTACCTGGTCGAGCACGGCGCCGACGTGAACCGCGCGGTCCAGGCCAATCCGGGCGAGATGCGCTCGCCGCTCGGCCAGGCCCGCAGGAACGGCCACGGCGCCGTCGTCGACTATCTGAAGAGCCGGGGCGCGCGGTCCTAAGGGACCGCCCCGCACTTTCCCCAATAAAATCAGCGAGTTTTTCAACGATGGCGATCATCGACGCCCGGACTTTGCCTGACGCCAGCCGGATCGAGGCCGATCTCGTGATCATCGGCGGCGGTCTGGCGGGCATCACCCTGGCCAAGGAGCTGGCTGGCGGCCCGCTGAGGGTCGCGATCCTGGAGAGCGGGGGCCTGGAGATCGACATGGAGAACCAGGCCCTCTACGCCGGCTCCGGCGTCCAGAAAGCGCCCGGCAATCCCGACCGACCGTTCGACACCTATCCGGCTCAGTCACGCGTCCGGGCCCTGGGCGGCTCTGGCCACGTCTGGGGCGGCAAGTGCGGACCACTGGATCCCGCCGACTTCGCCGAGCGGTCCTGGATCCCCTACAGCGGCTGGCCGGTCACCCGCCCGCAGATGCAGGCCTATTACGACCGGGCCTGCGACCTGCTGGAGATCCCGCGCTTCCCGCTGGAGATGCCCAAACCGACCGAACCGGACCGCCAGCCCCTGGCGCTGGACCCGGCGGACGGCTTCTTCCCGGCTCCGCGCGTGTTCTCGAAGCTCTCGGGCGGTGGCGACAAGGCGGCCTTCGACGCCTGGCGCACGAAGTTCGCCGACGCCCCGAACATCACTGTCTATCTCCATGCCAACGTCGTGAAGATCCGCGGACAAGGCGCTGAAATCACTGACCTGGACGTCGCCTGCTTGAAAGGTTCGCGCCACACCGCCACGGCCAGGCGCTACGTCCTGGCGACCGGCGGGATCGAGAATGTCCGCCTGCTGCTGGCCTCCGACGATCTGGGCAACGGCCACGACCTGGTCGGGCGGTTCTTCCAGGGCCACGTCACCTATTCGAACGACGGCGACGCCGAGACCGAAGGCTCGGTCGTGGCCGTCACGCGCACGGCGCCGCTGGAGCTCTATGCGCCGACCAAGCGGCTGTCGCCCCACTGCGTGATCGGCTCGGGCCTGAAGGCCCAGGCGCGGATGAAGACCGGCAATTTCACCGCCACCCTCTACAAGGCCACGCCCTCCGGGGCCGACACCAAGGTCGGCGCCGACACGCAGGCGATCCGTCGGACCAGCGGCCGCATCGCCGGCCAGGACGAGGCCCAGCTGCTGGGCTACTTCGCCATGACCGAGCACTTCCCCAATCCCGACAGCCGCGTGACCCTGGACCCCGAGCACAAGGATCCTTTGGGCATGCCGCGCGTGCGCCTGACCTGGACCTATGGCGAGAAGGACTATGCCGATCTGGAGCGGTCGGTGGCGGGCCTGGCCGACGCGTTCGGCGCCTCCGGCCAGGGGCGACTGTGCTGGTCGATCCCGCGCGACAAGTTGCTGGCGACCTCCAGCGCCTCGCGCCACCACATGGGAACGACACGGATGCACACTGATCCGAGCAAGGGCGTGGTCGACGCCGATCTGCGTCTGCATGAGGCCAGGAACCTCTATGTCGCCGGCAGCTCGGTCTTCCCGACCTCCGGCATCGTCAACCCGACCCTGACCATCCTGGCGCTGTGCATGCGGCTGGCCGACCACCTGAAAAGCGAGACTGCACAATGACCAGCCGCCGCGACCTCCTGGCCGCCCTGGTGGCGCTGGCCACACCGGCCATGGCCCGCTCCGCCACACCCGACGTCGTCGTCGGCCTCGACGCCGCCGCCGTGCAGCGGATCGGCGAGGCCTGGCGCGAACTGCATCCGAACGTCACTGCCGCCGTGCTGGCCAAGCGCCTGTTCCCGGCCGGACGCGGTCTCGCCGCCCTCCCCCGGCTGCGCGATCAGGCCGCCGCCGATTTCCGCAAGGGCGCGGTTTTCACCTATCGCGGCTGGCGGCTGTCGGACACCGAGGGGGCGCTGCTGGCGCTGCTCTCGTTCGAAGCTTAGCCCCAGGAACTCGAGCGGGCATGGCCGGTTAGGTCCTCAGCAGAGGAGTTTCGCCATGCCCCAGGGCGACAAGAGCAAGTACACGGACAAGCAGGAACGCAAGGCCGACCACATCGCCGAAGGCTACGAGGCCAAGGGCGTCTCGGACAAGGAAGCCGAGCGCCGGGCCTGGGCCACGGTCAACAAGCAGGACGGCGGCGGCAAGAAGCCCGGCGGCTCGGGTCGCCACGCCTGAGCCGGGTCAGGACGCCTTGGCCGTACCGGCGTTGGCGGTGTCCACCCGTGTCCAGGTCTGCGACTTGCAGAGGAAGTTGGGCAGCAGACAGCCCTTGGCCTTCAGCGAGGCGCGGTCCAGCAGCTTGACCTGGCCCGAAAAGGTCATGTCCAGGTCAGGCACATAGACCCGTCCCTTCCACTCGTTGGGATCCGACGCGGAAAAGTCACGCAGCAGCTGCATGCCGACCAGGTCTTGGTTCTTCTTTTTCTTCACGTCGGCGCGCGCGTTGTCATTGGCCCAGACGACAACCCCGCAGGTGCGGCCCTCGCAGGGCTTGATCTCGATATGGACGCTGCCCTTGGGATTACGCCAGACGCCGTAGATGTCCCCCGGACGCGGCGCGGCGCCGGTCTGCGCGAGGGCGGCTCCGCCCCCGGCCCACAGCGCTAACGCCACAGCCAGTCCACGCGACATGCTTCGGCTCATCATGGCCGTCCTTCTCTCAGCGGCTACGCCAACGCGCACCCCGACGGGGCGCGAAGCTAGCCGCTTGGAAAGACGAGGTGAAGCCGTCAGAATTGAGGCGTCCCCTTATTCGGTCAGCCGGTGCGCCAATCGGCCCCGGTCGCCCCGAACAGGCGGATGGCGTCGACCAGGCGTTGGCCCTGCGCGCGGGCCTGGGCCGAGCGCGCGGCGTTGAGCGTACGCTGAGCGTCGACGACCTCCAGCAGCGTGCCGCCGCCCTTGTCGAAGGCGACCCGGGCCAGGCGCAGGCGCTCGGTCGCCTGCTGCTCGGTGCGGGCGTGGGCGGCCAGCGCGGCCTCGTCGGACGACAGAGCCGACAGCGCGTCCGCGACCTGGCCGAAGGCGGTCAGCACGGTCTGCTGGTAGCGGGCGCTGGCGGCGCGGGCGGCCTCGCGGGCCTGCTGGCGACGCGCCTTCAGGGCGCCGCCGTCGAAGATCGGGGCGGTCAGGCCGGCCCCGAGGTCCCAGCCGCTGGCGTCGTACGAGAAGAGGTCGCCCGGCTTCAGCGCGCCCTGGGTCAGCGACGCCGTCAGCTTTAGGTTCGGATAAAGGTCGGCCGTCGCCACGCCGATGTCGGCCGTGGCCGCGTGCAGCTCGGCCTCGGCCGCCAGGATGTCAGGACGCTTGCGGACCAGCTGCGACGGCAGGGTCACCGGCACGGGCGCGTTCAGGACCATGGTCGAAAGATCAAAGGCCGGAGCGTTCCAGTCGGCCGGCGCCTTGCCGACCAGAACGGCCAGGGCGTGGCGGGCGGCGGCCAGTTCGCCCTGCAGGGCCGGCAGCTGGCCGCGGTCCTCTTCCAACTGGCTTGCCGCCGAGACCTTGGCCAGGCTGGTCGAGCCGCCCAGGGCGTTGGCCTTGCGGATCAGCTCGATATTGGCCTGGTCGTCGGCGATCATCCGCTCGACGCTGGCGATCTGGGCCCGCAGCGTGGCGATGGTCGCGGCCTGGAGGGCGACATTGGCGGTCAGGCTGAGATAGGCCGCCTCGGCGCGGCGCCCCTGGGCCTCGGCCCGGGCGGTCGCGCTCTCGATCCGCCGCCTGTTCCCGCCCCACAGGTCGAGGTCATAGCTGACCGCGCCGCCGACCGAATAGAGGCTGAAGGTCGGGTTGCTGAGCTGGATGTCGCCAAAGCCCGTAAAGCCGAACGCCTGCAGGTTGGCGCGTTCGCGGGCGACGCCGGCGTTGCCCGTGACCTGAGGTCCGGCCACGCCGCGCGCCTGGGCCAGGGCCGATTGGGCCTGAGCCAGGGTGGCGTCCGCCTCGGCGAGCGTGGGACTGTCCTTCAGCGCCTGGCGGATGACGGCGTCCAGTTCGGGCGCGTTCAGGGCCGTCCACCACGGGCCGGCGTTAGCCGCCTCGGCGTCAAGGCGCGCGGCGGCTGGAGCCGTCTCGCCCGCGCCGAGGGCCGAGGCGGTCTTGGGCGCGTCCGGCGCCTGGAAGTTCGGCCCCACGGTCGCGCAGGCGGACAGGCTGGTCGCCGCCAGCAAGGCGGTCAGGAGCTTAGTGGTCGGAGACATTGGCGGCCTTCGCCCCGGGCTTGGGGGTACGCATGAGAAGGATGAGCGGCGCGCAGGCGATGGTGATCACCAGCATCAGCCGGAAGTCGTCGAGATAGGACAGCATCGCCGCCTGCCGGCCGATGACGCCGTTGAACGCGGCCATCGCCGCCTCGGTCGAGAACACGTTCGGAGCGTAGGCCTGGTACAGGGGGTTGTCGGGCCGGGCGTGCTCGACCAGCACCGCGTGGTGCTTCTCGATGCCGCTGACGAACAGGGCCTGCATGATCGAGATGCCCGCCGCCGAGCCGATATTGCGGATCAGGGTGAACAGCCCCGCGCCCTCGGCTCGGTGCTGCGGCATGACCTTGGCGAAGGCGATGGTGCTGAGCGGCACGAAGATCAGGCCCGTGCCGACGCCCGACAGGAAGCCCGAGGTCACGAGCAGGGTCGTGTCCATCTCCAGATTGTAGTGGCTCATCTGCCAGAGCGAGAGCGCGCTGATCGCCAGGCCGATGCTGAGCAGCAGCTTGATGTTCATCCGCCCCATCAGCTGGCCCACCGCGAACATGGCGATGAACGAACCCAGGCCGCGCGGCATCGACACCAGCCCCGTGAAGGCGACCGGATAGCCCAGCAGGGTCTGCATCAGCGGCGGCAGCAAGGCCAGGGTGCTGTACAGCAGGATGCCGATGAAGAAGCCGAACAGGCAACAGGTGATGAAGTTGCCGTCGGCCAGCAGTTCACGCGCCACGAACGGCTTCTCGGCCGTGGCCAGCTGAACGCCGAATACCCACAACGCGATGACGGCGACGATCAACTCGACCCAGATCTCGCGTGAGCCGAACCAGTCCTGGCTGGGGCCGCGGTCAAGCATCAGCTGGAAGGCGCCGATGGCGATGGCCAGGGCCAGAAAGCCCAGAGTGTCGAACTTGCGCTTCTCGCTGCTTCTCTTCTCGGAGAGAAAGAAGAACACGCCGCAGAAGGCCAGCACGCCGATCGGCAGGTTGATGAAGAACACCCACCGCCAGTCGAGATTGTCGGTCAGCCAACCGCCCAGGCCGGGCCCCAGCAACGGCCCCAGCACCGCGCCGGCGCCCCAGACGGCCATGGCCTGGCCGTGGCGCTCGGGCGGGTTGATGTCCAGCAGCACCGCCTGGGACAGCGGGATCAGCGCCGCGCCGAACAGGCCTTGCAGCAGGCGGAACAGCACGATCTCGACCAGGTTCTGGGCCACGCCGCACAGCATCGAGGCGGCGGTGAAGCCGATGATCGAAACGATCAGCACCATCTTGCGGCCCATCCGCTCGGTCAGGAAGCCGGTCAGCGGCGTCATGATCGTCGAGGCCACGATGTAGGAGGTCAGCACCCAGGTGATCTGGTCGGTCGACGCCGAGACGCTGCCCTGGATGTGCGGCAGGGCGACGTTGGCGATCGTGGTGTCCAGCGAGATCATGATCGTCGCCAGCATCACCGAGATGGTGATCGGCAAGCGATTGGCGACGTCGCGGGCGTGACCCTCCTGGAGCGCCTTGGGGGTCATCAGCGCTTGCCCGAGCGAATGTCCACCTTCGCCTTGGCGCTGAGCCCCGCCGACAGGTTGCTGGGCGCGGCGTCGTCCAGGGTCAGGCGCACGGGCACGCGCTGGACCACCTTGACCCAGTTGCCGGTGGCGTTCTCGGCCGGCAGCAGGGCGAAGCTGGCGCCGGTGCCCGGGCTGAAGCTGGCGACATGGGCCTTCAGCGGCTTGTCATAGGCGTCGACCTTGATCGTGGCCGGCTGGCCGACGCGCATGTGGGCCAGCTGGTCTTCCTTGAAGTTAGCCTCGATCCAGGGCTTGCCCGAGATCAGGAAGAACAGGGGCCTGGACGCCTCGACCCGCTGGCCGACCTGCAGCTGCTCGACCTTTGCGATGACGCCGTCGGCCGGGGCGATCACGGCGGCGTAGGAGCGATCCAGCTTGGCGCGCTCCAGCTTGGCGGCGGCTTCCAGCACCCCGGGCTGCTGCTCGGTGGCGATGTCGGCGCGACCGCCGAGGTCGGCCAGGGCCGTGGCGATCTGCTGCCGGACGACGGCGACCTGGCGCTGGGCCTGGTCGGCGGCGTGGCGGGCCTCGTCGGCCTGGGCCTTGGTGGCGACGCCGGCGGCGGCCAGATCCCGCTGACGGGCGGCCTCGCGCTGGGCGTAGCCGGCGGTCTCCTGGACGGCGGCCAGATCGGCCAGACGCTGGCTATAGACCGCGCGCTTGCCCTGGACGTCGAAGCGGGCCTGGGCGAGCGCCGCCTCGGCCTGCGACACCGCCACCTGATAGTCGGCCGGGTCGAGGCGGAACAGCACCTGCCCCTTGGCCACGCGTTGGTTCTCCCGCACGTCGATCTCGATCACCCGGCCGTCGATGCTGGTGCTGATCGCCGTGCGGCTGGCCTGGACGTAGGCGTTGTCGGTGGTTTCGGACTTGCCGCCGGTGAGCACGACGAAGGCGCCGATGCCCACGAGAACGACGACCGGCACGCCGATCATCAACGGCCAGCGCAGCCGCTGGCCCAGGGTCTTCTGGCGCCGCCTGCCGGCCGCGCCGACCTCGGCTTCGGCGATGGCGTCGTAACCTTCAGCGTCGCTCACGCGCTGCTCCACGTCTCGATAGGTTTTGGGGAATCGTCGAGGTTCGTTCGGCTCGCGAACCTTGGCGCTCAGATAGGGCTCGGCCCGTCATGAGAGAAATGATATGTCTTCACGACAGCCATGAACGTCGTGAATTTCCGAAACGCCGATCTCAACCTCTTCCGGGTGTTCGTCACCCTGCTGGAAGAGAAGAACGCCACACGCGCCGGCGAGCGCCTGGGCCTGTCGCAATCGGCTGTGAGCCATTCTCTGCGGCGACTGCGCGAAATGGTCGGTGACGACCTCTTCGTCAGGGGACAGACCGGTCTGCGCCCCACGCCCCGCGCGCTGGAGATCGCCGACACCGCCCGCACCGCCCTGAAGCTGCTGGAGACCGCCGTCACCAACCAGCGGTTCGACCCGGCGCTCGACACCCACACCTTCAACATCGCGGCCGGGACCTACATTTCCTACGTCCTGGGCCCTTTGATCGCCGAGCGCGTGATCGCCACCGCGCCCAACGTCCAGATCCACTTCCACAACCTCTATGCCGGCATGACCGAGGACCTCGACACGGGGCGGCTCGACATGGTCATCGGCTGTTTCGAGGCGATCCCTGGACGCTTCTCCTACAGTCCGCTGTTCGAGGAGACAGGCGTGTGGGTGCTGCGCGCCGACCACCCCATGGTCGCGAGCGGCGTCGACTACGACACCCTGGCCCGTCTGCCGCGCCTGGGCGTATCGGGCGGCGGCAACGACGATCCCGACCGCACCTCGGCCGGTCACCTGGGCCTGCGGCGCGTAACCTCTTGGGGCGACACTTACGCCCTGGGCGAGAGCCCCTATCAGCCGTTCACGGTGCAGGACTCATTCAGCGCCATGAACATGGTCGGCCGGTCGGACATGACCTGCATCCTGCCGCGGCGCCTGGCCCAGTTGGCCGCCGACCGGGGCAAGGTGTTCATGGTCGAGCCGCCGAACGCCCCGCCCCCCATGCCGTTCGGCGCGGTGCTACGGGCCAGCGACGCGGCGGACTCGCCCAATGGCTGGCTGCTGGACCTCTGCCGGGAAGCAGCGGCCCAGCTATAACCCTCTATTCGACCTGGCTGACGTCGCGCACCGCGCCGCGGGCGGCGTTGGTGGTCATGGCGGCGTAGGCGCGCAGGGCCGGGCTAACCTCGCGCTTGCGATCCAGCGGCTTCCAGGCCTTGGCGCCCCGGGCTTCCTGGGCGGCGCGGCGCTCGGCCAGGACCGCGTCGGAGACTTCGAGGGTGATGCCGCGATTGGGGATGTCGATCAGGATCGAGTCGCCGGTCTCGACCAGGGCGATCAGGCCGCCCTCGCCCGCTTCCGGCGAGACGTGGCCGATCGACAGGCCCGAGGTGCCGCCCGAGAATCGGCCGTCGGTGATCAGGGCGCAGGCCGCGCCCAGGCCCTTCGATTTCAGATAGGTGGTCGGGTACAGCATCTCCTGCATGCCCGGACCGCCCTTGGGCCCCTCGTAGCGGATGACCACGACCTCGCCGGCCACGACCTTGCCGCCCAGGATGCCGCTGACCGCCGCCTCCTGGCTCTCGAAGACACGCGCCGAGCCTCGGAAGGTCAGGATCGAGTCGTCGACCCCGGCCGTCTTCACGATGCAGCCCTCGGGGGCCAGGTTGCCAAACAGCACCGCCAGGCCGCCGTCCTTCGAGAACGGATGCTCGACCGAGCGGATGACGCCCTTCTCGCGGTCCAGGTCCAGGCTTTCCCAGCGGGCGGCCTGACTGAAGGCGATCTGGGTCGGCTTGCCGCCCGGCGCGGCGCGGAACAGCTCGTGAGCGACGGCGCTGTTGGTGCGGCCGATGTCCCAGCGCGCCAGGGCCTCGGCCAGGGTCGTGGCGTGGACGGTCGGCTGGGTCGTGTCGATCAGACCGCCGCGCTCCAGCTCGCCCAGGATGGCCATGACGCCGCCGGCGCGGTGGACGTCCTCCATGTGCACGTCGGCCTTGGCCGGGGCCACCTTGGACAGGCACGGCACCCGGCGCGACAGGCGGTCGATGTCCTCCATCTTGAAGTCGACCCCGCCCTCCTGGGCGGCGGCCAGCAGGTGCAGCACGGTGTTGGTCGAACCGCCCATGGCGATGTCCAGGCTCATGGCGTTCTCGAACGCCGCTCGCGTGGCGATGCCGCGCGGCAGGGCCGTGGCGTCGTCCTGCTCGTACCAGCGCTGGCAGAGGTCGACGACCAGGCGGCCGGCTTCCTTGAACAGCGCTTCGCGGTCGGCGTGAGTGGCCAGGACCGAGCCGTTGCCCGGCAGCGACAGGCCCAGGGCCTCGGTCAGGCAGTTCATCGAGTTGGCGGTGAACATCCCCGAGCACGAGCCGCAGGTCGGGCACGCGGCCTTCTCGATCGCGTTGACTTCTTCGTCGGTGTACTTGTCGTCGGCGGCGACGACCATGGCGTCGACCAGATCCAGCGCTCGGATCTCGCCCTTCACCCGCACCTTGCCGGCCTCCATCGGGCCGCCCGAGACGAAGACCACCGGAATGTTGAGCCGCATGGCGGCCATCAGCATGCCGGGCGTGATCTTGTCGCAGTTGGAGATGCAGACGATGGCGTCGGCGCAGTGGGCGTTGACCATGTACTCGACGCTGTCGGCGATCAGTTCGCGGCTGGGCAGCGAGTACAGCATCCCGCCATGGCCCATGGCGATGCCGTCGTCGACGGCGATGGTGTTGAACTCCTTGGCCACGCCGCCGGCCGCCTCGATCTCGCGGGCGACCAGTTGGCCCAGGTCCTTCAGGTGCACGTGGCCCGGGACGAACTGGGTGAAGCTGTTGGCCACGGCGATGATCGGCTTGCCGAAATCCTCGTCCTTCATGCCCGTCGCGCGCCAGAGGCCGCGGGCTCCCGCCATGTTGCGGCCGTGGGTGGAGGTGCGTGAGCGATAGGGAGGCATGGCAAATCTCAATGTCGGCGGTGGGGTTATTTACGGCCGTTTCGTCCGCGCTCAAAATATATTAGTTCAGCATCATTAGGTTGCTGAGAATATCAATGGATGCTCGCCCGCTCCGCCACTTCGTCGCCGTGGCCCGGACCCTGCACTTCGGACGCGCCGCCGAACGACTGGGCATGACCCAGCCGCCGCTCAGCCAGTCGATCATGAACCTCGAGCGCGACCTGGGCGCGCCGCTGTTCGAACGCACCAAGCGCAGCGTCCGCCTGACCGCCTTGGGCGAGCAATGGCTGCCGCATGCGCTGGAAGCCCTGGCGACGCTGGACGGCCTGCCCGCCCTGGCCCAGCGGATGCGCGACGGCCAGACCGGCTATCTGGCCCTGTCGTTCGTCAGCACCGCCGACTACAGCGTCCTGCCCTCTCTGGTCCGGCGATATTCCCAGGCCTATCCAGACGTCGAGATCCGCCTGTTCGAGGCCACCAGCGACGTGCAGATCCCGGCCATCGTCGGCGGCGAGCGCCATGCCGGCATCATCATTCCGCCGCTCGATCATCCCTTGCCCCCTGCCCTCGCCTATCGACGCCTGCTTCGCGAGCCTCTCGTCGCCGCCGTCCCCAGCGCCTGGATCGAGGACGGCCGCATCGCCCACGAGACCGAGATCTCCAGCACGGAGGTGCTGGCGTCGCCGCTGATCCTGTTCCCCAAACACGTGGCCCCGGCCTTTCACGACCTGGTCACCGGCTATTTCGCGTCACTGGGCGGGACGGCGCGGATCATCCAGGAAGCCATCCAGATGCAGACGATCATCAGCCTGGTCTCCAGCGGCCTGGGGATCGCGCTCGTGCCCGCTTCGCTGCGCAACCTGGCGCGGGCGGGGGTCACCTATGTCCCGCTGGCCGGGGTCGCGCCGATGCTGGAGACCGGCCTGGCCTGGCGACGCGACGATCAGGCCCCGACCCTGGCCAACCTCCTGAACCTGCTGGACGAGGCCGAAGCGCCGGGCTCGACGATCGGCGAAGACGCGCCTCGACATCCATGAGGAGCAGGAGCCGGCGCGGCGTTAGCCCCGGCGATCTTCCAGGATCATCGCCGCGCCCTTTTCGGCGATCATCACGGTGGGGGCGTTGGTGTTGCCCGAGGTGATCGTCGGCATCACCGAGGCGTCGACGACCCGCAGGCCTTCGAGGCCGCGCACTCTCAGCCGTTCGTCGAGTACCGCCATCGGGTCGTCCGCCACGCCCATGGCCGCCGTGCCGACGGGGTGAAAGATGGTCGTGGCCAGGGCTTTGGCGGCCGCCAGCAGGCCCTGATCGGTATCGACCTCAGCCCCTGGCCGGAACGCCTCGGGCGCATAGGCGGCCAGGGCCGGTTGTCCCATGATCCGCCTTGCCCAGCGCAGCGAGGCCACGGCGACGTCCCGGTCGGCCTCGGTGGTCAGGTAGCGGGGATCGATCAGCGGGGGATCGGCGAGGTCCGGGCCCGAGAGCGTGACGCTACCCCGGCTGGTGGGCCGCAGGTTGCAGACGCTGGCCGTTATCGCGCCGAACCGGTGCAGGCCCTCACCCCAACGATCCAGGCTGAGCGGCTGGAAGTGGAACTCCAGGTCCGGCGTGGTCAGGCGCGGGTCCGACCGACAGAACATGCCCAACTGCGACGGGGCCATGGTCAGCGGCCCGGACCGCCGCAGGGCATAGTCCAGACCCATGCCCAGCCGCCGCGCCAGGTTGGCGTAGTCGGTATTCAGGGTCCGCACGCCGCTCACCTTGTAGACCGGCCGGATCTGCAGGTGATCCTAGGTTGGCCCCGACGCCGGGCAGGTGATGGCGAGGCGCGACGCCGATCCGCTTCAGAACCTCGGCGTCGCCGACGCCCGAGCGTTGCAGGATCACCGGAGAGCCGATCGCTCCGGCGGCCAGGATCACCTCGCCCTTGGCGCGGGCGCTCAGCGCCTGCCCGCCCCGTCGCGCGCGCAGGCCGATCACGCGCTTGCCGTCGAACACGAGGCTTTCGACCTCGACGCCCTTCTCCAGCCGCAGGTTGCTGCGCCCGAGAATGGGCTTGAGGAAGGCCGTGGCGGTGCTCCAGCGCCGACCGGCCCGCTGGTTGACCTGGAAATAGGACGAACCGGCGTTGTCGCCGCCGTTGAAGTCGTCGATTTGCGGGACGCCCGCCTGCTCGCCCGCCAGCCGGATCGCGTCGAGAATGTCCCAGCGCACGCGCGGATGCTCGACCCGATATTCGCCGCCAGACCTGTGGTGCTCCCCCTGGGGGGCGACGTGGTCCTCGTGGCGCAGGAAGTAGGGCAGCACGTCGGACCAGCTCCAGCCGGCGAGGCCGCGCTGGCGCCAGCCGTCATAGTCCTGAGCCTGGCCGCGCATGTAGATCATGGCGTTGATCGCCGACGACCCGCCGATCACCTTGCCGCGCGGATAGGCCAGGACCCGGTTGTCGAGCCCTGGCTGAGCCGTCGTCTCGAACAGCCAGTCGGCGCGCGGATGGCCGATCGCGAACAGGTAGCCGACCGGAATGTGGAACCAGATCCAGTCGTCCTGACCGCCAGCCTCCAGCAGCAGCACGCGAACCGAAGGATCGGTCGTCAGCCGATTGGCCAGCAGGCATCCGGCGGATCCCGCCCCAACCACGATATAGTCGTACTCGCCCAGATCGATCGCGTCCGTGGTCACGGCTGATTCCGTCCTCCCGAGAGAAGACTGCGGTCAGAAGCCGAAGTCGCTCAAGCCGGGATGATCGTCGGGTCGGCGGCCCAGCGGCCAATGGAACTTGCGGTCGGCCTCGGCGATCGGCTGTTCGTTGATGCTGGCGTGACGATTGCGCATCAAGCCGTCGGCGTCGAACTCCCAGTTCTCGTTGCCGTAGGCGCGGAACCAGTTGCCGCTGTCGTCGTGATATTCATAGGCGTAGCGAACGGCGATGCGATCGCTCTCGAAAGCCCACAGCTCCTTGATCAGCCGATAGTCCAGCTCCTTGGCCCATTTGCGCTCCAGGAAGGCCTGGGCCTGATCACGGCCGTTCAGGAACTCGGCGCGGTTCCGCCAATGGGTGTCGGTCGTATAGGCCAGGGCGACCTTGGCGGCGTCGCGGCTGTTCCAGCCATCCTCGGCCAGGCGGACCTTCTCTATGGCTGTTTCGCGCGTGAACGGGGGCAGCGGCGGACGGGACATGGGCTTCTCCTTGAGGATCAGAGGGCGAGTTGCAGCGCCTCGCCTTCAGCGGCCGGAACAGCGCAGCAGATCAGCGCCTCGTCCTCGGCGACCGGAGCGGTCGGCGGCGTCAGATAGGAAACGGCGCCTTGCAGCACCTTTGTCTTGCAGGAACCGCAAGTTCCGGCGCGGCAGCTGAATTCGGGTTGCAGTCCCCGCGCCTCGGCCAGTTCCAGCAGCGTGCCCGAGCCGGGCTCCCAGCGGGCTTCCTTGGATGACTCCATGAACAACACCGGCTTCGAGGTCGTCGCGGGCGGCGGGCCGACCTTGGCCGGCGCGCCGCCCAGGTCCGGCGTGCGTTGCAGCGATGCGGGGCCAAAGGCCTCGGCATGGATGCGCCGATCGGCGACGTTCAGACCCCGCAGGCCGTCATAGATCGCCTGCATGAACCCCGGCGGGCCACACAGATAGAAGTCATAGTCGTCGAACGGCAACTCGGCGCGCAGGGCGTCCATGTCCAGCCGGCCCAGGAGATCGTAGTCATCCGGGTCCGCGCCGTCCGTGTCGCCGAGGATGCGCGTCAGGCGGATCGCCCCCTGCCCCGCCTCGACCAGCGCCGCGAGCTCCTCGTCGAACGCCCGCTCGGCCTTGGTCCGCGCCGCCTGGAAGATGTACGTCCGCCGGACACCGCGCGTGCGGAAACCCTCGAACAGGATGTGCCGCGCCATGGCGATCATGGGCGTGATGCCAACGCCAGCCGCCAGCAGCACCGCCGGACGCCTTTCCGCGGCGTCGATCGTGAAGCCGCCAGCCGGGGCGCGAGCCTCGATCAGGTCGCCTTCGCGGATCTGGTCGTGGAGGTATTGGGAGACCCCGCCCTCGCGCTTGACGCTGATCCGGTAGAACGGGTCCGACGGCGCGACCGAGAGCGTGTAGGTGCGGATGACGGGCCGCTCGTCGCCGGGCAACAGGACGCGGATCGGCAGATGCTGACCGGCCAGGTGCGGAATGGTCGCCACGCCATCTGCCGGCTCGAGCTCGAACGAGCGGATCGTCGCGCTCTCCCGGGTGATCTTCCTGACCCGGAACGGACGCCACCGGCCGGCCAGTTCGGCGGCCTTCAGCCGCGCCGCCGTCGCATCCCAGTCGCCGGTGATCAGGGCGTTCGGCGAAGCGCCGTTGGCGCGGTCGGCCCAGCGCACCGGCAAGATGCTCCGTCGACGGACGATCTTGGTGGGACGCACGCGCCACAGGCGCTCCGCGCCCTGGAAAGCGGCGATCTCGGGCGAGTCCAGCACCACCTCGGCCTCGCCGGTCAGCTGCAGCATGTCACCGGACGAGAAGTCGACAAAGACCAGGCCGGCCTTGCCGTTCAGGCGGATATTGCCCAGTGTGTTGAAGAACAGGTTGCCGGCGAAGTCGGGAATGGTCAGGACGCCGTCTTGGCCGATCCGCACGAAGCCAGGCTTGCCGCCCCGGTGCGAGACGTCGACCCGTCGCCCGCCCTCGTCGCTGTAGGACGCCACGAAAAACGTGTCGGCGGCGGCGATCAGCGCGCGGGCGTCGACGTCCAGATCCGTAGAGGTCTCGACCTCGCCGGCATAGGGCGCGGCGGGGTCGCCCACGATCGCGAAGTCGCGCAGCTGGATGTATTGCGGGCAATTGCCATAGCTCTGGTCCACGACCACGTCGAAGCCGCCAGCCGTGCGGCGCAACGCACCGTTCATGCGATTGCGGCGGCGCGTATGCAGCTCGACGCCCAGCAGGCCGACGGGGTCGCCGTCCTCCATCCCCGCATCGGCGGGATCACTGGGTTGCCGCGCGGCCTCGATCGAGAGGGTGTAGATGTCGGGCGAGCCGATGAAACCCGGCTGGCCGGCGACGATGGTCGCCCAGGGCGCGCCCGCCGGATCGACGCTGCCCACCACCAGGAAAGGCAGTTGCGGAAAGAACGCGCGGTGCTGATCCAGCAGGTAGTCGCGGATGACGCGACGGCCGATCCCGTCCATCCTCGCCTCGACGCCGACGCTACGCTGGATCTCGACCTCGCCGCGATGCCAGGGAGAGGGCTTTTCGGTGGTGGTCATGGGCCCGCTCCCCGGCGCTCGACGCTACGCGGCCAGGCCGACGGGCGTCTGGCGGAACGGCACGAAGCCCGGCAGAGCCTCGATGCGCGCCAGCCATTGGCGGACGGCCGGATAGGGCTGAAGGTCGACGTTCCCCTCGGGCGCGCGGGCCGTGTAGCTGTAGAGCGCCACGTCGGCGATCGTCGGGCGGCCGGCGACCAGCCAGTCCTGCTGGGTCAGAAGGCCTTCCAAGATATTCAGCAGCGCGGCGCCGCGCCCGATGACCTCGTCGGCGTCGCGCTTGGCCCCGAACACGGTGATCAGGCGAGCGGCGGCGGCGCCGTAGGCCAGTTCGCCGGCGGCCACGGACAGCCAGCGCTGGACCTGGGCGGCCTCGATGACGCCCTCCGGCAGCCAGTCGGTCTTGTCGAACTTGCGAGCCAGATAAACCATGATGCCGTTGGAATCCGAGACGATGACGCCGTCGTCGTCCAGCACGGGCACCTGGCCGAACGGGTTCAGCTTCAGGAATTCCGGCGTCTTGTGCGCGCCCGACGCCAGATCGACCTCGACCAGCTCGAAGTCCGCGCCGATCAGCGACAGGAACAGGTGGGCCCGGTGGGCATGGCCCGACAGCGGATGGTGGTAGAGGCGCATCGTCATGTCCTTCGCGGAGCGGCTGGACACAGCGTCCATCCGACGGGCCAAGGACACTCCATCCAACGGACGGGCTGAAGCCGCGACGAGGGAAAGGCACTCTTCCGCGCGGCGGAATGCTCTAGCCTAATTGATCCGGCGGTCCGCCCGTAGCCGCCCCGCCGCGAAGTCGATGAAGGTGCGGACCTTGGCCGGCGCGTGCCGTCCCTCAGGGTGGACGATGTGGACCGGCAGCGGATGCTCTTCATAGTCCGAAAGCACCGTCCGCAACGCGCCGGACGCCAGCGACGGCGCCGCCTGGTAGGACAGCACCCGCGTCAGGCCGAAGCCGTCGATCGCCGCCTGGAGGGCCGCGTCGTTGGTGTTGCAGTAGAGCCGCGGATAGACGTGAACGACGGTCTTCTGGTCCTGGCCGAAGCGCCACTCCGTCGAGGCCCAGGCGCTGGTCGCCGAGATCACCGAGTGGCAGGCCAGATCCGCCGGCGTGGTCGGGACGCCGTTCTTCTCGAAATAACCGGGCGAGCCGCAGACGACCCGGCGAACCGAGCCGACGCGCAAGGCGCTGAAGCCGGAATTGGGCAGGTTGCCGATCCGCACGGCCAGATCCACGCCTTCGTCGACGATGTTGACCATGCGGTCGACGAACAGGGTGCGGATGCTGACCCGCGGATGTTCGGCCAGGTAGTCCATGATGATCGGCAGGATGTACTGATGACCGAACATCACCGAGGCGGTGATGGTCAACGTGCCGCTGGGCGTGGCGAAACTTCCGGCGGCGCTGGCCTCGGCCTCGGCCAGATCGGCCAGGATCCGCGAGCAGTCCTCGAAGAACCGCGCGCCGGCGTCGGTCAGGGTCACCGAGCGCGTGGTGCGCACCAGCAGACGCGCGCCGATCGTCTCTTCCAGCGCCGCGACCGCGCGGGTCACGGCCGGCGGGCTCATGTGCAACTGCCGCGCCGCCTCGGCGAAGCCCTTGGTCTCGGCGACCTTCACGAACACCTTCATCGCTTGCCAGCGATCCATGACGCCCGTCCCTGTTCCCGAGTCCCTGGCGTTATAGCCGGGACGCGACACCCTAGGCCACGCCTTCGCGGTCAGCCCCGGTTCGGGACGCGGGAGGTGACGTTGCGTCGCGCTTGGCCGCCAATGCGCGCAATCCGATCATATCGACTACAATATACGGGAAAGATTTGACCTCGGCGGCGGGGCGCTACAGAACTTCGTTCGCGCGAGATTCCCGCGCGCGGGGGGTCACGCGAGCGCCTGTGTTTTTGGGCCGTTGGGGAGAAGAAACTTGGATAGACGTCAGTTCCTTGCCGCCTGCGGGATCGGCGCCGGCGGCGTTCTGCTGCCCGGCTTCGGCCGCGCCATCGCCGCCGAACAGCTGGTCGAGTCCCTCGAACGTGGCGGTCAAGAAGCGCCTGGCCGACGCGGCCATGAGCGCCGCCAAGGCCGCCGGGGCCAGCTATTGCGACGTGCGCGTGGGCCGCTACCTGCGCCAGTTCATT
Source organism: Caulobacter sp. UC70_42 (assembly GCF_044056025.1). NCBI lineage: Bacteria > Pseudomonadati > Pseudomonadota > Alphaproteobacteria > Caulobacterales > Caulobacteraceae > Caulobacter > Caulobacter sp. UC70_42. Next base: position 3,709,709 of record NZ_CP171994.1, on the reverse strand, counting down.
CAGACGCGCGAAGCCAATGTGCAGGGCGTGACCAACACCGAATCCAGCGGCGTCGGCGTGCGCGTCATCGCCGGCGGCGCCTGGGGCTTCGCGGCCACCAACAGCCTCTCGGCCGAGGCGGTGGCCGACACCGCCCGCCTGGCGGTCGCCATCGCCAAGGCCAACGCCAAGAACCAGACCGCTCCCGTGCAGCTGGCCCCGACCAAGGGCGTCGGCGAGGTGAAGTGGGCGACGCCGCTGCGCCGCAACGGCATGGAGGTCTCGCTGCAGGAAAAGGTCGACCTGCTGATGCGGGTCAATGGCGCGGCCCTGAAGGCGGGCGCCAACTTCGTCAATTCCAGCCTGTTCCTGATCAACGAGCAGAAGTACTTCGCCAGCACCGACGGCTCGTACATCGACCAGGACGTCCACCGCATCTGGTCGCCGTTCACGGTCACCGCCGTCGACAAGACCACTGGCAAGTTCCGCTCGCGCGAGGGCCTCTCGGCCCCGATGGGCATGGGCTACGAGTATCTCGATCCGCAGGCCAAGGATAAGACCCTCTCGCCCAACGGCATCATCAGCTACGGCCGGTCCTACGACATGGTCGAGGACGCCCAGGCCGCCGCAGTACAGGCGCGCGAGAAGCTGACCGCCAAGTCGGTCAAGCCGGGCCGCTACGATCTGGTCCTGGATCCCAACCACCTGGGCCTGACCATCCACGAGTCGATCGGCCACCCGCTGGAGCTCGACCGCGTGCTGGGCTACGAGGCCAACTACGCAGGCACCAGCTTCGCCACGCTGGACAAGCGCGCCGCGCACTTCAAGTACGGCAGCGACCTCGTCAACATCATGGCCGACAAGCTGCAACCGGGCAGCCTGGGGGCCGTCGGCTTCGACGACGAAGGCGTCAAGACCAAGCAATGGCCGCTGATCCAGGACGGCAAGCTGGTCGACTACCAGGCCACCCGCGACCAGGCCCATATCCTGGGCAAGACCGAGAGCGACGGCTGCTCCTACGCCGACTCCTGGTCGACGGTGCAGTTCCAGCGGATGCCCAACGTCTCGCTGCAGCCGGGCAAGACGCCGCTCAGCCTCAACGACATGATCGCGGGCGTCGAGGACGGCATCTACATCCTGGGCCGCGGCTCGTTCTCGATCGACCAGCAGCGCTACAACGCCCAGTTCGGCGGCACGCTGTTCTACGAGATCAAGAACGGCAAGATCACCCAGCCTCTGGAAGACGTCGCCTACCAGATGCGCACGCCCGAGTTCTGGAACGCCTGCTCGGCGATCTGCGACGAGCGCGACTATCGCCTGTTCGGTTCCTTCTTCGACGGCAAGGGCCAGCCCAGCCAGGTCTCGGCCGTGAGCCACGGCTCGTCGACCACGCGGTTCAACGGCATCAACGTCATCAACACCGCGCGTTCGCTCGGTTGATCGGTTCGGGGAAGATTATCCAATGAGCATCATGACCGAAGCCGAGGCCAAGACGATCCTCGCGAAAGTCATCAAGCTGTCGACGGCGGATGAGTGCACCGCGCAGCTGACCGGTTCGATCGAGGGCAATATCCGCTTCGCCCTGAACAACGTCTCCACCAGTGGCGTCGTCAGCAATATCGACCTGGCCGTCACCGTCGCCTTCGGACGTCGCGTCGGCACCGCGACGATCAACGAGTTCTCGGACTCGGCCTTGGCCCGCGTGGTCAAGCGCGCCGAGGAGCTGGCCAAGCTGGCGCCTGAGAACCCCGAGTTCGTACCCGCCGTCGAGGCCACGACCTACAAGCCGAGCGACACCTTCAGCGCCGCGACCGCGGCGATCACGCCCGACCAGCGGGCCGAGGTCGCTCGCGCCTCGATCGCCCCGTGCCGCGCCCAGAACCTGGTCGCCGCCGGCTTCCTGCAGGACGAGCAGAGCTTCGTGGCCTTCGCCAACAGCAAGGGCGCGTTCGGCTATCAGCGCGCCACCCAGATGGACTACACCTGCACGGTGCGGACGGCCGACGGCAAGGGCTCGGGCTGGGTCGCCCGCAACCTGCAAGAACTCCAGCGCCTTCAAGCCGGCCAGCGACATCGAGATCGCCATGCGCAAGGCTAGCGCCTCGGCCGAGGCCCAGGCGCTGGAACCGGGCAAGTACACGGTAATCCTGGAGCCGAACGCGGCTTCGGGCCTGATCTCGTTCATGTTCAACTATTTCGACGCCCGTCAGGCCGACGAGGGCCGCAGCTTCCTGTCCAAGAAGGGCGGCGGCAACAAGCTGGGCGAACAGGTCTTCGATCCGCGCGTCACCTTCATGGCCGACCCTTGGGACAAGGAACTGCCGGTGTTCCCGTGGGACGAGCAGGGCCGTCCGCGCGAGCGCATGCCGTTGGTCGAGAACGGCAAGATCGCCAACCTGCTCTACAGCCCCTACTGGGCCCAGAAGCAGGGCAAGAAGGTCACCGGCCGACCGGGCAATATCGTCATGTCGGGCGGCACGAAGTCGACCGCAGACCTGGTGCGCGAGACCGAGCGCGGCATCCTGGTGACCCGCACCTGGTATATCCGCATGGTCGACCCGCAGACCGTGCTGCTGACCGGCCTGACCCGCGACGGCACCTTCTACATCGAGAACGGCCAGCTGAAGCACCCGGTGAAGAACTTCCGCTTCAACGAGTCGCCGGTGATCATGCTGAACAACATCGATGACCTGGGCCGCCCGGTCCGCGTCAGCGAAGGCGGTCGCATGCAGATGATGATCCCCGCCATGCGCCTGCGGGATTTCACCTTCACCTCTCTGTCGGACGCCGTCTGACGTTCGACATGCCGAGTAGAAGCGTAACGCGTACCGAGTGCCTGCGTCTGCTGGCGGGCGGCGCGATGGGAAGCTGGCTCGCCAGCCGACCATCCGCCGTCCAGGCCGCGCCGACCTACGACTTCTGGTTCACGCGCCTGCGCTACGATTCCGGCGACTGGGACGTCGACCAGCGGATGCCGTCCAACATCCTGACCTCGCTGGTCGACTACACCAACCTGCGCGTGGACACCGAGGAGCGCGTGGTGCGCCTCTCGGACCCGGCCATGCTGACCGCGCCGCTCTGCTATCTGGCCGGCCACAAGCTGGTCGAGTTCAACCCCGCCGAAGCCGCGAACTTCCAGCGCTACGTCCGCAATGGCGGCTTCGTTCTGGTCGACGACTGCAACCACGACATCGACGGCCTGTTCGCCAAGTCGTTCGAGCGTCAGATGGCCAAGCTTTTCGGCGGCGACGCCCTGAAGAAGCTGGCCAAGGACCATCCGATCTATCGCAGCTTCTTCAAGTTCGACGGCCCGCCCGCCACCAGCTTCGAGCTGAATGGATGGGGCGACGATCTCGTCCATGACTACCTCAAGGGCATCGAGATCAACGGGCGCCTCGGGGTGCTCTACAGCAACAAGGATTACGGCTGCGAGTGGGATTACGACTGGCGCAACAAGCGCTTCCTGGCCGAGGACAACACCAGGTTCGCGGTCAACATCGTCCTCTACGCCCTAACGGCCTGATCCGCTTTACGACCTGTCCGGAGTTCCGATGAGCGTCACCCCCACCGAAGCCGACATCGCGGCCAAGCTCGAGCGCCTGGGCCAGCTGCGCGCCGCCATCGGTCAGGCCATCGTCGGCCAGGACGAGGTCGTCGAGCAGTTGCTGATCGGTCTGCTGGCCGGTGGTCACTGCCTGATCGAGGGCGTGCCGGGCCTGGGCAAGACCCTGCTGGTCCGCACCCTGGGCCAGGCGCTGTCGCTGGACTTCCGCCGCGTGCAGTTCACACCCGACCTGATGCCCAGCGACATCCTGGGCACCGAGGTGCTGGAAGAGGACCATGGCACCGGCCACCGTCACTTCCGCTTCCAGCCAGGGCCGGTCTTCACCCACCTGCTGCTGGCCGACGAACTGAACCGCACGCCGCCCAAGACCCAGGCCGCCCTGCTGGAGGCCATGCAGGAGCACCAGGTCAGCTACGCCGGCGTCACCCACCGGCTGTCCGAGCCGTTCTTCGTGCTGGCCACCCAGAACCCTCTGGAGCAGGCCGGCACGTACCCCCTGCCCGAGGCCCAGCTCGATCGCTTCCTCCTCAACATCCGCGTCGGCTATCCGACCGCCGAGGAAGAGCGCGCCATCCTGACCCTGACCACCGGCGGCGCGATCGCCGCGCCGGCGGCTGTGATGACGGGGGCCGACATCGTCGAGCTGCAGACGTGGGTTCGTCAGGTCCATGTCAGCGACGGCCTGCTGACCTGGATCACCGCGCTGGTCCGCGGCACCCGGCCCGGGCCGGACGCCCCCGCCGCCGTCCAGGACTACGTCCGCTGGGGCGCTGGCCCCCGCGCTGGTCAGGCCCTGGTGCTGGCCGCCAAGGCCCGCGCCCTGCTGCACGGACGCTTGGCCGCCACGCGTGAAGACGTCAAGGCCCTGGCCGCGCCGGTCATGCGCCACCGCATCCTCTTGTCCTTCGCCGCGGAGGCCGAACGCAAGTCGACCGACGACGTGGTCGCCGCCCTGCTGGCCGCCCTGCCCGCGCCGGCGCGCGACTAGCAGACAATGTCCCCGTTCGACCTGCCCCCGGACCTGCGTAGCCGTCTGCGACGTCTGTCGCTGACGCCGCGCGCGGCCGCGGTGCTGAACGGGGATGGCCACCACGCCAGCCGCAATCGCGGCGGGGCCATGGAGTTCGCCCAGTACCGCGCCTACGAGCGTGGCGACGACCTGCGGCGCATCGACTGGAAACTCTATTCGCGCTCGGACAAGTTCTTCGTCCGCGACGCCGAGCGTGAGAGCCCCGTGGCGATCTGGGTCGTGCTGGACGCCAGCGCCTCCATGGGCCAGACCGATCTCGCCAAGCCTAGCTGGACGCGCTTCGACGCCGCCCGCCGCCTGACCGCCGCGATCATCGAGGTCGCGCTCCAGCAGGGCGACCGCTTCGGGGTGATCGTCGCCCAGGCCGAGGGCGCGATCGTTCTGCCGCCCTCCAGCGACAGCCGCCATCGCGACCGTATCCGGCTGGCGCTGAGTCCGCTCCGTCCCAAGGGCGTCCCCCAATGGGATCGGGACCTGAAGCTGCTGGGCGAGCGGATCGCCCCCGGCGACCTGACGATCTTCATCTCCGACGGCTTCGACGACACCTGTGTCGCTGCCGCCGAGCGGCTGGCCGCGTCTGGTCGCGACGTCTCGTTCGTCCAACTCCTGACCGGCGACGAGCGCGACTTCCCGTTCGATCGGAGCCTGCTGTTCCGCGATCCGGAGAGCGACATCGCACTGGCCGGCGACGGCCGCGGCCTGCGCGCCGACTTCCTGACGCGCTTCGCCGAGGCTCGCGCCGCTCTGCGCGCGCGGCTGGAGGCCAAGGGCGCGCGGTTCGTCGAACACTTCAGCGATCGGGATCCTGACCAGCCGATCCAGGATCTCTCCCGCCCGGCGACGCGCGGATGATCCCCGCCCTGCTCGCCCCCCGCCGCGCTCGGCGCCCTGCTCGCGGTCCTGGTCCCGCTGGCGATCCACATCGCCCGCCGCACCGAGACACAAGTCATCGACTTCGCCGCCCTGCGCTGGCTGAACCCGAACCCCAAGCCCGTCCAGCGACTGCGCCTCGACGAGCGGCTGCTGCTGGCGGCGCGCATCGCCCTGGTCGCCGCGATCGTGCTGGCTCTGGCCGAGCCGGTGCTACGGCCGACGAGCGACGGCCGGCCCGTGGTCGCCGTCTCGCCCGCGGTCGACGCCAGGAGCGTACCGGACCGTGGCGAGCGGCGCGTGTGGCTCGCGCCGGGCTACCCGGGCCTCGACCGTCCACCTCCCGCGCCGTCGGCGGACTTCGCCAGCCTCGTGCGCCAATTGGACGCCGAGACGCCCGGCAAGACACCCATCACGATTGTCGCGCCGCCGGAAGTGAGCGGCGATGCCGAACGGCTTTACCTGTCGCGCAAAGTGGATTGGCGGATCGGCGCGGCGGCTGCGCGCTCGAAGACCGTCACCGCGCCAGCGCCCCCGGCGCTGACCGTCCGCTACGCCCCGGCCAGCGAACGCGCGGTCGGCTACTTCCGCGCGGCGGCGACCGCCTTCGCCGAGGCCGGTAAGCCGCCCGCCTTCGACGCCGTGCCGACCGACAGTCCCGTGCCGGGGACGGCGCGCTATCTCATCTGGCTCTCCGACGCGCCCATGCCCGCGCCCGTTCTCGACTGGATCGAGACCGGCGGCGTCGCCTTGCTGGCCCGAGACGCCCCCTCGCCCGTCGAAGGCGCGCAGCCCGCGATCTGGCGCGACGCCGACGGCGCGCCGCTGGCCACGGCCGGCCGCTTCGGAAAGGGCCGCGTGTTGCGCCTGACCCGTCCGCTCGAACCCAGCGCCATGCCGGACTTGGTCGAGCCGAACTTCCCCGAGCAGCTGTGGACGCTGCTGGCCCCGCCGCCCGCGCCAAGTCGGGTCGCGGCGACCGACTATGCCCCGAGCGTCCGCCCGGCGGCGGGCGGCTTGGCTTACAATCCGCATCCCGTCAGCCTGAAGCCTTGGCTGGCCCTGATCATCGCCCTGATTTTCGCCGTCGAGCGCTGGCTGGCGACACGGCGTGACCGTCCGGTGGCCGCATGATCGCCGCCCTCGCCCACCATCCGCGCGCGGCTCGACAGCGGGCTGTTCTCGACACGGTCGCCGTCGGCCTGCCCGTCGTTCTGGCGCTCGCCGCGCTGGGCCTGCGCTGGTTCCAGGTCGTCGGGGCCATCGCCGTGCTCGTCGTCGGCGCGCTCGTCCTGGCCGGGATCGCGATGCGCCGCGCGAGCCGTTTCGATCAGACCTGGCTCACCGCCGCCCTTGACGCGCGCGCCCCAGGTCTGGAGGACAGCAGCGACCTCCTGTTTCAGCCCGCCGTCGACGGCCTGGCCGCCCTGCAGCGCGCCCGCCTGGAGGCCCGCCTCGCCGAAGCCGCCGCCGTGGACCTGCGGCCCGACTGGTCCCGTCGCTGGATCCCCTGGACCGCCGGCTTCGGCGCGCTCGTGATCCTCGCCGCCTTGTTCTGGCCGCCCGCATCGGGCGTCGCTCTCGGCCCAGAGGAAGCCGAAAACCGCGGCGGCGCCCGGCGCGCCCAAGGTCACCAACGCCAAGCTGCGGATCACGCCGCCGGCCTATACCGGCCAGCGCCCCTACGACCAGGGCGGCCTGGACGCGCGGGCTCCGGAGGGGTCGCGCATCGAGTGGACGGTAAGCTTCCGCCCGCATCCCGACGCCGCCAGCCTCAACTTCCCAGGCGAGGCCTCGCTGTCGCTGCGCCGCGACGGCGGACGCTGGCTGGGGGGGCGTGCGTTCGAGCGGTCGGCGCTCTATCGCGTTGAAGCCCCTGGACTGGCCCGCCAGCGCCTGCACCGCCTTGAGATCATCCCCGACGCACCGCCCGTCGTCCGCGTCGTGACGCCCGACAGTTCGCTGACCCTCATCGCGCCCGGCCAAACCCGCTGGTCGCCGGTGTTCGAGGTCCGCGACGACTACGGCGTCGACGGCGCCGCCCAGCTGCGCATCACCGTGACCAAGGGCGAAGGGGAGAACATCACCACCACCCAGCGGACCCAGCCCCTGAGCGGCCAGGGCGCCGGGCGGCTCAAACGCTTCACCGCCGCGCTGGACCTGGCGCGCGAAGGCCTGGCGCCGGGCGGCGACATGATCGTCCAGCTGGTCGTCGGCGATAACCGCGTCCCGCGACGCCACACGGTGGAGGGTCCTAGCGTCATCCTGCGCTGGCCCGCCGCCATGGGCCTGGCCGACGGCCTGGACGGCATGGCCAAGCAGGTCATGCCCGCCTATTTCCGCAGCCAGCGCCAGATCATCATCGACGCCGAGGCCCTGATCGCCCAGCGCGGCAAGATCACGCCCGACGCCTTTCTGAGCCGCTCGAACAGCCTGGGCGCCGACCAGGCCCAGCTGCGGCTGCGCTATGGTCAGTTCATGGGCGAGAAGGCCGAAGGCGAAAGCGGCGGCGGCCTCGACCTGCCGACCAACGACGCGCCCGCCCTGCCGACGGACGATGCGCCCGCCGCCACGCCCGCCAAGGCCGAGGCGCATCACGACGACGATGACGGCCACGACCATGGTGGCGGGGCCAATCTCAACGACATGACCGACGTCGTCGCCAAATACGGTCACGCCCACGATACCGGCGACGCCGCGACGCTGTTCGACCCGGGCACGCGCTCGACCCTGGCCCAGGCGCTGGACGCCATGTCGGATTCCGAGCGCGCCCTGCGCCAGGGCAAGCCGAAGGACGCCCTGCCCCACGCCTACAAGGCCCTGAACCTGCTGAAGACCGCCCAGCAGGCCGGACGCATCTTCCTGGCGCGCACGCCGCCGAAGCTGCCGCCGGTCGACCTGTCCCGCCGCCTGACCGGCAAGCGCGAGGGCATCGCGCCGAGTCACCTCGCGCCGGCGACGCGCGATCCCGCCGACACGCCGGCCGTCGAGGTCTGGCGCGCGCTGGGCGATCGCCCCGACGCCCCGCTCCAGCTCGACGCCTTGGCCCGCTGGGTGAACGCCAACCAAAAGCGCCTGGCCGATCCGCTGGCCCTGTCGGCCGCGATCGACACGGTCCGCAACGAACCCCAGTGCCAGGACTGCCGCCGCAAGCTGCGCGCCCTGCTCTGGACCGCGCTGGAGCGCCCGCCCGCCGCCGTCAGTCGCCGCGATCCGGCCGACGCACGCGGCCGGCGCTATCTGGACGCTTTGCGATGAGCGGTCCCTTGGAACTCTGGACGGCGACCCTGATCGCGATCGTCACGGTCGGCGGGATCGCGCGGACGGTTCTGCGGCGACGATCGGCCGACGTGCGCGGGCCCGCCTGGCGGTTCGCCGCGCTGATCGCTCTGCAGATCCTGGGTGGAGCGCTGCTCTATCCGACGCTCTTCCCGCCTTCGGTCGCTACGCCGCCTGGTCGCCTCGTGGTCGCCACGCATAGCGCGAAACCGGCGCTACGCGCCTCGGGGGACGTCCTGGTCGCTCTGCCGGAGGCCGGGCCGCTGCCGGGAGCGGTCCGCGCGCCCGACCTTGGCTCGGCCTTGCGCCTCTATCCGGAGCCCGGGCGCCTGCGGATCGAGGGCGACGGCCTGACGCCGCGCGACCAGATTCAGCTCGACCGCCCCGCCGAGTTCGCCCCCTCGCCCGCGCCCAGAGGCCTGATCGCGCTGACGCCGCCGAAGCCGCTCGCCCCGGGCGAACGCTTCACGGTCGCCGGCCTGGTGGGAGGCGGGGGCGGTGTCGAACTGATCGATCCAGCCGGCGCCGTGGTCGACCAGGCCGCCGTCGCCGCCGACGGACGCTTCCAGCTGTCGGCCGCCGCCCGCGCGCCCGGTCTGGCCCTGTTCGACCTGCGCCTGAAGGACGCCGCCGGCCGCACGGTCGAACAGATCGAGATCCCGATCGAGACCCGCGCCCAGCGCCAGCCGCGCGTGCTGGTCCTGGCCGGCGCGCCGAGCGCGGAGACCAAGTACCTGCGCCGCTGGGCCCAGGACGCCGGCATCGCGCTCAACCTCGACATCGACGTGGGCGCTGGCGTGGCCCTGGGCGATCCTCCGATACCGATCACCCGCGCGACCCTGGCCGAGATCGATCTCGTCGTGGTCGACGATCGCCGTTGGGAAAGCCTCTCGCCCGGCGCGCGGACCGCCCTGGCCGCGGCGACGGGCGAGGGCCTGGGCCTGCTGCTGCGCCCAACCGGCCCGCTCTCGGCCGCCACGCGGCGCGATTGGACCAATATGGGGATGGCGACATCGGGCGATGGCGAGGTCCACGCCTTCAGGCTCGACGGCCCGACCAACCTTGAGCTCAGTCGCTACGACCTCGCTCAAGCCGGTCGCGACGGCGTTCCGATGATCCGCGACAAGGCGGGCGCGCCTCTAGCCGCCTGGCGGCCGCGCGGCCAGGGGCGCGTGGAACTCTGGATCGTGGTCGACAGCTACGGCCTCGCCCTGGCCGGCCACGCGGATCGCTACGGCGAAATGTGGAGCGAACTCTTCTCCACCCTGGCCCGGCCCAGCGACGGCCCCGGTGTGTGGGTGGACGGTATCGCCAGGGTGGGCCAACGCGCGACGCTCCGCGGCGTCAGGGGGCCGATCCCGGGTTGTCGACCCGGATGGCGTCGAAAGCCGGCCCGTCGTCGATCCGGCGGCCGGCCCCGCCGCCCGCGCCGCCTACTGGCCCCGCCGCGCCGGCTGGCACAGGGTCTCTGACGGCGCGCGCTTCTACGTCCATCCCGCCGACGCCGCGCCCTCGCTGGCCTGGGCCGCCGACCGCCAGGCGACGCTCGACGTGGTGGCCACCAGCGACACGCGCGGCGCCCGCGCCATCCGTACGGCGCCGGGTTCGTCCTGGCCCTGGGCCGCCGGCCTACTGGCCGTGCTTGGCCTTCTGTGGTGGCTGGAGCGCCGATCACGCTCTTGAAGGACTGGCGGCCGGCGGCGCGATCGCGTCAAATCGGATCGACGCATCGACGCCCAGACTGTCGAGCAGCCCAGGGAGCAAACCATGCCGCACTACGGCGACTACCAGACCGAGATCTATTTCCAGGGCCTGCACGGGGTGCTGCCGAAATACCCCGTCGACTTTGCCGGCCTCGTGGCGCGCGCCCAGGCGGCCATGCCACCCTCGACCCTGAAATACGTGCAGGGCGGTTGCGGCGACGAACACACCCAGGACAGCAACGCCTCGGCCTTCAAGCACTGGGGGCTGATCCCGCGGATGATGGTCGACTGCTCCACGCGCGACCTCTCCATAGACCTGTTCGGCATGAAGCTGCCCAGCCCGCTGTTCATGGCCCCGATCGGCGTGACCGGCCTCTGCACCCAGGACGGCCACGGCGACCTCGCCGCCGCCCGCGCCGCCGCCGCGACGGGCGTGCCCATGGTGGTCTCAACCCTGACCAACGATCCGCTGGAGGACGTCGCCGCGGCCATGGGCGACACGCCAGGGATGTTTCAGCTGTACACACCCAAGGACCCCGAACTGGCCGCCAGTCTGGTCAGTCGCGCAGAAGCGGCCGGCTACAAGGCCATCGTCGTGACCCTGGACACCTGGGTGACTGGCTGGCGGCCGCGCGACCTCAACGACTCCAACTTCCCACAGCTGCGCGGCGCCGTGCTGGCCAACTATTTCTCGGACCCGCGCTTTCGCGCCATGATCGGCGGAAAGGACCCGAAGTCGGACCTCCAGACCTCGGTGATGACCTGGGCGGCGACCTTCGGCAAGGTGCTGACCTGGGCCGACCTGCCGTGGCTGCGGTCGCTGACCAAGCTGCCGATCGTGCTGAAGGGGATCTGCCATCCCGACGACGTGCGCCGGGCCAAGGACGAGGGCGTCGACGGAATCTACTGCTCAAACCACGGCGGTCGGCAGGCCAATGGCGGCGTCGCGGCCATCGACATGCTGCCGGGCGTAGTCGAGGCGGCGGGCGACACGCCGGTGCTGTTCGACTCTGGCGTCCGCTCGGGCAGCGACGTCGCCAAGGCCCTGGCGATCGGCGCGACGGCGGTGGGCGTCGGACGTCCCTATTCCTACGGCTTGGCCCTGGGCGGGACCGAAGGCGCGGTCCACGTCCTGCGCTCGCTGCTGGCCGAGGCGGACCTGCTGATGGCCGTCGACGGCTTCCCGACGATCAAGGCCCTGCGCGAGGCCGGGGCGGTGCGCCTGCCGGCGTAGCCTCGGGCGTTCTTGCCGAGCAGCGTCGCCTGTCATGCTTTGTCACAATCGCGATGCAGAGCCGCAAGGCGGGCTCGCCACTCTCGAACCGTTGAAAGGCCGCCCCCGATGGCGCGGCCCCTGTTCGGGAGAACATGGATGCGCAAGACCCATACCGGCCTGGCGGCCCTGGCCGTCGTAGCCGGACTCGCCGTGAGCGGCGCCGCGAGCGCCGAGACCGTCCGCCTGCCCGCCAAGCAGACCGCCCTGACCGCCGACCACTTCCATGCCCGCGCCCAAGTCATCGACGATCCGTTGGACATCGAGACGGTGATCAGCACCGAGCGCGGCTTCCAGACCGGCAAGGGCGTCTTCAAGTCGCCCCGTAACGACAACCACCTGCGGGCGGTCGTCGACAAGCGCTCGGGCGCCACGCGCTTCGAGGTCCGGCAGACCCTGACCTACCCTGGCTCTATCCGCGGTTATAGCGAGGTCTCGCATCAGACGGGCCAATGGCCGGTCGCCGCGCCGCTGACCAAGATTCGCGACAACGCGAGCCACTGCTTCCTGTTCGAGGCGCCGGAAGTCTGCCGCGAGGAGGTCTCGTTCGGCGTCGCCGAGAGCGAATTGCGCCGCGCCGCCGCGACCCCCGGCGCCTGGGCCTTCAAGTTCACCTCGGCCAAGGGCTACGAGCATCGCGCCGCCATCACCCATGCCGAGATCGAGGGCCTGTTGAAGGCTGTCGACACCTACCGCCGCACCCTGCCCGCCACTCAGGCGCAAGCCGACACCGCCGCAGGCGGCTGAGTTTCCTCGTTCAATTTCCCGGAGTCTGTTTCGTATGAAAGTCCTCGCGTCCCTCGGCCTCGCCGCCTGCCTGCTGGCCTCCCCGGCCATCGCGGGTCCCGCCGGCACCGGCCTGACCTTCACCGAGGAGGTCGCCAAGAAGAACCAACAGAAGCGCGACGCCAAGGCCCAGGCAGCCATCGCCTGCGCCACGCCCAAGGCCCAGACAACCGACGCCGCGCCAGCGGACACCGCCGTCGACACCTGCCTCGCCGGCTAGCGCGGCGTCCGGACGGTCGCCGTAGCTTCATCGTCAACGGCGGCCAGCCCTCGCGCGCTCCCCTACCTGCAAAATGCGCGCGAGGGCCCAGTTTCGTGGGATGCTGAAAGTATCCCCGCTTTTTAGTCCGGAGCTGGCGAGAAATCGTCGGCTCCGGCCTTGTTCCCGGCGCTACGGCGCCTAACTAGCCCGAGCATATGGATTCTTCAGGCCACGGAATGATCGCGCTGCCGCGCGACTTGGCGACCGCGCCGCTCGCCTCCACAGTGCTCGTCGTAGAGGACGATCCGGCCCTTCGCACCCTGCTGATGCGCCTGCTGCGCGAGGAAGGCTTCCAGCCGCTCAGCGCCGCTCATGGCGCGGAAATGGCGCGCGTTCTTGAGACCAATACGGTCGACCTTATCCTCTTGGATGTCATGCTGCCGGGCAGCAATGGCTTCGATCTCTGTCGCCTGGTGCGCCGCGAGAGCGATGTGCCGATCGTCATGCTCAGCGCCCGCCACGACGAGACCGACCGCCTGATCGGCCTGGAGCTCGGCGCCGACGACTATATCGGCAAGCCCTTCAGCAAGAAGGAGCTGATCGCCCGCATCCGCGCCATCCTGCGTCGGACCCAGACCGGATCGCAGTCCAGCCAGCCGCGCGGCCACCAGCGGATGACCTTCTCCGGCTGGAGCCTGGATCCCGGCCGCCGCGAACTCCTGTCGCCGGACGGCGCCTTCGTCGACCTGTCGGGCGCCGAGTTCGACCTGCTGCTGGCCTTCGTCAGCTCGCCCCAGCGGGTGATCGGCCGCGAGCGACTGCTCGAGATGTCCCGCGCCCGCCTTTCCGACGCCTCGGACCGCAGCATCGACGTGCTGGTCAGCCGCCTGCGCCGCAAGCTGGCCGTTGTCGGCCAGGCCGAACCTCTGCTGCGCACCGTGCGCGGCGTCGGCTACATCTTCACCGCCGCCGTCGAGCGCCGATGAAGTCCTGGCGGCTGTGGCCGCAGCGTCTTGTCGGCCAGGTCACCCTGGTCCTGATGCTGGCCGTAGCCCTGGAGTTCATCGGCAGTTCGATCCTGTTCGAGAACAGCCGGCTCTATCCCGACCGCGAGAACCAGATCCGACGCGTGGCCGAGCAGTTGGCGGCCGCGACGGAGATTCTGGAGTCGTCGTCTCCAGGCGAGCGCGGGGTGCGGGCGGCGGTGATTTCCAATCGCGCCACCCACCTGACCTGGTCGGTCCTGCCCACGTTGGTCGACGGCGGCCGGGCGGTCGAGAACGACTACCGCGAAGAACTGTTCGACGCCGAGCCCAGCCTGCGCGACCGCGATCTGCGCGTCCACGCCGACATCGACCGCGCCCTGCCGCGCGACACCCGCCTGAAGGTGGCCGTCAAGTTGCGCGACGGCAGCTGGATGGCGTTGAGCACCAAGATCCGCGTCGCGCCCTGGGCGGTGCTGCTGAGCGGCTTTGGTTCCGCCTTTACGTTGGGCCTGGGCGTGATCATCGCCGCGGCGCTGGTGCTGCGCAATCTCAGCCGCCCGCTGCGGGCCTTGGCCGAGGCCGCCGACAAGGTCGGCAAGGGCGGACAGGTCCGTATCGCCGAGAGCGGGGCCGGCGACCTCAAGCTGGTGGCCAAGGCTTTCAACGCCATGCAGGACCGCATAGCCGGCCTGCTGCAAGCCCGCACCGAAGCCCTGGCCGCCGTCGGTCACGATCTGCGCACGCCCCTGGCCCGCCTGCGGCTGAGGGCGGGCTTCGTGACGGACCCGGACGCGCGCGAGGCCCTTGAGGCCGACGTCGACGAGATGACGTCCATGCTGAGACTCCCTGCTGGCCTATCTGGGCGGTCAGGAGGATCCCGAGCCCCGGCGACGGACAGACCTGGCCGCAATCGCCATGACGGTAGTCGACGACGCCGCCGACGCCGAACGGCCCGCGACCTATGCCGGCCTCGACCACCTGCCCGTGCTGGCCCGACCGCTCTCCGTGAAGCGGGCGATCAGCAACATCGTCGAGAACGCCCTGCACTACGGCGGCGACGCCGCCCTCACGCTCACGCGCGACGGCGACACGGCGGTGCTGGCCATCGAGGACAACGGTCCGGGCATACCCGAGGCGGAGTTGACCCATGTGCTTCAGCCGTTCCATCGCCTCGACGACGCCCGGGCCCGCAACACCGGCGGCCTGGGTCTGGGTCTGACCATCGTCCAGCAGATCCTGCAGCGCGAGAACGGAACCCTGGTCCTCAAGAATCGTCCGCGCGGCGGTCTGCGCGTCGAGATCCGCCTGCCCGCGCTTTAGGCCGACCGAACTCCCCCCAAGACATCCTTTGTCACAAAGCCGCTGCACCGCAGCAAAGACCCCAAACGACCTTCATCAATGCGTCCGGCGCTTCTCGCCGTAGCGCTCGCCGCGGCGCCCGCCCCCCTTTTGGGCGTCGCGGCGATCAGTTTACGGAGGTCCCTTGGAACAGTTTCTCGAACGCGCCGCCTTATTTCGCGGCCAGGTCTTCCCCGCCCAGAGCGCCCTCTACGAACGCCTGGCCAGCCACGGCCAGAGCCCGTCGGCCCTGATGATCTCGTGCGCCGACTCGCGCGTGGTTCCCGAACTGATCACCCAGGCCGCGCCGGGCGACCTGTTCGTCTGCCGCAACGCCGGCAACATCGTTCCGCCGTTCAGCCAAGCCAATGGCGGCGTCTCGTCGGCGGTTGAATACGCCGTCATGGCCCTGGGCGTTCGCGATATCGTCGTCTGCGGCCACTCGGACTGCGGCGCGATGAAGGCGTTCTCGAACCCGGCGGCCCTGGAAAAAATGCCGAACGTGGCCGCCTGGCTGCGCCACGCCCACGCCGCCCACAGCGTCGTGTGCAACGCCTATCACGGCCTCGACGAGCATGGCACGACCCGCGCCCTGTCGCTGGAAAACGTCGTCGTCCAGCTGAATCACCTGCGCACCCACCCGTCGGTGGCGTCGGCCATCGCCCAAGGCAAGCTGACCCTGCACGGCTGGTTCTTCGAGATCGAGACCGGCCAGATCCAGGCCTATAACGGCGACACCGGCCAGTTCGAGCAGGTCTATGAGGGCGCGCCCCTCCCCGTCGCGCAGCGCCCCTCGCGCCGCATGGTCGCCGCCGATCACCTGGGCATCGCCGCCGAATGACCCAAGCTGTCGCTTCCTCTCCCCAGGGCGTGAAGCCTGGCTTCTCGACGATCCTGTCGCGTGACTTCATCGCGTCGATCGTCGTCTTCCTCGTGGCGATGCCGCTGTGCATGGGCATCGCCGTCGCCTCCGGCGTCCCGGCCGAGCGCGGTCTCGTTACCGGCATCATCGGCGGCGTCATCGTCGGCGCCCTCGCCGGCTCGCCCTTGCAGGTCAGCGGGCCCGCCGCCGGCCTCGCGGTCATCGTCTTCGAGATCGTCGCCAAGCACGGCCTGTCCATGCTGGGCCCGATCCTGGTCGTCGCCGGCCTGATCCAGTTGATCGCCGGCGCGGCCAAGCTGGGCAACTGGTTCCGCGCCATCTCGCCCGCCGTCGTGCATGGCATGCTGGCCGGTATCGGCGTGCTGATCGTGGCGGGGCAGTTCCACGTCCTGTTCGGCGACTCGCCCAAGGCCCACGGCCTGCAGAATCTGGCGGCCATCCCGTCGGCCCTGGCCGGCGTGCAGTTCGCCACCTTGACCCAGGTCGAAGCCGCCCTCGCGGTCGGCGTGGTGACCATCGGCTCGATCCTCCTGTGGGAAAAATTCCGCCCCAAGGCCCTGAAGCTGGTTCCGGGCGCCCTGCTGGGCGTCGTCGCCGGCACCGTGCTGGCCACGGCCCTGGGCCTGGACGTCCAGAAGATCGTCGTGCCGGAATCGATCGCCGCGGCGATCGCCATTCCTGGCGTCGCCGACTTCGCCCGCATGGCCGATCCGATGCTGCTGGTGACCGCCATCGCGGTGGCCTTCATCGCCTCGGCCGAGACCCTGTTGTCGGCCGCCGCCGTCGATCGGATGCACGACGGCGAGCGCACCAAGTACAACAAGGAGCTGGGCGCCCAGGGCGTCGGCAACATGCTGTGCGGCCTGGTCGGCGCCCTGCCGATGACCGGCGTGATCGTGCGCAGCTCGGCCAACGTCCAGGCCGGCGCCATGACCCGCCTGTCGGCCATCCTGCACGGCGTCTGGATCCTGGCCTTCGTCGCCCTGCTGCCCTGGCTGCTGCGCATGGTGCCCAGCGCCGCCCTCGCCGGCGTGCTGGTCGTCACGGGCTGGAAACTGGTCAGCCTGCAGCACGTCCGCCATCTCTTCGCCCGCTACGGTCTCCTGCCGGCGATGATCTGGGCCGCGACGTTCGTAATGGTCGTAGCAACGGACCTTCTGACCGGCGTGCTGGTCGGCATGGCCCTGACGCTGCTCGAGCTGGTTCCCAACCTCAAGAAGATGCGCCTCAACGTCTCCCAGCACGAACTGGGCCCCGACGAGAGCGAGATCCGACTGGAGGGCGCGGCCACGTTCATTCAGCTGCCCAAGATCGCCAAGGTCCTGGACGGCGCGCCGAACAACGGCCGGGTGACGCTGGACACGCGCGGCCTCACCAGCCTGGACCACACCGTCGCCGAGGCTCTCAGCGACTGGCTGAAGGGCAAGGCGCGCGCTGGGGTGAAGGTCGAGTTGCCCCCGACCTGCGCCTTCGGCGACCGCCTTCGAGCCGCGGGCGCGCACTGACCCACCGTTCGTCCGCCAACTGGCCCAGGGGCGCGATCCCAGCGCCCCTGGGTCTCTTCCCACAGGATCCCCGAGACCCCCATGACCAAGGCCCAGGAACGCGCCGCCGAGATCGCCGCCCAGGTGCTGTGCGCCTATCTCAGCCGTAACACCGTGTCGGCGGACGACCTGCCGGCGCTGAGCGCGCGCACCTACGCCGCGCTCGAAGCCGTGTTCGCCGGCGCTGCGACCGGCGCCCCGCCCACCGAGCCGCCGACGCCCGACCAGATCGCCGCCAGCGTCACGCCCGACGCTATCGTCAGCTTCGAGAACGGCCGTCGCTATCGTTCGCTGCGCCGGCATCTGAACCAGTTGGGGCTGAGCGAAGACCAGTACCGCGCCAAGTGGGGTCTGCCCGCGGACTATCCGCTGGTGGCCCAGAGCTTCTCGGACCTGCGCTCCAGCGCGGCCCGCGCCCAGCGCTTCGGCGGCGCGGCGGTGGCGGCCGAGTAACGCCGGCGCAAGCCTTAAGCCGCCGGACGCTCGCCGCGTTCGATCCGGGCCGCGATCTCGGCTAGGACGGGCCCGAGCTCGGCGACGCTCTCGACCACGTAGTGGGCGCCGGCCCCGCGCAGGGCCTGGGCGGACGCCTCGACCCGAGCAACGCGCTCGGCTTCCGGCAGTTGGGCCAGGTCATCGAACGAAAGACCGACCCCATTGCCAGAGGCCGACAGGCCCACGGTCCAGGCGCCGACCTCCAGCCCCTCGCCGATGCCGACGACCGCGTCGTCGACCTTGACGCAGGCCTGCGCCGGCCAGGCGCCCAGCTCGACCAGGGCTTTCCACATCATCAGGGGCGAAGGCCGTCCCGCCGCCGTCTCGCCGGCGCAGACCACCACTTCGGGCGCATAGCCCTGTTCGGCGGCCAGCGGCATGATGTCAGCCATCATCGGGCGGGTGTAGCCGGTGGTGGAGCCGATCTTCACGCCTCGCGCCCGCAGCTCGGCGACGAGTTCGGCCGCGCCGGGGATCAGCTGGGCGCAATCGCGGGCGGCGGCGCGCATCCTCGGCTCGACGGCGTCGTGCAGGCGATCGACATCCGCCTCCGTCGAGGCCGCGCCGTGTCGCTCGGTCCAGAGCTTGGCGAGGCGCGGCATGGCCAGCAAGGCCCGCACGTGGTCGCGCTTGGCCTTGCCCATGTCGGCGCGAGCCTCCGCTTCCGAGATCCCGATCCCTGCCTCGGAGAACACCTCGCGCAAGGCCATGACCGGCGCGCGGCAGCCAAAATCGATCATGGTGCCGGCCCAGTCGAAGACGACGGCCTGGATTGGGCTCATGCGGCGGCTCCTTGCCGGGGAAGGCCGTAGAGGCCGGCGATCACGTCCTCGGCCAGGCCGAAGGCCGTCGAGGCGCCGGTGCCGCTGGTCACGGTCACCAGGCGCACGCGCGGCATCGGGGCCTCGATCAGACTGTGACCGACCGCCGACGCATAGGTGCCGGTCCATCGCTCCAGCACCGGCGGCGGCGCCTGGCCGAACACCTTGGCGAATTCGTCGAGGATCAGGGCGTCGACGTCGTCGCGGGCGAAGGGGTCGGGCGTGGCGCCATAGTGGTGACTGTCGCCGACCACCAGCGAGCCGTCCGCGCTCTGCGCCACGATCAGGTGGACGCCGTGCTCCAGATGCGACGGCTGCTCGGCCTCCAGCCGCGCGCGCAGCGCCGCCGCCTGGGGCAAGGCGGCATAGCCGAGGTAGCGAACCAGACCGAGGTCGGACATCACCGGACCGGGCAGACGCCAGCCCGGCGCGGCCAGACGCAGCATCTGCAGCTTGCAGCGCGTCACCTCGGCCTGGGCGAAGGCGTCGGGGAACAGGGTGACGAGATCGTCCCCCGGGCAGACCACGACGGTCTCCGCCGAAACGGCCCCGACGGAGGTCTCCAGGCGACCGGTCTCGACGCCACGAACGGCGACGCCTCGCAGGAAGGTCACGCCGTGCGCGGCCTCCAGCCAGGCGGCCAGGCGCGGAATGGCGGTGCGGGATTCGACCCGCAGATCGACCGAACTCGTCAGGGCGCCCAGCACCTCGCCCTGAACCGGCAGTCGGTCGCCGAGGTCGCCGGCGTCGCGCCAGGCGCAGCCCTCGGCCATCTCGGTTTCGAGAAAGGCTTCCAGCACGGCCTTGGCCTCGGTCCGGCGGGCGACCATGGTCAGGCCGCGCTGCACGACCTCGATTCCGGCCGGCCCGGCGATCTCGGCCCAGACCCGCGCCGAGCGCCGCGCCCGTCGCCAGACCTCGCCTCGCGCCTGGCCCGTGACGGTCACGAAGCCGAAATTGCGCACCGAGGCGCCGTTGGCCTGGGCGTCGCGGTCGATCACCACGACACGCTTGCCAAGGCGCGCGGCGGCCAGCGCATGGGCCAGGCCGACAATGCCCGCGCCGACAACGGCGAGATCGAAGGGGCGCTCCGACATCACGGCTCGACGATCTGGCCGGGGGCCGCAAAGGCCACCGCGCCCTGCCCGCTGTCGGACGCCTTCCGCCGACGCAGGAAATAGAGGCCCGCTAACAGCGTGCAGATCGCGCCAACGACGCTGGTCGCGTAGGCGCTGTTGACGAAAAAGCTCAGCCAGTCGAGGTCGACCATGGCGAAGTTGCGCCAGACCAGCAGCGCCACGCTGCCCAGATACCCCGAGGCGTCGGCCACATAGATCAGGAAGCCGGCCGTGCCGACCTGGCCGCTGAAGGCGATCATGCGGTCGAACAGCATGGCGTTGAACGGGGTGTAGGCCATGTAGAGCCCCGCGCCGGTCAGGACCATCCAGGTCAGGGGGGCCAGCATATGCGCCTGAAACGCCAGGGTCGAGCCGCCCAGCACCAGGAAGCCGGCTAGGATCACGCCGTGCATGACCAGCAAGGCCCGCAGGTTGTCGCGCACCAGCATCACCGCGCCCATCACGGCCAACGAGACGACCGCGACCGGCAGTTCGCTGGCGGTGAACACGCCCGAGGCCTCGCCGAAGCCCAGGGCGGTCCAGATCTCGGCGGCGAAATTGTCACGAAAGTCGCGCAGGGCCGTCAGCAGGATGTAGGCCAGCACCAGCAACACGACGCCCGGCGCGTAGGATCCCAGGAAGGCGCGGCGCTGGGCCTTGTCCATAGGCTCCCGGCGCACGCGAGCGGCCTCGTCGGCGGCGCTCGGCGGCGGCATCTGGACCAGCGCCCAGACCGAGACGGCCAGCAGCGGCATGAAGATCGCGCCGGTGGCGGCCGGCATCCAGAACGGCGAAACGTGCAGGTCGACCATCAGCCACTTGCCGACCGACTTCACCACGCCCGACGACAGGATGAAGCTGGCGCAGAGGATGGCGCCCAGCACCTCCGACGTGCGGCGGCCTTCCATGAAGCCAAACACCAGGCCCCAGATCATGCCCAGCGGCAGGCCGTTCAGGAACAGCGCCGCGACATTCCAGGGCGCGGGCGTGACCGCGAAGGCCAGCAGCGCCAGCCACGAGAGGCCGATCAGGCCCAGAATGGCGCCGCCGCGATGGCGAGGCGCGATCTCCGAGATCACCTTGACGCCGATCATCTTGGACAGGGCGTAGCCGGCGACCTGGGCCAGCACGAGCGCGATCTTGTAGTCGACCGCGAAATTCCAGCCCTCGACCACGCCGAACGTCGCCGCCGCGAACGGCTTGCGGAAGGCGTACATCGAGAAATAGGCGCAGAAGCCGGCAAGGCCCGCGAATAGGGTGAAGGCCAGCGGGTTGGCGCGCTCCAGCCAGCGCTTTGGACCAGTTGTCATGCGACGCCCTCTTTGGAGCGCACTGGTCTAGACCAAGTCTAAGACACTTGGATGACGGCCGCGTATGCCCGGGACGCACCCCTTCTCAAGTCAGCGTACGCGGATATCGACGCTGATTTTAAGGGAGTCGTGGCGCCAGTGTTCACGGTCGAACTCGACCACGCGACCCTGCGCGTCATAGCAGGTGCGAACCAGATTGAGCCCCGGCAGGCCGGACTTGACGCGGAGGGCCTCGGCCTCCTCGCCCGTGAGGGCGCAGGGCCTCATGTCGACCTTGTTGCGCGCCACGCCGATGCCATAGACCGACTTCAGCACACTGGTCAGCGAGCCATTCAGATCGTGGTCTATCAGACCCGGCGCCAAGGATGCGTCGACGACGATGCTCTCGAACAGCACCGCCCGGCCATCGACCGAACGCCGGCGGCGGATCCAGTACATGGGCGACCCGATCGGGCGCGAGAAGATCTCGGCCAGCATGCCGTCGCAGACGATGTCGGTCTTGCTGAGCGTCTCCGTCGCCGGCCGCCGCCCCTGCGCCTCGACATAGGACATGAAGCCTTCCCAGCGGGTCGGGTCGTAGACCACGGGCGGTGGCGAGACATACCAGCCGCTGCGGTCCTTGCGGTAGATGACGCCTTCGGCCTCGAGCTGGAACAGGGCTTCGCGAACCGTGCCGCGGGCGACGCCGCCGCCGATCTGCAACTGGCGCTCTGACGGAAGGCGCTCGCCCGGCTTGAACTCGCCGCCAGCGATGCGCGCGGCGATGTCATCGCGCACGCCGAGATACTGAAGGCTTTCGGGATGCTGCATCGAGCGACCTGGCCAGCGGTCGAATCCCGCCATGGCGCGAGGATGGGAGGGCGCTCCCCCAGGGTCAAGGAACTGGATCGGTCCGGCAGCGGAATGGCCTGATCCACGTCGCGCTGTCACGAAACTTTCGCCGACGCCCCAAACAATCTGGTCTATACCAAACAAGAATTTCGGGAGATGGGCCGATGACGACCGACCGCCGCTCTTTCCTGCGCGCCGCCGCCACGGCCAGCGCTGCGGCCGGCCTGTTGCCAGCCACCGTCGCCAGGGCCATGGCCATCCCCGCGCGCCATCGCACCGGCACGATCATGGATGTCGAGCACGTCGTGATCTTCATGCAGGAGAACCGGTCGTTCGACCATTATTTCGGGGCGCTGAACGGCGTGCGCGGCCTGGGCGACCCGCGTCCGCAGCGCCTGCCCGGCGGCGCATCGGTGTGGCGACAGCCGAGCAAGGAACACCCGGACGGCTTCGTCGCCCCGTTCCACGGCGACGCCTCGGCGACCAACGCCTACACCGTCGACGGCTCGGACCAGGGCCACCAGGCGGCGATCACCATCGTCAACGGCGGGCGCTACGACCAGTGGGGCCACTCGGGCGAACTGCACAAGCGGATGGTCTACTACAAGGCCTCCGACCTACCCTTCTACCACGCCTTGGCCAGCGCCTTCACGGTCTGCGACGCCTATCACTGCTCGACCCTGACCCAGACCTACCCGAACCGCCTGCACCTTTGGACAGGCTGCAACGGCGGCGGCAAGGTTGGCGGCGATCCGGAAATGAGCAACTACGGCGAGGACGAGACGCCCAGCGCCGACATGGCCGAAGACAAGGTCATGGCCAAGGGGCCGCACGACTGGACGACCTATGCAGAGCGCCTGCAGGCGGCCGGGGTCAGTTGGAAGGTCTATCAAGAGTACGACAATTTCGGCGACAACATCCTGTCGGTGTTCAAACCCTTCCGCCCCTGCGCCAAGGACTCCGAGCTCTACGTGCGCGGCCGCTCTTGGGTGAGTGAAGACAAGTCGGGCGCCGACCGCAGCCGCTCGGACGGAGAACAACTGGTTCGAGGCCTTCCGCGCCGACGTCGCCGCCGACCGGTTGCCGCAGGTCTCGTGGATCGTCACCGCCGCCGACCTCTCCGAACATCCCCAGGCCGAGCCCTCTAAGGGCGAACATGTCTGCGCCGAACTGATCAAGGCCCTGGTCGACCACCCCGAGGTGTTCGCCAAGACCGTCTTCATCGTCAATTACGACGAAGCCGGCGGCTTCTACGACCACATGCAGCCGCCGATGCCGCCTCTGACGCCCGAACAAGGCTGGAGTTCGGTGTCGGTGGCCGGCGAGGCCAAGACCTACGGTCCCGACGCCGAAGGCCCGAACAAGGGCGCCCATCCCCTGGGCCTGGGCATCCGCGTGCCGGCTATCGTCGTCTCGCCCTGGAGCCGGGGCGGCTTCGTCTGCTCGGAGGTGTTCGACCACACCTCGACGCTGAAGTTCCTGGAGAAGCGCTTCGGGGTCCGCGAGGACAATATCAGCGACTGGCGCAGGACGGTCTGCGGCGACCTGACCTCGGCCTTCGACTTCGCCACGCCGAACCAGGACTGGACGGCCCTGACCCTGCCCGCCACCGCCGACTACATGCAGCGCGTGGCCCGCTCCAAGGCCGCGGCAAGCCTGAAGATCCCCGTCACGCAAGGTCCATCGGCCCAGGACGGCCCGCAGCGCGGCGCGCGCGCCCTGCCCTACGTCCTGTCGGCCGACGCCCGCGTCTTGGACGGCGCGCTGTGGATCGACTTGGTCAACGCCGGCCGCGCGGGCGCGGTGTTCCAGGTGTTCGACAACACCGACCGCGACGCACCCTGGCGCTTCACCCTGGCGGCGGGCCGGAAATACGCCGCCGGTCACTGGAACAAGGACGGCCGCGCGCCGGGTCCCTACGACCTGACCGTCCACGGCCCGAACGGCTTTTACCGTCGCTTCGCCGGCGACACGTCACGATCGCAGCCGATCGTCACGGTCGCCGCCGACGCCCGCTCACGTCTGGTCGTCAGCCTGCAGGGCGTCGGCCTGGCGACCCTGCGCATGGCCGAGGACTATCCGCTGGCCGAGGGCGAGGCCCGCCAGACCGTCGTGTTGAAGCCCAAGGGCGTCGTCCGCTCGGTCTGGGACCTGCGCGGCAGCGACCACTGGTACGATCTGACCCTGACCTCGGCCGACGATCCCTCGTTCATCCAGCGCCTGGCCGGACACCTGGAAACCGGCCGCGCCAGCCGCACCGATCCCGGCATCGGCCGGATGCGCCCCTAAGCCTTCAGTACACGGATAGTCCATGACCACTCGTCCCGCCGCCGACGCCTTTCTGGCCGAACTGACAGACCTGTTCACCCGTCTGGGCGATCTGCACTACGGTGAAGGCGTCAGCCAACTGGAGCACGCGCTGCAGACCGCGCACCACGCCAAGCTGGACAACGCCCCGCCGGAACTGGTCGCCGCCGCCCTGCTGCACGACGTCGGCCACCTGATGCAGAAGATCGGCGAGAACGCCGCCGACCTGGGCATCGACACCCGCCACGAACACATCGGCGCCGGCTATCTGGCCCGCGTTTTCAGTCCGGCGGTCACCGAACCGATCCGCCTGCACGTGGCGGCCAAGCGCTATCGGGTCTCGGTCGATCCGGCCTATCTGGAACGTCTTAGCCCCGCTTCGCTGCAGAGCCTGGCCCTGCAGGGCGGCCCGATGTCGGCGGCCGAGATCGACGACTTCCTGGCCGATCCGGCGGCGCACAGCGCCCTGCGATTGCGCGGCTACGACGAGGCCGGCAAGGCGCCAGACGCCGAGGTGGCGGGCCTGGCGACCTATCACGACCTCCTCCGCGACCTGATCGACCGCGCGGACGGGACCTAATCCACGACCAGGTGCTGCAACACACGCTTTTCCAGCACCAGCAGCGCGCTGGCGTCGTTGGTGCGCATCACCAGTCCCTCGGCCAACGGTCCGGCGGCTTCGCGCAAGGCGCCGGCCAGCCGCCGAAAGTCCTCGAGCCCCCGCCCGCCGACGCCGTGGAGCGCGCACAGCTGGCGCCAGTCGAACAGGAAGCTCTCCAGCAGCTTTCCGAACCGCGCCGCGCGCGCCCTGGCGGCGGCCGTGTCGTCGGTGATCGCCAGTTCCGCGCACAGGTCGTCGATCAGCCACTGAGCCTCGGCGGCGGGCATCACGGGCGAGCGCTGGCCATCCTCGGTGAGCAGCTCCGGGCTGGCGCCGGGATCCCAGGCCAACGTCCGCCATTGCGCGCGCGGCGGCGTCGGCCCGCAGGCGAGCCGCCAGAA
The DNA here is from genome assembly GCF_044056025.1 of Caulobacter sp. UC70_42. NCBI lineage: Bacteria > Pseudomonadati > Pseudomonadota > Alphaproteobacteria > Caulobacterales > Caulobacteraceae > Caulobacter > Caulobacter sp. UC70_42. Next base: position 3,684,387 of record NZ_CP171994.1, on the reverse strand, counting down.
CGCCGCCGTGCCCGTGGTGTCCGCGACCAGATGGATACGCTCGGCGCTGGCTCTGTTCTCGACATGGTGCCGGCGCCAGTTGTCGAAGATCCAGGCCTCGCCGGCGGCCATGTGCACCGCCTCGCCATCGCAATGGAAGCGCACCGCCGGCTGAGTGAAGACCGGAATGTGGACACGCACCCGCGTGTGCCAGTGGTAGTTGATGTCGGCGTGCTCGGGCACGTCGGCGCCTGCCGCCAGGCGCATCAGTCGCGAGCGGCTCCAGACCACGCCGAAGCCCGCCAGGACCTGTTGAAGGTAGGGCATGCTCTGCAGCCAGCGTGTCGGCAGCATCTGTCCGTGCACGGCGTCGGTCTCGCCCCCGCCGGCGCTGATCAAGCGCGCCGCGCTGTTGCCCGGCAGGCGATCCGGATGCGCAACCCAGGCCTCGCCCGGCAACGCGGCGACCTCGGCCTGCAGGCGCGCCACGTCGAAGAGCACGGGAATCTGGAAGAAGGGCCGCGACAGCCGCATCGGTTAGTCCTTGTAGTCGGTCACGGCGCCGCCCAGCGCCTGTCGGAGCGGTTCCAGCCACGGGGCGTAGTTCCGCCACTGGGTCAGTCCGTCTCTTCCGAGGGGCTGACGCACCTGTTCGGAGCTTGGCGTGCGCACGCTACGGCGCGTTTCGTGGAAGGTCAGGCAGGCCGGTTCGAACGGCAATCCGGCATGGTCCACCATCCGGCGCACGCCGCCCTCGAGATCCTCGACCATGTCTTCGTACGCGACCCTCAGCACCCGCCCCGGCAGCACCGCGGTCCAGTGCCGCATGACGTCGAGATAGGTCCGGTAGTAGCGGGCGATATCGTCGACGCCATAGGTAAATTCCTGGTTCGTCGTCCCGAAAAGTTGCTTGAGGTTGCTGAAACCGCAGGCCATCGGCTCGCGCCGGACGTCGAGGATCGTCGCGCGCGGCAGGATCAGGTGGATCAGTCCGATGTGCCAGAAATTGTTCGGCATCTTGTCGACGAAGAAAGGCCGGCCCAGCCGGCGATAGGTCCGCGTCTCGGTCAGAAAGCGTTCGCCCAGCGCCCTCGCCCCTTCGGCCGTCAGATCCAGCAGCGCCTCGGGGTCCAGCGGCAGGCCGCAGTCCGCATCGCGGCCGCACAGCTCGGCGGCATAACGGCCGATCTCGGTCAGCTCTTGCGTCCCCTCGACCTGGGAATGGGAGGCCAGGATCTGCTCGATCAGGGTCGAACCCGACCGCGGCAGGCCCAGGATGAAGATGGGCGCCGGATCCTCCAGGCCCCAGCCGGCGCGTTCGGCGAAGACCTTGGCGGTGAAGACCTGTTTCAGCCGGGCCGCGTGAGCTTCCGCCACCTCCGGCCGCCAGCGACCGAGACCGCGGCGCACCGCGTTGCCGCGCGCGTAGGATCGCCACGAGGCCTCATGGTCGCCCCGGTCTTCCAGCGCCTTGCCCAGGGCGAACCCGAGATAGACGCGGTCCATGTCCTGGAGATCGTTCCGCCCCTCCAGAGCGCTCATCCGCGCGACCTCGTCGTCGGAGAAGCGATAGGTCTTGAGGTTGGCGAGACTGAACCAGGCCACGCCGTTATCCGGCCGCGCCGCCAGCGAAGCCTGGTAGTCGGCGATGGCCTCGGCCTGCCGCCCTGTGACCTTCAAGGCGTTGGCCCGCCACAGGCGCAGGTCGGCGACCTCCGGTCCCGTCGGGGGCAGACCGTCCAGCAGCCGCGCATAGACGTCGATGACCGGCTCGTGGTCGCCCAGCGCGACGCAGGCCGCGCCGTACTGCTTGAGGTAGTCGCGGTTGTCGGGATCGTCTCGCAGCAGCCGCTCGGCTTCCCGCCGCGCCTGTGCCGGCTTCTGCCGCTGCAACAGCACCATCCCGTAGTCGAAGCGGGCCGCATGATAGTCCGGCGCGCGTTCGACCACCGACTGCAGCAGCGCTTCTGCCCCGGCGAGATCGCCACGCTCCAGACGAATCCGGGCGAACAGGCGCAAGGCGCCGACATTGAGATGGTCCTGGCGCAGGTAGTCGCGCAGGACCGCCTCCGCCGGTTCCAGGTCGCCATCGGCCAACAGGCTGTTGGCCATCACCACCGCTGGCGGCAGCTGCTTCAGGATCGCCAGATGCTGAGCCGCCGTCGCCGCCTGAGCGGCGTCGCCCGCCATGCGGTAGAGCTGTTCCAGCATATCCCAGCTGGCCGGCAGGCTCGGGTTGAGACGCACGGCCTCACGCAGCGCCTCGATCGCCGCCGGCCCATCGCGCAGCAGGATGTGGCAGTGCCCCCGTTCCTGGTGAAGGCGGCCGAACCGGGGATTCAGCGCCTCCAGCCGCGCCAACGTGGCCAGGGCGTCCGGGACACGCTGGCTGGCGCGCAGGCCCTGGGCCTCGCGCAGCAAGGCGTCGCGTTCCGTCACCGCGCCACGCTCGCCGCCAGGAACGGCGCCAGCCAGTCCGGATCTGGCTGGTCGGCGTCGTAATATTCGAAGATCAGGTGGATGCGGTCGGTGTCGCCGTCGTTGCGCACCCAGTGCGGACCGAGGTTGTCGACCTCCACCGCCTCGCCCACGGGGAAATGGCGCTCTTCGCCGCCGAAGAACGACACCACACCCGGATTGGTCGTCAGCGGCACGTGGACCTTGTGCGGCCATTTCGCGGCGGGGTTGGCGTCGATGTGCGGATGGATCAACCCGCCCGGCGGCATGCTGGCCAGCATCACCCGCGGAAACAGTCCGCGCGCATAGCCGTAGTCGCGCACCGCCTGGGCGAGCACCGGCTCCAGCCGATCGCGCCATGCGGCCCAGGCCGGACGATCGTGCGACCCGCGCCAGTCGCGCGGACTGTCGATGAAACGGAAGACGATGTGACGGGTCGCGCCCAGCGCCTCGAACCGGTTGGGCTTGCCGGCGTTCTCCGCCGCCCAGATGTCCTCGGGGATCGCCAGCACGGCCGCCCGCAGGTCGGCGATATCAACGGGGCCGAGCTTGCGGACCGCCGCGGTCTTGCGCGGATTGGCGGCCGGCATGGCGCTCATCGCGGGCCGTCGAAAGTGTAGCCGAACAGCTCCAGATCCTGGGCGTAGCGGGCCGCGACGCCGTCGATCAGGGCCTGATCGTAGTACTGGCGATAGTCGCCGTGCCGACTGCCGTTGACGCGCTCGAGCGGCTGGGAGGGAATGCCGATGCGGGCGCAGATGGCCTCGTAGGATCCCTGCATGTCCTCGACCCGGCCGATCGCGTCGGTCAGCAGGGTCGCGCCGTCGTCGTCGACCAGTAGCGAGGCCTGCGGCTTGAACAGGATGTGCTGCTCCGGTGGCTCGGCGAAGAGAAAGTGGCGCATCACATCGCGCGGGCGCTGCTGGAAGGCATCGCCGCCGCGCAGCATGAAGGCGCAATAGGACACGAAACGGTCGAACGGGTTGCGGACGAAGGCGAACTTGAAATAGCCGCCGAAAGCGTCATCTCCCAGATACGGCCTGACCTGCTGCAGTGACAGATGGCCATGCTGGATCTCAGCCAGGTCCTGCCAGGGGAAGCGCTTGTTGAGGAACAGCCCGACCTGTTCGACATCCTCGTCGCCAAGCTGCTCGCGCAGGGCGCGTCGCACCGAATGGGTGCCCGTCTTGGGCACCGCGGCGAAAATGAAGCGATGGCGATGGGAGACAATCACGTTCGAGCCCACGCAAAGGGGGCGACCCTCCCCGCCGGAAAGGCGGGTCGGGGGCGCGGTATTGATCGAGTTCGGTCGTCTTAGAACTTGTAGCGAAGACCGACCATGTAGGTCGAACCGCTCTGGGTCTGGTTATAGAGATACTCGTTCTGCCCCCAGAACTGGGTGTCCTTCTGGTTCGTCAGGTTGATCGCATTCAGCGTCAGCTGCAGCGCGCTGGAGACGTTGACGAAGGCCGAGGCGTCCACATAGGTGGATCCCTGGAACCCTCGCGTGCTGGCGCTCATCAGGCTGTCGCTATGGCCGGTGAACCACTTGTTGCGATGGCTCAAGGAGCCCCGCAGTCCCCAGCGCTCGGTTTCATAGTAGAGCGTGGCGTTATAGCTGGTGTTCGAAATGCCGGTGAGCGCCTCGTCGGCGTCCACATAGGTATAGTTCACCACCGCGCCCAGCTTGTCGAACGGCGCCGGCAGGAACGAGAACTGGCCTTGCGCGGCCAGTTCCACGCCGGTCAACTGCTTCGTGCCGGCGATGTTGATCGGCATCTCGAACTCTTTGACGATCGAAGTAGCCGTCGCGCCCGGGATCGTGGTGTAGGGCACGCCGGTCTGGCTGAACGGCACGTTCTCGAGCGTCTGCGTACCGATGAAGTTCTTCAGGCTCTTGTGGAACACGCTGGCCGACAGCAGCCCGTCCTGGCCGAAGTAGTATTCCGCCGCCAGGTCCAGCGTGCTGTCCTTATAGGGCTTCAGGTTGGGGTTGCCGCGCGAGGCCGTGATGTCGCCGCTGTCGGACTGGAAGGCGCTGCCCTTGGCCGCCATCGAGCCCAGACCCGGACGGTTCAGGTTTTGCGTGGCGGAGAAGCGCACCAGCACCTGCGGCGTCAGTTCCAGCACCGAGTTCATGGCCGGCAGTACGCCGTCATAGCTGCCCTTCACGTCCGTCGTGCCCAGATAGGCGTAAGCGTCCCCCTGAATCCAGCCGGTGCCGTGCGTGTCGGTCTGATAGCCGCGCAGGCCGATATTACCGCGGAAGCGCTTGCCGAAGAGGTCGCTGTCCCAGTCCGCCTGCACATACTCGGACACGGTCTCTTCCGAGGTCTCGTAGACGTTCTCGATGTCCTGCAGCGCGCCGCCCGTGCCGTCCTTGTTCGGGCCGAAGCGGTGGTACTCGTTGAACTTGGCGAAGGTCTTGTCGTAGTCGCCGACCAGCCACGAACCGAACGCGTTGGTGAACACGGAGACCAGGCCGGTGACCGACGCGCCGCGCATCTTGGATCGGGTGCCATTGACGTTGTCGTCATAGAACAGGTCCCGGCCGCCTTGCGTGAACTTGTGGTAGGCCACGCCAGCGCGCAGGGTCCACGTGTCGTTCAGCGCATACTGGGCGTTCAGCACGCCTTCCTTCAGTTCCGACTGGTTGTTGAAGCCACGATAGTAGAAGGAATCCAACGCGTAGTTCGCCGGGTTGGTGGCGTCGAAATTCGGGTAGGAGAACGTCGCTGATTGGCCATCAGCGCCATAGTTGGCGACCATATTGCCCTTGGCGCGCATATACAGCTTGTCGTCATAGGGGGTCTTGTAGGTCGACTTCTCGTAGCCGACGTGACCATCGATCTTGAGGCGATCGGACAGGTCCCACTTGCCGGTCAGCGCGACCTGGTTGAAGCGGTTTTCGTTCAACGACCGGCGATGCTCGCTGCCGAAGGTCGTGCCCGTGACATCGGTCATGGTGACGTAGTTGCTGCTGTCCCACGCCAGGTTGTTGAGCACCGAACCCTTCTGGAACTGCGACGGCCAGACCCCGCCGGCCGGGGTGTCGAACGCGAAGGATTTCGTCCCTGACCCCAGCGGCCGCGTGGCCAGGTGATATTCGTTGCGGTGGGTCGTGAACTCGCCGTGCAACACGTCCAGCGTCAGGAGGAGATTGTCCGCCGGCTTCCACTGCACGGCGCCCGTCAGACCCAGGCGCTCGGCCTTCGAGTTCCAGGAGGAGATGCGGTTGCCGTCCGCGATATACAGGTCGCCGGACAGGAACTTGGCCTGCTGCGCGGCGGAGAGGTGGGAGATGTCCAAGCCGTTGGCGACCAGCTTGCCCATGTCCGAGGCGCTCAGCTTGTCGTAGTTATACGTGTTGTGACCTTGCTCGGTGGTCTCGCGCTTGCTGTAGGCGACCGACACCGCCACGCCGAACCTGTTGTCCCAGTTGTAGCTGAACAGGCCGGCGACGCGCGGCTGGGTGTCCTTGGTATATTGGTTGGTGCCGGCCTTGACCGAGATGGCGCCTTTGGCGCCGGGCGCGTAGTCGAACGGCTTGCCGGTGAACAGGCCGACCGTGCCGGCCATGCCGCCCTCGTTCTGGGCGGCCTGGAAGGTCTTCTCGACCTCGACCTTCGAGAACAGTTCCGAGGCGAAGATGTTGAAGTCGAAGGCGCGGTCGCGCGAGCGCTGGCCGCGGCTGTCCTGCGCCGAGTCGACATTGCCCAGCACTTCCATGCCGTTCAGCTGCACGCGGGCGAAGTCGGGACCCAGGCCCCGCAGCGAGATGCGGCGACCTTCGCCGGCCTCGCGGGTGATCTGCACGCCCGGCAGGCGCTGCCAGCGACTCGGCCAGGTTCAGTTCCGGGAACTTCGCCATGTCCTCGGCGACGATCACGTCCTTCTGGATGACCGAGTCGCGCTTGATGGCGCGCGCGTCGCTCAGCGACTTGCGGAAGCCGGTGACCACGACCGCGTCGACCGTGTCGGCCGCGGCCGATTCATTGGCGGTCTGTTGCGCGAACGCGGCCGATGAATGAGCGCCAACGGCCAGCGCCGCGACGGTCGCCAACAGAATGGTCTTCAGGTTCGGGCGCGCGGCTCGAACGGGATATAGCGTCGACATAGGTGGCTCCCCTGCCCCAACTGGTATGGACCAGAGCGCTTTAAGCAGCTTGCCACGACATCAGCGTGACAGTCGGCGTCGATGAACTAGAAAATCGGCTTGCCCTGCCAAAGCGTCAGCGAACCCCCTCGTCGCAAGCTCAGGTTGAAGCCCATAATCTCATCGATCGAACCCTTCCGAGCGAATTTCATCGCATACGGATGAACGCCGAGCCGCATCCCCAGGCGCTAGGCGATGTTGCTTCCGCCAGACATGCTCGCAGGCGCATGGCGGCCGCGCTTCAGCCAGGACTCCACTTTTGGACTATACCAAAATCAGTTCAGGGAGCCCATCCGCGACCAGCGTCGCCGATCGGGGACAGACGGCCGACCGCGGCCAAGGCGGATAAGGGCCGCGCGGGGTCAACGCGCCGTTTGAGCGTTCGCCCCGCGGCCTGGCTGGAAGACGTCGTCGGATCGATCCGGATCACCAGCGCCTTGCGGCGCCGGCTGCGGGCGATGGGACGGCGGCGAATGGCGTGCGGATCAAGCCAGGTCCCGCCGGCCCAACTTCCGCATGGCGTAGAAGATCAGCAGGCTGGTCACCAGCAAGACGGCGGCCAGGGCCAGCATGGGCGCCAGGTTGCTGCCGGTGGCGTCGCGCACCATCGGCACCATGTTCTGGGCGATGAAGCCGCCCAGATTGCCGATCGCGTTGATCGCCGCGATCCCGGCCGCCGCTCTAGGGCCGCTTAGAAAGCTGGGCGGCAGACTCGCAGAACACCGGCTGGGCGGCGAAAATGGCCGGCGCGGCGATGCACAACGCGGCGAACTTGAGCACCGGCCCCGGCAGGACCACGCTGAGGACGAGACAGAGCGCCCCCAGCAGAACCGGTCCGGCGATATGCCAGGCGCTAGCCCCATGGCGCGCGGCATGGCGCGGCACCGCCCAAAGCGCCACGGCGACCATCAGCCAGGGGATGACGTTGATCAGGCCGTTTGTCGTATTGGAGACGCCGAACGACTTGACGATGGTCGGCAGCCAGTAGCTCAGACCGTAGGCCCCCAGCGGCATGCCGATGTAGAGGCCCGCCAGCAGAAGCACGCGCGGATCGAAGATCGCCTTCCAGGCGCCGCGATGGTCGTCCATCGCGCCGCCGCGCTCGGTGTCCAGCATCTTGGCCAGCCAGGCCTTCTGATCGTCCGGCAGCCAACGCGCATGGGCCGGGCCATTGGGCAGCTTCCACAGCACATAGGGCGTCAGCAGGATCGCCGGCGCGCCGGTGGCCAGGAACACCCATTGCCAGCCGGCCAGCCCCAGCAGGCCGTCCAGGTCCAGCAGCAGGCCGCCCAAGGCCGCGCCCACCGCGTTGGCGATGGCGCTGGCGATCATGAACAGCCCCACCATGCGCGCCCGGTGCGACTGCGGATACCAGAGCGTGAGGACATAGAGCACGCCGGGGAAGAACCCGGCCTCGGTGACGCCGAGCAGGAAGCGCAGGACGTAGAACATCGTGGCGTTCTGGGTGAAGCCCAGGGCCAGGGTGACCAGACCCCAGGTGAACATGATCCGCGCGAACCAGACCCGCGCGCCCACCTTGGCCAGGATCAGGTTCGACGGCGCCTCGAACAGGAAGTAGCCGATGAAAAACAGGGACGCGCCAAGACCATAGGAGGCTTCGCTGAGGCCAAGGGCCTGGACCATGTCGAGCTTGGCGTAAGAGACGTTCTGCCGGTCGATATAGGCGATCAGGTACATCAGACAGAACAGCGGCATCAGCCGTGCGGTGACCCGCCGGACGGTCGCGACTTCCAGATTGGGAGACGGATCAGACATTCGAGGGCCTCTTGTCGGGACGTCGGGGTGGAGCGGTAGAGTCCCGCTGGATAAGCACATGGTCCAGCACGTGATCCGCATAGACCTCCGCCGAGGGCTTGGGCGAACGCAACGCGCGCAGCAGAAGGTCGAGGGCCACCGCGGCCATCTGGCGGACAGGCTGGTGAATGGTGGTCAGCGGCGGCCACAGCGTGGTGGCCACGGTCGTGTCGTCAAACCCGACGATGGTCAGGTCGCCCGGCACGTCCAGGTGTCTGCGATGAGCGACCGAGACGGCGGCGGCGGCCATGTCGTCGTTGCTGGCGAAGATCGCGGTTGGCAGGCGCTCGCCGTCCAGCAACACCTCGGCGGCGCGCAGACCGGAGTCGTAGGTGAACGCGCCGTGCGCCAGGACAAGCTCGGCGTCTTCGACGGCTGCGACGGCCGCCCGGGCGCCGTCCAGGCGCGCGGCGCTGGCGGTCTGGTTGGGGTTGCCAACGATGAAGCCGATCCCGGCGATGACCCAGATCCAGCAGATGCCGGGTCATGGCTTGGCTGGCCTGACGGTCATCGATCCGGACATTGATCGCGTCCGCCGGAGGACGCCCCGCGGCGACCACGGCGACGGGCAGATTGGCGGCGCGGAGGATATCCAGCACCGCGGCGGACTCGCCGAGCGGGGGCGCTAGGACCACGCCGTGAACGCCGCCGTTCAACAGGGGCCGCAGCTCCTGGAGCGAAGGGGCCGCGCCGTTCTCGCCGCGCACCAGGATCAGCCGCGCGCCGGCGTTGGTGGCCTCCTCGAACACGCCAACCAGGAAGTCGCTCATGAACGCGGCGCTAGGATTGGAATAGACGACGCCGATCCGCAGTTCCCGGCCGTGACGAGATTGCGGGCCGCCAGGTTGGGTTGGAAATTGAGGTCGCGGATGGCTTCGAGCACGGCCCGCCGAGTGGCCTCGCGGACCTTGGCGCCGTCGTTGATGACGCGTGACACGGTCATCCGCGAGACGCCCGCCCGCTCGGCGACGTCGGCCATGGTGGCGTCGCGGAGGCGGTCCGGCCTGCTCAACGGGGCCCCCTCGGCTGATCGCTCTCGTCACCAGAATCCTCAACTCGATCTCCCCGCCCAAGGCCGCCTCTGGCGGCGCCGGCCGGCTTCAGTGTGTAGCGCAAAGAAAGACGCCCGAGCCACGATCCGGCGCTTGGCCGGACTCGGGCCCGGGCGGGACCGCCCAGGGGAAGGAAAGGCGGAGGAACCGGACTAGAAGCTGTAACGCAGACCAACGTGGTAGAAGCGGCCCAGCAGGTCATAGAGCGCCGGATTGGCGTCCAGGCCGGTGTTGGTCTGCGGCGACGGCGTCGGATCGCGGTTCAGCAGGTTGTCGACCTTGCCATAGAGCTGCAGACCCTTGCCGAACTTGTACGAGGCGCTGATGTCGACATAGGTCGCGCCCTTCATATGGTTGTAGTCGATGGTCGGGTTGACGCCGGTCGAGACGGGGCAGCTGCCCGGCTTGCATTCGATATAGTCGGTGGTCGTGCCGCCGAACCGGCCATTGCTGAACCAGCGCTCCTGGACGCTGAAGGCGAAGCGGTCGGTGTCCCACGACTGGATGGCCAGGAACTTCCAGTCCGGCGTCGCGCCGGAGTTCTGGCCAGCCGAGTCGACGGCGACCGCGCCGGGGATGCCCGGATTGGTAACGAACTTGTGGGTGTTCGTGGCCAGGCCACGGACCGTGAAGCGCCCCGGAACGCTGGGCAGCTCGAAGCGATAGCTGCTTTCGATGTCGAAGCCGCTGGTCTTGATCGAGGCCAGGTTGAACGTCTGGGAGTTGATGAACGGCGTCACGCCGCCCGAGGGGGCAAGATTGAAGGCGCCGCAGAACTGGCTGAGGCCAGCATAGCAGAAATTGACGATCTGCTGGGCGCCCAGGCTGGAGATGCCGCCATTGAGGACGATGTTGTACCAGTCGACCGAAACGCTGAAGCCCGGCAGCCATTGCGGGTTCGACAGCACCGCGCCGATGGTCACGTTCTTGGCGATTTCCGGCTTCAGGTCCGGGTTCCCCACCACGTTCTGGAACGCCGTCACCGCGCCGCCGGAAGGCTGGCCTGGCGGGGGGTTGTTGGTCGTGGGAATGGTGAAGTTCGGCAGGGTGGTCGTCACCGGTGCGGCGAACAGTTCCGACAGGTTCGGCGCGCGGACGTCCCGCGAGGTGACGGCCCGCAGGCGGACGCCGTCGATCGGCGTGTCCCAGGTAGCCCCGACCTTCCAGGTGTAGACGGTGCCGGAGGTGCTGTAGTCGGTCCAGCGGCCGGCCATGTTCAGATTGGCCCGGCCCGCCGCGTCCGAATTGACCAGCGGGATGTTCACTTCGGCGTAGGCTTCCTTGACCGAATACTCGCCGGCGCCGGAGTGGTAGTTGCCCGCGAACCAGTTGGAGCCCGATGCATTCAGGACCGGATCGGCCGGGTAATCGGCGGTATCGGGCGAGTCCGTGTTGCCGTCGCCGTAGGGGTCGCCTTGGACGTGGTACTGCTCCTTGCGCCACTCGCCGCCAAACGCCAGCGAGACCGGACCTGCCCAAGACGAGAAGGGTTCGCCGCTGAAATTGATGCTGGCGACGTCCTGCTTCTGCACCGAGTGCTGATACGGGCCGTTCTTGGGCGTGATGTAGGCTAGGGCGGCTTCGCTCGGCGGCTTACCGCCGAAGATATTGATCGGCACGCAGCCGTTGGCGCGGGCGATCGGGTCGGCGCAGACGATCTGACCACCGACGGTCGTGGCCTGGATGGCCGCGCGATAGCGCGGCATCAGCAGGATGTCGCGAACGTGGATGTTCGTCGTGTTCTGGCCGTGGGTGTAATAGGCGTCGTAGCGCCACTCCTTGCCCATGGCGTTGAACTTGCCGTCGGCGCCGATGACCGCCCGGACCTGGGTCCGCGTCGGATGGACCGAGATATTCCGCGGCAGCAGCGCGTTGCTGGTGCCGAAGTTGAAGGACGTGATGTTGTTGGCCGCGCAGGCCGCCACGATCGACGCCGGCAGGAACGGGTTCGAGCACGACATCGTCAGGCCGGTGGTCGCCGCGCCCGGATTGGGCTGGTTGCTGCTTTCCACACGGGCGACGTTCAGGGTCGCGTAGATCTCGTTGTTGTCGTCCAGGTCGTAACCGATGCGGCCATAGCTGCCCATCCGCTTGATCCGGGATTGCAGCGAGGTGCCGACGCCGACGTTGCCCGACAGGTCGCCGCCAACGCAGAAGCCGCCGTTCGTATAGCAGCCGCTGACCGCGCCGTTGGCCGCCTTGGACGGCACGCCGCCGCCACCATACTGAAACTGGAACGGATTGCCGGCCTGGTCGAAGGCTGTGCCTTGCAGCGGCCCGTTACTGATCAGGCCGTATTTGGTGTACTGATAGGCTTGGGCGTGCTCGCGATAGAGGTACTGAGGCGAACCGTCGTTGGTGACCCCGCGATTGACCAGGGTGGCGGTCGTATACCAGTCGCGGCTGCCCGGCGCGTCCTCGCCGAAGCCACCCGCCGGGACGCCCTCTTCCCAGTCATATTCGCCGCTGACCTGGACATGCAGGCGGTCATTCAGGAAGTTCTTCCCGGCGGCGACCTGGGCCAACCATTGGTGGTTGTCGCCATACTTGGTGACGCCCCCCATGACGTTGGCCTTGAAGCCCACGAACTTCTTGTTGGTGATGAAGTTGACCACGCCGCCGACGGCGTCCGAGCCATAGGAGGCCGAGGCGCCGCCGGTGACCACGTCGACCCGCTCGACCAGCAGCTGGGGGAACAGGCTGATGTCCGGCACGCCGGTGACATTGGCCGGCACGACCCGCTGGCCGTCCAGCAGGGTCAGGGTGCGGATGGTGCCAAGGCCCCGCAGCGAGAACGAGGACAGGCCCTGCTGGCCGCTTGAGGTGCTGAACGTGCCGGTAGTGGCGCCGCTGGAGCCCTGCAGGGACGGCAGCTGAGTGATGGCGGTGAAGATGTTCGGCTGGGCGGCGCGCTCGAGATCGGCCTGGCCCAAGACCTGGGTCGGGGTCGGCGCGGTGAACCCGGTCGACCGGATCCGCGTGCCCGTGACGATGATTTCGGTCAGCGCCGTCGAGTCGGACGATCCCGCGGCGGGGGCCGGCGCCGTCTGGGCGTTGGCCGCTCCGGCCGCCATGACCATCGCGACCGCGCTGGTCGCGAGCAACATGCTCAAAACGGGCGATCGCCCCCGCAGGCTACCGACAGCGCTCATCCTACACCCTCCCATTTTTCATTGAGACCACCGTTCGGTGGCCTGATCGGACTATCTCAGACGATGGGACCGCTAACTATACGACCATGGTCGTATGCCCCGCGGGCGGGAGCTTCGGGCGAACGCCAACAGCCCCGAACGCGACGCGTTCGGGGCTGCTTCGCCGTCCGTCATCGGCGTTTTATCGCGGGCGAACCGCGTAGAGCGCGTGGTGGGTCAGCACGAACAAAGTCTGCTTGCCGGGGCCGCCGAACAGCAGCTGCAGCGGCCGCTCGGGAACGTCCACGCGACCCAGTTCCTGGCCGTCCGGCGCGTAGACGAACACCTGGCCGTTGGCGACATAGACCCGGCCCTGGCCGTCCGTCGCGACGCTCTCGCCGCCCCGGTCGGCGAAGGGTTTCAGGTCGGTGATCGCCCCGCCCTTCCCCACCACGCCGCTGTAGGTCTTGTTCTCGGAGCTGTTAGCCAGGAACACCCGCTGTCCCGGCTTCGCCGCCGTGAAGCCGTAGGTGTCCAGCGAGTCGGAGAACCGCAGGCCGCGATAGTCCGGCGGTCCCTGCTGAAAGACGCGGTAGGCCGGCAGAACCAGGCTACCGTCGGGCGAGACGTATTCGCGCGACTTCGAGCCGGCCATGCCACGGACGAAGAGCTCGGCCAGGGTCGGATACTGGTAGGTCTCCGGGTCGATCTGGTCCTTGAACTCACCGTTGTTCCACCAGTTGACCGGCAACACGGTGGCCGCGCCGGCGTGGTCGGCGGTCGGCGTCGCGGCGATCACCGTCACCTCGGTGTCCGGGCTTCCAGGCTTGAAGCTATAGACCGAGCCGTTGCGGCCGTCCGACGACAGCACCAACAGGTTCCCCGAGGCGTCGACCGCCAGGTTGACCGGATCCAGGGTGTTGTCGCGCACGATCGACAGCTTGCGGGCGTCCGACCAACTGTAGATGCGCTGATGCTTGCGATCGGCGAAGTACAGCGTCCCGGCCGCGTCCACCGCGCCGCCGCCCAACGAATAGAAGCCGTCGGCCAGCTTCTCCACCGTCGCGCCGGCCGGGAAAACCGAGGGCGCGACCGGCTTCGAGACGGCCGGAAGGTCCAGCACCGCGAACTGGCGCTCGCGCACCTCCAGGCCGTTGGTGACGTCCTGGATCGCGTTCTCGTACGGGTACTTGGTCAGCCGCAGGAAGGTCGCGCAGCCGTTCTCGTCGCAGGTCCCCAGACCGCTCTCGCCATTGACCGCCACGTTGCGGAATCGGATGTCGCGCGAGTTGTAGACCCGCACCGCCGCCGGCGCCGGCTTGCGCGTCCGGGTGACGCGATAGCCGTGATAGTTGGCCAGCAGGATGTTGTGGGAGTCGCGGATCTCCAGCGAGACGGTGTCCTCGCCCTCCCCGGCCTCCTCCTCGGTCTGCGGCGCCAGGAACTCCCAGTTGGCGACACGGTTGAGGGTGATCTCGGTGCGCACGTGGTGCTCGACCGAGGCCTGGTAGACGTGACCCGGCGTCGTGGTGTCGGAAACGTAGATGCCCGTATAGGCATAGGTATTGGGGCTCCAGACGTTGGCGAACGTTCCGCCGCCGCCGTTGGTCACCCACAGGCTGGGATACTGCCCCGCCCAGCGCTTGGCCGGGTCGGCGTCGCCGGTTCCGTTGGCGTTGTAGGGAATGACCCGCGTCCCATCGAACAGGTTGGTGCCGTGGCCGCCCTGAAACTTGACGTCGTTGACCATCGAGGTCGCGCCGGCCGTCCATAGCAGCGCCGTGGCGCGCGGATTGGCGCCGTCGGTGTAGAGGCCCAGGCCGAAGACGATGTTGTCGCCCCCCTTCGCCGACTCCACCAGCGCCTTGGGCGCGCCGACGCCCTGATAGGCGGGCGTCCCGTGGGGCAGGACGATCTGGGTCAGGCTGGGATGCAGGCCGACAAGCACGGTGTCGGGTTTCAGCTTCAGGGTGTCGGTGACGCGGTAGAAGCCGGTCGGGAAATAGACGACCCGATGGCCGTCGATCGCCTTCTGGATGGCGGCGGTGTCGTCGGTGACGTTGTCGCCCTTAGCGCCCAGCGTGCGGACATTCGTCCAGTCGGCGGTCGGCGGCAGCGGCCGGATCGCGGGCGCGTTGACCTTGGGAAAGGCCTTCAAGGGTTCGGCCTGGAGGTTCGTACGGTACTCGCCCATCTGGCCGGGGGCCGGCACGGTGAGGCCATGGTTGAAGGCGGAAACGTGGTAGGTCGCCCCCTTGCCGGCGACCGTCTTGCCGCTGTCGCGGAAGCGGGCGAACACCGGGGTGTTGGACGCCACGGCGTTCTCGAAGCCGACCTGAGTATAGACGTTGCGCTCGTTGGAAATGACGACGCCGGCCTTGGAGACGTTCTCGAAGCGGACGTCCTTGCCCCACAGCCAATCGCCATAGCCCTTGTCGATCTCGATGCCGACCGGCGTGTCGCGCATCGTGACATTGACCAGGGTCAGGCCAGCCTCGTGCTCGCGGATCGCCGCGTCGCGCTGGCCCTCGAAGGTCGAGTCCAGCAGCACAAAGCCCCAGGCTGGCGACGGCTTCTCGGCGAGAATGCCATAGCGACCGCCCTTGAAGTGTAGGTCCTCGGCCTCGTTGGCGACGTGGTAGAGACCCGCCAGGCCCGAGCCGATGTCGAACTCCATGTGGGTCAGCACAGCGTGCTGGGCGGCGTGGAAACGGATCGCCGTCGCGGCCGGATTGCCCTTGCCGATCTTGAAGTCGATGTTGCTCATCGCGCTGTAGAAGGTGCCGGGATTGGCGTCGGGCACGGTCTTGTCGAACGGCACGCTGCCCGGCGGCGGAAAGGCCACAGGACGGCCCGCCGGGTCGCGCTTGGCGCCGGCGAAGATCACCATGTTGGCGACGCCCTTCTGGAAGCCCGGGGTGGCGTCGGGAAGCTCGATCAGCGGCCGCGTCGCGCCGACGCCGAACACCCGCACGCCCGGCCACAGGAACAGGGTCCTGGTGATCCGATAGCGCCCCGAGGGCAGGAAGACGAGACCGCCGCCCGGCTTGGCCGCCGCCGCGTCGATGGCCGCCTGGATCGCCGCGCCGTCGTCGGCTTTGCCGTCGCCCTTGGCTTTGACCACGATGGCGGCCGGGTCGTCGGGGACCGTCGCCAGGACCGAGGTCGAGGCCCAGACGGAGCCCGCCGCCAAGCTCAGCGCGATCGAAGCCGCGCCCAACACCAGCCAATGCTTCATGGCAGCCTCCCTCACCCGCGACCTACGGGTTCACAGCGTAGAGCGAATGGTGGGTCAGGACGAACAGGGTCTTGCCGCCCTCCCCGCCGAAGATCAGTTGCAGCGGCCGCTCGGGCACGTCGATGCGACCAGCCGGCTGGCCATCGGGGCCGTACTGGAAGATCTGGCCGTTGGCGACGAACACCCGGCCCTGGCCGTCCACCGCCACGCTCTCGCCGCCGCGGTTGGCGAACACCTTCAGGTCGGTCAGCGTCCCGCCGGGCCCCACCTGGCCGCTATAGGTCTTGTTCTCCGAGCCGTTGGTGAAGAACAATCGCTCGCCGACCGCGCCGCCGATCAGGCCGTGGGCCTGCAGGCTGTCGGACCAGCGCCAGCCGACATGGTCCGGCGGCCCTTGTTGCCAGACCCGGAAGGCCGGAAGCGCCACGCTGCCGTCGGGCGAGACGTATTCCTGGGCCTTGGGTGTCCCGACGTCGCGGGCGAACATCTCGGCCAGGGTCGTGAACTCGCCCTTGGCCGGGTCGTACTGGTCGCGGAATTCGCCATTGTTCCACCAGTTGACCGGCAGCAGCGTCTTGGTCCCGGCGCGCGAGGAGACGGCCGTCGGCGCGATCATCGTCATCTGGTCCTTGGGGCCGTTCGGATCGATCGAATAGACCGCGCCTTGCGGCCCCAGCGATGACACCACCAGCAGGTTGCCCGAACGGTCGACGGCCAGGTTGGTCGGGTCCAGCGAGCTGTCGCGGACGATCTCCAGGCCCTTGGCCGCCGTCCAGCGATAGATCCGCTGGAAGCGCTTCTCGACGAAATACAGCGCCCCGTCCGCGCCGACCGTCGCGCCCGAGATCGACCAGAAGCCGGTCTCCAGCTTCTTGACGTTCGGATTGGCCGGAGGCGGCGCCGGCTGGTCATCCTTCACATCCAGCACCGCGAACTCGCGCTCGCGCACCTCCAGCTTGCGGGTCTTGTCCTGGATGGCGTTCTCGAACGGATACTTGCTGGCCCGCAGGTAGGTGCCGCAGCCTATTGTGTCGCAAAGGGCCACGCCGCTCTCGGCGTTGATGTGGACATTGCGGAAGCGGATGTCGGTCGAGTTGAACAGCTTCACCGCCGTCTCGGCCGGGTGGTACGACCGCGTCACCCGATAGCCGTGATAGTTGGCGAACAGGATGTTCTTGGAGTTGCGGATCTCCAGAGACACCGCATCGGGGCCGTCGCCGACCTCCTGCTCGGTCTGAGGCGCCAGGAATTCCCAGTTCTCGACATTGTCGAGCACGAACTCGTTGCGCACGTGGTGCTCGACCGAAACCTCGTAGATGTGGCCCGGCGTCTTGGTGTCGCTGATGTAGAACCCCGCGGAGGCGAAGGTGTTCGGGCTCCAGACATTGGCGAAGGTCCCGCCGCCGCCGTCCGTCACCCAGATGCTGGGGTACTGAGCGTCCCAGCGACCGTCGGCCACGGGATCGCCGCTGCGGGCCTGGGCCGCGCCCAGCGGCTTGCCGTCGGCGGTGGGCGTGCCGCCGCCGCCCATGATCTTGACGTCCGTGACCAGGGACTTTTCGCCCGACCGCCACAGCAGCGCCGAGGCGCGCGGATTGATGCGGCCTGTGAACAGCCCGATGCCGGACAGGATGTTGTCGCCGCCCTTCGGCGTCTCCAGGATCGGCTTCACCGCCCCGACGCCGGCGTGACGGGAATTGCCATCCGGAATGACCAGCTGGGTCAGGGCTGGGTGCAGGCCGATCAGCACGGTGTCGGCTTTGAGCTTCAGGGTGTCGCTGACCATGTAGAAGCCGATCGGCAGATAGAGCACGCGATGGCTGTCGATGGCCTTCTGCAGGGCGACGGTGTCGTCCGTCGCGCCATCCCCCTTGACGCCCAGCGTCTTGACGTTGGTCCACTCGCCGATCGGGGGCGTGGAACGCAGCGCCGGCGCGCCGGCGTTGGGCAGCGCCTTGAGCGGCGCGATGTCGGAGATCGTCTTGTACTCGCCCACTTGACCCAGGCCCGGCAGGGTCAGGCCGTAGGTGAAGTTGGCGACCCGATAGGCCTTGCCCTTGCCCGTCACCGTCTTGCCGCTGTCGCGGAAGCGCGCGAACACCGGGGTGTTGGAGGCCACCGCGTTGTCGAAGCCAACCTGGGTGAAGACGTTGTCCTCGGCGGAGATGACCACGCCGGCCTTGGAGACGTTCTCGAACCGGACGTTCTTGCCCCACAGGCTGTCGCTGTAGCCGCGATCGATCTCGATCCCGACCGGCGTATTCTTGATCGCGACATTGACCAGGGTCAGGTCGACCTCGTGCTCGCGGATCGCCGCGTCGCGCTGGCCGTCGAAGGTGGAGTCCACCAGGGTGAACTGCCAGGCGGGCGAGGTCTTCTCGGTGACGATGCCATAGCGGCCGCCGTGGAAGTGGACGTCCTCCATGATGTTGCCGGCCTGGTAGACGCCCGCGAAACCCGAGCCCAGGCGGAAGTCCATGTGGCTGAGGAAGGCGTGCTGGGCCATCCGGAAGCGGACCCGGCCGCGGCCGGATTGCCGTCGCCGATCTCGATGTCGACATTGCTCATCGACGAATAGAAGGTGCCGGAATTGGCGTCGCGCACCTTGGCGGTGGCGGGCCGCACGGTCGGCACCGGCACGGGGATGTCGCCGACCTGGTACTGGTCGCCGCCGGTGAACACGACCATCGTGCCCACGCCCTCCTGGAAGCCTGGCGTGTTGGCGCCCAGCACGAACACAGGCCGGGTCGCGCCCACGCCGAAGACGCGAACGCCCGGCGGCACCAGCAGGCTTCGGCTGATGCGATAGCGACCCGACGGCAGGAAGACCAGGCCATGACCCGCGCCGTCTCGGGCGGCGTCGATGGCCTTCTGGACGGCGTCGGTGTCGTCGGCCTTGCCGTCCCCGACACCCTTGACCGTGATCGCCCGAGGATCGTCAGGCGCCTTGGGCAGATACGAATTCGAAGCCGCGGCTTCCGCCACGACGGGGCACGCAGCCACCAGGATCGCCGACAACAGGATCGCTCTCATGCTGCTCCCCAAATCTACTTTGGGACTAGTGATAGAGCGGTCAGCGTGGGCGCCCACCGCGACCATGGTCGTAGTTACGGCTCGTCGACACGCCGCTAGAACCCCAACCTCGGCGTGTCGATCTCCGACACCTTCCGGTCGAGGACACCGCTTGCCGCCATCGCGCCCAGCACGCTCCACCAGTTTCGCCGTCGTCGTCATGGGCGTCAGCGGCTGCGGAAAGTCGACCCTTGGCGCCCTGCTGGCCGGCGCGCTGGACTGCCCGTTCCTGGAAGGCGACGAGTTTCACGACAGCGGCGCCGTCGCCAAGATGCGTGCGGGCCAGCCCCTGGCTGACGACGACCGCTGGCCATGGCTCGATCGACTGGGCGCGGCCACCGGGGAGTCCCTGACAACGCAGGGCGGCGTCGTGGCGGCCTGCTCGGCGCTGAAACGCAGCTATCGCGAGCGACTGCGCGAGGCCATAGGGGCGCCCACGCGGTTCGTCTTTCTTGACGCACAACCAGACGAACTCATGCGCCGCCTCACCCAGCGCGCGGGCCACTATATGCCGGCCAGCCTATTGAACAGCCAGTTGGCCACCCTGGAGCGTCCGGACAGCGACGAGGCCATCCTCACGCTCGACGCCGCCGCCTCGCCCGAGCGTCTGCGGGACCTGGCGCAGACCTGGCTCGAGACCATCGCTCGGCCAGCCAGCGCCACGCGCCTAGGGCATGAGCCGCTTCCGCCCCCTGGATAGATGCCAGCGCATGGCCAGAGCGGCGCCGTCGCCGTCCTGCGCTCGGATCGCTTCCACGATCATCTCGTGCTCGCGCATCATCTCGGCGATCGCTTCCGGCGGCCTTGACCGCGAGATGTCGACGCCGGCGCGCATGATGCGGTCGACATCGGCCTCCAGCGCCTCGAAGGCGGCCAGGAAGGCCGGGTTGGCGGTCGCCAGCACGATCTCGCGATGCAGCGCCATATCCTCCGCGTGGGCCGGCGCGCTCGACATCAAGGCGGTGCGCAGCCTCGATAGCGCCGCCTCGATCGCCATCATTTCCTCCGCCGAGCGTCGCACCGCCGCCAGCCGCGCGGCCTCGGCTTCCAGCACGAAGCGCACCTCGTAGCTGCCCATGGTCGACGGCAGCTCGGACAGCGGCATGTAGGCGCTCAGCTTGTCCGACGGCCGGTTCTTGATGAACGAGCCCGCCCCGCGCCGCGCCTCGGTGATGCTGTCGGCGGCGAGGCGCACCAGGGCCTCCCGCACGACGGTGCGCGACATGCCGAACATCTCGGCCAGCCGCGCCTCGGACGGCAGGCGGTCGCCAACCTCCAGGCCATCGCTGTTGATCATCTCGACGATGCCCGTATAGGCCCGATCAGCCAGGCGGCCTTCGCTCATCGCTCTCCCCTTCGTTGACGCCACCATCGGGCCATTCGCGTCGCGAGGCCAACCCCCACGCTCCGCAACCGTGCGCCACCCAAAAACCTGTATGACAGATTTCGGAGATATAACGACGCCGACGCGATGTTCACGCTCACATTTCTAAAATCGCTTGAATTGGTCCAACAGATAACGCTAACATCCGAAATCAGCGAACCGGGCCCAGCCGACTCACAGCGGCAGCGAGAAGCCGGTCGCCGCGCCTCCGAACACGGAGGCGCCGGGACGAGACAGAGGGGTTGACGCATGACCACGATGGACATCCGCGGCGCGGACCAAGGCTTCGAGACCGGGCTGGGCGCTTTGACGCCGACCCAGATGAAGGTCCTTGAGGGCGTCAATCTGGGGCTGCTGAACAAGCAGATCGCCCACGATCTCGGCATCGCCGAGGCCACGGTGAAGGCGCACATGACCGCGCTGATGCGCAAGCTCAACGTCCACAATCGCACCCAAGCCGCCATCGCCGCACAGTCCCTGGCTCAAGGCCTGCGGTCCGCCGGACGCTAAGCCCGCGCTTGCCAATAGGGGCGCCCTCGCGCTAGCGCAGAGCCATGCCCCTATTCGCGGATATCTGGCGCGTCGGCGTGATCGAGAGTTCCATCCAGGCCGTCGCCGCGGCTGGGGGCCTGCACGCCGCCCCCGTGCGTTGGCTGCCGGAGGAGCCGTCCTACAGATTTCTGGCGGACCCGTTCGGCCTGTGGCGCGACGGCCGGATACACCTGTTCGCCGAGGCCTACGACTACCGCACGCGGCATGGCGTCATCGACTATCTTGAGCTGGACTCCGACTATCGGCCGGTCCGCCGCGAGACGGTGATCCGCGAGCCCTGGCACCTCTCCTATCCCGTCGTGTTCGAGGCCGACGGCGAGACCTGGATGACGCCGGAGGCCTTTCGATCGGGGACCTTCACCCTCTATCGCGCCCAGCGCTTCCCGGACGTCTGGGAGCCAGTGGCGAAGATCGCCTTCGACACCCCCGCCATAGACCCGACCTTCTTCCAGTGGGAGGGACGCTGGTGGTGCGCCTATTCGCCGGACGGCGCGCAGCGTGACAAGCAGGGCAAGATGCACCTGGCGCACGCCGATCGCCTCGAAGGCCCCTGGACGCCCCATCCGGGCAATCCGGTGCGGATCGACCTGGCCAGCAGCCGGCCGGGCGGCACGCCCTTCATCCACGAAAATCGCCTTCACCTGCCGGTTCAGGACTGCACCCGCACCTACGGCGGCGACCTGCGCCTGCTCATCGTCAACGTCCTGACCCCCAACCGCTTCGAGGCCGAGGCGACAGCGATCCTCAAGTCCCCTGTCGACGCCGGCCGCTATACGGGCGGACGCCATACCCTGGCCGCCTGCGGGCCCGTGACCCTGTTCGACGCCAAGCAACAGAAGGTCTCGCCACGTGGCCTGGCGATCGACATCGCCCGCAAAATCCGCGAGCGCGGGGCGAAGGCTGGGCGCTCCGCCTGACGTCCCGCCGCGCGGCGCGGTGTCACGGTCGCGCTTTTTTCACGAACCAGTACGGCTCCGCTCGATCGGTGTCGTCAGACTGGTATGCGGATTTGTTTCCTCTTCAATCACGACCAAGTCCATCAGGTGGCGCATAGCCTGCCGATCGCCCTGGCGATGCTGGACGCCAATCTCGACGCCGAGATCATCATCGCGACGTCGAACGCCCGACTGACGGCCGAAGTGACGCGATTGAGCGGAGGCCGGGCCGGCCTGCCCGTCGTGGAACTGGGCCTGACACGCCGGTCCAGCCAGCTTGCGAACCAGATGCTGGAGCGATTGCTCCCCGCCGGCAAGCTGCTGTTCTACCGCGACAATCTCGACTTCTTCCGCTCGGTGGACGTGCTGGTGGTCGCCGAGAAGACCTCGCTGATCCTCAAGACCAAGTTCGGTCTGGACAACCTCAGGATCGTCCACACGCGTCACGGCGCGGGGGACCGGGCGGTCGGCTTCGACCCCGCCAGCGCCCTCTTCGACCATGTGCTGGTTTCGGGTCCGAAGATCCGCGAGCGACTGGTCAGCGACACCGGCGTGAGTCCCGAGGCGATCTCGGTGGTCGGCTATCCGAAATTCGACCTGGCCTCGGCCGCCCCCGCGCGGCCGCTGCCGAACGACGGTCGTCCGCTGGTGCTGTACAACCCCCACGTCTCGCCGCACCTGTCGTCGTGGTTCACCGTCGGCCGCCAGGTCCTGGACTGGTTCGTCGACCACCCCGAATACCAACTGATCTTCGCGCCGCACGTCATGCTGTTCGAGCGCCCGTTCACGATCAGCGTCGACAAGCTACGCATCGACCGGCCCGGTCGCCTGGCGGCGCGACACCTGAACGCGCCGAACATCCATATCGACCTGGGCAGCCGCGCCTCGACGACCATGACCTACACCCAGGCCGCCGACATCTATCTTGGCGACGCCAGCAGCCAGGTCTACGAGTTCCTGCTGCGCTCGCGTCCCTGCATCTTCCTGAACCCGCAGGGCCATGACTGGCAGAACGACAAGAACTTCGGACACTGGAAGATGGGCCGCGTGATCAACGGCGTGGATCAGTTGGGCAGCGCGCTCGAAACAGCCTCGACCGACCACGCCGCCGGCTACTGCCATGTCCAGCGCGAGCAGTTCGAGAACAGCTTCGACCTGACCGAGGAGCCCTCGGCCCGTCGCGCGGCGCGGGCCGTGGCGGCGTTCGCGGGCCTGACCGCGCCTTTGCTGCAGCCGATCGCCGAGTTCGTCCGTGTCGCGAATGGCTGAGGATCGCGGCGCGCTGCGCGGCATCTTCGGCAACACCTTGCGTCTCCTGAGCGGCAAGGCCGGGGCCGGGATCATCAGCCTCGTCTATATCGCCCTGGCCGCCCACGCCCTGGGCCCGAAGGACTACGGCATTCTGGTTCTGGTCCACACCTATGTGCTCGCCGTCGGCGGCGTCATCGAGTTCCCGGGCTGGCACGCGGTGGTGCGCTATGGCGCCCAGGCCCTGCTGGCCGGAGACGAGCGAAGGCTTGCCCGCCTGCTCAAATGCGCCGCCGCGTTGGAGCTGGCCTGCGGGGTCGTCGCCGTCGTGATCTCGGCGCTGCTCGCGCCGTGGATCGGCGCCAAGCTCGGCTGGTCGGCGCGCGCCATCGAACTGAGTCTGCCCTACAGCCTGGCGGTGCTGGCCACCGTGCGCGCCACGGCCGCTGGCTATCTGCAGGTCACTGGACGCTTCGGCCTGCTGGGCGTCCACAGCCTGGTTCCGCCCGTCGTGCGCCTGATTGGCGCCGTCGTCGTCTGGATTGGCGGCTGGGGGCTGGTCGGTTTCCTTTGGGCCTGGCTGGCCGCGGCCGTGCTGGAATGGGCCGTGATGTGGATCATGGCCTTCGCCGTCATGCCCCGGTCGCTACGCGGGCTTGCCCTGGCCGCCGATCCCCGCGGCGTGCGCGCCGAGAACCCCGGCATTGTCCGCTTCATGCTGGGCGCCAACGCCGATGTGACCTTGGCTGAACTGGCTGCGCGCGTGACGCCGCTGGCCATCGGCTGGCTGGGCGGCCCGGCCGCCGCCGGCCTCTTCGCCATCGCCCAGCGCGCCACCACCGTGATCGCCCAACCCGCCCAGAGCCTTGGCCAGGCGGCCTACGCCGAATTGGCCAAGCTGGCCGCCAGGGGGGAGACGGCGCTGGTCATCTCGACGATCGCCCGCGCCAGCGGCGTGACCATGGCTATCGCGATCCCGGTCTGCGTCCTTTTCGGCCTGTTCGGAGACACGTTCGCCCGGCTGATGGGCGGTGATGGGTTCGCCGCGGCCGGCGGGCTGATGCTTTGGCTGGCCATCGCCCGCACCCTGCTGCTCTGCGCCCCGCCGCTGAGCGCGGCCCTGACCGCCCTCGGTCGTCCCGGCCTGTCGGCCACCATGAATCTGATGGGCAGTTTCAGCCTGGTCGCCATGTTGTCGATCGCCCTGCCCGACTGGGGCCAGGGCGCGATCGGTCCTTGCATCGTCGCGCAGGCGGTGCTGACCATGGCGCTGCTGGCCGCGGCGTTGGCCACCCAGGCTCGTCCGTCCGCGAGCACGCCCCGAAACCGCGTAGTATGGCCGCCTGACATGCGTATCGCCTATGTGATCAACTCCGTCGAAGGCGGCGGCGCTCAATCGCCTGTTCCCGCCATCGCCCGGGTGCTGCGCGACGAAGGCGCGGAGGTCGCGGTGTTCGCGCTCAGCCGCCGCGACGGCCGAGGCGCCGTCGCCATGGAGGCCGCCGGCTTGGACGTACGCGTCTGTCCGGCCAGCGAAAAACAGCAGATCGCCGCCCTTCGCTGGCTCCACGCCGAGCTGAAGGCCTGGGAGCCCGATGTGGTCTGGACCTCCCTGACCCGCGCCACCCTGATGGGCCAGATCGTCGGCGGCTGGCTGGGCAAGCCGGTGGTCAGCTGGCAGCACGCCGCCTTCCTCAAGCCCGCCAACCGCGCCCTGCTGCGCTGGCGGCGCTCGGCGTCGGCCCTGTGGATCGGCGATTCAGAAAGCGTCACCGCCCTGACCGCCGAACGGATCGCCCCCGATCCGGACAAGCTGGTCTGCTGGCCGATCTTCTCTGTGGACGCCGACGCGCCCCAGGCCAAGCCGTGGCGCCCGGGCCAGACCCTGCGGCTCGGCGCGCTGGGCAGACTGCACCCCGTGAAAGGCTATGACGTCCTGCTCGAGGCTCTGACCCAGTTGAAGGCTCAGGGCTTCGCGCCCGCCACGCCGTTCGAGGTGCTGATCGCTGGCGATGGCGGCGAGCTGGAGCGGCTCGAGGCCCAGAAGGCGGAAGCCAGTCTCGACAATGTCCGGTTCGTCGGTTTCAGCCAGGACCCGCGGAGCTTCCTGGCGACCTTGCATCTCTATCTGTCCAGCCCTCGCGCTCGGAGGGCCTGTGCGTCGCGGCCCACGAAGCGATGCAGGCCGGCTTGCCGGTGCTGGCCTCGGCGGTCGGCGAGCTCCCCTACAGTATCGTGGACGGTGAGACTGGTTTCCTCGTTCCGCCGCTCGACCCCGCCGCGCTGGCCGTGGCTCTGGCTGAAGCGCTATCGAATCCGGAGCGCCTGGAGCCCATGGGTCAGGCCGCCCGCGCCCGGATCGAGACGCGCTTCGGGGCCGAACAATTCGCGGCGCGCGGCGCGGCGATCGTCCAGCGCTTGAAACGCCTGGCATGAAAATCCTCGTCGTGCTGCACGACCTGCCCCTGGGCGGCACCGAGCGCGTCGCCCTGCGCCTGACCGACGCCTGGGCCAAGGCGGGTCATCAGGTCACCTTGCTGTGCGGCTCGGCGACAGGCGCCCAGGCGGGTTTGGTGTCGGAGGCCGTGGAGTTGGTCGAGTGCGCCCCGCCGATCCCACGCGGCTTCGGCTCCCGCATCCGACTGGGCCGCGCGGTGGCCGAGCATTTGCGCCGCCATCCCGCCGACGTGCTGTTCGCGCCCGGGAACTTCCACTGGTCGGTCTGCCGCTCCGTGGCCAAGAGCCTGGGCGACGACCGTCCGGCCATCGTCGCCCAGGTCAGCTCCCCCATCTTCAAACATGGCCGCAAGGGCTTGAAACAACGGATGTTCGAGGCCGGCGCGCGCCGCCGCCTTCGGGATGTCGACGCGATGGTGACGCTGTCGCCTCGGACCGTGCCCGAGACGGATAGATTGTTGGGCCGCCGCATCGCCACCGCGATCCCCCTGCCCGCGCTCGACGACACCCTCCATCCGGCGAAGATCGCCTCCGGCAAGCTGATCGTCGCGGCGGGTCGCCTGGCGCCGGAAAAGGGCTATGACATCGCCCTGAAGGCCTTCGCCAGGATCGCCGATGCCGAAGCCCGCCTGGCCTTCATCGGCGACGGGCCGCTGCGGGCGGATCTGGAAGCGCTGGCCAAGAGCCTCGGCGTCCGGGAGCGCGTGACCTTCGCCGGCTACGCGCCGGACATCGCCCCCCTGGCTCGATCGCGCGCGGCTCCTGCTGCTCAGTTCCTGGCACGAGGGCTTCGGCGCGGTCATCGTCGAGGCCCTGGGGCGCGGCCGTCCTGTCGTCGCCACGGACTGCACGCCAGCGGTGCGGGACCTCCTGGACACGCCCGGGCGCGGGCGCGTCGCGGCGGCGGGCGACGTGGACGGCCTCGCCAGGGCGCTCGAAGCCGAACTGGCCGCCGCCCCGCCCGAGCCCTCCGCCCTGATCGCCGCGGTTCAGGCCTACCGGATCACCCCGGTGGCAAACGCCTATCTCGACGTCTTCGAAGCCAGCCGCAGGCGGCCGCGAGCAACCCGACGAGATCCTCCGTCGACGCCAGGGTCTCTACGCGGCTCATCAGGTCCTTGGAATGCGCCGCTCCAAGGCGAGGCTCGACCAGATTCAGGAACTTTGTCCGCAACCTCCCTCTCAGGACGTTCAGATCGCCGGCGGGTCTGGAGACGTCGTGACGCGCCACGAACCTCCGGCCGTCGAGGGTCTCGATGCTGACCTCGGTGACATCCTCGGGCCATCCCGCCGGCGCCAGCTCAACCTCGGTGATAGCCCGAACAGCCTGCAGATCGCCGCGCTGAACGACGGAGTCCGCATAGGCGGCGACATCCGAGGTATCGACGCCGTGCAGGGCCAGGGCCGCGTTGAAACGCAGGCTGAACTTGGCTTCCAGCCCCGTCCTTGGCTCGGCGATGTTGCACATGGCGTCGGCCCCGGCGTCCACCTTCAGGCGGATCGCGCGCACAGCGTCTGGCGCGAGGCCCTGGCGACGGAGGGCTCCAATCGCCTCCAGGGTCCCGTGCGCGCCGAAACAGGCGGCGTGGTGCTTGAACAGGTTCCTGTCCAAGGCGTAGCCGTCCCACGTCAACCCTTGTGTCGGCAGCCCGTCGCTCTGGGTGGCGGCGAAGCCGCGCGGATGCTCCAGGATGTCGGCGCGAGCGCTCACGCCCGCGCGCGCCCACAGCGCCGCCATCACGCCGGCCTCGGCGGCTCGCCCCGCGTGCAGCGGCTTGGCCATGGTGCCGAACTGCGCCTTCAGCCCCGCCGCCTGAGAGCCGGCCAGGCCATAGGCCCGCGCCGTCTCCTCTTCGTCGAGGCCCAGCAGATGGGCGCAGGCCGCCGCCGCGCCGAACGCGCCGATCGTCCCGGTCGCGTGAAAGCCCCGCGCATAGTGGCTGGCGCTGATCAGGGTCCCGATCATGCCGGCGGCTTCGTAACCGGCGACGAAGGCCTCGATCACCGCGCGTCCCGACAGGCCCTCGGCCTCGGCCAGGGCCAGCAATCCGGGCAGGATCACCGCCGTTGGGTGGACACGCATCGCCAGATTGACATCGTCATAGTCCAGCGCGTGTCCGGCCACCCCATTGACCAGGGCCGCCTGACGAGCGCTGAACCGCCTTCCCCCGCCCACCGCCGAGGCGACGGGAGCAGCGCCTTCAGCCTCCGCGACCTGGCGGATCAACCGCGTCGCAGGTTCCTCGCCCCCCCGATCGCCAGGCCGAACCAGTCGAGGACGCAGAGTCCCGCCATGTCGAGCGTGGCGGACGGAACATCGGCCGCCGCCGCGCGGCTCCGCCGAATGATCGCCGTCGTCAGCCCGCTCACTGGGGCCTGCTCACTGGGAGAAGACCGCCGGACCGGGCCAGCTTGTCGTCGCGACCAGGGCGTCGAACTCGGCCGGCCAGCGTGCGCGCCATTCGGCCTTCTGGTCGTCATCGGTCCAGGAACCGTCCACGCCGTTCAGCATCATCGCGCGAAGGTCAGCCATGTCGTAGCCGAGATGGCTGTGCATCAGCTCCCACGCGCCGCCGGGCGTGACGTTGTGCAAGGTCGGGTCGTCGGTGTTGGGGTGCAACTTCAGCCCCAGGGCGGACATGGCGCGGATCGGATGATCGATCGCCCAGCGCTCGGGCTCCAGCGTGCGCAGATAGTAGGAGTTGGTCGGCACGATGGTGAACACCAGGCCCCGCTCGGCATAGCGCCGGGCCAGATCCGGGTTGTCGACGATGGTGTAGCCGTGGTCGATCCGATCGACCTTCAGCCTCTCGACGGCCGTCTGGACGTTGGTCCAGGGCATGCCGAACTCGCCCGCATGGGCTGTGGCCTTCAGGCCATGGCGACGCGCCAGGGCGTAGGCCTCATGGAAGAGCTCGGGCGGGCGGTCGTTCTCGCGATAGTCGATGCCGATGCCGGGTACGGCGGGATCGCGGCAGCCGAGCATAAGTTCGACCATCTCGAGCGCGCTGGAAGCCTCGGCTTCGCGATCGATGCTGGGGATGAGCAGCCCGCTGACGCCGACATCCGCCCGCGCCTCGCGGACGCCCGCCAGGATCCCGGCCTGGGCCTCGCGGTAGGCCAGGCCCGTATCGCGAACCGTCGCGGTCGGGTTCCAGAAGAACTCGGCGTGACGCACGCCCTCGGCCGCCGCGTCCTGGAGGTACTCGTAGGTGATCCGGCGGAAGTCGTCGGGTTCCTGCAGCAGGTGACGCTCCAGCGCCCGCAGCACGCGCAGCACGCCGACCGGCTTGGACCCGCGCTCGTAGAACGCGGCGATCTCGGTCTCGGTGATCGGCGCGCCCCCTTCGACGGACCATGTCCGTGAAGGTCTCGCGCCGCACCGAACCCAGCAGATGGCAGTGCAACTCGACCTTGGGAATGGCGCGGAAGACGGCGCGCTGGGCGTCGGTCGTCTTGCGTCCCAGCGTGGAGGCCGGGACGGCTCCGATGGATGCGGTGGTGTCGGTCATCAGTGCGTGGCGGCCGTGTAGAAGTAGTAGCCGAGCGGAATGGCCAGAATGAACAGGCCGAGCGGGATCTCGCGGGCCTTGCCAGCCAGCACCTGGACGATGACGTGGACCAGCAGGCCGCCGGCGATGCCCGTGCCGAAACTGTTGGAGATCAGGGTCAGCAGCACCATGGCGATGGCGGGGAAAAGGTCCGTGACGTCTTCGCCGCGCAGGTGGCGGATCGTGCCCAGCATCGAGACGCCGATCAGGATCAGGGCCGGGGCGGTGGCCTGCTTGGGGATGGCCATGGCCAGCGGCAGCAGGCACAGGGCGCCCAGGAATAGCGCCGCGGCGGTGACCGGCGTCAGGCCCGTGCGGCCGCCGGCCTCGACGCCCGCGGCGGACTCGACCAGGGCGGTGCCAGCGGGAATGCCGATCAGCGGCCCGACAGCGGCCGCGAAGGAGTCGACCAGGAACGGCCGCTCGATCCCCGGCAGGTTTCCCTCCGCGTCGGTCAGTCCGGCCTTGGCGCCGATCGCCAGGGTGGTGCCGAGGGTCGAGAAGAACTCGCCCGCGAAGAAGGCGAAGACATAGGGCAGAGCCGCCAGGCTGAACGCGCCCGCGAAGTCGACCTGCAGGGCGACCGGTCCAAGGCCGTGCGGCAGCGAAAGCAGGCTGGGCGGCAGCTTGGTCAGGCCCAACGGAATGCCCGCGAGGGCGGCGGCGGCGATGCCGGCCAGCACCGCGCCGGGAATCTTGCGGGCCTGCAGGGTCAGGGCGACCGCTAAGCCGATCAGGGCCACCACCGGTCCGGGCTGGGAGAAGTCGCCCAGCTTCAGGGCCATGGTCTTGGCGTTGACCGCCACCATGCCCGCGTCGCGGCAGCCCAGCATGGCGATGAACAGGCCAATCGACGCGCCCAGGCCGAGCTTGATCTGGGGCGGGATCATCTTGACCACCAGCTCGCGCGCACCGGTCAGGGTCAGAACCAGGAAAAGCACGCCAGAAGTCATGGCGATGGCCAGACCAGTGGCCAGGGGGACATGCTCGGTGTGCGCCAGGGTCACGCCCAGGATCACCGAGCCACCGATGCCGGGTCCGACGATGAACGGCAGGTTGGCGTAGACGCCCATGGCGATGCTGCCCAAGGCCATCACCAGGATCGCCGCCGTGGTGGCCGCGCCCCGGTCCATGCCGCCGGTCGACAGCAGAGACGGGATCACGACGATCAGATAGGCGGCCGCCAGGAAGCTGGTCAGGCCCGCCATCATCTCGCGGCCGATCGTGGTCTCGCGCGCGCTCAGAGCGAAACGGCGATCTAGCAGCGTATACAGCCTGGTCATTTGGAGGCCTGCGCCACGAAGGTCTCAAGGAAGCGCGGCACGTCGATGGCCCGCACGATGTGGACTTCACGCTCGCCGGCGTTCGGCGCCATGTCCGACTTCCAGACGACGGGCTGGCCATAGGAGGGCCCGGCGAAGGTGTCGACGTCCATGCGCGCCACCAGTTCCTCGGTGACCAGCGAACGGTCGACGGCCACGGCGACGGTAATCTCGTCCCACAAAGGCTGGCCGATCCGGGCGTAGGTCTTAACGTAGGTCGCCACCGGCGTGCCGGCCGCGCCGATGCGGTCGACCACTTCCTGCGTCGCCTTGGCGGCGGCGGTGACGTTGCCCATCACGGTGATCTTCTTCCACGGCGCGGTCAGCACGATATGCGCCGCCTCCGGGTCGAAGATGAAGTTGAAGTCGGTGGCGTAGTCGGTATTGCCGGTCACCCGCGCCACGGCGGTGTCCAGCTTGCCCGGCTCGATGACGATCTCCTTGGCCAGGGTCGCGATGTCGGGCGCGATGCGCAGCGCCAGGGCGATGTTGGTCAGGGGGCCGGCGCTGACGATCGTCACCTCGCCCGGATGAGCGCGGACGTTGCGGATCAGGGCGTGGACGGCGTCCTCCTCGGAGGCCTTGAGCTTCGGCTCGCCCTCCGGCATCGGCGGGATCAGGTCGGGATCCTGGGGATGGTAGGTGCGGCCGGGGCGCGGCGTGCTCCAGGCGCCCTTGAACGGCACCTTGCCGTAGCGCGCCTCCCAGTTGGCCATCTCGGCCTGGGTGCGGATCAGCGGCATCTGCGCGCCCAGGTGGACGGGAGGCTCGGGACGCTTGGCGATTTCGAGGAAGCGAAGCGCATGAGCGGCTTCCTCCTTCAGCCAGGCGTCGCCCGTGACGACGCCGATGCCCAGCAGCTTGACCCGGTCGTCGCGCAGCAGCGGGATCAGCGACTGGATGTTGCTCTGGCCCGGACCGAGAAAATCGTTGTCGAAGAAGATCGCGACCTTGTCCCTGGCGGCGGCCGGCGACGTGGTCTGGGCGAGCGCGCCGCTCGCGAGCGACTGGCTCGCGAGCAGCGCCGCCAGGCCAAGGGCTGCGTGGCGCAAATAAGGGGAGAAGCGACAGGGCAGCATGGGAGATCCTTGGCCTGGACGCGGGAGGAAGAACGCCCCTCCCCCGTCTGGATCGAAAAGGGACTTGATCAGAAGCGGGCGGTGGCGCCGACGAAGATGTAGCGACCCAGCGAGTCGTACATCCCCGCAAAGAAGGCGCCGTTCGAGGTCTGGCCGCCCGTGCTGGCGGTCACAGGCGGATCCTTGTCGAAGGCGTTGTTGACGCCCAGGCGCAGGGTGACCTTCTCGGTGACATTGGCCGAAGCCGCGAAGTCGATATAGCTGACGCTGGGCATCTTCAGGTCGTAGGGCTGGTAGGCCCCGGTCAGGTAGATCGAGGTGCTCGACTTGTCGTTCTTCGTACCGCCGATATAGCGCCACGTGGTCGACAGGTTGACGCCGCTGGGCAGGGTCCAGTCGGCCACCAGGCGGTGACGCCATTCCGGGATCGGCTGACCGCAGGTGACGCCGAAATAGCCGTCGCAACGGTACGGCGCCAGGCCCGGCAGAATCTGGACTTCGTACTTGTCGGTCTTCGTGCCTGCGAAGTTCAGGCCCAGACGGCCCAGGTTCGCGCCAAACAGTTCCGGCAGATCGTGGGCGTAGCTGGCCGCGAAATCCAGGCCCTTGGTCTTCAGGTAGCCGGCGTTGATGCTGGTGGTGACGACATAGCCGCTGGTCACCAGCGAGCCGGTGGCGGGGTTACGCTTGATCAGTTCGCACGAGACGCCGGAATTGATGCACTGGTTCAGCTCGATGCTGGCCGGCACCGTGGTGATCAGCTTCTTCACGTCGATGTCGAAATAGTCGATCGAGAGGCTCAGGCCCTGCACGAAACGCGGGGTGAACTGGACGCCGAACGACTTGGTGTTCGAGGTCTCGGGATCCAGGTTCGGATTGCCTCCGACCATCGCGCCCGACTGCTGGCCGGCCGCCGGAGCGATCGAGCCGTACTGCAGCGCAGTCACACCGGACAGCGCGCATTGGGCGGCGGTCGCCTTGGGCGTCGCGCCTTCGCAGGGGTCGCTGATCGCGGCCGTTACGACCCGCTGGGGACCGAACAGCTCGACCAGATTAGGGGCCCGAACGGCGCGCTGATAGCTGGCGCGCAGGCGCACGTCGCTGATCGGGGCCCACTCGCCGCCGCCCTTGTAGGCCCAGGTGTCGCCAGCGGTGCTATAGTCGGAATAGCGGACGCCGCCCTCGACCGACAGGCTCTTGAAGAACGGCTTGTTCTCGACCAGCGGGATCCGGATTTCGCCATAGACCTCCTTGACGTCGAACGAGCCGGCGATCGGGAATTCACCGCCCGAGTTCCCGGCCACGTCGCGGCTGCTGTAGAAGCTGTCGGGCTGGAAGCTGATCTTTTCCTTGCGGTATTCGGCGCCGATGGCCACGCCGATCGGATAGGAGGCCAGCGGGCTGGTCACGCCCAGGTCGCCGGTCAAAGAGCCGCTGAAGATGCTCTCCTCGGTGTAGCCGTCGCGGTAGACGACGTTCTGCACGTAGTTCAGCGCCGCGGGCGTGATGCCGTCGGCCTGGAACAGGTTGATCGGCACGCACGACGGATCGGTCCCGTTGACCACGGATTCGCAGACGATCTGGCCGCTGCTGTTGGTCACCGCGCGCAGGGCCTTGGCGAACTTGGCCAGCGAGTAGTCGCCGGTCAGGCGCGAGCTGTAGTCGGTGCGGCCGTACTGGGCGTAGACGTCATAGCGCCAGTGCGAGGAGAGGTCGCCGCGCAGGCCCGCCACGCCGCGATAAGAGGTGTGGTTCGTGTAGTCGTGACGCGAGCCGCCCAGGGCGTTGCGCTGCGAGACGATGACATTGGCGCTCTGCGCATCGGTCAGGCCGACCGAGGTGCAGATCAGGTTCTTTTCCTGAGCCGACATCAGCGGATTGTTGCAGTTGATCTTCTCGGAGACCGTGAACACGGCGGTCGGCGACAGCTTGATGTCGGCCTCGTCGCGCATGTACATCAGCTCGCCATAGGCCTCGACCTTGTCGGAGAACCGGTAGCGGGCGAACAGGTCGGCGTTGTAGCGCTTGTCAGGCGATTGCAGGTCGTAGGTGTTGCCGTTGTTGAAGCCGTCCGTGCTGCGATAGGTGCGCAGCGTATTGCCTTCCAGGGCGTAGCTGCCGCGGGTCGCGCCCGTGGTCGGGTTGGTCAGCTGGAACTGCACCGGATAGGTGGCGCTGGACAGCGAGCAGGCATAACCAGTCGCCGTGGCCGACAGGTTGCAGGTCGAGAAGTCGCGATCCTTGGTGCCGACGCCGGAGATGTGCTTGTAGCTGAAGAAGCCGGTGACGTTGCCACGGCCTTCGGCGAAGTTCTTGCCCGCGGTGATCGAATAGCTCTGCTGCTCGCCGTCGAAGCTGCGGCCGAAGGCCGGCAACTGACCGGCCGCCCGCGCCGCCGAGGCGATCCGATTGCCGTTCGAGTGCATGTAAAGGCCGCCCTGCGCGTCCACCTGCACGCCGTCGAAGTCGCGCTTGAGCATGAAGTTGACGACACCGGCCAGGGCGTCCGAGCCGTAGACGGCCGAGGCGCCGCCCGTGACCACGTCGATGCGCTGGATCAGAGCCGCCGGGATGTTGTTGATGTCGGCCGCCTGGGCCGCCGAGCGCGCTGGATCGCCCTGCATAAGGCGACGCCCGTCGATCAGGACCAAGGTCCGCTGGTTGCCCAGGTTTCGCAGGTTGATGGTCGCCGTGCCGCTGGCGCCGACCGTGCCGCCGCGGTTGCCGCTGCCTTGGTCCGCGAAGGCCTGCGGCAGGGTGTTGATCAGGTCCTCGACGCGCACGACGCCGCGTCGGGCGATTTCCTTGTCGCCGATCGTGCTGACCGGGCTGACGCTGGTGGCGTCGGGGCTCTTGATGCGCGAGCCGGTGACGACGATCGCCTCGACCTGATCGGACGACGCTTCCTGAGCGCTGGCGACGGAACCGCAGGCCACGGCGGCCAGCACGGCGGTGGAGGCTAGCCCAAGCCACGACGCGCGCTTGCGGCGGATGTGGATCGCTTCGAACGCGAGACCGGGAAAGGACGACATCGAAGAACCCCCTTGGTTGTTGGCGCGCTCCGCCGACAGCCCTCCCAGCATTTTCTCTTTATTGTTGTTCACCCCGATAAGTAGAGATGATCAAAATTCGCGCTCCCCTGAGCACGACTTCGATCTTCCCTGCCCTCTATTTATACTGCTGGGTGGAAGCGCGATGAGGGAACGCTAGCGAGCCCCCTTAGAAAGGGAAATTCTTTGTAATTATCTCGCTATCGATCGCGCTTATAACCAACCCGGAGGCGCGATCCAGTCTTGCTGGAAATCCGCCGTGCCGCCTTCATCGACCGCCACGCTCCCCCGTCCCGCGGCCCGCACCCAGGCCATTTCGCTCCGCCAACTGAGGTTCTTCACGGCCCTGGCCGAGTCGGCGAACTTCAGCCGCGCCGCCGAGCGGATGATGGTGTCGCAGCCCGCGCTGAGCGCCGCGATCCGACAGGTCGAGGACCATATGGGCCTGCGCCTGTTCGACCGCAGCACCCACCATGTCGCCCTGACCGAGGCGGGCGCGGCCTTCCTGCCCCATGCTCGCCGCCTGCTGACCACCGCCGAGAACGCCTTCGTCGATATGACCGACGTGGCCACGCGCGGCCGGGCGGTCGTGCGCGTCGGCGTCATTCCCTCGGTGGTGCCGGCCGCGGCCGAAGCCATCGCGCGCCTGGGTCAGGAGCGCCCCGACATCTGCTTCCACCTGCGCGACGGCAAGAACGACAGCCTGATGGCCGATTTGCGGTCCGGCGCGCTGGACCTCGTCGTCGGCGTGCTGGGGCGGGTCGAGGACGATGTCGAGGCCAGCCTGATCACCGAGGACGAGATGATGCTGGCCGCGCCGGTCGACCACCCCCTCGCCTCGCATGACGTCCTGCCCTGGAGCGCCCTGGAAGGCGACGAGATCGTCCACTTCACCGGCGGCAGCATCGGCGAACTGAGTTCGGCGGCCATGCGCCAGAACAATCTCTCGCCCTCCCAGCGCTTCCGCGTGGATCAGGTCGGCTCGCTGTTCGGGCTGGTCGGCGCCGGCATGGCCCTGGGCGTCATCCCCTGGCTCTACGCGCGAGGCTACGACACGGACAAGATCAGGCTCATCCCTCTGACCGCGCCGACCATCCGGCGCAAGCTGATGCTCTTCCAACGCGCCAAGTTGCGCGAAGAGCATCCCGCGGCTTGCGCCTTGGGATCGGCCCTGGCCCCGTCGCTGGGCGCGATCCTGTCGGGGAAGACCTAGCCGCCTCGCGTTCGCGCGGCTGGGCGCGGTCAGGCGCTCGTCGTGGGTCCGCGCGCGACACCACGGACCAGATCGACAGCGAAAAGCCCGATGATCACCGCCAAGTGCAGGCCAAGCGTCATGAGCGCCAGCGCCGCCAGCAACACCGCCACCGAGGACTGCGCGCCCAGCAGCAGAAGCATCAGGTTTCCGAACACCAGATCCTTGTTCGAGATCAGCGGGAGGCGTGAAACGAGATAGCGGATCGCCAGCACGACCAACCACAGGCCTGGAGCGACGTCCGGCAACGCGATCCTCCAGATCAGAACGATCAGGGCCGTCGACGCCACGAGCCGAAGCGCGTGCGCGACGGCGACATAGGCCAGTTGCCCCAGGCGCAGCGAGAACACCCGGCGCCCGAAGATCAGAAGGCCGACCGAGATCGCCACGGGAATGAGCCCAGACCACATCGCTGGCCCCAGCCGCTGGGCGAAGTCGAGATCCTGGAGCCGGGTGGCGCTGATCGCCGCCAGCGCCAAGGTCAGGAGATTGCCGAGCAGCGCCGAGACGATGTTGACGTCCTTGATGGCGCCGAAAGGCGCGGCGGCGCCGACCGCACGCCGCGCCCAGACGTAGAGATAGGCCTCGCCGCTGTAACCGAGCACGACCTCGTTGATCACGGTCTTGCGCAACAGAGCCTCGAAGCCTGCCAGGGGCAGGTTCCAGAGCCGCCGGAAAACCGCGAAATCACAGATCGGCTGCGTCAGGTAGAGCAGCACCAAGACCGGCCAAACAAGGAGCGGAAGCCGGTTGATCGTCTTCAGGACGTCCGAGGTCGCGTCGTCCAGCTGGAGAACGATGGCCACGACCAGGCCAACCGACAGGGCGCCGCCCAGCACGTTCCACCATGGCGACGCCTTTTTTGTCGCGACCTCTGGCTTGTCGTCGGAGGGGGCGGCATCGGCTTGCCTCACGCGAGTCAAACGCTCGCGCCCGCCGGCGGCCGCCGGGCCGCGGGCCTCGGCTCGACTGACCGCCCTCTATCCGCGACACGTTGATAGTGCTCGAACAGGTCCGCGAAATGGTCGGTGTCGCGCCTGACCCCCGCGGCCGCCTCGATCGCCGCAGCCTTCAATGCGCCCGGGTCGCGCGAGAACAAGCGACGGATGGCCGCCGCGGCCGCCTGGGTGTCGCCGGAGCGGTAGACTTCCGAGGTCGACGGTTGGGCGAGGTCGGCGAAACCGCCGCGATCGGGCCCCACCAGTGGAAGGCCGCTAGCCATCGCCTCGGCCGGAAGCAGGCCGAAGGTCTCTGAGTCGCAGCCGTGCACCAGGACATCCGCGCTGGCCAGGTGAGCGGCCAGCAAGCCTCTGTCGCGGATCGGCGGGATCAGATGGACGTGAACCTTGCCGGCGGCCGCTCGCCGAACCCTGGCGCGGTCGATGCCGTCGCCCACCACGACGAGGCCGATCGGGACATCGGCGCGGGCTCTTGTCGTGGCCTCGATCACCATGGGCCAGCGCTTTTCAGGGTGGAAACGTCCGACCGCCAGGGCCAATTTCGCATCGTTCGGGCAGGAACAGGCCTCCAGCAGCTCCGACCTCAGACGTTCGTCCCGCAGTCGCGGCGAGAAAGAGCCACGATCCACGCCGAGCGGGATGCTCGTCACGGCCTCCAGGCCGTGATGCTCGAAGCGGCGACCCAGCCAGTGCCCGCCAGTCACGACGGAGGCGAAACGCCCCGTCAGCTTTCGAAGATAGTTCCAGAACCAGTCGAAGAGCTGATCGATCCTCTCGGGGCTGGCGACGGAGGCCATCCACCTCTGGGGATAGATCGCCACCGGGTCGGCGTGCATGAACATGGCCCGGGCGGCGGGCGCGGACCAGTTGGCGACGATCCAGGCCCCGCGCCAAGGCGAGGACGCCTCGACTAGGTCCGGCGACAGTGAATCGAGCCAGCGATGCACCGGTCCCGCTTCCCAGAACATGTGATAGTTCGCGTCGAACGGCAGCCGGGGAGCGCGAACCTGGATCAGGCCTCCCGAGGCGCGCGGTTCGAATCCGTCCTCCGACCCCGGCGCGATGACGAAGAGTTCGTGGCCCAACTGGGCGGCCGCCTCGAACTTGCGATCGATATAGGTTCGCACGCCCCCGCCAGTGGGCGAATAGAACTCGGCGACATCCACTACCCGCATCGTGCTTCCTGAAATTACCCCGCCGGCACCCGTAGACCATCACCGTGACGGTGGCGCGGCGGGCCGCCTTCACAAAAAGACGACGTTAGCGGGTGTAGGTCTCATCGAGTTCGAGATTCCGTGTGGTGGTGGGGCAAGCGCGTCGTCGTAGTGGCCGGGGGGCCAGGGGCCGCGCTCGTGGAAGGACTGATATGGACGTCAAGGCGTTGACGCGCACCGATGGTGTGCGCCCGTTGCGGATTGCCTTGTTTTCGGGGAACTACAACTACACCCTCGATGGCGCGAACAAGTCGCTGAACCGGTTGGTCGACCACCTGCAGCGCACCGTGGGCGCGGAGGTGCGGGTCTATTCCCCGACCGGCCCGAACCCTGCCTTCGAGCCCATGGGACAGCTGATCTCGGTGCCGTCCGTGAAGATCCCGTTCCGGCGGGACTACCGCCTGGCCCTGGGCCTCCCGCGCGCCTTGCGACGCGATATCCAGGCCTTCAAGCCCGACCTCATCCATCTGTCCGCGCCGGACCTTCTGGGCTCGGCGGCCTTGAAGTTCGCGCGCGCGCTGAAGGTTCCGGTGGTCGCCAGCCTGCACACGCTGTTCGACACCTATCTCGACTACTATGGCCTGGGCCGACTGCGCCCGTTGGTGCGTCGCCATCTCTGGAACTTCTATGGGGCTTGCGATTATGTCCTGGCCCCGACCGAAGCGATCGGCGACGAGCTTCGCGCCGATAACCTGCCGGTCCGCATCCGGACCTGGGCGCGCGGCGTCGATCCCGAACTCTTCCATCCCGGACGCCGCAGCGAGGCCTGGCGACTGAGCCAGGGTTTCGCCCCTGATCGTCCGGTGATCGTCTTTCTCGGGCGGATCGTCATGGAAAAAGGCCTGGCGGCGTTCGCCGAGACCATCGGTCAACTGGAGGCGGCGGGCCACGCCCCGCAGGTGGTGGTGATCGGCGACGGACCCGGCCGATCCTGGTTCCAGGAGCGGATGCCCTCGGCCGTCTTCACCGGCTTCCTGACCGGAGAGACTTTGGCCACGGCCCTGGCCAGCGGCGACATCTTCCTCAATCCCAGCACCACCGAGACCTTCGGCAACGTCAATCTGGAAGCGATGGCCTGCGGCCTGGCGATGGTCTGCGCCGATGCGCCCAACACGCGCGCGCTGCTGCGCCACGGCCGCAACGCCCTCCTCTGCGCGGATCATCCTTCAGCCTATGCCGGCGCCCTGTCGGGTCTGCTCGTCCACCCGGAGGAACGACGGCGCCTGGGCGCCGCCGCGCTCGAGCGCAGCGCCGCCTATCGCTGGACGGAGGTTATGGACGCGGTGCTGGACGTCTACGCCGAGGCCCTGGACGCGCGCCCCGCTCCGCAAGCCCCCGCCGTGCGCGCGTGGCGCTCACCGGCCAAGGTGGAGCCGCGGGCCGCCGGCCTGCCGGCGCTTTGAAGCCCCCCGCGTATCGCCCATGTTCCCGACCATACTTGACCGCTACCTGCTGCGGCGGACTTTGACGCCGATGGCCGCCGTGCTGATCAGCACGATGGTGGCGTTCCTGATGGAGCGTCTGATGCGGTCCTTCCAACTGCTCTCTCAGACGACGGAAGGCTTCAAGTTCCTGACCGAGCTGCTGGTCAATCTCGTCCCGCACTATGTGGGCCTGACCCTGCCCGGCGGCTTTTTCATCGGCTTGTTCGTGGTCGTGAACGGCCTCAACAAGAGTTCGGAGATCGACGCCATCCTGGCCAGCGGCATATCGCTGGGCCGGTTCGCCGCCCCCTTCGTCGGCCTTGGCCTCCTGCTGATGGTCTTCAGCGTGGTGTTGTTCGGCTTCATCCAGCCCTATAGCCGCTACGCCTATCACGCGGTCCTGCACGCGGCCGAGAACGCCGGATGGAACGGCGACGTCAGGCCCAAGGCCTTGCTCAACGCCGGGCCCGACGTCTTCCTGACCGCCGATGACGCCGACGCCAGCGGACGTCGTCTCCAACATGTCTTCATCCGCAAGATCGGTCCCGACGGACGCGAGGACGTCCTGACGGCGGTCTCGGCGGAGGTCAGCAAGGACGCGGGCGATCAAAGCGTGAAGCTGGAGCTGCGCGACGGTCGACAGGTCAGCACGACCCGCGACGCCCGGGTCTATGTCGCCCGATTCTCGCGCTTCGCCTTCGATCTGCCCCTGTCGCAGTCGGCCAAGCTGCTGCGGCTGCGGGGCGACGAGGTCAGCGAGCTGACTCTGGTCGAACTGGCCCAGCAGGG
Organism: Caulobacter sp. UC70_42; assembly: GCF_044056025.1. Lineage (NCBI taxonomy): Bacteria > Pseudomonadati > Pseudomonadota > Alphaproteobacteria > Caulobacterales > Caulobacteraceae > Caulobacter > Caulobacter sp. UC70_42. The sequence goes on along the minus strand of NZ_CP171994.1, from coordinate 3,644,271 downwards.
CTTTGGCGCCGCGCGACCCGCCCTTCCCCGGCAGACCTTGCTGGCCGAACTCTATGCTCGGTCCTCGCGGGCGCTGATCCTGCCCCTGCTGCCGCTCCTGGCCGTTCCGTTCGGCCTGAGCGCCAAGCGCGCGGGCTCGGGGTCGGCCATGGCCACTGGCGGGGTTCTGCTGTTCCTCTTCGAGACCTCCATGATCCTCGGCCAGGCCATGGTCTCGGCGGCTCGCCTTCCGGCGGCCGTGACGGTCGGCGGGCCGGCCGCGCTCTTCGCGATCATCTGCGTCGCCACCTGGGTGACCAGCCGCCGACGCCCCGGCGAAAATCCCGTCAGTTGGCTGACCGAGCACGTCGCCGCCGCCTTCGCCGCCGTCGCACGGGCGCTCCGCATGCGTCGCGTCGCGCCGTAGCCGGCCGCCTCCCGAACGCTCGCCACTGACGGCGGTCTATCCGCGGCGATCGCGATAGAACGCCGCTCTTGACGGTCCAGCTCAATCGCTCATGGTGGCGACGCGAACTTTGGCCGCGCACACGCCATAATGGCAATATCGAGCTAACAGCGCTTCAGGAGATAGCGGGCGCATGTCTCTGATCACCTACGACACCTTCCGGAAATTCGTACCGAAGATCGGACCTCAGAGCGCGGAGGCCTGGTGCGCTGCGCTGGCGCGGGCGGGCGATATGTGTGGCATCACCGGCCGGCGCGCGACCGTTCACTGGCTTGGCCAGATGGCCCATGAGTCCATGGGATTCCGAACGTTCGAGGAAGATCTGTGGTACTCGGCCGCGCAAATTCGCAAGACCTGGCCTGGACGCTTCAAGACCGTCGACCCCACGCCGTTCGCCGGAAATCCAAAGGCGCTCGCCAACAAGGTCTACAACGGCCGCATGGGCAACCGCGAGGGCTCGGACGACGGCTATTACTTTCGAGGCCGGGGGCCCAAGCAACTGACCGGACGCGACAACTATACGCTCTTTGGCGCGTGGTTGGCGTCTCGACGACCTGATGTCGGCGATATCCGCCTGAAGCCGGAGCTGGTCGCCGGCCCGGATATCGGGTCCCTCGCCGCGGCCTGGTTCTGGGACAAGAACCACCTGTCGGCGATCCTGCAGGCCGACAGCAACGACGAAAGCGCGAGCAGGAAGATCACCCAGGCGATCAACAACGGCCAAACCGGCTGGGAGTCGCGATGGACCTGGACCCAAAGGGCCATGACGATCTGGTAACCCGCGTCCGATCGACCGCACTGGACGGTCCGACAGCGGCACCGACGCACACGTCCACGGAGGTCTGCACGCCAGGGTTAAGTATTGTTCCCAATGGTGTGGTTGGGGCGTGCGGCACTATCCCTGTCATCGCGCCGCAGGGAGAGCCACGATGTCGATGCACGCCTTACCGAGATCCGCCGCCGCTCCAGCGATGACGTCGCTTTATCCGCCCATGGCCGACATGTTCGGCGACATGGGCGTCAGCATCGCCTACGCCAGCGACGAGGAGATCTACGCCCAGGGCGAAGAGACCGATCTCGTCTATCAGGTCCAGAGCGGCGCGGTGCGCGCCTCGCGCCTGACCAGCGACGGCCGCCGCCAGATCGCCGGCTTCTATTATCCGGGCGATCTCTTCGGCCTGGAGACCGGACCCGCGCACCTGTCCTCGGCCGAGGCGCTGGGTCCCACCCGCGTCCTGGTCGCCCGGCGCTCGACCATGCGCCATCGCGGTGAGGCCGGCCACGGCCTGGAACGGGCCATCTGGCAGGCCACCGGCTCGGAGCTGGAACGGGCGCACGAGCACATGATGCTCCTGGCCCGCAAGAGCGCCTTGGAGAAGGTCGCCGGCTTCCTGTCCGACGTGGCCAAGCGACAGCGGTCGGTCTGGAGCGAGTTGGCGATGAGCCGCCAGGACATCGCCGATCACCTGGGCCTGAGCATCGAGACCGTCTCGCGCATGTTCAGCCAGCTGCAGAGCGAAGGCCTCATCGCCCTGGAGGGCTGCCGTCGCTTCCGCGTCGCCTCCCCCGCCAGGCTGGCCGCTCGCGCCGCGCCCTAGGCGGTGTCCGTGGGCCTATGGCCCGAGGCGGTCCCGCGTTCTTACCGCCGTGCGCGCCAAGGTGCAGCAGAGCCATGCCGGGGCGCCATCGGCGTCCACAGGGTCAACAGTCGCAGCAGGACCGTCGAGGCGAAGACCTGCTCCATTGGCGCCCTGGAGGTGCAGGGTCGCCGTGCAGGTGGCCTAGAAAGCGCCTAGTCCCGACGGGATCAGCCCCAAGGTGACGACGATCGAAGCCATGATCAGCGCGATGAAGCTCGTGGTCGGCGCGGGCTTGGCTTGTGCTGTTTCCCGCGAGTCAGCGTTCGAGAACATAGCGCCCCGGCGCGGGCGCGCGACTGCCTTTCCCGGGCTGGTCGGCCGGTTCCAGCGTCCGGGCCGGAACGGACGGACCCGAGCGATCGGCCAGCCATTTCGCCCATTGCGGCCACCAGGATCCCTCTCCCTGCTCGGCCTGGCCGAGCCAGGCCTCGGGGTCGACATAGCGGCCGTCGGCCGGCCGCGTCCGGCGACGCCATCGCCGGCCCGGACGACGCGGTTCGGAGATGATGCCGGCGTTATGCCCGCCACTGGTCAGCAGGAAGGTGACCTCGGCGCCAGTCAGCAGATGGATCTTGAAGACCGAACGCCATGGCGCGACGTGGTCCCATTCGGCGCCGACGGCGAAGATCGGGACCCGGATATCCTCCAGGGCGATGGGCCGTCCCTCGACCAGGAACCGCCCCTCGGCCAGATCATCGTTCAAGAACAATGAATGAAGATATTGGCTGTGCATGGCGTAGGGCAGTCTGGTGCCATCGCTGTTCCAGGCCATCAGATCGCTCATGGGCGCGCGCTCGCCCATCAGGTAGTCCCGCACCAGGCGCGACCAGACAAGGTCGTTGGAACGCAGAATCTGGAAAGCCCCGCTCATCTGACGCGGGTCGAGATAGCCCCTGGACCACATCAGGTCCTCCAGGAAACGCACCTGACCCGCATCAATGAACAGGCCCAGTTCCCCTGGCTCGCTGAACTCCGTCTGCGCGGCCAGCAGCGTCACGCTCGCCAGTCGCTCATCGCCGTCGCGCGCCATGGTCGCGGCGGCGATGGCCAGCAAGGTTCCGCCCAGGCAGTATCCCACCGCGTGAACGGCGCTGGCTCCGGTCTCCGCGACCACCGCGTCCAGCGCCGCCAGGAAACCCTGACGCCGGTAATCCTCCAGGTCCAGGCCCCGATCCGCGGGGCCTGGATTGCGCCAGGAGATCATGAAGACGCAAAACCCTTGGTCCACCAGCCAACGCACCAGGGAGTTCTCGGGCGACAGGTCCAGGATGTAGAACTTCATGATCCAGGCCGAGGTGATCAGCACCGGCTCGGGCCGGACCTGCGCGGTGGCGGGCGCATAGCGGATCAGCTCGATCAGATCGTTGCGGAACACCACCTGCCCCGGCGTGATCGCCACCTCATGGCCAGGACGAAAGGCTTCCGCCCCGGCCGGCGGCTCACCGGAGAGCCCGCGGCGGACATCGTCGAGGAGATTGGCCGCGCCTTGGGCCAGGCAGACGCCGCCTGTCTTGGCGACCTTGGCCTGGACGACGGGATTGGTGAGCACGAAGTTCGACGGCGCCAGGACATCCAGCATCTGGCGCGCGGCGAAGCGCGCCATGGCCTGATGCGGCGCGGTGACGCCCGGCACGCCAGTCAAGGCCGCATCCCACCATTGTTGCTGCAGCAGGAAGCCCTGCTCGAGCAGATTGAAGGGCCAGGTTCGCCAAGCCGGATCATCGAACCGGTGGTCCTGGGGCAAGGGTGTGATCGCCGGCGCGGCGGCCGAGCCTTCCAGAAGGGCGCGCCCGGTGAAGTCGGCCAAGCGCGACATCTTGCGTCCGGCCTTGACGCCCAAGCGCCACTGGCGGCCGGGCGAAAGAGCCAGGTGGGTCGCCCAGTCGGCATACGCAGAGAGGATCGAAAGCGGCGAGAGCCCGCCGGTCATCCGCGCCAGCCCCGCGCTGGCCAGGCGATCCAGGCGTTCAGCCCACGCATCGCCGGGATCGTCGGCCTTGGCGGCTGGCGGCTGGCGGCTGTCGATCGCAAGAGCGGCGGTCACGGCGGGCTCTCCTCCACCAAGGCGGCGTGCGCTTGACCTATCGCGACCTCGGCGCGGGCGAACCTCGCAAATCTACGTAGCTTTCCCAATTGGGCGCGGCGGTCGCCCCGACCACCCTCCGCGCGTCTGGTTCCCGGCGCCGAGAGCGACGGCGGAGGAGAAAGCAATGCCTAGGCGCGGAGACGACCTTGACCTTGGCGCGGCCCTATCGGTCCCGCCCGATCGGGCGACGGGTTTCATGGCCTCGGTCTGGGCCTGGATGGCTGGCGGCGTGTTGATCTCGGCGGCCGCGGCCTGGAGCGCGGCCTATCTGCCGGCCGTTTCGCGGGCCCTGTTCACCGACCAGGGTCTGACGGGCGTCGGCTGGATGGTGACCCTGGCGCCCCTGCTGATCGTGCTGACCCTCAGCGCCTCGATCACCCGCCTCTCTCCCGCCGTCGCGGCGATGATGTTTCTGAGCTACGCCGCGCTGGTCGGACTATCCCTGGGCGGGCTGGTGATGGCCTATTCCGGCCATGACCTGGCCCTGGCCCTGGTGTGCGTCGCGGCCGGGTTCGGAGTCATGGCCGCGCTCGGCGCGGTGACCCGGATCGATCTTGGCGGCCTGGGGGTCTTCATGACCATGAGCGTCGTGACCTTGCTCCTGGCCATGGTGGCCAACCTCTTTCTGCGATCCTCGCCTCTGGACCTCGCGATTTGCGCGATGGGCGCCCTGATATTCGCCGGTCTGACCGCCTTCGATGTCCAGCGCTTGCGGCGCCTCGCCGCCGAAGGCTGGAATGGCGCCCGCGGCCGGCGGTCATGGGCGGCCTGACGCTCTATCTTGATCTGCTGAACCTCTTCCTGTTCGCGCTTCGCCTGACCGGGCGCCGGCGGTGAGCGCCAAGCTCCCGCCGTTCTGGCGGCAAGGCGCCGACGTCCTGCTCAAGACCCTGGGGAGCGATCTCCAGGGTCTTTCGACGCAGGAAGCCGTGCGCCGACTGGCCGTGGATGGCCCCAACAGCCTCGCCCCGAGCACGCACAGCCATCCCCTGGCGGATCTGCTGCGGCGCCTGGCGAACCCCTTGGTGGCCATCCTGCTGGTGGCCGCCGCGATCGCCGGGGCCACGGGAGACGCGCCCAGTTTCGTGATCATCGTCGCCGTCGTCCTGGCGTCCACCGGGCTGGACATGATCCAGGAACATCGCGCGCGGGCGAGCGCGGAGGCCTTGCGCCAAACGATCGCGTTGCGCGCTCGCGCCTGGCGAGACGGCAAGGCCGGCGAAGTTCCCGCCGCCCAGTTGGTGGCTGGCGACGTCGTCGACTTGGCGGCAGGCGACCTTGTGCCGGCCGACGGCGTGGTGCTGGCCGCCAACAATGTCCAGGTCAACCAGGCCCTGCTGACCGGCGAGCCCTATCCGGTGGAGAAAGCCGTCGAGCCCGCCGCGACGGAAGCCACCTTGGCGGACGCGCGCAACGCCCTGTTCGAGGGCGCCTCGGTGGTCGCCGGCACGGCCAGAATGCTGGTGGCCGCCACCGGCCCGCGCACCCGGCTTGGCGCCATCGCCCGAGCCTTGAGCAAAGCGCAGCCGCCCACCGCGTTCGAGCGCGGCGTTCACCAGCTGGGGGTCCTGATCGTTCGCCTGACCCTGTTCCTGGTGCTCTTCGTGCTGCTGGCCCACTTGGCGCTGGGTCGACCGGCCCTTCAGTCGTTCCTGTTCGCCATGGCCCTGGCGGTCGGGCTGACGCCCGAACTCCTGCCGATGATCATGACCGTGGCCCTGTCGCGCGGCGCCCAGCGCATGGCCGCCGCCAAGGTGGTGGTCAAGCGCCTGTCGGCGATCCACGACCTGGGTCAGATGGACATCCTTTGCACCGACAAGACGGGCACGTTGACCCAGGCGCGCATAGCGCTGGTCGCCCATCCTGGGATCGACGGCGAAGACGATGACCAGGTGGCCGAATGGGCGGCGATCAACGCGCGCTTCGAGACCGGTCTGAGGAGTTCCCCTCGACGAGGCGTTGCTCCAGCACATGTCCGACCGCGACCTCAACGGCTGGCGCAAGCTCGACGAGCGCCCCTTCGATTTCGAACGACGGCGAGTCTCGGTCCTCGTCGAGCGCGCCGCCGACGGCGTCCGGCTCGAGATCGTCAAGGGCGCGCCCGAAACCCTGCTGACCCTTTGCGCGAACGCTCAGGACCGCTCGGGAGCGGTTAGACCGCTCGACGCGGCGCTTCGTCAGCGCCTGGCCGACCTCCAGGCCGACCGCGCCGCCCAAGGGCTGCGTCTCCTGGGCGTGGCGTTCAGATCCGCCGCCGGCCGCCAAACCATCGGCCAGGATGACGACGCAGGTCTTGTGTTCCTGGGCTTCTGCGTCTTCGTGGACCCGCCCAAGGCCAGCGCCACCCAGGCGATCTCCCGGCTTCAGGCGGCCGGCGTACGGGTCAAGGTGATCTCGGGCGACGCCGCGGCCGTCGTGCAGCATCTGGTCACCACGCTGAACTTGCCGGTCGAGGGCCTGTTGACCGGGGAGATGATCGACAAGCTCAACGACCAGGCTCTGGCCGTCCGGGTCGAACACACCGATCTCTTCGCCCGCGTCACGCCTGACCAGAAGACCCGGATCGTCCGCGCCTTGCGCGCGCGTGGTCATACGGTCGGTTTCCTCGGCGATGGGATCAACGACGCCCCGGCGATCAGGGCCGCCGATGTCGGCCTGTCGGTCGACGGCGCCACGGACGTGGCGCGCGAGGCGGCCGATATGATCCTGCTGGATCAGGACCTTTCCGTCTTGGCCGACGGGGTGGCCGAGGGACGGCGCACCTACGCCAACATCATGAAATACGTGCGGATGGGCACCAGCTCCAACTTCGGCAACATGCTGACCATGGCGCTGGCCTCGCTGGCCCTGCCCTTCCTGCCGCTGACCGCCGTCCAGGTGCTGCTCAACAACCTGATCTACGATCTTGCGCAGGTCGGCATTCCGCTCGATGGGGCGGACGCTTCGGATCTGTCGCGTCCCAGAGCCTGGGACATGCGCGGCCTGATGCGCTTCACGGCGATCATGGGACCGCTGTCATCGGTGTTCGATGTCGCCACCTTCGCCCTGCTGCTATGGGTGTTCCACGCCGATGTGGCCCAGTTTCGCGCCGCCTGGTTCATCGAATCCATGGCCAGCCAGATCCTGGTGATCTTCGTGATCCGGACGGCGGGTCCGGCCTTGGCCAGCCGCGCGCATCCGGCCCTGACCGCCACGGCGCTCGCCGGTCTGGCCCTCGCCCTGGCCTTGCCGCTCCTGCCATGGGGCGCGGTGCTGGGCTTCGCGCCCCCGACCGGGGCGACCCTGGCGGCGATCGCCGGGCTGGTAGGAACCTATCTCGTCTGCGCGGAGGGCCTAAAGCGCCTGGCGCTAGGTCAAGCGCGCGACGGGAGGATCTTCTAGACCTCGCGCCGTGTGGGCCCTCAGCGAGACCGAGCCCCACGCGGTTCGAGACCAGACGCCTAGCCGAAGACGATTCTCGCGCCTCCGGCGGCGATCATCAGGGCCAGTCCTCGACCTTCGAGGTTTAGGCGGATCTCCACGCCCTTGCCGTTGCGCAAGATCGCCGCGCCGCGGCCCAGGACCAAGGCGCCGCTCGCGCCCGCGCCCCAATAGACTCCTTCGAAGTCGGCGAGGGACTTCAAGTGGCGAACCTCGGCCGTTCCTTCGAGGCGCTCGGCGCCGACGCCGACCGCGGCCAGGCCGTTGACGCGGAAGTCATAGCGTCGCCCCTGGAAAGTCAGGCGACCAGCGCCCGACTGGTAGCCGACGACCAAGGCCAGGTTTTCTCCCCTGAACGTGGCTTGCGCCGTATCGGAACGGCCCTGGCCGAACGCGGCCATTGGCGCCAGCGGCATGGCCGCGGCCAAGGTCATCAAGGTTCTACGGTTGAGATATCGAGGCATGGCGGAGCTTCTCCAGGGCGCGGCGGGGATGGCCAAGGTCGCGCCGCTCGGCGCTCAATCGCATGATCTTGATCAATCCCGGCCGCCCCAGCCCGTGTCATCACCATGCAAGGCCGGCGTCCGGCGGCCTTCTGGATTGGCCCCTGGCACGATGGACACGCCCCTCCCCCGCTCCGCCGCGGCGCCAAAGACGGCCAATCCCACGCCGGCGGCCGCGCCGATATCCGCCAGGGCGGGATCGCGCCGGCTATGGGTCTTTGGCGCGGGCCTGCTCGTGCTGATCGCGGCGCTCGCCGCCGGGGCGCTCTATCTGAGGCCGCCACGGGTCGTCGTCGCTCAAGCCGTCGTGGGGCAGGCGGTCGATGTCGTCTACGCGTCCGGCGTGGTCGACTATGTGCGCCAGGCCCATGTCGCGCCGATCGTCAGCGCGCCAATACGCGAGGTCGCGGTCGCCGAAGGCCAGTGGGTCAAGGCGGGCCAACTGCTGGCTCAGCTCGAGGATGGTCCGGCGCAAGGCACGGCCCTGCAGTTGGCCGCCCAGGCGGCGCAGGCCCGCGTTGTCGCCGGTCGCACGCGACGCCTGCTGGAGGCGGGTTTCGCCGCGCGCGCCGCCGATGACGACGCCCAGGCGCAGGCCCGCGCCGCGGGGGCGGCCGCAGAAGGCGCCCTGGCCCACCTGCGCGACTATCGCCTGACCGCGCCGTTCGCCGGCCAGATCCTGCGGCGCGAGGCCGAACCCGGCGATCTGGCGACTGTGGGAACGATGCTGTTCCTGCTGGCCGATCCACGCACCCTGCGCATCACCGCCGACGTCGATGAGCGTGATATCGCCCGCCTGAAGCTCGGCGCCCAGGCCCTGATCCGCGCCGACGCCTTTCCCGGGCGGACATTCCAGGGATCCATCGCCCGGATCACCCCGGCCGGCGACGCCACGGGCCGGGTGTTCCGCGTCCGCATCGCCCTGCCCGCCGACTGCCCGCTCTCGCCCGGCATGACCGTCGAGACCAACCTCGTCGCCGCGCGGCGCGAGCAGGCGATCCTCGTCCCCGCCACGGCGGTCCAGAACGGCCAGGTGTGGCGCGTGGAAAATGGGCGCGCCCGCCGAGTTCCGGTGCAGGTCGGCGCGATTGGCGCGACCCAGACCGAGCTCAAGTCGGGCATGGCCGCCGGTGACACCGTCATCATTGCGCCCGGCCGCCTTCGGGACGGTCAACACGTAAGCGCCGCGCGCCCATGAACTCGGTCGCCGGCGTTCTGGCCGGGGTGGCCCTGGCGCATCTCCGAGTACGAGCCCGCCAAACCCTGGTGGCCACCTTGGGCGTGGCGATCGGCGTCGGGTTCTTCCTGGCCGTCTCGGGCATGATGGTCGGCTCCCAGAAGGACTTCATCAAGACTTCTGGTGAACTCCGCGCCCCACATCATCGTGCGCGACGAGCAGCGCAAGCCGGTTCGCCAGCCCGCCCTGGACGCCTTTCCGAACGCCGCGGTCGCCATCCACGGCCTGCGGCCTCAGGAGGAGGTGCGCGGATTGAAGGATTGGCCCGCCATGCTCGCCGACGCCCGCGCGATCCCCGGGGCCCTGGCCGCCCCGTCGCTGAGCGGCGCGGTGACCATAGCCTACGCGGGCAGGACAGCGGCGGTGGCGCTCAATGGCGTCGACCCACGGCTGGAAGGACGCCTGGCCAAGATCGGCGAAACTCTGGTCGGCGGCGCGCTGACGGACCTGGAGGCGCGCCCCGACGGGATCATCATCAGCCGCCCCCTGGCCGAACGCCTGGGTGCGCGCTTAGGCGACACCCTGGTCGTGACCGCCTCAAGCGGGACCCTGCAGCGCATGCGGATCCTGGCGCTGATCGAGCCCGACGCCCAGGCCGGCTTCTATGCCGGCGACACGGTAGCCTATGGCCTGCTGCGCACCGCCCAGGTCCTGTTCTCGCGGCCAGACATCGTCAACCAGCTCCATATCCGGCTGGCCCGGTCCGACGACGCCAAGGCGCAGGCCGAGCGCCTCGAGAGCCGGTGGGGCTACAAATGGGAGTCCTGGCAGGAGCGTTCGGCCGACATTCTCAACCTGCTGGTCGTGCGGAACATCATCATGTACGCGGTGATCCTGGCGATCCTGGTCGTAGCCAGTTTCGGCATCTACACGGCCGTCTCCAACAGCGTCGCCGACAAGCGCCGCGACATCGCCATCCTGCGTGCGATGGGTTTCACGGCCGGCGACATCCAGGCGATCTTCCTGATGGAGGGCCTGCTGGTGGGCGTGTTGGGTGCGCTCGTCGGCTTCGCCGTCGGTACCGGTCTTCTGCAGATCCTGGCCAGCCTGCCTTTGACCATGGGCGGCAAGCCGCTGGTGCTGCCGCTCGACCGCAGCCTGCCGCAATATCTCCTGGCCGGCGGCGCGTCGCTCGCCGCGGCCCTGATCGCCGCCTGGCTTCCGGCGCGCAAGGCCGCGCGGGTGGACCCGGTCGACATTCTGCGGGGGGCGACGTGAGCGCTCTGATCGAAGCGCGCGCGGTTACGCGGGTTCTCGTGGATCCCGAGCCCTTCACCCTGGTCGACGCGGCGACCCTGAAGATCGAGGCCGGCGCCCTGGTGGCGATCGTGGGGCCGTCCGGGTGCGGCAAGTCCTCGTTGCTTTACCTGCTGGGCCTCCTGGATCGACCCGACCAGGGCGAGGTGCTGATCGCCGGACAGCCAACGACCGATCTCGGCGAAGCGGCCCGCACGCGGCTGCGCCTGGAGCGGATCGGCTATGTCTTCCAGTTCCACTTCCTGCTGCCGGAGCTGACGGCCCACGCCAACGTCGCCCTGCCAATGCGACGCCTGGGACGTCGCAGTCCTCTAGAGATCGATCAGGCCGTCCATACCCTGCTTGAGAAGCTCGGCTTGGCCCAACAGGCCGGGCGGCGGCCTGACCGCCTCTCCGGCGGTCAACGGCAACGCGTGGCGATCGCCCGCGCCTTGGCCAACGACCCGGCCATCGTGCTATGCGATGAGCCGACCGGCAATCTCGACAGCGTCAACACCCGCCTGGTGATAGAGGAGTTCCAGCGCCTGGCCCATGCCGAACAGCGCGCGGTGGTGTGCGTGACCCACGACGAGAGTTTCGCCGAAGCCGCCGATCGCCGTATCCGCATGCTGGACGGCCGGATCGTTGAGGATCGCTAGATTGGGTCAAGATCGCGTTCTACGCAGGGCGGCTCCACCGGCGACCGATACATCCCATGTCTGCCGCGCGCTGGTCGTCGGCGCCGATCGGAGGCGCCATGTGGCGTGACGCTTCGCTCTCCATCGCCGCGACCGGCCTGCCCGCTCCCCCGCCGGTTGGCTCAGTCGGGCTGGTTGACACGACCATGCTCTACGCGCCGGCCAGCGGCGGCGTGCGGCGCTATCTGAACGCCAAGGCCGACTGGGTGGCCCGACGCCGACCCAGCCTGCGCCATCGGCAGGTGCTGCCCGGGCCCACTGATCGTGACGAGGCTCAGATCGCCTTTGTTCAGTCGGCCATCCTGCCCTTCACGCACGGCTATCGCTGGCCGATGAACTTGGCGGCCTGGACCGAGCGCATCCTGCGCGAGAGCCCCGCCCTGATCGAAGCCGAGGATCCCTACCTGCCCGGCAAGGCGGCTTTGCGGGCCGGCCAAGCTCTCGGCGTCCCGGTGGTCGGCTTCTGCCATAGCGACGTGGCGGCCCTGACCCCGGCGACTTCTCGACGGCCGTGGAGCCGTCGCGTTTCGCAAGCTTTGGGCGCACCGCTTTCGTCGCTTCGACCAAGTGCTGGCGCCGAGCCGCTACATGGCCGAAATCCTGGGCGAGGCTGGCGTGGAAAATGTCCAAGACGTCTCGCTCGGCGTCGATACCGACATCTTCCATCCCTATCCGCAGGCTCGCGCGCCGCTGCGCGCGGCCCTTGGCCTTGGCGCGCGGGAGCGGTTGGTCGTCTTCGCCGGGCGGCCCGCGCCTGAGAAGCGACTGGACGTGCTCGTCGAGGCGGTGGAGCGCCTAGGTCCGGACTACCGCCTGCTGCTGATCGGCGGAGGCGCATCGCGCTCGCGGCAGGTGCTGACCCTGCCGTTCCAGAACGACCCCGCCAGGCTGGCCAGGATCCTCTCGGGCTGCGACGCCCTGGTCCATGCCAATCCCTTCGAAACCCTCGGCCTGGTGGTGCTCGAAGCCATGGCTTGCGGCGTGCCGGTGGTGGGGGTCGCCCATGGAGGCGTCGGCGAAACGGTCGACGAGACGTTCGGCCAACTGGCCGCGCGGGCAACGCCCGAGGCCATGGCCGAGGCGATCGCGGCGCTGTTTGATCGCGATCTGTCGGTTCTGGGAGCCCGCGCCAGGACGCGGGCCGTCGAGCGCTATCGTTGGGACACGACGTTCGAACACCTCACCCAACTTTATCATCGCCTGACAGGACTGCCCGCGTTCAATAACAGCCCGGCTAGCGCCCCTTGATCGCGAGGACGGCCGCGCCGGTGAAGGCGCCGGCGCGCAAGTCGGCCAGGGCCTTTCCGGCCTGGCGCAATCCGTAAGTCGTGATGTGCGCGCGTACGCCCGCCGCGGCGGCGCGCTTCAGATAGTCGGCGCCATCGGCGCGAGTGAGATTGGCCACCGACAGGACCCGACGCTCTTCCCACAGGTCGCTATAGTCGAGGGCCGGAATGGCGCTCATGTGGATGCCGGCGCAGACCACAGCGCGCCCTCGGTCGACCGCGCGCAGCGCCAAGGGGACGAGGGCTCCGTCGGCGGCGAAGATGATCGCCGCGTCCAGCGGCTGTGGCGGCCGTTCGGCGGAAGAGCCGGCCCAGACACAGCCGAGCGAGCGCGCCAGAGCCTGCGCGGCGGTGTCCCCGGGCCGCGTGAAGGCGTAAACGTCCTGGCCTTCGAAGATGGCCAACTGCGCCAGGAGATGCGCCGCCGCGCCGAAGCCATAGAGACCAAGGCGCCGGACCACGCGCCCCTGGGCGGCCATGCGCCAAGCCCGGAAGCCAATCGCGCCGGCGCAAAGCAGAGGCGCGGCTTCCAGGTCGCTGAACGCTTCGGGCAGCGGCAGGCAGAAGGCGGCATCGGCCAAGACCTGGTCGGCATAGCCGCCGTCCCGGGTCCATCCGGTGAACTCGGCGCGCTTGCAGAGGTTCTCCAGGCCTTCGCGGCAAAGGTCGCAGCGGCCGCAGGCCCGACCCAGCCAGGACACGCCGACGCGCTGGCCGAGCGCCAGGGTTGTGACGCCCTCGCCCAGCGCGGCGACGGTCCCGACGACCTGGTGGCCTGGCACGATCGGGCGGGAGGTCGATAGATCGCCATCCAGCAGATGCAGATCCGTGCGGCAGACCCCGCACGCGCGGATCTCCAGCCGCACCTGCCCCGCGCCAGGCTCGGGAACCGGGCGCAGGGTGGCTGTCAGCCGACCGTCCTCGAGGACCATGGCCAGCATGGTCAGGCGGCCGGCGACGCGGCTTGGATGGGAATGGTGCGGCCGACGCTCTCGTTGGTTTTTGGCGCGACGATCGTCAGCACGCCGTCCTTGAGATTGGCGGTGAACCCCTCGGCGTCGACCGTTCGCGGCAAGGTGACCTGACGCGTGAATTCGCCCGAGCGCCGTTCAAGCACGCGATAGGTCTTGTCGCCGCTCTCGGTCTGATCCGTCTTGTGGCCATGGACGATCAGGCGGTCGTCTTCGACCGTCACGGTCAATTCGCTTTCAGTATAGCCTGGCACATCGAGCTTCAGCTCGATGCCCTGGGCGGTCTCGCTGAAGTCGAGACTAGGAACGGCGAAAGTCTCGGTCATGCCGAAGCCGCGGCCGAACTCGCTGAACACGCGATCGATCTCGCGCTGAAGCGGCGCGAAGATGTGGGTGGCCTGTTGTCCGATGGTCGGCAGAGTGGATTTGATCTCAGGCTGGGACATTGGAAGTTCCTTGCGCAAGACACGCCCAATCGGCGCGCGCGGATGATCGCGCTGGCTGGTCCGTGTGGGTTGATCCCCGTCAAAACGGTCCGTTTTGGGCGGCGCATCCTGGTCGCCTCAACCCGGAGATAGTTCAATGGCCAAGACCGATACCCCAAAGGTCGCGGAGTCCGTCTTCGACACCGTGATCGCCGCAGCGCAAAACGGCCAAACCCAGATGGCCCGCGACTGGTCGCAAGGCTGCGAACGGTATGCGCGCTATTTCGCCAGCCTGGCCAAGGCGCGTGGCCCTGAAGATCTGATGGCCGCCAATGCGGACCTGATGCTCGGCGGGCTGGACGCTGTGGTCCGCCGGACCACCGTCCTGCCGAGCGTCGACGGGACGCCGCCGCCGGCCGCTTGACGCAGATCAGTTTCGCGCGCGCGGGCCGGCCTAGGTTTGGGCGTCTTCGTCGCGAGGTTCGCCGTGCGCCATTTCATCGATACCCAGGATTTCACCAAGACCGAGCTCGTCTGGCTCATGGACCTCATCGGGCTCCTGAAGACGGCCGACCGCGACCGCGCCCTGCCTCCGCTGCTGGCAGGCGCATCGCTGGGAATGATCTTCGAGGAGCCCTCGACCCGGACGCGGATTTCGTTCGAGGTGGCGATGACCAAGCTTGGCGGGCACGCGCTCTATCTCAAGCCAGGCGAAATCCACCTGGGCGTGCGCGAGAGCATCAAGGACTCCGCGCGCGTGATCAGCCGCATGGTCGACGCCATCGAGGCGCGCACCCTCAAGCACGCCACGGTCACGGAACTCGCCCGCTACGCCAACGTGCCGGTGATCAACGGCCTGACCGACTACAACCACCCCACCCAGGTGCTCTGCGACGTCTTCACCATGCGAGAGCATCGGCCCGCCGGTAAGCCGCTCGAGGCGCTCAAGGTCGCCTTCATCGGCGACGCGACCAATGTCTGCTCCTCGTTGATGATGATCTGCACCCAGATGGGCATGGAGTTCGTCCACTGCGCGCCGCCGCGCTATCAGGCGCCCGAAGCCTGGCAATTGATCGCCCGGGCCAATTGCGTCCAGTCCGGAGGGCGGTTCTCCGTGACCGACGACCCGGTCCAGGCGGTCGCCGACGCCGACTTCATCTACACCGATCTCTGGTGGTGGGTGGGCCAGGAGGCCGAGATTCCCGAGCGGCAGGCCGCCTTCATGCCGCGCTACCAGGTCAACGACGCCCTGTTGGCCAACGCCCCGCCTCACGCCAAGTTCATGCACTGCCTGCCGGCCTCGCGGGGCGTCGAGGTCACCGACGCCGTCATGGATGGGCCTCGGGCCATCATCTACGATCAGGCTGAAAACCGACTGCACGCCGAAAAGGCCATTCTCGTCGCCTTCGTGCGGCCGCACCTGAGACTTCCCAGCGCCAAGCGCTCGGCCCGCCACGCGCACGCGATCGGCGCCTTCCTCGACGATCATCAACTGGACGGCGCGGCGACGCCCGCCGCCGCTCTGGAGGCTTGAGTCATGGCCAAATCTCCCGCCGCCCCGACCCGCGCGCGCTTCGCCCGCGTCATGGGTCTGCTCGACGTAACCCTGTTCACGGTCTGCGCGATCCTGGTCATCGACACCCTGGCCGCCTCGGCGGCGATCGGCCCCTCGGCCCTGAGTTGGTGGGTGATCACATTCGCCCTGTTCTTCATTCCCTATGGCCTGATCACCGCTGAACTCGGCGCGGCCTATCCCGGCGAAGGCGGCATCCAGACCTGGATCCGTCGCGCCTTCGGCGATCGTTGGGCAGCGCGCGCCACCTGGTACTACTGGGTCAACGTCGCGCTGTGGATGCCCTCGGGCTACATCTTGCTGGCGGGTCTGATCGCGCAGATCACCGGCGTCGAGATGGGCCTGTGGTCGAAGATCCTGATCGGCGTGGGCGCGACCTGGCTGACCGTGCTGATCGGCGTCACCAGCCTGGCCGCGGCCAAGTGGGTGCCCAATGTCGGCGCCTTCATCAAGGCCGGCATCATGCTGCTGATCGGCGGTGGCGGCATCTACGTCCTGGTCACCCGCGGCGCGGCCAACGACCTGTCGTGGGCCAGCCTGATGCCGCATTGGAGCGCGGGTTTGGGTTTCCTTCCGGTCATCGTCTACAACTTCATGGGCTTTGAACTAGTCTCCGGCGCGGGCGAAGAGATGCGCAATCCCGCCCGGGACGTGCCCATCGCGGTCATCACCGCCGGCCTGCTGATCTCAGCCTTCTATCTCCTGGCCACGTTTGGCATTCTGGTCGCCCTGCCCGTCAAGGATATCGGCCTGATCAAGGGTCTTCTGGACACCCTGAGCTCGCTGCTGGCCGGAGCGCCGGGCCTCGACGTAATCATCATCGTCGTCGGCGTCGGCGCGGTGTTCACGATCCTCGCCAATCTGGTGACCTGGTCGATGGGCGCCAACCGCGCGGCCCAGTCCGCCGCCGCCGACGGCGAACTGCCCAAGGTGTTTGGCTGGCAACGCAAGTCCAACCAGACCCCGGTCGGCGCCTATCTGCTCACCGGTCTGGTCTCGACGGTGGTGATCATCGCCTATGGCGTCTTCGCCCGCAGCGCCGAGGATCTGTTCTGGTCGCTGTTCGCCTTCAGCTCGGTGATCTTCCTGCTGCCCTATCTGGTGCTCTTTCCGGCCTTCCTGACCCTGCGACGCAAGGATCCGACCACGCCCCGCCCCTACCGGGTTCCGGGCGGCGCGCTCGGCGCCGGAGTCCTGGCGGGCGTCTGCACCCTGTTCATCGCCCAGGCGATCATCTTCTTCCTGTGGGTTCCGGGGGTGGCGATCGACTGGAGCAAGACCGGGCCGATCCTGGGCGGCGTCATTGTCACCCTGGTGCTGGGCGAACTGGTGATCGGGACCATGAAAGCCAATCGGCGCGCGAACACGCCGGAATCTGACCCGCCCGCCGAACCTGCCCGTCCACGCTGATTTCTCCACTCGCCGCTCAATCACATTCGGAAGGTCCCGCCATGAGCCGCCTCCTGACCACCACGCCGCGCGCCGACGGCTTCCGCATGCCCGCCGAATGGGAGCTCCACGCCGGATGTTGGATGCTTTGGCCCGAACGCTCAGACAACTGGCGCGGCGGCGCCAAGCCGGCCCAGCACGCCTTCGCCGCCGTCGCCGCCGCCATCGCTCAGGGCGAACCGGTCACCGTCTGCGCCTCGCCGGCGCAGTACATCATCGCCCGTGAAATGCTCGACCCGACCGTGCGCGTGGTCGAGATGACCAGCAACGACAGCTGGATCCGGGATTGCGGGCCGACCTTCGTCGTCAACGCCGCCGGAGAGGTTCGCGGCGTCGACTGGAAGTTCAACGCCTGGGGCGGTCTTGTCGGGGGACTCTATTTCCCATGGGACCAGGATGACCTGGTCGGCGAGAAAGTCGTCGAGATGGAGGGCGACGACCGCTACGGCCCGGACTTCATCCTCGAAGGGGGCTCGATCGATGTCGATGGCCAGGGCGCGGTCCTGGCGACCAAGGAGTGTCTGCTCAACCCCAATCGCAACCCCGGCCTCCGTCAGGACGAGATCGAGCAAAGGCTGCGCGACTATCTCGGAGTCGAGACCGTGATCTGGCTCGATCAGGGCGTCTATCTCGACGAGACCGACGGCCACGTCGACAACATGTGCCGGTTCGTGGCGCCCGGCGAGGTCGTGCTGACCTGGACCGATGACCAGGCCGACCCACAGTACGCACGCTCGGCAGCCGCGCTCGAGCGACTTTCCGTGGCGCGTGACGCACGGGGTCGCCCCTTGCGAGTCCACAAGGTCTATCAGCCGGCGCCCGTCCTGATCACGGCCGCGGAGGCCGCAGGCGTCGACAAGGTCCCGGGCACCCTGCCCCGCGAGCCCGGCGACCGGATGGCCGCCTCCTACGTCAATTTCTATATCGGCAACGGCGTGGTGGTCGTCCCCGCCTTCGACGACCCGATGGACGCGCCCGCCCAGGCGCTGCTGGCTGAGTGCTTTCCCGGCCGAAAAATCCTGCCGGTTCCGGCTCGCGAAATTCTCCTGGGCGGCGGCAACATCCACTGCATCACTCAGCAGGAGCCGTTGGGGCAACGGCCGGCGGCGATCCGGCGGCAGGCCTGATGCGCCAAGTCATCGCCCTCGGCGGCAACGCCCTGCTCAAGCGCGGGGAGGTCGCCTCGGCGGACAATCAACGCCACAACGTGGCGCGAGCGGCCGCCAGCCTCGCGATGGCCTGCGACGGCGTTGAGACCGCGCTCGTCCACGGCAATGGCCCACAGATCGGCCTGCTCGCCCTGCAAGCGGAAGCCTATGCGGCCGCGCCAGCCTATCCCCTCGAACATGCTGGGCGCGGAGTCGCAGGGCATGATCGGCTATGTGCTAGCCCAGGAGTTGCGCAACGCGCGGCCCGAACGGCAGGTCGCGACCTTGCTGACCCAGACCCTGGTCGATCGCCGTGATCCGGCCTTTCAGCGGCCCACCAAGCCGATAGGGCCCGTTTATACTGCCGAGCAGGTCCTGGCCTTGGGCGAGACACGCGGCTGGTCCTTCGCCAAGGACGGCGCCGGTCAACGCCGCGTCGTCGCCTCGCCCGCACCCATCGAGGTCATCGAACAATCAATCATCGAGCGCCTTATGAGAGACGGAACGCTGGTGATCTGCGCGGGCGGCGGCGGCGTTCCGGTGGCCAAAGACGCGGCCGGCCGGTTGATCGGCCTGGAGGCGGTGATCGACAAGGATTTGGCCGCGGCCCTGCTGGCGATCCGGCTGAACGTCGACCGACTTGTCATCCTGACGGACGTGGAGGCGGTCTATCGCGACTGGGGCGGTCCCTACGCGACACCCCTGAGGATGATCCGCGCCGACGATCCCGCGGGACAGACCTATGCCGAAGGCTCGATGGGCCCCAAGGTGCGGGCCGCCCGACAGTTCGCTTTAGCGACTGGACGCGAAGCGTTTATCGGCTCTCTCGACGACGTCACGGGCGTACTGGCCGGCAGCAGCGGAACGCGGATCACGCCTTGAGCCGAAAGAAGGCGCGCGATTGTCGAGCCGCCCACCGTTCAAGCTCTTAACTTGATGGCCCCCACTCGCCGACGCTGGTCCTCCTCGTTTGAGTGGACACCCATGCTAGCTTTTCGGAGGTGGAGAGGAGTGTCTGATGAGCATGAAGCGCTCGGGCTTCCTGTCTGAGATCAAATAACAGGAATCAAACGAGCGTCGGGTGGCGCGCCCGACGTTCAGGTTCGGCGGCGGCGTCGGCGATCCACGGGAGCGGATCAGCCGGCCTCGTCCACGACAGCCTCGTAGATGGTCGTGCGATCCGGCCCCTCATATATGTGAAGTAGCGTCCACGTGTCGCCGCGCTGCGCCACGATCACGCGCATTCGATCGCCGAACAGACCGTCCGCGAAGCCGGTGGGCGCGACCTTGCCCGAATTGAAGATCAGCGCGCCCATGCCCGAGCCACACGCCCTTTCGCCCACGCATGAAAAGACCGTACGGAAGCCGGCAGACTGTAATAGGCCTTCATAGTAACGGCCGACCTGCGCGGTCGCTGTGGCGGGGGTCAGAACATAATCGATATGCGTGACGTCGCCGGTCATCTGCCGCGCCAGCGAAGCGGCCTTCTCGTCGCCAATACGACTGGCCGGAATGATCACGGTATCCTGCGACGACGCGCGATAGGCGTGGATCTCAGCGCCTTCGTAGCGAGGCAGCAGCGGGTGATCCTCACCAGGCGCTTCGGCCATGGCGGTCGCTGAGAAAGACATCGCCAGACATAAGGCCAGGACCGATACCGGTTTCATTCTCGATGTACCTCCGATGCAGGCGGGGCCGGCGCTCTGCCCAACCGGCGCAAGATCATCGCCAGGGCGTCCCTCTGGTCGGTGTCCAATTCGGCCAAGGCGTCGTTCGCCAGTGCAAATCTCGCATCGATCAGCGCTTCGACCTTTTTCACACCCACGTCCGTAAGCCGCGCCGTGAGCCGGCGTCGGTCGGCAAAGGCGGAGCGCCGTTCGATCAGCTTCAGCGTCTCCAGCCGGCGCAGGCATGCAGTCATCGCCCCGGAGGTCAGCAGAACATTATGCCGCAGTTGGGTCGGCGACATTTCATGGGGCGGACCGATCCGGCACAGCGTCGCCAGAACGTCGAAGTCCGAATAGGACAGGCCATGAGGACGCAGCAGCCGCGTCACGTGCTCTTCATACGCGCGGCCCAGGCGGATGACCCGGCCGACAACCTGCATGGGCTCGGGCCGGGTATTGGGCCGGGTCCGTCGCCACTCGTCCACGAGCATATCGATCATGTCGGCGTCGTCGCGCTGAGCCATCGCGATACGGTAGCCGGGAATCTCGATCGGCAACAGCCTTGACATGAAGTATCTTCATATAAAGTAATCTACGTCGAACTGAGGCGAGATGAAGCAGACCGGGAGACGGGGCTTGGCGGTATCGATAGTCGAACGCAGACGAGCATGGCGCTGGGCGATGATCGGAATGGCGGCCTGGAGCGCTGCGCTGGCTGTCAGCGCGACACCCGTCGCGGCGCGTACGCAGGCGGCGCTGGCGCCATCCACTACCGCCCCTGCCGGAAAAGCGCTCGATACAGCGCTGGACGCCTATCTCGCCGCAGCGACCAAAAACGAGCAGTTTTCAGGCACGGTGCTGTTGGCGCGAGATGGCAAGCCGGTGTTCGTGCGCAGCTACGGCATGGCGAATTACGAACTGGGCGTGCCCAACAGCGCGGACACGGTGTTTCGCCTCGCATCGGTCACCAAGCAGTTCACCGCACTGGCGGTCATGCAGCTTCAAGAGCAGGGCCGCCTCAAGGTCGATGACCCGATCTGCCGCTATCTGGCGGACTGCCCGGCTGCATGGCGGCCGATCACGATCCGCGAGTTGCTGAACCATACGTCGGGCATCCCCAACTTCTCCAGCCTGCCCGACTGGGACGAAGTGCTGTCACGGCGCGACTATACGCCGGCCGAGCTGGTCTCGCTGTTCCGTGACCTGCCGCTGAAGTTCACGCCGGGCGAGAAGTACGACTATTCCAATTCCGGCTACCACCTGCTCGGCCTCATCATCGAACGCGCATCGGGAATTGGCTGGGGCGAGTATGTGCAGCAGCGTATTTTCAACCCGCTGGGCATGACGCACAGCGGGGACGACAATACTCGCGCGTTGGTGCCGCATCGCGCATCCGGCTATTATTCGCTTGGCGCCACCTTCATCAACGCGCCGATCATCAGCCGGACGGTCGGCTATGCCGCGGGTGGGCTGTATTCCACGGTCGGGGATCTGCTCCTGTGGGACCGGGCTCTCGCCCCAGGCAAGTTGCTCGGCCAGGTCTCGCTTGATGCGATGTTTACGCCGGCCAAAAGCGGCTACGGTTTCGGCTGGCGGATCGGCGAACGTTTCGGCCGACGCGAGATGGATCATTCGGGCAGCGACAACGGCTACTCAACCTACATCATCCGCTTCCCCGCTGATGGCCTGACCGCGATCGTGCTGAGCAACAGCGATCGTGCGTCGGCGGGCAAGGTCGGCAATGCGATGGCGGCGATCGCCTTCGGTCAACCAGTGACGCTGCCGACGGCGCAGCTGCGCGAAATCCTATGGGAGCGGATCGATCGCGACGGCGTCGCCGGGGCGATTGCTCACTATGGCGAACTGAAACGGTCTGGGGCCAAGCTGGACTTCGGCGACGACGCGCTCGTCGGGTTGGGATATGATTTGTACGAGGCGCGCCGTTATGCGGACGCCAAGGCGATCTTCCGCTTCAATCTGACGATCTATCCCAAGTCCGCTTACAGCCATGATGGGCTTGCGGACATCGCAGTCGCCGAAGGTGATCCGAAGCAGGCGATCACCCTGTTCCGACAGTCTTTGGCTCTCGACCCGACCAACAGCTACGCCAGCGATGCCCTGAAACGACTCGGCTCGTCGGCGCGTGATTGACCCCGTCACCCTTCCGACACCGGCGTTGCCGCAGCCGGGGCCAAGATGACAGACGATATGATCGAGGACATCCGCCTGATCCAGCCGAGAGCTGCGAAACCTATGGATCGCTGCGCGGCCTGGCCGCACTGCCCCGCCGCACCCGCGCCACCGACAACCGCCATGGCTATCCGATCGCCCCCAACAGGCTCGCCCGCAACTTCCAGTCCGCGCCCCAGGCCAGGTCTGGCTCGCTGATCTGACCTACATCATCCCGACCGGCGAAAGCTGGCTCTACCTGGCCCTGGCTCAGTCGGAGATCACCCCAAGACCGAGCACGTTCATCACCGGATCTACGCCACCCGCGCCGAGGCCAGGCGCGATCTGTTCGGCTAGCTCTCTGGACGGCTGGTGCATCACTCGGCGCGCTTTTCCCCGAACTCTCACCTTCTAAGATCGAGGTCGGATAGAGGGCGCGACGCCCCGCGCCGAGGATTGCCCTCCCCATCTCCGAAAAAGCGGCCCCCGGCGTTTATTCGCCGGAGGCCTAGCAGCAGGAAGCTTTACGTCGGGAGGTGTGACGTTGGCTTTATGGAAGTCCTACCAGCGCTTGCGCAGGCCGACCGTCCACATCCGCCCGATCGGGTTGGATCGGGTGAAGTCGATATTGCTGGCATTGGTGTCGGCGAAGGTCGGCGGATCTTGATCGGTCAGGTTCGACACGTCGAGCGAGAGCTCGATGCCCGACAACAGCCCCTCGCCTTCCGGCGCATAGCCCAGGTGCAGATCGACGGTCTTGAAGGCCTTGATCCGCTTGTTGGTCGAGGTATTGACGTAGCTGCCGGTGTAGTTGCCGAACAGCACGGCCGTCCACGCTCCGTGGCTCCAGCTGGCATTGCCGCGCCCCAGCCACTTGACCGCGTAGTTGGTGTCCAGACGCGAGCTGGTGCGGGTGTCGCCATTGATGGTCTGGCGGAACTTGGTCAGGCGCGTGCCGCCGACCCCGAAACCCAGATTGCCGACGTCGGTGGTCACGCGATAGCGCACGTCGTAGTCGAGGCCTTCGATATTCTGGGTCGCGAAGTTCTGGCGCCGCAGGTCGTAGACCGCCGTCGGCAGGGCCGTCACGTCCGGATAGACCAGGCCATCGTGACGCATCGAACCCACGGCCGTGGTCACCTGGGCCGCCGTCGGGTTGTAGATCCGATAGCGGTCATAGAGCGGATTGTTCGGCTCGGTGACGACGTTGAAGCCGGGGAAGGTGATGACGTTCTTGTAGTCGATCTTGAAGAAGCCGAGGCTGGCCGACAGGCCCGGCAAGGCGTCGGGCTTGAAGTCGAAGCCCAGCGAGTAGGTGTCCGCCGTTTCGGGCTTCAGCGTGTTGCCGCCGGCCAGGATGATCGAATAAGCGCCCGGGGTCGTGCTGCCGGTGAAGTCGGCGAAGCGGATCGCGCGGGTGTCGATCGCCGTCGAGGAGTCGGCCATGCTGGGCGCATGGAACGAGGTGCCGTAGCTGCCGCGCAGCTTAAAGCCGTGAAACAGCTCCCAGTTGACGCCGATCTTCGGGTTGGTGGTCGAGCCGACGTCGTCGAAGTCGTCATAGCGCAGCGATAGCGACACATCGATGCTGCGAGCCAGAGCGATGTTCTGAGCCTCACCAATCACCGGAATGAACACCTCGCCGTAGACCGAGGTCACCTTGCGCTCGCCACGGACCGAGACCGGCGCGGTGACCGGCGCGCCGGCCTGGGGCCCTTCGCGATAGGTGGCCGCGAAGGTCTCCTGGCGGCGGGTGACGCCAAAGGCGCCCTTCACTCCGCCGGCTGGCAGGTCGAACAGCGTGCCCTGGACCTTTGCCAGTCCCTCGAGCAGGGTCTGGCGGACCGAGTAGCGGCTCTCATAGTCGCCGACCTGGCGCAGCAGGGCCTGGCTGGTCGCGGGGCCGACACCATAGGGATTGAGCGAACCGTTGGCCGCCGAGCTCGTCACCAGGCTCTGGTTGATGCCGTACTGGCGCACGATGTCGCGCTCGAAGCCGTGGTTAATCTCGGCCGAGGCTACCCAGTCGCCACCAAGCTTGTACTCAGCGCCCAGCAGGCTAGAGACCGTCCGGGTCTGCGTGCGATTGGTGAAGGTGTCGCCAAAGTCGCCGACGGGATTATAGGTCACGGTATGCGCACCGGCCGGAACGCCCAGGTTGCCGGTGACGTAGTTATAGGCCGGGCCTTGGGTGACCGTGACCGCCAGACCAGCTTTGGAGTTGTCGCGGCTGTTGACGCCGACGTCGGTATAGACCTCGCGACGTGAATACAGGGCCGAGCCATAGACCGAAAGCCTGTCGCTCAAATCCTGGGTTACCGAGATCAGGCCCTGGTGGCGATGCTGCTTGGGATAGAGATCGCTGGCCTGGTTGCTCTCACACTTGTTGGGAGGGCCGGCTATCGCGCCCGCGCCCGACAGGGCGTAGGTCGCGCCGCCGACCGTGACGTTGGCGGGCGCGCAGATCGTCGAGCGGTTGTCCGTCCCGCCGATGGAGACCTGATTGTCGGTGATGTAGCTGCGTTCGAGACCACTCAGGTGACTATTGGCCGAATAAGCATAGTCGACCAGCAGCGAGCCACCGTCCCAGGTCTTGCCGAACAGCTGGTTAAAGCTCTTGCTTGTGTAGCCGTCGGCGACCCCGTAGTTGGCCGAGGTCTCCGCGCCGTTGAAGTTCTTGCGGGTGATGAAGTTGATGACGCCGGCGACGGCGTCCGAGCCGTAGACCGACGAGGCGCCGTCGGCGACCACTTCCACGCGTTCGATAGCGCCAGGGGGGATGGAGCTGGGGTCGGGCGCGCTCTGATTGATACCCGCGCCAGGCAGACGGTGACCGTTGAACAGCACCAGGGTCAGGCCGCCGCCGCCATTGCCCGCACCAATACCGTGGATCGTGGGCTGATCGACGATGTTGGCCTGATTGGCGCCGCGGTTGCCGCCCGTGGCGTTGAAGTTGCTGACTGTGGGCGTCGAGCGCAACAGTTCGGTGGCGTTGGTGGCCGGCACCTGCTTGATGTCTTCTCGGGTCACTGCGCTCAACGGCGAGCCGACCGGCGCGACGCCGCGGATCGAGCTGCCGGTGACGACGACTTCCTCGACCGCGACCGACTCGTCCCGAGACGTCGTCTGAGTCTGCGCCTGAGCCTGAGCGCTTAACGCCAGCACGCCAGCCAGGACCGCCGAGCCGGCGAGCAGGCGGTTACGCAGAGTTCCGCGAACGAATGACGACGACATGGACGTTGCTCCCATTGTTCGGGCGAAAAGCGCCCGATTTGTTTTTTCGGGGATGCAGAGCGGCGCTCGCCCTCCCCGACCGGCTGAACCTCCGGTTACGACAACGTTATCGTAATCCCATTTTTTGGCAAGCAGGCCCAACAAGTGATATTGTTGTGCGTTGCAGATCTGCAACTTCTACCCAGTTTGGGGCCGCATTGTCCGAAACGACGAGCCCTCTTCAAGCGCAACCGGAGGGCTGGAGACGAGACTCGATCTCAATAAATGGGATTTTCGAGCGGACCGTGAGGAGTCTAACTGGAGCGACCAAGCTTGCGCACCACACGCCGTTGCGGATGAGTCCGCCGAACATCGCCAGGCACAGGGCGGATGGACCGATCCATAGCGGGCCCGCGCGGGTCGAGAGGCCGTCCATCAGTGACCGCCACCCTGGTGGCGCAGCCCGCCCCCGAACCACAAACGCGCGCGTTGATCTCCAGGAAAGCTACGGATCACTCGATAATTGGGATGGCGCGGCTTGGGACGACCGCACAGCCGATAGGATGAAACCGAGAAATTAACCGAGCGCTGCGCCGAACCCCACTATGCCTGCGCGTTTACAGGTGTTTCCGCCCGTGCTTCCGCCCGCGCGGAAGCCTCCCGAACGTCGGCGCGAGCGCTTGAAAGCGTCCCATCGCCTAAATAGGATAGCTGTAAGATGGAATCTCCAGCGTTGATCGAGGCGGATGGCGACGAAGCCAAAGGCGGCGCGGCCAGCCGCACGCTCGTGCGCGGCCTTGAGGTGCTGCATGCGGTCAGTTGCGGGCACGCCGAATTGGGAGATCTGGCGACCACGCTTGGCCTGACCCGCAGTACGACGCATCGCCTGGCCTCCACCCTGGTCGAGCACCGCTATCTGAGCTTCACACCGCGCGTGGGCTATTCGCTCGGCCCCAAGCTCCTCGAGCTGGGCTTTATCGCCGGCCGTCAGATGAACGTCACCAAGGCCGCACGCGAACACCTCGAGCTGCTGTCGAGCGGCTCTGGCGACACCGTCCATCTGGGCGTACTCGAGGGGGGCAAGGTCCTCTACCTGGACAAGATCCCCGGCAGCCGGCGCGTCGATATCAGCTCGCGGATCGGCGAGCGTCAGCCGCTGCGGTCGACGGGCCTGGGTAAGGCTCTGTTGCTCGACGAGCCGACCGCGCGCCTGCGCGACATCTACGAAGCCGAGCAGCGCGAAGGATTCCGCTACTCCGTGGAGCTGTCCGAATGGCTGCGGCGGATGAAGGACTATCGCGCCTCGGGCGTGGCTTTCGACCTGGAAGAGAACGAAGACAGGGTTCGGTGCGTCGCCGCCCCCATTCGCGACGTCAGCAGTAAGATCGTCGCGGCGATCAGTCTGTCGAGCGCCGGACAGTACATGGACGACACGCGCATGGAGCGCTTGACGGCTGACGTCAAGGCGGCGGCCGAGGCCATCAGCCGCGATCTTGGATGGCGTGCCGCCCAAGCCAATATCGCCGGCCCTTCAACAACCGCGAGCCGCAAACGCGGGCCGGCGTAAGAAACATTGAGGCTGCTGAATGCCGGTGACCGGCGCCTCGCAGCCGCTGACACCGCCGCCCAAGTCGAAACCGCCCAGTCCTTCATGCAGGCCGCCATCGACGCGTCCGGCGACTGGACCGCCGAATGCGCGACTGCCAGAACACCGGCGTGGAGTTCGACGTCGAGGAAAACGCCTACAAGGTGCGCAGCGTCGCCGCCCCGGATCGATCACCGTGACGGCGAATCCGACGGGCGCATCCAATTGATCAACCAATGGATTTACGCGTCATCTCTTTGAAGGCTCGCTGGAGACCGGCCGTAGACTTGACAAAAGGAGCCCCGCTGAACAGTATCAACTTATAAACAATAATCTCATGGGATGGGACGAAAGGGGTCGCTTTTCTCCAGATCCCGTGGGGCCTTCAGCGCCGACTCGTTGGCCCTCGACGAAAGCGTCCCGATGACCCAGCCCTCCCCGCGCCGCCGCGCCAGCTTCGCCTGCGCCCTGCTCCTGGCATCCAGCGCGCTGAGCGCGCCCGCCCTTGGCTTGGCTCAGGGCGCCGCCGATCCGCTGGCGGCCGGGTTTCAGTCTCCGCCGGAATCGGCCAAGCCCCGCGTCTGGTGGCATTGGCTTTCAGGCAACGTGTCCAAGGCCGGCATCACAGCCGATCTTGAATGGATGAAACGCATCGGCCTGGGGGGCATGCAGATGTTCGACGGCGACCTCGGCGCGCCCAAGGTCGTCGACCACCGCATCGCCGCCCTGACGCCCGAATGGCGTGATCATCTGAAATTCGCCGCCGCCGAAGCCGATCGCCTGGACCTGGAATTCGGCATGGCGGCCGCGCCGGGATGGAGCGAGACCGGCGGTCCTTGGGTCAAGCCCGAGGCAGGCATGAAGAAGGTCGTCTGGGCCGAGACCCAGGTCACGGGCGGCAAGCGTCTGGCCGCGCCCCTGACCTCGCCACCGCGTCAGTCCGGGCCTTTCCAGGACGCGCCTCACGTCGACTTCACCGGTAAGCCGCTCGTCGGCCCCGAACATTTCGACACCATTTCGGTGCTAGCCTATCGCCGTCCGACCGGGGACATGCCGCTGAGCGCCCTGGCACCAAAAATTTCGACCCAGGGTGTTGAGGGCGCGGCAAGCCTGCTCGTCGACGGCAAGCTCGACCAGTCGGTGGTCCTGACCGATCCCAAGCCGGGCGCGCCGGTCATCATCAGCTTCGATTTCGACAAGCCCCAGATCATCCGCGCCCTCACCTATGCCGGTCCGGTCGGCGATCGCTTCAACACCGGTCCTGGCGGTCGCCTGGAGGCGAGCGCCGACGGCAAGGCTTGGACGGTGGTCGCCGCCTTGACCGGAGCCGGGCACAATCCCGCGCCCCAGCGCACCTTCGCCTTTCCCGAAACGACCGCGCGGCATTTCCGCGTCATCTTCGACCAGCCGGCTACCACCGAGAACCCCTGGCCGCGTGGCCCGGTGAAGGTCGCCGAACTGGCTCTGACGCCCGGAGCCCGGGTCAATCACTTCGAGGACAAGGCCGGCTTCGGCGTCGCTCCCGAGGACGAGACCCTGCGCACGCCGGCGGTCACGCCGGGCGCGGCCATCGCCTCCAAGGACATCCTCGACCTGACCAGCAAGCTCAGGCCTGACGGTACGCTCGACTGGACGCCGCCGAAGGGCGAGTGGTCGATCCTCTGGCTCGGCTACTCGCTGACCGGCGAGGTCAACCACCCTGCCACGCCGGAAGCCACCGGCCTGGAGGTCGACAAGTTCAATCCCGCCCACGTGCGCGACCACCTGGACGCCTATCTCGGCCCGGTGGCCAAGTCGCTGAATGACCTGGTCGGGGCCAAGGGCCTCAGATACATCATCACCGACAGCTGGGAGGCGGGCGACGAGAACTGGACTGAGGCGATGGCCAAGGAGTTCAAGTCCCGTCGCGGTTATGACATGACGCCGTTCCTGCCGGTCCTGGCTGGCAGGGTCGTCGACAGCGCCGAGGTCAGTGACGCCTTCCTCTGGGACTTCCGTCGCACCCTCGCCGACCTGCTGGCCGAGAGCCACTACGGGACCATCACCCGCTACGCCAAGGAACACGGGCTGGGCTACTACGGCGAGGCGACCGGCGCGGCTTGGCCCACAGTGGCCGACGGCATGCTCGCCAAGAGCCTGACCGACATTCCGATGGGCGAGTTCTGGGACATGCCGTTCGGCGGCGAGGCGGCCGCGTTCCAGGGCGTGCGCAGCGACGAGTTCCCGGCCGATATCGTCGAGACCGC
Organism: Caulobacter sp. UC70_42; assembly: GCF_044056025.1. Lineage (NCBI taxonomy): Bacteria > Pseudomonadati > Pseudomonadota > Alphaproteobacteria > Caulobacterales > Caulobacteraceae > Caulobacter > Caulobacter sp. UC70_42. The sequence goes on along the minus strand of NZ_CP171994.1, from coordinate 3,615,274 downwards.
CTCGACCGCGCACGTGTACGGCAAGTCTCTGGTGGCGGCCGAGTCCTTCACTTCGTCCCAACCCCTGTGGACCCGGACCCCTTGGACCTTGAAGTGGATCGCCGACCGCTACATGGCCATGGGCGTGAATCGCCTGGTGATCCACACCTCGCCCCACCAGCCCGATACGGTCGAAAAACCCGGCCTGACGCTCGGCCCGTTCGGCCAGACCTTCACCCGCAACGAAGCCTGGGGACCGCTGGCCAAGCCCTGGGTCGATTATCTGTCCCGCAGTTCCTTCATGCTCCAGCAGGGCGCGCCCGTCGCCGACCTGCTCTTTTTCTATGGTGAGGGCGCGCCGTCGGGGGTTCCCTATCGAGAAGCGGCCAAACCGGGACCGGTCGAGGGCCACGGCTACGACTACGTCAATGCCGACGCGCTCTTGCGGCTGGCCAAGGTGGAGGACGGCAAGATCGTCTTTCCAGGCGGGGCGGCCTATTCGGCCTTGGTGCTGCCCGACACCCTCGATCGCATGACCTTGCCGCTGCTCGAGAAGCTCACCGCCCTGGTCGAGGCCGGCGGCGTTCTGGTCGGACCGCGGCCGCAGGGCTCGCCGAGCCTGGCGTCGGACGATGCGGCCGTACAGGCCGCGGCCCGCAAGCTCTGGGGCCAAACCGACGGCCGCATGGCCACCCGCGCCGATTTCGGCAAGGGCCGGGTCTACTGGGGCAAGACCCCGGCCGAAGTCCTGGCCGACCTCAAGGTCGTGGCCGACTTCGACTATACCCGGCCAAGCGTGGAGACCAAGCTGATGTTCGCACATCGACGCTTGGCCAACGGCGCCGAACTCTATTTCGTCACCAACCAGACCGACCGGACCGAGACGCTCGACGCGATCTTCCGCACCAGCGGCAAGGCGCCGGAAATCTGGCGCGCCGACACCGGCGGGGCCCGCGACGCCGGCTACCAGTTCGACAACGGCCGCACCACCGTGCCCCTGAAGCTGGCGCCCTACGACGCGGTCTTCGTGGTCTTCCGCAAGCCGGCGACCGCGCCGGCGGCCGCGGTGGCCGAGCCAGTCGAGCGAAAGGTCGCGACGGTGTCAGGGCCCTGGTCGCTCAGCTTCGAAGCCAACAGGGGCGCTCCGGCCAAGGTCGAGAAGACCGCCCTCGGTTCCTGGACTGACAACGCCAGCGCCGACATCAAGTACTATTCGGGCGTTGGGACCTACAGCCACGCGATCAAGGTCGATCCGAACTGGCTCAAGGGCGGCCAGCGACTGACCCTTGACCTGGGCCGGGTTGGCGACGTCGCCGAAGTCTGGCTCAACGGCAAGCGCGTTGGCGGCCTCTGGAAGGCGCCCTACCAGATCGACGTCACCGAAGCGGCCAAGCCCGGCGACAATCAGCTGGTGGTGAAGGTGGGAAATGTCTGGCTCAACCGCTTCATCGGCGATCGCCAGCCCGGCGCGACCAAGCAGGCCTTCACCAACGCCGCCGAGGGCGGCGGCTTTGCGATGCTCGGTAAGGGCATCAGCAAGGATAGCCCACTTTCGCCGTCGGGCCTTATCGGCCCCGTCACCCTGTGGAGCGTTGGGCGCTAGGTGGTGGTGACGATCGAGCTATTTGAGCCAAAGCATGATTGCGACGTGGCATGATTTTTCCTTTTGTTTCAAAAACTTGAGTGTGGCGTCAGTGAGCATGAACGGCTCCTGCGCACCCCGAAAACCGCGAAAAAGGCCGCAAAATACCGTCACGCTTAAAACGCCACGGTGGAAGCGCCTTTTCCTGAGCGAATTCAGGGGCTTGATGCTGGAAAAAGCACCGTCAGGCCTGACTTGCCGTGACGGTGTCAGCCGCCCGGCCTCGCGAGCAAGGTCGCGGCGACACCGTCAGACGCACGAAATGTGAACTGGCTCCACCGATCGCCGCCGATCATTGGAGATTCAGAATACAAATTATTTCAATAATTTAGGCTATATTCGCGATGGTCCGCGAAGGTCCCGAAAGGACCCTGAATCACTCCCACTCAATTCCAGTAATTACACCAACCCGTTGAATTTATTACGTTTCAGCGATCACGCGTTCGTGTATACCTGTGATCAATACCGCTAAATATTAGCGTTTTGAATTCACTCAGCAATTCGAATGCTTGACATATAGCGGCGCGCATGGATCGAATTCGCATCACATCGCGACAAATACCTTAAACCTACTCTCTATATCTTTCGATAACCTTCAGCATCATTCACGATCTATCGCGAACGCCATCGGCATTTCGCCTCTCGGCACGACCCCTGGGCCGCAGCCTTGGTCGCATCCCTCCCAGAACAGCGCGAGGAGCAAAATGGACGAAGCTCTGAGTCGGCAAGCACTCTACGACTTGGTCTGGTCTGAACCGATCAAGGCCGCTGCGCAGCGGCTTGGCGTGCCCGAGGTCGCGGTCAAGAAAGCCTGCATGAGCGGCGACGTGCCGGTTCCATATAGTGGCTACTGGACCAAACTCGCGGCCGGGCAGCCGATCAGGCCCATTCCCCTGCCCTACCGCACGCCCGGCGCAAACGAGATGCTGCGGATCGGCGAGCTAGACTATCAAGCCTCGCGGGCTACGCCGGAAGCGCAGCTGGCTCAGCCCCTACCGAAACCGCCACGCTTCGAAGAATCCCTGGAGAGCGTACGCGCCCGATCGCAGGCGCGATTGGGCGCGGTCAAATACGTGCGCGACCTTTCCAGCCCATGGGCCGGGTTGCGCCAAATCCTTCAGGAGGACCTCAAGCGCGCTGCACGCCAGCGCTCAGAGAAGGCGGCATCGCCCTGGAACAAGCCGCTCTTTGAAAGCGGGTTCGAAAAACGGCGCTTGAGAATCCTCAACAGCCTAGGCCTGGGTATGGCCAAGGCGCGGGCCCGCATTGAGGTTCGCGGCAAGGCTGGCCGGGACGTCTCCGTCCTCGTCGGCGATACTCGGGTTCCGCTTCGCCTGGACCACCCCCTGGCGGAGCCGGACAGGCAAGGCCAGTGGCAAGTCCGACAAGGCCCAGCCGACACCTTGAGGCTGATGATCGGGCCGAGTACAGGCCGCGCGGACGGCTACCAGGTCTTCTGGGAAGAAGTCGCCGACGATCCGCTTGAGGAGCGCCTGTCCGCCGTGGCCCTGGAGATCCTGGTGGCCGGCGAAGTGGAGTTTCGGGCCGAGGCCGCGCGCGCTCATGCCCGACAACTTCAGTACAGGGAGCAACTGGCTCAAACGATGGAAAGGCGACGGGTCGAGCCCAGGAAGCAACCCGATCCCCCGATCTCCTTCCCACAACAGGGGCGCCAACATCTGCTCACCCAAGCCGCCGAATGGCGCGCCGCCCAGGATGTCCGGGACTTCGTGGCCGCAGTTCTCGCCCGATCAGATGCGACGCAGTCCCTGATGGCGTGGGCAACTTGGGCGCTGGCGGAAGCCGACGCGCTCGATCCAGTCACGTCCCAGGTCCCGATATTTTCCAAGGCGCTGAAAGCCTAAGGCGCGGCTTGGCAGTGCGATGTCCCGCGCGGACTCGCCGATAAATTTCATCCCGTGACTGTCTCCCATGAGCGTTTGAGACGTCTCAGAACGGCGCACCAGGTGATCTTGAGTGAGGAACGGTCAGTTGGCCAAAGGACCCGAAAAACCTACGACCCGCACCGCGACCGGTCCTAAGCAACGTTCGAGAAGAACGCCGGCAGTGGTCGTGGTCACCGACGACTGGCCCGATGACGTTCCTATAACTGTACAGGAGGTAAGGGTGATCGAGACCCATCTCAGCTCAGTCCTCGATGAGCTTCTTGGCCCCCTGTGGTACAAGCCAGCATCCGAACCACCACGTCGTCCTCGACGACGAGGATAGGCCTGGCGAACTGAAGCCGAGCTTTGGCGTTGATGAGGCGCCTGCCCTCAAGCTTCACGGAGCGGCAGGATAAGTGGGGGAGTTGAGCCATGCCGGATGAGATGGAACGGCGACAATCCATTCCAGCCTTTCCGGCCGGCGACGGTGACCTGGCACGCCTGATCGAGGCCTTTGATTGGAGCCGCACCAGCCTTGGCCCGAAGGCGGCCTGGCCCGCTCATCTCAAGACCGTCATCAGCCTGATCCTGCGCTGTCATGTGCCGATCGTCACCCTGTGGGGCGAGGATGGCGTGATGATCTACAACGACGCCTATTCGGTGTTCGCTGGCGGCCGCCACCCCGCGCTGCTCGGCTCCAAGGTCCGTGAAGGCTGGCCCGAGGTCGCCGATTTCAACGACAACGTCATGCGCGTGGGCCTGGCGCGGGGCAATCTCAGCTACCAGGACCAGGAGCTGACCCTGCATCGCAGCGGCCAGCCCGAACCCGTATGGATGGACCTGGACTACTCGCCGGTGCTCGACGAGGCTGGCCGTCCGGTGGGCGTGATCGCCATCGTCATCGAAACCACCCAGAAGGTCCTGGCGCGGCGGGTGCTCAACGAGTCCGAGGCGCAGCTGCGGCGCGCTCAGGAAGCCGGCGGCGTTGGCCTGTTCACCATCGACATCCTTCGAAACGAGCTGCGCGGCACCCCGGAGTTCTATCGGCTGTTCGGCCTGCCTCAGGCCGATGTCGCTCCGCCGGAAGCTATTCAGCGTCTGGTCCTGCCTGAAGATCGCTTGTCCATATCCGACGCGGCGACCCGGGCCAGCGGCCAGGCACCGCTCGACGTGGAGTACCGCATCGCGCGCGCCGATGACGGCCGCGAGCGCATCATCGCCCGGCGCGGCGAGTATGAGCGGGACGAGGACGGCCGCCCCGTGCGCCTGATCGGCGTGGTGCAGGACGTCACCGAGCGCCGCGCCGAGCAGCGCGCCCTGGCGCAGAGCGAAGCGCAGTTTCGCGCCCTGACCCAGGCCTTGCCCAACCAGGTATGGACCGCCACGCCATCGGGCGCCCTGGACTGGTTCAACGCCCGCATCCTGGAAGACAGCGGCCTGGAGGTCGAGCAGCTGCTCGGCGAAGGCTGGTCGGTGCTGGTGCATCCCGACGACTTGCCGCTGACCACCGAGCAGTGGGCGACCGCCCTCGCGACCGGCGAGACCTACCAGAACGCGTTTCGGCTTCGAGATCGTGACGGGCGTTATCGCTGGCATCTGAGCCGCGCCGTGCCGTTGCGCGACCCCGGCGGCGCGGTGGTTCGGTGGGTCGGGACCAACACCGACATCCACGCGCAGAAACTGGCGGAGGCGCAAAGCACCCGCGACCGCGACCGTATGTGGGCGATGTCGCCAGACCTTATGTTGATCTGCGACCTCGATGGCATGATCACCGCCGCCAATCCGACGGCGACCCGGTTGCTCGGCTGGGAGCTCGACGAATTTGTCGGCCGCAGGCTTTCGGAGTTCATCCACCCTGGCGATCTGGACTCCACGGCCGCTGAACTGGGCAAGCTGGCGGCGGGCCGCACCACCCTGGCTTTCGAGAACCGTTACCGCACCAAGGACGGCGGCTATCGTCTGCTCGACTGGACCGCGGTGCCCGAAGCCGGGCGCGTCCACGCCGTGGGCCGCGACATTACTCAGGAGCGGGCGATCGCCCGCGATCAGGAACGCATCTGGACCCTGTCTCCGGTCCTGAAGATCGTCGCCGTCCAGGACGGCGCGATCTCGGCGATCAACCCGGCCTGGACCCACGTGCTGGGCTGGAGCAACGCTGAAACCTTGGGCCGATCCTTGAGCGATTTCCTGGCGCCGGAGGCTCAAGACGCAGGCGCGGCGATCCTTGAGCGATTGGCCCGCGGCGAAAGGGTCCGCGACGAGCAGATCACGCTGCGCACGCGCGATGGCCAGAACCGCCACATCATCTGGACCTTCGCCGGCGAGGCCGACACGGTCTACGGCTTTGGGCGGGACGTCAGCGAGCAGCGCCTGGCCGAGGAAGCCCTGCGCCAAAGCCAGAAGATGGAAGCCGTCGGCCAGTTGACCGGCGGCATCGCTCACGACTTCAACAACCTCCTGCAGGGCATCACCGGCAGCCTGGACCTGGTTCAGAAGCGCATCAGCCAGGGGCGCCTGTCGGATCTAGACCGCTTCATCACCGGGGCGATGAACTCGGCCGCCCGCGCCTCGGCCCTCACCCACCGCCTGCTGGCCTTCTCTCGCCGCCAACCCCTCGATCCTCGCGCCGTGCGCGCCAATCCCCTCGTGACCTCGATGGAGGATTTGCTCCGCCGGACCCTGGGCGAGCGGATTGAGCTCGAACTGGTGCTGGCCGGTGGTTTGTGGATGACGCGTTGCGATCCCAACCAGCTGGAGAGCGCGATCCTGAACCTGGCGATCAATGCCCGCGACGCCATGCCCGATGGCGGCAAGCTGACGATCGAGACCGGCAACGCCCATCTCGACAGCCAGTACGCCGCCCGGCAAAGCGACGTCGCGCCGGGCCAGTATGTCTGCGTTTGCGTCACCGACACCGGGGTGGGCATGGACGAGGCGACCATCGCCCGCGCGTTCGAACCGTTCTTCACGACCAAGCCCATCGGCCAGGGCACGGGCCTGGGCTTATCGATGATCTATGGGTTCGCGAGACAGTCGGAGGGCTACGCCAAGATCTATAGCGAGGTGGGCAAGGGCACGACGTTCAAGCTCTATCTGCCCCGCTTCCAAGGCCCGGCCGAGGAAGACCAAGCCCTGCCCGAGCTCTCCGAAGCGCATCAGGCCCATGCCGACGAAACGGTCTTGGTGGTCGAGGACGAGCCGGTCGTGCGCGGGCTGATCGTCGAGGTCCTGAGCGATCTGGGGTATCGCGCCGTCGAGGCGGCCGACGGCAACCAAGGCCTGGAAATCCTGCAGTCCAAGCGCAGGATCGACCTGATGATCACCGACATGGGTCTGCCGGGGCTCAATGGCCGCCAGATCGCCGACGCCGGACGTCAGCTTCGGCCCGATCTGAAGGTGTTGTTCATGACCGGCTATGCCGAGAACGCCGCCCTGGCCTCCGGTTTCCTGGAGCCGGGCATGGCGATGATCACCAAGCCGTTCGCCATGGAGCTCCTGGCCACGCGGGTACGCGACATCCTCGGGGAAGCCTGATCGACCGGGCCTTGTCGGGGCGATCGATCGCCTTGCCGCCGCCCAAAGCCTGAGGCCTCGCCCCCATGGACGAAAGCCCAACGCCTTGCCGACACCGAAGGGTGATCATCAGAGCGAAACCGCGACGAAGAGCATGTCCATGGCGATCTCCAAGCAGGCCAATCGGAAGGCCTGCCGGCCGATCACGCCAAGCTCGGCCTTTCGATGATGGGTGGGGCGGTCCCGGCTGGCGCAGGCAAAATGGACCAGGCCGCCGGGCTTTTGCGGATCGCCCATATCTTCCGCCCATCCGGTCACGGCCAGGACGATGTCAGCCCTAGAGCGCGCCAGGGCGCCACTGGCCATGGCCAGGGCGACGCCTTGGGAAACGGCGCCGCCGGCTTCGAGCATGTCGCGCGGGACGCCAAGCAGGTCATGCTTGGCGTCCTCCGAATAGACGACAAAGCCTCGCTCGAACGCGTGCGAGCAGCCGGGCACGTCGGTCAGCAGGGAGGCCAGCAAGCCTCCGGTGCAGCTTTCCGCCGTGCCCAATTTCAGCCCTTGCGCGCAGGCTTTCTCGAGCACGCAGCAGGTCAGCGCGTCCAGTTCGGGTGTCAGGATTGGGTCGAGCGCTTCGGCCAAGGACGTTAGTTCGCCGCCGGGCCGCCCATCTGCGCCATCAGCTCTTCCTTCCGCGCCTTCAGGCGTTCGCCCATGGCGTCGAGATCCTCGTCACCCTTCTTGGCTTGGGCGAAGATACCGCCGGGCTGCTCTTCTTCCTTGACGTGGTGCTTGATGTACTCGCCCAGCACCTTGACCTTGGCGTCGTAAAATTCATCGCCGGGCTGCATCGCCTCGATCTCGGCGATCAGCTTTTTGGCGCCGTCGTGTTCGACATAGGCCTCGTCGAGCATGTCGTCCTCGACCTCGCCGCGCTCTTCCGGATAGAAGATCTCCTCCTCGATCTGGGTGTGGACCTTCAAGGCCAGAGCGATCTTGTTGAACAGGGCCAGTTTCTCGGCATCGGCCTCCAACTGCTCGTAATCATCGAACCAGCCTTCGACCTCGCGGTGATCCTTCTTCAGCAGCGTGATGGCCAGCGGGTCGCGGCGACCGGTGCGACGGGTGCGACGGGTCTTGGCGGCGGCGGTTTTGGACTTGGCGGCGGCGACCATGAGAAGCTCCTCAATGGGTTGAAATTCCACCTCAAAATGAACCGAACTTGCGGAGGTTCCTGCGGCGCAGCTAGCTGAGAATCACTTTCAGCGGGCGTCGCCTCGCTCGGAAATCAGGTCGCGCCGGAGGCCATTTCCACGAACATGGCGATCGCGGCGATGGCCATCACCGCCGTCGCCGCCCAGCCGAACGTCTTCAGCGCCGGCCCGGCGATGAAGCGCCCCATCTGGTTGCGGCGAGACACCACCAGCATCATCACCACCATCATCGGCACGGCGATCACGCCGTTGATGACCGCGCTCCAGAACAAGGCCTTGATCGGATCGAGCCCGGCCAGATCGATGCCGATGCCCAGCAGGGTCGCGGCCCCGATCACCGCATAGAAGCCGATGGCCTCCCACGGCTTGTTGTCCAGGCCGCACGTCCAGCCGCGCGTCTCGCCCACCGCATAGGCCGCCGAGCCGGCCAGGACGGGGATCGATAGCAGGCCCGTGCCGACGATCCCCAGGGTGAACAGCAGGAAGGCGAAGGGGCCGGCGACCGGCTCCAGCGCCTGGGCCGCGTCGGCGGCGGTGGCGATCTCGGTCTTGCCCTGGGCGTGCAGCGTGGCGGCGACGGCGATCATGATGGCGATCGCGATGAGGTTCGACGCCGCCATGCCGACGAAGGTGTCCAGCTTGATGCGCCGCAGCTCGGGCTTGGCCTGGTCGGGCGCCGACCGCAAGGGCTGGGCGGCGGGGTCGTGGTCGACCTCCTCCACCTCCTGGGCCGCCTGCCAGAAGAACAGGTAGGGACTGATCGTCGTGCCGAAGATGGCGACGATCGTGGTGATCGCCGCCTTGGAGCCGAACACCGCCGGATCGGGCCAGACCGATCCCCGGCCCGCCGCGGGCCAGTCCACCTTCACCACGAGCAGCACGGCGACATAGGCCAGCAACACCAGGGTCAGCCACTTCAAGAAGCGGACGTAGCGCCGATAGGGAATGAACATCTGCAGCAACAGCGACAGTACCGCGAAGCCCGCCGTGAACCCGTGCGCGCCGCCGCCCGCCAGCAGTTGCGACGCCGCGCCCATGGCCGCCAGGTCCGCGCCGATATTGATGGTGTTGGCGATGAACAGGAGCGCGACGAGCGCGGTGACGATCGGCTCGGCGACCACCTCGCCCATGTTGTGGGCCAGGCCCTTGCCCGTGACCCGCCCGATCTCGCCGCTGACCAGCTGGATGGCGGTCATCAGCGGATAGGTCAGCAGCATGGTCCACAGCAGTCCATGGCCGAAGCGGGCGCCGGTCTGGGAATAGGTGGCGATGCCGGAAGGATCGTCGTCGGCCGCCCCGGTGACCAATCCAGGCCCGAGTTGCTCGAACAGGGCGATCGAGCGGATCTTGCGACGCAGGGACATATTCGGCCTTCTGACGGGCGTCTGCAAACTAGGCGGAGACACGGCGCGCGGATCTAGTCCGCGCCGTTTCCCGGATCACCGGCTTGAGGATCAGAAGTGTTCTCCGTCTTCTTGGTTGGGTCGGCGCTGGGCGGCGGCGGCGCCTCGAGACCCGCCGGCCGGGGCGCTTCGGATTGTGGTGGCTGGCTGTCGTTTGGCTTTCGCATCAGGCCTTGTCCGAGCCGGGTTCGGCCATCTTGCGGTGCTGCTCGGCCAGGACGCTCTGCGGCGTCACCGCCGCCATCGCCGCTTGCAGCTTGTTCTTGAAGCCGGCGACGACGTCGCCTTCGCCCTTCTGCATGGCGCGGTAGCCGGTCTTGGCGACATCGGCCGGATCGGCCTTCTTCGGGTCGGCGCCGACCTTGGTGTCGAGCATGTCGGCGCGGTCGAAGAACTCGGTGTCGGTCGGGCCCGGCATCAGGCAACTGACAGAGACGCCGCTGTCCTTCAGCTCGTTGCGCAAAGCCCAGGCGAAGCTGTCGAGGAACGCCTTGGTGCCGTTGTAGACGGCCTGGAACGCGCCGGGCATCAGGCCGGCGATCGAGCCAGTGATCAGGATCTTGCCCCGGTCGCGTTCGCGCATGTCGCGGGCGACCTGCTGGATCAGGTAGACCGTGCCGGTGATGTTGGTGTCGATGACGAACCTGGCCTCGTCCCAATCCTGGTCGAGGAAGCCATGACCCAGGCCCCGGCCGGCATTGGCCATCAGCACGTCGACCGGGCGTTCGCCGATCAGGTCCAAAAGCCGATCGACGCCTTCGATTGTCGACAGATCGACCTGCAGCGACTCCACGCGGGCGCCATGCTGCTCGATCCCCGCCTGGGCCTCGACGATCGACGGCTCGTCGGCGGCGATGACCAAGTCATAGCCGTCCTCGGCGGCCAGCTTGGCCAATTCGTAGCCGATGCCGGAGGACGCCCCGGTGACGACGGCGAGCGGGCGAACATCCTCAATCATCACGCGGCCTCCTTCTGCCAGTCGGGCTTGAGGACGACCTTGGTCACCGCGTTCTGGTCTTCCTTGAACATCTTGTAGCCGTCCGGCGCGCGTTCGAGCGGCAGGCGATGGCTGATCAGGAAGGTCGTGTCGATCACGCCCTCGCCGATCAGGTCCAGCAGCGGCCGAAGGTACTTGTGGACGTGGGTCTGGCCGCTGCGGATCTGAAGGCCCTTCTCCATCAGGGCGCCGATCGGGATCTTGTCGCCCATGCCGCCGTAGACACCCGGGATCGAAACGCGGCCGCCGGTGCGGCAGGCCATCAGCACCTCGCGCAGCACGTGGGCGCGGTCGGTTCCAAGGCGCGTGGCGACCTTGACCGCGTCGACCACGTTGTCGATCGAAAAGCCGTGGCTCTCCATGCCGACCGCGTCGATACAGGCGTCCGGACCGATGCCGCCGGTCATGGACATCAGGGCCTCGCGGACCTTGACGTCATGGTAGTTGATCACCTGCGCGCCCAGCGACTTGGCCAGTTCCAAACGGTGCGGATGATGGTCGATGGCGATGACCTTGTGCGCGCCTTGGATCAAGGCGCTCTGGATCGCGAACAGGCCGACCGGACCACAGCCCCAGACGGCCACGGTGTCACCGGGCTCGATCTGGCAGTTCTCCGCCGCCATCCAGCCGGTGGGCAGGATGTCCGAGAGGAACAGAACCTTCTCGTCCTCCAAGCCGTCGGGAATGACGATCGGCCCGACATCGCTATAGGGCACACGGACATATTCGGCCTGGCCGCCGGCATAGCCGCCGGTCATGTGCGAATAGCCGAAGAGGCCCGTCATCGCCGTGCCGTAGGCGATCTCGCCCAGGTCTTGCGTCTCGGCCGGATTGGAGTTCTCGCAGCCCGAGAACTGCTGCTTCTCGCAGTGGAAGCACTTGCCGCAGGCGATCACGAACGGAACGACCACCCGCTGGCCCTTCTGAAGGGTCGAGCCCGGCCCGGTCTCGACGACCTCGCCCATGAACTCGTGGCCCAGGATGTCGCCCTTTTCCATCGAGGGGATCATGCTGTCGTACAGGTGCAGGTCCGAGCCGCAGATGGCGGTCGAGGTGATCTTGATGATCGCATCGCGGGGATTGACGATCTTGGGGTCGGGCACGGTGTCCATCCGGACGTCGTGCTTGCCGTGCCAGGTCAGGGCGCGCATGGGCGTCTCCGTCTTATCAAATGAGGGTCGGGTCAGCCTTGCGGCGCGGCGTCGGGGCCTTTGGCGGTGGAGATCTCACCGGTCTCCATCAGTTGCTTGAAGCGGCGCAGCTCACGCCGGGCCTGAATCTTCGGCTCCTTCTGGAAGAGCTTGGCGATCAGCTTGCCCAGGTCGCCGCCAGGCGGCTCGTAGACGATGGTCGCGGTGACCTCGGTGCCGCGCCCGGGCGGGCCGTCCTTGAACTCGATGCGGCCGGCGTTCTTGATGTCGGCGCCCTCGGCGGAATTCCCAGGCCAGGACCTCGTTCTCGACCTCTTCGGTCAGGACGCTGTCCCACTCGACGGTCTTGCCGGCTGGGGCCTTGACCACCCAGTGAGAACGCTCGTCGTCGCCCGGCGTCACGCGCTCGACGTTTTCCATGAACAGCGCAAGGTTCCTGAAATCGCGCCAGAAGGCATAGAGCTCGGCGCGCGGCCGGTTGATCGTGACGGTGCGGCCAACCAAGGCCGCTTCGTGCCAGCCGCGCTCTTCGGCGACCTCGTGGGCGACATCGCGCTGGTGCACGGCGGCGGTCAGCGGGGCGTCGCTTTCCAGCGCTCGGGCGACAGACTGTTCGGACATGAGATGTTCCTCCTGCCCGCTTTCAACAACTCACGCCACGACATGTTCCTACAGCAAAGCCAGAGACTTAATTTGGCTAACCTGTGTCGGACCACCGACATAGACTGCCCGTTACTCGTGCCCGGAGACGACGCCGCCCCCTGCGTGACCGTGGGGCTTGGAGTGGCCGCCCGTCCGCAGATAGCGCCGGTCGATCTCGGCGATGATGTCCTCGGCCTTGTCGCCGCCCTGCAGACGGATCAGCGCGTCCAGCTTGGCTTCGGTGCGATCGTCGTTCTCCTTGGACGAGGGCGAGCCGACATAGAGGAAATAGGCCAGGCCCACGACCTGCCAGATCAGTTGCAGGAACTCCGACTGCCAGTTCTCAAAGGTGTCGCGCCCCATCTCGACGAGGTAGGGCGTCAGGCTCGGCGCCTGGTGCAGCGCCTGCTGTTCGTCGACGAAGGCGAACCAGCCGAACACCCAGTGCCCGACGATCGACACGAAGAAGAACAGCCCGGTCAGCCAGGCATAGGCGTAGCGTTTCATGGAAGGGTCTCCTCAAGGGCGGTCAGGCGCGCAGGCGCGCCGTGGCGGGCTTCCAGGCGCATGGGCCGACCGCGCACCCACAACCGATCGATCTCGATCGCCGTCCAGCCGGCCGGCAGGACCACCGCCGCCTTGGACCAGGTCTCCGGCTCGCCTTCGCCCGGCTCCAGGCGCGGCATGCCCAGCACCAGGCCGCTCAGAAAGCCGCCCATATTGGCGAAGAACGGCCCTGCCCGCGGCTGTTCGGGAAAGCGGTCTGGACGATATTCGAAGATCTGGCCAAACCGCCCGCCCTCGAACTTGGCATAGCCTTCATCGAGCAGCCTCAGGGCCAGATCTCGATCCCCGGCGCGCGTCGCCCAAGCCCCATAGAGCGCCGACAGCATCGGGCTGCCCAGATAGGCGTCGGCCTGGTCCAGATAGAAGTCGAGCGTGGCCTTCTCCGCCTCGGGCTCGAGCCGATAGCCGAAGGGCCAGACGCCCATCAGGGGATCGGGGGTCGCGCCCTTTTCCTCGGTCTTGCGATAGCCGTCATGCGACACGACGACCTGGCCCCGCCGCGGCACGACCATGCTCTTGGCGATCGCTTGCCAGCGCGGATCGACCGCGTGACCCAGGCGCTGGCCGATCCGGGTCGCGTCTTCCAAAACCACCACGGCGGCCATGTTGGTGAAGGCGGCGTTGTCGACCGGCTGTTCCCGCTCGGCGATGCCCATCGAGGCGGGGATCTCGTAGCCGTCCGGCGTCTGATGGACCCTGGAGGCAATCCAGTCGGCGACGCCCGAGAGCACGGGCCAGGCCTGCTGGCGCCGAAACTCCCCCTGCCCCGTGACGTCGGCGAACAGCGCGAAGGCGCGGGCGACATCCAGCGAGACATGGTCCTCGTGCCAGGCCGCCGTGCCCGGCAGCGGCGCGGCTTCCTCGCCGAACGACGGCGAGCTTTCCCACGGAAACTGCGCACCGGTGCGCCCCATCAGCTTGGCGTTGTCGCGGGCCGCGGCGAGGTTGCGGAAGCGATAGTCCAGCAGCGACGCGGCCGCCTGGGGTTGGACCAGGGTCAGGACCGGGACCGCGAAGGCCTCGATGTCCCACATCACGTGGCCGTAGTAGTAGTGATAGTCGTGCCAGGTGGCCAAACCGAAGATCGAGGTCGACGCGCACGACGAGGCGTGGACCGAGCTGTTGAGGTAGAAGAAGGCCGCGTCGGCCAGGGCCTGCCAGCGCGGTTCGGCGCCGACCAGTCGGATCCGCCCTTTCCACAATTCGTCCCAGGCGGCGCGGTTCTCGGCCCGTATGGCCTCGAACCCGTCGTGCCGCGCCTTGGCGGCCATGCGGCCAGCCTGCTCATCGGGACGGCGGTGCAGGGTGCTGGGCACCAGGCTGGTGACCTGCCGCAGGCGGTAGGTCGTACCGGCGCGGCCCCGGAAGGCGTAGGTCGAGATCAGGCCCGAGCCGTCGAGCGCTGGCCGCACCGCTTCGACTTCCGCGCTGGCCCCGCCCGCCATCTGCGTGAAATAGGCCAGACCCACCCGTCCCAGCGCCCCCGCGGACTCCCAGAGCAGGACGCCGTCGCAGGCGCTCGCCGGCTCGCCCGGCGTATCGCGCAGGAACCGCAAGGCTCGCCCCAGAACGCCGGACACCGTGAGGCCGGCGCGGACCTGCAGCTCGGCACGCCCCGTCAACCGTCAGGGCGATCTCCTGGCAGACCAGGGTCGGGTCCTCGCGGCTGGCAAAGGTCAGCACCGTGCAGCTCACCCGCCGACCGCGGGCCGCGAACACGAACCGGCTGGTCAGTTCTCCAGAGGCGAAGTCATAGGCCTGCTCCAGGTCACTGACCAGATGCAGCAGGTCCGACAGCCAAACGCCGTCAACGGCGATGTCGCCAGCCAGCGGATAGGGCGCCGGGGCGGCCGCCTCGATGCGGCGCTCGGGGTCCTCGCCGGCGTAGCCGCTGACCAGGGCCATGCCGGCCTGCAGCGGCTGGGCGCGAACGCGCAGGCCGATCAGGCCATTGCTGACATAGGCGGGCAGATCGCGATCCCCCTCCCCGGTCACGGGCGGCGGGCTGATGGGTCCTTGCACGGTTTCACCGTTGGCTAATCGTCATGCGTGTCAGCGCCAAGCGGCGCGGTGGCTGCTAACGCTTCCCCTCGGCCGGATTGCCCTTGGATCCCTTGAAGGTGTCGCCAACTTCGGTCGCGTCGGGCCCATCGGGTCCCGCCGACTTCCGTTCGGCCAGGCCCGTCCGCTCGGCGCCTTTTTGGACACCAGGCCTGATCGCTCGCCAAGCGGCTGAGCCTGGTTCTGCTGGCGGCCGTCACTGTTTGATGGCTCGCTCATGGTTGAGCCTCCTCGTGAAGTGCGTCTGTTCACGGCCCAACCGATTTTGGCGCCGACCGGTTCCCGTTGACGCGTCGGGCGTCGCGAGCCCCCTCGCCCGCGCGGGTCAAGTCTTGAAGCCCCTTCCGCAAGCCTCAACGCCGCGCGTCGACTTCTCGACAGAAACCACGGGGCTCGAACGGCGTTTGGCCAATATCGGTCGAGAAACGCCAAGGGCGTATGCCGGCCTGTTCAGTGCAGGAGTCCCGCCATGCCGCGTGGAGACAAGTCCAGCTATACAGACAAGCAGGAACGCAAGGCCGACCACATCGCCGAGCACTATGAGGACAAGGGCGTTTCGGAAAAGGAAGCCGAGCGCCGCGCCTGGGCCACGGTCAACAAGGATGATGGCGGCGGCAAGAAATCAGGCTCGGGTCGTGGCAAGTCGACCGGCCACCCCGCCGCGCACAAGGGCGGTGAAAAGGGCGGCAAGGCCGCGGCGTCCCGCACGCACGCCGAGCGTTCCGCCTCGGCCAAGAAGGCCGCCGCCACGCGCAAGCGCAATGCCGAACAACACGCCCACCACTAGCGGAGGGCGTGATGACCTGCATCTTCCATGTCTCGCCTTTCGACGGCGGCTGGTGCGTGAAGATCTGCGACACCGGAGAGGTCCTGTTCTTTAAGACCGGCGGCGAGGCTGAGCGCCAGGCCCGTCGTCTGGCCGCCGCCTATCCCGGACCTAGCGAGGTCCGTGTCCACGATCGCGAGGGTCGTCGGATCGGCCGGTGGATCGATGGCGCGTCGGTTCTCGATGGCGCCGCATCATCGACGTCGCCCCCGCCCCTTGTTTCGACCGGAGCCGTTCCATGACCGATCAGCCTGATCAGGGCCGCCGCCTTGTCCTGGGGGCCGTCGCCACCGGCGGCTTGGCCGCGACGCCGATCCTCGCCCACAGCCAGAAGGTCCAGACCATGGCCAAGCCGCTTGTCGATCCGACTTCCGCCTATCCCAAGCCGCCGTTCCCCAAGCAGCAGCAGCCGTGGCCAGGCTTGACCAGCCAGATGGATCCTCGTCCCGACCATGGCGAGGCCAGCTACAAGGGCTCGGGTCGCCTGGCGGGACGCAAGGCGCTGCTGACCGGCGGCGACAGCGGCATCGGCCGCGCCGCCGCCATCGCCTATGCCCGCGAGGGCGCCGACGTGGCGATCAACTACCTGCCTGCAGAGGAGCCCGACGCCCAGGAGGTGGCCAAGCTGATCGGCGACGCCGGCCGCAAGGCGGTGCTGATCCCCGGCGACATCAAGGACGAGGCCTTCTGCCAGAAGCTGGTGGCCGAGGCCGTCGCGCGGCTGGGCGGCCTGGACATCCTGGTCAACAACGCCGCCCGGCAGATCTCGCGGGATTCGATCCTCGACATCACGACCCTGGACTTCGACGAGACCTATAAGACCAACGTCTATGCGATGTTCTGGATCACCAAGGCGGCGGTCCCGCACCTGAAGCCAGGTTCGACGATCATCAACACCGCCTCGGTCAATGCCTATGAGCCGAGCGAGAACCTGCTGGACTACGCCTCTACCAAGGGCGCGATCATGATCTTTTCCAAGGCTCTGGCCAAGCAACTGGCCCCCAAAGGAATCCGCGTCAACGCCGTCGCGCCCGGTCCGTTCTGGACGCCGTTGCAGGTCACCGGCGGCCAGCCGGCCGACAAGCTGCCGGAATTTGGGGCCGACAGCCCGATGGGCCGCGCGGGCCAGCCGGCGGAACTGGCCGGGATCTACGTGCTGCTGGCCTCGCCGGAGTCGAGCTATTCGACCGGACAAGTCTTCGCCGCGGTCGGCGGGCGCGGCGGTCCGTAGAGACATCGTCAAGCAGCGCGCCCAGCGCGCTGGGTTCTCTGATCTGTCCAACCGGTGTATAGTCTCGCCAGAGGTCTGCTTTTGGCGCTCTAGAAGGGATCAACCCCAGGGAGGAAAGCTTGACTTATTTCTGTTACGTTTACTCCGAGGACTCCACCACGCCCCATATGGAGGCGCTGGCCAGCCAATCGCTTTACGACGCCAAGACGCAATCGAGCCGGATGCTGTTTGAGCGCACGCGCCCACTGAGAGCCGAACTCTTTGATGACGAACGGCGCGTGGCGACGATTTCGCTGGGAGAGGCCGCCGAACGCCTGGGCGGATAGGCGCCATCCTGCCGCAAGGGTCTGGACCCGGCCTCGCGCTTCAGGGCCTCGAACGGACGACGAGCCGCCCGCGCACACACCTAGATGAACCGAATTTGGCGAGGCTTGTCGATATGGCCTTGGCTGACACCGGTCGCCTTGCCGAGGTGTAGAGCCAAGGGGCGCTAGCCTCCGCGCTCAAGGAACCGAAACGTTGGAACACGACCCAACCGACGACGTTTCACGTCGAACTGGCGGCGCGAACCGCCCTCACCGCGGAGACGGCCATGTCGAAGAAAGACAAGGACCATCGTTGGTCCGCCAAGGTCACCGAAACCAGCGACGCGCTCGACCTGAAGGCCCACATCTTCGAGCAGGATGATCCGGCCAAGATCGCCGCCTCGCTGAAGCGCTCGGCCGAGCACAGCCATCGCCGCAAAGCCACGCCGTTTCAGTCGGCGATGTCGATGCTGACCTTCTACATCAACCGCGCCGGCAAAAATCTGTCCGCCGAACGCAAAGGCAAGCTGAACGCCGCCAAGGACGCGCTGCGCGAAAAGTTCCACCGCAAGCCCGGCTGAAGGCGTGGCCGAAAGCGCTGGCGCCCCCGGACGGTCGACAGTCCGAACGGCGTCCGGCGCCGAACAGGCGCCGCCTTGAGCCGTCCCCTGACCTGCTGACAGCTATGGAAGACCCATCAGCCGATCAGGCGATCAGCCGATCGTCACCCCATCGGCCTGTCCGCGCGTCCACGCCCCTGCGACGATTTATCAGCGCATTGCCGCCTGAGGTCTGCTGGAGATCGCCTTAGGAATTCCTATCTAAGAGCCTGAACCAACACAGGAGTTTTATGCGCGCATGGCCGGCGGCTGGACACATGACGGGGGCGTTCTGGACCAGATCGAGGACACGGTCATCGACGGGGTCCTCCATGCTCGCGCGCGCCTGCCTTCCGGCGAAGGCTCGTTGTTCTGCGACGAATGCGGTGAGGACATCCCGGAGGCGCGACGGCGGGCGCTGCCCGGCGCGCGGACCTGCGTGGCCTGCCAATCGACACGGGACAAGCGCGTGACGATCGGCGGCATCAACCGGCGCGGCAGCAAGGATAGCCAGCTGCGCTGACCCTCGTTTGATCGGAGCCTTAGCGCGCCTTTTTAGGCCCGCGTGCGTCCGCAAGGCGGAACCGACCCGTCCAAGGGCGATGTTGTTCACTTGGCCGCCGACGAGCGCCATGACCTGGCCTGATGCCCTCCCTCAGGACCGCGACGCCGGCGACCTGACCTGGCGTCCTGGCGGCGGCGGGGTCGTCGCTGGGTTCTTGCCGGGATTTTCGGTCGCCGGTCGCCGGTCGCCGGTCGCCGGCCGCCGGCCGCCTAGCACGCCGTTAGCGGCTCGCGCAAAGCGGCAAACCTGCGCCTGGCCGCGTGCCCTCACCCAGCGCGAAGACCGGAGCGCAATCGAACACCAGCAGCGCGGCCAGCAACATCGTCGCCCGAACGCGCGTCCGGTGAGACGGCCGGGTCACCGCGCTGGACGCGACCATCCTCAGGACGCGTCCCGTTGGAAGTAAGCCCGCACCGCCTGCACGCTATTGCCCACCGCGACGACCGCCTTGGCCAGCTCGTCGCGCGTGACACCAAGGGTTTCAATCCAGTAGGCAGCCTCGTAGGGCTCACTCAGACTTATCCAGGATGCGTCGGCGGGACCGCGCTTTTCCTTGTCGTCCGACATCGCAACTCCGTCTCGAACTTGGGATGGCCTCGGCGCCGAACCTCAGCGGTCGCGCACGTAGACGATCCGGGTCGTCGGCCCGCGCAGGAGCAGCCCCAGGAGAACGCCAACGCCAGCGGCGACGCCCACAGCGCGGGCCGGCTTTAGCCGCGCCCAGACTTCGAGGTCGCCATAGCGATGCTGGATTTTCTCGGCGGCTTCCCCCGCGAGCGACCGGACGCGGTCGCTGGCCTCGCCCAGCGCGATCTCGGCGGCTTCGCGCACGCTGTCGGCGGCGGCCTTGGCAGAGAGCCGGGCCGCCTTCAGAGTCGCCGCGCCGTCGCGGGGCGGAAGGTCGCCGCCAAGTTCGCCGATGAAGCCGTCACCGTCATTGGAAGCATAGTCGCTCACGTCGTTTTCCCCACGGCCTTCGCGCCCAGCGGCACGGTCAGAAGTCAAAACTGGAGCCAGCGCGGTTCGTTCCTGTGTCGGCCACAGGACAATGCTGGCCGACAGCGCGGCGAGCGCCGTGGGGATGGTCGTCTTGGCGGGATTGTTCAGGCGTTGAGGGGGCGGCGTGGTGATCGCCACGCCTTGCCTTCATGGCCGCCGGCGTGGGCGCCCTAGTCGCCGGGGTTCTTCTCGGCCGACCAGGCCGACGGTCCATCCGGGGCGATCCGCGCATCCTGGAAGGGAGCCTGCGGGGTCTGGATCGGGCGCAAGGTCGACTCGCGCGCACTGGCGTCGGAGGGCGGCTCCACGGGGGCGGCGACCGTGTGGACGACCTTGGCGATCTGGTCGGGATCATTGACGAAGGCGTCCGAGCCCGGGATCGGCCCGCGCGCGACGACCACCGGCTCGCTGTTCGGCAACGGCGCGGGGGTTTGGGGTCGCGGCTCGGCGACCTTGTGCACGCCGCCCAGGCCGTCGGCGGTAAGAGGATCCTTGCCCGTGGTCATGATGTTGCTCCTTGCGGGACCGCAAGACCAACGCACGGCGTTACGGACGGTTCGGCGCCGCGGCGTCAGGTCGCCTCGCCTGGCGGCGTCCCCAGATCCAGCGAGACCAGATAGGCCTCGATCAGCGGCCCGGCCAGGGTTTCGAACCTGGCCGCCAGGGTCTTGGGAATGCGGGCCGCCAGGCCGTCATGGCTGCGGGAGACGGCGCCGCCGGTCAAGCCGACGATGAGCTGCAGCTGATCGGCCGCGTCGCGCGGCTCGCCAGAGCCCAAGCTTGCGATCAGCGCGCCAGGCGGCAGGACGAAGCGATAGACGATCACCGGCCGGGCCTGGTCGACATAGGCCGCCAACCGCTCGCGACGCAAAACGACGTCGTCGAAGGCGATGATCTCGCCGTCGCCAAGCAGGCGATCTTCGTCCGCGCCCGGGAGGGACTGTGCGGCCTGCGCCGCGCGGTTTGTGGGCATGATCTGGATATGGGAAGGCGCGGGCTAGCCGACCAGGGGCCGACCGTCGCACGCCGTGCGGCCTGGTGACGCTGGACCTTCACAGCAGCGGCGGCTGGTCCGGCGGCTCGGCGCCCGCGACGGCGACGGCGACGGCGATGAAGTGGTCGCGGATCGCCTTATTGAAGTATTCGCCCTTGGCGAAGGCCAGGCGCATCCCTTCGGCGACATCGGCCGGCACGCCTTGATAGCCGTAGACGCGCCCGCTGACGAAGGTGATGGTCAGCACCCGGCCCTGAGGGTCATAGGCGAAACGTTTGATCACCGACGAGGGCATGGCCGCGGGCCTTACGTCTGGCGGTCGCCCTTGTCGCCCTGGCCCTTGCCGGCGTCATGGTCGGCGTGCTGTCGTTGATCGGCGGCCAGCGACTTGCCGACATCGACTTGCTCGGAGAATTGGCCCTGGTCGTCGCGACGCACGAAGCGCTTGTCGCCGGGATTGGGCTCGATCAGTTCGCGTTTGGACATGGCGATAGGTCTCCTTCTCCAACCCGAATCCGCGACTCAGCCAAACTGTTCCCGCAATGGCCGGAACGGCGCGCCCGGGCGTTCATTAGACATCCCAGGAGACCGCCGATGCCGACGCCTCTAGACCCCGCCCCCGCCGAACGGATCGATCCGGACGACGACGCCGCCGTCGAGCGTTGGGCCACGCGGCTGGGCGTCGACGCCCAGGCGGTGCGCAACACCATCGTCGCGGTCGGCGGCGACAGCGAGGCGGTGGCGCTGCGCCTCAGATCGGCGCGCGGCGCGGCCGACTGACCGCGTGAAGATCGCCACCCTCAACATCAACAACGTCAACACCCGCCTTGGCCCGCTGACCGCCTGGCTGGAGGCCGAGCAGCCCGACGTCGTCTGCCTGCAGGAGCTGAAGGCCGACCAGGGCGCCTTTCCGGCGCAGGCGCTCGAGGCCGTGGGCTACCAGGCCGCTTGGCGCGGCCAGCGCACCTGGAACGGGGTGGCGATCCTGGCGCGCGGCGGAGCCCCGATCGTCACCCGCACCGCCCTGCCCGGCGATCCCGACAAGAGCCAGGCGCGCTACATCGAGGCGGCGGTGAATGGGGTGTTGATTGCATGCCTATACCTGCCCAACGGCAACCCCCATCCCGGTCCCAAGTTCGATTACAAACTGGCCTGGTTCGACCGTCTGATCGACCATGCCGCCACGCTGCTGGCGAGTGGCGCGCCAGTCATCCTGGCCGGCGACTACAATGTCGTGCCGACCGAGGCCGACCTCTATCCAAACCATTCCTATGGCGACAACGCCTTGCTGGCCCCGCAAAGCCGGGCCGCGTTCGCCCGGTTGCTTGATCAGGGCTGGACCGACGCCCTGCGGGCCGTCCATCCCACCGGGCCGCTGTGGACCTTCTGGTCCTACATGCGCCACCGCTGGCCCAACGACAAAGGCCTGAGGATCGACCATCTGCTGCTCAGCCCCAATCTCGCCGACGCGCTGTCCGACGCCGGGGTCGATCGCTGGGTGCGGGGCCTGGAGGGCGCCAGCGACCACGCGCCGGCCTGGATCGTCCTGGACCGATGAGCCCGAAGGCCGCTGGATCCACACCGCTGAAGACGCCCGACGGCCGCTACATCGTCGTTCGCGGCCGGCTCTGGCGCACCGCCAATCCGCATCTTCCGCCCCAAGCGCGCCAAGCGCTCGTTGATCAATTGATGGCCGCGCGCCGCGCGGTGCGTGAAGCGCTGAAGGCAGCCGACGCCGAACAGCTCGCCGCCGCGCGCCGCCAGGCGCAGGCCGCCAAGGTCGGCCTGGGCGAGCGAGGCCCGGTGTGGTGGACCGACGGCGCGCCGGACCTCAATCGGCATATGGCGCGCAATACGCCCTATGCCGCGTGGTTCGCCCAAATCAAGGCGTAGCAGTTCCCGTTACGTTCCAGCTCTGCTAAGGTGGATCGTCATGACCGAGCCGCTGCGCAAGATCATCCATATCGACATGGACGCCTTCTTCGCCTCGGTGGAGCAGCGCGTTGATCCGACCCTGCGCGGCAAGCCCCTGGCCGTGGGTCATGGCGCGCGACGCGGCGTGGTGGCCGCCGCAAGCTATGAGGCGCGCCGGTTTGGGGTGCGCTCGGCCATGCCCTCGACCACGGCCCTGCGCCAGTGCCCGCAGCTGCTGTTCGTGCCGCCAAGGTTCGAGGTCTACAAGGCCGTGTCGTGGCAGATCCACGCGATCTTCGCCGACTACGCCGACGCCATCGAGCCGCTGTCGCTGGATGAGGCCTATCTCGACGTGACCGCCAACCGGGCCGGTCTTGAGACGGCCACCGACACGGCCCGGCGGATCCGTCAGCGCATCTTCGAGGAAACCGGCCTGACCGCCTCGGCCGGGATCTCCTACAACAAGTTCCTGGCCAAGCTGGCCTCGGACCAGCGCAAGCCCAACGGCCAGTTCGTGGTGGCGCCGGGTCAGGGCGAGGCCTTCGTCGCCAGCTTGCCGATCGGCCGCTTTCACGGCGTGGGCGCGGTGACCGAAGCCAAGATGAAGCGGTTAGGGATCCACACGGGCGAGGATCTCCATCGCCGGTCGCTGGAGGATCTGGTCCAGCATTTCGGCAAGTCCGGCCCCTGGTTTCATGGCGTGGCGCGCGGCGTCGATCACCGCCCGGTCAATCCCGATCGAGTGCGCAAGTCCTCAGGCTCGGAGACGACGTTCCAGACCGACCTGACCGATCCCGCCGCCATCAAGGACGAGGTCCAGGCGCTGGCCGACAAGGTGTTTGGCTGGTGCGAACGCAGCGGCGCATTTCGGGCGCACCGTCACGGTGAAGATCAAATATGCCGACTTCCAGCAGGCCACGCGAAGCCGCTCGGCCAGCGGCCCGGTGACGGCTCAGGCGGTCTTGCGACGCCTGGCCGACGATCTCGTCGGCTCGGTGATGCCCGTGACCCAGGGGGTGCGACTGTTGGGGGTGACGGTGTCGAATTTCGAACCGGGGGCGACCAGCGCCCAGCAACCGTCCCTCATCGCCTAGCCTCAAGCTTGGCCCTGCCCTAAGGTCTTCCCCATGCCTCCCCGCCTTCGACCGACCGGCCGCCTCCTGACCGCCACTGGATGGACCGGCCTGCTGGCCGTCCTGCTGCTCGGCGGGCTCGCGGCCCTGGCCATCGTGATCGGCTTGCCGCGCGCCTAGTGATGCCAGAAAACGTGCACGGCCCCGGGGTTCGGTTTCCAGCGTGAAGACCTCGGCGCTGAGCCTCGCCTCCAGTCGATATCGGCGCGCAGGGACCCGCGGGATCGTCGTGGCCAGCTTGGCGTGGGCTTCGAAACCGTCGGATTCTGTTTCATCGCGCCTATATCTGCCGTTCCCCCACTCTGGATCGCCCGATGACCAAGCCCCTGAAGATCGACTTCGTCTCCGACGTCTCCTGCCCCTGGTGCGTGGTGGGCCTTGGCGGGCTGGAGGCCGCGCTCGAGCGGGTCGGCGACCTCGTCGACGCGGAAATCCATTTCCAACCCTTTGAGCTGAACCCGGACATGCCGGCGGAGGGGCAGAACATCGTCGAGCACGTGGCCCAGAAGTACGGCGCGACCCGCGAGCAGTCGGCGGCCAACCGTCAGGCCATTCACGATCGGGCCGCGTCGGTGGGCTTCACCATGGCCACCGACGAGAACAGCCGCATCTACAACACCTTCGACGCCCACCGCCTGCTGCATTGGGCGGGCTTGGTTGGCGACCAGAAGGCTCTCAAGCGCGCTCTGTTCGACGCCTATTTCACCGACAACGACAGCCCCGCCGATCACGAGGTGCTGGTGCGCGCGGCGATAAAGGCGGGCCTGGATCCGCATGAGGCCCACGCGGTGCTGACCTCGGGCCGCTATGCCCAGGAGGTGCGCGAGGCCGAACGCGCCTGGCAGGCGGCGGGGATCAGCTCGGTGCCGGCCGTGGTGATCAACGACCGCTACCTGATCTCGGGCGGCCAGCCCCCCGAATATTTCGAACAGGCGCTGCGCCAGATCGCCGCCGAGGCTTGACCCGCACCGGCGCCGTGTTTGGTCGGCTGAGTTCCGCGACGTGACGGAACGTCGAGGCCAGCCCCTCGTTTGCCTGCGCGTCGTCAAGCCTGGACGCGGCGCGCGCGGACAGGCCCTCAACAGCGAGCGCAAAACATGAAGACGATCCGCTTCCCGGACGGCGCCGAGGTCCCAGCCCTGGGCCAAGGCACCTGGATGATGGCCGAGCGCCCCGAGCGCCGCGCCGACGAGATCGCGGCCCTGCGCGAGGGCGTGAACCTGGGCATGACCCTGATCGACACCGCCGAGATGTATGGCGAGGGCGCGGCCGAAACCCTGGTCGGCGAGGCGATCGGCGGCCTGCGCGATCGCGTCTTCCTGGTGAGCAAGGCCTATCCGCAGAACGCCTCGCGCGCCCGCTTGCCCAAGGCCTGCGAGGCCAGCCTCAAGCGGCTGGGCGTCGACCATCTTGATCTCTACCTGCTGCATTGGCGCGGAAACGTTCCCCTGGCCGAGACCGTCGAGGCCATGGAACGCCTGGTCGAGGCTGGCAAGATCGCGCGCTGGGGCGTCAGCAATCTCGACGCCGACGACATGATCGCCCTGATGGCGGCTGGCGGCCAGCGCTGTGCGACCGACCAGATCCTCTTCA
Source organism: Caulobacter sp. UC70_42 (assembly GCF_044056025.1). Taxonomy (NCBI): domain Bacteria; kingdom Pseudomonadati; phylum Pseudomonadota; class Alphaproteobacteria; order Caulobacterales; family Caulobacteraceae; genus Caulobacter; species Caulobacter sp. UC70_42. The sequence goes on along the minus strand of NZ_CP171994.1, from coordinate 3,590,060 downwards.
ACCTCACCCGCCGCGCCCCGGAACTGGATCTCCTGCCCTGGCTGAACGACCACGCCCTGCCGGTCATGGCCTACAGTCCGGTCGAACAGGGCCGCCTGCTCGCCGACACCACGCTCAAGGATCTGGCCCGCCAGAAGGACGCCACGCCGGCGCAGGTCGCCTTGGCCTGGTTGCTGCGCCAACCCGGCCTGCTGCCCATCCCCAAGGCGGGCGCGCCGGCCCATGTTCGCGACAATCGCGCCGCCGCCGATCTCGTGCTGTCCCCGGAAGATCTCGTGACGCTGGAGCGCGCCTTCCCACGCCCCAAACGTCGCCGCCCGCTGGAGATGCTCTGAAGCCTTCCATCGAAGCCTTCCATCGGGCGGCGCCTTCCCGAGCGCACCACCCCGCTGAAACGGCCAAGCCATCCCGGCGTTGTCTTCCCGCTGCTCGCCGTGGACGTCATGACCAAACCCAGCCTCGCCAGCCAGAAGAAGGTGACGCCCGAGAACCTCGCCAGCCTCGGGGCCGAACGGCTGGCCGAGATTCTGGCCGAGGTCGCCGACACGCGCAAGGATCTGAAGCGCCGCCTACGGATGGAACTGGCCGCGGGTCTGGGCGCGACCCACCTGGTCCCGGAGATCGACAAACGTCTCGCCGCCGTCGAGACCAGCCGCGGCCAGGTGACCTGGCGCGAGAAGCCGGCCTTCCTGCGGGACCTCGACGCCCTGCGGGGCCTGATCGCCGGCCGCCTGGCGCTGGAAGACACCGCCGCCGCATCGCAGCGGCTCTGGCGATTGATCGCCACCGCGCCGCAGACGACCCGGCGCCTGCGTGAACGCGACGACGCCCTGGAAGCGATCTATCGCCGCGCCGCCGAGGACCTGGGACGCCTTCAGGCCGAGCACGACAGCCAGTTGGCCGCCCAGGCGCTGATCGAGGCCATCGCCTTGCAGCCCCGCGCCTGGGAGTCCTGGCTCCCGGGGCTTGTCTCCCAGACCTCTGCGGCGATGGCGAAGATCGCCCTGTCCCTGGCGCTCGACCACGCAACCCGACACCCCGGCTGGATCCCGATCGTTCGCCACCTGGCCGACGCGGCCGGCGACGTCGAGGCGTTCGGCCAGACCTATTCTCCCGCCGCCCTCGCGACGCCGCCGGTGGCGATCGCGATGGCCCAGCGCCTGATGGCCGCCGGCCAGACCGAAGCGGCCGGGGCCGCCTTGCGACTGGCGGCCCCCAAGCCCTCGGGCTTCAGGGGGCGCCTGGCCGCGCCGGATTTCGATTGGGAGACCGCTTGGATCGACTATCTCGAAGCCTCGGGCGACACCGCCGGCGCCCAGGCGGTGCGGTGGGCCTCGTTCCAGCGGACCCTGGACATGGGCCGGGCCAAGGCTTTCGTCAGCCGCCTGGCAGGCTTCGACGATGTCGAGGCGGAGGCCAGGGCCCTGGCCTATGCGGCCGCCCATCCGGATTTCGAAAAGGGCCTGGCGGTTCTGATGAGCTGGCCCGCCCTGCCCGAGGCCAGCGCCATGATCGCCAACCGGACCAACGAATTGAAGGTCGCGCCCGAGAACGCCGAGCTTTGGGCTGGCAAGCTGCGCAAGCGCTTTCCCGCCGCCGCCCACGCCCTGCTGCGCAAGGGCGCGGCGGCGGCCTTCAAGCGGCGGGAATTCAAGCTCTGCGACCGGCTGACCGAAGAGGCCGACACGATCCTGGTCTAACCGAACCTACACCGTGCAGGTCCGCGCCAACGTCAGCCCAAGGGTTTCTGGTAGACTTCTTGCGGCTCGCCAGCCGCCGCGATGGCGCGCTGGAGATTGCTCAGGGACGTACGGGCCGTGTCCAGGGACATCGCGCGCCTGAAGCCGTCCGGTCCGGTGACGACGATCTCGGCGCCGACAAGTTCGGCGTTCAGCGCAGGGGTGGAGGAAGTCTGGGTCATGAGCCCAGAACGCCGAAGCCGGCGACCGGTTCTCGCCAAGACGCAGACGGTCGCGCCGTTCGCTAGGCCCAGGCGGCGAGACGAAGAACCAAGGCGGCGATCAGGTGTTCCTCATGACATGGAGCAACGCTGGCCCGACCGACTCTGGATCGTCCGACACGGTCAAAGCGCGGGCAATGTCGCGCGCGACGCGGCCGACGCCGCCGGCTTGACGCACATCGACATCGCCGATCGGGATATGGACGTGGCCCTGAGCGCCCTGGGCCAGCAGCAGGCCCAGGCCTTGGGTCGCTGGTTCGCGCGCCAGCCGCACGAGGAGCGTCCCTGCACCTTGATGACCTCGCCCTATCTGCGCGCCATCCAGACCAGTCAGGCCGTGCGCGACGCTGGCGGCCTGGTGGATCCCCGCCACAAGTTCTGCATCGACGAGCGGCTGCGGGAAAAAGAGTTTGGGATCCTGGACCGCCTCACGCGCCGGGGCATCGAGGCCCAGTTTCCCGACCAGGCGGAATTTCGTCGGCTGCTGGGCAAGTTCTATCACCGGCCGCCAGGCGGCGAGAGCTGGTGCGATGTCATCCTTCGGCTTCGCAGCATCATCGATACGCTCAGCCTGCATCATGCCGGCGACCGGGTGATGATCATCGCCCACCAGGTGGTGGTCCTGTGCCTGCGCTATCTGCTCGAAGGTCTGACCGAACAGGACATCCTGGCGATCGACGCCGAGGGCGACATCGTCAACTGCGGCGTCACCGAATACCGCTTCGACGCCGATCAAGGCCAGGACGGCGGGCTGGTGTTGGCGCGCTACAATTTCACGGCGCCGTTGGAAGATGAGGCCGCGCCCGTGACCGCCGAGCCGGACGCGGCCGTGGCGGCGCGATGAGCGCGATCGAAGCCCTCGACGGCGCCTGGATGCGCGCCCACCCCCTCGCGCCCCCCGGCGATGGCGGCAAGGATTCCCGCGGTCGGGTTCTCGTCGTGGGCGGCGGTGTCGAGCTCACGGGCGCGGCAATGCTCGCGGGCGTGGCCGCGTTGCGCGCCGGCGCGGGCAAGCTCCAGGTGGTCGTCGCCGAGGCGGCGGTCGCGACGCTGAGCGTCGCCTTGCCTGAAGCTCGCGTGCTCGCCCTGCCCCAGAACGGCGGCGCGCAGGCGTCGGACAAGGCCATGGCGATCATCGCCGAACACGCCGAACGCTGTGACGCCCTGTTGATCGGCCCTGGCATGATGGACGACGGCGATGGCCTGGCAGCCGCCCTGCTGGCCCGCGAAACGAGCCGGGCGATCGTCGTTGACGCGGGAGCCTTGGAGGCGGTGCGCGACGGGCCAAGACGGCAGGGTCTGGTCCTCACCCCCAACGCCGGCGAAATGGCGCGCCTGCTGGACTGGCCCAAGGCGCGGATCGACGATGACCCGCTGGCCGCCGGCCGAGCGGTGGCCAGTCGTTTCAAGGCGATCGTCGCGGCCAAGGGCCCGATCACCCATGTCATCGACGCCGACGGTCGGGCGGGCCGCTACGCGGGCGGCGGCCCTGGCCTTGGCGTCTCGGGATCCGGCGACGTCCTGGGCGGCCTGATCACCGGTCTGCTGGCGCGGGGCGTGGCGCCGTTCGAGGCCGCGGCCTGGGGCGTGTTCATTCACGGCGAAGCTGGGACACGCTTGGCGGGCCGCGTTGGACGGCTTGGCTATCTGGCGCGCGAAATCGCCGATGAGGCCCCGCCCATCCTGTCGAGTTTCGACTGAACTCCAAGCGGCCGGAACATCGCCCAGTGGCCGGCGCTTTGTTCAGATCCTTTGGAGATCACCATGAGCGAGCCGATCAAACCCTCCCCTGACAGTGCGCCGGAGGATCAGTCTGCGGCCAAGACGCCGCCCAAACCCGCCAGCGACATTCCGGCCTCCCCGACCGATGGCCGCCTGGGCCCGGCCGCCGACCCGGCCGAAGGCAAACGCGAATGAGGCGCCGCTTCCGCCGCCGACGGACGCCGCCGATCCATCGCCATGGCTAAGCCCAAGGCCAGGCTGACCGAAGCCATCGCCATGGAAGCGCGTTCGGTGAGCCGCTTGCCCGACGAGCCGGGCTGGTGGTTCGAGCCCAAGTGGGACGGCTTTCGCTGTCTGGCGTTTCGCCTGGCCGACGTCGTGATCCTGCAGGCCAAGTCCGGCAAACCCCTGACCCGCTACTTCCCGGAGGTCGTCGCCCAGCTGGCCGCCCTCCCCGCGACGTCGTTCGCCATCGATGGCGAGTTGCTGATCGCCCAGGGCGACGCGTTCTCGTTCGAGGCGCTGCAGATGCGGCTGCACCCGGCCCAGAGCCGCATCCTGCGGCTAGCCCATGAGACTCCAGCAACCTTCGCGCTATTCGACATGCTGCAGGCCCCGGACGGGACCGACCTTCGACAACGTCCCTTGAGCGAACGCCACGCCGCGCTCGTGGCTTTCCACCAGCAGCAGGGCGGACCAAGGCTGAGCCTGACGCCGGGGACGAAAGATCGCGCTACGGCCCAGGCCTGGCTGGATGAAGGCAAGCTCGAAGGGATCGTGGCCAAACGCCTGGACGGCCCCTACAGCGAGGGCGCGCGGGCGATGCTCAAGGTCAAGCGTCAGCGTACGGCCGACTGCGTGGTCGGCGGCTTCCGCTATGGCAAGGACAGCAAGCTGGTCGGCTCGCTGCTGCTGGGCCTCTACAACGACCAGGGCTTGCTCGACCACGTCGGCTTCACCTCGGGCCTGGCCGCGGTCGACAAGCCGGACCTGACGCGGCGGCTGGAGGCGCTGGCCGGGGGACACGGCTTCACCGGCGACGCGCCCGGCGGCCCCAGCCGCTGGTGTCGAGGCCCAAAACGCCGCCGAGGCGTTGCGGATGTACGCCGCTCATACGAACATCACCGTCCTCTTCACCGACGTGAACATGCCCGGCGCGATGAACGGCATCGACCTGGCCGAAAGCCTCAAGGCGCTGGCGCCCGACCTGCACGTCCTGGTGACCTCGGCCTTGCCGATCTTGCGACCGGTCGATCACCTCGGGCCTGTTCATTCCCAAGCCCTACGACCTCCAGGACGTCTGCGGCGCGGCGCGACGGCTCCTGGCCGCCTGACGCCACGGGCGCCAGGCCGCCAACAGCGTCCATGGGCCCGCGAGGGGCGCGCGGGACCTGGGGTCGGAAAACACGCGGAAACGCGCCGAGCCGCCTAAACGCGGGTGACCGTCCGCACGGCGTTCAACAAGGCTCCCAGTTCCGCCATCCGGAAGGGTTTCGTCAGGCGCGGGAGCGCCGCGCCCATTGCCCTGCCCGCCGGCTAAGACGCCGCGGCGCCGGCCGCCGTAGCGCTACAGCTGAAGCGGGCGGGCGTGTGTCTGGCGCTCGAGTTGAAACGCGCCTTGGATCCTTCCAACGCCGACTAGGCGGGCGCAAAAATAGTCCGCGCCCAAGCGTCCCTTCCAGCCCGCCGGTTCGTCTCAGATCGGTCAACCTTCCTGGAGCGCTCCGCCTTGACCAACGCCTCCCCTCATCCCGTCGACCTCCATGTCGGCCAACGTATTCGCCTGCGCCGAAAGCTAGCGGGCGCGAGCCAAACACAGGTGGCCGACGCCTTGGGACTCACTTTCCAGCAGTTGCAGAAGTACGAGCGCGGAACCAACCGGATCAGCGCGTCCAAGCTTCAGGCCCTGGCGTTGCACCTGCAGGTCCCGATCAGCTGGTTTTTCGAAGGCCTTGAGGAGCCCACTGCTGAAAACGCCGCCATCAATTGCCGGCAAACCGTGGTGGACGCGTTTCTGGCCAGCCGCGAGGGCGTGGAACTGGCGCTCGCCTTCCCGAAAGATTCGCTCGGGCCAACGCAGCCAGATCCTCGCCCTTGTTCGCACCCTCGCGGCCGATGAAGAGTTTGCGCAAGACGATTGAACGTTCAGGCCTTTCTAGCCTTGCGCCCGCGCGTGAACCCCCGGTCGCTCTCCATGAAGCGCGCCACCATCGGCACGATCAGCTTGCCCGGTTCGGCGACCTTCGAGCCCGTCTCGGCCGCTAGTTGCTTGCCATAGTCGACGAGATCGCGATGCACGGCCGCTGGGAGATCGACCGTGACCTTCACCGGGGTTTCGTCCTCGATCGGACCCAGCTTGAGCTTGTTCATGGACGCGCCTCCTCGGCATAGGGCTCGAGGACCAGATCGCGCGACAGCAGCACCCGCAGCGGCGCGCCGGGTCGAATGGTCAGGGTCGGGGTCAGGGAGAGGCTGCGGCCGACCGCCTGCTGGCCGACGTCGCTGATCGACTGACTGGCGCCGCGACGGATCGCCTGCTCCAGGTCATCGCCGCCGCTCGACTGCCCGGCCTCGGCCCCGATGGCCAGGACCGTGCTGAGCGCGGCGGCGGCGAGCACCGCCTTGCCGTGCCGGTCTACGCCGTCCTGCAGACCGGCCATGCCTTGGGCGTCGGCGCCCGGCAGCTTGTCGAGGATGATCGAACGCCCCGAGGGCAGGATCAGCCGTGTCCACGCGACCGCCAGCCGGCTCTGGCCGACGTGGGTGGCGGTCTCGTATTGGCCGATCAGCCTGGATCCGGCCGGGATCAGGAGGTGATGTCCGCCCAGGCTGTCGAAGACATCCTGACTGACCTGGGCGATGGCCAAGCCCGCCGCGTCCGACCGAAGCCCTGTCACCAGCGCCGCTGGAATGATCGATCCGGCCTGCAGCAGATAGGGCGAGGCCGGCGGCTGGAGCCGCTCGGGGCTGGTCGCCCGCGCGTCGGCGAGGCTGGCGACTGCCGCGCCCACCGAAGCGGCGGGCGACGTCTGCTCACCGCCCTTGACCGTCGCCGCCGCGAAGAGACCGGCTTTGCGCGCCGCCTGCCAGGCCTGGACTGCTTGATCCACCGCCACCGGCCTCTCGACTGGACGCGCAGTCACTGGCGGCGGCAAGGACATCGTCTGCTCCGACGGCGCGGCTGAAGCGTCAAGCCCGCGAGCGCGCTGGGCGCTGAGCATCGGCCGGCCAAGATCGCCGGGCAGCGGCGGCCCCAGCACCGGAACCTCGCGCCGTTGCAGGTAGTCGCGCGGCAAGCCGGTGACCGCTTCGGGCGGCGAGGCGGCAGGCTGGAACATCGGCGCAGCGGCGGAACGCTCCTTTTCGCGCAGCGACCACGCCACGGCGGCGGCCACGCCGATCGCCACAACGCCAACCGTGATGATCAGGGCCTTGCGCGAGACGCGCGCCACGGGCTTGGCTGCGCCACGCAGGCGAAGGCTCTTGGCGATGGCCTGCTGTTCTTGGTCGATGGGCTGGGTCATTGGATGGCCTCCCGCGCAGGCGCCGTTCGCTCGATCCGGACGCGGCGTTCCCATCGTTTCAGGCCAAAGCGCAGCTCGGCGCGGTCGAACAGCCGATCGACCACCAGCCGACGACCTTCGAGGCGATAGTTGATCAGTTCCGAGGTCTTGCCGCCCGGTCCCAGACCGTAGAGCGGCGGCAGGTCGGACAGGGCGATCGCGGGACCAAACTCGACATAGGTCCGTGCGCCGTCGTCGTAGACCCGCGCTGGCCGCCAGCGCGCCTCGCCCTTGATGCGATAGCCGAGATTGCGCGTCACCGGCGCTGGCGGAGCCGGCGGTGACACCAAGACGACCGGCTTGACCGGGACCGCCGGCGTCAGGTTCGGCGCTTGCGGATAGCGCCAGGCCACCTGCGAAAGATAGGCGCGCGTCGAGGCGCGCATCTGCAGGTGATAGCTGCGCCGACTGGTGTTGATGATCAGGTTGGTCGAAAGGCCCGCCTCAACGGGCTTGACCAGGACATGGACACGGCGGCTGGCCCCCTCGCCGCTGGTGGTGTCGCCGATCACCCAGCGGGCGGTGTCGCCGGCGGCGATCGGATTGGTCTCGACCAGGGTCTCGCCCGGCTCCAGGACGATGTCGGTGATCTGGCCTGGCGCGGCGACCAGCTCGAACACGCCGCGCTCGACGAAGAGATATTCCGTGGCCGCCACCGCCTGCACAGTCCGGTCGGCGGCCTTGTGGGGCGGCGACGCCAAGCCGGCCGCCGGCGTCGCGACCCCCGCCAGCGCGATCATCAGCATCGAGCGGGTCATGCGCCGTACTCCCGGGACCACGAAATCGCCCGCACGAAGATCCCGAACGGGTTCTTGACGAAGGCCTCGGGCGAGGTCGGCGCGGCGATCACCAGGGTCAGGATGGCGCTCCAACGCTGGGTCGAGACCAGCTGGCCGTCGACATAGCGCCGCTCGGTCCAGGCCAGTCGGAAGCTGTCGGGCGAGGCGCGCACGACATTGGTGACATCGACGGAGACCTGCGCCTTGCCGACCTCTACGAAGGGATCAGCGCCCCGCGCATAGTCCGACAGGGCCGCCGCGCCCGCCGCGTCGGTGAAGTCATAGGCCCGCCGCCAGTTCTGGCCCAGCACCACCGGGTCGGCCGGCAGGGCGCGGGTGTTCTCGATGAAGCGCGACAGGGTCCAGGCGATCACCGGATCGGGCGGACGATAGCCGCGAACCGCCGGGCCGACCGCGAGGGTCTGGCCGAGGCGATCGACCTCGACCACCCAGGGGGTGACCGTGCCGCGCGCGGCCTGCCAGATCATGCCGCCCGACTGGACGATGTTGCTGGCCAGCAGGCCCAGGGCGATCAGCCGCCAGTTGGCGGCCTGGACCCTTGCCGAACCGATGCGCTCGTCCCAGGCCTGGCCGGCGCGCTGATAGGGGGTTTCGGGGACGGGTGTCGCGCCCAGGCGCGAGGGACCCTTGAAGGGGTTCATCAGCTTTGCTCCGAGAGAGAGGGACTGGCGCCGCCGCTGTGGTCGTCGCCGCTGGCCAGGCCGTGGGCGGCCAGGCTCGCGCCATGGGCCAGGGCCTGCTGTTGCTTGAGATCGCGCGCCCAGGCCGGCGCCTCGGCGGCCGGGGCCTCGCCGGCGCCGGACGACGCAGCGCCCGAGCCGGGCTCGCCGCCGCCCGAGGTCGCAGGCCTGCTGGGCGCGGCTCCACCGGCCGGCTGAGCGGACCCGCCGCCCGATCCTGGACCCGGGCCAGGTCCCCCGCCGGCGCCGCTGGGAGCTGGCGCATCAGGACCCGGACGCGGCCCGCCGGCGCCGCCGGCGGTCGAAGCCGCAGCGGCCAAACCCGACCCGCCGCGCACGGCCATCTGCGCCGCGCCGGCGCCGACCATGGCCATGCCCGCCACGGTCAGGCCCGTGCCGACCGCCGCTCCGGCGCCCAGTTGCGGCGCGCCCGACACCAGGCCCGAGGCGATGCCCGGTCCGAAGATCGACAGGCCCAAGAGCGTCAGGGCCGCCAAGGCCATGGCCAGGACCTCTTCCAGGGTCGGCTGGCCGGAGGCGGCGCTGGTGAATTCCGAGAACAGGCTCGAGCCGATCCCGACGATCACCGCCAGGACCATCACCTTGACGCCCGAGGCGATGACCGCGCCGAGAACGCGCTCGGCCAGGAAGGCGGTGCGACCGAACAGGCCGAATGGCACGAGGACGAAGCCCGCAAGCGTGGCCAACTTAAACTCTATGAGGACCACGAAAATTTGCACCGCGATCACGAAGAAGGCGACGATGACCAGGAGGGCCACGGCCAGCAGGATCACGATCTGGACGATGTTCTCGAAGAAGCCGGGAAAGCCGCCCAGCTCGCTGGCCGCCTGCAGGATCGGCTTGCACGACGAGATCCCCAGGGCCGCCAGCTTGCCAGGCCGCAGGAAGTCGTCGGCCGAAATCCCCGCGCCCGAGGCCTTCAGGCCCAGGCCCGAGAAGCTCTTCAGAACGATCAGGCTGAGCGCGTGGAAGTTGCCGATCAGGAAGGCGAAGAAGCCGACATAGAGCGTCTTCTTGACCAGGCGCGCGGTGACGTCGTCCTGGGCCCAGGCCCAGAACAGCGCCGCCAGGGTCATGTCGATGGCCACCAGGGTGGTGGACAGGAACGCCACCTCGCCGCCCAGCAGACCAAAGCCGCTGTCGATGTGCTGGGTGTAGACGTCCAGCATCCGGTCGATGACGCCGGTGTCGCTCATGACGCCGGCCGCCCGAAGAACCGTTCCCGCGCCGCCGCCCAGGCCGCGCGGCAGGCTTCATCGTCCTCCCCCGCCGTCCTGCAGCGCGCAAGCTCGCTCTGAGCCCCGGCCGACCGTGTCGACGCCGAGACCTGGATTGGCGCTTGGGACGCCCTGCCCGCCAAGACAGCAGCCCCAAGCAAGATGATCAGCGCGGCCCCCCAGACGAGGGCCCGAAAGCCGGCGGAATGTTTCATGGCTGCGGCGCGGCTCCCATGAACTTGGAGAAGCGGGCCTTGGCGTCGGCGCGCGCGGCGGCGCGGTCGGCCGCCTCCAGGGCCTGCGCCCGACCGTTGGCCACCACCACGGCGGTCAGGGCCGAGAGCTGTTGGGCCTGCAAGGCCAGGAGCTGGTTGCCGGCCTGGGCCGCTTGCAGCGCGCCGCTCGCGCCCTGGCTGGCCGACACCAGGCTCTGCATCTCGCCGCGGCTGGTCTCAAGACCGCCGACCACGCCGGCCTGGACCTTCAAGGCGTCCTCGAACCCGGCCACCGAGGTGGTCCAGCGGGCCTCGGCCCGCGCGGTCAGGTCGGCGTCACTGGCCAGAAGATCGGCCACGTCATAGTGGCGATGAAAGGCGTCCTGGATGTCCTGGACATTGTAGGCCAGGGCCCGGGCCTCTCCCAGCAGGGCCTGGGTCGCGGCGACCTGCTGCTGCAGCGCCGACAACGACGAATACGGCAGGCTGGCCAGATTGCGCGCCTGGCCAATCAGCATCTGAGCTTGATTCTGCAAGCTGCTGATCTGGTTATTGATCTGCTGCAAGGCTCGCGCCGCCTGCAGCACGTTCTGAGCGTAGTTGGAGGGGTCGTAAACGGCCACCTGGGCCAGGGCCGAGGGGACCAGGGCGGGTGTAGCCGCCAGGGGGAATGCGCCACACAGCAGCGCCGCCAGATGGCGTCGAGAAACACTCATCGCGAGGACTCCGGGAGGGTGATGGACGGCAGGAGGTCGGCGGCCCAGAAGAGGCCCCGATGGCGCAGCCAGCCGGCCGCGAAGTCCTCGGGACCATGGGCGGCGACGACGGCGGCGATGTCGGCCTGGTCGGCTTTCGAGGAGGCCGCGCAGAAGGCCAGGGCGACGGGCCCCAGGCCCAGGTCGAACAGGCGCTCGCCTGCCCGGGACTGGACGTAGTAGTCGCGCTTGGGCGCGGAGCGGCTGAGGATCTCGACCTGGCGGGCGCTGAGCCCGAAACGGGCGTAGATCGCCGCGCTCTGCGGTTCGAGGGCGCGCGGGTTGGGCAGGAAGATGCGCGTCGGACAGCTTTCGACAATCACCGGGGCGATCGAGCTGGCGTCGATATCGGTCAGTGACTGGGTGGCGAAGACCACCGAGGCGTTCTTCTTACGCAGGGTTTTGAGCCATTCGCGCAGCTGGGCGCCGAAGGCCGGGTCATCGAGCGCCAGCCAGCCCTCGTCGATCAGGATCAGGGTTGGCCGGCCGTCCAGCTCGCGCTCGATGCGGTGGAAGAGATAGGCCAGCACCGCCGGGGCGGCCGGCGTGCCCAGCAAGCCCTCGGTCTCGAACGCCTGGACGGCGCCGGCGGCCAGGGCCTCGTGATCGGCGTCGAGCAGCCGCCCCCAGGGCCCGGCCAGGGTGTAGGGCGTCAGGGCGCTCTTCAGGTCCAGGGTCGGCAGCAGGGCCGCCAGCCCCGTCAAGGTCCGCTCATCGACCGGGGCGGAGGCCAGGCTGGCCAGCGCCGACCAGATGTGGTCGCGCACCGTCGGGGTGACCGGCACGCCCTGCGCCGAGAGCAGGACCGCGATCCACTCGGCGGCCCAGACGCGCTCGGCCGGATCGTCCACGCGCGCCAGAGGCTGCAAGGCCACCGCCGGACGCTCGGCGTCGAGCAGCACGCCGCCCAGGTCATGAAAGACCCCGCCCATGCCCAGGGCCGCGGCCCGGATCGAGCCGCCGAAGTCGAAGGCGACGACCCGCGCGCCCGCATAGCGCCGAAACTGCAGGGCCAGCAGCGCCAGCAGCACGCTCTTGCCCACGCCGGTCGGCCCGACAACCAACGCATGACCGACGTCACCGACGTGCAGCGAAAGCCGAAACGGCGTGGAGCCCTCGGTCTTGGCCAGCAGCAGCGGCGGACCGCCCAGGTGCGGGTTGGACGACGGCCCGGCCCAGACGGCCGACAGCGGCGCGATATGAGCCAGGTTCAGGGTCGACAGCGGCGGCTGGCGGACATTGGCGTAGGTCTGGCCCGGCAGCGTTCCCAGCCACGCCTCGACGGCGTTGATCCGCTCCTTGATGATCGTGAAATCCCGGCCGGCGATGACCTTCTCGGCCAGGGCCAGCTTGGCGTCGGCGCGGTCGGGATCCTCGTCCCAGACCACCAGGCTGGCGGTGACGTAGGCATAGGCCACGGCGTCGCCGCCAAGGTCCTGCAAGGCCTGATCGGCCTCATCGGCCTTGTTGGCGGCGTCGTTGTCGACCAGGGCCGAGGGCTGCTGGGTCAGGGCCTCCTGCAAGAGGACACCGATCGACTTGCGCTTGGCGAACCATTGGCGCCGGATCTTGCCGATCAGCCGGTTGGCGTCGGCCTTGTCCAGGCACAGGGCCCGGGTCGACCAGCGATAGGCGAAGGCCAGGCGATTGAGCTCATCGAGGAGGCCCGGCACGGTCTGGCTCGGGAAGCCGACGATGGTCAGGACGCGCAGATGGGATTGGCCCAGGCGCGGCTCCAGCCCGCCCTCCAGCGGCTGCGTCGCCAACAGCGCGTCCAGGTGCATCGGCGTCTCGGGGACGCGCACGCCTTGGCGCTGGGTGGTCACCGCCCCGTGCAGAAAGCCCAAGGTGGCCGCGTCTGACAGCCACGCGGCCTCGCGGGTCAGGCCCTGGATCAGGGCCAACAGGCGATCGGACCTGTCGATGAAGCTGGCAAGCTGAGCGCGCCAGTCGATCTGGCTGCGCGCCCGCCCCTCGACAAAGAGGTTCTCCAGCCGGCCCGTCCGCTCGGCCGGCGGCAGATAGACGAGCGTCAGGAAGTAGCGGCTCTCGAAATGCGCCCCCTCCTCCAGGAAGGCCTGGCGGCGCTCGATATCGACCAGGGCCGAGACCGGATCGGGGAAGACGCTGCCCGGGATAGGCCATGGCCGGGTCACGGCGGGCCTCTATGAAGATCGCCCAACCCGAACCCAGCCGACGCAGGGCGTTGTTCAGCCGCGCGGCGACGGCGGCGACCTCGGCGTCGCCGACGGAGTCGAGGTCGGGGCCACGAAAGCCGGCGGTGCGCTGGAAGGCGCCGTCCTTGTTGAGCACCACGCCCGGCGCGACCAGGGCCGCCCAAGGCAGGTAGTCGCAGAGCAGCTTGGGCCGGCGGGCATATTCGCGAAGGTCCAGCATGGCTAGACCTCCAGGCGCGTTGGCACGCGCACGTGGCGGCGGCCGACGTCGAAGATCAGGGGGTCGTGGCGCGCGGCCCAGACGGCTAGGCCATGACCGACCAGCCAGACCCCGACGCCGACCAGCCAGAGCCGCAGGCCCAGGCCCAAGGCGGCGGCCAAGGTCCCGTTGACCAGGGCGATCGCGCGCGGGGCCCCGGCCAGCAGCATCGGCTCGGTTAGGGCCCGATGCACGGGCGCGGCGAACCCCAACGCGCGATCGCCGGCCATCAGATCACCGCCCCGCCGCCGAACGAGAAGAACGACAGGAAGAAGCTGGAAGCGGCAAACGCGATCGACAGCCCGAAGACGATCTGGATCAGCTTGCGCGAGCCGCCGGAGGTGTCGCCAAAGGCCAGGGTCAGGCCGGTGACGATGATGATGATCACCGCGATGATCTTGGCGACGGGCCCCTCGATCGACTCCAGGATCCGCTGCCAGCGGCTCCTCCCAGGGCATGGACGAGCCGGCGGCCTGGGCGTGGCTGGCGACGAGGATCGCCGTCCCGGAAAGCCCGGCGGCGATCGACCGCAGGGTCAGGCGCGAGAAGCGCCACCGGGGCGGTTCTAACGGGGATCCGGGCGCGACGAGGCTACGAGACATGGGGCATCTCCTTTGAGGTCAGGGCGGGGGTGAGCTGGTAGGCGCCGTCGGGCCCAAGGCCGGTCAGGCGCGCCAGATCGACCAGGCGGCGCTGCCGGCCGCGGCCGGAAATGACGGCCACCAGATCGATGGTTTCGGCGATCAGGGCGCGCGGCACGGTGACCACCGCCTCCTGGATCAGCTGTTCGAGGCGCAGCAGCGCGCCCAGGGCCGACCCGGCGTGCAGGGTGGCCACGCCGCCCGGATGGCCGGTGCCCCAGGCCTTGATCAGGTCGAGGGCTTCAGCGCCCCGGACCTCGCCGATGATGATGCGGTCGGGCCGCAGGCGCAGGGACGAGCGCACGAGATCGGCCAGACTCGCCACGCCCTCCTTGGTGCGCAGGGCCACCAGGTTGCGGGCCGGGCATTGCAGCTCGCGCACGTCCTCGATCAGGACCACGCGCTCATCCAGCGCGGCGACTTCGGCCAGCAGCGCGTTGACCAGGGTGGTCTTGCCGCTGGAGGTGGGACCCACGACCAGGATGTTGCGACGCTCGACCACGGCGTCGGCGAGCGCCCTCGCCTCCTCCGCCCGCATCACCCCATGCTCGACGTAGTCGCCGAGGGGGAAGACCACGCTGGCGGGCTTGCGCAGGGAAAAGGTCGGCCCCGAGACCAGCGGCGGCAGCAGGCCCTCGAAGCGCTCGCCGCCGCCCGGCAGTTCGGCGGCCAGACGGGGCCGGCCGGCGTGGACCTCGACGCCGACGTGATGGGCGACCAGGCGGATGATCCGCTCGCCGTCGGCCGGGCTCAGGGACAGGTCGGCGGGCCGTAGCCCCACGTCGAACCGGTCGATCCAGACCGTCCCATCGGGATTGAGCATGACCTCGGCGACGGCGGGATCTTCCAGCCGCGCGAGCAGCAAGGGACCCAAGGCGGTGCGCAGCATGCGATGGCTGCGCGATATCTCCAGATCAGGCTTGGAAGGCTCCATGATCCTCCCTCGCTTGAGTGGACACCCATGCTAGCTTTTCGGAGCTGGAGAGGAGTGTCTGATGAGCGTGAAGCGTCGGGTCTTTCCGGAGACCTTCAAACGAGAAGCGGTTGACCGTGTCGCCAGCAGCGGCCTGTCGGCCGGCATGGTGGCCCGGGAGTTGGGCCTGCACGAGACGGTCCTGCGACGATGGATGATGCAGTACGGGACGCAGGTGATGGGGCCGGCGCGGCGCGCCCACACGCAAGCGCCGGCCCCGTCGCCGTCTGATCTGGCCGCCGAGAACGCCCGCCTGCGTCGCGAGAACGACCATCTGCGGATGGAGCGCGACATCCTAAAAAAAGCCGCGCTCATCTTCGGAGCGGCCTCCCGATGAAGTTCGGGTTCGTCGATGAGCACCGCGGCGCCTGGCCGGTTCGGGGTGATGTGTCGGGTCCTGGGTCTGTCGGCCAGCGGCTACTATGCCTGGCGCGTCAGGCCCGAGAGCCGGCGGGCGGCGGCCAATCGCGCGCTGACCGAGGACATCCGCCTGATCCATGCCGAGAGCTGTGGGACCTATGGTTCGCCGCGCGTCCACGCCGTCCTGCGCGGTCATGGGCGCCGCGTTGGGCGCTCGCGGGTCGAGCGGTTGATGCGCCGGGCGGGCTTGCGCGGCCTGGCCGCGTTGCCTCGCCGTACCCGCACCACCGACAGCCGCCATGGCTATCCGATCGCGCCCAACAGGCTCGCCCGCAACTTCCAGGCGGCGGCTCCAGGCCAGGTCTGGCTGGCCGATCTCACCTACATCCCGACTGGCGAAGGCTGGCTCTACCTGGCCGGCGTCCTCGACATGCACACCCGCAAACTCGTCGGCTGGTCGATGCGCGACACCCTGCACACCCAGATCGCCCTGGAAGCCCTGACCATGGCCATCGCACGCCAAAAGCCCGCGCCCGGCCTCATCCATCATTCGGATCGCGGCATTCAATATGCCGCCGAGGCCTATCGCTCGGCCCTGGCCCAAGCCGGCATCACCCCCTCCATGAGCCGCAAGGGCGACTGCTGGGATAACGCCCCGATGGAGAGCTTCTTCCACACCCTCAAGACCGAGCGCGTCCATCATCGGATCTACGCCACCCGCGCCGAGGCCCGGCGCGATCTGTTCGGCTATATCGAGGGCTTCTACAATTCCCGTCGCCTGCACTCGGCTCTAGGCTATATCAGCCCCGCCGAGGCCGAACGTAGAGCGGCTTAACCCCGTCCACTCTCTCGGGGGAAGATCATGGCGGTTCACCAGGTCGAGCTGGTCAGCCAGCAACTTCAGGCAGATCCGCGCGCTCACCGGCATCCGCTCATCGGTCTCGTCGCGAACGATCTCGACCAGGCTCTGCAGCCCCATCCGGCCGATCGGAGCCACCAGGCCAAACTCGGCTAGGTGAGCCCGGATCGTGTTGGAAAGCTCGATCCGGTGACGCATCAGGGTCATCCGAGTTCGATGGATCACCAGCACGCTCTGCTGCTCGGGGGCCTTCACCTCGACGAAACGCATCGTCGGCCGGGTCACAGCTTCGCAAATCGCCTCGGCATCAGCCGCGTCGTTCTTCTGCCGCTTCACATAGGGCTTCACGTAGGAAGGCGGCATCAGCTTCACCTCGTGGCCCAGCTCAGTCAGCCGGCGACCCCAGTGATGTGCTGTGGCGCAGGCCTCAATCCCCACCCGACAGGGCGGCAGCTTCTCAAAGAACGGGATAAGCTTCGCTCGCGTGAGCTTGCGCTGCACGACCACATGGCCCGCAGCATCGACTCCGTGGACCTGAAACACCGACTTGGCGATGTCCAATCCCACCGTGACCACCTCTTCCATGGCGCTCCTCCATTACGGCCGCACATAGCCTGCGACCTGGGTGGGGAGCCGTCCACGGCATCATCAGCGGACCTTGGGCGCCGTCCGGGAAAGCGACGTTCGACACTCCCCCTACGTCCGCTCCGCCAGCGTCGATGCGAGCCAGCACTACCGGGAAGACATGTTGACTAACGCCGCGTGAACCGCCGTTCACCGACGTAAGACCCATCATCGGTGCGGGCGCCGAGTCGTCCCGAATTCGTTCCGAATCGCGTCCGACGCTACACTGGCCTCATGACGCGGCGGCGGCCGACGCGTCTCCGCTGCACAGTTCTGGAAGAATTTCTCGGCCAAGGCCATCGACATGGCCATGGCCGAGTTGGAAGCCCGCGCTCGCGGCGCGACCGCCTCATTGTGGATCCGGACACTGGCCGACACGCGGCGGTGTTCGGCCGGCGTGTGGGCGAGCGCATCGTGCTGCGGACGGACAGCTCTCAGGCCTTCGCCCGCGAACTGGAGCGGCACCTCGGTGTGGACAGCCGACCTGTCCTTCGCCGCTTTCGCGCCGAGGCCCATGCCGCATGGGCAGCGGCAACCGCCTAAGGCTCCTAGTATTGGCTGTTCACTGCCCTCGGCCGTTAACATGACAAGCCTAGATGGCTTAAACGCGCGTCCAAGCTAACAGCCTCCCGACGATCAGCCCAAAAGGCGCGCCTGCCGCAGACCGTCAAAGATGAATTGCACGGCCAGACCCGCCAGCAAGACACCGGATATGCGCCCGACCACGTCCGCGCCGGTTTCCCCAAGGCGCCGCACCAAAAGCTCGGACGCCCGCATGGCCACGTAGGTTATGCCAAGGCAGACGCCCAGCATCAGCAGAATGGCGGCGCTGTCGAGCACGCCTTCGGATCGCCCCGCCAGCAGAACCACAGCCGATAGGCTTCCCGGCCCCGCGATCAGGGGAAAGGCCAGCGGAAAGACGGCGATGTCGCCGGGCTTGCGGGCTTCGCGGCGCTCGTCCTCGCTGATCGACGACAGTCCGGCGTTGGCGAAGGTGAGACTGAGCGCCTGCAGGAAGAGAAGGACGCCGCCGGCCACGCGGAAGGCCGCCAGGCTGATGTGTAGCAGCGACAGCAGCGCGCGGCCGCATACGGCGAAAAGCAGGAGAACCGCCCCGGCGATCAACACCGCCCGCATCGCCAAGACGCGACGGTCGGGCCGGTGCACGCCTGACGTCAAGCCCGCGAAAATCACGGCCGCCTCGATCGGCCCAATCGTAACGAACAAGGTCACGAACGCCGAAATCCAGTTCGCCGTCAGCAACACGCAAGCCTCTCCTTTCCGAAGTGCTGTTGGCGATGCTTCGGGCCGCGGAGCCTCGCCAGACGGTTATCGGACGGCGATTTGGGAGAGCATGAAAATTTCGCAAGAGCGCTCTTGACGGTCTTTTTCCGCGCTCTACCTCATCGGGCGTCGAGCGCCGGAAGGGCTCGGCACGGGCGGCTCGAGGGCTTCCCCGACGCCGCCCGATCCAACTTGCTCAATCGAGGAGATGGACATGAGAACGGCAATTGACCTTTCGCCGCTTTACCGGTCGATCATCGGCTTCGACCGACTGGCGAGCCAGATCGATAGCGCCATGCAGGGCGACGAGGATCGCGCCTATCCGCCCTACGATATCGAAAAGACGGGCGAGGACGCCTATCGCATCACGCTCGCCGTCGCCGGCTTCAAGCCGAGCGACCTGGAGATCACGACCCAGCCGAACCTGCTGGTCGTCAAGGGCGGGCGCGCCGAAGGCGAGCAAGCCGAAGGGGCCTATCTGCATCGCGGCATCGCGCGCCGAGGCTTCGAGCGTCGCTTCGAGCTGGCCGACTATGTCGTGGTCAAGTCGGCCGAGCACGCCGACGGCCTGCTGTCGATCGACCTGGCGCGCGAGGTCCCCGAGGCCCTCAAGCCGCGGCGCATCGAGGTCCAGACGCGATCCGGCGAGCCGCGGCTGGTCGACCAGAAGGCGAAGGCCCGCGCGGCCTGATCGATTTCCCAACCCAAGCACGTCGAAAGGAGGATTGAAATGAACGTGCGTGATCTCGTCCCGTGGAACCGCAACAACGACGGCGCCCGCAGCGACCCCCTGCGCGAGCCCGTATCGCCCGTCTTCACGCTGCAGCGGGAGATGAACCGGCTGTTCGACGATATCTTCCGCGACTTCGAGGTGCCGCTTTGGAGCGGCGCGCGCGGTAGCTGGCCGCAGATCGAGGTCGAGGAGACCGAGACCGGATACCGCGTGACGGCGGAGCTGCCGGGCCTCGAGGACAAGGACGTCGAGGTGCTGGTGCAGGACGGGGTCCTGACGCTGAGGGGCGAAAAGCGCGCCGAACGGCAGGATCGCGGCCGCGGCTTCAGCGAGCGGGTCTATGGACGCTTCGAACGGCGCCTGGCGCTTGACGGCGTTGACGAGGACCAGGTCAAGGCCAGCTTCCGCAATGGCCTTCTGACCATCACCGCGGCCAAGACCGCGCAGAGCCGCACCAGCGTGAAGAAGATCCCCATCAACCAGAAGGCCATCAGCCACTAAGGCCCGGACGGCCCCGCTCCCAGCGGGCGGGGCCATGCCGTTCGCCGACGGCGGTTGTTCAGAAATTCGCGCTCCACCATGCCAAAATCCATCAAGATGAAGGCCCTGGCCGCGACGGCCGCGGCCACGCTTCTCGGCGCGGCGACGCTCGCCGTCCCCGATCAGGCCACGGGCGTCACGGCCGCGGCGGCCGAACGCGTCGCGCCCGCCAGCGGCCCGGCCAGCTTCGCCGACATCATAGCCCGCGTCGCGCCCGCCGTGGTGTCGATCGACGTCACGCGGCCGGTCAGCGCCCAGCCAAACCTGACGCAGCTCTTTCCCGGCCTACCCTTCGGTTTCCGTTTCGGCCCGCCCGACGATGACGATTCGTCCAGGCTTCCCGACGCGAGGATCTCCGGCTCGGGATTCCTCATCTCCGCCGACGGCTATGTCGTGACCAACAATCATGTCGTCGAGAACGCCGCCAAGGTCACGGTGCGCCTGAGCGACGGGCGCGAGCTGGCCGCGCGCATCGTCGGCCGCGATCCGCTGACCGATCTCGCGGTGCTCAAGGTCGCGGGGACGGGCTTTTCGTACGTGACGTTCGAGACGGCGGCGCGCCCGCGGGTCGGCGACTGGGTCATCGCCATGGGCAATCCGTTCGGCCTTGGCGGCACGGCGACCACCGGCATCATCTCGGCCTATGGGCGCGATCTCGGCGAGGCCTATGTCGATTACCTGCAGATCGACGCGCCGATCAATCGCGGCAATTCGGGCGGACCGGCCTTCGACGTCTATGGCCGCGTCATCGGGGTCAACACGGCGATCTATTCCCCCTCGGGCGGATCGGTCGGCATCGGCTTCGCCATTCCCGCCGACGTCGCCGACCGGGTCACCCGGCAACTGATCGCCGGCGGATCGGTGACGCGCGGCTATATCGGCGCGACGGTGCAGAACATCACGCCCGACATCGCCGACAGCCTCGGCGCGCGCGGCCGCGCCGGGGCCCTCGTCGCGGACGTGACGCCGGGCGGCCCCGCCGACCGGGCGGGCCTGAAAGCCGGTGACGCCCTGCTGGCTCTGAACGGCCAGGCCCTGACCTCGTCGGCGGATCTGACGCGCCGCGTCGGCCAGGCCAGGCCGGGCGAGCGCCTGCGGTTGGAGCTTCTGCGCGAGGGACGCACGCTGCATCTGGACGTCGTCGCCGGCGAGCGGCCCAGCGAAGCTGGCGCGGGTCCGGCCGGCGCGGCCGGCGGCGACGGAACCATTCTGGGGCCTCTCCCTCGTTCCGCTCGACGCCGCCGCGCGCCGGGGCGTTGATGGCCCCGCTGCCGGCGTGCTGATCGACAGGGTCGCCGCCTCGAGCGATGCGGCCGACAAGGGCCTGCGGCGCGGCGATGTGATCACGCGCGTCAACGCCAGGGCGGTGAGCGCCGTCGCCGACGTCCGCGCCGAGGTCGAAGCGGCCAAGAAGCTAGGCCGCGGCTCGGTGCTGCTGAGGATCTGGCGCGACGGTCGGAGCCTGTTCGTTCCGCTTGACCTCGACCGATCCGGCGATTGACGTCGAGCGAGCGTCGAGCGCGCCGGGAACACCACCGTGGCGGTCGCTCCACGCGAGGGGAGAGAGAGCATGACGGCGCTCGATGATCGGATCCGAACGGCCCGGCCCGCCGGGCGGGTGATCCTCACCTACGGCCGCAGCCTGATGGCCCTGGTGATCGCCCGCTCGCTCGCCCAGCGCGGTGTCGAAGTGATCGGCTGCGACGACGTCGATCTGACGGTGCTATCGTTCTCCAAGCACGTGCGGGAGACCTTCACCGTCGCGCCCTGGAAGACCGAGCCCGAGCGCTTCCTGGACGACTTGGAAGCCGCCGTGCTGGATTATGCGCCGGGCGACGGACGGCCCTATGTGCTGATGCCGGTGTTCGGCGAGGCCGAACTGATTGCGCGCCACCGCGCCCGGTTCGAACCGACGATCAAGATCGCCGCCCCCAGTTGGCGGAGCATCGACAAGGTGCACCCCAAGGACCACCTGGTCAGGACGGCCGCGGCCGCCGACCTTCCGGCGCCCAGGACCTGGATCGTTCCCGAGCCGCGTACGCTGCGGGCGCTCGCGCCGGGCCTGACCTACCCGCTGATCGTCAAGCCCAGCAGCGGCGTCGGCGGACGGGGCGTCAGCCTGGTCCAGACGCCACAGGAGGCGATCGAACGGGTCGAGACCCTGGGCTATCGCGCCAGGCCCCTGCTGCAGGAATGCGTTCCTGGACGGGACTATTGCGTCGCCGTCCTGGCCAAGAACGGCCAGTTGGCGGCGTTCATGGCCTATCGCAACCTGACTACCTTCCCGCGCAAGGCCGGCGCCGGCGCCCTGCGCGAGACCGTCGACGCCGAGCCGTTCCGCGCGGCCGTCCAGAAGGTGCTCGAGGCCACGCATTGGAACGGGCTGGCCGAGCTGGATTTCCGCTGGACTGGCGACCCCGCCGACGAGCCCAAGCTGATCGAGGTCAATGCGCGGTTCTGGGCCGGCATCTTCCACTCGATCCAGACCGCCGTGGATTTTCCCTGGCTGCTCTACCTGCAGACCATCGGCGCGCCGCTCGATCCCGTCGGCCAGCCGAACATCGGCGGCCGCACCAAGGTTCCCGGCGTCTGGCTGCTGGCGGCCATCGAGGAGGTCGCCGCCTCCGCCCCGCGCCTCGGCGCCGCCGACGAGGCCTGGACAGCGATCCGCGCGCGTCTTGGCGCGCGCCGCCTGGCCGGCCTGCGCGAGCAGTTGGCGCAAGCCACCGGGGTGCTCTCGCTGGGCGAGATCCTCGCCCATCTTCGGACGGCCCTCTCGCAGGGACGCGACGCGCCGAGCGAACTGTCCGACGACGATGATCCGCTGATCGGTCTGGGGGCGCTGTTCGTCCTCAGTTCGCTGGTCAAGCACGGCCGCTTGCCCGAGGAGCTGACCTATGAGGCCGGCGAGGACCTCCTGACGCGTCGCAGACCCGTCCGGCGCTCGCGGCGGCCGGTGATCGGCGTGACCATGCCCGAGCATGGCGATCGATTGTCGTGGCTGGCCTTGAAGACGGCCATCTGGCTGGCGGGCGGAACGGCCGTCCGATTGACCGCCCGCGCGCCGCGCGACCCCCGCACGATCGACGGCCTGGTGCTGGGCGGCGGCTCGGATGTCTATCCCCTGGCTTTCGAGGGCCGCCCCAAGCCGGGTTATCGTTACGACCTCGCCCGCGGCGACATGGAGGCGTCCTGGGCCCTGGCGGCGCGCCGCCATGACCTGCCGGTGCTGGGCGTGTGCCGCGGCGCCCAGATGCTGAACGTCCTGGCCGGCGGCTCCCTGCACATGGACCTGGCGGCGTTCGAGGGCGCCAAGCTCGCGCCGTCACGCTGGGACCACCTGACGGCGCGCAAGCGGGTTCGGTTGCGCGGCGGGTCCCGCCTGGCCGGCATTCTCGGCCCGGCCCCCTTGAGGGTCAACGCCATCCATCAGCAGGCCATCGACCGACTGGGGGTGGGCCTCACGGTGGCGGCGCGCGAAGCCAACGGCTTGATCCAGGCCATCGAGGATCGCTCGCGCCGGTTCTGGGTCGGCGTGCAGTATCATCCCGAGTTCATGCTCTATCGGACGCGCCATCGGCGGCTGTTCAAGGCGCTGGTCCAGGCCGCCCGGGTCCGGCGAACCGAAAGGACGGCGGCGACGGGCCGCTCCGCCGCCGACGGCGCAGGATGACCTCGGACCTGCTGGACCGCGGACTGGCCATGGCTCAAGCCGGCAGCCCATGGATCGGGCCGGCCTTGGGCGGGGCCGCTTTCGCCGAGGCCGTGGTCGTCGTCGGGCTCTTCGTGCCCGTCACGCCGTTTCTGATCCTGGCGGGCGCGGCGATGGGCGCCGGGGCCCTGGATCACGGAACGGCGGCCTGGGTGTCGGCGGGCGCGTTCCTCGGCAACGCCCTCTCCTATCAGCTGGGCCGCGGCCTTCGAGCTCGCGGCGCGCCGCCGGTGCGGCTTCCAGCCCGGGCCCGCGTCGCGGCCGAGCGCCTTTTCGCGCGCCATGGCGCGGCGGCGATCGTCATCGCCCGGTTCCTGGGCCCGCCCGCGACCGTCGCGCCGTTCCTGGCCGGATGGTCGGGCCTGCCGCGCGGGCGGTTCATGATCGCCAGCCTCCTGGCCAGCCTGGCCTGGCCGCCGCTGATGATCGGGGCCGGAGCGCTGGTCGCCCAGGCGCTGTCGTTTGGCCTCGCGAGCCGATGACGGGCCTCCGAGGCGACCGCAGCCACGCCCTTAGTGAAGCGAGATGACGCCGTTCACGGCCCGCCACTCCGTGGGTCCGATCAGGCGCTCATGGGCGACCTGAACGGAGTGAAGCGCCGCCTCGATCTCGCGCCGCCAGTGATCGAGGAAGCCTTGCAACACCGGAAACCGTGGGGCGAGGTCGTACTCCTGCCAGACATAGAGCTGAAGGAGCGCCGGATGGTCGAGGCGGTAGTAATGAATCTCGGCCGTGGTCAGGCCGTAGCCGTCCAGCTGCTTGAGAAATTCGCGGTCCATGAGCGGCGCCTCAAGCTTGGAGTTCCGGGGCGCGACCGGGCGCGGCGGGGGGGTCTGGGAAACGGGCGTGGGACACGACGGCCTCCTATTCTTGGCTCCTTCTTGCGCAACGGCGCTGGCCGTTCGCAGCTCCAAGGATGTCGCGGCGATCATGACTTCGTCAAGGGTCGACGACAGGAAGAGCCGGGCAACTTCAATGCGTTGCACGCGCAGCAGAATTTTTTGCACGGCGCCTCTTGAAGCTGCTTGGACCGCGCCTAGCTTGGCGTTTGTCCGCCGGTCAATGTCCCGGTGGACCCGTCACATCAAGTTCTGCATCTGGAGGTTATGCATGCATTTCCGCCCCTTGCACGACCGTGTGGTCGTCCGTCGCATCGAAGCCGAGGAGAAGACCTCGGGCGGCATCATCATCCCCGACACCGCCAAGGAAAAGCCTCAGCAGGGCGAGGTGGTCGCCGTCGGTCCCGGCGCCCGCGACGACGCCGGCAAGCTGGTCGAGCTGTCCCTCAAGCCCGGTGACCGGGTGCTGTTCGGCAAATGGTCTGGAACCGAGGTCAAGATCGACGGCGAGGACCTGCTGATCATGAAGGAAAGCGACATCCTGGGCGTGCTCGAGACCGAGGCGACGCTCAAGAAGGCCGCCTAATCCAAACCCAATTCCATCCACTGACAGCCCAACCGAGAGGAGTAGGAACCATGGCTGCCAAGGAAGTGAAGTTCTCGTCCGACGCGCGCGACCGCATGCTGCGCGGTGTCGACATCCTGGCCGACGCGGTGAAGGTCACCCTGGGCCCCAAAGGCCGCAACGTCGTCATCGACAAGAGCTTCGGCGCCCGCGCATCACCAAGGACGGCGTCAGCGTCGCCAAGGAAATCGAACTGAAGGACAAGTTCGAGAACATGGGCGCGCAGATGTTGCGCGAAGTGGCCTCCAAGACCAACGACCTGGCCGGCGACGGCACCACCACCGCCACGGTTCTGGCCCAGGCCATCGTCCGCGAGGGCTCCAAGGCCGTGGCCGCCGGCATGAACCCGATGGACCTCAAGCGCGGCATCGACCTGGGGGTTAGCGCCGTCGTGGCCGATCTCAAGAACCACGCGCGCAAGATCAGCGCCAACACCGAGATCGCCCAGGTCGGCACCATTTCGGCCAACGGCGACCAGGAGATCGGCCGCATCCTGGCCGAGGCCATGGAGAAGGTCGGCAACGAAGGGGTGATCACCGTCGAGGAAGCCAAGAGCCTGGCCACCGAGCTGGAGGTGGTCGAGGGCATGCAGTTCGACCGCGGCTACATCAGCCCCTATTTCGTGACCAACAACGACAAGCTTCGCGTCGAGCTGGACGACCCCTACATCCTGATCCACGAGAAAAAGCTGTCGAACCTGGCCGCGCTCGTGCCGCTGCTGGAGAAGGTGATCCAGTCGGGCCGGCCGCTGCTGATCATCGCCGAGGACGTTGAGGGCGAGGCCCTGGCCACCCTGGTCGTCAACAAGCTGCGCGGTGGCCTGAAGGTGGCGGCGGTCAAGGCTCCGGGCTTCGGCGATCGCCGCAAGGCCATGCTCGAGGACATCGCGGTGCTGACCGCCGGCAACGTGGTCTCCGAGGAGCTGGGGACCAAGCTGGAGAACATCACTGTCGAGATGCTCGGCCGCGCCAAGAAGGTGACCATCGACAAGGACAACACCACGATCATCGACGGGGCGGGCCAGCGCGGCGCGATCGACAGCCGCGCCGCCCAGATCCGCCGGCAGATCGAGGACACCACCTCCGACTACGACCGCGAGAAGCTGCAGGAGCGCCTGGCCAAGCTGGCGGGCGGCGTGGCCGTGGTGCGGGTCGGCGGGGCGACCGAGGTCGAGGTCAAGGAAAAGAAGGACCGGGTCGACGACGCCCTGCACGCGACGCGGGCGGCGGTCGAGGAGGGCATCCTGCCGGGCGGCGGCGTCGCCCTGCTCCGCGCCCTGAAGGCCCTGGACGCCGTCAAGCCGGCCAATGACGACCAGAAGGCCGGCGTCGACATCGTGCGCCGCGCCCTGCAGGCGCCGGCTCGCCAGATCGTCGCCAACGCGGGCGAGGACGCCTCCTACGTGGTCGGCAAGCTGCTGGAGAAGGCCGACTACAACTGGGGCTTCAACGCCGCGACCGGCGAATACCAGGACCTGGTCAAGGCGGGCGTCATCGATCCAGCCAAGGTGGTGCGCACGGCCCTCCAGGACGCCGCTTCGGTCGCCTCGCTGCTGATCACCACCGAGGCGCTGATCGCCGAGGCGCCGAAGGAGGAACGCGCCGCGCCGGTCCCGGCCATGGATTACTGACGTCTATTCAGCTCCGACGGAATGACTGGCGGGAGGGGCCTCGATACGCCCCTCCCCTTTTTGTAAGGTCGAACCGGAGCGCTCCCAGTCACAGTCGACAATCGCGCCGCCCGTCTTACGTGCTAACAGCAAGATAGCGCCATGAGCCGTCGTTGGCGCACCTCCAGAAACTGGACGCTCAGTCAATGTTGACGCGCCAGCCCGCTCTAAGGCTGGCGCCCTCTTGGTTGATCTGCTCGGAATTCTCGAACGCGTCGTCGATCCCGATACCAAGGCATTGGACCGTGTTTCCAATCTTCCTGTGTCCGAGCGTGACGCTAGCGCCTGATGAGCACGATCTTGTGCATGTGCCGCCTTGCCCCGCAGCATACAGCGCGATCCTTCAGCATATAACGCCGAACGCCCTGCAACGTCCCGCAGTCGCAGAAAGCCTTACGGTATTGGAGCCCCGCTGCGTCCTACGACCGGGAGGCTCTTTGCATGTCACTGTCGGTCATGAAATCACCGCTCGAGCAGGTCGTGATCGAGTACGCTGGCCCGCTCACGCGCTTCTTTCAACGGCGCATCCGCGCCGGCCAGGACGCCGACGATCTCGTCCAGGAAGTGTTCGGCCGGCTGGCCCGGCAGAACCTCTCAACAGTGGACAATCTCCAAGGCTACATCTTCCAGATCGCCGCCAATGTCCTGCGCGATCAGGCGCGGCGCGCCAGCACCCGCGACTTCATCGTCGCCCAGGTCGAAGGTTTCGACGCCGAGGATAAGGCAGGCTTCTCGCCCGAACGGGTGTTGCAAAGCCGAGAAGCCCTGCAAGCCCTGGTCTCAGCGCTCTACGAGCTGCCGCAAAACGTCCGGGACGTCTTCAGTCAGTACCACTTCGACGGCGTCTCCCAGGTGGAGATTGCCCGCAGCATGGGCATGTCGCTCAGTACCGTCGAGAAGCAGATGGCCAAGGCCAACGCCCACCTCCTTAAGCGCCTCCGGAAGGTCCTATGACGCGGACGCCGAGCATGGATGACATCGAAGCCGCCGCCGCGGCATGGGACGCGCGGCTACGCCGCGCTGATGCGGCCGATCGCGACCGGATCGCTTTCAGGGCCTGGCTGTTGGAGGCCGAAGAGCACCAGCGCGCCCATGAGCGCCTACAGGCCGCGCTCTTCGCGCTGCGAGCCCAGGCCGATCTGCCCGAACTCAGCGCCTTACGCGACGCCGCACGCCAAAGGACAAGGCGACACGGCCTGAGGCGACGCCTCGCCGCAGGCTGCGTCATCGCCGCGGGGCTTCTGATCACCGTCGGGGTTGGCCTCAACCTGGACCACGGCCCGGAGACCTTGGCCATGGTCCAGGGTGCGAAGATCTATAGCACCACGCTGAACGAACGGACCCAGATCGTCCTGGCGGACGGTTCGGCGGTGACGCTGGATTCGAACACCCGGCTGGCGGCGCGGCTGACGCGGTCGCGGCGGGACATCACCCTGATTTCAGGGCGCGCCCTGTTTCATGTCGCCAAGGACCGCCAACGCCCCTTCGTGGTGCGCGCGCGCGATCGCACAGTGACCGCGTTAGGCACCGTCTTCGATGTCGGCCTGTCGCAGCATGGCCTGCGCGTGACCCTACTGGAGGGGCGCGTCGCGGTGCGGTCCATCCGCGCGGACGCCTCCGCCCAGGAGCTGAAGCCACGCCAGGAACTGGTCGAGACCGACCCCGCCGCCCCCCCCGTCGTGCGGACCGTGGATCTGGAGAAGGCCACCAGCTGGGTAGACGGTCAGCTCTTCTTCGAGAACGACACCTTGGCCGAGGCCGCCGACGAGATGAATCGCTATTCGCGCTTGAAGATCGTCGTCGATCCGGCGGTCGCCAACCTGCGGATCAACGGCATGTTCCGGGCCGGCAACCAGACCGGCTTCGTCGGCGCCCTGCAGACGACCATGCCGGTCGACGCGCGGTCCGACGAGCGCGGCAAGCTTTTTGTCACAAGACGCCCGGGCGCAGCGCGGGACGCAGCCATCGTCGGAGATGCAAGTGAGCAGTAAACAGGAAGACAAGCGCCTGGGCATGTCGGCCCCGATCAGCCGGCGCGACGTCGTCAACGGCATCCTGGCCGGTAGCGGCGCGCTGCTGATGGGCGGCTGCGCCACCGGCGCGGACGCGGCCGAGGCGGCCGGCCCCCTCGTCGATGCGTTCACCGGGCGTGGCGGCGTGGGTGACTATGCGCTGTCGAACGGCAACACCCAGGCGGTGATCAACGCCGCGCACCGCGTGCGCGACATGACCTTCGACGAGTTGCCGACGGCCGAGGACAGCGAACAGGTCGACTTGGTGATCGTGGGGGGCGGTCCGGCCGGCCTTTTGACCGCTTTCGACTACGCCAATCTGACCGGCGGCAAGAAGACCAGCCTGATCCTGGAGAACCATCCGATCTTCGGCGGCGCATCCAAGCAGAACGACTTCCTGGTCAGTGGCGTTCGCCTGACCGGCCCGCAGGCGGCCAACGACTTTGGCGTACCGGCCAAGGGGTCCGGCGGGATCATGGACCGGGTCTTCGACGACCTGGACCTGCCGCGCGAATACGGCTTCGCCAGCTTCGATCCCAAGTTTAAGCCGCTGCGCTTCGCCTGGGACAACTACACCAACATGGACGGCTTCGGCGAACGCCTGGTCGACATCGGCTACCACTTCAACGCCACTGACGGGGCGACCTCGCCGCGCCTGGCGCGCAACATTTGGGATGACGATCTGGCCCGCACGCCGTTCTCGCCCGAGTTACGCCGCCAGCTTCTGGCCTGGCGCGCCAATGCCGGCGGAACCTCCGACCTGACGCCAGAGCAGCTCGATGGCATGAGCTATGCCCACTATCTCGAGGTGGTGAAGGGCTATGACCCGGCGGTGACGCGCGTGGCGCGCCCGCCCATCGCCCTGCTCAGCGGCCTTGGCATGGGCGCGGTGTCGGCGCTCGCCGCCAGCCGCTACGTCACCAACAACGCCCGTCAGACCATGTCCTTCCCGGGCGGCAACAGCGGCATGGTCCGCCCACTGATCAAGAAGATGTTCCCCGGGGCCATCGGCGGCGAGAACACCTTCGCCGACATCCTGAGCAAGCCGATCAATTTCGCCGCCTTCGACCGCCCCGGCCAGCCGACCCGGCTTCGGCTCGGGGCGACGGCGGTGCGTGTCGGCCACACCGGCAAGGCTGGTTCGGAGGATGGCGTGCTCGTCGTCTACGAAAAGGGCGGCCGTCTCCACCAGGTGCGCGCCAAGGCCGTGGTCATGGCCAGCGGCGGCTGGGTGAACCGCCGGGTGCTGGCCGACATGCCGACCGACATCGCCTCGGCCTACGGGGAATTCGTTCATGGCCCTGCCCTGGTCATCAACGTGGCCCTGACCAACTGGCGAGCGATGTACGACCTGGGCGTGACCGCCTTGCGCTGGTTCGACGACGCCAACATGCTAGGCTTCAGCGGCAACATCCGCGCGCCGATGCTGGTGGACGGGATGACGCCGCCGCTCGATCCGGACAAGCCCGCGCTCTTCACCATGTACATGGGCGTCTACTCGATCGACGGGACCGACGCGCGGGCCCAGACCGTCGCCAACCGCATCAGGCTCCTGGGAACGCCCTACGCCGAGTACGAGCGCATCGTCCGCCAGCAGCTGGCGACGATCCTGGCCGGAACTCGCTTCGATCCCGCCAAGGACATTGCCGGGATCGTCATCAACCGCTGGGGTCATGCGCGCGTCGTGCAGCCGCCGGGCTTCTTCCTGGGCCGCGACGGCAAGCCCAGCCCCCTGAAGGTGGTCGCCAAGGGCTATGGCCGGGTGATCATCGCCCACTCCGAGCTCAACGGCGCGCAGAACGCCCGCGGCGCCTTCGAACACGGCGCGCGCGCGGCAAGGGAAGCAGCGGCGCTGACGTGAGCCGCCAGGTCTTCCCGGCCGATTGATCCCTCTCCGCCGCGTGCCCCGCACGCGGCGGTTCCTTTTCGTCCCCCCGCCTATTTGGAGAGACCAGACCATGCGCATCGCCGTTTCCCTCGCCGCCCTCGCCCTGTTCGGCGCGGCGTCGTCCGCCCAGGCCCAGGAGGTCGTTCGCAACGGACGTCCTGGATCCATGCTGCTTGAGAGTGTTGAACTGGGCGCCGGCGCGAAGACGCTCATTCTTGGCGGTTACGCCGCCGCGCCGCTCGACCCTAACGACCGCGCCAAGGGCTATGGCGATACCAAGACCCAGACCATCAGCACCCTCAAGAAGATGCAGGCCGTGCTCGAGCGTCACGGCTACGGCATGGCCGACATGGTCAAGATGAACATCTTCTTGGTGGCGGATCCGGCGCTGGGAAAGGCCGACTACGCCGGCGTGAACGCGGGATTCAAAGAGTTCTTCCAGACCACGGCCAACCCCAACACCGTCGCCCGCACGGCCTTGGAGATCAAGGCGCTGCAGAGCCCGGACCTCTATGTCGAGATCGAGGGCTGGGCCGCGCGCTGAGCGCGTCTCTCCCCGGACCCAAAACGCGATCGCCGCCCGAAAGGGCGGCGATCTTGTTTCCGCCCGAGCGTGGCGGCCGGGCTTCGAGAGGGATGCGGCGTCTTCCCGCTCCAGCACCTCGAAGCAAACTCCACGCGTCCGTCCGCGGCGTCTTCATCGCGGACGGACACTCTTGGGTGGAGGCGCGGTCAGAAGCGGAAGCGGGCTCCGACGCGATAGGCCCGCCCCAGCAGGTCGTACTGACTTGTCGTGCCGAAGGCGTAGGCGACGCTGAACAGGCCCGGGATCGGATTGGGGTCGCGATCGAACAGGTTCTCCACGACACCGAAGACGGTCACGTTCCGCCCCGCGATCTTGAGATCGTAGTTCTGAGCCAGCTCCACATAGGCCGCCGCCCCGAAATGATTGATCTCGTCGGCTACGCCCTGAGCGTTGGTGGACGGGAAATTGCTGAGACGACCACTACCCAGGTAGCGCACGGAGACGGTCGTACGACTTGGGCCATAGGTGTAGGTGCCGGTCAACAGGCCGTTCCATTTCATCGTGCCGGGCAGGCCTAGCTGGTCCGTGAGCGTCCCGGCCAGGGCGGTCTCGTTCTTCAAGGTGTTCGACGCCAGAAGACGGAGGTCGACCGAGCCCTTCAGGCCATCGCTTAGGCTCGCGAGATCGGCCCGGTACGAGAGTTCGTAGTCGACGCCTTCAACCGCCTGCTTCTGCGCGTTGACGCCGCCGATATAGATAGTCGCCCCTTCGATGCCGCGGGCGCCGGGCACGCGAATGATGGACGCGCAGGACGCCGGATCCTGCTGCACGCCGGAGCCGTAGCACTGGTTGATCAACTGCTGCGCGCCGATGGCGACGATCGCGTTGCCGATCTCGATCTTGTACCAGTCGGCCGAGGCGCTGAAGCCAGGCAGCCAGCGGGGGGCGGTAGACCAGGCCCGCCGTCCAGGTCTTGGCCACTTCCGGCACCAGGTTCGGGTTGCCGCCGCTGATCGTGTAGGTCGAGACCGTCGGGCCTCCGGGCTGGCTGGCGTCCACGAAGGTGTTCTGGAACGCCGTGCCGGCGGCGAACAGATCGCTGAGGTTCGGGGCCCGGATGTCGCGCGAGCGCGTGGCGCGCAGACGCAAATCATCGTTCACCTCCCAGGTGAGGCCAGCCTTCCAGGTGGTGACCGCTCCGCTCGTCGAATAGTCGGTGCGGCGGATCGCGCCGTTGAAGTCCACGCTCTTGAAGAACGGCGTGTCCCGGATCAGGGGCACGAGCGTCTCGGCGAAGACCTCCTTGACGTTGTAGTCACCTCTTGAGGCGCTGAAATTACCGGTGAACCAGGCCGACTGCAGGGACAGCGGATCGGCGGTCGCCTTGAACTGTTCCTTGCGGTACTCGAAGCCGGCGGCGATGGAGACCGGCCCGGCCCAAGTCGAGAATGGCTCATACTGGGCGTCGACGGCCCAGACGTCCTGCTGGATGTCGAGGTCCTGGCGCGCCTGCAGGCCTTCCTTCACGCCCAGGACCCAGTTGATCGCCTCGATGCCGGGGGCGCCGATGCCGAAGATGTTCAACGGCACGCAGCCGTTGGTCGCGTTGCTCAGTTGCGAGCGACAGATCGGTTGCCCCGCCGCCACGCCAGCGACACCGCCCGCGATTGGATTGGCGATGACGTCGATGGCCTGGTTGTAGCGGGCGACGATCGGATTGTTGTCTCGCGTATACCAGACGTCGCTGTCGCCGCGCTGGTAGTAGGCGCTCCACTTCCCGGTCTCCAGAAAGCGGCCTTCCAGGGCGGCCAGGTAGCGGTTCTGACGTCGATGGTAGCCCGCCTCGCCGCCGTGACCACCCGGCGTCACCAGGTCGTAGTTCAGACGCCCCATGGTGAAGCCCGTCAGGTTGTTGGCGACCATCGCCTGCCTGACCGTCGTAGGAATGAACGGGTTGTCGATGCTGACATTGATGTTGGCCATCCGCGCGTATTGAGATGACCAGTTGGACGAGTCGGACCCGCCGCGGCTGATCTCGAGAACCGCGGTGATGCTGTCGGTGAGTTCGTAGCTGGCGCGGCCATAGGCGGCCCAATTCTTGACGGGCGGCAGCAACGGCCAGATGCGGGCGATATCTTCCACCGTGCCGCCGGCCTGATAGTCACCGCTTTGGATCGGCCCGAACGTGAATTGGCCCACCTGGGCGTTCTCGCCGAACATCACGCCGCGCAGCGGGCCGCTGGTGATCAGACCGCCGGGGGTGGCGCGGCCATAGCCGATGTCGTTGCGGACGATGCGACCCGGCTGGCCGTTGGTAGCGGTCCAGGCCGGGTTGGCGATCATCCGATAGCCGGGCTGATACCAGTCGCGGCTCATGACCGACTCGACGCCCTTGCCGTCGAAGTAGTTGGCGCTGAGCAGCACGTGGCCGCGGCCGCTGGCGAACTTGGCACCGAAGGCCAGGTCGGCGGTGTAGGTCTCGCTGTCGCCCTGCTCGGTGACGCCGGCGCTGGCCGAACCCTTGAACCCGGTGAACTTGGTGTCGAGCACGAAGTTGACCACCCCGGCCACGGCGTCGGAGCCATAGGCCGCCGAGGCGCCGCCGGTGACGATGTCCACGCGCTGCAAGAGGTTGGTCGGCAGGAGGTTGATGTCGACGGCCGAGTTCAGACCGGCTGACACGACCCGGCGACCGTCCAGCAGCACCAAGGTGCGCGTCGGACCCAGGTTGCGGGCGTTCAAGAGGTTGGCCCCGCCGCCGGTGGTGCCGGCGCTCAGGGTCGTCGTGCGGGGCGAAGTCGGCTGCCCCATCTGCGGCAGCTGGTTGATGTAGTCGGCGACATTGGTCGGCGCGCGGCGATCCAGCGCCTCCTGGCCGAGCACGGTCGTGGGCGTGGGGGCCTGATAGCCGTCACGCACGATGCGCGAGCCGGTGACCATCACCTCCTCGACCACCTGCGGCGCGAGATTTTCGTCGATAGGCGCCTCGGTCGAGGATTGTGTGGTGGGCGCTGACTGACCGTAGCTGATCTTTTCGAGCAGGGACGTGTTGGCCCGGCCGGTCGACACCGGTGGCGGCCCGTCCGTCGAGGTCTCCTGCAGCCGGCCGAGCGTCAGAACCGAACCCCGGTCGGACCCGGGCCGCAGGCCAGTCCCCTTGAGCAGAGTCAGGAGCGCCGCGCGCGGCTCCAGACGCCCTTGCACGCCGGCGGTGCGACGGCCCGCAACCAGCGTGCTGGGCACCATCATTTCCTGGTTGGCCTGACGGGCGAAGGTGCTCAGCGCGACGCCTAGCTCGCCGGGCGCGATGTTGAACTCCCGTGCCTTTTCAGCCGCTACGCCCGGCGTCGCTAACAATGCAAACGCGAGCGCCGTCGCCGAACAACCGCCATAGTTTGAAAGCCTGCTACGCATCTTGCATCCCCGATAGCTGAGAGGCTCACGGCCTTTCCAACCCGGGGGACGCAACTCCGTCACAATCCCGCCAAAAAACTTTAACCTTGCCCGCCCTCGAGTGTTCGCCGCCCCAACCTCGCTCACGATGCAGGCACCCGCGCGTCGCTCGCGAGGCAGCGCCCCCACGTCTGAACCCAGCACCGAGAGGAAGGGCGTAGGCGCGCCTCCGGGAAGGCGACGTCAAGCGCCTTGCAGAGAGAAAGCCTGCATCGACCCGTGTCAGACGTTGGCGGCGCCGATCAGCGCCAGGAGCCTTCGGGCAACAGCTCGCCGCGAATAGCACGCGTGAGGGCTTGGCGCAGCGCCTCCGTGTCGAGAGGCAGGCAGTAGGCCGGCCTGGCGCGTTCGAACCTCCAGCTGTCGGCCAGGGCGCCGGCGTCGAAAGACCCGAAACCGAACTGATGAACCAGATCGGACACGATACGCTTCGCCTCGTTGTCATCGCCGGCAATAGGAAGGGCCCGCCGGGCTCCGGAGGCTAGCCGCGCTCCGGCGGCATTCAGGTCGCGGGCCAGGATCGCGTTGAAGGCCTTGACCAGTCGGCGTCAGGAAAACGCCTGGCGACGAGTTCGCTCGTCGTGATTTCGTTGTCGTCCAGTTCGCGGATCGCGCCGTCGCGCTCCGGATAGTAGTTGTTGGCGTCGACGACGATCTTGCCAGCCAGCCGTCCCTGTTCAAGTTCGAGTGCGCGAACGAAGGGAATTGCGACCAGGACGAGATCCCCGAATGCGGCGGCGTCATCGGCCGAGCCAGTCAGGGCGCCGGATTCCCGCGCGAACTGGTCCAGCGTCTTCGGGTCGCGAGAGTTGCTGACGAGCACCTCATGTCCGGCCTCGATGGCGAGACTTGCAAAAGCGCGTCCGATATTTCCCGCGCCGATCGTGGCGATACGCATTGCAACGCCGTCGGTTACTCGTGCGGTGTAAGTGGTGGCCGTCTGGACCAAGGTCAAGCGCAGAGGCATGCTGAGAACGCGCGGCCTGCACGCCACAGCCCACCCTCTCCAGCCGACCCGAAGGTCCCGCGTCGCCAGCTTGAACGCGCCATCTGCTGACGTTGGCTTGTCTCCAGGAACTGGACATTCAGCCCGCAGGATTGCAATTGCGTCGAGCCCTTAGGCGCAGCAGCGCTTGAATTTCTCACCAGAGCCGCAAGGACAAGGGTCATTGCGGCCGACTTTCACAACAACACGCTGGGTCGGCAGGAATTTAGGACCAGCGATATTGCTGGGCGGTCTAGGCACCACACGACGGCGCCCACTGGCGACCTCTTCGATCACCTGCGCCCGTTCTCGCAGCATCGCGATCTGTTCCGGGTCCCCAGCGTAGTCAATCAGAGCGGCGATCTCGCGGCGCGCTTCGGTCATGCGACCCGCGTAGGCAAGGGCGATGGCGTAGTGGCTGCGAACCGGAATGACCAAGTCAGTTAGCTGCGCCTCGCGCATCATCGGCAGCACATGCTGCTCCATGACGTCCACAGCGCCCTTTGCATCACCCATCCCATCCAGAAAATCATCCGCGAGTTCCTGCCCGGTCGAGACGGCCGAGCGCGCGGCTTGGCCCGCGCCGAAGAACTTCATTGCCGCGATGCGCCGCAAGCCTGGATACATGCCTAGACCCACCACGATGATGGACCATAAGCTTAAGCAGTCGCCGAGACGCTTGCAGTTCTCGTGGTCGATGGGCTGTTTCAAGAGAGCGAGGAATGCCGGTCCGTTCTTGCCGGTCGCCGCCTGCTCGCTCGTGCCGGCCACGGCATAATATTCAGTGATCAATCCTTCTAGGATCGTTTTGGCCTTGCCCGGCTGATGGCCCCGGTTGAGCGCGATGGCGTAGTTGTAGCGCAGAAGGCGAACGATATCGGCTTCCACCTTGAGCGCCGCGCCAGCTCGATAGGCCTTTCCGATCTCGGCGAGATTTCCCTCCGTTCCCCAGTAGGCCAATTCTTTGAAGACCAGCGCCATCTGTTCACGCGGGCCAAGACGCCCCTGAGCCACTAGCTCAGTCATAATATCGAGGCGCCGGCGATCGGGCTGGCCTCCGTCGCGGCTCTCCCAGTAGGCCAAAGAATCCTGGGCCCAGAAGCGGTCCTTCACGCCCTTTGAAGTATCGTCGGCGGCCGCTTCAATTTCACGTCTCAGAGCGCCGGGGTCGCCCTGCTCGTAAAACATCTCGTCGCCTGCCAAATCGACCAGGACATCTACCTGACCAATCCGCGGCAAGAGACGCATAAGAAATCCGAGCCGTACGACGTCGCGCTCGCGCTGCAGACTCACCCTCAGCAAGACAGCGAGCGCCTTCAGCAGCACATCACGCTCGTCTTCGTTCAACCCACCATGATCGATCGCCAGTACGCGCACCGCGTCGTGAAGCCCCAGGCGATCGCCTTGGAAACCGACAACAATCGAGCTGCGCCTAAGGCCGCGAATTGCCCTGCCTGCGTCGACCTCGCCGACGCCGGCCAACTTCAGCAAATCGAATGCCTCCTGCCTGCTCAGCGGTGTTTCAGAAAGGCCGAGAACAGCAGCGGTTTTCCGGCTCGTTGCGTCGAGCCCAACAAAGCTCGCGTCGAGAATAATTTCCTGGGCCGTGGCTGTATCGTTTGCGCGAGCCTCAATCGCCGCGCAAAACGCTTCAACATCGGCCTCGTAGGCGCGCGCTGTCAGAACTGCCGCGCTCCGAACGTAGAGCGGCAAACCCCCAGTGAGCCTGCGGACAACTTCCGCCTGTCGGATCGTGGCAGGTGCCTGTTCGGCGGCGAACTCCGCAGCGATGTCATCTAGCGCCCAGCCGCCAAGATGCTCGGCCTGAATCCCGAAAACTGCTTCAATCAAGGCAGCGCCGGACCAGGGTTGGCCGATGCAGAGAAAGCGGACGCCCGGCGCGGCTCGCACCAGGCTTTGAAGCGCTTCGGCGTCAACACGGTGCACGTTATCTAGTACGACCAAAACCGCGATGCCTTCGTCGACGAGTCTGCGGGCGCTCGCTCGTAGTACGTTCGAGGCCTGATGACTGGGCAAAGAGGCCAGCCGAGGCGCCGGCGCTGCGCCCTCCCAGGAACCTAGCAGCGATTTCACGTGCCAGATTGGCGGCCATGGAGCCGGAAGCCATATCCGTGACGTCAAAATAGACCAGAGACGCCGGACTATGCAGCGCCGCCTGCGAGGCCCATGCGGTTTTGCCCGCCCCTGAAAATCCTGTGACCAGCCGGAACGGCAGCTCTGAAGCCAGCGGCGGTTCATTCATCTGAGGCCGATAATGATCGGGTGGATCAGGAAAGTCCTGCAGTTGCGTCAGGAGCTGCTCCAGCAGCCCAGGCATGTCCTCGGCGAGAAACGTCCTGTTGCGGGCGCCCGTTCGAGGCGTGCTGGACCAGGGCGGCCAGTTTCCAGACCAAGGTCTCACTCGACAGACTGCCAAACGGAACTTCTCTGGCCTTCTCGACGCACCAGGCGAAGAGCGCATCCACATCAGGTCCAGCGGGCGGCATCCCTTCGGGTGGAGCACTCGGCGTGACGAGCGCGACGTCCTTGGGCCAATCTTTCCGCGAGCGAGCCTCCTGCAGTGCAGGTCCTAGGCTTGTGTTTGTGACTACCTGAAAGCGGGGCGAGCCGCTCCTCGCACCGCTGGTGTGCTCGGCTCTGATATGTCCAAAGCGCACGAGCGCGTCGGCGATGTCTGCTGGCTGAAGTGGTCGATTGCGCGTTTTCACCTGTGTGTAGATGCGCTCGTTTTTAGAAAGGACTTCGCTGTCCTCGTCGAGCTCAACGATCACCCGCGCTCCTGGCTGTCGGCCTACCGTAAGAAGGCAGGCGACGGCATAGAGGTGCTGGTAGAGAAAGCCGCCATGAACGGCTCCGATACGCGTGACCTGCGTGGGGTCCAGCGGCGCGCCCAGGAACGATCCACCAATATCCGGCCCTTCCTGCAATCGCCCGCCTCCAAGCAAAACTTCAGATCACCACTTTTACGCTAGTTGCCATCCGTAGCACCGCCATGGCGAGGAAGCCTGTATCCTGTATTTCGCAACGACGGCCGGCGCTCATTATAAACCAACTACCGGCCGCCGACTGGGCGAGCGCAGATGCTGTAAGCTACCAAGTCGTGACGTCGCGTGTTTCGGCCCACAGCCTTCAGCCGATGGACGCCAATCTTGATCAGCCTTCTGGCCACAACGGTGCCGGCGACCAATCCTCGCCGCCCTCGGAGAAGTCGATATACAGCTCGGCTGGGCTCCAGGTTGGCCGCGCCGAAAAGCGGAAGAACGCGCTGAGGTCGGAATGGCCGCCAAGCCCGATTGAGCGCGAAAACTGCGCTGCTAACATCACGACGACGGCGCTGACCGCCAAGAAGGCATTGCCGAGGCTGGCGCGTTCAAACTCGCGCTCGCGGTTGTGCTTGACGCCATTGTAGGCGTCGTACCACGTCAGCGACTGGGTCGGTGCCTCTGAACTCCAGGCGTCGAATGGTCTGACGGGCGCAAGCCAAGGTAAGCTGGGGAACGCCACTTCATAGGCGTCCAACTTCATCGGCCCGAGCAACCGAACATAATCGGCGGTGCTCATCTTCGCCTTATGCACCCGTTGGCGACCAGGACGCCGCGCCAATGCGTCTCGACCTCGGTGGCCGCCAGGATCAGCAGGTTTCGGATTTCATGCCCGTACACGTCCAGGGTTTCGGGTGCGGCGTGTACGGTCTGGCAAATGAGCTCCAATCGCCGCATCAGCGTCGTAGCTTGCACCTGCCCCATCGCCACGACCTGCGACTCCAGCGCCGCACTCGGGCTACAGAGCGACGCGTTGCTGACCATCGACAATGGACGCGCGATGCGCGGATAGTAGTGGCGCGCCCCCAGCTCAATCCGCTGGAAAGGCCCCATGCCACCCGCCCCCATCCATGGGGTCAAGTCGGCCAGGGTTTCCCAGATCGTCTTGCCAGGCGTCCGCTGGAACCAGCCTATACCTTCCAAGGCGTTGGAGAGATGGGGCTGGAGCGCCTTGTCTTCGTCGATCCGCCAGAGTTCGTCGGGATGACCAAAGCCCACGGTTCTTAGGTAGTAGGGCACGACCAGGTCTCCTTTTCGGCCCAGATATAGAAGACCATCCCGTCGCCGCCGACGGCGGGAATCGAACTAGACTGCTGATCGCGCAGGGAGGCAGCGATTTTGCTCGAGCCGACAGTCAACCTCATCGAGTCAAAGGGAATCGTCGAGGGTCGCGACTACGAATTCAAGCAGCAGGTAGACTTCACTGACGCCCGGCAGAAGTCCAACATCGTCGACGATGTGACGGCGTTCCTGAACGCCGAACGTCCGGGCCACATCCTTATCGGCGTGAAGGAGAAGGCCGGAGGCTTCGCCGGCTTCAGCCCGATCCTAGAAGACCCCGACCAGCTGGTGCGTCGCGTGATCAGCCTTCTGCAGGACAACATCGAGCCTCGTCCACTACAGCTCGATGTTCGCGCCCTGGCAGTGGATGGCGGCACCCTACTCCACATCGCCATCGGCGAGCATCGCATGGGTCCATATCAGAACCGGCTCAACGGCGCGTTCTATGTGCGCACGGGGGCCAAGAACACGCCCCTGCGACGCGACGAGCTTGCCGCCTATTTCGTCGATCGCGACCGCTACGACGATACGCTGCGCTCGCGCTTGGGACTTGAGGACGGCGGGCTGAATCAACGCGCGGTCATGTCCACGAAGGGCGCTGTGCTAGATATCGGCATACTGCCACGTGAGCATTTCGACCGAAGCCGCGCCCCGTTCGAGCAGACAGGGCATGTCCTGAAAGCCGCGCCCGGATACCATTTTGGAGGACGCCAGCCCTTCCGCGGTACCGATAGCGGTCATGAGGCGATCGAGCGGGACCTCTATGATGAAGGGATCTGCCGCGTCTTGGTCGCCGAAGACTGGTTCATCCATGCCCAGGTCGTTCATCCGATCGACCATGACTCCTCGGGGCGCGTGAAGATCCATGAGTTCAAGGATGAGCTCACCGCGTTCCTGGAAGATCTCGACCGTCTGGTCAGCGACGAGGGCCTCAAAGGCCCCTTCGGTGTCAGCCTCATG
The DNA here is from genome assembly GCF_044056025.1 of Caulobacter sp. UC70_42. Classification (NCBI taxonomy): domain Bacteria; kingdom Pseudomonadati; phylum Pseudomonadota; class Alphaproteobacteria; order Caulobacterales; family Caulobacteraceae; genus Caulobacter; species Caulobacter sp. UC70_42. Next base: position 3,549,884 of record NZ_CP171994.1, on the reverse strand, counting down.
CTCCGGCGATTGCAGTCCGCCGAAAAGATCGCCTGGGTCTTCCAGCGCGCGGACGGCATTGCCCTGCCGCGCCCTGCATGGACTGAGCGTATCGCCGATCCAAAGACCATCGAGCTATTCCATCGTCGCCTGGTCAGCGTGTCCGCTTACGGCTGACGTCGGACAGGGGGCGGCTTTCGCTCCTCGTGCGTCTCGAACAGAAAGAGTGCCAACGTCGTCGCAGCGCCGACGGCCAAGCGCGCATGTCTCGGCGTGAGCCCGCGGGCGCGCCCGTCCTGTCCATGGCCCGAGCCGTAGAAGTTTCGCATCTCGGCGATCCCCGACACCGTCGCCGCCAGACTGCGGAGCGTCTTGCGGATAGCGTCGGCACCCTTGGCCTGTTGGGGCACGTCCTCAGGTATGAGCTTTAGCTGCTTGCTGACGGCCTTGACCAAGTCACCCACGTCGGGCGTGCCGGCCGGCTCGCCTAGGTCGGCTAGGATGGTCTTGCACGCCGTCTCCAAGAGCTCCTTGGCTGTACCGATCGCCAGCGCCGGATCGGTGTCGACGGCCTGGTGGATGCGGTTGATCTGGGTGTGCAGCTGATCGGCGGTGAGCCGTTCGGCAATGGTCGCGAGCGGCGCCAAGCCTCCGTGCGCCTTGGCCGGCAGTCGCCAACCGGCCGCCTCCATCACGATGCCGTCGCGCTCAAGGTGCGCGACAAGCTTGTCGGCCTCGGCCGGCGTCTCGGGGCGCGCCTTGGCGACGACTGTCCGAAACACTTCCAGCAGTCGCGCGGCGTCGCGCGGATCGGCGAAATCGATATTGGCGTAGAACTGCTCCACGAGCCCACGCCGCGCGCCACTGACCTCGGGGACATGATCCCGAGCGGCCGAGAAGCCCTCATTGTCGAACTCGGTGCTGATCTCGGCCAAGGTCCAGCCAACCAAGGCCTCCCGGAAAGCGCTGCGCGTTCGCCTGCTGATCAGATCGGGCACCACGGGCTCCCTGGCCATTTTGGCCGCCACCGATACTAGCGCGTCAGAGCGACTCGCCATGAGCGCGAACCGTCACCATATCACCCCCAAAGGCCGTGCTCGCAGCCGACAATGAAGGGGAATTTGAATGAAGCTCAAGATCGTCGATGTGAAGTCCAAGGGCGACTACGACAACGAATACGTGGTGCTGCGGGCCACCGCCGACTGCAATCTCAAGGACTACATGGTCTGCGATGAAACCTATGACGCCGCTGGCAAGAGCAATCTCAATCGCCACTCGTACTGGTTTCCAGATCACCTTGTAACGAAGGGCGACTACGTCACGGTGTGGACAAAGACAGGCAAAAACATCGTCGGACAAATGGAAAGCGGCGATCCGGCGCATCGCTTTTTCTGGAACCTGAAGGAAGCAGTCTGGAACGACAGCGGCGACGTCGCCCACCTCGTCGAAATCGCCGACGTCGCATCGAAGACTGTACCTGCGGTCAAGCCTAAGCCCTGATCGCAAGAGTGAGGCATATGGCGCGGGGCCTCCGGTCCGCGCCCATCCCTCTTTGGCGTCAGTATTCCGCGGCCAGTATCAGGGCCAGGACCTGTCTGGTGACGGCCTCGTTGGCCGTATCGGGAGAAACGTTGCGGAGGTCCAGGTGAAACCACAGACTGACCGGACAGTTCGGCGTCACCCTAAAGTGGGCGTGCGTTGAAGACTCGGAACATCCGGAGGTTGCCGCGCACAGAAAAATGGTGAAGCTTATGCGCGAAGAGGTATTCGCTTGGCCAAGTCACCGACGAACTTCAGCGCAGCGCCATCCGCTGCAGGCTATCTCTACCAAGCCCGTCTAGCGCTGGCGCTCTGTCTGAAATACGTCAACGTCGATGCGGGCGTCGAAGTCGGCATCGAGCGCCTGGACGACGTTTCGTTTGAAGCCAACGGGACCGCACTCGAGCTCCTCCAGGCAAAACACCACATCGACAGGGTCGCCAGCCTGACCGACAAGAGCGTCGATCTCTGGAAGACGCTACGTGTGTGGAGCGAAGCTGTCGCCAAGGACCCGACCCTGCCAGCCCGCACGCGCCTGGCCTTGGTGACGACAGGGAGTGCGCCGGCCGACAGCGCCGCCTCCATGCTGCGCCCCGCCGCGGCCTACCCCGCCGGCAAGGCGCGCGATCCAAAGGCGGCCGCGGCGCTGCTTGAAGCGGTGGCGGAGGCCGGTGGCAATCAAGAACTCAAGGCGAGCTACGATGCGTTTCTTGCGCTCGGCGCGACGATGCGGATCTCGCTGCTGAGCTCGATCGAAATCCTGGATAACCAGCCCCTCCTGACGGACCTTGAGGCCTCGATCGAGAACGACCTGCGGATGATGGCTCCTCGTGGTCAGGCGGCGGTCGCGCGCGAGCGGCTCGAAGGATGGTGGTGGTCGCGGGCCTGCAAAGCGCTGATCGCGAACCCGCCCGAAGCCATCTCGGTCCTGGAGATTGAAGCCAAGCTCGACGACATCCGCGACGGACTCAAGCGCGACGCCCTTGTCGCCGACCAGGAGCACACAGACCCTCCCGCAGGCGAGATCGCAGAGTATGAGGGCCGCCCCTTCGTCCGACAGCTCAAGGTGGTCGGCGTCGGCGGAAATCGCATCGAGTACGCCAAGCGCGATTATTACCGCGCCTTTACGCAGCGATCGAAATGGGTACGCGAGCACCTGGTGTTCGACGGCGAGATCGCCAAGTACGAACTGACCTTGATCGAGGAGTGGCAGCCTCGCTTCCAACAGATGCGCGACAAGATCGGCGACGGCGAGGTCAGCGACGCGGTGCGCCGCCAAGCTGGCCAAGAACTCTACGGCTGGGTCGAAGCCGACGCGCGTTTCCCATTCCGCACAGTCAGCCAACGCTTCCTGACCGTGGGATCCTTCCACATCCTGGCCAACGACATGCGCGTGGGATGGCATCCTGACTTCGAGACGGCCTGCGCCGCCGAGAACGCCTAGTGGCGGCCTCTCGCTGGAGCTTGAGCTGGCGTGATCGTCCGCCCGAGGAGGCGGCGCTGCTGAACCCGGCGTTTTGCGGCGAGCTCATCGCCCGCGCGACGAAGGACTATGAACGCATCCGCGCCGCGCCCTTCCCGCTCCCACTTGCCTTTGTCGTCCTGCCCCTGCTGCTGCACCCACCGACCAAGGACGCCCTGCCTGGCCGGGCTAACACCACCTTCGCCACTTGGTCGGCGGACAACGAAGCGTTACTGGCCGAACTTCCGGAACGGACGCTGAGACTACGCCCGATCAGCCGCGAGGCTCTGCTGTTCCTTACGCAGCATCGGGCACTCACGGTGACCGCAGATGGCCTGAAGACCGGCGCTGCGCCGATGAAGCTCAGCGCCAAGACGTCGTCGTCCACACCCGACGCGGACGACATCCGTCGCGCCGCCGGCCTTATTGGCCGCTGGTTCGCCAATCAGGGCGCACCGGTCCAAATCCTCCAGACCATGGGCGTAACGCCGTGACCCTGCAGCTGCGCGCAATCGCGATCTACTCCCATGCCGGCGAGCGCCGCGAAGTCAGCTTCGATCTTGGCCGGTTGAACATCGTCACCGGCGCTTCAAAGACCGGCAAGTCGGCGCTCCTGGACATCGTCGACTATTGTTGGGGCCGCAGCGAATGCACGATCCCAGAGGGGGAAATCCGTCGCGCCGTCTCCTGGTTCTCAATCCTGCTCGATCGGGATGGGGAGAACATCCTGGTGGCCCGTCGCAACCCCGGCCCCGCCGGCAAAGCCAGCGATGAGATCTATTTCGAACGCGGCGTCGAGTGGTTCCCCGACACGCCGGAGCCCTTCGCCAAGAACGTGACCGCTGACGGCCTGCGTACGCAGCTCTCTATGGTCCTGGGTATCGCCGAGAACAAATACGTTCCCGAAGCCGGCTCGACCCGCGCGCCGCTGGAAGCCTCTTCCAGCCAAGCAGTGTTTTTCTGCCTCCAGGCCCAGGACGAGATCGCCAACCGTCGCCTGCTGTTCCATCGGCAGGGCGAGCAATTCATCCCCGCAGCAATCAAGGACACCCTGCCCTACTTCGTCGGAGCGATGGGCGAAGACCACTATCTTCAGCGCATGCGCTATGACGAAGCCCGAGCCCGCGTTCGCAAGCTCGAGCGGGAGTTTGCTGAAGCAAAGGCCCTGGCGAATGAGGCATCCGGCACGGCCCAGGCCTTGCTGCAAGAGGCCAAGAGGGTGGGCCTGCTGCCGCCGGAGGCTTTCGCCGAGACCCCCGCGGAGTTGCGCGCACTGCTGGCCAGCGCCGCGGCTCCTCGCGAACTTGCCTACGCGCGCAACGACGACCCGGCAGCGGACCTGACCGATCTCGAAAACCGGCGCCGGCGCCTGCGGGGCGAAATGCAGGACGTTCGTGAAGAGATCGCCGATGTCCAAAGGCTTGAGCGCGAAGCCTCGGAGTTTCAGATCGAGGCGCGCGAGCAGGAGGCGCGGCTGGCCTCGATCGGTCTTCTGGCCGACGACGCTGGCGATGCGGAGACCTGCCCGCTCTGCGACAGCCATCTGCCCACCCCGATCCCATCGGTCGACGATGTCCGTCGCTCCCTTACCGCGCTTGAGGGTCAGCTACAGTCCGTCCGGCGCGATAATCCGCGCTTGCAGGCGCGTCAGGCAGAGCTAGAGGCCCGCCGCAACGCCTTGGACGAGCAGCTGAAGGTGGTCCAGGCCGACATCCTGGCGCGGATCTCGGAGAATGAGCGACTGCGGATCGAGCAGGACCAGTTCACCGAGCAAGCCCGGACGGCCGGCAGGATCGGCTACTACCTGGAAAACGCTCGCACGGTGACTGCCGACGAGGGTCTCGAACTCGCGATCGCCCGAGCCCGCGCGGAATTGGCCGAGCTTGAGCAGTTGCTGGACCAGGAGGCTCTTGAGGAGCGGCTGACTACCGCTTTGGGCCTAGTCGGACGTGACATCACCAAGTACGCTCGCGCACTTGATCTTGAGCATGGCGAGAACACGCTACGCCTCGATCGGAAAAACCTCACCGTGGTCGCCGACACCATCGACGGCCCACTGGCGCTGCCGCAGATAGGCAGCGGTGAAAACTGGGTCGGCTATCACGTCGCCGCCCACCTGGCTCTTCACGGGCTCTTCCGGGCGCGGAAGCGGCCCGTGCCCGCCTTCCTCATGCTCGACCAACCATCGCAGGTCCACTACCCGCCCGATCGCGACGTCGGCGAGATCGATGGCAAGAGCGACGAGGACCAGGCCGCCGTGGCACGGCTGTATCGACTGCTGTTCGACTATTGCGATGAGCACCATCCCGACATGCAGATCATCGTGATGGACCACGTCGAACTGCTCCAGGACTGGTTCCGCGACTCCACGGTTCAACGCTGGCGCGACAACATCAAACTCGTGCCCGTGAGCTGGCTAAGAGCGTCTTAGGCGGTCGCCCCCTCCCGTCGCCGTCGCCACCTGCGGACGTTCCCAAAGTCGGAGAAGAGTCAGGTTTTCCAGTTTTGCGGGATCGGTCTGACCGCCGTTCCCGGCCGCCCGGTATCGGACCTTCCCAGCGGAAGAAAGTCACGCCTGCGCGCTCCGCTGCGCACTCAGAAGGTCCGGGTTGGTGCGAACACCGGCACGGGGACCAATGCACTTTCCTGCACCGCAAAGGCGGAAAAGGAACGGAAAGGAATGGCAATTCCGTGTGCAAATTGCGCACACGATCCACGATAAGATATTGATTTTTATGCGGAATTTACCCAATCCATCATCGGCGCGACGGACAATCTATGCGGCTGAAATTCATGCATTTCTATAGCAACACCACGAGACCAAGCCGCTCACATACGCATCAATGTTGAGGCCAGATTTCGGGCGTGTTCCCGAAAATCGATCGCTGGCCGCGCGCATAGAGCACACGAAATTGGCCACCCTCCAAAACAGAAATCAGGACGCTGTCGCGCCCAAGTCCCTCGCAAGGGTCGCTATCTGGGGAGAGCTTCACCCTGCGCAAGGACGCAGAAAGCCGGGCCGGCCGGAAGGAGCGGCGCCGCTCGGCATGGATCGAAGCGACAATCGCATCTGATGATCCGCGACGCTGCGGCGCCCAGCCCCTTTGGAGCTGGCGCGCGCGCTCGCGCATGCGGGTCCGCTCCCTCAATTCCCGCCCGTGGGAGAACTACCGGGAAAACCGCGCGGCGATGAAGTCGTCGACCGCATCCGTATAGGCGCCGGGCAGCCCCAGCGTGCGATTGACGTCGGCATGGGTCAGATCCAGAGGCAGAACCGGCATGTCGCGCCCCGCCGCTTGCGCCTTGGCCTGGAACCGGCGGGCATCGGCGCAGGGATCGTCGGGTCGCCTGGTCGAGCAGGTCAGCATCATGGGCACGGCCCGCGGCGTCCACTGGTCCATCGGAGAGGCCTTGGCCCAGTAGGCGGGATCGGCGCCGAAGGCTTCGTCATAGAAGCGAGGATGGCGTCCCGCCATGGTCGTCGAGACCTGCATCGTGGCGGAATCCAGCACCACCGTCCCCGCCCAGGCCTTGCCGACCATGTCGGGGCGCGAGGACAACAGCGCCACCAGATGGGCTCCGGCCGAGTGACCCATCAGGATCACCCTGTTCGGATCGCCGCCCCAGCCGTCGGCGTGTCCCTGCGCCCACCGCACGGCCTCGGCGACATCCTGAGCCTGCTCATAGGCCATGGCGTCGGGCAGCATCCGGTAGTTGACGCTCACCACGATCCAGCCCTTCGTCAGCCAGTGCTTGAGCTTGTTCTCGACCGGGCCTGTATTGGCCTTGTCGCCGATCTTCCACGCGCCGCCATGCACCATGATCAGAATCGGCGCGTTGCGGGCGCCCGGCGGGAGGTAGACATCCAGCCGCTGGGCCGCGTCGCTCCCGTAAGCGTCGGTCTGCTTTCGAGCGCCCGGCATAATAGCCCGCAGGTCGATGGGCCGCGCCTCCTCGGCCTTCCTTTCCAGCAGGCGCTGGCGAAGCTGGCCGCGCATGCCGAGTCCCAGCTGGCGGGCCTCAACGACGCCGGCGCCCATCACGGCCAACGCCGCCACGGCGATCGCCGCTCTGGTCAGGGGTTTGATCTTCATTTCAGGGCCTCGAACTGGTCGCGGGCGGCGGCGATCTCGTCCCGGGACAGGCGCCCATCGTGGTCGCGGTCCGCGCGATCGAACAATGGGGCTGGTCCGTCCACGAACTCGGAGCGGGTCACGCGGCCGTCGCCGTTGCGGTCGGCGTGGGTGATGACCGTCTTCAGCGCCTTGGCCTTGGAGCGGTTCGACTTGGCCAGGCGGGGAACTCCGACAGCGTCACCAGGTCATCGCCGTTGCGATCGAGGCGGTCGAACTGGGTTGATCGAGCGGCCTTGAACTCCTCGGGGGTGACATAGCCGTCGTGGTTGGCGTCGGCCTTCTCCAGCCCGCCGCCGAACGTACGGGGAGCCGCATGGGCTCCCCGAGACGGCCAGGGCCAAGGCGGCCGACAGGATCAAGATCTTCACTTTCAAACTCCGGAAAGAGCGGCCCGCCGCGCGTTTTGGGGGGCAATGGCGCGGCGGGCCGGGACGCGTTCGGTCAGGGGGGTGATCAGGGGCGGTTCACCGTTCCGCTGACCGACCGCGTGGCGCCGTCATAGCCGGTGCGCGAATGGTCGTAGCTCACCGTGCCGTCATGGTTGTCGACCACATGGGTGCTGCGGCTGGCCGAGGCGCCGTTGTTGAAGGTGCGGGTCGCCCCGCCCTGATAGGCGCCCTCGCCCCAGCTGGCGCTGCGATTGCTGGCGACGCCGCGGCCCGAATTGGTCTGGGTTCCGCGCGACACGGCGATCGCGCCCGGCTGACGGCTGACATCGCGGCTGTGGACATAGCCGTGGCCGCGCGCGCCCTGAACGCTGACGAAGCGGCCGTGCTGGCCGGCCTGGGCGGGCGCGGCGATCATCGCGGCCAGCACGGTAAGGGTCGAAAGGCCTGCCGCCAGGATGGAAGTCTTGCGCATGATAGCTCCGTTGATTGTGTCGGTGTCCCTCGACGCCGCCACCTGACCATGGTCGTGCAATCGCCTGTTTGCGCCTGTCCGACGAACTGTATCGAAGTGTAAACGGGCCTGGTGGCGACTTCCGCCCAACCCGGGCTTGGGGCATTGGCTTGTCATGGCCGACAACACGCTGATCGCGGTCGTGGAAGACGACGCCGAAATTCGGGACCTGACCCTGGGGCTGCTGCGCCGAGAGGGCTACGAGGCGGTCGGCTGCGAGGACGCGTCCGCCTTCGACCGGCTGGCCGCCCGCCGTCGGGTCGACCTGGTCCTGCTGGACATCATGATGCCGGGCGAGGATGGCCTGTCGGTGTGCCGTCGGCTGCGGGCGGGCGGCGAGGTCGCGATCCTCATGGTCACCGCCAAGGGCGATGATATCGACCGGGTGATCGGGCTCGAGATCGGAGCCGACGACTATCTGGCCAAGCCCTACAATCCGCGCGAACTGCTGGCGCGGGTGAAGGCGATCCTGCGCCGCACGCGCGAGATCCATCGGGTGGCCAGCGCCCCGTCCGGCGAGATGCTGGCCTTCGCGGGCTGGCGACTGGACACCGCCAGCCGCGACCTGACCGATCCCGAAGGCCAGGCCGTGGTTCTGACCGGGGGCGAGCATGACCTTCTGATGGCCTTCCTGCGCCATCCCCAGCGGGTGCTCAGCCGCGACCAGCTGCTGGACTGGACGCGCGGTCGCAGCGCCGAGCCATTCGATCGCGCCATCGACGTCTTGCTGAGCCGCCTGCGTCGCAAGCTGGGCGCGGGCGCTGGCGGATCGGCCTTGATCAAGACCGTGCGGGGCGGCGGCTATCTGTTCAGCGCCCCCGACCGAGCGAGTTCTGATCATGCTGCTGGCCGACAATCTCTCGACCCGAATGACGGCGATCCTGCTGACCGGCCTGGCGGTGATGCTGTTGATCGGCGCGACGCTTCTCGTCTGGCCGCAAGGCGGCGGCGAAGGCGGCGTGCGCTTCTATCAGCTGCCTCGCCCGTCGGAGGCGCGGGCCATCGTCGAGGCGGTGGAAGCCAGCCCGCCGGCGGCCAGGACCAAGGTGATCACGGCCCTCGACACCGGGGTGATCCGCACGACCCTGCGGCCCGACTTCCCTCCTCTAAGGCTTCGCGCCCGGATCGCCGACGACCGCGACCCCGGCTATCAGGCCTATCGCGCCGCCCTGGGCGGTCGCGAACTGCGCATCGACATCCGTCGCGGCGGCCGGCTCAGGGACGGCGCCCTGCCCGGTCGCCACGCGCTGCTGCTCTCGGTGCGGCTGACCGACGGCGAGGTGCTCGTCCTGCGCCGCCGCGCGCCCGAGACCGCCCGCCTGTTCTTCGGTCGCGTCTCGCTGGCGGCCGCCGCCCTGCTGGCGGTCACCCTGCTGATGCTGACCCTGGCCGTGCGCCAGACCACCCGGCCCGTCACCCTGCTGGCGCGCGAGGTGGCCCGGTTCGGTGACGACCTGAACGCCAAGGTCCTGCCGCTGCGCGGTCCGCGCGAGCTTCGCGAACTGTCGGCGGCGTTCAACACCATGCGCGACCAGATCCGCGGCCTGATGGACGAGCGCACCCGGATGCTGGCCGCCATCGCCCACGACCTGCGCACCTATCTTACCCGCCTGACGCTGCGGGCCGAGTTCATCGCCGACGAGACCCAGCGGGCCAAGGCCGGCGCCGACCTGGCCGAGATGGCCCAACTGCTGGACGACACCCTGCTGTTCGCGCGCCAGGACGCGGGTCGCGGCGACGGGGCTCGAGCGATCGACCTGCGTCGCGAACTGGAAACCCTGGTCGCCCTGCGCCGAGAGATGGGCCGAGACGGTCGTCCTTGCGCCAGACATCGCCGCCAGGGTCTGGTCATCGCCCCTGGCTCTGCGGCGGATGCTGGACAATCTGATCGACAACGCCGTCCGCTATGGCGGCGCGGTCACGCTCGACGTTCGCCGCCTGGAAGGCCAGGTCGAGATCATGGTGCTGGACGATGGTCCGGGCCTGCCAGCCGAGGCGCTGGCGACCCTCACCGCCCCGTTCGAGCGCGGCGAGTTCCTCCCGCAACCGCCGCACCGGCGGGGCCGGCCTTGGCCTGTCCATCGTCCAAGCCCTCGCCAAGGGACAAGGGGGGCGGCTGATCCTGAGCAACCGACCAGAGGGCGGCTTGGCCGCGACAATCACTCTCCCGTCCGACGCGCCCTGATCCGCGGGTCGGCCCTGGGCGCCCAAGCCGCGCCCCGGCCAGGAAGCGCCGCCGCGCCTCGAATATCAGCGGGCGTCGCCGCCTCATTGGCCGCGCAGCAGCGCCTCGAGCCGATAGGCCGAGACCGTCACCTCGCCACGCGTCGCGACCAAGGCGCTTTGCGCGGCCAGGGCCTCGCGCTCGGCGTCTAGAAGATCCAGAACGGGCTTTTGGCCCACCCGCACTTCATTGCGGACGCTGTCGAGCGCGCTGGTCGCGGCGCTGGCCTGGTCGGTGGCGGCCAGCATCACCGCGCGCGCGGTGACCACATCGCCCCAGGCGCCGATCACCGCCTCGCGCACCTGAGCCCGCGCCGCATCCACGCCCGCCTGGGCGCGGCGAAGTTCCGCATTGGCCTCGTCGACGCGGCCGCTCACCGCGCCGCCTGAAAACAGCGTCCATCGTCCCTGCACCCCGACGGTCACCCCGTCGGCGCGGTAGCCGGGAAAGAACTGATCGCGCGCCGTGCTGGCGGTCGCGGTCAAGGCCAGGCTGGGCAGGCGTTCGGCGCGGGCGTAGCGGACCCCGGCCTGGGCCGCGCGCTCCGCCGCCTCAGCGGCCAGTAGCATGGGGCTGGACTGGGACGCCATCGCGATCGCCTCGTCGAGCGACGCCGGCGTCGCTGGGGGAACGATCACCGTCTCCAGGCCGTCGGGCTCCGCGCCAACCACCGAGGAGAAGTGGGCCCGACTTCTGGCCAGCTGGCCTTCGGCCCGCGCCAGGGCCGCACGGCTCTCCGCCTGACGAGCCACGGCCTGGTCGAGCTCGGTGCGGGGGATCTCGCCGCCCTTGAAGCGAAGCTTCGCCTGGGCCGTGATGGTGTCCATCTGGACGAGTTGGGCCCGGCTCAGAGCCAGGAGGTCCTGGGCGCTGAGGACGCCGACATAGGCGGCCGCGACCTGCGCGCTCAGCAGGGACGTCGCGCCGCCAAGCTCGGCCCGGGCGGCGGCCTCGCCTTCGCCGGCGCGAGCGATGGCGGCGCTGACGCCGCCGCCGGTGAACAGGGGCTGGCGCAGTTGCAGCGACGCCGCGCGGGGCGACACGTCGCTCTGGCCAAAGCCGAAGAAGCCGCCCAGATCGGTCGTTCCGCCAGCGCCTTCGCCGGACAGGATCAGGCTGGGCAGACGTCCGGCCCGAGCCTGGGCGAGGCGCGCCGAAGCCACGTCGGACCGCGCCCGCGTCTGGGCGAGGTCGGCATTGGAGCGTCGCGCCAGGGCGATGGCCTCGGGAAGCGTCATGGCCGACGCGCCCCACGGCGCGGCGACACTGGCCAGCAAGGTCAGGACCAGGACGGCGCGCACGGTGCTCACCGGAACGCGACACCCGGCTTTACGCCGAGCTTCTTGAAGATCATCGCGGCCGGGCAAAAGCCGGTGAAAGCCGCCTGGATCATGTTGAGACCGGCGAAGATCGATAGAGCGATCCACCAGGGGTGAACGAAATGCGCCAGCCCGACGCCCAGGAGAACGACAAAGCCGGCGAACGCCAGAACCATACGGTCGATAGTCATGGTCAACCTCCTCTAGCGGCTCAGGCGCTCGCCTGGGCCAGGGCCTGGCGCGTCCAGGCGACGATCTGGGCCGCAGCCCGGCGGACCGGGCGATGACGGCCTCGGTCAGCCCTCAGGGCTTGATCTTGTGGATGCCCATGACGTCCAGGGCGAGCTTCTCGTAGAAGGGCTCGCTCTCGCCGCGCTTGACCTTGGCCAGGAAGTATTTCTCGAACCCGACCTTGGCCAGGTGAACCCACTTGCCGCTGGCCGACCAGTTGACGTTGCGCGGCGGAATCTGGGGCTGGGCGACGAAGGCCACGCCGCCGTCGCCGAAATCGGCCAGGCAGATCGCGTTCCAGGTCGCCTCGTGGGTGGCGGACTGACCGTTCACGATGTCCTTGAGATTGTGCGCGATGGCCGTGACCATGCTCTCGATCATGAAACCGGTCTTGGGCACGCCCACGGGCACGGGCGTCTTGCCGGTGGGCGCGATGGCCACGCAGACGCCCAGGGCCATGACGTTCTGATAGGTCGGATTGCGCTGGTGCTTGTCGACGATGATGAAGCCGCGCGGATTGGTCAGGCCGTTGACCCCGTGAACGGCCGCCACGCCTCGGAAGGCCGGCAGCATCATCGAATAGGCGAACGGCAGATCATGGGTCGCCTTGACCGCGCCGTCCTCGGCGATCTCCTCCACATGCATCACGCCCGCCTCGACCGAGGCGACCTTGGCGCTGGTGATCCACTTGATGTGCCGCTGGCGCATCTCGCTTTCCAGCAGTCCCTTGGTGTCGCCCACCCCGTCCAGGCCCAGATGGCCGACATAGGGCTCGGAGGTGACGAAGGTCATGGGAACCTTGTCGCGAATCTTGCGGCGCTTGAGCTCGGTGTCGAGGATCATCGCGAACTCGTAGGCCGGACCAAAGCATGAGGCGCCCTGCACCGCACCGACGATGATCGGCCCGGGGTTTTCGACAAAGCGATCGAAGGCGGCGGCGGCGGCCTCGGCATGGTCGACATGACACACCGACTGGGTGAAGCCGCCATGCGGGCCAAGACCCGGGATCTCGTCGAAGGCCAATTCCGGCCCCGTGGCGATCACCAGGTAGTCGTAGTCGAGCATTACGCCGTCGGTCAGTTCCAGCTGGTTGCGCTCGGGCACGACCTTGGCCGCCCCCACGCCTCGAAAGGCGATGCCCTTCTTCTGAAACACGGGCGGCAGCTTGACCTCGATGGCCTCGCGCTTGCGCCAATGAACGGCGACCCAGGGGTTCGACGGCACGAAGTGGAAGGTGTCGCCTTGGGAGACAACTTCGACCTCGGCCTTGTCGCCGACGGCCTGCTTGATCTCGAAGGCGGCGATCGCGCCGCCTAGTCCAGCGCCCAGAATGACGATGCGCGGCTTAGCCATGATCTCGTTCCTCCAACGCCCTGGTTTGGAGCCGAGACTGGCTCATTCCGGGCGGCTCACTTTGACGAGGATCAGGTCCGGCCCCGAACGCTCGGGATAGCGTCATCCTGATCGATGCTTGACTAAATATGCACAAAGTCGCATATACGCAACTATGAATTTTGAACCTCACGCCCTCAAGGCCTCCGCGGATGACGCCTGCGCCCTGCTCAAGGCGCTGGCCAATCCGCATCGGCTGATGATCGTCTGCGCGCTGGTCAACGGCGAGCAGTCGGTGGGCGCGCTCGCCCAGGCTCTGGGGGTGCGCGAAACCTTGACCTCGCAACACCTGGGGCTGCTGCGCCGCGACGGCGTCGTCTCGGCCCGTCGCGAGGGCCAGACCATTTTCTACGACCTTCGCAGCGGCCAGGCCCGCGCCCTGGTCGAGACCCTGTCGCGTCTGTTCTGCGCGGTTCCCGAGACCCCCGCCTCGCCCGCCCCCTTCAAGGAGACCCATTGATGTTCGGATCGCCCAAGACCAAGGACCTCACCGCCCACCAGGTGAAGGCCGCCCTCGACGCCGACAAGATCCTGCTGGTCGATGTGCGCGAGCCCGCCGAGTTCGCCGCCGAGCGCATTCCCGGCGCGGTCAATGTCCCGCTCTCGAGCTTCGACCCCAAGGCCCTGCCCGACGCCGGCGACAAGGCCGTGGTCTTCAGCTGCGGCTCGGGCAAACGCTCGGCGACCGCCGTGGGCCACTGCCAGAAGGCCGGCCAGGCGCTCGACACCCACCTGACCGGCGGGATCATGGCCTGGAAGGCCGCGGGCCTGCCGACCGTCCGCTAGTGTGCTGGATTTGAAGTTCGCCCGCACTTGGATCAGGCTCCGAGCGAACTTCAAATCCGAAAAAGCACACTAGAAACATAAACTTACTAGTGTCCCTATCGATTCCGAAGTTCGTCGGAGCTTGCCACGAACGCTTGCGAACTTCGGAATCGGGACCCTAGCCGACCATCACAAGAACATCTGGAGGGGACGCCATGACGGCCCGGCCATATCTGATCAGCGCCTTGGGCGCGGCCTTGCTGCTCAGCGCCTGTGGCGAGCCCAAGGAGGCGGCCACGCCGACGATCAGGACGGCGCCCGCCGCCGGACGCCTGACCATCCGCGCCCAGACCGTGGCGGACCTCAAACCCGTGCCCGGAACCCTGACCACGCGGGACATGGCCGAGGCCCGGGCGCGGATCTCTGGGACCTTGGCGGCCTTGAGCGTCAAGGAGGGCGACATCGTCCGCCAGGGCCAGATGATCGGCCGGATCAAGGATGACCGGCTAGCCCTGCAGACCGGGGCGTTCGACGCCCAGGTCGCCGCCGCCGCCGCCGAGGCGGCGCGCGCCCAGGCCGATCTGGCCCGCACGCGCGATCTCTTCTCGCATGGCGTCTACGCCCAGGCCCGCCTGGATCAGGTTCGAGGCCCAGGCCAAGGCCGCCAACGCCAATCTGACGGCGGCCCGCGCCCAGCGCGGCGCCAGCGCTGAATTGGGCGCCCAGGGCGCGATCCTGGCTCCGGCCGCCGGCCGTGTCCTGGTCGCGGACGTACCGGTCGGTTCGGTGGTCATGCCCGGTCAGTCGGTCGCCAAGATCACCGCCGGCCCGCTCGTCGTGCGTATCGAGCTGCCCGAAGGCCAGGCGCGCGCGCTCAAGGTCGGCGATCCCGTCGACCTCGCGGCCGATGACCTGCACGGCGTCGCCGCGGGCGGAACCATCGCCCCAGATCTACCCGGCGATCACCGGGGGCCAGGTCACCGCCGACGTCACCGCGCCCAACCTGCCCGGCGACCTGATCGGCCAACGCGTGCGCGCCGCCGTCAAGATCGGGGAGCGCCAGGCGATCGTCATTCCACGACGCTATGTCGCCACCCGGTTTGGCGTTGACTACGCCAGGCTGGTCGACGCCAGCGGCGCGATCTCCGAAGCGCCGATCCAGACCCGCCCCGCCGCCGCCGCGGACGCGGTCGAGGTTCTGTCCGGCTTGCGTATCGGCGACGTTCTGACCCCGGCGGAGCGCGCGCGATGAACCTGGGCCTTTCCGGCGCGCCTGACCAAGGCGTCGATCAAGTCGCCCCTGACGCCGCTGATCCTGCTGGCGGCGATCGCGGTAGGGCTCCTGGCCCTGGTCTCGATCCCCCGCGAGGAAGAGCCGCAGATCAGCGTGCCTATGGTCGACATCATGGTCGCGCGCCCGGCCTGCGCGCGCCCGACGCCATCGAACTGGTCGGCAAGCCTCTGGAGACCATCGTCAAGAGCGTGGCCGACGTCGAGCACGTCTACACCTTCGCCGACGACAACCAGGTGATGGTCACCGCCCGCTTCAAGGTCGGGGTCGACCCGGACGCCGCGGCCGTCCGCATCCACGAGAAGATCCGCGCCAACTACGATCGCATCCCCGCCGGCATCGCCGAGCCGCTGATCCAGACCCGCGGCATCAATGACGTACCCAGCCTGGTGCTGACCCTGTCTCCGAAGTCCGGCGCCGCCGGCCAGTGGACCGATCAGGCGCTCCATGAACTGGCGGGCAAGCTTCGGACCGAAGTCGCCAAGGTCGACAATGTCGGCCTGACCTTCATCGTCGGCGGCCGGCCCGAGGAGATCCGCGTCGCGCCCGATCCCGCGCGCCTGGCACAGCACGGCGTGTCGCTTGGCGTGCTGATGGACACCGTGCGCCAGGCCAACCGCGCCTTTCCCGCCGGCCAGGTTCGCGGCGGCGGCCAGGCGATCGACGTCATGACCGGCCGCAGCCTGACCAGCGCCACCGACATCGGCCTGCTGGCCCTGCCCTCGGCCAGCGGCCAGGCGGTCTATGTTCGCGACGTCGCCGACGTCGTACAGGCTCCTCGCGAGGATCAGGCGCGCGTCTGGCGCTACGCCCGCGTCGATGGGGTTTGGAACCAAGCGCCCGCGGTCAGTCTGGCCATCGCCAAGCGCAAGGGAGCCAACGCCGTCGTCGTCTCGCAGGCGGTTCTGGCCCGGGTCCAGACCCTGAAGGGCTCGCTGCTGCCCGACAGCCTGGACGTGGCCGTCACCCGCGACTATGGGGCCACGGCCAACGAAAAGGCCAATGAGCTGCTGTTTCACCTGGGCCTGGCGACCCTGTCCATCGTGGTGCTAATCGGCCTGGCGATCGGCTGGCGCGAGGCGGCGGTGACCGCCGTGGTCATCCCCACCACCATCCTGCTGACCCTCTTCGCCTCCAATCTGATGGGCTACACGATCAATCGGGTCAGCCTGTTCGCCCTGATCTTCTCGATCGGCATCCTGGTCGACGACGCCATCGTCATGATCGAGAACATCGCCCGCCATTGGGCCATGAACGACGGCCGAAGCCGGATCGACGCGGCGGTCGACGCGGTGGCCGAGGTGGGCAATCCCACGGTGGTGGCCACCCTGACCGTGGTCTCGGCCCTGCTGCCGATGCTGTTCGTCTCGGGCCTGATGGGCCCCTACATGGCCCCGATCCCGGTCAACGCCTCGGCGGCCATGGTGTTCTCGTTCTTCGTCGCCGTGGTCATCGCGCCCTGGCTGATGGTGCGCTTCGCCCGCAAGACCCTGGCGGCTGGCGGTCATGACCATGACGGCGAAGGCAGGCTCGGCGCGCTCTATCGCCAGGTCGCCGGCCGGGTGATCGCCACGCGCAGGAGCGCCTGGACGTTCCTGATCGGCGTGGGCCTGGCCACCCTGCTGGCCTGCGCCATGTTCGCCACCAAGACCGTGACGGTGAAACTGCTGCCGTTCGACAACAAGTCCGAACTGCAGGTGGTGCTGGACATGCCGGAAGGAACCTCGCTGGAGGCGACCAGCCGAGCGTTGTCCGACGCGGCCGCGATCACCCGCACCCTGCCCGAGGTCACGGCGATCGACGCCTATGCCGGAACCGCCTCCCCGTTCAATTTCAACGGTCTGGTCCGCCACTACTATCTGCGCGGTCGCCCGGACCAGGGCGATCTGTCGGTCGCCCTGGCCGAAAAGGGCGAGCGCAAACGCTCCAGCCACGTCATCGCCCTGGACCTGCGCGAGCGACTGGCCAAGGTCGCCCTGCCCCCCGGCGCGTCGATCAAGGTGGTGGAAGCCCCGCCCGGACCGCCGGTGATGGCCACCTTGCTGGCCGAGATCTACGGACCCGACGCCCAGACGCGACGCGCCGTGGCCGAACGGGTCAAGGCCATCTTCAAATCCGTGCCCTACATCGTCGACGTCGACGACAGCTACGGCCAAGCCCGCCCCGGCCTGCGCCTGGTCCCGGATCGCGATCGGCTGGAAGCCCTGAAGGTCGATGACCGGCAGGTGCTGGACTCGATCGGCGCAGCCTTCGGCGGTCAGGTGGTGGGCTACGCCCATCGTGGCGAAGGGCGCGATCCCCTGGAGATTTCGGTGCGCCTGCCGCAATCGGCGCGCAGCTGGGGCGAAGGCCTGACGGCCCTGCCCGTGGCCCAGAGCCAAAGCGGCCGCCTCGTCGAACTGGGCGAGGTCGTCACCGCTTCCCAGGAGCCCGGATCGACCCACATCTTCCGCCGCGATGGCCGCGACGTCGACATGGTGATGGCCGAGCTGGCCGGCGCCTATGAGGCGCCGATCTACGGCATGATGGCTGTCGACAAGGCCATCCGGACCGCCGATTGGGGCGCGCTACCCAAGCCCGACATCCGCATGAACGGCCAGCCGACCGACGAGCGCAGGCCCACGGTGCTTTGGGACGGCGAATGGGAGATCACCTGGGTGACCTTCCGGGACATGGGCGCGGCCTTCGGGGTGGCGATCCTGGGCATCTATGTGCTGGTCGTCGCCCAGTTCAAAAGCTTCCGCCTGCCGCTGGTGATCCTGACGCCGATCCCCCTGACGCTGGTCGGCATCGTCATCGGCCACATCCTGTTCAAGGCGCCCTTCACCGCCACCTCGATGATCGGCTTCATCGCCCTGGCCGGGATCATCGTGCGCAACTCGATCCTGCTGGTCGACTTCATCCGCCACAGCCAGACCGGCGGCCGGCCGCTGCGCGAGGTGCTTCTGGAGGCCGGCGCCATCCGTTTCAGGCCGATCGTCCTGACCGCCCTGGCGGCCATGATCGGCGCGGCGGTGATCCTGTTCGACCCGATCTTCCAGGGCCTGGCGATCTCGCTGCTGTTCGGCCTGGCCTCATCGACGGTGCTGACCGTGCTGGTCATCCCGGCGATCTACATCGTCCTGCGCGATGACGCGCGGCCCGGACGCGCGGACGCTTCCCAACCTTGAGCCGGGTCGCCTTGAACCTGCATGCGTATCTTCTACATTAGGCAGATGACCAGCCTTACCATCTCCGCGCCGGCCGACGATATCCAGGATCTGGCCGCCAGCGCCCATTCCGCGGCCAGACTTCTGAAGCTCCTGGCCAGCGAGCAACGGCTGCTGATCCTGTGTCGCCTGATCGATGGCGAGGCCTCCGTTGGCGATCTGGCGACTATGTCGGGCTGGCCCAGTCGGCGACCTCGCAGCATCTGGCCAAGATGCGCGCCGAGGGCCTGGTGGCCACGCGACGCGAGGCCCAGACCATCTTCTACCGGCTGGACGATCCGGCCGCGATGCGCGTGCTGGAGACCCTTTGCGACGTCTATCGCGGGTCGAGCAAGAGCTGATCGCGACCGGACGACGTCCCCAGGCCGGTCCCCGGCTATTGGGCCCGCCGGAGGGCGGGAACACGCCAGGTCCGCGCTCTGAGCTCAGGACGTGGCAGATAGGCGCGCAAGGCCAGGCGCATGCGTCCGGGAGGCGCGGGCAGCCAGTTGGCCGCCATGGCGCCCGACGGGCGATCGCGCTGGATCAAGATCTCGAACCCACCGTCGGCGTCCTTGATCAGCCCGGGCGTGCGGTCGCCGATCGCGTATCGGCCGATCGGATTTTCGGTGAAGAAATAGCGTCCTTCGGGCGTGACTTCGTACATGGTCAGCGACCAGAACGCTTCGACGGGCACGCCGCCGGGCGGAACGCGCCAGCGATACGGCGTCGAGCCCATCAGAGGCTCTCCCGCGCCGTCGAAATTGGCGTGGAAGTACATGGCCTCTTCCTCGCCCAGCGCCGCGATGCCCCCGAGGGCGACGGCCGCCCGCAGTTGATCGTTGGTTCCGAAGTCTCCGATCCCGGGCGGCTGATAGCTCCATCCGTCAACGGCGTAGTCTCGGAAGCGAAAGGTCTCGCGCAGGGTTTCGAGGGCGCCGGGGATCATCGTCCGCCAACGGTCGAGCACCGCCTGCGACGGCAAGCCGGGCCCGCCGATCCCTTGGGCGGTGAACTGGCTCGCGCGGCCGAACTGGCCGCCGCCGCCGGGAGAGCGGGCGATGACCTCGTTCACGAGCGACAGGAACTTGACGGGATCGTTCACGTCTCCAGCCGCCGCGTCGAAGCCGCGCGGGGGCGGACGATCCGCCGCGACACTCAGCGTCAGAGCGTTCTGGAAGGCTTGGGCGGCGGCCAGATCGGCGGGACCATCCACGAGCGTACGCATCAGGGCCCAGACGTCGTTGCTCGGCGCGCGGATCAGCTTGACGTCCCCTGGCGCGACGCCCTTCCAGCCTGGCCCGACGATCCAGTAGCGGCCGCCCCGTCCCTTGGTCGCGCGGGTGCCGACATAGGCGAACACGTCCGTGAACGCGCTCATGAAGGCCAGGGAGAAGTAGCGATCCGTCGAGCTGGGCACGTTCAGCTCGACCGGGCCTCCGGACAACTCCAGAAAGACCGACGAATAGACCGTATCGTTATTGGGCGCGGTGACCTGGTGGGAGGTGTGGTCCATCAACTGGGACCGGTGCGCAATGACGTTGAGCTTTCCGGGCTTGCCGACGGCGCCGGTGCGCTCCTGCTCGATGCGCGCCTGCTCATAGAGCGGGAAGGCGAAGAAGAAGGCCCGTTCGAACGGATCCCGCGTCTCCGCAGCCAGGGCGGCCAGGGCGCGCCCGGACGGCAGGAACGCCGAGGCGACGAGCGCGGACTTGATCAGGCGACGGCGATGCATCGGTGGGAACTCCTACGAAACCTGTCTCAACGGGCGTGGCGACTGAAGAACCGCCAGATGGTCTCGGTCGCGTCGATCTGGTCATAGCGGGCGCGCTCCAGGCCGCCGACATTGCGGGCCGGTCCCGGCCAGCCGTGCCCCGCGGACTTCAGACGGTAGAAGACCACCTCGCCGCCCTTCGCGCATCGAGCGTAAGTCTCGACCGTCACGTCGCCCTTGGGCTCGACGGCAGGCTTGTCCGCGCAGCCGTCGGCGCGCCGCCAGAAATCGACCGCGTAGGCGACCTCCCGGAACGGTTTCGACTGGGAGCGGGCCACCAGCGCCATCGGCGAGGTTCCGCCCTTGAATGGCACGATGTCGTCCTGCTCTCCGTGCATGATCAGCACCGGCACGGGCGTCGCCGGCGGCGTCTCCCCGCCGAACATCGCGCCCGAGACGACAGCCATGGCCGCGATGCGCGGCGCGAGCGCGGCGCCGATGCGATAGGTCAGCATGCCGCCGTTAGACAGGCCCGTCACATAGACCCTGGCCTGATCGATCCGATGCTGGCGGGCGATGTCGTCGATCATCGCGGCGATGAAGGCGATGTCGTCGCTGCCCGAGGTCATCGCGAAGCCGCAGCACCCTTCGGCGTTCCATGTCCCCATGTTGGCGTTGCGCCCAACACCGTTCGGGAAGGCCACGGCGAAGCCTTCCCGGCGCGCCGTGTCCAGCCAGCGCGGCGTCATGGTGCGGGCGTTGCCGCCGCCCCCGTGCAGAACAATGACCAGCGGAACCGGACCGGAAGCCTTGACTGGCGTATCGAGCAGATAGTCCCGGTCCACGCCGCCCACGCGGACGCTTCGCGCCATAGGAGCGGCCTCGTCCCGGGCCCAGGCTGGCGTAACGGCCAGCGCCAGCACGGCGACGATGATGGCGGTCAAGACGGATCTCATCACTTTGGTCCTCGCTCCGGCGCTCAATAGCGCAGCGTCAGTTCGGCGCCGTAGACGCGCGGCTGGTTCCAGAATTCGGCGGTGCCGACCACATTGAGCACATAGCGCTCGTTGGTCAGGTTTCGCCCGGTGACGGAGAAGCGCCAGCGCTCTCCTTCGACGCCAAGGCGAGCGTCGTAGAGCGTGTAGCCGGCGTAGGGGCGACTGTTGTCCGGAGTTCTCGAACCCGCCGTGGGCGTACTGGGCGCTGACGCCCGCGAAGCCGCGCAGGCGGCCGATCGGCTGGGTGTAGAGCAGGCTGGCGGCGATCTGGTTGTCGCGCAGGCGCGGCACGTGCTTTCCGTTCAGGTCGACCGTGACGCCCTGGCTGATGAGGCTGGCGCCCTTCTCGAAGGCGCCGTCGGACGTCGAATAGGACACCCGCGCCACCACGCGGCCGGGTCCGACACGGAAGATCCGGCGCGCCTCGGCCTCGAAGCCATAGACGTGCGCGTCGCCGGCGTTGGACAGGATAAAGCCGCTCGAACCCGCCGCCGGCGCGGTGACCACCTGAACCTGATTGGTCCAGGTGTAGTAGACCGCCGCCTCGGCGTTGAAGCCGAACAGACGCCCCTTCCAGCCGGTTTCGTAGTTGTAGGCGTATTCGGCGTCGTAGCGCAGGATCCGTGGCAGCAGGGCGCGGGTCACCGAGGGCGGCAGGTTGGTGTTGAAGCCGCCCGACCGGTAGGCCGTGGCGAAGCGCCAATAGATGTTCTGCTCGTCGGCGAGGTTCCAGCGCAAGGATACGGTCGGCGTATAGAAGGTGTTGTCGAAGCCGGTGCGAATGGTCGCCGTCTCGTTCCCGGCCGCGCAGGCCGGCGCCGCCAGGGTCGGCGGACAGAACTGGACCGTGGTGGCGCCGGAGCCGCCGATGGGCGCGAGCAGACCGGTCGGGACAGCCCCCGACCCGAAATAGACCAACGGATCCTCCGACCACCGCTGGAAGTCGTAGTCGCGGCTGTCATGCTGCGCCCGCAGTTCCAGCCCGAGCAGCCAGCGCTCGGCCAGCTTCGCCTCGACCGCGCCGAACAGCGAGACCGAGTCGACCTTCTCGTCGAAGGCGTCGTGGTTCATCGTGCCGCGCCCAGCCTGGCGAGCCGCCGCCGAGAAGGTGGTCGCCGCGCCGACGGCGGCGGTCCCGACGAAGCAGCCGGGCGTCGCGGGTTGCGCCGCCCCCGTATAGGCGGGGCAATCGAGCGGTTCGGTGACGACCTTGTCCCTGGAATTGAGGTACTCCGCCCCGAACAGCCAGGAGACGCGTCCACCGGGCTTCGACGCGAAGGTCGCCTGAAGCACCTCTCGGCGGTAGTCCTCGAACTGTGGGCGCGAATAGTCCGGATAGGCGACCGCCGCGCCGGGGGCCACGTCCGACAGCGACAAGCCCACGAAGTGATCGTCATCTTCGTTCGTGCGCGCGCCGTCGCGCTCGCGATGCGAAGCGCGCAGGGCCATATCGGCCCAGCCCAGGTCGACATCGGCGCGCAGCGACAAACCCTTCTCCTTGATGTCGGTCCGCCCTTCCCGGTTCTGGTTGGCGCGCGTGTCGGGTCCGGGATCGAGCGTCGGACTCCGGGCCAGGCCGGTGAAGCCCGCGGCGCTGCTGTCGTAATATTGGCCATGGCGCCCAGCGTGACCTTGGACGAGGGACGAGCCTCGATCGCCAGCCGAGCGCCCTTGGAGTCCTGGGTGTCGGTGAAGTTTCCGGTCGTGGTGTTGACGATAAAGCCGTCGTGCTGGTCGCTGATGAACCCGCCCAGCCGCGCGGCGACCTTGTCGGTCAGCGGCAGGTTGACGATCGCCTCCAGGTCGGTGCGATCCGGATCGGACCGGCGGACCGTCGCCGTCCCGCCGAAGTCGGGCTTGGGCGTGTTGGAGATCACGTTCACGGCGCCGCCGACCGCGTTGCGCCCGAACAGCGCGCCCTGCGGACCGCGCAGCACCTCGACCCGGGAATTGTCGAACAGGTCCATGCGCGTCAGCGACCGGCCGCCGAAGCCGCCGCCCGAGCTGTACAGCCCATCACGATAGAGCCCGGTCGCGGTCTCGGTGAACCCGACCCGGCCGCTGCCCTGCCCCCGGATCGAGATGTCGTTCAGATATTCCGGACCAGAGGTCACCAGGGTCACGCCCTGGATCTGGCGCAGGTAGTCCTCCATCCGGTCGAGCACGAGGCCCTGGCGGTCGGCCTCGGTGATCGCAGTCACCGCCGCGGGGACATCGCGCAGCTGCTCGGCCCGGCGGCGCGCGGTGACCACCACCTCGCCGACATCGCCCGCCGCCTGAGCGCGGGCCGCGCCCGCCGCCATGAGCTCCGCCAGCACGGCGATGGCGACACCGCCCATCATGGCCAGTCTGTTCGCCGCGCGCTGGCGGCGCGCGCTCTTGCCGGTCGTAGCCGTCAAAGCTCGTCCCATCGTTACCCTCCCTCACGGCGTCTGCGCGCCTTTTGTCAGGGGGAGGCTATGCCGAGACGATCGTCATTGTCTACAGATTGTCGACAATTTATGCCGTGACCTTCAGGGCAGCGGTCAAGGAGTCATCGTGGGTCAGCTGCGCCTGTCGATCGGCCTCGTCCTGATCGCCGCGCGCAATCGCCTCGATGAGATCCCGCCAGCGCTGGGCGGCGCGAACCCGCAAGGCCTCGGTGGTGAAGCCATAGGGGCCGAAGTTATGGGCGGCGCCGGTCCGGACATCCAGGATCAGGGACCGAAGCCGGCTGCCCCTCGCGGCGTCGAGCACGACAAGACCGGCTCGCAGGGTCTGGCGAAAGAATTCCTGAGGCTCGACGCCCTCGCCCGTCATCGCCTCCAGGCGCTCCACCTGCCGCCAAAGCGCTGTTATATCTTCATCATTTCTGGCGGCGGCGGCCTTGCGCGCGGCCAGACCGAAAAGCACCGCGCTGATTTCGACGCTCTCGCGCGCCTCCTGGTCGGAGAGGCGGGCGACCGCCGCGCCCTTCATCGGCTCGATATGCACCACCGAGCGCGTGGCGAGGATGCGCAGCGCCTCGCGCACGGGCGCGCGGCTGACCTTGAACCGTTCCGAAAGCTCGACTTCTCGAAGGCGATCGCCCGGCTTGTAGACGCCCGTTTCGATCAGGTACGCCAGATCCAGCGCGACCCGGTCGGCCACGGATCGATTTCGCTTCTGCTGCAGGTGTGGGGGTGGCGCTTTGGACATTGCTGACAATCTTGAATCGCTCCTGATCGTAGCAAGGTTCTTCTTCAGAGCGTAGCATCGGTCGAAACCACCCGGCGGCGGACACTTTCGGCTCGAGCGAATCGCCATTTTCCCACGCCGGTCTCCGCGCTGGACCGTCGATCGTCAGTATTGCGCGCGGATCTCAAGAGAGATCGTCCTTGGCCTCTGCGGCGTGCTCTGCGGCGACAGCTTCAAGGTGAATGGATTGCCATAGGCGAACGTATCGCCCGCGCCGTCGAAGAGATTGTCGACCGCCAGGCCCAGGCTCAGGCGTTCCGAGCGAAGCCGCGCGGCGACGCGGGTGGTGGCGTAGCCCCCCATGGACGGCGCGGTCGCCCCGTCGAAGCTCAGGCGCGAACGGCCGACATAGGCCGCCCGGACGTCAAGGCTCGCGCGCCACCCCTCGCCCACGGGTCGCTCATAGTTCGCCGCGAGCGAAACCGAGCCTTGCGGCACGCCCGCCAGCCCGAGGTCCTTGCGGCCGGGAAAGGCGGCGTTGACGGTTTCGAGTTCCGGATGGTTCAGCAGGAAGCTGGCGTCCAGCCGAAGTCCTTCGTGGACATAGCTCCCTTCGAACTCCAGCCCGACATTGCGGCCATCGCCCAGGTTCGCCGTGTACGGCAGCCCGGAGGGCAAGAGCTGATCACTCTGGATGTTCCTCCATGACGCCAGGAACGCGGCGGCCCGCAGGCGCAACCGGCCGTCCACCCACGCGCCCTTCGCCCCGGCCTCGTAGCTCCACAGCTCGTCGCCGTCATAGTGGCGCTGCGGTTCGCCGCCGGCGGTATCGAAGGTCTGGGTCGGGATCACGGCCGTGTTGAAGCCGCCCGAGCGATAGCCTTCGGCCGCCTGGACATAGATCAGCGTCGCGGCGCTCGGCGCGAACGACATCACCACCTTGGGCGCGAAGCCGACATAGCTCCGCGCGTCGCGGAACGTGGCCTCGGCGCCCGTCGTCGTCATCGCCGCGCGACTGGACGCCTCCGACCGCGTCGCGAACAGTCGACCGCCCAACGTCAGGCTCCAGCCGCCGCCGAGATCGCCGATCGCCTCGCCGAAGAGCGCGCCCTCGCCCAGCACGTCACGGCGCTTTTCGCGGACCAACGGCGCGGAAGGCTGATCGGCCAGGAGGATCAGGCCATCGCGCCCCTGTCGCGTACGGGCGAGGAAAGGCGCCGACCTGCCATTGGATCCGCCCCTCCGGCCGCGACGCCAGCGACGCCTCGGCCACGACCGCGCCGACATGGTTGTCGTCGTCGAAGGCTATCGCCGCGCCGGCGGGAACCGCGACGGGCGGCGCGGCGCTGGCGTCGTAGCGGCTGGACAGATCATGCCGCACGGCGGCGAGGGTGAACTTCGCGTCCTGTCCGAAAAGAAGACCTTGGGCACCGACATGAACCTCGACAAAATCGTTGTCGTGCGGCTCGGCGATCCGATTGCGGCGCGCATAGGTCCCGATCCCGCGATCGGCGTACTGCGTATCTTCGGAATCGATCGCCTGAGCGGCCAGACCGGCCTCGGCGCTCCAGTCGGGGCCGAGCATCGTCCGCGCGGTCAGGCGGACGCCCGTGCGACGCGTGGCGTTCACATCGGCGCGCCCCTGGCCGAGATCGTCGACATAGCCCCCCTGGCGTTCGGCGTAGCCGACAAGCCGGACCGCGGCGCGGCCATGCAGCAGCGGCATGTTGATCATCGCCGACGCCAGCCCCCCCGCCTCGCCGCCGCGGGTGGTCGAAGCCGAGACGGAGGCCCAGGCGTCGAAGGCCCCGGGGTCCGGACGATGCGTCGTCAGATGCAGGACGCCCCCCAGCGAACCCGCGCCGTAGAGAGCGCCCTGGGGACCGCGAAGCACCTCGACCTGCCCGATATCGACCATCAGCAGATCGGGGTCGGGAGCGTTGTAGGTCAGCCGCACGTCGTCGAGATAGATGCCGACCATCGACTGGGTCTGGCCGGTCAACGGTCCGTCGGACAGGCCGCGCAGGATGACCTTGTCCCGTCCGGGGCCCAGGTTGGTCACCGTCATGGAGGGAACGGTCAGCGCCAGATCGGTGGCGTCGCGCACGCCCCGGGCCGCCGCGGCGCGCGCGTCGAGGACGCTGACCGAATAGGCCAGACGGTCGGCGACCGCCAGTCGACGTGTGGCGACGATCACCAGTTCAGACAGCGGAAGCGGCGTCTCGGTCGACGTCTCGACCACCGCCGTGACGCGCGGCCGTGTCGCTGTCGGCGCCGGCGGCAAGAGTACGACCCTGTAGGTCCTCGGCGCGATCCAGCGAGCATCGCACCCGGTGCCGCGCAACAGCGCTCTCAACGCCGTGGCGGGAGCCGCGCGTCCCGAAAAGCCCGGCGAGGGCCCGCATCCCTCGGCCGCGCTCAGATCGATCGAAACATGCGCTTGCAACGCGAACGCCGTGGCCGCCGCCCTGAAGGGCCCCGCGGGCGCCGAGAAGACCACCTTTTCGCCTGCGTGGGCGCATAGCGGCGGCGCGACGGTCAGGCCGATCGCCGACGCCATCCCTAGGCGGCGCCACGCGCGGTTACGCAAAGTCACGCCCCTCCAAGACGGTCAGGAGGTCACCTTAGGATGATTTCCCCGTTCGCGCGATCAATGCTCAAGCCTGCATAGGCGGCGATCGCCCGGACCGCGGTCTCCTGGTCGTCCAGGGCGATCACGCCGGAGAAGCGCCGGGTCGCCGCCCCTGGCGAGATACGCACCGGCGTCGCGAAACGACGATTGAGGTCGGCGACGATATCGCCCAGCGTCTCATTGTCGGCGATCAGCTGCCCCTGGGTCCAGGCGAACGCGCCATCGGGCTCCACGCGCCGCACCTCCGATCGCGCCGCGCCCTGATCGTGACGCAGTTCCTGACCCACGGTGAGACGGCTCGGCGGCCCTCCCCGTCCGTCCCGCTGGGCGACCTCGACGACGCCGCGGCGCACGGTGACCCGGACGCCGCCGACATCGTGGCGGATGTTGAATTCGGTGCCGACCACCCGCACGCGCTGGTCGCCCACCCCGATCACGAACGGCCGGGAGGGATCCTTCGCGACGTCGAAGCTGGCCTGCGCCAGGCCCATTTCGACTCGGCGGGTTCGCCACCCCAGTCGAACGCTGAGCCGGGAGCCGCCGTCCAGCGTGATCCGGGTGCCGTCCGCGAGGTCGATCCGACGCATCTCGCCCGGCTTGGTCTCGTAGGTGACCTGCTCGCCCCGCGCGGATTGCCAGAGCGCCGGGCCGCCGACCAGGACCGCCAGCGAGGCGGCGATCGCGCCGCCGATCCAGACGCGCCGGGCCGGCCGCGCAGACCGTCTTGGAAACGCGATGACGTTCGGTCCCTCGGGCGCGAGCCCCGCCGCGATCTCGGCCTTCCTGAGATCGACATCGGCCATGATCAGTTCGGCGTCCTCGAAGGCGGCGAGCCGCGCTTCGGAGCCCTCGAGCCAGTCGGTCAGAGCCATCCAGTCCTCGGCCGTCGCCGCGTCGGACTGGACGCGGAGCAGCCACGCGACGGCTTCGTCGCGCAGCGCCTCCTTCGTCTCTCGATCCTGACCGTTCATAGGACTTCGCCGTGTCTTGGAAGGCCGTCAGCCTTCCCGCTTGCCCCAAAGACGCCATAAAGCGGCCGGCGCCTCAAAGAAATCTCGCGCGTCGATCTCATGGCCATCGCCCGACCTTGGCGACGATCAGCTTGAGACTGGCCATCATGTATTTCTCGATGCTGGACCGCGAGACCCCCATCGCCGCCGCGGTCTCGGCATGGCTCAAGCCCTCCAGCTTGTGCAGGCGGAACGCCTCCCGCGCGGCCGGCGGCATCGCCTCGACCGCCTCGAGGACCCGGGAAAGCTGCTGCTTGGCGGCGGTGGCCTGGTCCGCGGGAACCTCGTCAACGACCTGGTCGCCGCCGATGTCCGACACATGCGCTCCGCGCCATTGGGCGTCGCGCGCCTCGGCCCTTCGCCGGACCTTGATCCGATCCAGCATCAGGTTCGTCCCCAGGCGGTAGAGATAGGCCACGGGATTGTCGATGGTCTCGACGCGCCGATCGACGATCTTGAGATAGATGTCCTGCACCAGATCCTCGGCGGCCTCGTCCGACCGCAGACGCACGCGGAAATACCGCAGCAGGCTCTCGCGCCGCTCCAGATAGGCGGAAAGCAGGGGATGGACGTCTGTGTCGTCCAAGGCGCGGTCGCGCTCCTCGAGGGGTCAGCGCAGAATCCGCGCCTGCGACAATCTTTCCGAACCGCGGACGCCGCGCAACCGTCGAAAGCTTTGAGGCGCCCCTCGAAGGACGTCGTCCTTGCCGGTCGAAGCGCTCGATCATGCGCCGGACAGGAGATCCCCTTGCTGGAAGTGATGATGATGAACGACGGCGCCCGCGTCGGCAGCCTGTGCTTCGACGCCGACCGCGTGCGCCGGTTCACCTCCGTCGAGCCGCGGATCATCTCGATCCACAACCATTTCCGTCCCGAGCGTCTGCGGGTGGAAGCCTATATCGAGGCGACCTACGCCGAGGCGTTCGGCAGCCGGATCCGGTCCCACTATCCGACCCTGATGAGCGTGCAGGACGCCGCGGGCCGGATCCACGCCGCCGTCGGCTTTCGGCTCGCAAGCGAGGCGCCGCTGTTCCTCGAACGCTATCTGGACGAGCCGATCGAGACGGCCCTTCGCACCGCGACCGGCGCGGCCGTCCGTCGCGACGAGGTGGCCGAGATCGGCAGCCTGGCGTCCCAGAGCGCCGGCGCATCCCTGTTCCTCTTCATGGCCCTGGCGCGCCATCTGCACCACGCGGGATGCGAGCACGCCGTGGCCACCGCGACGCGACAGCTGCGCCGGACCTTCAGTCG
Source organism: Caulobacter sp. UC70_42 (assembly GCF_044056025.1). Classification (NCBI taxonomy): domain Bacteria; kingdom Pseudomonadati; phylum Pseudomonadota; class Alphaproteobacteria; order Caulobacterales; family Caulobacteraceae; genus Caulobacter; species Caulobacter sp. UC70_42. The sequence goes on along the minus strand of NZ_CP171994.1, from coordinate 3,520,697 downwards.
CGTCGGCTTTCCAACGCGGCGGCTGACGCCGGCCGACCCCGCGCGCCTGGGCCCGGAGGTCAAGGACTGGGGCGGCTACTACGAGCGCGATCCAGAGGTCTTGGCCGGCGCCATCGCCCCCACGCTCGAACCGCTCGCTCAACTGCTGATGACCCAGCCGCCGCCGATCCAAGGCGCCTGCTCCCGTTTGCATCCCCGCCTGGGAGATCGTCCATGAGCCTCGTCCTCGCCGCCATCGCTCAGCGCGCGCGTCTCGGTGACGGCGCCATCGCGCTCAGCGACCAGACCAGCGCCTTCAGCTACGGCGCGCTCGAGACCGCCATCGCCGCCGCGGCGCGGGATCTCTTCCTTTGGGCTCCGCTCGTCAGGCCAGGCTCGCCGATCGCCGTGCGCCTGCCCAACGGGGCGGCCTGGGTCATTCTGGACCTCGCCCTGGCCCGCCTGGGCTGGACCAGTCTTCCGCTGCCGGGCTTCTTCACCGACGCCCAGCGCCAGCACGCCATGGCCGACGCGGGCGCCAGCCTGCTGGTCGAGCTCTCCGACGCCGCCAATGGCGACCTGAGCATCGCCGGGTCGCCGCTGCGCGTGACGCCGCTGTCCCTGCCGGACCGGCGACTGCCCGCCGGAACCGCCAAGATCACCTACACATCCGGTTCCACCGGCCAGCCGAAGGGCGTCTGCCTGTCGCGCCAGCACATGGAGGCGGTCGCCAGCTCCCTGGTCCAGGCCATCGGCGCGAACTATGCCGGCCTGCACCTGCCTCTGCTGCCGCTGTCGATCCTGCTGGAGAACGTGGCCGGTCTCTACACCACCCTGCTGGCCGGCGGCCGCTATCACATATTGCCGCCTGACCAACTGGGCCTGGCCGATCCCTTCCGTCCCGACCTGCCCAGGCTGGCTGGCGCGATCGCCGAACAGCGGGCCAACAGCCTGATCCTCGTGCCCGAACTGCTGCGCGCCCTGATGATGGTCATGACCTTCACCGGCATACGCCTGCCTGACCTGACCCTGGTCGCCGTCGGCGGCGCCAAGGTCGCGCCCTCGTTGCTGGCCCAGGCCGATGAGCTGGGCCTGCCGGTCTACGAGGGCTACGGCCTCAGCGAATGCGCCTCCGTCGTCGCGCTCAATACGCCGTCGGCGCGCAAGGCGGGAACGGTCGGACGCCCCCTGCCCCACCTGGGCGTCGCCATCCGCGAGGGCGAGATCGTCGTCGAGAACTCCGGCTTCCTCGGCTATGCGGGCGGCCAGGCGCACGACGGCCCGGTCTTCACGGGCGATCTCGGCGAGATCGACGAGGACGGCTTCCTGCGCATTTCCGGTCGACGCCTGAACACGATCATCACCAGCCACGGCCGCAACATCGCGCCCGAATGGGTCGAGAGCGAGCTGACCGCCCAGCCCGAGATCCGTCAGGCCGTGGTGCTGGGCGAGGCCCAGGCCGAGCTCTCGGCGCTGATCGTGCCCCTCATCCCAGGCATGGACGAAGCGGCGATCGCGGGCGCCGTCGCCCGCGCCAACGCCAACCTTCCGCCCTACGCCCGGATCGGCCGCTGGCTCGCGCGCGACGCCTTCGACCCCGCCGCTGGCGAATTGACCAACAACGGACGTCCTCGACGCGCGGTGCTCGGCGCCCGCCACCGGGACTTCATGGAAGCTTCCACGACAGGAGATCTCGCGTGAATTTCTATCAACGCCTCGTGACCGAAACGGTCGACGGACAGATGGAGCTCGCCTCGACGCCGCAGATTCAGGACGGCCTGACAGGCCGCATCTCGCGCGAGACCTACATCGCCTACCTGACCGAGGCCTATCATCACGTGAAGCACACCGTGCCGCTGATGCGCGAGGCCCGCGCCGGCATGGACGAGGCTCACCGACGCTTCGTGGAGGCCCTGGACGAATACATCGCCGAAGAGACCGGCCACGAACACTGGATCCTCAGCGACATCAAGAACTGCGGCGGCGATCCGGAGGCCGTTCGCACCGGCGCGCCACGTCCGGCGACGCTGGCGATGACCGACTACGCCTACGACTATATCCGCAACGCCAACCCGATGGGCTTCTTCGGCATGGTCTTCGTGCTCGAAGGCACCAGCGTTCGGCTCGCGACGCAGGGCGCCGAGGCGGTCGCCAAGAACCTTGGCCTGGGTCCGGAGTGCTTCAGCTACCTCACCTCACACGGAGCGCTGGACATCGAGCATCTGAGCTTCTTCGAGACGCTGATGAACCAGGTCGATGATCCCGCCGACCAGGCCGCGATCATCGAGGTCGCCAAGGCGATCTTCCAGCGCTTCGCCGCGGTGTTCCGCTCGATCCCGCACGTCCGGGAAACGGCCCATGCTTGAGAACAAGACCGTTCTCGTCACCGGGGCCTCGGGCGGCCTCGGCGCCCTGGTGGCCAGGCAATTGGCCGACGAAGGCGCGCGTGTCACGGCGCTGGGCCGCAACCGCCCCAACACCGACGTGGACTTTCTGCCCCATGACCTTTCGACGCCCGCCGGCATTGAAGCGGCCGCCGAGGACGTTGGCCAGCGCTGTTGGGACATCCTCGTGAACCTCGCCGGCGTCCAGCATTTCGGCCCGGTCGAGACGGAGGATTCTGAGAGCCTGGTGGCCGGCTACATGGTCAACCTGGTTGCGCCCGTCCGGCTGACTCAGGCCGTGCTGCCCGGCATGAAGGCGCGCGGGGCGGGACAGATCGTCAACATCGGCTCGATCTTCGGCTCGATCAACTTCGCCCACTTCGCCACCTATTCCAGCGCCAAGGCCGGACTGCGCGGGTTCAGCCAGGCCCTTCGGCGCGAGGTGGCTGGGACGGGCGTGGATGTGACCTACATCGCGCCCCGCGCGGTGCGGACGGCGATGGTGTCGGATCGGGTGCTGGAGTTCGCCAAGCTCACCCAGATGCAGATCGACCGGCCCGACGCCACGGCCAGACGGATCGTCTCGGCTATCCGGGCGCGACGCCGCGACGTGTATCTGGGCTTCCCCGAAGCCTTCTTCGTTCGCCTGAACGCCCTGCTGCCCGGTCTCGTCGACCGCGCCCTCTCCGCCAACGACCGCAAGGCCGCGCAGCTGTTCGCGCGCTGATCACTCCAGGACATCGCCATGATTCAGAAATCCCTCGTCGCCTTCGGCCTGGCCCTCTCGCTGGCGGCCGGCGCCGCCCGGGCCGATGCGCTCGACCCCCGCCTGGACGGCCTCGCCCGCGCCTGGGCCCACGCCAACTATGAGATCGCCGACAAGGGCGCCCAGGGCGCGGCGGCGGCGCAGGTGGCCGCCGACGCCGACGCCCTGGCCAAGCAGAACCCCGGCCGCGCCGAGCCCCTCGTCTGGGAAGCCATCGCCAAGGCGACCCAGGCCGGCGCCAAGGGCGGGCTCGGCGGACTGGCCCTGGCCAAGGAGTCGAGGTCACTGCTGGAACGCGCCGAGAAGATCAATCCCAACGCGCTGGGCGACGGCTCCGTCTACACCAGCCTGGGCTCGCTCTACGCCCAGGTGCCAGGCTTTCCGATCGGCTTCGGCGATCCCGCCAAGGCGCGGAGCTATCTGCAGAAGGCCCTCGCGGCCAACCCCAACGGCGTGGACTTCCAACTTCTTCTACGGCGATTTCCTGATGCGCCAGAACGACTATGCCGGCGCCAGCAAGGCGCTGCAGAAGGCGCTGGCCGCGCCGCCGCGTCCGGGCCGGGAGATCGCCGACAAGGGCCGCAAGGCCCAGGCGTCGACCCTCCTCAGCCAGGCCCAGGCCAAGCTGCGCTAGATAGCGTGGGCGTGGCGATCAGATCGCCGCGCCCACGAAGCGCCCTATGACGGCCGTCACGGCCATCGCCACCGCGCCCCACAGCGTGACACGGACGACGCCCCGCCAAGGCGACGCATCGCCGGCCTTGGCGCCCACATAGCCGAGGATCGCCAGGCCGCAGAGCGAGGCGATCGTCACCGCGCCGCTCAGCATCGCGCGCGGCGCCGCCACCGCGACCACGAGGGGCAAAACCGCCCCGGCGGCGAAACTGGCGGCGGACGACAACGCCGCCTGGACCGGCCGGGCGCCGGTCAAGTCCGACAGACCCAGCTCGTCGCGGGCATGCGCCGCGAGCGCGTCCTTGGCCATCAGCTGCGTCGCGACCAGGCGCGCGGTTTCCGGTTCGACGCCGCGGCTGATATAGATCTGGGCCAGTTCCTCGTGCTCGGCTTCGGGCAGATCGCGGAGTTCGGCGACCTCACGGGCCAGCTCCGCCTTTTCCGTATCGGCCTGCGAGCTCACCGACACATATTCGCCCGCGGCCATCGACATCGCGCCGGCCACGACGGCGGCGACGCCGGCGACGACCACCTCCCCCGGAGACTTCGCGGCCGACGCCACGCCGACGATCAGGCTCGCGGTGGACACCAGACCGTCGTTGGCGCCGAGCACGGCGGCGCGTAGCCAGCCGATCCGCGACACGCGGTGACGCTCAACATGGCGATAGACAGCGCGCATTCTAGGCCTCCTGGCCGAGTCCCCCGGACGTCGACTCGCCGGATGGACGAGCTTGGCCCCGACATTCACCGACTCCATGACGAAGATCAAAGCCCGCTCGCATCGCACGGCCCGCCTCCTGAAAGCGCTGTGCGTTTTTCATCCGCGCCGGGAGACGTCGCTTCAACGACGGCGGATGGGATTGGCGCGGGGGTGGTCCTCGGCTCTGAGATGATCGCGCCATCCGGAAACACCGGCGCCCGAGATCGCAATCATTTCCCCGTTTCGGGGCTGTCCGTGCTACGAGCTCCCCGAGGCGCGAAGTCACGCCATTCGGACAGGTTCCTCCGCGAACGGTCCAAGGTCCCGAAGCCGGGGACGCCCACCACACCACCAGCAAATTGCCGGGCGGCCCAAGGGTTCGGACCGACGCTCTCCGCGGTTTTCCGCCTCCGCCAGAATTGGAATGTCGACGTGGTCAGCCGAAAGCTTCTGATGGCGCTGTGCGCGACGGCCTATGTCGGCGCCGTCGGGTTTTCCGTCACGGACCTCCTGCGCGACCCGCCCTTGAAGTCCTACGCCATCGCCCTCGGGGGGGATTGGACGCGGTGCGTCGAAGTGCGCGCCACCAGCGAGCGCCTGGCCCGTCGTGAAGCGCTCAAGGGTCCGTCCCCCGCGAAGGCGGAAGGCCGCTGCACCACCCTCCCCGCCATCAAGGCCGTGGACCAACGCCTGATCTGGGAGCGCGGCTTCAACGCCCTGCTCGTCGTCTCGACGATCCTGGCGGCGCTGTGGAGCGTCGAATTCGCGACGCGCGCCTGGCGTCAAAGCGCCGCGCCGTCGACCTGAGGCCCGATGGCGACAGGCCCGGCGGCGGTCCCTAGGCCACCACGACCTCGGCATGGGAAAAGGCGTCCTGGAACGCCGGGCTCAGCGCGGCGTCCGTGACCAGGATGTCGACATCCTTCAACGAGGCGGTGTGGACCAGGCCGATGCGGCCGAACTTGCCCTCATCCACCGCCAGCAGCACGCGGCTGGCCGTCGAATAGGCGATGCGGCTCATGATCGCCTCGCTAGGCGAGTGGTCCATCAGGCCATGCTCCAGACTGACCGCGCCGACGGTCAGCACCGACAGGCTGGGCCGGAAGCCCGCCAGGAAGTCCTGGGCGTAACGATCGGAGAACGACTGGTAGGCCGCGTTCAGCTCGCCGCCGGCCAGGAACAGGGTGTGGCCGCGATCCTTGCGCACCGCCTGGGCCACGGCCAGGGAATTGGTGATGATCTTCAGCTGGCGATGCTCGCCCAGGGCCTTGGCCACGAAGCAGGACGTCGAGCCGCTGTCGAGGAACAGGGTGTCGCCGTCCGAGATGAACTTGACGACCGCCTCGGCGATGCGGGTCTTGCCGGCGACGTTCTTCTGCATGCGCAGATCGAACGGGCCTTCGATCTCCTGCGGCGGCAGGCGGACGGCGCCGTGCAGGCGCACGATCGTCCCGGCCTCCTCCATCACCCGCAGCTCGCGCCGGATCGTCTCTTCCGAGACCGACAGCGCCTTGGCGATGTCGGTGATGGCGCGCGTCTGGTTCGGCTCCAGCAGGTTCAGGATATCGCGCTGACGATCGTAGCGTTTGAGCATTCTCTGTCCGTCTCCGCGGGCCGCGCGACACTATGCCGTGAGTCCCGATAGATGAAGTGCGCCCCCGGCCGGCGGGGATTGGGGAGACCGGCCGGGGACGCGCGCGTCCTAGAAGGCGACGCGCAACTGGATCCGCGCGTAGCGCGGGGTCTGGTAATCGACCGGCTTGCGGAAGTTGGTGTCCGCCACGCCGCTGCCGCCCACGTCGCCGAACTCGTGATAGGCGGTCACCGCGTGCGAGTTGAACAGGTTGAAGACGTCCAGCCGCAGCGAGGCGTCGAACCGGTCGCCCGGCGTCGGCAGGGTCACCACCGCCGAGGCGTTGAACTGGGTCACCCAGTCGCCCTCGAAGGCCGAGCCGCGCTCGACCACCTTGCCCTGGCAGTAGAAGCCGTAGCCCTGATAGCCATAGGCGGTGGCGTCGACGGCCTTGGGCACGATGCCGATGCAGCTGTACTTGCGCGGCGACTGGACCAGGCCGTTGCCGCCCAGGGTCAGCCAGTCGTTGACCTTGTAGCTGCCATAGGCCTTGAACGTGTGGCGGCGATGGTTGGGCAGGTAGCCGTCGGCGCCGTTCAGGAAGCCCGGCGAGTCGAAGTCGGCCGTGGTGTTGATCGCCAGCTGGCCGTTCTCCGAGCGCACGCCGCCCTCGTAGTTCCCCTTCAGGCTGGCCCAGGTATACGACCCCGAGACCGACCACTGGCCGTCGTAAGCCCGGTCGAAGGTGAAGGTCATGGCGTTGTAGTCGCGCTTGGGCTTGGGATAGGTCAGGTCCGCCGCCGACAGGGTGACGACCGGCTTGGAGCCGTCGGGCAGGCTGTTGAGGCGGATCTTCACGTCCTCGCCCGGGTTGACGATCACCCACTGGCGACCGCCGCCGAAGCTCGACTGGCACTGGGCGGCGCTGAAGCCGGCTTTCATGCAATAGGCGCGCGCGCCGGTGTCGATGGCCACGTCCTCGACGATGTTGTTCAGCTCGCGGTGGGTGAAATAGGCGCCCAGCTTGATCAGGTCGCCGACCCGCCGCTCATAGCCCAGCACGAACTCGTCGGCCGACTGGGGCTTGAGGTTATGGGCGATGGACTCGGCGGTGTCGGCCACCAGGCCCGAGGCCGAGACCAGGCAGTTCGACACGCCTGTATCCGGGCAGGCCGAGACGCCGTTAGCCGTGGTGATCGCCGCGCCGATGGACGGGTCGCCATTGGCGCCGACGCCGTTGAGCAGGTTGTAGCGGGTGTAGGTGACCAGCGAGCCGGCGAACTTCAGCGACAGGTCGCTGGGCAGCGGCAGGTAGTAACGGCCGAAGAAGCCGTACAGCTTTGACTTGCCGTCGCCGAAGGGATCGCCGGAGACCGACAGGCGCGGCGCCCACTGGTCGCCCGGATCGTAGAAGCTCTTGTTCTCGGCGTTGCGGTTGTCGAAGCGGTCGTTGCGGACGCCGGCCTCGACCTGCAGGCGGTCGTTGAACAGCGACCACTGGTCTTGAGCGTAGAACGCCTGGTTGACGGTGCCGAAGCTGCCGCTGTTGCGATAGACGCGGGTCGTCACGTACTCGACGCCGGCCGGCAGGTTGCTCTGATCCGAACCGTTCGAGCGATACAGCTTGAAGGCGCCCCGGCCGATCGTCTCGAAGAACTGGGTCGCCGTATTCTTTTCGTGGTCGTAGCCGATCCGCAGGTGGTGGGCGCCGAACAGGTCGAAGTTGAAGTCGGCGTCGGCGCGATAGAACGTGCGCTTGTCGTCGTTGAACGACTGGGCGTCGGTGACCTTGTTCAGGCCGATGTTCACCCCGGCGGTGTTGCTCCGATAGTCGACGACCTGCTCGTGGGTCGTGTCCAGCGGCAGTTGGCCGTCGCGGAACTTGTTGACGCCATAGGCCGCCGACAGGGTGAACCAGGGCGTGAAGGTGCCGGTATAGCGCCCGATATAGTTCTCGCCGCCCGAGCGCTGATTGGTGCCGCCCGTCTCCGCGCCGACCGTCTTGGTCGTCGGATCGTAGTTGAGGCTGCGGTTACGCACGTCCTTGGTGGTGTCGAAATAGGTGAACTCCAGGTGCTGCTTGGAGGTCAGCCAGCCGTCCAGCTTGCCGCCCCAGAACGGCGCGTCGTCGGTCACCCGGGTGGCGTTGGCGCCTGTGGCCTGAGGCGTGAAGCTCTTCAGCTTGCGCTGGTTGTAGAGGCCATAGAAGAACAGGCGGTCCTTGATGATCGGTCCGCCCAGCTCGGCCACCCACTCCTCGCGGCTGGACGTGGAGTCCTGGAAATTGTTGCGGAAGGTGTTGGGCGCGCTGTCGCGCAGGTCGCCCGGCTCCCAGGTCGCCGTCACGCCGCCGTGGAAGGCATTGGTGCCCGACTTGGTGACGGCGTTGACGAAGCCGCCGGTCGAGCGGCCGAACTCGGCCGGATAGCCGCCGGTCTTCACTTCCACCGATTTATAGAAGTCGAACGGCACTTCCACGGGCAACAGGCCCATGCGGAAATTGGTGATGTTCAGGCCGTTCACGAAGAAGGCGTTCTCGATGAAGCTGGCGCCCGAGATCGAGATCTGGTTGGCGAAGCTGCCGTTTGCCGAGGACGAGCCCTGCACGACGCCTGGCGACATCAGAGCGATGTCGCGCAGCGAGCGGCCGACCGGCACGCGCTCGACCAGTTCGCCGATCTCGATCGCCGCGCCGGTGGTGGTGATCTCGAAGTCCGGCGTGCGCATCCGACCAGCCTTGACCACGATGGCCTCGACCGAGCCGATGGGCGCCAGGGTGAAGAGGTTCGACGCGCCCGCGCGGCTGATCAGCACGCCGCTTTCAGCGTAGGCGTCATAGCCGTCGGCGGACACCGACACCGCATAGGCCCCCGGGGCCAGCTGCGGGATGACATAGGCGCCGCTGGCGTTGGTGGTCGCCGAACGCTTCACGCCCAGGCTTTCCGAGGTCAGCTGCACCACCGCCCCGGCGATCGGCTTGCCTTCGGCCGACTGCACGCGGCCCGAGGCCTGGACGTTGGTGTAGTCCTCGGCGAAGGCCGGCGCCGTCATCAGCGCGACCGCCGTAATGCTCGTGCTGACCAGGGCCAGTGCCCGCAGCGCCAGGACGCCGCTCAGGCGCCGCCCGGCTCGAGTGTGTTGCCTCACGACCGACTCTCCCAAAGAGAAATTTGTGCCCGACGAGCGTTGCGACCGTCCTGCCGGCCGCCGCCCCCTCGCCACGGTCTCCCTTAGGCGCGATTTGTGGATGTGATGTGACATTTGTTGATTTCATGTTCATGTCACACGAGATTGGCTTGCGATTTGCGAGCATCTTGGCCACAAACCTCTCAAATCCCCACACGGAAGGCCTCGCCGGCGGTCAGATCGCCGCCAGCGCGCGGACCTTCATCGGGATGTGTCAGACGTCCGCCAAACAGGGGGGCGTCTTCAGCCAAGAGGCTTGTCGTGACCAAGACTTCCCTGCCGATCGCCCTGCTGTGCGCGACGATCCTCGGCGGATGCGCCAGCGCCGCCCTGGCCGCGCCGGCGAACCCGACGACACCCTATTTCGCCGACATCGACGTGCGCCGCGACGCGCGGACGGACGACAGGACGATCGCCGGCGTCGTATTCGATGACGTCAATCATAATGGGCGCCTGGACGCGGGCGAGCGCGGCGTGGCCGGGGTGAAGGTCTCCAACAGCCGCGAGGTCGTGCTGACCGACAAGGCCGGCCGCTACGCCCTGCCCGCGCGTCCGGACATGGCGGTGTTCGTGATCCAGCCCAGCGGCTGGCGCGTGCCCACCGACACGCGCTGGGTTCCGCGGTTCGCCTATCAGCACAAGCCGGCCGGCACGCCCAAGGCCCTGCGCTATGGCGGCCTGCCGCCGACCGGTCCCCTGCCCTCGGCGATCAACTTTCCGATCATTCCCACAGAATCCGGTCAGACCTTCGACTGCGCGGTGCTGGGCGACGTCCAGCCGGCGTCCAATATCGAGGTCGGCTATGTCCGCGACTCCCTGGTCCGCGAACTGGTGAACGCGCCCAAGAAACCGGCCTGCCTGCTGGCCCTGGGCGACATCGTCAGCGACGACCTTCACCTGATCCCGCGCACGGCCGAGGTGATGGGCGCGATCGGCGTCCCGCAATGGTGGGTGCAGGGCAATCACGACTACGACCACGACGCCGACCACGACATCGACAGCTCCGACACCTGGCGGCGGCTGTATGGCCCCAACAACTACGCGTTCGAGATGGGCCAGGCGGTGTTCATCGTGCTGGACAACGTCTCGTTCCCCTGCGGCGAGGATCCCCGCGAGGCGCGCGAGCGGCCGTTCTGCAAACAGTACTGGAAGACCTATGCCGGACGCCTGCTACCCGACCAGATGACCTTCATCGAGAACGTGCTGAAGACCACCGATCGCAAGAAGCTGGTCGTGTTCGCCGCCCACATCCCGTTCGTCGGCTTCGACAACAGCGAGTCACAGCCCCACCAGACGGCCAATCTTGACGAGCTCTACGCCCTTGTGAAGGGGCGACCGGCCCTGTCCCTGACCGGCCACAGCCACACGCTGGAGAACATGGCGCCCGGCGACTCGATGGCCGGCTGGAAGGAAAACGTCGGCGTCTCGACCATCCCGTTCCGCCACCTGGTGGCCGGCCGCCGTCGCCGGCGACTGGTGGGGCGGCGACTACGACATCGACGGCGCGCCGATGAGCATCCAGGGCGACGGCTCGCCGCGCGGCTATGTCGACTTCGTGGTCAAAGGGACGAACTACACGCTCGACTACCGCGCCAGCGGCCTGCCGCGCGACCGGGCCATGTGGCTGTCGGTCAGCACTCCGGCCTTCCGCGACTGGGCCGACAAGATCTTCGCCTGGCGCGACGCGCCGGAGGACAAGCGCGATCCCGTGCCACCGCTCAGCGTCCAGGACCTGCCGGACGTCAAGCTGCTGACCCCGACCGACTTGGCCGGCCAGAGCTGGCTGACCGCCGACGTGTGGATGGGCGACTCCACGACCAAGGTCCTGGTCGCCATCGACGGCGGCGCGCCCCGGCCGATGACCCGCACCCAGGAGATGAAGGGCGAGACCGTCCACAGCGGCGCGACCTGGTCGGATCCGTTCGCCCTGCAGCGCCAGCTGACCATGGCCCGCGCGGCGATCCAGAGCCGCTCGGGCGATCCCGAGACTCAAGGCTACGTCCAGGGCCGCCAGAAGCGCCTGCCGCCGATGCCGCCCCAGCCGCGCGGCTCGCGCGCCGACCACTCTCCGCACATCTGGCGCTACGACCTGCCCAGGGACATGGCCGAAGGGATGCACACGGCGGTCGTCACGGTCACCCGCGACCAGGGCGCGCCGTCCCGCGACACCCTGGTGTTCGAGGTCCGGCCGACCCGTCCGAAGCCGACCTTCGACTTCGAGCATTGGGACAGGTTCAAGAACCAGTAGCGCGTCGGCGGCGTCCGCCGCCGACGTGATACCGACCTCAGCTCGCCGTCGAAGGCGTGTTGAGGAAGCTCTTGCGACGGCCGTAGAGCAGGTAGACGACGATCCCGACCACGTTCCACGCCAGGAAGCGGCCAAGCGTCGCCGGCGGCAGGCTGATCATGAAGTAGAGGCAGCCGACCACCGCCAGCGGACCGACCACCCACACGGCCGGGCAGCGGAACAGGCGCGGCAGGTCGGGCTTGGTCACGCGCAGAACCATCACGCAGACGGCCACGCAGATGAAGGCCAGCAGGGTGCCGGCGTTCGACAGCTCGGCGATCTCGTCCAGTCGGAACAGGCCCGCGACCACAGCCACGAAGGCGCCGACCATCAGGGTCAGCTTCACCGGCGTGCCGCGACGCTCGTGCAGACGGCTCAGGCCGTGCGGCAGCAGGCCGTCGCGCGACATCACGAAGAATACCCGCGTCTGGCCGAACATCATCACCAGGATGACGCTGGGCAGGGCGATGACGGCCGCCGCCGCGATGGCCACCGCCGCCCAGGGGTGGTTCAGGCTGCGCAGGATGAAGGCCAGCGGCTCGCCGCTGCGGGCGAACTCGCTATAGGCCCAGGCCCCGACCGCGCAGGTGGCGACCAGCATGTAGATCAGGGTGCTGACGACCATCGAGCCGACGATGCCGATGGTCAGGTCGCGCTTGGGGTTCTTCACCTCCTCGGCCGAGGTCGAGACCGCGTCGAAGCCGAAGAAGGCGAAGAACACGATGGCCGCCGCCGCCATGACGCCGCGGGTGTGGCCGTTCACGGTCTCGGACGCGAAGCCGTAGGGCATGAAGGGGGTGAAGTTCTCGGGCTTCAGCGCGGTGATGGTCAGCATCACGAACACGGCCAGGGCCAGGATCTTGATGGCCACCAGGGCGATGTTGACCACCGCGCTCTCCTTGGCGCCGCGGATCAGCAGGGCGGTGACCGCCAGCACGATCAGCACCGCCGGCAGGTTGACGACGCCGCCGCCGTGCGGTCCGGCCAGCAGGGCCGCCGGCAGGGTTACGCCCGCGCTCTTCAGAAGCCCGACCATGTAGCCCGACCAGCCCACCGCCACGGCGCTGCAGGTCACCGAATATTCCAGGACGAGGCTCCAGCCGACGATCCAGGCCAGCCCCTCGCCCAGCACGGCGTAGGCGTAGGTGTAGGCGCTGCCGGCCGCCGGGATCATGGTGGCCATCTCGGCATAGGTCAGGGCGGCGAACACGCAGAGCACGCCGCAGGCCGCGAAGGCCAGGATCACGGCGGGACCGGCCCGTTCCGCGCCGATGCCGGTCAGGGTGTAGATGCCCGTGCCGATGATCGCGCCGATGCCCAGGGCGATCAGGTGCGGCCAACTCAGCGTCGGCTTGAGGCGGCGGCTTTCCTCGAACGCGGAGCACCGCGTCCAGCGCCTTGCGGCGCGTCCAGAAGGTCATCAGTCCCAGTCCCCTGTTGTTGTCGCGCCCGGCCCCCTCGCCGGTCCGCGCTTTACGAAAACGGCCTGTCGATCGCGGCCGAAGGCTTGGTGAACCAGGCCGCGCCGTCGGGCGTGACATGGAAATGGTCTTCGAGCCGGACGCCGAACTGGTCGGGCAGCACGATCATCGGCTCGTTGGAAAAGCACATGCCGACCGCCAGCGGGGTCGTGTCGCCGCGTACCAGATACGGGCCTTCATGGATGGAGAGGCCGATGCCGTGGCCGGTGCGATGCGGCAGGCCGGGCAAGGCGTAGTCGGGGCCCAGGCCATGGCGTTGCAGCACCTCGCGCGCCGTCTGGTCGATCACTTCGCACGGCACGCCGGGCCGCACGGCCGCGAAGGCTGCGGCCTGGGCCTCGTGCTCGATGTCCCAGATCCGCCGGTGCTCGGCGCTGGGCGTCCCGAAGACGTAGGTGCGGGTGATGTCGGAATGGTAGCCGTCGATCTGACAGCCGGTGTCGATCAGCACGAGATCGCCGTCCGCCAGGCTCTGCTCGCCCGGCACGCCATGCGGATAGGCGCTGGCGACGCCGAACTGCACCGCGCAGAAGGTCGAGCCGTTGTCGGCCCCGCAGGCGCGGTGGGCCGTGTCGATGAAGCGCTTGACCTCGCCGGTGGTGATCCCGGGGCGCAGGATCGCGGCGGCGCGGCGATGGACCTCCAGGGTCAGGCTCTTGGCGTATTGCAGCAAAGCGAGCTCGGCCGGCGACTTGATCCCGCGGCAGCCGTCGACGACGGGCGCGGCGTTCAGCACGGTGAGGTCGGGCGCGGCCCGGCGGACGTCGTCGAAGGCCTGGAAGGACAGGGCCGGGTCGAAGGCCAGGGTCGTGACGCCCAGCGCCTTCAGCATCTCGGCGACCAGCGCGCCCGGCGGCTCGTCCTCCTGCCAGAGACGGATCTCGGCCTCGACGCCCAGGCTGGCTTCCAGCGAGCCCAGCTCGAAGGCCGGGCAGATCATCATCGGCTCGCCCTCGACGGGCAGCAGCATGGCGACCAGTCGCTCGGTCGCACCCCAGGTCACGCCGGTGAAATAGCGCAGGCTGGCGCCGGCGCCGATCAGCAGCGCCTGGGCGCCCAGCGCCCGCGTCAGGCCCCGCGCCTTGGCCAGGCGCGCCCGGCGCTCGGCGGCGTCGATCGGCGCGGGCCGGCCGGGCGGCGGCGCGAGGTCAGCGAGTTCCTGTTCGGCGGAAGATCCGCCAATGCCGGTCGTCATGCGGCGATCTCCTTGGCGCGGCGCGCGGCGCCGGGGGCGAAACGGTCCAGGTCGAACGGCGCCAGGTCAACCGCCGCCGCGCCGCCGCCGGCCAGGGCGGTGACGATCTCGCCGGTCGTCGCCGCCAGGGTCAGACCCAGATGCTGGTGGCCGAAGGCGTAGATCAGGTTGGACGCACGGCGGCTGACGCCGATGGCCGGCAGGTAGTCGGGCAAGGTCGGCCGCGCGCCCATCCACTGGCTGCGCGACGCCGCCATCGGCAGGCCCAGCGCGCCCACATGCCGATGCAGGCGCGCCCATTTGCGTGGATCGGCCGGAGAATCCTGGCGGGCGAACTCGACGAAGCTGGCCGCCCTCAGCCGGTCGCCGAACCGGGTGACGATCATCGACCGGTCCTCGAAGACCATCGGCGGCAGGTCACCCCACGCGCGTCCATCGCCTTCGAGGACCTCGCCCTCGATGTGATAGCCGCGCTCGGCGACGATGGGCGCGACATGGCCCAGGCCTCGCATCAGCCGTCCGCTGCCGACTCCGGCGGCCAGGACGACCTGGTCCGCTCGCGGCGTCTCGCCGTCGTCCAGGGCGACGACCGCGCAACCGCCCTCGAGCCTCAGCGCCGTGACCCTGGCCGAACGAATCGCGCCGCCCAGGGCCACGAAGGCGTCGCGCAAGGTCCGCAGGGCCAAGCCAGGATCGCTGATCTGCCCGCTGTTCTCGAAACGCAGGCCGCCCGCCGGCGCGACGGCCAGACGGCTGGCGACCTCCAGCAGCTCGACGCCCCGCAGGTCGCGCGTTCGCGCCTGGCCGATGTCGGCCGCGCCCCAGGCCGCCCTGCCCTTTTCGGCGCTGGCCAGGCTCTCCCAGACCACGATGTGGCCGCGCTCGCTCAGCAGGTCGGGCCGGCCGGCCGCCGCGGCGAGACGTCGCCAGGCCGGGATCGCGTCGGCGAGCAAGGCGCCCAGCGCCGCCTTTCCGTGATCGAAGGCGTCCGGCGCGCAAGCCTGGACATACCGCCCCGCCCAGCCGCCCCATGAGAGAATGTCCGCGAATCTGAAGTCCAGGGCCCCGCCGCGCGGGAACCAGCGCGTCGGGGCCGATCTCAACGCCTTCATCGAGGCGATCGGTTCGACCTGTTCGATGGCGATATGACCGGCATTGCCCCAGGACGCCGATGGACCCGCGCCCTCGTCGATGAGCAGCACGTCAGCGCCCGCGCGTCGGAGATCCAACGCGCAGGCAAGCCCCACCACGCCTCCGCCGACAACGACTATACTCATTGGACAGCCACCAGGCCTTTACCTCGAGATCTCATATCGTATATGGTAGACGAACATCACAGAGGTGCAAGCGGTATGAATTCGATCTCCTGGCGCGGCGTCTATCCAGCGGCGACCACTCAATTCAATGCGGACTCGTCCATCGACTTCGAGGCGAGCCAGGGCGTCCTCGACGCCCTGATCAAGGACGGCGTCCATGGGCTCATCGTGCTCGGCACCTGCGGCGAAAACAACTCGCTTGAAGCCGATGAGAAGCGCGCGGCGCTGAAAGCCGCCGTCGAAGTGGTCGCGGGGCGCGTTCCGGTGGTGGTCGGTGTCTCGGAAATGACCACCGACCGCGCCGCCAAGTTCGCCAAGGACGCCGAAGCCCTCGGCGCCGACGCCCTCATGGTGCTGCCGGCCATGGTCTATGTGCCCACCGAGCTGGAGCTGGAGCACCACTTCCGCACGGTCGCGGCGGCCACCAGCCTGCCGATGATGCTCTACAACAACCCGCCGGCCTATCGCGTCTCGATCACCACCAGCGTGCTGCAGCGCCTGGCGGACGTGCCCAATATCGTGGCGGTCAAGGAAAGCGCGCCCGACACCCGCCGCTTCACCGACCTGCTCAACGTCTTCGGCGATCGCTACATCCTGATGGCCGGTCTCGACGACGTCGCGCTGGAGGGTCTGCTGCTAGGCGCCCACGGCTGGGTCTCGGGCCTGACCAGCGCCTTCCCACAGGAATCGGTGGCCCTGGTGGCCGCCATCGACCGGGGCGACCTGGCCGAAGCCCTGCGGATCTACCGCTGGTTCATGCCGCTGCTGCACCTCGACGCCGAACATGATCTCGTCCAGTCTATCAAGCTGGCCGAGCAGATCATGGGCCGGGGCTCCGAGCGCGTCCGCGCGCCGCGCCTGCCGCTGGCCGGGGCCCGTCGCGCCGAGGTGACGGCCATGGTCGAGAAGGCCGCCGCCACCCGTCCCGTCGGCTAGGCCCCGATCAACCAGGACTGTCGATCAGCCATGCGTCACACCTTCTTCTGCATTGACGGCCACACCGCCGGCAATCCCGTACGGCTGATCGTCGGCGGCGCGCCCCTGCTCCGGGGCGCGTCGATGAGCGAGCGCCGCCAGGACTTCCTGGAGCGCTTCGACTGGATCCGCACGGGCCTCATGTTCGAGCCGCGAGGCCACGACATGATGTCCGGCGGCTTCCTCTATCCCCCCACCCGCGACGACACCGAGGCCGGCATCCTGTTCGTCGAGACCAGCGGCTGCCTGCCGATGTGCGGCCATGGCACGATCGGCATGGTCACCTTCGCCCTGGAGAACGGCCTGATCACCCCGCGCGTCCCGGGCCGCCTGAAGCTGGAAGTGCCGGCCGGCGTCATCGACATCGAATACACGACGGCGGGCGACAAGGTCACGGCGGTGAAGATCGTCAATGTGCCGGCCTATCTGGCGGTGACCGACATCGAGATCGACGTTCCGGGCCTGGGTCCGCTGAAGCTGGACGTCGCCTATGGCGGCAACTTCTACGCCATCGTCGAGCCGCAAGGCGCGTACAAGGGCCTGGACGCGTTCAGCGCCCAGGACATCCTGCGCTACAGCCCCATCGTCCGCGAATTGGTGCGCGAGAAGACCACGCCCATCCACCCGCTGGATCCGACCATTCGCGGGGTCAGCCACGTCTTGTGGGCCGACGGTCCCAGCACGGAAGGCGCGGACGGCAAAGCCGTTGGGCGCAACGCGGTGTTCTATGGCGACAAGGCCATCGATCGCAGCCCCTGCGGCACCGGCACCTCGGCCCGCCTGGCCCATCTCCACGCCAAGAACAGGCTCAAGGTCGGCGAGACCTTCGTGCATGAAAGCTTCATTCGCAGCCGCTTCATCGGCAAGGTCGAGGCGGAAACCGCAATCGGGGATCAGGCCGCGATCATTCCCTCCGTCGAGGGCTCGGCGATCTCGACCGGCTTCAATACGATCTGGATCGATCAGGCAGACCAGTTCTGGCGAGGTTTTCAAGTCGTTTAGGGCGCGGTCGACGATTTCTTGTTTGCACTGGCCGGTTACAGGGACCTATGACCGTTGAGGGCGCGCTTCGCGCCGCCAAGCCTTTGCGCTTCTTGAGAGACACGCCCACCCGATGACCATCGTCGTCCGCACCCTCTCCGACCAGACCTACGAGCTGGTCCGCAAGCGTATCCTGCTGGGCCAGATGGCCCCTGGAACGCCGGTGCGACAGGACACGATCGCCGAGGAGCTGGGGGTCAGCAAGATCCCGCTGCGCGAGGCCCTGAGCCGGCTTGAGCAGGACGGCCTGCTCAGCTCCTACCCGAACCGCGGCTATGTCGTTCGGCCGCTGTCGGTCGACGAGGCGCACGAGGTGTTCGATCTGCGCCTCAAGCTGGAGCCCGGCGCGACGGCCGCGGGCTGCAAGAAGGCCACGCCCGAGGATCAGCAGGTGGTCAAGGCCGCCCTGGCCGCCCTCGAGACGGCCCAGCAGAGCGGCGCCCGGGCGATCACGTGTCGATGAACCGCGCCTTCCACATGGCCATGATCCGGCCTTCGGGCGGCCTGGTCACCTATCAGCTGCTGGAGCGCCTTCAGGTCCTGGCCGAGCGCTATGTGCGCGTCCACCTGGAGCCCTATGGCCGGGAAGCCCGCGCGGCCGAGGAGCATCGCGAGCTTCTCGACGCCTGGCTGAAGGGCGACGCCGCCAAGGTCGAGTCCCTGACCGCCGCCCACATCCGCGGCACGATGAAGGACCTGAAGCAGCAGCTGTCGGCCTAGGCGCCGCGCTTATTGTGTACGATATGATACCGTATACAGTCCCAAGCTTGAGAAGCTTGGGGATGAGCCATGGCGCGCGGATTGACGCAACGATCGGCGATCGCCGCCGCCTCAGGATTGGTCCTCTGGCTGACGGGGTTCTGCGCGCAGGCCGCGCCTAGGCCGCAAGAGCCTCTGCTCATCACCGGCGTCACGGTGATCGACGGCACAGGCGCCCCGCCTCGGCCCAACGCCGCCGTGCGGATCGAGAACGGCCGCATCGTCTCGATCGGCGACACGCCGGCCAAGCCGCCGAGGAAGGTCCGCGTCATTGACGGCCGAGGCCGCTATCTGCTGCCCGGCTTCATCGACAGCAACGCCCACGTCTCGGTCTACGGCACGCCGGCGCGCCGCGACACCTCGCTGAAATACGCCGATCGGGGCGAGGAGCTGGCGCTGGAGTTCGCCCAGCGCGCCCTCAAGTACGGCGTCACCACGGTGCGCGACAGCTATGGCGTCCTGCCCCCGACCCTGGCGGTCCGCGACCGCATCGACCGGGGCGAGGCGGTCGGCGCGCGTATCAAGGCCGCCGGCAATATCCTGGGCTGGAGCGGTCCGTTCTCGCTGTCGTTCTCGCTGACCAAGGATTCCGACCTGTCGGTCTTTCAAGAGCAATGGAACGACCTGCTGGCCCAGGACATGGGTGAGGAGATCATGGACATGACCCCGGACGAGCTGCGGGTCGCCATGAACCGCTATCTCGACAAGGGCGTCGACTTCATCAAATACGGCGGCACCAGCCATTTCGTCCGCCCCTCGCTGATCGGCTTCTCGCCGCGCCAGCAGGCGGTGATCGTCGGAGAAGCTCACAAGCGCGGCAAGCTGGTCGAGACCCACGCCACCAGCTCCGAAGGCCTGCGCCTCGCCGTCGAGGCCGGCATCGACCTGATCCAGCATCCCGAACTGATGAGCCGCGACCTGCCCGACGACCTGATCCGGCTGATCGTCGACAAGAACGTGCTATGCGGCATGCGCGCCAACATGATCACCGGCGCCGCGCGGGAAAAGCACCTGGCCAAGCGCGCCGAGGCGCAAGGACAGATCGACAAGCTGCCGCCCGCGACCACCAGCGCCGAACGCTGGCGGCGGCTGGACATGCTGGGCGACAACGAGGACATCCAGCGCCGCAACGCCGAGCGCCTGATCAAGGCCGGTTGCCGGGTGACGCCCGCCACCGACGCCTTCTTCGGCGACGCGCCGGAGTTTCGCCGCGCCCCGAAGCCCGACGCGGCCGAGCCTGGCATCGCCACGCTGCGCGCCATCGAGGGCTTCGTGGAGCTGGGCCTGACGCCGATGCAGGCGATCGTCGCGGCGACCAAGACCGGCGCGGCCGCGGCGGCCATGCCAGACCTCGGAACCATCGCGCCCGGCAAGATCGCCGATCTGGTGCTGCTGTCCGCCGATCCGCTGGCAGACATCCGCAACATCGAGAGGATCGACGGGGTCATCGCCCAGGGCCACTGGGTCGACCCGGCCGCCCTGCCCGAGCGGCCGGTGTTCTATAAAAAAACCTAGCGCCGTCGCGCCGTGATGACGGTGTCGATCTCGTCGGCGCGAGGGTTGATGAACTCCAGCTGGACGCGGCCGTCGGCCAGGGTCTTGACCGTGGCCGGGACCGAGCTGTTGGTCAGCACCCAGCCGGCGGGCAGCACCACGGTGTTCAGCGGCCGGCCGAATGACCGCCGCCAGACCAGCTCGTCGCCGACCAGCGTGTAGCGCTCGGCGTCGGTATAGGTCTCGCTGAAGCGCAGGCGAGCGCTCTGGCCCGGCTTCACGGGATCGAAGTGGAACACGATAGCCTCGGTCTCGGGCGTGACGCCCTTCTGGTCGGGCGCGGCCTTCAGGATGTCGGCGCCCTTCAGCATCTCCCACTTCAGGGCCGCGCCGGTGTCGAGGTTGCGCGCCGATGGCTTGGAGGCGGCGCTGCCCGCCCGGACGATATTGACATAGACGCCCACGCCCGGCCGGGTCTCGGTGTAGTCGTGATAGAGATCGAAGCTGTGGGTTTCCGGCGGCTGCAGGAAGTACACGATCTCGCGGCTCTGGTGGGCGCGCTCGTCCAGCGCCTTGGCCTGTGACGAGGCGCCAGATTTCAGGTTCGGCGAAGGCCGCGCCTTGATCACCAGCGGCGCCTGGGCCGGGGTGTTGTTCCAGAAGGCGATCTTGATGCGGCCGTCAGCCTCCTGCAGCACCTGGGCCGGGTAGTTGCAGGACACCAGTTCGTAACCGGCCGGCAGGACCACCGCGTTGCGCTTCACGCCCAGCGGCCGGTCGAAGACGATCAGTTCGCCCTCCTGGTAGTAGCTCTTGGCGTCCTCATAGGTCTTGTCGATCAGCACCCGGCCCTCGCCGCCGTCGGCCGGCACCGGATGGGCCAGCTCGACGCGGATGTAGCTGCCGTCGGGACTGGCCCCGCGCACCCCGCCGGCCTTGGCGACATCGCCGCCGACCACGTCGAACTTCAGCGGCTTGCCGGTGGCGCGGTCGCTGACGCTTTCGTCGGTGGCCACGCTGCCGGGCCGGATGGGATTGTAGTAGGCGCTCGCCCCTGGCGTGCTGGCGGTGATCTCGTAGACGATCCGGAACTTGTGACTGCCCGCGCCGAGCAGCTCATAGCGCGTGTAGCCGTCGGAACTCGGTCTGTTGCGGCGGCGTGGCGGCCGTCTGCGCTTGGAGCGGCCCCGCCAGCAGCAGCGTCAGGGCCGTCCCGGCCAGCGCCTTGCGAAATACCGACATGCTTCCCTCCCCTTTAGGCTTCACCTCGCCAAGCCTCACCGTATACATAATACGATAACTCGACGAGCGTCCTGGGGACTGTACATGCGGACTGGCGGATTGATCGTACTGGCGTTGACCCTGCAGGCGACACCGGTCCTGGCGCAGGTGACGGCTCAGGACATGACGCGCTCGCTGCGGCTGCGCGAGACGCAGATGTACCTGACCCGCGACGTCGCCGATCCGGCCGCGTGGTCGGGCGACGACAAGCTCTTCTACCGCAAGACGGTCGAGGGCGGCTTCGCCTTCGTCACCTACGACGTCAAGACCGGCGCCAAGACGCCCAGCTTCGACCAGGCCCGCATCGCCGCCGGCCTCGGCAAGGCCGCCAACACGACCTTCGATCCCCTGCGGCTGCCGTTCGAGACCTTCACCTTCGCCGACAAGGGCGCGGCGATCCGTTTCGCGTTCAATGAAGCCGGTTGGCGCTGTACGCTGACCGACTACAGCTGCACCGAGGCGCCCGGCCGGGTCGGCCCAGCGGCTTCGGCGTGGTGCGCGACCTGTCCGTCCCGGCCGACAACCATCCGCGCCGCTCGCCCGACGGCCAGTGGGAGGCGCGTGTCGAGAACTTCAACATCGCCGTGCGCCCGGTCGGCGGAGCCTGGAAACGGATCAGCACCGACGGCTCGGAGGCCAACTTCTACGATCCGGAGTCGATCGTCTGGTCGCCGGACTCGGCCAAGCTGGCCGCCTATCGCGTGCGCCCCGGCTTCCGGCGCATCGTCTATCGCGTCGAGGCCCGTCCCGCCGATCAGGTGCAGCCCAAGCTCCAGACCCAGCTCTATCCGAAGCCCGGCGACGCGGTGGACATCGAGCGGCCGGTCGTCTTCCTGGCGGCCGAAGGCAAGCAACTGCCGACGCCGGACGACCTGTTCGCCAACCCTTACGACCTCTCCAAGCTGGAATGGCGCAAGGACAGCGCCACGGTGTCCTTCATCTACGAACAGCGCGGCCACCAGTTGGCGCGCGTGATCGAGATCGACGCCAGAACCGGCCAGCCGCGCGCCGTGGTCACCGAGACGGCCAAGACCTTCATCAATGAGGGCCGCCGCTTCCGGCAGGACATCGACAACGGCCGCGAGGTCCTTTGGATGTCCGAGCGCGACGGCTGGAACCACCTCTATCTGTTCGACGGCAAGACCGGCGCGGTGAAGACCCAGATCACCAAGGGCCCCTGGGTGGTGCGCCAGGTGCTGAAGGTCGACGAGGCCAGGCGGCAGGTCTACTTCGCCGCCAGCGGCATGGTCGCCGGCCAGGACCCCTACTTCCAGCACGTCTATCGCATCGGCTTCGACGGCAAGGGCCTGACGGCCCTGACCACCGCCGACGCCTATCACGACGTGGCCCTGTCGCCGGACGCCAGCCTCTATGTCGACACCTATTCGCGCGTCGATCTGCCACCGGTCTCGGAGCTGCGCCGCACCAGCGACGGCGGCCTGGTCGCCACGCTCGAAAAACCCGACATCAGCCAGCTGGTCGCCGCCGGTTTCAAGCCGCCCGAGCCGTTCGTCGCCAAGGGCCGTGACGGCAAGACCGACATCTACGGCCTGATCGTCCGCCCACGGAATTTCGATCCCACCAAGCGCTATCCGGTGATCGAGAACATCTATGCCGGCCCGCACGCCAGCTTCGTGCCCAAGACCTGGTGGCCGTTCGGCTATCACGCCGGTGGCGACAAGGTGGTAGGCATGCAGTCCCTGGCGGATCTGGGCTTCATCGTCGTGCAGATCGACGGCATGGGCACGCTGAACCGCTCGAAGGCCTTCCACGACGTGGCCTGGAAGAACCTGGCCGACTCCGGCTTCCCCGACCGCATCCTCTGGCACCAGGCCGTGGCGGCCAAGTATCCCTGGTATGACACAAGCCGCGTCGGCATCTATGGCGGCTCGGCCGGCGGCCAGTCGACGGCGCTGGCCCTGCTCTACCATCCGGAGTTCTACAAGGTCGGGGTGGCCTTCGCCGGCTGCTTCGACAACCGCATGGACAAGATCAGCTGGAACGAGCAGTGGCTGGGCTGGCCCGTCGACCAGAGCTATTCGGACGCCTCGGCGATCGACAACGCCTGGCGCCTTCAAGGCAAGCTGCTGTTGATCGTCGGCGAGCAGGACAAGAACGTCGATCCCGCCTCGACCCTGCAGTTCGCCGACGCCCTGATCAAGGCGGACAAAGAGTTCGACCTGCTGGTCGTCCCGGGCGAAGGCCACGCGGTCGGCCGCTCGACCGGCCCGATCGACTATGGCCAGCGCAAGGAGTTCGAATTCTTCCTGCGCCACCTGGCCGGCCAGGAGCCGCCGAACTGGAACGCCCGCGCGATGGTCACGCCGGTGGCGGCGCGCTGAGAGGAAAACGCTCCCGATCGGTGAGATCGGGAGCGTCTTCAGTCAGCCGAGCGGCCCGTTCAGTTGCCTTGTGTCGCGCTGTCGTAGAAGGCGTCGAGGTCCTTCTTGAACTGCGTGGTGACCGCCGGGTTGATGTAAACCATGTGCCCGGACTCGTAGTACTTGTAGGTCAGGTTCTTCTGCAGGCTCGGATCGATCTGCATGTGCTTCAGGTCATACTCCGCCCCGAAGAACGGCGTGGCCATGTCGTAATAGCCGTTCTGCGACAGCACCTTCAGCTTCGGGTTCTGGCGCATGGCCATCGACAGGTCGAGCGCGGTGTCGGCCAGGGCCATCTGAGCGCCGCCTCCGCGTCCGCCCGGCGCCCTGTGCTTCTGGTCCCACTTTCCGCCGCCGATCTGGGCGTAGTAGTTCGGGCGGTAGCTGAGCTTGGTCTTATAGCCCAGGGTGCCGAACAGATACTTGTTCAGCGCGCCGATATAGGCCCCGCTGATCGAGGTGTCGGTGGCGTCGAACTCGGGACCGTCGCCGCCATCATCGACGTCGATGCCCTTGAAGCGCGAGTCCAGGCGGCCAACGGTGCGCGACTGGTCACGCAACAGCTCCTTGCGGAACCGACCGAGCTCGACGCGCAGGTCGACGCTGAGCAGGAACTTCTCGGACAGGCCGGTATAGGCGCTCATCTGCTTGGCGATGGCGGCGCGTTCGGCGTCGGTGAGGTCCGAACCCTTGGCCATGGCCGTGGCGTAGGGGCCGCGAGCCCATTCGCGCACCTCGGTCAGGAACGGCTCCAGCGCCGCCGGGCGGTTCTGCAGGCGGTTGTGGTACCAGGCCGTGGCTGCGTAGCTGGGCAGGTAGGTGACGAAGATCTGGTCGAAGCCCGGCTGGCGGACCCCGTAGTTCAGGATCGACGACAGCAGGACGACGCCGTTCATCTGCACGCCGCGCTCCTGCAGGGCGTGGACCAGGCCGGCCGAGCGCAGGGTGCCGTAGCTCTCGCCGAACAGGAACTTGGGGCTGTCCCAGCGGTCGTTGATCGTCAGGTAGCGCATGATGCCGCGCGCGAAGGCGTCGATGTCCTGGTCGACGCCGTAGAACTCCGGCCCCTTCGACTTGCCGATCGGCCGCGACAGGCCCGTGCCGATGGCGTCGATGAAGACGATGTCGGTCTTGTCCAGCATCGTCTCGTGGTTCTCGGTGATCTTGTAGGGCGCCGGCGCGGCGACCTCGACCAGCGGCGTCTCGACGTGCACCGGGCCGATCGAGCCCATGTGCAGCCACATGCTCGAGGAGCCCGGGCCGCCGTTATAGGTGAAGGTCACAGGACGCGGCGCCGAGCCCTTGGGACGGTCGGCCACGTAGGCGACGTAGAACATGCTGGCCACCGCCTCGCCGTCGTCGTTGCGGATGACGACCGTGCCGGGGGTGACGGTATAGCCGATGACCTTGCCGCCGACCGTCACCGAACCGCGCCTGGGCTGGGCGTCCTCCTCGGCGCTGGCCTGGGCCAGGTCGGGGGCGTCGGCCTTGGCGGCCTTTTCGGAACCCTTGGCCGGGGCCTCGACGGCCGGCGGCTTCTCCTGGGCCAGGACGGGCTGCGCCGCGAGGGCGGCCAGGCCCAGGGCGGCTATGAGGGGATACGCACGCATGGAAATCTCCGGATGGAAGTCTTGGTCTGGTCTTCGGGAAGGTCCTAGGAGGCTGGCGTCGTCGGGCTGGCGCCGCCGTCGGCGATGTACTTGTCGATCCGCGCCTCCAGCACCGGCAGCGGCACCGAGCCGAGCGCCAGGATGACGTCGTGGAACTTGCGCTGGTCGAACTTGGGACCGAGCTTGGCCTCGGCCTCGGCGCGCTTCTTGCGGATGCTCAGCTCGCCCAGCTTGTAGGCCAGGGCCTGGCCCGGCCAGCTGATGTATCGGTCGACCTCGGTCTCGATGTCGTGCTGGGCCAGCGCCGTGTGGCTGGCCAGGTAGTCGATGGCCTGCTGGCGGGTCCAGCCGTCGTGGTGGATGCCGGTGTCGATCACCAGGCGCGCGGCTCGCCACATCTCGAACGACAGCCGGCCGAAGTCCTCATAGGGCGTGCGGTAGATGCCCATCTTGGTGCCCAGCCACTCCATGTAGAGCGCCCAGCCCTCGCCATAGCCCGAGAAGTAGGTCTGCTTTCGGAAGGCCGGCCGACCGGTCTGCTCCAGGGCCACGGCGGCCTGGAAGCTGTGGCCCGGATTGCACTCGTGCAGGGTCAGGGCCGGGATCTGGTACAGCGGCCGCGACGGCAGGTCGTAGGTGTTCATCTGGCAGGATTCCAGCCCGCCCCGGCCGGACGTATAGTAGGGCGCGATGGCGGCCGGCACCGGCACGATGGTGAAACGGTAGCGCGGCAGCAGGCCGATGGTGTCCTTCAGCTTGCCGTCCACGCGCTTGGCCACATAGGCCGACACGCCCAGCAGTTCGTCCGGGGTCTTGGCGTAGAACTGCGGGTCGGTGCGCAGGAACTTCAGGAAGGCGGGCATGTCGCCCTTGAAGCCGCTCTGCTCCTTGACCTTCTCCATCTCGGCCGAAATCCGAGCCACTTCCGACAGGCCGATCTGGTGGATCTGCTCGGCGGTCAGGTCGGTGGTCGTGAACTCCTTGATCTGCGCCTGATAGTAGGCCTTGCCGTCCGGCAAGGCCTCGGCGGCGATCGTCTTGCGGGCCTTGGGCAGGTACTCGTCGCGATAATAGGCCAGCAGTTTCTGGTAGGCGGGCGCCACCGACTGGGCGATCACCTGCCGGGCCTCGGCGCGCAGTTTCTCCTGGTCTTCGGCCGGGATCGACGAGGGCATGTTGGCGAAGGCCTCGTAGAAGCCGTTCTTGGCCGGATCGGCGTTGGTGAAGGCGGCGATCGTGGCGTCGCGACCGCTCAAGGCCTCGCGCGGGACGGTGAAACCGCGCGCCACGCCGGCCTTCATGTTGGCGATCTGCTCGTCGAAATAGCGCGGGATGTCGCGCATACGGCCGATATAGCGGCGATAGCCCTCGGCGCTGGAATAGCCGCTGCGTGCGGACAGGCCGGACCAGAACTGGCTGTCGGCGTTGAACGGCGCTTCCCAGGTCCGGTACTTGCCCTGGGCGACGAAGGCCTCGAGGCTGGTGCGGAACACCGCGGCGTTGATCTGCTCCTCGGGCGACAGCTGGTCGACGGGGATCTTGTTCAACTCGGCCAGCGTCTTGGTCCAGTAGGCCAGGCGGGCCTCCTGGCTGGCGGCGTCGACGCGCTGCAGGTGGTCGGCGCCGCCGCTGAACGGCGCGTCGCTGGCCAGGCGCGCGAACTCCTTCTGCCGCCACGCCCACTCGGCGTCATAGATCGCCTTCAGGCGGCTGTCGGCGTCGCTGGCGGTAGCGGCGGCCGGCGCGACGGTCTGGGCCAGGGAGACCGCCGGAGCGCTGGCCATCAGGGCCAGGGCGGAAACGAGCATCAGGGAGCGAGCGAACACGGGAAGTCTCCATCCAGTACAGGCGGCAAGGGTTCAGGGCGCGGGGTCAGGCGGCGGTCGCGGCGTTGGGGTTCTTGCCGCCGCCGGCGATCCAGTCGTCGATGGCCTTTTCCAGGGTCGGAAGCGGCACCGAGCCGAGACCCAGGATCGTGTCATGGAACCAGCGCTGGTCGAACTTCGCGCCCAGCTTGGCCTCGGCCTCCGCGCGTTTGCGGCGGATCAGCATCTCGCCCAGCTTGTAGGCCAGGGCCTGGCCCGGGTCGTTGATGTAGCGGTCGACCTCGATGGTCACCTCGTGATCGGACAGGGCGGTGTGGCTGGACAGGTAGTCCAGCGCCTGCTGGCGGGACCAGCCCATGTGATGCAGGCCGGTGTCGACCACCAGGCGGGCGGCGCGCCACATCTCGTAGGTCTCGCGGCCGAACTCGTCATAGGGCGTCTCGTAGACGCCCATCTTCGTGCCCAGCCACTCCATGTAGAGCGCCCAGCCTTCGCCATAGCCCGAGAAGTAGGTGCGCTTGCGGATCGCCGGACGGTTGGGGCCCTCCAGCGCCAGGGCCGCCTGGAAGCTGTGGCCCGGAACGCACTCGTGCAGGGTCAGCGGCGGGATGGTGTAGAGCGGCCGGGCCGGCAGGTTGTAGGTGTTCATCAGGCAGCTCTCGAGGCCGCCATTGCCGCCCGTCCCGAACGGCGCGATCGCCGCCGGCGTCGGCACGATGGTGAAGCGATAGCGCGGCAGCAGGCCGATGGTGAACTTCAACTGGCCATTGGCCTTGTTGGCCACATAGGCCGACTTGGCGATCAGCTCATAGGGCGTCTTGGCGTAGAACTGCGGGTCGGTCTTCAGGTACTTGAGGAAGCCCTGGAAGTCGCCGGTCCAGCCCGCCTGCTTCATCGTCGCCTGCATGTCGGCGTCGATCCGCGCCACCTCTTTCAGGCCGATCTGGTGGATCTGCTCGGCCGTCAGGTCGGTGGTCGTGTATTCGCGGATCTTGGCCTGGTAGAAGGCCTTGCCGTCCGGCAGGCTCTCGGCGGCGGTATTGGTCCGGGCGTGCGGAATGTAGTCGTCGCGCACATAGGTCAGCAGCTTGCCGAACGCCGGCGCGGCGGCGCCGGTGACGGCGGCCCTGCCCTCTTCCACCAGCTTGTCGCGCTCACCGGCCGGGATCGACGACGGCATGTTGGCGAACGGGCCGAAGAACGGATTGGCCGCCGGATCGCTCGAGGCCAGCGGGGCGATGGTGGTGTCGCGCCCCTCGATCGACGCCCTGGCCTTGGTGAAGCCGCGCGCCTGCCCGGACTTCATGTTGGCGATCTGCTCGTCGACATAGCGCGGCATGTCGCGCAGCCGGCCCAGATAAGGCGCGGTACTCGGCGACGGTCCCGAAGCCCGTTCGCGGCGCCATCCAGGTCCAGAAGCCGAACGGGTCCTCGTATTCCTTGAACTTGATCTGGCTGACGAAGGCTTCCAGTGCGGTGCGGAACACCGCGGCGTTGACCTTCTCCTCGGGCGACAGCTGGTCGACGGGGATCTTGTCCAGCTGCGCCAGGGCGTTCGTCCAATAGGTGAGCCGGCGCTGCTGGCTGGCGGGATCGACATGCGGCAGGCGATCGCCCAGGCCGCCGCCCTCGTCGTCGGCGTCGCGGCCGAACTCCTGGGCGCGCCAGTTCCACTCGGCGTCATAGAGCGCCTTCAGGCGCGCGTCGGCGCTGGTGGCGGCGCTCATGGCGGGCTTTGCCGGCTTGGTCTGCGCCAGCGCCGGCTGAGCGACCAGCGCCATGCCCAGCGCGATCGCCAATCCCGAAACTCGTTTCATAACGCCCCTCCTCCCCATGCCCTGGTCAGGTTGTTCTCGAAGACCCCGCCGGCGCATAGATCCGCACGCCGAAGACAGGACCACAGCGGGTCGTGTCATCGGCGGGCTGGAAGCGCACGGTCACGCTTCCCTTGCCCCGGGTCAATTCTTGCGGGATCGGATAGTCCACATCGAAGAAATCGCCCGGATGCTGACCGGTCAGCGCCTGGGTCGCGATGCGGACGCCATCGATCAGGATGTCGAAGCGCTTATTGCGCTCCTCACCCCAAAAAGTGGCTTGCAGGATCAGCGGCCCCGGCTTCACCGCAGCCCTGTATTCGAAGAAGCCGAAGGTGCGCGCATCGCGCCCATGGCGGCCGCGATAGGTGACGGCGTAGCTGTTCTTGGCGACCAGCCCATGATCGCGTTCGGCCTGCATCTCGCCCAGGTGCATGACGTCGACCGAGCGCCGCGCCAGGTCCTGCAAGCGCGCCTGCTCGGCCGCGTAGGCGACCTGCTGCTTCTTCCAGCCAGCCTCGTCGAAAGTGGCGAAATAGACCGCGGTGCGGCGGTCGCGCTGCTGGAAGAACGGCGCGAACGACAGGTCGGCCGGCTTGCCTATCCCCTTTGTCCGGTACTGGCCCGGCGTCGGCTCGACGGGAACGAAGCCCGTCAGAGGATCGCGGGCGACCAGCGCCGGCGCGGGTCCGTCATAGGGCTGGCTGGAGGGTCCAAGGTCGGCGGCCAGGACCACGGGCCCTTTCAGCACGGCCAGCACGGAGGAGTCGTCGACCGTCGCCTCGGTCCGCAGCGTCATGGGCAGGTCCAGCGTGACCCGGTCGCCCTTGCGCCAGGCGCGGCGCAGGACCGTGTAGTCGCCGGCCGGTCCCGCCGACATCGCCTCGCCGTTGACGCTGACCCGCGCGCCCTGGCACCAGCCGGGGACGCGCAGGGCCAGGCCGAAGTCCTTCCCATCCCTTGAACCGTCCAGGTCCTCGACCACGATCTCGACCCGCTCGCCGAACGGATAGGCGGTCTCCATCCGGAAGGTCGCCCCCTGCTCGGCCCAGCGGGCGGTCGAGGGGATGTAGAGATTGACCAGCAGGGTGTCGCCGCTGCGCCACCAGATGGAGTCGCCGTGCTTGGCGTGGCTTTCCATGCCCGCGCCGACGCAGCACCAGAAGTCGTCGAACGGCCGCGAGAACCGGCGCGCCGAGCCCGACATCAGCGGGACCATGTAGGCGAACATGCCGGTCGACGGGTCCTGATGGGCCAGGATGTGGTTGATGTGCGCGCGCTCGTAATAGTCGAACAGCGCCGCCCGGGGCTGCCAGCCATAGAGATGCCGGGTCAGCTTCAGCATGTTGTAGGTGTTGCAGCTCTCGCAGGTCTGCTCGGTGATGTGGCGCGAGATGGTGCGGGGCGCGGTGAAGTATTCCCGGTCGGCGTTGCCGCCGATCACGTAGCTGTAGTCGCGGGTCACCGTCTCCCAGAAGAAGTGCGCCGCCACGGCCTGGTCGGCCTTGCCGGTCAGCTCATGCAGCCGCGCCAGGCCGATGACCTTGGGGATCTGGGTGTTGGCGTGGATCCACGGCAGGGAGTTCGCGGCGCTGGCTCAGCGGGTCCAGGACCTTGGCGTGGCGCAGGCGCTCGGCCAGGTCCAGCCAGCGCGGATCCCGGGTGCGGGCGTAGAGCTCGGCGAAGCTCTCGTTGACGCCGCCGTGCTCGCAGTCGAGGACCGTCTGCACCTGGGCGTCGTTCAGCTGGGCGAACACCGCGTCGATGTAGCCGCCCAGGGCGACGGCGACCCGAAGGGCCTGCTGGTTGTCGCAATGAAGCTGGGCGTCGAACAGGCCGGCGAACAGCTTGTGCCAGTTGTAGAGCGGCACCCAGCAGCCGTTGAGGTCGAAGCCCATCGAGCGGATGTCGCCGGCGATCAGCTCGGGGAAGATCGCCTTGCCGTCCTCGACCACGTCGCCGCGCTTGCGCGTGAACCCGGCGACATAGCCGTCGCCGTGGGCGGCCTGGACCACCGCCAGTTCGCCGACGATGTAGTCGACTCGCCGCCTGCACTCGGCGTCGCCGGTCTGGGCGTACATCAGCGACAGGGCCGTCAGGTAGTGACCCAGGGTGTGGCCAGCGATGGTGTCGCTCTCCCACCCGCCATAGACCGCCCCCTTGGCCGGCAGTCCGGCGCTGGTGCGGAAGTTGTGCAGCAGCCGGTCGGGCTCCAGGGCGTGGAGGTAGCGGCGATTGGCCTCCACCGCCGTCAGCCACGGCGAGTCCAGCAGCCGCACGTCGGCCAGCGGCAAAGGACTGGCCGGGCCGAGCGGGGCCAGCGGCGCGGCGCTCAGCAGCGACGGCGCCGAGGCGGCCAGGCCGGCCATGGCCAGCAACATGCGTCGATCGATCGACTCCACGGCGCCTGCTCCCTACTTGGTTTCGGGCAGGGCCGGATTGAAGCCCGGCGGATTGACCCCGCCGTCGGCGATGAACTGGTCGAGCCGCGCCTCGAGCGTCGACAGCGGCACGGACCCCAGCGCCAGGATCGCGTCGTGGAAGTTGCGCTGGTCGAACTTGGCCCCCAGCTTGGCCTCGGCCTCGGCGCGCTTCCTGCGGATCACCATCTCGCCCAGCTTGTAGGCCACCGCCTGGCCGGGCCAGGCGATGTAGCGGTCGATCTCGGTCTCGATCTCGTGCTCGGACAGCGCGGTGTGGTCGCGCAGGTACTGCTGGGCCTGCTCGCGGGTCCAGCCGTAGTGGTGGATGCCCGTGTCGATCACCAGGCGGCTGGCGCGCCAGATCTCGTAGGACAGCCGGCCGAAGTTCTCATAGGGCGTGTCGTAGACGCCCATCTTCGTGCCCAGCCACTCCATGTAGAGCGCCCAGCCCTCGCCATAGCCCGAGAACGAGGTCTGGCGGCGGAAGTCGGGGCGGTTCTTGGCCTCGGCCGCCACCGCCGCCTGGAAGGCGTGGCCCGGATTGCACTCGTGCAGGGTCAGGGCGGTCAGGGTGTACAGGGGCCGCGACGGCAGGTCGTAGGTGTTCATCAGGCAGCTGTCGAGGCCGCCGCGACCGCCAGTATAGATCGGCGCGAGGGCCGGCGGCACGGGCAGGATCGCGAAGCGCCGGCGCGGCAGGAAGCCGATGGTGTCGGCCAGCTTGCCGTCGACGCGCTTGGCCACATAGGCCGAGAACGACAGCAGCTCCCTGGGCGTCTTCGGATAGAACTGCGGGTCGGTGCGCAGGAACTTCAGGAACTCCGGCATCGTCCCCTTGAAGCCGGTCTGGGCCTTGACCGCCTCCATCTCGGCGCTGATCCGCGCGACCTCTTCGAGGCCGATCTTGTGGATCTGCTCGGGCGTCAGATCGAGCGTCGTGAAGCCCTGGATCTGAGCCTGGTAGAAGGCCTTGCCGTCGGGCTCGGCCTCGGCCGCCAGGGTGGTGCGGGCCTGCTTCATGTATTCGTCGCGGATGAAGGCCAGCAGCTTGGCGTAGGCCGGGATCACCGTGCTGGTGAGCACCTGCTGGGCTTCGGCCTTGAGGGCGGCCTGCTCTTCGGCCGGGATCGAGGCCGGCATGGTCTCGAACGGGGCCAGGAACGGATTGTCCGCGCCGGTCGACAGGTTGGGCTCGATGGTCTTGTCGCGACCGGTGACCACCACCCGCGGCACGCTGAAGCCACGCTTGAGACCGGCCCGCATATTGGCGGTCTGTTCGTCGAAATAGCGCGGGATGTCGCGCATCCGGGCGATGTAGTTGCGATAATCCTTGGCCGTCTTCAGCGCGCCGCGCGGGGCCAGTCCCGCCCAGAAGAAGGTGTCGGCGTTGAACGGCGCCTCGTAGGTCTTGAAGCGGGCGTTGTCGGCCAGGGACTTCACCGAGGCGCGGAAGATCTCGGCGTTGATCTTCTCCTCCGGCGACAGCTGGTCGACCGGGATCTTGTCCAGCTCGGCCAGGACGGCTGTCCAGTAGGCCAGGCGCGCGGTCTGGCTCTTGGCGTCGACGCGCGGCAGGTGATCGGCGCCGTCGCCCCAGCGGCCGTTGTCGTCTCGAACCCGGCCCAGCTCGCCCTGCCGCCAGGCCCACTCCCGCTCGTACAGCGCCTTCAGCCGCGCGTCGGCGGCGCCGGCTTGAGCGGAGGCCTGTCCGGCGCTCGCCATGACGCTCGCGGCCAGCAAGGCCGCCGCGATCGTCCGTCCCATCGAAACCTTGCTCATGCCCCTACTCCCACGCACGCGAACCAACGAAAATCAGTGAGTCAGATCGACCGCCTCGATCGGCATCGGTCCGGCGGGCAGTCCCCGCGCCGTCTTGTCCTTGAGCACCGACTGGCGGATCTCCTCGCGCAGCTTGCGCGCGTCGTAGAGGATGCCGTCCTTGATGGTCCAAGCCACGCCGCCGACGCGCTCGACCTTGCCGGTGTCGTCGTTCAGGCGCAGCGAACCGGTGCCGAACAGCAGCTTCAGATTGGCCAGCGGATTGCCCTGGACGATGACGAGGTCGGCCTTGCGGCCCACGCGGATCGTGCCGACCTGATCCTCGTGGCCCAGCAGCCGTGCGCCTTCCTGGGTCGCCGAGTGGATGACCTCCAGCGACGAGAAGCCGGCCTCGCGCAGCAGCTCCATCTCCTGGACGTAGCCGAAGCCGTAGAGGTTGTAGATGTAGCCGCTGTCGCTGCCGACCGTGACGCGCCCGCCGCGGTTCTTGTACTCGTTCACGAACCGCATCCAGAGGCGGTAGTTGTCCTTCCAGGCGACCTCGTCCTCGGTGGTCCAGTCGAACCAGTAAGAGCCGTGATGGACGCGGCTGGGGCGGTAATAGTCCCACAGCGCCGGCATGGTGTAGTCGTCGTGCCAGGTGGCGCGGCTCATCCTCATGAGATCGCGGCTGGCCAGGTAGGCGGTGAAGGTCGGATTCAGCGTGAACTTGCGGTCCAGCAGGGTCTGCATGACCTCTTCCCACTTGGCCGAGCCGGGCGCGGCGCTCTGGGCCCACAGCCGGCCGGACTCGCCGAAGCGCTCCTGCTCGTCATTGTTGACGAAGTCGGTGGGCCAGCTCTGCAGCCGCTTGTCGGTGAACATCGCCTCGGGCAGGCCGTACCAGTGCTCCATCGACTCCAGGCCGTGGGCCGAAGTGGTCAGCACGTTGGCGAAGGCCACGCTGGGCTGGGCGTGGTGCATGGTGGTGTGGAGGCCGATCTTGTGGGCCTCCTCAATGGCCGCGAACAGCACGTCTTCGGAACCGCCGATGAACTTGACGCCGTCGGCGCCGCGCGCCTTGGCTTCCTGCACGGCCAGGCGCGCCTGGACCGGGTCGTTGACGGGCGTGTTCCGGATCTTGTGGAAGAACGGATAGATGTCGATGCGCGGCGCGACGATCTCGTTGCGGGCGCTGCGGGCCTTGATGTCGGCCAGCCACTCGATCGGCCGGCTGCTGCCGACCTCGCGCACCGAGGTGACGCCGTTGGCGATCCAGAGCTTGAGGATGTAGTCCGATGGAACGGCTTGCGCATCGTTCAGGTCGTGCAGGTGGACGTGGGCGTCCACGAAGCCCGGCATCACGTAGTAGCCGGTCAGATCCAGCTCGTAATCGCCCTTGGCGGCGCGGGCCGAAGGGTCGATCGCCTTGGGCGCCCGATGGTGCGGATCTCGGCGATGCGGTCGTTGACCAGGACGATGTCGACAGGCCCCTGGGCCGGCGCGCCGGTGCCGTCGATCATGGTGACGTTGCGCAGCACCACGCGGTTGAACGGGCCGATCCCTTCCGTCCGCTTCGGGATCGGATCGGCGACCTTGCCCGCCTTGGCGGCCGGCGCGTCGTCGAGCGGCGCGGCCATCGGTGTGGTCGCTATCATCACGGCCGCGACCGAGGTCAGCAGCACTTGAGCCAGTCTCTTCATCGTTTCCCCTCCCCAGGGTCGAAAGGCCGCGAGCGTTTCGCCCGCGGCCCTCGAACATTCGCCTAGAAGCGCAGTCGCGCGCCCATGAAGTAGCGCCGGCCCAGCGTGTCGAAGAGCGACACGTCGGTGTTGGCGTCGCCGACCAGGGTGGTGCCCAGGATCGGCGGCTGCTTGTCGAGCAGGTTGTTGACCCCGCCGAACAGGCTCACCTGCTTGGTCACGTTCACCGCGAACGAGCCGTCGACGTACCAGGTGGGATCGACCTTCTTCACGACGTTGGTCGCGGTCGGGTACAGCTCCAGCTCGCCGATCATCCGGGCCGCCAGGCGCAGGGTGACGTCGCCGCTGGCGTAGTTGGCGCTGAGGTTCAGCTTGAAGTCCGGAGTGATGAACCCGCCGGTGCCGCTGGAGCAGCCCGCGCCGTAGAAGCCGGCGCAGTCCTGCGGCTTCTGGTTGGCCAGGACCTGGGTCGAACGCTCGAACAGCCAGCTGGCCACCGCGGTCAGCGACAGGTTGGCCGGCCCGCCCAGCTCCAGCGCCGACGGCAGCGGCAGGCGGTAGTCGACCTGGGCGTCGACGCCGCGGACCTTCAGCTGGCCGATATTGCTGTTGCTGGTGCGGACGAAGTCGATCTGGCCGCTCGGCAGACGCTTGATCGCCTGACAGGTGACGCTGCTGAGGTTGAGATTGGAGAAGCAGTCGTTCAGCGTCTGCTGGGCGTTGATCGTCGTGATCGCGTTCTTCACCTCGACGTTGAAGTAATCGACCGTGATGTTCAGACGCGGGATGATCGGCGGCGAGATGACCGCGCCGATGGTGAAGGTGCTGGACTTCTCCTCCGTCAGGTTCGGATTGCCGCCGCTTTCCTGGGTGAGACCAAGGGTGGCCTGGGTGAAGGTCTCGATGTCGGCGGCCGGAACGCCCTGGGCGATGCAGAGCTGCTTCTGGGCGGCCGAGGGCTTCTGGGCCGTGGCGCAGGGATCGGTGCCGCCGGTGAAGCCTTGCGCCCGCGCCGCGTAGAGCTCGGCGATATTGGGCGCGCGGATCGCGCGGTTATAGGCGCCGCGGAACCGGACCCACTCGATCGGCGCGTACTCGCCGCCGGCCTTCCAGGCGAAGACGCCGCCGATCGACGAATAGTCCGAGTAGCGTGCCGCGCCCTCGACGGCCAGGGTCTTGACGAACGGCAGGTCGGCCAGGATCGGCACGCGCAGTTCGCCGAAGACTTCCTTGACGTCGAACGAGCCCTTCAGGGCGTTGGAGGACGCCGCGCCGTATTCGCCGTTCAGGTCGAAGGCGCTGGGACTGGAGGCGTACTGATCCTTGCGGTACTCGGCGCCAACCGCCATGGCGACGGGACCGGCCGGCAGGGTGAACACCGTGCCGCTCAGCGAGCCGCCGCCGACCTGACGCTCGAAGATGTCGTGGGCGTCGCGATCGGGAGTCAGGAACTTGCCGGCCGCCGGACTGATCGAGGCCAGGCCGAAGATCGACACAGGAACGCAGCCTTGCGCGCCGCTGCGGCACACCACCTGGCCGGCCGAATTGACGATGGCGTCCAGGCCCTGGCTGAGGCGCGTCTGGTTGATCGTGCCTTCGTTGTGGGTGTCGGTGCGGTTACGCATGTACTGGTAGAAGGCGTCCCACCGCCAGGTGTGGTCCATCACGTCGAAATCGCCACGCAGACCGGTGGTGATCTCGTAGGACTGGCGCTCGTAGAACGAGTTGCGGGTGCCCAGCTCGTCGGCGCGCCGCCCGCCGCCGACCACCGAGGCGGTGCCGGTGCGGTTCGGGTCGAAGATCGCGGCGTTGTCGACGAAGAACTGCCGCAGCGCCGGCGTCAGCGCGGCATTGCTGGCGTAGTTCGGCACCAGCAGGGTCGAGGACGCCGCGCCCGGGGTCACCGGCGTGAACGAGTCCGGGGCCAGGATCGAGTTGTTGCGCGAATTGACGAAGAACGCCTCTGCATAGGCCGTGACGTGATCGGTAAGATTGTAGTGGCTGATGGTCGAGACGTTGTAGCGCTCGAGCGGCCGCTGCAGCAGGTTGAACGGCGCGTAGTTGTAGGTGTCTTCCGGCTGGCAGTAGGGCAGCACCACGCCGTTCGCGCCAAAGCGGATGCCGGTGACCGAGGTGCAGGTCCCGCTGGGGGTCAGGTTGACGCCCACCAGCTGGGCGCGCTGGGTGGCGCTGAGCGGCACGCGGGTGCCGGGAATGCTGCCCGAACCGGAATAGACCAGGGCGCCGTTCACCTCGCCCAGCGGGGTCTTGGAGAAGTCGCGGTCGTTCTGGGTGATCGGGTCTTGCTTGGTGTAGGACAGCGACATGGCGACATTGCCGCGTCCGCCATCCAGGTTGGCGCCCATCGTCAGGTCCAGCTTCTTGGACTTGGCGTCGCCGCGATCGGTGACCCCGTACTGGCCCGAGGCCTCGAAGCCCTCGAAATTGTCCTTCAGGATGAAGTTGACCGCGCCGGCGATGGCGTCCGAGCCGTAGACCGCCGAGGCGCCGCCAGTGATGATCTCGGTCCGCTTGATCAGCGTATCCGGGATGCTGGCCAGGTCGACGTCGGCCGCCGAGTTGGCCGGAATGAAGCGCCGGCCGTTGACCAGCACCAGCGTCCGGGTCGAGCCCAGACCGCGAAGATTGGCCGTCAGCACGCCCGAGCCGCCGCCGTTGTTGACGGTCGAGGTGTTGCCCGAGGCCAGCTGCGGAAACTGGTTCAGGGTCTTTTCAAGCGTGACGTTGCCCGACTGCTTGATCTCCATCTCACCGACCACCGTGGTCGGGCTGGGGGCCGTCAGGTCCGTCCGCGTCAGGCGGGATCCGGTGACGACGATCTCCTCGACCGTCGCGGGCGCGTCGCTCTGAGCGGTCTGGGACGCGGTCTGGGCCAGCGCCGGAGCCCCGATCGCCAGGAACCCGCCGATCATGCTGGAACATAGAACGATAGAGCGAAGATTTTTCCGAGCCTCGCCCGTATTCTGATCACCACTTCTCATGCTCATCCCCCAATTTTGATCGATGTCGTAGGTGTTTTCGGACCGTTAGTTCTCACCAAAGAATGCAAGCATGCCCTCGCGCATCGCCGACATGGCGCGCGAGCGCACTCGATACTCGCCTCTTGAAGACAAGCACCGCCTAGGACGGGTTCAGGGTCGAGACCTTCTCTCGATCCGTACCGTATACAGAATACGGTATATTGGATCGGAAATTGGTCAAGCCCGTGTTTCCGATTTGTGAAGGGTTGGAAGATTGGCCGCCGACCTGCCGCTCTTATGGTCAGGTCGCGCTCATGATCCGTGCCTTCTCTCCCCTCCTCTTCGAACGAGGGGATCGACGCCAAACCGCGCGCGAGAAGCCAGGCGACCTTCGGCGGAGCCAGCTGAACGGCTGAAGTTCCGCGCTTCCCCTCACGCTGGTATTTATAATAACGTATACAATACCAATGTCGACGCAAACAGGGAGTTCAGCTGATGGGCGCATCGATCAAAGGCGCCAGCCGGCGCGGTCTGGCGGCCCTGGCCCTGGCCATGACGGCGGCGCCGGTCCTGGCCGCGCCCCGGACATGTCCCCGCGTGATGGACGAAGCGGCCGAGACCACCGCCATCCTCAAGGTCATCGCGGACATGCAGGCGGCGTGGAACCGCGGCGACTTCCACGGCTATATGGCCGGGTTTCTCGATCCGGGGGTGATCTTCGTGTCGAAAGGCCGGTTCCAGGACGGCTGGCAAGGCACGCTGGACCACTACATCCGCGACTACGGCGCCTCGGCCGACACCCGCGGCCAGGTGCGGTTCCACGACATCAAGGTCGAGATGCTGGGGCCCGACGCCGCCCAGCTGATCAGCCGCTACGAGCTCATCCGCCCCAAGCAGGCCCAACGCGGCATCAACACGCGGCTGATGCGCAAGGTGGCCGGGCGATGGGTGATCGCCCTGAACCACGTCTCGGCCGAGGAAGGCCCCTCCGCGGCCTGATCTCTATGGCGCCTCGGAGCGCGCCAGCAGCTCGACCAGATCCTTTTTCCAGAACTTGGCCCAGGTGTGCGTGCCGTGGCCGCGCGTCTCGGGCGTGGCCTGGATCAGGATGAACTTGCCGTTCTTCAGCCGTTTGGCCGCCGGCTCGGCGATGCCCAGGCTGGGTGGGTTGATGAAGTCGTCGCTGGAATTCACCCAGGTCATGGGCGCGGTGATCTTCTCCAGATCCGCCGACGGATCGTAGTCGCTGGACGCGGCCACCTGATAGAGCATGTCGTTGGCGTCGCGCGTGGGCAGGTCCTTGGCGAAGCGATCCTCGAAGAAGGCGTCGGCTGCGTCGCGCGTGGGCGCCTGTTGCTGCCAGGCCGGCGGGGCCGAGCCCGCGACGATCATCAGGTTGACCGCCCCGCGCAGGCCCAGCACCGGCTGCTGGTCGTAGTCGCCGCCGCGCCAGGCCGGGTCGGCCTTGATCGACTCCATCGCCGCCTTGCGCCAGACGCGGTTCAGGCCGGCGATCTGCACGGGCAGGCAGGCCATGGGCATGATCGCCTGCGCGAATTGCGGATGCAGCTCGCCCCACATGAAGCCGTGCATGCAGCCCATCGAGGTGCCCATCAGCAGGCGCAGGCGGTCGACCTTCAGACCGTCCACCAGCAGCAGGCGCTGGGCCTCGACCATGTCGGCGTAGCCGTAGTGGGGAAACTTGGCGCGCAGGCCGTTGCTGGGCTTCGACGAGCCGCCGTGGCCGATGCCGTCGGGCAGAATGATGTAGTAGCGGGTGATGTCCAGCGGCTGGCCCGGGCCATACAGCTCGTCGGCGAACTGCGGCTGCAGGAACTGCGCGCCCGTGCCGCCGGTGCCATGCAGCACCATCACCGCGTTGGTCACGCGCCCCTGGGCGTCGCGCTTCGGCTGACCCAGCGTACGATAGTGCAGCCTAAGGCTGGGCAGGGTCTCGCCGGATTTGAACGTGAAGTTGGGGACGACATAGTCGCCCTGGGTGACCTGCCGCTCATAGGGCGTCGCCGCGCCGGCCGAACCGCCCATGGCCAGGAAGGGGGACGCCAGGATGAGCGCGGTGAACGCGGTGGCCAGGATCCTCATGCGCCTCTCCTTGCGTGGCTTGCGTTTGGATTGATCGTATACGTTATGTATTCTGGCAAGGTCCAGATTGAAGAATGGAGCGAGCCCAAGGCCGCGACAGCGGCCGCGGATGCGGGGTGCGCCAGCGGTTCGCCGCGCCCCCTGCTTCGGCCAAGCTTCTCGCCGATCGGAGGGAACCTTAACCGCCTTGCGCCGTTAGAGGCTCGCGTTCAGGGGCGCGCGGTCGGGGATATCCAGTGAGTTTCAAGCGTATCAGGCAGCTTTGCGTCGACGGGCCGACGGTCCCCGCGCGCGAACACGGCTACCGGCCTGTCGGGCGGGACCGCCCCTGCCCCTCCCGCGCGCTTGCTGATTTCCGCAAGATCGTTCATCCCGCCATCGTCCGTCGTCTCGGGCGGACCCGCCGCACAGCTCCCACGTCGAGAATCGCATGTCCCTGATCGAACCGCGCAACGCGTCCAAGACCGGCGCCCGAACGGAGCTATGGTCGGCGCTGGGCATGGGTCTGGCCCTGGCCTTCTTCCTGATCAGCGGTACGATCGCCTATCGCAACATCGAGACGCTGCGGATCAACAGCGAGAAGATCTGGCACACCCACGAGGTGCTGATCGCGCTGGACGACCTGCTGTCCACCACGCAGGACGCCGAGACCGGACAGCGAGGCTATCTGCTGACCGGCAACGACCGCTATCTCGCCCCTTACCAGCGCGCGGTGACCGACGTCGCCACGCGGACCGAGGCGGTCGGCTCGCTGACCAAGGACAATCCCATCCAGCAGGCCAATCACGCCCAGCTCAGGCGCCACATCGACGCCAAGCTGTCCGAGCTGGCCGAAACCGTCGCCCTGCGCGGCAGCCAGGGTCCGCAGGCCGCTCTGGCCGTCGTCAACACCGATCGCGGCAAGGCCGAGATGGACGCCATCCGCCAGCAGATCGACGTCATGCGCGCGGAGGAAAACCGCCTGCGCGACATCCGTCTGACCGAGATGGACATCGCCCATCGCACGGCCTTGATCAGCAGCGTGTTGTCGGCCGTGCTGGGCGCGGCGCTGACCTTCGCCGTCTTCGCCCTGATCCGCCGCAGCAGCCAGGCCCGCGCCCGCCAGCAGTGGCTGCAGGCCGGCCAGGTCGGCCTCTCGGAAGTGATGATGGGCGACAAGACGGTTCGAGGAGCTGAGCGACAGCATCCTTCACTTCCTGTCGCGCTATGTCGGCTTCCAGGCGGGCGCGCTGTTCAAGGGCGAGAACGGCCGCTTCTACCGCGCCGCCGCCCTGGGCATTCCGGCCGACGCCGACACGCCGCTGCATTTCAACATCAAGGAAGGCCTGCTGGGCAAGGTGGCGGCCGAAGGCCACGCCACCGTCGTCCGCGACGTGCCCGACGGCTATCTGACCATCGGCTCGGCCCTGGGCCACGACAAGCCCAAGCACCTCGTGCTGGTGCCGACCCACGCCGACGACATCGTCAACGCCGTCATCGAACTGGGCTTCCTGCACACGGTCGACGACCAGGTCCTGGAGCTGCTGAACCAGGTGTCGACCTCGATCGGCGTTTCCCTGCGCTCGGCTCGCTACCGCTCGCAATTGCAGAGCGCCCTGGAGGAAACCCAGCGCCAGTCCGAGGAACTGCAAGTCCAGAGCGAGGAGCTGCGCGTCTCCAACGAGGAGCTGGAAGAACAAGGCCGCGCCCTGAAGGAATCCCAGATCCGCCTCGAGCAGCAGCAGGTCGAGCTGGAACAGACCAACAGCCAGCTGGAGGAACAGGCCCAGACCCTGGAGGCCCAGCGCGACGAACTGGAGCGCACCGGCGCGGCCGTGCAGCTGAAGGCGCGCGAACTGGCCCAGGCCAGCCAGTACAAGTCCGACTTCCTGGCCAACATGTCGCACGAGCTGCGGACGCCGCTCAACTCGCTGCTGATCCTGTCGAAGCTGCTCAGCGACAACCCGGCCGGCAATCTGTCCAGCGAGCAGGTCAAGTTCGCCCAGACGATCGAATCCTCGGGCAACGACCTCCTGACGCTGATCAACGACATCCTGGATCTGTCGAAGATCGAGGCCGGCCACATCGAGGTGCGCCCCGAGAGCGTGCCGCTGCAGCGCCTGACCAACGACCTGCGGTCACTGTTCCAGCCGCTGGCCGACGAGCGCCAGCTGGGCTTCGAGATCAAGGTCGCGACCGACACCCCGACCCTGCTGGAAACCGACCGCCAACGCCTGGAGCAGATCCTCAAGAACCTGCTGTCGAACGCCTTCAAGTTCACTCAGGCCGGCCGTGTGACGCTGGCCATCACCCCGACCGGCGACAACGAGATCGCCTTCGCCGTGACCGACACCGGCATCGGCGTCGCCCGCGAGCAGCAGGAGAGCATCTTCGAGGCCTTCCGCCAGGCTGACGGCACCATCAGCCGCAAGTATGGCGGCACGGGCCTGGGCCTGTCGATCAGCCGGGAGCTGTCGCGCCTGCTGGGCGGCAAGATCGCGCTGGAGAGCACGCCGGGCGAAGGCAGCACCTTCACCGTCACCATCCCGCGATCCTACGATCCGGCCCGCGTCGCGCCGCGACCTGAACCTTCAGCCTCTCCCGCGCCCGCTCCCGCGGTCCCGGCGGCCCCGGCCCGCGCGCGCGCCGCCGCGCCCATGACCCGCACGATCGAGGACGACCGCGACCAGCTGGCCAACGGCCGCCGCGTGCTGCTGGTCATCGAGGACGACGACAAGTTCGCCAGCATCGTCCGCGACTTGTCGCGCGAGCTGGGCTTCCAGTGCCTGGTCGCCGGCACCGCCGAGGACGCCCTGAAGTTGGCCCGCCAGTTCAAGCCCAGCGCCGTGGTCCTGGACGTCGGCCTGCCCGACGAGTCCGGCCTGATGGTGCTGGATCGCCTCAAGCGCGATGACGCCACGCGTCATATCCCGATCCACGTGATCTCGGGCGCCGACCACAGCCAGACCGCCCTGTCGCTGGGTGCGATCGGCTACATGGTCAAGCCCGTCAAGCGCGACGACCTGGCCCAGGTCTTGACCAACCTGCAATCGAAGCTGTCCAGCACGGTGCGTCGCGTGCTGATCGTCGAGGACGACGACGTGCAGCGCGACGCCGTCGGCAAGCTGCTGTCCTCGGGCGATGTCGAGACCGTCGGCGTCGGCACCGCCGCCGAGTGCCTGGAAGCCCTCAAGACCCAGACCTTCGACTGCATGGTGCTGGACCTGTCCCTGCCGGACGCCTCGGGTTTCAGCCTGCTGGAGACGCTCAGCCAGGACGGCGATCACGCCTTCCCGCCGGTCATCGTCTATACCGGCCACGATCTGTCGGCCGACGACGAACAGCGCCTGCGCCGCTATTCCAGCTCGATCATCATCAAGGGCGCCAAGTCGCCCGAGCGCCTGCTGGACGAGGTCTCGCTGTTCCTGCACCAGGTGGTGTCGGAGCTGCCGCCCGAGCAGCAGAAGATGATCAAGAAGGCCCGCAACCGCGACGCGGTGCTGGAAGGCCGCCGCGTGCTGATCGTCGAGGACGACATCCGCAACGTCTATTCGCTGACCAATGTGCTGGAGCCGCGCGGCGCCGTCGTCGAGATCGCC
The DNA here is from genome assembly GCF_044056025.1 of Caulobacter sp. UC70_42. Lineage (NCBI taxonomy): Bacteria > Pseudomonadati > Pseudomonadota > Alphaproteobacteria > Caulobacterales > Caulobacteraceae > Caulobacter > Caulobacter sp. UC70_42. Next base: position 3,477,428 of record NZ_CP171994.1, on the reverse strand, counting down.
CGCAACGGCCAGGAGGCCATCGAAGCCCTCGACCGCTCGGCCCAGGGCGACCCGGCCAACGCCATCGACCTGGTGCTGATGGACGTGATGATGCCGGTCAAGGACGGCCTGACCGCCACCCGCGAGATCCGCGAGGACGCCCGCTGGGCCAAGCTGCCGATCCTGATGCTGACCGCCAAGGCCATGCCCGACGACCAGGCGCGCTGCATCGCCGCCGGCGCCAGCGACTACATGGCCAAGCCGATCGACGTGGACAAGCTGCTGTCGCTGGTCCGGGTCTGGATGCCGAGGTAGCCGGTGTCCGAGATCGAAGACCTTGAAATCCAGCTGCTGCTGGAGGCGCTGTTCCAGCGCTACCACTACGACTTCCGCCACTACGCGCGGGCGTCGATCAAGCGGCGCCTGATCCAGGCGCGCCTGCATCTGGGGTTCGCGACCATCTCGGCGATGCAGGATCGCGTGCTGCACGACGCCTCGATGCTGCCGCGCCTGCTGGACTTCCTGACCGTGCAGGTCAGCGAGATGTTCCGCGACCCGACCTACTTCAAGGCCCTGCGCGAGAAGGTGCTGCCGCACCTGCGGACCTATCCGTCGCTGAAGATCTGGATCGCGGGCAGCAGCACCGGCGAGGAGGTCTATTCGCTGGCCATCCTCTTCAAGGAGGAAGGCCTCTACGACCGGACGATCTTCTACGCGACCGACATCAATCCCGAGGCGCTGGCCGCCGCCGAGGCCGGCGTCTACACGATCGACCGCATCCGCAAGTTCACCGAGAACCACCAGAAGTCCGGCGGCAAGTCCTCGCTCTCGGACTACTACACCGCCGCCTATGGCCGGGCCGCGTTCGACAAGAGCCTGCGCGACCGGGTGGTGTTCTCGGACCACAGCCTGGTCACCGACGCGGTGTTCGCCGAGATGCACCTGATCTCGTGCCGCAACGTGATGATCTATTTCGATCGTCCGTTGCAGGACCGCGCCATCGGCCTGTTCCGCGACTCCCTCACCCGCAAGGGCTTCCTGGGCCTGGGCTCGAAGGAGAGCCTGCGCTTTTCCAGCCACGCCAGCGCCTTCACCGATTTCGTGCCGGGCGAGAAGATCTACCAGAGGCGCGAGCCATGAGCGGGACGCCGATCCAGGCCGTCGCGATCGGGGCCTCGGCCGGCGCGGTGCAGGCGCTGCTGGCCATCCTGCCCGCCCTGCCCGCCAGCTTCTCGCTGCCCGTGCTGGTGGTCGTGCACGTGCCGCCCGACCGCTCCAACATGCTGGTGCCGCTGTTCCAGTCCAAGTGCCGGATCAAGGTCAAGGAAGCCGAGGACAAGGAGCCCGTCGAGAACGGCGTCGCCTATTTCGCACCCTCGGACTATCACATGCTGGTCGAGACCGACGGGTGCGTGGCCCTGTCGACCGACGAGCCGGTGAACTATTCCCGCCCCTCGATCGACGTGTTGTTCGAAAGCGCGGCGGACTATTATGGATCCGCCCTCGCGGGCGTCATCCTCACCGGCGCCAATCACGACGGGGCCGCAGGGCTCAAGGCCGTGGCGGACGTCGGCGGCGTGGCGATCGTCGAGAACCCGGACGGGGCCTACGCCTCGGCCATGCCGACAGCGGCGCTGGAGGCCACCCCCTCGGCGAGGATCATGAGCCACGACCAAATCGTATTCTTTTTGTCGAGTCTGGGGACCGCGCGATGACGGCGGACAAACCGATCAACTTCCTGCTGGTCGATGACCTGGAAGAGAACCTGCTGGCGCTGGAAGCCCTGCTGCAGCGCGAGGGCCTCACCTGCCTGAAGGCGCGCTCGGGCGAGCAAGCCCTTGAACTGCTGTTGGTCCATGACGTGGCCCTGGCCCTGCTGGACGTGCAGATGCCGGACATGAACGGGTTCGAACTGGCCGAGTTCATGCGCGGCGCCGCCCGCACCAGCCACGTGCCGATCATCTTCGTCACCGCCGGCGTGGCCGACGCCACGCGCCGGTTCCGAGGCTATGAAGCGGGCGCGGTCGACTTCATCCAGAAGCCGATCGAGGCCGACATCCTGCGCAGCAAGGCGGCGGTGTTCTTCGACCTCTATCGCCAGCGTCAGCAGATCGAGGCCCAGCGCGACGAATTGGAGGCCGCCGCCCAGGCCCTGCGCCGCGCCGACCGGCACAAGGACAGCTTCCTGGCCGTCCTGGCTCATGAGCTGCGCAACCCGGTCGCGGCCTTAAGCGGCGGCCTGCACCTGCTGGGCAAGGACATCGCGCCCGAACGCGCCAACGACATCCGCACCCGCATGGACCGGATGCTGACTCACCTGTCGCACCTGGTCGACGACCTGCTGGACGTCTCGCGCGTCAGCCAGGGCAAGATCTCGCTGCGCAAGCAGCGGATCGAACTGACGGAGGTGCTGCGTTCGGCCATCGAGGCCAGCCAGCACAATCTCGACGCCGGAAAACACCAGTTCGTGGCCGAGATGCCGGCCGAGCCGATCTGGCTGGACGCCGATCACACGCGCCTGGCCCAGGTGGTCTCCAACCTGCTCAACAACGCCGCCAAATACACCCCCGAGGGTGGAACGGTGACGCTGAGCGCCGGCGCGAACGGGACCATGGCCGAGATCCGCGTCGCCGACACCGGCGTCGGCGTGCCGCCTGACATGCAGTCGCGGATCTTCGAGATCTTCGCCCAGGTCGAGGACCACCTGACCAAGGCCCAGGGGGGCCTTGGCATCGGCCTGGCCCTGGCCAAGCAGCTGGTGGCCCTGCACGGCGGCACGCTGAGCGTGGAAAGCGCCGGTCAGGACCAGGGCAGCACCTTCACGGTGCGCGTGCCGATCGCGGTCGAGGGTTAGAGCATTTTCCGACGAAGTGGATGCCGGTTCGTCGTCGGAAAATGCGCCAAAACGGCACGCCAGAGCATTTCACCGATCCAGTTGGATCAGAAAATGCTCTAGCCCGCGAACACCTTCCGCCCGCGTTCCACCGTCATCCGGTGCGAGCCCGCGACCGCGAGGCTCCGCGCCTTGATGGTTTGCATGAACAGCCACTCGCCGGTCACGCGCTGGGGCGTGATCCGCAGCATCATGTAGCCGCGCTGGCTGGTGTCGGCCCACTTCATCTCGGGATTGGCGGCCATGAAGCCCGCCGCCACCGCCTTCGGATCGGACGCGAAGGTGCGCTCCATCCCATTCGAGGTGACGCTATGGCCGGCGAACTCGACCCCCGCCGGGCGGCCGTCCTCCACCAGGCCATAGGCCCAGGCGTTGTGGCTGTCGCCCGACAGCATGACCAGGTCGGCGTCGGCGCCCTGCGCCGCCTTCAGCAGCCGCGAGCGCGCCGCCGGATAGCCATCCCAGCGGTCCATCCACATCGGCAGCCCCGCCCGGGCGGCGCGGACATTGTCGCGGAAGCTGTTGAGGCTCTTCTCGGTCGCGTCGGGACGCAGCCAGTCGACGGCGTCCTTGGGCATGACGGTGCGGCCCAGGATCGTGCCCATGCCGACCATCTGCCAGCCCTTGTTGCTCTTGAGCGCATGGTTCAGCCAGCTCTCCTGGGTCGAGCCCAGCATGGTCGCCGAGGGATCCCTCCAGGGCCCGTCGCGGAACGCCTTCAGCGCCGCGTCCGGGTTCTCGGCCTTGAACGCCGCGCCCATGCTGATCTGCTGGGTGCGACCCAGCAGGCGCGACTCGGTGCGGTAGAGCGTGGCCAGCGCGCCGATCTGGTAGGCCTTCCACGGCTCCTCGGAGACCGGCATCCACTCGCGATAGACCTGCATGGCGGCGGCCTTGCGGACGCCCCAGTCGCCCTCGGTGGCGGCCTGGTGGTTCTGCGCCCCGCCCTCCCAGCTGTCATTGGCCGACTCGTGGTCATCCCAGAAGCCCACCATCGGGGCCATCTGGTGCAGCCGTTGCAGGTCCGGGTCCGCGCGATAGCAGGCATAGCGGAGGCGGTAGTCGGCCAAGCTCAGGATCTCGGTGACCGGTTGCAGCATCGCCTTGCGGCCATCGGCCCAGTCGCTGTCGCGGGTCGAGGCCACGCCGTATTCATAGATGTAGTCGCCGGTGTGCAGCCACAGATCCAGATCGTCGCGCGCGGCGGCGTGGCCATAGGCGTTGAACCAGCCCACGGGCAGGTTGGCGCATGAGAAGACCGCCAGATTGAAGCGATCCACCGGCCCCAATGGCAGGGTCTTGGTGCGGCCGACCGGGGACTTGTCGCCGTTCGGGGCGATGAAGCGATACCAGTGGATCGCGCCGGGCTTCAGCCCATCGACCGTGATCTTGGCCGTCCAGTCGCGATAGGCGCCCGTGCGGACGACGCCGCCGGCCACCACCTTGGCGAAGTTCGGGTCCTGGGCGACCTCGACCTGCAGGGTCGGCGTGCTCTCGCCCGCCGCCGGGACATAGCGGGTCCACAGCAGCATGGAGTCCGCGCCCGGCTCGCCGCTGGCGACGCCGTGGGTGAAACCCGTGGCGCCCAGCACCTCGGCGGCCAGCGCGCGGCCCAGCGGCGACAGGAAGGCGGCGGCGCCCAGGCCGCCGGCCAGGACCAGGCGGCGGCGATCGATTTTAAGAACCATGACGCGATCCTCGGGCTGTGGATTTGGGAAAGGAAATGGCCGCGCCCAGGGGAGAGGCGCGGCCATGGAAGGGATCGGCGACCTAGAAGGTGCCCTTGATCCCCACGTTCCACATCGAGCCGTAGATGCTGTACTGCTGCACCCGGCTGCGGTCGTTCGAGTAGACGATGTCCGGCGCGTTGAAGATGTTGCGGCCGGCCAGCATCACTTCGAACTGACGATTGATCTTGTAGCTGGCGCTGACGTTCCACAGCTCGCGCGACGCGCGGTAGAGGATGCCGTTGTTGGCGGTGGTCGGCGTGTTGCTCAGCGCGCTGGTGCGGGCCGACGACTGGTAGTTGCCGGTCAGCTGAATGTCGAACTTGCCGTAGCTGTAGCGCAGACCCCAGTTGGCCGAGGTCTTGGGCAGGTTCACGCGCTCGCCGTCCGGATCGACCTTGGTCACCGAGGCCCGCAGGCCCAAGCCGCGCAACGCGCCTGGCAGGAAGGTCAGCTGCTGGTCGTATTCCAGCGTGACGCCCTTGTTGGTGCTGGTGCCCGGCAGGTTCTGGGCGCTGCGGAAGGTGTAGCCGGCGTAGTCGGCGGGATTGTAGCCGACGTCGGCGGGATCGACGGTGATCCCCGTCACCTGCATGTCCTTCACGTCCAGCTGATAGGCCGAGAGGGCGATGACGCCCGACGGCTCGAGATAGTACTGCAGGCTGGCGAAGGTCTTTGTCGAATGCTCCGGCTTCAGCAGCGGGTTGGGCACGGTGACGATCAGGTTGTTGTCGTCCACGGCCACCACGCCGCCCAGGTTGCCGTAGTCCGGGCGCAGGATCGATTGGCTGAAGGCCAGTTGGCCGACAAGCTTCTTGGTCAGGTCGTACTTGACGCCGCCGCTCCAGAACCAGTCGTCATACTCGCCCTCGCGGGTCGTGTAGGTCCCGTTGCGATACTGGTACAGCAGGCCGGCGACGGTGCTGGTCGACAGGCCCGCGGCCGTCACCTCCTTGGCCGAGCGGATGTCGGCGACGCGCGCCTGGGTCTTGGTCTTTTCGTAGCGCAGGCCAAGGTCGAACTGGGCCTTGCCGACACGCGGCTGCACCTCGGCATAGGCCGCGCTGACCTCTTCGCCGATCTTCTTGTTGTTATCCAGCTGGCGCTTCAGGTTGCCGACGGTGTCGGGCACGAAGTAGTCGGGGTGCTGAGCGTAGATGTCGTAGACGCCGTAATTGCTGTCGGCGCGCCAGTGCTGGTCGTTCAGGTTGCCGGCGTCGAAGCCGTGGATCTTGAACGCGTAGTGCTGGGTGGCCGGGATCATGGCTTCCGGCGCCTTCTGGCTCAGGTCGCCGGTCGGGCCGACGTACTGGAACTGCTTGTACGAGCCCTCGACGGTCTTCCAGGCGTTGGTGCGATACCCCGCGCCGGCCAGCACCTTGAGCTGGACCTGACCGAAGGCGAACTTCTTCTTCAGGTCCAGATTGGCGCCGTACATCTGGTTGTTGGCGTTCGACTGCGACGTGCGGATGTTGTTGCCGATGTCGTCGTCGCGGTTGAAGCTGGCCGGGTCGCCCCACGGCCGGCCCGCCGTCTGCTTCAGCGTCCAGGCGTTGGAGTCTTCCGACGCGCGGTCCAGGGTGAAGCCGATGCGGGTCAGGTAGCTGTCGGTGCGGACGAAGAAGCCCCGGTCGTTGTCCTCGAAATTGAATTCCGAGCTGGAATAGCTTGCTCTCAGCAAAGCCTCGAAGGTGTCGCCGCGATATTCCAGCTTCGGCGCGAACAGCCAGGCCGGCGTGCCGGCGTAGCGGTGCGAATACTGGGTGTGCAGGCGGGTGTTGGTCCCGTTCGGATTGACGACAATGTGCGTGCCGGTCGAGTCCGCCGTGGCCTGGGTGGCCGTTGTCGTGCCGAAGATCAGGTAGGTGTACTGATTGAAGTACTCGACGTCGTAGAACGAGTAGGTGCTGCGCAGCGACAACGCCAGCTGGTCGGTGATCTTGTAGTCGACGCTGAGATTGGCCGCCTTGCGGTGGGTCAGCTTCGGACCCGGGCGGTACATCAGTTGGTACGGAATGATCCGGCCATTGGCCAGATAAGACCAGTCGGTCTGGATGCGGTCCTGCTGGACGAAGTTGGCGTTGTAGCTGGCGTTGAAGGCGACGCCGAGACGACCGTCCAGGAACACGTCGGCGTAGCCGACCTGGGCGGACGGGAAGATCGTCGAGTGCTTCTTGTCGTCCGGCAGATACTGGCGCGACAGCGTGGAGTCGGACGTGCCGACGCCGCCGACCTGGAAGCGCAGCAGGCGGCCGTTGCGCTGGAAGGCGTACTTGCTGCGCAGGTTGATGGACCCGCCGGGGCTGTCGGCGTCCATATTGGCCTGCAGGGTGTTGTTCAGCTCGATCGAGTCGATGCCGGTGATCGACATCTGCTCGAAGGAGTTCTGGCGGCCGGCGTTGTTGTTCGAGGTGGCCGTGGCCATGCGCGCGCCGTCGGTGGTGAAGGTCGAGTACTTGGGATCCAGGCCCCCGATGCGCACGGCGGTGGCGTCGACCTCGGTATAGTCCAGCGACAGGCCGGGCATGTTCTTCATGAACTCGCCGACATCGCCCATGGTCAGGGCGCCGAAGTTGTCGGCGGCCACAACGGTCTTGGCGTTGGTCGAGGCGCGGCGCTCCATGATGGCGGCGGCCTGGCCTTCGCGCTTGGCGGTGATCGTCACCGCCTCGACGCCTTCGCTGGCCAGGGCCGAGGCCGGCGGCTGCAGCGAGAACTCGACGGTGGTCGTCTGGTCCGGGGCGACCGTGACGATCTGCCTGGACTCCTGCAGGCCGGCGTACTTGACCACGACGGTGACGTCGCCAGCCGGCACGCCGGTCAATCGAAAGTCGCCGCCGTTCTCGGACAGGGCGACGATCGGCGTGCCCTCGACGCGGATCTCGGCGTTGCGGACGTACTCATGGGTCGCGGTGTTGAAGACCCGGCCGCGCACCGCGCCCGCGCCGGCCTGGGGGCGCGCGACGCCGGCGGCGGACCCGGCCTTCAGGGTAATGACCTGGCCGTCGTCGGTGTCGATCCGCAGCGGCGTGCCCGCGATCAGGCGACGCAGCGCCGCGCGGACGTCCATCGTGCCCTTCACGGCCGGGGTCTGGATGCCGCCGAGGTCGCGGGCCGGAGCCACGATCTGCACCTGGCCCTGACGGGCCAGCTCGGGAATGGCGCGGACGGCCGCCTGGGCCGGAACGTCGAAGACGCGCTCCTGCGCGAAGGAGGGCGCGGCGATCGCGAGCGCCACGATCGACGTCCCGCAGGCGAGGACGGAGTAACGGGAAATCATAGGCAAGCACCCCCAAGGTCATCGCGTTGGTCGCGACCTTCGCGATTGAGAGGAACCGGCCGAGGCCTTCCGCTAACGGTAATAAAAAACTTCTTATTCGGCGACGGATCGGGTGCTCAGCACCACCGTGTCGCCGCGCTGCTCCAGCCTGGCGTCGAACACCCGCGCGATGGCGCGGCTGAAGCCCACGGGATCATTGGCGGCGAACAGGCCGGTGACCGGTTCGCGCGCCAGAACGGGGTCGCCGATCTGGATGCGGGTGTCGCTGTAGCGGGCGAAAACCTCCGCCGCCTGACTCAGCGTCTCGCCCTCGAAGGCCAGCTTGCCTTCGCGCCAGGCCAGCTCGCGAGTGACGACCTCCGGCGCGACCGCCCGCGGGCGGTCGCCCCCGGGACGATCCGACAGCATCAGCCGCGTGTTGTCGGCCAGCCGGACCGGCTGGGCCGAGACCAAGGTCGGCGCGACCTCGACCAGGCCCTGGTTGACCAGCACGTCGACCGGCGCCCGCTCCAGCTTGCGGACGCGGAAATTGGCCTGGGCCGTGCTCAGCCGCCGGCCGTCGACCTGGACGATGAACGGTCTACGGTCGTCGCGCGCGACCGAGAAATAGGCCTCGCCCTCCAGCAGGGCGACGATCCGCCGTCCCTTGTCGTAGCGGACGCGGATTCTGGTCTCGGTGTTGAGCAGGACGGTCGAGCCGTCCTTCAGCGGCGCCAGGCGGATCTCGCCGCGCTCGGTGCTGATCACCGTTCCCGCGGCGGCCGGCAGGCCGACGGCCAGGGCGGCCAGCGACGCCGCCGCCGCGCCGCCGCCCCAGATCAGGGCCTGGCGGCGCGACAGGCGCGCGACCTTCGGCGCGGCGAAGTCGGCGGGGTCGAAGCCGTCGCCCAGCGCCTGGGCGGACTCGCTCATCATCGCCATCGCCCGGGCGCGCAGCATCGCGCCCTTGCGGCGCGGATCCCCCGCCAGCCAGGCCTGGAAAGCGTGTTCTTCCTCCGCGGACAACGGTCCGCGATCCAGCCGCGCCGTCCAGTCGGACGCCGTCTGATCAATGTCTCGACTGGATTCTCGCTGGGCCATCGACCGGGGCAATCTCCGCTTCCAAGGTCCTAGAGGTTTGGGACCGCCTGTTTCCGCTACGCCCGAACCAATCAATCAGGAATAGGACGCCCCGGGATATGTAAGTCTCGACCGTATTCTCCGAAATTCGCATCCGCGCGGCGATCTCACGCTGGGGCAGGCCCTTGACCCGCCTGAGCACGAAGGCCTCGCGGGTCTTGGCCGGCATGGCCGCGATCGCCTGCGCCAACCGTCGAAGTTCGTCCCGATCGATGGCCAGGCGCTCCGGTGAGGCCGCCTCGTCGGGATGCTCCAGCCGCTCCAGGTCCTCGACCGTCTGGATCGAGACGATGCGGGCCCGGCGCACGTGGCGCACCACGATCGAGCGGGCCACCTGGAAGAGATAGGCGCGCGGATGGCGGATGCCCTCGACGCTCTCCTGTTCGGCCAGGATCGCATAGGCCTCCTGGATGACGTCGTCGGGATCGATCCCGACCGGAACGCCGCGCGACAGCCAGCCCCGCAGAGCGGATTCGTGCGGCAGGATGTTGCGCAGGAACCACCGTGTTCTTTCCCTGTCGGCGCCGCTCATCGTCCACCCGCTGACTGGATTCGTCTCACCACGGAGCCTTCGCCTAGAGCCCTATTGTGACAGTCAGACCTCACCGCGCGGCAGGGTTGTCCGCCAGCTTTCGCAACTCGTCGGCGGTGACGGGAACGAACGGCTTGTGGGCGTCGCCGGTCCAGCGATTGAGCGTCAGGTCGGCCGTCTGGCCGTCGGGCGTCTTGGCGTTGACCGCCAGATAGAACAGGCCGTCGCCGACCGGCTGCAGCCCGACATCGGCCTTCTGGTTCCAGCCGCGCACGCCGGTGGCGGGATCCTTCAGGCCGTCGTCGGCGAGCGGCAGAACCCTCCCCTGCTCCCAGCCCCGCCCCGCCTTCACGCCGATCAGGTCGCCGGTCTTCGGCTGCGCGGCGGCGTCGAAGGCGTAGAGCCCATAGTTCGGCCAATTGGGCTTCTGGCCCGGATAGACGCCCATGAACCAGCGCTTGGAGGCGTCGTCATAGGCCAGGTTCTGGACGCCGTAGCGGGTGTTGCCGGTGCGGATGAAGACCTTGGCGTCCGCCGTCGCCGGGCCATTGTGATGCGGCGCGGCCTCGGTCAGCGGACTGGCGTAGCGGTCCCAGTCCGTGACGTCGTACTGCAGCAGCACCTGCTGGTCGTTGTCGGTCCGGGTGGTATTGCCATAGACGCCGTAGGCTACCGTCAGGTAGCGCCTGCCATCCGTGTGGCCGAACGCCGGACCGAACGACACGCCGTCGACGCCCGAGGCGTCGTAACGGTGATCGGGCGAGGCCACGACGTCGCCCTTGAACTTGCCGTCATCGCCCTCGAACACGCCGTCGCCGTTCAGGTCGGCGCTGTAATCCTTGACCACCTCGGGCAGGTAGACGGTGCGGAAAAGCGCGCTGCCGGACGCCTCGACGCCGACGCGGTCCAGCCGGGCCACGTCGATCACGGCGATGTAGAAGGCCTTGTCTTCCTTGTACTCCAGCGAGCCGTAGACCTTGCCGTCGGCCGGGTTGAAGTCGAGGTCGCCGAGGTGTCCGGTCCAGCCGACCAGCGTGCCGATCAGCTTGCCGCTGAAGTCGTACTTCGCCAGCAGGGTCGTGAACGAGTAGTAGATGAAGCCGCCCCGCACATCGACGGCGACGCCCTGCACGTGGCCGGCCTTCCAGGTCCCGCCGTTCTGGGTCAGCGGCAGGTCGGCCAGGCCCCCCTCGGCGAGCGCCGGACTGCCGACGCACAAGGCCAGGATCGAGGCGGCCAGGGCCAGGCGATGACGAACGGACATGGCGAAGACCCCAACCCAGCGTTGGCGGGCGGACCTAGGGCGTCTTGGCGACAGCTTGATGACAGTTCGGCGTCGAGAGGCGGGCTCAGGGCGCCTCTCGGATCGAGAAGCTCTGCTCGATCAGGGCGGCGCGGCCGAAGATGGTCATGAAGGCGATGTCGGCCGCGTCACGCCCCGTGGCGACCCGCACCAGGCCGTCGATCGGCGCCTTGCCCGTGGCGTCGACCAGGCGCCAGCGGCCGCCCAGATAGACCTCGGCGATGGCGTGCAGGTCCGGCGGCTCCAGCTTCCAGGCATAGGCGCTGACCGCTCGCGCGGGTATGTCGGCGGCGCGGCACAGGCCGATGATCAGGTGCGTGAAGTCGCGGCAGACGCCGGCCCGGTCGACCAGGGTGTCGATCGCCGTCGTGCCCGAGTTGCTGACCCCGCCCAGATAGTCGATGTGCTCGCCGATCCAGTCCAGCATCGCCTGGACCTTGGCCCCGCCCTGGAGCTGGCCGAACTCGCGCTCGACGAACGGCTCAAGCCGGTCGGACGGGCTGTAGCGGCTGGCGCGCAGGAAGGGCAGCACCTCGCTGGGCAGGTCGCGGATGGCCATGGCCGGCGCGTCGGCCAGGTCGTGGTCGCGTCGCATGACCTCCACCTGGGCGCGGTAGAGGGCGTTGACCGTTCCCGTGGCCGTGAACACCGTGCGCCGCTCGAACGTCACCGGATCGTCGACCCGCACGGCGTCGACATTAGGCCAGAAGGTCAGGGCTTCCAGCCCCACCACCTGGTCGGGCCCATGGGCGGCCTCGACCAGCAGCAGCACCTCGCACGGGGTCGCGAAGTCATAGGTGAGCGAGGCTTCGACGTCGAAACGCATGGCGATCCCGGAAATGGGGCGACCGAGAACCGGTCGCGCCGCCTAACAATCCGCCAGGATGGCTTCGGTTCAGAACGTCTAGCGAGCGAAAGGAAATGGCGATAGCGACTTGCTGGTCTCCTCGACCAGCAGGGTGCGATTGATTGGCGCCCGCCGCACGCTGGGGACAGGCCGGGCGTTCGCAGATCCGGCACGAGGGCCCGATCTCGACGGTGATCGGCGCGGCCATGTCCAGGCCCCGCGCATGGACCAGCTTCGACGCGTATTTCAGCTCGCAGCCCAGGCCGACGACCAGTTCGTCCTCCAGCCCCGCCTGCAGGCCGGAGGTCCGCCGCACCGTCCGCGACAGGGTGAAGTAGCGCTCGCCGTCCGGGGTCTCGATCACCTGGGTGACGATGCGCCCCGGGGTCTTGAAGCTGTCGTGGACGTTCCAGCGCGGACAGGCCCCGCCGAAGCGCGAGAACGGAAAGGGCCCGGCCGCGAAGCGCTTGGAGATGTTCCCCGCCGCGTCCAGCCGCATCATGAAGAACGGCACGCCGCGCGAGCCCGAACGCCCCAGGGTGGTCAGCCGCTGGGCGGCCTGCTCGTAGCTGATGCCAAAGCGCGGCCGCACCCGCTCGATGTCGTAGCCGCTGGCCTCCATGGCCGCCAGGAACGGCTCGTAGGGCATCATGATCGCGGCGGCCAGATAGCTGTCGAGGAACACCTTGAGCAGCTGGCGCGTGGCCCGGTCGGGGGCCTTGAAGCGGTCGGTCAGGTCCGACAGCACCTCCCCGCCCTCCATCAGCCCCAGCTGGTAGCACATGCCGAAGGTGCGGCTGGCGTGGGCCAGGGTCTCCGACAGCATCAGGCGCTTGCGGTGATGGTCGTAGCGGCGCAGCGAGCCGGTCATCACCTCGACCGGCATGATCCGGGTCTGGATGCCGAACCGGCTCTGCAGGCGCTCGCGGACCGCCGGCGCAAGGTCCTGCGGGTCGGCCTTCAGCTGGGCGACGATCTTCTCGGCCAGGGTCTCCAGCTCGGCGAAGTGGTTGCGCTGGGCGCCGACCAGGTCGCGGACCCAATCCGTCGGCGACGACTGCTCCGAGGCCGGCCCCGTCCCGTCCGGACGCTCGAAGGCGCCCAGGTCGATCATCCGGCCGCGATCCAGATAGGCGCGATAGAGCCGCGTCATGGCCTCGGCCAGGCCCGGCGACAACTCGGCGACCTCGGCCGCCTCATGGCGCGAGATCCCTAGATCCGCGAACATCTTGTCGGCCAGCACCTCTTCCAGCCCCGCCCCGCCGCCCGGATCGTCGGCCGACAGGCTGCGCAGGTCCAGGTCATAGGCGTCGGCCAGCCGCAGCAGGATCTGCGCGGTGACCGGCCGCTGGTTGCGCTCCAGCAGGTTCAGGTAGCTGGCCGAGACGCCCAGCTCCTCGGCCATGCGCGCCTGGGTCACGCCCAGGTCGCGCCGCAGCCGCTTGAGCCGCCCCCCGAGGAACAGCTTCTTGTCGCCCTGTTTCTTGTCGAGGGGCTTTTTGTCGCCGGTCATGTTCTGGAGCGTCGCCATTCGGTCAATCTGTCACGGCTTTACACATCTTACAAAGTCATTCTGTGACAAATTGCCTTCAATAGGTTCGACCGATCCCGCGGCGCGGCGTTAGCTCGCCAGGACGAGTTTTCCTTGGCCCGCAAGGCGCAACGCCCCGGGCCCCGTAGTGGGATCGAACGACCATGACGCAGCGCAAGACCTATGCCGAACACCGCGACGCCCTGCTGGCGCGCTATCCCGATGGCGTTCTGCCGGGCGGCGTCGGCATCGACGACGTCATCCAGCTGAAGCTGCAGAACACCTTCCCGACCCACCTGGACATCGCCCGCGCCATGGCCCCGGTCATGCGCGCCGACATGGCCGCTTACGACGCCGACAGCAGCAAGTTCACCCAGTCGCTGGGCTGCTGGTCGGGCTTCCACGCCCAGCAGATGATCAAGTCGGTCAAGCGCCTGCGCGGCACGACCAAGGGCGCCTATGTCTATCTCTCGGGCTGGATGGTCGCGGGCCTGCGCAATCGCTTCGGCCACCTGCCCGACCAGTCGATGCACGAGAAGACCTCGGTCGTCGACCTGATCGAGGAGATCTACGTCTCGCTGCGCCAGGCCGATGAAGTCGCCATCAACGACCTCTTCAAGACGCTGAGCGCCGCCCGCAAGGCCGGCGACCAGGTCGCCGAGCAGGCCGCGATCAAGGCGATCGACAACTTCGAGACCCACGTGGTGCCGATCATCGCCGACATCGACGCCGGCTTCGGCAACGAGCACGCGACCTACCTGCTGGCCAAGGAGATGATCAAGGCTGGCGCCTGCTGCCTGCAGATCGAGAACCAGGTCAGCGACGCCAAGCAGTGCGGCCACCAGGACGGCAAGGTCACCGTGCCGCGCGAGGACTTCATCGAGAAGCTGCGCGCCTGCCGCCTGGCCTTCGAGGAACTGGGCGTCGACCAGGGCGTCATCGTCGCCCGCACCGACAGCCTGGGCGCGGGCCTGACCCAGAAGATCCCGGTCAGCCAGGAGCCGGGCGATCTGGCCAGCGACTACATCAAGTGGCTGAAGACCGAGCCCGTCACGCCCGAGAACCCGCTGAAGGACGGCGAGCTGGCGATCATGAAGGACGGCGCCTTCGTCAAGCCGGTCCGCATGCCCAACGGCCTGTTCGCCTTCCAGGACGGCACCGGCCGCCAGCGCGTCATCGAGGACTGCATCGCCAACCTGACGCAAGGCGGCGCCGACCTGCTGTGGATCGAGACCGACACCCCCAATGTCGACGAGATCGCCTCGATGGTGAACGAGATCCGCAAGGTCGTGCCCAACGCCAAGCTGACCTACAACAACTCGCCGTCGTTCAACTGGACGCTCAATCTGCGCAAGCAGGTGCGCGACCAGTGGATCGCCGAGGGCAAGATCCACAAGGACAGCTACCCGGAAGGCAACGCGCTGATGTCGGCCGAGTACGACAAGAGCGACCTGGGCCGCGAGGCCGACGAGCGCCTGGCCCGCTTCCAGGTCGACATCGCCGCCCGCGCCGGGGTGTTCCACAACCTGATCACCCTGCCGACCTTCCACCTGACCGCCAAGAGCGTCGACGAGCTGTCGCGCGGCTATTTCGGCGAGGAGCGGATGCAGGCCTATGTCAACACCGTGCAGCGCGAGGAGATCCGCCGCGGCGTCTCGGCCGTGAAGCACCAGCACGAGGTCGGCTCGGACCTCGGCGACACCTTCAAGGAGATGGTCGCCGGCGAGCGCGCCCTGAAGGCCGGCGGCCACGCCAACACCATGAACCAGTTCGCGGCTGAATAGCCGCGAACCCCTTCCCTTCGATCGAGGAGCCAAAGCCATGACCGCCACGCGTTTCGCCCCCGCCGCCATGCCGAACTCGGACGCCAAGGAGCGCGCCGTCGACCGCGTGGCCGAGGCCTCTCACCGCCTCAACGAGGCCGTGCGCCGCGCCATCGAGGCCGGCTACTCGGTCGAGCTGGTGCGCGCCTCGCGCCACCACGACGGCTCGGGCAACTGGGGCGACCAGATCGTCCCCACCGTCCGTGACAAGGGCGCCGAAAAGAGCGCCTAACTAAAGATAACCGACCAGAAGTCCCGAAGACGGCTCCCCGGACCTCCCGGGGAGCCGATCCCACCGCCACGGAAAGCTTCCCATGCCGCTCGACATCGCCGCCAACATCCAGGTCACCGGTCCCGTTGAAGGCCGAGCTGCGGAAGTACTCACCCCCGGAAGCCCTGGCCTTCGTGGCCGACCTGCACCGCCGGTTCGACGCCCTCCGCCGCGAGCTGCTGGCCGCCCGCCAGGCGCGGCAGGCCCGCTTCGACGCCGGCGAGCTGCCCGACTTCCTGCCGCAGACCGCCGACATCCGGGCCGCCGACTGGACCGTCGCCCCCGTCCCCGCCGACCTGCTGGACCGCCGCGTCGAGATCACCGGCCCGGTCGACCGCAAGATGATCATCAACGCCCTGAACTGCGGGGCCAAGGTGTTCATGGCCGACTTCGAGGACGCCACGGCGCCGACCTGGGCCAATGTCGTCGAGGGCCAGATCAATCTGAAGGACCGCTGGTCGGGCGACCTCACCCACGTCGACGCCAAGTCCGGCAAGGCCTACGCCATGGGTCCGACCCCGGCGGTGCTGAAGATCCGCCCGCGCGGCTGGCACCTGATGGAGCGCCACCTGGAGGTCGACGGCCAGGCCGTGGCCGGGGCGTTGTTCGACTTCGGCCTCTACGCCTTCCACAACGCCAAGGCGACGCTGGCGCAGGGCTCGGGTCCCTATTTCTACCTGCCCAAGCTGGAGAGCCATCTGGAGGCTCGCCTCTGGAACGAGGTGTTCGTCCGCGCCCAGGAGGCGCTGGGCCTGCCCGTCGGCACGATCAAGGCCACGGTGCTGATCGAGACCATCCCCGCCGCCTTCGAGATGGACGAGATCCTGTTCGAGCTGAAGGACCACATCGTCGGCCTGAACTGCGGCCGCTGGGACTACATCTTCTCGTTCATCAAGCGCCTGGGCCGCCGCCCCGAGTTCCTGACCCCGGACCGCTCGGCCATGGTCATGGGCAAGGCCTTCCTGGGCGCCTATTCGCTGAAGCTGATCCAGACCTGCCATCGCCGGGCGCCTTCGCCATGGGCGGCATGGCGGCCCAGATCCCGGTCAAGGGCGACGACGCCGCCAACCAGGCCGCCTTCGCCAAGGTCAAGGCCGACAAGGAACGCGAGGCCGGGGCCGGCCACGACGGCACCTGGGTCGCCCACCCGGATCTGGTGTCCGTCGCCATGGAGGTCTTCGACCGCCTGATGCCGGCGGCCAATCAGCGCGACAAGAAGCTGGCCGATCTCGACATCACCGCCGCCCAGATGCTGGAGCTGCACGAGGGCGTCCGCACCGAGGCCGGCGTGCGCGAGAACATCCGCGTCGGCGTCCGCTACACCCAGGCCTGGCTGGAAGGCCGGGGCGCGGTGCCGCTCTACAACCTGATGGAGGACGCCGCGACGGCCGAGATCTGCCGCACGCAGCTGTGGCAGTGGGTCCGCCTGGGCGCGGCGCTGGACGACGGCCGGGTGCTGACCTCGGAGCTGTTCATCGGCCTGTTCACCCAGGAGATGGCCGACCTGCGCCGCGACTTCGCTTCGCCGCGCCTGGAAACGGCCGCCGAGCTCTTCACCCGCATGGTGCTGTCCGACAGCCTGGAAGAATTCCTGACCCTGCCGGCCTACGAACTGATCTAGCCGACCGCCTGATCCAACCGAACGCATGACCGCAAAGAAAAAGCCCGGCGAAAGCCGGGCTTGAGAAGTAGGGGAGGAAACGCCCAGGAAGGGCAGAGGCCTCAGCCTCACGGAGGTCATCTATGCCTGGCCGAACGCCATTCAAGGGCGGAGCGGAAGAAACTTCGGTTTCAACGCGCTTGGCTTGCCGGGGCCGTGTGGTAATGAGCGCGCTCGACGAGTGAGGGCCTGGCCCGAAGCGAGCGCCAGTCCATGTCCGACCCCGCCGATCCCAAAGACATCCCGCCGGCGCCGAAGCCGAAGCCGCGCAAGCCTCGCGCCACCGCCGCGATGACCTCGGCGGCCGCCCTGCCCGAGACGTCGACCGACCCTGTCGCGCCAAAGCCGCGCCGCCCGCGCAAGCCGCGCGCGCCCAAGCCGCCGGTCGAGGCGGTCGAGGCGGTCGCCGAAACCCCGGACATCGTCGAAGAGACCCCGGCCCCCCCCGCGCCAGTCGTCGAGCCCGAACCCGAGGTCCCGCCCGAGGAAGCGCCCCCTCCCGAAGCCGAGACCGAGCTGCCGGAAGCCGTCGAGGCGATCCCGGAAGCCGCCCTCTCCCCGGCCGAGCCCGTCAAGACCGCCAAGCCGCCGATCTGGAAGCGTTCCGCCTGGCTGATCGGCGCGGCCGCCGCCGTGGTGCTGGCGGTCGTGCTGGTCGCCTCGCTGTTCTGGTCGCTGCCGCTGAGCCGCGCCCTGGAGCCGCTGAACAATTCCGCCATCGTTCTGGTCGCTGATGACGGCTCGCCGATCGCCCGCCGCGGCTCCTACAAGGAAGCCCCGATCGACGTCGCCAAGCTGCCGAAATACGTGCCCGGCGCCTTCATCGCCATCGAGGACCGTCGCTTCTACAGCCACATGGGCGTCGACCCGAAGGCGATCGCGCGGGCGCTGGGCAAGAACGCCCAGGCCGGCGGCGTCTCGGAAGGCGGCTCGACCATCACCCAGCAGCTGGCCAAGAACGCCTTCCTGAGCAGTGACCGCAACCTGCGCCGCAAGGCGCAGGAGGCGTTGATCGCGGTCTATCTTGAGGCCCGCCTCTCCAAGGACGAGATCCTGTCGCGCTACCTGTCGTCGGTCTATTTCGGCGACGGGGCCTTTGGCCTGCGCGCCGCGGCCCGGCACTATTTCGGCAAGCCGCCCGAGCAGCTGTCGATCGGCGAGGCCGCCATGCTGGCCGGCCTGGTCAAGGCCCCGTCCCGCCTGGCCCCGACCAACAACATCGAAGGCGCCCGCGAGCGGATGCGCGTGGTGCTGGGCGCCATGGTCGAGACCAAGACCATCACCCAGGCCCAGGCCGACGCGGTCGGTGAGGTCTCGGCCATCGAGAACCCCGACAAGCTGCCAACCGGCTCCTACTTCGCCGACTGGGCCCTGCCCCAGGCCCGCGCCGCCATCGGCGCCCGCTATGGCGAGACCATCGTCAAGACGACCCTGGATCCCGCGCTGCAGGCTAAGGCCGAGAAGATCCTCAACGACTTCATCGCCCGCGACGGCAAGGTCCTGAACATCACCCAGGGCGCCCTGGTGGCCATGCGCAAGGACGGCCGCGTCGTGGCCATGGTCGGCGGCCGCGACTATGGCTCGAGCCAGTTCAACCGCGCCGACGGCGCGCGCCAGCCGGGCTCGTCGTTCAAGCTGTTCGTCTACCTGGCCGCCCTGCAGTCGGGCATGACCACGACCAGCCCGATCCTCGACACCCCGGTGCAGGTCAGCGGCTACACGCCGAAGAACCACGAGGGCAAGTACCGCGACCGCGAGATCCCGCTGATCAGCGCCTTCGCCGCCTCGTCCAACGTCGCGGCCGTGCGCCTGGCCCACGACCTCGGCCCCGCCAAGGTGATCAAGGTCGCCCGCCAGCTGGGCGTCACCGAGAAGATCCCCGACGACCTGACCATGGCGCTGGGCACCGGCTCGATGAGCCTGACGCGCCTGACCGCCGCCTACGCCTCGATCGCGGCCGGCGAATATCCGATCGTCGCGCACGCCCTGGACACGTTCCAGAAGCCCAAGACCACCGCCTACGACCCCAAGGTGCTGGCCGGCATGCGCGACCTGCTGCGCTCGGCCACCCATCGCGGCACGGGCCTGGAAGCGGCCATCGACGGGGCCTATGGCAAGACCGGCACCACCCAGGACTATCACGACGCCCTGTTCGTCGGTTACGTCGACGACCTGGTCGTCGGGGTCTGGGTCGGCAACGACGACAACAGCTCGATGAACGGCGTGGTCGGCGGCGGCGAACCCGCCAAGATCTGGAAGGCCTTCATGCTCTCGGCCCTCGGCCGTAGCGCCGCCCCGGCGGTCGTCGAGGACCCGCTGGACGACCTGGGCCTGCCGCTGGAGGGCGAGATCGGCCCCGATGGCCTGCCGGTGGTCCCGCTGACCGTGCCCGCCGACCCGCTCCCGCCGGCGCCCGTCGCGCCGGTCGCCCCCATCGCGCCGCCGCCGCCCGAGCCGCGCCCCTAGGCACACCCCGCGAGGAGACCGACATGTCCGACGACCTGGAGCGTGAAGACCTGTCGGCCCTCGCCGAGGCCCATGCCGGCCCGTTCCACGCCCGCGCCGAGGCCCGCGCCACCCGCGAGGGCCTGGTCACCTTCGGCGTGGTGATGAGCGGCGTCCTGCTGTCGGCGGCGCTGCTGGTCTGGACGGTGCGCCGACCGGTTCGCTAGGGCGCGAGGTAGAAACCCACCTGTCCGGGGGTCTCAATCCCCCACCAGCTTCCCCGCCGGCGGGACGCGGACGATGAAGTGGCCCTTCACGCCCTCCGGCCATCGGCGGTACGGCACCACGCCCTCGTCGCTGGCGGCATAGGCCACGGCGTAGTCGACGATCGCGCGCGCGGCCTCGGCGGTCGGTTCGAACCGGCCCAGCACATAGCCGATCTTGCCCGGGGCCCGCAGGTGGATCGAGCAGTGTTGCGCACAGTTGAACAGGCAGGGCATTTCCTGGATCGCCACGCCGCTGCCCGCCGCCGCCGCGCGCAGGGCCGTCGCCAGCAGCGCCCCGCCGCGCACGCCTTCGGGCGTTTCGCGCTCTTCGGCCGAAACGCGGCAGGTGTTGCAGACCACCACCGCCGGGCCGTCGTCGGCCGCGCGCAGAACGGTCAAAACTCGATCCCCGCCTGGGCCTTCACGCCGCCGCGGAACGGGTGCTTGACCTGGGCCATCTCGGTGACCAGGTCGGCGGCCTCGATCAGGGCGTCGGGCGCGTTGCGGCCGGTGACGACCACGTGCTTGCCCTCCGGCCGATTGACCAGAACCTCCAGCACCTCATCCAGCGGCAGGTACTCGTAGCGCAGGATGATGTTCAGCTCGTCGGCGACGACCATGTCCCAGTCGGGATCGGCGATGCGGCTCTTGATGGCCTCCCAGGCCTCGCGCGCCCTGGCGATGTCGCGGGCGCGGTCCTGGGTGTCCCAGGTGAAGCCCTCGCCCATCGGCCGGAACTCGACCTGATCGGGAAGGCGTCGAACACGACCTTCTCGCCAGTCTCCATCGCGCCCTTGATGAACTGGATGACGCTGACCCTCTGGCCGTGGCCGATGGCGCGGCAGACCATGCCCAGGGCCGCCGTCGTCTTGCCCTTGCCCGCCCCGGTATGGACGATCAGCAGGCCCTTCTCGATCTGGCGCTCGGCCATCATCTTGGCCCGCGCGGCCTGGATGACCTTCATCCTGGCGTTGTGGCGCGCGTTCTTCGCGGCCTCTTGGGCGGCCTCGCCGTCCGGGAGTTCTTCGTTCATCACCCTGCCCTCGCCGGACACCCCGCCGGCCGCGTTGATATGACGAAGGCCGGTCTCCTGGCTTACGCCCTCCCGTCGCGGCGCCTTCCCAGGATCGCTCCCAGTGGCGCGTGCCGCGACGATCGACGGACGATCACAGTTGCGGGGGCAGCCGCGGATTGGTCACCGCGTTCCCGGGAGGCCTTTCGACCTCCATGCCTTCGCCGTCCGGGGTAGGCGCGCCCGCCCGGAGGGTCAAGCTCACTTCGGCAGGGACAGGCGGTAGACCAGCACCAGGTTGTCGTTGTCGCCGGCCCCGGTGTCGCCATGCAGCGAGGCGTCGAAGTCCTGGCCGTTCACGTGGCCCTTGGCCGTGGCGAAGTCGTTGTCCGACCCGACCAGCAGGAAGACGTCGCCGGTCTTGTCGAACGTCGAACCGATGGCCATGGCCTCGATCTTCTCGGGCAGGCTGGTCGGGGTCGAGGGCGCGACCGACAGGTTGATCCCGAACCTGGCCAGCTGGACGGGGTTGAGGATGTTGACCAGCTCGGCCTGGGCGGCCGGCTTGATGTCGGGGTTCAACGCGCCGTCCTTGGCGATCGGCTTGCCGTCCTGCTCGTAGGGCGTGCCGGCCAGGTTGGTGGCGGCGGCGAGATCGACCAACAGGATGCTCTTGTAGACCGGCGCATTGGGCGAGCCCTTGCCGCGTCCATTGCCGTCGCGCGCCAGGACCAGCAGGCGGTCCTCGCTGAGCGCCACGGCCTCGGACTGGGCGGCGGTAACGTCGGCGGCCTGGCCGTCGCCGTTCTCGCGTACGGTCGGCAGCTGCAGCGCGTAGTGGCCGATCGGGGCCTTAGGCAGCCGGGTCTTGCTGATGTCATAGACCAGCACGCGGGTGTTGTTGCGGGTGGCGTTGTTCGACGCGGAGTCCTGCACGGTCGCGCTCTGCAGCACGGCGATCAGGCGCTTGCCGTCGGGGCTGATGGTCAGCGCTTCCAGGCCCTGGTTGTTGCGGCGGCCCTGTTCGGGCGCCTTCTCGGCGCCGAAGTTCAGTTGGCCCTTCTTGATCGGCAGCAGCGCCGGGACGGTCTGGATCGCGCCGGTCAGCGTGCCGGTCCTGTCGAACAGATAGACGCCCGCCGCATATTCGTCCGAGACGTAGAAGCTCCCGTCCGGCAGGTAGGCGATCGCCTCGCTGTCCAGGCTGAGCTTGCCCGCCCCCTCGCCGCCGGCCGGCGACGGATAGCGCACGCCGCCCCGCTCGACGACGTTGGCGCCCGGGTCCATGCCGGTGAACGGCTGGCCGGTCTGGTCCTTCAACAGGAAGCCGCCCGTGGGCGTGATGGTCAGGCCCTTGCCGGGAACCAGCTTGATCGCGTGCTCGTGGACGCGGTTGGCGTAGTCGGTCGTGCTCTTGAACGGTCCGACATTGTTGGGTCCGCGATCCGGCAGGGTGCGCAAGGTCCCGGTATAGGACCCGTCGGCGGCCTTCTTCCAGTTCGACAGCGCCATGCTGGAGAACGAGCCCAGAAGTCTCGCCGTTGAAGTCGCGCGTCGCCGCCGGCAGCCAGCCCACCGCCACCAGACCGTGATTGACATAGGTCTTGCCGCCGAACGCCACGGTGACGTCGCCGGGGGTGTTGTCCCAATGCGGCGCGACATAGGTCCGCGACTGGGCGCCGGCGTCGGCCGCCAGGGCCAGGGCGGCGAGACCCACGAGGGTTCCGGCAAGGCGACGGCGCGACATCGAGGGCTCCTGAAAAGGACACGGAAGTGTTCGGTGGAACTCGCCGCGCTCTTAGGGAGGGTCTGCATAGGTTTTGTGACAGAGACCGTCGCGCAACCGCAGCAGAACCGTCATCAAGCTGTGGAATAGACGCGGCGCTCAACACCAATCGGCGCCGTAGACGAAAATCCGCGTGGCGCGCGATATCTAGGGGGATATCCGAAATGCTGCTCCGATCCGCCAGCGTGGTGGCTATCGCCGCCTGCCTGATGTTCGCCACCCAGGTCCAGGCCGCCGATGCGCCCGCTCCGAAGGTCGCGGACGCGCCCGCCGACGCCAACGAGATCGACGCGGTCGTCATCGTCGGCAGCGGCCAGACCCGCTCGGTCAACACCCTGACGCCGTCGAGCCTGGAGGTCCTGCCCCCGGGGACCAGCATCCAGAAGGCCCTGAACTTCCTGCCGGGCGTCAGCGCCCAGTCGATCGACGCCCTGGGCGTCAACGAGCAGTCGCTGTCGCTGCAGGTGCGCGGCTTCAACACCACCCACCTCGGCTATTCGCTGGACGGCATGCCGCTGGGCGACGGCGCCTACAACAACTACAACGGCCTGACCATCAGCCGCGCCCTGATCTCGGAAAACCTGGGCCGCGCCGACCTGGCCACCGGCATCGCCGGCCTGTCCATCCCCTCGACCAGCAACCTGGGCGGCGCGCTGATCTACACGTCCAGCGATCCGAAGAAGACCATGGGCTTCTCGATCAACGGGACCGTGGGCAGCGAGGACACCGCCCGCACCTTCATGCGCTTCGACACCGGCGAGCACGGCGGCTTCTCGGCCTATGTCTCGGGCCACTACGCCCAGCAGGACCTGTTCGTGAACCAGGGCGCCTACAACAAGTCGACCGGCAAGCAGCTGAACGCCAAGGCCCAGTACCGCTTCGGCGACAACGTCATCACCGCCTTCGCGGACGTGTCGCGCACGAACCAGGCCGACGACACCTATCTCTCCAAGGACATGCTCTCGCGCCTGGGCTGGGACTGGGCCGGCTATGCGCCGAACTGGGACGCCTATGTCGGCCGCGCCGCCTGCTCCGTGGCCTCGCTGGCGGCCAAGTGCGTCCCCTCGACCGCGCCCGAGAAGCTGGCCGATGTCACCTTCACCAACGGCCAGATCCTGCGCAACGACGAGGTCTACTACCTGTCGGGCGATTTCAAGATCCGCGAGAACATCACCAGCCACGTGCAGGTCTATCGCCACACCGACGAGGGCGCGGGCAACAACTTCATCACCGGCCTGTCGAACCAGGGCACGACCTCGACCGCCGACGACCTGCCGGTCCAGATCCGCGACACCCGCTACACCATCGACCGCACCGGCGTGGTGGCGAACGTGGGCTGGACGCTGGGCTTCAACCACATCCAGGCCGGCCTTTGGCTGGAAGACAACACCAGCAGCGCCGCGCGTTACATCTGGACCAACGTCACCGGCCCGTTCAGCCTGGCGAAGTTCCTGAAGGGCCAGCCCGACACCGCCCAATGGGTTCAGCAGACCAACTGGACCACCCAGCAGTTCTACGTCCAGGACACGGTCACCCTGCTGGACGACGCGCTCAGCATCGACTTCGGCTTCAAGAGCACTCACGCCAAGTCGGCCGCCGAGGCCCAGCGCGGCATCGCCAAGGCCCCGGTGACGGCGTCCAGCCAGTTCGCCAGCGGCACGCTGTACGCCAAGGACGACTTCCTGCCGGAAATCGGCGCGCGCTACCGTATCGCCCCGGGCCACGAGGTGTTCGCCAGCTACGCCGAGAACATGGCCATGTTCCAGGGCGGCTTTAAGCTGGGCCCGCAGTCGGTGTCGCAAGCGGTCTGGAACGCCCAGGGCCAGTACCTGAAGCCGGAGACCTCCAAGAGCTTCGACGCCGGCTACCGCTATGTCGGCGACAATCTTCAGGTCTCGATCGCCGCCTACGACGTGAAGTTCAACAACCGCCTGCTGCAGTACAATCCCTGCCCGACCAACCAGCAGCAGAACCCGGGTTGCGGCAACTCCTTCCACAACGCCGGAAGCGTCACCAGCAAGGGCGCCGAGATCGGCGTGCTGTGGAAGGCGACGTCCTGGCTGAACTGGTACAATTCGGCCTCGTACAACAAGTCGACCTACGACGAAGACCTGAACTGGTGCACGACCACCTGCGTGATCAAGCAGACGGCCGGCAAGCAGCAGGTCGATACGCCGAAGGAAATGCTGGCCAGCGTGCTGAGCGTGAAGCAAGGCGGCTTCTCGGCCTCGCTGCAGGGCAAGTACACCGGCCGCCGCTACTACACCTACACCAACGACCAGAGCTTCGCCGGCGTCACCACCTTCGACCTGGGCGTCAGCTACAGGTTCAGCCCGGTCGGCTTCATGAAGGGGGCCAAGGCGTCGCTGAACGTCACCAACCTGACGAACAAGCGCTACGCCTCGAACTTCGACAGCAGCGTGTTCGCGCCGGACGACGCGGCGGGGACCATTCTGGTGTTCCACTCGTCCGCTCCGCGCCAGGTGTTCGGCACGATCGGCTTCGAGTTCTAAGGGCCGCAAAAACCTTGTCATCCCGGCCGCAGCGAAGCGGAGAGCCGGGATGACAGGAATTGTGCGCTGACTACTTCGCCGGCTCCATCAACGCCC
Source organism: Caulobacter sp. UC70_42 (assembly GCF_044056025.1). Lineage (NCBI taxonomy): Bacteria > Pseudomonadati > Pseudomonadota > Alphaproteobacteria > Caulobacterales > Caulobacteraceae > Caulobacter > Caulobacter sp. UC70_42. Next base: position 3,452,345 of record NZ_CP171994.1, on the reverse strand, counting down.
GCGCCACGCCGTTGGTCCAGCCGAAGCCGTCCTGGGTTGGATACTCCCCGCCCCCGCCGGCCTTGGCCTCCTCGACGTCGTACTTCTCCAGCATCTTGCCGCTGGCCTGGTACTCGCGCTCGACCGTGGCCAGCCAGCGCTTGGAAAATCTCCGCGGCCAGGGCGTCCTCGCCGTAGCGGCGCAGTCCGGAGACGGCCACCCATTGCAAGGGCGCCCAGCCATTGGGCGTGTCCCACTGCTGACCGGTGCGGACGGTGGTGGTGCGCAGCCCGCCGGGCGCCAGCAGCACGTCCCAGGCCTTCTGGGCGACGGTGTGGGCCCGCCGCTCGTCCGTCGCGCCCGTGAACAGCGGGTAGAAGGTCGCCGCGCTGATGTCGTCCAGACGCCGGCCGGTCTTCCACTGGTAGTCGACATAGCCGCCCTTGGCGTTGTCCCAGAGATAGAAATCGATGGCTTCGCCCCGGTCGCGGGCGCGACGGTCGAAGTCGCGCTCGCAGGCGGCGTCGGCCAGCTGAGCGCAGCCCTTGGCGATCGCCTTCTCCAGGCCGTACATCAGGCTGTTGAGGTCGACCGGGACGATGGCCGTGGTCTGGATCGTCGACAGCGCCTGACCGTCGGCCATCCAGCGCGAGGAATAGTCCCAGCCGCTCTCGGCCCCGGCCCGCAGGTCGCGGAAGACCTCGGCCGGCGGGCGGCCGCTGTTGAGGGCGGTCTCGAGGTCCTCGCGATAGGACTCGTCGCGCGGGGTGTCGCGGTCGTCCCAGTAGCGGTTGAGGACGACGCCCCTGGCCAAGGCCACCACGCGGCGGTGGGCCTGGCCGGGCTGGAGATCCTTCTCACCGTCCATCCAGAAGGCGTGCTCGCGGCGCATCAGGTCGACGCGGGTCTTGAGCGCCTTGGGGTCGGTCGCGCTGGACAGCCCGACCATGGCGAAGAAGAACGGTGGCTGCGAGCGGCTCAGATAATAGGTTCGCGCGCCGTTGGGGGATATGTCCGTAAGCCGTTATCAGGCCTCCGAAATCGTCGATCATGCTCTCGACCAGATCGTCGCGGCCGTCCGCCTTTAGGCCCAGCATCGTGAAGTAGCTGTCCCAGTAGTAGATCTCGCGGAAGCGCCCGCCGGGCACGACGAACGGCTTGTCCATGGCCAGGGCCGAACCGCCGGCCACCGGCTTCACCGGCGGCCGGGTCAGATGGGGCCAGAGCGCGGCGATGTGATCCTTGAGCGGCGGCCGCGCGGCGCTGGGCTTGGGCGCGGTGCCCGCTTGCGGGACCACGAAGTTGGCGGCGACAAAGCGCTTCAGCTCGGCGTCGCTGAGCCTTGAATGGGCGCGATAATCGGCCAGGATCTTCGCCGGAGCGCGCCTGGGGACCGCATCGACGAAGGTCTTGCCGTCCGGGAAGATCCGCCGCGTCTGAACCTGGTGGAAGAACTCCTGGTAAGTATCCGCCGGCGTTGGGATCTTGGCGGCGTCCTGCGCATGGACGGCCGAGGCGAACGTCAAGGCCGCGAGCGTCGCGGCGAACGGGCGGACCATGGAAAGCCTCTCGGAACAGAAAGACGCGGACCGGCGAACCGGCCCGCGCGCAGGGAGTCTTCAGGGGATAAGGACGAGGATCAGAAGTTGTAGCCCACCGACAGCCTCACCGACCGACCCAGGATCGGACGGGCGTTGGCGCCGCTGGTGGAACGCGGATCCCCCTCGGTCAGGCCATGGCTGTCGGTCAGATTGTCGGCCGCCACCTGGACGCTGAAGTCGCCGACATTGAAGATCGCGCCCAGGTCGACCTTGGTGTAGCCCTTGAGCTTCTGGGTGTTGGCGTTGTCGCCCCAGCGATCGTCGACCGCGCTGACCGTGCCGTAGAACGTGGTCGCCACCGCCCCCAGCTGGACGTCGTAGCTGGGCGTGAAGCGGATCTGCCAGTCGGGCTGGCGCTGGGCGCTCTTGCCCTGGTTGCCGGGGATAGAGGACTTCTTGATCTCGGTCTTCTGCAGGTGCCATTCAGGGCCAGCGACAGGCCGAAGTCCGAGCGCCAGCGGCCGTCCAGCTCCAGGCCGTGGGCCTTGTTGGAGTTGGTCTCCAGCGTGCCGCCGACATCGGCGAACTTGGCCCCGTCAAAGGTGTTGGCGAAGCCGGTGGCGTAGAGCTCGAACGGGCCCGAACGCAGCTTGTAGCCCAGCTCGTACTGCTTGACGCTCAGGGTGTCGGTCAGGTTTTCGCGGAAGTTGTCGAAGCTGGGGAACTTATAGCCCTTGGAGTAGCGGGCGAACACGCCGGACATTTCGTTGAGGTCGTAGTTCAGGCCGACCGTGTACGAGGTCTTGGACTGGCTGTAGTCGACCGTGCGGATGGCCAGGCCGTCCGGATAGCCGTTGCCGTCGTCGACCACATAGTCGGTCTCGAACTTCTCCCGGCGCACGCCGACGTCCAGGCGCAGGGGCTCGATGATCCGCCAGCTGTCGGCCAGGTAGACGGCGTTGACCTTGCCGTCGCCGTTCGACAGCAGACCATAGGCCCAGCAGCCCGAACCGCTGCCCGCCGTCGCCAGGTTGGCGCACGACACGTTGGCGGCCAGATAGTCGCCATTGGCCTTCACCTGCATCGGCTTGAAGTTGCCGATGGTCCAGAAGTCGTCCGACGAGAAGCTGGAGGCGTAGTAGCCGGCCGAGATCGAGTGGTCGCCGACCGTCTTGTTGACGCTGAAGTCGTTGACGAAGGCCTGGATCTGCTTCTCGACGATCCACGCGCCCCAGTTCTGGACGTAGTCGCCGGTCCCCAGGGCCGTCCCGCCGCGCGTGCGGACCGGGCCGCCGATCGCCGTCGCCACCGAGGCGGCCGTCACCGCCCCGCCGTCGGGCACCAGGCCATAGGTGTTGGCGTCGCCCTTGGTGAAGCTGAAGCGGTCGCGCACCGTCCAGCCGTCGCCGAAATCGTGCTCGAAGCTGCCGCCGGCCACATAGCCCTTCCAGCCCCGGCCGTCGGCCAGGTCAAAGTCGCGGGTGCGGCCGTCGGCGTGGACCTGCAGGGTCTGCTGGCGCGAGAGCTCGCCCAGCTGGGTGTACTCGCCCTTGTCGATGCCGGGCACATTGACCGCGAACGGCAGGTACCAGGCCCCGTGGTCGTCGGTGAAGCGGGCGTAGAGATTGACCTTGCCGTGCTCCAGCCGCTTGGTCAGGTTGACCGTGAACTGCTGGCCCTTCTCGTTGTCGAACTGGGTGTCGCGCACGCCGGGCGAGCGGGTCACATAGCCGCCCATCATGAAATAGAGGTCGTCGGCCAGCTTGCCGCTCATCACCCCGTCGACGCGGCGCAGGCCGTAGTTGGAAGTGGTGGCCTTGATCAGGCCCTTGGTCTCCTCGCCGCCTTCCTTGAGCATAAAGTTGGTGGTCAGGCCCGGCTGGCCGTTCGAGAAGATCGGGTTGGGACCGCCGCGCAGGGCCTCCATCCGCGAGATCGTCTCGTCGACGCGGAAGATCGACGAGTTCTCCAGGAACGACAGGGTCGAGGGCGGATAGATCGGCGCACCCTGCAGCTGGATGGTCAGGAATTCGGCGTCGCCGGTGGCGGGAAAGCCGCGCACGAAGACATTGGCCCCGGCCACGCCGCCCGAGGTCTCGACCCAGACGCCGGGCACAAGGCTCAGCAGCTCGGCGCTGCTCTTGGGCGAGGCCTTGAGGATGTCCTGGGCGCCGACCGTGGTGACGGCGAAGCTGGCCGACAGCTTGTCGATGCCGGCGCCGCCGGGCGTGCCGACCACGATCACCTCCTCGACCTGGGCGGGCTCTTCCGGACGGCTTTGTTCTACGGCGGCGGCCGGCGCAGCCGACTGGCCGGCGGCGCTGGCCGAGACCAACAGCGGCCGCTCGCGGATGGCGTAGACGCCGCTGGCGGTGGGCTGAGCCACCAGGTTCGAGCCGGCCAGCAGCCGCGTCAGGCCCTCGTCGGCCGAATAGGCGCCCTTCAGCTTCGGCGCGCGCTTGCCCCGCGTCAGGTTCTCGTCGAAGGCCAGCTGCTTGCCCGAGGCCCGGCCGAAGGCGCGCAGGGCGCCGGACAGGTCCTGGGCCGGAATGTCGAAAGTCCGCTCCGGGGCTTGTTCAACGCGGGCCTGCGCCGCGACCGGCGCGGCCAGGACCATCAGCACGGCCGCCGAAGCGCCCAGCAGCCAGCGTTGCTCGAAAGACTTGCTCATACGTCCCTCCCTCGCGCCGCTTGTTGTGTGTATCGGCGCTTTTGGTCAGTTAGACGCCTCACTCCACGGAGGAACTCACCACCGGCGGTGAAGTTTTTTGGCTGGCGCTGGAAGGCGCGCAATACGGTCTCGCCGCCCTGGCCGCTGACGGCGCGCACGGGCAGCACCGCGGTGACGCCGTCGACGAAGGCGCGGGTGTCGCCCGAGGTGAAGACGCCGCTGATCCGCAGATTGGCCACGCTGGGGTCGCCGATCCGCAGCTTCTCGCGCGCGTAGCGATTGACCCGCTCGACGGCGAGGCTCATCGGCTCGTCCTGGAACACCAGTTGGCCGCTCTCCCACGCGGCCGCGCGGTTCGGATCGGCCGGGGCGACCGAGGCGGCCTCGGAATTGACCTGGGCGACCAGCTCGTGATCGGGCGTCAGCGACTTCTCGGTCGGCGCGCCATTGACCCTCAGCAGCGGCGGCGGACGCCCCTTCGCGCCCTCCCCGTCCAGCACCGCGACGTGGCCCTCGTAGAGCACCACCCGCATCTGGTCGGCGACGCGTTCGACGCTGAAGGTGGTGCCGGTGGCGACCACCAGCTTGCCGCCTGCGGCGACCGAGAACGGCCGCAGCGGATCCTTGGCGACCGCGAACTTGGCCCGGCCCTGGTCCAGCCACAGCCGGCGGCGGTCGCCGTCATAGCGGACCCTCAGCACCGTAGCGGCGTCCAGCGACACGCGCGAGCCGTCGGCCAGCTCGACGATGCGCCGCTCGCCCTCGGTGGTGCGATAGACGTCCGGCAGGCTGGATCGCCAGGCCAGGCCCCCGCCCAGGGCGACGGCGGCGACCACGGCGGCCGCGGCGCTCCAGATCGCGACGCGCGGGCCGGGCTTGCGGGCCCATTGCCGGCGCTGGGCGCGGCGCAGGTCGTTGAGGGCCTCGCCGCGCAGGGCGATCATGCCGGGGTGCGCGGCCTGCTCGTCCACCGCCCGCCAGGCGGCGACGGCGTCGTCCAGCAGCGCACGATGCTCCGGATCGGCGGCGAACCAGGCGTCCAGCGCGGCTTGCTCCGCCGGCGGCAGCTCGCCTTCCGACAGCCGCACGCACCATTCGGCGGCTTGGTCGAGGGCCTGATCCATCTTGTCGTCCATGGGGGAGCTCATTCGCCCGCCCTCAGCTTGCGCGTCAGGTGGCCCATGGCCTTGAGGATGTGTTTCTGCACGCCGCTGGTGGTCATGCCGTACAGCGTGGCGAGCTCGGCCTGCTTCATGCCTTCCAGGCGGTAGAGCAGGAAGATGGCGCGGGTCCGGTCGGGCAGCTCGCGCAGGGCCCGTTGCACCGCGCCCAGATCCTCGCGGCCCTGCAGGATGCGGGCGGGGTCCAGCGGCTCCTGGTCGAAGACCTCGCCCGCGACGGCGGCGCGATAGCTTGCCCGCACCCGCTCGCGCCGCTGACGGTCGCGCAGCAGGTTGGCCGCCATCTGGAAGATGTAGGCGTCGGCGTTCTCCATGGCCGGGTCCTCGACCCGCGCCAGCTTGGCGAACAGCTCCTGGGTCATGTCCTCGGCGTCGCTGTGCGTGGCCGCGCGGCGCATGAAGAAGGCCATCAGCGCTGGCCTGTAGCGCCGATCCAACCCCCGAAGATCGTGTGGCGCGACCTGCCGCACGGCGAAACCCTCATGACTGCTCACGACAGTCATGACGCACAACGCCCCCGAACGCACACCGATCTCCGCGAAAGTTTTTCGCGCGACGAGGCGGCCCCGCTCCATGGCATGACCCGCCGAACGCTCATGCGGAAAGAATCGGTTCCAGCCTAGACGGCGATTGATTTGTTCAAGCGATGCGCGCCGAACGCCCTTTAAGCCGGCCCCATGACACGGCGTTCGCCCACCCCGCTTCCCGGCCCCTCGCCCAAGCCGCGCTCGCGCGCTACAGCTTGGCCGGCAAGGACGGTGGCATGAGTCATCCTGGTATCGACAGCCTGCAGCCCCATGAGCGGCCCCTGTTTCCAGGCTCGCCGGCGACGCCCGACTTTTCCCGGCGCGTCCGTATCGCCTATGGCTGCGTCGGCCTGCTGCTGGCCTTCACCAGCGCCATGGGCACGGCGCTGATCACGGTCAACCTCCCCGCCCTCCAGGGCGCGCTGGGGCTGGATCCGGCCCAGGTCTCCTGGCTGCCCACCGCCTATGTGATGACGTCGATCTCGATGAACCTGCTGCTGGTCAAGTTCCGCCAGCAGTACGGCCTGCGCCTGTTCGTTCAGCTGGCGCTGGGGACGTATCTGGCCGCGGTCGTGGCCCACCTGTTCGTCAACGACTTCGCCTCGGCCCTGGTCGTGCGCGCGGCCAGCGGCGTCGCGGCCGCGCCCCTGACCACCCTGGCGGTCTTCTACATGCTGCAGGCCCTGCCCCAGCCCAAGCGCCTGGCGGCCTTCGTGCTGGCCTTCGGCCTGCCGCTGGTCGCCACGCCCCTGGCCCGCTGCTTCTCGCCGGACGTCCTGGAGCTGGGCCAGTGGCGCACGCTCTACCTGATCGAGCTGGCGATGGTGCTGGCCACCCTGGCCGCCGTGCTGGCGCTGCGCCTGCCGCCGTCGGAGCGGCTGAAGGTGTTCGAATGGGCCGACTTCGTCACCTATCCGCTGATGGCCGTCGGCCTGGCCCTGATCTGCGCGGTGCTGGGCCAGGGCCGGCTGGAATGGTGGTTCGCCGCCCCGTGGATCGGCGTGGCCCTGGCCGTCGCGGTCGTGCTGATCACCATCGCCCTGGTGCTGGAGTGGCATCGGACCAATCCGCTGCTCGACCTGCGCTGGGCGATCACGCCGGACTTCCTCGGCTTCATCGCCATCGCCTTCCTGACCCGGGTGTTGCTGGTCGAGCAGAACGGCGGGGCCGCCGGTCTCCTGGCCGTGCTCGGCATGGGCCAGGAACAGACCCGGAGCCTGTATTTCGTGATCATGCTGGCCACCCTGGCCGGCGCGATCGTCGGCGCCCTGACGATCACGCCGCAGACCGTGCTCTTCCAGATCATGATCGCCGTGGTGCTGATCGGCGCGGCGGCCTTTCTCGACAGCCATTCCAACGACCTGACCCGCCCGGCCCAGCTTTATGTCAGCCAGGCCATGCTGGGTTTCGCCACGGCCCTCGTCCTGGCGCCCACCCTGCTGATCGGCTTCGTCCAGGTGCTGCAGCGCGGCTGGCGCTCGTTCCCCACCCTGATCGTCTCGTTCAGCGTCGCCCAGAACCTGGGCGCGCTGTTCGCCACCGCCCTGTCCCAGACCTTCCAGTACGACCGGATGCGGTTCCACTACGCCCACCTGGTCGGCCAGCTGGACACCTCGATCCCGTTCGTCGCCGACCGCCTGCGGGCCGGACCCGTGGCGGTCGCCGCGGTCGCCGGCCAGGCGACGCGCGAGGCCGGCATCCTGGCCTATAACGACCTTTTCCTGCTTCTCCTCGTCATCGCCCTGCTGACCCTGATCGGCACCGCGATCTTCACGCTCCGCGCCATCGCCAAGATGAAAGCCGCGCAAAGGGCCGCTCAATGACCGACGCCGCCGCTCCCGCTCCCTCGCCCGAAGCGGCCGAGGCTCTGCGCCACCCGCCCCGCGTCAGCCCGGGGACCCTGGCCGTCGCCGTCACCGCCGCCGTCGCGGCCGTGCTGGTCATCCTGTTCGTCTGGCGGCTGCCGCCGTTCGTCACCACCCTGCAGGTGACCGAGAACGCCTATGTCCGGGGCCAGGTCACGGTGATGGCGCCGCAGGTCAACGGCTATGTCGTCGAGGTCGCCGTGCAGGACTTCGACCACGTCAGGCGGGGTCAGGTGCTGGCCCGCATCGACGACCGCATCTACCGGGCCCGCGTCGAGCAGGCCAAGGCGACCCTTGCCGCCCGCGAGGCCGACCTGGCCAACGCCGCCCAGGCTCAGCGGGCCCGCGCCGCCGCGCTGCTGGGCCGCGAGGCCGAGCAGGCCTCGGCCCAGGCCCAGGCCGCCCGGGCCCGCGCGGACCTGGCCCGCATCAACGACCTGGCCTCGGATGGCTCGGTGTCGCTGCGCGAGCGCGACCAGGCCGTGGCCACGCTGCGCCAGACCGAGGCGGCCGTGCGCCAGACCGCCGCCGGCGGCGAGATCGCCCGCCAGGACATCCGCTCGGTCGCCGTCTCCCGCGATGGCCTGAGGGCCGCCGTCGAAGCCGCCCGCGCCGCCCTTCGCCTGGCCGAGATCGATCTGGAAAACACCGTCATCCGCGCCCCGCGCGACGGTCAGCTGGGCGAGGTCTCGGTGCGGCTGGGCCAATACGTCTCGGCGGGAACGCAGCTGCTGGCCCTGGTCCCCGCCCGCCTGTGGGTCACGGCCAACTACAAGGAGGCCCAGACCGCCCACATGGCCGTCGGACAGCCCGTGACCTTCACCGTCGACGCCCTCGGCAAGAAGACGCTGCGCGGCGTGGTCGAGGATCTGGCCCCGGCCACCGGCTCGGAGTTCGCGGTGCTGAAGCCCGAAAACGCCACCGGCAACTTCGTCAAGGTCGCCCAGCGCATCCCGGTCAAGATCGCCATCAGCCCGAACCAGCCCCTGGCCGCCCGCCTGCGGCCGGGCATGTCGGTGGTGACCAAGGTCGACACCAAGGGCGGTCGCTGATGCGCCGCTCGCTGCCCCTGCTGCTGGTTGGCGCGGCGCTGTCGGCCTGCGCGACCACCGCAGCACCCGAGCGTCCGGCCTCGCCCGTTCCGCCGCCGGCCGCCTGGCGGACCGCGCCGCCAAATTCCCAAGGCGCCCAAGGCGCGCTGACCGCCGACTGGTGGACGCTGCTGGGCGACGTCCAACTCAACGCCCTGGTCGACAAGGCCCTGGCCCGCAACGCCGACATCGCCCTGGCCACGGCTCGGGTCGACGAGGCCCGCGCCCTGTCCCGCGCCGCCCATTCGGCCCTGCTGCCCACCGTCGACGCCGTGGCCGGCCTGCAGGGCTCGCGCCAGCTGGACGCCTTTGGCAGATCCTACGAGTCGACCGCCGAACAGGTCGGGCTGCGCGTGGCCTACGAGGTCGACCTGTGGCGCCGGGTGCGCGATCTCGACGCCGCCGGCCGGGCCAGCTTGCAGGCCAGCGCCGCCGCCCGCGACAGCGTCCGCCTGGCCGTCGCCGCCACCGTGGCGCGGGCCTATGTCGGCCTGCTGTCGCTGGACGCCCAGCTCGCCGTCGCCAGGCAGACCATCACCGCCCGCGAGGCAGGGCTGCACGTGATCACGCGCCGCGAGGGTGCAGGCTACTCCACCAAGCTGGAACGCGACCAGGCCCAGGCCGAGCTGGCCGGAGTCCGCCGCCAGGTTCCGGCTCTCGAGCTGGCCATCGCCCGCCTGGAAGCCTCTGTCAGCGCCTTGACCGGCGATCCGCCCGGCCCCGTCGCGCGCGGCGATGATCTTCTCGCCCTGCTGAAGACGCCGATTCCCGTCGAGGCCCCCGCGAGCCTGCTGGCCCGCCGGCCGGACATCGCTCAAGCTCAGGACAACCTGATCGCCGCCGACGCCAGCCTGGCCGCCTCGCGCGCCCAGCTGCTGCCGCAGCTGCGCCTGTCAGTCTCGGCCGACCGGGTGTTCACCGACGCCCTGCCCGATCCGGTGGCGCTGTGGACCATCGGGGCGGGCCTGGCCCAGCCGATCTTCAACGGCGGCCGGCTGAAGGCTCAGGTCCAGGCCTCGGAGGCTCGCAAGGCCCAGGCGGCGGCCAGCTATCGCGGCGTCGTCCTGAACGCCTTCGCCGAGACGGAAACCGCTCTGCGCGCCGTCGACGCCCTGCAACGCCAGGAGAGCGAAATCGCCGCCCAGCGCGCCGCCATCGCCGAGGCCGCCCGCCGCGCCAAAGACCGCTACCGCGCCGGCTACGCCTCGTACCTGGAGCAGATCGACGCCGAGCGCGGCCTGCTGGCCGCCGACCAGGCGGTGATCCAGGCCCGCGAGGCCCGCGCGGTCGCCGCCATCGACCTGGCCCGCGCCCTGGGGGGCGGCTGGACCCCGGCTCCCTGAGGACTGCCGTGGGTTGGTCGCGCCTGAAAGCATGACGCCCTTGCCCCAGGGCTAAATCCCGACACAATTGTCAGCCCACGGACGCTACGTCGTAAAACTGTCGCGGAACCGTGACAAAAGCCCTTGCATTGCTCCGGCAGGGTCCCCCCGTCCTCCGGACCACACAGGATTTGACGACATGAACAAGCTCCTTGGCGCGGTCGCGACGATCGCCCTGCTCGCGGTCGCCGACCAGGCGCACGCCGCCCGCGACTATGTCTGGGCCGCCGGCTCCTCGACCGTGTTCCCGTTCTCCACCCGCGTCGCCGAGAACTTCTCCAAGAAGACCGGCAAGAAGTCGCCCAAGGTCGAAAGCCTGGGCACCGGCGGCGGCATCAAGATGTTCTGCGGCGGCGCCGGCGAGAAGTTCCCCGACATCGCCAACGCCTCGCGCCCGATGAAGAAGTCCGAGTTCCAAGCCTGCCAGAAGGCCGGCGTGAAGGACATCGTCGAGATCAAGATCGGCTTCGACGGCATCGTCGTGGCCGTCGACAAGAAGTCGCCGGACTATAACTTCAAGCTCGAGCAGCTCTATATGGGCCTGGCCGACCAGAGCGCGAAGGGTAACGCGACCGTCAAGAACCCCTACAAGACCTGGAAGGACGTCAACCCCGCCCTGCCGGCCAACCGTATTCTGGTCTATGGGCCGCCGCCGACCTCGGGCACCCGTGACGCCTTTGTCGAGCTGGCTATGGAAGGCGGCGCGTCGAAGATCCCGTTCCTGGCCGCGCTGAAGAAGTCGGACGAGAAGAAGTTCAAGGCCATCGTCTCGCCGACGCGCACCGACGGCGGCTGGGTCGACGCGGGCGAGAACGACAACGCCATCGTCGGCACCATCGAGAAGACCCCGAACGCCCTGGGCGTGTTCGGCTTCTCGTTCCTGGAAGAGAACGCCTCGCGCATCAAGGGCGCCGCGATCAACGGCGTGAAGCCCACGCCGGCCGCGATCGCCAGCGGCCAGTATCCGCTGTCGCGCTCGCTCTACATCTACGTGAAGAAGTCGCAGGTCGGCGTGACGCCGGGCCTGAAGGAGTTCGTCGCCGAGTTCGTGTCGGACTCCGCCACGGGTCGCGGCGGCTACCTGCAAGGCCGCGGTCTGATCCCGCTGCCGCCGGCGGCGCACGCCCAGATGAAGACCAAGGCGACCGCCCTGCCGGCCATGCCGATGCCGAAGGACTAAGGGTCTCCTTGAACCCGAGCTTGGGAAAGGCGGTCGCTCCGGCGGCCGCCTTTTTCTATTCCGGCTTCTCCCAAGGCGGCCTGTCCGGAAGAAACTCGTCGAAGCTCGGCCGCACGCCGGGATCGTCGTCCAGGCAGCTGGCGGCGATGGCCAGGATCCGGCCGCTGTCGGGATCGCCCAGCGAGGTTCCGCAGCGCTTGCAAAAGCTCCGCGTGAACCGGAACGGCGGCTTGGGGCGGTAGCGGGTCAACAGCGCCTCCCCCCGCCAGCCAGTGGAACGCCTCGGCCCGGACATAGGCGTAGACGCCCGAACCGGCCTTGCGACACCGCGAGCAGTGACAGGTTCCCATCAGCAGCGGCGGCTCGAACAGCTCGAAGCGCACGCCGCCGCAGCAGCAGCTACCCTTGATCGACAATAGGCGTCTCCTTGACCACCCAATCCTCTGAGTGATCTCGGGAAACTGCGCCTCCTCTGCCGCCAGCTTGGTGTCAGCAGGGTGATCGGGCGGTTGAGCCAGGTTGTCGCAATGCGTCAGCCCGCGCCGCGGGCGTTTCGATCCGAAGCCGCAGAGCCTTTGGTTTGACGCTCCACGACGGCGAAGAACGGAATTTCCGGAAAAGCCGTGCAAACAGTGCTTTGAGCATAATCAATGCAATATCGGCGGAGCCCTCCAGTTTTCAGCGTCAGGCATATCGGTGCGAACCCCGGACGAAATTCCAGGATTTCGTGACACGCACATTCGATGGACTGGACGATCATGGAAACGACACGACTGCATCGCGGACGACTCCTCGATCACCTGCAACTTGTCGTCCGGGACCTCAAGGCTAGCCGGGAATTCTACGGGGCTGTCCTGAATGTTCTGGAGATTCCGATCGTCGATACGGCCGACGGCTATTTCTGGGCCGATGAACTCGTCGTGTCCTCGCCAGAAAGCGCGGCGAGCCAGGGCGTCGCGACAGGCCGGCATCACCTGGCCTTTCAGGCCAAGGATCGCGCGACAGTCGATGCTTTCTATCGGGCGGCGTTGGCCCATGGCGGGCGCGACAATGGCGCGCCGGGCGAGCGGGCCTATCATCCAGGCTACTACGCCACCTTCGTGCTCGATCCCGACGGCAACAACGTCGAAGCCGTGCACCATGGCGAGGCGCGGCGTAGCGCGCCGTCGATGGTGATCGACTTGTAAGGGTTCCGTGGGGGCCTCTAGCGCGTCCGCGAGGTCATGCCCGCAGCCGCCGCGTCATCCGCCACTTGCGGGTCGAGCGTCGGCGCGGGGCTGGTCTGACGGTCGGCGGGCATGGCGCTCGCCGGGGCTTCGGCGACTGGGGCCGAAGTCTCGACCTTATGAGGCGCGGGCTGGGAGGCGGTCGACTTGGCGGCCATGGCCGCTGCGGCCGCGTCATCGGCGGCGGTGCGCGTCTCGGACGGGCCGTCCTCGTACCCGCCGTCGCCGGCGGTCAGGAACAGGATCGCGCCAAACGTCGCCATAACCCCGATGATGAAGCCGAGGATCACCCAACCAAAGGGATTGCTGCGACGCTCACTCATTGGACTGGAATTCCCTGACGCCGATACAGCCGGCTACCATGCTCTAACGCTTCAACTAGAGCTTGGTTACCCGTTTCCGCCCGCGGGTGAAAAGGGGGCCGACGAAAGAAGGCGTCAGGTTCCGGACCACTTGCGGACCGGGCCAACGTCGACATGCACGAAATTGCTGGTCGGATAATAGCCCACGCCGCCGCGCCCCAGCTCCAGGGCCGCGGCCCGCACGTAGCGCAGGTCGACGTCTTCCAGGAAGACGTCCATCGCCTTGCCGTCCATGTGCAGGCTGCGCTTGGCGACCTCGCCGCTGCGCTCGGACAGCATCTTGTTGGTGGCGGGGAACGGTAGCCGGAGATGATCTGGAAGGGCGACTTGCTCTGGGTCTTGGCCCGGATCTGGTCGAGGATGTCGTAGAGACCCGTGTCCATGGGATGGGTCTCGTCGTTGCGATAGTCGCGAAGCACCTTGTTCAGGGCCTGGACGGCGTCGGGAACGTACTCGCCGTTCTCCCAGTAGACCGCTTCGAGCTTCTCGTCGGTGTGGATGTTGCGCAGATGGACCCAGCGCGGCTCGACCACCGCCTTGGCCGCGAACGTCTCGACCGGCGCGGGCCGCAGGCCCACCGGCGGAACCGAAGCGGCCGGAGGGATTTTTCCTTCCAGGATCTGGCCGATGATATCGTCATCGGCGCGGGCGTCCGCGACCGGCAGCAGGCCGGCGCCGAGCACGCCGAGCCCCATTCGAAGCAGCTTCCGTCGATCCATAGGTACGCCTTACCCGACACCAATGCCGGGAGGACAGCCCAAAAACTTCAGGAAATCAAGCTGGGCCAGAGCGAAGTGCGGCAATCCGCTGCACCAGCTCGCGATCCCAGCCGTAGGGATCGTCGCGGAAGTTGACCTGCCCGTCCGGGGTCACATAGGCCGTCCAGTACAGCAGGAAAACCGCGATCTGCTGGGGCAGCTTGGCGCGCACGGTGTCGCCCGAGGCCAGGGTCGCGTCGATCTTTTCCGGCGTCCAGGTGGCGTCGCCGGCCAGCAGCGCCTTGGCCAGCTCGATCGGCTTTTGCAGGCGCACGCAGCCGTGGCTGGCCAGCCGGCTGAAGCTGTCGAACTTCGATCGGCTGGGCGTGTCGTGCAGATAGACCCCGTAGGGGTTGTTGAAGTCGAACTTCACCTGACCGAGGGCGGCCTTGGGGCCGGCCTTCTGCTGCAGGCGCGAGCCGCCGTCGCCGGTGGGGATGACGATGAAGTCGTTGCGGCGCAGATAGCCCGGGCTCTTGCGCTCTTTGGGCCACAGCTCCTTGGCGGCGATCGACGACGGCACGTTCCACGGCGGGTTCAGCACGATCGAGTGGATCATCGACGACAGCATCGGCGTCTCGTCGCCCGGACGACCGGTGACCGCCCGCATGGTCAGGGTCGGGGTGTCGTGGCTGAACACCGACAGGATGGCGGCGGCGATGTTCACCTGGATCCGATCGGCCGGCAGCACCTGCGGCAGCCAGCGCCAGCGCTCCATATTGGCGGTGATCTGGTCCAGGCGCCGTTCGACCGGGACGTTCAGGGCGTCCAGCGTGGCCTTGTTGAGGGTCCCGGTGGGATCGAGGCCGAAACGCTTCTGGGCGCGCTGCACGGCCTGGGTCAGGGCGGCGTCGAAGACCGGCGCGGCGTCGACGGCGACGGTCGGGTCCTCGACGGCCAGGCGGGCTTCCAGCGCGACCACGCGCGAACCGGTCGCGCCTTCCTTCAGCTCGGGACCGGCCACCAGCGGCGCCCAGCCGCCCCTGGCGGCGATGTCGCGATAGGTGACCAGGCCCTGCTGTAGGGTCTGATAGCCGGTATAGGGCGGCGGCAGCGTCGCCAGCCAATCGGCCAGCCGGTCCTGCTGGACGGCGGCGTAGAACTCCGGCGTCGGATCGTAGGCGGCCGGGCGCAGGCCCCACGCGTTCATGAAGCCGCTGACCGGCAGCCGTCCCGTGCGCACGGCCTTGGCATAGGCCAGGGTCAGGCTGATCAGCTGGGTTTGGCCGACGACCCGGGTCATGGCGTCGCGCGACTGCAGCTGGGCGATGGCCTGATCCGGCGAAAAGGCTCCCCAACTCGAAACCGTGCAGATAGGCGTCGCCCAGCACCTGGCGCAGCAGGTCGATCTGCTCCGAGCGCAGTTGGACGCTGGAATAGTCCGGCTGCATCACCGAGGCCCGGGGCGCCTGGATCAGCGGAGCGTTTTGCGGGGCGGATTGAACGGGGCGAGCGCCGGCCAGGGGCGGACGCTGCGATTGGACCATCGACGGTTGAGCTTGGGCCGCTTCCAGGGACAGCAGACTGATCGTCGCCGCCAGGACGCCGCAGGATCTCGAAACTCGCATCACCGTCGAACAGCCCGCCCGTACATACTCGCGGCCTGACCGCGTTAAGGTTTCCAGATGGCCGGCGTCGGCCCTCCGCGTCAACAAAGGTAGCGCGAAAGGCGAGCCTTCCCAGCATCTTCGGCGAACGTTTTCCGATAACAGGAACCCGCAAGCCACACCGTCGGTTTCATCCCAAACGGGGACCGTCGGGAAAAACCCGGCGGTAAAGGCGATGGACAAAGCTTTGCATCAGAAGACTCTCGACCTCTATCCGATCGGCAATTGCGCGGTCAGCGCCCTGATCGACACCAGCGGCCGCTTCGTCTGGGGCTGCGCGCCGCGCGTCGATTCCGATCCGGTGTTCAGCGCCCTCCTCGACGACGCCGATATCGACGGCGACGACGCCAAGGGCGTCTGGGACGTGCAGGTCGAGCGCCGGGCCGAGACCCGCCAGGGGTATCTGCGCAACACGCCCATCCTGCGCACCGAGATCGCCGACGAGGACGGGGCGCGGTTCGAAATCCTCGACTTCGCCCCGCGCTACCAGCAGTTCGGTCGCACGTTCCGTCCCACCGCCTTCATCCGCCTGATCCGGCCGATCATCGGCGTCGCGCGCATCACCCTGCGCCTGAAGCCCACAGCAGGCTGGGGCGCCCAGGTCGCCGAGCACACCTCGGGCTCGAACCACATCCGCTACCTGTGCTCGGACATGACGATGCGCCTGAGCACCGACGCGCCGGTCTCGCACATCCTGGAGGAGCGCACGTTCCGGCTGGAGCGGCCGATCGCCATGTATCTGGGCGCCGACGAGGGTTTCGACGCCCCGATCGGCGCGACGTGCGAGCGGATGCTTCGCGAGACCGACAACTACTGGAAACAGTGGGTCCGCGGCCTGGCCATCCCGCTGGACTGGCAGACCGCGGTGATCCGCGCCGCCATCACCCTGAAGCTGTGCATGCACGAGGAGACGGGCGCGATCGTCGCGGCCCTGACCACCTCGATCCCTGAGCACGCCGACAGCGGCCGCAACTGGGACTACCGCTACTGCTGGCTGCGGGACGCCTATTACGTGGTCCAGGCCCTGAACCGGCTGGGCGCGGTCGACATCCTGGAAAACTATCTGGGCTATCTGCGCAACATCGTCGACCGGGCCGGCGGCGGCCACATCCAGCCGCTGTTCGGTGTCGGCTTCGAGGAGGTGCTCACCGAGCGCTTCGCGCCCGACCTGCCCGGCTATCGCGGCATGGGCCCGGTCCGCGTCGGCAACCAGGCCTATGAGCACATCCAGAATGACGTCTATGGCCAGATCGTCCTGTCGACGGTGCAGGCCTTCTTCGACGAGCGCCTGCTGCGGCCGGCGACGGTCGAGGACTTCGAGGCGCTGGAGCCGGTGGGCGAGCGGGCCTTCCAACTGCACGACCAGCCCGACGCCAGTCTCTGGGAGTTCCGGGGCCGGGCCAATGTCCACACCTACTCCTCGGCCATGTGCTGGGCGGCCTGCGACCGCCTGGGCAACGCCGCCGAGAAGCTGGGGCTGACCGACAAGGCCGCCTTCTGGAACAGCCGCGCCGCCCACGTGCGCAAGGTGATCGAAGACCGCGCCTGGAACGATGAGCTGGGCCGCTTCGCCGCCACCTTCGAGGGCGACGAGCTGGACGCCTCCCTCCTCCAGCTCGTGGACCTGCGCTTCCACAAGCCCGACGATCCGCGCAACGTCGCCACCCTGAAGGCGATCGAGGAGGGCCTGCGGCGCGGGGCCTATCTGCTGCGTTACGCCATCCCCGACGACTTCGGCTCGCCGCAGACGGCGTTCAACATCTGCACTTTCTGGCTGATCGAGGCCCTGCATCTGTCGGGCCGTTCGGACGAGGCGCGCGCGCTGTTCGAGGACATGCTGTCGCGCCGCACGGGCGCGGGCCTGCTCTCCGAGGACATCGGCTTCGCGGACGGGGAACTGTGGGGCAACTATCCTCAGACCTATTCCCTGGTCGGCCTGATCAATTGCGCGGTGCTGCTGAGCCGGCCCTGGACGTCGGTGCGGTAGACCTCGAAGACCTTCGGTGCGCGATATTGCGGCGCGGGAAGATTCTGAAATCCTCGTGTCACATCGCGCGGGCAACGGCGACGTTGGGACGCTCGAAAATCGGAGAAGCTCTTTGGTGAGCCGCAAACTGGCCCTGGCCGGCGTCCTGAGCTGTGTCGCGACGAGCGCCCACGCCCAGGCGACCAGGCCCGCTGTCCCGGCCGAGCAGGCCCCCAAGCCCGCCGCGGAGAAGCCGGTCACGCCCGAGGACCTCGACACCGAGGTCGAGGCGATCACCATCACCGCCAGCGGCAAGCCCTATGGCGCGGTGATGGGCGACATTCCGCCGGAGGAGACCTTCAGCGCCGCCGACGTGCGCTCCTTCGGGGTCTCGTCGATCACCGACCTGCTGACCGAGCTGACGCCCCAGACCACCAGCGGCCTGGGCGGCGACCCCGTCGTGCTGCTGAACGGTCGCCGCATCTCTGGCATGGGCGAGATCCGCGACATCCCGACCGAGGCCATCCAGCGCGTCGAGATCCTGCCCGAGGAAGTGGCCCTGAAGTACGGCTATTCGGCCGACCAGAAGGTCGTGAACGTGGTGCTGCGCCAGCGCTTCCGCGCCGCCACGGTCGAGGGCCAGGTCGGCGGCTCCACGGCCGGCGGCCAGCTCAGTGAAATGGCCAACTACAGCCGTCTGCAGCTCAACCGCCAGGGCCGCACCAACATCGCGGTGAAGGTTCAGAACAGCGACCGGCTGCTGGAAAGCGACCGCGACCTGATCAGCCGCAACGAAAGCGGCCTCTATGACCTGGTGGGCAATATCGGCCCCGCCCTGCCCGGCGCGAGCCAGATCGATCCGGCCCTGCCGGTCGCGGTGGCCGGCGCGCCCAGCTCGGCCGCCAGCGGTCGCCCCGCCCTGTCGGCCTTCACGCCGAACCTCGCCAACACCAGCGACCTTTCGGACAGCCGCACCCTGCTGCCCGAAAACCAGCAACTGAGCATCAACAGCGTCACCAACCGCTACATCCTCGACAATGTCTCGGCGACCCTGAACCTGGGCCTGACCGCCTCGCGCAACAATTCGCTGCTGGGCCCGGCGCGGGCGCGGCTGGTCATCCCCGCCGGCGACCCGTTCTCGCCGTTCAGCCAGCCCGTGGCGCTGTACCGCTATCTGGGAGAACTTGCGCCGCTGGAGCAGACCAGCCGCAACCTGGCGGGCCACGCCGGCTTCACCCTGAACCGCGACACCGAGACCCTGCGCCTGTCGCTGACCGGCAATTACGACCACGCGATCAGCAAGACCCAGACCGATCGCGGCGTCGACCTGACGAGCGTCCAGACGCGACTTACCGCGCTGGACCCGACCCTTAACCCGTTCGCCCCGCTGTCGGGCCTGTCCTTGACGCGGGACCGCGCCCGCTCGACCACCGACACGGCCGATCTGCAGTTCGTGGCCAACGGCGCCCTGGCCAAGTTCAAGGCCGGGGATCTGTCGACCACCTTCAAGCTGGGCGTCACCGGCACGAAGCTGGAGGCCAAGTCCTTCCGGGGCGGCGTCGAGGCCGACAGCGACCAGTCGCGCGGCGACCTCAACACCCAGGTCAGCTTCGACCTGCCGCTGGCCAGCCGCCGCAAGGGCGTGCGGGCCGGGATCGGCGACCTTTCGGCCAATCTGAACCTGGCCGCCCGCCAGATCTCGGACTTCGGCACGCTGACCACGATCGGCGGCGGCCTCAACTGGTCGCCGGTGAAGCCGGTCAGCTTCATCGTCTCGATGACCCGCCAGGAGAACGCCCCCAGCATCGCCCAGCTGGGCAATCCGCTGGTCACCACGCCCGACGCCCGCGTCTTCGACTATGTGCGCGGCGCGACCGTCGACGTCACCCGGATCAGCGGCGGCAACCCCAACCTGAAGGCCGAGGAGCGCAACGTCCTGAAACTGGGCGCCAGCTTCAAGCCCGAGAAGATCCAGGGCCTGTCCCTGACCGCCAACTACACCCGGGTCCGCATCGACAACCCGGTGGCGGGCTTCCCGGCCGCGACGGCGGCGGTCGAGGCGGCCTTCGCCGACCGCTTCACCCGTGACGCCGACGGCAATCTGACCCGCATCGACAGCCGCCCGGTGAACTTCGCCAAGCGCGAGAGCGAGCAGATCCGTTGGGGCCTGAACTTCTCCCGCCAGATCGGCAGGACCCCGCCGCCGCCGCCGGGCGGCTGGCGCGGGCGCCAGGGCGTGGGCGGCCAGCGGCAGGACGGCGCGAGCGTCCCGGGCGCTGAACTCCTGCGTCGCTCGCCTGGCGGCGCCACGGGGCGAACCTACCCGCGCGCCGCAGCCTGACGACCCGGCGCAGAATCAAACACAACAGAACCAGCCCCCCCAGACCGGCGAGGAGCCGCCGCGCCCGAACTTCGGCGACCGTGGCGGCGGCGATGGCCCCCGCTTCGGCGGTGGCGGCGGCGGTGGACGCGGCGGCGGCGGCGGCTTCGGTGGTCGAGGCGGCGGCGGCAATCCGCGCGCCACGCGGCTGCAGCTGGCCCTCTTCCACACCGTCCACCTGCGCGAGCGGGTGACGATCGCCGATGGCGTTCCGGCGCTCGATCTGCTGGACGGCGACGTCCTGGGCTCGGGCGGCGGCCAGCCGCGCCACGAGGTCGAGGCCCAGGCGGGGGTCACCCGTTACGGCCTGGGCGCGCGCCTGTCGGCCAACTGGCAGAGCGCCAGCCACGTCCGCGCGGGCCTGGGCGGTGCGTCGACCGACCTGGACTTCTCGGACCTGGCGACGATCAACCTGCGCCTGTTCGCCGATCTGGGCGTGCGGCGCGAGCTGGTCCAGGCCCATCCGATCCTGCGGGGAACGCGCCTGACCTTCTCGGTCAACAACCTGTTCGACCAGAGCCAGACCGTGCGCGACGCCACCGGAACAGTCCCGCTGACCTACCAGCCGGACTACCTGAATCCGCGCGGCCGCGTCGTGTCGTTCAACATCCGCAAGCTGCTGTTCTAGCGACGCCCAAGTTTCAGGCGCCCGCTAAAATTGCCGTGCGCTTCAGTACGTCGCGGGATCGAACCGGGCCGTCCGACGTTCTTGGCGCATGTTGCTTACTGATGAGGGGGTTATCGCCATGACCGCGGCTCACACGGTCTCGCGCCCGAAATCCATCGATCTCGCGCCCCCGCCTCTCGATCTGCCGCGCCGATCGGCGGTGTTTCTTGACCTCGAACGGCACGCTGGCGCCCCATCATGCCGCGTCCCGACGACGTGGGTCCTGACCCGCGCCGCGCGCGGGCGCTGGCCCGCCTTCGCGAGGCCTTCGAGGGACGCGTCGCCGTGGTCAGCGGCCGAGCCCTGACCAATCTCGACTACATCCTGGGCGGCGCCATCCCCCGCGATCGGCGCCGTGCACGGCCTGGTGCGTCGCACCGCCGACGGCCAGGTGATCGAGCGCGAGCCCCACCCCGGCCTGGCCGACGCCCGCCGCATCCTGGTCGAGCTGGCGCACTGCGAGCGCGGCCTGCTTTTCGAGGACAAGGGCCTGTCGGTCGCCCTGCACTACCGCAACGCCCCCGGCTGCGCCGACGCGGTGATCGAGGCCGGCGAGCGCCTGTCACAGTCCACCGGCCTGGTTCTGCAACTGGGCGACATGGTCGCCGAACTGCGCACGCCCGGCGCCGACAAGGGCGCGGCCGTCACCGCCTTCCTGCGCGAGGCCCCGTTCCTGGGCGCCACGCCCGTGTTCGTGGGCGACGACCTCACCGACGAGGACGGCTTTTCCGCCGCCAACCATCTGGGCGGGTTCGGCGTGCTGGTCGGCGAACCCCGCCCGACCGAGGCCCGCTATCACCTCAAGGACACGGAAGCGGTCTTCCGCTGGCTGGAGGGCCTTTCGACGCCCCAGAGTGTTGTCGAGGTCACCGCATCAGCCGGTTGATCGTCGTTTCCAACCGCGTCAATCCGCCCAATCCGGCGGAGGGCGGCGAAGGCAGCGTCGGGGGCCTGGCCATGGCCCTGGCCGCGGCCCTGCGCGAATATTCCGGCATCTGGTTCGGCTGGAGCGGCAAGACCATTCCGGAGTTCACCGGTCAGCTGAACATGCAGCGGATCGAGGGGGTGACGGTCGCCACGGTCGACCTCGAGGAGACCGACTACCAAGAGTACTACAACGGCTACGCCAACAAGACGCTGTGGCCGCTGTTCCACTACCGCGTCGACCTGACCGCCTATGATCGCTCGTTCGGCGAGGGCTATGACCGGGTCAACAAGCGCTTCGCCGAGACCCTGCTGCCGCTGATCGAGCCCGACGACATCGTCTGGGTTCACGACTATCACCTGATCCCGGTCGCCCGCGAGCTGCGGCGGATGGGCGTGACCAACCGGATCGGCTTTTTCCTGCATATCCCCTGGCCGGCTCACCAGCTGGTCACCACCCTGCCCCGCCACAAGGCGCTGGTGGAAGCGCTGTTCCACTACGATCTGATCGGCTTCCAGACCGAGGAGTCGCTGCAGGCCTTCGAGGGCTATGTCTTCTCCGAGGTGGACGGCGGCAAGAACGAGCGCGGCGAGCTGGTCGCCTTCGGCCAGCGCACCCGCGCGGCCGCCTTCCCGATCGGCGTCGACGCGGCGGACTTCGCCCAGATCGTCCAGGGCGAGAACGCCCGCAAGGTCTACGATCGGATGATGGCCCACAGCGTCTTCCGCAAGATGATCGTCGGGGTCGACCGCCTCGAACTACTCCAAGGGCCTGGAGGAGCGGCTGATCGGCTTCGAGCGGTTCCTGCACGACCACCCGGACATGGTCCGCGACGTCATGCTGCTGCAGATCGCCCCGATCTCGCGCGACGAGGTCGAGGCCTATCAGGACCTGCGCGCCCGGCTCGACGGGCTGATCGGCCGCATCAACGGCGCCTATGCCGAGATGGACTTCACGCCGATCCGCTACGTGAACCGCTCCTATCGCCGCGACGAGCTGGCCGGGATCTACCGCGCCAGCCGCGCGGCGCTGGTCACGCCTCTGCGCGACGGCATGAACCTGGTGGCCAAGGAATATGTCGCCGCCCAGAACCCGGACGATCCCGGCGTGCTGATCCTGTCGCGCTTCGCCGGCGCGGCCCGGCAGATGAAGGACGCCCTGATCGTCAATCCCAACAGCCCCGAGGAAATCTCCGACGCGCTGGAGCGGGCCCTGTCCATGGAGTTGCCGGAGCGAAAGCGCCGCTGGGAGGCCCTGTTCGACAATGTCAGCCGCGAGGACGTCACCGCCTGGCGCGACAACTTTGTCGCGGCCCTGCGCGCGCGGCCCGGGTCGGACGGCGATGAACCGGAAAAGCCGGCCCTGGAACGGCGGGCTACCGTGCGGTCGCTGGACGTCGCGGCCAAGGCGCTGAAGGCCGGGCCTGAAGCCAAGGCGATGCGGGCCTAGGCGTTACGCCCGAAGGCGCCCAAAACTGTCATCCTGGAAGCCTCGCGCAGGCTGTCCGGGATGGCAGGGTTTGGCGTTGGGGAGGAGCTTCAGCCCTTCTCCGCCATCCCGTCGATCAGCTTCTTCAGCTTCTCCACCTCGTCCGCTCGCAGCGGTCGGTGCTGGGCGAAGTGGCTGATCAGCGGTGCCAGCTGGCCTTCGAACAGACGGTCCAGCAGGCCCTGGCTCTCGGAATGGACATAGGCGCTGCGGTCGATCAGCGGGCGGTAGCCGTGCTTGCCGTCGGCGCGCTCCGACTTGATCGCCTTCTTCTTCAGCAGGCGATTGATCAGCGTCTTGACCGTGGCCTCGCCCCACTGCTGGGACGCGCCCACCTCGGCGACCAGATCGTCGGCCGACATCGGCTCGCGACGCCAGAGGGCTTCCATGACATGCGCTTCGGCGGCGGTGATGTGCATGACACTTACATCCGTAATTCACGCAGGACGCTATACCCGCTATTACGGGTGTCAAGCGCCCCGCGCCGAATACGATTGGCAGTTTGTCATCGGCGACCGGCGCCGCGCGGACCATCGATCCAGGCCGCGAGATCCGAACGCGCTTCCATGAACTCATTGTCAATGACACCGGTTTCCATTAGAGACTCCCCAAACCTGTGAACATGACCCGCCAAGCGGGACCTGTGCCGAATATTCGAGGGAGGATTAGCGGCGTGACCGTTTCTGAGGCCGATAGCGAGGTTTTCGCCCCCCGCGGCCATCGCTCCCCAATTCGTCAAGGCTCGTCAGGAGGGCGTCAGCGTTCCCGGCTATCCGGGCGGGGTGATTCCCGCGACCATGGCCGAAGGCTACGCCGTCCAGGATTTGGCCATCGCCGCCTGGCCCGATGAGCTGGTCGGCTGGAAGGTCGGTCTGGTGCCGCCGCAGCACCGCGAGCGCCTGGGCGTCGACCGCCTGGCCGGCTGCATCTTCAAGTCCAAGGTCCAGGACGCCTCGAACCGACGGCCAGCCCAACAAGTTCCGCGCCATCGAAGGCGGTTTCTGCGCCGTCGAGGCCGAGTTCATCGTCCGCCTGGGCAAGGACGCCCCGGCTGACAAGACCGAATGGACCGCCGAGGAAGCCGCCGAATACGTGGGCGAACTGCTGGTCGGCGTCGAGATCGCCGGCAGCCCGCTGGCCACCATCAACGCCCTGGGCCCGACCGTCGTGGCGTCAGACTTCGGCAACAACGATGGTCAGATCATTGGTCAGGCCATTTCCAACTGGCGCGACATCGCCTGGGAGGATATGCCGGTCGAGACCTTCCTCAATGGCAAGTCGCTGGGCAAGGCCACGGCCGCGACCATCCCGGGCTCTCCGCTGGCCGCCCTGGCCTTCCTGCTCGGAACCGTCGCCGCGCGCGGCAAGCCGCTGAAGAAGGGCATGATCGTCACCACCGGCGCCACCACGGGCATTCACGACGTGGTCGCCGGTGATGTCGCCCATGTGAGCTTCGGCCCGTACGGAACCGTGGACTGCATCGCCGTCCCGGCCAAATAAGAAGACCATAAGGGGAAGGACGCGTGTCCATGGACGTTTCGAAAGCGCCCGAGCCATCCGAGAAGATCGGGCGGTACCGTTGGGTGATCGTCAGCCTGCTGTTCGCGGCGATGGTCATCAACTACGTCGATCGCCAGACGATCGGTCTGCTGAAAGCGGACCTGTCGAAGGAATTCGGCTGGAACGAGACCCACTACGCCGACCTGGTGTTCTACTTCCAGCTGGCCTACGCAGTCGCGTACTTGGCCTGGGGCAGGATCATGGACCGGATCGGAGCCCGCTGGGGCTTCGGCGTCGCGTTCGCGATCTGGCAGATCGCCCACATCGCCCACGCCGCCGCGGCCGGCTTCGGCGGCTTCGTGGCCGCCCGCATGGGGCTGGGCATCGGCGAGGCCGGCGGCTTCCCCGGCGGCATCAAGGCCGTGGCCGAGTGGTTCCCCAAGAAGGAACGCGCCTTCGCCACCGGCCTGTTCAACGCCGGCACCAATATCGGCGCCATCGTCACGCCCCTGGTCGTTCCCGGCATCGTCCTGGCGTTCGGCTGGCAGATGGCCTTCATCGTGACGGGGATCGCCGGCCTGGTCTGGCTGCCGATCTGGCTGCTGGTCTACCGCCGCCCGCGCGAACAGAAGCGCCTGGGCGCGGCCGAGCTGGCCTATATCGAGCAGGACCCGGCCGACCCCGTCGAGAAGATCGGCTGGGCCAGGCTGCTGACCAAGAAAGAAACCTGGGCCTTCGCCCTGGGCAAGTTCCTGATCGACCCGATCTGGTGGATGTTCCTGTTCTGGCTGCCGGACTTCCTGGGCAAGCGCTACGGCCTGGACCTGAAGTCGTTCGGCCCGCCGCTGATCGCCATCTACCTGCTGAGCGACGTCGGCTCGGTCGCCGGCGGCTGGATGTCCTCGACCCTGATGAAGAACGGCGCCAGCATCAACAAGGCCCGCAAGCTGACCATGCTGGTCTGCGCCTTGCTGGCCGTGCCGGTGATGTTCGCCGCCAAGGCCGACAGCGTCTGGCTGGCCGTGCTGATCATCGGCGTCGCCACCGCCGCCCACCAGGGCTTCTCGGCCAATCTCTACACCCTGCCCTCGGACGTGTTCCCGCGCGCCGCGGTCGGCTCGGTCGTCGGCATCGGCGGCATGTTGGGCGCCTTCGGCGGCATGGCCTTCTCGAAGTATATCGGCCAGGTGCTGGAGCGGATCGGCAGCTACACCCCGATCTTCATCGTCGCCGGCAGCGCCTATCTGGTCGCCCTGCTGGTCATCCACCTGCTGACGCCCAAGATGGAGCCGGTGAAGATCTGACCGATCGGCGCCACGCGAGAACAACCAAGGCCGGGGATCGCTCCCCGGCCTTTTTCCATGAAGGACACGCCTTCTGCCGGTAGCCCCCAAGCCGGAAACCGGCTTAACCTGCCGGCCATGCGCGCTTCCCTGCTCACCGCCTCCGCCGCCCTCGCCGCCGCCCTGGCCGCCTGTGGTCCCGCTCCCGCCCAGCCTCAAGCCGGAGCGCCCGTCGAGAGCCGCCCGGCCAACGCGCCCGAGCAGAAGCCGGCCTTCGCGGGCCAGACCCGCGCGCCGGGCCTGAACTCGAACACGGTCGGCCAGTACACGACCCTGGCCAGCGGCCTCTCGCACCCCTGGGGCATGGCCTTCCTGCCCACCGGCGACATCCTGCTGACCGAGCGCGCCGGCCGCCTGCGGATCTTCGGCAAGGACGGCAAGCTGTCACCGGCCGTCGAGGGCGTGCCGGCGGTGTTCGCCCAGGGCCAGGGCGGCCTGCTGGGCGTGGCGCTGGATCCCGCCTACGCCCGGAACGGCCTGGTCTACTGGGCCTATGCCGAAGCCGATGGCGGCGTGAACGGCACGGCCGTCGCCCGCGGCAAACTCATTACGGGCCCGGCCCCGAAGCTGGAAAACGTCCAGGTCCTGTGGCGCCAGGCGCCGAAGATGGACAGCGCCCTGCACTTCGGCGGCCGCCTGGTCTTCGCCAGGGACGGCAAGCTGTTCATCACCACCGGCGAGCGCTCGATCCTGGAGGGCCGCGTCCAGGCCCAGCACCTGGACGCCACCCTGGGCAAGGTGATCCGCATCAACGCCGACGGCTCGATCCCCAAGGACAACCCCTTCGTGGGCAAGGCCGGCGCCAAGCCTGAGATCTGGTCGCTGGGCCACCGCAACCTGCAGGCCGCCGCCCTCGATCCCAGCGGCCGGCTGTGGACCGTCGAGCACGGCGCGCGCGGCGGCGACGAGCTGAACCACCCCGAGGCCGGCAAGAACTACGGCTGGGCCGCCATCACCTATGGCGAGGAATATTCCGGCAAGCCGATCGGCGACGGCCTCACCGCGAAGGACGGCATGGAGCAGCCGGTCTATTACTGGGACCCGGTGATCGCCCCGTCCGGCATGGCTTTCTACGAAAGCGATCTCTTCCCGGCGCTCAAGCACAGCCTGCTGATCGGCTCGCTGCGGGAAAAGCACGTCGACCGCCTGGTCCTCAAGGACGGCAAGGTCGTGGGCGAGGAGCGCCTGTTCACCGACATCGGCGGCCGGGTCCGCGACGTCGCGGTCGGCCCGGACGGCGCGATCTATGTCCTGACCGACGAGGAAGACGGCAAGCTGATCAAGGTGACGCCGAAGGGCTGAGGCATCGCCCGGGCGCCATGGGCTGGCGTCCCGGGTGACGCCATGGAATAGTGCCTGACTACTCCGGGATCAGATGGGCGTCGCGCAGCAGGTCGCCGACCTCGGTGGCGTCGATCTTGCTGAGCAGCAGCTCGCGAAGGAACGCCGGCCCCGGCACGTCGAAGGCCTTGCCGTCGCGAACATGCCCCATCGCGGCGAGCAGCTTGCGCACGTCATAGGTCGAGTTGAAGACCTCGGGCACGCCCCGCTCGACATTCAGCAGCGTATAGACCGCCTCCATCGGCGTACGGACGGAATACTCCGTGGTGAAGATGCAGTCGCGTTCGCCAGACTCGGCGAACTGGCCGATGAAGGCGAAATTGACCGCGCCCTTGGGCACGACGTCCGGCCTGTCCCCCGCCTGGCGCGGCATGAAGAAGGCGGTGATATAGGGCATCATCACCGGCACGGCCTTGGCGCCCGTCGCGGCCAGCTCGGCGATCTCCTCGAACCGGAACGCCCATGTGGTAGAGCCACTCCTGGGTGATTTCCTCGCCCGTGCAGTCCTGCATCGGCTTCTTGATGAAGTCGCCGGGCCGATCGACGAACAGCGAATAGACCCAGACGATGACCTGATCCTTCGGCTGCTGCTTGAAGTGCGGCTGGCGGCTGACCGTCCAGCTCATCAGCCAGCTGGAGTCCTTGACGGTGACGATGCCGCCGGTGACCACCGCGCCGCTGAACGGGTCGCGCTTGGCGACCTTCTGGATGTAGGGCGGAATTCGCGCGTCCAGGGTGGTGATCGTCGCCGACTCCCACTTGGTCTCGGGAATATGCGCGCCGAAGACGTCGGGCCGCCCGAACGCCGGATCCTTCGCCGCGATGTTGCGCCAGAGGTCCCAGGCGGGCGCGGGCCCCTCGTTGAGCTTCGCGGGCGTATGGTGGTCGCCGTTGTCGGAGTTCTCGGTCAGCGATCCGATGGTCATGAACACCAGATCGTTGGGACCCAGGTCGACGCCGCCGTCGACGCCGTCCTGGCGCCAGTGGATGCGCGTGGCCTGCTTGCGCTCCGGCGTGATGTCGAAGTCGACATCGGTGACCTCGACGCCGTAGCGGAAGGTGACGCCGCGATCGGTCAGCCACTTGTACAGCGGCAGCACCAGCGACTCGTATTGGTTGCGGCGCGTGAACTTCAGGGCGCTGAAGTCGGCCAGGCCGCCGATATGGTGGATGAAGCGATGGACGTAGAGCTTCATCTCCAGGGCCGAGTGCCATTCCTCGAAGGCGAACATGGTGCGCCAGTAGAGCCAGAAGTTGCTCTTCAGGAAGTCCTCGCCGACCACTTCGTTGATCCGCTTGTTCTCCATCTCCTCGCGGGTCGCCAGGAAGAGCGAGATCAGGTCCTTCTGGGCCTTGCCGTTCAGGGTCAGGCGTTCCACGTCCTCGATGGGCTCGCCCCGGTTCTGGGTCGCCCTTTGCAGGGAGAAGTTCGGGTCGTCCTTGTCCAGCCAGTAGAACTCGTCGAGCACGCTGGCGCCCTCGACCTCGAGCGAGGGGATCGAGCGGTAGAGATCCCAGAGACACTCGAAATGCTCTTCCATTTCACGGCCCCCGCGGATCACGAAGCCCTTCTCCGGATCCTTGATGCCGTCCAGGGCGCCGCCCGGAAGCGCCAGCCGTTCGAGAATGGTGATCTTCTCGCCCGACATGTGTCCGTCCCGGATCAGAAAGGCCGCCCCGGCCAAGCTGGCCAGCCCCGAGCCGACGAAGAACGCCGTCTTGTTCTCCACGCCCGCTGGTTTGCGGGGCCGGGCGAAGGCTTCGTAATTTCCGCTGCTGTAGTACATGGCGAGATCCTTTCCGGAAGCCGGAGGCTCAGGGGACGCTAGGGAGGGAAGACGGCGCATCGCTCGCGGCCAGACCGGCGAAACAGCTGGCCGCGATGTGGCCTGTCCGGGCGCGCGGGCCGGTCATGGGATCATGTCGGAACGCGCGCCGGTGGAGTGTCCTAGTGGATGAGTGGGCTCATCCATTGAGTGTGGTCACCCCGCCAGGAGGCCACAATCGGGGTTATCCCTTAGGGTGAAACGCCGACGCCGGATGACGCTGGCGCATTCCGTCGAACTTCCCCTCCCCCGCCCTGAACTCTGCTATCAATCCGCCATGCGGCGCAGGCGAAGCATCCTCATCGTGGGCGGCGGGACGGCGGGGTGGCTGACGGCCGCCTACCTGGCCAAGGCCCTGCGCGTGGCCGACCAAGGCGACCTGACGATCACCCTGCTGGAATCGCCCGACATCGGCATCGTCGGCGTCGGCGAGGCCACCTTCCCCACCATCCGCAACACCCTGCGGTTCCTGGGCGTCGACGAGGCCCGGTTCATTCGCGAGACCTCCGCGACGTTCAAGCAGGGCATCCGCTTCGTCGACTGGGCGGAGACCCCGGCGGACGGTCGCCATCACAGCTTCTTTCATCCGTTCGAGGCGCCGTTCTCGACCGAGGGCGCCTCGCTGGCGCCCTACTGGCTGCTGCAGGACGAGGCCGGACGCGCGCCGTTCGCCGAGGCCGTGACCATCCAGGCCCGCGTCGCCGACGCGGCCCGCGCGCCCAAGCGGCCGCACGAGAGCGATTTCGCCGGACCGCTGAACTACGCCTATCACTTCGACGCCGCCAAGCTGGCCCAGGTGCTGGCCGAACGGGCCCGGGAGCTGGGCGTGCGCCACCTGCGCGGCGCCCTGTCCGAGACGATCCTGGACGAGACGGGCGCCATCGCGCGCGTCGTCAGCCCCGAGCACGGCGACCTGACCGCCGACCTCTATATCGACTGCTCGGGCTTCCGGGCCGAGCTGATCGGCAAGGCCCTGGGCTCGCCGTTCAAGTCGGCCCGGCCGATCCTGTTCGCCGACCGGGCGCTGGCCTGCCATACGCCCTATGACCGCCCGGACGCGCCGATCCAGAGCTACACCGTCGCCACGGCCCATGAGGCCGGCTGGACCTGGGATATCGGCCTGGCGGGCGCGCGCGGCGTCGGCTGCGTCTATTCCAGCGACCATATGGACGACGCCCGCGCCGAGGCGGTGCTGCGCGACTATCTGGGCGGGGTCGAGGCGGAGACCCGCAGGATCCGCTTCGACGCGGGCTATCGCCCAAAGCAGTGGATCGGCAACTGCGTCGCCGTGGGCCTGTCGGCCGGCTTCCTGGAGCCGCTGGAATCCACGGGCGTGGTGCTGATCGAGGCGGCCGTGGCGATGATCGCCGAGCTCTTCCCGCACAACGGCCCGGTCAGCGCCCCGGCCCGCCGGTTCAACGAACTGATGGCCGCGCGCTACGACAACATCATCGTGTTTCTCAAGCTGCACTACGCCCTGAGCCGCCGCCAGGAGCCGTTCTGGCGCCAGAACGCCGACCCGGCCTCGATCCCCGAACGGCTGGCCGAACTGCTGGAGCAGTGGCGCTATCGCCCGCCGGCCCGGTTCGACTTCATCCTGGATCTCGAGACCTTCGCCTTCTTCAACTACCAGTACATTCTCTACGGCATGGGCTTCAAAACCGACCTCGCCGCCGGCGCGGGCGAGTTCGCGGACGCGGCCGGCGCGGCCAAGCTGTTCGCCAAGATCCGCGGCTTCGCCGATCGCGCGACCCAGGACCTGCCCAGCCACCGCGACCTGATCGCCCAAATCAACCAGTTCGGCTTCGACAAGACGCTGGAGCGGGCCTAGAGGCCGTCCGCGATCAAGTCAGCCCGAGACGCGCGCCATAGACGCGCGCGGCGGTCTGGTCGTGGAACTCGAACTCCACCGCGTCCGGGTCACAGCGAAACGCCGCGAAGCCCGGCGTCGAGGATCCGTGCAGCATGCCCTCCACGGCGCGAAGGGCGTCATTGGCCTCGGCCCCGCTGCCCGTGCAGACGTAGTCCACCCGGCCGCGCCGGATGTGCTGCAGGCTGTGGTCGTGGCCGTTGATGTAGAGCCTCACCCCATGGGCCTCGAACAGGGGAACCAGGGCCTGCACGAGAAACGGGCTGTCGCCGTGGCCGCCCGAATAGACGGGATGATGCCCGACGACGATCTTCCAACGCGCCGTCGAGCCGCCCAAGGCCTGGTCCAGCCAGGACAGCTGCCGGGCGCTTTCGTGCCGCGCGCGGTGGCCGCGCGCCAGCTGCTGCAGCAGTTCGTCGTAATTGTCCCCGTCGACCATCGGCGAGGTGTCGATGACGAACAGGTCGACGAAGTCCGCGCCGAAATCCGCTCCGGCCACCTTGAAATAGCGGCTGGGCATGCGCCAGCGCGGGCTGAGGCGCGAATAGTCGATCTGCGCCTGGACATCGCCCCGGTAGTCGTGATTGCCCAAGGCCGAAAACCACGGAACCCGCAGGGCCGGGGCGGTGTAGACATCCTCGAACGACCGCCGCCAATGCGGGTCCTGGGTCGAGGTCACGCCGGCGGGATAGAAGTTGTCGCCCGCCGAAAGGACGAAGCGGCTCGCCTGGGCCAGGGCGGCGGCGCCCATGGCGTCGGCCACCCGCCGTTGCGTTTCGTGGCCCTGCTGGCCCCAGTCGCCCAGCGCCAGGAAGCTCAGGGGCTCACCCTGGGCCTGGGCGCGCGAGCCAATCGCCAGACCCGCGCCCATGGCCGTGATCACCGCGCGACGATCGATGCTCTTGGGACTCAAGACGTCCTCCTCAAGGCTGGGGGTCCGCGCTCAAGGACGCCACCGCGCCGCCAGGACCTCACAGCCTCGCGTCGATCAGACATCTCACAGGATAGAAGGGCTCGCCGATGGCGGGCCGCCTTGCGCTTAAGCGACTAGGCCGCCGCGCCGGACGGCGCCGCGCCCAGCTCGCCAGACTCGCGGGCCTTGCGACCGTAGACGGCCTCGAACAGCGGGGTGGCCATCACCGTGGTGACGATCGCCATCAGCACCAGCATGGCGAACAGGGGCGGACCGATGATGCCCTTCTGCAGGCCGATATTGATGATGATCAGCTCCATCAGCCCGCGCGAGTTCATCAGGGCGCCGATGCCCATGGCGGTGCTGTGGTTCTCGCCCGTGACGCGGGCCGCGACATAGCAGGAGCCCCACTTGGCCACGATCGAGGCGACCAGAACGCCCAGCGCGATCAGCAGCAGCTGAGGCGAGTTGACCATGTCCATGCGGGTGTTGAGGCCCGAATAGGTGAAGAACATCGGCAGCAGCAGCACGACGGCGATCGGCTCGACCTTCTTCTTCAGCTCCTCGACGAACAGGCCGCGCGGCATGACCGCGCCCAGCATGAACCCTCCGAAGATGGCGTGGATGCCCACGGCGTCCATCAGGAAGGCCGACAGGCAGAACAGCATCAGGGTGATGGCCATCACCGTCGGGGTCATCTCGCCGGCCTTGTCGACCATGCGGCCCAGCGGGGCCAGCAGCTTGCGGCCGAAGACGGTCAGGAACAGCGCGTAGATCACGCCGCCGCCGATCGCCAGCACCGCCACGCCAGGCCCGCCGCCGAAGGTCGCCAGCACGATGGCCAGCACGCACCACGAGCAGGCGTCGTCGAAGGCTCCGGCCGTCAGGGACAGGGCGCCCAGCGAGGTGTTCTGCAGGCCGCGCTCATTGATGATCCGGGCCAGCATCGGAAAGGCGGTCAGGGCGATGCAGGCGCCCATGAACAGGGTGGCGTTGGCGACGCTGATAGTCGGCGCGAACAGGCCCGGGACCTTGAGCAGGAACGGGGTGATCGCCACGGCCACCAGGAACGGCGTGACGATCCCGGCCAGCGAGACGCTGAACGCGCTCCGGGCCTTGGACCGGAAATGCTCGACCTTGAAGGTCGTGCCAACCAGGAACATGTAGAGCCCCACGCCCAGCTGGGAGCCGACATAGAGGACGTTCTTGGTCTCCTTGGGGAACAGGGCCAGCTGGAAGTCGGGGAATACGAGGCCCAGCAGCGAGGGGCCCAGCAGCACGCCGGCGATCATCTCGCCCACGACCTGGGGCTGGGCCAGGAACTTCTGACCCAGCCAGCCGACCACGCGGCAGGCCAGCAGGATCACCGTCAATTGCAGGAAGAAGTGCACCGAAAAGTCGCCCGGGGCATAGCTGTGGGCGGCGACCGGAGTGGCCGGGCCATGCGGCGACAGGACGTCGGCCAGGGTGGCGAGCGTGCTCGCGAGAATGTCCGACACTTTGAAACGCCCCTAATGCGATCCGCTGGCTTCGCGCCTTTCCCCCATGCAAGGCTAAGATCGGGGGCGAGCGCAATCCGGATCCCGCGTTTTTGACGCCACTGTCAGTCGATTGTTTTCGTTGCCTATTTTTTGTTGCCGGAACGCCACTATGTAGTAACGTACCTACAGACAGCCTTGTCATTTAGCGCGGTGAGCAAGCCCATGAAGGTCCTGACGAGCCGCGAATTCAACCAGGATGTCAGCCAGGCCAAGCGCGCGGCGCGACTCGAGCCGGTGTTCGTCACCGATCGCGGCCGCCCCACCCACGTGCTGATGAGCGTCGAGACCTATCGCCGCCTGACCGGCCAGACCGAGACTATCGTCGACCTGCTGGCCATTCCCGGTGTGGCCCCGATCGAACCGCCGCGCTCGACCGAGACCTGGAGCCGCCAGATCTGGGACGGGAAGGACGGCGACTGATGCATCTGCTGGACACCGACGTCGTCTTCGAGCTGCGCAACGCCAAGGCCGGCGCCGCCGATCCGGGCCTGGCCGCGTGGGCCGGCGCGGCGGCGCGCTCCAGCCTGTTCATCTCGGCTCTCACCCTGCTGGAGCTTGAGACGGCGACGGCCCGCGCCGAGCGCAAGGACAAGGTTCAGGGTTCGCGCCTGCGCGACTGGCTGGACAGCCGCGTCCTCCCCGCCTTCGACGGCCGCGTGCTGGCGATCGACGCCGCCGTGGTCCGCCGCCGCGCCCACGTTCCGTTGACCGACGGCCGCGACGCCCTGCTGGCCGCCACAGCCCTGGAACACGGCCTGACCCTGGCCACCCGCGACACGGCGGCCTTCGCCAGGGTTCCCCGGCTGAAGCTGTTCAATCCCTGGGGCTACAAGCCCGAGGAACAGGAGGAAGACTGGGGCGAGGCGGCCAAGGCCGGCGCCCAGTGGCTGCGGAACATCTTCGTCCGGGGCTGAGCCCTACTGGACGCCCGCCACCTCCGTCGCCGCCGCCACGCGCACCGTCGTGGCGAACGGCGCGAGCGGCGCGTCGACGCGCGGCGTCGGGGCCGGCGGCTCGGCCGCGACCAGGACCGGAACCGGCTCGGCGGCCACCAGAACCGGCGGCGGCGCGGGCTTTGCGGCCACGAACACCAGGCGGTTTCCCTTGCAGGTCCCGGCGTTGTAGAGACCCTTCAGATAGCCGCGCCGCACGAAGCCGGCCTTGATGGCGTCGCGGACCATCTGGTCGTGGCGCTCGGCGCCGGTCAGACGGCGGACCCAGCCACGCATCGGGATCACGTCGGTGATCGTGCTGGCCACCACGCCCAGCACCGGCCTGGCCATGCCGCCCTGCCCGTTCTTGTCGTCGTCGTCGCGGTCGTCGTAGTCGTCGCCCAGCACCGCGTCGAACCGCGCGATCTCGGCCTTCAGCGGCGCGCAGCCGGGCGACGGCGGGGCATAGGGATCGGTCTGGGCCTTTTTCAGCAGGTCGGGGATCTCCGAGCGCACCAGATTGATGTCGCGCAACGGCGCGGCGACGGCCGAGCCGAGACTGTCGGTATTGGCCTCGGCGGAGGTCTTGGGCGTCTCCTGCCGCTTGCCGGCCAGAGCGGCGTCAGCGGCGCCCACACCCATGCAGAGCGCCAGCAAGGCGGCGCCGACCGTTCGGGTGGATCTGGGGACTGGCGACGTCATGTCCATGAGCTCGCACGATTAAACCACGTCGCATCAACCCAGGAATCGCCCCGGCCGTTCCGCGAGGCGCGCGAACGTGATCGGCGGAGGCCTGAGCGCCATGGCGGCGCCACACAGACGGTCCGCAACCGGACCTATTCAGAGTCAGTGATGGGTGGATTTCGGCCCCCCAAACAAACCCCTCTCTCATAGAGAGAGGGAGGGGGCCCGCCGCCGGAGGCGGTGGGAGGGTGAGAGGTTTCATCGCCCACCGGAAAATCCCGATTCCTTCCGTTGAGCGGCCGCGAGGGCTGAGCCCATGCTCTTGTTATGGACAAGCTCTCCAATGCCCGCCGCCTTCGCCGGGACCAGACGCTGGCCGAAAAGGTGCTCTGGGGCCTCGTTCGCAATCGCCGCCTGGGTGGGTTCCGGTTCCTGCGACAGGTCACGATCGATCGCCACTTCGCGGACTTCGTCTGCGAGGCGGCGAAGATTATCGTCGAATTGGACGGCGCCTCGCATGAAGGCCGCGAAGACTATGACGAGCGCCGCACTCAGACGCTGGAGCTATACGGCTATGTCGTCCTGAGGGTCCGCAATGAGCGGGTCCTTACAGATCCTGGCGGGACGGCGGATGACATTCTCGCGGTGCTTCGTTCGGACAGGGTGTAACCTCTCACCCTCCCACCGCTTCGCGGCGGGCCCCTCCCTCTCTCTATGAGAGAGGGGTTCTAAAGTCGCTATGGGCCGTGCACGGAAATCGGATCCGTCGCTCGAAGCGGACATCCTGCCTATCGGGCGCGCCGGCGGTTCTCAGCGCGTTGGCGACGGCGAAAGCCTCAACCGTCATCCCGCGCTTCATGCGCGGGACCCATTTGTCCGCGGCAAATGAAGAGCGGAAAATGGCGCTCACGCGCAATCTGAACCATGGGTCCCACGCATAAAGCGCGGGATGACGGGGATTTTTGATTGAAGCGGAGCGTCACGCTCCAGAGCGAAGCACGGGGATCCAGCCCCCTCCATCCCCGCCTCCAAAACCTGCCGTATCCTCTATCCACCTCGAAGCACTGGGGAGGGCGCGCGGCCAGCGACCTTCGCGGCTTCGGGGGGCGGTCGAGCGGGCGCGCTCGTCGGCGCGGAGGAAACTCCGCAACTGCATCCTTCTGGCGGCGGTCGGCCCTGGAACACAGAAACGACGTGGGATGTGGACCGACGGCGCGACGGGGGAGTTGAAAGGCTCCTGTCCGGGACCGGGCTTCGC
The DNA here is from genome assembly GCF_044056025.1 of Caulobacter sp. UC70_42. NCBI lineage: Bacteria > Pseudomonadati > Pseudomonadota > Alphaproteobacteria > Caulobacterales > Caulobacteraceae > Caulobacter > Caulobacter sp. UC70_42. The sequence continues at coordinate 3,416,340 of NZ_CP171994.1, read as the reverse complement.
GGCCCGGCCCGCCCGTCGGAGGCTTCAAGGGCGATCAGGCGCGAACAGCGTCGGCGCGCCACGCTTCCGGATAACGATCGCGCGGGGCGCTGCGCTTCGTCGAAACGGTATTTTCTCCATCTGCTCCGGGCGAGGTCCGGGCGCCCCGCTCCCCTCCCCACTCCCTCCGGCGCGCCGCGCCGGAGCGCATCGACCTGCCTGGAGAAGAACTCATGCCGCGCCGTCACAGCCCCATTCCGCCTGACATCGCCTGGCCGCCGGCCCGCAAGGCGCAGCTGCGGCGGAACGTCTGGAAGAAGATGCGGAAGTTCCGCGCCTCGGCCGAATACGCGCGGATGGTCGCCAAAGAAAAAGCCCCCGGCCTTTCGACCGGGGGCTCATCATTGTCCGAGGACTGAGGGCCTAGCGGATGACCCGCGCGCCCTTGCCCTTCATCACGGCCTCGACTTCGGCCTGGCGCACCATGGAGGTGTCGCCCGGGGTGGTCATGGCCAGGGCGCCGTGGGCCGCACCGTACTCGACGGCGGCCTGGGGACCCTTGCCTTCCATGAAGCCGAACGCCAGGCCCGAGGCGAAGCCGTCGCCGCCGCCGACGCGGTCATAGATCTCGAGGTTCTCGCGCATCATCGAGGCGTAGAACTCGCCGCCGGCGTACAGGATCGCCGACCAGTCGTTGACCGAGGCGGTCTTGGCGTTACGCAGGGTGGTGGCGGCGACCTTGAAGTTCGGGAACTCCTTCACGGCCGTCTGGATCATCTTCTTGAAGTTGGCCGGGTCGATGGAGCTGATGTGCTCGTCCAGGCCTTCGACTTCAAAGCCCAGGCAGGCGGTGAAGTCTTCTTCGTTGCCGATCATCACGTCGACATACTGGGCGATGTGACGGTTGACCTTCTGAGCGCCTTCCTTGCCGCCCTGCGACTTCCACAGCGAGGCGCGGTAGTTCAGGTCGTAGGAGATGACGGTGCCGTACTTGCGGGCGACTTCCACGGCTTCGATCACGGCTTCGGCCGTGTTCGAGGCCAGGGCCGCGAAGATGCCGCCGGTATGGAACCAGCGCACGCCTTCCTCGCCGAACAGCTTTTCCCAGTTCACTTCACCGGGGCGGATCTGCGAGGCGGCCGAGTGACCCCGGTCGCTGCAGCCCAGGGCCGGACGGACGCCGAAGCCCTTTTCGGTGAAGTTCAGGCCGACGCGGGTGTTGCGGCCCAGGCCGTCGAACTCGCGCCAGATGACGTGCGAGGTGTCGACGCCGCCCTGCATCATCAGGTCCTCGACCAGCCAGCCCAGGTCGTTGACCGGCAGGGCCGTCACGGCCGTCGAGCGCTTGCCCCAGCACTTGCGGAAAGCGCGGGCGACATTGTATTCGCCGCCGCCTTCCCAGACCTGGAACTGGCGGGCGTTGCGGACCCGGCCGAAGCCCGGGTCGAAGCGCAGCATCACTTCACCGAAGGACGCGCAGTCCCACTTGGTTTCCGAAGCCGGGCGGATGTCGAGGATGTTGTCGGTCATTTGGTCTTAGGCCTTCCCACGAACCTTCTTGATCAGGTCAACAGTCTCGCGGACCTTCTTGGTGATGCCCGCGTAGTCCTTGGCGTCCAGCAGCTCTTGGGTGATCAGCTTGGAGCCCATGCCGGCGGCGACGATGCCCGCGCCGAACCACTTCTTCACCGAAGCCTCGTCCGGATCGACGCCGCCCGTCGGCATGATGCGGGTCCAGGGCATCGGGCCCAGCACCGCCTTGACGAAGTCCGGGCCGCCGACCGACGAGCCGGGGAACACCTTGACGATCTCGCAGCCCAGTTCTTCGGCGTACGAGATTTCCGAGGCCGAACCGCAGCCCGGCGAATAGGGGATCTTGCGACGGTTGCAGACCTTGGCGACGTCGGCGTTGAGGATCGGGCCGACGACGAACTTGGCGCCGTTGGCGATGTAGATGCCGGCGGTCGGCGCGTCGACGATCGAGCCCACGCCCATGATCACGCGGGGGTCGGCCTCGTGGAAGTAACGGGTCACTTCGTAGAAGACGTGGCTGGCGAAGTCGCCGCGGTTGGTGAACTCGATGCAGGGCGCGCCGCCGTCGGCGCAGGCCTGGATCACGGCCTTACAGACCTCGACGTCGGGGTGATAGAAAACCGGGATGACGCCCTGGTCCATCAGGGCGGTCAGCACCGCCATACGGTCTTTTACCATCTTAGACTCCTTCCCGAAGGATCGATCTTGCGCGGAGGACCTTGCGGACCGCCGCGCGTGCAAGATTTCGCCGGAATTGGCTCAGGGCGATCCCTTAGACCGCGTTGCCGACGAGCGCCACACCGGGCTTGCCGTAACGTCAGACTCTCGGACCGCTGGACGCGTGTTTCGGACTCCCCGTCCGCCCGCGCGAAGCTCTCTGGTCGTCGCTTCCTTCCCCGAACCTTTTCCGTCGGCGCCCCTCGCCCGCCTCCGGTGCGCAAAAGTGAGGGCGCCGGTATGACCCGACGCCCCGGAAGTTTGCGCAGGAGCGAGCTCAAAGAGCCGCAAACGAGACGGACCGACCACGACGCCGAACCGAAACGTAATGACACCGGTGTCACGGAAATCCGGGAAAGTGGCCAAGCCACTTAGCCACCGGTGTCATGGAGGAGATAACCAGAAACCGCGAAGGAGCGCAAGCGCTGTAAAGGCCGCGAACAGACAAGGTTAAGCGATTGAAAAAACACGGCTTCACGCACTGGCGGAACATCAGTCTCGCAAGCCCTTGGTCCGACCAGGTTCAGCCCGTATTGCGCAGGCCCGCCGCGATGCCGGCCACGGTCAGCTGGATGGCCAGGCGCAGCTCCTCGTCCGCCTCCCCCGCCCGGCGGCGCGACAGTAGTTCCAGCTGCAGGTGGTTCAACGGATCCACCGAGCGGCTGGCCAGGGTCACCGACTCGGCCAGGTCCGGCTGGTTGTCGAGCAGGGCCGAACCGCCGCGGATCTCCAGGGCGATGCGCGTGGCCGCGTCGTGCTCGCGCTGGATGGTCGCGAAGATCCGCGCGGCGTTTTCCTTGTCCGGCGACAGGGCCATGTACCGAGCGGCGATGCCCATATGACTCTGGGCCAGGGCCAGCTCCATGTTCGACAGGAGCGAGGCGAAGAAGTCGAAACTTCCGGCAAGGTCGCGCAGTTGCTCGACCGACAGCTTGGCCCGCTCGACGCCCGAGGCGAAGCCGTACCAGCCGGGCAGCATGAAGCGGGCCTGTGACCAGGAGAACACCCACGGGATGGCCCGCAGGTCCTCGATCTTGCGGCTGGCGGTGCGGCTCGCCGGGCGGCTGCCGATGTTGAGGCCCACGATCTCGCTGATCGGGGTGACCGACCAGAAGAAGTCCTCGAACGCCGGATCGTCATACACCAAGGCGCGGAAGCCATGGAACGAGGCCTCGGCCAGGGCGGTCATGGCCGCCTCGACCTTGGGGTCGGGCTTGTGGACGGGGCGCTCGCTGGACATCAGCACGGCGGCGGCCAGGCCATCGAGGTTGCGGCGGGCGGTGGGCTGGTCGCCGAAGCGGCGGGCGATCATCTCGCCCTGCTCGGTCATCCGGATGCGGCCCTGCACGGTGCCGGCTGGCTGGGCCAGCACGGCCTCGGCGGCCGGTCCGCCGCCCCGTCCGACGCTGCCGCCCCGGCCATGGAACAGCTGCAGGCCCACGCCCATCCGGTCGGCCTCGAACGCCAGGGCCGAGGCGCCGCGCGCCACGCCGCGCCGGCTGGCCACGTACCCGCCGTCCTTGTTGCTGTCGGAGTAGCCGAGCATGATCTCCTGCACCGGCCGGTCGCCCAGGATGGTGCGGCTCAACGGCAGCTCCAGCCACTGGCGCAGCACGGCCGGGCCGTTCTCCAGGTCGCCGATGGTCTCGAACAGCGGCGCGACCTTGACCGAGGCGCGCGGCGCGGCGCCGCCCCAGACCAGGCCGACCTGCTTGAGCAGAACGAGCGGCTCGAGGATGTCGGACAGGGTCGCCGACTTCGAAATGATGTACGCCCCGAGGCAGCCATGGCCGTAGTCGCGCACCGCCTGGGCGGCGGCCCGCATGGTGGCCAGCTCCTTGGTCGTCTCCTCGCCATAGGCGGTGAACGGCGAGACCAGCGGCCGCTGGTGCGACAGCTCCTCGATCAGGACCTTGCAGCGGGCCTCCTCGTCGAGCTTGAGGTAGGCCACGCCCGTGCCGGCCCGCTTGAACAACTCGTCGACCGTCCGCTCGTGAACGTCGGCGTTCTGGCGCAGGTCCAAGCTCATCAGGTGGAAGCCGCAGGCCCTGGCCACCTCGACCAGGGTCCGCAGGGCCGAGCCAACCAGGCGCTCGCCGCCATTGCGCTCCAGGCTGTCGATAATGACGGTCAGATCCGCGACGAAGGCGTCCGGATGGCCGTAGGGCTCGACGTCGGTCGCGCCGGTGGCGTAGGCGACCGGCGCGCCGGTCAGCTTCTGCGACACGGCCGTCAGGCGATCGAAGATCAGCTCCAGAGCCAGGCGATAGGGCTCGTCCAGCCGGTGGATCGACGGATCGCGGGTCTGGGCGGCCAGGGCCAGCAGCTCGTTCGACACCGGCGTGTAGGCGGTGGAGACGGCGAGGTTGGACCACAGCTTGCGCACCTCGCCGGCGTACCAGTCGAGGATCACGCGGGACTGAGAGGCGAAGGCCAGCTTCAGGGTTTCGCCATTGACGCCGGGGTGACCGTCGCGGTCGCCGCCCAGCCACGACCCCATCTTCAGCAGCGGCGCCATATGGCCATGCGAGCCGATCTTGTGCGTCCAGTCGCCATAGAGCTCGATCATCGCCGGCAGGATCGAGGTGCGGACGATCGACAGGGCGTTGCGGATCTCGTCCTTCACGGTGATCCGCTCGGGACGGTAGAGGCGGGTCCGCCACATCAGGGCGATCTCGCGGAACAGGCTCTCGCGGATCTCGGCGTCGAGGTCCGCCGGCAGGTGGTGGCGGCGCAGGGCCATCAGGCGCGAGATCTCGGTCTCGCGATCGACCATGCTGCGGCGACGAACCTCCGTGGGGTGGGCGGTCAGCACCGGCACCACGTTCATGGCGGCGAAGACCCTGGCCAGCTCGGCGTCGGTCTTGCCGCGCCCCTTCAGGATCTTCACGGCGTCGATCAGGGTCCGCGGCCGCTCGTCGCCCGGCTGAGCCTCGGCCTCGGCGTGGCGGCGGCGTCCGGCGACGTCCTCGCCGATATTGGCCAGCAGCGAGTGACTGGCGAAGGCGCGAGCCAGGAACACGGCCTGGTCGTTGGTGAGGTCGGCGAACAGGTGATCGAGGACCGGCGCATCGCCGGTGGCCTCGTCCTCGCGGGAGGCGGCTTTGCGGGCCTTGGCCACCAGGGCCGCGGCCTCCTCGCCCTCGAGATAGGTGATCGCCTCGATCAGGAGGTCGCTCAGCAGATTGGCGTTCTGGCGAACGTGACGGCTGGTGGGGCGGTCGGCGTCGATCGACAGGGCCGGATTGCGCATGCGCGAACTCCAGGATCGGCCGGAGCCGTTCGGGACGGGAATGGATCACGAGAAAGCGTCAGCGACGCGGGATCGATCCCGGGCGCTGACGTTACGGCGCCCTCTAGCGCGCTTCACCGGGCGGGAAAACCCGCCCGGCACAATGGTTGCGCTACCATGATATTTTTGCGTGGATTTGTTTCGTCAGCGCGCCAGCCAGCCACCATCCACGGGCAAGGTAATGCCCTGGACGTAGTCCGCCGCCGACGAGGCCAGGAACACCGCGGCGCCGCCGATGTCTTCCGGACGGCCCCAGCGCCCTGCCGGGATGCGGGCCAGGATCGCGGCGTTGCGGTCCTGGTCGGCGCGCAAAGCCTCGGTGTTGTTGGTGTCGAAATAGCCCGGGGCGATGGCGTTGACGTTGATCCCCTTGGTCGCCCACTCGTTGGCCAGGATCTTGGTCAGGCCGGCCAGGCCCGACTTGGCTGCGGTATAGGACGGCACGCGGATGCCGCCCTGGAACGAGAGCAGGGAGGCGATATTGATCACCTTCGCGGTCACACCGTTCACAGGCCCCTGCTTCAGGGCCTGCTTGGCGAAGGCCTGGGTCAGGAAGAAGACCACCTTCAGATTGGTGTCCATCACCGCATCCCAGTCGGCTTCCGAGAACTCGATCGAGTCGGCGCGACGGATGATGCCGGCGTTGTTGACCAGGATGTCGATCTTGCCGAACGCTGCCACGGTCTCGTCGACCACGCGCTGGACGGGCTCGGTGGAGCCGAAGTCGGCCTTGATCGACAGGAACTTGCGCCCCAGGGCCTCGACGGCCTTCTGGGTGTCGGTCGGCGCGCTGCGGCCCGCGGCGGCGATGTCCGCGCCAGCGGCGGCCAGGGCGATGGCGATCCCCTGCCCGATCCCGGTGTTGGCGCCGGTGACGAGCGCGACCTTGCCTTCGAGGCTGAACGGATTGGCCATGTCGAGTTCCTGTTCAAAAATCTTGTCATCCCGGAAGCCTCCAAGAGGCTGTCCGGGACCCAGGGGCCGGCGCACTGCCAGTGGCCCCTGGGTCCCGGGTCTACGCTTCGCTCCGCCCGGGATGACAAGCTAAGAGCGGGTGACCTCGCGGTCCTACTTCAGCTGGCAGATGTCCAGCACGTTCATGTCGGTGTAGTCGAGGTTCTCGCCGCCCATCGCCCAGATGAAGGTGTAGTTGGCGGTGCCCGAACCCATGTGGATCGACCACGGCGGGCTCATCACAGCCTCTTCGTTGGCGATCACGATGTGACGCATCTCGTCAGGCTCGCCCATGTAGTGGAAGACCCGGTCGTTCTCGCCCAGGCCGAAGTAGAAATAGGCTTCCGAACGGCGGTCGTGCAGGTGGGGCGGCATGGTGTTCCAGACGCTGCCCGGCTTCAGCACGGTCATGCCCAGCAGCAGCTGGGCCGACTTGCAGGTGGTCGGGACGATGTACTGGTAGATCGTGCGCTCGTTGCTGGTCTCCAGCGCGCCGCGCTCCAGGGCGACGGCGTCGGCGAAGGCCAGCTTCTTGGTCTCGAACGCGGCGTGGGCCGGCAGGCTGACCAGGTAGAAGCGCGCGGCCTCGCCGTTCACGCCTTCGAAGGTCACGTCCTTGGCGCCCATGGTGACATACAGGCCGTCACGCGGAACGATCTCGTAGACGACGCCGTCGACGGTGATCTTGCCGGTGGTCTCGCCGACATTGATCACGCTCAGCTCGCGGCGCTCCAGGAACGGATGGCCAGCGGCCGAGGCAGGCTCGGTCTGGTCGGGCAGCTTGATGGCCGAGGTGGCCACGACGCCGCCGACGACGAAGCGTTCGGCGTGGTTGTAGGTCAGGACGATCTGGCCGTCCTGGAACAGGTCCTGCATCAGGTAGCGGTCGCGCAGGTCGTCGTTGCTGACCGCGAACATCATGTCCGGATGGGTGGCGTGGTAGGTCTTGGCGAACATCGGGAAGTCTCCGGAAGGGTGTTCTTATTCGGCGGCGGCGCGCAGCGTCGCGGGACGGGCCCAGTCGGGGCGCTGATCGAGTTTGTAGGCCTTCTTGGGCAGGTTGTAGGTCAGGTCGACGATCAGCGCCTCGGCCTCGCAGAGGTCCATGCGGTGCTCGGCGACCATGCGGGCCAGGAAGGCGCTGTCGACGCGGCGGGCCACGTCGTGGCGCGCAGGGATCGACAGGAAGGCGCGGGTGTCGTCGTTGAAGCCGACAGTGTTGTAGAAGCCGGCGGTCTCGGTGACCTGCTCGCGGAAACGCATCATGCCTTCCGGGCTGTCGTGGAACCACCAGGACGGACCCAGCTTCAGCACCGGATAGTGACCGGCGAGCGGGGCCAGTTCGCGGCTGTAGGTCGTCTCGTCCAGCGTGAACAGGATGATCGACAGGCGCGGATCATTGCCCAGACGGCCAAGCAGCGGCTTCAGCGCCGAGACATACTCGGTGCGCATCGGGATGTCGGCGCCCTTGTCGCGACCGTGGGAGGCCAAGAGGCTGGCGTTGTGATTGCGATGCGAGCCAGGATGGATCTGCATGACCAGACCGTCGTCCAGGCTCATCTTGGCCATTTCGGTCAGCATCTGGGCGCGGAACAGCTCGGCCTTCTCGGGCGTGACGTCGCCCTTCACCAGGCTTTGGAACAGGGCCTCGGCCTCGGCGTCCGACAGGTCGGCGGTGGCGGCCGTCGGGTGGCCGTGGTCGGACGAGGTGGCTCCGGCTTCGATGAAGGCCTGGCGGCGCAGGCGATGCGCTTCCAGATAGCTCTTCCAGCTGTAGACGTCCTGACCCGAGGTCTCGGCGAAGCGCTCGAAAGCGCGCGGGCTGCGCTCGTCCTCGAAGTCGATGACCGCGTCGGGACGGTAGGCGGTGATGACGTGACCGCCCCACCCGCTCTCACGAATGGCCGCGTGATGCTTCAGGCTCTCGTGCGGACCTTCGGTGGTGGCCAGGGTCTCGATGTTGAAACGGTCAAACAGAGCGCGCGGACGGAAGGCGTCCGTCGCCAGGGCTTCGTTGATGCGATCGAAATAGTCGTCGGCGTTCGAGGTCTCGAGGAACTCGGTGAAGCCGAACACCTTGGAGAACACGTGGTTCAGCCAGATCCACGACGGCGTGCCGCGGAACAGGTGGAAGTTCGACGCAAACAGCTTCCACGCCGCGCGTGGGTCGGTGTCCGGTACGCCGGCCTTGGAACGCACCTTCAGGTCATCCAGGCTGACGCCCTGGCTGTAGAGCATCCGATAGAGATAGTGGTCCGGCGCCAGCAACAGGTCGGTGGCGTCCTGGAAGGGCGCGTTGGTGGCGAACCACGACGGATCGGTGTGACCGTGCGGACTGATGATCGGCAGATCCTTGACCAGCGCGTACAGGCCGCGCGCGTAGGACCGCGTCGTCGCGTCCGACGGGAAGAGCCGATCTTCGTGGAAATTCAGAGGCCTGGGCATGGCTTGGCGTGTGCTCCCTGCTTCACTAAGCGCTTCTTGGCCGGCGGCTTCGCGGATGGCCGCTTAGGCCCGCTTGGTAACCGGTGTCATGATTGGATGCAACCCAACGGCGGTTGCGAATCCTCAGGCCGGGACCGGGCCGGAGGAACTCGCGCACCACCAGGGTCGGTTCGGTCTTGGTCATATCCCGCGGCTCGCGTCGCTCGACGCCGATCAGCTTCTCGGCGGCCATGCGGCCGATCTCGCGAGTCGGCGTACGGATCGTGGTCAGAGGCGGCCAGACCGCCTGGGCGATCTGGAAGTCGTCGAAGCCTACCACGCTCAGGTCGGCGGGCACGGAAAGACCGGCCTTGCGCGCCGACTGCAGGACGCCAGCGGCCATTTCGTCATTGCCGCAGAAGATGGCGGTCGGACGCGGGGTGCGGGCCAAGAGGATGTCGCCACACGCCACGCCGGACTCGAAGGTATAGGCGCCCTGGACGATATCGCCTTCGCCCAGTTTCAGGCCCGCCTCGGCGAGACCGTCCTCGAAGCCCCCTCGCCGCTCGTGCGAGGAACGGAAGGTGTCGGGCCCCGAAATAAAGGCGATGGCCCTGTGGCCCAGGCCCACGATGTGCCGGGCGGCCTCCGCGGCGCCCATGCGGTCGTGACCGACGATCATGTGCTCGGGCTTGTCCAGCTCGACCGAGGCGATGCGGATGTAGGCGCAGCCGATCTCGTTCAGCAGCTTGGCGACGCGCTCGTCCTCGGACACGGACGGCGGCAGCACGACGCCGAAAAGTTTCTGGCGCTCCACGAAGGCCCGGATGTCGGTCAGAAAGGTCGGGCTGGCGCGGTCGCAGGGATGGACGACCAGCTCGAAGCCCGAGCCGCGCATGCCGTCCAGCAGGCCAAGCTGCATGTTCACGACGTACTGCGGGTTGGGGTTGTCGTAGATCATGCCGATCAGGAACGAGCGGCGAAACGCAAGGCCCCGGGCCTGGGGATCGGGCGCGTAGCCCCACTCGGCGATCACCGCCTCGATGCGCTCGCGGGTCTCGTCGCGGACGAAGGGAGACTGGTTGATGACGCGTGAAACGGTCTTCTTGGACACCCCGGCGAGCCTGGCAATGTCGTTGATCGTGGCCCGCTTGCGGCCGCCTTCGACGCCACTCTCCCCCTCCATAGAGGCTTCCGGGGACGAGGAAGGCGTCTTTGAAGAGTTCACGGCGTTTCCAAGCAGCTAAGCAGTGTCTTTTGTCATACTCTAGCCGCGCTGGCGTCGCCAACCTAGGACGAAACGTCTGCTTTTAGGGTGACTGACACCGGTTACCATGTCACTACGCACTGAAATTGACGACACGAAACTCGGCGGCGAAGACCAACCCATGACCGATACGACCTTGGCGCCTCGCGAATCGATTCACCCCGTCGACCCGCGCGACCACGTGGCCACGGCCCTGCGCGACCTCGCGGCCGGCGAGGTGCTGAACCTGCGGGGCCAAGCGATTACCGTCCGCAACGACATCCCCAAGGGCCACAAGATCGCCATTCGCGATGCCAGCGCTGGCGCCGATGTCCTGAAGTACGGCTGGCCGATCGGCCGGGCCACCGTCGACATCGCCGTCGGCGACCATGTCCACATCCACAATGTCGAGACTCGCCTGGAAGGCGTCGAGGGCTACAGCTTCGCCCCGACCGCGCCGGAGCCGCATGTCGAGCCCGCCGCGCGCACCTTCGACGGCTATCGCCGCAAGAACGGCCGGGCCGGCACGCGCAACGAGATCTGGGTGCTGTGCACCGTCGGCTGCGTGGCCAACACCGCCCGCCGTATCGCCGAAAAGGCCAATGCCCGCTTCGCCGGCCGCGTCGACGGAATCTACGCCTTCCCCCACCCGTTCGGCTGCTCGCAGCTGGGCGACGACCTGACCCACACCCGCAGCCTGATCGCGGGCCTGGCCGCCCATCCCAACGCCGGCGGCGTGCTGATCCTGGGCCTGGGCTGCGAGAACAACCAGCTGAAGGCCCTGCTGGAGAGCGCGCCGGATATCGACCGCGAGCGACTGCGCAGCTTCACGACCCAAATGGTCGAGGACGAGCTGGAGGACGGCCTGTCCGCCGTCGAAGCGCTGGTCGAGATCGCCGAACAGGACAAGCGCGAGCCGATCCCGGTCTCGGAGCTGGTCGTGGGCCTCAAGTGCGGCGGTTCGGACGGCTTCTCGGGCGTCACCGCCAACCCGCTGGTCGGCCGCATCGCCGATAAGGTCGCCGACGCGGGCGGCACGCCGGTGCTGACCGAGATCCCGGAGGTGTTCGGGGCCGAGAACGTGCTGCTGCAACGCGCCGCCAGCCGCGAGATCTTCGACCAGGCCGTCGGCGTGATCGACGACTTCAAGCGCTACTTCATCGACAACAAGCAGCCGATCTACGAAAATCCCTCCCCCGGCAACATCGCCGGCGGCATCACCACGCTCGAGGAAAAGTCCCTGGGCGCGGTTCAGAAGGGCGGCCGGGCCCAGTTGGTCGAGGTTCTGCGCTACGGCGAGCGCGTCGGTCCGCACGGCCTGACTCTGTTGGAGGCCCCCGGCAACGACGCGGTCTCGTCGACGGCCCTGACCGCCGCCGGCGCGACGGTCATCCTGTTCACCACCGGCCGCGGCACGCCGCTTGGCTTCCCCGCCCCAACCCTGAAGATCGCCTCCAACTCGGGCCTTGCCCAACGCAAGCCTGGCTGGATCGACTTCGACGCCGGCCAGGTGCTGGAGGGCGTCTCGATGGACGACGCGGCCGACCGGCTGATGGACCTCGTGGTCGACACCGCCTCGGGCAAGGCCACCAAGGCCGAGCTCAACGGCGAGCGCGAGATCGCCATCTGGAAGTCCGGCGTCACGCTTTAGTGGTCAAGCCAATTGCCACAGTTGTCAGACTACCGCATTTAACGCTCCGCTTCTTTTGCTCACCAACTCCAGGCTTGCTCCCGTGACGGCTTCTCCCGCGACCACCCCCGCCCTGCGTCTGAGCGCGACCAGCTATCCCGGCGCGATCCCGGGCACGGCCCTGCCTGCCTATGACCGCGATAAGGTGCAGGTCGGCGTCGTCCACTTCGGTCCCGGCGCCTTCCATCGCGCTCACCAGGCCTTCTATTTCGACCAGTTGCTGGCCAGCGATCCGCGCTGGGGCATCTGCGCGGTTTCGCTGAAGAGCCCCGGCGTCCGCGACGCCCTGCAACCGCAGGACGGCCTCTACACCCTGGCCCAGCTGGACGCCGAAACCACCTTCCGCATCGTCGGTTCGATCGTCGAGGTTCTAGTCGCGCCCGAGGATCCGCCATCGGTCTTCGCCCGCCTCGCCGCGCCGACCACCCGCCTCGTCACCCTGACCGTCACCGAGAAGGGCTACACCCTGTCGGCCGAGGGCGGGCTGGACGAGAAGCATCCGGACATCGTTCACGACCTGGCCAATCCGCGCGAACCGAAGAGCGCCGTCGGCTACATCGTCGAGGGCCTGCGCCGCCGCTTCTCCGCGGGCCTCGCGCCCTACGCCGTCGTCGCCTGCGACAACCTCGCCGACAACGGCTGGCGCCTGAAGGCGGCGGTCGTCGCCTTCGCCGCCAAGATCGACGCCGATCTGGCGGCCTGGATCGAGGCCGAGGGCAGCTTTCCGCGCACCATGGTCGACAGCATCACCCCGGCCACCGACGACGCCCTGCGGGTCCGCGTCCAGGAGGCCACCGGCCTGGAGGACGCCTGGCCGATCCAGCGCGAAGCCTTCACCCAGTGGGTCGTGGAGGACGTGCTGCCGGCCGAGGCGCCGGATCTGGCCAGCGTCGGGGTTATCCTGACCGACGATGTCCGCGGCTTCGAGCGCGCCAAGCTGCGCCTGCTGAACGGCGTCCACTCGACCCTGGCCTATGCCGGCATCCTGCGCGGACACGAGACGGTGTTCGAGGCCGTCAGCGATCCGACGCTGGAAGCCCTGGCCCGCGACCTGATGGCCAAGGACATCATCCCGACCCTGAAGGCGCCGCGCGGCCTGGATCTCGCCGACTACGCCGAGGCGATCCTGGCCCGCTTCCGCAATCCCGAGATCCGCCACTACCTGGCGCAGATCGCCTGGGACGGTTCGGCTAAGCTCCCCTTCCGTATCCTCGGCACCTTGACGGAAACCCTGGAGGCTGGCCGCTTGATCGAGCGCCTGGCGATCCCGCTGGCGGCCTGGATGCGCTTCATCGCCCTGCGCGCCAAGACCGGCGAGGCGATCACCGACCCGCTGGCCGACAAGCTGACCGAGATCGGCGTGGCCGTCACCGGTGACGCCAAGACCGACGTGGCGGCCTTCATGACCCTGGACACGGTGTTCCCGGCGGCTCTGGCCTCGAACCCGACCTTCATCGCGGCGATCGAGAAGGCCTATACGGACCTCGCCTGACCTAGCGGGTCACGCCCTTGGCGGTCAGCACCGGCACGACGGTGCTGACCATGATCTCCAGGTCGAACAAGAATGAGCGCCGGGCCAGGTACTCGGCGTCCAGCGCGACCTTGTCGGGAATGGCCAGTTCGTCGCGACCGTTGATCTGCGCCCAACCGGTGACCCCGGGCCGCAGGATGTCGACGCCAGCGGCCCGGCGGGCGGCGATCAGGTCGTCCTGATTGAACAGCGCCGGGCGGGGTCCGACCAGGCTCATGTGGCCGACAAGCACGCTCCACAGCTGCGGCAGCTCGTCCAGGCTGAGCTTGCGCATCACGGGCCCCAGCGGCGTCAGCCAGCGGTCGGGATCCTCCAGCAGGTGCGTGGCGACCTCGGGGGTGTCGATCCGCATGGTCCGGAACTTGGGCATCGGAAACAGCGTCGAACCCTTGCCCACCCGCTGCGACCAATAGAGCCCCGGCCCCGGCGAGGTCAGGCGCACCAGCAGCCACAGCAGGGCGAGCGGCAGGGCCAGCACGATCAGGCCGATCGCCGCCGCCAGGAAATCGAACGCGCGCTTCACGAGATCCTAGCCGAGATCGCCGCTCGCCGCGTCGAGCAGGAGATAGGCTCGCCCCGCGTCCGATGACAGCAGGGCCGCCAACAGGAAGCCCTCGCGGTCCTGGCCCGCCGCCTCGTCGATCATGCCGGAGTAGCGCTTCAGGAAACGCTCGGTATTGGCCTTCAGCGTCGCGTCGGAGAACAGGCGGCGCACCAGGCGGCGGATGGCGGCCGGCGCCAGGCGCTTGACCACCTCGCGGGCCCCGACGTCGTCGCGGGTCTGCAGGGCGGCGGCGATCTCGTCTATCCGGCCGCGCGGCAGAAGGGCGTGCGGGTCGATGCCCATGGCCGTGATCTCGGCGGCCAGCTTCTCGCCCAGGCCGGCGTCGCCCGGCGAGCTGTTCTCGATGCCCGCCAGCAGGTTGCGCCAGCTCCAGCCCCCCTCGCCGTCCGGGTCGGACGCCGGCTGGGGCGGCGTCTGCTTGCGGGCCGAGGCCTGCTCGAACACCGAGCGGAACTCCTGGTCGGTCGCCGTCGGCGTCAGGCGCAGACGGCGGCGGTCGGTCGGCGGCTCCTCGTCCTCGTCGTCGAATACGGCCATCGGCAGCGGTTCGGGCTGCACCGGCGGGGGCGGCGGAGCGGCCGGACGCGACCGGCTCAGCGGCGCCTGCGCCGAGGTCGAGCGGGCGGCCACGGTCGAGGCGCTGGATGCGGTGACGGCCCCGGCCGCCTCGCTCAGCATCTCGTAGTTGCGGCGGACGCGCTCCTGGAAGGCCTGGTCGATCGCGGCCGTTTCCTCGGCGGTGCGCCGGACGGCGTTCATCAGTTGCTCGACGCCCTGCTCGATGGACACCCGGACCTCGGCGGCCTTCTGCAGCGCCTCGGCCGGCAGGTCGGCGGTGCGCTTGCCGATCTCGGCCAGCATCGCCTCCAGTTCGTCCAGCGTGCCGCGCGCGGCCTGAACCGAGTCGGCCAGCTTCTGCGAGGTGCGGGCCCCGGCCTGCTCGACCATCTGGGCCGAGTGCTCGATGATGTCGCGCGCCTCTTCCATGCGGAACTCGAACACCGCGTCGGCCTTCTGACCTGCGGCGAAGGCGATCTCGTTCAGCTGGTCGACACGGCTGCGGGCGGCTTCGACCCGGGCCTCGACGCCCTCGGCCGCCTTCAGCGCCGACTCGGCCATGGCTTCCATCGCCGCCTTCAACTCGTCTTCCAGCAAGGTGCGCTGGTTCTCGGCGACGTCGCCGATCGTCTCGAGCGTCTTCTTGGCGTCCTCGGCCAGAGCCTCGCGCTGGGTGGTCGCGCCCTCGGCCATTTCGCGGAACTGGTCGGCGGCCGCGCTGATCAGGCCGCGCAGGATCTCCGCGCCCATCGCGGCGGTGTCCGAGAGCTCGGTGGCGCCGACGCGGGTATAGGCGACGAACTCGGTGAGCTGGGCGGTGCGGGTCTCGGCCTCGGCCGCGAAGTCCTCCTGCTCAGAGCGCAGGGCCTGGCTGATCTCGACCAGGGCGGCGCGCTGAGCGGCCAGGCTCTTTTCGACGGACGAGACCTGATCGCCGACGCCGTGGCCGGCGGTTTCCAGGCGGGCGATCTGGCGCGACAGGTCCTCGGCCCCGACACGGGCGGCGTCCGAGGCTTCGGCCGCTGCGGCGGCCAGATCGGCGGCGCGGGCGGCGAGAGCCGCCTCGGCCTCGCGGAGCTGGGTCTCAGCCAGGTCGGAAGCCTCGGCCACCATGCGGGCCTGGCTGCCGATCGCGTCAACCACCGCCGTGGAGCGAGCGTCCAGCGACTGCGACAGGGTCTCCATGGCGGTGCGCTCATGGCTCAGGCCCTGGGCCAGCTGGCTGGCCATCTTGGCGGACTCTGCGGCGGCCTCCGCCAGACGCCCGGTCTCCTCGGCCAGCGCCTGACGCAGCGAGACGATGTGCTCGCGCGCCCGCTGGGCGGCGTTGGCGGCGTCATCGACGCCCTGGCGCATGGCCTCGACGGCGCTGGACGCGCCGACCGCGGCCAGGGCGGCCGGGGTGACGATGCGGTCGGTCAGGGTCCGGGTGCGGCGCAGTTCGTCGGCGATGCCAGTGGCCTGGCGCAGCAGATAGGCGCCCAGCAAGGTCAGCAGAGCCGGACCGAGGGCCAGGCCCGCGAACACCGTCAGGGCGAAACCCTCCACCTTGAAGGCCGGCACGCCACGGGCATAGCCCAGGGCGAAGGCGATCGGCGCCAGGGCCCACAGGAAGGCGATGGCGGTGGCCAGGGTCCAGAACAGAACGCCGGACATGCGGCGCGGAACGTCCTCGGTCCGTAGCGGGACAGTCGTTTCGGGTCCGCGCAGGTCCAGGGTAGGCTCGCGGCTCTCGGCCTTGGCCGGGGCGGCGCGTTCGGGCTCCACGGCTGGCGCCGGCGGCTGAGCGGTCGCGGTCAGCGAGGTGGCCAGTTTCAGCTCGGGTTCGGAGAAGCTCTCGACCGGCTCGGGATCGGGTTCCCGACGTCGGCGCGAGCGCACGGTCATCGGCGGCGGAACAGCCAGGTCATCGTTCAGGGTGTCCTGCAGGCTCAAGGGTTCGGCGGTCGGAACGTCGCCTTTCGGCTCGGCGAAGGACGTCGTCCCAGGAACCTCCGGAGGGAGTTCAGGCGTGGTCTTGGTTTCCTCGGGAGGGGCATCCGTCGGCGTAGCGGAGAAATCGAGCGGTTGGCGCTTCTTAGGCTTCATACACAGCCAGGGTCCCAAGGCGTCGGCGAGGGGCGCAAGAGACAACCTTCGCGCGCCGGACCCCTCCTTCGCGTGTCACATGAACCTAACGGCGAAAAGCCTTGGCGAAAAGCGACTTCCGTTGTGTTCGCGGGTCTCGACGCCTTGCGCGGTCGTTCAAGCGTCGCGCGCCGTCGCCTCGACCGTTCCAGAAGACGCATTCACCGCGATCGGCGCGCCACGCGGAGAGCGGGCGACCGTCTTGGCCGAGGCGCTCTTGGCGTGCGGGCAAACGGCGTGCTCGACGCTCACCCCGAACTGGCAGAGCGCGAACGAAGACAGCCAGACGACCGCAACAGCCAGCATTTCCGTCAGAAAGCCCATAGCCCGTCCCTGGACCGATACCGGCGTTATGCTAGCGTTCTTGGACGGAGGCGAGTGAACTTTTGGTCATGAAGGTCGGCGCCGACCGGCCTTGGGCCCCATGTCCGCTGACAGCGCCCCCAGAATTCCGGCGGTTGTCCGCAGCCTCGCCCGGGCATAGGTCGCAAGGTGACGCAGCGCGCTCCTCGACAGACGCGCTGAGACGTTTTTCCTTTGCGGACCCTCGCCTTGGCCCTTACCCAATTCGCACCCGCCGCGTACCCGCCGGACTCCGCAATGACCGAAATCTCGCCGGCGCGCCTGACCCACCTCCAGCGCCTGGAGGCCGAGAGCATCCACATCCTGCGCGAGGTGGCGGCCGAGTGCGAACGGCCGGTCATGCTGTACTCGATCGGCAAGGACAGCGCGGTGATGCTGCACCTGGCCGCCAAGGCCTTCTATCCCAGCAAGCCGCCGTTCCCGCTGCTGCACGTGGATACGACCTGGAAGTTCCGGGACATGTATGCTCTGCGCGACAAGGTGGCGTCCGAGCTGGGCTTTGACCTGATCGTCCACAAGAACCCCGACGCCGAGGCGCGCGGCGTCAATCCGTTCGACCATGGCAGCGCCCTGCACACGGATCTTTGGAAGACCGAGGGCCTCAAGCAGGCGCTTTCCAAGTACGGCTTCGACGCGGCTTTCGGCGGCGCTCGTCGCGACGAGGAGAAGAGCCGGGCCAAGGAACGGGTCTTCTCGTTCCGCACCGCCGAGCACCGGTGGGACCCGAAGAACCAGCGCCCCGAGCTTTGGAACCTCTACAACACCCGCAAACACCCGGGTGAAAGCCTGCGCGTCTTCCCGATCTCCAATTGGACCGAGCTGGACGTCTGGCAGTACATCCACCTAGAGAACATCCCGATCGTGCCGCTGTACTTCGCGGCCGAACGGCCGGTGGTCGAGCGCGACGGGGCCCTGATCATGGTCGACGACGACCGCTTCCGCCTGCGGGACGGCGAAGTCCCCCAGATGAAGAGCGTCCGCTTCCGCACCCTGGGCTGCTACCCGCTGACCGGCGCGGTCGAGAGCACCGCCGCCACCCTGCCCCAGGTCATCCAGGAGATGCTGCTGACCACGACCAGCGAGCGCCAGGGCCGGGTCATCGACCACGACCAGTCCGCCTCGATGGAGAAGAAGAAGCAGGAGGGCTACTTCTGATGGCGCACCAGTCCGCCCTGATCGCCGAGGACATCGACGCCTATCTGCACCAGCATCAGCACAAGTCGCTGCTGCGCTTCATCACCTGTGGCAGCGTCGACGACGGCAAGTCCACCCTGATCGGTCGCCTGCTGTACGACAGCAAGATGATCTTCGAGGACCAGCTTGCCGCTCTCGAAGCGGATTCCAAGAAGGTCGGCACCCAGGGCGGGGCGATCGACTTCGCCCTGCTGGTCGACGGCCTGGCCGCCGAGCGCGAGCAAGGCATCACCATCGACGTCGCCTACCGCTTCTTCTCGACCGAGAAGCGCAAGTTCATCGTCGCCGACACCCCCGGCCACGAGCAATATACCCGCAACATGGTCACCGGCGCCTCGACCGCCGACGCGGCCGTGATCCTGATCGACGCACGCAAGGGCGTGCTGACCCAGACGCGCCGCCACAGCTATCTCGTGTCCTTGCTCGGCATCCGCCACGTGGTGCTGGCGGTGAACAAGATGGACCTGGTCGGCTGGAACCCGGCCGTCTTCGACCGCATCGTCGCCGACTATCGCGCCTTCGCCGAGCAGATCGGCCTGTCGGTCTTCACGCCCATCCCGATCTCGGGCCTGGGCGGCGACAACATCGCCTCCGCCAGCGAACATACGCCCTGGTTCAAGGGGCCGATCCTGATGGACTGGCTTGAAGGCGTCGAGGTCGAGGACGATCTCCAGGCCAAGCCGTTCCGCATGCCGGTGCAGTGGGTCAACCGCCCGAACCTCGACTTCCGGGGCTTCTCGGGCCTGATCGCCTCGGGCGGCATCAAGCCGGGCGACCGCATCCGCGCCCTGCCCTCCGGTCGCGAGAGCCGGGTGGCGCGGATCGTCACCCTGCCTGGCGATCTCGACAAGGCCGTCGCCGGCCAGTCGGTGACCCTGACGCTGGAAGACGAGATCGACATCTCGCGCGGCGACGTCATCGCCGCCGCCGACGCGCCCGCCCCGGTCGCCAACCAGTTCGAGGCCACCGTCGTCTGGATGGACGATGAGCCCCTGCCCCCGGGCCGCACCTATCTGCTGAAGCTGGGGGCGAGGACGGTCGGCGCCAGCGTCACCGACATCAAGCACCGCGTGAACGTCAACACGCTGGAGCATACGGCCGCCAAGCGCCTGGAGCTGAACGAGATCGGCCTCGTGAACCTCTCGCTCGACCAGGCCATCCCGTTCGAGGCCTATGCCGACAACCGCCAGATGGGCGGCTTCATCCTGATCGACCGGCTGTCCAACCGCACCGTCGGCGCGGGGATGATCAACTTCGCCCTGCGGCGCGCCGACAACATCCATTGGCAGCACACCGACGTCACCAAGGCCTCGCGAGCGGCGCTGAAGAGCCAGCGCGGCCAGGTCGTCTGGCTGACGGGCCTGTCGGGCGCCGGCAAGTCGACGATCGCCAACCTCGTCGAGAAGCGTCTGCACGCCCTGGGTCGTCACACCTATCTGCTGGACGGCGACAATGTCCGCCACGGCCTCAACAAGGACCTCGGCTTCACCGAGGAGGACCGCGTCGAGAACATCCGCCGGGTGGCCGAGGTCGCCAAGCTGATGGTCGACGCCGGTCTGATCGTGCTGACCGCGTTCATCTCGCCGTTCCGGGCCGAGCGCCAGCTGGCGCGCGACATCCTGGAGCCGGGCGAGTTCATCGAGGTCTTCGTCGACACGCCCCTGGCCGTGGCCGAGGCGCGGGACGTGAAGGGCCTCTACAAGAAGGCCCGCTCGGGTCAGTTGAAGAACTTCACCGGCGTCGACAGTCCGTATGAGGCTCCGGAAGCGCCTGAACTGCGGATCGACACCACCGCGATCGATCCCGTGGAAGCGGCGGAACGGATCGTGGCCTGGCTGGAAGGCCAGGAGATCGACTACACGATCTGATGTCTCGAGCGGCGCGATAGCCATAGCGCGCCGCCCAGACCCAGCAGCGCCATGAACGCGGTGGCGAGATAGCCATAGGGCCCCAGGTGGTCGAACAGCGGGCCCGAAGCCAAGGTCGCGATCCCCAAGGTGAAGCCGGACGACAGCGCCGAGTTGATCGCCTGGGCTGGCGACGCCGCCGACGCCGGGGCCAGTTTCTCGATCAGGCGCAGCGAGGCCAGGAACGAGGCGGCGAAGGTCAAGGCGTGCAGCATCTGCAGTGGGAACAAAGCCCATAGCGGCGGCTCGAAGGCATAGAGCGTCCACCGCAGCACGGCGGCGGACGCGCCCAGGATCAGGAACCGTTCCGGGCCCCAGCGGCGACGCAGCGGCTCCAGGAACCACATGAAGCCGACCTCGGCCGCGACCCCCACGCCCCACAGCACGCCGATCATCGGCTCGGAGATCCCCTGCTTGCGCCAGAGGATGGCCGAGAAGCCGTAATAGAACGCGTGCGCCCCCTGGATCAGGCCGGCCGTAACCACCGCCAGCACGAAGGTGCGGTTGCGCAGCAGCTCGGAGAGGCCTTTCCAGCGTTCGGATCGGTCGGGCTTGGCGCCTTCGGCGTGCACGCGTTCGGGCGGAACCAGCAGGGTGGCGGCCAGGGCCGCGATGAAGCAGGCCGAGGTGATCCAGATGGCGATGATGGTCGGCGCGGCGAAGGTCAGGATCGACCCCATGGCCAGGTTCGCCGCGATGAAGGCGCTGGAGCCCGTGCCGCGCGGGATCCCGTAGTTGAAACCCTCGGTCCGCGCCCGGCGCAGGGTGATGATGTCGATCAGCGGCGAGACGGTCGACAGGAGGGTCTGACCGACGAACCAGGCCAGGATGAACCACCACAGGTTCGGAGCGGCCAGCAGGCCCGCATAACCCAGCCCCGCCCCGGCCAGCAGCAGCACCATCGGCGTGCGCCGCAGGGTGAAGCCGTCGGCCCACACGGCAAGCGAGGCGCCGGTGAAGGGCTTGAGCAGCAGCGGCACGGCCAGGATCAGCCCGATCTCGCCGCCGCTCATGCCGCGCGAGCGCAGATAGGTGCCGATATACGGCAGGCTGACGCCGGAGCTCAGAAAGATCGCGGCGTAGAACAGGCAGAGGCGGACGAGCGTCGGGAGCCTTGGCGCCTCCGTCTTGTCCGCCCCTCCGGTCATTCCACGAAGCTCGCCCTATTCCGCGCCGCCGAAGCGGGCTGTCCATTCGGCGATCTGCTCGTCCTCGATCTTCTTGAACAGCACGGCCGGCACGGTCACCGCCTGACCGACGGGCAGCTTGTCGAGCTCGGCCTTGGCGTCGTTCGAGGGCCATGCGGCCGGGTAGTCCAGCCCGAAGGCGTTGCCGATCGTCTCGGCGGCGAACGGGATGAACGGGGCCGAGAGCTTGGCGTAGAGGGCCACCAGGTTCAGGGCCGTGCGAACGATGACGGCGGCGCGGTCGCGATCGGTCTTGATCGCGGTCCACGGCGCGGCCTCCTGCAGGTACTCGTTGCCGACCACCCACAAGGCCCGCAACGCCTGGGCGCTCTTGCGGATCTCGATGGCGTCCATCTGTTCGGAAAGGTCCGCCAGGCGCGCCGAGACGTCGGCGAACAGCTTCTCTTCCAACGGCCCCGGCTCGCCGCCCGCCGGCACCACGCCCTCGAACTTGCTCTCGTTGAACTTCAGGATGCGGTTGACGAAGTTGCCCAGCACGTCGGCCAGGTCGCGGTTCACAGCGCTGGCGAACTGCTCCCAGGTGAAGGCCGTGTCGCTGCTCTCCGGCGAATTGGCCGTCAGGTACCAGCGCCACAGGTCGGGCGGCAGGATCTCCAGGGCCGCGTCCATGAAAACGCCGCGCTTGTTGGAGGTCGAGAACTTGCCGCCGTACCAGTTCAGCCAATTGAAGGCCTTGAGCATGTCGACGCTCTTCCACGGCTCTTCGGAGCCCAGAATGGTCGCCGGGAAGCTGACCGTGTGGAACGCGACATTGTCCTTGCCCATGAACTGGACGTAGCGGACATCCTCGGCGCCCTCATCGGTGCGCCACCAGCGCTTCCAGTCACGGTCGGGCGCGCCCTCGGCCCACTCTTGCGTGGCGGCGATGTACTCGATGGGGGCGTCGAACCAGACGTAGAAGACCTTGTCCTCGAAGCCCGGGCGCGGGATCCCGTCCTTGGCCACCGGGATGCCCCAGGCCAGGTCGCGGGTGATGCCGCGGTCGATCAGCCCCTCGTCCAGGTGCTTGTAGGCGATCGAGCGGGCCAGCGGCGGCCAGTCGGCGTGGCTGTCGACCCAGGCGCGGATCTTGTCGGCCATCTTAGTCTGCAGCAGGTAGAGGTGGCGGGTGTCGCGCACCTCGATGTTCCGCGAGCCGGAGATCACCGAGTACGGATTGATCAGGTCGGTGGGGTCCAGCAGGTTGCCGCAGTTGTCGCACTGGTCGCCGCGCGCCTTCTCGAACCCGCAGTGCGGGCACGTCCCCTCCACATAGCGGTCGGGCAGGAAGCGCTTGTCGTCGACCGAATAGACCATCTGGTCGACGCGTTCCTCGATCAGGCCGTGGTCTTCCAGCGCCTGGCAGAAGTGCTGGGTCAGGCGATGGTTCTGCGGCGAGGACGAGCGGCCGAAATGATCCCACGACAGGCCGAAGGCGCGGCCCACATCGTGCTGCAGCACGCGTGCTGCTCGGCGCAGTAGGTGGCCACGTCCTGGCCGGCCGCGGTGGCCGCCAGCTCGGCCGGCGTGCCGTGTTCGTCGGTGGCGCAGATGTAGAGGGTCTCGTGGCCGCGGGCCCGCTGGAAGCGCGCATAGACGTCGGCCGGCAGCATCGACCCCGCCAGATTCCCCAGGTGCTTGATGCCGTTGATGTACGGCAGGGCCGAGGTGATCAGGATGCGAGCCATGCGGGCGCGGCCTTTCGGGCAAATCGACGAAGCAAAGAAGCGTCCGCATATAGAAGGCTCGGGCCAGAAGGGAAAGGTTTGCGGACAGCCCACACCTCCGCCGCTTCACGCGATCGCTCGCTGAAGGCGTGGAAAGGGATGCGGAGCGCCGGACAGCGTCCGGAAGAACTGGATAAATACCGTTTCGACGAAGCCCGACGCTCCGCGCGATCGTTATCCGGAAGCGTGACGCCGTGATGCTGTTCGCACCCCAACGCCCTTGAAGCCTCCGACGGGCGGGTCAGGCCGCGTAGCCCGATCCCGGATGCGGCTGTTTCCAGCCGCCTGTCGCCTCTTCGGCCCGACATCCCACGTCGTTTCTGTGTTCCAGGGCCGACCGCCGCCAGAGGGATGCAGTTGCGGAGTTTCCCCCGCGCCGAAGAGCGCGCCCGCTCGACCGCCCCCCGCCGCCGCAAATGGTCGCTGGCCATGCGCCCTTTCCTCGCGACGAGGTGGGTAGAGAATACGGCAGGTTTCGGAGCCGGGGACGCAAGGGCGTGAATGCTCATCGAACACCCTTCTCCCCTTGCGGATGAAGGCGGTAGGGTCAGGGGGCGCACAAACTTAACCGCTTGATCCGTAACGCTAATCCAGGCCCAGCAATCCGTCCTCCGGCGCTGCGCGCCGCCTTCTCCCGCATGGGGACAAGGTTTTTATCCCCGTCCCCGTCGATGCGTTCGCCTACAGCGGGATGTTGTCGTGTTTCTTCCAGGGGTTCGCCAGTTCCTTGCCCTTGAGGCTCTTGAGCCCCCGCACGATGCGGCGACGGGTGCCGTGTGGCATGATGACGTCGTCGATGTAGCCGCGGCTGGCGGCGACGAACGGGTTGGCGAAGCGGTCCTTGTACTCGGCCTCGCGGGCGGCGAGCGCCTCGGGGTCCTTGGCCTCCTGGCGGAAGATGATCTCCACCGCCCCCTTGGCGCCCATCACCGCGATCTCGGCGGTCGGCCAGGCGTAGTTGAGGTCGCCGCGCAGGTGCTTGGAGCTCATCACGTCATAGGCCCCGCCATAGGCCTTGCGGGTGATGACGGTGATCTTCGGGACCGTGGCCTCGGCATAGGCGAAGAGCAGCTTGGCGCCATGCTTGATCAGGCCGCCGTACTCCTGCTTGGTCCCCGGCATGAAGCCCGGCACGTCGACCAGGGTGATGATCGGGATGTTGAAGGCGTCGCAGAACCGCACGAAGCGCGCGGCCTTGCGGCTGGAGTCGATGTCCAGCACCCCGGCCAGGACCTGCGGCTGGTTGGCCACCACGCCGACGGTCTCGCCGTCCATGCGGGCGAAGCCGACGACGATGTTCTTGGCCCATTCGCTGGAGATCTCGAAGAAGTCGGCCTCGTCGACGATCTTCAGGATCAGCTCCTTGATGTCGTAGGGCTTGGTCGGATCGGCCGGGACCAGGGTGTCGAGGCTGGCCTCCTCGCGATAGGGCTCGTCGAAGCTCTCGCGCTCGGGGGCGGGTTCGCGGTTGGACGAGGGCAGGAAGTCGACCAGGCGGCGCACCTGGGTCAGGGCTTCAAGATCGTTCTCGAACGCGCCCTCGGCCACGCCCGACTTGGCGGCGTGGACCCGGGCCCCGCCCAGTTCCTCGGCGGTGACCACCTCGTTGGTGACGGTCTTGACCACGTCGGGCCCGGTCACGAACATGTAGCTGGTGTCCTTGACCATGAAGATGAAGTCGGTGATCGCGGGCGAATAGACGTCGCCGCCGGCGCAGGGGCCCATGATCACGCTGATCTGCGGGATGACGCCGCTGGCCAGGGTGTTCTCCAGGAAGATGTCGGCATAGCCGGCCAGGCTGTCGACGCCCTCCTGAATGCGGGCCCCGCCGGCGTCGAACAGGCCGATGATCGGCGCGCCGACCTTCATGGCCTGGCGCTGGACCTTGACGATCTTGGCCGCGTGGGCGCCCGACAGGCTGCCGCCGAACACCGTGAAGTCCTTGGAGAAGACGTAGACGACCTTGCCGTTGATCGTGCCCCAGCCGGTGACCACCCCGTCGCCGGGGATCTTCTGGTCGGCCATGCCGAAGTCGGCGCTGCGGTGCTCGACGAACATGTCGAACTCCTCGAACGAGCCCTCGTCCAGCAAGAGGTCGATCCGCTCGCGCGCCGTCAACTTGCCCTTGGCGTGCTGAGCGGCCACCCGCGCCTCCCCGCCGCCAGCCCTGGCCTGCTCGCGACGACGGTCGAGTTCCTCGAGAATGTGCTGCAACGCGCTAGCTCCCCTGCCCGGATCTTCATGCTGGTGGTTCGCCCACCTTAGAAAGCCAGCCCTAGCGGGGCCAGGGGGTGCAGGCAAGACGGACCTGGCGGCGCCGCGGAGTGCGGAAGGTCCCGCCCCCTAACGGAGCGCGGCGAACCAGCGGTCGATCATTTCGGCCTCGACCGCCAGGAACGCCACGCGGGCGGTCGCTTCGGCGTCCTCTCCCCACTGCTCGGCCTGGAACGTCTCCTCGAGGCGCGACAGATCCAGGGCCTTGCGGCCGGTCAGCCGGCCGGCGCGAACGGCCAGGGCCAGCACGGTCGAGCCGTAGAGACCGGCGGCGAAGGCCACCCCCGCCAGGCTGAAATCATCCAGGGTCAGGGCCAGGGCCTCGACAGCCGCCAGGGTGGCCGGCGGCTGCGGCTGATGGATGATCCCGCCGACGGGCGTGAACACCAGGCCATGCTCGGCCTTGGCCCAGTCCAGGACCGCGCCCCACTCGCGCGCCTGGCGCTCGACCAGCGGCGTCGGGTGCTCGGCGCGATAGCAGAGGTGGTCAGACGCGGCGTAGGCGGTGATCTCCCCGGACACCTCGGCGCGGGTCTCGGCGATGCGGTCGATGGCCGTGAAGGCCAGGCGCGTGGCCGGCATCAGACTGTTGTCGATATACTCGACCTGGGCCTCCCACTCGGCGGCGATCAGATCGGCCAGGGCTTGGGTGGGCAGGATCAGCGGCTTCCTGGCCGGCGACCTGGGCGTGCGGCCATCGAGCTGAACGGCGAAGCCTCCCTCGACCGGCGCCGCGGCGGCCGCCTTGTAGAAGCGCTTGGGTTTCAGCAGCAGCTCGGACTTGTCGGACACGGCGAGAACTCTTTTCCAGGCCGCGCGACGGAACGGCCACTGACCCGCGTTGAATGAGCAAGATCGCGTGTCAGCGCAAGGGAGAGCGCCGCTTGAGCCTACCGTCCAAGGACATGATGGCCGCCATCGCCGTCACCCGCTTCGGCCTGGGCGCCCGCCCCGGCGAGATCGACGCCGCCAAGGCCGATCCGCAAGGCTTCCTGATCGCCCAGATCCGCCGCGACGGCGCCGACGCCCCGCAGGACGGCGGCGAGACCTCGGCCCAGCGCTTCGAGCAGATGCGCGACTACCAGCAGCAGCAGAAGGCCGCTCGGCAGAAAAAGGACGGCGAGGCCAGCGACGACGCGGCCCTGCAAGCCGCAAAGGCCGCTCAGCTCGCCTTGCGGGACAAGGTCAATGCCGACTTCCTGGCCCGCGCGCGCCTGGCGACCAATACGCCGGCGGGCTTCCGCGAGCGCTGGGCGCTGTTCTGGGCCAACCACTTCACGGTCTCGGCCACCAAGCAGATCACCTCGGTGCTGATCGGCCCGTTCGAGCGCGAGGCGATCCGCCCCCACGTGTTCGACAGCTTCGAGACCCTGCTCGTCGCCTCGTCGACCCACCCGGCCATGTTGACCTATCTGGACCAGGCCCAGTCGATTGGTCCCAACAGCCAGATCGGCCTCCGCAGGCGCGGCGCCAGGGCCGGACTGAACGAGAACCTGGCCCGCGAGATCATGGAACTGCACACGGTCGGGGTCGACGCCGGCTACACGCAGAGCGACGTCACCGAGTTCGCGCGGGCCCTGACCGGCTTCTCGGTCGGCCGCGACAACGAGGATCGCCAGGGCCAGTTCGTGTTCCGCGACGCCGCCCACGAGCCGGGCGCTCGCACGATCATGGGTCGCCGATACGCCCAGGGCGACATCCAGCAAGGCATGGCGGTTCTGAAGACCCTGGCCGCCGACAAGCGCACCGCCCGCCACGTCTGCGGCAAGCTCGCCCGCCACTTCGTCTCCGACACGCCCCCGCCCGCCCTCACCGCGCGGCTGGAGAAGCGCTGGATGGACACCGGCGGCGATCTCGCCCAGGTCGCCAAAGCCCTGGTCGAAAGCCCCGAGGCCTGGGATCCGACGCCCGCCAAGTTCAAGACGCCCTACGAATATACCCTGTCGACCTGGCGCCTGATCGGGGCCGAGCCGTCGGCGATCGAACGCCTGGCGCCGATCCTCACGGGCCTTGGCCAGAAGCCCTTCTCGCCCCCCTCCCCCAAGGGCTGGGCCGAGGACGCCCAGACCTGGGCCTCCCCCGATGGCCTCATCAAGCGGATGCAGTGGGCCCAGGGCTTCGCCGCCGTGGTCGCCGACCGCACCGATCCCAACGCCCTGGCCGTCTCGGCCTTGGGCGCGCGCCTGACGCCCCCTGTCGCCAAGGCCGTGTCGCGGGCCGAGACCCGCAAGGAAGCCTTCGCCCTTCTCGTGATGAGCCCGGAGTTCCAACGCCGATGACCGCTCAAATCAACCGCCGCTCGCTGCTGGGCCTGGGCGCCAGCCTCGGGATCACCGTCAAATTCCTGGGCTCCCAGGCCTTCGCCGCCACGGAAGGCGATCTCGCCAGGAAGAAGCTTGTCGTCGTCATCTGCCGGGGCGGCATGGACGGCCTGTCCGTCTCGCCGCCGGTCGGCGATGCGAACTACGCCAACCTGCGCGGCTCGATCGCCCTGAAGCCCGACCAGGTGCTGAAGCTGGACGACACCTTCGGCCTGCACCCCGAGCTGAAAGCCGTTCACGCCCTGGCGCTGAAGGGCGAGGCCCGCATCGCGCCCGCCATCGCCAGCCCCGACCGCGCCCGTTCCCACTTCGAGGCCCAGGACGTGCTGGAGACCGGCGCGGCCCATGTCTACGGGACCGAGACCGGCTGGCTGAACCGCACGCTGGAGGCTCTCGCTCCCGTCCGCAAGGTCGAGGGTCTGTCGGTCGGAACCACCGCCCCGTTGATCCTGCGCGGCAAGATCCAGGCGGCCAGCTGGTCGCCGGGCAAGGGCGTCGACGAGACCGCCCGCCTGCCGACCCTGCTGCAGGACCTCTATCGCAACGACCCGATGCTGGGTCCGGCCTTCGCGCGCGGACTGGAGACCGAGACCATGGCCCAGACGGCCATGACCGCCCTCTCGGCCACGCCGGCCATGAACATCGCGGCGGCCTCGACGCCGACAAAGCCAGGCGCCGCGCGGATGTCGCCCACCATGGCCAACGACCGCCAGAACCGCGCCGGCGGCGAGGCGGCGCGCAAACTGGGCTCGACCCTGGGCGGCTTCATGATCCAGGCCGGCGGTCCCCAGATCGCGGCTATCTCGCTAGACGGTTTCGACACCCACGCCGGCCAGCCGGGCCAGATCGCCACCCGGCTGTCCTATATGGACGCGGTGCTGGACGGCCTGCATGCCGGGCTCGGCGCCGAGTGGAAGAACACGGTGGTCATCGCCGTCACCGAATTCGGCAGAACGGCCCGCGTCAACGGCACCGGCGGCACCGACCACGGCACGGCCTCGACGGGCCTCGTCCTGGGCGGGGCGCTGAAGAAAGGGGGCGGCGTCATCGGCGACTGGCCGGGACTGGCCGACAACGCCCTGTTCGAGAACCGCGACACCGCCCCGACGCTCGACATGCGCGGCCTGTTCAAGGGCGTGCTGGCCGATCACATCGGCGTCGACCGCGCCATCCTGGAGCGCAAGGTGTTTCCCGACAGCGCGGCGGCGAAGCCGGTCACGGGTCTGGTGTAGCTCGACGACGCCTGCTCGCTAGCCTCTTGACCCGGCCCCTGGGGCCGGTCCCATGGATAGGACGGTCAGCCACAACGAGGCGAGTCATGCGTGCTTCCGTCGATGTCCTCAGCCCGTCCGAAGCGGCCCGCCATCTGGGCATTTCAACCAAGGCGCTTCGCCTCTACGAGGAGCGCGGCCTGCTTCACCCGACAAGAAGCGCCACCGGCTGGCGCGCCTACGGACCGGACCAGATCCGGCGCGCCGCCGAGATCGTCGCCCTGCGATCGCTGGGCTTCAGCCTCAAGCAGGTGGAGCGCGTCGTGAGCGGCGTGGCCGACGGCCTGGAGCCCGCGCTTGGCTCCCTGCAGACCCGACTGGAATCGGAGTTCGACCAACTCAGCCAGCGACTCGAGAAAATCAGCGCCCTGAGGCGCGCCTTGGCGCAAGGCCAGGTCCCCGCGATGCTGGACCTGGCGGGCTTGACGGCCGCTGCCGACACCCTGGTCGCGGGCTTCCATCTCCCGTGGCCTTGGGGCGGAGAATGGTTCGAGGCGCGCGGCGTCCGAGCGCTCAACTATATCGTCGGACCGCTCGGCAGCGGGAAGACGAGGCTGGCGCGGATGCTTGCCCAGCATCTGCCCGGCGCCCTCTTCATCGGGCTCGATCGGATCGAGCGCCATGAGGAGACAAGGCGAGCCATGGAGACCGAACTCCGAGTTGCGCCAACGCGTGGAGGCGTCGCTCGCGTGGCTCGTGGAAGACGGCGCGACCGAATCCGACGCCCTGGTGACGCTCGTGGTCGGTCTGGAACAGGGGCGGTCGAACACGCTCGTCATCGACATGATCGAGCAGGGGCTGGACGAATCCACACAGCAGGCGGTGATCTCGGATCTGCGCCGGCGAGGATACGCGCGCCCGCCGCTGTTCATGCTGACGCGCTCCTCCAGCATCCTGGACCCGGCGGAAGCCACCCCGGATGAGGCGGTGATCTTCTGTCCGGCCAACCATGCGCCGCCCTTCATGGTCCGGATCACGCCAGGCGCGCCAGGCTATGACGCGATGGTCAGCTGCCTCGGGTCGCCCGACGTCCGGGCCAGGACCGAGGGGATGATCGCAATGATGCCCCGCCGGGAGAAAGCCTGAAGGGCCTTTCCCATGTCCTGCTAGGCCGACGGAACTACCGTCGCTTGGTCTGGCGGCGCGCGAAGGGTTCGGCGTCGGCCTCGTCTTCCGAGAAGCCGAACTTGCGGAAGCCTTCCTTCATCTCGGGGCTCAGCGGCGCCTCGATGTGCAGCATGCCGGCCGAAGGGTGCGGCAGCAGGATCGAGCGGGCGTGCAGCTGCAGCTTCAGCCCCTCCGACAGCGGCGCCGACTTCTCGTCGCCGTACTTGGGGTCGCCGAGGATGGGATGGCCCATGGCCTTCATGTGGGCGCGCAGCTGGTGGGTGCGGCCGGTGTGCGGACGCAGGGCCATCCAGGTGACGCGCGGCCCGGCCCGGCTGATGGTGACGAACTCGGTCTCGGCCGGCTGGGCGTCCGGGTCCTTGGGCTGGGCCGGCACCACCAGTTCGCGATCACCGACCCCGCGCTTGGCCAGGTGCAGCTCCATCACGCCCTCGGTCGGGTGCGGATTGCCGGCGACGATGGCCCAATAGGTCTTCTGCGCCTTGCGCTTGGCGAAGGCGCCCGACAGGCGCGCGGCCGCGGCGGGCGTCTTGCCCAGCAACAGCACGCCCGAGGTGTCGCGGTCCAGGCGATGGACCAGCCGCGGGCGATCGACGCCCTCGCCCCAGGCGCTGAGCAGCTTGTCGACGTGCTTGGTGGTCTTGGTGCCGCCCTGCACGGCCAGGCCGGCGGGCTTGTTCAGCGCCAGGACTTCCTCGTCCTCGTACAGCACCAGCGACTTGGCGTAGGCGATGTCGCGCGGCGACAGCTTGGCCTTGTCCGAAGGATCGGGTGCGTCGGGCAGCGGCGGCACGCGGATCTGGCTGCCGGCGGCCAACTTGGTGTCGGCCTTGGCGCGCGAACCGTCGACCCGGACCTGGCCCGAGCGGAACAGCTTGTTCAGCTGGATGTGGTTGAGGTGCGGCCAGCGTCGCTTGAACCAGCGATCGAGGCGGACCCCGTCCTCGCCGGCGTCGACGTACAGCGTGCGGACTTCCTTGATGCTCATGCGAAAACCTTGCGGGCGATCAGAAGGCCCGCGAACAGGGCCGCCAAGGACAGAAGCACGCTGGCGGCGGCATAGGAGAAGGCTGGCAGATAGTCGCGCTTCTGGATCATCAGCGCGGTCTCCAGCGAGAACGAAGAGAACGTCGTGAAGCCGCCCAGCACGCCCACGCCCAGCAGCACGCGCCACTGTTCGTTGGATCCGCTGCCGCGATGCGCCAGCCACGAGGCCAGGCACCCCATCAGGAAGCCCCCGGCGATGTTCACGGTGAAGGTGCCATACGGCCAGCCCGTCCCCATGACCCGCATGGCGCCGACGCCGACCAGATAGCGCGCGACCGAGCCGACGGCTCCGCCAGCGGCCACCAGAAGCAGCTTGTTCATGAACGCCTTATGCGCCGAGCTGACGCCGACGCCAAGCATCCAACGAAGTTCCCTTGATTTTCCCCGGTTTCTTTCACGGTAAACGCGTTTGGAAACCGTATTTCCGAACGACCGGTTAAGCGCGCTTCCCGCATTCTCCAGGGCGTATCAACAGCGCCAGACCCATGCCCTTCGACACCTCAACCTCTTCGGACGCGACCGAACGCGTGGCCCTCCCGGGCCCGGTGGCTCAGCGCCTGTCGGGCTCGGAGCTGGTCGCGCGCGGCTCGGTCAACGTGATCAGCATCAAGGCCATCCGGCACTGGGCCGGCGAATGGTGGAGCCAGAAGCGCGGCGACGTCTGGACCTATGTCGAGCTGAAACTCAACGAGCATCTGGACCGCAACGACATGCGGGCCCGCATCTCGGACAGCGAATTCCTGATCGCCATGAACAACGACCAGGGCCTGGCCGCCCAGGCGACCAGCGTGCGGATCCTGGAAGACGTCCTGACCCATCTGCTGGGCGCCGCCTCGCCGAAGGACCTGGGCATCCGTTCGGTGATTGGGGTCGAGAACGGCGAGGCCGTCTGCAAGCCGATCGACCCGACCGTGATCCTGGCCGCCCGCGCCCGCCGCGACTCCGCACGCTCGCCGGTCCGTATCGAAGTGGATCCCGCTGACGAGGCCCGCCGCACCCCGGTGGCCTTCACCACCGCCGGCGGAGCGGCGCTGCGCGTGGACTTCACGCTGGAGCATGTGGTCAGCCTCCGGCGCAACATCACCACCGCCGTGCGGGTCGAGCCGATGGTCACCCACCTGGCCAGCGGTCGCCAGGCCTCGGCCCGCGCCCTGACCAAGCTGTCGGACCGCGATGTGGCCTTCATCGACGAGTCGACGCTGAAATACGCCTCGGTGTTCGCCCGCTCGGCCCAGGGCCACAACGCGCCCGAACTGATCCTGCCGGCCTCGTTCCGCACCCTGGGCACCCAGCGCGGCCGCGACCTGCTGACGGGCACAGCCGGCCTGTCGCTGAGCCTGCTGCGCGGCGGCCTGATGATCGAACTGGTCGATGTCACCCGCGGCACCCCCGCCGGCCGCCTGCTGGAAGTGGTCGGCCTGTTGCGCGCCCTTACCCGCGGCGTCATCGCCCGCGTGCCGCCGGACAAGGAGGCCCTGCGCGTGCTGCGCGACGCTCGTCTGGCCGGCCTGGCGCTGGACGCCTCCGACCTCTCCGGCGAAGCCGGCAAGATCGCCATGGAGATGATGGCCTTCGGTCGCGACGCCCGGGGCCTGGCCCCGATGACCATCCTGCAAGGCCTGCCCCAGGACGGTTATTTCGCCGCCGCCGAGACGGCCGGCCTCACCCACGCGGCGCTGCGCGCGAACTATCCGCTGGGCAAGCGGGCGGCGGCCTAACTAGAACTCGCTGGCGTCCGTAGCCGACGGTCTTGACCACGTCCCGCGCGTCATAGGCGTCGCGGTCGCGCGGCGTCGGCCCCCTGCCGAACACCACCTCGATCGAGCGCGAGACCGCCGGGCCTGGGCCGAGATTGAAGCTCGTCCCCAGGCCGACGCCGACGCTCGATCGCCGCCCGAAGCTGGCCGAACCGCCGCCGACCGACACGCGCGGTCCACGGTCGTAACCGCTGATATTGGTCGAGCCGTCGGCGATCCGGAACCAGTCATAGCCGTCACGCAGGGCCAGCTCGGCGGCGCGCAACAGGGCATAGTCGGCGACCTGCGCCTCCTTGGCGCCCGGCCCGCCCTGGAAGGTGACGCGATAACGTCCGGCCTCCAGGCGATATTCCGAATAGCCGACGTCGTTGGGCGCGCCGAGCTGGGCGCGATAAACGGTCGGGGCGGTGGCGCAGGCGGCCAGCAGCAGGCCCGACAGGGCGGCGGCGATCAGGGGCTTGGCGATCTTCATGGCGAATATCCTCAGACCGGATCAACGGCCTCGGAACCGGGCTGTTCCGGAACCGCCAGATCCAGGGCCTGGAGCATGGCTTTGAAATCGGACGGAAGCGGGGCCATGACCTTGCGCTCGCCGCCCAGCGGGTGCGGGAAGGTCAGGCGCGCGGCGTGCAGCATCAGGCGCGGCACGGCCGCGCCGCCCAGCATCAGCGCCCCGCCATAGCGGCTGTCGCCCGCCAGCGGCCGGCCGATGGACGCCATATGGACCCGCAGCTGGTGCATGCGGCCGGTGTCGGGCGACAGCTCGACCAGCGCGGCGACGCCATTGCTGGCCAGGGTGCGATAGCGGCTGCGAGCGGTCTCGGCGTCCGGATGATCGGGCGCGCAGACCCGCATATAGGCCTCGCGGCCGATCGACTCGCGGCGCAACGGGCTGTCGATCATGCCGCCCTTGGGCTCGGGCGCGCCCGGCGCGACGATGGCCAGGTAGGACTTGCGGAAGCGCTTGGCCATCATGGCCTCGCCCAGGAAGGCCGCGCCCGGCTTGGTCTTGGCCGTCAGGATCACGCCCGAGGTGTCGCGGTCCAGCCGATGGATCAGGCGCGGTCGAGCCTTTCCCGGCTTGGCGAACGCCCACAGCAGGTCGTCCAGCGTATGGGCCTTGATCCGCCCGCCCTGGCTGGACAGGCCGGCGGGCTTATCCAGCACGATGATCGCCTCGTCCTCGTACAGCACCCATGACCGCGCCGCCTCGATCTCCTCGGGCGTCAGGGTGATCGGGCATTCGACGGCCTTGGGTTTGGCGACGCCGGGCGGACGGCGGAATTTCGGACTGCTCATTTGCCGTCCTTACGCACCTGGCTCCAGGCTTCCAAGCGCTCGCGCACCTTGGCTTCCGCGCCGACCGACTTGGGTTCGTAGAAACGCCGGCGCTCCATGCCGTCCGGGAAGTAGTTCTGGCCCGACACGCCGCCCTCGACATCGTGGTCGTAAGCGTAGCCATCGCCATAGCCCAGCGACTTCATCAGCTTGGTCGGCGCGTTGAGGATATGCGACGGCGGCATCAGGCTGCCGGTCTCCTTGGCCGCGCGACGGGCGGCCTTGTAGGCGTTGTAGACGGCGTTGGACTTGGGCGCCGAGGCCATGTGGACCACGGCCTGGGCCAGGGCCAGCTCGCCCTCGGGCGAGCCCAGGAAGTCGTAAGCGTCCTTGGCCGCCGTGGTCAGCAGCAGGCTGAGCGGATCGGCCGCGCCGATGTCCTCCGACGCCATCCGCACCAGGCGGCGGGCGATGAACAGCGGATCCTCGCCGCCCTCCAGCATCCGCGCCAGCCAGTAGAGGGCCGCGTCCGGATCGCTGCCGCGCACCGACTTATGCAGGGCCGAGATGAGGTTGTAGTGCTCCTCGCGGTCCTTGTCGTAGGCCGGACGGCGCTTCTGCAGGAACTGGCCCAGCTGCGTCGTGTTCAGCGGGCTGTCGGTCCCGATCGAGAACAGGGTCTCGGCCAGGGTCAGCAGGTAGCGGCCATCACCGTCGGCCATGGCGACCAGAAGTCGAACGCGCCTCGGCGTCGATCGGCAGCGGCCGGTTCTCGGCGACCTCGGCGCGTTGCAGCAACTGGTCCAGCGAGTCCTCGCCCAGGCGTTTCAGCACGAAGACCTGGCAGCGCGACAGCAGAGCGCCGTTCAGCTCGAACGAAGGGTTCTCGGTGGTGGCGCCGACCAGGGTGACGATCCCCTCCTCCACGAACGGCAGGAAGCCGTCCTGCTGGGCGCGGTTGAAGCGGTGGATCTCGTCGACGAACAGCAAGGTGCTCTGGCCGGCCGCGCGGCGCATGCGGGCCTGCTCGAAGACCTTCTTCAAGTCGGCGACGCCCGAGAAGACCGCCGAGATCTGCTGGAACTCGTAGCCGCCGGCCTTGGCCAGCAGGCGGGCGATGGTGGTCTTGCCGGTGCCGGGCGGGCCCCACAGGATCATCGAGGCCAGGCGATCGGCCGCGGCCATCCGGCCGATGGGGCCTTCGGGACCCAAGAGGTGTTGTTGGCCCACCACCTCGTCGAGGCTCTGGGGCCGCAGGCGGTCGGCCAGCGGCGCCGGCGCGTGGGGCGTCAGGCCGGCGGCCTGGAAGAGATCGGACATGCAACTCTTCTAGCAGGCCGCCGGGCGCAAGTCGTCAGCCCGAGAAGCGGGCCGTGATCCGCTGACCGTTGCGCTCGATCGTCACCACCCAGTTGCGGGTCGGCAGCTTCGCCGCGGCGTTGAGATCGGCCACCGTATTGACCGCGCGGCCATTGACCTCGCGGATGAAGTCACCCGGCTGCAGGCCGATATTGGCCGCGTAGCCGCCGCCGATCTTGGTCACCAGCACGCCCCTGCCAACGAACGGGTCGACGTCCAGGTCCTGGGCGACGGCCGGCGACAGGTTGACCACCGTGGCGCCGTTGAACGGGTTGGCGCCCGACAGGGTGCGCTCGTCGCGGGCGGGGGTCTCCGGCGCGGCCTCGGCGCGGACGGTGAGCGTCTGCTCGCGGTCGTTGCGATGGATCTGCATCGGCACGCGGTCGCCGACCTTGTGGGTGCCGATCGCGAAGGCGCCGCCGCCCTCGTCGTTCACCGCCCGGCCGTCGATCGACAGGATGACGTCGCCTTCCTTGAGGCCGGCGCGATCGGCCGACGAGCCGGGATAGACCTGAGCCACCAGCACGCCGCGCGGGGTGCTCATGCCCAGGCTCTTGGCGATGTCGCCGGTGACCGGCTGGCCCTTCACGCCCAGCCAGGGCCGCACGACGCTGTGGCCCCCGCCCAGGGCCGCCGAGACGACCTGGCGCACCACGGCCGCCGGGATGGCGAAGCCCACCCCGCTGGACGAGCCCGAGCGCGAGATGATGAAGGTGTTGATGCCGACCAGGTCGCCGTCCATGTCCACCAGCGGCCCGCCCGAATTGCCGGGATTGATGGCCGCGTCGGTCTGGATGTAGCTGCCGAAATTGGCCGCCCCGACGTCGGTCCGGGCCAGGGCCGAGACGATGCCGTTGGTCACGGTCTGCCCGAACTCCGAACGGATTGCCCAGCGCCAGGACGAGGTCGCCGACCTCCATCTGGTCCTGGTCGTCGATGGCCATGACGGGCAGCTTCTCGCCCTTGGTGTCGATCTTCAGCACGGCCAGGTCGGCGCGCGGATCGTCCAGCAGAACCGTGGCCGGGAACTCGCGACGGTCGGCCAGCTGGACGGTGATGTCGCTCATCCCGTCGATATTGTGGTGGTTGGTGATGATCACCCCGTCGGCGCGGACGATGGCGCCCGAGCCCAGCGAGCCCTGCACCTGGCTGCCGCCCTGGCCGCCGCCGCCCATGAAGAAGTCCCAGAAGGGATCGACGCGGCGTTGCACCACCCGGCGGCTGGCGACGTTGACGACCGCCGGGGCGGCCTTCTTCACCACCGGCGAGAACGACAGCTTCATCGACGCCGCGTCGGCCGGGGCGCGGCGGGTCGGCTGCGGCATGTCGGGGACGGGTCCGTTGCCGACCGATTGGGCGTTGGACGGCCCGGCCGGATTCGAGCAGGCGGCCAGGAGGACGACGACGGGCAGCAGGGCGCGAATGGTCTTCAAGAAAAGGCTCCTAACGTTCCTCGGGAACTCAGCCGAGCTTTCTGGCGAGTCTTAAGGCGTTTTGCGCGATGGTAAGGCTTCAGGCCGCCCGCGGTTCCGGCGCGGGCAGCGGTCGGGCCTTGGCGTAGGCTAGCACGCGGTCGAGGCCAGCATCAGCGCCGCGGCGATCAGCACCGGCAGGCCCGGCATGTGCAGGGTCGCGTCGTGGCGGATGGCGAACGCGAACGGAAACAGGAACAGCGGCGGCCCGATGATCGAGGCTATGCCCATCATCGCCGAATTGGCGCCTTGCAGCTGGCCCTGTTCGTCCGGCGCGACGCGGCGGGTCATCAGACCCTGCAGGCCCGGCTGGATCAGGCCCGACAGCGCGAACAGCGGCAGGCCGCACAGGTACAGCATTCCGGTCGGCGCCAGGGCGTAGATCATGAAGCCGGCGAAGCCGGAGAACAGGCCGATCATCAGCGCGCCGCGTTCGCCCACCGCCTTGACGACCCGCCCGACCACCAGGGCCTGGACGATTATGCTGGAAATGCCGCTGGCCATCAGGGTCAGGCCGATGGTCGCCGGCGACCAGCCGTAGCGGAAGCCCATATAGAGCACGAACACGCTGGGCAGGACGTTGTGGGCCAGCTGGAACAGGAAGCCGACGCCGGCCAACCCCAGCAGGCCCGGATGGCGGTTCAGCAGTTGCAGCGAGCCCACGGGATTGGCCTTCGTCCAGTCGAAGCGCGGCTGGCGGCGCTCGGGCGGCAGAGACTCAGGCAGGACGAAGAAGCCGTAGAGCCAGTTGCACAGCGCCAGTGCCGCGCAGACCAGGAACGGCGCCCGATGGTCGAACTGCCACAGCCAGCCGCCCAAGGCCGGACCAAAGGTGAAGCCGACGCCGAACGCCGCGCCCATCAGGCCGAAACCCTTGGCGCGGTTCTCCGGCGTGGTGACGTCGGCGACATAGGCCGAGGCGGTCGAGAAGCTGGCCGCCGTCATGCCGTTGAAGATCCGGCCGACGAACAGCCACCACAGGCTGGGCGCGAAGGCCATGAACAGGAAGTCGACGCCCAGGCCGAAGATCGACGTCAGGATCACGGGCCGGCGGCCGAAGCGGTCGGACATCAAACCCAGGATCGGCGAGCAGAAGAACTGCATCACGCCCAGACCGTGGCGAACAGGATGTTCCAGTCGGCCGCCACGGCCGTGTCGCCGCCGCCGAACTGCTTCACCAGGTTGGGCAGGACGGGGATCATCACGCCTAGCGACAGCACGTCCATGATCGCGGTGACGAAGATGAAGCCCAGCGCGGCCTGACGTTTGGCCCCGGTGATCGGTTGGTTCATGGATCGCCCTCCCCGGCCGCCCCTAGTTGGACGCTGTTCGTCCGGCTCGCAAGACCCGCCAGCAGCGCCCGCCACCATTCCCCATGCCGTTGCAGGAAGACGCGGTCCGGAAAGCCGTGCCGCGCCACGTGCGGGGCCGGCACGCTGTCCCAGCCCCGATGCTCGACGGTGACGCGAGTCCCCGCCTCCACCGCTTCGAACCGGACGTCGACCTCGGTGTCCATGCCCGGCGCGAAGGTCGCCTGCCGCCAGCCGAACACCAGGCGCGCGCCGCGCTCCCAGACCCGGACCTTGCCCACCTCGAACACCTTGCCGGTCGGCAGACGCTCCACCAGCCGACCGTCCTCGAAGGTCATGACGCCCGGCGAACGCGGGGTGAAGGAGAACAGGGCGTTGGGACGCCACCACAGAGCGATGTCGTCGGTGAAGGCGTCGAACACCACCTCCGGCGGGGCGGCGATGCGCAGGGCGACCAGGATCCTGGAGTTCACTTCGATCTGCCCTCGACGTGCGCCTTCAGGGCCGACAGCTGGTCGCCCCAGTGATCCTCGGCCGCCTCCAGCCAGGCCTTGAGCTGGTCCATCGGTTCGGCCCGCAGACGGTAGACCCGGACGCGGGCGTCGAACTCCGGATGGCTCTCCTCCACGAGGCCCGACTGGCGCAGGGCGCGCAGATGCCGAACTCATCGCCGGCGGCGTCAGGCCCAGACTTTCGGCCAGTTCTCCGGCCCGCCGGGGCCGTTCGCGCAGCAGGTCGACCGCCCTACGGCGGTGCGGGTCGGCAAGGGCCGCCAGGGTGCGGTCGAGCGCTTCGCTCAAGGCTGGGCGCCCAGCAGCTTCCTGGGCGCGACATTGCGCCAGGCGTCGTTCAGCGCGCCGCGCGCCGTGGCCTCGTCGCAGGCGGCCAGACGCAGACGCGTAGCCCCGCCCTTGCCCCAGCCGCCCGGCACGGGAACGAACACCTCGGGCTCAGCCGCGACGCGCATCTCCTGCTGATCCGACGTCAGCTTGACCATCGCCCAGGCCGCGTCGGGATTGCCCAGGGTCGCGAAGATCTTCCCGCACCGAAAGTCGACCGTACCCATGTGCGAGCTCTCGATCGCCTGGGGCATCGACAAGGCCAACCGACGAAAGTCCTCCGGCGTGATCATTCCGCGCCGACCGCGATCTTGAGGCCGCTGCGCTTTTCCATCTCGTCTGTCGAGACCGTCTCGACATCGGCCGAGACGGTCCAGATGTGCCCCTCGGGATCGCGGCAGCGATAGGTGCGCGCGCCGTAGAACTGGGTTTCGGGCGGCGCGATGATCTCGGCCCCGGCCGCCCTGGCCCGCTCGCAGTGGGCGTCGACGTCGGCGGCGATGTAGATGTGAACCGACTGGGTGTTCTTCCGCCCACCGAAGCCGGGCTGGCGTGGTGCTCGCTCCACTCGTTGCCGACCATGATCCGCGTGTCGGCATAGTCCATCTGCGAGTGGGCCAGATTGCCGTCGGCGTCCTCGATCAGCAGGGTCAAGTCGAAGCCGAACGCCTTTTCCAGAAAGGCGATCGCGGCCTTGGGATCGCGATAGACGACGGCCGAAACCAGGCCAGGGCGGGAGTCGGACATGACGGCGCTCCTTGCGATATGGGGCAATATTTAACGCATATCACAACTATCTCGGCAAGCCTCTTCAGAGCGCCTCGCCGCCATGGCTAGCGCAGCGCCTGACCGATCACCCTCAACGAACCGTCGCCCTTCTCGGGCTTCACGCCGGTCACCTTCGCCAGCAGCGGATAGACGTCGACATTGTCGAACACGGGCAGCACGACGCCCGGCCTGAACGAGGGGCCGTGGGCCACGAACACCGCGCGCATCCTGACGTCGTAGGGGTCGAAGCCGTGCGCCCCGCCGTCCTTGCCGTCCCACTTGCCGGGCTTCTTCCGAGCTTCCAGCGTCGTCGTGTACCAGCCGGTCTCCGACAGGCAGACGATAGCCGGCACGCGCCTGTTGCGGCCGTAGTGGAAACGGGGCCGGGATCCGTCCCTTCTTCCAGCAGGTCATGTGCGGCGGCGCGCCCTTGAGGAACGCCGCCTCGACCGCCTTGGCCTGGCCCGGCAGGGGCGAGAAGCTGGTCACCGCGCCGTTGGCGACAAGGTGGATCTTCGAGACGTCGATCAGGTCGTCCAGCACCACGCGATGAGCGGCCGGCAGCGGCGCCATGCCGTGATCGGCGACGATGATGAGGTCGGTCGTCTCGAAACGTCCCCGCGCCTTGAGCCCCTCGACCAGACGGCCGATGCAGCGGTCCAGTTCGACCAGCGCCGCCGTCAGCTCCGGCGAGTCCGGACCATAGTGGTGCCCCTCCGTATCGGCGGCGTCGAAATAGAGGGTGGCGAAAGCCAGCGGCGGGCCGTCGGCGCTGTCCACCCAGGCCAGCACCTGGTCGATCCGCGCGTCGTACGGCAGGTCGTGCTGATACTTCATCCAGTGGCTGGGCCGGACGCCGTCGATCGCCGTCTCCGAGCCCGGCCAGAACATGGCAGCGCTCTTCTTGCCCTGCTGCTCGGCCGAGACCCAGAACGGCTTGGCCTGGTTCCACCAGCGCGGGTCGTTGGCGGTCGGGCCGTTCATCACGAACTTGGGCCCGCCGATCACGACGTCCTCCATCTCGTTGCCGACCACGCCGTTGCGGTCGGGGCGCTTGCCGGTCACCAGGGTGTAGTGGTTGGGATAGGTCAGGCTGGGAAACGAGGGTCGCATGGACCCGCGCGCGCCGTCGTCGGCCAGGGCCTTCAGGTTCGGCGTCACGCCACGATCCAGATAGTCGGCGCGGAAACCGTCCATCGACACCAGAAGAGTCAGGTGCGGGGCCGTCTCGCGCGCCAGGACCGCCCCCGGCGGACGTCAGCGCCAGGCCTAGGGCGAAAACCAGGGACAGGACGCGGCGGACCAACATCGACGCACTCTCGAAACCGAAACAGGCCTCCTGATCGACGCAAGGGATTGCAGTCGTATGACAATCAGCGTTCGCCGACACCATGACCGCCTCTTAACTTGGCGGGGGCGAGCCGTCTCGCCATAGTCCCTTCGCCTGCCGACTCGTTTCGGCGCTCGGAACCCCCCGCATGTCGATCGCCCTCGAGGCCGACCGCCTCACCAAGACCTACGGGGCGGTGCGCGCCCTCGACGACTTCTCCATCGCCATTCCGGCCGGCGGCGTGTTCGGGGTGCTGGGTCCCAACGGCGCGGGCAAGAGCACCCTGTTTCGCATCGCGCTGGGCCTCGTGCGGCCCACCACCGGCTCGGCCCGGCTGTTCGGCGCCGCGCCCGGCGACATCACCGCCCTGCGCAAGGTCGGGGCGATGATCGAGACGCCGCGCTACCCCGCCTATCTGACCGGTCGCGACACCCTGAAGATGCTGGCCCTGGAGAGCGGGGCCAAGAACGCGGATGTCGACGGCTGGCTGGAGCGGGTCGGCATCGCCCATGCCGCCGACCGCTCGACCGCCGGCTATTCGGTCGGCATGAAGCAGCGCCTGGGCCTGGCGGCCGCCTTCTTCACCAAGCCCGAGCTCGTCATCCTGGACGAGCCGACCAGCGGCATGGACCCGGCCGGCATCCAGGAGATCCGGGCCCTGATCGTGGATCTGGCCAAGCGCGAGGGCGTCACCGTCATCCTGGCCAGCCACCAGCTGGACGAGGTGCGGCGCGTCTGCGAGCGCGTGGCCATCCTGTCCAAGGGCAAGGTCGTGGCCGAGGGCGGCGTGGCCGAACTGACCGCCGGCGAGGCCCGCCTGCGCATCACCGCCGCCTCACCCATCGCCCAGGTCCTGGGCGTGCTGGGCGCCAAGGGCGTCGCTGACGGCGCGGACGCGGCCCTGGCCGACATCCGCCGCGAGGAGGCCCCCCGCCCTGATCCGCGCCCTGGTCGAGGCCGGGGTCGAGATCACCGAGGCGCGCTGGCGCGACGCCGACCTGGAGGGCGTCTACCTCCGGACCCTCGAAACGGCCCAGCCGTCGAACGAAGGAGCGCTCTGATGCTCGCCGACGCCATCGCCGCCGAACGCTTCCGCCTGCTGCGCGACCGTTCGGCCCTGTTCTGGGGGTTCTGCTTCGCCCCGATCGTGGGCTTCCTGCTCAGCATCGGCGGCGACCTCTTCCTGCACTATGTGGTCAAGAAGCCGATGCCCGGCCTGGGGATCGGCCTGCTCGACCAGATGATCAAGGCCCTGCCGGGCGGGGCCTCGACCTTCGGGGCGCTGTTCCTGATGATCGGCGCAGCCGCCATCCTGGCCGGCGACTATCGCTGGGAGACCTGGCGCCTGCTGACCCCGCGCAACACCCGCCAGAACCTGCTGCTGGCCAAGCTGGTCGTGGTCGGCGAGGCGGTGTTCTGGAGCCTGGCCCTGACCGCCGT
The DNA here is from genome assembly GCF_044056025.1 of Caulobacter sp. UC70_42. Classification (NCBI taxonomy): domain Bacteria; kingdom Pseudomonadati; phylum Pseudomonadota; class Alphaproteobacteria; order Caulobacterales; family Caulobacteraceae; genus Caulobacter; species Caulobacter sp. UC70_42. Next base: position 3,373,752 of record NZ_CP171994.1, on the reverse strand, counting down.
GCTGTCGGCCGCCGCGGCGGTGATCGGCGCGGGGATCAACGGCAAGGTCCTGGCCGTCTCGATGTTCGATCGCAACCTGTTCGACGTGCTCGGCGTCCTGGCCATCACCTGGCTTGAGGCCATGACCCTGGCGGCCCTGGCCGCCTGCATCGGGGTGCTCTCGCGCTCGACCATGGGCGTGGTCGTCGCCTGCCTGGGCGTCCGGTTCGTGCAGACCGTGCTGGCCAGCTCGCTACGGATGATGGAACAGGGCCAGTCGAGTTGGAAGCTGCTGGCCATCCCCGTCTATGACGCCGACCTGCTGCGCGCCAGCCTGCTCGAGCCGACCATGCTGGGCCAGACCGCCAGCTCGGCCGGCGCGGCCCTGGCCATGCTGGCGGTGTGGACGGCCCTCTTGACGACCGGCGCGGTGCTGCTGTTCCGCCGCCAGGACCTGACCAAGGAGTAGGCGTGAAGACCCAGAAGCAACGGATGCTGGCCGGCGAGCTCTATACCGTCGACGCCGAGCTGCAGGCCGACCAGCGCGTCGCCCAGAGCTGGATGGATCGCTACAACAGCGCCGGCCTCGACGAGCGCCCGATGCTGCTGGCCCAGGGCCTGGGCGCGGTCGGAGAGAACGTGGCCGTCCGCGCGCCGTTCTTCGTCGACTACGGCTACAACATCCGCCTGGGCGACGGCGTGTTCATGAACTTCAACTGCGTGATCCTGGACGTCGCCGAGGTCACCATCGGCGCGGCCACGGCCATCGGCCCGGGCGTGCAGATCCTGACCGCCGACCATCCGCGCGATCCGGCCCTGCGCCGCACGGGCCAGGAGTCCGGCAAGCCCATCCATATCGGCGCCAATGTCTGGATCGGCGGCGGCGCGATCATCCTGCCCGGCGTGACCATCGGCGACGACGCGGTGATCGGAGCCGGCGCGGTCGTGACGCGGGACGTGGCGGCCGGGGCGACGGTGGTGGGAAATCCGGCGCGGCCGGTGAAGCCGAAGGGCTAGCGGCGGAACTCCAAGATCCACCTCAAGACGCGGACTGCCATATCGCATCTCTAGAGGAGTCTATGCCATGGTGGCTGCAAGCTTTGCTACGCTTGGAAAACTCTATGAAGCTGCGCATGTCTCTGCTCGCCCTGATGAGCCTGTTTCTTCTCGCTGACCCTGCGCATGCCCGTTCGCTGGCGGCGCCAACCACCTCGAACGCCGAGATGACCCGCCTCTACAACGAGGACCAGAGCGATCGGGAGCCTGACGAAATAGATTGGGACAAGGTCACCGCTCGCGACGAACAGCGACGCTTGGCCACCCGCGCGTTGCTCACGGCCGGCGCTCTACACACGGCCGAAGACTACGAGCACGCCGCTTTCATCTTCCAGCACGGCTCGAAGGCGGACGACTACCTGCTGGCCCACACCCTGGCGATGGTGGCGGTCGGCAAGGGTGACAAGTCGTCTCTGTGGATCGCTAGCGCGACGCTCGACCGCTACCTGATGATGATCGGCAAACCGCAGGTTTACGGCACACAGTTCAGGGGCTCGATGGGCCAGGAGCCTTATGATCGTAACCTGGTCTCCGACGCCCTCCGCAGCGAACTTGGCGTCCCGGGCCTGGCCCGCCAAGCCGAGCAACTCGAAGCTCTGCGCGCGGCTCGGGCGGCGGCCGTCAAGCCCTGAGCGCAGAAACGAGAAAGGCCCCGGATCTCTCCGGGGCCTTCGCGTTCAGCTGGCGCTGAAAGATCTTAGTCTTCGGCGTCGTTGACGTAGACCGGACCCGAGTCCTTGCCCTTTTCCGAGACGTCGCGGTCGACGAACTCGATCACGGCCATGGCGGCGTTGTCGCCGTAGCGGTAGCCGGCCTTCAGGACGCGGATGTAGCCGCCCTGACGGTCCTTGTAGCGCGGGCCGAGGACCGCGAAGAGCTTGCCGACTTGTTCGACGTCGCGAACCGAGCTGATGGCCTGACGACGAGCGTGCAGGTCGCCGCGCTTGGCCAGGGTGACCAGCTTTTCGACGATCGGACGCAGTTCCTTGGCCTTGGGCAGGGTGGTGACGATCTGCTCGTGCTTGATCAGCGAAGCCGACATGTTGGCGAACATGGCGGTGCGGTGAGCCGAGGTGCGGCCGAGTTTGCGGTGGGCGTTACCGTGACGCATGTCTTAGTCTCCTGGGCATCGAGCCCGAGCGGCGCAAAATATGTCGAGCGCCTGATTGTCACCAATCCTGGTCCGTCCCGACCGGGTCAGAGCGAAGCGCCGGGGCCCTCGAACCGCGTGAGCGGCTTCAAAAGGCCCAGGCCGCCTCCCCTTCCGAGGAAGGAGAAGCGGCCCGGATTAAGCGCGGTGGCGAAGAGGTTCTTAGATTTGGTCTTCGAACTTCTTGGCCAGGTCTTCGATGTTCTCCGGCGGCCAGTTCGGCACGTCCATGCCGAGGTGCAGGCCCATGCCGGCGAGAACTTCCTTGATCTCGTTCAGCGACTTGCGGCCGAAGTTCGGGGTGCGGAGCATCTCGGCTTCGGTCTTCTGGATCAGGTCGCCGATGTAGACGATGTTGTCGTTCTTCAGGCAGTTGGCCGAACGGACCGACAGTTCCAGCTCGTCGACCTTCTTCAGCAGGGCCGGGTTGAACGGCAGTTCCGGCTTGGACTCGTCGGCCGACTTGGCCTTCGGTTCCTCGAAGGTGATGAAGATCTGCAGTTGGTCCTGCAGGATCCGGGCGGCGTAGGCCACGGCGTCCACCGGAGTGACAGCGCCGTTGGTTTCCACTTCCAGGACCAGCTTGTCATAGTCCAGCGACTGGCCTTGACGGGTCGGCTCGACGCGGTAGGCGACGCGCTTGACCGGCGAGTAGAGCGCGTCGACGGCGATGAGGCCGATCGGCGCGTCTTCCGGACGGTTGCGGTCGGCCGGGACGTAGCCCTTGCCGTTGTTGACCGTGAACTCCATCCGCACCGAAGCGCCGTCGTCCAGCGTGCAGAGCACGTGGTCGGGGTTCAGGATTTCGATGTCGGCCGGGGTTTCGATCTGACCGGCGGTCACCGGGCCGGGGCCCGTGGCGCGCAGGGTCATGCGCTTCGGGCCTTCGGCGTGCATCCGAACGGCCAGTTGCTTGATGTTCAGAACGATATCAACGACGTCCTCGCGGACGCCTTCGAGCGAGGAGAATTCGTGCACCACGCCATCGATCTGGATGGCGGTGACGGCGGCGCCTTGCAGCGACGAGAGCAGAACGCGACGCAGGGCGTTGCCGAGCGTCACACCGAAACCGCGCTCGAGGGGCTCGGCGACGATACGGGCCTTGCGGGTCGCATCGGCTCCGGTTTCGATCTGCGGCTTCTCAGGACGGATCAGCTCGTTCCAGTTTCTTTCGATCACGTGGTCGGGTCCCTTGAACGCGGCTCGCCGGCCGCGTTTTGCGCAGCCGGCGAAGGAGATTAGTGGTCTAAAAAGTACTAGACGCGACGGCGCTTGGGCGGACGGCAGCCGTTGTGCGGGATCGGCGTGACGTCGCGGATGGTCGTGATCGTCATGCCCGCGGCTTGCAGCGCGCGAAGAGCCGATTCACGGCCCGAACCCGGACCCGAAACGTTGACTTCCAGGGTCTTGACGCCGTGCTCGGCGGCCTTCTTGCCCGCGTCTTCCGCAGCCATCTGGGCGGCGTACGGCGTCGACTTGCGCGAACCCTTGAAGCCCATCATGCCGGCCGAGGACCACGAGATCGTGTTGCCTTGGGCGTCGGTGATGGTGATCATTGTGTTGTTGAACGAGGCGTTCACGTGCGCCACGCCCGAGGTGATGTTCTTGCGTTCGCGCTTTTTAACGCGACCCGGTTCCTTGGCCATCGTCAGGCTACCTTATTTCTTCTTGCCGGCGATCGGCTTGGCCGGACCCTTGCGGGTGCGAGCGTTCGTGTGGGTGCGCTGACCGCGGACCGGCAGGCCCTTACGGTGACGCAGGCCGCGATAGCAGGCCAGGTCCATCAGACGCTTGATGTTCATCGAGTTCTCGCGACGCAGGTCGCCCTCGACGGTGTAGTCACGGTCGATCGTCTCGCGGATCTGCAGGACTTCCGCGTCGGTCAATTGATTGACGCGACGGGCTTCCTCGATGCCCACCTTGGTGATGATCTCACGAGCCGACTTTTGGCCGATGCCGTGAATGTACTGAAGCGCGATCAAAACGCGCTTGTTCGTCGGGATGTTGACGCCTGCGATACGGGCCACGTCTAATGTTCTCCTAGTCACGCACTAAAGACGCGAACGGCGCGCCCGGCCGGGTCGGAGACCCAAACCGGCGCGCACGGATCGCGCCCTTTCGCGGAAGCGCCCCGTTATAGGGATCGTTTCGCTTCCGTCAACAACTGAATCCACCAGACATCCAGTGAATCAGGGCTTCTTTAAGCGACGACGCTCCGCGTGACGAATGTCACGCTACCTTTCGGTATTTGGAGCCTGTTTATCTCTGTCGGATCAACCGACCGAGACAGGCGCCAAGGCCTCGTCGATGGAACTGGCGACGGCTTCGACCGAACCCATTCCGTCCAGTTCCGTGAGCTTCCCCTGCCCTTCATAGTAAGGCAGCAGCGGCGCGGTCTGGGCATTGTACTGAGCCAGGCGAGTCACGAAGACTTCGGGATTGTCGTCCGGCCGTCCCTGTTCTTCGAACCGCTTCTTGATCCGCTCGATCAGGGCTGGCTCGTCTACCTTGAGTCGGAGAACAGAGTCGATCTTCTGTCCACGGGCCGCCAACATCTTATCCAGAGCTTGCGCCTGGGCGACCGTGCGCGGGAAACCGTCGAAGATCGCGCCGCCGGCCGCCTCGGCCTCGGGCAGACGATCCTCGATCAGCGCGATGACGATCTCGTCGGTGACCAGCTCGCCGCGGTCCAGCACGCCCTTCACCTTCAGGCCCAGCTCCGAGCCCGAGGCGATGGCGGCGCGCAGCATGTCGCCGGTCGAGAGCTGGACCATGCCACGCTCGGTGACCAGGCGCTTGGCCTGAGTGCCCTTCCCCGCCGCTGGCGGACCGAACAGGATCAAGTTCATGTAAGCCCCTTCGCGCGTCTGCCGAGTCTGCGCCCGGCTGATCTCCCGGAGCAGACCTAGAGCCCCGGGAAAGAAAACGGAAGCCGGTTTTGTGACAAACCGGCTTCCGACGCTTCCAATAAATTTGAAGCTCGGCTTAGCGGCTACGGCCGCCGCGCAGCTTCGACTTCTTGATGAGGCCCTCGTACTGGTGGGCCAGCAGGTGCGACTGGATCTGCGCCACGGTGTCCATGGTCACCGTCACGACGATCAGGATCGAGGTGCCGCCCAGGGCGAACTGGTTCGACTTGACCGCCATCATCACCAGCTCCGGCGCCACGCAGACGGCCGTGATGTAGGCCGCGCCGATCACCGTCAGGCGGGTCAGCACATAGTCCAGGTACTCGGCGGTGCGCTTGCCCGGGCGGATGCCGGGCAGGAAGCCGCCGTACTTGCGCAGGTTCTCGGCCGTCTCCTCGGGGTTGAACACGACCGAGGTGTAGAAGAACGAGAAGAAGATGATCAGCAGGGCGTAGAACACCAGGAACGCCGGGTGGCCGTGCTGCAGCGCGCCGACCACGCCCGGCAGCCATTGGGCCCAGGACGGCAGGTTGGCCGCGTTGATGAACTGCAGGGCCGTCGTCGGCAGCAGCAGCAGGCTGGAGGCGAAGATCGGCGGGATGACGCCCGCGGTGTTGATCTTCAGCGGCATGAACGAGCTCTCGCCGCCGACCATGCGGTTGCCCTGCTGCCGCTTGGGATAGTGGACCAGCAGGCGGCGCTGCGAGCGCTCCATGAACACGATGGCCAGGATGGCGGCCACGGCGCCGATCAGGATCAGGAACAGCGGCGTGTAGTTGCCCGAGGTCTGCGACTGGACCAGCAGCTGGCCCAGGCTCATCGGCAGGTGGGCCACGATGCCGGCGAAGATGATCAGGCTGACGCCGTTGCCGACGCCGCGGCTGGTGATCTGCTCGCCCAGCCACATCAGGAACAGGGTGCCGCCGGTCAGGGCCACGACGGTCGAGACGACGAAGAACACCGGGCCGACGCCCCCGGCCACCAGGCCGGGCTGGGCCGACAGGCCGATGGCGATCGAGGCCGACTGGACCACGGCCAGCACCACGGCCAGATAGCGGGTGTACTGATTGAGGGTCTTGCGGCCCGCCTCCCCGCCTTCCTTCTTCAGCTTCTCCCACGGAGGATACACCGTGCCCATCAGCTGCACGATGATCGAGGCGCTGATGTAGGGCATCACGTTCAGCGAGAAGATGGCCATGCGCTGCACGGCGCCGCCCGAGAACGTGTTGAACATGCCGAGGATGCCCTCGGCGTTGCCGCTGAACAGGCGCGAGAACGCGGCCGGATCGATGCCGGGGATCGGCACGTAGGTGCCAAGGCGGTACACGACCAGGGCGATGATCGTGAACCAGATGCGCTTGTGAAGTTCGGTCGCCTTTTGGAACGACGCGAAATTCATGTTGGCTGCGAGTTGTTCGGCGGCCGAGGCCATTCAGATCCCCACGACTCTGGAGCGTGACGGCCGGACACGATCCGGCGACTCCAACGAAATTTGGCGCGGAGCCTGCTTATCCGTTTCAAAGGATTTGAAAAGGGCAGGCCCAGGTAGAGGGCACAAATAGGTGAGGCTCGCCGTGATGTCACGGCGAGCCTCCTATTTCTGTCATCCCGGTCGAAACGAAGTCCCGAAAAGCGCCAGGCGCTCACCGGGATGACATATGGCCTTAGACTTCGGCTTGCGCCTTGGCCTTCTTGGTCACGGTGACCGAACCACCGGCGGCCTCGACGGCCTTGATGGCGGCTTCCGTGGCCGAATAGACGGTCAGCTTCAGGGCGGTCTTGATCTCGCCCTTGCCCAGCAGCTTCACGCCGTCGAGTTCACGACGGATGACGCCGGCGGCGACCAGGTCGGCGGGCGCCAGCTCGGCGCCGGCCTTGAACTTGCCGGCGGCCACGGCCTGTTCCAGGCGCCACAGGTTCACTTCGGCGAACTCGAGGCGGAAGGGGTTGTTGAAGCCGCGCTTAGGCATACGCATGTGAAGCGGCATCTGGCCGCCTTCGAAGCCGGCGATGGCGACGCCCGAGCGCGCCTTCTGGCCCTTCACACCGCGACCGGCGGTCTTGCCCTTGCCCGAACCCGGGCCGCGGCCGACGCGCATGCGGCCCTTGGTCGAGCCTTCCTGCGGGGCCAGTTCGTTCAGCTTGGTCATATGTGCCTCTCCTTGGAGATCTGCGCCCAGCCAGCGGCTGGACTCGGCTTGAAAAAATCAGAGCGCGCTTAAAACCCTAAAACGCTTCAAAACTCAATGGTGAAATGAGTTTGGGCCAGACAGGATTTCAAACGAAAACCACCCCGGCTTTCACCGGGGTGGCGTATTTCGTCGTCGCGTAGCGGACTACTCGACGATTTCCAGCAGGTGCGCGACCTTGCGGATCATGCCGCGGACCGACGGGGTGTCTTCCAGCGTGGACGTGCGGCCCAGCTTGTTGAGACCCAGACCGGCAAGCGTGGCGCGCTGGTCCTTTTCACGACGGATCGGGCTGCCCGTTTGGCGGACCGTGACTTGCTTAGCTTCAGCCATGACTTAGCCCTCGATGGCTTCCGGCGACGACGCGCCGTCGGCGCGACGGCCGAGGATGTCGCCAACCTTCTTGCCGCGCTTGGCGGCGATCTGGCGGGGCGACGACTGGACCTTCAGGGCCTCGAACGTGGCGCGAACCATGTTGTACGGGTTCGAGGAACCCGTCGACTTGGCCACGACGTCCTGGACGCCCAGGGTTTCGAGAACCGCGCGCATCGGACCGCCGGCGATGACGCCGGTGCCGGGAGGCGCCGCGCGCATCATCACCTTGCCAGCGCCCCAACGGCCAGCGCCGTCGTGGTGCAGGGTGCGGGATTCGCGCAGCGGAACGCGGATCATCGTCTTCTTGGCTTCTTCGGTCGCCTTGCGGATGGCTTCCGGCACTTCACGCGCCTTGCCATGACCGAAGCCGACGCGACCCTTTTGGTCGCCAACGACCATCAGAGCGGCGAAGCTGAAGCGACGACCACCCTTCACGGTGGCGGCGACGCGGTTGATGTGGACGAGCTTTTCGACGATGTCGCTGTCGACCCGCTCTTCGGGGGCGTTGCGGTCGCGACGGTCACGGCGTTGACCGCCTTCACCGCGCTGTTGTTCACCACGAGCCATTCTGTTTCCCTTAGAAGTTCAGGCCGGCTTCGCGCGCGGCGTCGGCCAGGGCTTTCACCCGGCCGTGGAAGATGTAACCACCACGATCGAAGACGACGTCCTTGACGCCCTTTTCGATAGCGCGCTCGGCGACGAGCTTGCCGACAGCGGCGGCGGCATCCTTGTCCGCGCCCTTGCCTTCGGCTTCCAGGGTGGAAGCCGACGCCAGGGTCACGCCGCGTTCATCATCGATGACCTGGGCGTAGATGTTCTTCGACGAACGGAAGACCGACAGACGCGGGCGACCGTTGGCGAGGCTCTTGAGGCGGGTGCGAACGCGCTGAGCGCGCTTGGCCGCCGATTCACGAGGAGAGAGCGCCATGGCTTACTTCTTCTTGCCTTCCTTGCGGCGAACCTTCTCGCCAGCATAACGCACGCCCTTGCCCTTGTACGGCTCAGGCGGACGAATGCGGCGGATCTTCGCGGCAATCTCGCCGACCGCCTGCTTGTCGATGCCGGCGATCTTGATTTCGGTCTGCTTCGGCACAGCGAAGGTGACGCCGGCCGGAGCCTCAACGTCCACGTCGTGGCTGAAACCGAGCTGGAGGCTCAGGGCGGTGCCCTTCATGGCCGCGCGGTAACCAACGCCGACCAGTTCGAGGCTTTCCTCGAACCCGGCGGTGACACCATGCACCATGTTGGCCACCAGCGTGCGGGACAGACCCCACATGCCCTTGGCGCGCTTCGTGTCGACGCGCGGAGTCAGAAGGAGCTCAGCGCCCTCTTGCTTGACTTCGACTTCGTCGGCGATCGTCCACGACAACTGACCCTTGGGGCCCTTCACCGTGACCGTCTGACCCGCGAGCGTGACTTGCACGCCCGAGGGGATTGCGACGGCTTTCTTACCGATACGTGACATGCTCTTTCCCTCCCGCGCCTAGTAGACGCGGCAGAGGACTTCGCCGCCGACATTAGCGTCGCGTGCAGCGGTGTCCGACATGACGCCCTTCGGCGTCGAAAGGATCGAGATGCCCAGGCCGTTCTTGATCGGCTTCAGGTCCTTGATCGACGAATAGACGCGACGGCCAGGCTTGGACACGCGGCTGATCTCGGCGATCACGGGCTCACCGTCAAAATACTTGAGCTCGATCTCGAATTCGGGGAACGCGCCGGGCTTCTCGATCAGCGAGTAGCCGCGGATGTAGCCTTCATCGGCGAGCACGTCGAGGACGCGGGCGCGCAGCTTGGAAGCCGGCGTCGAGACCTTGTTGCGCTTGCGCGTGGCGGCGTTCTTGATGCGAGCGATCAGGTCGCTCAGGGGATCGTTCATCGACATCTGATCGTCCTTACCAGCTCGACTTGACGAGGCCGGGGATCTGACCCTGCGAACCCAGTTCGCGGAGCGCGATACGGCTCATCTTCAGCTTGCGGTAGTAGGCGCGCGGACGGCCCGTGACTTCGCAGCGGTTGCGGATGCGGATCGCCGAGCTGCTGCGGGGCAGCTTGGCGAGCTTGAGGCGAGCCTCGAAGCGTTCCTCGAGCGGCAGGCTTTCGTCGTTGGCGGTCGCCTTGAGCGCGGCGCGCTTCTCGGCGAACTTCTTGACGAGGGCCTTGACGGCTTCGTTGCGGTTGACGGCGCTTTTCTTTGCCATGGTGCTTTTCCCTGCCCGCTCTTAATTGGTGAACGGGAACTGGAATTCCTTCAGGAGAGCCTTGGCTTCCTGGTCGGACTTCGCAGTGGTGCAGACGATGATGTCCATGCCCCAGATCTGCTCGATCTGGTCATAGTTGATTTCCGGGAACACCAGGTGCTCCTTCAGGCCCATGGCGTAGTTGCCACGGCCGTCGAAGCTCTTGCCGTTCAGGCCACGGAAGTCCTTCACGCGCGGCAGCGCGATCGTGACCAGGCGGTCCAGGAACTCGTACATCCGGTCCTTGCGCAGGGTGACCTTGCCACCGACCACCATGCCTTCGCGCAGCTTGAAGCCGGCGATCGACTTGCGGGCCTTGGTGGCGACGGGCTTTTGGCCGGCGATCGCCTGCAGGTCCTTCAGAGCGACTTGGGCCTTCTTGGAGTCGGCCACAGCCTCGCCGATACCCATGTTCAGGACGATCTTGTCCAGCTTGGGGATCTGCATCTCGTTGGTATAGCCGAACTGCTCCTTCATCGCGGCGCGGATGCGCTCGCGATAAACGGTCTTCAGCCGGGGCTCGTAAGCTTGATCAGCCATTGATCACCTCGCCGGTCGTCTTGGCGACACGCACCTTCTTGTCGCCTTCGATCTTGAAGCCGACGCGGGTGGGCTTGCCCTTGGAGTCCACGATGGCGACGTTCGAGACGTGCAGCGCGGCTTCCTTTTGCTTGATGCCGCCTTGCGGCTCGGCCTGGGTCGGCTTGGTGTGACGCGAAACCATGTTCACGCCTTCCACGACAACCCGGTTTTCCTTCGGAAGAACCTGGGTCACAGCGCCTTGCTTGCCCTTGTCCTTGCCGGCCAGAACGACGACGCGGTCGCCCTTCTTGATCTTAGCGGCCATTACAGCACCTCCGGAGCGAGGGAGATGATCTTCATGTGGTTCTTGGCGCGCAGTTCACGGGGAACCGGGCCGAAGATCCGCGTGCCGACCGGCTCGCTCGCCTTGTTCACGATGACCGCGGCGTTCTTATCGAAGCGGATGACCGAGCCATCCTTGCGCTTCAGATTTTGATTCACGCGAACGACGACGGCGCGAAGCACGTCACCCTTCTTCACGCGGCCACGCGGGATGGCTTCCTTCACGGAGACGACGATGACGTCGCCCACGCTGGCGTAGCGACGGCCTGCGCCGCCCAACACCTTGATGCACATGACCCGGCGAGCGCCAGAATTGTCAGCGACTTCCAGGTTAGTTTGCATCTGGATCATGGTCTAAACCTTCCAGATTAAGCCGAAGCCTTGGGAAGCACTTCCCAGGTCTTCAGCTTGGACTTCGGAGCGCACTCGACGATGCGAATAGCTTCGCCGGCCTTGTACGCGTTGGATTCGTCGTGCGCGTGGTACTTTTTGGACTGACGCACGATCTTCTTAAGAACCGGGTGAACGATGGTCCGTTCGACCTTCACCACCACGGTCTTGTCGCCCTTATCGGAGACGACCACCCCTTCGAGGATACGCTTGGGCATATCGTTCTCCTTAAGCCGCGGCCTTGGCGCGCAGCACGGTCTTGATCCGCGCGATATCCTTGCGGATCTCGTTGACGCGGTGGGTCTTCTCGACCTGGCCCGTGGCGGCCTGGAAGCGCAGGTTGAACTGCTCTTTCTTCAGGCTGATCAGGGTGTCGGCCAGCTGGTCGGGGGTCAGACCCCGGATGTCAGCGATCTTCATGAGCCTCAAGCCTCCTGGGCCACGCCCGCGTCGAGGCGGGTGACAACACGAGTGCGGATCGGCAGCTTGGCGGCGCCCAGGCGAAGCGCTTCACGCGCGATATCGTCCGGCACGCCGTCGATTTCGAACATGATGCGGCCCGGAGCCACGCGAGCGGCCCAGTAATCCACGGCGCCCTTACCCTTACCCATCCGGACTTCGGCCGGCTTGCCGGTGACCGGCACGTCCGGGAAGATACGGATCCAGACGCGGCCTTGACGCTTCATCTGGCGGGTGATGGCGCGACGGGCGGCTTCGATCTGGCGAGCCGTGATGCGCTCCGGCTCGACGGCCTTCAGGCCGTACGAACCGAAGTTCAGCAGGGTGCCGCCCTTCGAAGCGCCGTGGATGCGGCCCTTGAACTGCTTGCGGAATTTGGTCTTTTTCGGAGACAGCATGGCGATCTAATCCTTAGGCGCGATCGCGACGGTCACGACGGTCGCCCCGGTCGGGACGATCGCCGCGCTCACGGCCGCCACCTTCGCCGGCGGGGCCGGACTCGGTGGCCAGGCGCTTGTCGAGCGCCATCGGATCATGCTCCAGCACCTCGCCCTTGAAGATCCAGGTCTTCACGCCGATGATGCCGTAGGTGGTCTTGGCTTCGGCGAAACCGAAGTCGATGTCGGCGCGCAGGGTATGCAGCGGCACGCGGCCTTCGCGATACCACTCCATCCGAGCGATTTCAGCGCCGCCCAGACGACCCGAGACGTTGATCCGGATGCCCTTGGCGCCGAGACGCACGGCCGACTGGATCGAACGCTTCATGGCGCGACGGAAGGCGATACGGCGCTCGAGTTGCTGAGCGATCGACTCGGCCACCAGCTGAGCGTCGGTTTCCGGCTTGCGGATCTCGACGATGTTCAGGTGGACTTCGCCCTCGGTCTGAACCGACAGGTCCTTGCGGAGCTTGTCGATGTCAGCGCCCTTCTTGCCGATGATGACGCCCGGACGAGCGGCATAGATCGTGATGCGGCACTTCTTGTGCGGACGCTCGATGATGATGCGCGAGACACCGGCTTGGTACAGGCGCTTCTTCAGGGCGGCGCGGATCGCGAGATCCTGGTGCAGCATCTTGCCGTACTGGGCGCCGTCGGCGAACCAACGGCTGTCCCAGGTGCGGTTTACGCCGAGCCGCAGCCCGACCGGATTGACTTTCTGACCCATTAGGCGGCCTCACCCAGTTCGCGGACCACGATCGTGATCTCGGAGAACGGCTTCTCAACGCGCGTCGCGCGACCGCGAGCGCGGGGCGAGAAACGCTTCATGATCAGGTTCTTGCCCACATAGGCCTCGGCGACGACCAGGGAGTCGATGTCGAGGTTGTGGTTGTTCTCGGCGTTCGAAATCGCCGAGTACAGCGCCTTGCGGACGTCCTGGGCGATACGCTTGTGGCTGAACTCGAGCTCGTTGAGAGCGCGCTGGACGTTCAGGCCACGGATGGACTGAGCGACCAGGTTCAGCTTCCGCGGGCTGGTGCGCAGAGTGCGCACCTTGCACATCGCTTCGGCGGCCGGCAGGCGGCGTTCTTGCTTCTGCTTGGCCATGATTACTTCCTCTTGGCCTTCTTGTCGGCGGCGTGGCCGGGGAAGTTGCGGGTCGGAGCGAACTCGCCGAACTTCATGCCGACCATGTCTTCCGACACGGAGACCGGGATGTGCTTCTGGCCGTTGTGGACGCCGAAGGTCAGGCCGACGAATTGCGGCATGATCGTCGAGCGACGCGACCAGGTCTTGATGACATCCTTGCGGCCCGACGACAGAGCGGCGTCGGCCTTCTTCAGGAGGTACCCGTCGACAAACGGGCCTTTCCAGACGGAGCGGGTCATGGCTTAGCGGCCCTTCTTCGCTTTGTGGCGCGAACGGATGATGAACTTGTCCGTGGCCTTGTTGACGCGGGTCTTGGCGCCCTTGGTCGGCTTACCAGCCGGGGTCACCGGGTGGCGGCCGCCCGAGGTGCGACCTTCACCACCACCGTGGGGGTGGTCGACCGGGTTCATGGCGACACCGCGGACGTGCGGGCGACGGCCCATGTGACGAGAACGACCGGCCTTGCCGAGGTTCTGGTTCATGTGGTCGGGGTTCGAAACGGCGCCGACGGTGGCCATGCACGAGTCGAGCACCATGCGCAGCTCGCCCGAGTTCAGGCGGATCTGGGCGTAGCCGGCGTCACGACCGACCAGCTGGGCGTAGGCGCCAGCCGAACGGGCGATCTGACCACCCTTGGCGGGCTTCAGCTCGATGTTATGGATGATCGTGCCGATCGGCAGCGTGCGCAGCGGCGAGGCGTTGCCCGGCTTCACGTCGACCTTCTCGCCGGTGACGACTTCGTCACCAACCTTCAGGCGTTGCGGGGCCAGGATGTAGGCCAGCTCGCCGTCGGCCTGATACTTGATCAGGGCGATGAAGGCGGTGCGGTTCGGATCGTACTCGAGGCGAACGACCGAGGCCACGCCTTGCTTACGACGCTTGAAGTCGACCAGACGGTACAGGCGCTTGGCGCCGCCGCCGCGGAAACGGACCGCGATACGGCCATTGCCGCCGCGACCGCCCGACTTGGTCAGGCCTTCAACGAGCTTCTTCTCGGGCTTGCCCTTGTGAAGTTCGCTGCGGTCGATCAGCACCAGGCCGCGCTGGCCGGGGCTGGTCGGGTTGAAATGCTTCAAGGCCATCTGATTAGAGCCCCGTCGTGATGTCGATCGACTGGCCGTCGGCCAGGGTCACGATCGCTTTTTTGACGTCGTTGCGACGCCCGACGATGCCGCGGAAGCGCTTGGTCTTGCCCTTGGTCACGATGGTGTTGACCTTGGTCACCTTGACCTTGAACAGCTCTTCGACGGCGGCGGCGATTTCGTCCTTGGTCGCGTCGTTGGCCACCTTGAAGACAACCTTGTTCTGCTCGCTGAGCAGGGTCGTCTTTTCGGTGATCACCGGCGACAGGATCGTGTCGTAGTGGCGAGCGGTGGCGGCCATTAGGCGGCTTCCTTCTCAGCGAAACGGGCCGAGATCGCTTCGACCGCGTCCTTGGTCAGGACGAGGGTCTGGCGACGCAGCACGTCGTAGACGTTCAGGCCGGCGTTCGGCAGGACATCCACGTTCGGGATGTTGCGGGCGGCGAGCTTGAAGTTCGCGTCCACTTCCGGACCGGCGATGACTAGGGCGTTCTTCAGACCGATCTTGTCGAAGTTGGCGCGCAGGGCGGCCGTCTTCGCTTCGGTCAGAATGGCGCTGTCCAGGACGACCAGCGCGCCCGACTTGGCCTTGGACGACAGGGCGTGGCGCAGAGCCAGGGCCCGGATCTTCTTCGGCAGGTCGAAAGCGTGGCTACGGACGACAGGGCCGTGGGCCTTGGCGCCGCCGACGAACTGAGCCGCACGGCGCGAGCCGTGACGAGCGCCGCCGGTGCCCTTTTGCTTGTACATCTTCTTGCTCGTACGAGAGACCTCGTTACGAACCTGAATCTTGTGGTTGCCCGAGCGGCGCTTGGCCAGCTGCCAGGTCACGACGCGCTGCAGGATGTCGCCGCGGATTTCGTCGATGCCGAAGATGGCGTCGTCGAGATCAACGGAACCGGCCTTGCCGCCGTCCAGTTTGATGACGTCGAGTTTCATTAGCCTTCGCCCTCTTCGGTCGCAGCCGCGGGGGCCTCTTCAGCGGGGGTCTCAGCGGCGGCCGGAGCAGCCTCGCCAGCCTTGCGGAAGGCGCCCGGACGCGGAGCGTCGGCGGGCAGAGCCTTCTTCACGGCGTCGCGAACCTTCACGTAGCTGCCTTCGTGGCCCGGGACGGCGCCCTTGATCAGGATCAGGCCGCGTTCGACGTCGACCTTCCAGACCGTGACGTTCAGCGTCGTGACGGTTTCCTGACCGAGGTGACCCGCCATCTTCTTGCCCGGGAACGTACGACCCGGATCTTGGCGGTTACCAGTCGAGCCGTGCGAACGGTGCGAGACCGAGACGCCGTGGGTGGCGCGCAGACCACCGAAGTTCCAGCGCTTCATGGCGCCGGCGAAGCCCTTACCGACGGTCACGCCTTGGATGTCGACCTTCTGGCCGGCGACGAAGTGGTCGGCCGTCAGTTCGGCGCCGACTTCGATCAGGGCGTTCTCTTCGACGCGGAATTCGGCGACGACGCGCTTCGGCTCGACGGCCGCCTTCGCGAAGTGACCGCGCATGGCGTTCGAGGTGTTCTTGGCCTTCTTGGCGCCAGCGCCGAGTTGCAGGGCGGTGTAGCCGTCCTTCTCGAACGGTGCGCACGCCCGTGACCTGGCAACCGTCGAGCGACAGGACGGTGACCGGCACGTGCTGACCGGCTTCGTCGAAGAAGCGGGTCATGCCGAGCTTCTTGGCGAGGACGCCAGTGCGTTGGGTGGGGAGAGTCATGGATCGGCCCTCCTTACAGCTTGATTTCGACGTCAACGCCGGCCGACAGGTCGAGCTTCATCAGCGCGTCCACGGTCTGCGGAGTCGGGTCAACGATGTCGAGAACGCGCTTGTGCGTACGGATCTCGAACTGCTCGCGCGACTTCTTGTCGACGTGCGGCGAACGGTTGACGGTAAATTTCTCGATAAGCGTGGGCAGGGGGATGGGGCCCCGCACCGTCGCACCCGTGCGCTTGGCCGTGTTGACGATCTCGCGCGTGGAATGATCCAACACGCGGTGATCGAAGGCCTTGAGCCGGATGCGGATGTTCTGACGATCCATATCGCTCGGTTTCCTAGTGGGCTGCGCCCGCGTCTCGAACCATTTCAAAGACCAACTCGAACTCCCGAGAGAGCTCGTACGCAGCGTCCGCAAAACAAATGACCCCCGCGGTTTCCCGCCGGGGCTGATGACCAGATATTGCACCACCCTCTCGAGAGAAGGCTTGAGGCGCTATGTCCGGGCGTCTCGCGAACCGCGTTTGAGCCCGAGAGCTCACAGCCGGTCCAACAGAGGCGCGCTTGTACGTTCCAGAATCGGTTTCGTCAAGCGCTGTGCCCGGCTCGTCGCGACTTTGTGGAACGCGACTCGTCGGGCCGGTTCTGAATAGGCGCCCTCCCCCCGCCACGCAAGGCCTTCGGAAAGATAACGTCGGTCCGCTTTTAACCCCATTGTCCCGATGGCTAGCAAGAACGTGCGCCCGCTCGCGCGTAGGCGAAATGCCACCCCGCGCAAGTGTCACAAATTTGTATAAATCCGCCTCGAAGCGTCGCCGACGGCCTTGAGGCCAAGGTCGAACCTCCATAGATGCCGCCCCTCACCGACGGACTGGGCGGCCCCTCCCCCCAACAACGACCGTCCAGCCAGCCGGTGAGCCACTCTTGTGTAAGGGGATACCCCACTATGAATACGAAGCTTTTCGCCACCGCCGCCCTGATCGCCGCCGCCGTCTCGGCCCCGGCCTTCGCCCAGAACATTGGTTCGGTCGGCGCCGCCGTGAACTACACGGACCTGAACACCCGCTTCGGCGGCAATGACGGCACCTCGGCCGTGCTCGACGGCTCGGTCGCCATCCCGCTCTCCGGCGCCTGGACCGTGACCGCCAACGGCGACGTCTCGATCTCGGACAACGACCTGTCGGACGAAACCGTCGCGTCGGGCGCCGTGCACCTGACCACCAAGCTGGGCGACACCGTGCGCGTCGGCGGCTTCACCGCCCTGTCGCGTCCGTCGAACGACACCCTGTGGGCCGTCGGCGCCGAGGCCCAGAAGTACCTGAACAACGTCACGCTGACGGGCCTGGTCGCCTATGGCCAGTCGAATGACCTGGACGCCGACCTTTACGCCGTCCGCGGCGAAGCCCGTTACTTCGTGTCGGACAACTTCCGCCTGAACGCGGGCGCCGGCTGGTCGCGCATCGACACCAACGTCAACGCCGACCTGTGGGACGTGAACGCCGGCGGCGAATACAAGTTCGCCAACACCGGCTGGTCGACCTTCGCCAAGTACACCCACGCGGAATCGAAGGACCTGGCCAAGCTGAACTCGGACGCCGTGAAGGTCGGCTTCCGCTACACGTTCGGCGGCAGCCTGAAGGATCGCGATCGCGCCGGCGCCGACCTGGCCACGGCCAGCGACCTGTTCGGCTTCGGCGTCCGCTAAGGACGACCTGGACCCAAGGTCCGGACGTGACGAAGGCCCCGGGAGCGATCCCGGGGCCTTCACTCTTTATATATGTGTGGCAGCGATCGCCGATCAGCGGCCGCCGATGATCACGTCGCCCGAACCGGCCACGTGCTTCTTGACCGCGCCGTTGACCTTGGCGATACGCACGTCGCCCGAACCGGCGACCGAGACGTCGACATCGTCGGCCTCGCCATTGAAGGCCACGTCGCCCGAGCCCATCACATTGACCTCGACCATGCGGCTGCGGCCGCCCAGGACGGTGATGTTGCCCGAACCGGCGATATTGCCTTCCAGCTTGCCGGCGATGCTGGCCACCTTGATGTCACCCGAGCCCGCGATATTGGCTTCCATGTCGCCAGAGATCGCCTGGGTCGTCACGTCGCCCGAGCCGGCGATGCTGATCTCGACCGACGCGGCGGAACCGGCCTTGGTGTCGCCCGAACCAGCCTGGCTGACATGCAGTTCGCCTCTGGTGTTGGCCACGGTCCAGTCGCCGCAGCCAGCATTGGCCAGGTTGACGCTGTCCGAGCGACCGATGTCGCCGAACACGGCGCCGCCGGCCTGGACCTTGACGTTCATCGGGACGCGCACGGCCACCTGCGGGAAGTTGTCGTAGGACACCTGACCCACGCCGCGGACCTTGACCCAGGTCTTGCCGTCGCGGCTGTTGCAGCTGTTGATCCGGTTCATTCGCAGGTTGCCGTCGACGATCACCTCGTCGCCGTTCTGGCGCACGCTCAGCGGCAGGTCGGCATTGGTGGTGATGAACTCGACCTTCACATCCGAGCGGTTCTCGGGGATGACCACCACGCGCGCGACGGCGTCCTTGATCTTCACGGACGGGGCGGCCTGGGCGGCGCCGGCGGCGGTAACGGCGGCGGCCAGAACGGCCAGGGTGGTCAGAGCGCGCATCGATGTTCTCCCCTCGATTGCGTGTAATTCGATGAGGGGAAGCTAGCGGGGGCCTGACAAGGTTTCGACTTAATTCGAGGTCATGACCGCGATGTCATATAACACGGGTCGACTAGTCGACCATCAGCGCGGCCAGAGTCAGGCCCAATCCCAGCCCTAGACCCACGCCAGCCCCCAGCCTGGGATGGCGCCGCGCCATGGCGGCCATGAAGCCGGTCCCGCCCCGGATCTGACCGACCAGGCCAGGCTCGCACGCCACGATGCGGTCGAACCGCCGCGCCAGCCGAGAGACGCCGAAGCCGCGCATCGACAGCCCCCGTGAGGAGGCTCGCCGCTCGATCAGCCCTTCGAACACCGCCTCGGCCGGGTCTGCGAAGTCGCGCTTGTAGACGTCGGCGTCGACGCCGAAGTCAACGCGGGCGATTCCGCGCGCGGCGACGGCCTCCAGGGTGTCCAGCGTCATCAGGCTGCCTGGCGAGTACTTGGCGAAGGCCGGGTCATAGATCGGGAACCACAGGTGATGCCGCGCGCCCGAACTCAGGCCCAACTCCGCCGCGACGAGCGTATCGCCAGCCTTCAAGGTCGCGAGCCGCAGGCCAAAGTCCGGGGCGCAGATCTCGGCCAGCCGATGCAGCAACGCGACCGTCCACCCGCAGGCGAAGACATCATACTGGTGCGTGCGGGACAGCTGGGCGCGCTTGCGGCCGATGACGAGGTCGATCTCGGCCTTTGTCGGCCGCTCGAAAGCGAACGACAGCGGTCCATGGTCGCGCTCCAGGGCGCGACGGCGGCGGCGCTTGTCCTTCAGGAACCGCGTGTCGCGACTGGCGAGGTAGGCGTTGAAGCCTTGCGAGAGATCCGCGGCCATCGCCCGACGAGCTCTCAACCCCGGCCGGTCCGCCTCCCCCGCGCCGATCAGGCCGCTGACCCGCGCCCGGCGTACGCCCTCCAGGCGCGGCAGCAGCGCGCCGACGGAGAGATTCGGCTCGGCGATCAGACCGTGGAAGTCGCTGAGCGGCGCCGCCAGGGGCTGCAGCAGGCCGCCCCGCAGCTGGAACGGCAGGAATCCGCGAACCGCCCCGTCCTCGCGAATGACAGCGATCCGGGCGTTCGGCGCGACCTGGCTGGCGGCCTCCACGAAGCGCAGGTCAAAATAGGGACTGGCTAGGGCGGGGTCTTCCTCGCGGAAGCGGCTCCAGAGCGCG
Source organism: Caulobacter sp. UC70_42 (assembly GCF_044056025.1). Taxonomy (NCBI): domain Bacteria; kingdom Pseudomonadati; phylum Pseudomonadota; class Alphaproteobacteria; order Caulobacterales; family Caulobacteraceae; genus Caulobacter; species Caulobacter sp. UC70_42. The sequence continues at coordinate 3,353,926 of NZ_CP171994.1, read as the reverse complement.
CGCTCGGCCGCTCCCAGCTCTGAAACCGCCACGGTCTCGACATCCACGCCCACGCGCCCTCTCCCTTGGGTTGGGCGCATTAGACATAGCGGCTCCTAACAACCGCTTTAGTTGCGCGCCGCCGCGCCTTGCCAAGCGGTCTGGTGAGGACGCAGACGCACGGGCGCGGATTTGTAGGCCGGCGTGCCCGAACGCTGGTCGTGGTCATCCAGCGACACCACCACATTCGTCTCCGGATAGTAGGCGGCCAGGCATCCCGGCGGGATGTCGCGCGCCACCACGGTGAAGGCTCGGACGATCCGCTCGCCCGTCTCGTCGAACGCCGCGCCCAGGTCGACGAGATCGCCTTGCGAGAGACCCAGTCGCGCCATGTCGTCGGGGTTGGCGAAAATCACGTCGCGCCGGCCGAAAACGCCGCGATAGCGGTCGTTCATGCCGTAGATGGTGGTGTTGTACTGGTCGTGACTGCGCAGGGTGGTCAGGATCATGACGTCGGGATCGCCCCGGCGCGGATCGCCGCCCCTGGGGTCGAACGGCAGGAAATTGGCCTTGCCGCTGGCGGTCCTCCACACCCGGTTCGACGGTCCGACCTCAAGGCGGAAGCCGCCGGGAACGCGAACCCTGTCATTATAGTCGTCGAAGGCCGGGAAAACCCGGGCGATCAGGTCGCGGATGGCGTCGTAGTCGTCGGCCAGGCCCAGCCAGTCGACATGCGGATCGTCGCCAAAGGTGGCGTGGGCGATCCCCGATACGATGGCCGGTTCGGACATCAGGTGCTCGGACGCCGGCGGGTTGAGCCCGCGCGAGGCGTGGACCATCGACATCGAGTCCTCGACCGTCACCGACTGGCGCACGCCGCCGCGGACGTCCATCTCGGTGCGGCCCAGGCACGGCAGCAGGATCGCTGCCTTGCCGACCAGCAGGTGTGTGCGGTTCGGCTTGGTGGCGACATGGACGGCCATGTCCAGCTTGCGCATGGCCGCGAAGGTTCGCACCGGGTCGGGCGCGGCCACCGCGAAATTGCCGCCCAGGCCCAGAAACATCTTGGACCGGCCGGCTTCCATCGCCTCGATCGTCTCGACCACCGTATGGCCGTGCGCGCGCGGCGGCTCGAAGCCGAAGACGGTCTGGATCGCGTCCGACAGCGCCTTGGACGGTTTTTCCCAGATGCCGACCGTGCGGTTGCCCTGCACGTTGGAGTGGCCGCGCAACGGGCAGATCCCCGCCCCTTCCCGCCCGATATTGCCCTTCAGCAGCAGCAGGTTGACCAGCTGCTGCACCGTGCCGGAACTGTCGCGATGCTGGGTCAGGCCCATGCCGTAGCAGAGGATGGTGGCCTTGGCCTGGGCGTAGACCGCCGCCGCCTCTTCGATCCGTTCGCGGGACATGCCGCTGCCGGCCTCGATCTCGGCCCAGTCCATGGCCTCGAGCTGGGCGGCCAGGATCTCGAAGCCGGCGGTGTGTTCCGCGATGAAGGCGCGGTCCAGGACCCCGCCATCGCGGGCCTCCATGGCCAGCACCGCCTTCATCATGCCCTGCACGAAGGCCGCGTCGCCGCCGATCTTCAGCTGGAAATAGGCCGAGGCGATCGGGGTCGAGCTCAGGGTCGCCATCTCGACCGGATCCTGCGGCGAGGCGAATTTCTCCAGCGCCCGCTCGCGTAGCGGATTGAAGGCCAGGATCGTCGCGCCGCGCCGGCTGGCCTCGCGCAGGGTGGCCATCATCCGCGGGTGATTGGTGCCGGGATTGTGCCCGAAGCACAGGATCAGGTCGGCGTGGTCGAAGTCCTCCAGGGTCACCGACCCCTTGCCCAGGCCGATCGAGTCCGGCAAGCCGACGCTGGTCGGCTCGTGGCACATGTTCGAGCAGTCCGGGAAATTGTTGGTCCCGAACCGCCGGCCCAGCAGCTGATAGAGAAAGGCCGCCTCGTTGCTGGCCCGGCCCGAGGCGTAAAACTCCGCCTCGTCCGGATGAGCCAGAGCCTTCAGGGCCGCGCCGGCGCGGGCGAAGGCCTCGTCCCATGAGATCGGTTTATAATGGTCGTCGGCCGGGTCATAGGCCATCGGCTCGGTCAGTCGGCCCAGATCCTCGATCGCGTGGTCGGTCCAGGTCAGCAGCTCGCTGACCGTGTGCCGCGCGAAGACCTCGGGCGTGGCGCGCTTGGTCGTCGCCTCCCAGGCCACGGCCTTGGCCCCGTTCTCGCAGAACTCGAACGAACTGGTGTGCTTGGGGTCGGGCCAGGCGCAGCCGGGGCAGTCGAAGCCCTCCGGCTGGTTGGCCCGCATCAGGGTCTTGCCGCCCTCGACCACCGTCTCCTGGTCGACAAGCGCGCCGGCCACGGCCTTCAGCGCATCCCAACCGCCGGCCGGATGGGTGTAGGGGCGAACGCCCTGAACCTTGCCAGGCGCGGCCGTATCATCCGCCATCAGACCGACTCCAACTCAGACTCGACAAGACGCTCGCCGCCGGCGAACACCGCGTGGCCGTCGGCCCGGGCCAGGGCGACCAGAGTCAGGTTGGCCTCCTGAGCCTTGCTCACCGCCAGCTCGGTCGGGGCCGACACCGCGACCAGGATCGAACAGCCCATCCGCGCGGTCTTCTCGACCATCTCGAACGAGGCCCGGCTGGTGACGACGACGAAGCCGTCAGCCGCTGAGATCTTTTCGCGCGCCATCAGGCCGGCCAGCTTGTCGAGGGCGTTGTGCCGGCCGACGTCCTCGCGCACCGCGACCAGGTCGCCCACTCTATTGAAGAAGGCCGCCGCGTGGGTGGCGCGGGTCAGGCGCCCAGGGCCTGCTCGGCCTCCAGCGCCGCCAGGGCGCGCGGGATGGCGGCGTGTTCGATACGCGCGCCCGCGCCCACCACTGGCAGGGGCCGCACCGCGTCCGCCAGGCGCTGCACGCCGCAGAGCCCGCAGCTGGAGCGGCCTTCCAGGTTGCGTGGCCGGGCCTTCCGGGCCAGGGCGCCGGGCGCCAGGCGGATATCGACCAGTATGCCCAGCGCCTCGTCCTTGCGGACGATGTCCAGCACGTCGGCGGCGCTGGCGATCCCCTCGGTGATCACGAAGCCCAGGGCTAGATCCTCGACATCCCGCGGCGTGGCCATCAGCACCGTATGTGGACGGCCATCGAACGACAGGCCCACGGCGGTCTCGCGCGGCAGGGGCCGCTCGAGGGCCTGGACGGGGGTCCCCGCGCGCCATTGCAGGACGGGGCGTGGAGTGGCGGACGAACGCGACATGGCCGGAGTCTAGGCCTCGCATCGCGCGAAAGGAACCATTCGATCGAATGGCTCCGTCACGCCACCGCACGAATGTTCAAATTCGTCATCGTTCGGCGGATGACCGCGCGCCGATCCTGACGCAATCTCTCCCCATGGCAGGCTCCACGTTCGACACCCGACGCGCTCAGATGTTTCCCCGGCTTGAGCCGGCCGAGATCGATCGGCTGCGCCGCTTCGGCCAGGTCGTCCACGCCGAGCCCGGCGCGGCCCTGGCCACGGCCGGCGTCGCTTCGCCCGGCCTGTTCGTGATCCTGGCCGGCCGGGTGGCGATCAGCCGCCGCGACGCCCACGACGAGAGCCAGCCGATCGTCGAGCACGCCGCCGGCCAGTTCGTCGGCGAGATCGCCCAGCTGTCGGGCCGCCCGTCGCTGGTCGACGTCAGGGCCCTCACCCAGGTCGAGGCGCTGCTGATCGCCCCGGAGCGTCTGCGCGCCGTGCTGGTCGCCGAGGCCGAGCTGGGCGAACAGATCATGCGCGCCCTGATCCTGCGCCGCGTCAGCCTGATCGAGACCGGGGCCGGCGGCCCGATCATCATCGGCCGCGAAGCCGACGCCGAGGTCATCCGCCTGTCGGGCTTCCTGGCGCGGAACGGCCATCCCTACCAGCACCTCGACCCCGACCAGATGGACTGCGCCAAGGTGCTGATCGAGCGCTTCCAGGTCGACGACAGCGAACTGCCGATCGTGCTGTGTCCGAACGGCGAGATTCTGCGAAAGCCCACCAATCACCAGTTGGGCCGCTGTATCGGCCTGGTCGGACCGATCGACGCCAACCGCCTCTATGACGTCGCCATCGTCGGGGCCGGCCCCGCGGGTCTCGCCACCGCCGTCTACGCCGCATCCGAGGGGCTCTCGGTGCTGGTGCTGGACACCCGCGCCTTCGGCGGCCAGGCCGGAGCCTCGGCGCGGATCGAGAACTATCTGGGCTTCCCCACCGGGATCACCGGCATGGCCCTGATGGGCCGCGCCTACGGCCAGGCCCAGAAGTTCGGCGCCGAGCTGGCTATTCCCGACGAGGTCGCCTCCCTCGTCTGCGAGGACGACGGCCAGCATCGCTACCGCCTGGCCCTCGCCAGCGGCGAGACCGCGCAAGCCAAGACCGTCGTCATCGCCAGCGGCGCCCGTTACCGCCGGCTGGAGGTCGAGAACCTGGATCGCTTCGAAGGCGCCTGCGTCCACTATTGGGCCTCGCCGCTGGAGGCCAAGCTGTGCGCCGGCCAGGAGGTCGCCCTGGTCGGGGCCGGCAACTCCGCGGGCCAGGCAGCGGTCTATCTGGCCAGCCAGGTCAAGAAGGTCTGGATGATCGTGCGCGGCGAGAGCCTGGCGGCGACCATGTCCCGCTACCTGATCGACCGCATCGAGAGCACGCCCAATATCGAGGTCATCGTCAAAAGCGCGATCGTCGACCTCGAAAGCGAGGACGGCAAACCCAACCAGCTGTCGGCCGTGCGCTGGCGCGGTCCGGACGGCGTCGAGACCGTCCAGGCGATCAGCCACCTCTTCCTGTTCATCGGCGCCGCGCCCAACACCGCCTGGCTGACCCATTGCCATGTGGAGCTGGACAATCACGGCTTCGTCCGCACCGGCGCCGACCTCGCGCCCGGCCATCCGCTGCTGCAGACCAGCCGCAAGGGCGTGTTCGCGATCGGCGACGTGCGGGCCGGCTCGGTCAAGCGTGTCGGCGCCGCGATCGGCGAAGGCGCCCAGGCCGTCGCCGCCATCCACGCCTATCTCGCCGAAGCCTGAGAGGATTCCCCCCATGACCTGCACGCACGGCGACTCCATCCATCATGTCACGCCCGGCTCCAAGGGCTGCGAGGAATGCCTGAAGACCGGCGGCTGGTGGGTGCATCTGCGCCTGTGCCGGACCTGCGGCCATGTCGGCTGCTGCGACGACAGCCCCAGCAGGCACGCCACCGCCCATTTCCGCGCGACCAGACACCCGATCATCGAGGGCTACGACCCGCCGGAGGGCTGGGGCTGGTGCTTCATGGACGAGGAATTCGTCGAACTGCCGGACCAGACCCCGCAGGTCGGACCGATCCCGAGGTTCGTGGAGGGTTAGCGCTCGAGCGCGCCCTTGCCGGCGATGATCTTGTCGCGGAACTTCTCGATCCGCGCCGCGCGCGTCGCCGGCTGCTTGGCTTGGTTCAGCGCGAACAGATAGCTCTTCTGGCGGCCTGGCGTCAGCGCGTGGAAGGCCTCGGCCAGCGCCGGATCGGCGTCCAGCGCCTCGGTCAGCTCGTCCGGCACGTCGATCTCGCGCTCGGTCTTTGGCGGCTTGGTTCCGGCTACGGCGTGGTCCATCAGCTGGCGCAGATAGGCCCGGATCACCGGCTCCAGCTCGGCGACCTGTTCGCTGGCCGTGAAGCGGATCATGCCCGGCGTCTGGCTGTTGGGCCCCTGCGGTTCCAGCACGCCCTCGCTGTCGGTCAACAGCCCCGGGTTCAGAAAGCTGAGCCGGAAATCGCCTCGGAACGCACCGAAGATCGCGATGTTGCGCCCGGCGTGCATGTAGCAAGGGTGCGCCCACTTCACCGTTTCCTCCAGCCCGACATCCAGACAGATCCGGCGCAGCGCATTCAGCCCCTCAACCCAAGGCCGGATCGAGCAGTCCGGCGTCGCGAAGCGCTCGCACCGGCCGCAGCCCAGGGTGAAGAAGTCGTCGGGATCGGTGATCATCGCCATGGCCTTCTCCTTCCACCTTTTGCCCGTTTCCAGAACTCAATTGAGTCCGCTAGTCGCGCACATGAGACAACGTACGCCCGCACCCAAGTCAGACATTAGCCCAAGCAAAAGGCCCCGGAGATCGCTCTCCGGGGCCTTCGCTTAGATCAGTTCAGCTGACGCTGAGATCGGTCGATTACTCGACGATCCTGGCCCACCAGAAGCGCTTGCGCTTCTGGTCACCAAACACTGTCGTGAAAATCGTTATTCAACGATCTTGGCGACGACGCCGGCGCCGACCGTGCGGCCGCCTTCGCGGATGGCGAAGCGCAGGCCTTGGTCCATGGCGATTGGGGTGATCAGCTCGACGTCCAGCTCGGCGTTGTCGCCTGGCATGATCATTTCCACGCCTTCCTTCAGCTTGATGATGCCGGTGACATCGGTCGTGCGGAAGTAGAACTGCGGACGGTAGTTGGTGAAGAACGGGGTGTGACGGCCGCCTTCTTCCTTGTTCAGGATGTAGGCCTCGGCCACGAACTTCGTGTGCGGGGTGATCGAGCCCGGCTTGCAGAGGACCTGGCCGCGCTCGACGTCTTCACGCTTGGTGCCGCGCAGCAGCACGCCCACGTTGTCGCCGGCTTGACCTTGGTCCAGCAGCTTACGGAACATTTCGACGCCCGTGCAGGTCGTCTTCTGGACCGGACGGATGCCGACGATCTCGACTTCCTCGCCGACCTTCACGACGCCCTTTTCGATACGGCCCGTGACCACGGTGCCGCGGCCGAGATCGAGAACACGTCTTCGACCGGCATCAGGAACGGCAGGTCAACCGGACGTTCCGGCTGCGGGATGTAGGCGTCGACCGAAGCCATCAGCGCCAGGATCGCCTCTTCGCCGATCTTGGCGTCGCGGCCTTCCACGGCGGCCAGGGCCGAACCCTTGGTGATCGGAATGTCGTCGCCCGGGAACTGGTACGAGCTGAGCAGCTCGCGCACTTCCATTTCGACGAGCTCCAGCAGCTCTTCGTCGTCGACCATGTCGACCTTGTTCATGAACACGACCAGGGCCGGCACGCCGACCTGACGGGCCAGCAGGATGTGCTCGCGGGTCTGCGGCATCGGGCCGTCGGCGGCCGACACGACCAGGATCGCGCCGTCCATCTGGGCGGCGCCCGTGATCATGTTCTTCACGTAGTCGGCGTGGCCGGGGCAGTCGACGTGTGCATAGTGACGGTTGGCCGTCTCGTACTCGACGTGCGCGGTGTTGATCGTGATGCCGCGGGCCTTTTCTTCCGGCGCGGCGTCGATGTCGGCGTAGTTCTTGGCGGTCGCGCCGCCCGACTTCGCCAGCGTGATCGTGATCGCCGCCGTCAGCGTCGTCTTGCCATGGTCAACGTGACCGATGGTGCCGATGTTGCAGTGCGGCTTAGTGCGTTCGAACTTTTCCTTGGCCATCGTCTCTACCTTCGCGCCGGCGGGTGTTGTTGGGGTAACTCATATGGGGAGCTGGAGCGGGTAGCGGGAATCGAACCCGCATCCTCAGCTTGGAAGGCTGCTGCACTACCATTGTGCTATACCCGCCTTATCACCCAATCGTGGGCTAGCGGGGTCGCGATCGGCTCCCGGTCTCTGGCTCTGGGACCCATCTTGCCTTCAGGACGCGCCCGTCTCGGAACTCGTCGCGTGCATGGTGGGGGAAGCAGGACTCGAACCTGCGAAGGCGTACGCCAGGGGATTTACAGTCCCCCCCTTTGCCACTCGGGACATTCCCCCAAGCACGCGACGGAGTTCCGAAGCCGGCGGCCTTTAGCCGGTTCGACGCACAACGGCAAGCCGTTGAACTTCGAACTGGAACAAAAGCTTCTTTGGACGGTGACGGACGATGCTAAGAGCAGCGCCGGCCGGCCTAGAAACCCTTGGGGCCCCAAATCGGAGCGCGTCTTATAGTGTCCTCTCATTCCGAACGCAACGACCGGAAACGTCCTTCTGCACCCGGACGCGATTTTCGTTCCAAGCCCCGGAATAAAAACGAGTTTTCTCGCGGGCAAGGTGACGCCAAGGACTGGATTTGGGGAACCCACGCCGTCGAGGCGGCGCTTTCCAACCCGCTGCGACCGGCGCCGAAGCGCCTTCTGGCGACCGCGGACCGCGCCAAGCGACTCGCCCCCGATTTCCAGAAACTGGCCTGCCTGCAGGTGATGGAGGGCCAGGAGATCGCCAAGCACCTGCCGCAGGGCGCCGTCCACCAGGGCCTGGCCCTGAAGATCGACGAGGCCGAGTCCCTGTCGATCGCCGAGATGGGCGCGCCGGCCAAGGGCCTGCTGGTCATGCTGGATCAGATCACCGACCCGCAGAACATCGGCGCCATCTTCCGCTCGGCCGCCGCCTTCGGCGCCAGGGGCGTGATCCTGCAGGATCGCCACGCCCCGGTGCTCTCCGGCGTCCTGGCCAAGACCGCCGTGGGCGCGGTGGACAAGGTCGCGCACGCGCGCGTGGTCAATCTGTCCCGCGCCCTGGAGGAACTGGCCGACATGGGCTGGCGGGCCGTGGCCCTGGCCGGCGAGGCCGAGGAGAGCCTGGAGGCGGTGCTCGACCACCAGCCCACGGTCCTCGTGCTGGGGTCGGAAGGCGAAGGCGTCCGTCGTCTCGTCGCGGAACATTGCGACGCCTTGGGAAAGATCCCGATGCCGGGCGGATTCGAAAGCCTGAACGTCTCGGCCGCGGCCGCCATCGCGCTCTATGAAGCCTCGAAAGTTCGCGCGCGGGACGAAACTGTTTCGTGAATCCCTCTTAACCGTTTTGATTTCGTCGCAGGCACGTGCTCTTCTCGCGAACAATGGTCCGCGAGCGCTTGCTCGCGGAGGAGTTAGACATGGGATCGGGGGACCCGATGTTTGGACGTAAGGTACGCTTGGCCGCCTTGGCCACCACGGCGGTCGGCGTTCTGATGCTCGCCGGCTGCAGCGCCGGCGACCAGGAGAGCTCGGCGCCGCCGCCCAGCGATCGCCAGGATGCGACGACGCCGCCGGAGCTGATGGGCGCCGCGCCGCCGCCGAGCGCCGACGAGGCCCAGGACGGCCTGCTGGGCGGTCCGAGCCAGGCTCAGGCCCAGGCTCGCGCCGACGCCAGCGTGGATTCGAGCCCGCTGCCGCCGCCTTCGCGCAATTCGCATCTGAAGACCTGGCGCCGCCCGGACGGAACGCTGGTCACGGCCATGCGCCCGATCGCCAATCCGAAAGGCTCCAGCCGCCACGACTACAGGCCGCGTCGCGTTCACGCGACCCTTCCGGCCGCCACCACGGCGCACGCGGCGTCGAAGCCGACGCCCAAGCCGATGGTCGTCGCCAAGCCGGTGACCCCAAGGACGGTCGCCCCGGCGCCCGCGCCGGTCCAGGCCGCCAAGCCGGTCATGCCCGCCGCGCCGCTGGCCAAGCCGCCCGTCGTGGCGGCCAAGCCGGTTGCTCCGCCCGTTCCCGCGAAGCCGGCGACCAAGCTCGAGAAACTGCAGGCCGTCGTCGCGCCCGCCGCCACCAATGGCGCGGTCCTGGCCGCCGGCGAGAGCCTGGGCAAGAACCAGCCCGGCCAAGTGACCCTGTCGCTGCCGGCAACGCTGGGCGACCTGATCAAGCAGGAAGCCGCCAAGCTGGGCCTGACCAAGGCCGCCAAGAAGACCAGCGCCTATGCCGAGCTCTCCGGCGAAGGCTATGAAGTCACTCCGAACGGCCGCCAGACGGCGGTCGTCAAGCCGGGCGAGCCGACCACCTTCGCCTGGCAGGTCAAGCCGGGTCCGGAGGCCAAGGGTCAGCTAACGTCGCGGTTCGGCCTCGAACTGAACGGCGGCAAGACCCCGCAAGGCTTCTCGCTGGGTGAGATCAGCAAGCGCGTCGCCGCTCTGCCGGAACAGGCCAAGAAGGGCATGGGCAAGCTCGACCTGGGCGGCCTGAATGGCGACATCACGCTGCCGGGCTTCGGCCCGACGCCGATCAAGACGGTCCTGGGCGCCGCCCTGGTGCTGCTGGCCATGATCATCCTGGTGGGCGTCTCACGCAGCGCTTCGGCGGCCCGCCGCCGCGCCGAGCGTCAGCGCAAGTACCGCACCCTGACCGACTACGGCCGCAACGAGATGGAGTTCGAGCAGGAGCAGCACGCCCCGGCCTCGACCCACGTCTCGCACGTCAACCCGTTCCTGGCTGCGGCCGGCGGCGCGGCGGCGGGCGCGGCGGTCGCCTCGGCGGTCTCCTCGCACCATGACGACCGCGGTCATGGCCATGACGATCACGGCCAAGATCACGCCAGCCATGGCTACGACGCCCATGCTCACGAAGACCATGGCCCGGCGGCGCAGGACGGCCAAGACCACGACCCGCACGCCGAGGCTCACCCCGAGCCGCACGCGCCGGCCGAGCATGTGTCCTACGTGAACCCGATGGTCGCCGCCGCCTCCGCCCATCCGGCCAGCCATGACGAGCAGGCCCAGAGCGTCCACCACAAGGAACCCGAGCACGCCCACTAGGGCCAGCGCGGAACGAAAAGGCGACGCCCCGGATCGACGGTCCGGGGCGTTGTCGCATTTGCGGTCGACAGCTCCCTTTTGCGCCTTGCATCCCCGCGCGCGTCGCCGCATTGAGGATACATGTTCGAAACGCTGACGGCCCATCTGGGCGGCCTGCAAGGCCCGCTGACCGCCTTGCTGCAAGTGCTGATGATCGACCTGGTCCTGGCCGGCGACAACGCCGTGGCCGTGGGCCTGGCCGCGGGCGGCCTACCCGCCAAGGAGCGCAAGAAGGTCATATTGTATGGCCTGGGCGCGGCGGTTGTTCTTCGCATCACCTTCGCCCTGATCACCACCTGGCTGCTGGGCGTCATCGGCCTGCTGCTGGCCGGCGGCTTCCTGCTGCTGTGGGTCTGCTGGAAGATGTGGCGCGAGCTGCGCGAACAGGCGGCCGAGGCCGACGCCATGGCCTGCGTTGATGGCGATCCGAACACCGAGCCGCGCGTCGCCCGCCAGCCCAAGTCGTTCAAGCAGGCTTTCCTGCAGGTGCTGATCGCCGACGTCTCGATGTCGCTGGACAATGTGCTGGCCGTGGCCGGCGCGGCGCGCGAACACCCCGGCATCCTGATCTTTGGCCTGCTGCTGTCGATCGCCCTGATGGGCCTGGCCGCCAGCGCTATCGCCAACCTGCTGCACAAGCACCGCTGGATCGGCTTCATCGGCCTGGCGATCGTGCTCTACGTCGCCGTGCACATGATCTGGGAAGGCCACCGCAGCGTGGTCATGGACCTGAACCAGACGGCCGCCTACAACGCCGCCGCCCCGGCGCCGCTAGACATCAAGCCGGACGAGCTGGCCCAGCACAACAAGCATAAATAGGGCGAGGATCACGGTCAGCGCGCCGGCAGGGGCGGCAGATCCAGCCGTCGAAGATCGGCCATCCTGACATAGAGCCGCAGGATCGCGTGGTGGCGGACCGTGTCGTCCCGCGCCTCGATCGCCTCGTGCAGGCCGATCAGCGCCGTCCGCAGCGTCGCGTTGACACGGTCGAGCGACGAGACGGTCACCTCCTCCGTGAACGGAAGACCCGCGACGTCCAGCCCATACTCGGCCGCCGCCTCGGCCAGGGTCGCGCGGATCAGGGCGTTCTCCTCGACCCGCGCCGCCACGCCGCGCTCGGCTTCCTGAGCCGCCAGCAACGACAGCAGCGCCACAAGCCCGACCTTGCCGGCCATGAACTCGCCCTGCTGCTCAGGCGGCCCGGGATCGGCCATGCACATGAAGTTGCCGACCAGGATGTCGGGCAGGCTTGGAGTCATGACAGGCTCTCCAGACGCAGCATCGCGGCGGCCAGGATCTGGTCGTGCCGCCGGGCGGTGTACCAGCCCGACACCGCCAGGATCGGCTCCTTGAAACCGCCGTCACGATATTCCTTGGCCGCCGAGGTCCAGATCGCCTGGCCCTTCACGGCGGCGAACAGCGACCACCAAGCCAGGGCCGCCTCATCGACCGTGAGACCGCTGGCCTTCGACCAGATGGTCAGGGCCTCGTCGCGCGGAATCATGGCGGCGACGGTCGTCGTGTCGAAGGGGTTCCAGAGCGGGTCGATGGCCCAGGCAAGGTCTTCCAGCGGGTCGCCCAGATGGACCATTTCCCAGTCCAGCACCGCCAGGATGCGGCCGTCCGGGGCGTGCAGGAAATTGCCGCCGCGATAGTCGCCATGCACAACCCGCACGGCGCTGGGCGGCGGTGGCGGCTTGCGGCGCAAGAGCCGGATGGCGGCGCGGACGATCGGTTGCGGATGCTGCTCGTCGGCCTCGATCACGCCGGCCCAGTGATCGACGGCGATCCGCCAGCAGTCTCCGGGCGCCGGGGTCTCGGCGGCCTTCGCCAACGGCAGGTCGGCGGGATCGGCGCCGGCGATACGGCCCAGGATGTCGAAGAACGCCTCGCCGACCACCCGCGCGTGAGCGCCGTAGGGCATGACCGTGAACGGCGAGACCACCGTCCCGCCCTCGATCCGCTCCATGATGAAGAACGGCCGCTCCAGTTCCGCGCCCTCGGCGTCCATCGCCACGGGACGCGGCGCGGGCACGTGATCGTGGAAGCTCTCAAGGGCCAGGTATTCCAGGCCGCGGTCGGTCTCGATCAGGCTGCCGGGCGGGTCACGGCGCAGGATCAGGGGCCGGACCTCGCCGCCGACATGGGCGGCGAAACGATAGGTCTCGCGGCTGGCTCCGCCGGGGATGCGCGACAGGTCGGCGACCTTGACCGGCTGGCCCCAGATGCGGGTGAGATACGCCTCCAGGCGTTCGGCCAGGCCGCTCAAGGCGCCATATCCAGGATCGAGGCGAAGCCCGAGGTCGCGTGCGGACCGATGGCCAGCTGCTCGAAGACGCCCCTGCCCTTCCGCGTCTTTCCCGCGCCGTCGACATAGGTCACGTCGCTGAGCGCCTGGACATGCAGGAGATGCGGCATCTTTCGGTCGAGCTCGGCGGCGGCGAAGTCCTCGCGCTCGACCTTCAGCGCGCCGTGGTTCAGGCCATGGCCCCAGACGGGGTGGCCGTATCCCAGGCCCAGCATGAAGAACTCGGCCTTGGGCTCGATCGTCACCGCGCCATCGCGACCGAAATCGAGGGTCGCGGCGGCCGCGTGGCGCGTGCCGCTCTTCCAGTCGATGGCGCAGGACGACTGCGCGAAGCCGCCAAAGTCATCCTCCCGGCCGCCGTCCTCCAGCCAGAGCGCGCGGCGGTTCCAGGGCCGGCCCCGGTCGTCGTCATTGGTGTGGAAGAAGAGGCTACCATCCGCGAAATTGCATGGCGCCCACAGCCAGAAGAATTGCGGCGGGACCGGCGGCGCCAGCTCCTGCGGGTCGCGCGTCCCGACGGGGCGGACGCCCCACGACCGATCGCGGGTGCCGATGAAACCGTCGATGCCGGTCCGTACGCCGTCGACCTCGATCCAGCCGCTGTAGCGTCCGTTCTGGGTCAGGCGGGTGTAGTCCAACAGCGTGCGCGGTCCGTTGCGACGCACGAAGCGCGGCTCCTCGATCGGGAAGGATCGGCCCTCGAAGACGATCTCGGCGGCGATCCCCTGCTCCTGGGCGGTCACGGTCAGCTTCAGGCGCCGCAGCGGCTCGAGGACTTCGATGGCGATCGGCCCGACCGTCAGGTCCATCCGCTCCATCTTCAGCCAGCGGCTGGCGTGCAGATTAACCTGCCTGCCGTCCTTCATCACGCAGAAGGCCGCGTCGGCGATGTTGAGGTGCGGATAGACGCCGAACGCGGCGGCGAAGAACAGGTCGGAGCCGTCGCCCTGAGCGGCGTAGCCGTTGAAGAAGTAGCGGTCGTAGAAGTTCCGATCAGTCCCGGCATAGGCCACGGGCTCGGGCGTCTGATGGATCGGGTAATCGTCGCCCCAGGTGAGCGCCATGCCGTCCTCCCTTCTGGACGCGCGAACGCTCTGACTGCTTACGAAGTCGGCTTCGCTTTACGTCCAGATGAACGACGTTAAGGTCGCGCTCGACGATTGCAACGGTGACGGAGCGTAAGCCGATGGAGGGATGGACTCCCCGGACCTGGACGGCCCTGGCGGCGCTGAGCGGCCTGCTGTCCGTGGCCTTCGGCGCCTTCGCCGCCCATGGCGTCGACAGCTGGAAGGCCGTCGAGTGGCTGAAGACCGGCGCCCAGTACCAGATGATCCACGCCCTGGCGGTGTTTGGAGCCTTCGCCCTGCATCGGGCCGGGGCCAAGGGCATGGGGCTGGTCACGGCGCTGTTCTTCTTTGGAACCCTGGTGTTTTCGGGCTCGCTCTACGCCATGGCCCTGGGCGCGCCGAGGATCCTGGGCGCGATCACCCCGATCGGCGGACTGTCGTTCATGGCCGCCTGGGCTCTGATGGCCTGGCGCGGCTTCTCGATGCCCAATCAGGCCTGAGCCTTCCTCGCGCCCGGCAGGGCCAGGAAGAAGATCGCCAGGGCCGAGCCGACCAGGCAGGCGAACATCACCCCGGCCACGGGACGCGCCGTGCCGTCGTGCAGCAGGCCGCCGGCCCACGAGGCCAGGGCCCCGGCCCCGAACGAGGCCGAGCCCATCAGGGCCGAGATCGAGCCGGCGCGGCGCGGGTCGACGCTGAGCGCTCCGGCCATGGTGTTGCCGCCCATCAGGCCGTACAGCGACAGCGAGGCGAACAGCAGCGGCAGCACGGTCCACTGGCCGCCCCAGCCGGTCCAGGCCGCCAGGGTCAGCAGGAAGGCCGCGGCGATCGAGGCGATGCTGGCCTTGCTCAGCACTTCGTCCGGCAGGTTGCGCCGCAGCAGCAGGCGATTGACCTGGCTGGCCCCGATGATGCCGACGGCGTTGAAGGCGAAGATCAGGTTGAAGACCAGCGGCGTGTGGCCATAGGTCCCCATCACCAGGTCCGGCGCGCCGGAGATGTAGGTGAACAACACCGCCCCGTTCAGCGCGCCGGCCAAGGCGTAGCCGACCAGCCGACGCAGGCCCAGGAGGGCGACATAGGCCTTCAGCGGGTTCTCCGACCGCGCCTGGGCCAGGGTCTCGGCCGAGCGGGATTCCTTCAGGCTCGTCAGCACCCAGGCCCCGACGGCGAGACCGAAGCCGACCTGGACCCAGAACACCACCCGCCAGCCGGCGAACGCCTGGATCACGCCCCCCAGTTGCGGCGCCAGGACCGGCGCCAGCCCCATGATCAGCATCATCAGCGACAGCACCCGGGCGGTGTCGGTGTGACCAAAGCGATCGCGCACCACCGCGCGCGCCACCACCGCTCCAGCGCATCCCCCCAGGGCCTGGACGAAGCGCGCGCCGATCAGGGCGTGGATGCTGGGCGCCAGGGCGCAGGCCAGCGACGCGACGATATAGACACCGATCCCCGTCAGCAGGGGTCCGCGCCGCCCCAGACGATCGGACAGGGGGCCATAGATGAACTGACCGATGGCCATGCCCGCGAAGAAGGCCGCCAGCGTGGCCTGGGTCTGGTCCGGCCGCGCCGACAGCGTGCGACCGATCTCGGGCAGGCTGGACAGATACATGTCGATCGACATCGGCGCGAAGGCCGTCAGCGCGCCCAGCAGCAGGACGAGACGCCACGGAACGGCGGCGGGCGGCGAAGTCGTGTCGGTCATGCGGCCTTTTACGCCCGTTCGACCCTACGGAAACCAGAAATGCCGCTTGCCGGGGATCGCGACGGGCTCCAGGGTGAACGGCAATCACCTAGAAACGCGGGAGGACGAGCGGTCATGACGGTCAAGAATCCGGGCCTGCCCGAACCCCAGTACGCCGACGTCAACGGCATCCGCATGGCCTATTACGAGGCCGGTCCGCGCCAAGGCGTTCCCGTCGTCTTCTGCCACGGCTTTCCGGAGCTGGCCTTTTCGTGGCGCCACCAGATCGCCGCCCTGGCCGCCGCCGGCCGCTGGGTGATCGCCCCCGACCAGCGCGGCTATGGCCTCACCCCCGGTCCCGAGGCGGTCGAGGCCTACGACATGGACCACCTGACCGGCGACCTGGTCGGGCTGCTGGACCACCTGGGCGTGGAAAAGGCGATCTTCGTCGGCCACGACTGGGGCGGCATCATCGTCTGGCAGATGCCGCTGCTGCATCCCGACCGCGTGGCCGGGATCATCGGTCTCAACACCCCCTTCACCCCGCGCCTGCCGCTGGATCCGATCGAGATGTTCCGCAACGCCTATGGCGAGGACATGTACATCGTCCACTTCCAGAAGCCAGGCGAGGCCGACGCGCGCCTGGGCGCGGATCCGGAACGGACGATCCGCTTCTTCATGCGCAAGCCCAAGAGCTCACAGGACGAGTTCCTGGGCCGCCCGGCCGAGCGCCGGAGCCTGGCCCTGCAGGACGCCCTGCTCCACTACGACCCAGCGACCGACGATAACCAGTTCCTGGAACCTGACGAACTGGCCTTCTTCGTCGACGCCTTCAAGCGCACCGGCTTCACCGGCGGCATCAACTGGTATCGCAACTTCACCCGCAACTGGGAGAAGGCCGAGACCCTGCCGCGCCGGATCGACGGCGTCCCTTGCCTGATGATCATGGCCGAGCTGGATGTCGTCCTGCCGCCGGCCATGGCCGACCGCATGGGCGACCAGATCTCGGACCTGGAGAAGGTGCTGATCGAAGGCAGCGGCCACTGGACCCAGCAGGAGAAACCCGCCGAGGTGAACGCGGCGATCCTGGACTGGCTGGACCGCCGCTTCCCGCTCTAGTTCCTGGCTGCGATCATCTGGTCCGCCCGGCGACGCATGGCCGCGGCCAGCTGCAGCATGGCCAGGGCCGAGACCTCGTCGCGCTCGCCCGCGCGCAGGCTGTAGACGCTGGCCATGGCGAACAGCGCCTCGGCGCGGTCGACGCCCTCGGCCCCGAACATCTCGCCGATCTGCCGATCCAGTTCCGCCTGCTGCGCCGGGTTCAGCATCGCGAGCAGTTCGTCGTCGGAATAGTCTTCGGGCGCGGGCTGAGTCATGGCGGGCAACATACAGAACCGGATGAAGGGCGAAAACCTCAAGGGTCCGCCGAAGCAGGCCCGTGTGTTTCTTTGACGAAAGGCCTGCTTTTCCGACGCGAGGAAAATCCCCGCGATCGGTCAGGCCTTTTGCTTTCCTCCGTTCACAGCCGGCGGAAAAACACGTTAGGCTCGTTTCATGGATCGTAACGCTTCCGCCGCCGCCATGAGTTCCGTTGGCCGTCGCGGCCTCTTTCGCGAGGTCGAACCGTTCTCGTTCGGCTGGATGCCGACCGGCGGTCCGCACGAGATCTACTACGAGGAATGCGGCAATCCGCGGGGCAAGCCCTGCGTGATCCTGCACGGCGGCCCGGGCGGCGCGGTCAATCCGACCATGCGGCGGTTCTTCGACCCAGCCAAATGGCGCATGGCCCTGTTCGACCAGCGCGGCTGTGGCCGGTCGCGCCCGAACGCCAGCCTGGAAGACAACACCACCTGGAGCCTCGTCGAGGACATCGAGCGGCTGCGCGAGCACCTGGGCGTCGAGAAATGGACCGTGTTCGGCGGCTCTTGGGGTTCGACCCTGGCCCTGGCCTACGCCATCAAGCACCCCGACCGCGTCGCCGGCCTGGTCTTGCGCGGCATCTTCCTGCTGACCGAGCGCGAACTGGGCTGGTTCTACCAGGACGGCGCCTCGATGCTGTTCCCGGACGCCTGGGAGCGGTTCCTGGCGCCGATCCCCGAGGAGGAGCGCGGCGACCTGATGGCCGCCTATCACCGCCGCCTCACCGCCCAGGACCGACGCGTACAGCTGGAGGCCGCCGCCGCCTGGAGCCAGTGGGAGGGCGACACCATCTCCCTACGCGGCCCCGACGCTCGTCCGCCCAAGTTCAACGAAGAGGACTTCGCGATCGCCTTCGCGCGGATCGAGTGCCACTTCTTCACCAACAAGGGCTTCTTCGAGCACGACGGCTGGATCCTGAAGAACATCGACAAGATCCGCCACATCCCCGGCTGGATCGTCCAGGGCCGCTTCGACGTGGTCACCCCGCTGGACAGCGCCTGGAAGCTGCACAAGGCCTGGCCCGAGGCGCGCTTCGACATCGTCTGGGACGCGGGGCACGCCTCGACCGAGCCCGGCGTGATCGACGGGCTGATCCGGGCGACCGAGGCGGCGCTGGTCTCCTAGAGACCAGCCCGCCCCTACATCAACGAGCCCTTGCCGCTGGTCACTTCCGTATAGCGGTGCACGCGCACGGCCTGCACCAGGCCGAAGCCGACCATGACCGTCAGCATGACGGTGCCGCCGTAGGACAGCATCGGCATCGGCACGCCGACGACGGGGGCCAGGCCCATGACCATGGCGCCGTTGATCAGCACATACAGCGAGAAGGTCGCCGTCACCCCGGCCGCGGCCAGGCGTCCGAAGTGGCTGTGGCTGATCGAGGCGATCCGCAGGGCCATGAAGATCACGGCCCCGTACAGGAACAGCACGCCGAAACAGCCGACGAAGCCGAACTCCTCGGCCAGGGTGGCGAAGATGAAGTCGGTCTGCTTCTCGGGCAGGAAGTTCAGCTGGCTCTGCGAGCCGAGGCCAAAGCCCTTGCCCAGCAAGCCGCCAGAGCCCAGGGCGATCTTGGACTGCAGGATGTGGTAGCCGTCGCCGGACGGGTCCTGCTCGGGGTTCAGGAAGGTCAGGATCCGGTTGCGCTGATAGTCGTGCAGCCCGAACATGATGAACGGCGGAATGGCCACGGCCGCCAGCGCGCCCAGGGCCGCGATCACCCGCCAGGACAGGCCGGCCAGCATCATGATCGCCCCGCCGGTGGCGGCGATCAGGATGGCGGTGCCCAGGTCGGGCTGCTTGGCGACCAGCAGGAACGGCACGCCGATCATCGCGGCCGGGATCAGCAGGCGCCAGGACAGCCGGGCGCTGTCCGACGACAGGCCGTGGTAGTATCGGGCGAGCGCCAGCACGAGACCGATCTTCATCACCTCGGACGGCTGGAAGCGCAGCGGCCCCAACTGCAGCCAACGCTGGGCGCCCAGCGAGATGTCGCCGACCAGGTCCACGGCCACCAGCAGGACGAGGCCTACGCCGTAGATCGGATAGGCCGCGGCGAACCACCAGCGCAGGTCGCACATGGCCAGGGCGATCATGATGATGAAATAGACGCCGAAGCGCAGCAGGTGCTTGTCGGCCCAGGGCTCCCACGAGGCCCCGGCGATCGAGAACAGCATCAGGCCGCCGACGCCGGCGATCATCGCCAGCACCAGGCAGAAGGTCCAGTCGACCTCCATGAACTTGATGATCGGCCGGTCGCGTTCGCCGGGCCGGGTCAGGCCGCCGCTCAAGGTCATCTTTGCCCTCCCTGAGGCGTGGTCGGCGGAACGGCCGGCGGAGCGCCGACATCGGGCGCGGGGGGCGCGACGCCCTCGACCGGATCATCCGGCGCGGCGCCTTCCATGACGTCTTCCGGAGCGACCTCGGGCAGCGGCGCGGGGCGCTCGATGCGAGCGCGGATCTCGGGGTCCTTCAGCAGGGCCACGCGCATGACCTCACGGGCGCGCGGCGCGCCGGCGGTCGCGCCGCCCAGCCCGCCGTGCTCGATGATGACCGCCACGGCGTAGCGCGGGTCGTCATAGGGCGCGAAGGCGACGAACAGGTTGTGGTCCTTCAGGCGCCAGGTCGTGGCGTAGCCCTTACGGTTCTTGACCCCGTCATAGCTGCGCACCTGGGCCGTGCCGGTCTTGCCGGCCATCTGCACGTCGCCGAGGCCCAACTGGCTCTGCCTGTAGGCGGTGCCGCGCACGTCGTTGGCCACGGCCGCCATGCCGCCGCGGACATAGTTCAGATGCTCGGTGGAGAACGGCAGGTCGGGCACCGCCGCGCCGCTGGGCTGCTCCACCCCGCCGACCGACTTGATCAGGCGAGGCACCAGGGCCTTCTTGCCATTGGCCAGGCGCGAGGTCATCACCGCCAGCTGCAGGGCGTTGACCGTCAGAGCCCCCTGCCCGATCCCGTAGCTGGGCGTCTCGCCCGGAAACCAGATCTGGTTGGCCGGGTTCTTCTTGAACGCCCGTTTCTTCCAGGCCGGGTCGGGGACATTGCCCCGCTTCTGGCCGGGAATGCCGATGTCGTAGATCTGGCCGAAGCCCATGGCCCGCGCCGCGTTGGCGATCGCGTCGGGACCGATCTTCAGCGACGTCTGATAGAAATAGACGTCGCAGGAATTCTTGATCGCGTCGTGCAGGTTCTGCGAGCCGTGGCCGCGCGGCTCCCAGCACCGCCAGGTCCGGCCGCCATAGTACCAGCTGCCGCCGCAGTTGATGCGGACCTCGGGATCGATGCCGGCGGTCAGCGCCGCCAGGCCCACGGTCGGCTTGAAGGTCGAACCGGGCGGGAAGACGCCGGTCAGCGACTTGTCCAGCATCGGCTTGCGCTCGTACTCGGCCAGAGCCTTGTACTCGGCGCCCGACAGGCCCTTCACGAAGCGGTTGGCGTCGAAGCTGGGGGCCGAGACCATGGCCAGCAGGTCGCCGTTGCGCACGTCCATCACGACGATGGCGCCGCTCTCCTCGCCCATCACCTCGAGGGCGCGGTTCTGGATGTCGGCGTCCAGGGTCAGCAGAACTTCCTTGCCCGGGGTCGGCGGCACGTCGCCGGCCGGATCCAGGCGCACGACGCGGCCCTGCGCGTCGACCTCGGTCTTGGTGGCGCCGGCGCGACCGCGCAGTTCCTTGTCGAAGGCCTTCTCCACGCCCTGCTTGCCGATCCGGAAGCCGGGGTGATGCAGCAGTTCCTGATCCTGGGTGGGATCGTCCTTGGCCGCGGCCAGGTCGCGGTCCGAGACCTTGGCGACGTAGCCGATCACGTGGGCGAAGGCGCCCCCGAACGGATAGACCCGAACCTCGCCCATGTCGGCGGTGACGCTGGGCAGCTCCGGGGCCCGGATGTTGACGCGGCTGAACTCCTCCCAGGAGAGGTCCTCCATCACCACGACCGGGGCCTTGCGCGGGGCGCGGTCCAGCTCCTTGAGCACGCGGGCGCGGCGGGCCTCGTCGATCGGCACCAGCTTCTGGAGGTCGGTCATCACCGCCTCGGCGTCCAGGCCCTTGTCCTTGTTGATGATCAGCCGGAAGTTCGGCCGGTTGGACGCCAGCGACACGCCGTTGCGGTCGCGGATCAGGCCGCGCGGCGGCGGCACCAGGCGGTAGTTGAACTGGTTGCCGGCCGAAAGCTTCTGGTAGCGCTGGGCCTCGACCAGTTGCAGTTGCGCCAGGCGTCCGCCCAGGGCCAGCAGGCCGGCGCCCGTCAGGCCGCCCAGCAGGAACGCGCGCCGGTGGAAGACCCCCTGACGCTCGTTGACCTCGAAGAAGAAGATGGACGGTTCGCTCATGGCCTTACCGGAACCGCACGTCGGCGTCCTCGAAGCGATCGACCAGGCGGTGAGCGAACGGGAACAGCAGCGCCGTGACCAGGAACTGCCAGAACACGGCCAGGAGACTCGGCATGGCCAGGCTGTCGAGCATGGTGAACAGGAAGCCGGCGATCATGGCGACGGCCGTTACGCCGGCGAACCAGGCCCACATCATGGGCCGGCTCTGGCCGGTCATGGCGTTGCGCAGGATCAGGACCATGGCGTAGGCGACCAGCAGCGACAGGCCCCACAGGCCCGTCGGACCGCCCCAGAAGATGTCCAGGAACAGGCCCAGGATCAACAGCGCGAACGGGGCCAGGATCGAGGGGCGGATCATCGCCCAGGCGAAGGCCGGCACCATGGCGAACACCGGCTCGGGCAGCTGCAGGCCCCAGATGCGGATCGGCGCGGCGAACAGCATCGTCGCGAAAATGCACAGCAACATCGGCACGCCCAACCAACGGGCGGGATTGAGCGCTCGCCCGCCGCTCATGCTCATCGCGGCGATCCCGTCGGGACGGGCGTCGCGGCCGTGGCGGGCTTGGGCTGGGCCGGTTTCGGCGCGGCCGGCTTGGGCGTCGCGGGCTTGGGTTGAGCCCCGGCGGGCGGCGTCGCCGTGGCGGCGGCCGGCGGGGTCGTGGTGGCCGCCGGCTTCGGCGCGGGCGGCGTCGGGGCCGACAGGATCGAGGTCTGCGGATCCTCGGTCGTGACCGGCGGCAGGGTCTTGGCTTCCAGCTGCTTCTCGTCGGCCAGCTGGGCGAAGTCCTTGAACAGCAGGATGCGGATGTAGTCGATCGACGACTGGTCGGCGAACAGCACCACGCGCCAGCGGCCGTCCAGCCCCTTGACCGCCGCGCCCACCGGCAGGCCGCGCGGCACGACGCCTCCGTCCCCGGAGGTGACGACGCGGTCGCCCTGCTGGATAGGATCCACCCCGCGCAGGTATTCGAGCTTGGGGTTGGGGCCGCCGTCGCCGGTCAGGATGGCGCGGGCGTTGGTGCGATCGATCATCACCGGCGTGCGCGAGGCGATGTCGGTCAGCAGCAGCACGCGGCTGGCGCCGCGCGAGACGCCGACCACGCGACCGACCAGGCCGCGCTCGTTGAGAACCGGATTGCCGACCTCGATGCCGCGCTCAGAACCGGCGTCGGCCAGGCGGGTGTTGGCGAAGGGACCGCGGCTGTCGGCCACAACCCGGGCCGAGGCCATCGGGATCGGCGGATCGGTGCGCAGGCCCAGCAGGCTCTTGAAGCGTTCGTTCTGGTCTTGCAGGTCCAGGGCCCGGTCGCGCCACTGGCGCATCTCGGCCAGCTCCGACTTCAGGCGACGGTTCTCCGAGGCCGTGAAGAAGTAGCT
This sequence comes from Caulobacter sp. UC70_42, assembly GCF_044056025.1. Lineage (NCBI taxonomy): Bacteria > Pseudomonadati > Pseudomonadota > Alphaproteobacteria > Caulobacterales > Caulobacteraceae > Caulobacter > Caulobacter sp. UC70_42. The sequence goes on along the minus strand of NZ_CP171994.1, from coordinate 3,331,233 downwards.
GCGGACGAAGTCCAGGCCCAGGCCCGTCCACCGACCGGGCGCGGCGATGGCGCCGCTGACCGGCTTGGCGACGACATCCACCGTCTGGCGGGTGACGCCGTAGGCCTGCTCCTGCAGGGTCTCGCGCCGGTCCGCCAGCAGGAAGGCGACGGCGATGACGGCCGCAACGATCAGGGCCACCGCCGCCGTCCAGGTAAGCGGCACTTTCAGGTCGCCAAGGGGACCTTCGCGAAAGGGCACGTAGTTTCTCCCGACGCCCCCCAGGCGCCTCTAGAGCAATACCAGCTTTAGGCCAGCGTGGATTCCAGGACGCCCTTCATCCACTTCGGATGCTCGAGAACCTTGCCGCAGCCCAGGGCCACGCACGACAGCGGATCGTCGGCCACGGTCACCGGCAGACCGGTATGATCGCGGATCTCGGCGTCCAGGCCGCGCAGCAGCGCGCCGCCGCCGGTCAGCATGATGCCCTTGTCGGCGATGTCGCTGGCCAGTTCCGGCGGGGTGGCTTCCAGAGCCACCTTCACGGCCTCGAACGATCTGACCGACCGGTTCGGCCAGGGCGTCGGCGGCTTGCTTTTCGCTGATGCGGACTTCGCGCGGCACGCCCTGCATCAGGTCACGACCCTTGACGTCGATCGACAGCCCCTCGCCGTCGGCCGGCGCGCGGGCGGTGCCGATTTCCTTCTTGATGCGCTCGGCGGTGGTCTCGCCGATCAGCAGGTTATGGTGGCGACGCATATAGCTGATGATCGCCTCGTCCATCTTGTCGCCGCCGACGCGGACCGAGCGCGAATAGACGATGCCCGACAGCGACAGCACGGCCACCTCGGTGGTGCCGCCGCCGATATCGACGACCATCGAGCCGGTCGGCTCGTGGATCGGCAGGCCCGCGCCGATCGCGGCGGCCATCGGTTCGTCGATCAGGCCGACCCGACGGGCCGAGGCGTTCAGGCAGCTGTCGTTGATGGCGCGACGTTCCACGGCGGTGGCGCCCGACGGCACGCAGACAATCACCTTCGGGTTCACGAAGCCCTTGCGGTTGTGAACCTTGCGGATGAAGTACTTGATCATTTCCTCGGCGACTTCGAAGTCGGCGATGACGCCGTCGCGCATCGGACGGATGGCTTCCATGTGGCCCGGGGTGCGGCCCAGCATCTGCTTGGCCTCGATGCCCACGGCGTGGACGATCTTGCGACCGCCGACGTTACGCAAGGCCACCACCGACGGTTCATTCAGAACGATCCCCTTGCCCTTCATGTAGATGAGGGTGTTGGCCGTGCCGAGGTCGATGGCGATGTCGTTCGAGATCACGCCGAAGAGGGAAGAGAACATTGAAAGCCCTGACTGAGGGGTAGGAGGGGCGTTACGGACGGCAGATCGGTGAAGAAGGGGCCTGATCCGTCCCGGAGACGGGGTCGGCGGAGAAGAAAAGGCTCCTACTTCAATTCAATGCGAGGACAACATGATTCCCGCATTTGGCGGATTTCGATCCGGTCAACATGCCTCGATGTTCGGCGGGAGCGCCGCCCCCTGGCCGCGCCGTCGTCCGAACGGCCAAAAGTACGCCGACGCCCGCCCGTTTGCCCTGCGAAAGCGTTGAATTCAAGGTCTATTCGCGGGATTTTCGAAGGCTTTTGCGGTCAAGCCGACCAAGCACCCGAACATGGCGAAATCTAGCCGAGCGCGGCCATGACGACCCCGACCGCCGTTATGCCGCCGGCGGCCATCTGAAAGAGGGTCAGACGTTCCTTGAACAGACGACGTCCGGCGATGGCGGCGACCGGCATTTCGACCACGCCGACCGCCCTCACCGGTCCCACGGGCGACAGGGCCATGGCCGTGAACCACAGGCCCGAGGCCGCCGCGCCACAGAAGCCCGCGCCCAGCGACTGGCGCCAGGCGGCGACCACCGCCTTGAGGGCGTCGGGATTGCGCCAGGCCAGATAGCTGGTCAGGGCCGCCGTCTGGATCGCCTGCACCACCAGCACGGTCGCGAAGGCCGCCGCCGGCGGATGTCCGGGCTCCAGGGCCAGGGCCGCCTGCCGGAAGCAGTTGGCGCACAGCGCGAAGGCCGCGCCCGAGGCCAGGCCGGCCAGCACCGCGCCCTTGCGGATCACGACCTCGCCCCGCGGCCACGACAGGGCGGCCAGTCCGCCGGTCGCCACAAGTCCGCCGGCCCAGGCGATCGGCCCGACATGATCCTTGAAGACCAGGGCCCCGAACACCAGCGCGAACGGCAGGCCGCTCTGCTGCAGGGCCGTGCCCAGGGCGAACGACGAGCGCTGCATCGCCGTCAGCATGGCCGCGGTCGCGCCGATCTGGAACGCCGCGCCAGCGACGCAGGCGATCCAGAACCGGGCTTGCGGATGAAAGTCGAGTCCAGGCGTCGCCAGCACCGCGATCGCGGCGAAGACGGCCGCGAACGGCAGGCCGAACAGAAAGCGCACCAGGGTCGCGCCCCAGGGCCCCGCCCCGCCCATGACCGAGCGCTGGGCGGCGTTGCGCGCCACCTGGAAGACCGTGGCGGCGACGGTGATGGGGATCCAGATCATCTTCGACCTTTACGCCGCCCTTAGGCGGGCGGGCTGGGTTTCGCATCGAACCCTTATGCGCCTCGGGCGCAAGATAAGCGGGTTCGTCGCCGTCGCGCGGCGCTCGTTGAAAAAGGCTTACCGACCATGTCGCCCCACCCGCCCAGGAAAACGTCTCTTCGGCAGGCCGCCCAGTTCCTGCTGGGCGTGCCCACCGAGGGGATCAATCCCGCCCTGGACCGCATGCTGGACCTCGCCGAGGCCACGCCGCTGTGCTTCGTGACCGTCGCCGGCCCCGGCGCCGGCGAAGCCATGTGCCAGCTGTGGCGTCGCGGCTATCAGCGCGTCGAGGCGGCCCGCCGGGCCACCTGCGGCGCGGCTGACGAGCGCAGCGACGTGCTGCTGGTGATGGGCTGCCCCACCCTGGCCGACGCGCGCGCTGTCGTCGCCGCGACCTCCACGATGCTGCGCCCCGGCGGGACGCTGGTCGTGGATGTCGGCGCGCTGCTGGACGAGACGCCCCGAAGGGCCCTCGCTGAAGCCTTGCGAGACCTGGGCCTGGAGGTTCAGCCCCAGGCGCACCTGGGGGCCGAGATCCTGGCGACGCGGCCGTTCAGCCGTGGGCGCGCGGCGGCCTAGAAGCCGCTGGCGATCGCTGCTTCGGGCCGGCTCTTCTCCTTGCGGGCGAAGAGGTTGTTGAGGGCGTTGACGTAGGCCTTGGCCGAGGCGGTCAGGGTGTCGGTGTCGGCGGCCGCGCCGGTGGCGATGCGGCCGTCCTCTTCCAGGCGCACCGAGACCTGGGCCTGGGCGTCCGTGCCCTCGGTCACCGCGTGCACCTGGAACAGGCGCAGGGCCGCGCTGTGCGGCACGATCTTGTGGATCGCGTTGAACACCGCGTCGACCGGGCCGTCGCCGGTGGCCTCGGCGGTGCTGGAGACGCCGTCGACGTCCAGGGTCAGCTCGGCCGACTGACCGTCGGTGCCGGCCACCACGCGCAGGTGCGAGACGCGGATCTTTTCCGAGCCGCGCGCCAGGGCGTCGTCGACCAGGGCGATGATGTCGTCGTCGTAGACGTGCTTCTTGCGGTCGGCCAGGTCCTTGAAGCGGCCGAAGGCCTCCTTCAGCGCGTTTTCGCCCAGCTCGTAGCCCAGGTCCTTCAGCTTGGCGCGGAAGGCGTGGCTGCCCGAGTGCTTGCCCATGACCAGACTCGACGGGGCCTGACCCACCGATTCCGGCGTCATGATCTCGTAGGTCTCGCGGTTCTTGAGCATGCCGTCCTGGTGGATGCCGCTCTCGTGCGCGAAGGCGTTCTTGCCGACGATGGCCTTGTTGTACTGCACCGGGAAACCGGTGATGGCCGAGACGTAGCGGCTGGCGCGGGTGATGTGGGTGGTGTCGATGCCGGTCTGGTAGGGCAGACGGTCGCCGCGCACCTTCAGGGCCATGACGATCTCTTCCAGCGCGGCGTTGCCGGCGCGCTCGCCCAGGCCGTTGACCGCGCACTCGACCTGACGGGCCCCGCCCTGCACGCCGGCCAGGCTGTTGGCCACCGCCAGGCCCAGGTCGTTGTGGCAGTGGGTCGAGAAGATCACCTTGTCGGCGCCCTCGACATTATTGACCATCCAGCTGAACAGGTCGGCATATTCGGACGGATAGGTGTAGCCGACGGTGTCGGGCAGGTTGATCGTCGTGGCGCCGGCCTTGATGGCGGTCTCGGTAGCGCGTCGCAGGAACTCGCGGTCGCTGCGGGTGGCGTCCTCTGCCGACCACTCGACGTCGTCGCGCAGGTTGCGGGCGTGAGCCACCGAGCGGGCGATCACGTCGATGACGGCGTCCGGCTCCATCTGCAGCTTGTGCTTCATGTGCAGGTCGGACGTGGCGATGACCACGTGGATGCGGCCGCGCTGTGTCGGCTTCAGAGCCTCGGCGCAGCGGTCGATGTCGACCTGGTGGGCGCGGCACAGGCCGGCGATGGTCGAGTTCTTGACGATCTTGGCCACTTCGCGGACGGCCTCGAAGTCGCCGTTCGAGGCGATCGGGAAGCCGGCCTCGATGATGTCGACCCCCATCTCCTCGAGGATCTTGGCCAGCTCCAGCTTCTCTTCCAGCGACATCGAGGCGCCGGGCGACTGCTCGCCGTCGCGCATGGTGGTGTCGAAAATGACGACGTTGTCGCGCTTGTCGAAAGCGCCTGCGGATACGGTGGTCATGGAAGTACTCGTCGAATGGGGTGTCTGCGTGCGGGCTGCGGGAACTATCCCCTGTGCGCCCGGCCGCGACGAAGCGCGGCCCCTAGAGCGCCCAGGGGCTGATAAGCCGAAGCGAAAGCAGTGCGCGCGCGACGTTCATGCCGGACTTTCTACACATCGCCCTGGAATCGAGCAAGCAATTTGCGCCAGCCGCGCTATCCGTCGCAGCCAGCGCAAGTTTATTCCAGGTTCAGATTAATTGGGGCGCGTAACGATCGGGAAGTCGGTCGGGAAGGCGTCAAACCATCCCGTCATTCGCCCCAACGCCGCGCGATCGCCCTCAAGCTTGACCTGCCCGGTCAGGATCTTCGGGACCAGCGACTTGCCGGTGAACAATGACTCCAGGAACACGGGCCGGGCCACGGTAAGAGTGGCGTCAGCCTTCTCGCCCTCCCCATTTTCACTTTTGGGGGACGGCTGGGCGACCAGCACGCCGTTGCGCACCTCGACCAGGAATCGCTCGTTCCGGTCGGGGAACACGAAGACGATCCGCAGGTGCGCGTCCTTGGCCTTGTCGGGGTTCAGGCGCACCGACAGCACATCGAAGATCATCCCGCTGTCCAGCGCCGCGAGCATGTCCAGCGGCGTCATCGAGGCCGGCAGCTTGCGCACTCCGCCCCGCAGCTCATCGGCCCCGGTCAGGTAGATGTTCCGCCACAGGCTGTTTTCGGTCTGGTAGCCCATCTGGTCATAGGCCGCGGCCAGCAGGGTTTTGGCCTCCTTGTCGCCATCGTCGGCCATCACCGCGTGGTTCAGCAAGGTCGCGGCCCAGGCGTAGTCGCCCTTCTCCGCCGCCTCCTTGGCCATCGCCTTGACCTTGGCCGCCCCGCCCATGGCGGCGACATAGCGCTTGCCCGCGTCGGCCGGCGGCGCGGGCTCCAGATGGGCCGGATTGGCGTCGTACCAGCCCATGTAGCGCTGATAGACCGCCCGGCTGTTGAAGCTCATCGAGCCGTAGTAGCCACGGTTAAACCAGTCCTTGGCCAGCGCCGGCGGCAGCTGGATCCTGGCGGCGATCTCGTCCCCGGTCAGACCCAGGTTCATCATCCGCACCGTCTGGTCGTGCAGGTATTTGTAGGCGTCGCGATGATCGGCCAGGAAGTCCCGAACCACCGCCCCGCCGAAGCGCGGCCAGCCGTGGCTGGTGATCATGGTGTCGGAGACATCGCCGAACAGGCGGATGGACTCGGTCAGGCCATCGGCCCAGGCCTTGCTGTCGCGGACAAGCGCGCCGCGCGGCGTGAGGATATTGTGCATCGTGACATTGGCGTTCTCGGCCATGTCCAGAATGCGCAGGTCCGGGAAATAGAGGTTCATCTCGGCCGGGGCTTCGGTCGAAGGCGTGTACTGGAAGCGGATCTTCACGCCGTCGAGCGTCAGCTCCTGCCCCGTATGGTCGATGCTGATGGTCGGCGGGATCAGGGTGATCGAGCCCTTGGCGATGGTCTGGCCGATGCCCGAGGTGATCTGCCCCTCGACGCCCGGCGGCAGCATGATGCCGAACTGGTACTGAGCCCGGCGGGCCATGGCGTTGCCGGCCAGGATGTTCTCAGCGGCGACCTCCCGCATGAAGCCCTCGGGCGCGACGATCGCCACCTTGCCCGCCTTGACGTCGGCCTCGTCGACCACCCCGCGCACGCCGCCGAAGTGGTCGCTGTGGCTGTGGGTGTAGATCACCGCCTTGACCGGCAGAACGCCCAGCTTGTCGTTGACCAGCTCCAGGGCGGCCTGGGCCGTTTCCTTCATGGTCAGTGGGTCGATGACGATCCAGCCGCTGTCGCCGCGCACGAAGGTTATGTTGGAGATGTCGAAGCCGCGCACCTGATAGACGCGATCGGAGACCTTGAAGAGCCCGTGCTTGGAGAGAAGTTGCGCCTGCCGCCACAGGCTGGGGTTCACGGTGGCCGGCGGCTCGCCCTTCAGGAAATCATAGGCGGCGAGGTTCCAGGCGACCTGGCCGTCGGCGCGCTTGATCAGGGGATCGGTTCGCGTGCCCAGGAAGCCCTGGTCGGCGAAGGCGAAGTCCTGATTGTCGGCCATCGGCAAGGTCGCCGCGAAGGCCTTCTGCTTGTCGACCGTGATCGCGCTGGCGGGATCCCCCGCCCAGGCCGCGCCCGCGACCATCGCCAGAACCGCGACGCCCGCCGCGAGCATTCCTTTGCGCATTCGTCCCTCCACGTTTTGAAACTTTATAGTTTCATTCTACATAGCACCCATGAGCGGAGTTCGCGAAAGTCCCCCCGACCAAGGCCCCTGTCGCCAGAGGTCGCCCGGCCAGCCCAAGCCTCGGGTCGACAAGGCCGCGCGCGGTCTGGCCGTGCTGGAGGCCGCCGTCGAGGTGTTCGCGGAAAAGGGTCTGCAGGTCGCGACCATGCAGGACGTGGCCGACCGCATGGGCGTGGCCAAGATCCTGATCTACCGGCTCTATCCCTCGCGTCAGAGCCTGATCGACGCCCTGTTCGGCGCGATGCTGGCCCGGATCGAGGCCGACGCCGGCCGCCCCTGGGGCGGCTACGGGTCCAGCATCGCCCGGCTGGTCGAGATGTCGCGCGCCAATCCCAAGCTGGCGCTCCTGCTGCTCAGGGACGCCCGAGGCGCGCCCGAGGCGGCCGTCTGGCGAGCGGCACTGGAAGTGCTGCTGACCAAGCTGATCGAACCGTTCGTCGCGCCGCCGGAGGATGCGTCCGCGGCCCAGAGGGCCGCCTGCAGACACGCAGCCCGCACCTTCATGCCTTTCGTGATCGAGGCCTGGGCGGCCGGGGTCGAAGAGACCGACGGCATGGACGATACGACCCGCACGCGCTGGTTCGGCGAGATCGTCCGAGCCTGGCGCGAAGCGACCTACGCCGCGGCGGGACTTACGACTCCGCCTCTTTCCGCCGCCTCACGCTTCTTAAGCCAGGCGCGGCTGGCCAGGCCCATGGCCAGCCAGATAATGACGGCCAGGGCGATCATGACGATGTGCTGCTTGCCGCCGCCCTTCATCGCCTGGACGATCGAATTGCCGGCGAAGGCGGTCAGGGCGATCTTCGGCACGATGCCGATGGCGGTCCCGGCGGCGAAGTCGCGCAGCTTCATCGGCGTGACGCCGGCGGCCATGTTGACGATGATGAACGGCGCCGAGGGCACCAGGCGCACGATCAGGCTGGCCGTGAAGCCGTTCTTGCCGATCATCCGCATGAACTTGTTGACGCCCTCGCCCGCGAAGTCGCGCAAGATCCGCGCGCCGTAGGCCCGGCCCAGCCAGAAGCCGACCAGCGACGAGACCAGGGTCCCGATCCAGCTATAGGCGAAACCGGTCCACGGCCCGAAGGCGACCACCGCCGCCGCGATCAGCACGAACTGGGGCACGCCCAGGAAGGCCATGACCGCGAAGGCCGCCACGGCCATCGGCAGGGCCCACGGCCCGCTGGCCGCGCCCAGCCAGTGCTCGACCGCCGCCTCGCCATTGACGCCCAGCAGCTGCGCGCCAAACAGGAAAACGACGCCCACCCCGCCGAACAGCACGAACGAGACCGCCACCGTGCGCCAGGCGCGGGCGTCCATATCTGGTCACGAAGTCGATGATGCGGCGGATCACGGCCCCTCCTCGCCCAGGCGCCGGTCAGGGTCAAGCGGCGCCGCGGCAAACGACAGCGGACACCTGCTGGAGAAGAGGGCGCTTTTCCGGCGGGCGCCGCGAAACGCGATCCGGGGACACATGATTCGCCCGTCACGACATTTCGGTTGCGCGGGCTTCACATGACAGCGTTACTTATCCACAGGCCGCAAGGACGGAAAACCTTGGCCCTGTAAGGAGTTTTATAGTGAAGACCCTGGCTGTGATCTCCCGCAAGGGCGGCGCCGGCAAGACGACCTTGGCGGTGAACCTGGCCATTACCGCCCATCTGGCGGGACTGAAGATCATGCTGGCCGATATCGACCCCCAGCGATCGGCGTCGGACTCCCTGCGCGCCCGCACCGGCGACGGCCCGCTGCTGGCCGAGATCAACGCCGGCAAGCTGTTCTCGACCCAGACTCAGGCCCGGCACGGCGACTTCGACGCCCTGGTCGTCGACACCCCCGCCGCGCCCGAGACCGATGTCCTGCAGGCGATCAATTTCGCCGACCTGTGCGTGCTGGTCTGCCGCCCGACCTTCCTGGACATCGCCTCGGTGGTCCGTTCGGCCGAGGCCGTGCGCCGCCTGGGCAAGAAGGGCGTCATCGTGCTCAGCCAGGCGCCCTCGCGCCGCAACGGCGTCGAGCCGCCGGCCGTGATCAAGGCGGCCGAGGCCTTGCGCTTCACCGGGATGCCGCTGGCTCCGATCGGTCTGCGCGCCCGCGCCGCCTTCCAGCAGTCGGTGGCCCACGGCCGATCGGTCTGCGAATGGGAGCCGGGCTCAGCCGCCGCCGAGGAGATCAGCCGCCTCTGGGATCTGATCGCCCCGATGCTGCTGGGCGACCAGGGAAAGACCCTCGCCGCCAACCAGGCCTGACGCGCGCCTTACCGGCCTTCGTCAGAATGTCGCCCAACCGCGTTGCGCCGCGGCGAACGGGCGCGTAAAGACCCCCCGCAATCCTGAAACGGTCCCGTTTGTCGGACCATCAAGCACAGGGGAGTCCTGCATCATGTCGCTCGAGTCCGCCGCCCTGCGGCGCATCGCACCGTCGGCCACCATCGCCATCAGCGCCAAGGCGCGCGCGCTGAAAGCCGCCGGTCGTGACGTGATCGCCCTTTCCGCCGGCGAGCCTGACTTCGACACGCCGGACAATATCAAGAACGCCGCGATCGAGGCGATCAAGGCCGGCAAGACCAAGTACACCGACCCCGACGGCATGCCCGAGCTCAAGGCCGCCATCTGCGCGAAGTTCAAGCGCGAGAACGGTCTGGACTACAAGCCGAGCCAGGTCCACGTCGCCCCGGGCGGCAAGCCGGTGATCTACAACGCCCTGGTCGCCACCCTGAACCCGGGCGACGAGGTCATTATTCCCGCGCCCTACTGGGTCTCGTACCCCGACATGGTTCTTCTGGCCGGCGGCACGCCCGTGTCGGTCGAGACCACCGCCGACAACGGCTTCAAGCTGACGCCGCAGGCCCTGGAAGCGGCGATCACCCCGAAGACCAAGTGGCTGATCATCAACAGCCCCTCGAACCCGTCGGGCGGCGCCTATGCCCGCGCCGAGCTTCAGGCGCTGGCGGATGTGCTGCTGCGTCACCCGCAGGTCTGGGTGCTGACCGACGACATGTACGAGCACCTGGTGTTCGACGACTTCGAATTCACCACCATCGCCCAGGTCGAGCCCAAGCTCTACGACCGCACCCTGACGATGAACGGGGTCTCCAAGGGCTATTCGATGACCGGCTGGCGCATCGGCTACGCCGCGGGTCCGGAAGCCCTGATCAAGGCCATGGGCAAGATGATCAGCCAGACGACCTCCAACCCCTGCTCGATCTCGCAGTGGGCGGCGCTGGAAGCGCTGAACGGCACGCAGGACTTCATCAAGCCGAACGCCAAGCTGTTCCAGGAGCGCCGCGACCTGGTCGTGTCGATGCTGAACCAGGCCGCGGGCCTGCAATGTCCGACCCCGGAAGGCGCGTTCTACGTCTACCCCTCGTGCGCCGGCCTGATCGGCAAGACCGCGCCCTCGGGCAAGGTCATCGAGACCGACGAGGACTTCGCGGGTGAACTGCTGGAAGCCGAGGGCGTGGCGGTCGTGCATGGCGCGGCCTTCGGCCTGTCGCCGTTCTTCCGCATCAGCTACGCCACCAGCAGCGACGTCCTGGAAGACGCCTGCCAGCGCATCCAGCGCTTCTGCGCCAGCGTGAAATAGGCGGCTTCCAGCCGCTGAACGACGAAGGGAACCGGCTCGCGCCGGTCCCCTTTTTCATGGCTGTTCGTCAGGCAGTTGGAACAGCGCCTCGACGCGGGTCTCCAGCACCTTGGCCAAGGTCAGAGCCAGGATGGTCGAGGGCACAAAGACCCCGTTCTCCACGGTGTTGATCGTCTTTCGCGAGACGCCGGCCCGCTCGGCCAGGTCGGCCTGGGTCAGTCCCTTCGCCGTCCGGACGTCACGCAGGCGGTTGTTGAGCCGTTCATGCATCCCGGTAGGCGCGTCGCTCCAGATACGAAAAAACCAGCAGCGGTGCGGCGGTCCCGAAGGTCACGACCATATGCAGCGCTTCGCGGACCGTGACCTCCTCGAACGGACTGAGGAAGTATAGGCCGAAACCCGTCGCCATCATCGTCCAGAAGCCCCAGGCGATGGCGATCCGGCGGTGGGCGAGCGTCGTCTCGTCGTTCAACAGGGGACGCACATCGCGCCCCTGAAGGAAGCCGCCGCCAGTGGCGAGCGCAATCAGCAGCAGCGCGGCGTTCACCGCCCATGCTCCGATCTTGAAGCGCGCCAGCGGGGTGTTCTCGTGCAGAGCGCCATTGGAAAGGTAGACCGCCTGCAAACCCAGGAAGAATACGGCCAGCACCGCGAACATCCTCGCCCGCCGCTTGGCCAGCCGCTCGGCCTTGTCGATCAGACCCACTTCGCTCATCGGATTTCGCCCCAACGATGATGTAACGTTGAGGTTACATGTAACCTGGAAGTTACACGAGGGCAAGTGGGTCGCAGGCGCGACGTCCGCCTAGCCGTCGATCCAGTCGGTCAATCCTTCGCGGGCGTGAACCTCCCGCAGCGCCGGACGCTGGCGGACGCGGTCTAGATAGCGCTTCAGGTTCGGCCAGTCGGTCGCGGGCCTGGGCATGTTGCGCGTCCAGCGGCACAGGGTCGTCGCCAGGAGGTCCACGGTCGTGAAATGGTCGCCGACGAGGTAATCCCGGTCGGCCAGTCTGGCGTCGAGCCGCGTCAGGCCCGTCTCGATCCGCTCACGCGCCGCGGCCCGCACGGCGTCTTGCGCCTCGCCGCCCGCCGGCTCGTGCGGATAGAACCAGGCGCGAAAGTGCGGTTGGAAGCTGTTGGCCAGCCACAGGGTCCAGCTCAGATACTCGGCCCGCTCAGGCGAGGCGGCCGGCGGCGCGAAGCCGGCCTCCGGGTGACGCTCGGCCAGCAGTGTCGCGATCCCGGCCATCTGGGTGATCGGCGCGCCATCGACGATCAGGGTCGGCACGACGCCGTCGGGATTGAGCGCCAGATATTCGGCCGTCTTGTGCTCGCCCTTGTCGAAATCGAGCAGCTTGGCCTCGAACGGAACGCCCAGTTCGAGCAACAGCCAGTGGATGGCCGTGCCGGCCGTGCTGGGCGAACCATAGAGCGTGTACATCGAGACCCCTCCGCTGATGCGGCGGATAGGCGGATGCTTCTAGCGCCCGGTCAAGCAAAAGGCCCCCGCCCTGGCGGACGAGGACCTCGGAAATCGCTAAGCGCTCTGTCTCAGTGCTTTTCGCGCCACTTGGACTTGGCGTCGTCCTTGGTCAGGCTCAGATGGATCTTGTCGTCATTGATGTATTCCACCCAGTCCAGGGGGATCATGTGGTGCTTGAAGCCGGCGCCCAGATCCAGCTTGGCCAGCTCGATCTCACCACCGACGACATGGTCCACGCGGCCGACATGGCCGCCGTCCGAGCCGACCACTTCCTGATGTTCCTTGATCTGCGAGAGGTCGATCATGTGTCGTCTCCAAGGTTGAGCGAGACCGTCACGGGTCCCTCGTGACATGAAACGGCCATGGCCGTGGTCAAGTTTCAGCTTGGCCATGCACGCATGGATTGTTCTTGATACGTTCCAAACGGAGTTTGGGGGTCACGCATGAGCCTACGCGCCCTTCTCGCCTGCGCCCTCCTCCTGGCCGCCGGCCCAGCGCTCGCCGATCCGGCCATTGGCAAGCGGGTCGACGCCGTCTTCGCCGGCGACGCCGTGACCCTGACCGAGGCCGGCAAGACCGTGCTGGTCTACCGAACCAAGCCGCTCGATCCCGCCACAGAACCCGGCCGGGCCAACTATGTCGGCGTGCTCTACGCACCGGACGGAACGGCCTTGACCGAAGACAGGCCTGGAGACCATCCGCACCAGCGCGGTGTCTGGTGGGCCTGGATGAAGGTGCAGACCAGCGGCGAGACCGTCGCCGACGGCTGGTACATGAAGGGCCTCAGCTACTTCGTCCGCTCCAAGACGTTCCTGGGCGACGCCGAGGGCGGCGGGACCCTGACGGTCGAGGTCGACTGGATGGTCAATTCCGGACCGGAGCTGGCCTATGTCGCCCGTGAGACGACCAGGGTCACGGTGCGTCCCCTGAAGAGCGGCGCGCGACGGGTGGAGTTCGACACTACGATCACCTCACGCGTCGAAGCCCTCGGCCTGGGCGGCAGCGAGGACGATCGCGGCTTCGGCGGGTTCTCGATCCGGCTGGTCGATCCCGAGCACCTGACCTTCGCCTCGGGCGGCAAGACGATCACGCCGAACGGCGCGGCGATCAACGCCGGCGGCAACATGGGTTTCGCCTGGACCGGCGAGGCCGCGCCGGCCTGGGCGGTGGGCCTGGCCTGCAAAGCCAATGGCCAGGCGGTGACGCGCTGGATGCTATATAATGATCGCTCGATGCAGAACTGCGTCTTCCCCGGCCGCGCGCCGCTGGTGCTCAAGAAGGACGAGGCGTTGCATCTGCAGGAAACCTTGGTCATTCGTCCCGCACCCAAGAAGAAGTCCCCGTAAGCGCATGGCTGACATCGTCAATCTGAACCAGGCCCGCAAAGCCAAGGCCAAGGCCGATGACAAGGCTCGCGCCGCCGAGAACCGCGCCAAGTTCGGCCGCACCAAGGGCGAGAAGACCCTGGACGCGGCGCGGGCCGACAAGCTCAAGCGCGACCTCGACGGCGCCAAGCGCGAGGATTGAACCGCGATGGATTTCCCATGGCGGGGTTGAAGAAACGCTCGGTGAATCTGGCGGGCCACGCGACCTCCCTGGCGCTTGAGCCGGAGTTCTGGGCGGTGCTGGAGAGCGCGGCGGCCGACGAGGCCGTGAGCCTGGCCGGTCTGATCCAGAGAATCGACCTCGAGCGCGGAGAGCGCCCACTGGCCTCGGCGTGTCGTGTTTTCGCCCTGGCGCGCGCGGCCGCCTAGAACGTGGCTGAAGGCGCGCGGTTTTACGCGCTTCGCGGCTCTGTCTGAAAAGCGGCTGTGTCTGAAAAGAGCCCGCCGTCGGAAGCGCGGGCTCTAATCGCGAAGTTCAGGCGTCACGGCAGGGCGCCGCTGCGTCGGCAGCGGCAGCGGCGGCGGTTGCGGGTTCGGCGTCTGGCGCAACGCCCTCGACATATCGGGCAAGGTCCTGCGCCACTCGGCCCGGTCACCGGCCATCACGCCCAGCGTCCAGGCGCCCCAGACCGCCGACGCCAGTATCGCCAGGACCAGCAGAACAGCGAACACCCCGCCGCCGGTCTCGCGACGCGCCTGTCCGTTATCGGCGAGCGTCCTGGCCATGGATCAGCCCGGCGTCTTGGGCGCGTCGGGAAGCTTCGGCGCGTCCGGCAATTTCGGCGCCGAGGCCGAGATGTTCACGTCGACCTTCTTCTGTTGCGTGAAGCCACCGGAAATCATGAAGAAGGCCAGGACTGCGACAACGACCACCAGGCCGCCCACGATGAACGCCAAGCCAGCGTTTCCGCCGCCGCTGCTGCTAGTTCCTTCGGCCATGAGAAGTCTCCGTGCCTGTCGGCTTTGTTCGTGATGGCGGATGAACGGCACGGGCGCGGGTAGTTCCTTTCCAACACACCTCGTCATCCCTATGCCGCGCCTGTTGGGGCTTAAGCTCCGCGCGGTTTGTGCTACATATGTTCCATGTATCCCGATGATGACTCGCGCGAAGCCGCCGGCGGCTTTCCGGGCGACCTCCCCTCTCCGCGCATCTCCGACCTGGCCAGGCCGCGGCCGCCGGCGCATGGCCACGCGACGCCCGACTATCTCGACGGCCTGAACCCGGAGCAGCGCGAGGCGGTCGAGACGACCGAAGGCCCGCTGCTGGTCCTGGCCGGGGCCGGCACGGGCAAGACCCGGGTGCTGACCACGCGTCTGGCCCACATCCTGGCGACCGGCCGCGCCCGCCCGTGGGAGTTGCTGGCGGTGACCTTCACCAACAAGGCCGCGCGCGAGATGCGCGAGCGGATCACCCACATCATCGGCCCGGAGGCCGAGGGCCTGCGCTGGCTGGGCACCTTCCACTCGGTGGCCGCCCAGATCCTGCGCCGCCACGCCGAACTGGTGGGACTGAAGTCGAACTACACGATCATCGACACCGACGATAACGAGCGGCTGCTGAAGCAGCTGATCGAGGCCGAGAACATCGACGCCAAGCGCTGGACCCCGCGGATCCTGTCGCAGATCATCGACGGCTGGAAGAACCGGGGCTGGACGCCGGATCGCGTCCCGACCAGCGAGGCCGGCGAGTTCGCCAATGGCAAGGGGATCAGCCTCTACCGTCAGTATCAGGAGCGCCTGCGCATCCTGAACGCCTGCGACTTCGGCGACCTGCTGCTGCACAATATCAGCCTGTTCACCGGCCATCCCGACGTGCTGGAGGACTTCCAGCGCCGCTTCAAATACGTGATGGTCGACGAGTACCAGGACACCAACGTCGCCCAATACCTGTGGCTGCGGCTGCTGGCCCAGGGCCGGCAGAACGTCTGCTGCGTCGGCGACGACGACCAGTCGATCTATGGTTGGCGCGGGGCCGAGGTCGACAACATCCTGCGGTTCGAGCGCGACTTCGCCGGCGCCAAGGTCGTGCGCCTGGAGCGCAACTACCGCTCGACCGAGCACATCCTCGCGGCGGCTTCCGGTCTGATCACGGCCAACAAGGGACGCCTCGGCAAGACCCTGTGGACCGAGGCGACCGGCGGCGACAAGGTCCGGGTCAGCGGCGTCTGGGATGGCGAGGCCGAGAGCCGCATGGTCGCCGACGAGATCGAGCGGGCCAGGCGCGCCGGCCGCAAGTACAACCAGATGGCCATCCTGGTGCGGGCCAGCTTCCAGATGCGGGCGTTCGAAGAGCGCTTCGTGATGCTGCAGATCCCGTACAAGGTGGTCGGCGGCCCGCGCTTCTTCGAACGCGCCGAGATCCGCGACGCCCACGCCTATCTGCGCCTGATCCAGTCACCGGACGACGATCTGGCCTTCGAGCGCATCGTCAACACGCCCAAGCGCGGCATCGGCGACACGTCGGTGCAGAAGCTGCTGCAGATCGCCCGGCTGAACGGGGTCTCGACCACCGAGGCGGCGCGCCAGATCATCACCAGCGACGAGTTGCCGGCGCGCACGCGCACGGCCCTGTCGAACTTCATCCGCGACCTGGACCGCTGGCGCTCGCTGATCGGGACCGTTCACCACCAGCGCCTGCTGGAAACGGTGCTGGAGGAGAGCGGCTATACGGACGCCCTGCGTCTGGACAAGGGCCCAACCAGCCGAACGCGGCTGGAGAACCTGAAGGAACTGGTCCAGTCGATGGGCGCCTTCGACACGCTCGAGGCCTATCTGGAGCACGTGTCGCTGGTCATGGACCTGGACCGCGAAGCCACCGGCGACGCCGTCTGGATCATGACCCTGCACTCGGCCAAGGGCCTGGAATTCCCGCTGGTCTTCCTGCCCGGTTGGGAGGAAGGCGTGTTCCCCAGCCAGCGCAGCATGGACGACAAGGGCGAGAAGGGCCTCGAGGAAGAACGCCGCCTGGCCTATGTCGGCATCACCCGCGCCCGCGAGCAGGCCCTGATCAGCTTTGTCGCCAACCGGCAGGTTTACGGCCGCTGGACCAGCCAGCTGCCCAGCCGCTTCGTCGACGAACTGCCGATCGCCCACGTCGATGCGGCGTCCGAGACCGGCTACTACGGCGGCGGCCCCGGGATGCAGTCCACGGCGGCCTCGCGCTGGGACGATCCGGGCGTCAGCGCCTTCCAGGCCGGCAGCAGCTATGACAGCCCCGGCTGGAAGCGCGCCCAGGAACGCACCGCCGGCTTCGGCGAGCGCAACGCCGCCTGGCGCGGTCCCCAGGGCGTCCGCGCCGGGTCGTCCGCCCGTTCGGCGCCCGATCGAGGGCGAAGGTCGCCTGGTCGCCGTCTCGGCCCCCACGGGCAGCGCCTATTCGCGCGGCGACCGGGTGTTCCACGTCAAGTTCGGCTACGGCCAGGTCACCGGCATCGAAGGCAACAAGCTGACCGTGGCCTTCGACAAGGCCGGCGAGAAGAAGGTCATCGACAGCTTCGTCGAGAAGGCCTGAACGACGGCGGATGCTCCCCGCGGCGCATGAGGAGCATCTTTCCCCCGCGCTCCGATGTCGCGGGGGTTGAACGCGACAAGCGGATAACCATATGCTAGTCAGGAAGCAGCCAAACGCTTCAGCCCAAGACGGCTATCGCCCTGGCGCTCCATCGCCCCCCAAACCGTCACCGACGGCTCCGGGCGGATATCTCCACCCTTTATGATCTATCGGGTCCGGCGACACGCCCGACCCCTGTCTGGAACTTTATGAAAACCAACTTTACCCGTAAGGCCGCCACCAAGAGCGCGCCCCACATGCCTTCGACCTTCCGCCCCGCGACGCAAGCGCGCGCCGCCCAATCCGACTGGGTGTGGCCCGGCCTCACCCGCGCCCAACTGCGCGATATCGTCATCGACCAGATCGGCTAAGCGGCGCGACGCGCCTCCGCCAACCACGTCTCCCACGCCCCGACCGCGACCAGGATCAGGGTCGTCGCCACTGACAACGTCAATGGGCTGACATGTCCCGCGACCGGAACCAGCGCCGCCAGCAGGGCCAGGCCAGCGATCCGGGTGCGGGACCACTGCCTGAACACCGAAAGCTTGAACACCAGGGCTCCGAACAGGAACAGCGCCGGTCCGCCAATCACGGCGGCGGCGGTCTTGAAATCCGTATGGCCCAGGGGATGGTGCAGCACCCACTCGTCGCCGACCGCCGCCACGATGACCCCCGCCACCGGTAGAAGGTGGCTGTAGGTGTAGGCGACGCGCGCGATCCGGCCGGGATTGTCGGAATGAGCGATGGCCTCGCTGGCCGCCTCGGCCGTGAACGAAAATAGATCCACCACATGGCGATGCTGCAGACCAGGGCGCTGGCGAAGGCGGCGATCACCTCGAAAGTCCATGGCAGGCCGACCACCGTGGCCCCGGTGACGATGATCGACTCGCCCAGGGCGATGATCGTGAACAGGGCGCAGCGCTCGGCCAGGTGACCGCCCTCCACGACCCAGTCGGTCGAGGCCGAGCGGCCCAGGCCGGGCGTCCAGAAGCCCATGGCCGGCGAGGCGTATTCGATCGCCATGGCCAGAGCCCAGATCAGCAGCCGCATCTCGCCCTGCTGAAAGGCGCCGGTGATCCAGAAGATCGCCGACAAGGACAGCCAGGCCAGGATACGAATGAAGTTCAGCCGGTGGGCCGGCTCGCGCCACACGCCGAGCAGGAAGAACAGGCTCCGCCCGACCTGGATGAAGACATAGGCGCAGGCGAAGACCAGACCGCGCTTTCCGAAGGCGTCCGGGATGGCGGCCGACAGCACCAGGCCCGCCGCCATCAACACGAACAGCATCACCCGCACCGGCGTCCGCTCCGGATCCATCCAGTTGGTGACCCAGGCGGTGAACACCCACGCCCACCAGACGGCCAGCAGCAGCAGGGTTGCGTGCGCAGGCCAAGGCCGGTTGGGTGTCCGATCACCGCGTGGGAAAGCTGTGTGACCGCGAACACGAACACGAGATCGAAGAACAGCTCCACATAGGTGACGCGGGCGTGCTCGTGGGCGTGGCGTTCGCGCAGCAGCGGCTTTTTGGTCATGACGGCCCTCTTCGCGACCAACCTAGAATCCGCGCCCTGAGTCTCGCGAGTGGGATTTCGAACCAAAGCCCTCGTCGCGCGCTATGCCGACATGAACCCGCGGCTCGCACACTTCCTTGGCCACCTGAAGGCCTTCGCCCTCACCCGCCCCGTCGCCCTTGGCGCGCCGGCCTGCGCCGTGCTCGGCGCCGTGGCTGGACTGGCCATGCAGACCGGAGCCCAGGATCGCGGCTACACGCCCGAGATGGAGCCGGCCCAGTACGCCCTGCAGGCCTATGCCGAACCGATCTCGTGGCCATCGGGCAAGGTCCCGGACTATGTGGTCGGCACGGACTTCCTCAAGGCGACGCAGCCCCCGCCGCCGATCCAGTACGCCGACTATGAACCGCCCCCGGCGCCCGAGCTTCCGCCCTATGTTCCGGCCGAACACGGCCCGGCCGCGCCTCCGCCGCCAACGGACGCACCGAACTGGGCGTCCGAGCGCGGCGACATCCTGGACGTCTCCCTGCCCGAGGATCACCAGCCCCAGGCCATGGCGGCGCCCGCGCCTCTGGTGATGGCGGACGCGGCGGCCACCGGCATGACGACACGCTGAAGGCTCGCTTTTTAGCGCCTTTGCCGCTAACGGAGCGGCATGACCGACTATACGCCCCAGCAGATCGTCGCCCGCGGCGCGCGCGCCGAGACCGAGACCGCCGCCGACGCCATCGACAACCATCCCGGCCTGGAAGGCGCCACCTACTCGATCCTGGAAGAGGACGAGGACAAGGGCGTCTGGCGCATCGACGCCTTCCCCACGACCGACGAGGAAGACGCCAGCCTGATGGCGCTGCTGGGCCAGTACGACCTGAAGGTCGTGCGCGACACCCTGGCCGACGCCGACTGGCTGGCCATGGCGCTGTCGGGCCTGCCGCCCGTGCGCGCCGGCCGCTTCTTCGTCTACGGGATGCACGACCGCGGACGCCTGCCGGCCAGCACGGTCAACCTGCGTATCGAGGCCGGCGCGGCCTTCGGCACCGGCCACCACGGCACCACCGTCGGCTGCCTGCAAGCCTATGACCGCCTGATCAAGGCCCGCAGGTTCAACAAGGTTCTGGACGTCGGCGCCGGCACGGGCCTGCTGGCCATCGCCGCCGCCCGCACCGGTTCGAAGCTGGCCGTCGGCACCGACATCGACAAGCCCAGCGTGCGGATCTCCAAGGAGAACGCCAAGGTCAACAAGGCCAACGCCAAGTTCGTCCACGCCTCGGGCCTGTCGAACCCGCTGGTGGCCAACAACGCGCCCTACGACCTGGTGTTCGCCAACATCCTGGCCCGCCCGCTGATCGGTCTGGCCCAGGACATCAAGCGCGCCCTGGTTCCCGGCGGCACGGTCATCCTGTCGGGCCTGCTGCGCACCCAGGAGCGGATGGTCAAGGCCGCCTACCTGTCGCGCGGCTTCAAGGTCGTCAACCGCATCCACCGCGACGCCTGGGCGACGCTGGTCCTGCAACGGCCCTAGGCCTTCCCTGTCGGCGCATGGCGGCCTAAATCGGTAGCCATGCGCCAGACCTTCGACGAATTCCACCGACCCGTCCTTCGGGCCCAAGCACGTCCCGCTGATCCGCGCCGCCATGGCCGAGCAGGGGCTGGACGGCTTCCTCGTGCCGCACGAGGACGAGCACCAGAACGAATATCTGCCCGCCGCCAATGACCGCCTGGCCTGGGCCAGCGGCTTCACCGGCTCGGCCGGCGCGGGCGTGATCCTCAAGGACCGCGCCGCCGTCTTCGTCGATGGCCGCTATACGCTGCAAGTCCGCGAGCAGGTCGACCAAGACCTGTTCGAGATCCTCGACCTCGTCGAGGGCGGCGTGCCGGCCTATCTGGAGACGACCGAAAGGGGCGCGGTGATCGGCTATGACCCCCGCCTCCACAGCCCCTCGGCCTTGGAAGGCCTGAAGGCCGCCGCCAGCCGCGCCGGCGCGATCCTCAAGCCCGTCGCCGTCAACCCGATCGACCTGGCCTGGGGCGAGGCCCGTCCCGCCCAGCCGATGGCCCCGGTCGTGCCGCACCACGTCGAATACGCGGGCGAGGAGTCCAGTTCCAAGCGCGCGCGGGTCGGCGCGGCGATCGCCGCCTTTGGCGCCGACGCGGCGGTGATCACCGCGCCGGCCTCGATCGCCTGGCTGTTCAACATCCGCGGCGGCGACGTCATTCGCTCGCCCCTGCCGCTGGCTCAGGCCATCCTCGGCGCCGACGGCGCGGCCCGCCTGTTCCTGGAGCCGGCCAAGGTCACCACCGACCTGCCGGCCTGGCTGGGCAACCAGGTCTCGTTGGAGACGCCCGACAAGCTTCAGGAGGCGCTGGGCGACCTTTCGGACAAGACCGTCGTGGTCGATCCGAGCCAGTCCTCGGCCTGGTACTTTGACCAACTGGCCGCCGCCGGCGCGAAGATCGTCCGGGCCATGGATCCCTGCGCCCTGCCCCGGGCCTGCAAGAACGGCGTCGAGCTGGACGGCACGCGCGAAGCCCACAGGCGCGACGGCGCGGCCCTGACCCGCTTCCTGCACTGGCTGGCCACCGAGGGGCAGGTCAATCCGCCGGACGAAAAGGAGGCCGTCGCCAAGTTGGAAGGCTTCCGCGAGGCTACCGGCCGGCTGAAGGACCTGTCCTTCGACACCATCGGCGCGGCCAACGGCCACGGCGCCCTTCCCCACTACCACCCGACCGAACGCTCCAACGAGCGCGCCGCGATGGGCTCTCTATTGCTGGTCGACAGCGGCGGGCAGTATCTGGACGGCACCACCGACGTCACCCGCACGGTCGCCATCGGCGAGCCGTCGGCGGAGATGATCCACCGCAACACCCTGGTGCTGAAAGGCCACCTGGCGATCGCCCGCCTGCGTTTCCCGCCCGGCACCACGGGCTCGGCCATAGACGCCTTCGCCCGCGCCGCGCTGTGGGCCCACGGCCTGGACTATGACCACGGCACCGGCCACGGCGTCGGCGTCTATCTGGGGGTTCACGAGGGCCCGCAGCGGATTTCCAAGGCTCCGAACACCATCGCCCTGCAGCCCGGCATGATCGTCTCGAACGAGCCCGGCTACTACAAGGACGGCGAATACGGCATCCGGATCGAGAACCTGGAAGTGGTCATGCCGGCCGAGGACGTGGCGGGCGGCGACCGCCCGATGCACCGCTTCGAGGCCCTGACCCTGGCGCCGATCGACCGCCGCCTGATCGACAAGAGCCTGCTGAGCGCCGAGGAAACAGCGCAGCTCGACGCCTATCACGCTCGCGTATTGCGTGAGATCGGCCCTCGGGTCGAGCCCGAGGTCCGGGCCTGGATGGAAGAGGTCTGCGCGCCGCTCTAGGCGGCGCGCGCGACGCCTACTTCAACCGCGTCCACCGCTGCGTCTTGCACAGCGGGGCGACGATGCAGCCCTTCAGTTTCAGCTCGTTGTCGCTGAGCAGTTCGATCGTGCCCGAATAGGTGCCGCCGTCGTCCGGATTATAGACCTTGCCGCCGGTCCATTTGGTCGGGCCGCCGGTGAAGTCGTACAGCATCTGCAGGTTCTTCAGGGGACGGCCGCGCTGGGAATCGTCCTTGTTCTTGGCGTCCTTCTGGGCCGGGTTGGCCTTGATGTGGTCGGACGTGATCAGCTTGCCGCACAGGCTGTTGCCGCAGCGGGCGATCTCGACCTGGCCGCCGTTGGTCGGCGTCTGCCAGACCCCGGTGACGTCGGCCGCGAAGGCCGAGCCGGCCGTAACGGCCATGGCGGCGGCGAGCAGGATAGTGCGCAGCATTCGGTACTCCCAATAAGTTCACGCATTCGAATGCGTGTTTGAACCCATTCGTTGCGTGATCCGCCCAGTGAGGACAAGGCCGAAGGCGAAAAGGAGGCGGGAATTGCGGTTGCGGCGATGCGCCTCAGCCGTGGACCCGCGCCCGTCGGAGGCTGACCGCGCCCTTGGGCGGCGTATAGCCGTCGTGGCTCAACCGACCGAGGGTCATGCCCAGGCGTCCCGGAAGGTCGCGAACATGCGTCACGCCATTCAAGCTCGCCGCCGCCAGCGCCACGCGCCCGCAGGCATAGGCGTCGGCCGCCGCGTCGTGGTGGGCGAAGTCGACGCCCAGGTGGCCGCAGACCACGTTTAGCTTGTGCGACGACAGCTCCGGCCAGACGCCGCGCGCCACCTGCACCGTGCATAGATAGTCGAAGCTGGGCGGCCGCACGTCATAGTGCTCGCAGGTCCGACGGATCACACTGACGTCGAACGAGGCGTTGTGGGCCAAGACCAGCGCGCCATCCAGCTCGGGGCGCAGCCGCTCCAGCACGTCCGGCCACTCGTCGGCGTCCGCGACCTGTTGAGGCCCGATGCCGTGAAAGGCGATGTTGAACCGCGCGAAGCGATTGCCGGGCGGACGGATATAGTGGTGCTCGATCCGCGCCACCTGGCCATCCTCGATCCAGGCCAGGCCGATCGAGCACGGGCTGGCGCGCTGCTCGTTGGCGGTCTCGAAGTCCAGCGCGATGACCTTCATGCGCCGACCATCGCCAGCCACTCGTCCTCGGTCATCACCTGGATGCCCAGCTCGGTGGCCGTCTTCAGCTTCGAGCCCGCGCCCGGACCGGCCACGACCAGGTCGGTCTTCTTCGACACCGAAGAGGCCACCTTGGCGCCGAGGCTTTCAGCCTGAGCCTTGGCCTCGTCGCGGGTCATCTTCTCGAGAGCCCCCGTGAAGACGATGGTCTTGCCGGCCACGGCAGTGTCGGTCTGGGGCTTGGCGACCGGCTTGATGTCCAGTTCGGCGACGAGATTGGCGACCTTGGCGCGATTGTGTTCCTCGGCGAAGAACCGGGCCAGCGACTGGGCCGCCACCGGACCGACGCCGTCGATGGCGGCCAGGTGCAGATAGTCCTCGCCCGGGGCGCCCGAGGCGGCGGCGGCCAGCCCTTGGGCGAAGGCGTCCCAGGTCCCATACCGCTGGGCCAGGGCCGCGCGGGCCGGCTTGGTCAGCCTGGGCACGGCGTGGCCGATCTTGATCTCCAGGTCGTCGGTCTGGGGCCAGGGGTCGGCGACCAGGCCGCCCTTCCCCGCCTCGACCAGCAGGTCCAGCGCCTTGGGGCCGACGCCCTGGGCCGTGGAAAGCTCCAGATAGGTCTCGCCGGGCAGGCCCTTGGCGGCGGCCTCGGCGGCGGCTCGCAGGTCCTCGAAGCGGTCGAAGTTGCGGGCCAGGACGGTTCGAGGTCGTCTCGCCGATGTCGCGCGCGCCCAGGCCGTAGATCATCCGGTCCATGCCGATCGTGCGGCGGGCCTCGATCCCTCGCACGAGGTTGTTCACCGAGGTCTCCCCATAGCCCTCGCGCTCGCGCAGCGCCGCCAGCTTTTCCTCGTCCTTTGCCAGCTTGAAGATGTCGGCCGGCTCGGTGATCCAGCCCTCGTCGAAAAAGGCCTGCAGCTGCTTTTCGCCCAGGCCCTCGATGTCGAAGGCGCGGCGCGACACGAAGTGGCGCAGATGCTCGACCCGCTGGAACGGACAGGCGAACTCGCCGGTGCAGCGGCGCACCACCGATTCCTGGCCCGAGGCCGTGACCTCGCGGGCCAGCGGCGTTTGCAGCGGACACGGGCAGACTTGGGGGAATTCGTAAGGCGCGGGCGCCGGATCGGGCCGTGCATCCAGGGCTACCTCGACGATCTGGGGGATCACGTCACCGGCCCGCTGGATCACCACGGTATCGCCGAGGCGGACGTCCAGGCGGGCGATCTCGTCGGCGTTGTGCAGGGTGGCGTTGGTCACCGAGACGCCGCCGACCGTCACCGGCTTGAGCCGCGCCACCGGCGTGATGGCGCCGGTCCGGCCGACCTGCAGGTCGATGGCTTCCAGGATCGTGCGGGCGCGCTGGGCGGGGAACTTGCGGGCGATGGCCCAGCGCGGCGAGCGCGACACGAAGCCCAGGCGGCGTTGCTGGTCCAGGTCGTCGACCTTGTAGACGACCCCGTCGATGTCAAAGCCCAGCGTGGGCCGCAGCGTCTCGAACTGGGCGTAGACCTCCAGCAGGCCCTGGGCGTTCTCGACCCGCCTGGCCGGCGGGGCCGTGGTGACGAAACCCCACTCGGCGAGCTTCTCCAGCGCCCCCCACTGGCTGTCGGCGAACGGCTCGGACACCAGGCCCCAGGCATAGCCGAAGAAGCGCAGCGGCCGCTGGGCGCTGATCTTCGGATCGATCTGGCGTAGCGAGCCGGCGGCGAAGTTGCGCGGATTGGCGTAGGTGCGCTGGCCGGCCTCCTCGGCGGCCTGGTTGAAGGCGGCGAAGGCCTCCAGCTCGACATAGACCTCGCCGCGCACCTCGATCACGTCGGGCCAGCCCGAGCCCTTCAGGCGGTGAGGGATGTCGGCGATGGTGCGCAGGTTGGCGGTGACGTCCTCGCCCACCCGGCCATCGCCGCGCGTCGCGCCCTGGACCAGCACGCCCTTCTCGTAGCGCAGCGAGGCCGACAGGCCGTCGATCTTGGGCTCGGCCGTATAGGCGACGGTCTCGGACGGCGACAGGCGCAGGAACCGCCGGATCCGGGCGTCGAACTCGATCGCCTCGTCGTTGGAAAAGGCGTTGTCCAGGCTGAGCATCGGCACGCCGTGCTCGACCGGGGCGAACTGCTCGGCCCGCGCCGCGCCAACCCGCATGGACGGGGAGTTGTCGCGAACCAGGTGCGGAAAGCGGGTCTCGATATCGAGGTTGCGGCGCTTGAGGGCGTCGTACTCGGCGTCGCTGATCGTGGGCGCGTCCTGCTGGTGATAGGCGATGTCGTGCGCGGTCAGCTGGTCGGCCAGGCGCTCCAGTTCCTCGACGGCCTGGGCTTCGGTGAGGTCGGCGACGGGGATGAGGGACACAGCGGCGAATCCGAAAGACGGGAAGTTCCGGCAGGTTAGCAACGCCGTCCTGACGGGGGGAGTCAGCGATGTGATCGCCTGTCAGGGGAAAACTGGCCCGGCCCTTGCGCGGCAAGGCTTGAAGGAGCCCTCGATGTTCAAAGCCGGCACAAATAACGCTCTGCCCGTCCTGTCGCGGGACGGTCCGCTGGACGCCCTGCGGTTCCTGGCGGCGCTGTTCATCGTGCTCTATCACGTGGCCGAGCGCGCGCCGGTGTCGCTGTTCAGTCTGTCGCCGGCCTTCGGGCGCGGCTATCTGGCCACCGACTTCTTCCTGATGCTGTCGGGCTATGTGCTGGCTCGGACCTATGGCCCCCGCGTCCAGGGCTCGGACGTCGACACCCTGACCTTCCTGAAGCGGCGCGTGCAGCGCATCTGGCCGCCCCATCTGGTGATGCTGGCTCTGTTCGTCGCGTTCTTCGTTGGAACCTCGGCGATCGGCCTGGCGCCGCAGAACCCGCAGTGGTTCCAGTGGGACCAATTGCTGCCGCAGGTCTTCCTGGTCCAGGCGTGGTTCGTCCCTGGGAACTCCGGCTGGAACATGCCGACCTGGACCCTGTCGGCACTGATTGCGGCCTACGCCCTGTTCCCGATGGCGTGGCGGCGCGTGGCGGCGACGCGGCGGCCGCTGGCCCTGCTGATCCTCGGAGTCTGCGCCTATGTCGCCATCGACCAGGCCGCCCTGATGGCCTTCGACATCCCCGGCTACCAGCTGCCGCTGCGCTTCGGCCTGATCCGGGGCGTGCCGCTGTTCATGATCGGCCTGCTGGTCGCCCGCCTGCCGGTGACGACCCTGGCGCGCCGCCAGGCCCTGCCGCTGGCCGTGGCGACCCTGACGGCCGTGATCGGCATCCAGGCCCTGGGCCGGTTCGACTATTTCAGCCTGGCCCTGCTGGGCTTCCTGATCTACGCGGCCGGCGCCTCCAAGCCCCGGGCCTGGCGCTGGGCCGGCGCGGCTGGGAAACTGTCGTTCTCGCTGTTTCTGACCAACACCCTGACGGCCGCCGTCTGGTTCGGCGTCGCGCGGATGGTGGAGAGCAAGCTGGGCCTGCCCGCGGCGGCGGCCTGGGCGCTGTGGGCGTTGGCCATCCCGGCGACGATCGTCGTGGCGTGGATGTTCGAGCGGGTGGTGGATGCGCCGTTGCAGCGTTGGATGAAGGGGCGGTCGGCCGCCCAGCGCGTTCCGACCAGCGCTCCTGCGACAGCCTAGAGCCTGTCCGCTTTTGATGGAAACATCAGAAGCGGATAAACAGGCTCTATTTCAAACATTTGGAGCGTGGCAGACGCCGAAACCGCTCACACTTTCGGCTGCCACGCTCTAGGCCATCAGGGCCCGCGCCGCCGCGCGCGCGGCTTCCGTCACCTCGGCACCCGACAGCATACGCGCGATCTCTTCCTCGCGCTCGGACGGGCCGAGCGGTTCGACCTTGGTGCGGGTCGAGGTGTCGTCGCCCGATTTCGAGATCCGCCAGTGGGCGTCGCCCCGCGCGGCGACCTGGGCCGAGTGGGTGACGACCAGAACCTGGGCGTTCGAGGCCAGGCGCTTCAGGCGCAAGCCGACCGCGTCGGCCACGGCCCCGCCGACGCCTTGATCCACCTCGTCGAAGATCATCAGCGGTTGCGGGCCGCCGCCGCGTCCCGCCAACGCCGCCTTCAGGGCCAGAGCGAAGCGCGCAAGCTCGCCGCCAGAGGCGATGGCCTCCATCGGACCGAAAGGCGCGCCGGGGTTGGTCGAGATCTCGAAAGCGATGCGGTCCAGGCCCGTCGGGCCGGCGCGATCCTCGGCCAGCGGCTCGACGGCGACGCGGAACCGGGCCTTCTCCAGCTTCAGCGGGGCCAGTTCGGCCTCGACGGCCTTGGCCAAGGCGTCGCCGGCGGCGCGGCGCTCGGTCGACAGGGCCTCGGCGGCGAACAGATAGGCCTCGCGGGCCTCGGCGGCTTCCTTGTCGGCGGCCTTCAGGGCCTCCTCGGAGGTCTCGATGGCCTGCAGCCGCGCGGCGAACTCGGCGCGCTTGGCCGGCAGGTCCTCGACCAGGACATTGAGCTTGCGGGCCATGCCGCGCAGAGCGAACAGGCGCTCCTCGGCCTTCTCCAGGCGATCGGGCTCGAACTCGAAGCTCTCGGCGACCGAGTCGATGGCGGCGCTGGCCTCCTGGGCCTCGACCAGGGCGCGGTCGACGGCCTCGCAGGCGGCCGAGAGCCGGGTCATGGCCGCGCCATCAGCCGGAGCGCCGGCCTGCAGGGCGCGCTCGCGGGCCCGCTCCAAGGCCCGATAGGCCTGGGCAAGCTTGCCGGACAAGGCGTCGCCGCCCAGGGCGTCCTGGGCCGAAGCGATGTCGATCATGGCCTTCTCGGCCGAACTCAGCAGGGCCCGCTCCTCGGCCAGCGCCTCCTCCTCTCCCTCGCGGGGATCGAGACGGTCCAGTTCGGAGAGGCGGAGGGTCAGTTCCTCGGTCTCGGCGGCGGCGCGTCCAGCGAGGTCGCGCAACTCGGCGGCCGCCTCGCGGGCGGCGCGCCAGGCGCTCCAGGCCGAGCCGACGGCGCCGATCGACACGCCGCCGAACGCGTCCAGCAGGCCGCGATGGGTCTTGGGATCCAGGAGGCCGACGGTCTCGTGCTGTCCGTGAACCTCCAGCAGCAGCGCGCCCAGGTCCTTCAGCACCCCGACGCTGGTGGCCTGGTCATTGACGAAGGCCCGGGAGCGCCCGTCGGGCGACAGCTGCCGGCGCAGGACCAGATCCTCGTCGCGGGCGTAGGCCAGACCCTTGTCGTCGAGATAGGCGAAGGCGGGGTGGTCGGCCGGCAGGGCGAACATCGCCGTGGCCGAGGCGTGACCCGCGGCCCCTCGGCGCACCAGTCCCGCGTCGGCGCGCGCGCCGGTGGCCAGGCCCAGGGCGTCGAGAATGATCGACTTCCCCGCCCCGGTCTCGCCGGTCAGCGCGGTCAGGCCCTCGCCAATGGCCAGGTCCAGGCTCTCGATGAGCACGACGTCACGGATGGAGAGGCCGATCAGCATGACGCGCAAGATCGCCGGGAATCAGGATTTTTCAAAGCGCAAAGGTAGAACGAAACGAGACCAGGCGTCTGGTCCCGTCGCTTCTACATGCCCAGAACGCCCATCAGGCCCTTCTTGGACTTCTTTTCGCCCGGGGCGCCAGGGTGGTGTCCTTGTCCTTCGACAGGACTCGCTCCAGGGCGTTGCGCTTGGCGCCGGCCTTCAGCGGCTCGACGGCGGGGCGCAGGCCATTGTCGTTGAGCAGCTTGTAGGCGTCTGCGTACCAGCGGTCGCCCGGGAAGTTATAGCCCAGGACCGCGCCATTACGCTTGGCTTCCTCGCTCAGGCCGATGGTCAGATAGGCCTCGACCAGGCGGTAGAGCGCTTCAGGCGTGTGCGAGGTGGTCTGGTGCTTTTCGATGACCGTCTTGAAGCGGCCGATGGCGGCCAGGGTCTGGCCGTTCTTCAGGTAGTAGCGACCGATGGCCATTTCCTTGCCGGCCAACTGGTCGTTGACCATGTCGATCTTCAGGCGGGCGTCCTGGGCGTACTCGGTGGTCGGATAGCGCTGGACGACGTCGCGCAGCGCGGCCAGGGCCTGCTCGGTGGCGGCCTGATCGCGGTTCACGTCGACGATCTGCTCGAAATAGCAGATGGCCTTCAGATAGTAGGCGTATTGGGCCGACGGATTGCCAGGATACAGCGAGATGAAGCGGTCCGAGTCGCCGATGGCGTCGGCGTACTGGTTACCCATGTAGTGGGCGTAGCCGGTCATCAGAATTGAACGACGCGACCATTCCGAATACGGGTGCTGGCGCTCGACCTCGCGGAAATAGTCGACGGCTTCGTTCCAGTTGCCGCGGTCCAGGCGGTTCGCGCCCGTGGCGTAGAGCAGCTCGACCGGGCGCTCTTCGTAGGCGAGGGTCGGCTTCTTGGCCTTGCCCGCGCAGCCCGCCACCGAAACGGCGACAAGCATTGCGGCGATCGTGACGGCCGAACGTCCCTTGAAATTACGAAGCACGGAGTCTCTCACCCTCGAAGCAAACGCGCGCCCCAGCGCCGTGCAAGGCTTCTACACCACGCCGTCAAAGGCGCAAATGCGAACGCCGAGCCCGACTCCCGGAGACGCTATCTAGACCGCTTCGGCCAGTTCCGACGCGAGGGCGCGTAGGCGCCAGGCGCGCGGCTGGTTAAGCAACGCCCTAACCACGGCGTTATTGAGGCCGTGGCCGGCCAGAACGCCTTCGAAGCGGCCCAGGAGCGGCTTGCCCAGCACATAGAGGTCGCCGATGGCGTCCAGCGCCTTGTGGCGCACGAATTCATCCGGACGGCGCAGGCCTTCGGGGTTCAGCACGCGGTCGCCGTCGATCACCACGGCGTTCTCCATCGACCCGCCACGGGCCAGGCCGATGGCGCGCAGCGCCTCGACGTCGCGGACGAAACCGAAGGTGCGGCAGTCGGAGAGCTCGGCGCGGAACGAGTTCTTCGTCGACGACCAGATCAACGGCCTGACGACCGATGGCCCGCGAGCCGAAGGCGATCTCGAAGGCGACCTCGAAGCGGTCCGACGGCAGCAGGCAGGCGCGCTTGTCGCCGTCCTCCACCGTGATCGGGGCCAGGATCTCGATATATTGGCGGACGGCTTCCTGCTTGCGGCGGCCGGCGCGGTCCAGGATCTGGATGAAGGGCTCGGACGAGCCGTCCATGATCGGCACTTCCGGACCGTCCAGCTCGACGACGCAATTGTCGATCGACAGGGCCGCCAGGGCCGCCATCAGGTGCTCGATGGTCGAGACGCGGACGTCGTCGCCATTGCCGATCACCGTACCGAGCTGGGTCTGGCAGACCGCCTGGGCGGTCACGGGGACGCGGTTGTCGCGGTTCTGCACATCGGTCCGCACGAAGACGATCCCCGTGTCGGGGGCCGACGGACGCACCGAAACGCGCACGTGCGCGCCCGTGTGCAGGCCGATCCCCGCGAAGATCACCGGTCCTGCGACCGTGTGCTGAAAATAACCCGAAGCCGACACTAGAGACACCTTATCGTTCGACGGACGACTCTGCGGTCGTCCTTTCGCCCCAGCTTCCATCTAGGAAGGATGCTGCGTCGCGGCAAAGCAAAGTCTGTTTCGGATTGTTACGCGCTAAACGACTGACTTGATTACAGATTTGTCACAGAGACGCAGGCGCGGAAACAGACCGTCGGTCGACGATCCGTGCTCGGGAATCTTGATCCCGGGCTCCCCTAGCGGCTCGGCGAAACCAGGACTACGCTCCGCCGCCAAAGCGATAACCGTTTCCGGGAATTTCGGTTTCATGATCAAGAGCTTGCGTCTCGTCGCCCCCATGGCCGCTTCCGCGGCGGTCCTCGCCATCGCCCTCGCGGGGACGGCCCAAGCGCAGGCGCCCGCCAAGTCGCGCGTCTTCACCGCCAAGGACATGGCGAGCCTGGATCGCCTGTCGGATCCGCGCGTCTCGCCCGATGGCCGCTACGTGCTCTATACGGTGCGGACCATGGATTATCCGGCCAACAAGGCCGCGATGTCGCTGTGGGTCGCCGACCTGAAGGCCAGGATGGCGCCGCGTCGGCTGAAGATCTCCGACGGCGGGGCGTCCAGCGGCCGCTGGAGCGCCGACGGCAAGACCATCTACTTCTCGTCCAGCCGCGCCGGCGGGACCGAGCAGGTGTTCAAGACCGACGTCATGGGCGAGACCGCGACCCAGGTGACCGCCGCGCCGTTCGACGTCCAGGCCTTCAAGGTCGCCCCGGACGGCAAGACCATCGTCGTGGGCCTGGCCGTGTTCCCCGACTGCGCCGACTTCGCCTGCACCGAGGGCAGGCTGGCCGCCAAGACCGCGACCAAGGCGACGGGGGTGGTCTATGATCGCCTGTTCGTCCGCCACTGGGATACCTGGAACGACGGGACCAAGAACCACCTCTTCGCCTGGCCGCTCGACGCCAACGGCGTGGCGACCGGCCAGCCGATCGACCTGATGAAGGGCTTCGACGGCGATACGCCCACCAAGCCCTATGGCGACGACGCCGACTTCACGATCACGCCGGACAGCAAGGGCGTGGTCTTCTCGGCCAAGGTCGCAGGCAAGGACGAGGCCTGGACCACCAACTACGACGTCTGGAGCGCGCCGCTGGACGGTTCGGCCAGGCTCCAGAACCTCACGGCCGGCAACAAGGCCTGGGACACCGCCCCGGTGTTCTCGCCCGACGGCAAGCAGGCCGCCTATCGCGCCATGAAGCGCCCCGGCTTCGAGGCCGACCGGTTCGGGATCATCGTCCGCGACATGGCCACCGGCCAGGAACGCGAACTGGCCCCGACCTGGGACCGCTCGGCCGATTCGATCGCCTGGAGCCGTGACGGCAAGACGATCTACGCCACAGCGCTGGACGTCGGTCAGGGCAAGCTGTTCGCCATCGACGTCAAGACCGGCAAGGTCGCCGCCCTGACCGGCGAGGGCCACGTCACCGCTTTCGACGTCGGCCCCGGTGGGCTCGTTTACGCTTCCGACTCGCTGAAGAGCCCCTCGGAGCTGTTCATGACCCTGCCGAAAGGGCCGCCGGCGCGCGTGGCCAGCGTCAGCGACGAGGCCCTGAAGGACGTCGCCTGGGGCGAGCCCGAACAGTTCAGCTTCAAGGGCTGGAACGATGAGACCGTGCACGGCTTCATCGTGAAGCCGGCCAACTTCGATCCGGCCAAGAAGTATCCCGTGGCCTTCCTGATCCACGGCGGCCCGCAGGGCTCGTTCAGCAACAGCTGGTCCTATCGCTGGAACCCGCAGATCTACGCCAACGCCGGCTACGCCGTGGTCATGGTCGATTTCCATGGCTCGACCGGCTACGGCCAAGCCTTCACCGACGCGATCAGCCAGCACTGGGGCGACCGTCCGCTGGAGGACCTGCAAAAGGGTTGGGCCTTCGCCACCCAGAAGTACGGCTTCCTGGACTCCGACCGCGCCTGCGCCCTGGGCGCCTCCTACGGCGGCTACATGGTCAACTGGATCGCCGGCAACTGGAACGCGCCCTGGAAGTGCCTCGTGGACCACGACGGCGTCTTCGACACCCGCGCCATGGGCTTCGCGACCGAGGAGCTGTGGTTCACCGAGTGGGAGAACGGCGGGACGCCCTGGCAGCCCGGAACGACCTACGAGACCTTCAACCCCGCCCTGCACGTCGACAAGTGGGTCAAGCCGCAGCTGGTGGTGCAGGGACAGCTCGACTACCGCATTCCCGTCGAGCAGGGCCTGGCGACGTTCAGCGCCCTGCAGCGCAAGGGCGTGCCCAGCAAGCTGCTGTACTTCCCGAACGAGAACCACTGGGTGCTGAAGGCCCAGAACTCGGTGCAGTGGCACAAGGAGGTGCTGGACTGGCTGGACCAGTGGACGGGGAATACCCGGCCCGGCAAGTAGGTCTAGAGACGGCCCGTCGCCACCGCGAAGGTGAGACGGGCCTTCCTTTCGAGATCACTCATCTCGCGGCCCTTCAGGTGGGGTCGCGCCAGCGCCGCCGGGGCCACCGCCGGGAAGGCCGCAACGGGCAGGCCCCTCACCTCGCCCCGCGCCGCCTTCAGTTGCGCCTCGACGCGCCCGACCACGTCCTCACGCGTCCACGCCTCAGGCAGACGCGACCGCCCAGCCTGTTTCAGCCGCCACAGACCTGTGAGGCCGAACGCCCGCGCCGCGCCCTTGACGGCGTGCGGATCGGCGCTCGCATCCAGCCGCCGCGCCGCCAGCACCGCCAACGCGCCGGCCGTGGCGTCGACATAGGCCAGAACGGCGGCCTCGTCCTTCAGAGGACCTTCGTCCAGATCGGTGAAGCGCGCCTCGGCCAGTGTCGCGAGCGCGTTCGGGTCGAACCGGGACGCGGCCAGGGCCTCGACATTGGGATGCTTGCGCGGCGGCTTGCCGGCGGCGATCTCCTCCATCGCCTCGCGCCACCAGGTGATGCGGATCTCGCCCATCAGGGCGTTGGAGACGCCGCCCGCCACCCGGGCCAGCTCGTAGTTCAGGCCGAAGAGCGCGATAACGTCGGCCCGCGCGGCCAGGTCGCCGATGAACCGGCTGGCCAGCCAGCGGTCGGGATCGACGCGGCGGACGAGATCGTCGAGGGTTTCGGTGTCGGCCATGGTCTCAAAACGAAGAAGGACCCGCCGAGCTGGCGGGCCCTCCCCTTACAGCGTGTCGCCTCGGGCGTCAGCCGAAGACGGTCTGGTTCATCGCCATGGTCGCCAGCATCGGCAGGCTGAGCAGCGTGTTGGTGCGGGAGAACAGCATGGCCAGCTTGGCGGCCTTGGCCTTGGCGTCCGCGTCGGCCTCGACCATGCCCAGCGCGATCTTCTGGTTCGGCCAGATGAAGACCCAGACGTTGAAGAACATCACCGTACCCAGCCACATCCCGGTGCCGATGAAAGTGTACTGCATGTCCACGCCGGGCGTGTAGCCGCCGGCCAGGCCCAGGGTCGCCGCTTCCAGCAGGTAGCCGCGGCTGAAAGCCAGGATCACGCCCATCACCCAGGTGAACAGCGCCGCCCAGCGGAACCAGAACAGCGCCTCGGGCGCGATGTACTTGCTGACCGCCGGCTTCAGCTCGGCCGGGATCTGCGGCATCACGCGGATCTGCACGAAGTTGAAGTAGTACAGCAGCCCGATCCACAGGATGCCGAACATCACGTGCAGCCAGCGGAAGACGGCCTGCAGGAAGATCGCGCCATGCCCGTCGGGACCGTGCGCGTAGCCGATCACGATCACCAAGGCCAGCACGAAGCTGACGATCATGGTGTTGCGGAAGTTGGAAAGCAGCCCGGACATCGTTTCCCCCAAGTCCTTCTGAAAGCTTGGCCCGGACCATAGGACCGTTTTCGGGAGTCGGCAAAGTCGCCGCTAGGGTGCCGTTAAGGCGAATGCCGTAACCTCAAGTTGCGCCAAAGCGAGATCCGCCATGCAAGTGTCGTCCGTCGCCCAGCCCCTCTCCCCGCCGCCCGCCAGCGGTGGCGGCGTCGTCGCCGTGGTTCTGCGCCAGTCCACGATCCTAGCCGACGGCTCCGGCGCCTCGGATGACCAGAAGATCGACGCCTATGTCGCCATCGGCAAGGCGCTGTACGCCTCGGACCAGGGGCGGGCCGACTGGTTCAAGTCCAGCACCCAGGCCGATCGCGACGCGCTGAACGCCGCCTGGAACAACTCGACCATAGCCAAGCAAATCCGCCAGGCCGCCGATGACTTCAACGCCCGGGGTATGCGCACGCCGCGCGAAGGCAACGTGATGGCCGACCAGATCGTCGCCCTGAACCGGATGTCGCCCCAGCAGCAGAAGATGATCTTCGCCGGGACGGCCAGCCTTGAGCAGACCGGGACCCTGGAGAGCTGGAAGGCCTTCCTCCAAACCAATGCCGATGGACGCGAGCAACAGCTGGCGGAGGAGAAGGCTGAAAAGGCCGAGAAGACCGGCAAGGACGCGGCTGTGCAGGTCTCGTTGTCGGACGACGCCAAGGCCGCCCTGGACACCCTGACCGACGAGAACCGCGTCGCCGGCGTCGCCGAGGCGGCCCTGGGCATGCTGCGAAAGGCGGCCGAGGAACGCGCCGAAGCCAAGGCGAAGAAGGATCGCGCCGAAGAACCCGGCGCGACCGTCGACCAGACAGCCTAGACCGCGATCAGCGCCGCCGCCAGCCGCCGGCCTTCGCTGGCCAGGACGTTGTAGGTGCGCGCCGCCGCCTCGGTGCTCATGAACTCGAGACCCACGCCCGCCGCCTTCAGGGCGTCGCGGACGGGACGCGGCGGCAGGGCGTTGTTGAGGCCCGTGCCCAGCAAAACGAACTCCACCGCCCCGCCGGCGGCGAACACCTCGGCGAAGGCCTCGGGGGTCAGCGCGGCCAGGGACGTGGCGGACCAGTCGCGGGGCTGATCGTTCGAGGATCAGCAGCGAGCCGGGCCGCCAGTCGCCGGAGACCCGGAAGCCGCCGCCGCCCCAGGCGTCGATGGACGGCGGCTGACGCATCAGGGACGCGAGGCCGCGCCGAGCTTGATCGGCGTGGCTTCGTCGTCGTTCCGCTTCACGCCCCAGATCAGGATCATCGGCAGGGCGATATAGATCGACGAATAGGTGCCGATGACGATGCCGAAGATCATGGTGAACACCAGCGGGAACAGCACCGGGCCGCCGAACGCCATCGTGCCGCCCAGGGCCAGCAAGGCCGTGGTGCCGGTGATGATCGTCCGCGACAGACGCTCGTTTTCCGACAGGTCGATGATGTCGCGCAGCGGCGTGGTGCGGTACTTGCGCAGGTTTTCCTTCAGACGGTCGAAGGTGATGACCTTTTCGTTCATCGAGTAGCCGATGACCGTCAGCAGGGCCGCGATCTCGGTCATCGAGAACTCGATGCCGCAGACCGACAGCAGGCCCAGGGTCAGGACGATGTCGTGGATCACGGCCACGACGGCGCCCGTGCCATACGACAGGCCGAAGCGGAACCAGATGTAGCCCAGCGTCAGCAGCAGGGCGACGCCCAGGGCCTTGAAGCCGGACATCAGCAGTTCGCCCGAGACCTTGGCGCCCACTTCGGAGCGGCTGGTCACCTTCAGGTCGGGGAAGCGCTTGATCAGCTCCGCCTCGACGTTCTTGGACGCGTCGCTGGGCTTTTCGCCCTCGGCCGGCAGGAACTTGACCATGGCCGAGTTCGGCGAACCGAAACCCTGGACCTGGCCGTCATGGGCGCCGATCTGGTCCAGCGCCGTGCGCAGCTGGGCCAGGGGGACCGGGCGCGACATCTGCACCTCCAGGGCGACGCCGCCCTTGAAGTCGATGCCCAGGTTCAGGCCCTGGAAGATCAGCAGGCCGATCGAGGCGACGATCAGGATCGCCGAGATGACGGCCGCGACCGGCGCCCAGCGAACGAAGCGGAAGTGGGTCGAACGCGGGATATAGCGAATGAGGGGCCAACGCATGGTCGGATCTCCTATGCGATCGGCAGCTTCTTCGGCTTGGTGGCCTTGAACCACCAGCCGATGAGCACTTGGGTGATGAAGATGGCGGTGAACAGCGACGTGAACACGCCGATCACCAGGGTCCAGGCGAAGCCCTTCACCGGGCCCGAACCGAAGCTGAACATGATCAGGCCCGAGATCAGGCTGGTGATGTTGGCGTCCAGGATCGAGGTCAGGGCCAGCTTGTAGCCGTGGTCGGCCGCGGCCATGGGCGTTCGCCCGGCGTTGGCCTCGTCGCGCATGCGCTCGTAGATCAGCACATTGGCGTCGACGGCGACGGCCAGGGTCAAGATAAGGCCGGCGATGCCCGGGAAGGTCAGGGTCGCCTGGGTCATCGACATGATGCCGACGATCAGCAGGACGTTGACCACCAGGGCGATGGCCGCGAAGCCGCCGAACAGGCCATAGGC
Source organism: Caulobacter sp. UC70_42 (assembly GCF_044056025.1). Taxonomy (NCBI): domain Bacteria; kingdom Pseudomonadati; phylum Pseudomonadota; class Alphaproteobacteria; order Caulobacterales; family Caulobacteraceae; genus Caulobacter; species Caulobacter sp. UC70_42. The sequence goes on along the minus strand of NZ_CP171994.1, from coordinate 3,294,379 downwards.
CAGGATCACGAACACGAACATCGACACCGCGCCGATGGCCAGCGAGATCGAGCCGGCCTTGACAGCGTCGGCGCCGAGCTCGGCGGTCACGGTGCGCTGGTCTTCGATGTTCAGGGGGGGCCGGCAAAGCGCCCGAGCGCAGCAGCAGCGAGAGCTCGTTGGCGCTCTCGGCGGTGAAGCTGCCGGTGATGATGCCGCTGCCGCTGGTGATCGGATCGTTGATCACCGGGGCCGAGATCACCTTTTTGTCCAGGACGATCGCGAACCGCTTGCCAGGGTTTCGCAGGGTGATGTCGCCAAACTTCTTGGCGCCGGAACCGTTGAAAGCAAAGCCGACGGCCGGCCGGCCATTCTGGTCGAAGGTTTGCGACGCATTGGTCAGTTCATCGCCCGAGACGATGGCGCGCTTCTTGACCACGTAGTACGGCGCGTAGCGGTCTTCGCTCTGCAGCAATTCCGAGCCTGCGGGCAGACGGCCGGCCTGGACGTCCTCGGGCGTGACCGTCTCGTCGACCATCTGGAAGGTCAGCTTGGCGGTCTTGCCGATGACGGCGCGCAGCCGTTCGGGATCGCTCTCGCCAGCCGCCTGGATCATGATCCGGTTGGTGCCCTGGCGGTTGATCGAGGGCTCCTTGGTGCCCAGGCTGTCGATACGGCGACGGATCGTCTCGATCGACTGGTCGACGGCCTTGGCGGCGTCGGCGCGCTGGGCTTCCGGCACGAAGGTGACTTCGATGCGGTTGTCGCCCTTGCCCGCGACGGCGACATCCTTGCCGCCGATGACGCCGGCCAGCGGCGCCCGAGGTTCTTGCGCAGCAGGTTCAGGGCGGCCTCGTAACGTGAGGGGTCGCCGATGCGGACGCTGATCACCTCGCCCTGCTGGGCCAGTTCGCCGAACGGGATCTGCTCGCTCCGCAGCTGGGTGCGGGTGTCTTCCATCAGGTCGGACAGACGCTCGCGGTGCAGCGCGTCGGTGTCGACCTCATAGAGCAGATACGAGCCGCCTTGCAGGTCGAGGCCGAGGTTCAGCTTCTGGTGCGGCAGCCAGCCGGGCATGGCGTCCAACGTCTTCTGCGGCAGGACGTTGGGCAGGGAGAACAGGATGCCGAAGATCACCGACAAGGTGACGGCGATGATCTTCCAGCGGGAGAGGGTCAGCATGGATCAGTGACTTTCAGGCGACGTCGCTAGAACGCCTCGCGATATTCTGAGAGCGTCTTAGTTCTTCGCGTCGTTGGCGGGCGCCGGCTCGCCCTTGGTGCGGACTTCCGTGATCATGCCCTTGATGACCTTCACGGTCACGCCGGTGGCGATCTCGACGCCGACTTCCTTGTCCTCCACGCGGACGACCTTGCCGATCATGCCGCTGGACAGGACGACCGTGTCGTTGCGCTTCAGATTGGAGAGCATCGTCTGATGCTCCTTGGCGCGCTTCTGCTGCGGACGGATCAGCATGAAGTAGAACAGCACGACCATCAGCAGGATGGGGGCGAGCTGCAAGAATTGAGCGTTCAGACCGGACATGACGTCTCCAACAAAACCGATGCGGCGCGCCAGCCAAAAAGAGACAAGCTCATAGGGTCGCGCCAAGTCGGCGGAAGCTATGCGTTCGCCTCCCCTTTTGCAATCCAAGCGCACCCGGTATGCAGCGTGCCCATGACAGACGCGCCAAACACCGTGCTTGCTCCCTTGCTGGCCCGCATCACCGAGGCCCTGGAACGGCTGGCCCCGCCGCCGCCGCCCGCGCCGGACTTTTCGGCCGCGCGCCTGTTCCGGCACGAGCCGAAAGACGGCGCCTTCGTCCCGGCCGCCGACTATCCGCTATCTCTGGACCTGTTGGTGGGAATTGACCGGCAGAAAGGCCGTTTCGTCGACAACCTGCGCCGCTTCGCGCTCGGCGTGCCCTGCAATCACGTGCTGCTGTGGGGCGTCCGCGGCACAGGCAAGAGCTCGGTGACCAAGGCCGCCTTCGTCAGCCTGGCCGAAGAGTTTCCGGCTCTCAAGCTTATCGAGGTCGATCGCGACGAGGTCGCCGCCCTGCCCCCGCTGTTCGATCAACTCCGCGCGCGTACGGAGCGCTTCGTGGTGCTATGCGACGACCTCTCGTTCGAGGACGGGGCCGCGGCGGCCAAGGCGCTGAAGTCGGCTCTGGAGGGCGGCGTGTCGGGCCCGCCCGAGAACGTGCTGTTCGTGGCCACCTCGAACCGTCGCCACCTGATGCCCCGCGACCACGTCGAAAGCCAGGGCGCCATCGCCGCCGCCGAGAACGCCGAGGAGGAGATGAGCGTCTCCGACCGCTTCGGCCTGTGGATCGGCTTCCCGCCGATGGACCAGGACACCTATCTGGCCGCCATCCGCGGCTACGCTGAACAGTTCGGCCTGACCGCCCCCGACCTCGACCGCCGCGCCCTGCAGTGGTCGCAAATGCGCGGAGCCCGCTCCGGACGCGTGGCCTGGCAGTTTGTGCGCGACCTGGCCGGCGAACTGGGCGTCAAGCTGCCCAGCTGAGCCGGGATGGCGCGTGATCGGTGATCTTTGGCGCTTTATCGCAAGCGCGCCACGCCGATCCGCGCTTAGCTGAGCCTCCCATCCAGGAGAGCGCCATGCCCGCGACCTTCAGACACTTCGCCATCAACGCCGACGACACCAGCCGCGCCAAGGCCTTCTACGAGAGCGTCTTTGGCTGGCGGTTCGACCCGTGGGGTCCGCCGGACTTCTACCAGGTCAAGAACGCCGGCCAGGGCCTGCTCGGCGCCTTGCAGGGTCGCCGCGAGCTGGTTGCGGGCGTGCGCATGGCCGGCTTGGAGGCCAGCTTCGGGGTCGCGGACCTGAAGGCGACCATCGCCGCCATCGAGGCCGGCGGCGGCAAGATCGTCATGCCGCCCTACCGCATCGAGGGCGTCGGCGAACTGATCTATTTCGAGGACACAGAAGGCAATCTGGTCGGCGCCATGCAGTATGACCCGGGCGTCTTTCCCGAGACGGCATAGGTGAGCGACGGCTTCGACGTCCGCACCTATGCGGCGGGCCTTCACGCGGGGACGCTGCTGCCGGCCCACCGCCACGGGTGGGGTCAGTTGGTCTTCGCCGCCTCGGGCGTGATGCGGGTGGTCACCGACGACGCCACGTGGACGATCCCGCCGACGCGGGCGATCTGGGTTCCGGCGGGCGTGCGCCACGCCATCGCCGCGCGGGGCGAAGTCGCCATGCGCACGCTCTATATCGACCGCCCGCGCGCCGACCCGCTGCCGGTCGAGCCTTGCGTCATCGCCGTGGCGCCGCTGCTGCGCGAGCTGATCCTGCATGTGCTGACGGTCGGCATGCTGAACCCGGACAAGCCCCACCACGACCGTCTGGCCGGTCTGCTGATCGACCTCATCCTCCAGGCCCGCCCGGAAGATCTGGCCCTGCCCCTGCCTCGCGATCCGCGCGCCCTGCGGCTGGCGGAGACCTGGCGCGACCATCCAGCCGACGCGCGCGGACTGTCCCAGATCGCGCGAGAGTCCGGCGCCAGCCTTCGCACCTTACAGCGCCTGTTTCCACGCGAGACGGGCCTGACCCTCGAGGCCTGGCGGCAGAAGGCGCGGCTGGTTCACGCTGTGGAACGTCTCTGCGCCGGCGCCGGCGTGACCGAGACCGCTCTGGACTGCGGCTATCAGAGCCCGGCCGCATTCAGCGAGGCCTTCTCTCGCCAGTTCGGCGTCTCGCCCAGCCGCTTCGCGCCGCGCGGTTTGGTCTGAGGCGAACGGCAGAACGGCCCGCCTCTTTCGAAGCGGGCCGTCGCCGGTTTCAGGGATGGCGTCGCCTCAGCGCGGCAGCACCAGGGCCGGGTCGACCGGCTTGGCCTTGTCCTTGACCGTCGGCGCATAGCGCATCTCGAAGTGCAGCTTGGACTCGTTGGTCCCGCCGGTGGCGCCGACCGCGCCCAATTGCTCGCCCTGGCGCACGGCCTGGCGCATCTTGACGTTGATGCTGGACAGGTGAGCGTAGGCCGTGACCCAGCCGTCGGCGTGCTTGACCAGCACCAGATTGCCGAAGGTCGGGACCTGGTTGCCGGCATAGGCCACTTCGCCGTCGGCGGCGGACAGCACCGGCGTGCCCTGCACGGCGCGGATGTCCAGGCCGTCATTGCGCTGGCCCGTGCCCTTGACGCCGAAGGTCGAGATGATCTCGCCGCGCACCGGCCAGGCGAACTTGCCCTTGCCCGAGGCGATGATCTCGGCCTCGGTCGGGGCGGCGCTGCTCTCGATGATCGGCCGCGCCGACGACGGCGGCGGAGTGACCGGCTGGGCGGCGATCGGCGCGCTGGGACGCGAATAGCTGTTGCCGCTGGGCTGGTAGGGCTGCGGGCTGGATGGCGTCGACGGCGTGGGGGCCGTGGGCGCCGAGCTGTCGACGCGGGCGTAGGTGTTCGAGGGCGTCGACGGCGAAGGCGCTCGTGTCGGCTCGGGACGCTTCGCCACGGTGGTGGTGGTGGTCCGGATCGGGCCCTTGTCCTTGTAGCCGTCGGGCAGCAGGACCTTCTGGCCCTTCTTCACCGAGGCCGTGGCCCGCAGGTTGTTCTCCGCGGCCAGTTCCTTGACGCTGACATTGAAGCGCTTGGCGATGCCGGCCAGCGTATCGCCGCTCACCGCGACATAGGCCTTCTGGGTGGTCGCCGGCCCCTTGATCTTGGCGCCTAGCTTCAGCGGCGTGTCGGTCTTCAGCTTGTTGTCGTCCGCCAGGTCGCTGACGCTGACGCCGAACTTGCGGGCGATGGCCGTGAGCGTGTCGCCCGACTTGACGGTGTGGATCTGGCGCGGCCCCGCGACGGTCGTGACCGAACCGGTGACGCTGAGCGTCGTCGTGCTGACCGGGCCCAGATCGCCCGGTTCCGTCGGCGTCAGTTGATTGGCCGGATGCAGCGATCCGGGCGCCGGGCGCGACGGGGTCGTGGTCGCCGGACGGCTCGGGGTCGGCTCGGCCTCGGCGGAGCTGGGCTGCGAGGCGGGCGCGCCGGCCAGCACGGTCGTCGTCTTGATCGGCCCCTTGTCCTTGTAGCCGTCCGGCAGGATCAGCTTCTGGCCCTTCTTGATCGCCGAGGTGGCCTTCAGGTCGTTCTCGTCGGCCAGGGCGGCGGCGGTGACGTTGAAGCGCTTGGCGATGGCGAACATCGTGTCGCCGGTCTGGACCACATAGGCCTTCTGGTCGTCCTTGGCCGGGCCCTTGATCTTCTGACCCAGCTTCAGGCGATACGGAGGCTTCAGATCGTTCAGCTCGACCAGCTCGGCGCGGGTCGCGCCGAAGCCGCGGGCGATGGCGTCCAGCGCGTCACCGGATTCGACGACACGCACTTGCGGCTTGCCGGGAACATTGACCACGGGACCGGTGACGGTGGTGGTGACCACGGTCCTGGGCGGGGCGGCGCGCAGCTGCGGCGCGGGCGCCGAGGTCGTGGCGCGGGCGGGCGGCGGCAGCTCGGACTGGGTGACCGACGGCGCGGCCGAGGTCGAGATCGGCGTCGGACGCGACAGGGTCTCGGCCTCGTTGGGCGCGGTCGAGACGGCCTCCGACGCGGGCGCCGTGGATTGCGGAACCGGCTGGGCGGCGGGGGGCTGGGTGATCGGGAAGTTCGGCGTGAAGCGCTGGCCCGCGGCGCGCGCGTCCTCCGCATGGGCGCCGAGCGTTCCAGCCGTCAGGGCGATCACCGCCGCGCGCGTCCACAACTGCCTCATAGCCTCTCCTTTCCCGCCGGAGCCACCAAAGGGCTCCGTCAGGGTAAACCAACCTTTAACACCAGAGGCCGCGAAACGCCGCGTCCCCCAACCTTCACTGATCCTTCGCGACGCCGGCCAACAAGGGCACGAAGCGCACGTCGCAGAGAATCTCGACCCGGAAGCCCCCCTTGCCGTCGCCGGCATAACGGCGAAGGCTTTGAACTGGCCCCTTCCCCACCGGCGCGACCAGCACGCCGTTGGGCTTCAGCTGCGAAAGCAGCCGTTTCGGATCATCTTCGGCCGCGGCCGTGACCATAATGCGGTCGAATGGCGCCTGTTCGGCCCAACCCTCGCCGCCATCGCCGAACTTGGTGATGACATTGGTCAGGCCCAGCTTGTGAAAGCGGCCCTCGGCCTCCTTCATCAGGGTCCGGTAGCGCTCGATCGTATAGACGAGGCGCGAGACCTTGCTGAGGATCGTGGTCTGGTAGCCTGAGCCCGTGCCGATCTCCAGCACCCGGCAGCGCGGCTCGATCGTCAGGGCCTGGGTCATCAGACCGACGATATAGGGCTGGCTGATCGTCTGGCCGCAGGCGATCGGCAGCGCCGAATCCTCCCACGAGCGGTCCTTGAAAAGGTCCGGCGTGAACAGGTCGCGCGGCGTGGTCTCGATGGCCTTCAGCACCTGTGGATCGGTGACCCCCTGGTCGCGCAGGGCTTGCATCAGGCGCGGCAGGTCGGCCTTGGCGTTCTCTGCGGCCTTGGACGTCCCTCCGCTCATGGAGCCGCCTTCAGCTTCGGCGGCGCGCCGCCCAGCACGCCCTTCAGCTTGTGGACGGTCTCGTTGTGCGTCAGGTCGATGTGCAGCGGCGTCACCGAGATGCGGCCGGAATAGATCGCCTTCAGGTCGGTGCCGTCGGCGGGCTCGGAGGCCTTGGCCGAGAAGCCCATCCAATAGTAATCGCGGCCGCGCAGGTCGGTGCGCTTTTCCATGTTGCGCAGCAGGCCATCGCGGAAGCCCTGGCGGGTGACCTCGACCTCGGTCACCGCCTCGGGCGCCACGGCCGGGAAGTTGACGTTCATGATCACATCGGCTGGCCACCCCACTTCCAGCAGGCGCTGCACGATACCGGGGCCGAAGTGCTCGGCCGTCTCCCAGTGGGCGACGACCTCGTCGTGGAAGAAGTTCATCGTCTGGGACAGGGCGATCGAGCGGATGCCGTGGGCCATGCCCTCGATCGCGCCGGCCACCGTGCCCGACAGGGTGACGTCCTCGGCCAGGTTCTGGCCGCGGTTGACGCCCGACAGCACCAGATCCGGCGCGGGGCCGTCGATCAGCTGCTGCACGGCCATCATCACGCAGTCGGTCGGCGTGCCCTCGACGGCGAAGCGGCGATCGTCGAGCTTGCGGACGCGGATCGGGTCCGACAGAGTCAGGGCCCGGCTGGCGCCCGACTGCTCGTATTCCGGCGCGCAGATCCAGACATCGCCGCTGAGGGCGCGGGCGATCTTCTCCAGGCTCTTCAGACCGGGCGCGTTGATGCCGTCGTCGTTTGTGAGGAGGATCCTCACGCCGCGCCTCCGATGTGGGTGACGCCGCCCATATAGGGCTGCAGCACGGCCGGGATATGAATGCGGCCGGCTTCGTCCTGGTAGTTCTCCAGCACGGCCACCAGGGTGCGGCCGACGGCCAGGCCCGAACCGTTCAGGGTATGGACGAAGTGGCCGCCCTTCTCGCCGGTCTTGCGGTAACGCGCTTCCATGCGGCGGGCCTGGAAGTCGCCGCAGTTCGAGCACGAGCTGATCTCGCGATACATGTTCTGCGACGGCAGCCAGACTTCCAGATCGTAGGTCTTCTTGGCCCCGAAGCCCATGTCGCCGGCGCACAGCAGCATGGTGCGGAAGGGAAGCTCCAGCTTCTTGAGCACCGTCTCGGCACACTCGACCATGCGCTGGTGCTCGGCCTCGGACTGGTCGGGCGTGGTGATCGAGACCAGCTCGACCTTGTAGAACTGGTGCTGGCGGATCATGCCGCGCGTGTCGCGCCCGGCCGACCCGGCCTCGGCGCGGAACGACGGCGTCAGGGCCGTCAGGCGCAACGGCAGTTCTTCCTCGGCCAGGATCTGCTCGCGGACGATGTTGGTCAGCGAGACCTCGGCGGTGGGGATCAGCCAGCGATCGTCGGTGGTGTGGAACAGGTCGTCGGCGAACTTCGGCAGCTGGCCGGTGCCATACAGCGCCTCGTCGCGCACCAGCAGCGGCGGGCTGATTTCCGTATAGCCATGCTCGACCGTCTGCAGGTCCAGCATGAACTGGCCGATGGCGCGCTCCAGGCGGGCGATTTCCTTCTTCAGGACCACGAAACGCGCCCCGCTCATCCGGGCGGCGGCCTCGAAGTCCATGCCGCCGAGGGCCGCGCCCAGGTCGACGTGGTCCTTGGGCGCGTTCAGGCGGCCGGCCGGCAGCTTGGCGGCGTCGCCCCAGCGGCGCTCTTCGACATTGCCGTGCTCGTCCTCGCCCGCGGGCACTTCCGGAGCCGGGATGTTGGGCAGGCTGGCCAGAAGGTCCTTCAGCTTGCCGCCGACCAGGGCCTCTTCTTCGGCGGCCGTGGCCATGACGCCCTTCAGGGCCTCGACCTCGGCCATGAGGCGGGCGGCCTCGGCCTCGTCCTTCTTGGCCTTGGCCATGCCGATCAGCTTGGAGCTCTCGTTGCGCTTGGCCTGGGCCTCTTGCAGCGCCGTCTGGGCCGCGCGCAGCTGGGCGTCCAGCTTGACCGCCTGCGCGGCCTCGCCCGATCGCCCCTTGGCCGACCATGCGGCTTCGAAGGCTTCGGGATTTTCGCGGATGGCCTTGATGTCGTGCATCGAACGCAAGCTCAGGGATAGGCGGTGGAGAAACGCCCTCTCTAAGGCGCGTCGGCGGGGCGCCAAGCTTTCCGGACGGGGGCGCGCCCTCCCCACGGCTTCGTGATCTCGGCGGCCGGGGGCCAAAACACCGTCACGTTGCTCAGAACCGTCGAAACTTAAAATATGCGACCGGATGACGCAGGGCGCGAAAAAGAGATTCACCCACTTCCGCCAGATGGCGGCACGAACAATCCAACTGTTAACGGAAATTAGCCGCGCTTTCACACGCCGGCTTAATCCCGATCGCCGAAAAGCCGCGCCAACTTCAGTACGCGTCCTTTTTCGGCCCTCCCCGGCCGCCCGATCATTCCAAGGAATTTGAAATCATGAAGTCGTTCGCCGCTTTCGCCGCCCTCGCCATCGCCGCCGCTGTGGCCGTTCCGGCCGGCGCCAAGACCGCCAACGAAGTCCGCGTGTCGCTGACGGGCAAGAACTCGGTCCAGATCGAAAACGAGATCAAGGCCGCCGCCGCTTCGGTCTGCGGCGCCGGCGACGCGACCTGCGTCGACAACGCCCTGATGAACGCTCATCGCCAGCTGGCCTCGATCATGCGCGCGCGCGACATCGGCAAGCCGGCCGCCGTCGAGACCGTCTCGGTCGTCCGCATCTCGCTGAAGGGCAAGACCCAGAACCAGATCCGCGCCGAGATCCGCACGGCCGCCCAGACGGTCTGCAAGGCCCAGCGCCCGAACGTCAGCGTCGTGAACTACCGTCGTGCGTCGCCGAGACGGTGCGCGCCGCCAAGGCCCAGCTGCAGGCGCGCATCGGCGCCGCGGCCTAGTTTCACTCGCCTCTCCAAGTGGAACAGGAGGGCTCCGCGACTGATCGCGGAGCCCTTTTCCATTGGCTCAGACGGTGACGATGTCCTTGCCGGCTTCCTCGTCGTCTTCCCGCTTGCGGCGACGCTCGATCAGCCAGACGCACCAGATCGAAATCTCGTAAAGCAGGCACAGCGGCACCGCGAGGGTGATCTGGCTGATCGGGTCCGGCGGGGTGACGATGGCGGCCACCACGAAGACGGCGACGATGGCGTAGCGACGGCCCGTCCGCAGCATATCCGACGTGACCAGACCCGCCAGGCCGCCCAGAGACAGCACCACGGGAAGCTGGAAGCTGAGGCCGAAGGCCAAGAGCAAGGTCGTCACCAGGGTCAGGTATTCCGAGACCCGCGTCTGCAGGACGACCTTCACGCCATCGCCGACGATCTGCTGGCTCAGCGAGAACCACAGCACGAACGGCAGCATCACGTAATAGACCAGCGCCGAGCCCATCAGGAACAGCACCGGCGAGGCGATCAGGAACGGCAGGAACGCGTTACGCTCCTTCTTGTAGAGACCGGGCGCGACGAAGCGGTAGAGCTGCCAGGCGATGATCGGGAAGGCCACCACGATGGCCGCGAACGCCGACAGCTTGATGTTGGTGAAGAACTGCTCCAGCGGCGCGGTGGCCTGCAAGGTGATGTCCTTCAGGGCGGCGGGCGGCACGTGCTTGATGCCGACCAGGGCCAGAATCAGGTCGAACGAGCCATGATGGCCGCCCGCGTCCTGCACGGCCTTCAGGCCCTCAGCCACAGTGAAGGGGCGCACGAGGAACAGAAAGATCGGCTTCACGAAGGCGAAGCAGACGCCGAAGGCGACGGCGATCGCGCCGACGCAGATGATCAGGCGGGTGCGCAGCTCGATCAGATGATCCAGAAGCGGCGCGCGCGAGGACTTCGATCTCGTCCTCGGGTTCGTATCCGATGGCCTTGTCGTTCACGAGACGATGTCCGAAGCGGTGGAGCCGCCGGCCTTGGCCGCGCGTTTGCGCGGCGTCCGGACGGCCTTGGGGGCCTCGACCGTGATGTCTTTCTTCGTCGAAGCCCTAGCCGAAGCGGCGGGCGTGCGCTTGCGCGGCGCCTTGGCGGTCTTGACGGGCGCCGGCTCGGCGACCGCGACGACCTTCTTGCGCGGCGCGCGCTTGGGCTTCTCGACGATCTGAGCGGCCGGCTCCGGAACCGAATTGTCCGTGCTCAGGGCCGGATTGTGGATTTCGGCTCCGGCATAGGGGTGCATCTGGGTCGCGCCGCTGGACAGCGAGGCGTCGATGTCGGCGAACACCTGGTCGACATGCGGATCCGCGGCCGGCGTCGAATTGGTGAACTGGCCCGAGCGCATGGCCTGCACTTCGCGGCGCAGCTCGTCCAGTTCGGACTGGCGCGCCATCTCGTCGAAGCTGGCGCGGAATTCCGACGCCATGCCCCGCATCCGGCCCACGAACTGGCCCAGCTTGCGCAGCAAAGCGGGCAAATCCTTGGGACCAACCACGATCAAAGCGACGGCGGCGATGACAAGGAGTTCTGTGCCGCCGATATCAGGAAGCATGGACGCGCCTTAGAACGCGGAGCCCGTAAGCTCCCCGCGGGGTTGAACAGATGCGCGCGAAGAACCCTCCCCGCGCTTCAAGGCCTTACGACTTGCGAAGCTCTTCGGCTTCCTGCTCGGTACGCGGCAGGGCGCCCTTGGACTTGTTGTCGGCGACTTCGCTGCTGGTGTCGTCCTTCAGGCCGTCCTTGAACGCGCGAATGCCCTTGGCTGCGTCGCCCATGATGCCCGACAGCTTGCCGCGGCCGCCGAACAGCAGCAGCACCACGACGGCGACGATGATCCAGTGGATCGGACCGAGACTTCCCATAATCGAGACTCCTTGCGACAGCGCCAGATAGCCGCTGCGACGCGTCGTTACAACATGCCGAAGAATATAGGCGCTCGCGGGGCCGGCGACCATCGTTCACCCGAGAGACGCGAGGTCGCGGAGCTCGGCGCGTCCTCTGGGCAAGTTCTGCTCGGCGGAGTTGACCGACCGGCCACGCCTTCAGCGCCCCCTTGTCCGCTAAGGATCTGTAAAGCCTAGCTTCCCGCCCTTGGCCTCTGCCTTGCACAAAGTGTCGCACCCTGGAGTTCGGGAGCGTTTTCATGTCCATTTCGTCCATCGGCGCGTCGGTCTATGCGGGCGCCTACGGCGGCATGTCCGCCAGCAACTCGTCGCCCATCGGCGAAACGTCCGCCAAGGACGAGTTCCTAAAGTACCAGGCGATGACCCCGGCCCAGAAGATGCGGGCCGCGATGCTGGCAAAGCTGGGCGTCACCGAGGAGCAGCTCAAGGCGATGGGCCCCGAGGATCGGGCCAAGATCGAGCAAAAGCTCAAGGACATGATCAAGCAGCAGGTCCAGAACGATCCGGACAAGAAGGACAAGACCGGCCAGATCGCCGACGTCCTCGCCTAGCGATCCGCCTTCTCAGGCTCGCCCAGGAAGTCCTGAGCGAATTCCGGCTGTTCGCCGTCGTCCAGATCCAGCGGGTCCTCGTCATCGACGCGCAGGCCTAGCGGGTCGGGCACGGTGAAGCCTGGCGGCAGGTTCATTTCCAGCAGACCCGCGGCCTTCATCTCGGCGATGCCCGGCAGGTCCGACAGCGCGGCCAGGCCGTAGTGCTCCAGGAAGGCGTCCGTCGTCCCGAAGGTCACCGGCCGGCCCGGCGTGCGCCGGCGACCGCGCATGCGGATCAAGCCCAGCTCCAGCAGGACGTCCAGCGTGCCCCGGCTGGCCTGCACCCCGCGCACGGCCTCGATCTCGGCCCGGGTGACGGGCTGGTGATAGGCGACGATCGCCAGGGTCTCCTGGGCGGCCTTGGACAGGCGGCGCGGCTCCTCGCGTTCTTCGGTCATCAGGAACGACAGGTCGGTCGCCGTCTGGAAACGCCAGCGGTCGGCCACGCAGACCAGTTCGATTCCCCGGCCCTCGTAACGCGTCCGCAGGCCCGCGAGGCCGGCGGCGATGTCGGCGCCCTCCGGCAGGCGCTTGGCCAGATCGACGTCGCTGAGCGGCTCGGCCGCCGCGAACAGCAGAGCCTCGATGCAGCGCTCGACGAAGAGCGGTTCCAGTTCGACGGTCATTCGCCGACCTCTAGCGGCTCCGTCCTGGTCCGCAAATAGATGTCCTGAAAGTGCTCCATCTGCCGCGCCTCAAGGATGCCCTCCTTGACCAGTTCCAGCGAGGCCGACAAGGTCGAGGCCAGGTAGGAGGCGGGCGTGGGGCCGTCCTCCTCCTCCAGCGCCCGCTCGATCGGGGCGACGGTGGAGAGGATCGTCCAGTCGCGCATCTTCGGCAGCAGGCCGCGCAGGCGGTCGCGGGCGTCCTCCAGCGGATAGGCGGTCGGCGGGCGCGGGGCGTAGTGGCGGCTGTGCTCGCGCTTGCGCTGGGTGATGTAGGCGCTCATCAGGCCGTAGAGGTCGCCTTCGAGCCGGGTCGAGGAAACGATGCTCACCGCCTCTGGGTCGCCGCGCATGAAGACGTCGCGCCCCAGGATCGGGCGCTCCTTCAGGGCCTCGAACGGCCTTGCGCATCACGTCCAGCTTGGCCAGGCGGAAGGCCAGTTGGGCGGCCATTTCCTCCGCCGGCGGCTCCTCGGCCTTGGCGCGCTCGGGCTTGGGCAGCAGCAGGCGGGACTTGAGATAGGCCAGCCAGGCGGCCATGACCAGATAGTCGGCGGCCAGGGAGAACCGCACGCGGCGCGCCTGCTGCACGAAAGCCAGGTACTGCTCGGCCAGCTTGGTGATCGACAGCTGCAGCAGATCGACCTTCTGGCTGCGCGCCAGGGCCAGCAGAACGTGCAGCGGGCCTTCGTAGCCGTCGATGTCGATGACCAGCGCCGCGCCGTCCTCGGCCGCCTCGTTGGCGGCCTCGAAGTCGAAGGTCGGCTGGAAGCCCGTGCTCAAGCGTACTTGCCGTCGAACGCCGCGTCGAAGCGGGCGCGGGCCTCGGCTGCGTCGAACGGCTCGGGAACCTTGACCAGGCGACCCATCACGGCCTGGGCCCGACGGCGGGCCTCCTTGCCCAGCCGGCCGACGCCCGACATCACGGCCTTCATCTCGACCATGTCGCCATTGCAATGCAGGACGACATCGCAGCCGGCCGACAGGCTGTCCTTGGCCCGCTGCTTGAAGTCGCCGCTCAGCGCCTTCATCGACAGGTCGTCGCTCATCAGAAGTCCGTCGAAGCCAATGGATTCGCGGATGATCTTCCGGATGACCTTCTTCGAGGTCGTGGCCGGACGGTTGCGGTCGATGGCCGTGTAGACGACGTGGGCGGTCATCGCCATCGGCATGTCCGACAGCACCCGGAACGGCGCGAAATCGCGGATTTCCAGCTCGAGCAGCTTGGCCTTCACGACGGGCAGTTCCAGGTGGCTGTCGCTCAGGGCGCGACCGTGGCCGGGGATGTGCTTGATGATCGGCAGGACGCCGCCGGCCAGCAGGCCTTCGGCGGCCGCGCGGCCCAGAGTCGCCACCTGCTCGGGCGTGTCGCCATAGGCGCGGTCGCCGATGATCTCGTGCCCCTGCGGGTCCGGCACGTCCAGCACCGGCACGCAGTCGACATTGATCCCGATCGAGCGCAGGTCATGGGCGATCAGGCGCGAGCCCAGGCGGGTGATCTCGCGCGCCGTCAGCGGATCGTTGGCGACCAGTTCGCCATAGGCGCGGCCAGGCGGATAGATGCGCCAGTGCGGCGGCTGCAGGCGCGCAACACGCCCCCCTCCTGGTCGATCAGGATCGGGGCGTCGTCACGGCCGACCGTGGCGCGCAGGGCGGCGGTCAGCGCCCTCACCTGCTCGGGATCGGCGATATTGCGCTTGAACAGGATGAAGCCCCACGGCTTCACATCCCGGAAGAAGGCGACCTCCTCGGCCGTCAGCGTCGTCCCGGCGCAGCCGAGAATAGCGGCGGAAGAGGTGCTCAAAGGGGTAGCTCCTTACTTGACGAAGCAGGACTTGCCCGAGGCCGAGATCGCCTCGCAGAAGGCCTTGGCCGCCTCACGCGAAGCGAAGCCGGTCACCGAGGTGCGGTAGAGCGTCGTGCCGTTCTTGTCGATCGCCTCGACCTTCTTGCCCTTGCCGGCGGCCAGGCCCGGGGCGAGGCGCGTGGCGTCGGTCCAGGCCTTGTCCGCCAGGGCCGGAGACGACAGGGCGCCGATCTGCACCATGGCGGGACCGCTCGATGCGGTCGCGGGGGTCGCGGCGACCGGCTTGGCGGGAGCGGCGGCGGCGAGTTGAACCGGCTTGGGCGCCGGCTTCTGGGCGGCGGCGGTGGCCAGGGATTCGATGGTCGGAGCCGGGGCCGCGGTCGGCGCGGGCTTGGCGGCCGGCAGGGCGGCGGTCTGCACCGGGGCGCTGGCGACCGGCGCGACCGGACGGGCCTGCGGCGTCTCGGGCGGCGCGGCGAAGGTGGCCGAGGGCTGCGGATCCTCGTTGTGGTAGATTTGCAGGCCCGCGGCCGGGTCCTGCGGCTGGCTGCCGGCCGGCGGCGGGGTCTTCATCTGGGCCACTTCGGTCCCGACGGTCTGCGGCGGATCGTTCGGGTTCCGCACGCCGCCGCGATAGACCAGGATCACCCCGACGACGAGGGTCACCAGCACCACCGCGCTGATGATCAGGGTCATGGGCAGCGGGCGGGCGCCCCGCACGGGCTGACGCGCGTCGAACGACAACGGCGCGTCGGTGGGCGGCGTATAGGCCCCGCGGTGCGGATCGGACATCTCGGCTAGGCTCCAGATACTTTCGGGCGTCCAAACAAGGGCGCACGGGTCGAACGCATCGAATCAGACGCGCGCGACCCTAGGTTACCCAACGGCGGCCCGTCCAAGAAGCGTCCGCCCCGCTCAGGTGGCAGACGATCGGCCGCTCGCGCCCACGTTCCGGATCCCTGGCCCCAAGGCCTAGTTCCAGACGTCCAGGTGGAACAGCTTGCGGTGTTCTTCTATCGCGAAGCGGTCGGTCATGCCCGCGATGTAATCGCAAACCACGCGGGCGCGGCCGGCTTCGTCGCGGTTCTGCGACTTGGCGAACCAGATGGTCGGCAGGACCTCCGGCTCCTTCAGGAATAGCGCGAACATTTCGCCCAGAATACGGCGGGCCTGGCTGCGGGTGCGGTTGACGCGCCAGTGGCGGTACATGCGTTCGTGCAGGAAAGCGCGCAGGCGAGCCAGGTCCTCGGCCATGTCGGGCGAGAAGGCGACCAGGGCGTGGTCCAGCGCCCGGACATCGTCGGCCGAACCGACGCCGGTGGCCGCCGCGCGCTGCAGCGTCTCGCCCATCACGTCGTCGATCATCGCGCCGATCATGCGGCGGATGGCTTCCAGGTGGGTCAGGCGCGGGTCGAGATCGGGGCGCTCGCTCTTCACGGCCGCCAGGATCGGGCCGATCAGCGGCACGTCCATCAGCTCGTCCAGGGTGAACAGGCCCGCGGTGACGCCGTCGTCGACGTCGTGGTTGTTGTAGGCGATGTCGTCGGCCAAGGCCGCCACCTGGGCCTCGGCCGACGCCCAGGTGTTCAAGCCGAGGTCGTATTCGGCGTCGTACTTCTGGATCGCCTTCCAGGACGGCTTGCCCAGCTTGTTGGTCACCGGACCATTGTGCTTGATGATCCCTTCCAGGGTCTCCCAGGTCAGGTTCAGCCCGAGAAAGTCCGGATAACGGTGCTCCAGTTCGGTCACGACCCGGAAGGTCTGGACGTTGTGGTCGAAGCCGCCGTAGTCCTTCATCTGCAGTTCGAGCTCGTCCTCGCCGGCGTGGCCGAACGGCGGATGGCCGATGTCATGGCCAAGAGCGATGGTCTCGGCGAGGTCGCTGTCCAGGCCGAGCGCCGTGGCCAGCGAGCGCGCCACCTGCGCCACCTCCAGCGAGTGGGTCAGGCGCGTGCGGAAGTTGTCGCCCTCGTGGGCCACGAACACCTGGGTCTTCTCCTTCAACCGGCGGAAGGCCGAGGTGTGGATGATGCGATCGCGATCCCGCGCGAACGGCGTCCGGGTGCGGCTCTCGTCCTCCTTGAACCGGCGGCCCCGCGACTTGAACGGATCTTCGGCGTAGGGGGCGCGCGGAACGAAGTACGGGGTCGAGGTCATGAACCGCCTTTATCGCGTTGGACGATTTGGCCCCTTCCGTAGAGGCCGCGTCACCCTCATATAGGCTCAAGGTGACTTTTCCACAGCCATGACCCAAGTAGACTTAACGCTTTCCGAAAACGCCGCTCGTCGGATCAAGGCCATCGCCGCCAGCGAGGGCCGCCCCCTGATGCTGCGCGTCGCCGTCGATGGCGGCGGATGCTCCGGCTTCCAGTATCGCTTCGATCTGGTCGACGCCGTCGGGGACGACGACCTCAAGGTCGAGCGCGACGACGCCGTGGCCCTGGTCGACGTCGTCTCCCTGGCCCTGCTCAAGGGTTCGGAGATCGATTTCGTCGACGAACTGGCCGGGGCGGAGTTCCGCGTCCGCAATCCGAACGCCAAGTCCAGCTGCGGCTGCGGGGTCAGCTTCTCTATCTAGCGAGCGCCTTCAGGCGAACTGGCCTCCGGTTCGCCACCCGGAAGGCGCCACAAGACCTAAGCCGGCACGAACTGCAGCAGGGTCAGCGTCAGCGCGCCCCAGGCCAGCGGCGCGGCCATGGCGGCCCACGCCAGGGACGTCTGCCCCTTGCGCCACAGGATCCAGCCGGCCAGCGGAGCCAGAAGGCACACCACCCAGAACAGCGCCGCGAAGCCGAAGCCCAGCCAGGCGATCGGATTGAGCACATTGCCCGCCCGGTCGAACACCAGCGGCGTGAAGATGGCCAGGATCGCCCCGACGCCGGCGAAAGCCAGGCACGCGCCGGTCGCCAGCACCATCAGCGCCAGCTGTCTCCGATCGATGGATTTGCCTGCCGGCTTGAGCGCGACCTTCATGGGCTCTAGCCTCCCGCCGCAGTCTGGAGCCGTCAATGCGTATCGCCACCTGGAACGTCAATTCGATCAACGCTCGCCTGGAAGGCGTGTTGGCTTGGTTCGAATCGGAAGCGCCCGACGTGGCCGTGCTGCAGGAGATCAAGTGCGTCGACGAGAAGTTCCCGGCCGAGGCCTTCGAGCGGCTGGGCTACAACGTCGTCGTCCACGGCCAGAAGACCTATAACGGCGTCGCCCTGCTCTCGAAGTTCCCGGTCGAGGACGTCCGCAAGGGCCTGCCGGTTCTGTCCGAGGACGAGGTCGACGAGCAGTCGCGCTATATCGAGGCGGTGATCGCCGCGCCGGTCCCGTTCCGCGTGGTCGGCATCTACCTGCCCAACGGCAATCCGATCGGGACGGAGAAGTTCGACTACAAGCTGGCCTGGATGCGCCGCCTGCAAGCTCACGCCCAGGGCTTGCTGGCTTTCGAGGAGCCGCTGGTCATCCTGGGCGACTACAACGTCATCCCCGAAACCGAGGACGTGGCCAATCCCGAGGCCTGGCTCGGCGACGCCCTGTTCCAGCCCGAGAGCCGCGGCGCGTTCCGGGCGCTGAAGAACCTCGGGCTCACCGACGCCTACATGCAGGTCGACGGCGCGCCGGGCGGCTACACGTTCTGGGACTACCAGGCCGGCGCCTGGCCCCGGAATCTGGGGATTCGCATCGACCATCTGCTGTGCTCGCCCCAGGCCGCCGACCGCTTGACCGATGTCGTCATCCACCGCGACGAGCGCGACAAGGAAAAGCCGTCCGACCACGTGCCGGTCGTCGGTCACTTCCGCGACTGAGGCTTCATGGCCCCTCTGTCCGGGAATCAGGACTCTCGATAGCCTGGGCTCACTATGAGCGAACTCGCGCGTCTTTTGCTGTTCGTGGCCATCGCCGGCTCGGCGGTGACGTTCCTGGGCAGCCTGGCCATCTGGTACGGCGACGAGGACCGGCGCCTGCGCCGGGCCCTGCGCCATGTGCTGAAAAGCGACCCGGAAGGCTTCATCGTGGCGCGCGGCCGGGGCCGGGGCGCCGGCTTCTCGTTCTCGACCAACCTGCTGGCCGTGGCCTGGGACCGAGGCGCCTGGTGCCTGATCTATCGCCTGGAAGAGCTGATGGGCGCCGAGCTGCTGGTCGACGGTCAGGTGATGGGCCGCGTCTTCCGCGGCGAAGGCCGCCGCGCCATCGACCATGTCGCGCCCCAGGCCCAGTCGGTCACCCTACGCCTGATCTTCGACGATCCGCGCCATCCCGACTTCGCTCTCGAGCTCTGGGCGCCCGGCGACGAGCAGCGCCGTGAAAGCCGCTCGCCGGGCGAGCTGGTGCAGGAGGCCAACCGCTGGCTGGCCCGTTGCGAAGCCATCGTCCGCCGGCCACTGCCGCCGCGCCCCGTGAAGCCAGAGGGCGCTCCGGTAGTCGCCGCCCACACCGCGCCGCCGCCAGAGCCGCCCGTGTCCTTCGATCACGACGAAGACGACGAGGACGATTTCCGCGCGCCACCGCCCCTGCCCGACACCCCGCCGCCGCTTGCTCGACGCTCTTCGTTCGACGACGCCCCGCGCGCCGCGCCGGCGCGGCCGGTTTCGCGGCCGACGGCTCCAGCTCCCGCGCCAAGGCCGCTTGTCGAGCCCGACATGTTTGACGATCCGCCGTGGGACGACGCGGACGACGAGCCCCCCGTCCCGCCCGCGGCCCCGACCTACAAGCCCGTTTCAAAGGCCCGCCGCGACACCGCCGCCGACCAGGACGAGTTGCCCTTCGATCTCGACGACTGATCACGCCCACGGGAACGGAATGCCGATCTGTCGAATTTCGATTGCTGCGACGCGGCGACAAGCGTAAATCGCCGCCGCCGGACGTGAGCCGGCGCTTTGGAGCTTCGAGCTTGCATGGCGGGTAAAGACCCCCTCGCCGCGTCCGACTCTGCCACCCCGACAACTCAAGCTTCCCACCACGGCCACGCGGCGTCGCGTTTCTGGGCTTTGGCGCTGGGCAGCGTGGGCGTCGTGTTCGGTGACATCGGCACCAGCCCTCTCTACGCCTTCCGCGACGCGCTGGAGGAGGCCGCCCGCGACGGCCTGGTCCGTCCCGAGATCATGGGCGTGCTGTCCCTGGCGCTGTGGGCGCTGATCCTGGTCGTGACGGTCAAGTACGTCCTGTTCCTCATGCGCGCCTCCAACAAGGGCGAAGGCGGGGTGCTGTCGCTGATGGCGCTGGCCCAGCAGGGCGCCAAGGGCCGCACGGGCCTGATCTTCGCCCTCGGCGCCATCGGCGCGGCGCTGTTCTATGGCGACGGCGTGATCACCCCGGCCATCTCGGTGCTGTCGGCGGTCGAGGGCCTGAAGTCGGTCCGCGGTTTCTCCGGCTGGTTCGGCACGCAGGAGGTGATCGTCACCAGCCTGGTGATCCTGACCGCCCTCTTCGCGTTCCAGGCCAAGGGCACGGCCAAGGTGGCGGGCATCTTCGGTCCGATCATGGTCTGCTGGTTCCTGTGCCTGGGCGCTCTGGGCGTATGGCACATCAAGGACGACCCCAGCGTGCTGGCGGCGATCTCGCCGACCTACGCCATCTATTTCCTCGCCCATCACGGCCTGACCGGCTTCCTGGTCATGGGGGCGGTGTTTCTGACGGTCACCGGGGCCGAGGCTCTGACCGCCGACATGGGCCATTTCGGCCGTGGCCCGATCCAGATGTCGTGGTTCAGCCTGGCCCTGCCGATGCTGGCCCTGAACTATTTCGGCCAGGCGGCCCTCGCCTCGAAGGCGCTGGCCGCGGCCGAGGCCGCCGGGACCGCCCTGCCCAACGCGGACTGGTTCTTTCTCCTGGCCCCGCACCAGTGGCGGCTGGCCCTGGTGCTGTTCTCCGGGGTCGCCACCGTCATCGCCAGCCAGGCGGTGATCACCGGGGCGTTCTCCCTGACCCAGCAGGCGATCCAGCTGGGCCTCCTGCCGCGCATGGACATCAAGATCACCTCGACCACCGAGGCCGGCCAGATCTATGTCGCGCCGATCAACTGGCTGCTGTTCGTCGGCGTCGTCCTGGTGGTGCTGTCGTTCCGCTCGTCCAGCGCCCTGTCGCACGCCTATGGCATCTCGGTGACCGGCACGATGGTGGTCACCACCTTGCTGGCCTACATCGTCGTGCGCCACGTCTGGAAGTGGAGCCTGCTGGCGTCCCTGGCCCTGATCGTGCCGCTGTTCGCCCTGGACCTGACCTTCTTCGTCGCCAACCTGCTGAAGGTGCTGACCGGCGGCTGGGCCCCTCTGGCCCTCGGCGCGGGCCTGTGCCTGCTGATGTCGATCTTCGTCAGCGCCACCGAACGTCTGCGGACCAAGCTCAACAAGGACGGCCTGCCTTTCGCCGACTTCCGCGAGATGATCGCCCGCCGCCCGGCCGCCGCGACGCCCGGCACGGCGGTCTATCTGACCTCGGACCCGGAGACGACGCCGCCGGCCCTGATGCACAGCCTCAAGCACTTCAAGGTGCTGCACGAACGCAACGTGCTCTTGAAAGTGGTCAACGAGACCACGCCCTACGTGCCCGACGACCAGCGCATCGAGGCCAAGACCCTCGACGACCGCTTCTCGCTGGTCACCGTGCGCTACGGCTATATGGAAAGCCCCAACATCCCGCAGGCCCTGGCGGCGTGTCGCAAGCAGGGCCTGAAGTTCGACATCATGAGCACGTCGTTCTTCGTCAGCCGCCGCACGATCGTGCCGTCGGTGGGCACCGACGCCCTGCCCGCCTGGAAGCGCAAGCTCTTCACCTTCCTGACCCGCAACGCGGCCGATCCGACCACCTTCTTCCACCTGCCGCCCGGGCGCGTGGTGGAACTGGGCGCGCAGGTCAGCCTGTAGCGGCGGGTCAGCCCTCGACAGCCTGCTCGACCGCCAGCGCCAGGTCCAGCGCCCGGGCGGCCTCCTCGCCCGTCACGACCGGACGCGGAGCCTCGCCGCGTACGGCCGCGAGGAAGCCGGCGACCGACAGGCCCAGGGGGTCCTTGCCGGCCGGAGTCTCGGTGAAGTTCTCGATCAGCGGGAACGGCGTGGTGTTGCGGAAGGCGCGGGTGAGGAAGTCGATCTCGACCTCGCCCGAGGGATAGACAACCTTCATGGTCCGCTCGCGCGCCTCGGCGACGCGAGAGCTGTCGAACACGGCGATGAAGCCGTTCTCGAACATCGCCTCGACCTTCACCCAATCGAGCGAGGTCGAGCGGGTGATCCCCCCTTCGCCGTCCACGGTCATGGGCTGGGCCTCGCACAGGACCAGGGCGAGATCGATGTCGTGGATCATCAGGTCCAGCACCACCGAGACGTCGAGATTGCGGTCCGAAGGCACGCCCCGTCGCATGGCTTCCAGGCGCAGCGGCTGCTCGGGAATGTCCAGCAGACCCATGGCCTGGAACACCACCCGTTCCTGATGACCGCAGGCCAGCGGGACCCCGGCCTTGGCGGCGGCGGCGACCATCCGGTCGGCGTCCTCCGGCGTCACCGCCAGGGGCTTTTCACAATAGACCGGCTTGCCCGCCTTCAGCGCCTTCAGCGCCGCTTCGGCGTGATGGACGGCGGGGGTTGCGACAGTGACCACGTCAACGGCCGCCAGGAAGGCGTCCATGTCGTCGAAGCCGTTCGCGCCCAGCGGCTCGGCCAGGGCCTGGGCGCGCGACAGGTCGATGTCGAACACGCCGACCAGGGTGACGCCCTCCAGCTCGGCGTATTTCTTGGCGTGGTAGCCGCCAAACACGCCGGCGCCGATGACGCCCGCCCGAAGGGAAGAGGAAGGAGGCAAGGTCTGAGTCATGGCCCGCTGTCTACTCCGCTTCGGCGACGCTTAGAAGCACTGGAGCCTTCCGTAAGGACGCGCTAAACATTCGTTTGAATTAGCAACACTGGCCATGAGCCAGGGAGGAACGACCATGACCATCTCGCGCGAAATCCGCCTGAAGAGCCGTCCCGTGGGCGTGCCCAAGGTTTCCGACTTCGACCTGGCCACGGTCGAGCTGGCCGCGCCGGGCGACGGCGAGATCCAGGTGAAGAACCTCTGGATGTCGGTCGACCCCTATATGCGCGGCCGCATGTACGATCGTCCCAGCTACGTGCCGCCCTTCCAGATCGGCCAGGCCCTGCAGGGCGGCGCTATCGGCGAGGTCGTCGCCTCCAACGATCCCGACTTCAAGCCGGGCGATATCGTCAATTCGATGTTCGGCTGGCGCGAGGCGTTCAACGCCAACCCCAAGGCGCTGGCCGCCGCCGGCATGGGCGCGATCACCAAGATCGACACGCAAGGCGTGCCGCCCCAGGCTTTCCTCGGCGTCGCGGGGATGCCGGGCATGACCGCCTATGTCGGCCTGCTGAAGATCGCGGCGCTGAAGGACGGCGACGTGGTGTTCGTCTCGGCCGCCGCCGGCGCGGTCGGCTCGATCGTCTGCCAGATCGCCAAGCTGAAGGGCCACACCGTTATCGGCTCGGCCGGCGGCCCGGAGAAGGTCGCGTTCCTGAAGTCGATCGGCGTCGACCACGTCATCGACTACAAGGCCACGCCCGACGTCGTCGCCGAGCTGGCCAAGGCCGCGCCCAAGGGCATCGACGTCTATTTCGAGAACGTCGGCGGCGTTCACCTGGAGGCGGCGCTGAACTCGGCCCGTCCGTTCGCCCGCTTCGCTCTCTGCGGGATGATTTCGCAATACAACGAGACCGGTAAGGCCGAAGGCCCGTCCAACATCATCCTGGCCGTCGGCAAGAGCCTGCGCCTGGAGGGCTTCATCGTCTCCAACCACTACGACCTCTATCCGCAGTTCGCCAAGGACATGGGCGAGTGGATCAAGGCCGGGAAGATTACCTGGAAAGAGACCGTCGAAGAGGGCGTCGAACGCGCGCCGGACGCCTTCATCAAGCTGTTCTCGGGCGAGAACATGGGCAAGATGCTGGTGAAACTGGGCGAGTTCCCACCCCGCTCCTGGGCGTAGATGCGGCCTTCGCCTCTACGCCCTTGGAGATTCCCATGCCCGTCGCCCACCTCAAGCGCTGGAACATCGCGATCGGCGACGGCCAGCCGCTGGCCGTGATCGCGGGCCTGAACGTCCTGGAGAACCTGGACCTGGCGCTGGAGGTCGGCCGCGAGCTGAAGGCGGTCACGACCGAGCTGGGCCTGCCCTATATTTTCAAGGCCAGCTTCGACAAGGCCAACCGCTCGTCGATCAAGAGCTATCGCGGTCCGGGCCTGACCGAGGGCCTCAAGATCCTGGCCGAGGTCAAGCGTCAGCTGAACGTACCGATCGCCACCGACCTGCACGAGGTCGAACAGGCCGAACCGGTCGCCGCCGTCGCCGACCTGGTCCAGATCCCCGCCTTCCTGGTGCGCCAGACCGACCTGATCGTCGCCGCCGCCAAGGCCACCGCCGCCCAGCAAGGGATCATGCACGCCAAGAAGGCGCAGTTCATCGCGCCCTGGGACTGCAAGAACATCATCAGCAAGGCCCGCGAGGCCGCGCCGGACCTGGAAATCGTGCTGTGCGAGCGCGGCGCCTCCTTCGGCTACAACAACCTGGTGGTCGACATGCTGGGCATCGCCGAGATGCAGGCCCTGGGCGTGCCGGTCTCGATCGACGCCACCCACGCCGTGCAGCTGCCGGGCGCGGACCCTCGCACGGGCGGCGCCTCGACGGGCGGCCGCCGCTCCGGCGTGCCGATCATCGCCAAGGCGGCGGTGGCGGCCGGCGCCGACGCGGTGTTCCTGGAATTCCACCCCGATCCGGACAAGGCCCTCTGCGACGGCCCCAGCTGCCTGCCGCTGGACGGCGCGGCGGCGCTGCTGAAGACCCTGAAGGTTCTGCACGAGGTCGTGCGGGCCTGACCTCGCGGCTCCGTGATCGCGCGTGAGAATCCGGAGCCCAGGATCCGAAATGCCGCGCGGCGAGGCGCCTTTCAGCATCAAATCGGCGCTCGAAGGCGCTCCCGCGAGGGGGGAACGTGATGGTCTACGCGGCTAAGCTTGCGAACGGATTTCCAATGGCCAAGCTTCTCTTCCAAAATTTAAAGTCCACAGATTCAATTATTTATTGAAATTCCCCATATGAGCGAGCATCCCTGCTCCATACCGTCGCGGAGGTTTTTTCTCGCAACTGCGAAATTCGCGTGATTTCCGGTAGCGAATTTGTGATCGAGGTTTTACTCTAAGAGAGGTCGGCGGCTCTCCACGCCGAAACAGCCCGAGTTCCAAGACATGAGCGATCGCTCCAGCCTCTTCGACGTGCGCTCCTCCACGAGCGTGACCCTCGATCAGGTCGTTCGCCGTGAGACGGTGGAAATCCCCGCCGAGGCGCCGCTAGCCATGCCGGTTCAGCCGCTGGGCTTCTGGCAAGGCGGCTCGCGCCGCGCCGCCGCCCTGGTCGCCGACATGACCTTCCGCCGCTGGGTCGTGGCGCTGGCGACGATCGCCATGGGCTTCGCCGGCTGGAAAGCCACCTTCGACACCATCGCGCTCGGTGGCGTAACCCGCCTGGAAGGCGTGGTCCTGACCCTGCTGGCCCCGCTGTTCCTGGCCCTGTCGCTATGGTTCTGCACCGCCGTGGCTGGTTTCGTGATCCTGCTGGGCAAGCCCAAGGATCCGCTCGGCATCGACGGCGAGGCCCCGATGCCTAAGCTGCACACGCGCACGGCCATCCTGATGCCGGTGCACAACGAGGACGCCGCCGCGGTCTTCGCCCGCCTGCGCGCCATGGACGCCTCGATCGCCGAGACGGGCATGAGCCGCCACTTCGACATTTTCGTGCTCAGCGACACCCGCGACGCGCAGGTGGCCCTGGCCGAGCAGGCCTGCTTCGCCCGCTTCCGCCGCGAGGCCCACAGCAACGTCTTCTATCGCGTCCGCAAGGAAAACACGGGCCGCAAGGCGGGCAACGTCGCCGACTGGGTGCGCCGCTGGGGCAGCGCCTATGAGCATATGCTGGTGCTGGACGCCGACAGCCTGATGACCGGCGAGGCCATGGTGCGGCTGGCCGACGCCATGGAGCGTCACCCCGGCGCCGGCCTGATCCAGACCATGCCGATGATCATCAACGGCCAGACGATCTTCGCCCGCACCTTGCAGTTCGCCACGCGCCTGTACGGCCGTGTCGCCTGGACGGGCCTGGCCTGGTGGTCGGGGTCGGAGAGCTCCTTCTGGGGTCACAACGCCATCGTCCGCACCCGCGCCTTCGCCGAGACCTGCGGCCTGCCGCACCTCAATGGCCCCAAGCCCTTCGGCGGCGAGGTGATGAGCCACGACGCCCTGGAAAGCGCCCTGCTGCGCCGGGGGGCTGGAGCGTCCACCTGGCGCCCTATCTGGAAGGCTCGTACGAGGAGAGTCCCTCGAACCTGCTGGACTTCGCCACGCGCGATCGCCGCTGGTGCCGGGGCAATGTTCAGCACGTGCCGCTGATCGCCCTGCCCGGCCTGCACTGGATGAGCCGGCTGCACCTGGTGATCGGCGTGCTGAGCTACGCCCTGTCGCCGCTGTGGTTCATCGCTCTGACGGCGGGCGTCACCTCACGCGCCCTTATGCCTGAGCTGAAGAAGGCCGCCTTCACCATGGCCGACCTGCAGGCCGCGGCGCACGCCCTGATCGACTGGCGCGAAATCCAGGCCACCGCCTGGGCCATGATCATCACCTTCCTGCTGCTGTTCGGCCCCAAGATCATGGGCTCGATCCTGGTCTTCAGCCGCAAGGCCGAGATCAAGGGCTTTGGCGGCAAGCGCCGCGTCGCCGCCGGCCTGGCCGTCGAGATGCTGCTCTCGGCGCTCGTCGCCCCGATGCTGATGTTCACCCAGACCCGCGCCATCGTGGAAATCATGGCCGGCAAGGTCGGCGGCTGGGCCACCCAGCGCCGCGACGCCGACAAGGTCGCCTTCAAGGAGGCCTCTGCCGCCATGGGCTGGATTAGCGTCACGGGCCTGATCCTGGGCGGCGTGTTCTGGTTCACCCCGGACCTGTTCACCTCGACCGCCCCGATCCTGTTGGGCCTGGTCCTGGCCGTGCCGCTGACCATGCTGGGCGCCAACAAGATCGCCGGCCTGAAGGTCAAGACCAACGGCCTGTTCATGACCCCGGAAGAACGCCGCCCGCCGGCCATCGTCCGCGCGGCCCTAGGCAGCGCCTGCGAGCCGCCGATCCGCTGGTTCGCCCGCGACGGCCGCCCGATCGGCCCGACCACCCGGATCCGCGACGCGGCCTGATCCTCAGCTCAAACGCCGAGAGCCTGTCCGAAAGGACAGGCTCTTTTTCTTTTGGGCTTAGCGGCGGGCTGGCCGTGGGGTTCGCGCCGGAGTAGAAGCGCGGCTCCTGTCCTTCCCGGGGAGCCGCGTACCGTGTCGCGTCTGTTCAGCGCCTATGTGATCGTCGACTGGAGCGCCGCGGCCAAGCCGACGACGGGCGCGGACTCCATCTGGATTGGCGTGCTCAAGCGCGACGTGCGCTTCCGCCTGACCTTCGAGAGTTATAATCCCGCGACGCGCGGCGAGGCCGAGACGCGGCTGGCCGCCATCCTCGACGACCTGAAGAAGCGCGGCGAACGGGCCCTGGTGGGCTTCGACTTCCCGCTGGGCTTCCCGCGCGGGCTTTCCAAGGCCCTCTCGCTGCCGGGCGAAAACGCCCTGGCGCGCGGTATGGGACCAGCTGGCCAAGATGGTCAAGGACAAGGCCGACAACACCAACAACCGCTTCGGCGTCGGCTCGGAGATCAATCGTCGCCTGACCGGCGGCCCCTTCCCGTTCTGGGGCTGCCCGCCCAAGGACGCGCTGACCACCCTGCAGCCCAAGCGCCCGCGCGAGCACGGGCCTGACGACCTGCCGGAGTTCCGTTACGCCGATGAGGCCGCCAAAGGCGCTCACTCGATCTGGAAGCTCTACTACAACGGTTCGGTCGGCGGTCAGGCGATCATGGGCATCCCGGCGGTGCGCCGCCTGAAGGACGCGCGTGGCGACGCCGTACGGGTGTGGCCTTTCGAAACCGGCTTCAAGGCCCTGACCGAGGCCGATCTCGATGGCGTCGCCGTGGTGGCGGCCGAGGTCTATCCGTCGCTGCTGAAGGTCACGGCCACGCCGGGCGAGGTCAAGGACCTGACCCAGGTGCGCACCCTGGCCGAACACTTCGCCAAATTGGACGAAGCGGGAAAGCTGGGGGCGTTGTTCGACGCGCCGAAGGGCCTCTCCGAGGACGCGCTGGAAGCGGCTTCGACCGAAGAAGGCTGGATCCTGGGGGCTTAGGCCTCCTCGCCCGCCAGCTTCCGATCCCGCCAGTCCAGCATCCTGAACCTGAAGAGCAGGAAGCCGGCGGCCAGGAAGCTGGTGATAATGATCGAGATCAGCACCCCGTTCAGGCCCATGCCGCGCGGGATCGCCAGCCACCAGGCCAGCGGGCCCATGACCAGCGCGTAGCTGATCAGGTGGGTCACAGTCGGGATCCACACCTCGCCCCGCGCCCGCAGCGCCTGGGCGGCCACTACCTGCACCGCGTCGGGCGCGAAGAACAGGCAGGCCAACGCCATCGCCGGCAGGATCAGCGTCATGGCCGCCGGGTCAGTGGTGTAGGCCAGCGCCACCCAGTGCTTGGCCGGATAGAGCAGAAGGCCAAACAGCGTCCCGATCACCGCGATAACAGCGAAGGCGATCCAGCCGGCCCGCTTCATGCCTTCCGGGTCGCGCGCGCCATAGGCCCGGCCGACCTGTACGGCGGTGGCCGTCGCCACGCCCAGCGGGACCATGAAGACGATAGCCGAGACGTTCAGCACCACGGTGTATGCGGCGACGGCAAGGCTGCCGATCCAGCCGCAGATCAGGTTCATGCCCGCGAAGGCCGAGACCTCGAAGAAATTGGACGCCCCGGCGCCGTAGCCAATCTTGCGCTGCTCGATCTCGGCGGCCTTGTTGTGGGCCGGCTTGTCGAAGACGCCCAGTTCGCGGGAGTCCTTCATGCGCAGGACGTAGATCGCCAGGGCGATCGCCAGGGCGGTGCGAGCCACGAAGGTCGACCAGGCGCCGCCGACCGCGCCCATGGCTGGCAGGCCGAAGGTCCCGGGCACGAACAGCAGGTTGGCGGCCAGGTTCACGACATTGGCCAACCACATCATCACCGCCCCCGGAGCCGGCCGCGCCAGGCCCTCCAGCCAGAAGGTCAGCACCACCGAGATCGCATAGACCGGCAGCGACAGCGAGAAGACGATCAGCGGCGCGGTCGCCCCGTCGGCCAGGCCGTCCTTCAGGCCCATGGCGTGCAGGAACAAAGGCCCGAACAGGGCCAGCAGCGCCGCCGAGCCGACGCCCAGCCAGGCGCCGTAGCTGAGGCCTCGCCGCAGCACCGCGCCGGTCTCATGCGGCTTGCCGGCGCCGATCGCGCGGGCGGTCATCACCTGCACCCCGACCAGCAGGCCGACCGTGGCGGTCACGAACACCGAGGTCGGGGCCCAGGCCATGGCGTGGAAGCCCAGTTGCCGGGCCGAGAAGTGGCCGACGACGATGGCGTCGGTCAGGCCCATGACCATGATGCCCAGGCGCGACAGCACGACCGGCCCCGCCAGACGGAGCAGTTCGAGGAGGTCGGTCAGGATCGGGCCGCGCGGCCGCCCCGAGGGAAGCGCCGCTCCGGCCGCGTCGCGCGGCATGGTCTTCACCCCGAAATCTGGAAGGCGGTGGTCGAAGAAGGGCGCGCAAAGTGGCTCATGCCCGATTTGTGGGCAACCCGCTTTCGGCGAGGCTTGGAACATCGCGAGCGGCCAACGGTTCTTCGGGCTCAGTCCCCGAAAGGAGCGCGCCATGGCCGACACCCAGACCCCCGAGTTCGAGCACACCAGCGATCAGGTCGCCAAGGCCTATCGCGAGATCCAGGCCCCGCTGGACGCCAAGGAGGAACGCTCCTTCCAGTCCAAGGACGAGGCCAAGGACGCCGAACGCAGCCATGCCATGCAGGCGGGCGCCCCGCCCCTACCCCGCTCCGCCCTATCCCGAACAGCATCAGGCCAAGCCTGGCGACGAGGCCGCGCTGAACCTGGCCCCGATGTACGACGCCCCATTCTACAAGGGCTCGGGCAAGCTGGAGGGCAAGGTGGCCCTGATCACCGGCGCCGACAGCGGCATTGGCCGGGCCGTGGCCGTACTCTTCGCCCGCGAGGGCGCGGATGTCGCCATCGGCTATCTCAACGAGGACGACGACGCCAACCTGACCCGCATGGCCGTCGAGCAGGAGGGCCGGCGGGCCATCCTGCTGCCGGGCGACGTCGCCGACCCGGCCTACGCCAAGGCGGCCGTGGAAAGGACGGTGGCCGAGTTCGGCCGGCTCGACATCCTGGTCAACAACGCCGCTTTCCAGGAACACGTGCTCGACTTCGAGGACCTGACCGAGGCGCACTTCGACCGCACCTTGAAGACCAACCTCTATGGCTATTTCCACATGGCCAAGGCGGCGGTGAAGCACCTGCCCAACGGCGGCGCGATCATCAACACCGGCTCGGTGACCGGCCTTCTGGGCAACAAGGACCTGCTGGACTACTCGATGACCAAGGGCGGCATCCACGCCTTCACCCGCTCGCTGGCCACGCACCTGATCGACAGGGGCATCCGGGTGAACGCCGTCGCGCCCGGCCCCGTCTGGACCCCGCTGAACCCGGCCGACAAGCTGGGCCCCGACGTCGCCCAGTTCGGCGCCAAGACCCCGATGAAGCGGGCGGCCCAGCCGGAGGAGATCGCGCCGGCCTATGTGTTCCTGGCCTCGCCCCAGACGGCCAGCTTCATCACCGGCGAGATCCTGCCGATCATTGGCGGCTATGCCGGAGGCTAATGGCCTGACCACTTTCCTTCCCGGCGGGAACGGCTAGGCTCGCGCGTCCTTCAAGCTCGAGTCCCGCCATGGCCCGCCGCGTCGCCCTCGTCTC
The DNA here is from genome assembly GCF_044056025.1 of Caulobacter sp. UC70_42. Classification (NCBI taxonomy): domain Bacteria; kingdom Pseudomonadati; phylum Pseudomonadota; class Alphaproteobacteria; order Caulobacterales; family Caulobacteraceae; genus Caulobacter; species Caulobacter sp. UC70_42. Next base: position 3,264,098 of record NZ_CP171994.1, on the reverse strand, counting down.
CCTGCTGGTCGCCGACTACGACGAGGCCATCGCCTTCTATGTCGGCAAGCTCGGCTTCACCCTGGTGGAAGACACCGACATGGGCCACGGCAAGCGCTGGGTCGTGGTGTCGCCTGGGAGCGAGGGCACGAACTTTCTGCTGGCCCGCGCCACCGGCGATCAGGCCGAAGCGATCGGCCGCCAGGGCGGCGGGCGGGTCTGGCTCTTTCTGCACACGGACGACTTCGCCGGCGACCACGCCCGCATGAGCGCCGCCGGCGTCACCTTCCTGGAAGAACCACGCCACGAGGCCTACGGCACGGTGGCGGTGTTCGAGGACCTTTCCGGCAATCGCTGGGACCTGATGCAACCCAAGGGCTGAGATGATGATGCGCCGATTGCTGCCTTTATTCGCGGCGGTCGCCGCGCTTTCTGGTCCGGTCGCCCAGGCCGCGCCCGCGAAGATCCGGGTGCTCTATCTCGATCAGTCCGTCGGTTTCGTGCACAAGCCCGTCTCGCGTCCCGCCAACAGCAACGGCCCGACTCCGTCCGAGATCGCCCTGGCCGAAATCGCGGCCAGGACCGGCGCCTTCACCGTGGAGTCCACGCAGAACGCCCGCGTGATCACACCCCAGAAGCTCAAGGACGTCGACGTCCTGATCTTCTACACGACCGGCGAACTGCCGATTTCGGCCGAGAACTGGGCCGCCGTGCAGCGGTGGGTCGAGAGCGGCAAGGGCGGCTTCGTGGGCCTGCATAGCGCCACCGACACCCATTGGGACTATAGCGGCCCCGGACAGACCTACACCGCCTTCATCAACGGCAAGTTCGCCGGCCATCCCTGGACCCAGGGCACGCCGATCACCGTCCAGGCGCTCGGTCAGAAAGCGGGGGGCGGCAAGGATCCCGTCAACACCGCCTGGCCCGCCCGCTTCACCTATGCCGAGGAGATCTATCAGTACTCGGACTATGATCCGGCCAAGGTCCGCGCGCTGCAGGCTCTCGACTTCACCGACATGCCCCTCAAGCGCCCATGGTTCGTGCCGGTCACCTGGACGCGCCAGATCGGCCAGGGCCGCCTGTTCCACACCAGCCTGGGTCATACGCCCAGCACCTGGAACGACCCGCTCTATCGCGCCCAGATCCTGGACGCCGTACGCTGGACCGCCCATCGCAAGCCTGGCGCGGCCAAACCCAATCCGGACGAGCAGGCGCTGTGGGCGCTTCGCTCGCTGCTGGCCTATGACGGTCGGCCCAAGGCCGAGATCGAGGCGCGCCTGACCAGGCTGGCCAAGGCCGATCCCGCCTGGCTGAGCAACGCCGCCGCCCGCACGGCCGCCCTGCGGCCGCTGTGGCCCGCCAAGCCCGACAGCGACAAGGCTCCGTTCGACACAGCCTACAAGGCCGTGCTGGACGAGGTCGTTGCGAAGTCCGGCGGTTAAGCCTCCCCGAACGCCTCCGCCGCATAGGTCCGCAGCTGGGCGGCGATGTCCCCCGGCCAGGCCTGGATCCGGGCCTCGAAAGCCGCGTCATCGCCAGCGAACAGGGCCCGCATGGCCTCCTCGAACGCCGGCAGGTCGCCGCCGATCGCCGAGGCGAAGCGATAGGCCGCCTCGCGGGCGGCGCGGACGCGGTCCGGACCTTCGCTGGCCCGGCGGGCGGCCTCCACCAGCTTGCGCAGGGCCACCGACGCGCCGCCGGGCTGCGTGGCCAGCCAGTCCCAGTGGCGGGGCAGCAAGGTCACCTCCCGCGCCACCACGCCAAGCTTAGGCCGGCCTCTACCGCGCGGCGTCTCCGCGGGCGGCGCGAGACGCGCGGCCAGGACGTCCGGCCCGCCGCTGAGATCAAAGTCCACCGAGCGACCCGCGGGATCGAAGATCAGCACCCCCGCCTCGCCGACCAGCCTCTGGGCCGCCAGGGCCGCGTCGAGGCGCGAGCCGACCGCCACGCGCGTCGGCCCGTGGAAAACGACAAACACCTCGTCCATCAGTTCAGCCCCGTGGCGTTCAGCGTCGCGATCCAGTGGGCGCGACGATCCTTGAGCTTCGAGGCGCGCATGGCGCCGTCAAGGTCCGCGACATCGACCGCCTCGACGGCCTCGAACACGAAGGCGTCCGCGCCATGGCTGTTCCAGGCCGCCTGCAAGCTCTTCTCGCGATGGGAGCCGAGGCGCAGCGAGAACCAGACACCGTTCTGGCGATTGGAGAGGTCCGGCGCCGCGCCGATCCACACCGCACCCGTCGGGACGCAACGCACGGCGTAGATCCCGGCCTCGACCTTGCGTTCCTTATACTCGCGCAGCAGCGCCTTGCGGTCGGACATGCCAAGCTCCTCCAGAGGCTACCGTCTGACGCGCCTTTTACCCGGACGAAACTTCAAGTCAATATTGCCCGGGTAATTATCCGTCAGCAGCGCGGTAGGCCACATAGCCCCGCTCGACCAGACGCCGAGTGGCCTCGTAGACCGCCGCCAGTTCCTCATAGGCCGAACGCAGGTGAGCCAGGCGCGCGACCTGGGCTTCTGAGAGCGATGCGCTAGCGTCGGTCATCGCCGCGGCCTCGGCCACCCACTTGGCGCGGGCAGTCGCGGTGGCCACGGCCAGGCGCTGGAAGCGGCCGGCTTCGGCTTTCGGCACGATCGCGCCAAGCACCGCCTTGTTCGAAGCGTAGGCCGTATAGTCGATCTGCTCCAGATAGCCGCGCAGGCGGCGCTGGACCTGGGGATCGGTGTCGGTGGGCTCGAAGTGGTCGCCTGTGCGGCGCGTGCTGGAAGTCATGGTCGCCATGACGGCCTCCGATCCGCCGAGAGCGGCGGTTCTAGCAGGAAGCGTGCGCTTGAGAGTTTAATGACGCGTTGAGCCGCGATGCGACCAATCGACTAATGCCTAGGTTGATTTATTACAGACGTAGCTTAGAAGTCTCGATACCTAAGGAGTGCTCATGCGCTGGATCGCCGCCTTCTCCGTCGTCGCTCTGGCGATCGCGCCCATGCCGGTCCTGGCCGCTAGCCAGACGATCACCCAGTTGAAGGTTTCCGAACAGGAAGCCCAGGACCAGGAGGTCCTGAAGAAGGCCTACCAATCCGGCTCGCTGCAGGCCGCCAAGGCGTTCGAAAAGGACCTGACGACCGTTCTCAGCCACGCCCCGGCCAGCTATCCGCAAATCGAGCGCAGGGACGACCTGACCGTCATCCGCGCCCAGTCCCGCACGGCGGCCATGAGCGGCGCGATCCTGGTCAGCACGCTCAACAGCAGGGAGGGCAAGGCCGGGACGGTCGCCACCAGCCTCAACACCTATCCGATGGCCGCCCTGCTGCTGGGCTCGATCGCCAACGAACAGCGCGACCCGCGTGGGGCCATCGCCTATCTGGACAAGGGCCTGGCCCTGCAGCCCGACAATCTGGCGCTGATCACCGAAAAGGGCGGCGCCCTGGTCGTACTCAAGCGCTTCTCGGACGCCCTCGACCTCTACGAGCGCGCCGAGAAGATCGATTTCATCACCAAGCTGCTTGAGCCTGGCGGCGAGGCGCGCGTGCTGCGCGGCAAGGGCTTCGCCCTGATCGAACTGAAGCGCCTGGACGAGGCCCAGGCCGCTTACGAGGCGGCGCTGAAGCTGGAGCCCAACCACGCCGGCGCCAAGGCCGAGTTGGAGTACATCAAAAAGCAGCGCGGCGGCGGCGCTCAGGCCGACATCGGCCTGGTCACCGGCGACAAGGCCAAGGACGGCGACGCCGCCCCGCCCAAGCCGTAGGCGCTAGAGCATTTTCCGATGAAATGGATACCGGTCCGTCGTCAGAAAATACGTCAAAACAAACCCTAGAACAGCTTGCGGAAGCCCAGGCGCACCGTCCGGCCCAACGGGTCCAGATAGTCGCGCTGGTAGGCCTGGGGCGTTGCGCCGCTCTGGTCATGCACCGACTGCTTGGAGTTCGAACAGGTTCTCGAAGTTCAGCGACACCTGGGCCCCTTTCAGGATCGGGAACTTGTCGACCATCGGCTTGCGCGCGGGCGCGCCGAAATTGGCGAACAGGTTCACGCCCAGCGTCGCCAGGTCCGAGAAGTACAGGGTCTGGCCGCCGGTCGAGCCGCCGTCGACCCAGGTCGAGGCCTTCCAGGCGCCGTTGAAGCGGAAGCCCAGACCATCCTTGAAATAGCCGCCCTGGATCGAGACCTCGTGGCGCGCCTGGCCGTTGCGGGCGCTGATCGCCGCGCCGTCCAGCTGGTCCAGAACGGGCATCCCCTTGCGGACGGTGATCTCGTCGCTGAGGCGCCACGTGTGATAGACCGACAGCTGGAACAGGCCCTGGCCGGGACGCATCATGCCTGGGGGCGGGCCCATCATGCCGCCGCCGGGACCGCCGCCGCCGCCCGGCGGACCGCCAGGACCGCCGCCGCCCATGCGCATCATGCCGCCGCCGGGCGGGCCGCCGCCCGGGCCGCCGAAGCGCCCTCCGGGACCGCCAGCCGCGCCCGGCGTCGGCTTGCCGATCGCCTTGAACAGGTTGAAGCCCCAGCGGATGTTCTCGTTCTGCGCGCTGGCGAAGTTCACCGGCCGGGCGTCGATCGACAACAGGCGGCCCGAGGCGTCGCGCACGAAACGATCCGGGAAGGCGCGCTCCAGGTCCGGCGTGATCGCGGGGAAAGACGCGATCACGTTCTTGGTCTCGGCCCGGGTGTAGGTGGCGTTGAAGGTCAGCTCGATGCTGGTGAACGGCTTGTAGTTGACGCCGAACTTGCTCACCCGGCGATTGTCGTTCAGCAGGTTGGCGTTGCCGCCGTCGGTACGGCTGATGATCACGGTCTGGCCGGTCGTGAAGTCGAACACCGAGACGTTCGGCGTCACCACCAGAGGGTCGTTGATCTGGTTGGTCGTGGGCGCGCCCTCTTCGTCGGTGTAGCTGGCGATGAAGCTGATCGGCTTGATCGGCGACCAGTTGAAGCCGCCCCCGAGGGTGGTCAGCCCGCCCAGGTCCGACAGGTTGTCATAGCCGGCGTTGAAGTTGGCCGAGAGGTCGCCCAGCTTGGCCAGAACGTTGTTGCGCGTGCTGGTGATCGGCAGGTTGAAGCTGCTCTGGAAGCTCTCCGTTGTGCGGGTGATATCGCGCTTGGTGGTGACGCCCGAACGGACCGTCTCCGAGTTCAGGCCCTTGCTGTTGGCCCCGACCTTGAACGTCGTCTGCAGGCCGCCGGCCGGCAGCATGAAGAGGTTGCCGTTCAACACCAGTTCGGCGCTGGCCGCGGTCGAGATCGAATGGGCCGTGTCCGGAGCGACGGCCTTGTAGAGGCTGGACGCGATCACGCCGAACGGATTGACGGTCGGATCGCCCGCCGCCACCGCCGCCTGAAACGCCGAGGGCGTCTAGACCGCGACCGGTCTCGGTGTCGGTCTTGGTGCGGTCGAAGTCGCCGGTGACGTTCCAGCGCCAGTCCTTGACCCGGCCGTTGGCGGCCATGCTGACCTGGGTGCGCAGGGTGTCCACGTCGCGCGACAGGGCGCCCGGCGCGTCGATGTAGCGATAGCCGGTCACGGCCTGCGAGAACGGCGAGAACGGGCTTCCGGCCGGCAGGGCGAAGCTCACGCCCGGCAAACCCAGCAGGGCGTGGCTGCTCGTGTCTTCCAGATTGCCGCTGAGGGTCAGCTGGGTCTGCTTGTTGAGGTCGCGGCTGATCGAGCCCCGGAAGGTGCCCTTGTCGGACTTGGAGATCAGGGAGCGGCTGGCCGTCAGGTCGCCGGTATTGTAGCGGCCGGCCAGCGGACCGAAGTCGGCCAGCGGCGCGCGGCCGTTCACGGCCGAGTCCGGCACGCCCGCGAAGCTGGCGGGAATCGTCGGGTCGAGGGCCGCGCCGTTCAGGCTGGCGACATTGCCGACCAGATCGAACGGCTGGCCGTTCGGCGAGCGGACGATGTTGCGGTCAGTTTCCAGCAGATAGGGGTCATGCGATAGCTGGACGTCGACGTTCCAGCGCTTATCGCCGTTGATGTTCACGCGGTTGCCGCCACCGCCGCCTGAAACCCGGCCGCCGTCGGTGGCGACCGTCGCCGCCGCCTGCACTGCAGCGCGTTGTAGTTCTTCTTGAGGATGATGTTCACGACCCGCTGGTCGGCCTTGTAGCCGTAGCTCAGCGCCACCTCCTCCGGAAGTATCTGGAATCTCTCGATGGCCTCGGGCGGGATGCCCTGGATCTCCTGGAAGCCCGAGATACGACGGCCATTGATCAGCAGCACCGGTCCGCCGCTGTCGCGGCCGCGCGTGCTGGTGGTCTGGGGCGTCAGCATGGTGAGCAGTTCGCCGATGCTGGTGGCGCCGAAGCTCTTGATCTCTTCCTCGTTCAGCTCGAGTTCGGGCTCGATATTGCCCTCGACCTTGCCGCGCGGGTCGGCCTGGACGACCAGACCCTCGACCTCGTTGGGGCCGTCATCCTTGACCTGCGGCTTCTTCGGGTCGGTGTCGGCGACCGCCTCGGCCGGCGACGAGACGGGGGGCGCCAGCGCGGACGAGGCCGCGGTCGCGGGGTCGAACGCGGCCGAGGCCAGTCCATACAGCAGGATGGTCGAAAGGGTCATCAGGCCCGAAGAAAACACGAGTGACAGGAACGTCGACGCTCGGCCGCGCCAACGCTGGGTTGTCGCTCCTTACGGGGGTGCGCCCCCTCCGCAACGCCCCCCGGCGTTAAGAAAAAGCAATGCGCTATAAAGCGCACACTCGTGTGTCTTTCGACGCTCAAAGAGCGTTCACCCATTGAAATATCGTCACATTTTCGACAGCCACGTGTTGCACATCGAAACGATGTTGCAGCTTGGCAATAAACCGCGCCACCCGGTCGCAGGTGTTCTCCTCGCGCGGATTCGAAGCGTCGCCTGGCGGCGTCTCCGCGCGAGAGCACAATCCTAACGAGTTACCTTTCCAGGAAACTCTCGAAGCCGCCATAGATCATTCGCTTGCCGTCGAACGGCATGTTGGCCATGCCCGCCTTCAGGCGCTCGTCGGACATGACCTTGGCGTTGATCTCATCTCGACTGGCGCGATCCTTGTAGGTGATCCACGAGAAGATCACGATCTCGTCTTCCTTGGCCTGGACGGCGCGCGGGAACGAGGTCAGCTCGCCATAGGGCACGTCGTCGCCGATGCACTCGACATACGACAGCGCGCCATGCTCCATCCAGACCTCGGCCCCGAGCCGGGCCATGGCCTTGTAATCGTCCAGCTTGTCCTTGGGCACGGCGAGCACGAAACCATCGACATAGGCCATGACGTTCTCCCTTGGTCGTCGTTGACGGGACAAGGACGCTCAGCGGCTTCCCGTTCCGACACTCCCGTCGCGAATTTTCGTGATCAGGCCGGCGATCGCCTTGGCGTGGCCGCCGGAAAGATCCGAGTCCGGAAAGATCGCCATCGGCACGTCGGGAACGAGCCCCCTGCCCTCCAGGTCCTGGCCTTCGGGTCCCTTGTAGAGCTCGGCCGGCAGCGCCATCGTCCAGCCGTTCGGTAGCGGCTTGGGCAGCTGGTCGGAGAACGCGCCGCGGGTCGCCCCGCCCACCTGGGTGACATTGGGCAGGGCCTTCATCATCAGGGTGAACGTCTCGCCGGCGCTGACAGTGATGTCGCTGGTGACCAGATAGACCGGCCCGGTGAAGCCGGCCGCGCTGGCGGGCTCGACCTTGACCGGCTGCGGCGGCGCCTTGGCCCCGACCGGGACCTTGGCGTAGGCCGCGCGCGGTTGGGCGGCAAAGCGGGCGGCGATCCGCTGGCCGATGGTGTCGTAGCCGCCGCGGTTGTTGCTGACGTCGACGATGACCGCCTTGGCCCCGGCGAAAGCGGCCATGGCCTCGTCGAGCACGGGATCCAAAGGCCGGGGATCGTCCGGCGCGGCGTTGCGGGCGAACGCGCCCATGGTGACAATGTTCATATAGCCGATGTCGTCGACCCGGCCCCAGAAGACGCGGTTGTTGGCCGCCTGTCGCCCGCGCCCTTGCAGGATCCCCGTCAGGATCCCCTCGCGATAGGCCTCAGCCACGCCTTCTCGTCGCCCTGCGGATCGGCGGCGTGGACACGGTTCAGGGTCGGAGACTCGCCGGGCTCCAGGTCGCGCCGGGAACCGGCGACCATGCCGTGCAGCTCGACATGCGGGTCGTTCGAGGCCGGCCATCAGGCCCGAGAGCGCCGTCCACAGCTGGGCGTCGGTGGCGCTGGGACCGACCTGGTCCAGGGCGGCGGCCTTGCGCGCCGGCCAGTCCAGCCTGCGCTCGGCCGAACGCGGGTAGTAGGCGGCGAAGGTGTCGGCGGCGAAGGCGACGATGCGGTCCGGCGTCCAGGCCGCCGCCGCGATGCAGGGCGTTGGCAGGTTGGGCAGCTTGTCGAACAGGTAGCGCGTGCCGTCCTGACTGCCGGTCAGGGTGATCGTCCCCTGCCCCTCGGCGCGCCAGAGGGACAAGACCCCGTCGGGATCGGGCTCCCGGCGCGGATCCGGATAGCAGGCCTCGCCAGCGCGCTGGAACAGTTGGGCGCCGTCGGGACCGAACAGCACGATCCAGCCGTAGCCGCGCGATTTCCAGGCGCCGCGCAGCTCGGCCGCCACGGGCGCGCCCTTGGGCTGCACCGGCCAGAACGGACTTTCGGCGAGCGCCGGCGCGGCGAAGGCAAGAACGGCGGCGGCGGCCAGAAGACTCAAGCGTTTCATGGGCGCGACGGTGGAGGCGTCTCCGCCGCCGCGCCAGTGAAATCGCCGCGACGCCCGACGCTAGCGGAGCAGAACGGCCTGAGGGCCGCGGCGCAGGGAGCGCGGCAATTCGGGTCCATAGCCGAAGCGGACGACGAGATCGGGGCGTTTGGCCGGCTCACACAGCCATGCGGCCATCCGGCGGCGCGTCGCCGGATCCTCGAACCGGCTGATTGAGGAAGGCCAGCTTCAAGCCCGCGGCGGTCGCCGTCAGTGCGAACCGGGTGAAGGCGCGCCCCACGGCGATCCAGCTGGCGGGCGTCTCGGCCGGACCGGTGAAGATCGCCGCGCCCGCCGAGCTCCTCATCCAGCCCGCGAGGCGATCGGCCTCGCCGTTCTTCGTCATGACCATGGGCAAAAGCCGCTCGCCCAGCCAGCGCGGCGCCGTGATGTTGCCGGAAGCGGCCGTGAACAGGCCGTCCCGTCGCGCCAAGGCTTCTCCGGCGTCGAAACGGATCCAGTCGGTAAGTTCGCGCATGAAGGCGGGATTGGCGAGCTGAGCGCTGTTCCCGGCGACGATCATGTCCGTCAGGCGAGCCCGCGCGTCAGGCTCCAGCACCCATCGAAGCCCCACGTCCTGTCCAACGGCGGCTTCAAGCCGACGGAGCGTGGCCGCGTCCACCGGTCTTCCGTCGTACTTGGTCCGCGTCGACGCGCGACGGGGTATGGACTGGAACAGGGCGTCGGGACGCGCCGGCGCACTGGAGAAGGTCACACGGACGCCGCCTCCCGGCAGAAGCTCCGGCTCGCCCGCCCAGCCATAGCCGAGCCCTGCCCGCAGCAGGGTCTCCAAGGCGCAGCCGAGGCTGACGAACAGGTGATGGTCGTCCGGATCCACCACCGGGGTCCGTCGCGAAAAGTCCGGCAGGATCTCAATCGCGCGGGGCTCGATTCGAAAGCGCCAGGGCTGGGTGTTGTGCCCGTTCGCGGCCAGCGTCGCGGCACGGATCAGGGCGATCATCGGAACGCCGCCGCCGCCCAGGTCCGGCAGCCGCCAGAGGTCCCGGACCGCGCGGTCGTAGGGGCTTTCACCGCCGGAACAACCCGCGACCAGCAGCGGCATGGCGGCGATCAGGGCGCGACGGGTGGGCATGGCGGCGGCTCCGAAAGCCCAAGCTGTAGCCGCCGCCTCCTGCCTCACCTTGCGGTGGGTCAAACCCGCCCTATTCGGTTTTCAGATAGATCTCCGAGCCCTGTTCCTTGAACTTCTCGCTCATCTCGGCCATCCCCAGCGCCGCGTCGTTCGGTGCGATGCCGGCCGCGAAGTCACGGACCTCGTGGCTGATCTTCATCGAGCAGAACTTGGGACCGCACATCGAGCAGAAGTGGGCGGTCTTGTGCGCCTCCTTCGGCAGGGTCTCGTCGTGGAACTTGCGGGCCGTCTCCGGATCGAGGCCCAGGTTGAACTGGTCTTCCCAACGGAACTCGAAGCGCGCGCGGCTGATGGCGTCGTCCCACATCGCCGCGCCGGGATGGCCCTTGGCGAGGTCGGCGGCGTGGGCGGCCAGCTTGTAGGTGATGACGCCGGTCTTGACGTCGTCGCGGTCCGGCAGGCCCAGGTGCTCCTTGGGCGTGACGTAGCAGAGCATCGCCGTGCCGAACCAGCCGATCATCGCCGCACCGATGGCCGAGGTGATGTGGTCGTAGCCAGGCGCGATGTCCGTGGTCAACGGGCCGAGGGTGTAGAACGGGGCCTCGTGGCAGTGCTTCAGCTGCTCGTCCATGTTGGCCTTGATCTTGTGCATGGCCACGTGGCCCGGCCCCTCGATCATCACCTGGACGCCGTGGTTCCAGGCCACCTTGGTCAGCTCGCCCAAGGTGCGCAGTTCCGAGAACTGGGCCTCGTCATTGGCGTCGGCGGTCGAACCCGGGCGCAGGCCGTCGCCGAGGCTGAACGACACGTCGTAGGCGCGCATGATCTCGCAGATGTCCTCGAAGCGCTCGTAGAGGAAGTTCTCCTTGTGGTGGGCCAGGCACCACTTGGCCATGATCGAGCCGCCGCGGCTGACGATGCCGGTGACGCGCTTGGCGGTCATCGGGATGAACGGCAGGCGCACCCCGGCGTGGATGGTGAAGTAGTCGACGCCCTGCTCGCACTGCTCGATCAGGGTGTCGCGGAAGACCTCCCAGTTCAGGTCCTCGGCCACGCCGTTGACCTTTTCCAGCGCCTGGTAGATCGGCACCGTGCCGATGGGCACGCTGCTGTTGCGGATAATCCAGTCGCGGATGTTGTGGATGTTGCGGCCGGTCGACAGGTCCATGACCGTGTCGGCGCCCCAGCGCGTGGCCCAGACCAGCTTGTCGACCTCGTCGGCGACGGTCGAGAGCACCGCCGAGTTGCCGATATTGGCGTTGATCTTGACCAGGAAGTTGCGGCCGATCGCCATCGGCTCCAGCTCGCCGTGGTTGATATTGGCCGGGATGATGGCGCGGCCGCGGGCGATTTCCTGACGCACGAACTCGGGGGTCACAAAGTCCGGGATCGAGGCGCCAAAGTCCTCGCCGTCGCGCACGCACGGGCGGTCCTGCTCGCGGCGCAGGTTCTCGCGGATGGCGACATATTCCATCTCGGCCGTGATGATCCCGGCGCGGGCGTATTCCAGCTGGGTGACCAGCTTGCCGGGCTTGGCGCGGTAGATCGGACGGCTGTTGTCCGGGAATTCGGGGGCCAGATGCTTGCCCTGGGCGAAGCCGTTGTCCTCGGGCTTCACCTGGCGGGGATTGGAGACCAGCTCGACGTCACCGCGCGCCACGACCAGGGGCTCGCGCGTGCGCGGCAGCCCCTTCTCGATGTCGATGGCGACAGTCGGGTCGCTATAAGGACCAGACGGGTCGTAGATGGTCACCGGCGGTTCGTTGGCCGACGGGTGGACAGCCACCTCGCGGAACGGCACGCGGATGTCGGGGAACAGCTGGCCGGCCTGGTAGACCTTGCGCGAGCCCGGGATCGAGCCGGTCGAGATGGTCTCGGCCACGGATTTGATGGTGGTCTGGATGTTCATTTCGGGCGCTCCTTCGGCTTCGAGGAGACCCGGACGTGCGCGCTTGAGTCGGTTTACGGACGGACGAAAAGCCCTGATCCGCGTTCCCTCCCTTCGCCGGCATGACCCGGATCAGGTTCTACGGGTCAGGGCCAGAGCCCAATCTCAGCCGCGCGAGCGACCCCCCGGTGAACAACGGCCCGACACTAGGCGCGTTGACGCCAAGGTCAAGCGTCGCGCGCCCTGGCGATCACGAAGTCGTCAACCTCGTTACCCTTGGCCTTGCCGGCGCGAATGGAGCGTGACCGCCTCTGGTCACCACCGCCGAGGGCATACTCATGAACGCCATCCCCAATCGCCGCGCCGTCCTGTTGGGCGCGCTCGCCGCAGGCCTCGCCACGCCGGCCCTGGCTCGAACACCGGCGAAAAACATTGTTCTGGTCCACGGAGCCTGGGCTGATGGCTCGTGCTGGAACGAGGTGATCCCTTCGTTACAGGCCAAGGGCTTCAACGTCACGGCGGTGCAGAACCCTCTCACCTCGCTGGCCGACGACGTGGCGGCCACCCGGCGGGTCCTCGCGCGGCAGGACGGCCCGACCGTGCTGGTCGGCCACTCGTGGGGCGGCGTGCCAATCACCGAAGCCGGCGTCGACCCGAAGGTGACGGCCCTGGTCTACGTCGCCGCCCGTGCGCCGGACGCCGGCGAGGACTTCAACGCCCTGGCTGCGACCTATCCGACCATGCCGGTGCGGGCCGGAGTCGTGACGACCGACGGCTATTCATGGCTGACCCAGGACGCCTTCGTCCGCTTTTTCGCCGGCGACGTCGAACCGGCCCGCGCTCTGGCGCTCTTCGCGACCCAGCAGCCGATCGCCGCCAACCTGTTCGCCGGCAAGACCACGGTCGCGGCCTGGCGCGAGAAACCCAGCTTCTACGCCGTCTCGGCCAACGACCAGACGACCAACCCGGACCTCGAGCGGTTCCTGGCCAAGCGCATGAAAGCGACGACCATCGAGCTGCCGTCCAGCCACGTGTCGATGATCTCGCATCCCAAGGCGATCGTGGATCTGATCATCCGCGCCGCCGGGTGACGGTTAATTCACTTGCGGCCGGCGGCCGGTCACGCGATCCGGAGACCCGCGTTCCATGGAGATCCCCCATGACCTTCCGCCGCCTGGCCTTGCCCATCCTCTGCGCCCTGATCGCCGCGCCCGCCCTGGCGCAGGAGACCTATCCCAAGACGATCCCGTCCTCGGGCGGCGAGGTGATCATCCCGTCCGAACGTCACCAGAAGTCCTATGACGAGTTCAAGTACGCCCCTGCCCGCCGGGCCGGCGACATGCTCTACGTCTCGGGCGCGGTCGCCGGGCGCGCCAAGGACGAGGGCACGGACCCGGAGTCGTTCAAGCGGCAGGTCCGCCGCGCCTTCGTCGCCCTGGACAACACGTTGAAGGCCTCGGGCGCCACCTTCGACGACGTGGTGATGATCAACAGCTTCCACGTCTGGGAGGGGCCCGATCAGCCCGCCCCGCGATGGGAGCAGCTGGCCATGATCAACGCCGTCAAAAGCGAGTTCATCAAGGGTCCAAACCCGGCCTGGACCGCCGTCGGGACCAGCGGTCTGCTGCCCGCCGGCGGGATCGTCGAGATCCAGCTGATCGCCTACGCCCCGAGGAAGTAGACCCTAGAGGCGGCTGGCCGAGAAGGTGTCGCAGGCCGACGGATCGCCCTGGTCGTAGCCGCGCGTGAACCAGCGCATCCGCTGGGCGCTGCTGCCGTGGGTGAAGCTGTCGGGCACGACCTGGCCTTGGGTCTGCTTCTGGATGGTGTCGTCGCCCACCGCGGCGGCGGCGCCCAGGCCGTCCTGGATGTCGGCGCGGTTGATGACGATCTTGCCGCCCGAGGCCTCCCCCGCGTGGGCCGCCCAGACGCCGGCATAGCAGTCGGCCTGCAGCTCCAGCCGCACAGAGCCGCTCTCTTCGCCCCGCGCGCCCAGGCGGCGGGCCTGCTGGTCCGCGCCCAGCAGGTGCTGCACGTGGTGGCCGATCTCGTGGCTGACGACATAGGCGCGCGCGAACTCGCCCTTCGCCCCGAAGCGGCCTTCCAGTTCCTGCCAGAACGACAGGTCCAGATAGACCTTCTGGTCGGCCGGACAATAGAACGGCCCCATGGCCGACTGGCCCGTGCCGCAGCCCGTGCCGGTGGCCTGGTTATAGAGCACGATGGCCTCGGGCGGCCGGTAGTCGACGCCCTCGTTGCGGAAGATCGGTGTCCAGACCTCGCGGTTCGATGTCTCTATGACATCGATGAACTGGCCCTCGCGATCGGACACCTGGCCGCGCGTCCCCTCCTGTTGGGCGGGTTGCTGCAGGCCCTGCGTCGCTTCCATGGTGGTGCGCGGATCGATACCGAACACGAAATAGCCGATGGCGGCCAGCACCACCGCGCCGATGCCGCCGCCGGCGATGCCGACAGGCCCCAGACCGCGCCGATCCTCGATATTGCCGGACCGACGTCCGCCTTCCCACTCCATGCCGTCCTCGCTCAGTTCGGTTGGCTGGCGGGCTTGATCGCCCGCATGCGCGCATTGCTCTGGTCCAGAGCGTCCTGCGTCAAGCGTTCCATGCGGCTGATCGAAGCTGAAAGCTCCGCGTCACGGCGCGCGGCGTCGTCGCGCGGCGGGAGGGTCCCGCTTCGCTGATCGTTGAGGTCGCGCAGGATCACCTGGGTCCTGGCCCGCTCGTTGGCGTTCGAAACGTCGATCTGGTTCGACAGCATGTCGCGCCGCACGTCGTCGACCGCCTGGGCCGCGGCGTTGCGAGCCTGGATGTCGCGCAAGGTCGTCTGGGCCTGGGCCGCGCCGCCCAGCGCCGCCAAGCCTATCGTGAGCCAAAGAACCGTGCGCGTCATCGGGATGCTCCTACAAACGGGGCGAGCCGACGACGCGCCGCGCGTCAGGGCCGCTTGACCGTGAAACGCGCGAGTTCGGTCTTCGGCGCCGGCCAATCGGGCTTCAACTGGGCCGCTCGCGAATAGTCATTATAGGCCGCGGTCAGGTCGCCGAGCCCTTCATTGGCCAGGCCGCGATTGAAGAAGGCCTTTTCCGGCGCCCTTACGCCCATGGAAAGGCCCTTGTCGATCTGTTCCACGCCCTCGCGATAGCGCTCCTCGCCGACGAAGGTCGCGCCGCGGTTCACATAGGCCTCGCCCAGGTTCGGATCGATGGCCGAGGCCTGGTCGAAGTCGGCGCGAGCGGCGTCGAACTGACGCTGGCGCATCTGCAGGACGCCGCGGTTCACATAGGTCCGGGCGCGATCGCGGAAGCTCAAAGTCTCGACCTCAAGGGCGGTGGTGCAGGCCAGGACGGCGCGGTTGTCCGTGCGGCCCTTTTCCGCCGCGTCGGAGCATTCCTGGGCGGAACCGCCGCCGATGATCAGGCTCGAAGCGCCAGCGGCTCCGGCGGCGGCCAGCATGGCCGTAGCGCAGAGGGCGGCGACAGGGATCGCTCGCATATGTCTTCCTCCCATCGGGCCGGTCTCTCTGGCCGGCCGCTTATGCTGCGATCATAGCACCGTCGCGCGGCGGCTCGAAGCGGCGCCATCGCATCGGGGGCGGGTCGTGCTAACAGAGGCGGCGACTCCGTCAGGGACTTCCGCTCATGCACCTCGCCCGCTTTCCCCGCGCCCGCTTCGCCCACCTGCCGACCCCGCTGGAGCCGCTGCCCCGCCTGAGCGCGGCGCTCGGGATCGACCTCTGGGTCAAGCGCGACGACTGCACCGGCCTGGCCGGCGGCGGCAACAAGACCCGCAAGCTGGAGTTCCTGCTGGGCGAGGCCCTGGCCCAGGGCGCCGACACGCTGGTCACGCAAGGCGCGGTGCAGTCCAACCACGTGCGCCAGACCATCGCCGCTGGCGCCCGCTTCGGCCTCA
The DNA here is from genome assembly GCF_044056025.1 of Caulobacter sp. UC70_42. NCBI lineage: Bacteria > Pseudomonadati > Pseudomonadota > Alphaproteobacteria > Caulobacterales > Caulobacteraceae > Caulobacter > Caulobacter sp. UC70_42. The sequence goes on along the minus strand of NZ_CP171994.1, from coordinate 3,248,493 downwards.
GGACTGAAGTGATCCTGGAAGAACGCACCGGCTCCAAGGCCAGCGACTACATGGGCAACGGCAATGTCCTGCTCGACAAGCTGCTGGGCGCGGCGATCCGCTACGTGCCCGGCGGCGCGGACATGGTCGCCGAGCTGGAAGCCACCGCCGACAGCGTCCGCCAGCGCGGCGGCAAGCCCTATGTCATCCCGGGTGGCGGCTCGAACACGGTCGGCGCGCTGGGCTATGTCGACTGCGCCCGCGAACTGGTGGTCCAGGCCGACGGGATGGACCTGAAGATCGACCGCTTCGTGACCGCCACGGGCAGCGCCGGCACCCACGCGGGCCTGGTGGCGGGCTTCGCCGCTTTGTCGGTCGACATTCCCATCCTGGGCTTCGGCGTGCGCGCCCCCAAGCCTAAGCAGGAGGAGAACGTCTTCAACTTGGCGCTCGCCACCGCCGAGAAGATCGGCGCGGCCGGCCGCGTCAATCGCGAGATGGTCGTGGCCGACTGCGACTATGTAGGCGAGGGCTATGGCCTGGTCGATCAGGGCGTGATCGACGCCCTGGCCCTGGCGGCCCGGACCGAGGGCCTGCTGTTCGATCCGGTCTATTCGGGCAAGGCGCTGAAAGGCCTGATCGACCAGGCCGCCAAAGGCGCATTCAAGAACGAGCGGGTGGTGTTCCTGCACACCGGCGGCGCCCAGGGCCTGTTCGGCTATCAGTCCGTGCTGGAGCCCGCCCTCCGATCAGCAAGAGTTCCCCAGAGCAAGGTCTTGGGGGTGCTGGGCGGCATGGGCCCGGCGGCGACCCTGGACTTCCTGGCCAAGCTGCAGGCCGCCACGCCGGTCAAGCGCGAGCAGGACCACCTACGGGTGCTGGTCGACATCAATCCCAAGGTGCCGGACCGCAATGTCAGCGCCTCGGACCCGGGCCCCGTGCTGGCCGCCATGGCGGCGGGCCTGCGCGACGGCGGGGCCCAGGTGCTGGCCATCGCCTGCAACACCGCCCATGCCTATGCCAACGAGGTCCGCGCCTCGGGTCTGCCGCTGGTCGACATGCTGGAGACGGCGGGCCTGGCCGCCCAGGCCAAGAGCGCCGGCGTCGTCGGCGTGCTGGGCACCGGTCTGGCGCTCGGCCTCTATCGCGACCGCTTCTCGCATATGGGCCTGGAGGTGGTGATGCTGGACGACCACGAGCAGGTCGAGTTCATGGCCCTGCTCTATCGCATCAAGCAGGGCCACGTCGGCCCGGACTCGCGCGAGACCATGGCCGCCCTTGCCCACCGCCTGGTCGGCAAGGGCGCGCAGAGCGTGGTGGCGGGCTGTACGGAAGTGCCGCTGGTGCTGAGCGCGGCCGACCTGTCGGTTCCCTTCCTCGACGCGACGGAAGAGCTGGCCAAGCGCTGCGTGGCGGTCTGCCTGGAGGGCGTTAGCGCGTAATCGAGGGCTGGCCGTCTTCGCGCGAGGCTTCGAACAGCCCCAGCAGGGCCGCCGCGCCGCGCGAAGCCTGGGCCATGCGCAGCAGCGCCGCCCGGACATGAGCGGTCTCGGCGATCTCGGCTTGTCGCTCGAGACGCTCGGCTTCGCTGAGATGATCGTTGCTGTTCCCCATGGGGCGAACATTTACAGGACATGAACAGAGCCACCATGCGACCGCTGGACGCACACCGTTCATTAACCATCGTTTTGCGTGCGCCCAATTGTCACAGAATGTTAAATTCGCAAGCATGACGCGCGAATGAAAACACCCCCAGACCTGGAAGGTCCGGGGGTGTCGTCCTGTTCCCCAACAGGACGGCGTCGGCCGCGCTGACATCGAGCGCAGCGGCGTCGCCTCGTAAACTGGCGCCATTGCTTTCGCCGAACGCGGATCCTTAGGCAACGCGTCGACCTGTCGCAGGCCCCATTTCGGGGACGCTACGGGGCTTGAAATCCTTTGCACAAAAGGGGTTTGAGCCGGGCCGCGGCGCACTGACGCGGCCATCCCAGAATGAGAGAACTCGTCGCAAAAAGTGGGTAGCCAAAAGCTATGACACCGGTAGCATGTTAACTGAAACCGTTGCATCAGACGACGGAGCCATCATGGCCGGGAGAAACGCCAAAAGCCGTCTAGCGCGACAGTCGAAAATGGATGCCGATTTCGGCGCCTATCACGCTCCAGGCTTTGAGATGGAACCTGTCCAAACAGGCTCTAGCGGCTTTCCGATCGTCGACGGCTCCGCCTCATCCGGAGTCCCGCATGCCGCTCTCCCCCCTCTCCCGTCGCCGCCTGATGGCCACCACGGCCGCCGCCTTCGCCGCCGCGGGCCTGCCGCTGAAGGCCCTGGCCGCGCCGACCAAGGCGGACGCCTTGGGGACCATGAAGAAGGCGGCCAGGTTCATGGTCGAGAAGGCCGCCTACAAGGGCGGCTATGTCTGGTCCTACTCGGCCGACCTGTCGCGTCGCTGGGGCGAGATGGAAGCCTTTCCGACGATGATCTGGGTGCAGCCGCCCGGCACCGGCACGGTCGGTCACCTGTTCCTCGACGCCTATCACGCCACCCGGGACGAATATTACTACGACGCCGCCCGCAAGGCCGCCGACGCCCTGATCGCTATCCAGAACCCGGCCGGCGGCTGGAACTATATCGGCGACTTCGCCGGCGAGGCCTCGCTGAAGCGGTGGTACGACACGATCGGCAAGAACGGCTGGCGCCTCGAGGAATTCCAGCACTACTACGGCAACTGCACCTTCGACGACGAAGGCACTGCCGAGTGCTGCAAGTTCATGCTGCGCATGTACGTCGAAAAGAAGGATCCGAAGTACAAGGCCGCCTTCGAGAAGGCCCTCAAGTTCGTGCTGGAGAGCCAGTATCCCGTCGGCGGCTGGCCGCAGCGCTATCCGCTGAAGAACGAGTTCCACCACCACGGCAACCCGGACTACACCAGCTTCATCACTTTCAATGACGATGTGATCGGCGAGAACATCGAGTTCCTGATCATGGTCTACCAGGCCCTGGGCGATAAGAGCGTCCTGGAGCCGATCCGCCGCGCCATGGACTGCTACATCGCCTGCCAACAGCCACAGCCGCAACCGGCCTGGGGCCTGCAGCACACCATAGCCGACCTGAAGCCGGCCGGCGCCCGCACCTACGAGCCCAAGGCGTTCGCCACCCACGCCACGGCCAGCTGCCTGTCGCAGATGATGACCTTCTACCAGCTGACCGGCGACCCGAAGTACCTGACCCGGGTGCCCGAGGCCTTGGACTGGTTGGACTCCGTGCGCCTGCCCGACGACGTCATGCCCGGCAAGCCGCGCTATCCGACCTTCATCCAGATCGGCAACGGCCGACCGCTGTACGTGCATCGCACCGGCTCGAACGTGGTCAGCGGCCGTTACTTCACCGACGAGAACCCGCACAACACGGTCACCCACTACTCGTCGTTCCGGAACGTGGATGTGAAGGGCCTGCGCGCCCGCTACGAGACGCTGAAAGCCACGCCGCCGGAAGAGGCCAGCAAGCACTCGCCGCTGAAGGGCCAGCGTCCGCTGCCCAAATACTTCATGGTCAAGGACATCTCGGTCGAGGACCTGTCGGTCGGCGGCGACCTGTCCAGCTCCGCCCCCAAGGCCGTGTCGGCCGACGCCGACAAGGTCGCCAAGCTGACCGTGGAGCTCAACGCCGAAGGCTGGTGGCCCACGCCCCTGACCTCGACCAGCCATCCCTATGCCGGCGAGCCTCCGGCCGAGCCGACGCCGGGCGACTTCTCGGAGACCAAGGTCGGCGACAAGTACGATACCTCGCCCTATCCCGATCCGAACCCGAAGATCGGCGTCTCGACCGCCGCGTTCATCGCCAACATGGCCACGCTGATCAAATATATCGACGTCGCCTAACCCTGCTCGCAGGCGCGCCGGAGGTTCATCAGGACCTTCGGCGTATCCTTGCGCAGCGCCTCGCGCATCATGGCCTTGGGGACGGGCCAGTCGACCGCCAGGCGGTTGTCGTAGAACACCCGCGTGCCGCGCCCGCCGTCCAGCGGCTGCAGCCGCCACTCGCCCTGCTCGACCTTCAGATCCCCCTCCACGAGGTGGAAGCGGATCCGGCTGACCGGCTCGTAGTCCGAGCGGAACACGATCCGCATCCCCGGAAAGACGAAGGTGCGCCGCGTGACGTGCTCGCGGATGTCCCAGCCCCTGCGCTGGTCGCCCGAAATGATGCGGCAGCTGGCGAGGTTGGTGATCATCCGCCCCGCCGTGGCGCAGTCGGTCATGATCGCCCAGACCCTCTCGGGCGGCGCGGCGATGTCGACCACCGCCCGCACGCGGCCTGAAACGCCATCCGGATCAGGCGTCACCTCGGCATAGGCCTCCCCCTTGGCGAGGGCCGCCTGGGCCTTGACCGTCAGTTCGAAGGCGTGGGCGGACCCGCTCAAGGCCCAGACCATCCCCGCCATCACCATCCATCGCCGCATGTATCCGCTCCTTGCCTGGAGCAGCTACGTCGGCGGCGGGCTGATGGACGCTAAGGCCGCGCTAGAGATCCGAGCGTTCCAGCGCCTCGCGCACTACGTCGGGGGCGTGGTCTATGACGCGGAGGTAGGCGGTCAGGGCGGCGTCGGGGCGGACGTCGCCGTGCTCCAGGTCTTCCAGCAGCTTCCGGTCGATGTGGAAGCTGCGCGCGAAGTCGGCCTGGCTCAAGCCTGTGCGCCAACGGACCGCCTGAACCAGGGCGCGGGCGGACCGAGCCCGCGAGGGGGCGGCGGCTTCATCGATCGCGGGGTCGGCGGGTCTGATCATCGGTACGCTCCTACGGCCTATCCCCGAGGAGGGCTTCTAGGCTCCGTCGATTGCAGAAATTCGACGGCTTTGAGTCAGGGCGAAGTCTTCAGGCGCCTTGTTTGGCCAGAAAGGCGGCCGTGGCCTCGATCGCCTCGACCAGGCTGACCCTCTCCAGGGTCACGCCCTCGGGCAGGCTGGAGAACAGCCGGGTCGGCGCGGCGGCGTCCAGCATGACGAACACGCCCTTGTCGTCGGCGCGGCGAATCAGGCGGCCGAAGGCCTGGCTGATGCGGGCGCGGGCCACGGCGTCGTCATAGCCCTTGCCGCCGAAACGCAGGCGGCGGGCCTTGTGCAGCACGTCCGGACGCGGCCACGGCACCCGGTCGAAGACCAGCAGACGCAGGGAGCGCCCCGGCACGTCCACCCCGTCGCGGATGGCGTCGGTGCCGAGCAGGCAGGCGTCCTCCTCGGCCCGGAAAATGTCGACCAGCGCGCCCACCTCCAGCGGATCGACGTGCTGGGCGTAAAGGGCCAGCCCCTGGTCGGCCAGCGGGGCGGCGATGCGCTCGTGCACGGCCTTCAGCCGGCGGATGGCGGTGAACAGGCCAAGCCCGCCGCCGCCGGCGGCCAGGAACAGCTCGCGCATGGCGGCCGAGACCTGGCGCGGGTCTTCCTTGTTCACGTCGGTGACGACATAGGCCTTGGCGTTGTTCTCGTAGTCGAACGGCGACACCAGCCGCAGCACCTTGGGCGCGGTCGGCAGGCGGGCCGCGCCGGTCCGCATCTCCGCCAGCGCGAACGGATCTTCCAAAGCCGGGTCGACCAGGGTGGCGCTGGTCACCAGCACCCCGTGGGCCGGCGATAGCACCGCCGCGCGCAGCGGCTCGGTCGGGTCCACCCAGTGGCGGCGGCAGGCGGCGTCGACCACGCGACCGTACAGGAACGTGGCCTCGAACCAGTCGACGAAGTCCGGATCGGTCTCGCTGGGCTCGACGTCGTCGTCCTCGATCGCCTTCAGGATCGAGCGCCAGGCCGGCAGGGTCATGCGGGCGCGGCGGTCCAGACCGCGCAGCGCGCCTTCGATCCGGGCGCGTTCGGAGGGGCCCAGGTGCTCGGCGTCCTCGTCCAGCACGTCTTCCAAGGCGCGGGCCAGAGCCAGCAGCGGGGCCTCGATGGCGGCCAGGGCCTTGGCGGCCTCCGGCGCGCGCTCGCGGACCAGATCGGTGGCGGGTCGAGCGTCGCATTGCAGGCCCAGATCCGCGCCGCCGCCCCGCTCGCCGACGCGGGCCCGCAGTTGCTCGATCACCGCGACCAGGAAATTCTCGATCGGCCCGATCGGATTGATCTGGCCGTCCGGCGGCGCCACCCGACCCGACCAGCCCTCGCCCGGCAGGGCCGCCGCGGCGTGCAGGGCCTGAGTCATCGCCCCACGCGCGCCCTCGCGGTCGCCGAGGATGTCGAGCAGGCGCGCCTCGAGCCCCCGGCCGCGCCGACCGCGCCCCTCGGGCCCGCGGATCCAGCGGCGCAGCTCGGCGGCCTCGGCCCCGGACAGGGCGGCCGAGAACGCGCTGTCGGCGGCCTCGAACAGGTGGTGGCCCTCGTCGAAGACGATGCGCTTGAGGCTGGTGGTCTCGTTGTCGCCCTTCAGGCCCCGCGCCGTCCGCGCGCCGTCGAAGGCGGCCTGGGTCAGGACCAGGGCGTGGTTGGCGATGACGATGTCGGCGCGCTTGGACGCCCGCACGGCCTTCTCGATGAAGCAGATGCGATAGTGCTGGCAACCGGCGTGGATGCACTCGCCGCGCCGATCGACCAGGTTCGACGGGCTGGCCTGGGCCGAAGGCGGCACCGCCGACAGCGTCGGCAACCAGGCGGGGAAGTCGCCGCCGGTCATGTCGCCGTCGCGGGTCGCCCGCGCCCACCGTGTCGTCAGCGCCAGGCCGATCAGATCGCCATTGCCCAGCTGGGCGCCGTTGATCTGCTCCTGAAAGTTCAGCAGGCAGAGATAGTTCTCACGCCCCTTGCGAACGACGGCCTTCCTGGCCCGCTCCTTGGGGTCGGGATAGATCGAGCGGCTTTCGCGCTCGATCTGGCGCTGCAGGGCGCGGGTGTAGGTGCTGACCCAGACCGACGGTCCGTTGGCCTCGGCCCACAGCGAGGCGGGCGCCAGGTAGCCGAGCGTCTTGCCGACGCCGGTGCCGGCCTCGGCCAGCATCATGCGCGGCTCGCCCTCGCGCTCGCGGGGCTGGAAGGCGAAGGCCGCCTCCTTGGCGAAGGTGACCTGGGCCTCGCGCACCTCGTCCAGGCCGGAGCGTTTCAGCAGCTCGGCCAGGCGCTCGCCGGCGCGTTCAGGATCGATCGGCCGCGAGCCGGGCTCGCCGGGCGGGGCCTGGTCTTCCCACTCGGCAAGACGCGCCCAGACATCGAGGCCCGAGCCGCGAAACTGGTTGCCGGCCTGAACCGAGCGCAGCGCGCCGATCACGGCGGGGCCCCACGACCAGCCGGCCTTGGCCAGGGTCTCGGCGACGGCCAGGGCTTCCTCGCGCGACGGGACAGGCGCCAGGGCCAGATCGCGCAGCAGGGCGTCGGCGCTCTCGCGCAAACTCTGGGCCTGCTCTGCGGCGCCATGCGGTTCACGCAACCCCAGCGCCATGGCCAGACCCACGGCCGACGGGGCGCAGAAGGTCGCCGGCCGGACGAAGGCATAGAGCTCCAGCACGTCAAACAGGCGGGCATGGCGCGAGGGCGGCGACAGGTTCAGGCGGCGGGCGGTCATGGCCGCGTGGGCCACCAGCACCGGGCCATGCTCGAACAGGTCGCGGGCGTCCGGCGGGCGCAACATCCGCCCCTCGCCCGCCCCGTCGGCCACGCCCGCGCGCGGCCCGGGCAGCACGACGAGCGCGGGGGCGAGATCCAGAGTCGGCGGGAAAGCGGTCACCCGACTCCGTTAGCAGAAACCGCGACGAAACAGAATAAGAACAAGCGCTTCCCTAGCGCCTCAGACGACAGGCACCTCGTCATCGTCGTCGACGCCCTGCAGGCGGTTGATCGCCTTCTGGGCCTTCTGGCGCAGGTCGGCGTCCTTGCTCTCGGCCGCCTTGCGATACATCCGCAGCGCCAGGTCATCGTCGGCCTTGATGCCCTGCCCGCGCTCGCACATGACGCCGAGGTCGTACCAGGCCTCCAGATAGCCCCGATCGGCCGCCATCTGGAACCAGCGCATGGCCTCCGTGTAGTTGACGGGAACGCCCTCGCCGTTGTGGTGCGCGACGCCCAGGTTCGCCATGCCGGCCGCCAGATCGTTGGCCGCGGCGGCGCGGTAGAACTTCAGGGCCTCGGCGGGGTCGAGGCGCACGCCCGTCCCCTCCGAATGCAGCCGGCCCATCTCGTTCATGGCGTCGGGCGAGCCCATCTCGATCGCCTTGCGCAGCAGGGCCACGCCCTTGGGCGTGTCGACCGGCGCGCCATCGCCGTCCAGATAGGCCTCGCCGGCGCTATAATAGCCGCGCGCGGACCCGGCGGCGGCGGCCTTCAGGTACCAGGCCAGCGCCAGGCGCGGGTTCTCGGGCAGCCCCTCGCCGCCTTCGTAGGCGACGCCGAGATTGTACATCCCATTGGGATCGCCCAACCGGGCGGCCTGGGCGTAGAGCTTCATGGCGGCGCGGCGGTCGATCTTCACCCCGTCAGCGCCGTCGAAATAGATATTACCGAGCTCGACCATGGCGTCGGGATCGCCGCCGGCCACGCCCTTGCGCAGCCAGGCCAGGGCCTGGGTCACGTCGCGATCGACGCCTTCGCCGTCCAGGTAGAGCTTGGCCAGGTCGACATAGCGCGTGGCGTCGCCGTCCTGGGCGCTCCTCAGAAGTCGCGGCGAAGGCCGCCTTGGCTTCGGCGGCGCCATCGACCCGCGCGAAAGCCGCGCCGCCGCCCATCGATAAGGACGGCGACAACGCCAAGGCCAACATCGCGGGCAGCACTCTGGTGCGCATCAGGTCCCCACCGTCCCGGATCGTCGCATCGGCGGCCGGGGCGTCAAGGCAGACAACCGCGCGCTCGGCCCCGCGCAACCGGACTCGCCCGATACGGGTTCAAAAGACAGATGAAACAGAAGGGGAACATGCTATATCGCGGTCAATGCTCGCGGCTGACGCCCTTCCTCCCAGGTTTCGAGACTGGTTCGCCGCCCGCGGCTGGAGCCCGCGCGAGCATCAGCTGGCCATGCTGGAGAAGGCGCGCGAGGGACGCGGCGCCCTGCTGATCGCCCCGACCGGCGGCGGCAAGACCCTGGCCGGCTTCCTGCCCAGCCTGATCGAGCTGTCCGAGCGCCCGCCGCGTAACACGCCAGCGGGGGTGCATACCCTCTACATCTCGCCGCTGAAGGCCCTGACCGTCGATGTCGAGCGCAACCTCCTGACCCCCATCCGCGAGATGGGCCTGAAGATTGTGGCCGAGAGCCGCACGGGCGACACCGGCGAGGCCCGCAAGGCCCGCCAGAGGGTGAGACCGCCGGACATCCTGCTGACCACGCCCGAACAACTGGCCCTGTTCTGCGCCTGGGAAGGCGCGCGCGAATACTTCAGCGACCTGCGCTGCGTGATCATCGACGAGGCCCACGCGATCTGGCCGAGCAAGCGGGGCGACTTGCTGGCGCTGGGTCTCGCGCGCCTGCAGCAGTTCGCGCCGTCGATGCGACGGGTGGGGCTGTCGGCGACGGTGGATGATCCGGACCTGGTGAGGAGGTGGCTGGGCGACGGCGGCCGCGACAGTATCGACCTCGTCCTCGGCTCCGGCGGCGCCCAGCCTGTTGTCGAGGTGCTGGTCTCCGGCGGCCGCGTCCCCTGGGCCGGCCACACGGCCGAGCACGCCATGGCCGAGGTCTACGAGATCATCAAGTCGTCGAAGACGGCGCTGATCTTCGTCAACACCCGCTTCCAGGCCGAGTTCGCCTTCCAGCGCCTGTGGGAGCTGAACGAGGACGACCTGCCGATCGCCCTGCACCACGGCAGCCTGTCGGCCGAGCAACGGCGCAAGGTCGAGGCCGCCATGACGCGCGGCGCGCTGCGGGCCGTGGTTTGCACCTCGACCCTGGACATGGGCATCGACTGGGGCGACGTCGATCTCGTCATCCAGCTGGCCGCGCCCAAGGGGGCCTCGCGGATGGTGCAGCGGATCGGGCGCGCCAACCACCGCCTGGACGAACCCAGCCGCGCCCTGTTCGTGCCCGCCAGCCGCTTCGAGATGCTGGAGTGCCGCGCCGCCGCCGACGCCATCCTGGAGAACCATTTGGACGGCGACCCGCCGCGGGTCGGCGCGCTGGATGTCCTGGCTCAGCACGTCATGGGCTGCGCGTGCTCGGAGCCCTTCAAGCTGACCGAGCTCTATGACGAGGTTCGCTCGGCCGGTCCCTATGCCGAGCTCAGCTGGGAGGACTTCGAGACCGTCGTCGACTTCGTCTCGACGGGCGGCTACGCCCTGCGCACCTATGACAAGTTCCGCCGCATCGTGCAGAACGCCGACGGCCTGTGGACCGCGCGCAACGCCCAGGCCCGCCAGCAGCACCGGATGAATGTCGGCGCCATCGTCTCGCCGGGCATGATCAACATCCGCATCGGCGGCGGCAAAAGACCTATGGGCGGCCGCAAGATCGGCGAGGCCGAGGAAGGCTATTTCGAGCAGCTGACGCCGGGCGACACCTTCGTCTTCGCCGGGCAGGTCTGGCGCTACAACAGCCTGGTCGGCGCCGACGCCTTCGTCTCGCCCGCCCCCAACGACGATCCGAAGATGCCCAGCTGGGGCGGCTCGAAATTCCCGCTATCCACCTATCTGGCCAGCCGCGTGCGCCAGATGATGCACGACGAGCGCGAATGGGCCGCCCTGCCCGCCGACGTCCAGGAGTGGCTGAACTGGCAGAAGGTCCGCTCGGCCATTCCGGGCGATGGCGAGATGCTGCTGGAGACCTTCCAGCGCGGCAAGCGCTTCCACCTGGTCTGCTATCCGTTCGACGGCCGGCTGGCCCACACCACCCTGGCCATGCTGTTGACCCGGCGACTGGACCGCCTGGGCGTCGGGCCGCTGGGTTTCGTCTGCAACGACTACGCGCTGAACATCTGGTCGCTGCGGCCGATGGACGGTCTGGATCTCGACGAACTGTTCGCCCAGGACATGCTCGGCGACGACCTGGAGGCCTGGCTGGACGAGAGCTTCATGATGAAGCGGGCCTTCAAGCACTGCGCCCTGATCGCCGGGCTGATCGAGCGTCGCCACCCGGGCGCCGAGAAGTCAGGGCGACAGGTGACCTTTTCCACCGATCTGATCTACGACGTGCTGCGCAAACACCAACCCGATCATCTGATGCTCCGCTGCGCGCGCCATGACGCCGCCACCGGCATGCTCGACATCGCCCGCCTGGGCGACATGCTGACCCGCGTGCAGGGCCATATCCGCCACGTCCAGCTGGATCGTGTCTCGCCCTTCGCCGTTCCGATCATGCTGGAGATCGGCCGCGAGCGTGCGCCGGGCGACGCCGCGGGCGAGATGATCCTGGCCGAGGCCGAGGAAGACCTGATCGCCGAGGCCATGTCGTGACGCGTTTCGAACCCTCGCTCTGCGGCGGCCTGCGGATCGCCCTGGCCAATGTCGAGGTCATGCTGCGCTGGTCCGGCGCCCTGTGGCTGGAACGCGAGAACACGCTCGTCGTCGCCGACCTGCACTTCGAGAAGGGCAGCAGCTATGCCGCGCGCTTCGGCCAGATGCTGCCGCCCTACGACACCCGCGAGACCTTGGACCGCTTGGACCGCGAGATCGCCCTGCTCTCGCCCGGGACGCTGATCTTTCTCGGCGACAGCTTCCATGACGGCGGCGGCGAGTTCCCGGCTGGCGGCGGACGACTATCGACGGCTGGAAGGCCTGGCGGTCGGCCGGGAGCTGGTGTGGGCGGTCGGCAACCACGACGCCGACGGCCCCAAGGTCCTGCCGGGCGAGATCATCGACGAGGCGGCTGTCGCGGGCCTGACCCTGCGCCACGAGCCGGTCCCGGGCGTCCAGCTAGGCGAGGTCGCTGGCCACTTGCATCCGGCGGCCAAGATCACCAGCGGCCGCGCCACGACGCGCCGCCGCTGCTTCGTCACCGACGGGCAGAGGCTGGTGCTCCCGGCGTTCGGTGCCTTCACCGGCGGGCTGAACATTCTGGACGAGGCGTTCTCGAACCTGTTCGCCGGTCCGCTGCTGGCCGGCGCGCTGGGCCCCAAGCGGGTCCACGCGGTGGGCCGGAAGTCGCTGCGGCCGGACTGAGCGGCCGAGGACTGGTCACATATGCAGCGCCTGCTCCAGCGCGAAGGCCAGGGAGATGGCCGCGCCGGCGGTCAACAGGGTGCGCATCCGCGGACGCCAGGTTGGGCCGTCGTGGTCGGTGACGTCCCAAACCCATTGCAGCAGGAAGACCAGCAGGAAGCCCGACAGCTGCCAGGCCGGATCGAACTTCAGCTCGCCCAGCAAAAGGCCAAAGCCCGCGAGGGGAAACAGCAGCGAAATGCCCAGCACCGACCAGCGCGGACTGGGGTTCTCGATCTCCAGCCCCGTCCGCACGCCGCCGAAGTACGAGACCATGGCGGCCGAATAGGACAGCAGCGCGATCAGCGACGACCTCTGGATGCTGCCGGGGCCATAGCAGAACAGCACCGACGAAACGAAGAAGGGAATGAGGGTCGATAGACCAAAGACCCATACCGCCGGCGGAACCGGCGTCCGCTCGCCCGCGGACTCGTTCATGACTCAACTCCTTCGGAAGGCGACCGAAGCCGCCCACCCTGCCCCGAGCGCGACTATTACCGACACGAGCCCATAGGTCCACGGACGATCTTTGGCGAACACATAGAGCGCCCGCTCGGCGCCGGCCTTCTCGACCACCAGGGCGCGGTCGCGGATCGACACCGGCTTGCCGTCCTGGAACAGCACGATACGGGCCGTGTACTGGCCGATCGGGGCCTCGGCTGGCAAGTCCAGCTGGGCGCGGAACAGACCCTTGTCGACGAACCGGACGCCTCGCGGGTCGGCGGCGTAGAGGCCGGCCTTCTCCTTTAGGCGCACCACGGCGCGCCGCCAGTCGAGATAGTCCGCGCCCAGGCGGCTGACCACCACGTCGCGAACGCCATAAGTGGTCTCGACCCGCTGCTCCAGCGGCGCGGCGATGGCCAGGTGCTCCAGCCCCGCCCCCAGATGGCGCAGCGGCGCGAAGCCGGCGATCTCCTGAAGCTCGCGGGTGGAGGCCACGCGGTAGAATCCCGGCGCGCCGCGGAACACCACGGGACGGCTGTTCAGCCACAGGCCCGCCACCTGGGTCTTGCGGGCGATGCGCAGCGGCTGATCGGGACCGCGGACGATGACGACGATGTCGCTGGGCCGGTCCTTGGGATCGAAGACCGCGCCGTAGAGCACGATCCGAGCGCCCCGGAAGCCAGAGCTGACGCGAATCTCGGTGTCGGTCAGGGCGGCGGAAACCGCCGGCGCGGGCGGCGCCTGAACGAGGGGAGGCGCCGGCGGCGCTTCGACGAGCGGGATCATCGCGTCGCCCCGGTCATCAGGACGAAGGCTTCCTCGGGCTTGATGAACAGGTCCGCGCCCATGCGCAGGCCGACCAGCAGCACCAGTAGGGCCAGGAGCGCCCGCAACTCCTCGGCGCGGAAACGCCCCGAGGCCCGGGCGCCCAGTTGCGCCCCGATCACCCCTCCGATCAGCAGCAGAGTGGCCAGCACGATGTCGACCGTCTGGTTGCGGCCGGCCTGCAACACGCTGGTCAGCGAGGTGGTGATGACGATCTGGAACAGGCTGGTGCCCACCACCACCGGCGCGGGCATGCGCAGCAGATAGATCATGGCCGGCACCAGGATGAAGCCGCCGCCGACGCCCATCACCGCCGATAGAATGCCGACGAACACGCCCAGCAGAATCGGCGGGATGACGCTGATATAGAGCCGCGAGCGCGGGAAACGCACCTTGAACGGTAGGGCGTAGAGCAGCGCGGGCCGCCGGTCGCGGCGCGGTTTGGGCGGCTGACCGCTCCGGCGGCGCAGGATCGTCCCCCACCGACTCCGTCAGCATCAGCCCGCCGATGACGCCCAGGAACAGCAGGTAGGACAGCGACACGGCGAAGTCCGCCTGGCCGATCAGGCGCAGCCAGCGGAACACCTCGACCCCGATGAACGAGCCGATCGCCCCGCCACAGGCCAGCACCCCGCCCATCCGGAAGTCGACGGACCGCTTCCTGCTATAGGCGATGACGCTGGAGACCGACGAGGCGGCGACGTGGTTGGCCTCGCTGGCCACGGCCACGACCGGGGGGATGCCCATGAACACCAGTACCGGCGTCATCAGGAAGCCGCCACCGATGCCGAACATGCCTGAGATGAAGCCCACGAGCCCGCCCAGCACCACCAGCAGCAGCGCGTTCACCGACACCTCGGCGATGGGCAGGTAGAAGTGCAAGGCGCGCGCGACCCTCTCGACGTCAGAGAGATCCCTGATTGCCGGGTGGGCGCGGTTGCGTCAACGCACAGTGGTCAGCGGGCGTAAACCGACAGACGGTTCAGGGTCTCGCCGTCCATCGCACCCGACGCCGGCAGGCCCTGGTCGCGCTGGTAGGCGGCGATGGCCATGCGCAGGGCCGGCGATGCGACGCCGTCGCGCGGACCTTGATAGTAGCCGAGTTGCGACAGCACTTTCTGGGCCATGCCGAGGTTGGCGTTAGCGGCCGGAGCCGATGCGGTCAGGCTGGCCGTCTGGGTCTGGGTTTGCGGACGGAAGGCCAAGGCCGAGCGGTCGGCGGTCTGCTGGGCCTCGGCCGTCAGTTGAGCGCGCAAGGCGTTGGCGCGGCTGCGGGCGGTGGCGTCGCCCGAACGGCCGGCGATCACGTACCACTTGTAGGCCTCGGCCGGGTTCTGGCTGACGCCAAGGCCGCTTTCATAGAGCTGGGCCAGGTTGAACTGGCTGTCGACCAGACCGGTGTCGGCGGCCTTGCGGAACCAGGTCGCCGCCGTGGTCGAGTTGCGCGGACCGCCCTCGCCCTTGAAATAGTAGAGGGCGAGATTGTGCATGGCGCGGGGGTCGCCGCCGGCGGCCGCGCGTTCGCTCCAGCGGCGGGCTTCCGGCATGTCCTGCTTCACGCCGCCCTTGCCGCCCTCATACATCTTCGAAAGATAGAACTGGGCGGCGGGATAGCCGCCGTTGGCGGCCTTGCGCAGCGTCTCGAGGCCCGAGCGGTCGCCGGTCTCGATCTTGCGGACCCCGTCCTCGAACAGGGCCTTGGCGTTGTCGGTGGCGACCGGCGCGGCGGGGGCGTCGGCCTGGACGGGCGCAGCGCCCGCGGTCAGGGCCACGGCGGCGCGCGGCTGGCCCGGCGTGGTGTCGGCTTCCGGGCGAGTGACCTCGACGTCCGACTTGCGGCCGGCGATGGCGTCGGCGACGCGCGTCGGGGTCGCCCCGCTGCCGTCGGCGCTCAGCAGCATGAATCCGCCGACCATGGCGCCCAGGGCGCCGGCGCCGCCAAACACCATCACGGCGGTGGCGACGGTCGCGCCCAGGCGGTTCTTGGACTTTTTGGCGAAGCCGAAGCCGCTGAACAGCGGCGTTCCGGTCTTTTCCCCCTTCGCGGCCTTGGGGGTCTTGGCCTTCTTTTCCGGCTTGGCCTTGCCCACGACCTTAGCGTCGGCGGCCGCGGCGGCGCGCGCGCGGCGGCGCGGGCCTGCTCGATGATGTCGCGGGTGGACATCGGCCGGGCGGGCTGGGCCGGCGCGAAGTCGGAGACCTCGGGCTCGACCTCCTCGTAGCGCGGCGCTTCCGGCTCGAAGCCGTCTGCCAGGGCGTAGTCGTCATGCGCGAAGGCGCGCTCTTCCGGTTCGGCGGCCGGGAACTCGGCGATCTCGAAGCTGGGCTCGCGCGACGGGGCGACCGGCGCTTCGAACACGTCCTGATCGTCGTCGAACGAAGACGACTGGCTGAACGAGGCGGACCGCCCGAAATAGGGATCGTCGAACGGCGAGACCGCCGGGGCCGGCGCGACACGGGCCGGCGCGGGAGCGGGCGCGGGAGCGGGCGCGACCGGCGGCGCCGCGGCTTCCAGCTTGCGCTGGGCGTCGTGCAGGCGAGTGTCGATCTTTTCGCGCGCCTCTTCCAGCATGCGGAGCGTACGTTCCTCGCTCTGGCGGATGCGGTCGACCAGCTCCTGGCTGGAGCGTTCGTGGCGTTGGTTCAGGCGCTCGGTGACGCGGGCGACCTGCTCGCCGACATCGTCGATGGCCAGGGCGTTGCGGCGCTCGGCGCTGCCGATACGCTCGGCCAGCTTCTCGGTGATGCGGGCGATTTCCGCGCCCAGCTTTTCCAGGGCTTGCGCCTGGACGCTGTCGGCGCGGTTCAGCTTGTGCTCGACGCTGGCGGCGATGCGCGCCACCTCGCCGCCGACCTGCTCGATGGCCGTGGCGTTGCGCTGCTCGGCCGCCTGGACGCGGCGATTGAAGGCGTCGGCGACGCCGACCACTTCGCGGCCCATGCGCTCGATGGCCTGGGCCGAGCGCTGCTCGGCGGCCTGAACGTGGGCGGCCATCTCGCCCAGCTTGCGCTCCATGCGGTCGAAGCGACCGTCGGCGGATTCCTTCAGCTTGGCGGCCATCTCCAGGCGCGCGGCTTCCATCTTCTGGGTCAGGCTGACGGCCAGGCTGTTCGAGGCGCTCCTGCACGCCCGCGGCCGGATTGGCGCCCTCGACCGCGCCCAGACGCTGGTCCAGCGCCGAGAACGACGAGCTCATGTCGCGCAGGGCCTCGCTGGTGCGGGTCTCGGCGGCTTCCAAGCGTTCGCTGAGGCGCGCCACGACGGCGTCGACCAAGGCGGTGGGATCCTGCGGCGCCGACGTCGCGTTGACGCGGGCTTCCAATGCGGCGATCGCCTCGCGGGTGCGGGCCTCGCCGTCATAGAGGTGGCTGGCGACCTTGCCCAGGGCGCCTTCGAGCGCACGAAGCGCCTCGGCCGAGCGCGGCCCGGCCGCCTCGGCTTCCATGCGGCGCGTGCGCTCGGCGGCGCGCGCCTGCTCGGTCTTCAGTTCGTTCACGGCCCCCTCGAAACGGGCGGCGACGGCGATCTGTTCACGCTCCGACTGTCCCAGGCGCGCGAGCGCGTCACGGACGGAATGGTCGATGCCGGAGATGGCGGCGGCGTTGCGGCCCTCGGCGGCCTCGATGCGCTGGGTCAGCCGGTCGAGGGCCAGGGCCACGCGGCCGACCTCGTCGGCCGGATGCTCGGCGATCTCGATACGCGGGGGCGCGTCTTCCTTGACGATTTCCAGATAGGCGCGGCTACGCGCCTCTTCCCGATCCGCGGGCTTGTCCGAGAACTGATCCGCCGCCTGACCATCACCCTCGATGATCATGCGATTGAGCCATTCCCCCAGGGTCATGCCGGAGCGACGCGCGAGGTCCTTGGCGACCTCCCGTGCCTTGGGGTCGATCCCCTTAACGCTCCATGGCGACGCCGCAGTCATTGCGAATCGATCTCCTCGCATCTGAGGAAAACGCTAGTCACCGATTCCTGGGGTGTAAACGCGACCAAAACGCCAGATGTAGTGGCTGCACGATTCACTGTGGAGGAATCGGGACAGAGTCCCAAGGTTCTGTAGCGTGGTTAAAACGCAAGAGGGTTAACGCGGGTTAACCATTTGCCAGGCGGATTGTCGCAGGCCTAGAAGCGGCCATGGACCTGACCCTAACCATTTCCGCCGCGGTTGCGTTCCTTGCATTTGCACTCGTCTTCGGGTGGCTCGGCGCGCGCCCCATCAACGTCCTAAAGGGTCCGCGGATGGTTCCGTGGCGCCCGCTGATGATGGCCTGCGTGGTCGGCCTGATGCTGATGCTGGTGCATCTGGCGAACCTCCTGGGCGTGCAGACCGGCAACCAGCAGCGCTACTAGGTCGCAGGCGCCGCTGGGGCTTTCTTGGGCCGCTTGGTCAGGCCGGACATGCCGCCAGAGGACAACAGACCGATGTCGGCGAGCAGGAAAGGGATCGCCCATTTGTGGGGCGCGGCAATGTAGCGCGGCTGCCAGACGGGATCGTACTTGTCCTTGTACCGCCGCACGCCCTGGAAATTGTAGATCTCCTCGCCGCGCTCGTAGAGCAGCCGGCCGACGCGCGACATGATCGGCGCCAACGGCCGATCCTCGAGTCCCGCCAGCGGGGCCATGCCGAACTCGAACGCTTGGTAGCCCTCGTCCTTGCCCCACTGCAGCAGCTCGACGAACAGATAGTCCATAACGTTCTTGGGCGCCTCGTCGGAGTAGCGCATCAGGTCCATCGAGAACGAGGTCTTGCACGCCGTCAGCCACAGGGTGGCGAAGGCGACGATCTTGCCCTCCTCGCCGCGCACCACCGCGACCGGGAACTCGGCCACGTAGCGCGGATCGAAGCCGCCCATCGAGAAGCTCTTCTCGCCGCCGGCGTGGTGGCTGAGCCACGCGTCGGAGATCGCCTTCAGCTCGTCCATGATCGCCGCGGCGGCGCCGACCGGCAGGATCTCGAAGGCCGCCCCGCCCTCCCCGGCCTTGCGCCAGTTGCGGCGCAGGACCTCGCGGCGGCGGCCAGCCAGGCTGAAGGCCTCCAGCGGCACCGCGGCGCTCTCGCCGGTCTTCTGGATAGCCAGGCCGAGGTCCACGGAGTCCGGCAGGTCGTCGGGGCCCAGGCCATAGAAGCCGGCTCGCGCGGCGTGGGCGTCGGCCAGTTCGCGGAAGCGCCAGAAGAGCTCCATGCGCTCCTCTTCCTTGCCGACCGGCGCGCCCAGGGCGATCCACGACCGCCCTCGCACGCCGAACATCAGGAAGCTCTCGCCCGAGGCCGAGAACAGAAAGCGCTTGTCGCCCAGCAAGGCCAGGTTGGCGCTCGGCTCGGCGTCCTCGGCCTTGGCCAGGATGGCGCGGACGCGGTCGAAGTCCGGATCGGTGTCGTCGACCACGGCGGGCGTGGCGGCGGTGGCGACCAGCCGCCAGACGCCGACGGCCAGCAGCGCGATGGCCGCGGCGATCGAGGATCGGATGGCGCGCGCCGCCTCGTCATGGTCCTGCAGCACCCGGATCCAGGACTTGTCGGCGAACTCGGTGTGGTGGAACGACCACCAGCCCAGAAGGCTGGCCCCGACGATGGCGGCGGCCGCCGACAGCAGCCAGCCGGGCGTGATCTCCATCTTGGTCAGGGCCGCCTTGCGCGGAAAAGCGTCGTGGAACGGCAGGATGAGCAGGAAGCACACCGACAGCATGGCGGTCTCTTCCCAGTTCAGACCCTTGAAGATCGCCAGGACCGCCGAGGCGGCCAGCACGGCCAGCGCCGCCCACCAGGCGGCCCCCAGCCGCGCTCGCAGGCCGAACGCCAGCAGCAACAGGACCAGGCCCAGGATGGAAGAGAAGAAGTGACTGATCTCGATCAGCAGATCCGGCGCGAAGGCCAGCAGCAGCAGGAACCGGGTCGGCTCCGACGGCGTGGCCCCTGAAGCCAGCAGCATAACGCCAGCCGACGCGGTGGAGAATCGCCGCCAGGGTCGGGGCGATCGCCAGGGCCGCGGGCCTGAAAACTGTCGAGGACATCCAGATCCCGAAGTGACGAATCCCCTGCGGGATCCAACAGCGAGCCTCTCTATACCGCGCAAACCGTGACACGGTCGCCAGCCAAGACGCGAACGATCGTTTGAATCGACTTGCCGCCGTCGCCGGGCGGCGTAGTGTGTCGGCCAATAACCGTCCGCTTAGGGAGATGAGACGATGGCCGATTTCGGGGGAACCGAGCTCGACGCCTTCCGCGCCGAGACCCGCGCCTGGCTCGAGGCCAACTATCCGCCGTCCCTGAACGCGCCGATGAGCGAGGACGAAGCCCCGTGGGGCGGCCGCAAGATGGTCTGGAAGAACCCCGACGCCAAACTGTGGCTGGACCGCATGGCCGAGCGCGGCTGGACCGCGCCGATGTGGCCCAAGGAGTACGGCGGCGGCGGTCTCTCCAAGGCCCAGAACAAGGTGCTTGAGCAGGAGCTGCGACGCCTGAAGGCCCGCCCGGCCCTGATGAGCTTCGGCATCTGGATGCTCGGCCCGGTCCTGCTGGAATACGCCACCGAGGAGCAGAAGCAGCGTTTCCTGCCGCAGATCGTGCGCGGCGAGATCCGCTGGTGCCAGGGCTACAGCGAACCCGGCGCCGGCTCCGACCTCGCCTCCCTGCAGACCAAGTGCGAGGACAAGGGCGATCACTACCTGATCAACGGCCAGAAGGTCTGGACCAGCTATGCTGACCAGGCCGACTGGATCTTCTGCCTGGTGCGCACCGACACCAGCAAGAAGCACGAGGGCATCTCCTTCGTGCTGTTCGACATGACCTCCCCGGGTGTCGAGGCCCGACCGATCAAGCTGATCAGCGGCTCATCGCCCTTCTGCGAGACCTTCTTCGACAATGTGGAGGTTCCGAAGGCACAGCTGGTCGGCAAGCTGAATGGCGGCTGGGACATCGCCAAACGCCTGCTCCAGTACGAGCGCCAGAACATCAGCGCCTCGGGCTTCGGCGGCGGCGGCGGGCTCTCGCCCGTCGAAGCGGCCAAGAAGGAGATCGGCGTCGACAGCGAAGGCCGGATCGCCGACGGCGACTTCCGCGCGCGTCTGGCCGCCCATTCGATGGACGCCCACGCCTTCATGCTGACCGTGCGCCGCGCCGAGGCCGAGTCCAAGCAGGGCTCGGGCCCCAGCGCCGCCGTCTCGATCATCAAGTACGCCGCCGCCAAGATGAACCAGGAGCGCACCGAGCTGCTGGTTGAGGCGCTGGGCTTGCAGGGTCTCGGCTGGGAGGGCGAAGGCTTCGCGTCGGAAGAACTGGCCGCCCCGCGCGCCATGCTCCGCGCCAAGGGCAACTCGATCGAGGGCGGCACCAGCGAGGTGAACCTCAACGTCGTCGCCAAGCGGGTTCTTGGCCTGCTGGACCACCAGTAGGGCCATGATCGAGTTCTGGCCATGTTAGAGTTCTGGTACGAGTTCGCCTCGACCTACTCCTATCCGGCGGCCATGCGCATTGAGCGGCTGGCCGGCGACAAGGGGGTGGCCGTGGCCTGGCGGCCGTTCATCGTCGGCCCGCTGTTCCATGAGCAGCAGGGGCTGAAAGACAGTCCTTTCAACGTCTTCCCGGTGAAAGGCGAGTACATGTGGCGTGACCTGGAGCGGGTCTGCGACCAGCAGGGTCTGCCCCTCAATCACCCCAGCCAGTTTCCGCGCAACAGCCTGCTGGCCGCCCGCGTGGCCCTAGTCGGGCTGGAGGACGGCTGGACGCCTCAGTTCAGCCGCGCCGTCTACCAGGCCAACTTCGTCGACGACCTGGATATCTCCAGTCCCGAGGTTCTCGCCCCGCTGATCGCCGAGATCGGCGCGGGTCCCGAGCACGTCCTGGCCGCCGCTCAGTCCGATCCGATCAAGGCCCTGCTCAAGGACCATGTCCGCATGGCCAAGGAGCGTGGCCTGTTCGGCGCGCCCAGTTTCCTCACCGCCGACGGCGAGCTCTTCTGGGGCAACGACCGTCTGGAACAGGCCCTCGACTGGGCCGTCCGTCATCAATCCAGGGAGCACGCCTGATGGCCGTCCTGACCGAAGAACAGACCATGCTGCGCGACGCCGCCAAGGGCTGGGCCAGCGAAAGCGCGCCCGTCGGCGCCCTGCGCAAGCTGCGCGATGGCAAGTCCAAGCAGAGCTTCGATCCCAACGCCTGGGCCGAGATGGGCCAGATGGGCTGGGCCGGGGTGATCGTGCCGGAGGACTATGACGGCTCGGCCTTCGGCTATCTGGGCCTGGGCCTTATCCTGGAGGAGACCGGACGCACCCTGGCCGCCTCTCCTCTGCTCTCCACCGCCCTGATCGGGGCCTCGGCCCTGCGGTTGGGCGGTTCGGACGCCCAGAAGTCGGCCTGGCTGCCCAAGATCGCCACCGGCGAGGCCGTCGCCACCCTCGCCGTCGACGAGGGCTCGCACCACAATCCGGCCCGCACGGCCCTGACCGCGACCAAGAGCGCCTCCGGCTTCGTGCTGAACGGGACCAAGACCTTCGTGTTGGACGGCGAGGCCGCCGACCTGCTGATCGTCGTCGCTCGCACCGGCGGCGCGGTGGGCTCGACCGAAGGCCTGACCCTGTTCCTGGTCGCTGGCGACGCGCCCGGCGTCGTCCGCACGCACCTTTCCCTGATCGACTCGCGCGGCGCGGCCCGGATCGCCTTCGACGGCGTCGAGGTCGGCGCCGACGCGGTGCTGGGCGAGGTCGACAAGGGCTGGGCCGTGCTGGAGCCGGTCCTGGATCGCGCCTATGCCGGCCTGGCGGCCGAGATGCTGGGCAGCGCCTCGGCGGCTTTCGACATCACCCTGGACTACATCAAGACCCGCACCCAGTTCGGCCAGGTCATCGGCACGTTCCAGGCCTTGCAACACCGCGCCGCCAAGTGGTTCACCGATATCGAGACCACGCGCTCGTGCGTCGAGGCCGCCTTGGAAGCCTTTGATGCTGGCAGCGACACTCGGGCGCTGGCCTCCCTCGCCAAGGCCAAGGCCAGCGAGCTCGTCCATCTGGCCAGCAACGAGATGGTCCAGATGCACGGCGGCATCGGCATGACGGACGCCCACGATGCCGGCCTCTACATGAAGCGCGCCCGCGTCACCGAGGCCCTGTTCGGCGGCGCCAGCTTCCACCGCGACCGCTATGCACGCCTGATGGGTTTCTAGGATCGGACGCCTACCCCCAGCCCTGGGGATAGGCCCCGCCCGCGCGCTGCCGATACCGTCGTTCTCGAACTGACGGACCGGGGTCTCGCGGGGAGCGGGTTTCATAGACGGCTTCCGTCCAGGGGAGCCATCATGACCAAGACCATCACCACTGCTTTCGTCCAATTTGGCGCCGTGCTGGGCCTCGCCCTCGCCGCCACCAGCGCCCAGGCCCAGTTGCAACTCAGCTATCCGGCTGACGCGACCATGACCTGCGACCAGATCAGCGCCGAGATGGTTCGCATGGACCAGATGATGGGCGTCTCCAACAACGCCATCGCCAGCGCCGAGGCCGGCGCGCGCGGGGCCGAGACGGCCGCCAGCCTGGGCGTCAACGCGGCGCTCTATAGCGGAGCCCTGGGCCGCGTACCGGGCCTGGGCATGTTCGCCAACGCCGCCGCGGCCCAGGCCAAGGCCGCCGCCGCGGCCAAGGCCCAGCGCGAAGCCCAGAATATCCAGCTCGCCCAGCAGCGCCGGGCGGTCATGGGCGGCCTCTATCAGGGCAAGTGCGGCGCGGCCGCCGTGACGCAAGTTTCGTCCGCCATGACCACCGCCGCACCGACCGCGTCCGCGGCGCCGAACCTGCTGGCCACGACCCAGGAAATCTCCTTGCGCGGCGCCGCCTCGCCGACCGGCGCGATCGTCGGCAAGGTCAAGGCCGGCGGCGTGGTCTATCCGACCGGCCAGCGCAACGGCGTCTGGATGGAAGTCGACGACGAGAACGGCGCCCGGGGCTGGATGTCCTCGGCCTTCGCCAAGCCGAAGTAGTTCTGAACGGCGGAGGCGCTCGGCGGTGCGCCTCCAACAAGGCCGATGGCGTACGAACCTTCGCCTTCTGGGTAGCTGACGAGGGCTCGCACGCGTGGGACCAGATCGCTCGAACCCCTCCCGTCCCCGGGTCAGGTTCGGCGGCCTGGGGCGCGGGAACCGCCGCCCGCGCCAACGGCTCTTCCTTGCGATTCCCCGATCGCGAGGAAGGCCGACCATGCCCACACCGGTCAGGGTCAGGGCGGGACCTGGCCAGGGGCGACGTCGCCAGCGACCGTCGGAGCGCGAGCCAACAGCACGCCGCCGTCCCATTCCTTGTTCCGAACCGTCTTCAAGCCGCCCTCTCGAGGCGGCTTTTTCTTTGCCCGCTTCAGATCAGTTCAAGTCGCCACGCACCTAGATTGAGTAGTTATGTCGACCACCCGACAGACACTCAAAATGCCAAATGATGGCGAAAAGCAGACTGTTTCGTGGACTCTTCTGTTTTTACGACCGTCCTGACTGCATTGTGTCGGCTAAGCGACGGCGCCCAGCAACGCCCCCACCTATAGCTTGCAACCCTTGCCGTGAGACGGCGTTCGATTCCGCATGACTGGGCCGTTGGCGACCTTGAAGAACCGCTTGCTTTCCGCGCTGCCGTCCGAGGACAGGGCCCTTCTCGCGCCACATCTGTCCGCGATCGATCTGGAGAAGGGGCGCCTCCTCCATGATCCGGGCGACCAGATCGATCAGGTCTATTTCCCGAACGATTGCGTCATCTCGCTGATGACCCTGATGGAAAACGGCGCGGCCATCGAGTCCGCCACCATCGGCCGCGAAGGCGCCCTGGGCCTGATGGCCGCCGTCGCGCCGCGACAAGCTCTGAGCCGCGCCATTGTCCAGGCTCCGGGCTCGACCCTGCGGATCGCCGCGGCGCCCCTGCATGAGGTCTGGAGGCGAAGCGCCGCGCTGCGCGATCTGGTGGATCGTCATAACGAGGCGCTGTTCGGTCACGCCATCCAGTCGGTGGCCTGCAACGCCCTGCACGCCGTCGAGGCCCGCTTCTGCCGCTGGTTGCTGGGCTGCCACGACCGCATCGACGGCAACACGGTCAACCTGACCCAGGAGTTCCTGGCCGACATGTTGGGCGTCCAGCGCACGACCGTCACGGCCGTCGCCGGCTCACTGCAGAGCAAGGGTCTGATCCGCTATCGCCGCGGCGTGGTCGACATCCTGGACCGCGACGGCCTCGAAGCCATGGCCTGCGAGTGCTACGGCGCCGTGCGTCGCGGCTACGAGCGACTGCTGCCAGCGTCTTTCGCCGGCTAGCCGGGGCTACCGCCGGCGGGACGGCGCGGGTGCATGGGCCAATCGCAGCAGGTTGGCGGCGCCCGGCGCGCCGAACGGCGTTCCCGCCACGACCAGCAGGCGTTCGCCCGGCGCGACGAGACCCAGGTCCAGCGCCTTGCTCGACGCGTCGGTGGTCACGACCTCCAGGCTGTCGGGCTGAGCGCTGACGCGCGGCTCGATCCCCCAGCACAGGGTCATGCGGCGCACGGCGTTGATGTCGGGCGACAGGGCCAGGACCGGCTGCAGGGGCGTTCGCGGGCCAGGCGGCGCGCGGTCGCGCCCGTGGTGGTGAAGGCCACCAGGCACTTGGTCGAGCCGGACTTGGCCGCGCCGGCGGCGGCGACCACCAGCACGTCGGCGTCGTCATCGTCGTGGCGCTGTTCGGCCTGCATCAGCTCGGGCCAGCGCGGGTCGCGTTCGACGCGCTCGATGATGCGATTCATCATCGACACCGACTCTTCCGGGATAGTCGCCGGCCGCCGATTCCGCCGACAGCATCACCGCGTCCGCGCCCTCGTAGACCGCGTTGGCCACGTCCGAGGCCTCGGCGCGGGTCGGGGTCGGCGAGTTGATCATCGATTCCAGCATCTGGGTCGCGACGATCACCGGGATGCCGCGCTCGCGCGCCGCCCGCAGGATTTCCTTCTGGGCCACCGGCACCTCTTCCGGGGCCATTTCGACGCCGAGATCGCCGCGAGCCACCATCACCCCGTCGCAGAGGTCGAGGATCGGCCCCAGCACCTTCAGGGCCTGGGGCTTCTCGATCTTGGCCAGCACGGCGGCGCGACCTTCGACGATCCGGCGCAGCTCGGCCATGTCCTCGGGCGCCTGTACGAACGACAGGGCGATCCAGTCGACGCCGAGACGCAGCGCGAAAGCCAGGTCCTCGCGGTCCTTGGCGGTCAGGGGCGACATCGGGATGACGACATCCGGCACCGCCACGCCCTTGCGCTCTGACAGCTTTCCCCCATTGACCACGGTGGTGTTGGCGTAACCCGGACCGGCGTCGGTCACGGTCATGCGCAGCTTGCCGTCGTCCAGCAGCAGGGTCGCGCCCGGCCGCATGGCGGTCAGGATCTCCGGATGCGGCAGATGCACCCGCGTTTCGTCGCCCGGGGTCGGGTCGCTGTCGAAACGGAAGGCCTGACCGGCCTTCAGCATGACCGGACCTTCGGCGAACTTGCCGACGCGCAGCTTGGGGCCTTGCAGATCGGCCAGGATGCCCAGCGGGCGGCCCACGGTCTTCTCGGCCTCGCGGATCGCCGCGTACACGGCCGCGTGAGTCTCGTGGGCGCCGTGGCTGAAGTTCAGGCGAAAGACGTCCGCCCCGGCCCTGGCCAGGGTGACGATCATTTCCGGCGAGCTCGAGGCCGGACCGAGGGTGGCGACGATGCGCGAGCGACGGGCGCGGATCATGCCGTCGCTCCTTCCTGGTCTTGAATCAGTCCGGCGGACAGAAGGCGTCGCCCTCGTTGGAAGCCAGCTTGATTTCGGTGAACGACAACGTCATGCGTCCGGCGGTGGTCAGCGCGAAGGGGGACGAAACATGCGTCATGTCCGCGCCCTTGGCCTTGAAGCAGGAAAGTTTGATCTTGGCCGTACGCCATTCGCCGCGTTTCACACCTGACAACGTTGACGTAACGTCTACCGTCGCCCCGCAGGATTCGCCACAGGCCAAACCCAGGGACACCGGTTTCTCTGGGGACGCATCCACCCTGTACCGGATCGTCACCGCCATGTCGCCGGTGGTCTGGCGCGAAAGATCGACCGGCGGGCCGGCGATCGTCAGGCTCCCGGCCCCCTCCCGCTCCATGTCGCCTGGCGGGCGTTTTCCTGCGCGCCGGCGTCGATGGTCTTCAGCGAAACGGCGCCGCTGGCGTTCAGGGCCCACGGCGGCGGCGCGCGGCCGGCGGCGAAATAGCGGTCCACATTGACCGCCGCTGTCGAAGCGACGCCGGCGTCTTCGGA
Organism: Caulobacter sp. UC70_42; assembly: GCF_044056025.1. Lineage (NCBI taxonomy): Bacteria > Pseudomonadati > Pseudomonadota > Alphaproteobacteria > Caulobacterales > Caulobacteraceae > Caulobacter > Caulobacter sp. UC70_42. The sequence goes on along the minus strand of NZ_CP171994.1, from coordinate 3,221,892 downwards.
CAACACCGCGACCTTGCCGGGCTTGGCGTAGCTCAGGCCGTAGCCATAGGCGAACTGCGGATCATAGTTCTTGTCGCCGACATTCAGCGGCTCCTGGTCGGCCCGCTTGGGCCACGAGAACGAGAGCTTGCCCCGGAAGTCATGGCGCGGCTTGCCGGCCGCGTCGCCGATCAGCACGTCGGCGACCCCGCCGCCTTCCGAGCCCGGCAGCCAGGCCGCGACGAAGGCGTCCGAAGCGTTGATCTCGGGATTGGTCCATAGCGGCCGGCCGCTGAGGAACACCGAGACCACGGGGATCCCGGCCCCCTTCAGCTTCTTGAGCAGGGCCAGGTCGGACTTGTCGCCCGGCTGGTACTCGACAGTGGCGATGTCGCCCTGGAACTCGGCGTAGGGGTTCTCGCCGAACACCACGATGGCGACGTCGGGCCTGGCCTTGAAGTCGCCCGAGGTCGACAGCTCGGCGCTACCGCCGCCCGCCTTCACCGCCTCGGCGATGCCGGCATAGATCGACTGGCCGTTGGGGAAGTCGCTGTTCTTGTTGCCCGTGCCCTGCCAGGTCAGGGTCCACCCCCCGGCGGCCTTGCCGATGTCGTCGGCCCCGTCGCCGGCGACCAGCACGCGGGCCGAGCTCTTCAACGGCAGGACGCCGTCGTTCTTCAGCAAAACGAGCGACTTGCGGACGGCTTCACGCGCCACGGCGCGGTGGGCGGGCGAGCCCAGAAGGTCATATTTGCCCTCGAGCGGGCGCTTGTCTTCGAACAGGCCCGCCTTGACCTTGACCCGCAGGATGCGGCGCACGGCGTCGTCGATCCGCGCCATCGGGATCTGGCCGGCCTTAACCTGGGCCAGGGTGTTGTCGTAGAGGCCCTTCCAGCTGTCGGGGGCCATGATCATGTCCATGCCGGCCAAATAGGCCTGGGCGCAGTTGGTGTTGGTGCAGCCCTCGACCTGTCCGTGGGCGTTCCAGTCGCCGACCACGAAGCCCTCGAAGCCCAGCCGTCCCTTCAGCACGTCGGTCAGCAGGCTCCTGTTGCCCGTGTGCTTGACCCCATTCCAGCTGGAAAACGAGACCATCACCGACAGGATGCCCGCGTCGATGGCCGGCGGGTAGCCGGCGGCGTGCAGGCGAACGAGATCGGCCTCGGAGATCTGGGCGTCGCCCTGGTCCTTGCCGCCCGTGGTGCCCCCGTCGGCCAGGAAGTGCTTGGCCGACCCGGCGACGTGGCCCTCGCCCAACGGCTTGCCGGCGATCAAAGGCCCCTGCAGGCCCAGGGTCATCGGGCCGGAATAGGCCTTCACCACTTCCGGATCCTCGGCATAGCCCTCATAGGCGCGGCCCCAGCGTTCGTCGCGCGGCACGGCCACGGTGGGACCAAAGGTCCAGTCGGCGCCCGTCGCGACCATCTCCTCGGCCGTCGCCTCGCCGATGCGACGGATCAGGTCCGGATCGCGCGCCGCGCCCAGGCCGACATTGTGCGGGAAGATCGTCGCGCCCACGACGTTGTTGTGGCCGTGCACGGCGTCGACGCCGAACATGATCGGGATTTCCTGGTGGCCGCCGCGCTTCTCCAGGGCCGCGGCGCGAAAAGCGCGGATCCACTCGACCCAGCGCTGGGGCGTGGCGCGGTCATTGCCGTCCGGCGCGCTGTTGCCGCCGACCAGCACCGAGCCGAGGCGATACTTCGCCAGCTCTTCGGGCGTGATCGACGCGCCATCGGCCTGGATGGTCTGGGCGACCTTATCCTCGACGCTCATCTGGCTCATCAGCTTGGTGATGAAGGCCTCGGTCCTAGCATCGGTGATCGTCGCGGGGCTGTGGGCCTTGGGCCAGACGCTGGGATGGGCCGTCGCGGCGTTCTGCGCCGGGGCCGAACCCGCCAGGCCGCCAGCCAGGATCAGGGCCAGGGCGGACGCGCGGACGAGGCTGGATGCGGACATGGTTCTTCCCAAGGATACGCCGCCCCCGGGCGGATCGCGTAAATTGAAGCGGAAAAGCGCTCGACGCGGCGCTTGCGGGTAACCGCGCCGAGCGAAAGATGAAGCGGTTCAGGGCCGCTTGGAGGGGAGTGATCGTGCGTCGAGAGCGCGCGAAACGCGCTCTTCTCCAGGGAGAGCGAGCCTGCTGATCCGGTTTGAATGGAGACATTCAAACCGGGCAGGCTGCACGACGCGACGGGCGCTGTCGGGCGAAGTCATTGGCGTTTCCTCCGACGCCGCCTTCGTGGACGACCGTCTTGATCGCAATGATGTCGCGCCAATTGGACAGCGCTGTCAAGTTCAATATGATTGCGGTAACACATGACCCGAGGCTCCATCGCCTTAGCGGAGCGCCGGTCCGGTGGATTCTCGGACCACCAGTTCGAAATCCAGCACGCGCGAGGGCGGCGGCGCGCCCTCCTCCCGCTCCACGCCATGCATCAGCATGTCGGCGGCCGCGCCTGCCATGGCGAAGATCGGCTGGCGCACGGTGGTCAGCTGCGGCCAGGTGATCTTGGCGCCGGGCGTGTCGTCGAAGCCGGCGACCGACAGCTGGGCCGGCAGGTCCAGGCGCAGGCGGTTGGCGACCGCCATCACGCCCAGGGCCATGTCGTCGTTGGAAGCGAAGATCGCCGTCGGACGATCGGCGCCGCCCAACAGCTTCTCGGCCGCGTCGAAGCCCGAGCGGAACGAGAAGAAGCCCTGCTCCACTCGATCGTCGCGGACGATCAGGCCGCTGTCGCGCATGGCGTCCAGGAAGCCCTGGTGGCGCAGATGCGAGGCGCCATGGTCGGGGTGGCCGATGATGAAGCCGATGTCGCGGTGGCCCAGCCCGATCAGGTGCTTGGTCATCTCGTAGGCGGCCAGGCGATCGTCCATGCTGACCCACGGGGCGCGGTCCATATCGCCGCCCGGCGCGATGCGGACATAGGCGACGCCCGCCTGCTCCAACGCGGAGAGCACCAGCGGATGGTCGCTGAGCGGCGGGGTCAGGATCACCCCGTCCATGCGCAGAGTGGCCAGCATCGGCTGGACCTGTTCCTGGATGTCGCCCGTCGAGTCGATCGGCTCGACGATTAGGTGGAAGCCCTCCTGCCGGCACCGCGCGATGGCTCCCAGCTGCACGTCGGTGACATAGCCAGGGCTGGGGTTGTCGAAGAAGACGCCGATCAGATAGGCCTTCGAGCCCGCCAGGCTGCGGGCCGAGATGTTGGGCCGATAGTTCAACGCCGCCACGGCGGCCTGCACCCTGTCGCGGGTGTCGGCCTTGACGTTGGGCTCACGGTTGAGGACCCGCGAAACGGTCTTGATCGAGACCCCGCTTTCGCGGGCTACATCGTGGATCGTGACTTTGGCGCTCAATTCCGTCCCTCGTCGCGCCGATTCTCTCCGGCGTGGCGGATACTAGGCCATGACAGGGTTGTCATGGCGAGCCCCAAGAGAACGACTAGGAGACCGCCGCCCGGCCCTCCGGCGTCAGCGCCACCGCCGCGCCGATGAGGGCGGTGTGCGGGTGCAGGATGACGTGCGTCGGAATCGACTGGGTGTAGTGCGACAGGCGCCCCTTGGCGTCGAAGCGCTCGCGGAACGGGCTCTTCTCCAGGATGTCGATGATCCGGGGCGCGATGCCGCCGGCGATGAACACGCCGCCGCGCGCGCCCAGGGTCAGGGCGATGTCGCCGGCCGTCGAGCCTAGCACCGCGCAGAAGCGGTTCACCGTGGCCAGGCTGTCGGCGCAGCCCTCGACCGCGCGCTCGGTGATCTGCTTGGCGGCCAGGGTCTCGACCTTGCGGCCCTCGGCCTCGGCCAGGGCCACGTGCAGGTCTTCCATGCCCGGCCCCGACAGGATGCGCTCGACCGAGACGCGGCCGCCGTCCAGTTGCCGGGTCAAGGCGCGCAGCACCTCGATCTCGATGGCGTCGACCGGCGCGAAGGCGACGTGGCCGCCCTCGGTGGCCAGCGGGATCTCCTGACCATGACGACGCACGAGACCGGCGACGCCGAAGCCGGTGCCCGGACCCAGGATCGCCAGATCCCCCTCGCCCGAGGTCGGCAGATGGCCGACCTGGCGCAGGTCCTTGGGGCTGAGGCGCGGCGCGGCCAGGGCCTGGGCGGTGAAGTCGTTGATCAGCTTGGCGTTGCGGAAGCCGCCGGCGCGACGCAGGCTGTCTTCCGAGATCCGCCAGTCCAGATTGGTCATGTGGACCGAGCCGTGCTCAATCGGACCGGCCACGGCTACCACCGCCTGGTCGGGATGGCGAACGCCGACCTTCTGCAGGTAATGCTCGATGGCGTCCTCGGCCGTACCGTAGTCCTCGCCCTTGTAGGTCGTCGGCTCGATCAGGCGCGGGTCCTGACCATCGAATTCGACCAGGGCGAAGCGGGCGTTGGTGCCGCCAATGTCGCCGACGAGGCCGAGCCCCACGCTGTGATTGCCGTCCATGCTGCGTGCTTTCCTAGGCGAAGACGGACGCGCCGGCGTCGGCTGCGCCGACCCCGCTGCGCATCCATCCAAACAGTTCCCTACCAAAGCCCGGCTTGGACGCCGGGACGTTCGCTGGCGTACGGGCGCGTAGAACCGCCTCGTCCACCAGGATCTTCAATTCGCCGGTCTCGGCGTTGACACTGATGACGTCACCGTCCTGGACATACGCCAGCGGCCCGCCCTTGGCGGCTTCCGGCGTCACGTGGATGGCGGCCGGCGTCTTGCCCGAGGCGCCCGACATGCGGCCATCGGTGACCAGGGCGACCTTGTAGCCGCGATCCAGCAGCACCGAGATCGACGGCGACAGGTTGTGTAGTTCCGGCATGCCGTTGGCCGACGGGCCCTGGAAGCGGACGACGATGACGACGTCGCGGTCCAGCTCGCCGCGCTTGAAGGCGGCGATGAAGTCTTCCTGTTCCTGGAACACGGCCGCCGGGGCGGTGATCACGTGGTGCTCGGGCTTCACGGCCGAAATCTTCATGACGCCGCGGCCCAGGTTGCCGGCCAGCAGGCGCAGGCCGCCCTCGGGGCTGAACGGATCGGAGACTGGGCGGACGATGGCGGTGTCCAGGCTTTCGGTTGCGCCCTCGCGCCACTTGAGGACGCCGTCCTCGAGATGCGGCTCCTGGGCGTAGAGCGACAGGCCGGGGCCGGCGATGGTCTGGACGTCGTCATGGACAAGTCCGGCCTTCAGCAGCTCGCGGATGATGAAGGCCATGCCGCCGGCGGCCTGGAAGTGGTTCACGTCGGCGGCGCCGTTCGGATAGACGCGGGCCAGCAAGGGCGTGGCCTTGGAGATGTCGTCCAGGTCTTCCAGCGTCAGCTGGACGCCGGCCGCGTGGGCCATGGCGACGATGTGCAGGGCCAGGTTGGTCGAGCCGCCGGTGGCCATCAGCCCGACCACGCCGTTGACGATCGACTTCTCGTCGATCATCCGGCCGACCGGAAGGAACTCGTTGCCCTTGTTGGTCACGGCGGCGGCGCGGCGCGCGGCTTCCTTGACCAGGGCCTCGCGCAACGGCGTGTTGGGATGCACGAAGGCCGAGCCGGGCAGATGGAAGCCCATCAGCTCCATCAGCATCTGGTTGGTGTTGGCCGTGCCATAGAAAGTGCAGGTGCCCGGGCCGTGGTAGCTGGCCTGCTCGGCTTCCAGCAGCTCGGCGCGGCCGACCTTGCCCTCGGCGTAGAGGGCGCGGATGCGGGCCTTCTCGCTGTTCGGGAGACCCGAGGTCATCGGACCGGCAGGCACGAACAGGGCTGGCAAGTGGCTGAAGGTCAGGGCGCCGATGACCAGACCCGGCACGATCTTGTCGCAGACGCCGAGATACAGCGCCGAGTCGAAGGCGTCGTGAGTCAGGGCCACGGCCGTGGCCATGGCGATGACCTCGCGGGAGAAGAGCGACAGCTCCATGCCGGGACGGCCCTGGGTGACGCCATCGCACATGGCGGGTACGCCGCCGGCGAACTGGGCGGTGGCCCCGACCTCGCGCGCGGCGGCCTTGATCAGCGCCGGATACGCTTCCAGCGGCTGGTGGGCCGACAGCATGTCGTTATAGGCCGAGACGATGCCGATGTTCGGCGCGTTCGGGTCGAGCGCGCGGACCTTGTCGACGCCCGGCGAGGCGGCGAAGGCGTGCGCCCAGTTGGCGCAGGACAGCTTGGCCCTGCCCGGCTGGCTGTCGATCGCGTGCTGCATGTTGGCCAGATACGCCGCGCGGCTGTCCTTGCTGCGCTCGACGATGCGGGCGGTGACTTCGGCGATGACCGGGTTCAGGCTCATGGCGATTACTCCGCCCACAGGATGCGGACCTTGGCGCGGTCCTGGTTCAGGACGGCGGCGATCGGCAGGGCCGGATCGACCTCGCCGTCCAGCAGGGCGCGCTTGGCCTGGCCGGTGATCAGCAGCACGATCAACGCCGACTGGGTCAACGCCTGGAAGGTCAGGCTGATCCGGGGAATGTCCGGGGCAGGATCTCCCGGCGGCACGGCCAGCACCAGGCGGTCGGACGCGGGGTCGAGACCACGCGCCAGCACCGGCGAGCCGGGGAACAACGAGGCGAAGTGGCCGTCGGGGCCCATGCCCAGCAGCACCGCGCCGAACGGCGCGGCGGACGCGACGCCCGCCTGGGCCTTCAGCGCCGCCTCCTCATGGCTGACGCCTTCGAAGTATAGCGGCGAGAAGCCGGCGCTGGCCGCGCGCCCCTTCAGCAGATGACGACGCACCAGCCGTTCGTTGCTGCTGGGATCGGTCGGCGGGACCCAGCGCTCGTCGGTCAGGGTGACCATGACCTTGTCCCAGGGCGCGGTCAGGGTCGCCAGGCGATCATAGACCGGGGCCGGCGTGGAGCCGCCGGTGGCCGCAAAGCCGGCCACGCCATGCTCGGCCACGGCCGTGGTCAGGGCCTCGACGATGGTCGAAGCGGCGGCGTCGTAGAGCGCCTCGCGGGTCGGGAAGGCTTCGATCTCGGGCCTGGGAAGCGGGGATTGGGCCATGATCACGCCTTCCAGGACCGACCGCCGGGCGAGATCAGCCCCTGCGCCGACTGCGGGCCCCAGGTGCCGGCCGCGTAGTGCGCCGGCTCGATATTGGCGTCGGCCCAGGCGGCCGAAACGTCGTCGATGAACTTCCAGGCGGCCTCGACCTCGTCGCGGCGCACGAACAGCGTGCTGTCGCCGCGGAAGACGTCCAGAAACAGCTTCTCGTAGGCGATGCGGCGGCGGCCGCCGCTCTGGCTGAACGACAGCGACAGCGGCAGCGACTGCAGGCGCATGCCTTCTTCCGACAGGCCAGGACGCTTGTTCATCACCGTCAGCACGATGTTCTCGTCCGGCTGCAGGTCGATGACCAGGCGGTTGGAGCACAGGTCGCCGGTGGTCGCCGGGCCGAAGATGTTGTGCGGCAGCGGCTTGAACTGGACGACGATCTGGGTGCGGCGGTCGGGCAGGTTCTTGCCGGTGCGCAGGAAGAACGGCACGCCGTCCCAGCGCCAGTTGTCGATCGCCACCTTCATGGCCACGAAGGTCTCGGTCTTGGTGGGCTTGCCGACTTCGTCGACATAGCCGACCCGCGCGGAGCCCTCGACGACGCCGGCCACGTACTGGCCGCGCACGGTGTCGTGGGCCACGCTATCGCGGGTGAAGGGGCGCAGGCTGCGCAGAACCTTGACCTTTTCGTCCCGGACGGCGTCGGCGTCGAAGCCCGACGGCGCCTCCATGGCCACCAGGCACAGCAGCTGCAGCATGTGGTTCTGCACCATGTCCCGCAGCGCGCCGTACTCGTCGTAATAGGGCCAGCGGTCGCCGACCTTCTCGGTCTCGGCGATGGTGATCTGCACGTGGTCAATGGTGTTGCGGTCCCACAGGGGCTCGAACAGCACGTTGGCGAAGCGCAGGGCGGTCAGGTTCTGGACCGTCTCCTTGCCCAGATAGTGGTCGATCCGGAAGATCTGGCTTTCGTCGACGATCGCCCCGACCGCGGCGTTGGTCTTCCTGGAGCTTTCCAGGTCGCGGCCGATCGGCTTTTCGAGAACCAGACGCGTGTTCGGACCCGTCAGGCCGGCCGCCTGCAGCGCCACGCAGGCCGCGCCGTACAGGCTGGGCGACAGCGAGAAGAATATCACCATGGTTCCATGCGGGCCGATCCGATCGGCCAGGCGCTGGGTGTCTTCTTCCTTGGTGATGTCGACGGCGACATAGTCGAGACGGGCGGCCAGGCGGTTCCAGGCCGCCTCCTCCACCGTGGCGCGCTTGCCCAACTGCTCGCGGACCAGGGCCTTGTAGCTCTCGGGCGTATGGTCCGCGCGGGCCACGCCGACGATGCGCAAGTCGTGCGGCAGCAGTCGGTCGACTTCCAGGAAATACAGCGAAGGCAACAGCATCCGCAGGGCCAGATCCCCCGCACCGCCCAGCAGCACCAGCACTTCGCGCCCGTTATCGGCGTCTTGGTTGTTCTTAGCCAATGTCGTCCACCCTATGACAACGTTGTCATGACACGCTCGCGGCGGAAAGGCAAGCGGCCGCCGGCCGCCAGCCCCTTCGAACCCTCGGGCGAGCCCTAACTAGGCCAAACGCCCAGAGCCCGCCATAAGACCAATCCGCTTTGGCGGGCGAATTTTCGATGACGTGGGCCGCGCCAAGGCTGATCGTGCCTTAGCCCTCCGCGAAAACGAGCTGTTGGGGAAAGTCCCTGCCCTATTTGCCTGCGCGGGCGGGCGAGCCGGCGGGCTGGCCCGTTCGGAACCTGTCCTTCATCCGGCCGATCCAGCCGTTGAAGGCCTCGTTGTCGGCGGTGACGCGGCTGAAGTCCGAGGCCGACAGCGATTCGACATTCATGCCCTGCAACGCGACGCGCAGACCGTCCGGATTGCTGGCGTTATCGACGAAGCCCGACCAGCGCTGGCGCAGGCGAGCCAGGGACTTGTCGTCGTCGGCCAGGCTGTAGGCCACGGCCGAGCGCAGCAGGCGGGCCTCGTCGCCGGGACTCAGCGCGCCCGGGGTCTTGAAGCGATCACCCAGCGAACGCTCGTACAGCGCACCGGCCGTCGGCCAGGTGTGCTGCTTCCAGGCGATCTCGGCGCGGATCTCCTGGCCGTCGCGGCTGGCGTCCCTGTCGATCAGCTCCAGCGCGTCGTCGAAGCGGCCCAGGCCCATCAGGGCGCGGGCGGTGGCCAGGCGACGCTCGACGTTCAGGGCCGGCGGCAGGATGGTGGTGCGGGTCGCGTTGATCGCGTCCAACGCATCCTCCGGCTTCTTGTTCATCAGGTAGATCCAGGCCAGATCTGTGGCGACCTGGGCCTTGGGCACGCCGTTCAGGCGGTTGTCGACCTGATACTTCAGCAGCTTGGCGGCGTCGTCCAGCAGGTCGACGTCGACAAGGCGGCGCACCAGGTTGCGGACCATCTGGTCGCCATCGGCGCCGATCGGGGTCAGGTCCTGGAAGTCATAGAACAGCCCCACGGCCTGGACCGGCTGCATGCCGTCGGCCAGGCCTTGCAGGAACAGCTGCCGGAAGGTGTTCGACAGATCGTTCTGCAGCGCCACGGCTTCGGGGCGGTCGGGCAGCTGGCGACCCGCCGAGCGCAGCACTTCCAGCGCCTCCCGATAGCGGCCCTGGTCGATATAGAGGCGGCCCAGCGAACGGATCACCTCCAGCTCGACGCCGTCGCCGCGCCAGCGGTAGCGGAGCTGGTTCAGGACCTCGGCGGCCTTCTGAGCGCTGATCTGGCCCTTGGCGTAGCCCAGCTCGGTGGCGTGCAGCATGGCCGGCGTAGCAATGCGGTCGTACGGCGCCTTGGCGATAGCCTCGAACATGCGGCGGGCGCGGACCTTCTCGCCCTTGGCCTCGAAGATGCGGGCCTGGGTCAGGCGGATATCCAGTTGATCCTCGACCGGAACCTTGGGTGTATCCAGCGCCTTCGTCACCCATTGCATCGCGCCAGTCACGTCGCCGACGCCGAGCGCCGCCTGGGCCTGGGCGTGCAGGAAGCGCGCGCGCCAGATCGGCGGAAAGAGATCCAGGGCCCGGCCGCCGCCGGCGAACTTGGCGCGGGCGTCGGCCCACTGCCCCTGCTTGGCCGAGATGTAGCCGCGCCACAGGGCGCTGGACGGATCGTCGGCCAGGACGGGCGAGGAGAAGTCGGCGTCCGCCTCGTTCAGGCGACCGGCGAACACCTTGGCCACGCCGCGCAGGCCGCGGAACTCGGCGTCGCCCAGCAGGGTCTGGTGCTTGCGGCCCGCGGCGTTCAGGACGCCAATGGCCTCGAACGACATTTGCGAGCCGACCAGGAAGCGGGCCAAAGCCATGCGCGCGGCGCGGTCGCTATCCTTGCCCTCGCCCTCCGGCGCGGCGGCGACGGCGCCCTGCAGAGCGTTGTAACGGGCCAGGAAGCCGCCCGAACCGGTCTTGGGCCAGGCGTCGAGGTCGATCAGGGCCGGCATCGACATCGGCTGCGGCGCGCCGGCGGCGGCCTCTTCCGGCGGGGTGTTGGCCGATATCGGCGAAAGGATCAGGCCCTTGGGTCGGCCGATGCGCAGCAGGTCGCCGCTGGCCTGGACGACCAGGTCGCTGGCATAGGCCTCGGCGGCCAAGCCCTGGGCCGACTGCAGCAGCGCCATCTCGACATAGTCGCGACGCGACGGCAGCCCCTTGGACGGCCCCAGCGCCGGGGCCACCATCAGCTTGTCGCCCACGGCCGGGTCGGCGACCCAGACCGGCTTGGTGACGCCCGAGACGGTGGCCGACAGGGTGGCCGGTTGGACGCTCTCGTCGCGCGCCACCTTGATGACGTCCGGCGTTTCCTGCGTGCCCGGACCGAGGCTGATCTTCCACGACCCGCCCTGCCCCACGGCCACGTAGGGCGTGCCGGCCTGGGTGACGATGCGCAGGGCCGTGTAGTCCGGGCCCTTCAGGGCCTGGATCTTGGAATAGCGAACGCTGGATGACGGCAGCTTGGAGATATCCAGCCGCGCGGGCGTGTCGAACACGATCCACACCGCCTCGCCGCGCCGGAAGACGGCGGCGCCGGCCGGCGCGGCCCAGTCGAATGACAGCGTGACCTGCTGGTCCTCGCGGTCGAAGCCGACCTTGACCACGCCGCCGGCGGGCATCGGGTTGGGACGGCCGATCGGAGCGGCCGGGGCCGGCGTCTGGCTGGCGGGCGGCGCGCCGGGACGAGCGAACAGATTGACGAAATCGACGCCATCGGCATTGCCGAGCCGGGCGTCGGCGTCATCCGTCAGTGTGATGACGATCTCCAGCGCGCCGTTGATGTGGCGGACCTCCGCGGCCTTCAGCCAGCGGGGCGGCGCGATCTTCAGGGTCGAGAGATCGGGATTGGCGTCGCGGTTGAACCGCAGCACCAAGGTCTGACCTTCGCGATGGGAAACAAGCTTCGCGCCGCCGCTCCAGTGGAACTCGATGCGCGAGAAGTCCGCCGCCTGCGCCACGCGCACGTCCAGCGACGCGCGCGCCGCGGGGGGCGGCGGCGCGGCGTATCCGGACGGCGCCAGCGTCCCCGCGATGACCGCGGCGGCGACGCTGGAGCGCAGGAGCTGGCGAAGGGTCATGGGCCTCCCTTAACCGGCCTTCTTGGGCGCCGACTTGGCCTTGGGCGCGGCGGGATCGGCCGCGCCGGCGAGACCGGCGTCGGCCTGTTGCTTGTTGGGCGCGGCGCCCGGGGCGGCGGGCGTGGCGGCGTTGTCGGCGATCGCGGCCTTGCCCTTTTCGACGGCCGGATTGGCCATGCGCGAGGCCAGGCGTTCGGTCAGGATCTTGGCGTCGGCCGGAGCCATGTTGGCCAGGATCTGCGACAGGGCCCGTTCCTTCATCTTGGCGGCGATCGGCAGGCGGACCTCATCCGACAACAGGGTCATGCGGGCGGCGGCGTCCTTGGGCTTCATACCCTGATAGACGACCACAAGCCGGTCGACCTCGGCTTGCTTCTGGGCGTCGACCTGGCCCAGCAGGCCCGAGATGTCGCCCTTCAGGCCGGTCAGGGCCTTCATCTTGGCGTCCAGCTTGGCTTCGGCGGCGGCCAGCAGTTGCAGTTGCACGTCGATGTCCTGCTCGCGCTGGTCCAGCTGCCCGCGACGGGCGCCCAGGCTCTGCAGCACGCGCAGTTCGGCGGGCGAGAGACCGGCTTCCTTGGCCAGGGCGTCGGCCGAAGGGGCGCAGACGCGCGGCGGCGGCGCGTTGGCGGCGGCGGGCTGGCCTGCGCTCTCGGCCGAGGCGGCTTCCTCGCCGCCCTCGGTCTTGGCGTCCTTCTTGCCGGGCTTGGCGACACCCTCGGCGAAGGCCTTGGCCCCGCCCACGAGGTCGGGCAGCGACTTGGCGCCGGCCATGGCGTTGATCGCCAGCACGCCGCCGACGGCGACGCCGACGAGGGGGAGAATGCGCGGAACGTTCTTCATCGGCGGGGAGCCCTGGGGTTGGCGGACGGGCTTTCGCCCGGTCCGTCGAAGAGGTCATCATCGATCCGCGCCCGTGAACGCGGCGTTTCGTTGGTCTGGCTAGGCGCGACGCCCGGACGCGAGGTCGGGCGCGCGATGGGCTCGCCGCGGGCGGCGCGCTCGACGCGGTCCTCGCGATCCAGCAAGCGCTCGAAGTCGGCGGCCGACAGGCGACGCTCGCCCTGCGGAGCGGTGGCCGGCGGGGTCTCGCGGCCAAGGCGCGGCGCGGGACGCTCGGCCGGGACTTGCGGCTGAACCTTCGACGCCAGGCTCGGAGCCTGCGGCGGGCGGCTGACCAGTTCGCCTAACTGGGCGGCCAGGGCCTGGGCGCGCTCGATTCGCACCGCCAGGGTCTCGGCCGCCTCGTCGGTGGCCGCCCGCAGGTCGGCCAGGCCTTGCTCGGCGCGGGCCGCGGCGTTGTCCAGGTCGGCCACCGCCTTGGCGAAGCCCTCATGACTGTCGCGCAGCGCCTTCAGACGGCGCTCGAGGCGCCAGCCGAAGACCAGCGCCGCGATCAGCAGCACGACCAGGAACCCGTTCATGGCGAAGGCGACGAGGCTCATTTCAGCTTCTGCACGGCCTTCTTGGCGGCGGGCGTCAGCGGCGCCTCGGCCCGCACGGCGATCGAATGGTTGCGGCGCCCATGCGCCCCCGCGTCAGCGGGATGGCCCCGGCGCGCAGCTCGACCAGGCTGTCAGGCGTGGCGTTCAGCATCAGCGTGTCGCCGATCTGCATGTTCAGCACGCGCGACAGCGGCACCTGCTGCTCGTCGAGCACGGCGCGAACCTCCATCTGCGTGGTCCACAGCTCGGTGGCCAAGTGGCCTTCCCAGATGTTGTCGCGGCCGAACTTCTCACCCATGAACTGCTGCAGCAGCATCTTCCGGATGGGTTCCAGCGTCGCGTAGGGCAGCAACAGCTCGATACGGCCGCCGCGGTCTTCCATGTCGATGCGCAGCTTGACCAGGATCGCGGCATTGGCGGGCCGGGCGATAGCGGCGAAGCGCGGGTTGGTCTCCAGGCGGTCCAGCGAGAAGCTGACCGGATGCAGGGGCTCGAAGGCGCTCTTCAGATCGTGCAGCACCACCTCGATCATCCGCTGCACCAGCACGCGCTCGATCGTCGTATAGGGACGACCTTCGATGCGCATCGCGGCCGTGCCCCGACGCCCGCCCAGCAGCACGTCGACGATCGAATAGATCAGGTTCGAATCGACGGTCAGCAGGCCGTAGTTGTCCAGCTCCTCGGCGCGGAACACCGCCAGGATGGCCGGCAGCGGGATCGAGTTCAGATAGTCGCCAAAGCGAATCGAGCTGATGTTGTCGAGGCTGACCTCGACGTTGTCGGAGGTGAAGTTCCGCAGGCTGGTGGTCATCAACCGCACCAGGCGGTCGAAGACGATTTCCAGCATCGGCAGGCGTTCGTACGAGACCAGCGCCGAGTTGATGATGGCGCGGATGCCCGTGCGGTCCTCGCCGCCGTCGCCAGAGAGATCGAAGCCCAGCAGGCTGTCGATTTCGTCCTGGTTCAGGATGCGCTCGGAGCCGCCTTCGCCGCCGCCGTCGTCCCAGCCGCCCATGCCGCCGGAAAAGTCGCCGAATTCGTTCGTGCCGCCGCCGGCGTCGCCTTCACCGAAGGCGCCGGGGGGATTTTGCGAGGCCCATTGGGCCATCGCGGCCTGATCGTCGAGTTCGTCCGCCATGATCGTTCGCCCAACAGCCCGAGGGCTAGTTGATCAGCATCTCCTCGATGAGGACCGCATTCACCTTCGCCGGCGCGGCGACCAGGTTCACCCGGCGCAGCAGCTCGTAGCGCAGCTGGTAGGTGCCCTGGCTGCCGTTCAGATCTTCCGGGCGAAGCTCGCGCAGGAAGGCCTGGAACATGTCCTGGAGCCTCGGCAGATTCGGCGTCAGCTCTTCGGCCGTGTCTTCGTCCGGCAGCTCGAAGGTCAGTTTCAGCTTCAGGAAGGTCGACTTGCCGTCGGCGGCCTGCATGTTCACGACGATGTCCGGCAGAGTGTAGAAGACCACGCCGTCGGGCCCCTCCTTGATCACCGGCGCGGGACCGCCGGCCGCGGCCGCGCCGCCCTCGCCTTCCTTTTTCTCGCCGTGACCGCCCTTTTCTTCCTTCTTTTCCTTTTTCTTTTCCTTCTTTTCAGCCCCGTGCTCGCCCGCCTCGGCGGCCGGTTTCGGCTTCATCAGGAAAAAGGCCGCGGCGCCGCCACCGCCCAGCACGAGGACGCCCGCGGCGATCGCGATGATCAGGATCGGCGGCTTCTTCTTGGCGGGGGCTTCGCCTTCGGCGCCCTCTTTCGCCTTCGGGAGCCGGAGCTTCCTTTTCGGGTTTCTTGGCCACGCGCGCGGTTCCTTGGAATCTATACCCGTACACATGCGGGGCACATGGTTAACGATCTGTTCTTGAGGCCATTTGGTCGCAGGCTGAATCTGCCCGGCAAACTCCGACCAACACCCGGCCATTAACCTTCCTATTCGTTGATTTATAAGACCTTTCAGCACTGGCACGAAGGTTGCTTCAAGGGTTTCGGCGCATTTGTCGCGCCAGCCGCCCGAGTTAACTCGCCATGGACAACGCGCTCTACGTCGGCCTCTCGCGTCAGATGACGCTGCGCCGCCAGCTCGACATCGTGGCCAACAACATCGCCAACGCCAACACCACCGGCTTCAAGACCGAGGACCTGATGGTCCGCACGGAACAGGCCAAGCCGGCCAAGACCCTGGACGGCGCCTCGCCGGTGAAGTTCGTGCTGGACGACCGCGTCGCCCGCGACTTCACCCAGGGCGCCATGACCAAGACGGGCGGCGATTTCGACCTCGCCATCGAGGGAACCGGCTTCTTCCACGTCCAGACCGCCGCCGGCGATCGCTACACCCGCGACGGTCGCTTCACGACCAACCCCGAAGGCCAGCTGGTCACCCAGGAAGGCGCGCAAGTGCTGGACGACGGCGGCGGCCCGTTGCTGATCGACCCGGCCCTGGGCCGGGTCTCGATCGGCAAGGACGGCACGGTCAGCCAGGGCGCGGTTCGCGTCGGCCGGCTGGCCGTGGTTCGTCCCGACGACCTGGCCTCGATGGCCAAGGACGGCGACAACCTCTACCGCAACACCGCCAACACCACCCTGCAAGCCGCGCCGGACGCCCGCGTCCACCAGGGCATGTTGGAATCCTCGAACGTCCAACCGGTCATCGAGATCACCAAGCTGATCGAGATCCAGCGCGCCTACGAGGGCGTCGCCAAGATGATGGACAACACCGCCGAACTTTCGCGCAGCGCCGTCGAGCGTCTGGGCAAGCTGAATTAAGGGGCCTAGCCGATGCAAGCTCTCCGCACCGCCGCTTCGGGCATGTCAGCGCAACAGCTGAACGTCGAAGTCATCTCGAACAACATCGCGAACATGAACACCGTCGGCTTCAAGCGCCAACGGGCCGAGTTCCAGGACCTGCTCTACCAGCAGGTGGAGCGCGCCGGTTCGCAGTCGTCCAGCGACGGCAGCATCGTCCCGACCGGCGTCCAGGTCGGCGGCGGCGTCAAGGCCGGCTCGGTCTACCGCATCACCGAGCAGGGCACCCCGACCCTGACCGACAACCCGCTGGACGTCGCGATCCAGGGCAAGGGCTACCTGCAGATCCTGCTGCCCTCGGGCGAGACGGCCTATACCCGCGCCGGCAACTTCTCGACCAACGACCAGGGCCAGATCGTCACCGAGGACGGCTACACCGTCCAGCCGGGCATCACGGTCCCGCAGAACACCACCGACATCACGATCAGCAAGACGGGCCTGGTTCAGGTCAAGCTGGACGGCCAGCCGCAGCCGCAGACCATCGGCCAGCTGCAACTGGCCACCTTCATGAACGAGGGCGGCCTGGAGCAGATCGGCGACAACCTGCTGCTGGAAACCGCCGCCTCGGGCGCCGCCAACCTCGCCGCCCCCGGCGAGCCGGGCTTCGGCACGCTGCTGCAGCACTATACCGAAGCCTCGAACGTCGACGCGGTGACGGAAATCACTTCGCTGATCACGGCCCAGCGCGCCTACGAGATGAACTCGAAGGTGATCACGACGGCCGACCAGATGCTCCAAGCCACCTCGCAGCTGCGGTCGTAAGCTCATGAAGGCCTTCCTCCTCGCCGCCGCCGCTACCCTGGCGCTGACCATCCTCTCCGCCCCCGCCCACGCCGGCACGCCGGTGACCCTGCGGATGGACACCACCGACGCCGACGGCCGCATCACCCTGGGCGACCTGTTCGACGGCGTCAGCGGTCCGGCCGCCAACGTCGTCGTCGCCCCCCGCATCGGTCCAACGGCCGTGCTCGAGGCCGGCCAGGTGCAAGTCTCGGCCCGCCGCGCCGGCTTCGACTGGAGCAACAGCAACGGCATCCGCCGCATCATCGTCCGCGAGGGCCAGGACAACGGCGGCGTCTCGGCCGGCGGCAAGACCCTTGCCGGCGCCCCGCGCGGCAATGTGGAAGTTCTTGCCTACGCCCGCAGCCTGTCGGCCGGCGAAATCGTCCAGCCCCAGGATCTCGTCTGGGTGAAGATGGCCGGCGCCCCCATGGACGCGCCGCGCGACGCGGACGCCGTCATCGGCCTGGCCGCCAAGCGCCCCCTGCGTGAAGGCGCCGCAGTCCAGAGCCGCGACGTGGCCGCCGCCCAGGTCATCAAGACCGGCGACCTGGTCACCGTCACCTATGACGACGGCGGAATTTCCCTTTCGCTTCAAGGCAAGGCCATGGCCGCCGCCGCGACGGGCGACCTCTTCGCCGTTCAGAACACGCTCTCGAAGAAGATCATCCAAGCGGTCGCCACCGGCCCTGGCGCCGCCGCCGTCGGCCCGCAGGCCCAAGGCTTGCAAGCCCGTTCGCAACCCGTCCGTTTCGCCGCTCGCTAAGAGGTAGTCCACCCCATGCGTCGCCCCGTCATCATCGCCGCCGCCGTCCTGCTCGCGCCGCTGGCCGCCTGCTCCACCGTCACCGAAGCCGTGAAGGGGCCGCAGCTGGCCCCGGTCGGCTATCCGGCCGAACTGGCCCCGATGCAGCAGCAATATGTCTCGGCCCGCGAACCCGCCCCGCAGGCGGCCTCGGCCAACTCGCTGTGGCGCGTCGGCGCCCGCGCGTTCTTCAACGACCAGCGCGCCAGCCGCGTCGGCGACATCCTGACCGTCATGATCGACATCGACGACAGCGCCAACACCAAGAACCAGACCGCGTCCTCGCGCACCTCGAACATGAAGGCCGGCGTGCCGAACTTCCTGGGCCTGGAGTCCAGCCTGGGCAAGGTCCTGCCGGGCGGCTTCGATCCGGCCAACGCCGTGAACACCAACTCGGCCACCACCAACGCCGGCGCGGGCAGCGTCCAGCGCTCGGAAAAGATCAGCCTGACGATCGCCGCCGTGGTCAGCCAGGTCCTGCCGAACGGCAACATGGTGATCCAGGGCACCCAGGAGGTCCGCACCAACGCCGAGCTGCGCCAGCTGACCGTGGCCGGCATCGTGCGCCCGGAGGACATCTCCTCGGCCAACACCATCAAGCACACCCAGATCGCCGAAGCCCGCATCAGCTACGGCGGCCGCGGCGACATCAGCCGCGTGCAGAAGACCCCCCGCCGGCCAGTCGCTGGTCGAGAAGTTCTCGCCGTTCTAAGCGCGCCATTTGGGCGGAAACGTCCCCCCCCTCAAGGACCCGCAAGTTCGTCGGGCGCGGCCATCGCAAGGTGGCCGCGCCCGATGCGTTTCAGGAGCCATTCAGGTTCCGGCTGCGTTGATCGGAGCGAGGAGAGCTTCATGGGACGCCGCATCACCGCCTTCGCCGCGCTGGGTTTGGCCGCCGTCCTGGCCGGCTGCGCCCATGAGAAGGTCGCGCTGGACGGCTATCGCTGGGCCTATCTTGCGGACGGCGCAGAAGCCCCTCGCCTGGCCTACGGCCGCCCCAACACCGACGATGTCGTGCTGATGATCAGCTGCCGTCCCGGCCAGGATCAGGTGAACGTCTCGGCCGTGGGCCTGTCCGGCGGCGAAATCGTCCTGGCTTCGGGCCGGGCGGAAAGCCGCTTCTCCGCCGCCCGAGTGGACGACGCCCTAAGCCAGGGCGGCCTCCTGGAAGGACGCGGCAAGGCCAGCGCTCCGGCCCTGGACGGTTTCCGCAAATCCGGCGACCTGGCCCTGCTGACCAAGGGCGAACGCCATAGCCTTGCCGCGGACGCCGCCGACCGGGGCAGCATAAAGGCCTTCTTCAAGGCCTGCGGGGTTTAGGCCCGGCGGCCGGCGCCCGCGGCGCTGACATTGTCCATGCCCATGGCCGACAAGGCCCCGCGCAGGATGCCCTCGGCGTCAAGGCCGGCCTGGGCGTACATGGCTTCGGGCTTGTCCTGGTCCTGGAAGACGTCGGGCAGGCACAGGGTGCGGATCTTCAGGCCGCGATCCAGCGCGCCGTGCTGGGCCAGGGCCTGCAGCACGAAGGCGCCGAAGCCGCCCGTCGCGCCTTCCTCGACCGTGACGATCGCCTCGTGCTCGCGCGCCAGGCGCAGCAGCAGATCCAGGTCGAGCGGCTTGGCGAAGCGGGCGTCGCAGACGGTGGCCGAGAGGCCACGCGCGGCCAGCAGATCAGCAGCCTTCAAGCTCTCCGACAGACGCGTGCCGAACGAGACGATGGCGACGCTGGTCCCTTCGCGGACGATGCGGCCCTTGCCAATCTCCAGGGGTTCGGCGATCGCGGGAATATCCAGGCCCAGACCCTCGCCGCGCGGATAGCGGAAGGCGCTGGGGCGATCGTCGATCTCCGCAGCGGTGGCGACCATGCGGGCCAGCTCGACCTCGTCGGCGGCGGCCATCAGCACCATGCCGGGCAGAGCGCCCATGAAGCCGATGTCGAAACTGCCGGCGTGGGTGGGGCCGTCTGCGCCGACCAGACCGGCGCGGTCCATGGCGAAGCGCACCGGCAGACCCTGGATGGCCACGTCGTGCACCACCTGGTCGTAGCCGCGCTGCAGGAAGGTTGAATAGATCGCCGTGAACGGCTTCATCCCGTCCGCGGCGAGGCCGGCGGCGAAGGTCACCGCGTGCTGCTCGGCGATGCCGACGTCGAAGGTGCGCTGCGGGAAAGCCTTCTGGAACAGGTCCAGGCCCGTGCCCGAGGGCATGGCGGCGGTGATGGCGACGATCTTGTCGTCCTTTTCCGCCTGCTTGATCAGTTCCTGGGCGAAGACCTTGGTGTAGCTGGGCGGACCAGCGGCCGCCTTGTGCTGCTGGCCGGTGACCACGTCGAACCTGGCCACCGCGTGCAGTTTGTCGTCGGCGCCCTCGGCCGGAGCGTAGCCCTTGCCCTTCTGGGTGACGCAGTGGACCAGCACCGGCTTGTCCTCGAACGCCTTGGCGTTCTTGAGCACGCTGACTAGGGCGTCCATGTCATGGCCGTCGATCGGGCCGATATAGTAGAAGCCCAGCTCCTCGAAGAAGGTGCCGCCGGTGACCATGCCCCGGGCATATTCTTCCGCCTTGCGGGCGGCTTCGCGCATCGGGGTCGGCAGTTTCTCGACCACCGTCTTGCCCAGCTTGCGCACCGAGCGGTAGGCGCCGCCCGAAACCAGGTTGGCCAGGTACGCGCTCATGCCGCCGACCGGCGGGGCGATCGACATGTCGTTGTCGTTGAGGATGACGATCAGGCGCTTGGTGGTGTCGGTCGCCGCGTTCATCGCCTCATAGGCCATGCCCGCGCCCAGCGAGCCGTCGCCGATCACGGCGATGACGTTGTTGTCCTCGCCTTTCGCGTCGCGCGCGGCGCAGAAGCCCAGGGCTGCCGAGATCGAGGTGGCCGCGTGGGCCGCGCCGAACGGGTCGTATTCGCTCTCGGCCCGCTTGGTGAAGCCCGAGAGACCACCGCCCTGGCGCAGCGTCTTGATGCGATCGCGGCGCCCGGTGAGGATCTTGTGCGGATAGGCCTGATGTCCGACGTCCCAGATGACGATGTCCTTGGGCGTCTCGAAGACGTGGTGCAGCGCCACGGTCAGCTCGACCACGCCCAGGCCCGCGCCCAGGTGGCCGCCCGTCACCGACACCGCGTCGATGGTCTCGGCGCGCACCTCGGCCGCGAGCTGTTTCAGCTCCGCGACGGAAAGGCCGCGCGTGTCGGCTGGCGAAGCGATGGTGTCGAGCAGTGGCGTTTTGGAGGACATGTCGGAAGAAAGCGCGGTCAGTTGCGGCGGTCCAGCACGAAATCAACGCTTTCGCGCAGATGTTCGGCTCGTTCGCCAAAGATTTCGAGATGGGAGCGGGTTTGGTCGGCCAGAAGCGTCACGCGCTCCTTGGCCGCGTCCAGCCCCAGCAGGGTGACGTAGTTGGCCTTGCCCTTGGCGGCGTCCTTGCCGCCGGTGGCCTTGCCCATGGTCTTGGGATCGCCCTCGGCGTCCAGGATGTCGTCGACGATCTGGTAGGCCAGGCCCAGATCCTGGGCGAACGCCATCAGGGCGGCGCGCTCGGCTTCCTTGGCGCGGGCGATGATCAGCGGGATCTCGAAGGCGAAGGCGATCAGGGCCCCGGTCTTCAGCCGCTGCATCCGGGCCACCGCGCCGAGATCGTCGCGAACCCCGAGAATGTCGATCATCTGACCGCCAGCCATGCCCTTGGCGCCCGAGGCGATGGCCAGCTTGCGCACCAGTTCGGAACGGACGTGGCCGTCGTCGTGGGTGTCGGGGTGGGCCATGATCTCGAAGGCCGCCGTCTGCAGCGCATCGCCCGCCAGGATGGCCGTAGCCTCGTCATACTGCTTGTGCACGGTCGGACGACCGCGGCGGACGGCGTCGTCGTCCATGGCCGGCAAGTCGTCGTGCACCAGGCTGTAGGCGTGGATGCACTCCAGCGCGCAGGCCGCACGCAGCACCGGCCGCTCGGGCAGGTCGAACATCTTGCCGGTCTCGAGCGCGAAGAACGGACGCAGGCGCTTGCCCGGCCCCAGGGCCGCGTAGCGCATGGCCTCGGTCAGGCGGGTTTCCGGACCGTCGGCCCGCGGCAGCAGCTCGTCGAGCGCCACGGTGACGATGTCGGCGGCCTGGACGATCCGCTTGGCCAGGTCGGACGGGGCGAGATCTGTCAAGGGCGGCTCCCCTCGGTCCGCGCGCGGGCGCCCGTCATCAGTTGAACTCGGCCGCTTCGGCGGTCACGGCCCCGCCCTGGCCCAGGACGATCTTCTCGACCTTCAGGCGCGCGGCCTCCAGCTTCTTCTCGCAATGGGCCTTCAAGGCCGCGCCGCGCTCATAGATGTCGATCGAGCGCTCCAGCGGAGCCTGGCCCAAACTCCAGCTCGGCCACGATCCGCTCCAGCTGCGCCAGGGCTTCCTCGAAGCTCAGGGCGGCGATATCGGCGGGATTGCTGGCGGCGTCGGTCATTTCAACTCTCAGGTGAACAGCCGTCAGCCTAGTGGCGACAGGCGGCGCGGGCAACGGCGTAGAGCCAAGGCGTGGTTAAGGGAAAAGTCTTCGGCCCGTCAGCCGCGACGGAAGCGCTTGAGGCTCCAATAGGCGTGGCCTTCATCGAGCAATTTGATCAGCCCCCGCGCCTTTAGCGCATCGGCGATCATCCAGTTGAAGAAACCATGGGCCACGACCAGCACATCCTGGCCCTGGTCGGACAGAGCCACCAGCCGGTCGGCGACCTCGTCGGCCCGGATCTCCGCCTCGGCGCGGGTCTCCTGGCCGCCATGGTTGTTGAAGAACCACCACCAGAAGCGGGCGAAGAACCCCAGGCGCTTGGGCGACATCCGCAGCCACAACGGCCAGGGCGGCGGCGGCAGCGGGGCCTCAATGAAGGTCTCGTCAGTGACGAAGGCGCGATCGCCGACCACCGCCTTGGCGGTCTCGATGGCGCGACGGCGGGTCGAGACGATGATCGCGTCGGCGTCGCGGGCGATCTGGATCAGCCCAGCCGGCGGAGTCTGTCCTTCCTTGAGCCCCCCTACCTCGTAGCGAGCCCACCACTCGCCGTATTCGGGCGCGTTGAGGCGAACCTTCCGCGACAGCGCGGGTTCGCCGTGGCGGGCCAGGGTGATGGTCCCCGGCTTCACGGGCGAGGACGCTTGGTCGGCGGTGGTGACGTCGGCCATGTTGAAGAGAAGTCGTTGGGCAGAAAGCCGTCCCGTCCCCTCACCCCTCCTGAAGAGCGCGCACATGCGCGGCGGCGGAACGCCCCAGCGCCTGGAGGTCGTAACCGCCCTCGAGCGAGGACACAACCCGGCCCTTGGCGCGGGCGTTGGCCACCGAGACGATCGCCCGCGTCGCCCAGGCGAAATCGTCCTCGTCCAGGCTCTGGGCCGACAAGGGGTCCCGGACGTGGGCGTCGAAGCCTGCCGAGACGATCAGCAGTTCGGGCGCGAAAGCGTCGACCTTGTCCATCAGTCCCTCGAATCGCGACCGCCAGGCCTCGCGCGGCGCGTGGGGCGCCACGGTGGCGTTGGCGATGTTGCCCAGCCCCGTCTCGGACGGATCGCCCGTGCCGGGATAAAGCGGCGACTGATGGATCGAGGCGAAGAACACGGTCGGGTCGTTCTCGAACACCGCCTGGGTGCCGTTGCCGTGGTGAACGTCGAAGTCGACGATAGCCACCCGCCTCAGCCCGGCCGCCTGGGCCGCGCGGGCCGCCACGGCGACGCTCGAGAAGACGCAGAAGCCCATCGCCACGCCAGGTTCGGCGTGGTGACCGGGGCGGCCGGACGGCGCAGAAGGCGCGGCTGGCCTCTCCCGCCGCGATGGCCCGCACCGCCGCGACGCCGGCCCCGGCCGCGCGCCGGGCCGCGGCCAGGCTGCCGCTCGACATCACCGTGTCGGGATCCAGCGCCAGGCGACCCGACTTCGGGGCGGCCTCGAACACGGCGTCGACGAAGGCCTTGGGATGCACCCGCAGCAGGTCCTCGACGTCGACCAGCGGCGCGTCCAGCGCCTCCAGCGCCAGGTTGGGATCGTCGTTCAGCGCGTCGACCACGGCCCGCAGCCGCTCGGGGCTCTCGACGTGGCCATGGCCGGGCCGATGATCCAGCATGTCGAGATGCGTGTAGAGCGACAGGGTCACGGATCAGCCCGCCTTGCGAACCGGCTCGGCCTGGACGCCCAGCACATTGGCGTCGCCCCAGGCCTTGAGCGCGCAGATCACCGGCTCCAGGCTCCTGCCCTTGGTCGACAACGCATATTCGACCTTGGGCGGCACCTCGGCATAGACGGTGCGGACGATCAGGCCGTCGCGCTCCAGCTCGCGCAGTTGCTTGGTCAGCATGCGCTGGGTCACCGCCCCCAGCTTGCGCCCCAGGGCGTTGAAGCGCAGGCGGCCGCTGAGCAGGTGGTACAGGATCACCCCCTTCCACTTGCCGTCGATCAGGTTCAGCGCCGCCTCGACGCCACACTCCTTGGGATCTTCCACAGCCGCCTCACGGTATACTTTAGGGTACTACATACAGAAAATGACCGTACTTGCGAAGATCGTAGCATGGCGCGATCTCCTGGTCGCGGCCTGAGACCGCCCTCTTTGCTGGAGACCATCATGAAGATCGTCGGCTTCCGTGACTTGCTGCCCGCTACCGATCCCAACGCCCTGCTCGACCTGGAAGCGCCCGATCCCATGGCCAGCGGACACGACATCCTAGTGCGGGTGAAAGCCGTTTCGGTGAACCCCGTCGACACCAAGGTGCGCAGCCGCGCCCAGCCGGCGCCGGGCGAGGTCCGGGTGCTGGGCTTCGACGCCGCCGGCGTGGTCGAGGCGGTCGGCGAGGCCGTCACCCTGTTCGCGCCGGGCGACGAGGTGTTCTACGCCGGCGCCATCGGCCGCCAGGGCTCGAACGCCGAACTGCAGCTGGTCGACGAGCGCATCGTCGGCAAAAAGCCCAAGAGCCTGGACTTCGCCCAGGCCGCCGCCATGCCCCTGACCTTCATCACCGCCTGGGAACTGCTGTTTGACCGGTTCGGCGTGGCGCGCGACGGCGGCGAGGGCCAGACCCTGGTGATCATCGGCGGCGCCGGCGGCGTAGGGTCGGCCCTGATCCAGCTGGCCCGCAAGCTGACCCGGCTGAACGTCGTCGCCAGCGCCTCGCGCGACGAGACCCGGCGCTGGGTTGAGGACCTGGGCGCGCACCAGACCTTCGACCACACCAAGCCGCTCGCCGACGAGCTTGCGCGCCTGGGCCTGGACGCCCCGGCCTACATCGCCTGCCTGACCCACAGCGCCCAGCACTTCCCGCAGGTCGCCGACGCCATCGCCCTGCAGGGCAAGATCGGGATCATCGAGGCCGACGGCGACCTGAACATCCGCCCGCTGCAGGCCAAGGCCGCTTCGATCCACTGGGAGTACATGTTCGCCCGGCCGCAGGGTACGCCGGACATGATCCAGCAGCACCGGCTGCTCACCGAAGTCGCCGACCTCGTCGACCAGGGCGTTCTGCGCACCACCCTGACCCAGGTGGTCGGCAAGATCCGCGCCGCCGACCTGCTGGAAGCCCATCGGATCGTCGAAAGCGCCCGCACCATTGGCAAGGTGGCGCTGGAAGGCTTCTGACCGCTGAAGGGCTCATATTGAAGGCGGGGGTCATGGCGGCTACTCAAGTCGCCATGACCGACAAGCTCCGCCGCGCGACGATCGAAGACGCCGACACCGTATCCAGCCTGGGCGCGCGCACCTTCACAGAGACCTTCGCCCATCTCTATCCGCCCGAGGACCTGGAGACCTTCCTGGCCTACGCCTACGGCCTGGAGCGGACCCGCAACGATCTCGCCCATCCCGACAAGGCGACCTGGCTGCTGGAGGACGAGGACGGTGAGGCCATCGGCTATGCCCTGGCCGGCCCCTGCGACCTGCCGCATGACGAGGTGAGGCCCGGCGACGGCGAGCTGAAGCGCGTCTATGTGCTCAAGAGCCATCAGGGCGGCGGCCGCGGCTCGGCGCTGCTGAACACCGCTCTGGACTGGCTGGAGAAGGACGGCCCGCGGCCGCTCTGGATCGGCGTGTGGTCGGAAAACTTCGGCGCGCAAAGGCTTTACGGCCGCCTGGGGTTCGAAAAGGTCGGCGAATACCACTTCCCGGTCGGCGAGACCCGGGACCTGGAGTTCATC
Source organism: Caulobacter sp. UC70_42 (assembly GCF_044056025.1). Lineage (NCBI taxonomy): Bacteria > Pseudomonadati > Pseudomonadota > Alphaproteobacteria > Caulobacterales > Caulobacteraceae > Caulobacter > Caulobacter sp. UC70_42. Next base: position 3,196,390 of record NZ_CP171994.1, on the reverse strand, counting down.
CTGCGGCGAGGGTGAGCGCCCCTTCCGCCCCCCTCCGGGGGCGGACGACCGCGCATCGCGCGGTCAGGTGGGGGCAAGTAGGGCGATTACGCTCCGCACTTGCCCCCTCCGCGCCTTCGGCGCTCCTCCCCCAGAGGGGGAAGAAGGCCATTGTTGCGTCTGCTTTCAGAACCCTCCATTCTTCCGAACATCTGTTCGAAAGCCGCGCCGATGTTCCTTCGCTTCTTCTCCGAGCTCCGTCAGGCCAAGGTGCCGGTGAGCCTGCGCGAATACCTCCTGCTGATGGAGGCCCTCGACAAGGACGTCATCGATCGCACGGTCGAGGACTTCTACTTCCTGTCGCGCGCCAGCTTGGTGAAGGACGAGAAGAACCTCGACAAGTTCGACCGCGTGTTCGGCCATGTCTTCAAGGGGCTGGAGACGGTCAACGAAGGCCTCGCCGCCGACATCCCGGAAGAGTGGCTCAAGGCGCTGACTGAGAAGTTCCTGACCGACGAGGAAAAGGCCCAGATCGAGGCCCTGGGCGGCTTCGAGAAGCTGATGGAGACCCTGCAGGAGCGTCTGCGCGAGCAGAAGAAGCGCCACGAGGGCGGAAACAAGATGATCGGCTCGGGCGGCACCAGCCCATTCGGCAACAACGGCTACAATCCCGAGGGCGTCCGGATCGGACAGGACAAGAGCCGCCATGGCCGGGCGGTGAAGGTCTGGGATAAGCGCGAGTACAAGAACCTCGACGACAGCGTCGAACTGGGCACCCGCAACATCAAGGTCGCCCTACGCCGCCTGCGGAAGTTCGCCCGCACCGGCGCGGCCGAAGAGCTTGATTTGAACGGCACGATCAAGGGCACGGCCGAAAAGGGCTATCTAGACATCCAGCTGCGTCCCGAGCGCCGCAACGCCATCAAGGTGCTGATCTTCTTCGACATCGGCGGCTCGATGGACGGCCATATCAAGCTCTGCGAGGAGCTGTTCAGCGCGGCCAAGACCGAGTTCAAGAACCTCGAATTCTACTACTTCCACAACTGCCTGTACGAGACCGTGTGGAAGGACAACAGGCGCCGCAACACCGAGAAGATCCAGACCTTCGACGTGCTCCACAAGTTCCCGGCGGACTACAAGGTGATCTTCGTCGGCGACGCGACCATGAGCCCGTACGAGATCACCTATCCGGGCGGCAGCGTCGAGCACTGGAACGAGGAGCCCGGCGCGATCTGGATGCAGCGGGTCACCGATATCTATCAGAGCTGTATCTGGCTGAACCCGACGCCCGAGCGGCACTGGGACTACACCCAGTCGATCGGCGTCATGAAGCAGATCCTGTCCGACCGCATGTACCCGCTGACCCTGGAAGGCCTGGACAAAGCCATGCGCGAACTGGTTCGCGGCTAGATTAGCGGACCGGCGCGTCGCCGAAGTGGCCGGCGTCATTCGACGGCTGGCCGATCAGCGGCACTTCCGGCGCCGCGGTATGATCGTTGGCGATCATGGTTCCGATCCGGAAGGTGGAGCTGTTGGCGCCGCCCAGCAGGATGAAGACGTCTTCGCGCCCGTCGCCGTCGATATCGAAACCGACGCGGGCGCCCGACACCGCCTGGCTGACGTCCGTGGCCTGCGTGAGAGCAGCGTCGTTCAGCGCCTGGACCTGGGCCGCCAGCACGTTGCTGACCGCGGCGGTGCTGACCACGGTCGCGCGCCCCTCGCCCATCACGGCAAGATGGTCGCCCTTGGCGGCCGAGTAGTCGAGCACGACACCCAGCAGGGCGGCCAACTTGTCGGCCGGTCGCGCGGCGGAGATCAAGAAGGTGTCGGCGCCCGTCCCACCGGTCGCGACCGCGCGGGCGTTCATGACGATGCGGTCGGCGCCTTCGCCGCCGTCCAGGTGATCGACCTCGCCCTTCGGGGCGCCTCGGCCGTCGATATAGTCGTCGCCGGCGCCGCCCCGGATCGTGTCGCCGCCGGCCGTACCGTACATGACGTCGGCGCCGGCCGTGCCGACCATGACGGTCCTGGTCGCGGCCAAGCCCTGGCCGCCCACGTCCTCGACCACCGCCTTATCTTCCGAGGTGGGGGGCAAGTGGCCAGAGGCCCAGGCCTGCTGAGGTTCCGGCGCGGGAGTCGCCGCCAAGTGCGAGATCTTGAACGCCGACAGGCCCTGCGGAGCCTCGCTCGGCGCCTGGATCGTGATCGCCTCGGCGCCTTGCGGCTTGACCGCCGGCGGCGGCAAGGCTTCGCCGGCCACGGCGGCGGGCGTATGCGCCTGCGTACGGTCCGATTCGAGGTTGAGGGCGGCGATCAGCTTGGAGGCCAAAGTCTCGATAGCCGGATCGTCGGCACGCGGCAGGTTCTCGAAGGTCAGGCGGCCCGCCTCGCCCAGGTCCGCGCCGCGCATCTCGAGATAGAGACCGACGGCGATGACCAGCGACAGGAACGACTGGGCCTCGCGGCTGGCGGGATCGAAGGCGACGACCGTGCCGCTCTGCTCCGGGATGCCCGAGGCCAGCACCTGGCGCAGAGCGCCCCACAGGCTGCCCACCTGGTGGAACATGTCGATCGCCGCGTCGTGGACGACGAACTGGCCGTCGATGCGAGCGATGTGGACCAGAACGTCCTGGTTGGAATCGGTGACCACGTACCAGGGGTCGCCCGAGTCGGTCTGGCCGAAGATCCCGTCGACCTCGCCATAGGCCGCCTCCAGCTGCTGCGTCAGCAGCATCAGCAGGCCGCGCTCGTTGGCGGACCAGTCGCTGGCCGGAGGCCGCGGGCTGAAGGCTAGGATCTCACCCATTTCGTCGCTCGTCAGGCCTGGGCCGCCCGTTCAGTCACGACCGGCTCCGCCTCTTCGGCGGCGCCGTCGAACAGAAGCCGGTACAGCTCAGGTTCGTAATATCGCAGCAAGGTGCGGGCGAACTGGCCCGGATCAAGACCCAAGCTCTCGGCCCAGACGGCTTGAGCCTCGATCGGAACGCGACCTAGACCGTTCTCCACCTGCGAGACGAAGGTGTAATAACGCAACCCGGTCTTCTCGGCCAGTTCAGCCTGAGTGAGGCCAGCGGCCTCGCGCGCGGACTTCAGCCAACGCCCCGCCTCGCGGCGCAGAGTCTTGGTAAGAGCCGCCTTGGCGGGATTCATGGCCGTTCTGGACATCGCTAAGCCGCTTCCTCGCCCCGTACGCGGGCGCTCCCTAGTTGTTACACAATGCGTAAAAACGCAACAATCGATCGTCGGCCTCGCAAGAGGCCTTGCGGATGATCTTCGACCCACATACAGTTTTTATGCAACTATTTTGAATGTATCGACCGCATGTACGTTTCGATCGCCGCCACCCACGCCCGCTCGGCAGCCCCGCTCCCACAGGAGTGGCGCGTTCCGCCGCGCCTGTCGCTGATCATGGTGGTCTACATGACCGGTCCGACCTTAATGGAGAGCGTGCGCCACGCCCTGGCCGAGCCTAGGGTCGAGGAGTTCGTCATCGTCGACAATGGCTCCTCCCTGGCCGACGCGGCCTGGCTGCGCGACCTGGCACGCCGCGAGCCGCGCGTGCGCCTGCTGCAGGGCCTGGGCAATATCGGCTTCGCGCGCGCCGCCAATCTGGGCGCGGGCGCGGCCAAGGGGGAAGAGCTGATCTTCCTCAATCCCGACGCCTTCCTGACCCCCGGCGCGGTGGCGGCCCTGTCCGAGGCCGCCCGCGATCGCCCTTCGCCCTGCGTGATCGGGGCCCGGGTGTTCAATACCGACGGAACCGAACAGCGGGGCGCGCGGCGCGGCGAGATCACGCCCGTCACGACCCTGCTCACCCTCTCGAAGCTTAGCGCCCTTCTGCCCCCGCTGCGCCGCTTCGAGATCCACCGGGAAAGCGAAGTCCCCCCCTTCGCACCCGGTGGACACCCCTACGATCTCGGGCGCCTGCTTCTATATGCGGGCCACCGATTTTCACGCCCTCGGCGGCTTCGACGAGGGCTATTTCCTGCATGTCGAGGATATCGACCTGTGCTGGCGGGCCCGCCGTCAGGGCGGCAGCGTGCTGTTCCAGCCCGACGCCCGCATCGTCCACGTGGGCTCAACCAGCAAGGAGAACCCGCTGGTCGTCGAGTGGCACAAGGGCCGCGGTCTGGTGCGCTACTTCCTCAAGCGCGCCGATAGCCTGCCCCGCAAGGCCCTGGCGCTGCTGCTGGCGCCGCTGATCCTGGGCGTGGCGGTGGGCCGGCCGCTGCTGCGCCAACTGCGCCGCGGCCGGATGGGTCGCCCCGTCGAGCGTCTCGCCGCCGTCGGTTGAACGCCCGCTGGAGAGCGGAGCAGCGCGCGTTTCGCGGAAAATGCCGCCAACAACCGTCCATCCGCGTTCAGACGATGATCTTGACGCTTGCGCCAAATTCGAACGCCCGTAAGACTTCCCCACGGGTAAAGGGGAACATGTAGTGAGTCCGACCACCGACGTCGCCGCTTCCAACGAAGTCGAGGCGGCAGAGACCGAAGCCGCCACCAAGAATCTGGTCTTCGTCGCCGCCGAGCGCCTGTTCGCGCTGCACGGTTTCCAGAATGTCTCCGTGCGCGACATCACCGCCGCCGCCGGCGTGAACCTGGCCTCGGTGAACTACCACTTCGGGTCCAAGGACGCCTTGCTGTTCGAGATCTTCCGTCGCCGCACGGCCGAGCTCAATCGCGAGCGGGCCAAGATGCTGCACGAGGCCAACGACCGCAACGACGGCGCCCCGCCGCTGCGCGAAATCCTGGCCGCCCTGCTGACCCCTCCCCTGCGCTGGCTGGCCCCGGACCACGAGCGCCGCATCTCGCTGCAGTTCCTGATCCGCGCCCGCAGCGAAGGCACCGACGAGATTCGCACCGTGCTGAAGACCGACGTCTCGCACCTGCGACGCTTCTCCGACGCCCTGCTGCGCGCCCGTCCGGACCTGTCGCCGGAAGACGTCTACTGGCGGCTGCACTTCACCCTGGGCATGCTGCACAACAACCGCTTCGCCGAGTTCGACCGCCTGAACGTGCTCTCGGAGGGCCAGACCAGCGAGGCCGATGTCGTGGCCCTGCTGGGCCGCATGCTCGCCTTCGCCGAGGCCGGTTTTCTCGCCTAACGCGTAGTCCGGAACCCAGTCACGGCCGGCGCGTTCTGCGTCCGGCATGGGACGGCTGCGGATCCTTCACGAGAACTCGGTACTATTATGAACGGCCGGTGCGGTTCGGACCGCAGCGGCTGATGATCCGCCCGCGCGACAGCCACGCCCTGCGCATCGTCGAGGCCTCGCTGCGGCTGTTTCCGCCGGGCGCCACGCGGTGGAGCTATGACGCCAACGGCAACTGCGTCTGCATTTTCGAACCGACAGGCCAAGCCGACGCCATGCGTGTGGCCAGCGAGCTTGTCATCGACCGCTACCCCGCCCCGCTGGCGCCGCAGCGGATCGAGAACCCCGACACCCTGACTCCGATTGTCTATTCCCGCGAAGATCGGATGACGCTGGAGCCGTTCATCGCCCCCGTCACCGACGACCCTGACGCGGTGCTGCTGCGCTGGCTGCGCGACATCCGGGCGCATCGCGACGAACCGGCCCTGGCCTTCCTGCTGCGCATCAACGAGCTGATCCACAGCCAGTTCGAATATCGCACGCGCATGGAAGAAGGCGTGCAGACGCCGGTCGAGACGCTGCGGAAACGCAGCGGGGCGTGCCGCGACCTGGCCTGGCTGATGGTCGAGGGCCTGCGACGCCTGGGCTACGCGGCCCTGTTCGCCACCGGCTACATCCATTCGCCCGGGACGATGATCCGCGGCGCCGGCGCCACCCACGCCTGGTGCGAGGTCTTCCTGCCCGACCTGGGCTGGCTGGAATTCGACCCCACCAACGGCTTGGCCGAGTCGCCGGACTTGATCCGCGTGGCCGCCACCCGAACGCCGGCCCAGGCGTTACCGGTTTCCGGGGCGATCATCGGCGACCCGGGCTCGGCGCGTCTTCACGTCTCCGTGGAGGTGCGCCTTATCGATCCCATTAACCATGCGGCGTGATACAGTGAGTGCGCGTACGGGAGGAAAAGCCATGACCAGCGGCTTCCAGCACCAGGACCCCATGCGGAACTTCAGCTTTCCCAAGGCGGAGCCCAAGGCCCAGCACGGCCAGAAGCCCGATCAGGAATGCCTGAAGGTGAAGGAAAAGCGGACCTTCGAACCCAAACCCGGGCACTGAATTGTAAAAAAGGCTCACGACCACCCCCTCGGGGCGCCCCTGTCACGCGAGCGATCTATACAGACACTCGCGGCGTCTTTAACTTTTGACGCCTGGGGAATGGGGAGCACCACGAGTATGCGACGCGTCGCGCTCGGATGTCTGTTGGCGACGGCCGGTCTGGCGGTGGTGAGCGCCGCGACGGCCCTGTCGACTCGCGCCCCAGAAGAATTCAACCAGACCCTGACCTTGGCTGGCGGACCTGAGGCTGGCGGAGCGGACGTCCGCGCCCCGGCGGACGATCCCGATGCGCCGATCGCGACGGCGCGCTATGGCGGCGAGCGGTCTCGCGTCGCCGCCCCCATGGCCATCGCCGCCGAAACCCACGCCGTTCCGGCCGTGGCGACGGTGGCCCTTGCCGGCGGACCGCAAGACGTCAGCGTGGCCGGCGACGCGCCTGCCGTGGCCATCGCCGCCGCTCGGACAACCCCGCCTTCCGCTCCGGCCGCCGCGCGTCCGGCGGCGCGTATCCTGGCCGAGGCTTCGACCGCGCCGCGCCGTCCGGTGCTGGCCCTCACGCGGGTCGAGCATCGCCGCCCGGCCGGCAAGATTCTGCAGATGCGGGTCGACGACCAGCCACTGGCCTTCACGCCCATGGGCCTGCAGTCGGGCGCGGTGAAGCGCCTGACCCTGAACGCCTCGAACCTGATGTCCAAGGCCAGCGCCTCGGCCGAGGATCTGCGCCGCGGTCGCTGGATGCTGTACGCCGCCAGCTCGGGCAAGGCCTACGGCCTGAACCTGATCCGCGACACCTTCGGCGGTTGGCGCAACGCCGGCTATAGCGAAGAGAAGATGGCCCGCTTCGGCAGCCGCCAGATCGGCGTGGGCTATCGCAAAGGCAATAGCCTGATCTCGCTGAGCGCGACGCGCCGCAAGCTCAATTCGATCGACTATTCCGACAAGGACACGGTCGTCGGCGTCAGCGTCTCGGTGCGCGGCCGCTAGGGTCCATATTCGATCGAAGCTTGGAGACCATAGAATTCAAGGCTTCCAGCGCTTGTCATCCCGGAAGCCTCGTAGAGGCTGTCCGGGACCCAGGGGCCGGCGCATTGCGGTTTCCCCTGGGTCCCTGCTCTCCGCTTCGCTGCGGGCGGCATGACAAGAAAGGGGCTGCTCCCTACTGCATCTGGCCGCTAGCCGCCTGTCTCGGTTCTGCAAGGATGTAATGCGCGCGCGTCTGGACCCTCGCCATTCAGGGGCGTAAAGCGCCCTCGTGTCCGATCCATCTCCCGCATCCTCCCCGCTCGCGACGCGCCTGATCTCGATCGCGGTGGCCAGCGCGCTTCTGATGGAGTTCATCGACTCCACGGCCCTGTCGACCGCCCTCCCCACCCTGGCCCACGCCTTCGCGGTCGATCCGATCCACCTGAAGCTGGCCCTAACTTCCTACATTCTCGCCCTGGCGGTGTTCACGCCGGCCAGCGGCTGGGCGGCGGAGCGGTTCGGGGCGCGACGGGTGTTCCTCTCGGCCATGACCGTCTTCCTGCTGGGCTCGGCCCTGTGCGGCCAGTCACGAAGCCTGGAGACCTTGGTCGCCTCGCGGATCGTCCAGGGGATCGGCGGGGCGATGATGACGCCGGTGGCGCGGCTGATCGTGGTGGGGTCCACGCCCAAGGACAAGCTGCTCACCGCCATGGGCTGGTTCACCATGCCCGCGCTCGTTGGGCCCTTGATCGGCCCGCCGATCGCCGGGCTCGTGCTCAGCGTCGCCGACTGGCCGTGGATCTTCTACATCAACCTGCCCGTCGGCCTGCTGGGCGTGATCGCCGTCATGCGCTTTGTCCCCCGGAGCGAGCCCAAGCCTGACCTGGGCCGCTTCGACACCACCGGGTTCGTCCTGTCGGCCCTCGCGGTCAGCGGCCTTGTCGTGGTCGCCGAGACGGCGGGCGTGGGCCTGTTGCCGCCCTGGGCCCAGATCGCGTTGCTCGCGCTCTCGATCGCCTGCGGCTTTGTCTATCTGCGCATCGCCAAGCGAACCGGCCGCCCGATCCTGGATCTCACTCTCCTGCGCTACCCGACCTATCGCGCCAGCCTGGTCGGCGGGACGCTGGTGCGGCTGGGCATCGGCGCCAGTCCGTTCCTGATGCCCCTGCTGCTGCAGGTGGCGCTGGGCTGGAGCCCGCTGAAGGCCAGCTTCGTCACCCTGGCCACTGGCGTCGGCGTGCTGTCCGCGCGTCCGTTCGCGAGCAAGATTTCTCAAGCGTTTCGGCTTCCGCACCGCCCTGACTGTGTTCGTCACCCTGACGGCGCTGTTCACCGCCGCGCCCGGCTTCTTCCGTCCGGCCACGCCCATGGCCGTGATGATGATCGCCCTGCTGCTGGGCGGCTTCTGTCGGTCCAACCAGTTCATCGCCACCAACACCATCGCCTATGCCGACGTGCCGGAAACCTCGACGGCGGCCGCCTCGAACCCTATCGGCCGTGACGCAGCAGATCGGCCTGGCCCTCGGGGTCAGCTTCGGCGGCATGATGCTGCACCTGGCGCGCGGCGCGGGCGGCGCGCTGACGCCCGACCGCTTCACCTTCCCGTTCCTGGCGATCGGCCTGGTGACCCTGCTGGCCCTGCCCGTCTACCTGTCGCTGGACAAGGACGCCGGCGCGGCGATCAGCGGCCGCAATCGGGCGCCGGCCTAGGACTTGGTCCGGCGGCCGCCCCGCGAGTGGTTGGCGGTCATCGGATCCGGCTTCTTCGGCGGGACCCAGCCTTCGGGTTTGCGTGGTACGGGCTGGTCGGTGCCCAGGCCCATCCGACCGGGGACCTGACGCTGGAAGTACGACGCTTGCGGACGCTTCTCGACGTTCCGGACCAAGGCGCTGCGCTGGATGCCCTCGATCTCAACGCGAAGCCGGCCGGCCGTCTCGAAATCCTGGGCCGCGACCGCCTCTTCCAGCTGTTCCTTCAGTTCGTCGAGATGGGACATCGGCGCCTCCATGGGTCAGCTTCCATGGAGAACGCGCGAGGTCGTGGTTTAGCCGCGCGCCGCCGCGATGCGCGCGCGGGCGATCTCGTCGGCGACCAGGTTGGCCGGGCGTTTCTCGGCGATCGACTGGTCGATGACCTCGGCCAGGGTCTGGGCCAGGCGGTCCAGCTTGGCCGCCACCCAGTCGCCGTCGAAGGCGGCGCCCGCTTCCAGGCCCCGGATCTCGGCGGCCACGTTGATGATGCCGCCGCCGTTGATGACATAGTCGGGGGCGTAGAGGACGCCGCGATCGAACACGGCCTGGCCGATCATGGCGTCGGCCAGCTGGTTGTTGGCCGCGCCGGCGATGATCCCGGCCTTCAAGCGCGGCAAGGTCGCCGCCGAGATCGCCCCGCCCAAGGCGCAGGGCGCGAAGACGTCAGCCTCGACGTCGAAGATGGCGTCGGTCGACACGATCGTCGCGCCGGTCTTGGCGGCGACCGCGTTCAGGGCCGCCTGGTTGACGTCGGCGATGGTCAGGATCGCGCCGGCGGCGTGCAGCTTTTCCGCCAGATAGCCGCCGACATGGCCAACGCCCTGGATGGCGACGCGGACGCCCTTGAGATCACGGTTCAGGGCGCGCTCGACGCACAGCCGCACGCCGCGGAACACGCCCTCGGCGGTGACTGGCGACGGGTCGCCCGAGGCGGCAGCGTGACCTTCCAGGCCGGCGACGAAGCGGGTGGTCTTGCGGGTGCTTTCCAGGTCGGCCGGCGAGACGCCGACGTCCTCGGCGGTCCAGTACTTGCCGTTCAGGCTGTCGACCGCACGGCCGAAGGCCTCGAAGAGTTCCGGGGTCTTCTGGCTGCGGCTGTCGCCGATGATCACGGCCTTGCCGCCGCCCAGATCGAGCTCGGCCATGGCGTTCTTGTACGACATGCCGCGCGACAGGCGCAGGGCGTCGGTCACGGCGGCGTCGGCGCTGGAATAGTCCACATGCGGCAACCGCCGGCGGCCGGGCCGCGCGCGGTCGAGTGGATCGCGACAATCGACTTCAGACCAGTTTTTTCATCGAAGAAAGCGTGGACGCCTTCATGTCCCTCGAAATCGGGGGAATCGAACAAGGTCATGCCGTCGGTCTCGCCTATGCCAGAATGAACGTGGCGGCTTTACGCCCCCTCGCCCCGCCTCACAACCCCGAAGACCGACGCGAGGGAGTCTTGCGTTTGGCCGGCTTGGGCGGATCCAACGCCGCCATCTCCGTCACGCTGGACGGAATGGGCGGCGCGCCCGAAGGCGGCCAAGGCCCCGGCGCGTCGCGCAGGAAGGCCTCGGCGTCGCCCCAGACATTGGCGGCCTGCCGGTCGACCAGCAGCAGGTGATAGCCCTTGGCGTAGTAGGCCGTCCGCGCGCCCGGCTTCAGACGGCCCGCGGCCTCGACCCGTCGGCTCGCGCGGGATGATGTGGTCGTTGGCGCCGTAGAACCACGCGACCGGGACATTGATCGCGCCCGTCGACTTCCAGGCCCGCTCCATCAGCCCGACCAGGCCGTAGATGGTGTCGGACCGCGCACCCCAGATCATCAGCGGGTCGCGACCCATGCGACGCAGCTCGTCGATATTGTCCGAGGCCATGACGTTGCGGACCAGCCAGTCCGGCGGCTTGACCACCCACTGGCCCAGCACGTGCGCGGTGACCCAAAGGCTCATGCGGTTGGGCAGCGGCTGGTTCGACCAGCCCCAGACGGCCGGGGCGAACAGCATCAGCTTGTCGACCGGCGGCGGATTGTCGGAGGCCATGGCGCTGATCGCCAGAGCGCCGCCCATGCTGACGCCAGCCAGGGCGACCTTCGCCCCCGGATGACGCTCGCGCACGACCGTCACCAGGGCCCGGACGTCGTCCAGCACCAGTTCGGTCGGCGCCCAGACGCCGCGCTCGGGCGAACGGCCAAAGCCCCGAACGTCCAGGGCGTAGGTCGCGATCCCCTTCCCCGCCCACCAGCCGGCGGCCAGGTGGAAGGCGTTCGAGTAGTCGTTCATGCCGTGCAGAGCGACGATCACCCACTCCGGCTCGCCCGTCGGCAGCCAGCGCATCAGGCCCAGGCGCGCGCCGTCGAAGCTCACGAAGGCGTCGGTCTCGATCCGAGGCCCGCGAAAGCCCAGGGGTCCAAGGCCTGGCCCTTGTCGCAGCGGCGCGCAGGCCGAGAGCACGGCGGCGGACGCGGTCAGGATCAGGGCGCGGCGGTTCATCGCCCCAGAATGTCCGCGACCCGCTGTCGAAGGAAGGGAACGACGTCCTCCTCGAACCAGGGATTGCGCTTCAGCCAGGCGGTGTTGCGCCACGAAGGATGCGGCAGCGGCAGAACATTCGGGCCGAACTCGCGCCAGCGGGCGATGGTCTCGGTCATGGTCTTGCCGGTCCGGCCCGGCAGCGCCCAGGTCTGGGCGTAGCTTCCGACCAGCAGGGTCAGCTCGACATTCGGCAGGCCCGCCAGCAATCGAGGTCGCCACATCGTCGCGCAGCGCGGCGGCGGCGGATAGTCGCCGCCCTTGGGATTGGTCCCCGGAAAGCAGAAGGCCATGGCCGCCACGCCGATCTCGGGCCGGCCATAGAAGGTCTCGCGGTCGACGCCCATCCACTGGCGCAGACGGTTGCCGGAAGGATCGTTGAACGGCAGGCCGGTCTCGTGGACCAGCCGCCCCGGCGCCTGACCGGCGATCAGGATGCGGGTCTCCGCGCGCACCCGCGTCACCGGCCGGGGAACATGCGGCAAGTACGGCGCGCACGCCCGGCAGGCGGCGATATCGGCCAGGATTTCGTCGAGCGGCATCAGCGGGATTTAGGCGCGCGCCTCCGGATGCCAAGCGTGACTAGTCTTCGTCGCCCTCGATATCGTCCGGCACGTTGTCCTCGAAGCTGGTCGGGTCGCCCTCAAGCCGCGTGCGGATGCGATAGACGCCGCGGAATTTCTCCGGATTGACCGGCTTGTTGTGGCGCAGGATCACGACCTTGCCCTCGCGGGCCAGTTCGATGGCGTTGGTGCGCACGTGGCCCAGCAGTTGCTGCCAACGCTCGGGCTGGATGGCCTTGGCGACGTTCATCGGGTCGATCGACTTGCCTTCGGGCAGCGCCGCCAGTTGAGACAGGATGGTGTCTTGGATCGGGGAGGTCATGAGCGCTCCCTTGCCATGGATTGTCAGCAGAGGCGAGAGCGTGGACAGGACTTGGCCGCTTGCGCCCAGCGCCGCGCCCTTCTAACTGAACAGCGATAAGAACAAGCGGAGGGGATGCGCCATGGACGGCGGAAACGAAATCTCGAGCGGCCCGCGCCTCGTCCAGGCGGGCGACTGGGCCGGCTGGAGCACGTGGTCGGGCATGGACCCGTTCGAGGACCAGTCTGGCCCCTTCTATTTCCGTGAAGACGAGAACGGCCGGGTCACCACCGCCTTCCGCGCCGAGACCAAGCACATGAACGGCGGCGGCTTCATGCACGGCGGCTGCATGATGACCTTCGCCGACTTCTCCCTGTTCGCGATCGCCTGGAAGGAACTGGCCGACAGCCGCGCGGTGACGGTCAGCCTGAACGGCGAATTCGTCGGCCCAGCCCGCCCCGGCGATCTGATCACCGGGACGGGCGAAGTGATCAAGGCCGGCGGCTCGCTGCTGTTCATCCGCGGCCTGATCTCGACCGGGACCGGACCGATGCTGAACTTCTCGGGCGTGGTGAAGAAGATCAGGGGGCGGGTCTAGGGGCGGGCATCCCGGCGGCCGCGGCGGGGCGCGCCAGCATTTCGGCCAGCCAGCGGTTGACGTGGACCAGATCCTCATCGGGTCGGAAGTCGATCATCCGGCCGAAGTCAACGCCCGTGACGGTGACGATGTCGGCGATGGTCACCCGCTCGCCGCCGATAAACGGGCTTTCCGCGAGTCGCGTGTCGAGAAACTTCAGCGCCCGCTTGGCGCCGGCGAGATTGTTCTCGCCGACCTCCCGCACCTGCTGCTCCAGGGCCGCCATATTGGGGTTGGTGTGTCGCACGGCGAGCGCCAGGGGCGTCACGATCATCATTTCCGTGCGCCGCTGCCACATCTCGATGACCGCCGCCTCCCTGGCGTCGCGCCCAAACATGTTCGGCTCGGGATACAGACTTTCCAGGTAGCGGCAGATGGCGACCGACTCGGTGATCACCGTCCCGTCGTCCAGCTCGAGGGCCGGCATATGGGCCACGCCAACCTTCGTCCGGTATTCAGGCGACTTGTGCTCGCCGCGCATGATCGACAGCGTCACCACCTCGATGTCGGTGATGCCCTTCTCGGCCATGAACCAGCGGACACGCCGAGGATTGGGCGCGCGGAGACAGTCGTAGAGTTTCAAAAGAAAATCCTCCCGGCTTTTGACCAGGAGGATGATCTCATTCCGCAGCGGAACGGAAGTGCGAGCTTTTACAGCCCGAACAGGCTCCGGGGCATCAGGCCGATCAGGGAGCCGGTCAGGCAAGTGGCCAGGAAGCCGGCCATCATCGCCTTCCAGACCAGGCTCAGCACCTCGGCGCGGCGTTGCGGCACCAGGACCGAGAAACCGGCGACGTTCATGCCGACCGAGCCGATGTTGGCGAAGCCGCACAGCGCATAGGTCATGATCATGCGCGTGCGCTCGTCCAGCGCAGCGCCGCCGACCTTGGCCAGCTGGATGAAGGCGGTGAACTCGGTGAGGATCAGCTTGACGCCCAGCAGGCCGCCGGCCGCGCCGGCTTCCTTCCAGGGCACGCCCATCGACCAGGCCAGCGGCGAGAAGACCACGCCCAGGCCGCGCGCAATGCTCATCGGCTGACCGCCGACCATCGGCATGGCGCCCAGGATCTTGTCGACCATGGTGGCCAGGGCGACGAAGACGATCAGGGTCGCGCCGACGTTCAGTGCGATCTGCAGGCCGTCGGTGGTGCCCTTCATCACCGCGTCGATCGAGGAGCCGTAGGTCTTGTCCTCGACCGAAAGATCCAGGTCGGCGCCCTTCTCCATCGGGTCGGACGGCACGATGATGCGCGCCAGCAGCACGCCGGCCGGGGCGGAGATGATCGAGGCGGTCAGCACGTGGGCGGCGGCGTTGGGCAGCACGCCGGCCAGGATGGTGGCGTAGGCGACCATGGTCGAGCCCGAGACGCAGGCCATGCCAACTGTGATCAGCATGAAGAGTTCCGAGCGGCTCAGCTTGTCGAGATACGCGCGAATGAAGATCGGGCCTTCGATCTGGCCCATGAAGATGGTTGCGGCGGTCGCCAGGGCCGGCGGTCCGCGCAGGCCCAGCGTCTTCTGGAAGATGAAGCCGAAGCCCTGGGCCAGCCACTTCAGGATCTTCCAGTGCCATAGCAGCGCCGACAGGGCGCAGACCACCAGGATCACCGGCATGACGCGGAAGGCGAAGATGAAGCCCGCGCCCGGATTGCTGACCGGATACGGCTGGTCGCCGCCGGCCAGGAAGCCGAACACGAAGGCGGTGCCGGCCTGAGTCGAGCTGGCCAACCCCTCGACGGCCCCGTTGACGCCCTGCAGCAACTGGCGCGCCTGGGCAGGCCGAACAGCACCACCACCAAAAGCACCTGCACGACAAGGGCGGCGATCGCCAGAACCCAAGGGAATCGCCTGCAATTCTCGGAAACGAGCCAGCAGAGGCCCAAAGTGAGCGCCAGACCCGCCAGGGCCTGAACGTTCTCGGGACGGAACATCAAGACGACAACCTTAAAAAGAGGCGACGCCCCCGCGACGCCGATCAAGGGGCGAAGAATGACACCAACTCCGCCGTCGCACGCAAGCAGGTTCGGGAAGGTTTGTTAAGGAAGGAGTCGATTGCCTAAGTCAGAAGCTACTTACTAACTTGATCTCGCCATCCCAGGCGGTCCCGACGGGCCATCCAGGATGGCAAGCTGGAGTTCTAGGCGGTCACGTTCGTGCCGCCGCTGACCGAACCGCCGCTCGACGACGCGGACGAGGTCGTCATCGCCGCGTCCAGCTGGGCCAGCAGCTTCTGCATCAGGTCGGCGGCGGCCGTGGAACCGGAGATCAGGCTGGCCAGGGTCGAGGGCGCGTCGGTCCCCGTCGACTTGCCCTGCTCGAGCATGGCGGCGAACTCGCCGCCGCTCAGCGTCCCGTCGCCGTCCTGATCAGCGGTCTTGATCAGGTCGGAGGCGGCGCTGGTTCCGTTCGCACTGTCGCCGCTGGCGGCGGCCAGTTCCTCGGCCGAGACCGTGCCGTCCTGGTTGGTGTCGAGAACTCTCGAACACGCCGCTCGAAGCCGACGCCCCCTCCGCGCCGCCGGAGGGGGGCGGACCGTGGTGGTGGCCTTGCGCGCCGCGCGTCGCCTGGGTGGACGACTGGTTCGCGGCGGCCGTGGTGATCGCCGATGAGATCTCGCTCGACGACAGATTGCCGTCGCCGTCGGTGTCGAGGGCCGACATGATGTCCGACGCCATCTTGTCCTCGATCCCCTCGCCCTTCGCACCTTCAGGGGCGTTGGCGGCGAGGGCCGAGGAGAGTTCGCTGGCGCTCATCTTGCCGTCGCCATCTGCGTCGCCGGCCTTCATCAGCGCGCTGGTCAGGTCGTCGACCGACTGGGTCGAAAGCAGCGACGAAAGCGTGTCACCCTTGAAATGTTGGCCGGGGCCGCCGCTCCCGCCCATCGGCGGTGGGCCCTGCTGGCCTTCCGCCCCCTGCACATTTTGCCCGATGGACTGGAATTCGGTCAGCGAAAGCTGCCCATCGCCGTCGGCGTCCGCGGTCTTGAAGGCCGCCTGCTGCAGTTGGCGAAGCTGGGCCAGACTCGTCGATGAGCCAGCGCTGGTTACGGTCATAGTGCTCACCCTCTGTAGGGAGGCCGCCTGCGTGGGCGAGCCCCTTCCTTCGCGCCGAGCGTCGGCGCCCGAGGGGTCACGCGAGAAACATTCCAGTTTTCAGCATGTTGCAGTTAAGACATGAGGCATTTCGCGGGCAAGGTTAACGCTGCACGGCCTGCGCGAGACAGGCCTTTACGGCTCGCGCGGAGCGCGTGCTACGGACCAGTCAGTTCGCGGACCAGGGCCGTGCGGTCGTAGACCTTCGTCAGCGCCTCGACGATGGCCGCGGACGACACCGACACCGTCCGGTTCTTGGTTCCGTCGTAGCCGTAAGCGCCGCCAAGCGAATGGATGTTGCCATCGAAGGCCAAGCCGAGCATCCGCCCCTTGGCGTCCAACACCGGCGAGCCGGAATTGCCGCCGATGATGTCGTTGGTGCTGACGAAGTCGAACACCGTGCCGGATTTCAGATCGTCCTTGGCGTCAAGCCAGCGCGGGGCGGCGGCGAACGGTTCGGCGCCGGTGATGCGGTCGTAGAAGCCTGCGAAGGTGGTGACGGCCGCAACCGCCCGCCCCTGCTCGCGCCAACCGGCGACCTGGCCAAAGGACAGGCGCAGCGAGAAGGTGGCGTCCGGATAGACCGCGTCGCCCAGCACGGCGAAACGGGCTCGGGCGATCTTCTCCGCCGCCTTGTCGACCGGTCCCGAGACCTCGGCCTCGTAGGCGGCGCGGGCCGCGCGGGCCAGCGGATCGACGCGGCGGACGAACTGGATCAACGGGTCGTCCGAGGCCTCGATGGCTTCCAGCCCGCCTGTCCACAGCGCCTCACGCACGGCCGGATCGCCGAGCCGGCTTTCGGCTAGGCGTTCGGCGATGGCTTCGGGGCTCTCATGGCCCAGCAGGGCCCGGACCTGCGGCGCGTCGACGGTCAGGACCTCGCGGGTCTTCAGCAGCCAGTGCTCCAGATAGACCCGCTCCAGCACCGGATCGACCGGCGGCAGGTCGGCCAGCCTGCGTTCGATCATCGGCAGGCGGCTGTCGGCGTATTCGGGCAGCCGCGAGGCGTTGGGCTTGGTCCGCTCCTGCGCCGCCCGGACCAGCAGGCGGGCATAGTAGAAGAGATCCGAACCGCCGCCCGCCCCGCTCTCCAGCATCCGCCAGGCCGGATAGAGCTCGGCCGCCTGGGCTTGAGCCTCGGCGATCTGGTCCCAGGCCGCGCCGGTCTCCGCCGCCAGTTTCGGATCGGCGGCCACCTTGGCGCGCAAGGCGTCCTCGGCCGCGCGCTTGGCGGCCAAGAAGGCCTGGTCGTTAAGCGCGGCCTGCTTGCCCAGCCCCGCCTTGTAGCCGTTCTCGACCCAGGCCAGGCCTTGCGCCGCGGCGCGAGCGTGATCGTCGTCCTGTTGACGTAGCTGGATCAGGCGGCCGCGCAGTTCGGACCGTTGCAGCTGCTGCATCGGCAGGACGAGGTCGCGCTGGGTCTCCAGCTGGGAAACCGTCAGCTGCCGGTCGGTCGCGCCGGGATTGCCGACCACGAAGGTCGGCTCGCCCTCGACCGGGGCGCTGGTCCGCAAATGCAGGAAGCCCGGCGTCGCGGCCGGTTGGCCGTCGGCATAGAGCCGCACGAACGCCGCATCGAGCGCGTAGCGGGGGAAGTTGTAGTTGTCGGGGTCGCCGCCGAAAGCCGCCGAGGCCCTTTCCGGCGCGAAGACCAGGCGCACGTCGTCGTAGCGCCGGTACTTGTAGACCTTGTACTGGCCGCCCCGGAAAAAGCTGATCGCCTGGCAGCGCAGGCTCTGGTCCTGGCCGCAGGCGGCCAGTTCGGCGAGCGCCAAAGCGCCCTCTCGGGCCTGGACGAAGTCGCGGCCGCCCTTGCCCTCCACCGCCGCCCGCACCTGGTCGGTCACGTCGGTGATCGTCAGCAGCACCTCGGCCCGCAGGCCGGCGCATTTGCGCTCGTCCTCGCGCCCGTCGGTCAGGACGCCGTCCTTGACGTGGTCGCTGCCGTCGTCCGAGAGGGCCTGGGCGCAGTCGGCGACGCAGTGGGCGTTGGTGGCGACGAGGCCCTCGGGACTGACGATCCCACCCGAGCAGCCATTGGTCAGCCGCACCGCCGCGGCCTGGGCGGCGTCCAGCCAGACCTGGTCCAAGACGACGCCATAGGCCTGTCGGATCGCCTCGACCGGGACCTTGTCGAAGGTCCACATCCCCTCGTCCGCCCGCGCCGATCCCGTCGCGGCCAGCGCAAGGGCCAGGACGCTGATATGGGCGGACGCTGTACGAAGAACCGTCATGAACCCGTGGGTCGCTGCACTCTCCCTTGCCGCTTAACGCCGGCGCCGGGGACTAGCCAGCCTCCTTCCGCGCACCTGTACAATATTTCATGCCCGCAACGCCGCCTTACCCCGATTTAACTTGGCCGCTCGGTGATCGCCGTTCATTGCTGCAACCGTCGGTTTGGGGGAGCTAGAGTTCCGAATGTCGTTGGCCTTGGCCACTCTTCTCTATGAGTGGCGTCGTTACATGGCGGCCGTGGTCGCCCTCGCCTTCTCGGGCCTTCTCGTCCTGGCGCAGGTCGGCATGTTCGTCGGCATCGGCAAGGGCTTCACCGCCCAGATCGACCGCGCGCGCGCCGACATCATGGTGCTGGGCCCGGGCGCCAAGGCGCTGTTCGGCGGCCCATCGGGCCTGCCGCGCCGCATGATCCCGCTGGTCTACAGCCATCCCGAGGTCACCCAGGTGGCGCCGCTGGACGGCTCCGGCGGCCGCTTCCAGAACATCCTCAGCCCCGAGCAGCAGGCCAAGGAAGAGGCCCGCGCCAAGAAGGCCGGCAAGGGTAAGGGCAAGGGTGGCGGCGGCGCTGGCGGCTCGGCCCGCAAGAGCGAGTTCGTCAACGTCACGGTGATCGACGCGATCCCCGGCTATGTGACCGTGCCCACCGACTACACCCAGTCGATGATCGAGGCCCTGCGCCGCCCCTACGCCGTGGCGGTGGACGAGACGGCCCTCAAGCGCCTGGGCGTCAAGAAGGGCGACAAGGCCCTCTATAATGGCAAGACCATCAATATCGCCGTCGTCACCCGCGGCTATCCGAACATCATCCAGCCTACCCTGGTCATGTCGCGCGACACCCTGCGGATGCTGGGCGAGGCCGACACCGGCCAGCGCGTCGGCCCGCTGATGGTCGAGATCCAGGATCCCTCGCGCGCCGAGATCGTCGCGGCCCAGCTCAACAAGAAAGCCGACGGCAAGTTCCGCGCCTGGACCCGCCAGGAGCTGGCCGACGCCAATTCCGGCGCCATGCTGGACGACCAGATCATCGGCATCATGCTGGGCTTCTCGGCCTTCCTGGGCCTGCTGATCGGCGTGGCCATCACCTGGCAGACCCTGCGCGGCGCGATCATGGCCAACATCAAGGAGTTCGCCTCCCTGCGCGCCCTGGGCGTCTCGATGGGCGACCTGCGCAACATCGTCATGGAGCTGTCCTTCTGGGTCGGCATCGTAGGGGTGCTGGCCGCGGGCCTGCTGACCTGGCTGGTCTCGCTGCTGGCCGTGGCCGGCGGCGTGCCGATGTACTTCCCGCCGACGCTGGTGATCATCGTCGCCGTGTTCCTGATCGTCATCGCCATGCTCTCCGGCTTCCTGTCGCTGGGCATCCTCAAGAACAGCCAGCCGGCGGACCTGCTGCGATGAGCAACGATCACAGCCACAAGCGCGGCCAGAGCGCGCTCACCGCCAAGGGTCTGGTCAAGCGGTTCAAGACCGGCCGGACCTTCATCGAGGTGCTCAAGGGCGTGGACTTCGACGCCAAGCACGGCGACGTGACCATGGTCATGGGCCCGTCTGGCTCGGGCAAGTCGACCCTGGTCGCCGCGCTCTCCGGCCTATTGATGCCCGACGAGGGCAAGGTCTCGGCCTTGGAGGCCAAGGACCTGTGGGCCCTGCCGAAAGGCAAGATCGACAAGTTCCGCCTCGACCACTGCGGCTTCATCTTCCAGGGCTTCAACCTGTTCCCGGCGCTGACGGCCAAACAGCAGGTGATGACGGTCCTGAAGTACCAGGACGTCGGTCCCGGCGAGGCCGCGCGCCGCGCTCAGGCGGCGCTGGAGTCCGTGGGCCTGGGCCCGCGCGTCAACCAGCGCCCTTCGGAACTGTCGGGCGGCGAGAAGCAGCGCGTGGCCATCGCCCGCGCACTGGCCAAGAACCCGAACCTGATCTTCGCGGACGAACCGACCTCGGCCCTCGACGGCAAGAGCGGCGAGATCGTGATCAAGCTGCTGCGAGCGGCCGCCACCGAGCGCGGCGCGGCGGTGATCTGCGTGACCCACGACCCGCGGCTCGAGGCCTATGCCGACCGCGTCATCCACATCGAAGACGGCCGGATCCTGGACGACGTGCGTAGAACGCCCGACGCCGATCCCGCGTCGCTCAGCCACTGATTTCCTGGGGGAACCTTAGAATGCCCGCGTTTCTGCGCCGACCCGCCTTCTGGATCGCCATCTTCGTCGTCGTGCTGCTCGGCGGCGGCTTCTTCTACATGAAGGGCCAGGCGGCCGAGAAGAAGAAGAAGCTCGAAGCCGCCGCCGCCCAGGAGGAGCCCTCCCCCTACGCGGCCATCGCCCAGGGCAAGGCCGACGTCGAGGGCGGCGTGATCCAGGTGGCCGCGCGCCGCCAGGGCATCGTCCGCGAGGTCTACGTCCAGGAAGGCGACCAGGTCGTCGCCGGCCAGCCCCTGGCCAAGCAGGAAGACGACGAGCCACGCCTGGCCGCCCAGACGGCCACGGCCAACCTCGCCTCGGCCCGGGCCCAGTTGGCGCTGTATCAGGTGCAGCTGCGAACGGCCCAGCGCGAGTACAAGCGCCTGCAAGGCCTGGCCGCCTCGAACTACGTCGCCGCCCAGAAGCTCGACGCCGCCCAGGACGCGATCTCGCAGGCCAACGCCAATATCGGCGCCCAGTCGGCCGCGATCCAGGTCGCCGGCGCCCAGCTCAGCCAGTCGAGGTACCAGCAGGAGCTGACGGTGATCCGCGCGCCGGCCAACGGCCGCATCGCCCGCCGCTACGCCAATCCGGGCGCCGGCGCCTCGACCCTGAACGTCACCTCGATGTTCGACCTCGAGCCCAACACCCAGCGCATCGTCCGCGCCGAGATCGTCGAGGCCGACATCCCCAACGTGACCCCCGGCCAGGAAGTCGAGATCCAGCCGGAAGGCGATCCCGACAAGACCTATGTCGGCAAGGTCCTGCGCACCGCCCGCGTGTTCGGCGCCCGCAAGCTGGCCTCGGATGACCCCAGCCAGCGCAGCGACGAACGCGTCGTCGAGGTCGTGGTCAGCGCCGACAGCGCCCCCTTCCTGGTCGGCCAGCGCGTGCTGGTGAAGTTCATGAAGCCCGGCCAGAAGGCTGGCATCAAGCGCGACAAGCCGACCCAGCCGGTGGCCGGCGGGATGACGAAGAAGAAGGCGTAGGACGGAGAATAGGCGAACGGCCACAAGGATCCTCTCTCTAACGGAGAGGGTTTCCAGGACAGGATCCCTTGAGCCGTGCTCCGGCGCGCCCAGAGGTCCGCTCAGGCCCCCTTCGCCGATCTAGAAGTAGCCGGCGTTCTCCAGGTCCTCGGCCAGGCTCGGGCCGATGGGCGTCCAACCCAAGGCCTCGCGTGTCCAGGCGGCCGAGGTCGCCGCGTCCATGCCGGCGAACATGGCGAACCAGCCGAAATGCTCGCTAGGGCGGCTTTCGACGGGAAGGGACAGGCCCTTCCCGATCGCGGCGGCGATGTCCTTGAACAGAACGCCCTCCTCGGCGACGGCGTGATAGCGCTCACCGCCCGCGCCGCGCTCGATGGCGAGACGGTAGAGGCGGGCGGCGTCCGAACGATGGACAGCCGACCACCGGTTGTTTCCCTCGCCGATATAGGCCGCCACGCCCTTTTCGCGGGCCAGAGCGATCAGCATCGGCACGAAGCCGTGGTCGCCCGCGCCGTGCGTCGTCGGCGCGAGGCGAACGACCGAGGCGCGAACACCCTTCGCGACCAGGTCGTCGGCCCCGCTTTCCGACATGCGCGGCGACGGGCCCGATGGGCGATCGGCCTCGGTCGCGACGCGGCCTTGCGCCAGCATGGCCGTTCCGGAGGTCACCAGGATCGGCTTGGTCGTGCCTTCCAGCGCGCCGCCCAGAACCTCGATGGCGCGGCGGTCCTGCCGAGCGTTTTCGGCGAACTTCGAGAAGTCATGATTGAACGCGGTGTGGATCACGCCGTCACAGCCGGCCGCGGCGCGGGCCAGGACGTCGTGGTCATCGAGCGTGCCGCGCACGACCTCGGCCCCGGCCGCTTCCAGCTGGCCTGCGCCGGCGTCGGAGCGCGACAAACCCAGAACCCGATGCCCGTGGGCGATCAACTCTTGGACGACGGCCGAGCCGACGAATCCGGTGGCGCCGGTGACGAAAACACGCATGGGAGAGACCTCGAAGGATTTCACTTCGGTCAGACTGCGCGCTAAGATTATCCTGTTAAAGTAGTGAGATTATACAGGTATAAGGCCTAACAGGATGAACGCGCCCCTCCTCGGCGAAAACAAGCTCGGCGCCTATCTGCGTGATCGCCGGGCCCGACTGGACGCCGCCGCCCTGGGCTTTTCCAGCCCGCGCCGCCGCACGCCGGGCCTGCGCCGCGAGGAGGTTGCCCAGCGCGCCCATATCAGCGCCACCTGGTACACCTGGCTTGAACAGGGTCGCGGCGGGGGTCCGTCGGCCGACGTTCTGGACCGCATCGCCCGCGCTTTGATGTTGACCGAAGTCGAGCGCGAGCACCTGTTCCTGCTGGGCCTGGGTCGACCGCCGGAGGTCCGCTACCGACAGGCCGAAGGCGTGTCGCCGCGCCTGCAGCGGGTGCTCGACGCGCTGGACCCCAGCCCGGCCATGATCAAGACCCTGACCTGGGATGTCGTGGCCTGGAACCGCGCCGCCACCGTGGTGTTGGCCAACTACGGCGATCTGCCGGTCGAGGAGCGCAATATCCTGCGGCGCATCTTCTGCGATCCGCGGTCCCGGGCGCTCAACGAGGAATGGGAGCACGTGGCCCGCTTCGTGGTCGCCGCCTTCCGCGCCGATGTCGCGCGCGCCGGGGCGGGGGCCGAGACCTCGGTCAACGCCTTGGTCGACGAACTCAGCCGGCGCAGTCCCGACTTCGCGGCCATGTGGGCGGAAAACGACGTCCGCTACTACGGCGATGGCGTCAAACACCTTCGCCACCCGGCCCTAGGCAAGATCGCCTTCGAATATTCCGCCTTCGCGATCGACGGCCGGCCGGACCTGGGGATGATCGTCTACACTCCGGCGACGCCGGAAGAGTTCGAGCGGGTGCGGGCGTTGGTGGAAGCGAGTTGAGCTGAATCCAATCCTCCGGGCGTCGCCCGGGCGCTCCGCTTCCCTTCCCTGCCTTCAGCGGCCAGCCGCGTGAAGTCGAACGCGCGTGCGCCTCACGCAGGAGGATCGCTCCCCTTGACGCCCCCTCTCCCGCGCCGCACAACACGGCCAAACCAAACACGCGTTTGAGGGAGACTTGGGCATGGCGGACATCCGCTTCGACGGCAAGGTGGCGATCGTGACGGGCGCCGGTGGCGGCCTTGGCCGGCAGCACGCCCTGGAGCTGGCGCGGCGCGGCGCCAAGGTCGTGGTCAACGACCTGGGCGGCAGCGTCGACGGCTCGGGCGGCTCGTCCGAGGCGGCCCAGAAGGTGGTCGCGGAGATCGAGGCGTTCGGCGGCGAAGCCATCGCCCACGGCGCTTCGGTGACGGATGACGCGGGTGTGGCGAACATGGTCCAGACGGCCATGGACAAGTGGGGCCGCATCGACATCCTGGTCGCCAACGCCGGCATCCTGCGCGACAAGACCCTGACCAAGATGGAGCTGGCCGACTTCGAGCTGGTCATGCAGGTGCACGTGTTCGGCACCTTCAAGCCGATCAAGGCGGTCTGGGACATCATGAAGGCCCAGAACTACGGCCGCATCGTCGTGACGACCTCGTCTTCGGGCATGTACGGCAACTTCGGCCAGAGCAACTACGGCGCGGCCAAGATGGCGGTGCTGGGCCTGATGAACACCCTCAAGCTCGAGGGCGCCAAGAACGACGTTAAGATCAACGCCATCAGCCCGGTTGCGGCCACCCGCATGACCGAGGGCCTGATGCCGCCGGAAGTGCTGGCCAAGCTGGCGCCGGAATATGTCACCCGGGCGTCGTCTATCTGTGCTCGGAAGAGGCGCCCACCGGCGCGATCCTGACCGCCGGCGCCGGCGCCTTCGCCCTGTCGCGCATCTACGAGACCGAGGGCGTCTATCTGGGCGAGGACGGCCTGTCGGCCGAGGAGGTCCGCGACAACTGGGACAAGATCACCGCCGAGGACGGCCAGAAGGCCTACTTCAACGGCGGCGAGCAGGGCCAGAAGTTCTTCCGGAAGATGGCCGGCGGCTAAATTGGCATAAGCATTGCCGCTTTCTCACCAAGTCACGTGCGGCTTTTTTGACATAACGACGATTGATACGGGGCCTTCGCGGCCCCGTATCTTTATCAAAACTGACAAAATTCATGTTCTGGACAATTTATAGCAACGGTATTTGAACAGATGCGTTAAACGCGGCGCTCCTCGAGCGCCCAACAAGCGTTCGGCGAGCCTCTTCCTCCCCAAGAAGGTCGCACGTCAAAATGTCTCTCTCGCGTACCAGCCTCGCCGCCGGCGTCGCTCTGCTGGCGCTCGCCGCCGCGTCCCAGGCCTCCGCTTCGGCCTTCTACCTCCAGGAACAATCGGTTCGCGGCACCGGCCGCGCCTATTCGGGCGAAGTCGCCGACAAGGGCGTCGGCAGCCTGTGGTGGAACCCGGCCTCCATCGCCGGCATCCAGCGCAACGAAGGCTATATCGGCCTGAACATGATCCAGGTGGACTCCAAGGTCACCAACACCGGTTCGACCATCACCCGTCCGGTTCCGCCGGCAGGCCTGACCACCCCGATCGGCGGCGCCAACACCGCCTATGACCCGATCAACGACGGCATCGTGCCGAACGCGGGCGTCGCGTTCCGCGTCAACGACAAGCTGGCCTTCGGCGTCTCGGTCGCCGCGCCTTACAACTTCACCACCGAGTACAACACCGACAGCTGGACGCGGTACGACGCCCTGAAGTCGCAACTGCGCACGGTCAATGTCGACGGGGTCGTCGCCTATCGCGTCAACGACATGATCGACCTGGGCGTGGGCGTCACCGCCCTCTACGCCGACGCCAAGCTGACCAACGCCCTGCCGAACATCTCGCCGCTGCAGGCCGATGGCTCGCAGTCGCTGAAGGGCGACGGCTGGGCCTATGGCTACACGGTGGGCGCGCAGATCCACCCGAGCAAGGCCCTGACCATCGGCGCCAGCTATCGCAGCAAGATCGACCAGAAGCTGGACGGCACCGTGACGGTCGGCGGCCTGCTGGCCCCGATCCCGGCCGCCAACAACTTCTCGGTCGACGGCCAGGCCAAGATCACACTGCCCTGGATCGCCAATGTCGGCGCCCGCTGGGCGGTGAACGACCAGTGGACCCTGAACGCCTCGGTCAGCCGCGTCGGCTGGAAAGAGTTTGACGCCATCCGCGTCACCTTCCCGGGCGGCGCCTCGACCAGCGTCCAGAACTACAAGAACGTCACCACCTACGCCGCCGGCGTCGACTACCAGGCCTCGCCGCGCCTGACCCTGCGGGCCGGCGTCCAGTACGACCCGACCCCGACACCGGACGTCGGCCGCACCGCCCGCGTGCCGGACGGCGACCGCATGATGTACGCCGCCGGCGCCACCTGGGCCGCGACCGACAACATCAAGCTGGACGCCGCGATCAGCTACATCAGCTTCGATGACAGCAAGATCAACCGCACCGACGTGACGGCGACCAGCTCGACCGTCCGCCTGAATGGCGACGTCACCGGCTCGGCCGTTGTGCTGGCGACCGGCGCCCGCTTCAGCTTCTAAGGCTGACGCACCGCTGAAAAGAGAAGCCCGCCCGGAGCGATCCGGGCGGGCTTTTTCATGGCTGGTGGCTGACCGTGGCCCATAGCGTCTTCGCCGCTGCGACGAAAACCTCGGCCGCCTGGCCCTTGGGTTCGGAAATCACCGCCGGAACGCCCTCGTCTCCGCCCAGGCGGACGGCGATCTCGATCGGCACGCGGCCCAGGAGCGGCACGCCCAGGCGCTCGGCCTCGGCGACGCCGCCGCCCTCGCCAAAGATCGGGATCGGCGCTCCGGTCGAGGGATCGGGGAAGAAGGCCATGTTCTCGATCAGGCCCAGGATCGGGGTGGCCGTCTTCTGGAACATCGAGGCGGCCCGGCGGGCGTCGATCAGGGCGATTTCCTGCGGCGTGGTGACCAGCACGGCCCCGTCGATCCGCAGCTTCTGGACCAGGGTCAGCTGGACGTCGCCGGTGCCGGGCGGCAGGTCGACCACCAGCACGTCCAGCGGCTGGGCTTCCGAGCCCCAGGCCACGTCGTGGATCATCTGGCGGACGGCCGAAGAGGCCATCGGCCCGCGCCAGATCATCGCCTTGCCCTCGTCGACGATGAAGCCGATCGACATCAGCTTGACGCCGTGGGCCTCCAGCGGCTGGAGCTTCTCGTTCTCGAACAATGGATCGCCGTCGACGCCCATCATCTTGGGGGCCGAGGGGCCATAGATGTCGGCGTCCAGCAGGCCGACGCGCAGGCCCATCTTCGCGAACGCCACGGCGAGATTGGTCGAGACGGTGGACTTGCCCACCCCGCCCTTGCCCGAGGCCACGGCGATCACGTGGCGAACGTGGGCGGGCTTCTCGGCCTCCGGCGGCGGGACCACGCGGGCCTGCGGATCCTCACTGATCTTGGCGCCCTTGCGCACCCGCGTCGCGCCCTCGGCGGCCTGGGCGGTGAGCACGACCTGGGCCGTCTCCACGCCCGGCAAGGCGGCCAGGGCCTTCTCGGCGGCCTCGCGGACGGGGGCATAGGCGGCGGCCTGGCTGGCCGGGACCTCCAGCATGAAGCCGGCGCGACCATTGCGGACCACGAGGCCCTGCACCAGGCCGGCGGCGACCAACCCCCGTCCGCTCGCCGGGTCGACGATGCGGTCCAGCGCCACGCGGGCGTCGTCGAGGGTAGCAATCACGAGCGGGCCTCCAGTTGCGAGGGCCTGTATCCGCGCGACCGCCCGCCATTACAAGTGCGTAGCGCCGCGTAACGCGTGACGACGTCCCGCCCGAACGCTAGGCCGCCCGCTCCTCGACCGAAGCCTTCAGCAGGTCCAGCACGTGGTGCAGGCTGTCGGCGATGTGCACGCACTTGTCATGCATCTCCTCGTTCGGATCGAGGATATCCGGCACCATCACCGTCATCATGCCGGCCGCGTGGGCGGCGCGGACGCCCGGGTGGCTGTCCTCCAGCGCCAGGCAGTGGGCGGGATCGACGCCGATGCGCTGGGCGGCCAGCAGGTAGGGATCCGGGTTGGGTTTGTGCCGGGTGACGTCCTGGTGAGCGACCACCGCGTTGAACCGGCCCAGCAGGTCGAAGCGGCCCAGATACTTTTCGACCGCGACCATGCCGTTCGAGGTGGCGATGCCGCGCGGCAGGCCCAGATCGTCCAGATAGTCGAGGATCTCGATCACCCCGGCCTTCAGCTTGGTCTCGGCCGCCAGCAGGTCCTCGAACATCCGCCCAGACCCGCTCGAAATAGGCCTGGACCGGAAATTCTTGGCCATAGAGTTCGCCCAGCATGACGCCGCACTCCGGCGTCGTCTTGCCCACCATGGCCGCGTAGGTCTCGCCGGTGAAGTGGACGCCGAAGACGGAGCCGGCCTCGATCATGGCGGCGCGGTAGACGATCTCGGTATCCAGAAGAAGGCCGTCCATGTCGAAGACGACGGCCTCAACGCGGCGGGGAAAGCTCACCGATGGAACTCCTCGGTCCTGTAGCCCTGGAAGTAGAGCAAGGTGGTCAGGTCGGTATGGTCGACCTTGGCGTCCGCCTCGGCGGCCACGATCGGCTTGGCGCGATAGGCCACGCCCAGGCCCGCGGCCTCGATCATCGCCAGGTCGTTGGCGCCGTCGCCGACCGCCAGGGCGTCGGCCGGGGTCAGACCCAGAGCCGCCGTTTCCGCGTTGAGGGCCGCCAGCTTGGCTTCCTTGCCCAGGATCGGATCGCCGACCTGACCCGTCAGGACGCCGTCCAGCTCGATCAGGGTGTTGGCGCGGTTCAGATGGAAGCCCGCGGCCTCCGCCACCCGGCTGGTGAAGAAGGTGAAGCCGCCCGAGACCAGGGCGCAGCGCGCGCCATGCTTGGCCATGGTGCGAACCAGGATCTCCGCGCCCGGATTCAACCGGACCCGCTGGTCGTAACAGCTTTGCAGCGCCTCGACGCCCAAGCCCTTCAACATTCCGACCCGCTCGCGCAGGGCGCCTTCGAAAGCCAGCTCGCCGCGCATGGCGCGCTCGGTGATCTCGGAGACCTGTTCCTTCACGCCGGCGAAATCTGCCAGTTCGTCCAGGCACTCGACATTGATGATCGTCGAGTCCATGTCGGCGATCAGCAGACGTTTCCTGCGGTTCGCGACGGGCTGGACCGCGACGTCGACCGGCAGGTTCGCCAGGTCGGCCTTGAGCGCGCTCGGATCCCCGTCTTCGACAAAGAAGTCGGCCGCCAGCGGCCCCAGCTCCTCGCGACGGCTGGACAGCCTGGCTTCGACGCGCGAAACGGCTTGTGCATAGGCGTCGGGGTCTGCCCCCACGACGGTGAGGACGGTCGGAATGGTGGAGAGTTCGGACATCGCGCCCCGCATCTGGCTGATCGCGGGCCCGACCGCAAGCGGCAAGTCCGCCCACGCGCTGCAATTGGCCGAGTGGACCGGGGCCGAGATCGTCAACGCCGACTCCATGCAGATCTATGCGGGGCTGCGTGTGCTGACCGCGGGCCCGTCTCCAGAAGAGAAGACCAAGGCGCCGCATCACCTGTTCGAGGTGGCCGACGCCGCCGTTGGCTGGTCGGTCGGCCGCTGGCTGGAGGCGGCGACCACGGCGATCGCCGAGATCGAAGCGCGCGGCAATCCGGTCATCGTGGTCGGCGGCACCGGCCTCTATTTCCGCGCCCTGACCCATGGCCTGGCCGACGTGCCGCCCGTGCCCGAGACCCAGCGCGAGATCTCCGGCCTGCTCTACGCCGCCCGGGGCGAGGAAGCGTTTCGCGAGATTCTGAAGCCCCTCGACCCCGAGGCCGAGGCGCGCATCGAGGTCGGCGACCGCCAGCGGCTGGTCCGCGCCCACGCCGTGGCCGTGGCCACCGGCAAGTCTCTGACCTCGTGGCAGACCGACACCAGGCCGGCGCTGAAGCCTGGAACATGGGAGGGCCGCGTCCTCGATCCGCCCCGCGCCGAACTCTATGCCCGCTGCGATGCGCGCCTGTCGGCCATGGTCGAGCAAGGCGCCCTGGACGAGGTGCGGGCCATGGAGGCGCGGGGCCTGGATCCGTCCCTCCCCGCCCTCAAGGCCGTCGGCTATCGCGAGTTCGCCGCCCATCTGCGCGGCGAGACCACGCTGGAGCAGGCCCTCGACGCCGCCCGCCAGGAAACCCGCCGCTACGCCAAGCGCCAGCTGACCTGGTTCCGCAACCAGACGCCGGACTGGGAGCGCATCAGCGCTCCGTGATGGTCCCTACGAAAGAAGCATGATGTCCGACCTCAACGCCCTCGCCGAACGCGTCGCCGCGCTTCTGATCGCCCGAGGCGAGACGATCGCCATCGCCGAGTCCTCGGCCGGCGGTCTGATCTCGGCGGCCCTGCTGGCCGTGCCGGGGGCCTCGAAATTCTATGTCGGCGGGGCCGTCGTCTATACCGCTCGCGCTCGCCTCACCCTGATGGATATCCCGCAGAAGGCCATGGACGGCCTGCGTTCGGCCAGCGAGCCCTATGCGGTGATGCTGGCCCGCGTGGCCCGCAAGAACCTGAAGGCGACCTGGGCCCTGTCGGAAACCGGCGCGGCCGGTCCTGACGGCAACCGCTATGGCGACGCGCCGGGCCACTGCTGCATGGCCGTGGTCGGCGAAGAGGTGTCTGTCAGCACGACGGTGGAAACCGGCAGCGACCGGCGCGCCTCCAACATGCAGGCCTTCGCCGCCGGCGCGCTTGGCTTCCTGGCCCAGACCCTGGACGCGCTGGAGGCCTAGACCGTCCCGAACAGACTGTAGGCGAAGTCGTCCATCGCCTTCTGGGAAATGCTGGTGTTGTTGAGCAGCACGACGGTGGTCTGGTCATCGAAGCGGTGGCCCAGCACCGAGCGATAGCCGGCCGCCCGGCCCGTCTCCCAGGCGAAGACGCGCGGCATGCCGTCGGCGAACAGGCTCTTCACCCGACCGCCCAGGGCGTAATCCTGGTCCGGCCAGCTCACGGTCAGCAGCGCCTTCTTGCTGGCGGGCGCCAGGAAGCCGCCATCGAGGATCGCGTGCGCGGCCTTCAAGAGGTCGCCCGCCGTGCTGACATAGCCGCCGCTGGCGGCCATGAATGGGAAACGGTCATTACGCTGTCGCGTCAGGGGCTCCAACGTCCGATACGACAGGGCCATGTTCGCCGGATCGGTCGGCGTGGTCCGGGTCAAACCCAGCGGCCCCAGCACCAACTCGCTCATCGCCTGGGCGTAGGCCTCGCCCGTGACCGTCTCGATGATCGCGGTGATGAGGATCCAGTTGGTCAGAACATAGTCGAAGCGCGTCCCCGGCTCGAAGATCAGGTCGCCCGAGCACCACAGCTTCACCGCCTCGGCGGTCGTGAAGGTCTTTTGAAACAGGTCCGGATCGGGATTGGCCTTGGTCCACGTCGCGAAGCCATTCGGCACGCCGCTGATGTTGGTCATCAGGTGGCGCAGCTTGACCTTGGCTCCGGTGTCGGCGCGGTAGTCGGGCAGCCAGGTCGAGATGGGCGCGTCCAGATCCAGCTTGCCCGCCTCGACCAGCTTCAGCAGCGCGGTCGAGGTTAGCCATTTGGAGATCGAGGCGATGACGTAGGGCGTGTCCAGCGCGGCCGGCTTCCTGGCTTCGATCTCGGCGAACCCGACCGTCCGGGCGTAAATCGGCTTGCCGGCCCGGCCGATCAGCACCACGCCCTGGAACGGCTGAGTTTTGAGGAACGCGTCGACCGCGCGGTCCGCCGCGCCGCCCGTAAGCACGCTGGCGCCCGCCTTTTTCGACCAAACCGAGCGCCGCCGCGCCCGCCAGAAATTCACGCCGTCCGAACACCGATGCGCTCCTCCGTTGCAGGAGCGCCAACGTGGAGGGAAAAACTGCCCATGTCACGTGAAACTACGGTAAGATCACACCACCGAAAAAGGCACAACCTTGCGGCAAAGAGCGCCTTGACGCTCCAACGGGCGCATGTCATGACCCATTCCGTAGCTTTGGAGCAAGACTCGTGCGCAAAACCATGACCGTACTTATGGAGCGGCCGTTCGCGGGGTGACCTAGAAGTCACGTCGTAGCTCGGTCGCGCGCGCAAAGGTCCTTCGGGACCTTTTTTCTTTCCGCTTCCCTCCAGTTCAGTTTCCCGCCCCTTCCCCACTCGGACCTCTCCCATGACCGCCCATCAAACCATCGAGAGCCAAGCTCCCGCCGACACCATCGATCGCGCCATGACCGGCGCCGAGATCGTGGTTCGCGGCCTCGTGGACCAGGGCGTCGAGGTTCTCTTCGGCTATCCGGGCGGCGCGGTCCTGCCGATCTATGACGCGCTGTTCCATGAACCGCGCCTGCAGCACATCCTGGTCCGGCACGAGCAGGGCGCGACCCACGCCGCCGAGGGCTACGCCCGCAGCTCGGGCAAGCCGGGCGTCGTTCTGGTCACCTCGGGCCCCGGCGCGACCAACGCCATCACCGGCATCATGGACGCCCTGATGAACTCGATCCCGATGGTCGTCATCACCGGCCAGGTTCCCACGCACCTGATCGGCACCGACGCTTTCCAGGAAGCCGACACCGTCGGCATGACGCGCTCGTGCACCAAGCACAACTACCTGGTCAAAGACGTCCGCGACCTGCCGCAGATCATCCACGAGGCCTTCAAGATCGCCACCACCGGCCGTCCGGGCCCAGTGCTGATCGACATTCCCAAGGACGTCCAGTTCGCCAAGGGCGAGTACTTCGGCCCGACCGAGATCAAGTCGACCCATGCCTATTCGCCGCGCACCAAGGCCGACGCCAGCCGCGTCGCCGAGGCCGTCAAGATGATCGCCGGCGCGCGCCGGCCGATCTTCTACACCGGCGGCGGGGTGATCAACGCCGGTCCCAGGGCCAGCGAGGCGCTGCGCGAGTTCCAGGCCCTGACCGGCGCCCCGTCACCTCGACCCTGATGGGCCTGGGCGCCTTCCCGGCCGCCGATCCGGCGTGGCTGGGCATGCTGGGCATGCACGGCACGTTCGAGGCCAACAACGCCATGCACGACTGCGACGTCATGATCTGCGTCGGCGCTCGCTTCGACGACCGCGTCACCGGTCGCCTGGACGCCTTCTCGCCGGGATCGAAGAAGATCCACATCGACATCGATCCGTCGTCGATCAACAAGAACGTGCGCGTCGAACTGCCGATCGTCGGCGACGCGGCTTCGGTGCTGGAAGACCTGATCGCCGCCTGGAAGGCCGCGAACCTGCAGCCGAACAAGGTCGCCCTGACCGACTGGTGGGCCCAGATCGACCAGTGGCGCGCCCGCGAATGCCTGAAGTACCGGGCGTCCGACACGGTCATCAAGCCGCAGTACGCCATCCAGCGCCTGTACGAGCTGACCAAGGACAAGGACGTCTACATCACCACCGAGGTCGGCCAGCACCAGATGTGGGCGGCGCAGTTCTTCCGCTTCGAGGAACCGAACCGCTGGATGACCTCCGGCGGCCTGGGCACCATGGGCTACGGCCTGCCCGCCGCCCTGGGCGTGCAGCTGGCGCACCCGAACAGCCTGGTCGTCGATATCGCCGGCGAGGCCTCGATCCAGATGTGCATCCAGGAGCTGTCGACCGCGATCCAGTTCGACCTGCCGGTCAAGATCTTCATCCTGAACAATGAGTGGATGGGCATGGTCCGCCAGTGGCAGCAGCTGCTGCACGGCGAGCGCTACAGCCACTCCTATTCCGACAGCCTGCCCGACTTCGTGAAACTGGCCGAGGCCTATGGCGCCCACGGCATCCGCTGCTCGGATCCGGCCGAGCTGGACGCCAAGATCCTGGAGATGATCAACAGCGACAAGGCGGTGATCTTCGACTGCCGCGTCGAGAAGCACGAGAACTGCCTGCCGATGATCCCCTCGGGCAAGGCCCACAACGAGATGATCATGGGCGAGGTCGAGGATATCGGCAACGTCATCGGCGAGGCCGGCGCGGGGCTGGTTTAAGGTACGGGACGGGTTAGAAACGACACATGACCAGCAACACCCAACCCGCCCCCGCCTCGGCCTACGACCTTAGCCCCATGGGCGAGCCGGAGCAGACCGCGACCTTCGCCCTGCTCGTCGACAACGAGCCTGGCGTGCTGCACCGCGTGGTCGGCCTGTTCGCCGCGCGGGGCTACAACATCGAGAGCCTCACAGTCGCCGAGACCGACCGCAAGGCCCACACCAGCCGCATCACCGTGGTGACCCGCGGCACGCGCCAGGTGCTGGACCAGATCGAGGCCCAGCTGAACAAGGTGGTCAACGTCCGCCGCGTTCACGACGTCACCCGCGACCCCAACGGCGTCGAGCGCGAGCTGGCCCTGGTCAAGGTGCGCGGGTCTGGCCCGGATCGCGTCGAGGCCCTGCGCATCGCCGAGATCTTCCGCGCCAAGCCGGTCGACACCACGCTGGAGAGCTTCGTGTTCGAGATTTCGGGCGCGCCGTCCAAGATCGACAAGTTCCTGGACCTGATGCGCCCCTTGGGCCTGGTGGAACTTTCCCGCACGGGCGTCCTTTCCATCGAGCGGGGCGTCGAAGGGATGTAGCGAATGAGCGGCCTGACCGGACTGATCGCGGGCCTGGCCCTCGCCATCCAGCAGGCCCCGCCGCCATCCGATCCGTCGACCTGGTGGTCGCCGGAGGTTCGACGCCCGACCGCCGAGCAGGATCCGCTCTACGCCCGCCGGCTAGGCAAGACCGAACAGCCCACCCCGATCGACAATGGCGTCGAGCCCCTGCTCTACCGCCTCTGGGGCCTGCACCCGCTGCAGAGCCAGGCGCTGCGCAAGGGCGAGCTGATCCTTGAGGTCTGGGCCCGTCCGGCCGGCGATGTGCGGCAAGCCGTCGTCCGCCTGACTCTGCGCCGTGACGGCCGCGCCTTCGTCCAGGCGCGCGCCGGCCTGGGCTGTTGCACCCCGGAGATCGGCCGACGGGTCGACATCAACGCCGAATTGGCCGAGCCCCGGATCGCCGCGCTGAGAGCGGTCTCCGCCGATCCAGCCTGGAGCCAGCCGCGCGCCGTCATCGTGGACTATGGCGGCGGCGCGGTGTCGGCGGTCTGCGTCGACGGCGTCTCATGGGACGTGACCCTGGTCATCCCCGGCCAAGCCCGCCATCTGCGCCGCGCCTGCGACGACGCGGAGGTCGGTTCGATCGCCGGGATCCTATCGGCGGCGATCGGCGCGGCCGTTGGACGCGACCCACGCTTCGACGCCGTCCTGCCCCGAGGCGCCGACTTCTCGCGCCAGCAGCGGGCCTATGACGACCTGCTGGCGTCGGGAGGCCGATTGAGGTCGGACGCATCCGACCGGCCCCAGCCGCCCGCCGTCCCGCCTCCGCCGGACGACGAGCCGCCAGCGGACGTCAGCCGACCTTCAGGATCTTGAAGCGGTAGAGCAGCGCGCCGAGGATCGCCCCGATCGCGGGAGCCACGAAGAACAGCCACAGCTGCGCCAGCGCCTGCCCGCCAGCCAAGAGCGCCGGACCGAAACTGCGGGCCGGATTGACCGAGACGCCGGTGACCTGGATGCCGACGATATGGATCACCGCCAGGGCGATGCCGATCCCCAGGCCAGCGAAACCGGGCGCGGCGTCGGCTCCGGTCGCGCCGAGAATGACGATGACGAAAAGCGCCGTCATCACGACCTCGAAGACAAAGGCCGCGTGCAGCGGATAGGCCCCGAGATAACCCGCCCCCCAGCCGTTCTGGCCCAGATTGGTCGTGCTTCCCGCGATACAGGCGAGCACCGCCGCGCCCGCCAGGGCCCCGACAAACTGGGCGATCCAGTAGAGGACCATCTCCTTGGCGCCCATTCGACCCGCGACGAACGCCGCGAGACTGACCGCCGGATTGACGTGGCAGCCCGAGACCGGACCGATGCCATACGCCAGAGCGATGATGGCGAAACCGAAGGCCAAGGCGATGCCCAGCTGCCCGACGTGTTCTCCCCCTAGAACCGCCGCGCCGCAGCCGAATAGAACCAAAGCAAATGTTCCGATGAATTCGGCAACAATTTTTGACATTTCAAGCCCTCCCGATCGAATTTCATAAAGTTCACTGCAGACAGTGAACTAATATGCATCCTACCGGCGAGTCCAAGAATATCTATACTGCCTCTAAGCGCCAGCCACAGGCTCCGGCTGCTCCCGCAGGCGCGCCACATCCCTCAGGGGCGGCGCGCCAAACAGGCGGGCGTACTCACGGCTGAATTGCGAGGGGCTGTCATAGCCGACCGTGTGGCCGGCCGTCGCCGCGTCCAGCCGCTGGACCAGGATCAGGCGGCGAGCCTCTTGCAGGCGGATCTGCTTCTGGTACTGCAGCGGCGACAGCGAGGTCACCGCCTTGAAGTGCTGGTGCAGGGCTGAGGCGCTCATCCGCGCCTCGTCGGCCACGGCGTCGATGCTGAAAGGCTGGTCGAAGTTGCGCTTGATCCAGCCGATGGCGCGGTTGACCTGACGCAGGCGGCCGTCGCGGCGGGCGATCTGGGCCAGCCGGGGGCCCTGCGGCCCGGTCAGCAGGCGATAGAGCATCTCGCGCTCGATCAGCGGCGCGAGGATCGGGGCGTCCTCTGGACAATCCATCAGGCCGACCATCCGGCAGGCGGCGTCGAACAACTGCGGCGTCATCGCCCCGGCCGACATGCCGCCGACCAGCGGCGCGGCGGCGTCCAGCCGCGCGGCCAGGCCGCACTCCATGATCATCTCGCTGATCAGGTTGGCGTCGAGCACGACGCGAAAGGCCAGATAGGGCTTCTCGGGCGAGGCCTCGATCACCTGGCCGGCCACCGGCACGTCGATCGACGACAGGAAGAAGTTCACGTCGTCGTATTCGTGGACGGCGTCGCCGACCAGCACGCGCTTGCGCCCCTGAGCCAGCACGCAGAAGGACGGGTCGTGGACGGCGTGCATGGGCTCCGTCGGCGCGTGGACCCGGTAGAGATTGACCCTGGGGCAGCAGGTCTCGACCGGACCCTCATCCGGCGCGAATCGTTCAATCAGGGCGGCCAGGGCCTCGCGCGTACTCATGCATTTTCCCTTTTCCGAGTGAGGCTATTCGTACGCCTTGCACGATCCTCCGTCACGCGACGCCGTTCGGTTCTGGATTTTCGTGCAATCATGCCGGAGCATCGATCTACCGGCTGGACGGACCTGTGCGCCATAGTGGCCTCGTTCCGCTTCCCAACGCGGCAACCCCCAAAATTCAGGTGCGCCTTGCGACGCTACACGCCCCGACGCGGCGTGGCGGCTCCGCGCTGGTTCGTCGCCGCCCTGCTGGGCGGGACGGCCGCGCTGACCGCCATGACCTCCGCCCTTCCGACCGTTTCGGCCGCTCCGGCCGCCTCCTCTTCATGGAGCATCGCCCGATGATGATGTCCGCCATCGTTCCCCACATCCCCGTCGCCGGCGTCTGGACGTCGCCCGACGGCCACGTTTCACTGGAGCTGCGCGCCGACGGTCGCTTCATCGAGACCCGAGCCGACTTCCCTGACGTCTTCACTGGCGTCTACGTCCTGGTCGGCGAGCGGCTGAAGCTGTTCGAGGACCACGGCGCGGTCATCAGCGGCACGTTGATCGACGGCCGCCTGAACCTGGGAGCGGCCTGAGCCTTCGCCGCCCTTCCCTTGGCGGGTCGAACCCCCTATCTGGAAATGTCCGGTTTCGGCCGGACTATGGGGATAAACGCGCACGTAATAAGCGGACTGGACCCGGGTGCGATTCCCGGCGGCTCCACCAAATCTCTCCCAAGTTATCATGGGACTGCATGGGGCCGATCAGCATCGACAGACGTGTAAAGGTGTCTGCTTTCCCTCGGCTTGATCCACCGTTTCGGGTCATTTTTCTAAATGCGAACGATAACTTCGCTGAAGAGTTCGCCGTCGCCGCGTAATGCGGTGCAGGTGAATTCGCCTCTTAAGTCCTAGGGGTTCAGATCCCTAGGCGGGGCCCGGAGGGAGCCTGCCAACAGAATCCCTCCACCTTCCACGACATCGCCGGGCTCCCTCCTCTCTATTCATTCCAGAAAGGGAATGGGGGAGCCTGCCAACAGAATCCCTCCACCTTCCAAGACATCGATTGCGCTTGTTCGGAATTCGCAGCCGCCCGCTTTGCGTGGGCGCTTCGACGCGCTAGGTTCCAAGCTTCGTTCTCAGTTCGAAGTATCGACTCCAGGCATGTCCCAGACCAATCCGCCCGAAGACCTCATGCAATACGAGGCCATGGCCCAGGACGCCCTGCGCGGCGTGGTCAAGGCGGCCTTGAAGAAGGCGGCCGCACCCGGCGGACTGCCCGAGCCTCACCATCTTTATATCACCTTCAAGACCAAGGCGGCGGGCGTCTCGGGCCCGCAGGACCTGCTGGGCAAGTACCCGGACGAGATGACCATCGTCCTGCAGCACCAGTATTGGGACCTCGCGCCGGGCGAGACCTTCTTCTCGGTGACCCTGAAATTCGGCGGCCAGCCCAAGCGCCTGTCGGTCCCCTATGCGGCCC
This sequence comes from Caulobacter sp. UC70_42, assembly GCF_044056025.1. NCBI lineage: Bacteria > Pseudomonadati > Pseudomonadota > Alphaproteobacteria > Caulobacterales > Caulobacteraceae > Caulobacter > Caulobacter sp. UC70_42. The sequence goes on along the minus strand of NZ_CP171994.1, from coordinate 3,158,509 downwards.
TCACCCGCTTCTATGACCCCTCGGTGCAGTTCGCCCTGCAGTTCTCCGCCCCCGAGGTGATTGAGGACGAGCCGGAGCCCGAACCCGAGGTCGAAGACAAGACCCCCGCCCCGACCGGCGAGGAAGGTCCCAAGATCGTCTCCCTGGACCAGTTCCGGAAAAAATGAGCGCCCGCAAGAAATGAGCGACGTCGCCTCCGACGCTCCCCAGACCCTGAGCGACGAGGCGATCCTCGCGCGCTTCCGCGCATCCAAGAACGCGCCCACCGGATCCCAGACACTGGGCTTCGAGCTCTTGGCCGTGCGCCAAGCCGATCGCGAGGTCGAGGTCGGTTTCACGGCGCGCGCCGAGCTGCTGTGCAACCCGATGGGTCAGATCCAGGGCGGTTTCGTCTGCGCCATGCTGGACGAGTGCATGTCGGTCGCCGGCATGATCACTTCGGGCATGACCCACGTGGTTCCCACCCTTGAGATGAAGACCAGCTTCCTGCGCCCCACCATGCCCGGGTCATTGCGCGGCGTCGGACGCGTGGTCAAATGGGGCCGGACGGTCTGTTTCATGGAGGGCGAGCTCCGCGACTCCGAGGGGCGCCTGCTGGCCACGTCCACGGGCACGGCCATTCCAACGCCCTTCGCCAACTTCAAGAAGAAGTAGGGAGGCAGCGATGCGGGGGGCGGCGGCGGTCATTGAACTTCTGGCTTTCCTGCTCGCGCCGCTCTCGTCCGCTTGCGCGGCTGGACCGTTCGCCAATTGGGCGGCGGTTGTGGTGGCCGGGGACTTCCACGCTCACTCCGGCGCCCCGACGGAAGCCTTCGACAACGCCCGCCGCGATGTCTCCAAGACCCTTGTCGACCTTGGCTTCGACAAGGCCGCGATCCAGCAGTTCTCGGTGCGCCCCGAGCGCTATCCGGCCGACACGCCCGGCAAGTCGGAAGCCCGGGCCGTCTATGAGGCCCTCAAGACTCGGGCTTCGACGGCGGCGGCGGGGTGTCTGTTCTACATCAGCACGCACGGCAGTCCGGAGGGCGTGATTCTGGGCCGGCAGATGCTGCGCCCCCAACTGCTGGCCGCCCTGCTGGACGACGCCTGTCCCAACCGGCCCAGCGTGGTGGTGATTTCCGCCTGTTTTTTCGGGCGTCTTCGTTGGGCCGTTGCAGAAGACCAACCGCCTGATCCTGACCGCCGCCCGGCCCGACCGCGCCTCGTTCGGTTGCGGCGTGGACGACAAGTATCCCTATTTCGACGACTGCTTCCTGTCGGCCGCGCCCAGCGCCCATGACTTCGCGGCCCTGGGCGCGGGGGTCCAGGCCTGCGTGGCGCGCCGCGAAAAGGAGACCGGGGCCGAGCCCGCCTCCGAGCCGCAGGTCTGGATCGGTCCGGCCCTGCGGCCGATGCTGCCGCTCTATGCGTTCAATCGGGGCAAGCCGGCTCCACCTTGACCGGTGATCGGGTTTGACCCCCGCGCCCAGCACGTTACACAAACCCTAGGGGTTCTTCCGCTTTGCCCAGGGGACATCGTTGACGTTGCGCGTATCGCCCGCAGCCGCCCTCGCGGCGGCCTTCATCGCACTATGGTCTATCACCGGATCTGAGGCGCGGGCCCAGGACTCGTCTCCGCCCGTCGCCGACGAACCGACGCTGAACGCCGCCCCCCGTCCCTATAACAGCCTGCGCCCTCGCCGGGTGCGCCCCCGCCCCACCGTGGCGGCCACGCCGCCCAAGCCCGTCGCGGCTCCGGCCGTCGCCGCCACGCCTGCGCCTACCGCGCCCGCCATCCCGGCTCCCACGCCCCATACGCCCATGTCGGCGCCGGAGCTGGAGGCCTTCGTCGATGGCGTCGTCCGCCGCGCCATGAGCCGCGACCACATCGCCGGCGTCACCCTGTCGGTGGTCCAGAACGGTCAGGTGGTGCTCAAAAAGGGCTACGGATTTTCGAATCTGGGCCAGCGCAAGCCGGTTGATCCCGATACCACCCTGTTCCGCATCGCCTCGATCTCGAAGACGTTCACCTGGATCACCCTGATGAACGAGATCGAGTCAGGCCATATGCGCCTCGATGGTCCGGTGAATCTCTATCTGCCCGAACCCCTGCAGCTGAAGGACCAGGGCAAGAAGACCCAGGTGCGCCTGCGCGACCTGATGACCCACACCGGCGGGTTCGAAGACCGTTCGATGGGCCAGCTGTTCGAGCGCGATCCCAGCCGCGTCCGCACCCTGGCCGACTACCTGCGCCAGGAACGTCCGCGCCGGGTGCGCGAGCCGGGGCTGCTGCCCAGCTATTCGAACTATGGCGCGGCCCTGGCGGGCGCCGCGGTCGCCAATGTCACCGGCAAGCCCTACGAGCAGTTGGTCAGCGAGGAGATCATCCTGCCGGCCGGCATGCGCCACACCACCTTCCGTGAGGCGCGCCCGTGGCGCGACGGCCTGCCCGCGCCGATGAACGGAGCCCTCGCCGCCGACCTATCGGACGGCTTCTCGTGGACGCCGATGGGCTGGAAGACCCAGCCGCGCGAGTTCATGGGCCAGGCGGCCCCCGCCGCCTCGGCCTCGAGCACGGCCGGCGACATGGCGCGCTACATGACCCTGCTGCTGAACGGTGGCGTGATCGACGGCAAGACCATCTTCTCGCCCAAGACCGCCTTGGCCTTCCGCACTCCGATGTACCGCCCCGCTCCGGAAGCGGCTGGCTGGAACGCCGGCTTCCAGGACGGCCCGATGCCCGGCAATCGCCGCGGCTATGGCCATCAGGGCGCGACGCTCTACTTTCATTCCAACATGGTGATCGTGCCGGATCTGGGCCTGGGCGTCTTCGTCTCGGTCAATACCGACAGCGGCGCGAACCTGCCCGCCACTCTGCCCGCGACCATCGTCGAGCATTTCTACGCCCCCGCCCCGGCCGTCCCGGCCGACAGCGCCATCACCTACGCGCAGGCCAAGGCCTATGAAGGCGACTACCTGACCACTCGCCGCGCCTATGGCGGGCTGGAGGGCTTCATCAACCGCATCACCGGCCGCGCCAATGTCCGCGCCACCGCCGATGGCCGCCTGACCGTGACCGAGGGCGGCGTCAGCAGCCTCTATAACGGCACCGAACGCCCCGGCGTGTTCAAGGCTATCGACGGGCCGCTGATGCTGGTCTTCGACGCCAATGGCGACCGGCCGTCGCGCTTCTACGCCGCGCGCGGCTTCGCTACCTATGAGCGGATCGGCTTCTTCCGGTCAGCCAGCCTGCTGAAGTGGACAGCGGTGATCGCGGGCTTGGCCAGCATCGCCACCATCCTGGGCGTCCTGTTCCGCAACCGCCGCGAGGCCCGCCAGACCCCGGTCCAGGCGCGCGCCGCCCAGATGCAGACCATGCAGGCGGTGCTGTGGCTGATCTCGGCCGGCTGCATGGGCGTGTTCTCGGCCAAGGCCGCCGACCAGACCGTCGTGTTCTTCGGCTGGCCCTCCGGTTGGCTGCTCAGCGGCTCGGCCTGCGCCCTGGTCGCCGCGGCGCTCAGCATTCTCACCCTCGGCGCCCTGCCGATGGTCTGGCGCGGCGGGCGGCGGGTCGACAGCTGGAGCAGCGGCCGCAAGCTGGCCTTCACCTTCACCGCCCTGCTCTTCGTTCTGCTCAGCGTGCTCCTGGGCCTGTGGGGCTACCTGCTGCCGAAAAGCTAGTCCTGTCACCGTCCGCTCCTCGGCTCATTTTCCGGCGCCTGGCTTGCAGAACGCCGTTTGGGGAGACGAGCGAGGGAGACGCGACGTGTCAAAACTGGACGGTCTGGCGTTTGGGGGAACGGGGCTGGCGGCCTGGTCGGCGGCCACCCTGTTTTATGCCGCTTTCGGCGGAGGGCTTCTGGAAAGCGCCTTCTGGTTCTACGCGATCAACGCGTTCGCGGCGGCCGCCGCCGTGACGTTCGCCTTCCAGGCGGTCGCCCGGCTCACGCACACGCCGCGCCGCCGCCGTCTGTTCGCGATGATCCTGTTCTCGACGCCCGGCCTTGTCGCGGGGAGCCTGGTGGTCTCGCGCTACGCCGAAATCATGCCGTCGGGCGATCCCGTCAGCGTCGGCCGCTACGGCGCCTTCCTGGTGGTGCTGTACGTGGCCGTGGCCGCCTCGAGTCTTCGAGCGTTCGCCGCATAAGGCTTGAGTTCAGCTTCCGCACCTGGATGATGATCCGCTCGCGCTCGCCCGGACGCCGCTCGACCAGCAACCGGGCGACCTGGGCGTCGTCGTGAAAGGCGTAGCCCTTGATGGCGTCCAGGAGGGCCTTGGCCAGGTTGTCGAGGTCCATCCACGGCGGCTCGCCCAGATATTCCATGCCGATCTCGACGCTGAATTCGCCCCAGGCCGGGCGAGAGCCGCGCCACGACTTGCGGAAAAACTCGTAGATCAGCGGCTTGTAGTATTTGCCCTGGGTGGTCAGCCCGTCGACCACGATGGTCAGTTCGCCTCCGGCCTCGCGGGCGCGGACCTTGCCGTGGTGGGTCCAGTCGTCTTCGAACAAGCTTTCACAACCTTGAGCCTGGGGGACCGAGCGCCTAGGCGCCCATCATTTCGGCCAGCTTTAGCACGGTGTTCCAGTTCCGCGTCGTGCCGACCGGATTGCGCTTCGTCTTCTTCCAATCCCGATCCAGCAGCGAGTCGGCGATGCTGATCGGGAAGTCGATATAGAGCTCCCGCGCCGCGACCGCGAACCGCTCCGGTCCGGTGTTCGCCGCTCTCAGGATCTCTTCGTCGCCCTTCGGCAAAGGCGCCTTCAGGAAAGTGACGATCAGGTGGCTGGGATGGTCCTCGGCCTCGGCCTTGAACGGATTGCCGTCGATGATCGCCCGCAGGTCCGCCGGCGAGCGAACCATGAAGTCGGTGCGCAGGCCGATGCGGGCCTCAAGGGCGTCTTCAAGCACCTGCTCCAGCGCGGCCCCGCCCTCATGCTCCCCCCAAAGCAGGAGATTACCGCTGGCCAGATAGGTCTTGGCCTCCGTGAAGCCGACGTCCTTGGCGATGCCCAGCAGGTCTTCCTTCAGCACCTTGCGCTTGCCCGTGTTGATCGAACGGGGCAGCGCCAAATAGGGGATCATGCGGGGTCTCCTTCGCGCTTGCGAACATTGCCCTCTCGCCGCTCAAGGTCTAGACCGCGCTCGACCGTTTTTCCGGAGATCGCCGCATGACCGCCACGCGCATCGAGACCGACACCTTTGGCCCGATCGAAGTCGCCGCTGACCGCTATTGGGGCGCGCAAGCCCAGCGCAGCCTGGGCAACTTCAAGATCGGCTGGGAGAAGCAGCCCCTGCCGGTCGTTCGCGCCCTGGGCATCGTCAAGCGCGCCGCCGCCGAGACCAACCTGAAGCTGGGCAAGCTGGACGCCAAGATCGCCGAGACGATCATCGCGGCCGCCAACGAGGTGATCGACGGCAAGCTGAACGACCACTTCCCGCTGGTCGTCTGGCAGACCGGCTCGGGCACCCGAGTCGAACATGAACGCCAACGAGGTGATCTCGAACCGCGCGATCGAGATGCTGGGCGGCGAGATGGGCAGCAAGAAGCCCGTCCACCCCAACGACCACGTCAATATGAGCCAGTCATCGAACGACACCTATCCGACGGCCATGCACGTGGCCTGCGCGGAACAGATCGTCCACGACCTGCTGCCGGCCCTGAAGCACCTGCACGCCGCCCTGGAAGCCAAGACCAAGGCCTGGGCCGACATCATCAAGATCGGCCGCACCCACACCCAGGACGCGACGCCCCTGACCCTGGGCCAGGAATTTGGCGGCTATGCCCAGCAGGTCGCCAACGGCATCGAGCGCATCGAAAGCACCCTGCCCAAGCTGATGCAGTTGGCCCAGGGCGGCACCGCCGTCGGCACCGGCCTGAACGCCCCCATTGGTTTCGCGGAAGGCGTGGCCGAGGCCATCGCCGCGATCACCGGTCTTGAGTTCACCACCGCCCCGAACAAGTTCGAGGCCCTGGCCGCGCACGACGCCATGGTCTTCAGCCACGGCGCGATCAACACCGTCGCCGCCAGCCTGTTCAAGATCGCCAACGACATCCGCTTCCTGGGCTCGGGTCCGCGCGCCGGCCTCGGCGAGCTGTCGCTGCCGGAAAACGAGCCGGGCTCGTCGATCATGCCGGGCAAGGTCAATCCGACCCAGTGCGAGGCCCTCACCCAGGTCTGCGTGCAGGTGTTCGGCAACAACGCCGCCCTGACCTTCGCCGGCAGCCAGGGCCACTTCGAACTGAACGTCTACAATCCGGTGATGGCCTATAACTTCCTGCAGTCGGTCCGACTGCTGGCCGACGCGGCGATCAGCTTCACCGACAACTGCGTCGTCGGCATCGAGCCGCGCGTCGACAACATCAAGAAGGGCGTCGAGAACAGCCTGATGCTGGTCACGGCCCTGAACGGCCGCCTCGGCTACGACATCTGCGCCAAGATCGCCAAGACGGCGCACAAGAACGGCACCACGCTGCGCGAGGAAGCCGTGGGCGGCGGCTATCTGACGAACGAGGAGTTCGACCAGTACGTCCGCCCGGAAAAGATGGTCTCGCCCGGTTGAGGCTGACTTGCTCCAGCTCGTTCGCCTCTTCGACGAGCTGCCGGATGGCTTCGACGACCTGATCGCCGAGGCCTCCGACGAAGGCGTGCGCAACATGGCCCTGCTGGCGGACGGCTGGGCGCCAAAAGACCAGGCGCGCGGCGCACGCTTCCAAGACGACGGCGAGGCCATCCTCGCCGCGTTCCTCGTGGGAGAGTTGGCGGGGATCGGCGCGCTCAGCGTCGAACCCGCCGCTCCCGAGCCGGCCCGTCGCCTGCGCCGCTTCTACGTCCGGCCAGCGATGCGCCGCCGGGGCGTGGCCAGCGCCCTCGCCGCGGCCCTGATCCATGAGGGTTTCGACAGCGTCGGCCTGCTGACGGTCAACGCCAGGGCCTCCGAAGCCGCCGGCCCATTCTGGGAGGCGCAGGGGTTTGTTCCGGACACCAGCGGGCCCTGGACCCACGTGATGCGGAAGACCTGACGATGCGCGAGACGCTCGAGCGCGACGGCGCTGTTCTTGCCGCCGATTTGCTTTCCAAGCCGCATATCGAGGCGCTACGCGCCCTCGCCAATGACGCCATCGGCGCGCGCCCAGGGGCCCGCTTGCGCGGCGATGTCGCGCTCGACTCGATACTGGCGTCCAACGGCCCCGTCGGAGCCTTGGCGGCCCGCCTGACGTCCAGCGCGGCCCGCCCCGTCCGCGCGGTGATGTTCGACAAGACGCCCGAGGCCAACTGGATCGTCGCCTGGCACCAGGATCGCGTGATCCCGGTGCGGGAGCGTCGTGAGGTCGAGGGTTTCGGCCCCTGGTCGACCAAGGACGGCGTCCTGCACGTCGCGCTCGGCTCCCATCGCCTGGGGCGTGTCCCGGCCGAGGCGGCGACGCGAGAGGCCGAAGCCCTGCGCCAGTTGGTCTGCCTGGCGGACACCGCCGACGTCTGGGCCTATTCGACACCGATCCTGCACGCTTCTGACCGCGCCGAGCCGCCGCGCCGGCGACGCGTGCTGCAGGTCGACTACGCCGATTTCGATTTGCCAGGCGGCTTGGAATGGCTAGGTGTCGGCTGAAGAATCGACTGGCCATTCCGCCGGCGCGCGACCGTCTGATTTCCCGTCGACCTAAACCGCGATATGCTCCGCCCATGGACGCGCCCGAACTCGACCTCGGCATCGACCCCGAACTGCTGGTCCAGGCCAAGCGGCTGGGCATTTCCGTCTCAGGCATGAGCGAGACGCAGCTGCGGTTGCATCTGCAGAAGGTCGACCCGGCCGGCGCAGAGGAACGAGCCCGGCGGTGGGCCGAGGAAAACGCCGAAGCGATCAAGGAGCACAATCTCTTCATCGAAGAGCACGGCCTTCTCTCGGATCATCTGCGGACCTGGTGAGTGCGCCAGTTCGATCTGTACGAGAACCCGATTTCCGCGATGCGGGCGGCCGTGCCGTTCGTGCTCGTCCTCTCGTCGCACTATGCGACCGGACTGACCGAAGCGATCGTCGCGCCGGTTCTGAGAGGCAGGACGGCGCCTGTCACCGCATTCGAAATCCCATTGGAACGCGATGATGAAAGTCTGCTCATCAGCGTGACCGGCATGATCGCGATCCGTCAGACGGATCTGCGTCGCCAGGTCGGTTCGGCAGTCGAGCACGAAGACGCCATCCGTCGCGCGCTCGACCGCCTGTTCACCGGCTTCTAGTCGACCCGCGCCACGTCCCGGCCGATGGGCGCCAGGGCGATGTAGGCCAGTTGCAGGTCCTTGATCGCGAACGGGATGCCGATGATCGTGATCGCCTCGGCGACGGCGACCACCACGTGGCCCAGGGCCAGCCACCAGCCGGCCAGGATGAACCAGATCACGTTCAGGACCACGCCCAGCGGCCCAGAGCCCAGGCCGACCTCGCGGACGACGATCTCCTTGCCGAACGGCCAGAAGGCGAAGCCGGCAATGCGGAAGGCCGCGCCCGCATAAGGCAGGCCCACGATGGTGATCGCCAGCAGCACGCCGGCCAGAAGCCAGCCCAGGCCGGTGACCAGACCGCCGAAGAAGAACCACAGCACGTTCAGGATGAAACGGATCACGTCCAAAAGTCCCCAGCAAAGGCAAAGCGCCCCGGCCCTAGACGTGGCCCCGCCCGCCCTTTCTGTGAAGAGCGTTACGGCGAATTCACCTCAGGGCTAGGACTTGATCAGCTGCCACTTGCGCGCCCAGCGTCCCTTGCCAAAGCGGCTGAGCGTCAGAAGGTAGACGCCGGCATAGAGCACGGTCCCGACGCCGATCAGCACCCAGCCCCAGGTCCCCGGCATGCGCAGGGCCGGCGCGGTGGTGATCCAATCGTGCCGCGGCGAGGTGAACTCCAGCCACAGGCCCCCGACCCAGATCAAGGCGAAGAACGCCACGACCGGATAGCGCACGATCGGGCTGCGCTGAATCAGCAGCCATGCCTGGACGAGCGCAGCCACGACGCCGACGGTCAGGCCCGCCAGACAAGCCCACAGCGGGCCAGGGACGAGCCGCGCGACGCGCAGACCGGCCCAGACGGGCGCCCACAGGATCGGGCCCAGCATCAGAATGATCAGCAAGGCGCCAATCAGCAGGCCGAGGCCGCCGCCGATCACCTTGCCGGCGACTTCTCCGGCCTCATGCGGCCGGATGTTCGGATCGCCGCCAGGATTTTCCGGCGACGACGCGACAATGGTCTGGAGACGCGGCAGGGTCTGGCCAGGCCGCACCGGAGGAAGCCCGCCGTAGGATGACTTCCGCTTGAACATCAGGTCCTGCGACTGACCGCGAAATCGGCCAGGTCTTCCAGCGCCTCGCGCCAATCGTTGGCCGGGAAGATCGCCAGCGCCGCCTTGGCCTTGTCGGCATAGTCGGCGGCCAGGTCGAGCGTGGCGTCCAGGGCGCCCGAGCCGACGATCAACTCGCGGGCGCGGCGGAAGTCGGCCTCGGTCTGTTCGCGGCGGCCGATGGCGCGCTCCCAGAATTCCGCCTCGCGGGGCCCCGATCGGGCGATGGCCAGCAGCAGCGGCAGGGTCGCCTTGCCTTCGCGGAAGTCGTCACCGGCGTTCTTTCCCAGGGTCTCGGTCGTGCCCCCGTAGTCGAGCGCGTCGTCGACCAGCTGGAAGGCCAGGCCGAGATTCAGGCCATAGGCCTTCAGGGCGTCGGTCCGGGCGGCGTCGACCCCGGCCGATACAGCGCCGGCCTCCGAGGCGGCGGCGAACAGTTCGGCGGTCTTGGCCTGGATGATCTCGAGATAGACGGCCTGCGACAGGTTCAGGTCGTGGCTGCGCATCAGCTGCAGCACCTCGCCCTCGGCGATCACGCGGCTGGCGCGGGCCAGGATCTCCAGCGCCTTCATCGAGTTGGTCTCGACCATCAGCTCGAAGGCGCGGGCGAACAGGAAGTCGCCCACTAGCACGCTCTGCGCCGCGCCCCAGATCAGGTGCGCGGCGACCTTGCCGCGGCGCAGCTGGCTGCCGTCGACCACGTCGTCGTGCAGCAGGGTCGCGGTATGGATGAACTCGACGGCCGCGGCCAGCTTCAGGCAGTGGTCGTTGTCCGACTGGGCCAGGCGTGCGGCGGCCACGGTGAGCAACGGGCGAAGACGCTTGCCGCCGGCGGCGATCAGATGCTCGGCCAGGGCCGGGATGATCGGCACATCGCTCTGCATCCGGTCCGTGATCAGGGCGTTGACGCCCTTCATGTCGGCCTCGGCGAGGCGCACGAGACGATCCACCGAACCCGGCTTACGGGTGAGGGTCGCTGCGGCTACGTCCAAGACCATGATCTCCTTACGGCGGCCCCCCACGAACCATTGCGAGGGACAATGGTGGCGGGATAGGTCACGGTCAAGGCGAGCACAAGGCCTAGAAAGCATTGGACGATCAGCAGGTGACGGAGGATCGGGTTCTGGGAGGCCGCGTGCGGCTGCGCCAGAAGCCCGACGGGTACAGGGCCGGCATGGACGCGGCCCTGCTGGCGGCCGCCTGCGACGCCCTGCCCGGCCAGCGCGTGATCGAGCCCGGCTGCGGGGTCGGCGGCGCCCTGCTGGCCGCCGCGACTCGCCGGCCCGAGTTCGCTCTTCCAGGGCGTGGAGCGTGATTCCGCCGCCGCCGCCCTGGCTGCCGGCAACGCCGCGCTCAATGGCCTGGATCACCGCGTCAGCGTGGTCGAGGGCGACGTCGAGGCTGGCTTTCGCGCCCTGGCCCTGCCGGTTTTCGACGCGGTGATGACCAATCCCCCGTTTTTCGACGACCCGGCCGCCTTGCGCGCCCCCGCCCCTGCCAAGAGCGGCGCCTGGATGGCCGACGGCGGACTGGCCGCCTGGACCGGCTTCTGCCTGAAGGCCGTGCGCGAGGGCGGGACGATCACGATCATCCACCGCGCCGACCGCCTGGCCGATCTTCTTGAACAGCTGGCCCCAAAGGCCGGCTCGTTCCGCATCCGCCCGATCGCGCCCTTCGCCGACGTCCCGGCCAAGCGGGTGATCGTCCGGGCGATCAAGACGGGAAAGGCGCCGCTGGTCCTGCTGCCGCCGCTGGTCCTGCATGATCGCGCGGGCGGCAAGCATTCGGCCGAAGCCGAGGCGATTCTGCGCGGGGAAGCGGCGCTGGATTGGTGAGGCGTCCTACTCGGCGTAGAGCGCCAGGGCTCCCAGGCACAGCTCAAGCCCGGTCAGGTCTCGCAGCGGGTCCTGGGTGACGATCACGAACAGCCGCCGGGCCTCGCCCCACAGCATGACGGTCTCCGGCAGGCCGTTGTCCTCGACCACGCAGCCGTCGCCGTCGCGCCAGATCCGCGTGGCGTCCAGGGTCGCGCCCAGCAGGGTGTCGACCCGGGCGACATACTCGGCCTGGACCTCGCTGGTGACATTGAGATAGGCGAAGATCGGCCGGCCCAGGCCCGCCAGCACGCCCGCCTCGAACACCGTCGCGGTGTCGGCCGAGGGGCCGCGAAACGGCGTCAGGTTGACGACGGCCGCGTCGGCCTGGCGCAATTGCGCCATGCGGGCGGCGTAGAATTCCCGGGCCGCCATCTCGTCGCCGCCCTCGCCGGGCGGCAGGCGGGCGGGAACAATGGCTTCCAGGCCAGCCTCCAGGCACAGGGCGCGCTGACGCGCCGCCTGGGCTTCGCTGTCGGGGAGCCACGATTCAGGGCCGGCGAGCCAAAGGGAACGGACTGGGCGCATACCCTCTTAGGTCTGGTCCCGGACCCTCGCTGTCAATGTATGTCGGAGAACTCAATGGCGTCGATCGCGCGCAGAACCTTGTTGACCGGCGGCCTGGCCCTGGTCGCCGCGCCCCTTTTCACCACGTCCGGGCTGGCCGCTTCGCCCCAGCCGTGGATCGCCTATGACCGCCGCCTGAGAGCCTTGCTGGCTGACCCGCCCGAGGGCGGCGATTTCGACGCCGACTTCGAGCAGACCCTGTTCGACCTCAACAACATCTTCCGCGGCCGCCAGGGCCCGCGCGCCTTGGCCTGGGACAAGGGCCTGGCCCTGGCGGCCCGCGCCCATGCCGCCGACATGGCCGTGACCGGCGACTTCGACCATATGACCCGCGAGGGCTACTCCCCGGCGGGCCGCGTCGGCCTGCTGGCCCGCGACCTGGTCGGCGCGCCGGGCGAGAACATCGCCATGCGCCGCAACGTCGCCACCGTCGTGCGGCCCGACCAGATCATGGAGCAGTGGCGAACCAGCCCCGGCCACCGCGCCAATCTGCTGGCCCCAGGCTTCACCCATGTCGGCTACGGCGTCTACCGCCAGGGCCAGCGCGTCATCGCGGTCGGAGCCTATGCGGAGGTCGCCGCGCGCCTGGCTGGTCCCGCGCCGCTGCGGGTGGCCTCGGCCGAGGCGATCGCCGCGGCTCTGTCGCATGCGGCCCCGGCCATCCAGCAGTTCTCGGTATCCGAACCCGGCGGCGAAGTCCTGACCACGACCTATGTCGAGGGACGTCCGGAAAGCGCGTTGCCCCCCGGCGCCTGGCAGCTGCGCCCGCACCTGTCGACCGGTGAGCATCGCTACGAGGTGGCCTGGGGCCCGGTGTTCGTACTGGGGTAGCAGCACTACCCCAGCAGCTCTATTGCGCCACCGCCAGCGTCTCGATGCGGATCGCGACGTTGTCGCCGATCGCGCCCGCGCCGCCGGCGCTGCCGAACGCTTTGCGGCTGATAGAGCCGGTGATGGTGAAGCCGGCCATCTTCTTGGGCCCCATCGGACCCGTGCCGATCTTGTTGAGCTTGACGTCAAGGGTGACCGGTTGCGTCACGCCCATGATGGTCATGTCGCCGGTGACCTTGGCCGTGTCGGCGCCGGTCTTGACCACCTTGGTCGACTTGAAGGTCATGGTCGGGCTCTTGGCGGCGTTCAGCCAGCGCTCGCCCTTGATGTGCTCGTCGCGGGTCGGGTTGGCGGTCAGCAGGCTGTCGACGGAAACCGTGGCCTCGACGCGCGACTTCTCCGGCGCGGCCTCATCAAGCCAGATCGTGCCTTCCGACTTGGCGAAGATGCCGAGGATCGAGGTGAATCCGAAGCGGTCGATCGAGAAGCTGGTCTCGGTATGGGCGGTGTCGAGCTTGTAGGCGACCTCGGCGGCGAAGGCGGGCGCGGCGGCGGCCGTCAGGGCCGCGCCAGCGGCGATGGCGGCGAGCAGGCGTTTCATGAAACGGTTCCTCCGTCCCCCGACGGGACCGGCTTGGACTTTTCCCCGCGCCCGGCGACCGCGCAAGCGGGAAACGAAGCCCCGGTCCAAGCCGAGGGCTTCACGCCGATCAGGCCGCCAGCTCGACCAGTAACGCGTCCAGTTGCTCGAACTGTTCGGGCAGGCCGGCGGCGGAGCCGGTGATGGCCTCGTCGCAGGCTTCCTTGCTGGGATAGAGCTCGCTGAAGGTCAGCAAAGTCTTGCCGCCCTGATCATCGAAGGTGACGGTGGTCACCGTGATCTCGCCGGCCTCCTCGTTGGTCCAGACGATCTTCGAGGGCGGCGTCACCTCGATGTACTTGCCGAAGAAGGCCATAGAATTGGCCGCGTCCAGCCCGAACTCCAGGCGGTAGCCGCCACCCGTGCGGACATCCATCTCGCAGGCCCGCAGCGGCACGCCCAGAGTCTTCGGGGACCCACCAGCGCTGAAACAGCTCCGCCTTGCTCCAGGCCTCGAACACGATGTGCGTCGGGCCATCGAACAGGCGGGTGACCACCAGTTCCACGTCGGACTTGCGCTCCACCCTCGTCTCATTCTTCGCGGACATTCTGACTTTCCCTCTGTTTCAATTCTTCGACGACCTCGTCCAGCGCCTCGAAGCGCAGCTCCCAGCGGCGGCGATAGCGCTCGATCCACGCGGCTTCCTCTTCCAGCCGCGCAGGGCTGAGCCGGCAGGTCCGCACGCGCCCGACCTTCTCGGTGACCACAAGACCCGCCTGCTCCAACACGCTGACGTGCTTCCTCATGCCCGTGAGGGTCATGTCGAACCGCTCGGCCAGCGTCGTGATCGAAGCCTCCCCACGCCCCAGCTGCTCCAGGACGCCACGGCGGGTGGCGTCCGATAGCGCGGCAAACGAGGCGTCGAGGCGGACAGCTGAATACTGAACCATATAGTTCACCATTAGGCGCCAATCCCTCGCCCGCAAGCCCAAAACGAAAAGCCCCCGGCCTGGGAGGGCCGAGGGCTTCGTGGGATCTGATGGGTCGTGAAGCTTAGTTCTTAGCCTGGTCGACCAGCTTGTTCTTGGCGATCCAGGGCATCATGCCGCGCAGGCGGCCGCCGACTTCCTCGATCTGGTGCTCGGCCGCGCGGCGACGGGTCGCCTTGAAGCTCGGCTGGCCCACCTGGTTTTCCAGCATGAAGTCGCGCACGAACTTGCCCGACTGGATGTCTTCCAGCACGCGCTTCATCTCGGCCTTGGTTTCCGGCGTGATGATGCGCGGGCCGGTGACGTACTCGCCGTACTCGGCGGTGTTCGAGATCGAGTAGTTCATGTTGGCGATACCGCCTTCGTACATGAGGTCGACGATCAGCTTCAGCTCGTGCAGGCACTCGAAATAGGCCATTTCCGGCGCGTAGCCGGCTTCCACCAGTGTTTCGAAGCCGGCGCGAACCAACTCGACGGTGCCGCCGCACAGGACGGCCTGTTCGCCGAACAGGTCAGTCTCGCACTCTTCGCGGAAGTTGGTCTCGATGATGCCCGAGCGGCCGCCACCGATGGCCGAGGCGTAGGCCAGGCCGAGGTCGAGGGCGTTGCCAGTGGCGTTGTGGTGCACCGCGATCAGGCAGGGCACGCCGCCGCCCTTCTGGTACTCGCCGCGCACTGTGTGGCCCGGGCCCTTCGGCGCGACCATCAGGACGTCGATGGTGTCCTTCGGCTCGATCAGGCCGAAGTGAACGTTCAGGCCGTGGGCGAACAGCAGGGCCGCGCCGTCACGGATGTTGGGGGCGATCTCGTGCTTGTAGATCGCGGCCTGATGCTCGTCGGGCGCCAGGATCATGATCAGGTCGGCCCAGGCGGCGGCCTCGGCGACGGTCATGACCTTCAGGCCTTCGCCTTCGGCCTTCTTGGCGGTCGGCGAGCCAGCGCGCAGGGCGACGGCCACGTTCTTGATGCCCGAGTCCCGAAGGTTAAGCGCGTGGGCATGACCTTGCGAACCATAGCCTACGATCGCGATCTTCTTGTCCAAGATGCGGGCGAGGTCGGCGTCGCGATCATAATAGACGCGCATGTTTTATCTCCAAGGACTGGTCAATTTGGCCACCCCGCGCAACGGCGGAGCGACAAAGGCCGGGCGTTTGAGCGTTTTTTTGCCGTTTCGTCAAGGCGAAGCCGACAGAACGCCGAAAAGCCGAGGCCTTCGCGGCTTCGTTCTAGGCGCTCGCGCGGTCGTGCGCCATGCCGACGGCGAAAAGACGGGCGAGCCATCAGGCCCGCCCGTCCGCCACGCTGGTCTCCTCACCTGCGGGGAGTGAGGATTTTCGCTACCAGAAAAGGTCGTAATAGACGCTCAGGACCTGGCCGCTCCAGATATCGACCAGCAAGGCGTCGTCGCCGACCCGGACCCACTCGCAGCCGATCGGCGGCAACGGCAGGCCGTACGCGCCCCAGTTCAGATAGTAGGAGCTGCCATACCAGCCGCCCGGCAGGTAGTCGCCGAACGACCAGCTGCGCGCGTACCAGCCGCTGGGGTAGCGGTAGGCCGGGGCCCTGTAGCGTTGAGGCGCGTGATAGCTGGGGCGGTAGTAGCCGCGGTCGTACTGGTGGCGACCGCGGTCACGATCGCGGTACTGACCCTGGCCGGGACGACGGTCGTTTCGATCCCAGCCGCCACGGTTGCCATCCCAGCGATTGTTGTCCCAACGGTTGTTGTCGTTGCGATCCCAGCCGCCCCGGTTGTCATTGCGGTCCCAATTGCCCGGACGGTCGCCACGATTGTCGTTGCGGTCGGGCCGGCCGCGATGGTCGTCGCCGCGATTCCAGCCGCTCCGGTTGTCATTGCCGCCACGGTTCCAACCCGAACCGCCGTTGTTCTGCGGTTGTTGGGCTTGAGGCTGAGGCTGGGGCTGCTGTTGCGGTTGGGTTTGCGGGCGGTCGCCACGGTTCCAGCCGCCGCCGTCGCTACGCGGCTGGGCCTGGGGCTGCGCTTGAGGCTGAGATTGCGGGCGTTCGCCCCCGCCGTTGCGGTTCCAGCCGCCGTCACCGCCGCGATCCCCCCTGGGACCGCCATCGCCGTGATCGCGTTGGGCGAACTGTTGTCGCTGAGCCACCACCCCGGCGGCGGCTCCGGCCTCGGCCGCCGCGCCGCCCAGCAGCGAAAGCGCCAGGGCGGTCGTGATCAGACGTTTCATTTCTTGCTCCGAAGGGCCTTGAAGCGCGGCCCGGGCTTGTCCCTTGATAGCAGTGTCGGACTCGCCCGATGAACCGTGCTTGAACGAAGAACGCGTGAGGGCCTTGATGAGCGCGCACTACAACGACATCGTCGCCTTCTGGCGCGGAGCCGGGCCCAAGAAGTGGTTCAAGAAGGACCCCGCCTTCGACAGCGCCATCGCCCTGAAATTCGAGCAGACCCACTACCGCGCGTCCATGCGTCGCTACGACAGGTGGACCGAGACGCCCCTGGGCTCGCTGGCCTTGCTGATCCTGCTCGATCAGTTCCCCCGCAACATGTACCGCAACACCCCGCACGCCTTCGCCACCGACCCGCTGGCCCGGATGTTCGCCCACGAGGCCATCGCCGCGGGTCATGACACGGATCCGGCCATCGACGCGGACCTGCGACCGTTCTTCTACCTGCCGTTCGAGCACTCCGAGTCGCTGGTCGACCAGGAGCTCAGCGTCCAGCTGTTCGCCGCCCTCCAGGCCGACACCGGCGATGAGGAGTTCGATGAAGTTCGCGATCATCCATCGCGACATCATCGCCCGCTTTGGTCGCTTCCCCCACCGCAACGCCGGCCTTGGTCGCAAGACCACCGAGGCTGAGCAGGAGTTTCTCGACGAGGGCGGGTTCGCCGGTTAACCCCCTCTCAATCTTGGCGCGACCGTCCCTCGCCTGTAGGGTGACGCCTCAAATTCGGGGACACACCGGGGAACACCACGTATGAAAGCCTTCCGTAGCGCGCTTGCCGTTGGTCTGGCGCTGACCACCTTGACGCCTGTCACGGTCTTCGCCCAGGCCAAGGCCAGCAAGGGCCAGACCATGCAGACGCAGGCCTCGGCGGAGGTCCCGCGCTGCGCCCGCAAGCTGGGCACGCTGTCGATCGTCGACGGCGACGATTCCAGCGGCTGGACCCAGTACAACCTCGCCTCGCCGCAGAAGGTGCTCCGCGCCATCGTCCAGCGCTCGGGCTGCTTCAACCTGGTCGACCGGGGCGCCGGCCTGGGCGCGGCCCAGAAGGAGCGTGAGATCGGCGGCAATCTTGGCCTGCAGCGCGGCTCCAATGTTGGCCAGGGCCAGGTCAAGGCGGCCGACTACGTGCTGGTCGCCGAGGTCCAGGGCAGCAACAGCAATGTCGGCGGCGGCGCCGTGGCCGGCGCCCTCGGCGGCATCATCGGCGGTCGCGTCGGCGGCCTGGTCGGCGGCATCAAGACCAAGAAGCTGGAAGCCAACACCGTCCTGTCGCTGACCAATGTCCGCACCACCGAGACCATGTCGGTGTCGGAAGGCTATGCGGTGAAGAACGATATCGGCTGGGGCGCGGGCGGCGGCCTGGGCTTCGCCGGCGCGGTCGGCGGCGGCTACGAGGACACCGACATCGGCCGCATCGTCACCCTGTCGTTCATCAACGCCTATTCGAAGATGATCGGCGATCTGGGCCTGCTGGCCGAGGGCGGCCCGGCCGCCGCGGCCGCGCCGACCAAGACCTTCGCCGCCCAGCGCCCCGTCGCCATGCGCGCCACCCCGGTCGCCGGCGGCAAGCTGATCCGCACCCTCCCCGCCGGCGCCATCGTCTATCCGACGGGCAAGCAGCAGGACCTGTGGTGGGAAGTGGCCGACGAGAACGACAATGTCGGCTGGGTGCTGAACACGGGTCTGGCGCCGAGCAAGTAAGGCCAAGCTCCCGAAAAACGGGGAGAAATGACGATCGATTGTGGACGCCCGTCAGGCTCGTACTGGCGGGCGTTTCGATTCGGCGGCACTCTGTGTCCATCATGAGCACCGCCGTCCTCGACGCCCCCAAAGCCGCCGCCGATCATCCCGAGCGGCAGTACCTGGCCCTTCTCGCCGACATCCTGGCGAACGGCGTCCAGCGTGGCGACCGTACCGGCACCGGCACGCTCGGCGTATTCGGTCGCCAGATCCGGTTTGATCTGGCCAAGGGCTTCCCGGTCCTGACCACCAAGAAACTGCACCTGCGCTCGATCTTCATCGAGCTGCTGTGGTTCCTGAAGGGCGACACCAACATCGCGTATCTCAAGGACAACGGCGTGCGCATCTGGGACGAGTGGGCCGACGACAACGGCGACCTCGGCCCGGTCTATGGCAAGCAGTGGCGCTCGTGGGCGGCTCCGGACGGTCGCCTGATCGACCAGATCGCCAACCTCGTCGAGAACCTGAAGACCAATCCCAACAGCCGCCGCCACATCGTCACGGCCTGGAACCCGGCCGATGTCGACGACATGGCCCTGCCGCCCTGCCACTGCCTGTTCCAGTTCTTCGTCGCCGATGGGAAGCTGTCCTGCCAGCTCTACCAGCGCAGCGCCGACGTGTTCCTGGGCGTGCCGTTCAACATCGCCAGCTACGCCCTGCTGACCCTGATGGTCGCCAAGGTCGTCGGCCTGGAGCCGGGCGAGTTCGTCCACACCTTCGGCGACGCGCACCTTTATCTGAACCACCTGGACCAGGCCCGCGAACAGCTGACCCGCGAGCCCTATCCCTTCCCGGCCCTGAAGATCGCCGACAAGCGCGACCTGTTCGCCTTCGACTACGAGGACTTCACCCTGGAAGGCTATCAGGCCCACCCGCACATCAAGGCCGAGGTCTCGGTTTGATCGGTCTCCCATGAGCGCGATCCTCGCCATCGTCGTCGCCCGCGCCGCCAACGGCGTTATCGGTCGTGACGGCGACCTTCCCTGGCGGCTGAAGTCGGATCTGGCTCTGTTCAAGGCCAATACCCTGGGCAAGCCGATCATCATGGGCCGCAAGACCTGGGAAAGCCTGCCCAGGAAGCCCCTGCCCGGCCGCACCAACATCGTCCTGACCCGCGACCAGAGCTTCGAGGCCGCGGGCGCCGTGGTCTGCGAGACCTGGATGGAGGCGGTGCAGATCGCCCGGGAGCAGGCAGCCGACGACGGGGTCGAGGAGGTCTGCGTGATCGGCGGCCACGCCCTGTTCGAGCTGGCCCTGCCCAAGGCCAAGCGCCTGTACCTGACCGAGGTCGCCGCCGAGGTGGAGGGCGACGTCCGCTTCCCTGACTTCGACGAGGCGGCCTGGACCGAAGTCCGTCGCGAGACGCACCCCGCCGGCGAAGGCGACGACCATGCCTTCGTGTTCCGGGTGCTGGAGCGGCGCTAGTTCGCCGGTTCTGTCGCCAGCGGACGCGGCTTCTTCTCGAGCTCGGCCCGTTTGTGCGTCTTCAAGTACTTGCCCGTGCAGGCCTGGAAGACGACCTCGACCTCACCGCCCTTGCCGACATCGGGCATGGCGTACTTGGCCGGGCCGATCCGCTGGGCGGTGATCACGGTATCGCCTTTGTCGGTCTTGCTCCAGGCGATCCGCGAATGGACGCCGGTGTCGCCGAAGCGCTTCTGAAGATCGCGGTCGAAGGTCTTGTGGACCGCGCCCTCGACGATCGGCTTCCACTGCTCGGTCTTCATCGCCGGGCAGCTTGGCCGCGTCGGCATCGCCGCCGACTTCGACCACGGCAGGGAGGGCATGGCCGCGCAGGCCGTCAGCATCACGCCCACCGCCGCGACGGCCACCACAGATACCCGCATACCCAGAATCCCTTGTCCGTACTTCACCCCACGCTCACCGCGAAATCGTGGCGGGCGCAAGGCCTCAGTCGTCGGTGAAGTAGTCGGCGATCGCCGCGTCCACCGTTTCCAGCTCGAACTTCGGCGAGGCGGCGCGCTCCAGGGCCCGGCGGATCTGCCAGGCGCTACGGCCGACATGGACGCCCATGCCGCGCAGCTCGGCGACGATGGCCTCGCGGGTGGCCTCGTCGACCGACTTGTTGTTCTCCAGCCGCGCCTGGTCCAGCCGCCAACCGAAGAAGGTGTCGGGCGTCAGTTCGACCACCGCCCCCGGCGCGGGCAGCCACTCGTAGATCGCGCTCTGCCGGTCGACGGCGTAGTCGACATAGTTGGCCAGGCAGTTGCGGTAGCGGCGGGCCGCGTCGCGGATGGCCGCGACCGTCTCCAGCGGCCGCAGGCGCTCGGTGCCCGGATGGGGCGGTGGGGGCAGTTCGCGGCGGAAGTCCTCGGCCACCAGGGTGAACAGCGCCTTGGGCGTCGGGACATGACCCCAGGCGGCGATCCGCTGGGCCAGCAGTTCCGGCGACAGGCGCTTCTTCAGCACCGCGTGGGCCTCGGCCAGCAGGGCGGCCTGGGCGGGGCTGACGCGCAGGGCCACCCCGCCGACCTCGCGCAGGTCGGCCGGCAGCGCCGCCAGGGCGCGGACCAGGTCCGGGGTGATCGCGTCGGCGTGGCGCAGGGTCTTGGCCGGCGCGGGGTCGGCCAGCAGATGCACCAGCGCGCGGTAGTCCTCCGACGCCCAGGCGATCTCGCCCAGGCGCTCCAGCGCCCGGCGCAGACCGGCGGGCGCGGCGTCCTCCAGGGCGAGCGCGATGGCCTTTCGCAGCGACAGGTCCATCAGGCCGACGACGTCGATCGGGGGACCGCCGTGAGGCTCGGCGGCCAGCATCAGGCAGATCAGGTGCCGCCGCGCCGCCGGCGCGGTGACGAAGGCGGTATGGGGCGCGGGCCACAGGGCGGCCAGCACATCGGCATAGGCCGGCGCGATCAAGCGTAGCAGGGGCGAGGCGACGGAGGTCGTACTCGCGAGAGACAGGACGGTCATTGAAGAGCTCCGGCGGCGGCCGGAGCGGCCGCGGCTAGCGGTAGATGCGCAAGGGGCGAGCGGTGGATCGGCGGCGCGAATTCGACGGCGCGCGCCAACCCGCCTTCGGCGGTGCGTTGGTCTGTGCGGCGACGAGTTTCATGCGGCGGATCGGCTCCCGGAGCTGGTTTCGAGGCTGGCTGATCCCACAGGCATCGACTCGCGACAAGCCCCGAGAACGCCGTTCGAGCACGCGCGCCGGTTGATGTGGCGCTCATGACACGGTTCGCCGAACGGAACCCTCGCCAGGTTCAAACGAGCGTTTATAGTGATCCCCAACACCCGCTCAGAGGTGTCAGGGAGACGTCGATGGACACCCAATTGGTCGCCGAAGGTCTGCAATTCCCCGAAGGTCCCGTGGCCATGGCCGACGGTTCGGTGATCCTCACCGAGATCCAGGGTCAGCGCCTGACCCGGGTCTGGCCGGACGGCCGCAAGGAAACCGTGGCCGAAACCGGCGGCGGGCCCAACGGCGCGGCGATCGGCCCGGACGGCGCGCTCTACGTCACCAACAACGGCGGCGCCTTCCAGTTCTTCGAGGCCAACGGGCTGAACATCCCCGGCCCTACCCCGCCGACCCACAAGGGCGGCTCGATCCAGCGGATCGACATCGCCACCGGCGCCGTCACCACGCTCTACACCGCGTGCGACGGCAAAGACCTGGTCGGCCCCAACGACCTTGTCTTCGACAAGCAGGGCGGCTTCTGGTTCACCGACCACGGCTGCTCGACGCCCGAAGGCCGCAAATATGGCGCACTCTACTACGCCCTGCCCGACGGCTCGAAGATCACCCGCTGGCGCGATCACTTCGTCTCGCCCAACGGCGTGGGCCTCTCGCCCGACGAAAAGACCGTCTACATGGCCGACACCATGCTGGGCCGCCTGTGGTCGTTCGAGGTGACCGCTCCCGGCGTCCTGGCCGATCCCCTGCCCCTTCAGCCTGGCGACGTGGTCTGCAACCTGCCGGGTTACCAGTTGCTGGACAGCCTGGCCGTCGAGGCCGGTGGCAAGGTCTGCGTGGCGACGATCATCAATGGCGGCATCACCGCCTTCGACCCGGACGGTTCGACCGAGCACTATGCCTTCCCGGACGTGATCGTGACCAACATCTGCTTTGGCGGGGCCGACATGCGCGACGCGTGGATCACCGCCTCGGGCACCGGCAAGCTCTACAAGGCCCGCTGGCCGCGCCCAGGCCTGAAGCTGAACTTCAACGCCTAGGCGTCCAATCGATGAACTGAAGTCACAAGTCCTGTGCCAAGTCACGGCGTAGTCTGGCGTCGTGGCGGGCCCATCTGTGGAGCCGTCAAAGCAACGGAGCCCAGCGATGGACCTCAAACTGAACGACAAGACCGCGCTGGTGACCGGCTCGACCGCCGGGATCGGCCTGGAGATCGCCCGCACCCTGGCCGTCGAAGGCGCCAAGGTGTTTGTGACCGGCCGCACCCAGGACAAGCTGGACGAGGCCCTGGCCAGCATCCGCGCTTCGGGCGGAGCCAAGGTCGAGGGCGTGCTCGCCGACGCGGCCACGGCCGATGGCGCCGCCGCCATTCTCAAGGCCGTCCCCTCGGTCGACATTCTCGTCAACAACCTCGGCATCTACGAGATGAAGGCCTTCGCCGATATCCCGGACGAAGACTGGCTGCGCCTGTTCGAAGTCAATGTGATGAGCGGCGTGCGCCTGTCGCGCGGCTATTTCCCGGGCATGCTGGAGCGAAACTGGGGCCGGGTGATCTTCATCTCATCGGAGTCGGGTCTGGCGATCCCCGGCGAGATGGTCCACTACGGCATGACCAAGAGCGCCCAGCTGGCGGTCGCGCGCGGCATGGCCCAGCAGACCAAGGGCACGGGCGTCACGGTCAATTCCGTCCTGCCGGGTCCGACCCGCGCGGCCGGCATCTTCGAGTTCCTGAAGAGCGTATCGGCCAATCCGAACGGCACGGCCGCTGAGCACGAAGCCGAGTTCTTCGAGAAGCACCGCACCTCGTCGCTGTTGCAGCGGATGATCGAGCCGCAAGAGATCGCCAGCCTGGTGGCCTATGTCGCTAGTCCGCTGTCGGCGGCCACCAACGGCGCCTCGCTGAAGGCCGAGGGCGGTCTGGTCACCACCATCGCCTAGGATGAAAGCGGCGGGAGGAGCGTCAGCCCCCGCTCCCCCGCCTACTCCCGCAGGAAGGCGCCGGCGACCAGCAAGGCCATGGCCAGCAAGGCGAGCAGGCCGGACAGATAGGGCAACCAAGTCATCGACGCCTCCCGCTGGTGAGCGAGACGACGATGGTCCGGGGCCGGCCCAAGGCACAGCCCCGGAACAGGGGGTGTCGGCTAGTACAGCGCGCCCAGGGCGGCGCGCTCGAAGTTCTTCAGCTCATCATTGCGGCCTTCGCGGATCTTCACGACCCATTCCGGGTCCTGCAGCAGAGCCCGGCCGACGCCGACGAGGTCGAACTCGCCGCGCTCCAGACGCTCCAGCAGGCCGTCGATCGAGGCAGGCTGGCTACCCTCCCCGCCGAACGCGGCGATGAACTCGCCCGACAGGCCCACCGAGCCGACGGTGATGGTCGGGGCCCCGGTCAGCTTCTTGGCCCAGCCGGCGAAGTTGAGGTCGGATCCCTCGAACTCCGGCTCCCAGAAGCGGCGCTGCGAGCAGTGGAAGATGTCGGCGCCGGCGTCGGCCAGCGGCTGCAGCCAGGCTTCCAGCTCGCGCGGGGTCGAGGCGTTCCGGGCCGTGTAGTCCTGCTGCTTCCACTGCGACAGGCGGATGATCACCGGATAGTCCGGGCCGACGGCGGCGCGAACCGCCTTCAGGATCTCGGCGGCGAACCGCGCCCGCTCGCCAATCGTCGGGCCGCCCCACTTGTCGGTGCGGATGTTGGTGCCGGCCCAGAAGAACTGGTCGATCAGATAGCCGTGGGCCCCATGCAGCTCGACCGCGTCGAAGCCCAGGCGCTTGGCGTCGCCCGCAGCCTGGCCGAAGGCGGCGATGGTGTCGGCGATATCGGCGTCGGTCATCGGTTCGGTGAACGGCTCGCCACCGGCCTTCGAGATGCCCGAGGGGCTGTCGACCTTGCCCAGCTGGGCCGGCCCCTTGGCCGAGCCGACGTGCCAGAGCTGCGGGGCGATCAGGCCGCCGGCCGCGTGGACCTCGTCGACCACCTTCTTCCAGGCGGCCAGTTCCTTCTCGCCGTGAAAGCGCGGCACGTTGGCGTCGTTCAATGAGGCCGGCCGGGCCACGCCCGTGCCCTCGGTGACGATCAATCCGACTTGGTTCTCGGCGCGGCGGCGGTAGTAGGCGGCGACCTCGTCGGTGGCCACGCCGCCGGGCGAGAACGACCGCGTCATCGGCGCCATCACCACCCGGTTAGGCAGCTTCAGCGACTTGAATTCGAACGGCTTGAACAGGGCGTCGAGCGACATGAGGGATTCCGAAACAGGAGAGGTTACCGGCGATCCAAACACGCGTTTGGATCGCCACGCCATCCAGAAAAACTGAGGCGCTAAAGCCCCAGCACCATCTTGGCCATGATGTTGCGCTGGATCTCGTTTGATCCCGCGTAGATCGAGGCCTTGCGGTAGTTGAAATAGGCCGGCGCCGCGGGCGCCGCGTAGTCTGGGCCGGCGCGCCGCTCGTTGCTCTTGGACCAGGGATCCTCGACGAATGGCGCAGCGTAGGTTCCAACCGCCTCCAGGGTCAGCTCGGTGATCGCCTGCTGATATTCCGAGCCCACGCACTTCAGCATCGACGAGGCCGGGCCGATCGCCTTGCCGGCGGTGCGGCTCGAGAAGATCCGCAGCTCGGTGGCGTTCAGCGCCTCGACCTGGATCTCCAGATTGGTGATCTTGCTCCGGAAATCGGCGTCGTCGAGCAACCGGCCGCCGTCGTCGGCCAGCTCCAGCGCGGCGATGCGCTTGACCTTCTTGAGCATGTTCATCAGGCCCGGCGCATAGGCGTTACCGCGTTCGAACTCGAGCAGGTACTTGGCGTAGGTCCAGCCCTTGTTCTCCTCGCCGATGCGGTTGGCGACCGGCACCCGCACATTGTCGAAGAAGACCTGGTTGATCTCCTGCTCGCCGTCCGGCGGGCCGTCCAGGGTCGGCAGCGGCTTGATCTGGATGCCGGGGCTGTCCATGCGCAGCAGCAGGAACGAGATGCCCTCCTGCGGCTTGCCCTGGTTCGAGGTGCGGACCAGGCAGAACATCCAATCGGCCCACTGGGCGTGGGTGGTCCAGATTTTCGAGCCATTGAGGACATAATCGTCGCCGTCCCGCTCGGCCTTCATCTGCAGGCTGGCCAGATCCGACCCCGAGCCTGGCTCGGAATAGCCCTGGCACCACCAGATGTCGGACTTCAGGATCGGCGGCAGATGCTGGGCCTTCTGCTCGGGACTGCCGAACGCCATGATCACCGGCGCGACCATCTTCAACCCCATCGGCGAGGAGGTCGGCACGCCGGCCAGGCTCATCTCCATGTTGAAGATGTAGCGCTGCGAGGGGGTGAACCCCGCCCCGCCCAGCTCGACCGGCCAGTCCGGCGCGGCCCAACCGCGCTCGGCCAGCTTCTTCTGCCAGGCCACCTGGCCGGCCTTGTCGAGATAGCCGTTCTTGGATTGGCTGAACTGCTTCTTCAGGCCGTCGTCATAGGCGGTCGCGATCCAGTCGCGGACCTCCTGCTGGAAGGCCAGGTCCTCGGGCGAGAAGGCCAGATCCATCGCCGTCTACTCCACGGCGTCCAAATATTCGATCTCGGGGCGACCGGCCATGAACGGTCCCATCGCCGCGCCGGCGGCCTTGAAATACTCCGTGCCGCCGTGGTGCTTCAGCGCGTCCTCGGAGGCGTAGAGCTCCAGGACCTTATAGGTCCCGACTTCGGTCTTGGACTTGGTCAGCTGGTAGACGAGGCAGCTCGGCTCGTTGGCCTTCACCTTGTTCTGGAGATCCAGGAACACCTTCTCGAAATCCCCGGCCTTGTCCGGCTGGACCCTCAAAACCGCGACGACGCCAATCATGCTTGCCTCCCAACATTTGTTTGAAAGGCAGGATGCGGGAGCAAGGCGATGGGAGCAAGGGGGACGTGGCGGAACGCGCCTTCATGCGCCCAGCCTCTTAACCGTCATTTCCCGCCACACCGGCGGGTATTCACCAAAACCAACAATTGCTTACAGTCACGATCCCCCCTCAACTCGTGCGCGACCAAGGTGCGATCGGTGACGGTCGAGATCAAAAGGGCGCGCCAGCCTCCTTCGGATTCCTATGGGACGCGCAGGGCAAGAGCCGTCGTGCCGTTCAGGCTGATCTCCATTTTCCTGGCAAGGCCATCTCCAGCGTCGAAGATGATGCTCGCGTCCACGCCTCTGATGAAGAACCGGTCCATTGCCTCCGCCAGTAAGCCGGCCTCGTCGCGCCCGTCGACTTTGAAGACAAGGCCATCCTCGTCCTCAGTCACCGTGACATGTCGATGATCGGCGAGTTCGTACACGCCCAGGTACCGCTTCAGCCGCTCTGCCGAAAGCTCAACCGAATTCGGACGACGCATGAGATTGTCGCGGGGCAGCAGGAAGGGGAACGCGGCGTTAGGAAGAGCGGGATAGTAGGAGATGTGCTGTTCGCCCTCGAACGCCTTGGCCTGGAGCAAAACGCCTTGCACGCCGCTTAACGCCCGGATCACCTGCCGCGCGCCGTCGATCATGTAGGCGTTTTCGTCGCCTCCGTAGCCCACGAAGACCCGACGGGGCGAATTGGCGATCCGAAGGGCCCGAAGACGTTCGACGACACCAGGGTCGGCCCAGACCGACGGGCTAGCGATGAGGTAGGCGGCAAAGTCCGAGGGATGACTAGCAAGGACGTTGGCCGTGAAAAGTCCAGACAAGGAATGCCCAAACAGCATCGACTTGCCGCCATCCACCGGGTAGCGCGCTTCGACGAACGGCTTCAGTTCCTCTACCAAGAAACGGCGGAAGGCGTCCGCGCCTCCCCCCTTGTGAGCGAAGCCGTCCGGGCTGGTCGCGGATGTGGACAGCAGGTCCACGCCGCGCGCCGATGCTCCCGCTGGATACCCCACCGTCACGATATAGGCCGGGGCCATCACGCCCGCCGCGCCAAGCATATAGCCCGCCGGGCCGGCTAGGTCGTAGCCGCCGTCTAGGACATAGACCACGGGCGCGGTCTGCCCAGGAAGGATCGGTGGCGTGCGCGGCGGCGTGACCTCGATGACGAAGTCTCGGCCGACGATCGCGGAGTGGACCGTCAGGCTGATGGCGTCGGCGATGACGACAGGCCCTTCAGCCTTGATGGACAGAGATGACGAGGCGGCCATAGCGGGTGCGCAAAGAGCACAGATGAGTAGCCAAGCGGCGATCAGATGCGTCTTCATGGAGCCCCCTAAATCCAAGGGGAGATTTACCACTGTAGATTGCGCCGTCAATCTTGAGTCGGTCTTGCCTGCGCCTATCGGCGATGAGGGCGCCAGTAGCCGTAAAGCCTTTTTTCGGGGCTAGAAGACAGAATATTCTGCTGACTGTTTGGCTTTAAGGCCGCTCGTTCCAGCCGTAGGCGACCCACGAGTGGCCGCCGACATTTCGGGCCTCGATCAGGCTGGGATCACCCGTCGGCGCCTTGGCGACCTTGCGGCCGCGGAAGGCGAAAGCGGCGAGACCAAAGAGCGCGCTGCCGAGGAAACCGACGGCGACCACGGTGGCGGCGAACACCACCGCCAGCACCGCGCCGATCAACACCGCGACCGAGGTCGCCAGAGCCCCGGCCATCCAGGCCAGGCTATGGAAGGGCGAAGCTGCGACGCCTTGGCTGCTCATCGTAATCCTCTCGTCCACGCTCATGATCAACGAAGTTGGTTCACAAGCGCTGAACCGCAACTGAACACCCGACGGCCTCGGATGAAAAGCCCTATTCCGGCCCCTTACGGAGCGACGGATCGTCTCGGCTCAACCCGCCGCGGCCAAACCCAGTTCCTTGCGCTCGCGCATCACCGTCGAGAAGGCGGCGTTGATGGCGGCGGCCTTGGTCTCGGCCAGGGCGATGAAGTCGGCCGGCAGGCCCCGCGCCCGCGCCCGGTCGGGGTGGGCGTTGGACAGGGCCAGCTTCCAGGCCTTGCGCACCGTGGCGTCGTCGGCGTCGGCCGGCACTTCCAGGATGGCGTACGGATCGTCCTTGCCCACGCCCAGATGGGTGGCGCGCAGACGGCGGAAAGACAGCGGCGACATGCCGAACAGGTTCGAGAACTCGCTCCAGATAGTCGAGCTCGTCCTGGGTCACGACGCCGTCGGCCTTGGCGATATGGAACAGGCCGTCGACCACGTCCTCCAGCAGCTGCGGGCAGGTGCTATAGCGCTTGGCCAGACGCTTGGCGTAGCTCTCGAAGCCATGAGTCGTCTGGCGCGCCAGGTCGTATAGGCGGTGAATGTTCTGCTCCGAGGCCGGGTCGGGCTGGAACACCTCGGTGAAGGCCAGGAACTCGCCACCGTCGGCGCGGCCATCGACCTTGGCCAGCTTGGCGCCCAGGGCCGTCACCGCGGTTGAGAACGCCGGATCCTCGCCCGGCAGGCCGCTCGGACATTCCGTGCAGTCGGCCAGGTCCAGACGCCGGGCGGCGATACTCGCAATGTTGCGCCAGAAGGTCATGAAGCGCCTCGAAACCAGCGACGGACGAAGAAGGTACGCATGACGGGTCCTTTCGGATCACCCGCCAGCTCGCTTCTAGCACAATGAGAATGATCGTTCACATGACTTTAGTGCAATGCGGCGAAACCGCCCGATCACGCGACGAGGGAGCCGATCGGTGCTTCGTCCGTTATGGCCGCGCTTGACCTCTTATGGTCACGCAACGGTCCCATTCTGGATCGAAATGCTCTAGTCAGGCTCGACGTATTTTTAAAAAGGACATCCGCCCGCATGGCGAACGCCCTCTTCCTCGCCCTCGCCCTCTTCGCCCAGGACGGTCAGGCCAGCCAGTCGCCCAATGCTCCGCCGACCGACGAGTACGGCTATGTCGCCTGGTGCTACGGCGCCCTGGGCGGCTACGCCAATCTCTATGATCGCGTGATGCCCGAGGTGACGCGGATCGAGAAGGCGTTCCCGGGTCCCGACGGCGTCGCCGCCTCGCTGAAGACCTATCCTGAAATGCGCGAGCAGGCGCAAAAGGACCTCAAGGTCTTCGCCTCGGCAATCACGGCGGCCGAGAAGGCCAGTCCGCGCCCGATCTCGGAATATGGCGGCGCCCAGGTCAAGCGCGGCCAGTCCGTTTGGCAAGGCGCCGACACGGTCGACAAGGCGCGCCTGGCGCAGATGTGGATGAGCTGGAGCCCCCCCGGCGACTGCGAAAAGCGCGCGAGGGCGCTGGAGACTCGCTCGACCATCCTGGGCAAGGCCCTGAACTACAACAACGCCGCCGCGGCCTCGAAGAGCGCGCCGCCGGCTGAAGCCTCCAACCCGGCGTTCAACGCCACGCCGGCCACAGAGCCCGCCGCGCCGGTGTCCGAGCCGACGCCCGCGCCGCCTGCCCCCGCGCCGACGCCGGTCGCCCAGCCCGAGCCGGCGAAAACCGCTCCGGTCAAGACTGTGAAGGCCGAAACCAAGCCGACCGCCGCCAAGCCGCTGCCCAAGGCCCCTGCCGCCAAACTGCCGCCAATCGGCGGCAATGAGGTGATCGTCGACCCGGTCAATCCGATCCCCTGCGCCGGCAGCCTGGTCCCCGCCAAGCGCGGCGGCCGCGACGTGCTGATCTGCAAGGCGGACTGACGCCCGACTGGTCCTTCGCCCTCCATCTTATCGTTGGGCGAAGGATGCAGGCGCCGCAAGGCGATCCTCCCCAGCTGGGAGGATCCGGACTAGTGGACCTTCGCCGCCTCGCGCGCCCCGGCGATCGCATCGGCGGGCATCGGGCGGCCCAGCAGGTAACCCTGGAACTCGCTGCAGCCCAGTTTCACCAGGGCGTCCAGCTGGCCTTGGGTCTCGACGCCCTCGGCCGTGGTCTTCAGACCTAGTGACTTGGCCAGGCTGATGATGGCGCTGGCGACAGCCATGCTCTCGCTGTTGCCCGGCAGGCTGGAGACGAACGAGCGATCGATCTTCAGCTTGTCGATCGGATGGCGGCGTAGATAGGCGAGGCTGGCGTAGCCGGTGCCGAAGTCGTCCAGGGCCAGACGGAAACCCAGGCGTTTGAGGCGACGCAAGGCGTCGTGAACGCCATCGCTGTCCTTCAGGAGCGCCGTCTCGGTGATCTCCAGCAGGAAGACGTCGGCGCGGGCGCCGGTCTCGGCCAGGGTGGCGACCATCTCGTCGACGAAGCCGGGGCTGGACAGCTGGATAGCCGAGACGTTGACCGACACCTCCAGCCCCGACCAGCGCAGGCTGTCGTAGCAGGCGCGGCGGAACACCGCCGCCCCGACCAGGCCGATCAGGCCGCAGGACTCCGCCAACGGGATGAAGATGGCCGGCGAGATTTCGCCGCGTTCGGGATGGGTCCAGCGGGCCAGGGCCTCGAACGCCGATCATCGCGCCGCGCGCGTCGGTCAGCGGCTGGTAGGCGACGGCCAGGGATTCGCTCTCCAGGGCCGCGCGCAGGTCGCGCTCCAGACCCTTCCGCAGGCGAAGAGCCGCATCCATCTCGGGCTCGAAGAAGGCGAAGCGACCGCGACCGGCTTCCTTGGCGCGATAGAGCGCGACGTCGGCCTGGCGCAGCAGTTCGGCCTGCCCTTGATCGGCGTCGGAGACGACCGATACGCCGACCGAGCACGACAGGTGCGCCCGGCCGATGGAGAGGTCCACCTCGCCCGACAGGCCGTCGACCACACGCTGGGCCAGGGTCGCCGCGCCGGACGGGGTCGTGTCGGGCTGGATGATCGCGAACTCGTCGCCGCCTAGTCGGCAGATGGTGTCGGTCTCGCGGCAGATGTTCACCAGCCGGCGGGCGACCTCGCGGATCAGCTGGTCCCCGGCGTCGTGACCATAGCTGTCATTGACCTCCTTGAACCGGTCGAGGTCGATGCACAGCACGCCCAGGTGCCCCGGCTTGCGACGCAACAGGGCGTGGGCGTGGACCAGGCGGTCGGTGAACAGTGTGCGGTTGGCCAGGCCCGTCAGCGGGTCGTGCAGCGCCAGGTGCTTGGCCTCGGCCTCGCTGAGCAGCAGCTTCTTGGCCGCCCGGCGGGTGATGCGGAACAGCAGCAGCGAGCCGGCCGCTGCGGCCAGCACGGCCAGGGCCAGCATCGGCGTGGCCGACTTCAGCAGTTCCTCGCCCGGCTTGCGCGGAGTCCAGCTCAGGACGACGCGTCGGCCGTCCGCGGCCCGGCCCAGCAGGGCCTGGGCGGCGTCCGTATTGGCCTCGCCCGGCATGGCCACCTCGATACGCGCGTCGCGCAGCAGGAAGCGGTCGGAGAAGGTCTTGATCACGCTGTTGGCCACCGGGATGCCGGTCACCAGCAGCGGGGCGCGGGGCCCCCGGGTCTTGGCCTTCAGGTCCGGGCGGATCAGCGAGACGGTGATCAGCACGGGCTCGTCGCCGATCAGCTCGACACGACTCGTGTGGACGGCGCGCAATTTGGCGACCTTCTTGGGATCGGCCTCGATCTCGCGGATCGCGGTGACCAGACGGGCGGTCGGTGTTGCGTATCGGGCATAGGCTTCCGGCGCGACATCCTTGCCGTTGATGTGGCCGTAGATCGGCTTGCCGTCGGCGTCGAGAACGAAGACGACCTTGTAGCCCAGGGCTCCGCCCAGCGAGGCGCCGATGTTCTGGCTGGCCCAGGCCTGGTCGTACTGGTTGTCCAGCTTGATGATCGCCTCGTCCCAGATGACGTAGGGATTGAGCGCGGTCTGTATTTCCTTGCCGCGCTGGCGCAGGCCATTGCCGACAAGGGTCTGTTCGTACTGGCGTTCGCGCAGGTCGGCGTGGCGGGTGGCCACCGTCAGGGCCACACCGGCGAGCAGCATCATGCCCGCCGCCATGCCGGCGATCAGGCCAAAGATCTTCAGCTCGATGTTCCGACGGTCCATCTCACTCCCCTGAGATGGCGCATCCTTCATGGGAACCCTTGCCGAATTCCTTATCGTGACGCCCCCGTGGACAAATTATCGCACAGTGTTACGCGATTTGGGTTTCACGGTTCCCGTCACCCGACGCCCCCCACGCCGGAACCCGCCCGATCGGCGTCCGACGTCGTCGGCGGGACGGGCCCGGCGCCTCGTCAGGCCGCCGCCCCCCGAGTCCGCGCGGCCGGGTCGTAGTTGAGGATCGGCGCCAGCCAGCGTTCGGCCGTGGCCACGTCCCAGCCCTTGCGGCGGGCATAGTCCTCGACCTGGTCCGCGTCGATCTTGCCAACCCCGAAATAGTGCGCCTTGGGGTGGCTGAAATAGAGACCCGAGACCGCCGCGCCCGGGGTCATCGCGTAGCTCTCGGTCAGCTTCAGGCCGGTGGCCGCCTCGGCGTCCAGCAGCTTGAACAGCGCGCCCTTCTCGGTGTGGTCGGGCTGGGCCGGATAGCCGGGCGCGGGACGGATGCCCTGATAGGTCTCGGCGATCATCACGTCGGTGTCGGCCGCCTCGTCGGGCGCGTAGCCCCAAAGCTCGACACGCGCCTTGTAGTGCAGCCATTCAGCGAACGCCTCGGCCAGGCGGTCGGCCAAGGCCGACGCCATGATGGCGCTATAGTCGTCGCCGGCGTCCTTGAACATCTTGACGATCTCGTCCTCGCCGTGGCCAGCGGTGACGGCGAAGCCGCCGATATAGTCAGCGCCCTGTCCGATCGGCGCGACGAAATCCGACAGCGCCACGTTCTGCTTGCCTTCGCCCTTGTCCATCTGCTGGCGCAGGGTGTGGAAGCGCGAATATTCGGCCGTTCGGGTCTCGTCCGTATAGAGAACGATGTCGTCGCCCTGGGCCTGGGCCGGCCAGAAGCCGATCACGCCCTTGGCGCCGAACCACTTCTCGGCGACCACCCTGTCCAGCATCTCGCGGGCTTCGCGATAGAGGTCGGTGGCGGCCTGGCCGACCACGTCATCCTCCAGGATTTGCGGGAAGCGCCCGATCAGCTCCCAGCTGGCGAAGAACGGCGACCAGTCGATGAACGGAACCAGCTCCTCCAGGCTCGGCTCGAACGTGCGCGCGCCGATGAAGCTCGGTTTGGGCGGCACATAGCCGTCCCAGTCGATGACGAACTTCCGAAGCCGCGCCTCGGCGATGCTGGTGCGCGCCTTGGCCGTCTGGCCGCGGGCGTACTGCTCGCGGATGCGGACATATTCGGCGCGGGTCTCGGCCTGCAGACGGTCGCGCTCGGTCGGCGACAGCAGGCCCGAAACCACGCCCACCGCCCGACTGGCGTCCAGCACATAGGTGGTCGAGCCCTTGCGATAGGCCGGTTCGATCTTCACCGCCGTATGGGTGCGGCTTGTGGTGGCGCCGCCGATCAGCAGCGGTATGGTGAAGCCCTGGCGCTCCATCTCGGCGGCCACGAACACCATCTCGTCCAGCGACGGCGTGATCAGGCCCGACAGGCCGATCATGTCGACGTTGTGCTTCCTAGCCTCGTCGAGGATGCGGTCGGCCGGGACCATCACGCCCAGGTCGATGACCTCGTAGTTGTTACACTGCAGCACGACGCCGACGATGTTCTTGCCGATGTCGTGGACGTCGCCCTTCACCGTGGCCATCAGGATGCGGCCGGCCTGCTCGCGCGGCTTGCCGGCCTTCTCGGCCTCCATGAACGGCTCCAGCCACGCCACGGCCTGCTTCATGACGCGAGCCGACTTCACCACCTGCGGCAGGAACATCTTGCCCGAGCCGAACAGGTCGCCGACCACGTTCATGCCGTCCATCAGGTGACCTTCGATGACGTGCAGCGGCCGCTCGACCGACAGGCGCGCCTCTTCGGTGTCCTGGTTGATGAACTCGGTGATGCCGTGGACCAGGGCGTGGGTGATGCGCTCGTTCACCGTGCCCTTGCGCCATTCCAGGTTGGCGGTCTGGACCTGGCCCTTCTCGCCTTTGTAGCGCGGGGCCATGTCGACCAAGCGCTCGGTGTTGGAGACATTGGTCCGCTGCGGCCGGTTGAGGATCACGTCCTCGACGGCCTCGCGCAGCTCGGGATCCAGAGCGTCGTAGACTGGCAGGTCGCCGGCGTTGACGATGCCCATGTCCATGCCGGCGTTAATGGCGTGATACAGGAACACCGAGTGGATCGCCCGGCGCACCGGCTCGTTGCCGCGGAAGCTGAACGACACGTTCGAAACCCCGCCCGACACGCGGGCGTAGGGGCAGCGTTTCTTGATCTCGCGCGTGCCCTCGATGAAGTCGACGGCGTAGTTGTCGTGCTCCTCGATGCCCGTCGCCACGGCGAAGATGTTGGGGTCGAAGATGATGTCCTCGGTGGGAAACCCACCTTGTCGACCAGGATGCGGTAGGCCTTCTCGCAGATCTCGATCTTGCGGGCGGCGGTGTCGGCCTGGCCGACCTCGTCGAAGGCCATGACCACCACGGCGGCGCCATAGCGCAGGCACAGCTTGGCCTGCTCGATGAACTTGGCCTCGCCTTCCTTCATCGAGATCGAATTGACGATCGCCTTGCCCTGGACGCACTTCAGGCCCGCCTCGATCACCTCCCACTTGGAGCTGTCGATCATCACCGGCACGCGGGCGATGTCCGGCTCGGCGGCCATCAGGTTCAGGAAGGTGATCATGGCCTGCTTGGAGTCGAGCAGGCCCTCGTCCATGTTGACGTCGATGACCTGGGCCCCGGCCTCGACCTGCTGGCGCGCGACCGACAGCGCCTCGGGGTAGTTCCCCTCGACGATCAGCTTCTTGAACTTGGCCGAGCCGGTGACGTTGGTGCGCTCACCGATATTGACGAAGACGGGTCTCATGGTCGGTCGATCCAAATAAACCCGCCTTCCTCGCCCTTGTGGCGAGGACCCAGGGCGCCGCTGACTCGGCGCCTGGAAAGTCGGGCTCCGCATCAGCGGAAAACTAGGTCCTGGGCGCAAGGCCCAGGAAGGCAGAAGAGAAATAGCGGCTAAGCCAGCTCGAACGGCTCGAGCCCCGCCAGGCGCATGGCCTTGGGGCGCTCGGGGATCTCGCGGGGCGCGACACCGCGCACCTCGTCGGCCACGTGGCGGATGTGGTCCGGCGTCGTGCCGCAGCAGCCGCCCAGGATGTTGACCAGGCCGTCCTTGGCCCACTCGTGCAGGGCGTGGCCGGTCTGGTGCGGCTCCTCGTCGTACTGGCCCATGGCGTTGGGCAGGCCGGCGTTGGGGTAGGCCGCGACAAGCGTGTCGGCGATGCGGGCCATCTCGGCGATGTGCGGGCGCATAAGGTCCGCCCCCAGGGCGCAGTTGAAGCCCACCGCGAAAGGCTTGGCGTGCTTGATGCTGTTCCAGAACGCCTCGGCCGTCTGGCCCGACAGGGTGCGGCCCGAGCGGTCGGTGATGGTGCCGCTGATCCAGATCGGCAGCTCTTCATGGCCCTCGTCGCGCAGGTCGAGAATGGCCTTGATGGCAGCCTTGCAGTTCAGGGTGTCGGTGATGGTCTCGATCAGGAAGAGGTCGACGCCTCCTTTGTAGAGCGCGTCCACCTGCTGGCGGTACGCCGCGTAGACCTGGTCGAAGGTCACCTTGCGCGCGCCCGGATCGTTCACGTCCGAGGACATCGACAGCATCACGTTCAACGGCCCGATCGAGCCGGCGATGAACTTTGGGCTGGCCGGATTCTGCGCGTTCCAGCGGTCGGCCACCGAGCGGCCGATCCTGGCGCCCTCGAGATTGATGTCCCAGACGTCCTGTTCCGACAGGTGATAATCGGCTTGGGCGATCGTGGTGCCCGAGAAGGTGTTGGTCTCCGAGATGTCCGCGCCGGCGGCGAAATAGGCGTCATGCAGTTCGGCCACGAGATCCGGCCGGGTCAGGCACAGGATGTCGTTATTACCCTTCATCTGGCCGTTGTAGCCGGCGAAGCGCTCGGCGCGGTAGTCGGCCTCGGTCAGGCCCTTCTTCTGGAACATCACGCCCCAGGAGCCGTCCAGGATCAGGATCTTCTGCTTGGCGGCGGCCTTGAGGGCGGCCACGCGGTTCGCGCGGATGGAAAGGTCGGTCATTTCCGGACTCCGGAAGCCGCCGCCTGCTGGCGCGCGAGCTCTTCATTGAAGGCGGCCTCCGAGTCGGCGACGTAGCGCGTCAGCTCGGTCGGATCGACGAAAGCGTTGGGGTCGCCGCGCAGCTGCTTCTTGCGCTTGGCCAGCAGGTCGCCCTGCTCCTCGTGCGCCGGCAGCATCACATCGGTCGGGATGGCCCGCAGCTTGGCGAAGCTGCCACGATAGTCGGCGACGATGTTTCGGTGGGTCTTGTTGCCGACCAGCACATTGCCGGCCACGGACAGCGAGCACGGGAAGGTGACGGTCAGCGGCCGCCCCTTCTCGATCACGGCGGTGGTCCAGCTGGTGCAGCCGATCGTGTGGCCGGGCGTCAGGTGGGCGACCAGCGCCGTCTCGCCCAGCTTCAGCTTCTGGCCGTCGCCGAACGCCTTGTCGACCTTCGCCGCCGGCATGGGCGTGGGGCCGTTCTCGTTGTCGCCGATATGGTGGCCCTGCTCGATCGCCGGCTCGTCGCCGCGCGAGATCCACAACTTGGCCGTTGGGATGTCGGCCTTCAGCTGAGCCAGACCGCCGGCGTGGTCGTAGTGGGCGTGGGTGTTGATCAGGATCTTCACATCGGCCAGCTGGAAGCCCAGCGCGGCGATGTTCCGCTCTATCTGCTTGCCGACCTCGGCGTTCGGCCCGCCGTCCAGCAGCACATGACCTTCGGACGATGTGATCAGCCAGGACGAGATGCCCTCGGTCCCGACGTAATAGATGTTGCCCACGACGCGGTAGGGCTTGGTCGGCTTGGTCCAGTT
Organism: Caulobacter sp. UC70_42; assembly: GCF_044056025.1. Lineage (NCBI taxonomy): Bacteria > Pseudomonadati > Pseudomonadota > Alphaproteobacteria > Caulobacterales > Caulobacteraceae > Caulobacter > Caulobacter sp. UC70_42. The sequence goes on along the minus strand of NZ_CP171994.1, from coordinate 3,121,560 downwards.
GGCGGGCATGTCGGCGTGGGCCGCCGGGGCCAGGGCCAGGACCGACGCCGCCAGGGCGATCAAAAAGCGCTTCATGCCGCCGCCTCCGCCGGGGCCGGTGAAACCTCGCGAACGCCCAGCACACGGCAGATCGCATAGACCAGGTCGGCCCGGTTCAGGGTGTAGAAGTGGAAGTCCTCGAAGCCCTGCTCCTGCAGCTTGGCGCACATCTCGGCGGCGACCGAGCAGGCGATCAGGCGACGCGTCTCGGCGTCGTGCTCCAGGCCGTCGAACAGGTTGCCCAGCCACGATGGGATCGCCGTCTGACAGGCGGCGGCCATCTTCTTGAGGCCCGCGAAATTGGTCACCGGCATGATCCCCGGCACGATCGGGATCGTGATCCCGGCGTCGCGGACCTTGTCGACATAGCGCAGGAAGGCGTCCAGATCGAAGAAGAACTGGCTGATGCCCAGCGTCGCGCCGGCGTCGACCTTCTGCTTCAGCACATCGATGTCGTGCTCCAGCGACGGACTTTCCGGATGCTTCTCAGGATAGACGCCGACCAGCACCTCGAACGGCGCGATGCCGCGCACGGCCTTGGTCAATTCGGTGGCGTTGGCGTAGCCGTCGGCGCGCGGGACATAGACGCCGCCGATGCCGCCCTCGCCCGGCGGCGGGTCGCCGCGCAGCGAGACGATGTGGCGAACGCCCGTCTCCCAGTACTCACGGATCACCTCGTCGACCTCGTCGCGCGAGGCGCCGACGCAGGTCAGGTGGGCGGCGGGCTTGAGAGTCGTTTCGTCCAGGATGCGCTTGACCGTGCGGTGCGTGCGCTCGCGGGTCGATCCGCCGGCGCCGTAAGTCACCGAGACGAAGGCCGGGTCCAGCGGGGCCAGGCGGGTGATCGCCTGCCACAGGCTCTCTTCCATCGCCGGGGTCTTGGGCGGGAAGAACTCGAACGAGACGCGCGGACGATAGGTGCGCTCGCCAGCGCGGGCGACGGGACCGATCACGCGGCGGGTGGGCGGAAGGGTCATGCGGCGTTCCTCTCGGCCACGGCGGCGACGGGGCGCCGGGCCGTCCAGATCTTGACGGTCAGCCCCTCGGCCGTGGCCGGCGGCAGGGCGATATTGCTTTCCAGATGCAGGCCCGCGGCCTGCAGCCAGGTGACGATCTCGACGTCGTCGAAGCCCAGGCGGCGGTGCTGGTGAACCTCGCGCAGGAACTCGTGGTCGTGCGGGGCGAAGTCGGCGATCAGCAGCAGGCCGCCGGGCGTCACCAGCCGCGCGGCCTCGGCTACCGCGTGGGCGGGATCCGAAAGGTAGTGCAGCACCTGATGCACGGTGACCAGATCGGCGCAGCCGCCCGGCAGGCCCGTGCGGAAGATGTCGCCATGACGCAGCTCGCAGCGGGTCAGCCCGGCCTTGGTCACCTCATCGCGGGCGATGTTCAGCATCTGCTGCGACAAGTCCAGGCCCAGGGCGTTGCTGACCCGCTTGCCCAGCAGGGTCAACATGCGACCCGCGCCGGCGCCCAGATCGACCATCTCGTCGAAGGGGCCCTCCCCCGCGGCCCGCAGGATCGCGGCCTCGACCTCGGCCTCGTCGACATACAGCGAGCGGATCTCGTTCCAGCGCGCGGCATTGCGGGCGAAATAGGCCTGGGCGTCCGTCGAGCGCTCCGCCCGCACGGCCGACAGCTTGTCGGCGTCCAGGCGCACGACGGGATCGGTGTCGTCGATCAGGTCCAGCGCCTGCTCGACCAGGAAGCGGCCCGGCGACTTGGCGGCCAGGCGGTAGAATACCCAGGCCCCGTCCGGAAAACGCTCGACCAGGCCCGCCTCGGCCAGCAGCTTCAGATGCCGCGAGACGCGCGGCTGGCTCTGGTCGAGGATCCGGCACAGCTCCAGCACCGACAGCTCCTCGGCCGCCAACAGGGCCAGCAGGCGCAGGCGCGTCGACTCGCCGGCGGCGCGCAGCACTTCGACAACCTGTTCGGCGGTGAGCTTCATGAGGACATAAAGATATCTTTATGTCCGATTTGGCAAGGGGAATTTATGCCTCGGCGTCGGCCGCGGGCGGCTCCCAGAGCTCGATTTTAACCCCGGCCGGGTCCATCAGCCAGGCGAAACGACCCATGCCGCCCTCGTCCTGCCGGCCCGTCGGCTCAACGCCCTCCGCGGCGGCCGTGGCCAGCACGCCGTCGATATCATCGACCACGAAATTGATCATGAACGGCGCGGCGGACGGCGCGAAATATTGAGTGTCGGCTCCGAACAGCGCCCAGTTGGTCGTCGCGGTCCTGGGAGACTTGAACACCGCCCCACCCCACGAGTGGATTTCGAAGCCCAGCACCCGCGCGTACCAGTCGCGCGCGGCTTGCGGATCCTCGGCCTTGTAGAACACCCCCGCCCAGCCCCAGCACCTTGGCCATCACCGATCCCCTATCGCGCTCGCCCAATCCTCGGACCACCTTAGCAGAGGCCACAGCGCCGCGATCAAGTCCGACCCGCGCGGGCTGAGGCGATATCCGGCGTCGGCCGCCACGATGTCGGCCGCGCGCAACTCCGCCAGCCGTGTGTTCAGCGTGCCCGGCGGCAGTTCGGCCGCCGCCTGCAGGGCGCGGAAGGTCAGGACGCGGCCTTCGCGCAGCTCCCAGACGATCCGCAGCGCCCCGCGCCGGCCCAGCAGGTCCAGCGCCGCCATGATCGGCCTGCCGCTGTCCGAGCCACGAACCGCACGCCCCGGCAAGGTCGCTTCATTTTTTGTAGCGTCTTCGGAATTTTCCATGTTACAAATTTTGTAGCACGGAGCACCACCGATGTCGCCACGGATCGAACCCGCCCAAGCCCCCTACCCGCCGAGCGTCGCCCGCACGCTGGAGCAGTTGAAGACGCCCGGCGACCAGCCGCTTTCGCTGTTTCGAACCCTGGCCCGCGACGAGCGCCTGTTCGCCCGCTTCACCGGCGGCGGGCTGCTGGACCCGGGCCATTTGACCTTGCGAGAGCGCGAGATCGTCATCCATCGCATCTGCGCTCTGAACGGCGCGGCCTATGAGTGGGGCGTCCACGCGGCGCTCTTCGCCAGCGCGGCCGGTCTCCGCGCCGAGCAGCTCGCCGCCACCACCGCCCCGGGAGTCGCCACCTGCTGGGGACCGCGCGAGGCGCTGCTGATCGGCTTCTGCGACGCGGTCAACGCCCGCGCCGACATCGACGACGCCCTGTGGGCGCGCCTGGCCGAGGCCTTTTCCGAAGGGGCCCGGATCGAGCTGATGATGCTGGCCGGCTTCTATCGGACGGTCAGCCTGCTGGTGAACGGTCTGCGGTTGGAGCCCGAGCCCTTCGCCGCGCCGTTCCCGCCCTAGGCCGCCACGGGAGTCGCCAGCGGCTCGCCGTGGAAGTAGCGGCGCAGGTTCTCCAGGGTCAGGCTGACCATGGCCGGGATGCTGTCCAGGGTCGCGCCGGCCGTGTGCGGGGTCAGCACCGTGTGCGGCACGTTCGCCCAGCGCGCGGCCGGGTCGGCTCCTGCGCGTACACATCGAGGGCGGCCATGCCGAGCGCGCCGCTCTTCAGGGCCTCGATCAGGGCGTCCTCGTCGATCAGGGCGCCGCGCGCGACATTGACGATCAGGCCCTGCGGCCCGACCGCCTCGATGACAGCCTGGTTGATCAGGTGATGGTTCGACGCGTCCGAGCGCGAGCAGACCACCAGCACGTCGCTGTCGCGAGCCAGGGCCAGCAGGCTGTCGGCGCGGGGATAGTCGGTCTCCTTGGGATGCGGCCCCCACCAGGCGATCTTCATCTCGAACGCCGTTAGGCGGTTGGCCACCGCCTCGCCGATATGGCCCAGGCCGACGATGCCGGCCTTGCGGCCGCGCAGACCATGGCGCGGGGCCATGCGCTCGGCATGGGTCCAGTGGCCCGAGCGCAGGCGATGATCGCCCTCGACAATGCCGCGCCAAGCGGCCAGGACAAGGCCCACCGCGTGATCGGCGACGTCGGCGGCGTTCAGGCCGGTGGAATGGGTGACGGCGATGCCATGGGCCTTGCACCAGGGCACGTCGACGCCGTCATAGCCGACGCTGACGCAGGCGATCAGGCCCAGTTGCGGCATTTCCGAGAGCATGTCGCGGGAGAGCGCGAACTCGCCGGCGTGAACGATGGCCCGAACCCGCCGTCCCGGCCCCTCTAGAAAGGCCATCCGGTCGGGATGGTCCCATAGTCGATGCACCTCGTAGGCGTTCTCCAGCAGCGGCTGCAGCGGCAGCAGCATCTCGTGCGAGAGCAGGATGTGAGGCTTGTCGACGGGCGCCTTCGGGGAATCCGGCATGCATGTCCTCCAACTGCGCGGGTCGTTGAGCCCGCGGCGGATCTTTGTCTCGCCCCCGGCGCCTCGGTGGAAACGCCTATTGAGAAGCTAGGCAGAGCCCTGCGCTGACGCCAGTGTCGGTCACATCACGCTGTGGTGACGAAGCCGGCCCGCGCGGCAAGAACCCGATCCCGGACGCGGCGGTTCCGCCAAGCGCCATTTTGCAAGGCCAAGCTGTGAACAACCGCCGCCGCGAGGGGTTTTGCTGACGGCGCCACCAGGCGCTTCAGATCCGGAGAATTCCAGATGTTGACCAAGATGCTCGCCGCCACCGCGGCCCTGTCGATGTTGGCGTGCGGCGGCGTGGCGCTGGCCGCCCAGGCCAAGTCGTCGGTCCAGACCGGCCCCAAGCAGCCGATCCCCTATTCGCAGCTCGACGCCTACGACAAGGCTTCGCCCAAGGCGCGGGCCAGCAAGGACTGGTGGGCCGGCTCCGCCAGCGCCTCGACCGGCATGTCGACCGACACCAGCGCCACCCTGCCGCCGGCCACGTCGAGCGCGCCCGATACGGCCGTGAACCCAGCGCCGTCCGCCTCCCCCAGCTTGCCGACGACGCCACCGACCAACGCGCCGATGACCGAGGATAAGATGACCCAGCCCGGCGCCGCGGCCACCCCGCCGATGTCTTCGCCGGCCGATCCGAAGTAGGCCCTTGGCCGGGACGGCCCGCGCCGTCCCGGCGGCTTAGCCGCCGAAGATAAAGTCGGCCTTGTAGTAGCCGTTGGCCGGATCCAGGATGTTGACAGCGAACGGCGCGGAGCCGTCGGCGAGGTCCATCAGCCAGGCATCGTTGGACTTGGCCATGACCCCGAGGTTCTCGGTCGCCGCCGCCGCCAGCAGGAAGCCGACCATGGCCGCCTTGGTGCCGATGCCGGCCGCGCCATCACCGCCATAGTAGGCGAGGTAATCGACCCGCGTGTCGATCAGCGCGTGAACCTTGGCGTCGGTCGGCGTCCCTCCGAAAATCGTCGCATAGGCCTTCTTCGTTGCTTCGAACAGCGACAGCGACCCGTAGGTGGCCGCGAAGCTGTCCTTGGCCTCGCCGTTCTTGCCCAGATTGACCGCGAAGTTGATGTAGCGGTTCACCGTATCGAACGTGGCGTAGTAGGCGCTGTTCAGGTTGGTCGGGTTCGGACCGGTTGGCGAAACAAGGAAGTCTACGCCTCCCTAAGTCGGCACCTTGCCCGTAAAGAACTGGTAGCTCATCGACGCGACCGAGGTGGTGGCGTCGGCGGCGTTGACGATTGCGGCCGTGACCTGGACGTCCGAAAGCTGCCCCACGCTCCACCTCACCAACAGGTCCGCCGCCAAGGTCGACACGGCAGCCGTGTTACTCTGCCGAAGGATAGCGTTCATCTCGGAGGCGATCTCTGCGCTCGACGGCGGGTTCGGGAAGAGGATGCTCTCAATATTTAGCAGTCTGTCGGTCCCGTCTGGCGAGCCGGCGCGGAGGTCGGTCACGGTCGTGGAACCGTCGCTGTTCTGGACCACCGAATAGTTGGCCTTGCCGCCCAGGTAACGGGCCGTATCAGCGCCCGCGCCGCCGTCCAGAACGTCGTCGCCGCCACCGCCAATCAGCACGTCGTCGCCCGCTCCGCCCTCGATCTGGTTGGCGCGCCCATCACCCGTCAAGGTGTCGCCGAAGGCCGAGCCGACGAGGTTTTCGATGCTGACCAAGGTGTCTGCGCCCGCCCCCTTGGTGTCCTGGCTGGACCCGCTCAGCAACAGGTTCACGGTCACGGCGACGCTCGCGCTACCATAGTAGGCGGTGTCGACGCCCGCGCCGCCGTCCAGCCGGTCGGCGCCGTCGCCGCCGATCAGGCGGTCGTTGCCGGCGTCACCGTAGAGCTGGTCGTCGCCAGCTCCGCCGTTCAACACATCATCGCCGGCGAAGCCCTGCAGGCGGTCCGCGCCCGCGCTGCCGGTGAGGGTGTCAGCGCCGTCCGTACCGCCGTCCGCCTTGAGGACGGCCATGTTGACCGAGACCGCGCTCTTGCCGTCGAAGACGATCAGCCGCGCGCCGTCATTGCTGAGGATGACGCGGTCGCCATAGGCGGCGCTGGCATAGTTGGTGTCGCCGCCGTTCGGCGCGATGTCCACGTCCAGCGAATAGACTTGCTCTATGCCCCAGGTTTCGGTGGAGAACTTGAAGACCCGATCGGTCATGGAGTCGACGACGAGCAGGTGCTTGCCATCGGCGCTGAAATCCATGCCGAAAACCGACGAAAGCTCCGGGTGCAGGCTGCTCAGATTGACGAGGTATTTGAGCGAGCCGTCGTAGACGTGCAGCTTGTCCGTATAGTGGGCGATACGCGAGCCATCTCCCGATATCGCTTGGACGCCACGGTTGGGGCCGTAGACCCCGTCCTTGTACAGGTCGTGCGCGGCGGCTTGCGCGCCACCCTTCAGGATAAAGAGCGGCGCGGCCGTCGAGCCGGTCTCCGCCAGCAGGACCGTCTGGTGGTCGTCGGTGACCGACAGCACGGGCTGGGTATAGGTGCTGGATCCGCGCGTGAACAAGCCCGACGTGAGATCCAGCGTCGTGACCGGCGTCCAGCCCGACCCGCCAAAGCCCTGCGTGAACATGACTTTGCCGTCGCTGGTGAAGGCCACGTCGGCGAAGCCGCGGTCATAGCCGGTGACCGTGGTCGCATAGTCCGTGACCTTGCCTGTGATGGTGTCCAGCAAATGGACCTTGATCGTAGCCTTGTAGCCCCACTGGTCTCCGGTCGGGTTCTCCAGCACGCCATCGGTGACCATGAGATAGCGACCGTCGGCGGACACATCCATGCCGCCCAGGATGGAACCAACCTTCCAGCGGCCAGAGATCTCGCCGCTCGAGGCGCTGTAGCCGGTGACATAGCCGTCGCTGTTGGCGACATAGACCGTCAGGCTATCGGGCGAGAGCACAGCGTCGGCGAACGTCCCGGTGGCTATGGTCTGGGTCGAGCCAACTTGGGTGAGGCTCTCGATCGTCGCGTTAGTCGCCGACCGCGACAGCGTGACGGTCCGGTCGGTGAACCTGAGAGCCTCGACGTTCAGCAGCGTGTCGACGCCTTGAGCGCCGCGCACGGTCCATGAGCCGTTGTCGTTCAAAGTCCAGGTGTAGGCGCCGGAGGCCCCCGCATAGATGGCCGTGTCGAAACCCGCGCCGCCGTCGATCAGGTCGTCTCCGGCCCCGCCCTCGAAGCTGTTGTCGGCCTTGTCGCCCCGCAGGATGTCGGCGAAGACCGAGCCCTTCAACCCTTCGAAGCCTGTCAGCTTGTCCAAGCCGTCGCCGCGGGTGTTTTGCAGCGTTCCGACCTTGGACAGATCGACCCGCACCCCGGCGGTCGCATTCTCGTAGGACGCCACGTCGAAGCCCGCGCCACCGTCGAGCGTATCGTCGCCCGCGCCGCCATTCAGGACATCGTCGCCCCCGCCGCCGTCGATCCGGTTGCCCGTCGCGTCGCCGATAAGCTTGTCGCCGAAGCTGCTGCCGACCAGGTTCTCAATCGAGACGAGCGTGTCCAGCCCCGCTCCCTTGGTATCCTGGGCGACGACGATCTTCAGGTCGACCGTGACGCCCGACGACACGCCGCTGTAGTCGGCGGCGTCGACGCCCACGCCGCCATCCAGCAGGTCATTGCCATCCCCGCCCAGCAGCCGGTCGTCGCCAGCGTCGCCATAAAGCTTGTCGGCGCCGGCGCCTCCGCTCAGCACGTCATCGCCTGCGAAGCCTTGCAGGCGGTCGTCGCCCGGCCCGCCGGAGAGGTTGTCAGGACCGTCGGAGCCACCGTCCGGCGTCAGACCACTCAGCTTGACCGACACGACGCTGACGCCGTCGAAGATCATCAGGCGCGATCCGTCGTTGGAAAGCAAAACGTGGTCGCCGTAGTTGATGGCGTTGACGTTGGCGGACGCCGGCAGAATATCCACGCCCAGGCTGTAGACCTGCTCGACCTTCCAGGTCACGGTGGAGAATTCGAACAGTCGGTCAGTCGTCTGATCGACGACGAAGAGATGCTTGCCGTCGGCGCTGAAATCCATGCCGTAGACCCCGATCAGCTCGGGATAAAGCTTGGTCAGGTTGACGAGATAATTCAGTGAACCATCGTAAACGTGCAGCGCACCCAGATACTGGGCCACGCGCGAGCCGTCGCCCGAAATGGCCTGGAAGCCTTGGTTAAAGCCGCCGACCCCGTCCGCGTACCAGTCGTGAGAGGCGGTTTGAGCGCCGCCTTTGACGATATACAACGGGGCGTCCGAACTGTTGCCTTGCGTGAGCAGGATCGTCTTGTGGTCGTCCGAGGCCGAAAGCGTGCCGGTCGTCAGCGCCGTCTGCGTCAACGCGCCCGTGGCCGGGTCCAAGATCGTCGTTGGCGTCCCCGTATAGGCCGTGTCGCGTGTCAGCAAGATCCTGCCGTCATCAAGAAAGGCGACATCGGCGAAGCCGTTCTTGTAGATGCTGCCCTCGATTGCGTAATCCGCGATCTGGCCGGTGACGGTGTCCAGCACGTGGACCTTGATTCTGGCGTCAGAAATGGCCGGATCCAGGGCGCCGTCGGCGGCCACCAGATACCGGCCGTCAGCGGACATATCCATTCCGCTCAAGGTCAAACCCATTTTCCAGCGGCCCGCAAGCTCGCCCGTCGTGGTGCTGAAAGCGGTAACGTAACCCTCGTTGTCGGAAACATAGGCCGTCTGGCCATTCGGCGAGAGCACCGCATCGCGGTACGCGCCCGTGGCCAGAATCTGGACCGCCCCGGCCGGGATCAGGCTCTCGATCGTCACATTGGCCGCAGAGGGAGAAAGCGTGATGGTCTTGTCGGTGAACTTCAGGCTTTCGACGTTCAGCAGAGTGTCCACACCCTCGCCCCCGCGCACGGTCCAAGAACCGTTGGCGTTCTGGCTCCAACTGTAGGCGGCGGACGCACCGGCGTAGATGGCCGTATCGCCCCCCGCACCACCGTCGATGAGATCGTCTCCACCGCCTCCCTCGAAGGTGTTGTCGCCACTGTCGCCCTTCAGTGCGTCGGCGAAGGCCGAACCCTTCAACCCTTCGATGCCGGAGAGCTTGTCCAGGCCGTCTCCGCGGGTGTTCTGGACGGTCCCGACCTTTGTCAGATCGACCCGCACGCCGGCGATTGCGGCTTCGTACGAGGCGATGTCGAAACCGTCGCCGCCCTCAAGCGCGTCGTCCCCTATGCCGCCAATCAACAGGTCATCGCCTGCCCCGCCGACTAAAGTGTCGCCGCCGACGCCGCCGCGCAGCGTGTCCGCTCCTGCGCCGCCTTCGAGACGATTGGCGTTCGCGTCGCCGGTCAGCTTGTCGTTGAACGCGCTGCCGATCAGGTTCTCGATCCCGACCAGGCCGTCGTAGCCCGCCCCGCCGGTGTACTGGCCGTTGGTAATCGTCAGGTCCAAGGTCACGGCGGACGCGGCGCCGCTGTAGTCGGCGGTGTCGACGCCCGCCCCCCCGTCCAGAACGTCGTCTCCCAGGCCGCCGATCAGGCGGTCGTCGCCATAGCCGCCGTAGAGCAGGTCGTTGCCGGCCCCGCCGTCGATCACATCGGCCCCGCCATAGCCCTTCAGCGTATTGGCCGAGGCGTCGCCCGTCATCGTCTCGGCGGCGTCGGAGCCGCCCATGGCGACGGTCGACAGCTCAATGGTGTTCAGCTTCGTGGCGTTCAAGACCAGCAGGTACTTGCCGTCCGACGTCAGGGTCAGCCCGTCGCCGTAGCGGACGCCGCCGTTGAAATAGGAATCCGTCGTCGAGAGCCCGGATGAGAAGCTGCTCTGGATGGACCAGTCCGTCGTCGATAGCTTGAGGATCTGGCCGTCGTTTCCGTTCAGGACATAGAGGCTGCCGCCGTCGGTGCTGAACGCTGCGGAGAAGACGAAGATCAACTCCTTCTGGAAGTCCGAGAGCAGCCCCTTGTAGTTCAAGGCGCCATCATAGATCACGCCGTACTTGCTGGTCGAACCGCCCTGGAAGATCAGGTTGCCGGCGGGCGAGATCGCCTGGACTCCGTAGTTGAAGCCGCTGATATTGTCTTTGTAGCCTTGGTGACTGGCGATGATGCCCACCCCGGTCTGGTAGAGCCAGATCGGCATGTCCGAGATGTTATCCTGCGCAACGATGACCCTCGTGCCGTCCGGCGAGGCCGAGAATGCGCCGTTGAGATAGGAGTTGCCGGCCGTCTTGAAGACGCCTGTGCTGGGATCAAGGGTCACATTGCTGTTGGAGAGCAGGATCTTGCCGTCCGCGGTGAACACTGCGTCGAAAAAGCCGCCGGAATAGCTGCTGCCTTCCATCACGAAGTCGCGGACCTGACCGGTCGCTAGCTCCATGACGTGGACCGTAACGGATATCGTCGTGGAGCCACCGGTGGGCTGCGTAAAGCTGCGCTCGGTCGCGACCAGGGACTTGCCGTCTTGGGAGATATCCATGCCCCCCAGCGTCGTCCCGACCTTCCAGCGCCCGGCCGCCTCGCCGGTGGCGACATTGAAGGCGCTGACGAAGCCGTCGCCGCTCGACACATAGGCGATCTTGCCGTCGTTGCTAAGGACGACGTCCTTGAGATCGCCCGTGGCGATCGTCTGGAAAGTACTCACGAACCCCACCCGACTTCGAACGCTTGGAGGTCCGCACTACACTATGTTGAGTTGAGGCGCATCAACCCACTAAATCGCCGGTGACGATCCCTACGAAAAAAGCCGCGGGTCACCCCGCGGCCTTCGATCGCCTGCCATTCGGCCCGTTTTTACCGCGCGAACTTCTGGAACTTGATGCGCTTGGGAATAAGGCTGTCGGCGCCCAGGCGGCGCTTCTTGTCTTCCTCGTACATCTCGAAGTTGCCCTCGAACCATTCGACGTGGCTGTCGCCCTCGAAGGCCAGGATGTGGGTCGCCAGGCGGTCCAGGAACCAGCGATCGTGGCTGATGACCACGGCGCAGCCGGCGAACTCCTCGAGCGCCTCTTCCAGGGCCTGGAGGGTTTCGATGTCCAGGTCGTTGGTCGGTTCGTCGAGCAGCAGCAGGTTGCCGCCGGTGGCCAGGGTCTTGGCCAGGTGGACCCGGTTGCGCTCACCGCCCGACAGCAGGCCGACCTTCTTCTGCTGGTCGCCGCCCTTGAAGTTGAAGCTGCCGACATAGGCGCGGCTGTTGATCTCGCGCTTGCCGACGATCATCACGTCGGTGCCGCCGCTGATCTCTTCCCAGATGGTCTTGTTGGGGTCGAGGGCGTCGCGCGACTGGTCGACGTACGAGAGCTTGACGGTCTCGCCGACCTTGACCGTGCCGGCGTCGGGCTGCTCGCGGCCGGTGATCAGCTTGAACAGGGTCGACTTGCCGGCGCCGTTCGGGCCGATGACGCCGACGATGCCGTTCGGCGGCAGGCGGAACGACAGATCCTTGAACAGCACCTTGTCGCCATACTCCTTCTCCAGGCCGTTGACCTCCAGCACCAGATTGCCCAGGCGCGGGCCGGGCGGGATCTGGATATGGGCCTGGGTCTGAGCGGCGCGGGCGTTCTCCTGCGCGGCGACCATTTCCTCGTACGAGGCCAGACGGGCCTTCGACTTCGACTGACGGGCCTTGGGCGAGCTGCGCACCCATTCCAGTTCGCGGGTGAGCGCGCGCTGGCGGGCTTCGGATTTCCGACTGCTCCTGGACGACGCGCTTGGTCTTCTGCTCCAACCAGCCGGAGTAGTTGCCCTCGTAGGGCACGCCCTTGCCGCGATCGAGCTCCAGCGTCCACTTGGTGACCTGATCCAGGAAGTAGCGGTCGTGAGTCACCAGGATGACGCAGCCCGGGAACTCTTCCAGGTGATGCTGCAGCCAGGCCACCGACTCGGCGTCCAGGTGGTTGGTCGGTTCGTCGAGCAGCAGCATGTCGGGCTTGCTGAGCAGCAGGCGCGCGAGCGCGATGCGGCGCTTTTCGCCGCCCGACAGGCTTTCGATATTGGCGTCGTTGGGCGGACAGCGCAGGGCGTCGATGGCCATCTCGACCTTCGAGTCGATGTCCCACAGGTCGCGGGCGTCGATGATCTCCTGGAGCTTGGTCATCTCCTCCATCAGCTCGTCGGTGTATTCCTCGCCGAGCTGGGCCGCCAAAGCGTTGTACTTGTCGAAGATCTGCTTGTCTTCGCAGTCGGCGATGACGTTGCCCCAGACGTCCAGGGTCGGATCCAGCACCGGCTCCTGCGGGAGATAGCCGCGCTTGATGCCGTCGGCGGCCCTGGCCTCGCCCTGGAATTCCTTGTCCAGGCCGGCCATCACCTTCAGCAGGGTCGACTTACCGGAGCCGTTGACGCCGACCACGCCGATCTTGGCGTCGGAATAGAACGACAGCCAGATGTTCTCGAAGACCTTCTTGCCGCCGGGATAGGCCTTGGTCAGGCCCTGCATCTGGAAAATATATTGCTGCGCCATGAGGGCTCGCGTTCTCGCTGGACGAGGGTTTCGGGGATTGGGCGCTGAAATAGCGGTCCGGAGAGCTTCGCGCAATCGTGGCGGGGTCCGCGCGGCCGGATCGGGGCGGGACGGCCGTCACGGTTCCGTCGCCAGACTGTCGGACAGCCGACACGGCTCCGTCGCCTCGCCGTCGTCGACCGCTGTTACCGCAGGCTCCCAACCGGCCCCTCCCTTGTCTCGGGCCGGATTGGGGACAGTCATGAAAAAGCACGCCTTGTTGCTGAGCGCCGCCGCCTGCGCGCTCGGCCTGTTCGCGCACCCGGCCTTCGCGGCCGACGACGCCAAGCCCGCCGACGCCGCCGCCGACGCCGCCGCCGCGGCGCCGACCGCCGCGCCGGACGTCTCGGAAGTGGACGCCATCATCGTCCTGGGCCGTGGCGAAAGCCGCCAGGTTCAGGTCGTCAACGAGCAGCAGGTCGCCCTGCAGGCCGCCGGCTCCAGCCCGCTGAAGGCCATCGAGAAGCTGCCTGGCGTATCGTTCCAGTCGGCCGACGCCTTCGGCGCCTACGAGTGGTCGACCCGCATCTCGATCCGCGGCTTCGACCAGAGCCGCCTGGGCTTTACCCTGGACGGCGTGCCGCTGGGCGACATGAGCTACGGCAACTACAACGGCCTGCACATCAGCCGCGCCATCGCCAGCGAGGACATCGGCAAGATCGAGCTGGCCCAGGGCGCCGGCGCCCTGTCGACCGCCTCGACCTCGAATCTCGGCGGCACGTTGCAGTTCTTCTCGCGCAACCCGACCGACGACTTCGGCCTGCAGGCCAACGCCACGGTCGGCTCGGACAACATGCACCGCGTGTTCGGCCGCATGGACACCGGCGCCATCGAGTCGCTGAACGGCCTGAAGGGCTATTTCTCGGTCGCCGAGCAGAAGGCCGACAAGTGGAAGGGCGGCTCCAAGCAGAAGCAGCTGCAGATCGACGGCAAGGTCGAGCTGCCGCTCGGCGAAAATGGCTCGCTGACGGCGTGGTGGGACCACTCCGAACGCCGCGAGCAGGACTACCAGGACATGTCGTTCGACATGATCAAGCGCCTGGGCCGCGACTTCGACAACTTCCAGCCCGACTGGGCCAAGGCCGTCGGCGTCGCCTCGGTGCTGAACAACCCGGCCAACTACGCCGGCGCCACGCCGCTGCTGAAGGGCGGCTACTGGACCGGCGTGGGCGTGAACCCGTACCGCGCCTACGGCGTCGACACCCCGGACGACGCCTACTACGCCGGCGCCGGCATCCGTGACGACGACCTGTTCGCCGCGACCTTCAAGCAGAAGATCGGCGACAACGTCCGCGTCGACCTGACGGGCTATGGCCACAAGAACAAGGGCCAGGGCCTGTGGTACACGCCCTACACGGTCAGCCCTGGCTACGGCACGACGGGTTCGACGGCGGCCCCGCTGTCGATCCGCACCACCGAGTACGACATCGACCGCAAGGGCCTGATCGGCAACCTGGTCGTCGACCTGGCCAGCCACCGGATCAGCGCCGGCTTCTGGCACGAGGACAACGACTTCGCCCAGGCTCGCCGCTTCTACGCCGAGACCCTGGCGGCCCCGTCGCGTGACCCGCTGGACTTCCAGTCCAACCCGTTCACCACCTCGTGGGAGTACAAGTTCAACACAAAGACCACGACCGGCTACGTGCAGGACGTCTGGTCGGTGACCGACGCGTTCAAGGTCAACTTCGGCTTCAAGGCCCTGAAGGTCGAGAACGAGGTCAAGGCCGTGGTCGGCGCGATGAACGGCAAGATCGAGAGCAAGGACAGCTTCCTGCCCCAGGTCGGCGCCGTCTACAGCCTGGACAACGGCGTCGAAGTGTTCGGCGGCTACACCGAGAACATGGCCGCCTTCGTGTCGGCCGCGACCTCCGGTCCGTTCGCCTCGCAGAACCAGACGGTCGTCGACTATGTCGCCAAGAACCTGAAGCCGGAAACCTCAAAGACCTTCGAGGGCGGCCTGCGCGTCAAGACGAGCCGCTTCCAGGGCGTGGCGGCGCTCTACCACGTCAAGTTCGACAACCGACTGGACAGCGCCTCGACGGCCCCGCCGATCCTGGGTCTGCCGGCCGTGCTGTCGAACGTCGGCTCGGTGACGACCAAGGGTGTCGAGGTCGCCGGCGAGTTCCGCATGACGGACGAGTGGTCTCTGTACGGCTCCTACAGCTACAACGACTCCAAGTATGACGACGACGTCCCGGGCGCCGGCGGCCTGGTGGCCATGAAGACCAAGGGCAAGGACGTGATCTACACGCCCAAGAACCTGCTCAAGGCCGAGCTGAAGTACGATGACGGCGGCCTCTATGCCCGCGCCGGCCTCTGGTATGTCGGCTCGCGCTGGTACACGTTCGAGAACGATGGCGGCAAGGTCGACAGCTATACGGTCGCGGACCTGACGGTCGGCTATCGCTTCAGCGACAGCGCCGCTCCGATGCTCCGCGGCCTGGAGATCCAGGCCAACGTCACCAACCTGAACGACGAGGACTACATCTCGACGGTGGGTTCGGGCGGACCGGCCAAGGCCGACCCGGGCGGCACGGCCATGACCCTGCTGCCGGGCGCCCCGCGCCAGGCCTATCTGACGATCAAGAAGCGCTTCTAGACCCGAAGCCTTGTCATCCCGGCTCTCCGCTTCGCCGGGGGCGGATGACAAGAATAAAATGCAGGGCCGGGAGCGCGTATCCCGGCCCTTTTCTTGTCCGGACACGAATTTTCGCCGTCCGGACAGGCCTCGGCTGGCGCTTCGGCGTGGCGCGGGGCCTTGTCGGCGCATGACCGATATCCCCTCCCCCGACACCGCACCCAGCAGCGCCAACGCCTGGCGCGAACTGCTCGAGATCCTCCGCACCGTGGGCTTGGCGCTCGCCATCGCCCTGGTCCTGCGGGTCGTGATCTTCCAGCCCTTCACCATCCCCTCGTCCTCGATGGAGCCCGGGTTGGTGACCGGCGACTACATCGTGGTCTCCAAGTCGTCTTACGGTTGGAGCCGGGCTTCGCTTCCGTTCAATCCGCCGCTGTTCAAGGGCCGGTTGCTGGGGCGCGCGGCCCAGCGCGGCGACGTGGTGGTCTTCCGCCTGCCGCGGGATCCCTCCCAGACCTGGATCAAGCGCGTGATCGGCCTGCCCGGCGACCGGATCCGGGTGCGCGAGGGTCAGGTGTTCGTCAACGACGCGGCCATTCCTCAGACGCCCATGGGCATGACCCAGGATCACGACGCGCCGGATCGCGCCGTCCTTCAACTGGGCGAGCGCACGCCGAACGGACGCGCCTACGTCACCTATGACGGCGGTCCCGGCCTGCCGGGCGACGACACCGGCGTCTATGTCGTGCCGGCGGGCCAGTACTTCGTGATGGGAGACAATCGCGACAACTCGCTGGACAGCCGCTTTTCGCCGTCGGCGGGCGGCGTCGGCCTGCTGCCGGCCGAGAACCTGGTCGGCCGGGCGAAGTTCGTTCTGGTGTCGTGGCGCCAGGGCGCGTCGCTGTTCAAGCCCTGGACGTGGCTGGACCTGCAGTGGGACCGGCTGCTGAAGCCGATCCGTTAGCGCCCGCTGAATTCCTCGAAGCTCAGATTGCCATCGTGATTGGCGTCGAGGCGTTCAAAGACCGCGTGCGAGGGCGTGGTCGGACGGGCGAGCGAGGGCGCGGCCACCGCGCCGACGAAGAGACCGGCCAGGGCCGCCGCCAGGGCTCGCCACATGAGGCCATGCGTGCGCGGCTTCGCCGTGCGTCCGTCCAGCTCCTGGTCGATGAAGATCCGCACCACCTCGCTGGCCGTGCGGTCCGTCTCGCGGCAGCGGGCCATGAAGGCGGTCTTGGTCTCGTACGGCAGACGAACCTCGAGCACTTCGCTCTTCTTGGGCTTGGCGACTGTCATATGCGGAACCTCGCGTCGTTAGCGCCCTGACTAGCATCTTTCGCGACGCGCAAAAAGAAAGCCCGGCCAAACGACCGGGCTTGAAGTCAATAGGGAGGAAACGCCCAGGAAGGGCAGAGGCGCTCGGCGCCTCACGGATCTCTGATAGCGCTAACACTCCGGATGGCGCAACCTCTTTTCGACGGCCGCGACGGCCTGCCGCATGTGGCCTCGACAATCATCCGCGAACGGCGGCGCTTTACGGCGACCGCGAGAGGTCATACCAATGTTACCGCTACCGATGCCGCAAAGTCGGAGTGGGGAGAAAACGTCGATGAAGATGCTCGCGCGGCTGGCCGTATTCGGCGCGGCCCTGGCCCTCGCTTTCCCGGTTCATGCCGAGCCGATCAAGTCTCCCCGCTGGGTCGGCGCCTGGGCCAGCGCCCAAATCGGCGCCGGACGAGAAGAATCGCCTCGCCGCCGAGGACTATCCGGACACCACCCTGCGCCAGATCGTGCGCCTGACCCTGGGCGGCGAGACGCTGCGGGTGCGCCTCTCCAATGCCTTCGGGACCGCGCCGCTGACGATCAAGGCCGCCCACGTCGCGGTCTCGTCCGATCTCGCCAGCGCCCGCATCGACCCGGCCACGGACCGCGCCCTGACCTTCTCCGGCCGCGCCGAGGTGACCATTCCCGCCGGCGCCGACTATTGGTCCGACCCGGTGAGCCTGAAGGTCGCGCCGCTGACCAGCCTGGCGATCAGCCTCCACTACGCCGCCGCGCCCAGCGTCCAGACCGGACACCCGGGCTCGCGGGCCACCTCCTACATCCTGGCCGGCGACCACGTGGCCGCCCCCGATCTTCCCGGCGCCAAGACCGCGGACCGCTGGCTGCAGATCTCCAGCGTCGACATCGTCTCGGCCAAGGCCAAGACGGTCGTGGCGCTGGGCGACAGCATCACCGACGGCTACGGCGTCCAGCCCAACACCAACCTGCGCTGGACCGACGGCCTGATCGAACGCCTGAAGGGCAGGAACATTGGCCTGCTCAATCTCGGCATCGGCGGCAACCGCGTGCTGCTCGACGGCCTGGGTCCCAACGCCCTGGCGCGGTTCGAGCGCGACGTGCTCAGCCAGTCCGGCGTCACCCACGTCGTGCTGCTGGAAGGCGTCAACGACCTGGGGACCCTGACCCGCGAGGCGCCCGCCACGCCCGAAGCGCACAAGGCCCTCGTTGAGCAGGTCATCTCCGGCTACCGCCAGATGATCGACCGCGCTCATGGCCGGGGCGTCAAGGTGATCGGCGCGACCATCCTGCCCTATGGCCGTTCGGCCTATTACCATCCCGGACCGCAGAGCGAGGCCGACCGCCAGGCGATCAACGCCTGGATCCGCGCGCCCGGCAACTTCGACGGCGTGATCGACTGGGACAAGGCCCTGCGCGACCCCGCCAACCCGACCCACCTGCTATCCGCCTATGACAATGACGGCCTGCATCCGAACATGGCCGGCTACAAGGCCATGGCGGACGCCGTTCCGCTGAGCCTGTTCGGGAACTAAGCCATGATCGCCGCCGCAGTCCTTCTTCTAGCGTCCCCGGCGCCCGTCATCGCCTTCACCTGGGACGACCTGCCGGCTCACAGCGCCCTGCCGCCCGGCGTCACGCGCGTGCAGGTCGCCGCGGATCTGCTGAAGGCGGCCGCCGACGCCAAGGCCCCCGCCTTCGGGTTCATCAACGGCGTCCAGACCGAGCGCGAGCCGACCTCGACGCCGGTGCTGAAGATGTGGCGCGACGCCGACCAGCCCCTTGGCAACCACACCTGGTCGCACCAGAACCTGAAGGACCTGACGCCCGAACAGTTCGCCGCCGAGGCCGCCCGCAACGAGCCGATGCTGAAGGACCTCATGGCCGCCGAGGACTGGCGCTGGCTGCGCTATCCGTTCCTGTCCGAGGGCGACACGCCCGAGAAGCGCCTGGCCGTCCGCGCCTGGCTGGCGGCCAACCACTACAAGATCGCCAGCGTGACGATGAGCTTCGCCGACTACGCCTTCAACGAGCCCTATGCCCGCTGCATGGCCAAGGGCGACAAGGCCGCCGTGGTCGAGCTGGAGAAGCGCTATCTGGACGCCGCCGCCGCCGTCGCCGACCGGGCGCGGGCGATGAGCAAGACGCTGTACGGCGCGGACATCCCCTATGTGCTGCTGATGCATGGCGGAGCCTTCGACGCGCGCATGGCGCCCCGCCTCTACAAGCTCTACGCCAGAAAGGGCTTCGGCTTCACGACCCTCGCCAAGGCCGAGAGTCATCCGTTCTACCGAACCGACGTCGACCCCGGTCTGCCGCCCGAACCAACCTCGCTGGAGGACGCCCTGAAAGCCAAGGGTCTGCCGGTCCCGCCCGATCCGGTGGATGTGAAGGCGCTCGACGGGATGTGCCGCTAAGCGTTTCAGCCCCGCAACAACTTCCCTGCTGACAATGGCGACGCTCCCGCATAGCGTCCCGCGCCATGATCAAGCCCTCGCTTACGGCGCTCGCGGCCGTCCTCGCCCTCACCACCCCTGCCATGGCGGAAAAACTCACCCCACAGCGCGTCTTCGCCGACCCTAGCCTGAGCGGCCCGACCGCCAAGGGCGTGGCCTTGTCCCCCGACGGCAAGCGCGTCACCTATCTGAAAGGCAAGGCCGAGGCGGCCAATGTCCAGGATCTGTGGGCGGCCGACGTGAAGGGCGGCGAGCCCTATCGCCTGATCGACTCGGCGGCGCTGTCGTCCGGGGCCAAGGAACTTTCGGAGGCCGAGAAGGCCCGTCGCGAACGCGCCCGCGTCTCGGCCCGCGGCATTGTCGAGTACAGCTGGGACAAGCAGGGCCGCTTCATCCTGGTGCCGCTGGACGGCGACCTCTATCTGGACAGCATCGCCGACGGCAAGGTCACCCGCCTGACCGAAACCCCGGGCGACGAGGTCGACGCCAAGGTCTCGCCCAAGGGCGGCTATGTCAGCTATGTCCGTGACCAGAACCTCTACATCAAGCCGGTGAGCGGCGGCCCCGAGAAGGCCCTGACCACCGAGGGCAAGGACGCCCTGTCGTTCGGCGTCGCCGAGTTCATCGCCCAGGAAGAACTTTCCCGCGCCACCGGCTACTGGTGGAGCCCGGACGAGGCTCGCATCGTCTATGCCCGCGTCGACGAGAGCGGCGTCGACATCGTGCCACGCGCCGACATCGGCCCGACCGGCGCCACGGTGGTCAACCAGCGCTATCCGCGCGCCGGCCGCCCCAACGCCGTGGTCGACCTGTTCGTCCGCGACCTGGCCTCGGGCAAGGTCGTGCAACTGGACCTGGGCGCCAACAAGGACATCTATGTCGCCCGCGTCGCCTGGGCCCAGGACGGCAAGACCGTCTATGTCCAGCGCCTGTCGCGCGACCAGAAGACCCTGGACCTGATCGCCTTCGACCCGGCCACCGGCGCGGGCAAGACCATCCTGACCGAGACCGACCCGCACTTCATCGAGCTGCTCGACAACTTCAAGGCGCTGAAGGACGGCACCTTCCTGTGGGGCTCGGAGCGGGACGGCGCCAGCCACCTCTACCGCTACGCCGCCGACGGCAAGCTCATCGCCCAGATCACCAAGGGCGACTGGCCGGTCGACAGGCTGGAAGGCGTCGACGAGACCCGTCAGGTCGCCATCTTCGGCGCCTCGATGGACAGCCCGCTGGAGCGCCGCATCTATGAGGTAAGCTACGCCAAGCCCGGCAAGCCCAAGGCTCTGACCTCGGGCGGCGGCTGGTGGTCGGCCAAGGTCGCCGACGCGGGCGGCGCCTTCGCGGGCTCCTACAGCGACCCCAAGACCCCGCCCCAGACCGCGCTCTATTCGGCCGACGGCAAGCGGGTCCGCTGGATCGAGGAAAACAAGCTGGCCGAGGGCCACGCCTACTGGCCCTACGCCTCGACCCTGCCGGTTCCGGAATACGGCTCACTGAAGGCCGCCGACGGCTCGGCCCTGTACTACGAGATCCTCAAGCCCATCGGCTTCGATCCGGCCAAGAAGTACCCGGCCATCGTCTCGGTCTATGGCGGCCCGCACGCCCAGCGCGTCACCAAGAGCTGGCATAGCCCGAGCGAGCGCACCTATCTCGAAGCCGGCTACGTGGTCTTCAAGCTGGACAACCGCGGCAGCGGCAATCGCTCTGCGGCCTTCAAGCGCGCCCTCGACCGCAACCTCGGCACGGTGGAGGTCGACGACCAGCTGCAGGGGGCCGAGTTCCTGCAAAGCCTGCCCTATGTCGACCCCGACAAGCTGGGCGTGATGGGCTGGTCGTACGGCGGCTTCATGACCCTGATGCTGCTGACGGCCGACAACACCCCGTTCAAGGCCGGCGCGGCTGGCGCCCCGCCGACCGAATGGAGCCTCTACGATACGGCCTATACCGAGCGCTACATGGGGACGCCCGCCGACAACAAGGCCGGCTACGCCTATTCGGACATCAATACCCGCCTGGACAAGCTGAAGCCCGGCAGCCTGCTGCTGCTGCACGGCATGGCCGACGACAACGTGATCTTCGAGAACAGCACCCGCGTCATCGCGGCCCTGCAGAGGAAGGCCATCCCGTTCGAGATGGCGCTCTATCCTGGCGAGCGCCACAGCGCGCCCGGCAGCAAGACCAAGGGCCTCAGCGTGCTGAACACGCACCTGGAGTTCTTCGACCGCAAGCTGAAGGGCCAGTAGCCCCTTCCGCGCCCCGCTCGCATCCAAGGGCTCCTTGGTCGAGCGGGGCCGCGACGGAATGCGCCACCCGGACGCCACTTTGTCGCGGGCCTGAACCGCGAACCACTCTCTAAACTCCGCCAGTATTGATCCTGGAGGAGCGGGCCATGGCGAAGACCACCGACGAAGCCATCGAGCAGCTGATCGCGACCGTAAAGGAAGCGCTGGAGGACGGCCGCGCCTCCGCCTCGGAGCTCGAGGAATGGCTGCTGGCGGCGATCATGCTGGAAGAGATGGCGCTGGAAGAACAGCGCGACGAACGCGACAACCGCACGTTCTCCAGCTGGATGCTGGCCAGTACGACGCTGCACTAGGCCGCTCCGACATTACGCCGAATTCACGCATCGCAGGCTAGTCGCGCTACAGACGTAGCGCTACACATGTAGCGGACACCGGATAGCGGAAGCCGCCATGATCGAATCCCTGCCCCGACGCGAACGCGAGGTCTTCGAGACCCTCTGTCGCCTGGAGACCGGCGCCGTCGCCAACGTGCGTAGCGCCCTGTCCGACCCGATCAGCGACTCGGCCATCCGCACCATGCTCTCGCGCCTGGAGGCCAAGGGCCTGGTCGAGCGCGAGGCCGGTCCCGACGGCTTCGTCTACCGCCCCGCCCCGCGCCCCGAGGCCGTCGCCGCCAGCGCGCTGAAGCGGGTCATCGACACCTTCTTCGCCGGCTCGGCCGCCAGCGCCGCCACCGCCCTGCTTGGCCTTGGCCAGCGCCTGACCACCGAGGAAGCCGCCGCCCTGGAGCGGGTCATCGACAAGGCCGTGGAGCGGCCGGCGGAGGATCGGTCGTGACCTGGACGCTTCTCCTGTCGCTGCTGGTCAAGTCCAGCCTCGTCGCCGGCGCGGGCCTGGCCTGCGCCCGCTTCCTGGCCCAGCGACCGATCGACCGCGTGGATATCCTTCGCGCCACGGTCGGCCTGCTGTTGGCCATTCCCGTGATCATGAATGTTCTGCCGACCCTGGACCTGGCCCTGCTGCCGCCGATCGCGCCCTACGTCCCGGCGGAAGGCGCGAGCATGGCCGCCGACGCCGCTTCGGCTCCCGTCGCCCCATCCTGGCCGCCCTCGGCCCAGATGGTCGGCGGCCTGTGGCTGCTGGGCGTGGCGGCCGTGGTCGGCCAGTTGCTGCTGGGCCTGCTGACCCTTGACCGCTGGACCCGCCAGGGCCGTCCGGTCGAACAGCGGGACTGGCTGCGGCCCCTGGAAGAGCTTTCGCCGGAAGAAGACCGTCCGCGCCTGATCGCAAGCCAGCGCGTCGCCAGCCCGCTCAGCTGGGGCGTCGCGCCGGGCTTCATCGTCGTCGACCCGGCCAGCCTGGACGAGCGGCAGGCCGCCCGCGCCATCCTGGCCCACGAACTGGCCCACCTGCGTCGCCAGGACTGGATCTTCCTGATCCTGTCGCGCCTTGCCCTGGCGGTGTTCTGGTTCAATCCCCTGGTCTGGCGCCTGCACGCCGTGCTGGCCGAACGGTCGGAGGAAACCGCCGACGCCGTCGCGCTCGAGACCGTCGATCGCACCCTCTACGCCCGGACGCTGGTGCGCCTGGCGTCTCACCCCACCGCCCGCCTGATGAGCCCGCGTCCCGCGACCGCGATGGCCGCCAGCGCCCGCACGCTGAAGACAAGGATCGCCCACATCATGACCCACACCGCTTCACGTCGTCGCCCCGTGACCGTCGCCCTCAGCGTCGTCGCCCTGGCCGCCGTCGCCACGCCGCTGGCCGCCCTGGGCCTGACGCACCAGGAATGGGTCGCTCCGCCGCCGCCTCCAACTCCCCCGTCGCCGCCCGCGCCGATGGCCGCGCCCCCGGCTCCACCCGCCCCGCCGGTCAGCGCGCCCGCCGCGCCGACCCCGCCGGCGCCCCCTGCCCCGCCGCCCGAACCGCCGGCCTACAAGTCCGGCTACCTCTACAGCTACTTCCGCGAGGCGACGCCCGCCGAGCGCATGGCCGCCGACCAGGCGCGCGCGGAAGCCCAGCAGGCCCGCATCGAGGCTGACCAGGCTCGCATCGAAGCCGACCTGGCGCGCCGCCAGGCCGACCAGCAACGGATCCACGCCGACGAAACCCGCCGCCTGGCGGACGACGCCCGAGCCCAGGCCGACCTCGCCCGCCAGGCGGCCGAAGGCGCGCGCCGAGGCGCCGAACAGGCTCGCCTCGCCGGCGAGCAGGCGCGGATCATCGGCGAGCGGGCCCGCGAGCAGGCCATGCGCCAGGTGGCCAACGCCCGCATCCACATGGCTACTGGCGCGGTGCAGATGCGGCGCGGCGCTCAGCAGATGCGCGAGGAAGCCGTCCGCCTGCGTGACCCGGCCTATCGCGCCAAGCAGATCGCCGAGAACCGCGAGCGCGGCGGCGTCGTCACCGACGCCGAACTGCGCGAGCTGGCCGAGACGCTGCCGGACAAGGCCAAGGACATGGAGCGTCGGGCCGACGAGCTGGAAGCCCGGTCGCGCAAGCCAAGCTGAGATCCCCAATCCGAGGCGACGACGGCGCTTGACTTCCGTAGCGAAAGAAAACGAACCTCTTTCGCATGACGCTCTATACCGATCTGATCGCCGCCGTCGCCGCCACCGAGTTCCGGCTTTTCCGCCTTCGTCACCGACGACTGGAAGCAGGGGCGCACCACCTATGGCGGCCTTTCGGCGGCGCTCTGCGTCGAGGCCGCCCAGCGCACCTTTCCGGAGGCGCCGCCCCTGCGCTCGGCCCAGTTCGCCTTCGTCGGCCCCGCGTCTGGCGAACTGGCCATCCAGGTCAAGCCGCTGCGCCAGGGCAAGTCGACCCTGTTCGTCGCTGTCGACCTGGTCGGCGAGCAGGGCGTGGCCACCCACGGAGTCCTGACCTTCGGCGCGGCGCGGGCCTCGACGCTGTCGCATAGCGAGGTCCCCGCCCCTGACGTCGTGCCGCCCGAGGCCTGCGAATCCTTCTTCCCGGAAAGCCGCCAAGGCGCGCCGCACTTCTCGGCCCAGTTCGAGGTGCGCAAGGCGGGCGGCACGCGACCGCTGGCCGGTGGGGACCCCGAATACCTGCTGTGGATCCGTCACCGCGACCCGGCGGCCCGCTCGCTGTCGGCCCTCATCGCCCTGGCCGACATGCCGCCGCCCCCGGCCATGGCCCTGTTCACCCAGTTCGCCCCGATCTCGACCATGACCTGGGCGATGGACGTCGTCGGCCTGCCCGCTGAGGAGGATGACGGCTGGCGCCTGCTGCGCACGCGCGCCGAGACCGTTGGCGAAGGCTATTCCACCCAGGAGATGCACCTGTGGGACCGGAATGGCCACCCGCTGGTCCTGGCGCGCCAGAACGTGGCGGTCTTCGCCTGATCGCGCGCGAACGGGCCGCGAGGCCTTGGCGATCGTGGATTTTTGACCTCATCCTCCGCACCGGCCCGCGCTCGAGGCGCGGCCGTTCGGGGGACACGCTTCATGACCAAGTTCGCCTTTCTGGCTGGCGCCGCCGCCGTCGCCTTCCTGACCGGGAGCGCCTCGGCGCAGACCGCCGAACAGGCGACCAAGGCCTATCTGGCGGTTATCAAGGACAAGAACCCCGTCCTGCACGCGGTGATCGCCACCAACCCCAACGCCCTGGCCGAGGCGAAGGCCCTGGACGCCGAGCGCAAGGCCGGCAAGGTCCGCTCGCCCCTGCACGGCGTCCCGATCCTGCTGAAGGACAATATCGAGAGCGCCGATCCGCTGCCGACGACCGCCGGCTCTCTGGCGTTGAAGGACAACGTCACCGGCCGCGACGCGCCCATCGCCAAACGTCTGCGCGACGCCGGTCTGGTCATGCTGGGCAAGGCCAACCTGTCGGAATGGGCCAACATCCGCTCCAGCAAGTCGATCAGCGGCTGGAGCGCGGTCGGCGGCACGGTGCGCAACCCCTACGTCCTGGACCGCAGCGCCTGCGGCTCGTCCAGCGGCTCGGGCGCGGCGGTGGCGGCGGGCCTCGCCCCGATGGCCATCGGCACCGAGACCGACGGCTCGATCACCTGCCCGGCGGCGATCAACGGCCTGGTGGGGCTGAAGCCGACCGTGGGCCTGGTCTCGCGCACCCATATCGTGCCGATCAGCCATAGCCAGGACACCGCCGGCCCGATGACCACCACGGTCGAGGACGCCGCCAAGGTGCTGACCATCATCGCCGGCAGCGACCCCGCCGATCCCGCGACCAAAGAGGCCGACGCCCGCAAGACCGACTATGCGGCCGGCCTCTCCAAGGACTCGCTGAAGGGCGTCAAGCTGGCCGTGGCGCGGTTCTACACCGGCTATTCGCCCAAGACCGACGCGGTGTTCGAGCAGGCGCTGAAGGATCTTCAGGCCCAGGGCGCCACCCTGATCGACGTGAAGGACTTCGACGAGGGCCCGATCGGCAAGGCCGAGGGCGTGGTGCTCTACACCGAGCTGAAGGCCGACATGGCCGCCTATCTGGGATCGACCGATCCCAAGAAGGTCCCCAGCCGTACGCTGGCCGACCTGATCGCCTTCAACAAGGCGACCCCGAAAGAGCTTGAGTGGTTCGGCCAGGAGAGCTTCGAGAAGGCCGAGAAGACCAAGGGCCTGACCGATCCCGACTATCTGAAGGCCTTGGCGGACTCGAAGCGTCTGGCCGGCCCGGAAGGCGTCGATCGAATTTTGAAGGACACCGGCGCGGTGGCGATCATCGCCCCGACCACCGGCCCGGCGTGGACCATCGATCCGCTGAACGGCGACAACTACGGCGGCTCGTCGACCACCCTGCCCGCCGTGGCCGGCTATCCGCACCTGACCGTGCCGATGGGCGCCGTGACCGGCCTGCCGGTCGGCCTGTCGTTCATCGGTCCGGCCTGGAGCGAGAAGCTGCTGCTGAACCTGGGCTACGCCTATGAGCAGGCGACGCACCACCGCAAGGCGCCGACCTTCATCAAGACGATCGCGCCTTAAAGCCTACGGGACCTTCGGTCGGACCACCTCGATCGACGGCGGCGGCGGCGTGACCTCGTGCCGGTTCGGGGCCGAGGGCGGTGGCGGGCCGGACGGCGGGTCGTATGGCGCGTACGGACGCCCGTCCGCGCAGGCCGCCACGGTCAGCGCGGCCAGGATCAGCAGGGCCGCGGGCCTCAGCATCGACGCCCGCCGGCGCTGGGCGGACCGAACAGGCCCGTGCCCGACCGGAAGCAGTAGTTCTCGTAGCGCGGATCCCAGACGTCGGTCCGGCCGTCGGCGCGGGTGAACTGGTAACGCTCGCCGCGATCGTCGCGGCCGCTGAGGGTGACCTGGCCCGGACGGTCGGAGGTCACCCCGTAGGACTCGCCGGTCAGGCCGTCGACCGCGCAGGACGACACCAGGCCCGGGCGGCTGAGATCGCCCGACAGGCCTGCGGCCGATCCGGTCTGGGCGTTATAGGCGGCCACATCCGTGCCGCCGCCCCGCGTCCCGCCGACGAACACCTGGGTCCCCGTGGCGCTGTCGTAGGTCATGATGTCCGGCGCCTGGCCGGTGATCGGCGCGCCGCAAATGTCGCGACGCTTGGGCGCGTAGCCCTGTGGAGGGCCTTGAGGGGCGGCATAGGTCGGCGCGTAGCCGCCGCCCTGCTGGGCGAAGGCCGGGGTCGAGATCAGGGCCGAGGCCGCGACGGCGGCGGCGACCAGGCCATGGACCAGCTTGCTCATTTGGGGGCTCCCCCTTTTTGCGGCGGCGCGCCGGCCAGGCCGGTGGCGGCCGCGTCATTGGCCAAGTCGCCGGGACCGGCGCTGACGGCCAGCGGCGCGGGGCCGATGGGTTGGGCCGGCCAGTAGGCGTCGTAGTCCAGGCGGGCCCGGTCGCGCTGGGTGCGATAGAGCTCCGGCGCCTCGAACCACGGGCGGCAGGTCAGCTCGCCGTCGAAGAAGCCGCTGACCAGCGCCTTGCACCCCTCGGGGCGGGCGTAGATACGGTTGTCGACCGCGCGGATCTGGCCGCCGGCGTCGGCATAGATGCCTGAGCGCATGACCCCGACGATCTTGTTGTTGGCGGCGTAGACCACGCCCGAGGCGACGTAGAGGCCGACATCGGTCGCCTCCAGCTCGGCCTCGTTGAGGCGCAGGTTGGCGTTCTCGACCGTCACGGCCCAGTCGCTGTCGCGCACCACGGGGCGCAGCAGGGGTCGTTTCGTCGCCGCCGCCGATATAGACGCCGCGCGAGAAGCCATCGACATACAGGCGGTCGATCGTCACCAGTTGCTGGCGGTTCATGCCGCTGAGCACGAAGCCGGCCGAGTTGCGGGTGCGCGACGAGCCTGTCCAGTCGCCGAGGCGGACAATGCGGATGTCGCGCAGGCGGCTGTCGCCCGAGGTCTCGAAGGCCCCACCGATGGCGGCGGCGGCGATCTCGACGTCCTGGGCCATGATCGTGCCGGTGGCCTTGACCACGGCGGAGCGCGTGCGGCCGATGAAGGCCACGCCGGCCAGTTCGATGCGGCTGTCGCCCACGTCGAAGGCCGAGGCGTCGCCGTCATAGCGGACCGTGACGTTCTTCAGGGCGATCTCGGTGGCGCGGCCGGTGATGCACGAGGAAGAACCCGCGCGCGAGGCCTCGATGCCCAGGCCTTCCAGCACGACATATTGCACGCCCGGCTGGATGCGGATGCAGGGCTGGCCGGTCGGGGCCACCAGGATCGGACGGTCCAGGCCGGGCGAGTAGTTGCGCACGACGATGCTGACCGACTGGGTGATGTTCAGCGAGTCGACGCAGGCCCCGCCATTGGTCGAGGTCAGGGTCAGGGTGTCGCCGTCATAGAGCCGCGCCAGGGTCTGCGAGACTTGGCCCGGATAAGCATAGTCGCAGTTGATCTCGCGCGGGGCGTAGCCGCCATAGCCCGGACCATAGCCGCCGCCCGCCACGCAGCGGCCACGTGAGCGGTAATAACCGCGGGCGCAGGGACGCGGCTTGGCGTAGCGCACCTTGCAGCCCTGCGAGAGGTTCGGTTGGATCAGCAGGCCGAAGCACGGCCGGATCTGCTGGTCGATCTTGGCGTCCGGCGAGGCGATCGCGATCTCGGGCGCGGCGGCCGCGACGCCGAGGATCAAGGCGGCCCAAAGCGCCAGCAGGCGGCTGAGGCTGCGCATCTAGAAGTCCCTTTCGCTGTACGGACGGCCGCGATCGGCCGCGGGCCGGGGCGGCCGCGAGACCTGGGCCAGCAGCTGTTGCAGCCGATAGGCCGATGGCTTGAAGCCCGAGAGCGCGCCATCGATCTGGTAGACCACCGCCTTGGCGCGATCCTGATCCGCCACGCCCTGCAGACCCAGGGAGAAGAAGGTCGACATGGCGTACTTGGCCTCGGCCGAGCCCTGGCGCTCGGCTTCCTCGTACCAGTGATAGGCCCGGGCGTAGTCGCGCGGGACGCCGACGCCCTCCGAGTACATCACCGCTAGCACCAGCTGGGCCTTGGACGAGCCGTTGACCGCAGCGTACTGGATCGCCCGCACCTTCTCGATCGACGAGAGTCGCCCGTTGGCGGGCCGGCCCAGCATCGATTCCAGCGTCTGGGCGTCATTGACGCTGAGCAGCTTCTCGTCGAGCACCGCCGACGGGATCACCCGCAGATACGCCAGGGCCTCGGCGACATGGACGAAGGGTAGTTCGTTGATCCGGCTCAGCGCCGCCTCGCGCGCCTCGCCCGAAAGGTCGGACTCGTCGGAGTGCGGCACGCCCGAGTCGGCGATTCCGGCGGATAGAACTCGTAGGGTGGGATCCAGCGCTTGGCCTTGGTCTCGACGAACGAACCGTAGGAGGCCCGCTGCGGCGAGCTGCGCTCGAAATCCTTGAGCATCACATAGGCCGACACATCGCCGGTCTGCACCGCCAGATAGTTGTAGAGATAGGCGTCGACGTCGTTGCGGCGGAACAGGTCCAACGCGGCCGGCGCGCCTGGCTGGCTGGGCTTGCCGTAAGCCTGGATGGCCTGGAGGTTGTCGGACGGCTCGCCGAAGGGGCCGAAATAGGCGTCGTGGATGCGCGCCAAGGTCCGGAAGCCGTCGGCGCCCTGGGCCGACAGCACGTAGATCACCCGGTTGCGGACCTTTTCGCGCTCTTCGGTCGACATCCGCGACAGCAGGCGGTCGAGGGCGAAATAGGCGCTGCGGCGCTCGAAGGCGCGGCAGTCGTCGAAGCGCGACACGGCCTTCGATTCCGAGCCCCGGCGCTCATAGGACGAGATCGGCGCGTAGCCGCCGGCGTTAGCCAGGGCCATGGCGTACCAGACGGCCGCCTCGACCGGATCCTCGAGGTTCTTGTCGACCGCGCGCTGACCTTCGTAGCGGCGAGCGAGCTCCAACTGGGCGAAGAAGTCGCCGCGGAAGCCGCCCTGGCGCAGGGCGCGAATCTCTTGCTGCTGCTGGTTGAACTGGCCCGATACGCCCTGGGCCGCCTGCGGCCGCGGACACGCGCTGGCGCGCTTGTGAAACCAGAAGCCCGGGCCCGTGTCGCAGCCCACCAGGGGGATCACCACCGCCGCCACGATCGCGCCTACCGGGGCGCGACGCAGCAGGGGGAGCGGCTGGCGAACGCGCGCTCGGCCGCTCCACGGAGCATCCGAAGGCGCGCAAATGCGTCGCCGGCCTCGCGCATGAATCCCCCTTCAGCCCAGCCCGTTAACCATAAAACAATGATCTCTCATGTGCCCGGGAGTGATGACTGTCAAGCTCAGCTCAACCCATCCAGCAATGAAGACTTTGTCACGACAGTCCGGGTTCGCCCGGCAGGCGAATTTCCCGGATTTCGCGCGACTTCACCGCGCACTGAACATCTTCCCAAACATCGAGAAGCCGACAGCTAACCTCGTCAGCTGTCGGCTTCAGTGTATCGACGGAAGACGAAGATTCGACGAAATCAGCGCCCGGTCGGCATGTCCTTGAACGGCACATCCTTGTCGACGCGCACATCGCCGGGCAGGCCCAGCACCCGTTCGGCGATGATGTTCTTCAGAATCTCATCGGTGCCGCCGGCGATGCGCAGGCCCGGCGCCCACATCAGACTCTGCTGGAACGCCGCCTCGGCCGGGGCTTGGTCGGGATCGACGAGGATACCGTACTGGTCCTCCATCTCGACGGCGGTGTTGGCCATCTCCTGCAACTGGTTGGCCGAGATGATCTTGCCGATCGAGCTTTCCGGCCCCGGCGTCTGGCCGCGCGACAGGGCGGTCATGGTCCGGAAGCGGGTGAACTTCAGCCCCTCGGACTGCACGTACCAGTCGGCCAGCTTCTCGCGGAACGCCTGGTCCTTGATCGCCGGACCGGTGGGGCCGGCGAGATCCTGGGCCAGCTTCATGACCTCGCGATAGTTCGGACCGGCCGAGCCGCCGACCGCCAGGCGCTCGTTCATCAGGGTGACGAGGGCCACCTTCCAGCCGTCGCCGACCTCGCCCAGGCGCTGGCTGTCCTTGACGCGCAGGTCGGTGAAATAGACCTCGTTGAACTCGCGCCCGCCCGACATCTGGTGGATCGGCCGGCACTCGACGGCGGCGTCCTTCATGTCGATCCAGAACATGGTCAGGCCCTTGTGCTTGGGCACATCGGGGTCGGTCCGGGTGAGCAGGATGCCGTAGTCGCAATAGTGGGCGCCGGTCGTCCAGACCTTCTGACCGTTGATCACCCACTCGTCGCCGTCCTTGACGGCGCGGGTGCGCAGCGCCGCCACGTCGGAGCCGCCCGCCGGCTCGGAGAACAGCTGGCACCAGATCTCCTCGCCCTTTACGGCGGGCGAGACGAAGCGTTTCTTGGTCTCGCTGTCGGCGAAGGCCATGACCGTGGGCACGCACATGCCCAGGCCGATGGTGAAGTAGCCATAGCCCAGGCCCGCTCTGCCCTCTTCCTGGCCGAAGATCACCGACTGGATCGGCGTGCCGCCGCCCCCGCCGATGGCCGCGGGCCAGGTGATGCAGGCATAGCCGGCGGCGGCCTTGGTGGCCTGCCAGTCCTTGGCCGCGGCCATGTGCTCGGGCGTGTTGGGCTTGAGTTCGCCGAACTTGGCGCGATGCGCGGCGGCGTTCTCGGCCAGCCAGGCGCGGGCCTTCTCGCGGTAGGCGGCTTCCTCGGGGAAATCGTTGAAATCCATAGTCGTTTCCTCGCCTTACGCCGCGTTCTTCTTTTCGAGTTCGCTCACCAGCCGCTCCTTCCAGAGCTTCGGCGCGCCGGCCACCAGGCTGAGCTGCCGCGATCGACGGTAATAGAGGTGGCAGTCGACGTCCCAGGTGAAGCCCATGCCGCCATGGACCTGGATGTTCTCCTTGCTGGCGAACCAGAAGGCTTCCGAGGCGGCGATGCGGGCGGCCGAGGCCGCGATCGGCAGTTCCGGCGCGTCGTCGTTCAGGGCCCAGGCGCCGTAATAGGCGTTGGAGCGGGCGACCTCGTTCTTGACGTACATGTCGGCCAGCTTGTGCTTGATCGCCTGGTAGCCGGCGATCACGCGCCCGAAGGCGTAGCGGCCCAGGGCGTATTCCCTGGCCATCTCAAGGCAGCGATCGGCGCCGCCGAGCTGCTCGAAGGCTAGGAGGACGGCGGCGCGATCGAGGATCGCCTGGACGATGTCGAAGCCGGCTCCGGCCTCCCCCACCCGCTCGGCGACCGCGCCGTCGAAGACGATCTTGGCCACGCCCCGCGTGGGATCGAGGCTCTTCAGAGTCTCGCGCTTCACGCTCGCCTGCTTCAGGTCGACCAAGTAGAGGCCGGGACGGCCGCCGTCACTGGCCAGGACCAGCGCGGTGTCGGCGACGTCGCCGTCGGTGACCGGGATCTTGGTCCCCGAGAGCTTGCCGCCCTCGACCCGGCACTGCAGTGTGTTCGGGCCCACGACGCCCGGGCCTTCCGAGGTCGCCAGGCAGCCGATCACCTCGCCGGCGGCGATGCGCGGCAGGATCGCGGCCTTCTGGCCGTCCGCGCCGTGGGCCATGATCCCTTCGGCCAGGATGTAGACGGTGGAGGCGAACGGGATCGGCGCGACGGCGCGGCCCAACTCCTCGGCGATGGCGCACAGCTCGATACGCCCCAGGCCCAGCCCTCCGTGCTCTTCGGGGATAGAGGCGCCCAGCCAGCCCTGCTCGGCGACGCCCTTCCAGAGTTTCTCGTCGAACGAACGGTCGGCATTGTCCAGCACGCCGCGCACGACGGCGACGTCGCAATGGCTGGCGAGGAACTTGCGCGCCTCGTCCTTCAGGAACTTCTGGTCGTCGGAATAGTCGAAATCCACTGGAGCCTCCCTGGACCGCGCTCTTCGGCGGGTCGCGGGAGTCACACTGAACGACGTTCACGCGAAGGGAAAGATTGACCCGGCGTCAAGAATTTCAGGTTCTTATGCGCGCCTGTCAGCGCATTCGGACGTTACTCAACGGCATGGCTAAGACCGTCTTCCAGAAGAACCAGAGGGTATGGGTCGAGAGCGTCGGCTGCTGGGCCACGGTCGACAGGATCGTGCCCATCTGGGCCAAGGGCTTCGACGAGCCCGTGCGGGTCACCTACGATGTCGGGCTGAACCGCGAGTTCCAGGCCCACGAGCTGAAGGCCGAGGACAAGGTCGATGCGCAGGATGGCGGCCTCGACTCCAATTGGCGAGTGCTGCGGGCCCGCAACAAGTGGCAGCAGGAGGGCGACTGCGCCCACCATCCCTATCCGGGCACCTATCCGGTCGTGGTCACCGACGCCCAGGACTGGGGCGGCTGGCGCACGCCGGGCGCGGAGTACGACCGCGACCCGCACAAGATGGAATATCAAGCCCGGCTGATCGCCAGCGCCCCGCGCCTGCGCGCCATCGCCCGGGAACTGCTGACCCTGGTGGCCGACAGTCCCGAGGACGCGCCGCCGGCCCTGACGGGCCTGGCCCACAAGATCGCGGCGATCGAGCGCTACCTGCAGGAAGCGCCCGCCGCCGGACCGAGCTCGGACTAGTTAGAAGCGCCGGCCGAAGCCGACCGAGAACACCAGCGGGTCAAGCTTGACCTTGGACTTCAGCGCGCCGCCGTTGATCTTGGCGTCGGTGTCGAACCAGATCTTCTTGACGTCCAGGTTCAGGCTGTAGGCGGCGTTGATCGGGATGTCCGCGCCAGCCTGCAGGGCGTAGCCGAAGCCGTCGTCCAGATCGACCGTGAAGCCGTTCTTGTCCTTGCCGCTGTAGAACAGCATGTAGTTCAGGCCCGCGCCGACATAGGGGCTGAAGCGCGCGCCCGGCAGCGGGTGATACTGCAGCGAGACGACCGGCGGCAGGACCCAGGTCTTGTGGACGGCGACATCCGTGCCCGGCCCGACAGCCTTGACCGTGTGCTGGGTGGTGCCGGCGATCACTTCGATGGCCAGCTTGTCGGTCAGGAAGTAGCTGAGACCGATCGTCGGCTTGATATCGTCCTTGACGTCCGCCTTCAGGCCGGTGGCGGCGCCGGCGGCGGTCAGGATCGGATCGCCCGCATCCGGCGCGACGTCGGTCACCCGGACGTTCAGGACGATGTCGCCCTTGGCCTTGGGCGTCACGGGCTCGGCGGCGAAAGCAGGCGCGGCGCTCAGGCCGGCGGCCACGGTCAGGGCCAGGAAGAGTTTGGTGGTCATCGGTATCCCCTTTACGACCTCGTTGTGTCGAAAGGGGTTTGCGCCTGTGTCGGGTCGGTTTCGTTGACGCGGCTCAAGAAAAGACCACAAAAAACCTGCGGTTATTACGTAGTCGCGTCCGGCCTCGCCTTGAAGTTTCCCTGCTTCCAGGCCAGCCACAGCACGATAATCGCCACCAGCGTGCCGACGACCATGGCCGGCAGCGAAGCTTCGGGGCCGAAGGCGCCGCCGCTCAGAAATTCCGGCGCGCCGGGCTTGGGCTTGCTGACCAGCCAGCTCTCGGTGACGGGGATGCCCGACACAGACGCGCCCCACACCCAGCCCTGGGTGAAGTTCCAGGCCGCGTGAACGCCGACCGACATCCACAGACGTCCGGTCAACAGGTAGAAGCCGGCCAGCATCAGCCCCGCCTCGACGGCGATGGCCGCGGCGGCGACCGGCGTGGCGTTGGGATTGGCCAGGTGCAACGCCCCGAACAGGGCCGCCTGCACGATCAGCGCCGGCCAGATCCCGAAGGCGCGCATGAGGAGACGCAGGAGAATGGCGCGCATGATCAGCTCCTCCATGAAGCCGGACTCGATGGCCATGGCGACGGTCGCCCAGGCCGAGGCCGCGCGCGGACCACTGATGTCGTAGACGCCCAGCAGATAGAGACCGCCCACGGCCGCGCTCAGCATCAGCGCTCCGATCACCAGGCCGATGGCCAGCTCGACCGGCATCCGCCGCAGGTCCAACTCCTCCGGCCATCGCCCCTCGGCCAGCCTGACCACGCCCGCGTAGAGGCCAAAACCCGCGCAGCAGATCGCCAGCACCTCCAGCACTTCGAGGAGATGACCGCCCTTCTTGAACATCGGGTTGGCCACCATCTGGGCGCCCGCATAGACGATGCTGAACAGCACGAAGAGCAGAACCATCCAGCCCAGCGCCCGCAGCCAACGCAGCGGTCCCGGGTGCAGGAACCGCTTGCGCCCGACTTCCAGCCCCGCCTGATCGCCCGTGATTTCGCTCGTCATCGCCAAGCCCCTCCCGCCTAAGCTCAAGCCGGCACTGACCATTAATTTGGGCTTGGCCGTCAAGGTCCTCTCGCGGAGGTCGCCCGGTACGACTAAGTTGGACGGATGCGCACCGACACGCCCCGAGCCGTCCGTCTGGCGGACTATCGTCCGTTCCCGTTCACCATCGAGACGACCCGGCTGGTCTTCGACCTGCATCCGTCGCAGACCCGGGTGAAGGCCGAACTCGCGGTGCGCCGGACCGGCGCGAAGGACGAGCCGCTGGTGCTGAACGGCGAGCGGCTGAAGCTGGTGTCGGTGGCCGTGGACGGCGAAGGCCTAAGCGCCAACCAGTATGTCGTCGACGCCGAGCGCCTGACGATCCCGGACCTGCCCGACCAGTTCGTCCTGACCACCGAGGTCGAGATCGATCCCTCGGCCAACAAGGCCCTGATGGGTCTCTACATGTCGGGTGGCCGCTTCTGCACCCAGTGCGAGGCCGAGGGCTTCCGCACGATCACCTACTTCCCCGACCGCCCCGACGTGCTGAGCCGCTACAGCGTGCGCATCGAGGCCGGTCGCGAGTTCACGCACCTGCTGAGCAACGGCAACCTGGTTGGTTCCGGCGCGCTGGAGGACAATCGGTTCTTCGCCGAGTGGGAGGACCCCTTCCCCAAGCCCTGCTACCTGTTCGCTCTGGTGGCCGGTCACCTGGATGTGCTCGCCGACAAGTTCCTCACCATGAGCGGTCGCGAAGTGGCGCTGCGGGTGTTCGTCGATCCCGGCCAGGCCTCGCGCGCGGCCTACGCCCTGGACAGCCTCAAGCGGGCGATGAAATGGGACGAGGAGGCCTTCGGCCGCGAGTACGACCTGGATCTGTTCATGATCGTCGCCGTCCGCGACTTCAACTTCGGGGCCATGGAGAACAAGGGGCTGAACATCTTCAACAGCTCCCTGCTCCTGGCCGATCCGGAGACCGCGACGGACCTGGACTACGAGCGCATCGAGGCGGTCGTGGCCCACGAGTACTTCCACAACTGGACGGGCAACCGCATCACCTGTCGCGACTGGTTCCAGCTGTGCCTGAAGGAGGGCTTCACGGTCTTCCGCGACCAGAGCTTCAGCGCCGATCAGCGCGGCGCGACGGTGCAGCGGATCAAGGACGTCCGAGCCCTGCGCGCGCGCCAGTTCGCCGAGGACGCCGGTCCCCTCGCCCACCCGGTGCGGCCGTCCAGCTACATGAAGATCGACAACTTCTACACTGCGACGATCTACGAGAAGGGCTCGGAGATCATCCGCATGCTCAAGACCATCCTGGGCGCCGAGGCGTTCCGGAAAGGCAGCGACCTCTACTTCGAGCGCCACGACGGCCAGGCGACCACGGTCGAGGCCTTCATCGAGTGCTTCGCCGAGGCGTCGGGCCGCGACCTTTCGGACTTCTTCGGCTGGTACGAACAGGCCGGCACCCCGGCGGTGACGATCGAGACCGCCTATGACGCCGACGCCCAGGCCGTGACCCTGACGCTGACCCAGTCGACCGCCCCCACACCGGGCCAGCCGGACAAGAAGCCCCTGCCGATCCCGATCGCGATCGGCCTGCTGTCGGAGACCGGCGCGGTGCTGCGCGACACCGAGGTGGTGCTGCTGGACCGAAACACCCTGACGGTTCGCTGGGACAACGTCGCCAGCGAGCCCGTGCTGTCGGCCCTCCGCGGCTTCTCGGCGCCGGTGAACCTGTCGACCGATGCGCGACCGGCCGAGCGTTATGTGCTGTTCGGCTCGGACCCTGACCTGTTCAACCGCTGGGAGGCCGGCCAGACCCTGGCCCGCGACCTGATCCTGGCCCGCGCCGCCGGAGCGCCCGACGAGGTCGGCGAGGAGCGCTACGCCGACGCCCTTGGCCGGGCTTTGGTCGACGACGCCGCCGAGCCGGCCTTCAAGGCCCTGCTGCTGGCCCTGCCGTCCGAGCCCGACCTGGCCCTGATGTCCGAGGCGGCCGACCCGCCGGCCCTGCACGAGGCTCGCAACGCCCTGCGCACCCGCGTCGCCGTCCATCTGGGCGACCTGCTGCGCCGCCTGCATGGCGAGATGCAAAGCGACGCCGAGTTCTCGGCCAGCGCCGAAGCCGCCGGCCGCCGCGCCCTGCGCAACGCCTGCGCCGAGGTGCTGTGCTCGGATCCTCACGCCGACAACCTGGAGCGCCTGACCGCCCACTTCAACACCGGCCGCAACATGACCGACGCGATGGGCGGCCTCTTTTCCCTGGTCACCATCGGCGGCCCGGCCCGCGACCTGGCCCTCAGCAAGTTCCATCGCGCCTGGCGGAACGAGCCGCTGGTGCTGGACAAATGGTTCGCCGTCCAAGGCCGCGACCCGAACGAGGACGCCCTGGACCGGGTGATCGCCCTGACGAAGCATGAGGATTTCGAGCCGACCAACCCCAACCGCCTGAGGGCCCTGGTCTCGACCTTCGCCAACTTCAATCCGGCGCGTTTCCACGACCCCAGCGGCGCGGGCTACCGCTTCCTGGCCGATCAGATCCTGGCGGTGGACGGCTTTAACCCGATGACGGCCGCGCGTCTGGTCGAGCCCCTGGGCAACTGGCGGCGCTACAAACCCGAACTGGGCAAGCTGATGCGCGAGCAGCTGGAGCGGGTCGCGGCCCACCCGGACCTGTCCAAGAACGTGCTGGAGCTGGCGACCAAGGCGCTTGGCTGACGCCGCTTTTCGGGATTCGTTCGGCCTTGAGTTGCGACCAATAGGCTCACACTTGCCGAATCCGCCTTTCCGGCGGTGACGGAGCGGTTTGCGGTACGGTAGATTCACCATCTCGGCGAAGTGACTCGCCCCGAGGTCTGTCGCTGACAGGCCTCGGATTTGGGATTGGAGCGCGCCCTGGCGCGCTCCGGGGATCGACGGGAGCCGCGCAGTTTGGACACGGGCTTAGCGAGACACGGGGGGACGGCGTCCGCCGGACCGACCGCGCCCGCGGCCGTGCGCGCCAAGTCCGTCCAGGCCCCGTCGCAAGGGTTCATCCGCGTCGCCATCCTGGCGGCCCTGCTGCTGCTGGCCGTCTACACCGCCTTCGGCGTCAAGCGCCTGCAGCAGGAGGCCTCGGCCCAGCCGGGCGGCGCGCCGCTGTCGGCCAAGGCCGGGCTGATCGCCGGGCGCGTCGAGGCCAACCTCGCCGCCCAGCGCGCCGGTCTGTCGGCGGCCGCCGATATGCTCAAGCGCGATCCGGGCGCGACCATGGACGCCGCCGAGACCGCTCTGCGCGCCGCCGGCGGCGAGGCCGCGGCCGTCGCCGTGGTCAGCCCCTCCGGCGTCGTCTCGGTCGCCGGCCGCGACGACGGCGCCGACTGGAAGGGCGCGGCCCAGGCGGCCGCCGCCTCGGGCCGCACCACCTGGACCGGCTCGGTCGGCGAGACCGGCCGACTCTACGTCGCCACCACCGCCCCCCTCGACAAGACCCGGGCCTTCGTCATCGCCAGCGGCGACGCCACGCGCCTGATCGACGAGCCCGAGAAGGGCGACAGCGGAGCCCTGGCCCTGCCCAGCGGCGCGCTGATCGCCGCCCGGGGCCGCGCCGCGCAGGGCGCCGCCACCATCCGCGAGGCCTTTGCCCTGTCGCCCGAGGATGTCGTCGGCGGTCCCGTCGCCCTGCGCGGCCAGGCCGCCGATGGCGCGGCGCTGGACATCGCGGTGCGCCCGGTGGCGGAGGGCGCCTTGCTGGTTCTGGCCGCCGCCCCGACCCACAGCGTCGCCAATGTCGACCGGCAGGTCATGGAAGGCGCGATCAACCTGCTGGCCCCACTGGCCGTCGGCATCGCGCTCGCGCTGCTGCTGATGATCCAGAGCCGCAAAGCCGAGGTCGCCCACCGCGAGTTCATCGACAGCGAGCAGCGCTTCCGTCTGGCCGTCGAAGCCGCCCGCTGCGGCATCTGGGAATGGGACCTCAACGCCGACCAGGTCTTTCTGTCCGACGTCACCGGCGCGATGTTCGGCTGGGGCGGCGGCGGCGTCGTCTCCGGCCAGGACCTGCTGGAGCGGATCTCGATCGACCACCGTGAGCGCGTGCGCCAGGCCCTGGCCAACGCCGCCATGTACGGCGCCTTCGACGTCTCGTTCCGCGTGCCGGCCACTGAGCATGGCGCGCGCTCGCTGTGGATCGACGCCCGCGGTCAGGGCTTCGGCAAGCCCGGCGCGGACGGCTATGTCCGCATCATCGGCGTCGCCCTGGACGTCACCGAGGAACGCCTGGCCCAGGCCCGCGCCCAGGCCGCCGAGAACCGGCTGCGCGACGCCATCGAAAGCGTGTCGGAAGCCTTCGTCCTTTGGGATCGCCAAGGACGGCTGCTGATGTGCAACCGCAACTACCGCAGTGTCTTCTCGCTCGAGCCCAAGCTGCTCAAGCCCGGCGCCGCCCGCGCCGAGGTCAACCGCTTCGCGGCCCTGGCCATCAAGCAGGACCACCCCGCACCGGACGGCGCCAGGGGCGTGCGCGAGGCCGAGATGATGGACGGCCGCTGGATCCAGATCAGCGAGCGCCGCACGGCCGAAGGCGGCCTGGTCATGACCGCCGCCGACATCACGGCGATCAAGACCCAGGAAGAAGCCCGCCGCCTGAACGAAGAGCAGCTGCAGAACGCCATCACCGGCCTGGAACGCAGCCAGGAACAGCTGGCCGAGCTGGCGCGCAAGTACGAGACCGAGAAGGTCAAGGCCGAGAGCGCCAACAAGGCCAAGAGCGAATTCCTGGCCAACATGTCCCACGAGCTGCGAACGCCGCTGAACGCCATCAACGGCTTCTCGGAAATCATGATGAACGAGATGTTCGGCCCCTTGGGCGACGCCCGCTACAAGGGCTACAGCCAGGACATCCACTCGTCGGGCCAGCACCTCTTGGCGTTGATCAACGACATCCTCGACATGTCGAAGATCGAGGCCGGCAAGATGAACCTCAAGTTCGAGCCGATGCACCTGGAGGACGTGACCGAGGACGCCGTACGCCTGGTCCGCAACCGCGCCGAGGCAGCCGGCTTGAAGCTCAATGTCGCGTTCCCGCACCTGCCGGAGATCGAGGCCGACTACCGCGCCGTCAAGCAGGTGCTGCTGAACCTGCTGTCGAACGCCATCAAATTCACGCCGCGCGCCGGCAGCGTCACGGTCAGCGCTGAGCTCCGCCGCGATCCGTTCGGCGACAAGGTCAAGGTGTCGGTCATCGACACCGGCATCGGCATCGCCAAGGAAGACCTGGCGCGCCTGGCCAAGCCGTTCGAGCAGGTCGAGAGCCAGTTCTCCAAGACCACGCAGGGCACGGGCCTGGGCCTGGCCCTGACCAAGTCGCTGATCACCATGCACGACGGCCTGCTGGAGATGCACTCCCAGCCCGGCGAAGGCACCACGGTCAGCTTCACCCTGCCCGTCCGCCAGAGCGAACACAAAGCCGCCCGCGATTTCGTGGCGGCTTAGCCTCCCGCCTCCCCCTTACGTAGCTGAAATCGCCGCCCCACCCTCCTGAAAAGGTTCGGGCTATTGTCATAGCCTGGGATGGAAGATATTGCGACGCACTCGCAATATCAGGATCCGTCATGTCCCGTCGCCTCGCTCTCCTTCTGTCGTCCGCCATTCTCGGCGCCGCCGTGGCCAGCCCGGCCCTCGCGCGACAGACCGAGGAGACGAAGGTCGACGAGGTGGTGATCACCGGCTCGCAGGTGCGCCTCCCCCCTGTCTATTCGGGCGGCCAGGTGGCGGCCGGCGCGCGCGTCGGCCTGCTCGGGGCGCTGGACACCATGGACACCCCGTTCGCCATCACCAGCTACACCGAGGAACTGATCCGTGACCAGCAGGCGCGCAGCATCGCCGACGTCCTGCAGAACGACCCGACCGTCCGGGTCTCCAAGGGCTTCGGCAACTTCCAGGAGCTGTACGTCGTTCGCGGCTTCCCGGTCTATTCCGACGACATGACCTATAACGGCCTCTACGGCGTGCTGCCCCGGCAGTTCGTGGCGGCCGAACTGGTCGAGCGCGTGGACGTGTTCCGCGGCGCCAACGCCTTCCTGAACGGCGCGGCTCCGGGCGGCAGCGGCGTCGGCGGCGCCTTCAACCTGATGCCCAAGCGCGCCGGAACCGCGCCCCTGACGCGCCTCACGACGGGCTGGGACGGCGGCTCGCAATTCTACGGCTCGGCCGACGTTTCTCGCCGCTTCGGCGAGAACAACGCCTATGGCGCGCGCCTGAATCTCGGCCTGCGCGACGGTGAAACGGCCGTCGACAACGAGAAGCGCAATCTGAAGGTGGTGGGCCTGGGTCTTGACCGTCGCGGCGACCGCGCCCGTTTCTCGGCCGACCTCGGCTTCCAGGATCACCACATCGACGCCCCGCGCCCGACCGTCACACCGGCCGGGGCGATCCCCAAGGCGCCGGACGCCGGCGAGAATTTCGCCCAGCCCTGGACCTATACCGACGAACGCCAGCTGTTCGGCGCGGCGCGCGGCGAGTTCGACCTGACCGACACTGTCAGCGCCTGGGCCGCGATCGGCGGCCGCAAGGGCAAGGAAGACAACGTCCTGGCCAACCCGACGGCCCAGCCGAACGGCGTGATCAGCGCCTACCGTTTCGACAATGTCCGCAAGGACGAGGTCATCTCCGCCGACGCCGGCCTGCGCGGCAAGTTCCAGACCGGTTCGATCGGCCACAGCCTGGTGGCCTCGGTCGCCTCGGTCAGCCTGAAGTCGAAGAACGCCTACGCCTTTTCGAACTTCGCCGGCTTCGCCAGCGATCTCTATAGCCCCATCAATGTCGCCGCCCCGAACCCGAACTTCTTCGTCGGCGGCAGCAAGTCGGACCCAAACGTCACCGAGCGCGCCAAGAACCGCAGCGTCGCCGTCGCCGATACCCTGTCGTTCCTCGACGACAAGCTGCTGCTGACCGCCGGCCTGCGATATCAGGACGTCGAGACGCGCTCGTACGACTACAACACCGGCGCCCGCAACGCCGCCTATGACGGCCACGCCACCACTCCGGCGCTGGCTGCGGTGTTCAAGCCCAGCGACCAGGTCTCACTTTACGCCAACTACGCCGAGGCCCTGGTCCCCGGCCAGGTCGCGCCGGCCCAGGTCAACGGCGTCGCCGTGGCCAACGCCGGCGACATCCTCTCGCCGTTCCGAGGCAAGCAGGCCGAGGTTGGCGCCAAGTACGACCACGGGACCTTCGGCGGCGCGATCTCGCTGTTCCGCGTCAAGCAGCCCAACGCGTTCTTCGTGGCCAGCAGCCGCCAGTACACCTCGGGCGGCGAGCAGGAGAACAAGGGCGTCGAGTTGACCGTCTACGGCCAGCCCGCCGAGGGCCTGCGCGTCCTGGGCGGCGCGACCTGGCTGGACACCAAGGTCAATCACGCCCTGGACGCCACGCTGGAAGGCAAGTCGCCGATCGGCGTGCCGGACTTTCAGGCCAATGTGAACGTCGAGTGGGACGTCAAGGCCGCCCCCGGCCTGACCGTCGAGGGCCGCATGGTCCACACCGGTTCGCAGCCGGCCAACGGCGCCAATACGGTCGACCTGGCCGCGTTCACCCGCTTCGACGCTGGCGTCCGCTACGCCTTCGAGGCCGGCGGCAAGGCGATGACGGTCCGCGCCCGGGTCGAGAACCTGGGAAACAAGGACCAGTGGGTCGCGGTCGGCGGCTATCCGAACGCCAACTACCTGACGCTGGGCGCGCCGCGCACCCTGCGGCTGTCGCTCACCACGGACTTCTAGACCGCATGAAGGCCCGGACGCTCCGCGCCTGGTCGTGGGTTCACAAGTGGTCGAGCCTGGTCTCGACCGCCTTTCTGCTGATGCTGTGCGTCACCGGCCTGCCACTGGTGTTCAAGCACGAGATTGAGCATGTCCTGATGCGCGAGGCCTGGGCCCCG
The DNA here is from genome assembly GCF_044056025.1 of Caulobacter sp. UC70_42. Lineage (NCBI taxonomy): Bacteria > Pseudomonadati > Pseudomonadota > Alphaproteobacteria > Caulobacterales > Caulobacteraceae > Caulobacter > Caulobacter sp. UC70_42. The sequence goes on along the minus strand of NZ_CP171994.1, from coordinate 3,078,692 downwards.
GCCCATCCGGACGGGCCTCGACTGAACCTCGACCAGGTGCTGAACGCCGCCCTCGCCCGTAAGCCGGGCGAGGTTCCGGCCTTCATGAGTTTCGACGAGGACCGGCCGGTCGTGAATGTCACCAGCGTTAAGCCCGGCGACAGGGCGGGCGTCTACAGCTTCCAGCCCATCGACCAGACCAGCGGCGAGCCCGCCCCCTCGGTGGCCGGCCACCCGGTCATGGAATTCCTGCTCCAGCTGCACACCGACATGTTCCTGGGCCTGCCGGGGATGCTGTTCCTGGGCGCGATGGGCCTGTTGCTGATCATGGCCCTGGTCTCGGGCGTGGTGCTCTACGCGCCGTTCATGCGGCGGCTGCCGTTCGGCGCCGTGCGGGCCAGCAAGCAGGCGCGCACGCGCTGGCTGGACTACCACAACCTGCTGGGCGCCGTGACCCTGGCCTGGGTTCTGGTCGTCGGCGCGACCGGCGTCGTCAACACCCTGGCGACGCCGATCATCGACTACTGGAAGAATACGGCGCTGAAGGAACTGACGCAGGCCTATGACCAGCCAGCGCCGGCCGGCCAGCGCAGCTCGCTGCAGGCCGCCGTCGATCGGGCCAAGCTCGCCCTGCCCGGCATGCGGCTGCAGTTCGTGGCCTTCCCCGGCTCGACCTATTCGACCGAGCACCACTACGCGGTGTTCTTCCATGGCGACACGCCGCTGACCGCGCACCTGACCACCCCGGCCCTGATCGACGCCCGCACCGGCCAGTTGGCCGCCGTCGCCCCGACGCCGTGGTATGTGAAGACCCTGTCGCTGTCGCAACCGCTGCACTTCGGCGACTATGGCGGCCTCCTGCTGAAGATCCTCTGGGCGCTGCTGGACATCGCCACCATCGTGATCCTGGGTTCGGGCCTCTATCTGTGGCTCGCCAGGCGGAAACCCGCACCATGAGCAAGGGCCATCACCTCACCCTCTGGCAGGTGTTCCGCGCCCCGGCCGCGATCGCAGCGCTCAGCCTGTTCGGCCTGGTCGCCGCATTGCTGGGCGACGGGGTCTGGGACGCCGTCGGCGCGCTGGCCCTGGCCTCCTCGGTCGCGGCGACGGTCTGGGCCCTGGCCACGCGCAGGCGCTGAATATTACTTTCGTTTCATAGACTTAAATCGACGTCATGAAGCAGTCGTAACGGGTGTTCCGCGGCGCCGGCGACTACACCCTCATTCAACGGATCGCCACCGGCGGCCACACGAATTGAGGGACAAGATCATGAGCAAGCTCGTCAACCGCATCGCCGCCATCGCCGCCCTGGCCCTGGCCGCCACCCCGATCATCGGCCTGACCGCCGCTCACGCCGCCGAGCCGGCCACGCCCATCGCCCGCATCCGTGTCGGCGACCTGACCCTGTCGAACCCCGCCGACGCGCGCGAGTTCGCCCGTCGCGCCCACGCCGCCGGAACCCGCGCTTGTGACGCCAAGGGACTGACTGGCCTGTCGGCGAGGGCCTGCCTGATGGACTTCCACCAGGACCTGCGGCAAGCGCTGACCAAGCAGCAGGCCGCTCAATTGCGGATCGCCAAGCGCGCCGGCGCCTGATCAGCCCCGACGCAGCCAGGCCGCGACCGCCCACGAATGGGCGTCGTGGCGGAGGGCGACCACCGCATCGCGCGGATCCAGCCAGACCAGCTTGTGGTCGTCCTCGACCTTCAGGCCCGGGGTCTCCCCGATGACCTGGACGACATAGACGCCGCCGAAGTTACGCACCGGCTGGCCGTCGGACTTCAGGAACAGCTGCGAGACCATCTCGACTAGCGCCCCAGCCTCGACCACCAAGCCGGTTTCCTCGCCGAACTCGCGGACCACCGCTTCCCGCTCGGTCTCGTCGCCGTCCACCGCTCCGCCAGGCAGGTCGAAATACGGCGCCTTGCCGGGCTTGGTGACCTGGGCCAGTGCGATCTGGCCCAGGCTGTTCTCGGCGATACCGAAGGCGGCGGCGCGGTCCATATAGGTCTTGCCCGCGACGGGCGCGCCGAAAGCCAGCATCCTTTAGTCCTTGCCGTAGAGGTCGTTCCAGGGATCGGCCTTGCCGGACGCCACGTCCGCCACGCTGATCTCGGGACGATAGCCGATCGTGCCATTGGCGCTCGCGCTCCAGGCGTCGACGACGAGGTCGCGCAGGGCCGCCGCGCCAGCCGCGATGCGGGCCTGGACGAAAGCCTTGGCGCGCGGATCGGTCTCGACCATCCCGCCGGCCTTTTCCAGCTGGTACAGGGGCTCGGTCTGCTTCCAGGTGTCGGTCAGATAGCCGACCACGCGGGTCTCGATCGAGCAGTCGCAGGCCTTGTAGGCGGGGACCAGCGCCTTGACCGACGCCTCGTCGCCCAGGGCCTTGGCCAACGGACCTTCGAACTGGAAGTGCGTCGAGCGCGCGTTGGTGTAGCCGTTGGGGGTTGGGATAGTCGCCCCAGCCGTTGTAGTGCACCGACAGATGCAGCGGCTGGCTGCCGTCGCCAACATAGTGGGCCCAGACGCCCAGATCGCGCAGCAGCAGCGCCTCGCGACGGATCAGGTCGGCCTTGTAATAGGCCAGGCGGGTCTTGTCCTTCTCCAGCTTCACGGCTGCGGTCAGCACGCGCCAATAGGTGAAATCCTTCACCAGCTGCTGGTAGCCGTCGATGATCGCGTACGGGAGGTAACCGGCCTTCCAGCTGTCGACGCCGGCGGCCTGCAGGGCCTTCTCATAGTCGGCGCGGGTCGGCGGCAGGGTCGCCACCGTGAACATCGGACCGCCGTACATGCGGCCCTGGTCGTCGATGTCCAGGAAGTGGGCGGCGTCCCGGTCGGTGTCGTGGATCTTGCCCGAGCCCTTCCAACGGTCCGGTTCGCGGGCGTATTCGCCAATGGCGGCGATGGCCGTCGGGGTGCGCAGGAAGGCCGGCACGTCGGCCGGGAAGCTCTCGGCGCCGACCACGCCCACGACGCGGTGGCCCGAAGCTCCCCAGGCGAACGCCGAGGCGGCTGGCGCCGACAGGGCCGCGGCGAGGACGAGGACTTTCAGGCTGGACGAAAGGCGCAAGGCAGAGGCTCCGAAGATCAGATAGGCCAGACAAGCCGGGTGTAAGGCGCCAGGACGCTGTCGGCCAGTGTCGCGCGCGCCGAGACCAGAGCCGCCCTGTATTGCCGCCGTATTTCGGATCGCGCGTGGCGCGCCGGAACCGAATGGCGAGTCGCGAAGAGCACGCTGTTCACGGCCGGGTTCCGTCCGAGACGTCAAAAAAAGGTGAAAATCGACTCTTCCAAGGCTCCGCTTCAAGCGGCTGAATCCATGTCGCTTTTTCGCTTATCTGGCGAAAGGGGTCCGTGGCGTATCGACTTCTCGGGGTTGTCACGGGTGCGTGATCCGAATATCCAAGCCGCCAACCGACAGACACGCCGATAAGAGGACACCCTCGATGCGACGCAAGCTCGCCGGAATTTTGGCCACCGCGGTCATCTCCGCATTCGCCATTCCCGCCCTCGCTCATGCCGCTCCCGCGGATTCCGCGCCCGCTCAGGCGACGCGTGTAGACCCGCTCGGCGACCTGATCACCTCGGCCCTCAGCGGCGGCGCCCTGCCCGGCTCGGTCGAGTTCACGATGAAGGCGACGATGTACCACGCCGGGGCGAAGGGCATCCGCGCGTTCGACTCGCTGGGCTGCAAGGTCGCGGCCATGCGCACCGTCGCGGTCGATCCCAAGGTGATCCCGCGCCGCACCGTGATCTTCATCAAGGAAACCGTCGGTCTGCCGATGCCGGACGGCGGCAAGCACGACGGCTACTGGTACGCCTCCGACATCGGCGGCGCGATCAAGGGTCTCAAGCTCGACCTGTTCAGCGGTGTCGGCGCCAGCTCGATGAAGGCCCTGCGCGGTCTCGACCTTTCCAGCCTCTCGGTCAGCAAGGTCGGCGAATTCAAGGGCTGCCCGCCGCAATAGCAGCCACCGCGCGCCGCGCGGACTAGAATTGTTCTCCGGACTCGGCTTGGATCCCCGCCTTCGCGGGGATAAGCGGTCCGGGGTCTATCATGCGCAATCTATCCATCAGCGTCCTGGCCCTCGCGGCCGTGCTCGCCGCCGCGCCCGCTCACGCGGATGATCTCTCCCGCCTGAAGACCCGGGCCGCCAAGGTCCAGATCATTCGGGACGACTGGGGCATCGCCCACATCCACGGCAAGACCGACGCCGACGCGGTGTTCGGCATGGCCTACGCCCAGGCCGAGGACGACTTCAACCGCGTCGAGACCAACTTCATCACCGCCCTGGGCCGCACCGCCGAAGCCGAGGGCGAGAAGGCGATCTGGGCGGATCTGCGCCAGAAGCTGTTCATCGATCCCGTCGTGCTGAAGGCCGACTACGCCAAGAGCCCGGTCTGGCTGAAGGCGCTGATGAACGGCTGGGCCGACGGCCTGAACTTCTTCCTGGCCACCCATCCGAACGTGAAGCCGAAGGTCATCACTCATTTCGAGCCGTGGATGGCGCTCAGCTTCTCGGAAGGCAGCATCGGCGGCGACATCGAGCGCGTCGCCCTGACCCAGCTGGAGACGTTCTACGGGCAGCGCCAACTGGCCATGACCGCCGACGAGAAGGGCCTGCTGTTCAAGGAGCCCAAGGGCTCGAACGGGATCGCCATCGCCCCGTCCAACACCCTGGGCGGCCACGCCCTGCTGCTGATCAATCCGCACACCAGCTTCTTCTTCCGCTCGGAGATGCAGGTGGCCAGTGACGAAGGCCTCGACGCCTATGGCGCCACGACCTGGGGCCAGTTCTTCATCTACCAGGGCTTCAACGCCAAGGCCGGCTGGATGCACACCTCCAGCGGCGTCGACGTCGTCGACGAGTTCGCCGAGACCATCGTCGAGAAGAACGGCCAGCGCTTCTACAAGTACGGCTCGGAACTGCGCCCGCTGAAGAGCGAGGTGATCGCCGTTCCCTATCGCGCCGCCGACGGGACGATGTCCACGAAGCGCTTCACCGTCTTCAGGACCCATCACGGCCCGATCGTCCGCGAAGAGGCCGGCAAGTGGATCAGCATCGCCCTGATGAACAAGCCGATGGCGGCGCTGGAGCAGTCGTTCCTGCGCACCAAGGCCACCGACTACGCCAGCTTCATGAAGGTGGCCGAGCTGAAGGCCAATTCGTCGAACAACACCCTGTTCGCCGACAGCAAGGGCCAGATCGCCTATCTGCACCCGCAGTTCATCCCGGTGCGCGACGATCGCTTCGACTACACCAAACCGGTGGATGGGTCCGACCCCGCCACCGACTGGAAGGGCCTGACACCCTTGGAGAAGATCCCTCAGGTGTTGAACCCGCCCACCGGCTGGGCCTTCAACACCAATAACTGGCCCTGGACCGCCGCGGGTCCATACAGCCCCAAGAAGGCCGCCTATCCGAAGTACATGGACACCGCCGGCGAGAACCCGCGTGGTCTCCACGCCGAGCGCGTGCTGAAGGACGTCAGGAACCTGACCTTGGGCGGTCTGATCGACAAGGCCTACGACCCGTACCTGACCGCCTTCGCCCGGCTGGTTCCGATATTGGAGGCGGCTTACATCGCCACCCCCGACGGCGACCCGCTCAGGACCAGGGTCGCCGAACAGGTCGCGGCGCTGAGCGCCTGGGACCGCAAATGGTCGGCGCGCTCGACCGAGACCTCGCTGGCCGTGTTCTGGGGAGAGGCGATGTGGGCCAAGGCCGCGCCGGCCGCCAAGGCGTCGGGGATGAACGTCTACGACTACATGGCCGACAAGCTCTCGCCCGCCGACAAGCTGGCCGCCCTGGCCGAGGCCTCGGACCGCCTGACCGCCGACTTCGGCTCGTGGAAGACGCCGTGGGGCGAGATCAACCGCTTCCAGCGCAACGACGGATCGATCGTCCAGACCTTCGATGACGACAAGCCCAGCACCCCGGTGGCCTTCACCTCGGCCCAATGGGGTTCGCTGGCCTCGTTCGGGGCCAAGCGCTGGCCGGGGACCAAGAAATACTACGGCACCTTGGGCAACAGCTTCGTGGCGGTCGTCGAGTTCGGCGACAAGGTCCGCGCCCGCGCCGTCTCGGCGGGCGGCGAGAGCGGCGACCCCGCCTCCCCGCACTTCAACGACCAGGCCCTGCGCTACAGCCTGGGCAACCTGCGCGACGTCTATTTCTATCCGGAGGACGTGAAGGCCCACGCGGTGAAAACGTATACGCCGGGGGAGTGAAACAGCCTCGCCCATGACGATCACATCCATTGCCAACAACCTTTAAGGCAGTCTATGGCATAGGTCTGGAGGCGAGATGTCCGGTCCTTTTAATATGCTCAACGATACAATTGGAGCCATAAGTGCAAAAGGCGCTATAGAGCACCTTCTGCCTATCATTGTATTCGCGTCAGCAGTGACAGCTCTAACCGCCCCTATAAAGGGCATATTCGGCCGTTTCGACCGGAAAATTCAAGCAATAGCAGCGCATCTTGGACGAGAACTAGCACGTCAAGTTCTCCAGAGAATTCCCGCCCGAAACTCGTACGGCAAAGATGGCGTTTCCGAATTTCAAGTAAATAGCCAAGATGACAGGCACAACGCGGATAATATTAGAAAGTTCGCCGCAGAATTTGTAGCCACAATATTTCTAGCTATTTTTGCTGCATTTTCTGCATTTTCTATAAGGAATGCTCTTCTTTTTTGGCTATGGCTTACCGAACAGTGGCCAAAGATTGAGCCTTTGTTCCCCTACTTCACTGTCGCGTTCGGCGTAATAGTTGCACAAATATTCTTTTGGCTCAGAGATTTTAATCCCAAAATATACGGCTCACTCGAAATGATTATCGGCGCAGTTGGCATGTATTTCGCACCGAAATCGCCAGATACATTTACCGCATCACTGGCATTTGCGGGCGCTGTATACGTATTTGTCAGAGGTAGAGATAATTTTTCAAATCGGAAAAAGAAATACAACTAGAATAATACTTGTCTATTAATCCTAGATATCACCGCCCACGTTCGGCGCCGCGCCGGGCGCGCGGGCGACATGGATGCCGCACTCGGTCTTTTCCTGGCCGGCCCAGCGCCCGGAACGACCGTCTTCCGACGGCTGGGTGCAGGGCCAGCAGCCGATCGAGGCATAGCCCTGGGCGACCAGCGGGTGGGACGGCAGGTCGTGCTCGGCGACATAGGCCTCGAGTTCGGCCTTGCCCCAGTTGGCCAGGGGATTGAACTTCAGCTTGCCGTCGGCCGCCTCGACCACCGGCAGGCTCAGACGGTCGCCGCCATGGAAGCGCTTGCGGCCGGTGATCCAGGCGTCGAAGCCGCCCAGGGCGCGGTCCAACGGCAGCACCTTGCGGATGTGGCAGCAGCCGTCGACGCTGGTGCGCCACAGGTCCGACTTGGGGTCCTGGGTCGCCAGGTCCGCGAACGCCGGACGCAGGTCGCGCACGTCGGTCAGAGCGAAGCGCGACGCCAGGTTCTTGCGGTAGTCCAGCGTCTGGCCGAACAACATGCCGGTGTCGAGGAACAGAACCGGAATGGCCGGCGACACCTGCGAGACCAGATGCAGCAGCACGGCCGACTCCGCGCCGAACGACGAAACCAGGGCCAGGCGGCTTCCAAAGTGCTGGTAGGCGGCGCGCAGGATCGTCAGCGGATGGGCGTCGCGCAGCTCGGCGTCCAGCCGGGCGGCGAGACCCGCGGCGCTCCCCCCGATCTGGTCGTAAGCCATCAGGAGGCCCTTTCATCGAACGCGACCGGCTTGTCGTCGACGGCGCGCTGATAGACGTGGCGGAAGCGGCTGGCGGCCTTGGTCCAGGCCTCCGGCGTCGCACCGTCGGACGGCTCGAAGGCGTCGAAGCCGCAGCGGACCATGAAGCCGGCCTGCTCCTGCAGCACGTCGCCCACGGCGCGGATCTGCCCCTCATACTTGAAGCGCTCGCGCAGCAGGCGGGCCGAGGTGTAGGCGCGGCCGTCGCGGAACTTCGGGAAAGCCAGGGCCACCACCGCGATGCGCGGCAGGTCGTAGGCCAGGACCTCGATCTCCTCGTTCGACTCGACCCGCACGCCGACGCGACGACTGTTCGAGGAGAGCAGGCCATCGCCCTCGGCCTCGAAGCGAGCCAGGGACAGGATCACGTCGCCGCTCGAAGGGATGGCGTCCTCGTCCGTGACGTTGACGAAAGCGTCGTCGGCCCAATGGGCCTGGCCGTCCGTCAGCTCAATCAGCCTGGGCATAGACCGCCTCCTTGAAGGGCTCAAGGCCGACGCGGCGATAGGTGTCGAGGAAACGCTCGCCGTCGGCGCGGACGCTCAGATAGGCGCCGACCAGCTGGTCGACGGCGGTGGCGACCCGGTCGGCCGGCAGCGCCGGGCCGAGGATCTTGCCGATCGAGGCGTCCTCCGCGCCCGAACCGCCCAGCGACAGCTGGTAGAACTCCTCGCCCTTCTTATCGACGCCCAGCACGCCGATGTGGGCCACGTGGTGGTGGCCGCAGGCGTTGATGCAGCCGCTGATCTTGATCTTCAGCTCGCCGACATGCTCGGCGCGATCGGGGTCGGCGAACTGGCGGGCGATATCCTGGGCGATCGGGATCGCGCGGGCGTTGGCCAGGGCGCAGTAGTCCAGTCCCGGGCAGGCGATGATGTCGCTGATCAGGTCGATATTGGCCGTCGCCAGGCCCGCCGCCTGCAAAGCCGCGAACACGGTCGGCAGGTCGTCCAGCTTGATGTGCGGCAAGACGAGGTTCTGCACATGGGTGACGCGCAGGTCGTTGAAGCCGTAGCGCTCGGCCAGGTCCGCGACGACCTCCAACTGGTGGGCCGAAGCGTCGCCGGGCGTCTGATCCGGGGCCTTTAGCGAGACCTCGACGATCGCATAGCCTGGTTGCCTGTGCGCCTTGACGTTGTTGCGGACGAAACGGGCGAAGGCCGGGTCGTTGGCCTTGGCGGTCTCGAAGGCTTCCGAGCGGGCCGGCAGGGTCTCGAACGGAGTCGCGGCGAAGGCGGCGCGGATACGCTCGTATTCGGCGGCAGGCAGGTCGGCGCGCTCGGCGTCGATCTTGGCCCACTCTTCTTCCACCTGGCGGCCAAACTCCTCGGCGCCCAGGGCGGCGACCAGGATCTTGATGCGGGCCTTGTAGATGTTGTCGCGGCGGCCGTGGCGATTGTAGACGCGCAACACGGCTTCCAGATAGCTCAGCAGCCGGTCGGTCGGCAGGAACTGCTTGATGGTCGGGCCTACATAGGGCGTGCGCCCCTGGCCGCCGCCCACGATCACCTCGAAGCCCAGTTGACCCTCGCGACCCTGGCGCATCAGCAGGCCGATGTCATGCACCTTGGCGGCCGTGCGGTCCTTGGCCGAGGCGGTGATGGCGATCTTGAACTTGCGCGGCAGGTACGAGAATTCCGGGTGCAGGGTCGACCACTGGCGGATCACCTCGGCCCAGACGCGGGGATCGTCGACCTCCTCGGCCGTGGCGCCGGCATAGGGGTCGGACGTGGTGTTGCGGATGCAGTTGCCGCTGGTCTGGATCGCGTGAAGGTCGACCTCGGCCAGCCTGTTCGAGGATTTCCGGCGCATCCTTCAGCTTGATCCAATTGAACTGGATGTTCTGGCGCGTGGTGAAGTGGCCGTATCCCTTGTCGTAGTCGCGGGCGATCTCGGCGAGACGGCGAGCCTGGGTCGGGTTCAGCGAGCCATAAGGGATGGCGACCCGCAGCATGTAGGCGTGGAGCTGCAGTAGAGGCCGTTCATCAGCCGCAAGGGCTTGAACTGGTCCTCGGTCAGTTCGCCAGCCAAGCGGCGGGCGACCTGGCCTCGGAACTCGGCCGAGCGGTCGGCCAGGAATTCCTTATCGATGAGGTCGTACTGGTACATGCCCTACTTCCTGCGGATCAGGTCGACACGGCCAGTCGAGCGCGCCGCGCCGGAGGCATGGCGCAGGGCCTCGACCACGTCGCCGCCCTCGGCCTGCTTGCCGTGCGTGGGTTCGTTGGTGGGGCCCAGGGCCCGGATGCGTTCGCGGTAGCTGACCGGCGCCCAGTGGCCTTCCGACGGGGTCAGGTCGATCGGATAGACGTCGACGACCACGGTCGGCTGGCCCTTGCCGGTGGCGACGGCGGCCTCGAGCTCGGCTTCGGCGGTCTCGTCGAACAGCTGGGCGTCCCCGAAACGCTCGACCCATTGGCCGGCCTTCCAGAACACGACATCGCCGTCGAGCAGACGGTTGGCGGTGATAGCTTTCATCAGCGCGAGCTCCGCTCGAACGACAGGGTTTCGGCAACTTCGGGCGTGGCCGTGACCGTGTCGGCCATGGCCATCGAACTCGCCGACCATCAGCAGCGCTGGGCCTTTAACGCCCTGGGCCGCCTCGGCCAGACCCGCCAAGGTGGTCAGCACGCGGCGCTCGTCGGCGCGGCTGGCGTTCTCGACGATCAGGGCCGGAGTTCGGACCGGCCCGGCCGGCGCCGATCAGCCGCTCGGCGATCAGGCCGGCGGTCGAGACGCCCATATAGACGACGACGGTCTGGTTCGGCCGGGCCAGGGAGACCCAGTCGAGATCCGGCTCGCCCTGAGCGGCGTGGCCGGTGACGAAGGTCACGGCCTGGGCCGCGCCGCGATGGGTCAAGGGCGCGCCGGCGCCGGCGCTGGCGGCCAGGGCGGCGGTGACGCCGGGCACCACGTGGCACTCGACGCCCGCCTCGCGGCAGGCCAGCAGCTCCTCGCCGCCTCGCCCGAACAGGAACGGGTCTCCTCCCTTCAGGCGCACGACGTTCAGGCCATCCAGGGCCAGGGCCACGATCAGCTGGTTGATGTCGTCCTGCGGCAGGGTGTGGCGCGACTTGCGCTTGGCGACGTTGATCCGGCGGGCGCGGCGCGGCGCCAGGTCCAGGATCTCGTCGGACACCAGGCCGTCATGCACCACGACGTCGGCGGCGCGCAGGGCGTTGAAGGCGCGGAAGGTCAGCAGGTCCGGGTCGCCCGGACCCGCGCCGACGAGCCACACCGCGCCGAGCGCGCGACGGGCCCGCGTCCCGCCTACGACGACGAGACCGGGCTTGCTCCTGTGGGCCGGCGAGCGGGCCATGCTGTTTAGAACCTCTATCAACGCGCTTGGAATAAAACTCTGGAACGCAAGGCGGGGCCGCCCCTAAGGACGACCCCGCTCGCGCGCGCCGGCGAAAAGGGCCAATCCGCCAGCGAGCCCTTGCAAACTCGACGCGAAGGGCTCAATTCGCAAACAAGGACTTCTGCCGGGGCGTTCAGTAAAACTATGGAAAGACCCAACGAGCGCCGCCGCCTGCCGCCGCTCAATGCTCTGCGCGCCTTCGAGGCCGCCGCTCGTCACCTGAACTTCAGCCGCGCCGCCGACGAACTTTCGGTGACGCCCGGCGCCGTCAGCCAGCAGATCCAGAATCTGGAGGACTATGTCGGGGCGGCCCTGTTCAAGCGCACCCCCAAGGGCCTGTTGCTGACCGACGCCGCCCAGACCGCCCTGCCCGCTCTGCGCGAGGCCTTCGACCGCCTGGCCGAGGCCGCATCCCTGTTGACCGCCGCCGTCGACGGGCGCCGCTTGACCCTGACCGCCGCCCCCTCCTTCGCCGCCAAGTGGCTGGTGCCGCGCCTGGGCAAGTTCGAGCAGGCCCATCCGCAGGTCGACGTCTGGCTGTCGGCCGGCATGGAGGTCGTGGACTTCGCCACCGGCGAGGTCGACATGGCCATCCGCTACGGCTCGGGCCGCTATCCCGGTCTGGAAGTCATCCGTCTGATGCACGAGACCGTGGTGCCGGTCGCCAGCCCGGAACTGCTGGAGACCAACGCCCTGGAGCGTCCCGAGGACCTGGCCCACCACATCCTGCTGCATGACGGCTCGCCCGACGCCGACGACAGCTGCCCAGACTGGGCGATGTGGCTGGCGGCGCGCGGCATCAAGGGCGTCGATGGCGCGCGGGGCCCGCGCTTCAACCAGTCCAGCATGGTCATCGAGGCCGCCGCCAACGGTCGCGGCGTGGCCCTGGCCAAGCGCACCCTGGCCCAGGCCGACCTCGACTCGGGCCGCCTGGTCATCCCGTTCGAGGCCTCCACGGCGGTCGACTTCGCCTATTACGTCGTCCATCCCAAGGCCAAGGGCCGCCTGCCCCAGGTGAAGGCCTTCGTTAACTGGCTGAAGACCGAGGCCGAGGCGCACGAGGCGGCGCTCCAGACCATGGACAATGGTTCAGGGATCTAGGGGCTGGGGGATTTAAGCCCTTACGGTACTGGTTTTGGCGGCCGGAACCGGCTTAAAGGAGCCCATGAAAATCACGACTCTCACAGTCGACGAGCACCTCGCTCCCGCCGACTGCCAGACCATGGCCGATGTGCGCCAGGGCGTGGACGCCCTGGACCGGGCCCTGGTCCAGCTCCTGACCGAGCGTCAGGGCTTCATGGACGCCGCGGCCCGCGTCAAGGCCGATCGCTCCAAGGTGTTCGACCGCGCGCGGATCGAGGACGTGGTGACGAAGGTCAAGGCCGCCGCCCGCGAGACCGGCCTGTCGGAAGCCATAGCCGAACCGGTCTGGCGCACGCTGATCGACCGCTGCATCGCCTACGAATATGACAGCTGGGACAAGACCAAGGGCTGACGAAAAAGCGCCCCCCTGACGAGGGGCGCTTCCGCTCTTAGTTCCCGTCGATCATCCGGCCCAGGCCGCCCAGAATCGAGCCTTCGCCCTGGTTGCCGCCTTGATGGCTGGCGGCCTGCAGCATGCGGCCGGCCAGGCGCGCGAAGGGCAAGGACTGGATCCAGACCTTCCCCGGCCCGCGCAAACGAGCGAAGAACAGGCCTTCGCCGCCGAACAGCACGCTCTTCACGCCGCCGGCCATCACCAGGTCGAAGTCGACGCCCGGCGTGTAGGCCGCCAGACAGCCGGTATCGACGTGCAGTTCCTCGCCGGGACCAAGCGTGCGCTCGACTAGCGTGCCGCCCATCTGGACAAACACCCAGCCGTCGCCTTCCAGGCGCTGCATGATGAAGCCTTCGCCGCCGAACAGGCCGGTCATCACGCGCTTCTGGAAGTGGAGGCCGATCGACACGCCGCGCGCGGCGGCCAGGAAGCTGTCCTTCTGGCAGATCAGCGTCCCGCCCAGTTGGCCCAGGTTCAGCGGCAGGATGGTGCCTGGCGTCGGCGAGGCGAAGGCGACGCGCGCCTTGCCGGAGCCCTGGTGGGTGAAGACCGTGGTGAAAAGGCTCTCACCGGTGACCAGGCGCTTACCCGCGCCGAGCAGCTTGCCCATGAAGCCGCCGCCCTGGTCGGCAGAGCCGTCGCCGAACACGGTGGTCATCTGGACGCTGGCGTCCTTCCAGACGAAAGCGCCGGCCTCGGCTACCGCGCTCTCGCCGGGATCCAGCTCGATCTCGACGAACTGCAGGTCCTCGCCCTTGATTTCGAAGTCGATATCGTCGGCGACGCTGGCGCTGCGGGTGTGACTCCAGGGGCTGGGGGGCATGGAAAGGACTCCTCGTCTTGGGAAACACCGTTCTAGCCAACCGCCGCCCGCCGCGCCAATGAAGCATCTTTCATATGCGTCGCTCTGCCCCCGGGATCGGCCGATTGGAGCGTTGCTTTGTAGCCTCGCCTCGGTGTCGTCCGTCGCGGTCGGTCATGTCGCTGACAGGCGGATGGCCTTACCATTAGTCCGACTATTGGCGACCAAGCCCATGGCGCGGTCGTCTTCGGGACGTCGCAATGATCGCGGTTTCCCAGCAAAATCAGCGTGCAGCATCGGGCCGGCGGTGATCGCGCACTCTTCGTCGGGAGACCCGTCCGCATCCTCAGGTTTGGCCTGACCAAGAACCCCATCACCTCCTTAAGTGGCATTACCAATTATTGACAATGCGGCAAACTGGTCGGATAAGTTCGGTCAAGGGCGCCAGGTCAGTGCGCCGGGGGAGGCAATTTCATGAACCATGCTCGCAACACGTTCGCTCTTCGCGCCGCGCTGATGGCGTCGTGCGCCGCTCTGGCGGTCGGCTCGGCCGCCCAAGCCCAGGACGCCGCCGGCGACAAGAAGGCCGAGCCGGACACCGTTGAAGCCGTCGTCGTCACCGGCTTTCGTCAGGCCTACGCCAACGCCATCTCGACCAAGCGCGAGACTTTGGAAATCTCGGACGGCATCTCGTCGGACGGCCTGGGGCCGTTTCCCCGACCTGAACGTCGGTGAAGCCATCCAGCGGATCCCCGGCGTCCAGATCAACCGCGAAGCCGACAGCCGCAACGCCACCATCAGCCTGCGCGGCCTGCCGGGCTCGTTCGCCCGCACCACCCTGAACGGCGGCGCGTTCGCCGACCCGATCCTGAACGGCTCGACCCCGCTGGGCGCCTTCAACTCGGACATCTTCACCGCCATAAACGTGATCAAGTCGCCTTCGGCGTCCAATCTGGCCGGCGGTCTTTCCGGCAATATCGACCTGCGCATCAACCCGGCCCTGGCGCGCAAGGACGGCGGCTTCGCCAAGGTCTCGTACGAGTACAATGACCTGGGCAACCTCGGCAGCCCGCTCGCCTCGCTGGGCTACAACAAGCACCTGTCGGACGACTTCGCCGTGTTCGGCGTCGTCGCTTGGAAGGACGAAAAGTTCCGCCGCGACTCGATCACCGTGAACTCGTGGAACAACCGCCTGGGCTCGATCCAGGTGGGCAACCAGGCCGCCGCAGGCTCCAACCCAGTCTACGACGCGCTGATCGCCGCCAATCCGGGCGGCGTCTACTATCCCAGCCAGACCCGCCAGTTGGTAAAGTACAACCGCGGCACCACCCTGTCGGCGGCGACCGGCTTCGAGTGGCGGATCAACGACGCGTGGAAAGTCGGTGCGAACGGCTTCATCACCAAGCGCAACCTCAAGGACGCCACCAACAACATCCTTTATATCGACGCGGGCCCGGGCAACGGCTCGACCGGCGGCCTGAGCTCGACTTCGGCGGTCGCCCGCATCACCCAGATCGGCACGCCCTATATCGTTCGCCGTTCCGACGGCGATCGCGCGTACATCAACAGCTTCTCGGCCGAGAACATCAACACGTTCGACTCGATCCGCTCCGAGCCGGCCGAAAACCAGACCTGGGCGATCAACCCGACCCTTGAATTCAACAACGACACCTGGAAGGCCACGGCCAACCTGACCGTGTCGAAGGCCAAGACCCACGCCAATCAGATCGAACTGGACATCGTCCAGAACCCCTACCGCAACCTTGGTCCAGCCGGACTGAACGGCATCAAGACCTCGGTCGATGTCGGCGGCTCGGACCTCTCGAACTATACGGCGATCCTGACCACGCCGCACGCCACTCACCTGCCGACCGGCGGCTTCACGATTCCGGCCACGGCGACCGCGACCACCCAGGCGGGCGCCCCCATGCCAGGGCAGGCCGCCACCGTGGCCGGCGACAAGTTCGGCGTGACCGGAACCAGCGGCGCCGCCGAAAACGAGCTCGACTCGTTCCAGCTCGATTTCGACCGCGCCCTGGACGGCTCGCTCCTCACCAACTTGCAGTTCGGCGGTCGCGCCGAGCATAACAAGTTCACCTCCACCGGCTCGCGCAACTCGGCCCTGGGCGCCCTGACCCAGAACATCACCCCGGACATGGCTTCGCCGCTGTCGTACGGTCGCGACTTCTTCGGCGGCAAGGCGGCGGGTCCGACAAGCAACTGGATGAACCTGGACGTGGATCGTATCCTGGCGGCGATCACCCCAGTCAACACCCAGCTCCGCAGCGCCACCAACCCGAACGGTCTGCCCGATCAGTTCGCCCTGGGCTCTCCGGGCGTTTTCCTGACACCCTACGGCGTGGTGAACAACTATACGGACGGCAACTACTGGAACAACAACTTCAGTAACGAGAACGATGTCTTCTCGGCGTACCTGACCGCGAAATTCAAGACCCAGCTGTTCAACGTCCCGGTGCGCGGCACCGTCGGAACGCGCTACGAATACACCAACAACAAGATCGTCTCGCTGAACTGCCAGAACTGCACGACCGCCCTGTCCAATCAGGCGGGACCGATCAATCATTCTCTGTCCACCCGGACAACCAAGAACAACTACGACTACTGGCTGCCCTCGGCGATCCTGGTCGCCGATCTGCGCGACGATCTGATCCTGCGCGCGGCGGCTTATCGCACCTATGTGCGTCCGCAGCCGCGCGACAACGTACCGACCACCTTCGTGCAGGTGCCGGTCGACGTGAACCCGCCAACCAACCCGGTCTACACGGTCACGCTCGGGGCGACGGACCTCAAGCCCTACACCTCCGACTCCTACGACGTCTCGCTGGAATGGTATAACCGCCCCGGCGGGCTGATCTCGGTCGCAGCCTACCGCAAGGAGATCAAGGGCTATATCGGACCGATCCTCGACGCGGCGATCCTGTGCCCCTCGAACGGCAAGATCGACGGCCTGGACGTCAATCTGGGAACGCTGACGGTCGATAGCTCGGGCAAGTGCATCAGCTCGAACCAGTTCGTCGGCTCCACCGGCGCCCTGACCAACGCCGAGGTGCGCATCAGCGGCAAGACCAACCAGTCGCCGATGACGGTGACAGGCTTCGAGTTCAACATCCAGCAGAACCTCGACTTCCTGCCGGGCTTCTGGAAGAACTTTGGTGGTGCGTTCAACTACTCGTATACGAAGATCGACGGCAAGGACACGGCCGGCAACAAGATCACCTTGCCCAGTGTCTCGAAGAACAACCTGAACCTCATCGGCTACTACGAGTCGACCAAGTTCGGTGTTCGCCTGGTCTACAATTGGCGTGACAAGTATGACTTGGCCGCCGGCAACTCGTTCGTCGGCGACGCCCGCACCGTCAAGGCGCGGAGCCAGTTGGACGCCTCGGCCTCGTACAACCTGACCAAGGACCTGACGATCTCGGTCGACGCCTTCAACCTGACCGACGCGACCCGATCGGAATACGAGAACGACCCGATGCTGCCGCGCCGCATCGACTACGACGGCCGCACCTATCAGGTGACCATGCGCGCCAAGTTCTAGACGCGAGCGGATACCCTCTCCCCTGCGGGGCCGAAGTTCGCTTCGGCCCCTTTCTTTTGGCCATTATCCCTTCAGCGATCGCAGGGCCTGTTCGTGGGCGTAGGCGGCGATGTCCATCAGGGCGATGTCGAGGGCCGTCTTGACCGCTTCCAGGCTATCCCGCCCCGCTTCGCAGCGTTCGCAGACCTCGCCCAGCTGGAAGGCTCCCACCCCGCGGGCCGCGCCCTTCACCGTATGGACCGCGTCCCGCCAGCCCGGATGGGTCGGATCCAGCATCGGAGTCCACAGCGCCGCCTGCTCGCGAAACAGCGCCAGCACCTCGTCGACGACCCCGAAATCCCCCGCCGCGAACCCTTCCAGGTAAGCGAAATCCACGGCTCCGCTAATATCTCGTCTGGCCATGAAAAAAGCGCTTGCGCTCCCAAAATCATTGCGTATGTTCCGCGCCTCGCCGCCGGGGCTCGCAAGTGCTTCGGACCGTCGAATGGGTGTATAGCTCAGTTGGTAGAGCAGCTGACTCTTAATCAGCGGGTCGTAGGTTCGAATCCTACTACACCCACCATTTCCTCAAAAATCTGAACGGCTTAGAGATTTCCCCTTCGGGGACCCATAGCCCTTTTGCGCCACTGGAACCGCCGCGCGCGCAACGCCGTCGACGGATGTTGGCCGCCGATCCAGGCCGCCAAATCTCCTCCGATCCAGGTCTTGTCAGGCCAAGCTTCCCGGGCTCACAAAAGGCCTTCCGACGCGAGCCGCGTCGCGGTGGGCTCACAGGGTTTCGAGGACCGACATGACCGCATTTCAAGACGTGGGCCGGCGCGGCTTCCTGACCGGCGCCGCGGCGAGCGCGGCCGCGATGGGCGCGCCGGCGTGGGCGCGGCAGGCGAGCGTCAAGAAGATGACCGACGGGGTCGCCCTGATCGGGCCGGCCGAACGCCAGGCGAGACTCGAGCGCGCGCGGGCGCTGATGGTCAAGCTGGGCCTGTCGGCGATCGTGACCGAACCCGGCTCTTCGATGGACTACTTCACAGGCGTGCAATGGAGCCGCAGCGAGCGGCCGTGCCTGGCGATCATTCCGCGCGAGGGCCAGGTGGGCATGGTTGTGCCGAAGTTCGAGGAACCCTCGATCCGCCAGAGCCTGGGCGTGCCTGCCGAGGTCCGCACCTGGGAGGAGGACGAGAGCCCCTACGTGATCGCCGCCGACCTGCTGGCCGACCGCAAGCTGGCGGCGGGCAAGATCGGCGTGGAGGAGACGATCCGCGCGTTCATCGTCGACGGCCTGACCGGCGCCCTGCCCTCGGCCCAGGTCGTCTCGGGCGCGGCGGTGTTCCGCGGTTGCCGGATGATCAAATCGCCCGCCGAACTGGCCCTGATGCAAGTGGCCGCCGACATCACCGTGGCGGCCCTGCGCCACACCCACGCCAATGTCGGGGCCGGCATGGGCCCCAAGGATATCGGCGCCCTGATGGCCGAGTTCACCGTGAAGCAAGGCGCGCGGGTCAGCTTCAACCTGATCCTGATCGGCGAGGCCAGCGCCTACCCGCACGGCTCGCGCCAGCCCCAGGTGCTGGGCGAGGGCCAAGTCGTGCTGATGGACTGCGGCTGCAATGTCGGCGGCTACGAGTCGGACATCTCGCGCACCTTCGTGTTCGGCGAGCCCACCGCCCGCCAGCGCAAGGTCTGGAACGACGTGGCGCGCGGCCAGCAGGTGGCCTTCGAGGCCGCCCAGATCGGCGTCGAGGCTGGTTCAGTCGATCGCGCCGTTCGCGCCTACTATGACAGCCTCGGCTGGGGCCCGCGCTACAAGCTGCCCGGCCTGTCGCACCGCACCGGCCACGGCATCGGCATGGACGGCCACGAGCCGGTGAACTTCGTGATGTCCGAAACGACGAAGCTGGCGCCGGGCATGTGCTTCTCGGACGAGCCGGGCATCTACATTCCGGGCGAGTTCGGCGTGCGGCTGGAAGACTGCATCCACATGACGCCGAAGGGGCCGCAATGGTTCAGCGAGCCCCCGACGACGCTCGACAAGCCGATGGGCTGATCGAGGCCTTTGCGGGCTTCGCGCAATGTGGCGGCAATCCGACGCATAAGCGGAGCCATATCGAGGCTCGATCATTTCAGATCTGCAAACCGGCGCACATGTTCGACCTCTAGGGGACTTAGCGTCCGTCTGCTCACGACGGCGCGTTCCCTTGGGCGGCCAGTCGCCGCCCGCTCACGCCGCGCCGCGCGCGGCCGTTCGAAGGCTGACGATGACTGACTTTCACGCCCCGCGTACGCCCCCGCGCCGCCGGACGCTGATCCTCGGCGGACTGATCGCGATCCTGGCCCTGGCCGGCGTGGTCTGGTTGTCCTGGTCTCTGCTGCACGGCGACAAGAGTGGCGAAGGCGGTCCGGGCGGCGGATTCGGTGGCGGCGGTCGTCGCGGTCCGGCCAGCACGGTGGCGGTGGCCACGGCCAGCGCGACGGATCTGCCGATCGTCATCGAGGCGCTGGGCACGGTGAAGCCGGCCGCGACGGTGACGGTGCGCCCGCAGGTCGGGGGCACGATCACCCAGGTGATGTTCCGCGAAGGCCAGGTGGTCCAGCGCGGCCAGGCTCTCGTTCAGATCGATCCTCGTCCCTACCAGATGGCGTTGCTGCAGGCGCAGGGCAATCTGACCCGCGACCAGGCCCAGCTCACCACCGCCAAACTGACCCTGAGCCGCTATCAGACCCTACTGACCCAGGACTCGATCGCCCGCCAGGAAGTCGACAATCAGGCCGCCACGGTCAAGCAGCTGGAAGGCACGGTCATGGCCGACCAGGCGGCCGTCGGCACGGCGCGCCTGAACCTGGGCTTCGCCCGTATCGTCGCGCCCGTCTCGGGGCGCGTGGGCCTGCGCGTCACCGACGTGGGCAACTATATCGGCGCGGGTGACGCCAACGGCGTGGCGGTGATCACCACCGTCTCGCCGATCGATGTCGAGTTCACCGTCCCGCAGGACGACGTCCCGCGCATCGCCGCCCGCCAGGGCCGCGCTAATCTGCCCGTCATCGCGCTGGACCGCACCCGCACCCAGACCCTGGATCGCGGGTCGTTCTCGACGCTGGACAATATCGTGGACACCGGCACCGGCACGGTGAAGGCCAAGGCGCGTTTCCCGAACGCCGGCAACAGCCTGTTCCCCCAGCCAGTTCGTCAATGTCCGCATGGAGCTCGACACCATCAAGGGCGCGATCGTCGTACCGGCCACGGCCGTGCGCCAGGGCGGCGACGGCGCGTTCGTCTGGTTGCTCGAACGCCGACCAGACCGTCTCGAAGACCCCGGTGAAGACCGGCCAGGCGACCGGCGTGCAGGTGCAGATTACGCAAGGCCTGAAGGTCGGCGACAAGGTCATCACCGAGGGCGGCGACCGCCTGCGCGACGGCGGCAAGGTCCAGCTGCCGGGCGCCAAACCCGCGGGGCAAGGCAAGGGCAAGGGCGACGGCAAGGGTCGTCGCCAACACAAGCAGCGGCCGGAATAGCCGGATCCGCGCCCGATGAACCCCTCGCGTCCCTTCATCCAGCGGCCGGTCGCCACGGCCCTGTTCATGGCGGCCATCGTCCTGGCGGGCCTGGTCGGCTTCCGGCTGCTGCCGCTGTCGGCCCTGCCCCAGGTCGACTATCCCACCATCCAGGTTCAGACCCTCTATCCCGGGGCCAGCCCCGAGGTGATGAGCCAGACGGTCACCGCGCCGCTGGAGCGCCAGCTGGGCGAGATGTCGGGCCTGGCCCGGATGAGCTCGGTCAGCACGGCCGGGGCCTCGGTCATCACCCTGCAGTTCAATCTCGGCGAGACGCTGGACGTCGCCGAGCAGGAGGTGCAGGCGGCCATCAACGCCAGCAGCTCGCTGCTGCCGGCCGACCTGCCCGCCCCGCCGATCTACGCCAAGGTCAACCCGGCCGACGCGCCGGTCCTGACCCTGGCGATCACGTCGGACACCCTGCCGCTGACCGAGGTGCAGAACCTGGTCAACACCCGCCTGGCCCAGAAGATCAGCCAGGTCTCGGGCGTGGGCCTGGTGTCGCTGTCGGGCGGCCAGCGACCGGCCATGCGCATCCAGGCCGACACCCAGGCCATGGCCAGCTACGGCCTGACCCTGTCGGACGTGCAGACCGCGATCAGCGCCGCGAACGCCAACAGCGCCAAGGGCAGCTTCGACGGTCCGACGCGCAGCTACACGATCAACGCCAACGACCAGCTACTCAGCGTCGACGACTACAAGAACCTGATCGTCACCTATAAGGACGGCGCGCCGATCCGCCTGTCGAACATCGCGCAAGTGGTCGAGAGCGCCGAGAACACCCGCCTGGGCGCCTGGGCCGGCAAGACCCCGGCGATCATCGTCAACGTCCAGCGCCAGCCCGGCGCCAATGTCATCAAGACCGTCGACGCCATCAAGGCCAAGCTCCCCGAGCTTCAGGCCGGCCTGCCCGCTACCCTGGATGTCCAGGTCCTGGCCGATCGCACCACGGGGATCCGCGCTTCGGTGCACCATGTCGAGATCGAGCTGCTGCTGGCCGTGGCGCTGGTGGTGCTGGTGATCTTTTTCTTCCTGCACAGCCTGCGCGCCACGGTGATCGCCAGCCTGGCCGTTCCGATCTCGCTGATCGGCTCGTGCGGGGTGATGTATCTGATGGGCTTCAGCCTCAACAACTTGAGCCTGATGGCCCTGACCATCGCCACCGGCTTCGTCGTCGATGACGCCATCGTGATGATCGAGAACATCACCCGCCACCTGGAGAAGGGCGAAAAGCCAATGGAAGCCGCGCTGAAAGGCGCGAAGGAGATCGGCTTCACGATCATCTCGCTGACCATCTCGCTGATCGCCGTGCTGATCCCGCTGCTGTTCATGGGCGACGTGGTCGGACGCCTGTTCCGCGAGTTCGCAATCAGCCTGGCCATCACCATCCTGATCTCGGCGGTCGTTTCCCTGACCCTGACGCCCATGCTGTCGGCCCGTTGGCTGAAACCGCACGAGGGCGAAGAGGCGAAGGGAATCGGCAAGAAGGCCCAGGACCTGTTCGCCAAAGTCGAGGCTCGTTACGAGATCGCCCTGAATTGGGTGCTGGAGCGCCAGGTGGCGACCCTGGTGGTCGCCGTGGGCACGCTGGTCCTCACCGGGCTGCTCTACCTGATCATTCCCAAGGGCCTGTTCCCCACCCAGGACACCGGCCAGCTTCAAGCCCGCACCGAGATGGCCCAGTCGGCCTCCTACGACCGCATGGCGGCCCTGCAGCAGCAGGCGGCCGAGGCGATCCTGGACGATCCGGCGGTGGAGAACGTCGCCTCGTTCATCGGCGTCGACGGCGCCAACAACGCCATGCTCCATACGGGCCAGATGCAGATCAACCTGAAACCCGACCGCTCGGGCTCGCAGGAGAAGATCATGCAGCGGCTGCGCGAACGCGTGGCCAATGTCCCCGGCGTGACGCTGTACCTCCAACCCACCCAGGACCTGACCATCGACGCCGAGACGGGGCCGACCCAGTACCGGCTGTCGCTGGAGGGCGCCGACACCGCCACGATCAAGGAATGGGCCGGCAAGCTCACCGCCGAACTGGCGAAGGTGAAGGCCGTCCGCAACGTCTATTCCGACGCCTCGGCCACCGGCCAGGCCGCCTATGTCGACATCGATCGCGACACCGCCGCGCGCCTGTCGATCACGGCTTCCGACGTCGACGACGCGCTCTACAGCGCCTTTGGCCAGCGGATCGTCTCGACGATCTTCACCGAGACCAACCAGTACCGGGTGATCCTGGAGGCCAAGCCCGGCGTCCTGGTCGACCCGACCACCCTGGGCAACCTGAACCTCAAGACCGGCGGCGGCTCCCCCACCCCGCTCGCGGCGTTCTCGACGATCAAGACCCAGCAGTCGCCGCTGCAGGTCACCCACGTCGCCCAGTTTCCAGCCACCACGATCGGCTTCGACACCGCCCCCCGGGGTCTCGCTGGGCCACGCGGTCGACGAGATCCGCAAGGCCATGACCCGGATCGAGATGCCGGTCGCCGTCACCCACACCTTCCTGGGCGCGGCCGGGGCCTATCAGAACTCGCTGTCCAACCAGCTATGGCTGATCCTGGCGGCCGTGGTCTGCGTCTACATCGTGCTGGGCGTGCTTTACGAGAGCTACGTCCACCCTCTGACCATCCTGTCGACCCTGCCCTCGGCGGGCGTCGGCGCGCTGCTGGCCCTGTGGATCACCGGCAACGACCTGGGCGTGATCGGGATCATCGGCATCATTCTCCTGATTGGCATCGTCAAGAAGAACGCGATCATGATGATCGACTTCGCCATCGAGGCCGAGCGCGAGGAAGGCAAGAGCCCGCGCGACGCCATCTTCCAGGCGGCCATCCTGCGCTTCCGCCCGATCCTGATGACCACCCTGGCGGCCCTGTTCGCGGCCATTCCGCTGATGCTGGGCTTCGGTGAAGGCGCCGAACTGCGCCGCCCGCTGGGCATCGCCATCTTCGGCGGCCTGCTGCTCAGCCAGCTCCTGACCATGTTCACCACCCCGGTTGTCTACCTGGCCTTCGACCGCCTGGCCCCGACCGCCAGGCGCGAGCGCCGCGATGACGGCCCGCACCCCGATCGCATCGATCCCGAGCCGATCCCGGGGGCGCCCTCGTGAACCTGTCGGGACCCTTCATCCGGCGGCCGGTCGCCACCATCCTGCTGACCATCGGTCTGGCGATGGCGGGCATCGCGGCCTTCTTCGTGCTGCCGGTCTCGCCCCTGCCGCAGGTGGATTTCCCGACGGTCTCGGTGTCGGCCAACCTGTCTGGGGCCAGCCCCCAGACCATGGCCTCCAGCGTCGCCACCCCGCTGGAGCGGCGGCTGGGCACGATCTCGGGCGTCAACGAGATGACCTCGCAGAGCTCGACGGGCTCGACGCGGATCACCCTGCAGTTCGACCTCAACCGCCAGATCGACGGGGCCGCCCGCGAGGTGCAGGCCGCGATCAACGCCGCCCGCGCCGACTTGCCCGCGACGCTGCGCAGCAACCCGACCTATCGCAAGGCCAATCCGTCCGACTCGCCGGTGATCATCCTGGCCCTGACCTCGGACTCAAAGACGCCCGGCCAGATCTATGACGCGGTCTCCAACGTCGTGGCCCAGCGCCTGGCCCAGGTCAGCGGCGTCGGCGACGTCGAGATCGGCGGCGGTTCACTGCCGGCTGTCCGCATCTCGGCCAACCCGTTCCTGCTGAACCAGTACGGCGTCGCCATGGAGGACGTCCGGGCGGCGATCCAGTCGGCCAACGCCAACCGTCCCAAGGGCGCGCTGGAGGGCAACGGTCAGCGCTACCAGATCTATACGACCGGCGCGGGCCGCAAGGCGGCCGACTATGCCGGCCTCGTGGTGGCCTGGCGTAACGGCGCGCCGATCCGCCTGTCGGACGTCGCGCAAGTCACCGACAGCGTCGCCGACACCCGGACGCTCGGCCTGTTCAATGGCAAGCCGTCGATCATCGTCCTGATCACCGCCCAGCCGGGCGCCAACATCATCGAGACGGTCGACAGCGTCCGCGCCGTCCTGCCAGAGCTTCGCGCCCAGCTGCCCTCCGACATCACGGTCGACGTCGCCAGCGACCGCACCAATTCGATCCGCGCCTCGCTGCACGAGATCGAGGTCACCCTGCTGATCTCGATCATCCTGGTCATCGTAGTGGTCAGCGTCTTCCTGCGCAGCGCCCGCGCCACCTTCATTCCCGCGGCGGCGACCATCGTCTCGCTGCTGGGAACGTTCGGGGTCATGTACCTGCTGGGCTTTTCCCTCAACAATCTCAGCCTGATGGCGATCACCGTCGCCACCGGGTTCGTGGTCGACGACGCCATCGTCGTGCTGGAGAACACCGCCCGCCACATCGAGAAGGGCATGGACCGCTTCGCGGCGGCCCTGCTGGGCGCGCGCGAGGTCGGGTTCACCGTGCTGTCGATCAGCATCTCGCTGGTCGCCGTCTTCATCCCGCTGCTGTTCATGGGCGGCCAGGTCGGGCGTCTGTTCCGCGAGTTCGCGGTCACCCTCTCGGCGGCGGTGCTGATCTCGCTGGTCATCAGCCTGACCACCACGCCGATGATGTGCGCCTACCTGCTGCGCCCCGAGAAGAAGGACAAGGAAGGCCGCCTGTCCCGCTTCTTCGAGACGGCGTTCAACCGCGTCCACAAGACCTACGAGCACAGCCTGGACTGGGCGCTGCACGCCAAGCCGCTGGTCATCGCCCTGCTGGTGGCCGTGATCGCCATGACCGCCTGGCTCTATATCGCCGTCCCCAAGGGCTTCTTCCCGCAGCAGGACAGCGGCCAGTTGATGGCCGGCATGCGCGCCGACCAGTCCGTCTCGTCCCAGGCCATGCAGAAGAAGCTGCGCCAGGTGGTCGGCATCATCCACAAGGATCCCGCCGTCGACACCGTGGTTGGCTTCACCGGCGGCGGCCGCGCGGGCGGCGGCTTCATGTTCGTGAACCTCAAGCCGATCGGCGAGCGCAAGGAGAAGGGCTCGGCCGTCATCGCCCGCCTGCGTCCGCAGCTGCAGCGCGTGACCGGAATCAGCGTGTTCCTGAACCCGGTGCAGGACTTGCGCATGGGCGGCCGGCAGAGCAACTCGACCTACCAGTACACCCTGACCAGCGACAACAGCGCCGCTCTGAAGGAGTGGGCCGCCAAGCTGGCCGAGGCGATGAAGGCGCGCAGCGACGTGCTGACCGACGTCGATTCCGACCAGCAGGAGAACGGGGTCGAGACCCTGGTCACCATCGACCGCGACAGCGCCTCGCGGCTGGGGATCACGCCCCGGGCCGTCGACAACGCGCTCTACAACGCCTTCGGTCAGCGTCAGGTCGCGACCATCTACGAGGACGTCAATCAGTACGCCGTGATCCTCGAGTGGCAGCAGAAGTTCGCCCAGGGACCCGAGGCGCTGAACGACGTGCACGTGCCGACGCGGCCGTCCGGGACGGCGAAGGCCACCGGTCCAAGCGTCAATCCGGCCCTGCGCGACCAGTCGACCGGCTCGGCCCTGAACACCTCGGCCACCGCCATGACGCCGCTGTCGGCCATCGCCAGCGTCGCCCAGAACGCGACCCCGACCTCGGTCAACCACCAGAACGGCGAGCTGGCCACCACTGTCTCGTTCAACCTGGCGGACGGCAAGTCGCTGAGCGACGCCCAGGCCGCCGTCGCCCAGGCCGAGGCCGAGATCGGCATGCCGACCTCGGTGCGCGGCAGCTTCCAGGGTCAGGCCCGCCAGGCCAACGACCAGATGAAGCAGCAGCCGCTGCTGATCCTGGCCGCCATCGTGGCGATCTACATCGTGCTGGGCATCCTCTACGAGAGCTACGTCCATCCGATCACGGTGCTCAGCACGTTGCCCGCCGCCGGCGTCGGGGCGGTGGTCGCCCTGCTAATCTTCAGGATGGAGTTCTCGATCATCGCGCTGATCGGCGTGTTCCTGCTGCTGGGCATCGTCAAGAAGAACGCCATCCTGATCATCGACTTCGCCCTGGACGCCCAGCGCAGCCGGGGCCTCTCCGCCCAGGAAGCCGTGCGCGAGGCCAGCCTGCTACGCTTCCGCCCGATCCTGATGACCACCTTGGCCGCCGCCCTGGGCGCCCTGCCCCTGGCCATCGGCTTCGGCGAAGGCGCCGAGCTGCGCCGCCCGCTGGGCGTGGCCATCATCGGCGGCCTGATCGCCAGCCAGCTGCTGACCCTGATCACCACCCCCGTGGTCTATGTCTATCTCGACCGCCTGCGCGGGAAGACGCGCAAGGACGAGCGGCATCTGACCCACCACCCGACCGCGCCGGAGCCCGCTCGATGATCCGCCTTTCGCGCCTGATCGGCGCCGCCTCGCTCCTCGCCCTCGGCGCCTGCTCGATGACGCCGGCCTACGAGACGCCCGCGCTGAAGTCTGCGCCGCCAGCTCAGTTCAAGGCCCTGGAAGGCTGGAAAACCGCCACGCCGTCCGACCATCTGGATCGCGGCGACTGGTGGACCCTGCTGGGCGATGCGCAGCTCAATGCCCTGGCCGAGCGCGTGAAAGTGGACAACCAGACCATCGCCCGCGCCGAGGCGGCCTATCGCCAGGCCCGCGCCCTGGTCCGCGAGCAGCGCGCCAGCCTGTTCCCGACCGTCGACCTATCGGGCTCAGCCACCAAGTCCGGCGGCGGCGGCACCAAGACCACGACCTCCGTCGGCGGCGCCACCCGCGCGGGCGACACCCAGCGCTATCAGGTCGGCATCGGCGCCAGCTGGGAGCCGGACGTCTGGGGCCGCATCCGCGCCGGGATCAGCGGCGCCAAGTTCAGCGCCGAAGCCAGCGCCGCCGACCTCGCCGCCGCCCAGCTCTCCGCGCAAGGCGAGCTGGCGACCAGCTATCTGGGCCTGCGCCGCGCCGACGCCGAGATCGCCATGGTCCGGGCCACGGTCGAGGGATACCAGCGCAGCCTGCAGATCACCACCAACCGCTACAACGCCGCCATCGCGCCCAAGTCCGACGTACTGCAGGCCCAGGTCCAGCTGGCCAACGCCCAGTCGACGCTGGAGGGTCTGGTCCAGGATCGCGCGACCTTCGAGAACGCCATCGCCGTGCTGGTCGGCGAGCCCGCCAGCAGCTTCCGCATCGCCGCCGTCAGCGACTGGAAGCCGGTCGTGCCGGAGATCCCGATCGGCGTGCCGTCGACCCTGCTGGAGCGTCGCCCCGACGTCGCGGCCGCCGAGCGCCGCGTCGCCGCCGCCAATAACGACATCGGCGTGGCCCGGGCGGCCTTCTTCCCGACCTTCAGCCTGTCCGCCAACGGCAATTCGACCTCCAGCGTCCTGGGCGACCTGCTCACGACCTCGGCCAACACCTGGTCGCTGGGCCTGTCGGCCGCCCAGACCCTGTTCGACGCCGGGGCCCGTAGGGCCAGGGTCGCGCAGTCGCGCGCGGCCTATGACGCCACCGCCGCCGACTATCGCCAGACGGCTCTCCAGGCCTTCGAGGACGTCGAGAACCAGCTGGCCGCCGCGAGGGCTCTCGAGCGGCAATACGCCCTGCTGCTGACCGCCTCCCAGGCCGCCGACCAGACCGAGCAGATGCTGTTGAACCAGTATAAGGCCGGTCAGGTGGCCTATACCGACGTCGTCGCGGACCAGGCCTCGGCCCTGTCGGCGCGGCGGACGCTGTTGCAGACGACAGTGGCGCGTCAGACAACGGCGGTGGCGTTGGTCCAGGCCCTGGGCGGCGGCTGGCGCTGAAAACTTGTTGAGGCTGGCGCCTCGCGACTCTAACACTTGTTTGAGCGCGACGATCCGGGAGCCTTCGCATGACCACCGCCTATCTCTGTGACGGCATCCGCACGCCCATTGGCCGCTATGGCGGCGCGCTCTCCAAGGTTCGGGCCGACGACCTGGCCGCCATCCCGCTGAAAGCCCTGGCCGCGCGCAACGCCGGCCTCGATCTCGAGGCGATTGACGAGGTGGTGCTGGGTTGCGCCAACCAGGCCGGCGAGGACAACCGCAATGTCGCCCGCATGGCGCTGCTGCTGGCCGGCTATCCGGTCGGCGTGCCGGGCGTGACCGTCAATCGCCTCTGCGCCTCGGGCCTGGAGGCGATCGGTTACGCCGCCCGCGCGATCCTGGCTGGTCACAATGATCTGCTGATCGCCGGCGGCGTCGAGAGCATGAGCCGCGCGCCGTTCGTGATGGGCAAGGCCGACAGCGCCTTCTCGCGCAACGCCGAGATCTTCGACACCACGATCGGCTGGCGCTTCGTCAATCCGGCCATGCGCAAGGCCTATGGCGTCGACTCCATGCCCGAGACCGCCGAGAACGTCGCCGCCGACTACGGTGTGAGCCGCGAGGACCAGGACGCCTTCGCCCTGCGCAGCCAGCAGCGGGCCGCCGCCGCCCAGGCCAACGGCTTCCTGGCCGGCGAGATCGCCCCGGTCGAGATCTCCGGCAAGGCCGGCCCGACGATCGTCGAGCGCGACGAGCATCCGCGCGAGACCACTCTGGAGGCCCTGGCGAAGCTGAAGCCCGTCGTCCGCGAAGGCGGCACGGTGACGGCCGGCAACGCCTCGGGCGTCAATGACGGCGCGGTGGCCTTGATCGTCGCCTCCGAGGAGGCCGTGAAACGCCACGGCCTGACGCCGCGCGCTCGCATCACCGGCTACGCCACCGCCGGCGTCGCGCCACGGGTGATGGGCATAGGCCCCGTGCCCGCGGTTCAGAAGCTGCTCGCCAAGACCGGTCTGTCGATCGGCGACTTCGACACCGTCGAGCTAAACGAGGCCTTCGCCGCCCAGGGGCTGGCGGTGCTGCGTCAGTTGGGCCTGCCGGACGACGGCGCGCACGTGAACCCGAACGGCGGCGCCATCGCCCTGGGCCACCCGCTCGGCGCCTCCGGCGCGCGGCTGGTGCTGACCGCCCTTCGCCAATTGGAGGCGACCGGCGGCAAGCGCGGCCTCGCCACCCTCTGCATCGGCGTCGGCCAGGGCGCGGCGCTCGCCTTCGAGCGCGTCTAGTGTCGCTGGTGGATCCGGAGTTGATCGAGGCCCTGCGCCAGACGGTGCGCGCCCTCTGCCGCGACTTCCCGCCGCCCTACTGGCGCGCCCTGGATCGCGAGAAGGCCTATCCGACCGAGTTCGTGGCCGCCATGACCAAGGCCGGCCTGCTGGGCTTGCTGATTCCGGAAGACTACGGCGGCGGCGGTCTCGGCCTGACGGCGGCGGCGGCGATCCTGGAGGAGGTCCACGCCAGCGGCGGCAACGCCGCGGCGCTGCACGCCCAGATGTACACCATGGGCACGGTCCTTAGGCACGGCTCGACGGCGCAGAAGGAGACCTGGCTGCCCCGGATCGCCGACGGCTCGATCCGCCTGCAGGCCTTCGGCGTCACCGAGCCGACGGCCGGCACCGACACCACCTCGATCTCGACCTTCGCCCGCCGCGAGGGGGATGCGTATGTGGTCAACGGTCAGAAGGTCTGGACCAGCCGCGCCGAGCACTCCGACCTGATGGTCCTGCTGGCTCGCACCACGCCCAAGGACCAGGTCGCCCGCAAGAGCGACGGCCTGTCGGTCTTCCTGGTCGACATGCGCGAGGTCAAGGGTCGCGGCCTCTCGATCAGCCCGATCGCCACCATGCTGAACCACGCCACGACCGAACTCTTCTTTGACGACATGGTGATCCCCGCCGACAGCCTGATCGGCGAGGAGGGCAAGGGTTTCCGCTATATCCTCGATGGCATGAACGCCGAGCGGATCCTGATCGGGGCCGAGTGCCTGGGCGACGCCGCCTGGCTGATCGACAGGGCGCGCGACTACGCCAACAGCCGCGTGGTCTTTGGCCGCCCGATCGGCCAGAACCAGGGCGTTCAGTTCCCGATCGCCCGGGCCTACGCCCAGGCCCACGCCGCGCGCCTGACCATCTACGACGCCGCCGCCCGCTACGACGCCGGGCTTCCGTGTGGAGAGCAAGCCAATATCGGCAAGATGCTGGCCTCGGAGGCCTCTTGGGCGGCCGCCGACATGTGCCTGCAGACCCACGGCGGCTTCGGCTTCGCCGAGGAGTACGACATCGAGCGCAAGTTCCGCGAGACGCGGCTGTACCAGGTGGCGCCGATCTCTACGAACCTGATCCTGGCCTATGTCGCCGAGCACGTGCTCGGCCTGCCCCGCTCGTACTGATGCAAAGGCGGCGGACGGCGGTCCTGGCGGCCTCGGACCTGGCCCGGCTGGCGGCAGTGCTCGACCGCCCGACGCCCGATGAAGTCCCGCCCGCCTGGCACTGGGGATGTCTGGCCGAACCGATCCCCCGAGCCGATCTCGGCCCAGACGGCCATCAGAGGCGCGGTCTGTTCCTGCCAGCGATCGAAGCGCCTCGGCGGATGTTCGCGGCGGCGGACATGACCTTCGCGGGTCCCCTCATCCCCGGCCTCGAAACCGAGCTCGTCGAGACCGTCGCCAAGATCGAGGAGAAGCCAGGCGCGAGCGGCCCCCTGACCTTCGTCACGGTCGACCGGACGTTCAGCCAGGCCGGCGAGGTCCGCGTCACCGAGCGCCAGACGATCGTCTACACCGCCGCGCCGCGCGCGCCGCGCGCGCCTGACGCTGAAGCCCGACCCAACGCCGAGTGGTCCAGAGAAACGCCTACCGATCCGGTGTTGCTATTCGCCTTCTCGGCGGCGACCTCGAACAGTCACCGCATCCACTACGACCTGCCCTACACGACCGAGGTCGAAGGCTATCCGGGCCTCGTCGTCCACGGCCCGCTGATCGCCCTGCTGCTGCTCGAGGCCATGCCCGCCCGGCCGCTGAAGCGTTTTTCGTTCCGGGCGCTGAAGCCGGCCTTTGCTGGTGAGACCATCGCGGCGAAAGGACATCTCACTGACGACGGCGCTGCGTTGTGGGCGGAGGTCGATGAGGCCGTGGTGATGAAGGCGACGGCCACCTTCTAGGCCGCCCTACTCCTCCAGGGTCGACGTATCGAACCCGTGGTAGAGCGACAGGAACCGGAACGGGTGCCCCTCGACATATTCCTTGAACATCACGTTGTTGATGTCGCTCTGGGTGTCGAAGGTCCCGATCTTCGCGCTCGGGGCGTGCAGCTCCAGGTGACGGCGGGCCAGGTTCAAGGCGACCTGGTCGATCCAGCGAGTGACGGTGTCGCGTGACAGTCGCGCGTCCAGATAGGCCCGCAGCCAGCGCAGCAGGATGGATGTCTCCGGCGTGGGACGCGCCAGCAGCAGGTTGGCGGTGATCCGCGAGCCGGCCTGGAAGTTCTTGTCGTTCAGGTTCAGCACCAGGTCGGCGTCGGCCCACCGCTCCAGCAGGTCGGCGACGCCGCGTTGGAGCAGCAGATCGATGTCGGAGACGAAGACCGGTCGTTGCAGCAGATCCAGCAATCCGCCCAGGCGCTGGAAACGCACCGACTGGTAGTGGGCGACCGGGATCTCGATCAGCCCCTTCGGCGGGGCCTCGAAGCACTTCGTGGTCACCGCCGAGGCGTCGAAGTCGTCGCCGACGAACACTACCCGCGGGTCATCGATCCGCACCGTCGCGGCGGCCTCGGCCAGCTTGCCGGCGCCGCCGATCACATGGATCACCACCAGGAACGGCGTGTCGCTGTGCTTGAGCACCGACAGAGCCAGCCAGCGACCATACAGCTCGACATAGCGAGGGTCGCCAGCGGCGAAGAACACCACTTCGACCCCGAGGGCGTCGGCGTGGGCCTTCAGCCCCTCGCCATCAAGGGTCCGGCCATCGCCAGTCAGAAAGGTCTGGGGGCCGTCGTCCGGCGCTGGCGGGGTCGGGCCGTTCAGGTCCGCGCCGGTCAGGGCCTCCATCACCGCGCGGTAGTGATTGACCCAGTCGCCCCACTCCGGCCCCGGCGACTCCATGCCCATGGCCGCGGCCTCGGCCAGCAGCAGTTCGAACAGTTCGAGGCGCTCGCGGGTCAGGGGCTCGCAGAGGATCAGGCTGACAGCGTCGTGATAGAATTTCATCCGGCCTAGCGGATGCAGGCCCGACTGCGTATCGCGGGCGGTGGCGATGGCCTTGGTCAGCTCGGCGGCGACATCCAGCGCCGGTTCGGTCGGTAGCGCGACGGGGGGCGCGGGCTCGGTCGGCACGCCCTCGAAGAAGCGCCCGAGCAGGGCCAGGGCCTGAGCGCCGACCGGCAAGGTCCCCTCACCCAGCATGACCGCGAAGTTCAGGCCGCCGCGCCATCCGACCTGCAGCTCGAACCGTTGCGGGGCCTGGGCCCAGACGGCCTCGCCCGGGAAGGTCAGGTGCTCGAGCAGCGGGGTCTTGGGGGCCAGCACCAGGGCGCCGTCCAGGTGGTCGGCGGCCCAGCGGTGATGGGCGAAGCCGCGGTAGGCCCCCTCGGGCTTGAGCGCCTCGAGATAGCGCGACGGCGTGGTGATCCAGCCGGCCTCGGCGATCAGCGGCAGGCGCTCCAGCAGCGCGGACGGCCGGGCCAGGGTCTGGACCACGTGCGTGGCCAGCACACAGTCGAAGCGACCCTCGCGCGCGACATGGACCAGGACGGGGCCATAGGTCTCGGGATCGGAGAGGTCGCCGGGGAAATCGGCGCCCTTCCCGCCTAGCGTGGCGTCGCGCAAATCTTCCGGCCAACCGGGCGGCCCCTCGCCGACCAGCAGGACTCGAAAGTCCAGGTCCTCCGCCTTGCATCGCCGGAGCTGGGCCACCAGCCCGGACAGGTCGCCCAAGCTCGCCAGTTGGCCGAACTGCGCGGGCCGCGTCGTGCGACGCCCGAACAGATCGCCAAGCGGAACTTGGCTCACGAAGCGCCGCCTTCCCAGAGCCGGCCATCGGCGGGGATGGCCTTGACCCGGTCGCGCCGCGTCAGCTCGTGGCGATAGATGGTGTGAAGATCGGGCTCGGTCTGCATCTCGCGATCGTCACGGTCCAGCGACAGGCCGATGCGGAAGTAGGTGTCGAGATTGGTCAGGTTCGGACGCGGCCTCTGGCCCGCATGATACTCGGCGATCATCTCGCGGTAGAGGTCTTCCAGCTTGCCGGCCAGCAGGTCCATGTCGAACAACACGCAGCTGTCGCGGTTGGCCTCCAACGTCTCGCGCAGAGCCTGGGCCTTGGCGCGATCGACGCCGATCTCGACGGCCTTCTCGACATAGGCCCGCGCGCTGTCGACGACCAGCTCGGGCAGGCCGGCGCTGCGCACTAGGCTGCCGCAGACCCGCGAGGCGAAGCAGCGCCCCGACCAGGTCAGGACCGGCACGGCCATCCACAGCGCGTCCGAGGCCGTCGTATGGGCGCCGTAGGGCGTGGTGTTCGAGGAACAGGTCGGCGAGGCGGTAACGAGCCAGATGGAAGGCGTTCTGCAGCTTCTGGGCGAAGACCAGGCGGGTGCGATCCACGCCCCGCACCTCGGCCGCGTCGCGCAAGCGGGCGTTGGTTTCGGGATTGCTGTCCAGCAGCCACAAGACGCTGCCGGGCGTGCGCTTGAGGATCTCCATCCAACGGTCGAAGACGTGGGGCGTGATCTTCTGCGTGGCGTTGAAGCAGCAGAACACGAAGGCGTCCTCGGGCAGGCCGGCCTCGGCGCGGGTCGGGATCGTCTCCTCCACCTTCCGGCGGCGATCGTTGGGCTGATAGCAGGGGATTCGGCGCACGGCCTCCGAGTAGTAGAGCTCCATCTCCGGCGGAATGATCCACAGGTCGGCGATGATGTAGTGGTGGTAGTCGCTGCCCATCGTCCCAGGGTAGCCCAGCCAGTTGACGATGATCGGGGCCGGACGGCGGGCGAAGACCGAGGTGCGAGCGTCGCGGGTGTGGCCGTTGACGTCGACCAGGATGTCGATCCCGTCGTCGGCGATGCGCTGAGCGGCCTCGTCGTCCGACATCGGGCGGATGTCGGTGAAGTGCTCCACCGCCGCGCGGATGCGGGTGTTCAGGCCGTCACTGGACTCCGGCCCGCAGTAATAGGCGAAGACCTCGACTTTCGACTTGTCGTGAACCTCGAACAGCTCGGCCATCAGGTAGCCGACGGCGTGATCGCGCAGGTCGGAGGAGATGTAGCCGATGCGCGGACGACGGCCGTTGATGTCGATCGGGGCGTCACGGCGGTCGAGACGGATCTGTTCGGGCGTAACCTTGGCCTCGCGCTCGACGAAATGGTTGCCCGCGGCCAGCAGCAGCAGCGGGTCGTCGGTATAGGCGGCCACCGACAGCGGATTGACGCCTTCCAGCAAGGTCTCGCGCGGGACGCGCTCCGTCGGCTGCAGGGCCGGCCACTTGCATAGGGACAGGCGCGTGGCGACCAGCTGGCCGATCACGTCCATGGCCGAGGGATCCAGTTCGGCGGCGCGCTGCAGGGCCAGCTCGGCGCGGGCCGACTGGTGCATGTCGCCCAGCAGCCGCGCGATCTGCTTGAGGCAGGTGAAGGCGTAGCCCGCGCCCACGCCGCTGATGACAACCTGGCGGTTGGCGCCCGCCTCCCAGGTGGCGACGGCCAGCTCGCCCAGCCCGGCCCGCTCCTGGATGCCGCCCAGGTTCACATAGGCAGGAAGGAAGTCGGGATTGAGCTTGATCGCCTGTTCCAACGAGGCCGCCGCGCCGGGGTTGTCGCCCAGAGCCGCCTGCAGGACCGCGCGGTTGAACAACGCCACCGACAACTGCGGGTGCTCGGCGTTGAACTTGATCCAGACCTTGTAGGCCTGGTCGGCGAGCGCTGGCTGGCCTTCCGCGCCAAGTTGCGAGGCAAGGGTGATGAGGTCGCCGAGCGAACAGTCCTCGGCGGTCAGCGTGCTGAGCAGGTTCAGCGTATCGACGTCAGCCATTGTCTTCCTGAAACCGATGGGCGGCGGACGGGCGCGCGCGAAAGCGGCGCGCGAGTCAGCGCTGCGTGATCATGGCATGGGGTTTGGAACTCGACCAATGCTCGAGAGCAAGGATCGCAAGCGGTCCGCCGTCCGCGCCTCGGGGAGGCGCGGACGGCGGCCGGGATCAGCTCACCGTCAGGTAGGCCGCGATCTGGGCGTCGCTCAGGCTCTGCACCTGAGCGGTGGTCAGGGCGTTGGCCTGGGTCGTGGTCAGCGCCGCGATGTTGGTCGTCGACAGATAGTCCAGCTGGGTGGCGGTCAGGCCGGAGATCTGAGTGGCTTGCAGCTGGCCGATCTGGGTCGTGCTCAGCGCGTCGATCACGGTCGTGCCCAGCGCGCCGAGCTGACTGCTCGTCAGGGCCGCCAGCTGCGTGTCCGCCAGCTCGCCCACGTCGGTCACCGACAGACCCTTCAGCTGCGAAGCGGTCAGACCCTTCATCTGGGTCGTGGTCAAAGCGGCGGTCTGGGTGGCGTCCAGGGCCGAGACGTTGGTCGCCGAGAGGGCCGCCAATTGCAGGATGCTCAGCGCCGCGATCTGGGTGTCGATGAACTGGCCGACATCGGCCGCGCTCAAGGCCGCCAACTGGCTCGGCACGATGCCCTTCACCTGGGTGCTGGTCAGCGCGCCGACCTGCGTGCCCACCAAGGCCGAGAAGGCCGTGGTCGACAGCGCGCCGACCTGGGTCGCGGCCATCAGGGCGATCTGGGCGGCCGACAGCGTCCCGGCCTGGGCCGCGCTCAGGGCCCCCACCTGGGGCGCCGTCAGGGCGGCGACCTGGGTGTCGGCCAAGTCGCCGATGTCGGTGGTCGACAGCCCCTTGACCTGGTCGAGGGTCAGACCCTTGACCTGGGCCGCCGTCAGCGCGGCGGTCTGGGCGGCGTCGAGGGCCGAGATGTTGGTCGTCGAGATCAGCGCCAACTGGGTCGGGGCCAGGCTGGCGACCTGGGTCGTCGTCAGTTCACCGATGTCGGTCGTGGTCAGGCCCTTCAGCTGGTCGGCCGTCAGCCCCTTGACCTGGGTCGTCGTCAGCGCGGCCACCTGGGTGTCGACCAGGGCCGAGAAGGCGGTCGCGCTGAGGGCGCCGATCTGGGCGGGCGACAGCGCGCCGATCTGGGTCTCGTCGAACTCGGCGACGTCGGTGACGGTCAGCCCCTTGATCTGAGCCGTCGTCAGGCCCTTCAGCTGTACCGAGGTCAGCACGCCCACCTGGGTGGCGCTCAGGTTCGAGAAACCGGTCGGCGTCATGCCGCCCAGCTGGGTCGAGCTGAGAGCCTGCACCTGCGTATCGGCCAGGGCGGCGATGTTGGCGGTGTTGAGGCCGCCCATCTGGAGCGCCGTCAGGCCCTTGATCTGGGTCGTCGACAGCGCGGCCAGCTGGGTGTCGCGCATCAGCGAGACATTGGTGGACGAAATCGCGCCCAACTGGGTGGCCGTGAGGCCGCCGACCTGGGTGGTCGACAGTTCCTGCAACTGGCTCGGGACCAGGGCGCTGATCTGGGCCGGCGCGAGCTGGCCGATCTGGGTCGCCGACAGCTCATCGATGTCGCTGACCGACAGACCCTTCAGCTGGGTCGTGTTCAGCGCCTGGAGCTGGGTGTTGGCCAGAACCGCGACCTGGGTGTCGGCCAGGGCCGAGATGTTGGTCGCCGACAGCTGCTTCATCTGGTCCGCAGTCAGGGCGCGGATCTGGGTGGTCGAGAACTCTCCGATGTCCGTGACCGTCAGGCTCTGCAGCTGGCTGGGCGCGATACCCTTGATCTGGGTGGCGTTCAGCGCCGCGACCTGGGTCTGGCTCAACTGCGAGAAGCCCGTGGTGCTGAACGCGCCCACCTGCAGGGCCGAGAGCCCTTGGATCTGGGTGTCGGCCAGACGGTCGAGCGCGCCGCCCGAGGCTAAGCCCTTGATCTGGGTGGCGGTCAGGCCCTTGACCTGGGTCGAGGTGATGGCCGCGAACTTCGTGTCGTTCAGGCTGTTCAGGGACGTGACGTCGAAGCCGCCGAGCTGGGCGCCGCTCAGCGAGCCGATCGCCGTCTCGCTCAGTTGCGTAACCGGAGGGCCCATGCCGGTGATCTGGGTAGCCGTGAGGCCCTTGACCTGGGTCGTGGTTAGGGCGCCGGCCTGTGTCGCGCTCAGCGATCTCAGGTTGGTCGCCGACAGCGCGCCGATCTGGGTGGACGACAGCGCGGCGACGTTGGTGTCGCCGAAGCTGCCCAGGATGCCCTGCGGCAGCGCGCCGATCTGGGCCGTCGTAAGACCGGGGATCTGGGTCGCTTCTATGCTCTGGTAGAAGGCGCCGGCAAAGTTACCGATGGCTTCCTTCTTGATCGCGCCGATCTGGCTCGCGGTCAGCGACTTGACCGCAGTGCTGCTGAGCGACGTGATGTTGGTCGATGTGAGCGCCCCCACCTGCGCCGTGGTCAGACTAGCAAGCTGCGTGCCCGTCAGCTCGTTCAGCGTGCCCCCCCCGACCCCCGCCAGTTGGGTGACGGTCAGCGCCTTCAGCTGGCTGGCCGTCAGCGCTTGGGTCTGCGTCGTGCTGAGGAAGTCCAGCATGGTCGTCGGCAGGGCCGACAGCATGCTGGTTGACATCGCCGCTGTCTGTGTCTCGTCGAGAGCGTCCACGAAGGAGAACCACAGGCCGTTCGCCTGCGTGCCCGTCAGCCCGCCCATCTGGGTGGTCGTCAGAGATCCGATCTGGGTCGAGTTCAGACTGTTCAGGGCGGTGGTGGTCAACGCCCCCAGCTGGCTGGCGGACAGCTTGGCCACCGCGGTCGAGAACTCGAAGGTGTTGAAGGCGTCCAGGGCCTTCAGCTGGGTGGCCGTCAGGCCCTTGACCTGGGTCGCGGTCAGGCTCTGCACCTGGGTCCCGTCCATGGCCAGGAAGGCGGTGTTGCTGAGCGCGCCCACCTGGCTGGCGGTCAGGCCGGCCAGTTGGGTCGTCGACAGCTCCTGAACCTGGGTGTCGGCCAGGGCGCCGATCTGCAGCACCGAAAGCGCGCCGATCTGGTTCGCCGACAGCTCGTCGATGTCGGTGACCGACAGGCCCTTCAGCTGGGTGGCGTTCAGCGCCTGGATCTGGGTGTTGGCCAGAACCGCGACCTGGGTGTCGGCCAGGGCCGAGATGCTGGCCGCCGAGAGGTTTTTGACCTGGTCGGCCGTCAGGGCCTGGATCTGGGTCGTCAGCAGCTCGCCGACGTCGGTGACCGTCAGGTTCTTCAGCTGGTCGGCCGTCAGACCCTTGATCTGAGTCGTCGTCAGGGCGGCGACCTGATTGGCGTCCAGCGCCGAGAAGCCGGTGGCCGTCAGCGCGCCGACCTGCGCCGCCGAGAGCGCTCCGACCTGGGTGGTCGACAGTTCACCGACGTCCGTGACCGTCAGCGCCTTCAGCTGGTTAACCGAGACGCCCTTGATCTGCGTTGTCGTCAGCGCACCGACCTGGGTGGCGTCCAGAGCCGAGAAGCCCGTCGCCGAAAGCGCGCCCAGCTGGGTCGGCGTCAGGGCCTTGACCTGGGTCGTCGAGAACTCGGCGATGTCGGTGGCGTTCAGCGCGCCCAGCTGCGAGGCGGTCAGGCCCCGGATCTGGGTGTCGTTCAGCGCGCTGACCTGGGTGGCGTCCCAGGCGGCGAACTTGGTCGCGCCCAGCGCGCCGATCACCGAGGCGCTGAGGCCCGAGATCTGGGTGGTGGACAGGTCCGCGACGTTCAGCGCCGCGATCTGGCCGCTCGACAGCGCGCCGATCTGGGTCTGGTTCAGTTCGCCGATGTCCGTGACGCTCAGGCCGGCGATCTGGGTGTTGGTCAGACCCTTCATCTGGGTCGCCGTCAGGGCGGCGGTCTGCGTCGCGTCCAGGGCCGAGAGGTTGGCGGCCGAGAGGTTCTTGATCTGGTCGGCGCCCAGGGCGCCGATCTGTGTCGCGGACAGTTCGCCCACGTCGGTGAGGGACAGGCCACTGATCTGGGTGGCGGTCAGGCCCTTCATCTGGTTCGCCGTCAGCGCCGCCACCTGGGTGTCGACCAGGGCCGAGAAGTTGGCCGCCGACAGCGCGCCGATCTGGACGGTCGACAGGGCCGACAGCTGGGTCGTGTTCAGCTCGCCGATGTCGGTGACCGAAAGGCCCTTGATCTGCGCGGTCGTCAGGCCCTTGATCTGTGTCTCGTTGATCAGCGAGACCTGGGTCGAATTCAGGGCGGAGAAGCTGGTCGCGGCCATGGCGCCCAGCTGGCTCGCGCTCAGCGCCTGGATCTGCGTATTGGCCAGGGCGGCCACGTTGGTGGTGGTTAGCGCCGCCACCTGGGCGGTGGTCAGGCCCTTCAGCTGGGTCGAGGTCAGGGCGCCCATCTGGGTGGCGTCCATCAGGCTGAAATTGGTGGCCGTGATCGCGCCGACCTGCGTGCCGTTAAGGGCGCCCAGCTGCGTGGTCGAAAGCT
The DNA here is from genome assembly GCF_044056025.1 of Caulobacter sp. UC70_42. NCBI lineage: Bacteria > Pseudomonadati > Pseudomonadota > Alphaproteobacteria > Caulobacterales > Caulobacteraceae > Caulobacter > Caulobacter sp. UC70_42. Next base: position 3,038,879 of record NZ_CP171994.1, on the reverse strand, counting down.
CCTGAACCTGGGTCGAGGCCAGGGCGGTCAGCTGGGCGGCCGACAGCGCGCCAACCTGGGTCGCCGACAGCTCGTCGATGTCGGAGACCGACAGGCCCTTGAGCTGGGTCGTGTTCAGCGCCTGGATCTGCGTGTTGACCAGGACGGCTATCTGGGTGTCGACCAGGGCCGAGATGCTGGCCGCCGAGAGGTTCTTGATCTGGTCGGCCGTCAGGGCCGAGACCTGGGTGGTCGACAGCTCGCCGATGTCGGTGACAGTCAGGTTCTTCAGCTGATCAGCCGTCAGGCCCTTGATCTGGCCCGTCGAGATCTGCGCCATCTGGGTGGCGCTCAGGGCCGAGAAACCCATCGAGGTCATGGAGCCCAGCTGGGTCGCCGTCAGGGCGCCGATCTGGGTGTCGGCCAGGTCGCCGATGTCGGTGATCGACAGGGCCTTCAGCTGCGAAGAGGTCAGTCCCTTCATCTGCGTGGTCGTGAGGGCCGCCGTCTGGGTCGCGTTCAGCGCGGTGAAAGCCGTCGCCGTCAGGGCGCCGACCTGGGCCGCGCTCAGGGCGCCGACCTGGGTCGCGGCCAGCTCGCCGATATCGGCGGCCGTAAGAGCGGCCAGTTGAGCGCTGGTCAGGCCTTTCACCTGGCTCTCGGTGAGCGAGCCGACCTGCGTGGCGTCCAGGGCCGCGAAGTTCGTCGCCGACAGCGCACCGACCTGCGTGGCGGTCAGCTGGCCCAGCTGAGCCGTCGAAAGGCTCTTCACGTTGGTCAGGTTCAGGGCCGACAGCTGCGAGGTCGCCAGGGCGCCGATCTGGGTATCGGCCAGTTCGGCGATGTCGCTGGCCGTCAAGGCCTGCAGCTGGGCCGCGGACAGACCCCTCACCTGCGTGCTGCTCAGCACCGCGACCTGGGTGTCGACCATCGCCGAGACGGCGGCCGTGCTCAGGTTCTTGATCTGGTCGGCGCTCAGCGCCTTGACCTGGGTGGTGGTCAGCTCGCCGATGTCGGTGGTCGTCAGGTTCTTCAGCTGATCGGCCGTCAGACCCTTCACCTGGGTCTCGGTCAGGGCCGCCATCTGGTTGGCGTTGAGCGCCGAAAGATTGGTCGTGGACATCGCGCCCAGCTGGGCGGTCGTCAGGGAGGCGACCTGGGTGGTCGAAAGCTCGCCCACATCGGTGGTCGTCAGCGCCTTGATCTGGTTGGCCGTCAGGCCCTTGATCTGGGTTTCGTTGATCAGCGAGACCTGGGTGGCGCTCAACGCGGAGAAGCTGGTCGTCGAGATCGCGCCCAGCTGGGTCGACGAAAGTCCGCCAATCTGGGTGTCGGCCAGATTGCCGACATTGCTCACCGTCAGGGCGCCCACCTGCTGAGCGGTCAGGCCCTTGAGCTGCGTCGTCGTCAGAGCGCCCAGCTGCGTGGCGTCCATCAGGGTCAGGTTGGTAGTGCTGACCGCGCCCAGCTGGGTCGAAGTCAGGCCGCCGATCTGGGTGGTCGTCAGCGCCTGCGCCTGGGTGGTGGCCAGGACGCCGACCTGGGCGGCCGTCAGGGCGCCGACCTGGGTCGAGGACAGCTCACCGATGTCGGTGACCGTCATGCCGCGGATCTGGGTCGCGCTGATCCCAGCGATCTGGCTGTTGTTCAGCCTTGCGACCTGGGTGTCGGCCAGGGCCGAGAAGGCGGCCGCCGTCAGCGAGCCCAGTTGAGTCGGCAGCAGGGCCTCGACCTGGGTCGTGGACAGTTCGCCGACGTCGGCGGCGCTTAGCCCCTTCAGTTGATCGGCCGTCAGACCCTTGATCTGAGTCGTCGTCAGCGCCGCCACCTGGGTGTCGGCCAGGGCCGAGATGTTGGTGGAGGTGATGGCGGCCAACTGGCTGTTCGCCAGGGAGCCGATCTGGGTCGTCGTCAGCTCGCCAATGTCGGTGGTCGTCAGGGCCTTCAGCTGGTTGGCCGTCAGACCCTTGATCTGGCTCGTCGACAACGCCGCCACCTGCGTGGCGTCCAGGGCCGAGAACGCGCCGGTGGTCAGCGCGCCTAGCTGGGTCGCGCTCAGGAAGCCGACCTGCGTGGAGGTCAGCTCGCCGACGTCGCCGACGCTCAGGGCGGACATCTGCTGGGCCGTCAGGCCCTTGATCTGGTTCTCGGTCAGGCCGCCGACCTGGGTGGCGTTCAGGGCCGCGAAGGCGGAGGTCGACAGGGCCGCGACCTGGGTCGAGGCCAGTACCCCGATCTGGTCGGTCGAAAGCGTCGCGGCCTGGCCCGTGGTCAGGGCGCCAAGCTGAGCGACGCTGAGGCCGCCGATCTGGGTCGAGGACAGCTCACCGACGTCGGTGACCGTCATGCCCTTGATCTGGTCGGCGGTGACGCCCTTGATCTGCGTCGTCGTCAGCACGGCCATCTGCGTGTCGGCCAGGGCCGAGAAGCTGGCGACGGTGAGCGCGCCGAGCTGAGCCGCCGAGAGCGCGCCGACCTGCGTCGTCGACATCTCGCCGACATCGGTGGCGGTCAGGCTCTTGATCTGCGCGGCGGCCAGGCCGGCGATCTGGGTGGTGGTCAGCGACGCCATCTGGCTGGCGTCGAGGGCCGACACGTTGGTGGTCGACAGCGCCGCGACGCGATCCACGCCAAGGGCGGCGATCTGGGTGCCGACCAGTTCGCCGACGTCGGCGACGGTCAGCCCCTTCGCCTGGGCGACGCTGACGCCCTTGATCTGATCCTGGCTCAGGGCGGCGATCTGCGTGCCGACCAGGCCCGAGAAGTTCGTCGCCGACAGGGCGCCGATCTGCGTCGAGCCGAGGCTGGCGATATGCGACACATCGAGGGCCGCAAGCTGGGTCGAGGTAAGCGCCGAAACCTGGTTGGTCGAGAGTTGCGTCAGTTGGGTGACGTCGAAGACCACCGATGTCGCGAACTTCGGGATCTGAGTGGTGGTGAGCGCCTTGACCTGGGTCGCGCTGAGCGCGGCGACCTGGGTGTCGGCAAGCGCGCCGATCCCCCGTCGCGCTGATCGCGGCGATCTGGGACCCGTTTAGGGACTGGATGTCGGTTGTGGACAGCCCCTGGATCGCCGTGATCGAGAGGTTCGAGATCTGCGCTGCAGAAAGGCTCGAGATCGACATTCACCCACCCTTGCTGGCCGACACGCACCTGCGCGCCCGGACGCAAACCATGGAGACGCCCCCCGAAAACTCAAGCGCCCCGCGACAAGCCAGACTATGGCCCGATTCCGGTAACCATATTTCCTTTCCAAGTCCTTTCAACGAGACATGCCGACGCAGCGCTATACATGCCACGCGAGTTTACGGGCGCGCCTATATTTCGGCCCGCCGGAAGCGCGCATAAGCCTTATGAAGTAAGGTGTTAGCTTCGCGTTGCGCCGCCCGCTCACAGCGCCTGGACAGGCGACGTCAAGCTTAGCGCGCGCTTAACACGAATGCTTTGAAGCGAATCGTCGGCCGCTTTTAGGCCCAAACTCCTAACGTCACCGATTCGGGTTCAACCCTGGCCGGCCCCTAGCAGCTCGAAACTGGCCATCAGGCCGTCGACGGCGGAATTGGCCAGCCAGACGTCGAACATCCCCGGCTCGGCGATCCAGTAATCGTTGTCGCCGACGAACATCAGGTTCTCGCGCTTCAGCTCGAACCGCACCTCGCGCTCGGCTCCAGGAGCCAGGGAGACGCGCTGGAAGCCCTTCAGCTCGCGCACCGGCCGGGTGCGGCTGGCGACCCGATCGCGGATATAAAGCTGGACGACGTGGTCGCCGTGCAGATTGCCGCTGTTCCTGACCTTGGCGGTGATGTGCAGCGTGTCGGTCCACCCCAGCCGCGCCGTCGACAGCTTCATATCGGTGATGTCGAAGCGCGTGTAGCTGAGCCCGAAGCCGAACGGATAGAGCGCGTCGTTGCGGATCGAGCGCCAGCGCGCCTTGTACTCCTGGCCGTTCGGATCGACTGGGGCCGGGCGGCCGGTGGTGCGGCCGTTGTAGAAGAACGGCTCCTGGCCGCTGTCGATCGGGAAGCTGACCGGAAGTCGGCCCGAGGGGTTCACCACGCCGAACAGCACATCGGCCACGGCGTTGCCCATCTCGCTGCCCAGGAACCAGGTCGCCAGGATGGCCGGGGCGTCGCGGACCACGCCCTCCAGCTGAATGGCGCGGCCGTGGCGCAACAGCACGACGACCGGCTTGCCCGTCGCGGCGATCGCCTCGGCCAGGCGCTGCTGGACCGGCGGGATGCGGATATCGGTGCGCGACTTGGCCTCGCCGGTCATGTCCTGGCTTTCGCCGACGGCCAGCAGGACGATGTCAGCGGCTTGAGCCGCGGCGACCGCGCGCTCGAAGCCGCCGGCGATGGTGGTCTCGACCTCGCAGCCGCGCTCGACGATCAGGCTCCCCGGGTCGACCAGTTGGGCGCGAAGGCCGGTGGCCAGATCGACGTTAAGGCGGCGGTCGGCGAAGAATCCGCCCCAGGCCCCCAGCACATTGTCGCGGTCGTCGGCGAACGGACCGATCAGGGCCAGACGCTTGCCGGCCTTGGGCAGAGGCAGCAGGGCGCCGTCGTTCTTCAGCAGCACGATCGAGCGCGCGCCGGCCTCGCGGCTCAGGGCGCGCAAGGCGGGCGTGGCGGTTCGCTGCGCCTCCGCGCGGGGGTCCAGCGAGCGGTAGGGATTGTCGAAAAGACCGATCGCCTCCTTCAGGGCCAGCACCCGGCGCACGGCCGCGTCGACCGTGGCCATCGGCACGGCTCCCGAGGCGACCAGTTCCGGCAGGTAGCGGTTGTAGAGGCCGCTCTGCATGCTCATGTCGACCCCGGCCAGGATCGCCAGGCGGGCAGCGTCGCGGTCGTCGGCGGCGAAGCCGTGAGCCACCAGTTCCTGGTCGGCCGTGTAGTCCGAGACGACCACGCCCTTGAAACCCCACTCACCGCGCAGAATGTCGGTCAGCAGCATCTTGTTGGCCGTGGCCGGGATCCCGTTGACGTCGTTGAAGGCCGACATGGTCGTCAGGGCCCCGGCCGCGAAAGCGGCCTGGAACGGCGGCAGGTGGATCTCACGCAAGGTCGCGTCCGAGACCTCGACGGAGTTGTATTCCAGGCCGGCCGTCACCGCGCCATAGGCGGCGAAGTGCTTGGGCGTGGCCAGCAGACTGTCGTCGGCCTTCAGGTCCTTGCCTTGGAAACCACGCACGCGGGCGGCGGCCATCACCTCGCCCAGATAGACGTCCTCGCCCGCCCCTTCCGCCACCCGGCCCCAGCGTTGATCCCGGGCGACGTCGACCATCGGCGCGAAGGTCCAGTGCAGGCCCGAGGCCGTCGCCTCCAGGGCGGTGGCGCGGGCGGTGCGTTCGGCCAGGTGCGGGTCGAAACTGGCGGTCTCGCCCAGCGGGATCGGGAACACGGTGCGGAAGCCGTGGATCACGTCGGCGGCGAACAGCAGCGGGATCTTCAGGCGGGAGCCCTCGATCGCGGCCTTCTGAGTATCGCGCGCGGCCTGGGCGCCGACGCCGTTGAACAGCGCGCCGATTCGGCCGGCCTTGACCTCCGCCAGCAGGATCTGGGCGTTGCGGATATTGACTAGCGGATTCATGTCGCCGATCGGCGGCCGGATCATGTCGGCGAAGCACGACAGCTGGCCGGCCTTCTCCTCGACCGTCATCTGGGCCAGCAGCCCTTCGACGCGATCCGAGGCCCGGGCGAAGGCGCGGGGGGCGGTGACGGCGAGGCCCGACAGGGCCGTGGCGCCGGACAGGAAGGCGCGCCGGCTTGGCCCCCGGGGGCCGCCGTTCGTCGTCTTCAAAGCCATGGAATCCCCCGGGGACGCTTCACGAGGCCGGCAAAATTGCCGCTAAAGCGTCCTGGCGCAACCGCGCTCGCCTATTCGGCGGGATGCAGGACCGTCTCGGCCGGAACGCGAGCGGTGTTGTAGGTCTCAAGGTCCAGGATCCCTTCGCGCTTGGCCACGATGGTCGGGACCAGCACCTGGCCGGCGACGTTCACGGCCGTGCGGCCCATGTCCAGGATCGGGTCGATGGCCAGCAGCAGGCCCACGCCTTCCAGGGGCAGGCCCAGGGTCGACAGGGTCAGGGTCAGCATCACCGTCGCGCCGGTCAGGCCCGCCGTGGCGGCCGAGCCGATCACCGAGACGAAGACGATCAGGAAGTAGTCCGACCAAGCCAGGTGCACGCCGAAGAACTGCGCCACGAAGATCGCCGAGATCGCCGGATAGATGGCCGCGCAGCCGTCCATCTTGGTGGTCGCGCCGAACGGCACGGCGAAGGCGGCGTAGGCGCGCGGCACGCCCAGGCTGGTCTCGGTCACGGCCTCGGTCACAGGCAGTGTGCCGACCGACGAGCGCGAGACGAAGCCCAGCTGGATCGCCGGCCAGGCGCCCTGGAAGAACTTGATCGGGTTGAGACCGTTCAGGGCCAGGATTGTCGGGTAGACCACCAGCAGCACCAGGGCCAGGCCGATATAGATCGCGCCGGTGAAGGCGCCGAGCTGACCCAGCGTCGTCCAGCCGTACTGCGCCACGGCGTTGCCGAACAGGCCGACGGTGCCGATCGGAGTCAGGCGGATCACCCACCACAGCACCTTGCGCACGATCGCCAGGGCCGAGGCGTTGAACTTCAGGAAGGCCTCGCCCGCCTCGCCGACCTTCAGGGCCGCGACGCCTGTGACCAGCGAGATGACCACGATCTGCAGCACGTTGAACGACAGGCCCGTGGTCGCCGCGCCCTCAGTGATCTTGGTCGAGGCGGCCAGGCCAAGGATATTGGCGGGGACCAGGCCGGTCAGGAAGTCCAGCCACGAGCCATGGGTCTTGGGAGCCTTGGCAGCTGCGGCCTCGACCGTGGTGTGCAGGCCCGGCTGCAGGATCAAACCCAGCGCGATACCGATCAGCACGGCGATCAGGGCGGTGACCGCGAACCAGAACAGGGTCCGCCAGACCAGGCGCGCGGCGTTCTGCAGCTGGGCGATGTTGGCGATCGAGGCGACGATAGCCGTGAACACCAGCGGCGGCACCAGCACGCGCAGCAGCTGGACGAAGATCGCGCCAACCTGGTGCAAGGTCTCGGCCAGGACGTAGCCCGCCTGGCCTTCGCCCGGTCCCAGGTTGCGGGCCAGCAGGCCCAGCCCGAGGCCCAGAGCCATGGCGACCAGGACCTGGACTCCGAACCCGCTGATGAAACGGCTGCTCTTCGGCTGGGCGACGGCCATGCGCGATCCTCGACAAAGGTGAGGGTGGAATGTCGTGCCGCGCGGTGGGATTTACGAGCGAGGTTTTCCGGTGGTCGCCCCCAGGAAAACTGAAACGGAGCCTGTGCCTAAAGACGCGGCAACCACAGTCCCAGAGTGGCGAAGACGCCGCCCGCCGCGGTCGCCAGGGTGACCACCGCCATGCCGCACGCCATGGCCAGCCTGGCCCCTACCCCGCCCCGGTCTCGCGCCAGCAGGTAGAGCTCCAGGATTGCGACCGGGACCAGCACGTGACCGAAGGCCAGGGCGATGTCGAACGGTCCGTCGAACGCCTCGGTGTGCCCCACCGGTCCCTGGTTGGCGGCGAACCACAGCATCATGCCCAGGCGGTAGAAGAACACGCCCAGCATCAGCACGAAGGCCCGCAGCGCCCAGCGTCCATGTAGGTCGAACCGCTTCTTCCGCGCGAAGCGCAGCGCCTGGCCCGCGCAGAGCATCAGCAGCACCGCGTTCAGCGTGTTGCCGATCGCCATATAGGTTCCGGCCACCGCGCCCCGGGTGAAGGCGATGAACAGGCCCGACAGCGCGATGGCGAAGGCCACGGCGATGAACGCCCGCCCGTTCCAGCGGTGAAACCTCGGCGCTTTTCCGCGGATCGCCGGAACCAGTTGCAGCGAGCCGGCGAAGGTCACGAACACCGCCATCAGCAGGTGGACGCCCAGCGCAAGGTTCCCGGCCGTGTCGCCATGATTGTAGCCATGCCCCGCCGGCAGCACCGCGTTCCAGCGATCCCAGTCCCCGGTGACGGCGCCCACGCCGTAGAGCCCGACGATATAGATCCCGAACGCCCATAGTCCCGCGACCAGGGCGACGAACCACGCGGTCGCCGAAACGCTCAGCGCCCGGCCAGCGATCTTCTCCATGTGCACGAACTCGCCAACGCATCCCTCGGCCGCAGGCTTAGAGAGCGCGGCCCAGCCAAGCCATGACGCGTGGCGACACGAACTTGACCCTGGCGATCACCCTGCTACCGCTCGCGCCATGGCCAGCAGTCTCGAGGCAAGCGTGGTGCAAGCGACGGTGTCGGGCGGGTTCTTCAAGGGCCTGCTGGAGTTCGCGGCGTCGCTGGGCGCGGACCGCGCGGCGCTGCTGGAGCGAACCGGCGTCACCGAGACCGATTTCGCCGACCAGGACGCCCGCATCCCGCTGGAACGCTACAAGGCGCTCTACCGCGCCGGCCAGGAGATGACCGGCGAGCCGGCCCTGGCCCTGAAGCTCCCGGAAGCCACCCGCTTCGAGCAGATCTCGATCGTCGGCCTGATCTGCCAGGCGGCCGACACCATGGGCGGGGCCCTGAAGCAGTTGAACCGCTTCTCGCGCCTGGTGGTGGAAGTCGATGGCGTCTCGGACGGTCCCCGCTTCCAGCTAACGCCGCGCAATGGCGAACTCTGGCTGGAGGACCGTTGCGCCGAGGACTTTCCGGAGCTGATCGAGGCTGCCCTGGCTCGCTTCACGTGCGAGATGACACGGCACTATCCGGACTTCACCTTCGCCCTCGCCGTCCACCTGACCTGTCCGCGCCCGGCCCACGCCGCCGAGTACGAGCGGGTGCTGCGCGCGCCCGTCACCTTCGGCGCGGCCTGGAACGCCCTGCGGATCGAGCCTTCGTGGCTGAACCTCGCGATCCAGCGGCCCAACCGCTACGCCTTCGGCATGTTCAACGGCCATGCCGACGCCCTGCTGGCCAGCCTGGAGCAATCCAAGACCACGCGCGGTCGGGTAGAGGCCCTGCTGATCCCGCTGCTGCATACCGGCGAACTGGCCATGGACGCGGTCGCCACCGCCCTGGGCCTGTCGCGCCAGACTCTCTACCGCCGCCTGAAGGCCGAAGGGGTCGGTTTCGACCAGGTGCTGGACGATCTGCGGCGGCGGATGGCCGAGACCTATCTGGAAAAGCTGTCGGTCAACGAGACTGCCTATCTGGTCGGCTTCTCCGAAACCAGCGCCTTCTCCCGCGCCTTCAAGCGCTGGACCGGCGCCAGTCCGCGCGGCCGCAAGGCTTAGCTCTTCAGATTCACTTTCACGGTCGTCGACAGGCCCGGCCGCAGGCGGGCGATGTCGGCCTGACCCGGATCCAGGCGGATGCGGACCGGCACGCGCTGGACGATCTTGGTGAAGTTGCCCGTGCCCGGCTCGAACGGCAGCAGCGAAAACTGAGAGCCCGAGCCCGGGGCGAAACTCTCGACGCGGCCCTTCAGCGCCTTGCCGCCCAGCGCGTCGACCTTGATCGTCGCCGCCTGCCCGGGAAGCATCCGCTCGACCTGGGTCTCCTTGAAGTTGGCGACGACATACAGCGCCTTGATCGGCACGATGGTCATCAGCCGCGTGCCGGGCTGGACATAGTCGCCGGGCTCGGCCTGGCGGTCGCCGACCACGCCGTCTATCGGCGAGACAATGACGGTGTGGCTCTGGTCCTGACGGGCCAGGATCAAGGCGGCCCTGGCGCGGGCCACCGCGGCCTCGGCCTGGGCCAGGTTGGCCGTCAGGGTGGCGCGCTTGGCGGCGGTGACGGCGGCTTGGTCCTGGCTGACCGAGAGCTGGGCGCGGCTGCGGTCGGCGGACGACTGCGCCCCGACGGCGGCGGCGCGGAAACGCTCGACGTCACGTCGGGCCACCGCGCCGCTGTCGGCGAGATCCTCGTAGCGCTTGCGGTCGGCCTGGGCGCGGACATTCTCGGCGTCGGCGGCCGCGATGGCGGTCTGGGCGGCGCGGATATTGGAGCCGGCCAGCCGCTGCTCGGCGTCCAGCGAGATCAGGGCGGCGCGGGCGCTGGCGACGGCGGCCTCGGCGTTGCCGACATCGGCTTCGGCGGAAGCCACGCGGGCGTCGAACTCCTCGGGGTCGATGCGGACCAGGGCGTCGCCCCGCTTGACGGCCTGATTGTGGTCGACCAGCACTTGGGCGACCAGGCCCCGCACCTTGGGCGCCACGCTGGAGCTGTCGGCCTGGACATAGGCCGCGTCGGTCGAGACCGCGCCTTTGGGCATGGCGATCAGGGCCGAGCCGCTGGCGGCCACGATGATCGCCCCGCCCACGGCCAGCACGGTCTTGCGCGAGAACGGCGACTTCTTCGCCTTGGTGACGGACTGGGCGGCCGCGCCCTCGAACGTGGCGTCGGTCATTGGTCGGCCTCCAGGCCAAGGCGGCGCTTCAGGTGCGCGCGGGAGCGTTCAAGAATGGCGTCGGAGCGGTCGGCATCGGGCTCGGCCCGGGCCAGGGTCAGGGCCCCGACCAGTTCGGCGAGGGTCGAGCTGGCCTCATCCTCGGCATGGTCGCGGCCCAATGCCGACAGATGGGTGGCGATGATCCCCGTCAGGTGCGCCACGCCCCTGGCGTAACGCTCGCGCGAAGCCTGCGACAGGCGCGGCGCGTCGACCGCGAGGTAAGGCAGAGGACAGCCGCCCGAGCGCGAGTCGCGATGGCGGGCCGACAAGTAGAAGTCGATGTAGCCCGTCAGGGCCTCGCGTGGCGGCGCGCCCTTCACCTTCTCCAGCATGGCCGTCGGCCCGCCCTCGAACATGTGGGCGATGGCCTCGGAAACGAAGGCCTCCTTCGACGGGAAGTGAGCGTAGAAGCCGCCGTGCGTCAGGCCCGCGCGGGCCATGACCCCGGCCACGCCCAGGCGGTGCGGACCTTCCTCGCGAATGGCCATGGCGGCCTCGTCCAGGACCCGCAGGCGGGTCTTCCGCTTGTGCTCCGCGTCGTAGCGCATGCTTGCGTCCTCGATTACATGATACATATAATATTATAGCCATCATACTTTCAAGGGGCGCTCCCGTGAGCTCAGCCGCCGCCAAGCCGCCCATCGATCCAGGCGCCCTGCCCACCCGGACCAAGTTCCTGATTTTCGGAGTGATGGCGTTCGGCCAGTTCATGGCCCTGATCGACATCCAGATCGTGGCCGCGTCGCTGAACGACGTGCAGGCGGGGCTCTCAGCTGGACCCGACGAGATCAGTTGGGTGCAGACCGGCTATCTGATGGCCGAGCTCGTCATGATCCCGTTCGCGGCGTTCCTGGCCCAGTCGCTGTCGACGCGATGGCTGTTCGCCCTGTCGGCCGGCCTCTTCACCCTCTCCTCCGCCCTATGCGGCATGGCCTGGGACATCGACTCGATGATCCTGTTCCGCGTGCTGCAGGGCTTCACCGGCGGGGCCATGGTGCCGACGGTGTTCGCGACGGGCTTCGCCATGTTCTCCGGACCGCAGCGGGCGATGATCCCGGCGATCCTGGGCATGGTCTCGGTGCTGGCCCCGACCCTGGGCCCAACGGTCGGCGGTTGGCTGACCGAGGCGGTCGGCTGGCGCTCGATCTTCTACATCAACATCGCGCCCGGAGCCCTTGTGACGATCCTGGCGATCACGGTGATCAAGGTTGATCGGGCCAGGCCCGAGATGCTGAAGACTATCGACTACGCCCACCTGGCGGCCATGGCCGTCTTCCTGGGCGGGCTGGAATATGTGCTGGAGGAAGGTCCGCGCCAGCAGTGGTTCGAGGATCCGGCCATCGCCATCGCCGGCTGGGTGACGCTGGTGGCCTTCGCCCTGTTCGTCGAGCGTTCCTTCCGGTCCGGCGGACCGGTCGTGAAGCTGTCGCCGTTCCGCAAGCCGACCTTCGTGTTCGCCTGCGTGTTCAATCTGGTGATCGGTTTTGGCCTCTATTCCTCGACCTATCTGATCCCTGTCTTCCTGGGGCGGGTGCGGGGCTATGACAGCCTGGAGATCGGCACGACGGTCTTCGTCACCGGCATCGCCCAGATCCTGTCGACCGTCATCGCCGCCAGACTGTCGACCCGCGTCGACCAGCGGATCGTGGTGACGGTGGGCCTGTCGCTGTTCGCCGCGGCCTTGTGGCTGACCTCGCACATGACCAGCCAATGGGGCTTCGCGGCCCTGCTGGCGCCCCAGGCCCTTCGGGGCTTCGCGATCATGCTATGCATCGTGCCCAGCGTGAACATGGCGCTGTCCGGCTTCGAGATGGCCGAGCTGCGTTACGCGTCCGGCCTGTTCAACCTGATGCGCAACCTGGGCGGAGCGATCGGCATCGCCGTGGTCAACACCTGGCTGGGCGACAACGCCCGCGTCCACGTGGCCCGCTTTGGCGAGGCGCTGGGCGAGGCCGGCCGCTCGGGCGATGCGGCGCTGGAGGCCCTGGCCGCCCGCATCGCCGAGCGCACCCCCGACGCCGCCCAGGCCGCGCTGATCCTCCAGGCCGAGCTGGCCAAGGTGGTCGGGCGCGAGGCCCTGACCCTGGCCTTCAATGACGTCTTCCGGGTGATGGCGGCGCTGTTTGTGCTGGCCCTGGTCATGGCCCCGTTCTGCAAGCCCCCGCCCCTCGCCGGCGCCAAGCCGCCGCCGGATGCTCACTAAGCAAAAAAAGCCCCGGGAGGACGAGCCTCCCGGGGTGCGCTTGCAGGAAGTTGGAGTGAACCGGTCAGTGCGCCGCGGCGGCCGGCGCGGCTTCGAGCGTCTCGGCGGCATGGACAGCTTCGACCGGCTTGCGGGCCGACCAGCCGAAGGCGGCGATGATCAGGTAGCAGATGGCCGGCACGAACATCGCCAAGCCCAGGCTGCCGATGTGGTCGGCGACGAAGCCGGTCAGCGGTGGGATCACCGCGCCGCCGACGATGCCCATGCACAGCAGGCCCGATGCGGCCGGCGTCTTGCGACCCATGCCCTCGATGCCGAGCGTGAAGATGGTCGGGAACATGATCGAGTTGAACAGGCCGATCGCCAGCAGGCTGTACCCGGCGGTCACGCCAGACGTCATGGCGGATGTGGTGATCAGACCCACCACGATCAGGGCGCAGACGGTCAGCACCTTGCCGGGCGAGACCCGCGCCAGCACGAAGGCGCCGATGAAGCGGCCGACCATCGCGCCGCCCCAGTACCAGGACAGCATGGCCCCGGCCTTCGACAGCGGCAGGCCCAGGGTGCTGGGCTGGGCCAGATAGTTGGTCATGAAGGTGCCGATCGCCACCTCGGCGCCGACATAGACGAAGATGCACAGCACGGCGAAGGCCAGGCGCTTGTGCTTCATCATGCCCAGCATCTCGCCCAGGCCCGTGGCGGCCTCGGCCTGCGGGGCCTTGTCGTTGTTGCGCAGGAACCAGAACAGCAGCGCCAGCACCAGCAGGCCGCCGGCGATGATCATGTACGGCGCCTGGACGGCATGGGCCTGGGTGTGGCGCAGGGCCTCCAAGGCGGCCGGGGTCAGGGTCGCCGGATCGGGCGCCTTCTCGATGTGCCGGAGGATCAGGGCCGAACCCACGAACGGCGCCAGATAGGTGCCGAACGAATTCAGGAACTGGGCGAAGGTCAGGCGGCTGGAGGCCGTCTCGCTCTTGCCCAGCAGGGCCACCAGCGGGTTGGCGGCGACCTGCAGCAGGGTGATGCCGGAGGCCAGGATGAACAGAGCGCCGAGGAAGCCGTAATAGACGCCGGTGTTGGCGGCCGGGGCGAACAGCAGGCAGCCGATCATCATCACGACCAGGCCCACCACGACGGCGCGCAGATAGCCCAGGCGGCTCAGCAACCAGCTCGACGGCAGCGACATCAGGAAATAGGCGCCGAAGAAGCAGGTCTGCGTCAGGGCCGTCTGGAAGTTGTTCAGCTTGAACAGCGACTTCAGCGCCGGCGCCACCAGGTCGACCAGGCAGGTCGAGAAGCCCCAGGCGAAGAACAATAGAATTACGAAAGGCAGCAGCACGCCGCCCGACTTGCTCGTTCCGTCTTGGCCAGTCCCGCCCGATGGCGCGAGTCCGCCGCCCATACCCGCCATGCCCTGAAGCTCCCTAGTGACGCTAGATTTGTGAATCCGTCTTTGCGCGGACGCGCCATTCACAGGAAGCGTGACAACGTTGTCAACCACGCGCGCGCTTTTTCAATGGCTGATAGCGCTACCAGGGGAACCGCCTACCGCTTTCGCGGCTTGATCCGGAGAACCGGGAGTTTCTCATGTCCGCGCTGATGGTTCTTCTGATGTCCAGCCTGTTCGTGCTGGCGGCGATGGTCGGCTTGGCCGACGCTCTGGTGCACTTCCTGGCCTGGAGCATCGAGCGCCTCAAGGCGCCGCGCGAGACCACCAAGGCGTCTCAGTCACCGGCGCAGGGAATGACCGCGTAGCGGCTGGCCTTGAGGGCGCGGAGCGCGCCCCGGTCGACCTGATCGCGGGTGAACGGCGCCTCGGGCGTCCAGTCTCGCGCCGCCAATTCGGCGGCCAGCGGCGGGGCGTCGTCCCAGCGCGGCCAGATGATCCAGGCCGGCGCATCCGACGCCGCGCAGAAAATCCGGACTTGCGCCAGGCTCGGCGGCGGCAGGCGGCGTTCCGGCGCCGTCAATGGTCGAATGAAATCCTCGCCCGCCAATCCCAGGTTCGTCAGGCGCTCGGCGCGATCGCGAATCTCAAGGGCCATGGGTCTCGAGAACACCACACCGGCGCCCTGCACGCGCGTTGACCAATTGGGTCGGCCCAGCAGCAACCAGGACTCCATGTCGCCGACCAGCCACAGCACTGGCCCGGGCCGCGCGGCGGTCATGGCGACCAGTCCCTGATCTCTCCCCCGGTCACGCGCGCGGATGTAGTCGGAACGGTCGTCCCACAGGAGGATCGCCAGCACGCAGACCGCCCCCACCCCGACGATGCGCGCCATGACCGGCGGCGTCGGTCGGCCGAGGGCCAACCAGACGCCGATCGCCACCGCGATGGCCAGGGCGGGCAGATCGCTGAACCAGACGATACCCTCGCTATAGCGCCCCGCTCTCGCCAGCTTGTTCGCCAGACCCGCGCCAGCCAATCCGGCATAGCCGATCGCCGCCACGGCCAGCAGGCCGAGCGCCAAGCCCATGTAAAGTCTCGGACGCGTAAAGCGCGACTTGCCGTCCATGGCGACAAGCAGCAGGCCCGACGGCGCCGCGAGCAGGCTGAGCTCGCCGACATCGCGAAACAGCCAGGCCAAGCCGATCAAGGACGTGCCCAGCAGCCCTGCCGGCCCGCGTCGGGGCAGTTCGGCGACCAGCAGCGCCAGGCAGGCCAGGGCCAGGACCGCGACGGGTTGCAGGGTGCGCCAGCTCTGGATCTGCAGGAAAAGGATCAGCGACAGACGTTCGCCGAGCATGGCCGCGGCGGCGACGCCGACGAGACCGGCGATCAAGGCGCCCAGCACCAGGCGACGCGGCGCGCCCTGGAGCAGAAAGACCGCCGCCGCCGCCGTACAGATCTGTACGGACAGAAGGCTCCAGGCCTCGAGCGGCCAGAGCGAGGGGAACAGGATTGGGCTGCGGGTCTCGACCACCGCCCGCCAGGCGGGATCCATGATGGTCACCAGACGGTCGGCGATCGGCAGGTGCGCGAGCCCCGCCACGGCGACGACGGCGACGCCCGTCAGACCCGCCCATAGCCAACGGCGGTCCTCCAGGCAGAGGGCGGCGCCGATCGCCGCGACCGAGCACAGGCCCATGATCGGATGGAACAGCATGCCGACGACGCAGAGTCCAAGTCCCCGCCGGGGGCGTCCGGACAGATAGGCGGCCATGCCGGCCAGGCCTGCGGCCTCGACCAGCCCGCGCGGCGTGGCGTAGGGCTCGCCGAAACCGATGACGTTCAGAGGTCCGTAAAGGGAGGGCAGCGAAACCACGAAGACCAACGCCGCCCAGCGCAACGCCGGCGGCCGGTCGGCCAGGAGCCGCTCGACCATCAAGGCCGCCGCCGCGAACCACAGCGCCAGCGTCAAGGCCACGATCGCCATCGTCGCGGCCGAAGGACCCAGGACCGCGATCAGCCTCGCCAGTATCGGCGTATAGAGGCTGAAGCCGAACTGCCCGTCATGGACGAACATCAGGTCGCGCCCGACCCCGCCTGGGTCTAGCTTGGCCAGGGCGTCGGCCACATAGAGGCGGCCGTCGTGATAGATCCCGGGATAGGGACGGCTCAGCAGGAACAGGCCAAGCGCGGCCAGCCATCCAAGCCAGCGGCCATCGGCGAACTTGTCGAGGCGGCTCACGGCTGGACGGGGTCGACGCGCGGAGCCTTGAACAGCAGCGCCCGGCGGACGGTGAAGTTGAATATGAAGACGATACCGGCGGTCGGGATCTTGGCCACGCCCGGATGCAGGCGCAAGACCTCGACCCAGAGGGCCATCAGGCCTTGGGTCAGTATCAGGCCGGCCAGGCCCACGCCGACGAAACCGACGAACTCTCGCCGGCGGTCCGCGACAGGACGGTGGCGGAAGACCACCGAGACCGACAGCAGATAGGTCACCGCAATGCCGCTGACGAACCCCGTCGCCGAGGCCGCCAGATAGTTGACGCCCAGCGCCGTCAGCGCCAGCAGCAGACCCCAGTCGAGACCGAGCGCCAGGGCGCTGGCCAAGCCATAGAGCATCAGCTCGCGCAGCCCCCCGATCAGCCCTGCCGGCAAGCGCCGCCAGATCCGAAGGCGACCGTGGCGCGGCGCGAAAGCCATGATCAGGCGGCGACCTTGGCCGGGACCAGGCGCTCGCCGCGCAGGGCCTCGCGGGCGCCGGAGACGCCGGCCTCGCCGTACTCGGCGTCCTCGTTGACCTCCCACACGTCGTGCAGGGTCTCGCCGGCGATGATGTTCTCGGCCGTCAGTAGGCCGGTCATCATGGCGTGGTCCTGGTTGTTGTACTTGTGCATGCCGTTGCGGCCCACGAGGTGCAGGCCCGGGAAGTGCATCTTCAGGTCCAGGCGGACCATCTTGATGTGCTCGGCATAGGCGTCGTCATAGACCGGATAGGCCTTGTGCTGGCGCACCACGCAGGCGTCGTAGACGTCCGCCGGGTCCATCAGGCCGATCTTGGCGATTTCGCGCTTGGCCTGGACGATCAGGTCCTCGTCCGAGGTGGTCCACAGGCCGTCGCCCTCGAAGCAGAAATACTCAAGACCGAGGCAGGTCGAGACGCCATCCGGGATCATTTCCGGCGACCACGAGCGGAAGTTCTGCACGCGACCGACCTTTACCGACGGGTCGTGGATGTAGATCCAGTTGTCCGGCAGTTCCTTCTGCGGCTTGCCGATCAGCACCACGGTCAGGAAGTCGCGGTACATCAGTTCGCCGGCGTGGAAGACACTGATCGGCGTCGGGCTGATCGACTGCATCAGCTCGCGGATCGGGGCGGACGAGACGACGTCGTCGGCCGTGTAGATCTCCTTCCTGCCGTCGGCGCACGAGACGCTGACGGTCCAGATCTTGGCCAGCTTGTCATAGTGCAGACCGTCGACCTTGCGGCCCATGCGGACCTGGCCGCCCAGGGCGGCGATCTTCGCCGCGCAGGCCTCCCACATCATGCCGGGGCCCTTGCGAGGATAGCGGAAGCTCTCGATCAGGGTCTTGGGCGCGCCCTCGCCTGTCTTGGCCTTGACGCCCAGCGAGCGCTTGACGCCGTCGATGATGGCCGAGGCCAAGTCCAGACCCTTGATGCGCTGGCTGGCCCAGTCGGCCGAGATCTCATCGCAGCTCATGCCCCACACCTTCTCGGTGTAGGTCTTGAAGAAGATCGAGAACAGCTTCTCGCCGAACTGGTTGCGGACCCACTGGTGGAAGGTGGTCGGATTGGCGATCGGCTTGACCTTGGCCCAGCCGAACGAGGCCATACACCTGGTCGCCGTCCAGACGCCCAGGTTCGCCAGGGCTTCGAAGGCCTTCAGCGGGTAGGCGTAGAACTTCTCGCGGTAGTAGATGCGCGACAGGCGCGGCCGGTCGATGAAATCGTCGGGCAGGATCTCGTTCCACAGGTCGACGATCTCCTTGCTCTTCGAGAAGAAGCGGTGGCCGCCGATGTCGAACTTGAAGCCCTTGTAGTCCACGGTCCGGCTGATGCCGCCGACATAGGTCGGGTCCATCTCCAGCACGGTCACGCCGCGGCCGGCCTTGGCCAGGGTGTAGGCGGTCGTCAGGCCGGCCGGGCCGGCGCCGATCACCAGGGTCTCCACGTGCTGGCCCATGCGGCCGTCTCCTATCCCGTTTCGAGACAAGATGCGGGCGGATGGTTAAGGCGGGGTCGCGAGGCTTGGTGAATCCCGATTAATCGTGAATCCGCTACGATCGGTCGCGGCGGTTGCTTATCAGGGGTGACAGACGCGAAAGGCGACACTAGGTTTGCCGTGATGACCCTCGCCGCCAGCCAACAGCTGTTTTGGTATTTTAGCTATCCGACGCCTCTGGCGCCGGGAGGGTTTCGTTCGGCCTGACATCAGGGCCACAAAGAACACCTTCACCAGCCGCCAGGGGTTCCCCGGGCGGCTTTTTTGATGGCCGCCGGACCTCGCAAGATCTTCCGGAGTACGCCATGCCTTCCACCGCCCATCTCGTCTCGCTGCCCGTTCCCACCGACGATCTGCGCATCGAGAAACTGCAGACGCTCAGCCCGCCCGCCCAGGTGATCGGCGAGGCGCCGGCCAGTTCGTCGATCGCCGAGGTCGTCGGCGAGGCCCGCGCCGCCGTCCACGAGATCCTGCACGGCCGCGACGACCGCCTGGTGGTGGTGATCGGCCCCTGCTCGATCCACGATCCCAAGGCCGCCCTCGACTACGCCCACCGCCTGGCCGCCGAGCGCACGCGCCACGCCGGCGAGCTGGAAGTGATCATGCGGGTCTATTTCGAAAAGCCCCGCACCACGGTGGGCTGGAAGGGCCTGATCAACGACCCCGACCTGGACGGCGGCTTCCGGATCAACGAGGGCCTGCGCCTCGCGCGTCGGGTGCTGCTGGACGTCAGCGCCCAGGGCCTGCCGGCGGCCTGCGAGTTCCTGGACGTGACCACGCCGCAGTACATCGCCGACCTGGTGGCCTGGGGCGCGATCGGCGCGCGCACGACCGAGAGCCAGATCCACCGGGAGATGGCCTCAGGCCTCTCCTGCCCGGTCGGCTTCAAGAACGGCACCAACGGCGACGTGAAGGTAGCGGTCGACGCGGTCACCGCCGCGTCGCAACCGCACCACTTCCTGGCCGTGACCAAGGAAGGCCGCGCCGCCATCGCCACCACCACCGGCAACGCCGACTGCCATGTCGTGCTGCGTGGCGGCAAGGCGCCCAACTACGACGCCGCCAGCGTCGCGGCGGCCGCCGAGGTCCTGGCCAAGTCCGGCCTGCCGGCTAGGATCATGGTCGATGTTAGCCACGCCAACAGCGGCAAGAACCACGAGAACCAGCCGGCCGTGGTCGCGGACGTCTGCGCCCAGGTGGCGACCGGGACCTCGCCGATCATGGGGGTGATGATCGAGAGCAACCTCGTCGCGGGCCGCCAGGACATCGTCCCCGGCCAGCCCCTGACCTACGGCCAGTCGGTCACCGACGCCTGCGTCGACTGGGACACCTCGGTGCGTCTGCTCGACCAGCTGGCCGCCGCCGTGAAGGCCGGCCGTGCGGCACGCAAGGCCTAGGCAAAACACGCGAGCGGCGGGGCTTAAGTCGACATCCCGCCGTTCGCGCATCCTTCTGTCGACGAGACGCGTTGTGAAGCCCGAGGGACCTTCACCAAGGCGAAGTTCACATGACCCGTCTCGTCATCATCGGCCTGGCCATCGGCGCCATCGCCCTTCCCGCGACGCTGGCGCCCACCGACGCCGACGCCGCCACCTGCCGCAGCCGCAAGGCCACCGGAACCGTCATCGGCGGGCTGGGCGGCGCCCTGGTCGGCAACGCCATCTCGAAGGGCGGCGGCGGTCTGCTGATCGGCGGCGTCGGCGGCGCCCTGGTCGGCCGCGAAATCGGCAAGAGCGGCTGTCGCACCCGCACGGCCTATTATAGCTCCGGCTCCAGCTATCGCGCCGCCTCGCCGGCGCCGGCGCGACCCGCGCCCGTCCGTCAGGTCTATTACGACCACATGGGCAACCCGGTCGCCACCGGCGAGGTCCGCAACGGGACCTTTCAGCAGGTTTCCGCCACCACCCCGACTGGCGGGACGTGCCGCAACGCCACGATCTCCTACTACGACGAGCGCGGCCGCCTGGCCCAGCGCCCGGTCCAGATCTGCCCCCGCTAGAAACGCACGGAAATCAAAACGATGATCCGCAAGCCCGTGATGGCCGCCCTGGCCCTCGCCACCCTCGCCCTGGCCGCCTGTGAAAACGGGCATGAGGCCATGTCCAATCCGAAGATCTGCGCCGACTTCCGCAACAACGCGGGTCCCGGCGCCACGGCGGCCTCGGATCCGTCGACTCCGGTCGACGAGTGCGCCCGCCGCTGGGCCTACAGCCTGGCCGGCTCCAAGGACGGCGCCGAGATCGTCGCCGACGCGGTCGTGGCCGCCTGCGCCCCGGTGCTGAGTCGCTGGAACCAGGCGTCGCTGGGTCAGACCGCCAATAGCGGCGAGCAGGCCCTGAGCCTGACCACCGGCCAGCCGACCAATCCGCTGGCAGAGCACAGCAGCTTCGCCCAGGGTCGCGCGCTGTTCTACGTGGTCCAGGCCCGCGCCGGACGCTGCAAGCCGCCGCCGGTCACCAACGGCGTGCCTGCGGGCCTCTAGAACTGTCGATTTCCCTGTGGCAGGGTCGGAGCCGGACATCGCTCCACATCGGGCAAGCGCACCGTCGCCCTTGCCCTTTCCACAGGGAAACCGCGAGCGATGACCTTCTCGACCTCGAACATCAAGTTCGGCCGTCTGGCCGCTTCCGCCTTTACGCGTGACATCCAGGCCGCCTGCGCATTCTATTGCGACATCCTGGGCTTCAAGAAGACCTTCGAAAATGGCGATCCGGTCGGCTTCATGATCCTTGAGAAGGATAGAGCCGAACTGCATCTGAGCCTCGTGAAGGACCACAAGCCCTCGACCGCCAATATCGCCCACCTGATCGTCGACGACGTCGACGCCCTGCATGAGGTCCTCGTCGCGACCGGCGTGCGGATCATCAAGGCGCTTCAGGACAAGGACTACGGCCTGCGAGCCTTTGTCTTCGCCGACCCCGACGGCAACCGCATCGACGTCGGTCAGCCGCTCGAAGCCGAAGCCCCGCGTTTCAAGACCCGCAACATGGCGGGCGCATCCTTTGTCGATTGCCGCCTGGCCGGGGCGACGTTCGAGGATATCGACCTGTCGAAGGCGCGCTTCAACAACGTCAATCTCAGCGGCGTCACGATCGACGACGCCAAGATCGACGGGCTGACGATCTTCGGCATGGACATTCAAGCGCTGATCCGTGCCGAACTGGCCCGCCGGCGCGAAGGTTAAGCGAGCGCGGCGCGCTCCCATTCCAGGAACTCCGGCGTCGCCAGCAGGCGATCGGCATAGGCCTGCGCCGCGCGGGGTATCGCCGTAGTCGGCAGGCTTGATGCCATACGTGCGGAAGCGCGTCGCCACCGGCGTGTAGAAGGCGTCGGCGATCGACCAGTCGCCTAGCAGGAACGGTCCGCCGGACCGCGTCAGCAGCCGGTTCCAGCGCCCTACGATCGTGCGGACGTTCTTCTGGGTGGCTTCGGAAATCTCCAGCGTCGTGCGGATGTCCAGCGCCATTGGGCACTCGCCGCGCAGGGCTTGGAAGCCGCCATGCATCTCCGCCGCCGCCGAACGGCCCAGGGCGCGAAGAACCGGATCGGCCGGCCACAGCTTAGCCTCGGGGAAGGTCTCGGCTAGGTACTCGCAGATGGCCAGCGAGTCCCAGATGGTCAAGTCGCCGACCTTCAGCACCGGCACCTGCCCGCTCGGCGAATGCTGGGCGATGGCCGCGTCGGTGGCCGCGCCCTGGCGCAGCTCAATCTCGATTTGCTCGAATGACGCGCGGGTGCGCTTGAGCGCCAGCCACGGCCGCAACGACCAGCTGGACCATCTCTTGGTGCCGATCACGAGTTCCATGGCGCGTGCTCCCTGATGCGATTGCCGCCCGGCTTACCCTGCGTCTAAGGTGGCCTCAACGATTAGAACAACTGTTCGAGGGAGAGCGCTCATGGCGGAAGCGGCCACGCCGTCACCGGTCATCAATCCCGTTTCGACGGGCTATCGCCGGTACGCCCTATGGGTGCTGCTGATCATCTACACCCTGAACTTTCTGGACCGGCAGGTGGTCAACATCCTGGCCGAGCCGATCAAGCGCGACCTTGGCCTGGCCGACTGGCAGCTGGGCATGATGACGGGCCTGGCCTTCGCCATCTTCTACACGGTGCTGGGTATCCCGATCGCGCGGCTGGCCGAGACCAAGAACCGCCCCTTCATCATTGGCGCGTCGGTCGCCGCCTGGAGCGCCTTCACGGTGCTGTGCGGCTTCACCCAGAACTTCTGGCAGCTGATCCTGGCGCGGATCGGGGTGGGGGTCGGCGAGGCGGGCTGCACGCCGCCCGCCCATTCGCTGATCACCGACTATGTGCCGCGGGAGAAGCGGGCCAGCGCCATCGCCTTCTACTCGATCGGCACGCCGCTGGGCACTCTGGCCGGCATGGCCATGGGCGGCCTCGTCGCCGACGCCTACGGCTGGCGGGCCGCCTTCATGGTGGCCGGCGCGCCGGGCGTGGTCTTCGCCTTGGTCGCCGCCTTCACCCTCGTGGAGCCGCGCAAGAAGCTGGCCGCCGAAATGGCCGCCCGCGCCAGCTCGCAGATCAGCCTCGCCGCCGCCCTGGCGGTGCTGGCGACCAAGAAGACCTTCTGGCTGGTGGCCCTGGCCGCCTCGATCAAGGCCTTCATCGGCTATGGCCACGCGCCGTTCACCGCGTCGTTCTTCTTCCGCAACCACGGGCCGGAAATCGCCCAGTTGGCCGCGGGCTTCGGCCTGAAGTCAGCAGGGTTCCTGGGTCTGGCCCTTGGCCTGATCGGCGGCACGGCGGGCGTCATCGGGGCATGGCTGGGCGGGGTGTTCGCGGATCGCCTGGGGGCCAAGGACCTGCGCGCCTATGTGACCGTGCCGGCGGTCGCTTCGCTGATCACCATCCCGATCTTCATCACCGCCGTCAGCCTGGACACCCCGATGACCGCGATCTGCCTGCTGGCCGTCAACGCCCTGCTGGGAACGCTGTGGTACGGGCCCGTCTACGCCACCGCCCAGAGCATCGTCGACCCGGCTCTGCGGGCGACCGCCTCGGCCGTGCTGCTGCTGATCATCAACCTGATCGGCCTGGGTCTCGGCCCCTTGGCCGTCGGCATCCTCAGCGACGTGCTGTCAGGCCACGCGGGCCTCGGCGAAGCGCAGGGCGTGCGCTGGGCGCTGATCGTCTCGGCGACGCTGGGCCTGGCCGCGTTCGGCCTGTTCTGGGCGGCCCGCCGCAGCATCCGTGAAGAGATGGTCGCCTAGGAGCTCCCCCGCGGTGCGGGAGGGCCGCGCAAATTAGCCCCTGGCGCTTTGCCTTCCGCTCCGTCACAGTCCCCTCAAAGATTAGAACAAATGTTTGAAGGGAGAGAGTCAGCATGGCCGACGCGCGTGCGTCCGGCGGCGAACGGCCGCTTTATTCGAATGGCTACAAGGCGACGGTGCTGGGACTGCTGCTGGCCGCCTACACCTTCAACTTCATCGACCGGACGATCATCGCCACCATCGGCCAGGCCATCAAGGTCGACCTGAAACTGACCGACACCCAGCTGGGCTTGCTGGGGGGTCTCTATTTCGCCCTCCTCTACACCGTCCTGGGCATCCCGATCGCGCGTCTGGCCGAGCGCTGGAACCGCGTGACCATCATCTCGCTGTCGCTGGTCGTCTGGTCAGGCTTCACGGCTCTATGCGGCGCGGCGACCAGCTTCGCCCAGCTGGCCCTGTTTCGTTTCGGCGTCGGGGTCGGCGAGGCCGGCTGCTCGCCGCCCAGCCACTCGCTGATCAGCGACTACTACGAGCCCAAGAAACGCGCCTCGGCCCTGTCGATCTACTCGTTCGGCATCCCGCTGGGCACCATGTTCGGCGCTGTCGCCGGCGGCTGGCTGGCCCAGGAGTTCAGCTGGCGCGTGGCGTTCATCATCGTCGGCCTGCCCGGCGTGATCCTGGCCCTGATCGTCAAGCTGGTGATCAAGGAGCCGCCGCGCGGCCATTCCGAGATCGTCGAGCGCCCGATCGAACCCGAGAACCTCGTGGTCGAACCCGCGCCCAAGCCGGCCTTCTCGATGACGACCGAGTTCAAGGAGCTGTGGGCGGTCTTCAAGATCCTGTTCTTCAAATGGCCGGTCCTGCACATGGTGCTGGGCGTGACCATCGCCTCGTTCGGCTCGTATGGATCCGGGGCCTTCGTGCCGTCCTACTTCGTGCGGGCCTTCGGCCTGGGTCTGGCGCAGGTGGGCCTGATCACCGGCCTGATCGGCGGCTTCTCGGCGGGCGTCGGCACCCTGATCGGAGGCTTCCTCAGCGACTGGGCCGGCAAGCGCAGCGTCAAATGGTACGCCTGGGTCCCCGCCATCGGCCTGATCATCTGCACGCCGATCTACATCCTCGCCTACCTGCAGAGCGACTGGCAGGCGACGGCGATGATCCTGCTGATCCCCGGCATCTTCCACTATGTCTACCTGGCCCCCACCTTCGCCGTGGTTCAGAACTCGGTGGAGCCGCGCCGCCGGGCCACCGCCACGGCGTTGCTGTTCTTCTTCCTGAACCTGATCGCCCTGGGCGGCGGACCGGTGTTCACCGGCTGGCTGATCGACCATCTCGCTCAGTACCACTTCAACACCCCTGACGCGGCCGGCGTTGTCCACAGCCTGCTGGGCTCGTTTGGCGTCGAAGGCGGCCAGAGCTTCGCGGCGACCTGTCCCGGCGGCATCGCGCCCAAGGGCTCGGCGCCCGAGCTGGCGGCCCAGTGTCGCTCGACCCTGGCCCTGTCCAGCCAGCAGGGGATCATCATCTCGCTGTGCTTCTACGCCTGGGCCGGCGTCCACTACGCCCTGGCCGCCATCGGCATGGTCAAGCACATGAAGTCGCGCGAAGCGGCGTAAGTAATAAGCCTCTTCCCTTGACTCCCGGGGCGGGCGGGCCGAAACGCCCGCTCATGATCAGCCGCTACGCCCGCCCCGAAGCCGCCGCCATCTGGTCCAGCCAGACCAAGTACAAGATCTGGTTCGAGATCGAGGCCCACGCCGCCGACGCCATGGCCGAGATCGGGACCATCCCGAAGCTCGCCGCCGAGACGATCTGGGAAAAGGGCCGCGACGCGGTCTGGGACAGCGACCGCATCGACGAGATCGAACGCGTCACCAAGCATGACGTCATCGCCTTCCTGACCCACGTGTCGGAAATCGTCGGCCCGGAAGCCCGCTTCCTGCACCAGGGCATGACCAGCTCGGACGTGCTGGACACCTGCTTCGCCGTGCAGCTGTCGCGCGCCACCGATCTTCTGCTGGAAGACGTCGACCTGGTCCTGAAGGCGCTGAAGCGCCGCGCGCTCGAGCACAAGATGACGGTCTGCGTCGGCCGCAGCCACGGCATCCACGCCGAACCGATCACCTTCGGCCTGAAGCTGGCCGGCTACTACGCCGAGTTCCAGCGCGCCAAGGAGCGCCTGGCCATGGCCAGGTTCGAGATCGCCACCTGCGCGATCTCCGGCGCCGTCGGCACCTTCGCCAATGTCGATCCGCGCGTCGAGCAGCACGTGGCCGACAAGATGGGCCTGGCCGTCGAGCCGGTCTCGACCCAGGTGATCCCGCGCGACCGCCACGCGGCCTATTTCGCCGCCCTGGGCGTCGTGGCCTCGTCGGTCGAGCGCCTGGCCACCGAGATCCGCCACCTGCAGCGCACGGAGGTCCTCGAAGCCGAGGAGCCGTTCGATCCGGGCCAGAAGGGCTCGTCGGCCATGCCGCACAAGCGCAACCCGATCCTGACCGAGAACCTCACGGGCCTGGCCCGCCTGGTTCGTTCGGCTGTGGTCCCGGCCATGGAGAACGTCGCCCTCTGGCACGAGCGTGACATCAGCCACTCGTCGGTCGAGCGCGGCATCGGCCCCGACGCCACCATCCACCTCGACTTCGCCCTGCGCCGCCTGGCCGGCGTCATCGAGCGCTTCAACATCTATCCCGACAACATGGCCAAGAACCTGGACAAGCTGGGCGGCCTGGTCTTCTCGCAGCGCGTCATGCTGGCCCTGACCCAGGAAGGCGTGTCGCGCGAGGACGCCTATGCCGCCGTGCAGGGCAACGCCATGAAGGTCTGGCGCGGCGAAGGTCGCTTCATCGACTTCCTGAAGGCCGACCCGGTCGTCTCCAAGGCCCTGTCGGACAGCGTGCTCGAAGAGCTGTTCGACTACGGCTACCACACCAAGAACGTCGACGTGATCTTCAAGCGCGTCTTCGGCGAGCAGGCCTGAGCATGAGCGAACCGCCGGTTCTCCGCCTCAATCCGGCGCTGGATCCGGCGGCCTTCGCGCAAGCCTATGCGCGCGAGGGCGTGGTGCGTATTCCCGAGGCGTTCGAGCCGGCGGTCGTCGATCGCCTGGCCGGCATTCTCGAACAGACCATCGACTGGGACATTATCTGCTCGAATGAGCGCGGCGGGGCCGAGATCATCACCCGCGCTCGCCGGGCCGAGCTGGGCGACCCGGTGGTGGCCGGCAAGCTGCAGGCGGCCACGGTCCGCGCCCGCGCCGGCTTCGCCTATGTCTATCTCGGCTATCCGATGATCGACGCCTATGTCGAAGGCCGCGACCCGGGCCATCCGATCCACGCCCTGACCCAGTTTCTGAACAGCCCCGAGTTCATCGCCTTCGGCGCCGCCGTCACCGGCGAGAGCGGGATCACCAAGATCGACGGCCAGGCGACCTGCTATCGTCCTGGCGACTTTCTGACCCAGCACGACGACACCGGCGTCGGCGAGCGCCTGGCCGCCTACACTCTGGGCCTCACCCGCCAGTGGCGCCCGACTGGGGCGGCCAGCTGTTGTTCCATGACGATAACGGCGACGTCGCGCGCGGCTTCGCGCCGGCGTTCAATGTCCTGACCCTGTTCAAGGTCCCCCGGCAGCATTCGGTGGCCCCCGTCGCGCCCTATGCCGGCGCCCGCGCCTGACGGTCACCGGCTGGCTGCGCAACGATCCGCCCAATGGCGCCGGCGCCCCCATTGGCGGCTAAGCGCGGCTTCCCACCGGTCGTCGACGCGAACACGCGTGTTCTCGTGCTGGGCAGCCTGCCCGGCGAGGCCTCGCTCGCAGTCAGGCAATACTACGGCAATCCGAGGAACGCCTTCTGGCGGCTGATGGAAGGCGTGATCGGCGCGCCGCTCGCGCCGCTGGCCTACGAGGCCCGGCTGGCGACGCTGCTCGAACACGGGGTCGGCCTGTGGGACGTGATCGCCGAGGCCAAGCGCGAGGGCAGTCTGGACGCGGCTATTCGCGACCCGGCGGCCAACGACCTGCAAGCGCTGATCGAGACCTTGCCGGCGCTGCGGTGTGTCGCCTTCAACGGCGGCGCGGCGGCGAAGCTCGGCGCGCGGCTGATCGGCGAGCGGACGCCGACGATCGCCCTGCCTTCGTCCAGCCCCGCCCACGCGGCGCGGAGCTTCGGCGAGAAGGCGGACGTGTGGGCCCGCCTCAAGACTTTTCTCGTCTCATAGTCCCGGTTCGGGCGAGCCGGCGACGACATTACGGGAAATTCATCTGCGCGTCGGCCGCGCTTGGGGCAGCATCCCCGGCTCAGAGGGGTATTGGGATCCTACACATGCGCATCTTCCTACTGGCCGCCGTTTCCGCGGCTGCGATTTCCGGCGCGGCCTTCGCCGCCGATAAGCCGATGTACGGGACCTGGGGCGTCGACCTCACCGCCCGCGACCTGGCGGTGAAGCCGGGCGACGACTTCAACAAGTTCGCCAATGGCGCCTGGGAAAAGCGCACCACCATCCCGGCCGACCAGGCCTCGGCCGGCGTCGGATACGACGTCTACAACCGCTCGCAGGATCAGCTGCGCACCTTGATCGAGACGGCCGACGCCTCGACTCCGATCGGCGCGCTCTACAAGAGCTTCACCGACGAGGCCAAGGTCGAGCAGGTCGACGACGCGCCGCTTAAGGTCGATGTGGCGGCGATCCAGGCGATCTCGTCCAAGGCCGAACTGGCCAAGGCCATGGGCCGCGCCCACGGGGGCTTCGGCCCCGACCTGTTCTCGCTGGACATCTATGCCGACGCCCGGACGCCTGAGATCAACACCCTCTATATCGGCCAGTCGGGCCTCGGTTTGCCCGACCGCGACTACTATCTGACCGACGGCTTCAAGCCTCAACTGGACGCCTACAAGGCCTTCGCCGAACGGGCGCTGAAGATGACCGGTCATGCCGACCCGGCCAAGGCCGCCGCCGACGTGATCGCCTTCGAGACCGCCATCGCCAAGGTCAGCTGGCCGGTCGCCGACCGCCGCGACATCGAGAAGTCCTACAACCCCGTCACCCTGACCGAGCTGCAGGCCTATGCGCCCGAGGTTCCGTGGGCGGACTATCTGGCCGCGGCGGGCATTACTGGCCGTGACCAGGTGGTGCTGGGCGAGAAGACCGCCGTCCGCGACATCGCCAAGCTGTTCGCCGCCACGCCGCTGGAAACCCTGAAGGCCTGGCAGACCGTGCAGGGCGTCCAGGAGATGTCGCCCTATCTGTCCAAGCGCTTCGTCGACAGCCGCTTCGAATATGTGAAGGTGCTGAGCGGCCAGACCCAGCTGCGCCCCCGCTGGAAGCGCGGCGTGCAGCTCGTCGACGGCAGTCTCGGCGAGGTGGTCGGCCAGACCTATGTCGCCAAGTACTTCCCACCCTCGTCCAAGGCCCAGATGGTCGAGCTGATCGCCAATCTGAAGATCGCCATGGCCGAGCGGATCCAGAAGGCGCCGTGGATGGCTCCGGCCACCAAGCAGGCGGCGCTGACCAAGCTGTCGAAGATGACGGTGATGGTCGGCTATCCGGACAAGTGGCGCGACTATTCGGCCCTGAAGCTGGACGCCGGCGACCTCTACGGCAATGTCCGCCGCAGCGGCGCCTTCGAGTGGGCCTATGCCCTGAACGACCTGGGCAAGCCCGTCGACCACGCCAAGTGGGGCATGACCCCGCAGACGGTGAACGCCTACAATGGCGGTCTGGAGAACAAGATCGTGTTCCCGGCCGGCATCCTGCAGGCGCCCTATTTCGATCCGGCCGCCGACCCGGCGGTGAACTACGGCGCGATCGGCGCGGTGATCGGCCACGAGATCAGCCACGGCTTCGACGACCAGGGCCGCAAGATCGACGAAACCGGCAAGCTGCGCGACTGGTGGACGGCCGAGGACGCCAAGCGCTTCGACAGCCAGGCCGCGGTTCTGGGCGCGCAATATGACGCCTACGAGCCGGTGCCCGGGATGCGCATCAACGGCCAACTGACCATGGGCGAGAACATCGCCGACCTCGCTGGCCTGCAGGTGGCCTACGACGCCTATCACGCCTCGCTGAAGGGCAAGCCCGCTCCGGTCGTGGCCGGCATGACCGGCGACCAACGCTTCTTCCTGGCCTTCGCCCAGGCCTGGCGGGACAAGTCGCGCCCCGACTCGCTGAAGCAGCAGATGGCCTCCGACCCGCACGCGCCGTCGAATTTCCGGGTCATCGGCCCGACGCGCAATGTCGACCCCTGGTACGCGGCCTTCGGCGTCAAGCCAGGCGACAAGTTCTACCTGCCGCCGGAGAAACGCTCGCGCATCTGGTAGCCGCGGAACTGACCAACCGAAAAGCATGGGCGGGGGCGTCGCATCGGCGCCCCGCTTCGTGTTTGCGGCTCCGCCTTTCTCGGCGCACCCTCTCTGCGACCTCGGAGAGAACATGACTTTCGCCTCGACCATCGGCGCGACAACATGGCGGTTCGACGGCCTGGCCGATCTGCTGGCCAAGGCTTCTCCGCCGCGCTCGGGCGACGCCCTGGCCGGGATCGCCGCGACCAGCGCCCAGCAGAACGTCGCCGCCAAGCAGGCTCTGGCGGACGTCCCCCTGAAGGCCTTCCTGTCCGAGGCCCTGATCCCCTACGAGATCGACGAGGTCACCCGTCTGATCCTGGATAGCCATGACCCGGCGGCCTTCTCGCCCGTGTCATCCCTGACGGTGGGCGAGTTCCGCGACTGGCTGCTTTCGGAAGCCGCGACACAAGCCGCCCTCGCCCGCCTCGCGCCGGGCTTGATCCCCGAGATGGCCGCCGCGGTCAGCAAGATCATGCGCAACCAGGACCTGATCCTGGCCGCCAGCAAATGCAGGGTCGTCACGAAGTTCCGCAATACGATCGGCCTGCCAGGGACCATGGCGGTGCGGCTGCAGCCCAACCACCCGACCGATGATCCGACCGGAGTCACCGCCTCGATCCTGGATGGGTTGCTGTACGGGTGCGGCGACGCCGTGATCGGCATCAATCCGGCCAGCGACAACCTGTCGGTGCTGGGCGACCTCCTGCGGCTGATGGACGACCTGATCCAACGTTTCGAGATCCCCACCCAGTCGTGCGTCCTGACCCACGTGACCAGCGCCGTGGACCTGGTCGAGCGCGGCGCGCCGGTGGATCTGGTCTTCCAGTCGATCGCCGGAACCGAGGCGGCCAACGCCAGCTTCGGCGTCACCCTGGCCCTGCTCAAGGAAGGGCTGGACGCCGGTCGCTCGCTCAAGCGCGGCACGGTCGGCGACAACGTCATGTATTTCGAAACCGGCCAGGGCTCGGCCCTGTCGGCGGGGGCCCATCACGGCGTCGACCAGCAGACGCTCGAAGCCAGGGCCTACGGCGTTGCGCGCGCGTTCGAGCCGCTGCTGGTCAATTCCGTCGTCGGCTTCATCGGCCCCGAGTACCTGTATGACGGCAAGCAGATCATCCGCGCCGGGCTTGAGGACCACTTCTGCGGCAAGCTCCTGGGCGCGCCGCTGGGGGTGGACGTCTGCTACACCAACCACGCCGAGGCCGATCAGGACGATATGGACACCCTGCTGACCCTGTTGGCCGCGGCGGGCGTCACCTTCGTCATGGGCGTGCCGGGGGCGGACGACGTGATGCTGAACTACCAATCCACCTCGTTCCACGATGCGCTCTATGTCCGTGAGCTGCTGGGCCTGAAGCGCGCGCCCGAGTTCGAGGCCTGGCTGGAGCGGCTGAGGATCACCGAGCCCGACGGTCGCCTGGCCTCGCCACGGGCCGGCCATCCGTTGCTGGCCAGCGCATGAGCCGGCTGGTTCCGCCCGATCCCTGGTGCGCCTTGCGCGCGCGCACCCCGGCCCGCATCGCCATTGGTCGCTCCGGGTCCAGCCTGCCGACCCGCGAGGTGTTGGCCTTCTCGCTGGCCCACGCCCAGGCCCGCGACGCGGTCCACACGCCGTTCGCGGCCGAGCAGGTCGCCGCCGGGATCGAGGCGCTGGGCGTCCCCACGCTGCGCGTCGACAGCGCCGCGCCCGACCGTGCGACCTATTTGCGCCGGCCGGACCTGGGCCGCCGCCTTTCCGACGCCAGCCGCATCGCCCTGGCTGCGGCGCGCGGTCCGGCCGACCTGGCGATCGTCGTGGCCGACGGCCTTTCGAGCACGGCCGTCCACGCCCACGCCGCGCCGCTGATCGCCGCCCTGCTGCCCTACGCCAGAACCGAAGGCTGGAGCCTCGCGCCCATCACCGTCGCCAGTCAGGCCCGCGTGGCCCTCGGAGACGAGGTCGGCGAGCTGCTCGGCGCGCGGCTCGTGTTGCTGCTGGTCGGCGAACGGCCGGGCCTGTCCTCGCCCGACAGCCTCGGGGCCTACCTGACCTTCCAGCCGCGCGTCGGGCGCACCGACGCCGAACGCAACTGCGTCTCCAACATCCGCGCCGAGGGGCTTTCCTATGATAGGGCCGCCTTCAAGCTGGCCTGGCTGATGCGCGAGGCCTTGCGCCTGTCGGCCACCGGCGTGTCGCTGAAGGAAGAGAGCGACATCGAGGGTCTGCCTGAAGCCATCGCGCAACCGGCGATCGCCCGCGATTTGGACGAACCGCGTTCGCCGTGATGAAATAGTAAACGGCGATCGGGGTCGGGCGACCGACAGATCCTCCAGGACTCGTCCGCGGACGGACGCGGGGCGCACCCTCGACGTCCAAGATCATGGAGGGACGGGTCATGAGCGAACCAGGACCGGGCGGCGGCGTCAGCTACGAGACCGTCGACGACGGCTATTTCGAAAAGCGCGGCCTCAAGCGCTACGCGGGCGTGTTCTCGCTGTGGGCGCTGGGCGTCGGCGCCGTGATCTCGGGCCAGTTCTCCGGCTGGAACCTGGGGATGGGCGTCGGCGGCTGGGGCGGCATGCTTGTCGCCACCCTGATCATCACCGTCATGTATCTGGGCCTGACCTTCTCGATCGCCGAGATGGCGGCGGCCCAGCCCCACACCGGCGGCGCCTATTCGTTCGCGCGCTCGGCCATGGGTCCCTGGGGCGGCTTCATCACCGGCCTGTGCGAGAATGTGGAATATGTGCTGACCGCGGCCGTGGTCTGCTTCTTCATCGGCAGCTATCTGGGCGGGATCTTCGAGACGCCGGCCTGGGTCCAACCGCTCTACTGGATCGGGGCCTATGTCGTGTTCGTCGGCCTCAACGCCGGCGGGGTGGCGATGTCGTTCCGCTTCACGGTGTTCATCACCCTGCTGGCCCTGGCCTGTCTCGTCGTGTTCTGGGTCAGCGCCTTCCCTCACGCCGACTTCGGCAGGTACGCCCTGAACGTCGGCCCCGGCGGGACCGAGCTGAAGGACGGCCACGGCCCCTTCCTGCCGGCCGGGATCGGCGGCGCCCTGGCCCAGCTGCCGTTCGCGGTCTGGCTGTTCCTGGCCATCGAGCAACTGCCGCTGGCCGCCGAGGAATCGCACACGCCGCAGCGCGACCTGCCCAAGGGGATCATCCTGGGCATGCTGACCCTGATCGTCTCGGCCCTGCTGGTGCTGTGGCTGAACAGCGCGATCCCCGCCGGGACCTTCGCTCTCTCCAAGTCGGGCGAACCGATCCTGGACGGCTTCCGGGCGATCTACGGCGGCTCGCTGGCCAAGCTCCTCTCGGCGATCGCGGTGGCGGGCCTGGTGGCCAGCTTCCACGCGATCATCTTCGCCTATGGCCGGCAGATCTATTCGCTGTCGCGGGCTGGCTATTTCCCGCGCGCCCTGTCGGTGACCCATGGCGTGCGCAAGACCCCGGACGTGGCCCTGATCACCGGCTCGCTGGCCGGCCTGGCGGTGATGCTGGTCGTCTGGTTCGCCCTCGGCGCTGAGAAGGGCGCGGCGGTGATCGGCGGAACCCTGCTGAACATGGCCGTCTTCGGGGCCATGCTGTCCTATGTCGCCCAGGGCGCGTCCTACATCCTGCTGCGCCGGAAGCTCCCGAACCTGGAACGGCCCTACAAGAGCGTGTTCGGCGTGGCCGGGGCCGGCGTGACAGTCATCATCTCGCTGGTCACGATCTTCTACCAGCTCAAGGATCCGGTCTATCGGACCGGTGTCATCGGGGTGGCGATCTGGTTCGCGGTGGGAATCGCCTACTTCGCCGCCGTCGGCCGCAAGAAGCTGGTGCTGTCGCCCGAGGAGGCCTTCGCCATCAACGGCGGCAAGGCGGCCTACGAGAGCCACTGACCATGAAAAAGGCCGCCCCTAGGGGCGGCCTCGTTCAGATCATCAAGGCTTGAGGCTTATTCGCCGGCCTTGATCTGCTCGCGCGCGACGGCCAGCAGTTCGTCCATCTTCATGCGGACCTCGCCCTCGGAGGCGGCGACGCCCGAGCCCTTGAGGTCCTCGAAGACCTTCCGCAGCACGTCCTCGTCGCCCGGCTGTTCGAAGTCGGACTTCACCACGGCGCGCGCGTATTCCTCGACGGTGGCCAGGCCCATGAGACCAGCCGCCCATTCGCCCAGCAGGCGGTTACGGCGCGCGGCCGCCTTGAACTCGATTTCCTGGTCGTGCGCGAACTTGCGTTCGAAACCCTGTTCGCGTTCGTCGAAGGTGGTCATGAAGGCCCCAAAGTCGCCGAGACCCCGTCGCGGCCAAATAAAAGTATCTGGCGCGATAGGCTCTAATTCCAAACGTTTAGAGCATGATGGTCGCCGAAACCGGCGTCCACTTTCGACTATCACGCTCTTACGCCGGCTGCATATCCTGCGACGGTCTCCGCCGCAATCGGCGGATAAGCCGCAGATGACGTTTCCAATCATAACCTAGCCCAAAACACCGGCCGAAAGTTGTCCTTCGTTTGCGCGGCTGCGCTGATTCAGGTAGGTTCCGCGCGACATTTTCCAGTGAGCGGCCTTGAGTCGAACGCCGCGCGCAGCTATCCGCCGCGCGCGCTTTTCGTTTCTCCGGAAGATTCCGGACTTGAGGAGCGGCGCGCGCTTACAGAAGGGCCTCGACGAGAGCCATGACGACCCGTCGCAAGAAGATCTACGAAGGCAAGGCCAAGATCCTCTACGAGGGCCCCGAGCCCGGCACCCTGATCCAGTACTTCAAGGACGACGCGACGGCCTTCAACGCCCAGAAGAAGGCCATCCTGGAAGGCAAGGGCGTCATCAACAATCGGATCAGCGAGTACATCATGACTCGCCTGAACTCGATCGGCGTCCAGAACCACTTCATCCGCCGCCTGAACCTGCGCGAGCAGCTGATCAAGGAAGTCGAGATCGTCCCGCTCGAGGTCGTGGTGCGCAACATCGCCGCCGGCTCGATCGCCACACGCCTGGGCCTGACCGAGGGTCAGCCCCTGCCCCGTTCGATCATCGAATTCTACTACAAGGACGACAAGCTGGGCGACCCGATGGTCTCCGAGGAGCATATCACCGCGTTCAACTGGGCCGCGACCCAGGAGATCGACGACATGATGGCCACCGCTCTGCGGGTGAACGACTACCTGTCGGGCCTGTTCAGCGCGGTCGGCATCACGCTGGTGGACTTCAAGATCGAGTTCGGCCGCATCTACGAGGGCGACTTCTCGCGGATCATCCTGGCCGACGAGATCAGCCCCGACAGCTGCCGCCTGTGGGACACCGTCACCAACGAGAAGCTGGACAAGGACCGCTTCCGTCGCGACCTGGGCAATGTCATCGAGAGCTATACCGAGGTGGCCCGCCGCCTGGGGATCATGAAGGAAATGCCAACCGTCATCCAAGGCGGCGTGCACTAACCCTTCATCTGGAAGCAGCGCGGCCCGGAGCGCCGCGCGGGGAGAATCTGTCAGTGAAAGCCACCGTCCACGTGTTCCTGAAGCCCGGCGTGCTCGACGTTCAGGGCAAGGCCGTCGAGAACGCCCTGCATGGCCTGGGCTGGCCGTCGGTGAAGGACGCCCGCGTCGGTCGCGTCATCGAGTTCGACCTCGACGCCGCGGACGCCGAAGCCGCCAAGGCCGAGGTCAAGACCATGTGCGAAAAGCTGTTGGCCAACATGGTCATCGAAAGCTACCGCATCGACATCGCCTAGAGCCCTTTCGCTTTAGATGGAGTCATCCAAAGCGTTCAAAAGGGCTCTAAATGTCTCATTCTAGAGCGCGATCTAGGCGCTGAAGCTGGCCCTCAGCGCCGCCAGGCTGGTCTCCCGGATGGGCTCCAGGTCCATGCCGGGATCGACCAATAACTGGGTCGAGAGCCCCAGCAGCAAAGACCCCACCATCAACGCGACCGCGTCGGCGTTCAGCCCGGCGCGGATCACGCCCTCGCGCTGCCCCCGCAGGACCAACGCCTCCAGGCGGGTCTCGACGTCCCTGTGCGCGGCCGCGAACGGCGCGCGCAGGTCCGAGACGTCGGACACCGCCCCGGCCATCAGCGTGAAATAGGCCCGCATCTCGCCGTCGCGCGTCAGGTTGCGCAGGAAGACGTCGACGAAGCCCAGCACGGCCTCCAGGCCGTCAAGGGTGTCCAGCTGGCGGGCGTCCAGCAGCGCCTCGAACCCGCGCCCCCAGCCGCGCGATCAGCGCCTCGATCAGCCCCTGCTTCGAACCGAACCTCTGGGTGACCAGCCCCCGGCTGTAGCCAGCGCGCTGGCCGATGCTCTCGAAGGTGGCCGCCGCCACGCCGCGCTCGGCGATCAGCTCGGCCGCCGCCCGCAGGAGCTCGCTCTCAGATTGCTGGCGGCGATCGAGCTGGGTTCGGCGCGCGGCGGGCGCCTTAAGGGTTGTCGTCATCTTGCGGAACATAGTTATTTGTTGGACAACAAGCAAATAAGAAGGACGGCCCCTAGGCCGCCGGGAGGAACGAGGAGCCGCCATGACGATCTCGACCGACATCGCCAACACCATCGTCGACCCGAAGGCCTATGCCGACGGCGATCGCGTCGACCAGGCTTTCGCCCAGCTGCGCCGCGAAGCGCCGCTGGAGGTGGCCCAGCCCGACGGCTTCGATCCGTTCTGGGTGGTGACCCGCCATGCCGACATTCTCGAGGTCGAACGCCAGAACGAGCTGTTCCACAACGGCGACCGCGCCACCGTGGTGACCACGATCGAGGCCGACAAGAAGGTCCGCGAGATGATGGGCGGCTCGCCCCACCTGGTCCGCTCGCTGGTCCAGATGGATAACCCCGACCACTTCGCCTACCGCAAGGTCACCCAGGGTTCGCTGCTGCCGCAGAACCTGCGGGCGCTGGAAGCGCGGATCCGCGAGATCGCCCGGGGCTTCATCGACCGCATGGCCGAGCACGGCGACCGCTGCGACTTCGCCCGCGACGTGGCCTTCCTCTATCCCCTGCACGTGATCATGGAGGTGCTGGGCGTCCCGGAAAGCGACGAGCCCCGGATGTTGAAGCTGACCCAGGAGCTGTTCGGCAACGCTGACCCGGACCTGAACCGGTCCGGCAAGTCGGTCACCGACGTCAACGAGGGCATCGACAGCCTGCAATCCGTCGTCATGGATTTCATGATGTACTTCAACGCCATGACCGAGGACCGCCGGGCCAAGCCGCGCGACGACCTGGCCAGCATCATCGCCAATGGCAAGATCAACGGCGAGCCGATGGGACATCTGGAGGCGATGAGCTACTACATCATCGCCGCCACCGCCGGCCACGACACGACCTCCTCGACCACCGCCGGCGCGCTGTGGGCCCTGGCCGAGAACCCCGACCAGTTCGCCAAGGTCAAGGCCGATCCGTCGCTGATCCCCGGCCTGATCGAGGAGTCGATCCGCTGGGTCACGCCAGTGAAGCACTTCATGCGGACCGCCACCGCCGACGCCGAGCTGGCGGGCCGCAAGATCGCCAAGGGCGACTGGATGATGCTGTCCTACCCGTCCGGCAACCGCGACGAGGCGGTGTTCGAGGACCCGTTCAAGTTCCGGGTCGATCGCACGCCCAACAAGCATGTGGCCTTCGGCTACGGCGCCCATATCTGCCTGGGCCAGCATCTGGCGCGGATGGAGATGCGGGTGCTGTGGGAAGAACTGTTCGCTCGCCTCGACAGTGTCGAACTGGACGGCCAGCCCACCCGCATGGTCGCCAACTTCGTCTGCGGCCCGAAGTCGGTGCCGATCCGCTTCAAGATGCACTGAGGGCGGGACGATGAGCGCGGAACCCTTCAAGGTCTGGCAGTGCCGCACCTGCGGCTACATCTACGACGAGGAACAGGGCGATCCGGACGAGGGCTTGGCGCCAGGAACCCGCTGGGCCGACATCCCCGATGGCTGGATCTGTCCGATGTGCGGCACGCCCAAGTCCGACTTCGACATGATCGAGCTGTAGGAAATCTCCACCGCCCCTCTTCCGCCCGAAGCTTCGCGGCACAATGTTCGGCGGGCGGGCGGACGAAAGGGAGACGGCGATGAGCGCGAAGTTCCATCTGGCGCAGGTCAATGTCGGACGCTTGAGAGCCCCGATCGATCACCCGATGATCAAGGACTTCGCCGACAATCTCGACCGCATCAACGCCCTGGCCGAATCCTCGCCGGGTTTCGTCTGGCGCCTGAAAGGCGACGGCAACAACGCCACGGATCTGGCGATCGATGACGATCCGCTGTTCATCCCCAATCTGTCTGTCTGGGAAGATATCCCGTCCCTCGGCGCCTTCGTCTACCGAAGCGTCCACATCGAAATCATGCGCCGCCGCCGCGAGTGGTTCGAGTCTATGGATCTCTACATGGCCCTCTGGTGGGTCCCCGCCGACCACACGCCGACGGTCGAAGAGGCCTTGGAGAAGCTCGCCCTGCTCGAGGCCCACGGCCCGACGCCGGCCGCCTTCACCTTCAAGTCGCCCTTCCCGCCGCCTACGGGCGAGACGGTCGAGCCCGAGCTCGACGAGTGCGCATGACTTTCCCGCCGCGCGGGACTGACATCCCGGCCGAACGGTGCTACAGGCCCGCGCCATGAAAGCCGCCGTCGTCGTATTCCCCGGTTCGAACTGTGACCGCGACTGCAAGGTCGCCATCGAGCGCTCCGCCGGCGCCCGCGTCGAGATGGTCTGGCACCAGGAGACGGCGCTGCCGGACGACCTGGACCTGATCGTCCTGCCCGGTGGCTTCTCGTACGGCGACTACCTGCGCTGCGGCGCCATGGCGGCGCAGAGCCCGGTCATGAAGGAAGTGGTCGCAGCCGCCGACAAGGGCGTGGCGGTCGTCGGCATCTGCAACGGCTTCCAGGTCCTGACCGAGGTCGGCCTGCTGCCCGGCGCTCTGCTGCGCAACGCCGGCCTGAAGTACGTCTGCAAGGCCGTCGACCTCGATATCGTCAACGGCCAGACCCGCTTCACCGCCGGTTACGGCGAGCAGCGCGAGGCGGTCATGACCGTCGGCAACGGCGAGGGCAACTACTTCGCCGACGAGGAAACCCTCGACCGGATCGAGGGCGAGGGCCAGGTGGTGTTCCGCTACAAGCAGAACCCGAACGGCTCGGCCCGCGACATCGCCGGCATCGTCAACAAGGGCGGCAACGTGCTTGGCCTGATGCCCCATCCGGACCGCGCATTCGATCCGGACTTGGGCTCGGAAGACGGCGCGGTGCTGTTCCGCAGCATCTTCCAGAGCGCCTGAGCTCGCCTTCCGCCCGCGGAGCAAAAAGTGGGCTGAAGACCGCTGTTACAGTGTAGCAGCCCCAAAGTCCCAGGCCTAAGGTGCCCGCCTCTTCAGGAGGGCCAACCATGAGTTCTCGTCTCCACCCTGCGCGCCGGCCTGCTGGCCGCCGTGGCCATCGCCGCGTTCGGCGCGACCGCCCACGCCCAGACGCCGCCGCTCGCGCCGGACATCGCCGGCAAGTACGTCGCCGCCAAGATCAACTACGACTACGAAAAGCGCGTCGTGATGGTCCCGATGCGAGACGGGACCAAGCTCTACACCGTCATCGTGATCCCCAAGGGCGGCAAGAATCTGCCTATCCTGCTGACCCGCACGCCCTACAACGCCGCCAAGCGCGCCGCACGGAACGACAGCTCGAAGATGGTCGCGGCCCTGGCTCAAGGCGACGAGGTTTTCGTGGCCGACGGCGGCTATATCCGCGTGTTCCAGGACATTCGCGGCAAGTACGGCTCGGAAGGCGACTACGTGATGACGCGCCCCCTGAAGGGCCCGCTGAATTCGTCCGAGGTCGACCACTCCACCGACGCCTACGACACCATCGACTGGCTGGTGAAGAACGTGCCGGAGACCAACGGCAATGTCGGCATGTTGGGGTCCTCGTACGAGGGCTTCACCGTCGTCATGGCGCTGGTCAATCCGCACCCGGCGCTAAAGGCCGCCGCGCCGATGAGCCCGATGGTCGATGGCTGGATGGGCGACGACTGGTTCCACCACGGCGCCTTCCGCCAGCCGAACTTCGACTACTTC
The DNA here is from genome assembly GCF_044056025.1 of Caulobacter sp. UC70_42. NCBI lineage: Bacteria > Pseudomonadati > Pseudomonadota > Alphaproteobacteria > Caulobacterales > Caulobacteraceae > Caulobacter > Caulobacter sp. UC70_42. The sequence goes on along the minus strand of NZ_CP171994.1, from coordinate 2,999,048 downwards.
ACCGGCCAGACAACCGTGCGCGGCGCCGGCGAGGGCGTGCAGCGCCAGGGCTATGACGACTATTCCAACTTCCTGAACGAGGGTTCGGCCGGCGACTACGCCAAGAACCACGGCCTGGACGCCCTGCCCTTCTGGAAGAAGATCAGCGAGCACCCGGCCTATGACAGCTTCTGGAGCGAGCAGGCCCTCGACAAGACCATGGAGAAGACGCCGCTGAAGGTGCCGACCATGTGGATCCAGGGCCTTTGGGACCAGGAGGACATGTGGGGCGCGGTGCACTCGTACCCGGCGCTGGAGTCCAAGGACAAGAACAACGACATGAACTACCTGGTGCTGGGCCCATGGCGGCACAGCCAGGTGAACTACGACGCCTTCAACCTGGGCCCGTTCAAGTGGGATGGCGACACCGCCCTGCAGTTCCGCCGCGACGTGCTGAAGCCCTTCTTCGACCAGCACCTGAAGGGCGCCGCCAAGGCCGACACCCCGCCGGTGCTGATCTACGATCCCGGCCAGAACAAGTGGAACCGCTACGCATCGTGGCCGCAAGGAAAGACCAAGAACCTCTATCTGGAAGCCAAGGGCGGCCTGGGCTTCGAGGCCCCGGCGGCGGCCAAGGGCGCGGGGGCCTATGACGAGTACGTCTCCGATCCCGCCAAGCCCGTGCCTTACATCCCGCGCCCGATGCAGTTCGGCGACCGCAGCCGCTGGACTCAGTGGCTGGTCACCGATCAGCGCGGCGTCGACGGCCGCCCGGACGTCCTGACCTACACCTCCGAACCGCTGAAGGAGCCGTTGAAGATCGCCGGCGTGCCCAAGGTCAATCTGGTCGCCTCGACCAGCGGGACGGACAGCGACTGGGTGGTCAAGCTGATCGACGTCTATCCGGACGAGGTTCCCAGCCAGCCGGAACTGGGCGGCTACCAGCTGGCCGTGGGCATGGACATCTTCCGCGGCCGATATCGCGAGAGCTTCAGCGATCCCAAGGCGATCAAGCCGAACACCCCGCTGAAGTACCAGTTCATCCTGCCGACGGCGAACTATACCTTCCAGCCGGGCCACCGGATCATGGTGCAGGTCCAGTCCAGCTGGTTCCCGCTCTACGACCGCAACCCGCAGACCTTCGTGCCGAACATCTTCTTCGCCAAGCCGGCCGACTATGTGAAGGCCACCCAGAGGGTGTTCCACAGCGGCGCTGACGCCAGCTTCATCGAACTGCCAGTGGTGGACGCCAAGTAGCGGTCCCGCTGGTTGCCAACCCCAGCCGGACGCGCCAACGTCCGGCTGGGAAGGGGACCATCATGACCATCGTAAAGACACTGGGCGCCGCGGGCCTCGCGGCGTTGCTGATGACGAGCGCTGTTCACGCGCAGAAGGCGCCCAAGCCGAGCGCCTATAACGAGACGCCCGCCAAGCTGATCGAGTCGACCGAGGGTTTCGACTTCGAACGCAGGGACGTGATGATCCCGATGCGCGACGGCGTGAAGCTGCACACCGTCATCCTGGTCCCCAAGGGCGCCAAGCGCGCGCCGATCCTGCTGACCCGCACGCCCTACAACGCCACGGAGCTGACCAGCCACGCCGCCAGCGGCACGCTGTCCGCCGTCCTGCAAGGCTACGACAACGCCGCCGACGTCATCGTCGAGGGCGGCTATATCCGCGTCGTCCAGGATGTGCGCGGCAAGTATGGGTCGGAAGGCGACTACGTGATGAACCGGCCCCTGCAGGGGCCGCTGAACCCGACCAAGGTCGATCACGCCACCGACACCTACGACACCATCGACTGGCTGGTGAAGAACATCGCCGAGACCAACGGCAAGGTCGGGATCCTGGGCATCTCGTACGACGGCTTCCTGCCGCTGATGGCGCTGGTCAATCCGCACCCGGCCCTGAAGGTCTCCGTGCCGATGAACCCGATGGTCGACGGCTGGATGGGCGACGACTGGTTCCACCACGGCGCCTTCCGCCAGCAGAACCTGCCCTACATCTGGGAACAGCAGGCCACGCGCGACAACAGCGCCAAGTGGTGGTCCAACACCCACGACGACTACGACCTCTATCTGCGCGCCGGGTCGGCGGGCGAGTTGGCGCGCCAGCGCGGCCTCGACCAGCTCGGCTTCTGGCGCAAGATCGTCGAGCACCCCGCCTACGACGCCTTCTGGCAGGAGCAGGCCATGGACAAGGTCCTGGCCAAGCAGCCGCTGAAGGTTCCGGTCATGCTGGTCCACGGCCTGTGGGATCAGGAGGACATCTATGGCGCCCCGGCGGTCTACAAGGCGCTGAAGCCGCTCGACACGGCGGGCGACAAGGTCTTCCTGGCCATGGGTCCTTGGTTCCACGGCCAGCAGATCGAGGACGGCTCGACCCTGGGCGCGATCAAGTGGGATGCCGACACCGCCAAGCAGTTCCGCCATGACATCCTGGCCCCGTTCCTGGCGCGTTACCTGAAGGACGACGCGCCAGCCGCCGATATCGCCACCGTCAACGCCTTCGAAACCGGGACCAACACCTGGCGCAAGCTGGCCTCGTGGCCGCTCTCCTGCGAGACCTGCGCGGCCAAGCCCAAGGCGCTGTACCTGCAGGCTGGCGGCAAGCTGTCGTTCTCACCGCCCGCCGTAGGCGGGACAGCCTACGACGAATATGTCTCCGACCCCGCCAAGCCCGTGCCGAACCGCGCGCGGCCCAGCCAGCCGGTCGGATACGATCCGCCGTTCACCTGGACCCAATGGCTGGTCGACGACCAGCGCGAGAGCTCGGGCCGAACCGACGTCCTGACCTTCACCACCGATGTACTGACAGCTCCCGTGCAGATCTCCGGCGAGCCTCTGGTTAATCTGATCGCCTCGACCAGCGGCACGGACAGCGACTGGGTCGTGAAGCTGATCGACGTGTATCCGGACATGGTCCCGGCCCAGCCGGACATGGGAGGCTACCAACTAGCCGTATCGATGGACATCTTCCGCGGCCGATATCGCGAAAGCTACAGCGATCCCAAGGCCATCACGCCGGACAAGCCCCTGCCCTATCGGTTCGGCCTGCCGATCACCAACCATGTGTTCAAGCCCGGCCACCGGATCATGGTGCAGATCCAGTCCAGTTGGTTCCCGCTCTACGACCGCAACCCGCAGACCTTCGTGCCGAACATCTTCTTCGCCAAGCCGGCCGACTATGTGAAGGCGACGCAGCGGGTGTTCCACAGCGGCGCGGACGCCAGCTTCATCGAACTGCCGGTGGTGGACGTGAAATAAGACAGAGAAAGGCCGGCGGGGTCGCCGCCGGCCTTCCTTCTACGGAGAGGATCAATCAGGTCAGCGGTCGCCGCGCCTGACGTTCTCATCCTGCGGGTTGGCCTGACCGCCGGGGTTGCGGCCCTGCTCGTCCTGCCTGACGCCGTCTTCCCTCGCCCCGTCTTGCCTGGGCTGGCCCTGCTGCTGTTGCTGGCCGGGCGTTCGGCGTTGCTGGTCGTTCTGCTGCTGCGGCGGATTGCGGTTGTTGTCAGCCATCGGGCTTACTCCTTCTACACAGCGCGCTCGTGACGCACGGAGATAGAACGAGCTCGGACTTCGCGACGTTCCTACGGTCGAGTCGCCTTAATTCAGGCTAAGCTTCGGAATCTAAACAGCTTTGCCAGAAATCTCCGTCGCGCTGCCTTGATTGCCGGCGACCGAAACGTTCTTCCCGCCGGTCGCGTCCTTCAAGGCAAAGCTTTCGCCTCCAGCGTGAGATTCAAGGTTAATTCGCACTTGCCGGGGGAGAGGACTGGAACCCTCGTTTCGCATCGCCCAACGTCGCCCCAACACTGAATGGGGAGGCGTCGGCGGAGCCTTCCGAAGACGCGCAGAGTCAAACACCATGGCCGACCCCGAAGTTCGGTTCCCCGAGACCTATGTCAGCGGCGTCCCCGTCTGGGCCAAGCGCCGCAAGCGTTCCAACGTGCATCCCCTGCTGAACCTGACCCTGATCCTGCTGGCCCTGTTTGGTGCCGTGGTCATCGGCGTGTCGCTGCGCATGGGTTCGGTCGAGAAGGGCGGCGTGGTGATCGATCATTGGCTCGGCGAGGGCGGCGCCCTGACGGAGCGGCTGATCAGGTCGATGTAGCCGCGGCGGTCGGCCGGCAAGAAACGCGACAGGCTGTGGCGGAATCTGAACGAGCGGGTTAGAAGGCGCGCCCATGAGCACGCCCCAAAAGCCCATGGCCGAATTGGCCGCCGAGTTCGGCCTGAAACCCGCCGAATATGACGTTGTCCTCAAGCGCCTGGGGCGAGAGCCCAACCTGGTCGAGCTGGGCGTCTTCTCGGTGATGTGGTCCGAGCACTGCTCGTACAAGTCCTCGAAGAACCAGTTGAAGAAGTTCCCGATCGACGGTCCCCGCGTGATCTGCGGTCCGGGCGAGAACGCCGGCGTCATCGATATCGGCGATGGCGACGCGATCATCTTCAAGATGGAGAGCCACAACCACCCGTCCTACATCGAGCCCTATCAGGGCGCGGCGACGGGCGTGGGCGGCATCATGCGCGACGTCTTCACGATGGGCGCGCGGCCGATCGCTCTGCTGAACGCCCTGCGCTTCGGCGATCCGGAGCACCCAAAGACCAAGCGCCTCGTCGACGGCGTGGTCGCGGGCATCGCCGGCTACGGCAACTGCGTGGGCGTGCCCACTGTCGCGGGCGAGACCAACTTCCACAAAGGTTACAACGGCAACATCCTGGTCAACGCGATGTGCGTGGGCTTGGCCAAGGCCGACAGCATCTTCTACTCTGCCGCGCCGGGCCCTGGCTTAGCGGTCGTCTATTTCGGCTCCAAGACCGGCCGTGACGGCATTCACGGCGCGACCATGTCTTCGACCGAGTTCACCGAGGATTCCGAGGAAAAGCGCCCCACCGTGCAAGTCGGCGACCCCTTCGCCGAGAAGCTGCTGATCGAGGCCACCCTGGAACTGATGGCCACCGGCGCGGTCGCCGCCATCCAGGACATGGGCGCCGCGGGCCTGACTTCCTCGTCGGTCGAGATGGCGGGCAAGGGCGGCGTCGGCATCGAGCTGAACATGGACATGGTCCCGCAGCGCGAGACCGGCATGTCGGCCTACGAGATGATGCTGTCAGAAAGCCAGGAGCGCATGCTGGCGGTCCTGAAGCCCGGTCGCGAGCAGGACGGCCACGCCATCTTCGAGAAGTGGGGCCTGGACGCCGCCGTCATCGGCCACACCACCGATACGGGCCGCCTCGTGCTCAAGCATCATGGCGAGACGGTCTGCGACGTGCCGCTGGCCCCGCTGTTCGACGACGCGCCGCTGTATGACCGCCCGTGGGTGCAGCCCAAGCTGGATGCCCGCCTCGACCCCGCGACCATTCCGGCTCCGACCGACTGGAACGAAGCGGTCCTGAAGATCGTCGGCTGCCCCGACATGGCCTCCAAGCGCTGGCTTTGGGAGCAGTACGACCGCCACGTGATGGCCGACACCCTGGAAGACAGCGCTACAGGCTGCGACGCCGGCATCGTGCGCATCCACGGAACGGGCAAGGCCATCGCAGTCACCAGCGACTGCACCCCGCGCTACGTCCAGGCCGACCCCTACGAGGGCGGCAAGCAGGCCGTCGCCGAGGCCTGGCGCAACCTGACGGCCGCCGGCGCCCTGCCGATCGCCATCACCGACAACCTCAACTTCGGCAGCCCCGAAAAGCCCGAGACCATGGGCCAGATCGTCCGCGCCACCGACGGCATGGCCGAGGCCTGCCGCGCGCTGGACTTCCCGGTCGTGAGCGGGAATGTCAGCCTCTACAACGAGACCAACGGCGTCGCCATTCCGCCGACCCCGACCGTTGGCGCCGTGGGCCTGCTGGAAGACTACGACCTGCGCACCGATTTCTCCGGCGTCGCCGAGGGGGATGCGCTGGTGCTGATCGGCGAGACCCGCGGCGAACTGGGCGCCTCGATCTATCTGCGCGAGATTCTGGGCCGCGAGGACGGCGCCCCGCCGCCGGTCGATCTGGCTGTCGAGCGCAAGAACGGCGACTTCGTGCGCGGCCTGATCAGCTCGGGCCTCGTCGCGGGCGTCCACGACCTGTCGGACGGCGGCCTGCTGATCGCCGCGGCCGACATCGCCCTGGCCAGCAAGGTCGGCGTCACCCTGAACGCCACCAGCACGACCAATGCGCACCCGTACCTCTTGGGCGAGGACCAGGCCCGCTACCTGATCGCCACGCCGGACCCGGACGCGGTGCTGGAAGCGGCCAAGGAAGCTGGCGTCCACGCCCATGTCGCCGGCGTCGCCGGTGGGAACGACTTCGCGTCGACGGACCTTTTCAGCGTCTCGCTCGACGCCCTGCGCACGGCCCACGAATCCTGGCTGCCGGGCTACATGAACGCCCCCAAGGCCTAGCCGAAGGCTCCAGAACCATGCGTATTCTCGCCCTGACCGCCGCCATCGCCGCCCTGACGCTGAGCGCCTGCGCGGCTCCCAGCGCTCAACAGGCCGCCGAACCGGCCGCTCCGTCCGCCCAGACCCTGGCCGCCCAGTGCTCGGCCAGGGGCGGTGCGATCCAGCCGGTCGGCAAGGCCCAGATCCCGACCTGCGTCGTGCCCTATGCCGACGCTGGCAAGGCCTGCACCGACAAGAGCCAGTGCGAGGGCGCGTGCATCCTCGAGGGCAACCTGGAACCCGCGAGCGACGTCACCGGCCAGTGCCAGAAGACCAATCGCCAGTTCGGCTGCTACGCCAAGGTCGTGAACGGCAAGTCGACCGGGGCGATCTGCGTCGACTGAACGTCTCCGCTGTCCCGCATCCCGGAAGGCTCACTGGCTCCACGCTTTTCCGCGCCGGGTTGAAAGGTCTGGTCAAGCCGCGTGCGTCCGCCCGACCACCGCGCCACCGTCTCCAGCAGCTTCGTTGGATTGATCGGCTTGCCCAGGTGATCGTCCATGCCGGCCGCCAGGCAGTTGGCGATCTGTTCGGGTAGGACGTTGGCGGTCATGGCCACGATGGGGGTGGCCGCGCCGCGCGCGCCCTCCATGGCCCGGATCTCGCGGGTGGCGGTCAGGCCGTCCATGACCGGCATCTGCACGTCCATCAACACCAGGTCGAAGTGGCCCTGGCGCATGGCCTCGACGCCGGCGACGCCGTCATTGGCGGTCTCCACGTCCACGCCGAACGGCTCCAGCATGGTCTTGATCAGTTCACGGTTGACGGCGTTGTCCTCGACCAGCAACAGGCGCACGCCGCCCTCGCCGTCCAGCAGCGGCGCGGCCTCCTCCTCCGGCGCGGCCAGTTCGGCCAGCGGCCCACGCACCTCGAACCAGAAGGTCGAACCCCGCCCTTCGACGCTGTCGACGCCGATCTGGCCCTCCATGCGCTCGACGATGCGGCGCGAGATGGCCAGGCCCAGGCCCGTGCCCCCGAACCGGCGCGAGACAGCCGCGTCGGCCTGCGAGAAACGGTCGAAGATGTTGTCCAGGTGCTCGGGCGCGATTCCGATGCCGGTGTCGGTCACCGCGCCACGCAACAGCGCCGCGTCGCCCTCGACCTTCTGGCTAAGCGCCACCGTGATCGAGCCGTGGGCCGTGAACTTCACGGCGTTGGACAGGAAATTCAGCAGCACTTGCGACAGGCGCGGCCCGTCCAGGTTCATGGGCCTGAGGCCCTTGCTGGCCTTGACCTTGATGACCAGGCCCTTGGCGACCGCCCGCTCCTCGACAAGCGCCGCGCAGGACGAGGCCATGGCGGCGGGATCGAACGGCGCCGGGTCCAGCTCCAGCCCGCCGGCCTCCAGCCGCGAGAAGTCCAGCACGTCGTTGACGACGCTCAGCAGGGTATTGCTGGCGTCGAGGATGTGGCCGACCTGACGCGCGGCGGTCTGGCTCAAACCGCGCGAGCGGCGCAGCACCTCGGCGAAACCGATGATGGCGGTCAGCGGCGTGCGCAGCTCGTGGGTCATGTTGGCCAGGAAATCGGACTTGGCCGCCGACGCCGTCTCGGCCAGCTCCAGCGCCTTGGCGATATCCAACTCCAGCTGCTTGCGCTCGGTGATATCGCGCGAGGTGACCAGCAGGATCCCCGAGCCGTCGCCCAGCAGAGAATAGGCGCTCTCCAGCCAGATCAATGTTCCGTCCTTGCGCGTGCACTCGTAGTCGGCGGTGGCGGGCGGGCCGCCGGGCGTCAGGCCGCGGATCAGCTTCTGGACTCGCGCGAAGTCGGCCTCGCTGACCATGGCCTGGGGCGGCAAGGCCATGAACTCGTCCAGCGTGTAGCCGGTGATCCGCTGGATGCTGGGCGAGCTATAGACGCGCTCGCCCTTCGGCGACCACAGGGCCACATGGTCGGTCAGGTTGTCGCTCAGCAGGCGATAGAGGCGTTCGGCCTCCTCAGCCTCGACCCGGCGACGGTCGGCCTCCTCGATCGCCTCCTGCTTGGCGTCGAGACTGGCGGAGAGGTCGTCGCGCAACCGTTCCAACCTCTGGCGCTGGCTTGTCAGCCAGTAGGAGAGCGGCGCGGCCACCACCAGCGCGATCAGCAGGGTCGAGACCGGCGTGTAGGCGTTCGGCGTGTTCAACAGGACGATGTTGACCAGATAGTCCGTCGCCATGACCGCGCACACGATGAGAGCCACCGTAGGCGCGGTTCCAAAGATCCGATCTTTCAAGACGCCCAGGTTGATCGCGCGCTCCCGCTGCTGACTGATTCACGTTGGACCTCTCCAGAATAAGGAGAGATTGCGTGGCTTAGCCAGCCGCGGCGACAATTCGTCGCGCGGAAATCCAAATCAAACCCGAGGTTTAGCGCCCAGAAGCCTTGGCCACGCCGTCGAGGTCCTTTTCGAGCGCCAGGCTGGCCTGGACGACGGTCGCCACCGAACGCTTGAAGAAGTCCTGAGGCACGGTCGCGAAATCATCCGTGGGCCTATGATATTCGGGATGGTCCTCGACCCCGAAATAGACCCACGGCACGCCCTTCTCGCCGAAGGCGTAGTGGTCGGACTGAGTGGCCCAGTTGTTTTCCTTGCCGTCGGCGTCGGTGTCGTGACCCAGCTTCAGCGTCACCTTCGCTGTGGCGGCGACCTTGACCAGGATCGGCTTCAGGAACGGGAACGGCGAAGCGCCCGAGACATAAAGCTCGTTCTTGGCGTTCTTGCTCAGCATGTCGAAATTGACATCGAGTGCGATGCTTTCCAGTGGAACCGGCGGGGCGGCGGCGAAGGCCTTGGCGCCGCGCAGGCCGCTCTCCTCGGCGTCGACCACCGCGAAGATCACGTCGTGTTTGGGCCGCTTGGCCTTGAACGCCTCGGCCACGGCCAGCAGACCCGCCACGCCCGAGGCGTTGTCATCGGCGCCATTGTAGATTTCGCCGTTGCGGACGCCCAGATGATCGTAGTGGGCCGAGACGACCATCGCCTTGCCTGGCCTGGTCCCCTTGATGCGGGCCACCAGGTTGACGCCCCGCAGCTTGGTCCCGTCGCGCTTGGCGAACTCGAAGGGTTGCTCGAACGTGTCGCCGATCGGCGAGAGGCCGATCCGCGCGAAGCGCGACACGATGTAGCTCCGCGCCTTTTCCGAACCCGGCGTGCCGGGCGCGCGGCCCTGCATATCGTCGGCCGACAGGATGCGGATATCTTCGATGGCCCTGTCGCCAGGAGCGGCCAGGGCCGGCGCGGCGGCGGAGAGGATCGCGGCGGCGATCAGCGCGGAAAAACGGATCATGTCGCCTACATGCCGTGCGCGAAGTGGCGAATTCAATTAAATCTCGCCCATATCGCCGTGGACCGCCGTGACCAACGCTGTCAGCGTAGGCTCGTTGTTAAGGAATCCCGGCCACATAAGCCCTTCAGAGACCGGAGCCTTCCCAGTGCCCATGTCCCGCGCCGAGCTTGAGGCCCGCCTTACTACGGCCTTCCCCGATTCCGAGATCGTGCTGACCGACTTGGCCGGCGACAACGACCACTGGAAGGCCCGCATCGTCTCGCCGGCCTTCAGGGGCCTGCCGCGCGTGCGCCAGCACCAGCTGGTGAACAAGGCCCTGGCCGACGTGCTGGGCGGGACGCTGCACGCCCTGGCTCTCGAAACCGCAGCGCCAGCGGAATAGGAGAAGCGCGTGCGCTACCGGCCCTTTGGCGCCTCGGGCATGGCGGTCTCGGCGCTCACGCTGCGCCTGGCCGACAGTTCGCGCCTGCGGGCCAGCGAATGGCGCGCCCTGATCTTCACAGCGCTGGAAAACGGCATCAACAGCTTCCAGGTCGAAGGCGACTCGCCGGAGTTGCTGAAGGGCGCGGCCGAGGCCTTCGCCAGTGTCGAGCGGCGGCTGCTGTTCCTGACCTGGCGGGTGCGCGGCGACGCGGCGCCCCTCAACCATCAGGCGGTCGACGGTCTGCTGAAGTCGGCGTTCGACGATCTTTCGCTCGACTATCTCGATCTCGTGCTGATCAACGACCCGCTGACCCCGGCCCTGCCGCCCGCCTTCGAGGCCGGCCTGCGCTCGCTGTACGACAGCCACGCGATCCATGGCCTGGGCATAGCCAGTCGCGGCGACATCGATCCGCATCTGCTGAAGAACGGGATGGTCACGACCATCTCCTCGCCGTTCAACCTGTCGTCCGGCTGGGCCGAGCGCCACCGCATCCGCCACGCCTCGACGCACGACTTCGCGGTGATCGGCGAGGACTTCTGGCCCCAGGCCCTTCGCGAGGGCGGCGAGATGGCCGCTCCGAAACCGTCCCTGTGGCGGCGCCGATCCGATCCTCTGGCGGATATCGGCGGCTACGAGTTCCTGCACGCGACGCAGGGCTGGAGCGGCGAGGACATCTGCCTGGGCTACGCCCTGACCGAGCCGTCGCTGTCGACCGTGCGCATCACCGCTGATACTCGCGCCGACGTCGAGCGTCTGGCGGCCGTGGTCGAGCGCGACTTGCCCAACGGCGTCTGCGCCCAGATCGAGATGGCTCGCTTCTCGGCGCAGGAACGCGAGAAGGCGGCCAATCGTACTTGATAAACAAGGCGCACTTGACCCGGAGCCTGGCGGCGCCTAGCTGAAAGCCTTGCGTTCCAGGACAATCCCGATGACCGACGTCGCCTCCTCCCCCGCCCTCGACTTCATCGCCAAGACCGTGGCCGAAAATCCGGTCGTGGTGTTCATGAAGGGCGTGCCGGACCAGCCGCGCTGCGGCTTCTCGTCGGTCGTGGTCCAGATCCTCGATCACCTGGGTGTCGAGTTCATCGGCGTCGACGTCCTGCAGGACGACGACCTGCGCCAGGGGATCAAGACCTTCACCGACTGGCCGACCATCCCGCAGCTCTATGTGAAGGGCGAGTTCGTCGGCGGCAGCGACATCATCCGCGAGATGTTCCAGTCGGGCGAGTTGAAGACCTTCCTGACCGAGCAGGGCCTCATCGCCGCGTGAGTCGGGTCTTCGTCCCGCCTGCGGACGCCTATTGTCTGACCTTCGAGCCCAAGGCGTCTGACATTGACGCCAACGGCCACGTCAACAACGTGGTCTATCTGGCCTGGGCTCAGGACCTGGCCATCGCCCATTGGGAAGCCTGGACCAGCGAAGAACAGCGCGCGCCCTGGAGCTGGATCGCGCGCCGCCACGAGATCGACTATCGCCGCGAGCTGCTGCCGGGCGAGATCGCCACGGGCTATACCTGGGTCGGCGAACTGAAGGGCCCGCGGTTCGAGCGCTATGTCCGCATCGACGGCCCGGACGGCGAGATGTGCGCCCAGAGCCGCACTGACTGGGTGCTGATCGACATCGCCGCCAAGCGCCCCGCGCGCGTCCTGCCCTGGATGATCGAACGCTTCACGCCGAAGGGGTGAGTCTCAGGCCTGTGGCGTGGCGGAACGATAGATTTTCAGGATCCGGAAGCCGTTGCACTTCGAGCACGTACCCAACGTGTATTTGGTCCCGGCCGCGCCGTATCTAATGCCGCCCACCGAGGTGAGCGATTTCTGGTGGCCACACTTGGTGCACCGGATCTTCCACTCGCGCGACTGGCGGGCGATGTCCTCGGCGAGATTGCCAAACCCCTTGCGGATAAAGTCGAACACGCGCGCCCTCCTCAGGGAACCGGATTAGCGATGACGATGCGGTCGGCGTGAGTCAGGCCCAGTTCGTCATAGCTGAACCGAAGCTCCGCCGCGCCCGTCGGCCCCCTGCAGGTCTCCAGCCGCCGCCGCGCGAAGGCCACCACGGCGTGGCCGGCCTTGCGATCGACGCGGAACACGAAATCGGCCTTGGCCGTGCACCCCTTCGAGGCGACGCGGATCGTCAGGACGCGCGGACCGGTCTTCGCCGCCAGCAGCGGCTCCAACTCCGGAAAGATCTCGCCCGGCGCGGCGGCCAGCAGCGCGGGCGTCGTCGCGCAACCGGCCAGCGTTAGGGCTGTTCCGGCGAGCACAAAACCTCTACGCGAAAGAACGACGCTCATCGACCTCTGTACGAACCGCCCGACTTGAGGTGAAGATCGCCCAGCGCTGGCGACCTGACCAGCCCCGAAGCCCGCGGGGCTTCGGTCTTCAGACAGTCGGAGCGTATCGTGCGTTTTCGTTCAGCCTTCCTGGCCGCGTCGCTGGCCAGCGCTTTTGCGGCGCCCGCGGCGCATGCCGCTCAGGACTACCAGAAATTTGACGCCGAGATCGATCGGCTAATGGTCGCCGGCAAGATACCCGGCGTCGCCGTGGCCGTGATCGACGGCGGCAAGGTCCGCCATGTGGTCGCCCGGGGCGTGCGCAACGAAAAGGGCGATCCGCTGACCACCGATACGATCATGTATGCGGCGTCGCTCACCAAACTGACCTTCGCCTACTACGTCCTGATGCTGGTCGACGACGGCAAGATCGACCTGGACAAGTCCATCGCCGAGTACCTGCCCAAACCGCTGCCCGCCTATCCGAAATATGCCGATCTCGGGGTCGACGAGCGTTGGAAGACGATCACCCTCCGCCGTCTTCTGACCCACAGCTCGGGCTTGGCGGACCAGCGGTTCTACGACCCGGAGAACAAGTTCCGGTTCAATCTGGAGCCGGGCGCGCGCTACGCCTATTCCAACGAAGGCGTCAATCTCGCACAGTTCGTCATCGAGGAAAGCCTGGGTCTGAAGGTGGGCGACGAGATGAACCGTCGGATCTTCCAACCCTTGGGCATGACCCGCTCCAGCATGATCTGGCGCGACGATTTCAAGGCCAACCTGGCCGACGGCATGCACGAAGACGGCAAGTGGGAGGAGCATGACGACCGCTCCAGCGTCAAGGCGGCAGGGTCCCTGGACACCACGATCAGCGACATGGCCAAGCTGGCGGCGGCCCTGGTGTCGGGCTGGGGTCTGTCGGCCAAGACCCGCGCCGAGTTGGACAAGGCGAGCTTCCCGATCGTCAGCGAAAGTCAGTTTCCGCCGTTCCTGATCAAGGACAGTCCCGCCAACGCCAAGATCGGCTTGGCCGCCGGCATCGGCGTGGTGGTCTATGACGGCCCGCAAGGCCACGCCTTCTTCAAGGGCGGCCACAACGACATCACCGACAACCACCTGGGCTGCGTCGAGAAAGGCAAGCGTTGCGTCGTGCTGCTGAGCAACAGCGGCGTGGGACAACGCCTCTACCCGACCCTGGCCAAGATGGTGCTGGGCGACCTGGGAACGCCTTGGGCGTGGGAGTATAGCCGGCAGCTGCCGATCGCACCTTAGCCCCAGGGACCGGCGTTTCGCCCATCGCTGGGCGGAACCAGGGTGTGGACCGACACTGGACGCCGCGCCGCCGCCCCCTGACCGACGCCCAGCCGCATCAAGGCCTCGACGCGGTTGCGGGTCGCCGGGTGGGTCGAGAACAGGTTGTCGGCGCCCTTCCCGTTCAGCGGGTTGATGATGAACATGTGGGCCGTCGCCGGATTGCGCTCGGCCTCGTAGTTCACATAGCCGCCGCGGGCATAGGCCTCGATCTTCTCCAGCGCGCGGGCCAGGGCCGCCGGGTCGCCGCCAATCGACGCGCCGATGCGGTCGGCCTCGTATTCGCGGGCCCGGCTGATGGCCATCTGCACCAGCATGGCGGCGATCGGAGCCAGGATGGCGATGGCGATCGCACCGATCACGCCGCCCGGCCGCTCCTCGTCCCGCGAGCCGCCGAAGAAGAACGCGAAATTGGCCAGGGCCGAGATCGCGCCGGCGATGGTCGCCGTCACGGTCATGGTCAGGGTGTCGCGGTTCTTCACGTGGGCCAGTTCGTGGGCCATCACGCCGCGGATCTCGTCGCGGGTCAGCAGAGATAGCAGACCCGTCGTCGCGGCGACGGCGGCGTGAGCCGGATCGCGGCCGGTGGCGAAGGCGTTGGGCTGATCGCTCTGGATCACCGTCACGCGCGGACGAGGGAGACCGGCCTTGGCGGCCATCTCCACCACGTCGATCACGTAGTTGCGGATCAGCGGCTCCGGATGGCTCTCATCCACCACCTGCGCGCCATAGGTCCGCAGCACGATCTTGTCGGCGTTCCAGTACGAGAAGGCGTTCAGCGCCACGGCGAAGGCCAGGGCGATCAGCATTCCCGTGGACCGCCGATCGGATAGCCCGCGGCCATGAACAGCGCGGTAAGGCCCGCCAGTAGCAGATAGGTCTTGAAGTGGTTCATTGGTTTATCGGTGTCGTCAGTCGAAGATGTCGAACAGGTCGAAGCGCTTCTTCTTGTGGCCGTGCTGGCCCGGGCGGCGATAGCGATCGTCGTCATTGTCGCGGTAGCGCCCATGGTCGTGCTTGTGGTGATCGTGGTGGTGATCGGGGCGCGTATAGGGACGAGGCTCATTATAGATAGCTTGCGTCTCCTCGCGCTCCAGGGACATCAGCTTTTCAAGCTCGCCCCGGTCCAGCCAGACGCCGCGGCAACGCGGGCACATGTCGAACTCGACGCTGGCGCGCTGCACGGCCTGCATGGCGCCGTCGCAGTTGGGGCACATCAGAAGGGGCATACAGAAACCTCCGGTCCAAGGGATGGAACGGGTGTCCTCGATGACAGGCGGCGCCTTTGGGGGAGGGGCGGTGGCGGCCGGACCCAGACATCGAGAACACCCGATGCGGTCCGACATCACGAGTGCTTGCATCACTCGCCAGAGGGGCCCGGTCCCGCCTTCTAAAGCTGGGATAGCGCCCGGGGTCTTTCAAGAGGCGCGAAGCCCTTAAGGACGCAACAAAAAAGGCCCCGGATCGCTCCGGGGCCTTTTCCGTATCTTTCGGATCCGACGCTTACGAAGCGTAGAATTCGACGACCAGGTTCGGTTCCATCTTCACCGGATACGGAACTTCCGAGAGTTCCGGAGCGCGGACGAAGGTGGCCGACAGGCCCTTGGCGTCGACCGAGACGTACTCGGCGAAGTCGCGCTCGTTCGAGGCGACAGCTTCCAGGACCAGGGCCATGTTGCGCGACTTTTCGCGGACCGCGATCACGTCGCCCGGCTTGCAGCGGTACGACGGGATGTTCACGCGCTTGCCGTTCACGGTCACGTGGCCGTGGTTCACGAACTGGCGGGCGGCGAACACGGTCGGCACGAACTTGGCGCGATAGACGATGGCGTCCAGGCGCGATTCGAGCAGAGCGATCAGGTTCTCCGAGGTGTTGCCCTTGCGGCGGGCGGCTTCCTCGTAGGTGCGCGAGAATTGCTTCTCGGTCAGGTTACCGTGGTAGCCCTTCAGCTTTTGCTTGGCGCGCAGCTGCAGACCGAAGTCAGAAACCTTGCTCTTGCGGCGCTGGCCGTGCTGGCCGGGACCGTACGAGCGTTGGTTGACCGGGGACTTCGGACGGCCCCGCAGGTTTTCACCCATGCGGCGGTCGATCTTGTACTTGGCGCTATGGCGCTTCGACATAGTCGTTCTTTCTAACGATCCGGGCCGGCTCCCCCTGAGGAGGTGCGATTGCAACGGCGGCTTCGGGTCAATCCGTCATAAGGTCATCGCGCCGTCCGGCGAGCCGGCAGCGTGAAGGGGTGGCTTATGCCGAAGGGGCATATCGGTGTCAATGTCAGAGGCGCGGCGCGTGAAACGCCACGTGATCGCCAATGAAGGTCGCGATGAAGAAGTAGCTGTGGTCGTAGCCCTCTTGCCGGCGCACCGTGACCTTGCGACCGGCCTTGGCGGCGGCGGCTTCGATCAGCTCCGGCTTCAACTGGCTTTCCAGGAAGCTGTCGGCCAGGCCCTGGTCGATCAGGATCTCGTCGAACGCGCTCCCCGCCCCGTCCTCGATCAGCGCGCAGGCGTCATGCGCTCGCCAGGCCGCGCGGTCGGGGCCGAGATAGGCAGTCAGGGCCTTGTCGCCCCACGGGCAGCTCAAGGGCGAGACGATCGGCGAGAAGGCGCTGACCGACTTGAAGAGCTCGGGGTGCTTCAAGGCGATGGTCAGGGCGCCGTGGCCGCCCATCGAATGGCCGAAGATCCCCCGGCGGGCCGTGTCCAGCGGGAAGGCGCCGTCGACGGCCGCCAGCAGGTCGCCGGTGATGTACGAGTGCATCATGAAGTGCGGCGCCCACGGCGCCTGGGTGGCGTCGACATAGAAGCCCGCCCCCTGTCCAAGGTCATAGGCCGGGTCGTCGGCCACGCCGTCACCACGCGGCGAGGTATCGGGCGCGACGATCGCCACGCCGTGCCTGGCGGCGTGTTCGTAGACGCCGGACTTCACCGTGAAATTGTCCTCGGTGCAGGTCAGACCCGACAGCCAGACGAGATAGGGAAACGGCCCCTCGCCGTCAGGAACCCACACCGTGAACTTCATCGGCGTGCCGGTGCTGGTGCTGGCGTGCTTGCAGTAGCGCAGCGTTCCGCCGTGGACGCGGTGGGTGGAGAGGGTTTCGACGGTCATGATCACTCCTGCCACTCGCCCCCTCCGCGCTTCGCGCTCCTCCCCCGGAGGGGAAGAAGGTTCACCTTCCGCCCGCCTTTGGGGGCGGACGACCGCGAAGCGGTCAGGTGGGGGGAGTATCGCCTCTAACTAGAACGTCACCACGGTGCGGATGCTCTCGCCGGCGTGCATAAGGTCGAAGGCCTTGTTGATGTCTTCCAGCGGCAGGACGTGGGTGATCATCGGGTCGATCTGGATCTTGCCGTCCATGTACCAGTC
The DNA here is from genome assembly GCF_044056025.1 of Caulobacter sp. UC70_42. Lineage (NCBI taxonomy): Bacteria > Pseudomonadati > Pseudomonadota > Alphaproteobacteria > Caulobacterales > Caulobacteraceae > Caulobacter > Caulobacter sp. UC70_42. The sequence goes on along the minus strand of NZ_CP171994.1, from coordinate 2,981,983 downwards.
GACGATCTTGGGCGTGTCGGTGCGGCCGCGCGCGCCGCCGAAGGCCGTGCCGCGCCACACCCGGCCGGTGACCAACTGGAAGGGACGGGTGGAGATCTCCTTGCCCGCCTCGGCCACGCCGATGATGATGCTCTCGCCCCAGCCGCGATGGCAGGCCTCCAGCGCCTGGCGCATGACCGTGGTGTTGCCGGTGGCGTCGAAGGTGTAGTCCGCGCCGCCGTCGGTCAGGGCCACCAGGTGCGCGACGAGATCCCCGTCGACGGTCTTGGAATTGACGAAGTGGGTCATGCCGAACTTGCGGCCCCACGCTTCGCGCTCCGGATTGAGATCGACGCCGACGATCATGTTGGCGCCGACCAGCTTCAGGCCCTGGATGACGTTCAGGCCGATGCCGCCCAGGCCGAAGACGATGGCGTTGGCGCCCGGCTCAACCTTGGCGGTGTTAGTCACCGCGCCCACGCCCGTGGTCACCCCGCAGCCGCAGTAGCAGGCGGTCTTGAACGGCGCGTCGCGGCGAATCTTGGCCACCGCGATCTCGGGCAGCACCGTATAGTTCGAGAAGGTCGAGCAGCCCATATAGTGGGCGATGGCCTGGCCCTTGTACGAGAAGCGGCTGGTGCCATCGGGCATCAGGCCCTTGCCCTGGGTGGCGCGGATCGCCGTGCAGAGATTGGTCTTGCCGCTGAGGCAGCTTTTGCACTGGCGGCATTCGGGCGTGTAGAGCGGGATCACGTGATCGCCGACCGCCACCGAGGTGACGCCGGGCCCGACCTCGACCACCACGCCCGCGCCCTCGTGGCCCAGGATCGAGGGGAAGATGCCCTCGCTGTCCAGGCCGTCCAGGGTGTAGGCGTCGGTGTGGCAGACGCCGGTCGCCTTGATCTCGACCATCACCTCGCCAAACTTCGGCCCCTCCAGGTCGACCTCGACGATCTCCAGCGGCTTCTTGGCTTCGAAGGCGACGGCGGCGCGGGTTTTCATGGACAGGCTCCCTCGAGATTTGCGTGATCTTGGTACGCCGCGCGGCCCGCGTCGATAATCCCGATCTGCGCAAAACATTGTTGCTCACAAAGAATAATCGGCGCATCCCTGCCGCATGAGCCGCTGGGACGGGATCGACGAATTCGTGGCCACGGCCGAGGCCGAAAGCTTCTCCAAGGCCGCCCTGCGTCTGGGCCTGTCGACCTCCGGCGTCAGCCGCGCGGTGGCGGGACTGGAAGAGCGGCTGCAGACGCGCCTGCTCTATCGCACCACGCGCCGCGTCAGCCTGACCGACCCCGGCCGCGCCTTCCTCGCCCGCTGCCGGCAACTGATCCTCGACCGCGACGAGGCCCTGGCCGCCGTCGGCGAGGAAGACGGCGAGCTGAAGGGCCTGCTGCGCATGACCTGCTCGACGGCCTATGGCGAGAGGTTCGTGACCCCGGCGGTGAACACCTTCATGCTGGCCCACCCCAAACTGTCGATCCTGATCGAGTTGGACGACGCGGTGCGCGACATCGTCAGCGAGGGCTTCGACCTGGCCATACGCTTTGGCCGCCTGACCGACAGCCGGCTGATCGCCAAGCGCCTTGCCTCGCGCACCCGGCGACTCTGCGCCGCGCCCAGCTACCTGGCCCGCGCCGGCGCCCCGCAAGCCATCGCCGACCTCTCGCGCCACGCCTGCGTTCTGGGCGCGGTCGACACCTGGCCGTTGCGCGAGCATGGCCCGGACGGCGAGCGCGAGATCGCCTTCAAGCCGCAAGGGCGCTGGCGCTGCAACAGCGGTCAGTCGGTGCTGGACGCGGCGCTGCAAGGCCTGGGGATCTGCCAGTTGCCGAACTTCTATGTCGACGCCCCCATCGCCGACGGCCGGCTGGTCCCGCTGCTGGAGGCCAACCGCCCGGCCGACGAGGGCGTCTGGGCCGTGTATCCGCACCTGCGCCTGCTGCCCGCCAAGGCCCGCCTGCTGGTCGAGCACCTGGAACGCAGCCTGGCCGAGGCCGGCTAGACCTTGACCACCGCCGGCAACCGGAAACGGCCGTCCAGAAGTTCCGCCTTGGGCAGGTAGGCCCGCAGATACATGGCGAACGGGCCGGACTTGGGCGCGGGCAGCCAGTTGGCGGTCTTGTCGCCGCCCGGGTCGGCGCGGCCGATCCAGAGGTCGAGCGTTCCGTCGGCGTTGCGCTTCAGCCCTGGCGTGCGATCGCCGATCGCATAGCGCTTGAGCGGGTTGTCGGTGAAGAAGTACTGGCCGTCGGCCGTGGCCTCGTACATCGACAGCGACCAGAAGCCGTCCAGCGGCAGCTGGGCCGGCAGGCTCAGGCGATAGGGGCCGTCGCCCGTGAAGCTCCCCGCCCCGTCGTCGCCGGCCGCCTTCAAGTACACGGCCTCGGCCACCGGCAGAGCGCCCAGGCCCTGCAGGGCGACGATGGCGCGATAGAGATAGTCCTGGCCGTAGTCGCCGAGGTTGGGCCTCGGATACGACCAGCCGCCGGTGAACACCTGCCGCCCCTTGGCGAAGACGGTGATCATCTTGGCCTCGTCGACGCCGTCGACGGCCGCGGTTTCTCTGAACGGACCCGCGCCCAGGAACGCGCTCGTGCGGCGCAGGATCTTCAGGTCGGTCGGCGGGCCCGGATCGCTGGCCAGCAGGGCCCGCGCGGTCGCGAAGTAGTCGGCCGGTTTGGCGTCGCGGGCCGCGTAGGCGGCGATCGGACCGCCAGCGGCCCCCTTCAGCACGAAGCCGTCCTGGGCGTTGTGGGTGGCGGCCAGGTCCTCGCCGCCGTCGGTCAGGATGCGGATCAGCATCCAGGCGTGCGGCGTGGCTATGCGGACGGGGTTCGGCCCCGTCGAGGCCTGGCCCGGCCCGACCAGGGTGAAGGTCCCGCCCTCGCCGCCGATCGTACGCGTCCCCAGCACCACGTTGTTGTTGGTGAACATGTCCATCACCGCCACCGAGTAGTAGCGCTTGCCCATCGGCGGGATGGTCAGGGTCCCGGCCCCCTTGGAAAGATCCAGGAAGGCGGATGAATAGAGGGTGTCGTTGTTGGGCGTCGTGACCCAGCGGGCCGTATGATCCGACAGGGCGCGGGTGTGGCTCAGCCTGTTGATAGCCGCGCCGGGGGTCTTGAGGAGGCGCGCCCGGGTCGTGGCCATCTCGATCAGGGGCAGGGCGTAGAGATAGGCGTCGCGCGCGGCGGTGGCGTCGCCGTCCATCTTTTCCTGGACAGCGGCGCGCGCCAAGCTTGGGGCAAGCCCCAAGGCCCCGGCCAAGGCCAGCAGTTCACGACGGTTCATGCCGCCCTCCCCAACATTTGTTTGAAGGGAGTGAACGCGGGAACGGCGCGGGACGCAAGCGTCGCGCGCCGTCAAATGTTCAGGCCGCGCTGGCGAAACGCGCGGCGTGAACGACACTTTCCAGGGTGATCAGCGTGGCGTCGACGCGGTCGTGCGCATCCGAGCCGACGACCTTCTTGGCGACGGCCGACGACAGGGCCTCGCGCAGGTGCCCCAGAGCTCGGGGCGGCGCCACGAGGATCACCTGATCCAGGCCATGCTTGGCCATCAGGGCCTCCACGCGCCTGGCCAGATCGGCGAGGAACGCCTTTTCGGCCCGATCGCGCGCGTCGCCCGAATGGGTGATATGGCTGGGCGCGGCGTGATCGTGATGTTCCTTAACATCGGCCAGCCATTCGGGCCGATCGTGCAGCGGTCCATCGATCCGCGTCTGCTCCAGCAGCCGGGCGCGACGTCCGTCGGCGACGACGATGAGGGTTGTTGCATCGGGGGTCATGGAAGCTCCTTGCTTGGCCATGACCACAGCGTGCGCCCGCCGGAGCGCCGCAAGGATGATTAAAGTCAAATTCGCGCCGCGGCCCGATCCTTAAGGAGCCTCGCTCTTGGCGGCCTTGGCGGCCAGCTTGGCCAGAACGCGGCCGCGCCCCTTGCTGAGCGCGGTGATCACGCCGCGGAAGGTGCGCACCTCCTGGTCGGTCAGGCGGGCGCGGGCCAAGGGGACGCGCAGGTTGCGGACCATCGAGGGCCGCTTCTCGGGCGGATGGTAGAAGCCGGCCTTGTCCAGTTCGCCCTCGAGATGTTCGTAGAGGCCCATCAGGGTAGCCTGATCGGCGGGTTCCTCGACGTTCTGCTCGAACTTCTTCCAGGGCCGGTCGTCCTGGGTCATCTTCCATTCGTAGGCGTTGATCGACACCGCCTGGGCCAGGTTCAGGGAGCGGAAGCGCTCGTCGATCGGGATCGAGACGATGGCCTGGCAAAGGGCGATGTCGTGGGTTTCCAGACCCGCGCGCTCGCCGCCGAACAGCAGGCCGACGCCGCGCCCCAGGTCGACCTCCTCGGCCAGGTGGCCGGCGCTTTCACGTGGCGTGTAGACCGGCAGCCGCGTCTCGCGCGGGCGGGCCGTGGTGGCGTAGACCAGCTTCAGGTCGGCGATCGCCGCTTCCAACGTGTCGAACACCTTGGCGTCGTCCAGCGGCCAGCTGGCACCCGAGGCGCTTGCCCAGGCCCGCTCCTGCGGCCAGCCGTCGCGTGGTCGCACCAGGCGCAGGTCGTAGAGCCCGAAATTGGCCATGACCCGAGCCACCGCGCCGATGTTCTCGGCCAGTTGGGGCTCGTTGAGGATCACGCAAGGCGGCGTGACTTTGGGCGGGACGGACTCGAAGTCTTCGGTCATCCGCACCCTTTGCCGCCGACCGCGCACCGTATGCAAGAGGCAGCGCAGCCGAACCGCCACGGCCGCGTTTAGCGGGGATGTCACGCCGCGCCTTTCTGACCGCCCTCCTCGCCCTGCCCGTGCTGGCCTCTTGCGGCGAGAAGCCGATGCTGGGGCAGGAAGAGCCGGCCATGAAGCCAAAGAACCTCCAGAAGCGCATCGAGGCCATCGCCGCCCGCGCGGCGCCCGCCGTGTTGGGCGTGGCGGTCGAGGATCTCGGCACGCGTCAACTCTGGGCGTTCAACGGCGACCGGCCGTTCCCGCTGGGCGGCGCCGCGCGCATCCCGATCCTGGCGTCGGTGATGGCCGAGACCGAGTCCGGGCGCCTGCCGCCCGGCGAGATCCTGTCCGTCCGCGATGTCGACCTTTCGCCGCCGCCCAGCGCCGTGGCCGACGCCTGGCCGGGACGCCAAACCTGGAGCGTCGCGGAGCTGGAGACCCTGGCCCGGGAAGGCGACAACACCGCGCTCGACCTGTTGACCAGGCGGGTCGGCGGACCGGGCGGTGTCAACGGATGGCTGGACGTCAAGCGGCTCGAGCACGTCAGCGTCGACCGCTACCGCCGCCAGATCGCCACCGACGCCCGCGGCCTGGCTTCATTTCGCGCCGACTGGAAGGGCGACGTCGCCTGGCGCAAGGCGGTCGACGCCGTGCCGGCCGACGCGCGCGCTCGCGCGGCCCAGGCTCGCGCGACCGACCCGCGCGATACCGCCACGCCAGTCGGGCTGGTCCGCTTACTGGAGGCCTTCATCAATCGCGAGCTGTTGTTCGAGCCCGACCCGGCGCGCCTGCTAGGCCGCGATCCTGGCTACCTGGCCAACGCCCTGCCCGACGGCGCCAGCATCATCCAGTCGGCCGGCGCCCCCCGGTCGGATCTCGGCGTGCAGCCCACCAACCACGCCGAGGCCTTCGTCGAACTGAAGGACGGCCGCCGGATCGCCTTCGTCGTCTTCCTGACCGCCTCGACCGCCGACGCCGCCCAGCGCGAGGCGATCATCACCGACGTCGGCCGGGCGGTCTTGAAGGAGTTCTAACGCTTCCAGGCCCGCGCCAGGGCTTCCAGCAACTGCGCAGGATGCAGCGGCTTGGCCAGGTGCAGGTCGGCGCCGGCGGCCTCGGCGGCGGCGATATGGTCCTCCATGGCGTTGGCCGTCAGCATGACCACCAGGATCGGCGGCGCGCCCGAGGCGGCCTCGCGAGCCCGGATCGCGCGCGTGGCCGTCAGTCCGTCCATGACCGGCATCTGCATGTCCATCAGCACCGCGTCGAAGCTGGCCTCGTCCAGCGCCCTTAGCGCCGCCTCGCCGTCCCCGACCATGGTCAGGTCGACACCGAACGGCTCCAGCACGATCTCGACGACCTTACGGTTGGTGGGATGGTCCTCGGCGACCAACACCCGCATGCCCTCGAGCGAGATTTCACGGTCCTCCTCGACGGCGGCCTCGGCCACGGTCGCGCAGCGCTTCAGCGGCAGCAGCACCTCGAAGCGCGCGCCGCGCCCCGGCGAGGCGTCGGCGCTGATGCCGCCGCCCATCATCTCGGCCAGGGCCGCGCAGATCGACAGGCCCAGGCCCGTGCCGCCGAACTGGCGGGTGATCGACTGGTCGGCCTGGACGAAGCGCTTGAAGAGGCGATCGCGTACGCCCTCGTCAAAGCCGACCCCCGTGTCGCGCACGACGAAGCGGATCTTGTCATCCACCCGGTCGACCTCCAGCGACACCTCGCCCCGCTCGGTGAATTTCACGGCGTTGGCCAGGAGGTTCGAGAGGATCTGGCTGATCCTCCCAGAAGTCGCCCTCATAGGTTCCTTCCGTGTCGGGCGAGACCGACCAGCGGAAGACCAGTTGCTTGGCTTCCGCGGCGGCGGCGTGCAGCTCGGCCATGCCCCGCACCAGCTGGGTCAGGTCGAACGGCCCGGTCGTCAGCTGGAACTCGCCGGCCTCGATCTTGGAAACGTCCAGGATGTCGCCCAGCACCTGCTCCAGCAAGCGCCCCGACGAGGAGACTAAAGCCGCCAGTTCGCGGCGGGCGATCGGGTCTTCCTCGTCGCCCAGGCGGTCGCCGATGGCGATCACGCCGTTCAGCGGCGTGCGCAATTCATGGGACATGTTGGCCAGGAACACCGACTTGGCCTGGTTGGCCCGCTCCAGCTCGGCGGTGCGCTCGGCCACGCGATCCTCCAGCGAGCGGCGCAGTTCCTCATTGCGCTCCCGCTGGCTGCGGAGCGCTCTGGCCAAGGAGCCGATCTCGTCGGTGCGGGCCTCGATCGGCTGGGCGGCGGCCGGGTCGCCCCGGCGCTGGGCCTCGGCCAGGGCCTCCAGCGGCGCGGCCACCATCTGGTTGGTCAGGCGGTAGAGCAGCAAAACCTCAGGGCTACGCCGAAGAAGCCGAACAGCAGCACCCACGAGGCGGTCTTCAGCGACGACCAGACGATGTCGCCCGGCGGGAAGGTCATCAGGAACCACCAGCCCGGCTCGACGAGTCGGCCAAAGGCCACCAGTCGATCCCCCTGGGCGTGAGGACGGCGCCCACGTCGCGCTTCTGCGCGCGGATCGTGTCCACCAGGTTCTTCAGGTCGTTGTCGGTCTCGAACTTGCGCAGCAGAGCCGCGTCGACCACGCCGTCCCGAGCCAATCCCTGGGCGCCGATCAGTTCGCCATCGTCGGCGACGATCAGGTTACGCCCGCCCGGCAGAGCATCGGCTACGGCGCGCAACAGGTAGCTGTCGAGCGACAGGCTGGTGCCGAACGCGCCCATGAACTGGCCCTTGTAGTAGAAGGGCGTCATGCAGGCCGCGTTCAACCCTGGACCGCTGGGATCCGAGATCAAGCGCCGCAGCTTGGTGCACTTCATCACCCGGTCCGGATTGTTCTCGGGCAGGGTCAGGAGGGTCATCTCCTCCTGGCTGATGTCGAGGCTCGGCGGGGCGTCGCGGCGGTAGTAGAGCAGCTTGTCCGGCCGGTGGGGCCCGAACATCACCATCCGCGTCCTGGGCGTGAAGAAGTAGAAGTTGTCGTAGTGGCGGATCCCCGCCTCGCCGGTCGCGGCCACCACGTCCGTGGCGGCGACGAACAGCTGCTGCTCGGGCAGGCTCATAGCGTCGGCGCCGGGCAGGTAGCCGCCTATGCCATAGACGTAGCGGTCGCCGATCCGCGCGCCGTTGAACAGGCCGTCGGCCGAGCGCCGGGTGCCGTCGCCCTTCTCCGGGAACAATCGCTCGAACTGGGCATGGATCTCGGGGGCGTCGCCCACGTCCAGGCGTCGCGTCAGCGCCTCGCTCGCCGCGTCGTGGACCTTGACCAGGTCGGAGAACAGGCGGTCCTCGGTCTTGACCCGCTCGCCGACATACTCGGCCAGGTGGCGCGTCTGGGTGTCGGCGGCGCTCTTGCGCACGAAGACGAAGGCGGCCGCTGTCGCGACGCCCGTCACCGCGATCGACAGAATCGCCACCATGGTCAGGAGCCGCCGCGCCAGCGGCGTCGTCACGCTCGTGACCGCTCCGGAACTCGTGTTCAAAAACAGCTCCCCCAAGCCCGCCCGTTACAGACCGTCTCGCGTCCTCGAGAAACGAGGCCACGCCTCACGAAACACGGTCAGGCCCCGCCCTGGGCCGTCGCGCTCGAAACTCCACGCCGAAAAGCTGAACTTGATCACCAGGTCCAACCGACCCGCTTTTCCCCCGCGACGCAACAGTCTATAGCCTCCCGGACCGCGCCGCTTCCTGGCCCTGTGCGCCAGATCGCCACAGGCGCGCCACCGCCAGAGGAACATCCCCGCAATGGCCAAGATCAAAGTCGCCAATCCCGTCGTCGACATGGACGGCGATGAAATGACCCGCATCATCTGGAAGCTCATCAAGGACAAGCTGATCTTCCCGTATCTCGACCTCGAGCTGGACTACTATGACCTGTCGGTCGAGAACCGCGACGCCACCGACGATCAGGTGACCATCGACGCGGCCAATGCGACCAAGAAGCATGGCGTCGCCGTCAAGTGCGCCACCATCACGCCGGACGAGGCCCGCGTGAAGGAATTCAATCTCAAGAAGATGTGGAAGTCGCCGAACGGCACGATCCGCAACATCCTGGGCGGCGTGATCTTCCGTGAACCGATCATCTGCCAGAACGTGCCGCGTCTGGTGCCGGGCTGGACCCAGCCGATCATCGTCGGCCGCCACGCCTTCGGCGATCAGTACAAGGCCACCGACTTCCTGTTCCCGGGCAAGGGCACGCTGACGATCAAGTTCGTCGGCGAAGACGGCGCCGACGATCGAGCACGAAGTGTTCAAGGCCCCGTCCTCGGGCGTCGCCATGGGCATGTACAACCTCGACGACTCGATCCGCGACTTCGCCCACGCTTCGTTCGCCTACGGCCTGGGCCGCGGCTATCCGGTGTACCTCTCCACGAAGAACACGATCCTCAAGGCCTATGACGGCCGCTTCAAGGACATCTTCCAGGAAATCTACGACGCCGAATACGCTGAGGCCTTCAAGGCCAAGGGCATCCACTACGAACACCGCCTGATCGACGACATGGTCGCCTCGGCGCTGAAGTGGTCGGGCGGCTACGTCTGGGCCTGCAAGAACTACGACGGCGACGTGCAGTCGGACATCGTCGCCCAGGGCTTCGGCTCGCTGGGCCTGATGACCTCGGTGCTGATGACGCCGGACGGCAAGACGGTGGAAGCCGAAGCCGCCCACGGCACCGTCACCCGCCACTATCGCCAGCACCAGAAGGGCGAGAGCACCTCGACCAACTCGATCGCCTCGATCTTCGCCTGGACGCGTGGCCTGGCCCACCGCGCCAAGCTGGACAACAATCAGGACCTGGCCAACTTCGCCCTGACCCTGGAAAAGGTCTGCGTCGACACCGTCGAAAGCGGCTTCATGACCAAGGATCTGGCGCTGCTGGTCGGCGACAAGCAAGGCTGGCTGACCACCGAAGGCTTCCTCGACAAGATCGACGAGAACCTGAAGAAGGCCATGGCCTAAACCTTTCGGGCTAAAGCCTGGACGAGAGCGCCCCGGAGGACAGCCTCCGGGGCGTTTTTTGTTCCCCGCCCAGCCCCTCTTCCATCGTCCGCGCCTCTCGCGCGAGCGGCCTTGCGGAGAACGGCGATAGCTGGGATATCCGGCGTTAACCTTTCGGAGGCGGCATGACCCTGCAGAAGCGGATCTGGGACCTGATCGTTCTAGCGATCTTTGTCTTCGCCGCCGCCTTCGCCACCGCGCCTTGGTTCGCCTTCCGCGCCCTGAAGGCCGCCGCCCAGTACGAGGACGTGCAGGCGATCGGCGAATTGGTCGACTTCCCCGCCGTGCGTCGCAGCCTGACCGGCCAGCTGGTGGCCGACGCGCCGGTCGCCCCAGCCGGAAACCCCGTCGATCTGGCGCGACCCGCTCAGCGCCTTCAAGAAGGCCATCGAACCCCTCGCCCCGCCGGAGCCCAAGGTCGACCGCTACCTGACCGTGGCCGGCGTCTCGGGCCCTGACCCGCGGCTACGCCCCGGGCAAGGCTCCGCCCGCCATGTCCCGCGACACCTCTCTGGGCGGCCAGGTCAAGGACACCCTCAAGGGGCCCTATCCCAGTATCGCGTACTGGGACCCCAACCGTGTGCGCATCGCGGTCAAGCGGCCGGACGGCAGCGGCAGGGTCACGATCTTCACCTTCGAGCGCAGGGCGTTGTTCACCTGGAAGCTGGTGCATATCCGCCTGCCCGGCGACGAGCGCCAGGGCTGATCCGCCTCTCGTGACGCACCTCGTCCTCGAACGTTCTGTCCCGGGTCTGGCCGTTCTTCCTGCTGGTCGGCGTGGGCGTGGCCCTCGTCCGGCTGCGCCTGCTGGACGGGCGGATGACCCAAGGTCTGTCGGCCTATGTCTATTGGGTCGGCTTTCCCGCCCTGCTGATTCACTCGCTGTCGCGCCTGGGTCGGCCCAGCCATGACCTGTTCCTGGGCCTGGTCGCCTATGCCTGTATCGGCCTTCTGCTGATGGCCGCGACCGTGGCGGCGGGCCGTACGCTGGGCTGGAACCGGGCCGAGCGCGCCGGGGCTGGCATGGCGTCCGGGGTCGGCAACAGCGCCTTCCTGGCCCTCCCCGTCACCGCCGCGGTCCTCGGGGCCGAAGCCGCACGGCTGGCCGCGGGGGTGGTGGCCATCGACTTCGCGGTGCTGGCGACCGCCGGCGTGGGTCTGCTCGGCTGGGCGGCCGGTCGGTCGGTCTGGCGCTCGACCGTGCAGGCGTTCCACAATCCGGTCGTGATCGCGGCCGTGGGCGGCGTCGCCCTGGCCCTGCTGGACATCGCCCTGCCGGAGCCGCTGGACCGCGCGGTCGGCATGGCCGCCGTCTCAGGCAGCCCCGTCGGTCTGGTGGCGCTGGGCGCGGCCCTGGGTCTGAGCGAGGCCGATAACGAAGCCGCTCCCGCGACCGCGCCGGTGGTCCTGGCCACGCTCGTCAAGCTGGCCGCCTTCCCGCTGCTGGTCTGGCTGGCCATCGGCCTGACCCCCGCCCCGTCCCTCTTCCGCGCCGGCGCGACCCTGCTGGCGGCCGCGCCGACGGCGGTGAATGTCTTCATCCAGACCCGAACGTACGGCGTCTGGCCGCGCGGCGCGGCGCGGATCGTGGCCCTGACCACGGCGCTCTCGGCGATCACCCTGTCCGTTGTGGCGCTGCTGCTGACGGCCCGCGTCAGCTAGGACGCGTCGGTCCCTCTGGAGGGGCAGACTAGACCTTGGGCGCAAGCAGGTTCGAGGCGGGGCCGCCGCCGACCTTGGCCTGATCGCCGGCCTTCCAGCCGGCGGGGCAGTCACCGAGCCGGCGATAGCGACGTGCCTGAACGACCGTGCCGATGTCGGTCTGGAGCGGCTGCAGGGCGAAGCGGACGGTGAAGTCGCTGGCCCGGTCACCCTGGGTCGAGACGTAGAGGCCGTAGCGCTGTCCGTTGGCCTCGCAGCGTCCAGCATAATCGGTCGGCGTGTCGGTCGCGGGCTTGCCATAGGGCTTGCACGGCTGGCCGGCTATGCTGGGCTCGGCGCGCGAGAAGGCGGCGAAGATCTCCGGATTGGCGCAGACCTCGACCGCGCCGGTCTGGCCGCCGGAAGTCCTCGACGATCTCGACACGCCAGAAGGACGGCGGCGGGATGGCGTTCGAGGGGGCCGGGGCCTGATCGCAGGCGGTCAGAGCGGCCAACAGCGCCAATCCGATCCCGTTTCGCATCTCGCCGCCCCATGAGACTACAGAGGTAAATCAACGCGGAAGCGGGCGCGCCGTCAAGCGTCGGGCATGAAAAGGGGACGCCTCGCGGCGTCCCCATCGTCATTCGAACCGTCAGGTCGATCAGCCCGCCAGGATCGCCTTCACGGCGGCCAGGCCTTCGTTGGCCTTGCTGTCGTCCGGCGCGCCGCCCTGGGCGAAGTCGGCCTTGCCGCCCGCGCCCTGGCCGCCCATGGCGATCACGGCGGCCTTGGCGAGGTCAGCGGCGCTGAACTTGCCGGTCAGGTCGGCGGTGACGGCCACGGTGACGGCCGCCTTGCCGTCCGACGTGCCGACCAGGGCCACGACCCCCGAAGTCAGTTGCTTCTTGAACTCCTCGGCCACGCCGCGCAGCTCCTTGCCGCCGACGCCGTCCAGGACGCGGGCGATCAGGGCCGTGCCGTTGACATCTTCAGGACCCGCCGCGGCTCCGCCGCCGCCGCCCAGGGCCAGCTGCTTCTTGGCCTCGGCCAGTTCCTTCTCGAGACGCTTGCGGTCGGCGATCAGGGCGTCGACACGAGCGCCCACTTCGGCGACCGGGGTCTTGAACTGGTCGGCCAGCGACTTGGCCACGCCCGCCTGATCCAGCAGGAAGCGGCGGGCCGCCTCGCCGGTCAGGGCCTCGATGCGACGCACGCCGGCGGCGACGCCCTGCTCCGAGACGATCTTGAACAGGGCGATGTCGCCGGTGCGGGCCACGTGAGTGCCGCCGCACAGCTCGACCGAATAGGCTTTGGCCTCATCGCTCAGCGACTTGCCGAGCGTGAGCACGCGGACGCTGTCGCCGTACTTCTCGCCGAACAGCGCCACGGCGCCGGCCTCGATGGCTTCCTGCGGCGCCATTTCCTTGGTCTCGGCCGGGACGTTCTGGCGGATGACCGCATTGACCTCGGCCTCGATCTTGTCCAGCTCCTCGGCCGTCAGCGGGCCGCCGTGGCTGAAGTCGAAGCGCATGCGCTCGCCATCGACCATCTGGCCCTTCTGGGCGACGTGCGGACCCAGCACGTGGTGCAGGGCGGCGTGCACCAGGTGTGCGGCAGAGTGGTTGGAACGGGTGGTGTGGCGGCGCTCGGCGTCGACCGAGGCCACGACTTGGTCGCCGACCTTCAGGTCGCCCGAAAGCTCGACGCGGTGAACGAACAGGTCGCCGGCCTGCTTCTGGGTGTCGATCACGCGGTTCTCGCGGCCGTTGGCCTCGAGCACGCCGGTGTCGCCGGCCTGGCCGCCGCTTTCGGCGTAAAAGCTGGTGCGGTCCAGCAGCACCTCGACGGTCGTCCCGCCCGTGGCGCCTTGGACTTCCACACCATCGACGACGATCGCCTTGACCACGCCCGTGGTCTCGGTGGTCTCATAGCCGACGAAGTCGGTGGCGCCGGCCTTTTCCTTGATCGCGAACCACGCGGCCGCGGCGCCTTGCTGGCCCGATCCGGCCCAGTTGGCGCGCGCCATGTCGCGCTGTTTCTGCATCGCCGCGTCGAAGGCGTCGGTGTCGACGGTCAGGCCCTTGGCGCGCACGGCGTCCTGGGTCAGGTCCAGCGGGAAGCCGTAGGTGTCGTAGAGCTTGAAGGCGGTCTCGCCGTCCAGCACGCCGCCGGCGGTCAGGTTGGCGGTCGCCTCGTCCAGCAGGCCCATGCCGCGGCCCAGGGTGACGCGGAAGCGCTCTTCCTCCTGCCGCAAGGTCTCGACGATCGAGGCCTCGGCGCGGCGCAGCTCCGGATAGGCCTGCCCCATCTCGGCCACCAGGGTCGGGGCCAGGCGGTGCATCAGGGGTTCCTGCGCGCCCAGCAGATAGGCGTGGCGCATGGCGCGGCGCATGATCCGACGCAGGACGTAGCCGCGACCTTCGTTCGACGGAGTGACGCCGTCGGCCAGCAGGAACGAGGACGAGCGCAGGTGGTCGGCGATGACGCGGTGCGACGGGGCCTGATCGCCCTCGGCCTTGACGCCTGTCAGCTCGACGCTGGCGGCGATCAGGGCCTTGAACAGGTCGACATCATAGTTGTTGTGCACGCCCTGCAGGACGGCCGCGACACGCTCCAGGCCCATGCCGGTGTCGATCGAGGGCTTGGGCAGCGGGACGCGCTCGCCCCCGACCATCTGCTCGAACTGCATGAAGACGAGGTTCCAGATCTCGATGAAGCGATCGCCGTCCTCGTCGGGGCTGCCCGGAGGGCCGCCCGGGATGCCTTCGCCGTGGTCGAAGAAGATTTCCGAGCACGGACCGCAGGGGCCGGTGTCGCCCATGGACCAGAAGTTGTCGCTGGTCGGGATGCGGATGATGCGATCGTCGCCCAGACCGGCGATCTTCTTCCACAGGTCCGCCGCCTCGTCGTCGGTGTGGTAGACCGTGACCAGCAGCTTTTCCTTCGGCAGGGCGAAGTCGCGGGTCAGCAGGGTCCAGGCATGGTGGATCGCCTGTTCCTTGAAGTAGTCGCCGAACGAGAAGTTGCCCAACATCTCGAAGAAGGTGTGGTGGCGGGCGGTGTAGCCGACATTGTCCAGGTCGTTATGCTTGCCGCCGGCGCGGACGCACTTCTGCGAGCTGGCCGCGCGCGGATAGGCGGGCGTCTCGGCCCCCGTGAACACGTTCTTGAACGGCACCATGCCGGCATTGACGAACAGCAGCGTCGGATCGTTCTGCGGCACCAGCGGCGCGGACGGGACGACGGCGTGATCGGCCTTGCCGAAATAGTCGAGGAAGGTGCTGCGGATCTCGTTCAGGCTGGGCATGAGCGTCTCAAGTCTGGGCGTCCGGCGAGCGGCCGGGAGTCGCGCGCTGCATAGCGCGGTTTTTGGCGAAGGGGAAACCGATCCACAGATGGGGACCCTAGACCGGGCGGAAAAGGCGGGTTGAGAGGCTGAAGACGCCCCCCCGCGCCATCTGGAGCGACCGAGGGGGTGATGTGGCATGCGTCCATCTCGCCCGCTCTGGCCCTTTGGGCGACCTCCCCCGTATCGCAGGGATGATCTTCGTCCGCTGAACGAAAAAGGCCGCCTGGCATGGGGTCCAGGCGGCCTGCGATCGCGGCCCTCGCGGCGGTCCGGCCGCGGGCGTGTTGAAGGCGGGGACGCCCGGGGTCGGGCGAGGGCCGCGAAACCTTGCGAGGAGACTATTCCTCCTCGCCATCCTCCGGACCGCCGACCAGAAGCTCTTCCTCGATCTTCTGCGACGATTTGCGAACCGCGGCCTCGATGGAGGCGGCGACGTCGGGATTGGACTTCAGGAACTCGCGGACATTATCCCGGCCCTGGCCGATGCGCTGGCTGCCGTACGAGAACCACGAGCCCGCCTTGTCGATGATCCCGGCCTTGACGCCCAGGTCGATGACTTCGCCCAGCTTGGAGATGCCCTCGCCGTACATGATGTCGAACTCGACCTCGCGGAACGGCGGGGCGACCTTGTTCTTGACCACCTTCACGCGAACGTTGTTGCCGATAATCTCGTCACGCACCTTCACCGAGCCGGTGCGGCGGATATCCAGGCGCACCGAGGCGTAGAACTTCAGCGCATTGCCGCCCGTGGTCGTTTCCGGGCTGCCGTACATCACGCCGATCTTGTGACGGATCTGGTTGATGAAGATGACGATGGTGTTGGCCTTGTTGATCGAGGCGGTCAGCTTGCGCAGCGCCTGGCTCATCAGACGGGCCTGCAGGCCCGGCAGGCTATCGCCCATCTCGCCTTCGATTTCAGCCTTCGGCGTCAGGGCCGCGACCGAGTCGATCACGACGATGTCGACGGCGCCCGAACGCACCAGGGTGTCGGTGATCTCCAGGGCCTGCTCGCCGTTGTCGGGCTGCGAGACCAGCAGATTGTCGAGATTGACGCCCAGCTTGAAGGCGTAAGACGGGTCGAGCGCGTGCTCGGCGTCAACGAAGGCGGCGGTGCCGCCAGCCTTCTGGACCTCAGCCACCACGTGCAGGGCCAAGGTGGTCTTGCCCGAGCTTTCCGGGCCGTAGACCTCGATGATCCGGCCCTTGGGCAGACCGCCGATACCGAGCGCGATGTCCAGGCCGAGCGAGCCGGTGGAGACGGACTCCATCTCGACCTTGCCCTTTTCGCCCAGCTTCATCACCGAGCCCTTGCCGAACGCACGGTCGATCTGGGCGAGAGCCGCCTCTAGAGCGCGTTGCTTATCGCCTTCTTCCTTGGCCACGAGTTTCAATGCCGCCTGACTTGTCATGTTGATCCGCCCTCTATCCCATGATTCCGGTCGCTCGATCGGCGCTTCCCGCGCCCCGCCACAACGACCTGTGGAACACCCTTAATGCGTACGCCCTTTGTTCCGGGTTCGCAAGATGTTCTCATCGGGAGAAACGACCGTTTCTGTCGTAGGCCATAATGTCGCACCGTGGCGACCGGATATGGGGTCGCTCCTATCCGCACGAAACGGCTCTTTAAGTCCCGCCGTGCCAGCTTAGCCGCTTCTTGGGGGCCCGGTGTTCTGGGGGGATTGCCGACTTGTCCATCGATCCGCGTCGCCTTTTGGGCCTGGCGTTCGCCAGCGCCGATCTCCTCGTCGAGCTGCAAAATGGCCGCGTGCGCCTGGCGCTGGGCGCCGCGCAGAAAGTCATGGGCCAGAGCGAGGCCGGGCTGACCGGCAAGGTGTGGCCGCACCTGTTCCACGCCGACGACCAGCCGCTGATGGACGCCATGCTGAATTGCGCCGACGACGGCGTGCGCCGCGGTCCGGTGGTGCTGCGCCTCGGCGGTCCGGGAAACCGCCACGTCCGCGTGATCCTGCGCGCCCTGCCCGAGAACGACGGCAGGGTCTCGCTGGCCGTCACCGCCGCCCAGTCGGCCGGTCCGCCGTTGACGGCCGGCACGCTGCATCCCCGCGAGTCGTTCGACGACATCGCCAAGGGTCTGTTCGAGGCCGCCCGCGTCACCGGCCTGGAATTGGAGCTGGCCATGGTCGAGTTCGCCGGCCTGGAGACGATGCGCGGCGGCCTGACGCCCGGTGAGGCGGCCGCCCTCGACCTGCGCGTCGCCAGCGCCGTGCGCGCCGAGTCGCACGGCGGCTCGGCCGCCACCCAACTGTCGCCCGATCGTTTCGCCCTGCTGCGCACCCGCGACGACCGCCCCGACAACATGATCAAGCGCTTGACCCGCATGGTCAGCGCCGAGGCCCGCGCTCACATCGTACCGCTGGAGGCCGGCGGCGGCTCGGCCCGCGCGCTTCGCGCGCTTCGCTACGCCCTCGACGACTTCCTGCGCGAGGGCCTGAAGGACATGCCGCCGATGACGCTGTCGGAGGCGATGAACCGGTCCGTGAAGCGAACCCTGGCCCGCGCCGGCGCACTGGGCGTGGCCGTCAGCCAGCGCCGCTTCAACCTCGCCTACCAGCCGGTGGTGTCGCTGGCGACCGGCCAGGCGCATCACCACGAGGTGCTGGTGCGCTTCGAGGACGGCGGCAGCCCGTTCGCCCTGATCCGCATGGCCGAGGAATTCGACCTGATCGAGGAGCTGGACCACGCCATCGTCGAACAGGCGGTGAAGAAGCTGGCCAACGACCAGGACCGCAAGCTGAAGCTGGCCGTGAACGTTTCGGGGAGAACGATCGTCAACGAGACCTTCGTCGATCACATCGGTCGCCTGCTGTCCAGACATGACGAGGCCAAGGGTCGGCTGATCTTCGAGGTCACGGAAACCGCCGCGATCGACGACCTGCCGCGCGCCAACCGCCATATCCAGAGCCTGCGTAGCCTGGGCTCGATGGTCTGCCTGGACGACTTCGGCGCGGGCTCGTCGTCGTTCGCCTATCTGCAGCAGCTGTCGCTCGACATCGTCAAGATCGACGGCCGCTATGTCCGCGAATTGGCCGACAACGGCCGCGACGGCGCCCTGGTGCGTCGCCTGGTCGAGCTGTGCCAGGACCTGAAGATCCGCACCGTGGCCGAGATGGTCGAGACGGTGGAGGTAGCCGACATCGTGCGCGCGGCTGGCGTCGACTTCGCCCAAGGCTGGCTCTACGGCAAGCCGGCCGACAGGCCGAGCCCGCCCCTGCGCCCCGCCCCGGCGATCGCCGCGGTGGCGCGCCGGGCTGGAGCGTCGGAAAGCTGGGGCTAGACGAAAAACGGAGGGGCGAGGCCCCTCCGTTCCGCTTCAGCCATTCGTCCTTCAGGCTCAGGCCTTGCCGCCCTTGCTGACGATGTAGTCGTCGATCACGCGTTCCAGCGTGGTCAGCGGGGTCATGCCCGAGAGCAGGCCCGCGTCGTGGAACTCGCGGATGTCGAACTTCTTGCCGAGCGCCTTCTGGGCCTTGGCGCGGGCGCGCAGCCAGACGATCTTGCCGATCATGTAGCTGAGGCCTGACCCGGCCACACGACGTAACGTTCGATCTCGGTGATCGAGCCGCTTTCCTCGTCGCCCATGGTCTCGGCCATGTACTTCACGGCCTGCTCTCGGCTCCACTTCTTGTAGTGCATCCCTGTGTCGACCACGAGGCGGACGGCGCGGAACAGGGCGTCGTGCAGCATGCCGATGTGACCGCGCGGGTCGGTCTTGTAGATGCCCATCTCGACGGCCAGCTGCTCGGAATAGAGCGCCCAGCCCTCGGTGTAGCCCGAGAAGCCGATGATCTTGCGGATCATGGGCAGGCCCTTGGCCTCGTTCGAGATCGACAGCTGCAGATGGTGGCCCGGGACGCCCTCGTGCACCGTCAGGGTCGTCAGGGTGTACTTGGCCTGCTCCTTGGTGTCGCGCAGGTTGATCCAGTAGATGCCCGGGCGCTTGCCGTCGAGCGAAGGCGAGTTGTAGTAGCCGCCCGGCGCGCCAGCCTCGATGGCCTTGGGAACGCGGCGGATCTCCAGCGGCGCCTTGGGCAGGGCGCCGAAATAGGCCGGAAGCTGCTTCTGGATCCAGGCCGCCTTGGCGTTCAGATCCTTGATAAGCTGCTCCTTGGCCTCGTCGGTGTTCGGATAGATGTCCTCGCCCAGCTTGGCCATGCGCTCGCCGACCGTGCCCTGGGTCATGCCGATGCTCTTGAACAGCTTGTCGGCCTCGGCGTTGATCGACTTCACCAGATCCAGACCCAATTGGTGGATCTCATCCGGCTTCATGTCCGAGGTCGTGTAGTTCTTCAACGACACGGCGTAGTAGTCGGCGCCGTCCTTCAGGCGCCACACGCCAGCGTCATGCGTGGCCTTGCCACGGACGCTCTCCAGCAGGGCGATCTGGCGCTTCAGGGCCGGCAGGACCGAACCTTCGTAGATGCGCGAAGCTTCAGCGGCCCAGTCGCCGGCGATGTTCTTGTCCTTGGTCCGACGGGCGATCGACTTGACCAGCGGCGCGTCGGCCGTCGGGGTGTCGGCGAAGGCCTTCATCTGGACCAGGGTCTTGTCGATGATGAAGTCCGGCGGGATCACGCCGTCGGCCATGTCCTGCCTGGCCAGGGCGGTTTCCTGGTCCATCAGGCGGGCGAAGCCCTCCATGCGCGACAGATAGGCGTCGGCGTCGGCCTTGGTCTCGATGCTGTGCTGGGTGTCCAGGAAATCCGGCATCTGCTGGTAGCTGCCGGTCAGCTGGCTGAGGACGTAGGGCGCGCCCGAACCGCCGCCGCCGTAGCTGAACTTCTTGTTGCCCTCGTCCTGCACCGCCAGCACGAACTCGACAGTGTCGTAGTTGGCGGCGTCCATGCCCTTCAGAGCGCGGCGGTCGATGCCGCGCAGGGCGGCCAGTTGCTGGGAGGTCTGGGCCGCGCCCGACTTGATGGCGGCGAACGAGCGGTCGCTGAGCAAGCCCTTGGTCCAGGCCAGGTCACCGCTGTCCAGACCCAGGCCGGTCGCCGTCTCGGGCGACTGGCGCAACTGCTTGGCCATGATCTCGTCGAACAGGGCGTTGAGCTTGGCGACCTCGCCTTCGCGGGCGAGGGCCAGGGACGGCGCGCCGCCGGTGGCGGCGAAGCCGGCCGCGGCGGTGGCGAACATCATTTGACGACGGTTGAGCAAGGCTTTTCCTCCCCAGGGCCCTAATTGAGGGCGAAGGCGTAAGCCCCCGCCCGGCTTTGGCGAAATTAATTCCGCGTCATGCGGGCGATTACAATCACCAAGCTCACGCTAGCGTCACGAACAGCTCGTTCTCGATCACCCACTGGCCGGTGACCTTCTTCCAGGTAGCCAGATAGGTCCCCGATTGCTCGGAGGCGTCCTTCCATTGGCCGACCCAGCGGCCACGCTCGGCGGCGCGGGTCCCCTCGGCGTTCAAGCTGATCTCCTCCGTCGTTCGGACGTACGCCCCGAAGCCCTTGTCGGCGAACTGGCTGGCGAAGGCGGCCAGCACGTCCTCGGCCCCCAGCAGCAGCGAGCCGTCGCCGGCGATCAGGGTGACGCGCGGATCGAAGAACGGCCGCAGGCGCGCGGCGTCCTTGGCGGCGATCAGCTTGTTGGTCAGCTTGCGGCGGGCGGCGATCGCGTCTTCCGGCTTGGTCATGGTCTTCCCTACTCTGCGCGCCGGTGTAGCTTGCTCACTGTTCGACGCAAACTCAGAGCCGCGATGCCCGCCCCAACCCTGACCACCGCCCGCCTGACCCTGTCGCCCCCGACTCTGACCGACTTCGAGGACAGTCGCGCCATGTGGGCCGATCCGGTGGTGGTCCGCCATGTCGGCGCGCGCGCGTTCACCGACGAGGAGACCTGGACGCGGCTGATGCGGGCCCGGGGCCTGTGGGAGGTGCTGGGCTTCGGCTATTGGGCGGTGCGCGAGACCTCGACCGGCCGCTATGTCGGCGAGGTGGGTTTCGCCGACCTGCGCCGCGACATCCAACCCAGCCTGTATGGCCTACCGGAGATGGGCTGGGTGCTGGCGGCCTGGTCGCATGGTCAGGGCTTCGGTACGGAGGCGGTCCGCGCCGGCCTGGCCTGGATCGACGAGAGCCTGGCGCCGCCGGTCGTGCCCTGCATCATCGATCCCGAAAACGCCGCCTCCCTGGCCCTCGCCGACAAGGTCGGCTTCACGCTGAAGACCCACACGACGTTCAGGGGCTCCCCGATCATGGTGCTGGAGAGACGTCGATAGAGCTTGTACAGTTTTTATGAGACTTCGGCTTGATCCGGGCTCTCGCCCCTCATAGGTTCCGCCGCGTCGCGGGGGCGCGATCGCTTACGGAGTCCAAGTAAGTGCTGAGTTCTGCTCACCGGGCTGGCGCTCGCGCGCCGGCCACGGGTCGATTCCGCGCGTCGACCGCGCTCTCGGCCCTCCTCGCCCCCATGATGCTGCTGACGCCCGCGGCGGCCCACGCCGACGATCCGCCCAAGGCCAGCCCGGTCTTCGGTGACAAGCTGCTCACGGACGGGGACGACGAAGTCACCAGCAACGGCGCCGTCGACCTGACCGCGGACGTCGATTTCCTTGCCGGCTCCGACACGCTGCTGAACAATGGCGTCCTCACGGTGGGCGCCGGCGCGACGTCCCCCGTGAAGGTGTCCTTGCTGTCGCTGGACGCTCTCAAGAACCAGGGCCTGATCGACCTGCGCAACGGCCATGTCGGCGACGTCCTGGCGATATCCGGCGACTACAATGGGGTCGCTGGCAAGGCGCGCCTCGGCCTCGATGTCGGGCCGACCGGCGCCGACATGCTCGTCGTCGGCGATGTCGCCAACGGCGGCACGCAGATCCTCCTGGGCGGCGTTTCGGGAAAGACCGCGGTCCTGACCGGGGACAGCGGCACCATCCTGATCCAGGCCGGCGCGGACTCGAAGGCGGACGCCTTCCGCATCGAAAACAACGAAATCGGCCTGATCCGTTACGGCCTGCTGTTCGACACCAAGACGTGGACCTATCGCCTGAAGGGCGTGGCGGGTCAGCGAACCTACGAGGCGCTGAAGATCTCCGAAGGCGCCAGCAGCGTCTGGCGCCAGTCGGCGGACGCCTGGAGCACGCATGTGGCGAGCCTGCGCGACGCCGGCTCCGCGGCCAATGGCAAGGGCGTGTGGGCCCAGACCTATGGCGGACGGCAGGACCGCGATGACGACATCGCCGCCTCGGCCCAGCACACGGTCGCCGTCGACTACGAGCAGACCACCTATGGCGGCCAGATGGGTCTCGATCTCCTCAACGCGGGCCTGGACGACGGTCGCATCGCCCTGGGCCTGACCGGCGGCTACGCCGACGCGAAGATGCGGTTCAGCGGCGTGGCGGGTCAGGAGGTCAAGCTGAGCGTAGTGAACTTCGGCGGCTATGTCGCCCTGACCCAAGGCGGCTTTTTCCTCAACGCCCTGGCCAAGGCCGACCGCCAGTCGATCAAGGCCCGCAACGATGTCGACGGCATCGACGCCAAGTTCGACGGGACCGCCTACGGCGCCCAGGTCGAGACCGGTCATCGGTTCGGCGACGGCGACCTGGCCTATGAGACGCTGCTGGGCGTCAACTATGTCAGCACGCGCCTCGACGACATGAAGACCCTGGGCCAGCGCCTGGACTTCGATCGCGCCACCGGCTTCACCGCCAGGGCGGGCTTGCGCGGCGCGGCGCGGAACGACCTGCTGGGCGGCGCCCTGACCACCTATGGCGCGGCGTTCGTGGTCCACGACTTTACGATCAAGAACGGCCTCACCCTGGTCAGCGGCGGCGAGCGCGAGCACCTGTCGAAGGACGGCGGCCGCACCTTCGGCCAGGTCGCCGTCGGCGTCAGCTATCGCGCCTCCAGCGGCGCGATCACCTTCGCGGAAGCCGGCGGCGACTATGGCGGCGGTCGACACGGCGGCGGCCTGCGGATCGGCGCGCGCTTCGGCTTCTAGCGCGAGGCCGCTGGACTTCTCCCAAGGTCCGGCGGCCAACGCCGCCCTCTCCTAGACGGGCTCCAGGCCCTGCTGTTCGACCACGGTCCTCATGGACGCATGATGGGAAGTTTTCCCATCCGGTGCTAGGACGCGTCCATGGTTCGCAAAGTCACCGCCAAAGTCATCAAGGATCCGACCGCCGAGGCCGACCGCGCCTGGTTCGAGGCCCATCCCGAGCGGCGCTTTCGCCTGCGCGATCCGGCCCCGGTCGAGTTCAAGGATCCGCTGGGGGATCCTGGCGAAGGCTTCTCCTGGCGCGTGCTGATCGCCCGCCTGCCCGACGGCGGCCGCCTGCGCCTGCCGGTCTCGCTGTCGTGGGAACTGCACAACGACCACGCCAAGGACCAGCATCTGAAGATCCTGTTCGACCAGGTCGCGCCGCCCGAGGCCAAGGCGCGTCTAGGCTGAACCGCGCCATGCGGGGGGAGATGATCCGCACGATCCTCCTGTGGGCGCTGGTCCTGGCGCTGGGCGCGTTCGCGCTGCAGTGGCTGGAGTACCGGTTCGTGGCCCGCGCCTTCTCCTGGCAGATCTATGTCGGCCTGATCGGCGCGGCCTTCGCGGCCGGCGGTGTCTGGGTCGGCTGGAAGCTGGCGGCGCGGGCGCGGCCCGAGCGCTTCCAGCGTAACGACGCGGCCCTCGCCGCCCTGGGCCTGACGGGCCAGGAGGTGAAGGTGCTGGAGCGCCTGGCGGCGGGGCGCTCCAACAAGGAGATCGCCCGCGACCTGGGCCTCTCCCCCAATACGGTCAAGACTCACGTCGCCAACCTCTACGCCAAGCTCGAAGTCAGCCGCCGCACCCAGGCGATCGGCAAGGCCCGGGATCTGGCGCTGATCCCCTAGCTTGACCGCCGCCCGTTAGGACGAAACTGTCGATCTCACCCTTTCGGGCGATACCGTCGCGGACACGGCGACGGCAGCCTTGGGACGCGTCGCGGGGCGGCGCGGAGGAGAAATTCCATGACACGCACCATCCTGACCTACGGCCTGATCTCGGGCGTCATCATCATCCTGGGCATGATCGCCACCATCGTCTTCTCGGCCCAGCACAGCCTGTGGCTGGGCTATCTGATCATGCTGGTCGGACTTTCCGCGATTCTGCTGGCGATCAAGTCGCACCGCGACAGGGCGCTGGGCGGGGTCATCAAGTTCTGGCCGGCCTTCCTGGTCGGCCTGGGCGTCGCCGTGGTCGCCGGGATCGCCTATGTCGCCATATGGGAAGCCTATCTGGCCATCACCCACTATCGCTTCATGGACGAGTACACGGCCAGCATCCTGGCCTCGAAGAAGGCCGAGGGTCTTTCCGGCGCAGCCTACGCCAAGCTGGCGGCGGAAATGGCGGAGATGAGGAAGAGCTACGCCAACCCGCTGTACCGAATGCCGATGACCTTCATCGAGATCTTTCCCGTCGGCCTGCTGGTCGCCCTGGTCAGCGCGGCCCTGGTGCGAAACCCGCGTTTCCTGCCGGCCAAGACCTCCGTCGCTCCACGATAGGGGAAGCGCCCAACGAGCCTCAAGCCGCCTGCAGCTGCTGCTTGACCCGCTCGGCCAGGGTCTTGATGTCGATCGGCTTGGGCAGGAAGGTCACGCCCGTTTCGCCTTCCAGCAGATCGCTGAACTCGGCCTCGGCGTAGCCAGAGATGAACATCACCGGCGCGTTGCCCAGATAGCCGCGAGCCTTCTTGAGCAAGGTCGGTCCGTCGATGCCGGGCATGATCACGTCGGAGATCAGCAGGTCGATCGTGCCGGCGTGCTCCTCGGCGATGATCAGGGCCTCCTCGCCGTCGGCGGCTTCCAGCACCTCGTAGCCGCGGGCGCGCAGCAGGCGAGCGGCGACGCTGCGGACGGCGTCTTCGTCCTCGACGAACAGGATACGGCCAGCGCCCGACAGGTCGCGGGCGGCGCGCGGCTTGACCGGCTCGGCGGCGGCCTGGACGGCGGCGACGCCCGCAGGAGCGTCGTAGATTGGCAGGAAAATGCGGAAGGCCGCGCCCTCGCCCGGCCGGCTGTGAACATGGATCCAGCCGTCGCTCTGCTTGACGATGCCGTAGACGGTGGCCAGACCCAGGCCGGTGCCCTCGCCCACCGGCTTGGTGGTGAAGAAAGGATCGAAGATCTTGCCCATGACATCGGGCGGGATGCCGGGGCCGTCATCCGACACCTCGATGAAGGCGACATCGCCCTCGGCCGCCGGGAAGCCCAGGCCGATGGCCTCGTCCCGGGTCAGGCGGGCGGTGCGGATCCGCACGATGCCGCCGCCCTTGGCCGCGCGCACGGCGTCGCGGGCGTTGACGGCCAGGTTCATGACCGCCGTCTCGAGCTGGCTCTTGTCGGCGCGCACCTTCGGCAGGTCGCGGCCGTAGTCGGTGATCAGCTTGACGTCTTCGCGCAGCAGGCGGCGCAGCAGGACCTCGAACTCCGAGATCAGCTCGCCCAGGTCCAGCACCTCGCGCTGAACGGTCTGCTTGCGCGAGAAGGCCAGCAGCTTGCGGACCAGGTCGGCGGCGCGCACCCCCGTTTGACGGATCTCGTTCAGGCCCTCGTACGACGGATCGCCGACCGGGTGACGGTGCAGCAACTCGTCCAGGCGCAGCTGGATGGCGGTCAGCAGGTTGTTGAAGTCGTGGGCGACGCCGCCGGCCAGTTGGCCGATGGCCTGCATCTTCTGCGACTGGGCCAGCTGAAGCTCCATCTGCTTCTGCTCGGAGACGTCGATCATGTAGGCCACGACGCGCCCCTCGGCGCGGTAGAGATAGAGATGGGCGATGCGGGTCTGGTCGCGGGCCAGGCGCACCTCGAACGGTCCGGCCTTGCCCTCGTTCAGGCGGGTCTCGGCCTCGGCGCGCGAGGCCGGGTCGATCAGATCGCCGAACACCATGCCCGCCTTGCCGCCGGTCATGGTCGTCAGGGCCGGATTGACCTCCAGCACCTTCGACCTGAACGGGTCCAGCCCTTCAAGCAGCGCCGCGCCGAACGGCGAGGCCCCTGCGAAGGCGTCCAGTGTGGTCGGCGGCGGGGCGACGCGCTCGGCGACCGGCGCGGTCGCCAGCGTCTCGACCACGCGTTCAAGCTCGACGATCGGCGTCAGACGGATCAGCAGGCGACCGCCCGCCAGGCGCGAGACATTGGCCGTGTGGTCGACGCCACTGGCCCGCAGCACGCCCTGAGCCATCTCGCCCTTGCGGGCCTGGACCAGGGCGGCGAACAGGCTGGAGCCGGCCACACCCTTGGGCAGGCGGCGCTGATCGCCCATCACCTCGCGCCAGGACAGGTTCGCGGCCAGCAGGCGACCGTCCGGCGCGGCCAGGGCCGCCGGCTCGCTGAGGGCGTCGATGAAGCCCTCGGCCTGGTCGACGTCGGCGCCCGTCACCGCCGAGCCGCGGATGGCCACCAGGCCCAGGATCGCCACGCCGGCCACGCCCAGCAACAGCAGCAGACCGGCCAGGGTCACCGGTCCGGCCTTCAGCGCCGGCGCCACGGCGAACGCCGCAGCGGCCACGAAAAACACCGCCGCGCCCACCAGCCACGGATCGAAGCGCCGGCGCGGCGCGCCGGTCGGAGCTTTGTCCTGAAGCTGGAAATCGGCCATCGGCTGGATTGTTACCTTTGTTACGGCGAAGCCGCGACTCACCTGTAGTCGGAAAAGAATAGCCTTTCCCGACTGCTAGGTCAGTTTTCTGGAAATTGAGTCTTATAGAGGACGCGCGCGCTGCCCAGCGCGCCCCTGAGGCCGCGATTGGGGCTTCTTTCCGTTCATGATGAAGCTGATGACCTTGGCGACCGCCTCGAAGTGCTCGACCGGGATCTCCTGGTCGACCTCGACGCTGGCGTAGAGGGCGCGAGCAAGGGGCGGATCCTCCAGCACCGGCACGCCATGTTCCTCGGCCAGGGCGCGGATCTTCAAGGCCAGTTCGTCGACGCCCTTGGCCACGCACATCGGCGCGGGGGGTCTCGCCGGCCTCGTACTTCAGCGCGACCGCGTAGTGGGTCGGGTTCATGACGACGACGGTCGCCTTGGGCACGGCCTGCATCATCCGCTGGCGCGAGCGCTGCATCTGGATCTGGCGTCGCTTGCCCTTGATGTGCGGGTCGCCGTCCGACTGCTTGAACTCGTCCTTGACCTCCTGAAGGGTCATGCGCATGCGGTTCATGAACCGAATCCGCTGCCAGAAGTAGTCGAAGGCGGCGGTGGCGACCAGGAAGATGATCACCATGATCAGCAGCTTCTTGGACAGCTTCAGCGCCTCGGGGATCAGCAGCGAGACGTCCATGCCGACCAGGTTGCGCACCTCGCCGACATTGGGCTTCAGCACCATCCAGGCGATGAAGGCCGTAACGCCGATCTTCAGGACCGACTTGGCGAACTGCACCAGCCCGTCCATGCCGAAGATCCGGGTAAGGCCCTTCAGCACATTCAGCTTGCTGAAGTCCGGCTTCAGCTTATCCGGCGTCAGCATGAAGCCCGTCTGCGAGACGTTTGCGATCACGCCCATGGCGGCGGTGACGATCATGACCAGCAGCAGCGGCGGCAGGGCGGCCATCACCGCCTGCTTCATGATCAGCACGGCCCCGCCGCTGGAGATCTCGATCGTGCCGGCGTGGGCGATAAACGGATAGAGCGCGCTCATCAGATCGCGCGTCAGCCAGCCGCCGGCGATCAGGATCACCGAGACCGCGCCAGCCAGCGAGGCCAGCTGCGGGATGTCGGCCGACTTGACGACGTCGCCCTTGGCCCGCGCATCCGACAGCTTCTTGGCTGACGGTTCTTCTGTTTTCGACTCGGGATCTGAATCTTCCGCCATGCCGCGCCCCTAGTTGAACACGGCCAGAAGTTCGCGGTAGCGGTCGGTCCAGACCATGGCGATGCCGCCAAGCGACAGGGCCAGCAGGGACAGGCCCAGGATCACGCTGAGCGGCGAGGTCACGAAGAAGATCTGGAACGCGGGCATGACCCGGCCGACCAGGCCCGTGGCGAGGTTGAAGACCAGCGAGAACACGATCACCGGCGCGGCCAGCTGGATGCCCAGCGAGAACGACTGCGCCACCGTCCGCACCGCCAGAGTGACGGCGTCGTTGATCGGTACGGCGCGGGTGAACGGGAAGATCGTGTACGACTTGACGATCGCGCCAATGAACAGGTGATGCAGCCCCGTGGCCATCACCAGGGTCAGGCCCATCATCGACAGGAAGGTGGCCACCGCCGTGCTCGAGCCCTGCATCGAGGGGTTCACGCTCTGGGCGAAGGACAGGGTGGTCTGCATCGAGATGATTTCACCGGCCGTGGTCAGGGAGCTCATGAACAGGCGCAGCACCGAGCCGATCATCAGGCCGATCAGGATCTCGTGGATCACCCCGCCGACCAGGCCGCCCAGGGTGGTCGGGATCGGCGGCGCGGTGTTCTGGACCAACGGCCCCAGGATCAGGGCCATCAGCAGGGCGAAGGCCAGGCGCACGCGCGGCGGCACCGACTGTTCGCCGATGCCCGGCATGGTCATGACCATGGCCCCGACCCGCGCGAAGACGAGGCCGGCGACATAGACCTGGAACGCCGTGGCGAAGGAGTTCACCTGAAGGTCCCTGCCCTTCTGACTTACATGCCGGCGATGCGGGCGGCGATCTGGCGCATGAAGCCGCTCATCAGCGCGCCCATCATCGGCAGGAAGATCAGCAGCGACACGAAGATGGCGACGATCTTGGGGGCGTAGACCAGGGTCTGCTCCTGGATCTGGGTCAGGGCCTGGAACAGGCCGATGGCGACGCCGATCACCAGGCCGACGATCAGGCAAGGCGCACACAGGCTGCAGGGTCAGCCAGATCGCGTCCCGGCCGACATCAAGAACCTCTGCGCCCGTCATGCGAAGCCTCGTGGGAATCGGCCGTACTGGCCGCGTTGTTTCGAGGTCCGAAGATGGGCGAAATATGGTTAACAGGGCGTTAGGGGTTGTCGCCCGAACGCCTGGATAAGCGGGGCGCGACGGTGGGTCGCGGGCTTAGTGTTCAGGCCGCCGCCGCGCCCGCCGCGCCTTTCCGGATTGGCAGCAGGCGGCCCATGGTCAGGCAGCGCCAGATCCACTCGAAAGGTCCCATTTCGAACCGCTTGAGCCACAGCGGCGACCAGGTCAGCTGCAGCGCCCAGATCGCCAGGACGATCCCCCAGAGCGCCGGCCGGTCGACCTGCCCCATCAGCGCGCCTCGGCCGCCGTAAAAGATGCACGTCATGATCAGTGACTGGGTCAGGTAGTTGGTGAAGGCCATCCGCCCCGCCGCCGCCATCGGCGACAGCACCACCGCCGCGCCGGCCTTCAGCAGCAGGATCAGCACGCTGGCATAGGCCAGCGAAATGAATGGCGTCAGCACCCTGCCCAACACGTCTCCGCCCAGGACCGGCGCGCCGGCCATGACCGCGCGCCACTCCAGCCAAGAAACGATCGCCAGCCCAGCAGCGCCCGCAGCGGCAACCGCCGCATAACGCCTAGTACTCGAGCGCCCCGCCAGGAAGCCGGACTTGAACAGCGACAGGCCGATCATCATCAGGCCCAACGTCGCGGGCAACAGGCGCGGATAACCCGACAGCAGCCGCTGATATTCCTTGGTATTGACGCGATAGGCCCCAGCCCAGGAACTCTTGGCCTCAGCCAGATCGGCCCCGGCCTTGCGCTTGGCGATGGCGGCGGGCGGCGGCGTCAGTTGAGCCTCTGCTCTCGCTCGAGCCTCGGGCGGCGCGAAAGGCAGGGCGCCCGGCGGCAGATGCTGCAGCGTCATGGCGCCGTAGAGCAGGACGCCGGCGATCATCAGCGTCCGCGCCGACAGCGAGCGGCAGAAGAACATGATCGCCCCCGTCGAGGCGTAGAGCGTGAGAATGTCGCCCCACCAGATCCCGAAGCCATGGATCATGCCCAGGATCAGCAGCACCGCCAGGCGCCGCGCCAGGAACTTGCCGCGCGTCCTGTCCGACAGTTCGCCGCCCACCAGGAACAGCGAGACGCCGAACAGCATCGAGAACAGGGTGACGAACTTCTCGTGGAAAAAGGCCTGGACGATCCAGAAGGCGATCGCCGTCCAGCCCTCGTGCGGGAACGGCCAGGTCGCGGGATTCAGCGAGGCCAGCATCGGCGCGGCGAAGCCGTCGGCGTTCACCGCCAGTATGCCCAGGATGGCCAGGCCGCGGATCAGGTCCAGCGCCTGGATTCGCACCTTGGATTTGACCGGCGGAGACGTCGTTCCCCAGTTCGCATCAACCGCCGTCATCGCCGTCCTCCAAGCCACGGCCTAGTCTGGCCGGGCTTGGGGCGGGCTGTCGCGTTTATTCCGCGTCATGAAGGGATGGATGCGCCGGGACGCCCCACCCGCGTCTTAACGAATGCGGGATCCGCACCGGCACCTGGATGTACGACCCCGCGCGGCTCTTGCCGTCCGGGCCCAGCAGGTCGACCTGGGTCTGCGAGATCATCGACAAGGCGGCCTGGCCGACGCCGAGGTCGTTCGGGCTCTCTTCCTGGACAGTGCAGGCGGTCAGGTAACCGTCCTGCTTGACCATGCAGTTCAGCAGGGCGACGGCGACGCGCGGCTCGGACACGGGGGTCAGCAGGTCCGACGGAGCCTTGGCTTGAGCCGGGGTGGCGACGACGGCGGCGGCGAGAGCGAGCGAAGCGATCACGAGTTCATCCCTTACTTATCTTTGTCGGCCGGCCTTCCGCCGCCCCTCTCCCGCTTTGGGAGTGTTCCGTTTCGGATCAGGCGGCCTGGGCCTGCTTCAGGCGTTGCAGGCCCTGTGCCGCCAGGTCCGTGAGCGAGCGCAAACCCAGCTCGGAAAAGACGTCGAACGCGCAGGCCAGGGCCGCGCCGGCGCGGGCCAGGCGACCATCGTCGCGGCCCGTGATCTCGACCCGAGCCTCGTAGAGGCGGGCCAGGTTCATCTGGGCCACGGCCCAGCTGGCCGGGTCTCGGCCGCCGGGAGCGGCGGCCAGCTCGGCCTTGAACGCCAGCTCGGCGGCATCCAGCACCGCCAGATCCGCGGTCAGCTCGGCGCAGCGGGCCAGGCACAGGGCTCGGTTGTTTGCGACCACCGCGCGCAGGGCGAGGGCCGGTTGAGCCTTCAGCACCTGGGTGGCGCGGTCATAGGCCGAAACCGCCTGCTCGAAGGCGCGCTCGCTGGTCGAGGCTTCGCCAAGGGCCTGAAGCCCCGCGCCCAGCGACGCGCCGGCCCGCGCCCAGTCCATCGGGCTGTGCTCGATCGACAGCACGTCGACGGCGGCGAAATGGGCCTCGACCCCCTTGGTGATGTGGCTCAACTCGCCATCCAGCTCTCCCAGCAGGACCAGCGCCTGACCGCGCAAGCCTTCCAGGCGGGCCCAGGCCAGGGGTTCGAAGTCGGAGTCGAGCACGCTGGCGGCGGCCTTGGCCTCGGCCGCGGCCAGTTCGGCCAGGGCGCGATCCTTCAGGCGCTCGGCGCAGGCCAGGATCAATTCGATACGGGCGGCGCGCTGGTCGGCCAGTAGCAGACGGGCCGATCCGCCCTTCACCCGCTTGACGGCCGCCAGGGCGCGCAGCGGCGCTTCATAGGCCTGAACCGCGGCCAGGGCGCGGTCGACGTTGTTCTCGGACAAGGCGGCGCGGCCTTCGAGACCGGCGGCCAGGGCGATGCAAAGCGGCGTGCGCTGGTTGACCGGCGTGCGCGCCAGGGTGGCGGACGCGGCGGCGATCAGGCCCTCGTCGCCAAACAGGTCCGCGCCCAGAATGGCCAACAGCGCCTGCTCGCAGCGCGCGGCGGCCAGGGCGTCCGAACGGCGCTCAGCCTCGAAGATCTTCACGCCGGCCTCGGCCTGGGCCGCGCCCTTGCGCAGCGCGGCGGCGTCGCCGCCGCGGCGGGCCAGCTCGCGCCAGACGACGGCGGCCTCCAGCAGACGCGCGCCGCGATCCTTGGCGCCGATCCGGCCGGCGACCACGTCGGCCGAGCGGGCCTCATTGTTCAGTAGGCGCAGGTCGAGCAGTTCGAGCAGCGAGGTGTCCCCGCCGGTCAAACCCTCTCGCCAGGCCCCCTTGGAGTCGGCGTCCACACCAAACAACCGCTTCAGATCCCGTCCGAACTCGAACATCGCCTTGCGCACTCCGCCTACGGATCGTCCCACGCCGGGACAGCCCGACGGAGGTTCAACGCACAATCAGCAAAACCGGAGCCAGCGACTTTAACAAGTGGTTAACAGGTGTTTACGGCGCGTTAACCATAAATATTTTCCATATTTTTACACCTTGTTTATTATTTCAACCAATTTGGTTGACTATGTAGTGAATTGGCACACTTCTTGCTTTGTCGAATACAAGCAGAGCCGCGAAGCGACATCCGTTATTAGAACTTCGTTCATTGAACTTAAAATGACGTTAACTCTAAGATTTAATTCTTAGTTTACCTTTCGTTCACGGGCGCCCTCCCCCTTCTCGCGGCGAAGCAGGCTAGAACGCAGCCAGGAACGCCTCTCCGGGAGCCCATCATGGCCGCCGTCACCCTATGGATCACCAGCCTGTGCCGCGCGGAACCGGGCTATGGCGGCTGGTCGTATGTGCGACGGCTGGACGGCGAAACCGGCGCCGCGGCCATCAAGGGCGCGGCCGGCGGCGAGCGGCGGACCAGCGCCGCAAAGATGAGCCTGACGGCTCTGTCCGAGGCGCTGGACAGCCTCTCGGACCTGCCGAAGGACACACGAGTGACCCTACGCTTCGCCGATCCTGATCTGGCCGCGCAACTGGTGACTTCGGACGGCGCCTACGCCACGGCCGAGCCAGACGCCTGGGCCGCCGCCCGCGCCGCGCTCGCGGCCCGTCCCGTTCTGGAACTGGTCCCAGCTTCGACCTCCGCACCAGCGGCCGGCTTCCTCGACGCCTGGGCCGAGTTCGGGCTGGACACGGCCAAGTCGCGCGGCAGCTTCAAGGCCGCGATCCCCAAGCCGAACCTGCTCAAGTTCCCGGGTTAGCTCGCGCCGCTCACGATCAGATCCGCCGTCGCCGGATTACAGGCGAACGGAATGTCGGCCAGGGTCGCCATCCGGATCAGCGCCTTGACGTCGACGTCGTGCGGCTGCGGCGACAGCGGATCGACGAAGAAGATCAGCACGTCCAGCCGCCCCTCGGCGATCATCGCGCCCAACTGCTGGTCGCCGCCCAGCGGGCCGCTCTTCAACCGCGTCAGATTCAGCTTCGGCAAAGCCTGAAGAATACGCCCGCCGGTCGTGCCGGTCGCGAACAGCGCCTTGTCCTTCAGGAACCCCTGGTGCGCCTCCGCCCACGCCACGAGCGCGGCCTTCTTGTCGTCGTGGGCCACGAGACCGATGGCGAGGGGGCTGGGCATGGGCGACTCCCTGAGCTTTCAAGCGTCGCACTCATTTCGCGCCCGCGCTCCCGTGGCAAGCATTGCTCTGCTCGCGGCTTGAGCAAGGCGCTCTTTTGCGACGACCGCCTCTTGCGCCCGCCGTCGCGGAGGTTCGTCCTGCGCCTGTCGGGCAATGGGGAGAACGATCATGACCAAGCGGATGACTGGCGCGCCGGCCCTGGGACGCCGATCCTTCCTGCGTAACGCCGCCTTCCTGGCGGCCGCGGCGCCGATCCTGACCGAGGCGCAGTTGGCCATGGCCGCCGCCCAGACCAGTGCGCCGCCGTCCGGCATGGCCCTGCACGGCCAAAGTCCCAATGCGCCGCCAGCGAACATGACGCTGATCAACGCCAACGAAAATCCGCTGGGCCCCAGCAAGGCGGCGTGCGACGCGATCGCCCGGGTCGCCCCCTTGGGCGGGCGCTATGACCTGAACGGGCGAGACCGACCTGCTGGCGCGAACCTTCGCCGCCCAGAACGGCCTCAAGGTCGAGAACGTCGCCGTCTATGCCGGCTCGTCCGAGCCCCTGCACTACAGCGTGCTGGCCTTCACCTCGCCGACGAAGAGCTTCGTCACGGCGGATCCGTCCTACGAGGCGGGCATGTACGCGGCCAAGACCAGCCAGGCCAAGGTGGTGAAGGTGCCCCTGACCGCCGACTGCGCCCACGACGTCAAGGCCATGGTCAAGGCCGACGCCCAGGCCGGCGTCATCTATATCTGCAATCCCAACAACCCGACCGGCACGCTGACCACCAAGCAGGACATCGTCTGGGCGCTGGAGAACAAGCCGGCCGGTTCGGTCCTGCTGGTCGACGAGGCCTATATCCACCTGACCGACGCTCAGGACACCCTGGACCTGGTGGCAGCCGGCAAGGACCTGATCGTCCTGCGGACCTTCTCGAAGATCTACGGCATGGCCGGCATCCGCTGCGGCTTCGCCGTCGCCCGGCCCGACCTGCTGGCCAAGCTGACGCCGTTCGGTCAGAACGCCATGCCGATCACCGGCTCGGCCGCCGCGCGCGCCTCGCTTGAGGACACCAGCTTGGTCCCCGAGCGCCGCAAGATCATCGGCGACACCCGCCGTGACACGATCGGCTGGCTGAGGGCCAACGGTTACAAGGTCATCGGCGACCCGCAGACCAACTGCTTCATGATCGACACGGGGCGCAACGGCAAGGCCGTGTTCGCGGCGATGAAAGCCAGGAACGTCCTGATCGGTCGCACGTGGCCGATCTGGCCGAACGCCGTCCGCGTCTCGGTCGGCACGCCCGAGGAGATGGCCAAGTTCAAGGTGGCGTTCAAGGACGTCATGGACGCCAAGCCGCTGGTGCTGGGCGACCACGTCCAGCACGCGGAACTGGACTATCACGCGACGCTGTAGACCCCAGGCCGGCGAAGACGACTCCGCCGGCCTACCTACCCGTCAAGCCAGCTTGAACTTCGGCGGCGGCAGGCTCGACCGGGTGTCGGCGACGGCGTCACCGCGGAAGAACCGCACCAGCAGGCCCTGCACGTCGGGATGAGCCTCGAAGACGTTGTGACCCGCGTTCTCGACGATCACCCTGGACTTGCGCTTGAACTGAGCCGCGACCTCGTCCTGTTCGGACATCGGCGTGCGGCCGTCCAGCGTGCCGGCGACCAGAAGGGCCGGATGGTCGATCCGCAGCGGCGTCCGGAAGGTTTCGCCCAGGTCCACGCCTGGGACCGCCCCTAGCAGTTGCGGCATCGGAAAGTTCAGCGCCTCGCCCAGCACGGCGGTCTTGGCCTCGCGCCGCACCAGGGCCAGCCGCCCGGGCGAGATGCCCGACGCCAGGTCCGTCGCCTCGGGCATGCCGGCGATGCCGAGCTGCCCCGCGAACTCGCCCACGAACGGCTTGAGCACGTCCGTGTTTCCGGCGTCCAGCGCCAGATAGAGCCCCGGCAGCATGACCAGGGTCTGCGGATTGGCGATCATCCCGCCAGCCATCAGCTGAATGGCGAAGCCGCCCAGCTTCAGCTCGACCGGCTTGCCGTTCAGCGTGGCGGCCATGCTGACCGGCGCGGTCTCCATCTTGGCGTGCACTCGCCGCATCAAGGCCGGCAGGTCCGGGATCGCCGCTCGGACGGCATGGTCGGCGGCCAGGAGGCTGTCCACCTGTCGCAGCATCGCGTCGACCGCCGCCGGCCGCTTCACGGTCTGGTCCTGACCTTCCAGGCTGGCCAGGGCCACGCGGTTCACCCGCTCGCCGTGCCGTTTGAGCATGCTGAGCGCCAGGTGGCTGCCATAGCTGATGCCCCACAGATCGACCTTCTCGGCGCCCAGATGGCGTCGCAGATCCTCGATGTCGTCGGCGTTCTGTTCGGTATTGTAGCCGGTCATGGCCACCCCGGCCTTGGTCCAGTCGGCCCACGCCTCCTGGAAGTCCCGCCGGAAATAGGACGTCAGCCCTGCCTCGGTGAACGGCGGGGGCGGGCGCGTCGAGGCTGGGCGCTCGGGGATGTGGTTGGACAGGCCTGTGCCACGCTGGTCGAAGGCGATAACATCCGCCACCTCGCGCAGGGCCATGAAGATGGGATAGCGCGGTCCGCCCGCCGCCCGCGTCGCCAGGCCGCCCGGTCCGCCGGCCAGATAGATGATCGGCGGCCCAGGCTTGGCCGCCGTCGAGGCGAACCGGACATAGCTCAGGCGGATCTTCCGCGAGCGAGGATCGCGACGGTCCTCCGGAACCTCGAAGAAGCCCCGCTCGGCGTCGGTCTCCTGGCCCTTCCAGCCCTTGAAGCGGAACGGACCGGGCGGAGGCGAGGACCGCGCGGCGGCCTGGGCCAGCGCCAGGCCAGGAACGGCGAGACCAGGGAGAGCGAGGCCGGCGGCGAGCACGGCGCGGCGATTGAGGAATGCATGGGTCATGACGGCAGCTGAGCCGATCAGCGGGGCCGTCCGCCACACCACTTCGGTCAACGGCGGCTGGCGATCGGTGAACGGTGGCGCGCCTCGGCGAACGGCGCTCTACAGTGACGCCATGTGGCGAACCCTGCTTCCGATCCTCTTTCTGACAGGCCTCGCGACTCTGGCGCGGGCCCAGGACCTGGCGTGGGAGGCCTGCCATGGCGCGGCCAGCGTGACGGGACCCGTGCTGAGCGATTGCCGTCCAATCGGGGACTTCGTCGATCCCCAAGGCCAGGAGCTCTGGATCCGAGCGACGATCCCCGCTCCGAGCGACACCCAGCCGCGCGCCCTGTACGTGGCGGGCGTCGCCTCGTCCGAAGCCTGGCTTAATGGCGAGCGGCTGGGATCCAACGGCCGCCCTGGGGCGTCGGCGCGGGACGAGATCCCAGGACGCTATCAGGCGACCTTTCCGATCCGCGAGACCGCCTGGCGCCCGGACGCGAACACCCTGGTGGTGCGCCTGTCGTCCTTCCATGGCGGCCTGCGCTTCGCCGGCCCCATGACCGCCATCACCGTTCTGCCCTTCCCCTACCCACAGCGCGCCGCTCTGTTGGCCGTGACCTTCGTGGCGACCGGGACCCTGCTGGCGGCGGCGTTCGGGTTTGGCGTCATCCACGCCCTGAGACGGACAGGCTCCAGCCTCATCCTGGCCGCCATGGCGAGCGTCGCGGCCGCGCAGTCCATCGTCGAGAGCCTGCGGCCGCTCTTCAACTATCCCTATCCGCTTCATGCTTGGCGGATGAGCGCCATCTGGGGGCTGGCGGCCGCCTTCGCGATCCTGCTGGTCGCCTATGTGACCAGCCGCTTCCTGCCCAAGGCGCGGGGCCTGATGATCGGCCTAGCGCTGGGCGGGGTCGGCGCCACGGTCCTGCTTCCTGGCTTCGACAACAAGACGGTCTGGGCGCTGATCCTGGGCGTGGCGCTGGCCGTGGCGCCGGCGGTCGCGGGCGTGCGGCGACGCGTCCCCGGCGCCCGGCCCGCCCTGGCCTATCTGGCGCTGTTCCTGGCCCTGGCCCTCGGCTTCCCCGAATGGCTGGCCGACTTCTCCTACTTCCTGCTCGCCGCCAGCCTGGTGCTGCCGCTGCTGATGGTCGAGGTCGTACGGCTGGGCCGCGAGGACCGCGGCCGCGAAGCCGCCCTGACCCGCGCCGTCAGCCTTCCCGACCGCCTCACGGTGGCCTCGGCCCGGGGCGTCGAGCTGGCGCCCATCGCCGAGATCCTGGCCGTGGTCGGGGCCGACGATTATGTCGAGCTGCGGATGGTCGGGGGCCGAAGCCTGCTACACGCGGCGCGCCTTGACGGGCTGACGGCCCAACTGCCGGCGAACTTCCTGCGTATCCACCGGTCAGTGATCGCCAACCTGGCGCACGTCCAACGGTTAGAGCGCGAGGGCGACCGCTGGCGGCTGCATCTGAGCGAGGGCGCGCCCCTGCCCGTCAGCCGTTCCCGCCAGCCCGCCGTGCGCGAGGCGCTGGAAGCGGCTAGCGCCTAGGCCCGTTCCTTGGTCCGCTCGAAGCGCACCTTCGGATAGCGCTCGGCGACATAGCCGATTTCCCAGGACGACTTGCCCAGGAAGACCGGCTGCTCGTCGATGTCCTGCCCCATGGCCGACTTGTGCTTGTTCACGAAGTCCTCGACGTCGGCCTTGTCGCCGCCCAGCCATCGGGCCTCGGCATAGGGGCTGGCTTCGAAGATGCATTCCAGCTGGTATTCGTTGGCCAGGCGATCGGCCATGACCTCGAACTGCAGCTGGCCGACAGCGCCGACGATGAAATCGCTGCCGATCATGGGGCGGAACAGCTGGGTGACCCCCTCCTCGGCCAGGCCTTCCAACGCCTTCTTCAGGTGCTTGGCCTTCAGAGGATCCTTGACCCGCACGCGGCGCAGGATTTCCGGGGCGAAGTTGGGCAGGCCGGCGAAGCGCAGGGTCCCGCTTTCGGACAGGCTGTCGCCCACCCGCAGGACGCCGTGGTTCGGGATACCGATCACGTCGCCGGCGAAAGCGTCCTCGGCCAGCTCGCGGTCGCTGGCGAAGAACATAATCGGCGCGTTGACGCTCATGGCCTTGCCGGTGTTCTGAGCCTTCAGTTTCATGCCGCGGGTGAAGCGACCGCTGGTCAGACGCAGGAACGCGATCCGGTCGCGGTGATCGGGGTCCATGTTCGCCTGGACCTTGAAGACGAAGCCCGACACCTCGCTGTCGCCCGGGGCGACGTGGGTCTCGACGCCGTTGCGGGTGGCGGCCGCCGGCTTCGGCGCGGGCGCGTAGGCGCCGATGCCGCCCAGCAGCTCTGAAACGCCGAAATGGCGCAGGGCCGAGCCGAAGAACACCGGCGTCATGTGGCCTTCCAGGAAGCTCTGCACGTCGAACGGCTTGCCGGCCTCGGTGACCAGCATGGCGCTGTCTTCCAGCTCGGCCTTCTCCTCGGGATCGAGATACTGGACCACCGCATTGCCTTTGAAGGCGACCGGGTCGGGATGGCCCTCGTCGTCGGTCGAGCTCTTCTTGGCGTAGGGGATGAACTTGTCGGCGCGCAGGTCCAGCATGCCTTTGAAGCGGCCGCCAGAACCGGCCGGCCAGTAGAGCGGCGCCGGGTCCAGGGCCAGCTTGGACGAAACCTCGTCCAGCAGCTCGAACGGGTCCTGAGCCTCGCGGTCCATCTTGTTGATGAAGGTGATGATCGGGATGTCGCGCAGGCGGCACACCTCGAACAGCTTCAGAGTCTGGGGCTCGATGCCCTTGGCCGCGTCCAGCACCATGATCGCCGCGTCTGCGGCCGTCAGGGTGCGGTAGGTGTCTTCCGAGAAGTCCTCGTGGCCCGGGGTGTCCAGCAGGTTGAACATCAGGCCGTCGTGGTCGAACGTCATCACCGACGCCGAGACTGAAATGCCGCGCTCGCGCTCGATCTTCATCCAGTCCGACTGGGTGCGGCGGGTCTGGCCGCGCGCCCGCACCGCGCCGGCGGCTCGGATCGCCCCGCCGGCCAGTAGCAGGTTTTCCGTCAGGGTCGTCTTGCCCGCGTCGGGGTGGCTGATGATGGCGAAGGTGCGCCGACGGGCGGCTTCAGCGGCGGGGGAAGTGCTCATGGCCGGGGACTAGCCCCATCGGCTCTTCTTGTCACCTTCCACCTTACCGACCGCCGTCGTCACCATCCCCAACGCTTCCAAACAAGGACACCTCCGCGACACGGATCGCTTGCACATTCCTAAATTGAATTCGATCGCTGCGGACAAGGCGACTCGGCCCTCTTTCCGCGCCCTTTCAGTTCGGCGCGATCGAAGCACGACCAGGTTTCCATCACGAACGCGGCAATTCGCCCGGAAATGGGTCAGAATGCCCCTATTCGAAGAATGGGTTTGGAGTCATGCTTTCCTCATTCCGCACCGGCGGCGTCAGATCGTCGGGCGAATGGAGGAAATCGAACGATGGCCCTGCTCGATCATCACCGCGCGCCCAGCCGACAGCATCCGGCGAACAGCGCGCTCTGCTTTGGCGTCACCCTGGCCGGACTGGTCGTCCTGGCCGTGACGCTTGGCTGGCTGATGACCCTGGTTCGTTTCTGAGGCCTAGGCGGCCAGACGCCGCCAGACCTGACGATCGGCCTCAAGGTTGGTGAGCGCGCCGGAGTTCTGGCGCTGCAGCAGCGTCGCCATGACTTCGAGGCTCAGCTGCGCATAGCGAACCTGAACGTCTTCCTTGCGACAGCCGCGGCCCGGCGCGACAAACAGCGCGGCATTGACGTCCGGCGCCTTGGCCACGATCAGCGCCGCGAGGCGCTCGACCCGCTCACGGTCCTTGTGGTGCAGCAGCGGTTCTTCCGCGAACAGTTCCTTGCCCAGTTCGCCGACATAATTGAGCGATAGCGCGGCGAAACGGTCGCGCGTCATTGGCGGCGAGAGTTCGGCCGCGTCAAAGCTCAAAATGACGTCGTTCATGAGGAAAAGCATGGCGGATACTGGCTGCTGAACTTTTGGGAGGGGTTCGAAAGCTCGCGCAGCATGCCCAAAATGGGCTTTAGGTCCGGTTTAGGAGCAGGGTTAACGGCGCTCTGGAGTCGCGTTCTCCACAGCTCCTCCACCGATATCGCGAGCGTTTAGGCCTCGACCGGTTCGGTCAGGAAGTGGCGGCCGTCCCGGCCCTCGATCTCCACCACCCAGACGTCCGGGTCGATGCGGGCGGCGCGCTCGACATAGGCGTCGAGATCGGGTTCGAACTCGGAACGGACCGGCTGCATCCAGAACCGCTCGCCGTCGCCGCGCGTGGCCTCGCTATAGAGCCGCGCGGTCCCGGCCCGACGGTCGACGATCTTGACCAGCACCGCGCCGGCCCGTGCATCGCCCTTGCGGGCCACCGTGGCGAAGGCGCCGCCCAGCTCGGCGCGGCGGATCAACGCGCCGACCCAGATATCCGTCGAAAGAAGCATCGCTAACCGAACCGCAACCCGTCAGGCGTATAGCTCGCCCCTTAGGTCTCGAACCATACGAGAAACACCGCCCCAACACCCGCCTTTTAGGCGGGCGCCGCTTTCAGGAGTTAGAAGCGCGATGGCCGCCGAAACCGGCTTCCCCTTTCGGCTATCGCGCCTTGGGGCACACCCGAAAGGTCGCGGGGCGCGATGGATCGGGGCGTTGATCGGGTTGGCGGCCATGGTCGTTCCGACCGCGCTGTACGCCAACGCCGCTGACCAGCTCTACGAACGCACGCTGATGACGGCGGCCGACGGCCGTTGCCGGCTGTTCTCATCCACTGTCTCGGCCGCGCTCGACGCCTCGCGGGCCCAGGCGCGCGGCGCGACCCTGCGCTCGGGCGCCAGCGAGCTGCAGGTCGCGGCCCTGGAACAGCGCGCCCGCGCCAAGGCCGCCGGCGCGGCGTGCGATTCCAAGGACCTGGCCTTGGCCGCCTCGCGCGTGAAGAAGGCCTTCGAAGGCTATTCCCAGATGCTGGCCATGAATTATCCGGGCGACGTCGCGTCCTGGAAGGCCGAGCGCTCTGTGTCGGCGACCATCCCGGTCTGGCGGCTCTCCCAACCAGCGACCTTCGGCGGCGACCGCCTGATGTTCGGCCTGGCCGGCCGCGCCAAGGCGATGATGGCCGTGGCGACCTTCGACAACGGCCAGCGCCCCTATGCGGCGCGAATCCTCCGCGCGGGACACGAGCAGGACCCTAGGGCCCTACATCGCCTCCAACGCGGGGCGAAATCTGGCGAGCAAGGTCGCGCCGCGCAACGCCAACCTGGTGTTCACCGCGCAGACTCGCGAGGAAGCGCCCCTCACCCTGCTGCCAACCAGCGCCAAGACGGGCCTGGCCTTCCGCTTCCCGCCGGCGGCGATCGACGCCATGTTGCGGCTGGATCCGCGCGAGGCGGTCACCGTGGAGTTCGTGTTCCAGGGCCGCGGCGGCGACGAGGTCACCCGCAAGGCCTATATCGAGGTAGGGGATTTTGCAGCGGGCTACGCGTTCCTGCGCTGATCAGCGCGGCGCGAAGGCGATGACGTTGTCACCCAATGCGGTCGGCGCGGGCTTGGGCTCGACCTCGACCTGCGCCTCGGCCGGCGGCGTGGACTCGGTCAGGCTTTCCAGCGTCACCGACTTCAACGGGGCCAGCAGCACCGGCAGACGCACGGACACGCTTGTGCCGGCGCCCAGGCGGCTCTCGATGGTCATCTCGCCGCCGTGCAGCTTGGCGAAGGCGCGGACCAGCGACAGGCCCAGGCCCGTACCCTTGGCCCGCTGTTCGACGCCGCCGGCCTGCTCATAGGGACGCCCCAGGCGTTCCAGGTCCTCGGGGCTGATGCCGACGCCGGTGTCGGCGACGATGATCTCCAGCACACCGTCATAGCCGTGGGCGGTGACCGTCACCTGGCCGCCGCGCGGCGTGAACTTCAGGGCGTTGGAGACGAGGTTCAGCACGATCTGCTTCAGGGCGCGACGATCGGCGTCGACTTCCAGCTCGCCCGGCGGCAGCACGCCGCGCAACTGGACGCCGGCGCCGTCTGCCTGGACGCGCAGCAGACGCATGGCCGCCTGCACCGCCTCGCGGGCGTCGAACACGCCGCGCTGCAGCTCGAAGCGCTCAGCCTCGATCTTCGACATGTCCAGCACGTCGTTGATCAGGTCCAGCAGATGTCCGCCGCTCTCGTGAATCAACTCGGCATATTCGGCGTAACGATCGCTGAGGGGGCCGAACATCCTGGCGCGCATGATGTCCGAGAAGCCCATGATGGCGTTCAGCGGCGTGCGCAGTTCGTGAGACATGTTGGCCAGGAAGCGGGCGCGGCCGGCGGCCAGGGCCTCGGCGTCGACGCGGGCCTGGTCCAGAGCGGTCTCGCGGTTGCGCTCGGCGGTGACGTCGCGCAGCACCCCGACCAGCTGGTTGGGCGCGATACGGGCCAAATCCAGGGCCACGGCGCGCTCGACGCCCAGGGCCGGATTGAAGGTCAGGCTGGCCACGCCCTCGCGGTGGGCGGCGGCGATGGCGGCGGTCAGGCGCTGGCGATCGCCCGGGGCGGCCGCGCCGGTCAGGCCGCGATTGACGAGGTCGACGGTGGTGACGCCGCGCGGCGGCGCGCCGCGCACGGCGGTCACCTGACCTTGCCCGCGAATCGCGATCGCCAGGTGCGGCAGGCCGTCCAGAAGGCTCTCGAGCCCGATGATCTCGGAGGCATAGCGGTCGTCGCGCGCGCCCTGGCGGCGACGGCCGATCAGGAGGCCCGCGGCAAGGCCAAGGCCCGTGGTGACCAGGGCCAGAAAGCCCAGCACGAAGGCCAGCGGACCGGTCGGGGCCGGCGGGGCCAGGCCCGAAAGCTGGGTCAGGGCGGCGACGCAGCCGCCGATCAGGGCCAGGGCCGCGCCCTCGGCCAGGCGCTTGGGCTGGTCCAGGGTTGAGGCCGCCGCGACCGGCGCTAGGCACCAGGCCGCCATGGCGCCGGAGACGCCGCCCGTCAGCACCGCCGCCAGCGAGCCGCCCACGGCCCACAAAACCAGAAGCACCGACTGGGTGCGCTCGTCGTCGCGCGAAAAGATCAAGGCCACGAGCGCCGGGACCGCGCCCGCGCCCAGAGCCGCCCAGACGGGCCAGCCGCCCCCGCTATTCGCGAACAGCGCCGCGGCCGCGGCCAGACAGATGGCCGCCAGCCAGCCCAGACGCCACGCGTACGCGGGGTCGAACCCCGCCGGAGGGGCGGGGCGTCGGATCGGGTCTGGAAGCGTTTCGAATTCCAAGGGCCGGTCGACTTGCAAGCGCGGCGGGAGGCGCCGTCGTCAAACCTTAACGCGAGGGAGCCCTTCCCTCCAAGGCCGCACAATCGCTAAGCGATCTTTCCTCGTGGAAGCGC
Organism: Caulobacter sp. UC70_42; assembly: GCF_044056025.1. Taxonomy (NCBI): domain Bacteria; kingdom Pseudomonadati; phylum Pseudomonadota; class Alphaproteobacteria; order Caulobacterales; family Caulobacteraceae; genus Caulobacter; species Caulobacter sp. UC70_42. Next base: position 2,938,626 of record NZ_CP171994.1, on the reverse strand, counting down.
TGTGGACGGAAACGGAATCGTAAGCGCGAGCCGGCATCCTCCGGGCCTGAAATCATCACGGACAGAAGGTCCGGGAGCCCCTCATGCCAGAACCGGTGTCCCTGGACACGCTGTCCGACCGCACCTTCGCGGACCCTGCCCTGGTCGATCGCCGGGCGGCCGCGAACGAGCGCCGTCGTCTGGCCCTCGACGATCGCAAGCGCTCGTTCCTGCGCATGGTCAGCCACGAACTGCGCACCCCGCTCAACGCCGTGATCGGCTTCTCCGAGATCCTCTCGCACGAACTCTACGGGCCGCTGGGCAACCCGCAGTACAAGGAATATGCGGGGATCGTGCACGAAAGCGGCATGAAGCTGCTGAAGCTGGTCAACCAGATCGTTGAGATCGCCCGCCTCGAGGGTCACGTCACCGACATCGAGATGACGCCCGAGCCTCTGGACGAAGCGCTCGACGACGTGATCGACGGGCTGAAGGCCGAGATCCGGCGCCGCGACGTCATCGTCCACGTGGTCAATCAAAGCGCCCTGCCCTCGGTCCTCGCCGACAGCCGAGGCCTGCGGACCATGCTCACCAACCTCCTGCAGAACGCCGTTACGCACTCGCCCGCCGGGGGAGTCGTGCATGTCGCCGCCGGCAAGATCGGCGGCGAGATCGAGATCACCATCCGCGACCAGGGCCCCGGCGTGGAGAGCGCCGAGCTGCCCCGACTGCTGCAACCGTTCGAACAGGGCGGCTCGGCCCTGACCCGTTCCAACGAAGGCGTCGGCCTGGGCCTGCCGATCGTCGACCTGCTCTCGCGGGCCATGGGCGGGCAACTGAAGCTGTCGTCCAGCCTGGGCGCGGGCTTCCTGGCGCGACTCATCCTTCCCGTCGCGTAGGCGCGCGCTTGCCTTGAACCGGCGCGCCGCCTAATTGGCCGCCATGACCAGTCCGATCGACGCCGCCCTCAACGACCTCGCCGACGAGTTCGAACTCCTCGGCGACTGGGAAGAGCGCTATCGCTACGTCATCGAGCTGGGCAAGGAACTGGAGCCCCTGACCGACGCCGAGCGCTCGGAAGACAACAAGGTGCGCGGCTGCGCCAGTCAGGTATGGCTGGTCACCCTGCCCCAGGCCGAGGGGACCCTGGCGTTCAAGGGCGACAGCGACGCACACATCGTCAGCGGCCTGGTCGCCATCATGCTGCGGCTCTATTCCGGCCGCGCCCCCGCCGACATCGTCGCCTTCGACGCCAAGGGCGCGATGGACAAGCTGGGCCTGTCCGAAGCCCTGTCGTCGCAGCGCTCGAACGGCCTGAAGTCGATGGTCGCCCGCATCCAGCACGACGCCCAGAAAGCCCTTGGGAAATCCCGCCTTGGCTGAGTATCGCGTCGCCGCGCTCTATCGCTTCACGCGGTTCGAGGATCCGGCGGCGATCCAGGGCCCGCTGGCGGCCTTGTGCTGTGGCCTCGGCGTCAAGGGCACCCTGCTGCTGGCCCGCGAAGGTATAAACGGCACCATCGCCGGCGAGGACGCCGCTATCGAAACGGTGCTGGAGCACGTCCGCGCCCTGCCCGGCTGCGCCGATCTGACGCCCAAGACCGCCTGGGCCGAGCGCATGCCCTTCCACCGGATGAAGGTCCGGCTGAAGAAGGAGATCGTCACCCTGGGCCAGCCGGACCTAGATCCGACCGACGCGGGGACCTATGTCGATCCTCGCGACTGGAACGCCCTGATCGCCGATCCCGACATCCTGGTGATCGACACCCGCAACGATTATGAGGTCGCCGTCGGATCGTTCGCGCGCGCGATCGATCCCAAGACGACGAGCTTCTCGGAGTTTCCAGCCTGGTTTCGCGACTACCGCGCGGGCCTGGAGGCCGCGCGTGGTCCGAACGCCGCTCCGCTGAAGGTGGCCATGTATTGCACGGGCGGCATCCGCTGCGAGAAGTCGACCGCCTTCCTGAAGGCCGAGGGGGTCGAGCAGGTGTTCCACCTCAAGGGCGGCGTTCTCGACTATCTGGAGCAGGTGCCCGAGCCGGAAAGCCTCTGGCGCGGGGAATGCTTCGTGTTCGACGAGCGGGTCGCGGTCGGCCACAGCCTGTCGCCAGGGACACACGTCCTGTGCCGCGGCTGCCGGATGCCGGTCAGCGCCGAGGCCCAGACCTCCCCGCTGTATGTCGAAGGCGTCGCCTGTCCAACCTGCCACGACCAGCGCAGCGAGGACCAAAAGGCCCGCGCCGCCGAGCGACACCGCCAGGCCCAGCGCTGCGAAGCCCTGGGCATCGAACACGTCGGCGCCACTTTTCCTTCAAGGCCAAGCTGAACGCTTCGCGGTCGCCCCGCGTTGACCCGGCTCCCCTTCTGTAGGAGCCGCCCCATGCATACGAACGAAGACCACATCAAGCTCGTCAATGGCCTGGTCGAAACCACCATCGACAGCGCCGACGGCTATGCCGAAGCCGCCAAGGACGCCGACGCCTCGCGCTACAAGGATCTGTTCGAGCGCCGCGCCCAAGAGCGCCGCTCCGTCGCCTCGGAACTGCAGAACGAGGTTCGCCGCCTGGGCGGTGAGCCCAAGGACGACGGCACCATCCTGGCCGCCGCCCACCGCGTCTTCCTGAACCTGAAGGACTCGATCACCAAGGGCGACGAGGCCGTGGTCAATGAGGTCGAAGCCGGCGAAGACCACATCAAGGCCAAGTACGAAAAGGCCCTCCAGGACACCGACGTCGACGCCCAGACCCGCGCGGCGATCGAAAAGGCCTGGACCTCGGTGAAGTCCGGCCACGACCAGATGCGCGACCTCAAGCTCTCGCTAAAGCACTAGTTCAGCGTCAGAACGGCACGGGGCGGGACCGAAAGGCCCCGCCCTTTCGCATGCGGATTTGCCTCCGCGCTCGACCGATCGCATATGAAGGCCATGGAAGACGCGCCGCGCCCCGTTCTCGATGAACGCCAGATCAATCTGATCGCCAAGGCCCTGGCCGAGCCCCGCCGCCGCCAGATCCTCAAGGAGGTCGGCGCCGACAGCGAACCAACAGCCTGCGGGGCGCTGGCCCAGCACGTGGCGGTCAGCGCCGCCACCTTCTCGCATCACATGAAGGAACTGGAAACGGCAGGCCTGATCAACATCTGCCGCCAGGGCAAATTCGCCTTCCTGATCCTGCGGCGCGACGTCCTCAACGCCTACCTCGCCCAGCTGGCGGAGATCTGAAGACGGCGCGATAGGCTCTTCTAAATAGCAGGGCTGCGGGGTGGCATGGTCGTCTGCCGGAGCCCTGACTTATTTGAAGGGCGTGTGCGACATGCCGGGCGGCTCAAACACCGAGGCCCGCATGGCCGCATCATAGGTCGCATCCAGCCGCGATCGTTTCGCGGACCATCGCCGCCATCGCCATGCTGTCGTGCTGAAGCGCTTGATCCTCTCTACGCCCTAGACGTGACCCGCACGCCGCTGAAATGGGCCAGCGTGCCGGGGCCGATCCACAGCGCCACGGCCCCCTTGGCGTCGGCGCCGTGTTTGAGGTCGCCGACGATCAGGGTCGGCTGCTCGGCGCCGTCGACATGCAGCCGGGCCTTGGAGCCCGCCACCACGATCCGCACATGCGTCCATCGGCCTGGTTCGAGATCGACATAGGTCTCGTATTTGGCCGGGGCTTCGGCCCGCAGCCGCTCCCAGGGATGGTCGGGGTGCGAGATGTACTGGACGGCATGGTTGCGGCGTAACTGGTCGTCGGCTCGGCCGTTGGTCGGACGCAGATAGATGGCCTCCAGCTTGGCCTCTTCGTGCACCCGGAACGCCACGCCCACGAAGCCTCGCGCCGTGGCGCTGGCCGTGGTGGCCGGGGCGCCGCTAATCCAGGCTTCGATGACGCCGTCGCCGAAGGCGGGCGTGTCCAGCACCACCAGACGGTCGAGCTCGGGGACGTTTTCCAACGCCGTGGCGCGCAGGGCGGGATGGCCCCGATAGTCCGTCCGCGCCGTCTCAACGCCGATGGCCCGGATCGCTCCGATCTCCAGGCCCGTCCCGACGGCGACGCGTGGCGCGGCGAGGGCTGCCAGGGAGCTGGCCGAGGCTATCGACAGCGCGGCGCCGCCGATCGCGGCCCGACGGGTTTGAGCATTGCCGGACATTTGAGGCTCTTGGTGGTGGGACCACGCCACTTTCATCGTCACGCATGGCCGCATCAAGGCCATGCTTGGCGGGCGAACCCGACAAGCCCGTGTCGGCGCAGGTTTGATCTGTCCCTTCAACGCGGCTGTTTTTGCGGCGGTACTCAGACCGGACAAATTGACCGTACAGCTTACTGCTGTCCGCGAACCGACTGATCCAACCTAAGTCTGTCCTCTCAAGGCCATGCCTGCCCGAACTCCGGTCGCCAACCTGGATAAAATACCGGCGACAGCGCCTCCCCCCATCTCTCGATCGCGACATTTGACCGGAGCCGAGCCAACACGCTCCAATGCCAAATGAGATCGCATCCGGACGGCAGCCGGTTGTTCCTCAGGTCGTTACAGCGCCTATGCTTGAGCAGGCCATTGCCGACGCTGCGCAGCCCGCCGAGCTCGCGCGGGTCGACGTGATCGAAAGTGGGATACGTTGGCGCCCGCTTGGCCTTTCCTCTTATGGCCATCGGCTTCCCGCATCCCGCGGACTCCTCCCTGCGCCCAATGGAGCATCTCACGCTGCCTTTGACGCCGGACGCGATGTCGCTTCATGCTTCCCATCCTGTCTGAGCTAAAAGGCCAAACCGGCGCGACAGAACCGGACGCAGCCAACTTCACAGAAGGGTGGTGTTGGGCTGTCCCGCATCACCGACGAGCGCACGTCACGCTAGCTGAGCCGTTGACAAACCAAGCCTAACGACAGAGCCTAGAGTAGCTGCGACACAGGATCGGCAGCCCATACGTGTATCGCTGAACCGGTGAATCGAGAGGTGTTGTTCGAATGAGCACAGCTCACGTTCATCAGAGGTGGTGCTTGGGTTAGGGACAGGGGTTCGAATCCCCCCGTGATCCTCCCTCGCTTGAGTGGACACCCATGCTAGCTTTTCGGAGCTGGAGAGGAGTGTCTGATGAGCGTGAAGCGTCGGGTCTTTCCGGAGACCTTCAAACGATAAGCGGTTGACCGTGTCGCCAGCAGCGGCCTGTCGGCCGGCATGGTGGCCCGGGAGTTGGGCCTGCACGAGACGGTCCTGCGACGATGGATGATGCAGTACGGGACGCAGGTGATGGGGCCGGCGCGGCGCGCCCACACGCAAGCGCCGGCCCCGTCGCCGTCTGATCTGGCCGCCGAGAACGCCCGCCTGCGTCGCGAGAACGACCATCTGCGGATGGAGCGCGACATCCTAAAAAAAGCCGCGCTCATCTTCGGAGCGGCCTCCCGATGAAGTTCGGGTTCGTCGATGAGCACCGCGGCGCCTGGCCGGTTCGGGTGATGTGTCGGGTCCTGGGTCTGTCGGCCAGCGGCTACTATGCCTGGCGCGTCAGGCCCGAGAGCCGGCGGGCGGCGGCCAATCGCGCGCTGACCGAGGACATCCGCCTGATCCATGCCGAGAGCTGTGGGACCTATGGTTCGCCGCGCGTCCACGCCGTCCTGCGCGGTCATGGGCGCCGCGTTGGGCGCTCGCGGGTCGAGCGGTTGATGCGCCGGGCGGGCTTGCGCGGCCTGGCCGCGTTGCCTCGCCGTACCCGCACCACCGACAGCCGCCATGGCTATCCGATCGCGCCCAACAGGCTCGCCCGCAACTTCCAGGCGGCGGCTCCAGGCCAGGTCTGGCTGGCCGATCTCACCTACATCCCGACTGGCGAAGGCTGGCTCTACCTGGCCGGCGTCCTCGACATGCACACCCGCAAACTCGTCGGCTGGTCGATGCGCGACACCCTGCACACCCAGATCGCCCTGGAAGCCCTGACCATGGCCATCGCACGCCAAAAGCCCGCGCCCGGCCTCATCCATCATTCGGATCGCGGCATTCAATATGCCGCCGAGGCCTATCGCTCGGCCCTGGCCCAAGCCGGCATCACCCCCTCCATGAGCCGCAAGGGCGACTGCTGGGATAACGCCCCGATGGAGAGCTTCTTCCACACCCTCAAGACCGAGCGCGTCCATCATCGGATCTACGCCACCCGCGCCGAGGCCCGGCGCGATCTGTTCGGCTATATCGAGGGCTTCTACAATTCCCGTCGCCTGCACTCGGCTCTAGGCTATATCAGCCCCGCCGAGGCCGAACGTAGAGCGGCTTAACCCCGTCCACTCTCTCGGGGGAAGATCAAAGCGAGGGAGGATCATAGGTGTTAGGCGATGGAACGTCGGGTTGCTGGAGGCGCACCAACGTCAGCAACTGGCGCTTACGCTCCTCTGCCGCGTACAATCCAGACTCCTTGCAACTGCCTCGCAGTTTTGACAGCCCTAACCTGTTTCCGGGACACTTCTAGCCTGTACCGACAGCCCATCAGAAAATCTCTCGAGCCTCGCTCATTGAATCATTTCGATGATTATCTAAATGTCGAAGCATGCGCCGTTAGGGCGCCGAAGAGTGAGAGAGATCATGAGCAAGCTTGCTGGCAAGACCGCCGTCGTCACGGGCGCCTCGAAGGGCATCGGCGCGGCCATCGCCAAGGCCCTGGCCGCCGAGGGCGCAGCCGTCGCCGTCAACTACGCCTCCAGCCGCGAGGGCGCCGACAAGGTCGTGGCCGAGATCGCCGCCGCCGGCGGCAAGGCCATCGCGGTCCACGGCGACGTCGCCAAAAGCGCCGATGTCACCCGCCTGTTCGACGAGACGGCCAAGGCGTTCGGCGGCGTCGACATCCTCGTAAACAACGCGGGCGTCTACGAGTTCGCCGCGCTGGAAGAGGTCACCGAGGAACACTTCCATCGCCAGTTCAACATCAACGTGCTGGGCCTGCTGTTGGCCACCCAGGAAGCGGCCAAGCGCTTCGGCGCCGGTGGCGGCAGCGTGATCAACATCAGTTCGGCAGCGACCACCGTCGATATCCCGACGGCCTCGGTCTACACCGCCACCAAAGCCTCGGTGGACTCGATCACCCGCGTACTGGCCAAGGAGTTGGGTCCGCGCAAGATCCGCGTCAACGCCATCTCGCCCGGCGCAGTCGAGACCGAAGGCACCCACACCGTGGGCATCATCGGCAGCGACCTGGAGGCCCAGATGATCGCCCAGACCCCGCTTGGGCGCCTGGGCCAGCCGTCGGACATCGCGCCGGTGGCGACCTTCCTCGCCTCGCCTGAGAGCTTCTGGATCACCGGCGAGATCATCGCCGTGGCTGGCGGCAACCGCTAACCGTTCGTCTGGAGCGCATCCGGGCGGCGAACCGCGCACACTTCGCCTGACGCGCTCATGTCACGCCATCCGATAATGTCGCGCCAGGCGCTGCAGGGCGAGTTTCAGGACCGTCTTGCCCGCCCGGCGCGGCAGCTTCAGCGACCGCTCGGCCATCTCCAGCGCCGAGCCGAGCAAACAGACCCGTTCCAGGATTTCCCGAAGCCCCGGGCCGACCGCCGCCAGCGCCTGGGCGATCCGCTCGCGGGCTGCGACGTCGCGCTCGGCGGGCGCCAGGCTCGGTCGACCGCCATCGACGCGAGGCGTGGCGTCCCAACGCATGGTCATCCGGCCCTGAGTTCCCAGGCTCTCGAACTCCTCGCGCAGCCGCTCGCCGGCGGCGACCTCGACCGGCGTCAGCCAAGGCCGCCCATCCCCGTCGCGACGGCGCGCCAGCCAGGCGATGGGCGACTCGCCTAGATTGCGCCGCACCGGGCCATCCGGCCCGGCGACCTCAGCCTCGATCACGCCCGGCCGTCCCGGCGGCGGCGGCACGACGGACTCCGGCCGCGCCGTCATCGTCCAGCCGCCCTGGGCGCGCGGCCGCAGCGTCGCCTCGCGGGCCAGCACCTGGAACGCCGCCTCGTCCAGAGTCAGCATCACGCACCGCCGGCGACTGGCGCCCAGGCGCACGCCGTAGCCCGGGCCCCGCGCCTCGATCACCGCGCCGGGGCGGGACAACAGCCGCATGGCGCGTTCGGCCTGACGGCGGGCTTCAAGCTCCGCGTCGAAAATCTCGTCGGGGGCCGCGCTCACGCCGGAATCTCCTCGGCATGGGCCGGCGCCTGCCGCAGACAGGCTTCCAGGTCCGAGAGCCGGCGATCGAAGGTCACGTCCTCGCGCATATCCTCGATCTTGCGGCAGGCGTGGCCGCAGGTGGTGCGGTCGCGACCGAACGCGAAGGCCACCCGCGCCAGCGACCAGTGGAAGGTGATGTGGGTCAGGTAGATGGCCAGCTGCCGCGCGCGAACGGCGGCGTGGGTGGCGCGGCGGGGCGCGCTGATCTCGACCGCCGGCACGCCGGTGGCCAAGGAAACGAGATGGGTGACAAAGCCGACCGTCAGGCGGTCGCGGCGGGGATCGGGCGTGATCGCCCAGATGTCCTCAAGGGCTTCAACCAACATGGCGTCCTCTCCTCCCTGCCGCGAGCGCGGCGGGCGAGAACCACTATAGGTATATTTTCACAACAAGAGGAAGATATTCCTATATCACTCCAGCTTCCAGACGATAAGGCATTGATTTTCCTAGATGTGAGCAGCGGAAACACCCTCCCCTAGATGGGGATTGGCGTCCGCCAGCATGGCTTTGTCGCCCGCAGGGTTCGGCGGGTGGATGATTCGGATCATCGGCACGCGATCGAAGTCGGCGCGCATGCGCTCAACCCAGGCTTCGTCGATTCGCGTGCGATCCTGACGGAGTTTATGGCAGGCGGCGATCGCGGCCTCGAGGCCGGTCTGGGGATTGGCTGCCAGGATGTCCGCCGGGCAATGGGCGCGCAATTCCCGCACCACGAGGTCCGACGGCGCCGGACTTTCGCGCAGCCACCGTTCGGAGCGCCGGAATCCGTCCGTCCCGAGCAGACGCATCATGTAACCGGTGTTGGACTGCAACAGCACATTTCCCGCGCGGTCCGCCAGCAGGACCGGAAACAACGGCGCCAGGGACGGCAGGGCGGTATTCGCGTAGGCGCGGGTGTCCCAGTAGCGCTCGACGATCTGGGCGAAATGCGCCGCATCGCGCAAGAGCTCGAAGCCGGACTCCGCCATCGGCAGGATCTCGACCTTGGCCTTGTTGACGTCGACCGTATCGTTGGAAACGTCCACATAGAGCGGTCCGAACTGGATCGCGTTCTGCAGGTAGAGTCCGCGCAGGGCGCCCCAGATCAACGTGCCTCGACCGCCATGTCGGAAGAAGGCGTCCAGCGCGCGCTCGCCCGGCGATCGTCGGCGGGCCGCCGCCTGACGTAACCGGCCGATCACATCGGCGGTGATCTCGTAGCAATAGCCGTAGGGATAGGGCTTGTCCCGCCGCGCCGTCGCGCCCGGCGCCAGGATCGCGTCCGTCTCGGCGCGGATTTCCAGCAGCGCCGCCTCAACCGAGGGCAAGGCGGGAAGCAGAAAGCGTTTCGTCAGCGCCGTCTGCAGACGGTCGGGGACGAGATCCTCGGGAGGTTGAAGCATGTCGAACACAAAAGACAAAGCACGCGGCTAGGCCCCTAGGGCCAAGCCGTGCGGGAGAATAGCGCCCCTGTGCGAGACCACCAGCGCGGCGAGCGCGTGCGCGCGTCGCACCGCTTCCGGAATGGGGAGTCCTCCAAGCCGAGACGACAGGTACGCGGCGTTGAAGCTGTCGCCCGCTCCCGTCGTGTCGACAGCCTTCACCCGGCCCGGCGGCGGCGTCGCCGTGCGACCTTCCGGCTGATGGACATTGACCGCGTGGCTCTCGTCGCGGGCCACTACTTCGGCGCCGGCCGCGGCCCCATTCGGCGGCCAGGTCCTCGGCCTCACGTCCATAGAGCGGTCGGCTGTCCTCGCTGCTCAGCGAGATGTAGCGGCACGAGGGCACGACGCCGTCCAACGCCGCGCGGGCAGCTTCAGCGCTGGGCCACAGGGCCGGGCGGTAGTTGAAGTCCAGCGCCACGGCGACGCCCAGCGAGTGAATATAGGCGAGAATGTCCTTCAGGCGCGCCCGGCCGATATCGCCGACCACCGCCAGGGTGACACCCGACAGGTAGACGAGATCGCTGGCCTTGGCCGCCTCGATCAGCTGGTCGGCGGTGTGGGCCGAGAACAGGTCTCGGATCGGAGCCCGCTCGCGCCAGTAGTGGAACTTCCGCTCGCCGTGCTCGTCCAGGACGATGGCGTAGAGGCCCGGCAAGCGGTTCTCGATCTGGCGGACCAGCCGCGTGTCGATCCCCCTCCCGGCGCATGGCCGACAGCACGCCCTCGCTGAAGGGATCGCCCTGCCCCAGCGCCGTGCAATAGGCGACCTCGTCGCCCAGCCGCGCCATGTAGATGGCCGTGTTGAACGTGTCGCCGGCGAAACCCATCCGGTAGAGACCGTCCGCGCTCTCGGGCGACAGCTCGACCATGCATTCGCCAAGCACCGTGATTCTAGCCATGGTCAGCCCTTCTTCTTGGCCGGCTGGGCCTGGGATTGCTGGTCGATCCAAGCGTCGATCCGGGTCTCCAGCACCGCCAGCGGCAGCGAGCCGTGCAGCAGCACCGCGTCGTGGAAGCCGCGCTCGTCGAACCGGTCGCCCAGCTTGGTTTCGGCCCGCTTGCGCAGGTCCAAGAGCCTCAGCTCACCGATCTTGTAGGCCAGGGCCTGGCCGGGCCAGGAGACGTAGCGCTTGAGCTCGACCTCGATATTGGTCGGCGACAGGGCGGTGTTGTCGGTGAAGCAGGCGCGGGCCTGTTCCAGGCTCCAGCCCTTCCAGTGCATGCCGGTGTCGGCCACTAGGCGGCAGGCGCGCCACATCTCGTAGGACAGGCGGCCGAAGACCTCATAGGGGTCGCGATAGATCCCCATCTCCTCGCCCAGCCATTCCGAATACAGGCCCCAACCCTCGCCGAACGCGGTGAAGTAGAGGTTGCGGCGGAACTCCGGAACATTGACCTGTTCGGCGGCCAGCGAAGTCTGGATGTGGTGGCCCGGCGCGCCTTCGTGCAGCACCAGGGCCGGCAACTCGTACAGCGGCCGCTGGTCCAGCTCGGAGGTGTTGATCATCAGCCCGCCGGCCCGGCCGAGCTTGGCGTCGCCCCCGAAATAGCGGCCGGTGGTGTAGCCCTTCTCGATACTGGCCGGCACGGGACGCACGCCATAGGTCAGGCGCGGCAGCACGCCGAAATGGGCCGGCAGCTGGTCGTCGGCGCGCTTGGCGATCTCGCTGGATTTCTCCAGCAGTTGCTGGCGGCTGGTGGCGTAGAAGCGCGGGTCCTTGCGCAACATGGCCAGGAAGGCCGGCAGGTCGCCCTGGAAGCCGGCGGCCTTCATGGTCTCCTCCATGCGAGCGCGGATTCGGGCCACCTCGGCCTGGCCGATGTCGTGGATCTGGTCCGGCGTCAGGGTGGTAGTCGTGTGCCGGCGGGCCAGGAAGGCGTAGTAGCGCTTGCCGTCGGGCAGGTCCGAAGCCGCCAGGCTCTTGGCCGCGTGCGGGACGTACTCGTCGGTCATGAACTTCAGGAAGGCGGCGCGGGCGGGCGCGACCTTGTCGTTCATCGCCTTCTCGCCCTCGGCGACGAGGGCCTCGCGCGTGGCTTCAGCAATGCTGGCCGGCAGGGCGCGCAGCGGGGCCATCAGCGGATCGTCGGCCAGCGGCGTGGCGACGGCCCGCTGGGCGCGCTCCCGCACCGCCTGAGCGGTCGGTATGGCCTGGACGAAGCCGGTCTTCACGCCGCGCCGGGCGTTGTCGATATTGGCCGCATACCAGCCGGGCATGGCGTTCAGCAGGCCGATCCAGCGTCGAGCCTCGGCCTCGCTCTTCAGCTTCATGCCGCTGGCGCGATACAGCATCATCACGTCGAAGCCGCCATCGCTGCTGAACGGCATCCGCGACTCGTCATAGCCGGCAGCCTCGATCCGGTCCTTGACGGTCCAAAGCAGGAGATCGCGGGTCAGCTTCTCCTCGTCGGAGAGGCCCCCGGCCTCCATGGACGATAGCGCGCCGGCGATGGCGTTCAGCTTGGTCAGGCGCTCGGCGTCGGCGGCTGGCGAGACATCGGGCAGGCGCCAGCGGGCCTCGTTCGAGCCGCCGGAATCGGGATCCTCGTCGGTCGCGCCGAGCGCCTCGTAACGGGCGACCAGGCTGGTCAGGGTATCGGAGGGCGCGGCCGACGCCGCCGAAGCGACCAGGGCGGCGAGACAGACGCCGGCCAGGGCGGCGCGCCAGGGTGCGATGCGAGTCATGAGGCTTAGCTTAGGCGAACGCGTATCGCCCCGCGACACGCGAATCGCCGACCGCGATCCCTTGGCGGCGACCGGTAAGAGGCGTCTGAATTTTCGGAAGAAGATCGAGAATGGAGCGGGCGAAGAGATTCGAACTCTCGACCCCAACCTTGGCAAGGTTGTGCTCTACCACTGAGCTACGCCCGCCCATTCGCGAGATATATAGTCGCTCCATTCCCCGGAAATTCCGGAAGAATGGAGCGGGCGAAGAGATTCGAACTCTCGACCCCAACCTTGGCAAGGTTGTGCTCTACCACTGAGCTACGCCCGCATCGGCGAGGCTCAAAAGAGCGCCCCGCGACGAGGAGGCGGCTTATGGCAGAGCGCTTCGCGGTTTGCAAGCACCCTTTGAGGGGTTGCCGACAGGCTTTTTTCGGAGGCTTGATCCGGACGGCTTTAGGCTGGGTTTTCTGGGGGCGGAGTTCTAGGCGTTGCGTCTGTTCGTGTTCGGTATGGGCTATGTCGGCGCGGCGTTTTCGCGCGCCTTGCGGGCCCGCGGGTGGGAAATCGCCGCCACGGCGCGGGACGCGGATCAGGCCGATCGGCTGCGCGCCCAGGGAATCACGTCCGCCGATCCGAACGACCGCGAGGCCATGGCCGCCGCACTCCAGGGGGTGAACGCCGTCCTGGTCACCGCCCCACCTGGCCCCGACGGCTGTCCGGCCCTGGAATCGCTGGTTCCCGCCCTCGCCCAGGCACAGGCCTTCCCTGACTGGATCGGCTACCTGTCGACGACCGGCGTCTATGGCGACTACGAGGGCCGCTGGGTGTTCGAGACCGCGCCGCTGAAGGCCCAGTCGGTCGAGGGCGCCCGCCGCGTGGGGGGCCGAGCGCGACTGGCGCGAGGTCGGGCGCGGCATGGGACTGACCGTCACCGCCTTCCGCCTGCCCGGCATCTACGGCCCGGGCCGCAGCGCCCTAGACCGCCTGCGCGCCGGCGAAGGCCGCCGCATCGTCAAGCCGGGTCAAGTGTTCAGCCGCATCCACGTGGACGACATCGTCACGGGGCTTCTGGCCTCGCTGGAGCGGCCGAAGGCTAGCGGGATCTACAACCTGGTCGACGATGAACCGGCCCCGCCTCAGGACGTCATGGAGCACGCCGCCCGTTTGCTGGGCGTCCCGGTCCCGCCGGACCTGCCTTTCAACGAACTGGGCATGTCGCCGGCGACGCGAAGGTTCTACGCCGAGAACAAGCGCGTCTCGAACGCACTGTCGAAGGCGGAGCTGGGCTGGCGGCCGGCTTATCCGACCTACCGCGAAGGCCTGGCGGCGATTTTGGAGGCGGGCGGTTAAGCTGGTTCCTTTCCCTTAAGCTGGTTCCTCTCCCTTAGGGAGAGGAACTTTATGTCCTACTCATCATCAATCGCCGGGATCCTCGGCGTGATCCCCACCGCATCCAGGCCCGCCGCGTTACGCAACCGCGCGGCGCGCGCCAGGCGGCGAGAGACCAAGTCGCCCTCCTCCGGTTCGGCCAAGCCCTTGGCTTCCGCCACCGCCGCGACCAGGCGCTCCAGATCCTGGGGACGCGAGAGCCGATGGTCGCCATCCTTGATCAGGGTGAAGATGACGTCCTCGCTTTTGAGGGCGTTCGCCAGTTCCAGGGCGTGGGTCCACGGCACGTCGGGATCGGCTCCGCCTTGCAGCATGCGCACCGGGACGTCGATCGGCACGGGTCCCGGCAGGATCGACCACCGCGCCCCGTCTTCGAGCAGTCCGCGGGTGATGGCGTAGCCGCCGTCATCATAGTCCGAGGGCCGGATCCAGAAGCCGTCGCGGGCGATGGCCGCCTTGGCCTCGGCCGACAACTCGGGCTCCATCAGCTTCTCGGTGAAGTCCGGCGCGGGGGCGATCAGCACCATGGCCTTCACCCGGTCAGGCCGGGCGATGGCGGCCAGGCACGACAGCCAGCCCCCCATGGACGAGCCGACCAGCACAAGCGGCCCCTCGGTCAGCGCGTCGATCACCGCCAGAGCGTCCTCGCGCCAGCGGCTGATCGTGCCGTCCTTGAAGGCGCCGTCGGACTCGCCGTGGCCGAAATAGTCGAAGCGGATGTAGGCGCCGCCGGTCGCCTTGGCCTGCTCGGCCAGCACCTCGGCCTTGGTCCCCGTCATGTCGCTGTGGAAGCCGCCCAGCCAGACAACCGTGGGGCCCTCGCCCTCGACACGGCGGAAAGCGATCTTCGAGCCGTCTTCGCGCGTCAGAGCGCCCGGGGATTCGGTCATGGCGTCGCCTTGATCCTTTCGATAACTAAAACGCGTTCGTTTCGCCGAGAGTCGCGTGCCCGACCTACCCGCCGACTTCACCCTGCTGCAAGTCACGCCTGAGCTGGAAACAGGCGGGGCTGAACAGACGACGATTGATGTCGCCCATGCCGTCGTGGCGCAAGGCGGCAAGGCCCTGGTCGCGACCAAGGGCGGGCGCATGGCCTCTCGCCTGGAGGCCGACGGCGGCCGGCTGGCCCAGATGCCGGCTCAGACCAAGAACCCGCTGATCATGCTGGGCAACGCCGCGAGGCTGATCGACCTGATCCGGCGGGAGAAGGTCAGCCTCGTTCACGCCCGCTCGCGCGCTCCGGCCTTCAGCGCCCTGTGGGCGGCGCACGCGACCAAGGTCCCCTTCGTGGCCACCTATCACGGCGTCTACAACGCCAAGTCCAATCTGAAACGCTGGTACAACGCGGTCATGACCAAGGGCGACCTGGTCATCGCCAATTCGGAATACACCCGCGACCACGTCATCCGCGAACACAACGTCTCGCCCGATAAGGTCGTGGCCATTCCGCGCGGCGTCGACCTGTCGCGCTTCGAGCCCGGCGTGGTCAGCGCCGAGCGCATCCAGGCGCTGCGCAAGGCCTGGGGCGTCGCCGACGGCGAACGGCGCCTGAAGGTGCTGCTGGCCGGCCGCCTGACCCGCTGGAAGGGCCAGGCCCTGATGATCGAGGCCATGACCCTGCTGAAGGCGCGGGGCGAGGATCGCGTGCTGCTGCTGCTGGCCGGCGACGACCAGGGCCGCAAGGGCTATCGCGCGGAGCTTGAGGCCGCCATCGCCGCCGCCGGACTGCAGGACGCGGTCAAGCTGGTCGGACACTGCGACGACATGCCCGCCGCCTATCTGCTGGCCGACGTCGCCATCGCCCCGTCGCTGGAGCCGGAAGCCTTTGGCCGCACGGCGGTCGAGCCGCAGGTCATGGGCCGTCCGGCCATGGCCTCGGACCATGGGGCGACGCGCGAGACCATCATCCCCGGCGAGACCGGCTGGCTGGTCGCGCCCGGAGACGCCGAGGCCTGGGCCGATGCTCTGCTCGAGGCCTGCGAAATCGGCGCGGCCGGACGACAGACCCTGGGCCAGGCCGCACGTCTTCGTGCGCGGCGGTTGTATTCAGTGGACGCTATGTGCGAAGCGACCCTCAAGGTCTATGCACGCATATTGGGTTCGGAGCGTTCGTCTTGAGCAAGGAGATCAAGAAGGTTCTGGTGATCAAGTTGGGCGCTCTAGGCGACTTCGTCCTCGCGCTCGCGGCGATGAAGAAGATCCGCGAGGCCCATCCCAAGGCCAAGATCACGCTCCTGACCACGCCCCCCTTCGAGGCTCTGGCCAAGCTCAGCCCGTACTTCAACACCGTTGAGACCGATGGCCGCCCCGACGATCTGGGCGAAACCCTGGCCATGATCGGTCGTGTCCGCAAGGCGCGCTACGACCGGATCTACGACCTGCAGACCAACACCCGGACCAACTGGTACTTCCAGCTGCTGCGCCCCTTTCCGCCGCAGTGGAACGGCGTCGCCTTCGGCGCGTCGCTGCCCCAGAAGGGTTCGGCCCGGCTGCGCATGCACACCCTGGAGCGCCAGGCCGACCAGCTGCGCGCCGCCGGCATCTGGCCCGACGCCCCAACAGAACCGGGCAGCGCGCCGCCGCCGGACCTGTCGTGGATCCTGCGCAAGCAGAAGGAACCGCGCCCCGTCGCCGGCGCCGCCGCGCCGCGTCCCTACGTCCTGTTCGTGCCGGGCGGCTCGGCTCACCGGCTGGAGAAGCGCTGGCCGGTCGAGAACTACGCCCAGCTGGGCTCGCTGCTGAAGGCGCGAGGGCTGGACATCGTCATCATCGGCGGTCCGCAGGAAAGCGCCATGGCCCGCCAGATCCAGAAGGCCGTCGGCGGGGCCCGAGACCTGACCGGCCGCACCGACTTCGCCCAGTTGGCCGTGCTGGGGGGCCAAGGCCGCCCTGGCCGTCGGCAACGACACGGGTCCGACCCACCTGCTGGCCGCCGCCGGCGCCCCGACCATCGCCCTGTTCTCAGACGCCTCGGATCCCGAGCTGTGCGGCCCGCGCGGCCACGTGGCGGTGATCCGCTCGCCCGACCTCAAGGCCCTGCCGGTCAGCACCGTGGCCAGCGCGGCGATGGCGCTGCTGCCGCACTGATTTCGCGGGTCAGTACCCCGCGTACCGGCCCGGCTTGTGATTGGCGATGATCACCGCGCTCAACGCGACGGCGCTGGCGATCGACAGCAGCAGCTTGTCGAACGGAATCGTGAAGAAGGCCGCCAGGACGACCAGGCAGTCGGCGGCCATCTGGACCTTGCCGGCGCTGACGCCGCGCCGTTCGTGAAGATAGAGCGCCAGCACCCCCACCCCGCCGACGCTGGAACGGTGCCGCGCCAAGGCCAGGATTCCCATGCCGATGATCGTGCCGCCGAACACGGCCGAGAAGATCGGATCGACGCGTTCGACCTTCAGCCAGTACGGCATTCCAAAGGCCAGACCCGCCAGCAGCAGGTTGGTCACCAGGGTCTTGAAGGTGAAGCTCCAGCCCATGGTCCGTTGAGCCAAAACGTAGAACGGCAGGTTCAGCAGGAAGAACACCGTCCCCACGGGCCAGCCACCCAGGTACGAGACGATCAGCGCCACCCCGGCCACGCCGCCGGTGACAAGGCCGGCGGCCTTGAGCAGGGTCAGCCCCACGGCGATGAAGCTGGAGCCGATCAGGAGGGCGTGAACGTCCTCCAAGGCGGTGTGGCGATGCTGATTCATGGAGCTCGGGCGGGCGTCTTGAAGAGGAAAACATGTCCCCGTCTCGCCGTTTCCACCCCCGCGCACGCTGGGATCAGAAAAAACTGGACCCGCTCGACGTCTCTTTCGGTCGCCTTCGCTTGATAGAGCGAGGCTGGCGCGTCATATATCACTTTCTCGCGGCGCGCCCAGCGCGGTGCGCGCGCGTTCAGCTATACCTTTACGACTAGACCCTACGAACCACGCTTCACATCAACAGTACCGGAGCCGCCCCTATTCGCCGTCCTATGCAAACGCCGCCCGTTAAAGACGGACCGCGTATCAACGAAGACATCCGCGTCCCCGCGTCCTGCTGATCGACCAAAACGGCGAGAAGCAAGGCGAAATGCCACGTCCGCCGCTCTGGAAGCGGCAGAGGAAGCCGGCCTGGACTTGGTGGAAATCGTTCCGAACGCCAATCCGCCCGTCTGCAAGATCCTGGACTATGGCAAGTTCAAGTTCCAGGAGCAGAAGAAAAAGAACGAGGCGCGCAAGCGGCAGAAGGTGGTCGAGCTCAAGGAGATCAAGCTCCGCCCGAACATCGACATCCACGACTATGAAGTGAAGGCGAAAGCCATGACGCGCTTCTTCGAGGAAGGCGACAAGGTGAAGGTCACCCTGCGCTTCCGCGGTCGTGAAATGGCTCACCCCGAGCTGGGCATGAAGCTGCTCCACAAGGTCAAGGCCGACTTCGACGAAGTCGCCAAGGTCGAGTACGAGCCGCGCATGGAAGGCCGGCAGATGATCATGATCCTGGCCCCGCGCTAGGATCAATCATTGGGTAGACATCGAAACGCCCCGGCCCTCGCGGCCGGGGCGTTTTGTTTTATGCGTCCAAATTCGAGCGCTCGACACAAACGCGCGCCTTGGTAGAGTTGCGCATCGAGTTTGGGGGACTTCGTGCTCAAGACCTTGTTCGCCGCGACCGCGGCCTGCTTCGCCGTGCTTTCCGGCCCCGCCACGGCCGCTCCCAAGCCGGACCTGGCCATCTATGGCCAGCTCCCGACCATCGAGACGGTCGAGATCTCGCCCGACGGAACCAGGCTGGCGATTGTCGCCTCCAGCGGCGACCAGCGCATTCTGACCGTTCGCCAGATCGGCGGCGGCGTCATCAGCGGCATGAACATCGGGGCGGCCAAGCTGCGTGGCGTCGAGTGGGCCGGCCCGGATCACCTGCTGCTGGTGGGCTCTCAGACCACGATTGTCCCCGGCGTCCAGGGACCGAAGCAGGAATACTTCATGGTGTCCGACTTCGACGTCGCCACCGGCAAGCAAGCGCCCCTGTTGAACGATCAGGCCAGCGCGATGAACATCATCGTCGGCTGGCCGATGCCGCGCATCATCGACGGCCAGGCCGTCGCGATCCTGGAAGGCGTTCGTTTCGTCGACAACCGCGGCCAGGTCACGCTTTACCGGACGCTGATGTCCACCCGCGCCAGCAAAATCCACGACCTGGCGGGCGAGCCGAACACGAACGGTTGGCTGGTCAACGCCGCCGGCGAAGCCGTCGCCCAGTCGCTCTACGACCAGAAGCGCGGCGTCTGGTACCTCAAGACCAAGACCCGGGGCGCCTGGCGACAGATCGACGAGGCGGTGACGCCCATGGGCTCGTACGGGCTCGCGGGCTTCGGCCGCGACGGCAAGTCGATCCTGGTCTGGCGCACCGACGACAAGGACGAGAGCATCCTGCGCGAATACCAGATGGACGGTACGCACCAGGACCTGGCGCAGGGCATGGATCAGACAGCCCTGATCCATGACCCCGTCACCCTGGCGCTGCTCGGCGGCTACAAGCTGGACGGCGACGACCTGCGCTACACCTTCTTCGACGCCACGGCCCAGAAGACCTGGGACGCCGTCCGCAAGCCGTTCGGCGCGGACTATGTCAGCCTGGCCTCGTGGTCGCACGACCGGCGCAAGGTCGTCGTGCGCGCCGACTCCCAGACGGAAGGCCCCGGCTATTTCCTGGTCAATCTCGACACCAAGCGAGCCGACTTCCTGGGTCCAGTCTACAAGGGCGTGGACGCCAGCACCGTCTCGCCGGTGCGTTCCATCAAGTACAAGGCCGCCGATGGCCTCGAGATCAGCGGATATCTCACCCTGCCCAAGGGGCGCGATCCCAAGAACCTGCCGCTGATCGTGCTCCCGCACGGCGGCCCGCAGGGGCGCGACACCCCAGCGTTCGACTGGTGGAGCCAAGCGCTGGCATCGCGCGGCTATGCCGTTTTGCAGCCCAACTTCCGCGGCTCCGAAGGGTTCGGCTGGAACTTCATCAAGGCAGGCTTCGGCGAGTGGGGCAAAAGATGCAGACCGACCTGTCGGACGGCGTCCGCGATCTTGCCAGGCAAGGTATCGTCGATCCCAAGCGCGTCTGCATCATGGGCGCCTCCTACGGCGGCTACGCGGCCTTGGCCGGCGCGACTCTGGACAAGGGCGTCTATCGCTGCGCCGTCTCCGTGGCCGGCCCGTCCGACCTGCAGGCCATGCTGGCGACGGACCGAGAGCTGCACAATGGCGAACGCTCGTCAGCTCAACGCTATTGGATGCGCTTCATGGGCGCCAACGGCCTTAGGGATCCCGACCTGGCCACCCTCTCGCCGGCGCGTCAGGCGGCCAAGATCGACATCCCCGTCCTGCTTATCCACGGCAAGGACGACACCGTTGTGCGCTATGACCAGAGCCAAACCATGGCCAGCGCGATGAAGCGCGCTGGCAAGCCGGTCGAGTTCGTCACCCTGGACGGCGAGGATCACTGGCTGTCGCGCGGCGCCACGCGCCAGAAGATGCTGAACGCCGCCGTAGCCTTCGTCGAGAAGCACAATCCGCCGGAGTAAGGACGCCCCTTCGCGCCGCGCACGTCCGATTGCGAGCATCTGGACACCCCAGCGCCCCATGGTAGAGCTTGGTGCGACAGGGGGAGTTTTCAGTGCTCAAGTCTATTTTGGCGGCGGCCGCGGCCAGCTGGGTCATGCTGTGCACGCCGGCGCTCGCCGCGGACAAACCGAGTCTGGCGATCTACGGCGCACTGCCGAACATCGAGGAGGTGAAAATCTCCCCAGATGGCGCGAAGCTGGCGGTCATAGCCACGGACGGAGACCAGCGCTTCCTGTCGATCCGACAGGTCGGCGGCGGTGTCCTGAAAGGAATTATCGTCGGGTCGACCAAGCTTCGCGGTGTGGAGTGGGCCGGGCCCAACCATCTCCTGCTGATAACCTCGCGCACGACCGAGGTGTTCGGCCTGCAAGGCCCGGCGCGCGAATACATGATGGCGACCGACTACAACATCGCCACGGGAAAACAGACCCCCCTGCTGAAGGACCAGCCCGATGCGATGAACGTCATCATCAGCTGGCCCATGGTCCGAATGATCGACAACGAGGCGGTCGTCTTCGTCGAGGGCGTCCACTTCGTCGAGCAACGCGGCCGTGACATGCTCTACAGGATCAATCTGGACAAGCGCGCTACGCGGATGCTGGACTTCGGCGCACAGGAAGACACCGACGGATGGCTGGTCGACGCCGCCGGAGCGCCGGTCGCGCAGTCCCTGTATGACGAGCGGAACGGACGCTGGTCGCTGAAGATCAAGACCAACGGCGCATGGCGCAAGGTTGACGAGGCTGTCACGCCTATGGGGTCGTACGGCTTGTCGGGCTTTGGCCGCGACGGCCAGTCGATCCTGATCTGGCGAACCGACGAGGAAAACAACGACCTGCTCCGCGAATACAGGCTGGACGGCGGGCATCAGGATCTGCCCAAGGACGTCAGCCTTTCAGGTCTGATCCACGATCCCGACACCCTGGCTCTGCTGGGCGGCTACAAGCTGAGCGGCGATGATCTGCATTATACCTTCTTCGACCCAAAGGCTCAGAAGACATGGAACATGGTGGCCAAGGCGTTTGGCGATGACCGTGTGAGCCTCGCCTCGTGGTCGCGGGATCGACGCAAGGTCGTGGTGCTGGTCGACTCCAAGACTGATGGACCAGATTACGCCCTCGTCGACCTTGATGCGCGCAAGGCCGAATTCCTGGGATCAGTGTATCGCGGCGTCAATGCAGACACGATCTCGCCCGTCCGATCCATTAAGTACAAGGCGGCCGACGGCCTGGAGATCAGCGGCTACCTGACCCTGCCCAAAGGGCGCGATCCCAGAAATTTGCCGCTGATCGTGCTCCCGCACGGGGGACCGGAAGGGCGCGACGAACCGGGTTTCAACTGGTGGAGCCAAGCCTCGGCCTCGCGCGGCTACGCCGTGCTGCGGCCCAACTTCCGCGGTTCCGAAGGCTTCGGCTGGGACTTCGTCAAGGCGGGCTTTGGCGAGTGGGGCAAGAAGATGCAGACGGACTTGTCCGACGGCGTCCGCGACCTCGCGCGACAGGGCGTCGTCGACCCCAAGCGCGTCTGCATCGTCGGCGCGTCCTATGGCGGTTACGCGGCGCTGGCGGGCGCGACCCTGGACAGGGGCGTCTATCGCTGCGCCGTCTCGGTGGCGGGGCCATCCGACCTCAAGAAGATGCTGCAGACGGTCCGCGACGCGCATAACGGCGACATGTCGGCGACCCAGCGCTACTGGTTGCGCTTCATGGGCGCGGACGGGATCAAGGATCCCGACCTCATCGCGATCTCGCCCGCCAAGCTGGCCGCCAAGATCGACATCCCCGTCCTGCTGATCCATGGCAAGGACGACACCGTGGTGCGCTACGACCAGAGCCAGGCCATGGCTGACGCCCTGAAGAAGGCCGGCAAGCCGGTCGAGTTCGTCACCCTGGACGGCGAGGATCACTGGCTGTCGCGCGGCGCCACGCGGCTGAAGATGCTGACCGAGGTGATCGCCTTCGTCGAGAGGAACAACCCGCCGGACTGAGTCGGGCTGACGGCGGCGGCGGCGCGCGAGTACTTCCAGGCCTCGACTTGGATCTGGCCTGCGGCAAGCAGAAATCCCTCCTGCACGGCGCGAGAGAAATCAACTTAAGATTTACAAACCTCACCCTTTCGCCGCACTCTTCCGACGAGTTCTTAGGTTGGGGAGTTTGTGATGCTGAAGGTCATTCTGGCGGCGAGCATGGCAGCCGTCGTCGGCTTGGCGGCGCCCGCCGTCGCGGCGGACAAGCCCGACTTGGCTGTCTACGGCGCCCTTCCCAAAATCGAAGAGGTGGTCATCTCGCCCGACGGCTCGAAGTTGGCGGTGGTCACCACCGATGGAGGGCAACGTTACCTGACGGTGCGCAAGACCGAAGGCGGCGGCATCGCCGGCGTCGCGCTGAAGGCCACCAAGCTGCGCCACGTCATGTGGGCGGGCGAGGAGCATGTCGTGCTGGTCGTCTCGCAGGCCTCGCAGGGCATGACCCTTGCGGGTCCGCCGCGCGAATATTTCATGGCCAGCGACTTCAACATCGCCACGAACAAGCTGCGACCTTTGCTGGACGGCGCCAAGAAGGTCGGCACCAAGATCGGCGTGGAGGAAACCTTCAACATCATCGTCGGTCCGCCCCAAGTCCGCGTGGTCAAGGGTGATCCGGTGGTGTTTCTGGAAGGCGTCCGCTACCTGCGCGGGACCGCGGCCGACACGCTATACGCCATCAACCTCCGGACGGGCACGCTGCGTCTCGCTGAGAACACGCCGCGATACAGTACAGACGGCTGGCTGGTCGACATTGACGGAAAGCCGGTCGCCCAATCCACCTATGATATCAAAAGCGGCCGAGGCGCCCTTTTGATCAAGGCCGGCGGGGGCTGGAAGAAGGTCGACGAGGCCGACTCGCCGACGGGCTCGTACGGCATTTCCGGCCTGGGGCGCGACGGCAAGTCCGTGCTGGTCTGGCGTCGCGGCGACGACGACGTCCTGCGCGAATACAGCAGAGGCGGCGGGCGCGAGGCGCTGCCGGGCGATCTGGATTTCGACGGCCTGATCCACGATCCGTACAGCGCCCGCCTGCTCGGCGGCTACACCCTGGACGGCGACGAACTGCGCTACACCTTCTTCAACCCGGCGGTTCAGAGCGCCTGGTACGCCGCGATCAAGCCGTTCGGCGATGCGCGCGTCAGCCTCAAGTCCTGGTCCAGGGACTGGAGTTCGCGTGATCGTGCAGGTGGATAAGCCCGCCGAAGGCCCGGCCTACTACCTGATCGACCTCAGGACCGGGAAAGGCTGGTTCCAGAGCCGCGTTTACGAAGCGGTGAAGCCCGAGGCGATCTCGCCGGTCCGCTCGATCAAGTACAAGGCCGCCGACGGCCTGGAGATCAGCGGCTACCTGACCCTGCCGCGCGAGCGTCAGCCCACGAACCTGCCGCTGATCGTCCTGGCGCATGGCGGGCCCGAAGGCCGCGACGCCCCGGGCTTCGACTGGTGGAGCCAGGCCTTGGCCTCGCGCGGCTACGCCGTACTGCAGGCCAACTTCCGAGGATCGGCGGGCTTCGGCAAGGATTTCGTGAAGGCCGGTTACGGCGAGTGGGGCCGCAAGATGCAGACCGACCTGTCGGACGGCGTCCGCGACCTCGCCAAGCAGGGCATTATCGATCCCAAGCGCGTCTGCATCATGGGCGCCAGCTACGGTGGCTACGCGGCCCTGGCCGGCGCGACCCTGGACAAGGGCGTCTATCGCTGCGCGGTCTCTGTCAACGGCCCGTCCGACCTCAACCTGGTTCGCCAAGAGGTCGTCTCGCCCAAATCGGTATGCTACTGGGTTTTCGACTGGGATACCCCCTGTCCGAAAACCGGAGCTGGCCCCGTCAATCCGGGCCGCATGCTGTCTTCGGACCTTGAAGATCACGGCGCCCGATCCTCGACCTCGCCGCGCTACTGGCTGCGCTTCATGGGATCGGACAAGAAAGCCGACCTCGACGCCATTTCGCCGGTCAAGCTGGCTGACCGCGTGGATGTCCCAGTGCTGCTGATTTCACGGCACGGACGACACCATCGTTCGCTTCGAACAGAGTCAGGCCATGGCCGACGCGCTGAAGAAGGCGGGCAAGCCGGTCACGCTGGTTCCTCTGGAGGGCGAGGACCACTGGTTCTCGCGCGGCGCAGGACGCGTGAAGATGCTGACCGAGGCCGTCGCCTTCGTCGAAAAGAACAACCCGCCCGACTGATCGCGGCGATTGGCGGATCGCCAAGGCCGAGGTTCGGGCGTAAACCGCGCGTCCCCATGTCCGAACCCGCCAACAGTCCCCGCGCCCTGGCCGTCCTGCTCCTGGTTGTCTTCATCAACCTGGTGGGCTTCGGCGTGGTCATTCCGCTGCTGCCCTTCTACGCCAAAGCGATGAACGCCGCCCCGTGGCAGGTGACGACCATGTTCGCCGCCTACAGCCTGGGCCAGTTCTTCGGCGAGCCGTTCTGGGGGCGGATGTCCGACCGCATCGGCCGGCGGCCGGTTCTCATCGTCACCATCGTCGCCAACGCCATCGCCTACCTGGCCCTGGCCTTCGCGCCCAACATCTGGATCGCCATGGCCATCCGCCTGGTCGGCGGCTTCGGCAGCGGCAATATCTCGACCATCCAGGGCTACATGGCCGACGTCACCCCGCCAGAAAAGCGCGCGGGCCGCATGGGTCTGCTGGGCTCGGCCTTCGGGGCCGGCTTCGTGATCGGCCCGTCGCTGGGCGGTCTGCTGGCACATCCCAGCGCCGGGAGGCTAGGCTTTCAGATCCCGCTGTTCGTGGCCGCCGGCATGGCGGCGCTGGCGACGGTCGGCGTCCTGCTGTTCGTGGCCGAGAGCCGCGCGCCCTCCGCCCCCGGCGTCAAGCAGCCCGGCCGCCGCGAGGCGCTCAGCGCGGCCTCGGCCCATCCGATCCTGTCGCGCGTGCTGCTGGTCACCCTGGTCTCGACCGGCGCTTTCGCGGGCATGGAATCGATCTTCGGCCTGTGGGCCAACGCCCGCTTCGACTGGGGCCCGCGCGAGGTCGGCCTGTGCTTCGCGGTGATCGGCGTCATCGCTTCGCTCGGCCAGGGCCTGCTGACCGGCCGCCTGGCCCGGCGGTTCGGCGAAGGCCGGGTGCTGACCACCGGCCTCGTCATCATTTGCGCCAGCCTGTTCGTCTCGCCGTTCGTGACCCATCCGGGCCTCGCGATCGTCGCCGTCGGCTGCACGGCCTTCGGCCAATCCCTGGTCTTCCCGTGCGTCGCGGCCCTGATCTCGCGCGCCAGCCCGCCGGACCGCCAAGGCCAGATGCTGGGCCTCAACATGGCGGCCGGCTCCCTCGCCCGCATCGGCGGTCCGCTGCTGGCCGGCCCCCTGTTCGGACTCGCCACCGGCGGGCCCTACTGGTTCGGCGCGGCCCTGACGGTTCCAGCCATCTTCTTCGCCATGACCATCGTTCACCGCGCGAAAGCGGCAGCGTGAGGCCTAAGGCCTTGCCTTGGACGAGTCTTTCCCTTAGTAACGCCCCCTTTCCGGAACCGCCTGGCCAATTGGCATGCCATGGCGGTTCGTCTTGCTATCCCAGAGGACGGGGCGAAAGCTCCGACGCGAAATGCCTAAGTTGAAGACCAAGTCGGGCGCCAAGAAGCGCTTCAAGATCACGGCCACGGGTAAGCTGAAAGCCGGCGTCGCCGGCAAGCGCCACCGTCTGATCGGCCACAACGGCAAGTACATCCGCCAAAACCGCGGAACGAAGGTGATGAGCGAGGCTGACGCCAAGACCATCCGTTCGTACCTGCCCTACGGCCTTTAAGAGGAGCGCTGACACATGGCTCGCGTCAAACGTGGCGTCACCGCCCACGCCAAGCACAAGAAGGTTCTTGAACAGGCGAAGGGCTTCTACGGCCGCCGCAAGAACACCATCCGCACCGCCAAGGCCGCCGTCGACAAGGCCGGTCAATACGCGTACCGCGACCGCAAGGTGCGCAAGCGCGCCTTCCGTTCGCTGTGGATCCAACGCATCAACGCCGGCGCTCGCATCGAGGGCTTCACCTACTCGCAGTTTATCCACGGCCTGGACGTGGCGGGTGTGGTGATCGACCGTAAGGTCCTCGCCGACATCGCGGGCAACGACCCGGCTGCGTTCAAGGCTATCGCTGACAAGGTCCGCGCCGCCCTGGCCGCTTAAGGTCTTTTTCGGGTCCTACGATCCGAGTTCGATCTGAAAAGCCCTCCGGTGCGAACCGGAGGGCTTTTTGCTGCGCGTTATCCGGTTCCAACCGCCCCCGAAACCGCCTAGACGGATGCCCGTCATGACCGATCTCAACACCCTCGAATCCGACGTCCTGGCCCAGGTGGCCGGAGCGACGGACCTCCAAGCGCTCGACGCCGTCCGCGTGGCCGCCGTCGGCAAGACCGGCTCGATCTCGGGCCTGCTGAAAACCCTGGGCGCCATGAGCCCCGAAGAGCGCAAGACCCAAGGCGCGGCGATCAACGCCCTCCGGGACAAGGTCACCGCCGCCATCGCCGAAAAGAAGGCGGCCCTCGAAGCCGCCGAACTCGACGCGCGCCTGGCCAGCGAGACTCTGGACCTCTCCCTGCCCGCCCCGTATCGCCGCAAGGGCAGCGTCCACCCGACCATGCAGACCATGGACGAGATGATCGCCATCTTCGCCGAGATGGGCTTCGCCGTGGCCGAAGGTCCGGACATCGAGGACGACTTCCACAACTTCACGGCCCTGAACTTCCCGCCGAAGCACCCGGCCCGCGAGATGCACGACACCTTCTTCTTCAACACGAAGGAGAATGGCGAGCGCATGCTGCTGCGCACCCACACCAGCCCGGTGCAGGTGCGGACCATGGTGTCGCAGAAGCCGCCGATCCGCATCATCGCGCCCGGCCGCACCTATCGCGTGGACAACGACGCCACCCACACGCCGGTGTTCCATCAGGTCGAGGGCCTGGTGATCGACAAGGGCATCCACATGGGCCACCTGAAGTGGACGCTGGAGACCTTCCTGGCCCGGTTCTTCGAGACCGACGCGGTGACGACCCAGTTCCGCCCGCACCACTTCCCGTTCACCGAGCCGTCGGCCGAGATGGACGTGCAATGCGATCGCTCGGGCGGCGAGATCAAGATCGGCCAGGGCACGAGCTGGCTCGAGATCCTGGGCTGCGGCATGGTCCACCCGAACGTCCTGCGCGCCTGCGGCATCGATCCGGACGAGTACCAGGGCTTCGCCTTCGGCATGGGCGTCGACCGCCTGGGCATGCTGAAATACGGCATGCCGGACCTGCGCGACATGTGGTCGTCGGACGTCCGCTGGCTGTCGCACTACGGCTTTAGCGCGTTCGCCGCGCCGAACCCGGCGTCGGGATTGAGCTAGACCTGAACCCTCCCCTCCCCCTTGCGGGGAGGGGCCGGGGGTGGGGGTGAAACACCGCCATCTCCGAGCACGCACCCCCACCCCAACCCCTCACCGCAAGGTGGAGGGGCTTGGAGACCGAAAATGAAATTCACGCTCTCCTGGCTCAAGGACCATCTTGAGACCACCGCCACAGTCCCCGAGATCGTCGCGGCCATGACCATGGCCGGGCTCGAGGTCGAGCACGTCATAGATCCGGCGACGAAGCTCAAGCCCTTCACGGTCTGCAAGATCGTCGAAGCCGCGCGCCACCCGAACGCCGATCGCCTGCAGGTCTGCCAGGTCGACACCGTCGACGGCCGCAAGGAGATCGTCTGCGGCGCGCCGAACGCTCGCGCGGGTCTGACCACGATCTACGCCCCGATCGGCGCCTATGTGCCCGGCCTGGACGTGACCCTGGTCGAGAAGCCGGTGCGCGGCGTCGTCTCCAACGGCATGCTGTGCTCGGCCGCCGAGCTGGAATACGCCACCGAGAGCGCCGGCATCATGGAGCTGCCCGACGCCTTGCCGGTCGGCACGCCGGCCGTCGACGCCCTGGGCCTGGAAGCCGTGATCGACTTCGAGGTGACGCCCAACCGCCCCGACTGGCTGGGCGTGGTGGGCATCGCTCGCGATCTCGCCGCCGCCGGCGTGGGCAAGCTGAAGGACGTGTCGATCGCGCCGATCGCCGGGACCTATCCTTCGCCGATCAACGTCAAGGTCGACGGCGAGGCCTGTCCCGCGTTCGCTGGCCGCTATATCCGCGGCGTCAAGAACGGCCCCTCGCCCAAGTGGCTGGCAGGATCGTCTGACCGCCATCGGCCTGCGCCCGATCAACGCCCTGGTGGATGTCACCGACCTGATCACCTACGACCGCGCCCGGCCGCTGCACGTCTATGACGCGCACAAGCTGTCGGGCGCCGAGATCTCGACGCGCCTGGGCCGCCATGGCGTCCACGGCGACGAGCACCTGATCGCTCTCGACGGCAAGACCTACGAGCTGACGCCCGAGATGTCGGTGATCGCCGATGCGTCGGGCGAGCGTCCGATCGGCCTGGGCGGCGTGATGGGCGGCGAGAGCACTGGCTGCTCGGAAGAGACCACGGACGTCTTCGTCGAGAGCGCCTGGTTCGACCCGATCCGCACGGCCCAGACCGGCCGCGCCACCGGCATCGCCAGCGACGCCCAGTACCGCTTCGCCCGCACGGTCGACACCGGCTCGCTGGTCCCGGGCATCGAGCTGGCCACCAAGCTGATCCTGGAACTGTGCGGCGGAGAGCCGTCGGAAGTGCTGCTGGTCGGCGAGGCCCCGGCCGCGCCCAAGCCGATCCTGTTCGATCCGGCCTATGTCGGCCAGCTGTCGGGCCTGGAGATCGCGCCCGAGCGGTCCTTGCAGATCCTGCGCGACCTCGGCTTCACCGTCGAGCCGCCGAAGGACGTGTCGGCCGCCGACTTCGTCACCCATGCCGAAAGCGTGGTCTGCGTCACCCCGCCGACCTTCCGCCGCGACGTGGAAGGCAAGGCCGACCTGGTGGAAGAAGTCGCCCGCATCGCCGGCTACGGGGCCCTGCCCTCGACGCCGCTGCCGGAGGTTCCACGCGCCGTCGGCGGCATCCTGACCGCCAAGCAGGCCCGCGCCCGCACCGCCCGTCGCGCCCTGGCGGCGGCCGGCTATTCGGAAGCCGTGACCTTCAGCTTCACCAGCCACGAGACCGCGCGACTGTTCGGCGGCGGCCAGCCGGAGATGCTGCTGGCCAATCCGATCGCCTCGGAACTGGACTGCATGCGTCCGTCGCTGCTGCCCAACCTGATCGATGCGGCCGGCCGCAACGCGCGCCAGGGTTTCCCCGACGCGGCCCTTTTCGAGATCGGCCCGACCTTCCATGGCGAGCGTCCCAACGATCAGCGCACGGTGGTCGCGGCCATCCTGGTCCCCAAGGCTCCGCGCGGCTGGAACAAGGCCGCGCAAGACGACGTGTTCACGGTGAAGGCCGACCTGCTGGCGCTGCTGGAAGAGCTGGGCGCGCCGGTGGCCTCGCTGCAGACGGCGCAGGGCTCGGCCTCGTCCTGGTGGCACCCGGGCCGCTCGGCGCGCCTGCAGCTGGGTCCCAAGGCGGTGATGGCCGAGTTCGGCGAGATCCACCCGGCGGTGTTGAAGGCCCTGGACGTGGCCGGCCCCGTCTACGGCTTCGAGATCACCCTGGAGGCGATTCCCGAACCGAAGAAGAAGTCGATCAAGACCCGCCCGGCCTTCTCACCCTCGGCCCTGATGCCGCTGACCCGCGACTTCGCCTTCCTGGTCGAGAAGACCAAGGCGGCGGGCGATCTGGTCAAGGCCGCGGCCGGCGCCGACAAGGCGCTGATCACCGCCGCGCGCGTGTTCGACGTCTATGAAGGCCCCGGCGTGCCGGAGGGCTTCAAGTCGATCGCGATCGAGGTCGTCGTGCAACCGCGCGAAGCCACCCTGACCGAGGCCGAGATCGAGGCCCTGTCGGCCAAGATCGTGGCGGCGGCCGAGAAGGCCGGCGGTAAACTGCGGTCGTAAGAGAAAAGGGGCTGGTTTCGTACTGGCCTCTCCCCGGACCCAACGACCTCGCCTGTGAGATCAGGCGGGGTCGAGCGCCCAATTTTTGACCACCCCGCTCAGAAACAATCAAAACCTGCCCGCCCCCGCGACCGATCGCCCATCCCGCAGGCAAGACCTTGCGCGATGGCCACCGTCGCGCTACCTGTAACAAGCGCTAACTGGACTCATAGCTTCCACATGCAATCGACCTTCGCCTTCGCCGCCTTCGTGACCACCGGCCTCGCCGCCGTGGCTGCGATGTCGTGCGCCGTGGCGATGTGGAACATGATTAACCAGATTAAAACCGTGCCAATCCGGACGGGCAAAATCGGCGCAAGCGGTAGGAAACCTACCCTCCACACAGCCGAAGGATCGCAAGATCTCCAAAAGCCCCGCTCCCACGAGCGGGGTTTTTTGTTGCGCGGTTCCTCGGTCCTCCAAGCCTCTCATGCATAGGACCCCCCCAATGAGCTACCTGCCCTCCCCACCTTCCTTCCATAGCGACCAGGAAGGCGTCACCGTCCACCAGCTGCTGCTGGCCGCCCAGGACGCGCCCAGCGCCCTTGAGGCCGTGCGCCAGGGCCTGAGCGACAGCGGCGCCGAGTTGTGCGGCCTGACGATGAAGCCGGTTGGCCAGATCGTCGAAGCCAGCCTGCGCGTCCGCCATCTTGGCGACCAGGCCGCCCGCCTGCTGGCCCGCGACCTGGCCGCCTGGCCCGGCGTCAGCTCGGCCTCGGTCGAGCATCAGTGGTTCCGACCGTGAGCCCCCTCGTAGACCCTCTCAAACCGGACGAAGAGAAACGCCGTCTCTTCCTCATCACCACCGACGACACGCCCGACGCCCTGATGCGGGTGCTGGGCGTGGCCTCGGTGCAGCAGACCCGCCTGCGCGCCCTGTCCGCCGCTCCCGAGGGCCAGCACATGGCCATTAGACTCGAGATCGACGACCAGGGCGACGACCGGGCGCAGGTGCTGGCCTCGCGCCTGGCGGCCTGTCCCAGCGTGCGCGGCGTCGGTTTCGGCTGGCGGGCGTAACCTTTCGCCGCTTCCCTGCGTATCTAGGATCAAGTCCGCTTCTGGAGAGACTTCGATGCGCCGCCTGCTCGCCCTCCTCGCCACCCTCTTCGCCCTGACCGGCGTCAGCGCGTCCGCCGCGGCGACGCCGAAAACCGAGACCGCCGTGTTCGCCGGCGGCTGCTTCTGGTGCATGGAGCACGACATGGGCGGCATCCCCGGCGTGCTGAAGGTCGAAAGCGGCTACACCGGCGGTCACGTCAAGAATCCGACCTATCGCGACGTCACCAGCGAACGCAGCGGCCACTACGAGTCGGTGCGCGTCACCTATGACCCGGCCAAGCTGGACTACGGCTTCCTGCTGTATCGCTACTGGAAGCTGGTCGACCCGACCGATGACGGCGGCCAGTTCTGCGATCGCGGCCCGTCCTACCGCCCCGCCGTCTTCGTCACCCCCGCCCAGCGCCCGATCGCGGAGAAGTCGCAGGTCGAAGCCGCCAAGCGCCTGAAGTCCGGCACGATGAAGGCCCAGATCCTGCCTCTGCAGACCTTCTATCCCGCCGAGGAGTACCACCGCGACTACGCCAAGCGGCACGCGCTGGACTACAACCTCTACCGCGCCGGCTGCGGCCGTGACGCTCGTCTGAAGCAGGTTTGGGGCGGCTAGGTTTAAGCTCAACCCAGCCTAGACTCCGCCGCAATCCCGTGCTGTTTTACTTTTGTAAACACACGGGAGGACGTCCATGCACCGTCGCGCTTTGCTGGCTTCGGCTGGCCTGCTGCTGGTCCCTCTCACGGCCCGTGCTCAGGCTCGGGAGGTCTCGATCACCATCTACAATTCAGATCTGGCGCTGGTCGAGGACGCCCGCCCGCTGGACCTGAAGGCTGGCCGCCAGAAGCTGGAGTTCAAGGACGTCTCGGCCCA
This sequence comes from Caulobacter sp. UC70_42, assembly GCF_044056025.1. NCBI lineage: Bacteria > Pseudomonadati > Pseudomonadota > Alphaproteobacteria > Caulobacterales > Caulobacteraceae > Caulobacter > Caulobacter sp. UC70_42. The sequence goes on along the minus strand of NZ_CP171994.1, from coordinate 2,906,548 downwards.
GATCCGTCCCGAGACGGTCAGCCTGTCGGCCCCTGGGGTCAGCATCCTCGAGCAGAACTTCGACTACGACCTGCTGACCCCCGACAAGCTGATGGAGAAGGCGGTCGGCCAGCAGGTGAGGATCGTCCGCACCAATCCCGGCGACGGCAAGGAAACCACCGAGGTCGCCACCGTGCTGGCGGCCAACCAGGGCGTGGTGCTGAAGATCGGCGACCGCATCGAGGTGCTGCGCGACGACGGCGTCCCCACGCGGGTGATCTTCGACAAGGTGCCAGAGACCCTGCGCGCGCGCCCGACCCTGTCGGTCAGCGTCGAGGCCGCCAACGCCGGTCCTCGCCAGGCCAAGCTGAGCTACCTGACCTCGGGTCTGTCGTGGAAGGCCGACTATGTCGCCCTGTTCGACGAGGCCAGGAACGTGCTGGACCTGCAGGGCTGGATCACCCTGTCCAACACCTCCGGCACGCCGTTCGAGAACGCCAAGACCCAGTTGGTGGCCGGCGACGTCAACCAGCTTAACTCGACCACCCCCTATCGCCCGATCCGGCGCGCCGTCCCCGGCGGCGTTCCCGGCGTGGTGCGCGCGGGCACGGAGAGCGGCGCGGGCGAACGGATCGCGGACTATTACGTCTATCCCCTGCCCGAGCGGACCACGATCGCCTCCAACCAGAACAAGCAGGTCGGCTTCCTGTCGGCCCAGGGCGTCGCGGCCAGGAAGGTCTACGAGGTGCGCGAGGGCTGGTTCTCAAGCCAGGCCGAGCCGGTCAAGGCCGTGGTCGCCATCCAGTTCGGCAATGGCAGGCTAGCGGGCCTGGGCAGCCAGCTGCCGGCCGGGGTCATGCGGGTCTACATGCGCGACGCGGCGGGCGATCCGAAGTTCGTCGGCGAGAACGCCATCGGCCACACGCCGGCCGGCTCGGAGCTGTCGATCAAGACCGGCGAGGCGTTCGACGTCTCCAGCCAGGCGACCCTTGTGGCCGAAACGCGGGTCTCCAAGACCCGCACCCGCTACGAGATGAAATACCTGCTGCGCAACGCCAAGGACCAGCCGGTCGTGGTCGAGCTACGGCAGGGCGGTCTGTGGCGCGACGGCGAGGTCAAGGCCGAGAGCCTGAAGAGCCGCGTCATCGACGCCCGCACCCTGGGTTGGAGCGTCCCCGTACCGGCGAACGGCGAGACGACCCTGACCTTCTCCGTGGAGACGGGGTGGTGAGTATGCGCGCCCTGGCGGGCGCGCTCGCTTTCGCCGCCGCGCTCCCCGCCCACGCAGACACCATCGCCTCCCGCGCGCCCGAGACGGTGGCCGTCACCCTCTATCGCGACGGCGACGGACCGTTCCAGGCGCTGAACGCCTGGCAGCGCGCCCAGGCCGCCGAGAAGGGCCTGATCCTGGTCACCGAGACGCGCACGGTCGACCTGCCCGCCGGCCGTCATACGATCCGCTTCGACGGCGTGGCCGAGGGCCTGATCCCGCAGAGCGCGGCGGTCGAGGGCTTGCCCGGCAGAACGGTCGAGCGCAACTACGACTACGCCCTGCTCAGCCCCGGAACCCTGGTCGAACGGTCGCTGGGCCAGCCGATCCAGGTGGTCCGCACCAACCGCAAGACCGGCCGCCAACGGACGGTCGACGCTATGCTGCTGCAGGGCCCCAACGGCCTGCTGGTCCAGACAGCCGATGGCGTCGAGGCCCTGGGCTGCTCCGGCGGGCCCGAGCGCCTGGTGCTGTCGTCCGTACCCGAGGGCCTAACCGACAAGCCCAGCCTGTCGACCATCGTCGACGTCCCCGCGCCCGCCCGCGTGAAGCTGACGCTGTCCTATCTGGCGCTGGGCGTGAACTGGCAGGCCGACTATGTCGCGCGCATCCATCCGGACGGCAAGCGGCTGGACCTGACCGGCTGGCTGACGCTGGTCAACAGCGGCGGCAGCCAGTTCGCCGACGCCAGAACGCAGGCCGTGGCCGGACGGCTCTCACGGCAATATGCGCGCGTCGACAAGGGCCGGCCTTTGCGGATCAACCGCACCTGCTGGCCGATGGACACCACGCATCTGATCGAAAGTGACGCGGACATCCAGGTCCAGGCTCGCGCGGCCTTCGGACCGCCACCGCTGCCCATTCCGCCGGTGATCTCCGCGGCTCCGCCGGTCCCCACCAACGCCGTCGCCCGAGCCAAGCTGGCCGAGCAATCGAACCTGGGCGACTACAAGCTCTACACCCTGCCCGCGCCGGTCACCCTGAACCCGCGCCAGACCAAGCAGGTGGCCTTTCTCGACCAGAAGGACGTCGCCTTCCAGCGGCTCTATGTCGTGACGATCAATCCGTGGGACAGCGGTCGCGAGGACGAGGGCTTCCGCGCGCCGGCCGTGACCCTGCGCCTGGACAACACGGTGCGAAGCGGCCTGGGCAAACCCCTGCCCTCCGGCGCGCTCTCGGCCATGGAGACGATCGATGGCCAGCCGACCTTCGCCGGCGAACAGGCCGTGCGCGATGTCGCCGTCGGCGAGCCGCTGGATCTGGTCATCGGCCAGGCCGTCGACATCCTTGCCCGGCCGCGCCTGGTCGCCGAACAGAAACTGAAGAAGGGTCGCGTACGCCGGACCTACGAGGTCGATCTCTCGAACGCCAAGACCATCCCGGTGACCGTCGAGGTGCGGCAGAATCCGAACCTGACCAGCTTCAGGGTCGTCGCCGAACCGCAGAAGCACGACATCCGCCAGGGCATGGTCGCCTGGCGCGTGACGCTCGTCCCCAACCAGTCCCGCGGCTTCCGCTACGCGATCGAGTACGACGGCTAAAGCGGCATCCAGCGGCGTTTGCGGCTGTAGCCGAGGTAGCCGACATTGGCCCCCAGGCGCAGGCCGACCCCGGCGCGGATCGGGGCCAGGGTGATGTCGTCGGCCTTCTGGTAGTTCACGCCCAGGCCGCCGATGAGATAGGCGCTGCCCTCCACGCCCGGGAAGCGGCGGTAGATGGCGTCGGGGTACTGCAGGTTATAGCAAAGGGTGAAGACGCGGCTGGCGTTGCCGCCCCAGTCCCAACCGATCGACGGCCCCTGCCAGAAGGTCTCCAGGGTCGGACGGCCCTTCATGTAGAGCAGGCCGCGACCATAGCGCAGACCGGCCACGAAGGCGCCCGAACCTTCCTCGCCGGCGATATAGGCGGTGGGCTGACCCTTGTCCTTGAAGATCTTCTCGATCGCCGCGCCGGCGCTCTCGGCCGTCACGCCCAGGAAATCGGACGTCGCCCGGATCATCTCGTCGGCCGAATAGGTCTGGGCCCGGCCGGTATCGTAGGCCGGCGTATTGCCGTTCGACGCCGGGGCCGGAGACGGCGGCGGAGAGGCGTAGGCGTCCCGAGCGACGGGCGGCGGCGACGCGTAGGGGTCGCTCGGAGCGGGGCTGGCCGGACCGATCGGCTGCGGCGGCGGCAATTGTTCGCTGTAGCGGCTCTGGCGGGCCAGGGCCTCGGTCGCCACGGTGCTCAGACCGACGGCGGCGCCCGAGAGGATCAGCTTGCGACGGTCCATGTCAGGCCCTCCGGATCAGTTTCATTGCAACACTGTTGCAAGCCATTGAGACCGGTTTGCGGCTCCAAACTTAACGACCGGTTAAGCATGGCCGACGCGTCGCCGCGGACGGGACGTGTTCAGCCCCTCGCGAAGCGGGCCAAATGTGCTATGCGCACGGCCATGACTTCGACGCCTCTCGACAAGATCCGCAACTTTTCGATCGTTGCCCATATCGACCATGGGAAGAGCACGCTCTCCGACCGCCTGATCCAGGAGACCGGCGGCCTGACCGCGCGCGAGATGAGCGCCCAGGTTCTCGACAACATGGACATCGAGAAGGAGCGCGGCATCACCATCAAGGCGCAGACCGTGCGCCTGAAGTACCACGCCGACGACGGCGAGGACTACATCCTCAACCTGATGGACACCCCCGGGCACGTCGACTTCGCCTACGAAGTCAGCCGCAGCCTGGCCGCCTGCGAGGGCTCGATCCTGGTCGTCGACGCCTCGCAGGGCGTGGAAGCCCAGACCCTGGCCAACGTCTATTCGGCCATCGACAACAATCACGAAATCGTCCCGGTCCTCAACAAGATCGACCTGCCGGCCGCCGAGCCCGAGCGCGTGCGCGCCCAGATCGAGGACCTGATCGGCCTGGACGCCAGCGACGCCGTGCTGGCCAGCGCCAAGTCGGGCCTGGGCATCCACGACGTGCTGGAAGCCATCGTCAAGCGCCTGCCGCCCCCCAAGGGCGAGCGCGACGCCCCGCTGAAGGCCCTGCTGGTCGACGCCTGGTACGACGCCTATCTGGGCGTGGTCGTCCTCGTCAGGATCTTCGACGGCACGCTGAAGGCCGGCCAGCAGGTCCGCATGATGCAGACCGGCGCCACCCACCGCATCGACAAGGTCGGGGTGTTCACGCCCAAGGCCACCGACGTCGCCGAGCTGGGCCCGGGCGAGGTCGGCTTCTTCACCGCCTCGATCAAGGAGGTGGCCGACGCCGCCGTCGGCGACACCATCACCGACGAAAAGAAACAGACCGCCCAGGCCCTGCCGGGCTTCAAGGACGTCCAGCCGGTCGTGTTCTGCGGCCTCTTCCCGGTCGACGCCGCCGACTTCGAGGACCTGCGCGCCGCCGTCGGCAAGCTGCGCCTGAACGACGGCAGCTTCACCTATGAGATGGAATCCAGCGCCGCCCTGGGCTTCGGCTTCCGCTGCGGGTTCCTGGGCCTGCTGCACCTGGAGATCATCCAGGAGCGCCTGTCCCGCGAGTTCGACCTCGACCTGATCGCGACGGCGCCCTCGGTCGTCTACAAGATCCACATGCGCGATGGCACGGAGCGGGAACTCCACAACCCCGCCGACCTGCCCGACGTGATGCAGATCGAGAGCATCAGCGAGCCCTGGATCAAGGCCACCATCTTCACTCCCGACGAATATCTCGGCGGCGTGATCAAGCTGTGCCAGGACCGTCGCGGCATGCAGCGCGAGCTCAGCTATGTCGGCAACCGCGCCATGGTCGTCTACGACCTGCCGCTGAACGAGGTGGTGTTCGACTTCTACGACCGCCTGAAGTCGATCTCGAAGGGCTATGCCAGCTTCGACTACCAGGTCGAGGACTACCGCGTCGGCGACCTGGTGAAGATGTCGATCCTGGTCAATGCCGAGCCGGTCGACGCCCTCTCCATGCTGGTCCACCGCGACCGCGCCGAGAGCCGCGGCCGGGGCATGTGCGAGAAGATGAAGGAACTCATCCCGCAGCACATGTTCGTCATCCCGATCCAGGCCGCCATCGGCGGCCGCATCATCGCCCGCGAAACCGTCCGCGCCCTGCGCAAGGACGTCACGGCCAAGTGCTACGGCGGCGACGCCTCGCGCAAGCGCAAGCTGCTGGACAAGCAGAAGGCCGGCAAGAAGCGCATGCGCCAATTCGGCAAGGTCGAGATCCCGCAGGAAGCCTTCATCGCCGCCCTGAAGATGGACGAGGATTGATCTTTCGGCGCGCGCTTAACGATCGAGAATTTGAACGCCCTCGTCAGCGGAAGCTGGCGGGGGCGTTTTGATTCCTGCCGAAATCAGATTTCACACCGACCAACCACGCGCTCTTTAAAAAGGGCAGAAAAGTGCAATACTCGGGAAAATTGCACCAGGAATCGATACATGTCCGATCTTGTAGTTAAGAAGTCCAATGAGCTGATTGATCCTCAAGCTCAGTTACTCGTTAGCTTCCTAAAGGACATGGGTCTACCGTCTGAAAACATCATCGCCAATCAAGAGCAACGCCGTATCATTGGTGATAATCTTCAGAGCCTCGTTCAAGGACTCCCCGCAGAGGCAAAAAAAGACGCACGCTATCTGTCTAAGTTTGTAATTGGCGCAGGATTTGGCTTATTTGACTATTCTCTAAATGCCGTATGGAACGAAGTCGTCTTAAATCTACGAAGAAAAGCATCCGTGTACGGACTCGAAATATTTTTCGACTCCGCCGTTGGAGGAAGCAAAGCACGAGAGCATTACAAGACTGAGGAAGATCTTTCATCCTTAAAAGATTCAGTTCTACTTGACACATGCAGAAAACTTGAGTTAATATCCGACACTACGTACAAGAAATTAAAACACATATTGGACATGAGGAACGATGTCGGGATTTCACATCCCAACACGTACGCCATAAACGCGTTCGAATTGCTTGGATGGCTTCAGACTTGCGTGTCGGAGGTCTTGAATGACAATCCAACCGCGGCCGCGCTGCAAGTTCAAAGCTTCATCTCCAACCTACGCGTACAGACGGCCCCGCTAGACAATGCAGCCGTGCAAGGAATTACGCAGCGCTTTTCTCAACTCTCCAGCCACCTATGCGGAGGCCTCCTAAGGACTCTTTTCGGTATATACGTCGCTGCAGACACAGATCCATCCGTCAGAAAGAACATATCTCTTATAGCGCCCGCGCTTTGGGCTACCTGCAAAGATGATACAAAATATAAACTTGGAGTTGTTCTCGAGGGATACAATGTTAATCTATACAAGGAAAAATACGCCCTAGGCGAACAATTCTTCGGAGGAGTTGGCGGAAACGCCTACAGATCGCAATCCGAGCGGGTTATTATCGTAGATTGCCTAATAACTGACCTTAGAGATAAGCATAATGGGTGGGATAATTTTCACAATGAGCCCCCCGTTGCGGCAGAGCTCTATTCTTACAACCCCGACCAAGCTTCAATTCTTGAAAATCTTGCACAGCGCTTGTTCAAAACGGTTCTTATGTGCCGAATTGGCCGAGGAGTGACTTATAACGGCGGAGTATCCCCCGGAGCCAGGGGATATTATGACGCGATGCTAGCTCTTGCTGCTGACAAATACGCACCGCATGTGATGGCCTCACTTTCCGAATTCGAGATCAAAAACCGCCTTGGTAACGCACTTTGCCGGAGCCATGCGAAGGCGGCATTACAAATCGTCAAAGCGAACGTCATCAACGAACGGCTTTTGGAATGCCTTGATCATCTAATAGATAAACTGGATGTAGACCCTAATTGTGTAAACAGCCTGGAGTTTAGAAAACTGTCTGCTGGATACATCAACTGGAGCTAACCAGTCGCACGATATTGCCATGGACACCCTCTCCCCCGCCGAACGCAGCGCCCGCATGGCCCGCGTCAAGGGCAAGGGATCCAGCGCCGAAATGCTGGTCCGCCGGCTCGTTCACCGCCTGGGCTACCGCTACCGCCTGCACGGCGCGAAGCTGCCCGGGCGGCCGGACCTGGTGTTCCCCGGCCGCAAGAAGGTGATCTTCGTCCACGGATGTTTCTGGCATCGCCATCCCGACCCGAACTGCAAGCTGGCGCGGCTGCCCAAATCACGGCACGAGTTCTGGATCCCGAAGCTGGAGGGGAATCGCGCCCGCGATCTTCGCAAGCTGGCGGAGCTTGAAGCCCTGGGCTGGAGCGCGCTGACCCTCTGGGAATGCGGGCTCAAGGATGAGGCTTTCCTTGAGAACGAAATTAGAACATTCTTGGACTCATGAAGTCGATCGAACTGTTCGCGGGGGCCGGGGGCCTGGGCATCGGCCTCTGCCAGGCCGGGTTCAAACCGGCCAAGGTGGTCGAGTGGAACCGCTATTGCCGCGAGACCATCGCCGAGAACCGCCAGAGCGCGGCCTCGCCCATGGCCGGCTGGCCCGAGGTCGAGGGCGACGTGCGCCATGTCGACTTCAAGGGCCTGGAGGGCAAGATCGACCTGGTCTCGGGCGGTCCGCCCTGCCAGCCCTTCTCGCTGGGCGGCAAACACCGGGCCTATGACGACACGCGCGACATGTTCCCCCACGCGATCCGCGCCGTGCGCGAGACGCGTCCCCGGGCCTTCGTGTTCGAAAACGTCAAGGGCCTGACCCGCGCCAGCTTCCGCAACTACTTCGAATATATCCGCCTGCAGCTGGAGCATCCGGAAGTCGTCGCCCGGTCGGACGAGGACTGGTCCGAGCACCTGGCGCGGCTGGAGGAGCATCATCTACGCGGCGCGCGCGACGGCCTGGCCTATCGGGTCGTGGCCCGGGTGCTGAACGCCGCCGACTATGGCGTGCCGCAAAAGCGCGAGCGGGTGATCTTCGTCGGCTTCCGCGACGACCTGGACCTGGAATGGTCGTTCCCGGTCGCCACCCACTCGTCCGACGCGCTGCTATGGGCGCAACATCGCTCGGGCGACTATTGGGACGCGCACCAGGTCGCCAAGGCGCGGCGCCCGGATCCGTCCGACGCGCCCACCCGCGCCCTGGCGCTGCGCGACAAGCCGAGCGAGGTCGCCTGGCGCACGGTGCGCGACGCGATCGCCGACCTGCCCGATCCCGAGCTGGACCCGAAACGCGCGGCCAAGGTCGCCTACCACCGCTTCCAGCCTGGCGCGCGGTCCTATCCCGGCCATACCGGCAGTCCGCTGGACGAGCCCGCCAAGACCCTGAAGGCCGGCGTCCACGGCGTGCCCGGCGGCGAGAACATGCTGGCCCGCCCCGATGGCACGGTGCGCTATTTCTCGATCCGGGAAAGCGCGCGCCTGCAAACCTTCCCCGACAGCTTCATCTTCCACGGAGCCTGGAGCGAGGTGATGCGCCAGCTCGGCAACGCCGTGCCGGTTCGCTTGGCCGAGGTCATTGGCAAGGACGTCGCCAGGAAGCTACGCTACGCGGCGTGAGCAAGACCAATTCCCTCGACGCCGAGATCGCCGCGCTGCGCGAGCGCGTGGCGGCCTTGACCAGCCTAGCTGATACCGCGCCTTTTTCACCGGTCGCGCGCCGCAAGGTCGATCACGAGCTTCGCGACGTCATAGAGAACTCTGGAAGCCGCGCTGCGGCGACTGGACCCGATCGCCATGCCGCGCTCGGTCTTCGACCCCAGCAATCCCAAGGTGATCGGGCGGTTCACGGCCCTGGCGATGGTGGCGCAGGAACGCGCGCCCCTGAGTACGATCGGCCAGTTCTACGGATCGGGCGTCTACGCGATTTACTATCGGGGCGCTTACCCGCTCTACGCTCCGCTATCCGGGACGGAGACGCCGATCTATGTCGGCCAGGCCGCGCCCGCTCAGCAGGGCGCTCACAGCGCCCGGGATCAAGGCCCCCGGCTCGCGGCGCGCTTGAACGAGCACCGAAAGAATATCGGCAAGGCTGTCTCGACCTTGGATGTCGCCGACTTCGACGCGCGCTTTCTCGTCGTTCAATCGGGCTGGGAAACGGCCGCCGAGGACTATCTGATCCATCTGTTCAAACCGATCTGGAACAACGAGACGAACCTGCTCTACGGCTTGGGCAAACACGGCGACAGCGCCACCACGCGGGCGAACAAGCGCTCTCCTTGGGACACCCTGCACCCTGGTCGGGCGTGGGCCGCCAATTCGACGGAAGACGCGCGCGCGCCTGAGCAAATCGTCGCCGACGTCACGGCTCATTTCAGCCGACATACTCCCTACCGCGAACGCGCGACCTTGCTCGAGGACTTTTTCACGGAGCTTCGGCAAAGCTGAACGCTCGCCGATACACTCCTAGTCGAGCGCTTGAGACCCCGCCTTTTCAACGCTTTGTCGATTTTTGACGCCGTTCTGTCCCCGCCTTTTCGCGCGGCCGCACACTGGCGGCCATGACAAAGACACATCCCGACGCCCGCCCAACCTGGTTCCGCCTCTCGGAGGATTCCTGGGCCAAGATCGCCGCGGAGTATAAGAACGGCGCGACCGCCGCCGAGCTGTCCGCCAAATGGAAGGTCTCGTCGCGCAGCATCTATAGTCGCGCCGGCAAGGACGGCTGGACCAAGAAGGCCCACGGCGACGCCGTCGCGCGCGCCCACGCCGACGCCCAGACCGAGGCGGAGACGACCGCGCGCCTCCGGCGGCCGACGCCCCTGCCGGGCGAGGTCTGGCTGACGGATGACGACGCCGCGGAGGCCTTCAGCGCCGCGCCGCTGTCGACCGACCCATCAGACCTGCGGAACGCCGCGATGGCGCGGCTGGCGGCGGCGATCCAGGACGGGCGCGACCACGAGGCGCTGCGGCTGACCACCCTGGCCGATCGGCTGGCGCGGCTGACCGCGCCGCAGCCGCCGTCGGAGGCCGCCCTGGCCGGAGCGACGGCCGAGGGCTTCGACGGCGAGCGCGCCAAGCTGCTGATGACGGGCTTTGTCGACTGGCGGCCGACCAAGGCGGCGGTCGAGCACGAGACCGACCTGATGTTCCGCAGCATCTACCTGCTGGCCCTGGCCATGCTGCTGAAGCCCGAAAGCGTGCCGGCGCTGTTCAAGCGGCGGGTGATGCGCTTTCGCCGCGACTATCTGGGCGAGGACGACGCCGACGCCCTGGAGGCGGCCGAACGCACCACCGCCTACGCGTTGAAGGAGTTGGACATCACGATCATGGACTTCAACGGGCCCGAGCCGCGTCCGGCGCGCAAGGTCCCGGCGCGCACGTGGCCGCCGTCCCGTCCGCCCTATCCTAGCCGGCGGCGCCTGGCCGCGTCGGCTTCGGAGTCCGGAAGCCCTCACCCGAACGGCGGCTTCATCCTGTAGAACCGCGCCTCGCCCAGCAGGTCGTAGACGCGGCGGATGCGGAAGGCTTCGGGGCGGGCCTCGGCGAGGTCGAACTCGGCCTGGCTGAGGCCGAAGGGGGAGACCTCGCCCGAAAGGGTGGTCTTGACCACGATCAGGCGCGGGGTCTCGTCCAGGCCAAAACCGATCACATCGCAGCCGTCCGGATCGCCGTCGCGAGACGGACGGATCTTCGCCGCCAGGTCGGGTCGACCGCGATCGGACAGGCGGCGGGCCTCGAAGGCGATGATGCTGGAGACGCCCAGCCCCTTCAGAAAACGATCGTCGGCCTCGCGCCCGCCCATGTCGAAGCGCTGGATCACCCGGATCAGGCGCTCGTCCATCGGCATCGGCCGGGGCGGCGCGGCCTCGATCAGGGGCACGGCCGGCGGGGCGGTGAACAGCGAGGCGGGGCGAACGGCGGCGCTGAGCAGGGCCGGCTTGGCGGCCAGCTGCTCCTCGACCGCTTCCAGCAGCGCGGCGTCGTACGACCAGCGCGGCGGCTGGTCGCGCAGGATCGGCAGGCCGATCAGCGACAGCACCGCCGAGATCTCGCCCTGCTTCCAGGTGATCGGCATGTCGGACTTGCCGGTGACGAAACGGACGGCGCGATCGTGAGCGCCGCGATCGACCGGCTTGCCGGCGAGCGTCTTCTCCAGCTGGGCGACATAGTCGCCCACCACCACGGCGAGGTCAGCCCCCGTCCACTCGCGCCCCGATTCCCCCGTCATCGGACGATGATGCGTCACGACGGAGTGTTTCGCCACAAGCTAGGGTAAACTTGGCTGTTTCATCGCGCCCGCCACGGCCATGGGCGCGTCCTGCACGGGCATCTGGTCGGCCTGCAGCTTGGCGGCCTCCATGGCGCGGCGCACGGTGGTCACCGGCGCATCGGCGTCGACCTTGAAGGTCAGCACGGCGGTATGGGCCGGGTTCTCGCCGAGATTGGCGAAGCCGCCGTTCCGCTCGGCGTTGAAGGTCACGCCATAGGTGCGGTTGGCCAGCACCCGGCACAACAGGACGAAGGTCTTCTGATCGCCCAGCAGCCGGGGCGTCTTCACGCAGTCCATCGGCTCCGCGCCGGGCGCGGGGGCGTAGTTCCAGGCGCTGGGCGACATCTGCTGGTCGAAGGCGGCCTTGAGGATCAGCACGCCTGGCGGCACGGTCTGGTCCTGGGCCGGATAGGTCGAGACCAGGTTCGGCGGCAGGGTCGGCGGCAAGATCAGGACGGGCGAGACGGTGTTGGAGGCTTCAGGAGCCGGCTTCGTCTGGGCGTGCGCGCCCACGGCGGCCAGCACGGCGAAAGCGATCAGGACGGGAACCGAACGGCGGCGCGACATCTTTCCAAAGTGACCCTCAAGCGCGGCCTTCTCAAGGCGCCTTCACAGGCCTACATCGCCTTCATGACCGACAAAACCGAAGTCCCCGCCGACGAGACGCCGATGCAGCGCGCCCTGCGCCTGAAGAAGGCCGCCCAGGGCAAGCACGGCCACGGGGCCAAGGCCTCGACCGGCAAGGTCGAGCGCGCCAGCGCCGCGGCCCGACCGGCAAGTCAAAACCCTGGATGACCCGGTGACGATCCCCAAGGTCCTCGGGCGCGCCTCGTCCATCAACGTCCGCAAGGTCCTCTGGACCCTGGACGAACTGGGCCTGGCCTATGAGCGCGAGGACTGGGGCCAGGGCTTCGCGCCCACCAGCGACCCGAAGTTCGTCGCGCTGAACCCCAACGCCTTAGTGCCGGTGCTGATCGATGAGCATGGCCCGGTGTGGGAAAGCAACGCGATCTGCCGCTACGTGGCGGCCGACACGCCGCTGTTCCCGGCCGACCGCCGCCAACGCGCGCTGGTCGACCAGTGGATGGACTGGCAGTGCACCGAGCTGAACACCGCCTGGCGCTACGCTTTCGCCGGCCTGGTCCGCAAGACGCCCGGCTTCGACGATCCCAAGCAGATCGCGACCAGCGTCGCGGCGTGGAACACGGCCATGGGCCTGCTCAGCGCCCGGCTGGTGGACACCGGGGCGTATGTCGCTGGCGACACCTTCACGCTCGCGGATATCGTGCTGGGCCTGTCGGTGCATCGCTGGCTGTTCAGTCCGATCGAGCGCGAGGACTGGCCCACGCTTACCGCCTATTACGAGCGGTTGAGCCAGAGGCCGGCGTTTCGGACGTGGGCTGATCCGCGGGTTCCGTGATCGGCTCGGAGCCTTCCTGGGGCAGGCTGGAGATCGGCACGCCGGGCAATAGCGGCTCGCCCGTCCACTCCCAGTGCCAGGGCTCGTAGGCGTAGTTGACGAAGCCGAACCGCGGCGCGTTCACGACCATCCAGCGATAGACCGACGAGCGGGCCATGACGAGCCGGTTTGCGTCTGCGGAGCTGTCGGGCCTCAAGCCCGGCGCGGCGTCGATGACCACGTCCATGGCCAGGCCCGTGCGGTGGGCGGAGCAGATGGTGCGCCTCAAGCCCTGGCAGTTCTTGTCTCGCGCGCACCGCTGGGCGTCGGCGTCCGGGGCCCGGAAGCCCGAGAAGATCGTCAGCGACTCCGGCCGCGGCAAGACCCCCCGCCGCCCGCGCCTCGGCGACCATCTTTCGATAGGCCTCCAGCGCGCCCGGCCGCAGGCGGATGGCCTTGCCGCCATAGCTCTCCTTGGGGCCGGCCAGAGCGAGGCTGGCCTCGGGCGGCGCGCCCGGGCACATGCCCTCGCGGTTCACGCGCACGAACGGTCGCGCCAGGTGCCAGCGCACCAGCATGGTCCCGAACACCGCCGGGTCGACGACACCCGTACCCCGCAGGCCATGCGCGCCCTGCCAACGCGCCAGGGCCGAGGCGAAACCGTTCGAGCCCGGGCCGCAGGTCGTGCCGATCTCGGCGGCGATGCGCGGGGCGTAGATCTCCCAGCCGGTCTCGGGCTTGCCGAACGGGCTCCAGGCCAGGCTCGACAGCGAGGCGGCGTTGGCGGCGGCGGCGCCCTCGGGAGCGTCACGCCCGTCGCAGGTCTCCGGCGCGCCCGCCAGCGGCGGGGGCGTCGGCGGCGGGTCGATCGAGGTGAAATGCTGTTCCGCCGGCGTCGCGTAGGCGGGCTCATCGCGCGGTTGGACGCCCGGGGGCGAGACTCCACCGCTGGGCCACGTCACCCATAGCCAGAACCCGCCGCCCGCCAGCAGCAGAAGGCCAAGGCCCCAAAGCCATCGTCGCAGAACCCTCAAGTCATTCCCCGCATCCGGCCTCGCGATCCCACGGAACTTCGCCATGGCTCAAGTCTTGAGACGAGGCAGTCGTTCCGTCTTGGAGTCCTTATGACCGTCCTGGTTTCCCGCTTCGCACTGATCGCCGTGCTGGCCCTGTCGGCCTGCGATGACAAGCCACCGGCCAAGCCCACGCCGGCCAAGACGGTCCAGAAGTCCGCGCCCGCCCAGCCTCCTGTCGTCGCCGCGCCGGCGGCCGTCGCGGCCAGCTCGCCCCTGGCCCAGACGATCAACGCCGCCGCGTTCGATCCCGCCGCGACCGATCCCGAGGCGCACCGCAATCTGCTGGTCCGCGTCCAGACCCTGCTGGACCGCGCGCACTTCTCGCCAGGCGTCATCGACGGTCGCGACGGTACGAACCTGACCCTGGCGATCAAGGCCTTCCAGACCTCGCGCGGCCAGACGGCCGACGGCCAGATCACGCAACAACTGATCGACACCCTGACCGCCGGAGACGGCGGGCCGGTGCTGGTCGACTACACGATCACCGCCCAGGACGAGGCCGGCCCGTTCTCGCCGCCGATCCCCAAGGACGACTACGAGGCGATGGCCGAGCTGCCGGCCCTGAACTACCAGACCCCGCTCGAGATGCTGGCCGAGCGCTTCCACATGGACGAGGCGCTGCTGCAGGCGCTGAATCCCGGCGTCGATTTCGGCGCGGCGGGAACGACGATCGTGGTGACGGCGGCCGGCGCGGACACCTTGGATCGCAAGGTCGACCGTATCGAGATCGACAAGGCTATCGGCCAGGTCCGCGCCTTCGACAAGGACAACACCCTGCTCGCGGTCTATCCCGCCACCGTCGGCAGCACCGAGCGCCCCGCCCCGTCCGGCGAATGGGCCGTGCGCACCCTGGCCCCAAGGCCGACCTATACCTACGACCCGTCGCGCCTGACCTTCGGCAAGCCCAAGGGCAAGCTGACCATCAAGGCCGGACCGAACAATCCGGTCGGCTCGACCTGGATCGACCTGACCAAGGACACCTACGGCATCCACGGCACGCCCGATCCCAAACTGGTCAACAAGCGCGCCTCGCACGGCTGCGTGCGCCTGACCAACTGGGACGCGGCCGAACTCGGCTCGGCCGTGAACAAGGGCGCCAAGGTGGTGTTCATGGGCGCGGAGGCGCGGGCGAAATAGCCCTTCCACACGCACCAAAATTGTCATCCCGGAAAGCCTGCAAGGCTTGTCCGGGACCCGGGGGGTGCGTGAGCGTCGTGCCGGCCGCCCCTGGTTCCCGGACAGCCTCTACGAAGCTTCCGGGATGACAAGGGTTTGCATCACTTTGGCTTGCGGAACTTCAGGATGAACTGATCCGTCTTTCCCCGAATGCTCGGGTCGAAGACGCTCGCCGTATGCGGATCCGCCGCGCTCGACAGCAGCGGGCTCTCGGCCTCCAGCTTGAACCCGGCGGCCTCGACCTCGCTCTTCACCTGGGCGATGTCGATGCGGTGCAGGGCGTCCGGCGCCGTGGTCGCGCCGGGCAGGGCCGCGTGGTCGATGACCAGGAAGACGCCGCCCGGCTTCAGCGACTTGAAGATCTCGGCATTGGCCTTGGCGGCCGTGTCGACCGGGAACGGCTTCAGGTGCTGATCGTGATAGTTCTGGACGGTGATCACCACATCGGCGCCGTCCGGCAGGTCCAGCGCGGTCATCGGTCCGTTCAGCGGCTTGACGTTGGCGAGAGCGGCCGCGACCGTCTTCTGGTCCTCGCCGTACTGGGCCTTGAACTTGATGAACTCGGCCGGCTGGTAGGCATAGACCACGCCCTTGGGACCGACGGCGGCCGACAGGATGCGGGTGAAATAGCCGCCGCCCATGATGTAGTCGATGACCGTGTCGCCCGGCTTGACCTCGGCCAGGGCCAGAATCTCGCCGGGGTGGCGGGCGGCGTCGCGGGCCGTGTCGACGGCGGGACGCGACGGATCGGCCAGGGCCTTCTCGATATTGGCGGGAACCTGAGCGAACGCGGCGCCGCCGACGCTGAGCGTCCCGAAAGCCAGAACGCCGGCGAGTACCGAAACCAAGTGCTTGCGAGCCATGGGCCGCCTCCCTCTTTGCTTAAATCGAACCTAGCAGCCCAGTTCGGGATGGCGAACGACGTTCTCGCGACGTTTCAGACAGCTTTCGTCGAAAGCGGCTCTAGGCACGACCAAGCGCGCCCCGCATGATCGTTGGTAACAAATAATGGGCTGGGGAGGCTTGGATGAGGTGGATCCTGCGCGGGATCGGCGGCCTGCTGGCGCTCGTGGTGCTGGCGGCGGCGGGCTTGATCGTCATCGACCAAGCCAGCCTGCCCAAGGCCCCTGCCCGCCAAGCCTTGCTGGACAAGGCCAAGGCCTATGACGTCCGCATCCGCCGCGACGACTGGGGCGTGCCGCACGTGTTGGGCAAGACCGACGCCGACGCGGCGTTCGGCCTGGGCTACGCCCAGAGCGAGGACGACTTCGCCACCCTGCAGGACGTGGTGCTGGCCACGCGCGGCGTCCTGGCCCGCGACAAGGGCAAGTCCGCCGCGCCGACCGACTATGTCACCGCCCTGCTCGACGTCTGGCCAACGACCAACGCCCACTATGCCGAACTGCCCGCCGACCTTCGCAAGATCCTGGAGGCCTATGCCGACGGCGTCAGCGTCTATGCCGCCAAGCATCCGGAGAAGGTCAAGGCGGGCCTGCTGCCTCTGACCGGCCACGACATCGAGGCCGGCTTCGTCTTCAAGCAGCCGTTCTTCTACGGCCTGGACGGGGAACTGAAGCGCCTCACGACACCGCACGCCCCGCCTCCGCCGGCCAAGGGCTCGAACGGTCTGGCGACCGCGCCGTCCCGCAACGCCGACGGCGCCACGCGGCTGCTCGTCAATTCGCACCAGCCCTATACCGGCCCGGTCGCCTGGTACGAGGCCGTGGTCGAGAGCGGCGAAGGCTGGCACGTGGCCGGCGGTTTCTTTCCCGGCTCGCCGTTCATGCTGCACGGCCACAATGCCGATCTCGGCTGGGCCAATACGGTGTCCAAGCCCGACCTCGTGGACGTCTACCGCCTGACCCTCAATCCGGCGAACAAGAACCAGTACCGCCTCGACGGCCAGTGGAAGGACTTCGACAAGCGCTACGTCACCCTGCGCGTGAAGCTGCTAGGCCCCATCGTGCTGCCGGTGAGGAAGGCCGTCCTGCGCTCGGCGCACGGACCGGTGCTGGAGACGGATCACGGCGTCTTCGCCATCCGCTATGCCGGCATGGGCGAGTGGCGCCAGCCGTTGCAGTACTGGCGGCTGAACAAGGCCAAGACGATGGTGGAATGGCGCACGGCCATCGCCACCCACGCCATCCCCAGCCTGAATTACGTCTATGCCGACAGGGCCGGGAACATCGGCTTCGTCCACAACGGCCAGTATCCGAACCGCGCGGTAGACGCCGACTGGAAAGGGATCCTGCCCGGCGACCGCTCCGACCTGATCTGGCAGGGTTACCGCCCGCCTGAGCAGACGCCGCAGCTGTGGAATCCGAAGTCGGGCCTGGTGTTCAACTCCAACAACAGCCCGTTCCAGGCCAGCGAGGCGGCCGACAATCTCAAGCCCGAGGCCTTTCCCGCCTCGATGGGCCTGCAGACCAACATGACCAATCGCGCCTGGCGGGCGCTGGAAACCTTCGGGATCGACCACGCGATCACCGACACGAGCTTCCGCGCCCACAAGTTCGACGTGGCGTTCAGCGACCGCTCGTCGGTGATGGAGATGGTCCGCGAGGTCACCGCGATCGACCCCAAGGGCGACGCCGATCTCGCCAAGGCGCAGGAAATCCTGCGCGCGTGGGACAAGAAGGCCGACATCCACGATCGCGGCGCGGCCCTGGCGGCGCTGATGGCCCAGCCGATCCTGTTCGCCCGCTCGAACGACGATCCGGCGCCGACGCCGCTGGCCAGCCTCCAGTCGGCGATCAAGAGGCTGAAGACCCACTTCGGTCGCCTGGATCCCGAGTGGGGCGAGGTCAATCGCATCCGGCGCGGAACGGTGAACCTGCCGATCGACGGCGCCGCGGACACCTATCGCTCGGTCTGGGGCAAGCCGGAGAAGGACGGCACGACCACCGCCGATGGCGGCGACACCTTCATCATGTTCGTCACCTGGGACAAGGTCGGGGCGCTGCGCTCGGAGAGCATCCACCAGTTCGGCTCGGCCACTCTGGACGCCTCTTCGCCTCACTATGCCGACCAGACGCCGCTGTTCGTGGCCATGAAGACCAAGCCGGTCTGGTTCACCGAGCAGCAGCTGAAAGGACACGTCAAGGTCGACTATCGCCCGATCGAGCGTTAACTTTCAGAGCTAGACCGTTCAGGCGCCGTTCAGTTGGGAAACGGCTAGCTCGGCTTCTCAGGGACGAAGCCTTCTTGGTGGGGAAACAGAGACATGCGCAAGACCCTTGGCCTGATGGCCCTTTCCGTTGTCGCGTTCGCGGGCGCGGCCTCGGCCCAGGCGCCGAACTGGAACGGCCGCTATGACGATCCGCCGCGCGGCTCCTACACGCAGTCCTGCCGCGAGATCACGGCCTTCAACGGCCAGGTCTGGGCGCGTTGCCAAAGCAGCCGCGGCGGCTGGGAATGGAGCAGCGCGCGCACGCGCGACTGCGGCGGCCAGGGTCTGGAGAACCGCGACGGCCGTCTGCAGTGCGCCGGATTCAATGGTCCTGGCCAAGGCGGCGGCTGGGGCGGCAACAACGGCGGCGGCTGGAACAACGGCGGCGGCGGTCGTCCCCGAGACGGGGTCGTGCTGTTCGAGGATCCCAACTACCAGGGCCGCGCCTTCGAGGTGAACGGCGACATGCCCGACCTGGGCGCCGTGAAGTTCAACGACAGGGCCTCGTCGATCCAGATCGGCCGCGCCAGCGGTCGCTGGGAGATCTGCGAGCACGCCAACTACCAAGGCCGCTGCCAGCCGTCTGGACGCCGACCAGGCCATCCTGCCCCGGGAATGGAACGACGCGATCAGCTCGATCCGTCGCGTCCGCTAGGAGATCGCCATCATGCGCAAGATCGCTTTCCTGATCGCTTGCGGGGCCATGGCCCTGGTCGCCACCGGCGCCGTCGCCCAGGACCGTTACCAAGACCGCGACGATCGCTATGATCGCTATGATCGCTATGATCGTCGTGACGACAGACGTGATGACCGTCGCGACGATCGGCGTGACGACCGACGGGGCGACCGTTGGGGTCCCGGCGGCCAGGTCGTGCTGTTCGAGCACGACGGCTTCCGCGGCGAGGCCCGCCCCCTGCGCGGTGACACGCCCGACCTGTCGCGCCTGGGCTTCAACGACCGCATCTCGTCCATGCGCATCTCGCGCGGGACTTGGGAGTTCTGCGAGCACGCCTACTACCAGGGCAAGTGCTGGCGCTACGACTACGACATGGCCAGCCTGCCCAAGAAACAGAACGATCGCTACAGCTCGGTCCGCCGGGTGCGCTGATCCTTAAGCCGCGCCGGGCTCTTGCAGCTCGACGCGGCCCACGGTTAAGGTCCGCCGCCTTCCAAGCTGGAGCTCTGATCTATGCGTAAGTTCGTCGTTCTCGCCGCCGCCGCGGCCGCCCTGCTGGTTTCGGCCTGCAACACCATCGAAGGCGCCGGTCGCGACGTCTCGTCGGCCGGCAAGGCCGTCGCCGGCGCCGCCCGCGACGCCAAGCACTGATCCTAGGCGTCTTCCTCGCGCGAGGTCTCCGCGCCGATCGCTCGCTTTTCATGTGGAGCGACGGCGGCGTCCGATGCGTGACGGACGGCGTGTTCGGCCTTGGAGGCGCCGGCGCCCTTGCGCGGCGGCGTCTCCTGACCGGCTTCGGGCTTGGTAGGGCGTTCTGGCGTCATGGCGCGTCTCGGCTGCAATTCAGACGACCAACGCGGGCTCTCCACAACTGTTCCAGAGACCTTGGACCAAGGCCGAAGGTCCCGGGACGCGGCTTTTGAAATAACCAGCGTAGATCAGGATCTGCGCCAGCGCCGTCCAGATATCGTTTGCACCGTTTGATCGAAGCCGATTTCGCGGCGCATCCCGCTCCAATGACCGCAAAAATATACAAGATCTTACGGCAAGCTTGGGCATAACGTCGCCGTGCGACGGCTGGTCGCCCTTTCCCGCCGGATCCGAAAGCGCATATGGGTGGCATGTCAGAGCTTCAGTCCTCCGCATCGCCCCTGCTCGTCGGCCTTACGCGCGGCGTGCGACATCGCTGCCCCAACTGCGGCGAGGGCCGTCTGTATCGCGCCTACCTAAAGGTCGAGCCGGTGTGCGAGGCCTGCGGCCACGAACTGGGCAGCTACCCGGCCGATGACGGCCCGGCCTATTTCACGATCCTGCTGGTCGGCCACCTGGTCGTGGCCCCATTGCTGTTCTTCCCGGTGATCTGGGAAGGCCCGCCGTTGATCGTCGCGCCCATCTGCCTGACGACGCTGGCCGCCCTGACTCTGCTACTGCTGCCGCGCGTCAAGGGCGCGGTGATCGGGGCGCTGTGGGCCATCCGCCTGCGCAAGGCCGAAGACACCCCCGCCTAGGCGGAACCAAACGGCGCGGAACCGACAAGCGCCGCCGCGTATTCCGAATGCAAGACCCTAGCGTCGCCGTGGTGGCGGACGCGGGCTTCTAGGACTTTCGGACCATGCTCGGCACGATCCTCATCATCATCCTGATCCTGGCCCTGATCGGCGCGCTGCCGACCTGGGGGCACAGTCGTTCGTGGGCTACTTCCCCTCGGGCGGCCTGGGTCTGATCCTCATCATTCTGATCATCCTGGTTCTGCTCGGCCGCATCTAGCGCCTCTTCCGGAGAGCCGGATCATCCATTGCGATGAGCCGGTGGTTGCTCCGGAACGCGGTTCGCCTAAGCTCCCCTCCCAAACGGGAGGGGAGTTCACATGACGGCGACCGCCGACGCGGCATCCGGAGCGCGCCTGTCGCCCGTGGCCCGCGCCAAGGCCATCCTGGGCGGCTCCGCCGGCAATCTGGTCGAATGGTACGACTGGTTCGCCTACGCCGCCTTCACCCTGTATTTCGCGCCCGCCTTCTTTCCCAAGGGCGACCAGACCGTGCAGCTGCTGCAGGCGGCGGCGGTCTTCTTCCTGGGTTTCGTGGCCCGTCCTGTCGGCGCCTGGCTGATGGGGATGTACGCCGACCACGCTGGCCGCCGCGCCGCCCTGTCGGCGTCTGTGGCCCTGATGTGCGGCGGGGCGCTGATCATCGCCGTGACCCCCGGCTTCAACGCCATCGGCCTGTGGGCCCCGGCCATACTGCTGTTCGCACGCGTGCTGCAGGGCCTGTCGGTGGGCGGCGAGTACGGGGCCAGCGCCACCTATATGAGCGAGATGGCCGGCAAGACCCGTCGCGGCTTCTGGTCCAGCTTCCACTACGTGACCCTGATCGCCGGCCAGTTGATCGCGCTGGGCGTGCTGATCGTGCTGCAGCGAACCCTCGGCGAGGCCGAACTGAAGGCCTGGGGCTGGCGCATCCCCTTCATCATTGGCGCGATCCTGGCCGTGGTGGTGTTCTGGATCCGTCGGGGCCTGGAGGAGAGCATCGCCTTCAAGCGCTCCACGCAGCGCGAGAGCCTTTCGCGCGGCCAGGTGGCCAGCGCCGCCGTCTTCCTGGCGCTGACGGTGATCGCCGGCGTCTTGGGCGTCACGACCGGCCCGCTGGCCAAGCCCGGCCAGTATCTGGGCGCGTTGTTCCTGCTGGCGTTCTTCGTGTCGCTGATCGTGCCGCTGGTCCGCCGCCATCCGCGCGAGAGCCTGCTGATCATGGGCCTGACAGCCGGCGGCTCGCTGACCTTCTATGTCTACACGACCTATATGCAGAAGTTCCTGGTCAACACGGCCGGCTTCAGCAAGGGCCAGGCGTCAGAGATCAGCGCGCTCAGCATGATCGGCTTCATGCTGGCCCAGCCCCTGGCCGGCTGGCTGTCGGACCGGTTGGGGCGCAAGCCCATGCTGATCCTGGCCTTCGGCGGCGGCGCCCTGACCATCTGGCCGATCATGACCGGCATCAGCCACGCAACCTCGGTGTCGAGCGCCCTGGCGCTGATCCTGGCCGGCATGGCCTTCCAGTCCTGCTACACCTCGATCAGCGCCGTGGTGAAGGCCGAGATGTTCCCGGCCGAGATCCGCGCCCTGGGCGTGGCCCTGCCCTACGCCCTGGCCAATGTCCTGTTCGGGGGCACGGCCGAGATGGTGGCCTTGGCCTTCAAGCACGAAAAGATGGAGAGCGCCTTCTATCTCTATGTCGCGGCGGTGATGACGGTCGGCCTCGTCTGCTCGGTCCTCCTGAAGGACACGATGCGCAATAGTCTGATCCACGAGGATTGATCGGCGTTTTCCGACTCTCCGCGCCCAGTTAGGTTGGCGTCATGCCGCTGCTCGACATCATCGTCCTGACCGTATTCGCCGCGTGCTGGCTGCTGTACGAGCCGCTGCTCAAGCGGCTGGGCGAAGGCGGCGGCGTGCTCAATACCGACATGACCGTCATCCGCCGCCGCTGGATGCAGGAGATGGCGGTGCGCGAGGTCGCCCTGCTGGACGGGCAGTTGCTGGGCCATGCGATCAATTCGGCCAGCTTCTTCGCCTCGTCGAACCTGATCCTGATCGCCGCCGCGGCCGGGTGCTGTTCGGCGGCGACAGCGCCTGGAAAAGCGTGGAGGGCCTGGCCGTGCTGGCCAAGACCTCGCCGATGATGTTTCAAATCAAGCTGGGCTTGGTGCTGGTGGCCCTCGCGCGCGGGCTGCTCGACTTCATCTGGTCGATCCGCCAGATGAACTACTGCCTGGCCGCGATCGGCGCCGCGCCGATGTGGGCCCCGCCCGCCGTGCTGGCCGAATACGCCGAGGCCGCCGGCGGCATCCTCAACCCGGCCCTGTCGGCCTTCAACGCCGGTGTTCGCGCCTACTACTTCGCCCTGGCGGCGGCCGTGTGGCTGTTGGGGCCCGCGCCCTTCATGGTCGCCACCGCCGGAGCGATCAGCCTGCTGCTCTGGCGCCAACGCCGCAGCCGCGCCTCGATGGCCGTACGCAAGGTTCGCCAGATCCTGGAGCGCCAGCCCGTCGTCCACGGCCCTCATCTGGCCCCTCCGGACCGCGCGCCGCCGGAAGATCGCATCTAGAAGCTTGGCCGGAGGAACATCCGGTTCGCCACGGCGTTCCTATCGCGCCCCTGAGACCGAGAGCCCTCTCGGACGCAATAAGCCCCGCCGGTGACTAGGTCTCCGGCGGGGCTAATGGAAGTCTTGTGGGTAGACCCCTATTACATACCTTAACCGGCCGCGCTTCGCAACCGGCGTGATACGAGAAATCCGACATTTCGTCGTGATTTCGGGTTGCAACTTCCGCTATTGCAGAGCTTCCCTCAAATTCCCGCGGCACGGCTCAAATATCGGAGGCAAAGCCCGCCCCCAACCCCAAGGCGCCCGGCGATCTTCAATTTACAGAGTTCTCCAAAGCAGGATTGCGCACCCCAAGTCTAGCCCGAAATTGAACCTCAAAACACTACCATTCCAAGCGCACTTCATCCTTGGATCAGAACTACATTTCGAAAACGCCCGATTACGTTCAAATTGACCTAAGGATTTGGCGATCACTCTCCGGAGGCGAAGCGGTCTTTGGACGGAAAGCCGGCGACACCCGCGCCAGCTATCGTCAAAAGTGTTCGACCTAGATCCCCAGCGCCGTCCAGATCGGCAGGGTCTTTTCACCCCACGCCTCCGCCTGGGATGTCAGCTCCGTCAGGTTATCGTCCCCTGCAGGGTCGCGCCGTCCTTGATGATGTTCTGGTTCTGACCCTTGAGCACCGACCAGGCGAAGCCGGCCCAATCCGCCGCCGTCTTGCCGCCATTCTGCTTGCCGAGCCAGAAGAGCTGGCTGAAGCGCTGCGCCTGAACACCGCCGCCCGTGACGGGCGAAGCGAAGTAGACGATGTCGCCCACCGACAACGAGCGACGCGCTATGGCCTTGTTGAACGCCAAGCAGCGAGCCTTGGCCTTGCTGTAGTCCTGGGCCGGCGCGGCGGGCTGCACGACCCCCAAGCCGAACAGGATGTTCAAGGCCGAGCTCAGTTGGGAGAACGGGACACCCTTGCTGGCGAGGTGTGTCTCCAGCTCCAGGACCGTATGCGGCTTGTGGTCCAGCAACAGCTCATAAATCGGCTGGTAGATGTTATCGAGCAATCCCGCTTCACCCAGGACGCCGCGCACCTTCGTGGGCAGATCGGCCTTGCCGACAGTCAGAACGACACGCTCCTCGCGCAACGCCGCTATCTGCTCGTGACCGACCAGCGCGCGTACCCCGCGGATCCAATAGTCGCGGCGGAACTGCTGGTTCACGCAGTAGTCGCGCACCGTTTCTCGCAGCGAGATATCCGGGACGCCGCGCATGAACTCCGTCTGCGCGGGGGTCATGTTCAGTTCGTAGAGATTGTCCAGCGTGTTGGCGGAGCTGGCGAAACCGACCTTGGCCTCGCTGAGCCAGTTCTCGATGTCGGCGAAGTACATCGGGTTCCAGTCCCGGTTCATGTACTCGTGCGCCAGATACTTCCTGTCCTGCCCCTTGATCTGCTTCAGCCGCTCGACAGCGCCGGGATTGGCCTTGGCATAGCCCGGCTCCAGCGCCAGGAACTGGTCGATGAAGCCGAGAGCCGCGTCGGTCTGGGCGATGATCCCTTGCCCGGGCGAGCCCATCACATCGGCATGGCGCTTCATCAGGTGGCGCAGCGGCGCGGAGGCCGACCAGCCCGGAAGCGTGTTGTACGAGATGTACAGCACCCCGCCTGGGCGCAGCTTGCGACGGATGAAATCGACCAGCACGCCGCGATTGCTGTCCGAGATCCAGGTCCAGATGCCGTGCAGGCCGATGAAGTCGAAATCCGGAAGGTCCTGACGACCGCAGAACTCGGAGAAAGCCTCGTCGTAGAGCTTGGCCTCGGCGCCCGAGAGGCGGACCATTTCCGACGCGAAGGCGGCCTGGGATGGATTGAAGTCCGTGCCATACCAGTTGACGCCCGGCTGGGCGGCCGCGTGGATCGACACCGAAAGTCCCTGGCCGAAACCCAGCTCGCAGGCGTTCTCGATCCTCGGCGCGTGGCGACCGATCATCAACAGCGGAAGACGGCAACGCAGCGGATTCAACTCGCCGTAATAGCCGAAGGTGTAATTCACGTCCGTGACGTAGCCGGCATTCCACTCAGTCGACACAAGTTCCCCGCGCTGCTGCTGGATGGTTTGATGAGATGCTTTTGAGCCCTGGCCGCTCGGCGCAGCCTTTCCCGTAGGTCCCGAACGCGACTACTCGTTATAGGTTCACTTCCACGCCGAACGTTGCAACACCCTTGTCGATGAAATCCAGTCTTCTTTCCCTCTGGCGACGCCTACCGGCGCCCGTGCGTCGTGCGGCGCACCTGACGGCCGGAGCGCCACGGGGACTATATCTGTCGGCGAGCAAAGCCTTCGACGAGGCCGCCGAGGCCTGGGCGGAACGCTGCGCGCAAACCCGCGCGCGACGACGAGCCCGACGGCGGAACCTGCCCGCGACCCTGCCGGTGACCATCGTCGGCTTCCACGGCGCCGTGCACGGTCTGGGCGAAGGCGCCCGGATGCTGGCGCGCGGCTTCGCTGATGGGGGCGTGCCAGTCCGGGCCATCGATCTGTCGGCCGAGGTCGGTTTCCCGATCGACTTGCCCGCCATGTTCCCCGCGCCGACGGCCGAGGAGCGCGGCGTGGTGATCTCGCACATCAACCCGCCGGAACTGCTGCGCTGGGCCCGTGACACCGGCGGCCGCCCGCTCGAGGGGCGTCGCCATATCGGCTACTGGGCCTGGGAGCTGGAAGATGTTCCGGCCGATTGGGCGCCGGCCTTCGATCTGGTCGACGAGGTCTGGACGCCCTCGATCTTCGCCGCTGACGCCATCCGCAAGATCGCCCCCCGCCCGGGTAAAGGTCTCGCCGGCCCCCTACCCGCTCTACCTGAACCCGCGCCCGACGCCGGACCGCGAGCGCTTCGCCCTACCGGACGACAGGGTCGTGGTGCTGATGGCCTTCGACCTGCGCTCAACGGCCCAGCGCAAGAACCCCTATGCCGCGTTGCGAGCGTTCCAGAAAGCGAGAACCGAAAAGTCCCTGCTCGTCTGCAAGGTCGTCGGCGCGGACCTCTATCCAGAGACCTTCCAGGCGCTACGGGACGAGGTCGCCGCCGATCCGGCGATCCGGCTGATGACCGAGAACCTGTCGGCGGAGGACATGGCGCGCCTGACCGCCAGCAGCGACATCGTTCTGTCGCTGCATCGGTCGGAGGGTTACGGTCTGCTGCTGGCCGAGGCCATCTGGCTTGGCAAGCCGACCCTGGCCACCGGCTGGTCGTCGAACGTCGAGTTCATGGACCCCGCATCGAGCCAGTTGGTCGACTACACCCTGATCGCGGTCGAGGGCGACGGCGCGATCTATCGCGCCGGGCACTGGGCGGACGCGGATGTCAAGGACGCCGCCGCCAAGCTGGCGCGCATGATCAAGGACGGCGCGTGGCGCGCCGAACTCGCGGCGGCCACGGCCCGCAATCCTCACGTCTCGTTCGATCGTGACGCGTGGCTGGCGATGACGCGCCAGCTGCTGCCGCTGGCCTAGCTTTTCGGTGCGGTCTTGACCGGCGCTTCGTCGCTGAGCGCGGGCAGGTCGTTGATCGACTGCGGCGGCTCAACCTTGTCGGCGGACACGGGGGCGGCGGGCAGATCCGACGACGGCGGCCGGATCGGCGTGGTGTCCCCGGCCTGCGGCTTCTTCGGCTCCATCGGCAGGGCGATGTGATCCAGGGTCTGGACGATCAGATCCGTCGGCAGCATGCCCTTGTAGCGGACCTTCTTGAAGTGCCGCTCGGGGATCGTAGGACTGGACGCCCGGCGCCAGGTTGCCGACCTCCAGCGTACCCACCTGGGCCAGCAGTTGCACGCGGCCGACATATTCGTTGGCCCGGCCCCGAACGAAGCTGATCTGGGCGTTCTGCAGTTCGGCCTGGGCGTTCAGCACCTCGATGGTGCTGCGCAGGGCGAACCGCTCTTCTTCACGCACGCCGTAGAAGGCGATCGTGTCGGCCTTCATTTCCGCTTCCAGCGAGACCAGCGACTTGCGGGCGGCGACTAGGTTGTCCCAATACTGCGAGACGCTGAACACCGTGTTGCGGCGCGCGTCGTCGATCAGCAGCTTGTCGCGGTTGTTCTCTTCGATCGACTGACGGACCGAGGAATTCAGTTGGCCGCTCGAAAACAGCGGCTGGGTCAGGGTGATCGACGCATTGACCGAGTTGGAACGGTTCGAGTCTTTTGCGCTGTAGGGCAGGTAAGGCGCGTTGCGATAGTCAGCGCGCGCCGAGACAGAGAACAGACGCTGGGCTCGCGCCTCGGCCACGCCCAGACGGGAGGCCTTCTCGGTGAAGAGCGCCGCGTTCAGCGTCGGATTGGCTTCCTCGGCCTGGTTGAAGGCCTCTTCCAAGGTGGCGGGCAGACCGTCGATATCCGGCTCGGGCTCGAGATCGGCGGGCAGATGACCAACCAGAGATGCATAGGAGGCGACGCTGACGTTCAGCTGCGCCTGGGCGTTGGCCAACTGCGTGCTGGCGGACGCCAGACGAGCCTTGGCCTGCTGAACATCCGTGAGGGTGACCTGGCGAACGCCATATTTGTCCTCGGTGTCCTGCAGTTGCTTGCGCAGGAAAGCCTCGCCGCCTTGGCTGATCCGCAGCACCTCGCGATCCCGGCGCACCGACACGTAGGCGTTGGTCACCCGGATCAGGAGATCCATCTCGATGCGCCGGAGATTCTCACGGGACGCTCTTATCTGGGCCTCGACCCCGGCAAGACGCGCGGCGTAACGGCCGTTCGTGTAGAGCGCCTGGCTAACCGACAATTCGTTCGACTGGCTGATCGCCTCCTCGGATGTCCTTCTGTAGGAGGGGAAGGTGGTGGTCGTTTGCGGCCCCCGGGCGTAGGCATAGCCTTCCGAAACCGAAGCACTGGCCTGCAGGCCGTAGGCCGCCCGCGCCTGGGTGTAGTTCTCGTCCAGGGCGCGCATGGCGGCGCGCTGGGCCTGGATGTTCGGATTGCTCTGGTAGGCGGCGGTGATCGCGTCTGCCAGGGTCTCGGCGTGAGCGAGTTCGGCGCGACCGCTCACAGCCATGGCGATTGCCAGGGCGATGAAGGACGAACGAACGGACAGAACTTTCGACAGCACTCGCGTTTCCTAGACTTGGGTCAAACTCGCCGTAACCCGGCCTTCAACCCAAAATTTGTGGCTTAATCAAGAAGACGGCGGACCGTCTCATCCCATGTGACATTCTTATCGCGCCAGAGATCGCGCGCGGCGCTCCCCAATGACTTAGCCCGAACCTTGTCCGACGTCATGCGATCCATCGCATCGGCCAGGGCGCGCGGCGTCGGTTCGGCGACCGCGCCGGTGGCGTCGCTGACGATCTCCAGCAGGCCGCCGGAGTCGGTGACGGTCAGGACGGCCTTGCCCGCGGCGAAGGCCTCCATCGTCACATAGCCCACGCTGTCCTCGTCGAAGGGCAGATAGGCGCAGGCCAGGGCGCCGTTGGCCCAGCGGGCGATATCGGCGCGCGGGTGGAAGCCGAAGCGCAGGTCGACGCGGCCCTTCAGGTCCAGGTCCTCGACCAGCTTGGTCAAACGGTCGGCATAGGCCTGGTTCTCCGGCGGGCCGGCGATGATCAGGCGCGGACCGCTCGGCAGCAGGGCCAGGGCCTCGATCAGCAGATGCTGGCGCTTGCCCGCCGCCACCCGGCCGCCGGCGAAGATATAGTCGCCATAGTCGCCGCCGGTGAACAGCTCGCCGTCGTTCAGCGGCGGGTAGAGCACCTCGCTGCCGACGCCGTTGAACCTCATCAGGCGATTCTGGGTCACCGGCGAGTTGCAGAAGATCTTCCGGCATTCGGCGAAACAGGCGTTGTCGGCCTGACGGATCGCCGCCTTCACCGCCCTGCCCGTCTCGTCGAAGTCGAGGTGGCTCTGGCCCGCTTCGGACAGGTCATAGGCTTGGCGGAACTGGTGCAGCAGCCACAGCACCTTGTCCGGGTGCGGGATCAAATAGGCCGGGAACTTCAGGCCGATCACGCGGTCGACATTGTACAGCCGCATCCCCTTGGAGATCAGCATCTCCTCGATCAGACGCTCGGCGGGCTCCCAGGTGAAAGGCACGCGCACCAGTTCGGACTGGACGCCGGGCGTGGCGTTCAGGCGGCGCACCAGGTGGTCGGCTAGCTCCTCGGCGCCGCCGCGCTGGAACGGCGCGGCGTTATTGACGACCAGAACCTTCATGCGGTCAGCCGATCCACGACGGTGCTCCAGTCGATCTTCATCTCGGCCAGGCGATTCAGGGAGGCTGTCCCCCATCTTGGCGACGCCCAGCTTGTCGGCGTGCAGGCGGTCGAACTGCTCGGCCAAGGCGCGCGGATCGGGCGCGCTGATCAGGCCGCTGCGGCCATGCTCGACCAGCTCCAGAACGCCCCCGGAGTCGGTCGTCGTGATGATCGGCTTGCGGGCGTGGGCCCCTTCCAGCGACGGATAGCCGTAGCTGTCCTCGTCCTTGGGCAGGTAGGCGATGGCCAGCGCGTCTTTCAGCATTTCGGCCTTCTCGTCCTCGCTGATCCAGCGATCCTCGAGAATGACGCGATCCTGGACGCCGAGGTCCTTGGTCATCTGAACAAGCTGGCGGCCGTATTCCGCGCTCGACGCCGTGCCGGCCAGACGCAGCTTCACGCCGGTCTTCACGTGCTGCATCGCCTCGATCATCAGGGCCTGGCGCTTGTGCGGCTCCAGGCGCGAGATGGCGACGATCTCGTCGCCGTAGCCGGTGTGAGTGAAGCGCTCGGGCTGGTAGATCGGCGGATACAGCGGCGTGGCGTCCAGGCCGTTGAATGCCTTCAGGCGGTCGGCGACCACCTGGGAGTTGGTGAAAACCGCCCGCGCTTCCGAGATCGCCCGCGTGTCGAGGGCCCGCAGATTGTCGCGGATCGCGCGGTGATGGGCGTCGTCGGGCATGCCGCGATAGGGCGTGTCCCACAGGTCGTAGAAGGTGCGGATGTGGTGGATGAACCACAGCACCTTGTTGGGGTGGTCCACCACATAGGCCGGCGGCCGGAAGCAGATCACCCGGTCGCACCATTGTGTCAGGTCCATGAGCCGCCAGGTGGCGATCTGGTGCAGGATCTCGTTCGGATCGTCGACGAACGGCAGGTAGAACCGCTCGACCTCGTGGCCGGCCTCAAGCAGCTTCTCCTCAAGCCACTCGACGATGAAGCGCGCCCCGCCGTTGATGAACGGCACGATCGAGGACAGCAGGACGATCCGCATCGGCTAGACCAGCACCTGGTCCAGGGCGGCCACGACGCGGTCGATGTCCGCTTCGGAGAGGCCCGCGTGGGTCGGCAGGTTCAGGCCGTCGGCGCCGCAGGCCTCGGCCTGGGTCAGGTCGTCCGTCGCCAGATGGGCGTAGGGCGGCATGACGTGCATCGGGTGGAAGACCGGACGGCTCTCGACGCCCAGCGCGTCCAGGTCCTTGATCACCTGGTCGCGCGAGGTCGACAGGCCCTCGCCCAGGCGCACGGTGTACATCCAGAAGACATGCCGGCCAGTGTCGGCGACGTACGGCTTGATCACGCGGTTGCCGAGGCGCGAGAGCTTCTCGTCGTACCAGGCCACGACCTTCTCCCGGGCGGCCAGGTGATGGTCGACGCGTTCCAGCTGGGCCAGGCCGATGGCGGCCTGGATGTTGGTCATGCGGTAGTTGAAGCCGACGACCGGGAACCAGTAGCGACGGTTCGGATCCATGCCCTGGCTGCGATACAGCCGCATGGTCTTGGCCAGTTCGTCGTCGTTCGTCGTGATCATCCCGCCTTCGCCGGTCGTGATGATCTTGTTGCCGAAGAAGCTGAAGGTCGCGCAATCGCCCAGCGCACCGGACATCTTGCCCTTATAGGTCGCGCCGACGGCCTCTGCCGCGTCTTCGATGACCATCAGCTTGTGCTTACGGGCGATCTCCAGGATCGGGCCCATGTCGGCCATCTGGCCGTACAGGTGCACGGGCATGATCGCCTTGGTGCGCGGCGTGATCTTGGCCTCGATCAGCGCGGGATCGACGTTGAAGGTGCGCGGGTCGTTGTCGACCAGCACGACGGTGCCGCCGCAATAGGTCACGGCGTTGCACGAGGCGATGTAGGTCAGGCTGGGGATGATCACTTCATCGCCCGGACCGATGCCCATGGCCACCAGGGCCAGGTGCAGCGCCGTCGTGCCGTTATTGCAGGTGATGGCGTGCTTGACGCCGCAATAGTCGGCGAAGGCCTTCTCGAAGTCGGTGATGAATCGGCCGGCCGACGAGATCCACGTCGAGTCCATGCACTCCAGGACATAGTCGCGCTCGTTGCCGTCGAGGCTGGGCGCGGCGACGGAAATCCGCGGCAGGCTGGTCAAGAACGCTCTCCTTTGATCCGGGCCGGCACGCCGACCGCCACGACGGACTCCGGCAGATCCCGCACCACGACGCCGCCGGCGCCGATGACCGTGTCGGCCCCGATGGTCACCCCTGGTATGGCCCGCGCGCCGACGCCGAGAAAGGCCCGCTCGCCGATGGTCACGCCGCCGGCCAGGGCCGCGGCGGGACCCAGGTGGCAGGCCGCGCCGAGGTCGCAGTCGTGGTCGACGATCGCGCCCGTATTGATGATGGCCAGATCGCCTATCCGGCTGTCGGCGTTGATCGCCACGCCAGCCATCACCGCCACGCCTTCGCCGAGACGCGCGGTCGGCGAGATCACGGCCGAGGGGTGGATGGCGCTGACCAGGGTGAAGCCGAGCTCGCGGGCCTTGCGACCCAGCTTCTCGCGCAGGCGGTTGTCGCCGATCGCCACGAACAGCTTCGAAAACCCCTGGCCGCGCAGATCCGCCAGCGCCAGGTCGTCGCCGATCACCGGGACGCCCAGCACGGCGCGAGGCGTGGGATCGGCGTCGACGATCGCCGCGACCGTCTCGCCGCCCGCCCGCAGGCTCTCGATGACCACCTTGGCGTGGCCGCCGCCGCCGATGATGACGACGCCGGTCGTCATCAGTTCCGCGACCGACGGACGATGTCCGCCTCGACCATTTCGGCGATCAGCGCCTGCATGGTGATCTTCGGCTCCCAGCCCAGCTTCTCCTTGGCCTTGGTCGGATCGCCCAGCAGCAGCTCGACCTCCGCGGGGCGCAGGAACTTCGGATTGATGGTGACGTGATCCTGGTAGTTCAGGCCGACGGTGGCGAAGGCCACCTCGCACATCTCGCGCACGGTCCAGGTCTTGCCGGTGGCGACCACATAGTCGTCCGGCGTCTCCTGCTGCAGCATCATCCACATCGCCTCGACATAGTCCTGGGCGTGGCCCCAGTCGCGCTTGGCGTCGAGGTTGCCCAGCTCCACCGTCTTCTGCTGGCCCAGCTTGATGGCCGCCACCGCGTCGGTGACCTTGCGGGTCACGAACTCAATGCCGCGCAGCGGGCTCTCGTGATTGAACAGGATGCCGGCCGAGGCGTGCAGGCCAAAGCTCTCGCGATAGTTCACCGTCATCCAGTGGGCGTAGAGCTTGGCCACGGCGTAGGGCGAGCGTGGATAAGAACGGCGTCTTCTCCGACTGCACCGGATGCTGCACCAGGCCGTACATCTCGGAGGACGACGCCTGGTAGAAGCGGGCCTGCGGGCACTCCAGGCGCACGGCTTCGAGCATGTTGGTGGTTCCCAGCCCCGTGACCGAGCCGGTCAGGTGCGGCTGGTCCCACGAGGCGCCGACGAAGCTCTGGGCCGCCAGGTTGTAGACCTCGTCCGGCTGTAGGCGGCGCATCAGGCGCGACAGACCGCCGGCGTCCAGCAGGTCGCCCAGTTCCAGGCGAACGTCGTCATAGACGCCGATCCAGCGCAGACGGTCGCCGATCACGTCGGCCGAGGCCGAGCGACGCAGCATGCCGTGAACGGTGTAGCCCTTCTCCAGAAGCAGCTTGGCGAGATACGCCCCGTCCTGGCCGGTCACGCCGGTGATCAAAGCCGTCTTCGCCACTATCGACTCCAGTAAGAATGAAGGTGTCTGACTACACTATTGGAGACGATTGGAAAGCGGCCTTACGCCGCTTTCCAAAAAGCTTGGGAAATCAGGCGGTTGAAATCCCGCCCCTACTCCTCGCGCATGGTGGTGCGCAGGGTGTCCCGCAGCGGCGAGAACAGGTATTGCAACACGGTGCGCTCGCCGGTCGGCACGATCACCTGGGCCGGCATGCCGGCGCTGACCTTGCTGCGGAATTCCTTCGGCAGCTGCTTCATGTCGACCCGGATGATGCCGAGGAAATACGTGGTCTTGCCTTCCGGATCGGACAGGCGGTCACGCGAGATCGACTGGATCTGGCCGTTCAGGATCGGGATCCGGCGCGAGTGGAAGGCCGGCAGGCGGACCTCGGTGACCATGCCCGCGTGGACGTTGTCGACGTCGGTGGGCGCGAAGTGGGCCTGGATGACGAAGGCTTCGTCGTCGGGCGCGATGTCGACCATCGGCTCGGCCGGGCGAACCACGGCCCCTTCCGTGAAGAAGCGCAGGTTCTGGGCCGTGCCGCTGACCGGCGAGACGACGTTGATCCGACGCTGGGTGTCGGAGGCCACGATCTCCTTCTCGGTCACCTCGGCCAGCTTCACGCGGGTCTCGCTGATGCTCTGGCTGACTTCCTCGAAGAACTGCTGCTTGATCTGGCGAATCTTGAGCTGGGTCTCGCCCATGCCCTGGACGGCCTTGGCGCGGTCGGCCATCAGACGGCCGATCGAGCCCGACAGCGAGGCCTGTTCGCGCTCCATGGCCAGCAGGCGTGGCCGCGGCACCAGACCCTTGTCATAGATCTTGCGCAGGTCGCCCAGCTCGTCCTCGATGAAGCCGAGTTGCTCCTTCAGGCCCTGGGTCTGGCGATCGATGCCTTCGATCTCGCTCTGGTACTGGCTGCGCTGGGCGTTCATCAGGTCCGTCTGGCCCTGGATCGTCTGGCGGCGCTCCTGGAACTGGACCTGCTCGTCCGAGAGGGCGCGGGCGACGGCGGGGTCGCTGCGCTGGCTGAGCAGATCCGCCGGGAAGCTGATGCTCGGGCGCTGATCCCGCTCGGCGATCAGACGAGCCTCCATGGCCTTCAAGGCCACGTACTGGTTCTTGGTGATGCCCGCGACGGCGTTGGCCTGGGTCGGATCGAGCTCGAACAGGATCTGCCCGGCCTTCACCTTCTGGCCCTCATGCACCAGGATCTTGCGGAGCATACCGCCTTCGAGGTGCTGGATGGTCTTGCGATTGCCTTCCGCGGAAATGAAGCCGCTGGCGATCACGGCGCTGTCCAGCGGCGCGAACGCCGCCCAGCCCAGCAGGCCGACGAAGGTGAAGGCGATGACGGCGTAGCCGATACGGGCCACGCCCTTGTAGTTGTCCGTCGGACGCTGGATCTTGGGGGGCTTCATTCTGTTTTCAGCCTATGGGCGCGCCAGGCGGCGGCCTCTGGATAAGGATACGTACGGACGGATCAGTTGGCGCGGGCGGGCGCCGGCGCCAACGGCGGCGGACTCGGCGGCGGGGCTTGCCCCGTCAGCTTGGCCAACATCGCGTCACGCGGACCGAAGTCGGCGACCACGCCCTGGTTGATCACCATGATGTAGTCGGCCTGACCCAGCAGGTTCAGCTTGTGCGTGGCGAAGATTACCGTCCGCTTGGCCGCCTTCAGCCGGTTCATGGCCTCCATCAGCGCCAGCTCGCCCGTCTGGTCGAGGCTGGCGTTCGGCTCGTCCAGCACCAGCAGGGCCGGCATCCGGAACACGGCGCGAGCCA
Source organism: Caulobacter sp. UC70_42 (assembly GCF_044056025.1). Taxonomy (NCBI): domain Bacteria; kingdom Pseudomonadati; phylum Pseudomonadota; class Alphaproteobacteria; order Caulobacterales; family Caulobacteraceae; genus Caulobacter; species Caulobacter sp. UC70_42. The sequence continues at coordinate 2,871,863 of NZ_CP171994.1, read as the reverse complement.
GCGCCAGGCGCTGGCGCTGACCGCCGGACAGCGACGCCCCCCCTTCGCCGATCGGAGTGTCGTAGCCCATCGGCAGGGCCTGGATCATGTCGTGCACGCCCGACAGGGTGGCCGCGTCGATGACTTCCTGCGACTCGTACTCGGTGAAGCGGGCGATGTTCTGGGCCACGGTGCCCTGGAACAGTTCGATGTCCTGCGGCAGATAGCCGATGTGACGGCCCAGCTTCTCGGGATCCCACTGCTTGATGTCGTAGCCATCGAGGCGGATGACGCCCGCCGCGCACGGCCAGACGCCGACGATGCCGCGCAGCAGCGACGACTTGCCGGCGGCGCTGGGACCGACGATCGCCACCGAGGTGCCGGCGTCGATGCGGAAACTGGCCTGGCGCATGGTCGGCTGCTGAGCGCCGGGGGGCACGATCGAGGCGGCTTCGGCCGACAGCACGCCGCGCGGATCGGGCAGCGGCATGTGGTCTTCGTCGCTCTTGAGCTCGCGGAGCATGCCCTGCAGGCGATCCCAGGAGCCGCGCGCGCCCAGCAGGTTCTTCCATTGGCCCACAGCGCCTTCGATCGGCGCCAGGGCGCGGCCGACCAGGATCGAGCCCGCGATCATCGAACCCGAAGAGATCTTGCCCTGGATGGCCAGATAGGCGCCGCCGCCCAGGATCAGGGTCTGGACGACCTGACGGAACACCTTGATGCCCGACATCACCGCGCCGCCGGAATCGCTGGCGGCGGCCTGCCAGGCCACCTGCTCGTCGCGACGGCCGCGCCAGCGCGCCTGCAGGCCGCCCCACATGCCCATGGCCTTCATCACCTCGGCGTTGCGCAGGGTGGAGCCGGCGTCGTTCTGGGCGGCGATCGAGGCCATGGTGGCCATCTGGATCGGGTTCTTGGTGCTGCGGTCGTTCATCACGGCCAGGCCGAAAATGATGAAGCAGCTGATGATGGCCAGCACGCCGAAGTACCAATGCAGCATGAACGAGACGATGATGAACACCGGCGTCCAGGGCGCGTCGCAGAAGGCGATCAGGCCGCCAGCCATGAACTCGCGGATCTGGTCCATGTCGCGGAACGCCTGACCGCCCTGGCCCTTGCGGGTCAGGGTCGAGTCCAACACCGCCCTGAAGATCGGGTCGCGGGCCACGCCGTCGAATTTCAGGCCGCCGCGGACCAGCACCTGGGTGCGGAGCGCCTCGAGCAGGCCGTAGACGATGAACAGGAAGACGCAGATCAGCGTCAGCACCACCAGCGTCGCCACATTGCGGCTGGACAGCACGCGGTCATAGACCTGCAGCATGTAGAGCGGGCTGACCAGGGCCAGGATGTTGATGAAGAAGCTGAAGACCATGGCGGTGATCACCGCCGGCTTCATGACCTCGACCGCGCGATCGAGAATGGTGGGCTTCGCGCCGGAGCGGGTGAAGATCATGTGGAGCCTTCAAGACGCCGCGCCGAGAGGACGGGCCGTATACAGTAACAACTAAGGTTGGCTCTCGACCACGAAATTGTGGCGGAAAATGAGCCATTCAGCCGCCGCTAGAGCATAAGCGCCGCACGGCTGCAAGTACTCAGCCTATACGGGCATACTCAAAAGAAAACCGCCCCGGTTTTACCCGGGGCGGTTCCCTAGTCGGACTTTGTCACGCCCACCGAAGCGGGCGCTCATCGTGGTTTAGACGATGAAGAAGGTGTCCGTGCCGGTTTCAACCAGGTTGGTGACGCTGGTCACACCGGTCAGCTTCACCAGCAGGTCGGCCGCCGTAACAGCGGCAGCGAGAGTAGCGCCGTTGTCGTGGGTCACACCCTGCGAGAAGATGTAGGTGTCGTTCAGGTATTGGAACACCACCGTTTCACCCTTCGTCTCGGCAAAGCCATCGGCGATAGCGATCGCGGCGTTGAGCGTGGCCGGACCAGCGCCGGTGAACGTCAGCACGCCATTGGCCAGCGTGGCGCCCGTACCCGAAGCGTTGGCGTTGGCCACGGCTTCGTTGGCGCCGCCAACATCGACCACGATCTTGTCGGCGTCAGCGATCGCAGCCGCCTTGGCGGTGGCGTCGCCGGCCGCGGTGCTGACAGAGACGGCCAGGGTCTTTTCGAAGCCTTGCAGGCTTTCGAAATTGTTGGCGCCGCTGTTCGCCGCGCTCGAGGCGGCCGTGGCGGTGATCACGTCCACGCCCGAACCGAGCTTGATCGTGCCGCCGTCGATAACGCCAGCCAGCGAGGTCGTCAGACCGCCGGTCGAGGCCGAAGCATCGATCGTGGCCAGCTTGGTCAGGCCGGTGGCCGTCAGATCCAGGTGGCTCGCACCCGTGACCGTGATGGTCGCCAGCTTGTCGCTAGCAGCAGTCGCGCCGTCGTCGATGGTGATGACGTTCTGGGCGTTAGCGCCGCCCGAAACGACCGTCACCGACGTCGCCGCAGCCGTCGTCAGAGCGATCGTCGACACGTTGTCGGTGGCCGCGGTTTCACCGGCCTTGGCGCCAGCCTTGTTCAGATACGAGGTATCGAACACGGCCGAGACCGAAGTGGCGTTGGTGGCGGTCACGGCCATCGCGGCCACGTCGTCAGCACCGGTGTCGGTGCCGGTCTGGTCGGCATCCAGGGTGACCGTCAGCGCGCCAGCGGTCTTTTGGGTCAGCGACAGAACGTCGGCGACGCCCATGTCGCCCGTGGCGCGGAAGCTCACGCCCGCGCCGACATTCGACAGGGTAAAGTCACCGGCGTTCAGAGCGCCCGAACCCACGATTTCAGCGACCGTGTTGTTGGTGCTGAGGATGTCGAGGTCCAGGTCATGGGAGAGACCGTTGACGTCGAACACGTCGAAGTTCTTGAACGCGATGACGTTGGCCGACCCGACCAGCTCCAGCGACAGGGTGTCGACGCCGGCGCCGGCATCGATCGTGTCGGCGGCGGTGATCGCAACGCTGGCGGTGAAGGTGTCCGAACCATCGCCCAGATCGACCTTCAGCGTCGTGCCGCGAGCGGTGACGTTGACGGTGTCGTCGCCAGCGCCGGTGTTGACCAGGGTCACGCCCGTGCCGGTGGTGTTGACGGTGATCTCGTCATCGCCAGCGCCCGAGTTCAGGGTGCCGGTGACGGTCTCGTCGGCCGCAGTCGCCGTGTTGTCCTTCACGGTCGCGGTGGCGATCGTCAGGACATCGCCAGCGGCGCCGCCCGTGATGGTGGTCACATCGCCGTCACCGACGAAGGTGATGGCGCCGGTGCTGCCCGACAGGTCGACAACGTGAACCTTGGTGGCGGCGGCGCTGGCCGAGTCGTCGATGGTGACGGTGGTCGCGATCGACGAGTTGACCGAAGCGGTGGTGACTTCCTTGCCGACCTTGAAGGTCAGGTTGGTGTTCACGTCACCGTCACCGTTGGTGTCAGCGACCGTGCCGCCCAGCGTCACGCTGGTCAGGGCCTTGTTGGCCGAGCCGTCCACGACGAAGGTCGCGCTTTCGGCTTGGTTCGAGAGCGCGATTTTGGCCGAGGTCGCCGTCGAGTTGGTGCTGACGGTAGCGCCGCCCGTGTAGCCCTTGAAGCCAGCGGTGACGCCCGTGGCCAGGTTGGTCACGTTCGAAGCGGTGGTGACGGCGGCCTTACCGGAGACTTGCCACAGCTCTTGGATGCCTTGGTAGGTCGAAACGTCGGTCAGGTTCGCGTTGCTGCCGTTGGCGTCGCTGTTCAGGTTGACGATCTCGACATTCTTCACCGTCAGGTTGCTCGGCAGAGTGTTGTTCTGAGCAGCCGTGGTGTAGATGTTCAGGGTGTCAACGCCGCCGGCGCCGTCGATGGCGTCGAACGAGGTCAGCGTGCTGGCGAGGGCGCCGTCGGCGTCGATCGACAGGGCGTTGAACGTGTCGTTGGCATTGGTGCCCGTGTAGACGTCCTGGCCGGTCTTCAGCGTGTAGGTGGTGCCCACGGCGCCGGCCGACGGATAAGCCGTCAGGATGTTCACGCCAGCGGCGGCGTCGGTCGACAGCGAGCCGTCCGACAGGTCGGCGATCATCGCATTGGTCGAACCGGCATAGCCACCCAGGCCCGATTGGAAGGCGGCGTTCAGGATTTCACCGATCAGCGCGGCCTTGACGGCCAGGTCGATGTCGGCGGCCGCGGTCAGGGTGGTGTTCGCCTTCACGAAGTTCGTGAGGTAGGTGATGTTTTCAGCGCGGCTGAAGAACGCGACCGAAGCGGCCACGTCGACGCCGGCGGCGGTGGCGACCGAGTTGCCGATGATCTTGTCATAGGCGGTGGCGACGGTCTGGGCGTACGAAACCGAGCCGTACGAAGCGGCGAAAGCGGCGGCGCCCTCACCCGCGCCCGTGGCGAGGTTGATCGAGAAGTTGATGAAGCGGTTTTCCGCCGAGAACTTCGCGTAGTAAGCGTCGTTCAGGTCGTTGGCGTTCGTGGTGGAGTTGACCAGGTACGACAGACCAGCAGCCGACGGCGCGTGGTTGGTGAAGAACTGATAGGTTTCGATCGCGACGGCGGTCGTGTTGCCCACCAGCTTCAGGGTGTTGGCCAGAGCTTGCGGGTCGCTGTAGGCGCCCGTGGTCGTGCCCGAGGCGTAAGCGTCGATCGCCAGGGTGGTGGCGGCGTCCGGCGTCTTGCCGAGGTTGGCGTTGGTGTAAGCGTCCACCAACTGCTGCGTCGTATAAGCCATGTGGCTTGTCTCCCGAAAAAAATCCCACACCCCCGTGCGACCTAATGGCGCGCATGGGAGCAGCGATGGCTATAGAGCAAACGTCATACGTCGACAATAGCCGAAATTCAGCTGTACAGCATTTTTCTAACCGGTACAGCAAATTCCTATATAGCGTTCCTTGTACCCCCGCTGCGAAAGGGGTATATGGGCATGTGATTTATTCGTCGGAGAGGCGAGCGCGCACTCGCGCGACCCGGTCCGAACGACCCGCGAGGCTTTATAATGTATGGCAATCCGCAACGACGCAGCGCCACGGAGGTCCAGGATCTCCGCCGCGAAGGCGGCCGCTGGCTGAAGGAGCAACGCGAGGCCGCAGGCCTCTCGCAGCGCCAGCTCGCGGCCAAGGTGGGCGCCGACTACTACACCTTCATCTCCCAGCTGGAGACAGGTCGAGGGCGTATTCCGCCGGACCGTTACAGGGACTGGGCTCAGGCGCTTGAGGTTCCGGAGAAGACTTTCGTCCGCGAACTGCTCCGCTTCTACGATCCGATCACCTACGAAATCCTGTTCAGCGAAGCGTAGTTCGGTTAGGGTGAACGGCCGGCCCGGGAGCCGGCGCTTGTTTTAGGCGTGGGGAAACGTCCGCCGCATGGCCGCTCAGGTCCTTTCGTTCTTTCAGCGCTCGCCGCGCCACGCGCCGAAACCGGCCGACTGGAGCCAGCAGGAGCTGGCCGAGTTCTACCGCGTCGAGAGCGCCCTGATCCGCGCCGGCATCCGCGTCGGCACCGATCGCGGCATGAGCGACGAGAACGAGCCGTGGTTCTGCTTCTATCGCTCCGACGACGGCGAGGTGGTGATCCACTTCGCGCGCATCGACGGCGAGTACATGATCGCCGGCCCCGCCTATGAAGAGATCGCCCGCGGCTTCGACTTCTCGAGCCTGGTGCGCAACATGGTGGCGCGTCATCCGCTGATCCGGCGCGCGGACAGCGGCGGCAACATCTCGATCCACCCCGCCGCCCTGCTGGTGGCCGTGGTCGGCACCGCCTTCTTCAAGACCGGCGAGGCCCGCGCGGCCGAGACCGGCGCCGGCGCGCCCCAATCGCATCACAGCCGCCCCGCGCTGCTATCGTCCAGTTCGAACGCCGGCCTGACCGGCGGCGTCGCGCCGCTGTTCACGCCGACCCCGACCTACGACACCGCCCAGCTGCCGGCCAATCAGGCCGTCCTGATCCTGGCGGCCGCGCTGCTGGCGTCGGACTACAGCGTCGATCCGACCAGTCTGGATCCGGCCGCCCACGCGGCGATCTCGGCCGCCGCCGCGTCGCTGGACTTCGGTCCGGCCGCCGCCACGGTCCACAGCGTCGCGAACGACTTCACCCTCGCCACCGGCGCGCACGCCACGGTGATGGTCGACAACTCGCCGGCTCAGACCGTGTCGTCGGTGCTGTCGCTGGTGACGATCCTGGCGACCCTGCCGCAATCCGCCGACAGCTCGGCCGCGGCCGAGGCCCTGCTGAGCGCCGCGAGCGACTTGGCGCACCACGACCTGTCCCTGAACGCCCTGCCCTCGAACGAGAACGGTAGCTGGGCGCTCGATGTGCGCCTGGGCCTGAACCCCGGCGGCCTGCCCTCCGTCGAGGCCGTGCAGCTTGTGCGCGGCATCGCTGGCGACGCGGCCATGCAGAAAATCTCGGTGATCGAGGTCAGCAAGCTGCCCGAGGTCCTGGCGGACCTAGTCGCCAAGGGCGATCACTATACCGTCGCGCAGCCGCAGATCGCCCAGCCCACGGAGACCGTGTCCACGCCGACGCCGCCCACCACGATCACCGATCCGCCTCCGGCGAACGGCGGCGGCGGCGGCGGCGGTAATGGTGGTAGCGGCGGCGGCGGTGATTTGCCGCCGATGGATCCCGGCCTGCCCGAGACCAAGCCGACTCCGAGCGATCCCGCCCCGACCTTCGCCTCGCCGACCCTGGTCAAGCAGTTCGTCGACTACTTCATCGCGCACACCGGCAGCGTCGAGATCATCGCGAAGGGCGCGGATATCGTGATGTTCGATTCCCGCGTCCTGCATGACACCGGCACGATCGGTCACCTCGGCAGCATGACCTTCGACTTCGCCGATGGCAGCTCGATCAGCCTCGTCGGTGATCATTCGTCCTTCCTGCACGACGGGATTCTGGTCTAGACGAAACGCCTGGAGCGTCCGCTCCGGATGTCGCGAGATCAGAGGAATGACGGCCTCTCGCGGGGCCGCGTTCGGGAAGGACTGCCTTGAGGCCCGCACGCCTGGACCTGGCGATTAGTTCCGCCATGCGCGCTCCCGCCGCCGAAACGCCGGAGGCTTCGCCCTCCCCGCCCGCCGGTCCGCCGCCGCGCCGCCGCTTCGGGTTCGCGCGCCGCCTGATCGGCCCGGTGCTGTCGCCGGTCGCCAACTATGCGCGCCGCTATCTGCAGGCCAGCGTCGAGCACGAGCTGCGCCAGGCCCAAGCCCACCTGAACGTCCTGTCCGCCGACCTGCACGCGACCCAGGCGCGCCTGGATCACACCCAGAGCCTGCTGCATCTGGTGCTGCAACAGCAGCAGGTCGCCACGGCGACCCTGCAGACCCTGTCGGCCCAGCTGTCCCACGTCCAGAACCGCGGCGACCAGGCCTATGGCGAACTGGCCCGCCTGCCCGGCCTGTTCGGCCCGCGCTTCGACGAACTGGAGATCAAGGCGCGGCCGCTGATCCATTACGACGCGGAGTCCACGGCCATCCGGATGCGCGACGGCTATATCCTGGCTCCGACCGCCCTGCCCACCTTCGTGACCATGCTGGCCAACGCCACCAGCCGTGGCCTGGAGCCCGGCACCGGCGACGTGCTGCGCCGCCTGGTCCAGCCGGGCATGGTGGTCGCGGACGTCGGCGCCAATATCGGCCTGCTTACGTTGATCATGGCGTGGGCCGCTGGCCCAGCCGGCAAGGTCATCGCCTTCGAGCCGGAAGCGATCCCGCGCGCCAACCTCGAAAAGATGCGCCACCTCAACGGCCTGTCCTGGGTCGAGGTCCGCGACCAGGCCGTGGGCGCGCAGGCTGGCCAGCTGACCTTCCACGTCAGCGACATCATCGGCCACAGCTCCCTCTACGCCCTGCCCGAGACCGAGGGTTCGCGCGAGATCCAGGTCGAGGTCGTGCGCCTGGACGATGTCGCGCCCGCCAAACGCATGGACGTGGTCAAGATCGACGTGGAGGGCGCCGAACTGGACGTGCTGGCCGGCATGTCGGGCCTGATCGCCAAGAACAAGGACCTGGCCATCGTCGCCGAGTTCGGTCCCGAGCACCTGGGGCGCGTCGGACAGACCCCGGCCCAGTGGTTCAAGGCCTTCGCCGACGCCGGCTTCAAGGCCTACATCATCGACGAGGCGACCGGCGCGGCCGAGCCGACCAACGCCAAGGCCGCCGCCAAGGTGGTCTCGGCCAACATCGCCTTCGTACGCGCCGGCGGCGACGCCGAAAAGCGTCTGCTGGCTCGCTAGATGAAGATCTGCTGGGTGACGCCCTTCGTCCTGCGCTCGTCGATCGGCCGGGTGAGCGCCGAGGTCGCCAAGGCCCTGGCCCTGCGCGGCCACCAGGTCGAGATCCTGCGCTGCGAGGACCGGGACGACCCGGCCGAGCCGCTTCACCCGACCGCCCTGCGCGTGCATCACTGGCGGTCCTACGACCTCTCGCGCCTGCGAGCGGAGTTCGACGTGGTCGTCGTCAACATCGGCGACAACTATCCCTTCCACGGGGGCGTGTTCGCGATCCTGGACGCCGCGCCGTGCCTGGGGATCTTCCACGACTTCTACATCTACAACCTGTTCTCGGGCTGGCTGCATTACAACGGCCTCGACTATCGTCGACACGACGCCGAGATCGTCGCGACCTATGGCGAGGCCGCCCTGCCCCACGCCGTGGCCGTTCGCTCGGGCCAGATGCTGGACATGGGCGAGATCGCCCAGCACCTGCCGATGACCGAATGGCTGGCCGGCCGCTGCGAGGCCGCCCTGGCTCACGCCGAGTTCTACGCGCCCAAGCTGGAGGCGGTTGTTCAAGGTCCGGTCGCCGTCACCCCGCTGTGCTGCCCCGACCGCGCGACGCCTCCTGGGCCTCCCAAAGCCAAGGCCCAACTGACGCTCACCACGGTCGGGGTGATGAACCCCAACAAGCGCGTCGACGACGTGATCCGCGCCATCGGCGGCTCCGACACCCTGAAGGCATGCGTCTATCGCCTGGTGGGTCCGATCTCGGACGAGGAGCGCGCCAAGCTGGAAGTCACCGCCGCCGAGGTCGGGTTCGGCAATCTGATCATCGAGGGCGCGGTCGACGACGACACGCTGGACCGCCGCCTCGACGAAGCCGACATCATGATCGCCCTGCGCAAGCCGGTGCTGGAAGGCGCCTCGGGCTCGGCCTGCGAAGGCATGCTGAGCGGCCGCCCGACCGTGGTCGCCCGCGCCGGCTTCTACGGCGAGCTACCCGACGACCTGGTCTTCAAGATCGACGGCGGAATCGTGATCGAGGAGTTGCGCGACGTGCTCGAGCGCCTGGTCGCCGATGAGGCCCTGCGCCGCCAGACCGGCCAAGCCGCCCGCGCCTGGGCGTTGGCCAACCTCAACGCCGCCCGCTACGCCGAAGCCATCGAGGACCTGGCCCAGGCCCAGGTCACCAGCCGCCCTCTGCTGGCCGTCGGTCGTCGCATCGGCGGTGAGCTGACCGCCATGGGCCTGACCGACGCCGACCCGGCCGCGGGGCGGATCGGGGCCACACTGCAGAAGCTGTTCGCGCCGCTCCCGATCTAGGCGCTCTTGCTCACCAGAGGCGCGCAGTAGCGGTCGAGGAAGGCCTGGTGCTGCGGCAGTCGGGCCACCATGCCGTCGATGTTGCGCTTGAGGTCCTCCAGCGCGCCCTTCAGCTGCTGAGGCGGCATCAGCCGACCCATGTGATGGTAGGCGCGAGGCTGGATCCGCTGGCCCAGCAGCACCTGTAGCCACGAGTCGACCTGGAACAGCTCTCCAGGCGCCTGGTAGACCTGGGCGCTCTGGCGGAAGAGTTCGATGCGCTGGGCAAGGCTGTCGGGGATGCCCATCTCGCGCACGCGATCCCAGAACGGGCTGTCGGTCCGCTCGGTCGCCTTGTAGTGCAGGATGATGAAGTCCCGGATCTTCTCCAGTTCGTCGTCGGCCTGGCGGTTGTAGCGATCGACGGCCGCCAGGCTGATCCCGGCGAAGGGAAACAGCTGCATCAGACGCGTCACGCCGATCATGATCAGGTGGATCGAGGTCGACTCCAGCGGCTCGACGAAGCCGCTGGCCAGACCCAGCGCCACGACGTTCTTGTCCCAGGTCTTGCGGCGACGGCCTGTTCGATAGCGGATCAGTCGCGGCTCGATCAGGGTCTCGCCCTCGATCTCGCCCATCAACTTCGCGCGCGCATCGTCATCGGACATGAAGTCGCTGCAGTAGACGAGGCCATTGCCGACCCGATGCTGCAGCGGGATCTTCCAGCGCCAGCCGGCCTCGTGGGCGATCGCCCGGGTGTAGGGAACGGCGGGCTCGGTCGAACGGGTCTGCACGGCCAGGGCGCTGTTGGTCGGCAGCCAGTGGTCCCAGTCCTCGAAGCCGGCCTTCAGGGTTTGTTCGATCAGCAGGCCGCGGAAACCCGTGCAGTCGATGAACAGATCGCCCTCGACGACCTCGCCGTTCTCCATGACCAGGGCCTCGACGAAGCCGTCCTCGCCGCGCTGGCGGACAGAGGCGATCTTGCCCTCGACCCGGCGCACGCCCTCGGCCTCGGCCATGCCGCGCAGGAAGCGCCCGTAGAGGCCGGCGTCCAGGTGATAGGCGTAGTTCAGCGGACTCTCTTCGCCGGTGTAGAACCGGTTCTGCTCGGCGGCCTTCAGCTCCAGACAATAGTCGCCGAGGTCGCCGCCGAACCCCTGCTCGCGGGCCTGCATCCAGAAGTGATGGAAGCCGCCCATCCAGGTGGATTTGCCGACCTGGCCGAACGAGTGGATGTAGCGGTCGCCGACCTCGCCCCAATTCTCGAACGAGATGCCCAGCTTGAAGGTCGCCTGGGTGGCGCGCATGAACGCGGCCTCGTCGATATCGAGCAGCGCATTGAAGGTGCGGGCCGTGGGGATCGTCGACTCGCCCACCCCGACCGTGCCGATGTCCTCGGACTCGACCAGGGTGATGTCGAGCAGCGGCCCGAGCTGCTTGACCAGCGCGGCCGCCGCCATCCAGCCGGCCGTTCCGCCGCCCGCGATCACCACCTTGCGGACCGTCTGCTGGGTCATCGCGCCCTCCCCTTGGTTCTTCTTATCGGTTCAGTCTTATCGGTTCAGGCGGTCGAGCAGGTATGCTCTCAGCCGCCTGGCTTTCAGGTCATCCATCGGTCCCAGCGGTCCCCGCGCGGCCTCGGGCAAATGCGCCCCGGCGCGATCGGCGGGACCGAACAGGTAGTAGTCGAACAGGACCTTCCAGCCCTGCTTCTCGAAGTCGGGCCGGTCGCGCAGGCTCAGAAGGCCGTGCAGCAGGGTGTTCATCGGCGTGTCGACGAAACCCGGCGAAGCGTTCCACCAGTAGTTCACCAGCACGTTGAACGGCTCCAGCGCCTCGACCTGATGCCACCACAAGGCCGGGTAGACGAGGACGTCGCCGGGCTCGAGCTCGGCGACCTGGGCGTTGGCGATCGCCTCGCGGAAAAGCGGATGCTGCTCGAAATCGGGCGTGTCAAAATCGACCAGGCTGACCACCTGGCCGCCGGGCGTCGGCTCCAGCGGGCCGGGGTAGAGATTGGCGACCTGGTCCGGCGGGAACAGCGTGAAGCGCCGCCGGCCGACGGCGCAGACGGCGATATTGTTGGACATGTCGTAGTGAGCCGCCGCGGTCGTGCGGTTGCCGATCCACATTCCCGCCATCGGCGGCTGGGGGGCCGAACACCTCGGGTCCAAGGCCCAGGTCGTTGGCGGCCTTCAGGCTGGGGAAATAGGCGTCGAGATCGGTCGAGCCGACATAGACCGACGGGGCGTCATTTCGGCCCTCGACCTCTTCGAGGCGGCGCAGAAAGGTCTCCAGCGGCGCGCGTTCGGCCTTGAAGTTCATGGCCGCCCGGGTCTCGTCGTAGAAGAACCGGCCATTGATCGACGGATCACCGCTATAGCCCACCACCCGGCCGCCCTGGTCGTGAGCGCGGATATAGTCGCGCGCCGCTTGGCTGGATTCGAGGCCTGCCCGTACTAACGGCCAATCCCGCGCCAGGCCCTTGAACACCATCGGCGTCTGGCCGGCCAACACGGCGTCGAACGGGATCTCGGCCGGCGTCGCGACCCTAGTCTCCAGCGTCCGGCGGGCCGTCAGGGCGGGCACGTCAGGCCAATCCAGAGGAAGCGGCGCGCTTGCGGGTCTTGCGGGCGATGAGGTCCTCGATATTGCCCATGGAGGCGATCATGGCCCAGGCCGCGCGCAGCAGGCCCGACTGGTGCAGCCGCTCCAGGTCCGTCCCGGCGACGGCCGCCAGGCGATCGGGCGCCAGGGTGAAGACGTCCGGCACGTCGTAGCTGGTCTGGTCGTCCAGCTTGATCTCGATGTCGATCGGCTCGATCAGGCCCAGTTCGTCGAAGGCCGCGAACATCGGGCCGGCCACTTCCAGGCCCTCGTGGATGAGACTCAGCGTGCGGTTAACGCTCTGCAGATACGGCGCGGCGCCGCCGGCCGGCAGGAACAGGCGCTCGCCCGCGTCCCGGCTGACGCGCGGATGGTCGAGGTCGACATGGATCATCGGCCGCGGCTCGGCGCCCAGTTCGTCGCGTTGCAGGGCGATCGAGAACGGCCCGCGCCGCTGGACGGCGGGGATGTAACGGGCGTTCCAGCCGGTCTCGTCGAGGAACAGGTTCTCGTCGCGATCCAGGCCCAGCAGCGCCACGGCCTGGTAGGCGCCGGCGGCGTCCTTGCGGATCAGGATTGGATATTCGCGCTGCGCCGCCTCGAACTCTGTCGGCAGGAGCAGCGTCTGGTTGATCGCATCGCCATAGGCGACGCCGTGGCCGGCGAGCACGCGCAGGTCGGCGTGATCGATGTTGTTGAGAAGCACTCGGTTCATCTGGGCTCGCTCACGCTGTCATACGCGTAGTTCAAAGGAAGAAGGGGCCGCCGCAAGCGCGACGGCCCCCTGCCCCCAAGCCTCTAGAGACTTCCGATCCTAGAAGCGGTAGCGAGCGCCGAGCAGGAAGCGGCGATCCAGCTCTTGGGCGAACCACAGCTGGTTCGGATCGCGACCGTAGGTGCGCAGGCTTTCCTTGGTGAGGTTGATGCCTTCCAGGGAAACCGCCAGCGCCGGCGTGATGTCGTAGCTGACGCTGAAGTCCAGCTGACCGAACGGCGCGACATAGACCGGGTTACGGTCGTTGCCGCGATTGGTGGCCTGCAGGAACTTGTCACGCCAGTTGTAGGCGATCCGCGCCGAGATCCCGTTCTTGTCGTAGATCAGGGTGGCGTTGGCCGTGTCCGACAGACCCAGCAGAGCGAACTGGTCCTGGCCGGGGCTGGCGCCGTTGTCGAACGCGACGTCGCCACGCACCAGGGTGTAGGCCCCCGACACACCGAAGCCGGTGTCGCCGAAGAAGTGCTGCGCCGCGATTTCGAAACCGTGGATCTTGCCGGTCCGGTTGTTGATCGGCTTGGAGACCTGGAAATTGAACAGCGGGTCGCTGGCGTTGGCGGTGATGTCCACCGCCGCCAGGATGGCGTCGGCGAAGGCCTGGTTCAGGTCGCCGCTGGGGCCGCGATTGGCCTGGAACTGGGCCGTCGCCGCCGCCGCCGAACCGCCGTTCTGCTGCAGCAGGGCCGTCATCGTGAACAGGTTCACGTCGGTCGGCCCGGCTCCGATGGCGTTAAGCAGATCCCTGGCCGTGCCGGAGCGCGTGCCAGCCTGACCGGACGTCGGGTCACGCAGGCCGAACAGATTCTGCATCACCGTGCCGGTGCCGACGAAGTTGTTGACGCGCTTCTCGAAGAAGCCGGCCGTGATGAAGCTGCTGGGTTTGTAGTACCACTCCAGCGAGACGTCGAAGTTGTCCGAGATCAGCGGCTCCAGGTCCGGGTTGCCGCTGGTGCCGAGCGGGGTGGCCCCGTTGGCGACCGGACGTCCCGGCGCGTTGACCGTCTGGGCGGCGAACAGGTTGCCGTAGTCCGGCCGCGCGATGGTGCGGCTGAACGAGAAGCGGCCCACCACGTCGTCCCGAAGGTCGACCTGGAAGTCCAGCGAGGGCAGCAGGTTGTTGTACTTGCCCTTGCCCGACAGCGGCGAATAGGTCGACGCCGTGTCGATCCGGAAGTCGTTGTCCGACGTCCAGACGATGGCCGTCGGCGTACGCACCGCCGAGATCGACGTGACCTTGGTCTGCTCGTAGCGAACGCCCGTGACCAGGGTGGCCGGGAGGCCGGCCAACTCGGACTTCCAGGTCAGCTGGCCATAGGCCGCGGCGATGTCCTCGTCGACGCGGTTATTGTTCTGGCCGGTGACCCGCACCGGGTTGCCGCGGGCGGTGTAGACAGGCGACAGGGCGTTCAGCAGATCGACCGCGTCGGCGCGGAACGACACCAGGCCAGGGCCGGTCTGCTTCAGGTCCAACTCGCTGAAGCGACAGGCCATGCAGAAGGCCTTGACCAGGCTGCCGGCATATTGCTGGACGTCACGCGGGTTGGAGATGCCCCACGAGCCCAGTTCCTGCTCGGTGTTGGTCGTCGACTGGGTCATCTTCGAGGTGCGATAGTCCGCGCCGAAGTCCAGGCGGCTGCCGTTGTCGTCCAGGTCCCAGGTGAAGTCGATACGGGCTTCCTTGACCTCGTGCTCCTGGCGCTGCGCCGAGGTGCGGCCCACCTGGCTGCCCAGGTCGCCGACGTCGAGCTGACCGTTGCCGTTGCCGCGCGGGGCGGCGTCGTTGATCGTGATCGACTGGATCGGAACCTTGCCGCTGTAGTCAACCGAGTGCGACGAGATGATCGGCGCGCCGATGGAGACCATGGTCGAGCTGCTGCCGTTCGGCGCGCCCGGCTTGGAGTCCGACTTCGAGATGTGGCCGTCGATATTGACGCGGAAGCGGTCCGACAGGTCCCAGGCCGCGTTGAGGCCGTAGGACTTCAGGGAGTCCGTGTTGGCGCGATACTGCTGCTCGAAGCCCATGTCCTTGGTGCCGCTCAGGTTTTCCTGCAGCAGGACGGCGGTGGCCACGACCGGGTTGTCGTCGAAGGTCACCTTGTCGAACGGGCGGTTGAACCAGTTCGTGCTGTCGTTGCGGCGCTCGTACGACTTGTTCTTGGCGTACAGGGCGTCGGCCGTGATCGTCAGGCTTTCGGTCGGGCGGAATTGCGCGGTCAGCTGGCCGTTGACCCGTTCGCGCTGGCCTTGCGAGAAGTGGTAGCGGCTGTCGTTCGGGATCGCGACCAGGGTGTTCGGATTCGAAGGCGCGTTGGTGATCTGGGTCGCGCCGCCGTTCCGCACGAAGCCGTTCGCCGGATCGTTGAACTGAGCGAAGGTGCGGATGTTCCAGTCGTTCGAGGTGACCGAACGGCTGGTGAAGTTACGCTTCTGGTAGGCGCCGAACAGGGCGACGCCGAACTTCTCGCTTTCATCGAGATAGTTCAACAGGCCCGAAACTTCGGGCGTGTACTTCGACGTGTCCTCGAGCTTCTCGGACATGCTCTGGTCGTAGACGCCCTTGACCCCGATGCTGCCCGACAGGCCGTGCTCTCGGGCGTCCAGAGGATGGCGCGTCTTGACGTTGATCGTCGCGCCGATGCCGCCCGAAGGGATCGCCGCGCGACCGGTCTTGTAGACCTCCAGCGTGGTCACGCCTTCCGAGGCGAGGTTCGAGAAGTCGAACGAACGGCTGGTGCCCGCGGCGAAGTCCGTGGACTGGTCGCCGCCGACCGTGGCGACGTTGGCCGTCGGCATGGTGCGGCCGTTCAGAGTCACCAGGTTGAAGCCGCCGCCAAAGCCGCGGACGGTGACCTGCGAGCCTTCGCCGTTGGTGCGGTCGATGGACACGCCGGTGATCCGCTGCAGGGATTCGGCGAGGTTGGTGTCCGGGAACTTGCCGATGTCCTCGGCGGAGATGGCGTCGACAACGCCGCTGTTATTGCGCTTGATCGCGATCGACCGTTCGAGAGAAGCGCGGATGCCGGTGACGACGATTTCGTCGACGGCGGTGTTTTCTTGGGTCTGCTGAGCCAGCGCTGAGCTGGCGAACATGGCCGCCGTGATGGCGACGCAAGAGGCAGACGCGTGCAAGCGACGAAGCCGCTTCATAAGCCGTTCCCCCTAATTAGCCCCTGTGGGGCGCTGTTTTTGTTACGCGCCGGAAGCATTCCCGGCTGCTCTTCCCGTCCCGCGAGCGCTGGAAAAACAACCACCGCACGAGGTACTAGTTAGCGGTAACATCGGTCGCGGACCGCTGCAATGACAAAATGACAGCGCTGGCAGGATTTTTTCAAGCCGGTTTGAGCTGGTTTCCGTGACGATGGAACGGAACAGTTCGGCCCGCCTAAAGCGGCGCCTGACCCAGCCAATTCAGGCCTTCGCGTCTTGGTTGCTCCATATTTCAGGACGGTAACCGGTGTCCTGCGGACAAATCGGCGGCTAAAGCCGGATGCGGAGTCCGAAACCGAAAGAACGCCCCGAGCGGCCGATCTGCAGCGGGCGGTCGCGCCGCCCCTCATAAGCGGCCTCGACCGTGTCGGTCAGGTTGCTGGCCTCGAACGTATAGCGAGACGCGGGAACTCAGGTCGTAGAACCCGGCCGCGTCGAGATAGCCGGCGCTGGCCACCACGAAGCTGGACACCCCTCCCCCCTGCATGTCGGCCTCGGAGCCGAACGGCGAGCGCCAGGTCCAAGACAGGTGAGCGTGAAGCGAACCGCGTTCGACGAAGGGGCTGATAGACCAGGACAGGCGCGAGACGCCGTTCAGCCGGCCGCGCCGGCCCTGGTCGTCGCGGCTGGCGGCGTCGACCCAGGTGGCGCTGGTCCAGATCCCGACGCCGTGGGCGAAGCGCCGGCTGAAAGCGGCCTCCAGGCCCGTGACCTTCGCCTCGCCCGCGTTGCGCGGCCGGGACATCATCACCGTGGCCACCACCGGCGGCCCGGCGCGGGTGGCGAAGGCCAGGCGCTCGGGTCGGGCCGAGACGACGATGAAGTCGTCGATGGTCTTGTGGAACAGCGCCAGGCTGACGCCGCCGAAACCCTCGAACTCACGCTCCAGCGAGAGGTCGTAGTTGGCGGCCAGGTACGGCTTCAGCGCCGGATTGCCGCCGACGCCGGAGAATAGGGTCCCCGGCGAGGGATTGTCGATCTCCGCCTGGCCGCGCTGGTAGAGGATCGAGACGAGACTGCTGGCCGGCACCGTGGCCGAGCGCAGGTCCGCCAAGGATGGCCGGGTGATGCTGCGCGAGGCCGCCAGCCGCAGCCGCCAGTGCTCATCCAGCGCGATGGCGAGGTTGACGCTGGGCAGGGCCACGGCGTGGGCGCCGGCATAGCGGACCGACTTGACGTCCATGGAGCCCGTCGGGGCGACGCCCAGCAGCGTGCCGGTCACGTCCGTCCGGGTCCGGGCGGTCCGCAAGCCGACATTGCCGGTGGCCGGCAGGCCCAGGACGCTCGTGGCGAAGTCCAGGCGACCGTAGGCGGCCAGGATTCGCTCGCCGACCTTGTAGGAGCCCTGCAGATCCGCGCCGGTCGGCACCAGGTCCTTGGCGTCGACGATCACCCGGTCGGCCTCGCCCGGCAGCACGAAGCCGGCGCGAAAGGCGGTGAAGTCGGCCGAGGTCCAGGCCGGCGGTCGCGCGGCGATCAGCCGGTCGAAAGCCTCGCCGGGCGTGCCGATGTCGAAGAAGCCGGCGTCGACGACCGTCCCGGCCCGTGGCGCGGCCTCGCGGTCGCGGCGCTGGAAGTCGCGCCCCCGATCGGTGACCTGCCCGCCCAGGCGCAGACGCTCGAACCGCAGGGGTCCCAGCGTCCAGTCGACCGGCCGCTCGGCGGCGACCAGTCCGGTGACATCGTGGTCGTCCACATGGGTGGCGCGGACGCCGTAGCGCGAGAAGGTCAGCTGGGCCGGATCGGTCAGGTCGAACGACGTCGACAACAGCGGCGTCTCGCGGCGCGCGATCAGGTCGGGCCCCAGGTCGAAGCCGTAGGAGACGCCCAACGGGCTGACCGCGCCGATCCTCTGCAGCGGCGTGTCGAGGTTGGAACGGGCGCTGGACAGGCTGAGGCGTGGCTCCAGGGTCCACCCGCCGACGTCGGCCTTCATGGCCAGGCTCAAGGAGACGTTCTCGTGAACCTGGTCGGAGACTTCCAGGTTGTTGCCGATCTCGCCGGCGGCGATGCGGCCGCCGAGCAGGGTGCGGCCCTCGATCCGCGCGTCGCCCGCCGCCAGGGCCTGGGCCGCGTAGTCGCCGATCCCGTAGACGATGCGGTCCTCGCGGATGCTGTTGTCGAAACGCGAGGCCAGGGTGTCGAGATAGAGCGTGACGCTCGGCGCGACCCGCCACTCGGCCCCGGCGAAGGCCGTGGTCCGCGCGCGCTGCTCCTGCTCGATCGTGGTTCGGATATCCTCGGGAACGGTCAACGACGCGCCGTTGACGACAAGGTCGCGATAGCGCGAGACCTGAAAGCGGTCGTACTGGACCTCGCGCCGCTCGGTGGAGACGCCGGCGACCACGCCCAGCCGACCGTCGGCGCGCCGCCAGCGGCCAGAGATGGCGACGTCCGGCGACACGGCGTCCGAACGCAGCTCGGCGTGGGCGTCGGCGCGGATCGACAGGTACGACGCCCCCTCCAGCCCGCGCACCGTGCGGATGTCGATGTTCGAGCCGATGCCGCCATCCACCAGATCGGCCGTCGCCGACTTGGCCACCACGGCCCCGGCCAGCAGGTCGGCCGACAGGGCGCGAAACCGGAACTGCCTGCCGCTCTGGGTGGAGTTGCGGATGTTCTCGTTGAACGCCACCGGCGCGCCGTTCAGGGTCACCGACTGGAACAGCGGCCCAAGGCCCCGGACGCTGACGAACTGCCCCTCGCCCACCTCGCGCTCTATGGCCACCCCCGGCACGCGCTGCAGGGCCTCGGCGAGGTTGGCGGCCGGAAGCTCGCCGATCCGGCCCGCCGAGACGGCGTCGACGATGGCGTCGGCGCGCCGCTTCTGGAGCAGAGAATCCTCGATGCCGGCCACGAAGGCGGCGGTGATCGTGACCGCATCCAGGTCTGTCGGCGCTTCGGGAGCCGGCGCGACGCGAGGCGGCGCGGACGCCGCCTCGGCCCAGACCCGCACCGAGGCGCGGTCGACGATCTCGTAGCGCAGGCCCGTGCCCGCCAGCAGGCGCTTCAGAGCCTCCGGCCAAGGCATGGTCCCGGACACCGCATTGGCGCGATAGGCATGGCCTGGCTGGGTCGACAGGGCGAAGGCGCAGCCGGCCTTCAGGCACAGGGTCATCAGGGCGGCGCGGGCGTCCTGGGCGGGGATGTCGAAGCGCGGCGCCGGGCCTTGCGCGAACGCCGGCGCGGCCGCGGCCAGCGCCGCGATCGTCAGGGCGGGCACGCGACGGAAAGACATGCGGCGACTGGCGAAAACCCCCGGCGCTGCTGGGCGCCCGGGTCTGGTACCGCCGCTTCGTGACAGACTTGCGAAGAGCCTGCCCTGATCGGCGTTGTTCAAGCCGAGCAGGATAAGCAGGCGCGGCCAAAAGAGCCGGCTTTCTTGCGAGAAGCGCCTATCTCGCCGTGGCGACAACCTCGCCCGAACCGGTGCGCTTCAGCATCACCGGCAGCACCTTGGCGGCGCGGTCGATCACCGTCCCGCGGCCGTCCAGCGCCAGCATGGCGGTGACGCGTTGGCGGCCCAGCGCCGGGTCGGCCAGGCGGATCCTGGCGTCGGTGTAACGGTCCAGTTCGGCCAGCACCTCGGACAGCGCCGCGTCCTGGAACACCAGCCGGCGCTCTCGCCAGGCGACGGCGGTGGCCGGATCGATCCGGGCCTCGCGCCGCACCGCGCCGCCGGCCCGGTAGCTGACCTGGTCGCCGGGGATGAGCCGGACGGGCTCGGCCGAGAGTCGGGGCTGCGAAACCTCGACCGAGCCCTCCAGCAGCTCCACCCGGGCACGGCCGTCGCGGAGGCTCGTGGCGAAGTGGGTGCCGGTGACGATGACTTGCCGGTCGGCCAGGGCCACCTGGAACGGGTGGACCTTGTCGTGGGCGACCGCGAAATAGGCCGCGCCCTTGTCCAGGGCGAGGCGACGGACCTTGCCGTCGACCCTGGCGCGCAGGGTGGTGGCGGTGTCCAGGGTGACGACCGAGCCGTCGGCCAGGGTCACATCGCGGATCTCGCCGACGGCGGTCGTGTAGGTCTCGGCGCCGGCCAACGGATCCTGCAGGCGGGTGATCAGCGTCGGCGCTATGGCCAAGGCCAACACGGCGGCGACCAGACCGCCCGCCAGGGCGACGGGAGTCCAGCCCGTCTTCTCGCGGCGACGCGCGGCGACCGGCGTGCGCGGGATCAGGTTCAGCTCGCCGACGAGCTCGGCCCGCAGATCGCGCGTGTCGCGCAGCAGAGCCTTGGCGTCCTGATAGTCGGCGAGGTTCTTCGGGTTGGCCGCCAGCCAGCGCTCGAAGGCCGCCAGGGTCGAACGCGACGGGTCCGGACGGCCCAGGCGCACGACCCAGTCCTCCGCGGTGCGCGGCTTGGCTTCGAACAGGCTGGCGAGACGATCGAGCATCTTGGCGGTTAGGCCTTCCCAATGAGCAGCGTGGACCGGTCTTGCCCGGGGCGCATCTTCACAACGATCCACAAGCGCGACACCTCAGGTCCCCCGCGCGGCTTTCAGCCGACGTAGCGCCTCGGCCAGGTGCTTTTCCACCATGCTGACCGACACGCCGAGGCGGTCGGCGATCTGGCGGTAGCTGAGGTCCTCGAAGCGATGCAGCAGGAAGGCGTCGCGGCAGCGCGGCGGCAGCTCGCGAATGGCGGCCGCGACGCCGGCCAGGTCCTGGCGGGCGATCGAGCGGCGGTCGGCGGCCGGGTCCTCGCTGGGCGCGTTCTCCCAGGCCGCGGTCGTATCGTCGGTATCGAGCCACAAGGTGCGGGCCCGCTCGCGGCCGGCCTGCTTCCAGTGGTCCTTCAGGAGGTTCTTGGCGATGGCGAACAGCAGCGGCCGGCTGTCGGCCTGGCCGATCTCGTGACCGGCCCGATGGAAACGGACGAAGGTTTCCTGGACGATGTCCTCGGCGTCCTCCAGCGACTGGCCGCGTCGCTGGAGAAACAGCACCAGTTCGGCGCGCAGCCCCGTCATGCCGCCTCTCCAGTCGCTCCTCTTGGGACGCGCCGAAGCGCTCCCCCCGGCGAAGGGGGGAGCGCGCCCGGTGATGGCGTCCAGCGGGCTCAGAAATTCATCCGCAGGCCGAGCGAGAAGCGCCGTCCCGACTTCTCGTACATGGTCGGGAACGACGGATCCATCGTGTAGCCCTTGGTGACCTCGTCGGTGACGTTGATCCCCTCCAGGCTCAGTTGGACGCGCTCGTTGACGTTGTAGCTGACCGAGATGTCGGTCTGGCCATAGCCCGAGCGCCAGATCGGATACATCTCGTAGCCGATGCCCTCGACGTACTTGCCCTTGTAGTTATAGGAGACGCGGGCCTGGAACCTGTCGTTCTCGTAGTAGAGCGTGAGGTTGTAGGCCTTGTCGGCCAGGCCAACCGGCGGGGTCGGGACGCCGATGATCGACTGGCCGCTCAGCGAGCTGTCCAGGATCGTGTAGTTGGCGTTGACGCCGAAGCCCTTGGCCGGTTCCCACAACAGGCCGAACGGCACGATGGCCACCAGTTCGACGCCGTCGACATTGTACGAGCCCGCGGCGTTGATCGGCTGGTAGACGTCGAAGTCGTAGACGCCGTCGATCGTGCCGTTGGCGTTGTACTTGGTGACGCCCTTGACCGTGCCCGTGAGGGCCTGGCGGACGACGCCCTCGATCTTCTTCTTGAAGTACGAGACCGCCAGCAGGCCGCCTTCCGGCAGGTACTTTTCGAGGCCGACTTCATACTGCTCGGCGAAGGTCGGCTTCAGGTTCGGGTTGCCGTCCGTGAAGCGGAACGAGTTCCAGCTGGCCGTGCGCTTGTAGGCCAGGTCGGTCAGGGCCGGGCGCATCAGGGTCTTCGAGGCCGCGCCGCGCAGCACGATGCTGTCGGTGATGTCGGCGGTGAAGTTCACGCTCGGCAGCAGCTTGTTGTAGCTGCCGTCGCTGGACACCGGCGCAGGGGTATAGGTCGTGCCACCGGTCGAGGTCTGGACCTGGTGGTAGCCTGACGAGGTGATCGAGGTGTCGACATAGCGAACGCCGCCGTTCACCGCCACCGGCACGGGGCCGACGTCGAAGCCGAGGTCGGCCATGGCGTAGACGCTCGTGACCTTCTCATCGACCTTGTAGTAGTCGCCCGGCGTGAACGGCGTGGTGAAGCCAGCGTAGCGGAAGGTCTTGCGCGCGTAGTCGTTGGAGATCTGGCTCCAGGTGATGTCGCGGACCGTGTAGTCGCCGCCCGGCACCAGGTCGCCGATCGGCGTCAGCGGGCTGTCGGCCATGGTGCGGGTGTTGAGCCAGGCGGTGCTGCCCGGCCCCGGCCCCTGGATGTTCAGCGCGCCGTAGCGGCGCTCCTTGGACTTGTCGGTGTAGCGGGCGCCGACCTGGATGGTCTTCAGCGCCGGGAAGAAGCCGATCGAGAACTCTTTCGTGTAGTCGGCCTGGGCCGCGTACTTGTCGTCGGTGATCTTCTCCAACGTCGTCTCATAGGCCTCGAACAGATATTTCGACGGCGAATTGTACATGTCGATCGAGGCCGGATTGGCGCTCTTGATCGTCTCGCCGCCGGTGGCCGTCCAGCGGGTGCGCGACGGGGCGTAGGCCACGTGCTTCAGGTTCGAATAGTCGAGCGTCTTCTTGGCGCCCGAATAGCCGGCCAGGGCGTGCAGCTTCCAGGTCTCGCCGCGCCAGTTCAGATCCGAGCCGAACTGGGCGTAGTCGGTCTTGTTGATCTGCTCCTTGCTGAGCATTTCGTGCTGGGTCGCGGTGTAGGAGACGTCGCGCAGCACGACCATGTTGTAGTCGGCCAGGGTGGTCTTGTCGTAGCTGTGGATGGTCTCCAGCGTGCTCTTGCTCGAGGCCGAATAGGCGGCCGCGTCGTACTGGTCCTCGGTCGCGTCATAGCCGCCCAGCATCAGGTCGAAGGCGATGTCGAAATTGGCCGAGGGCTTGTACTGCAGCGAAGCGGTGCCGCCCCACTGGTCCTGGGTGTTCAGGTAGGCGCGGTCGCCGACCTTGTCCTGGAAGATGATGCGGCCGGTCTCGTCGCGATTGGTGTTGCTCTTGACGACGACGCCGGCGTCGCGGGCCAGGACGGCGGCGGCCTGCGAGGCGCGCGTGCCGCCCGCTTCCAGGAAGCGGAACATCGGGCGGAAGTTGATGCCCGAATTGGAGTCGGTGCGGTTCGTGCGGCGCGCGGCCGAGAACGACACCAATCCGCCCCAGTTCCCCCACGTGTCGCTGGCCAGGAAAGCGACCTTCGGGTCGGTCTTCTTGGAGATCGAGTTGTAGGCGCCTTCGGTCGAGGCGATCAGCTTGCGGCCGCTGTAGTCGAACGGGCGCGCCGTCGAGATGTAGATCGAACCGGCGATGCCGCCTTCCTCATCCGAGGCGCGCGGCGACTTCTGCACGGTCACCTGCTGGATGACTTCCGAGGCGAAGATGTCGAACTCGACGTCGCGGCCGCCGCTGCCCGAGGCCGTGGCCAGGTTGTTGATGGTGACGAAGGTGAATTCGCTGGGCAGGCCGCGGACGCTGACCCGGCCGCCGAGGCCCTTGTTGCGCTCGATGGTCACGCCCGGCATGCGCTGCAGCGCCTCGGCCAGGTTCTGCTCGGGGAAGTTGGCGACGTCGGTGGCCACGATCGAGTCCGAGAAGCCGATCGTCTCGCGCTTCATGTCCACGGCCTTTTCCAGGCTGCGACGATAGCTGCCGGTGACGACGATCTCGTCGACCTGGGCGTTCTCGGCGGCCGCCGCGGCGACGGCCTGGGCCTGGGCGCCCGTGGCCGAGAACAGGCCGATGGCGGCGCAGCTGGTCATCAGCCAGGCCAGGTGGCGCGCGCGGCCGCCGTTCGTGTTCAGTCCGATCATCCGCTCAATCCCCGAGGTGTTGTTGCGACAGCGGGCGGACCGAACACGCCAGTTCGACCCACGCCCCCGACGGCTTCAACGACCGCCCCGGACGTCCCCTCAGCGGCGAGATGTTGATTTCATCAAAACTTCACGGCCGGGCGGGTGAGGCGCTCTTCGCGCCGCCTTGCGCGAGGATCGCGTCCAGCTCGGCGCGCGCCGCCTCCATGTCGCGGCGGAAGTACGGCGAGACGTGTTCCGCGCCGTAGATCGTCGCCCCCGACTGCATGCCGGCTTCCGTGGCGCTGACGCTGTGCGAGCCACAGACCCAGCGGCTTTCGGCGTAGTCGCGGCCCCGGGCGTAGAGCGCGTCGGCCCGGCTGGGGGCCAGTTCGGCCAGGATCATCGCCACGTGCATGCCGAACGCCGAGTGGCCCGACGGATAGTCCGGATTGCCGGCCAGGTGATCGCTCTTGGCCTCGCAGATCGGCGCGTCCGGCTTGCCGATGTAGGGACGCTTGGTTCCCCAATGGGTCTTGGCGACGCTGACCACCGAACGGTCCTCGCCGGCCCGCTCCAGCAAGGCGGCGAGGATCGGGGCCTGGGTCGGGTCGATCGTAACGCCCAAAGCCTCGGAGAAGTGCTTCCAGGTCGTGCCGTCGACATCGTCGGTGGCCCGCTTCCAGCGCGCGGAGCCCTTCAAGCTTCGGCTCTGGTCGAAGATCGCCGCGTCGGCGATCGCGCGGGGCGAACCGGCGGTCGGCGGGGCGGCCAGAATTCTTGGTCAGATCCGGGCGCTGGGCGGGGTTCAGATAGCCCTGGACCGGCGCGCCGGGCGCGCTCTCGAACGGGGCGTCGCAACCCTTGGCGATGCGGACGGGATTGCAGGTCGCCGCCTCGCCGCCGGTCAGGCGCACGGTGTAGCCGCCGGCGAAGCGCGGGTCGGCCCACAGGTAGTCGGTCGAGACGTATTGCGCGCCGCTGGACAGCGCGGCGCTGCGCATCGTCACGTCGTTCTTGCGCGCCTGGACGGTGTCCGCGTCGGCGCGGGTGCGGACGATGAAGCCGGCCTTCACGGCGGCGGCGATGCGCGCGCGCTGGCCCACGGGATCGTTGAGGGTCAGATAGGCGGCGGCCGGCGAGGCCTCGTCGGTGTTGACGAACATCGCCCGGCCTTCCAGCGACTTGCGGGCTCCGCGATAGGCCGCGACCTTCTCCGAGCTTTCATCGAGGGCGAAGAACACCTTGCCACGCGCCGCGCTCAGCGTCGGCCAGCCGTCGGCCAGCACCGCCTCGCGCAGGGTGGCCCGCTTGCCCTGGACCTGGTCGGGGGTGATCAGTTCGGCGTCGGCGAACACCGACCGGATCTCTGCGTCCAGGGCGTCGAAGGCCTTTTCGTCGAACGGTAGGGCCGCGACGCCGCCGGGAAAGCTGGACGGACCGTCCTTGGCGTTCACCAGGATCAGGATCGGCGCGTGGTCCGGGTGGGCCTTCGACCAGGCGCGAAATCTGGGTCAGGCATTCGACGAAAGTCGGACAGGTCGTGCGGAAGTCGACGTCCTGCATGTGCAGGACCTTGTAGCCCGGCTTGGCCATGGCCGCCGCCCAGGCCGGGGCGGGGACGGCACCCTTGCCGAATGCCGTGGCCGGCTTGGCGAAGCGCCCGCCGTCGGGATCGCGCACCACGTCCAGCTCCAGCTGCCGGGCGCCCGCGTCCAGTTCCTCAGCCAACGGACGATGGCTGTAGTCGAGCCCCAAGGCCCCCTGCCCTGCCGCCGCCAGCATGGCCTTCATCTCGTCGGCCGGGATCGCGGCCTTGTAGGAATTGTGGGTGCCGACCGCGAGAATGTCGTTCATCCGCGCCGCCTGGGCGCTGGGTTCGGCGGCCATCAGGGCCAGCAGCAGGCTCAACATCATCTTCTCCCGGTACAGGTCGAAGCGGAGCCGTAATGCGGTTTTGTGACAGTCGTGCGCGGGCGGCCAGGTCCTTGCCCGATCTCCAGTGACCGAGTTTCAGGCGGGTTCGTTCAAAAGGCGACACGACCCGCCGAGCCGCGGAGCCCGTCCCTTCGTAGCCTGAGCACGCCTAATTCGTCGCGACCGACGATAGCGTTTTTGGAAACAGTGACTTTCCACCATTTCCATTTATGCGGCGATGCGTCGCGGCCAGAGTGAGCTTGTCAGAACAACGGGGCGGCCGGGAACGGTCCTCCACCCAACGCAAAAGGACATCCCATGACCCTCGTCGCCACGCCCACCGCCGGCCCGCAACTGCTGACCCCGACCGACCACACCCTGGTCATGATCGATTTCCAGTCGCAGATGGCCTTCGCGACCCACTCGATCTCGGCCACCGAGCTGCGCACCAACGCCGCCCTGGTCGCCCGCGCCGCCGCCGGCTTCGGCGCCTCGACCATCCTCACGACCGTCGCCGAAAAGAGCTTCTCGGGCCCGATGTTCGACGAGATCAAGGACGCCTTCCCCGGCGTCGCCGCTCTCGACCGCACCTCGATGAACACCTGGGAAGACGCCGCCGTCATCGCCAAGGTCAACGAGATCGGCAAGCCGCGCATCGTGCTGGCCGGCCTGTGGACCAGCGTCTGCATCGTCGGCCCGGCCCTGTCGGCCCTCGCCCAAGGCTTCGAGGTCTATGTCATCGCCGACGCCTGCGGCGACGTCTCGGCCGAGGCCCACGATCGCGCCATGGATCGCATGGTCCAGGCCGGCGCCCGCCCGATGACCTCGTTGCAATACCTGCTGGAGCTTCAGCGGGACTGGGCCCGTTCGGAGACCTACGATCTGACCACCGGCATCGCCCGCGCCTATGGCGGCGCGTACGGCCTGGGCATCACCTACGCCAAGACCATGTTCGGTGCGTCGGAAGGCCACGCCACCGCCGCCTGACCCCTGTCCTCGGGGCGGGATCCCAAGGTCCCGCCTCACTTCAGTTCACGGAGCGTCGGCGATGAAACCCTACCTGCTGTCCCTCGGCGCCGGCCTGCTCGTCGGCGTGATCTATTCGCTGCTCGGCGTGCGCTCGCCCGCCCCGCCGGCCATCGCCCTGCTGGGCCTGATGGGAATGTTGCTGGGCGAACAGGCGGTCCCGATCGCCAAGCGCCTGCTGACCAGGGCTCCCGTCGTGGCCTACCTGAAGACCCCCGAATGCGCCGGTCAGGTGCTGGGCCCGCAGGCTGTCGACCCGCAAAAGGCCGAGGGCCAGGCATGACCCTCAATCGCCGCCAAACGGTCGCGCTCGGCGCGGCCTTCCTCTCCAGTCCCGCTTTCGCCCGGAGCCCCGGCCCAATGTCCTCCCAAGCCGACCTGCTGCTGATCAACGGCAAGTTCACCACCCTGGATCGGAGCAACCCGCGCGCCGACGCGGCGCTGGTCCGCGACGGCAGGTTCGCCGCCGTCGGCGAGGAGGGCGAGGTCCGCGCCGCGGCCGGCCCGAACCCGACGATCATCGATCTTGCGGGCCGCCGCGTGATCCCGGGCCTGATCGACAGCCACATGCACATCATCCGCGGCGGGCTGAACTACAATATGGAGCTGCGCTGGGACGGCGTGCCCACCCTGGCCGACGCCATGGCCATGCTGAAGAAGCAGGCCGCCAACACCCCGCCGCCCCAGTGGGTGCGCGTGGTCGGCGGCTTCACCGAGCACCAGTTCGTCGAGAAGCGCCTGCCGACCCTGGACGAGATCAACGCCGCCGCGCCCGAGACGCCGGTGTTCATCCTCCACCTCTACGACCGCGCCCTCTTGAACCGCGCCGCCCTGCGCGCCGTCGGCTACACCAAGGACACGCCCAACCCGCCGGGCGGCGAGATCCAGCGCGACGCCTCGGGCGAGCCCACCGGCCTGCTGCTGGCCCAGCCCAACGCCACGATCCTCTACGCCACCCTGGCCAAGGGCCCCGAGCTGCCGCCCGACTACCAGCTGAACTCGACCCGCCACTTCATGCGCGAGATGAACCGCCTGGGCGTGACCGGGGTGATCGACGCCGGCGGCGGCTTCCAGAACTACCCCGACGACTACGAGATCATCGAGAAGCTGCACGCCGACGACCAGCTGACCCTGCGGATCAGCTACAACCTGTTCACCCAGAAGCCGAAGGCCGAGCTGTCGGACTTCCAGTCGTGGTCCAAGCAGGTCAAGCCGGGCCAGGGCGACGACACGTACCGCCACAACGGCGCGGGCGAGATGCTGGTCTACAGCGCCGCCGACTTCGAGGACTTCCGCGTCGAGCGGCCGGAAATGCCACCAAGCATGGAGACCGACCTGGAGCCGGTGATCCGTCACCTGGTCGAGAACCGCTGGCCCTGGCGGCTGCACGCCACCTATGACGAGACCATCTCGCGGGCCCTGGACGTCTACGAGAAGGTCAATCGCGACATGCCGTTCGACGGCCTGCACTGGTTCTTCGACCACGCCGAGACGATCAGCGATCGCAACATCGACCGCATCGCGGCCCTGGGCGGCGGCATCGCCGTGCAGCACCGCATGGCGTTCCAGGGCGAGTACTTCATGGAGCGCTACGGGGCCAAGGCCGCCGAGGCCACGCCCCCGATCGGCAAGATGCTGAAGGCCGGGATCCCCGTGGGCGCGGGCACCGACGCCACGCGGGTGGCCAGCTATAACCCTTGGGTCTCGCTGAACTGGCTGGTGACCGGCAAGACGGTGGGCGGCGCGCGCCTCTACCCGCCGGCCAACCGCGTCGACCGCGAGGAGGCCCTGCGCCTCTGGACCACCGCCAACACCTGGTTCTCGAACGAGGAAGGCAAGAAGGGCCAGATCGCCGTCGGCCAGCTGGCGGACCTGGCCGTGCTCAGCGACGACTTCATGGCCGTGCCGGAAGACGAGATCCCGCACCTGTCGTCGGTGCTGACCCTGCTGGGCGGCAAGATCGTCCACGGCGAAGGCGACTTCACCAAGCTCGCGCCGGTGCTGCCGCCGCCCATGCCCGACTGGTCGCCGGTGCGGACCTTCGGCGGCTATCAGGATCGCTCGCGCGGCCACGCCCGGGCTCTCGCCAGCGCCTGCGGCTGCGCCAGCCGCTGCAACGTCCACGGACACGACCACGCTTCGGCCTATACCCGCGCGGCGCCGACCAGCGACGCGCGCTCCTTCTGGGGCGCCATGGGCTGCGGCTGCTGGGCGGTATGACCATGGACACCCCCGCCCCCATCTCCGTCCTCCTGCGCTCGACGGCGTTCGGAACCTTTGCCCGCGCGGTCCTGACCCTGCCCTACTGGTGGAGCGGGATCGCCAAGCTGACCGACCTCAACGGCGCCCTGGCCGAGGCCGCCCATTTCGGCCTCAAGCCGGCGTGGCTGGTCGTGGCCGCCACGGTGCTGGTCCAGCTGGGCGGTTCGATCGCCCTGATCCTGGGCCGGGCCGGCTGGCTGGCGGCCGGCGCCCTGGGCGTCTTCACCGCCTTCGCCACGCTGATCGCCCATCCCTACTGGACGGTCGCCGACCCGGTGGAGCGCTTTCACGCGCTGAACACCTTCCTGGAGCATATCGGCCTGATCGGCGGCTTCATGCTGGCGGCGATCCTGGTCGAACGGGAGAAGTGGGCGTGAGCGCGCCGTCGCCCCGCCTAGCCGCCGCCACTGGCGTCGGCATGGCCCTGGTCGGCGGCTATGTCGACGTGGTCGGCTTCGTCCTGCTGTTCGGCCTGTTCGTGAACCACGCCACCGGCAACCTCGTCATGCTGGGCGTCTCCCTGGCCGGCGGCGGCCAGGGCATAGCAACCAAGCTGCTGTCCCTGCCGGTGTTCATCGCCGCGGCGGCCGCGACCTATGTGATGATCTGTAGGCGCCGGGCGCGCGGCCAGGCCAACGAGGCGGCGGTGCTGCTGCTGCAGGCGGCGATGCTGCTGATCTTCATGCTGCTGACCGTCGTCGCCCTGCCGGCCGACAACGCCGACCAGCCGGCGGTGATGCTGGCCGGCCTGGTGGGCGTCTGCGCCATGGCCGTCCAGAACGTGGGCGCGCGGGTGGTGTTCAGTCACCTGGCCCCGACCACCATCATGACCGGTAACGTCACCCAGATCGCCATCGATCTGGTGGACCTGCTGACCTCAAAGAACGGACTGGACGAAGCTCTGCGGGCGCGGATCGTCAAGACCTGGCCGCCGGTCATGGCCTTCGCTGTCGGCGCGATCGGCGGCGCCATCGGCGTCCTGGCGGCCGGCGCCTGGAGCCTGCTGCCGGCGGCCGTGATCGTCGCGATCCTGGGCGGCCTCTACGCCCGCGCCCCGCGCCCGGTGCAAGCATGAGGGCGGCGGTTCTTGCGGCGGCGCTGCTGACCGCCGGAGCGGCCCAGGCCGCCGAGCCGCCCGCGTTCAAGCTGGTCCGGTCCGACGAGGACTACGCCTACCTGAAGTCCGCCCCGAACCTGACCGGCCTCGATCCGTTGCGCTATATCCCGCTGGGCGAGAACGGCCATCTAACGCTCGGCGGCGAGGCCCGCGTTCGGCTCGACACCATCGACGCCCCGCGCTTCGGCGTCGGCGGCGCCCAGGCCGACACCTTCGCGCTCTTCCGAGGCCTGGTCAGCGCCGATCTGCATCTGAACTCCGCCGTCCGGGTCTATGGCGAACTGGGCCTGCATCGCGACATCGGCAAGGGCGAGGCCCCAGCCATCACCGACCGCGACGGCCTGGACGCTCAGGTGCTGTTCGTCGACCTCACGCCCGCCCAGCACTGGCGTCTGCGCCTGGGTCGCCAGGAGCTGAGCTTCAACCCGACCCAGCGTTTCGTCTCGGTGCGCGAGGGCCCGAACATCCGCCAGAGCTTCGACGGCGCGCGACTGACCTATTCCGACAAGGGCCTGAAGGTCGACGCCTTCTACACCCACCCGATCGCGCTCGAACCCGGCGGGTTCAACGACAGCCACAACGCAAGCCAAGCCTTCTGGGGCGTCTACGCCACCGCCCCCGTGGGCAGGGCCGCCAGCCTCGATGTCTACAGCCTGAACCTCGACCGCGACCGGGTCCGCTTCGGGGCGGTCACCGGCGATGAGCGACGCCGCGGCGTCGGCGCACGCCTGGCCGGCAAGACCGGGGCGGTCGACTACGAGGTCGAGGGCATGGTCCAGCGCGGTCATTTCGCCGGCCAGGACATCCGCGCCTGGGCCGGCTCGGCCGGGGTGGGCTACAGCTTCACCGCGCCGTGGAAGCCGCGCCTGTCGGTGCGCCGCGACATCGGTTCCGGCGACAACGATCCGGCCGACGGCCAGTTGAAGACCTTCAACCCGCTGTTCCCCAAGGGGGCCTATTTCAGCGAGGCAGGCCTGGTCGGCTGGAGCAATCTCTCGGCCTGGCGGATCGCCCTGGGCGCCGCGCCGACCAAGTCCGTCTCGGTCGAGGTCAGCCACACCGATCGTCGCCGCCAGGCTGGCCGCGACGCCATCTATCTGCAGCCGCTGGCGGCGCTGGCGGGGGGCGGCGCGTCGACGGCCAAGGCGGTCAGCAAGGACTGGCAGGCCGATCTCGGCTGGCAGTTCAGCCGCAACGTCAAGCTCTCGCTGGAAGCCGTCCACGCCGAGGCCGGCGGGGCGGTGAAGGCGGCCGGCGGACGCGACGTCGATTTCGCCATGGCGATTGTCCAGTTCCGCTTCTGAGGCTCCTCTCGGAGGCTAATTTCCGCGACAGGCGCGCGACCGGCCGATACCCCATTTGGGGTAGTGAAATGTCACCCGTTGGCGGCTGACGCCGAACGCGTCCATCGACCATGGTCTCTCACGGACGAGACGCAGGCGCGCGTCGTGGCCAAACCCTGAGGGACGCTATGCTCAACGCCGTCGGAACCATCGAGACAGAACCGTTCGCCGTCGGCGACACAGGCATGATCTCCGAATTGCTGGACAAGGCCCTGCGCCTGTTCGAGGGCGACCGCATCGCGTCGCGCCGGCTGGTCGAGCAGGCCTTCACCCTGGCGGACCGCTCCACCCATCCCGCGCCGTTGGCTCAGGGGGCCCTGGCCGCCTGGCAGGCCCGGCGGATCGAGAGCTTCGTCGAGCAGAACCTGTCGCGCCCGATCCGTATCGACGCGGTCGCCGCCCTGGTGTCGCTGAGCCCGAACTACTTCTCGCGCGCATTCAAGGCGACGTTCGGCGTGACCTTCTCACACTACGTGATTCAGCAGCGCATCACCCTGGCCAAGCAGATGCTGCTGACCTCGGACGCCTCGATCGCCGAGATCGCTCTGGACTGCGGCCTGGCCGATCAGTCGCACCTGACGCGCCTGTTCAAGCGCGCGGTCGGCTCGCCGCCGAACGCCTGGCGCCGCGCCGCCCGCTGCGACGCCTGGACGACTGGGGTCGCCTAGATGTCGATCAACCCGCGGCGCACCGCGACGGTGACGGCGTGGGTGCGATCGCAGACGCCCAGCTTGCCGAAGATGCTCTTCACATGGACCTTCACCGTCTGATCCGAGATCGACAGCCGCCGGGCCACGCCCTTGTTCGGCTCGCCGCGTGAGATCAGGCGCAGCACCGCCAATTCGCGGTCGCTGAGCCTGTCCTCGTTCATGTGCGACAGGATCTGCTCGGCGACCGTCGGCGAGACGTAGCGGCGGCCCGCGCCGACCGTGCGGATCGCGTCGACCAGTTCGCGGTGCAGCGAGCTTTTCAGCAAGAAGCCCAAGGCCCCCAGGCGCAGGGCGCGCTCGGCATAGGCGTCGCCGCCATAGGTGGTCAGCACCGCGATCCGGGAGTCGGGCGCTTCCTTCAGGATCACCGGGATCGCGTCCAGACCACCCAGGCGCGGCATCTGCAGGTCGATAAGGATGACGTCGGGCCTGAGAGTCCGCGACATCTCGATGGCTTCCGCGCCATCCGACGCCTCGCCGGCCAGTTCGAAGTCGAGTTCGGCCTGCAGCGCGTTGGCGATGCCCTCCCGCATCAGGGGATGATCATCGACGACGAGCACGCGTGTCTTCCGGCCCTCGGGCGTCATGGCGTCATCGGATCCAAAAGCGGGATTTGGCCTCAGCAATACGCGGACAGGTCAGGACACTTTAGGCGAAACACGGCCACAACCAAAATGGGTTTGGCGATGGTTTTCGGACGTCATGGCCAGTCCGCCCTGCGAGACCGCCGACAACGCTTGCCCACACGACATCCGTGCGATCAGAGAGCCCATCCCCAGGCGTGAAGGTAACCGGCGACCTCAGCGCTCGACGCTCCGTCGCGACGAAGCTAACAATGCGCCCGCGCGCCGGACTTGGCGAGGGCTCACGTCTGGACTGAAAGCGATCGGCGATGCCCTGGGGACGGGTTTTCCTACGCGCTCTGCCCCTGGCCCTCGCCTTGATTTGTGGATCCTTGGCGCGCGCCGACGAGCCCCAACAACAGCTCCCGCGACTTCTGCACACAGCCTGGCGACAGGAGACCGGCGCGCCGCCGAACATCTGGGTGATCGGCCAGGCGCCGCAGGGCGACCTGTGGCTGGGAACCGGGGCGGGCCTTTACCGCTTCGACGGCGTGCGCTTTAGCCAGTTCCAGTCGGACGGCGTCCGCCCCCTGCCCAGCGAGATCGTGACGGCGATGCTGGTCACCCGCGCGGGCGAGGTATGGGTCGGCTATCACGCCGGCGGCGCCTCGGTCATCCGCGACGGCAGGATCACCAACTACGCCAAGGGTCCTCCGGCCGGGACGGTGAAGCAGGTGGTCGAAGGCCGCGACGGCGCGATCTGGATCGCCGCGTTCGGCGGGGTGACCGTGTTCCGCGACGGTCGCTGGACGCCGATCCCGTGGGATCCGGCTTATGGACGCGCCTTCAATATGCTGGTCGCCCGCGACGGCGGCGTCTGGGTCGCGACGCAATACGCCCTGCTGCGCATCGATCCCGTCTCTCTGGCGGTCCGCGAGACCAACGAACCCGTCGAGGGGTCCTGGGCCCTGGCCGAGGCGCCCGACGGGCGCCTGTGGTTCGCAGACCAGGCCCTGGGACTGCGGGCGCTGGATCCTGCGCGCCTGTTCGACCGCGTCGCGCCGACGCGAACGCCCCCCGCCAGACCGAACCGGCTGGTCTCGCGACGAGTGATTCTCGACAGTACGGGCGCTCTTTGGGGCGCGTTGGAGGATGGCAAGGGCGTCTATCGCATCCTCCATCCTGAACGCGTCCCGACCGGGCGCGTTCTCTCGAAAGCCGATGTCGACCAGACCTTCGGCGCCGCCCAAGGCCTGACCGCCGACCTGACCGCCGCCCTGTTCCAGGATCGCGAGCGCAATATCTGGGTTGGCAGCCTGCTGGGTCTGGACCGTTTCAGCGCCGCCGACATTGTCACCGAGCGCTCGATCCCGTCCAGCACGCGCGAGGGCTACCGCGCCGCGGTGACGCCGAGCGGCGCGCTCTATCTGACCGACGCGGACACGCTGTACCGGGTCGACGACGCCGGTCGGGCCCAGGCGCTGCATCGTGGCCTCGGTCGTTCCAACGAGCTTTGCGCCGGCAAGGACGGCGAGGTCTGGATGGCCGCCGACAAAGGTCTCTCGCGGGTCGACGGCCCGCGCGTCGTCCCGGTCCCCCTGCCCGCCGCGGCCCAGCATCGCGTCGTCCTGGCCTGCGCGCAGGACGCTCGGGGCGGTCTCTGGATCTCGATCGGCGGCGCAGGCCTCTTCCGCCAGGATGGCCAGGACTGGCGGCCGGTCACCGCCCATCTGCCCAAGGACTTCCATCCGCGAATCCTGGTGGCCAGCCCCGACGGAAAGATCTGGGCGGCCGAACCCGGCTTCAACCTCTATGCGATCCGCGGCGGCGGCGTGCGACGGTTCACGGACCAGGACGGCCTGGTGATCGGCGAACTGAAAACGCTCGCCATCGACCGTCAGGGCGTGGTCCTGGCCGGCGGCGAGCGCGGGATCGCGCGACTGACGGGCGATCGCTTCGTGTCCCTGACCGTCGACCGCCACCCGGCGCTCAGTCTCGTCTCGGGCTTGGCCTCGGACGGCCTGGGCGGCGTCTGGCTGGGAATGATCCGCGGCGTCTCGCGGATCTCCGCCGAGTCGCTGGACAGAGCGTTCGCCGACGCCGACGCGCCGCTTGAGCAGAAGCGCTTCGACTATCGCGACGGTCTGCCCGGCGCGCCGCAGCAACACTGTTGCCACGGCACGGTGGCGGCGGACGGCGCCCACCGCGTCTGGCTGCTGACCAACCGCGCGGTGGCCTGGCTGGACCCGGCCGACCTGTCGCACAACCCCGTACCGCCGACGGTGACCATCACCGGCGTCACGGCCAACACCATGCCGCTCCCCGTCCGGCAGGACATGCGGCTGATGAGCGACATCCGCGACCTGCGGATCGATTTCGCCGCCCCCAGCCTGGTGGCGCCCGACCGGGTGCGGGTGCGCTATCGCCTGTGGGGCGTCGACGCCGACTGGGTCGATCCGGGCGCGCGACATCAGGCCTTCTACACGCGCCTGCCTCCCGGCCAGTATCGGTTCTCGGTCATCGCGGCCAATAACGACGGGGTCTGGAACCGCACCGGCGCGACACTGGCGTTCGTCATTCCGCCGACCTTCGTCCAGTCCAGGACCTTCCTGGGCCTCCTGATCCTGGGCCTGGCCCTGTTAGGGGGCGGGGCCTTCTACCTGCGCCATCGCCTCACCGCCCGCCGCGTGGCCCAGCAGTACGAGGACCGGATGGCCGAGCGCGAGCGCATCGCCCGCGAGTTGCACGACACCCTGCTGCAGAACGTCCAGGCCCTGGTCCTGAAGTTCCACAACCTGACCAAAACCCTGCCCGACGACGCCTCGCGCGGCCAGGTCGCCGAAGCCATCGACCGCGCCGAGCAGGTGGTGGTCGAGAGCCGCGAGCGGATCATGGATCTGCGCACTGCGCGCTCGAGCGAGGACCTGGCCCAACGCCTCGGCGTCGCCGCCGACTTCGCCGGCGCGATGGCCAAGCCGGAGCTGCGGGTGACCACGCTGGGCGAGACCCGCCAGCTGACGCCCTCGGTGCTGGACGAGGTCACCCAGATCGGCTCCGAGGCCATCCGCAACGCGATGCGCCACTCGGGCGGCGGCCTGGTCACCGTGGAGCTCGCCTTCGAGCCGTCCGCCTTCCGCATGGTGGTGCGGGATGATGGCGTCGGCATCCCAGCCGGCCGGCTGGACCGCGCTCAGCAGGCCGGCCACTACGGCGTCGTCGGCATGCGCGAGCGCGCCCGGCGCCTGAACGGCGCGCTGAAGGTCGAGAACGACGGCGGCGCGCGGATCGAGCTCACCGTCCCGTCGCGACAGGCCTATGGCCAGCACGGAAGGCTGGCCGGGTTTCTGGCCGGGATCCGTGCGAGGTTTCCGGGAAACCCAGCGGCGCCCCGCCAAGCCGGGGGCGTTAGTCCGTTCAGCGCGCGACGCCCAGACTGAACATCAGGACATGGGTCGGCGCGGCGGGATCGAAATTGTCGTCGGACATCAGCACCAGGGTCCGGCGGCCGTCGCGCGAGGGTCCGAAGGCCATGGCCTCGAGATTACTGGTCGGAACGTTCGCGAGGCGATCGAAATTGAGCAGCAGCTTCTTCCTCAGCGGGCGGACGGAATCGTCCAGCCGCTCGCGACCGGCCACGTCCGGGGCCCCACGCACGTCCACGACGTAGAGCCGGCAGTGATAGGCGAAGCGCCCGGCCGCGCCCTCGACGCCGGAGCGCTCCAGCACCAGCAGGCGGTGATCGTCAAGGGCCAGAATCTCGCTGATCCCGTTGTCGCCACGCCGGACGGGGGCGGCCTGGATCGGGTCGAGACGGTAGGCGTACTGGGCGGCGACCTTGCCCTGGCGGTCCAGACGGGTGAGGCGCGTCAGCCCGCCCTCCGCGACGCTGCTGACCGGACCGTCCTGGGCTAGGGGCGCCTCCATCGACAGCCAAAGCCACCGACCCTCGGGCGAAAAGCTCAACCCCTCGAAGGTCAGGTTCGGCCGCGCGCCGTGGCTGAAGCGAAATGGCGTCGGGACCGCCCCCTTAGCGGCGCCCTGCCGATCCACCCAGCGCACGGCTGGATCAAAACCGCGGGCGGCGTCCCCCTCGGTCGTCCAGAGCAAATCACCGCCCCCGCGGATCGATCCGCAGCGTCTCGGCGTCGACGCGTTCGCCGGTCGGGCTGGCGGTCGATGGGAAGGTCGAGCCGTCCTCGCGGCGCAGCGGAACCTGGCGCGTGACGGTCAGCCCCCTGGCGTCCAGCCGTCCGACGAAGACCCTCGCCGGGGCCTTGTCCGAGCGATCGTCGGAGATCATCAGCCACTCGCCGGTGCACCGGTCATAGTCGAGGCCGGAGATTCCGCCGAACGGCGCGCCGTCGACGGCCAGGCCCTGAGGGACTTCAAAGCTCGCCAGCAGCTTCAGCGCCAGGGCGAGGCCGAGCAGCGCGCTCACGCCAGGAAGCGCACGCTGTCGCGCGAGATCAGCTCGACATTGAACACCACCCGCCGGCGCGGCTCGCCCCGGGCGCTCATCCGGCGGATCAGGGCCTCGACGGCGGCGGCGGCCATGTCCTCGACCGGCATGTCGATCGTGGTCAGGGCCGGCGTGTGCAACTGAGCCCAGGGGATGTCGTCGAAGCCCACGACCGAGACGTCGTCCGGCACGACAAGGCCCATGCTCCGGATGTGGCGCATGGCCCCGATGGCGATCAGGTCGGCCCCCGTGATCACCGCCGTGGCCGTGCGGCTCTCCAGCGCCTTCGTCACCTCGGGCTCCAGGTCCAGCGAATAGGCGTTGTGGACATGCCAGACCAGATTGCCGCGCTCGCGCACCGTGCTGATCGCCGCCTCGGCTCGTTGGCGGGCGCTGGAAGCGGCGTGGGGGCCGGAGATCACCCCGATGTTCACGTGGCCCGCCGCCAGCAGGTGCTCGGCCGCCAGCCGCCCGCCGTCGGCATAGTCGGCCTGGATGACGTCGTAACCCGGCAGGTTGCGGTCCAGCACCACTGTGGGCACGCCCTCGATCAGCTTGCCGACCGGACCGTCGTCGGCGATCGGGAACCAGATCACCCCGTCGACCCCGTGGTCGATCATCAGGTTCACGGCCCGCTCCTCGGCCTCGGCCGAGCCTTCGGTGTCGGTCAGGAAGACGCTGTAGCCGTGAGCCCGCGCGGCCTGGATCACCACCTGGGCCAGGCTGGGGAAGAAGGGGTTGGTCAGGTCGGGCAGGATCAGGCCGATGGCTCCGGTCTTGCCGGTCTTCATGGCCTTGGCGCTCTGGTTCGGCCGATAGCCCAGCTCGGCGGCCACCTTCAGGATATGTTCGCGCGTCGCTTCGCCCACCGAACCCGCGCCATTGATGGCGTAGGAGGCGCTGGCCAGGGACACGCCGGCGGCCTTGGCGACCTCCTTGAGGGTCGCCCGCCGCCCCAGGGCGGATTTGGGTGGGTCTTCGCTCTTGGCCATGCGGGGATTCCGTCGGGATATAGCCAGGACGTGAAACCTTTCATGGGCAGCGTCAAGAAATGGGTCGAGGATCGGGGCGGATCTGACGACCCGCCCCTTCCGGAAGCGCCTAACAAGGGGAGAAGACGCTCCCGAACCTCACCCTAAAACCGCGCCCTCACCGAGAGGGTGTAGGTGCGCGGCGCGCCGACGAAGTAGCGATCGAGGGTGCGATTGTTCGGGTTCGCGGCCGAATAGCCGAACTCCGGCTGGGTGGCCGTCGAGCCGCTGACCGCGCCGATGTACTTCTCGTCGAACAGGTTATCGACGTTGAACTGGAAGCGCAGGTCCGGAACGCCCTGACGTTTCAGGTCGTAGGTCGCCGTCAGCCCGACCAGGGTATAGGCGTCCAGCATCTCGACGCCCACTTCCTGGAAGGTGGTCGGGGCGACGATGTGGCCGCCTACCCGTTCGCCCACATAGCGGACACTGGCGTCGATCTTCAGTCCGGCCAGAGGCTTCCAGCCGACCTGGCCGTAGACGCTGTCCTTTGGGATGTCGCGCACGCCGGCCCCGCCGATCACCGCGACGGCGGCCAGGGCGGCGCGGGCCGCGCTGCCGACGGCAGGATTGTCGTGCTTGGCGTCCTGGTGCGAGTACGAGCCGTAGAGATCGACGACGCCGAAGTCATAGTAGCCGGTCAGCTCGACGCCCTTGGTCTTGATCCCGGCGATATTGACGGCCTTGGTCGCGACGTTGCCGCGCACGACCTCCTGCGGGTCCAGGGTCGCGGTCGGATCGCGCGGCACGATGCCGACATTGTTCTTCAGATCGACGTCATAGGCCTGGATCGAGAAGGCCATGTTCGGCTTCACATAGCGCAGGCCCAGGTCGACATTCTCGGTCGAGACCGGGGTCAGGTCCTTGGGATTGATCACCGCCGTGGAGCCCAGGAAGGCGTCTTCCGGGATGCCGGCGAAGTTCTTGGCGTAGCCGCCGAACAGCTCCCAGGCGTCGGCCAACTGGTAGGTCGCGCCGAGCTTCGGATTGAGGTCCGAGTGCTGCGAGAACTTGACGTTGGCCTTGTACTCCAGCGGCGACTTGGCGTCGTACTTGACGTTGTACCAGGTGACGCCGAGGTCGACCTTCAGCCGGTCGTCGAACGCCCGGAGCTCGTCCTGGGCGTAGAGCATGGTCGTCTCGACCGAAGCGCTGCGCTCGTACTCGACATAGTTCAGCTTGCCCTGGTCATAGGCGATGCTCTGGGCCGAGTTGATGATCGGATAGAAGTTGCGCTTCTCCGTGGAGTCGCCGCCTTCCCACCAGCCGCCGAAGCGCAGGGCGTGAGCGCCGAGCCTGGCCTTCAGCTCGCCGGTCACGCCGTAGCGATCGCGATCACGGGGGGTCACCCGCATGTCGGCCGGACCGCCGACGAGGTTGCTGTTGCGGATCGTGGTCAGGGTCGGCCGCACCGCCCCGCCATTGGCGTTGTAGCCCGTCACCGCGCGCGGATCGCCGCCTGTCAGGACGCGCTGGCGGTCCTGGTAGCGGAAGGATTCGCCCTTGAGGTTCTGGTAGTACGGATTGACGTCCAGGCTGATCGCATCGCTCAGCACGACGTGGCTGTTGGCGTAGGCCAGCCAGTCCTTGCGCCAGCCGCCCAGGGCGCCGCCGAAGTCGATGTCCTTGGCCGGTATGCCGGTGATGGCGTCCAGCGCCCGGTCACTGCGCGGCGCGGCCTCGAACTCGCCCTTGGTGACGATGTTGAAGTCGTTGTCGGTCTGGTCGTTGTACGAGACGCGGGCCTTCAGGAAAGAGCCGTTGTCGAAGTCCTTCACCACCTTCAGTTCGTAGTGATCGCGCTCCGAACCCCGGCTGGCGCGGCCGGCCCAGACGTCGTTCTCCTGGTGGGAGTAGGTGAAGTAGCCCGACAGACCCGGCGCGACCTCGCCGCTGTCGATGCGGCCATAGATGCGGCGGAAGTCGAACGAGCCAAGGCCAGCCTCGATCGTGCCGCCGAAGTCCTTGCGCGGGGCGTCGGTGACGAAGTCGATGAAGCCCCCCAGGGCGAAACGCGACGGCGCGCCGATGTCGCCAGCGCTCTGCGAGACGGTGATCCGGCCGATGTTGCTGCTCTCGATGAAGCGCTGCGGCGGCGAGCCGCCGTTGAACCGGCTGTCGCCCGTGGGAATGCCGTCCAGGGTCAGGCCGACCTGCTCGTCGGACAGGCCGCGCATATAGATCTCGAACGAGAAGCTGCCGCCCCGGCTGTCGCCGGTCGAGACCTGCACGCCCGGAACCTTGACCAGGGCCTGGGTGATCTCGGCGCCGAGCGGGCGCTCCTGGATGTCCTCGGCGCCGATCGTGAACGTGGCGCGGGCCAGGCCCGAGCCGAAGCGTTCGGCGGTGACCACCACCTCGTCGACGGTCTCGGGCGCGGTCTGTTGCTGAGCCATCGCGGGCGCGGCGATGACCAGACACAGCGCGCTCGAAGCCAGCCAGATGGACGTCTTCATGTTCAAGCCCCCTTCAGGCGACCCGCCCTCGGCGGTGTCGGTACGATTTAGTGAAACGTTTCATATTCGAATTCAATGACAACTTCATCACAGAGGACCGCCATTCGACACTGGCTCGATTTGCTCGCTCACTTTGCAATTCCTGGGATTTTTCAGGCAGATCGGCCAAGCTCGGATGATAGCCCGGCGAAGCCGATCCGTTGCCAATGCCGTCAATCGGCCGCTATTTCATTGAAACGTTTCACTCTATAGAGTTGCGCCATCGCCGACGGAGGGGACATGCCGGACAACGAAACCGCGCGGGCGCTGCTGGGCGTCGTGGCTTTCCTGGGGCTCGGCTGGCTGCTGTCGGAGAACAAGCGCGCCCTGCCCTGGCGGCCGGTGCTGATGGGCCTGACCTGCCAGGTGATGCTGGCCCTGCTGCTGACTAAGGTCCCGGCCATCACCGCCGGCTTCGCCGCCGCCACCCATGGAGTGGACGCGCTGCAGGCGGCCTCACGGGCGGGATCCAGCTTCATGTTCGGCTATCTGG
Source organism: Caulobacter sp. UC70_42 (assembly GCF_044056025.1). Lineage (NCBI taxonomy): Bacteria > Pseudomonadati > Pseudomonadota > Alphaproteobacteria > Caulobacterales > Caulobacteraceae > Caulobacter > Caulobacter sp. UC70_42. The sequence goes on along the minus strand of NZ_CP171994.1, from coordinate 2,830,582 downwards.
GCGGCGGCCGGGCGCCGTTCAGCATGGCCGACCCCAGCGCCGCCTTCATCTTCGCCTTCCAGGCCCTGCCGGCCATCCTGCTGGTCGGGGCGCTGTCGGCGCTGCTGTGGCACTGGAAGGTGCTGATCGTCATCGTCCGCGCGGCGGCCTGGGCGTTCGGCAAGCTGTTCGGAGTCAGCGGCCCCGTCGGAGTTCTCGACCTCGGCCTGCGTGTTCCTCGGCATGGTCGAGGCGCCGCTGCTGGTGAAGCCGTTCCTGCCGCGCCTCACCCGCGCCGAACTGTTCATCATCATGGTCGACGGCCTGTCGGTGATCGGCGGCTCGATGATGATCGTGCTGGGCTCGCTGATCGCGGCCAAGGTGCCCAACGCCTTCAGCCACCTGCTGATCGCCTCGCTGATCAGCACCCCGATGGCGATCGGCATGGCGAGATTGATCATTCCCGGCGAAGCCAGCGCGACGAGCGAACCGATCGTCCTGACCAGCCCCTATCGCAGCAGCTTGGAAGCCCTGACCTTCGGCACGCTGGACGCGGTCAAGATGGTGCTGAACATCGCCGGCCTGCTGATCGTCTTCGTCGGCCTGATCGCGCTCATCAACATGGGCCTGGCCGCCTTCCCGCACGCCGGAGCGCCCCTGACGCTCGGCGGAATCCTGGGCTGGCTGCTGACGCCGATCGTCTGGCTGACCGGCGCGCCGCTGCCTGACCTGCAGGCCGTGGGCGCGATCCTCGGCACCAAGGTCGCCGCCAACGAGGTGGTGGCCTACAGCGACATGATGGCCCTGCCGCCTGGCGCGCTGAGCGACAAGAGCCTGCTGATCCTGACCTACGCCCTGGGCAGCTTCGGCAATGTCGGCAGCGTGGCGATCCTGATCGGCAGCCTCTCGTCCATGGCTCCCGAGAAGGTCGGCGAGGTCGTCGAGCTGGGCTTCAAGGCCCTGGCGGCGGCCTTCCTGACCACCTGCCTGACGGCGACGATCATGGGGCTGATCAGCGGCTAGACAGCAACGCCTCCGCCGCCGCGATTCCAGCTTCGGCCGCCGCGCGCGGCGAGCCGCCTCCAATCAAAACCGCCAGCGCCGCGCCGGCGAAGGTGTCGCCGGCGCCTGTCGCGTCGTCGACGGACAGCGGCGCGACCGGCAGGTCGAAGACCTCGCCGGCCTCGACGCGGACGCCGTCCGCCCCGCGTGTCTCGAACAGGATCTGGCCCGCGGGCGCGGGACCGGTCCGGCCGGCCTCCAGCCAAGCGCGTTCGCCTGTGTTGCAGAACACGACCTCGGCCCGCGCCGTGAGCCGCGCCACGAGCTCGGGCGGGAAGCAGGCCGGGTCGTCCTTGGCGATCCAGGCCAGACGCGGGCCTTCAATCTCGAGCAGGCGCGCGGTGACCGCCGGCGGCTCGGCGGCGATCACCAGCCACTCGGCGGCGGCGGCGAGGCGCAGCTGGGCCTCGGTCAGTTCGGCGGGCCCCGGCCGCAGCAGACAGCCATAGCTTCCATCGGCGTTGTAGATCAGCAGGCACCGCGTCGACGGCGCGCCGGGCGTGATCGCGACGCCGTCCAGCGCCCCGCAGACCGCGCGATAGGTCGCGCCGTCGGCGTCGTCGCCGATCCAGGTCAAGGGCGCGGCGGCCACGCCCGCCTCGACAAGCGCCGCGCTCGCGTACAGGGCGGCCCCGCCGGCGCGCGGCCAGGCCGCTTCGCGCATTCGCCGCGTGCCCCGGCCGGTGAAGTCGCCCTCGACCCGGACCACATAGTCGATCGTCGCGAACCCCGCGACCGCCACCCGCACCATCTCGCGCCTCTCGTTTCAGCGACTTGACTGAAACGTTTCACTTGCTAGTTTGCAAGGACATTCTTGTCTCGGATCACCCCATGCAGCCGCCCAGTTTCATCGCGTTCACCGGCGTCGACCGAGTTCGAGCTGCTGCCGGGCGCGAGGGCGCTGTCGGCCCGCTATCCGATCGAGTGGGGTGTGCTGGTCGATCCGGCCCAGGAGGACACCGCGCTCTTTCCGCGCGCCGAGATCCGCAACACCCTGCTGGCCGCGCGCGACCTGCGCTGGGCGGCCCATGTGTGCGGCGAGGCGGCCAAGGCGATCGCGACTGATCCCTTGAACGCTCCACTGGCCCCGGCCGGCGTCCAGCGGGTGCAGGTCAATCACAGCTTCAAGGGCAGCACCCCGACCCAGGTCGCCGCCGCCCGTGACTACGGCCGCCGCCTGGGCGTCCGGACCGTGCTGCAATGCTCGGGCGCCTTTCCGCTGAACCAGACCGGCGTCGACTGGCTGTACGACGTCTCGTTCGGCACGGGCGCGCGGCCTGATCGTTGGCCCGCGCCGTCGCCGACCGACGGACCGTTCTGCGGCTATTCCGGCGGCATCGGGCCCGACACGGTCACGGACATCCTGGCCCGCATCGCCGCACCCGACGGCGCGCTCTACTGGATCGACATGGAGTCAGGCGTTCGCACCGACGGGGCCTTCGATCTCGCCAAGTGCGAGGCCGTCTGCCGCGCGGTCTACGGATGACCACCGCGCCGAGGCTGGTGATCCTCGACACCGATCCAGGCGTCGACGACGCCCTGGCCCTGCTCTATCTGCGCGCCAGAAGCCAGCGGGAAAGGCCTGACCTGCGCTTGCTGGCGATCACAACCGTGTTCGGCAACGCGGATATCGAGACCACGACCCGCAACGCCTTGTGGCTGCGCCAGCGCCTGGGCCTCGAAGCGCCGGTCCACAAGGGCGCGGCAAAGCCCTTGAACCGACCTCGCGGCCGCCCCCCCGTCCATGTCCACGGCGAGAACGGCCTGGGCGACATCGACCTCTCCGGCCCGGTCCTGCCGGCGGCCGATCCCGGCGTGGCCCACGAGAGGATCGTCGACCTCGTCCGCGCCCTTCCCGGCCAGGTGACGATCGTCGGCATCGGCCCGCTGACCAACCTGGCCCTGGCCCTTCGCGCCGCGCCCGACATCGCCAGCCTCGTCGCCGAGGTCGTGATCATGGGGGGCGCTTTCGCGCGCGGCAACGTCACCCCCTTCGCCGAGGCCAACATCCACAACGATCCCGAGGCCGCCGCCGAGGTTCTCGCCGCCCCATGGGCCATCACCCTGGCGCCGTTGGACGCGACCCTGCCCTGCGTGCTGACCGACGCCACCGCGCGCGCCATGGCCGAGACTGGCGATACGGGCCGCTTCGTCCACGACCTCACGCGAGGCTACGCGGCGACCTATGCCCGCCACGAGGGTCTGGAGGGCTGCGTGCTGCACGACGTCGCGGCCCTGATCCGCCTGACCGACCCTGAACTGTTCGAGGTCCGGTCCGCGCCGGTGTCGGTGACCCTGGACGGCGACCGTCTGGGGCAGACCACCTGGTCCGAACATGGCCCGGCGCGGCAGGTCTGCCTGAACGCAAACGGTGCTGAGGTCGTGCGGCGCTTCCAGCGGACACTGGCCTAAGTCCGGCCATCCGGTTTAGCTGGCAAGCCAGTCACGACCGGAGACGCCCATGCCCTTGCTTGCCCTGCTCGCCGCCTTCGCCTTGTCGCCGCCAGCCGCCCAGGTCCCCGCGCAGCCGGCGCTGACCGAAGCGATCGCAGCCCGGGACGCCGCCCTGTTCGGCCTGATGTTCAACGGGTGCGACCCCGCCGCCCTGACGGCCTTGGTCACGGATGACATGGAGTTCTACCACGACAAGGGCGGGCTGATGGGCCACGACGCCTTCATCGCCGATTACGCCACGAGCTGCGCGGCAAAGCGCGCCCCGGACGCCTGGCGATCGCGCCGCGAACTGGTAGCAGGAACCTTGAAAGTCTACGCCATTCCAGGCTTCGGCGCGGTCGAGGAAGGGGCGCACGTCTTCTACGAACGTAAGGGCGATGGCCCCGAGCGGCTGGCCGGCAAGGCGCGGTTCTCGATCCTGTGGAAACTGGGCGCCGACGGCCAATGGCGCATGGCGCGAACCTTCAGCATCGACCACGCGGCCGCTCCCTAAAAAAAACGGCCGGCGCTCTCATGCGCCGGCCGCTAGGGGGAGGCAGTTCCGGCCTGGCGATAGGGGTAAGGACCCGTCGCCAAGCCTCGCGTTCGACTAGAACCGCGCGGTCACGCTGGCGTAGACCACCCGGCCCTCGACGTCATAGGTCGCCGAGAACGTGTTGTTGGAGGGGGCCGACGAGCCGACGATCGGCGGGTTCTTGTCAAACAGGTTGCGGACGCCGGCGGTCAGCGAGATGTCCTTGGTCACGTCATAGCCGCCGGTCAGGTCGAAATAGTTCTGAGCCTTGATGGTCGGGGTGGTCAGCGTCGCCTTGTCGGGGAACGCCGCGCCGAGACGCTTGGGCAGCAGATAGGTGTCGACCGTCACCTCGCCGATATAGCGGTGGCGCAGGCTGAGCGTCGCCGGGCCCGAACGCCAGGTGATGCGCGAGGCGCCCTTCCAGCGCGGGATCGGCTGGCCGCAGGTCGGGCCGAACGAACCGACGCAGTAGTTCTTGGTCGCCGGCAGCGCCTGGACCGGCGTGGCGGTGAACTCGTCGGTATAGGTGAGGTTGGTTCCGATATCGAAGCGGCTGTCGCCGAACGGACCCCAGGCCAGGTTGAAGCGGTAGTTGGCGTTGATGTCGACGCCCGAGGTCTTCAGGCCGCCGGTGTTGCCGTTGGTGGTGGTGACATAGCCTGGCGCGGCGATCTGGCCGGTCAGGGGATCACGGGTGATCGCCTTACAGAACACGCTGCTGGCGTCCTGGATCGTGTTGTAGCAAAGGCTCAGCGTGTTCGCGATGCCGCCGCCCAGGGGCGCGATGGCGCCGTCCAGGTTGATCTTGAAGTAGTCGATGCTCATCGCCAGGCCGGGGACGAACCGCGGCTGCAGCACCACGCCGAAGGTGGTGGTGTCCGACTTCTCAGGGCCGACATTGGGATTGCCGCCCGAGACCTGGCTGATGAAGGTGTTGGGCTGAACCGACAGGGTGAAGACGGAGGCCGCCGGCACGCCGGTGGCGACGCAGATCGCCCGCACCGCCGCCGTCTGCTGGGCCGTCGGCTGACGGCTCGAGCAGGGGTCGACCGCCGAGGGGCCGCTGGTGGTGTTGCCGCCGAACAGTTCGCCGACGTTCGGCGCGCGAATGGCGTGCTGGAACTGGCCGCGCAGGGTGACGTCGGAGATCGGCGCGTACTCGCCGCCCACCGAATAGGTCCAGACGCCGCCGACGCCCGGGAGATTATAGTCGGAGTAGCGGAAGGCGCCGTTGACGCTGGCGCGTTCGCCCAGGGGCGAATCCTTCAGCACCGGGACGCGGACTTCGCCATAGACCTCTTTGACGGACTCCGAACCCTGGGTCGGCTTCGCGGCGTTGAAGCCGGAGACGTCGCCAGAGGCCAGGAAGCTGTCGGGCACGAACCGCGCCGAGGCCTTGCGGTATTCGGCGCCGGCGCTGAAGTCGATCGGACCGGCCCAGGTGTCGAACAGCTCGCCGGCCAGGCTGGCGGCCAGCACCTGCTGCGAGGATTCGGTGTAGTTGGTGGACGCCACGGAGATCGAGGCCGCGCCCTCCGGCGACAGGTTGGCGCCGAAGATGTTGAGGACGGGCGGAGCCCCGTTCACCGACAGCAGGCCTGCCTGCACCTTGCTCAGCGAGATGGCCCCGTTGGACGTGCTGGTGTCGGTGGTGCGGGTGTAGGTGTAGTAGGCGTCGTACTTCAGGTTTCGCAGATAGCTGTCGGAGACGCTGCCGAGGTCGCCGCGCAGGCCGATCGCCGAGCGGAAGGCCGAGCGGTCGGCGGTGTTGGCGCGGTTGCCTGTCTCCGGGGTGCGCCGGTTGATGTTCAGGATCGCCAGGCCGTCGCCCGCGGTCGTGGTCAGGGACGAGGTGCCGTTCGTCGCCCGAACCGTGCCGACTTCAAGCTGGTCGAGTTGGCGCAGAACGTCCTGAAGCTGCGGCGTCAGATAGGGGTTGTTCACGTTCAGCAGGAAATTGCCGCCGAAGCCGCTGGGCGCCCAACTGCATCGAGACGCGGTTGTTGCTGTAGTTGGCCTCGGCGTAGCCGGTCACGTGGGAGTTGAACTCATAGTGGCCGGCCATGTTGGCCAGCCAGCGACGCTGGGGGATGACGATGTAGTTGGCCGGGGCCAGATCGTAGTCGTCGCCCGGCGTCGTCGCCGGCCGGGCCACCTTGCCGGCGTTGTCGAAGGTGAAACCCCGCGAACCCAGGCCGCTCAGGCCCGCGGCCGCCAGGGCGGCGGTCAGCGAAGGGCTCGAAGGCGAGCCGACCGGAACGAAGCGACCGTTCGGAATGGTGCCGCTGCCGCCGAAGATCAGGCCCGGACGGCCGCCGGCCGTCAGACAGGTCTGACCGGCCGGAATGGCCATGGGCGTCCCGGGCCGCGTGGCGCTGTAGCTGGAGGCGGTGACGCAGCCGTCGGCCATGGTGGGCATGGCCCAGCCGCCGCGGTCAGCGCGCGAGTAGCCCCCACGGTCCAGGTAGTTCAGGGCCACGACGACATTGCCGCGATCGTCGGCGAAATTCGTGCCGAAGGTCAGGTCCGCCGTGTAGGTCTTGGTCTTGGTGTGGGTGTCCTGACGCGCCTCGGCGGTCATCTCCACGCCCTGGAAGTCGTCCTTCATGATGAAGTTGACGACGCCGGTGATCGCGTCCGAACCGTACACGGCCGAGGAGCCGCCGGTGACCGTCTCGACGCGCTTGATCAGCGCCGCCGGGATCGTGTTGATGTCGGTCGTCTGATCAGGCCCGGTGATCGTGAAGCGGCGACCGTTGACCAGGACCAGGTTCCGCTGCGCGCCAAAGCCGCGAAGGTTCAGCGTCGCCGTGCCGCCCGGGACGGTGTTGGCCGTGGGGCCGTTGTTTTGCGACCCCAGGAACTGCGGCGTGTCGTTCAGCAGCGTCTCGACGTTCTGCGTGCCCGACAGGCCGATCTCTTCCGAACCGATCACCGTGACCGGGGTCGGGGCCTTGAACCCGCGCGCCGACAGGCGCGAGCCCGTGACGACCACTTCTGTGACGGTTTGGTCGTCGGCCGGAGCCGGCGCTTGCGTCTGCGCGATTGCCAGCGCTGGCACAAGAAGGGCGGCGGCCATCGCCAGCGCGGTCTCGCAGCCCATGAATAGACGTTTTTTGTGGTTGGCGCTCATCGTCCCCTCCCAAAGTTACCGCTATCATCTGCGGCCGTTTTCAAGACGCTAAAGCGAAATTCCGATATGTGCAATAGCTGTCCACAAAATGATACGACTGCGATAGTCGAGACGGCGAGGCGCCGAAGCGTCCGCATAGTGGCCTAGGAGGCGATTTTGACGGTTATGGATCTATCCCGACGCGCCGTGCTGATGGCGGCCCTGGCCGCGCCCGGTCTGGCCGAGGCGGCCGACGAGTGGGCCAAGGCCCGCGTCATCCAGCGATCGGTCCACTTACCGGTATTCCCCTCGCGAGTCTGGAACATTGTGGCCGCCGGCGCGGCCGAGGGCGATGTCGAGGCGACCAGCGCGGCCATCGCCAAGAGCATCGAGGCCTGCGCGGCGGCCGGCGGCGGACGCGTGCTCGTGCCGGCGGGCCGCTGGCCGACCGGCGCCATCCGCCTGCGCAGCCGCGTCGAGCTGCATCTCGCCAAGGGCGCGGCCCTGGTCTTCAGCACCGACCCCGCCCGTTATCCCATCGTCGCCACGCGATGGGAGGGGGTCGAGCTGATGAACTATTCGCCGCTGGTCTTCGCCGATGGCGAGCACGACGTGGCGATCACCGGACGCGGCGTTCTGGACGGCCAGGGCCCAGCCTGGTGGTCGTGGAGCAGCGGCCCGCAATTCGGCTGGCGCCCGGGCATGCCCAACCAGCACAAGGCGCGCCAGGCTCTGTTCGACATGGCCGAGCGCGGGGCGCCGGTGGCCGAGCGCGTCTTCGGCGAGGGCTCGTACCTGCGGCCGATGATGGTGCAGTTCCAGAACTGCGCCAGGGTGCTGGTCGAGGGCGTGACCTTGCGCGACGCCCCCTGCTGGACCCTGCACCCGGTGCTGTGCCGCGATGTCACCGTCCGCGACGTCACGGTGATCGGCCACGGCCCCAATACCGATGGCTGCGACCCCGAGTCGGTCGACGGCATGGTGATCGAGCGCTGCACCTTCGACTGCGGCGACGACTGCATCGCCATCAAGTCGGGCCGCAACGCCGACGGCCGTCGCCTGGCCAAGCCGACCCGAAACATCCTGATCCAGGACTGCGTGATGAAGGACGGTCACGGCGGCGTGGTGATTGGCAGCGAGGTGTCCGGCGGGGTCGAGAACATCTTCGTCCAGCGCTGCCATATGGACAGCGAGGGCCTTTGGTACGCGCTGCGCTTCAAGAACAACGCCATGCGCGGCGGCGTCATCCAGGACATCTATTGCCGCGACATCACCGTCGGGCGCGTGGCCCGCGCGGCGATCACCTGCGACTTCAATTACGAGGAAGGCGCGCGGGGCGGCTTCAAGCCCGTGCTGCGCAAGGTTCGGATCGAGCGGATGCGGGCCAGCGCCGCCGCCCAGGTGCTCGATCTGCAAGGCCTGCCCGGCGCGCCGCTGGGCGACATCGTGCTTCGCGACTGCCGTTTCGACGGGGTGACCAAGCCCAGCGTCGTGACGCACACCAACGGACTGAGGCTGGAACGCGTCACGGTCAACGGCCGGCGCGTCCCCTCCCCCGCTCTGCTCAGCGCGCCACCGACCTGACGTCGACCCAGTCGAAGTCGGCCACGCCCGGCTTGGGCTGGCTCGGGTCGCCGTAGCTGAACAGCGCCGGCCGCGCGCCCTTCCACCAGCTGAAGCGTGGCAGGATCCCGCCCCCCATGTCGACGAACGTGCGGCCCCCGTCGCGGCTATAGCTGTAGTTCGCGGCCTGATCCGCCACGGCCACGCGCAGATCCACCACGCCGGCCGGCAACGCCGGTCCCAGGGTGTCGACGCCCCGCAGCGAGAAGACGATACGGTTCCGGCCGTCCTTGCGTATCACGCCGATGGCCCCGACGCCCGCGCCGAACATGGCCAGGCCCGCCCGCTGTCCCTCGACCAGCCCCTTGGGGTCGAGGCGCGTGGTGATGATCGCCGACCGGCTCTGCAGCGACTGGGTCAGGGTGTTGCGGGCGCTGACCAGATTGACCGCCGGTCCGCCCGTCAAGCGCAGGAAGCCGGGCCGCGCCGTCAGGCTCCAGCGCCGGTCGTCGGGATTGTGGTTCCACTCCCACTGCGGTCCCAACCTGGCGGTGGAGAAGCCATCCGACGTTTGCGGCGAGACAGCCGGGAAGCGTCGGCCGACATCGGGCAGGGCGTGCGTGGCGACAGGTTGGCCGCCGTGCGCATCGGGTCCGGCGCCGGGGATCGGCTCGCCGATGAATGGCCAGTCGCCCTTCCAGACCAGCGGCTGCAGGTGGACGATGCGGCCATAGGCGCCGGCGCTGTTGAAGTGGATGAACCAGCCCTGGCCTGAGGGCGTCTCGACCCAGCCGCCCTGGTGCGGCCCCTTCAAGCCGCTCTTGCCCGGGACCAGCACTTCGCGGTGCTCGTAAGGCCCCCAGATCGACCTCGACCGCATCACCGCCTGGGGGCCGGTCTCGACCCCGCCGATCGGGGCGAAGATGTAGTACCAGCCGTTGCGCTTATAGAGCTTAGGGCCTTCCAGCACCGGCAGGGCCTTGGCGTCCTCGACGATGACCTTGCCCTCGTCGAGCACCGACTTGCCGTCCGGGGCCATGCGGTGCAGCACCAGCGGCCCCGCGCCGACCTTGCCGTGCACCAGATAGGCCTGGCCGTCGTCGTCCCAGAACGGACACGGATCCTCGAGGCCCGGCCCCGCGACCACCGCCACGGGTTCGGTCCATGGGCCGTCGACCTTGGTCGCTGTCGACATGAAGATCCCCTCATAGGGGGTGGCGAAATAGACATAGAACTTGCCGTCGTGGTGACGGATCGACGGCGCCCAGACCCCGCCGGCGTAGCGCTGGCCGGAAGTGCGCAGATCCCGCGGCGTCCGCGCGCCGGCGTCGTTGGTCGGCACGGGTCCCGGCAGGTCATATTCCGGCGCGAACGGCAGCTTGGGCAGCACATGGCCCGCGATCGTCCAGTGGACCAGATCCTTCGACGTCAGGATCGGCACGCCCGGCGAGAAGTGGAAGCTGGACGCCACGAGGTAGTAGGTGTCGCCGACGCGAATGACGTCGGGGTCGGAATAGTCGGCCGGCAGGATCGGGTTGCGATAGACGGCCGCCGCCGATGGCTTTGGCGCGGCGAGCGCCGGCCCGGCCAGGACCAGAGCCGTCGCGGCGAGTAGTCCCAGCCGTTTCACGCGCATCACAGGCATCCCGCTAGAACGATTGGGTGGTGGTCTCGTCGATCCGCCGGTCGGGCAGCCAACGGCTGCCGAACGACCGGAAGCCCGTGACCTGGTCGAGCAGGAAGCTGGGTCCCTTGGGCAGGCGCAGCCGGAAGAGGTCGATCTCCTCGACATCGTTCAGCCAGAAGGCCGGACGCGCGTCCGCCGCCTCGGTGACGATCTCGACATTGCTCATCTCGATATTGCGGGCGTGGCGGATGAAGAAGCCGCTGGCCGGCAGATCGCCGAACATGTCCGGGTCAGGATAGGCCTTGTCGGCCTCGGGCGGCCGGCGTTTGGCCAGCTCGGCCGAACCGCCGCCCAGGGAGTGGAAGTAGACGTCGCTGATCTTGACGTCCTCGACCGGGTGGCCGGCCACGCCGGCGATGATCGACGGCTGCGGCGTCGCGCCATGGCTGACGATGTTCTGGATGGTGATCCGCCGCAGCTTGCCCACCGGAACGCCGGCCGGACCGCGCATCCGGCTTCCCAGGCGCAGGAACAGCGGCGGGAAGCCCAGGCCCCGCATGGTGATGTTGCTGATGGCGATGTCTTCGGTCAGCGCCCCGTCCATCGTCTCCAGCGCGATGCCGTAGCAGTGGTCGAACACGCAGTTGGTGATGGTGACGTTCTTGAAGCCGCCGTTCGACTCCGTGCCCAGCTTGATCCGGCCATAGCCGTGGAAGCCCGGCGGCATCTTCTTCCAGGTCCCGTCGATCACCGAGCCCATCTCGTAGTTGCCGGTCAGCAGGCAGTCGGAGATCGTCAGGTTCTCGGTCGGGCGGGCATAGCCCAGCGCGAACGAGCTCTTGGGACAGATGCCGTCGTCCCACGGCGAGTTGATCGTGCAGTTGGTGACGCGGACATTGCGGCAGCAGTCGATGTCGAGACCGTCGCGGTTGGTGTCGATGATCAGGTTGTCGATCGTCATGTTGTCGACGCCGGTGGCCAGCAGCGCGAACCAACCGCCCTGGAGGATCTTGAAGTCGCGCAGCAGCACGTTGCGGCAGTTCTTCAGGGCGATGGCCTTGTCGCCGACGCCGGGGCCGGAAATGTCCGGCGGATCGTCGGGGAATCGGTGGCCGCGGGTCAGGCCCTTGCCCCAGATCAGACCCGTTCCGACGATGGACACGTCGTGCAGGCCCTCGCCAAAGATCAGGCTGTTGTTCCAGTGGCTGTGGCCATAGTCTTGGAAGGCGTTGCCCGCCCCGGGACCAGGGTCGTCATAGCCGTTCGGCGCGACGCCATTGGGCGCGGCGGCCAGGATCACGGCGCCCTCGCCCAGGTGCAGGGTGATGTTGCTCTTCAGGCGAAGCGTGTAGCAGGCGTAGGTCCCGGGTGGGAAATGCACCACGCCGCCGCCCAGCGACGCCACGTGGTCGATGGCCTTGTTGATGGCCGGCGAATCGATGGTCGCCCCATCGCCCACGGCGCCGAAATCGCGAACGCTGAACAGGTGCGGCGCGGGTCCGGCAACCGTCGCAGCGCGAGCGGAATGGGGTGGAACCAGTACGGCGCCGCCGAGCATGGCCCCCAGCATCAGCCCTCGTCGATCCATGGTCATCACGCCCTCCCACTGCCCGTTCCTCGGGTCTGGCGGGAGACAAGCAAGCCGATCGCGATGGTGTCAACGACATTTTGTTACCGGTAGCATCGACAATGCCAGCGTTGGCGCCATATCTTGCCAGCGCTGGCCGGAGGCCGATCGCGCTCGGCGAAGCGCGACGCCGGCCAAGCTATGGGAGCACTGCCGGAGCATGATCAGGACCGATGCGGCCGCCAGCATGGCGGTGACCATCGACGACGTCGCCAAGGCCGCGGGCGTCTCGATCCGGACCGTGTCGCGCGTGCTCAACGACTCGCCCAAGGTCGGCGACGAGACCCGCCTGGCCGTCCAGGCCATCATCAAGGATCTCGGCTACAGCCCCAGTTCGCGGGCCCGCGCCCTGGCCTCGGGCCGTTCCTATCTGATCGCCGTGGTGCAGGACGATCCCAACGCCCACGTGATCGGCGTCCTGCAGCGTGGGATCGTCGAGGTCTGCTCTCAGCATGGCTATGAGCTGGTCGTTCACCCGGTCAGCTTCGACGATCCGGACGTGGCCATGGACATCGAGCGGTTCGTCCATCGCTCGCGGGTCGACGGCCTGATCGTCCTGCCGCCGACATCCGAGATCGCGGCCATTCCCGAGCGACTGTCGGCCCTCGGCGTGCCGGCGGTCGGTATCGCCTCGATCGCAGTATCGCCCTATCCCAGCATGTTGATCAGCCAGGAACGCGCGGCCAGCGCCGAACTGGCCCGCCACCTTCTCGACCTGGGCCACCGGCGCATCGCCATGATCGAGGGTCCGCCGCACTTCCGCTCGGCGCAGGAGCGCAAGGCCGGCTTCCTGTCTGCCCTGACCGCTTCCGGCCTGCCGCTCGAAGTGGCGTTGCGCCCGGGCGACTACGGCTTCGAGAGCGGCCTGGCCGCCGCCGAGTCGCTGCTGGCGCTGGAGCGGCCGCCGACCGCGATCTTCGCTTGCAACGACACCATGGCCGCCGCCGTCGTGAAGACGGCGCGCGAGGCTGGCGTCTCGATGCCCGACCAGCTGTCGGTCGCGGGCTTTGACGACGCGGACCTGGCCTCGATGATCTCGCCCAGCCTGACGACCATCCGCCGTCCGCTGCGCGACATGGCCAAGACCGCGACCGAGCAGCTCCTGACGATGATCCATGAACGAACATCGACCATGCCGCCCGAGTCCGTCCATCTGAGCCTGATCGTTCGACGCTCGACCGCGCCGGCCTCAACCATTTGAAAGTTCGGCCACCCGCGCCCTTTGCGACGGCCACGCCGCCTGACCCTTCGGATCAAAAGGCCTGAGCCGCGCCGAGAGCCTCTTGCGCGCGTCGCCGGCCCAAGGCAAGTTACTTGCATAACAATACGAACCGGACCCGGGAGGCGGCGGCGACCCCAGGGCTGAAAGACCCGTCGCGCCAGGAGGAAGCCGTGCGTCCAAGCCCCCCCGAGCGTGTCGCGGAATATCGCCGGCTGGGCTGGTGGAGCGGCCGCACCATAGACCAGCTGTTCTCCGAAGCGGTCCGCGCCCGCCCAGACGCGGTCGCGCTGGTCGACGCCCCCAACCGCATGGCGCTCACGGACTCCGCGCCGCAGAGCCTGACCTACCGGGAAGCCAACGCTCGCATCGACACGCTGTGCCATGTGCTGGCCGGGCTGGGCGTGAGCCGTGGCGACGTCGTCTCCACCCAGTTGCCCAACATCGTCGAGGGCGTGCTGTGTTTCCTGGCTTGCGCGCGGATGGGCGCGATCCTTAGCCCGCTGGCCATGACCTATCGGGCTCACGAACTGCGCCAGATCCTGCCCAGCATCGATCCCAAGGTCATGGTCACCCTCGACCGCTTCCACGGCTTCGACCACGCGGCGATGATCGCCGGCCTGCGAGCGGAAGGCGCGACGTCGGCCGAGATCATCACGCTGTCGGAAGGCTCGACCAGAGGCTCGCATAGCCTCGTAGACCTTTCTGCCCAGGCTCCCCAGGAGCCCTTCGCGCCGCCCGCCGACCTCGATGCGGCCGAGGCCCTGACCATCTGCTGGACCTCGGGCACCGAGGCCATGCCCAAGGGCGTGCCGCGCCATCACGACCACTGGGTGGTCAACGGCGAGGCGCTGGTCGAGGCCGCCGGACTGCGGACAGGCGACGCCATCCTCAACCCCTTCCCGCTGATCAACATCGCCGCGATCGGCGGCATGGTGATGACCTGGCTGCTGTGTCAGGGCCGGCTGGTCCAGCATCACCCCTTCGACGTGCCGCTGTTCCTGCGCCAGATGCAGGACGAGAAGATCGCCTACACCGTCGCGCCGCCGGCGGTGCTGACCATGCTGCTGCAGAACGAGGCGCTGCTGGCCAACCTGGACCTCTCCAACCTGCGCTGCATGGGCTCGGGCTCCGCGCCGCTGCCTCCGTGGATGGTGCGCCGCTGGCAGGAAAAGTACGGCGTGACGATCATGAACGTCTTCGGCTCGAACGAAGGCGCTTCCCTGTTCTCGACGGCGGCCGCCATTCCCGACCCGGAGCAGCGGGCCATGTACTTCCCCCGTTTCGGCGCGCCGGGCGTGGACTGGCCGGCCGAGTTCCCGGCCAAGATCCGCACCCGGCTGGTCGACCTGGCCACCGGCGAGGACATCGTCGCGCCCGGCCGCGAGGGCGAACTGCGGATCTCCGGCGCCATGACCTTCGACGGCTACTGGAACGCGCCGGAGGTGACCAAGGCCGCCTTCGACGACCAGGGCTTCTTCCGCACGGGCGACCTCTTCGAGATCGCGCCCGACACGGACGATCGCTTCTATCGGTTCATCGGCCGCAGCAAGGAGATCATCATCCGGGGCGGGCTGAACATCTCGCCGGCCGAGCTGGATGGCCTGATCGAGAGCCACCCCGCCGTCCGTGAGGCCTGTTGCGCGGCTTATCCGGACGAGCGCCTGGGCGAGCGCGTCTGCGCGGTGGTGGCCCTGCGGCCGGACCAGGCGCTGACCCTGGAGGAGCTCACCGCACACCTGAAGTCGCGAGAACTGGCCACCTTCAAGCTGCCGGAGAAGCTGAGGATCGTCGACGCCCTGCCCCGCAACGCGCTGGGCAAGGTGGTGCGGCGCGAGCTCGCGGGCGTGGCGGCTACTTAAGCCCATTGGAGACTTGCATAACCGCACCTGTTCCGCGACCCTGATCAACGATTAGTCACGGTCAGGACGCGGAGCGATGAGCGCCCCGAAATTCATCAGGACTTGTTCGATCTGGCGCGCGCTGGAGGTGGTCGGGGACACGGCGGTGCTGTTGATCCTCGAGGCCAACTGGATCGGCGCGCGACGCTTCGACGATCTGCGCGACCGCACCGGCCTTCTGCAGTCCAAGCTCAGCGACCGCCTCAAGAAGCTGGTGGCCGCCGAGGTGCTGGAAAAGAGCGCCTATTCGACCAACCCGCCGCGCTACGAGTACCGGATGACCCGCAAGGGCCTGGACCTCTACTGGCCGGCCCTGATGATGCTGCGCTGGGAGCGGCGCTGGTCGAACAACCCCGCCAAGCTGCGGCTGAACCTGCGCCACCGGACCTGCGGCCACCTGTTCGAGCCGGTTCCGACCTGCCTGAAATGCGGCGACGAGATCAACCCGCGTGAGGTCGACTGGGCCGAAGGGCCCGGCGTCGGCTGGATGGTGCCGCTCTACAGCCGCCGCCGCCAGCAGCGCGGCGCGGCCGAGGAATCCTCCAGCCTGATGGTCGACGTCGCCCAGATCACCGGCGACCGCTGGGCCAGCTTGGTGTTGCGGTCGATCTTCACGGGGCTGAGGCGCTTCGACGAGATCCATCGCGACACCGCCATGGCGACCAACATCCTCTCCGAGCGCCTGGCCTGGCTGACCGCCCAGGGCGTGATCCGCGCCCACGAGCGGGCCGGCAAGCGCTTCGAGTACCGCCTGACCGAGAAGGGTCTCGACTACTATCCCGTCCTGTTGATGCTGCTGCTGTGGGGCGACAAGTATTACGTCTCGCCCGAGGGACCGCCGCTGATCCTGCGCCACAAGGTCGGCGGGCACCTGCTGGAGCCCGCCGTGACCTGCTCGTGCTGTGGTCAGCCCGTCGAGCCGCACGACGTCTCGTTCGAGATCATCGAGGCTGAACAACGGACAACGGAGCCGGCCTACTAAGACGCGTCGACCGTGGATTTCATACTTTCATAACGAGACTTACCGGGTTAGGGTCTTCTCGATAGGGAGGAGACATGACGTATCGCGTCATCCAGTGGGCCACGGGCGCCATGGGCAAGAGCTGCCTTCGGACGGTGATCGACCACCCGTCGACGGACCTCGTCGGCCTCTATGTCTATGGCGAGGCTAAGGCCGGGCGGGACGCGGGAGACATCGCCCGGCGCGGCGCGACCGGCGTTCTGGCCACGCGCGACATCGATGAGATCCTGGCGCTGGACGCCGACGTGGTGATCCACGCCGCCCGCCTGGCCCCGCCCTATGGCTCGCACGACGCCGAGATTCTGACCCTGCTGGCCAGCGGCAAGAACGTCATCAGCATCAACGGCTACAGCGATCCCAGCCACTGGGGCGACGCGCGGCTGGCCGCCCTGGAAGCGGCCTGCGCCAAGGGCGGTTCGACCCTGATGGGCGCGGGGCTGAACCCCGGCTTCGCGGCCGAACAGCTGGCGGCGGTCGCCAGCGGCGTCTGCTCCGAGCTCCACGCGATCGAGGTGATCGAGAGTGTCGACTGCCGCGCGGTGCGCAGTCCCGACTATGTCTTCGGCGTGCTGGGCTTTGGCCAAGATCCGGCGTCGGTCGATCCGAACGATCCCGACTGGGGTCCGGCCTCGTCGCTGAACGGCATGTACGCCGAGGCCCTGGCGGCCCTGGCCAAGCGGCTGAACCTGACGCTGGAACGGGTCGACACCGACCACCGCGTGTTCGGCGCGTCTCAAGAGCTTTCGATCGCAGCGGGTACGATTGCGCAAGGAAAGATCAGTCACGTCAACTGGCGCTGGATCGGCCGTACGGCAGGCGGTCGCGACCTGATCATCTCGATCCACTGGTTCATGGAGACGGCGCATCTGGAGACCGAGGCCCCTCCCCTGTGGAGCCTGCGCCTGACCGGCCAGCCCAGCGTGCGCATGACCCTCGACCTGGACAAGCGCCCCGGCGACCAGACCCCGACCTCGGCCGAGCAGTGGGCCGTGGCCGGCAGTGTGATCAACGCCATTCCCCATGTCGTGGCGGCCCCGCCGGGCGTCATGACCCGCCCGCTGGCCACCCCGTTCGACGGGAGCCTGGCGCGAAGAGCCTGAGACTGAACGAAACCCACGTCGGCGGCACGATCGACGAGAAAACGAAGGAGGAAGCGATGAACCATCAGCACGGTCCGCACGCCGGTCGCGTCGTCATCGTCACCGGGGCCGGCAAGGGACTCGGGCGCGCCTATGCGCTTGATCTGGCGCGCCAGGGTGCGGCGGTCGTGGTCAACAACCGCTGGGCGGTGCGTAGCGAGCCTTCCAGCGCTCAGCAGGTGGTCGAGGAGATCCAGGCGTTTGGCGGCCGCGCTGTCGCCGACTTTGGCGAGGCCGAGAACCCAGAGACCGGACGCGCCCTGGTCGACAAGGCGTTGGAGACCTTCGGCCGATTGGACGCGATCGTCTCGAACGCCGGCGTGCCCCAGACCTGCCGCCTGCATCGACAGACCCCCGAAGCCTTCCAGTCGATCTTCGACATCAACTTCCAGGGCGCGCTGAGCCTCGTTCAGGCCGCCTGGTCCGTGCTGTCGGAAGCCGGTTCTGGCCGTATCGTGCTGAGCGCCTCGTCCGCCGGACTGTATGGCGGCGACGGCATGGCGGCCTACGCCTCCTCGAAGGCGGCGCTGATCGGACTGGTCCGCGGCCTGGCGGTCGAAGGCCGCCCACGCGGCCTGCTGATCAACGCAATCGCCCCCTACGCCGCCACCGCCATGACCACGCCGCACCTGAGCAGCGCCCTGGCGCGGCGCATGGATCCCGTCGACGTGGCGCCGCTGGTGTCCTGGCTGGTCGGCGAGGCCTGCGACGTCTCGGGCCAGACCCTGGTCTCCGGGGGCGGACGCCTGCGCGCGGCCTATTCGGTGGAAGGCCCGCCGGTGGCGCTCGACGACGACATCGGCGCGGCGGTGACCCGCGCCCTCACGGCCGAGCCGCGAGAAACCTATGGCGACGCCCACGCGGCCTTCGCCGCCTTCATGGACGAGCGGCCGACGGCCTGAACCCACAACAATCGGCGGCCCGCGAGCCGCCCCGGCGAGGAGACGAACATGGTCTACATACTTGGCGGCTGGCAGGCGGATTTCGCCGATAACTGGGCCCGAAAGGGCATGGACCTGGCCGACGCTTTCAGCCAGGTCGTCGGCAAGGGCCTCGACAGCGTTGGCCTGGATCCGAAAGACATCGAGACCGGACACGTCGGCAACTTCGTCGGCGAACTATTCGCCCACCAGGGTCTGCTGGGCGGCTTCTTCGGCCTCGTACACCCGGATTTCGACGGCCTGCCGACCGCGCGGCACGAGGCCGCCTGCGCCTCGGGCAGCGTCGCCATCCTCGCGGCCACCGCCGAGATCGAGGCCGGCCGCTACGACCTGGCCTGCGTGGTCGGGCTGGAGCAGATGCGCAATGTCGGCGGCCAGACGGCGGCCGAGTATCTGGGCGCGGCGGCCTGGACCGGTCACGAGTTCGCCGACGCCACCTATGTCTGGCCCCGCGCCTTCTCGGACCTCGCCGACGAATACGAGCGCCGCTATGGCCTGAAGTACGAGCACCTGATGCGGATCGCGGAGATCAACTTCGCCAACGCCAAGCGCAATCCCAACGCCCAGACCCGGCAGTGGGCCTTCAACGAAAAGAGCTTCACCGCCGACGACGAGGCCAATCCGGTGGTCGAGGGCCGCACGCGCAAGCAGGACTGCGGCCAGGTCACCGACGGCTCGGCCGTGATCTTCCTGGCCTCGGAAAAGCGCGCCGCCGCGTACGCGGCCAAGCGCGGGATCCCGCTGGAAAGCCTACCCCGGATCAAGGGCTGGGGCCACCGCTCGGCGCCGATCTCCTACTCGGCCAAGGTCCGCGCCAGCGCCGACCAGGACTACGTCTTTCCGCAGGTGCGCCGCGCCATCGAGGACGCCCGTCGCCGCGCCGGCGTCTCCGACCTCGGCCAGATCGACGTGGTCGAGACCCACGACTGTTTCACCACCACCGAATACATGGCCATCGACCATCTGGGTCTGACCGCGCCGGGCGAGGCCTGGAAGGCGATCGAGGCCGGCGACATCGAGATCGGCGGTCGCCTGCCGATCAACCCCTCGGGCGGCCTGATCGGCCTGGGCCATCCGGTCGGCGCCACGGGCGTGCGCATGGCGCTGGACGCCTTCAAGCAGGTGACGGGCCGCGCCGGCGACTACCAGGTCGAGGGCGCCAAGACCTGCCAGACGCTCAATATCGGCGGCTCGACGACCACGACCGTCAGCCTGGTCGTCGGAGTCTGACCATGGACCAAGCCGTGCTCGACAAGACGCTGGCGCCGTTCCGCCCCGCCGAGCTGATGCCGGTCGACCTGGACGTGACGCACCGCGACGACGGCGCGATCCTGATCGCCTCGCGCATCCCCCTGGCGGCCTACAACGCCAACCTGCCCGCCGCCTTCGCCGAGCGCGCGGCGACGAGCGGCGACAAGCCCGCCCTGGCCTTCCGCGACGGCGAGACCTGGCGCTACGTCTCCTATGCCGACCTCAAGCGCGACATGGACGCGGCGACCCAGTGGCTGCTGGGCGCGCCTCCAGGACCGGTGCTGATCCTGGCCCCGAACAGCGCCGCCTTCGCGGTGATGACCTTCGCGGCCCAGGCCTCGGGCCGGGCGGTCTGCCCGGTCAGCGTCACCTACGCCGCGCTGGGCGGGGACTTCGGCCGGCTGGCCCACGTCATCGCCAAGGTTCGCCCGGCCGTGATCTTCGCCGAGGACACCCGCGCCTGCGCGGCGGCGCTGCAGCACCTGGACCTGGGCGAGGCGGTGATCGTCACCACCAGTCCGGCCGAGCTCGCCAAGCCTTCGGTCGCCTATGCCGACCTGCTGGCCACGACGCCGACGTCGGCGGTGGCGACCAGCATCGCGGCGCTGAAGCCCGACGACCGCGCCGCCCTGATGCTGACCTCCGGCTCGACCGGCCTGCCCAAGGTCGTGCCGATCACCTTCCGGAACCTGGCGGCCAACAGCATCCAGTGCATGCAAACCATCGGCAAGGCGGCCGGCTGGGACAATGTCATGCTGGACTGGCTGCCCTGGCACCACGCCGCCGGGGCCTTCGTCCTGCGCGCCACCCTGCTGGAAGGCGGGACGCTGCATGTCGACGAGGGCAAGCCCGTACCGGGCCTGTTCGACGCCTCGGTGCGGAATCTTCGCGACGTCTCGGTCCGCTACTTCAACAACGTGCCCCTGGGCTACGCCATGCTGGCCGACGCCCTGGAGCAGGACGCCGTGCTGCGGAAGACCTTCTTCAAGGACATGCGCCTGATGCTGTACGGCGGCGCGGGCCTGTCCCAGACGGTCTATGACCGCATCCAGGCCATGGCCGTGCGCGAGACCGGCCATCGGATCATGATGACCAGCGGCTACGGCATGACCGAGACCGTCTCGGCCTTCATGGTTATCCACTTCGAGACCGACAAGGTAGGCCTAGGCCTGCCAGCGCCGGGCTCGCTGGTGAAGCTGCAGCCCGTCGGCGACCGCTACGAGGTCCGGGTCAAGGGTCCGCAGGTCACGGCCGGTTATCTGGACGAACCGGAGAAGACGGCGGCGGCCTTCGACGAGGAAGGCTTCTACCGCACCGGCGATCTGGCGCTGTTCCACGATCCGAGCGACCCCGCCCAGGGCCTGGTGTTCGCAGGGCGCGCGGCCGAGGAGTTCAAGCTCTCGAGCGGAACCTGGGTCTATGGCGGCGCCCTGCGCGACGGCCTGCTCAAGGCGCTGTCACCACATGTCACCGATCTGGTCCTGTGCGACGATGGTCGGCCTTATCTGGGCGTGATGCTGTGGGCCAAGCCCGACGCGCCGCGCGCGCTTCTCGAGGAAGGCCTGGCGGTCTTCAACCGGAGCCAGTCCGGCGGCGCGGCCCGCGTGCGCCGGGCCCTGGTGCTGCGCGAACCGCCCAGCCCCAACGCCCACGAGATCTCCGACAAGGGCACCATCAACCGCCGGGCGGTCATCGACCGCCGGGCCGCCGAGGTCGACCGCCTGTTCGCGGACGATCCCGACGCCGAGGTGATGGTCGTTTCCTGACAAAACCGGCGGCGCGGGCCAGATGTCGCGCCGCTAATCACTTTCATAAAAAGATGCGAATGGCGCGCCGCGGCGCGCCGAACGGGGGAAGGCGATGCCTGACTATATTCTCATTCCGCTGGTGAACGCCGGGGTCATCCTGGCCGTGTTCGTGGCCGCCTGGGCCATCTGCGTGGCGATGCGCGACGTCACGCCCGTTGACAGCCTGTGGGGCCT
This sequence comes from Caulobacter sp. UC70_42, assembly GCF_044056025.1. NCBI lineage: Bacteria > Pseudomonadati > Pseudomonadota > Alphaproteobacteria > Caulobacterales > Caulobacteraceae > Caulobacter > Caulobacter sp. UC70_42. Next base: position 2,809,187 of record NZ_CP171994.1, on the reverse strand, counting down.
GGGCATGGGCGTCGTCGCGGTCGCGACCTACCTGCAGACCGGCGGCGGTACGCAGCGGCGGATGGTGATGACCGGGATCTGCGTCGCCTGGGCCCTGCGGCTGGGCGGCTACATGCTGTGGCGCTGGCGCGACCATGGCCCCGACGGCCGCTATGTGCGGATGCTGGCCAAGGCCAAGGAAGAGCGGGGCTGGGGCTTCGCCCACGCCGCCTTCCGCATGGTGTTCATGCTGCAGATGCCGCTGCTGTGGATGGTGTGCCTGCCCGTCCAGCTGGGCCAGATCGCCGACACCCCGACGCAACTGGGCGTCCTGGGCCTTGTCGGCGCGGGCCTCGCGATATTCGGCCTGCTGTTCGAGAGCCTGGCCGACTGGCAGCTGGTGCGCTTCAAGAAGAGCCCCGAAAACGCCGGCAAGGTTATGGACAAGGGCCTGTGGCGCTACACGCGTCACCCCAACTATTTCGGCGACGCCTGCGTCTGGTGGGGCCTGTTCCTGATCGCGGCCGAGACGCAGCTAGGCCTGGTCTCGATCATCGGCCCGATCTGGCTGGTCTTCACCCTGACCCGTTGGAGCGGCGTCCCGACCGTTGAAGGTCGCATGCGCCGCCGCAAGCCCGACTACGAGGACTATATGCGCCGCACCTCGGGCTTCTTCCCATGGCCGCCCAAGCCCGTAAAGGCGGACTGAGCATGGCGCTGCCCCCTCACCTCCTCGATCGCCTGAAGGTTCCGGCGATCGCCGCGCCGATGTTCCTGGTCTCAGGGACCGACATGGTGCTGGCCGCTTGCCGGGCCGGGATCATCGGCTCCTTCCCCGCCAACAACGCCCGGACTCTGGACGACCTCGACGCCTGGATCAGCCTGATCGGCCGCGCGCTGCCGGCCGACGCGCCGCCGTGGGCGATCAACATCATGGTCCACCGCTCCTACGCCCGGAAGGACGAGGAGCTGGAACTGGTGCTCAAGCACAGGCCGCCGATCGTCATCACCGCCCTGGGCGCGCCCACCGGCGTGGTCGACGCGATCCACGGCTATGGCGGCCTGGTCTTCGCCGACGTCAATTCGCTGACCCACGCCGAGAAGGCGGCGGCGGCCGGCGTCGACGGCCTGATCCTGGTTGCCTCGGGCGCCGGCGGCCACACCGGCCCGATCTCCGGCTTCGCCTTCGCGCCGGCGGTGCGCGAAATGTTCGACGGGACCCTCGTCCTGGGCGGCGGCATCGGCAGCGGCCGCGCGATCCTGGCCGCCCAGGCGCTGGGGGCGGACCTGGCCTATCTCGGCACCCGCCTGATCGCCTGCGCCGAGAGCATGGCCCAGCCGGCCTACAAGCAGATGCTGATCGACTCGCGTGCCGAGGACATCGTCACCTCCGCGGCTCTGACCGGCATCCCGGCCAACTGGCTGCGCCAGAGCCTGCTGGCGGCCGGCTACGATCCCGCTTCACTGACCGGCCGCGCCGAGATCCAGCTGGGTCGCCCCGAGGACTCGGCCAAGCGCTGGCGCGACGTCTGGGCCGCCGGCCACGGCGTCGGCGAGGTCAAGACGATCGAGCCGCTGGCCGCAATCGTCGAGTCCCTGGCCGCCGACTACGAACGCGCCCGCGCGACAGTGGGCGCCGGCCGGCGAGCTTGATAGAGAGGGCGGCGCGATGGCTATCGACCTTCCGCCGCCCTCGCCAGATACGGGACCTCATGGCCGAAGACAGTCCGCCGGAAACCATCTCCCCGCGCCCGCTGAACCAGTTGGTGCAGGCCAATTCGGCCACGCGGGCCCTGAACGTGGTGGGGGATCGCTGGACGCTGATGATCCTCTACCTGGCCTTCCAGCGGGTCCGGCGGTTCGACGATTTCCAGGCGCGCATCGGCCTGGCCCGCAGCCTGCTGACCGATCGCCTGAAGCGGCTGCAGGCGGCCGGGGTCATGGTCCGCACGCCCTATGCCGAGCGCCCGAACTGGTTCGAATACCGGCTGACCGAGATGGGCCGCGATCTCTACAGCGTCGCCCTGGCGATCATTGGCTGGGAGAAGCGCTGGTTCTACGACCCGGCCAATCCCGGCCACCGCCTGCGTCATAGCTGCGGGGCGGAGTTCACGCCGGTGTTGGCCTGCGGTCATTGCGGCGAGGCCCTGACCGTCCGCAACGTCATTGTCGAGCCAGGCCCCGGCGCGGGATACGAGCCCTCGGCCCCGCCGCGCGCGCAGCGTCGGTCGATCGTCCCGTCGGAGGGGCTGAACAAGGGCAATCCGATGCTGGACCGCGCCTTCCAGGTGCTGGGCGACCGCTGGACCAGCCATGTGATCGCCTCGGCCTTCGCCGGCCGGCGGCGGTTCGGTGATTTCCAGGAGGCGCTGGCCATCGCCCCCAACATCCTGACCGACCGCCTGGGACGGCTTGTCGAGCTGGGCATCCTGCAACGCGTTCTCTATCAGACCCGGCCTGAACGCTGGGAGTACCGCCTGACCGACGAGGGCAAGGATCTGCACCCGTTGATCATCGAGCTGAACCGCTGGGGCGACCGCTGGCTGGCGACCGAGGCCGGACCGCCGACGATCATGCGCCACCGGACCTGCGGCGCCGTGCTCGAGCCGCGCATGATCTGCGATCAGTGCGGGGGACCGGCCGACCTGACGACCGTCCTGCCGGCCGCCTAGCGCGCGACGGGACGGCCGATCATTTCCTTGACCTCGGCCGAGAGCGGCTCGCCGTTCTTCATCGCCAGGCTGAGGCGGCCGTCGAAATATTCGCGCCACTCGCAAACCTTGTCGCCCCGGAACTCCAGGCTGCCGGCATAAGGAATGGCGATGTGCTCGCCGGTGTGGAACCAGAACTCGTCGACGCCTTCCATGAACAGACGATGGTCGTTCTCGGCGTGGTCGAATATCCGCCAATGGTTGGTCTTGATCTTGGACGCCATGGCCACCAGCACCTCGCGCATGGCCGCCTTGCCGCGGATCGCCGGGGCGAAGCCGCCCGAGTTGCGCCAGATGATGTCGTCGGTGACGTGGACCAGCACGCCCTCGAACATCCTGACGGCGCCAGGCGGCGATGATGGCTTCCAGGACCGGGTAGAGACGGGCCATGCCAGCGCCCTCCGCTGAAGTGATGGGAAGAAGGGCCAGGGCCGCGCCCAGGCCCACGAGATCGCGTCGCGCCAGGCCGCTCATCCGACGGCCTCCCGACCAATCAGAGCATCCACCTGGGCGGTGAACGGCTCGCCGGCCTTCTGCTGGCCGATGACGGCCAGATCGACATAATCACGCCAGCCGGTGATCAGACCGTCGCGGAAGTCGAGCACGCCGGCATAGGGCACGGCCATGCGCTGGCCGTCCGTGGTCCGGTAGTCGTCGACGCCCTCCAGGAACAGGCGATCCGCCGTCTCGGCGTGGTTGAAGATCCGCCACTGGATGTCGTGCATGTCGCTCTGGAACTTCACCAGCAGCTTGCGCGCCGCCGCCTTGCCCTTGACCGGCGGCAAGGCCGGCGCGGCGTAGTGCCAGACGATGTCGTCGGACATGTAGCTCAGCACCTTGTCGACATCCTTGGCCTGCCAGGCGGCGATGACTTCGGTCAAACGGGAGAACAAAGCGCCCATCGGCCCCTCGGAAAAGAAGGCGCCGGACAGCCCAGGGCCGCCGGCGCCAGGATACGGAGTTAGAACTTGGTGGAGAGTTCGACGCCGAAGGTGCGCGGCGTGCCGAACGACGACACCGCATCCCCCAGGATGTCGATGATGTTGGTGCGGTAGACCTTGTCGGTCAGGTTACGCCCCCAGACCGAAACCGCCCACGGCTTGTCCGCCGGCGACAGGCTGATGCGACCGTCCAGCAGGCCGTAGGGCTTCTCGTACTGGACCGTGTCGGGCGCCCAGAACATCTTGCCCTGCTTCTTGTAGGCCAGCTTGAAGTGCAGCGCGTCCTCCAGCCCGAAGGCCGCGGTCGTGTATTCGGCGCTGGCCGAGAGCTGATACTTCGGCGTCCGCTGCATGAAGTTGTCGTTGTACGAAATCTTGGTGACCGGATCGACGAAGTCAGTGTACTTGGCGTCGAGGATCGAGCCGCCCAAGGACACGCGCAGACCGCGCATGGGCGCGATCTGGAACTCCGACTCGACGCCTTTGATCTTGGCGGCGCCGGCGTTGGAAATCACGTTGCACAGGCAGGTGCCGTCGGTGCGCTGCACCTGCAGGTCGGTGTAGTCCATCAAGAACACCGAGGTGTTCCACCGCGCGCGACGGTCCAAGAACTCCCACTTGTAGCCGGCCTCGTAGTTGGTGACCGACTCTGGCCGGTAGGGTTGTTGCGCGGCGAAGGCGTTGGGCGCGTCGTTCTGGAAGCCGCCGCCCTTGAAGCCCACCGACACCGTGGCATAGGCCATGAAGTCCCCGTTCGGCGTCCAGGTCAGAGTGGCTTGCGGCGTAACCTTCGACCACTTCTCGCCATAGGGTGTGAAGAAGCCGTTCGGGTCGGTCAGCGGCGTCAGCGGGGTCTTGTCGTTGGGGTTCAGCTTGTCGCCCAGGGCGATGGCCCTTCCCTCCTGCGTGCCGCTCTTCTTGTCGCGCGTATAGCGGACCCCGGCTTCCAGCTTCACCGTGTCGGTGAACTTGTAACCAAGCTGAGCGAAGACGGCGATGTCGCGGTTCAGGCCGTGGTCATCCCAGTAGCTCTCGCCCGAAAGCGCGCCCAGAACGGTGCTCTCGCCCCAGAAGCGGTTGGTCTGACGCACCTTGTTGTGCAGGTAGAAGCCGCCGACGATCCAGTCGAAACGACTGTTGTCGTAGTGCGAGGTCAGGCGCACTTCCTGGGTGAACTGGGCGATGTCCTCGACGAAGTTCACCGGCTCGGCGAACAGCAGCGGGGTGATGACGCCATAGCCGTTGGTCGGACCGACGCCCGACTGATCATACAGCGTGAACGCCTGGCCGCCGCGATAGCCGGTCACCGACGTGAAGCCGACATCGGGGAAGATGTCCTTGTCGACCTTCAGGATGAAGCTGGCCGACTCGTGCTGCACCCGCTGGCGGGTCGGGGCGGCGTCGCCCTTGAACTGCGGCCACACCGGCAGGCTCTCTCGGATGGAGAGACCGCCGCGCAGGGCGGCGATGGCCAGGCGGGCCTTGTACCACGGCGCGAAGCATTCGGGTCGGCGTGGTGCAGGTCGTCTCGCCCATGCCCACGCGGTTGGGGCCGTTGCTGGTGTCCCAGTTGTAGTCGGCGATGAAGCGCACGCGCAGGTCGCTGCCTTCGGGCTTGTAGAGCAGCTGGCCGCGGATCTGCTTAGAGTCGAGGTCCTCCAGGTCGACGTCGTGGAGAATGTCCTTGGCGTAGCCGGAGTGGTTGATCGTCTGGAACGACAGGCGGCCCGCCAGGTTGCTGGTGATCGGACCGGTCACGTGGCCGGTGGTCTGTTGCAGGTTGTAGTTGCCGAAGGTGACGGCGACCTGGCCGCTGTAGTCGAACCGAGGCTCGGCCGAGATGACGCTGATGGCGCCGCCGGCGACGTTCTTGCCCAGCACCACGCCCTGCGGACCGCGGATCAACTCGACCCGGTCGATGTCGTAGAAGGACGTGTTCAGGTTGCCCGAGCGGCTGACATAGACATCATCGACGAAGGTCGAGACCGACTGGTCGGCGGTCGGGGCCGACAGGCGCGTATTGACCACGCCGCGGATGTTCAGCTCCAGCGCCTGGGGCGAGTTCTGGGTGAAGGACAGGCCGACCGTGGCGTGGCCCAGGTCCTCGGAGTTCATGATCTTGTCGCGCGCCAGGGTCTCGCCGCCGACGGCCGAGATCGAAAGCGGGGCCTGCTGCAGGTTCACTTCGCGCTTTTGCGCGGTGACGACCAGTTCCTCGAGCGTGTTCTGCGGCGCGGTCTGGTCGGCCGAAGCGGCGAGCGCGGGCGCGCCCAGTCCGACGCCCGCGATCAGCGCGATGATGGAAGCGGATCTCTTGAGATGCATGTCATTCCTCCCCGGGGACCTGCGCCGATCGATCGGTCTTGGAGTCCCTTGTGTTGACGACCGGGCGAGCCCGGGTGGTTGCGGCGTCGAGGGGAGCGCGCTGAGGAGGCGACGTTGTGCTCGCGAGGGCCCGGACCGCCCGGCATTCGCTTGCATAACGAAAATACATCTACTGGATCACGGCATCGCGGCAGCCAGCGCGACGACACCCATGAAAGCCCCCGCGAAGCGCTCCCTCTCCCTTTTCAAGGCTCTTGAACGGCCTATGGCGCGAGAATTGCCCTTTTAGTCTCGTAACGCAAGTGTCTATTTTTGGGCGGTGGAACGGCCTTTCCCAGCCTGAGCCTCAGGGTCGACAGGGCGAGAGCCCGCCATTAAGTACGATTATGAAAGTTCAAAAGAACAGCATCGGATCCGGTCAAGCTCGGAGCCGATTTCAGGGAGAAGACCATGTTGACCCATGAACAGAAAATCGCGCGCGGCCTGGAGATGGCCGACGCCTGGAAGCGCATGGACTGGCGCGCGATCGCCGACATGTTCACGCCCGATGGCGTCCTGCACTCGATGATGGTCGAACCCATCGTCGGGCGCGAAGCGATCCACGCCCGCGTCTCGGCGCTGGGCGACGGGCTCGAGGCGATCGAGCTGAAGATCCATCACATCGGGGTGGTGGACGGCCTGCTGTTCATGGAACGCAGCGACGAGTTCACGATCCGGGGCAAGTTCGGCTCGGCGCCGGTCGTCGGGATTCTCGAATTCGAAGGCGACCTGATCAAGACCTGGCGCGAGTACTACGACCGCGCCCACCTGCTGAAGGCCATGGGCGTCACGCAGGACTTCGACCACGCGGGCCGCCACTAGCTGGCGAACAAAAAGGGCGGGTCCCGCGAGGGACCCGCCCCAGTCTGGCGGCCGAGTAGGAAAGCCGCGGATCTCGTCTTAACGACCGAACGGGCGCAGGGCCGCCGACTTGGCCGAGTCCAGATACTCGTCCAGCCGCGTGATCAGCCCGTTCTCGACCTTGACGACCACGCAGGCGTCCATCGCCCAGCGCTCACCATTGGGCAGGGTGGCCTCCAGCACGTGCTGCTGCATGAAACCGTCCGGCAGGGCCTCGACGCGCAGCACGCGGTAGTTGCGGTCAGGCAGGGTCTTCACGAACCAGGCCAGCACCTTGAGGTTCTGGTCGACGGTCTGCTCGATATTGTCGGTGTTGTGCCACAGCTTGGCGTCGGGCGCGTAGAAGGCCCGGACGGCTTCACCGTCCCCGTCCTGGATGGCGGCCACGAAGCGCTTGGCGAAATCCACATAGTCCATTTTTGGGGTGTCGGGCTTGGACATGAACGCTCCTCAGCGGCCAGTGGTGACGCGCTCGCCCGCGAGCGACCGACGCATTTGAAGTTCGAAGCCCTTCGGATCGCGGGCCAGGTTGGCGCGTACATCGATGGCCATGAAGTCGGTGTCGACCTCGTCGGCCTTGCGCTTGATGGCCTTCAGGCCCGCCTCGGCGATGGTCGCCGGCGTCTCCTTGAAGCCCTCGACATGGCTGGCCATGCGCGTGTCGACCGAGCCGACGATCAGGGCGACGACATTGGTGTTCTCGGGCGCCAGCTCGGCGCGCAGGCAGGTGCTCATCGCCCGCGCCGCGAACTTGGACGGGCTGTAGCCGCCCATACCCGGCACGGCCACGATGCCGCCAGCCGACAGCACGTTGACGATGGCGCTCTCCGGAGCCTTGGCCAGGATCGGCGCGAAGGCGCGGCTCATGCCCAGGGGGCCGAAATAGTTGACCTCCATCTCCAGGCGCGCGGTCTCCAGGTCGGGCGCCTTGAGCAGGGTCTGCATGCCGAACTGGCCGGCGTTGTTGACCACGATCGTCACGTCCTGGCATTGCGCGGCGGCGGCCGTGATCGTCTCGGGCTTGGTGACGTCCAGCGCGATCGCCACGACCTTGCCGCCGGCCTCGTCGACCAGATGCTGAGCGCTGGCGACGTCACGCGCGCCGACATAGACCTTGGCCGCCCCCGCGGCGACGAAGGCGCGGACGAAGGCCTCGCCGATGCCCCGGTTGCCGCCGGTCACCAGCGCGACGCTGTTCTTGATATCCATCTGGAACTCTCCGATTTCAGGCGGCGCTGACACCGTCGCGGATGAAGGCCCGATCGGCCCAGACGCTGTGGGTGCCGCTGGACAGTTTGTGGGGCAGAGCGATGCGGACGACCGGCCCGTCCTCGAAGCGCTTGCAGTCGATCAGCACGCACTCGGAGGTCTGCTTGTTCTCGTCGATGATGAAGCTGACGAGATAGCCGTCGTCCTCGTCCACAGCCCCGATACGCGGCACGAACGGCGACTCGCTGGCGTAGCGCCCTTCCGGCAGGGTCACACTCCAGGACTCGCCGGTCTCCAGGTCGTGCTTGACGAAGCCGGTGAACAGGAACCAGCCGGGCTTCGCCGTCGTGGAATAGGCGTAACGGTACGGCTTGCCGGCGTAGCGCTGGTTGAACATGCCGAACTCGAGGATCCGCTCGTCCAGATGCTTCTCGGTCGTCTCGCCGGTCTTCAGGTTGAAGCGCCAGCGGTGCAGCTTGGGCCGGAAGGACTGCTCGTCCAGGAACGCCATCAGGTGGCCCATGCCCTCGGGCGCGTCGGCCAGCGGCGGCGGGGTCGGATCCTCCTGGAAGTAGCCGTCCATGACGATCTCGTCGCCCTCCTCGTAGGCGTTGAGGAAGTGCAGGATGTAGGTCGGCGCGGCCTCGAACCAGCGGATCTCGTCGGAGCGTCCGTAGCGCGGGATGATCCCGAACCGCGACGGCAGGTCCCGATGGAAGCGCGTGGCGTGGATGTTGCGCTTCAGCAGTTCAGGGTCCCAGAAGACCGGCAGGTCGTTGAGGATCGAGTAGTTGGTCGTGAACACCATGTCGTGCGGCAGGCGCGGCCCGGGCAGGTCGATCGGCACGTAGTGCGTCGTCTTGCCGTGCCGGTCGACCACGCCGTAGTGCATGTAGGGCGCGTGCTTGGAGTAGTTGAAGAACAGCAGTTCTCCGGTGGCCTCGTCGATCTTCGGATGGGCCGAGACGCCGTCCAGCGGCCCCCAGCTGGCGACCCCGCCCTGCTCCAGCGTCTCCGGATCCAGCCAGTAGGCCTCGCCGCACTGATAGAAGGTCGAGACGATCTTGCCCCCATGCACGACCACGTCGGTGGACGAAGCGTCCTTCATGCCGCCATGGCAGCCGAAGCCCGGCCGCGTCGAGACGCCCGGACCGTCCATGAGGCCGCCCCATAGCGAGCCGCCCGCCTCCTGCTCGGCCTGGAAGCCTCGCGTGCGGACGAAGCGGTTGCGGTAGTCGGCGCGCCCCTCGCGGATGCTGATCATATGAACCATGCCGTCGCCGTCGAACGGGTGATAGCGGCCCAGCGGACGGTGGACGGGGTTCTCGGTGTTGCGGATGTAGACGCCGTCGATGTCCGTCGGAATCGCGCCCTCCAGCACGGTCAGGTCGGTGGCGTTGACCTCTTCGTGCTGCGGCGTCCACGGTCCGGACATGTAGGGGTGATTGCTGTGCCCAAGCGTCGTCAGAACGGGGGGCAGGCGCTCCAGCTTCATCGAGACTCTCCCTGCTTCAAAGACGACGTGACCGCGCCTCTTGTCACGACCCTAGCATCATGGTCTTGTTATGCAAGTGATGTCGTAGCGTCATCCGGCGCATAAAAAATCACGGGAGGAAATCATGAAGATCGCAAGCGTGGTCGCGTCGCTGACGCTCGCCCTGGCCCTCGCCTCGCCGGCCTTCGCGCAGGACACCGACGCCAGCCGCCTGGCGGTGGCGCGCGACATGATCGCGGCCTGGAAGCACGCCGACTGGCGCAAGGTCGCGGACCTGTTCGCCGAGGACGGAACGCTGAAGTCGATGATGGTCGCTCCGGTCAAGGGCCGGACGGCGATCTACGAACGCATCGCCGCCCTGGGCAAGGGCGCGCCCGACGGCGTCACCCTGGACATCGCCCACATGGGGATCATCGACAATCTGGTGTTCATGGAGCGCGTCGACCGGTTCGTCTACAACGGTCACCCCGGCGCGGTTCCGGTGGTCGGCGTACTCGACATCAAGGACGGCAAGATCGTCGAGTGGCGCGAGTACTACGACCGCGCAAGCCTGGAAAAGGCGCTGAAGGGCGAACCCTGACACAACCGGTCGGCGCGGGGTGCTCCCGCGCCGTCTACCCCGCCCGCTCCAGCACCATCGCGGCGCCAGCCCCAACGCCGCCCGTCGCCACCACGAGGCCTGTCTCGACATCGAACTGAGCCATGTCGTCCAGCAGGGTCGTGGTTAGGATCGCTCCGGTGGCTCCCATCGGGTGGCCCATCGCCAGGTGCCCCCCATTGGGATCGAGGCGCTCCGGATCGAAACCGAAGTCGCGCGCGAACAGCACCGGCACGGCGGCGAAGGCTTCCATATATTCGACGACCCCGACTTCACCCAGGGCCATGCCCGCTCGACCGAGCGCCTTGCCCATCGCCACCGGGCCGGCCGTCAGCTGCAGGACATGATGGTCGGTCGCCTCGCCTAGCGCGCGGATCCTGGCGACCGGCGTCAGCCCCAGCCGCCGCCCCGCCGCGCGCGAGCCCAGCAGCACCAGCGCCGCGCCGTCCGAGATCGGCGGGCAATGAGCGATGGTGTGCAGGTGCTCGACCCTGCCGAGCTCGGGGAAGCTCTCCAGCAGGATGTCGTCATAGCCTTGCGCGCCGGTGGCGGCGAACACCGGCCCGAAGCGCTCCAGCGACTTGCCGTCGCCGTAGTCGCGGATGTTCTCGTCGCGATCCAGGGCCACCGTCTGGTCCTCATTCAGGATCGGCACGACCCGATTGTCATAGCGGCCCTCCCGCCAGGCCGCCGCGGCGCGCTGGTGGGACTTGAGGACGGCGGCGTCCAGTTCGGCCCGCGTCAAGCCCTCGCGCGTCGCCAACAGATCCGCCGCCAGCCCGACCGGCGCCCAGCCCATGCGCCTGGCCAGCGCCATGTCGGCATAGAAGTCGGCCTGGTCGGCCAGGAACGGCGTCTGTGACATCGACTCCGCGCCCCCCGCCAGGGCCAGATCGACCTCGCCGGCGGCGATCCGCCGCGCCGCGTCCGCGATCGCCGACAGACCCGAAACGCAGAAGTTGTTGATCGTCAGGCACGACATCGCATCGGGCAGCCCCGCCTGGATCCGTGACGCCAGCGCCAGGTGACCGCCCTGAACGCCGAACTGGGTGACGCAGCCCAGGGTGAAATGTTCGGCGGCATGGACCGCCTCGCGACCGTTCCTCGCCTCCAGGGCCCGCACGAGTTGCGCGACGAGCCCGGCCGGCTTCACCCCGGCCAACGAACCGTCCGGACGCCCCTTGCCCCGCGGCGTGCGCACCGCGTCAAAGATATAAACGTCCATCCGGTCACTCCCCGAAAGTCAGTATTCGTTTAAAAGTCTTTTTAACGAAGTGACCTAGATCAGACCAGAAAGCAATCCCATCGTCGACGGACGCGAGACGCCGGATGGACGCTTTGGGGTTGCGCGGAGGTTGCAGCCAGCGACCGGCGCCGCTTCCCGAGACGGGGCCGCGGCGCCATGCCGGTGGGGCGATCAGGTCTGTTCCGCGAGCGCCTTCAGCACGGCGGCCGAGGTGATCGGGATGTGCCGCAGGCGCACACCGACCGCGCGGAAGATGGCGTTGGCGATCGCCGGGGCGACCACCGTCGTCGCCGGCTCGCCCAGGCCGACCGGCACCTCGACGCTGTCGACGAACTGGATGTCCAGCTCCGGCGTGTCGGAGATCCGAAGCGGCGTGTAGGTGTCTAGGTTCAGGTCCTTGACCTGGCCGTTCACGAACTCGGTCCCTTCATGCAGGGCCATGCTCAGGCCCCACAGCGCCGCGCCTTCGGTCTGGGCCCGAGCGCCGTCGGGATCGACGATGGTGCCGGCGTCGGTCACCAGGGTCAGCTTCTGGACCGTGACCACGCCGCTGGCGCGGTCCACGTGGACACGGGCGACGCAGGCCACCCAGGTCGGCATGTCGCGTTCCTGGCCAAAGCTGGTCGCCAAGCCCAGGCCGGTGTCCTTCGGCAGCGGTCGCCCCCAGCCGGCGGCTTCCGCCGCGCGACGCACCACCTCGGCCTGGCGCTTGGCCCCGCCCTTGGTGCTGGCGTCGCTGCCTGCATTGGCGCCCGCGCCCGTCAGCAGCTTCAGCCGCAGGGCCACCGGATCGGTCTTCAGGTGATGGGCCGCCTCGTCGATGAAGCTCTCGCCGGCCCAGTTGGTCCAGCCCGGCCCCACCGACCGCAGCCAGCCAGGTCGGAAGGTCTCGTTGGCCAGGTCGTTGTTGATGGCCCGCACCTTGTGGGCGCCGACCTCGTACCAGTGATCCGCGCCGGAGATGGCGAAAAGGATCGTAGGCCACGCCATTCTTGCCCTTGGGCATCAGGGCCGGGGCGTTGGCCAGGGTCGGCCAGCCGGCGGCGGCGTGGTGTTCCTGGGCGAGGATGTTCCCGCCCCCGTCGAAGGCCATCCGCACGGTCTGGACCGAGGGCGAGCGCACCGAGTCGAAGCGCACGTCGTCCTCGCGGGTCAGCACCAGCTTGACCGGCTTGCCCAGAGCCTTGGCCGCCAGGGCCGCCGGCACCGCGTAGTCGCCGTTCAGCCGCCGGCCGAAGCCGCCGCCCAGCATGTAGGTGCGCATGACGATCTGCGTCTCAGGACGCCCCAAGGCCTTGGCCAGGGTCGGCAGGATCAGGCTCTGCCACTGGTTGCCGGTGTGGATCTCCATCATCCCGCCCTTCTCGAAGGCCAGGGCGTTCAGCGGCTCGAGCTGGAAGTGCAGCACGGTGGCGGCGGTGTAGGTCTGTTCCAGCACCGACTTGGCGGCCTTGAAGGCCGGGGCGGTGTCGGCGGTCTTGTTCTCCAGCAGCGCGCCGCCGTCCGGCTTGGCGATCAGGCTGGCGGCGTGGTCCTGCAGATCCCTTTCAGACACCTTGGCGCCCGGCCCGGCGGACCATTTCACCTTGACCAGTTCCGACGCGCGCAGGGCGGCCGGATAGCTTTCGGCGATCACCAGCACCCAGCCGGGGACGGTGTCGGACGGATCCTCGATCGTCAGGCAGCGCAGGTAGCCCTTGATCTTCTTGGCTTCGCTGTCGTTGACCGACAGCACCTTGGCCCCGTGGCGGGTCGGCGGCAGCTTGGGCCGCGCGAACACCATGCCCGGGACCTTGGCGTCGATGCCATAGATCGCCGCGCCGTTGATCTTGGCGGCGATGTCCAGGGCCTTGCCCGGCTTGCCGATCAGCTTTCGCTCGGCCGCCGGCTTGATCGGCAGCTTGGCCAACTCCTCGGGTGTGAACGTCCGCGCGACGCCGCCGCGCTTGACGATATCGCCGTACGAGATCGACCTGCCGCCGACATGGACCACGCCGCCACGCGCCGTCCCGCCGGCCGGCGAGACGTTCAGCAGCTTGGCCCCGGCCTCGACCAGGGCGATGCGCCCCGCCGCCCCGGCCTGGCTGAAGATCGGGAAGGTCTGCCACACCGACCAGCTGCCGCCAGTGACCATCAGGCCCCACTTGGGATCGCTGTCGACATGGACGATCCGCACCTTGTCCCAGGCGACGTCCAGCTCGTCGGCCAGGATCCGGGCCAGGGCGGTGCCGACATGCTGGCCCATCTCGGCGCGGATGATGTTGACGGTGACGATCCCCTCGCCGTCGATGGCGAACCACAGCGTCGGCTCGAACCGGGGCCCGGTCGAGGCTATCGGAACCCCGCCAGGCGCGGCCGGATCCATCGCCGCCTCGACCAGGGCGGAGAAGCCGAACGCCAGGCCCGCGCCCGTCGAGGCGATCAGGAAGTTGCGGCGCGACAGGAAGCCGCCGGACTCGCCTTTCGGCGGCAGGCGGCTCACGACTTAGCTCCCGTCGCGCTGGGCGCGTTTCCGCCCATCGCCTCGGCGGCCTGCTTGATGGCCGCGCGGATGCGGACATAGGTCATGCATCGGCACAGGTTGCCGCTCATGGTCGCGTCGATGTCCTGGTCGGTGGGCGCGGGGAAGTCCTTCAGCATGGCGGCGGCCTGCATGATTTGACCCGACTGGCAGTAGCCGCATTGCGGGGTCTGCAGGTCCAGCCAGGCCTTCTGCACGGGGTGCTGGCCGGCCGGATCGAGCCCCTCGATGGTGGTGACTTCCGCGCCCTCGACCGCGCTGATCGGGGTGATGCACGAGCGGGTCGCCCGGCCGCCGACATGGACGGTGCAGGCCCCGCACATGCCGACGCCGCACCCGAACTTGGTGCCGGTCAGGCCGATGTCGTCGCGGATCACCCACAGCAGGGGCGTATCCTCGTCGGCGTCGATGGAGACGGCCCGGCCGTTGATCGTGAACTGGGTCATGGCTGGCTCACTTTCCCTGCGCGCGGATCGCCGCGACCTTCTTCTCGAGGTTCGGCCAGGCGGGCTTGTCCGTACGGGTGGCGCGCAGATAGCCCGCCAGCTTGGCGACATCGGCGTCGCTGAAGCGGTTGAAGCTGGGCATCACCACGCCCGGCGCGCCGTCCCTGGCGCTGACGCCGTACAGCACCACCCGGATCAGGTTGGTCGGATCGTCCAGATTGACGGCGCTGTTGAGGGCCAGGTCCGGCCGCAACGGATTGGGCTGGCCCGCGCCGTTGTAGTGGCAGGAGGCGCAGGCCGCCGTGTAGAGCCGCGCCGACGGATCGTTCTGCGGCCCGACGTTCAGCCGGTCGGCGGCGGCGGCCCGTTGCAGGGCCGGCGCCAGGGTCGAGGACCGGCCCGCCGCGCCGTCGCGATCGGCGAAATAGACCGCCAGGGCCTGGATGTCCGCGTCCGGAAGCTTGACCAGGCCGTCGTGAACCACCGGCGCCATCGGGCCGGCGGCGACGCCGTGATAGCGGCTGACGCCCGTGCGCAGGTAGGCGACGAGCTCGGCCTGGTCCCAGGGCGCGGGCGAGGGATTGGCGGCGGTCAGCGGCGGGGCGATCCAGTTGTCGATCGCGGCGCCGGCGAAGGCCTTGTCGCGTTTCTCCGCACCCAGGACGTTGCGCGGCGTGTGGCAGGCGCCGCAGTGGCTGACGCCCTCGGCCAGATAGGCGCCGCGGTTCCATTCGACGCTCTTGGTCGTGTCGGGCTCGAAGCGGCCGGGCTTGAAGAACAGCAGCTTCCATCCGGCCTGCAGGGCGCGGATGTTCAGCGGGAAGGGAATGCCGTTGTGCTTGGCGGGCGCGACCACCGCCGGCCGGGTCATCATGTAGGCGTAGAGGGCCGAGACGTCGGCGTCCGACAACTTGGTGAAGTGGTCATAGGGGAACGCCGGGAACAGGTGGCCGCCGTCGCGGGCCACGCCCTCGTGCATCGCCCGGCGGAAGGCCGCCTCCGACCAGGTTCCGATCCCGGTCTTGGGGTCGGGGGTGATGTTGGTCGAGTAGATCGTACCGAAGCTTGTCTTCATCGGGTAACCGCCCGCGAAAGGCTGGCCGCCCTTGGACGTATGGCAGGTCGAGCAGTAGCCCGCCCCGGCCAGAACCTCGCCGCGCGCGACCAGGTCCGGCGCGAAGCTGGATGGCGCGGGCGGCGCGATCTCGCCGATCGCAGGCCGCCAGGCGAAGGCCCCGAAGCCCACCAGGCCGACGACCAGAATCGCCAGCGTTCCGACGAGGAGACGTTTCAGCACGGAGGGCCCTCCTGGCGGTCCCGCGCGGACGCTCAACGCCCATCCGCAACAAGGCCAGATGCGGAGAGCTTGCGAGCAAACCCGGCCTCAGGCAAGGCATACGCACGTTCTGCGAGACGTTCGCAAAGCGACCACTTCCCTGCCGATCACGCCGCCCGAAATCACGGCGATCACTGGTGGCGCCACCTGGTCATGTCGAGGTTCTGGAGGACGAGGCGTCGATCAGGATCGCCCGGAAGTCATTGACGTTGGTGCGGGTAGGACCGGTCACCAGCAGGTCGCCGAGAGCGGCGAAGGCGCCATATCCGTCGTTGTCGGCCAGCCGCTCGGCGGCGTTCAGTCCAAGGGCCGAGAGGCGCGCCAGACTGTCCGGAAGGAGGATCGCCCCGGCGTTGTCCTCGGAGCCGTCGATACCGTCCGTGTCGGCGGCCAGGGCGTGAATTCCTGCCCGGCCGTCCAGGGCGACCGCCAGGGCCAGCAGATATTCGGCGTTGCGGCCGCCCCGCCCGCCGCCCGTGACCGTCACGGTCGTCTCGCCCCCCGACAGCAGGACACAGGGCGGCGCAATTTCGCCGCGCCCGGCGGCGATCTCCAGGGCCAGTCGCGCGTGGTCGGCGGCGACGCTTCGCGCCTCGCCCTCGATCGCATCGCCGAGGATGGCCGGGGTCAGCCCTCTTTCAGAGGCCGCCCGCGCCGCCGCGTCCAGGGCGTCGCTCGGACGCGCGATCAACGCCACTTTCGCATCGGGGACGGTCTTGGGCGTTTCGCTGCGGGGATCATCCAGCCAGGCTCGGACGGGGCCAGGGATCGCGATGCGCCAGCGCTCAAGGATCGCCAACGCCGCCTGGCGCGTCGTCGGGTCAGGAACGGTCGGCCCCGAGGCGATTGTCGAGATGTCATCGCCGGGCACGTCGGATATGGCCAGGGTCACGACACGCGCCGGCGCGGCCAGCAGCGCCAGCCGGCCGCCCTTGACCGCGGACAGATGCTTGCGAACGCAGTTGATCTCGTCGATCGCCGCGCCGCTGCGCAGCAACTCCCGCGTGATGGCCTGCTTGTCCGCGAGGGTCAGTCCCGGCGCGGGCGCGGTGAGCAGAGCCGAGCCGCCGCCCGACAGCAGGCACAGCACCAGATCATCGGCGGTGAGGCCCTTCAGCAGCGCGATCATGGCGTCGGTCGCGGCCAGGCCCGTCGCGTCGGCGACCGGATGCCCGGCCTCGACGACCGTGATGCGCTCGCACGGCGCGCCGTGACCATAACGGGTGATCACCAGCCCTTCGAGCGGGCCCTCCCAATGAGCTTCCACGGCGGCGGCCATGGCGGCGGCGGCCTTGCCCGCGCCAACCACGATCGTACGCCCCTTGGGCGGCGCAGGCAGATGCGGCGGCAGGCATAGTTCTGAGGAGGCGGCGGCGACCGCCGCCTGGAACATCGCTTTCAAGGCCTCCTGGGCCTCCATGTCGGTCATGTTCGCCCCCCTCTCTCTTGGCCAGGTCACGCTCCGCCAACCCGTCAAAAGCACAAATCAGTTGAAACTCGATGCGGCGCCTTCAGGGTCGCCGCCACGCCGGCGCGCGAGGGTCCCTTGCCGCCTATACTATGCGACGCGATCTCTTGAGGTTCGCGGGCGGGCTCACGCTATAGAAAAGTCATGACTTCAGGACCACCCGACGCCGCTCCCGCCCCCGATCCCCAGATCGATCGCCTGATCGAAGCCGCTCGGCGAGAACTGGCCCATGGCGGGCTGCGCGCGATGAGCTTCCGTCGGCTGGGCGACGCCGTGGGCGCGACATCGGGCGCCCTGGCCTATCATCTCGGCGCCAAGGCCGACATCCTCAGCGAGGTGGTCACGCGCGAACGGCTTCGCGACCAACGCTGGCACGACGAATGGCTGGAACGCCTGGATGGCCTTGAACGCCTGGATCGCCAGGCCTTGGCCGCCATCCTGGAGCAGTATCTCGACGCCATGGTTCAAGGCGAGGCGCGCCTGACGCAACTGATCTGGATGGACCTAGCGCTACGGGCGCCGCGCGACGCCGAGGTCGCCGCCCAGGTGACGCCGTGGCTGGCCGAGCGCCGGGCCTTTTGGACGCGACTGTTCGAGGGGCGCATCGAGGCCTCGGCCATCTGGGCGGGCCTGGCCGCGGCCTATGTGACGGACGAGGGCTTCAACGGGCTGGTCGTGGGCGCCGACCTCGACTACCGCCTGCTGCGCCGGATGGCGATCGACCGGCTGTCCAGCCGACTGGAACGCGACGGCCTCGGGCGCGAGCCGTTGTTCTCGCGCCTGGTGCGGCGAATGGATGGGCGCCTGGGCCTGCCGGCGGGCGATGTCCCGGACGCCATGGGGCCAGGGCCAAAGCGCGACGCCGCCCTCGCCGCCTGCCATGTTCTGGTCGATAGCGGCGCCGAAGCGCTCACCCACCGGGCGGTCGCCGAGCGCGCCGGCCTGTCCCGTTCGGCCGTGGGCTATTATTTCAGGACCGCGGCGGATCTGTTCAAGGCGGCGATCAGCGGCGTCTATCTGATCGCCGACGGGCGCGGAGATCCGCCTTCGCCGCCACCCGGCGTTGACCCGATCCCGTGGCGAGGCCAGGCCGTCGCGCGCGGGGAGCTGGCCGTGGTCCTGGCCGCCGCCCGGGATCCGGCGCTGTCTCCCTATGTCATCGACCAGCGCCGCTGGCGTGGCGTCAACTATGTCCGCCTCTTGAGATCCAGAGGCTATTCCGGTCTCGACGCCCTCGACGGTCAGACCGCTTCGATGATCGCCACCGGACAGACAATCCTATCCGGCGTGGACGGCGACGACCGCCGCGACCTGTTGGTGAGCTGGCTGATCGCGCGCCACAAGGACTAGACAACCGTTCGATCCCGTAAGGAGGCGCTCAAGGCATTTTGCCGCCAGAATTGGGACAACTGTTATGTTGACGTCATAATCACCTGCGATTAAGCCCCTGCTCAATAACTTTTAAGGAGGGGCGCTTATGTCGGCACAAGGAATTTTCTCGGCCTTTCGTTTGGCGCTCTGCTGCAGCGTCAGCGCACTGAGCGCTGGACAAGCGTTTGGACAAGAGCTGCCTGCTCATGACGATGTCGCGACCGTGGGCGATATCATCGTCACGGCGCAGAAGCGCACCCAACGCATTTCGGAAGTGCCCATGTCGATCAGCGCCTACGACGGCGCGACCCTGGAGCGGCTGGGGGTGACGGAGCTGGACAGGATCGCCCAGCTGACCCCGGGCCTAGTCATCCAGCTGCAGGATCGCCTGCTGCCGGGGATTTCGCTCCGCGGCATCACCTCGGACGACACGTCGCCGGCGGCCGAGCCGCGGGTGGCCCTCTTCCAGGACGGCGTGCCGATCACGCAGATCGCTTCCGGCTATGGCGAGATGTTCGATGTTGACCGCGTCGAGGTCGAAAAGGGCCCGCAATCGACCCTGCATGGTCGTTCGGCCCTGAACGGGGGGATTTCCACCTTTCAGAAAATGCCGACCGACACGCTCGGCTTCGAGGTTCGCGCGGGGCTGGGCGACCATGGCCAACGCCTGGCGCAGGCCGTGGCCAATCTTCCGGTGAACGAGAAGTTCGGCCTTCGCATCGGGGCGCTGAAGCGCCAGCGAGACGGCTTCCTGAAGAACACCCAGGGCGGGACCTACAACAACGTCGACGGCCAGGCCTATCGACTGACGGCGCGCTACGCGCCCAACGACGCCTTCAACTTCCGGTTCTCGGGAACATACGACCGCGACGACACCGACAGCGGCGGCGCCTTCAAGTCCAACGTCTTCGTTCCCCGCAACCAGCAGACCGGCGCGGTCGAGGGCGACCTGCGCTTCTGGACGCCGACCCATCTGAGCACCTTTGGCGACATGGCGAAGGACTACAGCAGACGGAAGATCGTCGGGCTGAGCGGGACCGCCGACCTCGTTCTGAACGAACGCTTCGACCTGACGTCGATCAGCGGCTATCGCTGGTACAAGGCCTGTCAGGCTGGCGATATCGACGGCACGCCCACTAACATCATCGCCTATGATCTCTGCAATGACGGGGAGCAGTTCTCGCAGGAGCTGCGCCTCAACATTCGACGCAGCGGGGCGTTCGAGGGCTTCGTCGGGGCCAGCTATTTCAACGCCAGCAACGCCCAGCAGACGGACCTCGGCGCCGACGAGCGCGCCATGGCGTTGCTGTTTTCGGGTACGCTGCACCGATATGCGCCCAACGGCCTGACGAACAGCCAGATCAACGCGGCGCTCGGTTCGGCGGCGGCCAACTACAAGCCTTTCCACCTGGATCGCCGGCGACAGACGGCGGACATCGAAACCTATGACCTATTCGCGGATGGAACGTTCCATCTTACCGACAAGCTCCAGGCCTTTGTCGGCGGACGCCTGACCTGGGACGACAAGGCGGTGTCCATGCAGGTCACGACGCCCAAAGGCGTATCCCGCCTGACCGGGGGCGCGTTGCTGATGACCCTGACGCCGGCCGGCGGGATCGTCACGGGGGACCACGCCTCCAGCCTGGCCACGGGACGGGCCGGGCTACGCTATCAGGTGACGCCGACCGTGAATGTCTACGCGGTCTACGGGGTCGGCAAACGCCCGGAGAGCGTCGACCTGACCGCCTCCGGCGCCGTCAACATACTGCCCGCCGAAGAACTGGCGTCCGCCGAAACGGGTATCAAATATCGCCTCTTCGACGGCGCGCTGTTCGGCGACGCGTCGATCTACCACTTCAACTACTCCAATTTTCAGACCTTCCAGCGCAATGGCGACCGCCTGGAGCCCGTGAACGCCGGCAAGGCCAAGGCGACCGGTTTCGAGACCCAGGCGACCTGGCGTCTAGCGGACGGTCTATCGGTGTTCGGAAGCTACGCCTACAATCACGCGCGCTTCAACGGCGGCGCCTATGACGGCAACAGTTTCCGCAACAGCCCGGACAACAAGTTCGCGCTCGGCGTCAACGCCTCCGTTTCGACGCGCCTGGGCGAGCTGTCGCTCACCCCCGTCTACAGCTGGCAATCGAAGATCTTCTTCTCCGACGACAACGATCGCTCCGACCTTCAGGTCCGCTCGCGCGCGGTGTTCTCGGACAAGACGGTCGATGAATACCAGGACGCCCTCGGCCTCCTGAACATCCGTCTCGGCCTGACCCCCGCATCCGGCCCGTGGTCGTTCGCGGTCATGGGCGAAAACCTGCTGGACGAGAAATACATCGTCGACGGCGGGAACACGGGCGACTCCTTCGGCATGCCGACCTTCATCACGGGACCTCGCCGCACCGTGCGGTTCGAAGTCAGCGCTCACTTCTGACGCATCGGCGGTGACCGGAGCGTCGCGCGCGACGGTCACCGCCCCCCCTAGGGAACCAGAACCATGAAGCTTGATCGACGCGCCGCCCTCGGCCTCGTTGGCGCGGCCGCATATGCGGCGACCGCGGGAAACGCCACCGCGCGCTCCGAGGAGCCCGCGAATTTCCTGCACGGTGTCGCCTCCCGGCGATCCCCTGCGGGATCGGGTCATTCTCTGGACCCGCGCCACGCCCTCGCGACCCGACGCCGCGGCGGTGTCCGTGGATTGGGAGGTCTCGACGGACGTCGATTTTCGAAAGGTTGTCCGACGCGGCACGGCGACGACCACCGCCGCCCGCGACTTCACCGTCAAGGTCGATGTCGCGAGGCTGCGGCCGAACACCGAGTATCGCTATCGCTTCCGCGTCGGCGACCGGATCTCCCCCGTCGGCGTCACGCGCACCCTTCCGGTCGGCTCCGTGTCGGAAATGGTCCTCGCCGTCGCCTCCTGCGCGCTCTATCGACCGGATTCTTCAACGCCTACCGCGACATCGCCAACCTCGATCGCGTCGATGTCGTTCTGCATCTAGGGGACTACATCTACGAATACGGCGGCGGCCCCGACCAACTCGGCATGAGCATCGGGCAGAAAATCGGACGCGCGCCCACCCCCGCGAACGAGGCCCGCACCCTCGCCGACTATCGGGAGCGGCACGCCTGCTACAAGCTGGACGCCGATCTCCAGGCGGCCCATGCGCGAGCGCCCTGGATCTGCGTCTGGGACGACCACGAAACGGCCAATGACTCCTGGAGCGGCGGGGCGCAGAATCATCAACCCGACGAAGGCGTCTGGAGCGATCGTCGCGACGCCGCCGTGCGGGCTTTCTACGAATGGATTCCCATTCGGGATCCTGAACCGGGCGCATCGCCGCTGGCGATCAATCGCACCTTTGAGCTGGGCGATCTGGCGACCCTGATCATGGTCGAAAACCGTTTCCTCGGTCGCGACCGCCAGATCAATCTGCGCGATCCCAACGATGTGGCCTGGAACGCGGTGGATCTGACCGTTCCGGATCAGCCGGTTCTGGTCACCGATCCCGAACTCAAGCGGAAGATCCTGACCGCGTTCGCCCAGGGTCGCCCCGTGGCGGCGCCCTATGGAGTCAGGATGGACGCCGATTCCATCCGTCGCTCCATGTCCCGGCCCGACCGCAGCGTCTATGGCCATGCGCAGGAGGCCTGGCTGCGCGATCGTCTGGCGGAGTCGGTGCAGGCTGGAAAGCGCTGGCAGGTGGTCGGCAATCAGGTGGTGATGGGGCACACGACGGGCTCCGACATCGCCGGCTTCCTGGGAAAAGAGGGCTGGGCGCGGGCCTTTGAGCAGGTGACGCCCCTCCTGCGTCCCTGGCTTGAGCAACTGGCGACGCTGCCGAGCGATGTTCCGTTCGAGTTCGACGGCTGGGACGCCTATCCCGCCGCGCGTGAGCGCATGAACCGGATGTTCGTCGAGACGGGGAGCCGCCCCCTGGTGCTCTCGGGCGACAGCCACGCCTTCTGGGTCAATGAATTGCACGACGCCCAGGATCGGCGCGTGGCGGCCGAGCTCGGGGTCACCGCCATCACCAGCAGCAGTCTCGGCAACATGTTGGGCGACGTCGAACTGGGTCCGGCCTTTTCAAAGGCCTGCCCGGAGGTGCGCTTCTGCCAGCATCTGACCAAGGGGTACGGGCTGGTCACCTTGCGGGCCGACGACGTCCGGATCGACCTGATCGGCGTGACCACGGTTCTCGAACGCAACTATGAGCGGTTCGTCCTGAAATCCTACCGGGTTCCCTCCAATCCGGCCGGCGGCGTTGGAGCGATGGAGGAAATCTAACCGCGGCGGGCGATCACGATCGAGCGTGGACGAATGTGATCGCCCCGCACGGCCTCGCCGCTACCCGCCCGGATGCAACCCCGGCGCTTCCTGGCCGGTGCGGGCGACATATTCAGTGTAGCCGCCGCCGTACTGATGGACGCCCTCGGGCGTCAGTTCCAGCACGCGGTTCGACAGGGCGCCCAGGAAGTGGCGGTCGTGCGAGACGAACAGCATGGTGCCCTCGAAGTCCGCCAGGGCCGCGACCAGCATCTCCTTGGTCGCCATGTCCAGGTGGTTGGTCGGCTCGTCGAGCACCAGCAGGTTCGGCGGATCGAACAGCATCTTGGCCATGACCAGACGCGCCTTCTCGCCGCCGGACAGGACGCGGCAGGGCTTTTCGACATCGTCGCCGGAGAAGCCGAAACACCCCGCCAGGGTGCGCAAGCTCCCCTGCCCCGCCTGCGGGAACGATCGCTCCAGCGACTCGAAGATCGTCTCTTCGCCGTCCAGCAGGTCCATCGAGTGCTGGGCGAAATAGCCCATCTTGACGCTGGCGCCGATGTTGACCGCGCCCTGATCGGGCTTGGTGTCGCCCGCCACCAGCTTCAGCAGGGTCGACTTGCCGGCCCCGTTGGCGCCGAGCACGCACCAGCGTTCCTTGCGGCGCACCAGGAAATCGAGGCCTTCATAGATCGGCCGGGCGCCGTAACCCTTGTGGACATTGCGCAGGCTGATCACGTCGTCGCCCGACCGCGGCGGGCTCTGGAACTCGAACTGAACCGCCTGGCGACGGCGCGGCGCCTCGACGCGCTCGATCTTGTCGAGCTTCTTCACCCGGCTCTGGACCTGGGCGGCGTGGGAAGCGCGCGCCTTGAACTTCTCGATGAACTTGATTTCCTTGGCCAGCATGGCCTGCTGGCGCTCGTACTGCGCCTGACGTTGCGCCTCGCCCAGCGCGCGCTGCTGATCGTAGAAGTCGAGATCGCCCGAATAGGTGATCAGCGAGCCGCCATCGATCTCGACCACCTTGCCGATGATGCGGTTCATGAACGCGCGGTCGTGCGACGTCATCAGCAGGGCGCCGTCGTAGTTCTTGAGGAAGGCCTCGAGCCAGATCAGGCTTTCCAAATCCAGGTGGTTGCTGGGTTCGTCTAGCAGCATGCCATCAGGCCGCATCAGCAGGATGCGGGCCAGCGCCACGCGCATCTTCCAACCGCCGGACAACATGCCGACATCGCCGTCCATGCGCTCCTGGCTGAAGCTCAGGCCGGCCAGCACCTCGCGCGCCCGCGCTTCCAGCGCGTAGCCGTCCAGTTCCTGGAAGCGCTCCAACACCTCGCCATAGCGCTCCATGATGGCGTCCAGCTTGTCGGCCTGATCCGGATCGACCATGGCCGTTTCCAGCGTGGCCATCTCGGCGGCCAGAGCGCTGACGGGGCCGACGCCGTCCATCACCGCGGCGACCGCGCTCTGGCCCGACATCTCGCCGACGTCCTGGCTGAAATAGCCGATCTTCATGCCGGGATCGATCACGACCAGACCGTCGTCGGGCTGCTCCTGACCGGTGATCATGCGGAACAGCGTCGTCTTGCCGGCGCCGTTGGGGCCGACAAGCCCGACCTTTTCGCCCTTCTGGATGCCCATCGAGGCTTCGATGAACAGAAGTTGGTGGCCGTTCTGCTTGGAGATGTTGTCGAGGCGGATCATGGGGCGGTCTGCTAACGCGGGCGGACGGAGAACACCAGCCTTGGCGCCACGCCAATTCCGCGTCTGGCGGCCCTAAAGGATGGCGCGCGACACAGAAGGTCCCGCTCCGACTGGCCGGGCGGCTCCCGGCCTACCGGGCGCCGAGCACGCCGTTCGCCGCGAGAAAGTCCAAGGCGTCGCGCTCGATCCTGTCCTGCTCCTCCTTCGGGAACTTGCCATGAACGCCGCCCGCGACGGAATGAAAGCGGTTGGGCACGCCGGCCTTGTCCAGGTCCGCCTTCAGCGCCAGCGACGCCTCGTAGGGCACGGTCGGGTCCGCGTCCCCATGGACGATGAAGACGGGGGGCAGCCCCGCGCGCACATAGGTCGCCGGCGCCATCGTCGTCCACAGCGTCTCCGGCCCGCCGCCGATCCACCGTGCGGTCGAAGGGCTCTTGAAGGCGCCGGGAAGGTTGGACCGCAGGTGATAGGGTCCGTAGAAATCGAGGATGGCCGGCACGGTCGGCTGGTCGCGGCAGGCCGGCAGGTCGATGTCGTTGGCCTTGGGCAGCATGCCGGCCATCAAGGCCAGGTGGCCACCGGCCGAGGTGCCATACGGCACGACGCGCCGGGTGTCGAAGCCGTAGGTCCTGGCGTTGGCCTTCACCCAGGACAGGGCGCAGCGAACGTCCTGCACCGCCGCCGGCGCCGTGGCGACGTCACTCAGGCGATACTCGACCGTGACGACCGAGAAGCCCGCCGCCAGATAGGCGCGGAAGCCGCCCCATCCCGCCGGCTTCTCGCCCTTCCACCAGGCGCCGCCATGAATATAGACCAGCACCGGGCGCGGACCCTTGAAGGCGGTGTTGCGATAGACATCGAGATGCAGGTCCTTGCCGCTGGCCTGCAGGTAGACGACGTCCTTGGTCGCCTCCGGCGCCGGGATCGAGACCGGGGGCGCGGGCTCGGTCGGGGCCTGGGCGGCGACGGACGTCGCGCCCAGCAGGGCGATGGCGGCGAGGGTCTGAGTGATCATCGATGTCTCTCCCGTCAGCTCATCAACAGGCCGCCGTTGATGTCCAGGCAGACCCCCGTGAGGAAGCTGGACTCGTCGCTGGCCAGATAGGCCACCGCGTCGGCGATCTCGGGCGCGCGGCCCTCGCGACGCAATGGGGTGCTGGCCGCAACGCGGGCGCGGACCTCGTCCTTTGAGAAGGTGTCGTGGAAGGTGGTGCCGATCATGCCGGGGCACAGAGCGTTCACGCGGATCCCGTTCGGCCCCAGTTCTTTGGCCATCGCCTTGGTGAAGGTCATGATCGCGCCCTTGGCCGTGGCGTAGGCCGTGGCGCCGGGACCGCCGCCATCCTTGCCGGCTTGCGAGGACAGGTTCACGATCGCCGAGCCGGCGGCCATGTGCGGGACGGTCGCCTTGGTGGTCAGGAACACCGAGTTCAGATTCAGATGCATGACGTGATCCAAGAACGCCTCGTCCATCTCGTCCAGCGTCTTGCGGGCGACCATGCCGCCAGCGACGTTGACCAGGGCGGCGATCGGGCCGCCGAAGGTCGACAGGGCCGCGTCGATCAGCGCCTGGACGTCGCTCGCCGAGGTCATGTCGCCCTTCAGGATCAGCGCTCGGCCACCGGCGGCCTCGATCTCGGCCAGGGTCGCCTTGGCGCCATCCTCGCTGCCGAAATAGTTGATCGCGACATTGGCGCCTTCGGCCGCCAGCTTCAGCGATACGGCCTTGCCGATATCGCGCGCGCCGCCGGTGACGATGACGGTCTTGTTGGTGAGGCGCATCAGGATTTTGCTCCGTTGGTAGTGCGGGCCGCGAGGGCGGGATCGACGAGGCGTTCGCCCCGGCCGCCCAAGAGCCAGATGGATAGGATGGAAAGGGGAACCAGGCTGGCGCCCATGGCGAAGACCGGGGCGTAACTGACCTTGGTGGCGACCGGGACGATCCAGGTGGTGATCAGCACCCCGGCCACGGCGGCGGTGCCGCTGATCCCGGCCAGGGATCCGACCGACCGACCGGGCAGATAGTCGCTGGGCAGGGTCTGGATGTTGTTGATGGCGATCTGGAAGCCGAACAGGATCACCGCGATCAGCAGCACCGCGTGCAGCGGCGTGGAGGCGCCGATGGTCAGCAGCAGGGCCGGCAGCATGAAGAGGCCGCCCAGGGTGATGACCCACATGCGGGCCTTGACCGGCCGCCAGCCGCGACCGATCAGCCAGCCGGAGATCCAGCCGCCGAACAGGCTGCCCGCCGCCGCGCCGACATAGGGCACCCAGCCGAACAGGCCGATCTGCTTGATGTCGAAGCCGAAGCGTTCGGCCAGATAGATCGGCAGCCACGAGACGAACAGCCACCAGACCGGATCGACGAAGAAGCGGGCCAGGATCAGGCCCCAGGCCTCGCGGTGGCGAAGCAGGCCCAGCCATGTCGGACGGTAGTCGACCTCGGCCTCGCCCGAGGTCGGGCGCTGGCCGGTGAGGATGTGCTGACGCTCCTCGTCCGACAGCCAGGGATGATCCTCGGGCGCGGCCCGGCAGATGATGGCCCACGGCACGACCCAGATCACGCCCAGCAGGCCGATGATCAGGAAGGTCGCGCGCCAGCCGAAGGTGAGGAACAGCCAGGCGATCAGCGGCGCGGAGATGATGGCCCCCACGGACGCGCCGGCGTTGAAGATCCCCTGGGCGAAGGCGCGCTCACGGACCGGGAACCACTCGGCGTTGGCCTTGGCGGCGCCGGCCAGTTGCCCGCCTCGCTGACGCCCAGGGCCGCGCGCAGCACGCCCAGCGTCAGGATCGACCGCGCGGCCGAATGCAGGGCGATCGACGCCGACCACGCCAGGATCGACAGCATGAAGCCGAGCCGCGTGCCCAGGGCGTCGAAGATCTTGCCGAAGATCGTCTGGCCGGCGGCGTAGGACAGCATGAAGCAGGTCAGGATGAGCGCGTACTCTTCCTTGCCGACGCCCATGTCCTTGGAGATCTGCGGCCACATCACGGCTAGCGCGTTGCGGTCGATATAGTTGATCACCGTGGCCAGGCCGACCATGCCGACGATCAGCCAGCGAAGCCCCTTGAACTTCATCTCGCGCCTCATTGTTCGGGGTTCGCCAGGCCGGAGAACCCGGTCCAGACGTAGGCGCCGCTGGGGGTCGAGACCCGATGGCGCTTGGCGGGATCGGGGTCCCAGGAGACGCCGATCGCGAGGCTCTTGCCCGAGTTCAGGCGAATGAGGACGAGGTCGGCGCCGTTTTCAGACACCCGCTCGACGGCCTTCACCGAGGCGATGGTGTCGCGGGCGTATTCCTCGGCGGCGCTGTAGGCGCCGTGCGGCTCCAGCACTCCCGCCAGCGTGAAGCTGTCCTTGTCATCGCCGCGCAGGATGAAGGCCCGCTCGTTGCGAAGATTGTAGTTCGGGTCGTTGGCGCCCAGCTCGGTCAGGACGACCTGATCGACGTCGCCGGACGCGAACACGTAGTCGTAGAACCGCCCCCGGTCGAACCAGGAGACGCGCCCCCCGTCCTTGACCGGCGCGCGGCCGCGATCCCACAGGTGCTGATAGCCGTCGGCCTTGCCCAGCGGCTTCAGCTCGGTGGTCCCGCCCTGGAACTTCAAGCCGGAGTCGACGATCTGGCCGTCATAGTGCAGCGGCAGGTCGAAGCGGTGTTTGCCGCCCCCCTCCCCGCGCACCAGATCCAGGACGATCGGACGCCCGACCTCCGGCCGGTCGATCAGCGCCATGGCGCGGCGATAACGCACGCCGGGCCAGGCGTCGTCGATGCTGGCAGCGGTCATCTGGACGCCGTCCTTGGCGTCGAAGGCCAGGATCGTCGGCCAATGCTTCTCGCCGATGTCGGTGTTGGCGCCGAACTGGCTCTTCTCGTCGACCACCAGGGTGTTGTGAGCGACCGTCTGCTGGGCCCAGCTGTCGTTCTCGGGCAGGTAGCGACCGCCGGCCTTGGCCTCGACATTCAGGAACCGCGCCGCGCCATAGTCGGTCACGACCTCCTGGCCTGCGTCGTAGAATAGCCAGGACAGCTTGTCGAAATGGCCGTGCCCCATGCCCTGCGACGTCGCCTTGAACACCAGCGCCTGGTCCTTGGGCTTGGGACCCGACCGCAGTACGACCAGCGCGCCCTTGTCGCCCTTGGCCCCGTCGCGCAGCTTGATCGAGGCGAACGGGAACGGCCTGGCCTCGCCGCGCGCGATGGCGGCCGCGACCTCGCGGCCTTCGGGACTGAGCACCACCGAGCCCTGCTGGATGGCGATGGACAGCAAGGCCGGATCCTTCGATGCGGCATAGGTCACCGCCACCCCATGGACCAGCTCGGGCGTGTCGAGCCCCTTGTCCTTGATGGCGTCGTTGATCGGGAACAGCAGACCGCCGTAGCTCTCCTGGATGGTGGCGTAGACCGCCTTGCGCAGCACGCCATCGCGGTAGTCGAGGATCTTGCGCGATGGGTCGTGGCGCTGGATCGACTGGGCCAGCAGCAGGAATGGCGACAGGGCATAGCGCTGATAGTAGGGGCCCTCGGCATAGTAGCCGTCGGGCGAGAACAGCTCTTCAAGCTGCTTGTAGAAGCCGGACTTGCCAGAACCGTCCAGGCCGTAGAGGGCTTGCTTGACCAGCCCCTGATCGCCGATCGCGTAACCGGTCATGCCGACCGCCGCCAGCGCCCAGGTGCCGTGGTTGTGGATGCTGTCGAAGGTCTTGGGCGAGCCCGTGGACAGGAACGCCGCCATCGGCCGGAATACGCCCGCCTCGATGGCCGCGCGGTCGGCGGCCGGGATGGCGTCCTTGACCGCCTCGTAGCCCTGGACCGAATTGACCAGCCAGACGCTGTCGTTCAGCACCTGCCAGAACAGCTTGCCCGGAACCTGGTTGGCGCGCTTGGGATGCAGCGGCAGGGACGGATAGAGCTTGGCGTAGTCCAGCAGCACACGGCGCACCAGCTCGGCATAGGCCTTGTCGCCGGTCTGCCGGTACAGCATCCCCGCCTCGTAGATCAGGCGGTAGTTGTCCTTGTGGCGCTCGTGCGTGTAGCCGCCGCCCGCGTCGGCCGGGACCGGCACGTCGATGGTCTTGCGCAGTTGCGGATCCACGAAGGCCTTGCTCTTGGCCAGGGTGGCGGCGAACAGCGGCGGAAGCTGAGCGGAAGCGCCTGACGAGAGCTTGGACGGCTCAAGCTGGGCCGGCGCGGCGGCCTGGGCCGCCCCAGCCAGGGCCAGGATGGCTAGGCCGGCGAAAAGATGGACGCGGAACTTGGACATGGCTGGCCTATTTTCGCTGGTCGACGATCTCGAGCGCCGCGCCGGTGTTCCCGGTCTCGCTGAGATCGGGCGTGCCGACATGGATGGTGACGCGGGCGGGGGCCGCGCGCTCGAAGAGGTTGGAGTCGAGTTTCACGACCTGAACGCCGTCCAGTCGCATCGACGGCTGGCCCGGCGCGATGTCGCGAAACGCCGAGTCCTTGACCCGGACGCTGGGGCCGAAGGTGCTCTCGTCCGTCCCGCCTCGCTGAAGGTCGAGCACGGGTCCGCCCAGGCGCGTGAATAGGCTTCCGGTGATGTCGACTGTCTCGGCCCCGTATAGGCCGAACCGCCCGTCTCGCCGGCGAGGTCCAGCACCGCCCCGCTGATGTCGGCGAAGCGCGAACCGCTGATCGTCACATGGTCGGCGAAGGTGCTCTTCTCGCCCATCAGGACGGCGAACGCCTGGCCGCCCAGATGTGAGACCTCGGTGTCTACCAGTTCGACGGCGTAATTGCTCGGCGGATAGCCGGGGCTCACGCGGATCACGGCATTGCCGATGGCGTCCTGCGCCTTGGCGCCCGACAGGCGCAAGCCTTGCAGCTTCAGAGCGCCTTGGCCGACCAGGTTGAACAGGGGCGTATGATCGAAGGTCACCAATGGTTCGGCGCCCGTCCCGGCGCGAAAGGTCAGGGGCTGACTGACCTCGACGACCTGGCCCTGGGCGTAGTCGCCGGCGGCTAGCTCGATGATGTCGCCGGCCCCGGCCTTGGCGGCGGCGGCCGAGAGCTGGTCCCGCCCCGGCCTGACCTTGAGGATGCGGCCGCTGTCGAACGCGACGGTCTGGTCGCCCTTTGGATACCAGGCCACGCCGGTCTCTTCCCGCGTTAGCAGCTTCACCGGCGCCTTCAGGCCCAGGGCCTCGCGCGCGGCGGCGTCCGGATAGATCCGGCCGTCCGGAAGAGTCTCGCGGCCGATCACCCTGGCCTCGAAACCCGGAGCGCCCGCCAACGGCGCGACGCCGTCGATCACATTGCCGGCGAACGTCAGGCCATCGACCGGCGCCATGGCCTTGAACACCGCCTTGTCGCCGGAACCGAGGAAGACGTTGCGCGACAGCATGCTACGGGCGGGCGCCAGGGTGCGCTCCTGGTCGGCGCCCGCGCCGAACAGCACCGCGTTCACGTCGACGAAGACGTTCTTCTCGATGCGGGCGTCGAGCACCTGATCGTAGCGATTGAGCGGCGAGTTCGGGACGCCGTTCATCAGCACCAAGGCCGCGGTGAAGCCGTCGCCCCGCAGGCCCTGGAAGTAGTTGTCGCGCACCGTCTGGCCGGCATTGATGACGCGCACGCCGCCGGTATGGGCCAGGCCGCCCCCCAGGAAGACATTGTCCTCCACCAGGTTGCCGTCACCGTGACGCAGGACCAGCGCCCCCTGCGAGCGGACGAAGACGTTGCGGCGATAGATGTTGCCGCCAGACTTGTTCGAGACGATCTCGACCTCGCCGCTGCAGCCTTCGAAATAGTTGTCCTCGACCACGGTCAGGGATTGGGCGCGCGAAAACGGGCTGGTCCCAACCCGGATCGTCTCGCCGCCATTGGACCCTAGCGGGGGGCGGGGGCCAAAATAGTTGTGGTCGATGCGGTGGTGATTCTGCTGGCTCTCCGCCGAGTTCAGCACCACCGCCAGGGTCACGCCCTTGTTCAGCTTGCCCTGCAGGTGATTGTGATCGAAGCGGTTGTTCTGGCCGTAGAGCCCGACCCAATAGTCCTCGGCGCCCCGGTCGGGTTTGTTGAACCCGTCGATCACCGTGTCGGTGACGCGGGAGTCGAACGCCAGCGCCTTGCCGTCCTGGCGAAACGCGATGACTTCGGACGAGGGGCTGAAGCCGTCCTTGAACGTCAGGCCCGAGACGACCAGGTGCCGGCCGCCGATGCGCAGGTTCGACTTGCCGGAAATCACCACCTTGCCCGGCGTCTGAGCCCGCAGCGTGATCGGCTGAGCGGCCGTCCCCTCGCCGACGAACACCATCTCGAAATCGCGCCAGACGCCATCGGCCAGCACCACGGCGTCGCCGGGCGCCAAAACCCGCACCGCCGCCTTGAAGGCGTCAGGAGTTCCGCACCAGACGCTCGGTCGCATAGGCGTGGACCGAGCCGGCCAGGGCGCCAAGGCCCAGCAGAGCGGCGAGGTTCGAGCGCAGGTTTCTCAATCGATGGTCTCCCCGCCCGAAGCTGTGACCGCTTCTCGCGTCCCACCGAACCAGCGCCATGCGAATTGCGCGTCGACCGGGACAGGACGCGTTAGTCCGACCATCTGGGCGACCAGCTGTCAACCAATTTGTAGACCAATTTACCCCAAGGCCAAGTACGCCGCCCGGAAATGCATGGTTTTACTGCGCTTTCGTGCCTGACCCCGCCTGTGCTGGGGAGCGCCAGAACTCGGTGCTCGCCCGCCGCAGACCAACACCCCACTTTCCCAGATCGCCAAGCGCATTGGGAAGACAGCCTAATTGGGAGTTGACATTCGTTCTCAGGGGGTCAACCAAATAGGTAAGCCAAATTTAGAAAATTGGTATTCGGGGAGGATGAGAACTATGGACACCCATCCACGGCGCGCCGGTGTGCGCGCCATGCTGCTCGCTTCGACGTGCCTGCTCATCGGCGCGGGCCATGGCCAGGCGTTCGCCCAGGAAGCGCCGTCGCCGCGGGATCAGAGCGCCGCCGAGGAGGCCCAGGAGGTGGAGGCCGTGGTCGTCACGGGCTACCGCGCGTCCCTGCAAAGCGCGCTGAATATCAAGCGGCAGTCGGACGTGATGGTCGACGCCATCAACGCCGAAGACATCGCCGACTTCCCCGACGCCAACCTGGCCGAGTCGCTGCAGCGCATCCCCGGCATCTCGATCGACCGCGACAACGGCGAGGGACGCACGATCACCGTCCGCGGACTTGGCGGCGACTTCACGCGGGTGCGCATCAACAACCTCGAGGCGCTGTCGACGGCGGGCACCAACGACACCAATTCCACGGCGATCAATTCCACCCGAACCTTCGACTTCAACGTCTTCGCCTCGGAACTCTTCAACAGCCTGAAGGTCCGCAAGACCGCCTCGGCCGAGACCGACGAAGGCTCGCTGGGCGCCACAGTCGACCTGCAGACGGGCCGCCCGTTCGACTATCGGAAGGATCGCTACGCGCTCTCGGTCGAGGACGCCTACTACCAGAACGGCAAACACCACAATCCGCGTCTGGCCGGCTTGTTCTCCAAGCGGTTCGCCGACGGCAAGATGGGCTTCCTCGCCTCCGCCGCCTATTCGGAGAAGGACTCCGAAACCGATCAGTACCGTCGCCAGATCGTGACGGGCGAATATGTCTATCGCTCCGCCACCTGGGCGACGCTGGAAAACCCGCGCCGCGCCGGTTTCTCCGCGCCCGTCGGCACGCTGTTCACCAATCGAATCTCGAATCCGACGGCGACCAATCCCGGCACGGTGTCATCCACGCCTGCCATCACCAATCCGGCCTATATCGACGCGGTGACCGGCTCGGATCCGACCGCCTACGCCCTGCTCCACCCCTCTCTGGACGGCTCGCAGATCATCTTCCCCGCCCTGGCCGGCCCAGAGCAGCAGGATCTGCATCAAAAGCGCCTGGGCCTCACCGCGTCCTACCAGTGGG
Source organism: Caulobacter sp. UC70_42 (assembly GCF_044056025.1). Lineage (NCBI taxonomy): Bacteria > Pseudomonadati > Pseudomonadota > Alphaproteobacteria > Caulobacterales > Caulobacteraceae > Caulobacter > Caulobacter sp. UC70_42. The sequence goes on along the minus strand of NZ_CP171994.1, from coordinate 2,775,737 downwards.
ATATTTCGTCGCGAACGCGGCTGACGATCGACGGGCTCCACTCGAACCAGAAGAGCATCTCGACGCTGAACCAGTTGCTGCCGTTCGGCCTGAACCGCAACAACACCAACGCCACCTACGCCACGGCCAGCGCCGCCACAGCCTTGAACTCCAAGCGCGGGCTCTATCCGGGGACCTGCAACTACACGGCCGGCGGGGCCTACGCCTCGCCGATCGACTGCGGCCAGGCGACCTATGGCGGCGCGCTGGTCGCCGGCACGAGCTTCTCCTACAACCCCAACAATCTCGACGTTTACGACTACTACAACTCGCCAGTCTCGCCCGGCTATGTGGCGTCGGCCGACGGCCTGGCCATGCGCGCCCAGCAGATCGGTCGCCCAGCGACGGACGTTCTGGCCGCCAATGTCACCAACGGGGTCGCCGACTACCTGCAGCTGCGGAACGTGGACTGGTCGGCGCGCGCCGACCAGGGCAGCTACAACACCACCTTCGACCAGCTTTCGTTCAACCTGACCCACGAGTTCAGCGACCGCTTCAAGGCCGACTTCACCTATGGCGCGTCGCGATCCAAGCTGAACTCCTACGGCAAGATGGCCGAGTGGGGTCAGTTCGATCAGCCCGCCACCTTCACCTATGACGAGCGCGGCGGCGGCGACATGCCGCTGTTCGACGCCGGCTTCAACGCCGCCGATCCCAGCCAGTGGACGATCCTGAAGGGCGTCTCCTTCCTGCGCTACCACAAGAAGGTCGTCGAAAACCGCTACAACTCGTGGAAAGCCGACTTCACCTGGGAGCTCAGCGACAACCTGACCCTGAAGTTCGGCGGCACCCAGCGCGACTATCGTTTCTCGACGTCGCAAACCGAGCGCCAGAACGTTCAGATCAACCCGACCGAAAAGGAAGCCGGCGTCTCGATCGCCAGCCTCGGCAAGGTCATCGACTTCGGCCAGGGCCTCGACGTGCCCGCCGGCACGACGACCTCGTGGTTCGGACCGGACATCCAGAAGTTCGATGATCTGTTCGGCTTCACCTGCGAGTGCATCAACAAGTGGGGCGACTGGCGCCTGACCCAGTTCCGTCAGCAGGGGCGCGAGACCTTCGCGGTGCGCGAGCAGACCGCCGGCGCCTATGGCCAGGTCAACTTCAACTACGATTTCTTCGACGGCTGGAACACCTTCGGCAATATCGGCGTGCGCTACGCCACGACCGACGTGGACTCGACGGGCCGCTCGACCGGCGGACGCACGGTGAAAGGCGGAAACTCCTATTCGGATGTCCTGCCGTCGTTCAACATCGCCATCCGCCCGCGCGACAATCTCTATTTCCGGTTCGGCGCGGCCCAGACCATGTCACGCCCGACCCTGCAGCAGCTGGCCCCCACCATCACCCAGCTGACGATCCCGGAGGGCGGGATGACCTCCGGCGCCACCCTGACGATCGGCAATCCGAAGCTGTCGCCGTTCCGCGCCAACAATTTCGACGCGGCCGTGGAATGGTACTACGCCGAGGGCGGCCTGATCTCCGTGGCGCTGTTCAAGAAGAAGATCGGCTCCTATCCGCAGACCGTGCGCTTCGCCGCGCCGCTGTCGACCTTCCTCGACGCCGAGGGCCTTCAGAGCCTGATCGAGCAATATGGCGCGAACAGCGACCAGGCCGCCTATATCCGCGGCGACTACGACGCCACCGCGCGCCAGTTCCGCGACGCCCCTGGCGGCGAGCTGAAAGGCTGGGAGATCAACTATCAGCAGGCCTTCACCTTCCTGCCGGGCCTGCTGAAGAACACGGGCATCCAGCTCAACGCCACCCATATCCAGTCCGAGCTCACCTACATCCTCGATCCGGGCACCGACACGACGCCGGCGACCCTGGGCAAGGCCCCCTGGCTCGGCGCCTCGCCCAACGCGGTCAACCTGACGCTCTATTACGAGGACAAGCGCATCAACACGCGCGTCTCCCTGGCCCAGCGCGACGGCTACTACACCACCTATCCGCTGGTGGCCGGCGCCTGCGCGCCCGGCGTCATCGGCGGGGTGGCGTGCGATACGCCGCTGATCAACGACTTCGGCGGATCCAAGGACACGCTGAACGTCGATTTCTCCTTCAGCTACAAGCTGTCGGACAGGGCGTCGTTCTCGATCGAGGGCTTGAACATGACCAACCAGGCGACCAGCCGATACTACTATGCCGACAATCCGGTGGCGGCGCTTTACGGCTCGCCCGGGCGGCAGTTCACCATCGGGTTTCGCTTCAGGAACTAGGCTTTGGCTGTCAGGGGTATACCGCTTTGGTTCACCCCTGATAGAACCATCCAATGTCAGCCCGAGTTGGGAAATCCGAGTCGTCTCAGGACGATCCGGACGAGAGGCAGCGGAGCATCGGCCGATGACCATGGACAGGCGTTATCAACAGGTCGCGAAGCAGATCATAGAGCTCATCGAGTCTGGTGAGTTCGCCCCGGGCAGCAGGCTTCCCGGGGAACGCGAACTGGCCGAACGACTTGGCGTATCGCGCGTCACCGTGCGGGAGGCCGAGATCGCCCTCGAGGCGCAGGGCTATATCGCGGTCAAGACGGGCTCGGGCGTCTATGTCCGCCCCCGCCGGCCGGCCGATCTGTCGCCCCTGACCGAGGTCGACGCCTTCGAACTGACGACGGTCCGCGCCGTGGTCGAAGCGGAGTCGGCGGCGCTGGCGGCGCTGAACATGACCCCCGAAGCCATGGTCCTCCTGGAAGACACCATGCGGGTGATGGCGGGCAATGACGAAGCCGCCGAAGAGGCCGACGAGCGCTTCCACCTGCTGATCGCCGAAAGCAGCGGCAGCCCGATCATCGAGCATTTCGTGCGGACCCTCTGGCGGATGCGCAACGAGGCCCCCCGCGTCGTGCAAGTCTACAGCAATGTCTGCAAGAGCGGGTTCGAAGACAGGATCGAGGAGCACCGGGCCGTGTACGACGCCATCCGCAACCGCGATCCGAACGCGGCGCGCCTGGCGATGCGCGAGCACTTCAGCCGCCTGTTCGAAGCCATGCTGGCGGCCGAGGAGACCGAGGCCATCGTCCAGCTGCGCCGCAAGGCCTTGCAGCATCGCGACCGCTTCAAGCTTTCGGTGCAGCACGGCGCCGCCTGACGCCCAACACCATACGGCCCACCGAGCCCTGGCGGACGAACCGGGCCGGCGACGATCGAGGAAACGGGATGAAACGCTTTTCCGCTCTGGCCTTGGCCGGAACCCTGTGGTGCGGTCCGGCCCTGGCCGAGGCCCCCCGCTTCACCAATCTCTTCGGCGATCATGCCGTTCTGCAGCGGGGCGAACCCGTTCGCCTCAGCGGCCGGGCCGACCCCGGCGCGGCTCTGCGTGTCGAGATCGCCGATCAGAGCCTGACGACCACCGCCGACGCGAACGGCCGTTGGTCGGTGATGACCAGGCCGATGAGCGCCGGCGGCCCCTACACGCTCTCCGTCTCCGACCGAAGCACGCGAACCGTGCTTAGCGACGTCATGGTCGGGGAGGTGTGGTTCTGCGCCGGGCAGTCGAACATGGGGCTCAAGCTGCAGGACGCCACCAATGGCGGCAACGAGGTCCGCGACTCGGAAAACCCGCGGCTGCGGTTCACCGACATCGGGCGGGATGTCGCCGCCCGCCCGCTCGAAGAGGCCAAGGCCGTCAGCGGCTGGGCCCTGGCGTCGCCGAAGAGCATCGGACCGGCTTCGGCCGCCTGCTACTTCATGGCCAAGGCGCTGCAGGCCCATTTCGGCGTGACGGTCGGCTTCATCAGCTCCACCTGGGGCGGTACGCAAACCCAGGCCTGGATCGGCGAGAACGGACTGAGGCCGCTGAAGACCTATGACGACGCCCTGGACCGTCTGGCCCTCTACGCCAAGGATCCGCAAGCCGGCGAGGCGCGGCAGGCGCGCTATTTCGAGGACTGGTGGGCGGCCCATGAACCGGACGCCAAGGCCAAGGCCGCCTGGGCCCGGCCCGATTTCGATGACGCCGGCTGGAAGCCGGTCCGTCCGACAAGGGTGTGGGAACGGCTCGGAGACCCGGAACTGGCCAGCTTCAACGGCGCGGTCTGGTATCGCGCCGACTTCACCCTGACCAAGGCCCAAGCCGAAGGCGCCGCGCGCATCGCTCTGGGCCTGATCGACGACAGCGACACCACCTTCGTCAACGGCGTGCGGGTTGGCGGCATCGAGGGTCGCACGACCCGCCGCGCCTACGCCCTGCCCAAGGGTCTGCTCGTGGCCGGTCGAAACGTCGTCGCGGTCCGCGTGCTCGACTCAGGCGGCTCCGGCGGGCTGTACGACACCGACGACCAGCGCTACCTGGCCATGGCCGACGGATCGAAACTCCCCCTGCCCGAAGCCTGGCGCTATCGCGTGTCGGCGCCCCTGGACGCGCTGGGCGATGTCCCGGTGACGCCCTGGGATCCGACCAAGGGCACCGGCAGCCTCTATAACGGCATGGTCGCGCCCGTGACGGCCTACACCGTCAAAGGGGTCGCCTGGTATCAGGGCGAGTCCAACGTCTACGACCCACCGGCCTTCGGTCGCCTTCTGCCGGCGTTGATCCATCAATGGCGCGCGGCTTTTGGCGCGCTCGACCTGCCCTTCGTGTTGGCGCAGCTCCCGAACTATGGCCCGGTCAGCGACCGCCCGGGCGCATCGAAGACCGCCGAGGTGCGCGAGCAGCAGCGGCGGACGGCTCAGACCCTGAACCGCGTCGGCCTGACCTCGATCATCGACATCGGCGACCGCTACGACATCCACCCGGGCCAGAAGACCGTCGTGGGCGCCCGGCTCGCCTTGACCGCCCGGCGCGTGGCCTACGCAGAGACGGTGGCGCAAAGCCCCTCTCCCGTGACCGTGACGCGCTCGGGCGACGATCTGGTCGTGCGCTTCAGGGACACCGCGGACGGCCTGCGCACCTATAGCGGCGACACCGCCATCGGCTTCGAAGTCTGCGACGGTGATCGACGGTGCCGCTACGCCACGGCCGTGGCCAAGGGCGATCACGTGACGCTGGCCAGCGCCAACCGGCCCGAGATCCGCGCCATCCGCTACGCCTGGAGCGACTCCCCGTTCGTCAACCTGTTCAACAGCGAAGACCTGCCGGCAGGCCCCTTCGAAATCACGGTCGATTAAAAGCGGCCGAAGCGATCGCGGGACGGCGCCGTCTGTCGGAACCCGCCCAGGCGGGAATGGCGCGGCCGCGCCCACGAGGGCGTGGCGGTGAGAGAGGGATTCGAACCCTCGATAGAGTTTCCCCTATACACGCGTTCCAGGCGTGCGCCTTCAACCACTCGGCCACCTCACCAGCGCACACGAGTTCGGGGGTGGTTGAGACCCCCGGCGCGGGAAGGCGCGCAATATACTCAGGGACCGACAGGTAGCAAGCGCGTTCCCGGATGAAACCGGCGAGGCGAGCGTTTATATCGAAGCGCAAGAATTCCCGCCTCGGAAGGCCGCCATGCCGTCGTCGACCAAGACCCCAGAGAAGCTGAGCGAAACGCCCACCGCCGAGACGGCCCTGCCCGGTCGTCCGCAATCCATTCCGACGGCGGAGACGCACTTCGTCAACGGCCGCCCGCTGAAGGGTCCCTATCCGGACGGCCTGGAGACGGCGATCCTGGCCATGGGATGCTTCTGGGGCGTCGAGCGCGTGTTCTGGCAGGTCCCGGGCGTCTATGTGACCGCCGCCGGCTACGCGGCCGGGGTCACGCCGAACCCGACCTACGAAGAGGTCTGCACCGGCCGCACCGGGCACGCCGAGGTCGTGCTGGTGGTGTTCGACCCGAGGATCTTCACCTACGAGGCGCTGCTGAAGACCTTCTGGGAGAACCATGATCCGACCCAGGGCATGCGCCAGGGCGGCGACATCGGCACGCAGTACCGCTCGGGCCTCTATGTCACCAACGACGCGCAAGGCTCCGCGGCCGTGGAGTCGAAGGAAGCCTATCAGCAGGCCCTGTCGGCCAAGGGCCTGGGGACCATCACCACCGAGATCGCCGCCGCCGGCCCGTTCTATTTCGCCGAGGACTACCACCAGCAGTACCTGGCCAAGAATCCGGACGGCTATTGCGGCATTGGCGGCACGGGCGTGGTCTGCCCGATCGGGGTGGGTGTTTCGGCCTGATGACCCCCGAAGCGTTCGACGAAGCGTGCCTGGCCCTGCCGGGCGCCGACCATGTCCGTTCAGTGGGGCGACGATCATGTCTTCAAGGTGGGCGGCAAGATGTTCGCCGTCCGCGGCGAGGGCGTCACCCTGGGTGGCGGGATCTCGTTCAAGGCCTCGGACGTGGCGTTCGAGGTGCTGACGCAGACCGGTCGCGCCAGACCCGCCCCCTACCTGGCGCGCGCGCGGTGGGTGCATTTCGCGGAGCTGGGCGAGTTGGACGCCGACGAAGTGGCCGACTGGGTGAGGAGCGCCCATGGCCTGGTCGCCGCCAAGCTTACCCGCAGGCTTCGGGCGGAGCTGGGGCTTTAGGACCGGCCAGGCCCTTCATGGCCAGGGCTTCGATAGCGTCCAGCAGGCGCTGGTTGGTCAGGCCTGGCGTCCCCGGGGCCCACTTGGTCAGCCAGATCAGCATGCCCACCATCAGCTGCACCACCAGAGCCGGCTCGCACGGCGCGATGGTGCCGTCGGCCATACCCTCTTCCAGAAATCGCTCCAGCCGCCTGGAAAGCCGCGCGGTCCAGGCCTCGATCGCTTGGCGCTGATCCTGGTCGAGATAGGAGCTGTCGCCGAAATAAAGCTGCGGCCCGTTGTCGACGGCGTCGTCCAGCAGGGCCTGCAGGAAACGCCGCAGCTTGCACAGGCCCGTGCCGCCGTCGGCGTCAACCTTGACCAGGATGGCTTCAAACCGCTCCAGCGACCGCTGATGGCCGGCATAGGCCAGGGCCTGCTTATTGGGGAAGTAGTAGTAGAGCGCCGCGTCCTTCAGATCGAGGGCGGCGGCTATATCGGTCATCGTGGCCGCGGCGAAGCCCTTGGCGTTGATGATCTCGATGGCCGCGCGCAGGATCGCCTCGCGCTTCTTCACCGACTTTTGGCTCTGCGCCATCGGCCTGATGTCGTCCCCAAGGCCCCGGGACGTCAGGGCCACAGGGTCTGCCCCCTTAGCCAACCGCTGTCTCTCCTCCACGGGCGCGCACGATTCTTGCGTCGAGCGACTACCGATGCCTTCCAGCATCACCCGAACCCGTTCTGCTGCAAACCGAAAATTCTAACTTGCGCTAGAATATCGAGGTCATATTAAAATCAGCGTCAGTTGCGGACGGATGCAAGCCGTTCGCGCTGGGGCGGAAACATGACGCAAAGCGTCTTCATCCTAGGCCAAGGGCTCGTGACCGCTCTCTGCGGTTCGCGCGGTCGGCCAGGATCGCCCTTCCCTCACGTCAACACGCCCGCTCTTCCCCAAAATAAATCCGCGATTGCTCGAGGCGGGATGGGAAGAAAAGCGGCCGATAATAAAGAAAAACAGGGAGTTCGTTATGAGAAACGTCCACATGCTAGGGGTCTCGGCCCTCGCGCTCGCCATCGCGGCGCCCGCCTACGCGCAAACCACCCAGGCTGACAGCAACTCGATCGCCGAAATCGTCGTCACCGCCACCAAGCGCGAACGAGACTCTGCAGGACGTGCCGATCTCGGTCGCCGTCACGGGTCAGCAAACCATCGAACGGGCCCAGGTCCGCGACCTGATCGACCTGCAGTCGGTCGTTCCGTCGCTGAAGGTCCAGCAATTCAACGCCGCGGGCCAGACCAACTTCGTCATCCGCGGCTTCGGCAATGGCAACGGCAACGACGGCATCGAAAGCTCGGTCGGCATCTTCATCGACGGCGTCTATCGCAGCCGCTCCGCCGCCGCCCTGGACGACCTGCCCGAGATCGAGCGCGTTCGAGGTTCTGCGCGGCCCGCAATCGACCCTGTTCGGCAAGAACGTGTCGGCCGGCGCGATCAGCATCGTGACCAAGAAGCCGCAGTTCGAGTTCGGCGGTAAGGTCGAAGGCACCTACGGCAACTACAACGCCCGCCAGATCAAGGGCACGATCACCGGCCCGCTCAGCGAGACCCTCGCGGTCCGCCTTTCGGGCAGCCTGAACAAGCGCGACGGCTTCTTCACCAACACGACGACCGGCAACGACGTCAACGACCGCGACCGCTGGTCGATCCGCGGCGACATGCTGTGGGAACCGACCGACAAGACCTCGTTCCGCGTCATCGCCGACTACAACAAGATCAACGAGACCTGCTGCGGCGTGACCTCGATCTACAACGGTCCGGCCACCCTCGCCATCGGCGGCTTGCTGAAGAAGCCGATCAGCGACACCACCAAGATCTTCGACCGCGACGTCATCTTCAACACCGACCCCGAGAACAAGCTGTCGGGCAAGGGCGTTTCAGGCCAGCTCGACCATGACCTCGGCTTCGCAAAGCTGACCGCGATCACGGCCTACCGGAACCAGAAGAACGCCTCATTCCAGGACATCGACTTCACCGGCGCGGACATCTCCAACAACCGCACCGCCAACACCATCAAGACCTTCACCCAGGAAGTGCGCCTGGCGTCGAACAGCGATGGTCCGCTCAACTGGCTGATCGGCGGCTTCTACCAGAATGAAAAGCTGGATACCGGCCGCACCGTCACCTACGGCAACGACATCCGCGCGTTCGCCGAAGCCCTGTCGGGCCCGGTTCCGGCGGCGCTGCTGGGCGCCCTGCCCGCCACGCTCCGCCCGGCCCTGAACGGCCGGTCGAACCTGTACGCCCTGGAATTCCTGCAGAGCCTGGCCACGCCCACGCTGGTGCGCCCTGGCTTAACCTACTTCCAGCCCGGCCAAGGCATCAACGACTATTACAAGATGAAGCAGGAGTCGTACTCGCTGTTCAGCCAGTTCGACTACAAGGTCACCGAAAAGCTGACCCTGACCGGCGGCCTCGCCTACATGAACGACACGAAGAAGGCCCGTTCGAACGTCGCCCTGAACGACCCGTTCTCTTCGCTGAACCTGGGCGCCGTGCCGCAGTTCCCCGCCCTGGGTCTGCCGGGCAACCTGTATAGCGCCCTCGGCGCCCTGCAGTTCTTCTACGGCAACGACCCGACCCACGGCCCGGTCAACTATCCGAACGCCGCCGAGTCCGGCCGACTGAAGGGCGACAAGGTCACCTACGCCGTTCGCGCGGCCTATGACTTCGGCGCGATCAACGCCTATGCCAGCTACTCCACGGGCTGGAAGGCCGGCGCCTTCAACCTGTCGTCGGACAGCCGTCCGCCGAACGCCAACGGCGTGGGCCGCACCGCCCAGCCGGAAAACGTCGACGTCTACGAACTGGGCGTGAAGGCCAGCTTCCCGGGCGGCTACGCCAACATCGCGGCCTTCAAGCAGTCGATCAAGGGCTTCCAGTCCAACGCCTTCACCGGCCTCGGCTACAGCCTGGTCAACGCCGGCGAGGAGTCGGTGAAGGGCTTCGAAGTCGACAGCGCCTGGCGTCCGGTGCAATGGCTGAACCTGGCCGCTTCGGTCACCTATCTCGATCCGAAGTATGACAGCTTCACCGGCGCGGCCTGCGTGGCCTACGACACGGTTCGCTGTCCGGTCGACCCGACCACCGGCCGTCGTCCGAACTTCCGCAATCTGACGGGCGACACCCCGGCCGGCATCGCCAAGTGGTCGTTCTCGACCTCGGCGACGATCAACCACGACATCTCCGAGAACTGGCAGGGCTATGCGCGCGTGGAATACGACCACAGCAGCAAGGTTCAGCTGACGGAAACCGTGTCGCCGGCCCTGGCCAGCTACGGCACCGATGTCGTCAACGCCAGCGTCGGCGTGATCCAGACCGCCGGCCAACTGGAAATCGGCCTGTGGGCCCGTAACCTGACCAACGACGAAAGCCTGATCTCGGCCTTCCCGACGGTGGCCCAGGACGGCAGCTATAGCGGCTATCCGAACGCGCCGCGCACCTACGGCCTGACGGTTCGCAAGAGCTTCTAAGCCGATCCGACGAGGGCGGCCGGGTCCGAGGACCTGGCCGCCCTTTTCTTTACGCAAAGTGGCCTGACCACTTTTCCTTGCGCCCTGGCCGCGGGCCATGCTTCAACCTCTGCGACAAAGCCGAACGGCTGCTGGAGGAACGCGCGATGGGAACGGGATTGAAGGCTCTGGTCGCCGCGGCGTGCGCTCTGGCCCTGCTGGCGCCGCTGGGCGCGTCGGCCTCCTCCCCCACTCTGACCCGGGCCGACAATCGCGACGGCCAGGATCTCTCGGGGACTTGGCACTACTCGGTCGATCCCTATCGCGACGGCCTGGCCGGCTTCCACCGCGGCGCGCCCGGCGAGGGTCACCGCCGCTATGACGACGTCGATGTCGACGCCGTGACCAAGTCCAGGCCCAACGCCCTCTACGAATACGACATGGACCGCTCGCCCACGGCCACCCTGCCCCAGGGCTGGGTCGGGCACGATCCGAGCCTGCGCTACTACCAGGGTCTGATGTGGTACGAGCGGCGCTTCGACGCCCCGGCGCTGAAGCCCGGCCAACGCGCCTTCCTGCGCTTCGAGGCGGTCAATTACACCGCCAAGGTCTTCCTGAACGGCAAGGCTGTCGGCGAGCACGAGGGCGGCTTCACGCCGTTCTCGATGGAGGTCACCGACGTCCTGCGGGCCAGCAACAACCAGATCACGGTCGGCGTCGACTCCACACCCCAGGCAGACGGCGTGCCGCCGCCGGTTACCGACTGGGAGAACTATGGCGGGATCACCCGGCCGATGCGCCTGGTCATCACCCCCGGCACCTTCGTCGACGAGGCTTGGCTGCGCCTGACCAAGGACGGAAAGATCGCCGCCACCGTGAAGCTGGACGGGGCCCAGGCCGCCAACCAGGAGGTCCATGTCCGCGTCGCCGAGCTGGGCCTCGACGTCACCGGCAAGACAAACCCCCGGGGCGTGCTCAACGCCTCGATCGCCGCGCCCAAGGGCCTGGTTCGCTGGTCACCCGAGAAGCCCAAGCTCTATGACGTCGTCGTCCAGACGGGCGAGGACAAGCTGACCGACCGCGTCGGCTTCCGCACGATCGAGACCAAGGGCAGCGAGATCCTGCTGAACGGCAAGCCGATCTTCCTGCGCGGCGTCTCGGTCCATGAGGAGGAGTTCGGCGACAACCCGGCCCGGACCATCACCGAGGCCGGCGCCCGCGCCCTGCTCTCGGAGGTGAAGGAGGGCCTGCACGGCAACTTCGTGCGCCTGGCCCACTATCCGCACAGCGAGATCACCACCCGCATCGCCGACGAGATGGGCCTGCTGGTGTGGAGCGAGATCCCCGTCTACTGGCTGGTCGACTTCGGCAATCCGCGCACCCTGAAACTGGCGCGGGACATGCTGGCCGACAATATCCGCCGCGACCGCAACCGCGCCTCGATCATCATGTGGAGCGTGGCCAACGAGACGCCGATCACCGAACCGCGCAACGCCTTCCTCTACCAGTTGGTCGACGACGTCCGGGCGCTGGACGACAGCCGCCTGGTCACCGCCGCCCTGCTGACGGCGCGCAAGACCAATGACGGCCCAAACGGCAAGCAAGTCGAGATGGGCCTCAACGACCCGCTGGCCGACAAGCTCGATGTCCTGGCCGCCAACACCTACAACGGCTGGTACAGCGACGACACGCTCGACAGTCTGCCGGCCATGACCTGGAAGGCCACCGACAAGCCGATGGTGTTCTCCGAATTCGGCGCCGACGCCCTGTCCGGCTTCAGCGACCCTGTGCTGATGCGCAAGTTCTCCGAGGACTTTCAGAAGAAGTACTATGAGAAGACCCTGGCCATGGCCGCCAAGGCATCGACCCTGCGCGGCATGTCGCCCTGGATCCTCAAGGACTTCCGCAGCCCCAGGCGCCAGCATCCGATCTATCAGCAAGGCTGGAACCGTAAGGGACTGGTCTCGCCGACGGGACGGCGCAAGCCGGCGTTCTTCGTGCTGCGGGACTTCTACAGGCAGAAGGAAGCAGAGAGATAGGACCAGACGGCCGCGCGGCCATACTCAGGTATAGGTGCGACAGACCAACGCAGGTCCCGGCCAAGCCTTGGTTGAATGGTCCCCGAAGCGGGGATGAAGAACACTGATCGTCGAAACACGGAGCCCCTCTCCCCAAGGGGCGCAACGGAGATCGACGCCATGTCCTATCAACCCGCCGCCCGCAGCTTCGACACCGCCTCCAATCCCTTCGACGGCGTGGTCGCCGGCCAGATCCTGGACGATGAGGTCCGCGCGTTCGCGCCGAGCCTGAAAGACATACTGGCCCGCGCCGAACGCTCGATCGGCGGCGACCTGGACGCCACCCGCGCCCTGCTGGCTCGAGCCAATGCGATGATCGCCGAGGCGGTCGAGACGCAAGGCGGAACGCGCGAGGTCAGCCTGGGCGGTCTCGCCCCCTGGCAGGCCAAGCGGGTCAGCGCCCACATCAACGCCCACCTCGGCGACACCATCCCGGTTTCGCATCTGGCCCAGCTGGTCACGCTGAGCGCCGGCCACTTCAGCCGCGCCTTCAAGCAGACCTTCGGCGACACCCCGCACGGTCACGTCATGCGCCGACGGGTCGAGACAGCCAAGGCGATGATGCTCAAGAGCGCCGAACCGCTCAGCCAGATCGCCTATCTGTGCGGCTTCGCCGACCAGGCCCACTTCTCGCGAACCTTCCGGAAGCTGGCCGGCGCGACGCCCCTGGCCTGGCGCCGAGCCCACTACGGGCGCGCCTGAACCTCCATGCAATCGACTGCGCCCGTTTGTCGCACACATTCGGCAACCTAGACCGTTGCCATTCGCTCGGGACTCGACGAAGGTCCTCGGACTCGGCGCACCCCACCGCGTCCGACACCTTTAAAGCCGGCTGGCCACGCCTCGCGCGAGACCAGCCGGCTTCATTTAAGGGCTCCCCGTTGGGTCTCGCCCCTGACGACAACGCCGGGACCGTGGGCCGACCATCATCGTGCACGTTCCCGTTGATCCCGGCTCTCTAGGCCGCGGGCAGGACCACCCGGAACAAGGCCCCACCATCCTGCGCGGTCTCCGCGGCGATGACGCCGCCATGCGCCTCGACGATCGACTTGCTGATCGACAGGCCCATGCCCATCCCTGTCGCCTTGGTCGAATGGAAGGCCTTGAAAAGGACTTGCGCGTCCCGCGCCGCCACGCCGGGGCCCGTATCGGCCACCTCCAGCACGACCCGATCATCCGCGCGACGCGTGGAGAGAGTCAGATCGCGCGCGCCGTCGCGTCCCGCCATCGCCTGAATGCCGTTCATGGCCAGGTTGATGACCACCTGCTGCAGCTGCACCCGGTCGCCCAGGACCTCGCCCACGTCCGGCGACAGGGCCAGGATCAGCCGCACGTCGTGCGCCGCCAGTTCGCGCTTCAGCAGCAGCGCGGCGTCCTCGATCGCCGCGTTCAGCGCCACCGGCGCGCGCTGCGGATCCTTGTTCGAGGCCAGGGCCCGGATGCGGCTGATGATGTCCGAGGCGCGCTGCCCCTCGACGATCATCCGCCCCATCGCCGCGCGGGCCTCTTCCAGGTCGGGCTCGGCGCGGTTGATCCAGCGCAGACCGGCCTCGCCGTTGGTGACGATGGCGGCCAGAGGCTGGTTGACCTCGTGGGCGATCGAGGCGGTCAGTTCGCCCAGGGTCGAGACCCGGGCGGCGTGGGCTAGGTCCGCCTCGGCCTTGCGCAGGGCGTCTTGCGCCGCCAGCCGGTCACTGATGTCGACGATGCCGACCAGCACCGTGCCGCGCTTGACCCCGTCGCGCGGGTAGCAGGTGGTGAAGAGGGCGTCGAACTCCGTCCCGTCGGCCTTGCAGAACCGCGCCTCGGCCTCGTAGCTGTGCCGGCGCTCCAGGGCCGCGAAGACGCTCTCGGCGAACACCCTTTCGCTGGACCGAGGCCAGAATCGCGACACAGAGCCCAGCAGGTCCTCGCGCGGCGCGCCAAACAGGGCGACGGACTTGTCGTTGACGTCGACCACCCTCGAGACCTCGATCATCCGCCGGATCACCTCGGGATGCTCGGCGACATAGGCGCGGACGTCGGTCATGCCCTTGGCCTGCAGGTCGGCCAGCACCTCGCCCAGGCCGTTGAAGTCCAGCTCCCAGAACGACACCGCCATGGCCCGAAAGACGTTGCTGTAGCGATACTCGCTGTATTTCAGATCCAGCGCCGCCTTGCGGGCGGCGGTGACGTCGCGGCCAGTCTCCAACACCTCGATCGGCGTCCCGGCCGCGTCGCGACGCAGGGTCCAGCGGCCGTCGACGACCACCGTCTCGCCGGCGGCCGTGGTCCGGGTCAACTCGCCCTCCCAGTGGCCGGTCTCGATCAGCTGAGCCTTGATCGCCGCGATCTCGGCCGGATAGCGCGTCGCCAGCAAGACGTCGGGATCGCCGCCCATGGCGGTCTCGCGCGCGTGGCCGTACAGCGCCGCGGCGCCGCGGTTCCAGAAGGTGATCCGCCCCTCCAGATCGCTGACGAAGATGGCGTCATGCGCCGCGTCCAGCATCTCGGCCAGGTCCTGGCGCCGGCGGTCGACGTCTTCGGTGATCATGCGGCCCCCATCTCCGATTGCATAATTGACGAGGCCGCGCGTCTGGTCCAGCTAACGAGAACGATGGTCACCCAAACAGTCCATATCGTCGATGATGACGGCGCCCTGCGCGAGGCCCTGGACAGTCTGTTCCGCTCGGTCGGACTGGAGACCAAGGCGTTCGGCAACGCCCAGGAGTTCCTGCAGTCGGGCCACGCTCACGACGCCGGCTGCCTGGTGCTGGACGTGCGCCTCCCGGGCCTCTCCGGCCTGGATTTCCAAGAGAAGCTGGCCGCCGCCGACATCCGCATGCCCGTCGTGCTGATGACCGGCCATGGCGACATCCCGATGAGCGTGCGCGGCATGAAGGCCGGGGCCGTCGACTTCCTGACCAAGCCCTTCCGCGACCAGGACATGCTGGACGCGGTCGCCGCGGCCCTGGAGCGCGATGCGACCGCCCGCGCCCAGCAGGGCGGCCTCGACGACCTGCGCGCCCTCTACGAGACGCTGAGCGGGCGTGAGAAGCAGGTCATGGCCCTTGTGGCCAGCGGGCTGATGAACAAGCAGGCCGCCCATCAGCTGGGCTTGTCCGAGATCACCGTGAAGATCCATCGCGGCAACCTGATGCGGAAGATGGAGGCCCGGAGCCTGGCGGATCTGGTCCGCATGGCCGAGATGCTCAAGCTGCGGCCCGAAGACCCCGCGTGACGGACCGTCTTGAACGATCCTCACGCAAGAGCACACAAACCTCCGTATAATTTCCGCGACCGCGGTTATCGGGCACTGATCGTGGCGCGACCCGCCGTCGCGCGTTCGAGGAAGCCCGCTTGTCCCCCTCCCCCCTCATCTGTGTCGTCGACGACGACGACTCGGTTCGCGTCTCGCTGGAGGGGCTGCTGCGATCCCTGGGTCATCGCGTCGAGGCGTTCGACAGCGCCACGGCGTTCATGGCCTCGGCCGCGCGCGGTCGGGCCGACTGCGTGATCAGCGACCTGCAGATGCCGGGCATGACCGGCGTCGAGATGAAGGAGGCCATGATCGCCGCCGGCGAGAACACCCCGGTCATCCTGATCACCGCCTTCGCCGACGACGCCCAGAGGCTCCGGGCCGAAAGGGCGGGCGTGACCTGCTTCCTGCCCAAGCCCTTCACCGGCGAGAAGCTGATCGACTGCCTGAACCGGGCTTTGATCGGCTGACTAGAACGGCTTGTCGCCCTTGATCGTCACGCGCTCGACGATCCGCTCCTGGGGCCAGTAGTCGAGGACCGCGTAGTGCTGCGTCGCGCGGTTGTCCCAGAAGACGATGGCGTTCGGGGTCCAGCGGAAGCGGACCTGATATTCGGCGATTTCACCCGGTCCAGCAGGTCGGCCAGCAGCGTCTTGGCCTCGTCCTCGGGCAGGCCCAGGATCCGGGTGGTGAAGACCTTGTTGACGAACAGGTGCTTCTCGCCGGTCTCCGGATGGATGCGAACCACCGGGTGGATCATCGGCGGATACTCCGCGCGCAACGCCTGACGCTTGGCCTCGTCGACGCGGTAGCCGTAGCTCTGGATGATGTCGTGCTCGGCCGTGAGGGTCGCCAGTTTGTCCTTCAACGCCTGGGGCAGGTCGGCATAGATGGCGGCCGTGTCGGCGAACAGGGTGTCGCCGCCCAGGGGCGGCATGCGCCGCATCCGTAGCACCCCGCCCATCGACGGCGCCTCGCGGAAGGTGACGTCGGTGTGCCACTTGTTGGCGGCGCGGACGATCGGGACGATCTCCTCGCGCAGCTTCATGCCGTCGGCCGCCTCGATGTGCAGGATCTCCGGAAAGCCCGGCACATGGGCGGTGACCGGATGGCCCTCCAGCTCGCCAAAGCACCGGCCAAAGCGGACGTGATCCTCATAGGAAATGTCCTGGTCGCGGAAGAACACCACCTTGTGGCGCAGCAGGGCCGCGCGGATCGCCGCGACAATCTCGGGGCTCAGCGGCCGCGTCAGGTCGAGCCCCGAGATCTCCGCTCCCAGCACCGTGCCGACGGGCTTAATGGTCAGGCCGGCATGGGGGGCGGCGTCGTGTTCGGAGATCGAGACCGGAGCGTTCATGGCGTCCTCCCTGGACTTTCCAGAACCCTACGATTGAACGCCGATCTCTCAATTCACAAATTCTGGGGCCGATACTCCCGTTCCTCATAGTCGAACCAGTCGAAGTCGGCCGGCGCGGCGGCGCCGGAGACGTCCTGGCAGGCCATGCCGACGAAGGCGCCGGTGAAGTTGGGCGCGCCAGGGGCGCTGGCCTCATCGGACAGGATCGAGGCGTCGAACACCTCCGGCAGCCAGGCCCAGGCGCCCTCCCCCTGGCGGAATCCGAAGCGCAAGCGCTCGAAGTCGACCTCGACCCGCAGCTCGACCGGGCCGGCTCCCAGCGGGATCGGAGCGGTGAAGCTGTCGGACTGCGGGCTGTCGGGACTGCAGCTCATCACCCGCAGATGCTTGCCGATCGCGTTGTCGTGGCTGACATGCAGATAGTGCAGCTTGGAGCCGTTGTAGTAGCAGATCAGCCCCGCGGCCTGCTGGAAGTGCTCGGGCTCGAAGTCCAGCACCGTGGCGGCCGAGTAGCATTGGGCCTGCTGGCGTCGGGCGACCAGGGCCTGGCGGAAGACGCTGCCCACGCTCTCGCGGCCGTAGAGGCGCAAGAACCCCGGCCTGGCGGTCAGGCTGAAGATCTCGTCCGGATAGGGCGTGCGCAGCCATTGGAAGTCGATCGGCAGGTCTGGACCGTCAAAGTTCGCGCGCGTTGGCGCCACAGGCCAAAGCTGTTCGGGCAGGTCCGGCGCGGGCGTCTCCAGCGTCGGATCGCCCGAGCCGTCCAGCGTGCGCGGCCAGCCGTCGTCGCCCCAGACCAGCTTCTGGATCGCCGTCTCGCGCCCGAGCGTGCAGCGGCCCCGATTGGGGATCGGCCGGCCGACCAGATAGGCCGCGTAGGTCTCGCCGTCGGCGGTCTCGACCAGATCCGCGTGCCCCGCGCGTTGCAGCGCCACATGCGGCCGGTCGCGGGAGGTCAGGACGTAGGTGTCGGGGTGCAGTTCATACGGACCGGCGAGGTCGCGCGATCTTGCCATGGTCATGGCGTGACCCCAGCCGGTGCCGCCCTCGGCGGTGACCAGGTAGTACCAGCCGTCGCGCTTGTAGAGGTGCGGAGCCTCGGTCAGGCCGATCGGCGTGCCCTGGAAGATCACCTTGCGCTCGCCGACCAGCTTCC
This sequence comes from Caulobacter sp. UC70_42, assembly GCF_044056025.1. Classification (NCBI taxonomy): domain Bacteria; kingdom Pseudomonadati; phylum Pseudomonadota; class Alphaproteobacteria; order Caulobacterales; family Caulobacteraceae; genus Caulobacter; species Caulobacter sp. UC70_42. The sequence continues at coordinate 2,757,932 of NZ_CP171994.1, read as the reverse complement.
GCTCGGCGACCGAATATTCCTGCAGCACGATGCCGGCGAAGCGGTTCTTGCCCGGACGGTGATCCCACAGCTGATTGACCAGCCATTTGCGGCCGTCGTCGTCGTGGAACAGCGACGGATCGAAGCCCGAGCTGTTCAGATGGATGGGATCCGACCACGCGCCGTCGATCGTGTCGGCCGTGACCAGGTAGTTGTGGAAGTCGCGCAAGCTGGCGCCCGACGCACCGCCGACCGTGGTCCGGCCGTAGCGCTTCACGTCGGTGAAGATCAGCCAGAACTTGCCGTCGGCGTGGGTCAGGCACGGCGCCCAGACCCCACAGCCGTCGGGGTCGCCGCGCATGTCCAGCTGGCTCGGACGGGTCAGCGGCCGGCCCAGCAAGCGCCAGTTCTTGAGGTCGCGCGAGTGGTGGATCTGGACGCCCGGGAACCACTCGAAGGTCGAGGTGGCGACATAGTAGTCCTGCCCCACCCGGATGATCGACGGGTCGGGATTGAAGCCGCGCAGGATGGGATTGGAAATCACGCTCATGCCTTTACCGTCTCGGATGTCCCATTTGGCGCGGCGCGGTCCTTGACGAGCGTCCACAGCAGAACGGCCCCGGCGATGTCCAGCACGCCCAGGGCCACGAAGAACGGGTCATAGCCGATCGTCGTCACCAGCCCGCCGATCAGCAGCGAGAACAGCAGCAGACCCAGATTGCCCATCATGCCGGCCAGGCCCGCCACCGTGGCGACCTCGTCACGGCGAAAGAGGTCGGAGGCCATGGTGATGACGGTCACCGACAGGGTCTGGTGCGCGAAGCCGCCCAGGCACAGCAAGGCGATGGCCGCGTAGGCGCTCTCGACCTTGCCGACGAACACCATGCCCGTCATCAGGACCGCGCCCAGGGTGAAGGCGATGCGACGGGCGTTGATCAGCGAAACACCGCGCTTCTGCAGGAAGTGCGCGATCACCGGCCCAGCCAGGCAGCCCAGGTCGGCGGCCACGAACGGCATCCAGGCGAACAGGGCGATCTGCTTGAGGTCGAAGCCGCGGGTCTGCGACAGATAGAGCGGCACCCAGAACGACAGCGTCCCCCAGGTCGGATCGGCCAGGAAGCGCGGCAGGGCAATGCCCCAGAACTGGCCCTGCTTCAGGATCGAGATGATCGACGGCTTGGCTCCGGTGGCGGTCAGGTGCGCTTCCTGGCCCGTGGCGATCAGCGCGCGCTCCTCGTCGGTCATCGACGGGTGCCGCTCGGGCGAGCGGTAGAAGAAGAGCCACAGCACCACCCAGACCAGGCCGAAGGCGCCGGTCAATACGAAGGCCGCTCGCCAGTTCCAGGCCAGCACGGCCCACACCACCAGCGGCGGCGCCAGCACCGAACCGATCGAGGCGCCGATGTTGAACACCGCACCGGCGAAGCCCCGCTCCCTCGCCGGAAACCAGGTCGCCACCGTCTTCATGCCGGCCGGCTGGGCCGAACCCTCGGCCAGGCCCAGGAAGGCGCGCAGGAAGGCGAAACCCTGCCAGTTATGAACCAAGCCGTGGGCCATGGCGATCAGCGACCAGGCCGCCGCGAAGACCGCGAAGCCTGTGCGCAGGCCCAGGGTGTCGAGCACATAGCCGCAGACCGGCTGCAGCATGATCCCCAGCTGGAAGGCGCCCGTGATCCAGGAATACTCCTTCACGGAGATATCCAGGTCCTTCATCACCGTCGGGGCGGCGATGCCCATGGTCGAGCGGGTCAGGTAGTTGACGATCGCGCCCAGCATGACCAGGCCGATGATCCACCAGCGCAGGGCTTTCAATTTCGGCAAGGCGGCTCTCCCCGTCGGGCGCGCTCAAGCCGGCCCGTTAAATGGTACCGCTATCGCCGATAAGATCTGACGTCCACCCTGTCGTGGTCTGATATCACCCGGCCTTCTTCCGGGACGGATGACCGGCCGACAGGGCCTTGGCGCGGCTGGCGGCGCGGGTCGAGGCGGACGGCGCCGTCTTGGCGGATTTGGCGGCGCCCTTGCTCTTGGGCCGGGCCTTGAGACGGGCGTCCCTCTCGGCCGCCAGCTTCTGGAAGGCCCGCACGTGCCTGTCCGCCCGCTGCTTGCAGTGGGCGTGCATCACCTCGAGTTCCTTGTCGGTCAGCTTCTCGATGCCGATGAAGTCGTCCTCGGCCTCGGTGGTGGCGCGGATCAGCTCGTCAAGCTTGGTCTGCAAGGCCAGGCCGTCGCGGTTCTGCGTATTCTGGATCAGGAACACCATCAGGAAGGTGATGATCGTCGTGCCGGTGTTGATCACCAGCTGCCAGGTCTCGGAGAACTTGAAGATCGGCCCCGTCACCGCCCACAGCACCACGAGGGCGACGCAAATCAGGAACGCGGGCGGACTGCCCGTGGCGCGGGCCGTGACGTTGGCGAATTTGGCGAACAGCTTGTCCACGAGACGATCTCCTTGCGATCGCCCTGGTAACGCTTAGACCGCCGCGGAAGCTCCGCGCCGCGGCATCGGCTGATGCAGAGCCTGGGCGCCGCGCCGCGCGACCTCGCCCACGAAGCGGTCCTTGCCGTCCGCCGCGGCGGCCGATTCCCAGACGAAGACACCGACGCAGTCGTGCGCCGCCGCGACCTCGGCCGCCAGTTCCAGGGCGTCGACATCGCCCTCGGCGGTGTTGGCGATGAAGGTCAGGGACACGCCGTCGGCGCGCCGTGGGTAGAAGAGGTACGTCGGCATGATGTGAACTCCTGCCTTTCGAGCGGGAGTGAAGCCTGGGCTTCGTCTCTCGGTCATCGGCGCTCGAGAGGACCGTGCCGATGATGACTAGAGCTTAACACCCCGATTTGGGGATATCGAGCAAATACAGCCAAGTGGAAAAGTAAACATAAGTCGTGAACCCGACATTCATGTGTCGGCGATTTCTATAAACCATCGAAATACATGATAAATACGAAGTACTCGATACGCGCTACCGGCGGCGTCATAGATTTTGAAATCGACGACGAAGGCCTCTGCACCAGCGACCACAAGCACCGCCGCCGGCGGCGGAAGAGGCCGCGCAACGAGTGGCCTTACCAGTTGAACATGGTCCCGTCCTGAAGACGGTTCACCGGCAGGTAGGCGCGCTTGTATTCGTACTTTCCGGCCAGATCCTCGTCGATGTCGACGCCCAGGCCCGGCTTGTCGCCCGGGTGCAGCATGCCGTCATCGAAGGTATAGGCGTGCGGGAACACGGCGTCCGTCTCCGGCGTGTGGCGCATGTATTCCTGCAGGCCGAAGTTCGGGATCGACATGTCGAAATGCAGGGCCGCGGCCATGGTGATCGGCGACAGATCGGTAGCGCCGTGGCAGCCGGTCTTGACGTGGTGCAGGTCGGCGAAGGCGGCGATCTTCTTCAGATTGCTGATCCCGCCCGCGTGCAGCACGGTCGCGCGCAGATAGTCGATCAACTGCTCCTCGATCAGCTGCTTGCAGTCCCAGACGTGAGCGAAGATTTCGCCGACGGCCAGCGGCGTGGTGGTGTGCTGACGGATCAGGCGGAAGCCGGCCTGGTTCTCGGCCGGGACCGAGTCCTCCAGCCAGAACAGGCGATAGGGCTCCAGGTCCTTGCCCAGGCGGGCGGCCTCGATCGGGGTCAGGCGATGGTGGACGTCGTGCAGCAGGTGGACGTCCCAGCCCAGGACCTCACGCGCCTTCTCGAACAGTTTCGGCACGTGGTTCAGGTACTTGGCGGTCGACCACAGGTTCTCGGTGGGCAGGTTGCCGTCGGCCGGCTCGTAGAACATCTTGTCGCCGGAGACGCCGTAGGTGCTGGGCAGGCCGGGCACCCCCGTCTGCAGGCGAATGGCCTTGTAGCCCATGGCCTTGTACTTCACCGCCTCGGCGATGGTCTCGTCGATGGTCTCGCCGTTGGCGTGGCCGTAGACGGTGACGCCGGTGCGGCACGCGCCGCCCAGCAGCTGATAGACTGGCAGACCCGCGACCTTGCCCTTGATGTCCCACAGAGCCATGTCGACGGCCGCTAGGGCGGTCATGGCCACCGGACCGCCGCGCCAGTACGAGCCGCGATAGAAGAACTGCCAGATGTCCTCGATCTGGTGGGCGTCGCGGCCGATCAGGCTGGGGATCATGTGATCTTGCAGGAAGCTGACCACCGAAAGCTCGCGGCCGTTCAGGGTGGCGTCGCCGACCCCCGTGACCCCGTCCTCGGTGGTGATCTTCAGGGTGACGAAGTTGCGGCCGGGGCAGGTCACGATGACCTTGGCGTCGATGATCTTCAGCATGGACCTGGAATAGCTAAGCGGGGCCGTAAAGTGGCCTGACCACTTCTAGCGACTTATCCGACAAGAAGCTAGTGACCGCGCCCTTCCATCGCCCTCAAGCCCGGTAGCGCGAACATCGGCCATACAATAGGCTAGGCGCGCGCCGACGCCGCGTCGGCTCGATCAGCGAAAACACATGACCACTTCGACGGCAGAAACCCGGAAGCTCTACCAACAGGTGGCCAACTCGATCGCCGACTCGATTCGCGACGGCACGCACCGCCCTGGCCAGCGCCTGCCGTCCGAGCGGGATCTGGCGGAAGACTACAAGGTCAGCCGTCCGACCGTCCGCGAGGCGATGATCGCCCTGGAAATCCGCGGCCTGGTCGAGGCCCGCCACGGCTCGGGCGTCTATGTCACCGAAGCCCCGCGCACCGAGGTCACCGCGCCCGAACTGGACATCGGCGCCTTCGAGCTGACCGAGGCCCGCCGCCTGATCGAGGGCGAGGTCGCGGCCCTGGCCGCCGCCACCATCACCGACGAGGAACTGGCCGAACTGGCGACGATCATGGACGACATGGTCGTGGAAAACGACAGCGACCCGCGCGGGGGCGAGCGCGCCGACCGCCGCTTCCACGTGACCATCGCCCAGGCCAGCCGCAACAGCGCCCTGGTCACCGTCGTCGAGAACCTCTGGGACCTGCGCTACAAGTCGCCCCTGTGCCGCGCCATGCTGGAGCGCGCCCGCCAGGTCGGCGTGCGCCCCCTGATCGACGACCACCAAGAGATCCTGCGGGCCCTGAAGCAACGCGACCCCACCGCCGCCCGCAACGCCATGCGCGAGCACCTGGGCCGAGTGATCGACAACCTGCTGACCGCGACCGAGATCGACGCGCTGGAACGGGCGCGGAACGAAGTCGCGGCTCGGCGAACCGAGCTGGCGAGAAGGTCGGCGATCTAAAGCGGCCTACTTTCGATACGCCCCGATCGTCAGCCGGCTTTGCGCCGCAGGGTCCTTCTTGGCGATGAAGTCGGCCTTGGCCGCGAAGCTCGCGTCGCCGTAGGCCGCCGCCGCCAGATCATACAGCGGCAGGGCCTCTTCCGTGGCGTCCTGCGGCTTTAGTTCCTTGAACGGGAAGGCCGCCTCGTCGCCGACATACGGGGCAAGGTAGTCGAAGGCGGCGCGGATGCCCTGCCCCCTCGGCCCCTTGTAGCCCCACAGGTCGACGCCGACGCACGGCCCCAGCTCGGCCATGCCGACCAACGGCTCCAGGGCGAAATAGCTGTAGTGCAGACCCCTGGTGCGGGCCAGTTCCTTGGGCATCTTGCCGTCGGGGTCGATCTGCGGATCGACGCGGGTCTTGCCGGCCTCGGCGATCACCGTCCTGGCCAGGTCCGGCCGACGCGCGAACAACGAGAAGGTCGCCAGCTGGTAGTCGTACCAGATGCCGTGGTTGTTCTGGGCGGCGCGTTCTTCCTTGGCGGTCGGCCCTGTTCCCAGCCAGGCGACGTAGTCGCCGAACCAAGCCTCCAGTCCCTTCTGCTCCGCCGGCGCGAGCGCCTTGGAGGGGGCCAGGAGCCCGATCGACTCGACCACGCGCAGCAGTCGGAAGGTGTCGAGCACGCCCTCGGCGCGGCCCGGGGTGCGGCCAGGCACGCCCTGGGCGTAGCTCATGGACGGGTTCATGCGCGTGGCCGGATCCAGGAACCACACGCGCAGCAGTTGGGCGGCCTTGGTCGCGTACTTGGCGTCGTCGGTGAAATAGTAGGCCAGGGACAGGGCCTCGACGGCGCTGGCCATGCTGTCCATGCGCACGGTGTCGAAGGCGTTGGTGTTCCTTTCCGGATTCACCTCGCCGTCCCTGCGGATATAGGGCTCGCCGGTCGGCTGGGCCGGATCCGGCCACCAGTACGGGCCCATCGAGATATAGTCGTGCTTGTCGCCGCTGGGCGGGGCGCGGGTCTTCTCGGTGACGGCGTAGGACGGGCCGTCCAACGCCTTTTCCGCGCGGGCCAGCAGCGCCCTGTAGGCCGGTGCGACGGACGGATCGGCGAGATTGGCCTTGGCGGCCTGCAACGATCGCGGCTTCCATCGGAAGGTGCGGCGGCCGTCGAAGTCGGCGGCGTAGCCCTCCTCGGCCTTGCAGACGGGGCCAGCGGCCAGGGCCGGCACGGCGGTCGAGAGCGCGCTAGCGGCGGCGGCGCCAAGGACCAGGGTTCGGATTGTTGAGCGGATCATTGCGTCCTCCCCCTCCTCGCGCCGCCGCATCAAGGCCGCGAGCCTGCGTCATCCAGAAACCGGCGCCAAAACTGCTACACCGCAACCAGGCGACCAGACAAGCGGACTGGCATGACCAATATTCCGAATCGGCCATACGATTTGCCCAAGGGCGACAGGATCAGGTAAGACAACTTGCGGCGGATCCATAGGCGCACCGCCGACCAGCGCCCGGCAGAGGCGCGCCCCGGGGAGGTTTCGGATGCGCGTACGGTTCGCGACGGCTGTGATCTGCCTGACCTTGAGCGCCCTTCCCGCCGCCGCACAGCCCCCGAAATCGTCCAGGCCCGCCACGGCGACCGCCGACCTTTCCGCCGCCGCCCTGACCCTGGGCCGCGCCGTCGCCGACTGGCAGCTGCGCCACATGGACGGCCAATTCGACTATGTGAAAACCCAGCACGCCAAGACCCAAAATCCGCGCGGCTGGATCCAAGGCGCCTTCTATGCCGGCCTGGCCGCCTTCGCCGAGCGGACAGGGGAACGAGGTTACGCCCTGGCCCTGCGCGCGCACGGCGCCCAGGAGGGCTGGGGCCTGGGCTCGCGCCCGTTGCACGCCGACGATCACGTCATCGCTCAGTCGTGGATCTGGACCTACGGCCGTGATCCGGACCCCGCTCAGATCGCGCCGGTGAAGGCCCGCTTCGACGCCATCCTGGCCGATCCGCCCAAGGCCGACCTGACCTTCATCGACGGCGCGGAAGACCAGCCCTGTCAGGCCCGCTGGTGCTGGAGCGACGCCCTGTTCATGGCGCCGCCGACCTGGATCGCCCTGTCGGCCGCCACTAGTGACCCCGCTACGCCGCCTATGGCGACCGGGAGTTCTGGGCCGCCACCGACTGGCTGCTGGACAAGCGGGAAGGCCTCTATTTCCGCGATAGCCGATACTTCGACAGGAAGGACGACCAAGGTCGCAAGATCTTCTGGAGCCGCGGCAATGGCTGGGCCTATGCGGGCGTCGTCAACATCCTGAAAACCCTGCCCGCGAGCCATCCGTCTCGCCCGCGCTACGTGGCGCTGTTCAAGCAGATGCCGGCCCGGCTGACGGCCCTGCAGAAGCCCGATGGCTACTGGCCCGTCTCGCTGCTGGCGCCCGAGCACAGCCCGCCGGAAAGCAGCGGGACCGGCTTCTTCGTCTATGGCCTGGCCTGGGGCGTGAATAACGGACTGCTGAAGGCGCCGAAATATAAAGCCGCCGCGCGCCGGGGGTGGAGCGCGCTGGCCCAGGCCGTGCGCCCGGACGGCAAGCTGGGCTGGGTGCAGCAGGTCGGCTATGCCCCCGAACACGTCGAAGCCGACGACACTCAACTGTATGGCGCCGGAGCGTTCCTGCTCGCGGCCTCGGAAGTGTCGCGCGGCCGCTTCTAGCGGCCCGCATAGCCTTCGGACTCAACTCAAGACCTGGCGGCGTCGCGCCGCATAAGCTCGCGCGCGACGCCGCGCGACTAATCGCGAACCTAAATATCGCTATTCGACGAACGGCTCGATTATTATCTACACTAAAAACGCTACATAGAGTTCATCGTTCTTCGAACGGCGAGTTTTCGGCGATATCGAGAAGCGATATTTATAATTTTCCGTAATGTTTCGCCGACGATATAGGGCTGTCTTATTGCCGCCCCAATTCGCCAAAGTCGTGTCCTTATAGATACAGCTTAAAGACAATTCGATTACAGCAAGTGCCTCACGATTGACCATCCGGGCCCGAAGCTCTTAAGGCGCCGACAACCGCCAGATCGCGGCGGGAAACACATCTTGCATCGGGCTGTAAGGACGGCGGCGCGCGCGCCGACGAGGGCGGCCCGGAAGGATAAAGACATGAACTATCCGTTTACCCGGGGCCGCTTGCTCGCGACCTCGATGATCGTGGGCGTGGCCACGCTGGCCGGCTTCGCCGCGAACGCCCAGACCACCGCGCCGGCCGCTCAGTCGGCCGCCCAGGACAACGAGGTCGAGGCCGTCGTCGTCACCGGTTCGCTGCTCCGCCGCACCGACACCGCCACCCCCTCGCCGGTCCAGGTCCAGACCAACGAACAACTCAAGGCCCAGGGCATCACGACGGTGGCCGACGCCATCCGCAGCCTGTCGGCCGACAACTCGGGCTCGGTGCCCGCCGCCTTCGGCAGCGGCTTCGCCGCTGGCTCGACGGGCGTTGCCCTGCGCGGCCTGACCGTCAACTCGACCCTGGTGATGATCGACGGCCTCCGCAACGCCAGCTACCCGCTGGCCGATGACGGCCAGCGCTCGTTCGTCGACCTCAACTCGATCCCGTTCAACGCGGTCGAGCGCATCGAGACCCTGAAGGACGGCGCCTCGTCGCTGTACGGCGCCGACGCCATCGGCGGCGTGGTCAACATCATCATGAAGTCGAACTTCCAGGGCATGGGCGCTGACCTGTCGGTCGGCACGTCCGAGCACGGCGGCGGCGACCAGTACCGCTTCAACGGCGAGGTCGGCTATGGCGACCTGAACACCGACAAGTACAACATGTACCTGGACGTCGAGTACCAGCTCGACAAGCGCATCCGCATCGATCAGCGCGGCTACCCGTACGACACCTTCGACCTGTCGGGCATTCCGGGCGGCAGCAACGACAACCCGGGCGCCGGCGGCAGCACCTACTACGGTCAGGTCAAGCGCGCGAAGATGGGCACGGCTGGCGACATCTCGACCGGCGTCGCCCTGGCCGACCAACTGTGGCAACCGCTGCGCACCTGCGCGGCCGACGCCCCGCTGACCACCTCGGCCGGCGGCGCGTACTGCGCCCAGAACGTCGCCAAGCTGGGCGACGTCCAGCCCAAGCAAGAGCGCGTGGGCGCCTATGGCCGCTTCACGATCAAGCCGAACGACAACTTCCAGGCCTATCTGTCGGCCAGCTTCATGCAGTCGAAGACCTCGACCCGTGGCGCTGAACGCTCGATCTCATCGTCGACGCCGCACAACCTGTCGAACATCGTCCTGCCGGCCCTGCTGTCGAACGGCCAGCTGAACCCGAACAATCCGTTCGCGGCCGAGGGTTATGACGCGCTGATCCGCTACCGCTTCAGCGACATCCCGTTCTACGCCAACTACACCAACCGCATGGCCCGCCTGGTCGGCGGCGTCGAAGGCTCGGCGGCCGACTGGAACTACAAGGCCAATCTGGTCATCGCCCACGGCTGGCTGGAGAGCGCCAACCACGGTTACATCAGCTACAACGCGCTGATCGACGCGGTGAACAACGGCACGTACAACTTCCTCGACCCGTCGAAGAACAGCCAGGCTGTCCGCAGCGCCCTCGCCCCGGTCCTGGCCAAGACCTCGACCAGCGACCTGGAACTCGATCAACTTCCAGGCCTCGCGCGACGTCTTCAACCTGCCGGGCGGCCCCGCCCAGCTGGGTCTGGGCGGCGAGTTCCGCTACGAGGCGGTCAACGACCCGGCCCTGAACCCGACCAACGACGCCCAGGGCCTGGGCAACGCCCGCACCATCGGCAACCGCACGGTCGCCTCGGCCTTCGCCGAGCTGGGCATGCCGGTGCTGGACAATGTCGAGGTCAACGTCTCGGGTCGCTACGACCACTATTCGGACTTCGGCGGCAACTTCTCGCCGAAGATCGGCGTCAAGTACACGCCCATCAAGACGGTCGCCCTGCGCGCCACCGTCTCGAAGGGCTTCCGCGCGCCGTCGTTCTCGGAATCGGGCGACTCGGCCAGCCAGGGCTTCACGAACTTCTCGTTCGCGAACTACCCCGACTTCGTCGCGGCCCACGGCGGCAGCGAGTATACCAAGACCTACTCGCTCTCGAGCATCACCGCGGCCAACCCGGACCTGAAGCCGGAGAAGTCGACCAGCTATACCATGGGCGCGGTGTGGGCCCCCACCCGCAACTTCAGCGTCTCGCTGGACTACTACCACATCAAGAAGACCGACGTGATCGCGCAGGCCAGCGCGGGTGACGCCATCGCCGCTTACTACGCCGGCGAAGCCATCCCGGCCGGCTACGTGGTGACCCCCGACCTGCCGGATCCGGACGCCCCGAACGCCCTGCCGCGCATCCTGTCGGTGGCCTCGCCGTACATCAACGCCGACTCGCTGCGCACCAGCGGCATGGACCTGAACGTCCAGAACACGATGTACCTGCCCGCCGACGTCAAGTGGACCAGCGAGCTGAACGCCACCGTGCTGTTCGACTTCAAGTACACCCAGGGCGGGGTGACCTATAACTACGTCGGCAAGCAGGCCCCGTACGTCCTGTCGTCGGGCGCCGGCACGCCGAAGTACCGCGCCTCGTGGAGCAACACCTTCACCCGCGGTCCGGCCACGATGACCGGCACCCTGAACTATGTCAGCGGCCTGCGTTCGATCGACGAAAGCTATGTGGGCGACCAGACCTGCCTGTACGGCGACGCCGACTTCAAGTGCCACACGAAGGACTTCATCTCCTTTGACCTGACCGGCGGCTACGACGTCACCGAGCACACGACGGTCTATGCCGACGTGCTGAACCTGTTCGACGCCGGCCCGATGTTCAACCCGGCCAACTACGCCGCGGTGAACTGGAACCCGACCTACTCGCAGTCGGGCGCCGTGGGCCGCTACTTCCGCGTGGGCGTCCGCCTGAAGTACTAGTCGTCACCTGATCTCGCGTACGGACCGCTTGAGTAGGGTCCGATGAGATGGAGGGGGTCGTCCGCGAGGGCGGCCCCTTTCCTTTTGACCCTGTCCTCGCGCGGATGAAAAAATGGGCTGGCCCCGCCGTTGCGGCGGGTGCGGGAAACGCCCTCCACTTACGTCAGTCTAAAGAGGGGCCGACGCACCGTTGCGTCCGCCAAGCGCAACGGGGTTGGAAATGACGCGAAGCGGAGCAATGGCCGGGGCGGCCCTCGGCGTGGTGCTGGCTTTCACGGGGTTGGGCGGCGCGATCGCCGCCGACATCACCCCGCCCGACAAGGCCTTCGCCCAGCCGGTCGGCAGCGACTACTTCCTGGCCGACTACACGGCCTATGAAGCCTATCTGAAGACTCTGGCCGGCCAGTCGGACCGCATGAAGCTGGTCGACATCGGCAAAACCGAGGAAGGCCGCACCATGTGGGTGGCGATCGTCTCTTCGCCGGCCAACCTGGCCAAACTGGACCACTACAAGGCGATCGCGCGCAAGCTGGCCAAGGCCGAGGGCATCAAGGAAGACGAGGCGCGCAAGCTGGCGGCTGAAGGCAAGGCCGTGGTCTGGATCGACGCCGGCCTGCACGCCAGCGAGACGATCACCTCCCAGGGCCAGATCCAGGTGCTGCACCGGATGCTGACCCAGACCGATCCCGAAACCCTGCGGATGCTGGACGACACCATCATCCTGTTCGGCCAGGACAATCCGGACGGGATGGAGATGGTCTCCGACTGGTACATGCGCAACCAGGATCCGAAGAAGCGCGAGTTCGGCTCGCTGCCGCGCCTCTATCAGAAGTACGTCGGCCACGATAACAACCGCGACAGCTTCATGTCGGCCATGGCCGAGACGACCAACGTCAACAAGCAGCTGTTCCGCGAGTGGTATCCGCAGATCATCTACAACCAGCACCAGACCGGCCCGAACGGCATGGTGGTGTTCGTGCCGCCGTTCCGCGACCCGTTCAACTTCAACTACGACCCGCTGGTCATGACCGAGCTGCAGGAAGTCGGCATGGCCATGCACAGCCGCCTGGTGGCCGAGGACAAGCCGGGCTCGGGCGCCCGCAGCGCCGCGCCCTACTCCACTTGGCACAATGGCATGGAGCGGTCGGTCGCCTATTTCCACAACTCGATCGGCCTTCTGACCGAGATCATCGGCGGCCCGACCCCGACGACGGTCAATCTGGTGCCGGAACTGCAACTGCCGGGCAACGACCGCCCCGCCCCCATCGCGCCGCGCGAATGGCGCCTGCAGGAACTCGCTGGACTACCAGTGGACCATGAACCGCGCGGTCATCGACTACGCCGCCCGCAACAAAGAACGCCTGCTCTTCAACATCTGGAAGATGGGCGACAACAGCATCAAGCGGGGCAATAAGGACAGCTGGACCATCACCCCGACCCGCGTCGAGGAACTGCAAGCGGCCGGCAAGGACAAGCCGGGTCCTTACGGCCAGGCGGTCGATCCCAAGCTCTACAAGACGGTGCTGCAGACGCCCGAGGCGCGTGATCCGCGTGGCTATGTCATCCCGTCCGACCAGGCCGACATGCCCACGGTCTTGGCCTTCCTGAACGCGCTGATCAAGACCGGCGTGGACGTGGACAAGGCGACCAAGCCCTTCACGATCGGGGCCAGGACCTATCCGGCCGGCTCCTACGTCGTGCGCGCGGCCCAGGCCTATCGCCCGCACATCATGGACATGTTCGAGCCCCAGGATCACCCGCACGACCTGGAATATCCGGGCGGCCCGCCCAAGGCCCCGTACGACGTCACCGGCTACACCCTGGCCTACCAGATGGGGATCAAGTTCGACCGCATCCTGGACGGCTTCGAGGCCCCGACGACCCGCGTGCCCGACCTGATCGCGGTGACGCCGGGCGCGGTGAAGGGCGCGGGGAGCGCGGGCTGGCTGGTCAGCCACGAAACCAACGCCAGCTTCACCCTGACCAACCGCCTGCTGAAGGCCGGCGCCAAGGTCTATTGGGTCAAGGACGGCGCCAAGGCCGGCAAGACCGCCTTCGGCCCCGGCGCCATCTGGGTCCCCGCCTCGCCCGCCGCCAAGGCGGTGATCGACAAGGGCGTCAAGGACCTGGGCATCGACGCCTACGCCGTCGGCGGCAAGCCGTCGGGCGCCACCATCGCCCTGAAGCCGATCCGCGTAGGCCTGGTCGACGTCTATGGCGGCTCCATGCCCTCGGGCTGGAACCGCTGGATGTTCGAGAAGTTCGAGGCGCCCTTCCAGGTCGTCTACCCGCAGCGCCTGGACGCCGGCGACATCGCCAAGGACTACGACGTGCTGGTCTTCCCGGACGGCGTCGTCCCCGCTCCCGCCGATGGCCCGTTCAAGGTCGGCCGTAGCGGTCCGCAGCCCAAGCCCGAGGACATCCCCGCCGAGTACCGTCCGTGGCTGGGTCGCGTCAGCGACGACAAGACGCTGCCGCAGATCGCCGCCTTCGTGAAGGGCGGCGGCTCGGTGGTCGCCATCGGCGCCTCGACGCGCCTGGCCACGGCCCTGGGCGCGCCGGTCGACGTCGCCACCGCCAAGATGGAGAACGGCCAGCTGAAGGCCTTCACCAACCGCGAGCTCTACATCCCGGGCTCGGTGCTGCGCGCCAAGGTCGACCCCAAGCAACCCCTGGCCTATGGCGCAGGCGGCGAGGTCGACGTGTTCTTCGACCGGAGCCCGGCCTTCACCGTGAAGGCCGACGTCAAGGGCGTCTCGCGCGTGGCCTGGTTCGACACCGACAAGCCGCTGCGCAGCGGCTGGGCCGTCGGCCAGGAGAAGCTGAAGGGCTCGACCGCCATGCTCGACATCGACGTCGGCAAGGGCAAGGTTTTCGCCTTCGGGCCGGAAATCACCCAGCGGGCGCAGTCGTACGGAACGTTCAAGTTCCTGTTCAACGGCCTGCTGTACGGGCCGGCGGTCAGCGGCAAGTAGATCGGGCTTCTCGCGTTCAGCGCGGGAACGAAGAAACAAAATCGGCGCCGGAGGGGAATCCGGCGCCGATCTCACTCGGGACCACTGGGGGAGCCGCCCCGAGAGCACCAACCGTCCGACGCCAACTGGCGACCGCGTCGGACGTCGAGAGCGGACGAGACGCCGGACCGCAGCCCCTCGCCGACCTCGAAACGCAGCGTGCGCCACGTCCGGGGCGGCGACGTTGATTCAACGCAAAAGCCGAAATGAAATCGGCGCCGGGAGGGCAGTCCCGGCGCCGATGGATCGCATCCCGAAGAGATCTCTCAGGTGGGGGGAGGATGACCTCTAGGGCGCGATCGCCTCGGCTCCGGGACGACGCGGGTCCGCGCCGCCCAGGAAGAGACCTTTTTCGATCATGATCGACTGGGCGGAACCCATGGTCTCGTCCGAGGACAGGGGGTGGCCCATCGCCTTGAGGGCGGCCACCGTGTCGGGATTGAAATTGGGCTCGACGCGCAGATTGTCGCTGGCGTCCTGGAAAATGCGCGGCTGGTGGGTGGCCTCGGCCACGTTCAGCTTGAAGTCGACGACATTGACGATGACCTGCAGCACCGTGTCGATGATCGTGCTGCCGCCCGGCGTGCCGGTGATCAGCCATGGCTTGCCGCCCTTGAAGATCATGGTCGGCATCATGGTCGACAGCACCCGCTTGCCCGGCTGCAGGGCGTTGGGCGGCAGGGGACGGCCGCTCTTCTGGGCCCGCCACGCCGCGGCGTGGGCGTAGTTGTTCATCTGGTTGTTCAGCACGAAGCCCGCGCCGGCGACCATCACGCCCGAGCCGAAATCCGCGCCCAGGGTGAAGGTGTTGGAGACGGCGTTGCCGTCCGCGTCGGCCACCGAGAAGTGCGTGGTGTTGTGGCTCTCGAACGCCCACGGATCGCCGACGCCCAGCTCCTTGGCGCTCTTGGCCCTTTCCGGATCGATCAGCTTAGCGCGCTCGACGCCGTAGGCCTTGGACGTGAAGCCGGCCAGCGGGACCTTGACGAAGTCGGTGTCGCCCAGGAACCGCGAACGGTCGGCGTAGCCGAGCTTCATGGCCTCGGCCATCAGGTGCAGCGACTTGGCCGAGCCGGGCCCCGAGGCTTTCAGGTCGAACTGTTCGAGGATGTTCAGCATCTCGAGCAGGGTCGCGCCGCCGGCGCTGGCGGGCGGCGAGGTCTTGACCGCGAGGCCGCGATAGCTGCCCTCCAGCGGCTGGCGGACCACGGCCTTGTAGGACGCCAGGTCCTCGGCGGTGATCAGGCCGCCATGGGCCTTCATGTCGGCGGCGAAGCGCTGGGCGATCTCGCCTCGATAGAATGCGTCGGCGCCCTTGTCGGCGATCTGGCGCAACGACCAGGCCAGGTCCGGCTGCCTCAGGATCTCGCCGGCGCGATAGAGCTCGCCGCCGGGCTTGTAGAACGCCGCCTTGCCGGCCGCGCTCTCGGACAGGCGCTGCTTGCCCCAGCTGAACACGAAGGCCTCGTCGGGCGACAGGGCCACGCCGTCGCTGGCCAGCTTGAAGGCCGGCTCGACGACCTGCTTCCACGGCAGCCTGCCGTACTTCTGGTGGGCCAGGTAGAGGCCCGCCACCGTCCCCTGGCACGGTTGGGGCGCGGTAGCCGCGCGAGGCGACGTCGTCCATCTCCTTGCCGTTCTCGTCGACGAAGGTCTCGAGCTTGGCGGCCCTGGGGGCGATGCCCCGATAGTCGATGAAGACCGTTTCCTGGGTCTTGGCCATGTAGACCATCATGAAGCCGTCACCGCCGATATTGCCGGCGCGCGGCAGGGTCACGGCCAGGGCGAAAGCGGTGGCGACCGCGGCGTCCACGGCGTTGCCGCCCTGGCGCAGGATGTCGACGCCGACCTTGGTGGCGATGGCGTTCTGGCTGACCACCATCCCCTTCTCGCCCACGACCGGCGAGTGGATGCTGGGATATTCCAGCAGCTGCTTCTTCTGGGCCAGGGCGCCGCTCGAGGCTATCGGCGAGAAGGCGAGCGCCAGGGCCGAGGCGGCCGTCGCGAACAGGCGGAAGGGTTTCAAGGTCGAGCCTCGCAAGACGATACGCGCGAAGAGGAACGGGGCGGCCCAGCAAGGCCGCCCCGTCCGGGATGTCCTAGAACTTCTTGGACAGGTTCATGTACCAGTAGCGGCCCGTGGCGTTGTGCAGGGCGCCCGAGTAACCGAAGTTGGACGCCGACAGCGGCGGGTCCTTGTCGAACACGTTGCGCGCGCCGATACGGATCGTCGAACCGCCGAACATGCCGTCCTTGAAGGCGTACTGCCCGTACAGGCTGACCGTGGTCCAGTCCTTGATCGGGAAGTACTGGCCGTTCACCTGGGCCGGGCCGGTGTCGTACGCTTCGCCGACGTATTGCACGAACGCGCCGGCGCCCCAGCCGTTGTTGCGCCAGGTGAAGCTGGCGGTGCCGCGGAACTCGGGATAGCCGTCCATCTTGATCTGATTGCCGGCCGACGAGATCGTCAGGCCCGGCAGTTCGCCAGAGGCGACGGCGGACTGCAACAGCGACTCCAGCGGGCTGGGCGACTGGTCGTACTTCAGCAGCTTGGCGACATTGACCGACAGGCCGAAGTCGCCCCAGGGGGTGTCGTCCAGGTCGTAATCGACGCTGAAGTCGGCGCCCTGGACCATGCGCGGCTGCAGGTTCTGATAGGTGTCGTTGATGTAGGCGATATTGCCGACCGTGGCCGAGCCGACCGGGGCGTCGCGGACGACGTTCGGGTTCGACGAGCCGTGCAGGCGCAGATAGTAGTCGTAGGCGATGGCGTTATAGCCGCCCACGACGCCAATGACGCCCTTCTCGCGGATCGACCAGAAGTCGGTCGTCAGGGTCAGCTTGCCGTACTGGGCCGGAATGAAGGTCGGCTGATAGACGAAGCCGACCGTGGCGTTGTCGGCCTCTTCCGGCTTCAGGTTCTTGTTGCCGCTGCGCGACTCGATCGTGCTGGCGGTCGCGCAGGTCGTGCCGTTGAGGCGGCAGGCGGCGTAATCGATGCGGTTGTTCGAGACCGTCGCCCCGTCGCTGTAGAACTGCGGCAGGTTCGGCGCGCGGAAGCTCTGCGAAACCGACCCGCGGAAGGCCAGGCCGTAGCCGACCTTCCAGTAGATCGCGCCCTTGGGCTTATAGACGCTGCCGAAGTCCGAGTAGTCCTCGCCGCGCGCGGCGATCTGCAGGCTGATCTCCTCGACGAACGGGATGTTCATCTCCGGCGAGATGACCGGCACCGCCAGTTCGAAGAAAGCCGAGGTGACCGAACGGCTGCCATGCACGTCCGGCGCGCCCGAGGCGCCCAGGACGTCGGTGTTGTAGGTCATGCCGGTGACGCTGTTGGTGTACTTGATCTTGCCGTCCAGACGGTCGTCGCGGTTGTCGTCATAGGTCTCGCGACGCCACTCGACCCCGGCCGCGAAGCCGACGTCGCCGCCCGGCAGGCGGAACAGGTCCTTCTTGGAGACCTTGAAGTCGGCCAGGGCCAGCGAGGTCTCGCTGATCCGGTAGACGTTGATCAGGAACGCGTTGATCGTGTCGCGGCTGTTGGGCGAGGTGTCGCCCAGCGAATAGTTGTCGAGATTGCCGCCGTTGAACGGGTTGTAGGCCGACGCGTCGGTGCGGTTCAGCGCCTGCTGGAACAGGGTGTTGCTGATCGCATTGTGCGTCATGTCCTTGGTCCGGGCCTTGGAATACAGCGCCGCCGAATCCCACTTCCAGCCGTTCCACGAGCCCTTCAGGCCGCCCAGCAGGCGGTAGCTGTCGTCGGTCACCGTGTAGGTGCGCGGGCCGGTGTCGACCACGCGATAGGTGAGGATGTTCATCGCCGCGCCGCCGGTCGGCACGCCGGTCAGGTTGGCCAGGCGGTTGACGCTGCCCACGGGACCGAAGGGGTTCCAGTAGGCGTTGGCCGCGATGGTGATGGGCGCGGTGCTCAGCGGCGCGGACTGCTCGCGGCTGCCGGTGAACAGGGCGTGATAGTAGCCCGCCTCGCCATAGGCCGTGATGTCGCCGAAGTCGTGCTCGACGGTCGAGAACAGGTTGGTCCGCTCGAGGCCGCCCTTCAAGGTGCGGTCGGGATTCTCGTCATAGCGCAGCACGCGGTCGTTGGCGCCCGTGATGGTGCCCGACTTGATGCAGAGGCCGCCGGTCAGCACGGTGCTGGAGCAGCCGGCCGCCGTGTTGCTGACGGGCTCGATGTGGAAGACGCCCGAGGTCGTCAAGGCCGTCGTCCCCTGGCGCACCGTCGTGGTCGACGGGATCAGGGTGAACGAGCCCCACGGGCTCGAGGTCGAGCGGCTGTCGAAGGTTGTGTTGTCCACCCACGGGGTGTCGGCGACCTGCGGGCGGTGATCCTCGCTGGCGGCATAGTCGCGCTCGCTGGCGTTCAGGCGGCTGCGGCCGGTGTAGTTGCCGAAGAAGGTCAGGCGCGTGCCGTCTTCCAGGCGCGTGCCGGCTTTCACATTGAACGAACCTTCGCGGTAGCTGATGCCTTCGGAACCGCCGTACTGGGCTTCCATCTTCAGGCCGCGGAACTTGGTGTCGAGCACGGTATTGACCACGCCGGCCACCGCGTCGGTGCCATAGATGGCGGCGGCGCCATCGCGCAGCACTTCAACCCGCTTGACGCCCGCGACCGGGAACGAGTTGGTGTTGACGGTCTGGACCGGCACCAGGTTCTCGGTCTGCGTGCCCGGCGCCAGCACGGCGCGGCGGCCGTTCAGCAGGGCCAGGGTGTTGCCGGTGCCGAGGCTGCGCAGGTTCAGCGAGGCCACGTCGCCACGCGCGTCGTTCAGATTGCCCGTGGTGCGGGCTTCCTGGAACTGGACGTCGCCGGCCTGCGGGATGGCGCGGAACAGTTCGTCGCCCGAGACCGCGCCCGTCGCGATGATATCGTTCTCGCTGACCACGGTCACCGGCAGGGCTTCGGTGGTGCGGGCGCCTTCGATCTGCGAACCGACCACCACGATGGCTTCGACCGTCTGGGCCTCTTCACTCGTCGCGCCGGCCCCCGCGCTCGATGACTGGGGGGAGACGGCCGGCGCCTGGCGCAGCGTGATCGTCTTGCCGTCGTCGGAGGCCACGACCAGGCCCGCGGCCTTGGTCAGGCGGGCCAGGGCGTCGGCGTCGGCCACGTCGCCGGTCACCGCCGGTGTGGTCTTGCCCGAGGCGGCCTCGAACGGGAACAGCACCTGCTTGCCCGATTGCTTGGCGAAGGTCTGCAGCGCGTTGACCGCGTCGCCGGCTGGAATGTTGAAGCTGTGCCGGGCCTCTTGCGCCAGGGCCGGACCGGCCAGGACGAGCACGGCGGCGGACGCCATCAGGAAGCCGCGGACCGTGCGGCGGCGTGTGTCGATCGACATTTTCTTTGGTAACCCCTCAGGGCGTCGTCCATCCCCATGGGAAGACGCCTTCAGCCCTACCGACGCGAGGGCTCTCCATTTCCGCCACTCGGCCGGAAACTTTTTCAGCCCACTTTTTCTCAGCCGGTCTTTTCGGAGACCACGCGACGCGTCAGGCGGATGGCCCCGTCGGGGCCGGCGGCGGCGCGCACCGGGAAGGCGCTGGTCACCGCGCCGACGAAGCTGTTGGGTTCGGTCGTCTGAAAATAGCCGGCCAGACGCAGGCCCGAGATCGACGGATCGGCGATGCGGATCTGCTGCCTGTTGTAGCGGTTGAACTCGGCCACCGCCTGCTCCAGCGACTGGCCGTTCAGGGCGATCGCGCCCTGTCGCCAGGCCAGGGCCCGGTCGATCTCGCTGTCCGACACGGCGCGCGAACGGCTGCCGGCCGAGCTGTAGATGGCGGTGACGCCGGCCGTCAGACGCAGATCATCCTTGCGCTCGGTCGGTGCGGGGTCCAGGTCGACCGCCCCGCGCTTGACCGTCACGGCCGCGCCGTCGGAGCGCAGGCGCACGGCCATCTCGGTGGAGCCATCGGCCTGCATGACCGCGTCGGCGGCCTTGATCACGAACGGGCGGGCGTCCTTGGCGGCCTCGAACACCGCCTCGCCCCGGATCAGCTTGACCTCGCGCACGCCCTTGCGATAGCGGACAACGACCTTGCTGTCGGTGTTGAGCTCGATGCGGCTGTTGTCGCTGAGCACCACCACACGGCGCTCGCCGATGGCGGTGGCGTAGGCCACGCCGCCGTCGAACGTCATCGTGCCGGCCACGACCAGAGCGATGGCGGCCGCGGCGGCCATCCCGCGCGCCCAAGGCGTCCGCGTTACGCTCGGGCGGCGCTCTGCCAGCAGGTCGCGATCCGGACGCTCCACGCCCGGACGCAGGGCGCGAAGGCGCTCCAGCCGCGCCCAGGCGGCGGCCTCGCGCTCATAGGCGGCTTCATGCTCGTGGCTGTCGTCGCGCCAGGCCTCGAAGGCGGCGCGATCGGCGGCCGAGCACGAAGGATCGTCAAGCCGGACCACCCAGAGGGCGGCCGCCTGCCTCACCGCTTCGCGTCGTGATCCCGTCTCGCGCTCCATGAGCGTCCTTCGTCGACCTTACTCTTGCGTCCGATACGACGTCCCAACTTGTCGGAACAGTACCGAAGGCCCTTCACCAGATGCTTCTCAACAGTAGAGACGGATAGCCCGAGCCGAACCGCTATATCCTCGGGCGAGAGGCTATAAACTTTTCTCAACGTAAAGACGCGGCGGCATTGCGTCGGAAGTTCGGCGATCGCGCCGGCCAGCAGCCGCAGCTCCTCGCGTGATTCGAGCACCATCTGCGCGGTGGGCGCATCGTCGATCGGTTCGATGCGGTCGAAGTCGGCGACGGCGGTAATGGTCAGCACCTTGCGGCGACGCAGCGCGTCGAGCGCGCAGTTGCGCAGGATGCGGGTGGCGAAAGCCCCCGGATTTCCGATCTCGCGCCAGGTCTTGCAGGCGATCGCGCGAGCGAAGGTTTCGTGGACCAGGTCCTCGGGATCGGTCTGGCCGTCACGGCAGAACTGTCGCGCATAGGCCAGCAGATCCGGCTCCAGCGGCAGGATCTCGCGCCTGAACCAGGCGCGCCGATCGTCATCATCTTGCGCCATCGACGCTCCCCTCGGCGGCCAACCAAGCGGATTAGGAGCCCAAAGGCAACCCGGCGGCGGCGCGGCCGCCGGGTTACGGAAGATCGCTGCCTAATCGTCGATCACATTGTGGCGCGTGTCCTTCAGGAACAGACCGCCGATGACGGCGGTCACCGAGGCGATGATCACCGGGTACCAGAGACCCGAATAGACATCGCCCGTCGCCGCCACGATCGCGAACGAGGTCGTGGGCAGGAAGCCGCCGAACCAGCCGTTGCCCAGGTGGTAGGGCAGCGACATGGCCGTATAGCGGATCCGGGTCGGGAACAGCTCGACCAGCATGGCCGCGATGGGGCCGTAGACCATGGTCACGTACAGGACGAGCAGGAACAGCAGGCCGATGACCTTGGGCTTGTCGACCAGGGCGCCGTCGGCCTTGGCCGGATAGCCGGCGACCTTCAATTGGTCGCCGAGGTCAGCCTCCCAGGCCTTGCGCTCGGCGACGAAGGCCTTGCCGGTCGCGCCCTTGGCGTCGAAGCCCGACAGCGTCACGCCGCCGACCTGCACCGTCGTCGGCGATCCGGCGCCCCCGTCGTGCACCGAATAGGTGACGCCGGCCTTGGCCAGATAGGCCTTGGCGACGTCGCAGGCGGTGTTGAACTTGGCCTTGCCGACCGGGTCGAACTGGAAGGCGCAGGTGGCCGGATCGGCCGACACCGTCACCGGCGCCGAGGCTTCCGCGCGGGCCAGCAGCGGGTTGGCGTAGGTGGTGATGGCCTTGAAGATCGGGAAATAGGTCGCCGCCGCCAGAACGCAGCCGGCGATAATGATCCACTTGCGGCCGATCTTGTCCGACAGCCAGCCAAAGAACACGAAGAACGGCGTCCCGATCAGCAGGGCGCTGGCGATCAGCAGATTGGCCAGGGCCCCGTCGACCTTCAGGGTCTTTTCCAGGAAGAACTGGGCGTAGAACTGGCCGCAGTACCAGACCACCGCCTGGCCCATGGTCAGGCCGAACAGGGCCAGCAGCACGACCTTGAGGTTCTTCCACTGGCCGAAGGCCTCGGCCAGCGGCTTCTTGGTCCCCTTCCCCTCGGCGATCATGCGCTGGAAGGTCGGGCTCTCGTGCAGCTTCAGGCGGATCCACAGCGACACGCCCAGCAGCAGCAGCGAGACCAGGAACGGGACGCGCCAGCCCCAGGCCTTGAAGGCCTCCTCGCCCAGCTGGGTGCGGACGATCAGGATGACCAGCAGCGACAGGAACAGGCCCACGGTCGCCGTGGTCTGGATCCAGCTGGTGTAGAAGCCGCGCCGCCCCTCGGGCGCATGCTCGGCGACATAGGTCGCGGCGCCGCCATATTCGCCGCCCAGGGCCAGGCCCTGGACCAGGCGCATGACCACCAGCAGGATCGGCGCGGCGATGCCGATCCGCTCGTACGACGGCAGCAGGCCGACCACGAAGGTCGAGACCCCCATCAGCAGCATGGTGATCAGAAAGGTGTTCTTGCGGCCCCAGATGTCGCCCAGCCGTCCGAAGATCACCGCCCCCAGCGGCCGGATCGCGAAGCCGGCGGCGAAGGCCAGCAGGGCCAGGATGAAGCCGGTGGTCTCGTTGACGCCCGAAAAGAAGTGGCCGGTGATGATCACCGCCAGCGAACCGTAGAGATAGAAGTCGTACCACTCGAACACGGTGCCGAGCGAAGACGCCCCGATCACCAGCGCGTCGCGCCCCTTGCCCGGCTTCGGCGCGGGCGCGGCTTGGCTGTCAGCCCCCATTATGCTTGTCCCTTCCCTCGATCACGCCGCGTGTCCCCCGCGGTCGCCCCAAACCTAACTCCAGGAGAGCCTAGCCCAGAGAACAGGATTCTTAGATCAGGCTTTTTCGGTAGCGCTACCATCAATTTGCCAGGGGGCGGTCTCCCGGTCGACTTCGGCGCTCGCCATCGGCTAGGGTCCGCGCGAGCCTTTGAGGGGATTCCGATGAACCAGATCGTCCGCCGCGCCGTGATCGGCGCCGCCCTCACCTTCCTGGCCTCGACCTCGGGACTTGTTACGTCAGCTCGGGCGCCGCCGGCAAGCCGCGCGTGGCGATCGAGACCGACAAGGGAACCATCGTCGTCGAGCTGGAAGACAAGAAGGCCCCGATCACGGCCGCCAACTTCCTGACCTATGTCGATCGCCACCGCTTCGACGGCGGCCAGTTCTTCCGCGCCAACCGCGCAAAAGGCGCGCCGGGTGCCGGCTCGATCCAGGGCCAGCCCAAGCCCTATTTCCCGCCGCGCCCCGCCGATCGCCCACGAAAGCACCTTGAAAACCGGCCTGCGCCACACGGCCGGCGCCATCTCGATGGGCCGCGACGCGCCCGGCTCGGCCACCGCCGACTTCTTCATCTGCGCCAGCGCCCAGCCCTATCTCGACGCCAAGCCCGGCAAGAGCGACGCCGCCCAGGGCTACGCTGTGTTCGGCAAGGTCGTGCAGGGCATGGACGTCGTGAAGAAGATCCTGGCTGGCCGCACCGACGGCCCGACCAACGTGCCGTCGATGAAGGGCCAGATCCTGAACC
Organism: Caulobacter sp. UC70_42; assembly: GCF_044056025.1. Taxonomy (NCBI): domain Bacteria; kingdom Pseudomonadati; phylum Pseudomonadota; class Alphaproteobacteria; order Caulobacterales; family Caulobacteraceae; genus Caulobacter; species Caulobacter sp. UC70_42. Next base: position 2,734,221 of record NZ_CP171994.1, on the reverse strand, counting down.
CGCCGGTGAAGATCATTTCGATGAAGCGGATTTAAAACGCGGTCGGCAAGGGCTCCGGCGGCAGACTCTTGTAGACCGCGCCGACAAGCCGCGGTCCGGCCCTGTCCAGGACGATCGTAGAGCGTTCGACCTGGACCTGTCCCTGGATCAGATTGTTGTCGATCACGACGATGCGCGGCGCCCGGGACGGGCCAAAGGACGCGGTGATCGCACTCGCCGCCCGGCCCGTGCTGCCGGTCCACGCGACCTCGTCCCAACGCGCCTGAAGCCGCCACCCTTTGGCTGTCCGCTCGACATAGGCGATCGAGATAGCGCCCTTGGCGATATGGGTCAGGGTGTCGGCGTCTTCCGACACGATCAGCGCGTAACGATCTGAGCCGAGCGCCACCAGGAGCCGAGGCTTCATCGCGAAGTCGGTCACCTCGCCATAGCGAGGCTGGCGAAGTCGCTTCGACACGCCGGTCGGCCCGTAGACGGCCCGGAAAACCTCGGCGACCGGGACCTGATCAGCGGGCGGAAGATCGGTAACGATGGCGAACATCGAATGCCTCGAGAGGACAACCTCTGGGAGAGAGGATGCGCTCGCGCCGGCGTTCCCGCAAGCGTGTCAGGCCACCGTCTTGAACGGCGCGACCACCGGTTCCGGCGGCGGCGCGGGGCAGTTCTGGGCCAGGAATTCGCCATGACTGGGCAGGCCCGCGACCTGGGCCGCCAGCATCGGCTTCGACTGGTCCAGGGTCCGTGAAATAACCTCGTAGGGCGCGGTGTCGACCAACTGCTGGTAACGCCGCGGCCGCACGCCCATGCCCTCCATCACCGACTGCCAGGACGGGTTACGGAACATCTCGTCGACGCCCTCGCGCAGCACGCCATGAGCCTTGAAGAGCTCCATGCGGGCCTTGAGGCTGTCGGGGACCGGGGCCTGGCGGACATCACGCCAGAACGGCGTGTCGTCGCGCTGGGTCGTGCAGTAGTGCAGCACGATGAAATCGCGGATCTCCTCGTAGTCGGTCGTCATGCGCCGGTTGTACTCGGCCGCCAGCTCCGGGCTGAAGTCGCGATCCGGGAAGAACCGCAGCAGGAAGTCCATGCCGCGATAGATCAGATGCAGGGCGGTCGATTCCAGTGGCTCGATGAAGCCCCCCGCCAGGCCCACGGCCACCACGTTCTTCTCCCACAGGCGCTGGCGCATGCCGGTCTTGAAGGGGATGAACATCGGCTCCATCAGCATCGGGCCCTGGACGTTGCGCACCAGGGTGGCGCGCGCCTCGTCGTCGCTGAGGTGCCTGGAGCTGAACACATAGCCGTTGCCGGCTCGGTGCTGCAGCGGGATGCGCCAACGCCAGCCGGCGTCCTCGGCCTTGGACAGGGTATAGGGGTGCGGTTCGCCGACGTTCTCCGTCTGCACCACTACCGCGCGGTCGCACAGCAGCATGTCCGACCAGTCGTTGAACAGCACGTCCAGGGTCTTGCCGATCAGCAGGGCGCGGAAGCCCGAGCAGTCGATGAAGAGATCGCCCTCGACCTCTTGGCCGTTCTTCATGATCACCTTGGCGACCGAGCCGTCCGGGTGCGTGACCACGTCGGTGACGATGCCTTCGGTGCGCTTGACGCCGCGCGCCTCGGCGAAGCCGCGCAGGACCTTGGCGATCAGGCGCGCGTCGATATGCAGGGCGTAGCTGGCCCCGGCGATCAGCGACCGCTGGGCCTTGAACGGCAGCATGAACTTCCACTGGTCGGCCATCACCGTGCCGGGCGCGAAGTCCTGCAGTTCCGACGGATGGCCGTTGGCCTTGGCCCGCAGCCAGCACTGATAGAACTCGTGCGGACCGATCGGGCCGCCGATGGCGCCGAACGGATGGTAGTAGTGCTGGCCCTTCTGCTTCCAGTCCTCGAACCGGATGCCCAGCTTGAAGCTGGCCTGGGTGGCCTGGATGAACTCCCGCTCGTCGATGCCCAGGCTGGCGATCAGTTGCAGGAACGGCGGGATGGTCGACTCCCCCACCCCGATCGTGCCGATTTCCTCGGATTCGATCAGCTCGACCTGACAGCCGCCCTTCTCGAAATAGTGGGCCAGCATCGCCGCCGAGATCCAGCCGGCTGAGCCGCCGCCGACGATGACGATCTTCTTGATGGCGTCGGGATTGGTGTTGGTCATGGGCGCGTCCTATTCCGCAGCCATGGCGGCGGATCGGCAATATTGGTCGAGGAAAGCCGCGTGCGGCGGGGCGTTGGCCACCACCTCCCGCACGGCCTTGCGCATTTCGGCGAGCGGGGCGCTCAAGGTCTTAGGATCGATACCGTCGAGCGACGGATCCACCGTCTGCGGCAGCAGCTCGAAGCCGGCATAGATCGCCATCCAGCTGGGCGGGGCGAACATCTCCCAGCGGTAGCGGACGAAGTGGCCGCGCATGAGGAACAGGTCGACCTTGCGCCGCAAGGCCTCGGGCAGGACGACGTCGTTGCAGTCGCGCCAGAACGCCGTGTCGCCCCTCTTGTTGGCCCAGTAGTGCAGGACGATGAAGTCGCGCACGCGCTCCATCTCGCGGCGGGACCAGTCGTTGAACTCGTCGACGATCTCGGGCGCGAAGTCCTTGTCCGGGAACAGCGCCTTGATCTTCTCGATGCCCGTCTCGATCAGAGCGATAGAAGTGCTTTCCAGCGGCTCCAGGAAACCGGACGCCAGACCCAGAGCGATGACGTTCTTGTTCCAGACCTGCTTGCGGCGGCCGGGATTGAAGCGGATCAGACGCGGCTCGTGCAGCAGCGGATCGGGGATCGCCGCCTTCAGCTCGGCCAGGGCGTCCTCATCGCCGATGTGGCGCGAGGAGAAGACGTACCCATTGCCGTAACGGTGCTGCAGCGGAATGCGCCAGCGCCAGCCGGCGGTGTGGGCGGTGACGTCCGTGTACGGCATGGGATCCCCCCACGCCCTCGCTCTGCACCGCATAGGCGCGGTCGCAGAACAGCATGTCGTTCCAGTGCTCGTAGCCGGTCTGGAGGGCTTCCTCGATCAGCAGCCCCCGGAAGCCCGAGCAGTCGATGAAGAGGTCGCCTTCCACGGACTCGCCGGTGTGCAGATCCAGGGAGGCGACGAAGCCGTCCTCGGGACGCAGATTGACCTTGGTGACCCTGGCATCGACGCGGCGCACGCCATTGTCCTCGGCCACCCGGCGCATCAGCTGGGCGAACAGGCTGGCGTCGAAATGCAGCGCCCAGTCGAAGATCGACAGGGTCGAGGCCGGGTTGCGGCTGGGGGCCATGAACTTGCCGGCCTGCGCCAGGGACGCGCCCAGCGAATAGTCGGCGATGTCGGTCGGCTCGCCGGCCTCCCCCAGCTTGCGCCAATAGTGGTGGAACGCCACGCCGCGCAGGTCCTGGCCGAAGTGGCCGAACGGATGGATGAACGACTGGCCCTCGCGGACCCAGCCGTTGAAGCGGATGCCCAGCTTGCAGGTCGCCTGGGTCGCCCGCATCACTTCGATGTCGGTCAGGCCCAGCTGATTGTAGAAGGCGCGGATGGTCGGGATGGTCGCCTCGCCCACCCCGATCGTGCCGATCTCGGAGCTTTCGACGAGGGTGATCTCGAGCGGGCCACCCTGGAAGTGGCGCCGCAACGCGGCCGCCGCCATCCAGCCGGCCGTGCCGCCGCCGACGATCACGAGCTTGCGGATTCGATTGTCCTGCATGGGCTTGCTCCCGACTTCCCGGCGTCTCCGTCCGGTTAGGCTCCAGGCTATCGGCTCGCGCGTGGGCCGGACAGACCCAAGCCCTCCCAAAAAGAATGGGGCTCTCAAAAAAGAAAGCCGCCGTGGGGTTCCACGGCGGCCGCAGGAGGTGAGAGGGATCTTGGTTACCAGCGCGCGCGGACGCCCAGCGTATAGCGGGGCTCGAACTCGTTCTGGCGGATGTACTGGGTCTTACCCTTGGCGAAACGAGCGTAGTAATCCTCGATCTCGCTCGTGACGTTCGACCCGTTGAAGTAGACGGTGATGTTGTCGCGAACGTTGTAGCTGACGTTCACGTCCACATAGCCCGTGCTCTTTTGATAGATCGGGATGTTGTTGCTCATCACCTCGGCCAGACGGTCGGTGCGATAGTTGTAGGCGACGCGCGCCTGCAGCTTGGCGTCCTGGTACCAGCCGATCAGGTTGAACTGGTGCTTGGAGTTGTCCTGGAAGGGCAGCTCTTCGCCGTCCAGACCCGTGCGCGAACTCCTTGCTCGGCGAGTAGGTGTAGTTGGTGTCGACACCGAAGTTCGAGAAGAAGCCGGCGTCGTCGAAGAAGTCGCTGACCGCGAGCTTGCGCCCACTTCGACGCCCTTCACCTCGCCACCGTCGCCTTGGATCGGCAGGGTGACATTGACCGTGCGGCGGATGACGCCGTCCTGGTCGGGGAAGCGGCCGGTGGTGACGCCGTTGGTGACGAAGCTGTCGATCTTCAGCTTGAAGGCCGAAATGTTGAACATCGAGGCGCGGCCGACATAGTACTCGATGGCGCCGTCGAAGTTCTGCGAGCGCCACGGGTTCAGCATCGGGTTGCCCGACGATTCCGCGCTCGTGACGCAGCGGACGTTTGGCAGAGCCGCGCCGCAGTCGGCGGTGTTGATCTTCAGACCGCCGCCATAGTTGCCCAGGTCGAGAGGCTGCATCGTCTTGGAGTAGGCGAAGCGGAACTTCAGGTTGTCGTTGAAGTCGTAGCTGACGTTCAGCGAGGGCAGCCAGTCGGTGTACTTGCGCTGGGTCACCTGGTCGCCCGCGTCGGCGTTGGTGTCGCCGTAGTTGCGGGTGTCGCCGGTCAGGTTCTGCTTGACCGTCAGTTCGGTCTCGATGACGCGCAGGCCGAAGTTACCCGACAGGGCGCCCGCCGCGAAGTTCATCACGCCGTAGGCGCTCTGCTCGTTCAGGCGAACGTCGTAGGTCTGGCCGGGAACCTGCACGCGGATGGCGCCGCCGAACACCTTCTTGTGGAAGGCTTCCGCGTCGTCGAAGTCGCGCGGATCGATGGCCCAGAAGCCCGGGATGCCGCTGGTGACGCCGCCCAGGTCGTCGACCCAGACCACGTTGTTATAGGTCGAAAGGCCGGTCGGCTGGTTGACCGTATAGCCCTGGAACACCGGCAGGCCCGTGACGGGATCGGGCACGAACTCGCCCGCCTGGCACTGGTTCTGGTTCATGACGACGTCGATCGCCTTCCACTGGGCCTCGCAGCCGCCGGCCGGGACCGGCTGACCGTTGGCCTGCACCGCGCCCGGCGTGCCGCCGTAGAAGCCCGAGAACAGGTGGAACTGTTCGACCTCGACCGTGCGCTTGCTCTGGCGGACGCCCGCGTCGATCTTGGTGATGAAGCCCAGCAGCTTGTCGTCGAACTTGTAGTGGCCGTCAGCGCGGAACACGTTCATGTCCGAATTGACTTCGTTATTGCCTTCCGACGAGAAGGCGCCGATGGCGTAGCTGTCCTTGTTCGCCATGTAGTCCTTGAGGGACTTGCCAGTGCCCAGGCCGCCGGCCAGCGGACGATCGAAACCGCTCCACACCGGGTGATCGCCGGCGATGTTGTAGTGCAGTTGCGGATTGGCGCCGTAGCCCAGCGGGTTCGGATCCAGATAGCAGCCGCCGGCGCTGCCGGTGACGGCGTTGGTGCGCCGCGCGGACCCGAACTTGTCGCAGATGGCCTTCGGGTAGAAGGTGCCGCGCGTGCGGTCGGCGGGGTCGCGGAACAGGTTGAAGCGACCGTCGGCGTAGCGCCAGTTGGACAGATCGCCCTGGGCCTGGCCGTTCATGCTGAGACGGTCGCCGTCAGCGCGTATGGCGCGGGCCTCGAAGGTGAACGGACCGCCGTTGTCGTAGTCGAGACCCAGGTTGAAGTTCTTGGTCTTGGACTTGGTCGTGCGGTTGACGGTGAATGAGTTCACCCACCACGCATTGATGTCGTACTCGTCGACGGCCAGCCAGTTGCCGATGCCGACCGGGGTCGAGACCGTCGGCTGGTTCCAGGTGCCGAAGGCGCCGCCGTCCCAGCGGTTGGAGATGTTGATGCCAACGGCGCGGTTGTATTCGTCCAGCTTGGCGTAGAAGCCTTCGGCGATCAGGGTGAAGCCTTCGCCCAGGTCGGCCTCGAACGCGGCGTTGACGCCGAGGCGCTTGCGCTCGACCACCCGGTTGAAGCTCTCGTAACCGTGGGGCGAGATATAGCTGTTGGCGAAGCCGCCGCCCCAGTCGTTGTTGCCCGACAGGCCGACGGTGCCCGAATAGTTGTTGCCGAGGTTGGACTTGCTGCCGGCCGCGCCGATCATCAGACCGACCCGGTCGTTGCGCCAGTTGACGACGCCATTCAGCAGATAGTCGTCCTTCTTGGTGCGGTCGCCGCGTTGGGCTTCGGCCGCGCCGGTGAAGGTCAGACCTTCGCCGAACTGGAACGGACGACGGGTGCGCAGGTCGATGGTGCCCGAGATGCCCGACAGGGCGTTGTTCGGATTGGTCGACTTGTAGACCAGCACCTGGTTCATCAGCTGCGACGGCACGTCCAGCAGGTCCGGCTGGGCCGAGCCCATGTTGCCGGCGCTGAGGTACTGTTCGCCGTTCAGCAGGGTGATGACCTGGCGCAGACCGCGGATGTTGACGGTCTTGCCTTCACCGGCGTCGCGCTGGATCTGGATGCCCGAGATGCGCTGCAGCGAGTCGGCGATGGTGACGTCCGGCAGCTTGCCGATGTCTTCCGCCGAGATGGCGTCGACGATCGAGGCCTCGCGGCGCTTGACGTCCACCGACTTGATCTGAGAGCCGCGGACGCCGGTGACGACGATTTCCTCGACCTGGGTCTGACTGGCGTCCTGGGCGAAGGCCCCGGTGGCCAGAGCCAATTGCGATGCGCCGGCGACCAGCGCCAACGTCAGGCCGCGCTTGAGCACGGCTTTCCTTGCTTCCTGTGACAATTCCTCGCTCCCCAAAATAAGTCGTTCTTATTGGCCGCCCGCCCGCCGCTCGCGCCGCCGCTCTTGTCGACGGCTTTCGAGAAGCGTTTGAGGCTTTTGCGAACCCGCCCGTCGTGTGTGTGTCGCGATCGGACAAGATCCCCGGCGACCCCGGCGCCCGGATTCTCGACTCCGGCCCCGCGCCTTCGTCGAACGCTGTCACATTCCTCAAATGTCCCGAGCAAGTCAACAACAATGTCAACGTTGTCATTCCCGGGAAACAAGAGCTTTGACCGGCCGCCACACCTAGCGTGGCCCCACGCCGTGGAGCCGTTCGGCGCCTGAAGCCTTGCGATGGAACATAAATATTCCTTGTTTTCACTTGTCTTTCTCGGAAAGGAACGGCGACGCCGCACCCAGCCTTACAGCGGCGCTACATTGCTACCAACTCGTCGGAAGCGCCTTGGGAAACAGGCAGCGGACACGACCCTACCCGCTCGAAATGTCCCGATAATGTCCTGTCGACCAGCCATTTTTGACCCATTTTTGTCCCAACGACATGACATCCGAGACAAGATGGACTAAGGCTCCAAAGGTTCACCGCCTTGTGGACGCCGCCTTTCGCTGCTGGGGTGGCCAGGACAAGCTTGGCGGTTGGGGATACGGGGACCCATGACGACGATCACCGACGTGGCCGAGCGGGCGGGCGTTTCGCCCAAGACCGTCTCCCGCGTTCTCAACGATCACGACAGTGTCAGCGCCAAGACGCGCGACCGTGTCCGCGCGGCCATGGCCGACCTGGACTATCAGCCCAGCGCCGTGGCCCGCAGCCTGCGCTCGCTGGGCTCTGGTTCCGTGGGCGTGCTGATGGGCGATCCGTCCGGCGGCTACCATACCCGCGTCCATCACGCTCTGCTGCTGGCCTGCGTCGAGACCGGCCGCCACCTGTCGGTCGATCTGTCCGAGGGCCCGATTCCCGGCTGGGCCGACCGCGTCCGCGCCTTCGTCCGCGACGGCGGCATCCGCGAAATGATCCTGCTGCCGCCGGAATGCGACTTCGGCCCGATGAAGGAGCTGATGCGCGAACTGGACGTGCGCTGCGTGCTGATCACGCCCACGACGCCCGATCCGCAGTTCCCGGCCATCGGCATGGACGACCGCGCCGCCGCGCGCGAGGTCGTCGAGCACCTCTTCTCACTGGGCCACACCCGCATCGGCCACATCGCCGGCCACCCGGACCACGCCGCCAGCACCCACCGCCGCAACGGCTTCTTCGAGGCCTATGCCGCCCGCGGCCTGCCGCGCCCGCCGCCCGAGCTGATCGTCGGCGGCGAGTTCACCTTCAAGACCGGTCTCGACGCGGCCCGCCAGTTGCTGGACATCGACGAGCCGCCGACCGCGATCTTCGCCGCCAATGACGACATGGCCGCCGCCACCTGCATGGAAGTCCAGCGCCGCGGCCTGCGGATCCCCGACGACGTCTCGGTGGTCGGCTTCGACGACGCCCCGATCGCCGGCGTCATCTGGCCGACCCTGACCACGATCCGCCAGCCGTTCGATCAGATGGCCCTGCGCGCGATGCACACCTTCGCGGCGTGGAGCGCCAACGAGGGCGCCGGCAAGACCAACACACCCTTCCTCGCGCAGCACAGCCTTGTGGTGCGCGAATCCACCGGTCCAGCCCGGAGCGGCGCGCCGCCTCGGCGAAAGACTTGAACCCCTCCCCCAACCCGGCCCGAGGCCGCGCGGGGGGCGCAAGAAGAAGACGACGGAGGAAACATGACTCGGACGACCTGGCGGGGCCTGCGGCTCGCCCTGCTGATCGGCGCTTCCGCCTCGGTGCTCACCGCCGCTCCGGCCCTGGCCGACACCGCCAAGAAGCCGGCGGCCGCCCCGGCCCATCCCTGGCTGAACGCCAAGCTCAACCCCGACGCCCGCGCCGACCTGGCGCTGAAGGCGATGACCAACGACGAGAAGTTCACGGTCATCTTCGGCTACTTCGGCTCGGACATGAAGCCGAAGTACACGCGCCACAAGGACTCGCACGACGCCTCGGCCGGCTATGTCGCCGGCGTTCCGCGCCTGGGCATCCCCGGCCAGTGGCAGACCGACGCCGGAATCGGCGTCGCCACCCAGGGCAGCCATCAGGACCTGCGCGCCCGCACCGCCCTGCCCTCGGGCCTAGCCACCGCCGCGACCTGGAACCCCGAGCTGGCCTTCAAGGGCGGCGCGATGATCGGCAAGGAGGCCCGCGACTTCGGGCTTCAATGTCCAGCTGGCCGGCGGCGTGAACCTGATGCGCGAGCCGCGCAACGGTCGGAACTTCGAATATGGCGGCGAGGATCCCTGGCTGGCCGGAACCATGGTCGCCGCCCAGATCAAGGGCATCCAGTCCAACCACATCATCTCGACGATCAAGCACTATGCGCTGAACGGCCAGGAGACCGGCCGCTTCGTGGTCAGCTCGAACATCGACGACGCGGCCGCCCGCACCTCTGACCTGCTGGCCTTCCAGTTCGCCATCGAGCAGTCGGACCCGCACTCGGTGATGTGCGCCTACAACCGCGTCAACGGCGACTGGGCCTGCGAGAACGACTGGCTCTTGAACACCGTCCTGAAGAAGGACTGGGGCTACAAGGGCTATGTCATGTCGGACTGGGGCGCCGACCATTCTCGGCCAAGGCGGCCAATGCCGGCCTCGACCAGGAGTCGGCCGGCGAGGCCTTCGACAAGGAACCGTTCTTCGGCGCGCCGCTGAAGGCCGATCTGGCCGCTGGCCGGGTCAGCCAGGCCCGCATCGACGACATGGCCCGCCGCGTGCTGCGCGCCATGTTCGCCAGCGGCCTCGTCGACCATCCGGTCGTCAATCCGGCCCCGGTCGACCTGCCGTCCGCCACCCTCGCCGCCCACGCCAAGATCACTCAGGCCGACGCCGAGGAAGGCGTCGTCCTGCTGAAGAACGACGGCGATCTTCTGCCCCTGGCCAAGACCGCCAAGACCATCGCCGTGATCGGCGCCCATTCGGACGTCGGCGTGCTGTCGGGCGGCGGCTCCTCGCAGGTCTATCCGGTCGGCGGCCGCGCGGTGAAGGGCCTGGAGCCGGCGACCTGGCCGGGCCCGGTGATCTACTACCCGTCCTCGCCGCTGAAGGCGCTGCAGGCTCGCTATCCGAACGCCAAGGTCGTCTATGACGATGGCGCCGATCCCGCCCGCGCCGCCAAGCTGGCCGCCGATAGCGACCTGGCCGTGGTCTTCGCCGACCAGTGGACCACCGAGTCGGTGGACGTCGTCGACCTGAACCTGCCGCGCAACCAGGACGCCACGATCGACGCCGTAGCCTCTGCCAACAAGAAGACGGTGGTCGTGCTGATCACCGGGGGCCCCGTGGTCATGCCCTGGCTCGACAAGGTCGGCGCCGTGGTCGAGGCCTGGTTCCCGGGCACGGCCGGCGGCGAAGCCATCGCCCGCGTCCTCACCGGCGAGGTCGACGCGACCGGCCGCCTGCCCGTCAGCTTCCCCAAGAGCGTGGCCGACCTGCCGCGTCCGAAGCTGGACGGCGTCGGCAAGGCCGAGGGGGAACTCTTCGACGTCGACTACAACCTCGAAGGCGCCGCCGTCGGCTACAAGTGGTACGACCTCAAGAAGATCGAGCCGCTGTTCCCGTTCGGCCACGGCCTGTCCTACACGAAGTTCGCCTATTCGGGCCTGACCGCCACGGCGGCGGGCGACAAGGTCACGGTCAGCTTCGACGTCAAGAACGTCGGGGCCCGGGCCGGCAAGGACGTGCCGCAGGTCTATGTCGCGCCCAAGACCGGGGGCTGGGAAGCGCCCAAGCGCCTGGCCGGCTTCAAGAAGGTCTCTCTCGCCCCCGGCGCCACGCAACGCGTGACCCTGACGGTCGACCCGCGCCTGCTGGCGGTCTGGGACGGCAAGGCCCATGGCTGGTCGATCGCGGCCGGCCAGTACGACATCGCCCTGGGCTCTTCGTCCCGGGCTCTCTCCTCCACCGTCCAGGTCACCCTGGCGGCCCGGAGCCTGCCGGTTTCGCCGGCGGGCAAGTGAGGGTTGCGGGGCTTTTTACCCCTTGCCCCGCATCCGTCAGTCTCTTCCCTTCTCGGGGCGTCGTTCGCGACGCCCCTTTTTTAGTTCACCTGCCGCTCGCGCCCTTCCCAGTAGGGCGCCCGCAGTTCCCGGCGCAGGATCTTGCCCGACGCGTTCCTCGGCAGGGCGGCCACGAAGTCCACGCTCTTCGGCGCCTTGAAGCCCGCGATCCGGGTGCGGGCGAAGGCGATGATATCGGCCGCGTCCGGCGTCACGCCCGGCTTGGCCGCGACCACCGCCTTGACCGCCTCGCCCCATTTCTCGTCCGGCACGCCGATCACCGCCACCTCGGCCACATGCGGGTGACCGTAGACAGCGCTCTCGACCTCGGCCGGATAGATGTTCTCGCCGCCCGAGATGATCATGTCCTTCACCCGGTCGTGGATGAACAGATAGCCGTCCTCGTCGAGGTAACCGGCGTCGCCGGTGCGCAGCCAGCCGTCGGTGTCGATGGTCTTGGCGGTGGCGTCGGCCAGCTTCCAGTAGCCGGCCATGTTGGCCGGGGAGCGGACGGCGACCTCGCCCACCGCGCCGGTCGGCACGCTGTTCCCGGCCTCGTCGATGACCTTGATCTCGACACCGGGCATCGGCAGGCCCGCCGCTCGCATGCGCTTGTTCCCCGCCGGATCGTGGTCCTCGGGCGGCAGATAGACCACCGTGCCGGTCGTCTCGGTCATGCCGTACTGCTGGACGAAACCACAGCCAAACACCTCCATGCACTCGCGCAGCAGGTCCAGCGGGATGGGCGCGGCGCCGTAGAGGATGTGGGTCAAGCGCGAATAGTCGACCTCACGGGCCCGGGGCTGGCGCACGACGATCTGCAAGGCCGCCGGCACCATGAACATCTTCGAGACGTGATCCTTCTCGATATAGTCCAGCACCTTGAACGGATCGAACTCGCGCGCCACCACGCCCTTGGCGCCGTTCAGCAGGCCCACGAGCCCCCAGCCGGTGCCGCCGATATGGGCCACCGGCATCGCGACCAGGCTGACATCGTCCGGCCCCCACTGGTTCCAGGCCAACGGATCCTTGGCCGCCGCGCGCCGCATGACCAGCAGGTTGTCATGGGTCAGCATCGCGCCCTTCGGCCGCCCCGTGGTGCCCGAGGTGTAGAGCTGGATGGCGATGTCCGACGTCGCGATCGACTTGTGGGCGTCGGCGCCGGACTGGGCGTCGCGCCAGGCTTCGAAGGTCGGATGCTCGCCCGCGCCGTCGGCCTCCATGGCCACGACCACCGGACGGTGGGTCAGTTCGGCGGCGACGCTCTCGATGTGGCCGATCAGTTCGGGGCCGACGAAGACGATCTTGGCCTCGCTGTCGGCGACGATGTAGGCGATCTCAGCCGCCGCCAGCCGCCAGCCGACCGGCGTGGTCACCACCCCGGCCTTGGCGGCCCCGATCAGCAACTCGAAATAGTGGTCGCTGTTCTTGCCGACATAGGCGACGCGATCGCCCGTCGACAGACCCGCCGCGATCAGGGCGTTGGCGACCTGGTTCGAATGACGGTCGAAATCGGCGAAGGGGGTGTCCCGCCCCTCGAAGCTGAAGGCGACCTCCTCCGGCCGGACCTCCGCGTGATAGCGGGCGACGTCGCCCAGGGTCCGCATGCGGTCGAAATCGATCGCTTCCGCCATCGCGCCTGTCTCCCTCGTTATCCGGATCTACGTCCGGTCAAACGGATGTTGGGCCAGGCTTGCGATCGCGGCAAGCTGTCTATGTCGATAGGGTCAACGCCAGGCGCGAACGCCGATCACCACCGCCGTGCTTCCCGCCCGCTCGCCGGCGACCACGGCCGGCCCGAACGCCCGCTCGCGCACTAGGCCGACATAGGGCGCGAACTCACGCGTGATCTGGTAGCGCAGGCGAAGACCGCCCTCGAGCTTGGCCGCGCCCGCCTCGGCGAGGTCGGCCTCGACGCGCGGCTGCAGGATCAGTTTCTGGGTCAGGCGCAGGTCGTAGGACGCCTCCCCGCGCGCGGAGACCTTGCCCTGATCGGACAGGTAGGCCGTCCCCTGCACCTCGAACCAATAGGGCGCCAGGCCCTCGAAGCCGACGGCCGCGTAGGATCGCCCCTTGGGCGCCAGGTCATAACGAACCCCGGCCTGAAGATCGAAATACGGCCCGACGGGCCAGGCCTTCAGCACCTCGGCCTCGCCCGTCTCCCAGCCTTCGCCGTCGGTGCGCTCGCCGCGCGCCTTGACGACCCACTTGGACGCATCGCCGCCCCACCAGGCCTCGCCCTCGAAAGCCTGGGCGTCGGCGCCGTCGCGCGAGCGGTATTCCAGCTGGTCGGCGCGGACGGTCCACGCCGTCGCCCCGCCATGCTCCTTCATCAGCTGGGCTCGGGCGGCGGCCATGACGCCGGGGCTGTAGAAGCGCTCGGCGGCGTGGTCGGTGGGGATCGCCGGCGGCTTGGCCTCGGCGGCGGGCTTGGCGGCCTCCATCTGGTGGCCCGCGTGCGGGTCGGCGGCCTGATGCTGCGCGTGCTGGAGATCGACGATCACGCGGCTTCCCCATCCAGCGGCCGCACGGTGACGACGTTGAACATGCCCGCGTGCATGTGCAGCAGCAGGTGGCAGTGGAAAGCCCAGTCGCCGGGCTCGCTGGCCGTCAGGTCGAAGGCGACCTTGCCGCCCGGCGCGACATTGACCGTGTGCTTCAGCGGCTGGCGATCCTGGCCGTTGACCAGCTCGAAGAAGTGGCCGTGCAGGTGGATCGGATGAGCCATCATGGTGTCGTTGATCAGCACGACCCGCGCCCGTTCGCCCCGCTCGAAGGCGATCGGCTTCTTGATCGGTCCGAACGCCTTGCCGTCGAACGCCCACATGAAGCGCTCCATGTTGCCGGTCAGGTGGATCTCGATCTCCCGCCCGGGCGGACGCGCATCGGTCGGCGGATGCAGGCTGGCCAGGTCGGCGTAGCGCAGCACCTTGTGGCCGACATCCTCCAGGCCCTGGGGCGGCTGGGCCAGGCGATCCATCGGCATCGGCGAGATCGTCTGCACGCCCGGCGTCAGCGGCACGTTGGGCGCGTTGGCCTGGGAGCGCATCGACATGTCCATGCCGGGCATGTCCATCCCGTGACGCATGTTCCCCATGCCCATGTCCTTCATGGTCGCCAGGGGCCGCGTGCGGAGCGGCGGAACGGCGGCGGACACCCCCAGGCGCGGCGCCAGGGTTCCGCGCGCCAGGCCCGAGCGATCCGACGCTTCCGCGACCAGGGTGAAGGCCTTGTCCTCGATCGGCCGGACGATGACGTCGAAGGTCTCGGCCGGGGCGATCTGGAACTCGTCGACCGCGACCGGCGACACTGGCTGACCATCCGCCGCCACGACCTCCAGGGAGAGGCCCGGGATCCGGACGTTGAAGATCGTCATGGCCGCGGAATTGATGAAACGCAGCCGCACCCGCTCGCCCGGCGTGAACAGGCCCGTCCAGTTGTCGCCCGGACCGTGGCCGTTGACGAGATAGGTGTAGACCGAGCCCGTGACGTCGGCGATGTCGGTGGGGTCCATCCGCATCTTGGCCCACTCGACGCGGTCCTTCAGCGACTGATCCCGACCGGCCAGCAGGCCCGCCACGGTCTGCTTCTGCATGTTGAAATGGCCGGCGTTGACCTTCAGCTTCCGGAACAGCTCGTGCGGATGCAGGAAACTCCAGTCCGACAGCATCACCACATGCTCGCGGTCATAGGGAATAGGATCCTCGCCCGCCGGGTCGATGATCATCGGGGCGTAGAGGCCGACCTGCTCCTGGAGGCCCGAATGGCTGTGCCACCAGTAGGTCCCGGCCTGCCGCACCGGGAAGTCGTAGGTGAAGGTCTCGCCCCGGCTTGATCCCCGGGAAGCTGACGCCCGGGACGCCGTCCATCTGGAACGGCACCAGCAGCCCGTGCCAGTGGATGGAGGTGTCCTCGTCGGCCAGTGCGTTGGTCACGGACAGGCGGACGTTCTGGCCTTCCTTCAGCCGGATCAGCGGGCCGGGGATCGAGCCGTTGACGGTGACGGCGTGGCCCGAGCGACCGTCGATCCTCGCCATGGTGTGGCCGACGGTGAGCTTGATCGTCTCGCCCGACAGCGCGGCGGGCGAGCGACCGGCCTCGCCTGCCCGCGCCCAGGACGGCAGCATGCCCACGGCGCTGAGCGCCAAGGCGCCGCGAAGCAGAGTCCGTCGATCTAAAGCCGTCATCGCGTGTCCGTATTCCAAGCCCAGATATTCCAACGGGGGCCGCAGTTAGGTATCACCCGGATCATGTCCAAGAGCACCCCCGCCACGATCGCACTGACCAAGGCCGGCGTCGCGTTCAACCTGCATACGTACGACTACGACCCGGGCTCCGAGCGCGTGGGCCTGCAGGCGGCCGAGGCGCTTGGAGAAGACCCTCGTCGGGTGCTCAAGACCCTGATCGTGATGCTTGACGGAAAGCCCGCCTGCGCCATCCTGCCCTCGGACAAGGAGGTCAGCATGAAGAAGCTGGCCGCCGCCCTCAAGGGCAAGTCGGCCGCCATGGCCCCCGTCCCCGACGCGGAGCGGATCACGGGCTACAAGGTCGGCGGCGTCAGCCCCTTCGGCCAGAAGAAGCGTCTGCCAACGGTGATGGAGGAAGCCGCCCTCACCGAGCCCTACGTCTTCATCAACGGCGGCCAGCGCGGCCTGCAGGTCAAGCTGGCGCCCGCCGACGCGGTGAAGGCCCTGGGCGCGGTGACGGCGGCGATCGTCTCGGAATAGGCGCCGCTTGAAATGCCGCGCGGTTCTCGCCTATAAGCCCCGCCTCCTGGGGCTGGGTAGCTCAGATGGTTAGAGCGGTGGATTCATAACCCACAGGTCGGCGGTTCGATCCCGCCCCCCGCCACCAGGACGATTTCCCATAACAGTCTGGTTTTCTTGCGCTTTCTTCGGCGCGCGCTGAAGAACAACGTCAGAGCCCGATCTCGGACTATGTCCAGGCGACTTGACGTTCCGTCGTGCGCCGTCGTGTGAAACCCCGACCAGCCACGGCGCCAAGCCGGCGCCGCGGCTCTCCTGGACGCCTTAGGCCTCCGGGAAATCGGTGCTGATCGTGAGGTCCTCCCAAATCGCGATCTCCGCCTCGACAGCCGCCAGCTTGGCGCGCGCCCGGCGCAGGGCGTCGGAGCCGAGCAGCAGGTGCAGCGGCGGATCGGGCGCGTCGACGATGCGCAGCAGGGCCTCGGCCGCGCGATCCGGATCGCCCAGCTGCTGGCCGGCCATGGACGAAAAGGCCGCGCTGGCCTTGCCGACCGTGGCGTCATAGCCCGCCGCGCGCGTCTCGCTCAGCCGGATCGAATGGGCCGAGAGGAAGTCCGTTCGGAAGGCGCCTGGCGCGACGGCGGTCAGCTTGACGCCCAGCGGCTCGACCTCCTGATGCAGCGACGCCGTCAGGCCCTCCAGGGCGTACTTCGCCGCTGCGTAGAGCGCGGACGCGGCGCCCGGCGCACGGCCGGCGATCGATGTGATGTTGAGGATTCGCGCCTCGCCCTGGGCCCGCAGCCTGGGCAAGGCCGCCCGGATCACCTTGAACGGGCCGAAGACGTCGGTGGCGAAAAGGCGCTGAGCCTCCTCGTCGGTGGCGTCCTCCAGCGCGCCCAGCAGGCCATAGCCGGCGTTGTTGACCACGACGTCCAGCCGTCCGCCGGCCAGGCGGAAGGCCTCGTCGACGGCTCGGTCGATGGCCGCGCCGTCGGTGACGTCCAGGGTCAAGACGTGCAACCTCCCCGCCCCGGCGGCGATCGGCGGCGCGCCCGAGCGGACCGTGCCGACCACGGTGTCGCCCCGCGACAGCGCCGCCTTGGCCAAGGCCAGCCCCATACCGCGCGAGATTCCGGTGATGAACCAATGCTTCGTCATCGCATGCTCCTTGTGAGGCGCATCTTGTGCGCCCTTGGGGGCGACTTCAGAATAGAGGCATATCTGCGTGAGCTTGTAAGGCTAGCTAAACAATGACCATGAGCATCGACCCGATGCTGAGCGGCGGCGACTTCGCCCACCTGCGCGCCTTCGTGGCCGTGGGCCAGGCGCTGAGCTTCACGCGGGCCGCCGAGACACTGGGCGTCACGCCCTCGGCCCTCAGCCAGGTGGTGCGGACCTTCGAGGACCGGATCGGGGTGCGCCTGCTGAACCGCACCACGCGCAGCGTTTCCCTGACCGAGGCCGGCGAGACCCTGCTACGCCGCGTCGCTCCGGCCATGGCGGAGCTCAGCCAGGCGGTCGGGCAAGCCCGCCTCTATCAGGAGCGTCCGTCGGGGACGGTGCGGGTCCACGTGTTTCGCTCGGCCGCCGATCTCTACGTCCAGCCGATCTTGCCCGCGTTCCACCGCGCCTATCCGAAGGTCGTTCTGGACATCACCGTCGACGACGAGGTGGTCGACACGGTGGCGGCCGGGTTCGACGCCGCCATCCGCATCGGCGAGGTGATCGAGCGCGACATGATCGCCGTACCGCTGGAGCCGCCCGTGAGGCAGATCCCGGTCGCCGCGCCGAGCTACATCGCCGAACGCGGCCTCCCCGCCCATCCCCGCGACCTGCTGGGCCACGACTGCATCCGCTGGCGCTGGCCGGGCCGCGCCCAGCCCTACCGCTGGGAGTTCTTCGAAAACGGCGCCTGGTTCGAGGTCGAGGTCGACGGGCCACTGATCGTCAACAGCAAGGACATCGCCCTGAAGGCCGCCATCGACGGCGTCGGCATCGCCTTCGCGGTCGAGCGCACCGCTCGCCAGGCCATCGCCGACGGCCGGCTGGCGCCGATGCTGGAGGCCTGGTGCGAGCCGTTCCCGGGCCATCACCTTTGCTTTCCCCGGCAACGACAGATGAGCCCGGCCCTACGCGCCTTCATCGACACGGTGCGTGAAGGCGCTTCGGCCGCCGACTGAGCTTGTCGGCTGGCGGCGGATAACCGCCATGGACAGGCCTCAGACCTGTCCAGAGGCGCGCCATTCTGGGCCGTCTCGAGCCCGTCGTCACAAGACCTTCAAGCTTAACCTCTAGGGACGTCCGCCACCGAAGTGGACAGGCGGATGTTTCGAGTCGATCCAGACAGGACCCGATGGTTCTTGCGGTGCGTGCTGCCGCATGAACCCGCGTTACGCGCTTGGCTGTCCTCGAAGCGCCGGCTCGGCGTCGATGTCGACGACATCATTCAGGAGACCTACACGGCCCTGGCCGCCAAGGAGACCGTTCGAGGATATTCAACACCCCCGCGCCTACATCTTCCGGATCGCGCACATGCTGGTCGTCCGGCACGTGAGGCGCGCCAGGATCGTTTCGATCCAGGTGAAGGAGGATCTGGAGTGGGGCGATGACAGCCCCTCGCCCGAGCAGACCCTGATAGATCGCGATGTCCTCAAGCAGGTGAACGAAGCGATCTCGGCCATGCCCGGTCAGGCGCGCACCGCCTTCGTCCTGCGGCGGATACACGGTCTTTCCCAGAGGGAGATCGCCCAGCGGATGAGGCTTTCGGAAAACACGGTGGAAAAACACATCAGCCGAGGGCTACGATTCCTGCTCAATCGCCTAAGGGATGGCGGAAACACCCCACTTCCCGCCTCTAACAGCTCAGACGCTTCTCATCAGGATCCCGCTCCCCTCGATGGCCGATCGCCAAACCAGCCAGAGCATCGACGACGACGCCGCGACGTGGGTGGCGCGTCGTGACCGCGCGCCGCTGACTCCGGCCGAGCAGGCGGCGTTCGACGCGTGGCTCGCGGGGGATGAGCGCAGGCCCGGCGCGCTATTGCGCCTGCAGGCCATCGACCTGGCCAGCCGCGCCGCCGGCGACGAGCGCGGCGAGCTGCTTGCCCCCCCGCTCTCGCGCCGCCGGGTGCTGTTATGGGGCGGGGCCAGCGCTGCCGCCGGCGTGGCCGGCCTCGCCGTGGCCTTGCACGCGCCGCGCGCCCAGGCCACCCAGCGGGGCGAGATCCGGCTGATCCCCCTTCAGGACGGCTCGACCATGACGCTGAACACGGACTCCGCGGCCCGTGTGCGCTATCGCGACGATCGCCGACTGATCGAACTGATCCGCGGCGAGGCGTTCTTCTCGGTGGCGCGCGACGCGCTTCGCCCGTTCGAGGTCGAGGTCGCCGGCCATCGCCTCAGCATCGACAGCGGCGCGTTCCGCGTCAGTCGCCTGAACGCCGCGCCAGTCCAGGTGACGGTGCAGCAGGGGCAGGTCGACCTCGCGGACGGCCTTCGCGACCGCGTTCGCCTCACGGCCAACAGCAGGCTCGAACTCGTCGACGGCCGTCCGCCGGCCGTGCTGCGGATCTCGGCGCGCGAGGTCGAGCGCGACCTGGCCTGGCGCGAGGGCAAGATCGCCTTCAGGGGCGATTCCCTCGCAGACGCCGCCCGCGCCTTCGCCCGCTATGGCGATCCGCGCGTGATCGTCGCCGACCCGGCCCTGGCGCGCGAGCCGATCACCGGCCTGTTCGCCGCCAACGATCCGGCCGGTTTCAGCCGGACGGTGGCCTTCGCCCTCGACGCGACGGTGACCCGCCGCGGCGACGAGATCGTGCTCTCCCGCCCCTGATCGACATTAAAGTTTTGTGACGGCTGGCGGAGAATTTCCGTCGTCGCCTCTTTAGCCGCGAAACGCCGATTTCATGTCATGGCGTACGGGGCCCGAGAACGATGATCGCCTACAAGACCTTGCTTCACTGCGGCGCGGCCGCCGTGGTCTGCGTCGCCGCGCAGGCGCATGCCCAGGCCCGCCGGTTCGACATTCCCGCTCAGCCGGCGGTCACCGCCATCCCCGAGTTCGCCGACCAGGCCCAGGTCCAGATCATCGCGCCCGCCCGAGACCTCGCCGGCGTCAACACCCGGGCGGTCACGGGGGAGATGGACGTTCGCGCCGCCCTGCGCCGGCTGATTTCCGGCACGCCGTTGCGCATCGCCCGCGACGAAGGCGCGATCATCACCCTGCGCTCGACCACCCGCGCTTCGGCCGGCAAGACGGGCGCGCTTTCGGGCCGCGTCCTGGATCCGCTGACCGGCCAGTACATGGCCAACGCCACGATCCGAGTGGTCACGGCAGATGGCGAACACCGCGCCGACGCCGCTGGCGAGCGCGGCGAATACCGCCTGATCGACCTTCCCGCCGGCGAGGCCCAGGTGACGGTCAGCTTCACCGGCTTCGCCGACCGGACCGTGCCCGTCACCATCCATTCGGGAACGACGGCGCAGCTGGACGTCGAGCTGGCTCGTTCGGGCGAACCGGCCGCGACCCAGGTCAGCGAGGTGATCGTCACCGGCGGCTTTCGCGACGGCGACGCCCGCGCGATCATGAGCCAGCGCAACGCCATGGACATCAAGAACAGCCTGTCCTCGGAGTCGTTCGGTTCCATCTCCGAGGGCAATGTCGGCGAGTTCATCAAGTGGATGCCCGGCGTCGACACCGAGGGCGAAGGCGACGACACCGTGCGCTACGTCCGCCTGCGCGGTCTGCCGCCGGAATACACCTCGATCACCGTCAACGGCGTCAGCCTGGCCGCCGCCGACGGCAACGCCGGTTCGTCGACCTCGCGCGCGTTCAGCTTCGAGCAGGTGTCGCTCAGCAGCATCGACGCCATCGAGATCTCCAAGACGGTCAGCGCCGATGTCGACGCCAACGCGCCGGCCGGCACGATCAATCTGCGCACCAAGCGCGCCTTCGACCGCAAAGGCCGCCGCATCGTCGCTCAGGTCAGCGCCGTCACCCATTCCGACCTCTGGAACCACAAGATCACCGGTCCCGCCGATGGCCGTCGCGACGGCAAGGCGCTGCCGAACGGCCAGCTCGAATATTCGGACGTCTTCTTCAACCGCCGCCTTGGCGTGGTCGCCAGTATCAGCCAGTCCAAGACCTATTCAGAAATGGAACAGGCTTACTATCCTCGCAGCTATGAGCCGAACGCCGTCAGCCCGGATCCGCTGGCCGTAACGACCATCAACGCGCACATGCGCGCCCAGGAGACCTCGCGCTTCGCCAGCTCGCTGACCTTGGACTTCAAGGCCACCGACAACCTGATCCTGTCGCTGGCGACGATCTACAACACCGCCTACCTGTGGTCGGGCCAGCGGACGGAGGTCTTCACGACCGGCGCGCGGACCTACGGCGTGATCGGCGACGCCGCGACGGATTTCACCACCCGGCGTCCCGACACCAGCATTGGCGTCACGGCCCAGTCCAACATGATCTCCAAGCGCGGCGACGGCCTGACCATCGTGCCGAGCTTCGAGTACCAGGGCCGCCGCTTCGTGCTCGACGGCAACATCTCCTATTCCGACTCCAATAGCCGCTACGACCCGCTAGGCGACGAAAGCTCGATCTTCAGCCTGGTGAACTCCCCGGCGGCGGGGGGCAACTTCACCGCCAAGCGCGACGGACTGGGCAAGCAGAACTGGACGATCGTCCAGACCAGCGGCGATGACTGGAGCAATCCGGCCAGCTACACCCGCCAGACGGCGGCGATCGTCATTAACAGCCAGGACGGCCGCTCCGCGCGCACAGAACTGGGCGGCGGCGCGCTGAATCTGACCGTGAAGGCGCCGTTTAACTTCGCCTCGGTCACCTTCAAGACCGGCCTCAAGGCCAAGCGCGCGGTCTATGACTACAAGAATGAGCGCGTCGCTCACCAATATCGTTATGTCGGCCCGCTGAGCGTGGCCCAGTTCATGACCGAGAATAGCAGCCCCAACGAGCTGAGCTTCGACGGCCTCGACATCCACTATGCGTCCAAGTCGGGCTCGCCGAAGCTGTACATGCCCAGCAACGCAAAGATCGGCCGGCTCTTCCTCGACCACCCGAGCAGTTCCAGCACACCATCACGGCGGCGAACTACTATACCGCCTTCATCGAGAACACGCGTCACTTCGAGGAGGACACCAACGCCGCCTATGGCATGGCGACGGCGGAACTGAACGACCGCCTCACCGTCCGCGCCGGCCTACGCTGGGAGGAAACCGAAGACCCGGGCGCGGGAATGGAACCCGCTGACCGCCGACGAGACCCGGGCCGCCGGATTCGCCGTGTCGGCGACCACCGGCCGGGCCACGACGATCGACGGCCTCAAGTATCAGTATCAGTCGCGCCCGCAGATCGAGCGCAAGGGCTCCTACGACTACTTCTTCCCTAGCGCGTCGATGAAGTTCGCCATCAATTCCCAGACCGACCTGCAGATCGGCTACAGCCGCACCATTCGCCGCCCGGAGGTCAACGTGCTGGCCGGTGTCTGGTCGATCAACGACGAGGCCATGCTGGTCACCGCCCCCAACCCGGGCCTGAAACCCGAAATCTCGGACAACCTGTCGATCCGGGCGGCGCGCTATTTCGAGCCCGTCGGCCTGATCGCCCTGAACTACTTCCAGAACGACGTGAAGGGTCTCTTCCAATCCGAGGACCTGACCGCCGAGGAGTTCGGCTACACGGGCGACGAGTACGCCAACTACACGTTCAGGACCACGCGGACCGTTTCGGGAGACTCCATCAAGATCCGGGGCCTGGAGGCCGAGTTCACCCACGCCCTCGATTACCTGCCCTCTCCGCTGGACGGCCTGACTGTGCGCGGCTCCTACACCTACCTGGATCCCGAGGAGCCCATTCCGCTGTCGGCCAAGAACCTGGGCTCGGTGGTGCTGGCGTATAAGAAGGGGCCGTTCAGCCTGAACCTCAACACGCTGTGGACGGGGCGGAAGCTCAACAGCGTCTCGACGGGCTCGTACATCGCCCCGCGCGTCGACATGTTCGTCTCCGGCGCCTACGCCATCCGCAAGGGCTGGTCGGTGTTCTTCTCGGCCCGCAACCTGTTGAACGAACCGACCGACATCATGCTGCCGGGCGTCCAGACCTCGGCCGGCGCGGTTCCGGATCACGCCGGCGACTACCGTCACTACGGCAAGACGGCCACGCTCGGCCTGCGGGCCGTGTTCTAGTTATGGATCGTTTCGACAAGCGCGACCTCCTGCGCGCCGCCGCTGGCCTGGCCGTTTTTGGCGGGCTCTCCCCCATGGCGGCCCTAGCCCAGCCGCCGAAAGAAGATCCCTTCACCCTGGGGGTCGCGGCCGGCGACCCGGCGCCGGACGGCTTCGTGATCTGGACGCGACTGGCGACCCGGCCGCTGGAGCACGGCGGCGGCCTGCCGATGCGGACCATTCCGGTTCGCTGGGAGGTGGCCGAGGACGACGGCTTCCGCCGCATCGTCCAGGTCGGCAACGCCCTCGCGCGTCCCGAGCTTGGTCATTCGGTCCACGTGGAGCTGACCGGCCTGCGGCCGGCGGCGCGATACTGGTACCGTTTCCACGCCGGCCAGGCGTCCAGCCGGATCGGCCGCGCCCGCACGACGCCCGCGCCGGGCGCCGCACCGGGCCAGGTGCGGCTCGGCGTGGCCGGTTGCCAGCACTACGAGCAGGGCCTCTACACCGCCTATGCTCATCTGGCGGCCGAGGGGGAGCTGGACGCGGTGTTCCACTACGGCGACTACATCTACGAAGGCCGATCCGGCGTCGCCTGCTTGCCGATCAACGGCGACAAGACCTGTTTTCGCCAGCACGCGGGCGACGAGATCTACAGCCTCGACGACTATCGGCGACGCTACGCCCAATACAAGACCGATCCCGACCTGCAAGCGGCCCATGCGGTCGCGGCGTTTATCCCGACCTTTGACGACCATGAGGTCGACAACAACTGGGCCGGTCGCGCCGATCAGGATGGCGCGCCGCCCGAGATCTTCGCCCTGCGCCGCGCCGCCGCGCTGCAGGCCTGGTACGAGAACATGCCAGTGCGACGGGCGCAGTTCCCGGACCGGGGCGCGATCGTGGCTCATCGCCGGATCCAGTACGGCGATCTATTGCGCATCCATGTGCTGGACACCCGCCAGCACCGCTCAGGCCTGGTCTGCGGCGGCGGCAAGCCCACCGCGCCGTGCGAGCCGATCGGGACCCCAGGCTCGATGCTGGGCGCCGCCCAGGAAGCCTGGCTGGCCCGGGGCCTGGCCCAGCCGACCCGTTGGAACCTGCTGGCGCAACAGGTCATGGTCATGCCGTTCCTCTACCCCGCCTCCCGCCCCTCGGGCCGCGCCAACGAAGACTCGTGGAGCGGCCGCCCGGACGCTCGCCAACGTCTGATCCGGACGATCCAGGATCGCGGCCTTACCAATGTCGTGATCTCCACCGGCGACGTGCACAAGCATCATGCCGGCGTGGTTCCCAGCCGCGAGGGCGCGTTGGACTCGCCGCCGGTCGCCACGGAATTCGTCTCAACGTCCATCAGTTCGGGGGGCGACGGCTACGATATGCCGCCCGGGTGGGAGGGCGTCGCGGCCGACAATCCGCAATGCCGCCTCAGCAACGGCCGTCGCGGCTACCAGGTGTTCGACATCCGACCTGATGCTTGGACGACCGACCTGCGCGTGATCGACAAGGTCAGCGCGCCGGGCGGGCGGGTCTCCACCTTGGCGCGGTTCGCGGTCGAACCGGGTCACCCGGGGCTGCATGCCTCGGGGTGAAGACCCCGGCGCGCATTCGCCGCCGCTGTGTCGCCAGGGACTGGACATCCCGGCCGCCGCGCCGCGAGCAAGATCGCTCCGAAGCGGAAGTCCGCCGAAGCCCGCCCCTCGAGTCGACCTCGTTCCAGGAGGCGAACCTTCTACTGTCTGGAAGCGCACGAGCGGCCCGCCTCAGCCTTTCTGCTCCAGGCCTCCGGCCCTTCGGCCCGCACCTTGACCAGCATATCGGGAGCGTCGCTGAAGGCGCCGTCGATCCCTCGCGCGAAGAGCCGACGCGCTTCGGTCTCGACGTCGCCAAGCCGATGACCGAATCCCGGTGACGAGGGATCGCCGCAGCGTAGTTCGACGGGCAGGTCCAGGTTTTCCGGATTGACGCTCCAGACGTGAACCTTCAGGCCCGCGGCATGGGCGTCGGCCACGAAATCGCTGGCGGGCAAGCTGCGCCCCTCGAACGTCGCGCGGCAGGATGATCTGGGTCTCGGGCCCGACGATGTCGGCGAAGCTCGCGATCTTCCTCAGGCCGTCGGGCGACCAGACGTCCGACCATCGGGCGATGTGGTTGGCGGCCAGGATCGCGGCCGGCGGCGACTGGCTGTTGACCAGGAACATCAGCTTGATCGGCGTCATGCTCCGTAGGGCGATCAAGGCCGACGGGAAGAACGACTGGATGATCACCGGCGCGTCAGCGGTGTTGAGGCCGTTGGCCACCAGCACGTCGATCAACGCCTTCTCCATCGGCAGGCCGACGCTCCGGAAGTAGTCCGGGTTCTTCAGCTCGACATAGAGGCCCACCGGCCGGCCGCGCGCGGCGGCGCCGGCCTTGGCGATGTCGATGATCTCCTGCAACGTGAACACCGACTCCAGGCCGTCGTACCGGGCGCTTTCGGGCCGGGCGTCGGGCCGGCGCTCGCGCGACCTCAAGGTCTTCAGCTCGGCCAAGGTGAAGTCCTCGACGAACCAGCCGGTGAGGGTCTCGCCGTCGATGGTCCGCGTGACCTTGCGGTTGGCGAATTCGGGGTGGCGGGCCACGTCGGTGGTGCGGCCGATCTCGTTCTCGTGCCGGGCCACCAGCACGCCGTCCCTGGTCATGACGAGGTCCGGCTCGATGAAGTCAGCCCCCATCTGAATGGCCAGCTTGTAGGACATCGCCGTGTGCTCGGGCCGGTAGGCGCTGGCGCCCCGATGACCAATGACGATGGGCGATGCGGCCGGCGTCGCGGCCCTGGCGGGGTCGGTCAAGGCCAGCAGGAACGCGGCCGACAGCAGAAGACGTCGCATGGTCTTTCCCCCCGTCAGCGATGGATGGTCAGGCGCAGGCCGTAGACGCGCGGTTCGCCCAGCACGTTGGTCGGCAGGCCGATCGACTTGCCGGCGCTGCCCGCGCCCTTGCGATAGATCTCGTCGGTCAGGTTGCTGCCGAAGGCTTCGACTTCCCAGTTTCCCCGGTCCGGCGCGTAGCTGATCCGTACGTTCAGCAGGCCGAAACCGTTCTGGAACTCGTCCTGGCCGGCGTCGGGCACGAGCAGGCCCGCTTGCAGCTCGGGCCGATCGTTGTCGTCGGCGAAGAAAATCTTCGAGCGCCAGGCATAGGTCGGGCGAAGGTCGAACTTACCGCCCAGCCCCGTCCAGCGCATCGAAGCGCCCAGCGACACCATATGGTCGGGCGAGCGGGCGAAGTGGTTGCCCTCATAGGCGCCGCGCGTGAAGCGGGCGTGGTTGTAGGCGTAGGTGGCGAAGAGATCGAAGTCCGGCGTCGCGGCGAAATCGGCCTGCCCTTCGAAGCCATAGGCTCGCGCCGTGCCAGCGTTGGTGGTCACGAAGGTCGATCCGCGCTGCTCGCGGGTCTGGAAGTTGTCGTAGTCATAGGAGTAGAGCGAGGCGTCGACGCGCAGGCGTCGGTCAAGAAGGTCGGCCTTGATCCCCGCCTCATAGGCCTGAGCCGTCTCGGCGGGAGCGACGGCGAAGGTCGGCGTCCCGTCCGGGGCCCCCGGCGCGCCGGCCGAAAGCACGGCGGGCCGGCGGCCACGCGAATAGCTCGCATAGACATTGGCGATCGGGCTGAGAGCGTAGCGACCGGTCAGACGCCAGGTGACGCCGTCATCGTTCAGATCCCGGCCGGTGAGGTCGCCATTGTGGGCCGTGGGCTGGGCCGAGACCCCGAACAGTGGAAGCGGGCCGTTCGAGCGTAGCGCCGTAGGCGGTCATGCCCTGGATCAGGGCGCGGGCCGTGGCGACGGCGGTCGGCGTTCCGGCGGCGGCGATTCCGGCCGCGCCAATCGGCGCCGCCCAGGATGCTGCGGCCCTGGACCGAGCTTCCCCAGATCGTGGTCTTCTCGTCGCGGCTGTAGCGCAGGCCGCCCGACAGCTCGAAGCGGTCGGTGACGTGGAAGGTCATGTCGCCGAACAGGTCGTAGGAATCGAGGTCGGACTCATTGCGCGAGGTCTCGACGTGGTGCGGGTCCAGGCGCGCGGCCAAGGCGGACGCTTCGGCGCTGGTCAGCACCAGATTGCCCTTGCTGGACTGGGCGACCAGCCCCTGCAGCAGCGCGCCGGTGAAGGCTGTGTTGTCAAACAGCGCGGCCGGCGCCGGCGTGGTCTTGGGCAGGCCGGTGAACGGTCCGCCGTTCAGCATGCCGCTCGCCTGGGCCAGTAGCATCCGCTCGTCGAAGCGGACGTCGACAAGGGCCTTGGAGCGCTCGCGGTAGTAGTTGGCGCCGGCGAACCAGGACACGCGGCCGCCGTTGTCGTAGTTCAGGCGCAGCTCCTGGCTGAACTGCGTCCCCCCGACATCCTCCATGTTGGTGAACAGCGGCAGCGACGTGCCGTCTGCGTCATAGACCTCGGCCGCATCGATGTCGCGGTAGCTGGTCGTGGCGTTCAGGGTCAGAGCGTTCGTGACCTTGTACTTCGCCAGCGCCATGACGCCGTTCTGGCGCTGGTCGACGCCCAGGTGATGGCGCGGCGCGAAGTCGGCGGGCTTCGAGAGCCAGACAGGATCGTTCACCCGCGTCCCCGCCAGCACCTTGCCCGTCGCCGGGTCGGTGGGACTGACGTACATGGACTTGAAGCCCGTGCCGTTCGTCTCGTCGTCCTGGTGGTTGTAGATCAGATCGGCGCTGAAGCGATCGTTGGGCTTGAAGCTGAGCGCGATCCGGTAGGCGTTGGTGTCGATGGCGTTCAGGTCGCCGTCGGCGTTGGGATCAAGGTTCTTCTGGTAACCGTCGCGGCTTTTGCGACGACCGGCCACGCGCAGCGACACGGGTATCGGACAGCGGCAGGTTCAGCATGCCGTCGATCTGGTAGTAACCCAGGTCGCCGCCTTCGGCCGCCAGCGACCAGTCCAGGTCCGGGCCGGCCTTGTTCTGGATCACGTTCAGCGCGCCGATCAGGGCGCCGCGGCCGAACAGTGTCGACTGCGGTCCCTTGGCCACTTCCACGCGGGCGTTGTCGTAGAGCTCGATATAGGAGCCGCGCGACTTGGAGATCGACACGCCGTCCTGGAACACCGACACGCGGGGTTCGGTGAACGAGTTCACCGCCCGAGGAGGTGATGCCGCGCATCACAAAGATGGGATTGTTGGGCGACTGGTCCTCGACCATCAGCCCCGGCACGTGGGTCGCCAGCTCGCGGAAGTTCGTCACCCCCAGCCGCTCCAGAGCCTTGCCGCTGTACGCGGTCAGGGCGAAGGGAACGTCGATGGTCTTCTGTTCGCGCTTCTGGGCGGTGACCAGGATTTCGTCCAGGGCGATGGCGGTCTCCCGCCGCGCCGGGCGCAGCGAGATCGTGCGGCCGTCGTCGGCGGCGATCTCCAGGTCGCCGGCGCTCAGCAGGCGCGACAGCGCGGCGTGAGCGGGCAGGACGCCCTTGATCGCCGGAGCCTTGCGGCCCGACAGCTCGGCCGATGGAAAGAAGATCTGCACGCCGGCCTGACGCGCGAAGGCGTTCAGTGACGCGGTCAGGTCGCCCGCCGGGATGTCAAAGGCCACGGCCGGAGTCTGGGCGAAGGCGGGCGCGTGGATGGCGAATGCCGCCGTCGCGGCCAACAGGGCCGCGTAGCTGATGTCCTTGGAAGTCATCGAATATCCCCGAAAGCCTCGCGCCGTGGCGCGGTCGATGGGGAGACGCTCAGGCGCGCCGCCACCGCCAAGTTCGGAGGGATTTATTTCGCGCGGGTCAGGATCACATCGTCGCCGACCCGGCGCGCGGTCACGCCGAGGCTCGCCGACAGGGCCTGCAGGAAATCGGCCGGGTCCGACGAGGTGAAGCGTCCTCCCACCCGCACGGCGGCCAGCTGCGGATCGACGATCATCAGCTTGCGGCTGAGGTAGCGGTTGTACTCCTCGACGGCGACCGACAGGGGCTCGTCCTCAAACACGACCTCCCCGCGCGGCCAAGCCTCGATGGATAGCAGTTCGGGCGCGGCCGTCGGGCGGGTCAGGGCGCCGCTTGCCGTAAGGGTCAGGTTGTGGGCCGACATGGCGGAGACCGAAGATGTCATCGCCCGCCCGCTCAGCACCGTGACGTCGATCACCGGGCCGCGCATGCGGGCGTTGTATCGGCCTCTCGGCTGTAGGCGCACGGTCTCAGCGCTCGCGCGTAGTACGAAGGGCCGATCGGCGGGCGTCAGGCCGACCTCACCCCGCTGCAGCCATACCTCGACGCGATCGCGGTGTTCACGCCAGCGCACCTCGGTGTCGGTGTTCAGGGTCATGATCGCGCCGTCCGCCAATTGGCGGTCCAACCGCTGGCCGACGGCGCTGACCAGTCTCTGGCGGGCGAAGGCTCGCGTGGCGGCGCCGCCGCCCAGCACCGTCACGGCGCCAATCCCCGCCGCCTCGAGCAGCCTCCGGCGCGACAGCCGGGGCCCAGGCGCGGGGACCGACGCGGGCTGATCCAGGGCGCGCCCAACGCGCGCTAGATCCGACCAGAGCGCCGCGGCCTTGGCGAACGCCACGGCATGACGCGGATCAGCGTCGCGCCATCGCTCGAACGCCTCCTGGTCCGCCACACCCATGTCCAGGCGCGTCAGCCAGGACGCGGCCTGGGCGGCGATATCGTCCGGAGCATCGTCCAACGGTGAAGGCGCGGAGGAATCAGGCAAGGGAGGGTCTCGATCGCGGTTTCACCCTAGAGACGCTCGAACCGCGACGCACCTCCACTTTGCGTGTCTGATCCCGCCTATTCGCCGTTGGTGCGCCGACGAGGCCCGCTTTTCGAGGCCGCCGCGGGCGGTCCGACCGTGGAGCGCGCGTCCGCGTCCATCGCCTGAGACAGCAGAAACATGCCCCGCGCCAGACGCTTCTCAAGGGTCGAGAGGCTCAGACCCAGGCGGCGGGCGATCTCTTGCGGCGACAGCTCCTCGAAGCGACGCATGACGACGACTTGGCGACAGCGATCGGGCAGCCGTTCCACGGCCTTCAGCAGGCGGCGCAGCTGCTCGCGCGCGATGGTCTGGCTCTGGGCGTTCGGCGTCTCGTCGGCCAGATCCGCGGCGTCGAGACCAGCGATCTGACGTATGCTGACCACCCGTGCTCGCCGCATCTTCTGGATGGCGAGGTTGCGGATCATGGCGAGCGTATAGGCCTTGGGACTGGCCAGATCGCGCCAAGTCTCCAGTCCAAACAGCTTGGCGTAGGCGTCTTGAACAAGGTCGGCCGCATCATCGGCGTCCCCACAGAGCCGTCGCGCATGCGCCAAATAGGCTGGCTCGTGCGGCAAGACCTCCTCGATGAACCAGCGGTCCAGGTCGCGCAAGTATGACATGGGAGAGTCCCGTCGGCCGTCGCGCCGCCGCTTTAGGCCCGCCCCATGTCAGCGATGTGAAGGTCGTCGGGTCGCCGCGGGCCTCGGGCTGGAGCCCGACATGCGCCAGACCCGGCCCCGCCACGAGGATGAAGCGCATTCCGTGGGTTCCATACGGGCTTGCCGCCGCGACGCACCAGCTTCACTCTCCCGCCATGGTCGAGACCATTTTCAAAGGCGGCTGCCTGTGCGGCGCTCTGCGCTGGGAGGCCGATCGCGCGCCGGACTTCATGGGCCTGTGCTGCTGCGCCGACTGCCGCAAGGCGTCGGGCGGGGGCTTCATCCCGTTCATGGGATTTTCGGCGTCGGCCCTGACCATAAAAGGCCCGGCGCGACAGTACCGCAGCCGGGCCTTCCGAGGGGGAGAGGCCACCCGCAATTCGTGCCCCACTTGCGGGGGCCTCGTCTTCGGCGGCGAGCATGGGCTGAGCGACAGCCACACGATCTACGCCGGCAGCCTGGACGACCCGAACCTGTTCAAGCCGTCCATGGTCCTTTTCAACCGCGACCGTCCGGACTGGGTGATCCCGCCGGAAGGCCTGACGGTCTTCGAGACGATGCCCGACTAGACCAAGCCCCCTAGACGAAGTCGCCTAGACGAAGGCCCCGGCGTCGTGGTGGTCGGCCGGCTGGGCGATCAGGGCCACCGTGTCGATCGAGGCCGGGATGCTCGCCTCGGCCGGCGCCTTGGCCGCCACGAGAGCGCCGCCATAGCTGGCCTTGCCGTCATAGGCGTCGGTCAGGAAGGCCTTGGTCGCCTCGGCATAGGACCCAACGCCGGCGTTCATGCCGGCGTACATCACGAAGCCGGCCATGGCGGCCTTGGCCCCCAGGGCGTCGTGGCCATAGGCGGTGAAGTAGTTCTGCTGCGAGACGATGTAGTCGACGGCCGCCGCGACGTTGATCCCCGCCGCCCCGGCCTTGGCGTTGCCGATGATGGCGTCATAGGCCTTCACCACCGCGTCGCGGAACGACAGGCTGTCATAGGCGGTCTTGAAAGCCGCCGCGCCCGCGCCGCTCATCGCCTGGTTGACCGCGAACTCGATATATTTGTTGCCGGTGTTGTAGATGGCGTAGGCGTAGTCGGTCAGGTCGGTGGTGTTGGTGGCGCTGTCGATCAGGTCGTTCAGCGCCGTCTGGCTGGGCGTCTTGCCGGTGAAGAAATTCATCGCCTGCAGCGCCAAGGCCGAGGTGTCGACCGAGTAGCCGACCAGCTTGTCGATGAAGACCGCCTTGGTGATCTTGTTGGCGATCACGTCGGCTTGCAGCTGCGCCAGCTCCTTCATCTCGGCGTAGAAGGCGTTGGCCACCTTCTCGCCGTTCGGGCCGCTCAGATATTCCGAAAGCGCTTTGGACGAGCTGGCCGAGATGCCGGCCAGGGCCTTGTAGGCGTCCTGGATCTGAGCCTCGGTCAGCACGATCGGATTGGCGACCGTGCCGGTGCCGCCCGTCCCAGAGCCGAAGGCCACGCTGAGCGGCGTATCCAGGGGATATTTGCTCAGAGCCTCCTTGAAAGTCTGGATCCCGAGATTGATCAGGGCCGGATTGGCTTCGACCAAGGCCAGGGCGGCGTCGACCTCCGGCGTCAGCACCCCAACGCTCTTCAGAAGCGGCCTCAGGTCGACGAACTTGAAGGTCGCCTGGATGAAGCCGCTGTCGACCAGCTGGATCAGGAATTGGAAATCGCGAAGTGTCGGTTCGGCCATGACGGATCCCTCGGGGACCCTCGCCGCACCACGCGCCACACTCGGTCCCCGAACGCCGTTCTACGTTTCCGGCGCCCGGGACCGACATCCCCCGAACGGGGGGTAGCCAGAAGGACTCAACCTCCAGGCAGCGTGCCGGGACGGATATAGGCGAACATGTGCGGCACCCAGTCGGGCTTGCCCAGCGGGACGCCCTGGTTGCGCAGGATCGCGTAGGCGGTCGTGACGTGAAAATAGAACTGGGCCAGGGCCCAGTCGCGCAGGAACTGCTCGCCGGTCAGGTCGAAGACGATACCGTTGGGCATCTTCAGTTCGATCGGCTTTTCGGCCGCGCCGTCGAAGGCCGAGGCCGGGGTCGCCTCGATCCGCGCCACGGCGTCGGCGAGTTGCGCCCGCAGGCCGGCGAAGTCGGTCGCGTCCTCGGCCGGAGCGAACGACTCCGCGCCCGTCAGGTGACGCAGCAGGTCGCTGGCCTGGACGCAGACGAAACGGACCTGGGTCGACAGCGGAAACATGTCCGCCGCCAGCCGCGCCCCGATCAGGCTCTCCGGCGCCAGGCCGTGCTCGGCGGCGTGAGCCTCGCCCTTGGACAGCTGGGCCGACAGGCCTTTCAGCATGTGGGCGTAGGTCGGGATGGCGATCGCGTGCAGGTCCATGGGCGTCCTCCGATTTGGCATGGGAGGTAAGCCGGACTCGGCGTCAGGCGCCAGGCCCGAACCGCGCCACCAGATCGTAGGCCTCGCCCGGGAAGACCTGGCGTACGCGAGTGACGTGCTGGCCCTCGCGCCAGGTGCGGCGGTCGACGACGAGGCAGGCCGCGCCCTCGTCCAGGGCCAGCAGGCGGGCGTCGTCGGCGTCGGCGTTGACCGCGCTGATGCGGCTCTCGGCCTCGGTCCAGGCGACGTGTTCGAGCAGCCAGGCGCCGGGCGGGACCCGTGTAAAGTCGGCGGCTTCCATCTCCGGTGCGGCCTTCAGGGAGACCAGCCGCCGCTCCAGGGCGAACGGCCGGCCGCCGGCGTCGTGGACCCCCTCCAGCGCCAGAAGCTTGCCGCCGGCCGCCAGCTCGACTTCCTCGGGGGCGTCGCGGTCGGCCGTCCGCACCGCCCGGGCCAGCAGGCGGAACGCGTAGGTCTCGCCGCGCGCGACGATCTCGGACTGGATGTCGGGGATGTTCAGCACCGGCGCGTGAACCTTGGGTCGGGCCACGAACGAGCCGGCGCGTTTGCGGCGCACGATCAGCCCGGCCTCGACCAGGGCGGTCATGGCCTTGTTCACCGTCATCCGCGAGCAGCCGTACTCGGCCAGCAGCTCGGCCTCGGTCGGCGCGCGATGGCCGGGGGCCCATTCGCCGGAGCGGATGCGCGCCTCGATGTCCGAGCGGATGCGCTGGTGCAGCGGTCCCGTCACGCCAGCAGGGCCTTCAGGGTCTGGACGTAGCGCGCTGTGATCGCCTCGCGGGCGTGGTGGCGGCCGCCCGAGACAAGTCGCTTGCCGTGCCGCCAGACGGTGTCGATCCCGCCGCCAACGAAGACCAGGCTGTCGATCAGCGTGTCGCCCGAGCGGCCGACGATGTTCGGATGGTTGGCGTCGAGGGTGATGAAGTCAGCCGCCGCGCCGCGCCGCAGACCACCGCGTCCGACACCCAGGGCTTGGGCCCCGCCCAGCGTCGCCGCGCGCCACAGGTCGCCGCCGGTGGAACGGCGCGGACCGCCGGCCAGCACGTTGCGGGCCCGGCGGGTCAGGCGCTGGGCGTATTCCAAGGTCCGCAACTCCTGGGCGGCGTCGATCACGATGTTGGAGTCGGTCCCGATTCCGAAACTTCCGCCAGCGGCCAGGTAGTCCGGCGTCGGAAAGATCCCGTCGCCCAGATTGGCCTCGGTCACCGGGCACAGGCCGGCGGTCGCGCCGCTCTTGGCCAGGCGCTCGGTCTCGGTGGCGTTGATGTGAGTGGCGTGGATCAGGCACCACTGCTTGCCCACCTCGGTGTGGTTCATCAGCCAGCGGACGGGACGCTGGCCGGTCGCGGCCAGGCAGTCGTCGACCTCCTTGGTCTGCTCGGCGACGTGCATGTGGATCGGGCCGCCGGCGGCCAGCGGGACGATAGCGTCCAGCTCCTCGGCCGTAACCGCGCGCAGGCTGTGCGGGGCGACGCCGACCACCGCCTCGGGCAAGTCCGCCACGATCGCGCGACAGGCCTCGACCAGCCGCGCGAAGCCGTCGAGGTCGTGAATGAAGCGCTTCTGGCCTTCGGTCGGCGGCAGGCCGCCGAAGTTGCTGTGCGCGTAGAACACCGGCAGCAGGGTCAGGCCGATGCCGGTCTCCTCGGCCGCCGCCGCCATACGCGCGGCCATCTCGGCCGGGTTGTCGTAAGCGCCGCCGTCGGGCGCGTGGTGCAGGTAGTGGAACTCGCCCACCCGCGTGAAACCGCCCTCCAGCATCTCGACCTGACCCATGGCGGCGATGGCCTGGGCCATGTCGGGATCCAGCCGCTCCAGGAAGCGGTACATGACCTCGCGCCAGGTCCAGAAGGTGTCGCCGGTGTCGCCGCGCGTCTCGGCCAGACCCGCCATGGCGCGCTGGAAGGCGTGGCTGTGGACATTGGCCAGGCCCGGCAAGGCGGGGCCGAGACGGACAGCGTCGCCCGCCGACGTATCGGTGTCGATACGGGCGATACGGCCATCGGTGATGGTGAACTTCACACCCCGCGCCCAGCCGTCCGCCAGCAGGGCGCTCTCGCACCAGACCACCGTGGAAGACTCGGAAATGTGCGCGTCGGTCACTGGACAAGCCTCATCGTTCGCAAATATGTCTATACATATTGAAGCGGCCCGCAAGACACGGTCCGCGTTGGCGGAGGCAGGCTCATGCGCTGTGATCGGGTGTGGATCAACGCCCGTCTCGCGACCCTGGCCCCGGATCGCGAAGGCCTTGGGATCGTCGAGGACGGCGTCGTCGCCAGCCTGGACGGGCGCATCGCCTATGCCGGCCCGGCGGACGATGCGCCAGCCTTCGAAACAACCGAAACCATCGATGTCGACGAGCGCTGGATCACCCCCGGCCTGATCGATCCCCACACCCATCTGGTCTTCGCCGGCGACCGCGGCCACGAGTTCGAGCTGCGCCTGGCCGGCGCCTCATACGAAGAGATCGCCCGCGCGGGCGGCGGCATCGTCTCGACCATGCGCGCCACCCGCGCGGCCTCCGAGAGCGAACTGGTCGCCGCCGCCCTGCCCCGCCTGGACGCCCTGATCGCCGAGGGCGTCACCACGGTCGAGATCAAGTCCGGCTACGGCCTCTCCCTCGACGACGAGATCAAGAGCCTGCGCGCCGCCCGCACCCTGGCCGACATCCGGCGCGTCGGCGTCAGCACCACCTTTCTGGGCGCCCACGCCCTGCCGCCGGAATACCGCGACGACAAGGACGGCTATGTCGCCCTGGTCTGCGAGAAGATGATCCCCGCCATCGCCGCCCGGGGCCTGGCCGACGCGGTCGACGGCTTCTGCGAGGGCATCGGCTTTTCACCCGACCAGATCCGCCGCGTGTTCGAAGCGGCCAAGGCCCATGGCCTGCCGGTCAAGCTGCACGCCGAGCAGCTGTCGAACCTCAACGGCGCCGCCTTGGCCGCCGAGTTCGGTGCGCTGTCGGCCGACCACCTGGAGCATCTCGACGCCCCCGGGGTCGCCGCCATGGCCGCCTCCGGCACGGTCGCCACCCTGCTGCCCTGCGCCTACTACTTCACGCGCGAGACCCGCGTCCCGCCGATCGCGGCCCTTCGGGAAGCGGGCGTGCCGATGGCCCTGGCCACGGACTGCAATCCCGGCACCTCGCCACTCACCTCGCCGTTGCTGGTCATGAACATGGCCGCCACCCTCTTCCGGATGACCGTCGAGGAGTGCCTGGCTGGCGTCACGCGCGAAGCCGCGCGGGCGCTGGGCCTTCTGAGCGACCGCGGGACGCTGGAGGCCGGCAAGGCCTGCGATCTCGCCGTCTGGGACATCGAGCGTCCCGCCGAACTTGTCTATCGCATGGGCTTCAACCCGCTCCATGCGCGCGTGTGGAGAGGCCAGTGACCAAGCTTGTTCTGAATCCCGGCGCCGTGCCGCTGGCCGACTGGAAAGCGATCTATCGCGGGGCCTCGGCGCGGTTGGCGGAGACGGCCTGGCCGGTGATCGCGGAGAGCGCGGCGGCGGTCGAACGCATCCTGGCCAAGGGCGAGCCGGTCTACGGCATCAATACCGGCTTCGGGAAACTGGCCAGCGTCCGCATCGGCGACGCGGACCTGGAGACCCTGCAGCGCAACATCGTCCTGTCACACGCTGCCGGCGTCGGCGAGCCTTCGCCGGTCCCGGTGATCCGCCTCATGATGGCCCTGAAGCTGGCCAGCCTGGCGCAGGGCGCCTCGGGCGTGCGGGTCGAGACCGTGCGGATGCTGGAGCTGATGCTGGCCCAGGGCCTGACGCCGGTGATCCCGTGCCAGGGCTCGGTCGGCGCCTCGGGCGATCTGGCGCCGCTGGCGCACATGGCCGCGACCATGATCGGGGTCGGCGAGATCTTCGTCGACGGCGAGCGCAAGCCGGCGGCCAAGGCGCTGAAAAAGGCGGGCTTGTCGCCCCTCACCCTGGGCCCCAAGGAAGGCCTGGCCCTGCTCAACGGCACCCAATTCTCGACCGCCAACGCCCTGGCGGGCCTGTTCGAAGCCGAGCTGCTGTTCCAGTCGGCCCTGGTCACCGGCGCGCTGTCGACGGAAGCCGCCAAGGGCTCGGACACCCCGTTCGACCCGCGTATCCACGCCCTGCGCCGCCATGCCGGCCAGATCGAGACCGCCGCCGCCCTGCGCGACCTGATGGCGACCTCGGAAATCCGCGCCTCGCACCTGAAGGCGGACGAGCGCGTCCAGGACCCCTACTGCCTGCGCTGCCAGCCGCAGGTGATGGGCGCGGCTCTGGACGTGCTGCGCCAGGCCGCCGCCACGCTGGCGACCGAGGCCAACGGCGTCTCGGACAACCCCCTCATTTTCCCGGAAGCGGACGAGGCCCTGTCGGGCGGCAACTTCCACGCCGAGCCGGTGGCTTTCGCCGCCGACATGATCGCCCTGGCGGTCTGCGAGATCGGCTCGATCGCCGAGCGCCGCATCGCCATGTTGGTCGACCCAGCGCTGTCGGGCCTGCCGGCGTTCCTGACGCCCAAGCCGGGCCTGAACTCCGGCTTCATGATCCCGCAGGTCACGGCCGCGGCCCTGGTCTCGGAGAACAAGCAGAAGGCCTATCCGGCCAGCGTCGACTCGATCCCCACCTCGGCCAACCAGGAAGACCATGTCTCGATGGCCGCCCACGGCGCGCGGCGCCTGCTGGGCATGGTCGAGAACGCCACCGCCGTGCTGGGCATCGAGCTGCTGGCGGCGGCGCAGGGCTGCGACTTCCACGCCCCGTTGCGGTCGAGCCCGGCGCTGGAAGCGGTGCGAGCGTTGACGCGCGATCAGGTCCCGCACCTCACCGACGACCGCCATTTCCACCCGGACCTGGAGGCGGCGAATGCCTTGGTGCGAAGCGGCGCGGTGATCGCGGCGGCGGGCGACCTGCCGGGGGTTAGCGGGTGACCTGGCTCCACGTCGCTCGCGGCGACGCGCCGCTCATCGTCTCCCTCCCCCACACCGGGACCGAGATCCCGCCGACATCGAGGCCGATCTCGTCTCGCCCTGGCTGGCCCGCAAGGACGCCGACTGGTGGGTCGATAGGCTCTACGCCTTCGCCGAGGGGATGGGCGCGACCGTCGTGCGGACGGCGATCTCGCGGACGGTCATCGACGTCAATCGCGACCCGTCGGGCGCCTCGCTCTATCCGGGCCAGGCGACGACCGAGCTGTGTCCCACCACCACCTTTGACGGCGAGCCGCTGTGGCGTGATGGCGGCCCGGACGCAGCCGAGATCGACCGTCGCCGGGCGATGTACTTCGAACCTTATCACGCCGCCCTGCGCGCCGAGATCGACCGCCTGCGCGCGGTTCATCCGACCGTGGTGCTGTACGAGGCTCACTCGATCCGTTCGCTTGTGCCGCGCCTGTTCGACGGCGAGCTGCCTCAGTTCAATCTCGGAACCAACAGCGGCGCCTCCTGCGACGACGCCCTGACCGCCGCCGTCGAGGCCGCCTGCGACGCCTCGGGACGCTCGCGCGTCTCCAACGGCCGCTTCAAGGGCGGCTGGACCACGCGCCACTACGGCCAGCCAGCGACCGGCGTCCACGCCATCCAGATGGAGCTGGCCTGCCGGGCTACATGGACGAACCCGCCGAGCTCGCCGAAGACACCTGGCCCACGCCGTTCCACGCCGACCGCGCCGAGCCGCTGCGCGCGGCGCTGGAAGACGTCCTTTCCGCCTGCCTCACCTTCGCCCGGAGCCACCGAGCATGACCCGCCGCGACAACACCCGCATCATCCGCCCCGCCACCGGGACCGGGCTCACCGCCAAGTCCTGGCTCACCGAAGCCCCGCTGCGGATGCTGATGAACAACCTGCACCCCGACGTCGCCGAGCGGCCGGAGGAGCTGGTCGTCTATGGCGGCATCGGCCGCGCCGCCCGCGACTGGGAGAGCTTCGACAAGATCGTCGAGACCCTGCGCCGGCTCGAGGACGACCAGACCCTGCTGGTCCAGTCCGGCAAGCCCGTCGGGGTGTTTCGCACCCATGCGGACGCGCCCCGGGTGCTGATCGCCAATTCCAACCTGGTGCCCCGCTGGGCGACCTGGGAGCACTTCAACGAACTCGATAAGCGGGGTCTGGCCATGTACGGCCAGATGACCGCCGGCTCGTGGATCTATATCGGCGCCCAGGGTATCGTGCAGGGCACCTATGAGACCTTCGTCGAAATGGGCCGCCAGCACCATGGCGGCGATCTGTCGGGCAAGTGGCTGCTGACGGCGGGCCTGGGCGGCATGGGCGGGGCGCAACCCCTGGCGGCGGTGATGGCCGGCGCTTCGTGCCTCGCCATCGAGTGCCAGCCCTCGCGGATCGATATGCGGCTGCGCACCGGCTATCTCGACAAGTCCACCGACAGCGTCGACCAGGCCCTGGCCTGGATCGAGGAGTCGTGCGCCGCGAAATCCCCGATCTCGGTCGGCCTGCTGGGCAACGCCGCCGAGCTGCTGCCGGTGCTGTTCAAGCGCGGCGTCCGCCCCGACCTTCTGACCGACCAGACCAGCGCCCATGACCCGATCAACGGCTACCTGCCAGCCGGCTGGACCTTGGACCAATGGGCGGACGCCAAGGCGCGCGATCCGCAGAGCGTAAACCGCGCCGCCCGCGCCTCGATGGCCACGCACGTGCGGGCCATGCTTGACTTCCAGGCCGCCGGCGTCCCGACCGTCGACTACGGCAACAACATCCGCCAGATGGCGCTCGAGGAAGGGGTCGAGAACGCCTTCGACTTCCCCGGCTTCGTGCCGGCCTATATCCGGCCGCTGTTCTGCCGGGGCGTCGGGCCGTTCCGCTGGGCGGCGCTGTCGGGCGATCCGGAAGACATCGCCAGGACCGACGCCAAGGTCAAGGAACTGATCCCGGACAATCCGCACCTGCACAACTGGCTCGACATGGCCGGCCAGAAGATCAAGTTCCAGGGCCTGCCGGCGCGGATCTGCTGGGTCGGTCTCGGCGACCGTCACCGCCTTGGCCTGGCCTTCAACGCGATGGTCGCGTCGGGCGAGCTGAAGGCCCCGATCGTGATCGGCCGCGACCACCTGGACTTCGGGCTCGGTCGCCTCGCCCAACCGCGAGACCGAGGCGATGAAGGACGGCTCGGACGCGGTGTCGGACTGGCCGCTGCTGAACGCCCTGCTCAACACCGCCTCGGGCGCGACCTGGGTGTCGCTGCACCATGGCGGCGGGGTCGGGATGGGCTTCTCGCAGCACGCGGGGATGGTGATCGTTTGCGACGGGACCGAAGCGGCGGCCAAGCGGATCGCGCGGGTGCTGTGGAACGACCCGGCCAGCGGGGTGATGCGCCATGCCGACGCCGGCTACGACATCGCGCTCGACTGCGCGCGGGAGAAGGGCCTCGACCTGCCGGGGATCCTTTAACGAACCAGCTGCGCCGCCGCCTCGGCGGGGCTCTTCTTGCCGGTGTCCCGATCGACCGCATAGTTGGCCGCCTGCATCGCCTTGACGTCGATACTGCCGCCTAGCGGCGTCAGGGCGTCCAGCAGCCGGCGATCCCCGACCCGCTTCGGCGAGACCAGGATCACCGCGTCATACGGCGGCAGCGCGCCCTTCGGATCGCCCAGCAGCACCAGGTCGTCGGCCGCGATCCGGCCGTCCGACGAGAAGGCCGAGATCACGTCGGCCTCGCGGCTCGCCAGCGCCCGATACATGAAGGTCGGCTGGAACTGGCGCTTGGCCTTGAAGCTCAGGCCATAGGCCTTGACCACCGCCGCCCATTCCGGCCGCGAGAAGAACTCCAGGTCGCCGCCCATGACGAGGTCAGGCGCCTTGGTCGCCAGTTCGGCCAGGGTCTTGACGCCCAGTTGCTCGGCGCGGTCGCGGCGCATGGCCAGGGCGTAGGCGTTCTCGAAGCCCAGGGCGCTGAGCAGCACGACGCCGTCGCGGGCCTTCAGCTCTTTGCGCAGGCCTTCCAGCACCGCCTGGCGACCCGGATTGTCGGTCCGGTTCAGGACATTGGCCCACAGGGTGCCGGAATAGTCGACATAGGCGTCGATCTCGCCGCTGGCGAGGGCGCGGTAGGCGACGGCCGAACCGAGGTTCACGCGGCGCTGGACGCTGGCGCCCTGGGCCTCCAGCTTGCCGGCCATCAGCTCGGCCAGGATGTACTGTTCGGAGAAGTTCTTGGCCCCGATCACATAGGCCGGCCGGCCTTGCGACAGCGCCGCGCCGGCCAGGGGCGCGATCGCCGCCAGCAATCCGATCGCCAGGCCCGCGCCGCCGGCCCACAGGCGCCGGCCGTCGCGTCGCGCCACGCCGGCCTCGATCAGGCCCAGCAGGCCGTCGACGATCAGCGCCAGGCCCGCCGAAGCCGCGCAGCCGACCAGCACCGCCACCCAGTCCTCGGTCTGGAGCCCTGAGAAGATGTAATCGCCCAGCGAGGTCTGGCCGACGGGCGTCGAGAGCGTCGCCGCCCCGATCGTCCACACGGCGGCTGTGCGCACCCCGGCCATGATCACCGGCGCGGCCAGGGGCAGTTCCACTCGCCACAGCCGCTGGCGGTCGGTCATGCCCACGCCCCGCGCGGCCTCGACCACGGCCGGGTCGACGCCGGAGACGCCCGCCGCCGCGTTCCGCAGGATCGGCAGCATCGAATAGAGGGTCAGGGCCAGCAGCGAGGGCAGGAAGCCCAGGGCCGGGAAGCCGTGACCCAGCACCTTCGTCGCCAGGCCCGAAAGCAGCAGGAGCACCGGATAGAACAGCGCCAGCAGGGCCAGGCTCGGAATGGTCTGCACCAGCCCGGCGGTCGCCAGCGAAATCCACTTCAGGCGCGGGCTGCGAGCGGCGGCGATCCCCAGCGGCAGGGCCATGGCCAGGCCAAGGACCAGGGCCGAGGCAGAGAGGGCGACATGCCAGCCCAGGCGCTCGGGCAGGACGGCGAGGGCGGCGGAAAGACGATCAGCCACGGGCCAACTCCGCCAAGCGCTCGGCCTGCCGTCTCGGCGCGGCGATCAGCTGGGCGACGACGGGATCGGAATGGCCGGCCAGCAGGGCGCGCGGCGGGGACTGAGCCAGCACCTCGCCATTCGCCATCACCACCACCTCATCGGCCAGCAGCAGGGCCTCGCCGACGTCGTGAGTGACCATCACCGTGGTCAGCCCCAGCCGCTCGTGCAGCGCCCGGACGTCGTCGGCCAGGGCCGCGCGGGTCACCGGATCCAGCGCCCCGAACGGCTCGTCCATCAGCAGGATCGCGGGCCGCGCGGCCAGCGCCCGCGCCACGCCGACCCGCTGGCGCTGGCCGCCCGACAGCTGCGATGGCGCGCGGCCGGCGATCTCCCGCGGCAGGGCCACCAGGTCGAGGAGTTCATCGGTCCGCGCGGCGATCTCGTCGGCCGGCCAGCCCAGCAGCTCGGGCGTGACGCCGATGTTCTGGCCCACGGTCATGTGGGGAAAAAGGCCGATCTCCTGAAAGACGTAGCCGATGCCGCGCCGCAGTTCCGGTCCCGGCTTGGCGGCGATGTCCGCGCCGTCCAGCAGCACCCGGCCCGCGCTCGGGACGGACAGGCCGTTCATCAGTTTCAGCAGCGTGGTCTTGCCCGCGCCCGAGCCGCCGACCAGGGCGACGAAGCGGCCCTTGGTGATCGTCAGCGAGGTCGGCGCCAGCACCGCGCGCCCGCCGTACGTCTTGCTGACCTGATCGAGAACGATGGCTTCGGTCATGCGGGCTCCGGGCGGCGAGAATCAACCTTCGCCCCTC
Organism: Caulobacter sp. UC70_42; assembly: GCF_044056025.1. Lineage (NCBI taxonomy): Bacteria > Pseudomonadati > Pseudomonadota > Alphaproteobacteria > Caulobacterales > Caulobacteraceae > Caulobacter > Caulobacter sp. UC70_42. The sequence goes on along the minus strand of NZ_CP171994.1, from coordinate 2,691,803 downwards.
CCAAGCGTTGACTCAACGGCTGGGTGCGACAAGGCGGCGCGCGACAGGTCGCCCGGTTCGCGAAGGCCGAGTCAATCTCGACCATGGGGTCATGGTTAAGGAGCCCGTCATGACCGTTGCGTCTCAAGCCCGTCCGTTCGATCCGCGTCCTGTCCGCCGGCCCGCCAAGGGGTCTGGCCGTCAGTGGCCGCTGGGTTTCGCGGTTCTGCTGGCCTCGGTGCTGAACGTCATCGTCTGGGGCGGCCTGTTCACGGTCGCCAAGGCGTTCCTGCACCTCTGAGTTTGTTCAGTAAGCGTAGCGTTTCCATCTTCTCCCCCGAAACAAACTAGGCCGCGTCCTCCCCGGACGCGGCCCTTCTTTTGAGGCGGAATGAAGAGGCGGACGCCTTAGATCGGCATCCGCATGATTTCCTGATAGGCTGAGATCACCTGATCCCGCACGGCCATCACCGTCTCCAGGCTGGCCTCGGCCGAGCTGATGGCGGTGACGACGTCGACCAGCTCGGCCTTGCCGGCCACCTGGTCGGCGATCTTGGTTTCGGCGACCTTGGAGGTCTTGGCCGCGCCTTCCATGGCCGACTTCAGCATGTCGCCGAAGTCCATGCCCTTCTTCTCGGAGCCGCCGATCGAGCCGATCGAACCGACGCCCATGGCGCCTTGAGAAGCATAGGCCTTGGCGGCGGCGAGCGCGGTGATCATGGCCTAGCCCCTTACTTCTTGAGGATGTCGAGGGTGCGCGATTCCATCGACCGCGCGGTCTCGATCACATTGAGGTTGGCTTCGTAGGCGCGCTGCGCCTCCTTCATGTCCAGCGCCTCGACCAGCGTGTTGACGTTGGGTAGCTTGACGTAGCCCTTGGCGTCGGCGGCCGGGTTGCCGGGTTCATACTCGGTCTTGAACTCGCTCTGGTCGGGATCGACGCGCAGCATCTGCACGCCCTCGGCGCCCTGGACCTTGGTCGGCTTGAACACCGGCACCTGGCGGCGGTAGGGATCGCCGCCGGCGGTGCGCGCGGTGGAGTTGGCGTTGGCTATGTTCTCGGCGATGACCCGCATGCGGCCCTGCTGGGCGCGAAGGGCCGAGGAGGCCACGGCCATGGTCGCCAGCGAATTGGATTTGATCTCGGGCATCGCCTAGTCCCCTAGCCGTTTGGCTTGCGCGCGGCCTGGCGCAGCATGTTCATGGACTTCTGGTAGAAGCTGATCGCCGCGTCGTAGTTCATCCGCGCGTCGGTCATCTTGAGCATCTGGTCCTCGAGCGACACCGCGTTGCCGTCGAGGGTGACTTCCGAATCGACGCCCGCCGTCGACCGCCAGGCGCTGGGCGCGTTCGACGGGGCCATGTGGGCGGCCGAGGTCGCCATCATCTGGACGCCCGAGGTCGGCGCCGCGCGCCCGCCGCGATAGACCGCGCCCGAGCCCTGGTTCATCAGCGAGGCCTGGAAGCTGTAAGCCTTGAGATCGCGCGGGCGATAACCGGGCGTGTCGGCGTTGGCGACGTTCTGGGCGACAAGCTTCTGGCGCTCGGTCAGATAACCGAGGCGGCTCTTGAGCATGCCGAAGAGAGGAATGTCGTCCGGACCCATGGCGATCATGGTGAAGAAACAGGGTTAATTCGGCATTAAGAACCCTCAGGCACACCAGGATGAGCGAGGCCTTCCGCCTGCGCCAAGTTGTCTCGCTTTTGGGCGGCCATGATCGACATCATCGAGTTCATCCGCGCCCTCGCCGCCCTGGCCGTGACCCTGGGCCTGATCGGCCTGGCCGCCTGGGCGATGCGCAAGTACGGCCCGGACGCCATCGGCCGCGCCATCGCCGCGCGCCAGGACCGCCGCCTGAGGATCGTCGAGAGCCTGGCCCTGGACCCCACGCGCCGCCTGGTGATCGTCAACCTGGACGGCGAGGAGCGCCTCGTGCTGCTGGGCGATGGCAAGCTGCTGGACTGGATTCCGCAACCGCGCCCCGTCGTCGAAGTCCCCGCCCCCACCCCGGAGCCCGTGGCCTGATGATCCGCGACCTGATCAAGACCGTGACGGGCGCCCGGCCGGAGGATCTCCGCCGCGCCGCGATCATCTCGGTGCTGGCCGCCATCGCCTTCGGGGTCATGCCGGCCGCGGCCATGGCCCAGTCGGCTGTGAACATCAACCTGGGCACCGGGGCCGGCCTGACCGACCGGGTCGTTCAGCTGGTCGGCCTGATGACGGTGCTGTCCCTGGCCCCGTCGATCGTGATCATGACCACCTCGTTCGTGCGGATCGTGGTGGTGCTGGGTCTGCTGCGCACGGCCATCGGCATCCAGCAGAGCCCGCCGAACCCGGTGATCATCAGCCTGGCCCTGTTCCTGACCGCCATCGTCATGGGGCCGACCTTCGAGCGCTCGTACGACGCGGGCATCAAGCCGCTGCTGGACCATCAGATCGAGTTGCCCGAGGCCTTCGACCAGGCCAGCGGTCCGGTGAAGCAGTTCATGCTGAAGCAGGTCGGCCGCGAGGACCTGGCCCTGTTCGTCCGCCTGTCGAAGGTCCCGCAAACCAACAACGTGCAGGACCTTCCAATGAAGGTGGTCACCCCCGCCTTCATGATCTCGGAGCTGAAGCGCGCGTTCGAGATTGGCTTCCTGCTGTTCATCCCGTTCCTGGTCATCGACCTGGTGGTGGCCAGCGTGCTGATGAGCATGGGCATGATGATGCTGCCGCCGGCGACCATCAGCCTCCCCTTCAAACTGATCTTCTTCGTGCTAGTGGACGGCTGGCGACTCGTGGCGGGCAGTCTCGTGGAGAGCTTCCAACGGGGCGGCGGCGGTTAGGCGCATTTAGCTAGAAGACGTACGACATGACTGTTTTTGTCCTGGGCTCGATCAATCTGGACGCCGTGGCGCGGGTCGATGACCTGCCAAGACCCGGCGAGACCGTGGCGGGCACCTCCCTGGAACTCTATCTCGGCGGCAAGGGCGCCAACCAGGCGGTCGCCGCCGCGCGCATGGGCGTGCCCACGCGGCTGATGGGCGCCGTGGGCGGCGACGACAGCGGCGTCGGCCTCAAGGCCAAGCTGGCCGGCTATGGCGTGCAGGTCGCCGACGTCATGGAGTTGGATGGCGTGCCGACCGGTCAGGCCCACGTCTGGGTCGCCAACAACGCCGAGAACATGATCGTGGTCACCGCCGGCGCCAACGCCACGATCACGGCCCAGCATGTCGCCGCCACGGCGATCGAGGGCCAGCGGGTGCTGCTCTGCCAGTTGGAGACCCCGCCCGTGGCCATCGAGGCCCTGTTCCGCCTGGGCGCGGCCAAGGGCGCGCTGCGCGTGCTGAACGCCGCACCGGCCCTGCCGCAGGGCGCGGCCCTGTTCCCGTTGACCGATGTCCTGATCGTCAACCAGACCGAACTGGCCAGCTACGCCAAGCTGGACCGCGAACCGGTGCGCCTGGAAGAGGTCTCGGTGGCGGCCCGCAAGCTGATGAGCCGGCCCGACCAGACGATCATCGTCACCCTGGGATCGACCGGCGTCGCCGCTGTGCGCCGCGACGAGGCCTTCCTGGTCGAGGGCAAGAAGGTGAAGGCCATCGACACCGTCGGGGCCGGCGACTGCTTCTGTGGCAGCCTGTGCGCGGCCCTGGCCTCGGGCATGGACCTGCGCGAGGCCGTCGAGCTGGCCAACGCCGCCGCCGCCCTCTCGGTGCAGAAGGCCGGCGCCGCGCCGTCGATGCCGTCCCGGCGCGAGGTCGAGGCGTTTTTGGAGGGGTGAGACCCTCTGATCGCCGAAGCTGATAGGAGCCCGCGCATGGAGTTGATCAGCCTTCCGGTATCGCCCTTCGCGGCCAGAGTCCGCATCGCGATCTACGCCAAGGGCCTGCCGATCGACCTGGTCCCGCCGCCGGCGGACTGGCGCGAAAGCCGCCGCTTTCGGGACCTCAGCCCGACCGGTCGCATCCCGGTCCTGCTCGACGACCGCGGCCCGATCTGGGAGTCGGCGGTCCTGCTCGACTATCTGGAGGAACGGTTTCCAGAAGCGCCGACCCTGATGCCCGTCGACGCCTTCGACCGGGCGATGGCCAGACTCCTGGTGCGGCACGTCGACCTGTACCTGATGCCGCCGATGGTGGTTCTCGCCCGGCCTGGCGTCGAAGACGCCAACGCCCGTCGGGCCGTCAAGGACCTGCTGGACGGCGTCGCCATGCTTGATGGCCTGCTGAAAGGGCCGCGATACGCCCTGTGCGATCGCCTCACGATCGCCGACTGCGCCCTCGCGCCCGCGCTCTTCGCGATCCGCGTGACGGCCGAGCGCCTCGGGATGGACCTGATCGAAGCCGGTTCGCTCACCGAGACCTATGGCCGGCTATCGGGGCGGGATCCCCATGTGGGACGGGTGATCGAGGAGATGGAGGAGGGCTTGCGCCACCTGGTTCGGCTCGGCTAACCGCCCCGGCCCCGCCGAAACCCAGGCCTCAGGCCGCCCGGATCCCCGAGAAGCCCTCGGACGCCGCGCCGACCACGGCGTCATAGCCGAGGATCATGTCGACGTCCTTGCCGTTGCTGGCCAGAGGCAGGCGCAGCCACAGGATCGACATGTGCGGAGCGCCGCGCCAGGCCAGACTGTGGACGCCGACGCCGGGACGGCGCTCGTCGACCACCTTGTCCAGCTCCCTGCGCCAATAGTCGAAGGCGTCCTTGTTGTAGACGTCGCCGATCATCCGGCCGGTGATCTCGCGGCCATAGACGCCGTAGAGGCCGGTGCCGGCCAGACGCAGCCGGTAGTCGCGCGGCTGGTTGACGACGTCAATCAACGACACCGTCGGCAGCAGCCGCTTCATGCTCGTGGGATGCAGGTCGACGCGCGCGGGGAGGTTCGCCCCCCGACGGAGGGACGCCCAGTAGGCGAACATCTCCTGGTGAGCGCGGGCCGCCGTGGCGGATGCGCTCAGTTGCGCGGACATCTTCAGAGTCCTTAACAAGCCCTTGGAATCACTTCGATTCACTATCGCTTAAGGAACGAATCGGCGGCAAGCGAAAAACATGTCGCGCGACAAGATTCCCACGGAGAGTCAATCACCAACGAGTACGCCCGCCGTCCGGATCCGGACGACGGGCGCTGCGATCTTCAGAGCGGCCCTAAGGCCAAGCTTTTTGTTCCGACTCGGCTATTTCGTCTTGCGGGCGGGTTTGCGGCCGCCCTGGCCCAGGCCCATCTGCTTGGCGAGGTTCGAACGCGCCTCGGCGTAGTTCGGCGCCACCATCGGGTAATCCTCGGCAGATTCCACTTCGCCCGGTACTCTTCCGGGGTCATGTCGTACTTGGTGCGCAGGTGGCGCTTCAGCGATTTGAACTTCCGGCCGTCTTCCAGGCAGATCAGGAAGTCCGGGGTGATCGATTTCCTGACGGCGACCGCGGGCTCCTTCGGAGCGGGCGCGGGCTCGGCCGCCGGCGAACCGACGGTGGCGAGGGCGGCGTGAACCTGCTGGATCAGCGCGGGAAGGTCAGCCGTGGCGACCACATTGTTGCCGACATAGGCCGAAACGATGCCCGCGGTCATCTCGATCAGGTCGGATTGATCTTCCATCATAGCCTCGCCCGTCGACAATCTTTTTGTTGATGCAGCTGATTCCTGGATCAGTCGAGGGCTGCATACAAAGATTGCAGGCGCCCGGCAATACGGCCTCTACAAAGAGATCGTACGTAATCTTCCAGTGTTCGTGAGAAGGACATGACCGGCCAGAGGTTGTGTCCCGCATATTGAGTTCCTGAACGACGTCCAGCGAACATATTGAGATACCGAAGATATCCCGAAATTAACGACCGAAGTCGCGGGACAGAGCCAGCATCGCCGCGCGCTGCGGCGCCGAGTATTCGTCAACAGCCGCTTCGTCGCCGTCGCGGATAGCCTTCAGCAGGGCCGGCGTCAGGGCCGAGGTCAGCGACCAGTTCCAGTAGCGCAGCACCGTCTGGGCGCGGTCGACGGCGATGGTGTCATAGACGGTAAGCACCCGCTCCAGGGCTTGATCGACCTGACCGCCGCCGTCGATTTCCTGGCGTCGCAGCCCGCGCCACAGCTGGCGCACACAGGCGCGCGGCAGACCGGTGGCCTTACACAGAATGGCCAGCGGCTCCCCGCCCGGATCGGTGAAGATCTTGGCGCCGGTCATCGGCTTCAGGCCCGAGAGGTACGAAATCTCCTCGGCGATCTCGCGGGTGATGCCCGCCTCGCCGGCCGCCACTGCCTCGTCCAGGCTGCCATAGGGGCTCTTGGCGATGGCGGCGCGGTTGCGCTGGCGGCGTTCGATGAACTGCAGCGCCTTGCGCGACAGCGGGTCCTGCCAGCCTTCGGCCGAGGCCAGGGCGAAGACGTCGCCAACCGCCTCCTGCAGAATCTCGCGACACCGCGAAGCGCTGGAGGATCGTCTTGCGCGCCTCGGCGTCGGCCCACCAGAACATGACGTAGGCGTGGCTGGGCCGCAGTTCCGGCCGGCGCAGCAGCAGCGGGATCAGGTACTGGGCGTCGCGCGTGGCGGCGACGATGTTCTCGACGCCCTGGTGGCTGAACCTGACCAGCTCATTGCGCAGCAGGGTCTCGATGACGGCCCCCTCGCCCATGTCGATCAGCGCGTCGGCCACCACTTCGCTGACGCCGCGCCGCTTGGCGATCAGGCGGCGGTGATCGGTGGTCGACTGGTAGAGGCAGGCGATCAGGTCGGCGTCCGACAGCCTCTCGGCCTCGACCAGCAGGGCGCGGGCCACCGGCAGCTCGTCGCGCATCAGCAGCCGGGCCAGCACGCCCGGGATCTCGACCAGCGTGGCTAGGCGGCGCGCGACCCTCTCGCGCTCGCCGACATTGGCGTCGCGCAGCATCTCGACCAGCAGGTCGGCGGTCATCGAGCGCTCGAAGGCGTTGATCCTGCTGGTTGGCAGGCAGACTACGTCGGCCAGCCGCTTCAGCAGGGCCGTGCGCGAGCGCGGCGCGGCCCTCGGGGCCTCCGGCTCGGGAAACGACGACAGGGACGCGGGCTCGCTCATCGCATTGACAAGATCAGATCGTGCTTAACGGCTGGTGAGCGAAGGGCGCGACAAACTCACCAAGACGCGCTTGGCGGATCTCGCTTAGCGGAACTGGGGCTCCTCCCATTCCGGCCAGATGTCCGGCAGGTCGGTCGAGACCTTGTTGGGATAGACCGGCGCGCGCTTTTCGAGGAACGAGGTCACGCCCTCCTTGGCGTCGCCGGACGAACCCCGCGACTGGATCGCTCGGCTGTCGGCCTTGTGGGCCTCCATCGGATGCGAGGCGCCAGCCATGCGCCACAGCAGCTGCCGGGTCAGGGCGACCGAGACGGGGGCGGTGTTGTCGGCGATTTCGCGCGCCAGGGCGCGGGCGGCGGGCAGCAGATCCTCGGGCGCGTGCAGCGAGCGGACGAGACCCTTCTCCAGAGCTTCCGACGCCGGGAACACGCGGCCGGTGTAGCACCACTCCAGCGCCGTCTGCAGTCCGACCAGGCGCGGCAGGAACCAGCTGGAGGCGGCTTCCGGATTGATGCCCCGGCGGGCGAAGACGAAGCCGAACTTGGCCTCGGTCGAGGCCAGGCGAATGTCCATCGGCAGCTGCATGGTCACGCCGACGCCCACCGCAGCGCCGTTGATCGCGCCGATGATCGGCTTGAGGCTGTCGTACATCCGCAGGGTCACGCGACCGCCGCCGTCGCGATAGATGTCGCCGACCTTGCCCTCTTCACGCTCCAGCGCCTGGGGCGAGGTGCGGTCGAAGGTGGCTCCGCCAGCGCCGAGATCCGCGCCGGCGCAGAACGCCCGCCCAGCGCCGGTCATGATCACCACCTTAACCGCGTCGTCGGCGTCGGTGACGTCCAGCACCTCCAGCAGGTCCTTCATCATCCGGGCGGTGAAGGCGTTCATCCGCTCCGGACGGTTCAGGGTGATCGTCGCGATCCCGTCCTCGAACGTCATACAGCAGGGTCTCAAAGGTCGGATTGGACATGGCGGCCTCCCTGGCCTTTTGGTCGCTCGCGGATCGACTCTCGTCGCTTCAAACGATCGTATGACCGAGAGAACCTTGCAAACAACTTTTCACGACCGCAAGTTGCCGCGAGGGGAGATCTTCATGAAACGTCTCGGTGCTTGGGCGCTGGCGGCGATCGCCCTGGCGATGACGGAGCCGTGTTCGACGGCCGCTGCCCAGGACTGGAAGGCGCTGACGCGCGCCGACCTCGCCTCGGCCGCCGGCCTGATCCGCGACAACCATCCGGCCATGGTCCCGGCGATCGGCGACAAGGACTTTGTCGCCCGCTTCGACGCCAGCCTGGCGAAGGCGACCGCGCGACTGGACAAGGTCGAGGACGCCGACGGCATGGCCGCCGTGCTGCGCGGATTTCGCAGCCGGTCTCGGCGACGACCACATCGCATGGGCGAAGTCCGGCGGCGGCCAGCTGAAGGCCTGGCCGGGCTTCGTCGTCACGCGCCAGGGCCAGGACCTGCTGGTGACCATCACCGGCCCCGGGCGCCGCCGGCCGGCGCGAAGCTCGTGGACTGCGACGGCGTCCCGGCCCCGGCGCTGTTACGCCAGCGCACTGCCGACCGCGTGCCCGACCCGGACATCGACGCCCAGCTGACCATCAACTCTATCTGGGTCGTACTGGACGACGGCAACCCCTTCATCTCCCGCCCCAGGACCTGCCGCTTCCAGGCCGAGGGCCATATGCTGGAACACACCCTGGCCTACCGCCCCGCGACGCCTGCCGACCTGCAGCGGATCCGCGATGAGCGGAAGTTCTTTGGTCATGCCGGCTTCGGCGTGCGCCAGGTGGGCCAGGCCTGGTGGATCGCGATGGAGTCCCTGAACGATTCCGCCCCTGCCGTGCTGGACGCGGCCAAGGCCCGGCAGGCGCAACTTCGCACCGCGCCGCTGGTGGTGATCGATCTGCGCGGCAACGGCGGCGGCAACTCGCTCTATGGCGACCGCCTGGCCGAGATCCTCCTGGGCGAGGCCCCGCTGAAGCAGGTTCGTAGCGGCGGGAGCGGCCGCGCCTGCGCGCCCGTCTGGCGGGCCTCGCCGGACAACCGCAAGACCTTGGACCTCTACGCCGCCAAGTTCGCCGACGACGCCGACGCCTGGCGCATGGAAGCCGCGCGCATGGACGCCGCCCTGGCCGCCGGCCAGCCCCTGACAGGTCCGGTCGACGGCTGTGAAGTGGTCGAGCGGCGCGCGCCGCCTCCCGCCCATCCGCTGTTCGCGGGCAAGCTGGTCGTGGTCACTGACGTGGCCTGCTTCAGCTCCTGCCCGCTGGTGGTCAAGCGCTTGAGGAGCCTAGGCGCGATCCAGGTCGGGACGGCCACCAACGCGCCGACCCGCTACATGGAGGTGCGGGCGATCGACCTGCCTTCGGGACTGGGCCGCTTCACCACCATGCAGAAGGCCGCCGTCTCCTCGCCGCCCATGATCGGGCCGTACAGCCCGGACATCGCGTTCACGGGAGACATCAGCGACACCAAGGCCCTGGAAGCCTGGATTCCCTCGGCGGTCCGGTAGCCGGTTAGCCCCGCTTCACGCCCAGCTTGCTGATGGCGTGGACGAAATTGTTCGGCGCGATCTCGATGGTCCCTGTCCAGCCCAGATCTGGGAAACGGGCCAGGATCTGGCGGTAGGCCTCCTCCAGCTGGATCTGGGCCACGCGCTTGCCGATGCAGGTGTGGGGCCCATAGCCGAAGGCGATGTGCTTGGCCGCGTTGGCGCGCGTAACGTCCAGCTGGTCAGGATTCTCGAACATGGCCGGGTCGCGGTTGGCGGCGCCGTAGTACATGACGACCTTCTCGCCCTCGCGGATCAGTTGGCCGTCGACCTCGACATCGCGGGTGGCCGTGCGGCGCATGTAGATCACCGGGCTGACCATGCGGATGAACTCGTCGACCGCGCCGGGCAGCAGGGACGGATCGCCGATCAGCTTGCGCTTCTGGTCCGGGAACTCGGTCAGCAGCTTCATCGCGCCCGACAGGGTGTTGCGGGTGGTGTCGTTGCCGGCGAACACGATCAGCAGCCACGAGCCGTCGAGATATTCGTCGGCCAGGAGGGCGCCATCGACCTGGGCCCGCGCGATGGCGGTCATCAGGTCTTCCTTCGGGTCTTCGCGACGCCTCTTCAGCATCATGCGGCCGTACTCGAACATCTCCTCGACGCCGCTGTTGAAGTCCTGAACGAACTGCATCAGCTCAAGCGTCGGCGTCAGCGGCCCGGCGGCGTTCTGGACGGCCAGGTCCTGAGCACGCTCCAGATAGTGCATCCACTTCAGGAAGCGGGGCCGGTCCTCCGGCGGCACGCCGAGGATCTCACACAGGGTGAACAACGGCAGGTGCGAGGAGAAGTGCTCGACCATGTCGATCTCGGCGCGATCGGCCAGCAGCGGCTCCATAGCGTCCAACAGCCGGGTGACCTCGGCTCGCACCCGCTCGGTCAGGCCGCGCAGATAGGCCGGGGTGAAGTACGGCATGTGCTCGCGGGCGCAGCTGCAGATGATGCGGCGCGTCGAGATTGATCATGGTGTCCATCGACGCCCGGAACAGCAGGGCGTGGCGCTTCTCGGGCGAGCCCATCGACATCAGGATGCCGCCGCGCTGTGACGAGAAGGTCTCCGGGTCGCCATTGACCCGCTGGACGTCCTCGTAGCGCGTCAGGGCCCAGAAGCCCGGGCCGTCGAACGGCTCCGGATGCCACATCACCGGCGCATCGGTCCGCATGCGCGCGAAGTCGGCCCAGGGCTGGCCCTTGGTGAAGCGGAAGATGTCGGCGAGATCGACCCCGCCAAGCGTCGGATAGGCCGGCGGCGCGCCGGGCCCCGCCACGCCGTCCACTACCGTCTGGCTGATCAGGTCCATATCACGCCTCCCAAGGGCGCTTGCATAAACGCCGTTCTTTCGGCCGACGATAACCCGGAAACACGTCGGACCAACGGCGCCGCGACGGCAACTTGCGCGATCGCGGATCCTGGGCGCATCCTCCAACTTAACGCCGATCACGCGGGGCACACGCGAACGGCTAAAGGGAGAGAAGCGATGACCGGGATCATCGAGGCCGACTACGTCGTCGTGGGCGCGGGCTCGGCTGGCTGCGTGCTGGCCGCGCGGCTGTCCGAGGGCGGAAAGTTCAAGGTCGTGCTGCTGGAAGCCGGCGGCGACGATCGCCCGACCAAGAACCTATCCCAGTTCGCCTCGAACCTGATGATCCACATCCCGGTCGGCTATTCGTCGACGCTGAAGGATCCCAAGGTCAACTGGCTCTACCAGACCGAACCGGACCCCGGCACCGGCGGCCGCACCCACGTCTGGCCGCGCGGCAAGGTGCTGGGCGGTTCGTCCTCGATCAACGGCCTGCTCTATATCCGCGGCCAGCACGCCGACTATGACGGCTGGCGGCAACTGGGCTGCGAGGGCTGGGGCTGGGATGACGTCGCCCCCTACTTCCGCCGCGCCGAGCACCAGGAGCGCGGGGCCTGCGACTGGCACGCCACGGGCGGGCCGCTGAACGTCTCGGACGTCACCGAGAAGAACCCGATCTCGAACGCGGTGATCGAGGCCTGCGAGCAGGCCGGCATCCCGCGCAACGACGACGTCAACGGCGCCAGCCAGGAGGGCGCGACCTACTACCAGCTGACCGTCAAGAACGGCCAGCGCTGCTCGGCCGCGGTGGCCTATCTGCACCCGGCGATGAACCGCCCCAACCTCCGGGTCGAGACCAACGCCCTGGCCGGCAAGGTGCTGTTCGAGGGCAAGCGCGCGGTCGGCGTCGAGTTCACCCAGAACGGCGTCCAGCGCGTGGCCAAGGCGCGGGCCGAGGTCATCCTGGCCGGCGGCGCGATCAACTCGCCGCAGCTGCTGCAGCTGTCGGGCGTCGGCCCCGCCGAACTGCTGATCCGCAACGGCGTCCCCGTAATCCGGGATCTGCCGGGCGTCGGCGAGAACCTGCAGGACCACTACGTGATGAGCGTGCGCTATAGGCTTAAGGCCGGCGTGGTCTCGGTCAACGAGCAGTCCAAGGGCGGCCGGCTGGCCGGCGAGGCGTTGCGCTACCTCTTCCAGCGCAAGGGCCTTCTGACCCTGTCGGCCGCGCACATCGCCGCGTTCTGCAAGTCGCGTCCGGACCTGGCTGGGCCGGATATCCAGTTCCACATCCTTCCCGCGACCATGGACCTGGACAAGCTGGTCAACGAACAGAAGATGGAGCTGGAGAACGCCCCCGGCCTGACCATCGCCCCCTGCCAGCTGCGTCCCGAGAGTCGCGGACACGTGCGGATCAAGTCGGCGGATCCGAGCGTCTACCCGACCATCTTCGCCAACTACCTGGCCGATCCTCTGGACCAGGAAGTCGCCGTGGCGGGCCTGAAGTGGGCGCGCAAGATCGGCCAGGCCGCCGCGCTGTCGCCCTATGTCGAGAGCGAGATCAATCCGGGCGGCGAGTTCACGACCGACGAGCAGCTGCTGGCCTATGCCCGCCTCTCCGGCTCGACGATCTACCACCCGGTCGGCACGTGCCAGATGGGTCAGGGCGTGATGGCCGTGGTCGACGCCCAGCTGCGCGTGCGCGGGGTCGAGGGCCTGCGCGTCGTCGACGCCTCGGTCATGCCGCGCCTCGTCTCCGGCAACACCAACGCTCCCACGATCATGATCGCCGAAAAGGCCAGCGACATGATCCGCGAAGCCGCCCGCGCGCCCGTCGCCGCCTGAGCCGAAGAGGTCCCGGACATGCACCCCTACCTCCACGCCCAGACCCAAGGCGACAAGCCCGCCTACATCATGGCCGGCTCCGGCGAGGTGGTGACCTACGCCCAGCTGGACCAGCGCTCGAACCAGGGCGCGCACCTGTTCCGGTCGCTCGGCCTGCAGCAAGGCGACGTCATCGCCATCCTGATGGAGAACAACGCCCGCTTCTTCGAGGTCGCCTGGGCGGCGCAGCGTGCGGGGCTCTACTTCGTCTGCGTCTCGACCAAGCTGACCGCCGCCGAGGTCGAATATATCCTCAAGGACTGCGGGGCGAAGGTGTTCATCACCTCCACCGCCATGGGCCCGTTGATCGACGAGGTGGCCAGGCTGGTCCCCGACCTGACCCTGTTCTCGGTCGGCGGCAAGCACGGCGCCTATGCCGACTTGGAGACGGCCCGCGCCGGCGAGCCGACCACGCTGATCGCCGACCAGAGCGCCGGTTCGGACATGCTCTACTCGTCCGGCACCACCGGCCGCCCCAAGGGCGTGAAGCCGGCCCTGAACGGCGGCCCGATCGACGCGCCCAACGCCTTGCAGATGATGGCCCAGGGGCTGTTCGGCTTTTCCGGCGACAGCGTCTACATCTCGCCCGCCCCGCTCTACCACGCCGCCCCGCTGCGCTGGTGCATGACCGTCCACAAGCTGGGCGGCACGGTGATCGTGCTGGAGAAGTTCGATCCCGAGACCGCTCTGGCCCTGATCGAGCGGCACAAGGTCAATTGCGGCCAGTTCGTCCCGACCCACTTCGTGCGGATGCTGAAGTTGCCGGAAGAGGTCCGCGCCAGGTACGACGTGTCGTCGATGAAGTCCGCGGTCCACGCGGCCGCCCCCTGCCCCATCCCGGTCAAGGAGCAGATGATCGCCTGGTGGGGTCCGGTGATCTACGAGTACTACGCCGGCACCGAGGGCAACGGCTTCTGCTGGATCAACTCCGAGAACTGGCTGACCCACAAGGGCAGCGTCGGCCAGGCGGTGCTGGGCGAACTGCGGATCTGCGACGACGCCGGCGACCCGGTCCCGCCCCGCACCGAGGGCGCGGTCTACTTCGCCAACGGCCCGGCGGTGAACTATCACAACGCCCCGGAGAAGACCGCCGAGAGCTACAACAAGCACGGCTGGACGACGCTGGGCGACGTCGGCTGGGCGGACGAGGAAGGCTTCCTCTACCTGACCGACCGCAAGAGCTTCATGATCATCTCGGGCGGGGTGAACATCTATCCGCAGGAGATCGAGAACCTGCTGATCACCCACCCCAAGGTCGCCGACGCCGCCGTGGTCGGCGCGCCCTGCGAGGAGATGGGCGAGCAGGTCGTGGCGGTCATCCAGCCCATGGACCACGCCGAGGATCAGGCGGCTCTCGCCGCCGAGCTGATGGCCTTCGCCCGCGCCAATCTCAGCCACGTGAAGTCGCCCAGGCGGATCGACTTCATGGCCGAACTGCCCCGGCACCCGACCGGCAAGCTCTACAAGCGCCTGATCCGCGACGCCTATTGGGGCAAGGGCGAGAGCCGGATCGTCTAGGTCCACCTTCCTGTTGATTTTCCGACAAGTTGCCACCACTCTATAGAAAGTGGTGGCAACGGTGATGTCGTGACCCTTCAGCGCCTGCCCTTAGCGATCCACACGAACGTCGCAGATCTGCTGGATCAGCTCCGCGCCGCGCAGATCGCCGAGTTCGGCGAGGGCGCCAGCTTCCTACGCCGCGAACGCAAGGGGCGCTTCTACTGGTATGTCCGGTCGAGGCAGGTGGATGGCGAGCGCCCCGAGCGGTATCTGGGCCCCGAAACCCCCGAATTGCTTGAAACCATCGAGCGCGCCAAGTCCCTGAGGAACGCCGCGAAGGGCCGTCGCATGCTGGTGCGCGCCCTGCGCGCGTCCGGACTTCATGCGCCGGACGACCGAACGGGCCGCATCCTCCAAACCTTGGCCCATGCTGGCGTCTTCCGCCTGCGCGCGGCGATCGTCGGCACCGTGGCCTTCCAGACCTACGGCGCCTTGCTCGGCTTCATCCTGCCTGCTCAGGCCGTGCGGACCGGCGACCTCGACATCGCCCAGGACTATGGGATCTCGACGGCGCTGGACGACGGCCTGGACCGGTCGTTCCTGGACGTCCTGCGCGCAGCCGACACGGCCTTCTCGCCCGTGCCCAAGCTGGATCCCAGCAAGAGCGCGACCTACCGCACGCCCGACGGCTACGCGGTCGACGTGCTGACCACCAGCCGGAACGCAGGCGACGAAGAGACATCACGCCTTGATGCATTAAAGACAGACGCCACGCCCCTGCGCTTCCTCGATTTCTTGCTGCGAGAAACCATCGAAGCCGCCGTGCTGCATGGCGACGGCGTGCTGGTGCGCGTTCCCGCCCCGGCGCGCTACGCGGTCCACAAGCTAATCATCTCGCGCAAACGCAGCCAGGCCAACCCGAAGCGGCGGAAGGACCTCGAACAGGCGACGGCGCTGATCGGAGCCCTGGCCCAGGACGACCCCTTCGCCCTCCGTGACGCCTATGTCGAGGCCCGCGAGCGCGGCGAGACGTGGCGGACCCTGCTGGACGAGGCCGTCAGCCTGCTGCCCCAGACCGCACGCGCGGCGTTGGAGCGCTAAGCCGCGCCTTTGGTTCTATACGTGCGGCGAATCCACGCTAACGCTTGGCCATGCTCGCCGCCCTGCTCGACCGCCTTCCCAAGACCGCCACCGCGCCATTCTGTCCGGCGGAGGTTCGGGGCGCGGTCGCCGTGCCCGATGGCCTGCCGACCTGGAAGCGGATGCTGCGGGTCGCCGGGCCTGGCCTGCTGGTCAGCGTCGGTTACATGGACCCAGGCAACTGGGCGACCGACATCGAGGCCGGCTCGCGCTACGGAACGTCGCTGCTGTTCGTCGTGGTTCTGTCGAGCCTGGCGGCGATCGTGCTGCAGACCCTGTCGATGCGACTGGGCCTGGTCACGGGCAAGGACCTGGCCCGCATGTCGCGCGAACGGTTCGGGCCGCGCACGGTCAAGGTCCAGTGGCTGCTGGCCGAACTGGCCATCATCGCCTGCGACATCGCCGAGGTGCTGGGTTCGGCCCTGGCCTTCAAGCTGCTGCTGGGCATACCGCTGTGGGGCGGGGTGCTGCTGACCGCGCTGGACACGGTCATCGTGCTGGGCCTCAAGGGCAAGGGCTTCCGGCAGCTGGAGGCGATCATCCTGGGCCTGATCTCGACGATCGGGATCTGTTTCGCGGTCCAGCTGATCCTGGCTCCGCCCAATGCCGGCGACGTCGCGCGGGGTCTCGTTCCATCGCTGGACGCGCTGAAACAGGGCAACGCTCTCTATCTGGCGATCGGCATCCTGGGCGCGACGATCATGCCGCATAACCTCTACCTGCACTCGGCGATCGTTCAGACCCGGGTGACGCCGGCCGACGAGGCGGGCAAGCGGGCCGCCCTTCGCCTGTCGACCCTCGACACCGTCGTGTCGCTGGCCCTGGCGCTGTTCATCAACGCCGCCATCCTGATCCTGGCGGCCTCGGCCTTCCACCGCTCGGGCCTGACCGAGGTGGCCGGCATCGAGGAGGCCCAACAACTGCTGGCCCCGGTCACCGGCGGCGCGTTGGCCGGCGTGCTGTTCGCCATCGCCCTGTTCGCCTCGGGCCAGAGCTCGACCTTCACCGGCACCATCGCCGGCCAGGTGATCCTGGAGGGGTTCCTGGACCTGAAAATCCCTTGCTGGCAGCGGCGACTGATCACCCGCGGTCTGGCCATCGTCCCGGCCCTGATCGGCGTGCTGACCCTGGGCGAACACTCGGTCGGCAAGCTGCTGGTGCTGACCCAGGTGGTCCTCTCGGCTCAGCTGCCGTTCGCCATCTGGCCGCTGCTGCGCTTCACCGACGACAAGGCGCTGATGGGCGTCTTCGCCAATGGCTGGCTGACCAAGATCGTCGCTTGGTTCCTGTTCGTGGTGATCTCGGCGGCGAATGTCTGGCTGGTGGTTTCGACCTTCTCCGGTTGACCCGCGACGTCCGGACTGGTCTCTATCCGAACAACTGTTTGCCAGATCGTTTTGGGGAGAAAACACCATGAAGGAAGTCGCCTACGCCGACGTCGCCAGCCTGGTCGGCCAGGAGATCGGCGTGTCAGACTGGGTCGAGGTCACCCAGGAGCGCGTCAACCTGTTCGCCGAGGCCACCGGCGACCACCAGTGGATCCACGTCGACGTCGAGCGCGCCACCCGGGAGATCGGCGGCCCGATCGCTCACGGCTACCTGACCCTGTCGCTGATCCCGATGCTGGGCGCGGACATCCTGCGCGTCACCGGCGTCACACGCGGTATCAACTATGGCTGCGACAAGGTCCGCTTCACCGGCATGGTCCGGGTCGGCAAGCGCGTGCGCATGCGCCAGAAGCTGCTGTCGGCCGAGCCCAAGTCGGGCGGCCTGCAGATGAAGAACGAATGCACGATCGAGATCGAGGGCGAGGAGCGCCCGGCGTGCGTGGCCGAGACGATCTCGGTGATCTACGGAGCATAGGTCGCCCACGACCCTCGGACCGCCGGAATCGCGCTAAGCGTCGAGCGGTCCGAGGAGCGTCTCATGGCCAAGCAACACGACTATACCAGCCTGATCGAATGGACCGGCGACCGGGGCCAGGGGACGAAGACCTATAGCGGCTACGACCGCACCTGGACCATCGCCACGCCCGGCAAGCCGCCGGTGCCCTGTTCCAACGACCCGCTGCTGGGCGGCGACCCGACGCTGCACAATCCCGAAGACCTGCTGCTGTCCTCGCTGAGCGCCTGCCACATGCTGTGGTACCTGCACCTGGCCTCGGTCGCCGGGATCGTGGTGCGCGGCTACCGCGACCAGCCGATCGGCGTCGGCGAGAGCACGGCCGACGGCGCTGGCCGCTTCCTGAGCGCCACTCTGAAGCCGCACATCAGGGTGGAACGCGGCGCGGACCTGGCCAAGGCCGACGCCATCCATCACGAGATCCACAAGGTCTGCTTCATCGCCAGATCGGTGAACTTCCCGGTGACCTATGCGGCGACCTACGAGGAAGCGGCCGACTAACGGACGGCTCGGCCCAAACGCGAAACGGCCGCCGGATCGCTCCGGCGGCCGCTTCGGTCAGTCATAGGCGGGTGTTCATTTCTTGATGGCGTCGCCGACCTTGTCCTGAACCTTGCCCACCTTGTTCTGGATGTCGCCCTTGACCTTCTGGGCCGCGCCCTCGGCTTCGAGGCGTTCGTTGTCCGTGGCCTTGCCGACGGCTTCCTTGGCGGCGCCCACGCCCTTGTCGATAGCGCCTTCGACACGATTGGTGCTCATGGCTTACTCCTGCGGTTGCTGGTGTTGCGTTGCAGAAGAAACGGGTCGGGCGCGGGTCTAGTTCCCCTTAAAGCCTAGTGCGAAGCGCCCATCGCGTTGGCCGAGACCGCCACCGCCGGGATCGCGCCCGGGATGGGCGTCTCGGGTTTCGATAGCCGCGCCTGGGTCACCGGCGAGCCGGGAACCTTGTCCAGCAGGGCCAGGGTCTCCCGGATGAACTTGGCGTGGGTGACGATGCCGATCTCCAGACGCTCGCCCGAAAGCTCGACCTGCTGGGTCAGGAGGCCGGCCACGAACTGGACCTCCTGGCTTTCGCTGGCGCCCGGCCGTCGGCGCGCGCCCTCGGCCATGAACACCGGTCCGCCCGAATTGCCGGGGAACACCGAAAAGTCCATCAGGAAGGTCGGAAAATTGGTCGCCGGCGCCAGAGGATAGCTGGCCACGCGGCCCGAACGCAGGATCGGGAAGCCGGCCGGGTTCGCGGAGAGACCGCGCGGGAAGCCCAGGGCCATCATCTCGTCGCCAGGGCCGAGGGCGTATTTGTTGAAGGTGTCGTCCTGGGCCAGGTAGTTGATCGGGATGGCGGCCTTGACGAACTCGGGCGGCGCCTCGACCACCATGACCGCGACGTCGCGGGTCGGGTGCTTGACCCACAGCGGATGGTCGCCGTCGCGGATCTTCAGGGTCTCGGGATCGAAGCGCCACACGCCGTCGCCGCCTTCGATGCGGTAGCCGACCTTGGCCGACACCGAGGGCATCTTGTCGAACACGTGGGCGGCGGTGACCAGGATGGTTCGCGGCTTGCCGTCAGGGGTCGGGTCGGAGATCAGAAAGCCGGTGCCGACCGTCCGCGTGCCGTCGCCCAGCGGCTGTTCAATCTGGACCGTCGCCTTGATCAGGTCGACCGACAGATCCCAGGCCATATCGCCCCCTTGGTTACGCTTAACTCGACTACTCGCCCGACTACCGAGTGAGTTTGACCACAGGATTCTCGCGCCGCAAGTTGTCGTTCTGCCGCAGTCGCGCGTTAGAGCCTGTTGGGGAAAATTCTGGCCATGAACCGGCGACAGATGATGACGAGCGCGGCTGCGACGCTTACGTCATCCCCCATAGTCCTCCCTGAAATAGCTTTCGGATCCGCCATGTCCTCAGACGCAGCCCGCCCCGTTCCCCCGGTCGCGCGCAAGATCCCCAAGACGATCGAGCAACTGGGGCGCACCCGCGTCGACGACTATGCCTGGATGAAGGACGACAACTGGCAGAGGGTTCTGCGCGACCCGGCCCTGATCAAGGCCGACGTCAAGGCGCACCTGACCGAGGAGAACGCCTACGCCAAGGCCATGCTCGCCTCGACCGAAGCGCTGCAGGCGACAATGTTCGAGGAGATGAAGGGGCGCATCAAGGAGGACGACGCCAGCGTCCCCGCCAAGGACGGTCCCTTCGAGTTCTACACCCGCTTCGAGAAGGGCGCTCAGCACCCGATCCACGCTCGCAAGCCAATCGGCGGCGGCGCCGAGGAGATCCTGCTCGACGAGGAGACCGAGTCCAAGGGCAAGGCCTTCTATCAGGTCGGCGCGGCCAGCCATTCGCCAGACCACAAGCTCTACGCCTTCGCTGTCGACGAGCAGGGTTCGGAAGTCTACCGCGTCCATGTCAAGGAGCTGGCGACCGGCAAGGTCCTGGAAAGTCCGGTCGAGAGCTCCACCGGCGACTTCTGTTTCTCGCCCGACAGCCAGTGGCTGTACTGGACGTTCCGCGACGACAACGGCCGCCCGGCCAAGATCTATCGTCGCCCGGCCAAGGGGACGGCTCAGGACGACGTGCTGATCTATGACGAGCCCGACGAGGGTTTCTTCATTGGCGTCGGCGTCACCAGCTCCGAGAAGTACGTCGTCATCTCGTGCGGCAACCAGGAAACCAGCGAGAACCTGCTGATCCCGGCCGCCACGCCGACCGCGACGCCGGTCGTCTTCCACCCGCGCGAGGTGGGCGTCCGCTACGAGGTCGAGCACTGGAACGACCACTGGGTGATCCGCACCAACGCCGACGGCGCCGTCGACTGGAAGCTGGTTACCTGCCCCGAGACCGCCACCGGCAAGGCGAACTGGAAAGACTGGATCGCCCACAAGCCGGGCCGCCTGATCTCCGGGACCATGGCCTTCAAGGCCTGGTTCGTGCGGCTGGAGAAGGTGGACGCCCTGAACCAGGTCGTGGTCACCGCCGTGAACGGCGACGAGCACACCATCGGCTTCGATGAGGCGGCCTACGCGCTCAGCCTCGAGGGGGGCTACGAGTACGACACCGACAACCTGCGCTTCGTCTACAACTCGATGACCACGCCCCGGCAGTGGTTCGACTACGACATGGCTTCGCGCCAGCGCACCCTGCGCAAGACCCAGGAGATCCCGTCAGGCCACGACCCGGCCCAGTACGAGACCCGCCGCCTGAACGCCAAGGCCAGCGACGGGACCGACGTGCCGGTGTTCATCCTGATGAAGAAGGGAACCCCGCTGGACGGCTCGGCCCCGCTGCTGCTGTACGGCTACGGCAGCTACGGCATCGCCATGGAGCCCAGCTTCTCGATCCGGAACCTCAGCCTTGTCGACCGCGGCTGGATCTGGGCCACGGCCTGCCCGCGCGGCGGCTCGGAAAAGGGGTGGGGCTGGTTCCTGGACGGCAAGAAGTTCAAGAAGAAGAACACCTTCACCGACTTCATCGCCTGCGCCGAGCACCTGCACGCGGCCGGTTACGGCGCGCCTTCGAACACGGTCGCCTATGGCGGCTCGGCCGGCGGCCTGCTGATGGGCGCCATCACCAACATGCGGCCGGACCTGTTCGCCGGGATCATCGCCGCCGTGCCCTTTGTCGACGTGGTCAACACCATGAGCGACACGTCCCTGCCCCTGACCCCGCCGGAATGGCCCGAGTGGGGCAATCCGCTGGAGGACAAGGAGGCCTACGACTACATCGCCAGCTACTCGCCGTACGACAACGTCTCGGCCAAGCCCTATCCGGCCGTGCTGGCCACCGGCGGTCTCTCGGATCCTCGCGTCACCTACTGGGAACCCGAGAAGTGGGTCGCCAAGCTCCGCGACTTCACAACCAGCAGCAATCCCGTTCTGCTGAAGATCAATATGGACGCCGGCCATGGCGGGGCCTCGGGACGCTTCGATTTCCTCAAGGAGATCGCGCTCGACTACGCCTTCGCCGTCTGGGCGGTGGAAAAGGGCTGGTCGAAATGAGTTCCGTCGTTATCCGCCCTTCCGTCGACGCAGACCTTCCCGCCATCACCGAAATCTACGCCTGGAACGTCTTGAACGGTCTGGGCACGTTCGAAGAGAGTCCGCCGGACCAGGCCGAGATGACCCGCCGCCGCGCGAACTTCCTGGATCGCGGCCTGCCCTATCTGGTCGCCGAGGTGGACGGCGAGGTCGTCGGCTACTGCTACGCCGGCCCGTTCCGCCTGCGCGCGGCCTATCGCTACACGGTCGAGGACAGCGTCTATGTTTCGCCCAAGGCGGTCGGCAAGGGCGTCGGTCGGGCGCTGCTGGAGGCGTTGATCGTACGTTGCGAAGCCTTGGGTCTGCGGCAAATGTGCGCCGTGATCGGCGACAGCGGCAACACCGCGTCGATCGGCCTGCACACGGCGCTTGGCTTTGAAAAGAAAGGTGTTTTCCCGGACATGGGCCACAAGTTCGGCCGCTGGGTCGACCTGGTGTGGATGCAGCGCCCTTTGAACGGCGGCGGCGCGACCCCGCCGGACGCCCCCGGTATGGCCCTCAGCGGAGTCTAATACCGACGTTCGAAGCAAGGCTTAACTAGTCTTCGTCTAGGATCCCGCTCTGGGGATGATCGAGGACAGGTTGTGACCGCTTCGAAAGCCAAGCAAACGCGACCGGAAAAGGTCGCTCTGATGCGCGCCTATGTGCCGATCGTCAGCGGCTACTTGTTCGCGACCTCGATCTACTATGCGCTCATCAGCGTCTCTCACCCCTTCTACGAGACCGGCCTAGCGCTCGTCGTTCTGGAAGGTCTGTCCGTCGCCGCCGGTCTCTACGCCGTGTGCGCCTGGGTCCTGCTGCGCCGGGGCCGGATCATGGGCCTGCCGCTTGAGGCGCTGACCCTGGGCATGAACGCCCTCTTCTTGATCAACACCGTGGCCTACCAGACCCTGCACTTCGAGGCGCAGAAGCTGGTCTATTTCGTGCTGATGGCCCTGGTCTTCGCGACCTCCGCGCCTAGCCGGCGTGTCGCGATGATCAGCGCGACCGCCGCGATCACCGGGCTCCTGTGGATGACCCGCCATGTCCCGCCGGAGAGCGTCGATCAGTTCCTCTATGTCGGCGTGGCCGGGGCCTTCGCGGCGGCCGGCATGTCGACCCTGATGCGCGGCGTCGTCGGCCGCGAAGTGCGCGCGCGCCTGGCCAGCGAGACCCTGACCGCCGAGCTGCAGCGCGAGCTGACCGAGAACCGCCGCCTGAGGACCGAAGCCCAGGCGCTGGCCTTGGCCGCCGAGACCGCCAATCGCGCCAAGACCGAATTCCTGGCCACCATGAGCCACGAGATCCGCACCCCGCTGAACGGCGTGCTGGGCATGGCCCAGATCATGGGCGCCGGCGACCTCTCGCCCGACCAGCGCCAACGCCTGGAGACCATCACCGCCTCGGGCCAGTCGCTGCTGGGCGTGATCAACGCCATCCTCGACATCTCCAAGATCGAGGCTGGCAAGATGGACATCCAGCCCGCTCCGTTCGACCTCTGCGCCCAGCTCAACGCGCTGCGCCAGCTCTATGGCGGCCTGGCGCGCGACAAGGACCTGGCGTTCAGTCTGGAGGTCGCGCCTGACGCTGGCGGCTGGCGCCTGGGCGACGCCGAGCGCCTGCGCCAGGTGCTGTCGAACCTGATCTCCAACGCCGTCAAATTCACCGAGGCCGGCGCGGTGCGGGTCATTGTCGAGGGCGACGCCACGACGCTGACCGCGCGCGTGATCGACACCGGTGTCGGCATCCCCGAGGACCAGCGCGACCGTCTCTTCACCAAGTTCGCCCAGTTGGACAGCTCCAGCACCCGCCAGGCCGGCGGCTCGGGCCTGGGCCTGGCGATCTGCAAGACCCTGACCGAACTGATGGGCGGCGCGATCGCCTTCTCGGCTCCAGCCGAAGGCGGCGCCTGCTTCACCCTTGTCCTGCCGATGGCCAAGGCCGCTCCCGCTCCGACCCTCGACATCGCCACGCCCGAGCTCGAAGACAAGGCTGGCGCGCCGCGAATTCTGGTCGTTGACGACAACCAGACGAACCGCGCCGTGCTGCTGACCCTGCTGAGCCATCTGGGCGTCGACGGCCACTTCGCCGTGGACGGCCGCGACGCGGTGGCGATGTGGGAAACCGACCGCTGGGACGCGATCCTGATGGACGTGCACATGCCGGTCATGGACGGCGTCGAGGCCAGCAAGGCCATCCGCGAGGGCGAGCGCAGGACGGGTCGGCCTCGCACCCCGATCATCGCCGTGACCGCCAGCGTGCTGACCCATGAGCGGACGCTCTACGCCGACGCCGGCATGGACGCCATGGTGCCCAAGCCGGTCGAAGTTCCGCGCCTGGTCGAGGCCCTGGCCCGGGCTCTGGAGATCACGGAGGTCGACGAGACCGAAGGACGCGGGGCGGCCTGAGCTTGCTGAAGAGCGGATACGAAAAAGGGACGCCGCCGGCGTCCCCTTCGTCGTTCCAAAGGTCTGTGAGCGATCAGCCCTTGCGCGAGCGCGTGGCCTTGCCCTTGCGGCCGCCCTGGCCCAGACCAAGAGCCTTGGCCATCGCCGAACGGGCCTCGCTATAGGCGGGCGCCGTGGTCGGGTAGTCGTTCGGCAGACCCCACTTGGCCTTATACTCGGCGACGGTCATGCCGTGGGTCGTGAGGTGGCGCTTCAGAAGTCTTGTAGGGCTTGCCGTCTTCGAAGCTGATCAGAGCCTCCGGCGTAATGCTCTTGCGGATCTGAGCCGGCGTCGCCTTGGTCACGGCCTCGACCGTGGGCGCCGGCGGCGCGCCAATACCGGCCAGAGCATCGTGCGTAGCACGGATCAACGCTGGAAGTTCGGAAACCGGCGTAACGTTATTGGCCACATAGTTGGCCACGATCTCGGCGGTGAGCTCGATTAGGGTCGCTTTATCTTCCACGATCACAACTCCATTCCCCTTTGGTTCGCAATTACACGGTCGCCTGAGAAAAACAAGTAGTTTGCCGGTTATTTCTCAGCCAATTCGTGAATTACCGTAACAATTCACTGTCGTTGAACGGGCTCAGCAGCGCTAATTTTCGCCAACTATAACGGTGACATCGCCGATATCAGGCATCGATTCGAAAGCTAAACCCCAGGGTGCAGCCCTCTATCTCGCAACTGCGAACTCAACTTGCATGAGTTCTGACATCCTCGGGGCCAATACCGCGACATGCTGCGTGCTCAACGCTCGAAGCGGCGCCGATTACCCCTCGCGGCCCGAGAACAGCCGCGGGCCGACATGATCATTGCGCGAATGGACTTGCCAATCGATTGTATCCACGCCGCCGTCGACCCCGCCCCCTCCTCGACGACCAAGCCGCGGGCCTCGCGAAATCTCGCGGAGACCGCCACGCGGGCGACAGCGACCGGCGCACGCATCCGGCGCGGGAACGCGTGCAAGAGCTGAAGATCAGCTCGACTAGTGATGGAAGGAAGTGGCTGGGGAACTAGGACTCGAACCTAGAATGACGGTACCAAAAACCGCAGTGTTACCATTACACCATTCCCCAGCAGGAACGGCGAAACCCCTCGGGGCTCGGCGAGGCGGTGGAAATAGCTCACGACTCGGACGGATGCAACAGGCCATTTCAGAACTTTTTTCGGGTCCTCGCGCGAACCTCGAAAAAGGCGCTTGCGCCCTCCGAAACCGCCCCCTATAAGGCCGGCCTCCAAGTCGGAGTGTGGCTCAGTCTGGTAGAGCACTGCGTTCGGGACGCAGGGGTCGCAGGTTCAAATCCTGCCACTCCGACCATTTTCTCCCCGCCAACCAGAGGCGGGAAAACAGCCCAAAATTCATAAGTTTAGGCGTCGCGAGAGCGGCGCCTGACTTGCGACTCGCCAGAACCGGGGCGCGTTGCGCGCTGTTCATTTGGTCGCAACCCGAACAGCGGTTAGCTTGTCGCCGGTTTCGCTCACAGGACCTCCGATGAAGCAGTTCTTCCTGACCGTCGCCGGCGTCTTCGTCGGTCTTCTGCTGTTCGTGGTCGGCGTCCCCTTCCTGCTCATCGTGATGGCCGCCGGCGCGGCCCGACCCGCCCCCGTTCCCACCCACACCGTGCTGCAGTTGGACCTGCGCGGCGGCCTGTCGGACCAGGCGCCTCAGAACCCCTTCGCCGCGTTCGGCGGCGGCGGGAGTTCGGTGATGTCGATCATCGAGACGCTGCGGCGCGCCGAGAAGGACGACAAGGTCCAGGCCGTCCTGGTGCGCCTGCCCGAGGGCGGCATGGCTCCGGCGGCAGCCGACGAGCTGCGCCTGGCGTTCAAGCACTTCCGCGAGACCGGCAAGAAGCCGATCTACGCCCACAGCCAGGGGCTCTATCCGTCCGGCATGGTCACCTCGACCTACATGCTGGGCGCGGCCTCCAGCGAGTTCTGGATGCAGCCCGACTCCAGCTTCCAGGCGGTCGGCGTTTCGTCGGAGGCAATGTTCTTCAAGCGCTTCTTCGACAAATACGGCGTCAAGGCCGAGTACGAGCAACGCTACGAGTACAAGAACGCGGTGAACCCCTATCTCTACAGCGACTATACCCCGGCTCACCGGGAATCGACGCTGTCATGGATGGGCTCGGTCTATCGCACGGCTCTGACCAGCGCTGCGATCGACCGCAAGCGCGATCCGGTCGCCCTGACCAGGACCCTTGAGGCGGGGCCGTACAGCGCCCAGGAAGCGCAGGGCAAAGGCCTGATCGACAAGGTCGGCCAGGTCAGCGACATCCAGGCCTTCGCCCTCGACAAGGCCGGCAAGGGGGCGAAACTTGTCGATTTCGACGACTACGCGGCCCGTTCCAAGCCGCCGACCGTCAAGACCGGCCCGGCCATCGCCGTGATCGGCGCCGAGGGCGCGATCGTCACGGGCGCCGACGGTGGCGGCTCGCCGTTCAGCGGCGACGGCAACGTCTATTCCGACACCGTGGCCCAGGCCTTCAAGACGGCGATCGACGACAAGGACGTCAAGGCGATCGTGTTCCGCGTGTCCTCGCCCGGCGGTTCGGACACCGCCTCGGAGCAGATCCTGGCGTCGGTCAGGGCGGCCAAGACGGCCGGCAAGCCGGTGGTGGTCAGCATGGGGACCTATGCGGCCTCGGGCGGCTACTGGATCTCCAGCCAGGCCAATTCGATCGTCGCCCAACCCTCGACCCTGACCGGCTCGATCGGCGTCTATGGCGGCAAGTTCGCCCTGGGCGACGCCCTCGCCCGGTTCGGCGTCGACACCAAGCCCCTGCATGTCGGCGGCGACTATTCGCAGGCCTTCGGCGCGGGCGAGGGCTTCACGCCCGAGCAGCGCGCCAAGTTCTCCGGCTGGATGGACCGCATCTATGCCGGTTTCGTCGCCCGCGTGGCCGAGGGCCGTCACCTGCCGCCCGAGCGCGTGCGCGAGATCGCCAAGGGCCGCGTCTGGACCGGCGAGCAGGCCAAGCAGCTGGGCCTGGTCGACGAGCTGGGCGGCTTCTACGACGCGGTCGACAAGGCCAAGGCCCTGGCCAAGCTGAAGGACGATGTGCGCCTCAAGCGCATGGATGGCGGCAAGTCGCCGTTCGAGGCCTTCGAGCGCTTCCTGGGCGTCAGCGAGACCTCGGCCAAGACCCTGGCGGCCGCTGCCTGGGTGCTGGGCGATCCGCGCTCCCAGGCGATCCTGGACGAGATGGCCAAGGCCCGCCTGCGGGCCGCGCCGGGCGGGGCGTCGGTGCTGGCGGACACGCCGGTGCGGTAGACCTTCCTACAGATTGAAGCATGAAGCCCCGGCGCGGCGCGCGTCGGGGCTTTTTGTTTGCGTGGGTGCAAGGCGCCCAAGGCCGCCCTAGGGGTCGTCGCGGCCCTTCCCTCCGTCTTGCGAGGAGAGGGGGGACCAGCGAAGCGGGTGGGTGGGGCTTTCACGGCCGCCAGGCGTCAGACATCCCGCAACGTCCCCCACCCTCCCCGCAAGGGGGGAAGGAAAATAGCCCCCCAGACACGCCAAAGCCGCCGACCTCTCGGCCGGCGGCTCAGGACATCGCCCAAAAGAAAACGCCGGTGCTTTCGCACCGGCGTTCCCCATCGATAGCCGAAGCTGTCGATTAGAAGGAGTAGCGAACGCCCAGATAGGCGCGACGCGACGAGACCCAGCCGTTGGCCTGTTCGAAGCCATACTGGCCGCTGCCGGCGCGGTTGGCGACAACACCGGTCGGCGACTGCTTGTCCAGGATGTTGAAGACGTTCGAGGAAGAACTCGGCCTCGCCGACCGGGAGCTTCTGGACGTACTTCAGGCGCGCATCCAGGGTGTAGTAGGACGGGTTCTTGCCCGAACCCACGAAGCCCGGCAGCACGTAGGTGTCGTTGATGCCGCCCACCGGGCGGACGTCACCCATCGGCGGCAGATAGCGGCTCGAGACGACGTCGGCCGGCGTGTAGTACGAGCCGCTGTTCCAGTTGAACACGCTCGAGACCTGCAGGCCGAACGGGAAGTCGTACGAACCGTAGGCCTTGACCTGGTGCTTGATGTTGCCGGCCTGGCGACCCCAGATGTTCGGCGCGCGCGGATCCAGGGCGAGCCAGTCGCCTTGGAAGTCGGCGTTGCCGTCCGAGTTCGAGTTACCGTACGCCTTGTTGTGGGTGTACGACAGCTGACCGAACCAGTTGGTGGTCTTGTACTTGGTCAGGACGAACTCGTAGCCGGTGTACTCACGCTTGCCGCCGGCCAGGGTGCCGATCACGTAGTTCGTGGTCGGGGCCGAGCTGAAGCCGAAGTACGAGTACGGCAGGTAGAGCGGCGAGCCTGGGAAGGCGATGCCGGGCACCGGCGTGACGCCGTCATCCGGGTCGACCGGCGCGCCATCGGCGGCCGTCGCGTTCGGATTCGAATACAGCGTCAGATCATAGTCTTCCATGATGTCTTTGCTGATCCGGCGCGTCACCGTCGCCGAGAAGCCGATGCTCGAACCGATCGTGGTCGAGGCGCCGATCATGAACTCGTCCGTGTACGGCGTCTTGGTGCTCGGCGCGAACTGCGCGTCGCCCGGGCCGCGGGTACGGAACGTGATCCACTCGTTGCCCACGCGGATCTGCTCGTTGTTCACCGGACCGGTCAGCGCACCAGCGAAGTCGCTCATGTCGTTACGGATCGGGTCGTAGTAACGGCCGACATAGGCGAAGACCTTGGTGCGGCCGTTGCCGAACACGTCGTAGGTCGTGCTGACCCGCGGCGCGATATCCCAGTCGAACTTGGCGATCCGGCTGCCGTCCGAGGCGAAGTGACGCCACTTTTCAGCGCGCAAGCCGGCGTTCACGGTGAGGCGATCGATCGTCCAGGTATCCTGGAGGTACAGGGTCTCACCCTTGCTCGACACGGTGTACGGAGCATCGGCCGCGCGGACCGAACGGTAGACGTTGACGTTGCCGTACGGGTTGCCGGCGGTGCTATTGAACACCAGGGCGTTCAGTTCGGTCTGGGAGATCGAGCCGTTACCGTTGGTGTCCAGCAGCGCCTTGGCGCTGGCGCTGGCGTTCAGAGCCGGCAGAATGAAGCCAGCGGTGTCCGTCGAGGCGATAGCGCGAGCGGTCCAGCCCGAGCCGATGTACTGGCCGTAGGTGGTGCCCAGATACTGCTTGTCGATCGAAGCGTAGGTCACGCCGCCCGGGACCGAGTCGGTCTGGAAGTAGGTGTTGTCGGTGTTGACGTAACCACCCTTGAAGGTGTGCGTGCCCAGCTTGGTGTCGAGGAAGTACTCGAAGTTCAGGCCGTATTCCTTGCGGTCACGGTGCTCTTCGAAGTTGATGCCGCGACCACCCAGCGAGCGCTGTTGGAGGGTGGATTGGGCGGTCGTGCGGAAGGTGACGTTGTCGCGGATGGTGCTGTCGACGGCGATGTCGGTCAGTTCCGACTTGTGCTTGAACGCATAGGCGTTCACGCGCAGGTCGTTCCAGGTGTGGGTGTAGTCAACCTTGTAGTTATCGCCGCCTTGCTTGCGGCTATAGTCACGGTTGTTGAGGATCGTGGCGTCACGCTGGCCGCTGAGCTTGGTCGGATCGTTGAAGAACGTCCCCGTCAGACGGTCGTTGTCGGTGATCTGCCAGGTGCCCTTGAAGAAGGCGTACTTCTCGTTGCGCGACACGTTGCGGATCGTAGCGCCGGTCGTAGCGTTGAGCACTTCGTCTTCGCGGTGCTTCTTCTGGTACGAACCGAAGACCCACAGCTTGTCCTTGATGATGGGGCCGCCGAGGGTGAAGGCCGTGTCGTAGGTCTTGTAGCCGCCCGAGGTCGAGTGCTTGTCCTTGGCGACCAGGCTGTCGTTCTGCAGGTAGTAGTTGACCGAGCCGTGCCACTCGTTCGAACCCGACTTGGTCACGACGCGCGAAACCAGACCCGAACCGCCAGCGTATTCAGCCGGCACGCCGCCGACGATCACTTGCTGTTCCTGGATGATTTCCGAGTTGAAGTTGGCGCCGAAGGTGCCGGTGACCGGGTCGGTCACGTCGACGCCGTCGAGGTAGTACAGGTTGTCCGACGAGCTGCCGATGGCGCCGCCGACGTCCGAGTAGTTGACGCCCGAACGCGAAGACGGGTTGCCGCCGGACGAGGGCTTCACGCCCGGAACCAGCTGCAGGTAGCTCTGGTAGTTGCGGCCGGTGGGGAGCGATTCCACCGTCTGCAGGGTCAGGGTGGTGCCGACGGTGGCCGAGGTGACGTCGACGGCGGCCAGCGAACGGCCGGTGATGACGACTTCTTCGATCGTGTTGCCTTCGGCGGCCAGCGCGTAGCCGACCGACAGGTCCTTACCCGAAACGACGGCGACGTGGTCGGCGCTGAAGTTGCTGTAGCCACCGGCCGAGATGGTCACGGTGTAGTTGGTCGACGGATCCAGGCCGCCGACGCGGACGCGGCCTTCGGCGTCCGTCGTGGCCGTCTTCGGGCTGAGCGAGTCCGGCGACTTGATGACGACCGTGGCGCCCGCGAGCGGGGCGCCGTTCGGGCCCGTGACGGCGACGCGCAGGGCGCCGGTTTGCGACTGGGCCATGGCGACCCCGGTGACGCAAACGCTCAGCGCAATGCCAAGCGCGACGCGGCTCACGCCCTTCGCGAGGCGCGCGCGTGCGCTACCTTTGTTGAATTCCATGTTTTTCAAATCCCCTCTGAGCGTGGCGCGGGCGGCAAGTCGGACAGAACCCCTCTAGAAACTTTGTCCGACCTGGAGCGGAAAACCGCCTAACGGCGCCACGAGATCACTGGTGTCCCGGAAAACATTTCTCCGGTTGTACCGACGTTAGGGGGGCGCGCCGCCGAGGGTCAATTGTCATTGCAAAATTGTAATTCACATCGCGCCTCCCTGTCGCAAAATCGCCACAGGGTCGCCGCTTTTCCGGAGACCGTTGCTCAGCTGGAGTACCGAAGGCTCGGAAGGGCGCGCAATATCTTCGCCAGGCTTTTGTTTTATCGAGGTTATTCTAACCTCAAGGAACGCCGTTCAAGCCGTTATCGTTTCGAAGAAAATCCAGCGAGAAAATTACCGGCCACAATTGACAGACAGAAAATCATGCCCAGGACAACGCGGTTCTGCACAAATCTCTTTTGAGAGTGAGGCAAAGAGCGACACAAACTCTTCACATATGCCGACTTAGCGCGCACCGTGACCGACGGCGCTGACCATTGCCTAGGCGCCCGTCGCCCACGAAGATGCCGGGGCGGCGGAGCACGCCGCGCGACATGAGCTCCAAAGACCCATGAGTGAATTTCGACGCGTCACCGACTCCCTTTCGGTCAGCCCGCAAGTGACCGAGGCCGACATGGCCCGCGCAGCGGCGCAGGGATTCGTTCTGGTGATCAACAATCGTCCCGATGGCGAGGACCCCAGCCAACCGTCGAGCGCGGCGATCGAGGCTGCGGCGCGGTCGGCGGGGATGGATTATCTGCATGTGCCGGTGCGGGGCGGCCCGACCCAGGAGCAGGTGGACGCCGTTCGCGCGGCGACGCAAGGCGCCGGCGGACCGGTGCTAGCCTTCTGCCGCTCGGGCACACGCTCGATCGTCACCTGGTCGATCGGCCAGGCCCTGGCGGGCCAGGACCGCGAGACCCTAGTCAACCAGGGTCGTGAAGCCGGTTACGACCTGTCGGGCGTGTTGCCCGCTTAAGCCCGGCTAGAAAGCGGCCGACTCGCGGGCCGCCATCGGCGTCGGTTCGGGCTGGCAACTGGCCAGAACGAACTGCGCCAGGATGATACACAGAATGGCGAAGGCCGCGCGCTGGAGCCGTTTTGAGACAAAAATCGCCGCGTCCGCCGTCATGGCCGATCCCTCCAGGGTTACTGGAAGCTTAAAGCGCAAGACCGGCGCCGCCGCCGCGTCCCAGGAGCGAACCGATGATCCCCTTCGTCCGCGAACTGGAATTCGAATACGGCCGCTGTGACCAGGTCTCGCCGCTGATCCGGCGGGTGATCGCCTCCAATCCCGGTCCGTTTACCTATACCGGCACCGGCGTCTATATCGTCGGGCGGGGCGAGGTGGCGGTGATCGATCCCGGCCCGGACATCCCCGAACACTTCGAGGCTCTAAAGGCCGCCTTGGCGGGTGAACGGGTGAGCCACGTGCTGGTCACCCATCATCACCTGGACCACTCTCCCCTCGCCCATCCGCTGGCGGAGGCGTTCGGCGCCACGGTTCACGGCCTGCCCGCCCCCGCCGACCACGGCGAGGCGGCGTCTCCGGGACTCGAGGAAGGCGCCGACCGGCGCTTCAGGCCCGATGTCACCCTGGCCGACGGCGACTTGCTTTCGGGGCCGGGCTGGACCCTGGAGGCCGTGACCACGCCCGGTCACACCTCCAACCACATCTGCTTCGCCCTGAAGGAAGAGAACGCCCTGTTCTGCGGCGACCACATCATGGGCTGGTCAACCACGGTGATCACTCCGCCCGACGGCGACATGGGCGACTATTTCGCCAGCCTGGCCAAGGTGCGGGCGCGGAACTTCGACGTCCTGTGGCCCACCCACGGCGCGCCGGTCCGCGAGGTCGCCCCCTTTATCGACGCCTATGTCGCCCACCGCCGGGGCCGCGAGGCGCAGATCCTGGAAGCCTTGGGCGCGGGCTTCACGACCATCAAGGCGATGGTCCCCAGCCTCTACGCGACCGTGGATCCGCGACTGCACCCGGCGGCGGCCCACTCGGTCTTCGCGCACATGATCCAGTTGGTCCGCGAGGGGCGGGTCGTAACGCCAGGCGAGCCAGGGTTGGAGTCGGAATATCGGCTCGCCTGAGACGGACTGGCCTACTCCCCCCCGCACCGCGCTCATCAGCGCGCCGATCCGGGCGCAGTTGCGGCCTTGGTCAGGGCCCGCGTCGCGGCCGATCGAGCGCATGTTCGAGGCGCGAACCCTGGGCGTCCGGACGCACTCGCACCACCAGGTCGTCGGTCAGGCCATACCAGAAGCTGCTGCCCGTGGCCTCCAGCCGGCCGTCCATCGGGTCGTCGGTGACCAGGGTCATGCCGGAGGCCAGAACGGCGGCCTTGACCGACTCGTAGACGTCGCCTGGCGCGCGTGCGCTGACCAGCGGACGGGCGACCGGGCAGGTCTCGGCGTTAATCTCGGCCACGCGACGCCCGGCATAGGCGGCCGAGCCCACCGGCAGGCTGGGGTCGTCGTCAACCACCACGGCCGAACCGCCCCGGGCGGCCATGGCCGCATCCGAGAAGCCCAGCGGCGTCTTCCAGTCGGTGGCCACGTCATGAATCGGCGGCGACTGGCCGCCCAGCGCCTTCGCCGCGAACATCGCCCCGAAGGTGGCGGCGGTGATCACCAGGGCCAGCGCCGCGCCCTTCCACAGGCGGGCGAAGCCGGCGCTGAGCGCGATGACCAGGCCGATCAGTCCAGTGGCGACGCTGATGAAGGCCAGCCGCGGCGCCCAGTCCAGGGTCATGGATGTGTAGCCCAGCGGCAGCGGGATCATGCCCAGCTTGACGCCGAGCGCGCCGCCGCCAGCCAGGATGGCCGGCGCCAGGGCGATCAGCAGGGCCAGGTCCAGATAGAGCGACGCCCAGCGCGGCGGCTTGCCGGAGACCTTGTCCGTCGTCGCGACCTTGGCGGCTTTCTTGCCCTTGCCGCGCTTGCCCGGCGTGATCGGCATGGCGAACGGCAGGGCTTCGCCGGCGTCGGTGAGCACGGGCTTGGGCGCCTCCGCCTGATCCGGATCGCGCAGACGCAGCGGCGGCTCCGGCTCGACCTTGACCTCGACCGGCTCGGGTTCCGACGCGGCAACCGCGGCCTGGGCCTCGGGCGCCGAGGGGTTCTCGGCGACGGCGACGGCGGCGGCGATCGCTGTGGCCTCGGCGATGATCGCGTCGGTCGCCGAGACCTGCTGGACTTCCGGCTCCGGGGTCGGGTCGGCGACCACCTCAGGCTCAGGCTCCGGCTCCGGCTCCAGCGCGGGCGCGATGGCTTCGGCCTCGACCTCCTCGGCGGGCTCGGGCGCATAGATCACCGCCGCGTGGCCGCCGTCGGCGGCGGCCAGGGTCGGCGCGGGCTCCGGCGGAGGCGGAGGGGGCGCGGGCGAAGGCTGCACCGGGGTCTCCGGCAGCTTGTAACCATCGTCCTGCAGACGCTTGCGGATCACCTTCTTGTCGATCTTGCCGGTCGCGCCCAGCGGGATGTCGTCGACGAACAGCACGTCGTCCGGCATCCACCACTTGGCGATCTTGCCCTGGAGGTAGTCGATGAACTCCTCCTTGGTGGCCGTCTCATCCGGCTTCAGCTTGACCAGCAGCACCGGCCGCTCGTCCCACTTGGAGTGCGGCATGCCGACCACCGCGGCCAGGGCGGCCTTGGGGTGGCCCACGGCGATGTTCTCGATCTCGATCGTGCTGATCCACTCGCCGCCGGACTTCACGACGTCCTTGGCGCGATCGGTGATCTGCATGAAGCCGTGCTCGTCGATCGTGGCGATGTCGCCGGTGTCGAAGAAGCCGTCCTCGTCCAGGATCTTGCCGCCGGCGCCCGGAAGTACTCCGCCGCGATGATCGGGCCACGAATTTCAGATGGCCGAAGGCCTTGCCGTCATGCGGCAGGAGCTTGCCGTCGTCGTCGGTCAGGCGCAGCTCCACGCCCAGCGGCGGCCGGCCCTGCTTCAGGCGGTAGGGCATCTGCTGGTCGTAGGGCAGCTTTTCCAGTTCGTCGGTCATCACCGACAGAGTCCCGACCGGCGAGGTCTCGGTCATGCCCCAGGCGTGGACCACCTCGACGTCGTACGTCTCCTGGAAGGCGCGGATGATGCTCTCCGGACAGGCCGCGCCGCCGATCACCACCTTCTTCAGCACCGGCAACTTGGCGCCCGTGGCCTCCAGGTGCTGCAGCAGCATCTGCCAGACGGTGGGCACGGCGGCCGAGAAGGTCACGCCCTCGGTGTCCAGGAGCTCGAAGATCGAGGCGCCGTCCATCTTGGGACCCGGCATGACGATCTTGGCGCCCGCGCCCGGGGCCGAGAACGCCACGCCCCAGGCGTTGGCGTGGAACATCGGCACCACCGGCAGGATCACGTCCTTCTGCGACAGGCCCATCACGTCCGGCTGCAGGGTTATCAGGGTGTGCAGGAAGTTCGAGCGGTGCGAGTACATCACCCCCTTGGGATCGCCCGTCGTGCCCGAGGTGTAGCAGAGGCCCGCCGCCGTCCCCTCGTCGAAGCCGCCCCACGCGCATTCGGCGCCGTGCTGCTCCATCAGGTCTTCATAGGCGATCAGGCCCTTGAAGTGCGGGGCGTCGCCGGCCAGCGGGAAGTCGGCCGGCATGTGGCCGCGATCGGTGAACACCACCACGTGCTCGACGTGCGGCAGCCGCGGCAGGATCGCGGCGATGATCGGCAGGAAGGTCAGATCCGTGAAGATCAGCCGATCGCCGGCGTGGTCGGCGATCCAGGCGATCTGCTCGGGGAACAGTCGCGGGTTCAGGGTGTGGCAGACCGCCCCGATGCCCATGACGCCATACCAGGCCTCCATGTGGCGGCCGGTGTTCCAGGCCAGGGTGCCGACGCGGTCGCCAGGCTTGATCCCCAAGGCCAGCAGCGCGTTCGACACCCGCTTGGCGCGATCGCGGATCTCGCGATAGGTCGTGCGCACGATCGGCCCCTCGACCGAACGACTGACCACCTCGCGCCCGCCGTGCCACTGGGCGGCGTGATCGATGATCTTGTCCAGGGTCAGGGCCCCGTGCTGCATCAATCCCTGCATCCGAACGCTACGCTCCCGCCGCTTATCGTTGTTCACGCAAGGCTATCGTTGTGCGGCGCACCACGCAACGCGCCGCGCCCTTCGGGGGAAAAGACAGCGTTTGCGCGGCATGCCGCGCCAATCGGCCGCACGGCGCATTTAAAGACTCTTGATTGCGATGGGCCGATAGTTCCCGTGGGCGAACGTGTTCGCGGATGGGAGACGGGGCTTGGGCTGGCTGGCCGACACTCTGGCGGATGAAAGACTGGACGAGGTGGGCGCCGACATTCGGCGGCTCGGCGTCTCGCGTCTCATCTCCGGCTGTCTGGCCGCCTGGATCGTCGGCCTTGGCCTGGGGGCGACCGCCGCCTTTGTGTGGCTGGTCGGCTTCCTGGTCGCCGAGGGCCTGGCGACCCTGGCCTGCCGCAACTTCGGCCGAGGCCGTCCAGTCTCGCGCGGCGACCGCGCCGCCTTTATCCTGGCCGCGATCCCCGTCAACGCCAGCTGGGCCGCGCTGGCCGGACTGCTCTGGCTGCAGGGCTCCGACAAGCTGAAGATCGCCGCCGTCGCCATCTGGTGCGGCCAACTGGTCTTCGCCCAGCAGTACCGTCACCAGCCGCTGGCCCTGCTGATCATCAGCGGACTGATGCCGGCGGCCTCCCTGATCGTCTTCCCCTTCTTCTTCATGCCCGGCGCCGACATGGCCACCCAATCGATGCGCTGGTCGCTGGTGCTGCTGATCGCCGTCACGCTGAACGTCGCCCTGCGTAACCGCGCCGCCGCCCGCCGCATGGACGCCTTGACCCGAGGCCTGCGCGAGGAGCGCGAGCGCGCCCTGGAGGCGGCCCGCGCCAAGTCGACCTTCATCGCCGTCACCAGCCACGAACTTCGCACGCCGATGAACGGCCTGTTGGGCATGGCCCATGCCCTGGAGCGCTCGCCCCTGAACCCGACCCAGCGCGAACAGGTCGCCCTGATGCTCAAGTCGGGCGACAGCCTGATGCAGTTGCTCAACGACGTTCTGGACATGTCGCGGATCGAGACCGGCCGTGTCGAGCTGGCGCCCGAGGCGATCGATCCGCGCGCCATCGTCGCCGACGTGGTCGACGCCTGGCGCGACGCGGCGGTGTCCAAGAACCTGTCGCTGTTCGCCGATTTCAGCGCCGAGACGCCGGACTGGATCCTCGCCGACCCGCTGCGCATCCGACAGATCCTGACCAATCTCGTCTCCAACGCCGTCAAGTTCACGACCCAAGGCCACGTCCGGGTGGGCGTCGACGCCGAGCGCGCGGGCGACGCGTGGATGCTGCGCTTCACGGTCAGCGACACTGGACCCGGCGTGCCGGCGGCGGCCGCGGACCGGGTGTTCGACAGCTTCACCCAGGCGGATGAGACCATTTCGCGCCGGCACGGCGGCGCAGGGCTCGGCCTGACCATCTCGCGCGCCCTGGCCCGC
Organism: Caulobacter sp. UC70_42; assembly: GCF_044056025.1. Lineage (NCBI taxonomy): Bacteria > Pseudomonadati > Pseudomonadota > Alphaproteobacteria > Caulobacterales > Caulobacteraceae > Caulobacter > Caulobacter sp. UC70_42. The sequence continues at coordinate 2,654,861 of NZ_CP171994.1, read as the reverse complement.
CAGCTGGGCGGCGACCTGGAGCTGCGCCCGTCCCAGGTCGGCGCCTGCTTCGTGCTCAGCCTCCGCGTCGAGGAAGCCGAAGCGGCCGCGGCCGCGCCCGCGCCGGAACTCGAGACCCAAGACGACAAGACCCTCGATCAGATCCGGGTGCTGATGGCCGAGGACAACGCCGTCAATCAGCTGGTCGTGCGCGCCATGCTGGAGCCGACGGGCGTCACCCTGACCATCGTCGAGAACGGCGAGGAGGCGTTGAAGGCCATGGCCTCGGGCCAATACGATTGCGTGTTGATGGATATCAACATGCCGGTGATGGACGGCATCACCGCGCTGGAGGCGATCCGCCAGGGCCGGACCGGCGATCCTGCCCTGCCCGTCATCGCCCTGACCGCCTCGGCCATGGCCGGCGACCGTGAGCGGTTCCTCGGCATGGGCTTTGACGACCACCTGGGCAAGCCGGTCAAGCCGATGGACCTGATCACCGCGATCGTCCGGGCGGTGAACCCGGAGCCGCCGGGCGAAGACCGGCAGGCGGCGTGAGCCTCAGCCCATGGTCTCCGCCAACGCCCGGGCTTCGTCCTCGAACGCGTTGACCGTATCGACCTTGCGCCAGGTGATCTCGCCGGTCTCGCGGGTCAGTTGGTTCTCCAGCACGGCCACGTCGGCGTCCGAGGCGTCGTTGACCCGGGCCGCAACCCGCGCGCGCAGCACCTCGGGCGGCGCCTCCAGCCAAACGCCCAGGAAACCGACGTCGCAGGTCGTGGCCAGGGCCTCGGCGCGAGCCCGCTCCTCGGCCTTCAGGAACACCGCGTCCAGCACCACCGAGCGGCCGGCCTTCAGGCACAGCTCGGCGTCATGGAACAGCTGGTCGTAGACCTTCTGGCTCATCTCCGGCGTATAGGCCTCGCGCGGCAGGCGCTGCAGCGAGGGCACGCCCCACAGGCGCTTGCGGATCTCGTCGGTGCGCAAAACGACCGCGCCCGGGGCCGAGCCGAGACCCGGGGCGCAGACGCGCGAAAAGGTCGACTTGCCCGAACCCGACAGGCCGCCGGCCGCCACCAGGCTGACCGGCTTGGGGGCCAGATGCTCGAGGGCGGTGTTGAGGTAAGCCCGCGCGGCCTCGTCGTCGCCGGTATAGGCCCAGACGTGGGTGCGTACGGCGGCGCGGACGCTCAGCATCAGCGGCAGGGCGGCCAGGCCCGTCCATAGCCCTTCGCCGAACGTACGGGCGGCCTCGTCCAGATAGGCGTTCAGCACCCGGCCGGCGGCGTCGCGGCGACGGCGGAAATCCAGGTCCATCAGCAGGAAGGCCAGGTCGTACTGCACGTCGATGTCCGACAGGGTGTCGTTGAATTCGATGCAGTCGAACAGGATGGGCTGGCCGTTCTCGATCAGGATGTTCCCGAGGTGAAGGTCGCCGTGGCAGTGGCGGGCGAAGCCGTCCTTGGCGCGGCCGTCCAGCAGCGGACCCAGGCGCTCCAGCGCGATGTCGGTCTCGTGAACCAGGCGCTCGACCGCTTGCTTGCCCAGCCGGGCGGACAGGCCGCGCAGCAGGTTGGCGTTGGAGCGGATCGTGTAGCCCAGGGCCGCGACGCCGCCGCCTTGCGGACGCAGCGACGAGCCGGCGTGGAAACGCGCCACGGTGCGGCCCAGCGAATCCTCCAGCGCGTCGTCGATCGCCCAGGGTTGGGTGGCCAGCACGCCGTTCTGGTCGAAGCGGCGCATCTCCAGCAGGTACTCGACGATCTCGCCCTCGCCGTCGATCTCCAGGCCGCCGTTTGGGGTGCGGTTCAGCCGGCGGACCTCGCGATAGATGTCCGGCGCGGCGGCGCGGTTGAAGGTCAGCTCGCGCTCCAGCGCCCAGCGGCGCAGCTCCAGGGTGGAGTAGTCCAGGAAGCCGAAGTCGACGGGGCGTTTGACCTTGAAGGCCGAACCGTCGATCAGGAACACCCGGGCGCACGAGGTCTCGATCGTGCTTTCCGCCCGCTCGCCAAACCAGGCGGCCACTTCCTGCTCGCGCGCGGCTTCCGCGTCCTTGATCACGCCCAGCGTCCCATCTCGTCGCGCCCGAAAATCGGCGCCGGGGCTGCATAGCCGAAACACGCGCCCGCGTCCTCTCGCGCGAGCCTTGCCGAGCTTCGATTTTCGCGGTTAGATTGCATCGAAGCCATTGAGTGCGAGTGTCATATGCTTGTCGGCGCGGGTCTGAAGCGGTCTGGACACAAGCGCGAGGAAATCCTCGCCTCGGCCAGATTCCTATTTCTGAAGGAAGGTTACGCCGACACCGGCATGGAGGTGGTCGCCCGCGCCGCCGGGGTCTCGACCGCCACCCTCTATGCCTATTTCCCCAGCAAGGCCGACCTGTTCAAGGCGATCGTGATGGAAACGGTCAGCGGGATCGGCGCCCGGTCCGCGAGGCTGTCCGCGTGAAGGGCGACGCCCGAACGCGCCTGACCGCCCTGGCCGTCGCCTACGCCACCTTCCTCTCGCGAGCCGACACCCGGGCCATGTTCCGGATGGTCACGGCCGAGCGCCGCCGCTTCGAGGATGTGGCCGAATACTTCCTGCAAAGCGCCCGCGACGAACTGGGCGGCGCGACGATCTCGGTGATCAACGACCTGGCCAAAACTGGCGAGATCAGGGTCGAGAAAGCCTCCTGGGCCGCTGGCCAGCTGATGGGCCTGCTGGACCACGTCACCCTGGTCCTGGGCATAACCGCCGGCGACGATGTCCTGCCCCGCCGCACGATCCAGGACATCGCCGACGACGCGGTCGAGACGTTCCTGGCGCGGTATCGGGCGAGGTGACCGGGAGCGGGCGCTGGCTTAAGGAAACAGCCGCTTCGTCGTCCAGCCCCCGTCCGCGCGGTCGAACACCAGCCGCTCATGCAGGCGGAACGGACGGTCGCGCCAGAACTCGAGGGTGACGGGGATGATGCGATAGCCCGACCAGTGCGGCGGGCGCGGAACCCTGCCCAGGCCGAACTTCAGACCCATCTCGGCGACCCGCTTTTCCAGGGCCAGGCGGTCGGGCAGCGGACGCGACTGGTCGCTGGCCCAGGCGCCCAGCTGGCTGGGACGGGCGCGGCTGGCGAAATAGGCGTCGGCCTCGGCGTCGCTGACCGGCTCGACCACGCCGCGGATCCGCACCTGGCGGCGCAGGGACTTCCAGTGGAACAGCAGGGCCGCCTTGGGCTGGCCGTTCAGCTCGCGCCCCTTGGCGCTCTGGGTGTTGGTGTAGAAGACGAAGCCGCGCGCATCGACGTCCTTCAGCAGCACCATGCGCGAGTCCGGCATGCCGTCGGCGTCAACGGTCGAGACGGTCATGGCGTTGGGGTCGTTGAGCTCCTTCTTGCCCGCCTCCTCCAGCCACTCGGCGAACAGGGCGAACGGATCCTCTTCGGACAGCAGGGGCGGCGGAACCGCCTCGGTCACCTGGCGGACATAGTCGTCCTCGCTGGGCGAGGCGGGGATCAGGGTCGGGTCAGCGCTCATGGCTTCGATATAGAGCCTGGCGCGGTCGAGAGCCACATCAGGGCGAACCCTTTGGGGAACCCGCCCTAAAGTCTTAACTTAACCCGCCGTTGACCATCCGGCGCCAGGGTCGGGCCATGACGACCCGTACGCCCGCCCTGACGCTTTCGGCCGCTCGCGCCCTGCTGGGTGTCGCGTCCAACGCCGACGAGCGCGAGCTGCGCACCGCCTATCGCGAGGCGGCCAAGCGGGCCCACCCCGATCGTCCGACGGGCGACGCGGCCTTGTTCCGCGACGTGCTGGCCGCCTACCGCCTGCTGCAGGACACGCCGGTCGCGCAGCACAACTTCCCGCCCGCGGTGCAAGCCGTCCCGCTGGCCGACCGCGTCTTTCTCGAGATCGACATCGCCACGGCCGTGGCCGGCGGCGCCGAAGAGCTGGCCATCGACGGCCGCCGCCTGCGGCTGAAACTGCCCGCCGGCCTGCGCGAGGGCGACAAGGTCCGGGTCGAGGGCGTGATGTTCGAGGTCAGGTTCCGCGCCCAGGACGGCGCCCTGGTGCGCGGCGACGATATCTGGCTGACCGGCAAGGTCGACCCCCGCGTGCTGGCCGAAGGCGGTCGCGTCGACGCAGACACCCCGCTGGGCCCGCGCCCGGCCTGGATCTCGACCAAGGCCGCCGCCCGCGGCCTGGTCCGCCTGCCCGGCCAGGGCCTGCCCGCCCGCGCCAGCCACAAGGCCGGAGATCTGTTCCTGCGCCTGGAAGCCGCCGAAGCCTGCGGCGAAAGCCCGGCGCGCTCGCTGCTAAAGCGCTTCGCGGCGGCTTGGGCGGCCTAGGGCCTCACAGAAAATAATCGCGCACGATCTTTTTCATCGCCGAGCTCTTGCATTTATATCGCGCACGATTAAATCGTTCGCATCACTTCAGGCCAAGGAGACTCCCATGACCACCCTCTACACCACCCGCGCCACCGTCGTCGGCGGCCGTGACGGCCACGCCCGCAGCGAAGACGGCCTGCTGGACGTCCAGCTGTCGATGCCCAAGGCCCTGGGCGGCAAGGAAACCGGCACGAACCCCGAGCAGCTGTTCGCCGCCGGCTACGCCGCCTGCTTCCAGAGCGCCATGGCCCATGTCGCGCGCACCCAGAAGATCGCGCTGACCGGCTCGACCGTGACCGGCCAGGTCGGCCTCGCCACGCAAGAGGTCGGTTTCAAGCTGGAAGTCGCGCTGGAGGTCGAAACCCAGGGCCTGAGCCAAGCCGACGCCGAGGCGCTGGTTGCGACCGCCCACCAAGTCTGCCCCTATTCGAACGCCACGCGCGGCAATGTCGACGTGGCCATCACCGTGAAGGCGGCCTAAAGCCGTAATGTCATGAGCCAGAAGAAGTCCGCACCGTCCGATGGTCCTATCGAGGTCCTGCGCCTCGACAACCAGCTGTGCTTCGCCCTCTACGGCGCGGCCAACCGGATGACGCGGCTCTACCGGCCCATGCTGGACGCCCTGGGGCTGACCTATCCGCAGTATCTGGCCATGCTGGTGCTGTGGGAGGCCAGTCCCCGGACCGTCGGGGCCCTGGGCGACGCCCTGGACCTGGATTCAAGCACCCTGACCCCGCTGCTCAAGCGCCTTGAAGCCGGCGGTCTTGTCGAGCGCGCCCGGGATCCGGAGGACGAGCGGCGGGTCATCGTGGCGCTGACCGACAAGGGCCGCGCCCTGCGCGATCAGGCGGTCTCCATCCCCGAAAAGCTGTTCTGCGCGCTCGACATGCCGCTGGAGACGATGGGCGCGCTGCGCGATCAGCTGAAAACCGTCGCGAAGTAGCGGCCTTAAACCTGAGTACGCGGCGGCTGCGCCGCCTGGCGAGCCCGGATGGCGGCGTGATCGGCGTCGCTGGTCTGGCGCAGGGCCCGCAGGTCCTCGCTGATCCGGAAGATGGCGACGTAGAACTCGCAGAAGGCGCGCCAAAGCAGGACCAGCGCGCCTGCGACCAGCAGGCCGGCGACCAGCACCGGGAAGGCCAGCAGCAGCGAGCCGACGCCCGGCTCCTTCAGCGCCAGGCCCACGGCGGCGCCGACGACCGAAAAGCCGAACAGGGCCACGACCCCGAGGCCAGCCCAATAGATGAAGTGAATCACCGGCCCGGTGACCAGACGATCGAACGTCAGCAAGTCCCAGAGCAGCGAGTTGGACCCACGCTTAGTCTTATTGGCCGGAGGCATACGGAACCCCAAATCGGCGGAAAACGCCCCTTTGTGAAGGCATCGCTATCAGTGACGAGCCCGCTCGGCAATGCCGAGCGGGCTCGCGATGGTTTCAGCGGTGCGGCGTGACGCTTTACTGCGGCTTGGCGCCCGCGACCGTGGCGTCGATCTGGGCCTTGGTGGCCGTGGTCGAGACACTGCCGTCCGCGCCCGCGCTCAGGCTGTTGGCCGGCAGGGCGAACTTCACACCGCCATTGGTGACGATGACGTTGGTCGAGCCGTCGGCGCCGGTGCTGGTGCCGGTGATCTGGCCGACCGAGACGCCGCCGGCGTCCTTCACGGCCGAACCGACCTTGAAGCTGGCGACACTGGCCGAGGTCGGCGCGCCCGCGGCGTCGGCGGACGGGGTGGTGGTCTGAGTCGTGGTCGAAGCCGACGGCGTGGTCGTGGTGGTCGTGCTCTGAGTCGGCGTCGTGGTGGTCGTGGACTAAGTCGGCGCCGGCATGGTGGTCGAGGCCGGCGGCATGGCGCCGGTGGTCGGCGCGGCCGGGGTCGTGGTGGTGGTCGTGCTCTGGGCGAAAGCGGCGCCGGCGAACGTCAGGGTCGCGGCGGCGGCGAGCAGGGCGATCTTGTTGGTCATGGTCACTCTCCGTCGAAAGGGGCCCCTCCCTTGCCGGAAACAACGTGACCTTGCGGACACGGTTCCGTCGGCGAGTCGACGCGACGTTCTACCGGGGCGAGTTCCCGTCGCCATGAGGGGCCGCGACCAGGGCCCCGATATAGGCTTCCATCAGCCGCACCAGCTCGTCCTCCAGCCGCGCGGGGTTCAGCGCCAGCTCGGTCTCGGCGGTCGCCGCGCGCAGCAATCCGACCACCGCGTGGGTCAGGACGAAGCCCGCCTCGGGCGACAACGGAAAGCCGAAGGCGGTCTTGCCGGCGATCGTGTCGAAGAACGTCAGGTGGTGACGCATGACGACGTCGTCGCCGCCCGCCAGGGTCAGGGCGTCCAGCAGCGCGCGGCGGGTGGCGGGCGAGCCCTCGAAGGCGGTGGCCAGGGTGCGGACGATCAGGCGCACCGCCCCCAGTTCAGGTCGCTCCACGCTGGAATTGGCGATGACGATCTCGGCGATGCGGTCGCGGGCGGCGGCGGCGCGGCGCTGAGCCAGGGCCGCCAGGATCGCCTGCTTGCCGGCGAAATACTGGTAGAGCGTGCCGACGCTGACCCCGGCCCGCTCGGCGATGTGGTTGGTGGTCAGGGCTTCGACGCCATCGGCCTCGAGAAGTTGAAAGGCCGCTTCCAGAATCGCGTCCACCGTCGCTTCGGAGCGCGACTGGCGCGGCGTTCGCCTCGTCTTTTCAGTCACTTGTGGTTTGGCCTCCGAGATGCGGGCAAGGCGAGTAGCGTCGGGTTCCCGTGGGCTTAACCTAGCGCCGAACAGTTGGATCCGTCTCGGTTCCGCTACGCCAGGAGTTCCCATGAACGCCGCCCTCGAAAAGGTCCGGGCCAAGGTCGCGTCGCAGAAGACCGCCCTGCCCGCGCTCTATGGCGACATCGATTTCGACCTCATGCCCGAACGCTTCACCGACGATCCGAAAGCCAGCGTCGCGCCGCGCCTGCGTGAACTCGACCCGGGAAAGGTCGCCCTGATCAAGGCCTACACCCTGCTGGGCGACGTGGTGGCCGACGCCTATGCCGCCCTGATGCCGCGATATGGCTTTCGCCCGCTGGTCCAGATGCTGACCAAGGCCTGCGACGAAGGCGTCGCGGCCTTGCCGGACGCGCCGCCGGAACTGGCCGCCTTCATCGCCGACATGGAGGCGACGCCCGCCTGGGTCGATATGGACCTGGTGCGCGAGGGCCAGCGGCTGGACCGCAACGCCGCCGCCAATCTGGGGCCGTTCGCGATCCGGGGCGCGTTCATCGCCACCTTCATGAACAAGTACGCCGCCCTGCCGATGGCCCTGACCGGGACCCTGTCGAACGACACGGCCGCCCGCCGGGTCAACGAGACGGCGACCTTCTTCACCACCACCCTGCTGCCCGGCTCGCTGGAGCGCCACGGGGCGGGCTTCAAGGCCGCCGCCATGGTGCGGCTGATGCACTCCATGGTGCGGTTCAACGCCCTGAAGCGCTCGGACCGCTGGGACGTCGGCGTGTATGGCATCCCGATCCCGCAGGTCGACCAGATGCCCGCCGGCCTGATCCCGATCTTCCTGATGAGCTACAAGATCGTCGGCCAGGGCCGGAAGACCTTCACCGCAGATGAGCGCGCGCGGGTCGAGCTGGCCCGCTACCGCTGCTTCCTGCTGGGCCTGCCCGAGGACCTGCTGGCCGACACCCCGCAGGGCGTGGTCGATACCATGAACGCCCGCAGCGGCACCCTGCGCGCCGGCTTCGACGACGCCACCTGCGGCGAGCTGGTCCGGGCCACGCTGAACGCCTACCTGCCGCCGGACGAGCGCCCCGAGAACCGCCTGTTCGACAAGGTCGAGCGCCGCTTCTCCAAGGTGTTCTTCCTGCGCAACTTCATGAACGGCGACGTCGCGGCCGCGAGGCGCATGGGCGTCGAGATCGGTCCCCGCGACTTCATGATGTTCGGCGTCGTGGCGCTGCTGGTGACCAGCCAGCTGCTGGCCTACCGCCTGGCGCGCAACGTCCCGGGCGTCTCGGACCTGGCCGACGCGCGCCTGGTCGCCAAGCTCAAGCGCCAGCTGGCGCGATACGGCCACGCCGAATTCACCAGCGACGCCGAGACGTACCGCCCGGCGCCTGGCGCGGCGGCGAGAGCGGCCTAAGGCGGGGGACGGCTAAGCCGACGTTTCGAGAGGCAGTGATGGGTGGGTTGCGGCCCTGCTCACAGCAGGGTGTACGTTGGCCGAATCCAACTGCACAGGTCGATCCGGCTGCTCTACTACTTCCAAGGGTCGAAAATGGCACACCTGCCACTCAACCACCGGAGCGAGAATTGTTAGGAGGAATTGCGCGCTGGCTGCTAGGCGCCTTAGGCGTCGTGGCGCTCCTTGTGGTGTGGGCGCTGATCCTGTTCGTTCCGCTTGCAGCGTTACCCGGCGATTTGCAAACCGGCTTCGTAAATGCGTCGCGCGTTAAGCTGGTTTGGGGTGCATTGTTTCTTGGTGTGTTCTTATGGCGCGTCGAGAGAGTATACTCTTCGCGCGAAGCCTGGATATTTTTTCTCACAATTACTGGAATTGTCTGGCTTAGCGGGAGCTTGGTCTGGATCAATGCGCACGGCTCAGCGCCTGGGCGCGCTCACGATATGAGGATCGTTGGCTACGACGGAGGCGCAAAATCCGTTCGAAGCCCGGGCATAAAGCACTACAAGCTTGCCGAAATTGGCTCAGGCTGGAGGGCGGATCTCGAGTCTACAGCCGAGCGAGATAGGTTTCTTCGTAGAGGGGGATGCGTTCGCATCGTGGTGCGCAAAGGGCGGCTGGGTCTGGATTGGATAAGCGATGCATCGCCCATCAGATGCCCAAGCAGCAGCTATATCGTGCGGTAGCTCACACTTCACGTGAGCGAGGCGCTAAAAGTCCGAGATGGGTCGAAAGTCCCCCCGGGGCGATGACCGAAAGTCACCGTATCCCTAGACCATCCCTACCGTCTTCAGACGGGCGCGGGGGTGGATCTCGTTCTGGCTCATCACCACGGTCTGGCCGCGGAAGCGTTCGATGATCGAGCGGACATAGGGGCGGACGCCCGGGCTGGTCAGCAGCACGGCGTGTTCGCCAGCCAGGGCCGCGCGCTCGAAAGCGTCGCGGACGCCGCGGATGAAGTCCTGCAGGCGCGAGGGCGGCAGGGCCAGTTGCTTGTCGTCGCCGGGACCGATCAGGGCTTCGGCGAAGGCCTGCTCCCAGTCGGCGGACAGGGTGATGATCGGCAGGGCGCCGTCGTCGCCGCGATTGGCCCAGCACAGCTGGCGCGACAGGCGGGCGCGCACCTGCTCGACCAGCAGGGTGACCGAGGCGGTGTGCGGCGCGGCCTCGCCGATGCCTTCCAGGATCTGCGGCAGGTCGCGGATCGAGACGCGCTCCCGCAGCAGCGATTGCAGCACGCGCTGCACCGTGGCGGCGGTGGCCGTGCCCGGGATCAGGTCGTCGACCAGCTTCTTCTGCGACTCGGGCAGCTCCTTCAGGAGCTTCTGCACCTCGGCGTAGGACAGCAGGTCGGCCATGTTCTCCTTGAGGATCTCGGTCAGGTGCGTGGTCAGCACCGTGGCCGGGTCGACGACCGTGTAGCCGCGGAAGGTGGCTTCCTCGCGCAGGTCGTCGGCGATCCAGGTGGCCGGCAGGCCGAAGGCGGGCTCGCGCACGTGTTCGCCGGGCAGCTCGACCTGGCCGCCGCGCGGGTCCATGGCCATCAGGGAGCCCAGGCGCACTTCGCCGGCGCCGGCTTCCATTTCCTTGATGCGGATGGCGTAGCCCTGGTTGGCCAGGCGCATGTTGTCGAGGATCCGGACGGGCGGCATGACGAAGCCGAACTCGCCGGCCAGGGTCTTGCGCAGGGCGCGGATCTGGTCGGTCAGCTTGCGGCCGTCCAGGTCGTTGATCAGGGTCAGCAGGCCGTAGCCCAGCTCGATCTTGACGTCGTCGATGGCCAGCGAGGCGCTGATCGGCTCCTCTTCCGCCTCGGCGGGGGCGGAGGCGGCCTCGAGCAGGGATGGATCGATGGGCTTGGGCTTCTTGGCGTCCTGGATGCGCTTGTAGGCCAGGGCCCCGGCGCCCAGCGACAGCACCGCGAACGGGATGATCGGCATGCCCGGGATCAGGGCGATGATGCCGGCCGAGGCCGAGACCATGCCCAGACCCGCCGGGTTCATGGCCAGCTGGGTCGTCAGGGCCTTGTCGGCCGAACCTTCGACGCCGGCCTTCGAAACGACCATGCCGGCGGCGATCGAGATGATCAGGGCCGGGATCTGGCTGACCAGACCGTCGCCGATGGTCATGATGGTGTAGGTCGAGGCGGCCTGGCCGATCGGCAGCTTGTGCTGCACGACGCCGATGATGATGCCGCCGACGACATTGATGCCGGTGATGATCAGGCCGGCGATCGCGTCGCCCTTCACGAACTTGCTGGCGCCGTCCATGGCGCCGAAGAACGTGCTTTCCTGTTCCAGCTCCTTGCGGCGCAGCTTGGCGCCTTCCTGGTCGATCAGGCCGGTCGACAGGTCGGCGTCGATCGCCATCTGCTTGCCGGGCATGGAGTCCAGGGTGAAGCGGGCGGCGACTTCGGCGATCCGGCCCGAACCCTTGGTGACGACCATGAAGTTCACCACCACCAGGATGATGAAGACGATCACCCCGATGACGAAGTTGCCCTGCATCATCAGGTGACCAAAGGCCTCGATGACCGCGCCGGCCCCGCCCGTGCCCTCCTGGCCGTGGCCGAGGATCAGGCGGGTCGAGGCGACGTTCAGGCCCAGGCGATACAGCGTCGACACCAGGAGGACGGTCGGGAACGAGGTGAATTCCAGCGGCCGCTTGATCAGGATCGCGGTCATCAGGATCAGCACGGATCCAGTCACCGAGATGGCCAGCAGCATGTCCAGCAAGACCGGCGGAACCGGCAGGATGAGCAGGACGATGATGCCCACGACGCCCAGGGCCAGGCCCATTTCGCCGCGCAGGAAACCGTCCAGCAGCGAGCGCGCGCTGGGAACGGATCGGGCGGTCGGGGCGGCGGCGTCGGCCATGCTGAACCTTGAACCGTTGATGGGTAAGCTAGACCAGCGCTTGAAGCGATTTGCGGTCCGCCGCCATCTCCTTAACGAGAATTAGCCATGTTCGGCGCCGGACGGATGGTCGCGGCGCAGAGCCATGGAGTTCGCACCTAGGCTGCGGCGCCCACGCCCCCTTGCGGCGGCGGCACCGGAACGCCGGCGTCGCTGTATTCCTTCAGCTTGTTGCGCAGCGTGCGGATCGAGATGCCCAGGATGTTGGCGGCGTGCGTGCGGTTGCCCAGGCAATGCTCCAGCGTGTCGATGATCAGCTTCTGCTCGACCTCGGCGACGGTCGAGCCGACGAAGGTGCGCGAGACGGCGTCGGCGGCCATCTGGGCGCCGCGGGCGACGGCGACATCCGGCGCGGGGGCCAGTTGCTGACCGTCCGGCAGGCGGATGGCGAACTCCTCGATCTCCGGACCGGTCGACAGCAGCACCGCGCGGTGCATGGCGTTTTCCAGCTCGCGGACGTTGCCCGGCCAGCGGTGGGCGATCAGCCGACGGCGGGCTTCGGCCGAGATCGGCTTTTCCGCCACGCCGTTGGCGGCCGAGTACTTCTTCACGAAGAACTCGCACAGGCTGATCACGTCGCCCGGGCGCTCGCGCAGCGGCGGCAGGCGCAGGTTCACGACGTTCAGGCGGTAGAGCAGGTCTTCGCGGAAGACGCCGTCCTTCACGGACTGAGCCAGGTCCCGGTTGCTGGTGGCCAGGATGCGGATGTTGACCTTGACCGGCTTGGAGCCGCCGACGCGGTCGATCTCGCGCTCCTGGATGGCGCGCAGCAGCTTGGCCTGCAGGCGCACGTCCATTTCCGAGATTTCGTCCAGCAGCAGGGTGCCGCCGTCGGCTTCCTCGAACTTGCCGATGCGGCGGGCCATGGCGCCGGTGAAGGCGCCCTTCTCGTGGCCGAACAGCTCGCTCTCCAGCAGGTTCTCGGGGATGGCGGCGCAGTTGACGGAGATAAACGGCGCCTTGGCCCGGCGCGACTTGGAGTGGACGTAGCGAGCCATCACCTCCTTACCCGAACCGCTTTCGCCGGTGATCAGGATCGAGGCGTCGGAGGGGGCGACCTGGTCGGCCAGCTTGATGACCAACTCCATGGCCGGGTCGCGGACGACCATCGGCTTTTCATCGTCGGTGACGGCGGCCAGGACGGCGGCGATCAGCTCGGCGTCCGGCGGCAGCGGGATGAACTCCTGGCGCCGGCCTTGATGGCCGCGGCCGCGCGCATCGGGTCGGCGTCGACGCCGCAGGCCACCACCGGCACCCGCATCCGCTCGGCCTCGTTGGCCGCGATCAGGCCGGCGATATCCAGCGAGTACTCGACCATCAGCAGGTCGGCGCCCTGCCCGGCCCGCAGCGCGTTGGTCGCCTGCTCCGTCGTTTCGACGTGCGAGACCTTCGCGCCCGCGTTCATCGCCATCTTCACGGCGACCGAGAGCTGCCCGTTCAGTTTTCCGACGACCAGAAGCCGCATTTTCCACTCTCCCTCACGGACGGCGGGGCGTTAGCCCTGGTCGCCGTCCTTGATGATTTCCGTCATGGTCACGCCCAGGCGCTCGTCGACGACGACGACCTCGCCCCGGGCGACCAGGCGGTTGTTGACATAGATGTCGATCGCCTCGCCGACCTTGCGGTCCAGCTCCAGGATCGACCCCTGGTTCAGTTGCAGCAGCTGCGCCACGGACATGTGCGCGCGTCCCAGCACGGCCGAGATGTTGACCGGCACGTCGAAGACCGGCGCCAGGTCCGACGCGGTCTTGTCGCTGAGCTCGACCGGCATTTCGGAGGCCAGCATCGAGCCTCCGAATTCGTCGAGCGTGAGATTGTCTTCGGCCATCTTGGATCAGCCTTTTCAGGAGAACAGGGGTTCGGCGTGGAGACCTTCGGCGGCGATGGCCGCTTCCAGCGCTTCGGCGACGCGCTGGGCGGCGCCGTCTGGATCGAAGGCGGCGCGGCCTTCCCCCCAGTCGAAAGTGAAGGCCGCCGGGGCCATGGCGCCGTCGGCGCGGGCGACGATCTGGCCCTGGAAGCCGATCTGGGTCGCCACGTGCTCCAGCGCCTGCTGGGTGCGCTCCTCGAGCTCTGGCGACACCCGCACGAAGATGCGCGGCTGGGCCTCGACCTCGCGGGCCAGGGCTTCGAGGGCCGCCGAGACCGGAGCCTCGGGGAAATGGTGCAGGGCCGCGTCGGCGATCTTGCGGGCGCAGGCCAGGGCCAGCATGGCCGAGCCTTCGCGGTGCTCGTGGGCCACCTGGTTCAGCGACCCGAACGCCTCGCGGATGGCGTGGGCCACCTCGTTCAGGGCGTGGGCCGCCTCCTGCTCGGCGCGGGCCACGGCCGAGCGCTCGCCGTCCTGATAGGCCTGGGCCTTGGCCGCCTCGACCTCCTCGGGCGTGAAGCTCTTCTTCACCTTCGGCGGGGTGTAGGCGACGCCGCCGCGGTCGTCGAAGACCGTGTCGAAGGCGAATTTGCGGTGAGGGGTGTCGTTCATGCCATCCGCCTCAGTAGATCAGCTCGTCGTCGCCGCCGGAGCCGGCCAGCATGATCTCGCCCTTGGCGGCCAGGTCCTTGGCGACCTGCACCATGCCCACCTGGGCGGCGTCGACGTCCTTCAGGCGCACCGGGCCCATGCTTTCCATGTCCTCGCGCATGATCTTGGCGGCGCGCTCCGACATGTTGGAGAAGAACATGTCGCGCAGCTTGTCCGAGGCGCCCTTGAGGGCCAGGGCCAGCTGCTCCTTCGGCGTGCCGCGCAGCAGGGTCTGGATGCCGCCCGGGTCCAGCTTCGACAGGTCCTCGAACACGAACATCAGGGCCCGGATGCGCTCGGCCGCCTCGCGGTTGCGCTCCTCCAGGGCCGCGATGAAGCGGGCTTCGGTCTGGCGATCGAAATTGTTGAAGATCTCGGCCATCATCTCGTGGCTGTCGCGCTTGGACGTCCGCGCCAGGTTCGACATGAATTCGGTGCGCAGGGTCATCTCGATCTTGTCGAGGATCTCGCGCTGCACCGGCTCCATCCGCAGCATGCGGGTGACGCATTCCAGGGCGAAGTCTTCCGGCAGGCAGGCCAGCACGCGCGCGGCGTGATCGCTCTTCACCTTCGACAGCACCACCGCGACGGTCTGCGGGTATTCGTTCTTCAGATAGTTGGCGAGAACGGCTTCGTTCACGTTGCCCAGCTTGTCCCACATGGTTCGACCCGCCGGACCGCGGATCTCTTCCATCAGGGCGTCGACCTTCTCCTGGGGCATGAACGAGGCCAGCAGGCGCTGGGTCTGCTCGTACGACCCCATGATCGCGCCGGTCGAGCTCATGCCCGAGACGAACTCGACCAGCAGCTCTTCGACCACGCTGGCCGAGACCGTGCCGAGGCCGGCCATGGCCTGGGAGACTTCCTTGATCTCCTCGTCGTCCAGGGCTTCCCAGATCCTGGTGTGATCTTCGCCGAGGGCGAGCAGAACGATCGCGGCCTTTTCGGGCCCCGAGAGGTTCTTGATATCGTTGACGGCGACTTTCATAGCCATCAGTTCGACTCGTGCAGCCAGTTACGGAGGATCGCGACGGACTCTTCCGGATGCTTCTCGACGAACTCTGACACGCGCTTGATAGACGAGGCCTTAACCTGCCCCTCGATCTTGGCGATGTCGATGCGCGAGTCGATGTCGGAGACCGGGCCGGCGATGGCGATGGGCTCGCCCGCCTGGTCGATGACCACCTGCTGCTGGGTGCCGTCCGACAGGGTGACCAGACGGGTCACCGGCGCGCCGCCCGGACCGGCCAGGGCCACCGGGCCCGGCGCCGGCGTCGACAGGTTGTTGATGAACGGACGGACCGCGAACAGCAGGATCAGCAGGGCCACGACGCCCAGGACGCCCAGTTCGGCGAAGCGCATGATGTCGTTCTTGTCGAAGCCGGCCAGCATACCCTGCTTCTCCAGACCCTGGTCCTCGGGCTGCGGGAACTTGATGTTGGTGACCTTCACCTGGTCGCCGCGCTGAGCGTCGAAGCCCACGGCGGTCTTCACCAACTCCTCGATCTGGGCGATCTCCTGAGCGGTGCGCGGCGTATAGGCTCCCGGCTTGCCGTCCTTGCCCGGAGGGGCGGAGACGCCGTCGATGGCCACGGCCACGGAGACCTTGCGGATCGTCCCCGGCTCGCGGACGGTCGTGGTGACCGACTTGGAGATCTCGTAGTTGGTGACGCTCTCGTTGGCGTTCGAGCGCGAGCCCAGTTGCTGGAAGCCATTGGCCCCGCCCTGGCCCGGCACGTTCGAGGTCGCGGTGACGCCCGAGGTGTCGTCGTTCTTGGTCTCGCTGTTGCCTTGCTCGTTGGTGCTTTCCGAGCGGACGACCTGACCATCCGGGTCGAACTTCTCTTCCTGGGTGGTCACGCGGTTCAGGTCGAGGTCGGCGGTGACGTTGACGCGGGCCTTGCCCGGGCCGAGCACGCCTTCGATCATGTCCTTGACGGTCTTGGCGATGCGGGCCTCGGCCTCGGTGCGACGATCCTCGGCTTCCTTGCCGGCCAGGCTGTCGTCGCTGGGGGCCGACAGGGTCTTGCCATGCTGATCGATGACCGCGACCTTTTCGGCCTTCATGTTCGGGACCGAGGACGACACCAGGTTCTGGATGGCGCGGACCATTTCCGACGAGGGCTCGCGAGCGCCGACGCCGATGGTGACGGCCGCCGAGGGCTGCTCGGCGTCTTCCTCGAAAAGCTGGCGCTTGGGCAGCACTAGATGGACGCGGACGCTGTTGACGCCCTGCATGGCCTTGATCGTGCGTTCCAGCTCGCCCTGCAGGGCCCGCTGACGGTTCAGCTGCTGGACGAAGTCGGTCTGACCCAGCGCGTTGTTGCCGTCGAAGATTTCGTAGCCGATGGAGCCGGAGCTCACGAGCCCCTTGCCGGCGACCATCAGGCGGGCGCTGGCGACCTTGTCGCGCGCCACCATGATCGTCGAGCCGTCGCCCTTGGTCTGGTACTTGATGCCGGCCTGGTCCAGCGCCTGGGTGACCTGCGAGGCTTCCTTCAGGTCCAGGTTCGAATACAGCAGCTCATTGGGCTCCTTGCCCATGAACATGACGAGGGCCACCAGGACCGCGACGACGCCGGCGCCAACGCCGAGCATCGCGGCCAGACGGCCGACGCCAAACTGCTTGATCGAGCCCAGAAAGCTTTCCACGAAGCCTCACCCTTGATCCCACGCCCCTCCGCGAGGAGGAACCGGCGGGCGAACGAGAACCGCCCATCGGTAGGCAGGATTTACCCAGTACAAGGTAAACGAGGCGTTTATATCTTGGCCCGGAAGGCGGCCTGGGCGGCGCCAAAACGTCGCGGCCGCCCCCTTGCGAGGGCGGCCGCTGAACGTCTTCAAACCTTTGTGGCGCAAGGCCTCGGGGTTCTCAGGAAGAGCAAGGGGCGGTCATAATATCGCACCCCATGGCCTAACGAGCGGCCCTTAACGGTACTGCTGGATCCGGGTGGTCCGCAGGCCCGCCAGGCCGTGCCGGTCGATCGACTGCTGCCAGGCGAGGAACTCCTCGTTGGTCAGCTTATAACGATCGCAAGCCTCGTCGAGCGAGAGCAGGCCCCCCGCGGACGGCGGCCACGACCTCGGCTTTACGACGGATCACCCAACGCTGGGTCTCCGGCGGCGGCAGATCGGACAGGGTAAGAGGAGCACCGGTCGGACCGATGACATACTTCTCACCCCGGCTGTTCGTGCGCTGCTGTTGCAACATGGCTTTACGCCTTTCCCACAACCATCACTGTTGAAGGCCACTATAGGCGCCGCCTAATAACAGCGACTTAATCCCAATAGTAAAGAAGGCCTGAACAGAGTGGCTCCTCTAGCAGTCCGTAGTGTCTCGATGTGAAACACAAGAATTAAAGAGCGTTAATCCCTATGATCAGCGCTTAATATTCAGAAGCTCTTCAAGCATCTGATCCGCCGTCGTGATGATCTTCGACGACGCCGAGTAGGCGCGTTGCGTGGTGATCAGGCCCGTAAACTCAGTAGACAGATCGACCGTCGAAGCTTCCAGCGTCGAGGGCGCCAGGGCGCCGGCCCCGCCCTGGCCCGGAGCCTTCAGGCTGTAGGTGCCGCTTTCGTTGGTGACGCGATAGGCGTTGCCGTTCACGCCCTTCAGGCCGTTCGGGTTCGAGAAGGTGGCCACGGCGACCTGGGCGATCCGGCGGGTGACGCCGTTGTCGAAGATGGCCGAGACGTAGCCGTCGTCATCCACCTCGATATTGGTCAGGTTGCCGAAGGCGGTGCCGTTGGTGTTCACCGACTGGACGACCGACTGGCTGTTGTACTGGGTCAGGCCGCCGGCGGCGTTCGCTAGGTCGATCTGGACGTCCTGGGTGTCGATGCCCAGGGCGTCGGCCCAGATCGGCGGTTGCGGCAGTTGCGCGGCCGGCGGCGCCGGCTGGACCACCAGCGGCGTGCCCGAGGCCTGGACCGAGATCGAGGTCGGGTTGGTGCCGCCGAACAGGTTGCCCGTGTCCTTCAGCTTGCCATCGGTGGTGAATTCGATGATGCCAGAGCTGATCAGGCCGTTGGCGTTGTTGGCTAGGTCGCCCGGCTTGGCGCGCAGTTCGGCGTACCACTGGTTCGGGCCCGGGCCCTTCAGCAGCGACAGGGTGACGGTGCGCTGGCCGCCCTTGGAGTCCGACAGCGGAACCTGGATCTCGAAGTCCGGCTTGACGCCCTTGGTGTTGTCCAGGGCGTAGTCCGACATCGACCACGTGGCCGGATCATAAAGCTTGCCCAGCTTGACGTCGGCGTCGGTCGAGATGCCCAGGTCGACCAGGTCGACGGTGTCGCCGGCCGAGTTGATCGCCGTGTCCGTGGTGTTGCCGGCCGGGGTGGCGGCGCCCTTGTAGTCGATCGTCGAGCTGACCAGGGCGCCCGTCGAGTCGTAGCCGACCTTGCCGGTGGCGACGATCACGCCGTTTTCCTTGATGTCGACCAGGTACTCGTTGTTGCCGGCGACCGGGTTGGCCACGCCCGTCGAGCTGTAGACGACGTCGAAATTGTGGTTGACCAGGGCCGAGTCCTGGACGTTGGTCTTCGACGGCGAGCCGGCGGTGCCGACCTTGTAGGAGACGGCGGCCGCGACCGGCTGTTCCGAGCGCAGGTTGGCGTTGACGCCGACGCGGGTCGTCTTCTCGGCCGTGCCGCCGACGCTGCCGACGTTGATCGACGACAGCTGCATCAGGTCCGACGGGTCGGGCGTGATCATGCCGCTGACCGGATCGGCCAGCCAGCCCTGCAGGTAGAGGCCAGCGTCGTTGCGCAGGTAACCCAGGTTGTCCAGCTGGAACGAGCCCGCGCGGGTGAACGAGCGGGTGTCGGTCGCCGTCAGGTTTTCCGGCTTCTCGGTGGTGACGAAGAAGCCCGAACCCGAGATCGAAAGGTCGAGGTTCGAGGTGGTCGACTGGGTCAGGCCCTGCTGGCTGACATACTGGTGCGTCTGGGCCTTCACGCCGCCGGCGCTGTAGGCCTGGTTCTTCGAGCCCGAGGTCACCAGGGTCGAGAAGTTGGCGCTGGAGCGCTTGTAGCCGACCGTGTTGACGTTGGCGATGTTGTCCGAGATCGCGGCCAGGGCCGACGAGTTGGCGATCAGGCCGGAGACGCCGGCGAGCATGGCGCTGTTGATGCTCATGACTGAATTCCTGCTTCTAAAGGGGTTCGAAGGGTTCAGCGCTGTTTGCGTTTGGGTCCGGGGGAAGACCGTCTTCCGGGGACCGCGTCGGCGTCTTTCTGACGCCCGTTCGATAGGGTGGTGGTCGGCCTAGGCGGCTTTGTCTTCCGTCTTGGTGTCGGTCTTGGTGTCCGAGTTGGCGGCCACGGCGGTGACGCCGATGACGTTGTCGATGGGGACCGGCTTGCCGTTGATGATGACCTGCGGCGAGCCGGTGGAGTTGTCGACCGCCGTGACCACGCCCTCGGTGCGGCCCTTGATGTTCGTCGCCTTGATTTCCTTGCCGTCGGCGCCCTTGGCGGTGACGGCGATGGTGTAGACGCCGCCGTCTTCCAGCTGGGCGCCGCTGTCGTCCTTGCCATCCCAGGTGATGGTGTGGTCGCCGCTCTTCTGGTCGTCCGGATGTAGCGTGCGGACCACTTTCCCGGCCGCGTTCTTCACTTCGACCGTCAGCGAGGTCGAACCGCCCGGCTGGCTCCACGAGAAGGTCGCCTTGCCGTCCTTCAGGGTCGAGTTGTCGGTGGTCGCGGTGACCTGCTTGCCGATCATGTTGACGCCTTCGGACAGGCCCGTGCCGGTGTTCATCCCGACCAGGGCGGCCAGCAGGTCGTTGGTGACCAGTTGCTGCTCGACGCCCGTCATCTGGGTGATCTGGCTGGTCATCTGGGTCGTGTCGGTGGGCGACAGCGGGTCCTGGTTCTTCAACTGGACGGTCAGCAGCTTGAGGAACGTCTGCTCGTTGTTGGCGAGCGACGTGCGCGAGTTGTTGATCTTGTCGAGGACCGAAGAGGTGTTCTGAGACGAGACGGCGGTGGCCATGACTCGGTCCTTCCTTAGATGCGGATGTCGAGACCGCTGTCGGCGACCGTCTTCAGGCCGGGCAGCAGGTCAGCGGGGGCGATGGCGATGTCTTCCTCGCCGGTCAGCGAAGCCTGGAAGGCGCGGCCCGAGAAGGCGCGTCGTCCCTGGTCGCCGAAGTCCTGGAAAGCGAGGAAGGGGTTGGAATTCTGGCCGTTGTTCTGGCTGGAGACGTCGAACGAGAGGCCGTTGTCGGCCACGTTGAAGCCGGCGTCGTTCAGGGCCTGGCGCAGTTCGCCCGCCTTGCCGCGCAGCTCCTGCGCGGCGTGGAGGGTGTCGAACCTCATCGAGGCGGTCACCGCGCCGTCGCGGCCGATCTCGATGCGCACGTCGACCTTGCCCAGGTTGTCCGGGGTCAGGGTCACGTCGAAGCGGGTGGCCTTGTCGGCGCGCTTGAGGATCTCGGCCGACAGGGCGGCGACGGTCTCGGGCGAACCGCGCACGGGGGCCGCCGCCGCGGCCGGCGCGGCGGCGCTGGCGGCCTGAGCCTGGGCGGCCGGAGCCTGGACGGCCATGGCGTTGGTGTCGACAGCGGCCGCGGCGGCGGCGGCGACCGGCGCTTCGGCCGAGACGATCGTCGCGGCGGTCTGGTCCGAGCCCTTGGCGTCGGTGGTCGTTTGCCCCTTGTCCGCCGCGACCGCGGTGACGGCCTGGGCGGTCTCGACGGCGACCGCGTCCGCGGCCTTGGCCTGGGCGGCCAGCGGCGACGGCGCGGTCTTGGGAGCCTCGGCGGTCTTGGTCGTCGTCGGGGCGGCTTCCGGTTCGGCGGCTTCGGCGGCGACGTCCGCGGCGTCCGCGACGACGGTCTCGGCGACGACCGGAGCGGCCTCGACCACCGGCGCCTCGACCACCTCGGCGGCGACCTGGACGGCAGGCGCAACGACCGGGGCCACGGGCGCTTGCGCGGCGGCCGGCTGGGTTGGGGCGGTCTTGGCCGTGTCGACGGTCTTGGCGGCGGCGGCCTTGGGCGCGGTCAGGTCGTCGGTCGAGACCGCCGTCGCTTCGTCGCTGGCGAGGGCGGCCAGGGCCTCGAGCGCGGCGGCGTCGACGGCCTGGCCTTCCGGCGCGGCGGCGACCGGCGCGGCCGTCTGGACCGGCGCCTGAGCAGCGACGGTCTGTTGCTGGGTCGAGGCGGGCTGAGCGGCTTCGGCGGCGGCCGGCGCGGTCGTCTGGGCTTGGGTCTGGGCCGTCTGCACGGCGGCGGCGAAATCGGCGACCTGGTCGGCGGCGACGGCCGTCGCGTCCACGGCCGGCTGAGCGTCGGCGGCGACTTCGGCCGGGGCCGGGGCCGGGACCGGCGTTGTCATGGCGGCGATCAGGGCGGCGGCGGCCTGGGCCGTGGCGTCGGCGGCGCTCGCCGCGTCATCCTTCTGGCCGGCGTCCTTGTCCGAGGCCTTGTCGTCCGCGGCGTCGCTCTTGGCGTCCTTGCCGGCGTCGGCCTTGTCCGAGGCCTTGGCGTCGGCGGCGTCCGCCGTCTTGGAGTCCCGAGCGGCCTTGGCGTCTTGAGCGTCGTCGGCCTTGTCCGCGCGATCGGCGCGCTTGGCGTCGCTCTTGCTGTCCGTCCTGGCCGGCTTGTCGGCGGCCCTGGTGTCGCGGTCGTCGTCGCGAGCGTCGCTCTTCGACTCCGTACGCGACGGGGCGCGGGGGGCGGAAGCCTCTTCGCTCTTGCCGGCGATGGCCAGCAGGGCGTCGAAGCCGTCGCC
Source organism: Caulobacter sp. UC70_42 (assembly GCF_044056025.1). Classification (NCBI taxonomy): domain Bacteria; kingdom Pseudomonadati; phylum Pseudomonadota; class Alphaproteobacteria; order Caulobacterales; family Caulobacteraceae; genus Caulobacter; species Caulobacter sp. UC70_42. The sequence continues at coordinate 2,633,179 of NZ_CP171994.1, read as the reverse complement.
AGACGACTTCCCGTTCGCGGCCGGAGGCGGCGCGGCGGGAAGAGCGGCGGTGGGGGCGGCGATCGCGGTCATTCGCAGTCGTTGCTCGGTTGAGACGGCGGTCCATGACGAACACGCCTTTGTCCGGCCTCCTTACGCAACGGTCGGGCCAACTCGTCAGAATGACATCAAGCCGTTGTTTTATTTGATTTTAATAGCTTGTTTACGAAGCAAAAACGCTCTCCGCGCGGCGCTTTTTGCCGAGCCCGCCCGGTCGAAAGGGACGGGAGTTGCCGCGTCGCCCCGTCGCGGGGCCAGTCGGCGCCGTCCTTGCGCATGACGTCTTGTCGAATTTCCGACCACCGGAACTTTTCGCAATGAAATTCAGTAGCTTGGCAAATACCGGGAACGCAATTCCCTCTGTGACCCGGCAAGTTTCGCCGGGCAACGACGCGTCGTGCGTTGCGCGGTTTGCCGAGCTTATGGGGGTTACCGCATGTCGCTGAATGCGATCATGAATACGGCGACGTCCGGCATGATGGCCGCGCAGACGGGTCTGCGCGTCACCTCGGACAACATCGCCAACGTCAACACCACGGGCTACGTCCGCAAGACGATCTCCCAGTCGAACCTGCTGTCCAACGGCATGGGCGTGGGCGTCAGCATCGACGCCATCAAGCGCGCGACCGACCGCTTCCTGCAGTCGGCCAGCCTGAACGCCGCCTCGGACAGCGGCCGCACCTCCGTGGTGTCCGACACGCTGAACCGCGCCCAGCAGCTGTTCGGCGATCCCAGCGGCGACACCAGCTTCTTCTCGACCCTGGACGACATCTTCTCGGCCTTCTCGTCGGCCCAGGACGATCCGTCCTCGTCCCTGCTGCGCACCCAGGCGCTGACGCGGATGGACGACTTCCTCAGTGAATCGAGCCGCATCACCTCGTCGCTGTCCAAGCTGGGCAAGGACGCCGACACCCGCATCTCGGCCGATGTCGACCGCGTCAACGACCTGCTGAGCCAGATCGACGGCCTCAACACCGACATCACCCGCGCCAAGGTGGCCGGGGCCGACGCCACCGGCGCCGAGAACGTCCAGAGCGGCCTGGTCGACGAACTGTCCAAGCTGATGAACGTCCAGGTCACGCCCCGCCAGCTGGGCGGGGTCTATGTCCGCTCGACCGAAGGCCTGCCCCTGGCCGGCGACGGTGCGGCCAAGATGACCTACCAGACCTCGGCCACCGCCACGGGCTATCTGACCGTGCAGCTGGCCAACGGTTCGGTGCAGCCCACCCCGTTGAACATCACCAGCGGCGAGATCAAGGGCCTGCTGGACGTTCGCAACACCGAGCTGGTCAACCTGTCCGACCAGTTGGGCGAGTTCACTTCGCGCGCGGCCGAGGAGCTCAACCGCGCCGCCAACGCCGCCTCGTCCGTGCCCGCCCCGACCAGCCTGACCGGCCGCGACACCGGCCTGGACGACACGGCGGCCATGACCGGCTTCACCGGCAAGACCACGATCGCCCTGACCGACAGCAGCGGCGTGATCCAGCGCCGCATCGACATCGACTTCGACTCCGGCACGATGAGCATCGACGGCGGGGCCGGCCCCACCTTCAACCCGTCCGACTTCACGGCGCAGCTGAACACCGCCATGGGCGGCATGGGCGCGGCCGGCTTCTCGGGCGGAGCCCTGACCCTGACCGGAAACGGCGGCCTGGGCGTGGCCATCCAGGACGACGCGACCAGTCCGGCCACCAAGGCCGGCAAGGGTTTCAGCCACTATTTCGGGCTGAACGACATCATCCGCACGAACGGCTACTCGCCGTACGAGACGGGCCTGACCGCGACCGATCCGAACGGCTTCACCTCGGGCTCGATGACCATCCGCCTGACCGACGTCGAGGGCGGCCGGATTCGCGACATCGTCGTGGACCCGCCCGTCGGCGGCACGATGCAGGACATGCTGGACGCGCTGAACTCACGCGCTTCGGGCGTCGGCCTCTATGGCCAGTTCACGCTGAACCCCAAGGGGCAGATCAACTTCCAGTCGAACGGCGTCACGCCGGTGACCATGTCGGTCCAAGCCGACACCACCCAGCGCGGCGTCGGCGGCCCGTCGGCCAGCCAGCTGTTCGGCATCGGCCCGGCCGAGCGCAGCACCCGAGGCGAGAAGTTCTTCGTCAATCAGGCGATGAACGAGAATCCAAAGCTGTTGCCTCTGGCCCAGCTGGACCTGACCCAGGCCGTCGGCGGCAATCCCGCCCTGGCGGTCGGCGACGGCCGTGGGGCCCTGGCCCTGGCCAAGGCGGGCGACAACACCGCCGGCTTCTCGGCCGCCGGCGACGCCAGCGCCGTCAACATGAGCGTCAATCGCTACGCCTCCGACTTCAGCGGCGCGATCGCCCGCAAGTCCGCCACCGCCGCCAGCCGCAAGGACGCCGCCGACGCGGTGTCCAGCGAGGTCGACAGCCAGCGGCAGTCGGAAGAGGGCGTGAACCTCGACGAAGAGCTGATCAATCTGACCACCTACCAGCAGGCCTTCAACGCCTCGGCCCGCCTGATCCAGGCGACCAAGGACATGTTCGACGTGCTCACCGGAATCCTGGGGTAAGCCATGACCCGCGTCTCAACCGTTCAGAACTACAACATCATGACGGCCAACCTCATGAAGGCGCAGATCCGCCAGAATGACGTGGGCGCCCAGGTGTCCAGCCAGAAGGTCGCCAACGACCTGAGGGGCTACGCCAAGAACGCCGAGATCCTGACCGCCATGCGCGGCACCCAGAAACGGATCAACGGCTTGCTCGATCAGTCAAAGCAGGTCGGAAATCGCCTCGAGATGCAGGATACCGGCCTTGGCCGCGTCGCCGACGCCACCGGGAGCGCGCGCGCGGCCATCGCCAACGCCCTGGCCGCCGGCAACGCCACCACCCTGATGCAGCAGATGCGAGCCGCCTTCGGCGACGTGGTCCAGGGGCTGAACACCAAGTCGAACGGGCTCTACGTGTTCTCGGGCGCCAAGACCGACACGGCCACGACCTCGGCGACCACCATGGCCGACCTGACCGCCGCACCGACCACCGCCGACCTGTTCCACAACGATCAGTACATCACCACCAACCGCATCGACGAGCAGACCAACGCCAAGACCGGCGTGCTGGGCGACGCGATCGGCACGGACGTGTTCGACGCCTTCAAGCAGGTGCAGGCCTATGTCGACGCCAACGGCGACTTCACCGGCAAGCTGGACGACACCCAGGTCCAGTTCCTGACCGGCCTGCTGAGCACGTTCGACGCCGCCCAGAAGGGCGTGGTCGACCTGCAGGGCAAGAACGGCGTGACCCAGAAGCGCTTCGAGGCCGCGACCACCGACCTGTCGAACCAGGCCGACACCCTGACCGGCATGGTCGGCGGCATCACCGATGTCGACATGGCCGACGCCGTGACCCGCCTGGAAGCCGCCAAGCTGGCCGTCCAGGCCTCGGCGCAGGTGTTCACCAGCCTGCAGGCCTCGTCGCTGCTGAACGTGCTGAAGTAGAAGCGCCCTCCGCCAACCTCGCAAAAGCGCTCCCTAGCCGCTATATGGCGGCGATGGACGCCGATCTGCTGACCCCCGCCGCCACGAACGACGCCGACGCGCTCATCGCGCGCGCGGTCGAGCAGGTGCGCGCGGCCGTCGGCCTGCCGGAAGGAACCCGGATCGTCGCGGCCATGTCCGGCGGCGTGGACTCCACCGTCACCGCCGCCTTGCTGGCCAAGGCCGGCTATGACGTCGTCGGCGTCACCCTGCAGCTCTACGACCACGGCGCGGCGATCACCAAGAAGGGCGCCTGCTGCGCCGGCCAGGACATCCTGGACGCCCGCATGGCCGCCGAACGGATCGGCATCCCGCACTATGTGCTGGACTACGAGAGCCGCTTCCGCGAGCAGGTCATCGAGGACTTCGCCGACGCCTATCTGCGGGGCGAGACTCCGATCCCCTGCGTGCGCTGCAACCAGACGGTCAAGTTCCGCGACCTGCTGGATGTGGCCCGCGACCTGGGCGCCGAGGCCATGGCCACCGGGCATTACGTCCAGCGCGCCTTCGCGGGCGGCGGCAACCGCCCGCAGCTGCGCCGCGCGGCCGATCCGGCCAAGGATCAGAGCTATTTCCTGTTCGCCACCACGCGCGACCAGCTGGACTTCCTGCGCTTCCCGCTGGGCGGGATGGACAAGCCGACCGTGCGCGCCGTCGCCGCGGGGCTAGGCCTTTCCATCGCCGACAAGCCTGACAGCCAGGACATCTGCTTCGTCCCCGAGGGCAAGTACACCACGGTGATCGACCGCATCCGTCCGCAGGGCGCGGAGGCTGGCGACATAGTGCATCTGGACGGCCGCGTGCTGGGCCGCCACGAGGGCGTCACCCGCTACACCATCGGCCAGCGCCGGGGCCTGAACATCGCGGTCGGCGACCCGCTGTTCGTGGTCAGGATCGACGCCGACAAGCGCCAGGTCATCGTCGGCCCGCGCGAGGCCCTGCTGACCGCGTCCCTCACCCTCAAGGAAGGCAGCTGGCTTGGCGGCCAGGACAGCCTGGAAGCGGCGGCGCAGGACGGCCAGCCGGTGTTGGCCCGCGTCCGCTCGACCCGCGAGCCGGTCGCCGGCCGCCTGGCGATCCGGAACGGCAAGGTCTCTGTGGTGTTCGACGGCGCCGAGGAAGGCGTCGCGCCCGGCCAGGCCTGCGTGCTCTACGATCCGGCCGATCCGGAACGCGTGCTGGGCGGCGGCTTCATCGCCGGCACGACCCGGATGGTGGATCTCGCGGAGACCTGAACGCGGCCCGGCTGTCGCCGAAAGCGTTGCTCCAGCCCCCAGGACGAAAAACCCCCCGCCGGCGAACCGACGGGGGCTTTTTGCGTCAAGCTGACGAAGCGATGCTTACGCGCCGCCCGGGAAGCGGAAGGGAACCTTCACCGAACCGGTCTTGGCGCCCATCGGCAGCTTCTCGGCGATGCACATGGCGGCCTTGTCGAAGCCCTTGCCCGCGGCGCTGTTGTCGACGACCTTGCAGTCCGACAGCTTGCCGGCGTCGGCGGTGCATTCCAGCATCACCTGGGCGGCGTCACGGGTGTTCGCGAACTGCTGCAGGCAACGGCCCATCTGGTCTTCGAAGCCGCCGGCGGCCGAAGCGGCTTGAGCGACGAAGAAGCTGCCAGCGATACCGGCGGCGAGCGCGATCGAGAGTTTCATGTGTATTCCTGCCCCTTGCGGCGTTCAAATCTGATGTGACTGTTTTACGCAGGCAGGCGCCAAGGAATGGCTAAGGTTCGCGGTTAATCATTTCCAAAAATGGTGAATGACAGCGGGCGGATGAATCGGGACGGTCGAGGCTTTGGGCCACAACCGCCGACAACGAACGGATGGGACCGTGACGACCAAGCCCCGCATCTATGCGATGAGGTTCGCCAGCGTGTATCCGGCCTATGTCGCCAAGGCCGAAAGGAAGGGCCGCACCCGAGCCGAGGTCGACCAGATCATCCTCTGGCTCACCGGCTTCAGCCCGGAGGCGTTCGCGGCTCAGCTCGCCAACAAGACGGATCTCGAGACCTTCTTCGCTCAGGCGCCCCGGTTGAACCCCGCCCGCGCCGAGATCAAGGGCGTGGTCTGTGGCGTCCGCGTCGAAGAGGTCGCCGAACCGCTGATGCGCGAGATCCGCTACCTGGACAAGCTGATCGACGAACTGGCCAAGGGCAAGGCCATGGAGAAGATCCTGCGCGGCTAGTCGATCTCGTCGAACGCCAGGCCGATGCGGAACAGGCAGTAGCCCGTCTCGTCGACCAGTCGAGCCACGTCCGGGTTCGTGTCCGCGCGCTCGCGAACGCGGGTGAAGCGCCAGTCTTCCTCGCGACCGCTCGCCGGAAACGGCGCGCCGTCGGCGGTGACCAGACGATAGTCGGGCTTGGTAAGGTGAACGTAAAACCGATAGCGGCTCATTCCGCCGCGATCTTGGCCGCTTCCAGGGCCTCGCCGACGGTCAGCCCTCGCTCGGGCGGCGCGCTGCGTTCCAGGTCGCGGCGCTGGACGACCTCGCCGCAGGCCTCGCAGGCCAGCACGGGATGGAAGGCGCAGCCGCAGCCCTTGTGATTGAACAGCACCGGCGACTGGTCGCGACCATAGACGTAGCGGTCGCCCCACTCCGACATGGTCAGCAGCACCGGCGACAGGGCCAGGCCCTTTTCGGTCAGCCAGTATTCGTGACGCGGCGGACGCTCGGAATAACGGCGGGTTTCCATGACGCCGTGGGCGACCAGGGTCTTCAGCCGCGCGGCCAGGACGTTGCGAGCGACGCCCAACCGCTCCTGCCACTGCTCGAAGCGTTTCACCCCCGCGAAGGCGTCGCGCAGGATCAGCAGCGTCCACGGATCGCCCACGACTTCCAGCGTGGCGGCCACCGAGCAACGTTCGTTCGTATAGTCAGCTGTACGACCCATTTCGCGAGGTTGAGGCGTTCCGCGAGGGAAAGCAAGAGAGCGTTGCGTTTGAAGATGAACCAGAGTAGGTTTTTTATCGCAATTGACTCTCTCGGTTGCCACCTGGCGAGCGGAAGCCGGCGAAATCCGTCGACGGCCGCTCGCCCCTTCTCATCACAATCTCGCAAACCCCTTGCGCGCGATGAGGCGGTGGGGGTCTATCCCGCCTTAAAATATATCCATCGTGGTTCGGCTTGCCGAACGACGCCAATTCAAAAAGCCGGAGCGTGATAGCCGCCGAAACCGGCTTCCACTTTCGGCTATCACGCTCAGGGAGCTAAACCATGTCCGCGTCCGATCCCGTCGTCATCGTCTCCTACGCCCGCACGCCGATGGGCGGCTTCCAGGGCGCCCTGGGCGGGGTGAAGGCCACCGAGCTGGGCGCGACGGCGGTCAAGGCGGCCATCGAACGGGCCGGCGTTGCGGGCGACAAGGTCGAGCAGATCTTCATGGGCTGCGTGCTGCCGGCGGGCCTGGGCCAGGCGCCGGCCCGCCAGGCGGCGCTGGGCGCGGGGCTTCCCCTTTCCGTCGAGGCCACGACCGTCAACAAGATGTGCGGCAGCGGCATGCAGGCCGCGATCCTGGCCCACGACGCCCTGAAGGCCGGATCGGTCGATGTCGTGGTGGCCGGCGGCATGGAGAGCATGACCGGCGCGCCCTACCTGATGTCCAAGCACCGCGGCGGGGCCCGCATCGGCCACGACCAGCTGTGGGACAGCATGTACCTGGACGGGCTGGAGGACGCCTATACGCCCGGCAAGCTGATGGGCGCCTTCGCCGAGGACACCGCCGCCCAGTACCAGTTCACCCGCGAGGCCATGGACGACTACGCGACCAAGGGCCTGATGAAGGCCAAGGCCGCCGTCGAGAGCGGCGCCTTCAAGGCCGAGATAACCCCGGTCACCGTCGTCAGCCGCAAGGGGACCGAGGTGGTCGACACCGACGAGCAGCCGGTCAAGGCCGATCCGGCCAAGATCCCGACCCTGCGCCCGGCCTTCAGCCGCGACGGCGGCGTCACGGCCGCTAACAGCTCCTCGATCAGCGACGGCGCCGCGGCCCTGGTCATGACGCGCGAGAGCGTCGCCAAGGCCCTGGGCCTGCCGATCCTGGCCCGCGTGGTCAGCCACGCCGCCCACGCCCACGAACCGGCCCTGTTCGCCACCGCCCCCGTGCCGGCCATGCGAAAGGCGTTGAAGAAGGCCGGCTGGTCGGTCGAGGACGTCGATCTCTTCGAGATCAACGAAGCGTTCGCCGTGGTGCCGATGATCGCCCAGCAGGAACTGGGCTTCGACGCCGACAAGCTGAACGTCAACGGCGGCGCCTGCGCCCTGGGCCACCCGATCGGCGCCTCGGGCGCGCGGATCCTGTGCACCCTGATCAACGCCCTGCAATCGCGCGGCAAGACCAAGGGTCTGGCGTCCTTGTGCATCGGCGGCGGCGAAGCCACCGCGATGGCGATCGAGCTGGTCTGACGTTCGGGCGCGCCTTGCCGCGATGCCGCAACGGCTTACCTAAGCCTTAGCATCCCTTCTCCGTAAGGCGCGTTCCCCCGTCATGACCGACACCTTCCGCCACAATCCCGAACTCAGCCGCTACGAGCTGGAGGTCGACGGCCTGCTGGCCGTGGCCGACTATCAGCGCTCCGGCCATCGGCTGGTGATCCCGCACGTCGAGGCCGACATGGCCCTGCGCGGCACGGGCGCGGCCGGACGGCTGATGACCAAGGTCGCCGAGACGGCGCGGGCGGAAGGCATGCGGATCACGCCGCTGTGCTCCTACGCGGCCGCCTGGCTGAAGCGGAACGATCCGGACCTGATCGCCTAGGCCTACGGTTGGCGGCCACCGGCGAGGTCGGGGCCACGCCCACCCTTTTCACCCCTTGGCCTGGCGCTCCGCCATGAAGGCCACGCGGGCCAGAACCTCTGGTCCCGCCGCCGGTCCTGGGGCGTAGGCGAAGTGCTCGCTGGTGATCGGCTTGCCGCTGACCCGGTCGACCATGATCGGCTCGGCCGGGACACCCGTCTCGCGATCGACCAGCTGTCCGGCCACGCCCTCGAGGGCGAAGTGCCGGTTTCCGAAGGCCAGCATGGCCGTCAGCACCGGCGCGAAGTCCCGGCCCCTGTCCGTCAGCAGATATTCGTAGCGCGGCGGCCGTTCGCTGTAGGCGCGCTTCTCAAGAAGTCCGTTTTCGACAAGCCCCGCCAGCCGCTTCGTCAGAATGTTCGGCGCGACGCCAAGGCTCTTCTCGAACTGGTCGAAGCGGGTCAGGCCCTGGGCCGCGTCGCGCAGGATCAGCAGGGTCCAGCCGTCGCCCACGCGCTCCAGCGTGCGGCCGACCGGACATTGGGTGGCGGGGCGTTCAGATTTGCTCATGACGAAAGATTTGGCCACTCACTTGCGAAAAGCAAGTTACCCCATAGCTAGAGCTGGAAGCCGGACCACCAGGGCCTTGGCGAGAACTGAGGACTAACACGATGAGCGACACCAACACCAAGGGCTCGGCCCTGATCACCGGCGCCTCGACCGGCATCGGCGCGGTCTATGCCGACCGCCTGGCCAAGCGCGGCTACGACCTGATCCTGGTCGCCCGCGACGAGGCCCGCCTGAACGCCCTGGCCGAGCGTCTGCGCGGCCAGACCGGCGTCAAGGTCGAGGTCATCAAGGCCGACCTGACCGACAAGGCCGATCTGCTGAAGATCGAGCAGCGCCTGGCGACCGATACGGCCATCACGGCGCTGGTCAACAATGCGGGCGTGGCGGGCGCCAACGACTTCGTGGCCACCGATCCCGACGCGTTCGAGAAGATGATCCAGCTGAACGTCACCGCCGTGACCCGCCTGGCGGCGGCGGCGGCCCGCAACTTCGTGCCCCGCGACAAGGGGACGATCATCAACCTGGCCTCGGTGGTGGGCTTGATCCCGGAACTGGGCATGCCGGTCTATGGCGCGACCAAGGCCTTCGTGACCTACCTGACCCAGGGCCTGCGCGTGCAGTTCGCCAACTCGGCCGTGCGCCTGCAGGCGGTGCTGCCCGGCGCCACGCGCACCGAGATCTGGGAGCGCTCGGGCTCGGACATCGACGCGATGGATCCGAACACGATCATGGATGTCGACGACATGGTCGACGCGGCGCTAGCCGGCTTCGACAAGGGCGAGCTGGTGACGATCCCGTCCCTGCCCGACATCGCCGATTGGGAGGGCGCCCTGGCCGCCAAGGCCAAGCTCTATCCGAACCTGTCGCGCCGCGAGCCGGCGGCTCGCCTCCGCAAGGCCTAAGAGCCTGTCCGTTTCTGATGGAAACATCAGAAACGGATAAACAGGCTCTATCTCAAACACTTGGAGCGTGGCAGGCGCCGAAACCGCTCACACTTTCGGCTGCCACGCTCTGACAGCGGAAAGCTCGCCGGCGCGGCGCTCACTCCCGCGCCGGCGAGTCCGCCTGATGGCCTTTCCCGGGTTGATGCGCACCGGGAAAGGCCACCTGGAACGCAAACTCTTAGCTGAGCACCATCACCACGACGCGGCGGTTCTGGGCCCGGCCTTCGCGCGTCTCGTTGGGGGCGACGGGGGCTTCCTGGCCGTATGAGATCGTCGCCATGCGGTTCAGGGCGACGCCGTGCTGGCTGAGGAACTTGCGGACGGTTTCCGCGCGCTTTTCGCCGAGCTCGTCGTTGTATTCCTTCGAGCCCGAATTGTCGGTGTGGCCCTGGATCTCCAGGTACACGTTCTTGTTGTCGGCCTTCAGCTTCTCGGTGAATTCCGACAGGCGCTGCTCGGCCTCGGGCGACAGGGTCGCGGCGTTGACCGGGAACTTCACCGAGTCATCGCTGAGCACCAGGGCGTACTGGAACTTGCCCTCGGCCAGCTTGCCGGCCGCGATGGCGCGGTCCAGGGCTTCCTTGGAGGTCTTGTCGAGTTCGCCGATCTGGGTGTCGTGAGCGCTGACCCGCGTCTCGACCTGGCCGACCTGCTGATTGACGAACTTCTTGGTCGCGCAGCCGCTGACCGACAGGCCGCCCATCACCAGGGCGGCGGCGACCATCATGGTCTTCGTGCTTGCTATCATTGTTTGGGTCTCGTCCGTAGAATGGGGGCGCGAGACGTCCTGCAACGCTCGCGGTGACAAATCGGACAGCAGAACTTGACCAAAGATGGGCGCGATTCCGGCGCTTCGGGGTCAAGCTAGACCATTGATACTTCAGTTTATTTCATCGACTTCTATACCGCGCGCAAGCGCCGTTGACCAAGATTGGTTCCGAAGATTTTTTAGTTTTCGCGGAAGCTCGAAAGCCAATCCAGGAAGGCCCCGAGGGCCGGAGTTTGGCCCCTGGATTTCAGCCAGGTCAGCCAGTAGCGGCCGGCGCTGACCTGAGTCTCGAAGGGCTGGAGCAGCCGCCCTTCCCGCAGATGACGCTCGAACATCATCGGCGGGGCCAGGGCGACGCCGGCGCCCAACAGCGCCGCTTCGACCATCACCCAGGAACTGTCGAACACCGGACCACGGATCGGCGGCGGCGACAAGCCAGCGGCGGCGAACCAGTCCGGCCAGTCGGCGGCGCGATAGCTGCGCAGCAGGGTCTCGGCGAACAGGTCGGTCGGATCGGAGAGTCGCTCGGCCACCGCCGGCGCGCAGAGCGGACTCATCGGGGCCTCGAACAGCGGCGCGGCCTCCGTGCCATGCCAGGCCCCGTCGCCGAACCGCACCGCGCAGTCCAGCCCTTCGCCCGCCAGATCGGTGCGGTTGTTGTTGGTGAACAGCCGCAGATCGACGAACGGATGGGCCTCGCGGAAGGCCGGCAGGCGCGGCAGCAGCCAGCCGACGGCGAAGGTGCCCACCACCCCGACGCTCAGGACCTCCAGCACCCGGCCGCCCTCGAAGCGGGCCAGCACGTCGCCCAGCTTGTCGAACGAGTCCCGCACGCTGGGCAGCAGGGCCAGGCCCTCGTCGGTCAGGGCCAGACCGCGCGGCAGGCGACGGAACAGCGCCGCGCCCAGCCGGGCCTCCAGCCCCTTCACCTGGTGGCTGACGGCGGCCTGGGTCACGCACAGCTCGATCGCCGCCCGGGTGAACGACAGATGCCGGGCCGAGGCCTCGAAGGCGCGCAGGGCGTTCAGCGGCAGTTGGGCGCGACTCATGCGGACCGGAACTCCAAAGACCCAAATTCAGCTAGGGGCTCCGCCAAGGTATCGTCGTTTGCGGCCAAGGCCAGCCCCAGGCAGGTTCGCCGGGCAAGGAGACCCCATAAATGCTTGATCGTCGCATGTTTCTGACGGCCCTGGCGGCCGCGCCCGTCCTCGCGCCCGTACCGTCCCAGGCCGCCGTCTTCGCCAGTCCGCCTTCCTCCGCCCTTAGCTCACATATTAACGAATTGGAACGACGCAGCGGCGGTCGCCTCGGGGTGGCGGTGCTGGACACCCAGGATGGCCGTCGGTTCGCCTGGCGCGGCGACGAGCGATTCCGCATGTGCAGCACCTTCAAGATGCCGCTGGCGGCGGCCATCCTGCGCCGGGTCGACCAGGGCCGCGAGCGCCTGGACCGCCGGGTGACCTATGGCCGCGAGGTGCTGATGGGCAATTCGCCGGCGGTCGAGAAACACCTGGCCCAGGGCATGACCATCGGCGAGCTCTGCGCGGCCACCATCACCCTCAGCGACAACGCCGCCGCCAATCTGCTGCTCGACGCCCTGGGCGCTCCCACCGACCTGACCCGCTTCCTGCGGGCGCTGGGGCGACCAGACCACCCGCTGCGACCGCCGCGAGCCCGAGCTCAACACCGGCGCCCCGGACGATCCGCGTGACACCACCACGCCGGCGGCCATCGTCGAGACCTGGAAAACCCTGCTGACCACCGACGCCCTGTCGACCGCCTCCCGCAAGCGACTGACCGCCTGGGTCGTGGCCAACCGCACCGGCGACAAGCGCCTGCGCGCCGGGCTGCCCCGCGGCTGGAAGGTCGGCGACAAGACCGGCAACAACGGCCAGGACCAGACCAACGACATCGCCGTGATCTGGCCGCCGGGGCGCAAGCCGCTGTTCGTCGCCGCCTTCCACGACCAGGGCTCGGCGGATGACGACGTCCGCAGCGCGGTGCTGGCCGACGTGGCGCGGGCGGTCGTGGGCGCAGGGTTCGGGGCCTAAAGTTATCCACAGGGGCGGGGCGACCTGCGGCTCTCCTCCCCTGCTGGGGGAGGTGGCGCGGCGCGAATACGCGCCGTGACGGAGGGGGACAGCGCGGACCCAATTGGCGCGGCGCAGACTCCCTCCACCGCCGTCGCCGTTCGGCGGTCCCCCTCCCCCAAGAGGGGGAGGAGAAAAGGAGCGCTGCGCCCGCTCCTGTCCCCGCTCTATCGCCACACTTTCCCAGTCTTCACAGCGCCTTACACAAAAACACCCGTTTCTTATCCCCGCCTGTCGCGACGCCCTCATGCTCTTCCCCATGAGCGCCTCCCCCACCCCCAGCGCCTGGTGCGCGGACCTGCAAGTCAAGTTGATGGCCGCCCTCGACGCAGCCTGGGCGCTGGCCGAGGCCAGCGACGACCCGGCCGTCATCGCCAAGGCTCGCGACAAGGCCAGACTCTGCGGCCAGCTGGCCGCCGAGGCCCGCAAGGTCGCCGCGCTGGTTCCCCAGCCCAAACCGCGCCAATTACCGGCCATGATTCACGAGGCGTTCGACCGGCTGGACGCGGCCACCGCGCCGCTGGTCGCCGAGGCCGCGCGCCAGGAAGCGCGCGACGCGGGCAAGCCGCCCGCCGCCCAGGCCCTGGCGATGCAGGCGGCGCTGAAGAAACTGAAGCGACGATAGCGCGCGACCGCGCCCGAGGCCCACAGGCCCCAGGCGCTATGCCGCGAGCCTAGAACGTTTCCCCGACCAGCTTCTCGCTCAGCGCCCACAGGGCCTGGGCGTGGGCGGGATCGAGGGCGTAACTCCGGACGCCGGCGCGGATCTGCGAGGCGTCCTCGGCCAGTTCCGCGACGTGACAGTCTTCGCAATAGAGGCCGCCGACCGTCTCGACCGGGGCGACGACGCCAGCCCAGACGCTGGTGGCCGCGCCCTGCGGAATGGTCTTCCACTCGATCGGCGGCTGGCCCTCGGCCGCGGCCTGGGCGTTCAGCTGCTCGATCCAGCCCTGGATGAAGGCCGGGTCGAGGTGGCGGGCCAGCTCGGTCTGGATGCCGCCCGGATGCACGGCCACGGCCCGCACGCCGCGTTCCTTGTGGCGACGATCGAACTCGACGGCGAACAGGATGTTGGCGGTCTTGGAGCGGCCATAGGCCTCGAACGGCACGTAGTCGGTGGTCTCGAAGTTCGGGTCCTCGAGATTGACATCCGAGAAGCGGTGCCCCGCCGAGGCCAGGGACACAACGCGCGCCCCGGCCTTCAGCAGGCTGGCGATGCGGTTGACGAACACGAAGTGGCCCAGGTGGTTGGTGCCGAACTGGGTCTCGAAGCCGTCGACGGTCTTGCCGAACGGCGGGGCCATGACCCCGGCGTTGGCGATGACCAGGTCGAAGGCGCGGCCGTCGGCCACCAGGGCGTCGGCGGCGGCGCGGACGCTGGCGAGATCGGCCAGGTCCAGTTCGATCAGTTGCAGCGAGCCGCCGCTCTTGGCCGCCGCCTCGCGGACGACGGCGGTCGCGCCCTCGGCCTTCTTGAGGTCGCGGGCCGCGCCGACGACATCGGCGCCGTGGGCGGCCAGGGCGCGGGCGGTCTCGACGCCCAGGCCAGCCGAGACGCCGGTGACCAGCACCCGCTTGCCCTTGAGGTCGACGCCGGCCAGGACGTCGTCGGTGGTGGATTTGGCGCCGAAGGAAGTGCTCATGACTCTCTCGATCCCTTGCAGGGTTGTTGTCCGAGCCGATCCGGAGGATTAAATGGAGGATGGCTCCGGATATATATTCGGAGGCAGCCTCCGTTTTTCAAGATCGATGCCCGAAGATTCAGAAACCATCGTGGAGAAGGCCCCGCGCAAGCCGCGCGCCGACAGCCTGCGCAACCGCGACCTGTTGCTGACGGCGGCCAAGACGGCCTTCGGCGAGGTCGGGCCCGAGGCGCCGCTGGAAGACATCGCGCGACGGGCCAGCGTCGGCATCGGCACGCTCTATCGCCACTTCCCCACCCGCGAGGCGCTGGTGGCGGCGGTCTATTCGCGGGAGCTGGACCAGTTGGCCAAGGCCGCCGACGACCTGCTGGCCCGGCGCCCGGCGGGTGAGGCGCTCGAAGCCTGGCTGGATCTGCTTATCGACTACATGGCCACCAAGCGCGTGGTGGCCCCGGCCTTGCGCGCCGATCCGGGCGAGGGCTCGCGGGTCTATGCCAGTTCCGGCGCGACCATCCTGCCGGCGCTGCAGCGGTTGACCGAAGCCGCCCTCGCCGCCGGCGACATCCGCGCGGACATCGGCTTCGAGGACATCCTGCGGATGATGAGCGGCCTCAGCCTCGGCTACGAACAACCCGGCTGGGACGCAGGCGCGCGACGGCTGCTCAGCGTGATGATGGCGGGGCTGCGGGCGCGCTAGGCGCCAGCCAGCTGATCGCGATCCGCTCGAAATCCACGTAGGGAACATCGGCCGGATCCAAGCCGAGCGCGTCGGCCATGGCCGGCAGGTCGGCGCGGAAGCGATCATGCGCCGCGACGAGCGCCGGACCGCCTATCACGCCGTGACGACGGGAGACGTTGGCCAGCCAGTTGCGCAAATTCGTCAAGGTTCGAGCGACCTCGCCCCCATGGTCGGCGATATCCATGCCCGCCAGGTCGGAGATGAACTGCTGATATCGATAGGGCGCCACATCCAGGATCAGGCAGCGCTTGGTGTTATGCGCATCGCCTCCGAACCGCTTGGCGCCCAGGAAGATGCCGAGTTCGAGCGGCATGTTGAAACGCGGCAGGCCGCTGGCGGCGTCGAGTTGGGTGCGCGAAAGATCGTGCACGCCGTACCGGCATTGCTCGATGATGCCGTACAACTTGTCGATCCGCGTCTGGCCGCCGTCGTCCAATTCGCGCGCGGTACGGGGGCGAAAACCGCAAGCCAGCACGCCGAAGATCAGGGCCTCGAACTGCGGCGCGTAGTCCCGATCGAAGGGACAGTTGATGAAGACGTCGGACGGCGCGCTGACCTCGACGGTCATGCGTCCTTGCGGTTCGAAGTGACCGACTTGACCACGGCCTCGATCTTCTTCGGATCTATGCCGCCCTTCTTGGGGTACGGGGCCATGATGAACCCGCCGGTTACGGCGCTACGACCCAGGCGCCGGGGAGCCGTGCTCGACTTGGGTGAGATCTTGCTCATGGACGAAAGATGACGTTCGCCCTCTGTTCGCGCAAGAGAAGAAACACGCGCCTCGCCCCGCGTCGCGACCGCCCCTCAGGCCCCCTCCTCGTCGACATAGATCACCACCGGCTTGCCGCGCGACAGCGGCTCCCAGCCCGCCTCGATGGCCGAGGCGATGGCCTTGGCGACGATGCGGACGGGGATCTGCGAGGGCTTCAGCGGCGGGGCGCTGAACTTGGGCTTGGGGCCGGGCGGGAACTCGATCAGCGCCTCGCGCTGGCCTTCCTTGTGACGGACGGCCAGCACCTTGCCGTGCCGCTCCGACGGGTCGTAGTTCCACTGCGGCAGGCGATGCAGCCGCCAGACATAGGGGTTTTCGTCGACCTCGATGTCGAACTCGACGGTGAGCTTGGTGGTTTTGGCCATGCGGGGGAATACCCCGATGTGGCCTCAAGAAAAGGGCCGCCCCTTCCGGAGCGGCTCCCTATGCAACACTAGGCCCGCTCAGAGCCCAGGCCTGACACTCTTTTTAGGGGGCGCGGCAGGATCCGGCGATGGTGTTTCGGGCGTCAAGGCAGCCTTCACCGCGTCATCGACCATGGTTTGCTTGAGAACCGCATTGGGTGTTTCGGTCGTCTTCTTCTGGCCCTCGGCGGATCCCTGCAGATAGGCGAGCCCCGAGACGGCGCTGCAGCGCGAGTGATAAGTCACGACGCCCGCGAGCGCCAAGCTGACTGGCCACGCCTCATAGCTGTCCTCCATCCGGCCAAGCAGCTCGGACTTGACCGCCGCGCGCTCGGCATTGATCCCCGAGACAATCGCGTCGGCCGCGCGGCTGGAAAACACCGCGTCTGCCAGATTGCCGCCAACCCCCGTCGAGATCCCCGCGAGCGCCGCCAGCAGCTTGCTGCTTCGCTCGGGCGTGGTGACCGTGGCCGCGCCCGCCAGAATGGAGGCCGCCATCGTCGAGAAGCCCTTGATGGCGACCTGGTTGCCGCGAAGGTATTGTAGATAGACCTCGCAGTTCTTCTCCGAGGCCATCAGCAGTGCGCCGACGATCTCATTTCGATTTAATTTTAGCTTCTCTTTGTCGCCGGCGGAGAACCCCGCCAGGGCTCTCTCGAAATTCCCACTGCTGTTTTTGCCGGAATAGCTGTCGAGGAAGCCGGGCACATCGATCGTGACAATATCGGCGCTATTCCAGGTCTTGGGGTCGCGCCCCGGCGGCGGATTGGTCTTGCCGGTGCCCAAGCTGGTCCCGAACCCACCCATCGGCGACATCGGCGTCTGGCTTCGATCCTTGACCACGGTGCCGCAACCCGCAAGCAGCAGCGAAGCGCAAAGCGTTAGAAAGACACGCATAACCACCCCCCCAATCGGATTTGCAGCGTGCCTAGCCATCCGCAAAGACACGCATCGAGGGCATTATTAGTTAGTGCAACCAGACTTTCAACATAAAGATATCGTCGTTATGCGAATAATCGCCGCCGATCAAAACGGGCCCAAGACGCCCATTTTGATCGGCCAGCGACGTAGCGCCGTCCTAACCGGCCATTCGACTTCGACGGCGCCCTGCTGCAGCGTTGCCTTGCCGAACGACAGCTGGCCATCTTGGACCCCGACGGCGATGACGCCGCCGTCCTCGATCTCGCCCGCCAGCAGCTTGCGGGCGATCGGGTCGATCAGCTCCTTCTGGATCACGCGCTTCAAGGGGCGCGCGCCATAGACCGGGTCGTAGCCCTTGTCGGCCAGCCAGTTCAGGGCCTCGGCGTCGATCGCCAGGCTCATGCGACGGTCGGCCAGCAGCTTCTCGACCCGCTGCAGCTGGATCGTGACGATATCGCCCATGTTGTGGCGCGACAGGCGCTTGAACAGGATGATCTCGTCGATCCGGTTGAGGAACTCGGGGCGGAAGTGGCCGCGCACCATGTTCATCACCATCGGCCGGACGGCTTCCACGTCCTCGCCCTCCTCCTGGTTGGCCAGGAACTCGGCGCCGAGGTTGCTGGTCATGATGATCAGCGTGTTGCGGAAGTCGACCGTGCGACCCTGGCCGTCGGTCAGGCGACCGTCGTCCAGCACCTGCAGCAGCACGTTGAAGACGTCCGGGTGAGCCTTCTCGATCTCGTCGAACAGCACCACCTGGTACGGACGGCGACGGACGGCTTCCGTCAGCGCGCCGCCCTCGTCGTAGCCGACATAGCCGGGAGGCGCGCCGATCAGGCGGCTGACCGAGTGCTTTTCCATGTACTCGGACATGTCCATCCGGGTGATGGCGTGCTCGTCGGCGAACAGGAACTCGGCCAGGCTCTTGGTCAGCTCGGTCTTGCCCACGCCCGTGGGTCCTAAGAACAGGAACGAGCCGATCGGCTTGGTCGGGTCGTGCAGGCCGGCCCGCGCGCGGCGGACGGCGTCGGACACGGCCGCCAGGGCCTCGTCCTGACCGACCACGCGACCGCGCAGTTCGTCCTCCATCTTCAGCAGCTTCTCGCGCTCGCCTTCCAGCATCTTCTCGACCGGCACCCCGGTCCAGCGGCTGACGACCGCGGCGATCTGCTCGGCGTCGACGACTTCCGGCGTCAGGGCCTTGCCATCGTCCTCGCCAGCCTCGGCCTCGGCCAGGCGGCGTTCCAGGGCCGGGATTTCGCCGTACTGGATCTGGCCGGCGCGGGCGAAGTCGCCGGCGCGCTGGGCGTTGGCGAGGTCGGCGCGCAGGCGGTCGAGGGCTTCACGGGCTTGCGCCGCGCCGCCGACCTTCTCCTTCTCGGCCTTCCACTTGGCGGTCATTTCGTCGCTGCGGAACTGCAGGTCGTCGATCTCGACCTCGAGGTTCTCCAGGCGATGCTTGGAGGCCGCGTCGGTCTCCTTGCTCAGCGCCTCGCGCTCGATCTTCAGCTGCACCAGGCGGCGGTCGATCTCGTCCAGTTCCTCGGGCTTGGAGTCGATCGCCATGCGCACGCGGCTGGAGGCCTCGTCGACCAAGTCGATGGCCTTGTCCGGCAGAAAGCGGTCGGCGATGTAGCGGTTGGACAGCGTGGCGGCGGCCACGATGGCGCTATCCGAGATTCGCACCCCGTGGTGGACCTCGTACTTCTCCTTCAGGCCGCGCAGGATCGAGATGGTGTCCTCGACCGTCGGCTCCTGCACGAACACCGGCTGGAAGCGACGGGCCAGGGCCGCGTCCTTCTCGACGTGCTTGCGGTACTCGTCCAGCGTGGTGGCGCCGACGCAGTGCAGTTCGCCGCGCGCCAAAGCGGGCTTGAGCAGGTTGGAGGCGTCCATGGCCCCGTCGCCCTTGCCGGCCCCGACCAGGGTGTGCATCTCGTCGATGAACAGGATGATCGAGCCCTCGGCCGCCGTGACCTCGCTCAGGACCGCCTTCAGGCGCTCCTCGAACTCGCCGCGGTACTTCGCGCCGGCGATCAGGCTGCCCATGTCCAGCGACAGCAGCTGCTTGTCCTTCAGGCTTTCGGGCACGTCGCCGTTGACGATGCGCAGGGCCAGGCCCTCGACGATGGCGGTCTTGCCGACGCCGGGCTCGCCGATCAGGACGGGGTTGTTCTTGGTGCGGCGCGACAGGACCTGGATCGTGCGGCGGATTTCCTCGTCGCGGCCGATCACCGGGTCCAGCTTGCCGTCGCGCGCCGCCGCCGTCAGGTCGCGGGCGTAGCGCTTCAGCGCCTCGTAGCCTTCCTCGGCGTTGGCGCTGTCGGCGGTGCGGCCCTTGCGAATGGCGTTGGCGGCCGTCTCCAGGGCCTGGGCCGAGACGCCGGCCTCCTTGAACAGCTTGGCCGCGTCGGCGCCTTCCTTGGCGATGGCGATCAGCAGACGCTCGGTGGTGACGAAGGCGTCGCCGGCCGCCTTGGCGCCCTTCTCGGCCTCGGCGAAGACGCGGGCCGTGTCGGGCTTCATGTACAGCTGGCCGCCGGCGCCGTCGACGCGCGGGGTCTTGGCCAGCAGGGTCTCGACGCCGCCGTCCAGCTGGTCGGGGCGGCCGCCGGCGCTCTGGATCAGGGCGCGGCTCAGGCCGTCCTTCTCCTCGAGCAGGACCTTGAGGATGTGTTCGGGCGCGAACTGTTGGTGGCCTCGCGCGAGGGCCAGGCTCTGGGCGGATTGGACGGCCTGTTTGGCGCGGTCCGAGTAGAGGTCGATATTCATGATGTCCCCTTCCTAGGCGGATCGGGGCGCGCCGCCTTGACTAAGCACAACGCGCTCCGATGGGGCATTTAGGTGTGGCGGATCAGCCACACAAGACCTACCACCCCTTGCTGGCGAGATAACGTTCGAGTTCGGAAATCCGCACCGCGTCCGAGGGGTGGGTCGAGCTCAGCTCGCCGCCCGACGCCTGGCCCGAGGCCGCGTCCTGGGCCTGCATGTTGCGCCACAGGACCACCGCCTCGCGCGGCCGATAGCCGGCGCGCTGCATGAAATCGACGCCCAGGCGGTCGGCCTCCAGCTCCTGCTTGCGCGAGAACGGCAGCAGCACGCCGTACTTGGCCGCGTCGCCGCCGTGATCCTTGAGCAGCTTGCCGAAATCGGTGCCGCCGGCCGCCGCTCCGGCGATGCCCAGCAGGATCTTCGAGGTCCGCTCCTGGGAGACCCGCTCGGCGGCGTGGTGGGCGACGACGTGGCCGGCCTCGTGGCCGATCACGGCGGCCAGCTGGTCGTCGTTCTGCACCATGGAGAGCAGGCCGACGGTCACCCCGACATGCCCCCCGGGCAGCACGAAGGCGTTGGGGGCCTCGTCCAGGAACACCGCATAGTCCCACGGCCGGTTCGACAGGCCCGCCGCGGCGATCACCCGCTGGCCGACGGCCTGGACGCGGGCGTTCTTGCGCGGCTCCTTGGAGATGTAGGCGGTGCGAAGCGTGTCGGCCCAGGCCTTCTCGCCCTCGGCGGCCAGGTTGTCGTCATTGACGATCAGGAGCTGGTCGCGCCCGAGATCGGCGTTGTAGGCGCAGCCCGACACGGCGCACGCGGCGGCCATCAGGAGCGGCAGGGCGAGGCGGCGGAGGAAGGCCATGAAGCTCGGCTGTGTTGCGGATGCGACATGAGATTATCGACGGCGGCCTTCGCGCGCGCAACCGCTCAAGCTTAGAATGACCACGCGCAGCCGATGCCGAGGGTGGCGCTGGTCTGGCCGGTCACCTCGTCCTTGACCGCCGCCACGGGCTTGCAGCCGTTCTTCGGCGGTCGCGTCAGATAGGGCCTGGCGTCACGGGCGAAGCGGCCGGTCGGGTCGAGATTCGGGCTCGCCGCCCGCCCCTTGTCCATCGCCTGGGCCAGCCGCTCCTGGCAGCGGGCTCTTTCGTCGGCGGGAAGGCGATCCAGCGCCGCCAGTCGGCAGCCTCCCAGGCCCCGCAGGTCGGGCGCCGGCGCCTCGGCGACGGCGGCGCCCCCGAGAGGACGACGGCGAAGCGGGGGCGGCGGGAACGGCGACCGGCGCGACCGGCGCCGGGGCGGTCTTCGTCGTCGCGCTCGGCGTTCTGGGTCCGCCTCTCGACGCGGGCTTGGACCTGGGCGGAGTCGGCGCGCGCTCCAGCCAGACGGTCATGGCCGGCGGCGCCTCGGCGACGGGCCGGCGGCCCAGATCGAACATGAACAGCAGCACCAGCAGGGCATGGAACACGCCCGAGGCCAGCAGCACGCCCCACCGTCGTCGCCGCACGGTCCGCCCCTCTAAACCCCCGGTCGCGGCACTAGCGCGGAGGTCGATGGCGGAAGTCAGGCCTAAGCGTGGCTTTTAGCTGTTGGTCAGCCGGTCGATCACCCGCGCCAGATGGCGGGGGTCGATGGGCTTGGCGAGCACCGGCGCGTCGCGCAGGTCCGCGCGCACGCCCTGCTCGCCGTAACCGGTCACGAACGCGAAGGGCACGCCGCGCTCGCGAAGAATCTCTGCGGTCTCGAACGAGGTCTGCCCATCGCCGAGATTGACGTCGAGCAGGGCGAAATCGAAGGATTCCCACCGGGCGGCGCGGACGGCCTCCGACGCCGAGGCGGCCGGGCCGACGACGTGGCAGCCCAGATCGCCCAACAGGTCCTCGACAAGCATGGCCACGAACAGCTCATCCTCGACGATCAGGACCCGCAGAGGATCAGGCCGCGCCGCGGATGAAACGGTTTGACTGGCCGGTCTGGCCGAGCTCGGCGTCGATCTCGCAGACGACACCGTGCGGCGGGTACTCGAGGCGGACCTCGCCCCCGAGTTCGCGGGCCAAGCCACCCGTGATGAGACGGGTGCCGAAGCCTTGGCGGGTCGGAATCGAAACGGGTGGCCCATGGATTTCTTCCCACGTCATGCGCAGCCGCTCGCCAGCGTCTGCCTTGCTTCGCCGCCAGACCAACCGCACCTGGCCGCTTTCGTTGGAGAGCGAGCCGTACTTGGCCGCATTGGTCATCAGTTCGTGCAGGGCCATCGATAACGCCAAGGTCGCCTTGGGCGCCAGCCGAACGGGGGGGCCCTCCACGGAGAATCGTTCCGCCTCGCCATGCGCGGCGACCACCGAGGCGACGATATCGGCCAGCTCGGCCCCGTCCCAGCTTTCCCGGGTGAGGATGTCGTGGCCGCGCGCCAGCGCCAGCAGCCGGGTGGTCAGGGCTTCCCGGGCGTCGCCCAGGTCGGAGGCGTTTCTGAGGGTCTGGCCGGCCACCGACTGCACCGTGGCCAAGGTGTTCTTCACCCGGTGGTTCAGCTCGTTGATCATCAGGCGCTGCAGTTCCTCGGCGCGCCGACGGTCGGTGACGTCACGCATGACGCCCGTGAAGAAGCGCTTGTCGCCGTCGTTCCACTCGGCGATCGAGAGCTCCAGAGGAAAGGTCGTCCCGTCACTGCGCAGGCCGCTGACCTCCCGGCCGATGCCGATGATCCGCCGCTCGCCCGTTTCGCGATACCGCGCCAGATAGCCGTCGTGCTCGCCGTGATAGGGTTCCGGCATGAGGATGTGGACGTTGCGGCCGACCATCTCGTCGGCCGTATAGCCGAACAGGCGCTCGGCGGCGGGGTTGAAGGCCTCGATCCGTCCGCGCTCGTCGATGACGACGATCGCGTCGACGGCCGTGTCCACGATGGCTCTGTAGCGCGCGTCAACAGCAGCCACCTTGGCCGCCTTCTGTCCACGCGAGATACGCTTTTGCGATTCCGCCATACCCGGCTCCGCCCTGCCGAAGCCAACCTTATTGTCGGAATCGCGACCTAGCCAGAGGTTCTAGACGGACCCGGTGAGTTTGCGCTCCTTCCGACCTGTCGCGGCCCATCGTCCGCACACGTCCCGATGTGGACCCGGCCCGAGCCCGTTCAGCGCGCGCCAGACGTCATCACCAACGAAAAAGGAGCCGCTTTCGCGACTCCTTCACGTCTTTGGCGCTCAAGCGGCCGGTCAGGCCTCTTCCGGCTCCGAGCTGGCCGGAGCGCCCTCACCGGCTTCGAAGCTGCGCGGGGCGCGGCGACGACGGGGCTTCTTGGCTTCCTCGCCTTCCGCGGCCGGAGCCGGGACCGACGGTTCGGCGGCGGTAGCGGCGGCGGCGGCGCGCGAGGTCTTGCGGCCCAGGAAGGCCGGGGCTTCGCTGACGGCGCCGTCCTGGCCGCGCAGCACCGGCGAGCTGGCGCTCGTCGAGGCGTCGGAGATCGGCAGCGGCGAGGCTTCCGGCTCGATCACGGCCAGCGGGTCGCGGTCAGCGCGCGGCTGCCAGTCGCGATCGCGGTTGCGGTCGCGATCCCGGCCGCGGCGGCGGCCCTCGCGGAATTCGCCCTGGCCCTCGCCGCCCTGCGGCTGCTCGCCCTCGGCGGCGGCCGGACGGTCCTCACGCGGACGATCGTCGCGGGGGCGATCGTCACGGTCGCGGAAGCGGTCTTCGCGAGGACGATCATCGCGGGGACGATCATCACGGGGGCGATCATCACGGGGCCGGTCGTCGCGCGGGCGATCATCACGCGGACGGTCATCCCGAGGACGGTCGTCGCGGTCACGCCAACGGTCACGGCGGCCTTCGCCCTGATTGTTGTCGCGGGGACGATCGTCGCGGTTGCGGTCGCGATTGTTATCAAAGTTACGGTCGCGATCACGGTTGCGGTCGCGATCACGGTTCTCGAAGCGGTCGCGGCGTTGCTCGCCGCCTTCGCCATTCTCGCCGCCTTCGCCCTGGCCTTCCGGCTGAGCGGGGGTCTCGGCGACCTCCTGCTCTTCCGGCGGTTCGGCCTCGAAGTCGATCTCGTAGGCGGCGTAGACGTCCTTGCCGACGATGTCGGACACCGGACGATTCGGCTGGATGGCGCGCAGGACGCGGAAATAGTGCTCAGCGTGCTGCAGTAGTTCTCGGCCAGCACCCGGTCGCCGGACGACGTCGCGTCGCGGGCCAGCTGCTGGTACTTTTCGTAGACGCTCTGGGCCGCGCCGCGAACCTTGACCCCTTCGGGCCCGTTCGAATCGAAAGCGCGGTTGGCGTTGTGCTGTTGAGGCTTGCCGCCGCTGCCACCGCGATTGTTGCGGCCGCGCTGGCGCTTCATGCCTTTGAAATCTCTCATGGTCTCTCTGAACCTGTCCGGAGGTCAGTCTTGCGCTGGCGCGTCCGGCCTTGCTGGTCTCTGAGCGGGTCGAACCCTGTTGAGTTTCAGAGACACTGGTTTCCGTAGAGCCCCCGCCCTGCTCTTTTGGCGCGGCGACCGGCGGACCGGGCGCGCCTGCCAGGGGAGCGTCGCATCCGTTCAACGCCTAGGCGTCATGAACGTATACTTTTCCCGTCACCTGGCGATCTGGAAGGAGACAAGACTTCGTCTAACGGTTCACGCCCCGGTTTCCAAGGGATTTTTCACCCCGGTGACAACGCGGTCGTGCGTCGACAGGTCCTTGATCGTTTTGACCTGCTGGGCGCCGGCCGCCTTGAACAGCGCTTCGACGTCCTTGGACTGGTCGTAGCCGATCTCGACGGCGAACATGCCGCCCGGCTTCAGCACCCGCAGGATCTCCGGCGCCAGCAGGCGATAGGCGTCCAGACCGTCGCCGCCGCCGTCCAGGGCGAGACGCGGCTCGTAGTCGCGAACCTCGGGCTCCAGGGTGTCGATCACCGCCGTCGGGATGTAGGGCGGATTGGAGACCACGACGTCGAAACCGCCATCGCCCAGGCCCGCCGTCCAGTCGCCGTGCATCAGGGCGGCGCGATTGTTGAGGTCCAGGCTGGCGGCGTTGTCGCGGGCCACGGCCAGGGCCTCGGCGGAGGCGTCGACCCCCAGCCCCTTGGCCGCCGGCCGCTCGGCCAGCACCGCCAGCAGGATCGTGCCCGAGCCGACGCCCAGGTCCAGCATCGAGAACGGCATCTGCTCGGGGAAGGCCTTCAGCACCTCGTCGACGATGACCTCGGTCTCCGGACGCGGGGTCAGGACGTTCTTGTTCACCTGCAGCAGGATCTTCCAGAAGCCCTTGCGGCCGATGATGTGGCTGACCGGCTCGCGGCGCGCGCGGCGGGCCAGGTAATCCTCAAGGGTCGCCTGCTGCTCCGTCGTCAGTTCGCGGTAGGGATCGGTGACGATCTCGGTGCGGGTGACGCCCGCGGCCACCTCCAGCATCAGGCGCGCGTCGATCGACGGCTGATCGATGCCGGCGTCCTTCAGACGATCCTTGGCGGCGGTCCAGGCTTTGACGAGAGTCAGGGTCATGAACGGGATTTAGCGTTTCGGAGGCCGGTAGGCGAGATTGAAGATAGTACCAGTTTTTGGTACCATGGCGACATGGCCAGCAAGAACACTTCCGTGAGCCTTGGGGAGCATTTCCAGGCTTTCATCGACAGCCAAGTCGCCGACGGCCGCTACGGCTCGGCCAGCGAGGTCGTGCGGGCGGGACTGCGGTTGCTCGAGGATCAAGAAACGAAACTGGCCGCCCTGCGGGCCGCACTGGTCGAAGGCGAAGAAAGCGGCTTCATCGATGACTTCGATTTCGACGCCTATATCGAAGAGAAGCTGAAAGCCGCCTCCGCACCTCCAGGGTTCCACGAGGAATGACACGGTATCGGCTTTCGCGCCGCGCCAAAGCCGATCTCGACGAGATCTGGGACTATTCCCTAAATAGGTGGGGCGACCAGCAGGCCGCCGCCTATCATCGCCAAATCTACATGGCCATTGGCATGATTGCTGAACGACCAGACCTTGGCTGGCCCGACAGCAATCTGCGTCCCGGATACCGCCGACGCTCGGCAGGCTCCCACGTGATCTTCTATAGGGTCAGCGGCATGGTCGAGATCGTCCGCATTCTCCATCAGAATATGGACGCCAAGTTTCACCTGGGCTGACGTCAGCCCACCGCCACCCCATCCCCCTCGGCCACCGCCCCGCCCCGCGTCACGTTCAGGTAGACGCCACAGAACATGTGGCCGTAGGTGTCGAACAGGGCCTTCACCAGCTCGACGTCCCGCTCGGCGGTCGTCGGATCCACGTGGGTGGCGGCGCAGCGGACGATGGGCTTGAGGACCTCGGCGGTCGCGCCGCCGAGGGTCAGGGTCCTGCCGGTCCAGTCGTTCTCGACCCAGGCCGGCCAACCCTCGACATAGA
This sequence comes from Caulobacter sp. UC70_42, assembly GCF_044056025.1. Lineage (NCBI taxonomy): Bacteria > Pseudomonadati > Pseudomonadota > Alphaproteobacteria > Caulobacterales > Caulobacteraceae > Caulobacter > Caulobacter sp. UC70_42. The sequence continues at coordinate 2,606,888 of NZ_CP171994.1, read as the reverse complement.
GATTGGCGCGGAACCGCAGCGGGTCCAGATCGCGGCCGACCCGCTGGGAGAGGTCGCGCACGCTGGCCAGGTTGACGATCGAGACATAGCCCGAGCGGCTGTCCATGAAACGATAGGCGCCCGGCCCCTCGACAACCTTCAGCGGCCCCTTGATCTCGCCGTCCAGCAGGGCGGTCAGCCAGGCCTCCAGACCCGCGCGGCCCGCGGCCGTCCGCAGGTCGCCGGCGAAGTCGGGCGCGCCCTCGGCGCGGGCGCTGAAGATCCCCTTGGCCTCGTCATAGGCCGTGCGGGCCTTGGCGACGGCGGGGATCTTGGCCAGCACCGTGAACTTCATCTTCGAGATGTGGGCCGGCGCGGCGGGATCGAAGCCGCTGGGGCCGTCCTCGACCGCGTACAGCCGGTCGCACGGAAAGCAGGCCCCAGCCTCCAGCGTGGCGGCGGTCAGCCGCTCGGGCGTGAAGCCCTTCACGGGATGGCGGTAGATCGAGGCGATGCGGGCGTCCATGACCGCGAAAATCGTGGACGCCGCGAGTCATGGCAAGGCTTGAGAGGTCTTGGACGGGAACGCGACTCGCCGCGCGGGGTTCTGGTGGCCTGGAGAGCGCTTCATGACCGACGCTTCGCCGCGTCCGATCCTCAAATGGCTTAAGTCACGTCCGTACCATCTGGCGCCGTGGATCGTGCTGCTGGCGGCCGCGCCGCTGGTGCTGCCGCGTAAGAAGGGCCCGGAACAGCCGGTCGCCGATCCGCCGGGCCTGTCGGAGGACCGCGCCATGCCGCCGGCCCAGTTCGACGAGGCCGAGCCCCAGCGCGGCCGCGCCGCGCGCCATCCCGGCCATATCCCGCTGCTGGGCTGGCGCGACATCCTCTGGCGCACCTGGCTGGAGATCGGCGTCGACCGCCTGCCGGCCGTGGCCGGCGGCGTGACCTTCTACACCCTGCTCGCCCTCTTCCCGGCCATCGGCGCCTTCGTGTCGCTGTACGGCCTGTTCGCCGACGTGCGGACGGTGGAGGCGCAGCTGCGCGACATGGCCGGCGTCTTTCCCCCCAGCGTCGTCCAGATCGTCGGCGAGCAGATGCTGCGCCTGGCCAGCCAGGGCCAGGCCAAGCTGGGCGTGGCCTTCGGCTTTTCGCTGCTGCTGTCGATCTGGAGCGCCAACGCCTCCATGCGCACGCTCTTCGACGGGCTGAACATCGCCTATGACGAGGAGGAGAAACGCCACCTCGTGCCGCGCACCCTGCAGAGCTACCTGTTCACCTTCCTCGCCCTGGCCTATGCGGCCGCGGCGTCCGGCGTGCTGATCGTCACGCCCATGGTGTTGAAGGCCGCCCACCTGTCGGCCCTGGAGGACATCTGGGCGCCGATCCGCTGGCTGATCGTGCTGATGATGACCGCCGCGGCCTTCGCCGTGCTCTACCGTTTCGGTCCCAGCCGGGCCCGAGCCCGCTGGCGGTGGGTCTGGATCGGCGCGGCCGCCGCGGCGGCCGGATGGCTGGCCGGCTCCCTGGGCTTTTCGCTCTACGTCAACACCATCGCCCACTACGACGCCACCTACGGACCGCTGGGGGCGGTGATCGCCTTCATGGTCTGGGTGTGGTTCTCGATCATGGCCATCCTGGTCGGGGCCGAGCTGAACGCCGAGATCGAGCACCAGACCGCCGTCGACTCCACCACCGGCCCCGAACAGCCGATGGGCGCGCGCGGCGCGGCCATGGCCGACACGGTGGGCCTGGCCTTCCATCCCTGGGAGATGATCAAGCGCGAGGCGGGCATGGTCCGCCGGGTGACCGGCGGCGCCTGGAACAGAGTGCGCGGCCGTTAGACTTCCCATGGCCGCGCTCGCCGCCTAAGGAACCGGCATGACCCTGCTCCTGCCCTATCGTGACGACGAACTGGCCGACATCGCCGCCCTGGTGAACTCGGCCTATCGCGGCGAGCTGGCGGCCAAGGGCTGGACCAGCGAAAGCTACCTGCTGGGCGGCCAGCGCACCGATGAAGAGAGCCTGCGCGCCGACCTCGCCGCCACCCCCGGCTCCACCATCCTGACCCTGCGCGACGCCGAGGGCGACAAGCCTCACGCCTCGGTATGGATCCAGCCCTCGGAGGACGACGCCTGGTACGTCGGCATGGTCACCGTCTCGCCGCTGCGTCAGGCCAACGGCATCGGCCGTACGATGCTGGAGGCCGCCGAGGCCCACGCTAGAGAGCGCGGCGGCAAGACCATGGAGATGACCGTCATCTCGGTGCGCGACACCCTGATCGCCTGGTACGAGCGACGCGGCTACCGCCTGACCGGCAAGACCGAACCCTTCCCCTATGGCGACGAGCGTTTCGGCGTCCCGCAGCGCGGCGACCTGCATTTCGTGATCCTGGAAAAGGCGCTGTAGACGCGCTAGGCTTGGATCACACGCCGCCGTCGCGGCGAGGATCCCCCATGCATCGCTACATCCTGACCGGCGCCCGGGCGCTGGCAAAACCGTGTTGCTACGCGCCCTGGAGCGCGCCGGCCATGTCGTGGTCGAAGAGGCCGCGACGGACGTGATCGCCCTCGCCCAGGCCGAGGGCGTGGCCGAGCCGTGGACCGATCCGGGCTTCGTGGACGCGATCGTGACCCTGCAGCGGCGGCGCGAGACGCAGGCCGTCGGCGAGGTCGTGTTCTTCGACCGCTCGCCGGTCTGCGCCCTGGCGCTGGCGCGGTTCCTGGGTCATCCGGTTTCGCCGCTGCTGCGGGAGGAGCTCGCGAGAACGGAGAGCCGCTATGAGCGGCGGGTGTTCCTGGCCCGGGGGCTGGGCTTCACGCCCACCGCCGCGCGGCGGATCAGCCCGGAGGACGCCCTGCGCTTCGAGGCGATGCACGAAGAGGCTTATCGGGAACGGGGTTACACGCTGATCCCGATCGCGCCGGGAACGCCCGCCGAGCGGGCGGCGGCGGTGCTGACCAGCATTACCGAACCTTAAGTAGCCCCGCCGCGCGCCTGGCCTCACATGCCGGCGTTCTTGGCTCAGGGGCTCTTCCATGTCGTTCATCACTCGTGTCGCCGCTGGCGCCGCGCTCGCGTTCGCCGTCGCGGCCTCCGCGCAGGCCGCCGTCACCCCGGTTCCCGTCGGCCAGCCCCTGGCGCGGTTCGACAAGCTGCAGCCCGCCACCCACCGCTATCTGCGCTACCGTCAGATGGGCGACACCATCACGCCGCTGGACGTCTGGACCCGCGAGATCCGCATCGAGCCCGACAAGGCCGGGGTCAAGCGCCTGCACATCGTCCAGCACTGGGACGGCTCGACGCCGGGCGTGGTCAAGAAGCTGGACAGCTGGTTCGAGCTGGGCACCTTCCGGCCGTTCGCCCACGAGCGCCGCGTCACCGGCAAGGACGGCCAGACCAAGATCGAAGGCTTCGACTTCAAGCCCGACCGGATCGTCGGACTGAAGGATCTGGAGGGCAACACAACGGCCGCCTACGACATGGCCTCGCCCCAGCCGGCCTTCAATTTCGAGACCGACATGGAGTTCCTGCAGGCCTTGCCGCTGGCCAAGGGCTACGAGGCCTCGATCGTCTTCCACCATCCGGGCGGCGAGGCCCCGGCGGCCTATGTGTTCAAGGTCACCGGCAGCGAAGTCCTGACCAGCTCGGCCGGCGGCAAGGTCGACTGCTGGGTGGTGACCACCGACTACAACCACCCCGAAATGAAACCGACGACCTTCTGGCTGGCCAAGGACAGCCAGGTGGTGGTCAAGAACGTCGCGGTCGCGCCGGACGGCTCGACCTGGGTGAAGACGCTGCTGTGGTAGGCGGCTAGATCACCGCCCTAGACCGCTCCGAGACCTCGCTGGACAGCGCGCTGGCGACGATCTCCAGGCCGCGGCGCAGGACCTCGCGGTCCGGGACCGCGCCCAGGCAGACCCCGGACCCCGCTCTCGTGCCCGGCCTCGACCACCGGGGCCGACGGCGGGGTGACCTCGGCCCCGCCGCGCAGGGCGCGGCCGGCCAGGCGCTCGGCCTCAAGCTCGCTCATCGGCAGCCAGATGTGCGGGGCGGTCTCGGCGTAGACGGTCTCCATGGCCGGCCCCAGGAGCTCCCGCGCCATGGCCATGCGGACGCGGGCCTCGTCGCGGGTCTCGGCCAGGATGGCGTCGGCCGAGCCGTCCTCGATCCACTGGGTGGCGATCAGCCCGCCAAAGGCCGGCGGCGCGTAGCTGACCACGCGCACCGCGTCCAGCACCCGCTCGAAGGTCTCGGCCGCCGGCACGACCAGGAAGCCGGCGCGCAGGCCAGGGGCCAGGGTCTTGGAGACGCCCGAGACGTGGAAGGTCCGCTCCGGGGCCAGCATGGCGAACGGCGGCGGCGCGCCGTCGGCATAGGCGCCGTAGATGTCGTCCTCGACCAGGGTCAGGTCGTGCTTGCGGGCGATGGAGACGATGGCGTCGCGGCGCGCGCGGCTCATGATCCGGCCGGTCGGATTCTGCAGGGTCGGCAGCACGGCCAGCACCTTCGCGCCGGTCGCGCGGATCGCTTCCTCCAGCGCGTCGGGGCGCAGGCCCTCGGCGTCCATCGCCAGGCCCCTAACACGCCAGCCGCTGTGCAGGGCCAGGGCCTTGAGGCCGTGATAGGCCAGGCACTCGGTCAGCACCACGTCGCCCGGGGAGAGCACGGCGCCCAGCGCGAGGGCCAGGCCCTGCTGGGCGCCGGCGCAGCAGATCAACCGCCGCCAGTCGACGCTCTCGTAGCTGCTGGTCCGCGACAGCCAGGCCGCCCCGGCTCGCCGCTGGGTCTCATGACCCGCCGGCGGGGCGTAGGTCAGGTGCTCCAGGAGGTCCGGACGCCGCCGCAGCCGCGCCAGGGCCTCGGGCAGGCGCGCCCCGGCCGGAGCCTGGGCGGCGATGTTCTGGGCCAGGTTGATCGGGCCGTCGCGCTCATAGGGCCGGTGCTCGGCCGGCGCGTTGACGAAGCTGCCCCGCCCGACATGGGCGCTGACCAGCCCCGCCCGCTCGGCCTCGACATAGGCGCGGGTGACCGTGCCCAGGCCCACGCCCAGCCGATAGGCCAGGTCGCGCTGCGGCGGCAGGCGTACGCCAGGGGCCAGGACGCCCGAGGCGATGTCGGCGCGCAGCACCGCCACCAGCCGCTCGTACAGCGGGGCGCCGCCATCGGGAATTGTCGGTGTCCAGGCCAAGGCGGTCGCGCGTCTCGTTTATTGTCATCATGACAATATGCAATTTGACTCACGATACAATGGAAATCATCACCGTGACACCTCGGTTGCCCATACCGAGACACTTGTCAGGGAGACCGGAGATGACCCCCGAACTGCTGCTCGCTTACGTGCTGTTCTGTTTCGCCACGGCGGGGACGCCCGGGCCGAACAACATGATGCTGCTGGCGTCCGGGGCGAACTTCGGCTTCCGCCGGACGGTGCTGCATATCCTGGGGATCAGCTGCGGCCTGGGCTTCATGGTGCTGTGCATGGGCCTTGGCCTGGGCGGCGTATTCCGGGCGTACCCGCTGCTGCACGAGGTGCTGCGCTGGGTCGGGGCCGGCTACATGCTGTGGCTGGCCTGGAAGATCGGAACGGCCAGCGCGATCAGCGACAAGGAGCTGGCCAAGCCGATGACCTTCCTGCAGGCGGCGGCGTTCCAGTGGGTCAATCCCAAGGCCTGGGCCATGGCGCTCGGCGCGGTCACGACCTACGCCCCCGAGGGCAGCGGTTGGACCCTCGTGCCGCTGCTAGCCGGGACCTTCATGCTGATCGGCGCGCCGTGCAGCGCGGCCTGGGCGGGGTTCGGCCAGGGGCTGCGGCCGTTCCTGAACAAGCCGGCGGTGCTGCGGACGTTCAATATCGTGATGGCGGCGCTGCTGGTGGCCTCGCTGTATCCGCTGTTCGTCAGCCATGAGGCCAAGCCGACGGTGAGCCTGGACGCCCTGGCGCAAGTCCCCGCGCCGCCGCCGATGCGGTCGCGCGGGTGAGCGGGCGCTCGGCGCTTTCGCGGGGACGGACGCCGGCATAGGGTGACGCATCACAAGGACCCCCCTATGCGCCTGCTGCTCGCCCTCGCCGTCACGGCCCTGCTCGCCACGACGGCCGCCGCCCAGGATCTCAAGGTCACGGTCGCCGGCCGGGACACCGTCACCCTGAGCCCCAAGGACCTCGCCGCCCTGCCCCGCGCCAAGGCCACGATCACGGTCAAGGGCGCGGCCGTCACCTACGAGGGCGCGCGCCTCGAACGCCGTGCTGGCCCAGGCCGGGGTGGTGCATGGCGAGCGACTGATGGGGCGCTATCTGAACCAGGTGGTCATCGCCCGCGCCGCCGACGGCTTCTTCAGTGTGCTGTCCCTGGCCGAGACCGACCCGGTCTATCGCGCCAATCCGGTGGTGGTCGCCGACACGGTCAACGGCCACAGGCTGGACGACCGCGAAGGCCCCTATCGCCTGGTCGTGGACGGCGACCTGCGGCCCTCGCGGGCGCCGCGCCAGCTGGTGTCCATCGAGGTGAAGCCGGCGTTCTGATGCGGCGGATGCTCCCCCGCAACGCGAGGGAGCATCTTGGGCCCGTCCTAAGCCGCCTTCAGGCGCTCCGGACCGATGCCGAGGAAGTCGCGCTTGCCCAGCGGCACGCCCTTGTGGCGCAGGATGTCGTAGGCGGTGACAACGTGGAACTGGAAGTTCGGGATCACGAACTCCAGCAGGTAGTCCAGGCCGGTGAACTGCAGCGTGAACGTGCCCGCCGGGACCACGACCTCGCGCGTCTCTGCGCCGTCGAAGGCCGAGGCCGGGACGCTCTCGACATAGGCCAGGGTCTTGGCGACGCGCGCCTGCAGGTCGGCGAAGGTCTTCTCCTCGTCGGCCATGGCGGGGGCCTCGAGGCCCGTCAGCCGCGACACCGCGCCCTTGGCCGAGTCGGAGGCGCGCTGGATCTGGCCGGACAGCGGCAGCATGTCCTCGAACAGGCGCGCCTCGAACATAGGCGTCGGGGCTGGTTCCGGCGGCCTCGGCGTGGGCCTTGGCCTTTTCGAGCAGAGACGACAGCGTCTTGAGGCCGCGCGTGAGCGACGTCACGGTGACGGTCTGGATGGTGACGGACATGGAAATTTCCCTCGCAAAGCCCGCCGGACCTCTCCGCGCGCGCTGCATCGCGACCTAAGCACGTCTGGGTTAGTTTTCAATCGCCACGCATGACAATGAGCGTCAGCAGCGCGCCCTTGGCGTCCGCCTTGCTCGCGCGCGGGAAACATTCCCTTCGGCGGGGAAAAGCACTAGGAAGACCGACCCTATCCCTTAGCCATTGCGACATCTCCCTTGCGACTGCCCCAGGCCCGCCTCGACCAGGTTCTCGACCGCTTCCGCGAAGTGGAGGCCCGCATGGGCGCCGCGACGGATGGGACCGAGATCGTCAAGCTCTCCAAGGAGCACGCCGAACTGCGCCCGGTCGCCGAGGCCGTCGAGCGCCTGGCCAAGCTGTCGGCCGAGCGCGCCGAGCTGGACGTCATGGCCGCCGATCCCGAAATGGCCGACATGGTCAAGGACGAGATCGAGAGCCTGGACGAGAAGCTGCCGGCCCTCGAGCGCGAGCTGGCCCTGATGCTGGCCCCCAAGGACAAGGACGAGAACGCCTCGGCCATCCTGGAAGTGCGGGCCGGCACCGGCGGCGACGAGGCGGCGCTGTTCGCCGGCGACCTCTTCCGCATGTACCAGCGCTACGCCCAGCTGCACGGCTGGAAGGTCGAGATCGACAGCATCTCGGAAGGCGAAATGGGCGGCTACAAGGAAATCGTCGCCTCGATCACCGGCGACGGCGTGTTCGGCCGGCTGAAGTTCGAAAGCGGCGTCCACCGCGTGCAGCGCGTGCCGGCCACCGAGGCGCAGGGCCGCATCCACACCTCGGCCGCCACCGTCGCGGTGCTGCCGGAAGCCGAGGACGTCGAGATCGACATCAAGGAAAGCGACCTGCGGATCGACACCTACCGCTCTTCGGGCGCGGGCGGCCAGCACGTCAACAAGACCGACTCGGCCGTGCGCATCACCCACTTGCCGACCGGCGTGGTGGTGACCAGCTCGGAAAAGTCGCAGCACCAGAACCGCGCCCGGGCCATGAAAAACCTGAAGGCGCGCCTCTACGACATGCAGCGCGAGGCCCTGGACAGCGCCCGCTCCGAGGCCCGCAAGAGCCAGGTCGGCAGCGGCGATCGCTCGGAGCGCATCCGCACCTACAACTTCCCGCAGGGCCGGGTGACCGACCACCGCATCAACCTGACCCTCTACAACCTGTCGCGGATCATCGAGGGCGACGCCCTGGACGACGTGATCAATCCGCTGATCGCCGAGGACCAGGCCGAGCGCCTCGCCAGCCTCGAAGAAAGCTTCGGCTGATGGATTGGCGCATGATCCTGTCCGAAAACCGGTTCCCACTTTTCGGGATCATGCTCTGATGGCGTTCACCCGCACCTACGACGAGGACGAGCCCCAGCGGGTCAACAAGTGGCTGGCCCAGAGCGGCGTGTGCTCGCGCCGCGAGGCCGAGGCCCTGATCGCCGACGGCCTGGTGTCGATCGACGGCGAGGTCGTGGAAGACGTCGGCCGCAAGATCCTGCCGGGCCAGACCCTGGTCCTGGCCGACCGCGCCACGGCCAAGCTGGAATCGACCTTCACCTACATGATCCACAAGCCGGTCGGCGTGGTCTCGGCCCAGCCGGATCCCGGCCAGATCCCGGCCGCCCGCCTGCTGACCCGCCAGAACATCTGGGGCGGCGTGCCCGCGCCGATCCGCAGTCGGGCGACCTGCTGCCGCCGATCGGTCGCCTGGACAAGGACTCGCGCGGCCTGCTGCTGCTGTCCCAGGACGGCGTCGTGGCCAAGGCGGTGATCGGCCCGCAGTCGGACCTGGAAAAGGAATACCGGGTCGCGGTGATGGGGGAGCTGACCGAGGAGAAGATCGAGCTGCTCCGCTTCGGTCTGGAGCTGGACGGCCGCGAGCTGCGCCCCGCCGAGGTCGAGGTCATCTCGGACCAGCGCCTGCGCATCGTCCTGCGCGAAGGCCGCAACCGCCAGATCCGCCGCATGTGCGAGCTGGTCGAGCTGAAGGTCGTCGACCTGTTCCGCGTCCGGATCGGTCCGCTGACCCTGGGCGAGATGCCGGAAGGGCGCTGGCGTCCGCTGACCAGCGAAGAGCGGGCGGCGCTGATCGCGGGCTGAGGCCTACGGCGCGACCTTGCCGTAAGGCGCGAACGGACCCAGCAACAGGAAGCTCGCCCCGCCGAAGCGGCTGGCGATCATGGTGTCGTAGCGGCATAGCCGCGCGCCGACGGTGCGGCTGGTCAGGGTTGAATCCCACTTCAGGTCGGCGGCGCCGGCTTCGGGCCGGCTCACATAGAGCCGGCCGCCGGGCATCCGGTAGAGGATGGCGGTGCGGTCGATGATCTCCACCGTCTCGACGGACCTGAGATCGACGCAGTCCAGCGGCGGACCGGCGGTGCGCCCTTCCAGGATCTTGGCCAGCCTGGCCTCGCCCATCAGGCGGGGCTTGGGCGCGGCCTGGGCCGTGGAGGCGAGGGCGACGAGCAGGACGCTCATCAGGATCCACGGGCGCATGTCGATCACTCCTGAATAGGGTGTCAGGCCTTGGCCGGTTTGCGTCGCCGCGGCACGCGGACCACGGCCTCGCCGTCCATGATCAGGTCCTCGCCGACATAGCCGGCGCAGCGCAGGGTGACGCGGGCGCTCTCGGCGTCGATGGCCGCGACGGTGATGCGGGCGATGACCACGTCGCCGACCCGCACCGGACGGTGAAAGGCCAGGGTCTGGGACAGATAGATCGCCCCGGCCCCGGGCAGGATGGTGCCGACGACCGCCGAGCCGAACGACGCCGACAGCAGGCCGTGGGCGATCCGGCCGCGATAGGCGGTCTTGGCGGCGAACGCCTCGTCCATGTGCACGGGATTGAAGTCGTCCGAGGCCTCGGCGAACAGGCCGATCCGCGCTTCGGTGACGGGGACATGCTTTTCGGCGGTCATCCCGACGGACAGTTCGTCCAGGATATAGCCGCCCGAGGGGTGAGGTCCGATCATCCCACGCCGTTAGCCGTCATGACGCGCCATGACCAGCGAAAATGCGCGCCGGATGGCCCGACGCGCGCTTCGCGAGGTTCGATGGCCTAGCGCTGGGCCGGGCTGTAGGGAACGAACTGGCCCAGGCGGACCGAACCGCTGAGCATAAACGGGCCCTCGCCGCCGCGATCGTACAGATGGACGAAGTCCTGGCTGCACAGGGCCGTGTTGACGTTGTTCCACGACACGATCGCTTCGTGATCAAGATTGCGGACGCCGAGGATGGGACGGTTCACATAGAGCTTGTTGTCAGGCATTCGGTAGACGATGGCGGTCCGGTCCATGATCTCGATGCTGACGGCGCGGCGCGGATCGATGCAGCTAACCGGCTGGCTCGCGACGCGGCCGTTGATCGTCCGATCCAGGCTGCGTTCGCCCCTGGCGTTCAACTCGCCAGCCGAGGCCCCGAACGCCGCCGCCACAACCGCCGCCGCCACAACACCTTGAAGCAGTTTGCGCATCGTCGTCTTGCTCCTTGCCGCCCGCCGGAGGCGTCCGCCGCTCGGCCTGAGCGAACACTGTCCGCCCACCTCGCGGGACAGTCAACCTCCGCGATCATCCACCGCCTGAAGTAGAGATTATATTACGGTTTGCCCGGCTTGGCGTACGGCACGAAGTCGCCGAGGTTCACGAAGCCTCGGGGAAAACGCGCCAGCGGGTCGACCAGGGTCACCACGTCGATGTTGCAGAGCTGCGAGGTGACCGTCTTGGTGACCAGGATGTCATCCCGGCGAAGGCTGTCGGCGCCGCCGCGCGGGCGGTTCACATAGAGACGGCCGCCGGGGCCCTTGTAGACGATCGCCGTGCCTTCGATGATCTCGCTGCTGTCGGTGGCGCGCAGGTTGATGCAGTGGACCGGCTTGCCGGCCACGCGTCCCTCCAGAAGCTTGGCCAGCTTGGCTTCACCTTCCGGGTTGGGGTGGTCGGCGGCAGAGGCCCCCCGAAGCCGCCAGAACGAGAGCCGCCGACAGGCCCAGAACGATCGCACGCATGGCGCTCACTCCCTACTCGGCCGCGAGGGTCTCCGCGGCGGTCGCGGCCCGGATCTCGGCCGCCTTCTTCTCAACGAGTTCGACGATGTGATCGATCATCCCCTCATTGGATTGCTTGTGGTCGGGCTTGCCGGCCATGTAGACCATGCCCGCCCCGGCCCCGCCCCCGGTGAAGCCGATGTCGGTCATCAGCGCCTCGCCCGGGCCGTTGACGACGCAGCCGATGATCGAGAGCGACATTGGCGTCGAGATGTGGGCCAGCCGGCTTTCGAGCGCTTCAACGGTCTTGATGACGTCATAGCCCTGACGGGCGCACGACGGGCAGGCGATGATATTGACGCCGCGGTGGCGCAGGCCCAGCGACTTGAGGATGTCGAAGCCGACCTTGATCTCCTCGAACGGGATCGGCCGCCAGCGAGACCCGGATGGTGTCGCCGATGCCGGCCCATAGCATCGAGCCGATGCCGATCGAGGACTTCACCGTGCCGGTCCGCAAGGCCCCCGCCTCGGTGACGCCCAGGTGCAGCGGGCAGTCGATGGCCTCGGCCAGCTGGTAATAGGCGGCCACGGTCATGAACGGGTCGGACGCCTTCACCGAGATCTTGAACTCGTGGAAGTCGTGATCCTGCAGGATGCGGGCGTGGTTGAGGGCGCTCTCGACCATCGCCTCGGGGCACGGCTCGCCGTACTTTTCGAGCAGCTCGCGCTCCAGCGAGCCGGCGTTGACCCCGATGCGCATCGAGCAGCCATGGTCGCGGGCGGCCTGGATGACGTCGCGGACGCGATCGGGCGAACCGATGTTGCCCGGATTGATCCGCAGGCAGGCCGCGCCGGCTTCGGCCGCCTCGATGCCGCGCTTGTAGTGAAAGTGGATGTCGGCCACAAGCGGGACCTTCGCTTCACGCGCGATGGTCTTGAAGGCGGCCGTGCTGTCGACGTCGGGGCAGCTGACGCGGACGATGTCGGCGCCGGCCTCCTCCAGCTGGCGGATCTGCTCCAGCGTCGCCTTGGCGTCGCTGGTCAGGGTGTTGGTCATCGACTGGACGGTGATCGGCGCGTCGCCGCCCACCTCGACATCGCCGACGCGAAATCTTGCGCGATTGCCGACGCGTGATCATGCGCCAGGGACGGACGTGCGTGTGGTCTGCGGCCATGGGCCTAATTTAGAGAAGTCTTGAGGGCGGATAGAAGGCCCAAAGCTCTCGTTCTCCCGCGGGCCTACGGCTGGGGCGTCGCCGCCGCCGGAGCCGCCGCGGGCGCGGCCGGGATCAGCTTGGCCACCGGCGTCTGGTTCGAGGTCAGGCGGCTGGTCAGGCGGCCGTTGTAATAGACATCGAACAGGGACGGTTCGACCACGTCGAGGATCAGGCCCGGCGCGCGCGGGCGCGCGATAGGCGTCGCCGGCCGACAGCCAGCGGGTCATCTGGATCGTGCCGTCGGCGCGGCGCACGGTCAGGGAGCCGGCCTTGCGGGCCTGGATCAGCACGCCCGAGGCCTCGGCGGGGGTCGCGCCCAGGACCTGGCCCTTGAGCTTGAACGGCGAGCCCACCACGAACTGACTGGCCGGATCAACCACGCCGGCCTTGGCGTCGGCCGCGGCGCGCGCCTTGGAGGCGGCGTTGGCCGCGTCGACCGAACCGCCGTTGGCGGCGGCGTCGTCGAGGCCAGGGGTCTTGTAGGGATCGGGCGTGGTCGACTCGACCGGAGCCGGCAGCGGCGAGCCCAGGGCGACCTGGCTGTTGCTGGCGTGCGACTGGACCTGGGTCGAGACGGCGGCCGGGGCCACCTGCGGCGGCGGCTCTTCCTTGGTGATGGCGCGCTGAGCGACGTTCCACAGCAGGATGGCGCCCACCACCAGCAGGCCGCCGGCGAAGATCAGGGCCAGGCGCGGGTCGCGCTCGCGCCGCACGCCGACCGGGGCGCGCAGTTCCGCGCCCTCGTCGGGGCTGTCCTGCTTGAAGCGGGCCACGGCCGCCTCGGCGTCCAGGCCCAGCAGGCCGGCATAGGCGCGAACATAACCAATGGTGAATGGGCGCGACGGCAGATCGTCGAGACGCATGTCCTCGATCGCCTCGATATAGCTCTGGCGAATGCGGGTGCCGTCGGCGACGTCCTGGGTGGTCAAGCCGCGGAACTCGCGGGCCGCCTTCAGGGCCAGGCCGATGTCGGCCCCCTCGTCCAGCGAAGGTTGCGCGACGGCGATCGGCGTATCGTCCACATCAGCGTCCGTGACGAGATGCAAACGCCTCACGTTACCCGTATCCAGCGGCATGACCGACTAAACGCCCCCAATATCGCGCCGCGCGCGAAAGCGCGGAGCCCCCCAACTCCGTATCTCACGGAAGTCTTAACAACTGTTTGTGGATATCAAACTAAGTAGCGGGATTCAATGTACTAAACTGTGACGCTTGGTTAACGGACAAGCTTTCGTCACACCGCCACGTACAGCTTTCTCGCCAGGGTTTCGATCTCGCCGCGCAGCGATCCGCCGGAGCCCTTGAGCAGGGCCTCGACATTGCGCCGGGCGGCCTCGCGATCGCACGACAGGACCATCTGCTTGACCGCCCGATGCCGGCCGGCGGCATGGAAAGGGCGTCAAAGCCCAGGGCCACCAGGGTGAAGGCCTCCAGCGGACGGCCCGCCATCTCGCCGCACACCGACACCGGCGTGCCGGTGTCGGCGCAGGCCTGCTGGATGGTCTTCAGGGCGCGCAGGGCGGCCGGCGACAGGGGGTCATAGCGGTCCGAGACCTTCGGATTGCCCCGGTCGGCGGCGAACAGGTACTGCATCAGGTCGTTGGTGCCGACCGAAACGAAGTCGGTCATCGGCAACAGTGCGTCCAGATGCCACAGCAGCGACGGGGCCTCGATCATCGCCCCGACGTCCAGGCGCGACGGCGCGGGCCGGCCGCGCTTCAGCGCCCAGGCCACTTCCTGGTCGACGAACGAGCGCGCGGCGCGGAACTCGTCGACATTGGCCACCAGCGGGAACATGACCTTCAGCGGCCGGCCGGCGGCCGCCTTGATCAGGGCGCGGATCTGCATCCGCAGCAGGGCCGGACGGTCCAGGCCCATGCGCACGGCGCGCCAGCCCAGGGCCGGATTGTCCTCTCGCTCCAGCTCCATGTACGGCAGCAGCTTGTCGCCGCCCAGGTCCAGCGTGCGGAAGGTCACCGGCATGCCGTTGGCGGCCTCCAGCACCTTTTCATAGAGCGCGGTCTGGGCCTCCAGGCGCGGCAGCTCCTCGGCGACCATGAACTGGAACTCGGTGCGGAACAGGCCGATGCCCTCCGCCCCGGTCTCGGCCAGGATGTCGAGATCGACGGCCAGGCCGGCGTTCATCAGCAGCGTGATCTTGGCCCCGTCCTTGGTGATCGGCGGGGTGTCGCGCAGGCGGGCGAACTCGGCCTTGCGCTGGGCGCGAACCTCCATCCGCACCTTCAGCGCCTTGACGACGTCCGGACGCGGGCGAAGCCAGGCCTCGGCCGTCTCGGCGTCGACCACGACGGGGTCGCCTTCGCTGAGCCGGTCGCGCAGGCCGGCCAGGCGGCCCACGCACGGGATGTCCAGCGCCCGGGCCACGATGCCGGCGTGGCTGGCCGCCGAGCCTTCCTCCAGCAGGATGCCCTTCAGCTTGGTGCGGTCGTATTCCAGCAGGTCGGCCGGACCGAGGTTTCGGGCGATCAGGATGGCGTCGTCGGGCAGCTGACGCACGGCGTGGACGTCGCCCGACAGGTGGCGCAGCAGCCGGTCGTTGAGGTCTTCCAGGTCGTGCAGCCGCTCGCGCAGATAGGGATCGCGGGCCTGGCCCAGGCGGGCGCGGTGCTCGGACCGCACGCGCTCGACGGCCGCCTCGGCGGTCAGGCCCGAGCGCACCGCCTCCTGCAGCGACCGGTTCCAGCCCCGGTCGTGGGCGAACAGGCGATAGGTCTCCAGCACCTCGTAGCTGGCGCCGACCAGGCCGTGCTGGCCCTCCAGCATCTCGTCGATCTGGGTCTGCAGCGCCTCGATGGCGTAGGACAGCCGGGCTTCCTCGGCCAGGGCGTCATCGGACAGCAGGGTCTCGGGCGCGACCGGCTGCTCGTGCAGCACCGCGACGCCATAAGCGAGACCTTCGGCGAAGCGCGAGCCCTTCAGCCGCTCGGGCTTGTGCGGCGCCAGCTCGACGTCCTTGAGCTCGTCGGCGCCCAGCAGCTCGCTGGAACTGACCATCTCGGCCAGCACCATGGCGATGATCTGGAGGTCCTCGACCTCCTCCTCGTCATAGGTGCGCTCGGTGCGGTTCTGGACGACCAGCACCCCGATCGCCCGGCCGCCGCGCAGCAGCGGCACGGCCAGGAAGGCGTGGTACGGATCTTCGCCCGTTTCCGGACGGTACGAGAACTGCGGATGGCTGGCGGCGTCGGACAGGTTCAGCGGCCGGCCCAGGCGCATGGTCTCGCCGACCAGGCCTTCGCCCGGCTTCATCCGGGTGACGTGCACGGCTTCGCGCGACAGGCCCTCGGTGGCGAACAGTTCGAGATCGCCCGAGGCGCGGCGCAGATAGATGGAGCACACCTCGGCGACCATCGAGATGGCGATGGTGCGCACCACCATGTCGAGCTTGGCCTGGGCGGGACCGCCGCCGGCCATGGCCTCGCGTATCTGCCGCAGCAGGCTGCGTGGTCCTCGAACGGCGATGCCGGATGCCGCCATGACGCCTTTACGCGCTCCCTCTCCCTGGAACCGGTGTAGCCCAGCTTGATGCGCCAAGGGTTAAGGCCGGATCCAAGCCTTCCAGATGGGGGCTACAGCAAATTCCGCCAGCGCGATAGCCGGCGCGGACAACCGAACGGCGATTAGGTGCGACCGCGCAGAAAAAGCGCCGCCCAATTTTCAAAGGGGGAGACGGGCGGCGCGAAAAAGCGCCGCCCCGGGAGGGGGCGGCGCAGGTTAGCTCGCTCGGGGAGGGATCAGGACACGAGCGGCCTAGAGGCGGGGCCTAGCGGCGATAGCCGTAGGCGTAGCGGCTGTCGTAGCGGCTGTCGTAGCGGGCGTCGTAACGGTCGTGGCGGTAGCCGCCGCGATCATAGGCGTATCGGTTGTCGTAGCCGTAGCGGCTGTCGCTGTAGCGCGGGGCGGTCCGGTAGCCGTGGCTGTAGCGACGGTCGTACTTGTCCTTGGCCGTCGAGGCGCCCAGGGCCGCGCCGGCGACCGCGCCGATGGCGACCGCTTCGCCCTTGCCGTCGCCGATCGCGGCGCCGGCGATGCCGCCGATCACGGCGCCCAGGACGGCGCGGTTGGTCTTCTCGCCGGCGAAGGCGGCCGAGGCGGGGGCGACCAGCGCGCCGGTGATGGCGACGGCGACGACGGTCTTGGTGAACTTGCCGATGGTCTTCATGGCAGGGCTCCTGTTCCAGAAGCGTCGCCCCCTTTCCCGAAGATGAGACTGGGCGGCGCTGTTGAATGTTGTTTTAGAGGGGCCCGCCTGAACCTGATTTGAACCGCGCCGTTCAGGTTCGGTTTAGGTTTTGAACACAAGCCGACGAAGCTTGACCGGGATCCGCCGGCGAAAGATAGTCGACCGATCAACCTAGAGATAATCGACCGAATGACGCGCGGACTGGCTGTAGCGAAGAGATTGCTGACGCTACATCCTTGGGTGCTGACGGTCCTCCTCTTGGGCTTCAACCTGGCGGCTGGCCCGGTGAGTTGGATAGCGCCCCCTTTAGCGCAGACGCTGAATTGGCTGACCGTTGCGGTTGATATGGGCTGGATCTGGTCGATCTACACCGTATCAACAGCCGTCGTTCCAGAGCGGTCTCGCCCCGCCTGGGAGCCTTGGATCTTCGTCGTTCCGTCCCTGGTCGAGATGATCGCAATGATCGGCAAGCTCTCGATGAACAATAGTCCGGCGGCGCTCCTCTTCTTCGCCGCGTTCCTGTTTTGCATCGGTAGGACGGCAATCGCGCTGGAAACAGCAGACCCAAGCACCGCGCCGACCTCGATGGGCAAGACTCTCGGCACGGCCGCGCTGCTGTTCTTCTCGGTCGTCGGAGTCTGGTGGCTGCGACAACGCCTACTGCGTGTCGCCGCCCGGACCCCCTCGGTCTAGGCCAGCTCCACTCGCGGCCGATGCAGCCGCACCGACCACAGCACGCCGGCCAGCATCAGCACGATCGCCGCCGTCTCCAGGCCGCGCGGCCAGCGGCCTTCGTGCAGGAAGCCGTAGAGCAGCGCGAACAGGGTCTCGAACACGATCAGCTGGCCCGACAGGCTGAGCGGCAGCAGGCGGCTGGCCGCGTTCCACAGGCCGTTGCCGATCACCGAGGCCCCGATCGCGACGGCGAAACTGACCATCCAGAACCAGCCCCAAGCTTCAAGGGTATGGGCCGCCGGCGCGAGGGCCTCGCCGCCCAGGGCGAAGGCCGGGACCACCAGCGCCAGCGACAGCAGGCCGGTGGCCAGGCCGGTCAGCAGCGACCACTCGTGGCTGGTGAACTTCGGCGTCGCGGCCAGGCGGCGGGCGTTCCAGACAGCGTAGGCGGTCCACATCGCCAAGGCCAGGGTCGCGCCCAGCACGCCCACCACCTGCTTGCCGATCCCGACGCCGTGGCTGTCGGTGAACACCGAGACGTTGATGCAGACCCCGCCGGCCACGACCAGGGCCAGGGGCGCGGCCAGGTGGCGGAGCGCAACGCCCTCCCCTGGCTTCGCCCCAACCAGGGTGACCGTCACCGGCAGGAGACCGATGATCAGCGAGGCCAGGGCCACCCCCGCGCTCTGCACCGACACCGACAGGCCGACATAGTAGATCAGGTTGCCCAGCAGGCTCAGCGCGGCCAGGTCCCGCCAGTCCTTGGCCGTCATCTTGGCCATCACCGTCTTCCAGCTCGGCGCCAGCAGCACCGCCGACGCCAGGCCGTAGGCGATGTAGCGCCCGGCCGTCATCTGCAGCGGCGTGAAGGCGGCCAGCAGCTTCGGCGCCAGGAACACCCCGCCCCAGAACGCGCCGGCGATCAGGCCGAACAGCAGGCCCAGAAGGAGATTGCGGGAGGCGCTCATGCGTCCCGGGTTAGCAGGCCCCGCGGCGCCTGGCTTGGCGAAAGCTCCCGGAGGTTTGGCGGTTTCTATTACAGGTTGACTCTTAGGTAGAGCAATGAACTCATTCAATCCTAGGTAACATCAGGAGGGTTGAATGAAGTCCCGTCGTGAATTGATGTTCGGCGCCGCTGGGGTTGGCGTCGGCGCCCTGATGGTGGCGACCGCCGCCCACGCGCGGACGCTCTCGGCCAGCGCCTCGCCGTCGACTATCGGTGTCGGCGAAGGTTACGTGACCGTCAGCGTCAGCGGCGGCGTCGGCCCCTACAGCTACCAGTGGACCCGCATCTCTGGCTCGACCGATATCGAGGTGTCGGACCCCAACAGTCCGGTGGTCGAGTTCGGATGGGTCGGCCCCTCGAGCGGACCGCCGCGTCTCTCGGCCTGGGTGTGCCAGGTGACCGACAGCGCGAACGATACGGTCAGCACCAACAGCGTCCACGTCGCCTACGGCGGCGCCTAAGGACGCCCCTTTCGCCAGGCGCCGGGGGCGACGCCCAGCGCCGCCTTCATGCGCCTGGTGAGACCGCTCTGATCGCCGCGCCCCGTGCGCGCGGCGATCTCGGCGATCGACAGACGGGTGTCCGACAGCAGGCGCTGGGCCGCGCGCAGCCGCGTGTCGAACAGCGAGGCGCGGGACGGGGCGGGGCGACGGGTGGTTTGGCAGCCTCCAACATAGGTTGACTCTTAGGTAGAGCAATGAACTCATTCAATCCTAGGTAACATCAGGAGGGTTGAATGAAGTCCCGTCGTGAATTGATGTTCGGCGCCGCTGGTCTCGGCGCGCTGCTGGTGGCTACGTCCGCCCAAGCCCGAACCATGACCGCCAGCGCCTCGCCGTCTTCCCTCGAAGGCGCCGGCTGGCCGCCCACCGACCCCACCTACGTCACCGTCAGTGGCGGGACACCGCCCTACAGCTACGAGTGGGTGCACATCGGCGGCACCGGCTATGTCTATCCCAACGACCCGGCAGGCGAATCCACCACCTTCTACTGGGACGGCCCATGGGGCGGTCCGCCGAAGATGTCGCGCTGGGTCTGCGTGGTGACCGACTCCGCCAGCCAGACGGCGACCACCAACACCGTCACGGTCACCTTCGACCCGACGATGTAAGGCTAGCGCCGCTTTCGCCAGGCGCCGGGAGTGACGCCCAGCGTCGCCTTCATGCGCCTGGTGAGACCGCTCTGATCGCCATGCCCCGTGCGCGCGGCGATCTCGGCGATCGACAGGCGGGTGTCCGACAGCAGGCGCTGGGCCGCGCGCAGCCGCGTGTCGGACAGCGCGCCGTGCGGCGTCGTCCCGTAGGCGTCGGCGAACCGCGCGAAGAAACGGCTCTGGCTCATGCCGGCCTCGGCGGCGAGGTCGCGGACGGTCAGCGGCTGATCGTAGCGGGCCTCGATCATCGCGACGGCTCGCGCCAGGCGCGGATCGACGGCGATCGGCGCGGCGGCAAGACCGCGCAGCAGCAGCGGCGTCCACAGGCTGGCGACGCCCACTTCGATCACGCCGGGCGCCTCGCCGGCCAGGTAGTCGAGAAGGCCGCGCACCGCGCCGGTGACCGGAGCAAAGGGCCGCTCGCGCAGGCGCTCGAAGGGCCTCATCAGCGCCCCGCCGATGTCGGCGACCACGAACAGGTTCTCGCCCGAGGCGGCGAAGGCGTGGCGCGCGCCGGGCGGGACCACGGCCGCGCGGCCCGGATCGACCCGACCGCCCCGGCCGTCGATCTCCATCTCCAGCACGCCCCGACGCGGCAGCACGATCTGGTCGAAGGCGTGGGCGTGCGGCGGCGCATCCTCGCCATAGCGGCGGAACGATAGCTCGGCGGGGACGATGAGGTCGTGGCCCATGGTCCCGTTATAGCGGGATCAGCCGTGTCCCGGGAGGGCCAGCGGCTCGTCGGCGTCGGCCACCAGCCGGCGGGCCTGGGCCAGGGCCGCGTCGATGTCGTTCTCGATGAACTCGACCTCGAGGTCGGTCAGCGGGTGCGGGGCGGCGATGACGTTGCGCAGATAGGCGCGCTTCTCGACCTCGGTCATGGTCCACCAGCCGACCGTGTGGCCTTCCTCGATGACCGCGTCACCCATGGCCAAGAGGTCGTCGGTGTCGAAGATCGGCTGGCCGGGCTTTTCCGGGAACCACTGGCCGTCGTCGGGCAGGGCCTGGTCCAGCTGGTTCAGCAGCGCCGCCAGCCACGGGCTGATCAGCAGCGGCTTCTCGTAGCCGTCGCCGAACTTGGCGCGCAGCAGCAGGTCGTAGAGCAGGTCCAGGCCGGCGTCGCCGTGGAAGGTGACGGTCTTGGCGTCGGGATCGAACTTGAAGACGTCGGACATGGCGATTCTCGGAGGCTGCGGCGTCTTCTTAACGTCACAACACGACGTTTCGGCAACGGCGAATGCTGGCGAAGCCCCCTCAGTCGGCTTTGCCGACAGCTCCCCCATAAAGGGGGAGCAGGATCCGAGGCGTCCTCCCCCGCTACGGGGGAGGTGGCCCAAAGGGCCGGAGGGGGCTGCCCAGCCTTACAGCTGGTCCAGCCCGTAGACCGCGTGCAGCGCCCGCACGGCCAGTTCGGTATAGGCCGCGTCGATCAGGACCGAGATCTTGATCTCCGAGGTCGAGATGACCTGGATGTTGATGTTCTTCTCGGCCAGGGCCGCGAACATCGACTGGGCGACGCCGGCGTGGCTGCGCATGCCCACGCCGATCACCGACACCTTGGCGACGTCCTCGTTGACCGCGACGTCCTCGAAGCCGATCTCGTCGCGAGCGGCCCGGACGATCTCGACCGCGCGGGCGGCGTCACGCTTGCCGACCGTGAACTCCATGTTGGCGGTCGCGGCGCTGCGGGCGCGCGACTGCACGATCATGTCGACATTGACGTTGGCGTCGGCCAGCCGGCCGAAGATCTGCGAGGACACGCCCGGGTGATCGGGCAGGCCCAGCAGGGTGATCTTGGCTTCGTCGCGGCTGTAGGCGACGCCCGAGACGATGCGCTTTTCCATGATTTCTTCCTCGTCGCAGACGATCGTACCTTGGCCGGGAGCTTCCCCCGGTTCGACGAAACTCGACAGCACCCGCACCGGGACGCGATGGGCCATGGCCATCTCGACCGAACGGGTCTGCAGCACCTTGGCCCCCAGCGAGGCCATTTCCAGCATCTCTTCGTAGCTGATCTTGGCCAGGCGCTTGGCCTTGCTCTCGATCCGCGGGTCGGTCGTGTAGACGCCGTCGACGTCCGTATAGATGTCGCAGGCGCCCTTGACGGCGGCGGCGATGGCCACAGCGGAGGTGTCCGAGCCGCCCCGGCCCAGGGTGGTGATGCGCTGGTTCGGGGTCACGCCCTGGAAGCCGGCGATCACGGCGATCTCGCCATTGGCGAAGCAGGCTTCCAGATTGGCGGGCGGAATGTCCTCGATGCGGGCGCGGCCGTGGGCCTCGTCCGTGATGATCGGCACCTGCCAGCCCAGGAAAGAGCGGGCCCTGTGGCCCATGTTGCGCAGGGTCATGGCCAGGAGACCGGCGGTCACCTGCTCGCCCGAGGCGACGACGGCGTCATACTCGTCGTCCGACTCCGGAAGCCCTTGCGCCGCGCGGCCGGCGCCGTCGGTCCAGGCGACCAGCTCGTTGGTCTTGCCCGACATGGCCGAGACGACCACCGCCACCTGCTTGCCCGTCGCCACCTCGGCCGCGACCAGACGCGCCACCCGACGGATGCGCTCCAGGTCGGCCACCGACGTGCCGCCGAACTTCATCACCAGACGTGACACGTCCTTGGTACCTCGACACTTGGTTATTTCTTGCGCCCGCGCGGCCGGATCGCTCCCCCTCGCGCAAGCCCGCGCCTTCTAGCGGGGCGATGGCGCAACGGCAATGTCGCGGAGGTGTCTTTTTTCCGTGATCGTGGCGAGCGCCGGCGTCCGTGCTAGACAGGCCGCATGACGCAAGCCGCCTCCTCCGCCCCCTCCTGGAGCATCGACCCCGCCGACGTGGCGCGGTTCTCGGCCATCGCCGCCGAGTGGTGGGACCCCAAGGGCAAGTTCGCGCCGCTGCACGTGTTCAATCCCTGCCGCCTGGCCTTCATCCGCGAGGAAGCCCTGGCGCGATTTGGCCGCGACGGAACGCTGCGCCAGCCCTTCGAGGGTCTTTCCCTGCTGGACATCGGCTGCGGCGGCGGCCTGCTGTCCGAGCCCATGTCGCGGCTGGGCTTTGACGTCACCGCCATCGACGCCTCCGAGAAGAACATCAAGACCGCCGCCACCCACGCGGCCGAGCAGGGGCTGACGATCGGCTACCGTCCCGCCACCGCCGAACAGCTGCTGGCCGAGTGCGCGGGTCCGTTCGACGTCGTTCTGACCATGGAGGTCATCGAGCACGTCGCCGATCCGGGCGAGTTCCTGCGCACCTGCGCCAAGCTGCTCAAGCCCGGCGGCATCATGATCGTCGCCACCCTGAACCGCACGCTGAAGGCCCTGGCCCTGGCCAAGATCGGCGCCGAATACGTGCTGCGCTGGGTCCCGCCGGGCACCCATGAGTGGAAGCAGTTCCTCAAGCCTGAAGAGCTGCGGGCCTTCATGGCCGGCGAACCAGTCGAGATGCAGGGCCCTTTCGGCGTCAGCTACAATCCGCTGACCGGCCGCTGGAGCCGCTCGGCCGATGTCGACATCAACTACATGATGACGGTCACCAGGGGTTGAAACGAAGCTTCTTTGCTACGCGCGCTCTTGTCGCGAAACCGGCTTCCACTTTCGCGGATCGCACGCCAACCGGGAACTTCAGCCCGAGGCGGGACTTCTCTCCCGCGCAGGGACTTGAACTCGGATTGGCGACTCAACTTTCGGGGGTCGGCCGTCGATCCGTTCTAGAGGGAACGGAGACTTCTCATGACTTCCAAGACTTTGGCCGCCGTGCTGGCCGCCACCGTGGCGTGCGGCGCGATCGCCCCCGCCTTCGCGCAGGATTCGGCGTATCAGCGCAGCCTTCAGAACTACGACGCCCAGCGCTCCAGCTACTATGACAAGGTCGCCGAGTATCAGGAGCGCCAGGACGCTTACGAGCGCGATCGCGCCAACTACGTCCAGGCTCGCGAGGACTACGACCGTCGCTATGGCCGCGGCGCCTATGACCGTCGCTATCCCACCTATGCCACGCGCTACAGCACGGCCCAGTATCGTGAGAGCGCCGCCTACTATTCCGAGCAGGCAGAGTTCGAACGGGCCCGCGCCAACTATGAGCGCGCCCGCTACGACTATGACCGCCGCAATGGCGACGGCGCCTATGACCGCCGCCATCCCCGCGACGCCGCCCGCTTCCGCACCAGCGGCGTGAGCTACGCCTCGGGCTCGAACTACGATCCGGGCCGTCAGCAGTGGGAGCGTGATCGCGACCGCTACATCTCGGCCCGCGACGCCTATGACCGTCGCTATGGCGTCGGCGCCTATGACCGCCGTCATCCGGGCGAGGGCTCGCGCTTCGCCGCGCCCTATGCCGGCGCCTACAGCATCGACACCAACGCCAACGTCTCGTACCCGAACGACTGCCGTCAGGACGCCAAGCGCAACGCCACCGTTGGCGGCGTGATCGGCGCTTTGGCCGGCGCGGCTCTGGGCTCCAACGTGGCCGCCCGCAATGCCCGTCCGGAAGGCACGGTGCTGGGCGCCCTGGTCGGCGCCGGCGTCGGCGCGGCCGTGGGCAACGCCTCGGCCAAGTGCGACACGCGCGGCAACTACTGGACCTACGAAGAGACGCAGCCCTACCGCTACAGCGACGGTCGCTACGCCAGCACTGGCGAACGCTGCCGCCTGGCCCCGCCCCGACCGAGTACAATGGCCGGGTCGAGACCCGTTATATCCGCGTCTGCCCCGACGCCGAGGGCCGCTATCGCGTCGAGGGCTGATCTCTCGAAACGTAAGACCCTGGCTGACAGTCGGCTTTCCGACAAATTGGAAACCGACCGTCAGCTTGGGCGTTTACGCACCGAGGGATCTTACAAAAACAATTATCGGAGAGCCCGCCATGCGCGCCCGCCTGAAGACCATCGTTCTGGCCACCGTTGTCGGTTTCACCGTCAGCTCCGTCGCCATCACCGCCGCCGAGGCCCAGCAACGCCGTGAACGCGTCCTGGTCTGCAACAAGTCCAAGGCCAAGAACGGCGCCATCATCGGCGGCCTGTCGGGCGCCCTGCTCGGCAACACCGTCGCCGGCCGCGGCAACAAGACCGAAGGCGCCCTGCTGGGCGCCGGCGTCGGCGCCGTCGCCGGTCACGAGATCGGCAAGAGCAAGAAGAAGTGCCACTACGAGTACCGCTACCGCCGGTAACGACTAGACAGGCTTAGCGCATCTTCGGATGACAAAGGGGCGGCGGATCAAAGGTCCGCCGCCTTTCGCGCGCCTGGGGAGGGAGATTTCCCCTCAGTTCACGTCGGTCTTCTTCGGGGCGGGCGGCGGCAGCGGGGCCACGCGCACGCCGTCCTCGACCAGCGCCTTGACCTCGGTGGGCGAGGCCTCGCCGTAGATGCCGCGCTCTTCGGACTTGCCCTCGTGGATGGCGCGCGCCTCCTTGGCGAAGGCGTCGCCGACATAGTCGAAATTGTCCTCGAACGTGCCGACGGACCTCGCCCATGGCCGTCATCATCATCTCGCGCATCTTCGGATCGACAGCGGGCGCCGAACTCTGGGCCTTCGTGCCCGCCACGGCCGGCGCCATGATCTGCTTGGAAACGCCGCGCGAGCCGCACAGCGGACACTCGACGAGGCCCCGCGCGGCCTGGTCGTCATAGTCCGCCGAGGAGCCGAACCAGCCTTCGAACTCGTGGGCCGCGTCGCACTGAAGCGCGTACTTGATCATGGGCTATAGATGGCGAGCTTTACGGCCCGACGAAAGGCCGGGCGTTCTGAAGGACCGGAATCGCCGCCCGCGCCGACAGGGCGGCGGGCAGATCGAGCTCGGCCATCAGCACGCCGGGCTCATCGCGGTCAAGCTTGGCGATCACCTCGCCCCAGGGGCCGACGACGATCGAGCGGCCCCAGGTGCCGCGGCCGTCCTCGTGGAAGCCGCCCTGGGCCGCGGCGATGACGAACGAGCCGGTCTCGATGGCCCGGGCCCGCAGCAGCACGTCCCAGTGCGCCTCGCCCGTCGGCCGGGTGAAGGCGGCCGGCGCGGTGATCACCGTCGCCCCGGCCAGGGCCAGGGCGCGGTGCAGGGCCGGGAAGCGCATGTCGTAGCAGATGGTCAGGCCGAACTTGCCGATCGGCGTCTCGACCACCACGGCCTTTTCGCCGGGCGTGTAGGTCGCCGAACTCCCGCGCCGTCTCGCCGGTCGGGAGATCCACGTCGAACATGTGCAGCTTGTCGTAGGTGGCGACAATCGCGCCGGTCGGATCGATGACGACCTGGCGATTGGCCGCCTTTCCGTCCTCGCGCCGGACCAGG
The DNA here is from genome assembly GCF_044056025.1 of Caulobacter sp. UC70_42. Lineage (NCBI taxonomy): Bacteria > Pseudomonadati > Pseudomonadota > Alphaproteobacteria > Caulobacterales > Caulobacteraceae > Caulobacter > Caulobacter sp. UC70_42. The sequence continues at coordinate 2,581,296 of NZ_CP171994.1, read as the reverse complement.
GCCGAGCCGACGTCGATCCAGGTCCCGGTCTCGGCCGCGATCTCGCGCAGGCCGTTAACGACCGGGTCGTCGGCCAGCGCCGTCAGGGTCGGCAGCAGCTTGCTCCGGTCCTTCTGCAGGACGTTGGTGCATTCCGGCGTCAGCACGAACCGGGCGCCCTGCCCGATCGCCTCGCGCACCAGCGGCGCGACATGATCCAGCGCCGCCGCGTGCGTCGCGGGCGTCCGGGTCTGGATCAGACCGACTCGCAAGGACGCGGACGGGCTCATGCGGCGAGAAGAGCGTCCAGCTTGCCCTCGCGTTCGAGGGCCATCATGTCGTCGCAGCCGCCGATGTGCCGATCGCCGACGAAGATCTGCGGGAAGGTGGTGCGGCCCGAACGCTCCATCATCTCCTGGCGCAGCTTGGGATCCATGCCGGCCTCGACCTCGGTGAAGTCGGCGCCCTTATCGGTCAGCAGGGCGAGGGCGCGGGCGCAGTAGCCACAGAACGGGCGGGTGTAGATGGTGACGTGAGCCATGGAACGGTCGATACCCTGGTGTTGTGCGTCCTCATATAGGACGCGCCTGCATTTCTGTAACGCGGGCGACGACGGAAAGCGTCACCGACGCCGCGCCGGCGGCCAGAAGCGCTCGCGCGCACCCTTCGGCCGTGGCGCCTGTGGTCAACACGTCATCAATCAGAACGATCCGCCGGCCGACAACCCGGTGTCGCCTCCCTTCGGGGACGGCGAAGGCGGCCGCCACGTTGCGCCGCCGGCCCGAGGCCGACTTGCCGCCCTGACTGTCGGTGTCGCGCCTCCGGATCAGGACGTCGGGCAGGTAGGCCAGACCGGTCATGCGGGCCAAGGGCCGCGCGATCTCGGCGGCCTGGTTGTAGCGCCGACGGAGCATCCGCGCGCGGTGGACCGGCACCGGGACCACCGCCTCGGCTTCGGCCAGCAGGTCGACGCCGGCGCGGGACAGCCAGCGCGCGAACAGGCCGGCCAGATCCGTGCGGTCGGCGTGCTTCAGCTTCAGGATCAGTTCGCGGGAGTGCTCGTCATAGACGCAGGCGGCGCGGCAGCGCTGGAACGCCTTGGGCTTGGCCTGGCAGGCGGGCAGCGCTCCAGCGCCGCCTCGGCATAGGGCATGGCCAGGCCGCAGCCGTCGCAGACCGGATCGTCCAGGAAGGTGAGTTTCGAAAAGGCGCTGGCGGTCAGCCCGCCGCTGAGCGCCGCCGCGCCGTCCAGGCTGGACGGCGGCAGCAACAGGTCGAGCACCGAGCGCCCGAGTCCAAAGATCAGAGGTCCGGCTTTCCAGAACGGTTCGGAATCGCCATGTTCCGCGCGCAATGACCGCCTCCCCCCTGCTCTTCGACCGCGCCCTGCATCGCGTCCGCCTCGACCGCGCCGCGCCGGGCTACGCGTCCGCCGACTTTCTCAAGGCCCGCGTGGCCCAGGACGTGGTCATGCGGCTGGAGACGATCCTGCGACGCTTTCCGGTCGCCGTCGACCTCGGCGCGAGAAACGGCCATTTTTTCAAAGCCTTGAGCGACAGCGACGCCCGCGCCAACATCGAGACGCTGATCGAGACCGACCTCTCGGCGCGGATGCTGGACGGTCGCCAGACCCTTCGCGTCGCCGCCGACGAGGAGCGCCTGCCGTTCGGCGACGCGACGCTCGACCTGGTGGTCTCCACCCTGTCGCTGCACTGGACCAATGATCTGGTCGGGGCGCTGATCCAGATCCGCCGCGCCCTGCGCCCCGACGGCCTGTTCCTGGGCGCGATGTTCGGCGGCGCCACCCTGACCGAGCTGCGCCAGTGCCTGCTGGCCGCCGAGGCCGAGATATCGGACGGGGCGTCGATGCGGGTGTCGCCGTTCGCCGACGCCATCGACGCGGCGGGCCTGCTGCAGCGGGCCGGCTTCGCCCTGCCCGTCGCCGACGTCGACCGCGTGAAGGTCCGCTACGCCCACCCGATCAGGCTGCTGCGGGACCTGCGGGCCATGGGCGAGACCAGCGTGCTGCTGGACCGTTCGCGCAAGCCGCTGACCCGCAAGGTGCTGTTCCGGGCGATGGAGCTCTATGTCGAACGGTTCGCCGAGGCCGACGGCCGCGTGCCGGCGACGTTCGAGATCGTCTCGGTGACGGGGTGGGCTCCGCACGAGAGCCAGCAGAAGCCGCTGCGGCCGGGCTCGGCCAAGATGCGCCTGGCCGACGCCCTGGGTGTTCAGGAACAGCCGGCGGGCGAGAAGCCCAGGCCCTGATCAGGCGCCGAGGGCGGCCTTGGCCTTGTCGAAGACCCCGTTGAGAGCCCCGCTCAGACCCGTCAGCACGCCGACGAGGGCCAGGGCCAACAGTCCGACCAGCAGGGCGTATTCGATCGCGGTCGCGCCGGAACTCGTCGGTCCAGAAACGCTTCAGAGCACGTCGCGCAGCCAGGCCACCAGCGGCTCGTCGGCGGGCGGCATCGGATAGTCCGCAAGCTTGTCCGGTTTCACCCATGCCAGGCCCTCATGCTCCCTGCGCGTCACCTGGCCTTCCCAGCGGCGCAGCAGATAGAGTGGCATCAGGAGGTGAAAGAACTCGTAACTGTGCGAAGCGAACACGAACGGCGCGAGGCAGGCCTGGGCGACCTTGATGCCCAACTCCTCGTCCAGCTCGCGGATCAGGCATTCCTCGGGCGTCTCGCCCGGCTCGACCTTGCCGCCCGGGAACTCCCACAGGCCGGCCAGTTGCTTGCCCTGGGGCCGCTGGCAGATCAGCACCCGCCCGTCGACATCGATCAGGGCGGCGGCGGCGACGAGGACGATCGGCTTGCTCATGGGCCGGGTTTGGCGCGGCGTTCCGACGCTGGCAAGGGGCCGGGCCCTTACCTTCCTTGACTTTTGCACTGCAACAAGCGATATCCGCTTCGCGCCCCCTTGGCGCTATCGGTGCTCCAGCCGCGTGACGGTCCGTTTCCGGACCAGCCTGTCGAGCGCCCTGAAGAGATTCTCATTAGATCGCCCGTGCACGCGGGGCGCTCCCCGACGAAGAGCCTTGAGGGCTCCTACGTCTAAACCTTGAGCATTTCGCCGCTGGCGAAGGCTCAGGCCGAGGAGCCAGCCGTGCGAGGACGCATGGGCTGTCTTTCGGCGCACGAAAGACTGAATCACTTGACTCAATTCGCTGACCTTGGCCTGGCCAAGCCGCTGCTGAAGGCCCTCGCCGAGAAGGGCTACAAGGAACCGACCCCGATCCAGGCCCAGGCCATTCCGGTGGTGCTGCAAGGCAAGGACCTGCTGGGCATCGCCCAGACCGGCACCGGCAAGACCGCCGCCTTCGCCCTGCCCATCCTGCAACGCCTGGCCGAGAACCGCATGCCGGCGCCCGCCGCGGCTTCCGCTGCCTGGTGCTGTCGCCGACCCGCGAACTGGCCACCCAGATCGCCGAGAACTTCAAGGCCTACGCCGTCCATATGGGCCTGTCGGTCCACACCATCTATGGCGGCGTGAAATACGGCCCGCAGATGAAGGCCCTGGCCGGCGGCATCGACGTGCTGGTCGCCACCCCCGGCCGCCTGATGGACCACATGGCCGAGAAGTCGGCCAGCGTCTCGGGCGTCGAGATCTTCGTTCTGGACGAGGCCGACCAGATGCTGGACCTGGGCTTCGTGGTGCCGATCCGCAAGATCGCCGCCCAGATGTCCAAGAACCGCCAGAACCTGTTCTTCTCGGCCACCATGCCGACCGAGATCGGCAAGCTGGCCGGCGAGCTGCTGAAGGATCCGGTGCAGGTCTCGGTGGCCCCGCAGGCCACCACGGTCGAGCGCATCGACCAGCGCGTGCTGTTCATCGAGGCCCAGCGCAAGCGTCCGCTGCTGGCCGAGCTGTTCGCCGACAGCAACTTCAGCCGCACCATCGTCTTCACCCGCACTAAGCGCGGCGCCGACCGGGTCGCCAAGTATCTGAACGCGGCGGGCATCGAGGCCGCCTCGATCCACGGCGACAAGACCCAGGGTCAGCGCGAGCGCGCCCTGGCCGCCTTCAAGGCCGGCGAGATGCGGGCCCTGGTGGCGACCGACATCGCCGCGCGCGGCATCGACGTCAACGACGTCAGCCACGTCATCAACTACGAGCTGCCCAACGTGCCGGAGGCCTATGTCCACCGGATCGGCCGCACCGCCCGCAAGGGCAAGGACGGCATCGCCATCAGCTTCTGCGCCGATGACGAACGCAACCTGCTGAAGGACATCCAGAAGGCCACCCGCCAGACGATCCCGTCCTTCGACCGCCGCAACGACAAGCAGCTGGCCGCCGCCGCGGCCGTCGCCGACAAGCTGGTCCCGGCCGAGAAGTACGTCGATCCGCGCAAGGCCGATCCGCGCAACGACGTGCCGTCCGAGCTGCGCCGCAAGCGTCCGCGCAACCGCAACGGCGGCCAAGGCGCCAATGGCGGCGGCGGTCGCAACGAGGGCGGCACAGAAGGCCCAGGGCCGCGGTCCCGGCCAGGGCAAGGGTCCGGGCCAGGGCCGCAAGCCTGGCGGTCCCCAGAACGAGTTCCGGGGGCCCAAGCGCCAAGCCGCCCCGGCCGCCAAATCCTGGTCGCCGATCGACTGATCCTCCATTTCGAACAACCAGTTGCGCCGGAGAACCATTCGCGTTCTCCGGGCGTTTTCGTGCGTGCGTTCACCAAGGCCCCGCTTGAATCCGGGGGGACTATGGGTTCACCTTGTTCAGGGCCGGTCGTCTGATCGGATGGGGGACCACACATGGGCGAGGGCAGGCCACGCGCCGCGCCTGTACTGAGCAGGATCGCCGGCGGCGAAATGGCCGAGCGCGTGCGGGCGTTCGACTGGTCCCAGACGCCCGTCGGCCCGCGCGACGCCTGGTCGCCCAGCCTGCGCCTGGCCGTGGACATGATCCTGGCCACCAACTTCCCGATGGCCCTGCGCTGGGGTCCAGAGCTGGTCCTGATCTACAACGACGCCTATACGCCCGCCCTGCACGAGCGACACCCCGAAGCGCTGGGCGCGCGGCTGGACCAGACCTCGCCCGACTTCCAGGCCTCGATCCGCGCCTTCCACGAGGACATCCTGAACGGAACCAGCGGCGGCTTCGCGTTCGAGAAGCTGCCCCTGAAGGTGACCCGCGGCGGAGCCCAGGAGACCGGCTACTTCACCATCAGCTACAGCCCCGTCCCGGACGCCAGCGCGCCGAACGGCGTCGGCGGGGTGCTGGTCACCGCGGTCGAGGTCTCGCAGTCGGTGGCCGACCAGAAGACCCTGAAGACCACCCAGGAGCGCTACGAGATGGCGCGCGACGCGTCCGGGGTGGTCGGAGCCTGGGAGTGGGACATCAAGGCCAACAAGGTCTATGCCGACGCCCGCTACGCCGAGCTGCACAACGTCTCGCCCGAGTTCGCCGCGGCCGGCCTGCCGGTGCAGAGCTATACGCCCGCCGTTCATCCCGACGACCGCGAACGCGTCCGCGACAGCGCCTTGAAAGCGACCCAGGAGGGCGGCGACTTCTCGCACGAGTATCGCCTGGTGCAGGCCGATGGCTCGATCCGCTGGGTCTATACGCGCGGCCGGGCCTATCTGGACGAGGATGGGCAGCCGGCCCGCAACACCGGCGTCGTCGTCGACATCACCGAACGCAAGCAGGTCGAGGCCGAACTGGCGGCGGCGCGCATCGACCTCGACCTCGCCGCCCAGGCCGCCGGCATGGGTCGCTGGGACCACAAGCCCCATATCGGCCAGCGCTTCTGGGACGCCCGCGCCCGCTCGATCTTCGGCCTGTCGCCCGACGAGAAGCCCACGCAGGAGGCCTTCGAGCGCCTGCTGCATCCGGACGATCTGTCCCGAGTGCGCGCGGCCGTGGCCGCCGCCATGGATCCCTCCGGCGACGGCGCGATCAATCTCGAATATCGCATCCGCCGCGGCGGCGACGGCGCCCTGCGCTGGGTCGAGGTCTTCGGCCGGGCCTTCTTCGACGGCGGCCAGTGCGTGCGCTTCGTCGGCGTCGCGTCGGACGTCACCGAGCGCCGGGAAGCGGTCGACCGCCTGCTGCGTCAGGAACAGACCCTGCGCCTGGCCATGGACGCCGCCGATGTCGGCACCTGGCAGCTGGACCTCGACACCGGCGACCTGACCTGGTCGGATCGCTGCTATCAGCTGTTCGGCCTCCAGCCGGGCGAGCCGGTCGACCTCGAGACGGCCTACGCCCTGATCCATCCGGCCGATGAGCCCCAGGTGCGAGAGGCGACGGAGCGGGCTATCGACCCGAATGTCCGCGCGGACTACGCCATCGAGTATCGCGCGATCGGGCGCGACGACCATGTCGAGCGATGGCTGAGCGTCAAGGGCAAGGTGTTCTTCGGCGACGACGGCAAGTCCCGCCGTTTCGTCGGGGCCGTGGTCAATGTCACCGACCGCAAGCGCGCGGAGCTGCACCTGCGCCTGCTGGTCAACGAGCTGAACCACCGGGTGAAGAACAGCCTGGCCACCATCCAGGCCATCGCCACCCAGAGCTTCAACGGCCAGCGCCCGCTGGACCAGGCGCAGGAGGCCTTCTCCAGCCGCATCGTGGCCCTGGCCGAGGCCCACGACCTGCTGACCCGCGAGAACTGGGAGGGGGCCGAACTGCACGACGTCACCGCCCGGGTGGCGGCGTTGCACGGCGGCCCCGGCCGGTTCGACCTCAGCGGGCCATCGATCCGCCTTTCGCCCAAGAGCGCCCTGTCGCTGTCGATGGCCCTGCACGAACTGGCCACGAACGCGATGAAGTACGGGGCGCTGTCGACGCCGGTGGGCCGGGTCCATGTCTCGTGGGCGCTGGCTCCCGATCCCGGCGCGGCGCGGGTGGACCTGACCTGGACCGAAACCGGCGGCCCGCCCGTCGCCCCGCCCACCGAGCGGGGCTTCGGCTCGCGTCTGATCGAGCGCGGCCTGGCGGCGGAACTGTCGGGTTCGGCGGCGATCGACTTTCACCCGGACGGGGTGGTGTGCCGGATCCGAGCCCTCACGGAGGCTTGAGGCTCTAATTCATGGACTTAGAGCGCGCTCGAGCGGTTTAACTTGACCTAACGCGCTAAGCCGACGCGGCGCGCAACGCCGCCGAGATCTGCTCGTCCGTCCTTCGCAGCGCCATCATCAGCGCCCCGGCCACGATCAGCGGCAGAACCGCCCAGACCAGCCAGCCCGCCACCGCCAGCGCCGTGGCCACCCCGATCAGGGCGGCGATGAACAGCTCGGCGAAGGTCGCCAGCACCGAACCGCCGCGCCGGCGCCGGAAGTCGGCGCGCTTGCCGGGCTTCTGATACCAGACGCCGATCAGGCCCGCGGTCCAGGCCGACAGCCCCGCGCCGATCGCGGTCCACAGCCCGGCCAGCGGCGCGTACCAGGCCAGGACGGCGATCGGGATGGCCAGCAGCACGGCCACCGGCAGCAGGGCGGCGGTCAGCTTGGCCTGGCGCAGAACGCCCATCGGGGCCGGGGCGATGGCCAGCAGATCGGGCGTGTCCTCGGCCGAGACGGTGATCCAGACGAGAACTTCCCGGCCACCTGTCCGGCCAGGAAGGTGACGGCGGCGGCCGGTCCGGCCAGGGCCCAGACCGGCATGTGCGCGGCGCCGCGGGCCAGCACCAGGGCCAGCGGCAGCATGTACAGCACCCGCAGCAGCACCTGGGACAGAAGGGCGGCGTCGCGGCTAATCAGGCGCAGCTCCTTGCGCACCGTGGCCCGGAAGGGTCCGGCGGCGAACGGGCGGGTCGGCCCCCTCGCGCCCTTGCGGGTCTCGGCGCCCTGGGTGGCGGCGGCCGCGTCGGCGAAACGGCGGCCCAGGGTCTGGGCGGCGAACAGGAAGATCCCCGCGCCCAGCGCGACCAGGATCAGCAGCGGAATCGGCTCGCCCAAGGCCGCGCGCAGCGGCAGGTCGGCGAAGGGCGGCGGCTGGATACGGCCCTCGCGCGCGTCCATGGCGATACGGGCGAACAGGCTCTCGCTGGCCTTCTGGCCCATCAGGTTGCGGTACTGGCTGGCCAGAAAGAAGGCCGCGCCGATCAGGGCCGCCATCACCTGGGCCACGGTGCGCGTGCGGCGCGGACCGATCACGGCGAACAGCGCCATGGCCAGCAGCAGGCCAATCCCGGATGCGCCCAGGGCGGCGGCGGCCAGCACCACGAACACGCCCAGCCAAGCCGGATGGCCCAGCACGATCGAGGGCGTCAGCAGCAGCACCGCCGGGACCATGAACCAGAGCCCGGCATTGACCGCCAGGCCCAGGGCCCGGACGAACAGCACCTTGCGCGGGGCCAGCGGCGAGGAGAACAGCAGATCAAGATCGCCCCGCTCATAGAGGGCGTCCGCCGAGGCCGCCAGGGTGCTGGACAGCATTAGGGTCAGGATCACCGCCAGCGCCAGGTCGACGATGACCACCGCCAGCGGAACCACCGGAACCTGCTGGCCGCGCAGGGCCAGGCCCATGGCCACGCCGCCGAAGACAATCAGGCCGCCCAGGATCACGAACGCGATCAGCGCCCCGGGTCCCCGCCCCTTGCGCCCCGCCAGAAAGCCGCGCCAGGCCAGGCGCAGCTCGTGGGCCAGCAGCCACGCCGTGCTGGCCGGCTTGAACGGCAGGCTCACGCGACGACGCCTTGAGGGACGGCCTCTGAGGTCAGTTGCAGGAACACGTCCTCCAGCGTCCGGCCGCTGGCCTCGCCGGCCTTGCCGCGCAGCTCGTCCAGCGTGCCCTCGGCCAGCAGGCGGCCGCCGGCGATGATGCCGATGCGGTCGGCCATGCGTTCGGCGACTTCCAGAATGTGGGTGGTCAGGATCACCGTGGCGCCGGCGTCGACGCGCGCCCGCAGCATGTCCTTGACCAGGCGCGCGGCGGCCGCGTCCAGGCCGGTCAGCGGTTCGTCCAGGATCAGCAGCTTGGGATCGTGGATTAGCGCCCCGGCCAGGGCGACCTTCTGCTTCATGCCGCGCGAGAAGCCCTCGCACCGCCGCCGCGCCTCGCTGGTCAGGCCCAGGGTTTCGAGCAGGTCCTCGGCCCTGGCCTTCGCCGCGCGCGGCTCGATGTTCCAGAGGCCGGCGACGAACTCCAGATATTCAAGCGGGCTGAGCTTGTCGTAGATCATCGCCTCGTCGGGGGCCCAGGCCAGCAGGGCCTTGGCTGCGGCCGGATCCTTGCGGGCGTCGACCCCGAAGATCGCCACGTCGCCGCTGTCGGGCTGGGTCAGGCCCGCCACCATCCGCAAGGTGGTGGTCTTGCCGGCCCCGTTGGGACCCAGCAGCGCATAGAGCTCGCCAGCGTGGACCGTCAGGTCGAGGTCGGACACGGCGGGCTTGGCGAACGTCTTGTTCAAGCCGCGAACGATCAAGGCTTCCGTCAAAACCCGCCCCCAAAATCACACGCGGGCATGTGAGCGCGAAGTCGGGCTGGAAGCAAGGCGGCGACTAGAACCTACTCATAGCCTCGGTTCGACGGCGCGCCAGCAAGGCCAGAATCATGTTCCCCTCCCGCTGCAACGCGTCCAGCCGCTGCAGATGCTGCGAGAAGGTTTGCAAATCTAGCTCGGAGCTGAAGGCGTACTGGCCGCCTTGAATGTCCCACTCGGCCGTCCCGAGCAGACGTGAGCACTGCTCTATCGTGTCGAACGTCTCCAGCGAGATGGCGCTCAGCCGCGCCCGCTTGGGTCGCAGCTCGGCCACCGTCCTCTCGAAGACTGCGCGATAGTGCGCCTTGAGCTTGGGGGACATCCCGCTCCTGGCCACCCCGTCAAGGCCCTCGGCATCGTGCTGGGCGCGCAGGCGCTCACCGCGCTGGACCAACGCTCGGCCCTGGTCCAGGCGCGCGCGCGTTAGGGCGCCGTCCCTGTCGCGCTTGCGGAAAGCGGGCGTCAGCAGCTCCGAGAGATTCAGCGCGAGCATCTCGCGCCCGACAGCCGCTTCCTCCGCCATGATCCTCATGACGAGCGGCTTGCTTTGCTCGGCGTAGAGCTGGGCCTGGCGTTTCTCGGCCGGCGTCAGGGCAGTGTAGTATGCATCGTTGAGCGTTTCCTGGATCTCATAGGGGATAGGGACCTGCCGCGCGACGCCGAGTGTCGGCCAAGCCAGCGCGCAGAGCGCCAGCGCCTTGATCATCGACCGCATGAAGCCCCCTCCATCCCGACCTAAGGTTGAGGCATCGACGGTCCGCGTCAAGCCCTACTCCGCCGCGATCGGCGCGCGCAGGGCCTCGACGTCACGCGCCGGCGGCAGGCCGTAGAGACGGCGGTATTCGCGGCTGAACTGCGAGGGACTCTGGTAGCCGACGGAGAAGCCGGCCGCGCCGACGTCCAGGCCGTCGACCAGCATCAGGCGGCGAGCCTCGTAGAGCCGCAGCTGCTTCTGGTACTGCATCGGCGTCATGTTGGTGACGGCCTTGAAGTGGTGGTGCAACGAGCTCTCGCTCATGCCCACGTGCTCGGCCAGGAGTTCGATCCGCAAGGTCTCGGCGAAATGCTCGCGCAGCCAGGCGACGGCGCGGGCGACCCGCTGGCCCTGGCCCTCGGCCATGGCGATGTGCATCAGGCGCGCCCCCTGCGGACCGCTCAGCAGGCGGTAGAGGATCTCCTGCTCGATCAGCGGGGCCATCGCCGCCACGTCCCCCGGACGCTCCAGCAGCCTCAGCAGCCGCAGGGTGGCGTCCAGCAGCTCCGGCGAGGCCGGGTTCACCGCCACGCCGCGCACGCCGCTGGGGGTGGCCGAGGCCTGCTCGGGCAGGCGGCCGATCAGCTCGGCCAGGCGGGCCGGATTGATCGCCACGCCGACGCACAGGTGCGGCTCGGCGTCGCTGGCCTGGAGGATCCGCGCGGTGGCGGGCAGGTCCAGGGCCACCAGCAGGCAGTCGCCGACGCCGTAGTGCAGGTCCTGGTCGCCGACGGTCAGGCACTTGCGCCCGCCGGCCACCAGCCAGAACGACGGCCGCTGGTCGACGTGCAACCGGCCGCTGGGGGAGCAGCGACGCGTCAGATAGAGGCCGTCGATCGCCGATTCCGGGCCGTCGTCCTTGGCGTAACGGGCGACCAGGCTGGCGATCTCGGCATAGACGGCCGCGCTGTCGGGGGCGTTGTCGGACGCGCTCAAGGGCTTGGTTTCCTGGGGTTTCGGACCATCGAACCTCTACGCCGCCGCGCGCGAGGCGAAAACCGCTCTCACGGCCTTTTGCAGGATCGTGCATGAGCTTTGCAGGATCGGCATAACGCCGCCGCCCCGGCGCGTGGCAAACCTCCCGTCGTTCGATCCTCCCCGATCGGTCCCCAAACTCAAGGACACATTTCCTATGGCCACCGCTAAAGGCTATGCGGCGCCCGCCGCCGGCGCGCCCCTGGCGCCGTTCAGCTTCGAACGTCGCGCGCCCAACGCCGACGACGTCGTCATCTCGATCAAGTACTGCGGCGTCTGCCACTCCGACATCCACATGGTCGACAACGGCTGGGGCCAGAGCGTCTATCCGATCGTGCCCGGCCACGAGGTCGCCGGCGTGGTCACCGCCGTCGGCGCCGATGTCACCAAGTTCAAGGAAGGCGACCATGTCGGCGTGGGCTGCTTCGTCGACAGCTGCGTGACCTGCAAGGAAGCCCGCGACCTGGACCGCGAGCAGTACCAGCCGGGCCTCGTCCTGACCTACAGCGGCTTCGAGCCGGGGTCGGACACCCCGACCTATGGCGGCTATTCCGACCACATGGTGGTCAAGGAAGACTACGTCCTGTCGATCCCGGAGAACCTGCCGCTGGACGCCGCCGCGCCGCTGCTGTGCGCCGGGATCACGCTCTATTCGCCCCTGCGCCACTGGAACGCCGGTCCCGGCAAGAAGGTCGCGATCCTGGGCATGGGCGGCCTTGGCCACATGGGCGTCAAGCTGGCCCACGCCATGGGCGCCGAAGTCACGGTGCTGAGCCAGACCCTGTCCAAGCAGGCCGACGGCCTGAGGATGGGCGCGTCGCACTACTACGCGACCAACGATCCCAAGACCTTCGAGACCCTGGCCGGGACGTTCGACCTGCTGATCTGCACGGTCTCGGCCGGCATCGACTGGGGGGCGTACCTGAACCTCCTGAAGGTCGACGGCGCCATGGTGCTGGTCGGCGCGCCGGAAGAGCCCGTGCCGCTGAACGCCTTCGCCCTGATCCCCGGCCGCCGCACCCTGGCCGGCTCGATGATCGGCTCGATCAAGGAAACCCAGGAGATGCTCGACTTCTGCGGCGAAAAGAACATCGTCGCCGACATCGAGATCATCGCGATCGACCAGATCAACGAGGCCTACAAGCGCATGGCCAGGAGCGACGTGCGCTACCGCTTCGTGATCGACATGAGCACGCTGTAGCCGAAGGTCCCCTTCTCCCGCCAAGGGAGAAGGGGAAATCCTGAGAACCGCGTCTTGCAGCCCTGCCTCAGGTGCACGCCGCGCAGGAAGCCGCGCCGGGCGAGGCCCGCGTCGACCACCGCGTTCATGTGGCGGTCGGCCGGAGCCGCGCCGGTCATTTCGCGGACCAGGCCGCGGAACGGGATGATGCTGTTGATGATCGTCTTGCCGCCGGCCTCGGCCAGCTTGCCGGCGCGGTTCTCGGTATATTCGTTGCCCACCGAATAGTCGGGACCCAGCACCGCGTTCAGCTGGGTGATCTCGCCGGCGATCGCCTTGCAGGTCTTCAGGCCCTGCAGGCTGTAGGGATTGTCGAACGCCTTCTCCAGGATCGGCGGAATCTCGCGCTTGGACATGCCGACGTCACGGGCCGGCTGCGACCCGATGTCCACGGCCTTCTTCTTGGCCTCGCCCCAACGGCCGCCCGGCTCGTCCGGCGTCGTGGGCGGCTTCATCTGGGCGTGGGCCGGCCCCTGGACAGCGACCGTCAAGGCCAGCGCCGCCAACAGAGCCCACCGATAAGTCTTGCGCGTCATCCCAAAGCCCTCCGCCTACATACTGAACGCCGATCAGGAACGGGAAGCGCCAAGGCCGGTTCCCGTTCCCCGGACGGCTGTCCGGCCGTCGCGGATCAGCCGTAAGCATACTCCGGCTTGCCGTAGGTTCCGACTAGATTGACGCCAAAATTCGCGCCGTCGGAAAGATCGAACAGGAAGTTGTCGTTCGACCGGGCCATCATGCCGACGTCCTCGGTGGCCGCGGCCGCCAGCAGGAAGCCGACCATGGCCGCCTTGGTGCCGATCCCGTCCGGGCCATCCCCGCCATAATAGGCCAGATAGTCGACGCGCGTGTCGATCAGGGCGTGCGCCTTGGCGTCGGTGGGTTCGCGACCGAAGATGGTCTCATAGGCCTCCTTGGTGGCCTCCAGCAGGGTCAGATTTCCATAGGCCTGCTTGAACGACTCCTTGGCCTCGCCGTTCTTGCCCAGGTTCACCGCGAAGTTGATGTAGCGGTTCACGATGTCGAACGTGGCGTAATAGTCGCTGTTCAGGTTGGTCGTGTTGGGTCCCGTCGGCGAGATCAGGAAGTCGTAGCCGGCCTGGGTCGGGATCTTCCCAGTGAAGAACTGGTAGTTCAGCGTGGCGACCGAGGTGGTCGAAGCCGCCACCGCGCTCAACACGCCGATGGCGTTGTTCACCGTCAACTTGCCATCGACCACCGCGGTCACCAGGCCGTTGAAGGCCTCGTGATCCGCTGCCGGGGCATAGCGCATGATATGGGTGAAGGCCGTGGTCAGCACCGTCTTCGGCGAGGTGTCGACCGGCGCGCCGGCGGGCGTCGTCACCTTCAGCGGCGCGCCGACATTGTTCAGCTCCTGCTCGTCCTTGGCGAAGATCAGCAGCTCCAGATCCGCCGTCCCCGCGGGAGCGACGCCCGAGAATACGCCGGTCGCGCTGTCCAGCTTCATCCACGACGGCAGGTCCGAACCGTCCTTCAGGGTGGCGTAGTAGGTCAGCGTTCCGCCCTCGGGATCGCTGAAGCTGGTCGCCGGCAAGGTATAGCTGAAGGCCTCGCCCTCCTTCCACTCCAGGGCGTTCGGAACGTCCCGGGCGATGGGCGCGTACGTCTTTGTCGTCGACGTGCGGGAAAAGACGTCCAGCAGGACGAGCGAAGCGTCGCCATAACCCTGGCGCCAACCGGTCTCGACGTAATAGACGCCGCTGTAGGTCGCGAGCACGCCGTAGGCGGCGTCGGCCTTGTAGGCGGCGCCGGCGTAGACGAAACTGTTCGGGTCGTTGCCCTCGTCGTTCACGCCGATAACGTTCCCGAACTGGTCGTAGATCGTCATCTCCTTGGGATCGGAGAACGAGGCCGAGATGAAGTCGTACCGCACGCCCGCCGTGAGCGTGACCTTGTAGAGCGTGCGAGTCCCTATCGCGTCGGTCGTGGCCAGCTCGGCTACTTTGTCGACGCCGGCCGGCATGTTCGAATAGGCTCGGAAGAATATCTCGGTCGCGCTGCTCTTCGCCGCGGCCGAGAGCTTCGGCTGCGTCGTATCGGTCGTATAAGGAAGCACCTAAATCCCCCGCAAATCAGACTTACCTGAGCGTGCAAGCCTTTCGGGGACACAACCATGCTATTTTTGGCTTGGCAATACGGCGGAAACCAACCTCGCGAACAACGCGCGCGGAATTCGCTAGATCCGTCGAGAAGCCGACAATAATCAACGGGTTGGAAGCCGGATCGCGGGTCATCCACGGCCTGGCGCGCGAAGAATCGCCTCAGTTCGGCGGCGTCGCCGCTTCCAGGTCGAACGCGGCGTCGAAGGCGTCGTCGTTGGGCACGGCCCCTTCGAGCGCGCTCTCGAACAGGTCCTCCAGCGCGTCCCAGATGAAGGTCAGCTGTTCCAGCACGGCCGGGACCTTGGCCGGATCGAAGCCCGGATAGAGGTCCTCGACCAGCCACAGGCCGGTCTCGGCGTCGTAGCCGAAGCGGCAGCCGATCAGCCGGAACTGGGCCTTGGCCACCGTCTCGAACAGGGCCGTCAGGTCGCGGGCGTCCGCCAGGTCCTCGGGATCCAGGACGAGGCAGCGCGCCTGCAGCCAGCCATGGTCGGGCAGCAGGTAGAACGCGCCCTCCTCCTCGCCGCCGGACACCTCGAGGCCGCGATCGATCGCCTCGACCACATAGCCGGCCTCGCGGCAGGCCTTGGTCAGGTCGGCCAGCAGGGCGGCTTCCTGGTCGGGAGTGAGGTCGGTCATGGGAGGAGGCTCCTTACGCGATTGGCGTCGGGATTTCACGATAGCAGAAAAGCGCCAACCGCTTGTCGCCCCGACCCTCCGCTTCGCTGCGGCCGGGATGACAAGGGTCTGGACTTTGGGCGTGAGCCCTAGCTCCGGTAATCGCCGTTGATCGCGACGTATTGCTTGGTCAGGTCGCAGGTCCAGACCGTGGACGAGCCCTTGCCGACGCCGACGTCGACGCTGACCTCGAATTCCTGGTTCTTGACGTAGGCGCTCATCTTGGCCTCGTCGTATTCGGCCGACACCAGGCCATCGCGGGCGGCGTAGAGGTCGCCGAACTTGACGCTGATCTTCTCGCGGGCGACCGGCTCGTCGGCGCGGCCAACGGCCATGACGATGCGGCCCCAGTTGGCGTCCTCGCCGGCGAAGGCGGTCTTGACCAGGGGGCTCTCGGCGATGGTGCGGGCGATCTTGCGGGCGCTGGCCGGGCTCTCGGCGCCGTTGACGGTGATCTTGACGAACTTGGTGGCGCCCTCGCCGTCCTTGACCAGCTGCAGGGCCAGATCCAGCAGCACGCCCTCCAGCTTCTCGCGGAAGTCGGCCAGGCGCTTGTCGCCCGGACGGCTGATCTTGGGCGCGCCCGACTGGCCGGTGGCGAACAGCAGCAGGGTGTCGTTGGTCGAGCGGTCGCCGTCCACCGTCACGCAGTTGAAGGTCGTGCGGGTATAGAGCGACACCAGCGTCTGCAGGGCGGCGGGCGCGATGGCCGCGTCGGTGGCCACGAAGGCCAGCATGGTGGCCATGTCGGGCGCGATCATGCCCGAGCCCTTGGCGATGCCGGCGATCTTCACCTCCACGCCGTCGATCAGCGCCGTGGCGTAGGCGCCTTTGGGGAAGGTGTCGGTGGTCATGATCGCCCGGCCGGCCTCGGCCCAGGCGTCGGCGGTCAGGCGCGCTTCGACCTCCGGCAGGCGGGCGGTGATCTTGCTGTCGTCCAGGATGACGCCGATGACGCCGGTCGAGGCCATCATCACGTCGCGCTGGCGGCAGTCCAGGCGCTTGCCGACGGCCGTGGCCACGCGGCGCACCGCGTCGGCGCCGGGACGGCCGGTGAAGCTGTTGGCGCAGCCGGCGTTGACCACCAGGGCGCGGACGTCCGCGCCGCCCGTGGCGGCCAGCTGGCGCTTGCACCAGTCGACCGGGGCCGAGCCGACGCCGTGGCGCGTGAACACCCCCCGCCGCCGAGGTGCCCTCGGCGAAGCGCATCAGAAGCAGGTCCTCGCGCTCGTGCTTGTAGAAGCCGGCGCGGCCGGTGGCGATCTCGACGCCGGGGATCGGCGGGATGACCGGGAACGGCACGGCCAGGGGCGAGATCGCCAGGCCGGGCTTGCCCGCGCCGCCGGAGACGGGTTTGGCGGGCGCGGTCTTGGCGGGGACCGGGGCGGTCGGGCTGGCGAGGTCCTCGCCGGCGGACTTCTGGGCGCGACGCAGGCCGGCGCGCTTCAGGGCCGAGGTCAGCGGATCGACCAGGGCGCGCTCGATCGCGGCGCCGGCGGCGGCCACCGGATTGGCCGAACCCGACACGGCCTCGGGGGCCTTCGCGGCGGTGGTCTTGCCCGAAGTCTTGCCGGCCTTCTGGGGGGTCTTGGTCATATGGGCCGCTCTTACTTCTTGGCGGGTTGGACAGGTTGGGCGGGCGGCGGGGCCGAGGCCGGGGCCCCGCCCTGCAGCTCCGCCGGCGCCGAGGCCGGCTCCTGGGCGCCGGTTGCGCCGGAGACGTCCTGGGGCTTGCCGATCAGCATCTCGACCTTGGCCGAGCCGCGCAGCTTCTCGAGAATGTCGCGCACCTGATCATAGGTCAGGAAGCGAACGATCTGCGGGCGGGCGGCCTCCAGCGTGATCGGCTCCTCGGTGCGCTTGTCCTCGACCTTGACGATGACCCAGCCGCCCTCGGCCGCGAACGGACCGACCAGCGCGCCCTTCTGGGCGTCCTTCAGGGCCACGCCATAGGGCTCGGGCATCACGTCCAGGGTGAAGTAGCCCAGGTCGCCGCCGTTGAAACGGGTCGCCTGGTCGGTGGAGCGCTCCATGGCCAGGGCGTCGAACGAGGCGCCGGAGGCCAGCAGCTTCTTGATGCTGTCGGCCTCGGCCTGGCTGCCGACGATGATCTGGCGGGCGCGGATCTCTTCCGAGCGTTTCGAAAGCTTCTGCTGCTCGGCGTAGAGCTTGCGGATGGCGTCCTCGGTGACGGCCTTTTCCACCACGCCCTCGACCAGCATGTCGCCCAGGATGCGCTCGCGGGCGGCGGCCAGGCGGCGCTGGGCCACCGGATCCTTGTCGATCTTGCGCTTGGAGGCCTCGGCGGCCAGCAGCTTCTGGTCGATCACCTCGTTCGAGGCGCTGGCGGAAGACCTCGCTGGAGATGTCCAGCGGCTCGCCCTCGCTGATCAACCCCTGGGCCACGGCCTCGCGCTTGACATCGGACGCCCAGATCACCTGGCCGTTGACGCGCGCCACCGCGGTGTCGCCAGGCTCCGGCGGCTTGTCGGCGACCTTGTTCTGGCCGCAGGCGGCCAGCAGCAAGGCGCAGGCGATGGCGCTGATCATACCGACGCGGCGTAGAGTGCTGTTCAAGGCCAAGATCTCCGGCTTTGCTGAAGCCGCTCTAGCGCGGTTTTTCGCCAAGAGGAAACGGCTTCGGCGTGGAAAGCGTTCGAAGTCCCCGAAAACCGAGGCGGGACGGCCACTAAGGGGCCTGGAAGCCTTACTTGCGACAGGGTCTTCGCGTTGACACCAAGATGACCGGTGCTTAAGTCTCCGGCCGCACCGGAATAGCGGATTTTATCCGTTGCTCCAGCGCGACTTCATCTTCCGTAGTCGAGGCCGCACAGCCTTAGCGCCGGCCTCCTCGTCAAACCGTCCCACCGGATTCCCCCCGCATGCTTGGTCTCGCCAAAAAGCTCTTCGGCTCTTCCAACGAACGCAAGGTCAAGACGCTGACCGCGCGCGTGGCGAAGATCAACGCCTACGAGGCCGAATACGCCGCCCTGTCCGACGAGGCCCTGAAGGCCAAGACGGCCGAGTTCAAGGCGCGCCTCGAGAAGGGCCAGACCCTCGACGACATCCTGAACGAGGCCTTCGCGGTCGTTCGCGAGGCGTCCAAGCGCGTGCTGGGCATGCGCCACTTCGACGTGCAGCTGGTCGGCGGCATGGTGCTGCACTTCTCGGGCATTTCGGAAATGCGCACGGGCGAGGGCAAGACCCTGGTCGCCACCCTGCCGACCTATCTGAACGCCCTGGAAGGCAAGGGCGTCCACGTCATCACCGTCAACGACTACCTGGCCCGCCGCGACGCCGACTGGATGGGCCAGATCTACAATTTCCTGGGCCTCAGCTACGGCGTGATCGTCAACGGCCTCTCCCAGGGCGAGCGCCAGCGCGCCTATCGCAGCGACATCACCTACGGCACCAACAACGAATTCGGCTTCGACTACCTGCGCGACAACCTCGTCTACAGCGTCGAGGAAATGGTCCAGCGCGGCCACAACTTCGTCATCGTCGACGAAGTGGACTCGATCCTGATCGACGAAGCCCGCACGCCGCTGATCATCTCGGGCCCGACCGAGGACCGCAGCGAGTTCTACAAGACGATCGACGTGCTGGTGAAGCAGCTGATCCTGGACAAGGGTACGTACGACCACGACGAGAAGCAGAAGCAGGTCATCCTGACCGAGGACGGCCAGGAGAAGATCGAGGAGATGCTGATGTCGGGCGGCCACCTGGCCGAGGACTCGGCGGGCCTCTACGACGCGGCCAACGTCTCGGTGGTGCACCACGTCAACCAGGCCCTGCGCGCCAACGTGCTGTACACGCGTGACAAGGACTACATCGTCAAGGGCGGCGAGGTGATCCTGATCGACGAGTTCACCGGCCGCATGATGACCGGCCGCCGCCTGTCGGAAGGCCTGCACCAGGCCATCGAGGCCAAGGAAGGCGCCGACATCCAGCCCGAGAACCAGACCCTGGCCTCGGTGACCATCCAGAACTACTTCCGCCTCTACAAGAAGCTGTCGGGCATGACCGGCACGGCCTCGACCGAGGCCCAGGAGTTCGACGACATCTACAAGATGGGCGTCAGCGAAATCCCGACCAACCGGCCGGTCCAGCGCATCGACGACGATGACGAGGTCTATCGCACCGAGCGCGAGAAGAACGAGGCCATCCTCAAGCAGATCGCCGACTGCCACGTGCGCGGCCAGCCGATCCTGGTCGGCACCGTCTCGATCGAGAAGTCGGAAGAGCTGTCCAAGCTGCTGTCCAGCTTCTCGTTCGAGAACAACGGCAAGAAGCAGAAGGGCATCCCGCACCAGGTGCTGAACGCCCGCTTCCACGAGCAGGAAGCCGTGATCGTCGCCGACGCGGGCGTGCCCGGCGCGGTGACCATCGCCACCAACATGGCCGGCCGCGGCACCGACATCCAGCTGGGCGGCAACATTGACATGCGCCTGTTCAACTGGCGCCAGCAGCAGAAGGGCATGGGCCTGGAGATCACCCACGAGGACGAGGCCGCCGAGCGCGCCCGCCTCGAGGCCGAGATCGCCGACGCCAAGGCCAAGGCGCTGGCCGCCGGCGGCCTGTTCGTGCTGGGCACTGAACGCCACGAAAGCCGCCGCATCGACAACCAGCTGCGCGGCCGCACCGGCCGTCAGGGCGACCCGGGCCGGTCGAAGTTCTTCCTGTCGTGCGAGGACGATCTCCTCCGCATCTTCGCCGGCGAGCGCCTGGACGCGATCATGCGCACCTTCGGCGTCCAGGAAGGCGAGGCCATCACCCACAAGTGGCTGAACAACGCCATCGCCACGGCGCAAAAGCGCGTCGAGCAGCGCAACTACGAGATCCGCAAGAACCTCCTGAAGTACGACGACGTCGTCAACGACCAGCGCAAGGCCGTGTTCGAGCAGCGCCAGGAGTTCATGGAGAGCGACGACCTCTCGGACATCATCGTCGAGATGCGTCACGACACGATCGACGACCTGGTGGCCCGTCACCTGCCGCCGAAGGCCTATGCCGAACAGTGGGACATCGAGGGCCTGAAGGAACGGGTCCAGTCGATCCTGGGCCTGGACCTGCCGATCGAGGCGTGGGCCGCCGAGGAAGGCATCGCCGACGAGGAGATCAAGCAACGCCTCGTCAAGGCCGCCGACGACTACGCCGCCCAGCGCGAGGTGATCATCACGCCCGAGCAGATGCGCTCGGTCGAGAAGAACTTCCTGCTGCAGATGATCGATCTGCAGTGGCGCGAGCACCTGATGCACCTGGACCACCTGCGCAACGTCATCGGCCTGCGCGGCTATGGCCAGCGCGATCCGCTGAACGAATACAAGACCGAGGCTTTCTCGCTGTTCGAGAAGCTGCTGGGCGATCTGCGCACCAACACCACCCGCTGGCTGATGACGGTCGAGATCGCCTATGCCGAGCCGGAAGTCCCGCAGTCGTCGCTGGAAAACCTGGTCGAGGTCCACCTGGACCCGCTGACCGGCGAGAACGCCGCCGTCGCCGGCGCGATCCCCGACGGCCTGTCGCCGCAACAGCGCCAGGCCCTGCCGATCTCGTCCCTGCCGGAAGAGTGGGAGCGCACCAACCGCAACGCCCCCTGCCCCTGCGGCTCGGGCAAGAAGTTCAAGCAGTGCCACGGCTCGCTGGTGTAAGACGAGACGAAGCCTGAGCCTTGAAACGCCCGCCCTGGGAGACCGGGGCGGGCGTTTTGCTTGGCGCTAGATAGCTGATTTTAGAGCCTGTTTATCCCGTTTAGATGGTTCCATCTAACGGGACAGGCTCAGGCCCTTCGCGCGGGCAGAAGGATCACCGCCGCCGCCCCGACCAGGATCACCGCCGCGCTGACGCCCGACATCCGCAGCCCCGCCGCCACGTCCGTCCCGGCCAGCGCCCCGAAGATCGCCACCCCGGCCGCGCCGCCGACCTGGCGGCAGGCGTTGAGCGTTCCCGAGGCCGCGCCGGCGTCGTGTCGGTCGACGCTGGCCAGCAGGCCGCTGGTCAGGGCCGGGATCGCCAGGCCCATGCCGCCGGGGATCAGGGCGAAGCCGGGCATCATCTCCAACAGGCCGCTATCGGGTCCCAGCCGGGCGGTCAGGGCGTAGCCGCACGCGGCGATCAGCACGCCGCCTGCGGTCACCGTCCTGGCGCCCAGCCGCGCCACGAGCCCGCCGCTGACCAGATTCGACAGCACGAAGGTCGCCGTCAGCGGCAGGAAGGCGATCCCGGCCTTGCCCGGCGCCCAGTGCAGGGCGCGCAGCATGTAGAGGCCCAGCACGAAGATCAGCCCGTAATAGGTGAAGTTCAGGGCCGAGCCGACCACCACCGCCGTCCAGGCCGGGCGCTTGCGGAACGCCGCCAGCGGCATGGCCGGGTGCGAGGCATGGCGCTCGACCCACACGAAGGCGGCGGCCAGCAGCAGGCCGGAGACCAGGGCGAGCAGCGGCCAGCCGTTCCATCCTCGATGTCCGCCCTCGATCAGCCCGCCGACCAGCAGGGTGACGGCGGCGACGGCCAGGGCCTGGCCGGGGATGTCGAACGGGACCTTCGGCCTGGGCGGCGTCGTGGGGGCGACGAGCAGGGTCAGCATCGCCCCGGCCGCGCAGAGCGGCAGGTTGACGAAGAACACCCAGCGCCAGCCGACCGCCTCGACCAGCAGGCCGCCCAGCACCGGGCCGGCGGCGATCGACACCCCGCCGGCGGCGGTCCACCAGCCAACGGCCGTAACGCGCGCCCGATCGTCGCCATGCGCGGCGTGGGCGATCAGGGCCAGGGACGGCGGGATCAGCAGCGCCCCGGCCGCGCCTTGCGCCACCCGGGCCAGGATCAGCGCCAGCGGGCTCCCCGCGACGCCGCAGGCGGCCGAGGCGAGGCCGAACAGCGCCAGCCCCGCCATGAACGCCCGCTTGGGTCCGACCCGGTCGCCGATCGCGCCAGCCGACAGCAGCATCGCCGCCAGGGCCAGCACATAGGCGTCGACCACCCATTGCAGCTGCGCGGTCGGGGCGTCGAAGGCCTTGCCGATGGCGTCCAGCGCGACATTGACGATGGTCACGTCCAGCTGGGTGACCAGGAAGCCGAAGCTGGCGGCGGCGGTGATCCAGCCGAGGCGGGAAGGCTTGGTGCTCATGGCCTGCGTCATGCCCTGGTCCGGCGCGCGATTGCTACACGCGTCGATGAACCATTCCGGCGGCGATCGGTCTAGGATGCCGGTCATGGACGCCAATATCGCTTCCCCCGCCGCCCTGATCGGCGACCCGACCCGTGCGGCCATGCTGCAGGCCTTGCAGGACGGTCGCGCCCAGCCCGCCAGCGCCCTGGCCTGGGCCGCCGGGGTCACCGCCCAGGCGGCCAGCAACCACCTCGCCAAGCTGGTCGACGGCGGCCTGCTGGCGGTCGAGCGCGAGGGGCGTCATCGCTACTACCGCCTGGCCAGCGCGGAGGTGGCCCACGCGATCGAGGCGCTGTCGGCGCTGGCCGCGCCCGTTCGCTCCCTGGAGATCCCGCGCTCGCCGAAGGCTAGGGCGCTGCGCGACGCGCGGTGCTGCTACGGCCATCTGGCCGGACGGCTGGGGGTGAGGGTGTGCGAAGCGCTGGTCGACCGCGACCTGATCCGACCGGCGGATGGGAAACTCTACGACGTCACGGCCGAAGGGCGACGCTGGTTCGAGGACCTGGGCGTCGCGGTCGACAGCCTGCGCTCGCCGAGAGGCATCGCCCGCCAGTGCCTGGACTGGACCGAGCGGCGGCATCACCTGGCCGGGCCGCTGGGGGTCAAGCTGCTGGAGACGATGACGGCGCGCGGCTGGCTGGCGCTGGAGGCCAAGGGACGGGCGGTGCGGGTGACGGCCGAGGGCGCGCTGGCGTTGCGGGCGCGGCTGGGCGTGAGCCTGGAGGATGAGGGCCGGGCGGCGGCCTGAAAGTCACCTTCCTCCCCCTCCTGGGGGAGGGGGACCGCCGAACGGCGGTGGAGGGGGTCAGCTGCGGCGAGCGCGCCACCGCTTCGCGGACCCCCTCCGTCTCGATGCGTATTCGCATCGATCCACCTCCCCCTAATGGGGAGGAGAGACCCAAGCGCCTCCTAAGGCCGCAGGACTATCCCCACGTCCGCCGGCGTCCCGCCGTCGACCTGCGCCAGATACGCGGCCTGGACGGCCTCGGGGCCCTGTCCGGTCTCCACCTTCAGCCACCGTGGCGCATCGGCCACGAAGCCGCTCCACGCCGCGCCGTAGCGTCGCTCGAACTCGCCCGGCGCCCAGTCCTGCCGCCGCTTGGCGATGCGGCTCGGCGCGAAGAAGAAGGCCGGCGTAGGGCCGGGCAACGCCCCGCTGCCTGTCTTGGGCGCCTCCCAGTGGGTGCCGCCGACCAGGATCGAGGCCTTCAGATCGTCGGCGAACCGGTTGTGCACGCTGGCCAACACCGCCGCATCGCCCGCGAAGTCGACGAACGCCGCCGGTCCCTCGATCGGCGCCGTCGCCAGGTCGTCGTACAGCACGACCTGATCGTAGAACCCCAGCCCCTCGACGAAGGCCTTGTTGCGGGGCGAGGTCAGGCCCACGACCTTCACCCCGCCGCGCCGCTTCAGCAGCGCCGCCAGGCCGATCGCCGTCTTGGACGAGGCGCTGGAGAGGATCACGCTCGTCGCGCCGTAGAAATCATTCTCGTCGAACTGGTCCTCGATCAGGAACGACGTGATGAACAGGGGCTGCAGCAACGCCTTGTGCGCCTCCAGGCCGTCGTCTTCTCCGACCGCCTGGTACTGGTTGTAGACCACCGCCAGATGCGCGCGACGCGGCGCGGCGTCGGTGAAGCCGGTCTTGCCCGGCTTGGCCAGCACGGTCAGGTGCGTCGACATCGGCCAATAGCCGTAGAACCGCTGGCCGACCGCGATGTCCGGGTGGTTCGAGGCCTCGACCCGGGCGTGACCCCAGACCGGCACGCGGCCGAAACCCTCCGGCGCCGGGAAGAAGTCCCAGTATTTCATCGCCTCGCCGAACACGGCGTAGGTGATGTTGTTGGCCGTCAGGGCGAAGCTCTCGATCGCCAGGCGGACCTCGCCGTCGTTCAGCGGCGCGGGCGCGGCGTCGCGGACCTCGGCGCGGCGCAGGTTGTCTTTCGCGACCAGCAGGTCCCAGCCCATGGCGTTCTCTCCCTCGGTTTCCGATCGAGGCTAAGCGGCGGCGGAGAAGGCGTCAAACGAGCGTTTACCTCCTCCTCGTAGCACCGCTGGCAAGGAAGCCGCCCCCAACCCCAAGGCGTGGAGGCGCGCCGCGCATTGTCACCAGAACAATGTTTCCGTTGCCCCGACGGCGGCCAGGGGGCAATCCGAAGCCATCCCTCGCCCGATGGAACCGCCATGACCACGACGCCCCTGCCCTTGCGCCACTTCCTGCTGGCCCTGGCCGTGGTGGCGGTGTGGGGCACCAATTTCGTGGTCATCCGCATCGGCCTGAACCACCTGCCGCCGCTGCTGTTCGCGACCTTGCGCTTCTGCATGGTGCTGGTTCCGATGGTGTTCATCGTCAAGCGGCCGGCGGTGTCCTGGGCCAACCTGGCGGCCTACGGCCTGCTGATCGGCGCGGGCCAGTTCGGCCTGCTGTTCGTGGCCATGAAGGGCCACATCTCGCCGGGCCTGGCCTCGCTGATCCTGCAGACCCAGGTGTTCTTCACCATCGGCATGGCCATGTGGATCAGCAAGGAGCGGATCCAGGGCTTCCAGATCGCGGCTCTGGCGCTGGCCATCGCCGGCATCGTGGTGATCGCCGCCCACGGCGGCGGGGCGGCCACGCCGCTGGGCGTGATGCTGGGTCTCTTGGCCGCGCTCAGCTGGTCGGGCGGCAACATCGTCGCGCGCCAGGCCGGGCCGGTGAACATGCTGGGCTATGTCGTCTGGGCCAGCCTGTTCTCGATCCCGCCGCTGTTTCTCATGTCGCTGTGGCTGGAAGGCTGGCCGGCCATCGTCAAGGGCGTGACCGGCGCGGGCCTGTCGACCTGGCTCGCCGTGGCCTGGCAGGCCGTGGGCAACACCATGTTCGGCTACGCCGCCTGGGGCTGGCTGCTGGCGCGGCACCCGGCCGCCACCGTGACCCCGATGGCCCTGCTGGTCCCGGTGTTCGGCATGAGCGCCTCCGCCCTGGTGCTGGGCGAGAGCCTGCCGGCCTGGAAGCTGATCGCCGCGGCGCTGGTGCTGACGGGCCTGGCGGTGAACATGCTGTGGCCGAAGGTGCGGATGAAGTTCCTGGCGCCCGCCTAAAACGGACATTGACCTCCCCCGCGTCACCCGCCTGACCCTGCCTTAAAACAGGGAGGCCGCCATGACGCCGTTCGAGGTGAACTGGACCCCGGCGCAGATCGACAAGGTCCTCGCCCAGGTTCGCGCCTATGAGTTTCCGCCGGCGCCGGAGGGCGGCGGCTGGGGCTATGGCTGCGACGCCGATTTCCTGCGAGACCTTTGCGCCTACTGGACCGAGGGCTTCGACGTCGCGGCGGCCCAGGCCAATCTCAACCGCTTCCCGCAGTTCACCGCGACGATCGAGGATCTCGACATCCACTTCGTCCATGTGGTCGGGGAGGCGAAGGGCAAGCGGCCGCTGCTGATCAGCCACGGCTGGCCGGGGTCGCACTTCGAGTTCTGGGACGCCATCGCGCCCCTGGCCTTCCCCTCGCGCCACGGCGGCGACCCGGCCGATGCGTTCGATCTCGTCATTCCGTCGCTGCCGGGCTTCGGCTTCTCCGGAAAGCCCAAGCGGCCGCTGGGCCAGCGGGCGACGGCGCGGATCTTCGACACGCTGATGACCGATGTCCTCGGCTATCCGACCTATCTGGCCCAGGGCGGCGACTGGGGCGGCCTCGTCACCTCGTGGCTGGGTCTGGACCACGCCGCGCATGTGAAGGCCATCCACCTGAACATGATCGGCCTGCGCCCAGCCGGCCCGCCCACGACCCCCGAGGAGATCGCCTGGATCACCGGCTTCGGCGCCCAGATGGATCTCTGGGCGCCTATTTCCGCCTGCAGGCCAGCAAGCCGCAGTCCGTCGCCTGGCTCGGCGCCAGCAACCCCGTCGGCCAGGCGGCCTGGATCCTGGAGCGTTTCCACGACTGGGCCGACCTGTCGCAGAAGCCTTTCGAGCGGGTGTTCACGCGCGACCAGCTGCTGACCAACCTGATGATCTATGTGATGACCGGCAGCTTCACGACCGGCGCCTGGTACTACCGGGCCATGCTGGAGGAAGGCGGCCCCGTCCTGGCCGAAGGGCAGCGCTGCGAGACCCCGACCGCCTTCGCCAACTTCCCTGGCGAGAGCATCTACAAGCCCCCGCCCCGCTCGTGGGCCGACCGGGCCTACAACATCGTCCGCTGGACCGAACAGCCGCGCGGCGGCCACTTCGCGGCGATGGAGGAGCCTGAGCTGTTCGTCGACGATGTGCGCGCCTGGGCGCGCGCGACCTGAAGATTTTCTGACCCGTCGGCGAGAATATTGGACCTTATCGCCCGTTCCCGCGCGGCTAAGGTCGCGCCCGTCGTCGCCTGGATTACAAGTACGAGGAAACGCCGATGTCCGACCGCAAGCTCCACCCCGAGACCCTGGCCCTGCACGCCGGCTGGCGCGCCGATCCCGCCACGGGGGCCGTGCGCCGCCGATCTACCAGACAACCTCGTACCAGTTCGAAAGCGCCGAGCACGCGGCCGACCTGTTCGCCCTGCGCAAGCTGGGCAACATCTACACCCGCCTGGGCAACCCCACGACCGACATCCTGGAGCAGCGGCTCGCGGCTCTTGAAGGCGGCGCCGCAGCCCTGGCCGTCGCTTCGGGCCAGGCGGCCTCGGCCCTGGCGATCCAGAACCTGGCCCGGGCCGGCGACAATATCGTCAGCTCGACGGACCTCTATGGCGGCACCTGGAACCTGTTCGCCAACACCCTGCGCGACCAGGGGATCGAGGTTCGCTTCGTCGATCCGCAGGACCCGCAGGCCTTCGCCCGCGCCACCGACGAACGCACCCGCGCCTACTACGCCGAGACCCTGCCCAATCCGAAACTGACCGTCTTCCCGATCGCCGAGGTGGCGCAGATCGGCCGCGAGCGGGGCGTCCCGCTGATCGTCGACAACACCGCCGCCCCGCTGCTGGCCCGACCGCTGGAGCATGGGGCGGCGATCGTCGTCTATTCGACCACCAAATATATCGGCGGCCACGGCACCTCGATCGGCGGCGTCATCATCGACGGCGGCAATTTCGACTGGACGGCCCATCCCGAGCGAAGCCCGACCCTGAACACGCCCGACCCCAGCTATCACGGCGCGGTGTGGGCCGAGGCCGCCAAGCCGCTGGGTCCGATCGCCTATGTCCTGCGCGCCCGCACGGTGCTGCTGCGCGACCTGGGGCGCGGCCCTGTCGCCGTTCAACGCCTTCCAGATCCTGCAAGGGCTGGAGACCCTGCCGCTGCGTATCACCCGCCACAGCCAGAACGCCGCCGCCGTGGCCCAGGCGCTTGCCCAGACGCCGGGCGTGACGCGCGTGATCCACCCCAGCGTCCAGACCGGCCTCCAGCGCGAGCGCGCCGACCGCTATCTGTCGGGCGGCCATGGCGGCCTGGTCGGCTTCGAGCTGGCGGGGGGTCGCGAGGCGGGCCGCAAGTTCATCGACGCGCTGAAACTGTTCTACCACGTGGCCAATATCGGCGACGCGCGCAGCCTGGCGATCCACCCGGCCTCGACCACCCACTCGCAGCTCAGCGCCGAGGAGCAGGCGGCGACGGGGGTGTCCGACGGCTATGTGCGCCTGTCGATCGGCCTGGAGCATATCGACGACATCCTGGCCGACCTGACCCAGGCCTTGGCGGCGGCCCAGTAGGTCGATCGCCCCCGCGGGTTCCGCTTGCCCGGAACCCGCGCGGGCCTCTATCCAGAGGGCATGACAAGCCCCCGCTACGATTTCGCCTCTGACAACGTCGCCGGCGCCATGCCCGAGGTCATGGAGGCCCTGATCGCCGCCAATGTCGGGACGGCCTCGGGCTACGGGACCGACCATGTCAGCAAGGCCGCAGGCGACCGCATCCGCGCCCTGCTGGACGCCGACGCCGAGGTCCGGTTCACGGCCTCGGGCACAGCGGCCAACGCCTTCGCCCTGACCCTGCTGGCCGCCCCGCACGAAGCGGTGCTGGCCCACGAGCACGCTCACATTTGCACCGACGAGACCGGCGCGCCGGGCTTCTTCAGCCAGGGCGGCGGTCTGATCGGCCTGCCGGGCGCCTCGGGCAAGATCGCGCTGGCGGGTCTCGAGGCGGCCCTGGCGCGGCCCGAAGTCTCGTACAACCAGCCCGCCAACGCCCTGTCCCTGACCACCGCCACCGAATACGGCACGGTCTATTCCGAAGACCATCTGCGCGCGCTGATCGCGCCGGTGAAGGCCAAGGGCTATGGCGTCCACCTGGACGGCGCCCGCCTGGCCAACGCCGTGGCCGCCGGCTTCGACCTGAAGAGCGTGGCCAGGATGGGCGTCGATATCCTGGTGATGGGCGGCACCAAGGCCGGCTCGACCCCGACCGAGGCCGTGGTGTTCCTCAACCCCGCCCACGCCCGCCGCCTGGACGCCCGCCTGAAGCACGCCGGCCAGCTGGTCAGCAAGGGCCGCTTCCTGGCCGCCCCGTGGCTGGGCCTGCTGGGCGAGGACGGCTCCACCGGTCCCTGGGCCGCCCGCGCCGCCCACGCCAACGCCATGGCCCGCAAGCTGGCCGACCTGATGCCGTTTCCGATCAAGCACCCGGTTCGAGGCCAACGGCGTCTTCGTCGAGATGGACGAACCGACCCTGGAGCGCCTGCGCGGCGAGGGCTGGTTCGTCTACCGCTTCCTGGACGGGACCGTGCGGTTCATGTGCTCGTGGGCGACGACGCCGGAGATGGTGGAAGACCTGGGCGCGGCGCTGGCGCGGGTGGCCTAAGTAGATGCTCCCCCGCGCGCGGGGGAGCTGTCGCGGAGCGACTGAGGGGGCTAATGCGGCAGGGGCTCCAGCTAGCCCCCTCCGGCCCTCCGGGCCACCTCCCCGGCATCGCGGGGGAGGATCTTTGGCGCCGCTTCGGCCTGAGCGAAAGCCACGACCTCCGCCGCCGCCGCGCTGGCGCTCGTCTCGGTGATCCCCAGCAGCTGGGCGATCTCGCTGGCCGGGGCCGGGCGGCTGATGAAATAACCCTGGATCTCGGCGCAGCCCTGGCCTCGAAGGGCGTTCAGCTGCTCCAGGCTCTCGACGCCCTCGGCCGTGGTGACGATGCCCATGGACGAGCCGAGGTCCAGCACGGCCTTGATGATGGCCATGGCGTCGCTGTCTTCCAGGATGTCGCGCACGAAGGTCTGGTCGATCTTGATCTTGTCGAACGGGAAGCTGCGCAGATAGCTGAGCGAGCTATAGCCCGTGCCGAAGTCGTCCATCGAGATCCGCACGCCCAGGGCTTTCAGGTCGTGCAGCATCGACATGTTGGCGGCGCTGTCCTGCAGCAGCACCGACTCGGTGATCTCCAGCTCCAGGCGCTGGGCGGGCAGGCCCGAGGCCGCGATCGCCGAGACGACAGTGCGCACCAGGCCCCGGTCGCGGAACTGGGCCGGCGACAGGTTCACCGCCAGACGCACGTGATCGGGCCATCGGGCCGCTTCCGCGCAGGCCGTGCGCAGCACCCAGTCGCCCAGCGGGACGATCAGGCCGATCTCCTCGGCCAGCGGGATGAAGTCGGCCGGCGAGACCATGCCCCGGTCGGGGTGACGCCAACGCAGCAGGGCCTCGCAGCCCGTCACCCGCTCGTCGCCCAGATTGTACAGCGGCTGGTAGTAGAGCTCGAACTCGCCGGCCGTCAGGGCCCGGCGCAGATCGAGTTCAAGCGCGCGGCGGGCCTGCAGCTGCTCGTCCATGGCGCGCTCGAAGAAGTGGAAGGCGCCGCGACCGTCGGCCTTGGCGCGATAGAGGGCCATGTCGGCCTTCTTCAGCAGTTCGTCGGCGTCCTCGCCGTCCGAGGGCGCTGCGGCGACGCCGACGCTGGCGCCGATCACCACCTGGTGGCCCTGCAGGTCGAACGGCGCCGACATCGCCTCGAACGATGCGCTCGGCCAGGCGCGTGGCGCCGGTCATGTCGGACAGGCCGGCCTGGACCACCGCGAACTCGTCGCCGCCCAGGCGGGCCACGGTGTCGCCTTCGCGCACGCAGCCGCGCAGCCGCTCGGCGGCGACGCGCAGCAGCTCGTCGCCCAGCGGGTGGCCGAGGGTGTCGTTGACGGTCTTGAAGCGGTCGAGATCAATGAAGTGCACGGCCAGCTGGTCGCCTTTGCGGGCGCGGCGGGCCAGGGCCTCCGACAGGTGCCGCTGAAACAGCACGCGGTTGGGCAGCTCGGTCAGCGGATCATAGTGGGCCAGGCGGGCGATCTGGGCCTCGGCCCGCTTGCGCTCGGCGATGTCTTCCGAGACGCCCAGCAGGTATTCGGCCTGCCCCTCGGCGTTGCGCAGGGCGATCTTCTTGGTGCGGAGGATGGCCATGCCGCCATCCTTGCGCGGCACGTGGTCTTCCTCGATCACGCGAACCTCGCCCGACTCCAGGACCTCGCGGTCGCGCTCGACATAGAGCGCCGCCAGTTCGGCGTCGTGGAAGTCGGCGTCGGTCTTGCCGATCACCTCGGCGCGAGGCCGGCCCAGCATCTTCTCGCCGGCGCGGTTCAGCAGGACGTAGCGGTGATCGTCGGCGCGCTTGACGAAGACCATCGAGGGCATGGCCTCGACGATGGCGGTCATGAAGGTCTGGGCGCGCTCGACATCGGCCTTGGCGGCGGCCAGCTCGGCCACGCCCCGGCGGTTGGTCTCGTTGGCCGCCTGCAACAGGCCCAGCACCGTGCCGACGCCCAGATAGCGGCCGCCCTCGGTGACGATGAAGCCGCGCAGCAGGTCCGAGGCGCGGTAGGACAGGCTGTCGGTGGTGAACTCGGCCAGGGCCGTGTCGGCGTCGACGACCAGCGGCTCGCTGTCCATCAGCGTCGAGATCGGACGGTTGGCGTACAGGGCGCGGCCATACTCGGCGGCCATGCGCAGGAAGAAGGCGTTGCGTTCGACCAGGCCGATGGGGCGGTCGTCGGCGTCGACGACGGGCACGATCAGGGTGTCGGGCTCCTCGCGGAACCGCTCGTACAGGGCCTTGCCGAGATCGTCCTGAAGCGCGGGTTTCAGGGAAGAAACGGTATCCCGCAGGGTGAACATGGTTACGCCTCCACTCGCGGAGGGAAGGACCATTTCCTCGGCTAACGACGTGCTAATGGCCCCGCTTGAACGGGGTTATTTCGCGAAAACTTCATGGCGGCGTCACAGTGTTTGCGGGCGTGTTTACCGTGCCCGCCCACCCTGACGGCCTATTCCCTCGTGGCGTCCCCGAGCAGCACCTGGCCGACCCAGCTGACGATCCCCGTCACCACGGCGGCCTGCACCCCGGCCCACAGGCCGTTCACCGCCAGGCCGTCCAGGAACCAGGCCACTAGCCCGATCATCGCCGCGTTCACCACCAGCAGGAACAGGCCCAGGGTCAGAAGGGTCAGCGGGAAGGTCAGGACGGTGACCACCGGCCGGACCACGGCGTTGACGATCCCCAGCAGCAAGCCGGCGATCAGCAGGGTCTTCCAGCCATCGGCCGTGACGCCAGGCACGATCCGCGCGGCCAGCCACAGGCCGGCGGCGGCGATCAGGATGCGGAAGATGAAACGGAACATGCGGCGCGACTCCCCTCTCGATGGACGGAGATTGGCGCAATCGCGCGCTCGATCAAAGTGACGCCGCATTCGTACAATATCCCAGCGGGCAACTCGGACATTACAAATGCGTTACCACTCTTCCAACTGCCGCTTCGCGAACTATCTAGTCCCTCGTGTGGGGGATGATCGCGCGCGATTGGCGAGCGGATCCGCACGCAAGGGGATATGAAAAGCATGGCCGTGAATTCTCTATCGGTGATGTCGCCGGACGGCGGCCTGTCGCGATACCTCACCGAAATCCGCAAGTTCCCGATGCTGCCCAAGGACGAGGAGTTCATGCTCGCCCAGCGCTGGAAAGAGCATCAGGACTCCGAAGCCGCCCACAAGATGGTCACATCGCACCTGCGTCTCGTGGCCAAGATCGCCATGGGCTATCGCGGCTACGGCCTGCCGATCGGCGAGGTGATCTCGGAAGGCAATGTCGGCCTGATGCAGGCCGTCAAGAAGTTCGAGCCCGACAAGGGCTTCCGCCTGGCCACCTACGCCATGTGGTGGATCCGCGCCTCGATCCAGGAATACATCCTGCGCTCGTGGTCGCTGGTGAAGATGGGCACGACCGCCGCGCAGAAGAAGCTGTTCTTCAACCTGCGCAAGGCCAAGAGCCAGATCGCCGCCTTCCAGGAAGGCGACCTGCGCCCCGAGCAGGTCAGCGCCATCGCCACCAAGCTCGGCGTGCTGGACAGCGAGGTCATCTCGATGAACCGCCGCCTGTCGGGCCCCGACGCCTCGCTGAACGCGCCGCTGCGCGCGGACGGCGAAAGCGAGTGGCAGGACTGGCTGGCCGACGACGACCAGGTGTCGCAAGAGACCGTCGTCGCCGAGAACGAGGAGAAGTCGCTGCGGATGTCGCTTCTGGAAGAGGCGATGGTCGAGCTGACCGACCGCGAGCGTCACATCCTGACCGAGCGCCGCCTGAAGGACGACCCGACCACCCTGGAAGAACTGGCCGCCCAGTACGGCGTCAGCCGCGAACGCGTCCGCCAGATCGAGGTCCGGGCGTTCGAGAAGCTGCAGAAGACCATGCGCGAGGCGGCGATCGCCAAGAACATGGTGGATGCGTAAAAGCTTGAGCTCACGGAAGTGAGACGGAAAGGGGCGCTCGCTGAGCGCCCCTTTTCGTTGCGCCACGGTCCTGAAAGTCCGGCGGCCGGCAAGGCGCCGGCGGCGAATTTCGACCCGTTGGCGACCTTCGCAGGGTCGGCTACCGTGGCGATCCCATGTCTACAAACGTGCTGCCTTACGCGATGGCCGCGCTGTGCTTCGTAGCGGCGATGTACGCTGGTACGCGCGCCAACGCTGTCGTGTTCGAGGTCGTTAGAGCGATCAATCAGCAAAGCCCTCCTGAAGATCAAGAAGCGCTCTACGTTTGGTATCCCTCAAAATGGGATCGCGTAACGACCAAATACAAAGCACTGTTTCCCGAAGGAAAGCTGCTCAGGAAGTTCTGGGCCTACACGGCACTTAGCGCGATTGGGATGCTTTGCGTGTTGTTTTCGCTGGCGTCCGGGGAACACTAGCCCGATCGTAACGTCCGACAGCCACCCCAAGCGGGCTTAGTCGTCTTCGCCGAAAATGCTCGGCTCCAGTGTCATTGTTGCGCCGACCATTCTGATCTTCGCACATTCAGCGTGGGCGTAAATCTGCTGCCAGGGATCGTCATCGCCGCGTTGGTCGGCATCCCAACGCCATAGGCTTTCCACACCGATCGCCACTGCACCGTGATCGGTTCTCTCAATGCCTTTGCCGCAGAACCAGCAGGTGTATTCGTTCATGTGCGCATGCTGGCTCAGCGGCAGCGTTGCGACAAGGTCCGCTCACCACCCCGAACAGACGATGGGCAGGTCTGCTATCGGACGTCTGCGGCCGGCTTTGCTTGTATCGGTGCGCTCCCCCATCTCCGGACGGGAATGACCGAGCTTTTTATGGTGCTATGAGCACGGCAATGACCGACACGACCGCTCCCCTCCCCCAGTTGATCCTGCTGCCCGGCCTGCTCAACGACGCCGAGCTGTGGCGCGACCAGATCAGCGGCCTGGCTGATGTCGCGCGGATCTGGGTTCCCGACCTGACGCCCTACGCCACGATCCGCGAGATGGCGCAGAGCGTGCTGGAGAAGGCCGAGCCGCGCTTCGCCCTGGCCGGGTTCTCGATGGGCGGCTACGTGGCCCAGGAGATCGCCCGGATCGCGCCCGAGCGCATCGAGCGGCTGGCCCTGCTGGACACCTCGATCCGCGTCGACACGCCCCAGCGCGCGGCGCAGCGCCGGGCCCTGAACAAGGCCGCCGCCAAGGGCGGGGACGTTCCTGGGCGTCGGCCAGGCGATCATGAAGAGCTATGTCGACGCCTCGCGCCTCGACGACGCCGACCTGACCGGCCGCATCGTCGACATGACCCAGCGCCTGGGCCGCGAGGTGTTCCTGCGCCAGAACAGCCTGGAGCGCGAGGACGGCGAGGCGGCGCTGCGCGCCCTGCGCGTGCCGCTGGTCATCATTGTCGGCGAGAACGACCAGATCACCCCCGCCGAGGGTCACCGCGCGATGGCGGCGGCGATCGGCTGCACGCACCTGCTGGTGATCCCCGACACCGGCCACATGACGCCGATGGAGGCGCCGGGGCCGGTCAACGGGGCGCTGCGCCACTGGCTGGGAAGACCGGCCGGGACGCGTTAGCGCAGACGCGCCGCGCGACCTTCAAGATTTCTGAGACAAAACTGTCAGGGAAACATCGCCTCCCAAAACTATGCCGACCCCCGGGCTGTCCAAGCGCGCTGCTCAAGAATGCGCGACGAACAAGGGGATACTGATGAAGAAGACCATGCTCTTCGCGCTGGCGGCCTTCGGGCCGCTGGCCCTGGCGTCTGTCGCCGCCGCCGCCGCGCCCGAGGACGCGCCGATCGCCACCGCCGAAACGCCGACCCTGGCTTCGGAAGTCGTGGTCCAGGCCAAGATCGCCTATCGCAACCGCAGCGAATCGACCGCCCCGGTTCTCGACTACGGGCTCGACTATTTTCAGCGCTTCGAGCCGCTGACCGTCGGCGACGCCCTCAAGCGCGTGCCCAGCGTCTCGTTCTTGTCGGACGTGCTGGAGTCGGACGGCGTGCGCCTGCGCGGCCTCGATCCGGCCTACACCCAGATCCTGATCAACGGCGAGAAGGTCCCCGGCTCGGGCTCCAGCTCGGGCGCGTTCGGCAGCGGCTCGGACCAGGCGTTCTTCGTCGACCGCATTCCGGCCGAGCTGATCGACCACATCGAGATCGTCCGCAGCAACAGCGCCAACCGCAGCGGCGACGCCGTGGCCGGCGCGCTGAATATCGTGCTGCGTGACGCCATGAAGCTGGACGGCGGCTATGTCCGCGTCGGCGCCCTGCACTTCGACGACAAGCGCGTGCGCGAGACCTATGGCGCGGTTCGGGGCGGATAGGTCGGCCCCGGCCGCCTGCTGGTCGGCGCCAACGTCCAGGGCCGCCGCAATCCGAAGGAAAAACTCAGCCTGCGCTACGACGAGCCGGGCGCGGCCCTGAACAACAACGAACTCCAGACCGACAAGCGCAACGGCACCGACAGCTCGTTCAACATCGCCTACGACGTGCCGGTCGGCGCCGGCCAGCTGTCGGTCAACGGCTTCTACGTCCACACCGACCGGTACCAGAACGAAGACTCGATCGAGTACAACACCGGCAACAACGTCAACGCCAACCTGTCGAGCATCAACGACAACGACGTCGACATTCAGCAGGACAGCTACGCGCTGAACGGCAAGTACAAGTTCCCGATGGCCGGCGGCGAGACCAGCATCAAGCTGGGCTACGCTTCGTTCGAGAACAACGAGTACGAGTTCGAGTACGAGACCGAATATCTGCGGGACTCGACCCCGTTCCCGGACGGCGACCGCTTCACCGGCGACCGCGCCAAGACCCGCATCGCCGACGACGAGGTCTCGGCCAAGCTCGAGCACAAGCGCGACCTGACCGACAGCGCCAGCCTGGAGTTCGGCGTCCAGTACGAGGGCAAGCGTCGCGACGCCCACGTTCAGGAAGTTCCGCGCAATCGCTACAACCTACCGGCCGCTTCGCCGCCCGCCTTCCGCCCCTATGGCGTGGTCGGCAGCGCGCGCCTGGAGCAGACCCGCATCGACCCCTACATCATGGCGTCGGGCCGCTCGAACGGCGTGAAGTGGGAAGCGGGCCTGCGCTACGAGACCACCGACGTCACGATCGAGGACTACGTCCTGAGGACCAAGACGGACAAGGACTACCAGATCCTGCTGCCGTCGGCCTCGGTGCGCTACAACCTGTCGGGCGCCGACCAGATCTACGCCTCGGTCGCCCGCACGGTGCGCCGTCCCAGCTTCCAGCACCTGTCGCCGGTGCTGCTGGAGGAAGAGCTGGGCTCGAACGACTTCGTCGGCAACCCGAACCTGGATCCGGAAAAGGCCTGGGGTCTGGACGTCGGCTACGAGCGCCGCATGGGCCGCGACGGCGTGTTCGGGGTCAATGTCTTCTATCGCGACGTCAAGGACCTGATCGAGCTGACCAACACCGGCGTGCGCGGCTCGGCCGATGATCCGCCGGATGACATCGCCTGGGTCTATTCGGCCCGCAACACCGGCGACGGCAAGGTCTACGGGATCGAGTTCGACCTTTCGACGCCGCTGTCGTTCATCGGCCTGGATAACACGGGCGTCTTCCTGAACTACTCGTACCTCGACTCCGAGGTCAGCGACGAGTTCGGCAAGCGCCGTTTCAACAGCCAAGCCGAGTCGGTGTTCAACGTCGGCTTCATCCAGGACATCCCGTCCTTCGGCGCCGCGTTCGGCGTGACCTATCGCAAGCAGGGCGAGGCCTACAGCCGCGTCGTCGGCGAGGAGGTCACCACTACCTACGGCGCCGACCTTGAAGCCTTCATCGAGAAGCGCATCGGCAAGAACATGGTCGTGCGCCTGACCGGCTCGAACCTGCTGGACGCCAACAAGCGCGAGACGTTCAACAAGTTCACCACCCTGGCCAGCCAGCAGACCCGCGACTTCGACGAGTACGAGCTCGAGCGCGAAAAGGCTGGTCCGGTATTCCAGCTGGTCGCCCGCATGGCGTTCTAGGGAACCGACCACCTGAAACGAAGAAGGCGGCGCCCGCGAGGACGCCGCCTTTTTTGTGTTCTCCCGGCCCCAGAGAGGAAGGAGCCCCCTAGGCCGCGCGGCCCGTGTCCTCGCCGGCCATGAAGCCCATCAGGGCGTCGATGCGCTTGACCAGTTCGACGCGGGCCGCGGGACCGGCCAGGTCCGCGCCCATGCAGGTTTCCAGCGCCGCCGCGGCCTGGACCAGGCGGCTGTCCTTGACGAACTCGCCGACCTTGCGCAGCTCCACCGCCTGGGCGACCAGCGCGCGGCGGGCCTGGGCCGGATCGCTGTCCAGCGCGGTGGCGGCGGATTTGACGATGCGCAGGGCCTGGGACAGGCGCGCGGCGGGCGTACCGGCGCCGTCGGCCTTGCGCTTGCGCGGACCCTTGTAGTCGGCCGAGTTGAAACGGCGGCGGTCGGGACCGACATAGGCCACGGCCTCGATCCAGTCGCGCGGCTTCAGGGTCACCGCTTCGAGACGGCGCTCCAGGTCGCCCAGATTGAAGGGCTTGCGCATGAACTCGTGCACCCCGGCGTCGCGGGCGCCGAAGATCGCTTCGGCGGTGGCTTCGGCCGTGCACATGATCACCGGGGCCTCGCGGCACATCAGGTCGCTGCGACGGATCTTGCGGGTGAAGGCCAGGCCGTCGACGCCGGCCTGGTTGTGCTCGACGAAGATCAGCTGGGGGTCGGTGGCGCGGGCCATGGCGTAGCCCTTCTCCGCCGACGGCGCGGCGAAGATCTGCACCCCGCCCAGGGGGCGCAGGTGCTCGGCCAGCAGGCGCGCCGTCGCCGGATTGGGATCGACGACCATGACGCGCTGCACCTTGGCGGCGACACGCTGGATTGTGCGGACGTTACCGTCGAACACGGACGACAGCCTCCTCGAAACTAGACCCCGACGAATAGACCCAGATTGTAAAAATCCACTTATAATCGTGAGGCGATCAACCGCGTCGGTTTATCGCGCTGGTTCGGCGCCCAGCCCCTACACGCCCAAGGGAACCGACAGGCCGGCCTCGAAGTCCATCAGGATATCGATGGCCTCTTCGACGTCGACCGTCAGCGGCTCGTTCTGCGGGAAGCGATAACGCCAGTAGCTGGAGATGTGGGAGATCACCCCCACGCGCTCGCCGAGCGACAGGAACATCTCCGGCGCGCGCAGCAGGAAGTCGCGGAAGGCCGTGGGCCGGCCGTTCTCGATCAGATCCTCGAATGCGTCGTCATAGACCTTCAGCGTCCGCAGGATCGCCGAGCGCTCGACCAGCACCCCGCCCTGCAGGCGGCGGCGGGAGTCGTCGACGAACTTGGCGGTCTCGGCGTCCTTGTTGCCGGTGACGATCAGACGGCCGATTTCCTGGCCCACCGTGGTCAGCTGCGGCCACAGCTTGGTCAGCATCCATTTGTAGTAGAGGAAGCCCTTCCAGCTGAAGACGCCTTCCTTGAAGCTCTCGCCCTCCATGACCAGGGTGTCGCGCAGCGGCTCCAGGCGTTCGTCGACATCGGTCGACAGCAGGGCCTCGACCAGGCGCGCGGCGTGGGCGCGGCCGACGCCGCCGGCCCCGCGATAGGCCAGCTCGATCAGCCGCGAGATTTCCAGGGTCACGAAGCCCTGCATGTTCTCGTAGTCGGCCGTCGACAGGGCGAAATAGCAGTTGGCGACCAGCACCCCGTGGCGGCGCAGGTGCTCGCGCAGCAGGAACGGATCCAGCGACGGCAGCACGTCGATCATCCGCAGGGTGGCCAGATCCCGGCTCATGTCGCCCGAGGCGTTGCAGGCCTCGATCACCAGGTCGGCCCAGCCGCGCTGGCCCACGAACACCGACTGGCCGCCCAGGCCCAGGTCCTTGCGGTCGAACGGAATGATGATCTTGGTCGCCGTCGGCCGGGCTTCGTCGAACAGGTAGATGTCGTCGTTGCGCAGGCGGTGCTTCAGCACGATGGCGGTGTTCAGGGTCCGGTTCCGGAACAGCGGCGCCTGGGCGTATTCGGGCCGGTGGGCGCTTTCGGCCTCGACGGCCAGCAGGTTCAGGACACGGCTGGTCGAGGCCGTGCGCTCCAGGGCGCGCAGGCTGCGCATCATCCGATCGGCCTTATGGACCGGCTTCAGCCTCCGGCGACGCGCGAGTGCGGACACGAAACCCCCTCTGTAGACAGGTCGTCATAAGGCCCGGATGGCTAACAAACGCTAACCAAACAGTGTTCGCTCAGTCGCACGCAACCGAAAGTGGGGACGAGGCTGGGGTTCGTCCCCAGGTCCCGCCTGGTGGGGCCACGTGGCCGGATCGGAGATCGCGCTCTGGGCGCTCTACCCGTGCTCGGCGCCCTCGGCCTTGCTGGAACACCTGAGGACAGCCTTCCCCCCCCGGCGCGCCCGGGATAGACGCTAGCTCGCGGCCTTCAGCGCTTCGGGAGCCGTCGCCGCGCCGCGCAGCCTGGCCACCGTCATCAGCAGACCAGCCGGCTGGATCGGCTTGGGATGGGCGTCATCGAAGCCCTGGGCCATCAGACGCTCGGCGTCGCCGACCATGGCGTCGGCGGTCAGGGCCACCACCGGCAGGTCGATCCGGCCGCCCTCGCCCGCGCGGATGCGGCGCACGGCCTCGAACGCCGTCCATCACCGGCATGTGGACGTCCATCAGCACGACGTCGAAGTCCTCGACCCGCAGGCGGGCCAGGGCCGTGTGGCCGCTGGCGGCGGTCGCCACCTGGACTTCCGCGGCCTCCAGGATGGCGCGGGCCACGGTCTGGTTGATGGTGTTGTCGTCGACGACCAGCACGCGCGCGCCGGTCAGGTCGGCGGCGACGTCGCCATCCAGCACGTCGTCCGGCGCCGTGGCAGCGGCCAGCGGCAGGCGGGCGGTGAAGATCGAGCCCTGGCCTGGCGTGCTCTCGACGCCGATCTCGCCCCCCATCTGCTCGGCCAGACGCCGGCAGATGGCCAGGCCCAGGCCGGTGCCGCCGAACCGGCGGGTAATCGTGCGGTCGCCCTGGACGAACGGGGTGAAGAGCTGGTCGACCTGGGCGGCGTCCATGCCCACGCCGGTGTCGGAGACGGACAGGGTGATCCCCTCGCCCGCTTCACGCCCGCACGGCGCGACGCGGATGACCACCCGGCCGGCGTCGGTGAACTTCAGGGCGTTGGAAATCAGGTTGCGCAGGATCTGGCGCACGCGGATGTCGTCCCCCGCCAGCCAGGCCGGCGTCGCGGGGTCGATCTCGACCGCCAACTCGACGCCCTTCAACAGCGCGGTCTCGCGCCAGACCAGGCGGATCTGGGAGACCGACTTGCGGATATCGAACGGCGCGACGTCCAGGGCCAGCTTGCCGGCTTCGACCTTCGACAGGTCGAGGATGTCGTTGAGGATGGTCATCAGGCCGTGGCCCGACTGCTCGATCATCTCCAGATAGCCGCCCTGGCGCGCGTCCAGGTCGGTGGCGCGCAGGGCATGGGCCATGCCCAGCACGCCATTCATCGGGGTGCGCAGTTCGTGGCTCATCATCGCCAGGAAGGCCGACTTGGCACGGCTGGCGTCCAGGGCCTCGGCCTCGGCGCGTTCCAGGGCCTGGGCGGACTTGCGCATCACGCGCACCGCGTCGATGGCGTAGCCGATCAGGCCCGCGATCGTCACGAGGACCACGGCCTTGTCCCAGACGGTGAAGCGCTTGGCGACGAGGCCCACCAGGATCAGGGCGCCGAACGGCCCGGGCAGGATGGCGAGCATGGCCGCCCAACTGACCGTGGCGTATTTCAGCCCCTCGACCAC
The DNA here is from genome assembly GCF_044056025.1 of Caulobacter sp. UC70_42. Lineage (NCBI taxonomy): Bacteria > Pseudomonadati > Pseudomonadota > Alphaproteobacteria > Caulobacterales > Caulobacteraceae > Caulobacter > Caulobacter sp. UC70_42. The sequence goes on along the minus strand of NZ_CP171994.1, from coordinate 2,540,474 downwards.
GAGCCCGAACAGAATGAGCACGGCGGCGAACTTCATCGCTATCGGACCGTGCACCGCGCTCAGGCCGGCCATGATCGACCAGGCCAGCGTGAAGCAGGCCGGCGGCCCCACCCGCAGAGCCAGCGGCGTGCGCCCGGTCTGGCGCGGTTCGAAGACCATCTGCAGATAGACCAGCCAGCCTTCGAGGACGAGATTCACCGCGCCCCAGGCCAAGGCCGGCCCGGCGCCGAAGTGAAAGGTCAGCAACCCGCCCACCAGGGCGGTGACGGCCAGGCGCGCGACGCGGCTGCGCCGACTCATCATGAGCGAAGCGCCTTCGCGTCCGTCGTCGAGAAAGTCTCTCAGCCCCACCCGCCGTCCTCTCCCGGTAGTTCTCGCGGCGGAACTTGGGCGAACAAGGTTCACAATCGTTTACGATGTGAAAGCCTGTCCGCCTTTTTCGGCGGCGGGCCCCCGCCGTGGGTAGGGCGCCCGATGGACGGTGACCCTATCCCTGGAACGGGTTTCGCATCAGGCCCCCGCTATCCCTGGAAGGGGTCGCGCATCAGGCCCCGCTACCCCTGGAAGGGGTCGCGCATAAGGCCCCGCTACCCCTGGAAGGGGTCGCGCATAAGGATGGTGTCGTCGCGCTCGGGGCTGGTGGACAGCAGGGCGACCGGCGCGCCGATCAGTTCCTCGACCCGGCGCACATACTTGATGGCGTTGGCGTTGAGGTCCTTGAACGAGCGGGCGCCGGCGGTGCTTTCGGTCCAGCCGGCGATCTCCTCGTAGACCGGCGTGGCCGCGGCCTGGTCGCGCAGGCCGGCAGGCAGGTAGTCGACGACCTTGTCGCCGATCCTGTAGCCGACGCAGATCTTCAGGGTCTCCAGCCCATCCAGCACGTCCAGCTTGGTCAGGGCCACGCCGTGGATGCCGTTGATGGCCACCGACTGGCGCACCAGCACCGAGTTCGAACCAGCCGCAGCGACGGGCGCGGCCGGTGTTGACGCCGACCTCGCGGCCCACGGTCGACAGGTGCTTGCCGACCTCGTCGAACAGCTCGGCCGGGAACGGGCCTTCGCCCACGCGGGTGGTGTAGGCCTTGACGATGCCCAGCACGAAGCCGGTCGCCGCCGGCCCCATGCCCGAGCCGGCCGAGGCCTGGCCCGCCACGGTGTTGGACGAAGTGACGAACGGATAGGTGCCGTGGTCGACGTCCAGCAGAGCGCCCTGGGCGCCCTCGAACAGGATCTTGCGGCCGGCCTTGTGGGCCTGGTCCAGCACCCGCCACGCCGGCTGGGCGTAGGGCAGGATGCGCGGGGCCAGCGCCATCAGGGCGTCGAACAGCTCTTGCGCGCTCGCCTCCGGCAGGTTCAGGCCGCGACGCAGGGCGCCGTGGTGGCTGAGCAGGCGCTCGATCTTCGGCTTCAGGGCTTCCGGATCGGCCAGGTCGGCGACGCGGATGGCGCGGCGGCCGACCTTGTCCTCATAGGCCGGACCGATGCCGCGGCCGGTGGTGCCGATCTTCTGGGTCGAGGCGGCCTCGCGCGCCTGGTCCAGGTCCTTGTGCAGCGGCAGGATCAGGCAGGCGTTGTCGGCCAGGATCAGCAGGTCGGGGGTGATCGCTACGCCCTGGTCGGCGATCTTGTCGATCTCCGAGAGCAGGTGCCAGGGATCGACCACGACGCCATTGCCGATCACCGACAGCTTGCCCTGGACGACGCCCGAGGGCAGCAGGGCCAGCTTGTAGACCTTGCCGTCCACCACCAGCGTGTGGCCGGCGTTGTGGCCGCCCTGGAAGCGCACGACGACATCGGCTCGGTTGCTGAGCCAGTCGACGATCTTGCCCTTGCCTTCGTCGCCCCACTGGGCGCCGACAACGGTCACGTTTGCCATGGTGGAGATATGCCTTGTCGCCTGCCGGGTGACGTCGCGGGGTCCTTCGACAGGAACTCGACCCCGGACGTTCAATCAGTTTTGGGCGGCGCCGCGCGATCGGTCAAATCGACCCCGCGCGAAGTCAGAAGGCGTAAACCAGCCGGACCCCTGCGTCGTCAAGCCCCTGGTTCTTCCCTTGGTGGAAGATCTGGCCGTTCGACAGGTGGGTGTAGGACAGCTCGACCGACAGCTTGTCGCTGACCTGGTAGCCCAGGGCCAGCTCCGGCTCGAACAGCACGTGCGAGCCGAATTCGATGCGGTGATAATAGAGATAGGTGCGGCGCGCCCGCTCCTCGTCGCTGAGGCCTGGCGCGTTGGCCGGCGGCAGCTTGGCCTTGCCGTCGGTATAGGCCAGGCCCATGCCGGGGCGCAGGTAGAAGCCGCCCCGGCTGGCCGAAATCCACCTTCCAGTCGAAGCCGGCGGCCACGAAGTTCGAGGTGTTTTTGGTGTTGATCGACACCATCGTGTGGACCTGCGGCTTGCCGAGCCAGCGCAGGTTTTCCAGCTTGTTGGTGCGGTAGCCGAGGTGGATGTCGGCGCCGTCCTCGCGTCCGGCGGCGCCCAGGCCCACGGCCTTACCGATGAAGGTCACGTCGTGCTTGTAGACCCCGACGAAGGCCTCTCCGGCCATCGCGGGAGCGGCGAACCCCAGCCCCGCGCCCCCAAGCGCGAGGGAGCCCAAGGCGGCGAACATGGCGGTCTTCATCGAGTTGTCCTGAACAGATTGCCCAGCCCTATATGGAGCGAACGGTCATTGTCGCAAAGTGTTTCAGGCGCGGCCTTTCGAATGGTTGCGCCGGGATGAGGCGGCGGCGCTTCAAAAGCGCGGCCGCAACCCCTAAACCTGGGGGCATGACCATCGCGCTCACCGACATCCAAGCCGCCGCCGAACGCCTGAAGGGCCTGGCCGTCGAAACCCCGCTGATCGAGAGCCCCGCGCTGAACGCGCGCCTGGGCGGGCGCATCTTCCTGAAGCCCGAGACCCTGCAGCGGGCCGGGGCCTTCAAGTTCCGGGCGCCTATAACCGGCTCAGTCAGTTGAACGACGCGGAGAAGGCGCGGGGCGTCGTGGCCTTCTCGTCCGGCAACCACGCCCAGGGCGTGGCCCTGGCGGCCCAGCTGCTGGAGATCCCGGCCCTGATCGTCATGCCGTCGGACTCGCCGGCCGTGAAGGTCGAGGGCACCCGGGGCTTCGGGGCCGAGATCCGCTTCTACGACCGCTTCACCGAGGACCGCGTCGCCATCGCCGACCAGATCGCCGCCGAGCGCGGTTGCACGGTCGTGCCGTCCTACGACGATCCGCACATCATCGCCGGACAAGGCACGCTGGGGATCGAGGTCGTCGAGCAGGCCCGGGCCCGAGGCGCGGAACTGGACCGCGTGCTGTCGCCGGTCGGCGGCGGCGGCCTGATCGCCGGGACCAGCACGGCCGTGAAGGCGCTTTCTCCGTCCACGGAGGTCTGGGGCGCCGAACCCGCCGGCTTCGACGAGACCCGCCGCTCGCTGGAGAGCGGCCGGCGCGAGACCATCGACAACGACGCCCGCTCGTTCTGTGACGCCCTGCTGACCCCGATCCCGGGCGAGCTGACCTGGGCGATCAACAGCAAGACGCTGAGCGGGATCGCCGCGGTCACCGACGCCGAGGTGGCCGAGGCGATGCGTTACGCCTTCTCGGTGCTGAAACTGGTCGTCGAACCCGGCGGCTGCGTGGCCCTGACCGCGGCGCTGACCGGAAAGATCGACCTGAAGGGCAAGACGGCGGCCATCGTGCTGTCGGGCGGAAACGTGGATCCGGGGCTGTTCGCGCAGGTTCTTCAGGGCGAACTCTAAGCAACATAATCCTTGTCTTCCCGGACGCCTCACGGAGGCTCTCCGCTTCGCTGCGGCCGGGATGACAAGAGGAGGATTGGGGACGACATGAAACTTCCAAGCGCCGAGCACCTCCCCCAGACGCCTCTCCTGGTCCTCGACCGCGCGGCGCTGACCCGCAACCTCGCCCGCATGCAGGCCCTGTGCGACGCCGCCGGCGTGCGCCTGCGGGCCCATGGCAAGACCCACAAGTGCTCGACCCTGGGCCGCCTGATCATCGAGGGCGGCGCCGTCGGCCTGTGCTGCCAGACGGTGGGCGAGGCCGAGGCCTATGTGACCGGCGGGATCACCGACGTCCTGGTCACCGCCCCCGTCCCGCCCTGGGGACCGCCGCGCCTGGCGGCCCTGGCCAAGACCGGCGCGACCGTCGGCGCTGTCGCCGACGACGAGGGCCAGATCGACCGCCTGTCCGACGCGGCCGTCGCGGCCGGCGTCACGCTGGATCTGGTGGTCGATCTCGACCTTGGCACCCACCGCGCCGGCGCCTATCCCAAGGACGCTCTTAAGCTGGCCCGCGCCGCCGACGCGGCGCCGGGTCTGCGGTTTGCGGGGATCCAGGCCTATCTCGGCCATCTGCAGCACATGGACGACCTGACCTTGCGCAAGACCGCCGACGAGGCCGCCTTCGCCACGCTGAAAGCCCTGGTCGCCGAACTGACCGCCGCCGGCCTGCCGCCGCCGGTGGTGACGGGCGGCGGCACCGGAACCCACGTCTTCGACCTGGCCTCGGGCGTCTATACCGAGCTGCAGGCCGGGTCATATGCGGTCATGGACGTCGAGTACGACGCCTGCGGCGCGCCGGACGGCCAAGCCTGGGCGTTCGAGCCGGCGCTGTTCATCGCCTCCACCGTGGTCTCGGCCAACCACAAGAGCCACGTCACCGTCGACGCCGGCTTCAAGGCCGTGTCGATGGACGGCCCGCCGGCCCGGGTGGTGGCCGGCGCCGCGCCGGGCTCCCTCTGGCGGCCGATGGGCGACGAGCACGGCATGATCGCCCACCCGGCCCTGATCGACGTGCTGAAGGCCGGCGGCCGCGATCCGCTGGGCTTCGACCGCGCCGTGGCCGACGCCGACGCCGATCCCGACCGCGCCATCCCCGCCGATGCGCCCAAGGTTGGCGACCTCGTCTGGCTGAGCCTGGCCACTGCGATCCGACCATCAATCTCTATGACGCCCTGCATGTGTGGGACGGCGAAAAGCTGGAACGCTGGCCGGTGGACGGCCGCCGGGTCTCCCTCTAGGGTCCGCGCCCAACGACAAGATCTGCTCCTGGAGGGGCTTGAGATGAAACGCCTGCTGCTCGCCACCGCCCTGATCGCCGCGCCCATGCTGGCGCACGCGGCGGACGCGCCCAAGATCGACCCCGCCAGGCTTTCGGCTCACATCAAGGTGCTGTCGTCCGACGCGTTCGAGGGCCGAGGCCCCGCCACCGAGGGCGAGAAGAAGGCCGTCGGCTACATCGTCGACCAGATGAAGGCCATCGGCCTCTCCCCCGCCGGCGACCTGCAAAAGGACGGCAAGCGCGCCTGGACCCAGAACGTGCCGCTGGGCAAGTTCGAGATCGCCGGCCCGGTCGCGGCCAGCGTCACGGTCGGCGGCGAGAAGCAGGCCTTGACCCAGGGCGAGCAGGTCGCCATCCGCGCGGCCATGACCAATGTCGACAGCGTCTCGATCAAGGACGCCCCGCTGGTCTTCGTCGGCTATGGCGTCAAGGCGCCGGAGCGCAACTGGGACGACTTCAAGGGCATGGACCTGAAGGGCAAGGTCCTGGTCGTGCTGATCAACGATCCGGACTTCGAGACAGGTTCCGGCGATTTCGGCGGCAAGGCCATGACCTATTATGGCCGCTGGACCTACAAGTACGAAGAAGCCGCGCGCCAGGGCGCGGCCGGCGTCCTGATCGTCCACGAGACGGCCCCGGCCTCGTACGGCTGGAACACGGTCAAGAACTCCAACACCAACACCATGTTCGACATCGTCCGCAAGGAGCCGGCCAAGTCGCACCCGTCGATGGAAGCCTGGATCCAGCGCGACGTCGCCGCCGATCTCTTCAAGAAATCCGGCCTGGATTTCGACGCCCTGAAAAAGCAGGCCCAGACCCGCGACTTCAAGCCGGTGGTGCTGAAGGGCGCGACCTTCTCGGCCGACTTCAAGGTCAAGCACGAGGTCATCACCTCGCACAACGTCGCCGGTCGCATCGTCGGGACCAAGTTCCCCAACGAGACCATCATCTATAGCGGCCACTGGGACCATCTGGGCGTCGGCGCGCCGGACGCGCGCGGCGACAAGATCTATAACGGCGCCATCGACAACGCCGACGGCATCGCCGCCCTGCTGGAACTGGCCCGCGCCTTCAAGAGCCAGCCCCGCGCCCCAGCGCTCGATCCTGTTCCTGGCCGTGACCGCCGAGGAAAAGGGCCTGCTGGGCTCGGAATATTACAGCGCCAACCCGCTGTTCCCGCTGGCGACCACGGTCGGCGACATCAATATCGACGCCCTGTCGGCCGCCGGTCCGGCCAAGGACATCGGCACCTCGGGCGACGGCAAGGTCGACCTGCAGGACATGCTGGTCGCCAAGGCCAAGCTGCACGGCCGCTACTTCACGCCGGATCCGGTGCCGCAGGCCGGCCACTTCTACCGCTCGGACCACTTCCCGTTCGCCAAGCGCGGCGTGCCGGCCATCTCGATCGGCTCGGGCAACGACCTGGTGAAGGGCGGCAAGGAAGCCGGCGAGAAGGCCGAGGCCGACTACACCGAAAAGCGCTACCACCAGCCGGCGGACGAATGGTCGGCCGACTGGGACCTGTCGGGTCAGGCCATGGACCTGGGCCTCGTCTACGAGATCGGCCACGACCTGGCCAACAGCCGCGTCTGGCCGCAATGGCAGGCGGGCTCGGAGTTCAAGGCCCTGCGCGACAAGACCGCCGCGCAGCGGAAGTAGAGCTCGTTCAAACGCTCCAGCCTTGTCATCCCGGCCGGAGCGCAACGTAGAGCCGGGACCCAGGGGCCGCCGCACTGCCGCCCGCCCCTGGGTCCCGGACAGCCTCTTCGAGGCTTCCGGGATGACAAGCTGTATCCGCGAAGTTTTCTGACATGACCGCCTCCGTCTTCGACCTCTTCAAACTCGGCGTCGGCCCGTCGAGCAGCCACACCATGGGGCCGATGACGGCCGCCGGGTTGTTCGTCGGGCGGCTGCGCGAGGCCGGTAAACTGCCCGACGTGGCCCGGGTCGAGGTCCGGCTCTACGCCTCCCTGGCCCTGACCGGCCGAGGCCACGCCACGGACCGCGCAGTGATCCTGGGCCTGATGGGCTTCGTCCCGGCCATGCTCGATCCCGACACCGGCGAGGCGGCTTTGCTGGAAACCCAGGCCACACAGTCCCTGAACCTGGCCGGCGACCACGCCATCGCCTTCGACGAGGCCAAGGACATCGTCTGGCTGGGCCACGAGCGCCTGCCGCAGCATCCCAACGGCCTGACCTTCACCGCCTTCGACAAGGCGGGCGAAGCCCTGGCCGAGCGCACCTATTTCTCGATCGGCGGCGGCTTCGTCCGCGACGAGCGCGAGATGGGCAGCAACGCCCCGCCGGAGGAAGGCCCCGCCGTCCCCTTCCCGTTCGAGAGCGGCGCCGACCTGCTGGACCGCGCCGCCCAGGCCGGCCTGACCATCGCCCAGGTCATGGCCGCCAATGAGTTGGCCCGGATGGACGAGGGGGCGATGAACGCCGGCCTCGACCGCATCTTCGGAGCCATGGAGGCCTGCATCGATCGCGGCATGCGCCAGGACGGCGTCCTGCCCGGCGGCCTCGCCGTCAAGCGCCGCGCCCGCCAGATCCACCAGACGATCCTCGGCCGGATGGAGCGCCAGATGAGCGACCCGCTGGCGGCCATGGACTTCGTCAATCTGTGGGCCATGGCGGTCAACGAGGAGAACGCCGCCGGCGGCCGCGTCGTCACCGCCCCGACCAATGGCGCCGCCGGCCTGATCCCGGCCGTGCTGCGGTTCTTCGTGCGCTTCCACAAGGGCGGCCCCGAGCAGATCCGGGTGTTCCTGCTGACCGCCGCGGCGATCGGCGCGCTCTACAAGCGCAACGCCTCGATCAGCGGCGCCGAGGTCGGCTGCCAGGGCGAGGTGGGCGTGGCCTGCTCGATGGCCGCCGCCGGCCTCGCGGCGGCCCTGGGCGGCACCAACGCCCAGATCGAGAACGCCGCCGAGATCGGCATGGAGCACAACCTCGGCCTCACCTGCGACCCGATCGGCGGCCTGGTGCAGATCCCCTGCATCGAGCGCAACGCCATGGGCGCCATCAAGGCCATCGACGCCGCGCGCCTGGCCCTGCTCGGCGATGGCCAGCACTCGGTCAGCCTGGACAAGGTCATCGCCACGATGAAGCGCACTGGCGAGGACATGAACGAGATCTACAAGGAAACCTCGATGGGCGGTCTGGCGGTGGGGCTGTCGGTCAACCGGGTGGAGTGCTGAGGACTCGCCCCCCTCCGGGCCTGACGGCCCTCCTCCCCCAGAGGGGAGTTATATACTTGCCAAAGCAACCCGATCCGGTGGATGATTCGAGCGCGTTCCAGGCAGCGTCTTTCGGCAATCATTCCAACGTTGTAGCCTTCCCGCTCACCGATGAATCGGCGGCCGGGGAGGTTCGCGTGGACCGCATCAATCAGTTTGCATTTCTTGACCTTGGTAAGAAGCTGCAAGCGCTATCGTCGGCGCCAGATGCCACCGTCCTGTCGGACAGGGTGTTCGCCGTCTTGAACGCCAAGTCAGCCATGAGCGATTTGCTAAGCGGCAAGCCTGTCCCGCTCGGCGTATCGCGCGCCAAGGCGGAAGCGCTGGGCTCGGCTTTGGAAAAGTTGATCGCCGGTCATTTGGCCAAAGAGGGCGGCGGCATCAAATGGGATGCCGATATCCCTGATTGGCGCTGGCACACTGTGACGGTTGCTGTAACGGCGTTTGAGACCGTTTTTAGCGAGGAAATGCGAGAGGCGGACACCTATCGCGTCCCGACGAGAGGTATCTATTCGACTTCCAAGCTGATTGATGCGGCTGACGAGACGTTTCCCGAAGACCTACGGCCCATCATTCCAGAAAAGACGCGCTTGGATTGGTGCGCGGCGGGACGATGCTTGGCGTTCAACTTGCTTTCGGCGTCTGGATTTCACGTAGCCCGTGCGGTCGAGGGGACCGTTGAGTCCTACTACCAGCTAGCCACCGGGAAACAGAAGACGCTCAATAGCTGGAACGACTACATCAAGGCGCTTGAGCCGCTTGTGACGGCTCCTTCGCCAGATGGAAAGTTGCAGCCGTCCGCGAAGGTCATCGGCGAGCTAAAGCAGATGAAGGACGACTACCGCAATCCGATCGTCCACCCGCGCGTTGTTCTCTCCGAACCAGACGCCAGGATGCTATTTGCCAACGGCGAGAGCGTTATTATCGCGATGGCTCAGGAGATTAGAGACGTGCAGCAGGCCACGCCGATTAACGCCCTTCTCTCGTTAGTTTCCGAATGACCGACATGGCGGATGCTGACGAGAAGCGCGACGAGGAGGCGTTCAATGCCTTGCTAGGCAAGATGATGAACACGCCCCCAAAGCCGCACGACCAGATGAAGAAGGGGCGCGAGCCGAAGCCCGCGCCCAAGGCCGACTGAATGTCAGCGCCTCAACAAGGCATTGGCGATGCGGGTGTTGAGATCGTCGGCTCTTCGCAGGGCGTTCCCGACATTAGCGCCGAGCTTTCTGTTCGCGCGCCAGTGCAAGGCGCGGACGTTGGCGAGGCTATCAGCACCGCCGAGAGCCAGGGCGATAATGTGATCGACCTCCCATCCGTACTCGCCCTGCTTTCCGTGGTGGTCCCACACGATCAGGTTCCCGTGAGCGTCGATGCGATAGTCGGCGGGAGAGACGCCCTGGATCGGGCGACACGATTGCCACGCGGCAATCTTCTTCTGTTCAGTCCAAGGCAGTTGGGATAAAATGTTCATGGCTTGCGCCGTCCTATGCAACGCCCCGTGAGGGGCAGGGATGGCATGTCGTTGTTCTTTCCAGGGAATCACGCGACATACCGGCGTTAGCCATAGCACAGCGCACGCCCGACTAGGAGTCGTGGCGTGCGCTGTTTGTTCTCACAACATGTAGACGGTTTTGGCCTTACGCTTGGCGGCGAGCTTGCGCGCCTTTTGCTTAAGCGTGCGCGCCTTCGTTAGTCCGCCGATAGGTCAGGCGCTTGCCGCCGATCATGCGAAGGGCTTCGTCGGTACGCATGGCGTCGTTCACGCCGAGCGCCGAGCGGTTCGAATAGCGGAAGTCAAACTCGGCGAGATAGCGGCCAAGGTGGGCCGCTGAAACGTGGTGGAAGGTGCCGTAAACGCCGCGCTTGAGAACCGAGAAGTAGCCTTCAACGGTGTTGGAGTGAGCGTCGCCGCGAACGTACTCGTCGCGGCCGTGGTCGACCATCTCGTGACGGGCGAACTCCTTGCCGAGACGCATGTAACCGCCCGCCGTGTCGGTCATTAGGTTCGACGAGCGGTGAACGTTGGTGAAGACCAGCGGGCGCAGCGTAGCGCCGGTGATGTTGGCGATGTGATGCGAGCGAGCGCGACCGTTACGCTCAACGAGCGTATGGACGATCTGCTTACCCATGCCGCCGATGTTCTTCGAGTTGCGCTTGGACTTGTGCTTGTTGGCTTCCTTGCCGCCGACATAGGTCGTGTCGGCTTCAACGGTCTTGCCTTCGCCGCCAAGGGCGCCGGGGTTGGTCTCGGTCATAGCCTCGCGGATGCGGTGGCACATGAACCAGGCGGTCTTGTAGGTCACGCCCAGCGTACGGCCGATCTGGTGAGCTGAAATGCCCTTCTTGCTGGACGACATAAGGAAGGTCGCCAGCAGCCACTTGTTGAGCGGGATCTTGGACTTCTCAAACACGGTCTTGACCGTGACCGTGAACTGTTCGCGGCAAGCGTTGCACTGATAGAGGCCTGGGCGGTGAGCCTTGCCCTTGAGGCCGGTGGCGTCATCCACAACGCCGCAATGCGGGCAGATCGGACCTTGCGGCCAACGGAGCGCTTCGAGGTGCTCACGGGCCTTGTCGGCGTCTTGGAAGATCGGCGAGGTCAGATTCATAGCGGCGGCTCCTGACAGCTAACTTAGCCGTCAGGACTGCTTTGTAAAGTATATAACTCCCCCCCAGAGGGGAAGAAGACATTCTTCCGCCCCCGCTGGGGGCGGACGACCTCGCAACGCGAGGTCAGATGGGGGCCGCGCGGCGCTTGCCGATTTGGCTCGCGATGCTAGGGTGCGCGCCGGGAACAGGAAGGGAACAAACATGGCCAAGGGCAAGATCCGAACCGGCATCGGCGGCTGGACGTTCGAGCCCTGGCGCGGGACCTTCTATCCCGACGATCTCAAGCAGAAGGACGAGCTGAAATACGCGTCGTCGAAGCTGACCAGCATCGAGATCAACGGCACCTACTATTCGACCTTCAAGCCCAACAGCTGGCAGAAGTGGCGCGACGAGACGCCGGACGACTTCGTGTTCGCGGTCAAGGCCAGCCGCTTCTGCACCAACCGCAAGGTGCTGTCCGAAAACAACGATTCCCTCGAAAAATTCCTGTCCCAGGGGCTTGAGGAACTGGGTCCGAAACTGGGTCCCATCAACTGGCAGTTCATGGCGACCAAGAAGTTCGACGCGGCGGATTTCGAGGGTTTCCTGAAATTGCTGCCAAAGGAGCGGAAGGGCGTCCAGCTTCGTCACGCCCTGGAGGTCCGCAGCCCGACCTTCGCCTGCCAGGAGTTCTACGACCTGGCTGCAAAGTACGGCGCGGCCATCGTCTACGCCGTCGACGACGAGGAGCCGACCTGGCCCTGCATCGACCAGCCGACGGCGGATTTCACCTATGCGCGGCTGATGTCCAGCAAGCCGGACGAGCCGACGGGGATGACCTCGGAGGAGCTGGACGGGGTGGTGAAGCAGGCGCGGAAATGGGCCGAACGGGGCGACGTGTTCGCCTACTTCATCGCCGGGGCCAAGGTGCGCAATCCCGCGGCGGCGATGGCGCTGATCGAGAAGCTGGGGGCCTGACTCCCTCTCCCATAGGAGAGGGTTGGGGTGAGGGGTTACGAGGGTCGACGGCGTGCCGGCACTCCGTCCGACGCTGTAACCCCTCACCCTCCCACCGCTCCGCGGCGGGCCCCGCCCTCTCCCATAGGGAGAGGGGTTTCCTCACCCCTTCTTCGGAAACCAGGGCACGAAGCCGCTGGTGCGCGCCACGTAGTCCTCATAGCCCGGCTTGGACTTGCGCATCTTGCCCTCGGTGGTCGGCACGCCGCTCCAGCGGGTCAGCAGCACGGTGATCAGGATCGGTCCCGGCAGGCTCCAGGCCCCCAGGCCCGTCTCCGCCGCGATCAGATAGAGCCCCCACCAGACGCAGGCGTCGCCGAAATAGTTCGGATGGCGGGTGTAGCGCCACAGGCCCCGGTCCATGACCTTGCCGGCGTTGGCCGGGTCGGCCTTGAAGCGGGTCAGCTGCGCGTCGCCGATGGTCTCGAACAGAATCCCGACGACGGCCAGGGCCGCGCCCGCGAAGGCCAGCGGTCCAAGCGCCCCGCCCTGCTGGCCCAGCTGCACCGGCAGAGCCACCACGAACCCCAGGGCGAACTGCAGCGAGAACACCAGCAGCAGGGCGGTCTTGGCGAAGCTCCAGCCGCGATGCTTTTCGGCGTGCTCGATCATCGCGACATAGCGCCGGTCGGGCCCGTGCTGGCGCCAGCGCCAGAACAGATAGCCGCCCAGCCGCGCCGCCCACAGGGCGCAGAGCCCTGTCAGCAGCAGGCCATGTGGGCTCGGAGGTCCTTGCAGCAAGGTGCTGCAGGCCAGCAGCGCCATGCCCGGTCCCCACCAGGCGTCGATGAAGCTGACGTCCTTGAGCCGGAGACTGATCAGCCAGAGCGCCAGGAAGGCGACCGCCGAGACAGCGGCGTTGATGGCGAGGACGGTGAGCAGCGGCATGGCGAGACCTCGGGTCTGGTCACCAAGATACGCGCCAAACCTCGAAAAAGATTTCGCCCGCTACAGCCAGAGCCCCTCGGCCTCTGTCGCGTCGCCCCAGAAGCCCGCTTGCGGCGGCGTGATCCGCCCGCGCTCGACCCGCAGTCCCCCCGGGTGATCGGTCGCCAGCCACCACGGCCCATCGAGGTCGGCGAAGTCGCTGGCCCCGCCCAGATGCAGCGCCGGCGCGACGCCCAGGGACGAGGCGACCATGCAGCCGGTCATCACCTGGAAGCCCAGCGCCTTGGCCGACTTCAGCATGGCGACCGCCTCGGTCAGGCCGCCGGTCTTGTCCAGCTTGAGGTTCACCGCCTGGTAGCGCCCCTTCAGCGCCGCCAGGTCGCCGCCGACATGGACGGACTCGTCGGCGCACACCGTGAACGGCGGGTCCCAGCCTTCGAGGTCATGGTCGGCGTCGGCCGGCAGCGGCTGCTCGACCAGGGCGATCGGCAGGTCGGCCAGCAGAGATTTCAATCCGTCGAGAATGTCGAAGGTCCAGCCCTCGTTGGGATCGACGATGAAGCGGGAATTGGGTGCGGCGGCCGCGACGGCGCGCAGGCGCGCGGCGGGGTCCTCGGCCGACAGCTTGATCTTGATCAGCGGCGCGTCGGCCACGGCCCGGGCGGCCTGCCCCATGGCCTCGGGCGTGTCGAGGCTGACCGTCACGGCGGTCACAAGGGCGGAGGGGATCGGCAGGCCGGTGGCGGCGGCCACGCTGACCCCGGTGCGCCTGGCCCGCAGGTCCCACAGCGCCAGATCCAGCGCGTTACGGGCGGCGCCAGGCGGCAGTGCGGCGCAGGCGGCCTCCACATCGGTCGCGGCCAGGGCCGGCGCCAATTGGGCCAGCACGCTGTCGACCGTCTCGCCGTAGCGGCCATAGGGCACGCTCTCGCCGCGCCCGACGTGGCCGTCAGCCGAGGCGACCGCCTCGACCACGTCGGCGGCGGTCTTGACCCCGCGCGAGATGCGGAACGGGGCCTTCAGCGGGTGCGAAACCGGACGGACGGAGACGGCGATCGACATGCCCGAAGGGATGCCGCGTTTCGCGGTGTCCTACCAGCCCCCCAAATCACCAGCCCCAGCGACGCGGGATCGGCGAGTCGGCGCGACGCTCGGCCATCACCTTCAGGGCCAGCGGGCGGTCGACGACGAACAGGGCCAGCCAGACCAGCAGCACGCCGGCATAGTGGATGGCGCCGAGAACGCCGCCCGGACGGCCCGGACGCACGAAGCGGGCCCGACGGGCGAACGGCTGGGTCATGGCGAAGTCGGTCATGTCTTTTCCCCGGTCCGATGAGGGGCCTCATCTGATGACGACGACCTTGGCCTGGCCTTGCGCCAGAATCGGACGTATGCAGCCAGGCTTCGGTCGACCGCGTTTCGCCGAAGGACTTCGAAAGGACCGACCCCATGGCCAAGACCGTCAGCATCAACATCCCCCACCAGCTCGGCGCGGCCGAGGCCAAGCGCCGCCTGGAGCAAGGCCTGGCGCAGCTGGCCGGCCAGATCCCCGGCGGCGACGCCAAGGGCTTCACCCAGAGCTGGGCCGGCGACGTGCTGAACTTCTCGGCCGTGGCCATGGGCTCGACCATCACCGGCGTCGTCCAGGTGCTGGAGGACCACGCCCGCCTCGACATCAGCCTTCCCGGTCTGCTGGGCATGGCCGCCGGCAAGATCAAGGACGAGCTGTCGCGGCGTGGGCAGTTGCTGCTGAAATAGGCTAGACCATCGCCACTTCGACGGCGTCCAGGCGGGCCGGATCGCCGGCGACGAAGATCTCGACGATCCGGCCGTTTTCGACGCGGAAGTCGAGCACGCGGGTCAGCTGGCCCAGCGGCGCCACCACAGCGCCGATCGCGCCGTCGACCAGGGCCGTGCGGGCGGTCTGGGCCAGGCCGTTGTAGAAATTGGCCACCTTCTCGGCGCCGCGCAGCTCGCGGACCTGACCGCCGCCGCCCAGGACGTCGGAGCGGACCACCACGTTCGGCGCCAGCACGGCCATCAATCCCGCCAGGTCACCGGTGCGCGAGGCCAGCAGGAAGGCGTCGACCACGCTCTTCTGCGCGGTCTGAGCCGCGTCCAACGACGCCTCGCCGCCGCGCACCCGGCGACGGGCGCGACTGGCCAGCTGGCGGGCGGCGTCGGGCGTGCGCTCGACGATCGAAGCGATCTGCTCGAACGGCATGTCGAACAGGTCGTGCAGCACGAAGGCGATGCGCTCGGCGGGGCTCAGGGCCTTCAGCACCACCAGCAGGGCCAGCCCCACGGAGTCGGCCAGGATCGTCTCGCGCTCGACCGCGTCCTCGCCGCTGACCGAGGGCTCGATCCCGCCATCCAGCGCGTCCTCGCGACGGGATTTTCTCGACCGCAACATGTCCAGGCAGACGCGCGAGGTGACCGTGGTCAGCCAGGCCGACAGATCGTCGACGCCGTCGGCTCCCGACCGTGACAACCGCAGCCAGGCCTCCTGCACGGCGTCCTCGGCCTCGGGCAGCGAGCCCAGCATCCGGTAGGCCACGCCGCGCAGACGCGCCCGATCAGCCTCGAAACGGTCGGCCAGGACATTTTCTTGCGGCATCGGTCACATCGCTCCGTCGGGCTTCGTCACCTCTTCGACGAACGCAAGCCGTCGGATGTGACCGGCGGCGTCGCCAAACCGCAAGGAGCAAGACCGATGCAAGCCCGCCAAATGAACGCCAGGATGCCCCAGCCCGCTCACCTGCTGCCCGACGCCATGAAGGCGATGATGGCGCTGTCCAGGTCCGCCCATGTCGAGGGCGTGCCGGAAACCCTGCACGAACTGCTGCACCTGCGCGTCAGCCAGATCAACGGCTGCGGCGTCTGCCTGGAGATGCACGCCCGCGGCGCCCTCAAGTCCGGCCAGAGCCCCGAACGCGTGGCCACCGTCGCCGGCTGGCGCGACACGCCCTACTTCACCGAGGCCGAACGCGCCGCCCTGGCCCTGGCCGAAGCCGTGACCCGCGTCGCCGACAAGGCCGACCCGGTGTCCGACGAGGTCTGGGACGAGGCCGCTCGTCACTATGACGAAAAGGCGCTGGCGGGCCTGCTGATCAGCATCTCGGCGATCAATGTCTGGAACCGCCTGAACGCGGCCACGCGTCAGGTGGCCGGGTCGCTGGGGGTGTCAGCCCCCAGCCCCTTAGAGCCGCCGCGAGTCGAAGTCGTGGCGGCCCAGGCTCTCGAAGCGGCCTTCCTCGGCCTTGTTGATATATTGCGAGGCGACCAGCCAGCTCTTCA
The DNA here is from genome assembly GCF_044056025.1 of Caulobacter sp. UC70_42. NCBI lineage: Bacteria > Pseudomonadati > Pseudomonadota > Alphaproteobacteria > Caulobacterales > Caulobacteraceae > Caulobacter > Caulobacter sp. UC70_42. The sequence continues at coordinate 2,524,373 of NZ_CP171994.1, read as the reverse complement.
CCGGGCGCAGGGTCGCCAGGCAGCCGATGATCAGGGCCGGGAACACCGTCACCAGATGCACCCACAGCGGCGGGTGGTAGGCCACCTCGACCCAGGCGAAGATGCCGATCACCACGATGCCGATGCCGCTCATCACGAAGAAGGCGGGGCCGTCGGCCGGGTCGGCGAAGCTGTAGTCCAGGCCGCAGCGGTCGCACTTCGGCGCCAGCTTCAGGAAGCCGCCGAACAGCTTGCCCTCGCCGCACCGCGGACAACAGCACTTGAAGCCGGCCTCGATGGGGGTCGGCGAGTTCGTAAACTTCATAGTCGGCCATCGGAGGCCCCTTCCTACAATCGCAGGATTGTTCCATACATTGCGCGATCAATGTATGGATATCGAGCCATGTCCGCAACTAAGGGATCACCGAATCCGGCCGCCGCATGGTTGCGCCGCATCGAGACCCTGGATGGTCCCGCCTATCGCCGCCTCGCCACGGCGCTCGAGCAGGCCGTGGCCGAGGGCGAGCTGCAGGCCGGCGACCAGATCCCGGCCCAGCGCGAGGTCGCCCGGCTGGTCGGGATCGACTTCACCACGGTGACCCGCGCCTACGCCCTGGCCCGCGAGCGGGGGCTGATCGAGGGGACCGCCGGGGCGCGGCACCTTCATCCGCTCCCGCGCGGTCGAGGACGAGGCGGGGCTGGTCGACCTGTCGATGAACCTGCCGCCGCCGCCGGCGGGACTGAACCTTGGCGCTCTGCTGCGCGAGGCGACCGGCGCGATCCTGGCCCGCACCGATCCGGCGACCTTGATGGCCTATCACCCGGGCGCGGGCTCCCTGGCCCAGCGCGCGGCCGGCGCGGCCTGGCTGGCTCCAAGCCTCGGCGAGGTCGATCCCGCGCGGGTGATCGTCGCCAGCGGCGCCCAGACGGCGTTGTCGGCCCTGCTGGACCATCTGACGAGGCCGGGGGACACGATCCTGGCCGAGGCCTTCGCCTATCCGGGCCTGCTGGCCACCGCCGCCCGGCGCGGCCTGAGCGTCGTGGCCTGCCCGATGGACGCCGAGGGGCTGGAGTTCCGAAGCTCTGGATCGGCTGATCGCCCGGCATCGCCCGCGCCTGCTGTGCTGCACCCCGACCTTCCAGAACCCGACGGTGGCGACCATGGGCCTGGCGCGGCGCGAGGCGGTCGTGGCGATCGCCCGCGCGGCCGGCGTGACCATCCTCGAGGACGACGCCTATGGCCTCTTGCCGACCGCGCCCCTCCCCGCTCTCGCCGCCCTGTGGCCCGAGGGCGTGTTCCATGTCGCCACCACCGCCAAGGCGCTCTCGCCCGGCCTGCGCCTGGCCTATATCGTCGCGCCACCGGGGCAGGCGGAAGGCGCGGCCCAGGCCCTCCACGCCATCGCCCAGATGCCCGCGCCGCTGATGGCGGCCGTGGTGACCCACTGGATCCGCGACGGCGTCGCGACCCGCATCCTGGAGGGCGTGCGCGAGGAAGCCGTCGCCCGCCGCGCCCTCGCGGCCGAGCTGCTGCCGGCGGCGCTGGGCGGGCCCGAGAGCTTGCACGTCTGGCTGCCCGGCGCGACCGCGACGCCGGCCGCCAGAGATCGCGGCCTGGCGCTGGTGGGGGGCCGAGGCCTTTCGGGCGCCGGGCGCGGTCGGCGAGGGTCTGCGGGTCTCGCTCGGCGCCGCGGCCAAGCGGGCGACCTTGAGCCGGGCGCTGACGGAGCTGGAAGCCCTGACTAGTCGGTGATCCCACCGCGCCGGAACGCGTCCGCCAGCTGATCGATCAGCGCGCGCACCGACGGCGGCAGACCGCGCCGCGTGGTGAAGACCACGTGGACGATGCCGACCCGGCTGCTCCAGTCGGGGAACACCCGCACCAGCCGCCCGGCTTCCAGCAGGTCGCGGCAAGCGTGATCCGGCAGGAAGGCCACGCCCAGGCCGGCGGCGGCGGCGTCGCGCAGGGCCCCGAAGTCGCCGCAGGTCATGCGCGGCGTGTGCTTGACCGTCCGCGCCTCGCCGTCGGCGTCGAGTAAGCTCCCATTCCAGCTCTCCGATCTGGTCGGTGGGGCTGAGGGTCGGCAGGTCCGCCAGCGCCGCCAGCGGTTGACCCGCACAGCGCATGGCCAGCTTCGGATCGGCCACCAGGATGCGGGTCGAGCGGCCCAGGGTGCGCAGGGTCAGGGCGGCGTCGGTGTCCGGCGTCAGGCGCACGCGGATGGCCAGGTCGATCCGCTCGGCGATCAGGTCCACGGGCCGGTCGACGGCCACGATCTGCAGCCGCACCTTCGGATAGCGCGCCATATAGGCCTGGAAGGTCGGCGACAGCGCCTCGACCAGACCGACCGGACAGCTGCAGCGCACCAGCCCATGCGGCTCGCTCAGCGCCTCGGCGACCACGGCGTCGGCCTGCTGGGCGTCGAGCATCAGCAGGCGGCAGCGCTCGTGGAAGGCCTGGCCGACCTCGGTCACCCGGAAGCGGCGGGTCGAGCGCTCGATCAGCCGCACGCCCAGCCGCGCCTCGAGGGCGGAGATCCGACGGCTGAGGGTCGACTTCGGCTGGCGCAGCGCCCGCCCCGCCGCCGCGAAGCCGCCGTGCGCCACCACCTCGGCGAACAGAACATAATCGTTGAGGTCGACGGCCATGGATTGTCTCACCAATGGAACGCTGAAGGCCGATTTACCCGTCTACTCCGCTTTTCGTCCCGATCACATGTTGTTTTCACCGACGGACGAGCCGCCGGCTCAACAAGGATGAAGACGATGAACAAGACTTTCGAGGGCAAGGTGGTCGTGGTCACCGGCGGGGCCAGCGGCATCGGCCTGGCCACGGCCAAGCGCTTTTCCGAGCTCGGCGCCGCGGTTTACGTGACCGGCCGCCGCGAGGCCGAACTGGCCGCCGCCGTGAAGGCGATCGGCGGCGACGTGACCGGCGTGCAGGGCGACGCCTCCAAGCTGGCCGATCTCGACACGCTGTACGACACCGTCCAGCGGCGCCACGCCCATATCGACGTGCTGGTGCCCAACGCCGGCGGCGGGTCGATGCTGCCGCTGGGCGCGATCACCGAAGAGCACTACGAGGACACTTTCGGCCGCAACGTGAAGGGCGTGATCTTCACCGTGCAGAAGGCCCTGCCCCTGCTGCGCGACGGCGGCGCGATCGTGCTGATCGGATCGACGGCGGGGTCGGACGGCACGCCGGCCTTCAGCGTCTACGGCGCCAGCAAGGCCGCGGTGCGCAACCTGGCGCGCGGCTGGACGAACGACCTCAAGGACCGTCAGATCCGCGTCAATGTCGTCTCGCCCGGGCCGATCAAGACGCCGGGCCTGGTCGAGCTGGCCGGCCCGGACGCCGCCGCTCAGCAAGGGCTGCTGGATTTCATGGCCAGCCAGATCCCCCTGGGCCGCGTCGGCGACCCGGCCGAGATCGCCAAGGCCGTGACCTTCCTGGCGTCCAGCGACGCCTCGTTCATCGCCGGCGCCGAGCTGTTCGTCGACGGCGGCATGACCCAGGTCTGAGGAGACTTCAGATGACCATCGAACAACTGCTGACCCGCAACCTGCACGAGGTGTTCGGCGAGGGCGATCCGGCCCGCCGCCGGGCCGCGATCGACGAACTCTACGCCGAGGACGCGGTATTCTACGGCCCGGATGGCGAGGGTCACCACGGCCGCGAGGCGATCGACAGGATCGCCGGCGTCATCCGAGCCTCGCACCCGACCTTCGCCTATACCGAGACCTCGCCCGCCCAGGCCAGCCATGACGCCGGTCGACTGTCGTGGGTCTCGGGTCCGGTCGGCGAGCCGCCGCGCTATGCCGGCCACGACTTCATCCTGGTCCGCGACGGCCGGATCGCGGTGATCTACGTCTTCCTCGACGGCGAGGACAAATAGCCGACAGAGGGCGGCGTCTGGCCTCAGAACTCGGCGTCGTCCTCGGCGTCTTCGCCTTCGCCCTCGCCGCCCATGGCGTTCTCGAGGCTGTCGATGATGTCGTCCATCTGGTCGGGGGTGATCGAGACGTAGAGCGACTCGCCGCCGATGGCCGAGACCAGCAGGCGGTAGCCGTCGTCGGTCTCCTGCAGGCTGAACGATTGGAGCGGCAGGAGCTGGGCCATGGGGGATCCTTCCCGAAAGAGCGAGGCGCTCACTTAGAGGCCCCGGCCGGCGACTTCAACGCCCGCTACTTGAGCGCGCCCCTGCGCAGCATGGCCACATGGGTGGCGATCAGCGTCTCGCGCTCGATCCAGGGGAATTCCGGCCGGGCGATCAGCAGCGAGACCAGGCCGTGCAGCCCGGCCCACAGCGACTGGGTCGCGGCCATGGGGTCGTCGCCGGCCATCAGCCCGCTGGCGTGCAGTTCAGCAACCATCTCGACGAAAACCTGGAAGACCTCCTTGCCGGCGGCCATCGGCTTCCCGCCGGTCTTTTCCAGAAATGAGCCGTCGACGCTCTTCTCCAGCATGAAGGCCACCCGGTAGGCGTCGGGATGGTCGAGACCGAAGTCGATATAGACCCTCAGGCAGCGATCGAAATTCTCGGTGGTCGGGGTGTAGCCGACACGCGCGTCGGCCATCCGCTGGCCCAGGATCGCGAAGGCCCGCACGCACAGCTCGGCGGCGATATCGTCCTTGGTGGTGAAATAGGCGTAGAGGGCCGGCTGCGAAATGCCGGCGATCTCGGCGATCTGGCGGGTCGAGACCGCGTGGACGCCCTTCTCGGCGAACAGGCTCTGGGCGGCGTTCGAGGATTTCCTCGCGGCGCTCGGCGCCATGGCCCTTGGGTTTACGCGGGGAACGCGTTTGGGGAGACTTCATCGACGGTCGTTGACCACTGCTATCCAAGCTTGACAAGCCCTCGCTATCGATCACTGATAACTTATCATCGATCGATTTGGAACAGCTTATGTGGCGAACACCGCTCCCTCCCCTGGCGGCGCTGCTGATGACGACGGCGCTGGCGGCCTGTGACGGCAAGGCCAGGACCGAGGCGACGACGCCGCCGACTCCGGTCGAGGCCGCCCGCGTCGCCGCCCCCCGGCGCGGCCGGTTCGGTGACGGGAGCCGGTACGCTGGAGCGTCGCCGCGAGATGGCGCTGTCCTTCCGCATCCCCGGCGTGCTGACGGCCATGAAGGTCGAGGCCGGCGACCGCGTCTCGGCCGGCCAGCTGGTCGCCGCCATCGACCCGGCCGGGGTCGACGCTCGTCAGCAGCAGACCATGGCCGACCTGGAGCGCGCCCGCCGCGACATCGAGCGCGACAAGACCCTGTTCGAGAAGGGCTATGTCAGCCGCCAGCGCATCGACGACCGCCAGAGCGCGCTGAAAGCCGCCCAGGCCGCCTATGACGCCGCCCGCTTCGACCGCCGCTGGGCCAGCCTGGTCTCGCCGGCCTCAGGCGTGGTTCTGGAGCGCCGCGCCCAGGCGGGCGAGGTCGTCGCCGCCGGCCAGGTGGTGGCGCGGATCGCCGACCTTTCCAGCCCGCTGGTCCTGCGCCTGCCGCTCTCCGCACGAGAAGCCGCGCGGGTCCGGGTCGGCGACGCGGCTCAGGTGAGGGTCGAGGACGCGCAGGCCAGTGGGACCGAGCAGAGCCTATCCGGCCGCGTCACCCGCGTCGGCGAGGCCGCCGACACCCGCACCGGCGCGATCAGCATCGAGATCGAGCTCTCCGCCCCGCCCGCCGCCCTGCGCAGCGGCCAGGTCGCCCACGCCACGCTGTCGGTCCGCACCGCGCCGGGCGCCACGACCGCCTTTGCCCGCATCCCCGCCGAGGCGGTGCTGGAGGCCAACGGCCAGCGCGCCTTCGTCTATCGGTTCGACCACGGCAAGGCCCGGCGCATGGCCGTCGGCTTCGGCGGCTTCGACGGCGACGACGCCCTGGTCTCGGGCCTGCCGGACGGCGCCCAGGTGATCACGGCCGGGGCCGGCTTCGTGGCCGACGGCGAGGCCGTGCGGGTCATCGACCCCAAGCGTCTCGACGCCTCCAGGGGTCAGTAAGCCGTGAAGTTCGATCTCGCGACCTTCGCCGTCCGTCGCTGGCAGTTCACCCTGGTCGCCTTCGGCCTGCTGATCATGCTGGGGATCAACGCCTTCAACAACGTGCCGCGCTCGGAAGACCCGCACTTCCCGACGCCGATCGTCATCGTTCGAGCGGTCCTGCCCGGCGCCGAGCCTTCGGAGATCGAGCAGCTGATCGTCGACCCGATCGAGGACGCCGTCGACGGCCTCGATGACATCGACAAGGTCGAGTCGACCGCCGTGGACGGCTCGGCCATCATCCGGGTCCACTTCACCTGGGACGTCGACACCGAGCGCAAGTTCGACCAGGTGGTGCGCGAGGTGAACGCCATCCGCGGCAACCTGCCGGCCGGCGTCCAGCGGCTGGAGATCGAGCGGATCCGCACCACCGAGGTGTCGATCGTCCAGGTCGCCCTCACCTCCGACATCCTGCCGATGCGCCGCCTGGAGAAGACCGCCGACCGGCTGCGCGAGCGGCTGGACCGAGTGCCGGGCGTGCGCGAGGCCAAGTACTGGGGCGCGCCGCCTTCGGAGGTTCAGGTCACCCTGGACCTGGCCCGCCTGTCGGCCCTGAAGCTGCCGCCCACCGCCGTCGTCGACGCCCTGAAAGCGGCCGGCGCCGAGGCGCCGATCGGCGCGGTCCAGGCGGGGGAGCGCCGCTTCAACGTCAAGTCCGGCGGGGCCTTCCACGACCTGGCGACGATCGGCGACACGCCGGTCCGCTCGCTGGGCGGCCAGGTGACCCGCGTGCGCGACGTCGCCCAGGTGGCCTGGGCCCAGGCCGAGCCGACGCATCTGACCCGCTTCAATGGCAAGCGCGCCGTCTTCCTGACCGTCAACCAGAAGGACGGCCAAGACGTCGCCAAGATCACCAAGGGCGTGCAGCGGGTGCTGGACGACTACGAGAAGACCCTGCCCGCCGGGGTGAAGATGGAGCGCGGCTTCGTCCAGGCCGAGAACGTCAAGCACCGGCTGAACAACCTGTTCCGCGACTTCGGCATCGCCCTGTGCCTGGTGCTGATCACCCTGCTGCCGCTGGGGCCACGGGCGGGCCTGGTGGTGATGGTGTCGATCCCGCTATCGCTGCTGATCGGCCTGACCATGCTGCAGGCGCTGGGCTTCACCCTGAACCAGCTGTCGATCGCCGGCTTCGTGCTGGCCCTGGGCCTGCTGGTCGACGACAGCATCGTCATCACCGAGAACATCGCCCGCCGGGTGCGCGAGGGCGAGGACCGGGTCGACGCGGCGATCAACGGCACCCGCCAGATCAGCCTGGCGGTGCTGGGCTGCACGGCGACGCTGATGCTGGCCTTCCTGCCGCTGATGGCCCTGCCGGCCGGCTCGGGGGCCTATATCAAGTCGCTGCCGGTGACGGTGCTGTGCACCATCGCCGCCTCGCTCTTCGTGTCGATGACCATCATCCCGTTCCTGGCCAGCCGCCTGCTGGACAAGCACTCCGATCCCGAGGGCAACGCCCTGCTGCGGGCGGTCAACAACGGCATCCATCGCTTCTATCGGCCTGTGCTGCACCGCGCCCTGGCCCGGCCGTGGGTGGCCATGGCCATCCTGCTGGCCATCTGCCTGACCACCTTCCCGCTGGTGAAACTGGTCGGCTCGTCGCTGTTCCCGGCCGCCGAGACGCCGCAGTTCCTGATCCGCATCGAGACGCCCGACGGGACGTCCCTGGCCCGCACCGACCAGGTGCTGCGCTATGTCGAGCAGCGCGTCCGCGCCGAGCCGGACGTCATCTGGGAAGCCGCCAACCTTGGCCGCGGCAACCCGCAGATCTTCTACAACAAGAGCCAGCGCGAGAGCGCCACGACCTTCGCCGAGGTGTTCGTCAGCCTCAAGCGCTGGGAGCCGGGCCGTAGCGAGCAGGTGCTGGACCGCCTGCGCAAGGCCTTCGCCGACTATCCCGGCGCGCGGATCAGCGTGCAGACCTTCGAGAACGGCCCGCCGATCGACGCGCCGGTCGCCGTGCGCGTCACGGGGCAGAACCTCGAGGTGCTGAAGGCCCTGGCCGCCCGGGCCGAGGCGATCCTGAAGGCCACGCCCGGAACCCGCGACGTCACCAACCCCGTCCGCCTGGACCGCACCGACCTCGACCTCGGCGTCGACGAGGCCAAGGCCGCCGCCCTGGGCGTCCAGGCCGGCGCCACGCGGCGCATCGCCCGCCTGGCCCTGTCCGGCGAGGAAACCGCCCGCTTCCGCGACCCGGACGGCGACGACTACGCGGTCAAGGTGCGGCTGCCGATGGCCCAGGCCGACGGCGCGGCGCGCAATCCGCTCTCGGCCCTGAAGGGGGTCTATGTCCCGACCGCCGACGGCCTGGCCGCGCCGCTGGACGCCATCGCCACCCCCCGCCTGAAGTCCAGCCCCTCGCGCATCGACCGCTTCGACCGCGAGCGGACCGTGACCGTCAGCGCCTGGGTCCGCACCGGCTTCCTGGCCTCGGGCGTGACCCAGGACGCCCTGGCCCGGCTGAACAAGGACCTGCCGCTGCCGCCGGGCTATCGCCTGTCGCTGGGCGGCGAGGCCGAGGCCGCGTCGGAAAGCTTCGCCGGCCTTGGCGCGGCGGTGCTGGTGGCGGTGTTCGGGATCCTGGCCGTGCTGGTCCTGGAGTTCCAGAAGTTCAAGACCGCCCTGGTCGTGGCCGGCATCATCCCGTTCGGGGTGTTCGGCGCGGTGCTGGCCCTGGCCCTGACCGGCTATTCGCTGTCGTTCACCGCCACGATCGGCGTGATCGCCCTGATCGGCATCGAGATCAAGAACTCGATCCTGCTGGTCGACTTCACCGAACAGCTGCGCCGCGAGGGCATGAACCTGCACGACGCCATCGAGAAGGCCGGCGAGGTCCGCTTCCTGCCGGTGCTGCTGACCTCGGTGACGGCTATCGGCGGGCTGCTGCCGCTGGCCCTGGAGCGGTCGGGCCTCTACTCGCCCCTGGCCATCGCCATCATCGGCGGGCTGATCACCTCGACGCTGCTGAGCCGGGTGGCGACGCCGGTGATGTACTGGCTGACGGCGCGGGGCAAGGCGGAGGGGGCTTAGGAGCTCAGCACAGCATCCCTGGCTTACGCGAGAGCTTGCCATTCGCGGCCACTCGCGGCGTCGATCCAAATGTCGCGCTCACGCGCTGGTGACTTCAGGCTCTAGATACCGGCATGCGCAATCACTTCGTCCCTCAATTCCTCCAGCGTCCATGGACCGACAGCAGCGGCGAGCTTCAGGTCTTCCGGATGAAGTCCGGACGGTTCGAGACATACCGGCAGGTGCCGAAGGGCAACGGCTACTTGGAAGACATGCTGTCGCTTACGCGCGACAAAGTCGCCGGCATGGACAAACACGCCATCGAGAAGGTTGTGCTTCAGTCAGTAGATAATGACGCGAGCAAGGTGCGAGACAAGCTAGAGGCTGGACAACTCGGTGTGCTGACCATCGAGGAACGGTCCGCGTGGGTGCGCTTCATCATGTCTCTACAACTGCGCCAGCCAAGCACCGTCTTGTATCTGAGGAGCGAGTCAGAAGCTTTGCTGAGGAAATCCTTGGCCGAGCAGCCTGATGAATACGATGCCATCGCCATGCCGGGGGCACCGGCCACGCTGGAGGAGTGGACGGAAAAGCACTTCCCCGGCGCGATTGAGAACTTCGGCCTTTCGTTCTTCCATGAGCTGCTCAACGACCAGGGCATAGGCAATAAATTGTTGCGACTGCGCTGGTGGGTCTGGGATTTTAGCGTGTGCAGACATCACCTACTACTCGCCGACTGTCCCTGCACCTTCGCCGGCGGTATCGACAATCCCAATCTCGCAGTGATTTTGCCGATTTCGCCCACAAAGGCGTTCATGGCCACGCGTGGAGAGTTAACTGCGGACGCACTACGGAAAGCCGATCCAAAACTGCTGCTGGGCCGACTGAACGATGCAAGTACGAAGCAGGCGACTGAGCGTGTCTTCGCGCGAGATGCCTCGCCTCGTCGGTTTATCGAGAACCGGTGGCCAGCGGCTACTGCGTAGCCGATAGGAACGTGAGCGGCATGGCACCTAACCAGAGGCCCGCCCGCCGCTTGCCTATTGTACGATCGTATAGCAACCTCTCCGCCTATTCTGGGGAGAGCGACACCATGGCCGAAACCACCACCCGCGACGCCGTGATCATCGGCGGCGGCCACAACGGCCTGGTCTGCGCCTTCTACCTGGCCAAGGCCGGGCTGAAGGTCACGGTCTGCGAGGCGCGCGGCGTGGTCGGCGGGGCGGCGGTGACCGAGGAATTCCACCCCGGCTTCCGCAACTCCGTGGCCAGCTACACGGTCAGCCTGCTGAACCCGCGGGTGATCGCCGACATGGGCCTGCACGACTACGGCCTGACCTTCCTGGAACGGCCGATCTCGAACTTCCTGCCGATCAGCGACGAGCGCTATCTGAAGCTGGGCGGCGGACTGGAGCGCACCCAGGAAGCGTTCCGCAAGTTCAGCTATCGCGACGCCGAGGTGCTGCCGGCCTACTACGCCATGCTGGACGAGATCGGCGACGTGCTGCGCGACTTCGCCCAGGAGACGCCGCCGAACCTGGGCGACGGCCTGCCCGGCGCGCTGCGAGCCTTGCGCCAGGGCGGTCGCCTGGCCATGCTTTCCCGGCAGAGGAAGCGCGACCTCTTGGACCTGTTCACCAAGAGCGCCCGCGACGTGCTGGACGGCTGGTTCGAGAGCGACGCGGTCAAGGCCGCCTTCGGCTTCGACGCCGTGGTCGGCAACTTCGCCAGCCCGGACTCGCCGGGATCGGCCTATGTGCTGCTGCACCACACCTTCGGCGAGGTGAATGGCAAGAAGGGCGCCTGGGGCCACGCGGTCGGCGGCATGGGCTCCATCACCCAGGCGATGGCGAAGGCGTGCGAGGCGGCGGGCGTCGAGATCCTGCTGAACGCGCCGGTCGAGGGCGTCCATATCGACGGCGCTAAAGCAGTCGGCGTGCAACTGGTCGACGGCCGCCAGATCATGGCCCCGATCGTCAGCGCCAATGTCAATCCGGCCCTACTGTACAAAAAGCTGGTCCCGCCGTCGGCCCTGACCGCCGACTTCCGCAAGACGGTCGACGGCTACAAGAACGGCTCGGGCACCTTCCGGATGAACGTGGCGCTGTCGGAGCTGCCCAGCTTCACCTGCCTGCCCGGCAAGGACGCCGCCGAGCACCACCAGTCGGGCATCGTGATCGCCCCCAGCCTCGACTACATGGACGCGGCCTATCGCGACGCCAAGGCGGACGGGATCAGCAAGGCTCCGATCGTCGAGATGCTGATCCCCTCGACCATCGACACCTCCCTCGCCCCCTCCGGGCCAGCACGTGGCCAGCCTGTTCTGCCAGCAGTTCGCCCCCACCCTGCCGAACGGCCGGTCGTGGGACGACGAGCGCGAGGCCGCCGCCGACCTGATCATCGACACGGTCGAAAAGTGGGCTCCAGGCTTCAAGGCCTCGGTGCTGGGCCGCACCATCCTGTCGCCGCTGGACCTGGAGCGGAAGTTCGGCCTGATCGGCGGCGACATCATGCACGGCCACATGTCGCTGGATCAGCTGTGGGCCACGCGTCCGTTCCTGGGCCACGCCAGCCACCGCGCGCCGATCGCCGGCCTCTACATGTGCGGCGCGGGCACGCATCCCGGCGGCGGGGTGTCTGGGAATCCGGGGCGGAACGCGGCGCGGGAGATCCTGAGGGACAAGGACTTCGCCACGGCGGTCAAGCTGTCGGTGGTGGGGCGATGACCATGCCTGGCACTGGCCCCTACCTGACCGCTTCGCGGTCGTCCGCCCCCGAAGGGGGCAGAAGGAAGCCCGCGACCTTCTTCCCCCTCCGGGGGAGGAGCGCGCAGCGCGGAGGGGGCCAGTGACCGCCATCCCCGAACGACGATCCCCAGGCCGACTGGGGCCTGCCCGGCTGGATCTACGGCTCCGAGCGCTTCTTTCGCGAGGAGCAGGACAAGATCTTCCGGCCGTCGTGGCAGATCGTCTGCCACCTGAACGACATTCCCAAGGCTGGCGACTTCCACACCTTCGACTTCGTCGGCGAGAGCCTGGTGGTGGTGCGCGGCAAGGACGGCGGAGCGCGGGCCTTCGCCAATGTCTGCCGCCATCGGGGCGCGCGGCTGCTGGACGGCCCTGTCGGTCGCTGTGGCGGCCGGATCGTCTGCCCCTACCACGCCTGGACCTACGACCTGGAAGGCCGGCTGATCGGCGTGCCGATGCGCGACGACTACCCGGCGCTGGACATGGCCAAGGAGGGCCTGGCCACGATCGAGACCGAGATCTGGCGCGGCTTCGTCTTCGTGCGGATTGAAGGCGAAGGGCCGTCGGTGGCGACGATGATGGCCCCCTACGAGGACGAGGTCGCCCACTACCGCTTCGAGGACCTGCAGCCGTTCGGCCGCGTGACGCTGCGGCCGCGCACGGTCAATTGGAAGAACATCAGCGACAACTATTCGGACGGGCTGCACATCCCCGTCGCCCACCCGGGCCTGACGCGGCTGTTCGGCAAGGGCTACGGCGTCGAGGCCCACACCTTCGTCGACAAGATGTGGGGCCAGCTGATCGACGAGCCGTCGGAGAGCCCGTCCGAGCGCCTGTACCAGGACCTGCTGCCCGACGTTCCGCACCTGCCCGGCGACCGCAAGCGGCTGTGGACCTATTTCAAGCTCTGGCCGAACTTCGCCTTCGACATCTATCCGGACCAGGTGGACTTCATGCAGTTCATCCCGATCTCGGCGGAGAAGACCATGATCCGCGAGATCGCCTACGCCCTGCCCGACGAGCGGCGCGAGATGAAGGCGGCGCGTTATCTGAACTGGCGCATCAACCGGCAGGTCAACGCCGAGGACACCGAGCTGGTGGCCCGCGTGCAGCAGGGCATGGCCTCACGCACCTTCACGGCCGGACCGCTGGCGACCAGCGAAGTGTCCTTGCGCAGCTTCGGCCGCAAGATGCGGGCGCTGATCCCGGAGGCTCGGATGGCAAGGCCGCCGGAGGGGTGGTGAGGGAGGGCTAGATCTTGCGCGCCGCCTTCACCCGCGAGACCGCCGACGTCCGCCGGCAAGCGCTCGTGGCCGCCGCCGAGACCGTGCTGGCGCGCGAAGGCGTCGGCGGAACGTCCGTCCGCGCGATCTGCGCCGAGGCGGGCGTCTCGCCGGGTCTGCTGCGGCACTATTTCGAGGGTGTCGACGAGCTGATCGCGGCGGCCTACGAGGCCGTCAGCCAGCGGATCGACGCGGCGCTGGACGCGGCGCTCGAAGCGGCCGGCCCGACGCCGCGCGAGCGCCTGCTGGCCTATCTCGGCGCCAGCTTCGCGCCGCCGGTGCTGGATCCGCGTCTGCTGGCCGCCTGGATCGGATTCTCGGAGCCTGGTGAAGACCAAGCCGCGCATCGCCGCGATCCACGCGGCGTCCTACGCGGACTTCCGGGCGCGTCTGGAAAAGTTGCTGAGCGAGGCGGACGTGACCGACACCCGCCTGGCCGCCATCGCTCTGACGGCGACCGTCGACGGCCTGTGGCTGGAGCTGTGCCTGGACCCAGCCACCTTCAGCCCGGAAGAGGCGCGCGCGGTCGTGACGCGCGCGCTGGAGAGCTGGCTGGCTTAAGCCGCAGCCGCCTGGTGCGCCGCGCGGTTGCGGCCCCACGAAGGCGTGCGGACTTCCGGCTCGTCGACGTGGACCTGGGCCTTGCGGCCCTGCTCGCGCATGTGGCGGGCCAGCAGCTGGGCCAGGGCCTCGGCTTCGTGCTGCGAGGAATAGCAGCCGATCAGTTCGGCCGAGTCGTTCCAGGTCACATGCCACACACCGGCGACCGGGCGGACGTAGTAGTGATTCTCGGTCATGGAGACCTCCTTGGACGTACTCAACGTGTGACTAACCACGTCGACATGACAGTTGTTTCGCTATCGCACAATCAAATTGCGTTGCGATGCACAATGCATGGTCCGGGCCACGGTCGACTGTGCCGAATTTCACAGCGGGCTAGGGGGCGTCCTTCACGACCGCCCCGCCCTTCATGACCTTGGGAATCCGGGTCAGGATCCCGATGTCCGCCAGCGGGTCGCCGGACACCGCGATCAGGTCGGCGTAGCAGCCGGCCGCGTCGCAGCCGACCTTGCCGGTCTTGCCCATCAGCTCGGCCGCCACGGTCGTGGCCGACTGGATCGCCTGCATCGGCGTCATGCCGTACTTGACCATGTAGGGCAGCTGGCGGGCGTTGAGACCGTGCGGATAGACGCCGGAGTCGGTGCCGTAGGCGATCTTGACCCCGACCTTCACCGCCTTGCGGAAACCCTCGCGCTGGGCCTCGGTGGTCTCAAAGTTCTTGCGAAGGGTCTCGGCCGGCCAGCCATGAGCCTTGCCGTATTCGTCGATCCAGTCGCCGTCATAGATGTCGGCCACCAGATACACGCCCTTGGCCTTCATCATGGCGATGGCCTCGTCGTCCATCAGCGAGCCGTGCTCGATCGAGCGGACGCCGGCCCGCATGGCGACCTTCATGCCCTCGGCTCCATGGGCGTGGGCGGTGGCGTAGGTCCCGCGCTTGGCGGCCTCCTCGACGGCGGCGCGGATCTCGTCTTCCGACAGCTCCATCTGGCCGGGTTCGGTGCCGACGGTCAGCACCGCGCCGGTGGCGATCAGCTTCAGGAAGTCGGCGTGATGCGCCAGAATGTTCGCGGCCTTGCGGTGGGTGTCGGCGGCGTCCTCGACCACCCCGACCCGCATCTCGGCCGGGATGCCGACGTCGGCGGCGATGCCGGTCACCTCCCCGCCGCCGCCGGGGACGGTGATATAGGCGCCGGCCACCGACATGCGCGGACCCGGGACGAGACCGTTGTTGATCGCGTCGCGCAGCGCCACGTCGCCGAACGCCCGCCAGGTCCCGACATCGCGCACGCTGGTGAAGCCGGCCATCAGGGTCTTGCGGGCATGGTCGGCGGCGATGAACGACTGGTAGGCGGCCGTGGTCAGCAGCGGCTCGGCGATGTTCTCGGTCTGCTCCTGGTCGACCAGATGGGTGTGCATGTCGATCAGGCCGGGCAGGACGGTCAGCTTGCTCCAATCCGTCAGCGGGCCGTCCGTCGGCGCCGTTTTCCAGGGCGTGACGGCGGTGATCGTCTCGCCCTCGACGCGGATCAACTGGTCGGTCAGCACCTTGCCGGCCCGCGGGTCGATCAGCTTGCCGGCGCGGACATAGGAGACCTGGGCGCTGGCGATCGTGGGGGACCAGCGCGGCCAGCAGGGCGAGGGAGGCGAGCTTCACGAGACAGTCTCCGGAAGAGCGGAACGCGCCGCGCGGGCGGTGAGAACGCGGACAGGCAGGCCGACCAGCAGCAGCACGACACCCCACAGCGTGGCCTGGGCGCCGGCGCCATAGAGCGTCCAGGCCGAATAGACCGCCGCCACGATGGCCAGCGCGGTCAGGAGCATCGAGGCGTCCATCCGATGCTTCTGTTGCAGTCGCAACGCCGCCAGGGCGCTGAACAGATAGGCGAACAGGCTGGCCGAGGTGGCCAGCAGGGCGATGAAGGTGAACAGGTCGGCCATCGACTTGGCGTAGTTCATCAGCACGAGGATGGTCAGCAAGACGCTGGACAGGACATGGGCCCGCACGGGCGTTCCGCGCTTGCCGGCCTTGCCCAGCCAGGCGGGGAACACCCCGTCGATCGCCATGGCGTAGGGCATCTCGCCCTGCAGCAGCACCCAGCCGTTCAGGGCGCCGAAGGCGCTGATCGCGGCGAAGGCGGCCAGAACCAGCCGCAGGTCGCCGCCGCCGTGATAGCCGACGAAGTCGGCGAACGGGGCGTTGGAGCCTTTCAGCAGGTCGGCGGGCGACAGCAGCACCACCGCCGAGCAGACGACCAGATAGATCAGCCCCGTGAAGGCCGTGCCGTAGAGGGTGGCGCGCGGGATGGTTCGGGTCGGCTCATGCACCTTGTCGGCGGGCACGGTGGCCGACTCCAGCCCCAGCAGGGCCCACAGGGTCAGGGTCGCGGCGGCGGTGATCCCGCTGGCCGACAATTGCGACGGCTCGAACGGCGTCACGGCCGCCCCGCCCCTGCGCGCCAGGATCACGACCGCCAGACCCGCCACAGCCAGCAGCGGAAGCAGCTTCAGGATCGTCGCGACCACCTGCAGCCGCCCGGCCGACCTGGAGCCCCAGCAGTTGACCGCCGTCAGCGCCCAGACCACGGCGACGGTGACCAGCGCAGCCAGCCCCGGAACCTTGGCGAGCGCCGGAAAGAACACCGACAGATAGCTGACCCCGCCGGTGGCGATGGCCGCGTTGCCGACCCACAACGAGATCCAGTAGGCCCAGGCGACCATGAAGCCGGCCGTCGGTCCGAACGCTTCCTGCGTGTAGGCCAGCGGTCCGCCGGCGCGGGGAAAGGCCTCGGCCAGGCGCGCGAAGACGAAGGCCAGGCACAGGGCGCCGCCGATGGTCACCAGCCAGGCGATGACGGCGTTCCAGCCATAGGGCGCCAGCGAGGCCGGCAACATGAAGACGCCCGAGCCGATCATGTTGCCCACGACCAGGGCGGTGCACATCCACAGGCCCAGCGGACGGGCGCTCGACGACGCCATGGATCCCCCTAACGCAAAGCGAAAAGGGGCGGCCTCTCGCGGACCGCCCCCCTACTCACCCCACCACCAACTAGAACGTCTTGCCGAGCCTGACCCCGATGGTCCGGGGCTGGTTCGGAACGATGTAGTACTGGGTCCCGCAGACGCTTTCGGCGCACTCGGCGTAGCGGTTCAGGCTGGCCCGCTTGTCGAAGGCGTTCTTCAGATAGATCGAGATCGACAGGCCGTCCTTGTCGATCCCGCTCGAGAAGTCGGCCGTCGTATAGCCCTTCTGCCGGCCGATGATGTTGCGCTCGACGATCCGCAGGTCGGTCCAGTTGCCGGACTGGCCGACGATCGAGCCCTGGGCGAAGGCGTTCCAGTCGGCGAGGCTGAACTCGTAGCGCGCCGTCAGGTTGGCCTTGTACTTCGGCGTGACGGGAAGGGCCGTCCCGTCCGGCGCTTGAGGCCCCTCCGGGAAGTCCGGATTGATCGTCCCGTCCTTGAGGTACTTCGGACAATCCGTGATGGGATTCCCGGTCGCCGTATCGACCTTACCGCAGTAGTTGGCGGCCAGCTTGGCGTCGGTATAGGCCGCCGAGGCGTTGATCGTCAGGCCGTGGACCGGTGCCCAGGTGACGTCGCTCTCGATCCCCTTGATCCGCGCCTGGTTGGCGTTCTTGATCTCGGTCAGGCCGTTGGCGCCCAGGATCGAGAACTGGAAGTTGCTCCAGTCCTCCAGATAGACCGTGCCGTTCCAGCGGAGGGTGTTGTTCAGCCAAGTGGTCTTCCAGCCAACCTCGTAGTTCTTCAGGTAGTCGGCGTTGTATGGCGGCAGGGTCGAGCGGCGATTGATGCCGCCCGGACGGAAGCCCTTCGAGTAGGTCGCATAGATCAGCTTGGAGCCGTCGAACTTGTAGGTCAGCGTCACCTTGGGAACGTTGCCGCTTTCCTTGACGCCCTTGTCCAGGTTCGTACAGGGCGAGCCCGGGACCACGGCCGGCTTGAAGCAGGCTCTTTCGCCGGTCGAGCCATAGCCGGCGCCGTAGCCATAGAAGCCGACCAGGGTGTTATGCGCCTTGAAGAAGCGTAGCCCGGCGGTCAGCATCAGCTTGTCGGTGATGTCGTACTCGGCCTGGCCGAACACGGCCTTGTCCCGGTCGACCCGGTTCTGCTTGGTCAGCCAGACGGTGCCGACATAGCCCGGCACCGACAGGTCGCTGCCCAGGCCGTCGATCTTGTAGTTCTGGAAGATCTCGTGCTTCTGCTTCTGGTAGAAGCCGCCGACCACGAACCGCAGCTTCTGATCCTGCGGGAAGCGATGCGGATCTCGTGGCTTTCCTTGCGGTAGTGATCCTGGCCCTGGATGTACTGTGACGGGTTCACCAGGTTGCCGGCGTTGTCCGTCCAGTAGAAGCCGTAGCCGACCTGATCGTAGAAGTACGAGTAGTCGGTGTAGTCCGAATTGGTGACGTCGTTCCGCTTCAGGTACGAGCCGGCGTAGGTGACGTCGAGATTGGCGATCTGGCCCTCGATGGTCATCGCCGCCTGGACCCACTTGTCCTTGGCGCTTTCCGGATAGAAGTGCGTGACCTTCAGGTCGCCGACCTTGGGATCGAAGGCGAACAGGCCGCCCGACTTCTGCACCTGGCCCATCACCGTGGGCGTGATCACCCAGTTGTCGTCGACCTCGATGCGCAGGGCCGCGCGGCCGCCCTGGGTGTAGACGCGGTTGTAGTTTTTCCGGACCCGGGCCTGATTGTTGATCGTGTAGTCGTTGGTCGGATCGGAGTCGCCGCGGTCGTAGGTGCGCGTGCCGGCCACGTTGTCGATATAGCCGGCGTCGCGGACGTCCCAGCCGACCAGGCGCACGGCGATCTTGTCGGACAGCGGGACGTTGACGAAGCCCTCCACCGTGTGGCCCGTGCCGCCGTGATCGACCTTGTTGGCCTCGACGTCGACGCCGGCCGAGAAGCCGGCGGTCGTCGGCTTGTTGGTGATGATCCGCAGGGTGCCGGCCTGGGAGCTGGCGCCGTAGAGGGTGCCCTGCGGCCCGGCCAGGGCCTCGACCCGGGCGACGTCATAGACGTGGATGTCCAGCGCGCCCTGGATGGTGGTGACCGGCTGTTCGTCCAGATAGACGCCGACGCTGGGCAGCGAGCCGGAGTGGTTGCCATCGCCGCCGCTGGCCACGCCGCGCATATAGACCTGACCGAAGCCTGGCCCCGAGGTCGTGAACGACACGCTGGGCAGGTACTTCACATAGTCGACGAAGGCCGAGACCTGCAGCTGTTCCAGCTTCTCGCCGCCCAGCGCCTGGATGCTGACGGGAACGTCCTGCAGATTTTCACTGCGCTTCTGCGCGGTGACGACCACCTCTTCCAGAGCGGTCGACGATTGCGGCGCCTGCGCCTGAGCGTAGGCCACGGTGGTGAACATGGTGGTGGCGAACAAGGCGGCGGAACAGACGCCCGCCTTCTTCAAACGAACCGATCCCAACGACATACAGTCGCTCCCCTTACGGCTTTGAAGGAACGACGTTCGACCCGCCTCAAGCGTCCGGCAAGATTGGAAATTTCAGTTTGATGTCAATTCCTTGAAGTGTTGCACAAATGGCAAGGCGCGACGGAGATGGTCAAATAACGGGCGCGTTCGGATAGGCGTCGAGGACCGGCCCCAATGCCTGCTTGAGGGGGTCCAGGTGCGATTCGAATTTCTGCCAGTGCTCGACCGCGTCCTTGAAGATCGGGCGGCGGACCTGCTCTGAACTGGCGGTGCGGACGGCGCGGTCGTTCTCGTGCGGCGACAGGCAAGCGGCCTCGAACGGCAGGCCGCAATGATCCAGCAGGGCGCGGATCTCCCGCTCCGGGTCCTCGATCAACGCCTCGTAGATCACCCGGTGCACGCGGCCCGGCAGCACGGCGTCGAAATGCGCCATCAGCTCCACATAGTCGGCGTAGTAGCGCCCGATGTCGGTCAGGTCGTAGGTGAAGCCCTGCCCGCGGGCGAAGTGCTGCTTGAAGCCCGAGAAGCAGCAGCCCAGCGGATGCCGGCGCGCGTCGATGATCTTGGCGTTCGGCAGGATCAGGTGGATCAGCCCGGCGTGCGCGAAGTTGTTGGGCATCTTGTCGATGAAGAACGGCCGGTCGGTCTTGCGCTGGACGCGGGTGCGCTCAAGGAATTCCTCGCCCAGCGCCTTCAGCGCCTCGGGCGACAGGTCGGCCAGCACCTCCGGATAGATCGAGTCGGCGCGGTTGGCGGTCTTGCCGCCCAGACGCCGGGCCATGACGATCAGGTCGGGCAGCTCCATCGTGCCCTCGACCATCGAGTGACTGGCCAGGATCTGCTCCACCAGGGTCGAGCCCGAGCGCGGCAGGCCGACCACGAAGATCGGATCGGGCGCCGGGCAGCCCTGCCCCGCCCGCGCCGCAACGAAGGCCGGGGTGAACACCGCCTTGGTGCGGGCGGCGTCGGCGGCGTTCTCCTCGGGATCATAGGCCAGCTGCTTCCGGCGGATCGCCGCGCCCTCGGCGTAGCGCGCGAACGCCTCGTCCCAGCGGCCGGCGTCTTCGAACGCCTTGCCCAGGGCGTAGTGCAGATGCAGGCGGTCGTCTTCCGGCAGGTCCTCGCTCGCCAGGGCCGCCGCCATGGCCTCGAGATCGGCGTCGGTGAACTTGACCGTCTTCAGGTTGGCGAGACTCCACCAGGCCTCGCCCATGGTCGGCAGCAGGGCCAGGGCCTGGCGATAGGCCGCGACGCTGTCGGCCTGGCGGCCCACGGTCTTGAGGGCGTGGCCGTAGCTCATCCAGCCCTTGGGCTGGTTGGGATAATCGACCAGCACCCGCTCGTAGATCGCGATCGCCTTCTGGTACTCGCCCAGCCGCGCCAGGATCGCCGCGCGCAGGTTGGCATAGCCCGGATGGCGCTCGTCCTTGGCGGTCAGGGTCTCGATCTCGGCCAGAGCCTCGGCGTTCTTGTTCTGGCGATAGAGGACGGTCGCCAGGTTGTGACGGGCGCCGGCGAAGCCGGGCGCGATCTCGACACAGCGCGCCAGCAGAACCTCCGCGTCGGGATAGCGGCCCTGGCGCGACAGGGTCTCGGCCAGCATGCGCAGGGCCGCCGGCTCGTCGGGACGGGTCGCCAGCAGGCCGCGCAGGATCGTCTCGGCCTCGGCCAGCTTCTCGTCGATCATGGCGGCGGCGGCGTTCATCAGCAGCGGATCGCGCACGCCGCCCTTGATCTGGCGATCGCGGGCGGCCTCGGCGCCCTCGTCGTCGCCGAGACGCCGCAGCACCTCGGCCAGGCCGCGCCAGGCCTCGGTGTTCTGGGCGTCGGCGGCGAGGCTGCGTTTGAAGGCGGCGGCGGCGGCGCGGTCGTGGCCGCGCGCGGCCAGGGTCAGGCCATGCTCCAGCTGAATCTCGGGCGCGGCGGGAAAGGCGCGGGCCAGCGGATCGATCGTCCGCAGCGCCGCGTCGACCTCCTCGGCCAGACGCAGGGCCGTGGCCAGCAGCAGGGTCGCTCCGGCGTGACGCGGCACGGCCTCCAGGATCGCCCGCGCCTGCTCGGCCGCCAGCCTCGGGTCCACCTCCAGCAGCCGTTGCGCGTGCGCCATGGCCGTGGCGAGGCCGCCCGTCGGCGCGGAGGTGGTGGTGGCGGACATGCGGAACCCGAACTTCTCAAGAGCGACGATCGGAGGACGCCCCGCGCCGCTTGTCAATCGGACGGGCGCTTCGGCCCGCTACAGCCGGTCCCGCAGCGCGTACCAGGTCAGACCGGCCACGGTCAGCGGCCACCGCAGCAGGCGTCCGCCAGGGAACGGCGGCGTGGGCAGGCGCGCCAGCAGGTCGGCGCCGCCCGTCTCGCCCAGCGCGGCGTCGGCCAGCAGCTTGCCGACGCGGGGCGCCAGCATCACCCCCTGCCCGGAATAGCCGGACGCCGCGCGGACGCCCGGCGCGATCTCGCCGACGAAGGGCATCCGGCTCATGGTGATGCCCAGGGTCCCGCCCCAGGCGTGGGTGATCGGGACATCGGCCAGCCGCGGATAGACCTTGGCGAGGTTCTTGCGGACCATGCCGGCGATGTCGCTGGGAAACCCCGGCCGGTAGTTCTCGCCGCCGCCGAACAGCAGCCGGCCGTCGGGCGTCTTGCGGAAGTAGTTCACGACGAACCGGCTGTCGGCCACCGCCGCGTTGGAGCGGATGATCGTCTCGGCCAGATCGCCCAGCGGCGCGGTGACGGCGATGAAGTTGTTGATCGGCATGACCCGCGCGCGGGCCCCGCCGGCCATGGCGTTCAGCAGGCCATCGCCGCTGAGGATCAGTTGATCGCAGGTCACCCGGCCCAGCGCGGTCTCGACGACGATCCGGCCGCCTTGGCGGGTCCAGCTTTCGGCGCGGGTGTGCTCGTGGACCACCGCCCCCGCCGCCATCGCCGCGCGCGCCATGCCCAAGGCCAGCTTCAGCGGATGGACATGGCCGCCGCCGCGATCGATCAGGCCGCCGTGATAGACGTCCGTCCCCAGCTCGGCGGCGAGATCGGCCTCGTCGATCAGCGCCAGTTGGTCATAGCCATAGCGGTCCGCCATCAGCGCGACGTGGCCAGCGTCCTCGGCCTCGCCGTTCGGCTTGTGGCGGGCGTGGATCATGCCCGGCCGCCAGTCGCAGTCGATCGTGTCGGTCAGGGTCTTGAAGCGCGCGCGGGCGTCCTCGGCTAGTCGCCACAGCGCCAAGGCGTCGTCACGGCCGACGGCCTTCTCCAGCCAGGCCTGGTCGCGCCGCTGGCCGGTATGGACCTGTCCGCCGTTGCGCCCGGTGGCCGCGCCGCCGACCTGGCCCGCCTCCAGCACCACGACCTTGGCGCGCGAGGCCAGGGCCATGGCGGCGCCGAGCCCCGTGAAACCGGCGCCGACAATGCAGACATCGGCCTGAACGTCGCCGTCGAGCGGCGCCAGGTCGGGACGGCCATGCGCGGTGGACTCGTACCAGTTCCCCATCATCGCTTGCCCCCACCTGACCGCTTCGCGGTCGTCCGCCCCCGGAGGGGGCGGAAGGTGCGCCACGCCCTTCTTCCCCCTTTGGGGGAGGAGGGCCGCAGGCCCGGAGGGGGTGAGTAATCCTCAAACATTCAGCAGCAGGAACTCCCGCTCCCACGGGCTGATCGTGCGCATGAAGGTCTCATACTCGGCCTGTTTCACGCGGTCATAGGCCTGGCAGAAGATCGGCCCCAGGATCTCGACCAGCGGCTCGCACTGTTCGAACAGCTTGAGGGACTCCGACAGGCTGCGCGGCAGCTGCACGCCGGCCACGCTGGCGTCGGTCGCGACCGGATCGCTCGGCGTCAGCCCCTGGGTCATGCCCAGATAGCCCGCCGCCAGCGAAGCCGCGATGGCCAGGTACGGATTGGCGTCCGATGACGGGATGCGGTTCTCGAGACGCCGGTTCTCCGGCCCGGACGGCGGGACCCGCAGGCCGCAGGTGCGGTTGTCATAGCCCCACTGGGTGTTGACCGGGGCCCCGCTGTCGCGCGCGATGCGGCGGTAGCTGTTCACGTACGGCGCCAGGATCGCCATGATCGCCGGCAGATAGGTCTGCTGGCCGGCGATGAAGCCGTGGAACAGCGCCGTCTCCTCGCCCTTCTTGTCCGAGAAAAGGTTCTTGCCATCCTTGTCGACGATCGACTGGTGGATGTGCATGGCGCTGCCGGGCTCGCTGGCCATCGGCTTGGCCATGAAGGTGGCGTAGATCTCGTGCTCAAGCGCCACCTCGCGGATGGTGCGCTTGAACATGAACACCTGGTCGGCCAGCTCCAGCGGATTGCCGTGACGGAGATTGATCTCCATCTGGGCCACGCCGCTTTCGTGGATCAGGGTGTCGATCTCCAGGCCCTGGCGCTCGGAATATTCGTACATGTCCTCGAACAGCGCGTCGAACTCGTTGACCGCGCTGATCGAGTAGCCCTGCCGCCCGGTCTCGGGCCGGCCCCGATCGCCCGATGGGCGGCTTGAGCGGGTAGTCGGGGTCGGTGTTCTTGTCGACGAGGTAGAACTCTATCTCCGGCGCGACGATCGGCACCCAGCCCTTCTCGGCGTACAGCGCCAGCACCCGCCGCAGCACCTGGCGCGGCGCCTCCTCGACCGGACGGCCGTCGGGGTGGAAGGCGTCGTGGATCACCTGGGCGGTCGGATCCTGGGCCCACGGCACGGCGGCCAGGGTCGCGAAGTCCGGGGTCAGGAAGATGTCGGTGTCGGACTGCACCGCGCTGACCGCGCCCTCGAACTCGGGAAAGTCACCGGTGATGGTCTGGTAGAACACCGCCAGCGGCAGGTTCATCGACGGCGTCCCCAGGAACTTGCGCACCGGCATGATCTTGCCGCGCGCCACCCCGGCCAGATCGGGGACCACGCACTCGATCTCCTCGATGCTCTGGCGCGCGAACCAGGCCTGGGCCTCCTCCAACGACGAAACGCCCCGATTGAGCGTGGTCTCGCGCTTGGCCTTGTTGTGCTTGGGCTTCATGACGCGCTCCAAAAGCTCGGTTTTTCCCGATTTGTTCTCGGAAAGTTTCTGCTATCGTAGGGCATGGCCGAGCCTGATCCCGACATCTTCGACGAAGTGGAAGACGAGGCCGAACGTCTTGCCGAGGCTGAAGCCGACGCCGATATAGCGGCGGGTCGGGTTGTCCCGCATGAGCAGGTGCGAGAGTGGCTGTTGTCCCTTGGAACGCCTGACCAGCTGCCCACGCCATATTCGTGGCGAAAGTAGTCTGGACCGACCGCGCTTTCGCGGACGTCGAAGCGATCGTCGCCTACATCGTCAGCCAGTCGAAACCCCTCGCCGCCCAGCGTCTCGGTCAGAAACTGGCGGCGGTTGGCGACAGTCTCGAAAGGCATTCTGATCGCGGCCGCGCCATTTCGCGGGGCCGACGCGAGATCACCGTCGTCACGCCCTACCTGCTGCGCTACCGCATCGTCGGCGACCAGGTCTTCATCCTGGAAGTCCGCCACGGCGCACGCCGCTCCTCCTAACCTCATGACACCGCCTCCGGCTTCAAGGCGCGAAGCACGGGCTCGGCCTCGTCCAGCGACTGGCGGATGATGGCGACAAGTTTGTCGATCTCGGCGTGGGTGATGATCAGCGGCGGGCAGCAGACGATGCTGTCGCGGATGGCGCGGACCATCAGGCCGTTCTTGATGCAGAGGTCGCGCACGATCGGGCCGGCCTCGCCCTCCTTGTCGAGGAAACGATGGTTGGTGCCCTTCTCGCGGACGATCTCGACCGCGCCGATCAGGCCCAGCGAGCGGGTCTCGCCCACCAGCGGATGGTCGTTGAGGGTCGCCAGGGCCTTGGCCAGATAGGGACCGGTGTCGTCGCGGGTGCGCTCGATCAGGCCCTCGCGCTCCATGATCTCGATGTTCTTCAGCGCCACGGCCGCGCAGGTCGGGTGGCCCGAATAGGTAAAGCCGTGGATGAAGTCGCCGCCCTTCTCGCGCAGCTCGGCGACGATATGGTCGGCCACGCCGACGGCCGAGATCGGCAGGTAGCCGGACGACAGGCCCTTGGCCATGGCGATCAGGTCCGGCTTGATCCCGTAGTGCTGGTGGCCGAACCACTGGCCCAGGCGGCCGAAGCCGCAGATCACCTCGTCGCAGACCAGCAGGATGCCGTACTTGCGGCACAGGGCCTCGACCGCCGGCCAGTAGCCGTCCGGCGGGATGATCACCCCGCCCGCCCCCTGCACCGGCTCGCCGATGAAGGCGGCGACATTCTCGGGGCCGACCTCGAGGATCTTGTCCTCGATGGCCTTGACGGCGCGGTCGCGGAAGGCGGCCGGGTCCTCGCCGAAGCCGTCGCCGAACGGATAGGGCTGCATGACGTGCTCGACGCCGGGGATCGGCAGGTCGCCCTGCACGTGCATGTGCTTCATGCCGCCCAGCGAGACCCCGGCCACGGTCGAGCCGTGATAGGCGTTCCAGCGGCTGATGAAGACCGTCCGCCGCGGTTCGCCCTTGAGTTTCCAATAGTGGCGGACCAGGCGGAAGACCGTGTCATTGGCCTCCGACCCCGACGAGTTGAAGAATACGTGGCTCAGATGGCCGCCCATCTTGCTCGCGATCTTGGCCGCAAGGGTCACGGTCGGGGGCGTCGCGGTCTTGAAGAAGGTGTTATAGTACGGCAGCTCCAGCATCTGCTCGTAGGCGGTCTCGGCCAGCTCGACGCGCCCATAGCCGACATTGACGCACCACAGGCCGGCCATGCCGTCGAGGATCTGGTGACCGTCCCCGTCATGGATATAGACACCGTCGGCGCGGGTGATGATCCGGCTGCCGCCCAGCTCGGCGATGACCTTGTGGTCGGCCTGGGCCGGCAGATGGTGGGCCAGGTCCAGGCGCCGGAGCTCGGCGATGTCGTGGTTGCGGATCGGGACGGTCATTTCACTGTAACTCCTGCGTTTCCTCAATCACTTGCCCCCACCTGACCGCTTCGCGGTCGTCCGCCCCCGGGAGGGGGGCGGAAGGTTCGCGCGGCGTCCTTCTTCCCCCTTCGGGGGAGGAGCGCGTAGCGCGGAGGGGGGCCAGTGAGCCCTATGACAACAGCACCGCCGGCGAGCAGGCGTGCCAGCACAGCCACACCGTCTCGCCCAGCTTGAAGTCCTCCTGGTCCCAGCGGGTCAGGTTCGAGCGCTGGACCTTGATCCGACGCCCACCGGCGATCTCGACCTCGTAGGTCGATTGGCCGCCCAGATAGGCTTCGTGCTTGATGACGCCCGCGATGGCGTTGGTCCCTTGCGGGCAGTCGCCGAGATTGGGCGGCGTGTCGCCGTCCTTCTTGTGCAGCTCGATCTTCTCGGGGCGGATCGCCGCCCAGACCGTGCCGCCGCGCGGGCCGGTGACGCCATGGTCCAGGAAGATGTCGACCGGCAGGTCCGGAGAGCGGATCACCGCGTGGCTGGGCTCGTCGACGGCCAGCACGCCCTCGAACAGGTTCACCTGGCCGATGAAGTCGGCGACGAACCGGCTGTTGGGGAACTCGTAGAGGTCGCTGGGGGTGGCCACCTGCTGCAGCAGGCCCCTTGCTCATCACCGCGCAGCGGGTCGCCAGGGCCAGCGCCTCGTCCTGGTCGTGGGTGACCATGATGAAGGTGATGCCGACCTTCTCCTGCAGGGTGCAGAGTTCAGTGCGCATCTGCTCGCGCAGCTTGGCGTCCAGGGCCGAAAGCGGCTCGTCCAGCAGCAAGACGCGGGGCCGTTTCACCAGCGCGCGGGCCAGCGCCACGCGCTGACGCTGGCCGCCGGACAGCTGGTCGGGCTTGCGGTCGCCGTAACCGCCCAGCTGCACCAGTTCCAGCGCCTCCTCGACGCGCCGCTCGCGCTCGGCCTTGCCGACCTTGTCGACCACCAGGCCGTAGGCGACGTTATCGGCCACGCTCATGTGCGGGAACACGGCGTAGGACTGGAACACCATGTTCACCGGCCGCTTGTTGGGCGGGATGTTCGAGATGTCCTGGCCGTCGATCAGGATCCGGCCCTCGGTGGGCGTCTCGAAACCGGCCAGCATCCGCAGCAGGGTGGTCTTGCCGCAGCCCGACGGTCCCAGCAGGGCGAAGAACTCGCCCTCGGTCACGGTCAGGGAGACGTTGTCGACCGCCGCCAACTTGCCGAAGCGCTTGGTGACGTTCTCGAAGGTGATGATCGGCTTGCTCATTTGGCGTCCCCCGCCCCATGCCCCGCCGTGGCGGCCGGGTCCCCCTGCAGTTTCAGCGCCGCCGCGGTCAGCAGCACGGTCAGCACGATCAGCACCGTCGAGGCCGCGTTGACCTCCGGCGTCACCGAGAAGCGGACCATCGAATAGACTTTCACCGGGAAGGTCACCGTGTCCGGGCCGGCGGTGAAGAAGGTGATGACGAAGTCGTCCAGGCTCAGCGTGAAGGCCAGCAGCGCCCCGGCCACCAGCGACGGCGCCATGTGCGGCAGGATCACGTCCTTGATGGTGCGGAACTCGCCGGCCCCCAGGTCGCGGGCGGCCTCCTCCATCTCGCGATTGAAGCTGGCCATGCGCGCGCGCACCACCACCGCCACGAACGGGAACGAGAACGACACGTGGGCGATGATGATCGCCCCCAGGTTCAACGGCCACGGCAGCCCCTGCGGCCAGGGCATGACGCGGGCGAAGAACACCAGCATGGCCACGCCCATGCAGATCTCGGGCACCACGATCGGCAAGGCCAGGGCGCCGTCCAGGGCCGTCTTGCCCGGGAAGCGGAAGCGCCACAGCAGCAGGGCCGCCGAGGCGCCGAGGATCAGGCTGATCACCGTCGAGGCCGCCGCGATCGTCAGGCTGTTGCCGAACGCTTCCAGCAGGGCGGAGTCGTTGAACAGCTTGTCGTAATATTTGAGCGTGAAGCCCTTCCAGACGATGTTGCGCCGGCTGTCGTTGAAACTGAACGCCATCAGGGCGACCAGCGGCGCGTAGAGAAAGATCCCCACCATCGCCAGCCAGGCCTGCATAGGCCAGCGGCGGAGGTACTCGAGCGGACCGGGCGGGCTGCGCTTGCTCATCCCTTGGCCTCCGGGGTCTTCTTGGCCAGCACCGCCTGGATCGCGATGGCGATGAAGGTCAGGTACATCAGCACGAACGACATGGCCGCGCCGAACGGCCAGTCGTTGGCGCGCTTGAACTGGCGCTCGATGACATTGGCGATCATCTGGCTGTCGGGGCCGCCCAGCAGGTCCGGCGTCAGATAGGCGCCGAGGGCCGGGATGAAGGTGATCAGGATTCCCGAGGCGATGCCCGGCAGGGCCAGCGGCACGACCACCTTGAACAGGGTCCGCATGTGGCCTGCGCCGAGGTCCAGGCTGGCCTCCAGCAGCGACTTGTCCAGGCGGTCGAGGGCCGAATAGAGCGGCAGCACCATGAACGGCAGGTGGACGTAGACGAGGCCCAGGATCACCGCGAAATTGTTGTGCAGCAGCCCCAGCGGCTGGAAGTCGCCCAGCGGTTGGAGCCCCACCAGCGCCGCCAGACCGCTGCCGCCCTTCCACAGCCATTCCAGGCCCTGGTTGACGTAGCCCTCTGTGCGCAGGACGGCGATCAGGGCGTAGGTGCGGATCAGGAGGTTCGTCCAGAACGGCAGCATGATCATCAGCAGCAGCCAGGTCTTGGCCTTGTCTGACGCGAAGGTGATGGCCAGGGCGACCGGAAAGCCCAGCACCAGGCACAGGCCCGTGGTCAGCCCCGCCACCCAGGCCGACTTCAGGAAGATCTTCAGATACAGCGGCTCGATCGCCCGGGCGTAGTTGTGGAACGTGCCGGTGATGGCGATCTGGGTCAGGCCCTCGTTGTGGCCGAAGCTGTAGGCCCAGACGATCGCCATCGGCGCCAGGAAGAACACCACCAGCCACACCAGCGGCGGTCCCAGCGCGGCGGCGAAGACGGCCTTGGCCTGTTTCCAGCTCTGCTCCATCAAGATCCCCGCTTTCGTGGATCCTCCCTCGCGATGCGGGGGAGGTGGCCCAGAGGGCCGGAGGGGGCTAACTCGGCCTATGCCGTGAAGGCCCCCTCAGTCGCTTCGCGACAGCTCCCCCGCATCGCGAGGGAGCATCTAACGCGCCCAGACCTAAGCCGCCCGCACCCGGGTGATGATTTCCTCGTACTGGCTGGCCTTCTCGGCGCCTTCGAAGGCGCCGTACTCGCACTTGGCCATCACGTCGGCCGGCGGGAAGATCACCGGATTGTTGCGGTAGCTGTCCGGCATCAGCGCCTTGGCCGCCGCGTTGGGGGTCGGGTAGAGGATCGTCTTGGTGATCTCGGCCCCGGCCTGGGCGTCCAGCAGGTAGTTGATGAAGGCGTGGGCGTTGTTGGGTCGCGGCGCGCCCTTGGGGATGCACAGGGTGTCGCTGTTGATCAGCGAGCCTTCCTTGGGCACCACGAAGTCGAGGTCCGGATCGTCCTTCATCACCTGGGCGATGTCGCCATTGTATTCCAGCACCAGATCGACCTCGCCCGAGACCAACAGGTCCTGGCCGTTGTCATCGTGGAAGGCCTTCACGAACGGCTTCTGCTTGATCAGCATCTGCTCGATCTTCGGCAGCATGTCCTCGGGGATGTTATTGACCGAGTGGCCCAGATACTTGGCCGACAGACGCACCAGGTCGGCGCTTTCCGACAGCAGGGCGATGCGGCCCTTGTACTTGTCGCTGTCGAACAGCCACTTCCAGCTGTCGGGCACGCCCTGGACCTTGCTCTTGCGATAGCCGATGCCGAGCAGCAGCCAGGTGTAGGGCATCGAGTACTTCCGGCCCGGGTCGAAGTCCGGGTTCAGGAAGGACGGGTCGATGTTCTTCATGTTCGGGATCTTGGCGTGATCCAGCGGCTCGAGCATGCCGGCCTGGCCCATGCGAGTCACGAACTCGTTCGACGGCACGATCACGTCGAAGCCCGGATTGCCCGCCTTGAGTTTGGCGAACAGCTCATCGTTGGTCGCGAACAGGCTCATGTTCACGTCGACGCCGGTCGCCTTCTTGAAGTCGCCCAGCGTGGTCTCGCCGATATAGGTGTCCCAGTTGTAGAAGTTCAGCTTGGGCTCTTCGCCGCCCGCCCCCGTGGCCTTGGGCTTCTCGCCGCAGGCCGTGAACGACAGGCCGATGGCCGCCGCCCCGAAGGCCGTGAGAAGCGAGCGCCGCGAGGCCCCGCCGTTCCTGTATCCGCTCATTCGAAACTCCCTCTTGTTCCGTGTGTGCCTTGCCTTGGGCAGCTACTCGCCGTCAGGCGTTGCGGAGGTACCAGTCGAAATCGAGTTCGGTGACGACCTCGAAGAAGCGCGCCTGTTCCGTGCGCTTGACCGAGACGAACATGTCCACGAAGCGGTCGCCGAGATAGTCGCGCAAGACCTCGGACGTCTCGAACAGGTCGACCGCCGCGAACCAGTTGGACGGCAGCCGGATGTTCTCTTTGGCCGCCGCGGCATAGCCGTCGCCGACCACCGCAGGGCCCGGATCCAGCTTGTTCTTGATGCCATGGTGGGCGCTGGCCAGCAGCACGGCCAGCACCAGATACGGATTGCCGTCGGCGCCCGCGACCCGATGCTCGACGTGGCGGGTCTTGGGCGGACCAGCGGGGACGCGCAGGCTGACCGTGCGGTTGTTGACGCCCCAGGTCGGCGCCACCGGCGCGTAGCTGTTGGCCTTGAAGCGGCGATAGCTGTTGGCGTTGGGCGCCAGGATCGCCATGCCTTCGCCCAGCAGCAGCTTCATGCCGGCGATGGCCTGTTTCAGCAGCGGCGAGCCCTCCAGGTCCTCGGCGGCGCACAGGTTGTTGCCGTCGGCGTCATTGACGCTGAGATGGACGTGGAAGCCGTTGCCGGCCCGCTCGGCCCACGGCTTGGCCATGAAGGTCGCCTCGCAGCCGTGACGCAGGGCCACGCCCTTGGCGGCGCGCTTGTACAGCACCGCGTCGTCGGCCGCGCGCAGGGCGTCGGGCTTGTGCTTCAGGGTCAGTTCGACCTGGCCCGGGGCGAATTCCGAGATCGCGCCCTCCAGCGGCACGCCCAGCACGTCGGCGGTGTCCCACAGTTCGCGCAGGAACGGGGCGTGGGCCTCCAGCTCGGGCAGGCCGTAGACCTGGATGCCGGTGGGCCGCAGACCGGTCTGCATCGACTTGGCCGGCATCAGCTCGCCGTTCGGGCCGCGCTGCAGATCGACGAGGTAGTATTCCAGCTCGCAGGCGGCGACGGGCGTCAGGCCATCGGCGGCGTAGCGGTCCAGCACCCGTTGCAGCACGTGGCGCGGGTCGAGGTCGTTGGGCGTCCCGTCCAGCTCGTACATCGACAGCATGACCTGGGCGACGTCGGGACCCAGCCACGGGGCCAGGGTCAGCGTGCCCGGCACGGGCCGCGCGCGGCGGTCGGCGTCGCCGTCCTCCCAGACCAGGCCCGTGTCCTCGCAGTCGGCGCCGTTGGTGTCGACCACCAGCACCGAGCCCGGCAGGAAGCGGCCGTATTCGTAGATCGCCTCCAGCTCATGAACACGCAGCCGCTTGCCGCGCGGCACGCCGGTCATGCTGGTGAAGAACACCTCGAACGAACTTCACCTGCGGGTTCGCGGCGAGGAAGTCGCGGCATTCCTGGATATCGGCTACGGCGCTCATGCGTCCCCCATCGCGGCCGCGAAGCCGTCCACGGCCGCGACCAGCCGATCGATCGCCGAATCGTCGGTGACGGGCGAGACCAGCATCATGTTGTGAAAGGGCGCGATCAGGACGCCCCGGTTGATCAGCCACAAGTGCAGCGCTTCCACCGCCTCGTGGTCCAGCACTTTCCGCATCGCAGCGGCATTCTTCGGTGGAGGATCGGCGAACACCAGTTCGACGCGGGCGCCGACATGGGCCATCGACCACGGCAGTTTGCGCGCGGCGATCACGGTCTTCAGACCCGCGACCAGCCGCTCGGCGCCGGCCAGCATCTTCGCGTAGGCCGCATCGGTCATCACCTCGGACAGCATGGCCCGCATGGCCGCCATGGCCAGGGCGTTTCCGGACAGGGTGGTGCCGATGCCCGACTGGCCCGGCCCGACCCGCGCCTGGGCCGCGTCCATGCGCGCCGACAGCTCGGCGGTGACGCCCCAGACGGCGGCCGGCACGCCGCCGGCGATCGCCTTGCCCAGCACGAAGACGTCGGGCTCCAGGCCATGGGCGCGGGTGTAGCCGCCAGGCCCGGTCGAGATCGTGTGGGTCTCGTCGATGATCAGCAGGGTCCCGGCGTCGCGGGTCAGCCTGCGCAGCGCGTCGTGGAAGCCCGGCTCGGGCAGGATCATGCCGCAGTTGGTCATCACCGGCTCAGCCAGCACGGCGGCGACCTGGTCGGAGGCCAGGGCGTTCTCCAGGGCCGCCAGATCGTTGAACGGCACGACCCAGGTGGTGGCGGTCAGGTCGTGGACCTGGCCCAGCAGGCCCGGCTTCATGACGCGCTCGCCATCCTTCAGCACCACGAAGGCGTCGTCGACCATACCGTGATAGCAGCCGTCGAACACCAGGATCACCGGCCGCCCGGTCACCGCCCGCGCCCAGCGGATCGCCGCCCGGTTGGCGTCGCTGGCCGTGGTCGCCGTCTGCCACAGCGGCAGGCCGAAGCGCTCGGCCAGCAGCTTGCCGACGATCGCGGCAGAAGGCGTCGGCAGCATGAAGCCCGCGCCGCGCTTGATCTGGTCGGACACGGCCGCCGCCACCGACGCGTCCCCATGC
Organism: Caulobacter sp. UC70_42; assembly: GCF_044056025.1. Taxonomy (NCBI): domain Bacteria; kingdom Pseudomonadati; phylum Pseudomonadota; class Alphaproteobacteria; order Caulobacterales; family Caulobacteraceae; genus Caulobacter; species Caulobacter sp. UC70_42. The sequence continues at coordinate 2,491,565 of NZ_CP171994.1, read as the reverse complement.
CCGAACATCGACGGCGTGTCGCCCAGGCAGAAGTCGTCATAGAGCCTGCCGTCGACGTCGGTGATCTGCGCCCCGACGCCCTGCGCCGCGAAGATCGGGCTGGGGCTGGCCCAGTCGTTCATCCAGTGCATCGGCGCGCCGCCGCGCCAGTGGGCCGCGGCCGCCTTGGCCATGGCCACGGAGCGCGGATGCTCGACCGTGAACCGCGCGCGTTCGCTGGCGAGAAGGTCGGGGAGGGTTGGGGCGAGGTCGGCGATCATCCCACCCCGCCAAAGCACAGATACTTGGTCTCCAGATACTCATCCAAGCCCTCGGACGAGCCCTCGCGGCCCAGGCCGGATTCCTTCACCCCGCCGAACGGGGCGACCTCGGTGGAGATCAGGCCTTCGTTGATCCCGACCATGCCGGCCTCGATCGCCTCGGCCACGCGCCAGCAGCGGGCGACGTCGCGGCTGTAGAAATAGGAGGCCAGGCCGAAGGGCGTGGCGTTAGCAAGGTCAATGGCTTCGGCTTCCGTCTCGAACTTCACGATCGGCGCGACCGGGCCGAAGATCTCTTCCTGGAACAGCCGCATGTCGGGCGTGGCGCCGGTCAGCACGGTGGGCTGATAAAAGAGGCCGCCCAGCGCGTGGCGCTCGCCGCCCACGACGACCTTGGCCCCATCCGCGACGGCCTCGCGCACCAGGCTTTCCACCTTGGCGATGGCCTTGTCGTTGATCAGCGGGCCGATCGTCACGCCCTCGCCGGTCCCCGGACCGACCTTCATCGCCGCGACCTTCTCGGCCAGCCGCGCGGCGAAGGCGTCGTGGATGCCGGCCTGGACGATCAGCCGGTTGGCGCAGACGCAGGTCTGGCCGGTGTTGCGGTATTTGCTGGCGATCGCGCCGTCGACGGCGGCCTCCAGATCGGCGTCGTCGAAGACGATGAAGGGCGCGTTGCCGCCCAGCTCCAGGCTGAGCTTCTTCATCGTGCCGGCGCACTGCTGGTAGAGCACCTTGCCCACCGGCGTGGAGCCGGTGAACGACAGCTTCCGCACCCGGCCGTCCTCGCACAGGGCCTTGCCGATGCCGGCCGAGTCCTTGCCAGTGACGACGTTGAGCACGCCCGCCGGCACGCCCGCCTCGACCGCCAGGCGGGCGATGGCCAGGGCGCACAGCGGCGTCTCGGGCAGCCGGCTTGACCACCACCGTGCAGCCGGCGGCCAGGGCGGGCCCGACCTTGCGGGTGATCATGGCGATCGGGAAGTTCCACGGCGCGATGGCGGCGCAGACCCCGATCGGTTGCTTGATCGACATCAGCCGCTTGCCGGGCATCGGGGTCGGAATGGTGTGGCCGTAGCCGCGCTTGGCCTCGTCGGCGAACCAGTCGATGAACGCCGCGCCATAGGCCACCTCGCCCTTCGACTCCGCCAGCGGCTTGCCCTGCTCGGCGGTCATCAACCGGGCCAGGTCGTCTGCGTGGGCGAGCATCAGGTCGCTCCACCTGCGCAGGATCGCGCCGCGCTCCTTGGCGGTCTTGGCGGCCCAGGTCGGGAAGGCCCGATGCGCGGCCTCGATCGCCACCCGCGTCTCGCCGGGGCCGAGGTCGGCGACCTTGGCGATCACCGTCCCATCGGCCGGGTTCAGCACCTCGAAGGTGGCGTCGCCCTCGATCCAGAGGCCGTCGATGAAGGCTTCGGTTTCAACGAGATTCAGGGACTTGCTGGTCATTGGGGGCTCACCTCAGCGTCACGGACACCGACTTCAGGTCGGCGTACTTGTGCAACGCATGAAGGCTGCGGTCACGGCCAAAGCCCGACTGCTTGAAGCCTCCGAACGGCATGGTGATGTCGCAGGCGTCCCAGCCATTGACCCAGACCAGACCCGCCTTCAGCCGCCGCGCGCCGCGCAGGGCGCGATTGATGTCGGACGTCCAGAGGCCGGCGGCCAGACCGTAGACGGTGTCGTTGGCCAGTCGCAGCGCCTCGTCCTCGGACTTGAAGCTCATCACCCCCAGCACCGGCCCGAACACCTCCTCCCGCGCCAGGGTGTGGTCGGCGTCCAGGCGGTCGAAGATGGTCGGCTCGACATAGAAGCCGCCGGTCTCGCGGCGGATGCGCTGGCCGCCCAGCACGCGGCGCGCGCCCTGGCTGTCGGCGGTGGCGATATAGTCGAGGGCGGTGTTCATCTGCCGCTCGCTGACCATGGCGCCGAACTGGGTGGCCGGGTCCAGCGGATCGCCAACGACCATCGACTTCGCGACGGCCACGACCTTCTCCAGGAATTCGTCCTTGATCGAGGCCTCGACCAGCAGCCTTGAGGCGGCGGTGCAGACCTCGCCCTGATTATAGAACACGCCCCAGGCGGCGGCCTGGGCGGCGGCGTCCAGGTCCGGGCAGTCGGCGAAGACGATCTGGGGCGACTTGCCGCCCAGCTCCAGGCTGACCCGCTTGAGGTTCGAGCGAGCCGAATATTCCATCAGCTTGCGGCCGACCGGGCCCGAGCCGGTGAAGGCGATCATGTCGACGTCCATCGATAGGGCCAGGGCCTCGCCGGCGACGCCGCCCAGGCCGGGGACGACATTGAGCACCCCGGCCGGAAGCCCGGCCTCGAGGGCCAGTTCGCCCAGCTTCAGAGCGGTCAGCGGCGACTGCTCGGCCGGCTTCAGCACCACGGAATTGCCCATGGCCAGGGCCGGAGCGACCTTCCACATCGCCATGTGCAGCGGGAAGTTCCACGGCACGATCGCTCCGATCACGCCCAGCGGCTCATGGACGGCGTAGCTCAGACGGTCGACCGGCGAAGCCCCGACCTCGCCATAGACCTTGTCCAGCGCCTCGGCGTACCAGCGGCAGGTGTTGATCGCGAGCGGCACATCGACATTGCGCGCATCACTGATCGGCTTGCCGACGTCCAGGCTCTCCAGCAGGGCCAAGTCCTCGGCGTCGCGCTCCATCAGTTCGGCGAGGCGGAACAGCACCTTCTTCTTGGCGCGCGGGCTCTGGTCGCGCCAGCGGCCATCCTCGAAGGCCGTGCGGGCGCTGAACACGGCCAGCGCCACGTCCTCGGGCTGGCAGGCCGTCACCAGGTTCAGCACCCGGCCGTCGCGCGGCGAGACATTGTGGAAGGCCGCGCCGGACACGGCCTCGACCCGCGCGCCATCGATCACCGCCCGGCTGGGAGCCTCCAGGCGGGACAGGCGCTCGGTGATGTCGGCGGGCAGGGTCAAGCGGCGAGGTCCATACCAATTGTGATCACAGTTTTACGGCGAACCAGAAGTGTCAAGCATTCGACTTTACGAGGCGGCGTCCACCGCCACGCGCATCTTGTCCATGCCTTCGGAAAGGTCAGCGGCGACGGCGCGGCGGGCGCCCTCGGGGTCGCGGGTCTCCAGCGCCTCGATCGCCTCGGCGTGACGGTCGGCGACCAGGCCGTCGGCCCCGACCCGTCCGAACACCACCCGCATGAACGGCCCGACCTGCAGCCACAGGCCGCCGGCCATCGACAGCAGCACGTCCGCCCCCGCCCGCTCGTAGATCGCGAAATGGAAGGCGTGGTTGGCGGTCATGTAGCGGTCGACATCGCCCAGCCGCAGCGCCTCGTCGACATCGGCGTCGATGGCCCGCAACTGGCGCGCCAGGCTGGCGTCGGCCCGGGCCGCGGCGCGGGCGGCCAGCTCCGGCTCGACCCATAGCCGGGCCAGGGACAGCTGCTCCAGTCGGTCGGCGGTGAGCGAGGGCACGGACAGGCGCTTGTTGGCCGGATTGATCGCCAGGGCCCGCTCGGCGACGAGGCGGCGCACGGCGTCGCGCACCGGCATCGGCGAGAACTCCCAGTTCGGCCGCCAGGCTGCGCAGCGACACGCCCTTGCCGGGGGCGATCCGGCCGGTGATCAGGGCCTGGCGGATGGCCTCGTAGACCCGGTCATGGACGGCGGTCTGGTCGGCCAGCGGACGGCGGGTCTGAACCATCTTTTCCACCGCCTCTCCAAGCCCGGCCATAAAAGCTCTCTTTACGAGAGGGGCTCAATTGCGATCACAATGCAAGGCTCTCGCGAAGGACCTCCCATGCCCAGCGCCAACGATCTCGACGCCTTCTGGATGCCGTTCACGCCGAACCGGCGATTCAAGGCCCATCCCCGGATGCTCTCGTCCGCCAAGGGCATGATCTACAAGACGCCGGAGGGCCGCGAGGTGCTGGACGCCACCGCCGGCCTCTGGTGCGTCAACGCCGGCCATGATCGCCCGAAGATCCGCGAAGCCATCCAGCGCCAGGCGGCCGAGATGGACTACGCCCCCTGCTTCAACATGGGCCATCCGCTGGCCTTCCAGTTCGCCTCGCGCCTGGCGCAGATCACGCCGAAGGGGCTGGACCGGATCTTCTTCACCAACAGCGGTTCGGAGTCGGTCGACACGGCGCTGAAGATCGCCCTGGCCTATCACCGCGCCCGGGGCAAGGGGACCAAGACCCGGCTGATCGGCCGCGAGCGCGGCTATCACGGCGTCGGTTTCGGCGGCATCTCGGTCGGCGGCATCCCGACCAACCGCAAGTATTTCGGCTCCCTGCTCACCGGCGTCGACCACCTGCCCCACACCCACGGCGTGGCGGGTAACCTGTTCGCCAAGGGCCAGCCCGCGCATGGCGCCCACCTGGCCGACGACCTGGAGCGGATCGTCGCCCTGCACGACGCCTCCAACATCGCCGCGGTGATCGTCGAACCCGTGGCCGGCTCGACCGGCGTGCTGGTCCCGCCCAAGGGCTATCTCGAACGGCTTAGGGCGATCTGCGACAAGCACGACATCCTGCTGATCTTCGACGAGGTGATCACCGGCTTCGGACGCCTGGCCGCCCCGTTCGCCGCCGACCGGTTCGGCGTTACGCCCGACCTGATCTGCCTGGCCAAGGGCCTGACCAACGCCACCGTCCCGTGCGGCGCGGTGGCGGCCTCCACCGGGATCTACGACACGATGCTCGAGGGCGCCGACGCGCCGATCGAGCTGTTCCACGGCTACACCTATTCGGCCCACCCGCTGGCCTGCGCCGCGGGCCTGGCGACCCTGGAAACCTACCAGGAGGACGACCTCTTCAATCGCGCCGCTGGCCTGGAAGGCTACTGGCAGGAGGCCATGCACAGCCTGGCCGACGCCCGCCACGTCATTGACATCCGCAACCTCGGCCTCGTCGCCGGCATCGAGCTTTCGCCCCGCCCGGGCGCGGCCACGGCGCGGGCGATGGAGGTGTTCGAGACCTGCTTCGACGAAGGCCTGCTGATCCGCGTCACCGGCGACATCATCGCCCTGTCGCCGCCGCTGATCCTGGAGGAGAGCCATATCGACCGCATGGTCGAGACGCTCCGCAAGGTGCTGGCGAAGGTCGACTAGGCGCGCGCACATTACCGATTGTTGTGTTGCCCTCGCGGCCCGGAGCCTCTGAACTCCTTGCCGCACAAAGGGGCTCGCCACGTGACCATAATCAGATCCGCCGTCATCCTCGCGATCGCCTGCGCCATCGCCGCGCCGAGCTGGGCCGCGAATCCGACGGTCGAGCAGCGTGTCCGGGGCGTGACGACCGGCCTGCGGAGCGCCGTCGAGATCCAGGGCGCGCCGCCGGCCAAGCAGAGCCTTCAGGACCGGATGGCGGCCCTGCACGTGCCGGGCGTCGCCATCGCGGTGATCAAGGGCGGCAAGATCGAGTGGGCGCGCGGCTTCGGCGTCACCCGCCAGGGCGGCGAGCCGGTGACCGCCGACACGCTGTTCCAGGCCGGTTCGGTCAGCAAGCCGGTCGCGGCCATGGCGGCCCTGGCCGTGGTCGAGGACGGTCGGCTGTCGCTCGATACGGACGTCAACAAGACCCTGAAGAGCTGGACCCTGCCGGCCAGCCCGTTCACCGCGACCACGCCGGTCACCCTGCGCGCGCTGCTGTCGCACACGGCCGGAACCACGGTGCATGGCTTCGCCGGCTACGCGGCCGGCGCGCCTGTTCCGACCCTGCCCCAGGTGCTGAGCGGAACGGCCCCGGCCAACTCTGCGCCAGTCGTCGTCGACCAGGCCGTGGGGAGCGCCTATCGCTATTCCGGCGGGGGCTATTCGATCGCCCAGCAGATGATGGTCGACGCCACGGGCCAGACCTTCCCCGCCATCGTCCGCGACAAGGTGTTCGCGCCGATCGGCATGACCCGCAGCACCGAGGACCAGCCGCTGGACGCCGCGCGCTCGGCCCACGCGGCTTGGCCGCACGACAGCGCCGGCGCGGTCGTCGAGGGCGGCCCTCACACCTATCCGGAAATGGCCGCCGCCGGCCTGTGGACCACCGCCAACGACCTCGCCAGGTTCGTGATCGACCTGGCCAAGGCGGCGAACGGCGAGACCGGCCACGTCCTGTCGCCCAAGACCGCCCGCGAGATGCTGACGCCGGTCAAGTCCGACTACGGCCTGGGCCTGTCGATCCAGGGCGCCACGGCGCGCAAGTACTTCTACCACAACGGGTCCAACGCCGGGTACAAGGCGGTGATCCTGGCCTATCCCGACACCGGCGACGGCGTCGTCGTGCTGACCAACGGCGACCAGGGCTATCAGCTCAGCGAGGCGATCGTCCGCGCCGTTGCGGTCGAATATGGCTGGCCCGACTATCACCCCGTCGAACGTCCGGTCGTCCCTCTGTCGGCGGCCGAGCAGGCCAAGTTCGCCGGGACGTTCACCCTGGGGGGCGACGACGATTTCACGATCCGCCGCGACGGCGACCGACTGGTGGCGGACATCTGGAAGGGCGTCGTCGACCCGCTGTTCCCCAGCTCGGCCAGCAGCTTCTTCATCACCGCCCAGGACCTGACGATCAGCTTCAGCGACCCCGACCACGGCGTGCTGACCCTGCGCGACTACAAGGGGGCCTTCACCCGCAAGCCGACGAAGTGATCCTTGAATTTGTCCTAGGACAGAATTCGGAAACCCCCTTGTCGTCCGCCAACGAATACAGCAAGCCTCCCGCCCAATACTGAAAAGGGGCGGGGAGGCCCTGATCGCGCATGAATTCCGACGCCGCCGCGACCTCAACCGACGCCACCGCGCCCGCCAAGAACCACTACGTCATCCTCGATGGACTGCGGGGCGTCGCCGCCTTGATGGTGGTGCTGTTCCACCTGTTCGAGGCCCATGCCGGCGGCGACCCGGAACGGCAGATCATCAATCACGGCTATCTGGCGGTGGACTTCTTCTTCCTGCTGTCGGGCTTCGTGGTCGCCTACGCCTATGACGACCGCTGGGGCGGCATGAGCGTCTGGCAATTCTCCAAGCGCCGCCTGGTGCGCCTGCAGCCGATGATCATCGTCGGCGCGCTGATCGGCGCGGCCCTGCTGGGCCTCCAGCATTGGTCGCTGTTCCCCAAGCTGGCGACCGTCACCGCCGGGCAGGTGCTGGTGATGGTGCTGCTGAGCTTCGTGATGATCCCGATGACCCCGGCGGCCGAGCCGCGCGGCTGGGGCGAGATCTATCCGCTGAACGGACCGCAGTGGTCGCTGTTCTACGAGTACATCGCCAACTTCCTCTATGCCGTGGGCCTGCGGAAGCTGTCGAACCGCTGGCTGGGCGCGCTGGTCGCGGTGTCGGCCCTGGCGCTGATCGGCCTGCTGGTGCTGGGGCCGCGCGGCGACGTCATCGGCGGCTGGGCGCTGGACAGGAGCGGCGTCCAGATCGGCCTGACGCGGGTGATGTTCCCGTTCTTCGCCGGCGTGCTGCTGATGCGCCTGGGCAAGCGGATCAAGGTCCCCAACGCCTTCGCCGTGTGCAGCCTGCTGCTGATCGCCGGCCTGTCCCTGCCGCGCTTCGGCGTGGGCGAGCTGCGCTGGGTGAACGGCCTCTACGAAGCCGCCTGCATCATCCTGCTGTTCCCGCTGATCGTCGCCATCGGCGCGGGCGAGAAGAACGCTGATGGCCCCAGCGTGCGGATCGCCCGCTTCTTCGGCGACCTCTCCTATCCGCTCTACATCACCCACTATCCGCTGATCTACATCTACACGGGCTGGGTCGTGGACAGGAAGGTCGGGGCGGCCCAGGGCGCCCTGGTCGGGGCCGGGGTGTTCGTGCTGGCGGTGGCGATCGCCTGGGCCTGCCTCAAGCTCTATGACGAACCGGTCCGGCGCTGGCTGGCCCGCAAGGTCCTCGCCAAGGCCTAACCACGCGGGCGGTACGACATGGCCACGTCGCAGCGCTCGTAGCGCGCCCCGAACATCGCCATGATCTCGGCGTCGTGGACGAAGCCCAGCTTCTCGTAGAGGTGGATGGCCGGCCCGCACTTGCGGTTGGTCAGCAGATAGACCTTGTCCATGCCCAGGCTGGCGGCGCGCTCCAGGGTCTTGGCCAGCAGGAACTCGCCGACCTTCAGGCCCCGGGCGCTGGCCAGGACGCCCATCTTGGTCAGCTCCACCCAGCCGTCCTTCGAGACCATCAGGGCGCAGGTCCCGACCACGCCCAGCTCGGCCGTCTGCGCGAACAGCACCACCCCGCCCTTGTCGAGGATCAGTTCGCGCGGCCGCGACAGCAGGGCGATGTCGTTGTCCTCCAGGACGAACATGTCCTGAATCCATTCGGCGTTGATCCGATAGAAGGCCTCGGCGAGGTCGTCGGAGAAGTCGCGCGCCCACAGGGACGGCGGCCCGGCCGTCTGTATCCGCGTCAGCAGCGAGGCTTCGTCCAGTCGCGCCTCGACCTTGGCCAGGCCCTGCATGAAGTCGCCGGAAAGCCCCTCGACCAGCTCGGCGGCGGCAGGCTCGATACGCGGCAGGAGCTCGGTCTGCACCCGGACCATCAGCGCCTCCCCCGCCTTCGTCAGCGCCAGGCGCTTGGAGCGACCGTCGCCGGGCGTGCGGCGGGCCTCGACGAAGCCGTCGCGCTCAAGGGTTCCGAGGGCGCGGGTGACGGTCGGCTGGGCCAGTCGCAGGCGCTGGGCCAGTTCGCCCACGGCGATCGGGCCATGCAGGCGGATAGTCATCAGCAGCGACATCTGGGCCGGCTGCACCGGCAGGTCCAAGGACCGCGCCACCTCGGCCGCGTCGGCCTGCATCCGCTCGGCCAGGCGCTTGAGCCGGCTGCCCAGGAATCCCACGCCAAACCCCGCCAGCAGATCGACTTCCATCGCGCGCCTCCAGACTCATAGCACGCTATATAGCTTGCTATGAGAATGCGGAACGCGCAAGCGGGCGACTACATCCGGAACGGCGGGATGACCGCGCAACGCACCTGGCCGCCGCGCACCTCGACGGCGGCCGCGTGACCGCCGGTCAGGTCGAAGAACCGGTCACGGCCTCCGACCGACACGACCAGATAGTCGGGCGCGGTGAATTTGCAGACCGGATAGCGCTCCGCCGCGCCGCCCGTCCGGTCGATCAGATGCGTGCAGGTCATCGTCCCGCCCAGGCGCCGGAACAACACGTCGTCATAGGGCGTGGCCTGCGGCAGCCTGCGAAGGCTGCGGAAGGTCAGGGGCTCCAGCGGCGCGCAGGGCGGGCCCTCGACGCGCCAGAAGGCGTCCCGCTGGACCTGAACCGCGCTGTCATGGCGCGCCATGATCGCGAAGCCCAAGTCGATCAGGACCGCGAAACCGAGAGCGGCCGCCACCCAGCGCCAGCGGCTGGGAGCCCGCCCCTCGAGCGGTACTTTGACAATGCGGACTTGGTCGCTCGCCATGCCTGAACTCACGCACGTAATTTAGATGTACACACGTAAACCAAGCTGTCACGCCTGTCACTAGAGAACGTCGATCACCACGCTTGACGCGAGCTCGTGACATTTGTAGCGTACCCGTGACATCACTGAGGTCCACGCCCCATGACCGAACCCTCCGACCTGGAACTGGAAGTGCTGAAGGCCTTCTGGCGCGGCGGCGCCATGAGCGCCCGCGAGGCTCAAGGCCTGATCGAGCCCGAGCTGGGCTGGAGCGCCTCGACCACCCGCACCGTGCTGGAGCGGATGGTGGCCAAGGGCCTGCTGGTCCGCCGCTCGGTGCACGGCCTGGCGGTCTATGAGGCCCGAACGGCCAAGGTCGACGTGATCGGCGGCGTGCTGAACCGCCTGCGGGGCCTGCTGGAGATCGACGGCCGCCTGCCCGCCTCGGCCTTCGCCGGCAGCCAGATCCTGTCCGAGACCGAGATCGAGGAACTGGAAGCCCTGCTCAACACCGCCGGGTCCAAGGCCACTGGAGAGGAGAAGTGATGCATCCGCTGCTGACCTCCACCGCCCTGGGGCTGATCGCCGCCTGGCCCGTCGGCGCCCTGGGCTTTGGCCTGGGCCGCCTGGTCGAGCGCCTGACCGAAGATCCGCGCCCGCGCGCCGCCGCCTGGAGCCTGGCCTACGCGCTGCCCGCCGGCGCCCTGGCCGCGACCATCGCCCTGACCTTCGCCCCGGCGTCGATCGAGAAGGCCGCGCCGGCCGCCTCGGTCGCTCCGGGACCGGTCCGCATGGCCGTGGTCGAGACGATCGCCCCGACCGAGCCGACATCCGCCACCCCGTCGTGGGCTCCCTCCCCCGCCCTGACCAACGGCCTGGCCTGGAGCCTGGTCGGCCTCTCGGCCGCCGGCCTGCTGACGCGCGGCTGGCGCTGGAACTCGGGGCCGCCGTCGCCTGGCCAAGGTCCGCGCGACCGCCGAGCCGTGCCAGGACTTCGCCCTGGTCGAGGCCGTTCGCCTGCGCGCCGCCCGCCTGCGGGTCAGCGCGCCGCGCGTGCGGATCAGCGACGCCGTCTCCGAACCGCTGCTGGCCGGCGCCCGCCGCCCGGTGATCCTGCTGCCGAAGGCGATGGCGCAAAGCGCCGACACCCGCCGGCTGGAGCTGGTCTGCGGCCATGAGCTGGCCCACCTGCGTCGCGGCGACAACTGGCGGATCCCGGCCGAGGAAGCCCTGGCGGGCCTGTTCTGGCTGGTCCCGCCGGTCAAGGCCCTGCGCGGCCGGATGCTGGCCGCGCGCGAAGCCGTCTGTGACCTGACCGCCCTGGACGGCGCCGCGCCGGAAGCCCGCCGCGACTACGCCCGCGTGCTGGTGGAGGCCCTGAGGATGAACGCCCAGCCCTCGCCTAAGTTGGCCTTCGAGTCGGCCTTCACGGGTCGCGACCGCGATCTGGCCGCCCTGCGCCTGTCGGCGATCCTGCAGCCGCGAGGCCGCGCCTCGGGCTTGCGGGTCGGTCTGACCCTGGCGCTGGGCGGCGCCCTGACCGCCGCGACCGGCGCCGGCTCGCTGGCCCTGGCCGCCCAGGCTCGCCGCCTGGCCCCGCCGCCCTCGCCCGAGACGGTCGCGGCCGCGGAGGCCGTCGCGGCCATCGCCGCCGAGGACGCCGCGCCGGCGGCGGAAGCGGCGCCGGCCCTGGACGCCGCCCCGGCGCTCGCAGCCGCGCCGACGGCGGCCGAAGCCGCTCCCGCCCGGGACGCCGCGGCGGCCGCGCCCGCTCTGTCGCCCCAGACCCCGACGGCTCCCGCGGCGGCGGCGGAAGCGTCCCCCGCCATTGCCCGCGCTCGCGCCCATGGCGCCGACGCGGGTGCGCGCGGGACCCAACCCGAACCCGCGTCCCAATCCGCGTCCTGATCCCCACCCCGATCCGCGTCCGAACCCGCAACCCAATCCCCAGCCCAATCCTCGCCCCAAGTCGAAGCTGACCGGGATCGAGTTCCGGGCCGACAGCCAGGAGACCTCGCTCAAGGAAGACAAGGTGGTCTTCATTGGCGACGTCGAGGTGCGGGGCCGGCTGGACCCGGTGAACGTGGTCGTCAAGGTCAACGGCGCGATGGCCTCGCCCTGGTTCCAGCCCGCCGACCTGCGGGTGGGGGTCATCCAGCGCGTGGAAGTGACCAACGCCAAGTCCGGCAATCCGACCGTCAACGTCGTTCTGAACGACCCGCTGAAATAGATCTCGAGCTCGTGGAGTGATCCCATGAACGCGCTCTTCGCCTCCGCCGCCCTCGGCCTGGCCGCCGCCTGGCCGGCCAGCGGACTGGGCTGGGTGCTCGGCAAGGCCGCCGACCGGCTGACCGGCGATCCCCTGACCCGGGTCAAGGCCTGGAACCGGGCGGTAGCCCTGCCGCCGACGGTGCTGGCCCTGATGGTCGGCGTCTCGGCCCTGCCCCAGGAGACCACCGATCCGGTCTATCAGGTCGCCATGACCACCCGCGCCGCAGCCACCGCCGGCGCCGTGGTCCATGACCTGTCGACTCGCGCCCTGCCGGCGGTCAATACCGGCGAGATGCTGGGCACAGTGCTGATCCTGGGCGCGCTGGGCGGCCTGGCCGTCGCGGGCGCCCGCCAGATCGCCGGTCGCGCCAAGCTCGAGCGCATCGTCCGCGACGCCCGTCCCGTCTCACAGGAGCTGGCCCTGGCCGTCCGCGCCGCCGCCCGCCGGCTGGACACCGGCCGGCCCGAGGTGAAGGTCAGCGACGTGATCGACCAGCCCCTGCTGGCCGGCCTGACGACACCGGTCATCCTGCTGCCCGCCGAGCTGGTCGAACGGCTGGATGTCCACCGCCTCGTGCCGATCTGCGCCCACGAGCTGGCGCATCTGAAGCGTGGCGACAACTGGCGGCTGCTGGCCGAGCACCTGCTGGGCGGGCTGTTCTGGATGGTCCCGCCGTTCGCCGCCATCCGCGCCCGCGCCGCCGCCACCCGCGAGGAGCTGAGCGACGCCCTGGCCCTGGACGGCGCCAGCCCCGCCGACCGCCACGGCTATGCCGAAGCCCTGATCGCGGTGTTGCGCGGCCGCACCGCCCCCGCCCTGCATCCCGCCTTCACCGGCAAAGGACGAAAGCCGACCGCCATGCGCCTGCGAGCCATCACCCATCCCCAGGACCCCGCCAGCTTCACCCGCCGCGCCCTGCTGGGCCTGGCCAGCCTGCTCGCCTTGGCCTTGATCGCCGGCGGCTCGATCGCCCTGGCCCAGCAAGGCGAAAACCAGCGCGGCAGCCGGACCATCATCAGCGACAACGGCAGCGGCCAGTATGTCGAAATCCGTTCCGACATGGTCCGCGTCAGCAACGCCGAGATCGTCAAGGGCAGGCTGAAGGTTCCGGACGGCCAGGTCTCGACCTATCACGGCCACGTCCAGGTCCGCGGCCGGCTCAAGGCGCCCGAGACGACGGTGCTGCTGAACGGCGACACCCCGCCGGCCGGCTTCGATCCCACCACCCTGCCCGACGGGGCGATCGAGCGGCTGGACGTCGTCAACCACTCGACCGGCGGCAAGTCGCGCGTGACCCTGAACGTCTTCCTCAAGCCCGACCTCTAGCATCGCGAAGGCGCGCGGCTAGGCGGCGGAGGTCGCGCCCCCGCCGCCGGCGCCGAGCCGTGTCAGGCCGGGCTCAGGACCTTGAAGTCGGCCTTGGCGCGCGCGGCGTCACCGGTCTTCACGGTGAAATCGTAGTCGCTCCAGTAGATCGCGATGATGTTGGGCGAGCTGCTGTTGAACGACACGGTGTGGGACTCACGCCGCGAGGAATAGATGCTCAGATAGTAGACGTCGTGCGTCTCGTCTTCGAAGGCCAGGTACATCGAACCGCTGAAGGCGCCGCTGGGCCCCTGGGCGTCGACGCGAACCTGGTAGCTGTAGAAGCCGGCGTTCGACAGGAGCTCGATCCCGAACACCGTACCCTTGTCGTTGGCCACGACGCAGTTCTGCGGCGAGCTGCCGTTCACCGTCGCCGACTGCCCCACCTGCATGCCGCCGCGACAGGTCGCCGTGTGATACTTGCCCCGGTCGGAGCATTCGCCGCAGTCACCCGCAAAGTTCGCCACACCACTGGTCATTTCCTTCTCCCATCGGTTTTTCGTGAGCGATCGGCGCGTCCCGGTTTCTGGGGGGCGACGCCGAGCGCCAAGGTACCAACCACCCGTCGAAATACAATCTATAAGTTCTTTTCATTTTAATTCTATTCAAACGAGCATTCGAGCTTGGGCATCACGCCTGGCGGCTTTGCCCGGACCGTCCGTTTCCGCTAGAAGCCGCCCCATGTCGCACAACACCTTCGGTCACCTGTTCCGCGTCACCACCTGGGGCGAAAGCCACGGCCCGGCGCTCGGCTGCGTCGTCGACGGCGTGCCGCCGGGCATCGCCCTGACGGCCGAGATGATCCAGGGGTTCCTCGACAAGCGCCGACCGGGCAACGGCAAGTTCGTCACCCAGCGCCAGGAACCGGACGCGGTGCGCATCCTGTCGGGCGTGTTCGAGGACGAACGCACCAACGGCCAGCGGACCACCGGCACGCCGATCAGCCTGATGATCGAGAACACCGACCAGCGGTCCAAGGACTATGGCGAGATCGCCCAGGCCTTCCGCCCTGGCCATGCGGACTATCCCTATTTCGCCAAGTACGGCGTGCGCGACTATCGCGGCGGCGGCCGCAGTTCGGCGCGCGAGACGGCGGCGCGCGTGGCGGCCGGAGCGGTGGCGCGGCTGGTGATCCCGGGCGTGACGATCCGCGCCGCCCTGGTGCAGATCGGCCCGCACGCGATCAATCGCGAGAACTGGGACTGGGACCAGACCGAACAGAACCCCTACTGGTCGCCCGACGCCGCGATCATCCCGGTCTGGGAAGAGCATCTGGAGACGATCCGCAAGGCCGGCTCTTCGACCGGCGCGGTGGTGGAGGTGGAAGCCACCGGCGTGCCGGCCGGCTGGGGCGCGCCGCTCTACGGCAAGCTGGACGCCGAACTGGCCGCCGCCCTGATGTCGATCAACGCCGCCAAGGGCGTCGAGATCGGCGAGGGCTTCGCTAGCGCCGCGCTGACGGGCGAGGACAATGCCGACGCCATGCGCCTGTCCGAGGGCGGCCAGCCGATGTTCCTGTCCAACCACGCCGGCGGCGTGCTGGGCGGCATCTCGACCGGCCAGCCGGTGGTGGCGCGCGTGGCCTTCAAGCCGACCTCGTCGATCCTGATCCCGCGCCAGACCCTCAACGAGGCGGGCGAGGAGATCGACCTGCGCACCAAGGGCCGCCACGACCCGTGCGTCGGCATTCGCGGCGTGCCGGTGGTCGAGGCCATGACCGCCTGCGTGCTGGCCGACGCCTTCCTGCGTCATCGCGGCCAGACCGGCGGCCACGTGTTCGCGCCTGGCGCGAGCCGCTGACGGTGGGGTCAAGGCGCAGAAACCACGGTTTCTGACCCTCGCCCTCTGATTAGGTTCAGCTTTCGGGTTGACGTGCACACGATTGCGGGCGTAAGGCTCGACCCGCATATCCCTTGGCGCGCGAACGCGGCACGCTAAGGTTGTGATGCGTGACGCGATGAGAAGGGGACTCGGCGCGTGCGGTTCGATCTCCTGAAGATCCTGCTGGTCGACGACAACCAGCACATGCGAATGCTGCTGATCGAGATCCTGCGGGCGATCGGCGTGCGCTATGTGTTCGAGGCCATGGACGGCGCCGAGGCGCTGGCGATCTTGCGCTCCACCGCGATCGACGTGGTGTTCACCGACCTGTCGATGAACGGCCTCGACGGCATCGATTTCGTCCAGTTGGTCCGCCAGTCGCCCGACAGCCCCAACCCGTTCGTGCCGATCGTGATGATCACGGGCCACTCGACCGAGCGCCGGGTGCACGAGGCGCGCGACGCCGGGGTCAACGAGTTCCTCACCAAGCCGGTCACGGCGCGCGGGGTCATCCACCGTCTGACCCTGCTGATCGAGAACCCCCGCCCGTTCGTCCGCGCGGGAGACTATTTCGGCCCTGACCGTCGCCGCCGCGCCGATCCGCGCTACCGGGGCGAGCGCAGGCGCGAAGACGACAAGCGGGCGCTCTATGTGGACGACGCCCAGGCGGGTCGCGGCCATCCGACGCGGAGAATTTAAACCTTTGGCCGGCTAGAACGTGGTGAACAGCGTTTCACGAGCTTCACCATGACCCTTCGCCGCCTGGCTCCGCTTTCCCGCGTCGCGCCCCTGGCCGCCATCCTGACGATGGTCGCGCTTTCGCAGACCGGCTGCCTCGCGGCGGCCGCCGTCGGGACCGTGGCCGGCACGGCGATCGGCGTCACCGGCGCGGTCGTCGGCGGCGCGGGCAAGGCGGTCGTCGCCACCGGCAAGGCGGTGATCCCGGGCGACAGCAAGAAGGATCGCGATCGCGACGACTATCGCCGCTAGCGCTTAGGCCTAGGGCAGGCCCAGATATTTGTGGGTCTGGACGCTCAGGCGCCATTGCGGATGCGCCAGGCAATAGGCGACCGCCAGCTGGGTGTTGCGGTCGCGATCGGGACCGTCCATCGGCTGCAGGTAGAACCGCTCGAAATCCAGGGTCTCGAACCGCTCCGGCATGGCCTTGTCCTGCGGGAAGACCAGCTTCAGCTCCTGGCCCGAGGTCTGGACCACGGGCGCGTCGGCCTTCGGGCTGATGCAGATCCAGTCGATTCCCGCCGGGGCCGGCAGCGTGCCGTTGCTCTCGCAGGCGATCTGGAACCCCCGCACGCGCAGCGCCGCGATGGCGGCCTCATCCAGTTGCAGGAACGGCTCGCCGCCGGTGCAGACCACCAGGCGGTTGTCCGGTCCGCCGGTCCACTGGGCCTCGACGGCGGCGGCCAGGGCCTCGGCCGTGGCGAACTTGCCGCCGTTCTCGCCGTCGGTCCCGATGAAGTCGGTGTCGCAGAAGGCGCAGACGGCCTTGGCCCGGTCCTGCTCGCGGCCGGTCCACAGGTTGCAGCCGGCGAAACGGCAGAACACCGCCGCCTTGCCCGCCTGGCCGCCCTCGCCCTGCAGGGTCAGGAAGATCTCCTTGACGGAGTAGGTCATCGCGCCGGCGGCTCCTCGGGCAGGGACTGGCGCCCCGCCGCGTCCCACTCGACATAGCCCTTCTCGCGCAGCTCGCACGCCGGGCAGGTCCCGCAGCCATGGCCCCAGGCGTGGAGTTCGCCGCGTTCGCCCTGGTAGCAGGTGTGGCTTTCCTCGACGATCAGCCGGACCAGGTCCTCGCCGCCCAGCGTCTTGGCGAGAGCCCAGGTCTGGGCCTTGGTCAGCCACATCAGCGGGGTCTCGACCCGGAAGTCGCGGTCCATGCCCAGGTTCAAGGCGTTCTGCTGGGCGTCCAGGGTGTCGCGTCGGCAGTCCGGATAGCCAGAGAAGTCGGTCTCGCACATCCCGCCGACCAGGGCCTCGATCCCCCGGCGATCGGCCAGGGCGGCGGCGTAGATCAGGAACACCAGGTTGCGGCCCGGCACGAAGGTCGAGGGCAGGCCGCGCTCGGTCATCTCGATGGCGCGGTCGGCGGTCAGGGCCGACTGGGCCACCTGGCCGAAGCTCCTGATGTCCAGCACATGGTCGTCGCCCAGGCGGCCGGCCCATTGCGGAAAGCGGGCGGCGACCTCGCGGCGGACGGCCTGACGGGCCTCCATCTCGATCGCATGGCGCTGGCCATAGTCGAAGCCGACCGTCTCGACGCGCTCATAGCGCTCGAGGGCCCAGGCCAGGCAGACGCTGCTGTCCTGACCGCCGGAGAAGAGAACAAGCGCGCCAGGGGACGTGGTCGGGCTCATGCGAGCCTCTCAAGGTGGAAAAGGGGGAACATGGCCCCTCCTCTACACGAGGCAAGGCCGCGCCGGAACCGCCAGGGTTCGACGGCGGCGACCCACGCGATACTCCGCCGACGAACCAAGGCGAAGTCTTTCGACCGCGAATCCTCGGCGTATCTCGCCATTGCGAGATATTTTCGCGATCATGGCCCGCGATTTCCCTACGGAAGCGCCAAACTCGATCTTCTAATTAGACGGAAACTTACCCGCCTCAGGAGAACACCCCCGCCCGAAAGTGAAAAGGCGTAACC
This sequence comes from Caulobacter sp. UC70_42, assembly GCF_044056025.1. NCBI lineage: Bacteria > Pseudomonadati > Pseudomonadota > Alphaproteobacteria > Caulobacterales > Caulobacteraceae > Caulobacter > Caulobacter sp. UC70_42. Next base: position 2,473,814 of record NZ_CP171994.1, on the reverse strand, counting down.
TATCGCCGTTCACTTACGATCAGGCCAGTTGACAGCTTTCAAACGCAAGTATGCAATCTCCGAATGCTGCGATGGGTTCGCCGTACGCCCACGTGGTGAGAACAGTACGGCGCCGAGGAAACATCGGCCCCAGCAGGCTCCATCCATAAGGCGCCGCCGGGGTCCAGGGAGGGAATTCAATGTCGCAAACTCTGCGTATGCGGAGCCTATTGGTCATGGGCGCTTCGGCGGTCGCGATCTCCGGCTTCGCCGTCCCCGCGTTCGCCCAGCAGGCCGCCAAGCCGGCGCAACAGAACACCACCGTCATCGAAGAGCTGGTCGTCACCGCTCAGAAGAAGGAAGAAGCGCTCCAGGACGTGCCGATCGCCGTGTCGGCGTTCAGCCAGGACTCCCTCGAGGCGCAGAAGATCGACGGCGGCCCGAACCTCCAGCAGGCGATCCCCAACGTCACCTTCGCCAAGAGCAACTTCACCAACAGCTTCAACTTCCAGATCCGCGGCATCGGGGCCAAGGCCGTCGGCGCCTCGGCCGACCAGGGCGTCGGCGTCCACCTGAACAACGCCCCGATGCAGTCGGGCAACCTGTTCGAGGCCGAATTCTACGACGTGGAGCGCGTGGAAGTGCTGCGTGGTCCGCAGGGCACCCTCTACGGCCGCAACGCCACCGGCGGCGTGGTCAATGTCATCACCGCCAAGCCCACCGACCAGTTCGAGGCCAATGTCCGCGCCGAGTACGGCAACTACAATTCGGTCAAGCTGCGCGGCATGGTCAACGTGCCGATCTTCGGCGACAAGCTGGCCGTCCGCCTGTCGGGCGCCTCGCTGAAGCGCGACGGCTTCGTCACCAACACCTTCAACAACCACGTCGTCGACGATCGGGACCTCTATTCGACCCGCGTCCAGGTGATGTTCAACCCGACCGAAAAGCTGCGCACCAACTTCCTGTGGGAACGCTTCCACGAGAACGACAACCGCGCGCGGACCGGCAAGCAGCTCTGCACCAAGGACAACGGCCCGGCTACGGTGGGCGGCGTGCCGACGGGCGCGGCGCGCGGCTTCCTGACCCAGGGCTGTCTGCCGGCCTCGCTGTACGGCTCCAGCGCCTACGGCACGGTCAACACCTCGGGCACGCTGACCGGCCTTCTGGGCAACATCTTCGGCTTCACCTCGGGCGACACGAACCTGGGCGACACCACCTCGACGAACCTGCGCGAGATCGAGACGGCGCTGGATCCGCTCTACCGGTCGGGCTCGAACGTCTATCAGCTCACCCTGGCCTACGATCTGACCGACGCCCTGACGGCCACCTCGATGACCGCCTACAGCAAGGGCAGCGTCTATACGAAGCAGGACTACAACCGGAACGTCTCGCCGGTCCCCTTCAACAACACGCCCTTCACGCCGGGCGGGTTCTTCAACGACCCGCAGGTGGGCAATACGAACAAGTTCACGACCATCGACGTCTCGTCCGGCCGTTCGGAACAGTTCAGCCAGGAACTTCGCCTGCAGTCGGCCTTCGACGGCCCGCTGAACTTCACCGTCGGCGCCATCCACTTCACCTACCGGACGCTGACCGACTACTACGTGATCGGCAACTCGCTGACCCTGTCGTCGCTGGCCCTGAACTTCTCCAAGACCGGCAATCCGAACTGCAACCCGGCGACCACCGCCAACTGCATCGGCATCGACACGGCGGCCGACCCGACCGGCGACGGCCACAACTACTATGACAACCGCACGCCCTATACCCTGGTGTCGGACGCGGTGATGGGCGAGCTCTACTATCAGGCCAGCGAGGACCTGAAGTTCACCCTGGGCCTGCGCCAGACCCGCGACAAGAAGGCGGTCAAGAACTACTCGACCGTCCTGCTGGCCCCCGGCTACGGCCTGACCTTGAACCCGAGCAACCCGGACCAGCGCGCCCGCTTCAACGAGACCACGGGCCGCGTCGGCGTGGACTACAAGGCCCATCTGGGCTTCACCGACGACACCCTGCTCTATGCCTTCTATTCCAAGGGCTACAAGGGCGGCGGCATCAATCCTGGCGTTCCGGCCGGCGCCGTCGGCATCCGCCAGACCTTCGACCCCGAGTTCGTCAACGCCATCGAGATCGGCGCCAAGAACACCCTGGCCGGCGGCAGCGTGCTGATCAACGCCACGGGCTTCTCGTACGACTACAAGGGCTACCAGATCTCCAAGATCGTGAACCGCACCTCGGTGAACGAGAACGTCGACGCCAAGGTCTACGGCTTCGAACTGGAGAGCATCTGGTCGCCGGTGCGGAACCTGAAGCTGAACGCCAATATCGGCTATCTGCACACCAAGATCGGCGACGGGGTCACCTCGATCGACACGATGAACCGCACCCAGTCCAACCCGGCCTATACGGTCGTGAAGGTGGGTCCGAACTCGTCGGCCGTCGGCGCCGACTGCGTGCTGGCCACCGCCGGCGTCGCCACCATCCTGGGCGCCGGCGCCGGGGCCACCCTGCCCTGGGCCTGCTCGGGGGCGGCGGCCTATCAGGCGTTCCTGTCGGCCCCGGCCGCGGCCGGCGGCGCGGGCCTCCCCGCGCCCACCGCGGCGTTCCTGGCCAACGCCACGGGCCTCTACACCTACGGGGCCGGCTACTCGATCGAAGGTACGGCGGCCAACCTGTCGGGCAATGAGCTGCCGAACTCGCCGCACTGGACCACCTCGCTCGGCGCCCAGTACACCTTCGACCTGCCCTCCGGCTGGTCGGCCACCCTGCGCGGCGACTACTACCGCCAGAGCAAGCAGTTCGCTCGCGTGTACAACACCGAGTACGACCGCCTGAAGTCGTGGGACAACGGCAACATCACCCTGAAGGTCGAAAAGCCGGAATGGGGGGTCTCGATCGACGCCTATGTGAAGAACATCGGCAACAAGACGCCGATCGTCGACGCCTACACCACCGACGACAGCTCGGGCCTGTTCACCAATGTGATCACCGCCGAGCCGCGCCTCTATGGCGTGTCGATCACCAAGTCCTGGTAAGTCCAGCTACGCAAGAAACGGACGGGGCGGCGGGTCCTCCGCCGCCCTTTTCTGGCCGGGCGCCGGGGGCTCGACGGAAAGATGAGCGATTTCCCACGATTACCGCGTCGTGACCGCGCCCAACTTAACGACTCCGCAAGGCCGGCCGGGGCAAGTTGTCCTTCCAAGTCCCAGCGAAGCGCCGCATGGAAACGCTTTACCGTCTGATCGATCTGAGCGACCCGATCGCCCCCGGCACGTCCTGCGCCGAGGCCGCCGCGATGTTCGACGCCGATCCGGCCAAGCCGGCGCTGGCGATCGTCGACGCCGACCGCGCGCCGATCGGCCTGGTTTATCGCGACGTGCTGCAGGGCATGATGCGGGTCGCCGAGGACACCCTCGCCGGCAAACCGATCTCCGAGGTCATGGACACCGCGCCGCGCATCGTCGCGGCCCAGACCGACGCCAGCAGCTTCGTCAACGCCCTGGCCGACAGTCCCACGCCCGTCTTCCGCACCGCCTATATCGCCGTGGACGCCGCTGGCCGCTATATGGGCGTCGGCGGCCTGGGTTCGCTGCTGGCCTCTCACCGTCGCCGCCAACGCGACGCCCGCGACGCCATGGGCATGGCCGAGCGCATGGCCGTCGACATCGGCGCACACCTGGACGGCGTGCTGGCCATCACCGAACGCCTCGAGCAGCAGCGCCTGACGCCGGACGCCTCGGCGTTCGTGCGCGCCATCGGCGACATGGGCGCGACGGTGAACCGCGCCATCGACCTGCACCGCTCGTCCCGCGGCCAGCTGACCTTCGCCCCCGCCCCCACCCGCCTGCGCGACCTGGCCGACGCGGTCGAGGCCCGCTGGGCGGAACGCGCCCATGAGGGCGGCTCCACCCTGTTGGTCTCCTACAACGGCGATCCGGAATGCGGGGTCGAGGTCGACGGCGAGCGCCTGCTGCAGGTGTTCGACATCCTGATCGAGAACGCCCTGGCCGCCGGCCGCGGCATGATCGAGACCCGCCTGACCGCCCGCGCCGAAGGCGACCACATCCGCCTCGAAGGCCTGGTGCGCGACAACACCGAGGGCCACGCCGACGAGCGCCTGGCCCGGATCAACGACCCTCTGGGCCCGTCCAGCCTGCAAGACCGTAACGAGATGGCCCTGGGCGTCGGCATGGCCCTGGCTCACCGCGTCCTGCGCGCCATGGGCGGTCCCTTGCACGCCGAGGCCAATCGCGGCGCCGGCCTGACCGTCGGCTTCGGCCTGACGCTCGCGGCGGCTGCGGCCGAGGCCGAGATCCACGAGGAGCAGGCCGTCGCCTCCCGCGCCGCCCACATCCTGATCGTCGACGACAACGCCACCAACCGCATGGTCGCCGAGGCGCTGTGCGATATGTTCGAGTGCACCTCCGAGCAGGCCGTCGATGGTGTCGAGGCCGTCGAGATGGCCAAGGGCGGCCGCTACGATCTGATCCTGATGGACATCAAGATGCCGCGCATGGACGGCATCGCCGCGACCCGCGCCATCCGCGAGATGGGCGGCCGCGCCGGCGGCGTGCCGATCGTGGCCCTGACCGCCAACGCCGACCCGGCCGACGTCCAGACCTACATCGCCGCCGGGATGCAGGACGTCGTCGAAAAGCCGATCAAGCCCGAGCGTCTGGCCACCGTGCTGAGCGCCCTGCTGGGCGAGGACGAAGACGGCGAGGAAGAGGCCGCCTAAAAGGCCGCGCCCCGCGCGTTCCGCTACAATCCGACGCCCGTTTCCGACGCTACTCTGGATAGCGCGCGCTTGTCGCCGAGGCGTATCCCGGCCTAGCTTCGCCCTCAGCGTGAGTGCGGAGCGTCTCGAGTGCTGAATACGGCGGAACAACAGGCCTGGGCGTTTCTCAGCCAGGCGCCGCACCTGGGCTCGGCCCATGAGGTGGAAACCCATTTCGCCCGAGCGATCGGGGCCTTCGGCTACGACAAGTTCTGCGCCACCCTGGTCAATGCCGAGCACTACGGCAAGGAGCCGCCGACGCTGAGCCGCCGCGACTTCGAGGCCTGGGACCAGCGCTATTGGAGCGAGCGCTACGTCGTCCACGATCCGTGCGTGAAACTCCTCCTGAAGTCTCCGCGGTCGTTCGCCTGGACGGACGCCAAGCCGCTGGGCGACGGCCGCGCCCAGTCCATGTGGGGCGAGGCTTCCGAGCTGGGCATGAACGACGGCTATGTCGTGCGCGTCTTCGGCCCGGCCGGCCAGGAAGTGCTGATCCGCATGTCGACCGAGGCCCCCGCCACCGACCCGACCGCGCGCGCGGTCATCGACAGCCTGGCCACGGTGTTCGGCACGATCATGCTCAAGCACTGGGAAATGCAGGACGGCAGCCCGGATTACGGGATCATCTCCGAACGCCAGGCCCAGTGCCTGTACTGGGCCAGCCGCGGCAAGACGGACTGGGAGATCGGCGCGATCCTGGAGCTGTCGCCGCGCACGGTCCATCACCACATCGAGGCCGCCAAGAAGCGGCTGGGCGTGGTCAAGCGCCAGGAAGCCGTGCTCAAGGCCGGCGAGTTGGGGCTGCTCTCCAAACTCTAACCCAGACCCTCGCGGCCCTGGCAAGCACCCTCCGCGCGTAGGGCTTAGGCCGTTTGGCCTATCGCGCGTTCGCCGGATCATGTCCCCTAATGCAGGCCGTCCACGCCAGTAAGGGGGCCGGCCATGATCCACATCGTCACTTCCGAGAACCGCCATCTCTATGGCCCTCAGCTCTGGGCCATGCACGAGGAACGCCGGCGCCAGTGCGTCGAGAAGAACGGCTGGGTCGATCTGGTCGTTCTGGATGGCGGCGAGGTCGACGACTATGACGACCACCGCGCCGTCTATCTGCTGGGCTTCAACGACGCCCTGGAGCTGGAAGTCGGCCTGCGGCTGCGGCCCACCGACGACCGCTGCATGCTGGCCGACAAGTTCGCTCACCTGATCGCGCCCGGCGAAACGCCCAAGAAGGGACCCGACGTCTGGGAGGCCTCGCGCCTGTTCACCACCGAGGCCTATCGCCGGCGCAAGGGTCCCGGTCGTGGCGAGCGCGTGTTCGAGTGCTGGGCCGCCGCCTTCGAGCTGGCTCTTCGCCACGGCGTGACCCGCTTCGTGGGCATGATCGACATGCGGCTCTATCCCGGCATCCTCAACTCGCCGATCGACACTCGCCTGGTCGGCATTCCGCGCCCCTACGCGTACGGCGTGGTGGCGGGCTCCGAGATCGCCGTCTCGCGGGATCTGCTGGATCGCGTGCTGGAGGCGATCGGCCGCGAGTCGCCGATCGGCTACGAAATCGACGCCCTTGACCTGATGGCGTTCGGCGATCTGGCCTCGGTGCAACGCCAGGTGACCCGGGCCATGACGCCCCAGCTGACCGCCGGCGCCCCGCGCGACGAGACCCTGGCCGCCGAGACCCTGTTCCGCCTGCATGACAATACCGGCCAGGCGCGACGCATCTGGGACCACCGCTCCGGCGCCTCTCCCCTCAACGCCTAGGGGTTCGCGGCGTACGACCCACTCGCGCAGGACGGCAGCGGATCACCCTTCGGTTGGCGGCGAATCGTCGTCCGGACGGCTAACTTCCGCGGATCGGGGAGGCCAGCTAAACCGTCGCGACGTAACGCCGCGCTATGAACGCCCCAGCTTCCGCCGACGTCACGGTCGTGTCATTTTCCCCGAACAACCGTTGGAGGCGGAAAAACAGATGAGCGAAGAAACCGAAGGCCGACGCCCAACCCTGTCGACCTGCACGTGGGCGGCCGCGTCCGCATGCGTCGCAAGCTGCTGGGCGTGAGCCAGGAGCAGTTGGCCGACAGCCTGGGCCTGACCTTCCAACAGGTGCAGAAGTACGAGCGCGGCGCCAATCGCGTCAGCGCCAGCAAGCTTTATGAGATCGCCAAGACCCTGCAGGTCCCCGTGTCGTTCTTCTTCGACGGCCTGGCCGATCCCATGAGCGGCGCGGAAGTCGACGACGCCGCTCAGCACGCCGAAAAGGTGGTTCAGGAGTTCCTGACCACGCCGGAAGGCCTGGAACTGGCCGAGGTGTTCCCGCGCATCGGTCGCGGCCGCGTCCGTCGTCAGGTCCTCGACCTGGTGCGCGCCATGGCTGACGAGGCGGCCCGCGAAACCGCCTGACGCCAAGCCCCGCCAGCCCTGAGCGCTGATGCGGACAAGAAGACCTCGGCGGGCGGGCCGAGGTCTTTTTCGTTTTCAGGACGTCAGCCCGTGGAGGCGTCTGATCGCGAGGCGAGCCAGATCCGTTTGGCGGCGCCGGCGACGGAAGGGGTGAGACCGCGCAGGTCGTAGGTGCGGACGATCCGCATGCCCACCTCGCGGTCGCGCTGCCAGGCCACGGTCACGTCGTGGGCCAGGCCCGCGACGAGATCAACCAGTTGCGCCTTTCCCGGCGGTGCGGCGCCCGACAGCATCTGGATCCGCGCGCCGCCGCTCGACAGATCGCGGATCACGCAATCCCACGCGAAGGCGCCGCACAGGATCTTGCCGGACCTCTGAGTTTGAATACGGACGGCTGTCCGTCGATCTTGATCGCCTTCTGACGCGTACTTCGCCATGCGGGGATAAACGCACGCCGCGGTTAATCGGCCGTCTAAATTTAGGATTTTAGTCGTAAAGGTTAACGCGCCCAAAACTCGAAGCGGGTTTTGACTGTCGGCGGTGACAGCCTTGTCATAACGTCGGTCTTCAGGGATATCTTCCTCTTGCCGGTCCATGTTACCGGTACAACAGTATTCATTCGAAGCCGGACGGAAGATCCGGCCATGCGAGGAAGCGACATGGCTAAGGGATCGGTCTTGCTGGCCGACGTGAACGGGCGCGACCTGGCGTTGGCGGTCGTGCGTCCTGGCGATCCGCCGCGCGCGCACCAGGAGCTGGCGTGCGGCTCCCTGCGCGAGTTGGAGCGGCACCTGGTCAACGCCTTCTCCAAGAACGGCCATGGCGAATTGGTCGGGGCGGCGATCTGCGGCGCGGGTCCGGAGATCGATGGCGCGATCGCCCTGACGGCTGGCGACTTCACGGTGACCCAGTCGTGGTTGAGAGCGGTGCTCAAGACCCCGCGCGTGGCCCTGCTCAACGATTTCGCCGCCTGCGCGCTGGGCGCGCCGCGCCTGGCGAACACCGCCATGACCCTGATCCACGACGGCAAGCCGGCCAAGAACGCGCCGATCGCGGTGATCGGCCCCAATCTGGGCCTCGGCGTCGCGGGCCTTTCGCCACATCGCAACGACGGCTGGGTCCCGGTGGTCAGCGAAGGCGGCCATATCGACTTCACGCCCGGCGAGGCGCGCGAGATCCCGGTCTTCTCGGCCCTGCAGATCAAGTACGGCCGGGTCTCGGCCGAACATTTCCTGTCGCAGCAGGGACTGGCCGACATCCATATGGCGCTGGGCGGCGATACCGAGAGCGAGGACGTGATCCTGGCCCGCGCCCGTGACGGCGACCCGCGGGCCCGCGAGGCGGTGTCGATCTTCAGCGCCCTGCTCGGCGCCTTCTCCGGCGACGCGGCCCTGATGTTCGCCGCCCGCGGCGGTGTCTATATCAACAGCCCCCTGATGGAGCGCATCGGCGACCTGCTGGACCGCGCGGCGTTCGGCAGACGGTTCTCCGACAAGGGCCGCATGGGCGCGTATGTGCGTAGCATTCCGGTGTACCTGACCATCGGCCGCTGCACCCTGCTCGGCTTGTCGGGCCTCTTCAGCGCCAGCGACATGAAGTACGCGGCCGACGAGGTGAAGTTCCTGGACTGCTGAGATCACCCTCCGCGCTAGGCGGAGATGGCGCCCTCGGTCGGCTTCGCGGATGGTTCCCCCAGCGGGGGAGCCGCGGTCGCCAGCGCCGCTTCCAGATCCTCCAGAATATCCGCCACGTCCTCCAGCCCGACCGACAGCCGCACCAACCCCTCGCCGATGCCCGCCGCCGCCCGCTCCTCGGGCGAATAGGGCGAGTGGGTCATGCTGGCCGGATGCTGGATCAGGGTCTCGGCGTCGCCCAGCGACACGGCCCGACGGATCATCGACAGACGGTTCATCATCGCCACGCCCGCCGCGTGGCCGCCCTTCAGCTCGAAGGCGACCATGCCGCCGCCCGCGCTCATCTGGCGTTCGGCCAGGGCGCGCTGCGGAAAGCTTCGCAGGCCCGGATAGAACACCCGCGCGACGGCCGGGTGCGCCTCCAGCCGGCGGGCGACGGCCTCCCCGCTCTGACTGTGGCGAGCCATGCGAAGCGCCAAGGTCTTCAGGCCCCGCATGACCAGGAAGGCCGTGAATGGCGACATCACCGCGCCGGTCATGTCCTTCACCCCGACGAGGCGCACGCGACCCATGTCCTCGACGCCGCCGACCGCGACGCCGCCGATGAGGTCGCCGTGACCGCCCAGATACTTGGTCGCGGAGTGGACGACGATGTCCGCGCCCAGGCTCAGCGGCCGGGTGAGGACCGGCGTGGCGTACGTGTTGTCGACCACCACCTTGGCGCCGGCGTCGCGGGCGATCTGGCTGATCGCGGCGATGTCCACCAGGCGCATGTTCGGATTGGCCGGGGTCTCGAAATAGACGATCCGGGTCCTGGCGGAGATCGCCTCGGCCAGAGCTTCGGGCCGGGTCATGTCGACCGTCCGCACCGTCACGCCGAACCGGGTCAGGCCGTCGCGCAGGAAGGCGAAGGTGCAGCCATAGAGCGTCTGGTCGGTGATGACCTCGTCGCCGGCCCGCAGGAAGCTCCACAGCGTAGCGGTGATCGCCCCCATGCCCGAGGCCGTGGCGACGGCCGCCTCGCCGCCCTCCAGGCTGGCCAGGCGCCGCTCCAGCAGGTCGGTCGTCGGGTTGGAGATCCGCGAGTAGAAATGCCCTTCCCGCGTCCCGGCGAACATCTCGCCGCCGGCCTCGGCGCTTTCGAAGGCGAAGGTCGAGGTCAGGTGAACCGGCGGCGTCAGAGCCCCGTGCTCATCGGCGGGATCATAGCCCGCATGGATCGCCCGCGTGGAGAAACCGGCCTGGTCGTTACGCATGTCTCGCTCCCTGTCACCGAGAGAGTGGTGCGAAGCGGGGGAAGATGGATTGCGAATTCTGCTACGATGAGCTCCTGTTTTGGCAGATTCTGCTCAAGGGACGTCAATGGACACCAAGGACCGCCAGATCATCCGCGAGCTGCAGAAGGACGGGCGGCTGACCAATCAGGAGCTGGCCGAGCGGGTGAACCTGTCGCCCTCGCCCTGCCTGCGCCGGGTGCGCAATCTGGAGGCCGAGGGAGTCATCACCGGCTATACCGCCCTGGTCGACCAGAAGGCCTACGGCCTGCCGATCACGGTCTTCGTCCGCGTGCGCCTGAACAGTCCCAGCCAGGATCTGATCACCGGCTTCGAGGCGCAGGTGCAGCGCATCGACCAGATCCTGGACTGCTTCCTCCTGGCGGGCAGCGACGATTATCTGCTGCGGGTGATCGTCGACAGCCTGGAGGCCTATGAAGCCTTCATGCGCCGCAAGCTGCACGCCATCCCCGGCATCGCCTCGATCGACACCAGCTTCGCCTATGGCGTGGTCAAACAGACGCGGGTGTTTCCGGTGGCCAGCTGAGGCCTTCACCCCGGCAGGTGCGGCAATTCGTCCAACAACCTGTCACGGGAAATTCAGCGCCGGTGGCGACCGAGACCGCTACCATAAGGCGCGATGAGCAAAGAAGCGCCGCCCCAGTCCAGGCCTCAAATGGCCGGGTCGCCCAGCGTCACCACGGCGCTGAAGCACGCGCCTTTGGGCATCGCGATCTTCGACAACCAGATGCGCTACCTGGCCGCCTCGCGGCAGTACCTGACCGACCAGCGCCTGCCGCCCGACATGCCGCTGATCGGCCGCCAGCATTACGACGTCTTCCCAGAGATCCCGCAAAAGTGGCGCGACCTGCACGCCCGCGTCCTCGCCGAAGGCGTCGAACTGCGCCACGAAGGCGATCCCTATGTCGACCGCGACGGCCGCACCGAATGGATCCGCTGGTCGATGGCGCCCTGGCGCACGGATCCCACCGACGACGGGGCCGGCGAAATCGGGGGGCTGGTCCTCTATACCGAGGTGGTCACCGCCAATATCGAGGCCCGCCTGAAGCTGGAGGCCGCCGAGGCTCGCTACCGCGCCGTCTTCGATCAGGCCGCCATGGGCGTGGCGCGGCTGACACCCACCGGCGAGATCCTGGAAGCCAATGACAGTTTCTGCGCCCTGCTGCGGCGCGATCGTGAGGTCCTGCTGGGTGTGTCGCTGCAGAGCCTCGTGCATCCGGGCGTGCTGGATGAAACGCTCCTGTCGAGCGCGGCCCTGCTGTCGGGCGAGATCGAGACCTGCGCGGCCGAACGGCGGTTTCTGGTGGGCGATAGCGACCTCTGGATCCACCTGACCGCCTCGATGGTGCGCGTCGACGGCCAACCCGCCTACATCCTGGCGATCATCTCCGACATCAGCGTCCGCAAGGAGGCCGAGGACGCCCAGGCGCGCCACCAGAGCCAGCTTCGCCTGCTGATCAACGAACTGAACCATCGGGTGAAGAACACCCTGGCCACCGTCCAGTCGATGGCCGCCCAGACCCTGCGCAACGAGCCCGATCCGGTCGTGGCCTTCGAGAAGTTCGAGGCGCGCCTGCTGGGTCTGTCGGGCGTGCACGACATCCTGACCCGCGAGAGCTGGCACGGCGCGGAGCTGCGCGAAGTGGTCGAGCGCGCCCTGCGCCCCTTCGACCAGACCGGCGCGCGCTTCGCGATCGACGGCCCCGCCGTGCGCCTGCAGCCGGGCGGCGCGCTGACCATGGCGCTGATCCTTCATGAAATGGCCACCAACGCCCTGAAATACGGGTCGCTGTCCAATGCCGCCGGCCGCGTGAGTCTGTCTTGGACCTACGCTCCCGACGACCGTGCGCTGGAGGTCGTCTGGACCGAGACCGGCGGCCCTCCGGTGGCGGCGCCCACGCGAAAGGGCTTCGGCTCGCGCCTGATCGAACGCAGCCTGGGCGGCGAACTGAAGGGCGCGGCCACCATGGACTATCGCCCCGAAGGCCTGAGCTGCACCCTGCGCGCCCGCCTGCCGGAGACCCCGGCGAACGAGACCTCGAAACTTTAGGTCAAGCTTATGGCGGGTCGTCGCCGGCCGCGGCGTCCTAGGTTTCAAGAGGCCCCCGGCGCGCCCAACCGCCAGTCTCCTCGCCGGCCGGGAAGTCGCGATCCCGGCCGGCGTCCCACCGTCTTCCCCTCGCTCAAGCCTTCGGTCGCCGCTAGGTTGGGGCCATGACGCCCGCTCGACTCACCCGCCGCTCCGCCTTCGCAGTCCTCGCCGCCGCCGGCCTCGCGCCTGGCCTGACCGCCGCCGCGCCCAAGAGGGGTGCGCCCAAGGGAGACTGGAAGGCGCTGGCCGCCGACGTCCGCAAGGAATTCCAATGGGCCTGGCAGGGCTATGTCGCCAAGGCCTGGGGCAAGGACGAGATCAATCCCGTCAGCGGCACGTCGCAGTCGTTCTTCGTCGAGGGTCATGATCTGGGCCTCTCCCTGGTCGAGGCGCTGGACACTCTGTGGATCATGGGCCTGGACGCCGAATTCCAGGCCGGCGTCGACTGGGTGAAGTCGTCGCTGGACTTCGACGTCAATGGCGAGGCCCAGGTCTTCGAGACCAATATCCGCCTGGTCGGCGGCCTGATCTCGGCCCACCTGGCCTGCGGCGACCCCGTGCTGCTGGCCAAGGCCAAGGACCTGGCCGACCGTCTGCTGAAGGCGTTCGACGCCTCGCCCCACGGCCTGCCCTGGCGCTATGTGAACCTGAGGACCGGCGCGGTCCGCGATCCCGAAACCAACCTGGCCGAGATCGGCACCTACATCACCGAGTTCGGCGTGCTGAGCCAGCTGACCGGCGACAAGCGCTATTTCGACGTCGCCAAGAAGGCCATGAAGCACGCGCTCGACAAGCGCTCGAAGATCGGCCTGATGGCCGCCAACATCGATGCGCGTACGGGCGAGTGGATCAGCCGCACGGCCAGCATCGATATCTACGCCGACAGCTTCTACGAATATCTGTGGGACGCCTGGGAGCTGTTCGGCGACGAGGACTGCAAGCGCTGGGCGCAGGAGGTCACGGCCGCCCAGCTGGCCCACCAGGCCAAGCGCTATGACGGCCGCCTGTGGTTCCCGATGGTCGACTACGAGACCGGCGCGGTGCTGAACACCTCCCAGAGCGAGCTGGCCGCCTACTATGCCGGCCTGCTGGCCCAGGTCGGCTTCAAGAAGGAGGGCGACGACTACCTGGCCTCGTTCACCGAGATGCAGTCGACGTACGGCGTCATTCCGGAATCGATCGACATCGCCACCCGCCAGGCGCGCCGCAAGGCCACCGGCCTGCGCCCCGAATATGCCGACGCCTGCCTGAACCTGTGGCTGCTGGACCGCGACGACCGCTATCGCCAGCTGACGGCGATCCACTATCGCGAGATGAAAGCGACCAGCCGCGCCGCCTATGGCTACACCGCTCTGAAGGACATCACGACCAAGCCGATGACCCAGGGCGACAACTGCCCCGGGATACTGGTGGTCCGAGCAGATGAAGTACTATTACCTGATCTTCTCGGACACGCCGCGCATCGACTACGCCAAGCTGCAGCTCAGCACCGAGGCCAACGTCCTGCGGGGTTTCCGAAAGATCTAGGGCCGGCCCGCGCGGGACAACTTGGCGCATCGGAAAGCCTGAGGCGCGGCCTCTCCGGTGACGTCATCCCAATAAGTTCCGAACCGCCGCACGCCTGTCGCGTGAATCGGCGATCTAGCGGTAAGGGCTGGGGAACTTGGACCATGCGACTTGGCGCGCTTTCGATCGCTCTCGCCATCGGAACCATGGCCGGTTCGGCGCATGCCGCCGACCCGCGCGAGCGCCTCTATGACCCGACCGACGGCGTCATGGTCGTGGCCCACCGCGCCTGCCACGCGCCCGCCCCGTCGCGCGGCCTGACCAGCGCCGTCCCGGAGAACTCCCTCGCCGCCCTGGAGCGCTGCATCGCCCTGGGCGTCGACGTGGTCGAGGTCGACGTGCGCCGCACCCAGGACGGCGCCCTGGTGCTCATGCATGACGCCAAGGTCGACCGGACCACCACGGGCAAGGGAAGGGTGGCGGACCTGACCTTGGGCGAGCTGCAGGCCCTGCGCCTGAAGGCCGGCGACCAGGCCACCGACTCCGCGCCGCCCACCTTGAGCGCCTTCCTCAAGGCGGCCCGCGGCCGCATCCTGGTCAATCTCGACCTGAAGCAAGGCTCGCCCGCACAGGTCGCCCGCCTGGTGCATGATGTCGACGCCGCCGACTGGGTGCTGTTCAAGGCCCGGGCCGGCCTGGGCGCCCCGCCGATCGCGGACCTGCCGCTCTACAAGAACCTGGCCTTCATGCCGATCATTGGTGGCAAGGGCGCCCCGCGCGCCGGCCAGTTGGCGGCTATCACCACCGCCCAGGCGTCCGGCGCGCGGGCGATCCCGGCCATCGAGCTGGATGGCGTGAAAAAGAATGGCTTCGTGGCTGTGCGCGACGCCGCCCGCGCCGCCGGCGTCCGCCTCTGGACCAACGCCCTGGCCGGCAAGGGCCTGAAGGGACTGCCTGACGCGGCCGGTGATCGGCGCGCCCTGATCGATCCCGCCAAGGCCTGGGGCGGCCTGATCGCGCAGGGCGTCAGCGTCGTCCAGACCGACTATCCGGCGGCTCTGCTCGACTATCTCGACGGGCAGGGCCTGCGCGGCGCCGCAACGATCACCGTCGCAGACGCGCGATGGTCTTTTCCAGGGCAGCGCGCCGCTTCGCCCAGGAGCCGCTGATCGCGGCGGCCTCGGCGTCGAGCGCGCGCCGACGGCGCTCAAGGTCGGCCTCGGCGTCGCGTTGTTCGGCTTCGGCGGCGTCGAGCGCGGCTTCGGCCTCCGCGAGCGCCTTCTTCCGCGCGGTCTCGGCCTGACTGTCGACCTTCGGTTTCGGCCTGGCCTTCGGAAGCCTGTCGACCGCCGACTTCAAACCGCCCTCGGCCCGCCGGATCACCGCGCCCGCCGCGGCCAGGGCCGCCTTGGCGTCGGGCGCATCGGGCGCTTCCTCGGCGACGCCTTCCTTGAACAGATCCCGATCCGTCTCCCAGGCGGCCAGAGCCTTGGCGCGCGAGGTCGCCGCCACCGTGTAGCGATGGAAGCCGTCCGACCACGTAAAGACCTTGAGCGCGCGCGCCATGGGGCGAGAACGGACGACACCGCGACGCCGTTGCAAGTCTAAAATTGTAAGGAAACTCAGTCCGTCCTGGTGGCGGGGGGCGGGATCGAACCGCCGACCTGTGGGTTATGAATCCACCGCTCTAACCATCTGAGCTACCCAGCCATAGCCAGGACGGACGGGGGTCATACTCCCGAGCGCGGTTGGCATCAAGCCTTAGAATTGACGAGCATTCCGTCCAGCGCGGCCTCCAGCCGCCGCGCCAGTTCGTCGGGTCCGTATTCGGTCAGCACCAGCTCGCGCGCCGCCGCGCCCAGCCGTCGGGCCGTATCGCGGTCGCTGATCAGCTCGCCCAGGGCCTCGGCCAGACGGTCGGGGTCGTCGTCCGGCACGAGCCGGCCGGTGACGCCCTCGTCGAGGATCTCGACCGGCCCGTCGATCTCGGTGGCCACCACCGGCAGGCCGACCGCCATGGCCTCCAACAGGGTCAGCGGGAAGCCTTCCTGGTGCGAGGGAAAGGCGAACAGGTCGCCGGTGGCCAGGAAGCCGGCGACGTCGTCGGTCCAACCGACCAGCTTCACGCACGGATCGAGATCCAGCGTGTTGATCAGCGCCTCCAGGTCGGCGCGCTCGGCGCCCTCGCCCGCGATCTCGCAGGTGACGTCGACGTCCCAGGCGCGCAGCTTGCCGACCGCGCGGATCAGGACGTCGAAACCCTTCTTGGCGTGCAGCCGACCGGCGGCGACGATCTTCACCGGCCCGTCCTCGCGGGCGAAGGGCCTGGCTCGGACGTTTGGCGGCCGGACGGCGTTCTGGACGACGTGAATGTGATCCGCGGGCGCGCCGCGCTCCAGGGCCAGATTCGCCAGGTGCTGGCCGACGCACAGATAGTGGGTCCCCGGCGTCACGTCGAAGCTGGGCTTGTGCACGCAGACGGCCTGGATGACGCCGGCCGGGGCGGCCTTGGCGAACACCCGCGCCGGACGCTGGCCGTGGCTGAGGATGATCGCCGGCCTGTTCGCCCGGACCACGGCGCGCGCCGCGCCGAGGGTGATCGGGTCCCAGTCGGTGAAGGCCGGCATCGGGATGAGGGACGGGGTCCGCCCGGCTTGCGCGGCGGCCACCTTGCCGCCCTTGCGCACCACGCCGACGCACCGTCCGCCGCGCTTGGCGGCCCAGGCCTCGAGGATCGGCTGATAGTCGAGAAACACCTGCTCCAGACCGCCCAGACCCTTGCCCAGCATGGCGTGCAGCAGGTTGGTCAAGGCGAACTCCGGGGCGGCGTATAAGGCGGCGGACCATCGGCGGGCGCCGATCCAGTGTCAACGCGAAGCTAGACGGCCGGCTCCCCCAGCAGCCTTGCGGCCACGGTTTCGCCGATCGCCAAAGAACTGGTCAGGCCTGGGCTCTCGATGCCGAACAGGGCCATCAGGCCTTCGAAGCCGTGGTCCTCGACGCCGCGCAGCTGGAAGTCGGGCTGCGGCGCGTCGGGGCCATGCAGCTTGGGCCTCACGCCGGCGTAGTCGGGTTGCAGGGCGCCGTCGGGCAGGCCTGGCCAGAACTTGCGGATATAGGCGGCGAAGGCCTCGGCCTTGGCCGGATCGACCGAATAGTCGGGCGCGGGCACATACTCCAGGTCGGGCCCGAACACCGCCTGACCGCCCAGGTCGTTGCGGTAGTGGGTCCCCAGCGCCCCGTGGATCGGCGGCGGATAGATCAGCCGCTGGAACGGCGCCTTGCCGGTCAGGCGGAAATAGACGCCCTTGCCGTAGTGGGGCTTGGGAATGTGGTCGGCCGGATAACCTTCGATGCGGCCGGCGACCGCCTGCGACGACAGGCCCGGCGCGGTGACCAGCAGGCGGCAGGTCAGGGCGGTCGGATCCGCCCCGCCCGCGCGCACGGCGAAACCGCCGCCCGGCAGCGCTTCGGCCCCTTCGAACGGCGTCGACAGCACCACCGCCCCGCCGGCGGCCTCGATCTCGCCTTGCAGGGCCAGCATGTAGTCGTGGCTGGCGAAGACGCCGCTCTCCGGCGACAGCAGCGCCGCGTGGGCGTTGAGGCCGGGCTCCAGGGCGCGGGCCTGCTCGCCGGTCAGCCGCGCCATGCCCTCGACATCGTTGGCCAGGGCCTGATCCCAGATGGCGTCGAGGCGCGGGATCTCGTCGTCGGACGTCGCCACCACCAGCTTGCCGCAGCGCTTGTAGGCGACGCCGTGGGTGTCGAGGAACGCGTACAGCAGCCGCCGTCCCTGGACGCACAGCCGCGCCTTCAGCGACCCGGTCGGATAGTAGAGCCCGCCGTGGATCACCTCGGAATTGCGTGACGACACGCCCTGGCCGATGTGGCTCTCGGCCTCCAGCACGGCGACGATCAGGCCGCGCCTGGCGAGCGCGTAACCGCAGGCCAGCCCGACCGCGCCCGCGCCGACCACGACGGCGTCGAAATCGAAATCCGCCATGGGAACGCCTACGATCCGGCCTGGGCCTTCAGGTCCGCCAGCATGTCGGACAGCGAACGCTTGCCGCCGATCCAGTCGGCGGGATCCTGCGTCTCGACCACTTCCAACTTGTCCAGCAGAGCCTCGAGCTTTTCCGGTCCGCCGACGATCTCCGCCGCCCGCCGATAGTTCAGCTCGGCCAGCTCGGCCGCGACGCCCTCCTCGAGGGAAGCGAACTCGCCCCGCTCGACCCGCGCCTGCAGATCGGCGGCGTCCTCGGCGCTGAGGGTGACAGTCACGGGTTTGGCGGTCTTGGTCATGGTGGGAAGCCTAGCACGAACCCCGGAGCGCGCCACGCAGGTCCCTGATCATTTCAGCGCCACCGGCCTGCGCGCGCCATGCCGGACACTGAGGATGAGGATGTCCGCTGCTCGTATCCGATACAGGATCACATAGGGCGAAACTGTTACACCGCGCACGGCGGAGCCGTATTGCGGCTTCAGTCCGTAGCCTTCAGGCGCGTTGGCCACACTCTCGCAGCGCTGAAGCAGCTGAGCCACGAAAGCCACTGCGGCCTGGGGCTTATCGCGCTTTATGTCCTCGCCTATCCGGCGGATTTCCTTAGCGGCCAGCGCGCTGAGACGCACTGGCCTCAAGCGCGGTCGTCCTGGGCGGCAAAGCGCTCATATTCGTCTTTCAGCGCATGCAGGAACTCGAAAGCGTCGACCTCACCGACATGCGCTTCGGAATCGGCTTCGATCCGCCCCGCCAGAGCCTGAAACGCCGCCTCGCCCCCAACCAATTCGACGGCGCGAAAGTGCTCAAGCTCCAAGAGCGAGGCCGTGACGGCCTCATCCAGGCTACCGAACTCTCCCGAGGCGACGCGCGCGCTAAGTTCCTCCACCGCGCTGCTGGGAAGGGTCACTGAAACCGAAGCGTCGCGAACCGGCTTGTTCATGGCGGAAAGTCTATCACAGACTTCCCGCCACGATACGGTGGTCAGCTACCGCCCCACTGCGCCCACAGCTTGGCCTCGGCCGCTTTCGCCGTGACCACCGAGGCGTCCTTGACGTGGCCGTAGCCGCGGATCTGTTGCGGGATCTCGGCGATCTTCACCGCCAGCGGCAGGCTCTCCTGGGAGAGGCCGGCGGCCAGGCGGTCGAGGGTCGTCTCGTAGGACGTCATCAGGCCGCGCTCCATCCTGCGCTCCTCGGCGTGGCCGAAGATGTCGAGCGGGCCGCCTCGCAGGCCCTTCATCTTCGCCATCATCGGGAAGGCGGCGTCGAGCATCCAGCCGCCGAAGGCGATCTTCTTGGGCTTGCCGTCCGGCCCCTTGGGGGCCAGCAGCGGCGGCGAGAGCCAGACCTTGGCCTTGCCGCCCTTGAAGGTGCCGGCCAGCTCGGCCTTGAAACGACCGTCCGTGTACAGACGAGCAACCTCGTACTCGTCCTTGTAGGCCATCAGCTTGTAGAGGTTGACCGCCGCCGCGCGGGTCAGGGCCTCACCGCCGATTGCGGCTTCGGCGCTGCGGACCTTGGCCACCTTGTCGGCGTAGCGCTGGGCGTAGGCGGCGTTCTGGTAGGCCGTCAGCTCCTTGATGCGGCGGGCGATCAGGTCGTCCAGCGGCAGGGTTTCGGGCGTGGCGACCTTGTCTTCCTTGACGGCGATCGAGGTCGGGTCGTGGGCGACGCGGCGGCCCAGTTCGAAGGCCTGCAAATTGGCCTCGGCGTCGACGCCATTCAGCTTGATGGCGCGATAGAGGGCGCGGCTGGAAACCGGGATCACCCCGCGCTGCCAGGCAAAGCCGACCATGATCATGTTGGCGTAGATGGCGTCGCCGAACTCGGTCTCGGCCAGGCGCTGGGCCGGGCAGGCGTCGAAGGTGTTGGTCGCGCCCTTGACCCGGCGCGCCATGGCGCCGCTGTCGAACTTGACGTCACGGCTGGTGACGAAGTCAGCCGTGGGGGCAAAGTCGCTGTTGCCGAAGGCGCGGGTGCGGTCCTTGGCGTAGAGCGACAGGCCCTCGGGCGAGGCCGCCACCAGCAGGTCGCAGGCGATCAGCACGTCGGCGCTGGCGGCCGGCACGCGGCCGCCGACAATGGTCTCTTCCGTCTCGCCGATCTTGACGTGGCTGAACACCGAGCCGCCCTTCTGGGCCAGACCCGTCATGTCCACCACGCTGCCGGCGCGGCCGTCGATATGGGCGGCCATGGCCAGGATCGAGGCCACGGTCGTCACGCCCGTGCCGCCCACGCCCGTGAACAGGATCTTGCGCACGCCGGTCAGCGGCTCGAACTCGGGCAGCGGCGTCGACTCGGCGGTCAGGGCCGCCGGCGTCTTCTTGGCCTGGGCGCTCTCGGCGCCCTCCAGCGTGACGAACGAGGGGCAGAAGCCCTCGACGCAGCTGTAGTCCTGGTTACAGGACGACTGGTTGATCTTGCGCTTGCGGCCAAACTCGGTGGCCAGCGGTTCGACGGAGACGCAGTTGGACTTCACCGAGCAATCGCCGCAGCCTTCGCAGACCAGCGGGTTGATGAACACGCGCTTCGTCGCCTTGGGCATGGAGCCGCGCTTGCGACGGCGGCGCTTTTCGGTGGCGCAGGTCTGGTCGTACAGCAGCACCGTGACCCCGGCCGTGTCGCGCAGCATCTCCTGGACGCGCATCAGGTCCGAACGGGGGAAGACCTCGAACGCCCGGGGCCAGGTCGTTGACGCCCTCGTAGCGGTGCAGCTCATCGACGACGATGACGGTCTTGGTCACGCCCTCGGCCGCCAGTTGGCGGGTGATCTGGGCGGGAGTGAAGCCGCTCTCGGCGCGCTGGCCGCCCGTCATGGCGACGGCGTCGTTATAGAGCAGCTTGTAGGTGATGTTGGCCTTGGCTGCGATCGCGCCCCGGATCGCCAGTGAGCCCGAGTGGTTGTAGGTGCCGTCGCCCAGGTTCTGGAAGACGTGCTTCTCGCTGGTGAACGGCGCGGCGCCCACCCAGGTCAGGCCCTCGCCGCCCATGTGGGTGTTGAGGTCGGTCATCGGGTCGTTGAACCCGGCCATGTAGTGGCAGCCGATGCCGGCGAGAGCCCGCGAGCCCTCCGGCAGCTTGGTCGAGCTGTTGTGCGGGCAGCCCGAGCAAAAGAACGGCTTGCGGGCCTGGTCGGCGGCCAGGCTGACGGCGGCGACGCCGGCGGCCGAGACGCGGTTCAGATAGGCGCGCGCCCGCTCCATGTGCGGGCCGTCCGGCAGGCGGTCGTAGATGGCCAGGGCGATTTCGGCCACCGACAACGAGCCGAGCTCCGAGAGCAGCGGCGCGCCGCGCTCGTCGACCTTGCCGATGATGCGCGGCCGAGCTTGCGCGGGAAGGTCATACAGCGCCGCGCGCGCCTGAGGCTCGATCAGGCCGCGCTTGTGCTCGATGACCATCAGGGTCTCGAGGCCGGCGGCGAAGGCGCGCAGGCCCAGCGGCTCCAGCGGCCAAGGCATGCCGACCTTGTAGATCGAGACACCCAGGTCGGCGGCTTCCTGCAGGGTCATGCCCATGGCCGTGAAGGCCTCCAGCACGTCCTTGTAGGCCTGGCCCTGGCAGACGATGCCCAGGCGCGCCTTGCCGACGCGCACGTGCGAGGCGCCCAGCACCACGCGGTCGATGTGGTTGGCGCGGGCGAAGGCCAGGGCGGCGGGCAGCTTGTGCAGCCGCATCCGCCGTTCCTTCTCCATCGGCTGGTCCTTCAGCCGGATGCCGAGACCGCCGGGCGGGAACGGGAAGTCTGGAATGACAGCCTGGTGGCGGCCCAGCGAAACATCGATGGTCACGCCCGAGTCCATGGTGTCGGCCAGGGCGATCATGCCCGTCCACAGACCCGAGAACCGCGACAGGGCGATGCCGAGGACGCCATAGTCCAGCACTTCCTGAACGTCGGCCGGCGACAGCACCGGCATCTCGAAGTCCTGGAAGGCGAATTCCGATTGCGACGGCAGGGTCGAGCTCTTGCAGCCGTGGTCGTCGCCGGCCACCGCCAGCACGCCGCCGGTCGGGAAGGTCCCCGCGAAATTGGCGTGCTTGAAGACGTCGCCGGTGCGGTCGACGCCGGGCGCCTTGCCGTACCACATGCCGAACACGCCATCATAAAGGGCGCCGGGGAAGAGATTGGCCTGCTGGCTGCCCCACACCGCTGTAGCGGCGAGGTCCTCGTTCAGACCTTCCTGGAAGACCACGTCGTGCGCGGTGAGCAGCTTCTTGATCCGCGCGGCCTGCTGGTCGAGGCCGCCCAGCGGCGAACCGCGATAGCCGGAAAGATAGCCCCCCGTGTTCAGCCCCGCGAGGCGATCGAGACGCTTGCGATCCAGCAGGACCCGCAGCAGCGCCTGCACGCCAGTGATGAAGGCTCGACCATCTTCGAGCACATATTTGTCGTCGAGAGTGACTTCAGAGTGCCGCATGGCAAAAATTTTCCTCCGGGGTCTTCTCGCCCGTAACGCAATATCTTATAGAAGCGCGGAAATTGTTTGCCCAAGGCGTGCCCGACTTCAGGGCCCCTTTGCGCAAAATTGGAGCGTCAACGCCCGCTTGGGGGAGGAATTTCTTGTCCGAACAACTCGACGCCGTGGATGCCAAGATCCTGGATCTCATCCAACACGACGCCGGACTGTCCGTCGCGGAGATCGCCGAACGAGTCGGCCTCTCGTCCAGCCCGTGCTGGCGCCGGGATCAAGCGCCTGGAAGACGCCGGCGTCATCCAGCGTCGCGTCACGATCCTGGACCGCGAAAAGCTGGGTCTGGGCTTCGAAGTCTATTGCACCGTCAAGCTGTCCCTTCCGACCAAGGAAAATCTGGACACGTTCGAGCAGGCCGTCGCCAAGTGGGCCGAGGTCGTGCAGTGCGCCACCGTCACCGGCGCGGCTGACTACGAGATGCGCATCGTCACCCGCGACATGCGCGCCTTCGACGAGTTCCTGCGCGAGAAGCTGCTGTCGCTGGGCCTGGTCAGCAACATCGAGAGCCGCATCGTCATCCGCGGCGTCAAGAACTCGACGGCCGTGCCGCTGGGTCTGGTGAGCCCGTACGTCAGCCCGCTGGGCTGATCCTCACGATGGCGCGTGGCGGCCCTGCAGCCGTCCGCGTCGATCTTCCGACACCTTGGGGAGAGGCCAAATGGCCCCATCGAGCGCCGCCGGCGCGTCGACGCGACGCGTGCTGGCCGCCAGCCTGATCGGCACGGCGGTCGAGTTCTACGACTTCTATATCTACGCGACCGCCGCCTCCCTGGTGTTCGGGCCGCTGTTCTTTCCCGCCAGCTCGCCGGCCATGCAGCTCCTGGCCTCATACGCCAGCCTGAGCGTGGCCTTCATCGCCCGCCCGCTGGGCTCGATCGTGTTCGGCCATTTCGGCGACCGCATCGGGCGCAAGTCGACCCTGGTGGCGTCGCTGTTGATCATGGGCGGCTCGACCCTGCTGGTGGCCTTCCTGCCGACCTACGCCACGGCCGGCTGGGTCGCGCCGTTCCTGCTGTGCCTGCTGCGCTTCGGCCAGGGCTTTGGCCTGGGCGGCGAGTGGGGCGGCGCGGCCCTGCTGGCGGTGGAGAACGCCCCGCCCGGCTTCCGCGCGCGCTTCGGCATGTTCCCGCAGCTGGGCGCGCCGGTGGGCTTCATCGCCGCCAATGGCCTGTTCCTGGCTCTGGGCGCCGTCCTGACGCCGGAGCAGTTCCAGAGCTGGGGCTGGCGACTGCCGTTCCTGGGCAGCATCCTGCTGGTCGGGGTCGGCCTGTGGATCCGCCTCAAGCTGACCGAGACGCCCGCCTTCCAGGCCGCCGCCCACGCCGCCCCGCCGCCGCACGTGCCGGTGGCCGAGCTGCTGAAGACCCACGCCCGCGAGACGATCGGCGGCACGTTCGCCGTCGTCGCCTGCTTCGCGCTCTTCTACCTGACCACCGCCTTCTCGCTGGGCTACGGCGTCACCGCCCTCGGCTATGACCGCCAGGTGTTCCTGGGTGTGCTGCTGGTCGCCATCCTGTTCATGGCCGGCGGCATCGTCTGGGCCGGCTACTGGGCCGACAAGACCAGCCCCCGCCGCGTGCTGATGGCCGGCTCGCTGCTGACCATCGCCGCCGGCGCGGCCCTGGCGCCGATGATGGGCTCGGGCTCGCTCTGGACGATCGGCGTCTTTCTGTCCCTGGCCCTGGTGGTCATGGGCCTGGTCTATGGCCCGCTGGGGGCCTGGCTGCCCAGCCTGTTTTCCGGCGCGGGTGCGCTATACCGGCTCGTCGATCGCCTTCAATGTCGGCGGGGTGATCGGCGGCGGCATGACCCCGGCCATCGCCCAGGCCCTGGCGACGCACGGCGGCCTGAAGCTGGTCGGCCTGTATCTCGCCGGCGCGGGCGCGATCAGCCTGCTGGCGCTGCTGCCGCTGAAGAAGGCCGCCGACACGCTGTAGGGATCAAAAACGCGAACCTTGCATTGCCGGCTTTGCACAAGACGCGGCGGTCTTGTCCCAGCTAAGTTCCCGCTTATTCCTTCCCGGAGCCGCCCCATGATCGACCTCGTCATCGAAGCCCGCCGTCACGACATCGGAAACTTCGAGGTTGGCCGCGTGCTGCCCTTCCACGCCAAGCGCATGGTCGGCCCGTTCACCTTCCTGGACCACATGGGGCCGGCCGACTTCGCGCCGGGCTTCCCCAAGAGCGCCGACGTCCGCCCGCATCCGCACATCGGCCTCTCCACCCTGTCGTACCTGTTCCAGGGAGAGATCACCCACCGCGACAGCGTCGGCTCCGAGACCGTGATCAAGCCGGGCGAGGTCAACTGGATGACCGCCGGCTCGGGCATCACCCACTCCGAACGCTTCGAGACCCTGCGCCGCCAGGGCGGCCGCATGGATGGCATGCAGGCCTGGATCGCCCTGCCCAAGGAATATGAAGAGATCGCCCCCAGCTTCAGCCACCACGAAGGCCAGGCCGAGCTGCCGTCCTACGAGAGCGGCGGGTTGAAGGCGCGGCTGATCGCCGGCGAGGCGTTCGGCGCCAAGGCCAATGTGCCGGTGTTCTCGCCGCTGTTCTACGTCCACTGGGAGCTTGAGCCGGGCGCGACCGCGGCCCTGCCAGCCGAATATTCCGAGCGCGCGGCCTATGTCGCCGACGGCCGGGTCGAGGTCGACGGCCGCGAGCTCTCGGCCCTGCAGATCGGCCGTCTTCGCGCCGGGCGAGACCGTGGTGTTCAAGGCGCTGGAGCGCTCGACCGTCATGCTGCTGGGCGGCGAGCCGATCGGCCCGCGTTTCATGGAGTGGAACTTCGTCTCCTCGTCCAAGGACCGCATCGAGCAGGCCAAGGCCGACTGGAAGGCTGGCCGCATGAAGCTGCCCGACCTCGACCACGACGAGTTCATTCCGTTGCCGGAAGGCCCGCCGAAGACGCCGCAACCGCTCTAGGCAGGCGCCTGTCCTCTCCGCACTGGCGGCGGACGGATGGGTCCCGCGCATAAAGCTTGGGATGACAGTTGAAAGGCGTCGCTAGGGAGGCTCATAACGTCCGCATGATCGACACCGCCTTTACCGACTTCGTCCGCGGCCTCCCGAAAGCCGAATTGCACATGCACATCGAGGGCAGCCTCGAGCCCGAGCTGATGTTCGAGCTGGCCCAGCGCAACGGGATCACCCTGCCCTTCAAGTCGGTGGACGAGATCCGGGCCGCCTACGCCTTCTCGAACCTGCAGGACTTCCTGGACATCTACTACCAGGGCGCGGGGGTGCTGATCACCGAGGCCGACTTCAAGGACCTGGCCCTGGCCTATTTCAAGCGCCTGGCCGCCGACGGCGGGACCCACGCCGAGATCTTCTTCGACCCCCAGACCCACACCGATCGCGGCATCGCCTTCGACACGGTGATGAAGGGCCTGCTGGCCGGCATGGACGAGGCCGAGAAGACGCTGGGCGTCACCTCCAAGCTGATCCTCTGCTTCCTGCGCCACCTGTCGGAAGAGGCCGCCTTCGAGACCCTGGAGCGGGCCAAGCCTTGGCTGGACAAGATCGCCGGCGTCGGCCTGGACAGCTCCGAGGTCGGCCACCCGCCGGCCAAGTTCGCCCGCGTCATGCAAGCCGCCCGGGACCTCGGCCTCAAGGTCGTGGCCCATGCCGGCGAGGAAGGCCCGCCGGCCTATGTCTGGGAAGCCATCGACCTGGTGAAGGTCGACCGCATCGACCACGGCAACCGCGCCCTCGAGGACGAGGCCCTGACCGCGCGCCTGGTCAAGGACGGGACGACCCTGACCGTCTGCCCGCTGTCGAACCTGAAGCTGTGCGGCGTGCCCAGCCTGGACGTCCATCCGCTGAAAAAGATGCTCTCCCTGGGCCTGAAGGCGACCGTGAACTCCGACGACCCGGCCTATTTCGGCGGCTACCTGCTGGAGAACTACATGGCCACCGCCGGCGCGGTGGGCCTGACCCGCGAAGAGATCGTCACCCTGGCCAAGAACAGCTTCACCGGCTCGTTCCTGACCGAAGCCGAGAAGGCCGAGCGGGTGGCCAAGGTCGAGGCCTACGCGGCCAGCCACTAGCCCCAAGAGCCCCCGCCCGTGAGCGTCGTCGCCGCCAACGCCTATGTCGCCGGCCAGGCCGTCCGCCCGATCAGCCTGGACGATCCGGACAGTCTGCGGCCGCGCGACGGCGAGTTCGTCTGGATCGGCCTGGTTGAGCCTGACGAAGGCGAGCTGCGCGTGCTGCAGCAGGCCTTCGATCTGCACCCGCTGGCGATCGAGGACGCGCTGAACGCCCGCCAGACGCCGAAGGTCGACGTCTACGGCGACCAGCTGTTCGTCGTCGCCAAGACCGCGCGCCTGGACAATGACCACATCGAATATGGCGAGACTGACTTCTTCGTCGGTCGCCGCCACCTGATCACCGTCCGCCACGGCTCGGCGCGGGCTCACACCGAACTGCGGGCCCAGCTGGAGGCCGCCCCGGCCCTGCTGGCGCACGGCGTCGACTACGTGCTGCACGCGGTGCTGGACTTCATCGTCGACGGCTACATGCCCGTCGTCGACGCCATCGAGGAAGAGCTGGTCGCCTTCGAGCGGCGGGCGTTGGACGCTTTTCTCAGCCGCGCGGAGATCGCCCGCATCTTCAATCTTCGCCGGGCGCTGATGAAGTTCAAGAAGCTGCTCGGCCCCATGACCCAGGTGGTCAGCGCGCTGGAGCATCACGATCTGCCCTGCATCGACAGCGAGGTGCGGCCCTATTTCCGCGACGTCCGCGATCACATCCAGCGCACCGAGATCCTGGTCGACGGCCTGCGCGAGGTGCTGACCTTCGTGTTCGAGATCAGCAGCCTGCTGGAACAGCAGCGCCAGGGCGTGATCACCCGCCAGCTGGCCGCCTGGGCCGCCATCCTGGCCGTGCCGACGGCGGTGGCCGGGATCTACGGCATGAACTTCGAGCACATGCCCGAGCTGAAGTGGGAATACGGCTACTACGGCGTGCTGGCCGTGATCGTGGCGGTCTGCGGGCTGCTGTACCGGCGGTTCCGCAAGACGGGCTGGCTCTAGGCTTCGCTGATCTCCAGAATCTCGCGGTGCCGCGCGGCGTCGATACCCTCGCGCTGTTCCTGGGCCAGCCGGCTCTTGTCGCCCTCCAGCAGGTTCAGGGTGGGCCGCTCGTCCGGGGTCTGGAACTGGATCATCACACGGGTGCCCAGGGTCGTGCCGGGATAGGGCGGCAGGCGGTTGGCCAGCTTGCCAGGGACCGGCGGCTCCTCGCGGCCGTCCTCTTCGTAGAGCTCAAGATAGCGCTCGAAGACCTCGGGCTCGACCTCGCTCCAGGCGCCCCAGCCGAAATAGTCGTCGGCGCCCTTCAGCGGGACCGGCAGGATGCAGCGGATGAAGACGCGGTCGCCCCACTGGCACAGGTCGTCATTGTAACGGACCTGCTCGCCCAGCTCGGCTTCGGTGAGCGCCCAGACCTCGTCGGGCAGCTCGAAACCCCAGTCGCGGGTCAGGGAGAACTCTTCGGCCATCGGAACCTTCGGCGTGTACGACGCCGAATGACTAGGCCATCGCGCGGCTCTAGGCCACCGCGTCCCGCAAGGCGTCACACAGGCGATCCAGGCCTTCGATATCGAGGTTCGGATCCAGGGTGATGACCACGGTCGAGGCCGCCAGGTGATCGGCGGTCGGGGTGTCGTCGGTGGCGAGAGACCGATCGCGCACGGAGCAGCTGGCGGGCACGCCGGCCGCCTGCAGCTTCCAGGCCACCGCGCCGGCGTCGTCGGTCGGCAGAGACAGCGCGCAGGTCTGCGAGATCCAGCTCATGCCCCAGCCGGGCTGGAAGCCGACGCCGCTGTCCAACAGCAGGACACGCAGTTGCTGGGCCGTGCCGCACAGGCGCTGGCGCAGACCCGGCCAGGCGGCGAGGCCGTCGTCGCCGGAGAAGGGCGCGGCGTCGATGGCGTTGATCGGGGTGGCGTCCTCGCAGGCGACGAACACGCCCGACCCAGCGGGCAGGCCCACGAGAACGGGGACCGGCGCTGCGATCACCACATCGAAGGCGCCGGCGGCGTCGACCAGGATCGGCAGTCCGGTCTCGGCGCGGAAGGCGGCCCAGGCGCGCATGTCGGGCGCGCGGCCGTGGGCGGCGGCGGGAACGATGGCCTCCAGCGGCCCCGGCGCATCGGGCAGGCGCTCGCGCAGGTGGCCGGTGTCGAACATGGCGCTGAACGGGTCGACATCGACCAGCCAGGCCTTGAGCCCCGCGGCGGCGACGCCGGCCAGGGTCTCCGGATCGGCCAGGGCGGAGACGACACAGACGCCGCCTTCGCGCACGCCCAGGGCCTTCAGGGCCGCGGCGGTGGCCTCGACGCGGTCGGCGAAGGCGCGCACCGCGACGGGACGGGCGAAACGGGCGGCCAGGCGCTGGTGCAGGTCCGCGCCATGTCCGGCGACGCCCAGGGCGGCGGCGACGGCGTCGAAGTCGATCGGCGCTCCGGTCGCGCGGACGAAGGTCTTCCCTTGCGGGACGAGGGTCGGAACGGCGGCGGGCTTCGGGAGCATGGCTTTAGAACGCATTCCACGACGAACCGGGCGACCTCCATGGCCGCACCATATGGTTAAGCAACCGTATTCATCGATTCCGCCCGGCCTAATGTGGCGCGCCGTCGCGGCAAAAAGTTCAGCGACTAGGCTGATTTTGCCAGGAGTTCCGCAGTTCGCGCTTCAGCACCTTGCCGATATGGCTGCGCGGCAGGCTGTCGACGATCTTCACGTCGGCCAGGCGCTGGGTCTTGCCGACCTGGCCGTTGACGAAGGTCTTGATCGCCTCGGCGTCGGCCTCGCCCTTCACCGCCACGAAGGCCACCGGGGTCTCGCCCCAGGCGTCCGAGGGCACGCCGACCACCGCCGCCTCGACCACGGCCGGATGCTGGACCAGCACCGCCTCCAGGTCGGACGGATAGATGTTGAAGCCGCCGCTGATGATCATGTCCTTCTTGCGATCCATCAGCGTGAGGAAGCCGTCCTCGTCGAAACGGCCGACATCGCCGGTGCGGATGAAGGTCCAGCCCTCGGGCGAGGTCCAGATGGCCTCGGCGGTCTTGTCCGGGCGGCCGTGATAGCCGCTCATGGTCGCGGCCGAACGGCCGACGATCTCGCCGACCACGCCGGGGCCGACCTGGACGCCGTCCTCGTCGATCAGCCGGATGTCGTGGCCCGGCGCGGGCTGGCCGACCGTGTGCAGCTTGTCCGGATGCTCGTGGCACATCAGGATGCAGGTTCCGCCGCCCTCGGTCATGCCGAAATACTCGACCAGGCCGCCGGGCCAGCGCTTCAGCACCTCCCCCTTCAGCTCGGCGCCGAACGGCGCGCTGGTGCAGAACTTCAGGTGCGTCGAGGAGAGGTCGTAGCGGTCGAAGTCCGGCCGCTCCATCAGGCGTCGGTACTGCACCGGCACCAGCATGGTGTGGGTCATGCGGTGCTTCTGGGCCAGCTCCAGATACTTGCCGGCGTCGAACTTCTTCATCAGCACGACGGTCCCGCCGCCCGCCAGGGTCGGGAAGAAGCAGACCAGGGTGGTGTTCGAATAGAGCGGCGTCGACAGGACCGTGACCGCCGTGGGGCCATAGCCGACCGCGTCGCCGCGGAAGACGTGCTTCCAGCGCATGCCGTGCGACTGGACGATGCCCTTGGGCGTGCCGGTCGTGCCGCTGGAATAGATGATGTTGAACGGCTGGTCGGACGCGATCACGACAGGCCGCGGCGTCGCGCCTTCGGGGGCCAGCCAGGCGTCGAAGGACTCGCCGGCGGCCGAGCCATCAAGGGCGATCTGGCGGACGGGGATCGGCGCGGGCGCTTGGGCCTCGGCCACGCCGGCGTCGAGGAAGAACAGCCTGGCCCCGCAGTCGGCGACCATGCCGGCGATGGCCTCGGGCGTAGAGGACGGCGCGATCGGCGCCACGGCGACGCCGGCCCGCAGGCCGCCCAGGAACACCGCCGCATAGGGGATCGACGACAGGGCGCAGACGGCGATCGCCTCGCCCGGCGCAATCCCGTCACGCTGCAGGGCGGCGGCGACGCGGTCGACCAGGGCGTCGAACTGCGCGTAGGTCACCGCCTCGCCGGTCTCCATGATCACGGCCGGATGGTTGGGCCCCTCCTGGGCGCGCTGGCGCAGGATGTCGCCCATCACGCCGTAGTCGGCGGACATCATGGCGGCGATGGTGGTCATGGATTTACTTCCCCAAACGCAACAACGCTTGTCATCCCGGCCGCGGCGAAGCGGAGAGCCGGGACCCAGGAGCCGGCGCAATGCGGTGCCCCCCCCGGGTCCCGGACAAGCGCTACGCGCTTACCGGGATGACAAGATTAGTGAGATCGATAGAGCCTCAAGCGTCCTTGAACCCCTTGCCCTCGGCCACGAGCCGCTCCAGCAGGGCCGACGGCTTGAAGTCGTCGCCGTGGGCGGCCTGGAATTCCTTCATCTTGGCCAGGATCTTGTCGAGGCCCACCAGCTCGCCCCAGAACATCGGACCGCCCCGATAGACCGGCCAGCCATAGCCGTTGATCCAGACGATATCGATGTCGGACGCCCGGATAGCCTTGCCTTCCTCGAGGATCTTCGCGCCCTCGTTGACCATCGGATACAGGCAGCGTTCCAGGATCTCCTGATCGCTGATCTCGCGGCGCTGAATCTGGCGCTTCTCGGCGAAGTCGCGGATCACCTCTTCCACGACCGGCGACGGCTTGGCGTTGCGGTTCTCGTCGTAGTCGTAGAAGCCCTTGCCGTTCTTCTGGCCGCGACGGTCCATCTCGCACAGCACCTCGCGCACGGTCGACGACGAGGTCTTGGCCGGGTCCCAGCCGATGTCGAGGCCGGCCAGGTCGCTCATGGCGAACGGCCCCATGGGCAGGCCGAAGTCGTAGAGCACGCGGTCCACGTCCCAGGGCATGGCGCCTTCCAGGATCAGTTTCTGGGCCTCGCGCTGGCGCTGGGCCAGCATGCGGTTGCCGACGAAGCCGTGACAGTTGCCGACCAGCACCGCGACCTTGCCGATCTTCTTGCCGATCTGCATCGAGGTGGCGATCACCGACTTGTCGGTCTTGGCGCCGCGCACGATCTCCAGCAGGCGCATGACATTGGCCGGCGAGAAGAAGTGCAGGCCGATCACGCTCTCGGGCCGGCTCGTGCTGGCGGCGATCACATCGATGTCCAGGTACGAGGTGTTCGAGGCCAGGATCGCGCCGGGCTTGGCGATCTTGTCCAGCTTGCCGAAGACCTCCTTCTTGATCTCCATCAGCTCGAACACGGCCTCAATGATCAGGTCGCAGTCGCCCAGGTCCTCGAGGTTCATCGAGGGGGTCAGCAGGCCCATGCGCTTTTCGACGTCGTCCTGGGTCAGGCGGCCCTTCTTGGCGGTGTTCTCGTAGTTCTTGCGGATGACGCCGACGCCGCGCTCCAGGTTCTCCTGCTTGGCCTCGATGATCGTCACCGGAATGCCGGCGTTGAGGAAGTTCATCGAGATGCCGCCGCCCATGGTGCCGGCGCCGATGACGCCGACCTTCTTGACGGGGATCGTGGGCGTGTCGTCCGGCACGTCCGGGATCTTGGCGGCCTGACGCTCGGCGAAGAACACGTAGCGCTGGGCGGCAGACTGGCTGCCCGTCATCAGCTCCATGAACAGCCGGCGCTCTTCCTTCAGCCCCTCCTCGAACGGCAGGTTCACCGCCGCCTCGATGCACTTGATGTTGTTCTCCGGGGCCATGAAGCCGCGGAACTTCTTGGCGTTGGCCTTGCGGAAGTCGGCGAAGATCTCGGGCCTGCCGCGCGCGGCCTCGACCTTGTCGTTCAGCTCGCGAACCTTCTTCAGCGGACGGCCCTCGGCCAGAACGGTCTTGGCGAAGGCGATCGCGCCGGCGCGGAGGTTTCCTTCCTCGACCAGCTCATCGAACAGGCCCATGGCCAGGGCCGCCTTGGCCGGCACGTGCTGGCCGCTGGTGACCATCTCCAGCGCCTTCTCGACGCCGACGATGCGCGGCAGGCGCTGGGTGCCGCCGGCGCCCGGCAGCAGGCCGATGTTGACTTCCGGCAGGCCGGCCTTGGCCGAGGGGACCGCGACGCGGTAGTGGGCCACCAGGGCCACCTCCAGGCCTCCGCCCAGCGCCGTGCCGTGGATCGCGGCCACCACGGGCTTCGGCGCGTTCTCGATGGCCGCCTGGACGTCCTGCAGGCTGGGGCCGGTCATGGCCTTGCCGAACTCGGTGATGTCGGCCCCGGCGATGAAGGTCTTGCCCTCGCAGATCAGCACGATCGCCCGCACGGCCGGATCGGCGATGGCCGCGTCGAACGCGCCCTTCAAGCCTTCGCGGACGGCGGCCGACAGCGCATTGACCGGCGGGGAGTTCAGCGTGACGACGCCGATGTCGCCTTCGACGGAAAGATCGGTGACGGCGTTGATCGCGGCCATGACGTTTCGACCCCTGCTCTTAAGAATGCCGTTTTGGCGTTTGAACGGTTGTTTGAAGCCAGCGTGCACGCTCGCGCGAAGATGTCCAGACCTCCGCGACGACACGCGCTTTCGGAGCGCTTCGATACGGGGCGGCGTTGACGAATTTATTCACATACTACAAATTCGAAATTACGGTTTCAGCCGAGATCATCCGTGGGGGTGGGTGCGGCGTCGAGGGGCTGCTCGGCGCCGCATTTACCTGAAATCCAGAGAGAATGATCCGCGCTGGGGAGGGCGTTCGCGGGAAGCCATGGACTTTGGATGCGCCTTGCACGCGTCCTCACACTTCGAAGTCGGTGAATTCCGCGAGCGTGGCGCGTTGCTCGCGACGCGTCGGACTTTGGTAAAGCGCAACTCGGCGCGGGAGCAGCCTCCCGCGCCGCTTTCTTTGGCCGGGAGACTCCCTACCCCGCCGCCTCCGTGAAGCTCGAATAGACCAGCGTCCGCAGCTCGCGCCGGATCGGATAGGAGGTCGACGGCATCAGCTGGGTCATGAACACCACCGCTAGGTCTTCGACCGGGTCGATCCAGAACGCCGTCGAGGCCATGCCGCCCCAGAAATATTCGCCCAGCGAGCCCAGGTTCTTGGTCCGGGCCTGGTCGATGGTCATGGCGAAGCCGAGGCCGAAGCCCAGGCCTTCGAACACGGCCTCGCTGAACAGCGACTTCGAGACCTGGACCAGCTCCTTGCCGCCCGGCAGGTGGTTCATGGTCATCAGCTTGATGGTCTTGGGACTGAGCAGGCGCGCGCCGTCCAGTTCGCCGCCGTTCAGCAGCATCCGGCAGAAGCGCATGTAGTCGTCGGCCGTCGAGACCAGACCGCCGCCGCCGGACTTCACCGACGGGTCCTTGAAGAACCGGCTCTTCTCCGGATCGTCCTGCAGCACCACCCGGCCCGAAGGCGTGAGGGCGTAGCAGGCGGTGAAGCGCTCGCGCTGGCTCTCGGGTACGAAGAAGCCGGTGTCGACCATCTTCAGCGGATCGAAGATGCGGGTCTTGAGGAAGACGTCGAACGGCATCCCCGAGATCGTCTCGACCAGATAGCCCAGCACGTCGGTCGAGACCGAGTAGTTCCAGGCCTCGCCCGGCGAGAACTCCAGCGGCACGGTCCCCAGCGCGTCGACGAAGCCCTGCAGGCCGCCCTCGCTGTCGATCCCGTCCAGCTTCAGCTTGCGATAGGCCGCGTCGACATTGGTCCGCTGCTGGAAGCCGTAGGTAAGGCCCGAGGTATGCCGCAGCAGGTCGATCGTCCGCATCGGCTCGCCGGCGCGCTTGGTCTGGAACGCCCCCTCGACCCCAGCGGCGAACACGCCCAGGTCGCGCCAGGCCGGAATGAAGCGATGCACCGGATCGTCCAGCGACACCAGGCCGTCCTCGACCAGCATCATGAAGGCCACGCTCGTGACCGGCTTGGTCATCGAGTAGATGCGAAACAGGCTGTCGGCCTTGAGCGGCTTTCCTCGCTCGACATCGGCGCTGCCCAGCACCGATGTATAGGCCAGCTGCCCCCGCCGCCAGACTTGGGTAAGCGCGCAGGGCAGTTTTCCCGTGTCGATATACTTGGACTGGATGAAGCTATCGATGCGCTTCAATCGCTCGCTCGACAGTCCGACCGCTTCTGGCGTGCTCAAGTTTCTGGTCTCCCCTGCGACCTGCTCTGGTCGTGTTTGCGTACCGTTGGATCGAAATCGAAGACGGGGCTTTTTGCCGCAACGTAAACTTTACCCGATCCTGCGAGTATCGATTGAAAACGAGGAAATGGGGATGGGCAAGGTCTTGGACGCCGATGCGGCCTCCAGAATTGAAGCCGCGGCCGCCGACTGGTTCTTCCAGAGCAGTCTCGACATGTTCGTCGTCCTGGACGACCGGGCGATCGCGCGCGTCAACCCCGCCTGGGTGCAGCTGACGGGATGGTCGCCCGGCGAATCGGTCGGCCGGCACATGCACGACTTCTTCCACCTGCATGACAGACCAGTCATCGAGGATATCGGGCGGGCGCTGGAGGCGCGCGGCCAGGCGTCGGGCGAGCATCGCCTGGCCCGCAAGGGCGGCGGCTGGCTCTGGGTGCGCTCGAAGTCCAAGGTGCTGGAAGGCGGCGGCCTGATGATCGTCTTCCAGGACTTCAGCGAGGACCGCGCCCGCGAGATCGCCCGCCAGCAGGCCGAGCGCTCCAACGAGCTGCTGCGCACCGCCGCCGGCGTCTATGTCTGGCGCTTCAACCCCCGCAAGGGCGTCTATGTCTTCGATCAGGACATCCCCACGCCCAACTCGCCGCAGGGCGGGGTGCGGACCATGACGGTGGACGAGATGACGCTGTCGATCCACGCCGATGATCGCATGAGGGTTTGGGACGCGTTCTCGCGCACCCTGCGCGGCGGCGAACATGTCGAGATCGACTACCGCTACCTGGATCCGGCGACCAACAGCTGGACGCACATGCACTGCGCCTGGCGCGGGGTGCGCGGGTCCAGCCCCGACGCGTTCGACGTGATCGGCATCAGCCAGAACGTCACCGAGCTGGTCGAGGCTCGCGATGCGGCCCTGGGCGCGGCCGAGGCCAAGAGCCAGTTCCTGGCCAATATGAGCCACGAGATCCGCACGCCGATGAACGGCGTGCTGGGCGTGCTGCACCTTCTGAAGAACGAAGCGCTGACCGACGACGGCCGCCGCCTGCTGAACGAGGCGCTGGATTGCGGCGAGATGCTGTCGGAGCTCCTGAACGACATCATCGACTTCTCGAAGATCGAGGCCGGGAAGCTCGAACTGAGTTCCGAGCCGGTCGATCCGGCCGAGCTGCTGGCCGGCGTCGCCGACATGCTGCGGCCGCAGGCGGAGGCGAAGGGCCTCTATCTTCGTGTCGAGGCCCCCTCCAAGGGAGGCGAGAGCGACCTGGGCTGGGCGGCCACCGACCCGCTGCGCCTGCGTCAGGCCCTGTTCAACCTGCTGGGCAACGCCGTGAAGTTCACCCTGGAGGGCGGCGTCGTGGCCCGCCTCTCCGGCAAGCGTACGGATGGAAAGCTCCGCCTGCGCTTCGAGATCACCGACACCGGCGTCGGCATCGACGAGGAGGCCGGCAAAAGCCTGTTCGAGCGCTTCCGTCAGGGCGACGGCTCGACCACCCGCCGCTTCGGCGGATCGGGCCTGGGCCTGTCGATCTGTCGGCGCCTGGCCGAGATGATGGGCGGCGAGGTCGGGTTCACCAGCGAACACGGCAAGGGTTCGATCTTCTGGCTGGAGGTCGAGGCCGACGCCTGCGCCGCGCCGCATCTCGGACATGGGGCGGCCCGCCTCAACGAACCCGACACGCCGCTGTTCGACGGCCTGCGCGTGTTGCTGGTCGAAGACAACGCCACCAACCGCCTGATCGCCGGCCGCATGCTGGAGGCGCTGGGCGCCCAGGTCAGCTCCGCCGAGGACGGCGTCCAGGGCGTCGCCGCGGCCCGCGCGGGTTTCGACCTGATCCTGATGGACATCCAGATGCCGGTCATGGACGGGATCGAGGCCACCCAGCGCATCCGCGCGCTGCCCGCTCCCGCGGGGTCCGCGCCGATCCTGGCCATGACCGCCAACGCCCTGGCCCACCAGCAGGCCAGCTATCTGGCGGCGGGCATGGACGGGGCGATCGCCAAGCCGCTGTCGCCGCGCGCCCTGACCCAGGCCATCGTCCAGGCTCTGACCGCCCAGCCGTCGACCGCGCGGAAGGCCTCCTGATCGGGATTGCCGTCGCGGACGCGATGCGCTTGGTTGCGGGCCAACTTTCCCGGAGGCGCCGATGGCCCTTTTGATCCTGAGCGTCGTCGGCAGCGACCGACCCGGCCTGACGCAAGCCATCGCCAGCGCCGTGCTGTCGGCCGGCGGCAACTGGCTGGAAAGCCACCTCAGCCAGTTGGGCGGCCTCTATGTCGGCTCCGTGCTGGTGGAGGCCGACGACGCCGACGCCTTGCGCGCCGCCGTCAGCGCGGTCGACGCTCAGGGGCTGGACGTGCGGATCGCGCCGGCGGTCGAGACATCCGGTCCGGAAGGCCTGGCCGTCGCCTTCAGCCTGGTCGGCCAGGACCAACCCGGCATCGTCCATCAGGTGACGGCCGCGCTCGCTGACCTCAACGCCAATATCGAGGCCTTCGACACCCATATGAGCGTCGAGCCCCACTCGGGCGCGCCGCTGTTCCATCTGGATGCCCGCCTGCGCCTGCCGCCCACCCTGGACGCCGAAGCGGTGAAGACGGCGCTGGAGAACATCTCGGCCGAGATCATGGTCGACATCTCGCTGACCCCGGCCGAGTGAACGCCCGACGGGCCAGCCCTACCGGGCCTCTGTTCAAAGCGCCGCCGCGCCGCTAACCCTCGGCCGGAGGTCGAGAAAGCGCGACACCCTGGGGGACCATGCTCTTTTCGTCGCCGCTGTTCCTGTTCTTTGTCCTGCCGCCGGCGCTGCTGCTGTATTTCATCGCGCCCAAGGCCCTGAAGAACGCCGTCCTGCTGATCGCGAGCCTGCTGTTCTACGCCTGGGGCGAACCGGTCGCGGTGTTCGTGGTGCTGGCCTCGGCGCTGCTGGACTATGGCCTCGGCCCCCTCGTCACCCGGCCCGGGCCGGAAGGGAGCCGCTGGCTGGCGCTGGGCGTGTCGGCCAACATCCTGCTGCTGTTCGTCTACAAGTACGCCGACTTCCTGATCGACACGCTGCAGCCGCCGCTCTCGTCCCTTGGCGCGCCGCCTCTCCCCCATCTGAACCTGGCCCTGCCGCTGGGCGTGTCGTTCATCGTCTTCGAGAAGATCACCTACCTCGTGGACCTGCGCCGGGGCGAGAGCCAGCGGGCGAAGACCCTGCGCGACTACCTGCTGTTCGTGTTCTTCTTCCCTAAGGTCCTGGCCGGGCCGATCATCAAGTATCACGAGATCGACGGTCCCTTACGCGACCGCAAGGCCGACTGGGACGACCGGACCTGGGGCTTTCTGCGCTTTCTGTGGGGTCTGGCGCGAAAGGTGCTGATCGCCGATGTCTGCGGTCAGGTCGCCGACCGCGCCTTCGACCCGGCCAACGGACCCATCGGCTTCGCCGGCGCCTGGATCGGGGTGCTGGCCTTCACCGTCCAGATCTATTTCGACTTCGCCGGCTATTCGGACATGGCGCTGGGCCTGGCGCGGATGTTCGGCTTCCGCCTGCGCGAGAACTTCGCCCACCCCTATGGCGCGACCAGCGTCACAGAGTTCTGGAAGCGCTGGCACATCTCGCTGACCACCTGGATCCGCAGCTATCTCTACATCCCGCTGGGCGGCAACCGACACGGCGCGGCGCGGACCTATCTGAACCTGTGGCTCTGCTTCCTGCTGTCGGGCCTGTGGCACGGCGCGGCCTGGACCTTCGTGCTGTGGGGCGCCTGGCACGGGGCGTTCATGGTGCTGGACCGCCAGACCTGGTGGAAGTGGACCGAGCGCCTGCCCTCGCCGCTGCGCGTCGCCGGCGCCCTGGTGCTGGTCATGATCGGCTGGGCGATCTTCCGCAGCCACGGCCTTCCCCAGCTCTCGGAAGTGCTGGGCGCGATGGTCCGGCCGGGTCTCGACGGCCAGTTCCTGGCGGTGCGCAGCCACGAGGCGACGGCCATGGCGATTGGCCTGCTCGGCTCCCTGGTCGCCGCGGCGCCCCAAGTCCGGATCCTGACCGAGCGCGCCGCCGCGCTTCCCGCCGCCCGCGCCGCCGCCTCGCTGGCCATCGTCGCGCTGGGCCTGCTGGCCATCGCCAAGGCGGTGACGACGACCTTCAACCCGTTCCTCTATTTCCGGTTCTAGGCCATGCGCGCGCTGCTCACCTGGACGCCCCGGATTCTGGCCCTGGCCGTGCTGCTGGGCCTGGGCGCGATCGGCGCCTCGGCGCTGAAAGAGCATCCCGCAGACACCACGCTGCTGGGTATGCGGATTCCGCCGGAAAAGGTCGCCCTGTCGCCCGCCGCCCTGTGGCGTGGCGAGTACCAGAAGGCCGCCGAGGCGCGCGCCGCCGCGGCGCTGCCGGCCCGCCCGGCCATCGTTCGCGCCTACAACCAGGCGCAATGGGACGCCTTCGGGACCTCGTCCATGGCCTCGGGCTCGATCATCCGGGGCCGCAAGGGCGCTCTGTTCGAGGAGAGCTATATCGAGGCCCATTGCGGCCTCAAGCTGAAGGTCGACATCGCGGCCATGCCCGATTACGCCCGCCGCCTGCGGCGCGCGCAGGACTGGTTCGAGGCGCGCGGCCAGAAGTTCGTCTACGTCCTGGCCCCGATCAAGACGACCTGGTTCCCGGACCTCGTGCCGTCCAGCTACCCCTGCGCGGCCAGGCGCGACAGCGTCTATCCCGCCGCCCGCGGCGCCCTGACCGCCGCCGGGATCCACTGGGTCGACGGCCGTGCGACGCTGGAGGCCCAACGCGGCAAGCTCGGCTACGAGATGTTCCCCCGCAACGGCATTCACTGGAACCAGCTGGGCGTCGCCCTGGCCGCCCGCGCCTTCGTCAGCGAGTTGAACCGCCAGGGGCTCGAAACGCCGGCGCTGGACTGGGACCTTGCCCAGGCGCCGGACGAGACCGGCCTGGACCGCGACCTTTCCAGCCTGCTGAACCTTCGAAAGCCGCCCACGGGCTGGAAGGCTCCGGCCGTCACCGCCCACCCCGTCGGACCGCCCGGCTCGGGCGTGTTCACCCTCGCCGCCGTCAACGACAGCTTCTTCGATCCGTTGGCCCTGTTCCTGACCCAGGCGCGCCTGGCCGGCCGCGCCCGCAACTACGGCTATCTGACGCTCGCCCCCATCGAGTACCGCGACGGCGGCGCCTATCCCCTGACCGCCACGCCGAAAAGCGCGCTCAAGGACCTGATGGCCGCCGACGTGGTGGTGCTGGAGCAGGTCGAGAGCCAGACCGGCGGCGCGGTCGGCCGCCAATTCCTCGACCTGGTCGAAACCCAGATGGCGGCGGAGGCGCGTCAAAAGCGGGCGTCCTGAAACATTCCTGACAAACCCTGACGCTAGGTGAGCGCCAAATTGTCCCTCGACGGACGGAGCGCCCTTTAAGCCGGCCCTCCACACGCCTAGATTGGACCGGATAGTCCAGCGCCAGGCGCGGCCGCCGAAGGTAGCGGACTTGGGGATTTTGTTATGGACGACGGTCGGGTCGCTGGGGCGGCCACAGCGCGCTACGCCCGCAAGAAGGAGACCATCCTGGCGGCGGCCACGGCGATCCTGAACCGCCAGGGCGTGCGCGGCATGACCCTGGCCGATGTCGCCAACCAGGTCGGCCTCAACACCACCAGCGTCACCTACTACTACCGCAAGAAGGACGACCTGGCCGCCGCCTGCTTCATGCGCGGCCTGGAGCGGTTCGAGGCCATGGTCGAGGAGGCCGCCGCCGAGGCCACGCCCGCCGCCCGCATCCTGAAGTTCCTCGACCTCTATCTCGACCTCAACCGCCGGGTTCGCCTGGGCGAGGCCACGCCCCTGACCAGCTTCGCCGAGATCAAGGCGCTGAAGGAGCCCCTGCGCGGCTCGGTGGTCGGCGCGTTCAACGATCTGTTCCGCCGGGTGCGGAACTTCTTCGACGACCCATCCCTGGCCCATCTGGACAAGCGCCAGCGCACGGCCCGCACGCACCTCTTGATGGAGCAGGTGTTCTGGTCGGGCCGCTGGCTGCGCCGCTACGACGTCGACGACTATGGCCGCGTGCGCGACCGCATGGGCGACATCCTGCTGAACGGCCTGCCCGCCGCCGGCCACCACTGGGCCCCGCGCGCCCTGCCCGACCCCACGCCGGTGTCGCCCGAAGGCCTGGAGTGGCGCGAGACCTTCCTGGTGGCCGCCACCCGCCTGATCAACCAGCGCGGCTATCGCGGCGCCTCGGTCGAGGACATCTCCGCGGCGCTGAACGTGACCAAGGGCTCGTTTTACCACCACCACGACGACAAGGACGCCCTGGTCGCCGAGTGCTTCGAGCGCACCTTCACTGTCACCCGCCGCTCGCAGCTCGACGCCCGCGACCTGCCGACGGACAACTGGACGCGGCTGGTCTCGACCGCCGCCGGCCTGACCAGCTACCAGCTGTCGGAGCACGGGCCGCTGCTGCGCGCCTCGTCGCTGGGCGCCCTGCCCGACACCCTGCGCCACGACATGGCCGACGGCTATATGCGCGGCTGGCAGCGCTTCGCCTCGATCATCTCCGACGGCATCGCCGACGGCTCGATCCGCCCGATCGACCCCAGCATCGCCGCCCACATGATCAACTCGATGCTGAACGCCGCCGCCAGTCTGGGCGCCTGGACGCCAGGCCTGGAGAAGGAAGAGGCGGCCGACCTGTTCGCCAAACCGCTGCTGACCGGGGTGTTGAACTAGCCGCCACCCAAAGGTTGCGACCTATTAACCATAGTCTCGCCTCCCCCCGCTGACGGCTGTACCCTGACGCGACTGAGTCGCTTCGAGTTCCCGCCGCCATGACGACGATCAATCCGTATTCGTCGACCTACGCGCCCGGCCTGACCGCCGGCCAGACCGCCGCGCAACGCGCGAGCCAGGCCGCCGCCAACGGCGCGACCCGCGACCAGAGCCCGACGATCAACACGCCGGCGGTGAACGTCACGCTCTCGGCCGCCGCCCAGGCCGCGCTGAAGGCCCAGACCGACTCCCGCGCCATCGAGACGGTGGTCTCCGACGCCCGAAGCCAGATCGCGGGCTTGCTGAAGGCGGCCGGAACCAAGAACGCCCTGAACAACGGCGACGCGACCATCGACCTCTCCGGCATGGACCGCCGAAGCCTTTACGCCGTGGCCAGCAACCAGGGCGGCCAGTTCCCGATGGACCAGCAGGTGGTCGCAGCCCTGGCCCTGAAGGACCAGCACGACATCGCCCTGGCAAGCCCCGCCGCCCAGGCGCGACTGACCGGCGACTATGCCAGTCTCTACCAGGCCGCCCTCGACCAGATGGACGCCGCCGGGCCCGAGGAAAAGGCCTCCACCGCCTGGACCACCGAACGCGCCGCCCTGGTCGAAGGCCGCAAGCAGGCCATCGCCCGTCCCGGCCTGGCCCCCGCCGGCATCCAGAACGACAGCGTCGCCGCCTACATGAAGGAAACCGGCAGCGTCGTCGCCGGCGCCAAGACCCGCGACTTCGGCAAGGTGGCCGGCGATGTCCGCACCGCGCTGGACAAGCAGTACGAACTGGCCGTCGCTCCTGACGCCGCCAAGGACGGCGGCAGCGGCGCGATCGACTTCCGCCGCTTCGACGACCGCTCGCTATCGGCCGTGGCCCTGAACAAGGACGACCAGTTCTCGACCCACGAGGTCGCCCAGGCCAAGGCCGAGATCCGCCAGCGTGACAGCGACGCCATCAAGGCCAGCTACCAGTCGACCTCGGACGCGGACGGCGGCTTCGGCAAGGCGATGATCACCCGCTACGCCGGCATGAGCGCCGAGGAACGCGACGCCGCCGGCTGGACCCCGGCGGTCTACAGCAAGATGGTTGAGTTGCAGGCCGCCAGCGACAAGCTGGCGGAGATGTTCAACGCCGACGGCGAGACAGCTGGGGCGCCGAGCATGCTGGATTATCTGTAGGCGCGGCGAGAGGGGACCGCGCTTCTGGCTGCACACGCCCCATCCCCGCCGAGAAAGCCGCCGTCGCCGACTGCTGAAGAGGACGGTTAGGGGACGCACATTGGTCGAGAAGAGTGCTCCCAAACCTACGCGCGCCTGCGATGTAGAAGCCCCAGGACGGTCAGCGCGAGAAGGCTGGCGACGCACATCCAGGCGAACAGGTCGCCAGCTCGACCGTAAACCGTTGGGACACTGCGGGTCGGAAGGTCGACGATCATGACGTGCCGGCCACCGGACAGGGTCTCCTTCATCGCGAGCGTCCTGCCGAACGGGTCGAACGCCGCCGCTGTGCCGTTGAACACGGGACGAATGAGCGAGTAGCCGTTCTCGATTCCGCGCAGCCGCACCATCCGCATGGTGTGGGCGTAACTCACCTCGGGCCAGTCCCAGCTGGGCGTCAGCAGGATGTCGGCCTCGACGCGGGCGAGATCGGGAAAATCGCCATCGAAGCAGATCAGGCTCGCGAGCCGCCCATATGGGGTCGAGACCACGGGCACGGGGTTGTTGAACGGCGCCACCGGCTCCATGCCTGGCACGGGATGGTTCTTGCGATAGCGCCAGAGCTGGCGCCCGTCGGGGCCGAACAGGAAAACCTCGTTGCGCTCGAACGGCACGCCGATGGCGGCATTGACGTACACGCCCTCTGATCGAGCGACCTGAGCGACGCGCGCCAGCAGCGCCCCCTTGTCGGCCTGGGTGCTGGGCGCGGCGGTTTCGGACCACGCGACAATCTTGGCGCCCGCCCGCGCCGCGCGGCGCGTATCGTCGAGCAGTTGGTCAGCGATCAGGACGTAACGGGCGCGCATCTCCGGCGTGCTCACGCGTGCGACGGCCTCAGCGGACGCAGGCAGGCTCTCGCCCGAGAGCAGGTCGCTGGCCGCGATGCGCAGGTCCCGGTCCGGGGTGATGGCCGCGATCTTCACGGTCGATGTATTTGTCGAGGGAGGGTTGAAGGCCAGACGGGCTTGGCCGGCGGCCACGATGACGGCCAGCGTCGTCAGGAACGCCACGCCCCAATGTCGCGCCGACCTCGAGTCCGGCTCCTCGAGCAAGCGGTTGGCGATGGTCGCCGCGCAGCCGATCAGGAACGCCACGGCGTAGGGACCGGCGACCGAGATGACTTGCAAAAGCGCCAGCTCTTCGCCCTGGGTGATCGCGCGCATGCCGACCGCTGTACCCAGCGGGAGGACGGCGCCAATCGCGAACTCTCCGGCGACGGCGGCGACCGGGAAAAGAAGGATGCGGGCGGCTCCCGACAGTCGCGCCCCAAGCGTGCGGTCGAGCGCGAAAGGCGCCGCATAGACGGTTCCCACCGTCAGGCCCAGGGCGATCGTCATGGCGTTGAAGGGCACCGCGCTGGCGACCAAATAGATGCCGATCTGCACAAGACAGACCGCGAGAACACCCAGCAACGCTAGAGCCGGCGAACTGGCGCGGCTGAAACGCAGCAAGCAGATCGGCAGGAGCCAGGCCGCTAACGGAATGTCCCAGCGGCTGCCCGCGGCGAAAACCGCGGCGGCGCATCCCGCCAGGAGCCACGCCCAGGGGGAAATGCGAGACGACCTCAGTCGCGTGGGCTCGGCCGTGGTCCTGTTCATGGGCTTTGTTCCTGCGTTGGCGCTGCCGGAACACAGTGATAAACCTTCGACCTAGGTTTAAGGTCAAGGCCGCGAATGCGCATCGGTGAACTGGCGAAGGCGACGGGCCTTTCTGCCTCGAGAGTCCGCTTCTACGAGAAGCACGGCATCCTGCCGCCGCCGGAGCGTCGCGCTAATGGTTACCGAGAGTATCCGGCCTCGGCGATCGCGATCCTGCAGTTCATCGACCAAGGGCAGGCGCTGGGCTTCACCCTGGCCGAACTCCGGGCCGCCCTCTCGACGGGCGACGAGCAGATGCCCGCGCGCGCCGACATGATCGACGGCCTAAGACGAAAACAAGCCGAACTTGAGAGCCACATCGAGACGGCGATCGCCCGACGCGCCCAGATCATCGAACTGATCGCCGAGTTGACGAGCTGCGAGCCCTCCTAAAGGGCGATGTCCGACCCCGTATAGACGATGGGAGGGTCCGCTTTAGGGCGCACGCGACCGGGTTTGCCTGCATCGGTGTATTCCGCAAGGTCAGGGCTGGAATGACGAAAATTCGGGTTGCCGCAAGAAGGCCGCCCCCTACCGCCGCTCCACCGCCGTCTCGGCGCGGATGGCCTTGAACTCCGAGCCCGCCTTCCAGTCCGGCCAGTCGCGGGAATTGGCCAG
This sequence comes from Caulobacter sp. UC70_42, assembly GCF_044056025.1. NCBI lineage: Bacteria > Pseudomonadati > Pseudomonadota > Alphaproteobacteria > Caulobacterales > Caulobacteraceae > Caulobacter > Caulobacter sp. UC70_42. The sequence continues at coordinate 2,429,323 of NZ_CP171994.1, read as the reverse complement.
GGCCTTGCCGGCTTCATAGGTCAGGGCGACGTCCTGGGCGGCGCCGCGCAGGTCCCAGTCGGGGCTCCAGGCGTCGCAGGGCTGGTGGTAGCAGCGGCTGGTGTAGTCGGCGACCCAGGCGTCGCCGGCGGCGCGGCCGCCCTTGATCAGGTCCGCCCCGCCGCCCAGCCCCATCAGCAGCAGCACCGGCACGCCCCGGCGGGCCAGCGAGAAGTGATCGGCGCGATAGAACAGCGCCCGCTCGGGCTTGGCGTCCGGGGTGATGGTCCGACCCTGCCTGGCGGCCTGGGCGGCGAGGCCGTCCTCCAGCGCGTTCTGGCCGGCCCCGACCAGCACCACGTCGCGCGCGGGCCCCACGGTCTGCAGCACGTCGAAGGTGTAGTTGGCCACCGTCTTGCCCAGCGGCGCGGTCGGGTGGTTGGCGTAGTATTCCGAGCCCAGCAGGCCGCGCTCCTCGGCGGTCCAGGCAGCGAACAGGATCGAGCGCTCAGGGCGCGGGCCCTGGGTGAAGGCGCGGGCCGCCTCGATCACCGCGGCCACGCCGATGGCGTCGTCGGCGGCGCCGCGCCGGATGGTGTTGCCTTGAGCGTCCGGCGCGCCCACGCCATAGGCGTCCCAGTGGGCGGCGTAGACCACGGTCTCGTCCGGATGCTTGGCGCCCGGCAGACGGGCCAGGACGTTGGCGCTGTCCATCGCCTGATGGCTGACGGCGTAGTCGGCCGAGAGGCTGGCGCCGGTCAGGGCCACCGGCTTGAAGGCGGCGGTGCGGGCAGAACGTTTCAGGGTTTCGAAATCCAGACCCGAGCGCTTGAACAGATCGACCGCCACGTCGCGCTGGATCCAGCCCTGCAGCAGCAGCTTGTCCTTGGCGGGATCCGGGCGAACGATGTCGTAGCCCTCGCCGTTCGAGGCCTTGACGGTCGTCCAGCCATAGCCGGCCCCGAGGCTCTCGTGGACGATCAGCGCGCCGATCGCCCCGCGCCGCACGGCCTCCTCGTACTTGTAGGTCCAGCGGGCGTAGTAGGTGGCCGCCGAGCCGCCGAACTTCCCCGCGACGGGTTCGCCCGGCGCGGCCTCCAGGTCCGGATCGCCGATCAGGAAGACGGCGATCTTGCCCTTCAGGTCGACACCCTTGAAGTCGTCCCACGCCCGCTCGGGCGCGGCGACGCCATAGCCGACGAAGACCAGCGGGGCCTTGTCGATCTTGACCTTGTCGACCGGGCGCAGGGTCATGACCTGCGACTGCTCGCCCTGGTTCAGGGTCAGGGGGGCGGCCTTGGTCGCCACCGTCAGGGTCGCCGGACCATCGATCCGCGTACGGACCAGCGCCACCTTCTGCGTCCAGCCGCCATTGTCGCCGGCGGGCTCCAGCCCCAGCGCCTTGAACTGGCCGGAGATGTACTCGATCGTCGGCGCCTCGCCCTCACCGCCGGGCGCGCGGCCCGCGAAGCGGTCGGAGGCCAGCTCCCGCGTGATGTCCGACAGCCGCGCCGGATCGATCGGCCCGCTATCCTGGGCGGCCGCCGCGCTGGCGGACGCGAGGATCAGGCCCGAGGCCAGGGCGAGGAGAGCGGCTTTGGACATGGACGGACCTTCGATCGACGGGGGACGATTGGTAGCCCGATCGCGGCCCCTCCCACAAGAAATCGGCGCGCCTCCTCCTCCGGAAGCGCGCCGCAGTCACCCACATGCTCGAGGGCGTTCGGGACCTAGAACTTCTTGCGGACGCCCACCTTGTAGGTGCGGCCCAGCGGGTCGCCGGTGAACGGGTCGTAGCCCAGGTCGAGACGGGCGTAGGACGGATCCTTGTCGAACAGGTTGGTGATCGCCAGGGTCGCCGTCGTGTCCCAGGGCAGGAAGACTCGGTAGGCCAGATCCGTCAGGACCTGCTTCTTGATCGTCTTGCCGGCGCTGACCGTGACGCCCGCGCCCGTGGTGTCCTTGTAGGCGTTGGTCGCGAACGGCGCGGTGCGCTGGTCGGTGTAGGAACCGATGTAGTGCACCGACAGGCGCAGGTTATGCGGGCCCCGGTTCCATTCGGCGAACACATCGCCCTTCCACTTCGGGATGGGCACGACCGTGGTCTGGTAGTTCAGCAGACCCACCGCGTCGAAGGCCTTTTCGACCGTGATGCCCTCCACCACCGTCGCGCCGACCTTGTACTTCTGGATGTAGGTGGCGTTGCCGCCGAGGGTGACGTCACCGCCGACGACCTCCCTGAACCGGTACTCGGCCGAGAAGTCGAAGCCGGCGTTCTTCACTGGCGCGCCGTTGATATAGGCGGTGCGCAGACGGGCGATGCTGGTGGTCGGGGTCCCGCAGGCGCCGTTGAAGGTGAAGCGCGAGACCAGGCCCGCATAGGCCGGGTTGGCGCAGTTGTTCGCGCCGGCCGCGCCGTTCGGATAGAGCGAGGCGACCATGCCCGCCACCGGCTCGGCGACGATCGGGTTTTTGAAGTCGAAGTAGAAGTAGTCGATGCTGGCCTTGAAATCGCCGGCGTTGAACAGCGTGCCGAAGTTGTAGGTCTTGGCCTTCTCCGGCTTCAGGTTCGGGTTGCCGAAGATGTCGACGGCGCGGAACACGCCCAGGATGCCCTGCAGCGAGGTCACCGAGGTGGTGGTGGTCAGGGGATCCGGCGGACCGCCGGAAAGTCGAGCCGGCCGAGGCGCGGAACGCCAGCCACGACATGGCCTGCCAGCGCAGCGAGGCCTTGGGGTTGAAGGTCGAGCCGATGCCGTTGCCGTACTTCTCGTAGCGGGCCGCGAACTGGGCCTGGAAGTCGTCGGTGATCGGCACGGAAAGCTCGCCGAACCCGGCCATCACGTCGCTCTGGTTATCGGCCTCGTTGCCGACGCCCAGGAACATGAAGGGGCCGTTGCGGGCCGAGCCGGTGCAGGTGGTCACCCCGAAATCGGGGGTGTTCACGCACGGATTGATCGCGGCGTTGCTGATGTCGTTGTAGTCGGCCTTGAAGTAGCTGCGGCGGTACTGGACGCCGGCGGCCCAGGCGACGTCGCCACCCGCCAGGGTGATGCTGGTCTTTCCGTTCAGCACCGCCTCGCCGACGAACAGGCGTGAGGACTGCTTGGTCGACAGCTTCTTGAAGAACCAGTCGACCAGATCCTTGTTGTTCTGAAGCGTCGCGTTGTAGCCGGGATTGGCTGCGCCGGTGATCACGTTGGACGGGATCGCGCTGGCGAAGGGGTTGTAGTACATGCAGCCGCCGACGCCCGGCGTGCCCTGGATGCCCGGGGTGTTGGGGTTGCTGTCGCAGAGCGGGCCGCCCAGCCCCTGCAAGGCCAGCGCGAAGCGGTTGACCAGGGTGTCGTAGCCGGTGCGGATGCCGACTTCCTGCGAGTAGGTCAGGGCGATGTCCCAGCCGATGCCGTTCTCGAACTCGCCCGACAAGTCGCCCGAGACTCGGAAGGCGTCGAAGGAGCGCGAGCCGATCGAGGGGCCGTAGCCGAACTTCGGATTGCCGCCGATGCCGAACGGCCGGTTGGCCACGTTCAGCGCTCCGCCGGCGAAGATCGCCCCCGGCGCGGTGGTGACCGCGCCCGTCGCCAGGCTGGTCAGTTGCACCGTCGGATTGGCGGCGATGAAGGCCGCGAGCCCCGGATTGCTCGCCGGCACGAAGTAGCGGCCGGTCAGGGCCGCGATCGGCGCCACTTCCGCCGTCGGCACGGCGAGCGCCGCATAGGACGGCGAGGTGTTCCATTCGGGCACGTCGGTGTGGGCGTACAGCACCTCGGCGTGGAACTTGGTCTTGGCCGACAGGTCGGTATTGACCTCGGCATAGGCCTGAACCGCGTTGGACTTTTCCACGACGTTGTCGAACGGCGTGTAGTGCCAGTAGCAGACCGGCGTCAGGCCGCTGAAGCCGGCGAAGCCGCCCAGGCTCGAGCAGCCCGGATCGCGCATGCCGCTGGAGGTGCTGGCCAGAGGAATGAAGGTCGAGGGATTGCCCGCCGCCGACCAGCCCGCCTCGGGGTTGCTGAGGTAGGACCTGTTGGCCCAGTCGCGGTCGGCGACCGACAGCTTCGAGCGGTGCTGCCAGCCCACGCTGGCCAGGACGTTGCCATTGTCCCAGGTCTTGCCCCAGGTCAGGCTGCCGCCGTAGTCGCCCTTCGAGCCGCTGATGTGGCGGTAGTCGGCGGCCGCTTCCAGGCCGTTGAAGTTCTTCCTGGTGATGAAGTTGACCACGCCGGCGATGGCGTCGGAACCGTAGGTCGCCGCCGCGCCGTCCTTCAGCACTTCCAGGCGGCCGATCGCGGCGGCGGGAATGATGTTGGTGTCGACGATACCCGCCCCGGCCTGGCCGAACGGGTTGATCGCCAGGCGGCGGCCGTTCAGCAGCACCAGGGTGCGCTGCGAGCCCAGGCCGCGCAGGTTGACCGAGCCCGAGCCCTCCGAGCCCTGGGCTCGGCTATCAACTGGTTGGTGTCGCCCAGCACCCCGTTGGAGATCGACAGGGCCTTCAGCAGCTCGACCGTCGAGGGCGAGCCGCGCTTCTGAAGTTCTTCGGCGCTAACCACGTCGACCGGCAGGGCGGCGTCCTCGGGCGTCCCGCGGATGAACGAGCCGGTGACGACGACTTCCTCGACCTCGGTCGGCGCGTCGTTGGGTTTCTGCTGGGCCGCCGCCGCGCCCGCCATGCCGCCGGATACGGCGATGGCCAGCGCGAGGCAGGAACCTCCGCGCAGGAAGCTGGTTCGTCTCATGGTTTCCCTCCCTCGATTGTTCTTTGACGGGCCGATCGTCTGCGCGAGGCCCTATCGGGGTAGTTGGGGGTCGTTCAGCTTGGCGGCGGCCTCCCGCATTCGGCGTAGGCGCCCACACGCGCGCCGAAACCGGCGCACCGCGAAGAGCGTTCCTTTTCGAAACTTGGCGATGCGCCTTCTGGAGTCGACAAGCCTTGGTTCCCCCGGGGCCGGACGCTTGAAAAGCCACGCGTACTGCGACGATTCAGTAACCGTCGCGGATGCCGAAAATGAGATCGAACATCTGTTTCGATGATGCGGTATGTTTTCTCCCCACGTCAACCGCCCGCGACACGGGACCGCCCCGGCGCGTCGACACGCCGCACCAGCCCTGGGTATGGGCGCGTGAGGGGCGAGGGATGCGTGCGCCGCAACATAAGCTTCGCTAAAGCGTTGGGCTGGGGCTTTCCCATTGGCGTTGGGGCGCCTAGTGGAAAACCATTGGTCGCCAAGTCCCGCCCGCCAGGCGAGAACAACCGGATTCGAACTCTATGCGTTTCGCCAAGACCGGCGCTTCCAGGCGTCCAGGCCGGCCTTTCATCCTGTTCGTCTCGACAGCCGTGCTCGTCGGCGCGGGCCTGTCGGCCTGCACCACGCCCGCGCGTCAAGTCGACGTGAAACTGCCGACCGTCTTCGAAGCGCCTGCGGGCTCGCCGCTGGCGTCTCAGACTTCTGGATCAATGGTGGACCGCCTTCAACGATCCGGTCTTGAACGATCTGATCACGACGGCCCTGGCTCAGGCCCCCGACGCGCGTCTCGGCCGCCGCCCGGCTGGAAGAGGCTCGCGCCGTGCGCGAGGGCCAGATCCGCCAGATCTACATCCCGCAGACGCCGCTGACCGGCTCGGCCAAGCGCACCGACACCCACATCATCGACCAGAGCGGCGCCGGCGGCTTCACCCAGGGCGGGGTCAGCAAGACCTATTCGGCCAATTTCGACGTCTCCTGGGAGCTGGACCTGATCGGCCGTCGCAGCGCCGCCCGCCGCGTGGTCGACAACGATCTGGCCGCCGCCCGCTTCGCCTACGAAGGCGCCCGCGCCGCCTTGGCGGCCAATGTCGCCCAATCCTATTTCGAGGCGCGCGGCTACGCCGTGCAACTGGAGGACGCCCGCGCCAACGCCGCCATCGCCGGGAACCTGTTCAAGGTCGCCGACGAGAAGGGCCGCCGGGGCCTTTCAGCCACCTCCGAAGGCGACCGCACGGCCGCCGACCTCGCCCAGGCCCAGGCCCAAGTCGCCCAGCTGGAAGCTCAGCTGCAGGCCTCGCGCCGCAGCCTGCTGATCCTGGTCGGCAAGGGCGTCGACCCGCTGGCCAGCCTGCCGGTCGAGCCGATCCTGGCCAAGGCCCCGCCGGTCCCCGCCGCCGCGCCGGCCGAGCTGCTGGCCCGCCGCCCCGACATCCGCGAGGCCGCCGCGCGCCTGGCCTCGGCCTCGGGCAATCTGAACATCAGCGAGCTGGCCCTGTTCCCGACCCTGACCCTGACTCCGGGCGTCGGGATCTCCAAGGCGATCAGCCCCAGCTTCCTGCAGGCCGGCTCGTCGGTCTCGACCACCAGCTCGGCCTGGACCCTGGGCGCCAACCTCTCGATCCCGGTGCTGAACATCCCCAAGCTGATGTCCGACATCAAGGTCAGCGGCGCCCAGGTGGAGCAGGCCGCCGTGACCTACGAACAGACCGTCCAGAAGGCTTTCGGCGAGACCGAGAGCGCCCTGGTGCAACAGGACGCCGACGAGCGTCGCGTCACCCTGCTGGCCGCCGGCGAACGCCGCGCCGCCGTGGCCTACGAGGCCAGCCGCAAGGGCTACGCCATGGGTCTGATCGACCTGACCACGGCGCTGCAGGCCGAGCAGTCCTGGCGCGGCGCCGCGCACGGCCCTGACCGGGGCCCAGACCCAGGCGCTGCAACGCGCCGTCCAGACCTACAAGGCGCTCGGCGGCGGTTGGTCGCCCTCGAACGTCCCCAGCAAGCCTTCCGCGCAATGAGACCCGCCCCGATGACGACCCGTTACCTGATCGCCACCGCCCTGGTCTGCAGCGCCGTGGCCCTCACCGCCTGTGGCGGGAAGAAGGACAAGGAAGCCCCCGCCAAGACCGCCGCCGCCCAGGCGCGCACGGTCAGCATCGGCAGCGTCGAGACCCGGCCGCTGGGCGGCGGGGTCGAGGCCTCGGGCCTGCTGGTCTCGCGCGAGGAGGCCGCCGTCGGCTCGGAACTGACCGGCTACCGCGTCGCGCGCCTCTATGCCGACGAGGGCGACTGGGTCCGCGCCGGCCAGCCTCTGGTCCAGCTGGACGACACCCTCTTGCGGGCCCAGGTCGAGCAGCAGGCCGCCGTCACCGCCCAGGCCCAGGCCGAAGCGGCTCGGGTGTCCGGCCTCGACGGCCAGGGGGTCCTGTCCCAGGAGCAGATCGAGACCCGCCGCTACCAGGCCAAGGCTCAGGAGGCGGCGCTGAAGGAGCTGCGCACTCGCGCCGCGCGGATGACCATCACCTCGCCGGTCAGCGGCCGGGTGCTGTCGCGCGGCGTGCAGCCCGGCCAAATCGCCGGAGGCGGTACGACGCCCTGGTTCACCATCGCCCGCGACGGCCTGGTCGAGCTGGACGCCGAGGTCAACGAGGCCGACCTGGCCGGCATCCGCGAAGGCCAGGCCGCCCAGGTGTCCCTGCCCGGCGGCCAGTCGATCCCGGGCGTCGTGCGCCTGATCAGCCCGCGCGTCGATAGCGGGAGCCGCTTGGGCAAGGTGCGCGTGCGCCTGCCCGTGCGCCCCGACCTGCGCCCCGGCGGCTTCGGCCGCGCCACCTTCGGCGCCTCGGGCGCGGTGGTGACCGCCATTCCGGAATCGGCCATCCGCTATGAGGCCGACGGCCTGTTCGTGATGACAGTCGACAGCGACAACCGCGCCCACCAGACCGCCGTGAAGATCGGTCGGAAGGGCGGCGGCTGGGCTCAGCTGGTCCAGGGGCCGTCCGCCGGGACGCTCATCGTCCTGGGCGGCGCGTCCTTCGTCAGCGACGGCGACGTGGTGCGCCCGAACCCGCAGGCGGCCCGCTGATGGCTAGCGAACAGAAGCCTCCCGAACACAAGACCGGCGAACTTCGGGTCTCCGCCTGGGCGATCAAGAACCCGATCCCTGTGGCGGTGGTTTTTGTCGCCCTGATGATCGCCGGCATCGGCTGCTATCTGGGCCTGCCCATCAAGCAGTTCCCGAACGTCGAGTTCCCCGCCGTGACCGTGACGGTCACCCAGAGCGGGGCCGCGCCCGGCGAGATGGAGACCCAGGTCACCCGCCCGATCGAGGACGCGGTGGCCAGCATCTCCAACGTCAAGACCATCCGCTCGTCGGTGGTCCAGGGCGCCTCGACCACGACGATCGAGTTCAATCTCGGCGAGGACCTGCAGAAGGTCACCGACGAGGTCCGCTCCAAGGTCGACCAGACCCGCGCCGTCCTGCCCAGGGAGGTCGACGAGCCGATCGTCCAGCGGCTCGAGATCACCAGCGCCCCGATCATCACCTACGCCGTCTCCGCGCCGAACATGAGCGCGACCGAGCTGTCGTGGTTCATCGACGACACCGTCACCCGCGCCCTGCAGGGCGAGAAGGGCGTGGCCCAGGTGGCCCGCGTCGGCGGCGTCGATCGCGAGATCAACGTCATCCTCGACCCGGACCGCATGGCCAGCTTCGGCGTGACGGCGCCGCAGCTGAACCAGGCCCTGGCCAGCTTCAGCGTCGACGCCCCCGGCGGTCGCGCCACCGTCGGCGGTCGCGAGCAGACCCTGCGCGTGCTGGGCGCGGCCACCACGGTCGAGCAACTGCGCCAGATCACCATCCCGATCGGCGGCGGTCGCTACGTCAAGCTCACCGACGTGGCCCAGGTGGGCCAGGGCGCGGAAGAGCAGCGCGGCTTCGCCCGCCTGGACGGCCGCCCCGTCGTCGCCTTCCAGGTGATGAAGACCCGCGATTCCAGCGATGTCGCCGTCGAAGACAACGTCAAGAAGGCCATCGACGGCCTTCAAGCCAAGCAGGCCGGCGTGTCGTTCGTGAAGATCTTCTCGACGGTCGACGAGACCCGGGCCAGCTTCGCGGCCACCGAACACACCCTGCTGGAAGGCATGCTGCTGGCCTCGCTGGTGGTGTTCCTGTTCCTGCGCGAGTGGCGGGCCACCCTGATCACCGCCATCGCCATGCCGGTGTCGCTGGTGCCCACCTTCGCCTTCATGGCGATCATGGGCTTCTCGCTGAACGTCGTGACCCTGCTGGCCCTGACCCTGGTCATCGGCATCCTGGTCGACGACGCCGTGGTCGAGATCGAGAACATCGAAAAGCGCGTCGCCCGGGGGCAGAGGCCCTACCAGGCCGCCATCGAGGGGGCCGACGCCATCGGCCTGGCGGTCGTGGCCACCACCTTCACCATCGTGGCGGTGTTCGTGCCGGTGTCCTACATGCCCGGCACGCCCGGCCAGTTCTTCAAGGAATTCGGCCTGACGGTCGCCGTGGCCGTGCTGTTCTCGCTGGTCGTGGCGCGTCTGCTGACCCCGCTGCTGGCCGCCTATTTCCTGAAGCCCGCCAAGCACCCGCACCCGCGCAAAGAGTTCAAGGGCTTCTATCGCGGCGTGCTGGACTGGTCGCTGGACCACCGGATCCTGGCCTGCGCCATCGGCGGGGTGATCTTCATCGGCTCGATCATGCTGGCGGGCCTGCTGCCCACGGCGTTCCAGCCGGCGGCCAACAACAACTACTATTACCTGAAGGTCCAGGGGCCACCCGGCGCGACCGTGGCCGACATGGAGCGCACGGTGCAGTCTGTGACGACCCTGTTCCGCAAGCGCCCGGAAGTGGCCCACGTCTTCGCCCAGGTCGGCTCGAACATCGGCAGCGGCTGGGGCGGCCAGAGCGGCGCCGACATCCGCGACGCCACCATCACCATCGTGTTGAACGGCGACCGCGAACAGACCGTCACCGAGATCAAGCAGGAGGTCCGCAGGAGCCTGCACGACATTCCCGACGCCCGGGTGAACCTGCTGGGCGACTGGGGGACGTCGGAGGTCCAGACCATCCTGATCTCCGAGGACGGCCCGCTGCTGGAACGCACCGCCGCCCAGATCGAGCGCGAGATGCAGAAGCTCTCGACCGTCGCCGATCCGCGTCCGTCGTCGCCGCCGAGCGGTCCGGAAATCCTGATCCGGCCCAAGGCCGACGAAGCCGCGCGCCTCGGCGTCAGCTCGGCCGACATCGCCGCCATCGCCCGCGTGGCCACGGTCGGCGACATCGACGCCAACGTCGCCAAGATGACCCAGGGCGAGCGGCGGATCCCGATCCGCGTGCGCCTGCCGGCCGACAGCCGCCGCGACCTGGACGCCCTGGGCGCCCTGCGCGTCCCGACCGCCAGCGGCGGCACCACCCGGCTCGACACCGTGGCCGACCTGTCGTTCCAGGCTGGTCCGGCCAAGATCGACCGCTTCGCCCGCAAGCGACAGGTGACCATCGAGGCCGACCTCAACAACGGCGCTCAGCTAGGCCAGGCGATGACCGACGTCGCCAAGCTGCCGACGATGAAGAGCCTCCCCGCCGGCGTCGGCCCGGCCTCGGCCGGCGACCAGGAGGCCTTCGTCGAGCTGTTCACCGGCTTCGCGGTGGCGCTGCTGTCGGCCGTCGGCCTGGTGTTCGGCGTGCTGGTGCTGCTGTTCCGCAGCTTCTTCAAGCCGATCACCATCCTGTCGGCCCTGCCCCTGGCGATCGGCGGCGCGTTCTTCGCCCTGCTGGTCACCGGCCAGTCTCTGTCGATGCCGTCGCTGATCGGCTTCCTGATGCTGATGGGCCTGGCGGCCAAGAACTCGATCCTGCTGGTCGAGTACGCCATCGAGCAGGAGCGCGACGGCATGACCCAGCGCGAGGCCATCCTCGAACGCCTGCCACGAGCGCGCGCGGCCGATCGTCATGACCACCCTGGCCATGATGGCCGGCATGCTGCCGACCGCGCTGGGCATCGGCACCGGATCGGAGTTCCGCCAGCCCATGGCCGTGGCCGTGATCGGTGGCCTGATCACCTCGACCGTGCTGTCGCTGGTGCTGGTGCCGGTGGTCTACGAGATCGTCGACGACATCGAGATGTGGCTGAGGCCGAAGCTGGCCCGCGTGGTCACGCCGCGCGAGGCGCAGGGCGGCGGCCGGGCGGCCGGGACGGATCACCCGTAGATCGGGCGCTCTGGGATGCTGGTGATCCGCCCCTTCCGCCCCGGCGACGAGGACGCCGTCATCGGGGTGATCCTGCCGATCCAGCGCGAGGAGTTCGGCGTCGCCATAACGGCCGCCGATCAGCCGGACCTGGCCGACATCGAGACCTGGTACCAGACGGGTGCCGGCCAGTTCTGGCTCGCTGAACTGGACGGCCAGACGGTCGGCACCATCGCGCTGAAGGATATTGGCGAGGGCGCGCTCGCCCTGCGCAAGATGTTCGTCAAGCCGGCCGCCAGAGGTTCCGTCGGCGCGGCCCAGGCCCTGCTGGACACCGCCCTGAGCCACGCCCGAGATCAAGGCGTCCGCGCGGTCTGGCTGGGCACGACGGACGCCTTCAAGGCCGCGCATCGGTTCTACGAGAAAAACGGGTTCGAGGTGATCGGCGCGGCGACTCTGCCGACGGCCTTCCCGCGCATGGCGGTGGATACGCGGTTCTATCGACTGGCCCTGTAGAGGTCGCCTCGCGACGCGAGGTACGCCAAGACTAGTCCCTCTTGGGCGCGTAACTTAGCCGGCACACGGTCCACGCCCCTTCGCGCGCCATCTCGAACTTGCCGTTCAGTTGCTGGGCCATGGCGCGGACGATGCGCAGGCCGAGGCTCCTGGAGTTGGCCGGATCGAAGCCGTCGGGCGGGCCGGCGCCGTCGTCGCGGACCGTCAGAACATGGGTCTCGCCGGACTGGTCGAGATCGACGCGCACCTGGCCCGCGCGGGCTTCGCCGAAGCCGTGCTCCAGCGCGTTGTTGAAGCTCTCCAGCATGACCAGGGTGACGGGCGTGGCCTGGTCGGGGTGCAGGGGCTGGTCGCCGCCCTCGATGGTCAGGACGACCTTCGCGCCGGCCGCCTGCGAGGCGTCGTTCAGGACAGCCTCGGCGAAGGTCCGGAAGGGCGCGGGGTCGCCCACGGCGTTGTGCAGCTCCCGCTGGATGCTGGCGATCAGGGCGATCCGGCCGCCAGCCTCGTTGAGGGCGTGGCGGGCGTCCTCGTCGGCGACGCCGGCGGACTGCAGCCGCAGCAGCGAGCCCACGACCTGGATGTTGTTGCTGACCCGGTGGTGCAGCTCGCGATACAGCAGATCCCGGCTGTCGGCCAAGGCGGCGTAGCGCGCCCGCTCCTCCTCCAGCTGACGCAACGCCCGACGCATGCCGTCGATGAAGAAGATGTCGATCACCACCACGAAGGCGTAGAACGCCAGGGCCACGCTGGTCGGAAAGGTGACGTCGAACGTGCGGTAGGGCGGGATGAAATAGTACCAGGCCGCCGCGCCCGACAGGACCGCGCACAGGATCGCCGGCCGCAGGCCCGCGAAATAGGCGGTGATGACCACGGCCGGGAAGAAGGTCAGATAGGGAAAGCCGGGCGGGAACCAGTCGTTCAGCATCAGGCGCAGCGCCCAGGCCGCCAGGGTGGCGAGGACCGCGAACCCATAGCCGGCGAGCTTGCCGCGAATGAACGCTCCCATCGCCAGGCCCCCTCTGCTGATGAACCCGGATGCGGCAAAGCTCGCGGCGCGTCAAGCGACGACCCGACATAGCGGCGCATCGCCCCGGCGCACAGCAAAAGGCCCCGGAGATCGCTCTCCGGGGCCTTCGCTTAGATCAGTTCAGCTGACGCTGAGATCGATCGACTACTCGATGATCTTGGCGACGACGCCGGCGCCGACCGTACGGCCGCCTTCGCGGATGGCGAAGCGCAGGCCTTGGTCCATGGCGATCGGGGTGATCAGCTCGACGTCCAGCTCGGCGTTGTCGCCCGGCATGATCATTTCCACGCCTTCCTTCAGCTTGATGATGCCGGTGACATCGGTCGTGCGGAAGTAGAACTGCGGACGGTAGTTGGTGAAGAACGGGGTGTGACGGCCGCCTTCTTCCTTGTTCAGGATGTAGGCTTCGGCCACGAACTTGGTGTGCGGGGTGATCGAGCCCGGCTTGCAGAGGACCTGGCCGCGCTCGACGTCTTCACGCTTGGTGCCGCGCAGCAGCACGCCCACGTTGTCGCCGGCTTGACCTTGGTCCAGCAGCTTGCGGAACATTTCGACGCCCGTGCAGGTCGTCTTCTGGACCGGACGGATGCCGACGATCTCGACTTCCTCGCCGACCTTCACGACGCCCTTTTCGATACGGCCCGTGACCACGGTGCCGCGGCCCGAGATCGAGAACACGTCTTCGACCGGCATCAGGAACGGCAGGTCAACCGGACGTTCCGGCTGCGGGATGTAGGCGTCGACCTGGGTCATCAGTTCGTTGATGCGGTCTTCGCCGATGGCCGGATCACGGCCTTCGACGGCGGCCAGGGCCGAACCCTTGACGATCGGAATGTCGTCGCCCGGGAACTGGTAGCTGCTGAGCAGCTCGCGCACTTCCATTTCGACGAGCTCCAGCAGCTCTTCGTCGTCGACCATGTCGACCTTGTTCATGAACACGACCAGGGCCGGCACGCCGACCTGACGGGCCAGCAGGATGTGCTCGCGGGTCTGCGGCATCGGGCCGTCGGCGGCCGACACGACCAGGATCGCGCCGTCCATCTGGGCCGCGCCCGTGATCATGTTCTTCACGTAGTCGGCGTGGCCGGGGCAGTCGACGTGAGCATAGTGACGGTTGGCCGTCTCGTACTCGACGTGCGCGGTGTTGATCGTGATGCCGCGGGCCTTTTCTTCCGGCGCGGCGTCGATGTCGGCGTAGTTCTTGGCGGTCGCGCCGCCCGACTTCGCCAGCGTGATCGTGATCGCCGCCGTCAGCGTCGTCTTGCCATGGTCAACGTGACCGATGGTGCCGATGTTGCAGTGCGGCTTAGTGCGTTCGAACTTTTCCTTGGCCATCTTCTTAGCTCCAGGACCCCAGAGGGGCCTTCAAAATAGGTGGGACTTCTGGGTGTTGCGAGAGGGTTCCAAGGAACCCTCTCGATCTCTAACCCACGCTTTTCCTTGGGAAAAGCTTAGGCGTACTTCTTGATCACTTCGTCGGCGACGTGTTGCGGCACCGGATCGTAGTGATCGTAGACCATGCTGAACTGAGCGCGGCCTTGCGACATGCCCCGCAGGGTGTTCACGTAACCGAACATGTTGGCCAGCGGCACGTAGGCGTTCACGACAGTCGCGTTGCCGCGCATGTCCTGACCCTGGATCATGCCACGGCGGCTGTTCAGATCGCCGATGACCGAGCCCAGGTATTCTTCCGGCGTCACGACCTCGACCTTCATGATCGGCTCGAGCAGCTTCGGATTGCCCTTCTCGCGCAGTTCCTTGAAGGCGGCGCGGGCGGCGATTTCGAAGGCCAGGACCGACGAGTCGACGTCGTGGAACTTGCCGTCCGTCAGGGTCGCCTTGAAGTCGATCAGCGGGAAGCCGGCCAGCAGGCCGTTGTCCTTGACCGATTCCAGGCCCTTCTGGACGCCCGGGATATATTCCTTCGGCACCGCGCCGCCGACGATCGCGTTCTCGAACACAAAGCCCGAGCCGGGCTCGCCCGGTTCAAACGTGATGATGACGCGGGCGAACTGGCCCGTACCACCGGTCTGCTTCTTGTGCGTGTAGTCGATCTCGACCTTGCGGCCCAGCGATTCACGATAGGCGACCTGCGGCGCGCCGATGTTGGCCTCGACCTTGTAGGTGCGCTTCAGGATGTCGATCTTGATGTCGAGGTGCAGTTCGCCCATGCCCTTCAGGATCGTCTGGCCCGAACTCGTGGTCGGTCGAGACGGTGAAGGACGGATCCTCGGCGGCCAGCTTCTGCAGGGCGACGCCCAGCTTTTCCTGGTCGGCCTTCGACTTGGGCTCGACGGCGATCTCGATCACGGGCGCCGGGAATTCCATGCGCTCCAGGATGACCGGCGACTTCAGCGGATCGCACAGGGTGTCGCCCGTGCGGGTTTCCTTGAGGCCAGCCAGGGCGACGATGTCGCCGGCATAGGCTTCCTTGATGTCTTCGCGGTTGTTCGAGTGCATCAGCAGCATGCGGCCGACGCGCTCGCGCTTGTCGCGCGTGGCGTTCAGCAGCGACATGCCGGTTTCCAGCTTGCCCGAGTAGATGCGGCAGAAGGTCAGCGAACCGACGAAGGGGTCGTCCATGATCTTGAACGCCAGAACCGACAGCGGCTCGTCGTCCGAGGCGTGACGCACGACTTCTTCTTCGGTCTTGAAGTCGATGCCCTTGGTCGGCGGGATGTCCAGCGGCGACGGCAGGTAGTCGACGACGGCGTCCAGGAGCGTCTGCACGCCCTTGTTCTTGAAGGCCGAGCCGCAGAGGATCGGATAGAAGGCGCCGGTCAGAACGGCCTTGCGCAGGCACTTCTTGATCGTGGCTTCCGAGGGCTCTTCGCCGCCCAGATAGGCTTCCATCGCCTCGTCGTCGAGTTCGACGGCGTTCTCGACCAGATAGGCGCGGGCTTCGATCGCCTTGTCCATCAGGTCGGCGGGGATTTCCTCGTCGCGGAAGTTCGCGCCCAGGGCGTCGTTGTCCCAGACCACGGCCTTCATGCGGACCAGGTCCACGAGGCCCTTCAGGTTCGTTTCCGAACCGATCGGGAATTGGATCGGCACGGCCTTGGCGCCCAGACGGTCGCGGATCGATTCCACCGACTTGTCGAAGTCGGCGCCGATCTTGTCCATCTTGTTGACGAAGACGATGCGCGGAACCTTGTACTTGTCGGCCTGACGCCAGACGGTTTCCGTCTGCGGCTCGACGCCGGCGTTGCCGTCCAGCACCGTCACGGCGCCGTCGAGCACGCGCAGCGAGCGCTCGACTTCAATCGTGAAGTCGACGTGCCCGGGGGTGTCGATGATGTTGAGGCGCTTGCCGTTCCAGAAAGCGGTCGTCGCGGCCGACGTGATCGTGATGCCGCGTTCCTGCTCCTGCTCCATCCAGTCCATCGTGGCGGCGCCGTCGTGGACTTCGCCGATCTTGTGCGACTTACCCGTGTAATACAGGATCCGCTCGGTCGTCGTGGTCTTACCGGCGTCGATGTGCGCCATGATGCCGAAGTTGCGGTAGTCTTCGATTTTTATGCTGGCGGGCCATGATGAAGCTCTGCGTAGCGCTGCGGTGAGGCAGGGACATTTAAACGTGCGGCGCGGGCGGTTTATCGCAAACCGCCCGCGCCTGAAAGAGTGCTGGTCGCGAAAAGCTTACCAGCGATAGTGCGAGAACGCCCGGTTGGCTTCAGCCATCTTGTGGGTGTCTTCGCGCTTCTTCACGGCGGTGCCGCGGTTGTTCGAAGCGTCGAGCAGCTCACCAGCCAGCTTTTCGGTCATGGTGTTTTCACCGCGCTTGCGAGCGGCGGTCACCAGCCAACGGATGGCCAGGGCGCGGCGACGGTCCGGACGGACTTCAACCGGCACTTGGTACGTGGCGCCGCCGACGCGGCGCGAACGGACTTCGATCGCGGGAGCGACGTTGTCCAGA
Source organism: Caulobacter sp. UC70_42 (assembly GCF_044056025.1). Taxonomy (NCBI): domain Bacteria; kingdom Pseudomonadati; phylum Pseudomonadota; class Alphaproteobacteria; order Caulobacterales; family Caulobacteraceae; genus Caulobacter; species Caulobacter sp. UC70_42. The sequence continues at coordinate 2,412,929 of NZ_CP171994.1, read as the reverse complement.
GCGGAGTGGAAGGTCTCAAGCGGACCTTGGTCCTTGCGCTTGGAACTTCCAGGATGTCGAAAGCACCATAGATGATGTTTTCGGCGACGGCTTTTTTGCCTTCGTACATCACGTAGTTCATGAACTTCGTGACAACCAGATCCCCAAACTTGGGGTCCGGCAGGACTTGACGCTTCTCTGCGCGGCGACGGCGGGACATTCTTCTTTTTCCTTACTTCGGACGCTTGGCGCCGTAGAGCGAACGACGCTGCTTACGATCCTTGACACCTTGGGTGTCGAGGACGCCGCGCAGGATGTGATAACGGACGCCGGGCAAGTCCTTGACGCGGCCGCCGCGGATGAGCACCACCGAGTGCTCCTGCAGATTGTGGCCTTCGCCCGGAATGTAGCACACGGCTTCGATGCCAGTGGTCAGACGGACCTTGGCGACCTTACGCAGAGCCGAGTTCGGCTTCTTCGGGGTCGTGGTGTAGACGCGCGTGCAGACGCCGCGACGTTGAGGGCAGCCCTTCAGGGCCGGCACCTTGTTCCGCACCGGCTTCGGAGAGCGCGGCTTACGGATGAGCTGGTTAATGGTAGGCATTAAGTCTCTGCTCTGATGGAAGCGTGTGCCTTTCGGCCGGGGCGCTTCAGGTCCTTGTCTTTGTTGTTCTTGGTTCAAGGCTCCGCTTGGAGACCCGATAAACACGAAACTCGCCGGGGCGCGGGAAGCACACCGGCGGGTTCTCCGCCCGCGAGGACGGAAGCTCATCGGAACGGACGCGAACGACCGCCTCGAAAAAGAGCGCGGTATGTACTCGCGAAGGGGCTCAACGTCAACCGCCTGTTCCCGCGCCGGTTAACGCCGCCTTAAGGAGCCTCCCAAGGCCAAGATTTCGCCACCGCAAGCTGTGCAGGTTCGCGTCGGGATGGAGCGCCTTGTCTCATCCGCCTCGCGCACCACGTGGGGAGGGCGACGGCAAGGCTGGGGAGGCCAGGTGAGAATCATCGTGAGGCGCGGCAGGGACAATCGGCGGCGGGCGACGATTCTCGCCGGATCGTTGCTGCTGCACGTGGCGCTTCTGGCCTGGCTGGCGATTCCCGCGCGGCCTCTGCTTGAGAACATGGTCGCCGACGACCTGTCGGTGATGACCCTGGACCTTGAGCGTCCGGTTCCCGAGACGCGTCCGGGAGCCCCGCCCCGCGCCCGCCTCGGCGGCGACCGCCGCGCCCTCGCCCGCCCCATCCTTCCAGGCGCGCGCGCCGGCCCGGTCCGCGCCGGCCGGCGTTCCGACCCTGTCGGTTCCCGCGACGGGAATCGCCCGCCCGGGAACGGCGATCCGTCCCGCGCCGCTGCCCGGCGAAGGCGCGGGCGACCTGAAGACGGCCCTGCGGGGCAGCGCCACGGGCTGCGTCAGCGCCGACGCCGTCGGCCTGAACCGTCGCGAGCGCGAGAAGTGCGACGAGCGCTTCGGCGCCGCCCCGCCGCGCGGGACCTATGCCGGCCCGCTGAACGCGGCCAAGGCGCGCGAGTTCGAGGCCCAGGCGATCATGCAGGAGCTGGCCCGCAAGGCGAACGAAGCGCCGATGGGGCTGGGTGTCGACCATCGCAGCAAGGACCAGCCCGGCACGATGAAGGAAATCCCCTTCGTGCTCGGCGCCGAACAGGACGGCCTGGGTCGCACGCGTAACGCCCAGCAGCAGCGCCTCAAGCAGCTGCGCGACTACGACAAGGCCGACGCCCGCGCCAAGCAGCGGTCCCGCGAGAACGACCAGCGCTAGAGAGCGAGCCGCCGAAAAAGGGGGTTTCCTCCGTACGCCCTCGGAATACCCTCCCCGCCAGGTTGGCGCGCGGGCCCAAGGGGCGCGCCTTGGTTGTGAGGGGACGTCATGCGTTTTTCGGCTTCATTGTGCGCCGCGCTGATCCTGGTCACGTCGACGACTCCGTCGGCGGCGATGGCCCAGGACTATTCGCAATTTTCCGACGCCGCGCTGGATCGCGAACTGGCGGCCAAGGCCGACGTGCAGCTGTACGTCATGGTGCCGATGCGCGACGGCGTGCGGTTGGCGACCCACGTCTATCGCCCCAAGGGCGCGACCGGGCCGCTGCCGACCATCCTGATCAAGACGCCCTATAACGAGATGCCCTACAAGGCCGCCAGCACCCGCAACGCGCTGGACGCCATCAAGCACGGCTACGCCCTGGTGCTGCAGAACGAGCGCGGCCGCTACTATTCCGAAGGCGAGTGGGAGATCCTGGGTCATCCGCAGACCGACGGCTATGACACTCTGACCTGGATCGCCAAGCAGAGCTGGTCGAACGGCAAGGTCGGCACGCGCGGCTGCTCGTCGACGGCCGAATGGCAGCTGGCCCTGGCCGGCCAGAACCACCCGGCCCACGCCGCCATGGTTCCGCAATCGTCGGGCGCCGGCATCGGCAAGGTCGGCGAGTTCCAGGAACAGGGCAACTGGTACACCGGCGGCGTGCCGCGCAACCTGTTCTTCGTCTGGCTGTACGGCGTCGACAATCCGTTGCGCGCCCAACCGCCCAAGGGGCTGGATTCCAAGACCATCGCCCGCCTGGCCAAGTACAACGACCTGGAGGCCAAGAAGCCCGAGGTGAACTGGCCCACCCAGATTCGCCACCTGCCGGTCAACGAGATGCTGCAGGATCTGGGCGAGCCCAAGGGCACGTTCGAGGAACTGATCAACCGCGACGGCCCGGCCGACCCGGCCTGGCGCAAGGGCGGCCTCTATCACGACGACAAGGGCTGGGGCGTCCCGGCCCTGTGGTTCAATTCTTGGTACGACGTGTCGATCGGCCCGAACATGGCCCTGTTCAACCACGCCCGCGCGGTGAAATCGGACAAGGAAGCCAGCGACAACCAGTACGCCATCGTCACGCCCAGCAACCACTGCGGCTTCAACGCCCGCGTGCTGCAGGCCCCCTACAAGTCCGGCGACCGCGACATGGGCACGGTCAATTTCGACGCCGACAAGGAGGTCTACGCCTTCTTCGACCGCTGGCTGAAGGGCGACGTCAACGCCTTCCCGAAGTCGACGCCGCCGGTCCGCTACTATTCGATGGGCGCCAACAACTGGAAGCAATCGGCCCAGTGGCCGCCGGAGGGCTCGGCCCCGATGAAGCTCTATCTGCGCTCCAGCGGCCGCGCCAACAGCCTGGCCGGCGACGGCAAGCTGACGGCCGTCGCGCCGGAGGCCGGGGAACAGGCCGACCGCTACGCCTATGATCCTGCCAATCCGGTCCAGACCGTGGGCGGCGGCGACTGCTGCAATGGCGGCCTGGTCATCGCCGGGGCCTTCGACCAGCGCGGCGTCGAGACCCGCGACGACGTGCTCGTCTACACCAGCGAGCCGCTGACCGAGCCGCTGGAGGTCTCCGGCTTCGTCCGCGCGGTCCTGAAGGTCTCGTCGGACGCCAAGGACACCGACTTCGCCGTCAAGCTGGTCGACGTCGGGCCGGACGGCACGGCCTATATCCTGGGCGACACCATCATGCGGGCCCGCTATCGCGACAGCTACGAGAAGCCCGCGATGATGACGGCCGGCCAGACCTACACGGTCAAGCCGACGCCGATCACCACCAGCAACACCTTCCTGCCCGGCCACCGCATCCGCGTGGAGGTCACCTCGTCCAACTTCCCGAAGTTCGTCCGCAACCTGAACACCGGCGGCGACAACGAGAAGGAGACCAAGTTCGTGGTGGCCAACAACGCGATCCACCACGCGGCGGGGGATGAATCCTACATCGAGCTGCCGGTGGTGGGGCGGAAGTAGGCGAGACCGCGCCGGCCCCTCCCTCTCTCAGCGAGAGAGGGAGGGGCCGATGAGGTCACGCGACAAGCCGCCCCGCGGTCACTATCTACGCAGCACGATCGAATAGAGTGACCTGAAAGGACGACGACATGGCTTTGCTCGACCAGCTCAAGGCTGACCAACTGGCGGCGCGCAAGCAGAACGATCGCCTGAAGGCCGACCTGCTCACCACCTTGATCGGCGAAGCCACGCAGATCACGACCGAGGAATTCAAACGCGGCGTGACCGAGGTCACCGATGACAAGGTCGTCGCCACCGTCGCCAAGTTCTCGAAGAACAGCAAGCTGACGCTGGAAAACCTTGCGTCCGAACGCGCCCGCCTGGCCGAGGCCGGCGGCGATGCGTCGAAGGTGGACGAGCGGATCAAGGCGGCCGAGACCGAACTGGCGATCCTGTCGTCGTACGGCCCCAAGCAGATGACGGAAGCCGAACTGCGCGCGGCCATCGACGCCTTCAAGGCCAACAACCCCGACGCCAATGTCGGGGCGATCATGGCCCACCTGAAGACCAACTTCGGCGGTCAGTACGACGGCAAGGCGGCCAGCGCCCTGGCCAAGGGCTAGACCGCCTTCCTCTCCCGCCCCTCCCTCTATGAGAGAAGGGCTTTTAGGCCGCTCGGCGCATCGACGCCGCGCCGCCGACCTTGAAGCGTTGGACGAGGGCGGCGAGGCCGTTGACCTCGTCCAGCAGCGCCTGGCTGGAAGCCGCCGAGCGGCTGGCCATGGCCGTCGTATGCTGGGTGCCCTGGTCCATCTGGTTCACGGCCGTATTGACCTGTGACAGGCCGGCGGACTGTTCCTGGGCCGAGGCGGCGATCTCGGTGATCACGCCGCTGATCGCGCCGACCTGGTTGGCGATGCGCTGCAAGGTCTCGCCCGCCGCGCCGACGAGCGACACGCCCGCCTCCACCTGGCGCGCCGAGTCGCCGATGTGGATCTTGATCTCCTTGGCCGCGTCGGCCGAGCGCTGGGCCAGGGCCCGCACCTCCTGGGCGACGACCGCGAAGCCGCGACCGGCCTCGCCCGCACGAGCGGCCTCGACGCCGGCGTTCAGGGCCAGAAGGTTGGTCTGGAAGGCGATCTCGTCGATCACCCCGATGATCTGGGCCACCTGGCGCGACGAGGCCTCGATGCCGCCGATCGCCTCGACCGCCGAGGCCACGACCTCGCGGCTGCGACCGGCCTCGGCCTGGGCGTCGCCGACCGCGCGGTGGGCCTCCTTGGCGCCATCGGCCGTGCGGCGGACGGTGGCGGTGATCTCGTCGAGCGCGGCGGCGGTCTCTTCCAGGCTGGCGGCCTGGGCCTCGCTGCGGCGCGACAGATCGTCGGCGGCGCCAGCGATGCCGCCGGCTCCGGCGTTCAGGCCCGACACGGCCGAGACCACGGCGCCCATGGCGTCTTCCAGGCCCTCCACGGCGCGATTGAAGTCGGCGCGCAGGCCTTCGTAGTCGGGGGCGAAGGGTTCGCTCAGGCGCACGGTCAGGTCGCCGGCCGACAGGCGGTGGAGGCTCTCGGCCAGGCGGCGCACCACCTGGGCCTGCTCACCCGCGCGGCGGGCGTTGTCGGCGCCGGTGGCGTCGCGCTCGGCTTCCGAAGCCTCGCGATGGGCGGCGGCCTCGGCGGCGATGCGCCTCTTCTCCAGCGCCTCGTCGCGAAAGCGATGCACGGCGTCGGCCATCAGGCCGATATCGTCCGCCCGGCCGGCGAACGGCAGGGTGACGGCGAGGTCGCCGCCCATCAGCCGGCTCATGGCGTCGCGCAAGGTCGACAGCGGCGAAAGCTGGCGACGGGTCATGAGCACCGAGAGACCGCCCCCGGCCGCGCCCAGCAGCACGCAGGCCAGCGCCAGCAGGGTCACCTGGCGATAGACCGGCTGGAAGTAGTCGGCCTGGGGCACGCCGACATAGAGCACGCCGATCACCTGGCCCGACGCGTCCTTGATCGGATCGTAGGCGACGAAGAACGGCTTGCCGAGGATCTTGGCCTCGCCGCGATAGGCCTCGCCCCTGCCCAGCACCGCGTCGTGGACGGGACCCCGGGCCAAGGAGGTGCCGACGGCGCGCGAGCCGTCGTCCTTGGTGACGTTGGTGGTGATGCGCGTGTCGCCCATGAAGACGGTGGCGGTGCCGCCGACCAGGGCCTTGACGCGATCAACGCCGTCGAAGTCGCCGTTCAGCGCATGGTCGCCGACCAGCAGCTTGTCGCCCTCGCGGCGGAAGCTCTTGCCCCGCTCGCCGATGACGTCCCACGCCACCCGCATGCTGGCCTCCTGCGCCTGCGTCGCCTGACGACGGGCGAAGTCCAGCGAGCTGTGCGCCACGATCGCCAGGACCGCGACGGTCAGGACGAGGAAGGCGGCGGCGATGGTCAAGCTGACCTTGGTCGAGATGCTGGCGCGCATGAGCTCTGGGCTTTTTGAGGCGGATCAAAAAGCTGCATCGCCCCTGGGGCTTAAAATCTTGATGAATATCAACGTTATGAAAACGTCACCACGACCCACCGCGACGTTTGGTCGCGGCGGCGTGACATGCTGGGACGGCCCCCAGCGGTCGAGTTGGTCCGTCCCAGGCGACGCTTCCGGCTCTTAGAACGTCGCGGCCGGCGTCGGGCCGGGCGGGATCGGCGGAACGCTCGGCGTCCCCCGGGGTTGTGCAAGCGTCTCGCGGCGAGCCCGCGCCCCCTTCCCGCCCCCCGAGGTTCGATCATGACCGACTATGCCGACAGCCTGACTCCCCAGACGACCGCCAAAGCCGCCCGCGCCAAGGTCGAGCCCAAGCTCAAGGCCGTCGCGAGCAGCGCCCACGACGCCTATGACAGCCTCAAGGAGGTCGCCTCCGAGGCGGTCGACGAAACCCGCGCCCGGGTCAAGGACATCGCCGCCCAGGCCAGCGACGAGATCCAGACCCGCTATGGCGACCTCGAAGCCTGGGCGCGACTGAAGCCGGCCCGGGCCCTGGGTATCGCGGCCGGTCTCGGCGTGGTCCTGGGCCTGTTGCTCCGCGGCCGCTCGACCAAGACCATCTACGTGCGCGAACCGCGCTAGAGCATTTTTCGATCCTACTGGATCGATAAAGGGCTCTAGTCCTTTGTTTTAACGCATTTTCTGGCGACGAACCGGCGGTCACTTCGTCGGAAAATGCTCTGGCCTTACTCGCCCAGCACCTTCCTGAGCGACGCCTCGATCTGGCCGCCGCACCAGGTGTCGCCGTAGTCCTCGCGGGCCTTGTCGGCCAGCGCGCGCAGCGGCGGCAGCTGGGCGACGCGACGGACCAGGGCGGCGGTCATGGGCGCGGCCTCGTCGAGAAGCTCGCCGATCGACGCGAAGCGCTCGGTCAGGGTCGACCACAGGGTGGCGGTGACGACATCGGCGACGCCGGGCGTCTCGCCGCCCAGCAGGAAGCCGGCGTCGGCCGTCAGGCCATGACGGCGGCCGGTCTCTTCCCAGAAGGACATCCATTTCTTCAGGCGGGGCACGAATGCGGCCCAGCGCTTGTCGGTCCACATCTCGCGCCCGCCGTCATTGGTCATCTCGTCGATGACGTCGTTGGCGTCGCAGACGATCTTCAGCGTCAGGGCGCGCAGCTCCGGCGTCGACGGCAGCAGGTCCAGCGTATCGCCCAGATAGAGGACGATCGCCGGCGTCTGCGCGATGGCGACCTTGGCCTTCTTGTCGACCAGCATCGGCGGTCCCATGAACGGGACCGGCATGGCCTTCACCGGCCCGCCCATCAGGTCCGCGATCGCCGCGTCGCCGCCTTCCGTCCAGCTCTTGCCGGCATGGGCCAGGACGGCGCGCACGAACTGCCCGCGAAACGGCGCGGACCAGTAGTAGAGCTCGTAATCGGACATGGCGTTCTCCAGTCGCTGAACGTCCCGGACAACGAAAAAGGCCCGGGATCGCTCCCGGGCCTTTCCGTATCTGCTCTAAGCCAGAAGGCTTACTCCGAATCCGCGAGCGCGATCTCGGCCGGCAACGGCTCCATCGCTTCTTCGCGCTGCTGGGCCAGCTGCTCGTCGCGCTTGGCGGCGACGCGCTGCAGGCTGCGCAGATAGGAACCCGTGCCCGCGGGGATCAGGCGACCCACGATGACGTTTTCCTTCAGGCCTTCCAGGGTGTCGGTCTTGCCGTGCACCGAGGCTTCGGTCAGGACGCGGGTCGTTTCCTGGAACGACGCGGCCGAGATGAAGCTCTTGGTCTGCAGCGAGGCCTTGGTGATGCCCAGCAGCACCGGCTGGGTCACGGCCGGACGGCCGCCGCGGGCGATCGCCTTGTCCTGTTCCTTGTCGAACTCCGGCTTGTCGAGGTGGTCGCCCTTGATCAGGCCGGTGTCGCCGGGCTCGAGGATCTCGACCTTCTGCAGCATCTGACGAACGATCGTCTCGATGTGCTTGTCGTTGATCGGCACGCCCTGCAGACGATAGACCTCCTGGATCTCGTCGACGAGGAAGTTCGCCAGGGCCTCGACGCCCAGGATGCGCAGGATGTCGTGCGGATCCGGGTTGCCGTCGATGATGTACTCGCCCTTGGAGATGAAGTCCCCGTCGTGGACGGCGATGTGCTTGCCCTTCGGGATCAGGAACTCGACCGCCTCGGCCTGGTTGCCATCGGCGTCGACGTCCGGCGTGATCTTGATCCGGCGCTTGTTCTTGTAATCCTTGCCGAATTCGACACGGCCGTCCATTTCCGCGATGACCGCGCAGTCCTTCGGACGGCGGGCTTCGAAGAGTTCGGCGACGCGCGGCAGACCACCGGTGATGTCCCGGGTCTTGGCGCCTTCGGTCGGGATACGCGCGATCACTTCACCCGGCTTCACTTCGTCGCCATCGGCGACGGAGAGAATGGCGCCGGCCGACAGGAGGTAGCGAGCCTCGCCGCCGTTCGACAGGCGCTTGTACGAGCCGTCTTCCGACAGCACGCCCATGGCCGGACGCAGGTCCGAACCGCGGGCCGACGTACGCCAGTCGGCGATGACGCGCTGGGCGATGCCGGTCGCCTCGTCGACTTCCTCGCGGATGGACAGGCCATCCACCAGGTCCTCGGCGCGGATCTTGCCGGCCACTTCGGTGATGATCGGGGTGGTGTAGGGGTCCCAGTCGCCGAGGCGTTGGCCGCGCTTGACCGTGTCGCCGTCCTTGACCCGCAGGCGGGCGCCGTACGGCGGCTTGTAGGTTTCGCGCTCCTTGCCGTCGACCAGCACGCTGACCGAGGTGTTGCGGCTCATGATGACCAGCGCGCCGTCGGCGCCGACAACGGTCGGGCCGATCACGCGGACCGTACCTTCGTTGGAGGCTTCGAAGAACGACTGCTCGGCCACCTGGGCGGTGCCGCCGATGTGGAACGTACGCATGGTCAGCTGCGTGCCGGGCTCACCGATCGACTGGGCGGCGATGACGCCGACCGCTTCGCCGATGTTCACCGGGGTGCCGCGGGCCAGGTCGCGGCCGTAGCAGGCGCCGCAGACGCCAACCTTGGCTTCGCAGGTCAGGACCGAGCGGACCTTCACCGACTGGACGACCGCCGCCTCGATGGCGTCGGCGATGTTCTCGTCGATATAGGTGTCGGCCGGAACGACCAGCTCGCCGGTGCCCGGATCCTTGACGTCCTCGGCCGTGAAGCGGCCCAGGACGCGGGTGCCCAGCGAGACCAGCACGTCGCCGCCCTCGACGACGGCGCGCAGGGTGATGCCCCGCGTGGTGCCGCAGTCTTCCTCGACGATGATGCAGTCCTGCGCGACGTCGACCAGACGACGGGTCAGGTAGCCCGAGTTGGCGGTCTTCAGCGCGGTGTCGGCCAGACCCTTACGGGCGCCGTGGGTGGAGTTGAAGTACTCCTGAACGGTCAGGCCTTCCTTGAAGTTCGAGACGATCGGGGTCTCGATGATCTCGCCGGAGGGCTTGGCCATCAGACCGCGCATGCCGCCCAGCTGCTTCATCTGAGCTTGCGAACCACGGGCGCCGGAGTGGGCCATCATGTAGATGGCGTTGATTTCCTTCTCGCGGCCGTTCTCGTCCTTATGCTTCATCTGAAGCTCGGCCATCATCTCGTCGGCGACGCGGTCGGTGGCCTTGGCCCAGGCGTCAACGACCTTGTTGTACTTCTCGCCCTTGGTGATCAGGCCGTCGGCGTACTGTTGCTCGTACTCCTCGGCCAGCTTGCGGGTCTCATCCACGATCGCGGTCTTGCGCTGCGGAATGATGATGTCGTCCTTGCCGAACGAGATGCCCGCCTTGGCGGCTTCCTTGAAGCCCAGGCCCATGATCTTGTCGGCGAAGATGACCGTCGCCTTCTGACCGCAGTGACGGTAGACGATGTCGATCAGATTGCCGATTTCCTTCTTGGTCAGCGCCTTTTCGATCAGGCGGTGGCCAATCTGCGGGTGGTGCGGCAGCAGGGCGGCGATCTTCATGCGGCCCGGCGTGGTGTCGATCACCTTGCGCAGAAGCTGACCGTCCGGGGTCATCTCGGTGTGACGCGCCTTGATCTTGGCGTGCAGCGAGACGACGCCGGCGTCCATGGCGGCTTCGATTTCACCCAGGTCGGCGAAGATCTTGCCTTCGCCCGGCTCACCCTCGCGGGCCACCGACAGGTAGTACAGGCCCAGGACGATGTCCTGCGACGGCACGATGATCGGGCGACCGTTGGCGGGCGACAGGATGTTGTTGGTCGACATCATCAGGACGCGCGCTTCCAGCTGAGCTTCCAGGCTCAGCGGGACGTGCACGGCCATCTGGTCGCCGTCGAAGTCGGCGTTGAACGCGGCGCAGACCAGCGGGTGCAGCTGGATGGCCTTGCCCTCGATCAGCTTCGGCTCGAACGCCTGGATGCCCAGACGGTGAAGCGTCGGCGCGCGGTTCAGCATGACCGGGTGCTCGCGGATGACCTCTTCGAGGATATCCCACACCTGCGGCTGCTCGCGCTCGACCATGCGCTTGGACTGCTTGACGGTGCCCGACAGGCCCTTGGCGTCCAGCCGCGCGTAGATGAACGGCTTGAACAGCTCCAGAGCCATCTTCTTGGGCAGGCCGCACTCGTGCAGCTTCAGCTCGGGACCGACGACGATGACCGAACGGCCCGAATAGTCGACGCGCTTGCCCAGCAGGTTCTGGCGGAAGCGGCCCTGCTTGCCCTTCAGCATGTCGGCCAGCGACTTCAGCGGACGCTTGTTGGCGCCCGTGATGACGCGACCGCGACGGCCGTTGTCGAACAGGGCGTCGACCGACTCCTGCAGCATCCGCTTTTCGTTGCGGATGATGATGTCGGGGGGCGCGCAGCTCGATCAGGCGCTTCAGGCGGTTGTTACGGTTGATGACCCGGCGATACAGATCGTTCAGGTCCGAGGTCGCGAAGCGGCCGCCGTCCAGCGGCACCAGCGGACGCAGTTCCGGCGGGATGACCGGAACGACCGTCAGCACCATCCACTCGGGACGGTTGCCCGACTCCTGGAAGGCTTCCAGGATCTTCAGGCGCTTGCTGAACTTCTTCTGCTTCATGTCCGAGACGGTGCCGGACAGTTCCTCGCGCAGGCGCTCGGCCTCTTTCTCGAGGTCGATGGCCTTGAGCAGGTTCTGGACGGCCTCGGCGCCGATCTCGGCGGTGAAGCTGTCGTCGCCGTACTCTTCCTGGGCGCGCATGTAGTCGTCTTCCGACAGCAGCTGGTGCTGCTTCAGCGGGGTCAGGCCCGGCTCGGTGACGATGTAGTATTCGAAGTACAGGACGCGCTCGATGTCCTTCAGCGGCATGTCGAGCATCATGGCGATGCGCGAGGGCAGCGACTTCAGGAACCAGATGTGGGCGACCGGCGAGGCCAGCTCGATGTGGCCCATGCGCTCGCGACGGACGCGGGCCAGGGTGACTTCAACACCGCACTTTTCGCAGATGATGCCCTTGTACTTCATGCGCTTGTACTTGCCGCACAGGCATTCGTAGTCCTTGGTCGGGCCAAAGATACGGGCGCAGAACAGGCCGTCACGCTCGGGCTTGAACGTGCGGTAGTTGATGGTTTCCGGCTTCTTGATCTCGCCGAACGACCACGAGCGGATCTTTTCCGGCGAGGCCAGCGAGATGCGGATCTGGTCGAAGGTCGGAGCGGCCTGGACCGGATTGAAGATGTTCAGGACTTCCTGGTTCATCTTGGTTCCTTCTGCGGGAGCGTCCCGCGAAAATTCAAAGTTGGAGAGGGCTGACGGGAGGCCCCTCCCCCGCGATCACGCGGAGGAGGGAGGTCCGGATCAGCTGTTCTCCAGCTCGACGTTCAGGCCGAGCGAGCGCATTTCCTTGACCAGCACGTTGAAGCTTTCCGGGATACCGGCTTCGAACGTGTCGTCGCCACGGACGATCGACTCGTAGACCTTGGTCCGGCCGGCCACGTCGTCGGACTTCACCGTCAGCATTTCCTGCAGGGTGTAGGCCGCGCCGTAGGCTTCCAGCGCCCACACTTCCATTTCCCCGAAGCGCTGACCGCCGAACTGGGCCTTACCACCCAGCGGCTGTTGCGTGACGAGCGAGTACGGACCGATCGAACGGGCGTGGATCTTGTCGTCGACCAGGTGGTGCAGCTTCAGCATGTAGATGTAGCCGACCGTGACCGGACGCTTGAACTGGTCGCCGGTCTGACCGTCGAACAGGATCGACTGGCCCGACGGATTGACGCCGGCCATTTCGAGGTGCTCCTCGATATCGCTCATGCGCGCGCCGTCGAACACGGGGGTGGCGATCGGAACGCCCTTGCCCAGGTTCTTGGCCAGCTCGACCAGCTCTTCCTCGGTTTCCGGCAGCTCTTCGTCCGGGCCGTAGATGTCGCGCAGGCGATCGATCAGGGCCTGCTTCTGACCGCCGTGCTGCCAGTCTTCCAGCAGGTTGGTGATCTGCTTGCCCAGGTTGGCGCAAGCCCAGCCCAGGTGGGTCTCGAAGATCTGACCGACGTTCATGCGCGAGGGCACGCCCAGCGGGTTCAGAACGACGTCGACGTGCGTGCCGTCGGCGAGGAACGGCATGTCCTCGATCGGCAGGATGCGCGAGATGACGCCCTTGTTGCCGTGACGGCCGGCCATCTTGTCGCCCGGCTGCAGCTTGCGCTTCACGGCCACGAAGACCTTGACCATCTTCATGACGCCCGGAGGCAGTTCGTCGCCGCGCTGCAGCTTGTCGACCTTGTCCTCGAAACGACGGTCGAGACGCTTGCGGTTCTCGTCGAACAGGCGGCGCAGGCTTTCCAGTTCGCCCATCGCCTTCTCGTCCTCGAGCGCGATCTGCCACCACAGGCCCGAAGCCACCTGGCTCAGGTTCTCGGCGGTGATCTCGCCGCGCGACAGGCCCTTGGGACCCGACAGAGCGACCTTGCCGACCAGCAATTCCTTCAGGCGGCCCGAGATGTTGCGGTTCAGGATCGTGAACTCGTCGTCGCGGTCCTTTCCCAGACGGTCGATCTCGGCGCGTTCGATGGCCAGGGCGCGTTCGTCCTTGTCGACGCCGTGACGGTTGAACACCCGCACGTCGACGATCGTGCCGGCGACGCCCGGGGGCAGACGCAGGCTGGTGTCGCGAACGTCGCTGGCCTTTTCGCCGAAGATGGCGCGCAGCAGCTTTTCTTCCGGCGTCATCGGGCTCTCGCCCTTCGGCGTGACCTTGCCGACCAGGATGTCGCCCGGCTGGACCTCGGCGCCGATCGCCACGATGCCGGCTTCGTCGAGGTTGCGCAGGGCTTCCTCGCCGACGTTCGGGATGTCGCGGGTGATTTCTTCCGGACCCAGCTTCGTGTCGCGGGCCATGACCTCGAATTCCTCGATGTGGATCGAGGTGAAGACGTCGTCGCGGACGATGCGTTCGGAGATCAGGATCGAGTCTTCGAAGTTGTAGCCGTTCCAGGGCATGAACGCGACGAGCGCGTTGCGGCCCAGGGCCAGTTCGCCCAGCTCGGTCGACGGACCGTCGGCGATGATGTCGCCGGCGCGGATCCGGTCGCCCACCTTCACCAGCGGGCGCTGGTTGATGCAGGTCGACTGGTTCGAACGCTGGAACTTCGACATCCGGTAGATGTCGACGCCCGAGCGGGCCGCGTCGGTTTCTTCCGTGGCGCGGATGACGATACGCGTACCGTCGATCTGCTCGACCACGCCGGTGCGCTTGGCGATGACGACGGCGCCGAGTCACGGGCGACGACGGCTTCCATGCCGGTGCCGACCAGCGGGGCGTCCGACTGCACCAGCGGTACGGCCTGACGTTGCATGTTCGAGCCCATGAGGGCGCGGTTGGCGTCATCGTTTTCGAGGAACGGGATCAGGGCGGCGGCCACCGACACGACTTGGCGCGGCGACACGTCCATCAGGTCGACCGTCTCCTTTTGCAGGAGGGTCGGTTCGCCGTTGATGCGGCCCGGGACCAGGTCTTCCAGGATCTCGCCGTCGACCACCTTGATGTTCGACTGGGCGATGACGTGCTTGGATTCCTCCATCGCCGACATGTAGACGACTTCGTCCTGCGGCTTGCCGTCCTTCACGCGACGGTACGGGCTCTCGATGAAGCCGTACTTGTTGACGCGGGCGTGGGTGGCCAGCGAGTTGATCAGACCGATGTTCGGGCCTTCCGGCGTTTCGATCGGGCAGATCCGGCCGTAGTGGGTCGGGTGAACGTCGCGGACTTCGAAGCCGGCGCGCTCGCGGGTCAGACCGCCCGGGCCGAGGGCCGAGAGACGACGCTTGTGGGTGATTTCCGACAGCGGGTTGGTCTGGTCCATGAACTGCGACAGCTGCGAGGAGCCGAAGAATTCACGCACGGCGGCCGCGGCCGGCTTGGCGTTGATCAGGTCGTGCGGCATCACGGTGTCGATGTCGACCGACGACATGCGTTCCTTGATGGCGCGTTCCATGCGCAGCAGGCCGACGCGGTACTGGTTTTCCAGCAGCTCGCCGACCGAGCGGACGCGACGGTTGCCCAGGTTGTCGATGTCGTCGATTTCGCCGCGACCGTCGCGCAGGCCCACCAGGACCTTCAGCACGGCCAGGACGTCGTCCTTGCGCAGGATGCGGACTTCGTCCGACACGTCCTGCTCCAGACGCATGTTCATCTTCACGCGGCCCACCGACGACAGGTCGTAGCGCTCGGCGTCGAAGAACAGCGACTTGAACATCGCCTCGGCGGCTTCGACGGTCGGCGGCTCGCCCGGACGCATGACGCGATAGATGTCGAACAGCGCGTCCTCGCGGACGGCGTTCTTGTCGACGCGCAGGGTGTTGCGCATGTAGGCGCCGACCGTGACGTGGTCGATGTCGAGCACGTCGATGGTGTCGAAGCCTTGGTCGGCCAGGGCCTGGATCGAGGTCACGTCCAGCTCGTCGCCGGCCTCGGCGTAGATTTCACCGGTCGAGAAGTTGACCGCGTCGCGGGCCAGGTAGCGGCCCGTCAGGGCTTCCGGGGCCAGCAGCAGGGTCTTCAAGCCGCCGTCGGCGAACTTCTTGGCCTGGCGAGCCGTGATCTTGGCGCCGGCCGGAGCGACTTCCTCGCCCGTGTCGGCGTCGACCAGCGGGAACTCCGGCTTCACGCCGCGCCAGCGCTCGGGCTTGTACGGGGTGGCCCAGCCGCCCGCGCGCTTCTCGAACGGGACGACGTCGTAGAACGTGGTCAGGATCTCTTCGCCGTCCATGCCCAGGGCATAGAGGAAGGTCGTGGCCGGCAGCTTGCGGCGACGGTCGATGCGGACGTAGACGATGTCCTTGGCGTCGAACTCGAAGTCCAGCCACGAGCCGCGGTACGGGATCACGCGAGCCGCGAACAGCAGCTTGCCCGAGGCGTGGGTCTTGCCCTTGTCGTGGTCGAAGAACACGCCCGGCGAGCGGTGCATCTGCGAGACGATGACGCGCTCGGTGCCGTTGACGATGAAGGTGCCCTTGTCCGTCATGAGCGGGATATCGCCCATGTAGACGTCCTGCTCCTTGATGTCCTTGACCGAGCGGGCGCCGGTTTCTTCTTCCGTCTCGAACACGATCAGGCGCAGCTTGACCTTCAGCGGCGCGGCGAAGGTCATGTCGCGCTGGATGCATTCCTCGACGTCGTACTTGGGCTCTTCGAATTCGTACGAGACGTATTCGAGCACCGCGCGCTCGTTGAAGTCCTTGATCGGGAAGACCGACTTGAACACCGCCTCGAACGCCTTCGTCGCGGCGTTGGCCCGGACGGACCTCGCGCTGAAGGAACTGCTCGTAGGAGGAGCGCTGAACCTCGATCAGGTTCGGCATCTGCACAGCCTCGGGGATGCGGCCGAACGACTTCCGGATCCGCTTCTTGCCGGTGAAGGATTGCGCCATGTTGTTTCCCTGCGGCGCGGATGGAATCCGCGCGTGAATTAGAATGTCCGTAGCGTCCACCCTCGCCGCTCGCCTTCTCAGGGAGCTGCGGACGCTGGAATTCCCCTATCGGGCGACCGGGACCGGAAGCCTGACGGGCGCCCCTTCGCGCGGATCGGAGGGCGGCTGATCGCGCCTCGGGGCGTAATACGGACGCGCCAAAGCGCTCCGCCGATGTAATCGTGAACGCGGGGATATAGGGGAACGGAGCGGGGAAGAAAAGGGGGATTCGTAAATGGGCGTAAATAGGCCTCGCGAAACGCGTCGGCCTTGTATGGCCGGGCCTTCAGTGAACCACGCTCAGCCTAGGTCTGCTTGTTCATCGCCTTCATGACCAGCGAGACGCCCAAGGCGATCAGGCAGACGAAGAACGCGACCTTGGTGATGGCGCCGGCCACGTTGGCGACGAAGCCGAGGATCCCGAACAGGATCATCAGGACGAGCAGGACACCGGCGACCTTGAGCATGGCGAAGCTTCCCAACGGATGACCCGCTGTTAGCGCATGGCGACGCTTGACGTTCCCGCCTAGGCGCTGAAATCCACGAATTGGGGGACGCCCGTACCGCCCAGCGGCTGGCCCTTTTTCTTGGCCTCCTCGCGCGCCGCCTCCATCGCCTCGTCGATCTTGCGCCGCACATATTCGTCGATCTGCTGCATCGCCTTGGCCCGGTCCTCCGGCGACATGGCGTCCAGCTTCTCCTGCGTCAGGCCCATCGCCTTCATGGCCTCGTCACGCCAGCGCCTCACCTTCTCGGCCCAGGCCTCGGCCTTGGCTTGCTTGGCGAAGGCCGTGAGCCCCTTCTCGCGAACCTTGTCGACATCGCTGCTTTCTCCCGTATCAACGCGGAGGGTCGTGGTCCCGCGCGTGCGCTCGGCGCTCGCGGCGGCATAGGCCGACCAGTTTCCGTTTCCGATACCCGAGACCGACATCCCGTCCTCCAAGGCGAGCACGCCCGGAGGTTGCAAGAAGCACGCCAACGCGAGTGGCGTTGAAAAGCTTCAGCTTTCGCGGAAGCGAGGCGGCGCCCTTTGCCGCCTTTAGGCCCGCCAGAGACCGATCGCGCCCTTCGGTCCGCACAGCACGGCCGATTTTTCCGAGGACAGCCGCACCGTGTTCATCGGCGCGGCCGAGACCCGCTGGAACGGCCCGCCCTTGCGGCTGACGATGGTCCCGGCCAGGCCGGTGGCCATGACGGTCGAGCCCTTGACCGAGATCCCCGACAGGTAACCGGTCGGCGCGGCGACCGCCTCGAAGCTGACCCGGCCCGGCTCCATGCGCGCCAGATTGACGCCGTCGGCCTTGGGCTTCTGGTAGTCGCCGCCGCAGACCCACAACACGCCGTGCTTGTCATAGGCCACGGCGAAGGCGCCCTTCGATGGGGCGTCGGCGAGGATCGGCGTGTCGGTGGCCACGAACACCCCGCCCCCGCCGCGCGAGACATAGACCCGCGCCTTGCCCGCCCCGCCGGAGCAGAAGGCGACCTGGCCGCGCGGGCCGATCGCCACGCAGCCGTTGCTGGCGGCGAATGCCCCCTCGTTCGGCGCGGCCGGCGGCACGCCTTCATCCTTCAGCCGCGCCCAGGTCTCGCCGCCATCGGCGGTGTAGAGCACCGTGAACCGCCCCTTGGTCGGGTCGCCCAGGATGAAGCCTCGCTTGCTGTCGACGAAGGCGATCGAGTCCCAGAAGCCCTCCGGATCCTGGTTGGCGGCGATCCGCTTCCAGGTCTTGCCGCTATCCTTGGTGCGCCAAAGCTGCGAGGCCTCGCCGGGCCCGGCGCTCATAGCCAGGACATGGCTGTCGTCGAAGGCGTGCAGACCCCGGAAGTCCAGCGTCTCGGCGCCGACGATCCGCATGGCGTCCTGGCGCTCGTCACGCCCGCGGATCAGCCAGCCCTTGGAGCCCGAGGTCCAATAGCGCTTGCCGCCGGTCGGCGAGAGGCCGCGCAGCTCGCTGTCGATCACCGAGGCCGGCATACGGATGCCGCCCAGCCCGTCCTGAGCGAAGGCGGGCGTGGCGGCGAGGGCGGCGGCGCCCAGCACGAGATCGCGGCGATGGATCGAAAGCGTCATGCGACTCCCCGGGAAAGGGGGCAGGTTCGACGCTGAGGCGCGGCGCGACAAGCCGCAAAAGAAAGCGGCCCCGGAGGTTTCCCTCCGAGGCCGCTCGGCAGTTCCAAAGGAACGCAGTCCCAGCGAAAGCCGGGGCCAGATTACTTGATTTGGATCTTGGCGCCGGCTTCCGTGAGCTTCTTCGCGACTTCGTCGGCTTGAGCCTTCGAGACGTTTTCGACGACGTTCTGCGGAGCGCCTTCGACCAGGTCCTTGGCTTCCTTCAGGCCGAGGTCCGGACGGACGCCGCGGACTTCCTTGATCACGTTGATCTTCTTGTCGCCGCCGTCGACCAGGACGACGGTGAACTCGGTTTGCTCTTCAGCGGCTTCGGCCGGAGCAGCGGCGGCGCCGCCAGCAGCGGCGACGGCGACCGGAGCGGCGGCCGAGACGCCCCACTTTTCTTCCAGCAGCTTCGACAGTTCAGCGGCTTCCAGCACCGACAGGGTGGACAGTTCTTCGACCAGCTTTTCGAGCTTCGACATGTGTCAGTTCCTAAAGAGAGATTGGGATAGATTTGCGGGGATGACCGTTACGCGGCGTCTTTGGTCGCGTAGGCGTTGAAAACGCGAGCCAGCTGGGCAGCCGGGGCCTGCAGGACGCCAGCGATCTTGGTCGCCGGAGCCTGGATGAGGCCGATAAGCTTGCCACGCAGTTCGTCCAGCGACGGCAGGGTCGCCAGAGCACGCACGCCGGCTTCGTCGAGCACGTTGGTCTGGTCCAGAACGCCACCGACAATCTTAAGCTTGTCGTTTTCCTTGGCGAACTGCACCGCGATCTTCGCGGCCGAGACGGCGTCCGGGCCATAGGCGATGGCGACCGGACCGGTGAAGAGCGTGTCGCCCTTTTCACCGAGCTTGCCGTCCAGAGCCTTGAGGGCCAGGGTGTTCTTCACAACCTTGATCGCGGCGCCTTCCTTGCGGAGGCGAAGACGAAGGTCGGTCATTTCCGCAACGGTCAGACCCATGTAGTGGGTCACGACGACAGCGCCGGCGTCGGCGAACACGCTTTTCAGCGATTCGATCGACTCCTGCTTTTGAGCGCGGTCCATTGCGGTCTCCTACTCAGTTAGCAGCGGCCGGACCATTCCGGCAGCCAGATGCGGTCCCATGCGGAATTGCTCCCGCGTGCGAGTCGCATATGCCTGTTCCAAGGAAAGTCGGCCGCGCCCCGGTCTCGGACTGAAGTCACGAGCAGGAGAACTTGGCGTCTCTATCCCTGTCTCCCGACGGCGAGGAAGGGCTCTTCCTCGATTACGGCGTTGGTGACCCCACGCCCCGTAGTTCTCAAACAGGTTCTCCATCGGACCGAAGTCCGTCGGAGAGGCCGGCCGTATAGACGAAGATCGACGGGATATCAACAGCGCGCGGAAATCCCCTCCCAAAACACCTCACGGTCAGGCTCTAATGGCCCAAGCTTAGAGGGGGACCCGCCATGCACCGCACCGTCGCCGCGCTCACCGCGCTTCTGCTCGCCGTCGCCAGTCCCGCCTTCGCCGAGCTGAAGGCCCCGCCGACGCCGCGGGCCGTGGTCGCCGATCCGGCGCGCGACAAGGATCACCCGGCCGACATGGCCGCCTTCCAGGTGGACATCGCCGGCTCCAAGGTCAACGCCATCCTCTATCTGGCTTCCGGGGCGGAGCCGCATCCGACAATGCTGTTCCTGCACGGCTTCCCGGGCAACGAGACCAATATCGACCTGCTGCAGGCCGTCCGCCGCGCCGGCTGGAACGCCATGCGGATCAACTACCGCGGTTCCTGGGGCAGCCAGGGGACGTTCAGCTTCGCCAACGCCCGCGCCGACGGCGAGGCGGCGGTGGCCTGGCTGCTGGATCCGGCCAACGCCGCCAAATACCATGTCGACCCCAAGCGCATCGTCGTGGCGGGCCACAGCATGGGCGGCTTCATGGCCGCCGACGCCGTCGCCGCCGAACCCCGCGTGGCCGGGGCGGTGCTGATCGACTCCTGGGACATCGGCAAGGAAGCGGCCAAGCTCACCAGCGACCAGGTCCGCAAAGGCGCGGCCGAGGCCATGCGTCCCGACACCGCCCCGCTGGCCGCGACCTCCGAAGCCCTGATCGCCGAGATCGAGCGGGACGCGGCCAAGCTGGATCTCGAAAAGCTCTCCGCGAAGATCGCCGACCGCCCGGTGCTGATGATCGGGGCCGAGTTCGCCGGCGCGCCCACCACGCGCAAGCTGGCGGCCGCCGCCCGCGCGGCCGGGGCGCAGGCGCTCACCGAAACCTACATGGCCACCGATCACAGCTTCTCGGACGCGCGCATCGCGCTGGAAAGCGAGGTGATCCGCTGGCTGGCCCAGTTCGATCCGACCATAGCGCCGGCCGGGTCGCGGATTCCCCTGAAGGCCGCCTACGACCCGAACAACGTCTTCGCCAGGATCATCCGGGGCGAGCTGCCGGCCTACAAGGTCTATGAGGACGCCGACGTCCTGGCCTTCATGGACCGCGCCCCGCTGGAAGCCGGCCACGTGCTGGTGATTTCCAAGACCTCCAAGGCCCGCAACCTGCTGGAGATGGATCCGAAGGACCTCGCCAAGGTCATGGCCGTCGCCCAGAAGGTCGGCCAGGCGGAGGTCGACGCCCTGGGGCTGGAGGGCTTCGTCGATCCTGCAGAACAACGGCGTCGGCCAGAGCGTGCCGCACCTGCACGTCCACGTGATCCCGCGCATCGCCGGCAAGCCGGTCTATCTGGCGGAGAACGCGGTGGCGGATCCGAAGGACCTGGAGGCGATGGCGGCGAAGATTAGAGCGGCGATGAAGCCCTAAAGCCGCGCCAGCGCCTGCTTTCCCGCCGCGACGCCGGTGGCGAAGCAGGCCTGCCACAGATAGCCGCCGGTCGGAGCCTCCCAATCCAGCATCTCGCCGGCCAGGATCACCTCGGGGCGGTTCTTGAGCGCCAGGCCGTCGAGGCTCTCGAATGTCACGCCGCCGGCCGCCGAGATGGCGCGATCCAGCGGCTGGACGGCGGTCAGCGCGATCGGCGCGGCCTTGATCGCCTCGGCCAGGACCGCCGGCTCCGCGGGCAGGTCCAGCCCGTGGGCCTCGCGCAGCAGGTTGACCTCGACCGGCGACAGCTTGACGGCCTTGCGCAGGAAATTGGCCAGGCTCTGGCCGCCGCGCGGCGCGCGCAGCCGGCGTTCCAGGGTCTCGATGGGGATGTCGGGCCGCAGGTCGATGGTCAGCACCGCCCGGCCGTCGGTCTCGATCGCATCGCGCAGGCCGGCCGCCAGGGCGTAGACCGCCCCGCCCTCCAGGCCGTAGCCCGCGACCATGGCGTCGCCCCGCGCGGTCGCCTCGCCATGGCGCAGGCCGATGTTCTTCAGCGGCTCGCCGGCGAAGCGCTCGCGAAACAGGTCGCTCCAGGCAACGTCGAAGCCGCAGTTGGCGGCCCGGAACGGCGCGACGGCCGCGCCCTGTCCCTCCAGCGCCGGCGCCCAGGCCGCGTCCGAACCCAGCCTGGGCCAGCTGGCCCCGCCCAGCGCCAGCACCACCGCCCGGGCGCGCACCGCCTCGCCATTGATCAGCAGGCCGCCGTCGGCGCTCCATCCCGTCCATTCGGCGCGCGTCCGCAACTGCACGCCCAGTCCCTCCAGCCGCGCCAGCCAGGCCCGCAGCAGCGGCGAGGCTTTCATCGCCTTGGGAAACACCCGGCCGCTCGCTCCGACGAAGGTCGGCTGGCCCAGCCCCTCGGCCCAGGCCACGAGGTCCTTCGGCGAGAAGGCCTTAAGCATCGGCCCCAGGGTGGGCGACCGCGCGCCGTAACGCCGGCCGAACCGCTCGAAGTCTTCGGAATGGGTGAGATTGAGCCCACCGCGCCCAGCCATCAGGAACTTGCGCCCGAAGGTCGGCATCTTCTCGAACACCGCCACGGACTTGCCCGCCCGCGCGACCGTCTCGGCCGCCATCAGCCCGGCCGGCCCGCCGCCAATCACGGCGACGTCGAGGATTTGTTCGGTCACGTCAGGCCGCCTCGATGTCGGTCAGGACGAAGTCGTCGCCCTTGTAGAGCAGCGGGACGCCATGAACCTTGGCGCAAGCGTAGGCGAAGCAATCGCCCATGTTGAGCTTGGCGGGATGGACGCCCTTGCCGAAACGGGCGGAGCGCCATCGTCGCCTCGCGCAGGCCGATGTCGATCGTCACGACTTCCGCCGCTCCAATGTACTCAAGGACCTCGATTTCGGCCTGAGCTATGGTCAGGCCCTTGCCCCGCGAAAGCGTGCGAACCGTTTCCCAGACCGCAACCCCTGATGTGATCGCGCCGACGGTCGCCGCCAAACGCTCTTCGAAGGACTGTCTATCGGGCTCGCCGAGAAGAATGGCGCAGAATGCGGGAAGCGTCCACAAACATCTAGTCGCCGGACATCTCGTCGAAAAACGCCTTGTCGACATTAAGGCCCGTATCAGGAAGCTTGGCCACACGTTCGCTGATGGCCCGCATTCTCGCCAGCTTCTCGGTCTTGGTTCTGTCCTCGGCCTCGCGCGCCTTGGTCACGGCAAGCTTGATGGCTTCCGTGATGCCAACGCGCTTTTCCTCCGCATACCGGCGAACCAAGGCGTCGGTCTCGGGATCGCGAATATGGAAGGGCATCGGAATCTCCGTCTAGACGAAAGATAGCATCGGCTAGCCGAGCTCACAACGACGCCCCAAACGCAAGACGGGCGCTGGATCGCTCCAGCGCCCGTCCAGGTAACTCAGCTTCGAGCGGCGATTAGCCGACCGAGGCGGTGTCCACCTTGAAGCCCGGACCCATCGTCGACGACAGGCCGATGCGCTTCACGTAGACGCCCTTGGCGCCCGACGGCTTGGCCTTGTTCAGGGCGTCGATCAGGGCCTTGACGTTGATGACCAGGGCTTCGTCGGTGAACGAGGCCTTGCCGATGCCGGCGTGGACGATGCCCGCCTTCTCGACGCGGAACTCGACGGCGCCGCCCTTGGCGTCCTTCACGGCTTGACCGACGTTCGGCGTCACGGTGCCGACCTTCGGGTTCGGCATCAGGCCGCGCGGGCCCAGCACCTTACCGAGACGACCGACCAGGGCCATCATGTCCGGCGACGCGATGACGCGGTCGAAGTCCATGAAGCCGCCGGCGATCTTTTCGTACAGGTCTTCGGCGCCGACGTGCTCGGCGCCCGCCGCGACGGCTTCGGCCGCCTTGGCGTCCTTGGCGAAGACGGCGACGCGGACGTCGCGGCCGGTGCCCGACGGCAGGTTCACGACGCCGCGGACCTGTTGGTCGGCGTGACGCGGATCGACGCCGAGGTTGACCGAGATCTCGATCGACTCGTCGAACTTGGCCTTGGCGTTGGCCTTCACCAGGGCGATGGCGGCTTCGACCGAGTGGGTCGCGTCGCGGTCGCCGGTCCAGGCCTTGATGCGCTTGGGTTGCTTAGCCATTGGATTAGGCCTCCACGATCTTCAGGCCCATGGCCTTGGCGGAGCCTTCGATGATCTTGGCCGCGGCCTCGATGTCGTTGGCGTTCAGGTCCTTCATCTTCTTTTCGGCGATTTCGCGCAGTTGCGTGCGCGTCACTTCGCCGACGGTCTCGCGACCGGTCAGCTTCGCGCCCGACTTCAGACCGGTGATCTGCTTCAGGTAGTGCGTCGCCGGGGGCGTCTTGGTGATGAAGGTGAACGACTTGTCTTGGTAGACAGTGATCACGGTCGGCAGGGGCGTGCCCTTTTCGACGTTCTCGGTGCGCGCGTTGAACTCCTTGCAGAAGCCCATGATGTTGACGCCGCGCTGACCCAGAGCCGGGCCGATGGGGGGCGAAGGCGTGGCCGAGCCAGCCTTCACCTGGAGCTTGATGTAGCCCAGGATCTTCTTAGCCATATTATCCTCTCGTGAGGGCCGGAGCCCTCGCTGGTGAGCCGTGGTGCGGGCTTGGCGGCCCTCCCACGGATTTGAGCCTGTCGCCTAAACGACAAGCACGCCCCAGAACCGGGGTTCGGGGGCGAGGCGCGGCGTTTAGCAGGTGGTCAGCGGCGAGTCAAAGGCTCCGGGGCCTTTAGCTCAGGCCGCGTTCGGGCAGCGCAGCATCGAGTAGAGCTGCGCGGTCAGGCCCGGCCGAGCCGCGTCCGTGGCGCAGGCGGCCGCGGGAGCCAGCACGGCGACCTGGCTGGTCTCCAGGAACACCTCATCGCTGGCGTCCCCACAGGCCCAGTCGTAGATCGCGCCCAGATAGTTGGCGTAGATCACCCGCCCCAGTCGGTCTGGATCGACGTGCGACGCGATCTCGCCGGCGGCCTGGGCCTGGATCATCGCCTGAATGACGATCTGGGCGACGTCTCGTCCCAGGTGCGTGCCTTCGAACAGCACGCGGGGGATCCGCACCAGCACCTGGCGATAGAGGTGGCTGTCATCGATATAGAGCTGGGCCGAGGCCCGCGCCGCCTCCAGCGCGAAGGCGACGCCCTTCGCCGAGGCGCGCGACAGCAGCGACTCGACCCGGTTCATGGCCACGTTGATCACCGCCAACCCGACCGCGTCGAGACCGCCGATCAGATTGTAGATGGTCTGGGGCGAGACCTCGGCGGCCGCGGCGATTTGACTCAGGGAGACCTTGTCCAGCCCGTGCTCGCGCCAGAGATCGGCCGCCGCGCCGACGATCTCGGCGTAACGGCGCGCCTTGCCCCGAGCCCGCAGGGCCATGCCAGAGTTTGGAATGGAATCCATTTTCATTGATGCATCTATTTTTAGACTGTATTCCATTTTCGCAACAAGCGGAACCATGCGGCCGACGCAAAGGGCCGAACTCAGAAAGCACGCACTTGGGACTCTTCGACAGCCACTCCGCCCTGGCAGCCCGCTACGAGATTGCCCGCGCTACCGGCCAGATGCCGACCGGCGTGGTGATGGACCAGCTCCTCTCGGCCAGCGAGGCGATCATCAACGGCCGCAAGACCGTGACGGTGGGCACGCACAACTATCTGGGCCTGGCCTTCGACGAGGCCAGCATCGAGGCCGCGGTCGAGGCGGTGCGCCGCGAAGGCACGGGGACCTGCGGCTCGCGGATCGCCAACGGCTCGTTCTCGGACCACGTCGCGCTGGAGCGTGAACTGGCCGAACTGCATGGCATGGCCCACGCCATGGTGTTCTCGACCGGCTACCAGGCCAATCTCGGCATCATCTCGACCCTGGTCGGCGCGGGCGACTTCCTGCTGCTGGACGCCGACAGCCACGCCTCGATCTACGACGCCTGCAAGCAGACGCAGGCCAGCGCCATCCGCTTCAAGCACAACGACGCAGCCGACCTGGACAAGCGCCTGCGCCGCCTGGCCGATGAGCCGGGCAACAAGCTGATCGTCGTCGAGGGCATCTATTCGATGCTGGGCGACATGGCCCCGCTGAAGGCGATCGTCGAGGTCGCCAAGCGCCACGGCGCCTACATCCTGGTGGACGAGGCCCACTCGATGGGCGTGCTGGGCGACAACGGCTGCGGCCTGGCCGAGCGGGAAGGCCTGCTGGATCAGGTCGACTTCGTGGTCGGCACCTTCTCCAAGAGCCTGGGCGCGGTCGGCGGCTACTGCGTCTCCAACCACGAGCAGTTCGACATCCTGCGCGTGGCCTGCCGCCCCTACATGTTCACCGCCTCGCTGCCGCCGGCGACCGTCGCCTCGGTGCGCGCCTCGCTGAAGGCCGTGAAGGAACGTCCGCACCTGCGCGCCAAGCTGTGGGCCAATGTCAGCCGGCTCTACGGCGCGCTGGAGGCCGCCGGCTTCCAGCTGGGCTCGACGCCCAGCCCGATCGTCGCCGTCTGCCTGGAATCGGACGCCACGACCCTGGCCATGTGGCGCGCGCTGCTCGAGGCCGGCTACTACGTCAATATCGGCCTGCCGCCGGCCACGCCGTCGGGCGAAAGCCTGCTGCGCTGCGCCATCTCGGCGGCCCACACCGAAGCGCAGATGGACGGCCTGGCCGAAGCCCTGATCCGCCTCGGTCACGAGTTCGGCGTGCTGGCCGAGCCGCGCCTGATGGCGAAGGCCTAAGCTTCAATTCTCGTCATCCCGGAAGCCCCGTAGAGGCTTTCCGGGAGGACAAGCATTTGAGCCCCCTACCCCTTCGCCAGCTCGGCCTCGACCTGGCCGAGCCGCTCCTTGCCGAAGAACATCTCGCTTCCGACGAAGAAGGTCGGGATGCCGAAGGCGCCCCGCGCGACGGCGGCCTCGGTGTTGGCGACAAGCTCGCCCTTCACCTCAGGATCGGCGGTCGCCGCCAGCAGGGCCGCGCCGTCGAGGCCGGCCCCGTTCGCCGTGGCGACGAACACCGCCGGATCGTCGAGCTTGAGGCCATTCTCCCACATGCCCTTCAGCATCGTTTCGAGATAAGCCTCGCCGACGCCCATCCGCTGGGCGGCGATCTGGCCGCGCATCAAGAGCAGGGTGTTGACCGGGAAGTGCGGATTGAACCGGAACGCGGCCAGTCCGTGCGCTTCGATGAAGCGGCG
Source organism: Caulobacter sp. UC70_42 (assembly GCF_044056025.1). Classification (NCBI taxonomy): domain Bacteria; kingdom Pseudomonadati; phylum Pseudomonadota; class Alphaproteobacteria; order Caulobacterales; family Caulobacteraceae; genus Caulobacter; species Caulobacter sp. UC70_42. The sequence continues at coordinate 2,386,199 of NZ_CP171994.1, read as the reverse complement.
CATCTCCAGCATCTCGTAGTCCAGCTTCCCCTTCACCCCGCTGAAGGCCACGCCCGGCGCCTGGTTGCCGGTGGCCTTGAAGATGCCGCCCAGCAGGCACGGCAGCAGGGTCACGGCCGCGCCATGGCGGGCGGCGATGTCCGGCAGCACCTTCCAGGCCAGGTAGGCGTTGGGGCTGCCGAAGTCGAAGATGAAGTCGACGGATTGGGTCACCAGGTCTCTCCCCCTACCAAGTTTCAGAATGGGGCCGCAGGTCGATCTCATGGGTCCAGGCCGAGCGCGGCTGGCCATGCAGCCAGACATAGTTGGCGGCGATCTCGGCGGGCTTCAGGATCTCGTCGCGATCCAGCAGGCCTTGGACGTCCTCGCGGATCGAGCGGGTGAAGACCCCGTCGATCGCTCCGTCGACCACGACATGGGCCACGTGGACGCCCTTCGGCCCCAACTCGCGCGCCGCGCTCTGGGCCACCGCCCGCAGGCCGGCCTTGGCCGAGGCGAAGGCCGAAAAGCCGTCCTTGCCGCGCAGGCTGGCGCTGGCGCCGGTGAACAGGATCGTGCCGCGGCCGCGCGGGACCATCACCCGCGCCGCCTCGCGGGCGGTGAGGAAACCGGCGAAGCAGGCCATCTCCCAGACCTTGCTGAACACCTGGGCCGTGGTCTCGACCAGGCCGAAGCGGACGTTCGCGCCGATGTTGAAGACGACGACCTCCAATGGCCCGACCGCGGCCTCGATCCGGTCGACCAGGCCAATCATCTCGGCCTCCTGGCGGGCGTCGACGCCATAGGCGCGGGCCGCGCCGCCGCGCTCACGGATCTCGGCGGCCAAGGCCTCCAGTTGGTCGAGGTGGCGCGGGCGGCGGGTCATGCAGACCTCATACCCCTCGGCCGCGAAGGCCTTGGCGATCGCGCCGCCGACTCCATCGCCGACGCCCACCACCAGGCAGGCGCCCTTTGGACTGCCCATCGCCGCTTCCTCCGCTGTTATGGCGTCAAGTTCGTATTGAATCTGTACTGAGTCAAACGCAGAATGGCGCCATGAAGTGGGAAGATCTCTCCGACCAGCCCTGCTCGATCTCCCGCGCCCTGGCGGTGATCGGCGACCGCTGGACCCTGATGATCCTGCGCGACTGCTTTCTGGGCGTGCGGCGGTTCGAGGTGTTCCAGCGCCGGCTGGGCGTCTCGCGCACCATCGTCACGGACAGGCTGCGGGTGCTGGTTGACGAGGGGGTCCTGCGCCGCGTGGCGTATCAGGACAAGCCGGTCCGTCACGAATACCGGCTGACGGAGAAGGGCCTGGACCTGCATCCCGTGGTCATGGCCATCGCCCACTTCGGCGACAGCCACTATGCCGACGCCGCCGGTCCGCCGGTGCTGCGGCGGCACAAGGGGTGCGGGTGTGATTTCCACCCCGTGCAGGTGTGCTCGGAATGCGGCGAGACCGTCACCGCCCGGCAGGTCGAGGCGCGGGCCGCGCCGGGCTTCCCGGAGCCCTAGCGCGCGCCCTGGAAGAACGCGACAAGGCTGAACGGCGCCCGCTCGTCCAGGCACAGTCTCAACGTCTCGTGCGAGTCCTCGGCCGCCTTGCGGCTGCGCGGGAACATCGCCGCCTCATAGGCTGTCAGCGCCGCCTCCACATCACCAGGATGCGCCACGATCGCCTGGCCCAGTTCCGCGCCATCCAGCATCGCCAGGTTCGCCCCCTCGCCGGCCGGCGGCGCCAGATGGGCCGCGTCACCCAGCAGGGTGACGCCCGGCGTCCGGGCCCAGCTATGATCGTCGGGCAATGCATGCAGCGAACGCGGGACCAGCGGTCCGTCGCTATCGGTGATCAGGGCCACAAGCTCCGGCGCCCAGCCCGCGAACTCGGCCGCGATCCGGGCCTTGGCGGATGCGTCGTTGGTGAAGTCGATCGCATCGAACCACGCTGTCGGACGGTTCAGGGCGACATAGGCGTGCAGCACGCCGCCCGGCTCGCGATGCGCGAAGATCCCCTGCCCCGGCGCCATCGCGAACAACCCGCCGCCGCCAACGGCCGCGGCGGTCGCTGGATAGCGCGTATCGACATCGCGCAGCCAGGCCTCCACGAAGGTCGCACCGACATATCGAGGCTTGGCGTCCGATAGCAGCGGCCGGACCTTCGACCATGCGCCGTCCGCGCCAACGAGCAAGCCGGTGGTCACAACCTCACCGTCCGAGAAGGTCAGTTGATGGCGCCCCTCGCCCAGCGCCACGACGCCGGCCAGCTTCTTGCCCCACCGCACTGTGCCCTCCGGCAGCGACTCCAGCAGGATCCGCCGCAGTTCGCCGCGCGGGACTTCAGGTCGGCCGCCCTGGCCATTGTCGGGCAGGTCCAGCACCACCACACCATGCTTGTCGAGCACGCGCGAGGCCTGTCCGCCCTCGTGGATCAGCGCCTGGAAGTCCTCGAACAGCCCCGCCGCCTTCATGGCCGACTGGCCGTCCATCTCGTGGATGTCGAGCATGCCGCCCTGCGTCCGGGCTCCGGCCGAAGCCTCGGCTTCATAGACCGTCGCGGCGACGCCGTGAACGTGGAGCACACGCGCCAGGACCAGACCCCCCAGGCCCGCGCCAATGATCGTGACCGAAGCCGTCATGAGATACTCCCGAATAGATTGGAACATCGTTCCAGAGGCGGCCTATTGGAACATCGTTCCAATCGTGTCAAGAACGCACCCATGGCTCCCCGGACCGAACGACGCGCCGACGCGCTCTCCAAGGCGAAGATCGTTCGAGGCCGCGATCGCGATCCTCGACGCCGACGGCGAAGCGGCCCTGACGTTCCGCGCCCTGGCGGCGCGCCTGTCGACCGGGGCCGGGGCGATCTACTGGCACGTCGCCGACAAGAACGACCTGCTGGCCGCCGCCGCCGACGACATCGTTGCCCAGGTCATGGCCAAGATCCCCGCCGAGGCCGAGCCAAGGGCGGCGATCCGCGCCATGGCCCTCAATGTCTTCGAGGCCGTCGACGCCCATCCCTGGGTCGGCGCCCAGTTCTTCCGCGATCCATCGCGGCCGGCGGCGCTGCGGATCCTGGAAGGCGTGGGTCGTCAGCTCCACGCGCTGGGCGTGCCCGAGGCCGCGCAGTTCGACACCGCCACCGCCCTGGCCAGCTACATCCTCGGCGTCGCCGGTCAGAACGCGGCCAACGCCCGCCAGGCGCGCGAAAGCGGCCGCACGGACCGTTCGGCCTTTCTCGGCGAGATCGCCGACCGGTGGGCGGCGCTGGATCCCGAGCAGCATCCATTCGTGCGGCGGATGGCGGCCCAGTTGCGCGACCATGACGACCGCGCCCAGTTCCTGGCGGGCGTCGACCTGATCCTGGCTGGCGCGGCCTCGCTGATCGGATAACGTATCCCCAACAAGCGCAAGGCGCGGGGGAGTTTTAATGGATCGTCGTCAGTTTCTGCTGGGCGTCGCGCTGACGCCGTTCGCCGTCTCGCCCGCGCTCGCCGCGCCTGGATCCAAGGACGCCGAGCTCAGGGCGCTGCTGGACCAGTTCTGGGAAGCCGACCTCGACGCCTCGCCCGAGACCGCCACCAGCCGAGGTCTGGACGTCGGGGCCCGCGCCGGCCAGCGCGCCCAGCTGAACGACGGCTCGCGCGCGGCCCGCGCCGCCTGGGTGGCCCAGCGCAAGGACCGCGTCGCGGCCCTGGCCAGGATCGACCCGACCCAGCTGTCGCCGGCCGCCCGAGTCGACCACGAGGTCACCACCTACACCTACAAGCGTATCGTCGAGGGCGGCGAGACGTTCACCTATGGCGAGGGGCCGGCCGGCTTCGGCTATGCCCCCCTATTCGCCCTATGTGCTGAGCCAGCTGACCGGCCCCTACCAGTCCGTCCCGGACTTTCTCGATTCGCGCCACCCGGTGAAGACCAAGGAAGACGGCGAGGCCTATCTCTCGCGGCTGGAGGCCTACGCCAGGGTTCTCGACGACAATACCGCGGCCTTCAAGATGGACGCCGCCGCCGGCGTTCTGGCCCCTGACTTCGCCCTCGACGCGGCCCTCGCCCAGCTGAAGCGCCAGCGCGCCCCGGCGCCGGAGCAGACCAGCATCGTCCAGTCGCTGGTCGCGCGCGCGGCCAAGGCGGGCCTTTCCGGCGACTGGTCGGCGCGCGCCAGCGCCATCGTCGGCGGCAAGGTGCAGCCGGCCCTCGACCGCCAGATCGCCGCCCTGGAGGCCCTACGCCCCAAGGCCACTGGCGACGCCGGGGCCTGGAAACTGCCGATGGGCGAGGCCTTCTACGCCGGGGCCCTGGCCTTCCAGACCACGACCCGCCGCACGCCCGAGGAGGTCCACAAGCTGGGTCTCGACCAGGTGGCCGATCTGACCGCCCAGATCGACGTGCTGCTGAAGAAGCAGGGCCTGACCACCGGCACGGTCGCCGCGCGCCTGACGACCCTATCGGCGCGCCCCGACCAGCTCTACGCCAACACCGACGCGGGCCGCGCCCAGCTGCTGGCCGACCTCAACGCCCAGACCAGAGCCATCCGCGCGCAGCTGCCGACGCAGTTCCGCACCCTGCCCGCCGCTCCGGTCGAGATCGTCCGCGTGCCACCCGAGATCGAGGACGGCGCCCGAACGGCTACGCCCAGCCGCCGTCGCTGGACGGCGCGCGGCCGGGCCGCTTCTACATCAACCTGAAGGACACCACCGAGTGGCCGAAGTTCAGCCTGCCGACCCTGACCTATCACGAGGCCCTGCCCGGCCACGTCTGGCAGGGCTCGATCGCCCTGGGCTCGCGGGAGATCCCGATGCTGCGCCGGGCCGGCATGGGCTTCGCCGCCTATAGCGAGGGCTGGGCCCTCTATGCCGAGCAGCTGGCCGCCGAGATGGGGGCCTATAGGGACGACCCGCTGGGCGAGATCGGCTTCCTGCAGTCGCTGCAGTTCCGCGCCGTGCGCCTGGTGGTCGACACCGGCATGCACCACAAGCGCTGGAGCCGCGCCCAGGCCACCGACTACATGGTCGATAACACCGGCATGCCCCGCTCGCGGGTCCAGCGCGAGATCGACCGCTACTGCGTCTGGCCGGGCCAGGCGTGCAGCTACAAGATCGGCCACACCGAGTGGGAGCGCCTGCGCGACGTCGCCAAGGCCAAGGCCGGCGCGAGGTTCGACCCCAAGGCCTTCCACGACGTGCTGCTGCGCGGGGCCATGCCGCTGGTGGTGCTGGAGCAGGTGCTGAGCACGATGACCTTCACCGCTTGACCGCTCAATCTTGACGTTCGCGCCGCCGCGCGCACAGCTTGAGCAAAGCCCGGGCGGACGCGGCGGCGATTGAAGACCTCGCGCGGCCCCGGGACGGGAGAGAGACTTGGCCGATCCGCGCGACTTCCACACGCCCAAGGACCACTACACCAAGGCCGACCTGCTGGAGTCGGGCCGGGGCGGCTACTTCGGGCCGGGCAACGCCCAGTTGCCCGCGCCGCCGATGCTGATGATGGACCGGATCGTCGAGATCAGCCTGGACGGCGGCGACTTTGGCAAGGGCCACGTGGTCGCCGAGCTGGATATCACCCCGGACCTCTGGTTCTTCGACTGCCACTTCATCGGCGATCCGGTCATGCCCGGCTGCCTGGGCCTGGACGCCATGTGGCAGGTGATCGGCTACTGGCTGGGCTGGTCGGGCTCGCCCGGCAAGGGCCGCGCCCTCGGTGTCGGCGAGGTTAAGTTCCGCGGCGACGTCACGCCCGCGTCCAAGCTGGTCCGCTACGAGATCAGCCTGCGGCAGGTCCGCCGAGGCCGGCTGGCGCTAGGCCTGGCCAACGGCCGGCTGATCGTCGACGGGGAGTGCGTCTACACGGCCAACGACCTGAAGGTCGGGATGATCGAGCAGCGCGACTGAGGCGCGCGGCTGGGCCCCAAAAGCAAAGGCCCCGCGCCGTTTCCGACGCGAGGCCTTGAAAGCTCCGGTGAAGGACCTCGCCTTACGAGATCTTCTCGACCTGGGCGTATTCCAGCTCCACCGGCGTGGCGCGGCCGAAGATCGAGACGGTGACCCGCAGGCGGGCCTTTTCCTCGTCGACCTGCTCGACGGAGCCGTTGAAGCTGGCGAACGGACCGTCGATGACGCGGACGTTCTCGCCGACTTCGTACAGCACCACGGTCTTGGGCTTCTCGACGCCTTCCTCGATGGCGCCGACGATGCGCTGGACTTCCTTTTCGGAGACCGGCATCGGCTTGGAGCCGCTGCCCAAGAAGCCCGTGACCTTCGGGGTGTTCTTGATCAGGTGGTAGGCTTCGTCCGAGAGGTTCATCTTCACCAGGACGTAGCCCGGGAAGAACTTGCGCTCGGCGTTGACCTTGCGGCCGCGGCGGATCTCGACGACATCTTCGGTCGGCACGAGAATCTCGGAGAAGTTTTCTTCCAGGCCCTGGTTCTTGGCCTGCTCACGGATGCTCTCGGCCACCTTCTTCTCGAAGTTCGAGTAGGCGTGGACGATGTACCACTTGTGGTTCGGGTTCGAGGCGGTTTCGGTGCTCATCGCTCTATCTTATCCCGAGGTCGCCAGCTTCAGGAGCTGATTGATGGCCAAGCCGAGGCCGCCGTCGACGGCCATGAAGAACAGCGACGCCAGGACCACCATGATGAAGACCATCACGGAGGTGATCCAGGTTTCCTTGCGGCTGGTCCAGGTGATCTTGCGGGCTTCGGCGCGCACTTCACGGAAGAACTGCACCGGCGTGGTGCGCTTCTTCGGGGCGGCGGGCGCGGCGACGGACGCGGCGGCCCCTGCGGGCGCCATCGCCGCGGCCGTCTTGGCGGCGCGGTTCTTGATCGCTGACGGGCTGGATCCCGGTTTCCTGGCCATGCTCTAGAGGCTCACGACTTCCTAAACTGGACCCGGACCGACAAGCGGCCCGGTGGCCATAGCCGGGCCCGAAAGCGACCCGTCAAACATATATAGTGGCAGGAGTGGGGGACTCGAACCCACGACTTTCGGTTTTGGAGACCGACGCTCTACCAGCTGAGCTACACTCCTGCGGACCGACTACCCTTTCGGGCCGACGGACATCCGGAGACAGACAGCGCGCCGGGAGGCTTGGAAGCCTCGGCGCGCCACGTCCTGTCGCCAGAGCCGCGCCATTTAGCAGGGTCGCGTACGGCGGGCAAGCGGCGCGCAAAGGATTGAGCGGCTTCGAGGGCTCGATCGTGGCTTTCTTCCCGGCCCATGGGGCCCCCGCGAGGATGGAAGGCGAGGATCGAAGCCTCGGGCTGGGCGTTATTTGGCCATGCCCACGATCACCAATCCGCCCCAGGCGACCTCACCCTCCGACCGCCCGTCGAATCGGGAAGTCGAGAACGAGAACCAGAAGGCCCCGCCCCGCGAAGGCGAGCCGCCGCGACCGGCCACTGAGCCTCACGGCGCGGCCGACAGCACCCGTTCGCCGAAGACCCGGACGGATCCAGGCTCCGGCGAGGGTTAGCGCTCTTCAGTCCGACCTAGCCGGCCTTGGCCAGCTTGGTCTTTTCGCCCTTGTCGGCCGCGGTCGAGTCGCTGGCCGGCAAGGTCGCGCCGCACTGTATGCCCAGATACGACCACTTCACGTCCGTCAACTCGCGGCCGCATTGGGTGTTCTTGCCAGAATCCCTGCCGCGCAGCGAGACCGCGACGCCCTTAGACATGTCCGGCGCCGGACTGGCGCTGCTGATGTCATAATAGCCGCCGCCACGCCCCTTCACGACGAGGCAGTTGGTCTTCTCGACCGGCCGGACGCATCCCGACGCGGTGACCGACGTGGATTCCACGACAACTTGATTAGCTTGCGCGACTTTCGTCTTCGCGCCGCCGTCACTGCAGGCAGCCAAACCAAACGCTAACAGACCGGCCGCCGCGGCGGCCCCTACGAACCAAACCCGCATACGTTCCTCCGTATCGTTGGCTCCGCGAACGAAGCAACCGGAAGTTTGCGCTTCGTTTTGGAATACCGGCAATCACATTTTTGCCGTTTTCGAAAAACCGGTCCGGCGTCATGACGATTTAAGAAAGAGAATTTCCTTAATCCGGTAACGCGCGCACGCGGTTACGCGACGGATGCAAGGACATTGAAATCCCATGCCGCACTCGCGACATTTCGTCTTATCTAAATATTTGCTTCCGAACCGAGACGCCGCTTTTTCTCGCCGCGCGAATACTCAGCCTGATCTTTTGGCCCCTCGACACGTCGTCGAAGCCCGCCGGGCGGGCGGACGAAACGGCGACGAAGTTTTTCCGAGGACGACTTTAGACAACCGGCGTTGACATCAAGACGGGCTTGCACAAATGAGACAGGCGTCGCCTCAGGGCCGCGGCGGCGCCCATTTCTCTCAAGGATTTCAGAGCACAGATGACGGCCACCGCGACCGCCGCAGCCCCTAATGGCGCCCCCGCCAAGGAGGCCCCGTTCCACGTCGAGAAGGTGCTGTGGGTCAAGCACTGGACCGACCGCCTGTTCAGCTTCGGCATCACCCGTCCGGCGTCCTTGCGCTTCCGCTCGGGCGAGTTCGTGATGATCGGCCTGCCGCCGCGTGAAGCGCTGGGCGAAAAGAAGCCGATCCTGCGCGCCTACTCCGTGGCCTCGCCGCACTTCGCCGAGGAATTGGAGTTCTTTTCGATCAAGGTTCCTGACGGTCCGCTGACCTCGCGCCTGCAGCTGATCCAGCCGGGCGACGAGATCCTGCTGGGCAAGAAGCCGACCGGCACCCTCGTCCTGGACGCCGTCCGCCCGGGCAAGCGCCTGTTCCTGTTCGGCACCGGCACCGGCCTGGCGCCCTGGCTGTCGGTGGCCCGCGACCCCGACGCCTACAGCCGCTTCGAGCGCGTGATCGTCGCCCACGGCGTGCGCGAGGTGAAGGAGCTGGCCTATCGCGACCTGTTCACCCACGACATCTTCGACGACCCGCTGGTCGGCGACGAGGCCCGCGCCCAGCTGACCTACTATCCGACCGTGACCCGCGAGCCGTTCGAGCGCCAGGGCCGCTTCACCGACCTGATCGAGAGCGGCAAACTGTTCAAGGATCTCGGCCTGGACCAGACGACGTTCGACCCCGAGAACGACCGCGCCATGCTGTGCGGCTCGATGGCCATGATCAAGGACACCGCCGCCCTGCTTGAGGCCCACGGCCTGAAGGAAGGCTCCAACGCCGATCCGGGCGACTTCGTGATCGAGCGGGCGTTCGTCGGGTAGAGGGGCTTAACGCTCAATCAAAGCCCCCTATACCTTGTCATCCCGGAAGCCTCGCAGAGGCTCTGTCCGGGACCTGGCTCCACGCTTCGCTTTGGCCGGGATGACAGGATTTGGATTCCCGATGACCGATTCCGCGCCGCGCCAGCTCAAGAACCTCACCGTCGAAGACGCCCGCGCCCGGATCCTTGAGGGCGCCGGCCGCCTCGGCGTCGAAACCGTCGCGCTCGAAGCCAGCCTGGGCCGCGTCCTCGCCCAGAGCGTCGCCGCCGCCCGCCCGCAGCCGCCGTTCGACGCCTCGGCCATGGACGGCTGGGCGATCCGGCGCGCGGACTACGCCCCGGGCAAGGCCTTCACGATCGCCGGCGAAAGCGCGGCGGGCAAGGCCTACCCGCATGACGTCCAGGCCGACCAGGCCGTGCGAATCTTCACCGGAGCTCCGATCCCTGCCGGCGCCGACCTCGTCGTCATCCAGGAAGAGGCCGTCCGCGACGGCGATACGGTCCGCTTCGAAGCGGGCGAGACCCCCAAGTCCAACAGGCGCCCGGCGGGCGGCGACTTCCAGGCCGGCGACGTCCTGCTCGAGCCCGGCGTCGTCATCGATCCGTGGCGGCTCAGCCTCGTCGCCTCTGCCGGCCTCGCCCAGGTCGCCGTCGCCCGCCGGCCGCGCGTGGCGATCCTGGCGACCGGCGACGAGCTGGTCCCGCCCGGCGCCAGCCCGCGTCCCGACCAGATCTTCGAGAGCGGCTCGTTCAGCCTGGTCGCCCTGGTCCAGGCCTGGGGCGGCGAGGCCTTCCGCCTGACCGCCCAGGTCGACGACGCGGCGGCCATCGCCGCCGCCGTTCAACCGGCCGAAGCCGACCTGATCGTCACCATCGGCGGCGCCTCGGTCGGCGACCACGACCTGGTCAAACCGGCCCTGAAGACCCTGGGCCTGGAGCTCGCCGTCGAGACGATCGCCGTGCGCCCTGGCAAGCCGACCTGGTCCGGCCGCCTTTCGGATGGTCGCCGCGTGCTGGGCCTGCCCGGCAACCCCGCCTCGGCCCTGGTCTGCGCCGAGCTGTTCCTGCGCCCGCTACTGGCGGCCCTGGTCGGCGCCGACGCCGAGGTCCGCCTGGTTCCCGCGGGCCTGGCCGAGCCCCTGCCCGCGACGGGTCCCCGCGAGCACTGGATGCGCGCGGCCTTGTCCATCGATCCCGAGGGGCGAACGATCGCGCGGGCGTTCCCCGATCAGGATTCCTCGCTGGTCGGCGTCTTCGCGCGGGCCGATGCTCTGCTGCGGCGACGGGCGGGAGCCTCCGCCGCTTCGGCGAACGCCGTCGTCGAAGTTCTGCCGCTGCGCCGGGGCTGAAACCGCGACGGCGGCAATTTGACGTGCTAAGCCCGGATGAGTTTCACGGGCGCGACCCGACCTTCAGGCCGAGAGGTTCGTTTCATGGGGCATGCAGGCAAGATCGCGACCCACGTCCTGCTGGCTGTTCTGGCCTTGCTGGTCGGGCGCTACCTCGTCATCGACATGCCCTTCACGCCCGACACCCTGGTTCAGGCGGGCTATTACGGCCTGGGCGCGCTGATCGTCGAGCTGCTGTTCCGCGTCGAGCGCGCGCCCTGGCGATTCGTCTCGGCCAGCGACCATCTGCGCCTGTTCCGCTCCGCCGTGCTCACGGCGGCGACCTTCCTGGCCATCACCCGCCTGGTGCATCCGGGAATCGACGGGGGCCTGCGCATGGTCGCCGGCGCGGCCCTGATCCAGGCCACCTTCCTGTCGGCCCTGCGCGTCATCCGCCGCAGCCTGCACGAGCGTCAGCTGTTCGATTCGGTTCTGCGCCTGGGCCCCGCCTCTATGCAGCCGGCCCTGCCCCGCCTGCTGATCATCGGTTCGGCCAACGAGGCCGAGGCTTTCCTGCGCGCCCCGGCCGGCCTGGGCGAACGCTACGCCCCGATCGGCGTGGTCTCGCCGCATGACCGCGAAATGGGCGACGAGCTGCGCGGCGTCTGCGTGCTGGGCTCCATCGCCGACTTCGACAGCGTGCTGGCCCGCCTTCGCGACAGCGGCCTCTCGCCCTCGGCGATTCTGTTCCTGACCGACAGCGCCATGAGCACCTTCGGCGCCGAGCGCTTGGGTCGCCTGAAGACCGAGGGCGTGCGCCTGCTGCGCCGTCACGGCGTGGTCGAGATGGGCGCCGACGCGGCCGCCGTCGCCTCCCTGCGCGAGATCAGCATCGAGGAACTGCTCAGCCGTCCGCCCGTGCGTCTCGATCCCGAGCCCGTCCGCGCCCTGGTCGCGGGTCGCCGCGTTCTGGTCACCGGGGCCGGCGGCAGCATCGGCTCGGAGCTGTGCCGCCAGATCGCCGCCAGCGGCTGCGCCCACCTGACCATGGTCGACGCCTCGGAATACAACCTGTTCCACATCGACCGCGAAATGGCCCAGACGTGGCCGGGCATGCCGCGCCGGGAGATCCTCTGCGATGTCCGCGACGCCGCCCGGGTCCACCGCGTGTTCGCCGAGCAGCATCCCGACATCATCTTCCACGCCGCGGCGCTCAAGCATGTGACGCTGGTGGAAAACCATCCGTGCGAAGGCGTTCGCACCAATGTGCTGGGCACCCGCAACGTCGCCATCGCGGCCAAGGCCTGCGGCGCGGCGCATCTGGCCCTGATCTCCACCGACAAGGCCGTGGCCCCCACCAGCGTGATGGGCGCGGCCAAGCGCGTGGCCGAGGCCGTGGCGCGCCAGTACGGCGGCGGCGGCGACATGCGCGTCAGCATCGTCCGCTTCGGCAACGTGCTGGGCTCGGCCGGCTCGGTGGTGCCGATCTTCCAGAGCCAGATCGCCCGCGGCCGGCCCGATCACCCTGACCGACGCCGCGGTCGAGCGCTACTTCATGACCATCCCGGAGGCCGTGCAGCTGGTGCTGCGCGCCGTGGCCCTGTCGCGCATCGCCTCCGAGCCGGAGGCAGGCGTCCTGACCCTGGAAATGGGCGAACCGGTCAAGATCATCGACCTGGCCCGCCGGATGATCGAGCTGCAGGGCCTGACGCCCGGCAAGGACATCGAGATCCTGATCACCGGCCTGCGCCCCGGCGAGAAGCTGACCGAGACCCTGGTCGACGTGAACGAGATCGCCCGCCCCAAGGCCCCCGGCATCATGGAAGCCCTGCGCCTGGCCGATGCGCCGATCATCGAGCCCGAGCGCCTGATGGCCCTGGACGCCCTGGCCGAGGATGGCGACGAGGCCGCCGTGCGGGCCCACCTGTTCGACCTGGTCGAGGAACTGCGCCAGGTCGGGCCGTCCAAGGTGGTCAAGATCCGGGCGTCCTGAGACGCGCTAGCGCAACAGCGGCGCCCGCGCGGCCAGATCGTTGCGCAGCGTGGTCGCGGCGACCCCGGCCTCGCCCATGGCGTGGCTGATCTGGTCCAGACCCAGCACCACATCGCCAGCCGCGTAGAGGCCAGGAATGCTGGTGCGCTGATGGGCGTCGACCTTGATGCAGCCATCCTCGGTGACGGCCGCGCCCAGGGCGCGCGCCAGGTCCGAATGGACGTCGGAGCCCAGGGACGGATAGACGGCGTCGAAGCGCAGCCGGCCCGCCGCGCAGGTCACGACCAGACCGTCGCGCTCGAGATGGAAGTCACGCACCGGGCCGGCGAAGCGCTTGACTCCGATGGCGTCGAGGCGGGCGTGCGCGGCGTCGTCGAGACCATCCTGGCCGGTCAAGCCGATCAGGCTGACATCGGCGGTATAGCCGCGCAGGAACTCGGCCTCGCGGGCGGCGCGCGGACCGCGACCGACGACCGCCACGGCCTGGTCGGTGACCTCGTAGCCGTCGCAGACCGGACAATAGCGCAAACGCCCCTGCCGCAGCGCCTCGGCATGGAGCGCCTCGTCCATCAGCGGCCGCCGATTGGTCACCCCCGTGGCGAGGAGAACGGTTCGGGCCGAAATCCCGCGATCGGGCAGCGTGGCGAGGAAGCCGTCCTCGCCACGCTCCAGGTTGGTGACCCGTCCCGCGATCAGCGCGGCTCCGTAGAGGATCGCCTGTTCGCGCATGCGTTCCAGCAGCGCCACGCCGGAGATTCCCTCGGGAAAGCCGGCGTGGTTGCGGGTGAGCGGGATCTTCTCGGCGCGGCTGTCTCCGGCGTCGACCACCTGCACCGACAGGTGGAAGCGCGCGGCGTAGATCGCGGCGGTCAGGCCGGCGGGCCCGCCGCCGATGATGAGACAGTCGATCATGGGCGCCAGAGGACCGCCTAGTCTCTGAGGGTCGCCGGAACGTGGCCGCCGTTCTCGGCCAGCTTGGCCCAGACCGCCTTTTGCAGGGCGATATTCTGTTCGGCGCTGCCGTCGGCGCCGGCGTGGACGCCAAGTTCCTGGCCCAGGGCCGCGCGGGCCTGCAAGCTGGAATCGAGATCCAGCAGCTTCAGCAGATCGACGATCGAGGTCCGCCAGTTGCCGCCACCGCCCTTCTCGGGTCGCGAGCTCGGTCAGGACGGCCTCGACGTCAACCGGCGCCGACGTCGCCGGAGCAGGCGCCGCGGCCGTGGTCGGCGTGGCCGGCGTCGGCGCCGCCTGAGGGGCCGGGCGCGGCGCTTGCGCGGGCTGATTGCGATGGAAGATCTTGTTCAGGATGTTGCCGAAGATGCTCATGAAGTCCTGCGATGGGTCTGACGCTAGGCGCGCTTTGATGGGCTAATCCGCCCGGATGGGCTTCGTTCCGTGACTTGCTCAGGCCGCAGCGACCAGCGGTTTGGGCGGCGGACGCACGAGGGGCTCGCGCGCCCAGATCCGACCGGCCGAAGCCGCGGCGATGAAGTCGTCGAGGCTGGCGTCCGGCAATGCGATCAAGCCCGCGTCGTCATCCGGCCCGACGTCGACGACGCCACCCGCCGCGAACAGAGGCGCGGCCGAGGGCAGGTAGGCGATGACCTTCAGGTGGCCATAGGCGTCGCGCAGAAAGTTGACCGCCGCCGCCTCGATCGCCAACTGCTCGCCGCCGTCGTCGGACGGCAGGATCGCCACCGCGTCGAACAGCACCGAGGGACCGCCGTCGATCTTGTGGTCGACCGGCAGCAACGCGCCGCTGGCCGTGGTCACGCCGTAAATGGTCGGGCCGACGATCTGCAGCTTCGCGCCCGCCGCCTCGACCGCGGCCTTCAGTTTAGCGACCAGCTTGTCATCGCAGCCGTCGCTGACGAGAGCGCCGATCTTGCGGCCCTCCAGGGTCGGCGCGGCCTTGGCCAGCAGGCTGAGCATGGGCGAGGGGTCCATGTCCTTGGCCGGGACCGGCGCGGGAGCCGGGACGATCTTGCCCGGGAAGCCCAGGCCCTCGGCCACCGACTGGGCCAGGAACTGATCGATATGGATCAGCCGAGACAGCACCGCCTCGCGAACGCGGGGCGTCACGCACTTGCTGAGCTCGAAGACCAGGGCCGCGACGATGTGATCCTGCTCGGGCTTGGTCTGGCTGGCGAAGAATAGCCGCGCCTGGGTGTAGTGGTCGGCGAAGGTCTCCGGCCGCAGGCGCAACTGCTCGCCGGCCTCGGGGTTGGGGAAGGTGTGGAAGCCGTTCTCCAGCGACTCGCGCGCCACGTCGGCGCCAAGGCTGGAGGGCTCATAGTTCACCTGGCCCTTCGGGACGCCCATCTGCATGTGGCCGTCGCGCTGCAGATTGTGGAACGGGCACTTGGGCTGGTTGATCGGGATCTGGTGGAAGTTGGGCCCGCCCAGGCGCTTGAGCTGGGTGTCCTGGTACGAGAACAGCCGGCCCTGCAGCAGCGGGTCGTTGGTGAAGTCGATGCCCGGCACCACGTGGGCGGCGCAATAGGCGACCTGCTCAGTCTCGGCGAAGAAGTTGTCGGGGTTGCGGTCCAGCACCATGCGGCCGACCACGCGCAGGGGGATGAGCTCCTCCGGGATCAGCTTGGTGGCGTCCAGCACATCGAAGTCGAAGCCGTCGGCCTGCTCCTGGGTGAAGTTGCAGGCAGAACTCCCATTCGGGGAAATCGCCGCCCTCAATGGCTTCCCAAAGGTCGCGGCGGTGGAAGTCGGGATCGGCGCCGTTGATCTTGAGGGCCTCGTCCAGACCACCGACTGAGAGCCCAGCTTGGGCCGCCAGTGGAACTTGACGAAGGTCGAGTTCGCCCGCCGCGTTCACCAGCCGGAAGGTGTGGACGCCGAAGCCTTCCATCATCCGCAACGAGCGCGGGATCGCCCGGTCGCTCATCGCCCACATGATCATGTGCATGCTCTCGGGCGTCAGCGAGATGAAGTCCCAGAAGGTGTCGTGGGCGGTGGCGGCCTGCGGAAACTCGCGGTCCCGGGTCCTGCTTGGCCGCGTGGATCAGGTCGGGGAAACTGATGGCGTCCTGGATGAAGAACACCGGCATGTTGTTGCCGACCAGATCGAAATTGCCTTGCTGGGTATAGAACTTGACCGCGAACCCGCGCACGTCGCGCGGCAGGTCGGCCGAGCCCTTGTTGCCGGCCACGGTCGAAAAGCGGGTGAACACCGGGGTGCGCTCACCCGGGCGCTGCAGGAAGTCTGCACAGGTGACGTCGGCGCAGGACTCCAGGCACTCGAAGAAGCCGTGCGCGGCCGAACCCCGCGCGTGAACCACGCGCTCGGGGATGCGCTCGTGGTCGAAGTGCATGATCTTTTTCGCGCAGGATGAAGTCCTGCAGCAGCACCGGCCCACGCGCGCCGGCCTTCAGCGAGTTCTGGTTGTCGGCGATCGGCACGCCCTGGTTGGTGGTCAGCTGGGTGGCCGGACCGTCGGCCTGCTGATGCGTTTCGCCGCCGGGGGCGACCAGCGTCTCGCCCTCGGTCGACGGGCCCGCGGGTCGGGGGACCTTTGTCCCGGTCGGGGGCTTGGCGCTTACGCGCGTGGCCGTCTTGGCCTTGGTCTTCGCCGGGGTGGCCATGAGCGTCTTCCGATTGTGTGGATGTGAGAACCTAACGTCCGCTCGTGGCGCGAGGTTGCGGTCGTGAACTCGACACATCGGCGACTTCGGTATCGCGTCCCGAAGATGAGCTGCTAAACCGGAGGCCCATGGCCGAACTTCACGACACCTACGATCCCCTGACCCCCCGTGCCGGAAGCACGCCGGGCGTTCCGCGCCCAGGACGCGTTTTCGCTGTGGTTCAGCCTGGGCATCGGCCTTCTGGTGCTGCAGGCCGGCGCGTTCCTGGTCCCCGGCCTGAGCCTGGGCATGGCGCTGGCGGCGATCGTCACCGGCTCGGTGCTGGGCGCCCTGCTGCTGGCCGCCGCCGGGGTGGTCGGGACCGACACCGGCCTGTCGTCGATGGGCGCCCTGCGCCTGGCCCTGGGCGCGCGCGGCGCGGCCGTCCCGGCGGTGCTCAACGCCATCCAGCTGACCGGCTGGGGCGCGTTCGAGATCATCGCCATGCGCGATTCCGCCGACGCCCTGGCCAAGCAGACCTTCGGCTTTTCCAGCCCGGTGATCTGGACCCTGGCCTTCGGCCTCCTGGCGACCTTCCTGGCCATCCAGGGGCCGGTGTCGTTCGTGCGCCGCTTCCTGCGCGCCTGGGGCCTGTGGCTGCTGCTGGCCGGCGCCGGATGGCTGAGCTGGCGGCTGCTGGCCGAGCACGACCTCTCCGCCCTGCTGGCCAGGGCCGGAACCGGCGAGATGAGCTTCGGCGCCGGCGTCGACCTGGTGGTGGCCATGCCGCTGTCGTGGCTGCCGCTGATCGCCGACTACACCCGCTTTGGCCGCACCAGCGGCGGCATGTTCAAGGGTTCGGCGGCCGGCTACGTCCTGGCCAACATCTGGTTCATGGCGCTCGGAGCCGCGTACGCCCTGGCGGCCGGCGGCGGCGAGAGCCTGTTTGCTGACGGCCCTGGCGGCCAGCGGCGGCGGGATCGCCCTGCTGCTGATCGTCATCGACGAGACCGACAACACCTTCGCCGACATCCATTCGGCCGCCGTCTCGACCGCCACGCTCGTCCCCGCCAAGCCCGCCAACCTGGCCCTGCTGTTCGGCGCGCTGTGCACGACCATCGCCCTCTTCGCGCCGATCACCCAGTACGAAGGCTTCCTGCTGCTGATCGGCTCAGTGTTCGCGCCGCTGTTCGGCGTGCTGCTGGCCGACCACTTCGTCCTGCGCCGTCGCGCCGCCGCCGTGTCTGGGGGCGGCGTGAACCTGCCCGGCCTGCTGGCCTGGGCGATCGGCATCGCCGCTTATCAAGCGCTTAGCCGCCTGGCCCCGGACCTCGGCGCGACCCTGCCCAGTTTCGTGGCGGCGGGGGTGGTTTATCTGGGGCTGAAGCGGGCATGGGGCGGGCGGAGGTCGTCCGACCCGACTCTTTGACATGCAGCAATGCGCCAATGCCGCTGACGACCAAGGCTGTCCCCCACAGCGACGGCAGAGGACAAGGCGAATGACCACGCCAACCGGCACGGCAAGAAGGTTGCCTCGGCATCCGGCCGCACTGCAGATACTTCTACGCAAGTGGCACGCCTACATCGGCATGATCATCGCGCCAACCGTCCTGCTCTTCGCCATGACGGGCGTGTTGCAGATCTACGAGTTGCACGAAGCCCATCCTGGCTACGCGCCGCCGGCGGTCGTGGCCAAGCTGGGGGTTTTGCACAAGAAGCAGCTCTATCGCGAGGGGCGTCGTCCCCAGTCGCAGCCCTCCGCGAAGCCCTCGCCGGGGCCCGCCCCGGCCGCATCGCGTCCAGAAGCCAAGGCCCAGCGGCTTCCGACGACCTTGCTGAAGGCGTTCTTCGCCCTGGCGTCGGTCGGCCTGATCATCTCGACGATCACCGGCGTCTGGATGACCCTGCGCCAGCCATTGCACCGTATGCGCCATATCCTGCTGCTGGTGGTCGGGACGGTCGTTCCCTTCGTCCTGTCCTGCCTTAGCCAATGAACGGCGAAATCCGCGGCCTCGTCTAGAGCCCTTTAGCTTTAGATGGAATCATCTAAAGCTAAAGGGCTCTAAATGTTTAATTCTAGAGCCTGTTTTCCCGTTTAGATGGTTCCATCTAAACGGGACAGGCTCTAGTGGAAATCCCGGCTCCGTAGCAGACGGCCCGACACCTTCTGGCGCACGCGGGGGGCCGGCGCGCCCGGCTCGTCGCGCAGAGCGGACAGGTGCGCCGACAGGTCGGTGAAGCCCTCGGCCACCACGTGGATGACGTTCTCGGCCCTTTGCACCCGGCCATGGACGACCAGGAACGAGGCGGTCATCACCACATTGCGGTCGGCCTCGAAGCGGTCCTTCCAGACCACTGCGTTGGCCACGCCCGTCTCGTCCTCCAGGGTCACGAACACCACGCCCTTGGCCGTCCCGGGCCGCTGGCGGATCAGGACGAGCCCCGCCACCGACACCTTGCGGCCGTCCTTCAGGGTCAGCAGCTGCTCGGCCGTGATCACTCCGCGCCGCGTCAGCATCGACCGGTAGAAAGACCATCGGGTGATGTTTCAGGGAAAGGCTGGTGGTGCGGTAGTCCTCGGCCACCTCCTGCGGCTGGCCCATGGCCGGCAGCGCCGCGCGGTCCTCGAACAGCGGCAGGCCGGCCAGCAACGGCGCCTGCACCGGCGCCTTGTGCTCGCCCTTCAGTCCCTTCACCGCCCACAGCGCCTCGCGGCGGGTCAGCCCGACCGAAGCGAAAGCATCGGCCTCGGCCAGCAGCTCCAGCGCGCGCTGGGGCACGCCGCCCTGGGCGAACTCACCCGGGGTGCGGGCGCCCTCGGCGCGAACATGGACCAGGGTTTTCACATCGTCTTCCTTCAGGCCCTTGATCTGGCGAAACCCCAGACGCACGGCCTTCCACCGTGGGCGGTTCTGGTCGCTGGCGATCTTGTCCGCGCGGATCCGAGGCGCGCGGAAGCCCGCCGTCACGCTCTCCAGCGTGCAGTCCCAGTCGCTGGCCAGGATGTCGGGCGGCAGCACCTCCACCCCATGCTCGCGCGCGTCTCGGACCAGCTGGGCCGGTTGGTAGAAGCCCATGGGCTGAGAGTTGATCAGGGCCGCGCAGAACACGTCCGGCCAGGCCCATTTGATCCACGCCGAGACGTAAACCAGCTTCGCGAAGCTGGCCGCGTGGCTCTCCGGAAAGCCGTAGTGGCCGAAGCCCTCGATCTGCTTGAAGCACCGCTCGGCGAAATCGCGCTGGTAGCCGCGCGCGACCATGCCTTCGACGAACCGGTCGCGATATTCGTCCGGCGTGCCCAGGTTGCGGAAGGTGGCCATGGCCTTGCGCAGGCCGTCGGCCTCGTCGGGCGTGAACTTGGCCGCCTCGATGGCCAGGCTCATGGCCTGCTCCTGGAAGAGCGGCACGCCGTAGGTGTTGCCCAGGATCTGTTTCAGCTCATCTTCGGGGCCATGCTCCGGCGACGGCGCGGGCATGTCCACGGGTTCGATCCCATTCCGCCGCTTCAGGTACGGGTGCACCATGTCGCCCTGGATCGGGCCGGGTCGGACGATCGCCACCTCGATGACCAGGTCGTAGAACCGCCGTGGCTTCAGCCTCGGCAGCATCGACATCTGCGCCCGGCTCTCCACCTGGAAGACGCCCACGCTGTCGGCGACGCACAGCATGTCGTAGACGCCGGGCAGCTCGACCGGGACATCGGCCAGGTCGACGATCGGCTCGCCATGATCGGCCCGCAACATGCCGAAAGCGCGCTGGATGGCGGTCAGCATGCCCAGGGCAAGCACGTCGACCTTCATCAGCTTCAGGCTGTCGATGTCGTCCTTGTCCCACTCGATGAAGGTGCGGTCGGGCATGGCCGCGTTGCCGATCGGCACGGTCTCGTCCAGCCGCCGCTTGGTCAGGACGAAGCCGCCGACGTGCTGCGACAGGTGGCGCGGGAAACCCATCAGCTCGGTCGCCAGGTTGACCGCACGAGCGATCTCCGGCGCCTCGGGGTCCAGACCCGCGTTGCGCAGATGCTCCTCGGGCAGGCCCGAACCCCAGCTGCCCAGACCGTGCCGGCCAATAGCGAGGTGACGTCCTCGGTCAGGCCCAGGGCCTTGCCGACATCGCGGATGGCGCTGCGCGGGCGGTAGTGGATCACCGTCCCGCAGATGGCGGCATATTCCCGGCCATAGCGCCGATAGACGTACTGCATCACCTCCTCGCGGCGCTCGTGCTCGAAATCGACGTCGATGTCCGGCGGCTCGCCGCGGTTCTCGGAGATGAAGCGGGTGAACAGCAGCCGGTGCTCGGTCGGATCGATCGCCGTCACGCCCAGGCAGAAGCAGACCGAGGAATTGGCCGCCGACCCCCGTCCCTGGCACAGGATGCCCATGCTTCGGGCCTCGCGCACGATGTCGTGCACGGTGATGAAATAGTTGGGGTAGTCCATCTTGGCGATCAGCCGCAGCTCTTCCTTCAGTTGCGCCGCGACCTTCTCCGGCACGCCGGCCGGATAACGCCAGGCCGCGCCGGACCAGGTGAGATCGCTCAGGTGCTGCATCGCCGTCTTGCCGGGGGGGACCGGTTCGTCCGGATATTCCTCGTTGAGCTGCCCCAGGTCGAAGCCGATCCGCTCGACGATCTCGACCGTGCGCTCGACCGCGCGGGGCCAGCGTTCGAACAGGCGCGCCATCTCGGCCGGAGACTTGATGTGGCGCTCGGCATTCGGCCTCCAGCCGGAAGCCGGCCTCGTGGATCGCGCAGTGCTCGCGCACGCAGGTGATGACGTCCTGCAGCGGTCGCCGTTCGGGGCCGTGATAGAGCACGTCATTGGTCGCCACGATCGGCGCGCCGGCGGTCCGCCCCAGGTCGTCCAGGCGCGAAAGCCGCTTCAGGTCCTGGGCGGCGTAGGCGCGGCTGGCCGCCAGCCAGGATCGGCCGCGCAGGTCGCCGGCCATGCGAGCCAGATCGCGTTCGAAGGCTTCGTTCAAGTCCTTCGGCGGAACGATCAACCCGAGCTGACCATCGGCGTGGTCCAGGAAATCCCGCCAGGACAGATGGCACTCGCCTTTCCCGGCCCGGCGCTGGCCGACGGTCAGCAGCCGCGTCAAGCGCCCGAACGCCTCGCGGTCGGTCGGGTAGCAGAGCAGACTGGGCGTGCCGTCCATGAAGTCCAGCCGGCAGCCGCTCAGCACCCGGACATTCCGCGTCTTGGCCGCCGTCCAGGCCCGGACGACGCCCGCCAGGGTGTTGCGGTCTGTGACGCCGATGGCGGAGAGGCCCAGCGCTTCGGCCGCGATCGCCAGCTCCTCCGCGTGCGACGCGCCGCGCAGGAACGAGAAGTTGGTGGTGGTCTGGAGCTCGGCATAGGCGGTCATCGACTTGCCCCCTCCGCGCTTCGCGCGCCTCCCCCGGAGGGGAAAGAAGGATGGCGAGCCTTCCGCCCGCCTTTGGGGGCGGACGACCGCGAAGCGGTCAGGTGGGGGAAACCCTCAACCAAACAGGCCATGGATCCACCACTTCGGCGCTTCATCGACGCCGAACAGCCCCTGCCTGAAGATCCAGAACCGCCCCCCCACGTCATCCTCGACGCGGTAGTAGTCGCGGAGCTTGCCGGGGCCGGTATCGGTCTCGCCGACGCCGGCGCGCCACCATTCCTGGCCGATGCGCTCGGGGCCTTCGGCGCGGCGGACGCGGTGGGCGCGGCCGCGCCAGGTGAACGACATCGGCGGGTCGTCGGGCAGTTTGGCGATGGCCGTGATCGCCTCGGGCCGCTTGAACAGCCGCACCGGCCGCGGGCGGTCGAGATCCCATTTCGCGGCTGCCGGCGGGTCCAGCGGGGCATTGCGGACGACCGAGCGTTCGGGCACGTGGCTCTCATAAGGATCGGCGCGCCAGACGCGGGCTTCGCCCAGGCGGTTGACCAGGCGGTCGATCAGAGGGGCCAGGGTCTCGTCGAGGCTGGTCCCGACTCCCCCGCCATTTGGGGCGTCCAGCCGGTCCTGAGCGGCGGCCAGGGGCTCGACGGCGGCGGCGTGGACGGTGACGACCTCGACGCCGAAACCGGGGTCGACCTTGTCCAGCTTCGGGATGATCAGCTTGGTCAGCCGCTTGGCGTCGCGACCGATGCGGGCCAGGTTCGCGCGGACCGGATAGGCCTGGCCGTCCAGGCGGTGGAACACCGCCTCGAAGCGCTTGGCCCCGCGCCCCTCGGCCTCCAGCCGTTGGCAGATCAAGGCCAGGGCGTCGCCGGCCGCGCGGGCCAGGTCCTCGGGCGCGCTGATCGGCTCGAAGAAGGCCAGGCGGTCGAACCAGGGCGTGGCCGGGCGGCGGAAGCTCAGGGCCTCGGCCGCCATGCCCAGGGCCTGATCGAGGCGTAGGGTCAGGCCCAGGCCGAAGCGCTTGGCCAGTTGGGCGCGGGGCAGAGCGAAGAGCTGCCCGACGCGGTGCAGGCCCAGGCGCGGCAGCTGGGCCTCGGCGGCGTCCTCCAGGCGCAGGGCCGCGACGGGCAAGGCTTCGATCGCCGCGCGCTGCTCGCCCGGCGCGGCGATGGCCAGGTCGTCGCCAAACCGCGCCAGGGCCCAGGCCGCCCCGGCGGTGTCGGCGATCGCCGCCCGGGCCGGCACGCCCCAGCGCGCCAGCCGCGCCACGAGATCGACCAGCATGTCGCGCTCCCCGCCCCACAAGTGGTCGGTCCCGGTGATGTCGAGAAATAGGCCGTCCGCCCCGTCGATCGCCACGGCCGGCGAGAAGCGCACGCACCAGTCGCACAGGGCCTCCAGCGCGATCCGGTCGGCGACGGGGTCGTGGTCGAAGGTGACGAGGTTCGGAACCAGGGCCATGGCGTCGGCGGCCTTCTGGCCGGCGCCGAGGCCAAGGGCGCGGGCGGTCTCGTCGACGGCGGCGAGGCGGCGGGTTCCGCCCTCCGTGGCCAGCAGGGCGAAAGGCGCGGCTTCAGCCGACGTGTCGTAGCCCGGGTTCCGCCGCCGCCACGTCGTGATCGGCCAGTTGGGACACCAGACGGAAAGGATGCGGGCCATGGCCGGCCTCCTGTGCTTCCAAGATCCAGGACCCGGGACGTCCGCCCCGGCAACGTTCCAGTTCGACCCGCCAGCGCGGAGGGCCAAGGCCGATGTCGTCCGGCGGCGGCGGGGTCGGCGACGGTCCGATCCGCCAGCGGCTGAACGCGGCCGAGCCGGACACCGCCTGGCCCGCGCCCGCTCGTCCCCCGTAAGGTCTTCGGTGCAGCACCACCCCGAAGCCGCCCCGCTTCTCGCAGGCCAGTTGCAGGCGGCGGCCGGCGGTCAGGTCCGGGGCCTCGGCCTCGCCGACGGCGGCGGCGACGCCCTGGGTGGAAAGCGCGTCCTCCAGCACCGACAGGGTCTCGGCCTCATCGCGCGCGCGGACCTGGATCAGCCGTTCGACCGGGAAGCCCAGGCCGAACAGGCCGGGCGCGAACAGGTCGCCGCGCCGGGCGATCCAGACGATGGCGCCCGCCTTCACCAGTGGCCGCAGAAGCAGACCGACGAAGGCGGCGGGGGCCGCGCCGGTCTCGCTCTCCAGCCCGGCGCCCGTCACCTCGTGCCAGCCGCCCAGCGGCAGGCCGCCGCCCGGGAAGCAGCCATCGATGGCCGGATCCCCGAACGGCAGGACCGGAGTCGGAGTCCGAGTCCCCGCTTCGATCGCGGCGATCCGGCCTCTCAGGGCCGCAAGACGCGCCTCGCGCGATCCGGCCATTCCTTACTCCTTGTTCCACTTTTGTTCTGATCTTGCAGCGCTGCGGAGTCAAGCCTTGGAGAGTCGGGCGCGACCGGCCAAAGTGTCTCAAACGGCCGTATGAAGCCTTCGCAGGAACCCTCATGTCCCTCACCCGCGTCCTGATCGCCAACCGCGGCGAGATCGCTATCCGCATCGCCCGCGCGGCGGCGGAGGCTGGACTGGAAAGCGTATCGGTCCACGCGACCGATGACGCGGGCTCGCCCCATGTCAGCGCCGCCGACCAGGCGGTCGCCCTGCCCGGCGCGGGGGCGCGGGCCTATCTCGACATCGCCGCGATCGTGGCGGCGGCCAAGGCGCAGGGCTGCGACGCCCTGCATCCCGGCTATGGCTTCCTGTCGGAGAACCCTGGCCTGGCGCGAGCGTGCGCCGAGGCGGGGATCGTCTTCGTCGGCCCCTCGCCCGAGCACCTGGAGACCTTCGGCGACAAGGCCGCCGCCCGGGCGCTGGCGGCCGAGCGGAACGTGCCGCTGATCCCGGGGACGGGGGCGATCTCACCGGACGGCGCGCGGGCGTTCCAGGCCGAGCACGGCGCGATCATGCTGAAGGCGCGGGCCGGCGGCGGCGGGCGCGGCATGCGGGCGGTGCTGGATCCCGGCGAGTTGGACGCCGCCTTCGCCGCCTGCGAGCGGGAGGCCCTCGCGGCCTTCGGGGACGGCGGGCTCTATGCCGAGAAGCGGATCGAGCGGGCGCGCCATGTCGAGGTGCAGATCGTCGGCGATGGGCAGCGCGTGCTGGCGATCGGCGACCGCGACTGCTCCCTACAGCGGCGGAACCAGAAGCTGGTCGAGATCGCGCCGGCCGCCCTTCCCGCTCCGCTGCGGGCCGCTCTGTGGAAGCACGCCGAGACGCTGTGCGCCGGCTATCGCGGCCTGGCCACGGTCGAGTTCCTGGTCGACGCGGAGACCGACAAGGCCTTCTTCCTGGAGGTCAATCCGCGCCTGCAGGTCGAGCATACGGTGACCGAGGAGGTCACGGGACTGGACCTGGTGCGGCTGCAGTTCGACCTCGCGGCCGGCGCGCCCCTCGACCTGGAGGTTCCGCCGGCCTTCGGGGTCGCGATCCAGGCGCGAATCAATGCCGAGACCCTGACCGCCGAGGGCCAGGTGAAGCCGTCCAGCGGCGCGATCGGCGTCTGGAGCCCGCCGGGCGGTCCGGGCGTGCGGGTCGACGCGGGCGTGGCGGCCGGTACGACGGTCGGCGGGTCCTACGACAGCCTGCTGGCCAAGGTGATCGCGCGCGGGCGGACCCATGCCGAGGCTTCGGCGCGACTGGACCGGGCGCTGGCGGAGTTCCAGATCACCGGTGTTTCGACCACCGCGCCGCTGGTGCGCGCGATCCTGGCGGCCGCGCCGGAGAGGCCGACCACGCGGTTCATCGAGGACCACGCCGCCGAACTGGTCGCCGACTTGCCGGAGGACAGCGCCGCCCCAGACCTTCGAGACCCTGGACGGCGCGGTCGCCGTCGCCGCGCCGCTCTCGGCCACCGTCGGTTCGATCGCGGTGGCGGAAGGCGACCTCGTCCGCCCCGGCCAGGCCCTGGCGGTGTTGGAGGCCATGAAGATGGAGCATCTCGTTCCCACCGTCACCGGCGGGCGGGTGCTGAAAATCCTCGCCCCGCCCGGCGCGACCGTCGCCGAGGGCCAGCCGCTGGCGTTCCTGGAGCCGATGGAGGTCGCGGGCGACCAGGCCGTCGAAGCCGTCGCCGAGGACCTCGAACACGATCCGCCCCGATCTGGCCGACGTGATCGCCCGCCACCGACACACCCTGGACGAGGCCCGCCCCGACGCCGTCGCCAAGCGCCGCAAGACCGGCCACCGGACAGCGCGGGAGAACATCCACGATCTGGTCGATCCGGGCAGTTTCCTGGAGTACGGCGCCCTGGCCATCGCGGCGCAGAAGCGGCGGCGCTCGACCGAGGACCTGATCGCCAACACGCCCGCCGACGGGTTGATCACCGGCGTCGGAACCGTCAATGGCGGCCTCTTCCCGCCCGACAAGGCGCGGACGGCGGCGCTGGCCTACGACTTCACGGTGCTGGCCGGCACGCAAGGCGCGATGAACCACCGCAAGTCCGACCGGCTGATGGCGATCATCGCCGACCAGAAGCTGCCGGTCGTGTGGTTCGCCGAGGGCGGCGGCGGGCGGCCGGGCGACACCGACACGACGGCGGTGGCCGGGCTTGATGTCCCAACCTTCCGCAGCTTCGCCCAGCTATCGGGCCTGGTTCCCAAGATCGCCATCGTCGCCGGCCGCTGCTTCGCCGGCAACGCCGCCATCGCGGGCCTGTCGGAGATCATCATCGCCACCCGTGACAGCAATCTGGGCATGGGCGGACCCGCGATGATCGAGGGCGGTGGCCTGGGCGTCTTCAAGCCCGAGCAGATCGGCCCTTCAGCGCACCAGTGGAAGAATGGCGTCATCGACATCCTGGCCGACGACGAGGTCCACGCCACTGGGCTGGCCAAGCAGGCCCTGTCCTACTTCCAGGGAACGCTACCGAGCTGGACCGCGCCGGATCAGCGGCGGCTGCGGGGCGCGATCCCGGAGAACCGGCTGCGGGTCTATGACGTGCGGGCGCTGATCCATGGCCTGGTCGACGAGGGTTCGTTCCTGGAGCTGCGCGGCGGCTTCGCGGCGGGCATGGTCACCGGCCTGATCCGCATCGAGGGCCGGCCGATGGGGCTGATCGCCAACGATCCGCGGCATCTGGGCGGAGCGATCGACTGCGAAGGCGCCGAGAAAGCCGCGCGGTTCCTGCAGCTGTGCGACGCCTTCGCCCTGCCGGTGCTCAGTCTCTGCGACACCCCCGGCTTCATGGTCGGTCCCGACAGCGAGGACGCCGCCGCCGTGCGCCGGGTCAGCCGCCAGTTCATCGCCGGCGCCAAGCTGCGTGCTCCGCTCTTCACCGTGGTGACCCGCAAGGGCTACGGCCTCGGCGCCCAGGCCATGGCCGGCGGCAGCTTCCATTCGCCGGCCTTCATCGCCGCCTGGCCGACCGGCGAGTTTGGCGGCATGGGCCTGGAGGGCGCGGTCAAGCTGGGCTACCGCAAGGAGCTGGAAGCCGAAACCGATCCCGCCAAGCAGAAGGCGCTCTACGACCAGCTCGTGGCGCGGCTCTACGCGGCCGGCAAGGCGACCAGCATGGCCGCCGCCCTGGAGATCGACGCGGTCATCGACCCCGCCGACACCCGGCGCTGGATCGTGGGCGGACTGGACGCGGCGGCGGGGGTGTCCAAGCCGTGGAGCGTGCGCGTGGACAGCTTCTAGGCTCGCGCCGCGACGAAGTCCGAGCGGAGACGCGCCAGGCGGCCAAGTCTTCAGACCGGTCAAGTTATGCAAGACTGCGGGCTCTCACGATTCGGCGGAGCGGCATGAAGCCGGTACTCATCTTTCAGCCTGGCATGGTCGGGGATCTGCTCTTCGTCCAGAAGATCGCCAAGACCTACGCCGCGACCGGGCGCCGCGTGATCATGCCGGTCCTGCAGAAGCACAGTTGGGTCTATGACGCCCTGGTCATGCCCGCGAACATCGAGACGCCGATCCTCGACACCGAGGCCTTCGACTTCCGCGACGAGCTGCTGTTCCTGAGCGACAAGATCGCCCTCAGCCCGATCGAGGGGCCGAACTATACGTTCCTGTCGCTGTTCTTCAGCTGGCGCTACGCGCCCGAGCAGACGATGGACCTGAAGTATCAGGTGGCCGGAATGGATATGGCCGACTGGGCCGACCATGTGGAGCTGCGCCGCGACCTCGCCAAGGAAGAGGCGCTGTTCAAGCTTCTGGGCCTGGACGATGGCGAGCCCTATGCGCTGCTGAACGAGCATGGCAGCAACAGCCAGATCCAGTTCACCCACAAGGCGCCCGAAAAGGAAGTCCGCCTCCGCCCGATCGAGGGCTACAGCCTGTTCGACTGGAGCACGGTGATCGAGCGGGCGGCGCGCATCGCCACGATCGACACGTCGCTGGTGCTGCTGGTCGAGATCCTGAAGATTCGCGACAAGCCCCTCAGCGTGGTGTCGCGCTATGAACCGCCCAGCTTCCGCATCCAGAACATCCTGAGGCTGGACTGGCTGTTCTATTTCCGCGCCGAGCACCTGACCTTTTCAGAGGGCGCGCCAGGATTAAGCGCACGCGATTGAGCCGCCCGGGCTCAGCCGCCCGCCATCCCCTTGATCTGTTCCGACATCGGATCGTCCTGGTGAACGGCCAGGATGTTGATGCCCATGTAGTAGACGCCGTAACCCAGGCCGATCAGGAACTCGCGCAGCTCGGACTCGTCGGACTTGATCCGCTCGATCATCATCATCGGCTTGCAGGTCGCGATGGTGCGCCGAGCGCCCCGCAGGGCCTCCATCTCCATGCCCTCGATGTCGATCTTGACGAAGTCCAGCCGCGTGAGAGCCAGATCGTCGATCGCCATCATCTGGGTGCTCTGGGCGTTCTCCGCGGAATAGTCGATCTCCTGGCCGATGAATTCGGTGCGCTCGGTCTGGCGGATCTCGAGACTGCCAAAGCTGGCGGGCTTGAAGTAGTCGGGGACCGGGACGTCGATCACCCCGCGCTCGGCGCCGACCGCCGCCCAGATCGCCCGGGCATTGAAGCAGTTGTTCAGCGTGATGTTGCCGGCCAGGGCGTAGAAGATCCGCTCCTGCGCCTCGAAGGCGATGACCTTGCCCCAGCCGGTCATCAGCTGAGCCCACTCGACGGTATGGACGCCGATATTGGCGCCGCAGTCGATGGCCACCACGCCGTCGCCGAAATGGGCGCGACGCATTTCCAGCAGCCTGACGGCGGCGTCCACCTCGTCCTGGTCGAACGACGAGGTCTCCAACAGTTGGTAGCCCACGCCGTAAGCGCCGTTCTGGACGATCCTGTAGTCGTGACGATTGACCAACAGGGAGCCGTGGTTGGTCGACACCAGCACGAAGGCCGTCGGGCGGAGGTTTGACTTTCGCATTCGGCCCCAGGGATAGCCGCCGCGCCGCGATGACGGCGCCGGAATCGACGCCTGACGATAGGCCGAGAATCCTCGGCGTCTAGGGCAGTTGGACTTCGAGCTTGACGGCTTGATCCGGGGCGGGCGACGGCCTGGCGGTCAGGTCACGCAGGATGATCGGTCCAAACAGCGCGCCGATCCCGCAGGCGTCCGCCAGCACGTCGCCCCAAGCCGCGTCTCGGCCGACGAACGCCTGCAGCACCTCGATCATGCCGCCAAAGGCCAGCAGCACCAGGCCGATGCGCCAGAAGCGGCTGGCGGGCAAGGCGGTGATCGCCAGGGCGGTCAGCACATAGAAGACGATGAAGTGCTTGGCCTTGTCCCAGGGGATCAGGCCCATGCCGCCATCGTCGGGCAGCAGGGCCCGCCACAGGGCGAAGGCCGCCGCCGCGACGAAGACCACGAAGGCCAGGACGTTGATCTTGCGATTACGAAACAACATGAGCGGCCTATCGAACGAAAAAGGGGCGTCATCCAGGCGATGCAAGGCTGAAGCCACCTTGGCCAGTCCAGACGCCCCAGTCCTGTCCCGGATCGGTCATCCGGGACAGGCAGGTCGAAGCGCCTAGAACGTCAGCGCGCGCGCTTCCTTCACGTGCGGCAGGGCCTGGATCTTGGCCAGCAGTTCCGCGGCCGGAGCCTGGTCGACGCCCACGAGGGCGATGGCGTCGGCGTCGGCCGATAGGCGGCCCAGGTTGAAGGTGGCGATGTTGACGCCCGCCTCGCCCAGCAGCATGCCCAGCGCGCCGATGAAGCCCGGCTTGTCCAGGTTGTTGATGTAGAGCATGGCCGGCGAGAAGGCCGCGTCCAGCTCCATGCCCTTGACCTCGACGACGCGCGGGGCGCCGGCGATCACCGTGCCGGCGAAGCTGCGCTTGCCCTTCTCGGTGGTGATGGTCACGCGCATCAGGCTGTCATAGGTGGGGCTGACTTCCTGACGGCTCTCCGAGACGGTGATGCCGCGCTCCTTGGCGATGGCCGGGGCCGAGACCATGTTGATCTCGGCCAGCATCGGCTTCAGCACGCCGGCCAGGGCCGCCGAGGTCATCGGCTTGACGTTGAGGTTGGAGACCTCGCCCTCGAAGGCGATGTCGATCGCGGTGATGCCGAAGTCGACCATCTGGCCGGCCAGGGCGCCGATCTTCTCGGCCAGGGCCACGAAAGGCTTCAGCTTCGGCGCTTCCTCGGCCGTGATCGAGGGGCTGTTGAGGGCGTTGGTGACCGCGCCGGTCAGCAGGTAGTCGCTGACCTGCTCGGCGACCTGCAGGGCCACGTTCTCCTGCGCTTCCGAGGTGCTGGCGCCCAGGTGGGGGGTGGCCACGACCTTGTCCGAGCCGAACAGCGGGTTTTCCTTGGCCGGCTCGGTGACGAAGACGTCGAAGCCGGCGCCGCCGACATGACCGCTGTCGAGCAGGGCGCGCAGGGCGACCTCATCGACCAGGCCGCCACGGGCGCAGTTGACGATCAGCACGCCCTTCTTGGTCTTGGCCAGGTTCTCGGCCGACAGGATGTTGCGGGTCTTGTCGGTCAGCGGGGTGTGCAGGGTGATGACGTCGGCGCGGGCCAGCAGGTCTTCGAGCTCGACCTTCTCGACGCCCATCTCGACGGCGCGCTCGGGGCTCAGGAAGGGGTCATAGGCCACGACCTTCATCTTCAGGCCCAGGGCGCGGTCGGCGACGATCGAGCCGATGTTGCCGGCGCCGATCAGGCCCAGGGTCTTGGCGTACAGCTCCACGCCCATGAAGCGGTTCTTCTCCCACCTGCCGGCCTGGGTCGAGACGTCGGCGGCGGGGATCTGGCGGGCCAGGGCGAACATCATGGCGATGGCGTGTTCGGCCGTGGTGATCGAGTTGCCGAAGGGCGTGTTCATCACGACGATGCCCTTGGCCGTGGCGGCCGGGATGTCGACATCGTCGACGCCGATACCGGCGCGGGCGATGACGCGCAGCTTGTGGGCGGCGGCGATGACGTCCTTGTCGAGCTTGGCGCCCGAGCGGATGGCGACGCCGTCATAGTCGCCGATCACGGCGATCAGCTCGTCCTTCGACAGGCCGACCTTGATGTCGAAATCGACGCCGCGGTTCTTGAAGATGTCGACGGCGGCGGGGCTGAGCTTGTCAGCGATGAGAACGCGGGGAGCGGTCATGGAGGATTTCCTTGCGGAGAATGTTTGCGAAAGCCCCCTCCACCGCCGTTCGGCGGTCCCCTTCCCCCAGAGGGGGAGGAAGGATCCTATTCCGCCCCCTTCCGGGGGCGGACGGCCGCGCAGCGGCCAGGTGGGGGCAAGCGTTGTCTTAAGCGGCGGCCAGTTCGGCCGAGACGGTGGCGAAGGCCCAGTCGAGCCAGGGCGTCAGAGCTTCCAGGTCGGAAGCCTCCACCGTGGCCCCGCACCAGATGCGCAAACCGGCCGGGGCGTCGCGATAGCCGCCGATGTCGAGGGCCGCGCCCTCCTTCTCGAGCAGGCTGGCCAGCTTCTTGGCGAAGTCGGCCTGGGCGTCTTCCGGCAGGGCGGCGATCCGGGGATCGACCACCTTCAGGCACACCGAGGTGTTGGAGCGAATCTCCGGCGTGGCGGCCAGGAAATCGACCCAGTCGGTCTTGGCGACCCACTCGGCCAGCACGGCCAGATTCTGGTCGGCGCGGCCCCGCATGGCTTCCAGACCACCGATCGAGGCGGCCCACTTCAGCGCGTCCAGGGCGTCTTCCACGCAGAGCATCGACGGCGTGTTGATCGTCGCGCCCTCGAAGATGTCGGCGGCGATCTTGCCGTTCTTGGTCATGCGGAACAGCTTCGGCATCGGCCAGGCCGGCGTGTAGCTTTCCAGACGGGCCACGGCGCGCGGCGACAGGATCAGGATCCCGTGCGCCCCTTCGCCGCCCAGCGCCTTCTGCCAGGAGAAGGTCACGACATCCAGCTTCTCCCAGTCGAGTTCCTGAGCGAAGGCGGCGCTGGTCGCGTCGCAGATGGTGATGCCTTCACGGTCGGCCGAGATGAAGTCGGCGTTCGGGACGCGCACGCCCGAGGTCGTGCCGTTCCAGGTGAAGACCAGATCCTTGGTCGGATCGACCTTGGACGTGTCGGGCAACTGGCCGTACGGGGCGCTCAGCACCTCGACGTCGGGCAGCTTGAGTTGTTTGGTGACGTCCGTGACCCAGTCCTTGCCGAAGGACTCGAAGGCCAGCAGTTGCACGGGGCGGGCGCCGAGCATCGACCACATGGCCATCTCGACCGCGCCAGTGTCCGAACCGGCGACGATGCCGATCAGGAAGTCGGCCGGGACCTCCAGCACTTCGCGCGTCTGGTCGATGGCGGCCTTCAGGCGCGCCTTGCCCAGCTTGGAGCGGTGCGAGCGGCCCAGGACGGCGTTTCTGAGATTTTCGGGGGTCCAGCCGGGGCGCTTGGCGCAGGGGCCGGAAGAGAACTCGGGGCGAGCCGGGCGGATCGCCGGCTTGGCGAGGGTCGTCATATCGATGTCTCCCATCCTTACAGATGGACTGCATCCCGTTGGGGGGATGTGGCCCGCCGGCGAAGAACCGCGTTTCGGGGCAGATTGCAAGGGGAGATTTTTGCGAGGCGCGCGGCGTTTCGTCCGGTCGCGGCAATTATTTTGCGGCGGCGTCCGAGGCCTTACGCCAACGCCGCGCCAGGATCGAGCCGGCCAGCAGGCACAGCAGGACGCCCAGGCTGACCAGGTTATTCACCAGGGCGTAGAGGTTGTCGTATTTCCGAGCGGCCACGAGATAGAGGCATGCAGGCTGAACTGCACGCCTTGCAGCAGCACCGCAACGCCCAGCCAGCGAGTCGCGTGGCGCACCGCCAGCATCAGCAGGCCTAGGGCCAGCACGCCGTCCAGCAGCAGATAAACCGCCCGGGTGACGCTCTTGTCCGTGATGGAGCCCGCCAGGGCGAAACCGAGGGTGATCGCCAGCACCAAGGCCGCGCCGCTGCGTTCGGGTCGCCCGCCACAGCGCCACGCGACAAAACACGTGGTCGCAAGAAGCAGCCAGCCGAAAAGGACTAACGGTTGCAGGTGCGAGAGCATGATCTGGGCCTCTAACCTAGATTAGAGGCCCAAAGGTATTAAACTATTGCAATGTGCTTTTAACGAGACTTAGACCGCCTCACGGAGGCCCGTCGGAGAAACCAGTTGTTCCTCCTTGATGAAGCCGCCCATGCGCGTGCGGATGCCGACGCGCAGACGAGTTCATCCAGTTGCTTGTGGGCGTCGACGATCGCCGTCCGCGCCGTCGCCAGAGCCTGGACGGCTTCAGCGAACTTGGCGCTGGCGCCGTTCCCGACCGTGGCCGACAGGCCCAGGTCCTTACGAGCCTGGATCAGTTCGGCCATCATTTCCATGACTTCCACCGTGGCCGCGTCCACCGCGGCTTCGGTCGCATACAGCTTGTTGGCCACTCGTTGAGCGACAAAGACCTTTTCCAAACCCGCCTCCTTAACGAAACACTAAGAAGAAAGGTAAATAGAATGTTAAAGCAAAAGCAATGACGAAAATGCGCCCTAGCGTTGTTTTGTCGCGCTACTAGCCCCGGCCCTGGCTCGCGTTGGAAGCGAACCGTTAGGAACCTTGCGGCACACTGTCGCTACGTTGATGAATACCTGGACGTGGGATGAGCAGCATCCGCAATCATAGCGGGTACACACACGCACCGTTGCAAGCGCGCATCGCCGGCGTGGCCCTGGCCACGACCGTGCTGGCGCTGGTGGCGGCATGCCTGTGTTTCATGCTGCAGCAGTGGAGCGTCGCGCGACAGGAAGCCCGCGCCAATCACGAGATCCTGGCCCAGATGGCCGCCGCCGGCGCCGCCGCGCCGCTGGCCGATCACAATATGGTCGGCGTCTATCGCGCCCTGGAAGCCGTCGCCAAGGCCCCCAGCGTGGCGGGCGTGCGCATCACCGACGCCAAGGGGCGCGTCGTCGCCCAACTGGGCGCGGCCAATCCGGCCGACACCGACACCTTGACCCGCCCCATCAAACTCGCCTCGCAGGATGTCGGCACGCTGGTGCTGCTGGCCGAGCATCCGGGCCTGGGTCAGACCCTGGCCCGCGACCTGGCCCTGACCGGCGCCCTGTTCTTCGGCGCGGCCGGTTTGGCGATTCTCCTGGCCAACAGCCTGGCGCGCCGCCTGGCGCGGCCGATGGAGCGCCTGTCGGAAGCCATGCACGAAACCGCCGTCGGGGGGCGCTTCAAGGCCGTCGAGCAGACTGCCGACGACGATGTCTTCCAGAGCCTGACCGACAGCTTCAACCATCTGGTCAGCCGCCTCGAGGCCAACGACCACGACCTGCGCGGCGCCATGGCCGAACTGGTCAGGGCGCGCGACGACGCCAATGCCGCCAACGTCCTGAAGTCGCACTTCCTGGCCAATATGAGCCACGAGATCCGTACGCCGCTTAACGGCGTTCTGGCCATGGCCGAGCTGATGGCCATGGACAAGATGAGCGACACCCAGCGCGAACGCCTGAAGGTGATCCGCGAATCGGGCGCGGTGCTGCTGGGCGTGCTGAACGACGTGCTGGACCTCTCCAAGATCGAGGCGGGGCGCCTAGAGATCACGGACCGCCCGTTCGACATCGCCCAACTGGCCCAGTCGATCCGCGAAACCTACGCGCCCCAGGCCCGCGACAAGGGCCTGGCCTTCGAGGTCGCCGTCGCGCCCGAGGCTCAAGGACTGTGGCGCGGCGACGCCGACCGCCTGCGCCAGATCCTGGGCAACCTGATCGCCAACGCCCTGAAGTTCACCCTGGAAGGCGCGGTCGCCGTCAGGTTCGCCTCGGCCGAGGACGGCTCGGGCCTGCGGATCGACGTGGCCGACACCGGTATCGGCATCTCGCCCGAGATTCTGCCGCGCCTGTTCGACAAGTTCGTCCAGGCCGACAGCTCGACCACTCGCCGTTTCGGCGGCTCGGGCCTGGGCCTGGCCATCTGCCGCGAGCTGGCGGTGCTGATGGACGGCTCGATCAAGGTCCAGAGCCGCGAGGGCCGCGGCTCGACCTTCACCGTCCTGGTCGCCCTGCCCCGCGAGGAGGCCATCACCGACGTCCACTATATCGACGACGATCACGTCCCCGCGCCGGACGCCGCGCCAGCCGAGACGGCCCGCCTGCGCGTACTGGCGGCCGATGACAATCCGACCAACCAGAAGGTCGTCGCCGCCGTCCTGACCCCGCTGAACGCCGAAGTGACCCTGGTCGCCGACGGTCAGGCCTGCGTCGAGGCCTGGCGAACCGGCGCCTTCGACATCGTGCTGATGGACATCCACATGCCCGTCATGGACGGCGTCGAGGCCGCCCGGGTCATCCGGGCCCTGGAAGCCGAACAGGGCCGCGCGCGCACCCCGATCATCGCCGTCACCGCCAACGCCCTGGCCCACCAGGTCGAGGACTATCTGGCCGCCGGCATGGACGGCCACGTGGCCAAGCCGATCGAGGTCACCAAGCTCTATGACGCGATCGAAGCGGCCATGACCGCCGCCCGCCCGGCCCAGGCGGCTTAGGTCGATCCCTCGACACAAGATGAACGGAACATAACGAGCGGCTCAGAACCGCTTCAGGCTCCGCGTGTTTCTCTTAGCTCAACGTCGCTTCCCTCCGGAGCGACGGGACAAGTTTCAGAGAGGAACCGAACCAATGAAAAAGATCCTGATCTCGATCGCCGCGGTCTCGGCCCTGTCGGCCGCCGCCCTTCCCGCCATCGCCTCGGCCCAGCCGATCAACGACCGCCAGGCTCAGCTCGATCGCCGCATCGACATCGGCGTGCGCAACGGCTCGCTGACCCGCGGCGAGGCCTATCGCCTGCGCGCCGAATTGCGCGAGACCGAGCGCCTGGAGCACCGCTATCGTCGCGGCGGCCTGAGCGGCTGGGAACGCGCCGACCTGGATCGCCGCTTCGACCGCATCAGCGCCCAGATCCGCTACGAGCGTCACGACCGTGACTACGGCTATGGCTACGGCCACGGCCCCCGTCGCTAAGAGTTAGGCTCCACCCGGAGCCGGCTTTCCAAGACCGTGAAGCCGCGGCCGCGCAACAGAACGCGCGCGCCGCGGCTTTCGCATTCCAGGTCCCCGCCCCGCCCCGGGTAGGCCTGGTGGAACTTCAGCGGACTGGCGCCCAGCTTGCCCTCGTAGAGCGGCGTCAGGATGCAGTGAGCCGAGCCCGTGGTCGGGTCCTCCGGGATGCCAAAGCCCGGCGCGAAGAACCGGCTGACCACGGCGTAGGGCCTGCCAGGATCGGCGGACGCCACGACCACGACCTGGCCGGGTCCGCCCCTCGCCTCGCCCGCGATCGTCTTGATCAGCCCCAGGTCGGGCTTGAGGCCGCGGACCGTGGCCTCGCTGTCCATCACCGCGACCAGATAGGCCCCAGCCCACACCTCGACGGGTTCCGCGCCCAGAGCCTCTGCCAGTCCGGCCGAGACCTCGGTCCGGCGCGGCGGATCGGCCGGGAAATCCATCTCCAGCCCCTCGCCCGTCCGCCTGACCGTCAAGGCCCCCGAAAGGGTGTCGAAGGTCAGCAATGGAACGTCGACGGAGAGTTCCTCGAACAGGGCGTACGCCGCCGCCAGGGTGGCGTGACCGCACAGCGGCGCTTCCAGGGCCGGCGTGAACCAACGCAGGCCGTAGCGGGCCGGGTCGGCGGTCTTCAGCAGATAGGCCGTCTCGGCCTGGTTGTTCTCGGCCGCCAGGGCCTGCATCCAGTCGGCCGAGGGCCAGGCCTCGAACGGCTCGACCACGCAGGCCGGGTTGCCCTTGAACGGTCCGGCGGCGAAGGCGTCGATGGTCCACTGGCGCATAGCGATCTCCCAAGCTGGACATCGCTGTTATGCGCGGAGAACGCAGGCGGCAAAGGCTTTATTGTCCTCGTGACAATCAGCCTTCGACGGTGATCTCCGGCCAGCGCGCCTTGGCCGAACCCGTCGTGCGCTCCCAGCCGCCCGCGCCCTTCACCCTGAGCGGATTGGGCCGCAGGCGCATAGCGAAGAGGTCGTCCAGACCGAACGGCGCCCAGACGCTCAGGGAGTCGTCACGCTCCAGCCGCACGCCGACGCAGAAGGCGGTGGCCACGAAGCGCTTCAGGGCCGCGGCGCTGTCCTCCAGCGGCGGATAGGGCTCGTCGGCGCCGAACTTCTTCTCGAACCAGAGATGAACCCTCGCCTGGTTACGGACCTCGACCAGGTCACGCAGCGGCGGCTCGAAGGCGGCGGCGACGCGCTGGATGACCACGTCCTCGGCCTCGTAGCTGGTGTCGCTGTCGTCGTGATAGGCGACGTCGTAGTCCTTGATGCCGTAGGCGAGATCGCGGCCGGTCAGGGCGTTCCAGACCGGCTGATAGATCGCGCCGGAGAAGATCATCCAGTCGGGCAGATCGAGCTCCCGGACGGTGCGCAGCACCTCCCAGGTGGTGGGCGTGGCGCGGACGATCTCGCGCAGGCGGTCTTCGAGCGTGTCGGTCATCGGCGCAGCGTCCAGCCGTGGTCGAGGGGTCCGTGGCCGGCGCCGAAGCCGGGCGCGCGCAGCATGGCCTCGTGGACATAGTTCCAGGCCCGGGCGACGGCCGCGTTCAGCGACAGCCCCTGGGCCAGGCCCGTGGCGCAGGCGCTGGCCAAGGTGCAGCCGGTGCCGTGGGTGTGACGGGTCTCGATCCGCTCGCCCTCGAAGGTGGTCTCGCCCTCGGCGGTCATCAGCACGTCGACGACGCGCTCACCCGGCACGTGGCCGCCCTTCATCAGCACGGCCTTGGCGCCC
Source organism: Caulobacter sp. UC70_42 (assembly GCF_044056025.1). Lineage (NCBI taxonomy): Bacteria > Pseudomonadati > Pseudomonadota > Alphaproteobacteria > Caulobacterales > Caulobacteraceae > Caulobacter > Caulobacter sp. UC70_42. The sequence continues at coordinate 2,348,585 of NZ_CP171994.1, read as the reverse complement.
AGGGTCAACAGCGCCTCGCCCGCCCGGCGCAGGTCGTCGGTGGTCTCGACCGACAGGCCCGTCAGGGCGGCGGCCTCGGGGGCGTTGGGGGTCAGCAGGGCCGCGCGCGGAATCATCAGGCTCTTCACCGCGCCGATGGCGGCCTCGGCCAGCAGCGGCGCGCCGCCCTTGGCGATCATCACGGGATCGACGACGACCGGGATCTGGCCCGCGTGATCGATCGCGGAGGCCACGGTCTCGACCACCCCGACGTCGCCCAGCATGCCGGTCTTGATCGCGTCGGCGCCGATGTCGTCCAGCACCGCCCGGGCCTGAGCGGCGATGACCTCCAGGGGGATCGGGTGAACGCCGGTGACGCCCAGGGTGTTCTGCACCGTCACGGCGGTGATCGCGGTGGCCGCGTAGCCGCCCAAGGCGGTGACGGTCTTGATGTCGGCCTGGATCCCCGCGCCGCCGCCGGAATCCGATCCGGCGATGACGAGGACCCGGCCCCGGAAGAGTGTGGGAGGAGCGTCTGACATCCCCGGTGTTTAGGCGGGAAATCGGAAGGATGGGGAGAGGCCCGCTACGCGGCCTGCAATGCGTGCCGCCAAGCTCCCGCCAGCGCCAGCGGCAGGATCGGCTTCTGGACCACGAGGTCGTCGTTCTGCTCGGCCAGGGCCGTGGCGTGGCCAGTGACATAGACCACCGGGATCGGCCCCAGGTGGGCCATGATCATCTTCACCGCCTCGACCCCGGTGCCGTCGACGATGCGGTAATCGGCGGTGATCAGGTCCGGCTTACGGCGGAGGGCCTTGTCGAGCGCCTCCAGCGGGCTGTCGGCGATGTCGACCGTGGCGAAGCCCTGCGTCTTGAGCAGGTCCTCGATCTCCATGGCGATCAGGATCTCATCCTCGATGACCAGGGCGTGACGGGAGCGCATAGCCGCGAAACCTTCGATGAACCGTCCCCGGAATATTTAAGCGCGGTGATTCCCCGACCGGCAAGCGAGACCTGGCCTCAAGCGCCGGCGATCGCCGCCTGGACGTCCAGGGCCTGGACCGTCTCGCGCACGTCGTGGACCCGCACCGCCGCCACGCCGGCCGCCGCGCCGGCCAGGTGCGCGGCCAGGGAGCCGCCGAGGCGGTCCGTGGCCTCGCCCGCCGACGGATCGATCCCGGCGATGAAGCGCTTGCGGCTGGCTCCCAGCAGGATCGGATAGCCCAGGGCCACGAAGCGCGGCAGGGCGGCCAGCAGGGCCAGGTTGTGGGCCACGGTCTTGCCGAAGCCGATGCCGGGATCCAGCCAGATCTTTTCCTTGGCGACCCCCGCGGCCATGGCCGTGAAGGCCCGCGCCAACAGGAAGGCCTCGACCTCGGCGACCACGTCGTCATATCGCGGGTCGTTCTGCATGGTCCCCGGCTCGCCCAGCATGTGCATCAGCACGACCTCGCAGCCCAGTTCGGCGGCGACCTCGGGCGCCTCGGGCGACAGGCGCAGGGCGGCCACGTCGTTCCAGATGGTCGCCCCCGCCCTCATCGCCGCGCGCGCCACGCCGGGCTTCATGGTGTCGATCGAGATCGGGATGTCGCTGGCCTGGCGGATCGCCTCGATGATCGGGACCACGCGCAGGATCTCGTCGAACTCCGAGACCGGGGCCGCGCCCGGGCGCGTGCTCTCGCCGCCTATGTCGAGGATGTCGGCGCCCTGGGCGATCAGACGCCGCGCATGCTCGATCCCATCGGCGGCGCCGAGATACTTGCCGCCGTCGGAGAAGCTGTCGGGCGTGACGTTGACGATCCCCATGACGCGGGGGCGGGCCTGGTTCATGGCGCGGTTCTAGACCTCGCGCGGCCAAGAAAAAGCCGGCCCTTTCGAGCCGGCTTTGATCGTCGAGGTTCGGTCCGCCTAGGCCGTGACGCTGGCGCCCGCGCCCGGGGACAGCGGCACCAGGGACGGCGCGCTGACCGTCTCCTTGTTGCTCTCGTCCTCGTCGCGCTTGGGGGTCTCGCCCTTCATGACGCCGATGATCTCGTCGCCGCTCAAGGTCTCGAACTCCAGCAGGGCCTTGGCCACCGCGTGCAGGTGGTCCAGTTCCTCGGTGAGGATCCGGCGAGCCTCGTCCTCGCCGCCCTTGACCAGGCGACGGACCTCGCTGTCGATCTTGACCATCGTCTCGGGCGAGACGTTCTGGGTGCGGGCGACCGAGTGCCCCAGGAACACCTCGTCCTGGTTGTCGCCATAGGCCACCGTGCCCAGTTCGTCGGAGAAGCCCCAACGGGTGACCATGTTGCGGGCCAGGCTGGTGGCGGCGCTGATGTCGCTGGACGCGCCCGAGGTGATCTTCTCCTTGCCGAAGATCAGCTCCTCGGCGACCCGGCCCGCCATCATGATGGCCAGGCGCGAGGTCATCATGTCGTAGCTCATCGAGTAGCGGTCGCCCTCGGGAAGCTGCATGACCATGCCCAGGGCCCGGCCGCGCGGCACGATCGTGGCCTTGTGGACCGGATCGGCGACGGGGACGCGCAGGGCCACCAGGGCGTGGCCGCCCTCGTGATAGGCGGTCAGCTTTTTCTCGGCGTCGCTCATGGCCATCGAGCGGCGCTCGGCGCCCATCATGACCTTGTCCTTGGCGTGTTCGAAGTCGTGCATGGTGACCATGCGACGGTTCTTGCGCGCTGCGGTCAGGGCGGCTTCGTTGACCAGGTTGGCCAGGTCCGCGCCCGAGAAGCCCGGGGTGCCGCGCGCCAGGGTCTTGACGTCGACATCGGCGGCCAGTGGCACGTTCTTCATGTGCACGCGGATGATCTTCTCGCGGCCGGCGACGTCCGGGTTCGGCACCACGACCTGGCGGTCGAAGCGGCCCGGACGCAGCAGGGCCGGATCCAGCACGTCAGGACGGTTGGTGGCGGCGATCAGGATGATGCCTTCGTTGGCCTCGAAGCCGTCCATCTCGACCAGCAGCTGGTTGAGGGTCTGCTCGCGCTCGTCGTTGCCGCCGCCCAGGCCGGCGCCGCGATGGCGGCCGACGGCGTCGATTTCGTCGATGAAGATGATGCAGGGGGCGTTCTTCTTGGCCTGCTCGAACATGTCGCGCACGCGGCTGGCGCCGACGCCGACGAACATCTCGACGAAGTCGGAACCGGAAATGGTGAAGAACGGCACGCCCGCCTCACCCGCGACGGCGCGGGCGATCAGGGTCTTACCCGTACCGGGAGGACCGACCAGCAGGGCGCCCTTGGGGATCTTGCCGCCCAGGCGCTGGAACTTGGCCGGATCCTTCAGGAAGTCGACGACCTCCTGCAGCTCCTCCTTGGCCTCGTCGACGCCCGCGACATCCTCGAAGGTGATGCGGTTCTTGTTTTCGGTCAGCAGGCGGGCCTTGGACTTGCCGAAGCCCATGGCGCCCTTCGCCCCGCCCTGCATCTGGCGCATGAAGAACAACCAGACGCCCACGACCAGCAGGATCGGCAGCAGCTGGACCACGATGGCCAGGAAGCTGATCGAGCCGCTCTTGAACTTCACGTCGGCGTTCTTGGCCACCATGCGGTTGACCAGTTCGTCGGAGTTCAGCGGCGCGTTGACCGTGAGCACCTTGCCGTCGGCGCCCTTGGCCATGACGGTCTGGCCGGCGATCTCGGCGGACTTGATCTTGCCCGCGTCGACGTCCTTGAGGAGCTGCGAATAGCTTATCTCGCCGCCGCCCTTCGTGCGGGCGTTCTGACTGACGACGAACACGCCCGCCAGCACCGCGACGATCACCAGCCAGATGGCCAGGTTCCGGAAATTCATACGCTTCGTCTTCCCAACGAATAGGTTCTTGACCTCCCAAGATAGGAGGTCACGCGCGCTTGCGCCATGGACGTGACATCAGGTCACGGATTCTTGGTCGATTAGGCCGATCGCGGCCTTGAAACGATCCAGAACGAGCGGACGCGCGCGCGCCCTTCCTTCGGCTGCAAGGTCCGGGCCGTCAAGCGCGGGGCAATACGGCGCCGCGCCAAGGGGGGCGATCAAAGGCAGGCCAGGACGGGCCGGCGTCGGGATGGCGGACAGCGCGGCGCGCTGATCGGGCGAAAGATGGGAGGCTCCGCCCTTCAAGGCGCCGACGGTCAGCGCCTCGGTCCCGGCGGTGACGTCCCAGCGGCCGTCCCAGACGCGGGTCTGGCCCGGAGCGAGGTCCAGCGGGGCAAGGCCGCCGCGCGCGATCTCGCCGGCGTCGCGGCAGATCAGGACGTCGTCCCCCGCCTCGATCCGCGCGCCGGACAGGGTGGCGGCGAAGCTTTCGTCAGAGCCTAGACGCTCTACCAACCGCGCCAGCCGCTCGCCCCTCGGCGGCCTTTCGGTTCCTGCGGCGCACAGCAATGCGGCGGCCAGATGGGCGGCGGCGACGTCGCGCGGCAGGCGAATGGCTCCGGCGCGGTCGACGTGGAAGGTCGGCGGACGGCGCGAAACGGCCTGGGCCGGCGCGGCCTCGGCGACGCCCGACGCCCTGGCCCGCGCCCGGGCATAGCGGAGATCCTCGTTGGCGGGGTCGTCCAGCCAGGTCTCGCCCTGCTCGGCCAGGGCCAGCCGGATCGCGTCGCGGGTCAGGCCCAGCAGCGGCCGCAACAGGAAAACGCCCCGCCCCTCCGGCCAGACCGGCGACGGCGCCCATTCGCGGGGATCGGAGACGGTCGAACCCTCGGCCCGCATCGCTGCGCCCTCAGCCAGATCGCTGGCGGTGTGGCCCAGCAGCAGGACCTTGGCCCCGGCCTCGCGGGCGGCAGTAGCCAGCAGGGCGTGACGCGCGCGGCGGGCCGCGGCGGGCAATCCCGTCGAGGGCTTGTCGCCGGTCCAGGCGAGCGCTGTCGCCGCCGCGCCCAGCGCCCGCGCCTTGGCGACGGCTTCGGCGGTCCAGCGGGCGCTGTCGGGCTGAAGCCGATGATCGACCACCAGCGCCAGCACGGGCCGATCGCCGGCCCAATCCAGAACCGCCTTCAACAGGAAGAGAGAGTCGCCGCCGCCGGAAAATCCGACGGCGATCGGCGCGGAGGAGCCGCGATCGAGCCGCCTGTTCGAGGGCGGCTCGGACCGTCTCTAGGCGCACTTGGCCGCGACGCGGGTCGAGGCCGCGCGCGAAGTGATCTGGGCCGAAGCCTTCGGGTAGCGCTTGGCCAGCTCGTCCAGCGTGCGGCAGGCCTCGGTGGTCTTTCTCAGGGCCACCATCGAACGAGCCAGCTTCAGCGTCGCGTCGGGCGCCCAGCTGGTCTGCGGCCAGCCGCGGATCGCGCCGATATAGGCGCCGGCGGCGTCCGTATAGGCCTCGCGCACGAACAGGGTCTCGCCCTGCCAATAGCGGGCTTCCGGCGCCTTGGCGCTGTCCGGATAGTTGTTCACATAGGCCGCGAAGGCCTGTTCTGCGTTGGCGTAATCTCCGGCCAGCAGCAGATCCTTGGCCTGCTTGAAAGCCACCGCCGGATCGGCCGGCGGCGCCGGCGGCGGCGGGGTTCCACCGGCAAGGGCCATTCCTCCGGTTCCTTGGGCGCCGACCTGGGCCGCCGCGGCGGCCTGCATGTCGGCGATCGACTTCTCCAGCGCGGCCAGGCGCTGCTCCAGCAGATCGGCGCGCGCCTTCTGGTCGGCGGCGGCGCGATTGGCCTTGGTCAGCTCGAAATTGGCGGCCTCGTTCTGGCCGTTCAGCCGGGTCAGGGTCTTCTCCAGATCGCTGACCCGGTCGTTCAGGGCGGCGATCTGGGCGTCGGTCTCGGCCGGCTGGACGACGACGGGCTTGCCGGTGTCGCGCCCCTGGAAGACGATCGACCGCAGCTCGCGCACCACCTTCTCCATGCGCTCGACGCGCTTGACCGAGCGATCGTCAAGCGGATCCTCGGCGGGCAGCGGAGTCTGGGCGACGGCCACGGCGGCGCCGATGGGGCAAGTGGTGGCCAACAGGACGGCGAGCAGAGCGGGTTTCAGCTTCATGACCGTGATCTACCGGTAGGGACTGGACAAAACTAGGGCGGCCTTGCGTTCGCAGGGCCGCCCCGTTGTAGCGCGATGTTAGCGGGCGCCGTCCGTGATGGCCGTGTGGCCGTTACGGTTCTTGGCCCAGGCCTCTTCGCTCGAGCCGGCGTCGATCGGGCGTTCCTTGCCGAACGAAATGGTCTCGATGCGGGCGGCGGCGACGCCTTGGCCGATCAGGAAGTCACGCACGGCGTTCGCGCGGCGGGCGCCGAGCGCCAGGTTGTACTCGCGGGTGCCGCGTTCGTCGGCGTTGCCTTCGATGCGGACGCGGACCTGCGGGTAGCGGTTCAGCCACTGAGCCTGGCCGGCCAGAACCGGCTGGGCGTCGGCGCGGACCGAATATTCGTCGGTGTCGAAATAGACGCGATCGCCGACATTGACGACGAAGTCCTGGACCGAGCCCGGCAGCACGCCGCTCGACACCGGCGGCTGCGGCGGCGGGGTGTAAGGATTGCTCGGCGCGGCCGGCGTCGGCTCTGGCGCCGGCGCGGCGGGCTGGGGCTTCGGACGCGAAGCGCAGGCGGCGAGCGAGGCGGCTGCCACGCCGACGAGCGCCAGTCTAATGGCGCGCTGGGTGTCGAAGCTCATCCAGTTTCTCCTCAGTCTACGAACTCTGGACCTGATCCATACCTGCGCAACGCTTGGAATGGACCCATGAAATGCCTGACCAAGCCTCACAATGATGTCAGATGCTCGTCGGACGATGATGATTCACTTCCGGCGCGAACAGTCCACGGGCCGGAACCTGCGCCTTGAACGCCTGTGCGGCGTTCAGGTTGCCCCATGGATGTGTCAATTAGTCGAGCAGCGGAGACCAAGCCGGATCCGAGCCCGAGCCTCCATAGGCCGCCGGCCGCAGGATCCGTCCGGTGATGTCCACCGTCCAGAGCTTGGGATTGCCGGCCGAGGCCTCGCGGAAGAACATCAGCACCCGGCCGTTCGGCGCCCAGGTCGGGCCCTCGTCCAGATAGCTGGTGGTCAGCAGGCGCTCATCGCTTCCGTCGGGGCGCATGACGCCGATATGGAACTCGCCGCCCGTCTGCTTGGTGAAGGCGATGAAGTCGCCGCGCGGGCTCCAGACCGGAGTGGTGTAGCGGCCGCCGCCATACGAAATGCGACGCACGCCCGAGCCGTCGGTATTCATCACATAAAGCTGGGCCTGGCCGCCGCGGTCGGAGTTGAAGGCGATCTTGGTTCCGTCCGGCGAGAATGACGGCGAGGTGTCGATGGCCGGGTCGGTGGTGATGCGGGTGGTGACGCGGCTGCGCAGGTCCATCAGATAGATGTCGCTATTGCCGGCCTTCTCGACCGAGAAGGCCACCTTGCTGCCGTCGGGCGAGAAGCGCGGGGCGAACACCATGCCCGGGAACTTGCCGACCGTTTCCTGGCGGCTGGTCTCGAGATTCAGCAGGTAGATCGACGAGCCGGTCGGCCGCAGGGCCATATAGGTCAGTTCCTGGCTGGTCGACGAGAAGCGCGGCGTCATCACGATGTACGAGCCGTCCGTCAGGTACTGCGGGTTGGCGCCGTCCTGGTCCATGATCGCCAGGCGCTTGACGCGCGCCAGCTTCGGACCGCTTTCGGCGACGAAGGCCACGCGGGTGTCGAAATAGCCCTTCTCGCCGGTCAGGCGCTCATAGACGGCGTCGCTGATCTTGTGGGCGACCCGGCGCCAGTTGTCGGGCGTCGAGCTGAACTGCAGGCCCAGCAGCTGCTGCTGGCTGAACACGTCCCACAGGCGGAAGTCGACGCGCAGGCCGCCGTCGGCGCCGACCGTGACCTGGCCGTTGATCAGGGCCTGGGCCCCGGTCGCCTGCCAGTCGGGGAAGCGCGGCTGAACGTTGACGTCCTGCAGCTTGTCCGGCACGCCCGTCACGTTCAGCGGCTGGAACAGACCCGAACGCTCGAGATTGCCGGTGATGACCTGGGCGATCTCGGCCCCGCGCGTCGTGCCGGAGAAGGCGGGAACCGCGATCGGCAGCGGCTTGACCGCGCCGGCGTTGATGTCGACCTCGATCTGCGCGGCGGCCGGCGTGACGAAGGCCGCGCCGCCCAACAGGACGGCGGCCATGAGCACCAGGGCTTTCAAGCGCATCGAGGTCTCCTTCTTGATCCTTCCCGGCATCAACGCGAACAGGCCTGTTTTGCGTTGAAGTTCAGGGCGATTTTCTGACCGTACAGGTCGGACGGCAGGTAGGCGAACGGCGAGGCGGCGAACAGCGCGCGGATGGCGCGGTCCGAAGCCGCCTTCACCACGGGATCGGGCGAGGACGTGCCCGGCGACTCCGGCTGACCGACGACCCGGCCGCCCGGTCCGATCACGAACACCACGCGGACATTGACGTTGGCGCCGCCTTCGACCTCGCAGTTGGGGTTCCAGCGGTCCTGGACCTCGCCCTGCAGGCGGCCCAGGGCCGCGGCCGAGAGGCCGGTGGCCGCGCCCATGGCCGGACGGGCCGAGACCGAGGTCTCCGCGCGCGCCGGCCCCTTGGGCGCGTTGGCCGTCGGCTTGCCGGTCGCCTTCTTGGACTTGGCGATCGAGGCCTCAAGCGAGGCGAAGAAGTCGGTGTCGGGCTTCTTCTGAGTCGGGGTCGGCTTGGCCGGCGTCGGAGTCGGCGCGGGCTTGGGCGTCGGGGTCGGCTTGGGCGGCGGAGCCGGCGCCGGGGTCGGGGTCGGCGCGGGCGTCGGGGCCGGCGGCTGCGGCGTGGCTTCCGGAACCGGATCCGGCGTCTGGGCCGTCTGCTCCTCCGGCGCTTCCTCGGCGGGTCGCACATTGGTCGGGCCGTTGGTGACGATGGTCACCGGCACGGACTCGCCGATAGTGATCGGCTTGGATTGCTTCCACGGCAGGCCAAACACGATCAGCGCCGCCACGGCTCCGTGCAGCGCGATCGAGGCCAGCAGGCCCGGAGAGATCTGGGGTTCGCGGCGAGCGCTCATGCCGATCCTACTGAGCCGGCCGCAGGTCGCCCGAGCCCTCCGGCTGAGCGTCCTTCGGGGCCGCGCCCGTGGAGGGACCGCCCGTCTCGGTGATCAGGTTGATCTTGCTGAAGCCCGCGTTCGACAGGCCCGCCATCACCTGGGCGACGACCGCATAGGTCGCTCCGCCGTCCGCGCGGACGAAGATTGGCTTGCTGTAGCCGCTGCCGGCGATGGCGGTCAGGCGCGGCGCCAGGTTCTGGAACGGGATCTCGGTCTCGCCGACGAAGATCTTGCCTTCGCGGTTGATCGACACCGTGATCGGCTCGTCCTGGTTCTGCAGGGCGGCGGCTTCGGTCTTGGGCAGCTCCAGCGGCACGCCGGCGGTCAGCAGCGGCGCGCTGATCATGAAGATGATCAGCAGCACCAGCATCACGTCGACCAGCGGGGTGACGTTGATCTCGGACAGGGCCCCGCGCGAGCGACGGCCGCGACGACGACGGCCCCTGCCGCCGGTCGCGAAGGCGTCGTTGGACGACATCGCCATCGGTCTAGACCCGGTCCGACAGGCGACGCTGGATCGCGGTCGACAGATCGTCGGCGAAGCCTTCCAGGCGACCGGCGTACTTGCCCGCGTCGGTCGAGAACTTGTTGTAGGCGATATAGGCCGGGATGGCGGCGATCAGGCCCACGGCCGTGGCGAACAGCGCCTCGGCGATCGACGGGGCCACGACGGCCAGCGAAGTGTTCTTCGAGATCGCGATGTTCTGGAAGGCGTGCATGATGCCCCAGACGGTGCCGAACAGGCCGATGAACGGGCTGGCGGTGGCGACAATGGCCAGGCTGCCGAGGCCTTCCTCGACCTTGGCGTTCTCGCGGGCGATCTGGGCGTCCAGAATGCGGTCGATGCGGGCGATCAGGAAACCGGCCTGGTTCTCGCTCATCGCGCCCTTGGTCTTGGCGTCGCGCCATTCCTTCAGGGCCGCCTGCAGCATGCGCGGCAGGGCGTGGCGCGGATTGGCGCCGGCCTCGCCCGCGACGTCCTCCAGCGAACGCCCGCCCGAAACCTGCTCCTCGAAACGATCGGCGGCGCGGTTCAGGCCGGCGAAGCGAACCAGCTTGTCCAGGATCACGGCCCACGAGCCCAGAGACGCCAGGATCAGACCGATCATGACGGCCTTCACGACCCAGTCGGCTTGCATGAACAAGGCGAAGAACGAGAAATTCGGGGCGGCTGCCGAGGCGTCCATGCGGGTTTGGCTCCGTTGGGGCGTCTAGAAGAACAATTCTACATTTGGAGCGTGACGGTCGCCAAAACCGGTGTCCACTTTTGGCTGTCACGCTCTAGCACGCGCCGTATGGCATGAAGCGACGCTTGGGTGAAACTATGACAATCGCCGAGCGATCCCGAAAAACGATGTTTGTTTATTCGCCGTCGCGGACCAGCCAGGGCGCCAGCTGGGCCAGCATCTCGGCGGTGGGCCGGCGCGGACGGCCGTCCAGGGTGATGCAGACCGCCTCGGCCCGGGCCTCGATCAGCACCGCGTCGCCGCGTGTCACCTTCTGGGTGACGTACAGCCGCGCGCCCTTCACCCGGTCATAGGTCGTCCGCACCACAAGGGCGTCATCGATCCGCGCCGAGCGCTTGAAGTCCAGGGTCATGTGGATGATCGCGAACGCCGTGTCGGCCTTGGCCAGCGCCGTGTGCGAGATACCGACCATGCGGAAGAAGTCGCTGCGCCCCCGCTCCAGATAGCGCAGGTAGTTGGCGTGATAGACGATCCCCGAGAAGTCGGTGTCTTCGTAGTAGATCCGCACGGGCAACTGATGCTCGCGGCCGGAGAACACGCCGGCCGTCGGTTCAAGGGCGGTGGGTTCGGGCGGGGTGGTCATGGGGACTGCTTAACCGCTGGCGTCGCGAACGTCAGCCCCACGGACATCAACCACCCCAGCACTGGGGCCGCTCCCGCGCCGATCACCGGCGCCGGGTAGTTGGCGATCAGGTTGGCGAGGACGAAGCCCGCCCAGGCGGCGGCGAGGGCCAGGGCGGCGGGGGCGCGGCGGCTCCAAAGCATGGCCATCGGCACTGCGATCAGGGCGACCGTCGCGAGCGAGCCCATCGTGGGCGAGGCCTCGAAGGCCCGGCGGACGACCAGCTCGACGTGATCGACGGCCGGTAGGGGATCGGGCCGGCTCAGCGCCCAGGCGACACCGGCCGCGCCAAGAATGACAAGCATACCGGCGATCCGGCGCTTGGACCTGTCGACCAGGGCCACGGCGCCGAGCGCCAGGGTCAGGGCCAGCACGGACGCCGCATCGGGCTGGGCGGCGAGGACCGCCAGGGTCGCGGCCAGAAGCACGGCGGCGATAGCGTCGAGGCGCTGAGCGGCGGTCCAGGCAGCCAGCGGGACCAGCAGCGAGGCGGCGTGCAGTTGCAGCGGTCCGAGGGCCACCCAGCGGCGGACGCCTTCCATCGAGACGCCGGCGACCAGGATATAGGCCTCGATGGCCAGCGTCAGCGCGAGCACGATCACGGCGGCGACGCGCCCCGGCGGCCGGACGCGCCAGGCGACAACGAGCGCCAGGAGCGCCCCGGCTAAGCCGGCGGCGACCTGGAGGACCATCGCCGAGGACGATCCGCCGGCGGCGCGGATCGCCAGGACCGAGATGGCCAGGGTGGCCACGACCTGCAGCGTGACGGCGGCCTTGCGCATGGCGGTTCTACTCGTCGAACAGGCCGCCCTGCCCCGTCGGGGCCGGCGGCGCTTTCAGGCCAAGGTGCAGATAGGCCTTGCCGCAGGCGACACGGCCGCGCGGGGTGCGCTGGATGAAGCCCTGCTGCATCAGATACGGCTCGATGACGTCCTCGACGGCGTCGCGGGCCTCGGCGATGGCGTAGGCGATGGTCTCGACCCCGGCCGGGCCGCCGCCATAGTGCTCGATCAGGGCGCGCAGATAGCGGCGATCGAGGCTGTCGAGGCCGACCTCGTCGACCTCCAGGCGGGCCAGGGCCAGGCCGGCGGCCTTGCGGTCGATGACGGCCGCGCCGTCGGCGGTGGCGAAGTCGCGGACCCGGCGCAGCAGGCGGCCGGCGACGCGCGGGGTGCCGCGCGCCCGCTTGGCGATCTCGTCGGCGCCATCCTCGGACAGCGGCGCGCCCATCTTGCGAGCCGCGCCCAGCAGCACGTGGCGCAGCTCGGCGGGGGTGTAGAACTCCAGCCGGATCGGGATGCCGAAGCGGTCGCGCAGCGGCGTCGCCAGCATCCCCGCCCGGGTCGTCGCGGCCACCAGGGTGAAGGGCGCCAGATCGATGCGGATAGAGCGCGCCGACGGTCCCTCGCCGATCACCAGGTCCAGCACATGGTCCTCCATGGCCGGATAGAGGATCTCCTCGAACGTTCGACGACAGGCGGTGGATCTCGTCGATGAACAGGACGTCGTTCGGCTCGAGATTGGTCAGGATCGCGGCCAGGTCGCCGGGCTTATTCAGCACCGGGCCGGAGGTGGCGCGGAAATTGACGCCCAGTTCGCGCGCGATGATCTGGGCCAGGGTGGTCTTGCCCAGGCCCGGCGGGCCGAACAGCAGGACGTGGTCCAGGGATTCGGCGCGGCCCTTGGCCGCCTCGATGAAGATGCGGAGATTGCCCTTGGCCTGCTCCTGGCCGACGAACTCGGCGAGGGTCTGCGGGCGCAGGGCGCGGTCGGTGGCCGGAACCTGATCGCCGTGCTGCGGCTCGCCGGAGATGACGCGGGTCATTGACCGGCCCCCTCCGCGCCTTCGGCGCTCCTCCCCCGGAGGGGGATGAAGGATCGGACGCCTTCCGCCCGCCTTCGGTGGCGGACGACCGCAAAGCGGTCAGGTGGGGGGAGCCTCATCGTCCAAGCTCCTGCAGGCCGGCCTTGATCAGAGCCTGGACAGTCGCCTCTTCGCCCAGGCGATCGGCGGCGGCCTCGACGACGCGGCGGGCGTTCACCTCGGCGACGCCCAGGCCCATCAGGGCGGCGACGGCGTCACCGGTCGGCGCGGGCTTGGCGGGCGCGGACGGCGAGCCCGAAGCCGGCGCGCTCGTCAGCACAGGTCCGTCGGTGATCGGCTTGTCCTTGAGCTCGGTGACGATGCGCAGGGCGAGCTTGGGCCCCACGCCGTTGGCGCGGCCGACAGCGGCCTTGTCCTCGCGAGCCACCGCCGACGCCAGCTCGGCTGGCGACAGCACGTCCAGCACCGCCATGGCGGCCTTGGGCCCGACGCCCTGGATCGCCTGCAGCAGCACGAAGGCCTTGCGGTCCTCGCGGGTGGCGAAACCGTAGAGCCGCAGGCCCGCGCTCTCGCTCCACTGGCTTTCGATGTGCAGCAGAAGTCTCCTCGCCCAGGGCCGGCAGGCGCTGCAGCGTGCGGTGGCCGCAGCGGACGACATAGCCGACGCCCATGACGTCGATTAGGGCCTCTTCCTCGCCGACCTCGGCGACGGCGCCGCGCAGACGCCCAATCATGCGACTCTCCGGGCGGTGCGGGCGTGGGCGTGGGCGATGGCCACGGCGAGCGCGTCGGCGGCGTCGGCCGTCGGCGAGCCGGCCGTCGGCAGCAGGCGGGCGATCATGAAGGCGATCTGGGCCTTGTCGGCGCCGCCGGTTCCCACCACCGCCTTCTTGACCATGGCGTTGGAATATTCGGCCACGAGCAGCCCGGCCCGGGCCGGCGCGATCATGGCGGCGGCGCGGGCGTGGCCCAGCTTCAGCGTCGACTGGGCGTTGGTGTTGACGAAGGTCTCCTCGACCGCCGCCTCGTCGGGCCTGTACTGCTCGATCACCGCGCAGATGCCCTCGAACAGGTGCAGCAGACGGTCGGAAAAGGCGGCCTTGTCGTCCGGGGCGATCACGCCGTGAGCCACATGCGTCACCCGCGAACCCAGCACGCTGACGACGCCCCAGCCCGTGCGGCGGAGGCCCGGATCGAGACCGAGGATGCGAATCGCGTTCATCATGTGTTCTCGCACCATCGTCGTTTCCGCCCTTCAGGAAAAGCCCCAGCATTCCTAACGAGCGGTAAACGCCGGCCCTTGCGCGCGGCCGTCAGGCAAGCTCTGTTCGCGCCCAAGCTTCATTGGGGAGAGTACGGATGAAACGGTCGGTCTGGATGATGACGGCGGCGCTTCTGGCCGCGCCGGTCCTGGCGAACGCACAGGTGGCCGAACCGCCCAAGACCGTCCGCCCCGATCAGCTGGCCTTCCGCGACCTCTACAAGGAGCTGGTCGAGATCAACACCACCCTGTCGGTCGGCTCCTGCACCCAAGCGGCCGAGGCCATGGGCGCGCGGCTGAAGGCGGCGGGCTTCCCGGCCGAGGACGTCAAGGTCGTGGTCGCCGACGGCCATCCCAAGGAGGGCAGCCTGGTGGCGATCCTTCACGGGACCGATCCGAAATCCAAGCCCATTCTGCTGCTGGCCCACATCGACGTGGTCGAGGCCAACCGCGCCGACTGGACCCGCGACCCGTTCAAGCTGGTCGAGGAGAACGGCTACTTCTTCGGACGCGGAACGTCGGACGACAAGGCCCAGGCGGCCATCTGGGTCGACAGCCTGGTCCGCCTGAAGCAGGCCGGCTTCAAGCCCAGGCGCGACATCAAGATGGCCCTGACCTGCGGCGAGGAGAGCGAGGCCTATAACGGCATCGAGGACCTGGTGAAGAACCACCGCCCTCTGGTCGACGCCGAATTCGCCCTGAACGAGGGCGCCGACGGCCTGCTGGACGAGCATGACAAGCCGGTCGTGCTGGAGGTCCAGGGCGGCGAAAAGGTCTATCAGGACTTCACCCTCACCGTGACCAATCCGGGCGGCCACTCCAGCCGTCCCGTCCCGGCGAACGCCATCTACCAGTTGTCAGCGGGGCTGGACCGGATCGGCGCCTACGGCTTCCCGCCGCGCTTCAACGACGCCACGCGCGGCTACTTCACCAAGATGCAGGCCCGCGTGCCGGCCGAGCAGGCCGCCGCGATGAAGGCGCTGGTCGCCGACATCAACGACCCGGCGGCGTTGAAGGTCGTGACCGCCGACCCGATGTGGAACTCGATGCTGCGCACCACCTGCGTGGCGACCATGGTCAGCGCGGGTCACGCGCCCAACGCCCTGCCTCAGCGCGCCACGGCCAACGTCAATTGCCGCATCCTGCCGGGCACGCCGGTCGAGGAGGTACGGGCCAAGCTGGCCGAACTGGCGGGGCGCCCGTCGCCGTGACCCTGGCGCACGAGCCCAACAGCGTCTCGCCGCCGCCGCCCCTGACACCGGCCATCATGGGCCCGATCGAGAAGGAAGCCGCCAAGCTGTGGCCCGGCGTTCCCATCGTGCCGATCCTGCTGACCGGCGCCACCGACGGCGTCCACACCAACGCCGCCGGCATCCCGACCTACGGCGTCTCAGGCCTGTTCGGCAGCTCGGACGGCGACGGCATCCACGGCCTGAACGAGCGCATCCGGGTCAAATCGCTCTATGACGGCCGCGACTTCCTCTACGCCCTGGTCAAGGACTACGCGGGCGGGAAATAGACGCCCTCCGCCTCTGGAACCGTCGTCCGATCTCCCTATCTCCGCTCCAGCGTAAAGGGAGACGGACGATGGTCGAGACATCGGACGACGGCATCCTGGCCGAGTACATGGTCAGCTACTGGTCGATGAAGCACGAGAAGCTCGACCGCCCGACCAAGCTTCTCGAGACCCTCTACATAACCGAGCGCTACCAGGCCGGCGAAAACCTTCGCGAGGCGCGTTCGGCCTATGACCACGCGATCTGGAACGGCGTGCCGGTGAGCGAGATGGATCGCCGCCTGGCCGAGCTCGACCAGTTCATGCGCGATCTCGTGCGCGAGCGCGCCGCCCAGTGGGGCCAGCCGCACTAAGCGGCTTCGACGGCGCTCCAGCCGAACAGGCCGCCCAGGATCAGGCGCCTGACGGCGGCGACATCGAGGCTGGTGCAGACCTCGGCGTTGGGCGCGCCGTCGATGCGGTCGACGCGACCCAGGCGATCGCCGTCGACGGCCACCCGCAGGCGCGCGGGCTGGAAGCTGAAGAGCTCGGGCGCCACCAGGCTGGCGGCGGCCACCGCGTCGTGCGGCCGGCAGCCCTCGCCGCCCCAGACCTGTTGATGAAAGGCGATATAGGGCCCTGCCGCCTTGGTCAGGCGCTGGGACAGCGGCGAGCCGCAACAGACCGCTCCCTTGGCCAGATCCTCGGCGGTGATCGACACCTGGTGGGTGACGTCCATCGGCATCAGACGCGGCATGACCCCGGCCTCCAGCGTCCGCTGCAGGGCTTCCGGATCGCTCCAGCTGTTGAAGTCGGCGCCGCCGGCGGCTTTGCCGGCCACCTCGAAGGCGCCGGCCATGATCGTAGGACGCCAGTCGCGGAAGGCGGCGGGATCTTCCAGCAGGCCCTTGGCCAGGTTGGTCAGGGGACCGAGGAACAGGCCCGTAACCTTGCGGCGGGCGGCGAAGGCCAGGAAGTTGGCCGAATGGCCCCGCTCCAGTTCGGGCAGCTTCCAGCGCTGCGAGAAGCCCGCGCCATTCAAGCCGTCGATCCCGTGGGCCGGCCGCATCCGCTCCACCCGGCGTCGAGCCAGGCCCGAGCCGGCGCCGATATAGACCTCGGCCCCGCAGCCGGCGAGACGCAGCACGCCCCGGGCGTTGGCGGCGGCCTGGTCGACATAGGTGTTGCCGAACACGGCCGAGACCGAGACCACGTCCACGGCCTGTCGCGCGCGGGCCAACAGCGCCAGCGCCAGGGCGTCGTCCACGCCGCAATCAGTATCGATGTGAACCCGCAGGACCATGCGACGCAGTCTAGCCGCGCGCCGTGACGAGGAGAAGGCGGCGGAGCGTAGTGAGCTCGCTACCCCGCCAGGTACCGGTCCAAATTCCGCTTCAGCCGCGCCATGACCGGCTCATCGGCCGCCGGGCGCTGGAACGTCTGGCCGGTGATCGTCTCGAAGGCCTCGATATAGACGTCCGAGGTCTGGCGGATCAGCGCCTCGGGAATCTCCGGGATCGGGTCGTTGTAGGGATCGCAGCGCTGCGCCACCCAGGCGCGAACGAAGTCCTTGTCGAAGCTGTCGGGGCGCTCGCCCGCCTCGAACTTGGCCGCGTAGGTCGCGGCCTTCCAGAACCGGCTGCTGTCGGGGGTGTGGATTTCGTCGGCCAGGACGATGGCGCCGTCGGCGTCGAGCCCGAACTCGTACTTGGTGTCGGCCAGGATCAGGCCGCGCTCGGCCGCCAGCGCCTGGCCTCGCGCGAACATGGCAAGGGCGTAGGCGCTGAGCTGCTCCCATTGCGCGGCGGTCAGCAGGCCCTGTTCCAGGATCTGGGCGGGCGAGAGCGGCGCGTCGTGGTCACCGTCGGCGGCTTTGCTGGTGGGCGTGAGGATCGGCTCGGGCAGGCGCTGGTTGGCGCGCAGCCCGTCGGGCAGGGTTACGCCGTACATCTGGCGCTCACCCTTGTTGTAGAGCGTCAGGATCGAGGTCGAGGTGGTTCCGGCCAGGTAGCCCCGCACCACCAGCTCGACCGGCAGCATCTCCAGCCGACGGCCGATCAGCACGTTCGGGTCCCGGATAGGCCAGGACGTGGTTGGGGCAGATGTCGGCGGTGGCGTCGAACCAGTAGCGCGCCGTCTGGGTCAGCACCTGGCCCTTGCACGGCACGGCGCACAGGATCCGATCGAAAGCGCTTAGACGATCGGACGCGACGATCACCCGACGGCCGTCCGGCAGGTCGTAATTGTCCCGCACCTTGCCGCGATAGTGGTTGGGCAGTCCGGGCAGCTCGACTTCAGCCAGGGCGTTTGGGGCGGAAAAGGTCACCGGGGCCTCGTCGCTAGCAATACAAAGCAAGACGGGGGGAGGCCCATCGGACCTCCCCCGGAAACATCAACCCAGCTTGGCCAGGTCTTCGTCGCTGATGTCCTCGTTCGAGTAGACGTTCTGGACGTCGTCGTCGTCGTCCAGCAGGTCGAGCAGCTTCATCAGGGTGGCCGCCGAGTCGCCCGTGACCGGCACCTGCATCTTCGGACGCCAGGCGATCTTGGTGTTCGACGCCGCGCCGAACTTGGCTTCCAGGGCGGCGGCCACTTCGTTCAGGCTCTCGAAAGCGGTGTAGATGGTGTGGCCTTCGCCTTCCTCGCCCATGTCGGAGGTGACGTCGTCGGCGCCGGCCTCGATGGCGGCTTCCATCATGTCGTCTTCCGACGCGGCCTTGGCCGGGTAGGTGATCTGGCCGACGTGATCGAAGTTGAAGGTCACCGAGCCGGTGGCGCCCATGTTGCCGCCGACCTTGGTGAAGTACGAGCGGACATTGGCCGCGGCGCGGTTCTTGTTGTCGGTCAGCACCTCGACGATGATGCCGACGCCGCCGGCGGCGACGCCTTCGTAGCGGATTTCCGAGTAGTCGGCCGCGTCGCCCATCTGCGACTTCTTGATCGCGCGATCGATGACGTCCTTGGGAAGGCTTTCGGCCTTGGCGTTGTTCACGGCCAGACGCAGGCGCGGGTTCATGGCCGGATCGGGCAGCCCGGTCTTGGCCGCGACGGTGATTTCCCGCGACAGCTTGGAGAACAGCTTGGAGCGCGCGGCGTCGGCGCGGCCCTTGCGGTGCATGATGTTCTTGAATTTCGAGTGGCCGGCCATTCGGAGGCTCTGTCTCTGGTCTGAAAAATGAAGTGTGGGCGCTTTGAGCCCCCAGGGGCGGGTTTTGTCACCCCCAAGGGCGCCGGGCCGGGCTTGCGCCTCGTCCCGCCTCGATGATAGTTAGGCCATAACTTAAGTATTAGAGAGCGACCGATGAGCCTGACGCTACACGCCCACCCGCTGTCCTCGTTCTGCTGGAAGGTGCTGATCGGCCTCTACGAGAACGACATCGCCTTCGAGAACGTGATGGTCAACCTGGGCGATCCGGCCGGGCGCGAGGCGTTCCTGAAGCTGTCGCCGATGGGCAAGATGCCCGCGCTGCGCGATCACCTCCGCGACGAGACGGTGCTGGAGACCAGCGTCATCCTCGACTATCTGGACCTGCGCTATCCGGGCCGCGTGCGGTTCGTGCCTCAGGACCCGGACCTGGCCTGGCGCACGCGGTTCTGGGATCGCTTCTTCGACCACTACATCCATCACCCGATGCAGCGCATCGTCGCCGATCGCATCCGGCCGGCGGAGGCGGGCAAGGACCCGTATGGCGTCCGAGAGTCCCACGCCCAGTTGGCCACGGCCTGCGATCACTTGGAAAAGCAACTGGCCGACGGCCCGAACTGGATGTGCGGCGACTTCGGCCTGGCCGACTGCGCGGCCATGCCGGCGCTGTTCTACGCCGACAAGGTCCAGCCGCCAGAAGCCCCATTCGGGGACCGCTGGCCGCTGGGCCTGGCCTATCTGGAGCGCCTGAAGAGCCGCCCCTCGGTCCAGCGCGTGCTGGCCGAGGCCGAGCCATTCTTCCGGTATTTTCCAGAGGCTTAGGCGACTTCCGGGATCGACGGCTGGAGCCGTCCGCCGACGCGGATCGGCTCGACACGCACCGCCAGGCCCGTGCGGTCGTCGGTCTCGACGAACACGCCGCACACCGTCGCCGGCCCCGAGGCCGGCGTGTAGCGCCCGCCGCTGATCTTGGTGGTGAACCGGCGCAGAGGCTCTTCCTTCTGGTTGCCGATCACGCTGTCGTAGTCGGCGCAGGCGCCGGCGTCGGTCTGATAGGCCGTGCCGCCCGGCAGGACCTGGCAGTCGGCCGTCGGGACATGGGTGTGGGTGCCGACCACCAGCGAGGCGCGGCCGTCGCAATAGTGGCCCATGGCCATCTTCTCGGACGTCGCCTCGCAATGCATGTCGACGATCACCGCGTCGGCCACCTGGCCCAGCGGAGCCTTGTCCAGCTCGCGGTCGGCGGCGGCGAACGGGTCGTCCATGGCGTCCATGTGGACACGGCCCAGCAGGTTGACGACGAACACGGTCTTGCCCGAATCCGTCTGGAACAGATGGCTGCCGCGCCCCGGGGCGTCCGACAGGATCGGATAGTTGGCCGGACGGATCAGACGCGGTTCGCGGACGATATAGGTCAGGGCCTCGCGCTGGTCCCAGCTGTGATTGCCCAGGGTCAGGCAGTCGGCGCCGGCCTCGAACAGCTCGCGAGCGGTGTTCTCGGTGATACCGAAGCCGGCGGCGGCGTTCTCGGCGTTGATGATCACGAACTCGAGCCCGAGACGGCGGCGAAGGTCGGGCAGATGGTCGGCCAGGCCGTCGCGGCCCGACTTGCCGACGACATCGCCGAAGAAGGCGAAACGCATCGAAAGTCCTTAAGGAGGGCCTGCGCGGCCCATGTCATTGACCGCGATATACTCTTTTTCGGTGAGAATGGCGTCCAACCTTTGATCGTGGGCCTCGTGCGGCAAATTCTCCACCTGCTGACCGCTGTAGGCGAGGCCTAGGACCATGACCCGCTTGCGGGCCCTGAGCGCCTCCAGCGCCCGGTCGTAGTAGCCGCCGCCTTGCCCCAGCCGCGTCCCGTCCAGCTGGAAAGCCAGCAGCGGGGTGACGACCAGGTCCGGCTGCAGCGCCGGCTGCGTCGGCGGCGGACCGCGCAGGCCGATGGCGTCATGGACCAGCGGCTGTTTCGGATCCCAGAGGCGGAATACCATGCGGCCGGTGTCGGCGTCCTCGACGGCCGGCAGGGCCAGGGTCCAGCCGGCCTCGCGCATCTGGTCGGCCAGGAGGCGTGGCGACACCTCCGAACCGAGGCCGTGATAGAGCGCGGCCACCTTGCCGGCGGGATCGGGAAACAGCTTGGCCAGGGGCTCGCGGGCCACCTCGGCGATCATCCAATCGGCTTCGGGATGCTCGCGCGCCAGCTGCTTGCGCTGATTGCGAAGAAATACGCGCAGGGCCGTCTTGGCGGCGACGGGGTCGACGATGGTCATCGGCCGTTTATAGGGGAGAAAGGTGGCGGCGCCGCGAAGAACCGTGAAGACGTTTCAATCCACTCGAACCTGTCAGTAACAGGTGGGCCCCGTGTTCCCGCAGCCACGGCCACGGGAGGGAACAGGTCCCGATAGAGAGATTAAGGTCCCTGGGAATAGAAATCTTCGACGAGAGCCACAGCAAGACCCGCCGTGGATCAATATAGGGGGTCGGGCGCCCCAGCGATAGAGGCGCCCGCGTCGCAGGCGACGATCAGAGGCCCAGCGACGCCTTCAGGAAGGCGTCGGCCTTGGTCAGCATCTCGGTTCGCGCCGCACTGTCGTCCAGCTGATGGTCCAGCCCCTTGAACTCGACCAACTCGGCCTTGCGTCCCGCGTCGCGCAGCTTGCGCTCCATCAGCCGCGACTCGCCGATGCCGACATTGGCGTCGAGGTCGCCGTGGAACAGCAGCACCGGCGCCTTGATGCGCGCGGCGTTCTGGGCGGGCGAACCCTCGACCACGTGCGGGCCCTTGCCGATGAATTCACTGACCTGGAGGTAGTTGGTGAAGTTCAGGGACTCCGCGCGCAGGGTCTCCAGATCGGTGACCGGCGCGATCGCCACGATGGCCTTGAAGAGGTCCGGATCCAGCACCGCCGACTGCAGCGCCGCGTATCCTCCGTACGACCAGCCGACGATGGCCAGCTTGCCCGGCGCGGCGATGCCCTGCTGGACGAGCCACCGGCCGCCGTCGTTCACGTCGCCGATCGCCGTGCGCCAGGACTGGAAGCCGTTCTTCTGGAACCAGTCCGCGCCATAGCCGCTGGAGCCGCGATAGTTGGGCTGCAGCACGGCGTAGCCTTGGTGCGCGAAGAACTGAGCCAGCCAGTCGAAGCCCCATTCGTCGCGTGCGCTCGGGCCGCCGTGCGGCATGACGATCGCCGGCAGGTTCTTGCCCTCGCCGCCCGGCGGCAAGGTCAGGTAGCCGGGGATCTGCGTTCCGTCGGCGGCCGGGTAGGTCACCGGCTTCACCGTGGCCAGCTTGAACGTCTCAAGCTGGGGCCGGGCGGCGATCAGCTCCCGCAGGCTCCGCGTCGCCTTGTCATAGAGATAGTAGAGGCCCGGATCGCTGTCGCCGCCGGCGAACAGCAGCAGCTTCGACTCGTCGGCCGAGGCGTCGACGAAGGTGACGAGCCGCTCCGGCAACGCCTTGCCCAGCGCCAGGCCCAGCTTGCGCAGCTCGGGGTCGAAGAATTCCGTCTCGCGCTTGTCGGTGACGTAGGAGACCCCGACCACGCGGTTCTGGCGGCCGATCCGCACCAGCCCCGCGACATCGACATCCGGTCGCGCCAGCACCAGCTCGCGGTTCAGCGTCTCATCGAGCGTGATCTTGTAGAGCGCCTGGCGGCCGTCCTTGGCGTCGAAGCCATAGACGACGTTGAGCTCGGGATCGACGGCGTGGGGATTGAAGCCGCTATAGCCGGAGCCGCTCAGCGTCAGCTGGCCCAAGGGCGACCAGTCGCGGCGTTCGGGCTGGCGATAGAAATAGAGGATCTTGTCGCTGGCGTAGCCCGACGACCGCGTCGGCCGAACGCCCATCACCCGGACGGTCCCGCGCCCATCGCCGATATATTCGATGGCGTTGAGGTTTGGCTTCTCGACGGACCGGCGGGCCAGGGTCGTGGTGTCGATGCGATCGACGCCCAGCCCATCGTCCTCGTTGGCCAGATGGGTGCCGGTGGAGCGCTCCGGTACATAATCGCGGGTGATCAGAATTCCGCCTGGCGCGTCGTCGGTCGCCCAGTCGATCACCACGCCGCCGTTCTGCGACATCCGCAGCGATCGGTCGTTGGTCTGGGCGCTGAGCACCTTCAGGTCGCCGCCGTCGCTGTTGATCGCGATCAGGCGCGTGAAGCCCAGCCGATTCTGCGCGTCCCTCACGACGACATAGATCTGGCAGACCAGACGCGTGTTGGTCGACCAGCGGCAACCGGTCAGCCGTTCGGGGCTGCCATTGGAGGCGAGGATCGCCTTGGGCGGGCCGGAAGCGGCCGTGTCGACAATCTCCAGGCGAACGCCGCGCCCGGCGGCCGGCACGACCATCGCCACCTTCTGTCCGTCCGGTGAAAGGCTGATCTGCTGGATGTACTCGCGCGCGCCGAACGCGGCGGGCGTATCGTCCGCCGCACGGGTTTGCCCGCTCAGGATCAGGCCAAGCAGCCCGAACACCGGAACCCATTTCATCGAAGCGCCTCGCAATCGTGCGCTCGACGATAGGCTAGGCATTGCGGATAGGACAACCTTGAGTGTGACGCGCGCCTTACTCGGCCGCCAGCTTCTCGATCTTCTCCGCCGCCGCGTCGAGCGCGCGGATGGCCGCGATCTCGGCCTTCGTGCCCTCCTGATTCAGGCGGGCGATCTCGGCGTTGGCGTGGGCCAGGCGCAGCTTCATGTCCGACAACTCGTCGGCCAGCAGCAGGGCCCCCATCAGGAATAGGCGCGTCTCGCCCAGCTGGCCGACGTCGGAACTGACCTGGCGAACCTGGCGGTCGAACAGCCGCGCCAGTTCCGAGAGATGCGGCTCCTGGCCGTCCTCGCAGCCGACCATGTAGGGCCGGCCGTTCACGTGGATGGTCACCTGGGCCATGTGTCAGGCCTCCCCCCGATCGCGGACTTTGGGATCGCTGACTTTGGGATCGTCCGCCTCGGGCGTGTCGAACAGGTCATCGTCCGGCTCGGGGGTGAGCGTGAGCTCCTCCTGATGTCCGGCCTCGTCATGCGCGTGGTCGTCATTGGCCACGAACTCGTCGCCCAGGGCAGAACGGATCTCCGCGATCGCGCGCCCCAGCGCCGCCGAGGCCTGCTCGCCGGCTTCCTCAAGCGCCTTTTCGCGCTCGCGGGCGGCTTCCAGGTCGGCGACCAGCCGAATGCGCTCTTCATCGTCGAAGAGGCTGGGCTCGGGGGGCGACGAAGACGGGACGGAAGCGACCGCCGCGGCAGCGGCGATCGCGCGCTCGGCCTCGGCCGCCCTGGCCGCCTGGCGCTGCTCAAGCTGAGCCACCGCGCGCTCCAGACGGCGCACGGCCAGGTCGAGGGCCGTACCGTCGGCCGGGATCATCGGCGATTTCCAATCATGCGACGCAACATATAGATGAGCCCCGTCTATGCCAGTCGTCAGGGCGACATTTGGGCGGCGCGGAGCCCATAGCAGCATTTACCGCGGCCGTGTCAGTTTCTAGGCCTTGACTCAGCGCCTTTCCCCCGCAAAACGCGCACCCAAATAGGGAACGCCGATCGAACTCGATCGCGCGGTCATAACAGGAGAACGACCCATGGCTATTCGCGTCGCCATCAACGGCTTCGGCCGCATCGGACGTCTGGTCCTGCGCTCCATTGCCGAGCATGGCCGCCGCGACATCGAGGTCGTCTCCATCAACGACCTCGGCCCGGTCGAGACCAACGCCCACCTGCTGCGCTACGACAGCGTTCACGGCCGCTTCCCGGGCGTGGTCACCTCGGGCGAGGACTGGATCGATGTCGGCATGGGCAAGATCAAGGTCACGGCGATCCGTGATCCCAAGGACCTGCCGCACAAGGAACTCAACGTCGACATCGCGTTCGAGTGCACCGGCATCTTCACCGCCCGCGACAAGGCCGCCCTGCACCTGGAAGCCGGCGCCAAGCGCGTGCTGGTCTCGGCTCCCGCCGACGGCGCCGACAAGACCATCGTCTACAAGGTCAACCACGAGACCCTGACCGCCGACGACATCGTCGTCTCGAACGGCTCGTGCACCACCAACGCCCTGGCCCCGGTGGCCAAGGTCCTGCACGACCTGGTCGGCATCGAGCGTGGCTACATGACCACGATCCACAGCTATACCGGCGACCAGCCGACGCTGGACACCATGCACAAGGACCTCTACCGCGCCCGCGCCGCGGCCCTCAGCATGATCCCGACCTCGACCGGCGCCGCCAAGGCCCTGGGCCTGGTCCTGCCGGCCCTGAAGGGCAAGCTGGACGGCAGCTCGATCCGCGTCCCGACCCCGAACGTCTCGGTCATCGACCTGAAGGTCGTGCCGACGCGCGACACCACGGCCGCCGAGGTCAACGCCGCCCTGCAGGCCGCCGCCGACGGTCCGATGAAGGGCGTGCTGTTCACCACGACCGACCCGCTGGTCTCGTCGGACCTGAACCACATCGCCGCCAGCTCGACGGCCGCCCTGCCCCAGACCCAGGTCATCGAGGGCAAGCTGGTCCGCGTGCTCAGCTGGTACGACAACGAATGGGGCTTCGCGACCCGCATGAGCGACACCGCTCTCGAGATGGCGAAGTTCCTGTAAGCGCTAAAAGACCCCCGCCCTTCCTGAAGGGCGGGGGTTTTGCTTGATGGCGGAAGCTTCGATCGAAATGCCCGCGAGGCCTTGGCTCATGCCACTGACCCTCGCAATAACTGTCTGGCCGGCAGGCTGGGCGGGCGGTCACAGTCTGTTCAAGATCGTCGCCTTCATCGCTCACCAGCAAGGATGCGAGATTTGCTTTCGTCCGACCGACACGACGCCGACACTCTGGAGCTTGATGGCCGGGATCGCATTGCTCGGCGCGGCGATCGTCTGGCTTGTCCTGCTGGGGCGTTGCGTGTTCGCCGCGCTGCGCCGAAGAACTCACAGCTTGGCCCACGTGACGCTTGCTCTAGCGTTGCTTGGCCTCTTCGCCTGGGCTAGCCGCTAGCCCGAACCTTTCGTCCGCCGACCAGGACCAGATCCATGACCTTCCGCACCCTCGACACCGCCGATCTCGCCGGCAAGCGCGCCCTGGTCCGGGTGGACTTCAACGTGCCGGTCGACGGGGGCGCGATCACCGACGACACCCGCCTGCGCGCGGCCCTGCCGACCATCCGCTACCTGTCCCAGCAAGGCGTCAAGGTCGTGCTGCTGGCCCACTTCGACCGGCCCAAGGGCAAGGTCGTTCCGGAGATGAGCCTGGCCTTCGTGGCCGAGCCGCTGTCGGCGCTGCTGGAGCAGCCGGTCGCCTTCGCCTCGGACGCCATCGGCCCCGAAGCGGCCAAGGTCGTCGACGGTCTGGAAAACGGCGGCGTGGCGCTGCTGGAGAACGTCCGCTTCCACGCCGGCGAAGAGAAGAACGATCCCGCGTTCGCCAAGGCCCTCGCGGCCAATGGCGACGTCTATGTCAATGACGCCTTCAGCGCCGCCCACCGCGCCCACGCCTCGACGGAGGGCCTGGCCCACCTGCTGCCGGCCTATCCGGGCCTGGCGATGCAGCGCGAACTGGAAGCCCTGGACGCCGCCTTGGGCAATCCCAAGAAGCCGGTCATCGGCATCGTCGGTGGCTCCAAGGTCTCGACCAAGCTCGATTTGCTGCGCAATCTGGTGACCAAGCTGGACTATCTGGCCATCGGCGGCGGCATGGCCAACACCTTCCTTCACGCGGCCAAGATCGATGTCGGCGCCTCGCTGTGCGAGCCCGACCTGGCCGACACCGCCCTGGAGATCATCGACCTGGCCGGCGCGGCCGGCTGCAAGCTGCTGCTGCCGACCGACGTGGTCGTGGCCAAGAGCGTCAAGCCGGGCGTCCACGCCGAGACCCGCAACGTCTATGACGTCCGCCCCGACGACCTGATCCTGGACGCCGGTCCCGAGACCGTGAAGACCCTGCTGGCGGCCATGGACGCCAGCAAGACCCTGATCTGGAACGGCCCGCTGGGCGTCTTTGAAGTCCCTCCGTTCGACGAAGCGACCGTTTCGGCGGCAAAGCACGCAGCGCAGCTGGCGAAATCGGGTAAGATCGTGGCCGTGGCCGGCGGCGGTGATACGGTGTCGGCTCTGAACCACGCGGGTGTGTCGGCCGACATGACGTTCGTCTCGACCGCCGGCGGCGCGTTCCTGGAATGGATGGAGGGCAAGACGCTTCCGGGCGTCGCGGCTCTGGAACAATAGGACGACGACTTCGTTTGGCGCGGATCATGCAGATCCGCGTCGATCTGACGACGGAATGCCCCGGGCAGAGAACGCAAAAGCGTCACGGCCCCAAGAACAAGAAACGATCCAACCACTTAACGCTTGCAGGAGAGAACTACGTGGCTCGCATCACGCTGCGCCAGCTGTTGGACCATGCCGCCGAGCATGAGTACGGCTTGCCCGCCTTCAACATCAACAACATGGAACAGGGCCTGGCGATCATGGAGGCGGCCGACGCCGTCAACTCGCCGGTCATCATCCAGGCGTCGCGCGGGGCGCGGAACTACGCCAACGACATCATGCTGGCCAGGATGATCGACGCTCTGGTCGACATCTATCCGCACATCCCGGTCTGCATGCACCAGGACCACGGCAACGGCCCGGCGACCTGCGCCACGGCGATCCAGTACGGCTTCACCTCGGTGATGATGGACGGCTCGCTGATGGAGGACGCCAAGACCCCGGCCTCCTACGAGTACAACGTTCGAGGTCACCCGCAAGGTGGTGCAGATGGCCCACAGCTGCGGCGTCTCGGTCGAAGGCGAACTGGGCGTGCTGGGTTCGCTTGAGACCGGCATGGGCGAGGCCGAGGACGGCCACGGCTTCGAGGGCAAGCTCAGCCACGACGAGCTGCTGACCGATCCGGACCAGGCGGTCGACTTCGTCGCCCAGACCGGCGTCGACGCCCTGGCCATCGCCATGGGCACCAGCCACGGCGCCTACAAGTTCACGCGCAAGCCGGACGGCGACGTCCTGGCCATGAACGTGATCGAGGAGATCCACCGCCGCCTGCCCAACACCCACCTGGTGATGCACGGCTCGTCGTCGGTCCCGCAGGACCTGCAGGACGTCATCAACCAGTACGGCGGCGAGATGCCCCAGACCTGGGGCGTGCCCGTCGAGGAGATCCAGCGCGGCATCAAGCACGGCGTGCGCAAGATCAATGTCGACACCGACAACCGCATGGCCATCACCGGCGCGATCCGCAAAATCCTGGTCGAGAAGCCGGGCGAGTTCGACCCGCGCGCCTATCTGAAGCCCGCCAAGGAAGCCATGCGCAAGGTCTGCCAGGCCCGCTTCGTCGAGTTCGGCTCGGCCGGCCACGCCGACAAGATCAAGGCGCTGTCGACGGCGACCATGGCCAAGCGCTACGCCTCCGGCGAGCTGCACGCCAAGTTCGGCGGCGACGCGGCCAAGGCCGCCGCCGAATAGGCGTCGCCGCCTGAAGACGAAGAGGCCTCCCGGATCGCTCCGGGAGGCCTTTTTCGTGTCGGCTGTTGGCCGCTATTCCGCGGCCGCGAGAAAGCGGCGGCGACGGGCGAGCAGCTTGACCGCGCCGGCCCCGACCGCGCCGCTGAGCAGCATGGCCAGGGTGAACCAGAGCCCCACGAACGTGTAAGTCCCCTGCCAGCAGTGCAGGCCGTCGACCGTCGCCGCCACGCCCCCGCAGAACAGGCCGCAGGCGAAGCCGGTGGGCGCGGGCCGCTCCAGGTCGACATCGCGCAGCCCGGCCGCCACCAGCGCCAGCATCGGCGCGGCGATGACTAGGATGTCGCCGAGACAGGCGGCGGCGCTGGGCCAGTCGGGGGCGGTGAGCGCCTCGGCGTCCGCGCCGGACGCCTGGACAGCCGCGGCGATCAGCATGGCGCAGGCCAGGGCCCCCGCCCCGGCCATGGCCCGAAACCCGCCACGGCGCGCGCGCGCCAACAGCGTCGCGGCGGCCAGGGCGCAGAGGGCGACGGCGGCGGGATAGACCGCCTTGATCCAGAAGAAGGTCTGTGTGGCGGCGAGGGGCAAGTCCGGCCGCAGGTCCAGCCAGACCAGGATCATCAGCACGCCGGCCAGGGCGCCGGCGGCGGCGGCCTCGGCCAGTCGCCATGGCAGGGTCGCGGCCGACCAGATAGGCGCGCCGCCTCCCACGCCGCCTATCGGAGCGACAGTGTCATCGATCGTCACGCGCCTCTCCCCACAGAGCCGTATGGCGGTTGCGCCAACGCCTATCGCGTCTCATTCGCGAAAGGCGGGCGCACTTCAGTGGCGGAACGTCGGTTTGTCAATCGACTGGAGGGCGACGACACGAAACTTGATCGTCGCTAGATCTGGCGACGGCGCGCCAAGGCTCGCCCGGCCTACCAACGCAGCGCCCAACGCCCGACCGCCGCGCCGAGGGCGGCTAGGGAAAGCACCCCGAGGCTGTACCAGAGGGCCACGAAGGTGAAGGTGTTCTCGGCGCAGTGCAGCCCATAGACCGTCGCCGCCACGCCGCCCGCGAACAATCCCGTCGCCAGACCCGCCAGGGTTAGCCGGGGTCGGGGCCATGCCGCGCACGACCCACAGGCCCAAGACCAGCATCGGCAGGCCCAGGACCAGGATATTGCGGCTGCAGACATGCCAGGAATGGCCGCGGAGCATGTGCAGCGTCATCTGGATGTCGGGGCTCATCATCGCCTGGACGACGCCCGCGACCACGAACGCCGCCAGGACGGACAGGCCCAGGATCCAGCCGCGACGGCCCGAGCCGCCCGGCCGCGACAGCCGCTCGACGGCGAGATAGCCGGCCACGCCGAGCAGGGCGGTGTAGAGCGCCTTCATCCAGAACATGCCGCCGCGCATGGCGAGCATCAGGTCGTGGCGAGTGTGCAGCCAGGTGAGCACCAGCGCCAGCGCCGCCAGCGCGCCCAGGCCGGCGACCATGGCCAGTCGGCGGGACGGGGCGCGCGTCGCTCCAACATCCGTGGCCCGGGCGTCCGAGACCAGGGCGTCGATCAGGTCATCGGTCCGCACGGCGCATCCTTTCGGCCAGGGCCTTCAACGCCCGGTGCAGGGCGACCTTGGCCGCCCCCTCGGACATGCCGGCCTTGGCGCCCGCCTCGGCCAGGGACAGGCCCGTCAGCTTGACGTCGGAGACCAGGGTCCGCTGCTTGTCGGGCAGGGTCGCCAGGGCGCGGTCCAGTTCGAGGCCGACGCCAGGATCGGGCTCGTCCGCGGCCAGGAACTCGATGTGATCCTCGATCGGCAGGGTCTGTCGGACCTTTCGCCGCCGCCAGTGGTCGATCAGCTTGTAGCGCGCCACCGCATGCGCCCAGGCGGTGAACGACAGGGACGTGTCCCAGGTCGACCGCTTGAGATGCACCGCCAGCAGCGTCTCCTGCACAAGATCCTCCACATCGCCGGGCGCGCCGGACATCCGCCGCGCAAAATAGGCGCGCAGCCGGACGCCGAGAACGGCCAGACACTCGCGATAGGCGGCGGCGTCGCCGTCCAGCCCGCGCAGCATCAGCGCCTTCAAACGGGTCTCGGTATCCGTCACGCCTGCCCCTATTCGCGCGCCATGGACGGATGGTTACACGGTGTCGCGCCGCGCCGGAACCGACCGAAAATAGGCCGCGCCGAAATTTTGTTCGCCGACCGGTGTAACCTCGTCCGGTGTCGCTTCGTATCTCCCCTCGACCGGGCGGCGACAGGCCGCGCCGGCGAGAAACGCCCCTCTAGAAACGCTTCAAGGAGAAACCCCATGAACCGCACCACCGCCACCGCCGCCCTCGCCGCCGTCCTGGCCCTGTCGGCCGGCGTCTCGATGGCCTCGGCCGACGACCATATGAAGGCCAAGGGCGACCAGGAAAAGTGCTACGGCGTCGCCAAGGCCGGCGAGAACGACTGCAAGGCGGGCGCGGGCACCTCGTGCGCCGGCACCTCGAAGGTCGACTATCAGGGCGACGCCTGGAAGATGGTCAAGAAGGGCACGTGCGTCACGATCAAGACCCCGACCGGCATGGGCTCGCTGACGCCGAAGGCGTAAGCGCCACGATCACTTGCCCCCTCCGGATCCACGGCCCTCTTCCCCCTCCGGGGAGGAGCGCGAAGCGCGGAGGGGGTAGGTAAGCCGCTATCGGAAACGCCCATGATCACCGCCGGCCTCGGCCTCAAGCCCCAGCACTACGACGAAGCCCTGACGTGCGACGCCGAGGGGCTGTGGTTCGAGGTCCATCCCGAGAACTACATGTCGGCCGGCGGCCCGCGTCTGGCGGCGCTGGAAGCCATCCGCGAACGCCGTCCGCTGTCGCTGCACGGGGTGGGCCTGTCCCTGGCCGCCGACGCCGATCCGGACCGCGAGCACCTGGCCGCCCTCAAGCGGCTGGTCGACCGGTTCGAGCCGTTCGTCGTCTCCGAGCACCTGGCCTGGTCGACGCATCGGGGCCAGCACCAGCCCGATCTCCTGCCCTTTCCGCGCACCCACGCCGCCCTCGCCCGCATCGCCGCCAATGTCGGCCGCATGCAGGACGCCCTGGGCCGCAAGGTGCTGATCGAGAACCCGTCGCTCTATCTGCCCCTGACCGGCCACGACCTTGACGAGGTCGACTTCCTGAAGGCCCTGGTCGCCCAAACCGGCTGCGGCCTGCTGGTCGACGTCAACAACGTCTTCGTCAGCGCCAGCAACCTCGGCTACCGCGCCGAAACCTATCTGGACGCCCTGCCGGCCGAAGCGATCGGCGAGATTCACCTGGCCGGCCACGCGCCCGATGAAGGCGGCTCTGATCTGCTGATCGACACCCACGGCGCGCCGGTGGCCGAGCCCGTCTGGACGCTCTATCGCCGGCTGATCGACCGAATCGGCCCGCGCCCGACCCTGATCGAGCGCGACGATGATATACCCGACTTCGCGACGCTGATGGCCGAGCGCGACCGCGCCGCCGCCATGCTGGAGCCTGTCCTGGAGAAGGCTCATGCCTGAGCTGCTGGACTTCCAGGACGCCTTCGTCGCGGCCCTCGGTGGCGAGCGCTCGGCGCTGTCGCCCTGGCTCGCGCCCGACGCCGGCGAGGCCGGGCTGTCGGTCTATCGCAACACCATCGCCAAGGGCTGCGTCGACGCCCTGGCCGCCAATTTCCCGACCGTGCTGTCGATGGTCGGCGAGGACTGGTTCCGCGCCGCCGCCGCGCTTTTTGCGCGTGAGGCGCCGCCGACCGGCGCGACCCTCCTGGACTATGGCAAGGACTTTCCCGCCTGGCTCGAACGCTTCCCGCCGGCCCAGGACCTGCCCTATCTGGTCGGCGTCGCCCATCTGGACCGCCTGTGGACCGAGGCCCTGTTCGCCGCCGAGGCGGCGGCCCTGACCGCCGGGGCGCTGGCCGCCTTGCCGCCCGAGGCCCTGGCCGAGACGCGGCTCGCCCTGCACCCCAGCGTCCGCTTCGCCGCCTTCGATGCCGGCCTGCCCAGCCTGTGGTCATCGGCGCGCGCGGGCCATGACGGCCTCGAACTCTCCGACCAAGCCGAAGCGCTGCTCTGCGTCCGCGCCCACGGCGCGGTCCGGCATCGCGTAATCGGTGAGGCCGAAACCGAATTCCTTCGCGCCTGTCGCGAAGGCCAGACCACCGCCCAGGCCGCCGAACGCGTCCTGACCGCCCATCCCGCCGCCGACCTCGCCCCGCTGTTCGCGGGCCTGATCGCCGACGGCGTCTTCCTGGATATCGACCGATGACCGCTGTCGCCCTCCGCGCGCCTTTCGACGCCTTCGCCCGGATCGCCGGCAAGGTTCTGACCGAGGACGTCCTGGCCCTTGTCGCCCGCCTCGGCGTGGCGGCGATCTTCTTTCAGTCTGGCCGCACCAAGGTCGACGGGCTGCTGCACATCAAGGACAGCACCTATTCCCTGTTCGAGACCGAATATCACGTGCCGCTGCTGTCGCCCGACGTGGCGGCGCACGCGGCGACCTATTCGGAGCACCTGTTCTCGATCCTGCTGGTTGTGGGGTTGTTCACCCGACTGTCGGCCCTGGCCTTCCTGGGCATGACGGCGGTGATCGAGATCTTCGTCTATCCCGACGCCTGGCCGACCCACCTGTCGTGGGCGGGCCTGCTGCTGCTCCTGATCGCGCGCGGCGGCGGGCGGTTCAGCCTGGACCAAGCGCTGAAGATCGCTTGAGCTTCCTCGCACCCGATCTTCCCGGCGAAAGCCTGGACCCAGATCGCAGGGCTGTGAGGCGCATGCAAAAACGCCCGCGATCCTCTCCGGAACGCGGGCGCTCTTGCATCTGGGCCCCCGCTTTCGCGAGGGAGAACGGATGCTGGGGCTCAATGAATCGTCGGCATGCGCGGCACGGGCTTGCGCCACAGCTGCGAGGTCAGGGCGTTGGCGATGCCGATCCAGCCGAAGTCGGGGGGCGACCCCGCCGCCGACCTTGCGGGCCTCGATCGCATAGGCCGCCGAAGCCGCCAGAGAGGCCGTCGCCGCGCCCAGCTGTCCGCCGACGCGCTTGGCGCCCAGGCCCAACCACAGGGCGTTGAAGCCCTGCACCAGGCTCCAGATCGTCAGGGCGCGGGTGCGGGCGGGGCTGGCCGGGGCGTTCCAGGTGCGCAGGCCCGACAGGGTCATGGCGATGAACAGCGGCGGCAGAAGCAGGCTGGTCAGCGGCTTGGGCTGGTGAGCCACCGGTTCGTGCATCTCGGCGAACTCGACGGCGTACATCTCGTCGTCCAGCACCCGCTCATGACGGCGGCCCATCACCATGGCCGCGATGATCGCGCCGCCGGCCAGGGCCGCGCCGACGCCGATCTGCGCCGCAGGATGAAGGCCTTCCCGCCTTTCCAGCTCGAACGCCTCGCGTCCAGCCAGGGCGCGTTCCCGCGACTTTCCGTTGGCGACATGCATGGCGGGACTCCCTCGTGAACTCGCAAGGTCAAACAGCCCAGCTGAACCTTGGTTCCAGCGCAACCGGGACCCCGACCCATGATGGCCTGATCCGCGCCGCGCGCCAGCTAAAACCCGTTCGGGTCTCGTGCGACCGATTGTCGTCCGAGACCCGAACGCGAACAGGGGTTTAGGCCGGCAGCTCTCCCACCGCCGACTGCAGGTAGTTCTGCTCGCCCAGCGCCTTGACCAGGCCCAGCTGCATCTCGAGGAAGTCGATATGCTCCTCGGTGTCGCTGAGGATTTCGCGCAGCAGTTCGCGGCTGACATAGTCGCGGGCCTGCTCGCACTGGACAATGCCGGGGATCAGGGTCTCGCGGCCGCCGACCTCCACGGCCAGATCGCTGGCCAGGCATTCCGGCACGGTCTCGCCGATCTTCAGCTTGTGCAGGTCCTGGAGGTTCGGCAGCCCTTCCAGGAACAGGATGCGGTTGATCAGCTTGTCGGCGTGCTTCATCTCGCCGATCGATTCGTCATAGGTGATCTTGCCGAGGCGCTTGAAGCCCCAGTTGTCGTACATCCGCGCGTGCAGGAAGTACTGGTTGACCGCCGTCAGCTCGTTGGTGAGCACCGCGTTGAGCAGTCGGATAATGCCGGGATCGCCCTGCATGGCGGCCTCCTTGAAGTTCACATGTTCGGCCGGAACCTGGGCAAGCCGAAACCGGCTTCAACCTGAATATGTGCGAGTGTCTCGCGCTCTCACGGAAATCCGCGTGAACGCCGGGCGGATCCCTGAATTTGCTGGCGTTCAGGCCGTTACTCGGCCGCGAAGGCGAGCGCTTCGCGATTGTCCTGGATCATCTGGCGCATCTCGCAGACGCACTTGGCGCACTGGGCCTGGCAACCCTTGTGACGGAAGATGTCCGCCGGGCGCGTGGCGCCAGCGTCGATGGCGGCGCGCACTTCGCGCTCGCGGATGCCGTTACAGTTGCAGACGTACAAGGAAGAACGCCCTACCCGATTGAGTGTCATTCTCATCTAGACGCTCACAGCATGTTTTGCAACTGACTCTCACTACGGTTAGCGGTGGCGAGGTGTCGCGGGGCGGCCCGAATTGGCTTAAAGCCCAGCCCATGACGCTCGCCTGCCGCCTCTATCTGATCACCCCGCCCTCCCTGGCCGACCTGACCGCCTTCGGCCGCCAGCTGGCCAAGGCCCTGGAAGGCGGCGATGTCGCCGCCCTGCAGATCCGCCTGAAGGACGCCCCGGACGAGGTTATCGCCGCCGCCGTCGAGACCCTGTCGCCGATCGCCCAGGCCCACGACGTCGCCGTAATCCTCAACGACCGCCCCGATCTCGCCGCCCGCCTGCCGGTCGACGGCGTCCACGTCGGCCAGTCGGACATGGCCCTGAAGGACGCGCGCAAGCTGATGGGCCAGCGGATGGTCGGCGTCACCTGCCATGACAGCCGGCACCTGGCCATGGAAGCCTCGGAGGCCGGGGCCGACTATGTGGCGTTCGGGGCCTTTTTCCCGACGACGACCAAGGACGCCCCAACCACCGCCGAACCCGAGATCCTGACCATCTGGCAGGAGACCATGGAGACCCCGTGCGTGGCCATCGGCGGGATCACCGCCGCCAACGCCGCGCCCCTGGCCACGGCCGGCGCCGACTTCCTGGCCGTCTCGGCCGGGGTCTGGGCCTATCCGGAAGGTCCGGACGCGGCCGTCGCCGCGCTGAACGGCGCCATCGCCAAGGGTCTCGCCGAGCGCGAATAAGGCGAAATAACGACGTTCGCTTGTGACGCGCCGCACACAGGCATAGCTTCCCCGTTAGCGAACAACGATAAATGGGGAGGACGCCGATGAAGCGACTCGAAGTGTGTTTGCTTAGCGTTACGGCCCTGGCCCTTTCGACGGCCCTGCTCTCGACGGGCGCGACCGCCGAGACCTGGAAGCAGGCGCCGGGAGACACAAAATCCTACTACGACGCGGACTTCACCCGCGTGGACCAGGCCACCGGGCTGATCGTGACCCGCGTCGCCGAGGGCAAGCCCAACGGCCCCTACAAGAACTGGCCGCCCACCAAGGGTCCGATCCTGGTCTTCGCGCTCGACTGCGCGGCCGACAAGTGGATGGACCTCGGCATGGACTTCGACGGCTCTCAGGGCTTGCCCAAGGGCTGGCGCAAGGAAGCCAAGATCGACGACATCTCCGGCGCCGTCGGCAAGGCCGGCAAGCTGCTCTGCGAAACCAAGGACACCCTGCCGAAGGTCGAGCTGCCCTAGGCGATCAGAAGGCTTGCCATACCGGCGCCGCAGGCCGGCCCAGGATGGCGAGAAATCGCGTTCGGACGGACGCCAGACGCCCGCCGCGCGACGCTTAACCCTGTCGAATCAACGGCGCCTTGCCTTCGGGCCTGTGGACGACTAGGTTCCGCGCCCGTTCTTTCACACCGTCGACCTACCGCTCCGCCGCCGGACCTTCCGGCAGGCGTCGACGGCATTGCATGAGGATTACACGCCCGTGGCTACGCCTTCCGCCCTCCTGAACGTCATGATCGACGCGGCCCGGAAGGCCGCCCGTGGCCTGGCCCGCGACTTCGGCGAAGTCACGGAACTGCAGGTCTCGAAAAAGGGCGCGGCGGACTTCGTCACCAACGCCGACATCAAGGCCGAACAGACCCTGTTCGAGATCCTGACCAAGGCTCGCCCGGGCTACGGCTTCCTGGGCGAAGAGCGCGGCATGATCGAGGGCACCGACAAGACCCACACCTGGATCGTCGACCCGCTGGACGGCACCACCAACTTCATGCACGCCATCCCGCACTTCGCGGTCAACATCGCCCTGCAGCGCGAGGGCGAGGGCGTCGTCGCCGGCGTCACCTACAACCCCATCACCAACGACCTGTTCTGGGTCGAAAAGGGCAAGGGCGCCTTCCTGGGCGCTGAGAAGCGCCTGCGCGTCGCCGCCCGCCGGAACCTGGACGAGAGCGTCCTGGCCACGGGCGTGCCGTTCGCCGGCAAGCCGGGCCACGGCCAGTTCCTGAAAGAGCTGCACCAGGTCAGCCAGAAGGTCGCCGGCGTCCGCCGCTTCGGCGCCGCCGCCCTGGACCTGGCCTGGGTCGCCGCCGGTCGCTTCGACGCCTACTGGGAGCGCAACCTCAACCCGTGGGACGTCGCCGCCGGCGTGCTGATGGTCCAGGAGTCGGGCGGCAAGGTCACCACGATCGACGACAACGACCACGACGTCGTGCAGGGCAAGTCGATCCTGGCCAGCAACCAGGACCTCTATCCGCAGATCCTCGAGCGGCTGCGGGCGGCGTAGCTTTTCGTGATGGCGAGGGCGTCAAACCCCTCGCCAAACCGTCACATCCCGGCGCTAAATCGCGCGCCATGACCCTGCTCACCCGTCGCGCCATGACCACCGCCGCACTCGCCGGCACGCTGCTTCCCGGCTTCGCCCGCGCCCAAGCCCGGAAGCCCATCGTCATCGGCCACCGCGGCTGCAGCGGCGAGCGCCCCGAGCACACCGCCCTGGCCTACGAGCGCGCCATCGAGCAGGGCGCCGACTTCATCGAGCCGGACCTGGTCCCGACCAAGGATGGCCATCTAGTGGCCCGCCACGAGAACGAGATCGGCGGCACGACCGACGTCGCCAGCCGCCCCGAGTTCGCCGCCCGCAAGGCGACCAAGACCATCGACGGCGCGCAGGTCACCGGCTGGTTCGTCGAGGACTTCACCCTGGCCGAGATCAAGACCCTGCGCGCTCGCGAGCGGCTGCCGCAGCTGCGCCCGGCCAGCGCCGCCTTCGACGGCCAGGCCCAGATCCTGACCTTCGAGGAGGTCGTGGCCATCGCCAAGGCAGGAACCAAGCGCGCCGGCCGCACGATCGGCGTCTATCCCGAGCTGAAGCACCCGACCTATTTCGCCTCGATCGGCCTGCCGACCGAAGACCGCCTGGTCAGCAAGCTGAAGGCGCTGGACCTGAACTCGGCCAGCGCGCCGGTCTATGTGCAGTGCTTCGAGGTCGGGACGCTGAAGAAGCTCCGCGCCAAGACGCCGGCGCGCCTGGTGTTCCTGGTCGACGGCGAGGGCGGCCCGGCTGACCTGCCGAACGTCAAATACGCCGACCTGATCACCGCCCAGGGCCTGAAGGACGTCGCGGTCTATGCCGACGGTCTGGGGCCGAACTGGAGCCTGGTCGTTCCCAACGACAAGCAGATCCTGTTGCCGGCCACCGACATGGTCAAGAACGCCCACGCCGCGGGCCTGCAGGTCCACCCCTGGACCGTGCGGGCCGAGAACTACTTCCTGCCCGCCAGCTTGCGGAAAGGCGCTCCTGCGGACCCGGCCTTCCTCGCCATGCACGGCGACGTCGCGCCAGTGTTCAAGGCGCTTTACGCGGCGGGCGTCGACGGCGTGTTCAGCGACTTCCCGGGACTGGCGGCCGCCGCGCGGGGTTAGCCTGACGCCTCTTGCGGAGACGGCCCTGACCGGTGCAGCGTGCCGGCCGAACGCCCAAGGGAAGCCTCATGAAGATCCGTCACATCGTCTCCACGGCCGCCCTCGCCGCCGCGCTCATGCTGGGCTCGACCGCCGCCGCCCAGCCCGCCCGGACGGCGTCCAGCGAATTGCTGGACCGCGTCGCCGAGGACTTCGTGCGCATGACCCTGGAGGCCGGCGAGCGGGAGCCCGGCTATGTCGACGCCTATTACGGCCCGGTCCACCTGATGGACACCGCCAAGGCCGCCCCGCGCCCGGTCTCCGTGCTGCGCAAGGAGGCCGACCGCCTGATGACTCTGGTGGTCGCCGCCAAGGACAAGCAGCTGTCGCCCGACGAGCGCCGCCGCAAGCTGTTCCTGAAGGGCCAGATCAAGGCCGCTCAGACCCGGCTGGCCATGATCGCCGGCGACAAGTTCAGCTTCGAGGACGAGGCGCAGGGCCTGTTCGGCGTCCGCCCGGTGATCAAGCCGCTGAAGAGCTACGACCCGATCCTGGCCCGCATCGACAAGCTGGTCCCGGGCAAGGGGGATCTGGCCGCCCGTGTCGACGCCTTCCAGAACCGCTACGT
The DNA here is from genome assembly GCF_044056025.1 of Caulobacter sp. UC70_42. Lineage (NCBI taxonomy): Bacteria > Pseudomonadati > Pseudomonadota > Alphaproteobacteria > Caulobacterales > Caulobacteraceae > Caulobacter > Caulobacter sp. UC70_42. Next base: position 2,310,098 of record NZ_CP171994.1, on the reverse strand, counting down.
GATCCCGACCGACAAGGTGGAAGCGGTGATGCAGGCCGGCATCGCCGCCTGCAAGGCCAAGACCGAGGAGCACGTCAAGCTGCCGGCCAGCGAGCGCTTCGATCTGGAGTTCGTGACCAAGAAGCCCTGGAGCGGCTACAACTGGTACAAGGGCGACGCCCACAGCCTGATCCAGATCAACACCGACCTGCCGATCTACATCAGCCGCGCGCTCGATCTGGGCTGCCACGAGGGCTATCCCGGCCACCACGTGCTGAACACCCTGCTGGAAGAGAAGCTGACCAAGGGCAAGGGCTGGGTGGAGTTCTCGGTCTATCCGCTGTTCTCGCCGCAGTCGTTCATCGCCGAGGGCAGCGCCAATTTCGGCATCGAGCTGGCGTTCCCGGGTAAGGCCAAGACCGATTTCGAGCGCGACAAGCTCTATCCGCTGGCGGGCCTGGATCCGAAGACGGCCGAAGCCTATGGCGCGTTGCAGGACGCCAAGGCGGCGCTGTCCAGCAGCGGCAACACCATCGCGGCCCTGTACCTCTCCGGCAAGATGACCAAGGAACAGGCCGTCCAGGCGCTGATGAAGTACACCCTCTATTCGCGCGGGGGGGCCGAGAAGCGGGTGTCGTTCATCGAGACGTATCGCTCGTACGTGATCAATTACAACATCGGCCAGGACATGGTTCGCGACTACGTCTATCGGGCCGGCAAGACCCAGGACGCGCGCTGGAAGGCCATGGAGCGCGTGATCAGCGAGCCGACCGTTCCGGCGGATCTGCGCAAATAGCCAAGCCTGTGCAATAGCTTGGCGCTCGGCCGCGTCGCTTTGTCGACACAGGAACGCAACCGCCTGGCCGCCGTTTGCCCCCTCGCCGCCGTCTGTTGGCGGCGTAGGGGTCGCCTCGCCGGGCGATCTCTCCTTTACGATCAAGGAGTGTGTCCGTGTACGGTGGCGAACGACTATCCCGCCTGGGCGCGTTCAGCCCACGGTTCCCCGACGCCGAGGCTCTGCACAAGGGCCTGGCCCATTGGAACCACGTCCGCCTGTCCCCGGCCGCGCCTTCCGAGGGCTGGCGCGAGGAGCTGGATGAAGAAATCAGGATGCGCCGCATCGAGGGCGCGTTCATCGAGGCCTTCCGCCGTCACGTGGCGCCGCTGGTCGAGGACGTCCCGCAAGATCCCGACGGCTTCATCGCCTGGTTCGAGGCGCTGAAGGACCACGGCCCTGGTCAGTGGGATCCGCTGTTCGACTGGCTGGAAGGCGAGGCCTCGCTGGAAGACCTCAAATGGTTTCTGACCCAGGAAGCGGCCGGCGAGGCCGGCTTTGACGACCTGGTGGCCCTGACCCAGGTCAAGGTCCCCCGACCGCGCCAAGCTCGAGCTGGCCCGCAACTACTGGGACGAGATGGGCCGCGGCGGCGCCAAGGGCATGCATGGCCCGATGCTGACGCGGACCACCGCGACCCTGGGCCTGACCCCGACCATCGACACCACCCTGTGGCAGTCGCTGTGCCTGGCCAACGTCATGACCGCCTTCGCCACCACCCGCCGCTATGTCTGGCAGTCGATCGGCGCCCTGGGCGTGGTCGAGCTGACCGCCCCGACCCGCGTGGCCTGCGTCGACGCCGGCCTCAAGCGGGTCGGCGTCGCGGCCGAGGCCCGCAAGTACTTCGCCCTGCACGCCCAGCTGGACATCGAGCACTCCAAGGCCTGGAACGCCGAGGCCCTGGTCCCGCTGGTGTCGGAGGATCCGTCGCGCGCCAAGTACATCGCCGAGGGTGCGGTCATGCGCCTGATCTGCGGCGAGCAGTGCTTCGACACCTACCGCGCCCACCTGTGGGCCCACGCCCATCCTCTGGTCTACGCGGCGGAGTAAGATCGATGGCCTGCCTGTTCGAGGTCTCGCCCTATGACGGCGGCTGGTGCGTGAAGATCGGCGACACCGGCGAGGTGCTGTTCTTCACCGGCCGCCGTCGCGCCGTGGCCGAAGCCCACGACCTGGCCCGCGCCTGGCCGACCGGAGCCGAGGTCCGGATCCATGGCCGCTCGGTTGAGGCGCGGTCGTTCGAAGCGTGGTTCGAGGATCCGGCGCAGCCTCTCGGAGCCGTAGCCGGCGCCTAAGCCGCCTCCACCCCGAACTGCAGCCTGGCCAGCCGCGCATAGAGACCGCCCTTGGCGAAGAGCTCGGTGTGCGTGCCCTGTTCGACCACGCGCCCCTCTTCCATCACCACGATCCGGTCGGCCTTCAGCACGGTGGCCAGGCGGTGGGCGATGACCAGGGTGGTGCGCCCTTCCATGGCGGCGGCGAGGGCCTGCTGGACAAGGCGTTCGCTTTCGGCGTCGAGCGCGCTGGTGGCTTCGTCGAGCAGCAGGATCGGCGCCTGGCGGACCAGGGCGCGGGCGATGGCCAGGCGTTGGCGTTGACCGCCCGACAGGGTCTTGGCGCGCTCGCCGACCGGGGTGTCGAAGCCCTGTGGCAGGGCGGACAAGAAACCAGCGGCCTGGGCGGCCTCGGCGGCGGCCCTGACCTCGGCCTCGGTGGCGTCGGCGCGGCCGAAGCGGATGTTATCCATGGCCGAACCCGAAAAGAGCGGCGAATCCTGCCCCACCAAGGCCATGCGGGCGCGAACCTCCGAGGGCTCGGCGTCGCGCAGGTCGACGCCGTCCAGGCGGATCGCCCCGGACTGAGGGTCATAGAACCTCAAGAGAAGCCGCAGGACCGTGCTCTTGCCGGCGCCCGAGGGGCCGACCAGGGCGACCGTCTCGCCGGGCTTCACCGCCAGATCGAAGCCGTTCAGGGCCGGCAGATCGGGACGACCGGGATAGGCGAAGATCACGTTCTCGAAGGCGATCGCCCCCTGGGCCGGAACCGGCAGGGCCTTGGGCGCGGGCGGGGCGGCGATGTCGGGCTTGGCGTTCAACAGTTCGGAGATGCGGTCCATCGCCCCGGAGGCCTTCTGGACGTCGCCCCAGACCTCGCCCAGGGCGCCGATCGCGCCGGCGGCCATCACCGCCAGCATGGCGAACTGGGCGAGGGTGCCGCCGGTCATCTCACCGGCGAGGACCAGGCGCGCGCCGGTCCACAGCAGCAGGGTGACGCCGCCGAAGGCCAGGGTGATGACCATGGCGGTCATGCTGGCCCGGGTGGTGATCCGGCGCACCGAGGCCTTGTAGGCCTCTTCTACCGCGCCGCCGAAGCGCAGCGAGGAGGCCTGCTCGCGGCCAAAGGCCTGCACCGTCTCCAGAGCGTCCAGGCTCTCGCCGGCATAACCGACGGCGTCGGCGAAGCGGTCCTGGGCGGTGACGGTCAGCTTGCGCACGCGGCGACCGACCAGGAACATCGGGGCCAGGATCACCGGCACCATCAGCACGATGAAGCCCGCCAGCTTCGGCGAGACCACCGCCATGTAGCCGAGGCCGCCGACCAGGCTGAGGATGTTGCGCAGGGCGATCGAGGCCGAGGCGCCGACCAGTTGCTCGATCAGCGAGACGTCGGTGGTCAGGCGCGACAGCACCTCGCCCGTGCGGGTCTTCAGGAAATATTCCTGGTCCAGGCCCAGGGTGTGACCGTAGAGCGCGCGGCGCACATCGGCCACGACCCGCTCGCCCAGGCGAGTGATGAAAAAAGAATCGCAAGGCCGTGGCGATCGCCAGCACCATGGCCACCGCGCCCAGGCCCACGAAGGCGCTGTTGATCTCGCTGCCCTCGCCCCTGGCGAACCCATGGTCGATCACCTCCTTGAAGGCGGCGGTCAGGCCCAGGGTCGCGGCCGTCGAGAACAGCAGAAAGAAGCCCGCCGCGATCCCGTCGCCCTTGTGGGCCTTGACGAAAGGCAGCAGGTGGGCGAGCGGGCGGATGTCCTTGCGGCGCGGTCGCCGGGCCTTGGCCTCGGCCATGCCCTGGACCAGTTCAGCCCCCGCGCCGGGGCGGCCTTCGGCCTTTTGGTCGCCGCCGTTCGCGTCAGTCATCAACAGTCCCTTGCCAAAATCGCGCGGGTTCTTTATAGCCGCCCGTCTTCGAGGGCCACCCCGCGCGTGCGCGGAGGGCGCTTAACCCAATTCACACTCGCCGGCTTAGTCGGACTGGATCGCCGCCATGAAACAAGACATTCACCCCGACTACCACTTCATCACCGTCACCCTGACGGATGGCTCGAACTATCAAACCCGTTCGACCTACGGCAAGGAAGGCGCGACGCTGGCGCTCGACATCGATCCGCGCACCCACCCGGCGTGGACCGGCGGCAACGCCCAGTTGATGGACCGCGGCGGCCGCGTTTCGCGTTTCAACGCGAAGTTCGCCGGCTTCACCAAGAAGTAAGAAGCTTAGAGCTTCTCGCCGTAAGGGCGACGAAAAGCCGGCGCCGCGTTTGCGGGCCGGCTTTTTCCGTATCTGGACGGCCCCTCAGTCCTCCGGATCGTAAGGATCATCCCCGCGATCGCGCATCAGGTCGGTCGCCACGAAATCCATGGCGTCCTCGGCGTCCTTGAAGCTCAGCTCCGACACCGTCTGGTCGCGCACCGAGACGCCCGCCTTGTGGGGACTGTCCGGATCGCCGGTGATCAGCGGGTGCCAGCGCGGCAGGTCCTTGCCCTCGTGGATCCGGCGATAGCCGCAGGACAGCGGCATCCACTCCAGATCCTCGATATTGTAGGGCGTCAGCTTGATGCAGTCCGGCACCGTCTTCTTGCGGTTCGGATAGTCCTTGCAGCGGCAGAGATGCGCGTCGAGGAGCTGGCAGTGCACCCGCGTGGGGATGATTTCGCCAGTATCTTCGTCTTCGAAGCGAACGAGGCAGCAAAGGCCGCACCCATCGCATAGGCTCTCCCACTCGGGGACGGTCATCTCGGAGAGCGTCTTCGTCTCCCAGAAAGGTTTGCGTGGCGTCATGGCGCCGTCCTAAACCCGATTTACCTGGCGACCAAATAGAGCCTGACTCAGACCGTGAACGACTGGACCCTTCCGCCGTACAAATTCGACGACAAGGATCCGTCCAAACGCCGGCCGGAGCCGGCCGTCGGCGCGCCTCCCGAGCCGCCCCACGACCCGTGGGCGCAGCCCGAACCGCTGCGGGATCCGTTCCAGCTGTCCCCGCCCCCGCCGCCGTCCCATCAGCCGCCGCCGCCCCCTCCGCCGCCGGAGGAGCCCTTCCGCGCCGATCTTCAGCACCGCGCCGCCAAGAAGAAGGCCCGCAAGTGGGGCTGGATCTGGGGTGTGCTGCTGGTCTCGTTCCTGGTTGGCGTGCTCGCCGCCGGCGGCGGCGCGGCCTATGTCTGGCAGAAGTACCTCAAGGACACCCCGCCCCTGCCCTCGCGCTCGGCGCTGTTCGCGGTCAACCGCGCGCCCGGCATCCGCTTCGAGGACCGCAACGGCCAGGTGATCGCCACGCGCGGTCCGCGCTATGGCCAGCGCATCACCCTGGGGGCGGTGCCCAACTACGTGCCCCAGGCCTTCCTGGCGGCCGAGGACCGGCGTTTCTACCAACATGGCCCGATCGACGCCCAGGGCATCGTCCGAGCCGCCTGGGTCAACTGGCGCGGCGGCAAGACCAAGCAGGGCGCCTCGACCCTGACCCAGCAGCTGGCCAAGGGCCTGTTCCTCACTCCGGATCGGGTGGTCAAGCGTAAGCTGCAAGAGATGCTGCTGGCCTGGAGGCTGGAGCAGGTCCTGACCAAGGACGAGATTCTCGAGCTCTATCTGAACCGCATCTATTTCGGGGCCGGCACCTACGGCGTTGACGGCGCGGCCCAGACCTATTTCGGCAAGCCCGCCAGCCAGCTCACCCTGTCCGAGGCGGCCCTGCTGGCCAGTCTGCCCAAGGCTCCTTCGCGCCTGGCCCTGACCAACGACATGGAGCGCGCCCTGACCCGCTCGCGGCTGATCCTGGCCAACATGCGCAAGGAAGGCTGGATCACCGCCGAGCAGGAAAGCCGCGCGCTGGATGACACCCCGCGCCTGTCGCCGATGGCCCTGCAGGACGAGGGCGACTACGGCTGGGTGCTGGATTACGCGACCACCGAGGCCGTGAAGATCGCCGGCCAGAACGCGCCGGACCTGGTGGTGCGCCTGACCATCGACCCGCTGCTGCAGCGCGAGGGCGCCGAGGTCGTGCGCCAGACCATGGCCACCGAAACCACCCGTTCGGGCGCGCGCCAGGCGGCCCTGCTGTCGCTGTCCGCCGACGGCGCCATCCGGGCCATGGTCGGCGGCACGGACTATGGCGAAAGCCCGTTCAACCGAGCCGTCCAGGCCCGCCGCCAGCCGGGTTCGACCTTCAAGCCGTTCGTCTACGCCGCCGCCGTCGAGAAGGGCGTGCTGCCCACCGACATCCGCGTCGACGAGCCGGTCAGGTTCGGCGACTGGAGCCCCGAGAACTACAGCGGCGGCTATCGCGGTCCGATGACCGTCGAGCGAGCGCTGATCAACTCGATCAACACCGTGGCCGTGAAGCTGGGCCAGGAGGCCGGCGGCGCGGCGATCGGCGACCTGGTCCGCCGCTTCGGCATCACCACCCTGCCGCCCGTCCCCGACCTGTCGGTGGCCCTGGGCTCGTACGAGGTGAGCCTGCTGCAGCTGACCTCGGGCTTCCAGGTCTTCCAGCAGGGCGGCGTCCGGATCGAGCCCTATGTCATCGAAACGGTCACCACCCAGGACGGCCAGGCGCTATTCCAGCATCAGCCTCCCCAGGCCGAGCGCCGCGTCTACGACGTCGGCCACGCCAGCATCATGGTCAAGATGATGAAGAAGGTGGTCACCGAGGGCACGGCCAAGCGCGCCGCCTTCGGCCGTCCGGCGGCGGGCAAGACCGGCACCAGCCAGAACTGGCGCGACGCCTGGTTCGTCGGCTTCACGCCCGACTATGTGACCGGCGTCTGGGTCGGAAATGACGACGAGAAGCCAATGAACAAGGTGGTCGGCGGCGACATCCCGGCCAGCATCTGGCGCCGCTTCATGATGACCGCCCACCAGACCCTGGCGGTCCGCGATTTCGCCTGGCTGCTGCCCGACCCCGCGCCGCAGACCGAGCCGGATCCGCGCAACGGCTACTACGAGACCCTGTCGGCCGAGTTCGCCCGCGCGGCCTCGGAACTGGACGCGGCGGCGAAAGCGGCGGAGACCATGGCGCCGACCGCCCCGCCGCCGCCGGAGCGGCTGCCTTACTAGTTCCAATTCTTGTCCGGGACCCAGGGGTCGGCGCGGTGCGGTCGCCCCTGGGTCCCGGCTCTCCGCTTCGCCACGGCCGGGATGAAAAGCTGGGTTTAACTACCGATACGCCGTCAGCGACGTCGGCCGATCCGCCACCTTCGTCGCCCAGCTCTTGTTCGGCGTGGCGCTCATCGTGAAGACCAGCTCGCCGCCGGCCACGATCTCGTCGTGCTTCAGGAACGCCCGGGTCAGCGGCTTGCCGTTCAGCGTCACCTTCGACACGTACGGCTTGTCGTCCGCCGTGCCCTCGGCGCGCACCGTGAAGCGCTTGCCGTTCGGCAGGTTCAGCGCCGCCTTGTCCACGAACGGCCGGCCGATGGCGTATTCGTTCGAGGCCGGGGTCACCGGATAGAAGCCCAGGCTGGTGAACATCAACCAGGCCGACATCTGGCCCAGGTCGTCATTGCCCGACAGGCCGTCGGGCGTCGGCCTGTACTGGGTCTTGATGATCTGGGTCAGGCGGGCCTGGGTGCGCCATGGGGCGCCGGCGTAGTTGTACATATAGGCCACATGGTGGCTGGGCTCGTTGCCGTGGATGTACTGGCCGATCAGGCCGGCGATGTCCTCGGCGTGCGAATAGTCGATCTTCGAATTGTCGAAGTCGAACATGGCGTCCAGCTTCTTGACCGTCGCCGCGTCGCCGCCCAGGGTCTTGACGATCCCGCCCAGGTCCTGCGGCGCGAACCAGGAATATTGCCAGGCGTTGCCCTCGGTATAGTCCGAGCCGTAGTTGATGGCGGTCGGGTTGAACGGCTCGCGGAAGGTCCCGTCGCTCTTGCGAGCCCGCAGGAAGCCGGTCTTCGTATCGAAGCTGTTGCGCCAGTAGGACGCCCGCTTCTCGAAGGTCTTGGCGACATCGTCCTGGCCCATGTCCTTGGCCATGCGGGCGATGGTCCAGTCGTCATAGGCGTATTCGACCGTCTTGGAGGCGGCTTCCGGCTCCTTGTCGATCGGCGCGTAGCCCAGCTTCATGTAGTCGCCGAGGCCGCCATAGGGGGCGTAGGTGGCGCTCTTGACCATGGCGTCCAGGGCCGCCTTGCCGTCATAGCCGCGGATGCCCTTCATCCAGGCGTCGGCGATGACCGGCACGGCGTGGTAGCCGATCATCGTCCAGGTTTCCTGGCCGTGGAACTGCCAGACCGGCAGGATCCCGTACGGGCTCTCCTTCTGCGAGGCGATCAGCGAGTTGACCACGTCATTGGTGTAGTCGGCCGGCTGGATGAGGGTCAGCAACGGATGCTCGGCCCGGAAGGTGTCCCACAGCGAGAAGGTCGAGTGGAAGGTGAACGGGCGGCCGTCCAGCTTGCCCTCGTGCACCTGGTCGTCGGGGCCCCTGTAACGGCCGTCGGCGTCGGCATAGACGCTGGGGGCCAGCAGGGTGTGGTAGAGCGCCGTGTAGAGCGTCTTCTTCATCGGGGCCGGGGCCTCGATGTCGACCGCGCCCAGGGCCTTTTCCCAGGCGGTCCTGGCGCGGGCGCGCTGGGCGTCGAAGTCGAAGCCCGGCTCGTCGCTGGCCAGGTTGGCGATCGCCCCGTCCTCGCTGACCGACGACAGCGCCACCTTCACGGTCAGCGGCCCGTCGATCTGGCCGAAGTCGAACACCCCGACCAGGGCGCGGCCCTGGACCTGGGCCCGGTCCTCCGGCGTGCGCCCCGGCTGGGCGAAGCCGTTATAGGGCACGTCCTTCTCGGTGTTGCGGAACGACTGCCCGACCAGCGGGCGGTCGAACCTGACGGCGAAGAACAGCTTGCGGCCCGGCGCCCAGCCGCGCGTCTCGCGATAGCCGGTGACCACGCCGTCCGGCGACACCCGCAGACGCGACCACAGCACCTTGCCCGGATAGTTGTAGATCGAGCTGCGCAGGTCGATCAGCACCTGGGCGCGGTCGCCCTTCTGGAAGGTGTAGCGGTGCAGGCCGGTGCGCAGGCCGGCGGTCAGTTCGGCCCGCACGCGGCTGTCGTTGAGGGTCACCGCGTAATAGCCCGGCTGGGCGACCTCGGTGTCGTGGCTGTAGCGCGAACGGTAGCCCGAGCCCGGCTTGTCGGCCTCGCCCGGCTCCAGCTTGGCCTCGCCGGCGACCGGGGTCAGCAGGATGTCGCCGAGGTCCGAGTGGCCCGCGCCCGAGAAGTGGGTGTGCGAGAAGCCCAGGATGGTCGGGTCGCCGAACCGGTAACCGGCCGCGCGGGCATAGCTCTGCTTGAACGGCAGGATGTCGGTGTCGGGGCTCAGCTGCACCATGCCGAACGGCACGACCGCGCCGGGGAAGGTGTGGCCATCGCCGCCCGTGCCGATAAAGGGGTCTATCGAGTCGTAGGATGTTGTGGTCTGGGCCAGGACGGGCGTCGCCGCCAGGATCGAGAGGCTGGCGAGCAGGGCGAGGCCCGACACTGAACAGGGGCGCATTCGGGAAACTCCGCAACTTGAGCGGGGGCACCGTAGCAGCGCATCTCAACTTGTCATCCCAACGCCCGCTCCACCGCCGCCATCGCATGCAGGGCCGTGGTGTCGAACACCGGGACCGGACTGTCGGCCTGGCCGATCAGCAGCATGATCTCGGTGCAGCCCAGGATGATCGCCTGGGCGCCCTGCGCCGCCAGTCGCGCGATCACCGCCTTATAGACCTCGCGCGAGGCGTCGATCACCTGCCCGGCGACCAGCTCCTCGTAGATGATCCGGTGTACGGCGGCGCGGTCTTCGGTCTCCGGGGTCAGCACCGTCAGGCCGTGCTTCTGCTCGAGCCGGCCGCGATAGAAGTCGTGCTCCATGGTGAAGGCCGTGCCCAGCAGGCCCACGGTCGAGAGGCCGGCGGCCTTGATCGCCTCGCCCGTCGGGTCGGCGATGTGCAGCAGCGGGATCCGCACCGCCGCCTCGATGGCGTCGGCCTCGCGGTGCATGGTGTTGGTGCAGAGCACCAGGAAATCGGCCCCGCCCGCCTCCAGCGCCCGGGCGGCGTCGGCCAGGCGGCGCGACAGCTCGGGCCAGCGGCCGGCGTGCTGCAGGCGCTCGATCTCGGCGAAGTCGAACGACCACATCAGCGTCCGGGCCGAGGCGACACCGCCCACGCGCTCGCGCACGGCCTCGTTGATCAGCCGGTAGTACTGGGCCGAGCTTTCCCAGCTCATGCCGCCGATCAATCCGATGAGCGCCTGTTCGGTCATGCGGTCCACCTCCTCGTCTGGAGAGGACCTAGAGAGCCTGGCGCGGGGTTACAACACCTCGCGTCGCGCAAGATGGGCGATGGCCGCGATCAGGGCGACCAGGCCGAGTCCGCCGCCCAGCGCCAGGGCCGTGTCGATGCGCCACGCCTCCCTGGCCAGCATGTTGACCGGCATCTGCCAGGGGAAGAACACCCCCTCCTTGGCCGAGGTCGCCACCACCGAGAAGAAGGTCCCGCCGATGCCCAGCGCCAGGGTCGGCACGAAGCTGGAAAAGCGCACGGCGGTCCAGAACTGAATGGCGATCAGCAGCAGGGCCGCCGCCACGACCTTGGCGTTCAGCAGGGCCAAGCGGGAAAGATCCGGATCGCCGATCGGCGCCACCGCCGGCTTGATGGTCCCGGCCAGGGACATCGCGCCGAAGGTCAGCACCAGGTTCAGGGCGGTCATGATGACGACAATCCCGATCACGCAGACCGCCTTGGCCGCGTAGAGTCGCCAGCGCGGGACCGGCAAGGCGCGCAGATGATCCCAGCTGCGCGGTCCGTGCTCCATATGGGCGACCAGGGCGGTCAGGGCCGTCACGCTCATCGGCAGCATGAAATAGGCCCAGATGCCCGTCGAGGCCTGCAGGAACATCGCCCAGGGCGGGGCCTTGTCGGCGCGCAGCAGGTTGAAGAAGGCGAAGATTGCGATCAGCGACGGCGCGGCCACGGCCAGCACGGCGGCCAGCGAGCGGTTCAGCTTGCGCAATTCGACGGACAGGGCGGCGAGCATCAGGCGGCCTCGACTTGACGGGGGGCAGGAACGGCGACGCGGCGATAGATATCCTCCAGCGACTGGGCGCGGGGACCGATGGCGAAGACCGGGACGGCGGCCTCGACCAGCAGGGCGGTAAGCCCGGCCACGGCCGGGTCGACGGCGTCGCCGGGGTCCAGGGCGACGGTCAGGCTGTCGGCGACGCGGACGTTCAGACCATGGCCGCGCAGCAGCGCTGCGGCTCGCGCATCGTCGCCGGTGCGCAACACGATCTCCGGCGCGAGGTCGGCCTTGAGCCGCGAAAGCTCGCCCTCCAGCACCAGCCGACCGTCATTGACGACGCCGACGTGGGTGGCGGTCTGCTCGATCTCGCCCAGCAGGTGGCTGGACAGCAGCACGGTGGCGCCGGTGCGCTCGGGCAGGCTCTTGAGGAAGCGGCGCATGTCGGTGATGCCGTCGGGGTCCAGCCCATTGGTCGGTTCGTCCAGCACCAGCACCGGCGGCGCGCCCAGCATGGCGCGGGCCAGGCCCAGGCGCTGGCGCATCCCCAGGGAGTATCCGGCGACCTTGCGGCCGGCGTCGGGGCGCATTTCGACGACCTCCAGCACCCTATCGATCTCGCGGGTCGGGCAGCCCAGCGAGGTCGCGGTCAAGGCCAGGTTCTCCCGGCCGGTCAGGTTGCCGTAAAAGCCGTGCGCCTCCAGCAAGGCTCCGACCTTGCGCGCCGCGCCGATCCGGTCACGGGCGACGTCCAGGCCACAAACCCTGGCCGCACCGAATGTCGGACGGATCAGGCCCAGCACCATCTTCAGCGTCGTGGTCTTGCCCGCGCCGTTGCGGCCCAGGAAACCGTACACGGCCCGCTCGGGCACGGTCATAGCGACGCCGTCGACCGCCAGGCGGGGGCCGAAACGACGGGACAGGCCTTCGGTCTCGATGGCGACGGACATGCGGCGGCGCTCACTTTCGTTTAAGTCAGATATAAAGTTGCGAAGCGGTCGCCTTTAAGTCAAGATTAAAGATGCGACAGGTTGGGAGGCCGCCATGAACGCCAAGGACGTCGAGAAATTCCGCCGCATGTGCCGCCAGTTCCGCTGGCTGGCGGTGTTCATGGTCGTCAGCGTCGGCCTGCTGCTGGCCCTGATGGCCTGGGGCTTTCCGCTCCTCTACGCGCTGGTGAAGCACAGGCCGCTGCGGCCGGACATCATGCTGGCGGTGACGATCCAGAACGCGCCGGCCGTCTGCTACCTGTTCGGCGTGTGGTCGATCGGCCGGGCGATGGGCCAGATCGCCAAGGGACGACTGATCCAAGCCGCCCTACCCTCGGCCCTGCGCCGGGTGGGCCTGGCTCTCGGCGTCGGCGGCGTGGCCAGCGTCTTCATCGTCAGCAACCTGATGCGACTGGTCGGCTTCACCAAGGGCAGCTATCTGAACTTCGACGTGGCCGGCATGACGCTGGGCATGATCGGCGGCGCCCTCTTCCTGCTGGGCCGGGTCATGGACCAGGCCCTGGCGGCGCAGGCCGAACTCGACGAGATGATCTGATGCCCGTTCGCGTCACCCTGGACGCCCTGATCGTCGCCAAGGGCCTCAAAGCCCGCGACCTTGCCCAGGAGGTCGGCCTCAGCGAGACCCAGCTGTCCCTGTTCCGCTCGGGAAAGGTCAAGGGCATCCGCTTCCGCACCCTGGCCCGGCTGTGCGCGGCCCTCGGCTGCAAGCCGGGCGACCTGCTGGACTACGCGTTCGACCCGTCCGACCTGACCGCGCCCGACGACGGGGACTAAGGCGCGTCCTGGCCCCACATCTGGGTCGGGCCGGCCACGTCCATCGGCGGCGGCAGGTCGACCATGCGGATCAGCCGAGAGCCCAGTCGGGCGGCGACGGCCTGAGAGCCGAGATCGTCCGGGTGGATCATGTGGGCCACCGACGTCCAGCCCAGATCCTCGAACACGAACTTCAGGCAGGCGCCGGCCGCCTCGGTGGCGTAACCCCGACCCCAGGCCGATCGGTGCAGCATCCAGCCGACCTCCCGCGCCGGCCAGCCCTCCGGCTGCCAGGGACCGGAGCGACCGACCCAGCGACCGGTCGCCTTCTCGATCACCGAAAAAGTCCCGAACCCGCGCAGCGGCCACATGCCGACCACCTGGGCCATGGCGCGCCAGGCGATGCTGCGCGGCACGGTGCCGCCCAGATAGCGCATGCACTCGGGATCGCCGTGGAACTCGGCCCAGCCGGCGTCGAAGTCGTCCTGGACCGGGACGCGCAGGATCAGGCGTTCGGTTTCGAGCGTGGGCGACATGGCGTATCCCCAAGGCCAAGTTTCGTCACTCGACCTTAGGCGCTTCCCGGCGACCGCCAAGCCCCGCAAGGGCGGCGCGCCGCCGCCACCTAGTCCCGCAGCGGCCGCAGCCGGTTCACATGCCCCATTTTCCGCCCCGGCCGAGCTTCGCCCTTGCCGTAGAGGTGGACGCGGGTCTCCGGTTCGGCGGCAAGCTTGCGCCAGGCCTCGACGTCGCCGCCCAGCAGGTTGGTCATCTCGACATGGTGGTGCGGGGCGGTCGGGCCCAGCGGCCAGCCGGCGACGGCGCGGATATGCTGCTCGAACTGGTCGACCTCGCAGCCGTCCTGGGTCCAGTGGCCCGTATTGTGGACCCGCGGGGCGAACTCGTTCACCAGCAGCTTGCCGCCGGCCAGCTCGAACAGCTCCACCCCGATCACCCCGACATAGTCGAGCGCCGTGAGGATCTTGATGGCGATGGTCTCGGCCTGGTCGCGGGTCGCCGGCGTGACCTTGGCGGGGGCCACGGTGCGCTTGAGCACGCCGCCCTCGTGGTGGTTCTCCGACAGGGGATAGCAGGCGATCTCGCCATCGCGGCCGCGGGCGGCGATCACGGAAAGCTCGCGGCCGAAGTCGGCGGGGGCCTCGAGGATGGCCGCGCGCCGGCCGATCTTCTCGAACGCCGCCTCGGCGTCGACCGCCTTCTGGATCCAGGCCTGGCCCTTGCCGTCATAGCCATCGCGGCGGGTCTTCAGCAGCGACGGCGCGCCGATCTTGGCGACCGCGGCGGCCAGGCTCTCGCCGTCCTGAACCGGGGCGAAGGCCACGGTGGGCACGCCGATCTCGGCCAGGAAGCTCTTCTCGACCACGCGGTCCTGGGCGGCGGCCAGGGCCTTGGCGCCCGGCGAGACTATCGCGCCCAGGGCGGCCAGTTCCGCCACCGTGTCGGCCGGAACGTTCTCAAACTCGTAGGTGACGACGTCGCAGGCCTCGGCCAGACGCTTCAGCGCCCAGCGGTCGTCATAGGCGGCGACGATCTGGCGGGCGGCGACCCGGCCGGCGGGCGAATTCTCTTCCGGATCCTGGATGACGACATCGAAACCCAGCCGGGCGGCGGCCTGGGCGAGCATGCGGCCCAGTTGGCCCCCGCCGAGGATGCCGATGGTCGAACCGGGAACGAGGGGAAACTCAGCCATAGGGTCCTAGTCCTCGACGCTCTCGGCGACGCTGTCGGTCTGGGCGGCGCGGAAGGCCGACAGGCGCTGATTCAAGGCCGAGTCCGACAGGGCCAGGATCTGGGCGGCCAGCAGGCCCGCGTTCTTGGCTCCGGCCTCGCCGATCGCCAGGGTGGCCACCGGCACGCCGCCCGGCATCTGGACGATCGACAGCAAGGAATCGAGGCCGCTGAGCGCCTTGGATTGCACCGGCACGCCCAGCACCGGCAGGTTGGTCATCGAGGCCGCCATGCCCGGCAGATGCGCCGCGCCGCCGGCGCCGGCGATGATCACCTTGTAGCCGGCGGCTTCCGCCCCGGTGGCGAAGTCGAACAGGCGCTGGGGGGTGCGGTGGGCCGAGACGACCTTAGCCTCGTAAGCCACGCCCAGGGCGTCGAGCGCGTCGGCGGCGCCCTTCATAGTCGGCCAGTCCGAGCGGCTGCCCATGATGATGGCGACGGGCGGGGGGGTCTGGGTCATCGGCGTCGTCTCTTTTTCGGCGAGCGTCGGAAAGCCGCCCCGTATGCGCCTCCGCCGGCGCCGGCAAGCCCAAAACGACACAAAACGTTCCGTGGCCGCCTTTAGAGTGGGCGCGTCCTTTCGCGCCTGCGGCTTATCGGCGCCCCCAATTGCGTCGAACGGCGTTCCCGTTAACCTTGCTGTAGCTGTGCCTTAACGATTCCCTGTGAAGTCATGAAGATCTCCGGCGCCCGGACCGAACCTTTCGCCGCCATCCGCAAGCGCGCCCTCGCGCGCGCCGGGGCTCAGGTCACGGCGCGCGAGGTGACGGCTCCGGACAGCGCCGCCTTCCTGGGCCTGACGGAAGCCGACATGACTCCGAAGGTCATCGAGGCCCTGCAGACCCTGATGACCGAAATCGACGACCTGCGGAACGAGGTCGCGATGCTGAAGCTGCGTCTCAACGAGGCTCAGGCTCAGGCCGACATGGACGTGCTGACGCCGGTGCTGAACCGCCGGGCGTTCCTGCGCGAGATGAAGCGCGTCTCCGCCTTCGCCCAGCGCTACGGTTCGCCGGCCAGCGTGGTGTTCTTCGACCTCGACAACTTCAAGGCCGTCAACGACCGCTTCGGCCACGCCGCTGGCGACGAGGCCCTGAAGGCGGTGGCCAAGCGCCTGCTGGCCAATGTCCGCGAGAGCGACGTGGTGGGCCGCATGGGCGGCGACGAGTTCGCCGTGCTGCTGGCCCAAGCCGACAAGGAGACTGCGGTGTCCAAGGCCCAGAGCCTGGCCGACGCCGTTCGTTCCGCGCCGGTCGAATTCGGCGAGTGGTCGGCCCCGCTGCACATCTCCTACGGCGTGCGCGAGATCGAGCCCGGCGCGGATCCCGAAGAAGCCCTCGCCGAAGCCGACGCGGCCATGTTCGTCCGCAAGCGGAAGCAAGCCTGACGACAACTCCAGGGAATGCGACCTTATCGCACGGCGACGACCCCCGTCGGTCGCGGTAACAGATCTTCATAGTCTGTTAAGCATGACTGGGCGTGGGACGGATGCAGCGTATTCTGATCGCCGAGGATGACCCTGTCCTCTCGCTGATCTACGAAATCACCCTGACCGAGGCGGGGTTTGACGTCCTGCTGTGTCGGGACGGCCAGGAAGCCTATGAGGCCTTGGACCGGTTCAAGCCCGACCTGGTGATCACCGATCACGCGATGCCGCGCATGAGCGGCGGCGAGTTGGTCAGCGCCGTGCGCAAGGCCCGCCCCGGCGCCATGACCTTGATGGCCTCGGCCGTGGACGCGCGTCTGCTGAAGGACGATCAGCACGCTGACGCGCGGCTGGAAAAGCCGATTACCCCGGGTCGCCTGCTGCGGACCGTCCGCGAGCTGGAAGCGACCGAGACCGAGATCGCCGCCTGACGCGTTCGAGACCGAGGGTCGCCAGACGCGCTCCGGATTTCGAGGCGGCCTGTCCGACCTCTACGCGATGATGTCCGGGGTCAGTTGGTCTTCCAGACGGCCAATCTCGTCCTTGAGCGCCAGCTTCTTGCGCTTCAGCCGGGCGATCTGCAGCATGTCGGGCTGGTAGCGCTCTTCCAAGGCCCGGATAGCGTCGTCGAGATCCTTGTGATCCTCGCGCAGGTCGGCGAGGCGACGTTCGATCGCGATGTCGGTGTCTTCCGACGGATCATCGTCGTTCATGAACATATCTCAGGTGGGCCCCAATAGGGATTTAGATAGCAAAGGCTGACGAGCCGTAAAGGCGCTCAGCACGTGGACTTTTCAAGCGCGGCCGCCAGCTTTTCCAAAGCGGCGCGGCGAGGCGGGTCGCCGGAGGCCGCGGCGGCCGCGACGAGACCGTCCAGCACCGGGACTGACGCGCCCGGAGGACCGCTCAGAGCCTCCAGGCTTTCCATCAGCACCCGCTCGCCCTTGAGCTCGACGGCCTTCACGGCGTCTCGCAAGGCCTCCCTGGCGACGTCATCGACCGGAGGCCGCGAGGGCTTCAGCGCCCGGCGCACGCCGCGCAGGGGCGCGCCGACCTCGGCGTCCCAGGTCCGCATCATCCTGGCGGCGTCCTTCAGGTCGGCCGTCCGCCCCTCCCCGGCCATCCAGGCGGCCCAGAGCAGGTAGGGTACGTTCTGACCGTGGGCGTCCTGCAGGTGCAGACAGGCCTCCGCGACAGGTTGACGCGCATAGACCTCCAGAGCCCAGTCCCACAGCCGCATCGGCGTTAACCCTCCTCGCCTTGAGCATCCTTGCCGGAGAGGGTCTCCCGGATGGTCTCCAGGTCCTCGCCCCAGCGCTTCACCGGCCGCCAGGAGAGGTCGAACAGATCCAGCGCCCGGCCCACCGACTGGTCGACCATCTCGGCGATCGAGGCGGGCTTGGCGTAGAAGGCCGGCAGCGGCGGAGCGATCACCGCGCCCATCTCGGCCAGCTTGGTCATGGTCCGAAGATGACCCAGGTGCAGCGGCGTCTCGCGCACCATCAGCACCAGGGTCCGCCGCTCCTTCAGGGTGACGTCGGCGGCCCGGGTCAGCAGCGAGGACGTTACGCCGGTGGCGATCTCGCTCATCGTCCGCACCGAGCAGGGCGCGATGACCATCCCCAGGGTCCGGAACGAGCCCGAGGCGATGGCCGCCCCAATGTCGCTCACGCGATGGACAAAATCCGCCCGCTCGTTGAGCTCGGCGACCGACTGGCCGGTCTCCTGCTGCAGGGTCAGCACCGCCGACCTGGAGACGACGAGGTGGCTCTCGACGCCCAGTTCGCGGCACGCATCCAGGGTCCGGACGCCGTAGACCACGCCGGAAGCTCCTGAAATTCCAACGACCAGCCTGGGGCGATCCGCGGCCTTCAAAACGTCCGTCATGGTAAATTTTCGTCCGTCTTGGGAGCAAACTCGGCCACGTCAAGCGGAGCCGCTTGCAATCATATGTGATCTGACAGCGCCGCGCAGCGGGTGTTCACTTTCTTCTCCAACAGCAAGGAGCCGAGAGCCATGGCCATCGAATCCCGTATCCGCGAGCTTGGGACCCGTCACGAGGGGCTCGATCGCAAGATCCAGGAGGAGACCAATCGACCCGGTTGTGACGGTACGATGCTTAGGGAGCTTAAGCGGCAGAAGCTTCGGCTGAAGGAGGAGATCGAGGGCCTTAGGGCGCGACTTCACTAGCTGCTGAGAAGCAGCCGAAAAACGAGAGGCCCCGTTCCGGAAGGAGCGGGGCCTCTGCTTTTTCAGCTCGGAAGCGAGGCTTAGTCCTCGTCTTCCTCGTCCACATAGCCCGACGACTGGCCGAACACGTCCTCGGCCTTGAGGTCGCCGCGCTTGGCGCGGAAGTCTTCTTCCTCTTCCTCGACCTCGGGCTCGAACTGGCCGGCCTCCGAGGCGGGGCGCAGGGTCGGGTCTTCCGGCAGGATCCCCTTCTTCAGGTCGTCCTTGGCCTTCTTCTCGGCCGCCTTCTTGACCAGGGCGTCCAGCTCCAGCTGGCCCACCAGGCCCAGGGTCACCGGGTCGATCGGCTTGATGTTGGCGGCGTTCCAGTGCGTGCGGCCGCGGACCTGCTCGATCGTAGCCTTGGTGGTGCCGAGGATCTTCGAGATCTGGGCGTCGGTCACTTCCGGGTGGTGGCGCAGGAACCAGGCGATGGCGTCAGGACGGTCCTGACGACGCGACACCGGGGTGTAGCGCGGCGCCTTCTTCTGGGGCTTCAGCAGCTCGGCGTGGCGGCTGACCTGGGCCTTCATGCGATAGGCGTCGTTGGCCTGGGCCTTGTCCAGCTCTTCGCGGGTCAGCTGGCCGTTGCCGATGGGATCGGCGCCGCGGATGTCGCGCGCCACTTCACCGTCGGCGATGCCACGCACTTCCAGCGGGTGAAGGCCGCAGAAATCGGCGATCTGCTCGAAGCTCAGCGACGTGTTGTCCACCAGCCAGACGGCGGTCGCCTTGGGCATCAGAATGTCGGACATGCGGTCCTCCAGAAATGACGGCGCCCGGCCTTTCGGCCGGGCGGGATGTTGACGAACGCTATAATCCGGTTCTCGGAAAAAGGGAACGGGGATCAAGCAAACGAAAGCAAAGCCAGAGCTTTGCGTGAATCCGCAGTCTAGATTCCGGCGCTAGACCGTCAGCACGACCTTGCCCACGTGCTCCCCGGCTTCGAGGTGGGCGTGCGCCTTGGCGGCGTCCGCGAGCGGGAAGGTCGCGTCGATCAGCGGCCTGACCTGCCCTGCCTCGATCCAGGGCCAGACCACGCGCTCGACCTCGGCCGCCAGGCGCGCCTTTTCGTCGACCGAGCGGGGCCGCAGGGTCGAGCCGGTGATCACCGCCCGCTTCTGCATGATCTTCATCACCGGCACTTCCAGCACGGGGCCGCCGAGGCTGGCGATGTAGACGATGCGGCCGCCCACGTTCAGGGCCTCGAGGTTCTTGTCGAAATAGCTGGCCCCGACCATGTCGAGCACCACGTCGGCGCCGCCGGCCGCCTTGACGATCGCGGCGAAGTCCTCGGCCTTGGCGTCGATGGCGATATCGGCGCCCAGCTCCAGGGCCTTGGCCTTCTTGTCGGCGCCGCGTCCCGTGGCGATGACCTTGGCGCCGGCCGCCTTGGCCATGGCGATCGCGGTTGTTCCGATTCCGGACGTTCCACCGTGAACCAGCAGCGTCTCGCCGGCCTTGAGGGAGCCATGCTCGAACACATTGGCGAAGACGGTGAAGACGGTCTCGGGCAGGGCCGCGGCGTGGACGAGATCCAGGCCTTTGGGGATCGGCAGGGCGTGGCGAGCATCGACCACCGCGTATTGGGCATAGCCGCCGCCGCCCAGCAGGGCGCAGACCTTGTCGCCGACCTTCCAGCGGCCGGAACCGGTCACGACCTCGCCCGCGACCTCCAGACCCAAGGTCTCGGGCGCGCCAGGCGGCGGCGGGTAGAACCCCATGCGTTGCAGGAGGTCGGGGCGGTTCACGCCCGCGGCCGCGACCTTGATCAGGATCTGCCCAGCCCCGGCCTCGGGGCGCTGGACTTCCACCGGCTTCAGCGCCTCGGCCGCGCCCTTGCCGCCTTCGATCGCGATCGCGGTCATCGTTCCGGCCATGCCCGGGGTCCCTCTCATGCTTGCCTTGGACCCTAGGTAGGCGTCAGATGGCCGACGGAAAAGGGAGATAAGCCGATGTTCGAAGAGCCCGCCGAACCTCGCGCCTTCAACGGACACGCCTTGAGCGAGACGACTCACGAGGACCTGGAGGTCTACGGCGTCGCCGAACTGGAGGAGCGCATCGCGGCCCTGCAGGCCGAAATCGAGCGCACCAAGACCCAGCTCGCCAAGAAAAAGGCCGGCCGCGACGCCGCCAATGCGCTGTTTGGTCGCCTGGACTAAGGCTTATTTTAAGGTTTCGGTGAGGTTACTGACGTCTTAAGCGGTCATCCGCCTTCTGACGCTCGTGAGTATGGTCGATCGAAGGGGGTGGGTCGCAACGGGACGGCGCGTTCTGGCACGGGGGTTGCACTCCCTCCGCCAAGCGAGACGTCCTCGCGGCCTTTCGAGGGGCATTGGGTAGCTATGACCGAAGTGAACGCGTTCGCGGACACGCCTTGGCGTGCTGGAGTGATCCAGGACTTCGCGCGATCGGAACTGTTCGACCGCACGTTCGAGGAAGGCATGCAGCTGGTCGAGGAGACCGCCGCCTATCTCGATGGCGCCGGCCGGCATGACAGCAAGATCCTCTCCCGCAACGCCGCCCTGGGCTACGCCACCGAGAGCATGCGCCTGACCACCCGTCTGATGCAGGTGGCCTCGTGGCTGCTGGTGCAGCGCGCGGTGCGCGAGGGCGAGATGCCGCCGGAAGCCGCATGCGCCGAAAGCTATCGCCTGGGCGAGGAGGCCGCGGGCGAACCGCCGGCCGTCGAGGAACTGCCCTTCGGCCTTATGAACCTGCTGCAGCGCTCCGAGCGCCTGTATGAGCGGGTCCGCCACCTGGACCGTCGCATGTACGTGGAATCGCCGAACGAAGAGGCGCCGCGCCCGGTGCAAGCCCACTTCGAACGCCTGGCGGCGGCGTTCGGGGGCTGAGCCCCCCTATTTTCCGTACCGCATCCGAGCCAGGGCCGAGACCATCTCGCTGGCTAGGTCCATTGGCTTGAGACCCGCCTTCCACTTCTCAAAGGCCATGACGTTGTCGATGCGCGCGTCCAGGTGCGACAGCGCCGAGGCGCGGCCAGAGGCCATGTCGACCGCCAGGGTCGAGATCAGGACGCCCGAGAGAATCGCCCGCTTCGAATAGTGGTTCTCGTCGGTCGCCACATCGCCGGCCCACCGCCAGATCACGTCGGCCGACTCCCAGGTCAGCCGCAGGGCCAGCGGCAGGTTGGTGGGAAAAGCCATGAAGGCGGCCAGCGGGCGCAGCACATCGGCATTCTCCTGGGCCGCGTTCGAGGCGGGCGATGACGCCCTCGCGAATCCTCTGGCGTATCTTCAACGTGGCCAGATCGAACGTTCGCAACTTGCCTAGCGCGACCGCGTCATGGCGTCGCGACAGCAGGGCGGCCAGGTCGCGCGGGCCTTCGGGCAGCAGGAGCTGGCCCTCGGCGTCGCTGAAACCCGCCGCCGCAAGGGCGCGACTGACCAGACCGGCGTTCCAGCCGGCCCTCGGGGCCAGGCGAAGGGTCTCGTCCAGCACGCGCTGCTCGGCGGCGTCGGCCCACGAAGAAGCCGTTTGATCGGAAGCTTGGCCGGCGGTCTCGCCGGAGGTCTGAGCGGTTTGCATCATGAATCCGAGTTTATACCGGTGTTTAGGCCGCGTCGCGCATGGACAGCGGCCCTTCGCTCTGCTATCAGCCCCGCCTCATCGCCTGGGAGAACCCCTCTCAGGTTACCCGGTTTTGTTCGCCCGCCCGGCCCCTCAAGAGGGACTTGGGAATATTGGTCGGGCTGTCGAATGGAGAGATACCCCTGGTCCAGATTTTCGTCCGCGACAACAACGTCGATCAGGCCCTGAAGGCTCTGAAGAAGAAGATGCAACGCGAAGGCTCGTTCCGCGAAATGAAGCGGCACGTGCACTATGAGAAGCCGTCGGAAAAGCGCGCGCGCCAAAAGGCCGAAGCCGTCCGTCGCGCCCGCAAGCTGGCCCGCAAGCGCGCCCAGCGCGAAGGTCTGCTGCCGATGCCGAAGAAGCCGGCTGGTCGTTAAGACCAGGCCTCTTCAGCTTCGAAGATTTCGAAAGCCGCGCGGCGATCCGCGCGGCTTTCGTCGTTTTGGGGTCCAGGCCCTACCCCGCCTGCTTCCCCAGGATCAGGCCGATCAGGGTCTTCAGGTTCACCTTTCCCGTCGCCAGGGCCCCCACATGGAAGGCGCGCGTCGAGAAGGCGATGATCGCCGCCACGGTCGCGGCCATCAGAACCGTGGTCCCGACCACCTGAACCAGCGGCGGATCACTGGCGATGCGCGCCGGCATCAGGAACGGCGTGAAGGGCGGAAACCAGGACAGTGCGCTCAGGATCGGCGCGTCTGGCGAGCGGATGGCCTGGCTCATGAACACCACCGGGATGGTCATCACCATCATGATCGGCCCCAGCAGGGTCTGGGCGTCGCGCTGGCTCTCGCAGAAGGCCCCGATGCCCGCGAACAGCGCCGCGTACATCAGATAGCCGCCGACCAGATAGGCGCCGAAATAGAACACCAGGCCCTTGCCCAGCAGCACGGCCGCGAGGTCTCCGGCCAATCCGGGCGCGAAGTTGATCAGAGCCAGCCAGCCGGCCATGGCCCAGATTCCCAGCACGGTCAGGGTCAGGCCCGCCACGCCCAGAATCTTGCCGCCCATGATCTCGGGCACGGAGGCCGACGACAGAAGCACCTCGAGGATCTTGGATGACTTTTCCTCGATCACGCTGTTGAGCAGGATGCTGGCCCCGGTCAGCACCATCGACCACAGCAGCATCCCGGCCGCGAAGCCGACAATGGCTGGCAGACGGTCGCGCAGACTGACCTTCTCGCCCGAAGCGGCCTTGGGCGACAGGCTGTTGAAGGCCGGCTTGAGACCGTCCGCGGCCTTCAGAACCTGGGCCGAGACCCCGGCGCGGGCCAGGGCGCGCTCGCGCATGAGTCCGCTCACGGCCTGGCGCAGGTCGTTCTCCAGCACCGGCGCGCCCAGGTTGCGGCTCCACAGGTCCATGACGATGGCGTCGTCGCGACCGCTGAGGATCAGCACCGAATCGAGGCGCTTGTCGGCGACGTCGCGACGCGCGACCAGCCCCGCCTCACGCGGCGTCGCTGCGGCCTGGGCCTGGGGAGACGCCGGCAGGACGATCGCCTTGGCGCGCGGCGGCTTGAAGCGCGCCGCGGCGGTTGGGTTGAAGGCGGCCAGGGCCTCCCGTCCCGCCGCCTCGCCGCCCCTGGCCTGGGCCTTGCCGACCGCCTCCTGGGCCTTGGGACCAGCCGCCGACAGGGCCGCCGCGCGGAGGGCGCGGGCCGAGGCGCGGCTCTGGTCCTCGACGATCGCCTTGGCGACGGCGGGCCCCAGGTTCTGGCCCGTCAGATCGATGATGGCCAATCGTTCGGGCTTGGCGGTCTTCATCATCATCAGGGGCGCGGTGGCGCTGACGCCGATGACCAGCGGCAGGGCGATGATCGACAGCCAGAAGCCGACGGTGCGGACATAGGCCAGGTATTCCCGGCGGGCGATCTTCAGCAGGCGGCTCATGCCCGGTCTCCCGTCAGGACGATGAAGGCGTCATGCAGGCTGGGCTCCTTGAGCTCGAACCGGCGCAGGGCCAGGTCCCGGGCGAAGGCGGCCTTCAGGGTGTCCTGGCCGGCGCTCGTCTCCGGCAGAACCGCCACGTGACGCCACCCGCCGTCCGGCAGCGGCTCGGACGTCACCGCGCCCAGCCCCGGCAAGGCCATGACCTGCTCGGTCGACAGCTCACCCTCGAGGACCAGCGCCCGGGGCGCGGCGCGGCGGGCCGTCGCCACATCGCCGTCGAACACCTTGCGCCCCCGCGCCATCAGCACGACCTTGTCGCAAAGGCGCTCGGCGTGCTGCATCACGTGGGTGGAAAACAGCACCGTGGCTCCGCGCGCGGCGATGTCGCGGATCATCGTCTCCAGGGCCTGCTGGTTGACGGGATCGAGACCCGAGAACGGCTCGTCCAGCACCACCAGTTCGGGCTCGTGGGCCAGGGCCGAGATCAGTTGGACCTTCTGGGCCATGCCCTTTGACAGGTCCTTGATCGGCCGCTTCATGGCGAAGCCCAGGCCCTGCGCCTCCAGCATCGCCCTGGCCCGCTTGCGGCCCTCGGCCTCCGGCACGCCCTTCAGCCCCGCGAAGAAGGCGATCGCATCGATCGGGGTCATCCGCTTGTAGAGGCCACGCTCCTCGGGGAGGAATCCGATCCGCTCATGGACCCTGGTGGCGTCGCCGGCGCCCAGCACCGTGATCCTGCCCGCGCTGACCGGCAACAGGCCCAGGATCATGCGAATGGTCGAGGTCTTGCCCGCGCCATTGGGGCCCAGGAAGCCGGTGATCCGGCCGGCGGGGACCTCGAAACTGACGTCCTGGACAGCGTGGAAATCGTCATAGGTCTTGCTGACGCCCTCCAGGCTGACGGCGCTGACCATGATGACGACCTCCCCGAATCGACTTCGTGGAAGTTGTATCAGCCCTTCTGGCGAGCGTCGGCCACGAAGGCGACGGCCCGGACGATATGGTCGGCGAAGCGGCGGCCGATCAGCAGGGTGTGGGTGGCGGCCTCGACGTGGTCGATCATGCCATGCTGGGAGGCGCGGGCCGGGGCGGCCTGCAGGTCCTTCCAGCTTTCACGCCCCTTCACAGGTCCGGCGGTCAGCACGGCGACCGGCCACTTCGGATCATAGGCCGGCTGCTCGCCGGCCTGCTGCGAGGCCTCATGCCACAGTCCGACCTCCTCGGCGGAGGTGCGGTTGTGGCGGCCATTGGCGAAGGCCCAGCCCTTCTCGGCCTTGGCGGCTGGAGGCAGGTCGATCTTGTCGCCCAGGCGGGTGTGCACCAGCGGCTTGTAGAGGCCGATCGAAGCGCCGCGCGCGGCCCATTTGGAGATGCTGGCGAAGGCCTCGATGAAGCCCTTCATGCGTGGGTTCTGGGCGGCCTCGGGCGTAGCGGCGTCGATCAGCACGAGGCCGGCGATCTTGTCCGGATTGCGCCCGGCGTACTGGCGCAGGCGCAGGCCGGCCATCGAGTGGCCGACCAGGATGTAGGGGCCCGGCTCGCCCGAGGCGGCGACCAGCTTCTCGAAGTCGGCGACAATGGCGATGCCGTCGCGCGGGCTGGGGCCCTTCGGCGAATAGCCCATGCCGGCGCGGTCATAGGCGCATGACCGCCAGCCAGCGGCGGTCAGGGCCTCCTGCGCGGCGCCCCAGTCGGCGGCGAAGCCGAAGGCGCCGGCCTCCAGCCAGACCACCGGGCGGTCGCTTCGAGGCCCCTCGCAGACCAGCCGCAGCTTGCGTCCAGGCTCGATCTCGACCAGTTGGCCGCGCGGCTTGGTCGCCCCCGAGGCGCTCATCAGCCCGCCGACCGCGACATAGGATAAGAGCAGGAGCGCGAAGCCCGCGACGCCACGGCCGAGAAACTGGATCATGGCGTTCTATGTAGTAACGCTTTGTGACGCGTCGAGAACACGATGCTCTCTGAGCGGAGTTTTATCCCGCGACGCTGGGAATCGAGCCGCCGACCACCGGGATCGTGGCGCGCACGCGCCCGCCCTTGACGCGGGTGACGGTGATCCCGTTCTTGCCGGCCTGGGTCACGCCCTTCGGCCACTTGGAGACGGTGGCGAGGCGCACTTTCCTGGACACCCGACTGGCGGCCTTCAGCGGCAGGTCGTCAGCCTCAGCGAAGCTGCGTCCCAGGAAGAAGCTGGGGTTGAGAGCCTTGTCGCCGTTGCGGATCTCGAAATGCAGGTGCGAACCGGTGGAGCGGCCCGAATTGCCGACATAGGCGACGGTCTCGCCGCGACGCAGATAGACGCCGCGCTTGACGCCCTTCGCCGGCCCGGCGAGGTGGGCGTACATCGTGGTCAGCCCGCCCTTGTGCATGACCTGGACATAACGGCCGTAGGTCGGCGACAGGCCCGTGGCCTTGACCACGCCGTCGGCCGCGACCTTGACCGCCGCGCCGCTGGGAGCGGCGATATCGACGCCCTGATGCAGGCGACCATTCTCTTCCCAGGGCAGTTGGCGCAGGCCGAACGGCGAGTTGACGACCCGGCCGGGCAGCGGCGCGTCGAACCGGTAGGCTGGCGGAGGGGGCTCTACTGCCGGCTCCTCCTCGACGGTCGGCGCGGTGGGAACGATGGCGGGCTTCGGATTCGAGACGGGGGCCGCACGGGACACCCACTCGCCCAGCGCCGCCGCGCCGTTCAGCGCCCCCGCCATCGCCGCGACGCCCAGCATGGTGAAGAAGGCGACGCGCGCGTGCGGCGACTGAACAACCAGGCTCTTGGGGATCAAACCGCTTTCCTCTCGGACATTCGGTCAAGGAGAGGACCGCGCCTCGCGCGTCTAGCTCTCATGCTTGACCTTTCGGGATGGTGAATGGCCGGGGTGTATGAATGTCGCATGGGGCGAAAACAGGGCGCGGCTTAACCATTCGCTAACCATGCCGCGATCGCATCGACATTCAATCAACAAGCGTCATGTAATCGTAAAATATTACAGAAACTTCATTTCATTAAACTCAGGACACTTCTTTAATTGCGCGTCATGAATGAGACGTAACGAGACTTCGCGAACCCTCAGCAATAAACAGTATTCATCGGCGCAGCGAATAGCGCCCAGCCAGAGGGAATACTTCAAATGCGCAAGTTCATCATGAGCCTGACCACCGTCGCCAGCCTGAGCCTCGCCGCCGTGCCGGTGCTGGGCCTGACCCAAGCCGCCAACGCCGCCGAGCGCGAACCGGTCGTCACCGTCTCGTTCGCCGACCTGGATCTGTCGAGCCCGTCGCAAGCCGCGATCTTCAAGGCCCGCATC
Source organism: Caulobacter sp. UC70_42 (assembly GCF_044056025.1). Classification (NCBI taxonomy): domain Bacteria; kingdom Pseudomonadati; phylum Pseudomonadota; class Alphaproteobacteria; order Caulobacterales; family Caulobacteraceae; genus Caulobacter; species Caulobacter sp. UC70_42. The sequence goes on along the minus strand of NZ_CP171994.1, from coordinate 2,283,039 downwards.
GACACCGCCGGTCAGGCCCTGTGCCACGCCAAGCAACGCAGCAGCCAAGGCCTGGAAGTTTCGCTGGGCGCCTGTGTCGCCGACGTCCATCGCGAAGTGAACGCTCAACTGCCCAAGCAGCAACGCAAGGCCCTGGCCTTCGCCGCCCGCAGCAACGCGGTCGAGCTGGCCGCCAAGTGAGCTTGAGCACGACCAACCAAAACACCCACTCCCCCACACCCCGCGACAGAGGCTCCAGGTAACCCTGGGGCCTTTGTTTCGTTCGGGAACCGGAAAGAGCGCACGAAAAAGGCCCCAGCGTCACCGCCAGGGCCTTCGTCGTTTCCAACGGTGAGAAGCCTAAAGCCCCTTCACGATGCCTTCGACCATCTTCTTGGCGTCGCCGAACAGCATCATGGTGTTGTCGCGGAAGAACAGTTCGTTCTCGACGCCGGCATAGCCCGAGGCCATGCCGCGCTTGACGAAAAGGACGGTGCGGGCCTTCTCGACGTCCAGGATCGGCATCCCGAAGATGGCGCTAGTCGGGTCGGTCTTGGCGGCCGGATTGGTGACGTCGTTGGCGCCGATCACGAAGGCCACGTCGGCCGTCGAGAACTCGCTGTTGATGTCCTCCAGTTCGAAGACCTCGTCATAGGGGACATTGGCCTCGGCCAGCAGCACGTTCATGTGGCCCGGCATCCGACCCGCGACGGGGTGGATGGCGTACTTCACCTCGACGCCCTCCTCCTTCAGCTTGTCGGCCATTTCGCGCAGGGCGTGCTGGGCCTGGGAAACGGCCATGCCGTAGCCCGGGACGATGATGACCTTGCTGGCGTTCTTCATGATGAAGGCCGCGTCGTCGGCGCTGCCCTGCTTGACGGGACGGCTCTCGACCTTGCCGCCCGGGCCGGCCGCCGCGGCGTCGGCGCCGAAGCCGCCCAGGATCACCGAGACGAACGAGCGGTTCATGCCCTTGCACATGATGTAGGACAGGATCGCACCCGACGACCCGACGAGCGCGCCGGTGATGATCAGGGTGGTGTTTTCCAGCGTGAAGCCCAGGGCCGCCGCCGCCCAGCCGGAATAGCTGTTCAGCATCGACACGACGACCGGCATGTCCGCGCCGCCGATCGGGATGATCAGGGTGACGCCGATCAGCAGGGACAGGGCGAAGATGCCCCAGAAGGCCCAGATGGCCGCGCCGCCGCTGACCACCAGCACCACGACCAGGGCCACGATGGCCAGGGCGATGACGATGTTCAGCAGGTGACGGGCCGGCAGCAGGATCGGCGCGCCGCCCATGTTGCCGTTCAGCTTGGCGAAGGCGATGACCGAACCGGTGAAGGTGATGGCGCCGATGGCCAGGCCCAGCGACAGCTCGATCAGGCTGTTGAGGTGGATATGCCCGTCCTCGCCCACGATGCCGTAGGCGGCGGGCGTATAGATGGCGGCCACAGCCACGAGGCAGGCGGCCATGCCGACCAGCGAGTGGAAGGCGGCGACCAGCTGCGGCATCGAGGTCATGGCGACCTTGCGGGCGATGACCGCCCCGACCGCGCCCCCGACGGCGACGCCGCCCAGGATCAGGCCCAGGGTCACGACGTCCAGCGCGCCCTGGCTCCACAGGGTGGCCAGGGTGGTGCCGACGGCGATGGCCATGCCGATCATGCCGTTACGGTTGCCCGTCTGGCTGGTCACGGGACTGGAAAGGCCACGCAGCGCGAGGATGAACAGCACCCCGGAGACGATGTAGAGAATGGCGGCGAGATTGGCGTTCATGATGTGAGTTCCCCCTGATCCCGTCCGCTCACTTCTTCTCTTTCTTCTTGTACATCGCCAGCATGCGCTGGGTGACCAAGAAGCCGCCGAAGATGTTGACCGCCGCGAAGGCCGCGGCGAGCGTGCCGGCCCCCTTGGAGATCCAGGTCGAGCCGGCGACGGCGCCCCGGCCAGGTCGCTGTTGGCGCCGTGGGCCGCGGCGGCCAGCAGGGCGCCGACGATGATCACCGACGAGATGGCGTTGGTGACGGCCATCAGCGGCGTGTGCAGCGCGGGCGTCACGCTCCAGACGACGTAGTAGCCCACGAAGATGGCGAGCACGAAGATCGCCAGACGGAACACGGTGGGGTCGACGGCTTCCATGGGAGCCTCCCTTCTGTTGCTGTGCGCTTAGGCGGTCTTCAGGTTCGGGTGGACGATCGCGCCGCCGCGGGTGACGACGGCGGCCCGCAGGATCTCGTCCTCGAAATTGGGCTCGAACGCGCCCTCCTTCGTCGTGAACAGGGTCGCCAGCGCCACCAGATTGCGGGCGTAGAGCGCGCTGGCGTCCGTGGCGATGCGGCCGGGCAGGTTGGCGTGGCCGAGGATCTTCACGCCGTTCGACGTGACGACGACCTCGTTCAGCTTGGCGCCCTCGACATTGCCGCCCTGCTCGATGGCCAGGTCGACCAGGATGGAGCCCGGCTTCATCGACGCCACCTGGGCGGCGCTGACCAGCTTCGGCGCGGGACGGCCGGGAATCAGGGCCGTGGTGATGACGATGTCCTGCTTGGCGATGTGCGAGGAGACCAGTTCGGCCTGCTTGGCCTGGTATTCCTTGGACATCTCCTTGGCGTAGCCGCCGGCGGTCTGGGCGTTCTTGAACTCTTCGTCCTCGACGGCCAGGAACTTGGCGCCCAGCGACTCGACCTGTTCCTTGGTGGCCGGACGCACGTCGGTGGCGGTGACCACCGCGCCCAGGCGGCGGGCCGTGGCGATGGCCTGCAGGCCGGCGACGCCCACGCCCATGATGAAGACCTTGGCCGCGGCGACGGTGCCAGCGGCGGTCATCATCATCGGCAGGGCCTTGCCGTAGGCCTCCGCGCCCTCGATCACGGCGCGATAGCCGGCGAGGTTGGCCTGGGACGACAACATGTCCATCACCTGCGCGCGGGTGATGCGCGGGATGAATTCCATGGCGATCGCGGTCGCGCCGGCCTTGGCCAGGGCGTCCAGCGTTTCCTTGTCCTGGTAGGGATTGAGCGCGGCGGCGACGATCGCGCCGCTCTTCAGGGCCGCGATCTCGGCGGCCTCGGGCGCGCGCACCTTGAACAGGACGTCGGCGTCCTTGAGGGCGTCCTTGGCCGTCTTGGCGATCTTGGCGCCGGCCGCCTCGTAGTCGGCGTCCGGATAGGACGCGGCCGTCCCCGCCCCCGCCTGGACCACCACCGAGAAGCCGGCGGCGCCGAGCTTCTTGACGGTTTCAGGCGTGGCCGCGACCCGCGTTTCGTTCGCGCGGGTCTCTTTCGTGACGGCGATAACGGCCATCGGCATACCCCTCCCCAGAGCGCTGTTTGCTCAGCAGCATGAGGCGCTCTGTAGGGGATAGTCTTGCCTCTTGTCGAGGCTCAAGACGCAGCTCAGGGAGAAAATATACCCGATGTCCACCGGTGTCAGTGGGTCGAGGCCGGCTTGTCGCGCAGGAAGAAGATCCCCGCGGCCAGCAGCAGCGCGGCGGCGATGGCGCTGCCGATGAAGCCAGCCGCAGTGCAGAACAGCAGGGTGATGAACAGCAGCAGGGTGGCGACGGCCAGCGAGCCCCACTTCGTCATGTTGTTGAACGCCGCGAAGGTCGCGACTTGTTCGTGAATGTCCATCTCACCGCGGTGATAATCGCCGGCCATGTGTCGTCCTTGGAAGCAAAGAGAGAATACCGAGCCCGCCCGATACAACGGGGGGCGCTAAGGCTCAAGCGTGCGTATTGCCCCAGGCTTCCGATACGAAGCGGGCGCGCACGGCGTCGACAGCCTGGTCGACCGTGATGTCGGAGATTCGCCCCTCGCCGCCGTCCAGGCGCGAGAGCCAGCGAGAATAGGCCGGCACCGGTGCCGTGCCCATCAGGCCCACGCACGGCGTGCCGACGGCGGCGGCCACGTTGAGCGCGCCCGAATCGTTGCCCAGGAACCCGGCCGACAGCGCGATCAGAGCCGCGGACTTGTCGAGCGTCAGGTCGCAGGCCACGACATTGCCCGGCAGATCGCCGATCGCGGCCGTGGCGACCCGCGCCTCGTGCGGACCGCCGACCCAGAACACCGTGCCGAACAGGTCCGAGAGCCGGGACGCCGTCTGGGCGAACCTGTCGGCCGGCCAGGTGCGCGCGGGCTCGCTGGCGCCAATGCCCAGGGTCAGCCAGGGACCAGGCTTGTCGGCGTACCTGGTCTTCACGGCCGCCAGCGCCTCGGGATCCAGCCTCAGCTCCGGCTCCCGACTGTCGACGACCAGGCCGTGGGCCGCCTCGAACGCCGCTAGCTTGTCGAGCCGGTGGGCGGAGCGCATCGACTTGGGCAGGTAGGGGCCCGTGGTCAGGAACCGTTCCTGTCCGTGCCCAAGGCCAAAGCCCCGTCGCTCGGGCGCGCCAGCGAGCGCGGCGGCGATGGCCGGGCGGTCGATCTTTTCCAGGATCCACACCGCGCGCGGCCTCTCGGCCCGGCAGATGCGATAGAAGTCGAGGACTTCGCGCACGCCCTTCAGCTTGCCCTTGTAGTGGGGCGCGTACAGCACGCGCGCGACGCTGGGCTCGACGGTCAGGACCTCGGCGGCGCGGCTGGACGGCCGGGCGACCAGCACGACCTTGCCCTCCGGCGTGGTGGCCGCGATCGCCCGGATCGTCGGCAAATGCCACATCAGATCGCCGATCCCGCGATCGGGCGCATAGACGAGAACGGGCCCCGACGCCTCGCTCAGGACCAGTTCGCCAGCAGTCCACGGAGCCCGGCCACGAAGGCCAGGGGCTGGTCGATCATCACGTGATGATCGGCGTCGGGCAGCGGGAGCAGCAGCACGTCCTTGGGCATTTGCGCCACCATATAGTCGAGCGTCTCGGCATGCATCAGGTTAGATCGCTCGCCCCACATCAGGGCCGCCGGACAAGCGATCTGAGGCAGAAGCTGCCCAAGATCGGGCATCCGGAAATTGTGCCAGAGGTCCGGATCGAACTTCCAGGTCCAGCCGCCCTCCACTTCCTTTAACGAGCGACGGGCGATGAAGTCGGCGATGTAGAGATTTTCGCACGGCTGCGGCGGGGCCAGGCGAAAGCGATTCAGCCCCTCTTCCAGCGTGGCGTAGACTCGGCTGCCCTGCCCCGAGCGCGGCGGCGGGCCCTTCCAGCGCTTTTCCGGCGGCTGGATGCTGCTGTCGGCCATGATCGCCCCGCGCAGGCGCTCGGGATGGCGCGCGGCGCAATAAAGGGTCGGAAAGCCGCCGAAGGAGTGACCGACCACGATCGGCTTCACGCCGCTGGCCTCGAGGCCAGCCGCCTCGAACGGCGGCGAAGATTTCGGTCGCGAACAGTTCGGCGCTGTAGGCTTCGCGCCAGTCGCTCTCGCCCATGCCCGACCACGAGATGGCCGCCACCCGCCAGTCCTGAGCGAAGAACGGCGCGATAAAGCTCCACCAGTCGGCGTGGGCGCCGTTGCCGTGCAGGAACAGCAGGCCCGGCTTGCCGATCTCGCCCCAGGTCAGCAGCTCGATGTTCGCGCCCTCGACCGCGATGGTCGAGCGCTCTGGGGCTTGAGCGATGGCGGCCTTGAACCAGGCCGGGGCGGGCGGCGCCTCGCCGTGGTAGGGGGCCAGCAGCGAGGCTGGCGAGGGTTGATCGTCAGCCATCGGCGCTTTCCGTATAGGCCAGTTCGCCGGGACGCGGCTTGCGGGGACTGAGCGCCTTGAAGACGCCCGTACCGGTGATGAGCGTGCGGTCGCCGGCCCAGATGCGGCCGCGCACGGTGAATAGCAGGTCCTCCTCGCCGATCAGCTCGCCCTCGCCCTCCACCCAGTCGCCCAGCTTGGCGCCCGAGAGGAAGTCACACATCAGCCGCACCGTCACCCAGCTGTAGGACTTCTGCAGCGAGATGATCCGCCCCCAGGCCATGTCGGCGAAGCTCATCAACATGCCGCCGTGGCAGTTGCCGAGGCCATTGGTGTGGTGCTCCTCGACCCGGAACGCCAGGCGCGCCTGGCCGGGGCCTTCGCGATGTTCGAACAGCGGCCCGATCTGGCGGCCGAAGCCGCGCGACCAGTTCAGCTGGCTGAAGCCTTCGGGGATCGCGGCGGTCTGGGCGTCTGTCAGGTCGTCGGACATAAGGTCAGGCTAACGAGCGTTTGAAAAAAGAAAAGCCTTCCGTAAGGACGACACCCTGGCCGGCATCTAACCTTCCGAAACGGGGAGACGAATGGCCAAGGGGATGGCGAGCGACCACGACATCGACAGGGACTTCGCCGCTTGGCTGGGGCCGCATCTGCCGATGCTGCGCCGGACGGCGCGGGCGTTCGCCGCCCCCCGCGACCAGCATGACCTGCTGCAGGAACTGACGGTGGCGCTGTGGAAGGCGCAGCCGAGCTTTCGGGAGCAGAGCGCGGCCGGGACGTTCGCCCATCGGGTGGCCCACAACGCCGCCCTCACCTGGCGACGGAGCGAGACCCGGCGACGACTGCGCGGGGTGTCGATCGAGGCCGAACTGCTGATCCGCGACTCCGGCGATGACCCCCAAGGTCCCCTGCTGGAGCGGCTCTACGCGGCCATCCGCACCCTGGCGCCGGTCGAGCGCTCGCTGATCCTGCTGTCGCTGGACGGCGTGGCCTATGGCGAGATCGCGCGGCTGCACGGGCTGACGGAGAGCAATGTCGGCGCGCGGCTGACCCGCCTGCGCCAACGGCTTGCGACCCAAGTGAAGGAGGACGCCGATGGACTTTGAGCGCCTCGAACAGGTCTGGCGGTCCGAGGCCAACCGCCCCTCCGAAGAGCAGCAGGCCCGACTGATGGAGGAACTGATGAACACCTTGAAGACCCGTCGCAGGACGGAATTCCTGCTGAGCGCCATACCGTTCGCGGCCCTGGCCGTGTTCACGCTCGTCGCCGGCGCGGCCGTGCTGCGCGGCGGCGAGGACTTTCATGGCTGGGCCGGCATGGCGATGCTGGGCGTCTGCTGGATCGTGATGATCGCGGTGTTCTGGAATGGCTTCCGTGCCCGCACCCGCGACACCGGCCAGCCAATGCGCGACACCCTGGCCGGCCTGCTGGCCCGCAACCAGGCGGCGCGACGGAACTACCACGTGTTCTGGATGATGGCCCCGGTGTTCATCCTGCCCATGTGGTTCGCCATCGAGCGCTTGCAGCGCGACGGCAAGATGGACAGCGCGGCGGGGATGCAGGCCCTGGCCCTGTGCGGCGGCGCGCTGGCGGCCAGCTTCGGCTGGAACACCCTGCGGTTCTACTGGGTGATGAAGCCCGAGCAGCGGCGACTGGAGGCGTTGCTCCAGGAATACGAACACTGATCTTGTCCTCCCGGAAGCCTCGCAGAGGCTGTCCGGGAGGACAAGAATTAGAGGCCGACCTCGGAGAGCGCCTTCGCCTGCCGCTCGGCGACGCCGTCCTCCAAGAACCCTTCCAACGACGCCTCGAACAGCGCCCGCCAGTTGTGGCGGGCCCCCAGGTGCAGGAAGGCAGCGCCCAGTCCGATCGCCGCGCGGTCCATGAACACGAACTCGCGCGGAATGGTGATCCCGCCCACCGCCTTCAGGGCCTGGCGCACCTTGAAGGCCTCCCGGCGGCCGTACTCGCCAGGCGGGACATCGTCGGCCACCGTGCGGACCCGGTCGTCCAGCAATGGACCGTAGATGAAACGCGCCCAGACGTTCAGCGTGTCGACCAGTTCATCCGTCAGCCCCTGGAAGCCCCAGGTGCGATAGGCCTCGACCTGCTCGGCGCGGTCGTCGTTGGAGAGGGCGCGATACAGCCGCACCACCCCGGCCACGAAGGTCGGCGGGAACACGCGGATGCAGCCGAAGTCGAGCAGGTTCAGATGCGCCGCCTCCTCGCCGCCGAAGCTGTAGTTCCCCAGGTGCGGGTCGCCATGAATGATCCCAAGATGGGTCATCGGGCTCCACCACGCCTCGAACAACAGGGCGGCGATGCGGTCGCGGGTCTCCTGCGGGGCGCTCTTGAAGGCCAGCAGGCCCTGGCCGTCCAGCCAGGTCATCGACAGCAGGCGGCCGGTCGACAGCTCCGGAACGGGCGTCGGCGTGCGGATGTTTTCGCGCGCGGCGAAGAAGTTTCCGTACACGGACATCATCCTGGCTTCGCGCTCGTAGTCGAGCTCCTCGCGCAGGCGATCACCGATCTCGACGATCATCTGCGACGGGTCGATCGAGCCGTCCATGCGCTTGAACAGGCCGATCAGGGCGCGCAGCTGGCCAAGGTCGCTTTCGACCGCGCTCTGCATGTCGGGATATTGCAGCTTCACGGCGATGGTCCGGCCGTCGTGAGTCGTGGCGCGGTGGACCTGGCCCAGCGAGGCGGCGGCGGCGGCCTCGTGCTCGAAGCTCGCGAACCGGCCCTGCCAGTCCGGCCCCAGCTCGGCCGCCATGCGCCGGCGCACGAACGGCCAGCCCATGGCGGGCGCGTTGGTCTGGAGCTCGGCGAATTCCTTGGCGAACTCCGGCGGCAGCAGGTCCGGCACCGTGGCGAACATCTGGGCCGCCTTCATCAGCGGGCCCTTCAGCCCACCCAGCGCCGCCTTCAGCGCCTTGGCGTTGCGGGCGTTGGCGTCGTCGCCGGCGAAGACGCGGTTGGCGCCGTAGGACACCGCCGCGCCAGACAGCCCCGCGCCCACCTTGGCGAAGCGGGAGAGCCGGCCCGAGAGGCGATCGCGCTCAGGGTCGCGGGCGTCATCCCCCATCAGGTCACCAGCGCCTCGAACTCGTCCACCAGCCGCTCCAGTTGCGCGCAGCCGGCGGCCCAGAACGCCTTGTCGCGCGGGTTCAGACCGAATGGCTTCAGCGCCTCGACATAGGTCCGCGTACCGCCAGCCGAGAGCAGATCCTCATAGAGCGGCGCGAATTTCACGGGATCTTCGCGGCGTTTTTCCATCAGGCCGCGCACCAGCAGGTCGCCGAACGCATAGGCGTAGACATAGAACGGCGCGTGGCAGAAGTGGCTGACATAGGCCCAGTAGTGCTCGTAGCCAGGGTTCAGCTTCACCGCCGGGCCCAGGCTTTCGCCCATCACCTCCAGCCAGAGGCCGCCGATCTGGTCGGGCGACAGCTCGCCCTCCTGGCGGGCGTCATGGAAGCGGCGCTCGAAGCGGTGGAAGGCGATCTGGCGGACCACGGTGTTGAGCCCGTCCTCGATCTTGCCGGCCAGCAGGCTCTTGCGGTCCTCGGGCGAGGCCTCGGCGAGAAGGCGGTCGAACACCAGGCCCTCGCCGAAGATCGAGGCCGTCTCGGCCAGGGTCAGGGGCGTGTCGGCCAGCAGGGTGCCCAGCGGCTGGCACAGGGTCTGGTGCACGGCGTGGCCCAGCTCGTGGGCCAGGGTCAGCACGTCGCGTCGCTCGCCCATGTAGTTCATGAACACGAACGGATGGCGGTCGGCGGTCACGGGGTGGGCGAAGGCGCCAGACTGCTTGCCCGGCCGCGGCCGAGCGTCGATCCACGGCTTGTCGAAGAACACCCGGGCGACGTCGGCGAACTTCGGCGCCAGGTCCTGGAAGCTCTCCAGCACCATGCCTCGCGCCTCGTCCCAGGCGTAGGCGCGCGGGGCGGCGGCGGTCAGCGGGGCGTTGCGGTCCCAATAGTCCAGGCTGTCGCGGCCCATGACCTTGGCCTTCAGGGCGTAGTAGCGATGCGACAGGCGCGGATAGGCCTCGACCACCGCCTGCTCCAGGGCGTCGACCGCGTCGCCGTCGACCTCGTTGGCCAGATGGCGCGACTGGGCGGGGCTGTCATAGCGGCGCCACCGGTCCTCGACCTGCTTTTCGAAGGCCAGGGTGTTCAGCGCCAGGGCCTGGGTGGAGGCGCGCTCTTCCAAAGCCTTGGCCAGGCCGTCCGCGGCGGCCTTGCGCCGCGCGACGTCGGGGTCGGAGAGACGGTTCAGAGCCTCGGGCAAGGTCAGGGTCTCGTCGCCGGCTTTCGCCGCCAGCTTGGCCAGCGTCTCGTCCCACAGCCGCACCCAGCTGGCGACGGCCGGGCTCTTGTCGACGATGAAGCGCTCCAGTTCCGGCGACAGCTCGTGCGGCCGCGAAAGGCGCACGCGACGCAGCCACGGCGCCCAGCGAGCCGCGTCGCGGTGAGCCTCCAGCGCCTTGGCGATCTCGGTGTCTTCCAGCTGGTTCAGCTCCAGCGTGAAAAACAGGCTCTCGGCGGCGATCTGTGAGGAGCGGGCTCGCAGGTCGGATTCGAACTTGGCCCAGGCGGGATCGTCGCGGGCGACGGCCGCTTCGAGGCTGGCATAGGCGCCGACGCTCCAGAGGCCGTTGGTGGCCGCTTCGTAGAGCGTGATCCCGCGATCCAGCAGCACGCCCAGGCGCGCCGGCTCCTTGCGAGCCTCGAGGAACATCCCCTCCAGCGTGGCGAGCTCGTCATTGGCGGCCTTGGCGGCGGCGAGGTCGGTTTCGATCCGGGGGTCGTCGCGGCCGACATAGAGGTCGGCCAGGTTCCATTCGGGCGGGGCGTCGGGCTTGAAAGGGGCGTTCATGGCCTAGCAGATAGGCGCTGCGCCCCCGTCCGCGCAATGCACGAGGACGTCAGGCTTCGGGCGTCAGGCCCTGCCGACGCCTGGCTTGGCCACGGTCGGTTCGGCCATCCAGGCCGCGACGCAGGCGACGAGGTAGGCGACCAGGGGCGAGCCGCCCACGGACAACCGCCCCTCGCCCAGCGGCGAGAGCATCGGCACGACCTGCAGGCACAGCAGGAAGGCGAGGAAGGCCAAGGCCGGCTTCCAGCCCTGGCCCTCCTGGCCGCGCCGCCAGCCCCAGGCCGCGCCCGCCAGGGCCAGTAGGCCCATCTCCAGCACCTCCTCGGGGAGCGGATGGTTCCAGAGACCCAAGCCGACCATCGGCCCATTCCACAGAAGCGGCAGGTCCGGACGATGGACCAGGAAGTCGAGCACCCAGTGCGAGAACACCGTCAGGCCGATGAACACGCCGGCGCGCCTGGGCAGCTTCAGCAGCGCCATCAGCCCCGCCCCGACCGCGACCGACCACAGCACCGCCGCCGGCAGGCTGTGGGTATAGGGCATGTGACTCAGCACCAGGGTGCTGCCCGGCAGGCTGGGATCGACGCTCGCCCTTTCGACGCCGGCCAGGATCAGCCCGCTCCAGGCGATGTCGATGGCCTGGCAGCCCAGGACATAGGTCCACAGTGGGACGCGCGGTTCGGCCGCCCGGGCGGCCAGGGCCGCCGCGTAGTGTCCAACGAACATGCCCCTAGACCTCGTACTGCCTGGCGATCACCTGGGGACCACGATCCTCCAGGCCTGTCGCAAAAGTCCAGCCAGTTCGTCGGCCTCGAACGCGCACCGTCTGTGCTCGCCCGTCGCGCCGCGGACTTCCGGCAAGGCCGGGGCCGGCGCCCGCCACGCCCCCTCCCCGGTAAGGTCCTGTTAAGGCTAAACCTTAAGCTTCGCGACACGTCTGCGAAAGCCGGTGTTTACCCGCGGGCTGTATCACTCTGAACCAACAAGAGCCGTGCTCCATGTGGGCATGGCCGGTTCTGGTGGATATGCCCTATGACCAAAACGGTCCTAGTCGTCGATGACGACCCGACACAACGTCGGTTGATCCAGGCGGTGCTCGAACGCGACGGGTTCGCGGTCGCACACGCCGAAGGCGGCGACGCGGCGATCGCGCACCTGACATCGGGCGCGCCGGCCGACGTCATCCTGCTCGATCTCGTCATGCCTGGCCTGACCGGCCAGGAGACGCTGAAGGAGATGCGCGCCCGCGGCTTCACCCAGCCCGTGATCGTGCTGACCGCCAGCGGCGGCGTCGACACCGTGGTCAAGGCCATGCAGGCCGGGGCGGCTGACTTCTTCATCAAGCCGGCGAGCCCTGAGCGCATCACCGTCTCGATCCGCAACGTCCTGTCGATGGGCGACCTCAAGGGCGAGGTCGAGCGCCTTACCAAGCGGGCCGGCGGCAAGACCACCTTCGCGGATCTGATCGGCGCCTCGCCGGTCATGACCATGGTCAAGCGCATGGGCGAGCGGGCGGCCAAGAGCGCCATCCCCGTGCTGATCACCGGCGAAAGCGGCGTCGGCAAGGAGCTGATCGCCCGCGCGGTGCACGGCTCCTCGGATCGCGCCGGCAAGCCGTTCGTGGCCGTCAACTGCGGCGCCATTCCCGAAAACCTCGTCGAGTCGATCCTGTTCGGCCACGAGAAGGGCTCGTTCACCGGCGCCAGCGACAAGCATCTGGGCAAGTTCAAGGAAGCCGACGGCGGCACCCTGTTCCTGGACGAGGTCGGCGAACTGCCGCTGGACGTCCAGGTCAAGCTGCTGCGCGCGCTGCAGGAGGGCGAGATCGATCCGATCGGCTCCAAGCGCTCGCTGAAGGTCGATGTCCGCATCGTCTCGGCCACCAATCGCGATCTGCAGCAGGCCGTTTCGGCCGGGCATTTCCGCGAGGATCTCTATTACCGCCTGAACGTCTTCCCGCTGGAGGCTCCGTCCCTGCGCGAGCGTCGCGAGGATATCCCGGCCCTGGTCGAGGCGTTCATCCGCCGCTTCAACGTGGAGGAAGGCAAGCGCGTCATCGGCGCCTCGCCCGAGACCTTGCAACTGCTGACCGCCTTCGACTGGCCGGGCAATGTCCGCCAGCTGGAGAACACGGTCTATCGCGCCATCGTGCTGGCCGACGCGCCCTATCTGCAGCCCTACGACTTCCCCGCCATCTCGGGTCTGGCCGCGCCGGTCGAGGCTGTTTCGACCCCGCCCGCGCCGCCGCCCGCCGCCCTGCTGCAAGCCGCTCACGCGGCCATGGCCGCCCCGACGGGCGCGGCCGAGGCGCCCGTGCGGATTCTCGACGACCGCGGTCACCTGCGGACGCTGGAAGACATCGAGCGCGACCTTATTCAGCACGCCATCGACGTCTATGCCGGCCACATGAGCGAAGTCGCCCGCCGCCTCGGCATCGGTCGCTCGACCCTCTATCGCAAGGTTCGCGAGCAGGGCATCGAGGTCGACATGAAGGAGGCCGGCTGATGGCGACTTTGATGATCTTCCGCCCCGTCTCGCGCGAACAGCGCCTGAAGGCGCTGCTGAAGCCGGCGCGCCCGGCCATGTCGGCGAAGCCGGCGCGCGCCTGAGGCGTTCAAGACCGAACTAGTGTCCGGGAGCGGCCAGGCTGAAGCTTGGCCGCTCTTCGGCGTTCTGGGGCGCCTCCTCGATGCGGACCCATCCCGCGCCGGACCGCCGGGCCATACCCTCGATCTCCATCTGCTCCAGCTCTCGTCCGACCTGGGTCGGGGTCACCGGCCGGCTCCAGCGGTGATCCAGCTGACGGGCGATCTCCGCCTCATTCAAGCCCGGCGCCTGGGTCAAGATTATCAGGATCATGTCGCGGGTGGAGCGCCCCCGTCGGCCGCGCTTGCCCGGAGCGGGCGGCGCGAACGGCGCCGGCTCGCCGGCGGACAGCCGCTCGGACATTCCGGCCTGTTTGAGGGCGTCCAGCGCCACGATGATCGCTCGTAGCTCGCCCTCGAACGGCGCCTGGGCGCGCTTCTGAGCCTCAACCATGCGGGTTTCCAGCTCCGCCTTGCGGCGTAGCAGATATTGATAGGTCGTCGCCATTGTCCTTGATCCACGAAGCCGTGGGGTTCGCTCGACGCCGATCCAGGCTATCGCCCGCGTGCGTCGAGGCTGGAGCCGCGACCCGCCCGCGACCCAGAACCCTCACAGCGATGAGTATTTAACTCTTTACAATTATTCACATTTTCGACCGAGATCCTTACCAGGACCTTAACGCGGTTCGACGAACAGTAGTTTTTGGTAAGTCTTTGAGACAAACTTCAGGCTGTTTTTGTCATCTGTTCTCGTGACACCGCTACGCTCGGAATGCGCGCGATAATCCCTGGCTTGATCGGGCCGGGATCAGCCTTCGTCGCTTTCAGGCTCGGGACGGCCGCGCCGCGCGAAGCCCTTGCCGCGCTTCATGGGCTTGGCTTCGCCCTTCGCCTTGCGGACGATTTCCTTCAGCTTGATGGCCTGGTTGCCCGACAGGGCCTGGCCGCGCGCGCCTTTTTCGGGGTCGGCGAAGGCCCGGCCATAGGTCTCGACGCGCTGGGCGACGCTGGTCAGGAACTCACCCTCCCACTCGGAGAGTTCGACACCGGACTTCTCGGCCGCGCGGCGCGCCCGCTTGAGGGCGTTCAGCGCGGCCTTCTTGGCCTGTTCTTTCGGATCGGGCGGCTTGGCGCGCATGTCGCCAGGACTATTCCCGACCCCGCGCGCCAGCGCACCTGAAAAACTTAGATCTCGCCGATGGCCGAGAGGTACAGGTCGAGGATCGCGTCCTCTTCCTGGCGCTTGGCGCGGTCCTGCTTGCGCAGGCGGACCACCTTCTTGAGGATCTTCACGTCGAAGCCATTGCCCTTGGCCTCGGCATAGACCTCCTTCATCTGTTCCATGATCTCGGTCTTTTCGACCTCGAGGCGCTCGACGCGATCGATGATCGACTTCAGCTGACCCTGGGCGGTCGAGTTCAGAACGTCTGCGTGGGGAACGGCGTCGTCGGCCATGCTCAGGTCTCGCGAGAGGCTGGAATTCAGGAGGCGCGGAACCTAGTGCGAACGCGCGCCGCTGGGAAGCGCGATTCAGCGGCCTTCCACACGTCCGCGCGCGATCTCGGCCAGGGCCGCCAGGTCGAGGTTCTTCTCTTCGCCGCCCAGCAGGGATTCCAGGCTGGCCTCGGCCAGATCGGCCAGCGGCATGGACAGGCCCTTGGCCTCGGCGGCGTCCAGGACGAGGCGCACGTCCTTGAGGCCGAGCTCGGCGGCGAAACCCGGCGGGGTGTAGCGGCGCTCGGCGATCATGGCGCCATAGATCTTGTAGATCGGGGCGGCGAACAGGGTGCTGGACAGCATGTCCAGAAGCTCGGGCGCCTCGACGCCATAGGCCTCGCCCAGCGCCACGGCCTCCCCCATGCTCTCGATGGCCGAGACGATCATGAAATTGCCGGCCAGCTTCAGGGCGTTGGCGCGGACAGGATCCTCGCCCAGCGGCCAGACCTTGGCGGCCAGCAGTTCCAGCACCGGCATGGCCACGGCCACGGCCTCGGGCGCGCCAGCGGCCAGGACGTTCAAGCCCCCCGCCTGGGCGACGGGCGGACGGCCGAACACGGGCGAGGCGACATAGCCAAGGCCCAGCTCGGCGTGCAGGGTCGAGAGCTCGGCGGCCAGGGCGGTCGAGATGGTGGCCAGGTTGACGTGGACGACGCCCTTGCGGACCTTGGCCAGCGCGCCGCTGTCCAGCAGCACCTCGCGTATGGCCTGATCGTGGGCCAGCATGGTCAGGACGATGTCGGCGGCGAAGGCCTCATCGACGCTGGCGGCCGGCGTGGCGCCCTCGGCGGCCAATTCGTCGACGACGCCGCGCGAGCGGTTCCACACGGTCACCTGGACGCCCTTGCCCAATAGGTTGCGGACCATGGCCGCGCCCATGGCGCCGAGACCGACGAAACCGACGTTCATGCGAGATCTCCCTGACTTGGGAACTAGAGCAGGCCGTGCCGCTCGACGGCGGCGCGCAGCTGCGCCGGATCGGTGAAGTGGTGGGTGTGGAAGCCGATGTCCATGGCCGCCGCGATATTGGCGGCGCTGTCGTCGATGAACAGCAGGTCGGAGGCCCGCAGCCCCGTGCGCTCCAGCACGATCTCGTAAATGCGACGATCCGGCTTGATCACCTGCTCGTCGCCCGAAACGATCGCGTCGCGGAAATGACCGAAGTGGACCGGCGACATGGCCTGGACCGCAGGCCACTTGCTCTGGGGCATGTTGGTCAGGGCGAACTGCGGCACGTCACGGGCGGCCAGGGCTTCGATCACGGATGCCGTTTCGGGAATCGGCCCCGACAGCATCTCGTGGAACCGCTCGTCCCAGGCCCGGATCTCGGCCTCATGCTCGGGGAAACGCGCGATCAGTGGCGCGGCGTTCTCAGGAAAGCCAACGCCCTTGTCGTGCTCGACATGCCAATCCAGCGTGCAGACATGCCGAAAGGAACCGGTCGAGATCGGCCGGTTCCTTGAACATTTTCGCGTACAGTGCGCGGGGATCCCAGCGCACGATGACGTTGCCGACATCCCAGAGAACGGCTCTGGGACGCGACAAGGTCATTAGCCTTGCTTGGCTTTGAAGCGCGGGTCGGTCTTGTTGATGATGTAGATGACGCCCTTGCGACGCACCATCTTGCAGTCGCGGTGGCGACCCTTCAGCGACTTCAGCGAGCTGCGAACCTTCATGACCGGTCTCTGTACTTCGGCGGAGAGGTTCGGGCGCGCAGAATACGGCCAGAACTTCCGGGGTGTTTCGGAGGCGGTGCGTATAAGTGCGACGCGGACCGGAGTCGATGCGCTCGACGCCCTTTCGCCCAAATGCGCGTGGGGATTTCGCGGGAACTTCACCCGTCTGGCGCGCTTGTGATTGAAGGCTTTACTCGAACCCCGGTAGCTTCCCCCGCATGGCCATCGATCGTCGCGTCTTTCTCGTTCTCCTGCTCGCCGGTTGCGCGGACACCTCTCCACAAGGTCCGCTGACGGCGATCACCCCGCCGCAACCCGCGCCCAAGCCCCATGCTCCGGCCGCGCCGCAGCCGGTTCCGGCGACGCCCGTGCCCGCCGGCGAGCTGGCCTTCGACACCTGGCTGCGGGACTTCCGGGGCCGCGCCATCGCCCAGGGCCTGTCGCCCGCCCTGCTGGACCGCGAGCTGGCTGGCGTGACGCCCGATCCCAAGGTCATCAGCCTGGACAGCCGCCAGCCGGAGTTCTCCAAGCCGGTGGGCGACTACATCAAGGGCGTGATCAGCGACGACCGCGTGGCCGTGGGCCGCCGCAAGCGTGAAGAGCTGACCTACCTGCCGACCATCGAGGCCCGCTACGGCGTGCCGCGCGACATCCTGCTGGCCGTCTGGGCCATGGAGTCGGCGTTCGGCCAGTTGCAGGGCAATTTCGACGTCGTCCGCTCGATGGTCAGCCTGGCCGCCGATGGCCGCCGCCGCGCCTGGGCCGAGGGCGAACTGATCGCCGCCCTGAAGATCATCGATTCGGGCGAGGTCACCCGCGCCCAGCTGCGCGGCTCGTGGGCCGGGGCGATGGGCCAGACCCAGTTCATCCCGTCCAGCTACCGCTCGACCGCCGTCGACTTCGACGGCGACGGCCGCCGCGACATCTGGGGCTCGGACGCCGATAGCCTGGCCTCGGCCGCCAACCTCCTGGCCAAGGGCGGCTGGAAACCCGGTGCGGGCTGGGCCAAGGAAGTGATCCTGCCGGCCGGCTTCGACTATTCGGTGACCGAGGTCGAGAAACAGATTCCCGCCTGGTGGGAAGCCCGCGGGGTGCGCCGCGCGGACGGCCTGCCCTGGACGGCGGCCGACGCGGCCTCGCCGGCCATGCTGCTTCTGCCTGCGGGCGCGGCGGGACCGGCCTTCCTGGCCCTGCCCAACCATTTCGCGATCCGCACCTACAACAACTCGACCTCGTACGCCCTGGGCATCGGCCTGCTGGCCGATCGCTTCGGCGGTGGCGCGCCCCCGGTCACGCCGTGGCCAGTCGAGACCCCGCTGTCGATGTCGGACCGCATGGCCGCCCAGATCGCCCTGGCCCGGGTCGGCTTCAACCCAGGCCCGGCCGACGGCGTCATCGGCGCCGGCACCCGCAAGGCCCTGCGCGCCTGGCAGCAGAGCCAGCAGCTGCCGGCCGACGGCTACATGTCGAACGACATGGTGAGCAGGCTGAAAGCCCAGGCCGGGATCACGCCTTAGCCACTTCCATCCAGATCGACCGGCTCTCGCCGGGCTGAAGCGTCACCATGCCGGTCTCCCCGGCCCCAAACGGGTTGGGGCGGCTGGCGCAGGGCTCGACGCACAGAAAGCCCTGGTCCGGCGGAACATAGACGTGAAGCCAGCGGCACTCCGGAGAGGCGGTGATGGTCGTGTCGGGCTGGCCGGGAGCCCGCAGCACCGCGCGCTGGTCCCAGCCCGTATAGCAGTGGTCGATCAGGTCGTGACCCGCCACGCTCGCCCCCTTCGCCCAGTCCGGTCCCCATACGCCGGCGTGACGCACGGTCGGCAAGACGTCCTCGTCGATCATCCAGACGCCATCATTGGTCGCCGTCAGGGTCTCAGCGTCGCGCGCCGGGAAGTAGGGATGGAAACCCAGGCCCGCCGGCATAGCGTCGGGGCCGGTGTTCGTGACCGACAGTTCCAGGCGCAGACCGGTCTCGCCAACCGCGAACCGCTGCTCGGCGCGGTAGGCCCAGGGCCAGGCGTCCGCCACGTGCTCGTAGGAGAGCAGCGCCTCGCCGCCTTCAGCCTTCTCAACCGTCCAGGCATTGCGCCAACCCTGGCCGTGCAGCGGATGCGGATGGGTCCCGAGGTTCGGAGGCAGCACGACCTCACGCCCTTCGAAGGTGAAGCGTCCGTTCGGGATGCGGTTGCAGAACGGGACCAGCGGAAAGCAGGCCGAGGCCAGGGCGTCGGTCGCGCCGGCCGCCATCGGCCGCAGCACGTGGCGGTCGCCGATCGTGAAGCTGGCGATCGCACCGCCGACCTCTGGCGCGAGCACCAGGCGGGCCGAGCCCCTTTCGATGACGGTCATGAAGGCCGCTCCCTAGAGTGTTAGCGGTCTCACTGCCTTGCGCCCGGTCCCGACGCAAGTTCAACTGGCGCCGATGGTCGAGACCCTCTCCGCGAAGGACGCGCGACGCATCGCGCTGGCGGCTCAGGGCTTCGCGCGGCCCCGTCCCGCCAATCCAGACAGGCGCCGCCTGCTCTCGACGATCGAGAGCCTGGGCGTCGTGCAGATCGACTCGGTCAATGTCGTCTCGCGCTCGCACTATCTGCCGCTGTTCTCGCGCCTGGGGGCCTATGACCGGTCGCTGCTGGAGGCGATGGCCTGGGGCAAGACGCCGGACCTCGCCGAATACTGGGCGCACGAGGCCTCGCTGACGCCGCTCTCGACCCACCCCCTGCTACGCTGGCGGATGCAGGACGCCCTCGACGGCGTCGGGGTCTGGAAGAACGTCGCCGCCTTCCTGCGCAGCCACGCGGACTTCCTCGACCAGGCCCTGGCCGCCGTCGCCGAACGCGGCCCTCTGGCGGCCTCCGAACTGGAGCTGGGCGCCAAGGGCGAAGGCGGCTGGTGGGGCTGGAGCGAAGGCAAGCGGGCCATGGAATGCCTGTTCTGGACCGGCCGCCTGACCACCGCCACGCGCCGCAACAGCTTCGAGCGCGTCTACGGCCTGCCCGAGAAGGTGCTGCCCAAGGCGATCACCGAGAACTCCCACGCCCAGCCGCGCCGAGGCTTGCCGCGAACTCTTGAAGATCTCGGCCCGCGCCATGGGCGTGGCCACCGAGCGGGACCTGCGCGACTACTTCCGGCTCGGCGTGACCGATGCTCGCGACGGCGTGGCCGCGCTGGTCGGCGACGGGACCCTGATCCCGGTCGCCGTGAAGGGCTGGGAGCAGCCGGCCTATCTGTGGCCGCGGGCGCGGCGGCCGCGGGCGGTGAAGACCGCCGCCCTGCTCTCGCCGTTCGACAACCTGATCTGGTTCCGCGAGCGCACCGAGCGGATGTTCGGCGTCCGCGTGCGGCTGGAGATCTACACCCCCGCCCACAAGCGCACCCACGGCTACTACGTGCTGCCGTTCCTGCAGGACGAGGCGATCACCGCGCGCGTCGACCTCAAGGCCGATCGCAAGGCCGGCAAGCTGCTGGTCCTGGCCGCCCACGCCGAGCCTGACGCCGATGACGCGACCGCGGAACGGCTCGCCGGAGAACTGGCGCTGATGGCGTCCTGGCTGGGGCTTTCCGGCGTCGAGGTTCGCCCCACGGGCGATCTCGCGCCCAAGTTGGGTTCGATCATCCGGGTCGCCGCATGAATGCTCGCTCGACCCGACTGTAAAGCATTGTAAAAATGCCGCCTGAAGGCGAGCAACCGGGGGCGGGGCGCGATAACAATGAATAGCTGGTCGCCTGTTCGTCACCCCACCGACATCGGGCGTCCCGCGGCGCGTTCCGCTCCCCCGCGGGACGCGCCACTTCCCAGTATAAGTGAGCGCATGAAAGTCGCCCTGCTCGACGACGACCAAAGCCATAATGCGCTTGTCGCTTCGGTTCTGGATCCTGCAGGCTTTGTCTGCACCAGTTTCACGACGCCCTCGCGTCTTCTGGCCGAGCTGCGCAAGCAGACGTTCGACCTGATCATTCTCGACTGGAACATGCCGGAGCTGTCCGGTGTCGAGACCCTGCGCCTGCTGCGCGAGGATCCGACCACCGCCCCGCCGGTCCTGCTGCTGACCAGCCGCTCGGTCGAGGCGGA
Organism: Caulobacter sp. UC70_42; assembly: GCF_044056025.1. Lineage (NCBI taxonomy): Bacteria > Pseudomonadati > Pseudomonadota > Alphaproteobacteria > Caulobacterales > Caulobacteraceae > Caulobacter > Caulobacter sp. UC70_42. The sequence continues at coordinate 2,262,723 of NZ_CP171994.1, read as the reverse complement.
CCTCGTGGAAGGCCTGAACGCCGGCGCCGACGACTACATCGTCAAGCCGCTGCAGCCCCAGGTGCTGCTTGCCCGCGTCAACGCCGTGGCCCGTCGCATCCACCGGCCGCCGGTCTCGCCCCAGGTCGAGCAGCATGGCCCCTATCGCCTGGACCCAGGCGCCCAGACGGCCAGTTGGGCGGGCCATGTCGAGGCCCTGACGCCCAAGGAATTCCAGCTGGCGTCCTTGCTCTTCAACAACCTGTCCCGCCCCCTGTCGCGCGAGTACCTGCTGCGGCGCATCTGGGGTCAGCGGCCCGATCTGGAGACCCGCACCCTGGACGCGCACGTCTCGCGCCTGCGCGCCAAGCTGCATCTGCGGCCAACCAACGGTTTCAGACTCAGCACGGTCTACGGTTTCGGCTATCGTCTGGAGGCCTGTGATCCCGAGGCGGCGGGCGGGGGAGAGTAGACATGACCAGGGCTGCGGGGGCGGGCCTCCTTTTTTCTGGCCGGGCTGATGCTTGCGAGCGCGGCCAACGCCCAGACCGCCGCGCCGGAGCCGCCGGTGGCCTATGTGGTCAAGCCGGGCGATACGCTGATTGGGCTCGCCAGCCGCTACATGAACCGACCTGGCGACTATCGCGCGGTGCAGAAGGCCAATCGCGTGGCCCAGCCCACCCGCCTGCGGCCTGGCTCGCAACTGAACATCGACCCGAACCTTTTGAAGTCGACGCCGATAGCCGCCAGCCTGTCGGCGTTCACCGGCCCCGTCACCGTCGAGACCAACGGCCAGCGCGCGCCGGCGCGGGTCGGCATGCCGCTGTCTGAGGGCCAGGTGATCAGCACCGGCCCCGGAGCCTTCGCCACCTTCGAGCTGGAGGACGCCTCGCGCGTCACCCTTCCGTCGAACACCCGCGTGCGGATCTCCAAGCTGCGCCAGGTGATGATCAACAACGCGCCCCAGCGGGTGTTTCAGCTGGACCAGGGCAAGAGCACGATCTCGGCCACGCCGACCGAGACGCCGGGGGCACGGTTCGAGGTGCGCACCCCAGTCTCGGTCTCGGCGGTGCGCGGCACCGAGTTTCGGGTCGGAGCCAATGGGGATGGGGCTCAGACGGAAGTCCTGAAAGGCGCGGTCGGCGTCGACGCTGGCCAGGTGGCGACCGGCGGGCCGCCGGTGGCGGCAGGCTTCGGCGTCAGCGCTTCGGCCAGCGGCGTCGGCGGGCCTGTTGAACTCCTGCCCGGACCGAAGATGGGTCCCGGCGGCCAGACCCAGAACGAGGCGATCGTCCGCTTCACCGTCGAACCTGTCCCGGGCGCGGCCGCCTATCGTCTGCTGCTGGCCCGCGACGCCGGCTTCGTGGACATCTTCGCCGAGGCCAGAACTCAGACCACGACCCGCGAGCGCCCCACCGCCGACTTCAGCCAACTGGAGAACGGCACCTATTTCGTCCGCCTGACCGCGATCGACCCGGGCGGCCTGGAAGGCTTCCCGTCCGACTACAGCTTCGACCGCGACCTCAACACGCTGGAAGCCGGCGCGCCGTCCGACAGCCGCGAGGGCAAGCATCGCAAGTTCCTGTTCCGCTGGAGCGCGGCGGGCGACGGCGTGCGCAACTATCGCTTCCAGCTGTTTTCCGACGCCGAGGCCAAGGTCGCGGTCGTGGACCAGCCCGGCCTGACCGAGCCCCAGCTGACCCTGACCGACCTGCCGCCCGGGAGCTATTCCTGGCGCGTGGCCGCCGTGCGCTTCAAGGATGGCGCGGTGACCGAGAAGGTCGGGACGCTGCAGCAGCTGCAGATCGGGAAGTGACGCACGCCGCGCCCCGCGCGCCGCGCCCGAGCGGGCGGCTGCTGTCCTGGCTGCTGCTGGCCATCGTCTCCAGCCTGGTCATGGTGGCCTTCGCCGTCCTGCCGCCCAAGCGGCTGGACAACGTGCTTTACGACATCCTGGCCCGCGCCAACGGCCGGCCGGCCGATCCCTCGATCCTGATCGTCGACATCGACGATCGCAGCCTGGCCCAGCTGGGCGCCTGGCCCTGGTCGCGCGATATCCACGCCAGAATGGTCGACCGGCTGACCGAGGCCGGCGCGCGGACCATCGTCTACGACGTCCTGTTCAGCGAAGCTGGCGACCCAGCCCAAGATCAGGCGCTGGGCGAGGCCATCAAGCGTTCAGGTCGGGTCTACCTGCCGCAGTTTCTGGCCGACGCGGGCGCGGGCGCCCCGCCGCGAGTCGTGGGCTCGGTGCCCGCCATCGCCCAGGGCGCGGCCGGCGTCGGCCTGGCCCATGTTCGCTTCGACGACGACGGCGTCGTGCGCCGCATGGCCCCGTTCGAAATCAGCGGCGTCAGCCTCAGTCCCGATCTCGTCACCGTTGTCCACCGCGCCACCCGTCCGGTCGGGGCGCGCGACGTCACGCGCGGCTTCGACGAGACCCTGCTGATCCCGTTCGCCGGCCCGCCGTCGATCTATCGCCACGTCAGCTTTTCCAGCGTGCTGGCCGGCGAGGCGCCGCCGTCGCTGATCGCCGGCCACACGGTGTTCGTGGGCCTGACCGCTCCGGGCCTGGGTCCCGCGTTCCCGACGCCGGTGACGCCCGACGCCGCCAGCATGACCGGCGTGCAGTTGCAGGCCAGCATCCTGGACGGCCTGCGCAGCGGCCTGATGGTCAAGCCGGCGGGCCCGTGGAGCCGCGCGGCCTTCACGCTCACCCTGCTGTGGCTGCTGATGGTCGGGTTCCTGGTCCTGCCGCCGCGCGCCAACCTGGCGCTGACGATCGGCCTCTGCCTGGTCGGTCTGGCCTATTCGGCGGCGATGTTCTGGCTGGGCCAGATCTGGCTGTCGCCGATCGCCACCGTGCTGGGCCTGCAGATCATCGCCCTGCTCTGGGGCTGGGGACAGCTGGGTCGCGTCAACGACCTGCTAAGCCGCGAACTGGCGCGCGTGCGTGGCATCGTGCGCGGACGCGGGCGCGGAACCGCTCCAGCCGATTTCGAAAGCGATGTCGTGTCGCGCCAGGCCTCGAACCTGGGCGAGGCGATCACGCGCATGGACGACCTGCGCCGCTTCTCGGCCGACGCCCTGTTCAGCCTGCCCGACGCCACCCTGGTCGCCGACGCCCACGGCCGGGTGATCGCCGCCAACGCCGCCGCCCAGGCCCTGTTCAAGCCCAGCCAGATTCAGCTGACGGGCTCGTCCCTGGCCGACCTGATCAACGCTCTGGAGCCGCTGGGTCATCGCTTCGAGCTGGACTGGCCCCCCAACCCGCACCATTTGGCCACCGAGCGGCACGAGCCGATCGACCTGCACCTGCCCGACGGCCGCGCCTTCCAGCTGCAGACCGTGTTCCGCAGGGACGAGACCGACGCGCCGGCCGGCTGGATCGTCCGCCTGGCCGATATCTCGATCCTCACCGCCGCCATGCGCCAACGCGAGCAGGCCCTGCAACTCCTGACCCATGACATGCGCTCGCCGCAGACCTCGATCCTGGCCCTGCTGGCCACGACGCCCGGCGTCCCGACCGAACTGTCCGACCGCATCGCCGCCTATGCCAAGCGCACCCTGGCCCTGGCCGACGGCTTCGTGCAGCTGGCGCGGGCCGAGGTGACCCCGGTTCATCTGGAGCCGGTCGACCTGGCCGACATCGCCGTCGAGGCCATCGACGAGGTCTGGCCGCAATCGCTGCAGCGCAAGATCCGGATCGAGCAGGTCGGCGGCGACACGCCGCTGACCGTGCTGGGCGATCGCGGCGTCCTGGCCCGCACCCTGGTCAACCTGCTGGGAAACGCGGTGAAGTACAGCCCCGAAGGCTCGACCATCACCGTAAGCCTATCGGAACAGCCTTCGGCGAGCGGCCCGACCGCCAATGTCGCCATCGCCGACCAGGGTCCGGGGTTCTCGCGCGAGGAGGCGACCACCGCCTTCAGGCCCTTCCAGCGTTTCGAGCGGCCGGGTCACGACTTCGCGGTCAATGGCGTGGGTCTGGGCCTGGCCTTCGTGCAGGCGGCCGTCACCCGCCACGGCGGCGAGGTCTCGTGCCGCAGCGCGCCGGGCGTCGGGGCGGAGTTCACCGTCCGCCTGCCGCGTCATACCGTTGGGCCGGCGAACTAACCCTTGGTGGAGGGCCGCAGGGCCGCGACCAGCAGGTCCGCGACGGCCGCAGGCTCGTCCTTGCGCACGCGGATGGAGGACCAGGCGACGGTCTTGCCCGTGCCAGCCTCGACCACCGCCAGGGTGACCGTGCGGGCCGGCCCCTTGCCCCGCCACGGCCGCCACCAGGGACGGTCCTCGGCCGGGCTGCGCCAGGCCTTGTCGTCGAGGGGTCCGGCGGCGCTGGAGACGCCGACGCTCAAAGGCGCCACCGCCACGCCGACCTGGACGAGGTAGGCAGGCTTGCCGCCGCCGCTTCCGCCCAAGGCGTCGATCGCCCGCGCCTGGACCGCCTTGGCGAAGGCCGCATCGGCGCCGTCGGCCGAACTGGAATAGGGGGCCAGGCCCTTCAACCCGGTGACGTCGCCCTGCCCCACGGCCCGGGGCGAGGCGCAAGCGCCGAGCAGCGTCAGACAAACTCCGGCCAGCAGAAAACCGCTTGCGCGCATGGTCGTTCGCCCCCGGTGGTTCAGATGGAGAATGATAGCGCCGCGCGCCCCGAAGGTCACGCGAGCCAGGCGCTCAGGGCGCACCAGACCAGGATGATCACCGCCCAGCTCAGCACCGCCAAGACCACGGCTACGACGAACCGGCCGAGGCGAAGGCGACGCGATCGGAACCGGTGGCCGACGGTCGCGGCCGTCGGCGCCGTCATGCTGGACTGCTCCATGCTCCGCGCTCCCCCCATCATTTTTTGTACTTAAACGGCAAGAACTCGGCGCCGGCCAGGAATCCTGGCTCTGATTTTACAATGGATAACATTGCCGACGTTGGTCGCATTGGGAGGCCCCCGCGCGCCGCCACAGAGACCGGCCGTCCCGTCCAGCTTTCCCGGAGCCGGAGGCGCATGGGGGTCTTCGACGCCGTCCTCCCCCAGCTGTTCAGACCGGACAAGGAGTAAGGCGGCCCCATTTCGCTCCAGGATCTCGATACGCCAGAGACGGCGCCGCCTCGCCCCGCCCGCGCCGCGACATTTCGCCACATAAATCCAGGCATTTCCGCCGGTCGTCGGAGACGGCGTCGTTCAGGCCGCGAGGCTTAACCATGAAAACCGCTGATATTTGAGCTTTTGTTGGACTTAGACGACTTCGAAGGTCCTCGTTCCGCCAAATCCTGACTTGAGGATCGCTCGCAACAAACGATCGTCATTCCGCCAAAAAGATGGATAGTGCTCCGCCGTGAAGGGGGTGGTTTTTGGCGGACGTGGGTGATCTTTTGGCCGTGACGGACTCGCACAAGGCCGCGCTGCTGGGCCTGTACGAGGAAAAGCGCGCCAATCTGGTGCGTTTCTTCTCCGCGCGCCTGGGCTCCCGCGCCGAGGCCGAGGACCTGGTCCAGGATCTCTATCTCCGCATCAGTGGCATGGAATCGGTCGGCCCGGTCGACAATCCCTCGGCCCTGCTGCACCGGATCGGCTCGAACCTGATGCTTGACCGCCTGCGCAGCCAGAAGCGTTCGGGGACGCGCGACAGCGACTGGCGCGACGTCACCACGACCGTCGTGGCCGGCCACGAGGTCGCCGACGAACCTTCCGCCGACGAGGTTGTCGCCAGCCGTCAGCGGCTCAGGGCCTTGGTCGAGGCCGTTCGAGGACTTGCCTGAAAAGACCCGTCAGGCCTTCCGGCTGCACAAACTTGAGGGGCACAGCCACGTGGAAACCGCACGACGCATGGGCATCAGCGTCAGTACGGTGGAAAAGCACATAAGCTCCGCCTTGAAGACCCTGACGAGGCGGCTCCGTTGATTTATGCAGGGTCACATGGGGGCCGGGCCTGCACGGCGCCGTCTATTCGCAGGGGGATGATGGATCCTCGTCGGAGCACCACCGGATGAGCCGGTCAGCGCAACATCTGCAAGAGGCGGCCGATTGGCTGACCCGACTGCAGCGGCCGGAGGTCGAAGAGACCGACTGGCTGGCGTTTGACGCCTGGCTCAACGAACCCGGTGCGCGGGAGGCGTATGACGCCATCCAGGCCGTCGACGAGGAGATCTTCCAGCGAGGCGCGGCCGTCCGGGGGGAATTGGCCGAGCCGAAGCGCGCCGCGGCGAAGCGTGCGTTCATGATCGACTGGCGTTGGCTGGGTGGTCTGGGCGCCGCGGGCGCCGCGGCCGCCGTCGCCCTTGTCGTCGCGCCGTGGGGCGAGATCCTGCCGGCGTCCGACACGCTCTACACCACGGCCAAGGGCGAGAACCGCGCCATCGCGCTGGCCGACGGCAGCCACATCGACCTGAACACCGACTCGCACCTGTCCGTGCGCCTCGAGAAGGACGCGCGTCGCGTGACCGTGCACGAAGGCCAGGCCCTGTTCGATGTGGCGCACGACGCCGCCCGCCCATTCCTGATCACCGCCGGCGACGAGACCGTGCGCGTGCTCGGCACCAAGTTCGACGTGCGCCGCCGCGATGGGCAGCTCACGGTCACCGTGCTGCGCGGCCTGGTCGAGGTCTCTACGGGACAGTGGCGACACTCCCGTGCGGCTGCGCCCGGGCCAGATGCTGGAACATGTCGAGGGCGCTTCGGGCGTCAGCGTGCGCGGCGTCGTGGCCGCGGATCAGGTGGGCTGGCGTTCGGGCCGCCTGATCTACCGCAACGAGCCGCTGACGCGGATCGTCGCCGACATGAACCACTATTTCGACCGCCCGCTTCGCCTTGAAGGTGAAAACACGGCCAATCTTCGTTTCTCCGGCGTATTGATCGTGGATGGTCAGGATGCGATGGTCCGTCGCCTGACCAGCCTCATGCCGATTTCGGCGACGCCGAGCGATGATTCGATTGTCCTGCGCGGAAGGCCGTCCGCTCCCGACTGACGTCCTTGACCGGGCCCGACCCTGAATTGGGCTTCGCTCCTGCTCGCCGCCAGTCTTCTGGGTCTGGGCGCCAGCGCGCATGAAGCCGCTGCAGCGGAATCGCGCGTCCGACTCAACATCCGCGAGCCCACCGCCGCCGAAACCCTGATCGAACTGGGCGTCCGCATGGGCGCGACCATCGGCGGCGTTGAGGCCTGCAAGGGCCCCGGCGTCCCACTGGTCGGTGCCTTCAGCTTGCGCGAAGCCCTGGATCGCGTCAGTCAGGGCAAGGGCTGCGCCTACAGCTTCGTCGACGCCCGCACGGTTCGCTTCTCCGCCGCCCGGCCAGCGCCGCCAGCGCCGCGCCCAGTGGTCGCCGCCCGGCCGGCCGTCGTCGCGCCCGAGCCGATCGCGCCCCTGGCTCCGCTGGTCATCAACGCCGGCAAGCGCTCGCCGCGCCTCGGGGCCCTGGCTGGCGGCGTCAGCGTCATCGGCTCGCCACAGCTGCAGGACACCGGGGTGGGCGAAACCGGCTCGGTGGCCCGCCAGACGGCCGGCTTCATGACCACCAACCTGGGCGCGGCGCGCAATAAGATCCTGCTGCGGGGCCTGTCAGACGGCACCTTCACGGGCCGCACCCAGTCGACGGTCGGCACCTATCTCGACGACATCCCGGTGAACTACAACGCCCCCGACCCGGACTTGAGACTGATCGACGTCGACCGGGTCGAGGTGATGCGCGGGCCGCAAGGCGCGCTCTACGGCGGCGGGTCCCTGTCGGGCATCTATCGCATCGTCACGCGCCAGCCGGAACTGGGACGCTATTCGGCCTCGGTCGGCTCGACCATCGCCACCACCGAATCCGGCTCGAACAGCTATCGCGCCGAGGGTGTGATCAACGCGCCGATCGGCCGGGTCTCGGCCCTGCGCGCGGCGGTCTATTACGACGTCGACGGCGGCTATCTCGACGACGTCAACCTGCGCCTGTCCAACGTCGACAAGACCACGCGCCGCGGCGGGCGGGCGGCTTGGCGCGCGACCCTGGGCGACTGGCAACTCAAGCTGAGCTCGGCCCTGCAGAGCGTCTCGTCCAAGGACACCCAGTACGTCACCCTGGCCCCCGGCGGCCCGCGCCGCGCCAATCAGGTGCGCGAGATCCACCGCAACCGCCTGTCCCAGACCTCGGTCAAGATCAGCGGCTCGGGCGACTGGGGCCAGTTCGAGTCGGTGACCGGCTACGTGACCCACCGCTACGCCAGCCGCTACGACGCCACCGTCTCGCTCAGCGAGTTTTCGGAAGAGGCTCTCGAGCTGGGCGTCTACGACGAATCCGCCCGTGTGCGGATGGCGATCGAGGACATGATCTACACCGCGCCGGCCATCGGCCGACTGCGCTGGATGATCGGCGGCTTCCTGGCCACCAGCATCGAGGAAGGCGACGCCGATCTGCGGGCCCGCTCGGGCGCCGTCAGCCGCAGCTACTATGACGAGGATCGCAAGGACCGGTTGAACGAGTACGCCCTTTATGGCGAGGCGACCTACGACCTGGGCGGCGACTGGAAGGTCGCGCTGGGCGGACGGGCGTTCAAGACCACGGTCCACACCCGCTCCTACGTCCTGGCGCCCCCACCGGGCCAGACGCGCGACCTGGACCGCGCGGCTTCGTTCAGCGGCTTTTCGCCGAAGATCTCGATCCAGCGCGACCTGGCGCGTGGCGGCATGATCTACGCCCTGAGCTCGGAGGGCTATCGCGCCGGCGGCTTCAACTCAGGGGGCCTGACAAGGCCATCCGAGGCGCGGCGGGTGTTCCGGCCCGACCATCTGCGCAACTACGAGGTCGGGGCGACGCTGAATCCGCTCGACGGTCGGGTGAGCCTGCGGGCGGCGCTGTTCTATGACGACTGGCGCGACATCCAGACCGACCAGTACTTCGCCTCGGGCCTGTCCTACACCGCCAACATCGGCGACGGCCGCAACCGCGGCCTGGAGATCGAGGCGGGCTGGAAGGCGACGCCGCGCCTGACCCTGAAGGCCAATGCTCTCTTCAACGAACCGAAACTGACCCGGATCGCGCCCGGATACGGCATCACCGACAGCGCCAGCCTGCCCGGCGTGCCGGATGTCTCGTTCGGCAGCCTTGTGACCTATCAGCGCCCGATCGCCGCCGCCACGCTGATGCTAACGGCCGAGACCAGCTACATCGGCGAGTCCCGGCTGACCTTCGACCCGCGCTTCTCGCCGACCATGGGCGGCTACTATACCGGCAAGCTGTCGGCCCAGGTGATGACCGACCGCTGGCGCGCGGCCGTGTTCGTCAGCAATCCCTGGAACAGCTCCAGCGACACCTTCGCCTACGGCAACCCGTTCAGCTTCGGCCAGGTCCGTCAGGTGACGCCGCAACGTCCGAGGACGTGGAGCCTGGCCCTGTCGGCCAACTTCTAGCCGCCCCCGCGCCCGGCCGCGCGGGTAGCTTGTTGCAAAACTTACTTATTTGTCATCCCCGGAGGCTGGGGGCGCTGTCGCGCGGCGGCGTCTTCCTATCGAAGCGACCGCGGGGGCGTGGTCATTCGACCGAGGACATGTAATGGCCAAGCTTTCGGCCCTGCTCTGCGTGCACAACGAGGAACAACGCCTGCCGGCGGCCCTTGCGGCGCTGTCGTTCTGCGACGAGATCGTCGTCGTCGCCGACCGTTGCAGCGACGGCACCGAAGCCATCGCCCGCCACTACGGCGCCACGGTCGTTTCGGGCATCTTTCCGATCGAAGGCCCGCGCAAGCACGCCGGCATCGCCCGTTGCACCGGCGACTGGATCCTGGAGCTGGACGCCGACGAGGGTGTCGACCCCGCCTTCGCCCAGGAAGTCCGCGAAACGATCGAGCGCGCCGACGCCGCCGATTGGTACCAGGTCCCGATCGACAACTATGTCGGCGACCAACTGGTCCGCCACGGCTGGGGCGGCTCGTTCGGCACCTCGTCGGCCGCCCGCCTGTTCCGTCGCGGCGTCAAGTCGTGGAAGGCCGAGCGCGTCCACCCGGGCGCCAAGCTGGACGGCGCCTATGGCGGCCGCCTGAACACGCCCCTGAACCACATGGTCGACGAGGACATCGCTGACATGTTCGCGCGTCTCGGCCGCTACACCGCCCTGAAGGCCCAGGACCTGGCCGACAGCGGCAAGATCAAGGGCGTCGGCGACGACGCCTTCCGCGGCGTGCGCCGGTTCTTCAAGTGCTACGTCTCGCGCAAGGGCTACAAGGAAGGCGACCTGGGCTTCCTGATCTCGCTGATGGCTGGCCTCTATCCGATCTTGTCGAACCTGAGGGCGCGCGAGATTCTGCGCGCGCGCGCCCAAGCGGCCAGGGGCGGACGTCCGGTGACCGCCCCCGCCCCGCTGCCGCTGCGCCGCGCCGAGGCCAACGGACAGTAACGCTCGGCGCCCGCATGTCCCGACCGCCGCTCGCCTTCCGCCTGATCCTGGGATCCGAGCTCGCGCTCTGGACCAATGCCGGTCACGCGCCGGTCCTGTGGTGGCGGGGACGACGACGCCCGCGCGGCGACCGAAGCGTTGGAGCGGCTGCTGGCTCTGTCGCGCCGTCACGACGCCCCATTGACCCTGGCGGCCATCGCCGGGCCCCACCTGTCGCGGCTGGCGCGCCGCGTCGAGACCGAGCCGCACGTCGAGCTGGCGGTCCACGGCTTCAGGCATGTCAACCGCCAGCCGGACGGCCAGGGCTTCGGCGAGATCATCGACAGCGACGACATCGACTGGGTCCGCGCCCAGCTGCGCGCCACCGTCATGTTTTTCCACCGCGCCGGCGTGAGGCCGACGCTGTTCGTGCCGCCGTGGAACAATATGCAGCCGCAGTTGCTCGCGGTGCTGCCCGAACTCGTCGATCACCGCGGTCTCGGGCTTCGACCAAGCCAAAAGCGTGCGGGACGGCGTCATGCGTCTCGACGCGCACCTGGACGTGCTGCGCTGGAAAGGCGGCGGCCGGTTCCGCGGAACCTGGCGCTTCCTGTCACGGATGCGGCGACTGATGGCCCAGAGGCGCAAGGCGGGCCGATGGGACGAACCGATCGGCCTTCTGACCCACCACCTGGATCACGACGAGGCGACCTGGCTGTTTCTGGAACGCTTCCTGGCGACGTTCCGCGTCACCGCGCGCCGTCAGCTGACGCGCGAAACGGCCGTCGAGCTGAAAGCGTTCAGCGCCTAGAGGCCCGGCTAAGCCAATTCGGGGCGGTCGCGCAGGCACTCGCCGATAGCGCGGGCGCAGCCCGGGATGCCGAGGGCCCCCACGAAGGACATGGCCACGGCGCAGACCAGCATGATCGGTTGGAAGATGCGCATCGGGGAATCTCCACGCGGGCGTTCGTCGGAGGCACTGTGCCGGAACTGTAAGACGGAAACTTGACGGTTGTTCCGCGCCCGAATGAAAAAACTCAGGGTGCGGCGTTTTTGTCGCCGTTCTGTCCAAGGGCGTAGGCTAAGCGGGCGGCCTCGATCCGGCCAAGCTTTTCGGTGAGCGGTCCCCAATCGTCGCTCTCCGCGATCGGCGCCCACAGGGCCTCGACCTCCTCAACGATCAGTTCCTCCGGCTCCGGGCGTTGGAACATGGGATCGGCCAGGCGCTCCGGCCGGTCGGGCTCGAAGTCGGCCAGCCGGCGGCGGAACGTCTCGAACGTCTCCGTGCGGTAGAGATCGGCGCGCGGACCGTCCAGGGCGCGCGCCGTCGAGGTTTCTCCGCCAAACCAGTCGAAGAAGAACGGTTCCCAGCGCAGCGCCTCGCCGCCCTCGGCCAGGGCCCGGAACGCGGCGTTGACCAGGGCGACATCCTCATCCGCCCCCCTGCTCCTGACGGCCAGGCGGTCCAGCATCGCCGCGCGAAGAGCCAGGCGATAAGCGTCGGAAAAGCCGTTCAGCGCCGCCAGCAGACCGGCCTGGTCGGCGACCAGGGTCAGGCAGGCGGCCAACTGCTGCAGATTCCAGAACACCGCCTCGGGCTGGCGGCCGAAGCTGTAGAGCCCCTGGTGGTCGAAATAGGCGGCCGTGAAGTTCGGGTCGTTGCGCGGCAGGAACCGCCAGGGACCGTAGTCGAAGCTCTCGCCGGTCACGACCATGTTGTCGGTGTTCAGCACCCCGTGCACGAAGCCCGCCGTCATCCAGCGCGACAGCAGCCTGGCGCTGGCGCTCACCGTCGCCTCCATCAGCGCCGCCGCCCGGTCGGGCGCGTCAGCCAGCCAGGGGAAGTAGGTCTCGATGACGTGATCGACCAGTTGAACGATCAGATCGCGCTGGTCGAAATAGGCCAGTCTCTGGAGGGTCCCGAAGCGGATATGGCTGTGCGACAACCGGGTCAGCACCGCCGAGCGGGTCGGGCTGGGCTCGTCGCCGCGCGTCAGGGCCTCGCCGGTCTCGACCAGCGAGAAGGCGCGCGAGGTGGGAACGCCCAGGGCCTCCAGCATCGACGCGGCCAGGATTTCGCGCACCCCGCCCTTCAGGGTGAGACGGCCGTCCCCGGCCCGCGACCAAGGCGTCTGGCCCGAACCCTTGGTGGCGAGATCCAGCAGGCGATCGGTTCCCTGCTCGCGAAGCTGGGCGAACAGGAAGCCGCGGCCGTCGCCGAGGTCGGGGGTTGTAAACGCGGAACTGATGGCCATGATAGCGCATGGCCAACGGGACGGGCTGGTTGTCCGGCAACGGCGCGAAGCGGCCGAAATGGCGGACCCAGTCGACGTCGGTCAGGTCGTCCAGCCCGACGCTGGCCGCCGCCCTCTGGTTGCGGAATCGCAGGATCGTTTCCGGAAAGTCGGCCGCCTCGACGGGATCGGCGAAATCGCGCCCCAGGGCCTGCAGGCGAGGATCGGGACGGTAGACGGGCGAGAGGCTCATGAGTGGGCAGATGAGACCCGTCGGCCGCGCGCGCAAGCCACTTTCGAATTTCGATGACGGCCGGCCAATGCTGTCGCTTCCCGGCAACAGAGATCGCTCGAACCTAGTCGCGATAAGGGATTTTGCTTGCCGAGCACGCTTGCGGCGCCTAACCCTTGGCTATCCATTCGAACAATCGTTCGGCGGAACAACAAAAAAAACGAGCCGGGGGCGGGCAAGCGCTGTCGGCCGACAACCGAGAGGTAGGAAATGCGCTTCACCCAGGTGCTTTGCGGCACTGCGTCCGCTGTTGTCCTCGCCAGCATGGGCGCCGGGCGCCGTCCAGGCCCAGCAGGCCACCCCAGCCCAGAACGACATCCCCACCGTCGACAGCATCGTCGTCACCGCCCAGAAGCGCGAGCAGAACCTGCAGGACGTGCCGATCGTGGTGACCGCGGTCGGCGCCAAGCAGCTGGAAGGCGCGGGCGTCAAGGACATCAAGGATCTGCAGATCCTGACCCCTGGCCTGAACGTGGCGTCGACGTCGAACGAGACCAACACCACCGTCCGCATTCGCGGCGTCGGCACGGTCGGCGACAACCCCGGCCTGGAATCGTCGGTCAGCGTCGTCATCGACGGCGTCTATCGCCCGCGCAATGGCGTGGCCTTCAACGACCTAGGCGAAATGGAACGGGTCGAAGTGCTGAAGGGTCCGCAAGGCACCCTGTTCGGCAAGAACACCTCGGCCGGGGTCATCAACGTCCTGACCAAGGCCCCTGAGTTCGAATTCGGCGCCGAGGCCGAGGCGACCTTCGGCAACTACGGCTCCAAGGGTGGTTCGGTCGCCGTGACCGGCCCGATCATCGCCGACAAGCTGGCCGGCCGCCTGTTCGCCGCCAAGCGCGAGCGCGACGGCTTCTACACCATCAAGACCGGCGCGGGTCCGCGCACGGCCACCGACGACGCCAACCAGGACTTCTACACCATCCGCGGCCAGCTGCTGGCGACCCCGACCGACGAGCTGAAGTTCCGCTTCATCGGCGACTACACCAAGCGTGACGAACGCTGCTGCGTCGGCGTGCAGATCGTGACCGGCCCGACCGGCCCCATTCTCGACGCCCTGTCGGCGGACTTCGGGCGTGTCCATTCCGGCCAAGCCGTTCGACCGCATTTCCTACGCCAACCGCCCGACCGATCAGCAGATCGAGGACAAGGGCGTTTCGCTGGAAGGCGAATGGACCACCCCGTGGCTGGGCGGCGCGACCCTGACCTCGATCACCGCGGCGCGTGAGTGGACGACCAACAACGGCCAGGACGTCGACTTCTCGACCGCCGACATCGCCTACCGCAACGGCGACCAGTGGCGCACGCGCTTCAAGCAGTTCAGCCAGGAACTGCGCTATGCCGGCCGCACCGAAAAGGGCGAATGGCTGATCGGCGCCTTCTACGCCAACGAGGACCTCGATCAGCTGACGCCGTTCCGCTATGGCTCGGCCTACGAGACCTATCTGGGCCTGCTGCTGTCGGGCGGGGCCAGCCCCACCTTCGTCTCGGCCCTGACCGGCCGCGCGCCCGGCACGTCCTACACGGCGGGCTCCGGTTCGCTGGACGCTTACGCGCAGAACTCCAAGAGCCTGTCGTTCTTCACCAACGACACCTATCACCTGACCGATCGGATCGACCTGACGATCGGCCTGCGCCACACGCACGAACTGAAGACCCTGGCGACGCAGTACACCAACCTGCCGGGCAACAACGGCTGCGCCGCCGCCCTTGGCCGCGTCGGGACGATCGTCGGCATCGTCGGCGCCGCCAACGCCTCGACCGTGATCGGCAACCTCTGCCTGCCGTGGACCGATCCGGGCTTCAACAACTACAGCTCCAAGCAGAAGCGCAACGAGAAGGAATGGACCGGCACCTTCAAGGTCTCGGCCAAGGTCACCGACGACATCATGTCGTACGTGTCCTGGGCCAAGGGCTACAAGGCCGGCGGCTTCAACCTCGACCGCTCGCGCATCGGCCTGGGCACGCCGAACCCGGACACCGACTTCGCGCCGGAAACGGTGGAATTGATCGAGGTCGGCTTCAAGACCAGCTGGCTGAACCGCCGCCTGTCCCTGAACTCGGCCTTCTTCCACCAGGCGTACAAAGGCTTCCAGCTGAACACCTTCACGGGCGTCAGCTACATCGTCACCTCGATCCCGAAGGTGGAATCGTTCGGCGTCGACACGGACCTGCTGTGGTTTACGCCGATCCGGGGCCTCAGCCTGCAGGGCGGCGTCACCTACGCCGAGACCGAGTACGGCCCGTTCATCGCGCCGACCGGCGTCTCGCCGCGCCTGTCCGACGCCCGTCTGTCGTTCGCGCCGCTGTGGTCGGGCTCGCTGGCGGCCAGCTACGAGCATGACCTGGGTTCGACGCTGCTGTTCCACGCCAACCTGAGCGCCAAGTACAGCTCCAGCTACAACACCGGTTCGGACCTGGCGCCGCAGAAGGTCCAACCGAAGATGACAGTGGTGAACGGCCGCATCGGCATCGGCAGCCAGACGGGGCTCTGGACGGTCGACGCCTGGGCCCAGAACCTGACCAACAAGAAGTACTATCAGGTCGGCTACGACGGCCCGCTGCAGAGCGGGACCTACGACGCCTTCCTCGGCGCGCCCCGCACCTACGGCGTGACGCTGAAGGCCAAGTTCTAGACGGCCAAGTTCTAGCCGGGAGGGGGAACCGACGGCGGCCTAGAGCCTCCGTCGGCTTTCGGAAGAGGGAAGGGCGATCCGGGCGACCGGATCGCCCTTTTCTTTGGTCGGAGCTTTTCGAGAGGGGTTTGCGATCTTGGCGCATCACCTCAGCATGGCCTCGGGGATTCGATCAGCGCCGGAGCCACGCCATGAAGACGATCCGCTTCCTGGGTTTCTGGATCTGCCTGGCCGTCGGCCTGGCGCTGGGCGTGTGGAGTCAGAGAACCCCCGCGCCCGTCCCCCGCCAGCGCCCCCGCCACGGCCTTCTCGGCCGACCGCGCCATGGCCGACGTCACGACCATCGCCCAGAAGCCCCACCCCACCGGCTCGGCCGAGATCGCCAAGGTCCGCGACCATCTCCGGGAACGGATCTCGGAGCTGGGGCTACAGGTCTCGATCCGTCCCGGCGAAGGCTTCTGGACCAAGTCCGACACCGGCCGAGCCCTGACCGTGGCCGCCGTGCAGAACGTCATCGGCGTCCTGCCCGGCAAGGATCCCAGCCTGCCGGCCATCCTGGTGATGAGCCACTATGACTCGGTGCACAATTCGCCCGGCGCCGCCGACGACGCCACGGGCGTGGCCGCCGCGCTGGAGATCGCCCGCGCGCTCAAGGCCGACGGGCCGCACGCCCGCGACGTCATCTTCCTGTTCACCGACGCCGAGGAGGCGGGCCTGCTGGGCGCCGACGCCTTCTTCAACCGCGACCCCACCCTCGAGCGCGTCGGCCTGGTCGTGAACCTGGAAGCCCGGGGCGACGCCGGCCGCGCGGCCATGTTCCAGACCGGCCCCGGCAACGGCGCCCTGATGAGCGTCTTCGCCCGTCAGGCCAAGGGTCCGTCGGCCAACTCCCTGGCCTCGACAGTCTATGAGAAGATGCCCAACGACACCGACTTCACTCACGCGGTGAAGAAGGGCCTGCCGGGGCTGAACCTGGCCTTCATCGACGACCAGCTGGCCTATCACACGCCGCTGGCCCGGCCCGACCACCTGGAGCGCGGCAGCCTGCAGCATATCGGCGACCAGGCGCTGCCGACCATTCGCGCGCTGGCCGACGCCGCGACCCTGCCGGCCAAGGCCCCGAACGCGATCTATTCCGACGTGCTGGGCCTGTTCATGATCAGCTATCCGCCGGCCGTCGGCTGGGGGCTGCTGGTCCTCGCCGCGGGCCTGATCGTCTTCACCGCCTGGCGCACCCTGAGCCTGGGCGCCGCCAGCGGCTGGGAGATCGCCCGCGGCGTGGCCGGCCTTCTGCTGACCGCCACCGCCGCCGCCACGGTGCTGCACCTGGCCGGCCGACTGCTGATGATCACGGACGTGCAGCGCTACTACGGCGTCCTGACCCGCTTCGACCTGCTGTTGTGGGGCTGCGGCCTGCTGGCCGTGGCGGTCGGCCTGGGCGTCGCCACCGCCCAGGCGCGGGGCGCGCGCCGGATCATCCCCTGCGCCGTCGCCCTGGCCCTGGGCGGGGCGTGCAGCCTGGTCGGCGGCTTCGATCCCATCGGCCTCGGCTTGGGTGTCGCCGCCTGCGTGCTGGCCGCCCTGTCCCTGGGCTTCAAGACCGACGTCCTGGGGGCCTGGATCGGCGGGATGATCGTGCTGCTGGTCATGGCCACGGCCGCCCAGGTCCTGGCGCCCGGCGCGACGGTGATGCTGACCTGGCCGCTGCTGGTCGCCGCCCTCGGCGCGGCCCTGATCATCGGCGTCGGCGGGACGCGCGACCGGCGGGTGGCGCTGGCCCTGACCTTCGTGGTCGGCCTCCTGGCCGTGCTGTCGACCGCCCAGCTGACCGCCTGGGGATCCTGGACCTTCGCCGGCGTCGGCATGATGGAGCCGGCCGTCCTGGCCCTGTTCGCCATGCTGGCCGCGCCGGCCCTGTCGCCCCTGGCCCACGACTTCGCGGCCACGCGCTGGGCCTGGCGCGCGGCCGGCGTGCTAGCCCTCGCCGGCGTCGCCCTGATCGCCAACGCCGCCCGCCTCGGCGGCGAGCCCGGCCGTCCCGCCGTGACCCAGGCCCTGCACGTCGCCGACCTGTCGACCGGCAAGGCCTGGCGTCTGACCGAGGCCCCGCGCCTCGACGCCTGGACCAAGGCCGTCCTGCCTGACGATGGCGGTTCGGATCCTAAGCAGCAGCCGCTGGCCCCGTTCTGGCGCAAGCCGGTCTGGATGTCCGAGACCCGCGCCGCGCCCGTCGAGGCGCCCAGCTGACCGTCGACCGCGCCGACGACCGGCTGCTGGTCCGGCTGATCCCCGCGCCCGGAGCCGAGATGGTCACCGTGCGCCTGCGCCCCAGCGGCCCGCTGGCCGCGCCACGCCTCAACGGCCGTCCGATCACCCTGAAGACCGAGGCCGGCCAATGGTCGGCCCTGACCTATCACGCCCCCGATCCGAACGGCGTCACCCTGAGCTTCACGACGCTGGGCCCCGGCAAGGTCGAGGTCGCGGCGCTGGAGTATCACGACGGCTGGCCCGCCCTGGCCAAGACCCCGCCGGCCAAGCCGGCCGACCTGATGGCCATCGGCATGTCGGACAAGACCGCCGTGCTGGTGCGCGGCGGGATGAGCTGGTGACGCGCTAGACGACGAACACGCCCTCGCCGGGCTCTTTGGCGTACAGCGCCTCCACCCGCTCGGCCCGGCGGTCCAGGGCGCAGCGCTGGTTCACATAGCCCTTGTCGGTGATTTCGCCGGCGTCGATCGAGGGCGGTTCGGTCAGGAGGGTGAAGCGGCCCACCCGCCGCGACGAGCCGCCGGCCGCCGCGTTGAACGCCGCCAGCCGGTCGCGCAGGATGGCCACCAGTTTCTCCAGCGGCGTCCCCGGCCCCGGATCGGCGACAAGGGCCGCGAGGCCGGCCGGCGAAGGCCACAGCATCGCGCCGATGAACGGCTTGTCCTGGCCGGTGATCACCGCGTCGTGGATATAGGGGCTGCAGGCCGCCACCAGGTCGGGGCGCAGCACGCCGACGCTGACCCAGGTGCCGCTGTCCAGCTTGAAGTCCTCGGTCACCCGGCCGTCGAAGACCAGGCCCTTGGCCGGATCGTCCGGATCGACGAACCGCGCCGCGTCGCCCAGCTTGTAGAAGCCTTCCTCGTCGAAGGCCGCCGCCGTCCGCTCCGGATCCTTGTGGTAGCCGGCCGCCACGGTCGGCCCCTTCACCCGGACCTCGTACTTGCTCCCGTTGGGCGCCAGCTTCAGGGCGATACCCGGCAGGGGCAGACCGACCAGACCGACTCGCTCGGTGATCCAGTGGGTGACGGTGACGCCCTGCGTCTCGGTCGCGCCATACATGGTGGTCAGCGGGATGCGCTGGCCGGTCTCGGCCACGGCCAGGGCCTGAATGCGGTCATAGACGTCGTTGGAGAGGGTCGCGCCGCCATAGCCCATGTAGCGCAGGTTCTTGAAGAACGAGCGCCGCAGCGCCGGATCGTTCTCCATCGCGTCGGCCAGCATCGAAAACGCGATCGGGGCCGAGCCGAACACGATCGGCGAAACCTCGTAGAGGTTCTTGATCGTCGTCTCGAACATTCCCGGCAGCGGCTTGCCCTCGTCGATGTGCAGCGTGCCGCCGGCCCAGATCACGGC
Organism: Caulobacter sp. UC70_42; assembly: GCF_044056025.1. Classification (NCBI taxonomy): domain Bacteria; kingdom Pseudomonadati; phylum Pseudomonadota; class Alphaproteobacteria; order Caulobacterales; family Caulobacteraceae; genus Caulobacter; species Caulobacter sp. UC70_42. The sequence goes on along the minus strand of NZ_CP171994.1, from coordinate 2,243,613 downwards.
GTTGAAGCCGATATTGCCGGCCGAGATATGGCTCCAGGGCATCCACTCCAGGCTCTGAGGGATCTCGTCGGTGGGCGCGTCGGCGCGGAGGCCTTCCTGGCCGGCGATGACGCCCGCCATCATGCCGTGGGTCTGGGGCACGGCCTTGGGCAGGCCGGTGGAGCCGGAGGTGAACAGGTATTTCGCCACGGTCGCCGGTCCCAGCGTTTCGCGGGCGGCCTCCACCGCCGCCGTCGGCGTCGCGCCCGCCACCTCGGCGAAGGCGATCGTCTCCGGCGCGCCGTCGGCCGTGATCACCGCGAGGGTCGGATCGAGGGCCTTGAGGGTCTCCAGCGCCTTGGCGAACATCGGCCCGCTCTGGGCGAAGACGACGCGCGGGGCGACCTTGTCGAAGCAGTGCCTCAGCTTGGCGTGGTCGGTCGACATCAGGCTGTAGGCCGGGCTGATCGGCGCGGCCGGCACGCCGGCGGCATAGGCGCCCAGGGTCATCAGGGCGTGCTCGATCGAATTGCCCGACAGGATCATGACGCTGTCGGCGCCCGTCAGCCCGCGATCCAGCAGCCACTGGGCTATGCCCTCGACCGCCCGCTGGGCCTGGCCGTAGGTGACCTCGCGCCAGGGACCGTGACCCGGCTCGCGCTGCCTCAGATAGGGTCGCTCGGGATGCTCCGCGGCCCTGGCGGCGATCAGGTGGGCGATCGAGCGCGGGCCCTCGCCCGGCGCATGGTTCGAGGTGATGACGATCGAGCCGTCCGGCCGCCGCTCGACGCTGACGTCGGGCCCCTTCATGGCCAGGGGCTTGAACGGAACCTTGGTGACGTCGCGCGAGGGCGACGCGCCATCCGGCGGCGCCATGGTCTCACTCCCTCAGGTTATCGTTGTTCTGTTGGAACCGACGGTAACGGAAAGCGGACGCGCGGCAAGGTTGCCGTTTGGGGAAGCCTCAGGCCCGGGGGGACTGGTCCAGGACGCTGACGGCGACGCCGCCTTCCAGAACGCGGACGCCCAGGAAATGCATCTCGCCGCCGCGATAGCTGATCTGCTCGAGCGGCACGGTGTCGTCGCGGCGCAGGCGGCGGCCGTCGTTCAGGGTCAGCCGCAGGGTCATCTTCTTGGCGGAGGCGCCGCCGGCGATGGCGGCCTCGATCTCGCGACGGAACAGGACCGACGGGGCTTGCGGCGGCTTTGGCGGGGACGTCTTGCTCACGAGCGACCTCCGAAGCCGTGTTCGCCGGTGATGCGGATCTGGCAGGCCTGGCCGGAGTCCTGCAGGGTGCGCGCACGGCGATGGGCGGCGGCCTTGGCGACTTCCTTGTCGGCCGACTGGCCGAAATGCTCGCCCGCCAGTTCGACGCTCCACGCGCCCTCATGTCGGGCGACAGTGAGAACGGCTCGATTGGTAATTTCTCGCATTCCAAACGATTAACACAAAATCGAACCGACCGGGGGATTAATCGTCCGCGATCGGAACCGGTCGATTTTCTTGACCGTCCAAAATATTTCGGCCGCAGAAAGTCTCGCGAAAACAGGCGGAAATCTTTGAATATCTTCCGAACCCGCCCTCCGTTTTCCGTCGAAAACCAGAAGCCCCGCGCCTCCCCGGCCAAAACGTGGTATGCTGACTGGGTTCATGTCGACCTGGCGGCTTCCCCCAGGCGCCCGGGCTTTCCCGGCCGATCGGCGGCTTCGATCACCGACGCATCGGAGCGACATGACCCAGGATCTCCCCGTCAGCGACACCCTGTCCGACAGCCAGCTTAACGCCCTGCGGAACCTGGCCGAACGCCAGCCGGGCCAGGACTCCAACTTCGTCAACATCAGCGCCGCCCAGGCCCTGACCCAGCTGGGCCTGGCGCGTCGCGGCGGCGGCGGCTGGGAGATCACGCCCCTGGGCCGCAATCACCTGCTGCGGGCCGTCTCGCGCGACGACGCCGACGGCGCGGCCAACGCCCGCTAGGCCCCGGCGCCGAACGAACGCGAAAGCTCAGCGTCGCCGGGGTTTCAGCGCTTCTTGCCAAGCTCGGCGGCGATGTCCTTGGTCATCCGGCCGACCTTGCGGTGGGCGGCGGTGATCTGGTCGCGGGTGACGCCCCAGCGCTTCATCCAGTACTCGACGGCCTGACGCTCGGTGAGATCCAGGCGGTCCTTGTCGATGAACCCGCGCTTGTCCTTGAGTCCGGCCATTACTTCTTCATCCAGGGCTTAGAGTCGCCCGCCGCGATGCGCGCGGACTGCTGTCGCTGAAACTTCCCGCCGCGCGGCGCCTTGGGCCGGGCGTCGAGCGCGGCCTGCTTGAGGCGCAGGGCGCGCTGCATGGGGGTCTCGTCGAGAGGCGCTTCGGGGAGCGCTTCGGGCGGCGGGGCGTCGGTTGTCATGGAGGGAGCCTAGCACATCTTACGGCGGGCGCCGCCGCGGACACATCCGATCGGCTTCACGCGGCGCGGCCGCTGAAGGCGTGTGGGGAGGCGACGGAGCGGCCGGGCGAACCCGGGGACCGTAGTGGTTTGTGTGTTTCGGCTCGCTGACCGCTCCGCCAGGCTGTTCTTGCCCGTGAGGTCGGGAGGCGTGAGCGTTGTCTGCTCGGGTCCCCGTTTACCCCCGGACGGGCGCGGACCAAGTCGATCGGCTACATCCGTCTCGACCCCGACGATCCACGATAGGCGGCTTGTACGATCACCGCCCTGTCGATCCGCTGAGGGCTTTGGCCCCGGAGACCGCCCGTTCGCCAACCGATCCGCCTAAAGAGTACGGACGGGGCGACTTTCGAGCCTCCGGGAACCGCCAGCGGCCCCGCTCAACCTACCCCCGCCGCCGTTTTCGGGCCGGATCCAAACGCCCTCCCCCGCGACGGGGATGCATTGATTATCGCGGCGGATTCAACGCGGATGATCCAGGGGCGTGAAAAATCGACAAGCGGTTGATTTCGTGTGGCTCTGTTCCGCGAACACCGGGGATACAGCGCCCTCAATCCCCGTAGATCCTCCCCGCGTTGCGGGGGAGGTGGCCCAGAGGGCCGGAGGGGGCCAACTGGACCTATGCCACGCTAGCCCCCTCAGTCGCTCCGCGACAGCTCCCCGCATCGCGGGGGAGCATCTGGGGTGCCCGCCCTCTTCCGCCATCCGCCCCCCGAGGTCGGAGCCATCCTTACATCTCACGGCGAGACGATCGCCGGGCTGTCCAGGTCACTCAAGGCCGACGCTCCGCGTCGCCGCGACGCGGTCGCCGGAGGCGAGCCTTGACTGACCTGGTCAGTCCGGCACGCTGCTGCCTTCAAGAGATGTAAGGTGATCACCGGGCGGAGCCTCCCGGCCCCGCCCTCTCCAAGTCCGACTAACTCAGTAGAAGCAGCCCCCTACTCCGCCGCCGCCTTCGCCGAGTACCCGAGGATCGCCTTCGTCTCCAGGAACTCGCCGAACGCGTGGTCGCCCCACTCGCGGCCGTTGCCGCTCATCTTGTAGCCGCCGAACGGGGCCATCAGGTCGGGGCCGGCGCCGTTGAGGTTGACCTGGCCGGCGCGCAGCTTGCCGGCCACCTTGCGCACCGTCTCCAGGTCGCCGCCCGAGACATAGGCCGCCAGGCCGTATTCGGTGTCGTTGCCGACGGTGACGGCTTCATCCACCGTGTCGTAGCCGAGGATCGAGAGCACCGGGCCGAAGATCTCTTCCTTGGAGATCGTCATGTCGGGCTTCACATTGGCGAAGACGGTCGGCTTGACGTAGTAGCCCTTGTCCAGGCCTTCCGGACGGCCGACGCCGCCGGTGACCAGGGTGGCGCCCTCGTCGATGCCCTTCTGGATCAGGCCCTGGATCTTGTTCCACTGGGTCTCGCTGACCACCGGGCCCATCTTGTGATTGCCGTTCGGGTCGCCGACCGTGTGGCTCTCGGCGGCGGCCTTGGCGATGGCGATGACCTCGTCCATGCGCTTGCCCGGCACCAGCATCCGGGTCGGGGCGTTGCACGACTGGCCCGAGTTCATCATCACCGAGGCCACGCCGCCGCCCACCGCGCGGGCGAAGTCGGCGTCGTCGAGGATGATGTTGGGGCTCTTGCCGCCCAGCTCCTGGTGGACGCGCTTGACGGTCGGGGCGGCGTTCTTGGCCACCTCGATACCGGCGCGGGTCGAGCCGGTGAACGAGACCATGTCGACTTCGGGATGGCTGGACAGGGCCGCGCCGACCGTGGGGCCGTCGCCATTGACCAGGTTGAACACCCCGTGCGGCACGCCGGCGGCGTGCAGGATCTCGGTCCAGATATGGGCGCTGAACGGCGCGATCTCTGACGGCTTCAGCACCATGGTGCAGCCGGTGGCCAGGGCCGGGGCGACCTTGCAGGCGATCTGGTTCACCGGCCAGTTCCATGGCGTGATGAAGGCGCAGACGCCGATCGGCTCCTTGACGATCCGGGTCGTGCCCCGGTCTTCCTCGAACCTGTAGTTCTTGAGCACGGCGACGGCGGTCTGGACGTGGCCGATGCCCATGGCCGCCTGGGCGCGCTGGGCCAGCCAGGCCGGAGCGCCCATTTCCTCGGTGATGGCCTTGGCCATGTCCTCGAAGCGCTTCTGGTACTCGGCGATGATGCGTTCGAGCACGTCGATGCGCTCCTCGCGGCTGGTCTGCGACCAGCTGTCGAACGCCTTGCGGGCGGCGCGGACGGCGCGGTCGACATCGACCTCCGAGCCCATCGAGATCACGCCGGCGACCTCTTCGTTGGCCGGGTTGATGACGTCGAGCGTCTTGGGTTGGGCCGGATCGACCCAGGCGCCGTCGATATAGAACTTGGTGTACTCGCGCATGCCGTTCTCCTGCCCTTGGATGTGGGATCCGCTCTGCGGGGCGGTTTCAAACAAGCATTTAATGTGATCGGCGTTCAGGTGGCTAGCCCTCACCACATCACATCTGGCTCCGCGTCGCCCAGAGCCTCGGCGATCCGCCGCCGGGTGGCCTTGGTCGTCTCCTCCGGCAGGTCGTTCGGATCGAACCAGCCGACCGCGTGGATCTCGCCCTCGGCGTCAGAGGCGCAAGGCTCCCAGGCCTCGATCCGGTAGAGCAGCACATGGTCGCCGGGGTGCAGAACCTCGTTGCTGTGGGCCGAGACGAGCCGAGGGCGCGACAAGGCGCGCACGCCGGCCTCCTCGGCCAGTTCGCGGATCACGGCGATCTCCGCCGTCTCGCCGCGCTCCACCCCGCCGCCGGGCAGGTACCAGCCCTTGATATAGGTGTGCTGGATCAGCAGGACCTTGCCATCGCTGTCCGTGACCAGCGCCCGGACGCCCAGGGTGAGGCCGCGCGTGACGCGGAAATAGGCGTAGACCAGGGGGCGGGTGAAGGGTTCGATGCGACGGCGCCAGAGCATGGACCCGTTCTAGCGCGGCTGCCGCTTGCGGTCAGCGGCGCCGAAGGCTAAAGCCGGCTCGATCTTGTTTTCTCTTTCCGGAGCCGCGCCATGATCGCGATCGGTGTCATCGCCATTTTCCTGGCTGTCATCATGGGCCTGAACTTCTTCGAATTCGGCCGCATCGACTAAGCGATGACGGGCCCCTTCGACTGGCGGACCGCCGCGCCGCATCAGGTCGCGGTGCTGGACGACGTCGAGGTTCTGGTCCGTTGCGGACTGCACCCGTGGGAGCGCCATCCCGAGCGCCCCAACCGGCTGCGCGTCAGCGCGCGGCTGTATTCCCGGACCGAGTTCAGCGGTCCGGGGACCTATGTCGACTATGATCCGCTGCGCGCCCTGATCGTCGGCTGGCAGGGCCGCGATCATGTCGACCTGCTGGAAACCCTGCTGCAGGAGGCCGTCGACGCGGCCTTCCTCGACCCGCTGGTCGACGCCTGCTGGGTTCGCATCGTCAAGCCGGAGATCTTCCCGGAGACCCGCGCGGCAGGCGTCGAATGGTTCAAGGTCCGGCCGGCTTGACGGCCGCCCCCCCGAAAGTCGCCCTCGTCACAGGCGCCGCGCGGCGCATCGGCGCCGTCCTGGCGCGCGCGCTGGCCGAGGCCGGTTACGCCGTCGCCCTGCACTATCGAAACTCCGCCGAGGACGCCCGGACGCTGGCCGACGACCTGCGCGCCGACGGCCATGCGGTCGAGCTGTTCCAGGCCGACCTGTCGACCGCCGCCGACGGCCAGGCCCTGGTCGCCGCCGTCCGCGCCCGGTTCGGCCGGCTGGACCTCCTGGTCAACAACGCCTCGCTGTTCGAGTACGACACCTTCGAGACCCTGACGGCGGAGCGCTGGGACCGGCACATCGCCACCAACCTGACCGCGCCCGTCTTCCTGATCCACGCCTTCGCCACGGCCCTGGGCGAGGCCGAGACCGGCCTGGTGGTGAACCTGCTGGACCAGAAGGTGCTGCGGCCCAACCCCGACTACTTTTCCTACACCGCCGGCAAGCTGGGCCTGGCCGCCCTGACGCCGGTGCTGGCCCAGGCCCTCGCGCCGAAGGTGCGGGTCTGCGGCCTGTCGCCGGGCGTCACCCTGCCCTCGGGCAAGCAGACGCAAGACGACTATGTCCGCGCCGCCCGCGCCACGCCGTCGGGCGTCAGCAGCACCCCGGCCGACCTGGCCCGCGCCCTGCTGTTCATCGTCGACACCCCGGCCTTCTCGGGCCAGACCCTGACCATCGACGGCGGCGAGAGCCTGCTGGGTCGGCCTCGGGACGTGGCCTACGATCCGGACGTCTAGCGGAGCGAGGCCTGGCGGGTTGGCGTGGCGCAACTATATTTTGCGCTGCACCCGCTGTTCATGATAAGGGCGCGGCTTCTTGAAGCGCCCGCTGTTCGTCACCGTCGCTTCGCCGAAACGACCTTCCACATTTGACGCGTTCCGCGCCGCGCTCGGCCGACCCCGGGGCGGCCGGTCCAGGTATTCCAGATGCTTAGCCTCGAATTCAATCGCCGGTACTCCATGGCCCACCGGCTGTTGAGTGACCCGTCGTCCAAGTGCAGAATCCCGCACGGCCACGACGAGTACGTGTTCATCCGCCTGCGCCCGGCCACGCGGCTGGACCTGGGCGGCTCGAACATGTCGGCCTCGTTCGAGCGGGCCAAGCGCGCCTGGCACGGCTGGATCGACAGCGCGGTGGACCACGCGTTCCAGGCCAATCTGGCCGACCCGCTGATCGGCTTCTTCCGCGAGCACGAGCCCGAGACCCTGGCGCGGGTCATGACCTTCGACGGCGATCCGACCACCGAGGCCCTGGCGATCGCCATGGCGCTGAAGGCCAAGGCTTTCCTCGCCATCGACGGCCTGTTCACGCTAGAGTCCCTCAGGATCCAGGAAACCCCGACCAACGCGGTCGGCCTGGACGCCACGGACATGGCCGGCCTCGCCGGTTGGGCGCCCGGTCAGTGGTGCCTGCGCGCGGACAACAGCATCAACGACTTCTAGCGAAACCGGATCGAATGGCCGCTCCCGCTTCCCTCGCCGACACCGCGCCCGCCGACGCTTCGGCCGATGCGCCCCTGGCGCGGATCATCGTCACCAAGGTCTTCGTCCGCGGCCTGAAGGTCGACGCCGAGATCGGCGTCTACGACCACGAGCACGGCCGCATGCAGCCGCTGGTCGTCGATGTCGAGCTGGACGTGGCCGCCAGCCACTGCGAGCGCCTGGGCGACACGGTGAACTACGAGACCATCGGCGAGGCCGCCCGCGCCATCGCCGCCGAGGGCCATATCGACCTGGTGGAGACCTTCGCCGAGCGGCTGGCCCAGGCCTGTTTCACCGATCCGCGCGTCACCCGCGCCCGCGTGCGCGTCGAAAAGCCCCTGGCCCTGGCCCCGCACGCGGCCGCCGCCGGCGTCGAGATCACCGCCGTCCGGAGCTGACGCTTGGAAGTCTCCCACCGCGCCCGACTGGCCCCCTTCCAGCCCGAGACGGTCTGGACCCTGGAGGCCGGCGTGCTGACGGAGACGCGCGGCAAGGTCGAGCGGCGCTTCCCGCTGTCTCGCCTGACCCGCTACAGCCTGGCGGTCGACAAGACCGGCGGCCGGCGGCGCAGCCTGCTGCTGACCTTCGGTCGTCGTCGCCTGAGCATCGCCTCGCAGAGCTATCTCGGCCCGGGTCAGTTCGAGGATCGGCTGACCAGCTTCTCGACCCTGGCCCGCGCCATCGCCGCCGTCGGCGCGGATCTGGCGCCCCGCGCCCGCTTCGGCCTGGCGCGGTTCGAGGCGCGCGCCGCCCTCACCTGGGTGATGGGACTGACCGCCTTCGGCGCGGCGGCGATGCTGCTGTTCTCGCTGACCGCCGGCATGGCCTCGGTCGGCGTCGACATGGCCGCGCGGATGAGCTTCGTGCTGATCCTGATGTTCGCCGTCCTGCCCTGGCTGAACCGAGGGACGCCGTTCGATCCCCACGACCCGCCGAGCGATCTGCTGCCCTGATCCAGTCCCCGCCGCGGGGAGCGTCCGGGTTACTTCGCCTTCATGACGCCACCTTCATTTGCATCACGCGGCGTTCGGCGCGACGATTGGTCCAACGACGTTCTCTTAGGCTCAAGCTCGTGCCCGACTCCCTTAGCGACCCTACCGCCATCGACCCCGACGTCCCGCCGCGCCTGCAGGATGACAAGACCCTGCCCGGCGTCGTCTACGGCCTGCACATCGCCGGCGTGGCCACCGGCGGCGTCACCACCCTGATCGGCGCGATCATCGCCTATGTCAGCCGCAAGGACGCGCCTGAATGGCTGGCCAGCCATTACGAATTCCAGATCCGGACGTTCTGGTTGGCGCTGGGCTTCAGCATCGTCGCCCTGCTGCTGACCCCGGTCGGGATCGGCATCGTCCTGTTGCCCGCCGTCGGCGTCTGGCTGGTCGTGCGCGGCGTCGTGGGCCTGTCGAACCTGCTGAAGGGCCAGCCCTATCCCACGCCCAAGAACTGGATGCTCTAAGACCATGACCGACACCACCGCCGTCACCTCCCCCGCGGCCGAAGAGGACAAGGTCCTGCCGGCCGTCGTCTACGGCCTTTATCTGCTGGGCTTCACCAACGGCCTGACCTGGATCATCGGCCTGATCGTCGCCTATGCGAACCGCGACGCGGCCGGGCCGATCAACGAAAGCCACTACACCTTCGCCATCCGGACCTTCTGGCTGTCGATCGCCTGGTTCCTGATCGGCGGCGCGCTGATCTTCTTCGGCATTCCGATGCTGATCGTGCTGGTCGGCCTGCCGATGATCATCGCCGGCGGCCTCATTCTGGGAGCGGTCGGCCTCTGGTTCGTGGCCCGCTGCGTGATCGGGATCTACTATCTGTCACGCGGCGAGGCATATCCGCGCCCGCGCGCGTGGTTGATTTAGAGGCGCCCTTTCCGCTGGGCGCCCACCGAGGAGTCATCCGGCCGCCCCGCTTCCCCTGCCAGTTGAGACGGCTCGACGGAAGCGGAGCCATCGGATGACTTGTGCGGCCTGGCGGCTGGGACGCCCCGTTTTTCGGGGTTTGCACCCGCCTTGGGTGAACGTCTGGGGGGACGTGATGCTGGCGCGACTGGTTGGGATCATCTTGGGGCTGATCCTAGCGACGTCGGGATACGTGGTGGCGGGTTGGGGCTCGCTGGGGAACTGGGCCACGAATCTCGATCTCGGACCATTCGAGCCGCATCGGCCCGCCGTCGGTGTGGCGGCGGCGATGGTGGGCGGGGCGCTCATCGTCGCCGCCCTGCTTCCCCGCCGCAAACCAAAGAAGCGCGCCGCGCCGATGGCCTTTGGCCTGGAGCTGGGGGCGCCGCAAGCCCAGCCCGTCGTCGCGACGCCAACCTTAACGCCTCCCGATCCCAAGCCCGAGTCCGTGGCCCCGCCGGTCATGTCGGTGGCCCCGCCCGCGGTCACGCAGCCCGCGCCAGCGCCCCGCCCCGCGACGTTCGCCGAACTGCGCGGCCGCCTGGTCTCGCTCAGCCGCGACGGGTCCTGGCACGAGGCCGCCCGCGCCCTTTCGGCGATGAAGACCACCGCGCAAACCGACGAGGAACTGGCGATCGTCTACCGCGACCTCGGCGACTTCGCCCGCGCCCAGGGCCAGATGGACGACGCCGCCGAGGCCTATGATGCGTCGGTTTCCTACGCCCGCCAGGTGCGACAGACGCGCGGCGACGACGAAAGCGCCGAACTGCTGGCCGGTTCGCTGTCGGGCGTCGGCGACGTGGCCGAGGCCGAGGGTCGCCTGGACGCCGCCCTCGCCGCCTTCGAGGAGGCCCTGGCCCTGCGACGCTCGCGCGGCGGCCGCGAGGCCGGCGACGCGGGCGCCCAGCGGGCGCTATCGGTGAACCTGGAACGTCTGGCCGACCTGCGCGAGGACCGGGGCCATCGCATGCGAGCGCTGGATCTCTACCGCGAGAGCTACGACATCGCCGGCCGCCTCGCCGCCGCCGACCCGGCGCGGTTCGGACCGGACCTTGCGGTGACGCGCGCGCGCCTGAACGAGCTGGAAGCCAAGATCTCGAGCTGAGCGTGGCAGCCGACTGTGTGAGCGGCTTCGGCTGCCACGCTCTAGATGCTTGAGATAGAGCCTACCAGGTAAAGGTCGTCGCCGCGCGCGGCGGGATGCTGGCCTTGAACCGCCGGCCGCCCTCGACGATGGCGAAATCCGCCGGCGTCTTGCCGGTGTTCAGCACCAGCAGCACCCGGCCGCCGTCGCGGTTCTGGAAGGCGACCGTTCGCAGGTCGCCGACCTTTTCCGGCGAGCCGATCCGCACCGCCCCGGGCTTCACGAAACGGCTGGCCTGGCCGAAGGCGTAATATTCCTGGGTGCGGGTGATCGCGCCGCTCGTGCTGTCGATCGTCACCACCGGCCGGCAGTCGCCGCAGCCGCCGGCGTGCGGGCCGAACTTCTCGTCCAGGGCCAAGTTCCACATCAGAACGCCGCGCGCGCCGCGCCGGGTCGCGCCGATGATCAACTGCTCGACCATCCACGAGAAGCTATCGTCGAACTTGGGAGCCCATTCGCCGCCCGAGCACTCGGTGAAGAAGACGTCCTTGTCCGGATGGGCCGCGCGCACCGTCTCCATGGCCTCGACCTGGCCGGCGTAGCAGTGCCAGGCGACGCCGGCGACAAAGGCCCTGGCCTTGGCGTCGGCGAGCACGGTCAGCGGCTGCTGCGGCTGGTCCCAATTGTGGTCCCAGTCGAGCACCTTGGTCGCGATCTTCTCGCGCTTGAACACCGGGGCCAGGTTCTCGCCGAAGAACCTGGCGCGGTCGGCGGGCAGCCAGCGCATGCCCGGATAGTTGTCCGGCTCGAAGTCGGGTTCGTTCTGGATGCTCAGATAGTCGGTGGGGACGCCCACCTTCCTGGCTTCCTTGATGTAGCGGGCGAAGAAGTCGGCATAGACCGGATAGGCCTCGGGCTTCAGTTGCCCCTTCACCAGCGAGCCGGTGGTCTTCATCCAGGCCGGAGCGCTCCACGGCGAGGCCATGACCTTCAGCTCGGGATTGATCTTCAGGGCCGCGCGGACGGTCGGGAAGACGTATTCCTGCGGCCGCTTCAGCGAGAAGCGCTGCAGCGTCGGGTCGGCCGCGCCGTTCGGCGTTTCGTCCAGGCTGTAGTGGTCCAGCGAGAAGTCCGAGGCGCCGATCGTCACACGCGTGAAGCTGAAGCCAAGACCGCCCTCCCCGCGCCCATAGAGCTCGCGCAGCAGGCCGTCGCGCTGGGCCGGGGTCAGCCTGTTCTGGATCAGCCAGGCCGAGGCGTCGGTGATCGCCGCGCCAAACCCGACCATGGTCTGGTGGCGCTCCTTGGCGTCGACCGCGACCACAGGCAGGCCAGCGATCGCGTCGGCCGCCACCGCGACCGACGGCGCCTGGGCGGCCAGGAGCTGGCTCTTGTCGCCGGTGGTCGTCCAGCTGTGCAGCTTGGGCGCGGCGTGGGCGGGGGCCGTCGCGACGAGCGCGGCGGCGAGGGTGAGGGAGAGGGTTCGCATTACGGCCTCCGCGACCAGGCCTTGAGGTTGGCCTTGCCGGTCAGGGCCATGTCCCTGGCGTGGCTGCCGACATAGAGCGGATAGGTCCCGGCCGGGATCGTCCAGCCGGGCTTGGCGACGTCGTAGTCGGCCAGCAGGCGCGGCTCGACGGTCAGGGTGACGCGCTTGGTCTGGCCCGGCGCCAGGTCGACCTTCTCGAAGCCCGCCAGGCGAACCATCGGCTTGCGCTTGCCCGCCGTGACGTAGAGCTGCGGGGTGTCGGCGCCGGCGACCTTGCCGGTGTTGGTGACGTCGAAGCTGACCTTCAGGCCCGCCGCGTCCTCGACCTTGAGGTTCTTGTAGGCGAAGGCCGTGTACGACAGGCCATAGCCGAACGGATAGAGCGGCTGACGCTTCTCTTGGGCGTACCAGCGGTAACCGACAGCGGTGCCCTCCGGATACTTTACGGCGAAGCCCTTGATGCCATCGACCTTCTGGCCGGCGCGACGGGCGTCGTCGATGGCGGCCTGCTCGGCGAAGCCCGGCGCGCTGCCGCGCGGGGCCTGGTCGGCGGACTTCGGGAAGGTCATGGCCAGGCGGCCCGACGGGTTCACGTCGCCGAAAAGGATGCGGGCGATGGCCTGGCCGCCGCGCTGGCCGGGATACCAGGCCTGCAGCACCGCCCCGACGCGATCCAGCCAGGGCATGGTCACCGGGCCGCCGGTCTCCAGCACGACAATGGAATTCTTGTTGGCCGCCGCGACGGCGTCGATCAGGGCGTCCTGGTTCTCGGGCAGGGCGATCGACGGCGCGTCCTGGGCCTCGGTCTGCCAGTGCCAGGCGAAGACGATGGCGACATCGGCGTCCTTGGCGGCGGCGGCCGCGGCGGCCGGGTCCTTGCCGTCGACATAGATCACTTCAGCGCCCGGCGCGGCGGCCTTGATCGCCTCCAGCGGCGAGGAGGCGTGCCAGGTGACGCGGACGAACGAGGCGGCCTCGCCGCCGTTCAGCGGGATCTCGACCGGCGCGCCGCCGACCGAACGCACCTGCGACGAGCCGCCGCCCGAGATCACGCCGACATCGGCATGGGCGCCGATCAGCACGATCTTCTTGGCCGTCTTGGCCAGGGGCAACAGGTTTCCGTAGTTCTTCAGCAGCACCGAGCCGCGCTCGGCCACGGCCTGGGCGACCTTGGCGTGGGCGGCGTAGTCGATGGGCTGGGCGGTGGTCGGGGTCGGGTTGTCCATCAGGCCCGAGGTGATCACGCCGTGCAGGATGCGGCGGACCATGTCGTCGACGCGCGCCTGGCTGACCTCGCCCTTGGCCACGGCGGCCTTGAGGTCGTCGCCGAAGAAGATCTGGGTGTCCAGCTCCTGGCCCGACTGCTGGTCGAGCCCCGCCAGCGCGGCCTTCACCGTGCTGTGCACCGCGCCCCAGTCGGACATCACGAAGCCCGGATAGTTCCAGTCGCGCTTGAGCACCTTGTTCAGCAGGAAGTCGTTCTGGCAGGCCCAGTCGCCATTGACCTTGTTGTAGGCGCACATGACCGAGGCCGGATTGCTCTTCTCGATCGCGATCTGGAAGGCCAGCAGGTCGCTCTCGCGCAGGTCCGCCTCGCCGATCTGGGCGTCCATCACGTGGCGGCCGGTCTCCTGGGCGTTGAGGGCGAAGTGCTTGATCGTCGAGACGATGTGGTTGGACTGCACGCCCTTGATCTGCTCGCCCGCCATCTCGCCGGCCAGCAACGGGTCCTCGCCGAGATATTCGAAATTGCGGCCGGCCCACGGGTCGCGGGTCAGGTTGACGCCGCCGGCCAGCAGGACGTTGAAGGTCTTGGCGCGGGCTTCGGCGCCGATCATCGCGCCGCCGGCATAGGCCAGCTTCGGGCTCGAAGGTCGAGGCCAAGGCCAGGCCCGACGGCAGGGCGGTGGCGACGTCGCCCTTGCGCTGCTCGACCTGGTTGGCCACGCCCAGGCTGGCGTCGCTTTCCCGCAAGGTCGGGATCTTCAGGCGCGGCACGCCCGGCACATAACCGGCCGACGGGATCATGTCGGCCGGCGCCGGCTTGGTGTTCGGCGGGAACAGGCCGTGCAGATACTGGATCTTCTCGTCCATCGTCATCTGCTTGACGAGGGCGTCGGCGCGGGCCCAGGCCGGGTCGTTGGCGCGCGGGGCCAGCGGGGCGCTGTCCTTGGTCGGCATGACCTGGGCGAGCGCCCCGGATCCAAAGGCCAGGGACATCGGGGTCAGGGCGAGCAACGCCACGGCGGCGGTGGTCCGGCACAGGATCCGCAGGGCGGATGAAGGCTGGGCGGCGGTCGTCATGGCGTTACTCCGTCGAAAACGTCTAGGGGACTGGAACAGGGGTCGCCGGCAGCGGCGGGGCCTGGCACGCGCGGGCCACGAACTCGGCGTGGCTGGGCATCACGTTCAGGCACTTGCCGATGACCGTCTGGATATTGCCGAGGTGGTTGGCGATGGCCTCGTCCGAGTGGACGCGGACCAGCGGGTCATAGCCGCGCGGGATCACGCCCTGGCCCAAGAAGACCTGGATCCAGCTCTCCTCGGTGAACAGTTCGTCGTCCTCGCGGAACACCCGGGCGTTGGCGCGGAAGAGGTCCATCTTCCGCTGCAGGGTGGCGGGGACCTCCATGTCGCGGCAGTGGCGCCAGAACGGCGTATCGTCGCGCTCGGTGGCCTTGTAGTGCAGGATAATGAAGTCGCGGATGCGCTCGTATTCGAAGTCGCTCTGGCGATTGAACTCGTCGACATTGGCCCGGTCGAAGCCGCCGTCCGGCAGCAGGCGGACCATGCGGATCACGGCCGACTGGATCAGGTGCAGGCTGGTCGACTCCAGGGGCTCCATGAAGCCGCTGGCCAGGCCGATCGAGACGCAGTTCTTGTTCCAGATCTTCTTGCGCTTGCCGGTCGTGAAGCGGATGCGCAGCGGGTCGGCGCGCTGGGCGCCGTCCAGGTTCGCCAGCAGGACGCGCTCGGCCTCGTCGTCGTCGATATACTGGCTGGAATAGACATGGCCGTTGCCGGTGCGGTGCTGCAGCGGGATCCGCCACTGCCAGCCGGCGTCGTGGGCCGTCGAGCGGGTATAGGGCGTGAAGTGCGCCGAGCGCTCGGTCGGCACGGCGATGGCCCGGTCAGCCGGCAGCCAGCGGGTCCAATCCTCGTAGCCGGTCTTCAGCGTCTGCTCGATGATCAGGCCCCGGAAACCCGAGCAGTCGACGAACAGGTCGGCGGTGATGACCTCGCCGTCATCCATGGTCACCGACTGGACGAAGCCGTCCTCGGGCCGCAGCGTCACGTCGACGATCTTGCCCTCGCGCCGCTGCACGCCGCGCGCCTGGGCGTAGGTCGACAGGTGCTTGGCGTAGAGGCCAGCGTCGAAGTGAAAGGCGTGAGCGATGTGACCGATCGGCGACTCGGCCATGTCGGCCCGGGCGCGCATGAACTTGTCCTGCAACGCCATGGCGTTGTTGATCGACAGGGCGTTGAAGTCCGGGGCCTGGCCCAGCTCGCGCATCCGCAGCCAGTACTGGTGTACGCGCAGCCAGCCCAGGTCCTGGCCCAGCACGCCGAAGCCATGCAGGTAGCTCTCGCCCTTGCGGAACCAGTTGCGGAACTCGATGCCCAGCTTGAACGAGCCCTGCGTCTTGCGCAGGAAGTCGTCCTCGTCGAGGCCGAGCAGTTCGTTGAATTTCTTGATGGCGGGGATGGTCGCCTCCCCGACCCCGACCGTGCCGATCTGCTCGGACTCGATCAGGACGATCTCATAGAGACCCTGGAACAGCCGCGAGCACAGCGCCGCCGTCATCCAGCCGGCGGACCCGCCTCCGGCGATCAGTATCTTCTTGAGCGGTTGCAACCACCCGCCTCCCGTTGAGCAAAGGTCGGGGACGCCTCAGGCGCCCCGCCTCCGTTGGTTCTTGCCTGGCGAGCCCAAGCCGCGGGGGAGCGCGGCTCGGCTCAGCCTTCTGCTTAGAACCGATAGTTCACGCCGAACAGGATCTGACGGCCGTACTTCTCGTAGGTCTCCGGCAGCGAACCGCCGCTCTGGGTCTTGGTGCCGCCGCCGTCGAGACCCAGGCGCGTGCGGTACGGCGAGTCCGTCAGGTTGTTGACCTGCAGCAGGATCCCGAGGTTCTCCAGCGGACCGTCGTTGAAGGTGTAGCCGATCTGGGCGTCCACCTGCTTGTCGGCCAGAATCTCGGTGAAGCCCCGGGTGGCGAACAGTTGCACCACCTCGCCCTTGAAGGCCGAGCGGTAGCGCTGGCTGATCCGGGCCTGGAAGCCGCCGCGCTCGTAGTAGCCGGTGACGTTGTAGACCGTGCCCGACAGGCCCGGGATGCGGACTTCCTGGGTGGGATCGGGGTTGCTGGTAGTGTTCAGGTTCGACTTGGTCAGCGACAGGCTGCCCTGCAGACCGAAGCCCTTCAGGACGTCGGCGAACTGACCCAACTCGACCGCGCCGCTGAACTCGACGCCCTTGACGACACCGCCGTTACCATTGGCCGGCAGTGTCAGTTGACCCTGGGGACTGATGGTCACGGTCGAGGGTAGGTTCGCTCCGACAGGGATCGGGACGCCCGTGAAGTCCATCACGCTGCTTTGGGAATAGATGTACGTGTCGAGTTTCTTATAGAAGCCGGCCACCGACACATAGGTCGCGGGGCTGACGTACCACTCGTAGGCCAGGTCGGCGGCCTTGGCTCTCCAAGGCTTGAGATGTGGGTTACCACCGCCGGCGGTCCACGGGTTGACTGTGGTGCCAGCCGCGCAACTGCCAGGCTTGCTGCAAACTAGCCCGTCGAACGATGGTGTCACGTTCGCCCGCAAGTCGTCCATACGCGGACGAGCCATGGTCTTCGACAGCGCGAGGCGGATGCGGTGGCCGCCGCCCAGATCATAGATCAAGTTCATGCTGGGCAGGACGTCAGTGTAGTCCTCCTTAGCGTTGACCTTGATGGGGACGATCGGCAGCTTGACGCCGTTCAGCGTCCCGCCGTCGTTGATCATCGTGCCGCTCGACTCCTGCTTCTGCTTGACCACCTGGACGCCGACATTGCCGCGCAGGTCGCCGCTCTGGAAGTTGGCCTTGGCGAAGAAGGTCGTGACCTCCTCGGTGATGTCCCAGTTCTTGTCGTAGTAGTTGGCGTCGAGGATCGGCGACGAGTTGTAGTACTTCTTCCAGACGTCGCCGATCTTGACCGAGAGGACGTCGCCGAAGCCGGCGAAGCCCAGATTGGTCGGCGAGACCAGGTCGGCCTGGTCGACATAGACCTGCTGGCGGCCGTTCTTCAGGAACAGGTCGTTGTCCGAGACGGTCTTGCCCTTGTTGCGCTTGGTGTAGTTCACGCCGCCCGACAGCTGGGTGATGAAGCCGTCCATCTCGTGCTCGAGCCGGATGTCGACGGCCTTGACGTCTTCCTTGACGCGCGGATAGCGGATCGCGCCGTCGTGACCCCAGCCGCCCCACGGGGCCCGGTCGCCCAGGGTGACCTTGCTGGCGTCGGCGTAGTTCAGGCCCTCGTCATATTGCGAGAAGCCGTTGTCGGCGACCTTGAAGCCGATGGTGTCATAGGTGCGGCCCACGTCCGCCGTCGACCCGGTGACCCCGCCCACGCCACGGCCGTAGCCGGCGTAGGTCTCCATGATCTGTTCCTTCCGCTTGTTCGACGAATAGGACAGGTCGGCGACCAGCTTGGTCCTTTCGGTCAGCTGGAATTCGTTGTTGAAGCCGGCCGAGAACAGCTGGTCCCGGCGCGTATTGTAGTCGTTGCGCACGATCGGCACGCCGTTGTTCAGCGTGCCGCCGGTGGCGAACTTCGAGCCGCCCATGTCGGCGGTCGTGACGTTCGAATAGGTCACGCCGTCGGCGTAAGGGTTCGAGAACCACTGGGCGCCGCGCGTCGTCTCCTTCTGATTGAAGGTCGAGTAGTACAGGTCCAGCGTCGAATGGATCCGGTCGTTCGGCTGGTACTCGAAGATGCCGATGACGGCGTCGCGCTTGTTGTTGCGCGAGACGGCCATGATCTCCTGGCCGTTCAGCATCAGGGCGCCGTCGGCGCTGTCCGGCGAGGTCGACTCAGGCGGGAAGGCCTCATAGCCATAGGCCTTGTAGCGCTTCACCTGCGAGGGCGAATCCAGGTGGGCGTAGCCCAGGGCCACGCCGATCGTGCCGTCGGCGAACTGGTTGATATAGCTGGCGCTGAAGCGGCCGCCCACGTTGTGGGAGTCATCGTTCAGCTTCTTGCCCGAGGTCTTCTCGCCGCGCAGGTTCAAGGCCAGGACGCGCTTGCCGTATTCCAGCGGGCGCACGGTGCGCAGGTCGGCGGTGCCCGACAGGCCCATGCCCGAGACCTGGGCGTCGGGCGTCTTGTAGATCACGACGCTGGACAGCAGTTCCGACGGATACTGGTCGAACTCGACGGCGCGGTTGTCGCCGGAGCTGGCTTGCTGGCGGCCATTCAGCAGGGTGGTGGTGAAGTCAGGCGCCAGACCCCGGATCGAGATCACCTGGGCTCGGCCGTTGACCCGCTGGGCGGCCAGACCCGGCAGGCGGGCGATCGACTCGGCGATCGAGACGTCCGGCAGCTTGCCGATGTCCTCGGCCGAGACGGCCTCGACGATCGAGGTCTCGTTCTTCTTGATGTTGATCGAGTTCTGGATGCCGGCGCGGATGCCCGTCACCACGATCGCGTCGACCGTGTCGTCGGCCTGCGAGGCCGGCGCGGCCTCTTGCGCCCAAGCCGAGCCGGCCAGGGCCAGGCTGATCGCGGCCGTGGACGCGGTGACATAGAATTTCTGGACGGACGGACGCGTCCCGCTCTTGCGGTTTCGCATTGTAGCTCTCCCCTCTGAAGCCGCTCCTGGGCGAGCGACCGCCTTATTCTCGTGAGACCAACCTTGGCCGTGGAAGCGCTTCCATGGAAGCGCTTCCAGTAGCACGCCGGGCGACAACGTTGTCAAGGCCGAAACCGGAAAGCGGGTATGGACCGCTAGAGCCCTTTCCGATCTGATTGCATCAATCAGATCGGATAAAAGAGCTCTATTTCAAAAGTTTAGCGCGCGGCCGTGGTCTGGCGGTGAACCACGGCGTGGTCAAGCTGCTGGAAGACGGGGGCGGAAGCGGTGTTGGCCCCGGTCAGCCGAGCCACCAGCATCTCGACGGCGCGTTGGCCCAGCACCTTCACCGGTTGATGCACGGTGGTCAGCGGCGGCCAGACGATGGCGGCGACGGGGGCGTCGTCGAAGCCCGTGATCGACAGGTCGCGCGGAATGCTCAAGCCCCGCGCGTGGGCGGCCGACAGCACGCCGGCGGCCATGTCGTCATTGGCGCAGACCAGGGCGCTGGGGTTTAGCGGATGGTCCAGCAGCTGCGGCGCAAGGTGCGCGCCCGAGCGGAAGGTGAAGTCGCCGCGCGCCATGATCCAAGCCTCCTGGCCCAGGCTTTCCTCGGCCAGGGCGCGCTCGAACCCCTTCATGCGTCGGTCGGCCGAGAGGTGGCCCTCCAGTCCGGCGATGAAGCCGAAGCGCCGGTGACCCAGGCGCAACAACTCCCGCGCCATGTCGTAGCCGCCGGCCTCGTCGTCGACGCCGACGCCGTCGGCGATCCCGCGGCCCGGTCCGCCCGGCGAGACCGTCACCACCTTGCAGCCCTGGGCCAGGGCCGCCTGGATCAGCGAGACGTCGTCGCTATAGGGGGGCGACAGGATCAGACCCTCGCAGCGCTGGCTGGTGATCAGGTCCAGCACCCGCTTCTCGCGGTCGGGGGTCTGCTGCGGGACGTTCTGGACCAGCACCTGGTAGCCCAGCGTCAGGCAGGCGCGCAGGGCTCCCAGTTCCAGGGCGGATTCATAGTAGGAGTTCGGATCGTTCTCGAGGTCCGAGGCGAAGACAAAGGCCAGCAAGCGGCTGGCCCCGCCCGCCAGACTGCGGGCCTGCGGATTGACCTTGTAGTCCAGCTGCTCGATGGCCCGCATGACCCGGGCCCGGACCTCGTCGCGGACATTGGGGCCGCCGTTCAGCACCCGAGACACCGTCACGCGCGCCACGCCCGAAACGCGGGCGACGTCGTCGATGGTCGGCCTCTTTCCGGTCAAAGCACACTCCACTGGATGCGGGACCATCGTCGGGAAGCCCCGTCCGCACAAGCGATACGCGTCTTCATGGCGAAGGGTTCGCAGCCTACAGGTCTCACAGGACGGCCTAGCCGATCAACCAGATTGGTCTGACCAAATAGGCGAGCGGACAAGCCGATCCTGCTGAACGCACCCACGCGTCTGGCATGCGCGGAAAAGGCCTGCATCTTAAAGTTTGCTCATCTCGAAGCCTGTCGGCGGCCTTGGCGAGGCCTGCTTCAGAAATTTTTGCGACAGGGCGCCGTCGACGCACCGCACAAGGGAGCATACTCAATCTTCAATAACCCCCCGGCCGATCAGGTTGCGCGTGGGCCTAACAGCGGACCCATTCCGCTTTTGCGAAATTGATAGATCCAATCTATCCCGACGAGAAGTTTTATCAATTTGCTCAATCACGAGTCGGACCTGTAACACAGCGCATCTCTTCCAACCGGAGCGCCTCATGTCGCTGATCAACACCGAGATCAAACCCTTCACCGCCCAGGCCTACAAGGACGGCAAGTTCGTCACGGTCAGCGAAGCCGACACCAAGGGCAAGTGGTCGGTCTTCTTCTTCTATCCCGCCGACTTCACCTTCGTGTGCCCGACCGAGCTGGAAGACCTGGCCGACAACTACGACACGTTCCAGAAGCTGGGCGTTGAGATCTACTCGGTGTCGACCGACACGCACTTCTCGCACAAGGCCTGGCACGACAGCTCGCCGGCCATCGGCAAGATCAAGTACACCATGATCGGCGACCCGTCGGGCGTGGTGACCAACAACTTCGAGATCATGCGTCCGGGCGTCGGCCTGGCCGACCGCGGCACCTTCCTGGTCGACCCGCAAGGCGTGATCCAGTTCATGGAAGTCACCGCCGAGGGCATCGGCCGCAACGCCGCCGAACTGCTCCGCAAGATCAAGGCCGCCCAATACGTGGCCAGCCACCCGGGCGAAGTCTGCCCGGCCAAGTGGGAAGAGGGTGAAAAGACCCTCGCTCCGTCGCTCGACCTGGTCGGCAAGATCTAAAGCCTAACGACTACCCGGACCGCCGGCCGTTCATTCGGACCGGTCGGCGGCCCGGCCCTTGATCGTACGCCGCGTTCGATCCTCCTCCCCCCGAAAATCGAACGCCACCTTTCTCTCCCCCTAGCCTTTTTGGGAGCGCGCCATGCTGGACGCCGGTCTGAAGACCCAGTTGACCACCTATCTGCAGAACCTGCGCCAGCCGATCGAACTGGTCGCCTCCCTCGCGGATGACGCCGGTTCGAAGGAGATGCTGGCCCTGTTGGAAGACGTCGCCGCGACGTCGGACAAGGTCACCCTGAACCTGTCGGGCGACGACGCCCGCAAGCCCTCCTTCGCCATTACCCGCGCCGCCGGTGACGCTTCGGTGCGCTTCGCCGGTCTGCCGCTGGGTCACGAGTTCACCTCGCTGGTGCTGGCCCTGCTGCATGTCGGCGGCCACCCGCCGCGCCTCGACGCCGAGGTCATCGAACGGATCAAGGCGCTGGACGGCGACTACCGCTTCGAGACCTATTTCTCGCAATCCTGCCAGAACTGCCCGGACGTGGTGCAGGCTCTCAACACCATGAGCGCGCTCAATCCGCGCATCAGCCACGTCGCCATCGACGGCGCCCTGTTCAAGGACGAGGTCGAGGCCCGCCAAGTCATGGCCGTGCCGACCATCCTGCTGAACGGCGAGGCCTTCGGCCAGGGCCGCATGGATGTCGAACAGATCCTGGCCAAGCTGGACGCCGGCGCGGGCGACCGCATGGCCGAGAAGATCAAAGCCAAGGACGCCTTCGAGGTGCTGGTCATCGGCGGCGGCCCCGCCGGCGCGGCCGCGGCGGTCTACGCCGCCCGCAAGGGCATCCGGACCGGGGTCGCGGCCGAGCGCTTCGGCGGCCAGGTGCTGGACACCATGGCCATCGAGAACTTCATCTCGGTCCCCCACACCGAGGGTCCGAAGATGGCCGCGGCGCTGGAGCAGCACGTCAAGGAATACGACGTCGACATCATGAACCTGCAGAAGGCCGTCGGTCTGGTTCCGGCCAAGACCGCGGGCGGCCTGATCGAGGTCAAGCTGGAGAACGGCGCCAGCCTGAAGTCGCGCACCGTCATCCTGTCGACCGGCGCCCGCTGGCGGAACGTCAACGTCCCCGGCGAGGCCGAGTACCGCAACAAGGGCGTGGCCTACTGCCCGCACTGCGACGGCCCGCTGTTCAAGGGCAAGCGCGTGGCGGTGATCGGCGGCGGCAACAGCGGCGTCGAGGCGGCCATCGACCTGGCCGGCATCGTCGCCCACGTGACGCTGATCGAGTTCGACAGCCAGCTGCGCGCCGACGCAGTGCTTCAACGGAAACTGGCCAGCCTGCCGAACGTCAAGATCGTCACCTCGGCCATGACCACCGAGATCCACGGCGAGAACGGCAAGGTCTCGGGCCTGTCCTACAAGGACCGCAACCAGGACAGCGTCCACCGCGTGGACCTGGAAGGCGTCTTCGTGCAAATCGGCCTGGTCCCCAACACCGAGTGGCTGAAAGACTCCGGCGTCGCCCTGACCAACCGCGGCGAGATCGAGGTCGACTATCGCGGCGAAACCTCGCTGCCCGGCGTCTTCGCCGCCGGCGACGCGACGGTCACGCCCTACAAGCAGATCATCATCGCCATGGGCGAGGGCGCCAAGGCCTCGCTGTCGGCCTTCGACTACCTGATCCGCCAGGTTCCGGCGAACGAAGAGGCGGAGGCGGCCTAAGGCTCGCCCCAGCGCGGGCGGCGGCGACCGGCTACGGGTCGCGGCGCCGCTCGTTCGCGTCTCCCTCGTCGTCGGCGGTCTCCACCAGTTCCTCCATGAACAACGCCATCAGCGCGGATTGCGAGCGCACGCCGGCCTTGGCGTAGACCCGAGCCAGTTGGGCGCGCACCGTGCCGGCGGCCGCGCCGCGAAGGGCGGCGATCTCGGCGACGTCACAGCCCTTCAAGGCGAAGAGGGCGACATCCGCCTCGGCCCCGGTCAGCCGCCAATCGGAAAAGCGCAGGCGCGCGAGGTCGGCCAGGGCGCCCTTGGCCGCGGCCACCGCCGCCTCGTCCTGGCGCGCGCGCAGGACGAGCCAGCGCACCTGGGTCGCGCCGAACAGGACGCCGACCAGCAGGGCCAGCGCCGCGCCGCCCTCAGCCAGCAGGTGCGAACCCAGTGCGCCGGCGCGCAGGTCGCCCGTGAAGTCGACCAGGAAGAAGATGGTCGCGGCCAGCTGCAGGATCACGATGACCGCGATCATCGTGATCCTGTGCTCGAGGGCTCGACGTCGATTGATCATCGCCAGAGACTTAGCGCCGCCCGGGAAGCATCGCCAAGACTATCCGCCGTCCGCTCCGCCGCGTTTCGAAGACGACGCCCGCGATGTGCAGGACGATCAGGCCGTAAAGCAGGTTCACCGCGGTCTCGTGGATCTCGGTCAGCGGACCCTCCTCGTGCTCCTCGCCCGCCTCCCCCAACTCTTCGCGCTCATCCCCGTCGCGATCGAGCGTCGCGACCATGGCGACCGGCGAGGCGGCGGCGCGTTCCGGCGTGTCGGGGGCGCTGACCATCAGCAGACCGGTCACGACGATGACGGCCAGGACGCTCCAGATCGCATAGACCATCAGCGCGCCGAGCGGATTATGCGAGGCGTGCTCGGTGCGTCGACCGGCGACGATCTCCCGGATATGCGCCAGGGCGCGGCGCGGGCTGGGCGGAAAGGCCGAGAACCGCGCCTCGGCCGGACCGATGACGCCCCAGATCAGACGCAGGACAAGAGTGGCGGCCAGCGCATAGCCGACCCACAGGTGCGGGGTCGAGCCTGCCTCGGTGATCAATCCGTTGGCGACGACGGCGGCGACAACGGTCCAATGCGTCAGCTTGACCACCGGATCCCAGCGGCGGGACGCCGGTGTCGTCTCAGTCGCGGTCATGGCGGCGCTCCGCGTCGTGCTTTTCGCCCCGCTCGGCGTGGTCGCGCTCAACCGATTTGGGGCGAGCCTTGTGGCGGGCGTCGTCCGGATCCTCGGCCTTGGCCGGCGCCGGCTTGGGGGCGGCCGAGGCGGGCGAGACGACCTTGGCCCGAGGAAGCCTGGCCTCCTCCGCGAGGGCGAGGGCGGGGGCGGCCAGGGACAGGATCAGGAGGCTGGCGCCGAATATGGCGAACGACGGTTTGGTCACTTGCGGTTCTCCCGTGCTTGAGACGAGAGAAGGGGTGAGCCGCGCCAGCCCGCGCCGCCATAGGCGGAAGGCTTACAGGCGCCGTGATAAGCGCCTGCTTACGCCCCTCAGTCCGGAGGCTTACGCCTCGGCCATCGCCTGGCCGCGCACCAGCGCCGCATAGGTGTCCATCAGGTCCAGCGACAGCTTGCCGGGCGTGAACCTGAACTCGCCGATCTCGGACACCGGGGTGACCTCGGCGGCGGTGCCGACGATGAAGCACTCGGTGAAGGTCGCCAGCTCTTCCTTCTGGATGTGGCGCTCGACGACCTCGATCCCCTTGTCCTTGGCGATGGCGATCACCGTGCGGCGGGTGATGCCGTCCAGGAAGCAGTCGGGCTTGGGCGTGTGCAGCACGCCGTCCTTGACGAAGAACACGTTCGCGCCGGTCGCCTCGGCCACATAGCCGCGATAGTCCAGCATCATCGCGTCGGCGTAACCGTCCTTCTCGGCGGCGTGCTTGGAGATGGTGCAGATCATGTAGAGGCCAGCGGCCTTGGCCGCGACCGGAGCGGTCTTGGGGTCCGGACGCTGGTACTTGGCCCAGGTCAGGCGGATGCCCTTGGCCTTGGTCGCCGGATCGAAGTAGCTGGGCCACTCCCAGACGGCGATGGCGACGTGGATCTTGGTCTGCTGCGCCGAAACACCGATCATTTCACTGCCCCGCCAGGCGATCGGGCGGACATAACAATCCTTGAGGTTATTCTTGGCCGCGGTCGCCTTGCAGGCCTCGTCGATCTCGGCCACCGTGTAGGGGATCTTGAAGTCGAGGATCTCCGCCGACTTGAACAGGCGCTCGGTATGCTCGGTCAGCTTGAAAATCTCGCCGCCGTACATCCGCTCGCCTTCGAACACGGACGAGGCGTAGTGAAGTCCGTGGGTCAATACGTGCACCTTCGCCTCGCGCCAGGGAACGAACTGGCCGTCCAGCCAGATCCAACCGTCACGATCGTCGAAGGGAACCAGAGACATCGGCCCAAGACCTCCTTATTGGAAACCCGGCTCTTAGACGCCCCGAGGACGGGGGCGTCAAATAAAATGGACTCCGCGCGATGATAGCCCCGCTGCAGCCTGGTTCGGACGATCCCCGTCTGATCCTCCGCGAGGAAGAGCTGGACGGCGGGCTGGAACTCATCCTGCTCGCAGAGGCCTCGCTGTGGGCCGCCGTCGACGCGGCGCTGGAGGCCGAGACCCTGGGCCTGGGCCGCTCGCATTGGCGCGCGACCTTCCTGCTGCGCCGTCGACCGGGCATCGGCGTGCAGGATCTTGCCAAGCTGACCAGCCTGTCCAAGCAGGCCGCCAGCCGCACCCTGGCCGACCTGCGGAAGGCCGGCCTGGTCGAGCGCGGCGCGGGCGATCTGGACGGCCGTCGGCGTCCGGCGACCCTGACGCCCGAGGGGGTGGCCTTCGAGCACCGCACGGCCGAGCGGCTGCGGGCGCTGCTGGCCCGCGCCTATCGCACCGGAGGCCTTGACGGCGTGGCCGGCGCGCGGCGGATCCTGGCGGCCCTGGCCGGTCCGCGCCAGGGTGTCGGCGCCGCCCGACGCCAAACCTGATACGATGACGCCATGAGCCCCGAAGAACGCCGCGAGCGCCACATCCTGGTCGTCGACGACGACGACCGCCTGCGCAAACTGATCAAGGAATTCCTCAGCCGGGCGGGTTTCCGGGTCACCGCCGCCTCGGACGCGGCCGGGGCCGACCGCCTGTTCGGCGCCCTGGACTTCGACCTGATGGTGCTGGACGTGATGATGCCCGGCGAGGACGGCTACGCCTTCACCAAGCGCCTTCGGGGCCGGGGCGGCGAAAGCGGCCGCACGCCGATCCTGATGCTGACCGCCCGCGACCAGACCGCCGACCGCATCGAGGGGCTGTCCAGCGGCGTCGACGACTATCTGGGCAAGCCGTTCGAGCCGCAGGAGCTGCTGCTGCGCATCGAGGCCATCCTGCGCCGGTCGTCGGCGCGGCCGGTGGGGCCCAAGGCGCTGCCGCTGGGCCGCTGCACGTTCGAGGCCGATCGCGGCGAACTGACCTGCGACGGCGAAGTCGTGCGTCTGACCGAGGCCGAGGTCACCCTGCTGCGCCGCCTGGCCCGCTCGGCCCACGAGCCGGTCGACCGCCTGGAGCTGGCCCGCGACACCGCCGACGCCACCGGCCGCGCGGTCGACGTCCAGGTCACCCGCCTGCGCCGCAAGATCGAGCCGGACCCGAAGAACCCCCGCTATCTGCAGACCGTGCGCGGCGTCGGCTACCGGCTGGCGCCGGACTGATTGATGCGCCTGCGCACCAAGCTCTATATCCCGTTGTTCATCAAACGCTTGCTGCCGACCAGCCTGTTCGGCCGCAGCTTGCTGATCATCATCCTGCCGGTGGCGCTGATGCAGATCGCCGTGACCTGGGCGTTCTTCGACGCCCACTGGCAGTCGGTGACCAGCAAGCTGTCGGAAGGCCTGGCCGGCGATATCGCCTGGGCTGTGCAGTCCTATGAGGACGACCCCAGCCCCGCCGCCGTCGAGAAGCTGGCCCAGCGGGCCGAGGACTCGCTGTCGCTGTCGATCGCCTTCCAGAAGGGCCGCAAGCTGCCGACCGGCCACCGGCCTTCGCTGTTCGCCGCCCTGGATCGCTCGCTGGACAAGGCCCTGGACGACCGGCTCGACAACCCCTTCTGGTTCGACACCACCCGTTACACCGCCTATATCGACATCCGCGTTCAGGTGAAGGACGGGGTCCTGCAGATCTACGCCCTGCGCGACCGGGCCTACGCCACCCAGGGTCACATCTTCATCCTGTGGATGGTGGTGGCGACCATGCTGCTGACGGCGGTGGCCATCCTGTTCATCCGCAACCAGGTGCGGGCCATCGAGCGCCTGGCCGACGCCGCCGACGCCTTCGGCCGAGGCGAGGACCATGACTTCAAGCCGCATGGCGCGCGCGAGGTCCGCCAGGCGGCCATGGCCTTCATGGCCATGCGGGCGCGCATCGTCCGCCATATCGAGCAGCGCACCGCCCTGCTCGCCAGCGTCAGCCACGATCTGCGCACGCCGCTCACCCGCCTGAAGCTGGAAATGGCCATGTCCGAACCCAGCGAACAGCTGGAGGCCATGAAGGGCGACCTCTCCGAGATGGAGCACATGATCGACGAGTACCTGGCCTTCGCCCGCGGCGAGGGCGGGGAGGCGGTTCAGGAAATAAGCCTGTCGGAGCTGGTCGAGGGGGTGGTCGCCGACGCCGAGCGCGGCGGGGCGATGGTCGAGACCGAGATCACCCGCGACCTGCAGGCGCGACTGCGGCCCCTGGCCTTCCGCCGGGCCTTGGCCAACCTGATCGACAACGGCGTCGCCCATGCCGACCGGGTGAAGGTCACGGCCACGGCCCGCCTGACCGGCGGCGTCGAGGTGGCGGTCGATGACGACGGCCCGGGCATTCCCGAGGATCGCTACGAAGAGGCCTTCAAGCCATTCTCGCGGCTGGACGAGAGCCGGAACCAGAATGAGAAGGGGGTCGGCCTGGGCCTGGCGATCGCGCGCGACATGGCGCGGAGCCTCGGCGGAGACCTGGTTCTCTCGCGATCGATGATGGGCGGGCTGCGAGCCTCGATCCGGTTGCCGGGGTAAGGCGGTAGCTCCTCCCCCGCGTTGCGGGGGAGGTGGCCCGGAGGGCCGGAGGGGGCGAGCTGGGTGTAAGCCGCACTAGCCCCCTCAGTCGCTTCGCGACAGCTCCCCCGCATCGCGGGGAGCATCGACGGGGCTAAAAAACCCGCCCCGATCTTCGCCAGCCGATCGGCCATCTGCTTCAGGCGCTTGTCCAGCTCGGCCATGGTCCGGTTCAGCGCGCCTTCGTCGTCGCGCCAGACCTGGACGACCCGGGCCCAGACCGCGGTCATGGCGGCCAGACGCGGGGCGGTGGCCTCGACGCCGGCGGCCTCCAGCACGGCGCGGGCGATGCGGGGGAAGCGGCTCGCCGAAACGAGGACGCCCTCGGCCTTGGCGATGGCGATCAGGGCGGCGCGGTGCGGCTCCATGGCCTCCAGCCGGGCCATGGCGGCGTCGAACAGGCGGTCGTGAACATCGGCGGTCTCGGCGTAGTCCACGCCCAGCGCCGCGCGGTCGAAGCGGGCCGACAGATGGGCCAGCACCGCGTGCTTGCTGTCGGCCAGGCCGTAGAGCTCGGCGAACGGAACCTCGGCCTTCACGGCGATGTCGCGCAGGGCGATGGCCGGCCACGGCTTGTCGGCGACCAGGGCGAGAGCCGCGGCGGCGGCCCGGTTGAGGATGTCGTCGTCAGCGGAGATTGGGGCGTCGGTCATGGGAGTCACATGGCGGCGGAAAGCGACGGGAGCAAGACGCTTAGCCGCCAAGTTCCTTCGAGCGCGCCACGGCGGCGTCCAGCGCCTTGGGCAGCAGGTCGCCGAAGCCGCCCTCGCCCATCAGCACCGCCAGCGCCGCGGCCGTCGTGCCGCCCGGCGAGGTCACCTGCTTGCGAAGCTCGGCCGGCTCTTCGCCGCTCTTCTCCATCAGGGCGGCCGCGCCGATGATCGTGGCGCGAGCCAGCCGGGCGCTGTCGGCTGCGTCCAAACCCTGGGCGGCGCCGGCCGCCTCCAGCGCCTCGACGAAGGCGTAGAGATAGGCGGGGGCCGAGCCCGAGACAGCGGTGGCCGCGTGCAGCAGATCCTCATTGGGCAGGTCGACCACCGTCGCGACCGGCGCGAACAGGGCGTGGGCGGCGACCCGGGCCGCGTCATTCTCGGCGAAGATCGACGCCGTCCCCCGGCCGATCGCCACGGCGGTGGTCGGCATCACCCGCGCCACGCTCCGGCCGCCGAAGGCCGCGGAGATGTCCGCCGCGCGGACGCCGGCGGCGATCGACACGATGACCGCGTCCGAAGCCAGATGCGGAGCCACGTCCTTGACCGCCTCGCGCCAGATCTGCGGCTTCACGGCCAGCAGAACCGTCTTGGCGGCGGACAGGGCTTCAAGCGGAGGATTCGACCAAAGCCCCGACGAACGCGGCGGCGTCGACATGAGGATCACGGACGATCAGGTCGGCGGCGGCGAAGGCGCCCGCCGCGCTCCAGCCTTCGATCAAGGCGCCGCCCATGCGGCCGGCGCCGAGGAGGAGAATGGGGGTCATGCTTCGCGTTCCACCTGATGTGTCATCCCGGACGCGCTTGCGGCGATCCGGCGCTCAGGGGCCACGCGCGGTGAGGTCGCCCCTGGGTCCCGGCTTTCCGCGCTTCGCGCTGCGGCCGGGATGACAACCCTAGGGGCTGGGCGCAAGCCTAGAATCAAGCCTGACCCACCGTCTCGAACATGCAGGCGGCCATGGCCTCGTCCGGGGTCTTGGCGCCCTGGAGCAGGAATTCGAAGGCCGGGAAGAAGCGGTCGGCGGCTTCCACCGCCGCGTCGATCATCGAGGCGGCCTGGGCCATGGTCGGGCGCTCGCCGGCCGGCAGGGCCAGGGCGTGGCGGAACACGACCTCGCCGTCCTCGGTCCAGACCTCGAAATGGCCCAGCCAGACGCGCTGGTTGATCAGGGCCAGCAGCTCGTAGGCGTTGGCGCGCTTGGACTTGGGCGCACGCAGATCCAGCGACAGACACAGCTGAGACAGTCGGCCTCCGGACGCCAGGCGAACCACAGTTCGTAGTCCTTCCAGTCGCCCTTCAGCGCGAACGCCAGATCGCCGTCTTCGGTGCGATCGAAGGTCAGGTTCTCGGCCGACAGCACGTGCTCGACCACCTCGAGGGGGTCTAGCGCCATCAGGACGTCGTCGTCTTCCGGTTGGGTGTCCATGAAAAACCTACGTCCCCGCCCGCGACGGCGAGGGTTGCCCCCGCCATGAATCGCTCACGCGCCATGGGACACTAATCTGCTTCGTGACGTTCGTCTCAACTCGCTTCACGCCGTGAGCGAGCGCCGAATCGCCTATTCGCCTGAAGTCGCGGTTTTTCCAGAAGCGCTTTTGGCGGGCGCCTTCTTGGCCTTCAGAGCCGCGACCTCTTCGCGCAGCGCCGCGACCTCGGCCTTCAGGGCCTCGAAATCGTCGCGACGGATCAGGTCGAATTCGGCCGCCAGACGATCGGCCTGGGCCCGCATGGCGGTCTTGGCCTCCTCGCCGGCCGTCTGGGCGATGCCCATGGCCGCCTGGGTGAGCTTGGCGAATTCGTCGAGGAAGGGGTTCTGGCTGTGCATCGCGGTTCCGAGTGGCCCAAAGAGTGGGCGACGCTCTTATATGGGAAACGGGGGATGAAAGCGAAGCCCGAAGGCTATAGGAGTGCGACCATGTGTCCCGCACGGAGCCGCGCGTGATTTTCCCGAACATCGACCCCATCGTGCATATCGGTCCATGGGCCCTGCAATGGGGTCCGCTGGCCCTGCGCTGGTACGCCCTGGCCTATGTGGCCGGGATCCTGCTGGGCTGGCGCTTCGCCGTCCGGATGACCCGGACCGAGCGCCTGTGGGGCGGCCGCGCGCCGACCGCCACGCCGCTGCAGATCGACGACCTGGTGCTGTGGATCACCCTGGGCATCATCCTGGGCGGCCGGCTGGGCTACATCCTGTTCTACATGCTGATGAACGAGGACCAGCGAATTTGGCTGTTCGCGCACCCGCTGGACCTGTTCAAGATCTGGGAGGGCGGCATGTCCTTCCACGGCGGCTTCCTGGGCGTCTGCGCGGCGATCGCCCTGTTCGCCCGCCAGCAGAAGATCGACATGCTGAAGCTGGGCGACCTGATCGCGCCGGTGGCCCCGATCGGCCTGTTCTTCGGCCGCATCGCCAACTTCATCAACGGCGAGCTGTGGGGCCGCCCCACCGACGGGCCGTTCGGGATCATCTTCTGCAACGAGACCATCAAGGCCGCCCATCCGCGGCACATCTGCCCCGCCGGCTCGTACCCGCGCCATCCCAGCCAGCTCTACGAGGCGGGGCTGGAGGGCGTGCTGCTGTTCCTGATCCTCGTCTTCGCCGTCTATCGCCTGAAGTGGCTGCAGCGGCGCGGCGCGATCGTGGCGACCTTCCTGATCGCCTACGGCCTGTTCCGCCTGTCGCTGGAGAACGTGCGCAATCCGGACGTCGGCATGCCCGACTTCCCGTTCGGCCTGACCATGGGGATGATGCTGTCGACCCCCATGATCCTGGTCGGCGGCTGGCTGATGTGGAAGGCGCTGCGCGAGCCTGCTCAAGTCGGTCCAGGCGAAGGCGGGCATGAGCCTGCTTGATCGTCTGAAGGCGCAGATCGCCCAGGACGGGCCGATCGGCGTTCCCGAGTTCTTCACCCGCTGCCTGCACGACCCGCGCGACGGCTATTACGCCATCCGGCCCGATCTGGGGGCCGGCGGCGACTTCATCACCGCGCCGCTGGTCAGCCAGATGTTCGGCGAGCTGATCGGCGTCTGGGCGCTGGAGACCTGGACCCGCATGGGCCGGCCCGCGCCGTTCCGCCTGGTCGAGATGGGCCCGGGCGACGGCGCGCTGATGAGCGACCTGCTGCGGGCGGGCCGGCTGGATCCGGACTTCCTGGCCGCCGCCGAGGTCTGGCTGGTCGAGGTGTCTGGCCCGCTGCGCGCGCGACAGGCCGCCAGGCTGGGCGACGGTCCGCGCTGGGTCGGTCGCCTGGACGAGGTCCCCGGCGGCGCGCCGATGATCCTGGTGGCCAACGAACTTCTGGACTGCCTGCCGGCCCGCCAGTTCGTCCGGACCAAGGAGGGCTGGGCCGAGCGGGTGATCGGGTTGGGCGAGGACGGGGCGTTGGCGTTCGGGCTGAGAGGCCTCGGCAAATCGCCCGACGCCGCGCCGCCACATCTGCCGGAAGCCGGCGAAGGCGGCATCTGGGAAATCCTCCCCCGCCCAGGCGGCGCTGGCCTCGGACATCGCCCACCGCCTGCTCGTCGACGGCGGCGCGGCGCTGCTGATCGACTATGGCCGCGACGCGCCGGAGGCCGGCGACACCCTGCAGGCCATCCGCAACCACCAGAAGGTCGACCCGCTGACCACCGCGGGCCTGGCCGACCTCACCGTCTGGGCCGACTTCCCTTCGGTGGTCGCCGCCGCGCGGGAGACCGGCGCCAAGGCCGGGCCGATCCTGACCCAGGCGCAGTTCCTGCTGGCCCTCGGCATCGAGGCCCGCGCCCAGGCCTTGGCCAGCGCCCGCCCCGATCGCGCCGAGCAGATCGCAAGACAGCTTGATCGTCTGGTCGGCAAGGCGCAGATGGGCGCTCTGTTCAAGGTCGCGTGCCTGACCGCGCCCGACCTTTCGCCCCCCTCTTCGAGGACGCGACATGACCAAGAAGCCTGACCTGCCCACCGTCCAGTCGCCGCTGCTGGCCAGTCTGCCCGGCATCAAGCACGCTTTCTTCACGCGCCAGGGCGGCGTCTCGAAGGGAATCTACGACAGCCTAAACGTGGGGCGCGGCAGCAAGGACGAGCCGGCCGACGTCGAGGAGAACCGCGCCCGCATCGCGCGCTGGTTCGGCGGCGCCCCGAGGATCTGAACGTCTGCTACCAGATCCACTCGACCATCGCGATCACGGCCGACGGCTCCTGGGGCGATGCGCGGCCGGAAGGCGACGCGGTGGTCTCCAAGACCCCGGGCGTCATCTGCGGCGCCATGGCGGCCGACTGCGCGCCAGTGCTGCTGGCCGACCCCGAGGCCCGCATCGTGGCCGCCGCCCACGCCGGCTGGCGTGGAGCGCTGGACGGCGTCGTCCAGGCCGCCGTCGACCGCATGGTGGCGCTGGGCGCCCGTCCCGAACGCATCACCGGCGTCGTCGGTCCCTGCATCGGCCCCAAGTCCTACGAGGTGGGGCTGGAGTTCCTGCACCGGTTCGAGGCCGATTGCCCCGGCTCGGGCCGATTCTTCAAGCCGGGCGCCGCGGACGACAAGCGCTTCTTCGACCTTCCGGCGTTCGTCCTGGACCGCCTGGAGACCGCCGGCGTCGAGCGCCGCGAGTGGGTCGGCCGCGACACCCGGGCCGAGGAGGAATGGTTCTTCTCCAACCGCCGCGCCTTCCTCAAAAACGAGGGCGATTACGGCCGCCTGCTGTCAGCGATCAGCCTGGAAGCGTGAGGCTTCCGCAACACGCGGGCGATGCTCCGGGTACGGAAGCGAAAAAGTTCGGCCGTTAACACTTGTGCCTGGGGCGATCGCTGCTAGAAGGCCCCGCATCGGCCGCCCCCCACCCCCGAGATATCCCCATGAAGCTGCTGTCCGGCAACTCCAACCGCCCGCTGTCCCAGGCGATCGCGGAGATCTCGACATGCCGCTGACCCGCGCCCAGGTGCGCCGGTTCGCCGACCTGGAGGTGTTCGTCACCATCGACGAGAACGTGCGGGGCGAGGACGTCTTCGTCATCCAGTCGACCAGCTATCCGGCCAACGACAACCTGATGGAGCTGCTGATCTGCATCGACGCCCTGAAGCGCGCGTCGGGCAAGCGGATCACCGCGGTGCTGCCCTATTTCGGCTATGCCCGCCAGGACCGTAAGACCGGCGGCCGCACGCCGATCTCGGCCAAGCTGGTCGCCAACCTAATCACCCGCTCGGGCGCCGACCGCGTCCTGACGATGGATCTGCACGCCGGCCAGATCCAGGGTTTCTTCGACATTCCGACCGACAACCTGCTGCCCTCGCGCCTCATGGCCGAGGACATCCGCCGGCACTACGCCATGGGCGACGACCTGATGGTGGTGTCGCCAGACGTCGGCGGCGTGGTGCGCGCCCGCGCCCTGGCCAAGCGCCTGGACGACGCCGACCTGGCCATCGTCGACAAGCGCCGCTCGGGCCCGGGTCAGTCGGAAGTCATGAACATCATCGGCGACGTCAAGGATCGCCGCTGCATCCTGTTCGACGACATCGCCGACTCGGCCGGCACCCTGTGCAACGCCGCCCAGGCCCTGATGAGCCACGGCGCCAAGTCGGTCAGCGCCTACATCACCCATGGCGTGCTGTCGGGCGCGGCCGTCGACCGCGTCGCCAATTCGGTGCTGACCGAGTTGGTGGTCACCGACTCGATCGAGGCCTCCGACCCGGCCAAGGCCTGCCCCAAGATCCGCTACGTCTCGTGCGCGCCGCTGATCGGCGAAGCCATCCGCCGCATCGCCAACGAAGAATCGGTGTCGAAGCTGTTCGACTGAGCCTGACGGGCGAGGCGCGAGCGCGAACTCGCCTCGCGCACGGCCACGCTTGTAAAAGTCTGGTTAACGGGGCGAAGTCACAATCTCGCCGACCCGGGCTGCTATGCGCGCCCCAAGACTTGATGGGGATGTTCAGAAAATGCGTTCTTTTTCGCGTACGCGCGTCGTTCTGACGACGACCGTCGTGGCGCTGGCCGCCCTGGTGGCGGCCTGTAGCTCGCCGCCGCCGCCGCCGCCGCCGCTCGTGCAGGCGCCGCCGCCGCCGCCGCCGATCACCCTGTCGGCCAGCATCGTCGAGCGGGCCAGCGCCTTCCGCGGCTACATGGCCCGCGCCGGCGCGGTGTCCCCCGCCTTCCAGAACGGCGAGCAGATCCAGGCCTCGCTGAAGATCGGCGCGGCCTATGAGACCAAGTCGTTCATGAACGGCGCGGTGGCCTATGCCGCCGTCCTGGCTCTGCAGGACCCCACCTTCGTCGCCTCGGTGCGCGAGGTGGCGGCCAACCCGACCCAGCGCCAGGAGATGATCACGAACATCTTCTCCAACCCCTCCTACGCGGCCGTGTTCAAGGGCAGCGACAGCGCCGCCGGCCTGATCATCGACACGATCGGCCGTGACGGCCTGAAGGTCTACATGGCCGGAAAGGCCGTGAAGCAGGCCGCCTATGACGTGCAGAAATCGACCTGGTCGAAGGGCTCGGTCGTCGATCGCGACGGTCGCCTGGCGTCCGCCAAGTCGCTGTCGGCGACCCCCGCCCTGGCCGAAAGCGCCGACGTGGCCGTGCTGCAGCAGGCCTCGACCGGCGGTCAGTCGCTGGGCCTGACCCCGCGCGCGGCCCCCGCCCCCTACCAGCCCGTGGTGATCCGCGGCCTGGCGGTCGCGGCCCTGGCCGCCCTCGGCGCGGCCGGCGACAACAACCTGGCTTCGATCGACGCCCTCAGCGCCGACTGGGCCACGGCCAACTGCCTGAACATGGCCAAGCTGAACCTCTACCAGTGCCTGGCCGTGTCCAAGCCGCACTACGAGGACATCTTCTGCCTGGGTCAGCACATCCTGATCGACACCGGCGCCTGCGTGGTCAAGGCCTCCGGCGCGACCCTGCCGCCGGAACCGCCCCCGCCGCCGAAGGCCGAGCCGGTCAAGAAGGCCGTGGCCAAGAAGGCGCCGGCCAAGAAGGCGGCCACCAAGAAAAGCTGATCCTTCCCCTGTTTCCAGCCGAAAGGGCCGGGCGTTGCGTCGCCCGGCCCTTTTGTGTATGTAGCGCGACCCCAAAACGACGCTGGCGAGCGTGGCAATCCAGCCATAGGCGCCGGGTCACAGAAGAGAGCATCCGGCTCTCTAGAAAGACACCACCATGGCCGAGATCATTCTGAACGTTGAAGTCCGTGAAGGCGCCGGCACCGGCGCGGCCCGCGCCGTCCGTCGCGAAGGCAAGGTCCCGGGCACCCTGTACGGCGGCGGCAAGGCCCCGGTGAACATCGCCGTGCGCGCCAACGAATTCCGCAAGTCGCTGTACACCGGCAAGCTGCTGGGCCACCTGGTCACGCTGCAGCACGGCGACGAAAAGCAATCGGTCATCGCCAAGGCCGTGCAATTCCACCCGGTCACCGACGAGCCGGTCCACTTCGACCTGTACCGCGTCGACGAGCACCAGCTGATCAAGATCGAAGTGCCGGTTCACTTCAAGAACCAGGACATCTCGGTCGGCATGAAGAAGGGCGGCTCGCTGGAAGTGATCCGTCACACCGTCGAACTGGCCTGCCCGGCCGACAAGATCCCGGAAGAACTGGTGATCGACCTGGCCAACCACGACATCGGCGACACCATCCGCATCTCGGAAGTGAAGCTGCCGGAAGGCGTGAAGCCGGCTGTGGACCGCGACTTCGTCATCGCGACCCTGAAGGCCTCGTCGGCCGCCCAGTCGGACGCCGGCGACACCACGACCGAGGCCTAATCGCCTCTCGGTCATCCGACCGAATTGTTTTACGGAACGGGCGGGCCTTCGGGTCCGCCTGTTTTCGTTTGAAGTCTTGAGATGCAAGCGATGCTGATCCTCGCCGGCCTGGGCAACCCCGAGCCCAAGTACGAGAAGAACCGCCACAACGTCGGCTTCATGGCCGTCGACGCCCTGGCGCGGAAATGGGGGACCGCCCCGTGGCGCGCTCGCTTCCAGGGCCTGGCCTGCGAGGGGCAGGTCACCACGCCCGACGGCCCGGTCAAGCTGCTGCTGCTCAAGCCCAAGACCTATTACAACGAGAGCGGCCGAGCGGTGGGCGAGGCCATGAAGTTCTTCAAGCTGACGCCCGCCGACGTCATCGTCTTCCACGACGAGATCGACATGGCCCCGGGGCGCTTCCGGATGAAGGCCGGCGGCGGGGCGGCGGGCAACAACGGCATCCGCTCGGTGACCAGCCAGGTGGGCGACGCCTTCCGCCGCGGCCGCATCGGCGTGGGCCATCCGGGCCACAAGGACGCGGTCATGCATTATGTGCTGGGCGACTTCCACAAGGTCGAGCACCAGTGGCTGGACCCGATGCTGGACGCCATCGCCGACGCCCTTCCCTTCGCCGCCGCGGGCGACGACGAGCGCTATCAGGCCGAGGTCATGCGCCTGGCGCCCGCGCCCAAGGCCGACCCGCGCAAACCCGCCAAGGACGACTGAAGATGTTCTCGCTTCCATTGCCGCTGATCGGTCTGTCGTTCCTGATCGCCATCGCCCTGTGCGTCCACGCGGTCCGCACCGGCCAGCAGATGTACTGGCTGTGGATCATCCTGGCGTTCCAGCCGATCGGCGGAATCGTCTATTTCGTCGCCATCATCGCCCCGGCCTGGTTCGGCGGCCGCACCGCCCAGAAGATGGGCCAGGCGGCGCGCAAGGCCATCGATCCGCGGCGCGAGTACCGCGAGGCCGCTCAGGCCGTCGATGACGCGCCCACCGTCGCCAACCGCGTGCGTCTGGCCGTCGCCGCCACCGAGCTGGGCAAGCACGCAGAGGCCGAAAAGCTCTATGCCGACAGCCTTACCGGCATGTACGCCGACGATCCTCAGCTATTGCTGGGACGCGCCAACGCCCTGATCGAGCTGAATCGCCCGGCCGAGGCCCTGCCGCTGCTGGAAAAGCTGGGCGAGACGCCCACGGGCGGGCGCACGGCCCACATCATGCTCGCGCTCGGCCGCGTCTATCACGCCCTGGGCCGCGAGGAGCAGGCCGAGACCGCGCTCTCCTGGGCCGCCGACAACTATCCGGGCTTCGAGGGCATCGCCCGCTACGCTGTCTTCCTGGCCCGGATGGGCCGCAAGGACGAAGCCCGCGCCCAGTTGGCCGAGATCGACAAGCGCCTGTCCAAGACCCACGCCCATTTCCGCAAGGAAGCCAAGACCTGGCGGGACTTCGCGGCCGCGGCGCTGAATTGATACATATCGATTGACAGAAAGTTTTTTAGAATCGAATGTGGCGTCACGGAGGACGTCATGGCCACGGTTCTGCATCTGAAACCGCTCTACCGCACGCCGGCCGCGCCGCCGGAGAGCCCGGCGCAACGCCGCGCGCGTCTGGGCAGCCAGGCCGCCGTCTGGGTGTTCACGGGCCTCTTCGCCCTGTCGGCCGCCATCCTGGTCACGGCGATCGCGGTCATGCTGTTCTACAAGGGCGAACTGGTCCGTATCGGGCCGGAAAATTGCTACATCGGCGACGGCCCCGCCAATTCGGTGGCGTTCGGGTCGCTGCCCCTGGTCCACCGCCTCGTCTATGTCGTCGTCGGCGTCGTGCGGGCCACCCCCATCCTGATGATCTTCTGGAGTCTGCGCGCCCTGTTCGGCGGCTATGCCCGGGGCGAGGTGTTCTCGCGCGATGCGGCCCGTCGGTTCGGCCGAACCGGCGGCTGGCTGTGCGCCTACGCCGTCTCGCCGTTCCTCTGCCACGTCGCGCTGTCGGCCACCGGCTACGAGATCGACAGGAACTGGGCGCACATGGCCAGCCTGCAGGCCTTTGTTCTGGGTCTGCTGGTTTTCGTGATCGGCCAGGTCATGCAGGTCGGGCGCGAGATGGAGGAAGACCGCGAGGCCTTCGTCTGATGCCGATCGTCCTGCGCCTTGACGTGATGCTGGCCCGCCGAAAGGTGCGCTCCAACGCCCTGGCCCGCGCCATCGGGATCACCGACGCCAACCTCAGCCTGCTCAAGTCGGGCAAGGTGAAGGGCGTCAAGCTCGAGACCCTGGAAGCGATCTGCGACTTCCTGGACTGCCAGCCCGGCGACATCCTCGAATACCAACCCGAGCAACCGCCCGACGTCGTGGGCGAGAGCGTCAAACGCGCCGGCTGACGGCGTCATTTCGGAGACCAGCCATGAGACTTTCAACGCCCGTCCGGGCGATCGCCGCCGGCTGCCTGCTGTTCGGCGTCCAGGCTCGCGCCGAGACCGGATTCGTCCAGGTTCCGGATGGCAGGCTGGCCTACGAGACCTGCGGCGCGGGAACCAGGACCATCGTGCTGCTGCACGACGGCGTCCTGCATTCGGCCGCCTATGACGACGTCTGGCCCGCGCTCTGCCGACGCTTCAAGGTGATCCGCTATGACCGGCGAGGCTACGGCGCGTCGCCGCCGGCCGCCCATCCGTACCGCCCCGTCGACGATCTGGCGGTGCTGCTGAAGGTGCTGGACACCCCGCACGCGACCCTGGTCGGCTCGTCTTCGGGCTCGGGACTGGCGGTCGACTACGCCCTGGCCCATCCCGAGCAGGTGGATCGAACTCGTGCTGGCGGGCCCCTGGATCAGTGGCTTCGACGCCTCGTTCGGCTTCATTTTCCGCGCCTTGAAGCTGCTCGTCCTCTTCAAGATGGGCCTGACCGACAGCGTTGCGCGCGACCCGTACATCCTGACGAAGAACGCCGCGCCCCAGCGCGAACGGGTCAAGGCCCTGCTGAAGGCCCACCCTGGCAACCTGACCGCCGGAACCCGGGAACAGCCGCCCGCCGCCCCGGCCAAGCCGCGCCTTGGAGACATCCGCGTTCCGACCCTGATCCTCGTCGGCCAGGTCGACATCAAGGACGTTCAGGAACAGGGCAAGGTCCTGGAGCACGCCATCCCCGGCGCGCGCCGCGACGTCGTGCCGGCCGCGGGACACTTCATGTACCTGGAGCGGCCGCGAGACTTCGCCGAGCGGGTGACGGCGTTCATGGAGACTCCCGCCAGACCCGTTCCCTGACGCCCCCTCAGAACCGCCCGCGCTGGAAATCCTCGAACGCCTGCACGATCTCCTCGCGGGAGTTCATCACGAACGGGCCGTGCCAGAAGACCGGCTCGTCGATCGGACGGCCGGCCAGCAGCAGCACCCGCGCGTCGGTGACGGCTTCGACCCGCACCGTGTCGCCACGCCCCAGGAAGACGCCCGACAGCGCGTCGATCGTGTCGTGGGCGACGCGAACCTGGCCTTCGTAGACCGCCAGCATGGCGTTGCGGTCGTCGCCGACCGGCTCCTCGAACACGGTCCCGGCCGGCAGCACGACGTCGAAATAGAGGGCGTCGACCGCGCCCCCGCCGATCGGGCCCGTGGTCCCGCCGTCGGTCACGCCGGAGATCACCTTGACCGAGACGCCGCCGTCGCGGGCCTCGACCGGGATCGCGTCGCTCTCGAACTCCTGGTAGCCGGGCGCGCTCATCTTCAGCCTGGCCGGCAGGTTCACCCACAGCTGGAAGCCGCGCATCCGGCCCTCGGCCTGCTCGGGCATCTCGGAATGGACGATGCCCTTGCCGGCCCGCATCCACTGGATGCCGCCCGGCCCGATGACGCCTTCGCGGCCGGTGTTGTCCTTGTGGCGCATCCGGCCTTCCAGCATGTAGGTCACGGTCTCGAAACCGCGATGCGGATGGTCGGGGAAGCCGCCCATGTAGTCGGACGCCTGGTCGTTGTCGAAGCAGTCCAGCATCAGGAACGGATCGAACATCTGGGCCTCGGGCGTGCCCAGCATCCGGGTCAGCCGCACGCCGTCGCCATCCGAGGCGGGCATGCCTTTCACGATCTTCAGGACGGGACGAACGCTCATGGGAAGCTCCTTTTCGCCTTTGATATCTGATCTGGTTGCAGTTCTTGCAAGAGGGCCCCATCCCCCGGGCAGGTTCGCCTTTCCCGACCATCCGTGCTAATCGCCCGCCCAACGAAATTCACGAGAGTTCCATGGCCCTTAAAGTCGCCATCGTCGGCCTGCCCAACGTCGGCAAGTCCACCCTGTTCAACGCCCTGACCCAGACGGCGTCGGCCCAGGCCGCCAACTATCCGTTCTGCACCATCGAGCCCAACACCGGCGAGGTCGCCGTGCCCGAGCCGCGCCTGGACGCCCTGGCCAAGGTGGCGGGCTCCAAGGAAATCATTCCGGCCCGGATCACCTTCGTCGACATCGCCGGCCTGGTGCGCGGGGCGTCCAAGGGCGAAGGCCTGGGCAACCAGTTCCTGGCCAATATCCGCGACTGCGACGCCGTGGCCTTCGTGGCCCGCTGCTTCGAGGACGGCGACATCGTCCACGTCGAAGGCCGCATCGACCCGATCAGCGATCTCGAGATCATCGAGATGGAGCTGATGCTGGCCGACCTGGAAAGCC
Organism: Caulobacter sp. UC70_42; assembly: GCF_044056025.1. Classification (NCBI taxonomy): domain Bacteria; kingdom Pseudomonadati; phylum Pseudomonadota; class Alphaproteobacteria; order Caulobacterales; family Caulobacteraceae; genus Caulobacter; species Caulobacter sp. UC70_42. The sequence goes on along the minus strand of NZ_CP171994.1, from coordinate 2,202,638 downwards.
TGGAAAAGCGCGTCCCCGCCCTGGAAAAGCGCGCCAAGGTCGGCGCCGACAAGGAAAGCGCCAACACGCTGCGCCTGGCCAATATCGCTCTGGCCCTGCTGCGCGAAGGCCGCCCCGCTCGCGCCGCCAAGATCGACGCCGAGGACGAGAAGGCGTGGCACATGCTGCAGCTCTTGACCTCGCTACCGGCCCTCTATGTCTGCAACGTCGACGAAGGCTCGGCCGACAAGGGCAACAAGTACAGCGATCAGGTCGCCGCCCGCGCCGCCAAGGACAACGCCAAGTCGGTCGTCATCTCGGCCCAGATCGAGAGCGAGATCGCCCTGCTGGACGCCGCCGAACGCGCCGAATTCCTCGAGACCCTGGGCCTGGAGGAGCCGGGCCTGAACCGCCTGATCCGCGAGGCCTACACCCTGCTGAACCTGCAGACCTACTTCACGGTGGGTCCCAAGGAGGCCCGCGCCTGGACCATCCATGTCGGCGACACCGGCCCGCAGGCGGCCGGCGTCATCCACACCGACTTCGAGAAGGGCTACATCCGCGCCGAGACCATCGCCTTCGACGACTTCATCAAGCTGGGCGGCGAAAACGGCGCCAAGGAAGCCGGCAAGATGCGGGCCGAGGGCAAGGACTACGTCGTCAAGGACGGCGACGTGATGCACTTCCGCTTCAACGTCTAAGCGTTCAGAACAGACCAGCGGCCGGAGCGGAAACGCCCCGGCCGTTTCTCATTGGGGAGCACGCCTATGTCCGACACCGTCACCCTGACCTCCGCCGTCGACGGCTTCGCGTTCACCGCCCTGCACGCCCAGCCGAACGGCGCACGCAAGGGCGGCGTGGTCGTGGTCCAGGAGATTTTCGGCCTCGACCAGTATGTCCAGGCCGACGTCGCGCGCTGGGCGGCCCTGGGCTTCGAGGTTCTGGCCCCGTCGATCTTCGACCGCGCCGAGCCCGGCTTCGTGGCCGAACACGATCCGACGGGTTTCCAGACCGGCGTCAGCTATGTTCAGAAGGTCGGGATCGACGCCATGCTGTCGGACATCCAGGCCTGCATCGACGAGCTGGCGGCGCGCGGCCCGGTGTTCGCGGTCGGCTACTGCCTGGGCGGCTCGCTGGTCTGGCTGGCGGCCGGCCGGCTGAAGGGCCTGGCGGCGGGTTCGGCCTATTATGGCAGCATGATCGCCGCCAACGCCGAGCTGTCGCTGAAAGGCGCCGGTGGTCGTGCACCTGGGCCGCAAGGACGCCCATATCCCGGCCGACGAGGTCAAGGCCAAGGTCCAGGCCGCTCATCCGGACGTGCCGGTCCACATCTATGAAAACAGCGGCCACGGCTTCAACAATGACGGCCGGCCCGACAGCGATCTCGCCGACGCCGAGTTGGCCCGCGCGCGGACCTTGGCGCTGTTCGTCGCCAACGGAGCCGCCTGATGGGCGAACGCATCGCCCTGGCCTGCAAGGAAGACGGCTCGCCCTTCGCCGCCTATCACGCCCCGCCCCAGGAGGCCCGGCGCGGCGGGATTGTCATGCTGCACGCCATCTGGGGCGTGACCCCGCATCTGCGCGGACTGGCCGACAGTCTGGCCGAGCAGGGCTATGAGGTCATCGTCCCCAGCCTGATGGACGCGGCCGACGCCGACTTTCCGGTCGAGGACCTGACGCCGGCGATCCTCGACGCCCGCATGGCCATGGGCAAGCTGACGGGCTGGGGTGCAACCACCCTGCCCCGCGTCCAGGCCTGCATCGACGCCCTGGACGGTCCGGTGTTCGCCATGGGCTTCTGCTATGGCGGCACGACGGCCTGGCTGGCGGCCTGCCGCTGCGATCGGCTCACGGCGGTCTCGGCCTTCTATGGCGGCGACATCGTCGCCTATCGCGACGAGACGCCCAAGGTCCCGACCATTCTGCACTTTGGGAAGACCGACAGCCTGATCCCGCTGGCCGATGTCGAGGCCATCCGCGACGCCCACCCGGACCTGCCGATCTATCTCTACGAGGCCGGCCACGCCTTCGTGCGCCCAGCGGCCACCATCCCGACAGCGCCCGCCTGGCGATGCTGCGAACCTTGCAGCTGTTCCAGCGCTCGGGCGGGGGCAAGGGCGAGGCTTGAGCGCGCGCCAAGCCCCGCCTAGGCTCGGCGGATGATCCGCTCACTGACCGTCGCCATTCTGTCGCTGCTGCTCGCCGCCTCGCCAGCCCTGGCCCAGACGGTGGTGATCGTTCGCCACGGCGAGAAGGTCTCGCCCAACGGCGATCCGGACCTGTCGCCGGCCGGCCAGGCCCGCGCCCGGGCGCTGGCGGCCAGCCTCGCCGGGTCCAAGGTCTCGATGGTGCTGGCGACACCGCTGAGGCGCACCCAGCAGACCGGCCAACCCACGGCCGAGGCCGCCGGCTTGAAGATCGTCCCGATCGCCCTGGACGGCGGCGCACCCGCTCACGCCCAGCGCGTCGCCGAGGCCGCCCGCGAGGCGCCCGCCGACGCCACGGTGCTGATCGTCGGCCACAGCAACACGGTCGCCGACATCGCCCGCGCTCTGGGCGATCCCGCGCCGGAGATCCTGACCGACTGCGAATACGACCACATGACCGTCATTCAGCTGGGCGGCGCGACGCCCAAGGCCATCCATGCCCGCTACGGCGCGCCGACCCAGGCCTGTTGAGGACTTAGGCAGGCTCACGCGCCGACAGGGTGACGGTGACGGCGATGGCGAGGGCGTCGAGACCATCGCGCGGACGTCATGGCTGCGCTACGCTGGCGCCCATGCGTTCTCGCGTAACCGCCCTGGCCCTGCTGCTTTCGCTGCCCCTCGCCGGCGCGGCGCGGGCCGGCGAGACGGCGTGCTGGTTCGAGAACGGGGCCGTGATCGTCCCGGCGGTGATCGCCGACATGGCCGGCGACTATGTTCTCGACCTCTCGGCCGCGCGCACCCTGCTGCATGAGACCAAGGCCCAGATGGCGGGCGTCACCGCGCCTGAATTGACTTTACCGGTCGAGGTCGCCGGGCTGAAGGTTCCGGCCGTGTCGGTCAAGGTCGCCGACCTGGACGCGCGCGGCGCCGGCTTCGTCACCCCGATCGCCGGGGTCATCGGCATGGACGTCCTGGCCGGCCACAGCGTCGAGATCGACTTCGCCCACTGCCGGGTGCGCATCGACCAGCCCTGGAAGGCCCGCCGTCAGGTCGTGTTTCCGGTTCGAGGTGATCGACGGCCTGCCGACCCTGGCCGCGGCCGTCAGCGATGGTCCCACGGCCCTGCGCGGAGCCTTCGCCATCGACACCGCCTCCAAGGCCATGACCCGCCTCTCCACGCGCGGGGCGGCCGCGACCGGAAAGCTGGATACGAACGCCCGCCACATCGCGCCGGCGCGGCTCCGCGCCTTGTCGATCGCAGGCGTGCTGGCCGAGAACGTCCCCGCCACCCTGGCCGACGATCTGCCCGAGGGCGTCGACGGAACCCTGGGAACGGCGCTATGGGCGCGCCACCGCCTGCGCCTGTCGGCCGACGCCCGCACCTTGTCGGTCGCGCCCTGATGCTGATCGAAGCCAAGCCCGACGACTTCGCCGCCCTGCTGCGCGGCGAAGCGCCAGCCCCCTATCGTCTGGCCGACAGCCCGGTGGCTCCACCGGAGGTGCTGGACATGCTGGCGCAACTGGCCGACCGGATTCGCGCGGTGTTCAGCCCCAGCGCCTGGATGATGGTGGAGGACGGCGAGGTCGTGGGCCTGATCTCCTCCGTCCAGCCGCTGGACGCGGCCGACCGATCCTTGCTGATCGGCTATGGCGTCGCTCCCACCCGCTGGGGCCGAGGCGTCGCCACCCGCGCCGTCGCCGATCTGGCGGCTTGGGCGCGAAGGGATAACCGCCTACTGGCCCTGACCGCCGAGACCTCGGTCGACAACCCCGCATCCCAGACGGTCCTGAGCCGCAACGGCTTCCAGGCTGTGGGCGAGCGCGAGGATAGCGAGGACGGGTCGCTGATCGTGTGGCGGCTGGACCTGTAATTCCCAAAGAAGAAGGGCCCGGTGTCGCCACCGGGCCCTTCGAACTTCAGAGCGACAGGATCGCCCGGAGCGCGCTGTCGCGCTCCGTTTTTAGTGCGACTCGTTGCGCCACACCGTCTTGTAGCTGGCGTACAGCAGGCCGCTCAGCAGGACGAGGTAGATCAGCACGGCGAAGCCGGTCTGCTTGCGCTCTTCCAGCTTGGGCTCGGCGGCCCACATCAGGAACGCCGAGACGTCCTTGGCCTGCTGGTCCAGGGTCGACTTGGTGCCGTCGTCGAACGTCACCAGGCCAGCCTTCAGCGGCGGGGCCATGGCGATGAAACCGCCCGGCGGGACATGCTCGTGGCTGCCCGACCAGGCCGACGTCAGGTCGCCCGGGAAGTAGGGGTTGTAGTGACCGCCGGTCGGAACCTTCAGGCCCTTCGGCGGATCCACGTAGCCCGTCACCACCGAGTAGATGTGGTTCGGACCTTCCTCGCGGGCCTTGGCCAGCAGCGACATGTCCGGCGGCAGGGCGCCGCCGTTCGAGGCGCGGGCCGCGGCTTCGTTGGCGAAGGGCGCGGGGAAGTGGTCGGCGCTGGTGGCCGGACGCTTGATGGCGTCGCCGGTCTCACCGTCGATGTCGGCGACCTCGTAGTCCTTGGCGATCGCCTTGACCCACGGGTTGTCGTTCGAGTTCGGATACTTCTCGCTGTAGAAGGGGCCGCCCTTGTCGCCGAGGTTGCGGAAGGCCACCAGCTTCATCGCGTGGCAGGCCGAGCAGACCTCGCGATAGACCTTGTAGCCGCGCTGCAGCTGGGCCTGATCGAACTTGCCGAACGGGCCTTCGAAGGACCAGTGGACTTCCTTGGCCTTCAGCGCGCCGCCGCTGGCGAGCGCCGGACCAGCGGCGCCGACGACCAGGAGACCCGCCGCCGCCGCGATAGCCGAGAGTTTGCGGAGCATCGGGATCAACCCTTATGAGCGTCGGCCGAGAGGGCCGGCGAAGCGATCGAGTCCGGAACCGGCAGGGTCTTTTCGACCAGACCCAGGACCGGGAGCACGACCAGGAAGAAAGCGAAGTAGTAGAGCGAGGCGACGCGGCTGAGCCACACGAAGCTGTTCAGATCCGAACCGCCCAGTTGGAACGTGGTCAGGTGCGGGATCACCGGATCGTCCGGAAGCTTGGCGCCGCAGAAGCCCAGGACGATGCAGGCCACCAGGAAGAACAGGAAGTAGATCTTCGCGGTCGGACGGTAGCGCATCGAGCGCACCTTCGACGTGTCGAGCCAGGGCAGGGCGAACATGCAGGCGATGGCGCCGAACATGGCCAGCACGCCCATCAGCTTGTCCGGAACGGCGCGCAGGATCGCGTAGAACGGCAGGAAGTACCATTCCGGAACGATGTGCGACGGCGTCACCAGCGGGTTGGCCTCGATGTAGTTGTCGGCATGGCCCAGGGCGTTGGGCATGTAGAAGACGAAGAAGGCGAAGAGGATCAGGAAGACGCTCATCGCGAAGCCGTCCTTCACCGTGGCGTACGGCGTGAAGGCGACGGTGTCGGCCTTCGACTTCGGATCGACGCCGGTCGGGTTGTTCTGGCCGACCACGTGCAGGGCCCAGATGTGCAGGATCACGACGCCCGCGATCATGAAGGGCAGCAGGTAGTGCAGCGAGAAGAAGCGGTTCAGGGTGGGGTTGTCGACCGCGAAGCCGCCCCACAGCCAGGTGGTGATGCTCTCGCCGACCAGCGGCAGGGCGCCGAACAGGTTGGTGATGACGACGGCGCCGTGGAACGACATCTGGCCCCAGGGCAGGACGTAGCCCATGAAGGCGGTGGCCATCATCAGCAGATAGATCACGCAGCCCAGCAGCCACAGCACTTCACGCGGCGCCTTGTAGGAGCCGTAGTAGAGGCCGCGCAGCATGTGGATATAGACGGCGATGAAGAACATCGACGCGCCGTTGGCGTGCATGTAGCGGATCAGCCAGCCGTAGTTCACGTCGCGCATGATGTGCTCGACGGAAGCAAAGGCGCCTTGAGCGCTCGGATTGTAGTGCATCACCAGGATGATGCCGGTGATCAGCTGGGAGGCCAGGCACAGCGACAGGATGCCGCCGAAGGTCCACCAGTAGTTCAGGTTCCGCGGCGTGGGATAGTCGACGAACGAGTCATAGCCCAGGCGGATGATCGGCAGACGGGCGTCAAGCCAGCGCTCGATGCCGGTCTTCGGTTGATAGGTCGAATGTCCGCTCATCTCGCTTAACCGATCTTGACCTTGGTGTCGGTGAGGAAGGCGTATTCCGGAACCACCAGGTTCAGGGGCGCGGGGCCCTTACGGATACGACCCGAGGTGTCATAGACCGAGCCGTGGCACGGGCAGAACCAGCCGCCGTATTCGCCACCGCCGAAGGTCGGCACGCAGCCCAGGTGGGTGCAGTTGCCGCCAACGATCAGCCAATTGGCCTTGCCCGGCTTGACGCGCGAGGCGTCCGTGGCCGGGTCCTTCATCGCCGCGTGGTCGTCAGCGACGGCCTTGGCGATCTCGGCCTTGGTGCGATTGCGCACGAAGAGCGGCTTGCCGCGCCACTTGATCGTGACCTGCTGGCCCTCGGCGACCTTGGTCAGGTCGAACTCGGTCGAGGCCAGGGCCCGCGTGTCGGCGGACGGGTTCATCTGGTCGATGAACGGCCACACCAGGGTCGCGGCGCCGCCGGCGGCGGCCGCGATCGCGGCGATGTGAATGAAGTCGCGCCGGGAGGGATCGCTCCCGTGTTCCGGCTCGGTCGTTGCGCCCACGGCGGTGTCGGCCACCTACGTCACCCTCTAGTTCCGCCGGTCCGCGAAAAGCGGTCCGACTTGGAGAAGCGCCTTTCAGCGCCATATCTTGCTCGACCCGCAAGCGGATCTCCGCCACAAGGCAGCGGTCGGATCGTCGTATCGGACGCGCGGACCGAGTCCGCAAGCCCTTTCGATTCCCGGCAAAGCCCCTGCTGCCCTTGTGGTTGGTTCGCTTATTATGCGTATCGCACTTTTTCAACCAGGCATTCCCCAAAACGTCGGCGCGGCCATCCGGCTGTCGGCCTGCTTCGGGGTCGGGCTCGACGTCATCGAGCCCTGTAGTTTTCCCTTGGATGACAAGAGCTTGAAGCGCGCGGCCCTGGATTATGGGCCCCTGACGCACCTCACGCGCCACGACAGCTGGGAGGCTTTCCTTAAGGCGCCGGAGCGCGTTGACGGGCGCCTGCTGCTGTTCACGACCAAAGGCGCCACGCCCTTCCACAGGTTTTCGTTCGAACCCGGAGACACGCTGCTGTTCGGCAATGAGAGTTCGCGGCGCGCCGGAGGAAGTCCACGCGGCGACGCAAGGCCGCATCGTCATTCCGATCCGCGCCGAGACGCGCTCGATGAACCTGGCGACGACGGCGGCGATGGCCCTGGGCGAGGCCCTAAGGCAGACGGGCGGATTTCCGGGCGATCAGTGATCGCCGAAATCGACGTCCCGCCGCGCGGCGACGATCGTCACGATGAACCCCGCCAGCACGTCCAGCAGCACCATCAGGGTGATCAGGAAGAAGGTCGAGGTCGCGAAGGCCGGGGCGAGCAGGAACTCGACCAGACAGGCGATGAACAGCACCATCGACAGCGAGTGGTTGATGATCGCGATCTTGCGGCTGGTGGTCGATTTCAGCAGCTCGACGAACAGCACCACCAGCGAGGCGGCCAGCAGCAGGTCGCCCAGACTGACGCCCCACTCGGCGCGCGAGGTCATGTGAATGGTGAACAGCCGGTCGGTCATGCGGACACTGGCGTCCATGGCCTTGAAGCCGCCCGCCAGGGTCAGGGCGATCAGATTGTAGATGATGACCGGCAAGGCCAGCAGCGGAACCGCAGCGAACATCGAACTTCCCCCTACGGCGGATGCAAGCCGCCGTCTTGGTTAAGGCGTAGCCGGATTTTCGCCGGGGGTGAAGCGGCCTCGCCCGTGACGCTTAAGCTTCTTCCACGCCTTGGGGATCGCGAGCGCGCGACTGCAGCCACATCACGCCCAGCAGGTCGGAGATCGAGGCCTTGAGGCGGCCGAAATTGGTGTATTTCGACACCCCGCTCTCGCGGTGACGATGGTTCACCGGCTGGAAGCTCACCTCGTAGCCCTCGCGCAGCATCAGGGCCGGGATGTAGCGGTGGATGTGATCGAAGTACGGCAGACGCAGGAACGCCTCGCGGCGGAAGGCCTTCAGCCCGCAGCCGGTGTCGTTGGCGGTGTCCTTCAGGAGACGCTTGCGCACGCCGTTGCCGAACTTGGAGGCGAAGCGCTTGGCGCTCGAGTCCTGGCGCTTGACCCGCTCGCCGCCGACAAGGGCCAGGGTCCTGGGGCCGACCAGCAGAGCCTTGGCCAGGCGCGGGGCGTCGGCGGGATCGTTCTGGCCGTCGCCGTCCAGGGTGACGATGATCGGAGCGCGCGCGGCCAGGACGCCCGTGCGCACGGCGCGGCTCTGGCCGGAATTCTTCTGGTGGCTCAGCACGCGCAGCCGCGGAATCTCGGCCTTCAGGGCGATCAGGCGGGCCTTGGTGTCGTCGCGGCTGGCGTCGTCGACGAAGATCATCTCGTAGTTGTCGCCGGCGAAAGCGGTCGCGATTTCACGCGCCAGCTTCGGAGCGGCCTCGCCCTCGTCGAAGACGGGCACGACGATGGAAAAATCGGGGGTGGCGGTCATGGGCTTCTAATAGCCGAAAAATTCGTCGAGGCCTGTCCTTTTCAAAAACCTGCTTTTGAAAAGGACAAACAGGCGTTTATTCAAAAGGTTAGATCGCGATTGACGCCGAAGCCGGCCTCCACTTTCGGCTATCGCGCTCTTGCGGAAGGATCGTGCTAAAGCTGCGGCCATGACGCTTGAATCTCGCTTGGATGTCTGGAGCCGCGGGTGGCGAGGCCCCGTCTTCGCCGCGCTCGTCGCCCTGATCGCCGGCCTGCCCGGCCTGTTCGCCATGCCGCCGCTGGACCGCGACGAAATCCCGCTTCGCCCAGGCAACGTCCCAGATGCTGGAGACGGGCGACTATGTGGTCATCAAGTTCCAGGACCAGCCGCGCTTCAAGAAGCCGGTCGGCATCCACTGGCTGCAAGCGATCAGCGTCAAGGCGTTCTCCGACGCGGAAGATCGGCGCATCTGGGCCTATCGCATCCCGTCCTTGCTGGGCGCGATGCTGGCGGCGGCGGCCTGCGCCTGGGGCGCGGCGGCGCTGTTCGACCCGCGCACCGGTCTGCTGGCCGGCGCGATCCTGGGGGCGACCTTCCTGCTGTCGACCGAGGCCTTCATCGCCAAGACCGACGCGGCCCTGTGCGGAACCACCACCCTGGCCATGGCCGCCCTGGCCCGCGTCTACGCCGCCCAGCTGAGGGGCGAGAAGGCCGGAAAATGGACCAAGCTGGCCTTCTGGCTGGGGCTGTCGATCGCGGCGCTGATCAAGGGCCCGGTCGGCCTGCTGGTGGCGATCCTGGCCCTGGTCGGCCTGGCCCTCTGGGACCGCAAGGCGGCCTGGATGAAGGACCTGGGCTGGACCTGGGGGCTGATCCTGTTCGCGGCCATCTGCCTGCCCTGGGCGATGATGATCACGGTGGCGACCGACGGCGCCTTCTGGGGCGCGGCCGTGGGCGGCGACCTCGCGCCCAAGCTGGCCGGCGGCCAGGAAGGTCACGCCGGGCCCTTCGGCTACCACGCCCTCCTGGCCCCGCTATTGTCTTTCCCGGCCACCCTGCTGTTGCCCGCCGGCCTCGTCGTCGGCTGGAAAAAGCGGAGCGAGCCTGGCGTGCGCTTCGCCGTCTGCTGGCTGGTCCCGACCTGGCTGATGTTCGAAATCCTGCCGACCAAGCTGGTCCACTACGAGCTGCCGGCCTACGGCGCCCTGGCCATGTTGATGGCCGCGGCCGTGCGCGAGCCGCTGGGCAGGCTCGCCCGCTTCATCGGCGGCGGGCTGTCGGTGCTGATGGGCGCGCTGCTGGCCGCCGTGGCCGTCTATGGACAGGTCCAGTTCGGAACCGGCGGAGACATCGCCTGGACCGTCCTGGCCGCCCTGCTGGCCCTGGCCGCCGGGATCGTCGGAGCGGTGCTGCTGCTGCGCCGCCACTCGGCCCGCGCCCTGGTCACCGCCGGAGTGCTGGGCGTCGGCGCCCACATCGCCCTGACCGCCGGCCTGATCCCCCGCCTGGAGCCCCTGTTCCTGTCCAAGGATGTCGCCGACGCCCTGGATCGCACCCGGCTCTCGCCCCGCTCCGGCGCGGCCGGCCCGGTGGCCCTGACCGGCTATTCCGAGCCCAGCCTGATCTTCCAGTTGGGGACCGCCACCGAACTGACCGACGGCGAGGGCGCGGCCCAGGCGGTCGTCGAAGGCCGCCCCGCCGTGGTCGAGGGGCGCGAGGAAAAGACCTTCCGCGACGCCCTGGCCGGCCTTGGCCTGACTCCCCATCCCGTCGCGACGGTCGAGGGGCTGAACTACTCCGACGGCGACCAGGAACGCCTGACCATCTACCGCGGCGAGCCACGGGCCGCCGCTCCCGAAGACGAGGTCCAGCCGTGAGCCGCTTCATCCAGATCGTCGAGGTCGGGCCGCGCGACGGCCTGCAGAACGAAAAGCTGTCCCTGTCGGTCGACGAGAAGCTCGACCTCATCCGCAAACTGGAGGCCGCCGGCGCCAGGCGCACCGAGGTCGTGTCGTTCGTGAACCCCAACCGCGTGCCGCAGATGGCGGGCGCGGAAGAGATCATGACCGCCCTGTCCGCGGACCTGGAGCACGCGCGGATCGGCCTCGTCCTGAACATGCGCGGCTGGGAGCGCTGCGTCGCGGCCCAGTGCGACGAGGCCAATGTCGTGGTCTGCGCCTCCGACGGCTTCGGCCTGGCCAACCAGGGCGCGACCGTCCGCCAGCAGATCGATGCGCTGGCCGCCATCGCCGAGCGCCAGGCGGTCGAGGGCGGCCCGCCGATCACCGCGACCATCTCGGTCGCCTTCGGCTGTCCATTCGACGGCGAGGTCTCCGAGGATCAGGTGGTGGCCATCGTCCGCGAGGCCGCCGCCCTGGGCGTGGCCGAGATCGCCATCGCCGACACCATAGGCGTCGCCGATCCCTGGACGGTCCGCAAGCGCATCGAGGCGGCGCGGGCCGCCGCGCCGGACACGCGCCTGCGGATGCACTTCCACGACACCCGCAACACGGGCCTGGCCAACGCCTACGCCAGCGTCGAGGCCGGCGTCGACGTGCTGGACGCCTCGGTCGGCGGCCTGGGCGGCTGCCCGTTCGCGCCGAACGCCACCGGCAATATCGGCACCGAGGATCTGGTCTACATGCTGGAACGGGCAGGCTTCGAGACGGGTTACGATCTGGCGGCCCTGATCGAGATCGGCCGCGAGATCAGCGCCAAGCTGGGCAAGGCCCCCGCCTCGTCCCTGGCCCGCGCCGGAGGTTTCCCCGCATGATCCGCCTCGCCGCCCTGCTGACCCTGGGCCTGGCCGCCTGCGCCGCCGCCCCCGTCGACGGGGGCTCGGTCGCCCGCTGCGACGTGACGATCAAGTTCGGCAGCTACGGCATGGGGATCGACCAGCCGCTGGCCGCGACGGTGGCGGACATGGTCAAGGCCGACCCCGACATCGCCCGCTCGGAACGCAAGCCCTGGGGCCGCGAGGGCGAGTTCGACCAGTGCCTGACGGTGAAGACGGGCCGCGACGCGACGGCGTTGTATCAGCGCTACAGAGCGCTTCTGCCGGCGAAGAGCGTGAAGGCTCCGACCTCGATCGAAGGACCGGGCGGGCTGCGGTTCGAGACGATCGGACCGATGTAGGCGGCCATCACCATTGGTGGAGCGCCAGCGCTCGTGCAATCTGGCGCGATGCTCCTTCGATCGTCCCTCGCCGCCATGATCCTCGCCCTTCTATGCGCGGCTCCGGCTTGCGCTCAGGAGGCCGACCTCGTCCATTCCGACAGGCCGCTGTGGTCACCGGGAACCGACGCCGTCTGGCCCCAGCATTTCACCGACGGCGACACGTTCGGCTGCGCGCATCGTTTGCGTCTCGGCGACTGGCTCTACAAGCCGACCGAGGGGGACGACCAATGGTACCGCTTCGGGAACTATGGTGTCTTCCACTGCTGGATGACCATCTCCCACGGCGACGCGCCCCGGGCTTTCGGGGACAGCCGCCCAGCATTCCTGATTTCATTGGGACGCGAACACGACAAGGAACTCTGGGTCCTGCAATTGGGCGCACGGCCAGGCAGCGACTACATTCTGCTGGCGGGCGCGCCAGGCAAGGGCTCGATAACGCGTTTCGAGGTCCTGCAAAGGCTCTGTCCGAAGGCGTCGGTGAGGGGCGGGCCGCCGCTGGACATTCTTCAGACCCGCTATTGCAGCGTAAACACCAAAAGCGAGATGCTGGCGCTGGCCCGGCGGATGGCGAAATTGCCTGCCTTGGTGTGATGGCGTTCGAAGGTGAACCGCCAGGCGACCCCTGAGCCCCCGCCCCTAGATCGGCCGTCCGGTCAGCTTCCACAGCAGCGGCCGGCACACGCTCATCAGCATGATGGCCGGGGCCAGCAGCACCGCCGCCGCGAACAGCTGCAGGCTGTCGGCGCGCTTGATGAAGTAGCGGGTCAGGCCGACGCCCTTATGGAACTCGACCTTCAGCGGGTGTTCCTGGCTGGTGTGACCCAGGTGGATGACCTGAGCGTCGGGCTGGAACAGCACCTGGCCGCCCGAGCGGCGCGCGCGCCAGCACAGGTCGATGTCCTCGACATGCAGGAAATAGCCCTCGTCGAAACCGCCCAGCGCCTCGAAGTCGCCACGGCGCATGGCGAAGCAGGCGCCCGAAATGGTCGGCATCGGTACGGGCGCGCACGGCAGCGGCTCGTTCTCGCGGTGGATCTCGAAGCTGGCCAGCTGGGGGTGACGGCGCGTGAACTGGCCGAAGCTGAGCACGGTGGTCATCGGCGTCACCTCGCCGCGACGGCCGCCGCGCTGCTCGGAGCCATCGACGTTCAGCACTCGCGCGCCGACCACGGTCGGGGTCGGCTGGCCCTTGAAGGCGGTCACGAGGGCGGCCACGCAGCCCGGCTGCAGATTGGCGTCGGGATTGAGGAAGACGATGTACTCGCCGCCCGCCGTCGAGGCGCCCATGTTGGCGCCGCGGGCGAAACCGATATTGCCGTGGCCCTGCTTGAGCACGACGCGCGGCTCGGTCAGGGCCAGCGAGCGCAGCATGTCCTCGTCGCGCCCGTCGGACCCGTTGTCGACGATGACGAACTCATCGACCAGCGGCTCGGCCAGGACATGCCTGATGCTCTGGGTCAGCGCCTCTCCCGTCCGATAGACGACCATGACGACGGATACGTTCGGACGGGCCGGACGCGCACCAACGGCAAGGGTCGAGACGGACGGGAGGATGCTGTTCATCAGGCGGTCGCGGCCTCCGGAGCCGGTTTGGCGAGCCCCAATCTGGCGGCTTCCTGGGCGCGGGCGATGTCGGGCGGGGTGGCGTCGGCCTTCAGGACGCGAAGGGCTTCCTCGAGCGAAAGGATATTCTGCCCCTCGCCGCCGAGGCGACGCAAAGCCAGCTGACCCGTTTCGGCTTCCTTGCGACCCACCACCGCGATCACGGGCACCTTGGCGAGGCTATGCTCGCGAATCTTGTAATTGATCTTCTCATTACGCAGATCCACTTCCGCGCGCATCCCCAAGCTGGTCAATTTCTCGACGACCGCGCGGGCGTAGTCATCAGCGTCGGACGTGATCGTGGCCACGACAACCTGCGTCGGCGCCAGCCAAACAGGCAGGGCGCCCGCGAAGTTTTCCAACAAGATGCCGATGAAACGCTCGAAGGACCCCAAGATAGCCCGGTGAAGCATCACCGGACGCTTCTTCGAACCATCCTCCGAAACGTACTCGGCGTCCAATCGTTCCGGCAAAACGAAATCAAGTTGCAGCGTGCCGCACTGCCAGACACGGCCAATGGCGTCCTTCAGCGAGAACTCCAGTTTCGGGCCGTAGAACGCGCCTTCACCTGGCTGCAGCACCAAGGTCTCGCCCGCTGCTTGCGCCGCAGCGGACAGGGCGGCTTCAGCCTTGTCCCAGACTTCGTCCGAGCCGGCGCGCAGTTCCGGACGCGTCGAGAACTTGGTGTCGGCCAGCGTCATGCCGAGGTCGTTATAGACCGAGCGCAACAGTTCGATGAACCGGGCGCTTTCCTCCGTGACCTGCTCTTCGCGGCAGAAGATGTGGGCGTCATCCTGCGTGAAGGCGCGCACCCGCATGATGCCGTGCATCGCGCCCGACGGCTCGTAGCGGTGGCAAGCGCCGAACTCGGCCATGCGCAGCGGCAGTTCGCGATAGCTCTTCTGGCCGACGTTGAAGATCTGGATGTGGCCAGGGCAGTTCATCGGCTTGACCGCCAGGATCTCGCCCTCGGCGCTCTCGCACATGAACATGGCGTGGCCGAACTTCTCGGCGTGGCCCGACTTTTCCCACAGGCTCTTGTCGAGGATCTGCGGCGTCTTCACTTCCTTGTAGCCGGCCGCGTCGAGGCGACGGCGCATGTAGTCCTCGAGCACGCGGTACAGGGCCCAGCCCTTGGCGTGCCAGAACACCATGCCCTTGCCCTCTTCCTGGATATGGAAGAGGTCCATCGTCTTGCCCAGCTTGCGGTGATCGCGACGCTCGGCTTCCTCGATGCGCTTCAGATAGGCTTCCAGGTCGGCTTCCGAGGCCCAGCTCGTGCCGTAGATGCGCTGCAGCTGCGCGTTGTTCTGATCGCCGCGCCAGTAGGCGCCGGCCAGCTTCGTCAGCTTGAAAGCCTTGCCGACATGCTTCGTCGACGGCAGGTGAGGACCACGGCACAGGTCTTTCCAGTTGCCCTGGCGATAGACCGTGATCGTGTCCGTGCCCGGCAGATCGCGGATGATCTGTGCCTTGTACTGCTCGCCGATCTCGTCGAAGTGCCGAATGGCCTCCTCGCGGTCCCAGACCTCGCGCGTGATCTTCTCGTCGCGGTCGACGATCTCCTTCATGCGCTTTTCGATCTTCTCCAGATCGTCCAGGCTGAAGGGCTCGTCGCGCGCGAAGTCGTAATAGAAGCCGTCCTCGACGTTCGGGCCGATCGTCACCTGGGTGCCGGGGAACAGCTCCTGGACGGCCTCGGCCAACACGTGGGCCGTGTCGTGGCGGATCGTCTCGAGCGCCTCGGGCGCTTCGCGCGTCAGGATCTCGAACTTGCGCTCGCCCGTCAGCAGGTCGGGCGTCAGGGCGCGGTCGAGGTCGAGAACCTGGCCGTCCAGCTTGATCAGCAGGGCCTTCTTCTCGAGGGATTTGGAGATGGCGGCGGCGACGTCGCGCCCCGTCGAGCCGTCAGGATACTGACGGGCCGAGCCGTCGGGGAAAACCAGATCGATCATTCTTCACATATCCACTTGCGTGGCTGGCGCCCGGCGGCGGGGGGTCGTACCCCGAGCCACCTAACGGATTGCAGCGGCAAATCCGTCGCAACGCCAACCAGGAACCCTTGAGCGGGCCATGATCCTTGAGGGCGGCCGCCGCGTATTCCGAACAGCTCGGCGCGAATCGGCACTGCCGCCCGATGAGGGGCGAAAGCGTCAACTTGTAGGCGCGAAGGCCAAGGTCGACGGTGCGGTCGTAGAAGGTCATGCCGGCGCGCGACTTTGTTGCAGTGCGGTTACACACTCCCCGGAGAGAGGGATCAAGCCGCGCCGGCGGTGCTAGTTCGCGTTTCGGAGACAGCTGTGGCCTTCCGGACAGCCTCGACCGTCGCTTCGAACGCCAGCAGCGTCGAGGCGTGACGGGCGGGATAGTCCTTGACCGGCTCCAGCACGGCGAGCTCCGCAAACCGGCCCGCGGGAGGCGAACCGTTCGTCTTCAGCATAGCGGCAAGAGAGTCGCGCGCCAACTCGATGTCGGAAAGTTCCGCGCCGATGACATTCGCGCCCAGGATCGCGGCGGCCGCCTGGCCCAGGGCGCAGGCCGAAACGTCCTGGGCGTAGTCGATGACCTTGCCGTCCTCGACGACCACGTCGACGACAATCCGGCTGCCGCACAGCTTGGCGTGTTTCTCGGCGCTGGCGTCGGGCGCGGGCAGGCGTCCGGCCCGCGGCATGTTGGCCACGAGCGTCAGGATCCGGGCGCTGTAGAGGTCGTCGATCATGGGAAGCTTAAGATGGGGTCTTCTGGCGCTCGGACCAGATGGCCTCGGCGCGGTCGCGGACGGCTTCGCCCATCTCCGTGAAGGCGGCCCGCAGCTTGCGGCGCTCGTCGCGGCCGACGAACCGCAGCAGCGGCCCCATGAACAACTCGCCGTTCGAGAAGGTCGAGTTGCTCGGACCCATGCTCTCGATCTCGAGATAGCGGATCGCCGTCACGAACCCGCCGATCCGGCTGGAGCGCCAGTGCAACTGCTCGTACGGCACCCAGTCGTGGACCACCGGCGTGATCACCGCGGCCGGCTGACCCGGCAGGTGCTGCTCCAGCGTGAGGTTGGCCCCGATCTTCAGCTGCCCCTCGGCCTTGCGATAGAGCGGGTTCCATGTCTCCCAGGACTCGAATTCCGAGACGATCTCCCAGACGATCTCGGCGGGGGCCTGGACCCCGATACGGTGCTCAACGGCGCGTTTCATCGGCTCGCTAACCCTTAGTCCTTCATTCGCCAGGTGGCGCCGGAAGGGCCGTCCATGACCACCACGCCCAGGGCGTCGATCTCGGCGCGGATGGCGTCGGCGGCGGTCCAGTCCTTGGCGGCGCGGGCCGCGAGGCGCTTGGCCAGCAGATCCTCGACCTGGGCCTTCAGTTCGTCCGACGCGTCGCCCTCGAACCAGCTGTCCGGGTCCGCCTGCAGGAAGCCCAGCAGGGCGCCGGCCTCGATCAGGCGGGCCTTGTTGGCGGCGATGGCGACGGTGTCGCCGGCCGTCACCGCCTTCTCGATCAGGCTGGAGACCTCAAAGAAGGCGGACGTGGCCAGCGGCGTGTTGAGATCGTCCATCAGGGCGGCGACCACCTCTTCCGGGGCCTCCATGGCCTGATCCAGCGGCACGTCCTTGGCGCGGCGCAGGGCGCCGTACAGTCGGTCCAGCGACTTCTTGGACTGCTCCAGCAGCTCCGGCGTCCAGTCCAGCGGCTGGCGATAGTGGGCCGACAGCAGCGCCCAGCGGATCACCTCGCCCGGAACGTTCTTCAGAAGCTCGTGCGGGATGACGACATTGCCCAGGCTCTTGGACATCTTCTCGCCGGCCATGTCGAGGAAGCCGTTGTGCATCCAGTAGTTGGCCAGCACCGGCGTCTTGTGGGCGCAACGGCTCTGGGCGACCTCGTTCTCGTGGTGCGGGAAGGCCAGGTCGATGCCGCCGGCGTGGATGTCGATGGTGTCGCCGAGCGTCTTCTCGATCATCGCCGAGCACTCGATGTGCCAGCCGGGACGGCCTGCGCCCCAGGGGCTCTGCCACTCGGGCTCGTTCTCCTTGGACGGCTTCCACAGCACAAAGTCGGCCGGGTGGCGCTTGTACGGCGCGACCTCGACGCGGGCGCCGGCGATCATCTCGTCCAGCGGCCGGCCGGAAAGCTGGCCGTAGTCGGGAAAGCTCTGGGTGTCGAACAGCACATGCCCCTCGGCGGCATAAGCCGAGCCGTTGTCGACCAGCTTGCCGATCATCTCGACGATCGCGCCGATATGGTCGGTGGCGCGGGGCTCCAGGTTCGGCCGCAGCGCGCCCAGGGCGTCGGCGTCGGCGTGATAGGCGGCCAGGTAGCGCTCGGTGATCACCGAGATGTCGACGCCTTCCTCGGCGGCCTTCTTGTTGATCTTGTCGTCCACGTCCGTGACGTTGCGGGCATAGACCACCGCGTCCTCGCCATAGAGGCTGCGCAGCACGCGATAGAGCACGTCGAACACGACCACGGGGCGGAAATTGCCGATGTGAGCGTGGTTCCAGACCGTCGGACCGCACACGTACATCGTCACCCGCTTGGGATCGGCGGGAACGAAGTCGCGCTTCTCGCGCGCCAGGGTGTCGTGGATCTTCAGGGTCATTGGGTCGCGGCAACCTAACGTAACGGAGGTGTTGCCCCCGAAAGGGGCCGGCCCCATATATCTTCCAGATACGGCGAGGGCCATGTCGCGATGCGTCTAAATCGCTCCTCGCGCCGTATATGAAACGGGTGGCACGCGTAATTCCGGAGCGACAGGCGCTTCGGCGCAACTCAGCCCGTGGAAAGACCTCTGAAAAACATGGACGCCTTGTCCCGCGAGCGAACCCTGATCGGCTCTGACACCGGTCTTGATCTTGAACCCGCCGAGCGCCCCACCCGAGACGAGGCCATGGCCGCCGTCCGGACCCTGCTGGCCTGGGCCGGCGACAACCCCAACCGTGAAGGCCTGCTCGACACGCCCCAGCGCGTGGTCGACGCCTATGGCGAGTGGTTCGCCGGCTATCACGGCGATCCGGCCAAGGAACTTTCGCGCACCTTCGAGGACGTGCAGGGCTATGACGACATGGTGATGCTGCGCGGCATCGACGTGCAGAGCCACTGCGAACACCACATGGCGCCGTTCCTGGGCAAGGCCTGGGTGGCCTACATGCCGACCGGCAAGGTCGTGGGCCTGTCCAAGCTGGCTCGCCTGGTCGAGATTTTCGCCAAGCGTCTCCAGACTCAGGAGACCATGACGATGCAGGTCGCCGACGCGATCGAGGATCACCTTAGCGCCGCCGGCGTGGCCGTGCTGATCGACGCCGAGCACCAGTGCATGAGCACCCGCGGCGTTCACCACCACGACGTCTCGACCATCACCACCCAGTTCCGCGGCGTGTTCAAGACCGACAAGGTCCTGCAGCAGCGGTTCATGGATCTGGTGACGCGGAAGTAGGGCCTACGCCGCCGCGCGGATCCCTTCGCGGATCCGCGCGACGCAGGCGTCCACCGGGCGGTGGACCAGCGTCACCAGGACGAAGCTGATCAGCATCAAGAGATACCAGGCGCCCATCTTCTCGATCGGCACCAGATGCCAGCCCTTGGCCTGGCTGGGATAGATCCACGCCCCGGCGAAGGTGCCGAGGTTCTCGGCGAACCAGATGAACAGCGAGACCAGCACCGCGCCCATCAGCATCGGCATGCGGCGAGCGGTCTGATCCGGCGTGAACACGAACCAGGTCCGGCCGAACAGCAGCGCCGACAGGGCGAACAGCCCCATCCGGAAGTCGACGATGTAGTGGTGGCTGAAGAAGTTGGCGTAGATCAGCACCGCCAGGATGTGGGTGCTCCAGAACGGCGGATAACGCACGAAGGTGATGTCGAAGAGCCGCCAGATCCGCGCGATGTAGCTGCCGACGCAGGCGTACATGAAGCCGGTGAACAGCGGCACGCCGCCGATCCGCAAGAGGCTGGGCTCGGGATAGATCCACGAGCCATGAGCGGTCTTGAACAGCTCCATGATCGTGCCGACGACGTGGAACATGAAGATGACCAGCGCCTCGTCCCAGCGCTCCAGCTTCAGGGCCAGCAGCAGGACTTGAATGGCGACGGCGGCGATGACCAGGAAATCGTAGCGCGCCAGCGGCGCGCCGGCCGGCCAGAACAGGTGCGTGCCGACCAGCAGGGCCAGCATCAGGCCGCCGAACAGACAGGCCCAGGCCTGCTTCAGGCCGAACAGCAGGAATTCGTAGGCATAGCCGTTCCAGCGCGACCGTCGCGCCCAAGGCCTCGCCCTCTCGTCCAGCGCCGCCACGCCGGCCTTGATGCGGTCTTTCAGGTTCATCGCGTCCCCGGAGCGCAACGCCGCGCTCCAGCCTTCCAAACAAAGCGTGTTCAGGCAGGCTTTGCGGGGCGGGAAACTAGCGCACGGCCTCGCCCTGCGCCATATGTGGCGCCATGAGCACCGACCTGTTCCCCCAAGCCCACAGCAAGCACGATCTGGAGCGCGGAACCGCTCTGGCGCCGCGCTTCAACGCCGACGGCCTGGTCGTGGCGGTGGCCCAGCACGCCGACAGCGGCGAGATCCTGATGCTGGCCTGGATGAACGCCGAGGCGCTGAAGCTGACGGTCGAGACCCGCATCGCCCACTATTTCAGCCGCTCGCGGGGCGAGCTCTGGAAGAAGGGCGAAACCAGCGGCCAGTTGCAGGACGTCGTCGAGCTGCGGGTCGACTGCGACCAGGACGCGGTGCTGCTGAAGGTGCGTCCGCGTGGCGACGGCGGCGCCTGCCACGTCGGCTTCCGCTCGTGCTTCTACCGCGTGCTGGACGACGGGAAGCTGGTTGAGCGGGAAACACCGATCCATGACCACCCCTGAGGCCCTGATCGCCTTCACCCTGGCCGCCGGGCTGCTGACGCTGACGCCGGGCCTCGACACCGCGCTGGTGATCCGCACCGCCGCCGCCGAGGGGCCGCGCCGCGCGACCGGAGCGGCGATCGGGATCGGCCTGGGCTGTTTCATCTGGGGCGCGGCGGCGGCCTTCGGGGTGGGGGCGCTGCTGACCGCCTCGGAAATGGCCTATGCGGTCCTCAAGTGGGTCGGCGCCGCCTATCTGGCCTGGACCGGGATCCGCATGATCCTCAAGCCTCGCGACCAGTTCGAGCCCGGCGAGATGAAGGCCATCGACGCCGGCCCGATCGCGGCCCTGCGGCGCGGCCTCCTGACCAACCTGCTCAACCCCAAGGTCGGCATCTTCTACGTGTCGTTCCTGCCGCAGTTCATTCCGGCCGGCGTCGCGCCGGCCCGGTTCGGGCTGCTGCTGGCCGGCATCCACGTGGTCCTGGGACTGCTATGGTTCGCCGCCCTGATCGCCGCCACGGTGCCGATCGCGGGGCTGCTGCGCGAAGCCGTGGTGGTCCGGTGGCTGGACCGGGTGACGGGCTGCGTGTTCGTGGCGTTCGGCCTGCGGCTGGCGCTGGAACGGCGCTGACTCGCCCCCCTCCGGGCCTTCGGCCCTCCTCCCCCGGAGGGGGAAGAAGGTCTGCGGTTCCCCTTCCGCCCCCTCCGGGGGCGGACGACCGCGAAGCGGTCAGGTAGGGGCCAGTAAGCCTACCCCTCCTTCAGCGCCTCGACGCCGCCGCCGGCGGCGGGCGTCACGACGAAGCGCTTGAGCACGCTGGTCTCGTATTTCGGCTCCAGGATGGTCGAGACCGCCACCAGGTCGCCCGTCGCCTTGCCGTGCTCCAGGGTCAGCAGCACGAAGCCCTTGGCGCTGGGGTGGCTGTAGCGGACTTCCTTGTTGCGCTGGACAAAGGCCTCGCCGATCGGCGCGCCGGGCATCAGGTCGCCATAGCCGGGCGAGGTGATCGAGGTCGCGCCGAACTCGACGGCCACGCGTTTGTCGCCGCCGTCGTTCCACAGCTCGTTGGCCCAGAACATGTGGCTGTCGCCGGCCAGAACGATCGGCCGGGCCTGGGCGGCGGTGAAGATGTCGTAGACCCGCTGGCGATCGGCCGGATAGCCGTCCCAGGCGTCCAGGTTCGACGGAATCTCATAGGCCGACATCGCCACCGACTGGGCGACGCGCTTCCTGGCGTAGTCGGGCAGCTTGGCGACCAGAGCGCCGAACTTCTCCTCGCCCATCGTCTTCTGCAGGTTGGGCGTGGCGACGCGGGCCATGACCACCTGGTTGCCCAGCACCTGCCAGGCCGTGCCGGCCTTGACCGAGGCGCCGACCTGACCGGCCAGCCACCGCTCCTGATCCTGGCCCATCATCCGGCGCGAGGGATCCTTCCACTTGGCGACGAAGGCGGCGACATCGGGTTTGCCGTCAACGATCGGCAGGTCGGTCTCGTAGTCGAGCTGCTGGCTGCGCGCGGTCAGACGCGTCTCGGTCATCAGCAGGGTGACGACGTCGCCGAACTGGAAACCGCGCCAGGCCGCTTCGGGCAAGGCGCCCGCCGACGGCTCGCGGATCGGCATCCACTCGTAATAGGCCTTGAGGGCCGCGGCCTTGCGGGTCGCCCAGTCCCCCTCGGTCTTGGGCGTGTGGTTCTCGGCCCCGCCGATCCAGCTGTCGTTGGCGGTCTCGTGGTCGTCCCAGACGACGATCCACGGCGCGCGAGCGTGGGCCGCCTGCAGCATGGGGTCGGTCTTGTAGATGCGGTGACGGCGCCGATAGTCGTCCAGGGTGACGATCTCGTGCGGCGGGTCGGGCATGCGCGTCTTGGCGGTAGGCGAGTTCATGCCGTAGTCGCCGGGCGCGGCGCCGTACTCGTAGATGTAGTCGCCCAGGTGCAGCACCGCATCGACGCGCGGCAGCTTGGCGATCGCGTCATAGGCGTTGAAATAGCCGTTCGGATAGAGGCTGCACGAGGCCACCGCCAGGACCACGTCCTTGGTCGCGCCGGTCGGCAGCGTGCGGGTGCGGCCGACCACCGCCTCGCCGACCGGCTGGCCCGCGCGGCTGGCGCGGAAGCGGTAGTGATACTCGGTCCCCGGCTTCAGCCCCGTCACGTCGACCTTGACCGTATGGTCGCGTCCGGCGTCGGTGGTGGCGTGACCCTGACGGACGATGGTCTTGAAGTCCGGATCGTTGGCCACGTCCCAACGCACGCCCACGGGCAGCTTGGCGCCCGGCGCGGTCACCCGCGTCCACAGGATCACGCGGTCCTGCAGCGGATCGCCCGAGGCCACGCCGTGGTCGAAGCTGACCGGGCCATCGTGCAGGCCCTTGACGGTGGCGGCCGCGGCCTCGCCGGCGGCGGCGCCCGACAGGCCCAGCAGGCCCAGAACCTTGCGGCGGTCGATGGTCATGATGTGCTCTCCCCAGACACGGCGGCACGAGACAACGAAAGGAGGAGGCTGTCGAGCAACCTCAAATCCGACCTCCCCGGCATTCGCCCGGGGAAGGTCGGACGGCGGCGTTTAGTGGCGGAACGTGACGCCCACGCCCATGAAGCGCGGCTTGCCGGCGATGAAGGTCGGGATGCCGAAGCTGTCGCCCGTGTTGCCCGCGTCCTTCAGGTACTTCTGGTCGGTGAGGTTCTCGACGAAGGCCTCGACCTTCCAGCGGTCATCCGCGGCGCCGAAGCCGACGCGCACGTTCAGCAGGCCGTAGGCGTTCTGATACTCGTCGACCTGGGTGTCGGGGAACAGGCCCCCCGACTGCAGGTCCGAACGGTCGTTGTCGTCATCGAAGAACATCTTCGAGCGCCAGGTGTAGGTCGGGTGAAGGTCAGCTTGCCGCCCAACGCCTCGTGGCTGAAGGCCGCGCCCACCGAGAAGGTGCTGTCCGGCGACAGGCGGAAATGGTTGCCCTCGCGCAGACCGGTCTTCAGGCGGGCGTGGTTGTAGCCGTAGGTCGCGAACAGGGTCCAGTAGTCGTCGGCCTGGACGCGGGCCTCGCCCTCGAAGCCGTAGGCCTTGGCCTTGCCGGCGTTCAGGGTCACGACCTGCGCGCCCTGGCGGAAGCTGGTGGCGAAGTTGTCGTAGTCGTAGTGGAACACCGCGCCCGACAGGAACACGCGACCACCGGCCAGCTTGGCCTTGGCGCCGCCCTCGAACGCTGTTGACCTCTTCGGCGGCGACCACGTTGAAGCGCGCCGAACCCAGAGGCGTGGCCGGAGCGCTGGTCGAGATCACATCCGGGCGACGGCCGCGGGCGTAGGAGGCGTAGAAGCTCAGGTCTTCCGAAGCGGCGTAACGACCGACCAGGCGCCAGGTCAGGCCGCTGTCGTCGATCTTCTTGCTGAAGCGGTCGCCGTTGTTCGCCGTCGGCTGGGTGATCAGGCCGACCATCGGCAGGGCCGGATTGTTCACCGCGTTCGGTTGGGCGGCCAGGAACAGGTTGGTCGGGGTCGGGGCGGCCAGCAGGATGCCCAGGATCGAACGGCCGTTGTCGACGCTCGAGGCGTAGGCGGCCTCGCGGTCTTCGCTGGTGTAGCGGATGCCGGCCGTGATCTCGAACTTGTCGGTCAGCTTGAACGTGCCGTCGGCATAGACGTCGTAGGCGGTGTTCTCGCTGTAGTTGGCGAAGGTCTCGCGGTGGATCGGCTTCAGGTTCGAGACGATCCCCGGCGCGATGGCGCTCGGAATGCCGAAGCCCAGTTGCAGCACCTGCGCCAGGTAGGCCGGGTTGGTCAGCACGGCCAGAGGCTGCGGGTTCGGACGGCTGATGCCCAGGGGCGTGTTCCCGGCCAGCAGCGCGAGCACCAGGCGCTCGTCATACTGTCCCGGAATCCGCCACGAACCGGTCTCGTGGAAGTAGTTGCCGCCGACGAAGCCCGAGAAACGGCCGCCGTCGTCATAGCGCAGGCGCAGTTCCTGGCTCTGCTGACGGCCCTTGGCGTCCTCGGCGAAGGTCAGGATCGGCAGGCTCGTACCGTCCGGATCGAACACTTCTTTCGAGTGGAAGGCGCGCGTGGCGGTGATCGACGACAGGGTCAGGCTGTCGCTGAGCTTGTACTCGGCCAGAGCGGTCAGGCCGTAGACCTTGCGGTCCAGGCCCAGCGGCTTGCCGCCTTCGAAGCCCGCGCCCGGCGACAGGGTGGCGGCGGAGGCCACGCCGGTGTCGCCCAGCACCGCGCCGGTGACCGGGTTGGTCGGATTGAAGGTGTGGCTCTTGAACGAGGTGCCGCTGGTGTCGTCGACCTGGTAGTTGCCGATCAGGTCCAGCTTCAGGTTACCCGGCTCCAGGTGGTAGGCGACGCGCACGGCCTGGCTGTCGGTCGAGTTGTAGGGGTCGCCGCCAGCCGCGTCGTCGACATAGCCGTCGACCTGGCGGGTGCGGGCGGCGATGCGCAGCGCGCTGCCGTCGCCGAACGCGAAATTGACCATGGCGTCGCCGGTGAAATAGCCCCCGGTGCCGCCCTCGGCCTTCAGCGCCCAGTCGGTCTTGGCCGGGTTGGCCTTGTTCTGCACCAGGTTCACCGCCCCGATCAGGGCGCCGCGCCGAACAGGGTCGATTGCGGGCCCTTGGCCACCTCGACCCGCTCCATGTCGAACAGCTCGACATACGAGCCGCGCGAGCGCGAGATCGACACGCCGTCCTGGTAGATCGACACCCGCGCCTCGTCGGCGGACGAGCCGGAGTCCGAGGTAATGCCGCGCATCACGAAGCCGGAGTTGTTGTTCGACTGGTTTTGCACCAGGAAGCCCGGAGTGAAGGCCGACAGCTCCTCGAACGACTTGACGCCGATGGCCTCCAGGAACTTGCCCGAATAGGCGGTGACGGCGATCGGGACCTCCACCGGGTCCTGGGCCCGCTTCTGGGCGGTGATGACCAGTTCGCCCAGCTGGGTGGCCTGCTCGTCGCTGGCCGGCGCCGGCGTCTCATCGGCGGCCATGGCCGGAGCGGCGATGGCCAGGGCCAGGATGCTGGCGGTCAACAGCGTGGTGGTGCGGAAAGCGTGCATCGAATATCCCCTCGGCGCCATACTAGACCTGGGCCGTAGGCATGGGCCGTGTCGGCGACGCGACGAGCGTGTGACGGAGTGATGAAACCCCAGTGGATACAGTCGAAGATCAGCTGGATGACGACGCGCTAGACGGCGATGCGCCCGAAGTCGGCGCCGGCGAGGCGCTGACCGCCGAGTTGCCCGACAGCCTGGCCGGCCAGCGGCTGGACAAGGTGCTGGCCCCGCTGTTCCCCGACCTGTCGCGCGCCCGTCTGCAGGCCCTGATCGGCGAGGGCCGTCTCTCCCTGGACGGCCAGCCGATCACCGACGCCGCGCGCAAGGCCAGGGCCGGGACCTACGTGCTGTCGGTGCCGCCCCCATCCCCGGCCGAGCCGGAGCCCGAGGCCATCCCGCTATCGATCCTCTATGAGGACGAGCACCTGATCGTGGTCGACAAGGCCGCCGGCATGGCCGTGCATCCGGCGCCCGGCACGCCGAACGGCACGCTGGTCAACGCCCTGCTGCACCACTGCGGCGCCAGCCTGTCGGGCATCGGCGGCGTGGCGCGGCCCGGCATCGTCCACCGCCTGGACAAGGACACGTCCGGCGTCATGGTCGCGGCCAAGAGCGACGTGGCGCATCAGGGCCTGTCGAAGCTGTTCGCCACCCACGACATCGACCAACTCTATGTCGCCCTGACGCGCGGCGCCCATCGCCCGCGTCGGGCACGATCGACACCCAGCTTGGCCGCTCCCCCAGCGACCGCAAGAAGATGGCCGTGCTGAAGTCCGGCGGCCGCCGGGCCATCACCCACTACCGGGTCGAGGCCGCGTTCGGGCCACAGGACAAACCGCTCGCCGCCCGGGTGGCGTGCCGCCTGGAAACCGGCCGCACCCACCAGATCCGCGTCCATATGGCCAGCAAGGGCTCGCCCTGCCTGGGCGATCCCATCTACGGCGCCAGCCAGGCGGCGGGACCGGTCCGCGAGCAGGTCGCGGCGGCGGGCCTGAAGCGCCAGGCGCTGCACGCGGCGCTGCTGGGTTTCGTCCATCCGGTGACCGGCCAGGCCCTGCGCTTCGAGACCCCCCTGCCCCGGACATGGCGGCGCTGGAGGCGGGACTGGAAACGCTCTGAACCCTGCCCATATTCACAAGGCGGGTTAAACTTGCGCCCCGGCAACAAAAGCGCCCTAATTGCGCTGGCTTACCGGTCTAGTTCTTGGGCGGTCCAGTTTATCGGCCGGGTCATGTTGGAGCGTCCATGCGGCATCATCTCGCGACTATCGCCCTGACCGCCGCGAGCATGAGCGCCGCCGTTCTCGCTGGCCCCGCTTTCGCGAGCGAGGACGACGAGGTCATCGCCACCGCCCAGGCCAAGCCCTCGGCCCAGGCTCTGACCGCCACGGCGCCGGCCGCTCCGGCGGCGCCGGCGCCGGTCAGGCAGCTGACCACCCAGGAACAGATCGCCGCCTTCATCGCCGCCAATCCCGGCCCCGAGGTCGACGACGGCCCGCGCGGCCTGCTGCCCGCTGATCGTGACGCGGACGGCAAACGCAAGGTCCACGGCTCGATGGGCGTGTCGGTCGGCACCGGCGGCTATCGCAGCGTCTACGCCACGGGCCTGTTCCCGGTCGGCGAGAACACCACGGTCGGGGTCGCCGTCTCCAAGACCGACTTCGGCAAGCACGGCGGCGGCTGGTATGATCCCTATTATGGCGGCGGCTATGGCCCCGGGTACGGGTACGGCGGCGGCTATGGCTACGGCCCGGGCTATGGCCGCGCGCGCGGGCGGCGAGAGCCAGTCGGTCGCCCTGTCGATCGTCACCGGCAACCGGCGCGGCGGTTCCGACACGCCCGATGGCTGCGCGCCCGGCTTCCGCGACGGCGGTCGCTATGTCGAGCCGATGTGGGTCGCGGGCATGCGTGACGGGAGCCACCCCTGCGCCGCGGCCGACGGACGTTAGGCGAGCCCGCGCCAGACACCTCGAAATCGCCAAAAGTCGTATCGCCGTTCGCGGATGTTTAACGGCTTGGCCGCCATGGTGCCGGCCTCGGGCGTCTGAGGCAGATTGATGCAGCCGGAAATCATCGCATACCACCATCCCGCGACGGGGACGGTGACCTATCTGATCGTCGATCCCGCCACCTATCTCTGCGCCATTGTCGATCCGGTCCTGGACTTCGATCCCGTCACCGAGGCGGTGGACGCCAGCTTCATCAACCGGATCATCGCCGAAATCCGCGCCCGCGACCTGGGCCCGACCTGGATCCTGGAGACCGGCCTTCACGCCGGTCACGTGTCGGCCGCCGGTCATCTGAAATACGAGACCGGCGCGTCGATCTGCATCGGCGCCAAGGTGGTCGACAGCCTCAAGCGCCTGGCTCCCAAGTTCGGCGAGACCATGGTCGACCTCGACGGCTGGGACTTCGACAAGCTGGCCCAGGACGGCGACAGCTTTCCGATGGGCGGCGTGGAGTTCACGCCGATCGCCCTGACCGGCCGTCTGCCCGGCGCGGTCGCCTATCTGATGGGCGACGTGCTGTTCACCGGCGACCTGATGCTGGCCCCCGCCGAGGGCGCCGGCCGCTGCGACATTCCTGGCGCCGACGCCGGCAGGACCTGGGACGACGCCCGCAAGTTCCTCAAGCTGCCGCCGCAAACCCGCATCCTGCCGGGCGTCTGCGCCTCGGCGGTCTGCGAATCGACCGTGGCCGAGGAGAAGGCCGACAACATCCAGCTGAACGACAAGATCGACCGGCTGGACTTCATCGCCCTGCGCACCGCCGCCGACGCCATCCTGCCCGACCCGGTGCTGGCCTCGGCCGCCCTGCGCGTGGCCATTCGCTCCGGCAAGCTGCCGCCGCAGCCCGAGAGCGGCCCGCGCTTCCCGCCGGTCGACATCACCAAGCTCTAGGGTTTCTTTTCCGAACGGACTTGCGCCAGGATCGCGCGCCGCGCATATGGTTCGCACGCGAAGCATATGGAGCAAGCCGCCATGGCCGAGGATTTCAGCGCCGCCCTGACCGCCGGCCAGGCCGGCTTCCTCCCCGACCTCCTGGGCCTGGAGTGGCGGGTGGCCGTGCCGGGCCACGTCGAGGGCCGCTTCGACGTCGACAAGCGCCACATGGCCCCCCAACGGCTTCCTGCACGCGGCCAGCGTCATCGCCCTGGCCGACTCGGCGTCGGGCTACGGCTGCATGATCTCCCTGCCCGAGGGCGGAACCAGCTTCACCACGATCGAACTGAAGTCGAACTTCCTGGGCACCGCCCGCGAAGGCGGCGTGGCGGTGGAGGCCAAGCTGGTCCACGGCGGCAAGACCACCCAGGTCTGGGACGCCGTGGTGACCGCCGAGGCCACCGGAAAAACCATCGCTCTTTTCCGCTGCACCCAGATGATTCTGCGACCAAAAGGCTGACCGCGAAAAACCTGGGAAGAAGGGCTTGCGTCCCGGCGGCGACGCCGCTAGGTATCGCGCCCTCGACCTCGGGCGGTTCCAAAACCGCTCGGAACGGCGGCCTGGAGAGGTGGCAGAGTGGTCGAATGTACCGCACTCGAAATGCGGCGTGCCTGGAAGGGCACCGTGGGTTCGAATCCCACCCTCTCCGCCAGCCACCTTTGAAGAAAAAGAAATCTTTCCAACACCTTCGGGCATGGCTGACGAACAGTCGGCGCGGGTTCGGCGCCGGCATGTTCTGAAGCTGGATCTTCGTTTGCTTCGGCCGCGCGATGGCCTCGGGCGCGCGACTGGTCTGCGCGTCGGGGCGTCTCGCATCCTCATGGCGCGCGCCCGGCCAAGCCGGGGCTCGGGCGATAGATGACCCCGGCGGTCCAGGTGTCAAAGTTCTCCGGCTTCAGGTCCGGACACAGCCAAAAGCACGGGCACGTCAACTATATTGTTCGACAATTTAACCCATAATGAACAACACTTTACCGTAGCGCGGGCGGAACAATCTCTTTTCACTCATCGATTCCGATCCCACAGTCGCGTGGGGATTTCCCGTGAACCGCCGAAAGCCGATTGTCCTCCATGCCAGCCAAGACACCCCCGAGCAGGTCCGCCACCGCACCTTCGCCGACGGCGGAAGACGTGGCGGATGCTCTCAGGCGCCGGATTCAGGACGGCCTTCTGCCTCCGGGTGAATGGCTGCGAGAGGTCCGGATCTGCACCGAGTTCGGCGTGGGACGCTCGATCGCGCGAACGGCGCTGCGCGAACTGGGCGACGACGGTCTGGTGAACCTCGAGGAAAATCGCGGCGCCTATGTCGCCGCGACCACGGTCCAGGAGGTCTTCGACCTCTACGAGGTCCGGGCCGCGCTCTACGGATTGGCGGCCCGGTTCGCTTGCATCCGCG
Source organism: Caulobacter sp. UC70_42 (assembly GCF_044056025.1). NCBI lineage: Bacteria > Pseudomonadati > Pseudomonadota > Alphaproteobacteria > Caulobacterales > Caulobacteraceae > Caulobacter > Caulobacter sp. UC70_42. The sequence continues at coordinate 2,172,959 of NZ_CP171994.1, read as the reverse complement.
CGACGCCGCAGCACCTGGCCGAGACCTTGAAACTGGTGGACGCCCTGTTCGAGGCGACCGAGCGCGGCGCGCCGGCCGACGAATTGATCCACCGCAGCGAGGTCATTTTTGACCAGTTGGCAAGCGTCTCCAGCGCCGACGCGCAGAAGATGATCGCGTCGATCCGCCGAAAGACCCGCTGGCACTATTCCTATGCGAGCCTGGCGCTTAGCGACGACGGCGGTCCTTTCGAACATTGGCGTGTGGTCCGGGAGGGTCTGGCCGAACGGGACGGGGCCAAGGCCGCCGAAGGCGCCCGCAACATCCTCTACTACATGCAGAACGAGGTGATGCGGCTGATGATTTCCCGCGGCTTCGGCCTCCAGGCCGTAGGGACTCAAGGCGCGCCGCGCCAAGCGCGCAAACGCCGCGCATCCGAGTGAGGCGCGTCTAGCCTAGGCCTGTCCGGCGCTGGCTTTGGAGAGCCCATTGGGCGGGCGTGATCTTGGGCGTCGGTTCAGGATCGGGCGCTTTGCGTCCACTTGGATCGCCCTCGTAGAACAACGATCGTTGACGCCGTCACAGCGATAGGACAAAATTCACTGCCGAGAGAGTTAGTTATTTAGCGGCAAATACGATTTGGCGAGCGGCAGGTCGGACGTTCGAAATCGACGGCGGGACAGTCTTCTGGATCTCACCTCGCGCCTGGCGGGCGGCCTCGCGTCGCCCGCCATTCTTTTCCGGAGAGACGAGAATGACGATGGATCGACGCGATCTGCTGCTTGGCGCCGGCGCCGCCCTGACGCCTCTGATCGCCGCCGCCGAGATCAACCCCAAGCGGCCGGCTCCCGCGGGGTTCCTGTGGGGCACGGCGATCTCGGCCTATCAGAGCGAGGGCGGCAACACCAACAGCGACGCCTGGCTCATGGAGAACATCCGGCCCAGCATGTTCAAGGAACGCTCGGGCGACGCCTGCGACAGCTACCACCGCTATGCCGAGGATTTCGCGATCGCCGGCGGCCTGGGCCTCAACTGCTACCGGATGGGCGTGGAGTGGGCCCGGATCGAACCCAGCGAGGGCGAGTTCTCCGAGGCCGAACTCGACCACTACGCCCGTATGCTCGAGGCCTGCCGCGCGCGGGGCCTCAAGCCCATGGTGACCCTGAACCACTTCACCACGCCGCTATGGTTCGCCATGCGCGGGGGCTTCGAGGTCGCCGACGCCCCGGCCCTCTTCGCCCGATACTGCCGCAAGGTCGCCGAGCGCCTGGGCGGGCTGATGCACATGACCACGACCTTCAACGAGGCCAATATCCGCCTGCTGGTCGACCTCATGCCCGGGATCCAGAACGCCATTCCCGCCGTGAAGGCCGCCATCGCCGCGGCGGCCAGGGCCACGGACTCCCCGCGCTTCTCGCGTCTGGCCTATGCCGACCCGCAAGTCGTCTCGCCGATCATGCAGGAGGCCCACCGCCGCGCCTACGACGCCATCAAGGCCGTCCGGCCGAACCTACCGGTCGGCGTCACCATGACCACCCAGGACATCCAGTCGGCCGGCGATCCCAGCCTGGTCGCGATCTATCAGCGCAAGCTCTACGGCGATTGGGTCGAAGTCGCCCGCAGCCACGCCGATTTCTTCGGGGTTCAGACCTACACCCGGTTCGTCGTCGACGAACAGGGAGTGCGCCCGCCGCCCAAGGGCGCCGAGCTGACCCTGGCCGGCTACGAGTTCTACCCTCAGGCGCTCGCCAACACGATCCGCTGGGCGCACAAGGCCATCGGCAAGCCGATCTACGTCACCGAAAGCGGGGTCGCCACCAACGACGACGCGCGCCGCATCGCCTTCATCGACCAGGCTCTGGACGGCGTCCGCCAGTGCCTGGCCGAGGGCATACCCGTCCACAGCTACCTCTACTGGTCGCTGCTGGACAATTTCGAGTGGACGTCCGGCTACGGCGTGCCGTTCGGCCTGGTGGCCGTCGATCGCAAGACCTTCAAGCGCACGCCGCGCCACAGCGCCGCGCACCTGGGCGCCATCGCCCGCGCCAACCTGATCTAGAAGATCGAGACCGGCGCGTCCGAGGCCACGTCGCTGCCCGAGGCGACGAACGCCAGCAGGGCGTCGACCTTGGGCAGTTCGCACTCGAAGAAATAGCGACAGGCCCGGCGCTTGCCTTCGGCGAAGTCGTCCGGGCCCGGCGGGACGGCCGTGGCCTGGTCCAGCCAGAGCCAGGCGACCACAACGTGACCGAAGGCCCAAAGGAACGGCGTGGCGTTGGCCAGCGCGGCCTGCCCTCCACGACCTCGCAGCCCTTCGATCGTGTCGACCACCGCGCTCCAGGCGTGCGTCAGGGCGCCGGCGTGGTCCTGCAGCCCCGCGACCGCCAGGGCCGCCCGCGCGGTCCGCTCGATCGATCGTTCCAGGACCGCCAGACCCGATCCATCCTGCAGGATTTACGGCCCAGCAGGTCCAGGCCCTGGATGCCGGTCGTGCCTTCGTGGATGGGGTTCAGGCGGTTGTCGCGCCACAGCTGCTCGACATCGAAGTCGCGCGTGTAGCCATAGCCGCCGTGGATCTGGATCGCGATGTCGTTGGCCAGCAAGCCGTGCTCCGATGGCCAGGTCTTGGCGATCGGCGTCAGCAGGCCCAGCAGCGCCGCGTCGTCGGCATTGTCGGGCGCCGTGTCGACAAGCCTCGCGCAGTAGAGGCACAGCGCCAGCGCGCCTTCGACATAGGCCTTCTGCTGCCACAACATCCGCCGCACGTCGGGGTGCTCGATGATCGGCGTCGGCGCGCCGGATCGCCGCCCATGGGGGCGTCCCTGCAACCGCTCGCGGGCGTAGGCGACGGCGAGACGATAGCCGCGATAGCCCAGCGCCGCGGCGCCCAGGCCAACGCCGATCCGGGCCTCGTTCATCATCAGGAACATCTGCTTCAGGCCCTGGCCGGGTTCGCCGACGATCCATCCGACCGCCCCGCCCCGCTCGCCGAAGTTCAGCAGGCAGTTGGCCGTGCCGCGGTAGCCCATCTTGTGGTTCAAGCCCGCCACGGCGACGTCGTTTCGCGAGCCGTCCGGCAGGATCTTGGGCACGATGAACAGCGAGATGCCCGCCGTCCCCTCGGGCAGCGCGCCGGACGCGTCCGGGACCTTGGCCAGCACCAGGTGGACGATGTTCTCGCTGACGTCCTGGTCGCCGCCCGAGATCCACATCTTGTTGCCGGCGAGGCGATAGCGCGCGCCCAGCTCGTCGTCGCCATCAGGCGTCGCCCGGGTGCTGATATCGGCCAGGCTGGACCCGGCCTGGGGCTCGGACAGACACATCGTGCCGAACCAGCGCCCCTCGATCTCGGGTCGTGCGAAGGCCTCGAACTGGGCCTCCGACCCGAACGTGGCGATCAGGCGCGCATTGGCCACCGTCAGCATCGGATAGGCGGCCGTCGCGACATTGGCGGCGGCGAAGAAGGCGAACGAGGCCGAGCACAGCAGATAAGGCAAGCCCAGCCCGCCCTGCTCCTCGGGAAAGCCGGCCGAGAACAGGCCCAGGTCCGCGTATTGAGCCAGCGCCTCGCCGATCGCGCCGCAGACGCGAACCTGGCCGTCGTCGAGCCACGGCTCCTCGACGTCGTTGCGCTTGAAGTGCGTCAGGAACCGCTCGGCCGCCAGCTTCTCGGAAAGATCCAGGATCGCATCGGCCGTCTCGCGATCGATCAGATCGCCGGCCTTCAGCCAGGTGTGCAGCAGGAAGTCGACATCGCGACGATCAAGAACGCTCATCAGATGACCGTCATGCCACCGTCGACGACCAGGATCTGGCCGGTGATGTGGCCGCCCGCGTCCGAGGCCAGAAGCAGGGCCGGCCCCATCAGGTCGGTGTCGCCGCCCAGCTTGCCCAGCGGCGTCCGGCGCAGCATGTCCTCGCCGTGCTCGCCCAGCGTCGCTTCCGTCATCTTTGAGGGGAAATAGCCGGGCGCCAGGGCGTTGACCCGGATGTTCTTCGGACCCCATTCGGCGGCAAGAGCCCGGGTCAGATTGACCACCGCGCCCTTGGCGGTGTTGTAGGCGATCGTGCCCAGCTGGTCGGGATGGTGACCCTGCAGGCCCTCGATCGAGGCGACATTCACCACCGAGCCCTTGCCCTGCTTGAGGAACGCCGCGCGCGCCACCGCCTGGGTCAGCAAGAACAGGCCCGTGACGTTCAGGTCGATGACCTTGTTCCAGCCCTCCAGCGGATAGTCTTCGGCCGGCGCGCCCCAGGCGGCGCCGGCATTGTTGACCAGCACGTCGATGCGCCCGAACCGCTCGAGCACCCGTTCGGTCAGCGCCGAGGCCGTCTGCGGCGAGCCCAGGTCCGCCGCGAAGCCGACGGCCGTGATCCCCTTCGCCGAAAGCTGCTCGACCGCCGCGTCCAGTTCGGCCTGCTTACGCGCCACCAGCGCTAGCGAAGCGCCGTATTCGCCCAGCGCGCTGGCGATCTGCAAACCCAGGCCCCGCGACCCGCCCGTCACCAGCGCCACCTTGCCGGAGAGGTCGAAGAGCCCCGCCAGCGTTCCATCCTTGCTCATCACTTGTCCTTAGATGCCATGACGTCCTGGCGTATCGCCTCGAAGCCCGCGGCCATGAACCGCGCCATGTGCCGCCGGATCGACACGAAATCGTCGGAAGAGCACAACCCGTGTGACAGCTCGTCAAGACGGCCGGTGCGGGCCATGTTGTGGGTCATGGCGCCCGACACGAAGTGGTACCCCCAGAAGATCGTCGCCTCGTCGCAATCGGGCATCGCCTTCTTGAGCAGGTCGATCAGGGCCAGGACCACCGGGTTGAAGTACTTGCTCATCTTCTCGGCGCCCCAGCCGGCGGCGCTGTTGGCCTGGGCGCTGATCTTGCCGAAGGCCAGCCACTGCTCGGTGTCGTCGATCTGGACGTTCAGGTCGGTGTCGATCCAGGCGTGCAGCGCCCCTTCGACCGTGACCTTGTCGCCCACCGCCTCGGCGTAGCGGCGCATGGCCTCGAGACGGTTGCGGGCCGAGATCGGGGCCCGCCGCGCCCACACCGCCTCGTACAGGCTCTCCTTGCCGTTGAAGTGGTAGTGGATGAGCGTCGAACTCACGCCGATCCGCGCCGCCACGTCCTTGAGGGTGACGCCATGATAGCCGAACTCGGCGAACAGCTGCTCGGCGGCGTCTAGGATGCGCTCGATCGAGGCCTCGCGGACGCGAGCCTTGTGGTTGGGCGCGCGAGGGCGCGCGGGCGGCTGTCCTGGCGTGGCTTGGTCGGTGCTGCTCATTTCGACTCGGGTAGCGGTTTCGCCTCCACCCCGTCAACGCGGGGCCGCGGAAAGGTCGAGAGGGTGAAGGCGCCCATGAGGATCGCCTTCACCCCCACGGCCACGCTCAGAAGTCGTAGCCGACGCGAACGCCGAACGTCCGAGGCCGCAGGATCGCGTAGCGGCTGTAGACGAAGGCCTCGGGGTGGATGTAGGTCGTCGCCCGGCTGTTGCCGAGGTTCTCGCCGTAGAGCATCACGTTGATGTTGTCCTTGCGGATCCCGGTCTGCAGGTTGACGTAGGTGTAGGCGTCGGTGCTGTCGTACAGCGGGCTCTTCACGCCCGCCTTGCCCGGCGTGTTCGGAAACCCGTTCGGGAACGAGCCCACGTGCTGGACCTGGACGCTCGTGAAGCCCCGCGCCCCATTCTTGAGCGTATAGGCGTATGTGCCAAACAGCGTCCCCTGAACGTGGGGCGAGGCCAGGCGCGCGCCGTCCACGGCGCCGGAGATCACCGCCTCCTGCGCCGTCAGCTCGGTCACCTTGGCGTTGTTCAGGGCGCCGTTGACGCCGATCGTCCAGCCGGGAGCCGGAACGAAGCTGACCTCGGCCTCGAAGCCCTTGCTGATCGCTCGGCCGACATTGGTCGCGAACTGCACCGAGTCCGACTGGCGGTTGGCCTGGACCTGGATGTTCTTCCAGTCGATCAGGTAGGCGGCCATGTTCGCCGTCAGGCGGCCGTCCAGCCACCGGCCCTTCGCGCCGACCTCGTAGTTGACGAGGTTGTCAGACCCCGCGCCCGCCGGGATGACGAGATCCGTGGGGGTGACGGTGCTGACGCTTCCGGCCCGGCTGTTGTAGACGGGCGTCCGATAGCCGGTGGAGATCGTGGCGTAGGTCGTCAGCGCACGCGAGGGCTTGTAGCTCAGGCTGGCCTTCCACGACGCCTTCGACGCCGACGGGTATTTGGTGTGCGCCGCCGCGCTCGGCGTCAGGGCCAGCGGCCCCGAAATCCCGACCAGGGCGTAGGTGAAGTAGGCGGTGTTGAAGCCCGGCTTGGTGTCGACCGCGCCGCCGTACTTGCCGTAGCGGACGCCCCCGGTGGCCGACAGCTTGTCGGTCAGGTGGTAGGTCAGCTCGCCAAAGCCGGCCAGTTCATAGGTCTTGGTGTCGCTGCCGAACGCGGCGAAGGTCGTACCTGGCAGTCCGGTGATCTTGCGCGCGCTCAGATACGCGGCGCTGGAGCGGTCCTCGCCGTTCAGGTCGGTGTCGCGATGCAGGTAGAAGCCGCCCGCCACCCAATCGACCTTGCCGCTGGTGGTCGAGGCCAGGCGTGTTTCCTGGACGAAGGTCTTCGAGGTGAAGCTGTCGAACAGATAGAACGGCACCGCCAGGTTGAAGGTGCCGGCCAGGTCGACGTTGAACAGGCTGTCGGCGACCGAGTAGGTCGATGAACTGGTCAGGCGCGCGCCGTCGAATTGGTACTCCAGCGTGCCGTTGTAGATCTGGGTCTTCGACGTGTACTGATCATTGATGGTGCTGTAGCGCTTGCGGTCGCCCAGCGACGGCGTGGTCAGCGAGGCGTCATTGGGGTCGCTGTCCTCGTAGGAGGCCAGCAGCCGCACGCTCAGCCGGTCATTGGGCTTGTAGAGCAGGATCGCCCGACCGCCCCAGTCCTTCAGGGAATTCGAGTTCTTCTCGCCCGTGCCGGTGTTGTCGACGAAGCCATCCTCGTCCCGGTAGAAGCCGACGACGCGCAGACCCAGCTTGTCCTTGACCAGGGGGACATTGACCATGGCGTTGTAGCGTTGGCGCCAGCTTTTGGCGTCCCCGGTATAGCCGATGTCGGCCTGGACCGTAGCGTCATAGCCCGTCGTATCGGGGCTCTTGGTCAGGACGCGCAGCGCGCCCGACAGCGAGCCCGAGCCGAACAGCGTGCCTTGCGGGCCGCGCAGGAACTCGACGCGCTCCACGTCGTACAGGCTGGGATCGAGCGTGACGGTGTTGCCGATCGTGCTGAGCGGCAGCTCGTCCAGATATATGGTGGTGGTGGTCTGCAGGCCCGCGCCCCAACCGTTCGTCGAGATCCCGCGGACGGTGAAGCGGGCGTTGTTGTCGCTGGCCCGGTTCAACACCACGCCCGGCGTCTCCCGCGCGACGCCTTCGAAACTGACGACGCCCTTTTGCGTCAGCTCGCTCTGGGAAAAGGCGGTGATGCTGAGCGGCACGTCCTGGAGACGTTCGCTGCGGCGGGTCGCGGTGACGACGACCTCCTCCACGCTGCTTACCGTGTTGCTGACGGCTTTGGCGTCGGTGGACGCGGCGCTGGTTTGCGCGACGGCGGACGTCGCCGCGGCCATGAGCGCGAGCAGCGACGCCGAATAGACTAGACGGCTCATTCTTCCCTCCCTGTCGCCGCCGCGCCTTGATGACGCCGTTCGACGAACGCCGCGACCATCGCATCGGCGTGCTTGGAGAGTCAATATTGACTGACACGTTAGTCAGTATTTGAGCGACGTCGCATGCCACGCCCCCGAAAGCTGGACCGGTTTGAGCGGAAATCTCCGCGTTGCGAGGCCTGGGCCGCGGCGCGAGGAATGGATCGCTTCGAGGGGCGCGGATCCGTTACTCGCAGTAGCGACGCAGACCATCATACCCCAGGTAGGTGCCGCTGCGTGGGTCGAAGGATCTGTATTTGCGAGCGCAGTAGGCGATCCAGTCCGGGTCGCTCAGGCGCGGCTTGACCCGCTCCTTTTCCTGTTGGGAGCCGGCGATCGCCGCGCCGAGGGCGAAGCCCAGCAGGCCGGCGATGATGGCTTCGTCATGATCATCACGACGATCGCCATGGCGACGCAGGTAGTCTTGGCGGTAGTCCCACTGGCGTTGGCTCCAGCCGGAAGGAGGCGGACGCCGCTCGAAGCGATGCGGATCATGCGAGGGGCGATGGGGCGCCTGCGCGAGCGCGGCGACCGGACCTTGCATCGCAAGAGCGAGGGCCAAGGCGCCCGTGAGAAGAACTTTCCGCATTTCGAGTCTCCCATAGGTCGAACAGAATTGGCGACGGGTTCGACGGCCATGGGCGCCCGCCAAGGGTGATCGCCCGTGACGGCCGGCTACAAATCTCGGAACTGGAGCACGACCCGAAGCTGTCCCCTCGGCGGCGCGGCGAGCGGCTGCGCGCTGGCGAGAGCGGCTGCGACCAGAACGCGTATCAGCATGAAGACGACCTTTCGAGCCAGACGCCGCTGAAACCTGTCATGGACGCGGCGCCAGCGAATTGACGCGCCTCAACATGCCGATCGAGCCGAACCCTCGTGGCCTTGGCGGGATCGTCATGGGGTCTGTCCGGGAGGCGAGGGCCACGGACCAAGACGGGCCGCCGAAAAGTCAATGCGATACTGACCGATTTACGCTTGAGCTGCGTCAAGGTGAGGGGCGCGAAAACCGCCCCGATAAGGCTCCCTTGCGGTCGCACGAGGCTAGGAAGACCGATTGACCCGCTTGCTGTCCATGCGGTTGGCGATCATCGGCGCCGCCGCCGCCTTGTTGGCCGGCTGCGCCACGGGCCCCGACTACCACGCGCCGACGCTTGCCGCGCTGAAGGTGCCCGAGCAATTCACGACCGGGACGCGAGAGACCTCCGCCGACGCCGACCTGGCCCGCTGGTGGCGGGCCTTCGACGACTCGATCCTGACGACCCTGGTTGAGCGGGGGCTGGCCACCAACCTCGATATCGACGAGGCGGGGTCGCGGGTTCGGGCGGCGCGCGCCGATCTTCGCGCGGCGCGGGGCGCTCTGCTGCCCAGCCTGGACGCCTTCGGCTCGGGAACCCGCCAAGTCGGCGAACGCACATCGGGTCAGACCTCCGGCCGCGCCAGCTACCAGATCGGCTTCGACGCCGCCTACGAGACCGACATCTTCGGCGGCGGACGCCGTTCGGTCGAGGCCGCCCGCGCCACGGCCGAGGGGACGCGCGCCAACCTGCGGGCGGTCCAGCTCACCGTCGCCGCCGAGATCGCGCTGAACTATCTCGACGCCCGCGAGGCCCAAGCCCGGCTGCGCATCGCCCGCGATACGCTTTCCAGCCTGGACGAGACCGTGGAAATCACCGGCTGGCGGCTGAAGGCGGGCCTGGTGGGGTCGCTCGACCTGGAGCAGGCGCGCCAGCTCCGCGCCCAGACCGCGGCGAGCGTCCCGGCGATCGAGACGACCTACGCCGGCGCGGCCAACCGGCTAGCGGTGCTGCTGGGCGAAGCGCCAGGCGCGGTGAACGGCTTGCTCGAACCTGCCGCCGAGCCGCCGACCGCGCCCGTCGTCCAACCCGCCGCGATTCCCGCCGACGTGGTCCGGCGGCGTCCGGACGTGGCGCTGGCCGAACGCACCCTGGCGGCGGAGACCGCCCGCATCGGCGTCCAGACGGCCCAGCTCTATCCGGCGCTTGTACTGAGCGGGACCTTCTCCGGCTCGGGCGGTTCGCTGTCGACCGCCGCCGGCGACATGGCCGGCAGCTTGGTCGGCGGGATCACCGCCCCGATCTTCCACGGCGGCCAGATCCGCGCCGCCGTGGAGGCTCAGCGGGCCAGTGCGGCCAGCGCTTTGGCCGCCTATCGCGCCAGCGTCCTCACCGCGCTGGAGGAGGCCGAGAACGCCCTCGTCTCGGTGTCCTCCGCGGATCGTCGTGAACAGGCCTTGGTCGCCGCCGAGGCGGCCGCCCGCAACGCCGTCGACATCGCCCGCGTCCAGTATCGTTCGGGCCGGACCGACTTTCAGGCGCTGCTGGAATCCGAGCGCACCCTGCTGTCCAGCCAGGACAGCCTGGCCTCGGCGCGCGTCGCCCGGGCCGCCGCGGCGGTGCAGCTCTACAAGGCCCTGGGCGGCGGCTGGCAGGCCGCGCCCGCCCCCTCCAGCGTCGCCGCTCCCTAGAGAATCCAGATGGACCAGACATCAGCCTCCACGTCCGACACCCGCGCCAAGATCGACGCGTTTCTGGGCGTGAAACCTGGCGCGCATCGACGTTGGCCGCTGGTGATCGCCGTCCTGGTCGTCGGCGTGGCGCTGGCGCTGCTGATCTGGTTCCTGCTGCGCGGCGCGGGCGACGAGCCCCGCTACGCCACCTCTCCGGTCGAGCGCGGCGATCTTCGGGTGACCGTCTCGGCCACCGGCAACCTCGCGCCCACCAACAAGGTGGAGGTCGGCTCCGAGCTCTCCGGCATCGTCAGCGCGGTCTATGTCGACAACAACGACCGCGTAACCAAGGGCCAGATCCTGGCCCGACTGGACACTTCGCGCCTGGAGGACACGGTCCGCGAAAGCGAAGCCGCCCTGGCTTCGGCGGAGGCCAGCGTCGCCCAGGCCCAGGCCACCCTGACCGAGGCGCGGGCAAGTCTGACCCGCATGGAAGAGGTCTATCGTCTATCCAGCGGCAAGGCGCCCTCCGCCACCGAACTGGACGTCGCGCGCGCCGAGCAGGCCCGAGCCGCGGCCAACCTTCGCGCCGCCCAGGCCGCGGTGGGCCAGGCTCGGGCGAACCTGTCGTCAAACCGCACCCAGCTTTCCAAGGCCACGATCCGCTCGCCGGTGAACGGCGTGGTGCTGTCACGAGACGTGGAGCCGGGTTCGACCGTAGCCGCGACGCTGAACGCGCCCGTGCTGTTCACCCTGGCCGAGGATCTTTCGAAGATGCAGCTGGAGGTGAAGGTTGACGAGGCCGACGTGGGTCAGGTGAAGGACGGCCAGAAGGCCACCTTCCAGGTCGACGCCTATCCCGGCCGGACGTTCAACGCCGTGGTCAAGCGCCTGGACCTCGGCTCCACGACAACCACGAGCTCCAGCGGTTCAGGTCAGGTGGTCGCCTATACGGCGGTGTTGACGGCCGACAATCCCGATCTTGCGCTCCGTCCCGGCATGACCGGCACAGCCGCCATCGTGGCGACGGAGAAGTCCAATGTGCTGCTGGTCCCGAACGCGGCGCTCAGGTTCGCGCCCGACGCGGCCGCCGCCCGGAGTACGAGCGGGGCGACCGGCATGCTGATCCAGAGGATGCCGCGCTCGCAGGGACAGACCGCCGACGTCGCGATCGGGCGGGGCAGCCGCCAGACCGTCTATGTCTTGCGGGACGACGGCGAACTACGACCGATTCCGGTCCAGGCCGGCGACAGCAACGGTAGCCAGACCGAGGTCGCCGGCGACGCGCTGAAGGTCGGGATGAAGGTCGTCACCGGCCAGCTCGCCGGGGCGGCGCGATGACCGCCGAGCCGCTGATCTCGCTGCGCGGGATCACCAAGACCTTCGGCGACGGCGCGGCGGCGTTCCAGGCGCTGAAGGGCATCGATCTCGACGTCCAGGTCGGCGACTTCGTGGCGGTGATGGGACCGTCGGGCTCCGGGAAGTCCACGATGATGAACATCCTGGGCTGCCTCGATACGCCCACCGGCGGCGAATACGTCTTCAAGGGCGTCCATGTGGAACAGCTCGATCGGGACGAGCGGGCCCTGCTGCGGCGGCGCTATCTGGGCTTCATCTTCCAGGGCTACAACCTGCTCGCGCGAACCAGCGCGCTGGAGAATGTCGAGTTGCCGCTGCTTTATCGCGGCGAACCGAAACGGACCCGGCGGGAGATCGCCATGGAGGCCCTTCGGAAGGTCGGGCTGGCGGATTGGTCGCACCACATGCCCGCCGAACTCTCCGGCGGCCAGCAGCAGCGCGTCGCCATCGCCAGGGCCATCGTCACCCAGCCCGAAGTGCTGCTCGCCGACGAGCCCACCGGAAACCTCGACACCGAGCGCTCGCTCGAGATCATGCGGCTGCTCGAACAGTTCAACGATGAGGCCGGGATCACCATCCTGATGGTGACGCACGAACCGGACATGGCGACCTTCGCCCGCACCACCGTGAAGTTCCGCGACGGTCTGGTCGAGGCTATCGAGGTCGGCCAACGCCAGGACGGAGCCGCGCCATGAACGCCGTCCTGATCACCACCTTCGCCCTGGCGCTCCGGGAGATCCGCCGGCACCTGATGCGGTCGTTTCTCACCGTGCTCGGCATCGTCATTGGCGTGGGCTCCGTGGTCACGATGGTGACGCTCGGCAACGGCACCACCGCCGCCGTCCAGCAGCAGATCTCAAGCCTGGGCGCCAACATCCTGCAGATCCGGCCCGGCCAGGGGTTTGGGCGCGGCGGCGGCGGCGGTTCGCAGCCGCAGCCCTTCGAGGCCGACGATATCGAGGCGCTCAGGCAACAGGTGGCCGGCCTGGCGTCGGTCGCTCCCCTGGTCCAGTCGTCGGGCCTGGCGGTCCGCAACGCCGCCAACTGGTCGACCACCATCTATGGCACCAGCAACGACTACCTGAAGGCGCAGTCCTGGAGCGTGGACGCGGGGCGAACCTTCACTGCGGCCGAGGAACAGGCGGGCAAGACGGTGTGCCTGATCGGCTCCACGGTCCGGCGCAACCTGTTCCGCGACGAGAACCCGGTCGGCGCCTCCATCCGCATCCGCGACCTTTCGTGCCAGGTGGTTGGCGCGCTGGCGGCGCGCGGCTCCAGCATGGGCCCCATGGACCAGGACGACGTGGTGATCATGCCGGTGAAGGCCGCGCAACGCCGGATCACGGGCAACCAGCACGTCAGCATGATCATGGTCTCGGTGGACCCGGCCTACGACTCCAAGACCGTTCAGGCCTCGATCAAGTCGCTGCTGCGCGAGCGCCGCCACCTGCAGCCGGCCGACGCCGATGACTTCAACATCTTCGACACCCAGCAGATCTCGGAGACCCTGCGGAGCACGACCCAGATGCTGACCGGCCTTTTGGGCGCCGTTGCCGCGGTCAGCCTGCTGGTGGGCGGGATCGGGATCATGAACATCATGCTGGTGTCGGTGACCGAGCGCACGCGCGAGATCGGCGTCCGGCTGGCCATCGGCGCGCTCGGGCGCGAGGTGCTTCTGCAGTTCCTGGTGGAGGCCGTGGTGCTGTCCAGCCTGGGCGGCCTGCTGGGCCTGACGCTGGCCCTATGCGCCAGCCTGATCCTCGCGCCCGTGTTGAATGTGCCGTACATCTTCGACCCGACCATCAACACGGTGGCCTTCGTCTTCTCGGCCCTGATCGGCGTGCTGTTCGGCTACTTCCCCGCCCGCCGGGCCGCGCGGCTCAATCCAATGGACGCGCTTCGTCACGAATAGCCGGACGGATGGACCGGACTGAAACTGGACCGCCCCCGGGTTTGCCGCAGGCCTGGTGTCGAAGGTCTAAGATGGATGGCTCGCCAAGCTTGAAAGAAGACGCCCTTCGCGAGTTGGCGGCGAGCGGGAACCGCGCGGGTCCTGCTGGTCCAAGCCGCCGAGGACCCCATCGCGCCCTCCGACAACGCCGCCAAGCTGCGTCAGGACATCGGCCAGCGCCTGATGCTGGTGAACCTCCGCCACGCAAGCCATGCCATCCTGCCCGGACAGCCCAGGGCGGCGCCCGTCCCATTGGCCTTGTCTCGCCACATTGTCGTCGCTTCGAGCTTTACCATGGCTCCCGCCGCGCATCTTCGGAGGAGCGCTGAAAAGGGGGAGACCATGGCGTCGCGTTTCATCGGCGGATATGCCGGCTTGTTGGCGGCGTCCTTGTTGCTGCTGTCGGCCAACGGCGCGGCGGCGCGGTCGCGGTTGGACACCGGGCTGGCCATGGCGGCCTTCGAGCATGCCCAGTCCCTCTGCGAGGCTGATCAAGGGCGGGCGTGGGGCGTCAGCCTCTGCGGTCCGATCATCATCGCCGATCCCGCGACGCGAGAGTTTATCGCCAACATGGATGGCGCGGATGCGCCGCTCGAGCGGGATGGCGAGGTCTTCAAGGGCCGTCTTCCCGACACCGTGCCGATCGCCAATACCGCGGCGCGCTGGAACGGCCGCGTCTGGACCATGCTTATCGCGCCCGTGCCGAAGGATGAGCCCGCGCTTTCCATCCTGCTGATGCATGAGGCCTGGCATCGCATCCAGGACCAGATCGGGTTGGCCGCGGTCAACGCCGACCAGCCCCAACTGGCGACCGAGGCGGGGAGGCTATCGCTGCGCCTAGAACTCCGCGCCCTGTCGGCGGCGCTCGCCGCGACCGATCCGACCGAGCGGCGCGTGGCCATCGGGGACGCTCTGACCTTCCGCGCCTGGCGGAACGCCCGGTTCCCAGAGTCGGCGACGGCCGAAGACGCCATGGAGCGGCACGAGGGCCTCGCCGAATACTCCGGACGCATTCTGTCGCGCGACGATGCGATGATCCGACATCTGACGGACCACCTGGGCCGCGGCGACAGGGTTCGCGAATACGCGCGATCCTTCGCCTACTACACCGGACCAGCCTACGGTGTTTTGCTGGACGCGGCGTCGCCGGACTGGAAGGCGACATGGGACCGGCGTGAGGGCTTGTCCCAAATGCTATCCAAGACCCTGGGCCTGACGGTCACATCCGACGACGAGGCGTTCGCGGCGAGCGGTCGGCGCTACGGGGCGGCGACGGTCCGGGCCGAGGAAGCCGCCAGGGCGCTTGAACAGTCGGCCCGCATCGCTGCCCTGAGGGCCGGTCTGGTGGAAGGTTCCGTGCTGGTCGCGCCTGTTTCCGGCGCGAATTTCAGCTTCGATCCCAACACGGTGACGCCCTTGCCGCCGGAGGGAGCCGTTTATGGCGTCATTCGCGCCGCGGCGGACTGGGGTGTGCTCGACGTCGAGAAGGCAGCTCTTCTTTCGCGCGATTGGTCGCGTCTGTCGGTGGCGCACAACGGCGCCGTTCCCACGAAAGACGGTCTTAAAGGCGACGGCTGGACGCTGACGCTCAAACCAGACTGGGCTCTGACGCCAGGACCGCGCGATGGCGACTGGACGATCCGGCGGCGGCCCTGAGGCCGATTTCCCGATCAGTTCATATCGACGACAACCTCCTCCAGCACCGCGTTGTCGTCCAGGCGCCAGACCTTCACCACGTGCGCGCCCGCAGCGACGTCCGGGAACGACGCCTCGACCGTGTGGACGTGGTCCTTGACCGCTGCCACCCAGGCGACCTGCTGGGGCGTCGCGGCCGCGCCGGGGGTCGGGACCAGATCGGACGTCACCACCTGCACGGGGCCATCGTCGAGCGAGACGCCGATGCGGATCCCCTTGCCGCCCGTCGCGTCCAAGGTCGGGGCCAAGCGCAGCCGGACCTTGGCCGGACCCGCGCGCGGAACGGTCACCGCGTAGTCCAGGCGAACCCTGTCGCGGATCTCCGTCGCGGGCCGGCCTTGCGGCAGGGCGAGCACGGCGTCGCCATGGCCAAGGTTCGACAGCACCGTCCAGGTCAGGCCTTGGCCCCCCACGGCGCGGTCGAACTTGGCGGCCTCGATCGTGACGCGGTTCGGATCGCTGGCGGCCGAGCGTGCGAAGACGACCTTGGCCGCCAGCTTTTCCGGCGGGGTGTCCGCCGACACGCGGGCGACGCTGGGCATGGTCTGCTGGGTCGGATCGTTCCAGATCACATAGCTCATGTGGACCTGGTTCATCATGCCGTCCCACTTGCCTCCATTCAGCGCGTGGTACTGGGCGGTCAGGTCGGCGTCGCGCTTGAAGGCGGCCTCGACCTTGTCGGCGAAGACGTTGGCGCGGGCGTCGTTGCGCGCCGACAGCCGCCGGTTCCAGGCCGTGGCGTAGTACATCTCGTAGAGGTTGGCGAAGGCCGTCACCGGATATTCGACCAGTTGGAAATAGGCGTCCTGCTGGTCGGGCCGCAGCCGCGCCTTGATGGCCGCCACCTTGGCCGACAGCGCCCGCCAGCGGTCGACGATGTCGCCGAATTCCCCACCGTCCAGCGGCCCCGCGCCATTGTCCGGTCCCAGCGGGAACGTGTCCTGGTCGATCAGCTCGGGCTTCCTGCGCGCGGCGAGGGTCGAATAGGTCTCCAGAACCTCGCCGATCTCGCCGCCGAGCGCCGGACCAAAGGCCTCGCCGGCCCACTCACGCGGGAAGGCCGCCAGGGCCTTGGGCGTCATCGCCTCGGGATTCCAGGCCATGCGCAGGAAGAAGCTGAGCGGATACTCCATGGGCTTGATGTCGCCGACATTGACGATCCAAAGGTTCCGCGCCTGGCGCTTGTAGGCCAGATCCATCTGCTGCCAGACCTTGGCGACCTGGTTGGTGTTGATCCACTTGTAGTTCCGCGGCCCGCCGACGTAGTCGAAGTGGTAGTAGACGCCGTAGCCGCCGGCGCGCGGCAGCTTGTCCTTGCCGGCCACCGGCAGGCGCCGGATCTGGCCCCAGTTGTCGTCGGAAAACAGCAGGGTCACGTCGTCGGGGACGCGCATGCCGTGGTCGTAATAGTCCTGGACCTCCTTGTAGAGCGCCCAGACCTGCGGCGTCTGGTCGGCCGGCTTGCCGGTCACGTCGGCGATGATCTGGCGCTGGTCGGCGACGACCTTCTCCAGGAGCTGGGTCGCCGCGCCCTCGGCCATCGGCTCGTCGCCGTCGCCGCGCATGCCCACCGTCACCAGGCTCTCATAAGGCTTGCCGTCGCCCTTCGACATCATCCGCTCGATGCCGCCGCGCCAGAAGGTCCGCAGGTTGTCGCCGTTGGTCGCGTAGTCCCATCGGCCGCCGGTCACGCCCTTGTCGGTGTTGCGATGCCATTCGCTCTGGGCCCGGGTCATCGGCTCGTGGTGCGAGCTGCCCATGACCACGCCCATCTCGTCCGCCAGCGCCTTGTTGCGCGGATCGTCGTCATTGAACGCCTTGGGCGCCCACATGGCCGGCCACAGGTAGTTGCCCTTCAGGCGCAGGGTCAGCTCGAAGACGTGAGCATAGAGATCGGCGTTGATCCCGCCGAACGTCTTCTTGGCCCAGCCGCTGAAGGCCGGGTCCTCGTCGTTGATGAAGAAGCCGCGATACCGGACGCGCGGATGGTCGGCCCGCGCGCCGGCGGTCAGGAAGAGGTCGGTCTTGCGCGCGACCGGCACGTCGGCCCACCAGGCCCAGGGCGACACGCCGATGCGATCGGACAGGTCATAGGTCCCGAACACCGCTCCACGCCGGTCGGCCCCGATGATGACCAGAGCGCGCGGCACGTTGGCGACGGGCCGCTCGACCACCACCTGCCGAAAGCCTTCCCACTGGCCGGCCAGGTCCTCGACCTTCAGCTTGCCGCTCTTGACCAAGCCGTCGATGACGGGACTGGCGCCCAGCACGCCGATGATCACGATCGGGCCGCGCGCCTGGGAGAGGTCCGATACCTTGGCCGCCTCGCCGCCGCTGACGCGCGCCAGGTCGCCGCGCAGACCCTCGGCGGCGTGGCGCACCGCCGGATCGGCCGCCGCGTCGACATAGACCGCCGCCGGCGCGCCCCTGCGGATCAAAGCCAGGCTGGACAACTTGCCCGTGGCGCAGACACTGACAGGCGTGTCGCACGCGAACGCGGCCGGAGCCGACAGAAGAACGAGCGCGCACGCCACCGGCGTCAGAAACTTGTCGTGGGTCACGCTTCCTCCAGGCTCGGCGCTTGGATTGGCCGATCATCTGACCAATTGGCCACAAGGTCAGACCATAGCCAAGCCATCGCCGCGCACAAGGGCTTGGCCGCGGCCGCGCTCGGGCGCACGGCTCCCCTTAGCGGGGGCTAACCTTCGACATGAGCGGCCGCCAGCGTCGCCTCGAACTCCCGGACGCGCGCACCCATCGCTAACAGTGTTGGTGTCGAGGCGATGCTAGAGCGGATTGACCTCCCCCTTGGGAACCGCAATCGGCCTCAAGAGCTAAGCCTCCGCTCCAAGAGAGGCCCTGATGACCGGAACCACGATCAAACGCGACCTCCGGACCGGCCGATCGCTTTGGGCGGACAGTCCTGGGTTGGGTGTGCCAGTGCGTCCGCTGACCGCCGCGATCAGCGTCGACGTCGCCATCGTCGGGGCCGGCGTCAGCGGGGCCTTCATGGCCCATGAACTGTCGAAGGATCATGCGGTCGCGGTGCTCGACCGTCGGCCGCCGCTGATGGGTTCCACCTTGGCGTCGACGGCGTTGCTGCAATGGGAGATCGATCTTCCGCTGACGGCGCTCGCCAAGAAGATTGGCGCGGCGAACGCCAGGCGAGCCTATCTCAGGTCGCGCCAGGCCGTGGACGCCCTGAAGCGCATCGTGGCCGAGGAACGGATCGTCTGTGGACTGAAGGACAAGACGTCGCTCTATCTGGCGGGCGACGAATACGGCCATCGCGCGCTTGAAGCCGAGGCCGAGGCCCGCGCCGAGATCGGGCTGGATAGTCGGTACTTGGACGCCGCGGCGTTGCGTGAGCGGTTCGGCGTGGAGCGGACTGGCGCCATCCTCTCCAGCGGTTCGGCCAGCGGCGATCCGGCTCGGCTGGCGGCGGCGCTGCTACGACGCGCCCAGGCGCGCGGCGCGCGGGGTCTGGTCGCCCGTCGAGGTGCTGAAGGCCGTCAGCGATCCGGATGGAGTGACCCTGCTGACCGACACCGATCATGTGGTCCGGGCCAGATCGCTGGTGTTCTGCTGCGGATACGAGTTTCCAAAGGGCGTCCCGACGCCGGGGGCGGAGATCATCTCGACCTGGGCGATGGCGTCCAAGCCGCGCCAGCGCTGTCCCGCCTGGCTGAGGAGCACGCTGGTCTGGGAGGCGTCCGATCCGTACCTCTATCTGCGCATGGGCGGCGACGGTCGCCTGATCGTCGGCGGCGAGGACGAGGCGTCGGCGGTCGCGCACGAGGATAAGGCCAAGCTGAAGCGCAAGCGCGAGGTCATCACCGCCAAGCTGCGGCGGCTGTTGCCCGATGTCGCGTTCGAGACCGACTACGGTTGGGCCGGGGCCTTTGGCGAGAGCGCCACCGGCCTTCCCAACATCGGGCCCGTCATGGGCATGGATCACACCTGGGCCGTCATGGGGTTCGGCGGCAACGGCATCACCTATTCGGTCATCGCTTCGCAGATCGTCGCGGCGGAGGTGCGAGGCAAAACCGACCCCGGACGCCGATCTCTACAGACCGGCCAAAAGCGACGCTGGCGCCGCATGACCCCGCGAGCGGCTGGGCCGACCCAGCGCTTGATCTCCCGCCTGAGCACACGGTCCGCGTCAGATCCCGATGCCGGGCCGTGGTGCGTAGCGAGTCACTCAGGAGGGATCGCCGCGACTGAATTCCGAAGTCAGCCGCAGCGCAGCTTTCGCGGAAGTCATGCGTTTCCTGGGGCGAGCCCGTTGAGCCGCCGCGCCTGCGGCATGCCCCGTTCATAGCG
The DNA here is from genome assembly GCF_044056025.1 of Caulobacter sp. UC70_42. NCBI lineage: Bacteria > Pseudomonadati > Pseudomonadota > Alphaproteobacteria > Caulobacterales > Caulobacteraceae > Caulobacter > Caulobacter sp. UC70_42. The sequence goes on along the minus strand of NZ_CP171994.1, from coordinate 2,153,483 downwards.
CGACTTCAGGAGCATCCATGACCAGACCCGCGAGCCAAGCAAAGCAGACAGCGGCAAAGGCCGCGGCGGTCGCGCAGGCGCGCTCTGTCGCTCCGAAGGTGCCGGTTCGGATTGGCTCGACGCCGGCCACGAAGTTTCGCGGTAATCCCGCGATTTTCGGCCGACTTGTCGAGGACCACGATAAGCATCGCGCTCTGTTGGCGATGATCGACGCCACCAGCCCGAACGATCCCGCGCGAAAGACCCTGTTTGAAGAATTTGTTCGAGACGTTCACGGCCACGCCGCGGCCGAGGAGCAAGCGCTGTGGTCCACCGTCATGCGCAACCCCGAGACGACCGAGTTCGCGCGGCACGCGGTGGGCGACCATCACAAGTTGGACAAGCTGATGGCGGACGCCGCTGCCCGAGACATCTCGTCGCCCGGCTGGCTCACCCATTTCGCGGCTCTCAAGGAAGAATATCTCGAACACATCCTCGAAGAAGAGACCGAGCAGTTCGTTGAAGCCGAGAAGACGCTATCCGAGCAGGATCAGCGCTACATGCAGAAGGTGTTCAACCGCAGGAAGAAAGCCGAAAAGGCGGCTGCCGTGATCGAGAAGAAAATCGCGCTAAAGCCTATCGCTTAACGTCGTCGCGGCGTCAGAAGGCGCCGTTGCTTCTCTTCCGGCAGCCACACATCCGCGTCCGCTAGCCGCCAGTCCAGTTTCGGAGCGTCGACGGTCTAAAGGCTGTAAAGACGGGCCGCGTTGTCGTGCAGGACGTTGCGACGCTCGTCCGGGCTCAGAAAATCGGCCGCCTCCCGGGCCATCCGCGTCTTCTCGGCATAGGTCCAGCGCATGCTCTGGCCGATATCCGAGCCCCATACCAGGCGGTCGGGGCCGAAGCTGTCGACCATGCGCCGCACGATCCGGGCGGCGCGCACGTCCGCGGCGACGCAGCGCTCGAAATTGATCTCGGTGATCTTGAAGTGGACGTTCGGCACGTCCTCGAAGATCTTGATCGTACGATCGATGCCGAAGTCCGGCGCTGGCGGCATGACCACCGTCTCGCCCGCCTCCTCCGCCAGCTTGACCTCGTACTGGGTCATGCCGAACGGCATGGCGCCGTGGTCGAGCAGGATCGGCAGATCCGGAAACTGCCTGGCGATGATCCTCACCAGCGGCAGCAGATAGGGCAGCTGGTTCATGAACATGATCATGGTCATCGGCGTGCCGAGATCGGCGCAGGTCTTCCAGACCTCCATGGCCGCCGGCGAGCTCATCCAGGCGGTGTCCAGCAGCCAGGGCCGCGCGTTGGCCATCCGGAAGCCTCGGCAGTGATGGTCGCGGACCATCTCGCGATACAGCGCCGGGGTCTGAGGGTCCTGGGTGTCCAGGATGACGACGGGATGTAGCCGCCCGGGATGCTCGTGCGCGGCGTCCAGGATGTAGCTGTTGTCGTAGCCGTAGACGTGGCCACGCTGGACCAGACAAGCGCGTTCCACGTGGTGCGCGTCCATCATGCCGATCAGGGCGTCGACCGTGACGCTGTAGTTCGGACGGTCTGGGACCGGCAGGTCAGGCGTGAACGGCCGGGCCTGGTAGCGGGTCCAGTCGTCGGCGATCAGATGGGCGTGGGTGTCGAAAAGCTTGTCCATCAGGCCTGACCGTCGAAAGCCTTGCGGGCGGCCAAGGCGCCCTGCCGCAACAGGCCCTGGTCCGAGGACACCAGGAAGCCGGTCACGCCCGCTTCGCCCAGGCGCGCGATGTCGGGATCGGCGCCCGAGCCGACATGGGCGATCAGCGGGATGTTGTGGAGCCGCGCCGCCTCGGTGATCCGCGCCACCGCGGCGGCGATCGTAGGGTCGCTGACGTTCGGCGCGCCCAGTCGGGCCGACAGGTCGCCGCGTCCGATGAAAGCCGCCGTCAGTCCCTCGACCGTGAAGATCTCGTCCAGCTGATCGATGGCCTCTGGATCCTCGATCATGGCGATGATCGACGTCGAGGCGTCGGCATTGGCCATGTGGTCGGCGAAGCCTCGCGCCCCATATTTCCCCGCACGCGGCGAGTTGGAAAAGCCTCGCGCGCCGCCATGATAGCGGCAGGCCGAGATGATCTCGCGAAGCTTGGCGGCGCTGGTCACGTGTGGCGTCAGCACGCCGGCCGCGCCGCAGTCCAGGGCTTGCAGCAGGTGATGCTCGTCGCTGGACGCGACGCGGACCACGCTGGGGATCCCGGCCGCGCGGGCGGCCAGCATCATCAGGTCGATGTCGCCGGCGGAGAATGGCGCGTGCTCGGCGTCCACCACCACGAAGTCGAAGCCGGCCCCGCCGAGGATCTCGGTCGCATGGCCGGTGGCGGTCTTCAGGAACGTGCCCAGCAGCCGCTCACGCCCCTCCAGCCGCCGGCGGAAACGTCGCTGGATTTCACTGTGCGGATGCATCAGGCCTCCGCCCCAGAAGCAGAAGCGGCCGGCGCGGGATAGTCGTCGGCGTTCAGCACCCACCCGGCCATGTCCGAGAAGTCCTTGCGCGGCGGGCTGAAGATGTCGACCAGCAGGTTGCCCATGCCCGGCGCGACCGAGGCGGAGGTGTGGATCGCCCGGGCCGGGATCACCGCGATCGACGGCGCCGGACAGGTCACGTGCTCGTCGTCGCGCCAGTCCGACAGCTTCGCGGTCCAGGGCCAGCGGAGGTGGTGGACGAAGCTGCCGCCCATTGCCAGCGACCCTTGCTCGAAGTCGTCGTGGAAGTGCGGCGACAGCTTGTTGGGATCGCGCGGCGCGGCCGGCTCGAACACGTTGATCATGAAGGTCGTGCAGCGCCAGATCCGACCGAAACGCCCCCTCCTGGGCGGGCACGTTCAGCGAATACTTGCGAACCTTGAAGCCGCCCGGCGGGTCGGGCCAGCGAACCAGCGGCGGGATGTGCGGCGCGCCCGCGGCGTAGGTTTCCGCGTTCGAGCAGAGGGCCGCCAGGTCCTCGGAAGCCGTGGTGAACAGCCGCACGATTTCGCCGCCCTCGGGCAGTTCAATGCGGCTGTCGCCCGGCGGGATGAAGGCGATGTGTTCACCCGTCACCTCGACCGTCTCACCGCCGGCCTTGATCAGCGCCCAGGGCTCCGGCGACTCGATCAGCAGGACGTACTCGTCGGCCTGGCCCCTACGCTCCAGCATCGCGCCCGGCTTGGCCAGGGTGTAGGCGACGATGAAGTTGGCCCCGCGCGTCAGCCAGGTGCGGCCGGTCTCGTCGTCGATCTGCGGCGGGCTCTCGCCGAACAGGGCGTAGGACGAGGCGCCGAAGCCGTCGGTGGTGGTCGGGGTGGCGGCGGCCGTCGCGGTCGCCAGCTTCGAGCGGGGGTCCGCGTCGGCGTACATGGTTGACATCTGTCGGCCTCTCTTCTGGACGCTAATCAGAGCTTCGGGTTGGTGATGGGCGTGTCGCCCTCGAACCAGTGCTCGAACCGGCGGTAGGTGCAGAGCCAGCGGTCGCCGACGCGCTGGTATTTGTCGGTGGCCATCGAGATCGAGATCGGCGGCGCGCTGGGCAGGATCTTCTCGCCGTTGGCGGCGTACAGGAAGAGATAGCAGCTGCTCTCGGCCGTATCCTCGCCGGTGAACCAGGCGCGAAAATTGGTGAAGCTGTGCACGGCCAGACGCGGCCCCTGGGCGATGCGCCAGTCGTAAAAGGCCTGGATCTTCTCCTTGCCCTCGTAGGAGGCCTTCTGGCCGTGGAAGACGGCGTCGTCGGTGTAGTAGCTGTGGGCCTCGCGGCCGCCGTTGGTGTCGATTTCGTGCCAGTAGTCGGCCAGTTGTTGCTGCAGCTCGAAGGTCAGTTCGGCAAGCTTGGGATCGTACATCTATCGGGTCCTTAAGAAAGGTCTCAGCCGACCGTATTGGTCGCGCCGGCGGCGTCTTGCTCGACAGGGCTCTGTTGCTTGCCCGCCGCCTCGGCGGCGGGGTCGTCGCCCAGGCTGTGCAGTTCGCGGCCGACCGTCTCGGGCAGCAGCAGGGTGGTCAGGAACGAGCCGGTCATGGCCAGGATCGCCAGCGCCGCCATGGCCACGCTCAGCGGCAGGGTCTTGGCCAGAAGCGCCACGCCGGTGATCAGCAGCGCGCTGCCGCCGCGGCCCAGGTTGTAGGCGAAGGCCTGGCCGGTCGCGCGCACCTCGGTCGGGAAAAGTTCGGTGAAGTACGGCCCGAACGAAGCGTAGATGCCGAACTGGAAGAAGCCGTAGACGAAGCCGGCCGGGATCAGGAACGCGGCGGAGTCGCCGACCGGGGCGAACAGATAGATCGCCGCCGACAGGATGAAGCCGGCGCCGAACAGGCGGAAGGCGCCGCGACGTCCGATCCTGTCGGAGATGTAGGCGTTGACCAGGAAGCCGAAGAAACCTCCGGCGCTGTTGATCATCACGCAGGTCCCGGCCAGGGAGACGCTCATGTGGCGCTCCAGAGTGAGGAAGCTGGTCAGGTAGGCGCTGATGGCGAAGGCCGCGCCCTGCGTGCCCAGCGACAGCAGCGAGGCCAGGAAGGTGGTGCGCAGGACGCGCTTGCCGAAGATGTCGGCGATCATCGGCCTGCGGCCGGTTTCGGCGGCGCGCTGCTGGGCGGCGCGGTAGATCTCGGGATCGTCGGAGCCCCGACGGACGAAGAACACCAGCAGCGCCGGCAGCAGGCCGATCCAGAACACCGCCCGCCAGCCGATGTCGGCCGGGAACATCGCCGCGAACGGGCCAGCCAGCAGGGCTGCGATCCCCGAGCCGATCGCCGCGCCGCTGTGCACGACGCCCAGCGCCTTGCCCCGGTGCTTGGCGGAGATCATCTCGCCCAGCAGCACGGCCCCGACCGCCCACTCGGCCCCGAAGCCGATCCCCTGCAGGATCCGCGCGGCGAACAGCTGCTCGTAGTTCTGCGCGAAGCCCGAGACGAACGAGAAGAACGAGAACCACAGGATGGTCAGCTGCAGGATGCGGGCCCGGCCGAACCGGTCGCTGAGCCAGCCGCCCAGCCAGCCGCCGATGGCGGCGGCGACATAGTTGGCGCTGGCGATGTAGCTGGCTTCGGTCAGGGTCATCCCGAAGGCGACCACCAGGACCGGGATCATGTACTGGAAGACCAGACCGTCGGCGCTGTCCATCGCCCAGCCGGCGCCGCACGTCCAGAAGACGCGCCGGGTCTTGCGGTCCGCCTCGCGGTACCAGGCCATCATGGGCGTTCCATCCTATGCTCCGCGCGGGAGGTCCCGCGTCTCTTGTTGGTCCGGACCGTATCCGATCCAGGGTATCGTGCGAGCGCCCGGGGACTTGTCCCGGCGGGCGCCGAAATTTGCCGTCTCAGGCGAAGTAGAAGCGCAGCGCCGCATCCGACAGCGCGCGCCGCGTGGCCGGGTCCGGCGCCCAGGCCCGAAGCTGCGCCAGGGCGCGGTCGTAGGTCATGCAGCCCTCGTAGCCGACGAACGGCGCGTCGCTGCCCCAGAGCAGGCGCTCGGGCCCGACCCGGGTCATCAGCTCGGCGGCGGCGGCCTGAGCGATGGCTTCGGCGCGCGGCAGGTCGGGGTCGCGCCAGGCGTCGGGTCCGCCAAGCCGAAAGCCGGCGGCCAGCTTGATCCAGACCTTGCCGCGCTGCACGGCGTCGATGGCCGACTGGAAGCCCGGACAGGCAATGCCCTTTTCGGGCTCGGGATGGGCGAAGTGGTCCAGCACCAGCTTCACGCCCGAGGCCTCCAGCGCCGCCAGGGTCGGCTGCATCCGCTCGCCCTCGATGGCCACGTGGACGTGCCAGTCGAGATCGCGCACGCGGCGCAGCAGCAGGCGGTGAGCCTCGTCGGCGAAGTCCGGCAGCACGGCCTTGCGGACCAGCTGGAAGCGGATCCCGACCACGCCATCGTCGCGCATCCGGCGCAGCACATGGGGGTCGGTGTCCGGCGCGACGATCGCGGTCGCGCGAAGCCGCGGGCTCAGCTTGGCGGCCGCGATTGTGTACTCGTTGTAGGTCCCGGAGATGCTCAGGCCCGACAAGACGCCGAAATGGACGCCCTGACGGTCCAGCTCGGCCAGATAGTCCTGAGGCGTGTAGTCGTAGGTCGGAGCGTTCCAGGCGTCCGCGATCAGCGGCAGATCCCGCGTGAAGACGTGCGCGTGGCAGTCGACGATGGGCGCGCCAAGGTCAGAGGGGACCACCACGGTCAGCGCGCGCCCGCGACTTCGATAGTGGCGGCGGCCACGTACGACGCCGCGTCCGACACCAGGAACATCACGGCGGCGGCCACTTCCTCGGGCGTGCCCTCGCGCTTCATCGGCAGGGAGTCGCGGATCGCCTCCAGGCGGCCGGGCGCGTGGATCTCGGTGGCGATCGGGCCCGGCGAGACGCAGTTGACGCGGATTCCCTCGCCCGCCACCTCGCGAGCCAGGCCGAGATTGAGGCTGTCGACCCCGCCCTTCGAGGCGGCGTACCAAAGGTGCTGGTTCGGCGAGCCCAGCGTCGCGGCGCGCGAGGACAGAAGGACGATCGAGCCGCCCTGCCCGCCCAGTCGCGTCGACATCCGCTTGACCGCCTCCCGGCAGCTGATCAGCGCGCCGGTCAGGTTGACGGCGATGACCTGGGCCAGGGTGTCGTCGGTCTGATCGGCCAGCAGGCCGACGCCGCCGGTGATGCCGCCGTTGTAGACCAGGGCCGAGAGCCGGCCATGTTGATCCGCCGCCTCGAACATCCGCGCCACATCGGCCGGGACACCCGTGTCGGCCTGCACGGCCGCGGCCCGGCCGCCCGCCGCCTGGATCGCCTCGACCACGCCCCGCGCCCTATCGGCCTGGCCGACATAGGTCAGCAGCACGAAATAGCCTTCCGCCGCCGCCGAACGGGCGATCGCCTCGCCGATCCCGCGGCTGCCGCCCGTCACCAGAAAGACGCCCTTGTCCGTCATGATCTCGTTCCTTCCGGTGTTCTAGAAGCCGACCGCGTCGCCGCCCTTGAGGTCCAGCATCTGGCGGGCCTCGTCGGGCTTGGCGACATCCAGGCCCAAGGCCTCGATGATGGTGCGGATCTTGGTGACCTGCTCGGCGTTGGATTTGGCCAGCTCGCCGCGGCCGATATAGAGGCTGTCCTCCAGCCCGACCCGAACGTTGCCGCCCAGGAGCGCGCTCTGGGTGCAGAACGGCATCTGGTGACGGCCGGCGGCGAAGGCGGAGAACACGTAGTCGTCGCCGAACAGGCTGTCGGCCACCGTGACCATGTGGCCCAGGTTGCGCACGTCCGGCCCGATGCCGCCCAGGATGCCGAACACGCCCTGGATCAGGAACGGCGGCTTGATCAGCCCGCGCTCGGCGAAATGCGCGAGCGTGTAGAGATGGCCGATGTCGTAGCACTCGAACTCGAACCGCGTGCCGAGACCCTGGCCGATCTCGCGCATGATGCGCTCGATATAGACATTGTCGTTGTACATGATCCGGCCGCGCGAGGTTTCGACGTACTCGCGCTCCCAAGGATGCCGCCAGGTCTCGACGCGCGCGCCGGCGCCGCTGAAGTCGAAGATCAGCGGGCCCATGTTCAGCGAGCAGACCTCGGGCTTGAAGGCGAAGGCCGCCTCCAGCCGCGCGTCCAGGGTCATGGTCGAGCTGCCGCCGGTCGAGATGTTGATCACCGCGTCGGTGGCCTGCTTGATCCGCGGCAGGAAGGCGCCGAAGTGCTCCGCCGACGGGCTGGGACGGCCGTCGATCGGATCCCGCGCGTGCAGGTGCAGGATCGAGGCGCCGGCCGCCGCGGCCTCGATGGCCGCGTCGGCGATCTGAGTCGGCGTGATCGGTAGGTGCGGCGACATCGACGGCGTGTGAATCGAGCCGGTCGGCGCGCAGGTGATGATGATCTTCTTGTTCTGACGCATCGTCGACGCTCCCCCGACCTACAGGCCAGCCTGGCACAGATACTTGTAGTTCAGATACTCGCTGAGGCCGTGGTGCGAGCCCTCGCGGCCGATCCCGGACGACTTGACGCCGCCGAACGGCGCGGCGGCCGTCGAGATCAGGCCGGTGTTGATCCCGACCATGCCGGTCTCCAGGTCGCGCCCGGCGCGGGCGATGGTCTCCGGCCGGGTCGAGCAGACATAGGCCGCCAGACCGAAGGGCGTGTCGTTGGCCCGGGCGATCGCCTGGTCGTAGGTCCGGAACGGGATCACCCCCGCCAGCGGACCGAAGGTCTCTTCACGGGTCAGCAGGGCGTCGCTGGCGACGTCGGCCACCAGGGTCGGAGGCGAGAGCAAGCCGCCGTCGGCCTTGCCGCCCGTGACCAGGCGCGCGCCGCCGGCCATCGCCTCGTCGAGGTGGCGTTCGACCTTCTCGACCGCCCGGGCGCTGATCAGCGGCCCGATATCGGTGGCCGGGTTCGAGGCCGTCGCCGACCTTCATCGCCTCGATCCGGGCCTGGAAGGCCGCCAGGAAGGCGTCGTAGATCCCGCGCTGGACGTAGATCCTGTTGGCCGCGATGCAGCTCTGGCCGCCGTTGCGGAACTTGGCGACCATGGCCGTCTCGACGGCCGCGTCGAGGTCGGCGTCGTCGAAGACCAGCAGCGGCGCGTTGCCGCCCAGCTCCAGCGACAGGCGCTTGATAGTCGGGGCCGAGGCCGCCATCAGCTTGGCCCCCACGGGCGTGGAGCCGGTGAAAGTGATCTTCCGCACCACGCTCGAGGCGGTGACGATGTCGCCGAACAGGGCCGGGGCGCTGACCAGCACGCTGAGCACGCCCGGCGGAATCCCCGCTTCCTCGGCCAGGGCGGCCAGGGCCAGAGCCGTCAGCGGCGTCTCGCTGGCCGGCTTGCAGACCATCGTGCAGCCCGCCGCGAGGGCCGGCGCGATCTTGCGCGTCAGCATGGCCATCGGGAAGTTCCACGGCGTGATCGCCGCGCACACCCCGACCGGCTCGCGCTCGGCCATCAGCCGACGGCCTGGGGCGTTGGGCGGGAGGATCTCGCCGAGGATGCCGGCGGCCATGTCGGCATAGACCTCGATGAAGCTGGAGCCATAGGCGACCTCGGCCCGAGCCTCCTTCAGGGGCTTGCCGTTCTCCAGGGTGATCAGGCGGGCCAGGTCCTCCTTGTCGCGCTCGATCAGCTCCAGCCAGCGGCGCAGCAGCAGGCCGCGGTCGCGGTTCAGGGTCCGCGACCAGGTCGCGAACGCCGTCTGCGCCGCCGCGATGGCGGTCCGGATCTCTGGCTCGCCCACCGAGGTCACCTCGGCCAGGGTCTCGCCGGAGAATGGATCGGTCACCGCGACCGTCTCGCCGCCCTCCCCGCTCCGCCATGCGCCCGCGTAATAGGCTTGCGAGCGGAGCAGCTCCGGTCGCGCAAGAGACGCCCGGCGGGCTTCCATCGTGGTCAAGCTCAACCCCATGTCTGTACGTTGCATCAGGCGGCGCGACGCGTCCGCGCGCCGAAGGCCCCGCCTTCTTCCTCCAGCTTCAGCCGCCGGTATTCGCGCGGCGGCAGGCCGAAGCGATCCCGGAAGGTGCGGGTGAAGTGCGGGGCGCTGTTGAAGCCCCAGCCGAAGGCGATCTCGGTCATCGAATGGCCGCGCCAGGCCGGATCGGCGATCTGACGGGCGCATTGCTCCAGCCGCCGGCGCAGGATGTAGGCCGACACCGTCTCGTTCTCGCTGGCGAAGATCATCCGCAGGTAACGCGTCGAGAGCTTTGTGCCGGCCGCCACGGCGCAGGGCGTCAGCTCGGGATCGCGCAGGTGGTGCTCGATATAGAGCTTCACCGCGGCGCAACGGCCGCTAACCACCGACGAGCGGGCGTTGGAGGTGTCGAAAGCCAGGGCGTAGGCCGTGGCGACGATGTCGAGCAACTGGCGCGCGACGCGGTCCTGGTAGTGCAGCGACAGGCCCGCCTCCAGGCGGCCGAACAGGTTCAGCGCCATGGCGGCGGCCGCAGCGGTCAGCCCCTCGTCGGCGCGCAGGGCGCGTCCGCAGAACCCTTCGGGCGACGGCAGATGCTCCTTGAGGGTCGAGGCCGCGACCTTGAGGATCAAGGTCTCGACATCGCCGGAAAAGCGGATCTTCAGCGGCGCGGCGCTGTCGCAGAGGACAAAGTCCCCCTCGCCCAGGGTCGCGGTGTTGCCGTAGTGGCTGACCTCGGCCTCGCCGCGCACCTGCAGCATCAGCAGATAGGTCGAGGCGGTCTTGTGGGCGATCTGGGCGGCGCCGCGCTCGATTGTGGTGCGGCCGCAGGTCAGCCGCGCGATGTGCAACGGTCCCAGGTCGCTGCCGGCCAGCTCGGCCATGAAGGCGTCGGGCTTGGCCGGCTTGAAATCCATGGCCTCGATCTGGCTGGCGAACAGGCCCGTCCAGCCGCCAGGCGCGGCGCGCCCCGTCAGATCATTGGTGTTGAAGACGTTCATTCGGCGCCTCCCCTAGCCGGGAGCGTGCCCTCCCTCACCTCTTTCCTATATCATATAGGAAATATGAGAAGCGCTATTTCGCTGTTGTCGCCTTCACGCGTTTTTTGTGCCGCTACAGGCATGTGCGACGGCGCCGGACACCTTCTCGGCCGCCGGTCAACGCGCTGATCTATCGGGATTTTAGATGTGTTCGGGCGCTACTCGTCCGCGAACGGCACCACGCGGGCATACGAGCGCTGGATGTGTTCGCGCATCGCCTTCTCGGCCGCGTCGGCATCGCGAGCCGTCAGGGCCGCGATCAGATCCGCGTGCTCGTTCACCGCCTCGGTCGTCACCTCGCTGTGGAAGCGCAGACGGAAGATGTGCAGGTGCGAGTGCAGCCGCGACAGGGTCTCGCGGATGATCGGATTGCCGCTGCCGGTCGCTATCAGGTCGTGCAGCTCCGAATCCTGGTCGGCGAACTTGTCATAGGACTGGCGCGACTCGCCCGGTGTCATGGCGTCGGCCAGGGCGACCAGTTCGGCCATCGCCTGGTCGTCCATCTGCTCGGCGGCGCGACGGGCGGCGAAGGGCTCGATCAGCAGGCGCGCCTCGTAGAGCTGGTCCAGCTGACGGCGGTTCAGCTGAGGCGCGCTGCAGTAGCCGACGAAGTGGCGCTTGGTGACCAGGCCGATGGCTTCCAGCATGCTGAGCGCCTCGCGGATCGGCGTCTGGGAGACGCCCAGGCGCCGGCGCCAGGCTGTCGATCGAGATCCGCGTGTCCGGCGGGATGGCCAGCGACATGATGTCGGCGCGGATGACCTCGAAGACCTCCTCGACATAGCCCGGGGCGCGCTTGATGCGGCCCCGCCCCGCCTCGGTCCGGTCCAGCACGTCGCCTTCGGGCGCCCCCGCGTCACCTTGCCGGACAGAAGATCGGCGAGCCACTCGGGCCTCCTCAAGAGATCGCGCAACGCTGCGTATCATGCCTAGGACGTCCTCGCGAGAGAACAGCCGCTCCTCTTAGACCGCCCCGCGCGTTCGACCTTGCCCTCAACGGCGCCAATCTTTTCGTGCGCCGACACCGTCGGTCTTTCAAGGCGTTGGCCCGACCCGGTGCAAGTCGGGCTGCCTCTACGAGCAAGTCCCCGCCTCTGGCCGGCCCTACTCCTTTCAAAACGGACAACTGGAAAGCGTGTGTGATGGGGTCGGGGGAACAGAGGCTCGTGAGCATGGTCAATGTGGGCGCGCTCACATTCGGCCCCGGAGCCTTGGCGAAATGCGCGGCCGACCTGGTGGGCCGCGGCGCGCGATCGGTGTTCATCGTCACCACCGAGCCCACCCTGTTCCTGTGCCGGCCGCTGGTCGAGGCTCTGGGCGCGGAGGGCGTGTCCGCCACGCTCTGGCATGACCTGGTCGGCGAACCGACCCTGAAGGAGTTCGACGCGGCCCTGGCCTGCGCCCGCGCCTGCGCGGCCGACGCGGTCGTCGGCCTGGGCGGCGGCAGCGCCATGGACGTGGCCAAGCTGGTCGCGGCCCTGTTCGATGGCCGCCAGGGCGTCATGGACGTGCTCGGGACCGACCTGGTCGCCGGCCGCTCGCTGTGGCTGGCCTGCGTGCCGACCACCGCCGGGACCGGAAGCGAGGTCACGCCAATCGCCATCCTCGGCGACGAGGACGAGGACCTGAAGAAGGGCGTCGTCAGCCCCTACCTGGTGCCCGACGCGGCCTATCTGGATCCGGCCCTGACCGTGACCATGCCGCCCTCGGTGACCGCGGCCACGGGCCTGGACGCCCTGACCCACTGCATCGAGGCCTACGCCAACCGCTTCGCGCACCCGATGATCGACGTCTACGCCCTGGGCGGCATCCGGCTGATCGCCGCGAACCTGGAGCGCGCCTGCGCGCACGGCGAGGATCTCGCCGCCCGTTCGGCGATGATGATCGCCAGCTATTACGGCGGTCTTTGCCTGGGCCCGGTGAATACGGCGGCGGTGCACGCCCTGGCCTATCCGCTGGGCGGCGAATTCCACATCGCCCACGGCGTGGCCAACGCTCTCCTGCTGCCGCATGTTCTGCGCCTGAACATCGAGGCCTCGCCCGAGCGCTACGCCCGGATCGCCGAAGCTCTGGGCGCTGGGCCCTCCGGCGATCCGATGGCCGACGCCCTCGCCGGCGTCGAGCGGGTCATCGCCCTGGCCGACGCCTGTGGGATCAAGCGCCGGCTGTCGGACTTCGGGATCGCGCGCGACGCCATTCCGCGCATGGCCACGGCGGCCATGAAGGTCACCCGCCTGCTGGATCGCAACCCCCGGGTTCTCACCGAAGCGGACATCCGGACGATCTACGAAGCGGCCTGGTAGTCGCCCCGAACCATCTCCCCACCCCAGCGCCCGCCCTTCCGGCGGGCGTTTTCTTGTGCGCGCCCGCCACGGGACGAAAAAATCCCGACGCGGGAGGGCCCGCATCGGGATCTGAAGAGAAGAGCGGCGCCGACCGAGGAGGAAGGAAAGCGACGCCGTCTTCGCGCGGGGCGTCTACCAGACGGCCCGGACACCCACGCGGTAGGCGCGGCCCACCGTGTCGTACTGCAGCGGGTTGCCGAACAGGCGCAGCTCGGGCGGCTGGTCCTTGTCGAACACGTTGGTCAACCCGCCATAGAGTTCGGTCTTGGCGCTGCCGAACAGCGAAGGCAGCTGGGCCGAGGCCGAGAGGTCGAGATAGAACCGCGAGCTGACCCGGTTGGTTGAGATGCTGGTCGGCAGGTTGACGCTGTAGCCCTTGTCCTCCGGACCGATCTTGGTCGGGTCCAGGATGCTCTTGGGGATATAGCGCATGTGCGCGGCGACCATCCAACTGGGCCGCACGTACGAGACCAGTCCGTCGATCTTGTATTTCGGGACGCCCGCGATGCCGGCCAGGGAGCCCGCATTGCCCGTCACGCCGTTCATCCGGGTGACCAGGCCGGTGCCGCCGATCGACTTCAGATCCTTCACGTAGTTGGCGTTGACCTGGAAGGTGACGGCGCCGTCCCAGACGTCCGGGATCGTGTAGTCGGACTGGATCTCGTAGCCCTCGGCGTGCAGCTCGGCGACGTTCTGGAAGTTCGACAGCACGGTCACGACCGAACTGGCCTTGGCCGCCCCGCTGAAGGTGATCAGGTTGCACAGCAGGTTCTTGCTCGCGCAGGCCGCCAGGATGTTGGGGGCCGACACGGAGTTCGATCGCGTTGCGGACCGAGATGTCATACCAGTCCACCGAGGCGTGGAAGCCCGGGATGAAATCCGGCTTCAGCACGACGCCCGCCGTCGTGGTCTTGGCCCGCTCCAGTTCCAGGTTCGGGTTGCCGCCCGCCAGGGCGCCGACCAGGTGGTTGGTCCCCGTGAACGGATCGTTCAGCGGGATGAAGGTCTGGACCGTGTTGGGGTTCGAACTCCGCCGCCGTCGGCGCGCGGATGTCGGCCGAGCGGGTGACGCGAACCAGGATCTGGTCGCTGGGCTGATATTCCAGGCCCACCTTCCACGGCCGCGCGTTGCCAAAGCCGCTGTAGTGGGTCAGGCGGCCGGTCACATCGACCGACAGCGTCTTGACCAGCGGCAGGTCGGCCAGCAGCGGGATATTGGCTTCCGCATAACCTTCCGTGACCTTCTGGACGATCTGCGGCAGGGCCGTGACCTGGGGCGCGGCGAACTGCCCCGCCGCGGTCAGAGGATCGACGGCGCCCGAGACCTCGTCGCGACGGAACTCGCCGCCGACGGCGGCCTGGACCGGACCGGCGGGCAGGTTGAACAGCGTGCCGCGGACGTTGACCATCAGATCATGCTGCGTGACCTTGCGCGTCTGCCACTCGTCCTTGAAGTACTTGCTCAGCACCGCCGGCGTGATGTTGGCGCCCAGCAGGTCGACCGGCAGACAGCCGTCGTTCGGATTGGCCACCGACGAGGCGCAGATCACCGGCGCGCCCCACGGGGTCCGGTAGATCGTCCCCGAATAGCCGGCCGGCGGCGTGATCGCGTTGGTCGCCTGGGTGTCGAACGAGGCCAGGCGCGTGTTCTTGACCACGGTCCGGCTTTTGGTTCGGCCGAACTCGTACGAGGCGTCCCAGCGCCAGTCCTTGAACAGCTCGCCCTTCACGCCAGTGACGAAGCGATAGATGTCGTTGGTGCTGGAGGCGACCACGGTGTCGCCGCCCTGCGCCACCGCGACGTTGACGTTGATCGCGGTGACGTTGGGGTTGGCCGCCAGGATCTGGGCGCGGACCGCGGGGCTGATGAACGGGTTGTTGATGTCCAGGCCGGCCGAGCCGCCGGCGGGCGCCTGCCAGCAGCACCGAGGTGCGAACCGGACCGCCCTTGACCTGGCTGTAGATGAACTCGCCGAAGGCCTGGGTCTTGGGCGTCAGGTCATAGTCGACATGCACCATGCCCGAACCGTGCGAGGTCGGCGTGACCAGCGGCGGGTTGCCCCACCCCCAGTTGGGCGCGGCGGCCTGATCGCCGCCCTGCATGAACAGGCCGCTGAGATTGGTTCCGAACTGGAAGGGGACCAGGGCGTCGCCCGCGGCGTTGAACTGCAGGCCGCGCAGACCGGCCGGGAGCGCTGTGGCGCCGGTGTTGTTGATCTGCTGGCCAAGCGTCGTCTTCACGCCGTTGACCGTCTGGACGGCGCTGGCCAGCACGCCAGTCGGCGCATAGACGAAGCGGACGTCGTCCAGCACCAGGGTGGCCGGCAGGCCGTTGGTGCTGGCTCCGTTGATATAGCCGGGATTGGGCACGAAATTGGTGAGCTTGGCGCACCAGTCGCGACGGAAGCAATTGCCGACGCCCTGGTCGTCCCGGTATTCGATACCGGCGATCACATGGCCGCGGCCGCTGGCGAAGCCGCGCCCGCCGGCCGCCGATACGAAGTAGTTCTGGCCATCGCCATGATCGCTGGCGCCGACACTGGCGTCCATCTTGAAGCCGTTGAACTTGGTGTCGAGGATCAGGTTGACCACGCCGGCCACGGCGTCCGCGCCATAGGCGGCCGAGGCCCCGCCGGTGACGATCTCGGTGCGCTTGACCAGGGCGTTGGGCACGCCGTTCAGATCGACGGCTCCGGAATCGGTGCTCGGCACGAACCGACGGCCGTCGACAAGCACCAGCGTGCGGCTGGGTCCGAGGCCCCGCAGGTCGGGGGTGTTGCCGCCGATGGCCCCCGAGACCCGAAACAGGATCGTCGATGACGAGACGGTGGCGCGGAACGACGGGATCTGGTTCAGCGCCGTGGCCACGTCGGGGATGGCCAGCTGCTGCATGCGCTCGGCGCCGACCACGTTGACGGGAGTCGGCGAGTTATAGGTCGTGCGAACCCGCGACCCGGTGACGACCACCTCTTCGACCGAGACGAACTCCGGGGTCTTGGCCGCGTCATTGGACGCCGTGGTCTGGGCCGAGACGGCCCCGGCCGCCATCAAGGCGAACAGAGATGTGGAAACGAGAACTCGTAATCCTAGGCAACTTCCCCTCCCTTTTTATGTGTAGCGGTAGGGTTACGCGGGGATGCTCGCCAGCACTTGCTCGCAGCGGCACGACCTTTTCCGCCGTGCGGCCTCTGCAAAGCCGCTCAAGCCGTGTGGTTTCCGCGTGTCGGGACGCAAGCCACGATCAGGATCACCGTCCCGTCGATGAAGCCCCCGGCGAGACCAGCAAGAGGGGCAAATCCTTGATCGCGTCGATGTCGGCGCACTGTCGCAGCGCAGCAGGGCGAGCTTGCTAGGGGGCGTTGGCCGCCGGGCTAACAGCGCGTCGCCCGTTGATAATGAGATTGACTCGCATTTTTAACTGAAGTAGCGCGTCCCCGTTGTTGTCTTGGGGGATTTTGATGCGCCGTTCGCTGCTGACCGCTTGCTCGCTTGCGATTCTAGCCTTGGCCCAGGCCGCTTCGGCCGAGGAGACGCCGCCTGGGGTCGTGTCCGCCGCCGACCAGGCGACCGCCGTCGAAGCCATCGTGGTGACCGGCGAGAAGACCTCCCGCTCGATCCAGGACACCGTCAGCAGCGTCGCCGTGGCGACCGCCGCCCGCATCGAACGCGAGAACCTGCGAACCTTCTACGACGTGGTCGCCCGCACGGCGAACATGAGCGAGACCTATGGCAAGACCGGCTTCACCATCCGCGGCGTCAGCAACATGAACGTCTCGGGCGGCGGCACGGGCGGTCTCGCCACCGTCTATGTCGACGGCGCGGCCCTGCCGCTGGAGGCCACGTTCGGCGGCCCGCTGGAGCTGTGGGACATCGGCCAGGTCGAGGTGCTGCGCGGGCCGCAGTCGACCCTGCAGGGCGCAACTCCCTGGCCGGCGCGGTGATCATCACCTCGGCCAACCCGACCTATACGCCCAGCTTCCGCGCCAGCGTCGGCCTGGCCAGCGGCGACGAGCGCACGGCGGGCGTCGCCGCCGGCGGCCCGATCATCGCCGACCAACTGGCCTTCCGCGTCGCCGTGCAGCAGAAGGAGACAGACGGCTTCGTCTACAATCCGACGCTGAAGCAGGATGTTCGAGGCGGTCGACAATCTCTATGTCCGCGGCAAGCTGCTCTTCACCCCGACCGCCCTGCCCGACTTGAAGGTGCTGGCCACCTACGCCCACAACAAGCGCGAGTCCGGCTACCAGTTCACCTATTCGCGCACCGACCGTCCCGACTACTACGATCACCGCGTCGACCTGTCGGACACCCCCTCGCGCACCAACTCCAAGGTCGACATCTTCACGGTGGACGGCAGCTACAAGCTGTCCGACGCCCTGACGCTGAACGCCATCGTCTCGTGGAACAAGGTCAAGACCGACGCCACGATCGATTTCGACTTCACCCCGGTCGCCAGCTCGTACGGCACGCGCGACCAGACCACCGAGACCACCTCGGGCGAGCTGCGCCTGAACTACGAGGGCGAGCGGCTGAAGGGCCTGATCGGCCTCTACCACGCCCAGCGCGACGCCAAGGACCTGTCGATCAGCCGCACCAACGTGCCGTTCCCGCGCGCCACCCTGGTCAACGTCCTGACCTCCACCCTGCTGGCCGGCGTCCCCTCGCCCACGCCCGCCCAGCAGGCGGCCGCCGCGGCCCAAGCCAACGGCTTCGCCAATCTCTACATCGCCGCCCTGCCGGTGATCCCTGTCGACTATTCCGGCGACCAGCCCTCGACCATCGAGACCAGCGCCGTCTTCGCCGACGCCAGCTACGCCCTAACCGACAGGCTCTCGCTGTTGGGCGGCTTCCGATACGACCACGAGGAGAACACCTCGAGCACCAGGCAGAGCGCGGTGTTCGCCGGAACCTATCCAACGCCGGCGTCCTTCGGCGCCTACGCGCCGTATGTGACCCAGGTGAACGCCTTCGTCGCCGGCATGATCGCCCAGGCGAACGCGTCGGCGCCGGAAAACACCCGCAAGTTCAACGCCTTCCTGCCGAAAATCGGCGCGAAGTACGAATGGACGCCGGACATCAACACCAGCCTGACGGTCCAACGCGGCTACCGCTCGGGTGGCTCGACGGTGAACCAGGCGCGATCCAGCGTCGCGGCCTATGATCCGGAATACACCTGGAACTACGAAGCCTCGCTGCGCACGGCCTGGCTGGATGGAACCCTGACGGTCAACGCCAACGCCTTCTACACCGACTGGAAGGACCAGCAGGTCATCGTCAATCTGGGCCTCAACGCCTACGACTACGAGGTCAGGAACGCCGGCAAGTCGCACTTCTACGGCTTCGAGCTGGAGGTCGCCCAACAGCTGACCAGCCAGCTGTCGTGGTACGCCTCGCTGGGCCACACCAAGACCAAGTTCGACGACTTCACGATCACGGCGGGCGAAGACAACCGCAACCTGTCGGGCTCGGAATTCCCCTACGCCCCGCAATGGACCGTGGCGCTGGGCGGCGACTATCGCTGGGACAACGGCTGGATCGTTCACCTGGACGGCAGCTACAAGTCCAAGTCCTTCTCGTCCGCCGGCATCGACCAGGCCCAGGATTCGGTGGTCAAGAGCCGCCTGCTGTTCAACGGCCGCTTCGGCTTCGAGCGTGAGCACTGGGGCGCGTACGTCTACGGCAAGAACCTGCTGAACGCGACCTACAGCCAGTACACCCGCACCGACATTCCGATCGCCATGCTGGGCGAGCCGCGCGTGGTCGGCCTGACGCTGGAGACCCGCTGGTGAGCCCGCTCTGGAGCCTGGCCCTGGCCCCGCTGCCCCTGGCGGGAACCGTGCTGTTGAAGCGGGCCTGGGACGAGCCGCGCCCCGAGCGCCCGTGGCTAATCCTGGGCGGCTGGGGCCTGCTGGTCGTCGCTATCGCCGCCTCGGTCCCGTTGCTGGGTCCTGTGCGAGGTCCCTCGGCCATGCTGGCCGTCGCCTCCGTGGTCGCCCTGGCCTTCGTGGGGGCCGGCGTCGAGCGGCGCAACGCCAAGAAGAGGGCCGCGCGCGAGCTGGCGCCCGAACCCTCCGACCGACGCCGCGTCGTCTGGCGGGGCTGGCTGCGGGGCTTTCTGGCCGGTCCGCTGGCCGGGATCGCGGCGCTGGGCTGCGGCCTGGCCGTCGCCATCTGCGCGCCAGGCCAGGTTCAGAGCCGCATGGTCATTGGCGGCCTGATCGTGCCGTTCCTGTGGGCTGGCGGCATGGCCTGGACTCTGTCCGACGACAAGATCCTCCGCGCCTTCGCCGTCCTGGCCGGCGTCTCGATCGCGACCCTGGGCGCGGCCTTTCTGAAGGGGGCGCTGTGATGGACGGCTCGACCGCCCCCGGCAAGCTGGCCCGCAAGGCCGGCAAGCCGATCTGGCCGAAGATCCCCGCCGAGTTTGTCCGCGCCATGCTGGCCGGCCACTCGGCCCTGGGCCTGGCCTTCGCGGCCCTGATCTACCTGGTCTGCTTCTCGGGCTCGATCGCCGTCTTCACCTACGAGTTCAACCGTTGGGAACAGCCGGCCGGCCCGGTGCTGCATGACGCCACGCCCCGGGCCGTCGACGCGGCCTTCCGCGCGGCCCTGGCCAAGAACCCCAAGGCCCACGACCTCTTCATCCGCCTGCCCGAACCGGCGTCGCCGCGCCTGTCGGCGCACGGCGACGACGCCCAGGGCGGCGAGCACACCTGGATCGCCGACGCCACGGGCAAGCTGGTCGCCGAGCAGAAGTTACCCTGGAGCGAGTTCCAGGCCGAGCTGCACACCGTCCTGCACCTGCCCCGCGCCTGGGGCGGGTTCGTGGTCGGCCTGACGGGCGTGGCGCTGCTCTCCTCGCTGGTTTCGGGCGTGCTCTCGCACCCGCGCGTGTTCAAGGACGCCTTCGCCTTCCGCTGGGGCGGCTCCAAACGCCTGCAGGAGGCCGATCTGCACAACCGCATCTCGGTCTGGGGCCTGCCATTCCACCTGGTGGTCTCGCTGACCGGCGCCTTCCTGGGCCTGACCGTGATCATCGTCGGCGTCCTGGCCGTGGCCACCTTCAAGGGCGACACCAGCAAGGCCTACGCCCTGTTCCGGGGCCCCGCCGTGGCCGACGATCCACGGCCGGCCGCCAAGCTGATCGACATCGCCGGCGCGCTGGAGACTCTGAAGGCCCATTATCCGAACGCCCGCGCCAGCTACATCTATGTCGAGCACCCCGGCGAGACCGGCCAGCACGCCGGCGTCAACCTGGTCACCGAAGGACGCCTGTCGCGTGGCGAGACGGTGATCGTCGACGGCGCAGGCAAGCGCCTCGGCGAAGTCGGCTACGAGAGCGGCTCGGTCGGCATCCGCGTGCTGGGGGGCGATGACTCCGCTGCACTTCGGCTGGTTCGGCGGCTGGCCCGTCAAGGTCGCATACTTCCTGCTGGGCCTGGGCCTGACCGCCGTCACCTCCAGCGGTGTCGCCATCTGGCTGGCCCGCCGGCGCGACAAGGGCCGTCCGGCTCCGCGCCGGGAGCGGGTGTGGATCGCCTTCGTCTGGAGCCAGCCCGTGGCCTACGCCGCCTCGGCCCTGCTCGCCTTGCTCGCGCCCATGCCGCCCGTCGCCGTGTGGGGCCTGGCCACGCTCGCCAGCATGGGCGCGGCCATCGCCTGGACGCCACCGGTCATTTCGGCGCGGCTGCGGCTGCTGTCGGCGGCGCTGCTTGCGGGGGTGTCGCTGGCGCACATCGGCCTGCACGCCGGACGGTTCGCCGATCCGGTCGCCTGGGCCGTGAACCTGGGCTTCCTGGCCGCCGCCGTTCTGCTGGCGCTGAGCGTGCGATTGTCGCGTACTGCGGACTAGGCGGACCGGGCAGCGCCAGGAGCAGCCGTTAGCTTGCGTCCATAGACGCGAAGACAGCTCGCGGCCCCAGGTCTTATCGCAGCGCCATGGTTCAGCGCTTGAGATTGACCTTGGCCAGGTCGATCAACTCGGCGGCGCGGCCGTCCAGAACAGCCTTCAGGGCGAAGACGCCGAACTTGTGGGCCTCGTCCAGCGTGATCTTCGGCGGCATGACCAGTTCCTGGCGGGCGGTGACCACGTCGACCAGGGCCGGCCCGTCATGGGCGAAGGCCTCAGCGATCCCCGCCTGGAGATCTTGCGCGCGCGTCTATCCGTACGCCCTTGACGCCCATGGCTTGCGCCATGGCCGCGAAGTTGGGGTTTTGCAGATCGACGGCGGTGTCTAGGAAGCCGCCGGCCTTCATCTCCATCTCGACGAAGCCGAGCGTGCCATTGTTGAGCACGACGACCTTCACCGGCAAGCCGAGCTGCGAGAGGCTTATGAAGTCGCCCATCATCATCGAGAACCCGCCGTCGCCCGACAGCGACACGACCTGGCGTCCCGGGAAAGCCGACTGCGCGCCGATCGCCTGCAGCAAGGCGTTGGCCATTGAACCGTGGTTGAATGAGCCCAGGAGCCGGCGCTGACCGTCCAGCCGCAGATAGCGCGCCGCCCAGACCGTAGGCGTGCCGACATCACAGGTGAAGACCGCGTCCTTGGCCGCCAGTTCGCTGACGATGCGAGTCACCTGCTGTGGGTGAACCTGGCTGGGCTTGTGCGGAATCTGCGCTAGGGCGTCCAGGCCCTCTCGGGCCTTGGCGTAGTGCGCCAGAGCCGCGTCGAGGAAGCTTCGGTCAGCCTTCGGCTCCAGGCGCGGCAGCAGCGCGCGCAGGGTCTCACCCACGTCGCCCAGCAGGCCCAGGTCGAGGCGGCTGCGATTGCCCAGGGCCTCGGGGCTGATGTCGATTTGCACGACCTTCGCCTTGTTTGGATAGAACTGGCGATAAGGAAAGCCCGACCCCAAGATCACCAGGGTGTCGCAGTCCTTCATCGCGGCGTAGCCGGACGAGAAGCCGATGAAGCCGGTCATACCGACGTCGAAGGGATTGTCGTGTTCGATCGACTCCTTGCCCCGCATGGCGTGGACAATCGGCGCCTTCAGCGCGTCGGCCAGGGCCAGCACCTCGGGCCGCGCGCCGGCGCAGCCGATACCGCACAGCAGGGTCACGCGCTGGGCGCCGTTCAGCAGGTCGGCGAAGGCTTCGACCTGGTCCGCCGGCGGGATCACGCGAGGCGGGGCCGGGGCGATCCAGGTCGGCGGCTTGGCGTCCAGCTTCTCCAGGGCCACGTCGCCGGAGATCACCACGACCGCCACGCCGCGCCGGGCGATGGCCACGCGCATGGCCCGCTCTAGCACTTGGGGCAGCATGCTCGGATGCGAGACCAGCTCCACATAGTGGCTGCAGTCCTTGAACAGGCTTTCGGGGTGCGTAGCCTGGAAGTAGTCGATGCCGATCTCGCTGCTGGGGATGTGGGCGGCGATCGCCAGCACCGGCGCGCCGCTGCGCTGGGCGTCGAACAGGCCATTGATCAGGTGCAGGTTCCCCGGCCCGCAACTGCCGGCGCACACCGCCAGATCGCCAGTCAGCTGAGCCTCGGCCCCAGCGGCGAACGCAGCGGCCTCCTCGTGGCGCATGTGGACCCATTGGATCTTGTCCCGCGCCCGCAGGGCCTCGGTGAAGCCGTTGAGCGAGTCGCCCGCAACCCCATAGACGCGATCGACGCCGGCGGCTTCCAGGGTTTCAGCGATGAAGTGGGCGGCGGTCGAGGTCATCGAATAAGCGCTCCTTTTGCGACGTCGCCCGCGGCCTCGTCGCTGTGAACCGCCACATTATTTGCACAGAAGGTGTCTTCGTCTTGTTCGCTGTTGTCGTGGCAAGTCCGAAGATCTGTGTCACCGGCCGGGCCGCGCCAAGTGTGGACGTCGGCAACCTTCCAGAAACGCGACGTTCAATGGAGGCGCCTCGTGCTCGGACCGCGCTAAGGCCGGTGAGCCGTTGCCCCATGTCGATTTGCTGGGACACCCCAGCGCGTCGTCGACCTAGACCCCAAAGCAGACCCGCCTTCGGCAATGGGGCGGTGCAAGATCGTTCAATAGCTTGGTTCCGCGGCCTCCTACCCGTCACACCACGTCGCATCCGCGACTTGAATGAACGGGAGAATGTCTATGGTTGGGGCACTCAGGACGGTTGTTGGTGTCGCCGCGCTCGCGCTTGCATCCGCCGCCGGAGCCGCGCCGAAGGCGCCGCATATCGATAAGACCGTGGTGCTTGTTCACGGCGGCTTCGTTGATGGTTCGGGATGGGAGGGCGTTCACCGCATTCTTGTGCAGGACGGCTACAATGTCGTGGTCGTTCAAAACCCGACGACGTCACTGGCTGACGACGTCGCCGTCACCACGCGAGCGATCGCCTCGGCGTCGGGCGACGTTGTGCTGGTTGGGCACTCCTACGGCGGTGTCGTCATTTCAGAAGCCGGCCTAGATCCCAAGGTCAAGGCGCTCGTCTACATCGCCGCCTTCGCGCCCGATAAAGGGGAGTCTGTGTCGTCGCTGATCGCCAATCCGCCGCCGGGCGCCGCTGTTCCGCCGATCCTCCCTCCGGTGGACGGCTACCTGTTCCTGGACAAAGCGAAGTTCGCCAACGCGTTCGCCGCGGACGTCGCGCCGCAAACAGCGCGCTTCATGGCGGATTCACAGGTCCCCTGGGGCGTCGCCGCGCTTGAAGGCGCGGTTACCGCTCCGGCCTGGCGCCAGAAGCCAAGCTGGTACCTGGTGGCCACGGACGACCGTATGATCCCGCCCGCCGCGCAGCGAGCCATGGCCGAACGCGCGGGGGCGACCAAGGAGGAGATCCCAGGCAGCCACGCCGTCTATGTGGCCAACCCCAGCTCTGTCGCCGCTCTGATCGAGAAGGCCGCCCAGAGCGCGCCAGCCTCGACGCCAGCGCGATAACGCTTGGCGGCATCCGCTTGCAGGACGCAGCGCTAGCAAGCGGATATCCTCTCGTCGAGAGGACCATGCCTGCCACCCTTGCCCGCTCCGCGCCCGGCACTGTGCCGATCGACTTCGCCGGCGGCGGAGCGCTGACTATGCGCACCCGGTCCCTGCGTAGATCAAAGCTGCAGGTCATCGAGGTTGACTATGCCGACCACGGCGGGGCGCCAACGCCACCTTTCCGCGGCTCGACGACACCTATCTCGTGGGCGTGCGCTATCGCGCCGAAGAAAGCCGGACGTCGGTGCGCGAGGAGATGTTCGACTATGGATCGCCAGCGGGGCACACCCACTTTCTCTATGTTTCTGGTGTCGACTACGTCGAACTCAATACCCCCAGCCACACCCTGGAACTGATACTCCCCCGCGCCTTCATGCAGGAGGTCGCCGAGGATCTCGAGGTCTGCGGGCGGATCGAGCTTGGTAATGCAGCCTGCTTTATCCGCCCTGATCCCGTGGTCCCCAGAATGGCGAATCTTGTCCGACCCTACCTCGACGATCCGGCCGCTCTAGATCCCCTCTCCGCGGACAGCTTCATGTGGTCGCTCGGAGTCTATGTCCTGCGTCGGTATGGCGACTTACGAGATCGGCGTACGGTTACAGGCGGCCTGACGACATCGCAGGAACGCTTGGCCAAGGAGTGGATCGAAGCGACCCTACCTGTGGGAACGACCTTGGCTGAACTGGCAGAGGCCTGCGGGCTTGGCGTCAGCCGCTTCGCGCGCGCCTTTCGTGCGTCTACGGGCGTGACGCCGTACGCTTGGGTCATTGCGAGACGGGTCGCCCGCGCACAGCAATTGCTCGAAGCTTCACTTCCCTTGGCGCACGTTGCTCTGGCGTGCGGCTTTGCAGACCAGAGTCACATGACCAGACTCTTCAAACGCTCCACGGGAATGGCGCCGCGGACTTGGCAGTTGGCCAACCAGGTCCGGGTTTCCGATCTTGGGTGAGTGCGGTCGTGCGCCATTTTCTGACATCGACATCCCTCCGAGAACACGACGCTCGCCAATCCTGCGCGTCATGCGAGGAGGCCGCCAACAAGGCCAGAGTAAAGCCCGACTGGCCCTCTGAAAGCGGACGCTCGGCAGGCTTCATTTCCAAAGCCCGCATGCGGCGAGACGCGCAGCAGCGTGCGCTATCCCGGCGCCTTCGGCGTCTCCCGCGGGCCGGCGGGCGCGTGCTGGGGCAAGCGCGGCAGGCCCCCGATCATGCCGTCCGGACGCGCCTTGGCCAGCATGCGCTGATAGGCGGGACGCGCCTCGATCCTGGCCTTCCAGGCCGCCACGTTCGAAAACTGCGACTCCTCGACCAGGTTCAAGCCGGTCGCGGCGTTGAGCGGGAACATCATCATGATGTCGGCGCTGGAGAAGGCCGCGCCGCCGAACCAGGGATGCTGCCCCAGAAAGTTCTCGGCGAACTGCACCACGGCCTCGGAGTCAACCAGGCGCGAGCGCTGCTTGGGCGGTTGGGCGGTCCAGGCGCGATAGTCGGAGAACAGGCGCGCGGCCAGGCTCCCCTCGGCATAGTGCATCCACATCAGGTGGTCGGGATAGTCGCGGCTGTCCAGCGCCGGTTGCAGGCGCCCCGGAGCGTGTCGGTTGAGGATCAGCTCGATGATCGCGCCGGACTCGACCAGGACCTGGTCGCCGTACTTCACCGTCGGCGCCATTGGCACGACCGGGCTGAATTCGCGGATCAGGGCCATGGAGCCCGCCAGGTCGCCGCGCTTGAACTTGAGCTCATAGGGAAAGCCCAGCTCTTCCATCAGCCAGACAATCCGCTCGGAACGGCGCCCCTCCAGATGGTAGATCGTAATCGGCGGCAGAGGCTTGGCGGGCTTGGCTTTGGCCTTCGAGGCGGTCAGCGGCGCGGCGGCGAGGCCGGCCAGAGCGCCCAGCCAGGCGCGGCGTCCCATGGACTGTTTCATAGGGCTCTCCCAGAGAGATAACGTGATTGAGGAAGGCGGGGCGAGACGTCTGCAGCCGCGGCGTCCGCGCCGGTCGTCTCGCCCCCTCGCGGCGCCGGCAAGAGCGCCGCGAAAAGGGTCCTAGAAGGCCACGTCCAGGCTGATCCCGGCCCGGCGCACGGAGTCCGGGCTGAAATACTGGACATAGCCGCCAGGGTTCAGGGCGGTCACCGGCGACGGGGTGATCTGGGCGGCGTAGCGCTTGTCCAGCAGGTTGCTCGCGTACAGCGCCACGCTCCAGGCCTTGTCCGGCGCCGAGACGCCGATGCGGCCGCCGAGCAGGCCATAGGCCTTCTGGATCGTCCCCGGGTCGCCGCTGATCGAGTAGTTGATGTCGCTCTGCCAGTTCCAGTTGGCCTGGAAGAAGCCGCGCAGGCCCGGGCTCAAGGACCGCTCATAGACCGCGCTGACGCCGTAGACCCAGTCGGGCACGCCCGCCAAGCTCAGACCCTTGGCGTTGAAGAAGCCATCCAGCGAGGCAGGGGTGGCTGGCGGCGCGCTGCACGGCCCGCCCTGGGCGATCTTGGGCTGGCCGAAATAGCACTGCACGCCGTTGAAGTCGGCATAGCGGGCGTGGGTGTAGGCCAGACCGGCCGTGAGGCTGAGGCCGTTGGCCGGCCGAGCCATCAGGTTGGCCTCGAAGCCCCGCGTCTTGATCTCGCCGGCATTGGTGATCCGCGAGGAATAGGTGGCGCTGGTCAGGTCGGAGACCTGGGCCTGGAAGTTCTTGACCGTGGTGCTGTAGACGTTGGCGTTGACGATCAGGCGGCGGTCGAGGAACGCGGCCTTCATGCCCACCTCGTAGCTGGTGGGAATCTCCGGCTGCACGCGCTGGTCGGCCAGGCTGTTGGCCGCGCTCAGGCCGCTGAAGCCAGGTCCCTTGTAGCCGCGCGACACCGTCGCATAGGCCATGATGTCATCGCTGAAATTATAGCGCGGCCCGATCCGCCACGAGATGTTGGTGTTTTCCACCTCCTGGTGCAGGTCGAGCGTGACCGAGCCTGGGATGTAGACCGCGCCGGGCGTCGGGGCGCGGTGATAGTCCAGGGTGATCTCGTCGCGCGTGATCCGAGCCCCTGCGATCAGATCGAGCTTGGGCGTGATGTGCAGGCCGACCTGGCCAAAGCCTGCGAAGCTGGTCGAGTTGATGTCGTTGACCGTCGAGGTCTCGAAGATCGTGCCCAGCGGCGCGCCGGGGATGATCGGCACGACAACGCCATTGGTCGCGGGCGTGATCCAGCTGAGCTGGCCCCGCTGGCGGATCAGCGACGAGGCCTTGGAGTGGTAGAGATAGAGGCCGGCGACATAGTCGAACCGCTCGCCGATCGGCGAGGTCAGGCGCAGTTCCTGGCTGAGCCAGTCGGTCTTCCCTGCCCCGCCATTGGTGTCGACATAGCTGACCGGCGTCAGGTCGCCGTCATAGAACGCCTCGCGCTTGACCGAGCGGTAGGCGCTGATCGAGGTGAGGGTCAGGTCGCCCAGCCCGTAGTCGATCTGCAGCGTGCCGCCCTGGGCGGTTGACTTGCCTTGCGATGGGCCATTGGCGGCGACCTGCAGATTCTTCGGCCCCGCGACGATGCCGTAGCGGGCGTTCGTCACCGCCGGCGCGTAGCCCGGCGTGACCTTGCGCCAGGTCGATGAGCAACAGAAGGCGTCGTTGTCGGTGCGGTCGGCCGAGAAATAGACGGTCAGGTCGTCGCTGGGACGCCACAGAGCCTTCAGGGTCAGGGTGCTGACGTCCTGGGGATCGGTGAAGACATTGTCCTTGGCGACATTGCGGATCAGGCCGTCACGCTGATTGTGCGTGGCCACCAGGCGCAGGGCCAGGGTGTCGCTGACCGCCAGATTGCCGATCGCCTGCAGGACCTGTTCGCCGCGCTCGCCATATTGCAGGTGCAGCTGGCCGCTGTTTTCGTTCAGCTTGGGCCGATTGGTGATGAAGTGGACCAGGCCCGCCGAGGCGTTTTTGCCGAACAGCATGCCCTGAGGCCCACGCAGGATCTCGACCCGCTCGACATCGGCCAGGGTGGCCAGGCTGGCGGGATCGGCCAGCACCACGCCGTCGACGACCGTGGAGATGCTCTGCTCGATCCCCGCCGAGAAGCTGCTGGTGCCGACCCCTCGAATCGTCAGGCCCGAGGCGCTGCTGCTGAGGCTCTGCTTGAAGCGGACGCTGGGATCGATCAGCGACAGCTGCTGGGGCTGGGTGATGTTCATCGAGGCCAGCGTCTCACCGCGCACGGCGGTGATGGCCAGCGGCACGTCCTGGACGTTTTCGGCCCGCTTCTGGGCGGTGACCATGATCTCGTCGACGACGACGGGACCGGCGGTGCGCGAGGCGTCGTCCTCGGCCAGGGCGCCGCCGGCGGCGAGCATCATGGCGACGCCGACCGACGCCCCCGTCAGCAGATCCGTCCTCAGACCTCGCGCCTGGACTCGCGATCGGCGGGTTTGGAAGGGCATGGCGCATTCCTCCTTGAGCCGCTGCGCGGCTTCTTTTGTGATCTGTCGGGCGCACGCCCTCGCCGCCCGCCAAGACGCGGTCGTGAAGGGCGGGGCGAGCCGTGCGGTTCGCCGGGATGTGGATCAGCGTCCGGGCCCGAAACGCTTAAGTAACGCTATCGTCACTTAATAGGACTGGCAACTGCTTTCGAACGATTGTTCGTCAGGCCGTGGCGCTGGGCCGTTGGGCGACGCGTTCGAGCCAGGCGCGGACGTGGCCGCAGTCCTCGGGGATGGCGACGCCGATCATCCGCCCGAAGTCCACCGTGGTCAGGGCGACGATGTCGGCCATGCTGTAGGCGGGACCGGCGATGAAGGCCTTGTCGGCCAGCTCGCCATCCAGCCAGCGGTAGATCCGGTCGGCGTGGGCGCGATTGGACTCGCCGAAATCCTTGTACTGGGTCAGCAGGCCGGCGGTCAGCGGATGGGTGTGCCGCCAGATGTGGGCGATGGGCGCCATCAGCTGGAACTCGATGCGCCGAATCCACATGTCGATGGTCGCCTGCTCCAGGGCGGTTTCGCCGAACAGCGGCGGCCGCGGATGCAGACCCTCCAGGTAGCGGCAGATGCTGACGCTCTCGCTCAGGAACGCGCCGTCGTCGAGCTCCAGAACAGGCACTTGGCCCAGCGGGTTCTTCTCCAGGAAGGCGGCGGCCTTGTGAGCGCGCTCGGCCAGCGGCACGCGTTCCTCCTCCAGGGTCAGGCCCTTCTCGGCCAGGAAGATGCGGACCCGGCGCGGATTGGGCGCGGGATTGTCTTCGCCATAGAGCTTCATGTGGTCGCCTCCCCTACGGCTTTGCGCCGTGCGCGGGGTCTCAACGCCCGCCACTAAGTAACGGTATCGTCACTTAATGGCGGAGGCAACCGTCGTCTGCGCGGAAAGGATCAGGCGGTCTTGGCGGGGCGAGGCTCGCCGTACTTCTTGGCCAGGGCCTTGGCGCCGGCGACGACCGCCAGGGTGATCGCGTCGATCATGGCTTCGTCGTCGCCATCGCGGGCGTCCAGCGCGCCCGCGGTGCCGGCGACCATGAACCAGGCGTATTGCTTGGCCTGACGCGCGGGCAAGCCGAAGGCCTTCTGCAGACCCAGCGCCCAAGCGTCGGCGTCGGCCTTGCGGTTGGCGCGCGCCCGCTCCGCCAGGGGGCCGCAGTCCCTGACCAGACGCAGGAACAGCTCGCCGCGCTCGTCGGCGCGCCGGCACCAGTATTTCAGGGCGCCGCGGACCCACTCCTCGAAGGTGGAGGCCGGGCCGACCTCACTTGCCAGACGCTCGACATAGATCTTGGTTTCGCGGTCGAACAGCGCAGTCAGCAGGTCGTCGCGATCGCTGAAATAGCGGTAGCCTAGGGCTTTGGTGACACCCGTGAGCGCTGCGACGCCATCCATGGTGACGGCCGCGACCCCGTGTTCGATGACGATCTGCGCCGCCGCATCCAAGAAGCGTTCGCGTCGTTCCGCCCCCTTCAAACGTGTCTGGGTCATGCCCGCATCGAAACTCCGACCATCCCCCTTTTTGACGTGAGCGGGCGCGAAGTAGCAAGGGCGGGTCTCGACCCGAGATCACCGTCTCGCTGTCGCTACGTTTCGTAGGGCGCGGTTCGACGATCTTCCGGGCGTCCGATGGGCTCGCGCCAGGAGCCGACGTCGGATCGGGTCCAGGAACACTGGTGAGCGTCGACAACGACTATCATCACTGCGTGGTCGCCTCCACCAGATCGAGGCGCGCCCGGAGCGGATCGGCTTCCGCCTTCGGCCCTTGCGCGGCGAAGTCCAGGATCTGGTCGGTGGCGGCCTCGTAGCGCGGCCAGGCTGGCTGCCCCGCGGCGCTGGGGACGCCGCTCTTGGCGAACCCGATCCAGTAGGCGTGGGCCGCTTTGGCCGCGGCCGCGTCGGCCTGGGTCAGCGCCCCGCCATAGCGGGCGTCGACCGTGTCGAACACAAAGGGGATCTCGGTGGCGTGCGGCGCGCCCCACCACTGGCTCCTCATGCTCTCGGCCACGTATGAGAAGCGGAACTGATAGACGGGCGCGCCCTGCTCCGCCATCACGCGCGACACCGCGCGAGCGGGCTCGATGAACATGCGGTCGCCGGCGGCGGCCCAGCCATAGACCTTGATATCGCCGTCACCCTTGGGGTCGTAGAGCGCCTCGGCCTCGGCGCGGCGGGCGCCGAACGGTGCGAAGACCTGGTCGCGGCTTCCGCCGAAGAAGAAGCCGTCGGCGCTGGTCGCCCCAACCATCACCGGCATCTTCGTCCAGGCGCCGGCCTTGTAGGCCTGCAATGGCTCCCGGGTCATGATCTTGCCGTCCAGCATCGGCCCGCCGCCCCACGTCGGGGTGTTGGACGTCGCCATGTTCAGGCCGTCGACCACGGTCTCGGCCGGCAAGGCGCGCAGGGCCTCCAGCGCCGCAACGTCGGTCCCGGAGACCCCCGCCTTGGCCGCGAAGGCCAGGCCTGCGGCCTCGGCCGAGCGCTGTCCGGCCGGGGCGGTCAGCGGCAGGGTCGGCAGCAGGCGCGGGCGTCCGCCGCCAGACTGGATAATGGCCTTGTGGAACAGGCCCTTGGCCTGGGGCGCGGTCAGCAGGGCGTGGACCGACATGCCGCCGGCCGACTCGCCGAAGACCGTGACGTTGTCGGGATCGCCCCCGAAGGCGGCGATGTTGTCGCGCACCCATTTCAGCGCCGCGATCTGGTCCATCAGCCCGTAGTTGCCCAGCATCCCGCCATCGGCGCCGACCGCCGTCAGAGCCGGATGGGCGAAGAAGCCGAACCGGCCGACGCGATAGTTGAAGCTGACCAGCACCACGCCGTCGCGAGCGAACCGGTCCCCGGCGTACACCGCCGGCGAGCTCCCGCCGTTGACGAAGCCGCCGCCGTATATCCAAACCATGACGGGCCGCTGGGTCTTGCTCTTCAGCGCCGCCTCCGGCGCCCAGACGTTCATGTACAGACAGTCCTCCGCCGGCTGGACGCCCAGGGGGGCGGCGTCGCCGGGGAACGGGTTCTGCATGCAGTCGGGACCGTAGGCCTTGGTGTCCCGCGGCGCGCTCCAGGCAGCCGGCGGCTGCGGCGCGCGCCAGCGCAGGGCGCCCAGCGGCGGGGCGGCGAACGGCACGCCCTTGAAGGCGGCGACGCCATGGGCGCTTTCGCCCACGACCGGGCCCGAGGTGGTGGCCACGGTCGGGTCGGCGGCCAGGGCCTGGCTCGCGCCCAGACCGGCGCCAAAAACCAAGATGGCCGCCAGACTGGCGATACGGATGTTCATGGCTTTCCTCCCGCTCACGGCTTCAGCGTCCGCGCCTTGACCTTGGCCGCGCCCTTCAGGGTCAGGTCGGCCGAGGAGGCGCCTACGGCGACCTGATAGTCGCCGCCGGTCAAGGCCCAGCGATTGGCCTTGGCGTCGAAGCTGGCCAGTACGCGCGGGTCGGCGGTCAGCGTGACGCGGCGTGTCTCGCCAGCCTTGAGGTCGATCTTGTCGAAGCCGATCAGCCGCTGGGTCGCCTTGCCCGCCGCCCCCGTCAAATAGACCTGCGGCGCGTCCTTGCCTGGACGCTGGCCGGTGTTGGTGACGTCGAAGCTGACGCTCAGGGTCTCGCCGCCCGTGACCTTCAGATTGGCGTAGGCGAAGGTCGTGTAGGACAGGCCGTAGCCGAACGGGAACAGCGGCTTGGCGCCGGTCTTGGCGAAGCGGCGGTAGCCGACGTCCGCGCCCTCGGAATAGACGACGTCGAACCGGGTCTTCTCCGGAACGGTCAGGCCCGGCAGTTGCGCGCGCGGATACTGGTCGATCGCGGCGGGGAAGGTCATCGGCAGGCGGCCCGACGGATTGACCGCCCCCAGCAGCACGTTGGCGATCGCCTCGCCGCCCTTCGCGCCCGAGTACCAGGCCTCGACCACCGCGCCGGCCTGGTCCAGCCACGGCATCGACACCGGACCGCCGGTCTGCAGCACCACGATCGCGTTCGGATTGGCGGCGGTGACAGCGGCGATCAGGGCGTCCTGGCCGTCCGGCAGCGACAGGTCCGGCGCGTCCTCG
The DNA here is from genome assembly GCF_044056025.1 of Caulobacter sp. UC70_42. Classification (NCBI taxonomy): domain Bacteria; kingdom Pseudomonadati; phylum Pseudomonadota; class Alphaproteobacteria; order Caulobacterales; family Caulobacteraceae; genus Caulobacter; species Caulobacter sp. UC70_42. The sequence goes on along the minus strand of NZ_CP171994.1, from coordinate 2,121,343 downwards.
CCCTCGCCCATCCACTGGTTGCCGAACACCACGACCACGTCGGCGGCCTTGGCGGCGGCCACGGCGGAAGCGACATAGCGGCCGTCGTCGAAGGTCACCTTGGCCTCGGGCAGCGCCTTGCGCAGCGCCGCCAACGGCGAGGAGCCATTGAAGTACTGGCTGCGGAACGGGCCCATCATGCCCTCCCCGCCCAGCGGCACGACGCGCTGGGCGCCGCCGGGCGGCACGACCTGGGAGGAACCGCCGCCCGACAACACGCCGGCGTCGGCGTGTCCGCCGATCACGGCGATCGTCTTGACGGTCTTGGCCAACGGCAACAGACCGTCGCGGTTCTTGAGCAAGACGATCCCTTCGGCGGCGGCGGCCTGAGCGACGGCGGCGCCGGCGTCGTAGTCGATCGCGCCGCCCGGCTCGACCGGCTTGTCAAACAGTCCTGCGGCGAACATCGAGCGCAGGATGCGGCGCGCGGCGTCGGAGATACGAGCGGCGGGGACCTCGCCCTTCTGGACGGCCGCCTTCAGCGGTTCGCCAAACCAGGTGGTTCCGTCCAGTTGCTCGCCGGACTGCTGGTCCAGGCCCTTGAGAATGTAGTCGGTGGCGTGGACCGCGCCCCAGTCGGACATCACCCAGCCCTTGTAGCCCCAGTCGCGCTTGAGCACGTCGTTCAGCAGGTGCGGGTTACCGCAGCTGTAGTCGCCGTTGACCAGGTTGTAGGCGCACATCACCGACCCGGGCTGGCCCTTCTCGATGGCGATCTGGAAGGCCAGAAGATCGCTTTCGCGATGGGCGGCCTCGTCGATCACCGAATTGGCGAAGTGGCGCTTGGTCTCCTGGCCGTTCAGCGAGAAGTGCTTGACCGTGGAGACGACCCCCTGGTCCTCGATGCCCTTGATCGCCGCGCCGGCCAGGTTGCCGGCCAGCCAGGGATCCTCGCCGAGGTACTCGAAGTTCCGGCCGTTTCGCGGGTCGCGGGCCAGGTTGACGCCGCCGGCCAGCTGGACGTTGAAGCCCTTGGCCCGCGCCTCGCGGCCAACCACAGCCCCGCCGTCATAGGCCAGCTTGGTGCTGAAGGTCGCCGCCAGCGACAGCCCTGACGGCAGCGCCGTGGCCCCGTCGCCCGGGCGCACGTTCAGAGGATTGGTCACGCCCAGGCTGGCGTCGCTCTCGTTGACGGCCGGCACGCCCAGGCGCGGAACGCCGGGAATGTAGCCGGCCGAGCCGATCGCGCCCTCGGGCTTCTTGATGCCGAAGATCGGCATCGACATCGGGCCGTGAAGCAGACCGATGCGCTCGTCGAGCGTCATCTCCTTTTCCAGCAGCGCCGCGCGTTCGTCCGGAGAGAGCTTGCCGTTCATCCAAGGCCGCGAGGGGGCCTGCGCTTCGGCGGCGGAGGCCACGGCGAGCACCGCAAGGCTGGCGGCGGCGATCAGGGGGCGGTTCATGCGGTCGTCCTCAGTAGGTCAGGCCGAAATGGATCGGGTACAGCGGAGCCCTGGAGTCGTGGGGCGCGTCCTCGGCCTGAGCCTCGACGGCCGCCATCGACGAGGGCAGCTCGAATGGCAGCCGGCCGCGCGGCGCGGCCTTGCCCGTCAGGGCGTCCAGGAAGGCTTCGTCGCTGGACCCGAAGTCGCCGATCAGGGCGGCCGCCTTGTCGCGCAGGTTGGTCAGGATCGCCGGCCGATCGAGGTTGACGGCGACGATGGTCGGGACCTTGGCCGAGGCCGTCTTGATGGCCTCGTAGTCGGCCGCTCCATCCTTGAACGACAAGTCGCCCTCGTGCTGCATGGCGCCAAACACGAAATTTGGATGCAGGGTCTCGAAGGGGGCCGCCGTCCGGATGATCGCCAATTCGGCCTGGGCCAGATCCTCGACCGGGACCAGGCCATGGGCGCGGGCGACCTCGGCCGAGACGCCCCTCAGCCAGACCTTCTTGCCGCTGGCCTTCAGCGGCAACAGGCCGTTCTTGTTCTCCAGCAGCGTCAGCGCCGCGCTCTGCGCGGCCAGCCCCTCGGCGACGAAAGCCTTTGAGCCGACCACCGTGGCGGCGGACTTGGGATCGACATAGGGGTTCTCGAACAGTCCCTGCTCGAACTTGATCGCCAGGATGCGGCGCGCCGCGTCATCAATGCGGCCCTGCGGAATCTTGCCGGCCTTGACCGCCGCGACCAGCTCGGCCGTGTCCTCGACGCCGCCGAACTGGTCGAGCCCCGCGTTCACGCCCTTGGCGTAACGGTCGACCTTGCTCAGGCCCTCGACGCCCCAGGCGGTGGAGAGGCCCGCGAAACTGGGCTTCACTCCGGCCGGGAAGCCGTTCAGGCAGGTCTCGCCGCAGTCGTTGGTGATCGCCCAATCCGAGACGACGATGCCCTTGAAACCGTGCTTGGTCCGCAGTTGGTCGGTCAGCAGTTGCCTGGAGAAGCCGGACCCGACCTGCTCGGCCGGCTGGCCGTCCAGCGCCAGGTCCTTGAGGATCGCATAGGTGGGCATCACGCCGACCACGCCGGCCGCGAAGGCCTCGTCGAACGGCTTGACGTGCAGGTCGAACTGACCGGCCGGGAAGACGGCGTAGCGGCCGTAGCTGTTGTGGCCGTCGAAACCCTTGGCCGAGGCGCCGTAGCCGACCCAGTGCTTGACCACCGCCGAGACGCCGTTCGGCGCCAGGTTGGTATCGCCGCCCTGGAAGCCTTGGACATAGGCCTTGACCATGCGGCCGACGAGGTCGGCGTCCTCGCCGAACGTGCCGTTGATCCGCGACCAGCGCGGCTCGGTGGCGAGGTCGGCCATCGGCGACAGGGCCTGATGAATGCCGACAGCGCGATATTCCTGGCGAGCGATGTCGCCGAAGCGGCGCACGAGCTTGTCGTCGCCGATCGCTGCGAGGCCGGTGGCTTCGGGCCATTGCGAGAAGCCGCCGGCGGCGACGCTGGCGCCCGCCACGAACTGGAAGTGGTGGCGCGGATCGGTGCTGATCGTGACGGGCACGCCTAGACGACCCTGCTCGGCGATCGCCTGGACGGCGTTGTTCTGTTCGGCCAGCCAGGCCGGGTCGCCGGAAAGGCGGGTGATGAAGGTGGTGACGTAACGGTCCAGGATCAGGGGTTTCAGCTTGGCGAGGTCATAACCCTGCCCTCGCCCCGGAACCATGCCGCCCAAGGCAGGCAAGGTGCCGTGCATCATCTCGCCAGCCTTTTCCTCCAGCGTCATCCGGGCGACGAGGTCAGCCGCGCGCTGGGCGCTCGACAGTCGCCAATCCTCGAACGGCGAAAGCTTGCCGTCACGATCGAGGTCCCGAAAGCGCAAGCCCTCGACACTGATGATCTTGCCGTCGCGAACGCCGAGGTCAGGCTGGGTTGCGGCGGCGGCCGCCGAGCTGAAGGCGGCCAGGACGGCGGTCGAGATCAGGAGACTTCGAAGGGCGAGCACGTTGAACTCCATACAAAGAAGGCCCCCCGGCGCGCAGGATACGCCGGGGGCGCAAGGTCATGGGAAGCTAGAAAACTGACTCCTAGACGCAGGCCGTAGGTCCGCGGCGGCGCGTAGAACTCGCCATTGCCGTTGGTCGCCAGGCCGGTGGTCGAGTTCGGCGACGAGGCGGTGCGCACGTCGTCATTCTCGAGGTTGCGGACATAGCCCTGCAGGGTCCAGCGATCGTCGGCGCTGGTGTAGGTCAGGCTGACGTCGGTCTTGGTGAAGCTGTCCTGCCGGTTCTGGGCGAAGCCATGGTATTCGAGGTTCTTGCCGCTCTCGTAGTGGCTCTGGACCCGTCCAACGACCTTGGCGCCCGAGGCGATCTCCCAGGTGTGCTGGTAGCCGACGTTGACACTCCAGGTCGGGGTGCGGGCCATGCGGCAACCGGAGAAGTCGGTCGACCGAGGCGCGGCGGCCGCGAAGTTGGTCTTGAAGCAACCCGTGCCGCCGGCGTTGGCGTTGTTGTTAGCGAAGGCGTCGCCCAGCGGCAGTACGAAGTCGGTGTAGCGGGCATGCAGCCAGCCCAGGGTGGCGTCGATGCGATCGTGCTCGGTGACGACGAGATTGCTCTCGAACTCAAAGCCGTACACCCGGGCCTTGTCGGCGTTTAGCGTGACCGACGCGTTCTGCCCGGCGATGGTCCCGACCGCCGTGACCTGGAAGTCGCGATAGTCGTAGAGGAAGCCGGTGGCGTTCAACTGCAGGCGGTTGTCGAAGAAGCGGTTCTTCACGCCGGCTTCGTACGAGGTGATTTTCTCGGGCTCGTAGACGTTGTTCTCGACCCCGTCGTAGTAGCCGCCGGCCTTATAGCCCGTGGCCACGTTGGCGTAGAGCATCGAGCTGCTGGTGAGGTCGAAGTCGGCGCCGAGCTTCCAGTTGGTGGCGTCCCACTTGGCGTCGGCCAGGTTCTTGATAACGGTCGAGGTGATCGCCCCGGCCGAATTGGTCAGGAAGGTCCCGCCGTCACGCGCCTTGCGGTCCTCGGTGTAGCGCAGGCCGCCGGTGATCCGGAACCGGTCCGTCACCTCGTAGGTGCCCTGGCCGAACGCGGCTATCGACTTGGCTGTGACTTCCGGCTGGATGAACGACAGGTACGAGTTGGTCGCCAGGAAGACGCGGAAATCGACATTGTTGTCTTCCGTGAAGCGGTACAGCCCCACGACCCACTTGAGCTTGCCGGTGTCGCCGCCCAGGCGCAGCTCATGCGACCAGGTGGTGTCCTTGCCCTTGAAGTAGTTGGGCGCGCCGGTGCTGGCGTTCTCGCCGCTGCGGTCCAGGCGCGAGAAGTTGTAGCCGGTCAGGTAGGTCAGCGTGGCGAAACCCAGGTCCAGGTCGGCCTGGCTGTGGGCGCCGAAGAACTTGTTGTTGCGATAGAGGTTGGTGGCGCAGTTGCAGGTCCACGGATCGCTGTTGGACAGGGCCGCGCCGTAGCTCTTGTCGCCGCCGCCCGCGCCGCCCTGGTGCAGGTAGTCGGCCCCAACCCGCAGCGAGAACGTGTCGCTGGGCTTCCACAGCAATTGGACGCGGGCCGATTTGTCGTCCTGGTCGTAGCGATCGTTGCCGCCAGTGCCAGGGCCCTTGTTCAGCGCTTTCACATAGCCGTCGTGGCGCGCGGTCTGGAACGCTGCGCGCACGGCGAGGGTGTCGCTGACGGGCAGGTTGACCATGCCCGAGGTGGTGATGGCGCCGTAGTTGCCAATATCGACCGAGCCATTGCCCTCGTAGTCGAACTTGGGCTGCTTGGTGATCACGTTGATCGCGCCGGCCGTGGCGTTACGGCCATATAGCGTGCCCTGAGGACCACGCAGAACCTCGACGCGATCGACGTCGTAGAACAGCGCGCCCACCGATGTGGAGCGGGCGATGTAGATGCCGTCCATGTGATAGGCGACCGCCGGATCGCCGACCTCGGTGACATTGGTGCTGCCGATGCCGCGCAGGAAGACCACGGCCGCGCCCGAGCCACTGGAGCTGATCTGCAGCGCCGGCACCTGCGCCGACAGGTCGACCACCGTCTTGATGCCTTGCGACTCCAGCTTGTCACCCGTCACCGCCGACACGGTGAGCGGGGTCTTCTGGAGGTTTTCACTGCGGCGTTGAGCGGTCACGACCACTTCGTCGAGCTTCACGGCGCCGGCTTCCTGAGCCGCCGCGCCAGGCGCGTGAAAGCTCACGGCCGCCATGGCGGCCGATGCGAACAGGAGACTACGCATCTCTTTCCCTTTGTCCTGCCTGGACTCGGAGCGCGCCGACGCGAACGCCGGACGCCACCAACCCAGCGGCGCCATCGGCGCCTGTTTGCGTTTCCTTGGGCCCCTTGTTCCGAGGCCTTTTTCCCGACGCGGTCGTCGTCGCCAAGACAGCTACGACAACGTTGTCTTAATCTAGACAGCATGATTACGACAACGTTGTCTATGGGTGTCGTTGTTGACACCGCTGTCGGGAATTTCAGCCAGCGGACGGAATTCGCCTCCGACAAAGCCCCATGGCGCAGCTTTGTTCGCCGGCCTGACGCCAACGCCGAAAATCGATCGCGTCGGGCGCGCTTCTGGGCCGATCCGGCCTAGGCCAGAGGCGGGGCGGCCGAGTCCCTCTGGACGAGGCTATAGTCCAATTGACGCGCCGCGACTCGGGCGCGAAACCGCTCGTCCCCGAATCCGTCGATCAGCATCTCGACGGCGGCCTCGGCCATTTCGGCGGTCGGCTGATGGACCGTGGTCAGGCGCGGCCAAGCCGCTTCGGCCGTCGGCGTGTCGTCGAAACCGACCACGGAGAGATCGCGCGGCACCGACAGTCCGTGCTTGGCGGCGGCGGCCAACGCGCCCACCGCCATCTCGTCATTGGCCGCGAAGATCGCCGTCGGGCGCTCGGGCAAGGCTAGCAGGCGCTCCGTCGCGTCGAAGCCGGACAGGCTGAGAAACTCGCCCTTGGCGATCCACTCAGGCCGTGGCTCGACGCCTCGGTCCCGCAGAGCCTCGATATAGCCTTGCCGGCGACGCGTCGCCGAGCCGTGATCGGCGGGACCATCGATAAAAGCGATCCGTCGATGGCCCATGTTCCATAACCGCAGGGTCTGCTCCCGCGCCGCCTTGCGATCGTCCATGAAGACGTACGGCGAGCGCTCGAACTCGCGGTGCGGCGCGATGCGCACGTAGGGCAGACCCGCTGTCTCGACCGCCGCCAGAACCTCGGGATCATCGCAGGTCGGCGGGGTCAGCACCACGCCGTCGAACCGGGCGTCGCGCAAACCTTCGGCGAACCCCTGGACGCCACCTACAGCCTCGGGCGGCAGCACCTGCTCGACCACCAGATGGTAGCCCGCCCGCCGACAGGCGCGCATGGCGCCCACCTGCACCTCGCCCACATAGTGATAGGCTCCGACGCGCATGAAGATCACGCCGATGAGATAGCTGCGGCGGCTGGACAGCGAGCGGGCCGAGACGTTCGGGCGATAGCCCATCGTCGCGACGATTTCCAGGACCCGCGCCCGGGTCTCGTCCCCCACGCCCTCTTCCTGGTTGATCACCCGCGAGACCGTCTTGATGGACACGCCAGCGGCTCGGGCGATATCGATGATCGTGATTTTCCCGGTTGGCGGATCGCGCTGCATACGGACACCTATCGAAATCGATAACGCGAAGCGAGGATTTCAAGCGCAAGATTGTCGCGACTTGTTGATCCACGACGGAGTGCCGCCAAGTCCACGACACCAGGCTATAAGTCTGAGGAGATTGGGCCATTCGCCCAAAGCGCCCCCGCGGCCCAGACAGTCTGCATCAGATTGCTCGAAAGCCGGCCCGCCAGCGCTAAGGTTTGGGCGGGCGCGGCCGGGCCCCCAGAGCGACCTCATGTTCGAGGAACGGTCATCGCCATCAACCCGAGAATCATTCTCAATTAAATTGATATTGGTTCTCATTCTCTGTAGAGCGGCCGCCCAGATGGATCGCTACGGAGTTGGGTTGTGGGTATGGGTAGGGCGCCAGCGGTTTGCATGGCTACGCTGATCAGCATCGCGGGCCTCGGCGGCTCTGGTCTTGCCTGGGCGGACGAGGCGCCGACGGCGTCAGCCGAAGACGAGCCCGACCTGACGATCATCATCACCGCCCGCGCCCGTCAGCTCTATCGCACCCAGGAGACCACCAGCGGCAAGCTTGAGACCCCGCCGCTGGAGTCCAGCCTCAACATCCAGGTCCTGAACGAGGAGCTCATCCGCGACCAGGGCGCCCGCGACGCACAGGACCTCTATCGCAACATCGCCGGCGTCAGCCTGTTCTCCTACGCCGGAGTCACCGCTCGGGGCTTCCGTCAGGAGGAGATCTTCTTCGACGGCCTGCGCGGCGACCCCTATGTCGCCTTTTCGGTGCCGCAGCTGTTCAATGTCCAGCGACTGGAGTTCCTGAAGGGGCCGGCCGGCATGCTTTATGGCCCCGGCGCGCCGGGCGGACTGTTCAACTACATCACCAAGACGCCCAAGGACGAGTTCTCGGCGCGGGCCACGGCGGTGGTCGGCGCGGAGGCGCGCAGGGGTGGTTCGGTCGAGGTCGAAGGCTTCCTGCCAGGCGACAAGGCGCCGGCCACGCGCGTCGGCGTGTTCTACGAGGACCGCAACACCCCGCGCCGCAACTCCGGCAGCGAGGTGCTGATCCTGGACGGCGGGATCAAGACCGATCTCGGCCCGGCGGCCCTGACGCTACAGGCCACCCGCTACCAGCAGAACCTGCAGGGCAACCGCCTGCGCGGCGTGCCGACCGACAATCTGGGCCATTTTCTCGCCGACCGGCGCTGGAACCACAACGAGAAGAGCGACTTCCTCGACCTGACAGCCGATGTGCTGCAGGCGCGCGTGGCATGGCCGGTCAGTGAAAACCTGACCGTCGATGCGGGCCTGCGCTACTCGAAAAGCGTGGAGCGCCAGCAATATCACGAGCCGCGCGGCCTGACCGACAGCGACCGAGACGGCGTGCCGGACCTGTCACGCCGCGAGTTCCGCGATCAGGAGCGCGATCTGGAGCAAGTGAGCTTCGGGGCCAACGCCGTCTGGTCGCGCGACTTCGGCGCGGTGCGCAATCGCGTGCTGGTCGGCGTCGACGCCTATCGCAGCGAACTGATCAACAACAACCGGCCTTCTCTGCTGGGCGGCTTCACCGCGGTGGCGGGACTGCCCGCGCCGCTGAGCCTGACCAATCCGGTCTACGGCGTCACGGACCCCAAGACCTATAACCTCAAACCCCGTGTCCGCACCTCGGCCATTCAAGAGCGGTCCGGCGCGTACCTGCTGGAAGAAGCCACGATCGGTCAATTCATCGCCACCGCCGGCGTGCGGTTCGACCGCTATGAGGACCAGTCCGACGCCAGCACCTTCGAGGATGAGAAGGCGACCTGGCGCGCGGGTCTGGTCTGGCGCGCGCGTCCCGACGTTTCGGTCTACGGCCAATGGGCCCAGAGCTATGAGCCGCAGAGCGTGTCTAGTCAGGACCCGCGGGCGGGCGGGCCCTTCGCCCCGACCGACGGCGAGATCCTGGAAGGCGGCGTCAAGACCGAGTTGCTGGGCGGGCGCCTGCAGTCCACCATGGCCATCTACAGGATTGTCCGCGGCAACATGCCTGCAGAGCGATCCGCGCGGCGACGTCGACGGGGACGGCATCGACGATCTGGTCGCGTTCGGCGAGGTGACCAGCAAGGGCGTCGAGTTCGATCTGGCCGCCGACCTGACCAACAACTGGGTGCTGACCGGCTCCTACGCCTACAACGACACCCGCATCACCAAGACCAACGGCGCGACGGTGATCACCAACAGCGTCGGCGACCGCTTCGCCAATGCGCCCAAGCACAAGGCCGGCTTCTGGACCCGCTACCAGTTCCCCAAGCTTGGCCTGGCCCTGGCCTTGGGCGGCGACTATGTCGACGTCCGCACCTCGATCAGCGGTCAGAAAGTTCGTCCCTATACGGTGTTCGACGCCTCGGTGATCTACAAGATCGGGCCCTGGTCGACGCTCCTGCGGGTCGACAACCTGTTCGACGAAACCTACGCCGCCTCCGGCTTCATCGACCGCACCGGCCACTTCCCCGGCGAGCCGCGGTCGGTGTTCCTGGAAGTGTCGCGGGAATGGTGAGCGTCGAACGCGCCCAGACGGCGGCGGCGCCTCGGCGCGCGGCCAAGCCCAAGGCCTCGCGCCTGTGGTGGAGCGTCCACCAGTGGGTGGGGCTGAAGCTGTCGATCCTGCTGGCCTTCGTCTTTTTGACGGGGACGATCGCGGTGTTCAGTCACGAGATCGACTGGGCGCTGCGGCCCGCCCTGCGCGTCGATCCGGCGACGGTTCACGGTCCCCTCGCCTGGTCGGCGGCGGCTCGCAATGTCGCAGCCCTGCGCCCCAAGGCCAGGATTCTGTTGCTGGACGCGCCCATTGACCGGGGCTTCGCCCTGACCGCGACGATTCAGAATCCGGACGGCGTCCGCGCCTTCGTCTATCTGCACCCCTCGACGGGGGCGGTGCAGGGCGAGGGGTCGTGGGTCGGCGCTCAGCGCATCCTGCGCAACATGCACCGCCACCTGAACCTGCCCACCCCGATCGGCGTACCGATCGTCTCGGCCTTGTCGATCCTGCTGCTGATCAGTGTCGGCACGTCCTTCGTGGTCTACAAGAAGTGGTGGCGGGGCTTCTTCAAGCCGGTCCGCTGGCGCGACGCCCGCACGGCCATGGGCGATCTGCACCGCTTGGTGGGATTATGGAGCCTGTGGTTCGTGGCTCTGATCGGCGCGACGGGCCTTTGGTACCTGGCCGAGAGCACCGTGGCCAAGGCCCCGCCCTCGCCGCGCGCCAAGGTCGCCGCCGTCAAGCTGGACACCCGGAAGCTGGCCGACCGGCTGGAGACCAATCTCAGTGCGGCTCAGGCCGCCTATCCCGGCCTGCGCATCCAGCGCATCGCCTTTCCGGCCGGCAAGGTGGGCGCCTTCCAATTCGCGGGCCAGTACAAGGCCGTTTTGGTGCGTGAGCGGGCCAATGTGGCCTGGACCAACCCGGCCACCGGCGCCGTCGTGCTGCTGACCGATGGGCGCGATCTGAACGCCCATCAGCGCATTTCGGAAATGGCCGACCCGCTGCATTTCGGCACGTTCGGCGGGGTGTGGACCAAGTTGATCTGGTTCGCCTTCGGCCTGGCTCTCACCGCGCTGGCGGTGTCGGGTGTGGCGATCTACGCCTTGCGGCTGTCGCGCGAACAGCGGGCGTCGGCCGTTTGGGCGTCGGCATGGCGCGGCATGGGCGCCTGGCGCTGGCCCGCCCTGGCCGGGATCGGCGTCGCTCTGGCCCTGCTGCCGGCGTTGTTCCTCGCCGCGGGTGGCGACTGACCTGCTCCCGAAAAACTGGACCGGTTTGCGCTAGAATTTTCTCGTTTTGAGGCCCGTGCGTTCGCGCAATGCGTAGTCTAGCCTGGTCAACCGATTGAAGTTGTCGTCCAACTGTCATGGGTGGTCGATAAGCAGGCCCGAGCTTTCCTTGGGCCATCACGCCGGGCATGTCCGCCTGTTTCCGCATCTGTGCGATCGGGGTCGCCGTGCTCCTGCCGGCCCATGCGGCGATCGCCGGCGCGCCCATCAGCCTCGGCGACAACCTCGTGAAACTGGCGGCGGAACGAGACATCGTGATCCTCTACGCGCCGGAACTGGTTGCGGGCCGGAGCGGCCGGGTCTTGCCGCCAGGCCTGTCAGCGCGGGCGGCGATCGAGGCGCTGCTGATCGAGACAGGCGCCAGCGTTCGCGAGGTGCGACGGGGCGTCTTCGTGCTCGAGAAACGCGGCGACGCCGCGTCTCCGCGACCGATGGCGGCGCGCGAAGATGCGCGGCCCAGCGAGGTCGAGGCGGTGACCGTCACGGCCGCCTACGCCGCCAGCCTCGGCCGGTCCCTGGCCCTCAAGCGCAGCTCGGCCTATGCGCTGGACGCCGTCAGCGCCGAGGACATCGCCCGCCTGCCAGCCGCCAACGCCGCCGAGGCGCTGCAATTGACGCCAGGCGTCAGCCTGGAGCGACACCGGGGCGTAGGCCTCTATGTCAGCGTCCGAGGCCTGGGCCCACAGTTCCAGAATGTCCTGCTGAACGGCCGCCCGCTGGCCATGAATGATCTCGTCGAGAACGGCGGCTTCCGGGGGCGGCAGTTCCGCTTCGAGGTCTTGCCCGCCGACGTCATCGACCAGATCGAGGTCGCCAAGTCGACCACCGCCGACATGGACGAGGGCGCGTTGGGCGGCAATATCAACGTGCGGACGTTCAAGCCGCTGGATCGCGGGCGAAGCTCCGTCGTCTCGGTGCGCATGTCAGAGGGCCGGGTAGACCGGCCCGATCCGTCCGTGTCCGGCGTGTGGAGCTGGGTCGATGACAGCGGGCGCTTCGGCCTGCTGGCGGGCGGTGTGATCGAGCGACGGCGGATCCGCAACGACCGCCTCTACCAGACCGGCTGGAATTTGAACCGCTTCGCGGCCGTGCTCGGTCCCGGCCTCTACACCCCGACCCGCACGCGGCCGACGATCGAGCTCGAGGACCGCCGCATGGCGTCTGGCGACTTCACCCTGCAGTGGCGGCCGTCGCCGAACTGGCGGCTGGACATCGATCTCCTGGCGACGCGACTGGACGCCCATTACGACGAGTACGGCCTGGACATTTATCCCGATGACGCCTCGATCTCGAACCCGCGTTTTGTGCCGGGCAGTCAGGTCGTCATGGGCGATACGGCGCAGGCCGGGATCATCGAGGACGCTCGCTGGATGGCCTCGCGGGAGACCAGCCTGAACCGTCACGACCTGTTCGCCCTTGGCGTCCACGAGCAGTGGAAGAGCGACGCCTGGACGGTCGACGCCGACTACGCCTTTTCCCGCGCCCGCAGCTACCACCCGGACGGCCGGGGCACGGTCCGCGCCCGCGTCGCCTTCTACGCGCCCCTGGAATACAATTTCGGACACGGGCTGGCTGGCGGCCCCACCCTGCGCACGACACGCGACTATGCCGATCCCGCCAGTTTCGCCGGCCAGACCTTCGATTACACCTGGAAGGACTCGCGCGACACCGACCAGCTCTACCGGTTGGACGCGCGCCGCGACCTCGGGGACAACAAGTTGTCGTTCGGCTGGGAATCGCACATCCGCAAGCGCGACTACCGGCGACGCGACTGGAACCTGGACACCCTGGTCGGCGCGCCGCTGACCAGCCTGGGACCCCAGTACTACGGCCGGACGCCGTTCGACGATTTCCTGTCCGGGTCGCCGGCCGACCTGCCGCGCCGCTGGGTCGCGCCGAACGCCCACGCCTTCTACGACCTGCTCTACACGCCCGCGATCGCCGCCCAGCCGCCGTCCCTGACGGACCTGCGCAACTCGTTCGTGGTGCGCGAGGCGATCACCTCCGCCTATGCCCGCTACGATTTCGCCGCCGTGCTGGGCCGGCCGGTCAGCGGCGATGTCGGCCTGCGCTACGCCCGCACCCGCCAGACCTCGGTCGGGGTGGTCTCCAGCGGCGACGACCCGCTGCCCGTCCAATGGCGCAAGGACTATGGCGACTGGCTTCCCAGCGCCAACCTGCGGGTCGACTTGACATCGAACCTCTTGCTGCGCTTGGCCGCCTCGCGGGTGGTCAACCGGCCCAACGTCATCGACAGCGCCCCGCGCATCACGCTGGCGCGCGACACCCCGACCGCCAATGGCGGCAATCCCGAGCTGGCCCCGTTCCTGGCCACCCAGGCGGACGTCTCGCTGGAGTGGTACTTCCCCGGCGGCGGAGCAGTCAGCCTGGCGGCGTTCGACCGGCGGCTGGACAACTACATCACCGCCCAGAACACCTTCATCGACGTGCCAGGGCGCGGTCAGATCCTGCTGTCGACCAACGTCAACGGCGGCGACGCGCGGCTGCAGGGTCTGGAGGCCACCTTCAGTCGGGTGTTCCGCGAACTGCCGGCGCCGTTCGACGGGCTGGGCGTGCAGGGCGCGGCGACCCTGGTGCGCAGCCAGGCCAACTATTTCGCCGGCGACCGGGTGATCCGTAACGCACTGCTGGGTCTGTCGCGCTCAACCTGGAGCGCCGTCGTCTTCTATGAAAAGGGCCGCGGCTCGTTGCGCCTCGGCTACAACTGGCGCGGAGCGTACCTGACCTCGATCGGCAGCTCGGTCACCGCGCCGGCGACCACGGCGGCGTTCGGCTCGCTAGACGGCGCGGCTTCGTGGCGGCTAAGCCGCCACGCCACCCTTTCCCTGGAGGGCGTCAACCTGGCCGACGCCCGCCGCTACGTCTATGGCCAGACCCGCGACCAGCCGATGGAGATCCATCACTGGGGCCGGTACCTGTCCGCGAGGATGAGATGGGCGTTCTGACCTTCCGTGGCGCGGGCGCGCGCGCCGATCCGCCCGATGGGCCCAGCGAGTCCGCGCCAGCCAGCCCGCCGCTGGCGGCGCCGCGCTTCGAGGCTCTGGTGTCGCGCTATCGTCGTCCGCTGCTGCGCTTCTTCCAGCGCCGGTCGGTCGGGGTCGAAGACGCCGAGGACCTGACGCAAGAGGTCTTCATGCGGCTATCGCAGCGGTTCTCGCGCCTGCACTGGGGCAATCCGGACGGGCTGGTGTTCACGGTCGCCGCCAACGCCCTGGTCGACCACGAGCGGCATCAGCGCTCGCGCCAGCGGGGACGCCACGTCGAGGTCGACCCCACCCTCCCCGCCGACGAGCCCACGGCCGAGGCGACCCTGGCCGGACGCGAGCGGCTGGCCAAGCTGGTGGCGGCCCTGGACGACCTGCACCCGAACGCGCGCGCGGTCTTCGTGCTGTGTCGCTTCGAAAACCTGACCCAAGCCGAGGCGGCGGCGCGGCTGAACCTGTCGCTGAGCGCCGTCGAGAAGCACATGATGAACGCCCTGGCGCACCTGCGCGAAGCCATAGAGACCGCGCATGACGCCTGACGACGACATGGATCCCCGCCGCCTGATGGCGGCCAGCCTGACCCGCCCGCTGAGCGCCGCCGAACAGGCCGCGCTGGACGCCTGGTCGGCCTCGTCCGCCGAGGCGCGCGAAGAGATCGCCCGCACGCGCGAGGTGTGGCTGGCCATGGGCTTGGCCGCCGACGATCCGACCGTCCGCGCCCTGCGCCGAGACGTCCGCCGTGAGGCGCGCCTGGATCGCCCGGCCGCGCCGGACCGTCGCCCGCTGATCGCGGGCCTCACCCTGCTCGCCGCCGCCCTGGTCGTGGGCGTGGTCGTGAAGACCCAGCCGCAGGTCGACACCTATGCCGCGCCCGCGCACGCCCCGGCCCGATTGACACTGGCCGATGGCAGTCATGTCGTGCTCAGCCCCGGCGGCCGCCTGACAACCCGCTTCAAGGCCCGCGCCCGCGATGTCTCGCTGGACGCCGGCGACGCCTTCTTCGAGGTCGCGCACGACAAGACCCGACCGTTCGAGGTGGCGACCTCGGGCCGGACGCTGACCGTGCTGGGCACCCGCTTCAACGTGGCCGGCGGCGGTCGGCTGACCGTGTCGCTGGTCGAGGGCTCGCTACGCGTCAGCCAGCCGGGCGCGGTCAGCGTGCTGCTGCGTCCCGGCCAGCGCTATGTCGGGACATCCGGGGTCGGCGGCGAGGCTCAGACCGGCGACGTGAAGGGCGACGCGGCGTGGACCGACGGCCGCGTCGTGCTGGCCGATGTAAGCCTGTCCGAAGCGGCCGAACGGCTGTCGCGCGCCTCGGGCCGTCACGTCGCGCTGACGGATCCCGCGCTGGCCCGCCTGCGCCTCTCGGGCTCGCTGAACATCGGCCGGATGGACGACGTCGGCGCGGCCCTGGAGGCCCTGCTTCCGGTGCGCGCGCACCTCACACCCGAGGGAGACTTGAAACTGTCTCCGGTCGCCGGTTCGTCTCGGCACGGATAAAATCTAGACTTTTCAACAGGATCGTCGCAAATATTTCACCGACGCCAGACTGAGGTTCGGCGTCGCCCCCTCCGTTCTTCTGCCCTGACCCGCGCCTCCCCGCGGGCCCAGCAAAGACCGGGGGATACCATGTCCAGCTCGAAGTTCCTGTCCGCGCCGTGCGCGGGCGCCGTCGCCGTCCTCGCCTTCGCCGCCCTCGGCGCGGGCCAGGCCCAGGCCGCCGACACCGCCGCGACCGCGCCAGCCGCCGAACCGGCCGACGCCGTCGACGCCGTCGTCATCACCTCGTACGGCAAGAGCCTGCAGGCCGCCGCCGCCCTGAAGCGCTCGGCCGCGTACGGCCTGGACGCCGTCAACGCCGAGGACATCGGCAAATTCCCCACCCGCAACGCCGCCGATGCGCTGCAACTGGTCACCGGCGTCACCATCGACCGCCAGCGCGGCTCGGGCCTCTATGTCAGCGTCCGGGGCCTGGGTCCTCAGTTCCAGTATACCGAGCTGAACGGCCGCTCGATCGCCGTCAACGACCTGATCGAGAACGGCGGCGCCAAGGGCCGTCAGTTTCGCTTCGAGGTGTTGCCCACCGAGCTGATCTCGCAGATCGAGGTGGTGAAAACGCCGACGGCCGACATGGACGAAGGCGCCCTGGGCGGCAATATCAACATCAAGACCTTCAAGCCGTTCGATCTAGGCAAGAAGGCCGCCTTCTCGGTGCGCGAAACCTACAACGACGTGCGCAAGAAGGCCGACCCTTCGGTCTCGGGCCTGGGCAGCTGGACCAACGCCGATAAGACCATCGGCGTGCTGGCCTCGGGCCTCTATGACGAGCGCCATGTGCGCAACGACCGCCTGTACATGGTCGGCTGGAACCTCGATAAGTTCAAATCGGTGCTGGGCTCGGGCCTCTATACGCCCACCCGCACGCGCCCGACCGTCGAGACAGAGCACCGCAAGCTCTATCGGGCGCCCTCTCGGGTCAGTGGAAGCCCAACAGCGACTTCCAGACGGACGTCGACCTGCTGGTGACCCGGCTGGACGTCGACTACGACGAGTTCGGCCTCGACATCTATCCGGACGACGCCACCTTCGCGACGCCGCAGTTCGTGGCGGGCAGCCAGAAGGTCGTCGGCGACACCGTCGTGGCCGGCACGATCAACAACGTGCGCTGGATGGCCTCGCGCGAGACCAGCCTGAACCGCCACGACCTGACGATCTTCGGGATCAAGCAGGCCTGGACGCCGGGCGCCTGGGCGTTTAACGCCGAGTACGGCTATTCGCGCGCCCGCAGCTACCATCCGGACGGCAAGGCCACGACCCGCGATCGCATCGCGTTCTTCGCGCCGCTGAGCTTCGACTTCTCGCGCGGCTCGACGTCGATCCCGCAGCTGACCACCACCGTCGACTACACCAACCCGGCCAACTTCGTTGGCCAGGCGTTCGACTACACCTGGAAGGACTCGCGCGACAGCGACGAGACGTTCCGCCTGGACGGCTCGCGCGTCTTCTCGGGCTGGTTCACCAAGATCGCGTTCGGCGCCGAACAGCACAACATGAACCGCACCTATCTGCGTCGCGACTGGGTGTTGAACGACATCCTGAACACGCCGCTGACGACCCTGGGCGCCAGCTTCTACGAGACCATGCCCTATACGGGCTTCCTCAAGGACTTCGCCGGCAACACGCCACGCACCTGGGTCACCCCGACCAGCGACGCCTACTACAACAAGATGTTCACCTCGGCCGTGGCGGCTCAGCCGTGGTCGGCGGCCGACCTGCGCAACTCGTTCATCGTCGACCAGAAGATCCACAGCGCCTACGTGCGCGGCGACTTCAAGTTCGACCTGGGCGGCGTGCCGGTCAGCGGCAATCTGGGCGTCCGCTACGCCGAGACCAAGCAACTGGCCAGCGGCACGCTGACCAGCGGCTCGACGCCGGTGCCGGTCGGCTATCTGAAGGAATACAAGAACTGGCTGCCCAGCCTGAACGTCAAGCTCGACCTGCGTGACGACCTGGTCGGCCGCCTGTCGGCCTCGCGCGTCGTCAACCGTCCCAACGTCACCGACAGCGCCCCGCGCATCAGCGTCAGCCGCGACTCGCCGACGGCCTCGGGCGGCAATCCGGACCTGGATCCGTTCCTGGCCGACCAGTACGACGCCTCGCTGGAGTGGTATCCGGCCCCGACCACGGCCGTGACCGCCGCGGTGTTCATCAAGACGATGGACAACTACATCACCGCCCAGAACACCACGATCCAGGTGCCCGGCCGCGGCGACGTGCTGCTGTCGGCCAGCGTCAACGGCGGCGACGCCGAGGTGCGCGGCTTCGAAGCCGCCTACAACCAGTCGCTGTCGTTCCTGCCCGGCCCCTTCGATGGCCTCGGCGTGCAGGCCTCGGTGACCCTGGTGGACAGCAAGGCGAACTATTTCGCCGGCAACCGCCAGATCAAGGACGACCTCGTGGGCCTGTCCAAGCAGAGCTACAACCTGGTCGGCTACTATGAGAAGGGCCCCGTCAGCGCCCGCCTCGGCTGGTTCTGGCGCTCGCGGTATCTGCAGTCGATCGGCAGCACCACCACCGCCCAGTCCTATATCGCCCCCTACGGCTCGCTGGACGGCTCGCTCTCCTACCAGATCACCCCGCAATACGCGGTGACCCTGGAAGGTTCGAACCTGACCGACGAGGTCCGCTTCACCTACGGCAAGACCAAGGACCAGCCGATGGAGATCTATCACTGGGGCCGCACGGTCTCGCTGACGCTCCGCGGCAAGTTCTGATCCCTCCCCTGAACGCCCTCTCTTTTAGAGGTCGTCACCTCGCGCGGACCGGTCATACGCCGGCCGGTTCGCGCCTTTTCCTTCCCATGAGGTCGCCATGCGCCCGCTGTTTCTCGCCGCCGCCCTGTCGGTCTTCGCCTTCGCAACCCAGGCGGCCGAAGCGCCGAAGATCAACAGCCTGCATTGGCTGGGTTCGCACAACAGCTACCGTCCCGAGCTCGATCCCGCCGCCCTCGCGCACCAGCGCCAGGTGATGGGCGAGCGCTCGCGCGGCGTCGAATACGGCCATCCGCCGATCAGCGCCCAATTGGACCTGGGCGTCCGGCAGCTGGAATTCGATCCCTACGCCGACACGGCCGGAGGCCTCTACGCCGGCCCCTACGCCAAGGACCCGGCCAAGCTCGCGATCATGAAGACGCCCGGCGCCAAGGTGCTGCACGCCCCGGTCGTCGACGCCCGCACCCTGTGCCTGCGTCTGTCCGACTGCTTCGTCGAGGTCGCGACCTGGTCCGAGGCCCATCCCGATCACCAGCCGATCGTGATCTTCGTCAACACCAAGGAAGAGCCGTTCAACAACCCGGCCATTCCGAACCCGCCGCTGTGGACCGAGGCTGATTTCGCCAGACTGGACGCCGACGCGATCAAGGCGTTCGGCCGGGATCGCATCATCACGCCCGACGACGTTCGCGGGACGCGCGCCACACTGCGCGAAGGCGTCACCGGCGGCGGTTGGCCGACGGCCGCCAGCGCGCGCGGCAAGGTGCTGCTGGTGCTGGACGCCAATCGCCGCGTTCGAGGAGGCCTACCGCGTCGGTCACCCGTCGCTGAAGGGCCGTGTCCTATTCGGCCTCTATGCCGAGGACCAGGCCGAAGCGGCGGTGTTCAACATCCAGGATCCGCGTCCGGAAGAAGCCCGTATCAAGGCCCTGGTCGCCCAAGGCTTCCTGGTCCGCACGCGCAGCGACGCCGACACCAGCGAGGCCCGCAACCACGACCTTGGCCGCCTGAAGTCGGCCGAGCAATCGGGCGCACAGATCATCAGCACCGACTACTATCCAGGCGCGCCCGATCCGCTGGACCTGAAGTTCGTGGCGCGCCCGTCGTGGTTCGCGCCAGGAGAGGGTCTTACCCCGTCCGTGCGATGACGATGATCCGTTGTCCGTCCGTACTCCAGACTTCAACCGCCTTGTCGATGGCGCAGCCGTCTCGGCGCGGGGCCTCCGCCACCTGAGTTCCGCGCCTCACCGCTTGGGTTATGAAATTGCGCGCCCGGGCGTTGATCTTCGATCACGCACCGCGCCAGGCTTTGGGCGACACCTTTGGGGTCGGCCTGATCCGAGACGGCCCTCAGATCAATGTCCAGTTTCCGGGACGTCGCCTCGATCAAGGTGTAGCCCGAGCGTTCGATGTCGGCGAAGCGGACGTGGTCATTGCGGGCTCGGACATCGCCATAACGCGCCGGCGGCGCGTGGCTGGCGGCCAGACATGTCGTCACAAGCTCAGTGGCCACGGGCGGCCCGTCGCCGATCCGCAGGTCGTTGACCATGTAGGCATGGATGTCGCCGCTTAGGACCACGGCGTTGCGCACCGATGGACGGGTCATGCCGCGCATAAGGCGGTCGCGCGCGGCGGCGTACCCGTCCCACTGATCCGACATCACGCCGTCCGGCGTTTCGATCGGCGCGACCACCGTCTGCTGAGCCAGCAGGGTCCAGCGCCCGCGCTCGGCCTTCAGCGTCCGGTCCAGCCAAGCCTCTTGGGCCGCGCCCAGCATGGTGCGGTCTGGCGCGCTCAGCCCGGGACAGTCGCGTCGCGCTCGGTTCCCGCTCTGACCTGGAGGATTGCAGGCCTGGGGCGAGCGATACTGCCGCCCATCCAATACCGGCAGGCTCAACAGATCCCCCCACGCGAGGCGCCGATAGAGTCGCGGCTCGCCTGGACGAGCCCACAGACTGGGGCGCACCGGCAGGTGCTCGAAGTAGGCCTGGTAGGCGGCCGCCCGCCGACGGGCGAAGACCTGAGGATCCAGCCCCTTCAGGTTGGCCAGATCGGCGTAGTCGTTCTCGACCTCATGATCGTCCCAGGTCACGATCCAGGGCGCCAGCCGATGGGCCTCGCGAAGGTCGTGATCGGACTTGTAGGTCGCGTGCCGCCGACGATAGCCGTCCAGGTCCGTGGGTTCGGGCGCGTCGAAGCGACGGACCTTTGGAAACTGGGCGTAGCTGTTCTCGTAGATGTAGTCGCCCAACTGCACGATCAGGTCGGGTTGAGCGGCGACCATGTCGCGATAGGCGCTGAACCAGCCCAGTTCAAAATGCTGGCACGAGCTGACGGCGATCCGCGCGCGTTCGGCGTGCTCCGGCGCGGTGGCGGTGCGGCCGACCGGACTGACCGCGCCCAAGGCGTGAAACCGGTACCAGTAGGGTCGGCCGGGGCGCAAACCCGAGAGCTCGACGTGAACCGAATGGCCCAAGGTCGGCGTCGCCGCGCGGCGGCCATGCCGCACGATACGGCGGAAGGCCTCGTCCTCGGCGACCTCATAGGCGACGGGAACGGCCGGTGCGTCGAGCGACGCGCCGCCGGCGCTGAGGCGGGTCCACAGTACGAAGCC
Source organism: Caulobacter sp. UC70_42 (assembly GCF_044056025.1). NCBI lineage: Bacteria > Pseudomonadati > Pseudomonadota > Alphaproteobacteria > Caulobacterales > Caulobacteraceae > Caulobacter > Caulobacter sp. UC70_42. The sequence goes on along the minus strand of NZ_CP171994.1, from coordinate 2,100,598 downwards.
GTCAGTCGACGGATCACCGCTGGCCACGCCCATCGCAAAGGGCTCGGCGGGCGCGGCCCGGCGGATCTCCAGTCCCTGCGTCGCCGTCGCGCGGGCCAGGAAAAGGCCGGTCGAGGCCGCCATCACCGCGCGGCGGGTCAGCAGGGACATAGCTGGGATCCCATCAGGAGAACGAAGTGAGGCGATCCGGCCCAAGGACCGGATCGCCCCGCGATCAGAAGTCGAACCGCGCGCCGATCCCGTAGGTGGCGGGCGCCCCAACCAGTCGAGCCGCGCCGTTCAGCTCGGGGAAATAGACCTCGTCGGTGATGTTGCGACCATAGGCATAGAGCGTCCAGTTCGACGGGGTGGCCAAGTCCACGCGGGCGTTGACCAGGGTGTAGGCCTTGGCCGTGTTGCCCGGCGTGGCGTTCAGGCGGTTGGATTCCTCGCCATGGTGGGTGACGCCCACGCGGCTGCGCAGCGACCAGCCTTCCTTGAGGGTGATGCTGTGGTTCAGGCTGGCGGTGGCCGACACGTCCGGCGCGCCCGGCAGCGGATCCCCGACCGTCTGCAGCACCTCGGCCACCCGGTTGGACGAGAATGACAGGACCTCGGTGTCCAGCCAGGCGGCGTTGACGTCGAAGCTCAGGCTCTGGCGCTCGGTGCGCAGCAACTGAGCGCTGAGCGCCACCTCGATACCCTTGCTGCTGGCCTTGCCGACATTGGCCCGACCGTTGGTGTCGTTGGCCAGCCGCGTCGTGGCCTGCAGTTCGCTGAAGCGATAGTCGAACGCGTCCAGCGACAGACGCAGGCGCGGCGTGGTCCAGCGCAGGCCCGCCTCGTAGGCGCGCACGGTCTCCGAGGCGAAGGGCTTGGTCTCGGCCACCGTGAAGATCGAGGTGCCGTCGAAGCCGCCGCCGCGATAGCCCGTGCCGGCCGACACGAAGACGTTCAGACTGGGCGTGACGTCGTACTTCACGGTCAGGCGGCCCGAGACGTTGTCGTCGTCGAACTTCTCGTCCCATGCGAACGGGTTTGTGGTGGCGAAGGTCGTCGTGAAGGTGCTGATGCCCCACGGATTGTGGTCGACGTTGCGGCCGACATAGTGGGCGTTGTCGCGCGTGTAGCGCAGACCCGCCGACACCTGCAGGCGCTCGAGCGGGTGGTAGTCGGCTTGGCCGAACAGGGCGAAGCTGTTGCGTTCCTGGCGGTGCAGGTTGTCGTAGTTGGTCAGCGCCGAGTAGCTGATCCAGTTGGTGTTGAACTTGACGTCGTCGGTCACGTAGAAGGCGCCGGCGATCCAGTCCAGCTTGCCGCCCGTGTCGTCGGCCAGGCGCAGTTCCAGAGACGACTGGCTGAGCTTCTCGTTGGCGTCGAAATACGAAGCTGGATAGGGCGAACCATCGCCGTTGCCCTGCACCGAACGCTTGCTGCCCTGCCAGCCGCCGATGGCGGTGAAGTTCAGGTTCTCGCGAACCTTGTGGCTGAAGCTCGCCGAGCCGCCGTAGATGTCGATCCTCTGGGTCGGATAACCCGTCGAATAGAACTCGTAAGGATCATTGTTCTCGCCGGCGTTGGCGATCGTGGCGTCCTGGGCCCGCGAAATCCGATCGTACTGACGGGTGTCGCCCCGGTCGCGGCTGCCGAACAGCTTCACGACCAAATCGCTCTCCGGGGCCATCTTGAACTCAAACGTCGCGCGGCCGGCGACCAGGTCCTTGTCGCCGAAGCCCTTTCGTCGGCCCGGATCAACCAGCGCCGGCACCTGGGTCTGGACCACGCCGCGCACCGACGGACGGAAGCCGGCCAGAAGGCCCGCACCGGCGCCATCCATGAAGCCGCCGCCATTCTGAGCCAGGACGGCCAGACGCACGCCGAGGGTCTCGCTGACGGGCCCGCCGACCGAAGCTTCCATCTCCGTGTAGTCGTAGCTGCCGTACTCGACGCGGCCCGAGCCTTCGAGAGCCTGACCAGGACCCCGGGTGATCGCGTTGATGACGCCGGCCGTGGTGTTGCGGCCATAAAGCGTGCCTTGCGGGCCCTTCGAGTACCTCGATGCGATCGAGGTCGAACAACGGCATGCCCAGATAGGCGTTCGAGGTCTGGTAGACGCCGTCGACGTGCAGGGCGACCGAGGGGTTGCCGTTGGGCTTGTAGTCGTCGGCGCCGCCGATGCCGCGGATGCTGATCAGACCGTAGTTGGTGCCGCCGAAGGCATAGTTCACCGACACGCCGGCGACCTGATCGACCAGATCGACGACATTGGTGATCCCGCGCCGTTGGGCGTCACCGCCCTCGACGACGGTCACGGCGATCGGGACGTTCTCGATCCGCGCCGAGCGCTTCTGGGCCGTGACGATCACTTCTTCCAGCTCGGCGACGACCGGATTTTCCTGCACCGAGATCAGGAAGGTCCTTGGTCCGGTGGCCGTCGCCTTCAGGCCCGAACCCGCCAGGAGGTCGCGCAGCGCCTCGGCGGGCGGGCGCGTGCCGATCACGGCGTTGGCCCGCTTGCCCTTCACGAGGTTCGACGCATAGAGCACCTGCACGTCGGCCTGCTTGGCGAAGGCCGGCAGGGCCAGGTCCAGGGGTTGGGTGGGCAGGGTGAAGGCCACCGGCGGCGCGGCGAGCTCCTGGGCCAGGGCCGGCGCGGCCGCGCCCAGGACCAGCAGGGCGCAGCAGGCCATCAGGCCGCGCCGAAGACCAGCGGCGTGGGAAACTCGGTTCGTCATCGTGCTTTCCTAGGCAATCCGGCCCCCGTCGACCGATCATCCCCAGGAACTGCGGCCCCGCTGAAAGCCTCACCTTGTCGTGAAAATTTCATCGAATGCCGGAACGCCAGCCGCCGTCATTCGGCGATCTCCCAGGTCGTCCGGTCGACCTGCTGGACGCGCACGCCAAAGCCCGCCCGCAGGGCGTTGGCGAACTCGCGCGCGCCGTCGTAGCGGAACGATCCGGAGATCCGGATGTCGTTCAGCCGCGCGCCCGGAACCAGGGACAACTGGTCGCTGGAGTAGCGATTGAACGCCGCGACGACTTGCGGCAACGGCGTGTCGTTGAACACCAGCCGACCATCGCGCCAAGCCGTCAGCGCGTCGAGATCCGCCGCCGCCAAGGACTTTGGCCCGGCCTGACCCGACAGCATATGGCCGGTCGTCAGCCTTCGCGCCGCGGCCTGTCCAGCCGCGACGACGTCGAGCGCTCCGTCCTCGATAAGAATCTGCGCCGTATCGCCCTGCCTGGTCACCTGGAAGCGCCCGCCGCTGCCTTGGGCGCGCTCATCGCCGACAACGACCTGGAACGGCCGGTCGGGGGCCGAGCGCATGTCGAAGTAGGCCTGTCCCTCGAACGAGCCGCACACGACGACGCTGAGCGTCGTACTGCACACGCACCCTCGACAGCGGAGCCAGGGTTACGCTCGATCCGTCCGGCAACGGGGCGGTAAGACGCTCACCCGCACCGGTGCGGATCGTCGCGCCGGCCGTGCTGGCCATCATCACCGCGACGCCGCCCCCGCCGGCCGCCGTCGCGGCGCCGACGAGGCCCAAGATCATGCGCCGACGGCCGATCCCGGACGCGTCGCGCAAAGCAGCCGCGCGCATCGCTATCAGGCCATCGGCCCCCTTGGCCGCCGCCAGGGACGACCAGGCGTCGGCGGTTTCCTGGTAGGCCTCGGCGTTGCCGGGCGCTTCGAGCCATTCAAGGAAAGCCCTGCGGTCGTCCGCCGCCAGCGGCCCACGATCGGCCTTGGCGAACCATTGGGCGGCCTGATCTTCGTGAACGATGCGACGCCCCATCAGCCCTGCTCCTGCAAGGCGTTGCGCAGAACAGCCATCGACCGCACGAGATGCTTCTCAACGGCGCTGACCGAGATGTTCAGTCTGGCGGCGATCTGGGCGTGGCTCATGTCCTCGAAGCGACGAAGAATGACGATCGTGCGCGCCCGAGGCGACAGCGACTTGAGGGCGACCTGGATGCGTTCCAGGTTCTGTCGCCCGCCGATGACGTCCTCCGCGTCCGGGAGGTCGTCAGCCAGGTCGATACGATCCAAGTCGACCGCGCTCAGCAGCGGCCGCGCCCGTTCCCGCTTTACCTTGTCGCGAAGGAGGTTCGCCGCAGCCTCGAATACATAACCGTCGATGCTTTCCAGGGCCATCAGGCCAGGGCGGCGCAGCAGTCGCAGGAACAGGTCCTGCACCAATTCCTCGCTGTCAGGCCGCGAGCCGGTGCGGCGGGTGAAGTAACGAAGCAGCGGGATGCGAAGGCGTCGGGTCAGGGCCTCAAAGCGCTCGGCGCCTGGCGGGCCGCCCGACTCGCGCGTCAGGCCCTGATCGGAGGCTGGGATGGACATGAGCCGGCCATGCCAGCGCCTGACGACAATCGTGTGAAACTTCCGTTGGAGACCCCGGCGACTACAACGCGGCGCTAGCGGAACTTCCCCCGCCTCCAGACAGTCGAAATTGAGGAGCTGCCGCTGAACCAAGCCCCCATCAGCGCGCCTAGATCGTGACGAGGCGGTTCCCGCTCTGGTCCACAGGCTTTACGCGAGGCCTCGCATTATTCATAACCGTCCGGTCGGTTATGGATCGGAGCGGCCATGGGACGTCGACGCGTCTTTGACCAGCAAGCTATCCTCGACGCCGCCGAACGCGTCGTCGCGCGCGATGGCGCCACGAACCTCACGCTGGACGCGGTGGCTAAGGAGGCCGGGGTCGGCAAGGCCACGGTGATCTACGACTTCAAGAGCAAGCAGGCCCTGATCGAGGCCGTGGTGGATCGCGCGTTCCAGGCCGACGCCGCCCGCCACGCGGCGCTGGAAGCAGAATTGGAAGGCCAGGACAGCCGCGCCATCCGCGGCCGCATCCGGGCGCGCCCCACGCCCCGCCCGAGGACTTCCGAGCCGTCGCGCTCAACCTCAGCGCCGCCCTGGTGTTGGACGCTGACCTGCGGCGTAAGATGCAGGCCAGCCAGGCCAGCGTCGTCGCCCGGGTGCTTGCGACCTCGGCCTCGCCGCGCGGCGCGCAGCTGGCCTATCTGGCCCTCGAGGGCCTGAAGTTCCTCGAGCATCTGGATTTCCACCACTTCCCGCCGGCCGAGCGCGACAGGATCGTTCGAGAGATCGAATGGCTGTCGCAGGCCCACCCGCAAGACGGCGCGCCCGCCGGCGGCTGATCCCTCCCCCCAACCGGATTTTCAAGATGACAAACACCCCCTCCGCCGCCCCCGGCGCGGCGACGATCTCGCACGCCTGCCCGCGCCGCCTCTTCCTGACCGGCGCCGCCGGCTATGTGGGACGCAACCTGGCCCGCCGCTTCCTGCGCGACGACGTCCAGGTGGTGGCCCTGTCGCGCAATCCGCAGGACGCCGAGCGCCTGCGGGCCATGGGCGCCGTAGCGGTCGTCGGCGACATCCTGGACCCGGCGATCGGCGAGGCCATGGCCGGCTGCGACGCCCTGATCCACGCGGCGGCCGACACCGATCACGGCCATGGCGGCCCCGCGCAGATGCGGACGAACGCCGAGGGGACGCGGAACGTCCTTTGCGCCGCGCGGGCGGCGGGCGTCCGCCGCGTCGTGCACCTGAGCACGGAATCGGTGCTGGGCGACGGCCGTCCGCTGAGGAACGTCGACGAGACCCGGCCCTATCCGGCGCGCCCGGCGGGCTCCTATTCGCGCAGCAAGATCGCCGCCGAGACGATCGCCCTGTCCATGAACGACGTGGGGTTCGACGTCCTGGTGGTGCGCCCGCGCTTCGTCTGGGGGCGCGACGACACCACGGCCCTGCCGGCCTTGGTGGAGGCCGCGCGGTCGGGACAGCTGGCCTGGATCGACGGCGGCGGCTATCTGACGTCGACAACCCACATCGACAACCTCTGCCACGGCGTCGACTTGGCGCTGCGGGCCGGACGCGGCGGCGAAATCTACTTCCTGTCCGACGGTGAGCCGGTGACTTTCCGTGCGTTCGTGTCGGCGCTGCTGGAGACCCAGGGCCAGGCCCCGCCGGACAAGACCGCGCCCCGCACGGTGGTGCGGGTGGTCGCGGCCTTGGGCGACCTGATCGGCGCGGCCACGCGCGGCGCCAAGCCCGTTCCCCTCACCCTGCAGGGCTTCTCCGCCTCAGCCGTCGAGGTGACGCTCGACATCGGCAAGGCTCGCCGCGAACTGGGCTATGCGCCCGTCGTCTCCCTCGCCGAGGGCCTCGCCGAACTGGCCGCCTCGGCCCCGCTGAGATAGTCCTCCAAGTGTGGGACGTCCCCGCGGCGTCCAGCCGCCAGCCGGTTGTCGGTGCAGGCTAGAAGTGTCCCGGAAACAGGTTAGGGCCGTCAAAAATGCGACGCAGTCGCCAAGGGGTGATTGGCGTATGATGGAGGCAAGCAAGCGCCATGGACTGACTTTGGCGCATCTCCGGAAACCAGACACTCAGCGCGCGCAAACGGCGCCCAAGCCCCTTCCAACTCGGCTGGCGCGCAAATGAAAAGCCCCACCCGATAAGGTGGGGCCGGTTCATGGGACGCGCCCTAAAGGTCGCCCGTCCTAACCCTTCCAGTCAGGCAGCGCAGCCAGCTGAGCCTTCGTCAGCTTGGCGCGAACGATGTGGTCGTCCGGATCGCCCGGCTCGGGCGCCACGGTTACATCGGCCAGGGCCACGACAACCTTCTTATCCGGGCCCATGCGGTCGATCTCGATCACGATGGCTGTGGGTTTGCCGGCCGCATCGAGAAGCACGTGCTCGACCTCGCCGGCTTTGCGGTTAGCGGCGTCGATGACATCGGCGTCTTCGATCTGGCCAACCGTGAAGGCGCCCTTGGCCGGCTGGCTTTCAAGCTGGGCGATGGTGGTTTGAGCGAGCGCACCAGTGGCGACAGCGGCGAGGGAAAAACCCAAGATAGCGAATTTCATGATCGGCTCCTTCTCACAAGGCGACAGACAGGACCCGCCGTGACGGCAAGGTCCTGTCGGATGTCGTCAATTAACGCCGTGCGCGGAGCATTGATCCGGCGTGCGTGGTAAGCGACCGCAGCGCCGGCGCCTACCCACGACGCCCATTCTGGAGGCTGCGAGCGGTCAGGGATCTGGCTGGATTAGTGCTTGCCGCCCGTCGGGGCGGGCAATGCGGAGATCAATTCGGCGGAGGCTGACATGGCGCGGTCCAGGCGTTCAGCGTCCGTTGCGCCCTCGAGCCCCAGAAGCACGCGGAAGCTATCGAGTCCCACGAGGCGATCGAGGAAGGCCGCGCTGAGCTTCCGGCGCTGTCCCGCGTCGAGAGAGACGGTTTCATCTCTCTCGCCGAGAAAGGCGTCGAGAGCGTCTTGGTGCGCTCCGATCAGGCCGCGATAGGCGATCTCCGCCAGGTGTGGAAAGCGGAGGGTCTCAACCATCACCGTTCGGAACAAGGCTATTGTCGCCGGGCTGGCGATCCGCTCCTGAAACATCACGCCGATGAAGACCAAGACGTCCTGCAGCGATTTTTGAAGGGACTCGTGGATGCGCGCCTGCTCGGCTTGATCGGCTGGATGACAGGCCTGCGCAATGACAGCCGAGAACAAATCATCCTTCCCCTCGGCGTGCCGGTAGAGGGTCATGATCGAGACGCCGGCGTCCTTGGCGATCCGCTCCATGCTCGCCCCGCCATAGCCGTCACGAAGGAAGGCTTCGCGAGCCGCGTCCACGATCGCGGCGCGTTTGCGCGCCATCAGCTTCGCCTTGGGGTGACCCTCCGCCCAATCCTTCACCGCTCGTTGACTCCAAACGATAATGACGATTATCGTATCTTCTGATGATACGATAACATCCACTATCACTGCATGGGCAGCGCGGCGACATCCAATGCGCCGAACGGAAAGGTGAAGCGAGTGATGGTCAGAATCTCAGACAGGCTGGGAGGCGTCGCCAAGACGAGGGTCGCCAGGATCGTCCTGTGGGCCTTCGCTGTCCTGGCGACGGTGATCATGGTCGCGATCGCCGTCCTAGCCCTGACGTTCAGGCCCGCGAGGCTTGAGCTTCCGGCGGTGAATATAGGCGACCTGCCGCCCGCATCGCCTCCAGCCAGCATGTCGATCAGCGCGCTGCCAACCGGGACTTACGACAGTCCGGCCGCCCTGACCTATCGCGGCGGCGCGTGGTCCGAGACCCGTCACCTGGCGGCGACGGCCATCCTTGTCCGGCATCCGAAGGGAAACCTGCTGATCGACACGGGTTTCGGCCGGCACATCGACGAACACATCAAGCTGATCCCGCCGATGCAGCGGACGCCACAGACCAAGGGCGTTCCGGCCGTGGATCGGTTGGCGGCCGGCGGCGTCCATCCTGGCGACATCGCCGCGATCATACCCACCCATGGTCATTGGGATCACGTCAGCGGCGTCGATGATTTCCGCGGCGTTCCGGTCATGGAAACCGCAGTAGGAAAACGCTGGATCACGTCCAAGGCGGAAGGCACGGAGGTGATCAACAGCCTTAGGGGCATCAACTATAGACTGTATGATTTCGACGGCGGGCCCTATCTTGGCTTTCCACGAAGCCACGATGTCTTCGGAGATGGCTCGGTGGTCATTGTCCCGGCTCCCGGTCATACGCCGGACTCCGTCGTCGTTTTCGTGAGCCTGCCGTCAGGCGCTCGATACGCCCTGATCGGGGACCTCGTGTTCCAAATGGAAGGCGTCGATATCCCTGCGGAGAAGCCCTGGATGCTTCGCTGGCTGATCGGCGAAAACAACATCGTGGTGCGCAAGGATATCGCTCTCGTCAGAGCCATCCGCGAGAAGTTCCCTCAAATCCATCCGCTCCCGGCGCATGACTCGCGGAGCTTTGGCGCCATTCCGGTCTTCCCCGCATCGGCTCGATAGAGGAGCGTCGCGTTCTCCCGAATACAAACGCGGTGCGGGTCGCCTGGAAGGTTCAGGCGTCCGCCAAGGCCCGCTCGCGCGTCGCATCGTACCTTCTGACGTCCGCCGAGAGCCGCGGCCCCCATCGCGCCAGAAAGGCGACGGTGTCGGCGGCCGCCAGGTGGGCGCTTAGGGCCTGCTGGTCTCGCCAGCGCTCCATCACGAGCAGCCGCCCGCGAGACGCGTCGACCACGGCGGCGTCATAGGACAGGACGCCGTCGCGCTGGCGGGTGGCTTCGGCGAGATCGGCGAGATGGCGGGCGAAGGCCTCAAGGTCCGAGGGCGGGACCTGCACGTAGCCCGTGACGATGATCATGGCGAGCGACTCCGGAAGCTCGAACAAGGAAACGGATCCCGCCGCGACGAGCAGGCGCGTCGGCGTCAGGCGACGGTCAGGACGATCTTGCCCTGGATGCCGCCCTCGGCGACGCGCTGGTGCGCGCGCGAGGCTTCCGACAACGGAAAGACGCTGTCGATCACCACGTGGACGGTCCCCTGGTCGAGCAATGTGGCGGCCTGCGCCAGCTGCGCGCCATTCGAGCGGACCTGGGTCGACGAGACCTTGATCCCGCGCCGCGCGGCGGCGTCGTGGCCCTTGAAGCCCAGCGGGTTGACCAGGAACAGGGCGCCGCCAGGCCTGATCACGTCCAGAAGCCGTTCCATCCGGGCACCGCCCACCGCATCGAGCACCAGGTCGACATCGCGGACGACCGTTTCGACCGCGGTTTTCCCGTAATCGATGAACGGGTCGACCCCGAACGCGCCGAGCATCGCCGCGTTCTTGGCCGAGGCCACGGCGATCACCCGCGCGCCCCGCGCCTTGGCCAGTTGCGTCGCCAGATGGCCGACGCCCCCGCCGGCGCCGTTGATCAGCACCGTCCGGCCTTCAAGCTCGACCGGCGCATGCGGGAAGGTCTGGAAGGGATTGGGCGCGTCGTGGCCAAGCTCGATCAGGAACTGCCACGCCGTCAGCAGGGACATCGGCGCGCCGGCGGCTTGGATGTGATCCAGCTTGGCCGGCTTGCGCGCCAGATGCGAGGCCGGCGCGCTGACATATTGGGCGTAGGCGCCGCCGCCGGTCATGACGCCGTCCGGGAAGCGCACCATGCCGAAGACCTCGTCCCCGGCCTGGAAGTCGGTGACGTCAGCAGCCGTCGCCTCGACAACGCCGGAGACGTCGGTTCCCAGGATGAGCGGGAAGTCCCCGTCCGGTCGCCACTCGGGCGGCAGGGCGCGATAGCCGTCGCGCAGATACCAGTCCGGCGGATTGAGGCCGACGGCCCGGGACACGGACCAAGACCTCGCCCGGCCTAATGTCAGGCTTGGGGCCGTCTTCGTAGGTCAGCACTTCGGGTCCGCCAAAGGCGTGCAGTCGGACCGCCTTCATCGTCTCGCCCATGATCAATCTCCTCGCACGGCGCTTGACGGCTGATTTAGCGGGCGGCGATAAGGTTGATAATCATGCCAAAAATCACTTCAATAGTGCCGCCATGGAACAAATTAGCCTCGATCGCCTCACGGGATTGATCGCCTTCGCGCGGGTCGGCGCGATGGGCAGCTACACGGCGGCCGCGCGGTCGCTGTCGATCTCCCCCTCGGCCGTGAGCAAAAGCATCCAGCGGCTCGAGCAGCGGCTGGGCGTCTCCTTGTTCACCCGCACCACGCGTTCACTGGCGTTCACGCCAGAGGGTCGCGACCTGCACGAGCGCGCCTTGAACCTGATCCGCCAGGCCGAGGAGATCGAGCAGGTAGCGCTGACGGCGCGGTCGGAGCCGCGTGGCACGCTTCGGGTGGCCGCGTCCCTTCCGATCGGCCTGCATGTGATCGCGCCTGCGTTGCCCGCGTTCCGGCGGCGCTTTCCTGATCTCGCGATCGATCTTCGTCTCGAGGACAGGACGACGGACCTGATCGACGACGGGATCGATGTCGCCATCCGCATCGGTGAAGTTCCGGACAGCCGCCTTTTGTCGCGCAAGCTCGCGCCCTATCGGCTTTGCTGCTTCGCCGCTCCGGACTATCTGGCCGTGCGCGGAACGCCGTTGCATCCCAACGACCTCGAAGCCCATGATACGGTCAATCTACGCTATCAGAGCAGCGGTCAGATGTTTCGCTGGCCGTTCAAGATCGCCGATCGTGAAATCGAGATCCTACCCAGATCCGACATCGTGATCGACGCCAGCGAGGCCTTGATGGCGACGCTGGTGGCGGGCGGCGGGATCGGCGTCGGCGCCTCCTTCGTGGCCGCGCCGTATGTGGATCGTGGACAGCTGACGCCGGTCCTTTCAGCTTTCGCGGTGGAACGCCACAACGTCACAGCCCTTTGGCCGGAAAGCCGGCGCAGCAACCCGGCCGTCCGGGCCTTCATTTCCATGTTGAGCGCCACCTTCGACGACCGGATGGCGGCGGCGACTTCCAGCTTGCCATGACGCCTTCTCCAAGTTCCTCCGTCGCAGCGCGATTATTGGTGGCTAGGCGATCAACGCTCGGTGCGGCGCATCTCGTCGGCATGGGCCAAGGCCCAGGCGCACAGGGCCTCGAAAGGCTCTCGAAGCGAATGGCCCAAGGGTGTGATCGCGTACTCCACCCCAATCGGAGCGGTCGGCAGCACCGTACGGGTCACCAGGCCATGGCGCTCGAGCCGCTTGAGCGCGTCGGCCAGCGCCTTATGGGTGATGCCGTCCAGCCGTCGCTTGATCTCGTTGAAGCGTGACGGCCGAGGGCAGAGGACGGTCAGGATCATGATCGTCCACTTGTCGGCGATCTTCTCCAGGACCGGCCGCACCTGCGCCATGTCCTGGCGTGCGCGCTCGGACAGTTGGTCCAGATCGGTATCGTCGGGGATATCTAGGCTACTCATGGTGCGTTCTTGATAGCAGATATATTCCGTATATCTAAACCGCCGTCATTGCATGAGGAGCAACATGATGGCTCGACTGGATAACGATATCGCCCTGGTTGTCGGCGGCGCCAAGGGCATCGGCCTGGCGGTCGCCGAGCGGCTGGCCGCCGATGGCGCGCGGGTTTACCTCACCGGCCGAAACGCGGCAGAGGTCGAGAAGGCGGCCGAGCAGGTGGGACACAATGCTGTCGGCTTGGTCGCGGACGCCAGCGAGGCTGGCGACCTCGCCAAGGTGGTAGAGACCGTGAGGGCTCAGGACGGCCGCATCGACGCCCTTGTGCTCAATGCCGGCTTGGCCGAACCAGCCTCGCTGGCCGACGCGAGCGTCGAGCATTTCGATCGTCATTTCACCGTGAATGTCCGGGGCGCGATGCTGGCGCTGCAAGCCAGCCTGGCGACCATGCCGGACGGCGCGGCCGTAGTGCTGGTCGGGGTCGATCGCCGACGCGATCGGGGTGCCCAACTACGGCGTCTACGCGGCCACCAAGGCGGCGATCCGCTCTTTCGCCCGCACCTGGGCGGCGGAGCTCGGGCCGCGCCGCATCCGGGTGAACGTGGTGAGCCCCGGCCCCACCGACACGGCGATGATGGCGGCGACGAGCGAGGAGATGCGTGCGGCGCTCGTCGGCCAGATCCCGCTGGGTCGCATGGCGCGTCCGGACGAGGTCGCCTCGGCGACCGCCTTCTTGCTCAGCGGCGACGCCAGCTTCATCAACGGCGCCGAACTCTGTGTCGATGGCGGCATGACCCAGGTCTAGGCCGGGAACGTCGCCGGGTCGATTTCGACGCCGGAGCCTGCGCTGCGCTGCGCGGTCGTGAGCTCAGTGGCCTCTTGGGGTCCAGATCTCCAGACTGGAGTTCGTTACTTCTCGCCCGCCATCCGAGTGGGCGAGAAGTCCCTTCCCTGGTCAGTCAACGCGTCCGAGCCAGCGGCTGGACCGCGCCATGAGCAGAAGTCGGACCTAGTCCAGGAACCCGACGTTCGCAGCTACGCCAAGACGACCCTCATCCTGGCGCCCTGAGACTAGGCGACATGTACGCGCCAAATACCTGGCGTTCGCTTCCCTCAAAGAACCGGACGCCCAGATCGTAAGTCGTGGAAACACGCCCTTGCGCCCTTCGTCCGTCATCGCTGCCGCGTCTCCGATGGACCGAACCTAGCGTTGATAGGCCACCTTGCCGTCCAGGACCGTCATGTCGACAGGGATGTCGGCCAGCTTGGCCTTTGGCGCGGTCAGCGGATCCTGGGCCAGGACCACGAAATCGGCCAGCTTGCCAACCTCGATGCTGCCCTGGGTCTTTTCCATGAAGTTGGCGTAGGCGGCCCAGGCGGTGAACATGCGGATGCCATCCATCACCGAGATCGCCTCTTCGGGTTGGGTGACCGTGCCGTACTTGGTGTCGCGGTTGACCGCGCGGGCGATCGAGAACATCGGATAGGTCGCGAAGTTCTGCGTCCCCACGGTGTCGACGCCGCCCGCCGGGTGGAAGCCGCGATCGATCAAGGTCTTCATCGGGAAGAACTTCACGTCCGGCTCCTTGACGTTGACGTCCGTCAGCCGCCACAGAAACGCCGGCTGCGGCGAGGGAATGACGTGGTCGTCCTTCATCCGCTTCAGCCGCGCCTCGGTCCGTTCCGGGTCCTGGACCAGGAAATGGCCGAAATGTTCGATGCGATAGCGCGGGTCGGGACGCGGGTAGGCCTTCTGCGCGGCCTCGTAGGCCGTCAGAACCATGTCCTGGGCCCTGTCGCCGTTGGCGTGGATCTGCACCTGCCAGCCATCCTTGGCCGCCTCGATCACCGCCGCGGTCATCTCCTCCTGGGTCATGCCAGTGCCGCCGTAGTTGTTCGGCGTCCAGGTGGTGCCCGCCCCGTTCCAGACCGGCTTGTAGACCGCCGCCGTCGTGCCCCAGACACCGTCGGCGATGTACTTGATGGCGCCCGCGCGCAACCAGTCATCGCCTTTGCCGGGCGTAATTCCAGCGGCCCGTAGCGACGCCAGAGGCGAGACGGACGGATCCGTCGCGGTATTGACGCCGGGAACACTTTTGAGACCGCGCAGCATGTAGTTCATGCGCACCCGAGTCGGCAGGCGGCCCTCGGCCTCAAGTTCGGCATAGGCCCTGTAAGAGTCCATGTCCGACATGTCCGACACCGTCGTCACGCCGCGCTTGAGGTAGAAGTCGCCGAGGATGTAACGCAACGCCTCCTTCAGCTCAGCGGGGTTGAAGGCCGGCGATTTGTTCTTGGGCCAGGGCGCGGGCGCGTCGCGAATGATCGCCACCTCGCCCTCGGCGGTGCGCTCGTAGCGCCCCGTCGCGCCAGCTGCCGGATCGGGGAAGGCCTTGCCCATGCCCATCACCGTCGCGGCCTTGTGGTTGATCAGGTGGTCGTGGACACTCCACTGCAGGTCGACGGGGTTGTCTGGGAAGGCCGCATCGAGCTCCGCGCGGGTCGGCATCACCTGGTTGTAGGTGCCCTGCCCGGTCAGCCAGGCGCCGGGCGGCAGCTTGGCGGCGACCTCCTTGAGGCGCGCGATGACCGCGGCTCCATCCTTCAGCGGTGGGACCTGGATGTTGATGTAGTGCGCCTCGACATTGGCCATGCCGGCCACATGAGAGTGGGAGTCGATGAAACCCGGCAGCAGCGCCCGGCCCTTCAGGTCGATGACCTTGGTCTGGGGACCGCGCCAGGCCTTCACGTCGCCAACCGCGGCGATCTTGTTGCCGACCACCGCGACTCCCGTGGCCACCGTGTCCTTGTCGTCGACCGTGATGACCTTGCCGTTGATGAACATCAGGTCGGCCTTCGGGGCGGCGAACGCTGGCGTGCAAAGAACGGAGGTCGCCAGCAGGGCGAGGCCCGCGAGAACGGATTGGGCTGGACGGCGCACGCGAAGCTCCCCTGATCTTTTCAAATCTATGACGCCGATCATGTCCCGCGCCACCGCCAAGGCGGAGTTGCCATTCCGGCCATGGACGGTGTCTTCCTGACACCACCCATGGCCGGAAATCATCACCGCATAGTCGGGATGACGAAGCTCTGGTCCAGCACCGCCCCGCCCTTGGGCCAGCGCTGGGTGACGGTCTTGGTCCGCGTATAAAAACGCACGCCGTCCATGCCGTACTGGTTCAGATCGCCGAAGCCCGAACGCTTCCAGCCGCCGAAGCTGTGATAGGCGACCGGCACCGGTATCGGGACATTGATCCCGACCATGCCCACCTCGACCTGGTCGGCGAACTCGCGGGCGGCGTCGCCGTTGCGGGTGAAGATCGCCACGCCGTTGCCGTACTGGTGGCGGGAGGCCAGACCGACGCCTTCGGCCAGGCTCTCGGCGCGAACCATCTGCAGCACCGGACCGAAGATCTCGTCGTGATACGAAAGGCTGGTCGGCTTGACGTGGTCGAACAGGGTCGGCCCCACGAAGAAGCCGTCCTCGTGTCCTTGCAGGCTAAAGCCGCGGCCGTCGACGACCAGCTCCGCGCCCTCGTCGACGCCCATCTGGATGTAGCGCTCGATCCGCGCCTTGTGGGCGGCGCTGACGACGGGGCCGTAGTGGGCGTCCTTGTCGGTGCTGACGCCGACGCGGAGGCCGCTGATCGCGGCGACCAGCTTCTCGCGCAGGGCGACGGCGGTCTTCTCGCCGACCGGGACCACGACTGGCAGGGCCATGCAGCGCTCGCCCGCCGAACCGTAGGCCGCGCCGATAATGTCGGCGGTCGCCTGGTCGAGGTCGGCGTCGGGCAGGACGAGCCCGTGGTTCTTGGCGCCGCCCATGGCCTGAACGCGCTTGCCGGCCGCGCCGGCGCGCTGGAACACCGACTGGGCGATGTCAGAGCTCCCCACGAAGCTGACGGCCTTGATGTCCGGATGGTCGAGAATGCCTTCCACGCAGTCCTTGTCGCCGTGGACGACGTTCAGGATCCCCGGCGGCAGGCCGGCCTCCATCATCAGTTCGGCCAAGCGAACCGGCACGGACGGGTCCCGCTCGGAGGGCTTGAGTATGAACGCGTTGCCGCAGGCGATGGCGGGGCCCATCATCCACATCGGGATCATGGCCGGAAAGTTGAACGGGGTGATCCCCGCCACCACGCCGAGGGCTTGGCGCATCGAATAGACATCGATGCCGGGGCCGGCGCCTTGGGTGTATTCGCCCTTCAACAGGTGTGGGATCCCGCAGGCGAACTCGATCACCTCCAGGCCGCGCTGGATGTCGCCCTTGCTGTCGGCGATGACCTTGCCGTGTTCGGACGACAGGAGCTCGGCCAGTTCGTCCATGCGGGCGTTGAGCAGCCGCGCGAAGTCGAACATCACCCGGGCGCGGCGTTGCGGATTGGTCGCCGCCCAGGCCGGCTGCGCGGCCTTGGCGTTGGCGATGGCCGCATCCAGCTCGGAGGCCGTGGCCAGAGCGACCCGCGCCTGGACCTTGCCGGTGTTGGGATCGAAGACCTCGCCAAAATGGCCGGACGTGCCCTCTACGGCGCGACCGCCGACGAAGTGGGGAATGGTGCGCATGGCGGCTCCTGAAGTTACCCCTCTCGACTAACCGCGCGCATCCATGCAGCAATAGTGCCTCAATTCGCGGCCTGACCTGCAAAAATGCAAACACTAAACTGGAACGATCTTCGCTTCTTTCTGGCGGCGGCGCGGGGCGGGGGATTGCTAGCGGCGGCTCGACGCCTCGGCGTGGACCAGACGACCGTCGCCCGACGCTTGTCGGCCTTGGAGGCGGCGGTCGGCGCGCGGCTGGTCGACCGCTCGCCCCGCGGCGTGACCCTGACCGGCCAGGGACAGGCCCTAGTGGAGTACGCCGAGCGCATTGAGGCCGAAACCATCGCGGCGGCCGAGCGACTGGGGGTCGAGGGGCAGCCTCTGTCGGGCACGGTGCGCCTGGCTACGCCCGAGGCTTTCGGCGCCTGGCTAGTCGCGCCCGCCGCCAAGGCGTTTCATGACCAGTATCCCGGCTTGCAGCTGGAACTGGTTCCGGAATCGCGTTCGGTGAACCTATCCCGGCGCGAGGCCGACATCGCCATCATGCTGAGCCGGCCGACCCAGGGCCGCCTGGTCGCCCGACGGCTGGCGGACTACACTCTGGGTCTCTATGCCTCGCGCAGCTATCTTGAGGCGCACGGCGCGCTCGAAAGCCTCGCCGACCTGCCCGGCCGACCGCTCGTCTGGTATATCGACGAGCTGATCGACGTGCCCGAGCTTCGCTATCTGGACCAGGTCGCCGACGGCGCGCCGACCATGTTCCGGTCCAACTCGATCACCGCCCAGCAGGCGGCGATCGCCTCGGGGCTCGGCTTCGGCGTCCTGCACAAATTTGCGGCATCGCAAGATCCTCGGCTGGTCAGGGTGCTACCAGAGGCCCTCGACCTGAAGCGCAGCTACTGGCTCTGCGCCCACGCCGACCAGGCTAGGATTCCCCGCGTCCGAGCCGTGATGGACTTTCTGGCCGCCCAGACAGCCGCGCGCCACAAGGACCTCTGACGAAGACGCCCCCTACGCCGCACGAGCCTCATCGAACAGTGGTGTCGGTTTGACACCACTGCAGTCCTGTTTCTCACCTTACGCAAAGCGATCTTGCTGGAACTCTCATGGGGACTGAGAGGCGAGCCTTTGCGGGCTTTCCGATGAAGGACCGAACCCTTCAGGCGCCGGCTCAGCGTTCGGAACTGGCGCATCACAAGGGGATAGCGATGCTTCGCGACAGAATTTCAAAGCAGGTGCTGCTGTGCGGCGCGGCCGCGGCCATCATCGGCGGCGGACAGGCCATGGCGCAGACGGCTTCGGGAGCCGACAGCATCGAGGAAATCATCGTCACCGCCACCAAGCAAAGCACGGTTCTGTCCAAAACCCCGATCTCGATCGCCGCCTATTCGCAGGAGGCCTTGGACAAGCGCGGCGTTCGCGACATCCGCGACGTGATCAACCAGACCCCGGGCGTCGACATCACCCGCAGCGGCGCGACCCGCGTGACCATTCGCGGCATCGACTCTACGGCCGGCGCGGCGACCTCGGCGATCTATATCGACGACACGCCGGTCCAGGCCCGCAACGCCTCGCTGAACTACAACGGCAGCACCCTGCCCTACATCTTCGACCTCGAGCGCGTGGAAGTGCTGCGGGGTCCCCAGGGCACGTTGTTCGGCGCCAGCTCGCAGGGCGGCGCCATCCGCTTCATCACGCCCACGCCCAGCCTGAACAGCTACAGCGGCTATGGCCGCGCCGCCGTCAGCAAGACCAAGAACGGCGGCGAGGGTTATGAACTGGGCGTGGCCGTCGGCGGCCCGATCGTTCAGGACAAGGTCGGGGCGCGGATCAGCTTCTACCATCGCGAGGACGCCGGCTGGATCGACCGTCAGAGCTGGCAGAACGCCGCCAGCCGCGACGAGGATGTTAACAGCAGCGCCGCGACCGTCTTCCGGGCCGTTGTGACCATCCAGCCTACCGACTGGCTGACGATCACGCCCAGCGTCTACCACCAGAACAGCAAGTTCGACGACCGCACGGCGCTGACCACGCGGTGCCCAGCAACGACCGGTTCGGTGATCAACCCGACCCTGAACCCCTGCCCGCTCGGCGTCTCTGACCCCGACAACGGCAAGTTCCTCAGCTACGCCTCGATCCCACAGCCCAGCAGCGACCACTTCACGGTGCCGGCGCTGAAGATGGTGGCCGCGACCGACGACCTGAACTTCACCAGCGTCAGCTCGTTCTTCAAGCGCCACGTGAAGGAGACGAACGACGCCACCCACGGCAACGACCGCACCTCGTTCGGCAACGCCTATCTCTATCCTGTCACGCCGGGCTTCCCCCAGTCGATCACCTGGCAGAACCCCAACATTTATCAGAACCTGTTCACCCAAGAGTTTCGGGTCAACAACACCAATCCCGACGCGCGCCTGAAATGGAGCGTAGGCGCCTACTTCTCGCGAAGCTCGCTGCGCTCGGACCTGCCGATCAACGAGCCGCATTACAACGCGCTCTACCTGGTCCGCTATGGGCGCACGCCGCAGGCCGCGGGCGTCTCGCCCCTGGTCAATGGCGTCGCCCGCTACTACGGCAACGAATGGACGGTCGAGAAGACCACCGCCATCTTCGCCAACCTCGACTACAAGATCCTCGACAACCTGACCCTGACCCTGGGGGGCCGGTATTCCAAGGACATCCTCGACTTCGATGTGTTGGAACGCGGCGTTTCCTATGCCGGCGGCGTGTCGCGCGCGTCGGGCTCGATGACCACCAAGCCGTTCACGCCCAAGGTCGCCCTGTCGTGGCAAGCCACGCCGGCGGCGCTCTACTATGCCTCCTATGCTCGCGGTTATCGGACGGGCGGCGTCAACAAGGCGCTGCCGGACGTCTGCGCGGCGGAATCTTCGGCTCTGGGCCTGGGCAAGGCCGCCACCTATCAACCGGACACCACCGACAGCTACGAGATCGGCTCTAAGAACCGGCTCTTCGGCGGCAAGGTGCAGTTCGAGGCCAGCGCCTATTATATCGAATGGAAGAACATCCAGCAGCAACTGCGCCTGACCTGCGCCTTCAGCCTGGTGGCCAACACCGCCAGCGCCACCAGCAAGGGCGTCGACGTCAATCTCAACGTCCGGCCGGTCGAGAATTCTGCTGCTCGGCCTGGGCCTGGGCTACAACGACGCCACTTACGACAAGACCATCCAGATCGGCACGGCCCCCGTGGTCATCGCCGGCCAGACGCTGGGACAGACGCCGTGGACGGTCAATCTCAGCGCCGAATATCGCTTCACGGTCGCGGGCCGGGAGAGCTTCGTACGCGCCCAGTACAACTATCGCAGCGTCAATGACGGGCCGTTCCTCTACCAGGTCCCGACCGCGACGACCTACGATCCGCGCCGGCCGCTGCCGTCCGAGCCCACGACCCTGGACCTGCGCGCCGGCGTTGACTTGGGCCGGGTCAATCTCTCCATTTACGGGGAGAACATTCTGAACAATGTCGACTACATCGCCGAGTCGTCGACCTATGTGAACGGTCCGCTCTGGACCGGCGCCACGCTTCGCCCCCGGACGATCGGCCTTCAGGCCATCGCCCGCTACTAGGCAGACGCAGGGGCGCTGGACCGGAGACTCCTCCCCGGCCCGGTCCAGCGCCCCCGGCCCAAATGCGCCGACACCAAGAGGCCCGAGTGAATACCCAAACCCATCCTACCCGCCGGACCCTGATGGCGATGAGCGGCGCCGCCTTGGCGCTCGGGGCCTGCGGCCGAAAATCCGGCGCGCCCGGCGCGCTGGTCGTCGGCTCGACCGCGACCGGCGCTCCGTTCAGCTTCCTGGACCTCAAGACCAACCAGTTGACCGGGGCGATGATCGACATCGCCCACGCGGTCGCGGCCAAGGCCGGGCTCGCCATCCGCATCCAGACCACCACCTTCGCGGCGCTGGTGCCGTCGCTGACCGCCCGCAAGATCGACATGATCGCGGCCGGCATCCTGCGCACGCCCGAACGGGAAAAGGTCGTGGCCTTCACCGATCCCGTCTATGCCTATGGCGGCGGCGTGGTCACGGCCCCGGGCCAGACCCGTCCGATCCGCGCGCTGGCGGACCTCAAGGGCCTCTCCGTCGGCGCTCAGGTTGGCACCCGCTTCGTCGACCAACTGGCCCAGGCCGGCGTCACCGACGTCAAGACCTACGACAATCTGGGCGATATCCTGCAGGACCTGGGCAACGGCCGCATCGCGGCCGGTTACGGCGATGCGCCGATCCTGGCGCATCGGCTGCGCACGACGCCCAACGCCACGCTGCGCCTGGCCCCGGACTTCACGCCCCCTTCGCGCGAGGACGTCTGCCTGCTGGTGCGCCGCGATGATCCGGCCCTGCTGGCCAAGCTGAACGCCGCCATCGGCCAGATCAAGGCGACGGAAATCGCCGCGATCCTGACCAAGTGGTCCCTCTGATGGACCAGTTCCTCACCGACGCGGTGAAGTTCCTGCCCATCCTGATGTCGGGGCTTGGGGTCACGATCGCCGTCACCCTGGCCGCGCTCGTGATCAGCGTGATCCTGGGCCTGGTCTGGGCCCTGATGGGCATTTCCAGGAATCGCATGCTGCGCGCGATCAGCCGGGTGGTGATCAACACCGTCCGCGGCGTCCCCATCATCGTCCAGCTGTTCTATGTCTACTTCGTGCTGCCCGAGCTGGGCGTCCAGCTGGACGCCTTCGTGGCCGGCGCGATCGGCCTGGGCGTGGCCTACTCCGTCTATCAGGCCGAGAACTTCCGGGCCGGCTTCTCGTCGGTGGATCCGATGCTGATCGAGACCGCCCAGTCCCTGGGCATGAGCGAGCGCAAGATCATGCTGCGCGTGATCATGCCGCTGGCCATCCGCGTCACGCTTCCGCCGTTTGGCAACACGTCTGTAATGCTGCTCAAGGACTCCTCGATCGCCTCGAACGATCACCGTGGCCGAACTCACGCGCGCCGGTCAGCTCCTGGCCGTCAGCACTTTCCAGAACATGTCGGTCTACACCCTGATCGCCCTGCTCTATCTGGCCATGAGCCTGCCCTTGACCTATCTGGTCGGCCGCCTCGAACGCAGGTTCGCCCGCAAATGATCAGTCTCAAGAACGTCAGCAAGTCCTTCGGCGACACCCAGGTGCTCAAGGACATCAGCTTCGAGGTTCAGCGCGGCGAGGTGGTCTGCCTGATCGGGCCGTCCGGCTCGGGCAAGTCGACCATCCTGCGCTGCATCAACGGCCTGGAGCGGCACGACGGCGGCGAGATCGTGGTCGACGGGTCCGTGCTCGGCGAAAAGTCCCTGCCGGCCATTCGCGCCAAGGTCGCCATGGTGTTCCAGAGGTTCAACCTCTTCCCCCACCGCACCGCCCTGGAAAACGTCGCCGAAGGCCCGATCCATGTCGCCGGGCGGCCGGTCGCCGAGGCCATGACCGAGGCGCGAACCCTGCTCGAGCGGGTCGGCCTGGGCGACAAGTGCGACGCCTACCCCGCCAAGCTCTCCGGCGGTCAGCAACAGCGGGTCGGCATCGCGCGCGCCCTGGCCATGAAGCCGCAAGCGATCCTGTTCGACGAACCGACCTCGGCGCTGGACCCGAACGGGTCGGCGAGGTGCTGAAGGTGATGCGGACCCTGGCCGACGAGGGCATGACCATGGTCATCGTCACGCACGAGATCGGCTTTGCTCGCGAAGTCGCCGACCGTGTTCTGTTCATGGACGGCGGCCGCATCGTCGAGAGTGGTCCGGCGCGGGAAGTCCTGACCGCGCCGAAGGTCGAGCGCACCCGCGTGTTCCTCGACCGGGTGCTCAATCCCCTCTAGCGCCAGGAGGCCTCGGCATGATCGATCGACGCAAGCTGCTCGCCGGCCTCACGACCACGGCGGCCTTGGCGCCATTGTCGCAAGCCGTCGCTCATCCCGGCGGCGACGAGCGGGATATCTCGCGCGACCCGCTCTGGGCCGTACTGGGCGCCACCACGCTCAGCCAGTCGCCGCCGGACTACGCCTATAGGGCCCAGTACCCGGCGGCCGTTCAGACGATGAGCGGCCGCGAGATCGAGATCTCCGGTTTCATCACGCCGCTGACCATGGAGCGCCAGGCGCAGCGGTTCATCGTCTCACGCTACTCGATCGAGTGCTGCCCCGAGGGCCAGCCCAACGAGATCATCGAGGTCTTCGCCGATGAGCCGGTCCTGCAGCAGAAGAGCCAGGAGATCCGCCTGCGCGGGCGGTTCGATGTGCAGGATAACGGCCAGATCGGGCTGCTCTTCCGTCTCAGCGGCGCGCGCCTGGTTTAGTAGCCCGCGTCCCGGTCCACGAGGTCGAGCAGCGCCTCGCCAGCAAGATGCCGGCGAATATTGGCCACGATCGTCGGTCCGGCCGTCCCTGGCGGCGTCAGGGCCGAGGCGTGCGGCGTCACGGTGATGCGCGGGTCCGACCAGAACGGATGACCGGCCGGCAAGGGCTCGGTCGCGAAGACGTCCAGGGTGGCGTTGGACAGATGGCCGGCGTCGAGCGCGGGGATGAGGTCGGCCTCGACCAGATGCGCGCCCCGGCCGACATTGATCAGGCTGGCGCCCGACAGATGCGACAGCGTCCGGGCGTTCAGCACGCCACGGGTCGCCGGCGTCAGGGGCAGCAGACAGACCACCACCTCACAGGGCTCGAGAAAGACCTCGATGGGTCCGTCGAACGCGGCGACGCCGGGCAGATCCTTTGGTGTCCGGCTCCAGCCGCGCACGGAAAAGCCGTTGGCGGCAAGACGGGTTGCGCAGGCTCCGCCCAACTGGCCCAACCCCAGGATCCCGACCGTTCGCTCCCCCGCCAGCGGCGCGGCCAGCTGGCGCCAGACACCCTCGCGCTGCTGGGCTTCATAGGCCGGCATCAGGCGGTGATAGTGCAACACCCGGGCGAGCACGAACTCGACCATGCCCTGGGTGAGGCCCGCATCGCGCATGCGTGCGATCGGCACGTCCGGCAGGTCGCTGTCCTGCAGGATCCGATCCACCCCCGCGCCGATGCACAACACCGCGCGCAGATTGGGAAACTGCCGCAGGAAGCCGTCAGGCTGGGCCCAGACGACGACGTAATCGACCTCTTCCTTCGCGCCACTGTCGGGCCAGACACGCCAGTCGAAGTCCGGCGCGGTCTGATCGAAAGCCGCCAGCCATGGCTCGGGCCGGACGCCGAAGCAGGCGAACAGCACAACCGTCTTGCCCTGAGCGTCCATGGAATCCCCGCCGCCGCGTCTCGGGCCTGCCCTACTGCTTGCTGAGCCGGCGCACCAGGGGGGCGTCCAGCGGCGCGGGCCGCTTGGCCTTCATCGCCGCGTCCATGCGGGCGAAGCCGTCCTGGACGTAGCGCACGCCCAGCCAGCGCGCCGGCTCGGGCTCCCAGTCGGGCGAGCGGTTGCCGACGCTGGGCAGGAACTCCAGGCCCGTCGGCTTGCCGGTGATCATCCCGGCCAGGATGCGCGCGGAGATGTTCGTCGTCGACACGCCCCGGCCAGTGTAGCCGAACAGCTGGCCGATCTTGGTGCGCGGATCGAAGCTGATCGTGGGCGTCCAGTCGCGCGACACCCCCAGATAACCCGCCCAACTGTGGGAGAAGGCGACGCCATCAAGGGCGGGAAACCACTCGACCAGGGTCTCGCGCATGGTCTTGGCCGTGGCCGCGTCCCAGGGCTGATCCATGTTGGAGTTCAAGTGGTAGGGCGCGCCGCGGCTGCCATAGAGAATGCGGCCGTCGGTGGTCTTGGTGAAGTAGTCGACCATATTGACCTGCGAGCCCAGGCCCTCGCCGTCCGCCCAGCCGATGCTGGCCCACTGCGCGGCGCTCAAGGGCTCGGTGAGGACGATCAGCGACGACATCGGCAGAAGCTTGCGGCGGAAGCGCGGTTGCTGGGTCAGATAGGCTTCGCCCGCCGCGACGATCGCCTTGCGAGCCACCAGCACGCCGCTGTCGGTGTGCAGGCGGGGCGTCTCGCCCGGCTCGAAGCGGGTCACCGGCGACTGCTCGTAGATCACCCCGCCCAGGCGCTCGACGGCTTGGGCGAGACCGCGCACCAGCTTGGCCGGATGGACAGTGGCGCTCTTGGGCGAGAACAGCGCGCCCTCGATCTCGGTGGCCCGCACCTTCTCGCGGGCGGCTTCGGCGCCGAGCAGCAGGTTCTGATCCGCCAGGCCCAGGCGTTCGTAGGCGCGATGGGAGGCTTGGACCGCCGGAAGTTGAGCCTTGCCGCGCGCCAGGCTGAGAATGCCGGTCTGGCGGTACTCCGCGTCGATACCTTCGCGCGCGCAGACGCGCCCGACCTCCTCGACGGCGTCATACATCGCCAGAAGGGTCTTGCGGCCGATCTCGACGCCGTAGCGCCTGGCCAGGGTGCTTGCATCCAGCGGATAGCGTGACGAGCACCAGCCGCCGTTGCGCCCCGAGGCGCCGTAGCCGCAGATGTCCTTCTCGAGGATCGCGACCTGCAAACCGGGATTGTCGCGCATCAGATAATAGGCGGTCCACAAGCCGGAGAAGCCGCCGCCCAGGATCGCGACATCGACGCTCACCTGCCCCTTGAGCGGGGCGCGAGGCCTCAGATCATCGTTGCAGGTCTCCAGCCAGAAGCTGGTGTCGCGATAGGCCTGCGTTTCCGCGACGGCCGTGAGAGGCTGTGGCCGCATGTTCATCGCGCTTCATCGAAAATGACATAGGCCTTGCGGGCCTTGGTCTCGATCGTCCAGACGCCGCCGGTGTCGGCCGGAAAATAGACCGCCTCGCCAGCCACGATGCGGATTGGCTCCCCCTCGTCTGGCTCGAACACGCACTCGCCTTCCAGGAAGACGCAGAACTCGGCGGCCAGCACCTGCCGGCGCCAGCGGCCTGGGCTGCACTCCCAAACGCCCGTCCGGGTGGAGGCGGCGGCCTGCGAGGCGAAGCCGCGCACGGCGATCTGAGAAACGGGATCGCCGATCGGGACCGGCGCGGGATTGGCGGGCGGCATGGCGGCGAAGAGCTCGGCCGGCGCGAATTTGATGATCATGGCCTAGTCCTCCGCGATATCGCTGCACAGAAGTTTGAGTT
Organism: Caulobacter sp. UC70_42; assembly: GCF_044056025.1. Lineage (NCBI taxonomy): Bacteria > Pseudomonadati > Pseudomonadota > Alphaproteobacteria > Caulobacterales > Caulobacteraceae > Caulobacter > Caulobacter sp. UC70_42. The sequence goes on along the minus strand of NZ_CP171994.1, from coordinate 2,075,275 downwards.
CGACGAACTCGTCGACGCCGTGGCGAGATCCTTCGCGGCCCAGGCCCGACTCCTTGACCCCGCCAAAGGGCGCGACCTCGGTGGAGATCAGGCCCGTGTTCAGCCCGACCATGCCGTATTCCAGCGCCTCGCCGACCCTCCACGAGCGGTCCAGGTCACGCGTGAAGAGGTACGCCGCGAGGCCGGCGCTGGTGTCGTTGGCGATCGCGATGGCCTCGGCTTCGGTTTCGAACCGGATCAGGCCGGCGACGGGACCGAAGGTCTCTTCCCGGGCCATGGCCATGTCTCCAGTGACGCCCGTCAGCACGGTTGGCGCGTAGAAGTAGCCCGCCCCCGCGAGCGCTTGGCCGCCGGTGCGCACGACCGCGCCGCCCGCGACGGCGTTCTCGACATGACGGGCCACCTTGGCGGCGGCGGCGGCGTTGATCAGCGGCCCCTGGTCGGTGGGACCGGACAGGCCATCGCCTACCACCAGCTTTTCAACGCGCGCCGTCAGCTTCCGCGCGAAGGCCTCGTAGACGCCGGCCTGCACCAGCAGGCGGTTTGCGCAGACGCAGGTCTGGCCGGTGTTTCGGAACTTCGAGGCCATCGCGCCCTCGACAGCCTTGTCCAGGTCGGCGTCGTCGAAGACGATGAACGGCGCGTTGCCGCCCAGTTCCAGCGATACGCGCTTGACCGTGGCCATGCAGCGGGCGGCCAGCATCTTCCCGACCGGCGTCGATCCCGTGAAGGTGAACTTGCGCACCCGCGGATCGCCGGTCAGCACCTCGCCGATCGGGGCGGCCTGCCCCGTCACGACGTTGAACACGCCCGGCGGCACGCCCGCCTCCTCGCCCAGCGCGGCCAGGGCCAGGGCGGAGAAGGGGGTCAGCTCGGACGGCTTGAGCACCACCGTGCAGCCCACCGCCAGGGCGGGGCCGACCTTGCGGGTGATCATCGCCGCCGGAAAGTTCCACGGCGTCACCGCCGCCACCACGCCGATCGGCTGCTTCAGCGCCAACAGGCGCTTGCTGGCGTCGTGCCCCGGAATGACGTCGCCGTAGACGCGCTTGGCCTCCTCGGAAAACCACTCAAGGAAGCTGGCCGCATAGGCCACCTCCCCGCGCGCCTCGGCCAGGGGCTTGCCCTGTTCGGCGGTCATCAACCGGGCCAGATCCTCGACGTTCTCCAGGATCAGGTCGCGCCAGCGCCGCAGGATCGCGCCCCGCGCCTTTGCGCTCAGCTTGCGCCACGGCTCGAAGGCGGCATGAGCCGCGGCGACGGCTTGGGTCGCGACATCCGCGCCAAGATCCGGAACGGCGCCAAGGCGCTGGCCGGTGGCGGGGGAGGTCACGGCGATCTCCTCGGGACCGCCGATCCATTGGCCATCGACATAGGCGACCTGGCGCAGAAGGTCGGGCCGTCTCAGCGCCAGGGCCGGAAGGTGGTTCGCGCCGTCCATCAGGCGATATCCAGGCGCAGGCTGTCCTCGAGGATGTCGAGGCCCTCGTCCAGCTGCTCGAGGGGGATGGTCAAAGGCGCCAGCACCCGGATCGTCTCGCCGCCGACGCCGCAGGTCAGCAGGATCAGGCCGCGCTCCAGGGCCCGCCCCGCCACGGCCTTGGCGCCAGCGCCGTCGGGCTGTCCATCGGCGGTCACGACATCGAAGCCGATCATCGCCCCCCGGGCCACGCAGGCCGCGGGTCGGGATCAGGTCGTCGCGCCCGGCGAAGCCCGCGATGCGCTCACGCAGCCGCGCGCCTATGAGGTCGGCGCGCGCGCACAGGGCCTCGTCCGCCATGACGTCGAGCACCGCCAGGGCCGCGGCGCAGGCGACCGGTGAGCCGCCGTAGGTCCCGCCCAGGCCGCCGGGCTCGACGGCGTCCAAAAGCGACGCGCGTCCAATGACGCCGGACAGGGGAAAGCCCCCGGCCAGCGACTTGGCCACGGTGATCAGGTCGGGCCGCACGCTCCAATGCTCGGCGCCGAACATCTTGCCCGTGCGGCCAAAGCCGGTCTGGACCTCGTCGGCGATCAGCAGGATGCCATGCGTGTCGCAAATGGCCCGCAGCGCGGTCATCAGGGCGTCGGGCGCGGGATGGAAGCCGCCCTCGCCCTGCACGGGCTCGATGATGATCGCCGCCACGGAACTGGGATGCAGGTCGGCGGCGAACAGGAAGTCGAGGGCCTTGAGGCTGTCCTCGACGCTGACGCCCTGCGCCGCGATCGGAAACGGCGCATGGAAGATATTGGCCGGCGCGCCGCCGAACATGCGCTTGTAGGGCGCGACCTTTCCGGTAAGCGCCGAGGACAGGGTCGTACGGCCGTGGAAAGCGCCGGTGAACGCGATCACGCCAGGCCGGCCCGTGGCCGCCCGCGCGATCTTCACCGCGTTCTCGACGGCCTCGGCGCCGCTGGTGAACAAGATCGTCTTGGCCGGTCCGTCGATCGGGGCCAGGGCGTTGAGGCGCTCGGCCAACGCCACATAGGGCTCGTAGGCCAGCACCTGGAAGGCGGTGTGGGTAAAGCGCTCCAACTGGTCCTGAACCGCCGCCATCACCCGAGGATGACGATGGCCGACGTTGAGGACGGCGATGCCGCCGGCAAAATCGATGTAGCGGCGTCCCTCTACGTCCCAGATCTCGGCGTTGAACGCTCTGTCCGCATAGACCGTCGTGGAGCTGGCCACGCCCGAGGACACCGCCGCGCGGCGCCGCTCCAGGAGGGAAGCGTTGGAAACAGGAGCGGTCGCGAAGGCGGACAAGGCAGCTCTCTCAGGAAACAAAACACCTGAGAGGATGCTCGATCACAACCGCCGCGATGCGGAGATGACAACTCCGCTGCGAGTGGTGACAAAACGTCACCGATACGCGTCACCAGCGCGCCGCTTCTCCTTCGGCCTCTCGCACCAACCATCGCCGGAAGGCCAGCAGCGCCGGTGTGCGCCAGCGGTCGCGTCGGGCCGAAAACACATAGCGGCCCATGACGATCGGCTGTGCGCCGACCAACGCGCCGACATCCACCAGCCGGCCCGCCTTGAAATCGTCGCCGACCAGGAAGGCGTTGGCCAGGGCCAGGCCCTCCCCGCGCCGGGCGGCGTCGACGGCCAGGTGGGCATGCCAGAGCCGGTGGCCGGGCAGATCCGGCTCCGAGGTGACGCCATTGGCCTCGAACCAGGCGGTCCACTGTCGGGCGTTCTCCTCGTGCAGCAGAGGCCCCTGCAAGAGATCCGCCGCGGTCGAGGGTCGGCCCAAGGTGTCAAGGCGCGCTGGACTGGCGACAGCCAGAACCGGCGGGCGAGCCAGTTGCACCGTTTCGATCTCTCCGGCGGGCGGCTTGTCCGGCGCGGCGTCGATCACATAGCGGATGTCGCCGTCCATATCGCGCCGCGTGAAGTCCGGCGCGGTGTCCGAGGGACGCAGCACCAGTTGGATCTCGGGATGGGACTGGCGAAAGTCGGCCAGGCGCGCCAGGAGCCAGTTGGAGGCCAGACCGGGGATGCAGGAAATCTGCAGCGTGCGCTCGTCCGAGCCATGCAGGAGATCGGCGGAAGCAACAGCGATTTCGTTGAGGGCGGAGGTTATGCGAGCGTGAAACTTCGCGCCCTCTGGCGTCAGCTTGCCGCCATTGGCGCCGCGCTCGACCAGCGGGACGCCGGCCCAGACCTCCAGACTGCGAAGATGCCGGCTGACTGCGGCGTGGTCCAGCTCCAGCACCGCGGCGGCCTTGCGGATGCCGCCAAATTCGCCGACGGCCGCGAACGCGCGCAGGGCCGTGAAAGGCGGCGTCGCGCGACGGTTCCAAAAGACCATGCGGGGATCTTCGGGGGACGTTGCACGCGGCGACATTCAAAACTCCAATACCGCCCTCAGGCTATTGCAAGCGTTGCGTCATGTCATCTTGAGCGTCCGCGCCGAACTTACGCTCCGGCAGGTGCGCGGGCATGTCAAAAGCCAGGCCGGGCTTCTGTTGCGTCTCTCTAAACTGTTTTCATGGGCGTCGCGCGCCGAACACGCCGACGCGCTTTTGGACCTAGGCTGCGCTAGTCGTCGATCACTTCGCACGGCAGGGGGAAATCGCGCATCACCGCGATGGCGATGACCTAGTCTTCTCCGAGTCCAGCGCCTTTGCTACGGCGATGTCATTGTCATCAAGGACTACTATCTCGGCGCAAGGATCGAGACCTTCTACTACGCCGATCACAGTCAATTCTTCATCTAGGCGAGGGATGGCGCAATACTCGCACGGGTGGAATGGCCCGCCCATGCACGCAAGGAGGACTTGGATGGTATCGCCTGTCGGCGTCGGCCCCGGCCCACAGCCATATCAGCCGCTCACCGCGCCGGCCCAGGCTGGCGCGGACGTGGAGACGGGCGCGCCCTCGACGGAAACGCTTGCCGATCGCCTGAAGCTCGCGGACGAGCTGTCGGCGCAGGCGGCCGAGCAGGCCAAGCCGCAGGAAGTCGGCCAATTGACGGCCCGCGAGGCGAAGGCTCGCCACGATCAGTTGTCGCTGATGCAGCGTGCGGGCGTGTTCCAATATATGGGCATGAACGCTGTCCTGAAGGGCGAGAAAACCAACTCGCTCGACACCTACATGGGGCCGCCGCAACGATTGGTGCGACGCCCTGTGGCGCGGCCGATCAAACCCCCGCCACGACGACGGCGGTCGTGCGCCGCCTCGCCGAGGCCCTGGAGCAACGCTTTGTCTTTCCTGAGAGAGGAGAGGCCTATGCGGCCATGCTGCGCCGCAAGCTCGACGCGGGCGGCTACGCCGACATATCCGACGCTGAAACCCTGGCGAGAACCGTAACGGCGGACCTACAGGCGGTGGCGCCGGACGGACATCTTCACCTTAGCGCCCCCGCGAGCGGACAAGCCGGAGACCACGGCGACAACCGCCGCCACGCCACCGCCGCGACGGCCCCGCCCCGACCCGATGGAACAGGCTGGCTGGATCGCGCCCAACATCGCCTATGTCCGTTTCAATGCCTTCGCGGGCGGCGACGAGGCCCGTCATGTGGCGCGGTTCCTCGACGCCCACCAGGAGGCCAAGGCCTTGATCATCGATGGCCGCACTCACCATGGCGGCGGGCTCGAGGAGATGAACGCGATTTTCTCCCGGATCTTTTCAAAGCCCGGAACCCTCATGGTGATGGAGACCCGCGCGGGCGTAGGACGACGGTGAAGACGCCCCTCTGCGGCTTTTGTGCGCGTCGAGGCTCCAAAGGCGGTTCGACGTTTCGAGCAGCGCGCCGTGCCTGGCGCTGATACGCCATGGCGCTCCGCAAGGATCTACTATCTGATCTCCGGCCGGACGGTGTCCGCTGGCGAGCATCTCGCGGCCGTGCTCAAGGGAACAGGCCGGGGCCTTCTCATCGGCGAGAAGACCGCTGGAGCGGGAAGCTACGGTGGAACCGTGGAGCTGCCGGGCGGTTATTCTGCCTTCATTCCGGTTGGCCGTAGCTACTTTCCAGGATCATCCGGATGGGACGGGACGGGGGTTGCTCCCGACGTTACCGCGCCTCGGGAACGCGCTCTCACGGAGGCGCTGATCCGTGAGGGGGTCGCGCCCGCCGAAGCTGAGCGCCTTTCATCCACTCACATGCCGTCCGGCCCGATGACGAAACGATAGCGGCCCCGCCGTAGCCATCGACCTCCGCGCTAATGCCTCTTATGTCGAAGCCGAAAACTTGACCGCAGCCCAGCTTGGCTGATTTCCACACTGGAGTGGCCAATGAGCGCCCCAGCCCTCATCGTCAAAGCGGGGCGCCGCCGCGCCTTGGCTGGCGACTACCAGAAGCGCACCCGTTCGTGCTCTGGCAAGAAGAGCCGGCCCTCAGCCGCCGAGCCGAACGCCGCATACCAGGCATCCATGTTCCTGACCGTCAGCGCCCGTTCGCGCCCTGGCGCATGTGCGTCGGATTGGAGCAGGGTCCTTAGGAAGGGTTCGCGATAGGCGGAGCGCCAAGCCTGCGCCCACGCAATGAAGAAGCGTTGATCGGCGGTCATGCCGTCGAGCATTGGCCGGGCGCTTGCGGGAAGATTACGAAACGCTGCGTAGGCGACCTCAAGCCCTGCTAGATCGGCGATGTTCTCGCCGATCGTCAGTGCGCCGTTCACCGGAACATCCTTGAGCGGTTCGTAGCTGGAAGCCTGGGCGATCAGCGCTCGTTCGCGCTGCTGGAAGGCTTCGACGTCGGCCTGCGTCCACCAGTCGCGAAGGGCGCCATGCTCGTCGTATTTGCGCCCCTGGTCATCGAACAGGTGACACAGTTCGTGGGCCACCGTTGCGCCTATCCGCGCGTAGTTGACGGCCGCGTCGGCCTTCGGATCGAACAGCGGGGGCTGAAGAATGGCCGCGGGGAGGATGATCTCGTTGGCGCCGGCGCTGGCGAAGGCGTTGGGGACGGTGACCGGGGCCACCCAGGCGTCGCGATCGATCGGCCGGTCGAGCCTGGCGACCAGATCGGCGAACCGCGCGGCGTTGAGACGGGCCACATTGCCAATCAAGTCATCGCGCGCGATCGGAACCTGCGCGCCGGCTGGCCAACGATCCGGATAGCCGATCTTAAGGCGGGTCCGGGCTAGCTTCGTCCCGCGCCCGTATCCGCGTTGTCGGCGTCATCCACGCAGCCGCGGCCAGTTTAGCGTCCAACGCGGCCACGATGTTCTTGACCAGACGAGCGGCCTGCCCTCGCGCCTCAGGAGTCAGGTGGGCCGCGACATAGGCCCGCCCGACGTCGTCGCCCAAGAGGTTGGTCACGAGCGACACACCTTGGCGCCAACGGGGGGGCTGCTCGGCGGTCCCAGCCAGCGCCGTCCCGAACAAGGCAAAGCGCGCGTCGGCGAAGGCGGGCGGCAGATAGCGGGCGTAGGTCGTCAGCACCCTGACGCGCAGATAATCCTGAAGGACACGAATTGGCGTTCTTGCCCATACCGCTGCTTCGCCCGCTAGGGCGTCGGGCTGGGCGACGATATAGCGTGGGCGGCCGTCCAGCTTCATCGCGCCCAGCCATGACCTCCAGTCGAAGCCCCGAGCCTCCCGCTCAAGATCGGTGACGGTGTAGGCGTTGTAGGACGCGTCGGCGTTGCGGGCGTCGCTGGGCGCCCGATGAACCTGGGCCAGCGCCGTCTCGAACGCTATGATCGCGTCCGCGCGGTCGAGGGCGGTATCGACGCCGCTCAGGGTAAGGATGCGCTCCAGATACGACCGATAGGCCGTCAGGCGCACGCTGGCTCCGCCGCCGGCGAGATAGAGGTCGCGGCCAGGCAGGACCAGCCCGCCCTGTTTGAGTGTCACCACCATGGCGCCAGGCGCTTTGTCGTCTTCGCCAATGCCGATGGCGAAAAGTCCGCCGACGTCATAGGGCGCGAGCCGCCCCATCACCGCGGCCAGCCGAGAATGATCGGCGGCGGCGGCAACCTGATTCAGCCAGGGCCGAAGCTTTGCAAGGCCATGCGCCGTGATCGTCGTCTGATCGATGTAGCTCGCATAGAGATCGCCCATCCGCGATCCAGGCCGACTGGCGGCATTTTGGATGATGCTGCGGATGTCGGCGGCCGTCCGGTCCTGCATCGTGATCGGCGCCCCGTCCAGGCTCGATCCGGTGGGATCGTCGCTGCGCGCTGCCATGTCCCGTTTGCAAAGGCGTAGAAGTCGTCGCCTGGGCGCACCGACCGATCCATCCCCTCCATGTCCAGGCCGACCGGCGTCGACGCGATGGCGCGCCTTCCGGCGGTCAAGGCAATGGCTACGGTTGCGACAAGCAGAAGGCGACGGTTTGGCATGATGCTAGTCCTGCAAAGAGCCAACAGCTCTCGGTCAGGGCATGACGGCGACGCTGGCCTCTCGAGATGCGGCGAAGCCGAAAATTTCTTTCCCCAACGTTGCATCCGCCAGCGGCCCGAGGTTCGTCTGAAGACAGGCTCAATGAGGAAGCGCCATGCTGGACGCCCATTTCGCGGGAGCGACGATTGTCAGCGTCGCGATCGCCATCATCGCGCTGACGGGCCTTATCCAGGCGCTGCGGCTGGTGCGCTTGGCGATGCTTCATAAGACGCTCCGCCGCATTATCGACGCGGGCTTGCCGATCGACATCGACCTCCTCGACCGCGCACTGGGCGACCGTCCCCGCGTCGAGCGCGGGCTGTCGGACCTTCGCAACGGATCATTGCTTCTCGCCCTGGCCCTGGCCTGCGCCTTCTTCGCGCTAATCCAGACTGACAGCGCAATCCGCCGAATGGCCTTCGGCGTCGGCGCCTTTCCCTTACTCGTCGGTTCGCTGATGACGGTCTGGGGGGGCATAACGCTCCGCCGCCAACGCGATTGACCGGTGGTGGACGACGCCCTCTTGAACGCGCGCGCCGCCAACGGAGACCGGAAAGCGTTCGCGTTGCTCGTCGCGCGCCACGAAGCGCGGTTGCGTGGGTTCTTACGCCGGATCGCCAGCCCCTCCGACGCCGACGATCTGGCGCAGGACACCTTCGTGCGCGCCTGGGAGCGCGCTGCGCAGTTTCAGGCGGGCGGGAGCTATGCTGCGTGGCTGACGCAGATCGGGTGGCGACTGTTTCTCGATGAGCGCCGGCGCGTCACATCGCGCGCCAAGCGCGACGTGACCGCGACCGAGCAATTGGCGAACACCCAAGCCCACGGAGGCGATCTGGGTCTCGATCTGGCGGCCGCGCTCGAGCGCCTGGACCCGCAGGCCCGCGCCGCTATCGCGCTTTGCGACGGCCAGGGATGGACCCACGAGGAAGCCGCCGCGATGCTCGATCTGCCGCTAGGCACGCTCAAGAGCCTGATCTCGCGCGGCAAGGCCAAGCTGCGCGCGTTCCTGACGACTGGAGGCTAAGTCGAATGACCAACGAGGAATTGGACGCGCTGCTTGCGTCGTCGCTGCCCGAGCCGCCGCGCGAGCCGGACCCGGACTTCGTCGATCACAGCGCCAAGAGAATCGCAGTACGCGCGCTGCTCGAACGAGAGGAGAAGGCGGCGATCCAGAAAGGCGCCTGGGACCTGGCCGTCGCAGTTGCCCTGATTGGAACGCTGCTCGTTTGGAGTGGCCCTTATGGCGACGGCCTGGCAGATATTGGTGTGACCATGCTGGTTGTCGGCTTCTGGGCATTCAGCCATCAATGGGTTTTCCCGGACTTCTCCTTCGGTCGCGACCGCACCCGAGATAGATAAGCTTCGAACGTCGACGCGGAATTGCGCCCCCAATGCGCGCCAGAGCCTCGACGCGAAGTCCACGCTGCGCAGAAGCAGAACTTGGCGCCGCGGCCGAATGCGGGCGTGCCGCAAAGCGCCATTTGCGATGGGGTGGACGCCCCCTGACGGCATCGAAGTGCCAGAGTGGAGGTGTTGAAGCACCACTTGAAGGAGGCGTCCGTGGGCGAGGTTACGACGATTGGGCTGGATCTGGCGAAGAGCGTTTTTCAGGCGCATGGCGCCGACGCGGCTGGTGGGGTCGTGTTCCGCAAGAAGCTGAGGCGCGATCAGGTGCTGCGCTTCTTCGCCAGCCAGCCGAGGTGCTTGGTGGCGATGGAGGCGTGCTCAGGTGCGCACCATTGGGCGCGGGAGTTTATGGCGCTCGGCCATGAGGTCCGGCTCATTCAGCCGCGATACGTCAAGCCGTTCGTGAAGCGGCAGAAGAACGACGTGGCTGATGCCGAGGCCATCGTCGAAGCGGCCCAGCGGCCGACGATGCGGTTCGTCGCGCCGAAGACGGCGCAAGCGCAGGGCGCGGCCATCATCTTCCGCACCCGGGACCTGCTGGTGCGCCAGCGCACGCAGCTCAGCAACGCCTTGCGCGGTCACTTGGCCGAGTTCGGCTTCGTCGTGCCCCAGGGCGTTGGCCAGGTCGGGCGGCTCATCGCGCTGGCCGTCGATCCAGAGACCGACCTGCCGGCCGAGGCCCGACCGATCCTTGCGATCATCGCCGAGGGCATCCAGGCGCTGCAGGCGAAGATCACGATGCTCGATCGGGATATTAAAGCCCGGGCGAAGGCCGATCCGGTCGCCAGGCGGTTGATGACCGTCCCGGGCGTGGGGCCGATCGTCGCCACAGCGCTCGTGGCGCTTGCGCCACCAGCCAGCAGCTTCCGGCGTGGTCGAGACTTCGCCGCCTGGGGTCGGCCTCACACCCCGGCAGAACTCGAGCGGCGGCAAAGAGCGGCTCGGCCGGATCTCGAAGATGGGCGACCGCAACTTGCGGCGGCTTCTGATCCTGGGAGCCAGCTCAGCAGCAAAGGTCGCGGCGAAGGACCCGTCTCAGGCCAGCCCATGGCTGGCTGGCATGCTGTCGCGAAAGCCACGCATGCTGGTCACCGTCGCTCTAGCCAACAAGATCACGAGGATCGTCTGGGCGCTGATGGCGCACGGCGGGTCCTACAGAGCTCCGGCCGTGGCAGCCTAATCGCTGCGAGGGTCTGAAGCGTCAGAGGAGGCAGGAAGGTCAGACGAGACGTATGGCGCAACGGTCCACGAGACGGGGCCCGGAAAACCAGAAACGGCAGCTGCGCCTCGAGCGCGCAATTGCGGGATGGACCGGGTCCGCGAACTCCATACAGGCCAGCGGCCGGGACGAAGGCTGCATCAACAGGCCGGACACACGGAAGCACCTGAACCTGCGCGCCCTGATCCTCCCTCGCTTGAGTGGACACCCATGCTAGCTTTTCGGAGCTGGAGAGGAGTGTCTGATGAGCGTGAAGCGTCGGGTCTTTCCGGAGACCTTCAAACGAGAAGCGGTTGACCGTGTCGCCAGCAGCGGCCTGTCGGCCGGCATGGTGGCCCGGGAGTTGGGCCTGCACGAGACGGTCCTGCGACGATGGATGATGCAGTACGGGACGCAGGTGATGGGGCCGGCGCGGCGCGCCCACACGCAAGCGCCGGCCCCGTCGCCGTCTGATCTGGCCGCCGAGAACGCCCGCCTGCGTCGCGAGAACGACCATCTGCGGATGGAGCGCGACATCCTAAAAAAAGCCGCGCTCATCTTCGGAGCGGCCTCCCGATGAAGTTCGGGTTCGTCGATGAGCACCGCGGCGCCTGGCCGGTTCGGGTGATGTGTCGGGTCCTGGGTCTGTCGGCCAGCGGCTACTATGCCTGGCGCGTCAGGCCCGAGAGCCGGCGGGCGGCGGCCAATCGCGCGCTGACCGAGGACATCCGCCTGATCCATGCCGAGAGCTGTGGGACCTATGGTTCGCCGCGCGTCCACGCCGTCCTGCGCGGTCATGGGCGCCGCGTTGGGCGCTCGCGGGTCGAGCGGTTGATGCGCCGGGCGGGCTTGCGCGGCCTGGCCGCGTTGCCTCGCCGTACCCGCACCACCGACAGCCGCCATGGCTATCCGATCGCGCCCAACAGGCTCGCCCGCAACTTCCAGGCGGCGGCTCCAGGCCAGGTCTGGCTGGCCGATCTCACCTACATCCCGACTGGCGAAGGCTGGCTCTACCTGGCCGGCGTCCTCGACATGCACACCCGCAAACTCGTCGGCTGGTCGATGCGCGACACCCTGCACACCCAGATCGCCCTGGAAGCCCTGACCATGGCCATCGCACGCCAAAAGCCCGCGCCCGGCCTCATCCATCATTCGGATCGCGGCATTCAATATGCCGCCGAGGCCTATCGCTCGGCCCTGGCCCAAGCCGGCATCACCCCCTCCATGAGCCGCAAGGGCGACTGCTGGGATAACGCCCCGATGGAGAGCTTCTTCCACACCCTCAAGACCGAGCGCGTCCATCATCGGATCTACGCCACCCGCGCCGAGGCCCGGCGCGATCTGTTCGGCTATATCGAGGGCTTCTACAATTCCCGTCGCCTGCACTCGGCTCTAGGCTATATCAGCCCCGCCGAGGCCGAACGTAGAGCGGCTTAACCCCGTCCACTCTCTCGGGGGAAGATCAAGGCGCGCGCCCGCCCAACCAAACCTTCGCGCCGGAAGAGCCCGTGCACTAACATTCAAACCGGATCACCCAATGGGGGCAGGCCACAACCTAACGTCGGACGACGAAGTCCTGCCCCCACACGAGACCGGCAAGCTCCACGGCCTGGCGCAGGACGCCGCGGGCTTCGGCGGCCTTATTGTTTGTTCCGACGTACCAGCCGCACTTCAACTGAGTCGAATGCGAGTCCGGGTGTTCCACGTCGTAGAGCGCCGCGCGGGTCTTCGCGACGGGGCGCTTGCTTTGTTTCTTGCGGGCGGAGAGCTTCTCCATAGTTCCCGGCCGCGCGGCCTCGATCAAGTCCAGACCGTAGACGAGCATCTGAGTCGCCGAGCCGAGGCGATAGATCGCATTGGATGTTTCGATCTCACATATTTGTCCGACGCGCTTAGCCTCATGGAGGAGCGAAACAATTCGCTTCAGCCCGGCCGACCCGGCGACGCTTTCACCCGGCTCGCCGGATAGCGTGACAGCCTTCTCCGATGCAAAGTCGAATCTCGCCGTTGGCGACGGGAAGACGCCGGCGACTAGGCCATGTTTTGGGTCGAGCCACACCTGAGGCCCAAAATTTATCGGCCCCGCTTCGAAGATCGAAGCCAAAGCTTCAGCACGCGCGATGACCGCCACAGTGAATCTCCTAAAAGCTCTTATACGCCCTTATAAGTAACTGCGCGCGAGGATCAAGCCCATCTTGTCGCCGGACGGCGGCATGATAATGACCCGGCATGGCGACCCCGACACAACTCCCGGACGGCTTAGATGCATTGCGCGCGGAGATGGAGCTCCGCGAAATCATGAGGCTCATTGAGAGGACAGCACGATGGGTCGATCCAGCCACGTTCCGGTTGCTTCCGATGTGGTACCCGGAGCATGCCCGCCGCACCTATTTCTACAAGAACAACTGGAGCGAGCCGCAGCTCAACAAGAACCGTCAGACCGGCCATACCGAACATAAGCGAGAGGGCAATGTCCACGCCAACAAGTCTCTCACCTATGCCCTGGGACTGCGATCAGACGACCGGCCCAATTGGTCCTGCTGCCATATTTGGGGCGTCGACGATCCTTCCTATCAAGAGGCGAATGCCGTGGTCCAAGACCGCCGCTTCTTCTCATGCGTCGCGAACATGGTCCTGCTTCCGACCCCGCTGAAAGCGTTCACCGACACCATGCCGGAGGTGAAGGCTATGCTTCGGATCTGCGCGCGGAACCTCTACGACTGGCATTGCGATCACGAAAGCCTGGCTGAGACGATCGCCGCCATCGAGACGTGGGGCGATTGGGATGCTTATCCCAAGAGTTGGCCGCGAGTTCAGGTGCCCGCCACGCCGCTAGGCATCGTGCCATTGAACGATGGAATTCGGAAATGCGCCAAACGAAGACTGGTCCAGATCCGACGGGACCTCGCTGACCCTGGACCGCACTACCCAATTGAGGAGGTGAAGGCGGCGCTGGCCTATTGGGGAATACCGCTCGACTAAGGCGTCGGAAACTCAGCTCGCAGTCCCGCATGCAGAGCCTCCACGGCGTCGATAGCCGCCACAATTTCAGCGCGAGCAAGCGTAACCGGTGTGGAATGTGAGAAGGCGTTGAGGACCACGCGCCGCACTGTTTCGATGTCCGTGATGCGAGGCTGCAGGTTCGCAAACTCGGTCGCCCGCGCGGGAGCCTGAAGCCAAGCCTTCAGACCGTTGAGCAGGGTTTCGGTCGTGAGCTCACGTGGTTCGGCGCGGAAGGCGACCGGTTCGATCAGCGCCTTCACGTCGTCGCGGGCGTTTGGGATCGGAAACTGTCCGACGTACATCGGCTTGAATTCGTAGAAGCCGCCCTGACGTCCCGCATAGGTCGTCTGGGCCACCCACCATGAAACCGGCGAATTGAGGCAGGCAGTCAGATAGCGCCAATCATCGGACACCACGATGCTGGTTTTGTCGTTGCTGAAGAAGCCGGTCGTATCAGGCGCGTAGGCGACGGTCTTCTCGATGGCCGGGATGACCACCTTTGGCTGAAGAAATTCCTCCCAATAGGCGACGTTATCCTGGATCTCGAACCACTCATATGAACCGGCCTTCCGGCCGGGCCAGTCCGCTCCGGTCCAGTCGCGCGGCTTAGGCTCGAGCGCTGAACGATATCCTTCCAGGTGCTGTTTGATGGCCGGATACCGATCGATGTCGGTGCCTCGCCGGGTAAAGATCAGCCACAGATCCTGCGGCTGCACGCGCCAGCGCTTCACATCGCGGCCGCGCAGGAAGGGTTTGATGATCTCATCGCTCTTGGGATCGGCCGTGATCAGCGCGGCCCGGATCGCGCCATCGATGACGAAGGCATCATTGAAGCCAGTCTTGATGCCATAGTAGAAGCGCCCCTCGACATAGTCACTCAGCGGCACGCCCGCCGCGCGGATGCGGGCCAGGAGTTCGCGCTTGAGGGTCGGCTCGATCTGCCAGCCGTCCTTCTCCAACGCCGTCTGAGGCATGTCGAAGCCGGCGCTTTTGAGCAGCTCCGGGAAGGCCTCGATCTCAGCCTTTTCGCCCAGGTTCTGCCAGTTAAGGGCGCGGAACCGTTCCGACGAGGTCGGACCGCGCCGCGCCGGCTCGCGCCGCTCGGCGATGAGAATAGTGGGGTAGGCGATGGCGTCGAACACGTCGGCGTCGCCGAAGTCGATCAGGGTCTCGATCCTGGCGTTGACGTTGAACCAGTGACGCAGGTTCTCGCCGTATTTGGCGCGGTACCATTTGTTTGAGGTGATGTAAGCGAACGCCCCGCCGGGGCGCAGCAGCTTCACGCCACGCTCAATGAAATAGACGAATAGGTCTGCTGTTCCGGCGTAGCTGCCAAGCGGCAGGCCGTTCTTGTCCTTGCCGCCATAGTGCGCCTGAAGGGCGGGCTTTTGGTCGGTGATCTTTTCCTGCCGGACGTAGGGCGGATTGCCGATGACGATGTCGAAGCCGCCGTGGAGCTGGAACATCCACAGGGGGTCGAAGAACGGCGCGCTGGCCTGCTGATCGAATGGGTTCCAGCACGCGGCCATCCGCGCATCCGCGTGCGGCAGCGAATGCTCCGACTCTAGTATGTCGGCCAGTTCATCTCGGTGTTGCTGGATCAACTCGCGGTACTTGCGCTTGGTGCGCATGGTTCGCGCGGCGAAGTGCCGTTGGGTAGCATCCTCGATCAGGCGCTCCAGCTCACCAATCCGCGGATTGGCGAAGAGATCGACCTGCGCCGGCCGTTGAAGAGGGATCAGGCTGTTGGCCGCGACCAGCTTCGTTTCCAGGTTCGGCAACGGCTTGATGCCGAGATTGTCGTCGAGCTTTTCCGGATCGGGCGTCTGCTCGACCGCCAGGCTGATGAAGAACCGAAGCTTGGCGATGAGGATGGCGATCGCCTGAATGTCCGAGCCGTACAGGCAGCGCTCGATCAGGTGCAGCTTGCGAACATAGTCGGCCAGGTCGTTGTCGGCGAACTCTTCATCGAAAGCCTTGAGGGCGGCCTCCGCCTCCTCGATCTCCGCTTCCCGCCGCGTGATGTCGTATTGCGGCGCACGGGCAACCCGGTCCGCCAGCGGCGCGCGCAGGGCGGCCTTCCACTTATCATTGTTGGGATCGAGACGCTTCAGCGCGTCCATCAATGCCTGCAACATCCCCATGGGGAATGCGCCAGAGCCGCAGGCCGGGTCGAGCACCTTCAGATCCTCGATCGCCTTGATCAGCGCATCCCGCTCCGCCTCAGAGAATTCAGGGGCAGGCGCAGTCGGGTCCAGCAGGTCCTGGACGCGCGCGTCGACGCCATTGTTCGACGCGGGTCTGGATGTCGCTGCCGGTCGCTCCATGGCCAGCTCGCCGGGCGCGGGGCCGAAGTCCAATTGCTCAGCGCGGGGGCGAAGCCCCTGGTCGCCTGAAGGTTTGAGGCCCTTCAACGCGGCGTTGAACTGGTGCGCGAGCGTTTCCCGCACCATGAAATCGACGACGTAGCGCGGGGTGTAGAAAGATCCCGACAACTTGCGAGCCGACGAGCTGGTCTCCGGGTTGTACGAGGCCAGCAGATTCTCGAAGACTTTGCCGAGCAGCTCGGGATCGAGAGCGACCTCTTCCTCGACCGAAGTGTTCTCCTCCACCGTGAACACGTAGTTCTCGAACAGGGTGAAGAGCCCGGATGGGCTTCACATGCGACTGCGTCGCGCTTTTGCCGGCCTTAAGTTGCCGTTGGGCCAGCGTTAAGTTGCAACGACAAAGCCACTGGCGGCCCAGGAGGGACTCGAACCCCCGACCTTCGCTTTAGGAAAGCGCTGCTCTATCCTGCTGAGCTACTGGGCCTCCGCGTGCGAGGCGCAGGGTCAATAGCGCAAGATGGCGGGCGTGCGAACCCCGGCAAATGGCTTGAGCGAAGCTCTCCGGGGGACGAACGCGTTGCGGCATCTGAAATCGATCTATGTCCAGGTCCTGATCGCCATCGCCCTGGGCATATTGGTCGGCGCGCTGTGGCCGAAGATCGGCGTGGCGGTCAAGCCTCTGGGCGACGGCTTCATCAAGCTGATCAAGCTGGTCATCGCGCCGGTGATCTTCTGCACCGTGGCGGGCGGCATCGCCCGGATGGGGGACATCAAGGCGTTCGGCCGGGTGGGCCTCAAAGCCCTGCTCTATTTCGAGGTCGTCTCGACCCTGGCCCTGGTGCTGGGTCTGCTGGTCGGGCGCACCCTGAAGCCGGGCGCCGGCTTCAACATCGATCCCAAGACGCTCGATCCGTCGATCGCCGCCGGCTACCTGGAAAAGGCCAAGCATGGCGAGGGTCTGGTCGCCTACCTGCTGCACCTGATTCCCGACACCTTCTTCGGGGCTTTCTCCGAGGGCAATCTGCTGCAGGTGCTGCTGATCGCCATCCTGACGGGTTTCGCCTGCACGCGGCTGGGCGACTTCGGCGACAAGGTGGCCAACGTGCTGGAGGACGCCGCCAAGCTATTCTTCGGCGTCATCCAGGTGGTGGTGCGCCTGGCGCCGCTGGGCGCGTTCGGGGCCATGGGCTTCACGATCGGCAAGTACGGTATCGGCGCCCTGGTCCAGCTGGGGGCGCTGGTGGCGACCTTCTACATCACCTCGCTGCTGTTCGTGCTGGTGGTGCTGGGCCTGATCGCCTGGGCGTGCGGCTTCTCCATCCTGCGGTTCCTGGCCTATATCCGGGAGGAGCTGCTGATCGTGCTGGGCACCAGTTCGTCGGAGTCGGTGCTGCCGCAGATGATGATGAAGCTGGAGAACGCCGGCGCCCGCCGCTCGGTGGTCGGCCTGGTGATCCCGACGGGCTACAGCTTCAATCTGGACGGCACCAACATCTACATGACCCTGGCCACCCTGTTCCTGGCCCAGGCGACCAACACCCCCATCAGTCTGGGGCAGGAGCTGGCCCTGCTGGGCGTGGCCATGCTCACCTCGAAAGGCGCCAGCGGCGTCACGGGCGCGGGCTTCATCACCCTGGCCGCGACCCTGGCGGTCGTGCCCGACATCCCGATCGCGGCCCTGGCCGTGCTGGTGGGCGTCGACCGCTTCATGAGCGAGTGCCGGGCCCTGACCAACCTTGTCGGCAACGGCGTGGCGACCCTGGTCGTCGCGCGATGGGAAGGCGCTCTGGATCGAGACCGCCTCAAGCGGGCCCTGCATGGCGAACTCGCCGCTCCGGAAGTCGCCGCCCCCGCATAGCCGCCGCGGCAAGCGAAAATGCGTCCATAGGGCGATCTCTTTTCCCTGTACTATCTGCGCGCAACCCCTATTCTGGCGAAAAATCAGCGTTCGCTGGAATTTGGGGAGGCCCGTCTTGAGTCAGCCTTATATTGGCGAAATCCGCATGTTCGGGGGCAACTTTCCTCCGGTCGGCTGGGCGTTCTGCGATGGGCAGCTGATGTCGATCGCCGAGAACGACACGCTCTACAACCTGATCGGCACGACGTACGGCGGCGACGGCCAGAACACCTTCGGCATTCCCGACCTGCGCGGACGGGTCGTGACCCACTGGGGCGCGTCGCAAGGCGAAACCTACGTCATCGGCCAGCAGGGCGGCGTGGAAACCGTCACCCTGACGACCAGCCAGATCCCGCAGCACACGCACCCGGTCGCGGCCACCACGGCCACGGGCGATACGGGGGCGCCCACGGCCAGCACGATGCTCGCGACGGGCGGCCCCGGCGGGAGCACCCTCTATCCCTATGGGACCTACGGCGGAAACCAGGTGGTCACCTCGGGCGCCAGCACGCTTTCCAGCGGCGGCTCTCAACCGCACGAGAACATGCAGCCGTACCTGGCGGTGAACTTCATCATCTCGCTGTACGGCATCTATCCGTCGCAGAACTGACCGCGCCAGCTCGAGGAAATCTTCATGTCCGATCAGTTCGTCGCGGAAATCCGCATCTTCGCCTTCAATTTCGCGCCGGCAAACTGGGCGCTCTGCAACGGTCAGCTCTTGCCGATCCAGCAGAACACCGCGCTCTTCTCGTTGCTAGGCACGACCTATGGCGGCAACGGCACCAGCAACTTCGCGCTGCCGAACCTGATGGGCTTGGCGGCGCTCCATACCGGCCGCAACCAGCCGGGCCCGGGGCTCAGCGTCTATGACCTTGGCCAGACCGGCGGGTCGGAAAGCGTGACCCTGTTGCAGAGTGAGATGCCACTGCACACGCACGGCCTGTCGGTCTCCAGCGCCAACGGCACGACGCTGACGCCGACCAACAACCAGCTGGCGCGCGCCTTTTCAGGCAACTTCCAGTCTAACAGCCAGGGCCTGATCTACAGCACCGGCGCGCCCAATGTGCAGATGCCGCCGCAATCGATCGGCGTCGCCGGCGGAAGCCAGCCCCACAACAACATGATGCCTTCGCTGGTGCTGAACTACTGCATCGCGCTGCGTGGCGTCTTCCCGGCGCGCAACTAGCCGCCTTCAAACTTCGGAGCGTATCGCCATGAGCGATTACTACATGGGCGAAATTCGCATCATGAGTTTCAACTTCGCACCCAAGAACTGGGCGCTGTGCAACGGTCAGCTGCTGTCCATCCAGCAGAACCAGGCGCTATTTTCGCTTCTGGGCACGACGTACGGGGGCAACGGCGTCAACAACTTCGCCCTTCCCGACCTGCGCGCCCGCACCCCCCTCCATACGAGCGATAGCCTGCCTTTAGGCGCGGTGCTCGGCGAGTTCACGCACACGCTGATCAGCACCGAGATGCCGCAGCATTTCCACGTCCTGAACGCCAACACCAGCGTCGCCGGGACGAGCAACGTCTCTCTGCCGACGAACAATACGATCCTCGGCAACGCCGCGGGCAAGGCCAGCTCCGGCTCGACCCCGCCCTTCCTGCCCTACAGCGCCAACACCGCGAGCCTGACGCCCATGGACCCCCGCTCGCTGGGCTCCCAAGGCGGCTCGCAACCGCATGAGAACCGCCAGCCCTTCCTGGCGCTGACCGTCTGTATCGCGCTCAACGGCATCTTCCCGTCACGCAACTGATCTCGACAGCGATGGTATCCGCGCTCCTCCCAGGCCGGCGCGCGGACGATCTGGTCTGAAGACGGCTCAGTTGAACACGGCCTGATAGTCCTGGCAGCTGGGGTCCGGAGTGTGGATTGGCGCGATATAGAGTTCGTGCGTCGTCCCGTCCGGCCCCTTCAGCATCCACATGTTTTCCGGCGCCCAGGGTGACTTGGGACCTCGGAAGACCAGAGTGAAGGGCGCGCGCTCGCCGGCCGGCGCGTCCTGGACATCAACCTCGACCAGAGTCAGCGACAGCTCGGTGTCGCCCAACTGGAAAAGCGCGCCGACGTGCGGTGAGAAGGAGTCGGCGGTGAGAGCGACGAAGGCGTCTGACATCGAATGGGCGCTCGCTACAGGTTCTACGTCTTTGAGACTCAACTATGACGTCTGAAAACCTCGAAGGTAAAGCGGCGCCGCCCGTCCGTCGCGCTGAAGCAGCGTCCGATCAGGCGCTGCTGCTGAACCTCTTCATCGCCGCCCGCGCCCAGCACTTTGCGCCGCTCAACCTGCCCGCTCCGGTGCTGGACATGCTGATGCGCCAGCAGTTCCTGGCTCAGAGCGCCAGCTACGCCGCCCAGTATCCCGGGGCGCGCCGCGAGATCATCGAGGTGGACGGCGCGCCCATAGGGCGCATGATCAGCAATCGGACGAATGGCGAAATGCGTCTCGTTGATATCGCTCTGGCGCCGGCGTGGCGAAGCAAGGGCCTGGGCTCGATCTTGATCACCGCGCTGATGGACGAGGCGCGCGCGACCGGAGCGGCGCTCGCGCTGCAGGTGGCGTGCGACAACGCGCGGGCCGCGGCGCTCTATGATCGCCTGGGCTTCGAGACGATCGCGGACGACGGCGTCTATCGCGAGATGCGCTGGACAGCCGCATCCTGACAGAGATCGACGCCCGTCGCGGCGACACGTCTCGGGCGCGCGACGTTGAGCGTCGCCTCCACGGGCCGGTCGCGGTTCGCCGCGACCGTTTGACGCGCGACACGTGGAATGAAACCGATCGCCCCGGGCCCTCTTCTCCGCGCCGAGAAAGCGCCAATCCCCGCTGACGCCTTGCCCCACCGCCTTTCTCCAAAGGCCTCGCTGCGTTCGCCCTCGGCCCCAAGGCCGTCGAATGAGAGCGCGTCCCGTCCACGGGTGCGATCGCGCGCATCGCGGACTAGCGGCTCAGCTTGTCCGGCGCCGTCTGCGTGTTAGGGTTTCAACCATAATCAACGTGCAACGCTCGAGACATGCTGGATTTAGCGCTCCGAGACGAGGTTGCGGCGCCCGATACGGGCCTGATGACGCTCATCGAAACCATCGAAGCGCTGTCGGCGACGCGCACGCTCGCCGAGGTGGCGGACGTCGTTCGCAAGGCGGCCCGACGCATCTCTGGGGCGGACGGCGTGGCCTTCGTCCTGCGTGACAACGAACAGTGCTGGTATTTCGACGAGGACGCGATCGGCCCGCTGTGGAAGGGCAAGCGCTTTCCCCTGACCGCGTGCATCTCCGGCTGGGCGATGCTGAACCGCCAGACGGTGGTGATCTCCGACATCTATCTGGACGATCGCATCCCCCACGACGCCTACCGCCCGACCTTCGTCAAAAGCCTGGTGATGACGCCGGTGCGCATGGAAGACCCCGTGGCCGCGATCGGCGCCTACTGGGCTGAATCGCATACGCCTTCACCAGAGACCGTGCAGAAGCTGCAGGTCATCGCCCGCGCCACCGCCTCGGCCCTGGAAAGCGGCCGGCTGCATGACAGCCTGGTCGACGCCCGTCACCATGGCACGTTCCTGCTGCAGGAACTGGATCACCGGGTGAAGAACACCCTGGCCATCGTTCAGTCGATCTCCCGTCAGACCCTCCGCGCCACCCCCTCGCCCGAAGCCTTCGCCGAGGTGTTCGAGGACCGCCTCCTGGCGCTGTCCCAGGCCCACGAGCTGCTGACCCGCCGCGCCTGGGGCCGCGCCGGAATGCATGAGATCCTGGACAAGGCCCTGGCCCCGTTCACGGTCGACCGGGCCGAGCGCTTCGACATCGTCGGCCCGGCCATCACGTTCAGCGCCGAGACCTCGGTCTCGGTCCATATGACCCTGCACGAGCTGGCCGTGAACGCGGCAAAGTATGGCGCTCTTTCGACGTCCGCGGGTCGGGTGGTGATCCGGTGGTCGGTCGACGAGGCCGCCGCGCCGCCGATGCTCACCCTGACCTGGCGCGAGGTCGACGGTCCGCCCGTAGCCGCCCTACCCGAACGCCGCGGCTTCGGCTCGCAGATGATCCAACGCGGCCTGGCCCGCGATCTGGGCGGCGCGGCCACCATGGACTTCGCTCCGTCAGGCTTCGTCTACACGCTTCGCGCCCCGTTGTCGGAACGGCTGAGCCTGGCCGCATGAAATCCTCCAGGGTGATGATCGTTCAGGACGAGGCCCTGGTGGCCATGATGGTCGAGGACATGCTCGGCGACATGGGCTACGAAATCGCCGGCTCGTTCGGCGCGGTGCACGACGCCCTGGCCTTTCTGGGCAGCGACCAGCCGCGACCCGACGGCGCGGTGCTGGACGTCAATATCGGCGGCGAGATGGTCTTTCCCGTCGCCGAGGCGCTGCGCGAGCAGGGCGTGCCCTTCGTGTTCGCGACCGGCTATGGCGACCTGCCCCGCAAGGGCTTCGAGAGCGTCGAGGTGCTGGCCAAGCCGATCAATATCGGCGCCTTGCGCCAGGCCGTCGGCAAGTTCCACTCCGAAAACTAGGCCCCCTCCTCCTTCAGGAAGTCGATGAAGGCCCGCAACGGCGCGGGCGCCCGGCGTCGGCTCGGATAGTAGAGATAGAAGCCGCTGTAATAGGGGCACCAGTCCTCCAGCACGCGCACCAGACGTCCCTGGGCGATCAGGTCGGCGACCTGGTCCTCGAAGGCGAAGGTCACGCCCAGTCCGTCGAGGGCGGCCTGAATGCTCAGCTCCTGATCGTTGAGGGTCAGGGGACCATCGACCTCGATGTTCAGCTCGACACCGTCCCGTTCGAACTCCCACGCGTAGAGTCGCCCGCTGGCGAACCGGAAGCGGATGCAGGGCAGCGCCTTCAGCTGTTCGGGCGCCGTCGGCTTGGGATGAACTTCGAAGAAGGCCGGCGTGGCGACGATGGCGGTGCGCTGGCGGCCGCCGATCGGCACGGCGACCATGTCCTGAGCTATGGTCTCGCCGAAGCGCACGCCGGCGTCGCAGCCTTCCGCCACCATGTCGACCAGCGCCCCGTCGGCGACGATCTCGACCTTCACCCCTGGATGCAGGGCCATGAAACGGGCCACGGCCGGCAACAGCACCAGCTGGGCCGCGCCGCGCGAGGCGTTGAAGCGCAGCGCGCCCATCGGCCGTCCCCGAAAGTTGTTGAGGTCGTCCAGGGCGTCGTCGATGTCGCGGAAGGCCGGCGACACCCGGGCGAACAGCCGCTCCCCGGCTTCGGTCAGGGCGACGCTGCGCGTGGTGCGATTGACCAGGCGCAGGTCCAGTCGCTCCTCGACGCCGCGCAAGGCGTGGCTCAGGGCGGACGGCGTGCAACCCAGCTCGTCGGCCGCGCGGCGAAAACTCTTGTGGCGGGCGATGGCCAGAAAGCTGACCAGATCGGCGGGAACGACGGGTCGCATTGATGATTACAACTCACTATGTCGACGACAACTGCGATGATTATCTCATCGAAGGCCGAGGTCTAGACAGTCCTCCGTCGCCGCGGCTCCACCGCCCCGGCCTAACGAAGGAAACGAACATGCGTACCTGGTTCATCACCGGCGCTTCGCGCGGCTTCGGCGCCCTGATCGCGGAAAAGGCCCTGGCCGCCGGCGACGCCGTCGTCGCCACCGCGCGTAACCCCAAGACCGTCACCGACCGCCTCGGCGAGCACCCCAATCTGCTGGCCGTCCCCCTCGACGTCACCGACGAGACCCAAGGACACGCCGCCGCGAAGGCCGCGGTCCAGCGGTTCGGCCGCATCGACGTGCTGGTCAACAACGCCGGCTACGGCCTGCTGGGCGCGGTGGAGGAGGCCACTGGCGCCAGATCGAAGCCCTGTACCGCACGAACGTCTTCGGCCTGCTGGCCGTGACCCGCGCCGTCTTGCCGCACATGCGCCGTCAACGTTCGGGTCGGATCCTGAACCTGTCGTCGGTGGGCGGCCTACGCTCGGCGGCCGGTTTTGGCGTCTACTGCTCGACCAAGTTCGCCGTCGAGGGCCTGACCGAGGCGCTGGCCGCCGAACTGGCGCCGCTGGGAATCTTCGCCACGGCCGTCGAGCCGGGCTATTTCCGCACCGATTTCCTGGACGCGACCTCGCTGAGCGTCAGCCCGGCCGCCATCGCCGACTATCAGGCGACGGCCGGCGCTGTGCGGACCCACGCGGCCCAGATCAGCCACAATCAGCCCGGCGATCCTCAACGCTTGGCCAAGGTGCTGATCGACTTCGTCGACGTCCCGAACCCGCCGGTTCGCCTGCCGCTGGGCAGCGACACGGCGGCGGCGACCGAGGCCGTGGCGGCCGCGCATCTGGCCGTGCTGAAGGACTGGCGCGCGGTGGCGGTGTCGACCGACTTCCCGAAGGAGGACGCGGCGGCGTAAGTGATCGGGGCGGTCGACAGGCCGCCCCGCCTACGGCGTGAACCGCAGCACCAGGATCTGGTTGATCTGCCTGGCGTCGTAGTTGTCGTCCGAGGCCAGGACGAGGGTCCGAGCCCCGTCCGCCTGGCGCGGCCCCCAAGCCATGGCCTCCAGATTGTCGATCCGGATCCCAAGGGTGTCGAAGTTCAGCAACAGCCGCTTCTCCACCGGCCGGACCGACGTCTCCAGCAGGCTATCGACCCTGGAAACGTCCAGCGCCTTGCTCACATCGGCGAGGTATAGGCGGACATGGTAGCTGTAGCGGCCGTCGGCATGCTTGATCCCCGAGCGCTCCAGCACCAGCAGGCGATGATCGTCCAGGGTCAGGATTTCGCTGACCCCGTTGTCGCCGACACCGACCGGCGAGGCGACCTGCACCGGGTCGATGCGATAAGCGTACTGGGCGACGAGCCTGCCGGACCGGTCCAAACGGCTCAGCCGCGTCAGCCCTCCCTCGGCGACAGACGGGATCGGGCCATCCTGGACCAGAGGCCCCTCCATCGACACCCACAACGACCGTCCGCCCACGGACCAGCTGATTCCCTCTGTCGTGGCGTTCTTGCGCGCGCCGGTCTCGCCGCCGTCGTGGAAGGTCAGGGCGTCGGGGACGACGTGGCGCGCGACCGGGGTCCCATCGGCCTTCATGCGACGGATGGCCGGCGGATAGCCGTGGTCGAAGTCGCCTTCGGTCGACCAGACGAGCTCCGCGTTAAGCGGGTCGAAGCGGATCGCCTCGCCGTCCGCCGTCTCCGTCCCGACCTTGCGGTCGGGGAAGGTCTCGCCGTCCTCGCGGCGCAACGGAACCATCGCCGTCAGCTCCGGGCCACAGGCCTTGCCCGGCCGCACATCCAGCTTGCCGAGGAAAAAGTGCGACGGCCCGTGCTCGGACTTGTCGTCGCTGATGAAGGCCCAGAGCCTGGCGCGCGGGTCGTAGTCGACGCCCGAGATGCCGCCGTAGCCGCCGCCTTGGAATTCGATCCCCTTCGGCGTCTCGCAGGCCTTGAGCAACGACACGCGCTCGGCCGCCATGGCGGGCGCGGCGGCCAGCAAGGCGGCGAGGATCAGCGCCTTCACAGCAGGAACTCCGGCTCGCCGGGCGGCGGGCCGTCGTCCCAGCCAGCCATGGCCTTGCGGGTCTCGGCCCGCTCGACCGCGGTGCTCAACTTGCGGCGGAACTCGTCGGGGTCGATTGTGAACGGCTGGTTCTCCTGCGGCGCGATCGTATAGAGGCGCGCCTCGCCATCGGCGGGCAGGATGTAGCCCACATCGTGGCGGCGGAAGTTGGCGATCCGCGACTGCACCTCGACCAGCCAGTTCATCGACACCACCTGGCAGCCTTCGGGCGACAGGAGCGCATTATGCAGGCCCGAGCCGAACTCCCCCGCCACCAGCCGCGCCCGTGAGAAGATCCGCGCCTGCTCGGCCCAACTCTTGGTCTCGGGGCGAAGCAGGATAAGGCCGAGATCCTGGGCGATGCCCTCGATCTCGTCCTCGTTGGCCAACTCGCGGAACGAACTCGCCGGTGCGTACCCCGCCCCGGCTGACGAAGATCATGTCGTCGCCGGTCCCGCGCGGCCAGGCCAGCGCCTCGCGCTCCAGGCTCCAGCGCAGGAAGTCGTGGAAGCTGTAGTTGTGATGCAGCATGTGCGGCAGAAGGACGGCGCCGATCTCGACCGCCTCGTCGCGGTGATCGTAGGTGACGATCTCCTGCGCCGGCAGCATCATCCGTATGATCTTGAAGACATAGCCCGGCGCGGTGCGTGGCAACACCAACGGCGCGGTGATCCCGGCGGCGTTCAGGGCCCGGATCACGAACAGCTTCGGATACATCTCGGTCAGCCAGTGACCCCAGACGAAGTTGAAGTGGGTGATCACGAAGGCCCGATCCAGGCTGATCCGCGCCGGCGCGTCGAAATCCCAGGCCGGCCGCGTGATGTCGTGATCGTACCAGTGCTTGATGTAGTAGGGGTACGCGCCCTCCGCGTAGATCAGCTGGCCGTCCAGCTTCAGGTGGGCGCCGGTGCCGCCGGCCACGACACGCTTGGCGACCAGCAGGTCGACGTCGGGCGAGACGAGATCGCCCAGCGCGTGCAGGCCATTCAGCATGTCGCCGGCGCAGGGCCAAAGCATTGGACGCGGCGGGATCGGCGCGCCGCCCCGCATCAGCAGCGTGCGCGCCACCCGGTCGGGCCCGTGCAGGGCCTGGGCCAGAGGAACCTGCTCGCCGCCGGAAAGATCGATCGAAGAGACCACGCTGGAGTCCTAGATCAGCCCGTTCGAGGAAGGCCAGGAAGGCGGTCACGTCCAGCCGCCAGCCATAGGCCGAGGCCGGGCGCAGGCGTGGCTCCAGCGGGATTTCCGGCGGGATGATCCCCATCCCGGACACGAACCCATGCCACGCGGCGCCGACCTGAACGGCCAGGTCGCGAGCCCAGGGCTCGGCCGGCGGGGTGGGCTGGATCTCGATGATCTTGGCGCCGGGCGCGCAGAATAGGACATTGGCCAGAATCGTGCCCGAGGCCGCGACAACGACCTCCGCGCCCCGGAACAGGGCGACCAGCTCCCGCACCGAAGACGTCCGGGCCTGACGATCGTGAAGCCCCGCGCGGCCAGGCCCTCTTCCAGCCAGGCCTCGGTCTCCTGCGGCGCCTTCAGGGAACCCTGACGGCTGACATAGATGCGGCGCGCGTCGGCGGCCGGCGCAACCTGGGCCAGAATCCGGGGCGCGAATGGCGTCCAGACCAGGGCGTTGCGCGGTCGGTGTCAGGAACACGGCCTCGCTCAGCTTGACCAGTGGCGCGTCGACCTCGGTCGGCGAAGGAGCGCCGGCCAGGGCCAGGAGGTCGGTGTGCCACGGCGATAGCGGCGGGGCGATGGCCGGGAAGCGCGCCAAGGCGCCCGCGCGCTCGGCCGCCAGCAGGGTCGGCAGCGCGCTCAGCAGGAACTGGGCGTAGTTGTGGGCGGCGCCCCACCCCATGAAGACCGTAGCGGCGGACACACTCTGGGCGTCGTCCGGCGGGACGAGCCGCGTCTCGCCCTCTTCGCGCCGGGCGGTTGGAAGGCGGTCCAAAGTCGGGGTCAGTCGACGCGCCTCGCGGGCCGTTCCGGCGAAAACGCGTCCGGTCTCGTCGAGCACCACGCCAAAGGCCGGCGCGCACCAGACGGTCTCGACCCGCGCCAGGTCGAAGCCATCGCCCGCCGCACCGATCGTCCCGGGTCGTCCGTTGAGAGGATCGGCGACACGCGACAGGGCCTCGCCCTCCTCGACCGTGGTCAGCAGCAGGCCTGGCGGCGGCGGCGGTTCGGGAACCAGGGCCTTCAGCTTGCGGCCGACCCGGCGGACCAGACGCTTGATCGGGCTCACAGTTCGAAGCTCGCCCGATAGCCGGCGCGGGCGACGATGGCGGCGGTCAGCCGCTCGATCGCGTGGGCCGTGGTGCCGTCCACGCGCCCCAGCTCCGGCTCGAAGCCGATCTCGGCGTCGGTCAGGTCGGACAGCGGCGCGAAGGCTTCTGTCCGCCCCCAGAACATCGAGCCCGCCGCGAATGGGGTCTCTGGTCTGGGCTTGAGGTCCATGCGCGCCGCAAGGCGTTCAACCGCCGCGCGATTGTTGTCCATCACGTCCGGATCGCCGATCCGCATCCGCGCTTCCGACGAGGCCAGCAGGCCCAGCTTTGGGTCCTGGGCGAAGGCGCGCAGGGCCAAGGTCGCCGCCTCGCCGCCCAGCAGGCCATCGACCAGTTCCGCGCGCCACTGGTCGCCCTTGGCCCGATGCGGCGAGCGCTTGGAGTGCAGCTTGCAGAACACCGAATAGCCCAGGGCCCGCGCCCGGCGCAGGGTCTCGACGAACGGACGGATGTCGCGCCCCCGGTTCTCGGCGATGGCCAGATGCGCGGCCGGGAAGGCGTCCCTGACGCGGGCGAGATCCGCCTCGCCCCAGGTCTCCGGCACGGTGATCATCAAGTCCAGCACGTCGGCGCTCGCGGCCAGGCGCTCGGCGAACCAGTCGATCAGTTCCGGATAGAATAGGTGCAGCAGCGTCACCGCCTCGGCGCGCTTGACGAACCCGGCCTGCGCCTCCGCCACCCGCGGATGGGCGTCGGTCAGGCGCGGCGCATAGGCGGCCAGCGCGGTGCGGGTGGCGTGCAGATAGCCGTGGCCAAACCAGCGGTCGGGCTCGAGATAGGCGCCCTCGCCCCACTCGTTCCAGGCGTTGACGAAGACCATGGCCTGGCCACGCGGATGCCTGGCCTCCGCGTGCTTCAGCGCGCCCGACAGCCAGGTCAGGTAGCTTTCCGGGTCGGCGTTATGGAAGGCGTGGCCGGCCCAGGGCTTGCGCGCCTGGTTGTCCCAGCCCGGCATGACGCCCGGCACGAAGGCGTCCGGGACGGCGGTCAGTTCGTCCAGCTTGGACTGCACCACCACCGGATAGTCATAGACCTTGCCGGTGAAGTTCGCGTGCAAGGGCGTCACCTGCCGGGTGATCTCGCCCTCGACGATGGCGTGCGGCGGGAAGTCGATGATCCCGTCGAAGCCGTGCGAGGCATGGTCCTGGAAGCCGAACGCCGTCGTGCAAAGCAGGTGCAGCTCGCCCAGTCCCATGGCCCGCGCCTGGTCGCGCCAGCGGTCGGTGGTGGCCTTGCTGTCGGGCAGGATTTCCGGGCGATACAGCACCAGCACCGGCTTGCCGCCGACCTTCAGGTAGCGCGGGTCGCGGATATAGCGGGCCATGTCCTCGAACACGGCGCGGTCGTCGTCGGGCGAATGCTCCTGGCCCATCAGGACGTCGCTCTCGTCGCCGTCCCAGCGCCGCGTCCAGTTCTCGTTGGCCCAGCAGAGGGCGAACGGCAGGTCCAGGGTCGGATCGGCCAGATAGAGCTCGATCGGCCGCTCCAGCAGGCGTTTGCCGGCGAACCAGTAGTAGTGGAAGCAGAAGGCCGAGACGCCCGCGCCCTTGGCGAGCTCGATCTGCTGGGCTAACACCTCGCGCTGGCGCAGGTCGTAGAAGCCGAGATCGGCCGGCAGGCGCGGCTGGTAGTGGCCCAGGAACTGCGGCTGGGCCTTGGAGACGTTGGTCCACTCGGTGAAGCCCTTGCCCCACCAGAGGTCATTCTCCGGGAACGGATGAAACTGCGGCAAGTAGAAGGCGATGACCTTCGGCGCGTCGGCCGGCAGGGTGATCGGCGCGGCGATCGGCGCGGCGAAGTGCGGGCTGCGCAGGTTCCTGGCGACCGCGATCGCATGGAGGTAGGTCGCCTGCGCCGGTCCGGCGTCGCCGCCGCCACGCGGCGCGCGCGGAACCTTGCAACAGCGCCCAGCCGCGCCGCCAGAGCGCGCCCGCCGGGCCGCGCAAGGGACCCAGCAGCGGCTTAACCGCCTGGATCGCCGCCCCGCGCAGGCCGCGCGGATCCTGGCCCAGGTCGCCGATGCGCGTGACCTTGAAGTCGGACACGGTGAACCGGCATTCGCCCTCGGACGGGTCGAGGCGCACGCCGATCAGTTGGAAGCTGCGCGCCGGCAGCGAGGCGAACCAGCCGTCCGGACCCGCCTTCAGCCGCGTGTAGGAGTCCTCGGAAAAGCCGTCGCCCCAGTCGGCATAGAGAGCCGGACCCACCAACTGGCCTTCGGTGGCCTCCAGCTTCAGGTCGATCCGGACGGCCTTGGCGGCGCGCAGGCCCGCGCGCTGTTCTCGAGTCGGAGTTCAGACCATCTGCGGATCGCCGCCGGCCGCCGCCAGGATCGTACGCCCCTGGGCGTCCAGACCCTGGACCGTGACGTCGCGGCCGGGCTTGAGACCTGCCGGCAGGGCGCTCATGCCTTGCCCATGAGTCGCGCGAAGAAGCCCCGCCGCGCGTTCGGGTTACGCTTGCGGATCACAACCGCGGCCTGCCAGAACTGGGCCGGGTCGTCGATGTAGCGCACCACCTCGCCGCCGTGCGGGGCGGCTTCCTTGGCCACGAACTTGGTCGTCACCACCGCTTCGCCATAGACGTCCGGCCCGCGGTAGTCGCCGCCGCCCGACGCCAGATAGGCGATGCCCTCGTTGGCCAGATCGGCGCGCAGCTTGGGCAGTTGGTCCTTGTAGACGGACAGAGCCGCCATCCAGGCGTTTTCGGCGTCGGGTTCGATCGCCTCGACCATGTCCAGGAAACGCGGCGGCTCGACCGTGAACACCAGCTGCCCCCCGGGAGCCAGCACGCGCAGCAACTCGCCCAGCCAGGCGCGGAACAGGTGCGGCGGCAGGTGGGTGAACACCGAATAGGCCGTGACCAGCCGGAACTGGCCGTCGGCGAACGGCAGCGGCTCGCCGTTGGCGATGGTCTCGAAGCGGCCCGGCAGGTCGGCCCCGGCGCAGAAGGCCACCATGTCCGGATCAATATCGACCCCGACCATGTCCTTGGCGTCGAAGTCGCGCAGGAAGAACCGGCCGATCCGGCCCCAGCCGCAGCCGAAGTCCAGATAGCCCTGTCCGGCCGAGGTCTTGTAAGCGCGGTCGGCCATGGCCTCCTGGGCGAAGGCGTAGAACTTGCCGGCCTCGTCGAGGGCGTCCTCATAGGCCGAACCGACGAACTGACGCTGAATCTCCGCCGACGGAAAGTCGGGATAGGTCAGCCCGCCTTGGACCCGCTCGACGACCGAGCGCTTCAGGCGCGCCAGCCAGACTTCGGGGGCGAGGCCGCTGAGATCCTCGTGGGCCAAAAGACGGGGGGCGAGGAGACGAGCGGTCATGCGGCGTTGGCCTCGCGGTGGACAAGCCAGTCCTCGGTCGAGCCGAGGAAGACGATCTTGCCGGCCTGCAGCTCGCACACGCGGTTGCAGACCCGACGAACCAGGTCGTCGTCGTGCGTGGCCAGCACCACGATCTTGGCGTCCTCGACCATGCGCTGCATGCGGTCGGCGGCCTTCTGCACGAAGGCGGCGTCGCCCGCGCTGAGCCACTCGTCCAGCACCAGGATGTCGGCCTCGAACTCGGTCGCCACCGTGAACATCAGACGCGCCAGCATGCCGGCCGAATAGGTCCGGACCGGCAGATGGAGAAAATCGCCCAGCCCCGAGAACTCGGCGATGGCGTCGACGCGGCTGTCGATCACCTTGCGCGGCAGCCGGCGCATGAGGCCAAGCTTGTGAATGTTGCGAAGGCCGGTGGCCTCCATGTCTATGCCGGCGTTGATGGCGATCATCGAGGTGATGTCGCCATCGATCGACAGCTCGCCGCGCGTCGGATGATAGATGCCGGCGATGACCTTCAGCAGGGTGGTCTTGCCCGAGCCGTTATGGCCCACCAGGGCGATGCGGTCGCCCTCGTTGATCTCGAGATTGATGTCGTGCAGCGCCTTGACCGCGGCGACGTCGCCGGCGGCCTTGTACATCTTGCCGCCGACCGCGAGGTTGAACACGGCGCTGCGCAGCGACTGCGAGCGCAGGCTGTAGACGAAATAGTCGAGGTCGACGTTCGTCAGCTTGATCTGGTGCGTCATCGCCGTCTCCTACAGCCAGAAGACCACGCGCTTGCGGAACAAGGCCAGCAGCGCGAAGGCGATCACGAACAGAACGCCGGTGGTTCCCAGCGTCCAATACCAGTCGATGGCGGCGGGGGCATGACCGGTCAGCGGCGCGCGAAGCAGCTCGACCTGATGGGCCAGCGGGTTCAGCTCCACCACCCAACGGTGCTTGGCGCTGACATTGGCGGTCATCCAGAACACCGGCGTCACGTAGAACAGCAGTTGGACGACGTAGCTCATCATGTAGGCCACGTCGCGGAAGCGAGTCGACGGCACGGCGATGATGAAGCCCTGCAGGCAGACGATGACCAGCATCAGGGCGACGGCCGGGATCAGCGTCCAGTGCGGCACGGCGAACCGGCCGATGATCAGCATAACCGCCCAGAACGCGATCGCCTGGAACAGGAAGTTCGTCGCCGCCTTCTGGGCGTGCAGGAAGACGTAGAAGGTCAGTGGCAGGCGTTGGCTCTGCATCAGGCCAGCGTTGTAGAGGAAGATCGCCTGGGCCTCGGCGATGGTCGTCCCGACCAGCGACCAGGCCAGCAGACCGGCCACCACCTGCGGATAGCTCTTCGACATGTCCACGCCCATCAGGGCGCTGACCAGGAAGGCTAGGGCGAAGGCGACGACCAGCAGGTTGCAGGCCATCCAGAACGGCCCCAGGATCGACCGCTGGAAGCGCGAGGCCGTCTGGTCCAGGCCGAGCCGCCACCACAGGGGCGCGAGACGGACGCCGTCTCCCACATCCTTTAGCGCCGCCATCAAGGGACTCGGCATTCGCGACCTTCCAAAACGCCTCACGGCGACCAGCAAGGGGCTTGCTTACAGAGCGCGGGGCCGGCCGACAATTGCTTTGGAAGCTTGACAGACCCGCTGTTGCGTAAAAACTTTAGTTCGATGACTTGAGCTGGACGACGCTGCATTCCCCGACGGTCCGCGTCCGATGGCCGATCACGCCGCCGTCCGCCGGGGTTAGAACCAGCCAGCGCCCTTCAGAACCGGCGCATAGGTCCGGCTGACCGGCGCCTCCAGGCCGCCCGCCAGGCGAACCACGCCTGCGCCGCGCCGCCAGCGAACCGCCTCGACCGCCTCGGCCGCCACCCACCAGGAGCGGTGGACGCGCCAGCCGTGCGCACGTTCCAGTTCGCTCAAGGCGTCGGCGAAACGCAGGGTGATCAGGTCCTCGCCGGCGTCGGTGTGAACCTTCAGATAGTGGTCGTGGGCCTCGACGGCGATCAGCCGCGCGCCGCGCCGTTTGGCCGACAGCCGGCGGCGGAAGGCCGCCTCGGCCTCGGGCAGCGGCGGGGCGACGACGGTGCGCGTCTCGACCCGAGCCGGCAGGCGGCGCCAGACCAGGGCCCGCACGACCATCACCGCCAGCGAGATCGGCCACACCTGCCAGAGCAGCCGTCCATAGCCCGCCCAGCCGAACGGACCGCCCATGACCAGGTGCTCGGTCGCCAGCACATGCAACGACACCAGCGGCGTCATCAACACCGAGACCACCGCCACGCGTCGCCACGTTTCAGGCACGCGACGGTCCAGCCTCTCGTCCAGCACGACGCCGATCAACCCGCCGCCGACCATGCAGATCAGCCAATAGACATAGCGTCCCACGATCGGCGCGCGTTCGGACGCGAACGGGCCGAGGAAGCCCATCAGCAGGCCGATCACGGCCATTGTCGCGACATCGACCGCCCACCGCCGCGCGGCGGCACCGCCCACCGGAATCGTCGCCTCCTCGTTCATGCCGTCCCATTCGCGCAAGCCTGGCGCCGTTCGCGAAACAAGGCCTAGCGAGACGTCGCTTGGGCCGCAACGAGGTTCGGCGACCACCGCCGAAGGACCGA
This sequence comes from Caulobacter sp. UC70_42, assembly GCF_044056025.1. Lineage (NCBI taxonomy): Bacteria > Pseudomonadati > Pseudomonadota > Alphaproteobacteria > Caulobacterales > Caulobacteraceae > Caulobacter > Caulobacter sp. UC70_42. The sequence continues at coordinate 2,041,868 of NZ_CP171994.1, read as the reverse complement.
CCGTGAACACCACGACCCTGACCAAGACACCCCGCTGGCCCGCCCGCGCCCTGTGGGGCCTGGGCGCTCTCCTGAGCCTGGGCATTGTCGCCTATGCCGCGCGCTACCTGCTGCATCCCCCCACGACGATAAAGGAAGCCCTGGGCAATGCACTGGGCCTGCCATGGCTGGTCGTGCATGTCGCCGGCGCGGTCATCGCCCTGTTGCTAGGCTCGCTGCAGTTCCTGCCCGGACTTCGCAAAAGCGGCGCTCATCGGTGGATCGGCCGGGTCTATGTGCTGGGCTGCCTTGTCGGCGGCGTAGCGGGCCTGATCCTGGCGCCAGGATCCTTCGCCGGCCCGATCGCCACCGCCGGTTTCGGCGGCCTGGCCGTGATCTGGATCGCCGTGAACCTGCTGGGCTGGCGCGCCGCGCTGGACAGGCGCTTTGTCGACCACCGCCGCTGGATGATCCGCTCCTGGGCCCTGACGCTCGCGGCCGTCACCCTGCGGCTCTACCTGCCAACGGTTCAGATTCTCGACCTGCCCTTCCTGCCCTGGTATCGTGCGATATCCTTCCTGTGCTGGGTTCCCAACCTGCTGATCGCCGAATGGTGGCTGCGGAGCGACGCGCGGCGCATATCGGGTCACCCTTGAATCGCCGTGGATCTGGGCCACGATTTGCCTATTGTGGCCTGACCAATCTGGAGGGAGGCGCGGGTCGGACCTGACGCCCGCCCCGCGCAGGCCGACACTGGAGGGCCCCTCAGGGAACATGCTCGGAAAGCCTCTGAAAGACGCGCTCATGATCGGGGTCGCCCTCGCGTGTGGGCTGACCACCGCCGGCGCCTCGGCGCCCGCCGACGCCCCGGTCAACCTGCCCCCCGATCCCGGCAAGGCCGTCGTCACCAAGACCTGCCAGTCATGCCACGACCTGGATATGGTCACCGAAGCGCGCCACACCGCCCCGGAATGGACCAGCGTCATCCAGCGGATGCGCGCGAACGGCGCCGAGCTGAGCGACGACGAGGCCAAGCAGGCCCAGGCCTATCTGGTCAAGGTCTATGGAAAGTCGGGCTGATCGACCGCGTTCCGCTCCGTCCTGCGCCTCGCTGAAACCAGGCCCGGCGAAATCAGCGAGCGGCGCGTAACCTTTCGGCTCGCCGCGACGTATCTGATCGCGGGCGGCGAAACGGAGATTTGCGATGACGACGCGACGAAACCTTCTGGCCGCGGGCGGCCTCTCGGCCTTTGGAGCGGCCCTGGGCCTGGCCGGCTTCGGCGCGCGGGCCGAGACGTTCGAGGTCACCCGCAGCGACGCCGAATGGAAGCGCATGCTGCCGCCGGACGCCTACGAGGTGCTGCGCCACGCCCGCACGGAGCGCGCCGGGACCAGCCCGCTCGACAAGAACTACAGGAAGGGCACGTACAGCTGCCGCGGCTGCGACCTGCCGCTGTTCTCGTCGACCACCAAGTTCGACAGCGGCACAGGCTGGCCCAGCTTCTGGCAGCCCCTGCCCAACGCCACGGCCAAGAGCGCGGGCGGCAGCATCATGTGGGGCACGGAAGTTCACTGCCGGCGCTGCGGCGGCCACCTGGGCCATGTGTTCAATGACGGCCCCAAGCCCACCGGCCTGCGCTACTGCATGAACGGCGTCGCCCTGACCTTCCGCGCCGCCTAGAGGTCCGCGTTCCCATGATCCTGTTCCTGCTGGCCTATCTGGGCGGCGTGCTGACCATCGTCAGCCCGTGCATCCTGCCGATCCTGCCGTTCGTGTTCGCGCGGGCCGACAAGCCCTTCGTCCGTAGCGGCCTGCCGATGCTGGCCGGCATGGCCGTGACCTTCGCCCTCATCGCCACCCTGGCGGCGGTGGGCGGCGGCTGGGCGGTGCGCGTCAATCAGTACGGCCGCTGGGCGGCCCTGGCCCTGATGGCCTTCTTCGGCCTCACCCTGCTGATCCCGAGCCTGGCCGACCGCCTGACCCGGCCGCTGGTCGCCCTGGGCGGACGGCTGTCCCAGCGCGCCGACGCGCAAGAGGCCGCCGGCGGCTCGACCGTCCTGGCCTCGGCCCTGCTCGGCGTCGCCACCGGCCTGCTGTGGGCGCCGTGCGCGGGTCCCGTGCTGGGCCTGATCCTGACCGGCGCGGCCCTGCAGGGCGCCAACGCCCAGACGACCCTGCTGCTGGTCGCCTTCGCGGCCGGTGCGGCGACTTCGCTGGGCCTGGCCCTGCTGGTCGGCGGCAAGGTCTATGCGGTGATGAAGCGCTCGCTGGGCGCCAGCGAATGGATCCGGCGCGGCGCCGGGGCGGTGATCCTGGTCGCCGTGGCGGCCATCGCGCTGGGTGTCGACACCGGCTTCCTGACCCGCGTCTCGCAGACCAGCACAGCCGCGCTGGAGCAGGGCCTGGTCAACAGGCTGCACCCTCAGCGGGAGTCGGTCCTGCTGCCCGCCAGCGGTGACGCGATGAGCGGCAGTCCCGCCATGATGGCCGCCAATCCCGCCATGATGTCCGGCGCGCCCGGCGGCGCGATGATGATGCGCGCCAAGCCCGGCCAGGGCGAGGCCCTGCCGGTCGAAGGCGCAGCCCCGCCGCTGGACGGCGCGGTGACCTGGCTGAACTCACCGCCCCTGACCAAAGCCCAGCTGAAGGGCAAGGTCGTGATCGTCGACTTCTGGACCTACTCCTGCATCAACTGCCTGCGCTCGATCCCTTATGTCCGGGCCTGGGCCGAGAAGTACAAGGACCAGGGCCTGGTGGTGATCGGCGTCCACGCGCCGGAGTTCGCCTTCGAGAAGGACGTCAAGAACGTCCGCAAGGCCGTCGCCGACCTGAAGATCGGCTACCCCGTGGCGGTCGACAACAACTACGCGATCTGGCGCGCGTTCGGAAACCAGTACTGGCCGGCCCACTACTTCATCGACGCCCAGGGCCGGGTGCGCCACCACCACTTCGGCGAAGGCGACTACGACCAGTCCGAGCGGGTGATCCAGCAGCTGCTGGCCGAGGCCGGCCGCGCCGGGGTCGAAGGCGGCCTGGTGGCGGTCAAGGCCACCGGCGCCCAGGCGCCCTCGAATGGCAAAGACGTCGGCTCGCCGGAGACCTATGTCGGCTATGGCCGCGCAGAAAACTTCGCCTCGGCCGGCGGGGCGATGCATGATGCGCGCCACGTCTACGCCCTGGCCGAGCCGTTGAAGCTCAACGCCTGGGGTCTGGCCGGCGACTGGACGATCGGCGCCGAGCAGGCGGGCCTGAACGTGGCCGGCGGCAAGATCGCCTATCGCTTCCACGCCCGCGACCTGCACCTGGTGCTAGGTCCGGCGGCGAACGGCGCCAGGGTCCGCTTCCAGGTGACCCTCGACGGCAAGCCGCCGGGCGCCGACCACGGCATGGACACCGACGCGGCCGGCAACGGCGTGATTACCGGCCAGCGACTCTATCAATTGGTCCGGCAGAAGGGCGCGATCGACGACCGAACCTTCGAGATAAGGTTCCTGGACGCCGGCGCCCAGGCCTATGCTCTCACGTTCGGCTGAACCGCCGCATGCCGGGGCGCGCGGCCTGACGCCCCGGCCAGTTTTGGAGGCAGAGCGCATGACCGCGTGGACCAAAGTCCTGACGACCCTTCCCCTGGTGGCGATCCTGCGCGGCCTGGCGCCCGACGAGTCGGTCGAGGTCGGTGAGGCCCTGGTCGCCGCCGGCTTTCTCTGCCTGGAAGTGCCGCTGAACTCGCCCTCGCCACTGGACAGCATCCGTCGCCTGCGTGGGGCGCTCGGCGACCGCGCCATTGTCGGCGCCGGCACCGTGCTGACCGCCCAGGCCGTGCGCGATGTCGCGGGGGCCGGCGGCCAGATCATCATCTCGCCGAACACAGACGTCGCCGTGATTGGCGAGGCCAAGGCCGCCGGCCTGATCTCGTTCCCGGCCTTCTACACGCCCAGCGAGGCCTTCACGGCCATCGCCGCCGGGGCCGACGCCCTGAAGCTGTTCCCGGCCGAGGCCGCGGGTCCGGCCATGCTGAAGGCGATGAAGGCGGTGCTGCCGAAGACGACTCCGGTCTTTCCGGTCGGCGGAGTCGAGCCCGGTAATGTCGCGACCTGGCGCGCGGCCGGCGCCAACGGCTTCGGCCTGGGCTCGGCGCTCTACAAGCCCGGGAAGACGGCGGCCGAGGTCCGCATCGCCGCGGACGCCTTCGTCGCCGCCTGGAAGGCCAGCGCTGATGGCTGACCTCATCGCCTTCGGTGACTGGGGCACCAGCCGTCTCCGCCTGGGCCTGTACGACGGCGACACCCAGCTCGAGTCCGTGGAGGGCCCGGGCATCGGCGGGCTCAGCGCCTCTCCCGCCGAGACCCTGCTGGGCGCGGTCGCCAGTTGGCGCGCGCGGCGCGGCCTGTCGCGCGTCGTGCTGGCCGGCATGGCCGGCTCGCGCACCGGCGTGGTCGAGGCTCCCTATGTCGAATGTCCCGCCGGCGTCGAGGACTGGGCCCGCCAGACCGCCACCGTGACGCTGGACGGCCTGTTGGTCGAGGTCGCGCCGGGAGTGGCCGGGATCGCCCCCAGCGGCGCGCCGGACGTGATGCGCGGCGAGGAGACCCAGGTGTTCGGGGCCATGGCTCTGTATCCCGAGCTCGCCGAGGGCGAGCAGGTGTTCGTGCTGCCTGGAACCCACGGCAAGTGGTGCCAGGCGCGGGACGGCCGCATCGTGCGCTTCCAGACCTTCCTGACGGGCGAGCTTTTCGCCCTGCTCTCGACCCGCTCCAGCCTGTTGCTGGGCGCGGACGCCGTCGAGAACGCCGAGCACGAGGCGACCGGCTTCGCCCATGGCCTGGAGCGCGCCCGCGCGGGCCACCTGCTGAGCGCCCTGTTCGAAGCCCGAAGCGCCCAGCTGCGCGAGGGCCGCACCGGCGCCTGGGCGCGGGGCTTCCTGTCGGGCCTGACGATCGGAACCGAGGTCACCGAAGGCGCCGCGGCCTTCGAGGCAAAGCGCGTGATCCTGATCGGGGCCCGCGCCCTCAGCGACCGATACGCCACCGCCCTGGGCGCGCGACAGGTGCGGAACACAGCCCTCGGCGGCGAGGTCTGCGTGCTGGCGGGGCTCAGGCGCTTGGCGTCGACCCAGGCCGGCTGTCATTGAACGGCCTAGTCGGCCAGGGGCTCGGCGCCGGCCGCAGTCGCTCATAGGCGCGCGACAGGCGCAGGACCCCCAGGTCGTCGAAGCGCCGCCCCACGATCTGCAGCCCGATCGGCAGGCCCTGGGCGGTGTAGCCGCAGTTGATCGAGGCCGCGGGCTGCTCGGTCATGTTGAAGGCGACGGTGAAGCCGATGTGCTCGAACGGCTGGGCCGGGTCATTGGTCGGCGACGGCAGATGCGCGTCGAAGGCCGGCATGGGCGCGGTGGGCGAGAGCAGGAAGTCGAACGGCTGGAAGGCCTTGGCGCCCGCCTCGCGCATGCGCTGGATCTGGTTGAAGCCGCGATAGACCGACAGCCCGTCGGCCCCGCGCGCCGCCCGGGCCCAGTCCAGGATGTAGGGCAGGCAGCGCTCGGCCCGCTCCGGCGGCAGGGCGTCCAGGTCGCTCAGCGACCGCGTGCGCCAGAAGAGGTCCAGGCCGTCCAGCATTTCGCGGGTCAGGTACGGCGCGAACGGCTCGACGATCGCGCCGGCGGCTTCGAAGGTCCGGGCGGCGGCGGTCACCGCCTCGGCGACTTCCGGCTCGACCGGCAGGCCGACGCCGGCGTCCAGCATCAGGCCGATCCGTAGGCCCTTCAGGTCGATGTCGAGATCGGTCCAGGCGATGTCCGCCGGCGGCAGGCTCATGTGATCGCGCCAGTCTGGTGCGCTGAGCACGCACATGGCCAGGGCCGCGTCCTCGACCGTGCGGGTCATCGGGCCGGCGCAACGGCCGATATAGGGCGGGTCGATCGGGATCCGACCGTTGCTGGGCTTGAAGCCGAAGATTCCGCACCAGCCGGCGGGCAGGCGAATGGAGCCGCCGATGTCGGTGCCGAGGTGCAACGGCCCGTAGCCCGCCGCCGCCGCCGCTCCAGCGCCCGCGCTGGACCCGCCGGGGGTCTTGGCCAGGTCCCAGGGATTGCGCGACAGGGCGTGGAAGCTCGACAGGCCCGACGACAGCATGCCGAAGTCGGGATTGGTGGTCTTGGCCACGATCACGGCGCCGGCTTCGCGCAGGCGGGCGGCGGGCGGGGCGTCGACAGGCTCTGGAACCAGGTCGGACGCGGCCGAGCCAATCGGCTTGGGTACGCCCTGGGTGGCGATCAGCTCCTTGATCGTGACGGGTGCGCCGTCCAGCGGCCCCAGCGCCTCTCCACGCCGCCAGCGGGCCTCGGATGCGCGCGCCGCCGCCAGCGCGCCCTTCGCGTCCAGAGCCCAGGTGGCCGCCAGGTCCGGCTCCCAGGCCTCGATCCGCGCCAGCACCGCCGTCGTCACCTCGACCGGTGAGAGGCTCCCGTCACCATAGAGCCGGGAGAGTTCGACGGCGGTCAGATCAGGAAGCTCGCTCATGCGGGAAGACTAGGCCCGGCGGGGGCGGCTTCGCTAGAGTGCCGGCGAATCCTTGGAAGGACATCGCCTTGCTTAGACCCGGTCCGCGCAATCTGCTCACCGATGTGCCCGGCCTGACAGTCGGCAACGCCACGGACGAGGCGGCGCGTAGCGGCGTGACCGTCGTGCGCTTCCCGGGGGGCTGGATAGCCGGCGTCGACGTGCGCGGCGGCGGGCCGGGCGTGCGTGAGACCGCGGCCCTGTCGCCCGAGAACGGTTACTCCAGGCTGCACGCCCTGACCTTCAGCGGCGGATCGGTCTTCGGCCTGGCCGCCGCCGACGCCGTGACCGCCGCCCTGTCGCAAGCGGGCGAGGGGTTCCTGGTGCGACCGGACACGCCCCGGACCCCGATCGTGGCCGGCGCGGTGCTCTATGACCTGGCCAATGGCGGCGACAAGGTCTGGGCGCTGGATCCGCCCTATCGGCGTCTGGGCCAGGCGGCCTTTGAAGCGGCCGGCGAAGCCTTCGTATTGGGCGCGGTCGGGGCTGGACGCGGCGCCCGGGCCGGACTGGTCCAAGGCGGCCTGGGCTCGGCCTCGCTGGACCTGGGCGACGGCCTGACGGTCGGGGCGCTGGTCGCCGTGAACCCTGTGGGCTCGGTGTTCATGCCCGACGGCGAAACCTTCTGGGCCTGGCCGTTCGAGATCGACGGCGAGTTCGGCGGCCGTGTTCCCACGGGACCGGCCGGGGCGGTCGAGCCCATGCCGGACGAGTCGCGACTGGCGGGCCAGGGCCGCCTGACGTCAGGCGCGAACACCACCCTGGCCGTCGTGGCGGTGAACGCCGACCTGACCGCCGGCGAGTGCAAGCGCCTGGCGATGATGGCCCAGGACGGCCTGTCGCGCGCCGTGCGCCCTGCCCACACGCCGTTCGACGGCGACGTGGTGTTCGCGGCCGCCTCGGGAGCGGTGGCGCTCGGAACGGAGGCGCGCGCGCATCGCCTGGCGCGACTAGGCTCGGCGGCCGGGGATTGCGTCGCCCGCGCCATCGCCCGAGGGGTCCACGCCGCGCGCGGCTAGCGGCGGGCGGCCAGCGCTCGGGCCAGATTCGGCGTCGCGGCGATCAATTGCGCCGTATACGGATGTTTAGGCGCCGCGAACACCTCGGCGGTCGGTCCGGTCTCGACGATCTGACCCTCGCGCATGACCAGCACCCGGTCGGTCAGGCCGCGCGCCACGCCCATGTCGTGGGTCACGAACAGATAGGCCACGCCCAGGTCGTCTGAGAGCCGGGCCAGCAGGTCCAGCACCTCTGCGCGGACGGTGACGTCGAGGGCCGACACCGCCTCGTCCAGGGCGATGACCTCGGGCTCGACGATCAGAGCGCGGGCGATGGCGATGCGCTGGCGCTGTCCGCCGCTGAACTGGTGCGGATAGCGGTCGGCGGCCTGCGCCGGCAGACCCACCTTGGCCAGCACGGCCTCGACCTTGGCGCGGCGCTGCATGGGCGAGAGCTTCGCTTCCAGCAGGTGCAGAGGCTCGGCCACCAGCCGCTCGACCGTCCAGCGCGGATCGAGACTGCCACTGGGATCCTGGAAGACCAGCTGGATGGCGCGTCGCCGGCGGCGCGGCGAGGCCGGCGTGAACGGCGCGCCAGCCAGAAGCACCTCGCCGCCCTGGATCGAGTCCAGGGCCAGCAGAGCGCGCAGCAGGGTCGACTTGCCGCTGCCGGACTCACCGACCAGGCCGACGATCTCGCCCGGACGGATCTCCAGGGAAACGCCCTGCAGCGCACGCACGGGCCGGCCGGCGCGGAGGAAGCCGCGCCGGCCAGGATAGTCGCGGACCACGCCGCGCGCCTCCAGGATCGGCGCGGCCTGGATGTCCGGCGCCCGGGTCCTGATCGGCATCCGCTCGGCGTCGGCGGCCAGGGCGCGGGTATACGGGTGCGCCAAGGCCTTGAAGACGGCGCCGGTGTCGCCCTGCTCGACGATCTGGCCATCCTTCATCACCGCGACATGGTCGGCGGCCTCGGCCACCAGGGCCAGATCGTGGCTGATCAGGATCAGGGCCGCGCCATCCTCGCGCACCAGATGGCGCAGCAGCTCGAGAATCTCGGCCTGGGTGGTGACGTCCAGCGCCGTGGTCGGCTCGTCAGCGATCAGCAGGCGGGGCGAGAGCGCGACGGCGATGGCGATCGCGACCCGCTGACGCTGGCCGCCCGACAGCTCGTGCGGATAGCGGGTCAGGGGGATGTCGGCCAGGCCCACGCGATCCAGCGTCCGGCGCGCCGCCGCCCTGGCCTCGGCGCGGGAGGCCCCGCGATGCAGGCGCGCGACCTCGGCGACCTGAGCGCCGATCGTCATCACCGGATTCAGGGCCGTCATCGGTTCCTGGAACACCATGCCGATACGGTCGCCGCGCAGGCGTGACAGTTCGCCGTCGGGCAGACCGACAAGGTCACGGCCCTCGAACCGGACCGCGCCCTCCATCGCCGCGCCGCGCGGCGGCAGGCCCAGGATCGAGAGGGCGGTCATGGACTTGCCCGAGCCGGACTCGCCGACAACGCCCAGCACCTGGCCGGCCTCCAGGTTCAGCGACAGGCCGCGCAGGATCGGCGCGTCGCCGATCGTCAGCTTCAGGTCCTGGATCTCGAGCAGGGCCATCTAGCGGTCCTCGTCCAAGCGCGGATCGAGACGGTCACGCAGGCCGTCACCCAGCAGGTTCAGGCCCAACACGGTGATGACGATGGCCAGGCCGGGGAAGATCGCCTGCAGCGGCGCGACCGCGACCAGGGTCTGGGCGTCGGCCAGCATCTTGCCCCAGCTGGCAGCCGGCGGCTGGGCGCCGAGACCGACATACGAAAGCCCCGCCTCGGCGATGACGCCCAGCGAGAACTGCAGGGTCGCCTGAACGATCAGCACACTGAGCAACCCGGGAACGATGTGCTCCAGCGAGATCCGCGTCGCGCCCTTGCCGGCCGCGCGGGCGGCCAGGACGTAGTCGCGGGTCCACAGACTCAGCGCCGAACCTCGGGTCAGCCGGGCGAACACGGGCACGTTGAAGACGCCGATGGCGATCACGGCGTTGATCGCGCCGGGCCCCAGGACGGCGGTGATCAGGATCGCCAGGATCAGGGCGGGGAAGGCGAAGACCACGTCCGAGGCGCGCATGACCAGCTCGTCGACCCAGCCCCGACGGGCGGCGGCCAGCAGGCCCAGCGGCGCGCCGACGCCCGCCCCCAGCAATACCGCCACCAGCGAGACGGACAGCGCGTTGCGCGCGCCCAGCAGGATCATCGAGGCCACGTCGCGGCCAAAGTGATCCAGGCCAAGCCAATGGACGGCGGAGGGGCCTTGCAGCCGGTGACCGATGTCGAAGGCCGTCACGTCGTAGGGCGTCCAGACCAGCGAGAGCAGCGCGGCGACGACGAACAGAACGCTGATCACGCCGCCGACGATGAGCGTGGCGGAAAGGCGAGAACGGCTCATGATCCGCGCCTCCGCAGGCGCGGATCGACCAGCACATAGGCCACGTCGACCAGGAAGTTGGTCGTCACCACGGCGAAGACCAGCAGCATGACCACGCCCTGAACCACGATCAGGTCGCGCTGGGTGATGGCCTGCAGGACCAGACGCCCCAGACCCGGCAGGAAGAACACGTTCTCGATGATCACCCCGCCGGCCAGCAGGAACGGGAACTGTAGGCCCAGGATGGTCAGGACGGGGACGAGGGCGTTGGGCAGGCCGTGCCGCCACAGGGCTTGGCTGGCCGTCAGCCCCTTGGCGCGGGCGGTGCGCATATAGTCCTCGGCCAGGGTGTCGATCAGGGCCGAGCGGGTGACGCGGGCGATGATCGCGGCTTGCGGCGCGGCCAGGGCGATGGCCGGCAGGGCCAGGGCTTTCAGCGCCGGGACCAGGCCCGCGTCCCAGCCGGGAAAGCCGCCAGCCGACACCCAGCGCAGACCGATTGAGAACACCATGACCAGCAGCACGGCGAACCAGAAGTTGGGGATGGCGACGCCCACCTGGGTCAGGCCCATGACCAGGGCGTCGGCGGCCTTGCCCCGCCGGGCGGCGGCCAGGGCTCCGATCGGCGCGCCGACCACAACCGACAGGATCAGGGCCAGCATGGCCAGGGGCAGCGAGACGCCGATCCGCTCGGCGACCAGGGCGGCGACCGGGGTCTGGTATGTATAGCTGACGCCCAGATCGCCACGCAGCATGCCCAGCAGCCAGTCGAAGTAGCGCTGCGCGGCCGGACCTTCCAGCCCCATCTGCTGGCGCAGGTTGGCCACCGCCTCGGGGCTGGCGTTGAGGCCCAGCATGTACGCGGCCGGATCTCCCGGCGCGACCTGGATGATGGCGAAGACCACGATGCTGGCGGCCAGCAGGGTCAGGACCATCACCACCGCCCGACCGCCCAGATAGGCCGCGCCGAAACGGACAGCGAGCAGGATCAGGCCCCCGACCAAGGCGAACGCCAGCACGGCGCCGACGATCGCCCCAGCCGGACCGGCCTTGCCGCTGGCGATGGCTTCCGCCCCGCCGGCGCCGTCGAACGACGCCGCGCGCAGGTCGATGGTCTGGGTCGGCGAATTGACCCAGAAGTCCTTCAGTCGCGCGTCGAACACGCCCAGACGCGGGAACTGGAACAGGAAGCCATTGACCGCGTCCTCGGCGATCCGGCGCTGGATCTGGCCCAGGATCGCCGCCCGCTGGCCCTCGTCCGTCGCGCCCTTCAGGGCCTCCATCAGGCCGTGGAAGGCTTCGCTATGATAGCCGAAATAGTAGTCGGCCTTGTCATAGATGGCGTAGTCCATCGGCTCGGCATGGCTGACGATGGTCAGGTCGAAGGCGTGGCGGCCATAGACCTGGTCCAGCCACTGGGCCCACTCGATGTTCTCGATCTTCACGCGGACACCGGCCTGGGCCAGCTGGGCGGCGACGATTTCGCCGCTACGGCGGGCGTAGTTGGGCGGCGGCAGCTTCAGGGTCAGGTCGAGGCCGTTGGGATAGCCTGCTTCGGCGAGCAGCACCTTGGCCTTGGCGACGTCGTGCGGGTAGAGGCCCGTGAGGTCCACGTAAGCGGCGTTCTGCGGCGGGAAGTGGCTGCCGATCGGCGTGCCGTAGCCGTACATCGCCCCGTCGATGATCGCCCGACGGTCCAGGGCGTATTGCAGGGCGCGGCGCACCCGCAGGTCGGCCAGCGGGCCGGCGCGGTTGTTGATCGCCAGGATCACCTCGCCCTCGCTGGAGGCGGTGACCACCTTCAGGGCCGGATCGGCGCGCAGCTGGGCGAGGTTTTCCGGGGCCGGATAGTCGGGGAAGGCGTCGACCTCGTGGGTCTTGATCGCCGCATAGGCCGCCGCCGGATCGGCGATGAACTTGAACTTCACCTGGCGCAGCTTGGCGGGCTGGCCCCAGTAGTCCTCGTCGCGGACCAGGGTCACCGTGTCGCCGCGTCGCCAGCTGGCGAACCTGAACGGGCCGGTGCCCAGCGGGGCGGTGGCGAGACTCCCTGCCGACTTGGGCGAGACCATCACGCTGTCGCCCCAGGCCAGGGTGTAGAGCAGGTTGCTGTCGGGGCTTGAGAGACGCAGGCGCACCGTGCGCGGGTCGACGACCTCGACCTGACGGATCACGCTCAGCGCCTGTTTCTGGACATTGGTCGAAGCCGGGCCGAGCGCGCGCTCCAGGCTGAACTTGACGATGGTTGCGTCGAAGGGTGTCCCGTCCTGGAACCGCACGCCCTCTCGAAGGCGGAAGGTGTAGCTCAGGCCGTCGGGCGTGACTTCCCACCAAGTCGCCAGCAACGGCTTGACCGTCCCTTGGGCGTCCAGGCGGACCAGACCCTCGAACACCGTGCCGTAGACGACCTCGTCGGTCGCCACCGCCGCGCCGGATGTGGGGTCGAGGTTGGGCGGCTCCAGCTGCAGCGCGACCGTCAGGGTGTCCTTGGGCGTGGCCTGCGCCACCGGCGCGAGGGCCAGCAGGCAGGCCGCCGCCAGACCGAGAACGGCGCGGAACTTCACGCGATGCGCGCCCGGGCCTTGGCGGCCTCGGCGGGCAGGCCCAGGCGGTCATAGACCTGGGCCAGGGCGCGGTTCAGCGGGACGCCGTCGGGATCGAAGCCGCGCCGCAGCTCCAGCGCCTGCTGAGCTTCCGACAGGCGGTCGGCCCGGATCAGGGCGTCGAGGATCAATTGTTCGAAGAGATCGCGCTGGGCGTGGCTGCCGCCGATCTCGGCCATGCGCGGCAGGGCGGCGCGCAGGCCACGCAGGGCGCTCGGATAGTCGCCCCGCGTATGGGCGACCAGCCCCTCGGCGACGGGCAAGGCCACCTCACGCCAAGTCTCGCGGACATGGTCGGGGGCGTCCAGCGCCGCGCGGCGCACGGCGGCCAGCAGGGCATCGGCCTGCGGCCGACCGGCGCGGGCCAGGCCGTAGAGGTACTGCAAGGTCAGGAACGGCTGGACCACATCGTCGGCGCGCGCGGCCAGGCGATCGGCCACGTCGTCCCAGCGGTCGCCGACGTCGACGCCAGCCAGCTCCAGCCGGGCCAGCAGCGACACCGCCCCGACCTGGTCCTGGGAATAGTCCTTCTCCTGCCCCCAGACGTGGTCGTCATAAGCGGCCAGCGCCGCGTCGAATCGGCCCTGGCTGAGATAGAACAAGGCCAGGTGCCACCACAGGTGGGTGTCCATGAACGAGTTGAGGCCGGTCCAGGTGTCGCGAACGCCTTCCAGGAACGCGACGCCCTCGGCGACGCGGCCTTGGGTCAGCATCACGTGGGCCAGGGCGTGCTGTGCCCAGGGCTCCTTACGCTGGAGGCCCAGCGCGCGCCGCGCGGCGGCTTCGGCCTCGTCCAGCAGGTGGCATTGCTCATAGGCGAAGGCCATCATGCCATGCAGCTGCGCCACGTCCCCGGCGGCGGGCAGGACGGCGCTGGCCGCCCGCAGCATGGCCGGGAAGTCACCCCGATTGAACGCGTGATACTGCGAGAGCTTCAGCGCCAGCAGGTCGCGCGGCCAAGCCGCCAGGATCGTGTCGGCGATGGCCAGGGCGGCGGGGATATCGTCGGCCGACCACGCCGTGACGAACGCGACGAAGGCCTGTTCGCGCGGATGGGCCTCATCCACCGCCGCCCGGGCGCGGGCCAGGTAGGGCGCGGCGCGCTCGGCCGCCTCGGGCGCTTCGAGCAGCAGCCACAGCGTCGCGGCATAGGCGTTCAGCAGCACGCTCTCCGGATGCGCCTCGGCCGCGCCGATAACCTCGGCCGCCCGGGTCTCGTAGCTGAGGAAGCCGTCGACGAAGGTGTCGATCGCCGCCAGGGCGGTGTCGGACGTCGGGCTCACCGGATTGCCGAGATAGTCGCTATGCATAAGGGTACTCTAGCGGACGCCAGCCTCGGCGAGGAAGGCGGCCGTATCGTCGGCCGAGCGCTGCGGGATCTCGACCTGCGGCAGATGGCCGACCTTCGGATAGACGATCAGCTTCGCTCCAGGGATGGCCTCCGCGAACCTGTGGGCGCCGGCGACCTCGATCAGCGGATCGACCTCGCCCCACAGGACAAGGGTCGGAGCCTTGATGGTCGAGAGCACCTCCTTGGTCGCCTGGCTGTGCTTGCCGGGCTGGATCGACATCAGGATGGCGCGGTGACCCGGGGCGCGCTGCAGCTCGGCCCAGCGATCGATGAAGGCGTCGGTGATCACGGCCGGATCGCCGACCTCACCGCGCAGACCCGTGCGGATCAGCGGTTTGTTGTCGATCGAGCGCAGGAAGGCGCGGCCCCAGGAATACTTCAGCAACTTGAAGGCCAGCGGCGGCTTCTTCAGCGTCGTGGCCGGCCAGCCGGCGGCGTCGACCAGGATCAGGCCGTTGACGCGGTCCGGATGGCGCGCGGCCACCTGCCAGGCCACGCCGCCGCCCATCGAATTACCGGCGATGGCGAACTTGGGAAGGTTCTCCTTGGCCGCCAGGGCGTCGACCAGATCGGCGAAGCCATCGGCCGAGGCGACATAGCCGTCCGGCGCGCGGGTCAGGCCGTGACCCGGCAAGTCCACAGTGATGATCCGGTAGCGATCGCCGAGCCGGGCGACCCAGCCCTCCCACGAGAAATGCGAGTCGCCGAAGCCGTGAACCAAAACGAGCAGCGGCCCGTCGGCCTTGCCTTCGTCCTTGTAGTGCAGGCGCACGCCGCCGGGCAGGTCGGCGTAGCGCGAGGCCTTGGTCGCGTATCTGGCCTCGAGCGTCTCGTAGGGGATGTCGGGGCCGCGCAGCAGCAGCCAGCCGACGAGGGCCACGAGGACGACCAGGCCAACGAGGCCGCCCAGGATCAGCAACAGGGTCTTCAACATCGTTCGAGGCTCCTGGGCGGGCGGGTGCTGAACTAGAAGCGATACTGGGCGCGGAGGCCATAGGTCGCCGGCCGACCCGGCGCGGCGATGTCGATCAGCGGCAGGAAGAAGTTCCGCGTCAGGTCGTACCTGGTGTTGAAGATGTTGCGCGCGAAGGCGGTCAACGCCCACGGTCCCCTGGCCGGCGACAGGGTCACGCTGGCGTTGGCCAGCCAGTAGGAGTCGACATCGTAGCGCGACCCCAGCAGCAGCGGCTTGGTCTTGTCGTGGAAGGCGTAGTTGCCCTGCGCCTCGACCTCGTAGTCGCCGACGGCCCAGGTATAGGACACGTCGCCGCCGTAGCTGAGCGGTGGGAAGCCGACCTTGGCCCCGGTGCGCGAGATATAAACGGCGTGGCCTGCCGCGACGCTGGCCGGGATATCCAGATCGTTCGTGTATTTGTCGAACTTGCCGGTCTTGTAGCCCAGCGACTGGCCGATCCGGAGATCCGGGACCGGGCGCCAGGTCAGCTCCAGCTCACCGCCGTAGATGTGCGACTTCTGAGCGTTGACGATGGCCCCGATCGGGCCGTTGTTGATGTCGTAGATCGCCGACTGAACCTGCTGGTCCTTGTAGTCGTAATAGAACACCGAGCCGTTCAGCTGGACGGTGTTGGCCGCGAAGCTGGACTTGAACCCGGTCTCGTAGGCCCACAGGGTCTCGGGCTTGAAGCCGTCGACGGCCGCGGCGTCGCCACGGTTGTAAGAGGTGAAGCCGCCCGACTTCGTGCCCTTGCTGACGCTGGCATAGAGCAACACGCCGTCGACCGGCTTGTACTCCAGGGCCAACTTGCCGGTCACCGACTTGTTCTTCAGCGACTTGTCGTCGGTCGGGCTGAAATTGGTCGGGGGCGCGCCGGGAGCGAAGACGCCGGCGGTGACGAAGTCGAACTGCTGGCGCTTTTCATCCTCGCCGCGCAGGCCGGCCACCAGTTTCAACCTGTCGCTGAGCGCGTATTCCAGCTGGCCGAACAGCGAGGCCGATCGGACCTTCTGGCTGTAGGTCGTGCGCGTGTCGAACAGCAGCGACTGGTAGAAGTCCGAATAGAAGGCCTCATCGATGGTCTCGCGCGAATAGTAGCCGCCGACCAGCCATTGCAGCGGGCCTTCGGTCTTCGACGAGGCCCGCAGCTCCTGTGAGAACACCTTGGCGTCGGTGTCGAAATAGGTCCCGGCATAGGCGTAGGGCGAGGCGTCCCAGTCGTTATATTCCTTGCGGTGCAGCTTTTCGTAAGCGGTGATCGACACTAGGTCGACACCCCCGGTCTCGCCGTGGGCGCGCAGGGAGACGCCGCTGCTCTTGGTGTCATGGAATGGCTTGGCGTTCGCCGCGATGCCAGTCAGTGTCGCGAAGGCCGCCGAGCCGCCCCAGCCGGTGTTCTTGCGGCTGGCGTCGGCAGGGATGGTCGGCAGGGTGGCGTTGTAGCCCAGCGGATTGAACAGATAGAGTCCGGTCGGCTCGGACTTGTCATAACCGGCATGGACGCTGAGCAGGACGTCAGCCTTGTCGTTCGGCGTCCAGGCCAGTTGGCCGCGCACCGAACCGGTGTCCCTGTCGCCCAGCTTCTGGCCGGTGGCGCGGTTCTTCTGCCAGGCGCCGCCCTGGTCGGTGACGAAGGCCAGGCGACCGCTGAGCGTGTCGCCGAGCGGTCCGGACACGTAACCCTCGGCCTTGAACGCGTCGTTGTTGTCGTATTCGGCGGTCACCCCGGCGGTCAGGCTGTTGGTCGGCCGGTTGGTGATGAAGTTGATCGCGCCGCCGGTCGTGTTGCGGCCGTACAGAGTGCCCTGCGGCCCGCGCAGCACTTCCACGCGGGCGATGTCGAACAGCAGGCCCTGGGTCTGGGCCTGGATCGGATAGGCCACCTCGTCGACGCTGACGCCGACGGTCGAGGAGTTGTTCGAGGCGTAGTCGTCGAAGCCGACGCCGCGCAGGCGGAAGCTGGGCTGGCCGCTACCGAACTGGGGCGTGATCTCCAGGCTCGGCGTGGCGTACTGCAACTGGTTCACCGTGGCCACGCCGCGCGCAACCATCTGCTCGCCGGAGATCACGGACAGGGCCACGCCCACGTCCTGGGCCGATTGCTCGCGGCGCTGCGCGGTGACGATCACCTGCTCCACGGCGGCGTCGCCGGATGCCTGAACGCCGGCCTGGGCCCAGGCGGAGCCCGTGAAAGCCGCGCCTAGGGCGCCAGCGGCGGTTCCGATAAGAAGACGCTTGATCACTGGTCTATCCCCATTGTCGACGCCGGGAGAACGCGCCGCATTTGCGGGATTAGAATTCCTATCGAAATGATGGGAATTGAAATGGAGATTTCCTGCCCAGAGGCCAAGCTTCTCTAATCGCTGTTCAACCGGCTTGAAAACCCTACCGGAGGCGAACCTCGGCGGAAAGCGGCGGAGCTACGGCCCGCGGGGCGAGGCCGGCCCTCCTCATCGCTGGCGCGCGCTTCGCCGAGCGCGGAAGCGTCACAGCGCGTTGAGGAACTCTTCCCATGGCTCCAGACGCACCGCGGGGTTTTTCCAGAAGTCCGCCTTCGCGGCGGCCGCTCGGCCGGCCTCGAAGGAGGCTTTCATGGCTTCGGTGTCGAAGTCGAGCATGGAGCCGTTGGCGGTCGCGGCAGGGCGGGCGGGGATCGAGGCGACGCTCAAGGGGATGTTGTTGCCTATGCAGAACGTGGTCGCGACATTCAGCGCCTGGCGGTAGGAGACCCGCAGCATCGTGTCGAAGCTGCGGATCAGGACGCCCGGCAGACTCGGTGATGTCGTGCGCGGCGACGGATCGATCACCGTGTTGATGAGGACGTGGACGCGACCGCGCCGCAGTCGCCGGCCGACCCGCAGCCAGTGCAGCAGGGCCTCGGGCAGGATGAACAGCGGCGTGGTGACGCCGCCGTCGACATGCAGTTCGTCGAAGGACTGGCCGTCCGCTTCGCAGCGGATCAGCCGCGGCGGAAACAGGCCCGGCAGGCTGGCCGAGGCGGCGAGAACCAGCCGGAACATCTCCACGGCGGAGGATCCGCCCCGGCGCGCGATCTCGCCCATGTCCCAGATGGACGGACGCTGGCTGTCGAGATCGGTGGTGGCGATCAGCAGGCGGCGGTCGCGGCCATGTTCCGCGGCGACGGCGTCGACCAGAGCCTCGTCGATGAACGGAGCGATCAAACCATCAAGGCTCTCGGCGCTCAGCAGCCCACCCTGGAGCACGCCCGCGAGCGCCGTCCACCGGAACTGTTCGGCCGCCCGCCCTCCGGTATAGGCCTCCTTAAGCCGCTCGTCCCACGCGGGGCCCAGAAAGGCGAACGGCGCGATCAGGGCGCCCGTGCTCACCCCGGTGACGATGTCGAACCGGGGACGGCATCCGGCCTGGCCAAGACCCACCAAGGCGCCGGCGCCATAGGCTCCGCCCGCCGCGCCGCCCGAGATCGCCAGAACGTTGAATTCGTCGCCGCCCAGCCGAGGCTGGGGAAGCGCCAGGCGGTCGGCGGCGGCCCGGAGCGAGACTTCCGCTTCCTCGAAACTCAGTCGCGCGCCCGCGAAGCCGCTGGGTTGGGCCGCCGGCGATGGCGGCGCGGGCAGGCGGCGAGACCAGAGTTCGTCAAGCGCCCAATCAAACTTGTGATCCGACACCGCGGCCTCGCCCTGAGCGTCCAAGAGCGAAGCTCGATCGCCCGGGAATGATGAAACCCAACCTTATGCGCGCATCCCTTGATCAAGGTCAAAGCGGGAGCACTTTGGCGGCGGCGACCTCAGTTCAAGGCCTCGGCGTCGGCATGACCGCGGCCCTGCCTGAACTCGCGAGGCGACAGGCCGTACTGCTCGCGAAAGGCCCGGCTGAAGTGGGCCGAGCCGTTGAAGCCCCAGCGGAAGCAGATCTCCGAGATCGACAGCCGGGCGTGCTGTGGGCTGGCGAGATCGATCCGGCACCGCTCCAGCCGGCGCGAGCGCAGATAGTGGCTGAAGGTCTCGTTGGCCGAGGCGAACAGCTTTTGCACGTAGCGTGGCGAGACCCCCTCCTCGTCCGCGACGCGCCGCAGCGACAGCTCGGCGTCGGGCAACAGGGTCTCGATGGTCTGGCAAAGTCGCTGCAGGTGCGCGGTCGGGGTCGTCGTCTCATAGGCGTCGGAGACCGCCGCCCCCTGCTCAAGCAGGCATTGCGCGAGAAACTCCGTAAAGGCCAGGTCCACCGGCCGCAGTTGGTCGACGGAAAGGTTCTCCAGTTCCTCGGCGGTCGCGCGCAGCAGGCTCGAGAGGATACGCGGCACGCCCTTGGATCCGTCCAGCCAGCCGACCCGCAAGTTGAAGGGCCGGATCAGCCGATGGTCCAGCGCCACGCGTGGCGCGCGCACGAACAGGAGCCGCGAGCGGGTGTCGAGCCGCAAGGCCGCCGCCTGTCCCGTCGGGCCGAAGGCGATGTCGCCCGCCCCGACGCTGACCGCCAGCTCGTCGGTGACCAGCGTGGCTTCGCCATGCAGCAGGACCGCCAGCCAGATCGCCGCCGGCTGCGCCGTGAGGCGGCCGGCGATCGTCTGGGCGCCGGCCTCGACCAGAGCGAATTCGATCCCCAGCGGCGAGGTCAGGCAGACGACCGACGCCGCCGCAGGCTCGTTGTCCGACAGTCCCTCGATCGGCAGGCCCAGGCGGCTCATCGCCTCGCGCCAGGCCTCCGCGCGCTCGGCGCGGGGATGGCTTTCGGTGCTGAACGACCAGGCCTTCATGGGTCTATGCCTTGAGCTTTGGAAAGATGTCGCGCGGGATCCTGACGTGACAGCCTTGGGTGCCGTCGACCACCTGGGTGACCCCGAAGTCGGCCGCCACGCTCATCAGCGAATAGGCGTCGTTCTTGGACAGGCCGACCTGGTCGCTGAGCAGGCTCAGCATCTTGGTCGAGGCGTCGCGCATGGCCAGGTTCAGGTCTTCGTTGAAGCCGTGGACGATCCACCACTTGGGGGTCTCCAGCAGCGGACCGGGCGTCTGGATGTCCTTGCGCAGCACGATCTGCATCAGGACGTTCAGCGAGCTCTCGATGGCCGTGCCGGACAGCTCGCCGTCGCCCTGGCTGACATGCGGGTCGCCGATCGAGAACAGCCCGCCATCGACCTGCACCGTGTAGTACATCGTGGCCCCCGCCCCGATGCGCCAGTTGTCGATGTTGCCGCCGTGCTCGCCGGGCGGGATGGTGCTGACGCGACCGTCGACGGCCGGCGCCACGCCCGCGGTGCCCAGGTGCGGCCGGGCCGGAATCCGGATCCCCTTCAGGGCCGGCTGGCGGTCGCACTCGGGACAATGGGTGATCGTGCCCGGGATCAGGTACTTGCCCTCGAAGTCGTAGGCGTAGAGGGCGCTGGCGGTGTTGGTGTTCGGATCCAGCTCGTAGATCGTCACCCGCTCCTTCTCGCCGAACTCCTTGTAGAGATAGCCCCAGTTGGCCGCGAGGTTGGAGCCGTAGTTGTTGCGCGGAACCATGCGCAGGTAGCGCACCTCCAGCACGTCCCCAGGCTTGGCGCCTTCGACATGGATGGGCCCCGTCATGATGTGGACGCCCGGGTTGCGGTCTTCCTCGGGGATCTCCTTGAAGATCCGGGTGACGCCTTCGTCCATCATCAACTCAGGCGCGTCGCCGGCGTGGTGGGTGATGGCCTCGGCCTGAACGAGGTCGCCGCTCTTGATCCGCAGCGACGGCGGGGTCGAAGGATCGAAATAGCCCCAATGCACCGTTTGAGGCGTCGCCTTCAGGGTGTGCAGGGCGCCGGGAACGACGTCGGGACGGGTCTGGCCGGGTTCACAGATGAAGGGCATCGGGTCTCGGTCCTCAGGCGCTGGCCAAATGGGGGGTGGAGAGCGTGACCGAGGTCATGCTCAGCGAGCCGTGCTCGATATGGTCGGGAGCGAAGGTCGGGACGTCGCCGGGCAGGCGCGCGCCCAGCACGTAGAGCAGCGGCCAGTAGTGGTCGGGCGTCGGCACGGAGCGCTTGGCGTCCTGGCCCTGGCTCTCGAAGTCGACGGCGCGCTGCGGGGCATCCTCGACGATGGCGGTCTTGATGTAGTCATTGAACCGCTGCGACCAGTCGTAGGGCGCGCAGTTCCGGTCGCCCCAATCCATGGCCGGCAGGTTGTGGACGATGTTGCCGGTGCCGACGATCAGCACGCCCTCGTCGCGCAGGGGCGCCAGGCGCTGGCCGATCTCGTAATGCCAGGCGGGCGGTTTGCTCGCGTCCATGCTGAGCTGCACCACCGGCACGTCGGCGTCCGGGAACGCCTTGCCCAACACCGACCAGGTTCCATGGTCCAGGCCCCAGGCCTGCTCGTCCATCGCCACCGGCGTCGGGCTGAGGATTTCTCGCACCCGCGCGGCCAGCTCGGGCGAACCGGGCGCCGGATATTGCTGGTCGAACAGCGCCTTGGGAAAGGACGCCCCGAAGTCGTGGATGGTGCGCGGCCTAGTCATGGCCGTCACCGCGACCCCGCGCGTCAGCCAGTGCGCCGAGACGCAGAGGATCGCCTTGGGCTTGCCGACCGCGTCCCCCATGGCCTTCCAGGCCCGCGTGGTGTCGTTGGTCTCCAGCGCGATCATCGGG
The DNA here is from genome assembly GCF_044056025.1 of Caulobacter sp. UC70_42. Taxonomy (NCBI): domain Bacteria; kingdom Pseudomonadati; phylum Pseudomonadota; class Alphaproteobacteria; order Caulobacterales; family Caulobacteraceae; genus Caulobacter; species Caulobacter sp. UC70_42. Next base: position 2,020,418 of record NZ_CP171994.1, on the reverse strand, counting down.
CTGCCGTGACCGAAGAAGATGACGGGCAGACGGCTCACGCGGCGGCCTCCGTATTGGCCGGGGCAGGCGCGTCGCCGGCTTTCAGGGCGGCCCAGGCCTTCTGGTAGCGCGGCGTGAGCCAGCGGTTGAACTGCACCTGCGCGCCCTCCTGCCACGAGTAGCGGCCGCGGATGGCGAAGCGCGAGCGCAGGCCCTGCTGGACCAGCTCGTCGACATGCATGTCCTGGGCGATGATCTTGCCGGCCGAGGTCATGATCATCTCGAGGCGCTCCTCGAAGCCGGGGCTCTCCGTGGCGCCGGGGGCCACGAGGATTCCCGTGTCCTGCTCCATGGTCTCGGGACCGGTCGGGCGCAGGATCAGATAGATGACCATGTCGCTGGTCATCACCAGCGACAGCGTCGGCGGGATGTTGGCGAAGGTGGCGCGGTTGCGATCCTCGTCCGTCAGGTTCGGGAACACCGGCAACACCGCCTTCTGCGTCGGATTGAAGCTGGCGTCGGCGTGCAGGGTGCCGTTGTAGCGCAGGAAGCCGGCGTCGCCCTCGCCCGCCTCGGGGAAGCTGCACAGCTCGCTCGGGATGAAGTCGTGCAGCGGGCCCCGGTGCAGCTTGCTGGCGTGGTAGCCGTCGTTGTTGTTCTCGAACATGACCTTCCAGTTCCAGGCGAACTGGCCGGTCATCGGCGGGGAGAGGCCATCGGCGTTCGAAAGGTCGTAGTTGGCCACCGCCGCCTCGACGGCCGTCAGGCGCGGCGCCAGCGGCGCGGCCTCGGCGTCGAAGTTGATGAAGATGAAGCCCAGCCACACCTCGACCTTGAAGGTCGGAAGCTTGACGGTTTTCTTGTCGAAGTCGCAGGTCCGCTCCATGGCCGGGGCGTTCACCAGGTCGCCGTTCAGCGAATAGACCCAGTGGTGATAGGGGCAGACGAAGCCGCGCGTATTGCCCCGGCCCTCGGCCACCAGCATGGCGCGGTGCTGGCACACAGCCGACATCGCCTTGATCTGGTTGTCGCGGTTGCGCGTGACGATGATCGGCTCGCCGATGATCCGCGTCGTGAAGAAGTCGCCGGGCTCCTTGACCCAGTCGACGCGGCCCACGCACAGCCATTCGTGATTGAACAGCGCCTCCTTCTCGAACTCATAGAAGTCGGCGTCGACATAGCAGGCGGGCGGCAGGGTCTCGGCGGTGTCGACGTTCCGCATCGAGCGGGAAAGACCCTCGAAGAAGACGTCGCTAAGAAGGGGCGGCCGCGGGCTCATTGTGAAGCGCTCTGCAAGGGCGGAAGTCGACCATCACGCTAGGACCGCACCGTGAGCCGGTCTTGCCTCAGCGCGCACGAAGAGTTGGTCAGCAACCGCCCTCCACGGCGCGACGCCGAGTTTGCGGGCGCTCGGCGCCCCGGCGACGCCTCCGGCGCCCAATCCGGGGTCACACCTGGCCCCGGCAAGAAAGCTGTCGTGCGCGTTGAGACAAGACCGCCACCCTCGCCGCGCCTAGGGTCATCTCGTGGACATCGCCCACGGAGGACGCCATGACGCCGACCGCAGACATCGCCATCAAGGACCTGAAGCCGGGCTTCGGGGCCGAGATCTCCGGCATCGATCTGGCCTCCGCCCCCGACGCGGCCCTCGACCAGGTCGTCGACACCTTCCACCGCCATGGCGCCATCGCCCTGCGCGACCAGAAGATGACGCCCGACGACCTGATGCGCTTCATCGGACGGTTCGGCGATCCGGAGGACCACACCCAGACCCGCTTCACCCTGCCGGGCTATCCGAAGATCTTCATCCTCAGCAACCGCCTGGTGGACGGCCAGCCGATCGGCGCCCACAACGACGGCGTGGGCTGGCACACCGACTACAGCTACAAGCCCGAGCCGGTCATGCTGACCATGCTCTACGCGGTGGAGGTGCCTGACGAAGGTTCCGACACCCTGCTGGCCGACGGTTGCGCGGCCTGGAACGCCCTGCCCGCCGACAAGCAGGCCATGCTGGAGGGCCTGCGGCTGCACCACAGCTACAAGCACTTCATGGCCACCCGCCAGTTCGGCCAGCAGCAGACCCTGTCGCCCGAACTGGAAGCGGCCAATCCCGACGTCGAGCACCCGCTGATCCGCACCCACCCCGCCGACGGCCGCAAGGCGCTGTGGCCCTCGACCGGCACGGTGACCGAGGTGATCGGCATGCCCGGCCCCGCGGGCCTGGCCCTGCTGGACGAGCTGGTCGAGTTCATGACCGAGGAGCGGTTCGTCTATCGCCACAAATGGCGGGTCGGCGACCTGCTGATGTGGGACAACCGCTGCACCCTGCACACCGGCACGCTGTACGACGACACCAAGTACATCCGGACCATGCACCGCCTTTGGGTGAAGGGCGACAAGCCTTACTGATCCCCCTTTCGGTGGAGTTGGCATGACCAAGACCTGGATGATCACCGGCGTTTCCGGCGGTCTGGGCCGAGAAATCGCCCGAGCCGCTCTGGAGCGGGGCGATATCGTCGTCGGCGCGATGCGCAGGCCCGAGGCCGTCGCCGCGTTCGAAGCCCTCGCGCCCGGCCGCGCCCATGGCGTCGTCATGGACGTCACCGACACGGCGGCCATAGCCGCCGCCGTCGCCAAGGCCGAGAGCGTGACCGGGACCCTCGACGTCCTGGTCAACAACGCCGGCTATGGCCTGGTCGGGGCGGTCGAAGAGGCGTCGCTGGACGAGGTTCGCGCCCAGTTCGAGGTCAATGTCTTCGGGCCTCTTGCGGTCCTGAAGGCCGTCCTGCCCGCCATGCGCGCGCGCCGCGCCGGCCGGATCATCAACATCACCTCGGTCTCGGGCCTGGCCGTCTGGGCGGGCACGGGCGTCTACTGCGCCAGCAAATGGGCGTTGGAAGGCCTGACCCAAACCCTGGCCCAGGAGGTCGCGGAGCTCGGAATCCGGGTCGTCAACGTCGCGCCCGGTGGCCTGCGCACGGACTTCGCCACGGGCTCCAAGGTCATCGTGGCCGACAAGCTCTCCGACTATGACGGCCTGGCCCGCGACGCCGAGCGGATCATGGCCGACCACGCCGGCCAGGAACCCGGCGACCCGGCCAAGGCGGCCCGGGCGATCCTGACGATCGCCGATGTCGAGGACCCGCCGATGCACCTGCTGCTGGGCGAGGACGCCCTGAAGTACGCCGGCTACGCCGCCCAGGGCCTGGCCGCCGATATCGAGGCCTGGAAGACCCTGAGCCTCTCCACCAGCTTTGACGCCTGAAACCCGAACGCGAGCGCACGCCTTGACCAACACCCTGATCTTCGTCGACCTGGCCTCCGAAGACCCGTCCGAAGCCGGCGAGTTCTACGCCAAGGTGTTCGGCTGGCAGAACGACGCCCGCCCCGAGGGCGTCTATCACCGCATGGTGCCGGGCGGCTTCTTTAAGAAGCCCGACGGGACCGACAGCGAGATCGGCAACCTGCACCTGGGGATCTTCAAGGCCGCGAACGCCCGCCCCCATCCAGAGCCCGAAGGCGTCGAACCCCGCGCGCTGAGCACCGAAGGCCGCAAGCCACGCGTCTGGGTGCTGATCAGCGACGACGACAGCGCCGACCGCATCCTCGGGACCGCCGAGGACCTGGGCGCGACCGTGCTGTGGAAGAACCACTACTGGAAGGAGTTCAACGGCTACAACCACGCCTTCCGCGACCCCTGGGGCAACGAGATCGTGTTGTGGGGCAAGGCGGGTCCGGATCCGCAGGTGCCAGCGGATTTCACGCGGGAATAGTCAGTCGACGCGCCCGGAATCGCCGACGAAGTCCTTGGCGCAGTACCAGCCGCCCTGGAACGGGGCTGCGGCCGAGGCTTCGGGCGGGCTGGAGGCGATGACCGCCTCCGCCCAGTCCTCGGCGTTGTCGCGGGGTTCATAGCCCAGGAAGGCGACCGCCGAATTGTCCCAGAAGGTCCGCGTATTGGCCGACACGCCGTAGACGGTCGCGTAGCCGAAATCGGGCGCCTCGATCCCGCAACGGACCAGTTCGACCATGTCGCGCGGGCTGATCCACACGGCCAATTGGCGCGCGTCCGACGGCCGCTCGCGATAGGCGCCGATGCGCAGGGAGAGCACCTGCAGGCCGAACTTGTCGGCGTACATCCGGCCCATCGCCTCGCCGAACACCTTGCTGACGCCGTAGTAGCTGTCTGGGCGCGGGACCAGCGTTTCGGCGGTCGGCGTCTCGCGCCGATGGAAACCGGCCGCGTGATGCGACGAGGCGAACAGCACTCGCTTCACGCCCGCGATCCGTGCGGCCTCGAACAGGTTGTGGACGCCGACGATGTTGGCCGGCAGCACCCGCGCCCAGGCGTTGGTCTCGGGCTCGACGGGCACGCCGGCCATGTGGACGACGCAGTCTATCCCGGCCATGGCGGCGACCAGACCGTCGAGATCCAGCAGGTCGACCCGCACGATCTCCTCGCCCGGGCCCGCCACCGATAGCGGCGCGATGTCGGCCAGTCGCATCAGGCCGTAGCGGCCGGCCAGCCCCTCCCGGAGCGCCGAGCCGATACCGCCGGCCGCGCCCAGCAGAAGAACTCTCAAACCGGCTTATCGCCGGCGATCGTCACCCGATAGCCCGTGCGGGTGTCGGGGAAATAGTCCCAGATCGCCTGGTGCCAGGTGCAGCGGTTGTCCCAGAAGGCGACCGAGTTCGGCTTCCAGCGGAAGCGCACCTGAAAGTCCGGATTGCTGGCGTGCTGGTAGAGGAAGTTCAGGATCGCGTTGCTCTCGGCTTTGGACAGGCCGGCGATGTGGGTCGTGTAGGACGGATTGACGAACAGGCTCTTGCGGCCGCTGACCGGGTGGGTGCGCACGATCGGGTGGGTGGAGCAATTGTACTTGCGGTCGATGTCCGGAAAGATCGCCTTGTAGACGGGATTGGCGTCGTGCACCGCCGACAGGCCTTCCAGATAGGCCTTCATCCGGTCCGACAGGGTATCATAGGCCCAGTACATGCTGGCGAAGCAGGTGTCGCCGCCGTCGTCGGGCAGGACCTTCATGTAGAGGATGCTGCCCAGCGGCGGCTCGGGATCGCAGGTCAGGTCCGAGTGCCAGTTCTCGCCCGCCACGAACTTGGAATTGGCGTCGGCGTGGATGGCGACGATCTCGGGGTGGTCGGGCAGGCCCGGCACGCCCGAGTGGATGGCCAGGTTCCCGAACTTGCGGCCGAAGTCCTTGTGGGCGTCGTGCGACATCTCCTGGTCGCGGAAGAAGATCACCTGGTGCTGGGTCAGGGCCTGGTGGATCTCTTCGAACTGACGGTTCGAGAGCGGCTTGCCCAGGTCGACGCCGAAGATCTCCGCGCCGATCCGGCGGGTCATGGGCTTCACGTCGAGCACGTCGTAGGCCATGCGGCGCAACTCCAACTATGCGTTCAGAAAGCCGCCGCGCACGTAGACGAGCGGCGTCTTGGTTTCGTCGGTGATCACGCGCAGCACGCGTCCGACCAGGATCTCGTGATCGCCGCCGTCGTGGGCGTCGCGCAGTTCGCACTCGATGGCCGTCACGCAGCCGGCCAGCAGCGGCGCGCCGCACATCCCGGCCTCGACGGCCGTGAGGGCGAAGCGGTCGTCGGCCCCGCTCTTGGCGAAACGGTAGGCCAGGTCGCCCTGCTCCCGGGCCAGGATGTTGACACAGAAGGTCCCGGCCTGGCTCAGCGCCGCCAGGGTGCGGCTGTCGCGCTTGAGGCAGACCATGATCAGCGGCGGGTCCATCGACACCGAGCTGAAGGCGCTGACCGTCGTGCCGACTAGGCGGCCGTCATGGCAGGTGGTGACCACCGTCACGCCCGCCGCGAAACTGCCCATGGCCCTGCGGAAATCGGCCGGCTCCGGCGCGTGCTGTTCGAGGCGCGGCGCTCATCACGCGTCTCCGAACGGGTTGTCGGGATAGACCGCCGAGGCCGGTCGCCTGGCGGCCTCGTCGGGGCCCGCGCGCCCGCAGATCGCCAGGGCCGTCAGGGCGTAGATGAGAGCGCTGTCGACCAGGTCCTTCGGCGTCGGCCGCCAGCGGCGGAAGCCGGTGGTGATGGCCGGAATCCGCTGCATGTTGAAGACGTTGTGGTCGCGCCACATGCTGGAATAGACCGGATTGGCCAGGGCGACGGGATGGCCGAGGCCCAGCTGGGTGGCCACGTCGACGGCGCCGACCAGAGGGGCCACCTCGGCGGCGTCGGCCTCGAAGCCGTGGCGCACCACGACCGGCTCGATGTCGATGCGGCCGAGGCCCGCCTCGCGAACCATGGCCTCCAGCGCGTGCTGGACGTCGGCCACCCGCTGCTTGGGCGTCAGCCCCACCTCCAGATAGAGGTTCACCAGTTCGGTGCCCGCCCCGAAGGCATAGGGAATGCCGCCCCGGATCGAGGCGATCTGCGACTTGGGCTGGGCCACGCCGCCAGGGCTGTCGTAGCGGCTCTTCTTTTCGTATTCGCCGCTCCAGGCATGGATCGCCTCGGTCAGCTTGCCGATCTTGTAGATCGGGTTGGGGTGCTGGGCCGCCGTGGCCGGATGCTCCAGGAGCGGCGTGAAGACCCCCTCGCCCCAGACCTGGAACCGGAACACCGCATAGCCGCAGCCCACCCAGGTCAGGCCGAAGTCGCAGCCCTCGGCGGCGATGGCGTAGTCGGGCGCGACACCGCCGTGATGGAACAGGTAGTGGGCCCCGATGTCCTTGCCCATATAGGCCACGCCCCGGTGCTCCTCGATCGGCTCGGGGCCGATCTCGCCGGGGCAGGCGGTCAGGTACATCTTGCCGGCCAGCTCATAGCCGGCCTTCTTCAGCGCCTTGGCCGCGATCAGAAAGCAGCTCATCGGCCCGCGGTCGTTGGCGATCGGGTAGCCGTAGAGCTTGCCGTCCTCCAGCCAGCACTTCTCCCACTCGGGATTGGCCAGGGTGTCGGGGCTGTACTTGTAGGCGTTGAGGTCGGGGTTCCAGGTCGGCGCCTCGGTGTCGAGGTGGGCGGTGAAAAGCAGGTTCTTGCCGACACCCTTGCCGCCGTGCGTGCCGATGATGTTGGGTCGCTCAGGCGTCGCCCCGACCTTGCGCGGCGAGAAGCCCTCGCGCGCCATCCAGTCGTGGACGTAGTTGGCGACCTCCAGTTCCTTGCCGGACGGCGCGGGAATGTTGCCCAGGGTCAGGGCCAGCTCGACGATCTCGGCCTCGTCGATGGCGGCGGCGATCGCCGCGCGATCGACCTCGGTGACCTGGTAGGGGGCGCTGGCGCCCAGGCTCGGAAATCCATCGGCCATGGGTCAGACGCTCCAGGCGCGCGCGATCGCGTTCGTGTCGGTCAGGATCGCGCTGTTCAGTTCCATCACCTTCAGCGAGGCGGCGTGGATGTCGGCCTCGTAGGCGGCGCAGGCGTCGGCGGCGACGAAGACGTGATAGTCCAGGCTGAAGGCGTCGCGGACGGTGCTGTCGACGCAGCACTCGGTGGTCAGGCCCGCCACGACCAGGGTGTCGACGCCGAGCGCCTTCAGCCGCGCGTCGAGCTCGGCGCCGCCGAAGCCGCTGTAGCGCGTCTTCTTCACCACCGTCTCGCCCGGCAAGGGCTTGGGGCCGTAGAAGTCCGAGCCGACCTCGCCCTCGCGGCACAGGGCGCTCTCGTTGTCCGGATCGCCGCCGCGACGGCGCATGCGCTCCTTCCAGCTGGGCGAGTCCGTCTCCGGCGATGTGAAAAGGCCAACGAAGATGACCGGAACCCGCGCTTGCCGCGCCGCGTCGACCAGACGCTCGGCGGCGGCCACGGCGGGCTGGACCGCGGCCATGTCGACATACTGGCCCAGCGCGCCGTCGGGCGAGGCGAAGTCCACCTGGATGTCGATGACCAGCACCGCCGTACGCGACGGCGCGATCCAGGCGGCCAACCCCTCCCCGGCCGCAGCGACGGAGGTCACCTCTGGCGAACTCTGGGCATTCACGAGAACACCGCCCGCAGGCCTGGCAGGATCTCGGCGCCGAACATGGTCAGTCCCTCGACATAGTCGGGGAAGATCATCATCAGGCCGTCCAGCTCGCAGTAGCGCAGGAACTCCTCGATCTGGTCGCCGCAGGTCTTGGGCGAACCGACCACGGTGTGGGTCATGAACGCGCCCTGGGCCGCCGCCACGGTCGAGAGCTTCTCGGCCGGCACGCCCCAGCTTTCCAGCATGGCCAGGATGGCGCCCATGTCGGCGCCGCTCTTGTAGTATTCGACCTTGGCCTCGGCGTCCGCGTCGGTCTCGCCGTGGATCACCGTGCACATGGCGAAGGTCTTGATGGTCTTGCCCATGCCCTCGGCCGCCTTCTTGGCCCGCAGCGAGGCGTCACGGCGCTCGTCCGGCGTGCGACCGCCGATGAAGCAGATGTCGGCCTCGCGCACCGAGAACTGGAAGCCCCGATCGCTCATCCCCGCGCAGACGAGGTCCGGACGCGGCTTGGACAACGGCTTGGGCTTGGACTGGCAATCCTTCATCGTGAAGTACTTGCCCTGGAAGTCGACGCTGTCCTCCGACCACAGGCGCTTGACGATGGCGGTCCATTCCTCGGTCAGGGCGTAGCGGTCGTCGTGGGTCATGGAGTCGTCCCACGCCCCCATCTGATCGAACTCGCCCTTGTAGGCGCCGGCGACGATGTTGAGGCCCGCGCGGCCGCCGCTGATGTGGTCGAGGGTGGCGATCATCTTGGCCGCCACCGCCGGGTTCTGGAGCAGCGGATGGATGGTCGCCCAGATCTTCACGTTCTTGGTGGCCTCGGCGATGCCGGCCATCATGGTGACGGACTCCAGGGCCGTGCCCCAGTGGTCGGTCTCGCCGCCGAAGCCGCGGAACTTGCCCATCGACATGACGAAATCCATGCCGACCTCGTCGGCCTTCACGGCCGCCGCGCGGTTCTGCGCATAGAGGCCGTCGAGCGTCGGCGCGGTCTTGGAGATGATCCAGCCGCCGTTGGCGACGGGCAGGAAGACCCCGAAATCCTTGTGCTGGGAAGGACGGTGGAACATGACTTGTCTCCTGATCCCTAAACTCTAGGCGGCGTCGCGCAGCAGGACCGGCGCGGGGGCCGGAACCGGCGCGACCGTAGTCTCATCGACGGCCTTGCGCGGCGGACGCATGAACAGCGCGGCCACGAAGATCACGCCGATCACGGCGGCGAACACTTGGAAGGTCGGCGCGAAGCCGCCCAGTCGGTCTCGCATGAAGCCTCCGATAACGGGGCCAAGGGCCGACACCGCGCCGACCAGGCAGACCATCGAGAAGAGCTCCAGATTGTTCCTACGACCATAATAGTTCAGCAGAAGGATGCTGACGGCCAGCACGGTCATGCCGAAACCGACGCCGACGCCAAGGGCGAAGACCACCATCATCGGCCAAGTCGTGGCCCCGGCCAAGGCCAGCAGGCCGACGGCCATCATCCCCTGCGCGCCCGCCAGCAGCCAGCGCGGATCGACGCGATCTCCCAGCAGGCCGCCGCTCATGCGGGCGGCCACCTGCATCAGGGATTCCAGGCTCAGCGCCGCCACGGCGACGGTGGAGGCCACGCCGAGTTCGCCGAAGTGGCTGGGGGCCAGGCTGACGGCGGTGACCCCGCCCAGCAGGTGGGCGAAATAGGCCGCCAGGATCACGTAGAACTGCGGGGTGCGGATGGCTTCCTTCACCGTCCAGTCGACCGTGGTGCGATAAACGCGGGCGTTGGCGGGCTGGGCGGCGGCCTCCTCGGCCACGGCCTTGTCGGTCTCGACCGCCGCGCTCTCCAGCCAGGCCTTGCCGCCGACCAGGGCCGCGGCCAGGACTCCGACGACCGCCGAGGCGATGGCCTGCCAGGCCCAGTAAGGCCGCCAGGCGCCGCCGGCGATCTCCATGCCGGCCAGGGCCATCCAGGGTCCGACCACGCCCCCCAGCGAACCGATCGTGAAGTAGATCCCGAACGGCAGGGCGCGCTTCTTGAACAGCATCGACAGCAGGTGCGTGCCGGGAATCAGCGCCATCATCTGGTAGCCGACGCCCAGCAGCGCCGTACCGGTTAGATAAACCGGCAGGCCGTGGGCCATCGTCAGGCAGAGGAAGCCGGCGATCATCACGGCCGAGCCGGCGATGATCGTGGCCCGCACGCCGATCTTGCGGATCAGCAGGGCCGGCAGCCAGGACGAGCCGCCGCAGAAGGCGCCGAGCAAGGTGAAGCCCAGGAAGGCCGAGGCGAAGCTCCAGTGCTGCTCCTTGATCATGGCGGGCAACACCACGCCCAACGACGAGAACGTCGAGGCGGTGATCAGGAACAGCAGAAGGGAAAGAGCGCCCAGGAGGGTCCAGGAGCGCCATTGGATCGTCGACATCGCCATCGAGCCTCCGTGCAAGCTCGCGGCGCGTCCCTCGCGAGACGCGCCGCGCGGGGAACTAGAATTTCCGGGACAGGGTCACGCGCCACTCGCGGCCCTTGCTGGGCAGCGCGCCAAGGTTGGCGTAGCTGTCCGCGTCGGGCGTGAAGTAGAGCTTGTCGAACAGGTTATCGACATTGAGCGTGGCCGTGTACGGACCGTATTCGTAATAGACGCTGCCGCTGGCCAGCCAGTAGGCGGGATAGGTCACGGCGTTCTGGACGGTGCCCGCCGTCTTGGTCACGTGGGTGACGCCCAGCGTGCCGCCCACCTTGCCCCAGTCGTGGTCGTCGCTGGTGTAGGCGCCATAGAGGCTGACCACCGACTTCGGGATCAGGGTGTAGTCATAGTCGCCCGAGCGGCCCGGCAGGCTGCTGAACGCCCAGACCACATAGGTGCCGCCATAGGCCTGGGCGCCCGGCACGCCGGCGGTGTAGGCCGGGATGTACTGGAACGAGTTGTCGGGCCCCTTCACGGTCGTGTGCTGGGTGTTGCCCGAGAAGGTGAAGCTGAAGTTCTCGCTGGCCAGCCAGCGCACTTCCAGCTCCACGCCCTTGGCGCGCGTGCCGGTCGGGGTGCCGGTGATGCCGGTCAGCTGGGTGCGGTTCTGGCGATACCCCGCCAGCGAGCCGACCAGCGTGCCCTTCAGCCACTGGAACTTGAAACCGGCTTCAGCCAGGTCGCTGTTGGACAGCCAGGCGTCGCTGGGATCGGCCACCAGGCCCGGCGCGATATCGCCCGCCTGGCTCATCTCCAGGGCCGAGGCCTTGGCGTAGGTGATATAAGGCATGACGCCGCCCGGAGCCTTGTAGGTCGCGCTGGCGCTGTAGGTGAACTTGCCCTTGCTAGCCTTCTGCTGGCCGGCGATCTGGTAGCTGAGATAGCCCGTGTCGTTCGACTTGACGTCGTAGTCGTCGTAACGGCCGCCCAGCATCAGGTTCAGCTTCTCGCCGACCATGATGTCGGTCATCGCGAAGACGCCCGCCTGCTGCCACTCGCTCTTGTTGTCGTTCTCCCAAAGCAGGCCCTGCACCCCGGCGCCGGTCTCGGTCGAGAACGGGCTGTCGATGATGTCGGTGGGCGTCGCGCCGAAGCTGATGTCGCGACGGTCGAGAGCGATCAGGCCGCTGTTGTAACTCTCCCGGCGGCGGCCCTCGAAGCTGCGATAGGAGGCGCCGACGAACGACTTGGAGGTGATGATCCCGGTATCGTAGGCGAAGTTGTAGGTCGCGCGCGCTTCCCACACCTTGCTGTCGAACCAGGCCGGATAGCCGTAGCTGACGAAGCGCTTGTTCTCCTGGTCGTCGTAGAACAGCTGCAGCTTCAGAGCGCTGTCCGGCGTCAGCTCCTTGGCCAGGTCGAAGTAGAAGGTGTTGGTGTTGGTCTTCGAAAAGTCCGCCCCGCTGATATAGACCGTGCGCGGATCCAGCTTGGTCGTGCCGACGCCGGTGTCCAGGGTGTGCAGATCGTTGGTCGACGGGAAGCCGTAATAGGCCAGGTACGTGGCGCTGGAGTACGGGTAGAATCCGATCTCGTTGGGCGTCAGACGGCCGTTGCCATCCGTGTCCTTCAGCGTCGTGTCGCGGCCGGTGATGTAGGTCTGGTTGTCGATCAGGTTCTGGGTCAGGCGGTTCCAGCCGGGCGTCTGAACGTCGCCGTCGGAGTGGTAGAGCATGCCGCCAAAGGCCGTCGTCCAGCCGTTGCCCAGGTCGAAGTCGGCCGAGACCTCGCCGGTCTGCCGGCGCGGATAGATCCCCTTGTAATAGCTGTGGGAGTCCTCGACCTCGCCATAGAAGTAGATTCCGCCGGTGACCGCGCCGAAATTGGCCGGCAGGCCCAGCTGGGCGGTCGCGTTCTTCTTGTTGTACGAGCCATAGGTCAGGGTGACCTCGCCGGTCGGCTCGGTCAGATAGCCGCCCTCGTTGCGGCCCGACTTCGGAATGAAGTTGAGCATCCCGCCCACCTTGCCCGAGCCGTAGATCGGCGTCGGCGGGCCGCGCACGATCTGGATCTGGTCGGCCGCGCCGATCGGGGTCGAGTAGGTCCCGCGGTTCTCGATGCGCTTGAAGCCGCGGAAATAGTTCTCGGCCAGGGTGCCGCGAATGTTCAGCGCGCCAGGCACGCCGTAGAAGCTGGCCGTGTAGGTGCCGGGCGAGACGGCGGTCAGGCCGTCGATCGTCTCGATGCCATAGCGCTGCAGCGTCACGTCGCTGACGAAGCTGGCCGAGCGTGGCGTTTCCAGCAGCGGCTTGTCGATGCCGAAGACGGTGTTGTTGGGCTGCTTCTCGAGCAACCCGGCCTTGTCACGCGCCTTGACGATCACCTCGTCGACGGTGTCGGACGGCGTGGTGGTTTCGTCAGCGAAAGCAGCCTGCGTCTGCGCCAGCAGGACTAGGGCGGAACAACCCGCCATCAGTAGCCGATAGGTCGACATGCGGTCCTCATTCGAGGCCGTCGCGCCCACCGCCTGCGGCGGTTATCCCCAGGTCGACGCCTCGGAACGATCATCCGCCGGTCCTGGCCGTCATCGAGGTCTGGCGCGTGACATTTCACTGAAAATGTCGCGCTCGCATGGATGTTGAGCCATCCGCGCGCTTAAAGACCGCTCGCTGACCGGGAAACTTGCTTGAAGGCGAACCACACGGGCCCTAAAGCGTCCACCCGTTGATGTGTCCAGCCGCCGCGGCGCGCCAGCTCCGCCCTTCGGCTAAGCCTTGGATTGGACCACGCCCGCCAGCAAATAGACGCCGACCAGTTCGACGTAGCGCTCGGCCTCCGCGCGCGCCTGTTCGCGGGGGCGGTCTTCGACGCCCAGCACCGCGGCCGGCCCTCCCGACGTCTGGACGGGCCAGAAGTCGAACCGCGCCGCGTCGAACGGGAAGGACTGCGCGCGGGTCGGCAGACCATTTTGCAGAGCCCAGCGCGCCGCCTCCTCATCGGCCTTGGAGAGCTTGGCCGCGTCCGTGCTGGCCCGGGCGCCGAGATCGCCGTCGCGCGCGATTGCGACGATCGCCGGCGCCTCGAAAATGCGGCTCAGGGTTTCGGCGGCCGCGACCGTGATCGCCGAGCGGGGCGCGCCCTCCACCACCTTGTGCGCCAGGCTCCTCAACGCCTCTGCGCGGCGCGCCTCGCGTTCGGCGTCGAGTTCCGCGACGGCGCGAGCGCGCGGCAAGGCCGCTGGTCAAGACGGCGACGAGACCCAGAAGGGCTATCGCCCAGAGATCCGTCGGCGAGGCGACCGCCAAGGAATAGCGCGGAGTGACGAAGAACAGGTCGAACGCCGCGACCGAGGCGATGACCGAGAGCAATGCCGCGCCCAGATCATAGGCGATCGCGATCACCAGCACGGGAATGACGAAGACCAGCGCCAGGTTCGGCGCGGCGATGATGTGTTCGGCGAGGAAGGCGAAGATCGAAGCCAGCCCCACGGCGAGCAGCGCCACGACATAGCCCAGGAGCGAGCCTGGGCGGGCGGCGAGCGCCGGCGCTGACGGCGATGGGGACAGCGGCGTTTGAAGATCCATCGACTTGCTGAGCATCGGAGGCGTCCTGAAGGCCAACAAAACAAGAGCCTACGGCCGTTGCGCATAAAGGATCGATATGGATTTCGGCCCCCCCTCGCGCCAATGCAGCCCTTATGTCGGCCGGGCCTGCTCGCGGGGTCCCCGGCGGCGGGCCCGCCGGTCGGTCACGGGCTGTAGAAGCGGTAGCCCACGCCCGCTTCGGTCAAGATCAGCTTGGGATGGGCCGGGTCCGTTTCGAGCTTCTGACGCAGCTGGCCGATAAACACCGCAGATATTGCGTGTCGTGCACATGCGCGGGTCCCCAGACCGAGACCAGCAGCTCCTTGTGGGTCAGCACCTTGCCGTGGCCCTGGGCCAGCCTCGACAGCAGGTCGTATTCGCGCGGCGACACCTTGACGATCTCGCCATCCCGCCTGACAAGCCGGCGCTCCAGGTCGATCTCGACCCCGCCCGCCCGGATCACAGTCTCACCGCCGGGGAAACGCTGGCGTTGGCGCAGCGCCACGCGCAGGCGCGCCAGCAGCTCGCCCACGCCGAAGGGCTTTTCCACATAGTCATTGGCGCCGCGGTCGAGCGAGTCGATCTTCTCGATCTCGCGGTCGCGGGCCGAGAGGATGATGATGGGTCCGTCGTAGAACGCTCTCGCCTGTTCCAGGACCGCCTTGCCGTCCATGTCAGGCAGGCCAAGATCGAGCACGACCGCGTCCGGCGACCAGACCGCGATCCCCTTCAGGCCCGAGGCGCCGTCGTCGGCGCGAAGAGGATCGTAGCCGGCGGCGGTCAGCGCCGGCGCCAGGAAGCGATGGATTTGCGGCTCGTCGTCGACGATCAGAATACGCGGACGCATGGTCTCACAGCAGATTGTGATGGGTAGGCATGGCCTTGGGCAGGCTGATCAGCATCCGTGTGCCCTTCCCGTCGTGAATGGGACTGGCGGCGGCGATGCGGCCGCCCATCGCGTCGATGAACCCCTTGGCGATGGAGAGCCCCAGGCCCACCCCCTGGGTGCGATCGGTGGGTTCTTCCAGGCGCTGAAACTTGTCGAAGACGCGTTCGAGCTCGGCCGGCGGGATGCCCCTGCCCTCGTCCTCGATGCTGATCACGACATTGCCCCGGTCCTCGTAGGCGGCCATCTCGATCGCAGCCCCTGGCGGGCTGTAGGCGATGGCGTTCTCGAGGATATTGACCACCACCTGCTCGAGCAGGCTGGCGTCGGCCTGGACAAGCGTTAGGTCGGTCGGAAAGTCCCGGGTCAAGGCGCGACCGCCAAGACGTCGCGAGACCCGTTCGGCGGCGGCCGCCAGGACGTCGCGCACGTCGATCCAGTCGGTCCGCAGGCGCAGGGCGCCGCCCTCGAGCCGCGTCATGTCGAGAAGGTTGCCGACATAACGATTGAGACGTTCGGCCTCCTCGCCGATGCTGACCAGGAGGTCGTCGCGCGTATCGGAATCCATCGCCTTGCCGTAGCTCAGCAGGGTCGAGGACGCGCCCAGCACGGTCGAGAGTGGGGTGCGAAGATCGTGGCTTATCGAGCTGAGCAAGGCCGAGCGGAAACGATCGGCGCGCCGAAGGCTTTCTGTCTCGACGGCCTCGGCGGCGAGCTCGGCGCGCTCCAAGGCGGTGGCGCCCTGGTCGAGGAGGCCCAGGACCAGACGCTCCTCGTCGGATCCCGAAGCCATCGCCCCCGCCTCAACACCGGCGACACCGATCCGGCCGCGCGCGCCCTGCATGGGCCAGAAGGTCCAGGCCGTGTGCGGCAAGGTGCTGGTGCCGGCGCCGGCGGCCTCGCCCTTCTCCCACGCCCAACGCGCCGCAGCCATGGGCGCGGCCTGCAGCGGCTCGAGGCTCGGCGCCCCGGCGGCGGGTTCCAGTTCGCCGTCGCGCGACAGCAGGACGATGGCGCGCGCGCCGGCGGCGGCGGCGACCTGTTCGGCGAGCGCGCGCGCCACGGGCTCCCGCGCGGAAGCGCCCGACAGGGTGCGGGCGGCGGCTAGGAGGGTGGAGACGGCGGCGGCGCGGCGTTGCGAGCCTCGCGCCTGATCCCGCACCCGCCCCGCCAAGCCGCCGGTCGCCAAGGCCACGGCCCAGAACACGAAGAGCGTCAGGAAATCCGTCGGCGCCCCGATCTGGAAGCTGTAGCGCGGCGCGAGGAAGAAATAGTTGTAGACGAGGAACGCCACCGTCGCCGCCGCCAGGGCTGGCCTCAGGCCATGCAGCACGCCCGCCGCCAGGACGGCGGCCAGGAAGATCATCCCCAGGTCCACGCGGTCGAAAGCCGTGTCCAATCCCCAGGCCGCGAGCGTGGCGATGGCCACAAAACCCGCGCCGGTCAGATAGGCCTTCCAGTTGTCCCAGGCGAAAGGCTCCCTCTTGACCGCAGGGACATCCGTCGTATCGCGGACGGCCTCGGTGACGACGTGGATCGCCGCGCCCCTGGCCTCGCGCAGCAGGGCGGCGGCGAGGGAGCGCCCCAGTCGTTCGCGCCAGTTGCGCTCTACGGTCTTGCCGATGACGATCTGGGTGACGTTGTTGCGCCGCGCGTAGGCCATGACCGTGGCGACGATGTCATGGCCGTTCAACGCCACCGTGAGCCCGCCAAGCTGCTCGGCGAGCTTGAGCGCCTCGCGCAGGCGCGCGCTCCAGCGCGCCGGCGGCGGGGCGCGGTCGGTGCGCTCGACGTGGGCCACGGTCCACGGCGCGTCCATCATCATGTCGGAGAGCCGGCGGCCGGCCCGCACGAGCGTGTTGGACATCGGGTCGCCGCTGACCAGCACCAGAAATCCGCTCGCCCGCCGCCCAGGGCCCCTCGAACGCCCTTCTCGCGCATGGCGGCGACCAGTTGGTCGTCGACGGTCTGGGCCGCGCGCCGCAGGGCCAGTTCGCGCAGGGCGGTGAGGTTCTCGACCTTGAAGAAGTTGTCGGCCGCCAGGCGCGCGGTCTCGGGCACATAGACCTTGCCCGCCGCCATCCGCTCGCGCAGTTCGTCGGGCGTGATGTCCACCAGTTCGATGTCGTCGGCCCGCGACAGGGCGCTGTCGGGCACCGTCTCGCGCTGCTGCACGCCGGTGATGCGCAGAACGACGTCGACCAGGCTCTCCAGGTGCTGGACGTTCAGGGTGGTCCAGACATCGATCCCCGCGGCCAGCAGTTCCTCGACGTCCTGCCAGCGCTTGGGGTGACGCGAGCCCGGCGCGTTGGAATGGGCGTACTCGTCGACCAGCAGCACCTTGGGCTTGCGAGCCAGGGCCGCGTCGATATCGAACTCCAGATAGGCGCGGCCGCGATGCTCGATCGGCTTGCGCGGCAGGACGTCCATGCCTCGCAACAGGCTCTCGGTTTCGCGTCGTCCGTGGGTCTCGACGACGCCGATCAGGACGTCGACGCCCTCGGCCTTGCGGCGGCGAGCCGCGCGCAGCATCTCGTAGGTCTTGCCCACGCCCGGGGCCATGCCCAGAAACACCTTGAGGCGCCCCGGCCCGCCTTGTTGGCGGCGGCCAGGAGCGCCTCGGGATCGGGACGCCCAGGTTCGGTGTGGGAGCGATCCTCGGTCGGCAACTAACCGTCCTTCGGGAAACGCGCGTCGAGCGCCCGGTTGACGGCCAGCACGTTCACCGCCGGCTGGCCGATAAAGCCCAGTAGCGGCGCTTTGGTGTGGGCGTCAATCACGGCCAGGACCTCGCCGACGGGCACGCCGCGGGCCTTGGCGACACGCGGAGCCTGGAACCGGGCGTTGGCCGGCGAGACGTCCGGATCCAGGCCCGAGCCCGAGGTGGTGACCGCGTCGGCCGGGATCGCCACGCCGGGGTTTTCGACCCGCAGCGCCGCGGCGTCGGTCTTCTCGCGCTCGATCAGCTTGTCGTTCAGCGGGCCCATGTTGGAGCCGCTGGACGCCGAGGCGTCATAGCCGTTGCCGGCCGCGGAGGGACGCGGGTGCAGATATTCGGGCTTGGCGAAACCCTGGGCGATCAGAGAGGAACCGATCACCGTCCCCTTGGCGTCCTTGACTAGGCTGCCGTTGGCCTGGGCCGGGAACGCCGCCTGGGCCACCCCGGTCACGGCCAGGGGGTAGGCCAGGCCCAGCAGTCCCATGAACAGGACGCTGGAGACGATGGCCGGACGAAGATGCGAGAGCATGATGGCGTCTCCTTAGAAGGCGGCCTTCAGCGAGATCACGGCGCGGCTGCCGTAGATCTTGCCGAAGCTGTGTTCGTCGGTGTCGTGGTAGCGCAGGTCGAGCGTCAGCGTGCTGTTCAGGGCGTAGGCCGCGCCGACGTTCCAGGTCGTGTAATCGCCCGAGCCCTTGTAGGTCTGGCGGCCAACGGCGGCCGAGACCGACAGCTTGTCGACCACCGGATAGCTGCCGTTGAGCTCGTAATAGACGGCCTCGTCGGCCGCGCCGAAGCTGTCGGGGCTGTAGAACACGGCCGCGCCCAGGGCGCCCTTGCCGGCCGGGATCGAGCCGGCGGCCTTGAACTCGACATTGCCGTAGTCGGCGCCCTTCGGCGCGCCGACATAACCGTAATAGATCACGCCGAAATCCAGCGAGGCCGCGCCCAGGGTCGGCTTGTAGCCGGCGTAGAGGTCGACCTCTGCATCGGTCTTGTCCCCGAAGTCGACGTTAGAAGCCCAGGTCCCGGCGTAGAACTTGCCGGCGGCCAGATCGACACCGCCGAACACCTGCGGATCTTCCTGGGTCTGCGAGACACCGCGGAACACGTAGTCCGAGGCGGCGCCGACATTGTAGCTGAGGGTGAAGGGCTTCTGAGCCGCGTCCTGGGCCGAGGCGCCTCCGGCCGAGAGGGCCAGGGCGCCGGTGGCGGCGATCAGGGCGGGGAAAGCAAACTTCGTCATGGCAGTCGTTCTTTCAGAACAGGATAGAGTGTGTTGAGGCTACGCGGAGGCGTAAGCCGCCAGGAAAACCAGCCCGATCGCCACGATCCCGAAGATCAGGTCCCTGACCATTGGATTTGGGACGATCGGGCCGCGCATCAGGCCCATCCCAGGGTCGAGACGATCAGGTCGATCAGCTTGATGCCGGCGAACGGGGCCACGAGGCCACCCAGGCCGTAGACCATCAGGTTGCGCGACAGGAGCTTGCCCGCGCCGATGGCGCGATACTTCACGCCCTTCAGGGCCAGGGGGGATCAGAGCGACGATCACCAGGGCGTTGAAGATCACCGCCGACAGGATCGCGCTCTGCGGGCTGTGCAGCTTCATCACGTTCAGGGCGCCGAGCGCCGGCAGCGAGACCACGAACATCGCCGGGATGATGGCGAAGTACTTGGCCACGTCGTTGGCGATGGAGAAGGTGGTCAGGGCGCCGCGGGTGATCAGCATCTGCTTGCCGACCTCGACGATCTCGATGACCTTGGTCGGGTCGCTGTCGAGATCGACCATGTTGCCGGCCTCGCGCGCGGCCTGGGCGCCGGTCTGCATGGCCACGCCGACGTCGGCCTGGGCCAGGGCGGGGGCGTCGTTGGCGCCGTCGCCGCACATGGCCACCAGGCGTCCCTTGCCCTGCTCTTCCCGGATCAGCCGCAGCTTGTCCTCCGGCGTGGCCTCGGCCAGGAAGTCGTCGACGCCGGCCTCGGAGGCGATGGCCGCCGCGGTGACCGGATTGTCGCCGGTGATCATCACGGTGCGCAGGCCCATGCGGCGCAGGTCGGCGAAGCGTTCCTTGACGTTCGGCTTGACCACGTCCTTCAGGTGGATGACCCCGACCAGGACGCCATTCTCGCTGACGGCCAGCGGCGTGCCGCCCGAGCGGGCGATGCGATCGACGGCGGCGGTGACCTCCGCCGGAACCATCTTCGGATCCAGCGCCAGGCTCCGATAGACCGCGTCGACCGCGCCCTTGCGCCAGGACATGCCATTGGCGTCCAGGCCCGACTGGCGGGTGGTGGCGCTGAAGGCGATCGACGTGGCGTTCTGCGGCGCCTCGATGACGATCCCCTGGTTGCGGCCCAGTTCGACGATCGAGCGGCCTTCCGGGGTTTCGTCGGCCAGCGAGGCGCTGATGGCGGCGCGCAGCGCTGCTTCCGGACGCACGCCGGGGGCGGCGATCACTTCGGTGGCCATGCGGTTGCCGAAGGTGATGGTGCCGGTCTTGTCCAGCAGCAGGGTGTCGACGTCGCCAGCGGCCTCCACGGCGCGGCCCGAGGTGGCTAGCACGTTGTGCTTCATCAGCCGGTCCATGCCGGCGATGCCGACGGCGGACAGCAGACCGCCGATCGTGGTCGGGATCAGCGTGATGAACAGCGCGCCCAGCACGATCGGGTCCAGATTGACGCCCGAGAACTTGCCCAGGCCCAGCAGGGTGACGACCGCGATCAGGAAGATCAGGGTCAGGCCCGCGAGCAGCACGGCCAGGGCGATCTCATTCGGCGTCTTGCGACGGTCCGCGCCCTCGACCATGGCGATCATGCGGTCCAGGAACGTCGAGCCCGGCTGGGCGGTGACACGGACCTTGATCCAGTCCGAGACCACCGTGGTGCCGCCGGTGACGGCCGAGCGATCGCCGCCGCTTTCGCGGATGACCGGCGCGCTCTCGCCGGTGATGGCGGCCTCGTTGACGCTGGCCATGCCTTCGACGATTTCGCCATCGGTCGGGACGACGTCGCCGGCCTCGATCAGGATCAGCGAACCGGGGACCAGCTTGTGGGCCGGGGTCGGGGTGACGGCGCCGGTGGCTTCGTCGGTGATCAGCTTGGCGTTGGTAGTGACCCGGGTGGCGCGCAGGCTGTCGGCCGCGGCCTTGCCCCGGCCCTCGGCGACGCTTTCGGCCAGGTTGGCGAATAGCACGGTGGCCCATAGCCAGCCGGCGATCTGAATGGCGAAGCCGGCGGATTGATGGCTGGCGACCGCCGCGACGGCAGAGACCGTCGACAGCAAAGCCACGATCCAGGTGGCGAAGATCACCGGATTGCCGGTCAACTTGCGCGGGTCCAGCTTGACGAAGGCGTCCTTGGCCGCCCGGGTCATGATGGCCGGAGAGAGCCCGCCCGCCAGGGCGCCGGCCTTGCGCCGGCCCTCCCGGCGCCGTTCCCCATGGGGATTCAATGGTGGTCATGATGTAATCGCCTTTGCGATTAGTGGCCGGCGGTCACGGCGAGCACTTGGAAGTGCTCGACGATCGGACCGAGGGCCAAAGCAGGGAAGAATTGCAGGCCGCCCAGGATCAGGATCACCCCGACCAGCAGGCCGACGAACAGGCCGCCGTGCGTCGGCAGGGTCCCGGCCGACGGCGCCAGCTTGGGCTTGGCGACCAGTGAGCCCGCCATGGCCAGGATGGCCACGATCGGCAGGAAGCGGCCCAGAGCCATGGCCACGCCGAGGGTGGCGTCCCACCAGGGCGCGTTGGCGGTCAGACCGGCGAAGGCCGAGCCGTTGTTGGCCGTGGCCGAGGTGTAGGCGTAGAGGATCTCCGACATTCCGTGGGGACCGCTGTGCATCAGGCCCTTCAGCGCCTCGGGCAGCACCGCGGCGATGGCCGAGAAGCCCAAGGTGGCGACCGGGATGGCCAGGACGGCCAGGATCGACAACTGCACTTCGCGGGCTTCGATCTTCTTGCCCAGGTACTCCGGCGTGCGACCGACCATCAGACCGGCGACGAAGACCGAAAGGATGGCCATGACCACCATGACCGCGATGCCCGAGCCGATGCCGCCCGGCAGGATCTCACCCAGGTGCATCAGGAACATCGCCATGCCGCCGCCCAGCGGCATCAGGCTGGAGTGCATGCCGTTGACCGAACCGTTCGAGGCGCCGGTCGTGGCGGCGGCCCAGGCGGCTGTGGCCGGCGCGCCAAAGCGCACTTCCTTGCCTTCCATGTTGACGGCGGTCTCCACGCCGGCGGCCTGTTGGGCCGGCGGGGTCATGGTCTCGGTGGCGTAGATCGTCGCCGCGCCGGCGAACAGCAGCACGGCGGCCGCCAGGACCAGGGCGCGGACGTCCTTCTTGGCCAGGACCGAGCGGCCGAAGGCGAAGAAGGCCGCCCAGCCCAGCACGTTGATGGAGATCGCCGTGATCAGGTTGGTCAGCGGCGTCGGGTTCTCGAACGGGTGCGCCGAATTGACGTTGAAGACGCCGCCGCCGTTGATGCCCAGCATCTTGATGGCTTCCTGCGACGCCACGGCGTAGAGCGAGATCTTCTGCTCGGCGCCTTCCATGGTGTGGGCGATCACGCCCGCCGACAGGGTCTGGGGCAGGCCCAGGGCGACCAGCAGCACGGCCACGACGAACGAGATCGGCAGCAGCACATAGAGCGTGGTGCGGACCAGGTCGGCCCAGAAATTGCCGACGCCCTCGCCGCGGTTGGCCGTGAAGGCGCGAGCAAGCGCGGCGGCCACGGTCGCGCCGGTGGCGGCGGAAACGAAGTTCTGGGTCGTCAGCACCAGCATCTGGCTGAGCGTCGACATGGTCGTCTCGCCCCCATAGCTCTGCCAGTTGGTGTTGGTGACGAAACTGATCGCCGTGTTGAACGACAGGTGCTCCGACAGACCCGGAAAGCCTTGCGGGTTCAGCGGCAGCACGCCCTGCAGGCGAAGCACCGCGTAGACGAAGAGAAAGCCGAAAAGGTTGAACGCCAGCAGCGCGCCGGCGTAGCTCCACCAGGTCTGGTTCTTCTTCGCGTCCACCCCGCACGCGGCATAGAAGAACCTCTCGACCGGCCGCATTACCGGGTCGAGCCAAGTGCGCTCGCCGTTCCAGACGCGAGACATATAGACGCCCAGCGGCCAGCCGATCGCGACCGCCAAGCCGAGCGTCAGGGCGATTTCCGCCCAACCTTGCCAATTCATGGGATGTGATCCGTCAGAACTTGTCCGGCCGCAGCATCGCCACGACCATGTAGACCGCGACGACGATCGCCCCGGCTCCCCAAAGCGCGCTCACCAGCATGGTCATAGGCGCCTCAACGCGGCGGCGAAGGCGGCGAAGGCCACGAACAGCCCCGTCCCCAGCGCCAGGAAGATAAGATCGGCCATGACAGCCTCCTGCTAAGTTGCGCGGAACAGACCATGGAGGCGCGTAAGGGCTCCATTCGGGAATCTGGAGCCGCGCATAAGCGCCGCATAAAGGCCGGGGACTTGCGCCGGCTCATGCCGATCCCGCCAAACCGTCTGACTTCGTATGGAGCGCTCACGGCCGTCGGCGGGATGCTGAAGGGGCCTGGAGCGCCAGGGGCCCTACCGACCGGAGGTCAGCGCCCTCTGGAAAGAAACCCGATCATTATGGACAAATTCGCGTGCGATCAGGCCAATATCGGAATCTTGCTTGCGACTGACGCAAAGGTGGGACATGGACAGGTTCGCGACCCTCAGCGCCTTCGTCACGGTCGTCGACCATGGCGGCTTCGCGCCAGCCGCCCGACGATTGGGCGTGGCGCCCTCCTCCCTGACACGGCAGGTCAACGCGCTCGAGAAGCACCTGGGGGCGTTGCTCCTCAATCGGTCGACCCGCAACGTCACCCTGACCGACGCCGGCGCCCTCTACCTCAACGAGGCCCGCAGAATCCTCGATGACCTCGACAACGCCGACCGCACGGTGAGCGAGCGCGGCGGGCCGCCGAGCGGGCTCCTGCGGCTGACAGCGCCCGTCGCGTTCGGGCGGCTCCACGTCGCCCCGATGTTGCCCGCCTTCCTGCGGCGGTATCCCGAGCTGCGCCTGGAAGTGATGGCCACCGACGCCATCAGCAATCTCGTCGAGGACCGTATCGACGTGGCCGTGCGGCTCGGCGCGATGAGCGCCTCCAGTCTGATCGCCCGCAAGCTCGCGCCGCATCGGCGGGCGGTCTGCGCCAGCCCCGCCTATCTCGCCGAGCATGACGCGCCGCGCACGCCATCCGACCTGATGAGTCACAGCTGCCTCGTCTACGAGTACTTCAACGGCGACAGCACCTGGACCCTGGCGCGGGGCGGCGAGCGCGAGAAGGTGACCGTCAAGGGTCCTCTGCGCTCCAGCGGATCGGAGGTCTTGCGGGAAGCCGCGCTCGGCGGCGTCGGCCTTGCCCTGCTGCCGACCTGGCTGATCGGCGGCGATATCGCCACGGGGGCTCTGGTTCCGATCCTCGACGACTGGACGGCCAGCCCGAGCGCCGAGGAAGGCGCGATCTGGGCCTGCTATCCGCCGAACCGTCGCGGCGTGAAGAAGGTCGCCTGCTTCCTGGACGCCCTGGCGCGCCACATTGGCGCGCCGGCCTATTGGGATCGGGACGCTCCGGCGCCGGGGCGCCGAAGACATCCCCTCTGGCTAGGCCTGCGTCGCGCGGGCGCGGCGGCTGAAATCAAGCGCCTGCAGGGCGGTGCTCAGGACGCCGAGGGCGCCCCCCAGCGCCGTCACGGCGGTCCATCCGCCCGCTTGCCAGGCCGCCGAGCCGGCCGCCGAGCCGAAGGCGCCGCCCAGGAACATCGAGCCCATCAGCACGGTGTTGAGACGCGCGCGCGCCTCGGGACGCAGGGCGAAGGCGATGTGCTGGTTGGAAACCAGGGCCGACTGCATGGCGAAGTCGAGCACGATCACGCCCACGACCAGTCCCGCCACCGAGGTCCAGACGCCAAACAGCGCCCAGGAGACCAGGATCAGGATCGAGGCGAGCATGACCACCGGCTTGGGGCCGCGCCGGTCGGCGAACCGGCCGGCAAGGGGGGCGGCGAAGATGCCCACCGCGCCGACGACGCCGAAGAGGCCGGCGACATCCGCGCCCAGACGGTAGGCGGGCGACTGCAGCCGGAAGGCCAGCACCGTCCAGAACACCGTGAAGGCCGCGAAGATCAGGGCCTGGGTGAAGGCGGCCAGGCGCAGGGCGGGAAACTCTTTCCAGAGGTCGCCGATCGAGGCCAGGAGCTTGCCATAGCCGAGCTTGGAGTCGGGCGCCACGCGCGGCAGCGTCATGAACATGACCGCTCCGGCGATCAGGGCCATCGGCGCGCCGAGCCAGAACATCTCGCGCCACCCAAAGCGCGTGGCCACGAAGCCGGCGAGCGTGCGGCTGAGCAGGATGCCGGTGAGGATGCCCGAGAGCACCGTTCCCACCGTCGCCCCGCGCTTTTCCGGCGAGGAAAGATGCGCGGCGAAGGGTACGATCTGCTGGGCGACCGTCGAGGCCAGGCCCACCGCCAGGGACGCCACCACGACCAGGGCCGCGCTGGGCGCGAGGGCCGCCAGCACCAGAGCCAGCGCCAGGACGACGAACTGGACGCCGATCTGCTTTCGGCGATCGATGATGTCGCCCAGCGGAACCAGCAGGAAGAGGCCGGCGGCGTAGCCCAGCTGGGTGGCGGTCGGGATCAGACCGGTCAAAGGGCCAGGGAGATCCTGTTCGATCAGCCCCAGCATGGGCTGGTTGTAGTAGATGTTGGCGACGGCGACGCCGGCGGCGGCGGACATCGCGAAGGTCATCGAGGATGACAGGCCTTTGCGGGCCGGTGCGTTGGGAGCGTCTGCGGACATGATCGCGTTCCTCGCGCCGGAAGCCGGCGCCTGGCGTCTAGGATTGAAGGGCGAGACGCGCGCCGCGGCGAGCGCCGTCTCCGGCAAGAAGCCTGCCGCACTATTTAGCGTCGAGCCGGAACGAAAATAATTGGACGAATTTGCCGCTCTGCTTTGCGTGCTACGCAAAAATCGATGCGGCCAGTCCTGCCCAGGCGCGACGCGGACATGGCGACCGCACCCCCGCCTTTGGCCGCGGTGGGATCGGCGCACATGCCACCAAGGGGCGGGAAATCTACCCCGTGTACGTGAACGCCATCGGCGTGTCGGCCGCCGGCAGGCAGCTCCGGTCGACCGGTTTGGTCGGATCTTGGAAGAACGACCGGATCATCTTGCGCGTACAGGGGCTAGCGCGGCTGACGCCGTGGGTGGCGTTGGTGACGATCACCACCTGCGAACCCTCGTAGCCCTTGGCGGCGGCCTTGGTCAGTTCGGGCGGGCAACCGGGATCGATCTCGGCGGCCAGGAACAGGGTCGGGATCGCGGTCTTGACCGGCTCCTGCTCGGCCTTGGAGATCGGGCCGACGTCGATCGCCTTGCAGACATCGTGGATGCGCTGCATTGGCGCCACCATCAGGCGGGCGATCGGATCGTTCTCCGTGCCCTTGGCGACGTCAGCCCGACTTTCGAATGGGATCTCTTCCTTGCACAGGTGGGTCATGAACTGGCCCTCGCTGTAGTAGTCGCGGCTCTCGACGAAGTCGGCGACCGGGGCGACGTCGCCCTGGATCACCTTCCACAGGTCGCGCGGCAGCACGCCGGCGGTGAAGTAGCTGGCGTCCATCAGCCAGCCGCCCAGGTCGTCGGCGGCGTAGGTCTTGCCGTTGATCGTCTGGGGGCCGGCCAGCCAGCGCTCGGCGACCACGGCCAGCTTGGCCTTCAGGTCGGGATAACGCTTGGCGCACTCGGCCACGACCGCGCACTTGGCCATGACGATGTCGATCGAGTTGGAGACCATGGCCGGCCCGCCGACGGTCCAGTCGGCCTCGGGCGGCCAGGGCGAATCCTGGACCACCGCGCGCACGCCCTGCGGCTGATGAGCCTGGATGGCGGCCTCGATGCGGGTGCCGTAGGAGCCGCCGAACAGGTCGATCTGCTTGAAGCCCAGCAGTTGGCGGAGGTCCTGGACGTCCTTAGCCACCTCGACGGCGTTGTAGCGCGCGATGTTCACGCCCTTGGCCTGGAAACCCTTCAGGCAGGCGACGACGGCTCGCGCGTCCTGATCGGTCGGCGGCCCGGCGTCGGTCAGGTGCGTTCCCGGGCAGTCGAGATTGGGGACGGACTGGCCGCCGCCGCGCTGGTCGATGAACACCCAGTCCTGGTCGAGCGCGACGAACTCGCGCGAGGCCTTGCTGGCCAGCAGGCGCGGCAGGCCCTTCAGGGCCGAACCGCCCGGGCCGCCGTGCAGATAGATCACCGGCGGCAGGCCGGCCTTGGGCTCGCTGGCGTGAACGATGGCGACCGCCACCTTGATGCGGCGGGTCCCGGGATCGCCGCGCGTCTCGTCGACGACCAGATTGCCACAGTCGACCTTCAGGCCGGTGGCCTTGTAGTCGCCGGCGCAGGCGGTCTTCTCGAACGTCGGCGCGGCCGCGTGAGCTGATCCGGTGATAGCCGCCAGGGCGAAGGCGCCAGCGGCGGCGATCCAGGACAAACGCGACATCGAAGACTCCCACGGCTTTCGTGCATCAACACCAAGGTTAATGCTCACCGCAAGGCTTCAACATGCGGCCGTCCGCTAGAACCGGTAGGCGGCCGACAGCACCGCCGAGGGCTGGATCGGGTCAAAGACGATCGGGCTCTCCCTGGCGTCGCCAGTCAGCTTGGTGACCGAGCCGGTCGCGCCCAGGCTGACCCGATCGGTCAGACGATAGCTGGCGGTCAGCGAAACTGAAACGTCCTTGATCCCGCCGCCGGGGCGATAGGCCGGGAGGCCCGAGGCCGCCGCCTGGCTGGCGCTGATCCCGAAATAGCTGCGGTTATAGGCGCCATCGGCCCAGGTGGTCGAAACGCTGGGGGATCAAGGTCAGGCGTCCGGACGGCCGCAGCGGCATGGCCAAGGTCGCGTCGACCAGGACGCCGTCGAGGTCGCCGGAGAGAACCTTGGTCGCGTCCAGACTGGCCATGACCCTGCCGGCCTTTACGTCGGCGGAGATCCGCGCCCCGGTGCCGCCCGACACCCGGCCGATGCCGGCCGGCGCGTCACGGCGGCGGTAGCCTGGCACGAAGGTCACACCGGCCCCGACATCCACAGTGTCGCCGTCGACCAGGTTGGCGCCGATCCCCCGGCGCGAACCGGCGAAGAACCGGCCATACTTCAGGTCAATCACCGGGAACGGCAGAACGCGGTAGTCCTTGGCGCCCTGGTAAGCTGGCGCGTAGATCACCGCCCCGCCGACGACGGTCCGGTCAGGCGCGCGATCCTGGGCGCTGGCCTTGGTGGCGAGGCTCACGGCGGTCAGCACGCAGAGCAGCGCGATTGGCGTCAGGACATGGATCATACTGCCTCCTATAGAATGCCGCGTCCGATCATCGACACAGATACGACCTCAACGCGAAGACAGATGCTTAGACGCCGCCGAAACCCGACGGCAGTTCGGCGCCGGTCAGGTCCGCGCCGTCAAGGCGGGCGCGGCTGAAGTCGGCCTCGATGAACCGGGCCCGAGGCGCGCTGACGCCCTTCAGATTGGCCCCTCGCAGCACGGCGCGGGTCAAATCGGTGCGGATGACCCGGTCCTCGGCGATCTTCAGCGGGCCGAGCTTGGCGCCAGTGAGATCTGCGCGGCTCAGCTGGGCGTCGACCAGACGCGCGCCGCGCAGATCGGCCCCGCGAAGCTTGGCGCCCCGCAGGTCCGCGCCGGCCAGGTTCGCGCCCTGCAGCTGGGCGCCGTCCAGGTCCATGCCGAAGAACACCGCCCGGGGCGCGAACAGGCCGGAAAGACGGCGATCCTTCAGGCGGCGCAAGGGGCGGAAGTCGACCTCGGCGGCCTTGGCCGCCTTGCCGTCGCGGCCGTCGGACTTGCAGAACAACTCGTGGCTCTCCAGCACCTCGTTGAGGGGCAGGTCGTCGACATAGATGATCGGCGGCGGGGCGCGCAGCACCTCGGTCATGTCGGCGTCGGTCAGGTCCGCGCCGCTGACGTCGACCCCCACCATGATGGCCCGACGCAGCGAGACCTTGGACATCTCGGCATTGTGCAGGTTGGCGCCCGACAGGTCCGCGCCGTCCATGACCGCGTTCGTCAGCTTGGCGCCCTCAGGGTGACGTTCGAGAGATCGGCGTCGGTGAAGTCGGCCTGCCGCGCGAAGGCGCCGGACATCTGCGCGCCGTTGAGGTTGGCGCCCTGCAGCATGGCGTAGTCCAGCTCGCCCGGCCGCTTGGAATGCTCCAGGATCCGCAGGCCCTTCTCGTCGTCCTGCACGGCGGTGACGCCCTCGCGCAGATCGCAGCCGGAGAGATTGGCCCCGCCGAGATTGGCCCCGCGCAGGCAGGCCCCGCGCATGTCGCAGCGGGAAAGATCCGCGTCCCGCAGATCGGAGTCGCGCAGGTCGGTCCCATACAGCGTGGCGCGGGTCAGCTTGGCCCGCCGCAGCGAGGCCCCGCCCAGCAGCGCCCCGGTCAGGTCGGCCTCCGAGAGATCGACCCCGTCCAGCTCGTAATTGTTCAGGTTGACGTACTGCAGCACCGCCCGGCGGCCCTTGGGCAGGCCTTTCATGTAGCGCGCATGAGCCTCCAGCACCTCGCGCACCACGGAGGCGTGCAGGTTGCGGATCAGGCTCGGGCGTGAAGACGCGGCGGCGGGCATGGGCGGTCGAAGAGCGCTCTCTGGCGGATACGCGGGGAACTGGGAACCGTCGCCCAACCTGCCAGATCAGCTTTAAGCCATCGTTTAGAGCGCGGTGAATTGTCGCGGGGGACGCGCGAAATCTACAGCCAGCCCTTGCGGCGGAACCACAGCAGCGGCGCGACGGCGGCCATGATCATCATGCCGATGGCCATCGGATAGCCTTCCAGCCAGTTCAGTTCGGGCATGTGGACGAAGTTCATGCCGTAGATCCCGGCCACCAGGGTCGGGGGCAGGAACATCACCGAGAACACTGAGAACACCTTGAAGATCGAGTTCTGCTCGATGTTGATCAGACCCAGGGCCGCGTCGAGCAGGAAGGTGATGTTGCTGGCTACGTAGCTGGAGTGGTCGGTGATCGACTGGACGTCGCGCTGCAGCGATTTGAGGTGATCGCGCAGTTCCTTGGAGCCTTCGAACTGGTCGGCCAGGGCCGCGAAGCTGAGCAGGCGGGCCAGGCTGACCAGGCTGTCGCGGGCCTTGGAATTGACGTTCTGGGCCCGGCCCAAACGGTTGAGGATGCTCTCGAACGCCGCGCCGCGCGGGCGGCTGAAGATGGCCCGCGATTGCACCTCGACCTCGGCGGCGGTGCGCTCGAGGATGTCGGCGGTGCGGTCGACGATGGCGTCCAGCAGGCCCAGGAACGTCTGCAGGCCATTGGGGCACAGGCTGGGCTGACGCTCGGCCTGGGCGGCGAACACCGAGAACGCCTTGGGCTCGACATAGCGAATGGTGATCAGGCGCGCGCCGGCCAGCACGAAGGTGACGGGGGCGGCGGTCGGCAGGTCGCCATCGGCGTTGATCAGGACGGTGGCGGTCATGAACGTGCCGCCATCCTCCTGGTAGAGGCGCGAGGAGGCCTCGATCTCGGCCATCTCCTCGCGGGTGGGCAACAGGAGGCCGATCGACTGCTCGACGGCGACTTCCTCGGCGCGGGTGGGGTCGACCAGTTCGATCCAGACGGCGTCGGACGGCACCCGCCAGTCGGGCGACAGACCGCCGGATTCGAAGCCCGGAGCGCCGTGACGGAGGATTCTAAGCATGGGCGCGTCCCCCAAGCCTGCCCATGGGCAGGCTTGCCCTATCAGACGCGCGTTTTAACGGCGAAAACCGAGTACGCCTTCGCCTAACGCGCTGCGGGCCGGGTGTGCCCCGGCCCGCGCTCTAGGTCAACGTGCTCACGATCAGCGGGGCGCGTTCTGCTTGTTGCTCGTGTCGCTCGACGAACCACCGCCGGCGGCGGCCTCGATCAGGGCGGCGATACGATCGGTCGAGTCCGCGGCCTGGCCGATGATGTCCAGCGGCGAAGAGCGAACCGAGTTGGCGACCTGGTTGGCGGCCTGCTTGGCGGCCGAGACCACCGCGTTCTGAGCCATGGCGATCTTGCTGGTGGCCATGGCGATCTTCGTCGCCTGGGCGTCCTGATAGATGAAGCCGTTGGTCGGATAGACGCTGGAGCCGAGGTCACGGATCGGGTCGTACCAGACCTTCACCTGGGTCCAGTCGCCATTGGGCGAGACGTCGACGACGGTGACGTCCTTTTCGATCTGGCCGCGATCGCCCTCGATGATCGACCAGTTGGCGTGGGTGACCTGGATGACCCGGTCGGTGAGCACCTGGCTGACGAAGGCCACGTGGCCGAGGTTCATGCGGGCGGTAGGCTTGAAGGAGAGAACCGATCCGATCTTCGGGACCGAGCCCGTGTCGTACTTGCCGGCGGCTTGCGACCACCACGTGCGGGCGTCGCCGAAAATCTGGATACCCGACATCAGACGGGCGAACGGCACGCATTGCCAATAACCGTCAGCATTGGCCGCTACCGGCGCAAAGCTGATCATGGCGGCAGCGAGCAGGGAACCCAGAAGGGCCCTGGTCCGTTTCGTCATGCTGTGGGTACTCCCCCGCGTCACTGGGCTAAGGGATAACCCTGCCAGAGACTGGTGAAAAGAGTGTTTATGCCGCGCCCGCGAGCGCCAAGCGGCGCTGTTTGCGACTCGCGGCCAGAGACTTCATCCACTCCCGACACGGGCTCTCTATGAAATGGTAGGAGATCGCCGACAGCGGGATCAGCGCGCCGACAATCAAGATCCAGACCAGGGGCGGCAGCTTGTCGCCACCGATATTGAACAGCTTGGTCGCTACATTGATCGCCAGGATTTTCCACGGGATGCAGATCATGTATGTCGAGTAGCTGATCTCGCCGAGATAGACGAAGACTGACTGTCCAGCAAACTCGAAACCACCCTTCGCGAGGGTCGCGAGCATGAAAATAAGCCCGCCCAGAAGCATGACGATCACCGGATCGGGTGCGGAAAACTGGATCGCCGCAAGCGCAGCCATGCCCGATAAAGCGGCGCCGTAGCCGCCGAGTCGGGTCGGGAATCGGTCCGAACGCCACAGGGCGTGCAGGGCGCAGCCGAAGGCGAAGCAGGGCACGATGCGCAGAGCGCCCCATTCGATGGTGGCGTCGGTCAGCGAAAAGCCGGCCAGGGCCTGGAAGGTCGGATAGAGCCCGGCGATCACCGCCAGGGCGCCCAGCACCGCGACCACGGGCCGCTCGCGCAGCTTCCACGCCGCGAAGGCGAAGGCCGGGAAGCTCAGATAGGTGAACCACTCGGCCGAGATCGACCACGAGGCGTGGTTCCAGCCGGCCACCGGCGCGAAGCCCCAGGCATGGACCAGCAGCAGGTTCGCCGGCAGTGATTTCCAGGACAGGATGTTTGGATCGACGTTCAGGCCCGCCATGGTCCCGGCGAACGCCATGGCCCCGACGCCGACCAGGGTGGCCAGGTGCAGCGGATAGACCCGCGCCAGCCGGTTCCACAGGAAGTCGCCATAGCGGAACCGCCCCTCGCCGAAACCGCGCAGATAGACGTGGCAGAGAATGAAGCCCGACAGGATGAAGAACGCCTCGACCCCCAGATAGCCCTTCTGGGCGATCGCGGGTGTGAAGGCGACGTCCAGCTTGGGCCAATAGTGGTACAGCACCACCCAGAAGGCGGCGAAGAACCGCAGCGCGGTCAGGGGCTTAATGTGGGCGGCGTCCTGCATCCACAGCGATCCTTAAGGGCCCATCCTTCCGCCCCCACGGTGGAAAGATCAGCGTTACCCGCCCATCTCGCTGTGTTACATGTATGCGTACGCGAAACGACGGCCTGGCCGATAACCTTAGAGAGGACCAATGAACGAACTCCTTAACCTGGTCGCCGACCCGGCCGCCTGGGCCGCTCTGGTGACCCTTGTGGTCATGGAAGTGGTTCTGGGGATCGACAACCTGGTCTTCATTTCGATCCTGTCAAACAAGCTGCCGCCCGAGCACCGCACGCGGGTGCGCCGCATCGGCATCTCGCTGGCGCTGATCATGCGCCTCGTCCTGCTGTCGACCATCGCCTTCATCGTCGGCCTGACCGCGCCGGTCTTCGACCTGGGGATCACTGGCCCCGTCGGCTCGCACGGCGAGCCCGGCTTCGAGACCGCCTTCTCGTGGCGCGACCTGATCCTGATCGCCGGCGGCGTCTTCCTGATCTGGAAGGCGACCAAGGAGATCCACCACAGCGTCGATCCGGACAAGAGCGACGATGTGCTGGAGAAGGACAAGGTCACCGTCGTGATCTCCAACGTCGGCGCGGCGATCTTCCAGATCATCCTGCTGGACCTGGTGTTCTCGATCGACTCGATCCTGACCGCCGTCGGCATGACCGATCACCTGCCGATCATGGTCACCGCCGTGATCATCGCCGTGGCCGCCATGCTGCTGGCCGCCGACCCGCTGGGCAACTTCATCAACAACAACCCGACCGTGGTCATGCTGGCCCTGGGCTTCCTGCTGATGATCGGCACCGTGCTGATCGCTGAAGGCTTCGGCGCCCACGTGCCGAAGGGCTACATCTATACCGCCATGGCCTTCTCGGCCGGGGTCGAGGGCCTGAACATGCTGGCCCGCAAGCGTGGGTCGAAGAAAGACCACTAGGTCCCCTCCCCCTACATCCGCGCCCTGGGGCGTGATAGGTCGGCCACCCGGCTTATCACGCTCCCAAGGCCCCGATGACCTCGCAGACCTTCACCCCCCAGGCTTTCTCCGGCGCCGAGCGCCGCCTGACCCTGGCGGCGCTGATGATCGTGTTCCTGCTGAGCGCGCTGGACCAGACCATCGTCTCCACGGCCATGCCGCGGATCATCTCCGAGCTGAACGGCCTCAATCTCTATTCGTGGGTGACGACGGCCTACCTGCTGACCTCGACGGTGATGGTGCCGATCTGGGGCAAGCTGGGCGACATCTTCGGCCGCAAGCCGGTGCTGATAACCGGCATCTCGATCTTCCTGGCCGGCTCGTGGCTGTCGGGCCTGGCGGGTGAGTTCGGGACCATCCTGGGCATGCCGGGCATGGTGCAGCTGATCGTGTTCCGCGCCCTGCAGGGCATTGGTGGCGGCGCGCTGTTCACCACCGCCTTCGCCATCATCGCCGACCTCTATCCGCCGCGCGAGCGGGGCAAGTTCGCGGGCGTCTTCGGCTCGGTGTTCGGCCTGGCCAGCGTGCTGGGGCCGATCATCGGCGGCTACTTCACCGACCATGGCACGGTGCAGGTCGGAACCCACACCGTCGCCGGCTGGCGCTGGGTGTTCTACGTCAACCTGCCGCTGAGCCTGCTCTCGCTGTTCATGGTCATCGTGAAGATGCCGCCGCTGGAGCATCGCCGGGCCGGCAAGATCGACTTCCTGGGCGCGGCCCTGCTGATCGCCGCCTTCGTGCCGCTGCTGCTGGCGCTCAGCCTGGGCGGCCACAACTTCGCCTGGCGCTCGCCCCAGAGCCTCTCCCTGTTCGCCCTGGCCGTCGTGTCGCTGGCCGCCTTCGTGGTGGCCGAGACCAAGGTCTCCAACCCGATCCTGCCGATGCACCTGTTCCAGAACAAGGTGTTCACCACGGCCAACCTGGCCGGTTTCCTGATCTCCATGGCGTTCATGGGCGTGGTGATGTTCCTGCCATTATTCCTGCAGCTGGGCCGGGGCGTGCCGGCCACGGTCAGCGGCATGACCATGCTGCCGCTGATGGCCGGCCTGATCATCGGCAGCACCGTCGCGGGCCAACTGGTCTCCAAGACCGGCCAGTACAAGCCCTACATGCTAGGCGGCGCGGTCATCCTTCTGGTCGCGGTGTTCCTGCTGCATGACCTGTCGAAGATCCACAGCCTGCCGCTGCTTTGCGGGCTGCTGGCCTTCGTCGGCCTGGGCCTGGGTCCCGGCCAGAGCCTGTTCAACATCGCCACCCAGAACGCCGTCGACCCGCGCGACATCGGCGTGGCCACCAGCTCCAACCAGTTCTTCAGGCAGATCGGCTCGACGGTCGGCGCGGCCCTGGCCGGGACCATGCTGACCGCGCGCCTGGCCAACCTGCCCGGCGGGGGCCTGGATCTGGGCAAGCTGGAAGGCATGGCGGTGAAGGCCGCCGCCAGCGGTCAGGCCGCCCACGCCGATCCAGTGCTGCAAGGCGCGCTGATCAACGCCGTCAGCGGGGTGATGGTCGCGGCCCTGTTCGTGATCCTGGCGGGTCTGGTGACGATCCTGTTCATCCCCGCCCTGCCCCCTGCGCTCGCACCAGCCGGCGTCTGGCGCGCCGACGCTGGATAAAGCCGAGCCGACGAACAGCTAGAGAAAGCCGCCTACAGGAACGAGTAGGGGTCGATATCAATCACCACGCGGACCGAATTCGGGACCTTCGCCCGCGCCCGCCAGGCGGCCATGAAGCCTTGCAGGTCGACATTGCGCTCGGCCCTGACCAGGAACCGCTTGCGGCGGCGGCCGCGCACCAAAGCCAACGGCGCGTCGGCGGGGCCGAACACCTCGACCCCCTCGGCGTTGGGGATCACCGCGGCCAGGGCGTCGACATAGGCGTCCAGGGCCGCGGCGTCGGGGCCCGAGGCGATCACCGCCGCGAGCCGTCCATAGGGCGGCAGGCCGGCGTCCTGGCGCATGGCCATCTCAGCCTCGACGAAGGCGTCGCGGTCCTGGGCCTTCAGGGCCTGCATCACCGCGTGCTCGGGCGAATAGGTCTGCAGCAGCGCCCGCCCCGGCTTCTCGTGACGCCCGGCCCGCCCCGCCGCCTGGGCCAGCAGCTGGAAGGTCCGCTCCCCGGCCCGCAGGTCGCCGCCCCGTAAGGAAAGGTCGGCGTCGACCACGCCCACCAGGGTCAGGTTCGGGAAGTTGTGGCCCTTGGCCGCCGCCTGGGTGGCGACGAGAATGTCGATCTCGCCCGCCGCCATGCTAGCCACCAGGGTCCTGGCGGCCTCGGCGTCCATCACGGTGTCGGACGAGAACACCGCGATCCGCGCGTCCGAGAAGATGTGCCGCGCCTCCTCCTCCACCCGCTCGACTCCGGGGCCAATCGACACGAGCGAGTCCTTGGCCCCGCAGTGCGGGCAGGCCTCGGGCTTCTTCATCGAAAAGCCCGTCAGGTGGCAGACCAGCCGGCCGGTGTAGCGGTGCTCGACCAGCCAGCTGTCGGTGTCGGGCGACTTCATCTTCTCGCCGCAGGCCTTGCACAGCACCAGCGGCGCATAGCCCCGCCGGTTCAGGAACAGCATGGCCTGTTCGCCGCGCTGCAGCGTCACGGCCATGGCCTTGATCAGCGGCGGCGACAGCCAGCGGCCGGGCTCCGGCGGCGTCTGGCGCATGTCGATCAGGTCGATGTCCGGCAGCTGCGCCGCCCCGTGGCGCGCCGACAGCCGCAGCCAGCGGTAACGGCCGGCCTGGGCGTTGAACAGGCTCTCCAGCGAGGGGGTCGCCGAGGCCAGCAGCACGGACGCACCCTCGATCTTGGCCCGCGCCACGGCCAGGTCGCGGGCGTGGTAGATGAAGCCCTCTTCCTGCTTGAACGAGCTGTCGTGCTCTTCGTCGACCACGATCAGGCGCAGCTTGCGGAAGGGCAGGAACAGGGCCGAGCGAGCCCCGACCACGATGCGGGCGTCGCCGCTGGCCACCGCCTCCCAGACCTGCCGGCGGCGCGGCGGCGAGACGCCGGAATGCCACTCGGCCGGCAGGGCGCCGAAGCGCTGCTCGAAGCGGGCGAGAACGGCCTGGGTCAGGGCGATCTCGGGCAGCAGCACCAGGATCTGGGCCTCAGGATCCTCCAGCGCGGCCGCGACCGCCTCCAGATAGACCTCGGTCTTGCCCGAGCCAGTGACCCCATCCAGAAGCGCCGCCTGGAAGCCGCCGGCGTCCAGCATCTCTTTCATGACCGCGACGCAGGCGGCCTGGCCGGGGTTCAGTTCGCGCGGCGGCAGGGAAAGGTCCGGCTGCGGCAAGCCACGCTCCGGCTCCACATAGTCGACCGCCAGCACGCCCTCGTCCACCAGCCCCTTGACCACGCCCGCCGAGACGCCGGCGGCCGAGGCCAGCGCCGCGCTCGACAGCTTCACGCCCTCGGCGGCGGCCAGCACCTTCAGGCGCGCGGGCGTCATGCGGGCGGGCTGGGTTCCGGTCACGACCAGCACCTTGTCGGGCTTGGGCGGCGGATGGCGCAGGCCGCGCAGGGCCATGGCCAGCGGCCAACCGGGCAGGTCCACCGAATAGCGCGCCGCCCAAGCAATAAAGGCCAGCACGCCCGGCGGCAGCGGAGGATCGTCGACCCGCCCCTGAATGGCCTTAAGCGGCCGATTGCCGCCCGTCCCGTCGCGCAGGGCGACGACCACGCCGCGAATCACGCGCGGCCCCAGGGGCACGGCCACATGGTCGCCAATGCTCAGATCGAGTCCGTCCGGCTCGGCGTAGTCGAAGGCCTCCGGCAACGGCATCGGCAGCAGAACGGAGGCGATACGGGACATGACGGCATGCTTTTGCCGCCAAACCGTCCCCAGGTCGAGAGCAGCCGACGAGGTCGTCATCAAGCGGACATTAACCGTCTTGCCCGCTTCATCTGGAGGGAGTGCTTTTTACCGTGGGGACGACGATGAGCGACGCGACGAACGCCAGCAGGAAACCGGTCGACGCCGAGAGCGTGCGCGACTTCCTGCGCGTCCAGCCGGAATTCCTGCGCCACGACGAAGACCTGCTGGGCGAGCTGGGCCTGCGGGTGGACGCGGCCAATGTCGTCGACTTCGGTCCGCGCGCCCTGGCCCGGGCCGCCGCCGCCCACAGGCGGGAGGCCAGCGTCCGCCAGGCGATCGAGGCAAACGCCCGCGCCAACTACTCGGCCCAGGCCCAGACCCACGCGGCGGTCATCGACCTGCTGGACGCCCGCAACCATTCCGATCTCGCCCGCCGCGTCGACGAGATGACCCAGCTGCGCTTCGGTCTGGCCGCCGGGACCATCGCCCTGGAAGGCCCGCACCGCGTGCCGGCCGGCTGGCATGTCCTGGCCGAGGGTCAGGTCGACATGATCCTGGGCGAGGCGCCGATCGCCCGCATGGGCTTCTTCGCTCCGGCCCTGCCGCTGTTCGGCGACAAGGCCGAGACCATCCGCAGCATGGCCCTGGTCCGCATGGCGATCTGGGAGCCGCGCCGCGAGGCCCTGGTGGCCTTCGGCTCGACCGACCCGGAAGGTTTCACCCCCGACATGGGCACGGAGCTGGTCAACTTCCTGGCCCGCGTGGTCGAGCGCACCGCCGAACGCTGGCCGGTGTTGTGACCTCGGGCGTCGGGAGCGCTCGCCAGGCCTACGCCGCCTGGCTGGACTACCTGACGCTGGAGCGCCGGGCCTCGCCGCGCACGGTGCGGGCCTATGGCGACAACGTCCTGGCCTATCTGAACTTCCTGGAACGCCATCGGGGCGAGGCGGTGAGCCTGTCGGCCATGGGCGAGATCTCGGCCGCCGACCTGCGCGGCTATCTCGCCTTCCGCCGCCAGGGACAGGGGGAATTGGGTGAAGACGCCCTGGCCCCCCGCTCGATCAGCCAGGCCCTGTCGTCGATCCGCGCCTTCCACCGCTATCTGGACCAGCGCCACGGCGTGGCCAACGCCGCCGTCGAGCTGGTGCGCGGCCCGCGCCTGAAGATCGGCCTGCCCCGGCCCGTCTCCGAGGACCAGGCCCGCGACCTGATCACGCAGGCCGCCGAAGACACCGAGCGCGAGCCCTGGGAGACCGCTCGCGACGAAGCGGTGCTGACCCTGCTGTGGGGCTGCGGCCTGCGGATCAGCGAG
Organism: Caulobacter sp. UC70_42; assembly: GCF_044056025.1. NCBI lineage: Bacteria > Pseudomonadati > Pseudomonadota > Alphaproteobacteria > Caulobacterales > Caulobacteraceae > Caulobacter > Caulobacter sp. UC70_42. The sequence goes on along the minus strand of NZ_CP171994.1, from coordinate 1,982,059 downwards.
GCGCTCTCCCTCACTTTCGCCCAGGCCCCGCTAGGGCAGGCCATCCGCATCACCGGCAAGGGCGGCAAGACCCGCATCGTGCCGGTGCTGGACGCCGTCCGCGCCGCCGTCGACGTCTATCTGGACGAGCTGCCGTTCGTGCTGACCGCGGACGAGCCCCTTTTCCGGGCCAAGCGCGGCGGGCCTTTGTCGCCGCGCCACGTCCAGGCCCTTGTTCAGACCCTGCGCGGACGTCTCGGCCTCTCCGATAGAGTGACTCCGCACGCCTTCCGCCACGCCTTCGCCACCCATCTGCTGGGCGCGGGCGCTGACCTGCGGGCCATCCAGGATCTGCTGGGCCACGCCTCGCTATCGACGACGCAGCGCTACACCCAGGTCGACGCGGCTGGCCTGCTGGCCGCCTACGCGGCGGCCCATCCGAAGGCCTGAACCTCGCGCGCGACCGCTGCGGCGGAAAGTCGCGAAACTCGATTTAAGCTGGGCATTAACCCCGATTTTACGCGGGTACGGTCTTCTAGACGTGAAAACACGCGCTCCCCCCTGGGTGCAAGAAGCGCGCCGCCATGAGGCTCCGATGAAGTTCGATGATCTGAAGATCTCCACGAAGGTGGCCCTGCCCGCTGTCATCCTGACTCTGATCGCCGTGGTGATCGTCGGGCTCGGCGCTCTGCAGGCGCGCAAGGTCGAGGTCAACACCAAGATCCTGGTCGAACAGCGCGCGCCCGCCGAACTGAATATCGCCCGGTTCAGCCGCCGCGTCGCGACGATCGGCTACTCGGCCTACCGCACGATCGCCTATGATGGCGGCTCGACCGAGAGCAACACCGCCAGCGCGGATCTGGACAGGGCCTACAAGCAAGCCACCGAACTGCTGGCCGGCGTGAAGCAGGCCGAGCCCAGCGCGACCAAGACCGTTGACGGCTACAAGGCGCGCCTCGACAAAATCTACGCCAGCGCCCGCAGCGGCGCGGACCTCGGCCAGCAGGACATGGACGACGCGGCCAAGATGGTGATGGTCGAGATCGACCCCCCAGATCACCAAGCTGACCGCGGACGTCAACACCTACACCAACGCCCACACCGCCGAGACCAAGAAGATGGTCGAAAAGGCTTCCAAGGAAGCCGCCGCCGGCACCGTGTTCTCGATCCTGTTCGGCCTGATCGCGGCCGGCGCCGCCTTGGTGCTGGCCCTGTGGATCGGCGCCAAGAAGATCGCCGCCCCGCTGGCCGCCACAGCCAAGACCATGGAAGTCCTGGCCCAGGGCAGCGTCGACGTCGACGTCAAGGGCGCCGAGCGCAAGGACGAGGTCGGCGCCATGGCCCGCTCGGTCCAGGTGTTCAAGGACAACGCCCTGGCCCTGCGCACCGCAGAGGCCGCCCAACAGCGCGCCAACGCCGAGACGGAAGCCGAGCGTCGACGCAACCAGGAGATCGCCGAGGCCGCCGCCAAGGAGCAGGCCTTCGTCATGGAAGCCATCGCAACGGGTCTGAACCGCCTGTCGGACGGCGACCTGACCTACCGCGTCGACCAGGAGTTCCCCGAGGCCTACAAGCGCCTGCAGAACGACTTCAACGGCGCCATCGCGCAGCTGGAAGAGGCGATGGGCACCATCGTCCACGCCGCCAACAGCATCGGCGCGGGGTCGGACGAGATCGCCTCGGCCGCCGACGACCTGTCGCGCCGCAGCGAGCAGCAGGCCGCCAGCCTGGAGGAAACCGCCGCCGCCCTTGACGAGATCACCGCCACGGTGAAGCGTTCGTCGGCCGGCGCCCTGGAAGCCGCCAAGGTCGTGGGCTCGACCCGCACCGACGCCGAACGCTCCAGCGTCGTGGTCCGCAACGCCGTCGACGCCATGAACGAGATCGAAAAGTCGTCTCAGTCGATCAGCCAGATCATCGGCGTCATCGACGAGATCGCCTTCCAGACCAACCTCCTGGCCTTGAACGCCGGCGTCGAAGCCGCTCGCGCGGGCGAGGCCGGCCGCGGCTTCGCGGTCGTCGCTCAGGAAGTGCGGGCCCTGGCCCAGCGCTCGGCCGACGCGGCCAAGGAGATCAAGACCCTGATCTCGACCTCCAGCCAGCAGGTGAACCAAGGCGTGAGCATGGTCGGCCAGACCGGCGAAGCCCTGGAAGCCATCGTCGGCAAGGTCGGCGAGATCGACGCCCTGGTCGGCGAGATCGCGGCCTCGGGCCAGGAGCAGGCCACCGGCCTCAACCAGGTCAACGCCGCCGTCAACCAGATGGACCAAACCGTCCAGCAGAACGCCGCCATGGTCGAGCAATCGACCGCGGCCAGCCACTCGCTGAAGGGCGAGGCCGGCAACCTGATGCAGATGATCAGCCGCTTCCGCGTCGGCGGCGCGGCGACGCACGCCATCAAGAGCTCAACGCGCCCGACGCACCGCCCGGCCGCCCCCGCGCCCCGTCCCGCGGCTCCGGCCCCGAGCCGTGGTCCGGCCGTCGCCACAGCCACCAGCCGTCCGGGCGTCAACCCCGTCGCCGCCGCCCAGGCCAAGCTGGCCAAGGCCGTCGGCGCCAGCGACGACTGGGAAGAGTTCTGAGACCGGCCCAACGGCCAACAAGCTTAGTAAGCGTACCCGCCCGCTCCCCTCGCGGGCGTTCCTCCCCTCGAAAAGCGTACAGCCCCGCCGGTCCGCCGGCGGGGCTTTTTCATTCGGGGCGATCAGCGTCCGACGTTGAAGCGGACGGTCGAGGAGACGGGGCAGCCGTCCTCCGTGCGCAGTACGGTCAGCGTATGGTTGGCCATCGGCAAATCGCCCAATCGCGTGGCCTTCACCGCCTGCCGGCGGGCCAGCGCCTTGGGCGAAGCGAAGGCCTCGTCCGGCGCGCCCTGGGCGTTCTGAAGACCGTTGGCGCCGCAGTGGGCGATGCGATTTAGACGAGCCTTCCAGGCCTCGACTTGCCTATCGCTCAGCAAGGTCTCGGGCGGCGCATGGTGCGGCCGCGCCTTGATCGGCGGCTTGGCCAGCGGCGTGGCCGGAAACTCGGCGGACGGCATGGACTGCAAAGCAGCGGCGAGGGTCAACGCGGACAAAAGCATGGCGGGGCTCCCAAGGAACCCCGCCACTCTACGTCCGATTGATGAACGTGGGTATCAACTATCGTAAGGGCGCGTTACGCCTGCATCGTCCAGCCTTCGACGCCCATGGCCGCCTGGCGGATCGCCTCCGAGCGGGTCGGGTGCGGGTGGCAGGTGCGGGCGATGTCTTCCGAGGCGCCGCCGAACTCCATGGCCACGCAGACCTCGGCGATCATGTCGCCGACGTTCGGGCCGACGGCGTGGGCGCCCAGGATACGGTCGGTCTTGGCGTCCGCCAGGATCTTCACGAAGCCGTCGGTCTCGTGGTTGATCTTGGCGCGGCTGTTGGCCAGGAACGGGAACTTGCCGACCTTGTAGGCCACACCCGCGGCCTTCAGGTCCTCCTCGGTCTTGCCGACCGTGGCGACTTCGGGGCTGGTGTAGATGACGCCCGGGATGATGTCGTAGTTCACGTGGCCGGCCTTGCCCGCGATCAGCTCGATGCAGGCCACGCCCTCGTCCTCGGCCTTGTGGGCCAGCATCGGACCCGAGGTCACGTCGCCGACCACCCAGATCCCGCCGACGCCGGTCTTGAAGTGGTCGTTAGCGATCATGCCGCGCTTGTCCGGCGTGATGCCGACCGTCTCCAGGCCCAGGCCCTGGGTGAACGGACGGCGGCCGATGGCGACCAGCACATAGTCGGCCTCGATCGTCGCGGCCGCGCCGCCGGCGACCGGCTCATGGGTCAGCTTGACGCCCTTGGCCGAAGCCTCGGCGCCGGTCACCTTGGCGCCCAGCGAGAACTTGAAGCCCTGCTTGGTCAGGATCTTCTGGAAGGCGTTGGCGACCTCGGTGTCGGTGCCGGGCAGGATGCGGTCCAGATACTCGACGACGGTGACTTCCGCGCCCAGGCGCTTCCAAACCGAACCCAGCTCCAGGCCGATGACGCCGGCGCCGACGACGATCAGGCTCTTGGGCACTTCCGGCAGCGACAGGGCGCCGGTGGAGTCGACGATGCGCTTGTTGTCGATCGTCACGCCCGGCAGCGGCGTCGGCTCCGAGCCGGTGGCGATCACGATGTTCTTGGTCTCGAGCACGGTTTCCGAACCGTCCTCGGCCTTCACGACCACCTTGCCAACACCGTCGATGCGGCCCCAGCCCTTCACGTAGTCGACCTTGTTCTTCTTCATCAGGAACTCGACGCCCTTGGTCAGGGCTTCGACGCTCTCGGCCTTCTGGGCCATCATCTGCGGCAGGTTCAGCTTCGGCTTGACCTCGATGCCCAGCTTGGCGAACTCGGGACCGGTCGCCGCCGCGTACATCTCCGAGGCGTGCAGCAGGGCCTTGGACGGCATGCAGCCGACGTTCAGGCAGGTGCCGCCCAGCTTGCCGCGCGACTCGACGATCGCGGTTTTCAGGCCCAACTGACCCGCGCGGATCGCGGCGTTGTAGCCGCCGGGACCGCCACCGATGATGACGACGTCGTACTGAGCCATGGGTCTACCGCCTCAAGGACGCGCCGGAAGCGGCGCCGGACAAAATATAGGGCCTCGCCGGCCATATTGTCAGACCTCTGGAGGCGCGTGTTCCTTAGAGGCATGCGGCCCAAAACGGAACCCGCTTTCGACGCGCGCGGCCTTGAAAACCAAGGAGAATGGTCGGTTCGTCCAAACCCGCCGCGACACCCCGCCGCGGGGACCGCCACAAGCTTGACATCAGCTCGCCTGGAGAGCGCCACGGCTCGGTGGCGTCATACCAGCATGACCCTTCGCGCCCGCCTCATCGCCGCCCTCGCCACTGTCGCGCTCAGCGCCGCGGCGCCCCTCGCCGCCTCGGCGTCTGGCTTGGACCAGATCCCGGTCGCCAGCGGCAAGGCCGGCGACACGCTGGCGGTGTTCTATTCGGGCGACGGCGGCTGGGCGGCCCTGGATCAGGGCGTGACCCAATATCTGGCCGACAACGGCGTGCCGACGCTGGGCGTCAATTCGCTGAGCTATTTCACCACCAAGCGCTCGCCCGCCGGCGCCCGCCGCGGACCTGGCCCAGGCCCTGCGGTCGTACGAGCGCCTTTGGGGCCGCTCGAAGGTGACGTTGATCGGCTACTCGTTCGGGGCCGACGCCCTGCCGGCGATCATCCCGCAACTGCCCGCCGACGTCCGCGGCCAGATCGGCCGCCTGGTGCTGATCGGCGCAGGCCCCAACGGCGACCTGCAGTTCCATCCGACCAGCTGGCTCAACATCGCCACGCCGGACTCCTATCCCGTCCGCCCCGCCATCGCGGCGTTGAACGGCCTGAAAATCACGTGCGTCTACGGCGACCAGGAAAAGGCCGATATCTGCGCCAGCCTGCCCGACAGCGAGGTCGCCAAGGTCCGTCTGCCCGGCGACCACCACTTCAACCGCGACTACGCGGCCTTGGGCGCGGCGGTGCTGAAGGCCAGCCGCTAGAGCGGGGCCGGCAGGTCGTATTTCGCCGCCAGCCAGCGCGTGATCGGTCGCGCGTCGCTCAGGAACGACAGGCCGTTGGCCGACTGAATCTCGCCGTACGGGCCGGCGTCCGGCGCGGCGTCGCCGAGGATCAGGGTCGGGGCGTTCTGATGCGCTTCGCCCAGGCGCTCGACCAGGGCCGGACGCGGCCGGGCGTAGTCGACGCGAACGATGTCGAGGACGTCGCGCAGTCGCGGATAGGCGGCCAGGTAGCCTTCCATCATCGCGCAGTCGGGACAGAAGCGTTGCTGGCCCTCTTTGTCGAAGCCCATCGGCAGCAGGTACAAGGTGTCCTTGGCCATGGCGGCCTCCTGAAAAGCAAACGGCCCCGGCGCGGAACGCCAGGGCCTCTTTGAGCAGCGCGCACCGGGCGGCGAAACCGCACACACTTTCGCCTGGCGCGCTTGAAGCGAAGAAGCCCGCCGGTAAGGGCGGGCTTCTCAAAGTCTCTTAGAGGTCCAGCAGCAGGCGCTGCGGGTCTTCCAGGGCTTCCTTGACCTTGACCAGGAAGGTCACGGCGCCGGCGCCGTCGACGACCCGGTGGTCGTAGGACAGGGCCAGGTACATCATCGGACGGATCTCGATCTTGCCGTTGACGACCATGGCGCGTTCCTTGATCGCGTGCATGCCGAGGATGCCCGACTGCGGCGCGTTCAGGATCGGCGTCGACATCAGCGAGCCGTAGATGCCGCCGTTGGTGATCGTGAAGGTGCCGCCCTGCATGTCCTCGATGGACAGCTGGCCGTCGCGGGCCTTCTTGCCCAGGACGCCGATGGCCTTTTCGATCTCGGCCAGGTTCAGCGCGTCGGCGTCACGGACGACCGGAACCACCAGGCCCTTGTCGGTGCCGACGGCGACGCCGATGTCGTAGTGGTTCTTGTAGACGATGTCCGCGCCGTCGATCTCGGCGTTGACGTCCGGGATCGCCTTCAGCGCGGCCACCACGGCCTTGGTGAAGAAGGACATGAAGCCCAGCTTCACGCCGTGGCGCTTTTCGAAGATGTCCTTGTACTGGGCGCGCAGGGCCATCACCGCGCTCATGTCGACCTCGTTGAAGGTCGTCAGCATGGCGGCGGTGTTCTGGGCTTCCTTCAGGCGACGGGCGATCGTCTGACGCAGGCGCGTCATCTTCACGCGTTCCTCGCGCTCATGGATCGGACGCGGCGCGGCCGGAGCGGCGGCCGGGGCCGGAGCCGCGGCGCGGGCTTCCAGAGCGGCCAGGGCGTCGCCCTTGGTCACGCGACCGTCCTTGCCGGTGCCCGCGACCTTCGACAGGTCGAGGTTGTTCTCGGCGGCGACGCGGGCCGGCGCCGGGCTGAGCGGCGCGGCGGCCGGGGCTGCGGCGACGGGGGCCGGAGCAGCAGCGGCCGGAGCCGGGGTCGGCGCGGGCGCCGGAGCGGCGGCCTTCGGGGCGGGAGCAGCGGCGGCCGGAGCGGCCGCAGCAGTCGCGCCTTCGGTCACCACGCCCAGGACCGTGCCTGGAACGACCGTCGCGCCTTCTTCGGCGCCGATGGCCGAGAGCACGCCGTCGGCGGGCGAGGCCACTTCGAGGCTGACCTTGTCGGTCTCCAGCTCGACGAGGATCTCGTCTTTCTTCACGGCCTCCCCGGCCTTCTTGGTCCAGCGGGCGACCGTCGCTTCCGTGACGGATTCGCCGAGGGCGGGGGTCATGATGTCGGCCATGGGGCTTTCCAGGTCTCTCTTGTTTGGTCCGGCGAAATTAAAGACGAAGTCCGACGCTTAAGCGAAGGCCTCGTTGAGGAACGTCTCGAGTTCTTTCAGGTGGCGGCTCATCAGGCCCGCGGCGGTGGACGCCGAGGCCGGACGACCCACATAGCGGGCGCGCTTGGCCTTGATGTCCAGCTTGTCGAGCGTCAGCTCCAGCCACGGATCGACGAAGGTCCAGCCGCCCATGTTCTTCGGCTCTTCCTGGCACCAGACCAGGTCGGCGTTCTTGAACCGACCGAGCACGTTCATCAGCGACTTCATCGGCCACGGATAGAACTGCTCCAGACGCAGCAGATAGACGTCGTCGCGGCCCGTCTTGGCGCGATGGTCCACGAGGTCGAAATAGACCTTACCCGAGCAGAGGACGACGCGCTTGATCTGGTCGTCGCTCTTCAGCGTGATCCCGCCGACGTCGCAGCCGGCCTCGGCGCCGTCCACCATCACGCGGTGGAAGCCCGAACCCTCGGCGAAGTCGTCCAGGTTCGAGACGGCGCGTTTGTGGCGCAGCAGGCTCTTGGGGGCCATCACGATCAGCGGCTTGCGGAACTCGCGGTGCATCTGCCGGCGCAGGGCGTGGAAGTAGTTGGCCGGCGTGGTGCAGTTCAGCACCTGCATGTTGTCTTCCGCGCACGACTGCAGGAAGCGCTCCAGGCGAGCCGAGCTGTGCTCGGGGCCCTGGCCTTCGTAGCCGTGCGGCAGCAGCATGACGAGGCCGCTCATCCGCAGCCACTTGCGCTCGCCCGAGCTGATGAACTGGTCGATGACCACCTGGGCGCCGTTCACGAAGTCGCCGAACTGGCCTTCCCACAGGGTCAGGGTGTTCGGGTCGGCCAGCGAGAAGCCATATTCGAAGCCCAGCACCGCCTCTTCCGACAGGGCCGAGTCGATCACTTCATAGTGGGCCTGGCCGGCGCGGATGTTGTTCAGCGGCGTGTAGTGCTCTTCGGTCTTCTGGTCGATGACGTCGGAGTGGCGCTGGGTGAACGTGCCGCGCACCGAGTCCTGGCCCGACAGGCGGACCGGATAGCCCTCGTCGAGCAGGGTGGCGAAGGCCAGGTGCTCGGCGGTGCCCCAGTCGATGCCCTCGCCCTTTTCGATCGCCTCGCGGCGGTTGTCGATGGCGCGCTTGACGGTCTTGTGGGCGTCGATGCGGTCCGGGATCGTCGTGATCTGCCGGCCGATTTCCAGCAGGCGGGTCTTCGGGAAGGCCGTCTTGCCGCGGCGATCCTCGTCGCCCGGCAGGGTCAGGCCGGCCCACTTGCCGTCCAGCCAGTCGGCCTTGTTGGCCTTGTAGGTCTTGCCGGCGTCGAACTCGGCGTTCGAGGAACTTCTCGAAGTCGCTGACCCAGCCGTCCGACTCTTCCTGGCTGATCACGCCCTCGCCGATCAGGCGGTTGGCGTAGAGCTCACGCGTCGGCGGGTGGCCCTTGATCTTGGCGTACATGATCGGCGACGTCATGGTCGGATCGTCGCCTTCGTTGTGCCCGAAGCGACGGTAGCAGACCATGTCGATGACCACGTCCTTGCCGAACTTCTGGCGGTACTCGGTCGAGACCTTGGCGGCGAAGACGACGGCTTCCGGATCGTCGCCGTTCACGTGGAAGATCGGGGCCTCGACCATCAGCGCCATGTCGCTGGGATACGGCGAGCTGCGCGAGTAGCGCGGGCTGGTGGTGAAGCCGATCTGGTTGTTGACGATGAAGTGGATCGTGCCGCCCGTGCGGTAGCCCTTCAGGCCCGACAGGGTGAAGCACTCGGCCACCACGCCCTGGCCGGCGAAGGCGGCGTCGCCGTGCAGCAGCAGCGGCAGCACGTGGCCGCGGCCCGCGTCCGGGGTCTCGCGCAGCAGGAAGGCCTGCTTGGCGCGGGCTTTGCCGATCACGACCGGGTTGACGATTTCCAGGTGCGACGGGTTGGCCGTCAGCGACAGGTGGACCTTGTTGTCGTCGAACTCACGGTCCGACGAGGCGCCCATGTGATACTTCACGTCGCCCGAGCCCTCGACGTCCGAGGGCACCGACGAGCCGCCTTGGAACTCGTGGAAGATGACGTGGTAGGGCTTGCCCATCACGGCGGCCAGCACGTTCAGGCGACCGCGGTGCGGCATGCCCAGGACGATGTCCTTCACGCCCAGCGCGCCGCCGCGCTTGATGATCTGCTCCATGGCCGGGACCATGGCCTCGCCGCCGTCCAGGCCGAAGCGCTTGGTGCCGGGGAAGCGCTTGTGCAGGAACTTCTCGAAACCCTCGGCCTCGATCAGCTTCTTCAGGATGGCGACCTTGCCCTCCTTGGAGAAGGTGATTTCCTTGTCGCGGCCCTCGATCCGCTCCTGCAGCCAGGCCTTCTCGGCCGGGTCGGAGATGTGCATGTACTGCACGCCGACATTGCCGCAGTAGGTGCGACGCAGGATCGACAGGATCTCGCGGATCGTGGCGGTCTCCAGACCCAGCACGAAGTCGAGGAAGATCGGGCGGTCGTAGTCGGCCTCGGAGAAGCCGTAGGTGGCCGGGTCCAGCTCGCTGGCGTCCTTCGGCGGATCCAGGCCCAGCGGGTCGAGATTGGCGGCCAGGTGACCGCGCATCCGGTAGGCGCGGATCATCATGATGGCGCGCAGGCTGTCCAGCGTGGCGGCGCGGACGGCTTCGGCGGGACGAGCCGGGAGCCTTGCCCTCGATCGCCTTGGCGACCTTGGCTTCGACGGCGGGGGCGACGCTGGCCCACTGGCCGTCCAGGGCCGACAGCCAGTCCGGACGGACGGTCGCCACCTTCTTGGGCGTCCAGGCCGGGTCCTGCGCGGCGCGCTTAACCTGGTCGGCCTGCTCGGCGAGGCTGGCGAAGAAGGCGTTCCACGAGGGTTCGACCGATCCAGGGTTCTCCGCCCATTGGGCGTAGAGGTCTTCCACGAACGCCGCGTTGGCGCCGTAGAGGAAGCTGGTCTCGGTCAAGACCTGGTTGATGATGCCTGCGTCGTCCGCCATCGTTGTCGCCTTAGATCCGCTTGCTTACGGGAGCGCTATCGCAAGCCCGTAAATATAGTCTCTCAATCGCCCGGCGCCCGTCGAACGGCGGGGCCCAGGTGATTTTTTCGGATCGTCGACTGGCGGTCGCAAAAAACCTGGGCCCCGCGCGAGGCGGGGTTTCGGTGTCTAGTTAGCCCTTCAGGACTTCCAGCAGGGTCTCGCCCAGCTTGGCGGGCGACGGCGAGACACGGATGCCCGCCTCTTCCATCGCCGCGATCTTGTCCTCGGCGCCCGCCCTTGCCGCCCGAAACGATGGCGCCGGCGTGACCCATGTGACGGCCGGGAGGGGCCGTGCGACCGGCGATGAAGCCGACCATGGGCTTCTTGCGGCCGCGCTTGGCTTCGTCCTTCAGGAACTGCGCCGCTTCTTCTTCGGCCGCGCCGCCGATTTCACCGATCATGACGATCGACTTGGTGGCTTCGTCGGCCAGGAACAGTTCCAGCACGTCGATGAACTCGGTGCCCTTGACCGGGTCGCCGCCGATGCCGACGGCCGTGGTCTGGCCCAGGCCCGCATTGGTGGTCTGGAACACGGCTTCGTAGGTCAGGGTGCCCGAACGCGACACGACGCCGACCGAACCGGCCGAGAAGATCGAGCCCGGCATGATGCCGATCTTGCACTGGTTGGGCGTCAGGACGCCCGGGCAGTTCGGCCGATCAGGCGCGAACGCGAGCCTTGCAGCGCCTTCTTGACCTTGACCATGTCCAGCACCGGGATGCCTTCGGTGATGCAGATGATCAGCGGGATCTCGGCTTCGATGGCTTCCAGGATCGAGTCGGCCGCGAAGGGCGGCGGGACATAGATCACCGAGGCGTCGGCGCCGGGTGGCTTCCTTGGCTTCGCCGACCGTGTCGAACACCGGCAGGCCGATGTGGGTCTGGCCGCCCTTGCCGGGCGTGACGCCGCCGACCATCTTGGTGCCATAGGCGATGGCCTGTTCGGAGTGGAACGTGCCCTGGGCGCCGGTGATGCCCTGGCAGATGACCTTGGTTTCAGAACCGATGAGGATCGACATTTAGCGAGCACCCTTCACGGCCGCGACGATCTTTTCGGCGCCGTCAGACAGGTCGTTGGCGGCGATGACGTTCAGGCCGCTTTCCGAGATGATTTTCTTACCGAGTTCGACGTTGGTGCCTTCCAGGCGGACAACGAGCGGAACCTGCAGGCCGACTTCCTTCACGGCGGCGATGACGCCTTCCGCGATGATGTCGCAGCGCATGATGCCGCCGAAGATGTTGACCAGGATGCCCTTCACGGCCGGATCAGCGGTGATGATCTTGAAGGCCGCGGTGACCTTCTCCTTGCTGGCGCCGCCGCCGACATCCAGGAAGTTGGCCGGCTCGGCGCCGTACAGCTTGATGATGTCCATGGTGGCCATGGCCAGGCCCGCGCCGTTGACCATGCAGCCGATTTCGCCGTCCAGGGCGATATAGGCCAGGTCGTACTTCGAGGCTTCGATTTCCTTGGGGTCTTCTTCGCTCTCGTCGCGCAGCGCCTTGATGTCCGGGTGACGGAACAGGCTGTTGCCGTCGAACGACAGCTTGGCGTCCAGAACGCGCAGGTGATCATCCGCCGTCACGATCAGCGGGTTGATCTCCAGCATGGCCATGTCCTTGGCCATGAACGCCGTATAGAGCTGGGTCAGCAGCGCGGCGGCTTCCTCGGCCAGGCCGCCGGTCAGGCCCAGGGCCTTGGCCAGCGCGCGCTGGTGGGTCGGCCACACGCCCGTCGCCGGGTCGATGGTGAAGGTGTGGATCTTCTCGGGCGTCGAGTGAGCGACGTCCTCGATGTCCATGCCGCCTTCGGTCGAGGCGACGACCGAGACCTTGCTCGAGGCGCGGTCGACGAGAAGCGACAGGTAGAATTCCTTGGCGATCGCCGCGCCTTCTTCGATGTAGAGGCGGTTGACCTGCTTGCCCTTGGGGCCCGTCTGGTGGGTCACCAGCACGCGGCCGAGCATTTCCTCGGCGTTCGTGCGGACCTCTTCGACCGACTTGACGACGCGGACGCCGCCCTTGGCGTCGGGGCCCAGGCCCTCGAACTTGCCCTTGCCGCGGCCACCGGCGTGAATTTGGCTCTTCACGACGAAGACCGGCGTGCCGAGCTTTTCGGCGGCGGCGGCGGCTTCATCCGGGGTGAAGGCGGCGAAGCCGCGCGGCACGGGGCGCCGAACTCGGCGAGTACGGCTTTGGCTTGATGTTCGTGGATGTTCATGAGGGCCCGGTCTCGACGACGGCTTTCTGAAATGTGGCCGGGTTATAGGAGCGCTATTTCGCAGGCGCAACCGCGTGAGGGCGATAAGGTGAAGGCTTGCGTGCTTATCTTGTCCGACGAGACACCCGGACCGGGCATCTGCACGCTCAAGGCACGGGAAACCTTTGACCGCGCGCAACTGTTACCGGTCACAAATTCTCGCGCCTGACCAGCTGTCTACCGGTGTCAGAGATTGGCGATACCGTTGACGCCTCGATCATCGTCAGCTCAGCCCGAGATCAACGCTGGCGGCCGGGGTCCTTGAAGAAGATCAGGATGAGCGCCAGCACCGCGACCGCGTCACGATCCTTCGAGCCCTTGGGCGGCAGGTAGGCGGTCGGCTGCATGGCGGCCAGGTCCACCCCGCCGATGTCGACCCCGTCGCGGCTGAACACGTAGCCGATCGTCGCCCCGCCGCCGATCGGCAGGCCGCCGACCTGTTCCGTGCGCGCCCGGATGTTCAGGCCGCCGAAGCGCAGCTCGGCGGCGCGCTGGGGCTGCTGCAGGGTCTTCAGCAGGCCGCCGCCCTTGGCGCTGGCCAGGGCGAAGCTCGCGTCGGCCCCCGCGCCGGGGCCCGAGAGCGTGCAGAAGAACTGCAGCTTGTCGCGGTCGAAGGTGATCCAGCCCAGGCCCAGCCGGCTCTGGCCGCCGCCGCAGGCCACCTCGACCGGGCCCAGGCCCGGGCCGTTGACCGTCATCTCGACGCTGGCCTTGCCGCCCTCGAAGACGCCGGTGACCGAGCTCTTGCTGCTCTTGACCGTGGCGTCGCCGTCGTACTCGCCCAGCTGGAAACCTGGCCGGAACAGGCTGGGCCCCTTCTTGCCCGACAGCTTGACCTTCTCGGTCCCAGCCGGCGGCGCGGCCTGGGCCGGGGCGGTCGCGACCAGGGCCACGGCGAACGAAAGGGCGATAGCGAAAGACTTCATGGCAAGCTCCCCGAGCGTCGGCTAGGCGCCACGGCGGAGCCTGCCACAGATCGGCGTTATCTCAATCTCTGGGCGCGGTGGGAATCGGCGCGGGCGGCTTCGCGCCCGGCCGGGCGACGGCGTACATCTCCCAGGCGATCTGCTTCATCAGGGCCTGGCGGTCGTCGCCGACCTGATAGAGGTCGCCGTGCGTCTTGTCCTTCAGGTAGCGGAAGTCGGTCTTGGCCCCGAGGCTCTTCATCACCGCCTCCAGCTTCCGGGCCGAACCGTCCAGATAGAAGGTGTCGGCCGTGCCGACGATCAGGCGGACCTTGCCGTCCAGGTCGGGCTTCAGCGCCGGCCAGTTCGCCTTCAGCCGCGCGGCGATGTCGTAGTGCTGGCTCCAATAGGCGACGACGGCGGGATCGACCGCGCCGGTGGCCCGATCGAACATCGGCACGGGCCGGCCGGCCGGACCGCGCGGCGAGAACACCCAGTCGAACGAGCCGAACTGGCCGCCGTACTCGCCCAGCACTTCCTCCAGCGCGACCATGTCCTTCAGGGTCGCCAGCACCTTGTCGTGGTCGCGGGCGATCGGACGCAAGGAGCCGTCCGGCTTGTAATAGACGTTGGCGTTGGGAGCGTAGAGGTCAACGCCCGTGAAGTCGTGGAAGTCGCTGGGGTCGGGCGAGGTCGACCAGGTTCCGCCGAACACCTTCGGATAGCGGGTCTGCAGCCACAGGGTCGCCCAGCCGCCCGAGGAGTGGCCGTTCAGGAAGCGACCGCCGACCTTGGCGTCCATGCGCCAGCGCTTTTCCAGGTCCGGGATCAGTTCCTCGGTCAGGGCCTTGCCCCACGGGCCGTTGTTGAGGCTGTCGGCGAACTCGTGCGTGCCGGTGGCGCTGCTTTCGTCCAGATAGACCCAGATCATCGGCGGGGCCTCGCCCTTGGCCATCAGGTCGTACATCCGGGTCGCCTGACTGACCAGGTAGTCGTTCGAGCCGCCAAAGCCGTGGGTGTAGTAGGCCGTCGGATAGCGATCCTTGCCGGTCTCGTAGCCGGGCGGGGTCAGGACCCAGCCCTTCATGGCGATCGGCCGGCCAAAGAAGCCGCTGAGCGCGGGGCTGACGAAGTTCACCGGCGCGATATGCGGCTTGGCCGCCGCCAGGCGATCGACGGCCGCCTTGGGCGCCTCGGCCGGCAGCTTGAAGGGGTCGTAGGCCGGCTCGACCTTGTCCAGGACGAGCTTGGTCCCGGCGGCCAGCGGCAGGGTCACCGTCGTCACCGGACTGACCAGGTCGCCGCCGCCCCGGCCGCCGTAGTTGTAGCTGTGGTTCTGATCGAGCACGGCCTGGACCGCGTACTCGCCCGGCGGCAACTTGGAGAACACCTGGGGGGCGGCGACGCCGTCCAGGTCGATCTCGACCGTGGCGCCGGCGCCGACCGTACCGACCTCGCGCGCGGCGACCTGGCCCTGGCCCTCGAACGGATTGGCCTCGACGCTCTCGATCACCCCGTCCTTGGCGCCGGCCTTGGCCGCGGCCAGGGGTTGGGCGAAGACCAGCAGTCGGCCCGACACCGGCCCCGCGATCTGCGAACCCACCTGGACCTGCAGGATCGGATGGCCGTCGGCCGCCCAGGCCGAAGGTCCGCCTACCGCCAGCAGCATGGCCGCCGTGATCATCGCCCGCATGGTCGCTCCCCCGAAAAAACTTGGCCGGGAATTGGCCATGCCGACGCGAGGCTGGCAAGCGGTTCAGGCGGTCATCAGCCGCCCTTGCCGACCAAGGCCGAGCCGCGCCGCTCCAGCTTGCCCCAGCCGACCCGACCGCCGCGAACGGCCATGACTACCGACTTGACCACGACATAGTACATCAGTTGGCGATAGCCGAACCGCTGCACCGGCAGGAACGGTAGGTCGGCCCAAGGCGCGCGCTTCTCCAGGGCCATGCCCAGGGCGCCGGCCGAAAGGTCGACGGCGATGAACACCGCCCAGTAGGCCAGGCCCAGCAGCATGTCGTCGGGCCGCCACTCCACCGGGTGGGCCACCGCCCCGTAGAGACCGGCGATCAGGCTCCAGACCACCGCCAGGTCGACCAGCGGCGCGGCCACCGCCAGGATGATCTGGAACAGCCAGATCTGCGGCAGGGCCACGAAGCCCAGCACCGGTGTCTTGGTGTTGAACATCGCCCTGCGGTGCTTCCACACGCATTGCAGCGTGCCGAACGACCAGCGGAAGCGCTGCTTCAGCAGGCCGCCGACCGTGTCCGGGGCCTCGGTATAGGCCCGCGCCTCGGGGTCGAAGGCGACCTTCCAGCCGGCGCGCTGGCAGGCGATGGTCAGGTCCTGGTCCTCGGCCAGGGTGTCCGACGGATAGCCGCCCAGCGCGTCGAGCACGCTCTTGCGCCACGCCCCGACGGCGCCCGGCACCACGGTGACCGCGCCCAGGGCCGACAGCGCCCGGCGCTCGAGGTTCTGGGCGGTGACATATTCCAGCGCCTGCCAGCGGGTGACGATATTGACCCGGTTGCCGACGATGGCGTTGCCCGCCACCGCGCCGATGTCCGGATCCTGGAACCAGCGGGCCAGGCGGCCGATGGTCTCGGGCGGGAACAGGGTGTCGGCGTCCAGGGCCACGACATATTCGCCCTTGGCCACGGCCAGACCGCGATTGACCGCCCGCGCCTTGCCGCCGTTCTCGAACGACAGCAGCGTCACGCGCGGATCATCGGCGAAATGGTCGCGCACCTCCTGAGCCGTGCGGTCCTTGGAGCCGTCGTCGAGAACCAGCACTTCGAGGTTCTTCCAGTCGCTCTCCAAGATCCGCGCCACCGAGGCGGCGATCACCTTCTCCTCGTTGAAGCAGGGGATCAGCACCGAGACCAGCGGGCCGTTCTCGCTATCGAGATCGGCGGGCTCCTCATGCGTCCAGAAGCGGTGGACCAGGGCGAGGCTGGCCAGGAACACCAGCCGCGCGACGCCCAGGAAGATCGCCGTGATGAACAGCCAGGTCATCGTGGCTTGGGCCCAGCGGAAGAAGTCGAAGCCCAGGCGGTCCAGGAACAGATCGGCCGCCGTGCGCGAGGTTGGCGGCATCACCTGTTGCGCGTTCATGCCGGCCAGTTCGCCGATGGTGACCAGGCGGTAGCCGCGGGCCCGGATCTGGTCGATCAGCCCCGGCAGGGCCGCCACGGTGCGGCTGCGGTCGCCGCCGGCGTCGTGCAGCAGCACCACCTGGCCCGGACGATCGCCCGGGTTGTCGAGGCGCTCCAGCGTGCGGTCGATGATCGTCTGCGGGCTGGGCTTCTGCCAGTCGTCCGGGTCGATGCGCAGGCCCACGGTCATGTAGCCCAGGGTCTGGGCGATCACGAGCGGGGCCACTTCGTGCGGGGTCGAGGGCTCGGCGTCGCCGAAGAACGGCGGGCGGAAGAGACGCATCGAGCGGCCGGTCAGCACCTCGAACAGGCGCTGGGTGGCGTTCAGCTCGACCTGCACCTGCGGCAGCGGCGTCTCGGCGATGTTGGGGTGGGTCCAGCTGTGGCCGCCGACATTGTGTCCCTCGGCCACCTCGCGCTCCACCAGGTCGGGACGGCGCTGCATGTTCTGGCCGATCACGAAGAAGGTCGCGGGCGCGTTCTTCTGCTTGAGGATGTCCAGGATCTTCGGCGTCCAGCGGCCATCGGGGCCGTCGTCGAAGGTCAGGGCCACCAGACCCTTCTTCTGGCCATAGCGCTCGATCACATAGCTGCTGGGAATGACGTCGTAGCTCTCGCCCGAAACCAGGCCGGTGTCGGGATCGAACTCCAGGCTGCGCTTGCCGGGCGTGGGCAGCTGGGCCACGCGCAGCACCTCGCCGCCGCCGTCGAAGTCGACGCCCTGGCCGTTGGCCAGGGTGGTGAGGCCGCTGGTCGAGGCCTGGCCGTAGGGCTTGCCCAGCAGCGACCAGACGCCCGGATCCTCCATGCCCATCCGCCACAGGCCGTAGCCGCGCGGCTTCCAGGCGTCGGAGACCTTGATCTGGTTGAACAGGGTGACCGCGTCCAGGAACCAGACGACGTGCTCGTCGCCGTTGTCGTCTGTGTACTGATAGGTCGGATTCAGGGCGTTGTCGTCCATGCGGATCGTCGCCCCGGCGTCCTGGGCGTTGCGCATGGCCTCGTGGAAGGTGGCCGGCGCGCCGGACGCGCGCGAGCCGTCCTTGTTCAGCGTCCAGTCGTAGCCGTAGGCGCCCAAGGCCAGGACCACGCGGTTCGGATCGAGATGGCCGAAGCGTTTCTCCAGCTCGGTCTCGTACCAGTCCTGGCCTGCGTTGGGGCCGGGATCGCCCAGGGCGTAGTGCTCGTCATAGGCCATCAGCACCAGGGTGTCGGAGGCTTGCTCCAGGCGCTTGAGCGGCCAGCCTTCCCCGTCGAACGGGGCGGTGACCCAGACCTCGCGGCCGGTCGCCGCCAGGGCGGCGCGGGCCTCGTTCAGGAACAGCGGATAGGCGGCCAGGCCCTTGGCCGAAAGGGCCTCGAAGTCGAAGACATAGCCGCCGTAACCGTGCTGGTCGGCCAGAACCTTCAGGTTGTCGATCAGCTTGGCGCGGGCGGCAGGGTTGGTCAGCAGCGCGTCGGCCAGCGGTCCGTTGAAGGCAGCGTTGGCCGAGTTGTGGACCAGCGGCAGGACGGCCGGCTTGTTCGGGGCGTTGGCGATGCGGGCCACGCCCTCGGCGTCATCGACCAGGCTGATGTCGCCCTTGGCGCCGTTGATCGCCACCCACTGCGGCGAGACCACGTCCAGCTTGTCGATGTTGCGGCGCAGAGACTCGCGGCTGTCCTCGTCCCAGGCGACGTAGAAGCCGACCGATAGCGGATGGGCGGCGGCGTTGGGCGCGGCCTGGCCTTTCGCGGTGGGGGGCCGGGGCACGCGGCGCCACGACTTCACGATCTTGGTCTTGCGCGGCGTCTCCTGGTGCAGCGAGGTCAGGACGTGAGGGTCCTTCAGCGGCGCGTCGGGCAGGCGCGGGGCGAAGGCCAGGGTGGCGACGAAGCCCGCCACGATCGCCGCGATCAGCGAGATGATCACGCCGAGCACCAGCTTGGCCCGGCGCTCGCGCTTGCCGGTGGGGTCGTGAAAGATGTGGCGGTCTTCGGGGGTCATTCTGGCGCTCTGGTTTAGCGCCCTTTGATACCCGAAATTGACCGAACAGTGGCGCTATGCCTGCGTGTGTTTGGGGGATGCGGCTAGTCGCCGCGCCCTACTCCACCCAATCCTGGTCGAGACGGCGCGAGGCCAGGAAGAACAGCAGGGCCGCCAGCAAATAGAAGCCCATGCCGGTATAGATCGCCCAGCGCAGAGATTCCGCCCCGAAGGTCGGCTTCAGGAGGTCGGACATCGCGCCGAAATAATAGACTCCGACGGCGATGCCCAAGAGGTTGTTGATCAGCAGGAACAGGGCCGAGGCCGTGGTCCGCATGGGCGCGGGCGCCAGGTGCTGCACGGCGGCGGTGACCGGGCCCAGCCAGGCCAGGTTCAGGCCCGTGGGGACCAGGAAGATCACGAAGGCCAGGGCCAGGGACGCGGTCCCGCCCAGGCCGCCCACCAGCGATCCGCTGTTCATGGCCAGCAGGAAGCAGGGCACCGAGATCAGGAAGGCCACGGCCGGGGTCAGCGGATAGCCGGCCTTGGACTTGGCGCCCAGGCGGTCGGCCATCACGCCGCCCATCCAGATGCCGACTACCCCGCCCAGGAAGGCGATGCCCGAATAGTACCAGGCGGTCTGGGCCAGGGTCAGGCCCAGGCTGCGCATGAAGAACGACGGCAGCCAGGCCGCGACGCCATAGCCGCAGACCGACGAAGAGGCCGCGCCCAGGGCGAGCAGCCAGAAGCTGGGCTTGGCCGCCAGCAGGCGGGCCACCTCGCCCAGCGGCGCGGCCGGAGCCGGCGCGACCGGCGGCGCGTTCGGCGCACGATCGGCGCCGCCGCGCGGCGGGTCGCGGACGACGAGGCGGAAGATCGGGGCCAGGACCACGCCCAGAGCGCCGACGACGATGAAGGCCGTCCGCCAGCCGTAGTGAACGGCCAGCAGCCCCCCCACCAAGGTGCCGGCCGCCGTGCCCAGCGGGATGCCGAACGCGTAGGCCGCCAGGGCCCGGGCGCGCTGATGCTTGGGGAAATAGTCCGAGATCAGCGAATAGGCCGGGGCCACGCCGCCCGCCTCGCCGATGCCCACGCCCATGCGGGCCAGGAACAGATGCGAGAAGCTGCCGACCACGCCGCACAGGGCGGTGAACCCGCTCCACAGGGTCAGGGCCGCCGTCATGATCCAGACGCGGCTGAAGCGATCGGCCAGCCAGGCGATCGGGATGGCCAGGGTCGTGTAGAGCAGGGCGAAGGCCAGGCCGCCCATCAGGCCGAACTGGGCGTCGGTCAGGCCGAACTCGTCCTTGATCGGCTTGGCCAGGATGCCGAGAATCTGCCGGTCCAGGAAGTTGAAGGTGTAGGCGAGGATCAGCATCGCCAGGACCAGGTAGCGATAACCCGACCCTTGCGTCTTCGCTTCCGCCTGCTGCTGCTCGCTCATGCTCGCCCCCTACGCCACTGCCTCTGTCTACATAAAGAAAGGGCGGGACTTGTTGCAGCAAGTCCCGCCCGAGCTAGGTCGCCTAGATAATTAGAACGCCACCTCGATCGAGCCGGCTAAGGTGCGCGGCGGACCGTAGAAGCCGATCACCGAGTTGTTGTAGGTCGGCGCCCCGAAGTTGTAGCCGCCCGTGCGGTACTTCTCGTTGGTCAGGTTCTTGCCGGTGAAGGCCAGCTTGTACTTGCCGCCCGGAGCGGTCCAGATCGCCGTCAGGTCGACCAGGGTGAAGGCCTTCTGGTCGAGGGCCGGCAGCGGCTGTTCGAACTGCTGGTACTTGTCGCGGTAGCTGACCATCGGGGTGATGGCGATGTCGCCGCCGGCCAGATCCGCGCGCCAGGTCAGGCTGACATTGCCCGTCCATTGCGGCGTGTTCTGGAAGCCGTAGAGGTCGGCGACGTTGACCACCTGGCCGGTGGCCAGGGTCGTCGACGGGTTCAGCGGGTTCGGCGCGCCAGCCGGCACGAAGCGGCTGAAGGTGTCGTACTTGGCGTGGATATAGCCGAGCGCGACATTGCCGGTCAGGTGCTGGCTAAACTTGGCGGTGGCTTCGAACTCGGCCCCGTACAGGGTCGAGGCGCCGGCGTTGTCGACCGAGCTGGCGATGCCCGAGGGCACCACGACCTGGGTCGTGACCTGCTGATTGGTATATTTCGACAGGAAGATCGCCGACGAGAACGACACGTGGCGGTCCAGGGCGTAGCCCTTCAGGCCGGCCTCGTAGGTCTTCACGATTTCCGGCAGGTAGCCCTGGGTCGTCTGCGGGGTGATGAACGCGTCGCCGCGCATGTCCCAGCCGCCCGACTTGTAGCCCTTCGAGAACGAGGCGTAGGTGTTCAGGTCGTCGCTGAGCTCGTACGAGACCGAGATGCGCGGCGTGAACTGCTCGAAGGTGCGAGCCGCGTCATAGTTGGTCCGCACCTGCAGGATCGGACGGTTGGCGCCGCCCTGATACGGCGACGGCGTGGCGCCGAGATAGAAGAAGCGGAACACGTTGGCGCGCTTGTGGTCGCGGGTGGCGCGGGCGCCCAGCGAGACCTTCAGGCGATCGGTCAGATTGGCGCTGAAGTCGAAGAACGCCGCGAAGCTCTGGGTGTTGACCTTGCCGCCGTCGGCGATCGAGACGCCCAGGTTGCCGGCGATGGTGTCGAACTCGCCCGAGGCCTGGCTGTTCATGTAGTACAGGCCGAAGACGCCCTGGACGTTCTCGTCCGAATAGACCGCCTGCAGCTCCTGCGAGAACGAGCGGTCGTCATAGGTGGCCGGCACGTCCAGCGTCGGCAGCGGGGTGCCGTCGAAGTCGATCAGGGTCTGGGTGTGACCCTTGCGGTTGGCGGTGATCGACTTGAAGGTCAGGTTCTGGGTGGCGTCCCACTGGCCGGTCAGCGACAGGCCTTCGGTCTGGACACGGTTCTTGTCGCCCAGGCCGGCTTGCGTGTCGTAGATGTCGAGGATCGGATAATTGCCGACGGTCGGCAGGGTCTCGCGGTGACCGTGACGCGGGTTCGACTTGTCCACGACCTTGTCATAGGCCAGGCGGAAGAACAGATCCTGCGTGGGCTTGTACTCGGCGCTCAGGCGATAGGCCTGGACGTCCTTATCGTACTGGTCGGCGCCCGTGGTCAGGTTCTTGCCATAGCCGTCGCGCTTGTAGAGGGCGTAGGCGCCGCCGACCGACAGGCCGCCGCCGACCGGCGTCTGGCCGGAGACCATCAGGTCGGTCTGGTTGTAGCTGCCATAGGTCGCGCGGACCTTGGCGCCGGCCTCGTCGCCCAGGCGCCTGGTCACGTACTTGATGGCGCCGCCGATGGTGTTGCGGCCATACAGCGTGCCCTGCGGGCCGCGCAGCACTTCGATGCGCTCGATGTCGAAGATGTCCAGCACCGCGCCCTGCGGACGGTAGATGTAGACGTCGTCGACATAGAGGCCGACGCCGGGCTCGTAGCCCCACAGCGGATCCTGCTGGCCGACGCCGCGGATGTAGCTGATCAGGGTCGAGTTCGAGCCACGGGCGGTCTGCACCGTGATGTTCGGGGTCGTCTGCGAGAGCACGGTGATGTCCGTGCCGCCCGAGCGTTCCAGCTTCTCGGCCGAGAAGGCCGAGACGGCCACCGGCACGTCCTTGAGATTTTCCTCGCGACGACGGGCGGTGACGACCACCTCGTCGACCGAGACATCATTGCTCGCCGCCGGAGCCTCTTGCGCCGACGCGACGCCCGCGATCGTGCTCCACGCCGCGCCAGCCAACAGCGCAGCCTTCCACATCGAAGTCATGGGGTTCCCTCCCTTGCGTTCCGCCCGTCCGAGCCGGATCCGTCTTGTGCGGACGCGTGCTCGGGGTTCGCCATTTCATCGAACAGCGAATTGAAGGCACCATCACCCGAACCGGCGCTGGACGCCAGCACTTTTTCATCAGGTGATGAAAAAGGATCGGGGACGGATGACGCCTCCCGCACGCGGGGGAGGATCTTGCTATAGGGCCTTGGCGATCACTGCTTCGAAGCCAGCCGCGCAGTATGAGAACAGGCGCCGGCGCACCGCCTCCAGGTCGCTGGAGCGGCACTCGCCTTCCGACAGCGAGTCGATCCGCCCGGTCTCGGACAGCGACAGCATCATCGACCCGGTCAGGAACTGGTAGCACCAGTAGAGGTCGCGATACTCGGCCTGGGGACGGACGATCTTCAGGGTCTCGACCAGCTGATGGACCACCGGATCGAAGAACCGGGCCATGGTCTCGCCGCCCCAGGCCGGGGTGTTGTTCACCTGGGCGACCAGAGCGAAGTAGCTCTTCCAGCCGGGCCCGCCGTCCTGGGAGATGCGCAGCAGCGGATCGATGAAGGCCTCGATCACGCCCTCGACGGTCATGGTGGACGCGTCATGCGCCGCCACGTAGGCGTTCATCGACGCCTCGCGCACCTGGTTCAGGATCTGCGCCCTACGCACGAACACCGCGTCGAACAGCTCCCGCTTGGCGCCGAAATAGTAGTGGATCAGCGCCGTGTCGACGCCGGCCTCGGCCGCCACCTGCCGCGTCGTCACGCCATGGAAACCGTGACGAGCGAACAGCCCCTCCGCGGCGTCGAGGATGGTTTCCTTCAGGTCCAGGCCCTTGGCCTTCGACGGTCGGCCCCGCCCGCTGGCGCGGACCCCGTTACGGGATGGGGGCTTGGCTGCGGTCATGGAGTGGGAGGTCCGCCGTGGTTGCGCTCCGTCCTCGGATAGGCGCATCCCGGCGGACCTGGCAAGGGACCGGCGTTATCTAGGCCTGGGCGAACACGCCGTGGAAGGTCACCGGCAGTGCCACGGGCGCCCGCCAGGAGACCACCGGGCCTTGCCGCACGAGGCGCGCGTCGAAGACGTGCAGCTCTGTGGCCTTGGCGTCGAGATTGACCGTCGTGCCGACCAGCCAGCCGTCCAGTTCCTCGGAAGATCTTGGGCGCGGAACGAACACCATCTCCTCGACGAGGTGGCGCGGACCGAAGTCGAACACCTGGTCGCTGTCCTTCTTCCAGTCGCGGACGGCCACGCTCTGGAACAGCGGACGGTCGGGCCGCTCGTTGGTGACGTGAACGGAGTAGCGACGCGCCAGGCCGGCGAAGCGCGGGTCCGAACGGGGGAATTCGGCGCTCACCGTCTCGCGGGCCAGCTCGGCCCGGCCGTCGGCGCGCAGGGTGATCAGGGCCCGGCTCGGCGGCGCAGCGCGGATGGCCTTGCCCCTCAGAAGCGCCCCGGCGTTGGCGGCCGTGCCGAAGGGGTTCTCGTCCAGGCAGGCGTCGAAGCGGAGGGTCCCGTCGGCGTCTTCCCAGGCGTCGCCCAGGTGGAAGAAGAAGAACGGCGGCAGCTCGAACACCCGGCGCCGGCTCAGGTCGTCCTTGTCCAGCACCAGCACCTGGGTCCCGAGCTCCGGCTTCCAGGCCATGGACGCGTTGAACGGCATGGCGAACCGCTCCCGCACCCAGGGCTGCAGCACCAGGATCAGGTGGCGCGCGGTGGCGGTGAAGTCGTGCATGTAGCTGGCGCGCGGCAAGGCGATCATCTCGGCCTTCTGGAGCGCGCCGTCCGGCGCGAGCTTCCAGACCACCGCGTCCTTGCCGCCCAGGCCGATGTTCCAGATCGTCCCGTCCAGCTGGACGCGCGGATGCGCCAGGAACGGCATTCCCTTCAGATCCGGCCGCAGCGTCTTGACGCCCCGGGTCTCCAGGGTCGCCGGGTCCAGGGCGATCGGCGAGCCGCCTTCCCACAGGGCCCACAGCTCGCCGCCAGCCATCAGCACCGAGGTGTTGGCGGCGTTGGCGTCGTCGGGTCCGGTGATCACCGAACCCTTGCCGGGTGCGGTGCCGTAGCCGGGCGTGATCACGGCGTTCGCGGCCGTGTCGTTGCGGCGCTTCACCGTGTCGACGAAGCGGGCGCTCATCCGCGCCTGGCCGCCGCCGATCTGGAACTTGCGGACCATACCGTCGCCGTCGAACCAGTGCCCGACATCGCCGCCCGGGCGGTGGAACTTGGCCGGCCCGTTGCGGAACAGGGTTCCGGAGAGCTCGGCCGGCGCCTTGCCGTGCAGGCGGGTCAGGCCGGTCGGCGCGACGTCGGCTTCGACATCGGCCAGGCCCAGGATCCAGTCCCCGGCCTTGGCGTTGGCCGCCGCCGCCCAGACAGCTTCTGGGCTCAGCAGGGATGCGCCGCCCAGGGCCGCGCCGCGCAGGATGTCGCGTCGGTTCATCGCTTCGGCTCCCTAGCGCAGATGGAGGACTTGGGTGGTCGCGCCGGCCTTCACCGCGAAGGCGGCGGCGTCGAAGCTGGGCGGGCCCATGTTCGGCTTGGCGTCATTGGAGAAGCCGTAGGGCTCGACCGGCATGCCGAAGGGGTTGGTCCCCATCTTGCCATCGCCGTCGACGTCCTGGAACGCGCGGACGGCATAGGTCCCCGGCGGCAGGGCGACGATCTTGGCGGCGGGCTCGGCGTCCGAAGCCGAGGCCTGGGCGACGCGGGCCGGCTTGCCGGAGCTCCAGCCCTGGGCGCTGTCATAGACGGCGATCATCACCTTGCCGGACTTCGAGGCCAGGGCGGGGAAGGTCAGGGTCAGGTCAGCAAAGCCCGCTTGGGGGGTGGCGTCCTGGGCGTGGGCGGCCGGAGCGATCAGCGCCGCGGCGGCGAGAGCGATAGTCAGGGTCTTGAACATGGCGAGGTCCTTTTTCGATGAAGTGTGAGCGGGTCAGCCCAGGAACACGGTCCAGAGCAGGCGGCCGGGGATGAGGGCGAAGAGGCCGGCGATCAGCAGGCCGCCGACGAACATGGCGGTCATGGCCCTGCGGTGGCCGCGGACATTGCCGCGCTTGATCGCGTAAACGGCGCCGGGCAGACCGACGATCGCCCAGCCCGACAGCAGGTGGATGAAGCTGAAGTGGCCGTGGTTCAGCTGGCGGATGAACAGCGAGCTGACGGCCGTGATCCCCATGGCGATCACCCAGGTCCAGCCCAGGACCTTGTGCAGGTTCGTGCCCTTGACCCGCGCCATCAGCGCAATCCCGATGATCAGGGACGTGACGGCGGCCGTCAGGTGGATCCGCACGGCCGGCGGCGCAGCGGCGATCAGGGCCAGGTTCGGCGCATGGGGGTGGACGCCGCGCTCCGCCAGAAAACCGGCCATGCCGGCGAACATGCCAGGAGCCGCGACGCCGACCACGCCGACCGCCAGCGCGACGCCCACGGCGGCGTTTCTCAGGGTGTCGTTGCGAAGCGCCGCCAGCGCGATTGACTTGCCGTTCGCATCCATCTTCCTTCACTCCCGGTTCGGTCCGGCGGGTTCGTCTCGCCGTCGAAAGCCTTGTTGGAGTGGGCCTTCTCTTGTCTCAATCGCCGTTGCGCCAATCGCCGCCGTCCCTTCGTGAGCGGCTGGAGGACGCCGTTCACGCTTCGCGAATGGCGCTGACCTCGCGCGAGGCGGTGCGCGGTTATCTGGTGTCCGGCGGAGCCGGCGTGTTCCTGGCGCTGATCGGCGCCCTGGGCTCGGGCCAGGCGCCGCTGCTCACGCGGTTGGCCTACTGGGTCGGACTGAGCGTGGCTGGCGCGGTCGTGGGCACGGGCGTCACCCAGGTGATCGGGCGGGACGGCCGCGCCGACGGCCGCCCCTGGCTGTACGGCGCCCTGACGGTCATCGCCATCACCCTGCCGTTCACGGCCTTCGTGTGGTTCGTCAGCGAGAGCGTGTTCCAGCGCGGGATCCGGATGGAGACCCTGCCCCGCTACCTGGCGCCGGTGTTCGTCGTCACGGTGGGCATGACGGCCCTGAACTTCCTGGTCCAGCGCGAACCCGCCCAGACCCATTCGGCCCCGACCGGCGCCCGACCCCGCGCTTCCTGGATCGCCTGCCGGCCAAGCTGCGCGGCGCCGAGCTCTTCGCCGTCGAGGCCGAGGACCATTATCTGCGCCTGCACACCTCGCGCGGCCAGGACCTGATCCTGATGCGCCTGTCCGACGCCGTGGCCGAACTGGAGGGCATCGAGGGCGCCCAGACCCATCGCTCGTGGTGGGTGGCCAAGGCGGCGGTCGAGGGCGCCCGGCGCGGCGACGGCCGGGCGACCCTGCGGCTGAAGGGCGATGTCGAGGCGCCCGTCAGCCGCGCCTACGCCAAGGCGTTGCGCGAGAGCGGCTGGTTCTGATCAGCCGCCATTCGCTCAGCCGAAGTGGATGTCGGCGCTGGCCGCGCCAGTCCCGACGGTCAGGCCGACGACGCCGACCAGCTTGATCAGACCGTCGCCGACATTGACCCCCACCGTGGCGTCCTGGTGGTAGATGTAGGTGTCGCCGTTCCACTCGAAGACCGCCGTGGCGTTGGCCGACACCTGGCTGGAGGCGTTGATCAGCGCCTGTTCCAGCGTGGTGGCGGAGCCGGCGCTGACGCCCGTCGTCACCGCCGAGATCTCGACGCCCAGGTCGACGTGGTCGACGCCCTTGGCGAAGTCGGTGATGGTCGAATAGGTCGTCACCTTGTTGTTCTCGATGCCAAGGTTCGAGAAGCGCGGCGCGGAGACGCCGTTCTCGTACAGCTTGAAGACGTCCGAGCCCGCGCCCAGGGTGAAGGTCGACACGGACGCCCCAAGCAGGTCGGCGGCCACGCTGTCATTGTAGGCCGACAGCACGACGGTGTTTGGGACGCCGCCCGAGCCGCCGATCCCGAGGACGTCGATCCCCGCCGAGCTGGAGGCGTCCAGGTTGTGGGTCGTGAGGTTGTAGCCGCCCTCGCTGCCGATGAAGTTGGCGGTCAGGTGGCCGGTCCCGACAACGACGACCTTGCCGTTGGAGTAAGGCCCGTTGACGGTCTGCGAGTTGATGAGGGCCAGCGTGCTGTCGCTCTGGACGTGCACGACCAGCGCCCCGTCATTGCCGGTGACCACCAGCTGGGTCGGCGCGGCGTTGCTGCTGGTGACGTTGTTCAGATAGGCGTTCACGACAGGGGCCCCGACCTGCGTCGAGGACATGCCGGTGATCACCAGGTCGACGTGGTAATTGACCTTCAGCGTGCCGCCGGTGACCCCGTCCATCTTCAGCGCCACGTTCTGGGCGAGGTTGTCGATCCGCGTCGAGATCGACGACTTCAGGGTGACGTCCTGCAGGCCAGTGTAGTTCGTGGCCACCAGCGGCATGACCGTGGTCGTGCCTAGGGTCGGCGAGGTGAATGACAGCTTGAAGTTCTCGAGCACCAGGTGCTCGACATTGGTGATCTGGGTCTTGTCGAACAGGTCGGTGTCGGCGCCCATCACCAGGGTGTCGTCGCCGGCGCCGCCGTCGACGATGGCGCCGTTGATCATCTTGCCGACCGTGATCAGGTCGTTGCCGGCGCCGCCGCTGATCTTGCCGTTCGGCGCGCCGCCCAGCACGTCCACCGCTGCGTTCAGCTGACCGACGGTGATCGTGTCGTTGCCGTCGCCGCCGTCGATATAGCCGCCGACCGCGCCCGAGAAGGTGACGGAGTCGTGGCCGCCGCTGACGAGGATCGCGCCGCTGTTGGTCGTTCCCGTGACCGTGTCGTTGTTGGTCGTCGAACGCAGGGCCGCGTTGGTCGCGTCGGGCGAGACGCTCTGGGTGTCGGTCACCGCGATGGTCGCGCCGGCGGCGAAGGTCGGCTGTTCGCCATAGGTCCCGACCAGGCTGGTGTTGAAGCTCGCCTGGCCATCGTTGGCGAGGTCGGCGAGGAAGGCGTCATTGGCCTTGGCGTAGACGCCGATGTGCTCGTTCGCGGCCACGGCCAGCAGGAAGCCGACCATGGCGCCCTTGGTCCCCAGGCCGTTCGCGCCGTCGCCGCCGTAATAGGCGAAGTACTCGGCGCGGGTGAAGGTCCCGCCCAGGCCGTTGGGCACCTGGGCGGTCAGGATGGTGTCGATCAGGCCCGCCGCCGGCGCGAAGCCGAAGATCTCGCCATAGGCCTTGGTCGCCGCGGCGGCCAGGTCCAGCGACCCGTAAGCGGCGGTGAAAGCGTCCTTGCCCGCGCCGTTCTTGCCCAGATTGACCGCGAAATTGATGAAGCGGTTCTCGGCCGAGAACGACTGGTAATAGGCCGAGTTCAGGTTGTTGGGGTTCCCGCCGTTCGGCGAGATCAGATAGTCCAGGCCGAACGCCGTCGGTGTCGCCCCGGTGAAGAAGTTGTACGAGAGGTTGGCCACCGTGGTGGACGCGGTCACCAGCTTGGCGATCTCGATGCGCGCGTCGGTCAGACTCAGGGTCGCGGCGTCGACGCGCCCGGCCAGGGTCTGCAGCGCGGTCAGATCCGCCGCCGGGATGTTGGCGAACGGGAGACGCGAGACGTCGCTATAGGCGGATTGCAGAACTTGAAGCGTAGCCATAACTCAACCTCCGGCACATGTTGCGTCGTTGGTATTGAGTTTGCTGTACGGATGCAAGCGGAGCCGTGAAAATAGTTCTCCCCGGCCGTCGAACGACCGGGGAGAACCTTTGGTTTCAGGCTTTCCAGCCGCCGCCGAGCGCCTTGTAGATGGCCACGACGTCGGTGTTGACGCCGGTCTCGGCGACGCTGAGGGCGTCTTCCGCGGCCA
Organism: Caulobacter sp. UC70_42; assembly: GCF_044056025.1. Classification (NCBI taxonomy): domain Bacteria; kingdom Pseudomonadati; phylum Pseudomonadota; class Alphaproteobacteria; order Caulobacterales; family Caulobacteraceae; genus Caulobacter; species Caulobacter sp. UC70_42. Next base: position 1,952,953 of record NZ_CP171994.1, on the reverse strand, counting down.
GCAGGGTGCGTTCGGCGTCGAGCAGCACCAGGAAGTCGATGCCGCCCTCCTTGTACTGGATGCGGGCCAGTTCGGCCGCGCGGCGCGAGGCCGCCGCCTGGGCGGTCAGGCTGGTCAGCTGAGCCTGCTGTTGGCGATAGGAGACCAGGGCGTTCTCCAGGTCCTCCAGAGCCCGCAGCACGGTCTGATCGTAGTTGGCCAGGGCCGCGTCGTCGCGGGCTCGGGCCGCGCGCAGGCGGGCATGGGCGCTGCCCAGGTCGAGCGCCGGCCAGCTGACGCTGGGGGCCACCGACCAGGCCTTGCTTGCGCCGTTGCCGAAGCCGGCCGAGGTTCCCGACAGGAAGCCGATGAAGCCCGTCACCGAGACGCGCGGGAAGAGGTCGGCCGTGGCCACCCCCACCTGCGCGGTCTGAGCGGCCAGGCGACGCTCGGCCGCCTGCACATCCGGACGACGGCGCAGCAGGTCGCCGGCGTCGCCGATCGGCAGGGCGGTGACCAGCGGCCGCGTGTCGACATCGCGCGGGACCAGCAGGGCGTCCAGCGCGCCGGGGCGCTGCCCCGTCAGGACCGCCAGGCGGTAGTTGGCGCGCTTCTCGGCCGTGATCAGGCCCGGGATCGCCGCCTCCGTGGCGTTCAGGCGCGCCTGGGCCGAGGCCACGTCGATCGGGCTGCCGGCTCCGGCGTCGAACCGCACCTTGGTCAGGCGCAGGGTCTCGCGCTGGGTCTCCAGATTGCGATTGGCGACCTTCAGGCGAGCCTGAGCGCCGCGCAGTTCGAGATAGTTCCGAGCCACCTCGGCCGCGACCGTGACCTGGGCGTCGCGCAGGTCGGCCTGGGCCGCGCCGGCCTCCGCCCCCGCCGCCTCGACGCCGCGACGCACGCGGCCGAAGAGATCGATCTCCCAGCCGGCGTCGAAGCCGGCCTGATAGGTCTGGCTCTCGACGCGCTGGCCGTTCGAGCCGGGCTGCTGCTGGTCGCTCTTCACATAGGTCCCGTCCGCCGTGACGTGCGGCAGCAGGTCGAGCTTCTGTTCGGTGAACAGGGCCCGGGCCTCGGCCACGCGGGCGAGCGCGATCTTCAGGTCGAGATTGGCCGAGAACGCCTGGCCGACCAGCTGGTCCAGCACCGGATCGCCGAACGCCTTCCACCATTCGGCTTCCGGATTGGCGGCGGTGAAGACGGCCGGGTCGGCGTTCTGGAAGGCCGCCGGCGGGGTGGCCGGCGCCTTGTAGTTCGGGCCCACCGCGCAGGCGGCGGCCGTCAGGGAGACGCCGGCGATCAGCGCGGCGCGCAGGGTGTTGGCGAAAACGGACATCAGTGAGCCTCCACGGCCGGGGCCGTCGGATTCACCGCCTTGCTTGCGGCCCGGCGGGCCGTGTTGCGGCGGATGACGTAGTAGAAGATCGGCGTCAGGATCAGACCGAAGACGGTCACGCCCAGCATGCCGGAGAACACCGCCACGCCCATGGCGCGGCGCATCTCCGCCCCGGCCCCGTGCGACACCACCAGGGGGTAGACCCCCATGATGAAGGCGATCGAGGTCATCAGGATCGGACGCAGGCGCAGGCGGCAGGCCTCCAGGACCGCCTGGAGCGGGCTGTCGCCGTGCTCCTCGCGTTCCTTGGCGAACTCCACGATCAGGATGGCGTTCTTGCAGGCCAGCCCCACCAGCACGATCAGGCCGATCTGGGTGAAGATGTTGTTGTCGCCCTTGCTGATCCACACGCCGGCCAGGGCCGACAGCAGGGTCATCGGAACGATCAGGATGACGACCAGCGGCAGGCTCCAGCTTTCGTACTGGGCGACCAGCACCAGGAAGGCCAGCAGCACGCAGAGCGGGAAGATGAAGATCGCCGTGTTGCCCGCCAGGATCTGCTGGTAGGTCAGCTCGGTCCACTCATAGCCCATGCCGTTGGGCAGCTCCTTCTTGGCGAGGTCCTCCAGCGCCTTCTGAGCCTGGCCGGTCGAGAAGCCCGGGGCCGGGCCGCCGTTGATCTCGGCGGTCAGCATGCCGTTGTAGTGGCTCTCGCGGTCGGGACCGGTGGTCTCGTGGAAGTTCACGAAGGCGCCCAGCGGGATCATCTGGCCCTGAGCGTTGCGGGTCTGCAGGCGCAGCATCTGCTCGGGCTGCAGGCGGAAGCGCTGGTCGGCCTGCACGTTGACCTCGTAGGTCCGCCCGAAGCGGTTGAAGTCGTTGACGTACAGCGAGCCCAGATAGACCTGCATCGTCTCGAACAGGTCGGTCAGGGACACGCCCTGGGCCCGGGCCTTCTCACGGTCGATGTCGGCCTGGATCTTCGGAACGCTGACCTGATAGCTGGAGAAGATGCCGGCCAGGGCGGGGTCCTGCCGCGCCTTGTCCATCAGGTTCTGGGTGGCCTTGTTAAGCTCGTCGGGGCCAAGGCCGGCCTTGTCGACGATCTGCATACGGAAGCCGCCGATGGTGCCCAGGCCCTGGACGGACGGGGGCGGGAAGACGGCGATCTGGGCGTCGGGGATGGCGCCGAACTTCTGGTTCAGAGCCGCCACGATGGCGCCGGCCTGCTTGTCCTTGTCGCGACGGTCCTTGAAGTCGGTGAGGGTGTAGAACACCGCGCCGGAGTTGGGGCTGTTGATCAGGCCGTTCACCGACAGGCCGGGGAAGGCCACCGAGCTCTTGACGCCAGGCACGCCCTTGGAAATCTCGCCCATCTGGCGGATCACCGCCTCCGTGCGGTCCAGCGAGGCGGCGTCGGGCAGCTGCACGACGGCGACCACATAGGCCTTGTCCTGCTGCGGCACGAAGCCGGTCGGGGTCTTGGAGAAGGCGAACACCGTCAGGACCAGCAGGACGCCGTAGACGACCAGGCCCGCGGCCGAGCGGCCCAGGGTCCTGGCCACGGTGGCGACATAGCCGTTCGAGGCCTTGGCGAAGAAGCGGTTGAAGGGGTTGAACAGCCAGCCCAGGGCCGCGTCGATCAGCTTCTGGAAGCGGTCCTTCGGCGCGTCGTGGCTGCGCAGCAGGACGGCGGCCAGGGCCGGCGACAGGGTCAGGGAGTTGATCGCCGAGATCACCGTCGAGATGGCGATGGTCAGGGCGAACTGCCGGTAGAACTGGCCCGACAGGCCGCTGATGAAGGCGGTGGGGATGAACACCGCGCACAGCACCAGGGCCGTGGAGATGATCGGTCCGGTCACTTCGCTCATGGCCTTGCGGGTAGCGTCGGCCGGGGCGAGGCCCAGGGATATGTTCCGCTCGACGTTCTCGACCACGACGATGGCGTCGTCGACGACGATGCCGATGGCCAGCACCAGGCCGAACAGGGTCAGGGCGTTGAGGCCGAAGCCCAGCATCAGCATCACGGCGAAGGTGCCGATCAGACTGACGGGCACGGCGATCAGCGGAATCACCGAGGCGCGCCAGCCCTGCAGGAAGACCACCACCACGATGACGACCAGGATGATGGCCTCGATCAGGGTGTGGACCACCGAGTCGATGCTTTCCTGAACGAACGCCGTGGTGTCGTAGATGATCTCGTAGTCGACCCCTTCGGGGAACTCCTTCTTGAGCTCCTTCATGGTCTTCTTGACGTTGGCGGCCATCTCCAGGGCGTTCGAACCCGGACGCTGGAAGATCGGCATGGCCACGGCGGACTTGTTGTCCAGCAAGGAGCGCAGGGCGTAGTTGTTGGCGCCCAGCTCCACGCGGGCCACGTCGCCCAGGCGGGTGATCTGGCCGTCGTCGCCCGAACGGATGATCACGTCGCGGAATTGCTCCTCGTCGGTCAGACGGCCGGGAGCGTTGATCGACAGCTGGAAGTCGGCGCCCGAACCGGCGTTGGGCGGCGCGCCCAGCTGACCGGCGGCCACTTGGACGTTCTGTTCGCGCAGGGCGCGGACGACGTCGCCGGCGGTCATCGACAGGGCCGCCAGCTTCTCGGGATCCAGCCAGACGCGCATCGAGTAAGACCCGGCGCCGAAGATCTGCACGTCGCCGACGCCGTCGATGCGCTTCAGCCGATCACGCACGTTCAGCTGCGCGTAGTTGCTGAGGTACAGCATGTCGTAGCGGTTGTTCGGCGAGATCATGTGCACGACCAGGGTCAGGTCGGGCGAGGCCTTGTCCGTCGTCACGCCGATGCGCTGCACCTCCTGGGGCAGCTTGGGCAGGGCCTGGGCGACGCGGTTCTGGACCTGCACCTGAGCCTTATCCAGGTCGGTGCCGAGCGCGAAGGTGACGGTCAGCACCATCGCCCCGTCGGCGGCCGACTGCGACGACTGGTAGATCATGCCCTCGACGCCGTTGATCGCCTGCTCCAGCGGAGCGGCGACGGTCTGGCCGATGACGGACGGGTTGGCGCCCGGATAGGCGGCGCGCACGACCACGGTCGGCGGCACCACTTCGGGATATTCGCTGATCGGCAGCTGGGGCAGGGACACCAGGCCGGCGATGAAGATGATGATCGAGAGCACCGCCGCGAAACGCGGTCGGTTCACGAAGAACTTTGAGAAGGACATGGTTGTCGTTCCAGAGGGCGTTCCGGGGAGGAGCCGTTGGGGTAAGCGTCGGGCATGCAGGGCCCCTCCCCGCCATCCGGCGGGCGAAAGAAGCCGCGAAAACCCTCGAAAAAGACGCCCGGCTCAGTCACGCGAGCCGGGCGTTACGCTTCAGGTACGAACCTAGTTCTGGCCGGCGGAGCGACCGACCGCGATCTGGCGGCCGCCGACTTCCAGCTGCGAGAGGTCGGCCAGGTCGGTCTTGACCTTGACCGGCGCCACGGTGTCGCCCGGCTTGACCTTCTGCAGGCCGCCGACGATCACCCGGTCGCCGGGCTTCAGGCCCGAGCGGATGATGCGCAGGTTGCCGGCCAGTGGGCCGATCTCGACCGGGCGGTACTCGGCCTTGTTGTTCCCGTTGACCACCACGACGAAGCGCTTGCCCAGGTCCGTGCCGATGGCGCGGTCGGGCGCCAGGGCCACGGTCTGGCTCTCGGCGCTGACCAGGCGGATGCGGGCGAACAGACCGGGGGTGAAGCGGCCATCGGCGTTGGCGAAGATCGCCCGGCCGTTGATGGTGCCGCTCTTGGCGTCCAGGGCGTTGTCGATGAACGACAGCTTGCCCTCGTGCGGATAACCGTCCTCGGTGATCAGACCCATATAGACCGGGCTGCCCTTGCCGCGTTCGGCCGAGGCGTATTTGAGGAAGGTCTGCTCGTCGGCGTTGAACTCGGCGTAGATCGGGGTGTCGGACACCACGGTCGTCATCAGCGAGGACTGGGTGACCAGGTTGCCGCGGGTGATGATGGTCTTGGAGATCCGGCCATCGATCGGCGAGGTCACCTTGGTCCATTCCAGGTTCAGGCGGGCGGTCTGGTAGGCCGCCTGGGCCGCCGAGACATTGGCCTGGGCCGCGCGCTCTTCCGAGGCGAGGCGGTCGAATTCGCTCTGGGCCAGGGCGTTCTGCTCGATCAGGCGACGGCCGCGTTCGCGGTTGATGGTCGCCAGGTCCAACTGGGCCTTGGCGCGCGACACCTCGGCGGCGGCGCGGTCAGCCTCGGCCTTGTAGGGGCGCGGGTCGATCTGGAAGAGCACCTGGCCCTTGCGGACGCGAGCGCCTTCGGAGAACTGCGCGCCGTCGACATAGCCGCTGACGCGCGGACGGATCTCGACGGTGTCGATCGGCTCGAGACGGCCGGTGAAGTCGTCCCACTGGCGGAGCGACTTGAAGGCGACGTCGGCGACGGTGACCTGCACCGGCGGCGGAGCGGCGGCCTCCTGCTTGGCCTGGGCCGAGCAGGCGGCCAGCACGGCCACGGCGGCGAGGCCGGCGAAGGACGTGATGACGGGTTGAATACGCATGGGGGAGGACCCTGTCGGGAGGTGAAGCGGGAAGGCGGAAGGGGGGGTTCTTGTTGTCATTCCCAGACGGGCCGCCGTGCGGAGCGTCGGGTGTTCGAGGACCAGGTGTCACCCAGGGCGCGCACCGTGGATTGTCCGATCCATCGGCGGTTGGGACCGGCCTGAGATTTAAATAGACCCAGCAAACCCTTAGCCGGCTTGGCCTGGGGAGCGTCGGCGTAAACGTTTGTTTGCGAGGGCATTGGCGCGCGCTCCTTTTTTGGGGTTTAAGGGAGGAAATGTCGCAAGGGCTGTTACTTGACCCGGGCGACCGGAAGAACGATTTAGGATGTGACGAGACCGTTCGGTATCATCTACAAGCCGAGAGATACTGACCGGTAACTCGCACGTCAAGGAGAGGTCTGCCAAAATGGCGACGAGAAATTCTGGGGACGTTGTCGGGGGCGACGCGGAAACCGCTGGGGGAGCATCCCCAAGCGTAGCCGCGTCCAAACGCCCCGCGCGGGACCGGATCTTCGAGACCGCCCGCGAGCTGTTCTATCAGCACGGCATCCGCGCTGTCGGGGTCGAGACCATCGCGTCCGAGGCCGACGCCACCAAGATGACGCTCTATCGCAACTTCCCGTCCAAGGACGAACTGGTCGCCGAGGTGCTGCGCGAGCAGGAGCGCGACTATTGGGCCTGGTGGGAAGAGGTGACGTCGTGCTGCTGCACCGAACCCCGCGCCCAGCTGGAGGCGATCTTCGACGCCTTCGAGACCAAGGCCTGCAACGCCGATATCCATGGCTGCCCGCTGTCGAACGCCGCCATCGAACTGCACGAGGAGAACCACCCCGCCCAGGTGGTCTCGGTCAACTACAAGAAAGAGCTGTACCGCCGGATCAACGCCCTGACCCGGGCCGCGGGAGCCAAGGACGACGACCTCGCGGACTCTCTGATGCTGCTGATGGAAGGCGCCTCGGGGGCGCGCGTGACGCTCGGCGCCGGCGGTCCGGTAAAGGCCGTGGCGCGCTCGGCCAAGGCGCTGATCAAGTTCCATCTCGACGGTCGCTGAGCGCAAGGCGCGTCCGATTTCGGTCGCCTGGAGCGCGGCGGCCAAGCCGCGCGCCGTCTATGATCGCGCGCGCAGCAGGATCTTCGAGCGTGCTTCCAGCCCCAGCAGGGTGAACAGCACCAGGAAGGCGAAGGCCAGCAGCATCAGCGACAGCTGGTGCGCCCTCCCCCACTCCATGCCCTCGACCAGGCGATAGATCTCGGTCGAGAGCACCGCGGTCTCACCCGGGATATTGCCGCCCAGCATCATCACCACGCCGAACTCACCCACCGTATGGGCGAAGACCAGGATGGCGGCGGCGACATAGCCGGGGATCGACAGCGGCAAGGCCACTCGCCAGAAGCGCTGCCAAGGCGAGGCGCCGAGGGTGGCGGCGGCCTCCAGCGGCTCGTCGCCGATCGCCAGGAACGCGTTGCGCAGCGGCTGCACCGCGAACGGCAGCGAATAGATCAGCGAGCCGATCACCAGCCCTTCGAAGGTGAAGGCCAGGGTGCGGACTCCGAACGGCTGGAACAGCGCCATCAACGGGCTTTTCGGGCCCAGGGCGATCAGCAGATAGAAACCCAGCACGGTCGGCGGCAGCACGATCGGCAGGGCGACCAGCGCCGTCACGGGCGCGCGCAGGGCCGAGCGGCCGCGCGCCAGCCACCAGGACAGGGGCGTGGCCAAGGCCAGCAGCAGGACCGTGGTGATCCCCGCCAGCTTGCCCGTCAGCCACAGGACCTCGGTCACGATCAGCGGACCTCGTAGCCGTAGCGCTTGATGATCGCCCTGGCCTCGCCGCCCTTCAGGAACTTCAGGAAGGCCTTGGCCGCCTCGCTGTTCGCGCCGGTCTTCAGCAGCACGGCCTGCTGGTCGATCGGCGCATGGTCGGCGGCCGGCACGACCCAGCGCGAGCCGCCCGGCTCGGCGATCACCTGTGAGAGGGCCACGAAGCCCAGCTCGGCCGCGCCGGTCTGGACGTACTGGAAGGCCTGGGTGATCGAGGCCCCCTGCACGATCCTCGGCTTCAGCGCGTCGTAGAGCTTCAGCCTAGTCAGGGTCTCGACCGCCGCCTGACCGTAGGGCGCGGCCTTGGGATCGGCGATCGACAGCTTCTCGAACTTGCCGGTCTTGAGCACGGCCCCGCCCTTGGCATTTGGGCCGTCCACCAGGCCGGGCGTCTTGCTGTAGAGCACCAGACGGCCGGTGGCGTAGGTGAAGCGCGATCCCGGAACGGCGAGCCCCTCGGCCTCGGCCTTCCCCGGCCGCTCGGCGTCGGCCGACAGGAACACCTCGTACGGCGCGCCATTGGCGATCTGGGTGTAGAACTGGCCCGAGGAGCCGAAGCTCAAGATCGCGTCATGGCCGGTCCTGGCCTTGAACCTGGCGGCGATCTCTCGGGCGGCCTCGGTGAAGTTGGCGGCCACGGCGACCTTGGTCTCGCCCGCGAAGGCCGCCCCGCCCAGAACCAGCGACAGAGCCCCGGACAGGGCGGCGATCAGCATCGGACGGCGCGCGATCATCTGTTAGTCCTACCCTCTCAACGGTATCGGGCTGCGGTTATGTAGCTCCTGTACATAACGGTGAAACAGTGGCTCGCGAAGACGATTTCAGCGCCTCCCTGATCCTGAAGCGCGGCGGCCTGACCCGCGTGGGGCTGGAACGCATCGCTCTGCTGGAGGCCGTCGCCGGTCTGGGTTCGATCAGCGCCGCCGCCAAGCACGTGGGGCTCTCCTACAAGGGCGCCTGGGACGGAATCCAGGCGCTGAACAACCTCTTCGACGCGCCCCTGGTCAGCGCGGCGCCCGGCGGCAGAAGCGGCGGGACGACCGAGGTCACGCCGCGCGGGCAAGCGGTGATCCGCGCCTTCCGCGCCGCCGAGCGCGAGGTCGGCGCGGCCTTCGCGCGGCTGGAGGCGGATCTGTCGGGCGACGCCGAACCGCTGTGGAGCCTGGGTCTGCGCACCAGCGCCCGCAACGCGCTGCGCGGCGTGGTGACGGCGATCGAGGGCGACGGCGTCACGGCGGTCGTGACCCTGGCGCTGACCGACAGCCTGTCGCTGCGCGCCTCGATCACCCAGCGCAGCGTTCGAGGACCTGAGCCTCGCGCCCGGCCGGGCGGCCATCGCCCTGATCAAGTCCAGCTTCGTACGGATCGGCGCCGATCCCCTCGGGGGGCGACGGCGACAACCGCCTGCCCGGCGAGATCGTCGACCGCGAGGCCGGCGACGCGTCGGCCGAGGTGACGATCGCGCTCTCGGCGGGGAAGAGCCTGACGGCGACCTTGAAGCCAGGCGACACGGCCTGGGGCCTGGCGGTCGGCGCCAAGGTCCAGGCGCACATCGCGGCGTCGGACGTGATCCTGGCGGTGGATTAGGTCGGCCCGTGGGCGTCATGCTGGCGATGCGGAGCGCGCCGACCGCGCTTCTCGACCAGAACGGCTAGCGGCTACGCATCCGCCACTGATTGACCGTCTGCCCCCAGAGCTCGACCTTGCTGGCGTCGTGCGGCGGCGGCAACCTGCCCGGCCCGCGATTGACCGCGCCAAGGCGCCGGGCGACGTTCTGGGACGGGATGTTCTCCGGATCGATGCAGTGGATGATGTCGGTCCAGCCCAGGTGATCGAAGGCCCAGTCCATCGTCGCCGTCGCCGCTTCGACCGCATAGCCCCGCCCTTGCGCCGACGGCAGCAGGCCCCAGCCAACCTCATCGCCGGGCCAGCCGTCCGGCCGCCAGGGACCGATGCGGCCGATCCAGGCCCCGCTGGCCTTCTCGATCACCGAAAACATGCCAAAGCCGTGCAAGGCCCAGGATCCGGCCATCGCGGCCATACCGCGCCAGACCAAGGCGCGCGGCTGGACGCCGCCGATGAAGCGGGCGGCCTGCGGGTCCGCCATCAGCGTCGCCCAACCGTCGAGATCGGCATCGGCCGGCGGCCGTAGAATCAGGCGTTCGGTCTCGAGCGTGGGTCCAGGCGCGACGGGCATCTTTCCTCCTAGCCCAAGCAGTCAGCCAGGCCGTCGCGGCGCACCGCGCCCGAGGCCTTGCCGATCTTCTGGGTGCGCTTGGCCACGTACTTGCCCGGCTTGATCACCCGCCACTTCAGCGGGCTGGGCAGGATGGCCGCCAGCCGCGAGGCCTGGGCCTGAGTCAGCTTGTCGGCGTCGACGCCGAAATAGCGCTGCGAGGCGGCCTGGGCGCCGTAGATGCCCGAGCCGAACTCGATGGAGTTCAGATAGACCTCCATGATCCGCTCCTTGCCCCACAGCAGCTCGATCAGCACCGTGAACCAGGCCTCCAGGCCCTTGCGGACATAGGAGCGCCCCGGCCACAGGAAGACGTTCTTGGCCGTCTGCTGGCTGATGGTCGAACCGCCGCGGATCTTCTTGCCGGCCTCGTTGTTGGCGTAGGCCTTCTGCAGGGCGTCGAAGTCGAAGCCGTGGTGCTCGCAGAACCGGGCGTCCTCGGCGGCGATCAGGGCGCGCGGCAGCGCCGGCGCGACCTTGTCCAGGGGCCTCCAGCGATGGTCCAGCCCCCGGCCCTCGACGGCGCGGATGACCATCAGCGGCGTCACCGGCGGCGGGATGAAGCGATAGAGAATCACCGTCACCACCGGTCCGGCCACCAGCACGATGAACAGAGCCAGCGCGATATTCCGCAACAGCCGCCGCACGAAACGCCCCCAAGAAACGTAACCGAGAAGTCCACTTGTCTTGACCTTGCGGACGGATGCTAACCAGACGCATCGCCGCTGTCGCGCGACATAGATACACGGGTTTCAGGGAGCCTTCGATGGACGTGATCGACGCCGTCAACCGCCGCATGTCGGTGCGCGCCTTCAAGCCCGATCCCGTGGATGGGGCCCTGGTCCGCGAACTGCTGGAAGCGGCCGCCCGCGCGCCATCCGGCGGCAATCTTCAGCCCTGGCGCGTTCAGGCCATCGCCGGCGAGCCGCTGGAGAGGCTGAAGGCGACCATGCTGGCCCGCGTGGCCGCGCCCGACCCTACCGAATACGACGTCTATCCGGCCAATCTGTGGGAGCCGCTGCGTACGCGCCGCTTCCAGGTCGGCGAGGACATGTACGGCGCGCTGGGCATCCCGCGCGAGGACAAGATCCAGCGCCTGCAATGGTTCTCGACCAACGGCCAGGGGTTCGGCGCGCCGGTGCAGCTGTTCTTCTCGATCGACCGCCGCTGCGGCCCGCCGCAATGGAGCGACGTCGGCATGCTGATGCAGACCTTCATGCTGCTGGCGGTCGAGCGGGGCCTGGACACCTGCCCGCAGGAGTTCTGGTCGCACTACAACAGGATCGTCGACGACCATGTCGGCCTGCCGGAAGGCCACATGCTGTTCTCCGGCATGGCCCTGGGCTATCGCGACGAGGCCGCGCCGGTGAACAACTTCCGCTCGCGGCGCGCGCCGTTCGAGGAGTGGGCGGAGCTGAAGGGGTTCTAACCCGCGAACTCTACCCCGCGAACTGGCGCGGCCCGCTCAGGTCCGGGATCTCCAGCACGCCGGCCTCGCCGCTCTCGTCGCCCCAGGCGAAGAAACGGCCGTCGGCGCTGGTCGAGAGGGCGCTGATCGAAGCGCCCTTCTCGGCCTTCAGGGTCTCGATGCGGCCGTTGCGCATGTGGGCGGCCCAGATCTTGCCGTTGTCCTGGGCGGCCAGGCAGACCGGCTGGGCGTCGATCCCCGCCACCCGGACGACCATCGAATCGCGGGAGAAGCCGATCTCGGCGGCCTCCTTGCCCATGGGGCCGTTGGCGCCGGCGAACGGCCAGATGACCGCGCCCGAGGCGCCGGCCGTGGCCAGCAGGTTGCCCTTGTCGAAGAAGGCCACGCTCTTGATCTTCGAGGGGTAGCCGCCCATCCGCATGTCCTTGCCGTCGGACAGGCGCCAGCCGTGCAGCTGGTTCTCCTGCATCGACGAGATCAGGAACTTGCCGTCCGGGCTGAATTCCACGGCGATATGGCTGCCGGCCCACTTCAAGACGGTCGGCTTCTGGTCGGCGATGCGGGCGTACCACAGCTGGGCCCCGCCGTAGGTGGCGCTGGCCAGGCGGCGGCCTTTTGGCTCGAAGGCCAGCCCCGACACCGTCTTCTCGTGCATGAAGGTCCGGGCGAAGGCCGGGTCGGCGGCGTCGCGGACATGGACCTCCTTGCCGGCCGTGAAGGCGATCAGGCCCGAGGCGGCGCTGGTCGCCACGTGCTCGATCCACTTGTTCTTCACCTCGGCGATCAAGGTGGCGACCACCTCGCCCCCCTCGATTCGGCTCCAGACCACCTTGCCGTCGTCGCCGCCGGTGACGACGCCGACGCCGCTGGGATGGACGGCCGCGGCCAGGACGGCCCCGCCCATCGGACCGCCATGGGCCTCGACCGTGACGAATCCGTCCTCGGTCTGAAGGCGGACGGTGCCGTCGCCCAGGGCGAACACGGCGCGGCCGGAGCGATCGAACAGGGCGTCGGTGACGAAGGCGTCAAAAGAAAAGATCATGCGCGCGAGATAAGACACGGGAGCCTCGACGACCAGACTCTTTCAGAAAGCCCGCCCGCGAGGCGCAATTCGCGCCTCGGGCGAAGCCGTACCCACGAAGCTGCACGTTCGAACGGCGTTCGGTCAAAAAGAGTCGAAAAGGGGGTTGCCATTGCGATGCGTCGTCGGGCTTTACTTCCGCGCCCGTCTACGCCAGACGTGGCGAGGTAACGACATTTCAGGCGCGCCCGTGTCGGCGCGGCCTTCTGGGAGACAGTCAGGCTATGGCGGCTAAACTTGCTGGCGGCGGCGGTGGCCGTTATTCGCTGGGCCAGAATTCCGAAATCAACGTCACGCCCTTCGTGGACATCCTGCTGGTGCTGCTGATCATCTTCATGGTCGCCGTGCCGATGGCCGTGACCTCGATCAAGATCGACCTGCCCCCGGCGGTTCCGCCGCCCCCGAACGCTCCGAAGCCGAAGGAACCGGTCTTCATCTCGATCCAGAAGTCGGGCGCGATCTTCATCGCCGAGAAGCAGACCAGCCTCGACAACCTGGAAAGCGATCTGAACGCCAAGTTCGCCTCGACCGGCCAAACCGGCCCGAAGGACGAGCAACGCGTCATGATCCGCGCCGACGCTGACGTGCTGTACGCCGACTTCATGGGCGTCCTGAACCAACTCCAGACCTCGGGCTGGTTCAAGGTCGGCCTGATCAACGAAGACCTGCACTAAGCAGCTTCGGCGATCGCCAAGAACACGAAAGCCCCGGAGCTCAGGCTCCGGGGCTTTTTTGTTGGCTGTTTTCACGTTGAGTGTGGGCGGGCTGGTTAACCGCTAACTCGACTTGGGTGGTGCTAACCGATTGCGTTCCGTTTCAAGTTGGACGCGAAGCTCCCCGAGAGCCTTATCGGCCTCTTCCAGAGCTTTGATGGTGACTTCCTCGATGGAGTCCGCCACCGCATGAACATCGAAGACATAATCGCGGGGTCTGGTAGTAGTCACCGTGACGGTGAGAACGCCATACCATTTCCGAGAGTGGCTGAATTGGAGGTTGTCTCTGCCAGTGATGGTTACAGACAATATCGCCCTCCGCTCAAATATATCATCGAGCGTGGTTATGTCCGAAGATAAATAGATTTATGGAAACGAGACCTTGCGGCTACACGCCACACGAAATCATTGAAGATACATATTTTCCGGCTAAAGAATCCGGCTCAGCAAATCTCGAAGCTGAGCGGCGACTCGATCTCTCTCGACAGGATCAGAAGTAGTAACTGTGACGACGACTTCGGAATTTCCATCGTCATCGCGCTGTATCACCTCGGCTGCATGGACATTGATACCGTTCCGCTCTCCGGTGCTCGTCTGAACGCTAAATCCTTTAGCCATCACTACCCCACAACGATCTAAACGGCCGCCAAAATCTCACCCAACAGGTCGTTGCCGAACGGCTTGTGCTGGGTAATTCGACGCGCCCAACCAAAGTAGTTCATCAGGTAGCGAGTGCCTACACCCATACACCGCCGGTTGACCAAGTTCTCAACGTCCCTGTGATATGCGTCGATGCGGCCGATGCTCAGATTGCGCGTATTGCCGCCGCCGCTCCCCTTCTTGACGACCATGTGTTCGCAGCCAGTTTGACCAGCAACGCGGGCATAGGTGCCGTTGCCGTCCGAGCAGATCATCGACTCCGCTTCCAACCACGGCTTCATAGCACCGCCAATCGAATCCCATTTCGTGTCGGGAAGCTGCGTCTGGAAAATCGCCCCTGAACGATCCAGAGCCGTCAGGACCGGAACTTGCTGATCGCCAAGGCCACGCTGATCCGCGCCGCCACGGCGACGCACCTTGCGATCCTGCGGACGCGCACCGCGCTTCCAGCCGCGCGAGCCCTTGAACGACGTGCGGAAGAATTTCTCGTCAGCCTCGATGAGGCCAGCCAGTTTCCCGGCCGGATTGGCGACCAGAGCCGTCAGGAAGCGATGCCGCCAGCGATGCAGCGTCGGCAAGCTCAGGTCGATGCCGTGCTGTTCGCGCAGCTTCACCAGCGGAATGTGCGTGGTCATGAGGCCAAGGTATTTCGACCAGAGGTGGCGATTGCGTAGCCGATAGAGCGGCGTGCCCGTCGTCGCGCCGAAAGTTGCCTTGCAGTTCCGGCACTTAAACCGCTGAGTGCCGCTGTTGGCGCGTCCCCATTGGACAAGGCAGGCGAATCCGCAATGGATGCAGTCGGACTTGAGAACGGCTTGGCTGCGCTTGGTCAGAGCGACTTGAACAGCTTGATTCTGGACGTGATTGGCGATGAAGCTGCTGATGTCCAGAATATCGGACACCGGAAGCTTCGCGATCACACCCTTTATCGCACTGATCTTTGACATATCACCTCATCCGTTCGCTACAGATGGGCAATATACATTGCGGTTACGTCAATACTGGACGTATCTATTGGCGAATACGGTTAGCTGGCGATTAACCAGACCACCCACACGCAACGTGAAAACAGCCTTTTTGTTTGTCTAGGAGCGGCGAAGCCCCCTCCGGCCCTTCGCCCCCCCCCGAAGGGGGAGGACGCCTCGTATCCTGCTCCCCCTTCATGGGGGAGCTGTCGGCCGAGCCGACTGAGGGGGCGGTCTGGCCGCCTAGGCCGCCGTCGCCTCGAAGCCCTTGCGCAGTTCGGCCTCGTCCAGGTCGCGGCCGATGAACACCATGCGGCTGTAGCGCTTGTCCTTGTCGGTCCATTCGCGCTGGAAGTCGCCTTCCAGGATCATGTGGACGGCCTGGAACACGAGACGCTTGTTCTCGCCCTTCACGTCGATGATGCCCTTGGCGCGCAGGATGTCCGGGCCGCGCTTGGCCAGCAGGTCGTTGAGCCAGGCGGTGATCTTCTGGCCGTCGACGGGCTTGTCCAGGGTCAGGGAGACGCCCTTGACGCCATCGTCGTGGATGGCGCTGGCGTGCCCATGGCCATGAGCGTGATCATGGCCATGATGGTCGTGACCGCAGTGTTCGTCGTGAACATGGTCGTGGTCATGATGGTGATGGTCATGGCCGCAATGCTCGTCGTGGACGTGGCCGGCCTCGCCGTGGGCCGGGTTCAGGAACGACGGCTCCAGCTCGGTGATCCGCTCCAGGTCGAAGCTGTGCTTGCCCAGGATAGCCTCTAGAGGAACGTTCGAGCGTTGGGCGCGGTGGATCGGGGCCAGCGGGTTGATACGGCGGATGCGGGCCTCGAACGTGACGCAGGTCGTCTTCCGACACCAGGTCGGTCTTGTTCAGCACGATCTGGTCGGCGAAGGCGATCTGCTCGACGGCCTCCTTGCTGTCGCCCAGGCGCAGCATGATGTGCTTGGCGTCGACCACGGCGGTGACCGAATCGAGCGCCGTGCGGGCCTTGACGTCGTCGTCGACGAAGAAGGTCTGGGCCACCGGCCCCGGATCGGCCAGGCCGGTCGTCTCGACGATGATGGCGTCGAAGCCGCCCTTCCTCTTCATCAGGCCCTGGAGGACGCGGATCAGGTCGCCGCGCACCGTGCAGCAGACGCAACCGTTGTTCATCTCGAACACTTCCTCGTCGGCTCCGACCACCAGGTCGTTGTCGATGCCGACCTCGCCGAACTCGTTGACGATCACGGCGTAGCGCTTGCCGTGCTCCTCGGTGAGGATGCGGTTGAGCAGCGTGGTCTTGCCGGCGCCGAGATAGCCGGTCAGCACGGTGACGGGGATCTTGCCACTTCCAGCAAGAGGAGGGGGAGCGGGAGCTTGGGTCATGGCCGCTATTTAGGGGCCTCGAGGCTCCAGCGAAAGCGGCTTGCGGCTTGAAGCCCGTTTAGGTCTTGAAGAATGCGACCGCGAAGCCGACCAGCACCAGGGCCACCCCCAGGATGGTTTCCTCGTAGCGCTCGACCCATTGCAGGCCCAGGCGCTTGAAGCCGGCCAGCGACAGGCTGGTGAAGATCAGCATCCCGGCCGAGGTGGCGGCCAGCAGCACCGCGCTCAGCACCAGGAAGGCCTGCCAACCATGCTGCATCCCGGCCAGATAATAGGGCAGGAACGCCTCGCAGGGCGACAGGGTCAGCAGGGTGACCAGGGCGATGATCGCGGCGCGGTCGGAGGCGTAGCTGCGCCGGCTCGCCTCGGGCAGGGCGTGGTTGTGGCGCCCTCGCGCTATATAGAAGAGGCCCACGGCGACCATCAGCCCGCCGACCACCCAGTGGAACAGGCCGCCCAGCCTGGGTTCAAGCGCCAGGCCCGCGACCACCAGGCCCAGGCCGAGCGCGATCGTCAGGCCCACATGGCCGAGGCCCGCCAGCAGCGTCACGCCCAGGGTGCGGCCGGTGGACCACTTCTGGGCGCGGCCGACCAAGACGAACGGCAGCCAGTGCGTGGGCAGCGCCGCGTGCAGGAAAGCCACGGCGAAACCGGTCACGGCGATGGAGGTAAAGAAGGTCGAGTTCACGTCACGGCATATAGCGCGTTATAAAATAACATCCCAGGGGTCGCATCCGCCTAATCGAACTTAAGCGCCGTGGTCGTCGGATTCCGGCCCAACGGCGTTGACTCCCGGCCTTCTGGCTGTATAAGTCGCGCCCTCTTCGCCCGCCGGGTTTCCGAGCGGGCGTTCCCTATTTTGCGAACGCACGTTTTTAAGGCGCTAACCTATGTACGCGGTGATCAAAACCGGCGGCAAGCAGTACCGGGTTCAAGCCGGCGACCTGCTGGTTGTCGAAAAGCTCGAAGGTGAACCCGGCGCTGCCGTGGCCTTCGGTGAAGTCCTGATGCTTGGCGAAGGCGAGGCCGTGACGGTCGGCGCCCCCACCGTGGACGGCGCTGTCGTCTCCGGCACCCTGCTCGAAACCCGCAAGGGCGAGAAGGTGAAGATCTTCAAGAAGATCCGTCGCCAGGGCTACCGCCGCACCCGCGGCCACCGCCAACTCGAGTCCGTCGTGCGCGTCACGTCGGTCGTCGGCGCTGGCCTGGAAGCCAAGTGGGACGGCGCGATCGACCTGACCCCGAAGGTCATCCTGAACGCCCGCGCCCGCGGCCTCGGCGACGCCGCCGTTCCGGCGACGATCCCGACCGCTTCGGAAGCCGCTCCGGCCGCCCCTAAGAAGGCCGCCAAGGCTCCGAAGGCTGCTGACGCCGCCGTCGAGCCGGCCGCCGAAGCCGCCCCGAAGAAGAAGGCCGCCCCTAAGAAGGCCGCCGCCACCACGGAGGAAGGCGAAGCCTAAGGGCGACGCCTTCTAAAGGTAGGAGAGCAAGATGGCTCACAAGAAATCAGGCGGCTCGTCCAGCAACGGTCGCGACTCAGAGTCGAAGCGCCTTGGCGTGAAGAAGTTCGGCGGCGAGAAGGTTCTCGCCGGCAACATCCTCGTGCGTCAACGCGGCACGAAGTTCTATCCGGGCACGAATGTCGGCATCGGCAAGGACCACACCCTGTTTGCGCTCGTGCAAGGCGCCGTGGGCTTCGTGACCAAGAAGCATAACCGTACGTACGTGACGGTGACTCCGGCCGCTCAACCGGCCGAGTAAGCACGAACCAGAGTTTCTTCGGATCGTGCTTCTCACTCAGAAGACGATCCGGACAGACGATCTCTAGCGGGGAGTCCGGAACGCCGGGCTCCCCGCTTTTGTTTTGTCTTGCCGCCATGAAAATCGAAAGCTTCGCCATGGCGGCGTCACGGTTCCCAAGCAAGAGGAGCCGGAAACTCTGGGAGGCGCCGATGTGCGTCATCGAAGAAAGACCCGTCATCGAGACCCAGCGGCTGACGCTGCGCGCGCCGGCCAAGGCCGATGTCGACCGCGTGGCGGCCTTCTGCGTCGATCATGACGTCGCGCGCATGACCACCCGCATGCCGGCGCCCTATACCCTCGGCCACGCCGAGGACTTCGTGGCCCGTTGCGGAACCCAGGATCGCGCACGCGACAACACCTTCGCCATCGAACTGGCCGACGAGGGCCTGATCGGCGTCATCGGCCTGTTCACCACGCCGGAGGACCGGGTCGAGCTGGGTTATTGGATCGGCCGGCCCTATTGGGGTCGCGGCTACGCCACCGAGGCGACCCGGAGCGCGCTGGAGTGGGCCCGCTCGGCCTGGCGGAAGCGCTATGTCGTGGCCGGCCACTTCGCCGACAACGAGGCCTCGGGCCGCGTGCTGGTCAAGGCCGGCTTCCTCTATACCGGCGTCGTCGAGCACAAGCCCTCGATCGCGCGCGGCGAGCCGGCGGCGACGCGGATGATGGTGTGGCTAGCCTAGACTCCTAAGCCGCCCGGTGCGTGTGGATCACCTTCTGCGGACCTTCGCGGAAACGCTTTTCGGCGGTGGTGATCCGCTCGCACAAGGCGTCCAGGTCCGACAGCAGCGAGTAGGTCGCGTAGATGGGGATCTCCATCAGCGCCACCTGCGCGCGCGGCATGAACTCGGTGTACTTCTTCCACGAGACATGGGCGTCGCGCGCGCTCGTCGCGCGCTGGCCCAGCGGATTCCACAGGTCCAGGTCCATCAGCTCGTCGCGGCACTGCTTCATGACCGGCAGGGCGATGTAGAGGAACAGGAAGGTCGGGGTGGCGGCGCGGCCGAACTGCGGCTGCACCTGCAGGTGCCAGATGCGGTAGGCCTCGAAGAAGCCGGCCTTGCGGACCGGATCCGGCGGCAGCCAGGTGGCCTGCTCGTTGATCAGCTCGTTGGCGGTGCTGGACCGCTTGACCAGCTCGTCGGCGGACGTGCCGGCCGGCATGGCTTTGGACAGGGCCGAGACCGGGATGGCCAGCTTGCGGGCCACATCGGTGAAGGCCACCGGCCTGCCGCCCAGGGGCGTGAATTGGCCGAAGGACGGCGCGCCGGGCATGCTGGCGCGCTTGGTGGCGGCGGTCTTGTGCATCAGCAGCTGTTCTTCACGCTGCTGTTCCGCCCGCAGGCGGTCGAATTCGATCTCGTGGGCGGCCTGCTCCTCGGCGGTCATCCACTTGGCGCGGCCGGGACCATAGGTGCGCTCGTAGCGATTCAGCAGAACGAGGCTGTGCTCCGGCGACGGCCTGAGGCCCACCTCGGACAGGAACGTCTTGAACTCGCGCCACTGCGGCGCGACGCCGGTGCCGCGGGCGATCAAGATGTTGCGGTGGACCGACGCTTCGGCGCTATACTTGCGGTGAAGATCCTGCGTCGACAAATCGCGCAGATCCCCCGCCAGTATGCCGTTGCTGTCTTCTGCCGTAGCCAAGGTCAGCCTCCCACTCCGTCGAGAGAAACGACGGTTACGCTGCCAAGACACTTTGTCGCATTCTGTGGTTTAACATTTCGTCACGATAAGGGCCAGCAGTCACGCTTTTCCGCGCGGCCGAGCGTCACAGTTCGAAGAGCCGGTGCGGCGGACCGGCGTGGAGGCCGTGGGGCCATTTTGGCTCGACGCGCGGGACGCCTTGGGACTAAAGAGCGCCATGAAATTCTTGGACCAATGCAAGATCTACATCCGCTCGGGTAACGGCGGCGGCGGATCGGTGTCGTTCCGCCGCGAGAAGTACATCGAGTACGGCGGCCCGGACGGCGGCGACGGCGGTCGCGGCGGCGACGTGTGGATCGAGGCCGTCGAAGGCCTCAACACCCTGATCGACTATCGTTACCAGCAGCACTTCAAGGCCGGCACGGGCGTGCACGGCATGGGCCGCGCGCGCCACGGCGCCGCCGGGGACGACGTGCTGCTGAAGGTTCCGGTGGGCACCGAGATCCTCGAAGAAGACAAGGAAACCCTGATCGCCGACCTGGACCACGCGGGCGCGCGCCTGCTGCTGGCCAAGGGCGGCAACGGCGGCTGGGGCAACCTGCACTTCAAGGGTCCGGTCAACCAGGCGCCGAAATACGCCAATCCCGGCCAGGAGGGCGAGGAGCGCTGGATCTGGCTGCGGCTGAAGCTGATCGCCGACGTCGGCCTGGTCGGCCTGCCCAACGCCGGCAAGTCGACCTTCCTGGCCGCCGCCAGCGCCGCCAAGCCGAAGATCGCCGACTATCCGTTCACCACCCTGACCCCGAACCTGGGCGTCGTCGACCTGTCGAGCAGCGAGCGCTTCGTGCTGGCCGACATTCCCGGCCTGATCGAGGGGGCGTCGGAAGGCGCGGGCCTGGGCACCCGCTTCCTGGGCCACGTGGAACGCTCGGCGGTGCTGATCCACCTGATCGACGCCACTCAGGACGACATCGCCGGCGCCTGGACCACGATCCGAGGCGAACTGGAAGCCTATGGCGACGAGCTGGCCGACAAGTCCGAGATCCTGGCGCTGAACAAGATCGACGCCCTCGACGAGGAGACCCTCGCCGAGAAGATCGCCGAGCTGGAAGCCGTCGCGGGCGTCAAGCCGCGCCTGGTGTCGGGCGTCTCTGGCCAGGGCGTCACCGAACTGCTGCGCGCCGCCTATCGACAGGTCCGCATCCGTCGCGGCGATCTCGAGGAAGAGATCGACGAGGATGAAGACCACATCGAGGAGACCCCCGGGGGCTGGACTCCGTGAGCCAAGCCGCCGGGGCGTTCGCGAAGGCCCGCAGAATCGTCTTCAAGGTCGGCTCGGCCCTGCTGGTCGAGGCCGAGACGGGCGCGGCCAACCGGGCCTGGCTGGAGGCGTTCTGCGCCGACGCCGCCGCCCTGCGCGACGCCGGCAAGCAGGTGCTGGTGGTCTCGTCGGGCGCGGTCGCCCTGGGTCGCCGTCGCCTGGGCCTGACCGGCCGAAAGACCACCCTGCCCGAGAAGCAGGCCGCCGCCGCCGCCGGCCAGTCCCTGCTGATGCGCGCCTGGGAAGAAGCCTTCGAACCCCACGGCGTCGGCGTCGCCCAGATCCTGCTGACCCGCGACGACACCGAGATGCGCCGACGCTGGCTGAACGCCCGCGCCACCACCGAGACCCTGATGGGCCTGGGCGTCGTGCCGGTGGTCAACGAGAACGACACGGTCGTCACCGAGGAGATCCGCTACGGCGACAACGACCGCCTGGCCGCCCGCGTCGCCCAGATGGCCGGCGCCGACCTGCTGGTGCTGCTGTCGGACATCGACGGCCTCTACACCGCCGACCCGCGCAAGAACCCCGCCGCCGCGCACATCCCACTGGTCAGCGAGATCACGCCCGAGATCGCCGGCATGGCCGAGGGCGCCAACGCCGACGCCGGCGTGGGCACCGGCGGCATGGCCACCAAGATCGCCGCCGCCCGCATCGCCCGCGCCGCTGGCTGCGCCACGCTCATCACGCTGGGCTCGCGCCCGCATCCGCTGGCCGCCATCGCCGACGGCGAGAAGGCCACGCTGATCGAGGCCAACGCCTCGCCCGCCGCCGCCTACAAGGCCTGGATCGCGGGTTCGCTGGCCCCGCAGGGCTGGGTCACGGTCGACGCCGGCGCCGCCAGGGCCCTCGCCTCGGGCAAAAGCCTGCTGTCGGCCGGGGTTCGCGCCATCGAGGGGCCGTTCGAGAAGGGCGACGCCGTCCGCGTCCGCGACGAGACCGGCCGCGAGGTCGCCCGCGGCCTGGTCCGCTACGACAGCGCCGACGCCCACCGCATCGCCGGCCTGCGCTCCGACGCCATCGAGGCCGAACTCGGCTTCACCGAGGGCCCGATGATCCACGCCGACGATCTGGCCGTAGCCAACTAGACCGCACGCACGAGTATCCCCATGGCCTACCGATCCCTCCGCGAATTCATCGACGTCCTGGAGGCCAGGGGCGAGCTGGTGCGCGTCTCCGAACCGGTCTCCAGCGTACTGGAGATGACCGAGATTCAGACCCGGCTGCTGGCGACCGGCGGCCCCGCGGTGCTGTTCGAGAACGTGCTGCTGCCCGACGGCTCGCGCTCGTCCATGCCGGCCCTGGCCAACCTGTTCGGCACGGTCAAGCGCGTGGCCATGGGCGTGACCCTGGGCGGCGAGCCTCGTGAAACGGCGGACGAACTGCGCGAGGTCGGCGAACTGCTGGCCTTCCTGCGCCAGCCCGCGCCGCCCAAGGGGCTGAAGGACGCCCTGGACATGCTGCCCCTGGCCAAGACCGTGATGGCCATGCGCCCCGGCACGGTGAAGAAGGCCCCGGTGCAGGAGGTCGTCCTGACCGGCGACCAGATCGACCTGACCCGGCTGCCGGTCCAGACCTGCTGGCCGGGCGAGCCGGCGCCGCTGATCACCTGGCCGCTGGTCGTCACCAAGGGTCCGGGCAAGGATCGCGAGGATGACTTCAACCTCGGCATCTATCGCATGCAGGTGCTGGGCAAGGACCGCTGCATCATGCGCTGGCTGGCCCATCGCGGCGGGGCGCAGCACTACGCCCGCCACAAGAAGGCGGGCAACAAGGAGCCCCTGCCCGCCTGCGCCGTCCTGGGCGCGGACCCTGGCACCATCCTGGCGGCCGTGACCCCGGTGCCCGACACCCTGTCGGAGTATCAGTTCGCGGGCCTGCTGCGCGGGGCCAAGGTCGACCTCGTCCCCGCCAAGACCGTGCCGCTGATGGTTCCGGCCCACGCCGAGATCGTCATCGAGGGCCACGTCCTGCTCGACGACTACGAGGATGAAGGCCCCTACGGCGACCACACCGGCTACTACAACAGCGTCGAGAAGTTCCCGGTCTTCCAGGTGACGGCGATCACCATGAGGAAGGACCCGATCTACCTGACCACCTTCACCGGCCGGCCGCCGGACGAGCCCTCGGTGCTGGGCGAGGCGCTGAACGAGGTGTTCATCCCGCTGATCCGCCAGCAGTTTCCCGAGATCGTCGACTTCTGGCTGCCGCCCGAGGGCTGCAGCTACCGCATCGCCGTGGTGTCGATGAAGAAGGCCTATCCCGGCCACGCCAAGCGCGTGATGCTGGGCGTCTGGAGCTATCTGCGCCAGTTCATGTACACCAAGTGGGTGATCGTCGTGGACCACGACATCAACGCCCGCGACTGGAAGGACGTGATGTGGGCGATCAGCACCAAGATGGACCCGGCGCGGGACATCACGGTGATCGAGCACACCCCGATCGACTATCTGGACTTCGCGTCGCCCGAGAGCGGCCTGGGCTCCAAGATCGGCCTCGACGCCACCGACAAGTGGCCGCCCGAGACCAAGCGCGAATGGGGCCAGGAAATCCGCATGGATCAGAGCGTGGTCGACGCGGTCACCGAGAAATGGTCGCGGTTGGGCCTACCGGGCGGCGGCGCGCCGATCTGGAAGAAGCCCTGAGCATCAAAAGCCTCCCCCCGGCGGCGCCGGTCGTCGCCCTGACAGCGAGTACGAGCATGGCCCAAGAACGTAAGGCGACGGCGAAAGCCCCGTGGGACGAAGCCTTCCTGCCGCCGGCCCCGCATTGGCAGGGCGCCAGCCAGGCGCTGATCCGCGACAAGTCCGATCCTTGGGTGACGGCGTTCGAGGCCGACGCCGAGCATGACTTCTCGCCCAACTATGTCGACACCCGCGCCTGGTTCGATCGCCTGGACGAGGCCAGCAAGCTGATCCGGGTCGAGGACTTCGGCGTCTCGCCGCAGGGCCGCGATATCTTCGCCGTGATCGCCAGCAAGGACGGAGACACACTGGACCCCAGGAAGCCGCTGCTGCTGGTCCAGTGCGGCATCCACCCCGGCGAGATCGACGGCAAGGACGCCGGCATGATGCTGCTCCGGGACATGGCCTTTCACGGCAAGGACGCGCTTCTGGACAAGGTCAACCTCGTCCTGATCCCGATCCTCTCGGTTGACGGCCATGAGCGGGCCAGCGCCTATTCGCGCCCCAACCAGCGCGGTCCGCGCATCCAGGGCTGGCGCAACACCGCGACCAACCAGAACCTGAACCGCGACTTCATGAAGCTGGACCAGCCGGAGATGCGGGCGCTGAAGCGTCTGCAGGCCAAGTACAAGGCCGATCTCTATGTCGACGTCCACGTCACCGACGGCCTGGACTACCAGTACGACGTCACCTACGGCTTCAACGGCGAGAACGGCGTCTGGAGCCGCTCGCCGGCCATCGCCAAGTGGCTGGACGACGTGCTCAAGCCGACCATGAACGCCAGCCTGGAGGCCGAGGGCCACATCCCGGGCGAGCTGGTGTTCGGCATAGACGACCAGAACCCCAAGGCCGGCTTCAACGACGGCGGCCTGGGCGAGCGGTTCTCGAACGGCTGGGGCGCGGCGGCCCACGTCCCGACCATCCTGATCGAGAACCACAGCCTCAAGCCCCACGCCCAGCGCGTGCTCGGAACCTATGTCTTCATCGAGACGGCTCTGAAGCTGCTGGCCGAAAAGGGGGGCGAGTTGCGCGCAGCCATCGCCGCCGACAGCGCCCTGCGCCCGGCCGAGATCCCGGCCAACTTCGCGTCGGACGACAAGCCGAGCTACACGCGCCACTTCAAGGGCATCAAGTACGAGACCTATGACAGCCCCGCCTCGGGCCGCAAGGAGATCCGCTGGCTGGGCGAGCCCGATCCGGAGATCTGGCCGGCGCCTTTCTACGGCTCGCACCCGACCCTGAGCCTGAAGCGTCCGCTCGCCTACTACGTGCCCAGTTACCGCGCTGATATCATCGAGCGGCTGGAGCTGCATGGCGTGACACTGGAGACCCTGCCGGCCGACAAGGTCGTGACCGTCGAGATGATCCGCCTCGTCGACCCCAAGCTCGCCGACCGCGCCGATGAGGGTCACGTCCAGATCAGCGTCGACACGGTGACGACCGAGACCCGCGACTGGACCTTCCCCAAGGGCTCGGTCCGCGTCCCCACCGACCAGCCGCTGGGCGATCTGGTCGTGCTGCTGCTGGAACCGCAGTCCAGCGAAAGCGTCTTCGCCTGGGGCATGGTCCCCGAGGTGCTGAGCCGGGTCGAGTACATCGAGTCCTACGCCATCGCGCCCCTGGCCGAGAAGATGATGGCCGCCGATCCGGCGCTGAAGGCCGCGTTCGAAGCCAAGCTGGCCGCAGAGCCCGAGTTCGCCGCCGATCCGGACGCGCGCCTGGCCTGGTTCTACAAACGCACGCCCTTCTACGACGATCACTACCTGCTCTATCCGATCGCCCGCGAAATCGCGCGATAGGGAGGTCTGCTTGCCGAGCCCGGGCGGAAGGCCTCATATGGCCCGCCGCTCGGGGGAGCGTAAATACTAGGGTTCGACGTTATGGACACTCTCGCTTCCGGCCACGCCGCCGCGCTTTGGGCCGGCCTGCACCTTTTCCTGCTGCTGATCCTGTCGCTGCTGGTCGTGCGCCTGCGCCAGAAGCACAAGGTAGCCCTGGGCGACGAGGGCATCCCGGAATTGGCCCGCGCCATCCGCGCCTTCGGCAACGCCGCCGAATACGTGCCGACCGGCGTCGCGGCCCTGGCCGTGCTGGCCGTGGCCGGCGCCTCGCCGCTGGCCATCCACGTGGTCGGCGTCATCCTGTTCGCCGGACGCGTGATCCATGCGGTCGGCCTGTCCAACAGCGGCGGCGCCTCGGTCCCGCGCGCCATCGGCATGGTGGCGACCTGGCTGGCCTACATCTTCGCGGGCGTAGCCCTGCTGCTGTCGGCGATCGGGTAGCGCACCGACCCGCCTCCCCCGTTGCACGGGGGCGGCGATAAAGTCCATAAGACCGCATGGACGATAATCTGCTGTATGACGTGGTCGCCGCCGCGCGCAAGGCCGGGGCGGACGCCGCCGAAGCCGTCTTCGCCGAGCGCCAGTCGCTCTCCGTATCGGTGCGCCTGGGCGAGCTGGAAGAGGTCGAGCGCGAAGAGGCCCGCGACCTGGGCCTGCGCGTCTTCATCGGCAGCCGCAGCGCCACCGTATCCGGCTCAGACATCTCGGCCGAGGCCCGCGCCAAACTGGTCGAGCGCGCCGTCGCCATGGCCCGACTGGCTCCGGAAGATCCCTATGCCAGCCTGGCGCCGCACGATCGCCTGGCCAAGGGTCCGTTCCCCGAGCTTGACCTGATCGACCCCTACGAGCCCACCGCCGAGACCCTGGAGACCCAGGCGCGTATCGCCGAGGCGCACGCCCGCGAGGTCAAGGGCGTGACCAATTCCGACGGCGGCTCCGCCACCTGGTCGTCGTCCCGCTGGGGGCTGGTCACCACCGCCGGCTTCCACGGGACCCACGCGGCCACCGGCCACTCGATCTCGGCCTCGGCCATCGCCGGCGAGGGCGCGGGCATGGAGCGCGGCGGCGAGGGCCGATCGACCCGCCACTTCGGCGATCTGCCGCCCGCCGGGGACATCGGCATGGAGGCGGGCCGCCAGGCCGTGGCGCGCCTCAACCCGCGCAAGATCGCCTCGACGGTCGCGCCGGTGATCTTCGAAAACCGACTGGCGATGAGCCTGATCGGCCCGCTGCTGGGCGCGATCTCCGGCCCCTCGGTCGCGCGGGGCGCCTCGTTCCTGAAGGACAAGCTGGGCCAGCGGATCTTCGCCCAGGGCGTCAACCTGCTGGAAGACCCGCACCGCGTGCGCGGCCTGGGCTCGGCCCCGTTCGACGACGAGGGCGTGGCCACGCAGGCCCGCGCCCTGATCGACGACGGCGTGCTGACCACCTGGCTGCTCAACACCAGCTCGGCCAAGCAACTGGGCCTCGTCACCACCGGCCACGCCTCGCGCGGCCTCGCGGGCCCCTCCAGCGTCTCGACCCACAACCTGACGCTCCAGCCCGGCGCGCGGGATCTGGAGGGTCTGATGAAGGACGCCGGGACGGGCCTCCTGGTCACCTCGATGTTCGGCCCCTCGCTGAACGGCAACACCGGCGACTGGTCGGTGGGCTGCTCGGGCGTCTGGTTCGAGAACGGCGAGAGCACCGGCCCGGTCACCGAAATCACCGTGGCCGGCAACCTGATCGACATCTACGGCCGCCTCGTGCCTGGCTCGGACCTGCAGTTCCGCGGCGCCAGCAACAGTCCGTCGCTCCTGGTCGACGCGCTGGCGATCGCGGGCAAATGAACGACCTGGACCTGATCCTCCAGGCCGCCAGGGAGGCCGGCGAGCTGGCGCTCGCCGCGCGCGAGGGCGGCCTGAAGATCTGGTCCAAGGAGGGCGGCTCGCCGGTCACCGACGCCGACCTCGCCGTCGACACCCTTCTGAAGACCGAGCTTGGCGCCGAGCGGCCAGGCTACGGCTGGCTGTCGGAGGAGACGGTCGACGATCCGGCCCGCCTGACCACGGCTCGCCAGTTCGTCGTCGACCCGATCGACGGCACGGCCGCCTTCATGAAGGGCAAGCCGTGGTTCGCGGTGTCGATCGCCGTGGTCGAGAACGGCCAGCCCGTCGCCGGCGTCGTCCACGCGCCGGCCCTGAACGAGACCTACGCCGCCACGGTCGACGGTCCCGCGACCCTGAACGGCGTGATCATCGAGCCCAGCGCCACCCAAAGCCTGGAAGGCTCGGCCATGCTCGGCGACGCCAAGATGTTCGCCCACCCGGCCTGGCGCGAGCCGTGGCCGGACATGCGGATCGAGAGCCGCAATTCGATCGCCTACCGCATGTGCCTGGTCGCGGCCGGGACCTTCGACGCGGCCATAGCCCTGTCGCCCAAGAGCGAATGGGACGTCGCCGCCGCCGACCTGATCTGCCGCCGCGCCGGTGCGTGGCTCAGCGACCACAAGGGTCGGGATTTCGCCTATAATCGGCCCGTTCCGTTGGTTCCGAGCCTGGTTTGCGCCAATCGTGCGCTTGCGCCATTGATCCTGTCACGCGTCGGGCATATCGAGCTGCCATAAAACCAATTCCTCGCAGGAACTTGCTCCAAATGGCTGACAAGCAGCTTCTTCATATCGTCGTCGGTGGTGAACTGAAGGATGTCGCCGGCATCGAATTCCGCGACCTGTCCAAGGTCGAGTTCGTCGGCGCCTATCCCAGCTACGAAGACGCCCACAAGGCCTGGAAGGCCAAGGCCCAGGCGACCGTGGACAACGCCCACGCCCGCTACTTCATCATCCACGCCCACAAGCTGCTGGATCCGAGCAGCGAAGGCTGAGGTGTGCAGGGGGCCGGGTCACTGGCCCCCACCTGACCGCTTCGCGGTCGTCCGCCCCCATAGGGGGCGGAAGGCGCGCGCGCCTCCTTCTTCCCCCCTCGGCGGAGGAGGGCCGAAGGCCTGGAGGGGGCAAGTCGCCGCCCCCCTACTCTCTCCGCAAAATCCTATCCGTCAGCACCTTGCCCAGCATCCCGGCCCGGAAGGTCTTCTTCATCGCGACGGGATCGTAGTCGTCGCTCTCGACCCATTCGCTGAACGTCAGCCCCTTGGGTTCGCCCCGCTCGAGATACTGCTCGAACACGTAATCCAGCACGCCGGTGTTGCCGTGCTTGATGTGCAGGTAGCGCGGCCCAAGCTGCTTCATCGCCTCGCGGATCGGCAGGCCCAGGCGGTAGTGGGCGTAGAACACGCTCATGATCCCCGCCCGGTCCGCGCCCGACTTGCAGTGCATCAGGGCCGGATATTCGATGCTCTCGAACAGTTCCTTGGCGCCGCGCACCCGCTCGCGGATCGGAACCTCGCGCGAGGTGATGGTGAAGTCGACGAAGTTCAGGCCCAGGCGCTCGCAGGCGTCCTTCTCCAGCGCGTAGAAGCTGCCGTCGAAGCCGCCGCGCAGATTGACGATCGTCTTGATCCCCCTGCTTCTTCCACCAGGCCAGCTGGAAGGGCCACGGCTGGTTGGCGCGGACCAGCTCGGGGCTGATCCAGTGGGCGTTCGAGAAGCCCAGACGCAGATAGGCGTGGTCGTTCCATAGATAGTGGAGATAGGTCTTGAACCGGCCCCAGGGCGTGGCGAGGTCGAACTTGGCCAAGGCGGCGCGATCCTTCGGAAATTCCGAGCCTAGGTAAGGGTATCGGCCCCGAAAGGCAAAAGCCGCCCTCATGGCGTCGCTTTTCATGGTCAGTGCGTCCGCCACGTCCTTGACAGCCCCGCCCACAAATCCGACCCCTCCGCCATGACCTCACCGGATGCTCAGCCCTCGAACCGCGCCCTGATGGGCCGGATGTGGCGCGAGTTCCTGAAACCCCGATGGAAGGGCCTGGCGGCTTCGATCGTCAGCGCCGCGATCGTGGCGGCCCTGTCGGTGAAGCTGGCCAAGATCATCGAGCCGGCGATCGACCAGCTGATCACCCATCCGCGCGCCGGCGCGATCTGGACCATTCCGCTGACCATCGCCGGCCTGGCCCTGGCGCGCGGCGTGTTCCAGGTGATCCAGGCCAATGTCATCAACCGCATCGGCAACGGCGTCGTCGGCGACATGCAGGTGCGCCTGTTCGGCCGCCTGATCCGCTCGGACCTGCAGCGCCTGCGCGGGGCCCATTCCGGCTCCTATGTCGCCTCGGTGCTCTATGACGCCGGCCTGATCCGCGAGGCGGCGACCACCGGCGTGGTCAACTATGTGCGCGAAGCCCTGACCGTGGTCGGCGCCCTGCTGGCGATGTTCAGCCTGGAGCCGATCCTGGCCGCCGGCGTCCTCGTCGTCGCGCCGCTGGCCAGCCTGATCATCCGGAGCTTCTCCAAGCGCACCACCAAGGCCGCCAAGGGCGCCATGGGCGAGACCTCCAACCTCTCGACCGCGATCATGGAGAGCCTGGACGGGGTCAAGATCGTCAAGATGGAGAACCGCGAGGCCTATGAGGAGGCGCGCGTCGCCGCCGTGGTCGCGCGTCGCCAGCGCCACCTGATGAAGGGAAGCAACGCCCGCGCCATGGCCGCGCCGGCGACCGAGACCTTCACCACCTTCATCGTGGCCGTGGTCTTCGCCTATGCGGGCTGGCGCGCGACGACCGGCGCGCTGACCCTCGGCCCCTTCGCCCTGGCGCCGCTGACGGCCGGGGTGTTCTTCGCCTTCATGACCAGCCTCTTGATGGCCGCCCAGTCATTGCGCCAGGTCGCCAACCTGCAGACCGTGTTCGCCGAGGGCCTGACCGCCGGCCGCCGCCTTTTCGCCGCTCTCGACGTCGCGCCGGCCATCGTCGATCCCGCCGACGCCAGGGCCTTGCCGGCCGGCGACAGCGCCATCGCCTTCGACCATGTCAGCTTCGCCTATGGCGAGGACGCCCCGGCCCTGTCGGACGTCTCGCTGACCGTGCGGAAGGGCGAGACCGTGGCCCTGGTCGGCCCCTCGGGCGGGGGCAAGAGCTCGATCCTCAACCTGATCCCGCGCTTCCACGACGTGACGGAGGGCGCGGTGACCATAGGCGGCCACGACGTCCGGTCGGTCACCCTGGCCTCCCTGCGCGATCGCATCGCCCTGGTCACCCAGGAGCCGTTCCTGTTCGACGACAGCATCCGCGCCAACATCGCCTATGCCCGCCCCGGCGCCAGCCAGCTGGAGATCGAGGCCGCCGCGCGGCAGGCCGCCGCCCACGACTTCATCCTGGAGCTGCCCGAAGGCTACGACACCGTCGTCGGCGAGGCCGGCGCGCGGCTGTCGGGCGGTCAGCGCCAGCGCATCGCCATCGCCCGCGCCTTCCTGAAGGACGCCCCGATCCTGCTGCTGGACGAGGCCACCAGCGCGCTGGACACCGAGAGCGAGGCCCAGGTCCAGGCGGCGCTGGAGCGGCTGATGGCCGGCCGCGCCACGATCCTGATCGCCCACCGGCTGTCGACCGTGAAGAACGCCGACCGGATCTACGTCATCGACAAGGGCCGTGTCGTCGAGACCGGCGCCCACGCCGAGCTGGTCCGCGCCGGCGGCCTCTACGCCCGCCTCGCCAAGGCCCAGGACCTCGATCATCTTCCGGAGACCCCCGCCGCCCTGGAGAAGGACGCTTGAGGCCCCTGCGCTCGCCGTTCGTGATCTGGCTGCTATCCTCGCTGTTCGCCGGATATTCCAAGCTGGTTTTCGCCACCCTGCGGATGACCGAGGAGGGCCGCGAGCAGGCCGAGGCCGTCTGGGCCCAGGGCCGCGAGACCGGCGTCGGCGCGATCCTGTGCTTCTGGCACTCGCGCATCCCGATGTCGCCGCTCAGCTGGCCGCAGGCGCCCGGTCGGCGCCAGGACATGCGCGCGCTGATCTCGCGCTCCAACGACGGCGAGTTCATCGCCCGTACGGTCGAAAAGCTGGGCTTTCCGTCCATTCGCGGTTCGTCGGCCAAGAAGACCGACCTGGCCAAGAACAAGAACGGCGAGCAGGCCTTCCGCGACATGGTCCAATGGGTGAGAGGGGGAGGCGGCGTTGCCATCACCCCCGACGGCCCGCGCGGCCCGGCCGAGCACATGGAGAAGGGCACGCCCTCCCTGGCCCGGATCACCGGCGCGCCGGTGATCTTCGTCGGCCTGGCCGCCAGGCCCTGCGTCCGCCTGGGCTCGTGGGACCAGACCATGATCCCCCTGCCCTTCGCCAAGGCCGCCATGGTCTGGGACGGGCCGACCGGCGCCGCGCGGGGCGACGACGTCGACCAGCTGGTCGAAAGCTGGGCCGATCGTCTGTCGGCCGTCACCCGCCGCGCCGAACAGCTGGTGCAAGATTGATCCGGCCCGCCCTTGGTGGGATGTAGGACCCATGCCGCACGATCACTCCGGACACGCCCACGACCACGCTCATGATCACCACGATCATGCACACGAGCACGGCCACGGGCATGGGCACGCGCATCACGGCCATAGCCACGCGCCCAAGGACTTCGGCCGGGCCTTCGCGATCGGCACGGCGCTGAATCTCGGCTTCGTGCTGGTCGAGGCCGGGGCGGGCCTAATCACCCACTCGCTGGCCCTGCTGGCCGACGCCGGCCACAACCTGTCGGACGTTCTGGGCCTGCTGCTGGCCTGGGGCGCGGCGGTGCTGGCCAAGCGCGCGCCCAGCGCCCGCCGCACCTACGGCCTGCGCAAGGGCACCATCCTGGCCTCGCTGGGCAACGCCGCCCTGCTGCTGCTGGCTGTCGGCGCCATCGCCTGGGAGGCCGTCCGCCGCTTCGCCTCGCCCGAGCCGATCGAGACCGGCCCGGTGATGATCGTCGCCGCCATCGGCATCGTCATCAACACCGCCACGGCCCTGATGTTCATGAAGGGCGGCAAGGACGATCTGAACGTCCGCGGCGCCTTCCTGCACATGGCCGCCGACGCCGCCGTCTCGGCCGGCGTGGTGGTCGCCGCCCTGGCCATGACCTTGACCGGCTGGCTGTGGCTGGACCCCGTGGTCAGCCTGGCCATCGTCGTGGTCATCGTGCTGGGCACCTGGGGTCTGCTGCGCGACTCGCTGGACATGGCCCTGGACGCCACGCCGCGCGGGATCGACACCGGCAAGGTCCGCGCCTGGCTGGCCTCGCGTCCCGGCGTCAGCGAGGTTCACGATCTGCACATCTGGGCGATGAGCACGACCGAGACGGCCCTCACGGCCCATGTCGTCCGTCCGCTGGACGGGGACCACGACCAGTTCCTGCACGACGCCTGCGCGGAACTGGCCAGCCAGTTCAAGATCGGCCACGTGACCATCCAGGTCGAGTCCAGCGCCGGCGCCCACGGCTGCGCCCTGGCGCCTGAAGGCGTGGTGTGATCCGGCCGTCCGCCCTGGCGCTCTACCGGGCCGCCACGGGCCTTCTCGAACCGCTCGCGCCCTCGCTGCTGGCCAGTCGGGCGCGCAAGGGAAAGGAAGATCCGGCCCGGATCGCCGAGCGCCTGGCCAAGGCCCCGACCCCGCGCCCCGACGGACCGCTGGTCTGGCTGCACGGCGCCAGCGTCGGCGAGAGCCTGTCGATCCTGCCGCTGGTCGAGCGCCTTCGGACCGAGCGGCCCGAGGTCGCTGTGCTCGTCACCTCCGGCACCACCACCTCGGCGGCGCTGCTGGCCAAGCGCCTGCCGCCCGGCGCGATCCACCAGTACGTCCCGGTCGACGCCCCCGGCGCAGCGCGGCGGTTCATCGCCCGCTGGAAGCCCAGCCTCGCCGTGTTCGTCGAGAGCGAGCTGTGGCCCAACCTGCTGCTGGAGGCCAAGGCCGCCGGAACCCGTCTGGCCCTGGTCTCGGCCAAGCTGTCCGACCGCAGTTTCGCGAGCTGGCAAAGACGTCCCGACGCGGCCCGCCTGTTGCTGTCGAACTTCGACCTGATCCTGGCCCAGGACGCCCGCGCCCACGAACGCTTCGAGGCCCTGGGCGGCAAGGTGACCGGCGAGGCCGACCTGAAATTCGGCGCCGCGCCGCTGCCAGCGGACGAGACTACCCTGGTCGCCGAACGCGCCCGCTTCACGCGTCCGCCCCTGCTGATCGCCAGCACCCATCCGGGCGAGGACGAGATCGTGCTGGACGCCATCGCCGGTCTTCCCGACCGGCCGTCCGTCGTCCTGGCGCCGCGCCATGTTGAGCGGGGTCCGGCCATCGTCGCCCTGGCCAAGGCCCGAGGCCTCACCGCCAGCCTGCGCAGCCAGTCGCGGGAGCCCGCCGACATCCTCGTGGCCGACACCCTGGGCGAAATGGGCCTGTGGTTCCGCCTGGCCGGAACCTCGGTCATCGCCGGCAGCCTGGTTCCCGACATCGGCGGCCACAACCCGCTGGAGGCCGCGCGGCTGGACTGTCCGGCCATCAGCGGTCCGTTCGTCGACAACTGGGTCTCGGCCTTCGCCGGCCTGGAAGCCGCCGACGGCGTGGTCATGACCTCGCCCAAAGGTCTGCGCGACGCGATCGCCGCCGACCTCGCCGATCCCGGCGCCGCCAAGGCCCGCGCCGCCCGCGCTCGTAGCTTCGTCGACGCCCGCGACGCCGAGGCCCGCGCCGGCCTCTCCCGCATTCTCGAGCTGGTCCCCAAGATAGCCTCATGAAACTCGGCACGCCTCGCTGGTGGTACGTCAGGAGCGGCGGTCCCGCCCCGCTGACCCGCGCCCTGCTGACCCCGCTGTCGTGGATCTGGGCCGACGCCACGCGGCGCAGGATAGCCCGCACCACGCCCGCCATCGTCGGCGCGCCGGTGATCTGCGTCGGCAACGTCACCATGGGCGGGGCGGGCAAGACGCCGATCGTGCGCGAACTGCTGCTGATCCTGACCCGTCGGGGCGTCGCCGCCCACGGCCTGTCGCGCGGCTATGGCGGCAGGCTAAAGGGGCCGGTCCAGGTGGACACCGCCCGCCACACCGCCAGGGACGTCGGCGACGAACCGCTGATGCTGGCCCAGGACTTCCCGATGTGGGTGGCGGTCGACCGCGTCGCCGGGGCCCGCGCCGCCGCCCGGGCCGGCGCCCAGGCCGTGGTCATGGACGACGGACACCAGAACCCGACGGTGCGCAAGACCCTGTCCCTGGTCGTGGTCGACGGCGAGACGCGCGGCGGCGAGTGGCCGTTCGGCGACGGCCGCGTCTTCCCCGCAGGCCCGATGCGCGAGCCGCTGAAGGTGGGCCTGTCGCGCGCCGACGCGGTGATCGTGCTGCTGCCGCTCGATGTCGCCCAGCCAGACTTCGACCTGCTGGTCCAGTTCGGCGACATGCCGGTGCTGGTCGCCCGCCTGGAGGCCGCCGCCCCCGCGCCCAAGGGCCCGCAGGTCGGCTTCGCCGGGATCGGCAAGCCCTGGAAGGTCGAGAAGGCCCTGACCGCCGCCGGCTGCCAGCTGGTCGACTTCGCCCCGTTCCCAGATCATGGCGAATATGACGAAGCGACCCTGAAAATGCTGGAGAGCCGCGCCCAGGCCTATGGCGCGGGGCTGGTCACCACCGAGAAGGACTGGGTGCGCCTGCCGGCCAAGTGGCGCGAGAAGGTCACGCCCTGGCCGGTCCGCGCCCGCTTCGATGACGAGGCGGCGCTAGAGGACCTGCTGGCGAAGGCGGGGTTGTAGACCCGCTCCCTTCTTGACCCTTTGGGGGAGGAGCGCGAAGCGCGGAGGGGGCAAGTCGGAGCGTCCTCACAAACCTGCCCCCACCTGACCGCGCGACGCGCGGTCGTCCGCCCCCCAGAGGGGGCAGACGGTCTTACCCTACCTGTAGACCACCCCGCCCTTGATCACCGACGTCACGTGCTGCAGCGCCGTCACGTCGCTCAAGGGATCGCCCTTCACCGCGATCAGGTCAGCGGCCTTGCCGGGGGCCAGGCTGCCGATTTCGCTGCTCAGCGAGAAGTGGTCGGCCGCGTTGACCGTCGCCGTCTGGATGGCTTCCAGCGGGGTCAGGCCCGCCTTGACCAGCAGGGCGAACTCGCCGGCGTTGTCGCCGTGGGCGCTGACGCCGGTGTCGGTGCCGAACGCGATCTTGACCCCGCCCTCGTGGGCCCGCTTGGCCATGGCCAGCATCTTCGGGCCGGCCTCAAGCGCCTTGGCCGTCTGGTTGGGGGTCAGGAAGTTGTTCGGGCCCGAGGCGATCCGGTAGACGAAGTCGCCAGCCATCAGGGTGGGGATCAGATAGGCGCCGTTCTTCTTGAACAGGGCGATGCTGTCGTTGTCGAGATAGGTGCCGTGCTCGATCGAGTCGCCGCCGGCCCGCAGGAAGCTGTTGATCCCGTTCGAGGCCATGGGCGTGGGCGGTGACCTTGCGGCCCATGCGGTGGGCGGCGTCGACGATCGCCTTCAGTTCGTCGTCGGAGAACTGCTGGGAAAGACCCGCGGCGGTGTTGGACAGCACGCCGCCGGTGGCGGTGATCTTGATGATGTCGGCGCCCAGCCAGACCTGCTCGCGGGTGGCACGGCGGCAGTCGTCGGCGCCCGAGCACACCGAGGTCGGCCGCAGCACGTGCATGACCTCCTCGCTGTAGCCGTTGACGTCGGCGTGGCCGCCATGGATCGACACGGCCGAGCCGGCCGCGATGATCCGTGGACCGGGCACGTCGCCGCGCTTGATCCCGTCGCGCAGGGCGAAGATCGCCTTGTTGTCGGCCCCGAGGTCCGCGACCGTCGTGAAGCCGGCCATCAGGGTCTTGCGCGCGAAGCCGGCCCCGACCATGGCCTCGTCGGCGGGGCCGCGGGTGACGGCGTTGAGCCGTGAATTGGGGCTCTGCTCATGGGTCAGGTGGACGTGGCTGTCGATCAGGCCCGGCAGGACGAAGCTGTCCTTCAGGTCGACGACCCGTCCGCCCGGTTCGGCGACATAGCCGTCGACGATCTTCGTGACCTTGCCGTTCTCCAGCACCAGGGTCTTGGCGGTCTCGACCTTGCCGGTGGCCGGGTCGGCCAGCAGCTTGCCGGCCTGCACGAACAGCGTCTCGGCGCAGGCGACGCCGGACAGCGCCCCGGCCAACGCCAGGGCGCAGACGCCCGTCAGCAGCTTCTTCATGTAACCCCTAGGCCCCCGCCTTTTGCGCGAACGACCAGGCCCCCTTGGCCAGGATCGGCACGCGCGCCTCCATCAGCTGCGCATGGGCGCTGGCGGCGGTGCCGTCACGGACCCGGCCGACGATGCCCTGGCAGATGCCGGCCAGTCTGAAGAGGTTGTAGCTGAAATACCAGTCCAGCTCGGGCAGGCCGTCGCGACCGGTGGCCTTGCAGTAGCGTTCGACCGCCTCGGGGATGGTCGGGACGCCATAGGCGGTCAGGTCGTCGATGCCGGAGAGGCCGCCGCGCTGGTCGGACGGCATCACCCAGTTCATCAGGAAATAGCTGAAGTCGGCCAGCGGATTGCCCAGGGTCGACAGCTCCCAGTCCAGCACGGCGATGACGCGCGGCTCGGTCGGGTGCAGGATCATGTTGTCGAGGCGGTAGTCGCCGTGGACGATCGAGGTCTTGTCATCGACCGGGCAGCTCTTCGGGCAGCCAGTCGATCAGCTGGTCCATCTCGTCGATCTTGGTCGTCTCGCTGGCCCGGTACTGCTTGGTCCAGCGATCGATCTGGCGGGCGAAATAGTTGCCCGGCTTGCCGTAGTCGCCCAGGCCCACGGCCTCGTAGTCGACATTGTGCAGGGCCGCCAGGGTGTCGATCTGGGCCTCGTAGATCGCGCGGCGCTCGGCGGGCTCATAGTCCGGCAGGGTCCCGTCCCACAGGATCCGGCCCTCGAACGTTCTCCATCACGTAGAAGATCGTGCCGATGACGTCCTCGTCCATGCACAGGGCATAGGCCTTGGCGACCGGGAAATGGGCCTTGTTCAGGCCCGAGATCACCTTGTATTCGCGGTCGACGGCGTGGGCGCTGGGCAGCAGCTTGCCCGGCGGCTTGCGGCGCAGGACGTATTTCTTGCCCGGCGTGACCAGCTGATAGGTCGGGTTCGACTGGCCGCCCTTGAACTGGCGGACCTCCAGCGGACCGGCATAGCCCTCGACATTCGACTCCAGCCAGGCGGCCAGCTTGGCTTCGTCGATCGCATGGCGCGGGTCGACCGGCTTGGTGCCCGAGTTCAGGTCCTGGGCGGACTGTTCGGCGGCTTCGGCCATGGCGGCTCTCCCCAACGCTTGTTTGAACGGGGAGTTTAGAGCGCCATGCCGTCGACGCAACCCACCACTAGCGTGTCTTCAGCGCCCGCCAGCCGATGTCGCGGCGATAGAAGCCGCCCTCCAGGCTGATGGTCCCCAGTGCCGCATAGGCCACGTCGCGGGCCTCGCTCAGGGTCACGCCCAGGGCGCAGACGTTCAGCACCCGACCGCCCGAGGCGCGGAGACTCCCCTCGGCGTCGCGGGTCGTGCCGGCCTGGAAGACGACCGCCTCATCGCCGAAATTCGCCTCGGCGCCCTGGATCAGGCCGCCGGTCTTGGGGGCGTCGGGATAGCCCTCCGCGGCCAGCACCACGCAGATCGCCGCCTCGTCGCGCCACTTCGGCGGCGCGGCGCCAGCCAGCTCGCCCTTGGCCGCCGCCAGCAGGATCGGGACGATGTCGCTGTCCAGGCGCAGCATCAGGGTCTGGCACTCGGGGTCGCCGAAGCGGGCGTTGTATTCCACGAGCTTCGGCCCCGTGGGCGTCAGCATCAGGCCGGCATAGAGCACGCCGACATACGGATTGCCCTCGGCGGCCATGCCCTCGACCGTGGGGACGATCAGTTCGCGCCACGCCTGGTCGATCAGGGCGTCGGTCAGGACGGGCGGCGGCGAATAGGTGCCCATGCCGCCGGTGTTGGGCCCCTCGTCGCCGTCATAGGCGCGCTTGTGGTCCTGGGCCGCGCCGAAGAAGACCGAAGTCTCGCCATCGCAGATCGCGAACAGCGAGGCCTCCTCGCCGTGCATGAACTCCTCGATCACCACCCGTGCGCCGGCCGAGCCGAAGCGGCCGCCCAGCATGTCGACCACGGCGGCGTCCGCCTCGGCCCGCGTCGCGGCGATGACCACGCCCTTGCCGGCCGCCAGGCCATCGGCCTTGATCACGAACGGCGCTTCCAAGGTGTCGAGGAAGGCGCCGGCCGAGGCCGCATCCTCGAACACGCCATAGGCCGCCGTCGGCAGGCCGTGGCGCTGGCAGAAGTCCTTGGTGAAGGCCTTGGAGGTCTCCAGCTGGGCCGCGCGCTGGCTGCCGCCGAAACAGGGAATGCCGACCCCGGCGAGCTTGTCGGCCAGGCCGACCTCCAGCGCCGATTCCGGACCGACCACCACCAGGTCCGCGCTGATCTCCCGGGCTAGGGCCACCAGACCGTCGGCGTCCGTCACCTTTACCGCGCGCAGCTCGGCGACGGCTTCGATGCCGGGGTTGCCCGGGGCGGCGACGAGCCGGCCGCACAGCGGCGACTGGGCGATCTTCCAGGCCAGGGCGTGCTCGCGCCCGCCGGACCCGACGAGGAGGATGGTCAGCTTTTCCATGAGCGCGGGGTGTGGCGTGGGCGAGGGCCTGGGTCAAGCGGTTCGCCCCTCCGCGCCGTCATTCGCCCCTCGCCGATGGCGCGGTCGCCATCGACGCGTCTCCCATGGCCGCCATGGACACGCTTTTCTCCCCCGCCCTCGCCCTGCATGTCGGCTGCGGCTTCGCCCTGGTCGCCATCGGTCTGGTCCCGATCCTGACGCGCAAGGGCTCACGCCTGCACCGCTGGTCGGGCCGGACCTTCGTCGTGCTGATGAGCCTGCTGCTGGCCGCCGCGTGGATCATGACGGCGTTGCGCTTCAACGCCTATTTCGCGGCCCTGTCGGCGACGGCGACGATCACGCTCTTCTCGGGGATCCGGGTGCTGGGACGCAAGCGGCCCGACCTCGATCCTCGCCAGCGCGCCGGGCCGCTGGACTGGGCCGTCACCTTGGGGCTGGTCGGGATCGGCGTCTGGGTGCTGGCGCTGGTCGTCACCGGCCGGACGGGAAACAAGGCGGCCGTCAGCGCGGCCCTGGTCTATGCGGCCTTCACCTATGGCGGCTGGGACCTTTGGCGGTTCGCCCGCCCGACAGCCTGGCCTTTTTCCGCCCATCTCTGGACCTATGAGCATCTGGTGAAGATGCTGAGCGCCTATGGCGCGGTGATCAGCGCCTTTTCGGGTAACTTTCTGACCTTCCTGCCCACGCCCTGGAGTCAGCTCTGGCCGACCTTGCTGTTTCAACCGATGGCCGCGATCTGGATCACGGTCCTGGTCCTGCGCCGACGCCGCCCCCGCCGCGCGCGCGCCTGAGCCGTATCTCGACGGCGGCCTGGATGTGGGCGTTCACCGCCTATGCCTGGGCGATGACCACGCTCTGCGCGGCCTGGTTCGCCCGGCGGTTCGCGTCGGACCGGGGGCATGCGGTCAGCGTGATCGACTCCCTCGTCTGGCAGGGCGGGATCTACGCCGCCTGGCTGCCAGCGGCGGGGGATCGTCTGGTTGCTGATGCGTCGCTATGGCGTCGGCGCGATCGGCCTGCTGGTGCTGTACCAGGCCGGCGTGCTGGTCGTGCCGCTGGAGGCCCT
This sequence comes from Caulobacter sp. UC70_42, assembly GCF_044056025.1. Lineage (NCBI taxonomy): Bacteria > Pseudomonadati > Pseudomonadota > Alphaproteobacteria > Caulobacterales > Caulobacteraceae > Caulobacter > Caulobacter sp. UC70_42. The sequence goes on along the minus strand of NZ_CP171994.1, from coordinate 1,912,982 downwards.
GGTCTCCAGCCTGATCGACGGCGCGTTCTCGCCCGCCACCAACCTGCCCGCGCGCGTCCTGGCGCGGATGCCGATCTGCCTGCTGCTCTACACCGCCATCATCGCCATCGGCCTGGCCGCCGCCAACCACCAGCGGGTCCGCGACGAACAGGCCCGCGCCCGCGCCCTGGAAACCGCGCTGTCGGAAGCCCGGGAAGCCCTGGCCCAGGCCGCCCAGGCCGCGCCCGAGCGCCCGGGCCGGCGGCTGATGGTCATGGCCGGGTCGCGCCGGGTGCCGGTGGCCCTGGACGAAATCGAATGGTTCGGCGCGGCCGACAACTATGTCGTCGTCCACTGGGCCGGCCGCGAGGGTCTGCTGCGCGCCACCCTGCAGAGCCTGGAAGGCTGGCTGGACCCGCGCGTCTTCGCCCGCTGTCACCGCTCGACCCTGGTCAATCTGGCTCGGGTGCGCGAGACGCAGCCGCTGTCTGACGGCTCCTGGCGCCTGACCCTGGACAGCGGCGCCGAGGTGGTGACCAGCCGCACCTACCGCGACGATCTCCTGGCGCGCCTTGGACGCTGAACGCAACGCTTCCGCCCGCGACGTTCGCGGACGGAAACGGGGCGTGGCGCGCGCGGCCCGGCCGGTCAGGGTCGAACGGCGCGCGCCGCTTTAGGCGTACTCGCGAAAGTCGGCGTCGTCGGCGTCCGCCCCGCCCTGGGTCAGATCCAGGGCGAACCCGTTGGCGCGGGCCTGTTGGGCGGCTACCGAACGACCGGGGGCCTTGCGGACGGGCGCGGCCGGGCGCTTGGCGGCGGCGCGGCTCCGCGGCCGGCGCACGCGCTCTTCGTCGCCGGTGCGGAAGAAGGCGATGGAGGTCTGCAGTTCCTCGGCCTGGGCCGCCAATTCTTCCGACGTGGCCGACATCTCCTCGGAAGCCGAGGCGTTCTGCTGGGTGACCCTGTCCAGCTGCTGGATGGCCTCGTTGATCTGGCTGGCGCCGATGTCCTGCTCGCGGCAGGCGGCGCTGATCTCCGAGACCAGTTCGGCGGTGCGACGGATGTTGGGCACCAGGGAGGTCAGCAGATCGCCGGCCGACTGGGCGGCCTTGACCGTTTCCGAAGACACCTCGCCGATCTCGGTGGCGGCGGTCTGAGAGCGCTCGGCCAGCTTGCGCACTTCCGAGGCGACGACGGCGAAGCCGCGACCGTGCTCGCCGGCCCGGGCGGCCTCGACGGCGGCATTGAGCGCCAGCAGGTCGGTCTGACGGGCGATCTCCTGCACGATGGTGATCTTCTCGGCGATCGTCTGCATGGCGCCGACCGCCTTGGCCACGGCCTGACCCGAGATTTCCGCGTCCTGGGCCGACTGGCGCGCGATCTTCTCGGTCTGGGCGGCGTTGTCGGCGTTCTGCTTGATGTTGGCGGCCATCTGTTCCATCGAGGCCGAAGCCTCTTCGGCGGAGGAGGCCTGTTCGGTCGCGCCCTGCGACACCTGCTCCGAGGCGGCCGAGAGCTCCTGGCTTCCGCTTGAAACGTTGTCCGAGGCCGAGATGGCGTCGGAGACCACGCCGCGCAGACGCTCGATCATGCGCTCCAGCGCCAGGCCCATGACGTCCTTGTCCGACAGTGGCTTGACCTGGACGGTGAGATCGCCATCGGCGACCTGGTCGGCGACGCTGGCGCTCTCGCGCAAGTTGGCGACCATGCCGCGCAGGGAATGACCCAGAATGTCCTTGTCCGATAGCGGCTTGACCTCGACCGACAGGTCGCCGGACGCCACCTGATCGGCGAGCGCGGCCGTGGCCCGCAGATTCTCGGTCATGCGGTTGATGGTCTCGACGAGGTCCTTGATCTCGTCATTGGTCTTGACCGTCACGGTCTGGTTGAGATCGCCGAGGGCCACCGCCTTGGCCAGGCCATCGATCTTCCAGAAGCCTTGAGCGATGGTGCGGCCGATCCAGATGGCCGCCGCCGCGCCCAGAAGGGTCGATGCGAGCACCACCGCGATCAAGGTGTTGCGCGAGACCGCATAGGCCTTGTCACTGGCGGCTTCCGCCGCGACCAGACGCGCCGCCTGCGTCTCGACCAGCTCATCGACGGTCCGGGTGATGCTGTTGGTGATCTTGCGTTGAGAGGTGTGCATCTGCTCGATGGCGCGATCACGACGTCCAGCCAGGATCTCGCCGCGCATGCCATCGTCGCTTTCGGCGAACAGCGCCCAGTCCCGCGCCAAGGCCTCCCACTTGGCTTTTCCCTCGATGGTGGCATGGCCAAGCCCCGCTTCCAGAAGGGTCCGGACCTTCTCCTTGTTGGCGTCAGCCTTGGCGTTCTGACTCCGCAGTTCGTCGGCGTCGTCCGTGAGGACCATGTTCTTCTGAGCGCGGACGAGTTGCAGCAGCGCGATGCTTATCGACTGGCTCCGCTGCAGCTGAGCGACTGGCCCTTCGACCATGGCCTTCTGGCCCGCGTTCAGGACCCACAGTTCGCGCATGCCGAACAGGGTCGCGCCCGCCATCATCAGAATGAGCGCCCCGATGGTCAGGGCAAGTTTGAGCTTGATCGTCATGCGCATGGAGAACTCCGGCCCGCGTTCAGGCTTGGGGGACGATTGGACAAATGACGACAAGAGGTCCGCGCACGCCTGAAATCAGACACGATGAAAACCTCCCGAATACTGAAATCGCCCTCTCAAGACACCGAAATTCACGAGACATTTACCCGAAAACATCAGTGAAACTTCAAACCACGAAGGAGCGAAATACGCATTCTCACGTTAATCGCCGCCACAGGGTTTGAAATATCGGCCAACTTTCGGTCAGAGACGGCGATAAATACTTTCGCTAACCTCTTCCGGGCACGCTTAACGAACGGTGAATTCAACAACCCCCAGGATAGCGACATTCCGCCTCACCACCTTCAAGGGAAGGCGCGCACGAGAAACAGACGCGGCAAGGCGCGCGCCGACGAACGGCGCGCGCCCTGGCCCAAAGGCGATGCGATAGGGCAGACCGATCCGCCGGAGCACAGCGGCTCGCGCGCGGAAACGCGATAAGATCGGGGCTTCAGCAGCCCAGACCGCGCACGGACGAAATCAGGCCGCGTCGAGATCCAGCGAGTAGCCGGCTGAACGCACCGTTCTGATCGGGTCGCCGTCCGACGAGCCGTTCAGCGCCTTGCGCAGGCGGCCGATGTGGACGTCGACCGTTCGCGCCTCGACATAGACGTCCGAGCCCCAGACGGCGTCCAGCAGCTGCTCGCGGCTGAACACCCGGCCCGGGTGCTGCATCAGATAGTCCAGCAGGCGGAACTCGGTCGGGCCGAGATGGATCTCCTTGCCGTTCCGCTTCACGCGGTGGGCGACCCGATCGATGATGATGTCGCCGACCGTGATGCGATCGTCGGCCAGACCCGGGCGGATGCGACGCAGCACCGCACGGACGCGGGCGGTCAGCTCGACCATCGAGAACGGCTTGACGACATAGTCGTCGGCGCCGGTGTCGAGGCCGCGGATCCGGTCGCTCTCCTCGCCGCGCGCCGTCAGCATGATGATCGGCACGTTGCGGGTTTCCGACCGGCCGCGCAGGCGGCGGCAGACCTCGATGCCCGAGACCTTCGGCAGCATCCAGTCGAGGATGACCAGGTCCGGAGCCCGCTCGTTGGCCATGATCAGGGCTTCCTCGCCGTCTCCGGCCACGCCGACGCGATAGCCTTCCTTGTCGAGGTTGTAGTGCAGCAGGGTGGCCAGGGCGTCTTCGTCCTCGACCACCAGAACGTACGGAGTCACTTCAGGCCGCCTTTAGGAGTTATTGCGAGAGCACGTCCAGCTTCGGGCGCTGCGAGATCAGCTCGTCGCCCGTCAGCTCGAAGTGGATGATTTCGGCGATGTTGGTGGCGTGGTCGCCGATGCGCTCGAGGTTCTTGGCCACGAACAGCAGGTGGGCGCAGGCGTTGATCGTGCGCGGATCGCCCATCATGTAGGTGAGCAGTTCACGGAAGATCGAATTGTAGTGCTCGTCGACCTCTTCGTCGCGGCTCCACACGCCGATGGCGCGCTGCAGATCCGAGCTCGTATAGGCGTCCAGAACGTCCTTGAGGCGGCTCTGCACCAGACGGCCCATGCGCTCGATCGAGCGGGTCAGGGCTGTCATCGGGTCGGCTTCGGTCAGGATCAGCGCGCGCTTGGCGATGTTCTTGGCCATGTCGCCGCAGCGCTCGAGGCTCATCGAGATCTTGAGGGCGGCGACGGCGTGACGCAGGTCCACGGCCATCGGCTGGCGCAGGGCGATCAGCTTGAAGGCCTTGCGCTCGATCTCGGCCTGGAGGACGTCCAGGCGCTCGTCGCCGGCGACCACGGCCTGGGCCAGGGGCCCGTCGCGGCGAGCGATGGCGGCGATGCAGTCGGCCACCTGGGCCTCGACCAGGCCGCCCATGCGGGTGACCTCGGCCGTGAGGTGGGCCAGCTCTTCGCCGTACGACTTGACGGTATGTTCGGTCATCTGTGTGTCGCTCCCGCGCGCCTGGTCAGCCGAAGCGGCCGGTGATGTAGTCCTGGGTGCGGCTGTCGCGAGGATTGGTGAACATCTCCTCGGTCGGGCCGCTCTCCACCAGCTTGCCGAGGTGGAAGAAGGCCGTGCGCTGCGAGACGCGGGCCGCCTGGGCCATCGAGTGGGTGACGATGACGATGCAGAACTGGCTGCGCAGCTCGTCGATCAGCTCCTCGATCTTGGCGGTGGCGATCGGATCGAGGGCCGAGCAGGGCTCGTCCATCAGGATCACTTCCGGCGACACCGCGATGGCGCGGGCGATGACCAGGCGCTGCTGCTGGCCGCCCGACAGACCCGTGCCCGGTTGATGCAGGCGGTCGGCGACCTCGTTCCAGAGGCCGGCCTTCTTCAGGCTGCTCTCGACAATGGCTTCCAGCTCGGCCTTGCCGGTGGCCAGGCCATGGATCTTCGGGCCGTAGGCGACATTCTCGAAGATGGTTTTCGGGAAAGGGTTCGGCTTCTGGAACACCATGCCGACGCGCGAGCGCAGGACCACCGGGTCGACGCTCTTGGCGTTGACGTCCGAACCATCGATCTCGATCACGCCTTCGACGCGGGCCGAGGGAATGGTGTCGTTCATGCGGTTGATGCAGCGCAGGAAGGTCGACTTGCCGCAGCCCGACGGGCCGATGAAGGCGGTGACCGACTTGGCCGGGATGTCGATGTTGACATCGAACAGGGCCTGCTTCTCGCCGTAGAAGACCCTGACGTCGCGCGCCTTGATCTTGGCCTCGCCGACCGAGGCGGCGGCCTGGGCGTGCGGGACGGTGGTGTGGATCACCGGCGTGTGGGCGTTGTCGTCGGGGCTTTGGACGGTCATGGCGTGTCCGCGGAGAAGGGGCGAGGCGTTGGGGTTCAGGATCTGGGTCATGTGAAACCTACCAGCGGCGTTCGAAGCGGCGGCGCAGGATGACGGCCGCGGCGTTCATGACGATCATGAAGACGAGCAGGACGATGATGGCGGCGGCCGTGCGTTCGTGGAAGGCCCGCTCGGACGCGTTCTCCCAGATGAACACCTGGACCGGCAGCACGGTGGCCGCGCCGGTGAAGCCTTCCGGTACGCCAGGCACGAACGAGACCATGCCGATCATCAGCAGCGGGGCGGTCTCGCCCAGGGCGTGGGCCAGCGACAGGATGGCGCCGGTCATCACGCCGGGCATGGCCAGCGGCAGCACGTGGTGGAAGACCGTCTGGGTCTTCGACGCGCCGACGCCGAGCGCGGCTTCGCGGATCGAGGGCGGCACGGCCTTCAGCGCCGATCGGGTGGCGATGATCACGGTGGGCAGGGCCATCAGGGCCAGCACCAGGCCGCCAACCAGCGGCGAGGAGCGCGGCACGTTCAGCCAGTTGATGAACAGAGCCAGGCCCAGCAGGCCGTAGACGATCGACGGAACGGCGGCCAGGTTGTTGATGTTGACCTCGATGATGTCCGTCCAGCGGTTCTTCGGGGCGAACTCTTCCAGGTAGGTGGCGGCCATCACGCCGACGGGCACGGCGATCAGGGCGGTGATGATCAGCATCATGGCCGAACCAACCACCGCGCCCAGCACGCCAGCCTGCTCGGGCTCGGTCGAGTCGGAGTTGGTGAAGAAGGCGAAGTTGAAGCCCGATTTGACCGAACCGTCCTTCTCGAGCTTGTCCAGCCAGTCCAACTGCTGGTTGTCGAGCTTGCGGTCGCCCTCGGCGGTCGAACGCTTGACCTGGCCCTTGAAGTAGAGGTCGGCGTCGGCCTTCAGCGGGCCCGTGACGGTGATCGTCTTGCCGATCAGCGACTGGTCGGCCTTCAGCTTGTTCAGGAGCTGGAAGCCGAAGTCGCGCGACAGCAGGTCCTGGACCTTGGTCGAGGTGGTGCCCAGGTCGTCGTCCTGCACGCCCAGCTTCTTCATCATCGCCTCGGCGACGATGTAGTCGTAGTTGACGCCCGAGAGGTCCGAGCGGTCGATGCGCTCGGGGTTCAGGTAGACCGGCACGCTCAGCGTATGGGTCTCGAAGGTCGTGTAGCCCTGGGCCACGATACGGCCGACCAGCACCACCAGGAAGACCAGCGCGACGATGATCGCGGCCAGACCCTGGGCCTTGAAGGTGCGTTCGGCGGCATGGCGCTTCTTCAGCCGGGCTTGCATGGCTGTCGAGGCGGCGGAGCGCGAGGCGGTCGCGCCGAGGGTCGCGTCAGTCATATTGTTCCCGGTACTTCTGGACGATGCGCAGGGCGATGATGTTCAGGCAGAGCGTCACCACGAAGAGGGTGAGGCCCAGGCCGAAGGCCGATAGCGTCTTGGGGCTGTCGAATTCCTGGTCGCCGGTGAGCAGGGTGACGATCTGGACGGTGACCGTGGTCACGGTGTCGAGCGGGTTGACCGTCATCTTGGCCTGCAGGCCCGCGGCCATGGTCACGATCATGGTCTCGCCGACGGCGCGGGACACGGCCAGCAGCATGGCGGCCATGATGCCCGGCAGGGCGGCCGGCAGGACGACCTTCTTGACCGTCTCCGACTTGGTGGCGCCCATGGCGTAGCTGCCGTCACGCAGCGACTGCGGCACGGCGTTGATGATGTCGTCCGACAGCGAGGAGACGAACGGGATCAGCATGATCCCCATCACCACCCCGGCCACGAGGGCCATCTGGTTCTGGACTTCCATCAGGTAGGTGGCCAGCGGGCCGGCCGGCAGGGCCGCGCCGATGGCGTTGAAGCCGGCGCGGAACAGAGGGCCCACCGTCAGGGCGGCGAAGAAGCCGTAGACCACGGTCGGGACGCCGGCCAGGATCTCGAGCAGCGGCTTGACCGCGCCGCGGACGGTCCGGCTGGCGTATTCCGAGAGGTAGATCGCCGAGTAGAGGCCGACCGGAGCCGCCACCAGCATGGCGATGAACATGATCAGGAAGGTGCCCGCGAACAGCGGCACGGCCCCGAAGGCGCCCGCCGAGGCGACCTGGTCGGCGCGCATGGCGATCTGCGGGCTCCACTCCGTGCCGAACAGGAACGACAGCGGATTGACGCTCTGGAAGAAGCGCCAGCTTTCCCAGACCAGCGAGAGCACGATGCCCAGGGTGGTGAGGACGGCCGCGACCGAGCAGCCGATCAGCAGGATGCTGGTCCAGCCCTCGACCCGGTTGCGGGCCCGGAAGTCGGGGTTGATGCGCGGGAAGGCTAGCAGGAAACCGGCCAGGGCCAGCACGCCGGCGCCGGCCAGCATGCCGAAGTTCAACATCGTCCCGATGCGCTTGGCTTCGGCGACCTTGGCGTCCAGCGCCACCTTCAAGTCGCCTTCGTAGGCCACTTCCGACGGGGCCTGCTTGGCCGCGATCGCGTGGGCGTCGCTGAAGAAGACGTTCTGGCGGTCCGGGTCCAGGGCGGAGACCGCCGCCGGCCGGGTGGTCTGCAGCATCGCGTCCTCAACGCGGCCGCCGAAGGCGGTCCCCAGCAGCAGCAGGAGCGCGGCGGGAACGCCGGCCCACAGGGCCGCGTAGGTCCCGTAGTAGTCCGGCAAGGAGTGGAGGACGCGGGCGCGGCCTCCGGCGGCGGCCACGGCGCGACGACGCCCGGCGGCGAAAGCCAGGCCGGAGAACAGCGTCAGGACGATGAGCGAGAGCCAGGTCAGCATGCGTGAGGCTAATCTTGCGCGAAGTGTGTCGAAGGCCCCGCAGGATCGCGCGCCTTCCCCCGCCCCGATCTATGCCGGGCGGGCGCTGAGCTTATGCGACGAATATATGACAGTTTGACGACAGTGCGCGAGCCGTCACCGTCCTGGCCGCTAAACAACGGTCTGCGAACTTGGTTGGACGATATGCCGCAGAGCTCCCCGCTCGGCCAGAGCCCAGAATTTCTCCTTCTTATTCAAACCATTACCCCAAGTCATAATGGGCCGGGGCCGACGAGGCTCAAAGTGGGGCTTGGCGGGGTCGCCCATTCAGGAGTTGTTGACCGCGTGATCGTCAGTTGCCCCTCTTCGCAACCAAAAGGAAGCGTGACGGCGTCATGTTCAAGCGTTCGCATGTCCTCGCCCAGGAAACTCTGGCCGCGCTCGACAAGTCACTGGCGACGATCGAATTCGATCCGAACGGTACGATCCTCTCCGCCAACGCCAATTTCTGCGCGGCCATGGGCTATCGGCTCGACGAGATCGTCGGGCGCCATCACAGCCTGTTCGTCGACCCGGCCCAAGTGGCCAGCGAAGACTACGCCGCCTTCTGGCGCAAGCTCGGCCGCGGCGAGTTCGAGTCCCGGGAATATCTGCGCGTGGGCAAGGGCGGGGTCGAGGTCTGGATCCAGGCCACCTACAATCCCATCTGCGACGGCCGCGGCAAGGTCGTGCGCATCCTCAAGGTCGCCTCGGTGATCACCGATCAGAAGCGCAAGGCCGCCGAGGAGCACGGCAAGATGGAAGCCATCAGCCGCGCCCAGGCGGTCATCGAGTTCACGCCAGACGGCGAGATCCTGACCGCCAACGAGAACTTCCTGGCCGCCGTCGGCTATACGCTGAACGAGATCCAGGGCCGTCACCACCGGATATTCGTCGAACCGACCTATGCCGCCTCGCCCGACTACGTCGCGTTCTGGAAGCGCCTGAACAGCGGCGAATTCCTGGCCGACGAGTTCAAACGCATCGGCAAGGGCGGCCGCGAGGTGTGGATCCAGGCTTCGTACAACCCGATCTTCGACCACAAGGGCGGCATCGCCAAGGTCGTGAAATTCGCCACGGTGGTCACCGGCCGCGTCCACGCCGTGCGCGAGATCGCCGCCGGCCTGGAGCATCTGGCCAACAACGACCTGACCTATCGCATCGACGCCCCGGTCGCGCCGCAGTTCGACAAGGTGCGCGGCGACTTCAACAGCGCCATAGCCTCGCTGGACGAGGCCATGGGCGTGGTCGCCCAGGTCACCCAGGGCGTCGGGGCCGGGGCCCGCGAGATCTCTTTGGCCTCCGATGACCTGGCGCGCCGCACCGAGCAGCAGGCCGCCAGCCTGGAAGAGACCGCCGCGGCGCTCGATCAGATCACCGCCACGGTGAAGCGCGCCGCCGAAGGGGCCAGGCAGGCCTCCGGCGCGGCGACCGCGGCCCGCGCCGACGCCGCCCGCTCGGGCGAGATCGTCGGCGACGCCGTGGCCGCCATGGGCGAGATCGAGGCCAGCTCAAGCAGGATCACCAGCATCATCGGGGTGATCGACGAGATCGCCTTCCAGACCAACCTGCTGGCGCTCAACGCCGGGGTCGAGGCCGCGCGCGCGGGCGACGCCGGCAGGGGTTTCGCCGTGGTGGCGTCGGAAGTGCGGGCCCTGGCCCAGCGCTCGGCCGGGGCGGCCAAGGAGATCAAGGCCCTGATCGCCAGCAGCACCGCCCAGGTGGCGCGTGGCGTGCGCCTGGTGGGCGACACCGGCGAGGCCCTGTCGACCATCGTTGGCAAGGTCGGCCAGATCGACAACCTGATCTCGGAGATCGCCCAGTCGGCCCGCGAGCAGGCCGTTGGACTGTCCGAGGTAAACACGGCCGTCAATCAGATGGACCAGGTCACCCAGCAGAACGCGGCCATGGTCGAAGAGGCCAACGCCGCGTCGGCCAATCTGCGGACCGAAGCGGCCGAATTGGCCCGGCTGATCTCGCGGTTCTCGACGAGCGCCGGCGACGCCCGCTCTGAGGCGCGCTCGGAAGCGGTTCGGCGAGCGGGTTAGGCCTCGGCGATCATGGACGGGGGCGGCGCGATCTCGGCCCCGGCCTTGGCCATCGGCAGGTAGACTTCCGAACGTGGCCCCCTCGCCCTGGACGCTCTCGACGGTCAGCCCGCCCCGGTGGCGGTTCATGATGTGCTTGACGATCGCCAGGCCCAGGCCCGTGCCCGAACGATCGCCGCTCTTCTGGCCCTCGACCCTGTAGAAGCGCTCGGTCAGGCGCGGCAGATGCTCGCGCGCCAGGCCCGGGCCCCGGTCGGTGACGCGCAGCGCGGCGTAACGCTCGGTCGTGTCGTGGTCCGGTGTCAGCAGCGACATCCGCGCCGCGGCCGGGTCGCGGGGGGCGGCGGCGGCCTCGGCGGACAGGCCGGGGAAGATCTCGACCCGCACCGTCCCGCCCTTGGGCGTGTACTTGATGGCGTTGTCGACCAGGTTCTGGATCACCTGGATGATCTGGTCGCGATCGCCGTCGACCACCGCGCCGCCGCGCGGCGGAAGGACTGGATCGAACGCGACCTGCTTGTCGCGGGCCTGCGGGGCCAGGGCGTCGATCACGTCGACCGCCGCCATGGCCAGGTCCACCCGGCCCAGCGGCGCGATGTGCTCGTTCAGCTCGATCCGCGACAGGCTCATCAGGTCGTCGATCAGGCGCGACATGCGCTCGGCCTGGGCCAGCATGATCCCCAGGAACTTGTCGCGGGCGCCGGGGTCGTCCTTGGCGTGGCCACGCAGGGTCTCGATGAAGCCCGACAGCGACGCCAGCGGCGTGCGCAGCTCGTGGCTGGCGTTGGCCAGGAAGTCGGCGCGCGTGCGTTCGCTGCGGCGGGCGTCCGTCTCGTCGCGCAGGGCCAGAACGGCCAGGCGCGAGCGGCCGCCGGTCTCGCGCAAGGGCCGGGCGTGGGCCAGCCAGGACCGCCCCTGGGTCCCGCCGGTCTCGAACTCGGCCACGCCCTCGACGCCGCCGAACAGCGCCTCGTCCACGGCCTCCAGCACGCGCGGATTGCGCACGGCCGTGACCAGCAGCCCGCCCTGGGGCTGAATTCTTGAAAAGCTCGCGCGCGGCGGCGTTGGCGAACAGGAAGCGGCGGCCCGTCAGGTCGTCGGCCTCTTCAGCGGCGATGACCATCAAGGGGTCCGGCAGGCGGTCGAGGATGGCGGCGAACGGCGGCGCATCCTCGGCGGCGGCGAGCGACTGCGCCGCGCCGGAGGCCGGCGATTCCAGGGCCCTGCCCAGCCTTCGCAACATCATGAAGCCCGCCACGGCCGTGACCGCCGACGCCAGCACCGCCGGCCCTGGCTCGGCGACGCCGGTGAAGGCCAGGCTCAGTATGGCTAGCGGACCGACAATTACGGGCCAGAAGACGCGTAACGAGCCGCTAGGGTGTCCGTCCGGGGGCGTCTGCGCCAGCGGCATGAGGAAAACTCTTCGAATTCAAGCGAGAGGCGATTCGTCGATCCAGATATGGCGCCCCGCCATGCCATGCGATAGACGGTTGGCGCCTTAGTACGTGTCGCGAGCGGAACTCACCGCAATTTCGCCGCATCATGACATGAATTAGTGGCGCCGGTTTCCATGGGGTGTCGTTCGTAATGCAGCGCAAGGTCCTGGTCGCGACGGTCGCGGCCGCTCCTCTCTTGGCCATGGGTTTCGCCGCGTCGGCCGAGACCACGGTCACCACCGCGCGGACGACGCCGATCGCCACCAGCACGGCTGCGGGCGCTACGACCGCCGACGACGTCCGGATCACCGCCGACGGCTCGATCAAGCCGACCACCGCGGGCGCGATCGTCACCCTGGACAGCAATAACAAGGTGACCAACGCCGGCACCCTGCAGACCACGGGCGTCAACGACAGCGTCGGCGTGCTGATCATCGGCGGCAAGACCGGTTCGCTGACCAACTCGCTGGCGATCACCCTGGACGAGGACTACACGCCGACCGACAGCGATTCGGACGGCGACCTGGACGGGGCCTTCGCCCAGGGGAACAATCGCTTCGGCATCCGGCTGACCAACGCCGGGACCTTCACCGGCGACATCATCAACGACGCCACCGGCACGATCACGATCGAGGGCAACAACTCGGCCGGCATCCTGCTGGAAGGCCCGGTGGTCGGCAACGTCACCCATCTGGGCGCCTTGGGCGTGGTCGGCGACAACAGCTACGGCGTGAGGATCGCCGCGCCGGTCACCGGCAAGGTGACCATCGGCGGCACGTCCAACGTCCAGGGCGCCAATTCCGTCGGCGTGGCGCTGGACTCGAACATCACCGGCGCGGTGAGCCTGCAGGGCAGCGTCTCGGCCACCGGCTATCGCTACACCTCGCGCCCGACGACGACGGACGCGCTGGGCAAGCTGGACGCCGACGACCTGCTGCAGGGCGGCCCGGCCGTCCGGATCGCCGGCGACGTGACCGGCGGCGTGCTGCTGCAAGGCGCCAACTACTCGTCCAAGGTCGGCGCGGACGGCAACACCGTCACGACAACGATCACCTCCAGCAACACCGGCTCTTCCAGCATCAGCGTCTTCGGCGCGGCTCCGGCCCTGCAGATCGGCTCGGCCACGCAGGACGTCACCCTGGGCGCGGTCGGCGCCGGCGACCTGGCCTACGGCCTAGTGGCCAAGGGGGCGATCGCCGCGGGGGGCGTCTATGACAAGGTCACCGCCACCGGCGTTTCGATCGGCGCGGGCGGCGGCAAGACCACCACCCTGACCAACGGCCTGCGCAACGACGGCACCGTCACGGCCACGACCTACGAAGCCGACGCCACCGGCCTGATCCTGAACTCGGGCGCCAGCGTCGGGGAAATCCGGAACCGCGGCTCGATCACGGCCACGGCGGGCTCGTACGCCGGCTCGGGCGTCACCGCCACGGCGCGGGCCGTGGTGCTGGGCGCGGGATCGAACACCACCGCCATCAACAACAGCGGCGCGCTGATCGCCACGCGCACCGGCGAGACCGGGGACGCGGTCGTCATCCTCGACCAGGCCGGCACGCTGAAGACCGTCACCAACACCGGCTCGCTGCGCGCGACCCTGTCGGCCCCGGCCTACAAGGCCGACGGCACGGCCGTGACCGTCACCGCCGGCGGCCAGGCGATCGCCCTGGACCTGCGCGCCAACAATTCGGGCGTGACCTTCACCCAGAAGGGTCCCACCGATTACACTTCGACCTCGACCTTCCCCAGCACCGACACCGTCACCAGCACCGACGCCACCAACACCACCCAGGCGCCGGTGACCATCGGCGACGTGCTGTTCGGCGGCGGCAATGACACCCTGAACCTGTGGAGCGGCACCCTGGTGGGCGCCATGTCGTTCGGGGCTGGCCAGGACCGCCTTTCGATCGACGGCGGCGGCGTGGCCCTCGGCAAGCTGACGGACAGCGACGGCAAGCTCGACATCGCCGTGGCCAACGGCAGCCTGGGCATCGTCAACACCGACACGATCAACGTCAGCAGCCTGACGGTCGGCGACAAGGGCAAGATCCTGTTCTCGGCCGATCCGGCTGCCGGCCTGAACACCAAGCTGGTGGTTTCGGGCGCGACCAACATCGCCACCGGCGCCGAGCTGGGCATCCGCCTGGCCAATCTGGTCAAGCAGCCCACCACCTTCACGGTGATCGAGGGCAGCAACGTCAATGTCGGCACGATCGGCAACGGCCTGCTGGCCCAGTCGCCGTTCATGTACGTGGCCACCAGCCGCGCCGACACCAACAACGTCTATATCGACGTTCGCCAGAAGACGGCCGCCGAGATCGGCCTGAATCGGGCCGAGACCGCGGCCTATGACGCCGTCTACCAGGCGCTGGGCAAGGATTCGGCCCTGGCCGGCACGTTCCTGAACCAGACGACGCGAGACGCCTACCGCGACCTCTACGACCAGATGCTGCCCGACCAGGGCGAGGGCCTGTTCTCGGCCCTGCAGTCGGTCAACCAGCAGATCTCGCAGGCCACCATGTTCCGCCCCGATCCGGGCGACCGCTATGGCCCCGACAGTGTCTGGGTGCAGGAAATCACCTCGCTGACCCGGCGCGACACCAGCCAGACCTTGGGTTCGGACACCCAGGCGTTCGGCTTCGTGGCCGGCTATGAGGCCATGGGCGACGCCGGCGGCGCGCTGGGCCTGACCCTGGCCTATACCAGCGTCGAGGAACACGACACGGTCGCCAAGGTCGGCGAGCAGACCACCGCCTCGTTCGTCCAGACGGGGGCCTACTGGCGTCGTTCGGTCGGCGGCTGGCGCATGAACGCCGGCGGCGGCCTGGGCTACGGCTTCTTCAAGGGCGACCGCCGTTTCATCGCGCCGGACGGCAACGCCGACGGGGTCGCCGACCTGATCCTGAAAAACACCGCCGACTGGAAGGGCCTGACGGCCAACGCGTTCGCTGGCGTCGCCTACGAGCAGAAGTTCGGCCGCTTCTTCGCCCGCCCCGAAGGCCGCCTGGACTATGTCTGGCTGCGCGAGGGCAAACGCGCCGAGGCCGGCGGCGGCGACGGATTCGACCTGACCGTCAACAAGCGCACCTCCAGCAACCTCAGCGGCGAGCTGGGCGTGGTGGTCGGCGCCGACTTCGGCAAGAATGTCTGGTGGCGTCCGGAATTGCGGGTCGGCTACCGCCAGACCCTGGCCGGTTCGGTCGGCGACACGGTCGCGGCCTTCAAGGGCGGCAACCCCTTCACCCTGGCCGCGCTGAACGACAAGGACGGCGCGGTGACCGCCGGCTTCGCCCTGCGGGCCGGCACGCCGATGTCGTACCTGGGCATCGAAGGCGGCGTCGAGGCCACCAAGAAGCAGAAGCGCTACAATCTGCGTCTGGCCGGCCGGGCGATGTTCTAGGGTCCAGCGGCCCCTCGCCATTCTCCGAGAAATGCCGAAAAGCCGTCACGGGAAACCGTGGCGGCTTTTTCCGTGAACGGAACTTTTACGGTTTAAGCGTCTGATAAGGCTGAAGATTCGCAGCGTATTTCGCGACACTTTGCCGCGCCTGCAGAAAAACTCATGGCCGGTTTTCCTAAATCTCTATTCCAGAGCTAGGGATAATAATCTTCCCTGGCTCGGCAGGTCGGCCCGCCCCGCGGCGCCGAGAGGGGACAGACACGATGACCAAGACCTGTATCGCATTTCGCGTGGCGCTGATCGCCGGCGCGTCTCTGCTGGCCACGGCCGGCGCCGCATCCGCTCAGGACGCCGCGCCGCGCTCGCCCGCCGAGGCCGAGGCGCGCATCGCCGCGCTGGAAGCCCAGCTGGCGACCCTGGCGCAGCAAGTCGCCGACCTGAAGGCCGCGACCGCCGCCAGCCTCAAGGACGTTCGCGCCGCCCAGAGCGCCACCACCGTCAGCATCGCCGCCGGCAAGCCGACCATCGCCTCCGGCGACGGCGCCTTCAGCGCCACGATCCACGCGGTGATGCAGCTCGACGCCGCCCAGTACTATCAGGACAAGGGCCTGCCCGCCGTGCTGGGCAACGCCCGCGACCTCAACAGCGGGACCAACTTCCGCCGCGCCCGCATCGGCGTCGACGGCAAGTTCTACAAGAACTTCGAATACAACGCCCTGCTCGACTTCGGCGGCGCCGGCACGGATGGCCAGGGCGCGCTGCAGGAGCTGTGGGTCCAGTACAACTACGCCCCGTTCAAGGTCCGCGTCGGCGCCTTCGCCCCGAACCTTGGCCTCGAGGACGCGGCCTCGACCAACGGCTCGCTGTTCCCCGAACGCCCGTCGGGCTCGGAACTGGCCCGCGGCCTGGCCGGCGCCGACAGGCGCATCGCCCTGCAGGGTCAGGCCCTGGGCGAGCGCTGGCTGCTGTCGGGCGCGATCACCGGCGCCAAGGCCGGCGACGGCCAGACTTTCGACGAGCAGTTGGGCTATCTGGGCCGCGTCGCCTTCGTGCCGTTCAAGGGTCCCGACTGGCTGGTCCATGTCGGCGCCAACGCCAGCAAGGTCGTGACCCCGGCCCAGACCGCCGTCGGCGG
The DNA here is from genome assembly GCF_044056025.1 of Caulobacter sp. UC70_42. Classification (NCBI taxonomy): domain Bacteria; kingdom Pseudomonadati; phylum Pseudomonadota; class Alphaproteobacteria; order Caulobacterales; family Caulobacteraceae; genus Caulobacter; species Caulobacter sp. UC70_42. The sequence continues at coordinate 1,896,816 of NZ_CP171994.1, read as the reverse complement.
CGCCTATAACGTCGCCGTCAGCGACCGTCCGGAACTGCGCGTCGATGGGACGCAGCTGATCACGACCGGCGCGATCGACTCAACCGGCGCCCGCCACTACGGATTCGAGGCCGCCGCCCAGAAGAAGAACCTTCTGATCCAGGGCGAATATTTCGATATCGCCATCGACCGCCGCAACCCGGCGAGCGGGGCCACCGATCCGAAGTTCAAGGCCTGGTACGTCGAAGGCTCGTGGGTGCTGACCGGCGAGGCCCGCCGGTACAACGCCAACAACTTCGCATTCGACGCCCCGGCCATCGCCCACCCGTTCGACCCGAAGAAGCGCCAGTGGGGCGCCTGGGAACTGGCGGCGCGCTACTCGGTCGCCGACCTGAACTATCACGAGCGGGCCACCCTGGCCGCCGACCGCGTCCGCGGCGGCGAGCAGAAGATCACCACCATCGGGATCAACTGGTTCCCCAACCCGGTGACCAAGTTCTCGCTGGGCTACTATGACGTCTCGATCGATCGCCTCGACCCTGCCGGCGGCGCCGTTCCGCTGAGCCAGGACTACCAGGTCGTCAACCTCCGAAGCCAGTACGCGTTCTAACCCGGTCGGCGCGGCCTCTTCGGGGCCGCGCCGGCTCCTCCTATACTTGGAAGACCTCCAGAAAGGATCGTCTCGATGAGCGACTTCACCCAGGCTCCGACTCGCAGAGGTCTTCTGGCCGGCGCCGGCGCGAGCGCCGCCGCGCTGGCGATGGGTGGTGGTTCGGCCTTCGCCCAGGCCAAGCCCGTCACCCTGCTGAACGTCAGCTACGATCCGACGCGCGAGCTCTACAAGGACGTCAACGCGGCCTACGCCAAATACTGGAAAGAGAGAGTCGGCCAGACCCTGGTGATCAACCAGAGCCACGGCGGTTCGGGCAAGCAGGCCCGCTCGGTGATCGACGGCCTGCAGGCCGACGTCGTCACGCTGGCGCTGGCCTACGACATCGACGAGATCGCCGCGAGGGCCAGGCTGCTGCCCGCCAACTGGCAGTCGCGCCTGCCGCAGAACTCCACGCCCTACACCTCGACCATCGTGTTCCTGGTACGCAAGGGCAATCCCTGGAAGATCAAGGACTGGGGCGACCTGGTGAAGCCGGGCATCGACGTGATCACCCCCAACCCGAAGACCTCGGGCGGCGCGCGCTGGAACTACCTCGCCGCCTGGGCCTGGGCCCTGAAGCAGCCGGGCGGCAATCCCGCCAAGGCCGAGGCCTTCGTAAAGACCCTGTTCGAGCACGTGCCCGTCCTGGACACCGGCGCTCGCGGCGCCACCACCAGCTTCACCCAGCGCGGCCTGGGCGACGTGCTGCTGGCCTGGGAAAACGAGGCCTACCTCGCCCAGGACGAACTGCCCGGCAAGTTCGACATCGTCTATCCCAGCCTGTCGATCCTGGCCGAACCCCCGGTCGCCCTGGTCGACAAGAACGTCGATCGCCACAAGACCCGCACTGTCGCCGAAGGCTATCTGAACTTCCTGTACAGCCCGCTGGCGCAGGAGCTGATCGCCAAGAACTACTACCGTCCGCGCAACGCCGACGTGGCGGCCAAGTACGCGGCCCGCTTCAGGAAGATCCCGCTGGTCACGATCGACGACACCTTCGGCGGCTGGAAGAAGGCCCAGGCCACGCATTTCGCCGACGGCGGCGTGTTCGACCGCATCTATCAGCCGAAGTAACGCGCTTCCGACGGCCCCGCCGCTCCGGGAAGCGCGAAGGGGGCGTCGGATCGCGCGGCGACTATCCTCCCCAGCTCGCCGCGCTCGACGGCGGAGATCCAGCCATCGGATCTCCGCCGTTCACGTTTCCGGCCCGACCTATGTTGGGAACTCGACACGATCGGGTACGTTCAGCGTCCACGGGGCGGTGGGAGCTTGGCCTTAGGCATGAACGACATTTCGGAACCGGCGCGCGACACAGGCCAGGGCGCGGCCCGCAGTCCCGAGGACCTCGAAGCGATCATCGAGGCCCGCACCCGCGCGCTGACCGAGGCGCTGGAACAGAAGACCGCCCTGCTCCACGAGGTGGACCATCGGGTCAAGAACAACCTCCAGCTCATCTCCAGCCTGCTGCTTTTGCAGAACCGCCGGGTGACCGACCCCGCGCTGAAGGCTTCGCTGCGCGGCATGCTGGGTCGGGTCAACGCCATAGCCACCGTCCATCGGCGCCTGTTCCAGAGCGAGGATGTCGAGCGGTTCGACGTCTCGGCCTTCATCCGCGACATGGTCGCCGACCTGATGGGTTCGGCCGGCCGCGACGACATCCGCATCGAACTGGATCTGGAGCGCGTCGAGATCCCCGCCGCCAAGGCCGCGCCGTTCGCCCTGGTGGTCAACGAGTTGCTGACAAACGCGCTGCGGCACGGCTTCCCCGAGGGCCGCGGCGGCCGAATCTTCGTCGGCGTTCGCCGCCAGGAGGGCGAATTCCGGATCGAAATCGCCGACGACGGCGTTGGGCTCGATAAGGACACCACGCCATCCGGCTTCGGCCTCACCATCGTCCAGCTGCTTTGCCAGCAGCTCAAGGCCAAGAGTGAGACCACCGACGCCGAACCCGGCGCCCGCATAATCGTTTCGCTGCCGGTTAACGGCGCGCACTAGAAGGACAGTTTCAGTATGACCGGGCGTGCGCTCGACGTGTTGATCGTGGAGGACGAGATGCTCCTCGCGATCGAGCTCGAACATCTTGTCGAGGAGGTGGGTTGCCACTCGCTCGGCTGCGCCATGAGCTCCGAGGAAGCCGTCGATCTCGCCAAGAAACTGAACCCCGACCTCGCCCTCGTCGACGTCCACCTCAGCGACGGCCCGACCGGGGTCGAGGTGGCCCGCAAAATCTCGAGCGACTGCGGCGGCGTGGCTTTGTTCATGACCGCCAACGTCAAGCGCCTGCCCGAAGACTACGCCGGCGCCTGCGGCGTGATCGGCAAGCCCTATTCCGAGCATGGCGTGAGGACGGCGCTGTCTTACCTCACCTACTGCCTGACCGAGGGCCACGCGCCCGGCCCCGTGCCCGTGGGCCTCACCCTGGCCCCGGCCTATGCCGAACTCTGGGGCCTGACCGACCTGACGCCGAAAAGCGCCTGATGGCCGCGCCGCCCGTCGCCGCCGTCGTCGGCACGGCGGCCGCCCTGTTGTCGATCACCAGCTTCGCCCCGCAGATCATCAAGATCTGGAGGGAGAAGGACGCCTCGTCCGTTTCGCTGCGCACCTACGTCGTCACCGTGACCGGCTTCGCCTGCTGGATCGCGTACGGACTCCTGCTCAAGGCCTGGCCGGTGATCGCCTCCAACACCGCCTGCCTGCTGATGTCCGGCGCGGTGCTGGCCATGAAGTGGCGGTTCGACCACAAGACCTGAGGCCCCCCTTTTTGGTGACAGGGGGGGCGGGGTCCGCTATCGAGGCGCGCCTATTTCCGCATCCCAACTTGCTTGAGGGACAGTCGCCTTGACCGAAGCCGCCGAGGAAGCCGGCTGGGCCACCGCCAAGACCCTGGCCGAGGCCCTGCCCTATATCCAGATCTACGACCGCGAGACGGTGGTGATCAAATATGGCGGTCACGCCATGGGCCAAGAAGAGGTGGCCAAGGTCTTCGCCGCCGACGCCGTGCTGCTGAAGCTGCTGGGCGTCCATCCCGTGGTCGTCCACGGCGGCGGCCCGCAGATCAGCCGCATGCTGGACAAGGCCGGCGTCAAGTCGACCTTCGTGGACGGCCTGCGCGTCACTGACGAAGCCACCATGGAAGTGGCCGAGATGGTCCTGTCGGGCGCGATCAACAAGGAAATCGCCAACTGGATCACCCTGGCCGGCGCCGAGGCCGACGTGCGCGGCGTGGGCCTGTCGGGCAAGGACGCCCGGATGATCACCGCCGAGAAGGTGACCCGCACCAAGCGCGATCCCGACAGCAACATCGAGCAGGTCGTCGACCTGGGCTTCGTGGGCGAGCCGACCAAGATCGATCCGCACATCATCCAGGCGCTGCTGACCTCGGAAACGGACTACATCCCGGTCATCGCTCCGATCGGCGTCTCGACCGACGGCCAGACCTACAACATCAACGCCGACACCGTCGCGGGCGCCCTGGCCGGGGCGCTGAAGGCCAAGCGGATGCTGATGCTGACCGACATCGCCGGCGTACTGGACGGTGACGGCCAGCTGATCCGCCAGATGACCATCGACGAGGCGCGCGGCCTGATCGCCAGCGGCGTGGCCAGCGGCGGCATGATCCCCAAGCTGGAGAACGCCATCCACGCCGTGGAATCGGGCGTCGAAGCCGTCGTCATCCTGGACGGTCGCCGGCCGCACGCCATGCTGGTCGAACTGTTCAGCGAACACGGCGCGGGAACGCTGATCTCGCGCTGATGTCGGCTGACCTCTCCCACGTCGACACCTGGCTGTTCGACCTCGACAACACCCTGTACCCGCTGGAAAGCGAGTTCATGGGCCTGATCGAGGCCAGGATGACCGACTTCGTCGCGCGTATGACCGGCCTTCCGCGCGAGGAGGCCCGGGCGCTGCAGAAGCGGTACTTCACCGAACACGGCACCACCCTGTCCGGACTGATGATCAATCACGGCATGGAGCCCAAGGCGTTCCTGGACGAGGTGCACGACGTCTCGATGGATCGCCTGGTCCCGGACGCCGCCCTGCGCCAGGCGATCGCCCGGTTGCCGGGGCGGCGACTGATCTTCACCAACGGCTCGCTGGGCCACGCCGAGCGCGTGCTGCGTCATTTGAACCTGCACGACCTGTTCGACGACCTGTTCGCGATCGAGACCGCCGACTACCTGCCCAAGCCAGCCCTGGCGACGTTCGACAAGATCACCAAGCTGCACGCCGTGCGCCCGCCCCAGGCGGCCTTCTTCGAGGACAGCGAGAAGAATTTGGTCCCGGCCGCCCGGCTGGGCATGTCGACCATCCTGGTCGGGCCGCACGCCAAGGACTCCACCTCCGAACACGTCCATTTCCGCACCAACGACCTCGCCGGGTTCCTGAGCTCGGCGCGCCTGCAAGGAATCCCGCAATGACCGCCGTGAGCCCCCCTTCCATTTCTTTGGCCGACCTCCAGACCGAGATCGAAGCCGCCTGGGAAGCCCGCGCCGACGTCTCGCCCGCCACCACCGGCCCGGTCCGCACCGCCGTCGACGAAGCCCTGCTGCTGCTCGACAGCGGCAAGGCCCGCGTCTCGGAAAAGGTCGACGGCGAGTGGGTGACCCACCAGTGGCTGAAGAAGGCCGTGCTGCTGTCGTTCCGCCTGAACCCCAACACCGTCATGCGCGCCGGCACGCTGGGCGGCGCCGTCGGTCCGTGGTGGGACAAGGTGGCCAACAAGTTCGACGGCTGGGACGCCCCGCAGTTCGAGGCCGGCGGCTTCCGCGCGGTGCCCGGCGCCATCGTCCGCCGCGGCGCCCACATCGGCAAGAACGTCATCCTGATGCCGTCGTTCGTGAACATCGGCGGCTATGTCGACGAGGGCACGATGGTTGACACCTGGGTCACGGTCGGCTCCTGCGCCCAGATCGGCAAGAACGTCCACCTGTCGGGCGGCGTCGGCATCGGCGGCGTGCTGGAGCCCCTGCAGGCCAACCCCACCATCATCGAGGACAACTGCTTCATCGGCGCCCGCTCGGAAGTCGTCGAAGGCGTGGTCGTCGGCGAAGGCTCGGTCCTGTCGATGGGCGTGTTCATCAGCGCCTCGACCAAGATCGTCGATCGCAAGACCGGCCAGATCCACATCGGCAAGGTCCCGCCCTACAGCGTCGTGGTCCCGGGCAACCTGCCCGACCCGAACGGCGGCCCGGGTCTCTACTGCGCGGTGATCGTCAAGACGGTCGACGCCCAGACGCGCTCGAAGACCTCGATCAACGATCTCCTGCGGGATTAAGCGTCCTTGGATCCTCCCCCGGATCGCGGGGGAGGATCCATACAACCCTACTTCGTCGCCTCGTGGACCTCACGCTTGGTGTCCGCGGCGCCTTCCTTGACGTCCTTCTTCAGGTCCGAGCCGGCTTCCTTGGCCTTATCACCGGCCTTTTCGCCCAGTTCCTGGGCCTTGTCGGTGGCCTCGCCGGCGGCTTCCTTGAGCTCCGCGCCGGTCTCCTTGGCGCTTTCCTTGATCGCCGTGCCGGCTTCCTTGACGTCCGGGTCGTTGGCGATGTTGTGAGCGGCGTCCTTGATGTCGGAGGCGGCGGCTTTCGCGCCTTCCTTCACCTCTTGGGCGTGCTGGTCCGAGCAGGCGGAAAGGGCCAGGGCGGCGCCGGCGGCCGCGATCAGCAGCAGTTTCGAACGCATGATCTTGCTCCTCTTGAGTCGGCTGCATAACGAAGGCCCAAGGCCAAGGTTCCGACTCGGCTTTGCGCGAAGCCGCTTAGACCGCTAAACCCCCCGCCATGCGCATCGCCTTCCTCGGCACCCCAGACTTCGCCGTCACGTGCCTCGCCGAACTCGTCGCCGCGGGCCACGAGATCGCCTGTGTCTATTCCCAGCCGCCGGCCCCGCGCGGGCGCGGCCATGAGCTGAAGCCCTCGCCGGTCCACGCCTTCGCCGAGGGCCTGGGCCTGCCGGTCCGCACGCCGGTCTCGATGAAGACCGCCGAGGAGATCGAGGCCTTCCAGGCCCTGGGCCTGGACGCCGCCGTCGTGGTCGCCTTCGGCCAGATCCTGGTCAAGGCCGTGCTCGACGCGCCGACGCATGGCTGCTTCAACCTGCACGCCAGCCTGTTGCCCCGCTGGCGCGGCGCCGCCCCGATCCAGCGGGCGATCATGGCCGGCGATCAGGTCACCGGCGTCCAGGTCATGCGGATGAGCGAGGGCCTCGACGAGGGTCCGATCCTGATGTCCGAGCAGGTGCGGATCGACAAGCTGGAGACCGCCGGCTCGCTGCACGACAAGCTGGCCGCCGTCGGCGCCCGCCTGCTGCCGGTGGCCCTGGCCGCCGTCGAGCGCGGCGGGGAGATCGAGACCCCGCAGGCCGAAGAGGGCGTGACCTACGCCAAGAAGATCAAGTCGGCCGAGGCCCGCATCGACTGGACCCGCCCCGCCGCCGAGGTCGACGCCCACATCCGCGGCCTGTCGCCGTTCCCCGGCGCCTGGTTCGAGGCGCCGTCGGACAAGGGGCCGGTACGCGTCAAGGCTCTGCTGTCGCGCCAGGAAGACCAGGATGGCGCCCGGGCGTGGCCCTGGACGACAGCCTGCTCATCGCCTGCGGCGAAGGGGCCGTCCGCCTGCTCAAGGCCCAGCGCGAGGGCAAGGGCGTCCAGGACGCCGAGACCTTCACGCGCGGTTTCCCGATTCCGGCCGGGACGACGCTGGCCTGATGCCCCGCTATCGCCTCCTCGTCGAGTATGACGGCCGACCCTATAACGGCTTCCAGGCCCAGGCCGTGTTGCCGTCGGTGCAGGGCGCGATCGAGGCGGCGGTGACGGCCTTCAGCGGCGAGACGGTGCGCATCGCCGCCGCCGGCCGCACCGACACGGGCGTCCACGCCACTGGCCAGGTCGTGCATGTCGACCTCGAGAAGGACTGGCCGGCCCAGACCGTGTTCAACGCGCTCAACGCCCACCTGACCCGGGAAGCGGTGTCGATCCTCTCCGCCGAGCTCGCCGAGGAAGGCTGGCACGCCCGCTTCTCGGCCAACGAACGGCGCTACCTCTACCGGATCCTCAACCGCCGCGCGCCGCCGGCGCTCGACAAGGGCAAGGTCTGGCACGTGAAGAAGGACCTGGACGCCGACGCCATGCACGCGGCCGCCCAGCATCTGGTCGGCCTGCACGACTTCACGACCTTCCGCGACATGCACTGCCAGGCCAAGAGCCCGGTGAAGACGCTCGACGTCGCTCGCGTGCGCCAGGTCGGCGAGGAGATCCATCTCGACTTCGAGGCCCGCAGCTTCCTGCATCGACAGGTGCGCTCGATGACCGGGACGCTGGTCGAGGTCGGCGCCGGGCGCTGGACGCCGGACGACGTCAAGGCAGCGCTGGAGGCCAGGGATCGGCGCGAATGCGGGCCCGTGGCCCCGGCGGATGGCCTGTATCTGGTGGGCGTGGGGTACGGCGCCTAGGCAGCCTTCGCGCCCAGCGCCCGCATCCTGGCCAGCCATCGCGCCCGACCGGCCGGTCCGATCGACTCGACCCCGCCGATGATCGAGCTGCGGATGGGGCGCACGCCGGCCAGCATCAGGATGCCTTTCTCGATCGCCTTCACGCCATGGGCGCCGAAGACCAGGCGGAACACCGGGCCAGGCATGCCCATGGTGACGACCAGGCGCGCCGAACGGCCCTTGAGCTTGGAGATCCAGCCTCGCTCGCCGATGGAAAAGCCGAAGCCGCCGCGAAACACCTGCTCGAGGAGCGCCTTCAGCTTGGCCGGAACGCCGCCCAGCCATAGGGGAAACAACAGCACGATGTGCTCGGCCCACTCGATATTCTGTTGCAGCGCGCGAATTTCGGCCGGCGGCTGTCCCTGTTCGAATTCCGACTGGCGCAGCAGGTAGGGGACATCCATCGCCCCCAGGTCGACGCGCTTCACAGTGTGGCCGGCCTTCACCGCGGCGTCGGCATAGGCGCTCGCCAAGGCGCCGCCGAAACGATCGGGGCTGGGGTCGGGGTGCCCGACCAGGATGAGAATACGCCGGCTCATGACGATCAGGGTGGCCCAGGCGCGGCCCGGCGCCCTTGAGCCGCGTCAAAGTCGCTACAGTACCGAGCAGTTGGTGATCTGGCTGAACGCTTCCAACGCCGCCGTGCCGACGACCGAGGTGCCGAACCGATCCAGCTCCGGCGACCACACCGCCACCGTCGCCTTGCCCGGGATCACCGCGACGATGCCGCCGCCCACCCCGCTCTTGGCCGGCAGGCCGACGCGGTAGGCGAAGCTGCCGACGCTGTCATAGATCCCGCAGGTCAGCAGCAGAGCGTTCAGCCGCCGGGTCAGGCGCTCGGGAAACACCGTCTCCTGGGCGATCGGCGAAAACCCGTCGGCCGCCAGTGGCAGGAAGGCCCGGGCCAGCTGGCGGCAGCTCATGGTCAGGGCGCACTGGCGGCAATAGGCGGCGACCACCGCCTCGGGATCGTGGATGATCGTGCCCTTGGCCCGCATCAAGCTGGCGATGGCCCGGTTCTGCCAGGCGTTGGCGAGCTCCGACGCGGCCACGGTCGGATCGATCTCGATCCTTTCGTCGGCCAGAAAGCCGGCGAAGTCGCGGACCAGGGCCGCGGGATCGCGGGTGACCTTCATCAGGACGTCGGTGACCGCCAGGGCGCCGGCGTTGATGAACGGGTTGCGCGGCACGCCCTGCTCGGCCTCCAGCAGCGACAGGTGGTTGAACGGCGTGCCCGAGGGCTCCTTGCCGACGCGCGTCCAGATCTCGTCGCCCAGGCGGTTCAAGGCCAAGCCCAGGGCGAAGACCTTGGTGATGCTCTGGACCGAAAAGCCCTCGTCGGCGTCGCCGATCACATGCTCGCCGCCGTCGACCGTGCGCACGGCCATGCCGAACTTGCCGCCCGGCACGGTGGCCAGCTCCGGGATGTAGTCGGCCGTCCGCCCCCTGCCGAAGTGCGGCTTCACCAGCACCGCGACCTCGGCCAGCACGTCGGGGATCGAGAGCGCCTTCATGGTCGACGCTCCGTCTCTTAAGCGAAGGCCGCGAAGTAGCGGTTGATCAGCGCCTCGTAGGCGCCCGCCAGCTGGCGGATCTCCTCGACAGGGACCCGCTCGTCGACCTGGTGCATGGTCGAGCCGACCAGGCCGAACTCGACCACCGGGCACAGGGCGCGGATGAAGCGGGCGTCGCTGGTGCCGCCGGTGGTCGACAGCTCCGGTACGCGGCCGGTGGCGTCGCCGACGGCGGCCACGATCACGTCGGTGAAGGCGCCCGGCTCGGTCAGGAAGGCCTCGCCGCTGATCTTGCAAAGCGCCTCGACCCGTCCCGAGAATCCCTCGGCGGCCTCGCGGCACTCGGCCTCGATCCACGCCGCCAGGTCCTTGCCCTGGTGGGCCGGGTTGAAGCGGATGTTGATCCGGGCCTTGGCCGAGGCCGGAATGACGTTGGTGGCGGTGTTGCCGACGTCGACCGTGGTCACTTCCAGGTTCGACGGCTGGAAGCCCGTATAGCCCTCGTCCAGCACCCGGCTCTGCAGGCGCGAGAGGATGTCGACCATCACCGGGATCGGGTTGGCGGCCCGGTGCGGATAGGCCACGTGGCCCTGCACGCCGTCCACGGCGATCCAGGCGTTGATGCTGCCGCGCCGGCCGATCTTGACCATGTCGCCCAGCAGGTTCGCCGAGGTCGGCTCCCCGACGATGCAATGGTCGATGACCTCGCCCTCGGCGGCCAGGGCCTCGACGACCTTGACGGTGCCGTCCTCTGCCACGCCCTCCTCGTCGCCGGTGATCAGGAAACTGATCGAGCCGGCGTGCTCGGGGACCTTGCCCACGGCGGCGACGAAGGCGGCGATGGCGGACTTCATGTCGACCGCGCCGCGACCGTACAGCACCCCGTCCTTGATCTCGGCCTCGAACGGTCCCGCTGTCCAGGCCGCGTCGTCGCCGACCGGCACCACGTCGGTGTGGCCGGCGAAGCAGAGGTTCGGCCGCGCCGTTCCGCGCCGGGCGTAGAGGTTCTCGATCTCGCCGAACGTCATCCGCCGGCAGGTAAAGCCCAGCGCCTCCAGCTGACGCTGCAGCGTGTCCATCGCGCCCGCGTCGGCCGGGGTCACCGACGGGCGACGGATCAGGGCCTGGGCGAGTTCGACGGGGTCGATGCTGACGGAAACGGGCGCGGGGCTGGTCATGATCCTGGCTTTAGGCTTCCCTCCGACGGGACGCAAACCCGACAAGCTTCTTCCAAGGTCCTCGATGCCCAAGATCGATATCGCCTCGGCCCCGACCCGCGTCGGCACGGCCTATCCCGCGCCGTTCAACGCGCCCTGCCTTGAGCGCCATCGCACCAAGCTGGGCGACGCGGTCGGGCTCGACCAGTTCGGCGTCAACCTCCTGCGCCTGCCGCCCGGCGCCTGGTCCAGCCAGCGCCACTGGCACACGGCCGAGGACGAGTTCACCTGGGTGGTCGAGGGCGAGGTCGTGCTGGTCGACAACGACGGCGAGACGGTGCTGCGGGCCGGCGACTGCGCGGGCTTCAAGGCCGGAGTCGCGAACGGCCACCACTTCCAGAACCGCTCGGACAGGGACGTGCTGCTGCTGGAGATCGGTTCGCGCAAGCCGGATACGGATGGCTGCGACTACCCTGACATCGACCTGATTTTGCGGGAGGGGGAGGATGTCTACCGCCATCGTGACGGGACACCTTATGAGACGGATCAGGGGCGGAAGCGATGAGCCTGACCCGCGTCACCCCGATCCTGTTCGTCCGCGACGTCGAGGCCGCCGCGCGGTTCTATGCCGGGGTGCTCGGCTTCAAGATCGACTTCCTGCACGGCGATCCGCCGTTCTACGGCGCGGTCAGCCGCGACGGCGTGGTCTTGCACCTGCGCCACGTCGACCAGCCCAACTTCGCCGAACTGGCGGCGCGCGAGCCCTCGCTGATCCTGGCGACCATCGAGGTCACGGACGTCCGGATGCTGTTCGCGCAATTCGAAGCGGCCGGCGCGAATCTGGTCCAGTCGCTGGTCCAGCAGCCGTGGGGCGGTCTCGACTTCCAGATCAGCGATCCCGACGGAAACCGGATTTCGTTCGTGCAGTTCGATGCGAGCGTTTAAGCCGCTCGGCGGGCCTTCTTCACCTTGGTGATGGCGCGGTCGCGGCGCAGGCGCGACAGGTGGTCGATGAACAACACGCCTTCCAGGTGGTCCATCTCGTGCTGGATGCAGACGGCGAACAGGCCCTCGGCCTCCTCGACGACGGTCTCGCCCTGGTAGTTCATATAGCGGATGGTGACCTTGGCCGGACGCTCGACCTCGTCGAAATATTCCGGCACCGACAGGCAGCCTTCCTCGTAGCCGAGGGTCTCCTCCGAGCTCGACAGGATCTCGGGATTGACGAAGTAGCGCGGGGCCGGCTCCTCGCCCTCGCGGGCCAGGTCCATGGTGATGACGCGCACGGGCTCGCCCACCTGCACGGCGGCCAGGCCGATGCCGGGGGCGTCGTACATGGTCTCCAGCATGTCATCCATCAGCGCGCGCAGCTCGTCGGTGACGGCCTCCACCGGGGCGGAGATCTTCTTCAGCGTCGCCAGATCGGCGGCGTTATCGACGGTGAGGATGCGACGGATAGCCATGATGCCACTCAGGTAGTGGGGTCATTTCCGAGCGTCAAGGTGGGAGATTGCCCCACCCCGGCCTGAGCGGCCAGCTTGGTCAGGGGTCGGACGCTCTGCTCCACCAGCGCCGGTTCGGCGATATCCTTGCCCTCGTGGTCGACGGACAGCTCCTCGAAGCGGCGGGCCTGGGTCAGGACCTGGCTCTCCAGCGAGCCCACGAACTGGTTGTACTTGCCGACCGCGCTTTCCAGCGCCTTGCCCACCGCCCCGGCGTGGGCGCCCATGACCGAGACGCGCTTGTACAGCTCGCGGCCGACCTCGACGATGCGGGCGGCGTTCTTCGCCTGGTCCTCGGCGCGCCAGCCATAGGCCACGGCCTTGCAGAGCGCGAACAGGGTCGTCGGGGTGACCAGCACCACCCGGCGGTCCATGGCCTCGGTCATCAACTCGGGCAGACGGTCGAGCGCGGCGGCCAGGAAGCCGTCGCCGGGTACGAACATGGCCACGAAGTCGGGCGAGCCTTCGCCAGCGAACTGGTCCCAATAGGCCTTCGCCGACAGCCCCTGCATGTGGGCGCGGACGCTGGCGGCGTGGCGGGCCAGGGCGCTTTCCGCAGATGCTCCTCGGTCGCCTCCTGGGCCTCGAGGAAGGCGTTCAGCGAGCATTTGGCGTCGATGACGAACACCCCGCCGCCCGGCATCTTGACCTTGACGTCGGGCCGGCGTCGGCCTTCGTCGCTGTCGACGCTGAACTGCTCCTCGAAGTCGAAGCGGTTGGTTAGACCCGCGGCCTCGAGAACGTTGCGGAGAGTCTGCTCGCCCCAGCGGCCCTGGACCCCGGCGCCGCGGCGCAGGGCGGCCGACAGCTTGCGCGCCTCGAACTGAGTGGCGGTCGAGGCCTCCAGCAGCGCGGCGATCTGGGCCTTCAGGCCGCCGGTCTCTTCCGCCCGCGCCTTCTCGACGGCGGTGACCTGGGCCTCGAACTTGGCCAGGGTCTCGGCCACCGGCTTCAGCTGGGCCTCCAGGCGCTGCTGGCTCAGCAGCTCGCAACTCTTGAAATTCTCCTCGGTGCGCTTGATCAGCGCCTCGGCCACCGAGTTGGCGGTCATGGTCGCCTGCTTGTCGGCCTGGGCGCGGATCAGCTCGGCCTGGGTGGCGGCCTGGTCCTCGAGGAGGCGCGCACGCTCGCCGGCCTGGACGAGCTGTTCGTTCAACTGCCAGGCCTTCGCCTCGGCCTTCGCCGCGCGGGTCATGGCCCAGACGGCCACTACGCTGGCGACAACGGCCACGACCAACAAGACGATGGCCAGGATCAGGAACGGGTCTGAAAAGTTCATGCTCCGTTCTTAGCCGGAGTCGACCCGGAACGGAAGGCGGCCGGGCTCTTCGCCCGGCCGCCGCCTGGATCAGTCGTCGCCGTCGGCGAGATCGGCGATCATGCCGCTGATCGGTTCGCCGGCGAAGCCGGTGACGTTGTGGCCGCGGTCCACCACGCCGACCTTGGCCGGGTGCGGCGCTTCGGCTTCGGTTTCCGGAGCCTTGTCCTCGGGCGTGCTCATTTAATCAGTCCCTCCACTGGCGCGCGCCGGCGACCGGCCGAACGCGGCTTGGCGGAGATTGGCGCGGGAAGGTCAAGCTGTCAGCCGGATTCCAGGGCGATCCCCAGGATTTCGCTCAAGCCGGGCGCCGAGCGCGCAGGGCTTGGGCGATGGTGCCGTCATCCAGCCAGTCGAGGTCGCCGCCGACCGGCACGCCGCGCGCCAGCATGGTCACCGGCACGTTCGTCCGAGCCAGGCGGTCGGCGATGTAGTGGGCGGTCGTCTGGCCGTCGACCGTGGCCGGCAGGGCCAGGATCACCTCGGCCACCTCGCCATCCGCGACCCGGGCCGCCAGTTCGCCGATCCGCAGGGCTTCCGGACCGATCCCATCCAGAGCCGACAGCAGGCCGCCCAGCACGTGATAGCGCCCCTTGAACGAGCCGCCGCGCTCCATGGCCCAGACCGAACCGACCTCCTCGAACGACGCACAGCAGGCGCCCGTCGCGGGTGGCGTCGGCGCAGATCGCGCACGGATCGGTGACGTCCAGCGAGCCGCAAACCGAGCAGGCGCGGACCTTGGCCTGGGCCTCGGCCATGGCCTGCGCCAGGGCGCCAGCAGCGTGTCGCGCTTCTTCAGCAAGGCCAACGCCGCGCGCCGGCCCGAGCGCGGACCCAGCCCCGGCAGCTTGGACAGCAGGGCGATCAGGCGCTCGATCTCAGGTCCGGCGGAAGCGGCCAAGTTCCTAGAACTTCATCCCGGGCATGCCGCCCATCAGGCCCGCCATCGGGCCGGCGGCCTCCTGCATCATCTGGGCCTGCTTGGCGTCGAGCTTCTTCTTGGCGTCGGCGTGGGCGGCGACGATCAGGTCGGCGATGACCTCGCCCTCGCCCGGCTCGATCAGGCTCTCGTCCAGCACCACCTTGGCCAGTTCGCCGGTGCCCTTGAGGGTGACGGTGACCATGCCGCCGCCCGAGGTCCCCTCGACGGTGCTCTCGGCCAGACGCGCCTGGGCGTCCGCCAGTTTCTGCTGCATGGCCTGAGCCTGCTTCATCAGGCCGCCAAGGTCTTTCATCTCAGAACTCCAAATTCAAAACAACGGGCCGCTCAGCCCTCTTCCTCGTCCGGCTCCAGAGGCGGGGCCTCGGGGGTGAGGAGCTTGCGGATCTCGACGATCTCGGCGCCGGGGAAGGCCGACAGCACCGAGGCGACGAACGGATCCTTCTTGATCTCCGCCAGCGCCTCGCGCTCCTCGCGCTTCTGGCGCTCCATCAGGCTCTCGGCCCCGCCGCCGCCCTCGGCGGCCACCAGCCAGGGCTGGCCGGTCGCTTCCTTCAGGAAACGGACCAGGCGGCCGGCCAGGTTGCCGGGCGCGCCGGGCGCGGCCTCGAAGGTGATCGCGCCGGGTCGGAAATTGATCGGGCGGACATATTGCTCGACGTCCAGCCGCAGGCCGATGTCGCGCCGCGCGGCGATCAGGGCCATGACGTCGTCGAACGAGGCCACCACAGGCATGGCCAGGGCCCCGGGCGCGGCCATGGTCATGGGCGCATGGGCGGCCGAGGTCGCGCCGCCGGCCGAGCCGCCGCCCATCGAGCCCCCTCCGCTCGGACCGCCGCCAATTCCACCGGGCGGCGCGCCATCGCGCAGGGCCTTCAGCGCTTCCTCCGGACCGGGCAGGTCGGCGGCGTAGCACAGGCGGATCAGCGCCATCTCGGCCGCGGCCATGGCGTCGGGCGCGCGGCGCACCTCCTCGTGGGCCTTCAGCAGCATCTGCCACAGGCGCGACAGCGTGCCGGCCGAGGTATGGGCCCCGATGGCGGCCAGGCGCGCGGCCTGCTCCTTGGGCATCGACAGGGCGTCCGGCCCGAGCGCCTTGGCCACCGCCGCGCCGTGGCAGTGGTCCAGCACATCCAGCATCACCACCGTCGGATCGGCCCCGAAGCCCCAGAGGGCGCGGAAGCCCTCCAGCGCGTCCTTGGTCTTGCCGGCCATGACGTTTTCGAACAGGCGATGGTCTGGCCGCGATCGGCCAGACCCAGCATGTCGCGGACCACCGTGGCGGTGACCGTGGCCCCGCGATCGCTCTGCACGATGGCCTGGTCCAGCAGCGACAGGCCGTCGCGCACCGAGCCCTCGGCCGCGCGGGCGATCAGGGCCAGGGCGTCCATCTCGATCCGCGCGCCTTCCTTGGCCGAGATCTTGTCGAAGTGCTTGACCAGTACGTCCGGCTCGACCCGGCGCAGGTCGAAGCGCTGGGTCCGCGACAGGATCGTCACCGGCACCTTGCGGATCTCGGTGGTGGCGAAGATGAACTTGGCGTGCGGCGGCGGCTCTTCCAGCGTCTTCAGCAGGGCGTTGAACGCCGCCGTCGACAGCATGTGCACTTCGTCGATGATGTAGACCTTGTAGCGCGCCTCGACCGGGGCGTAGCGCACCCCGTCCAGCAGCTCGCGCATCTCGTCGACCTTGGTGCGGCTGGCGGCGTCGAGTTCCAGCACGTCCATGTGCCGGCCCTCGATGATGGCGCGGCAGTGATAGCCCTCGGTGGTCAGGTCGACCGAGGGTCCCTTGACGGTGTCGGTCTCGTAGTTGAGCGCGCGGGCCAGCAGGCGCGCGGTCGTGGTCTTGCCGACGCCCCGCACGCCGGTGAGCATGAAGGCGTGGGCGATGCGGCCCGTGGAGAAGGCGTTGGCCAGGGTGCGGACCATGGCCTCCTGGCCGATCAGGTCCTCGAAGGTGCGCGGGCGGTACTTCCGCGCCAGCACGGTATAGGCATCGCCCTTCTCGTTTTCCGGCGGGGACTCGACGACGGGGCGCGCCTCCGCGAGGGGCGCGGGCGTCGGCGCTTCGCCGAAGATGTCGGCGGTGTTCTCGTCGCGCTCGGCGGGCGCTTCGTCCCACGGCGCGGAATCAGGCGAGAGATCGTCCAGGTCGGCCATGGGCTGAGTGTAGTGGGGCGAAGGGCGCGGCAAAAGGCCCGGCCCGGGCGGACCAGCCATCTGCTGACAGATTTCGCCGATTTGGGGGAAGGTGGAGACCGGACAGCGACCCAGAGGTGATCTCGTTGTGGCTGCTGCCTCTCGGCCCTGACCAGGTTGGCGAGGCTTCCGTCCGCGCCGATCTCCGAGGCCTATATCGCGACTGATCGCGACGGATGCAAGCCACATGACGCATTCGCGACGTCGTGACGAGCGTTCATACTCGCGCTAGAGACGACGCATGGCCCTGTCGATCATCACCAACACCTTCGCCGGCAACCCCCTGAACCGCGACAGCGAGCGGCGGGGAGACGAAGCGTGGCTGGCCGAAAGGCTGGCCGACCCCGAGTCGCTCGCCGTGGCCCTGTGGAACGGCAAGCCGCTGGTCGAGGACGTGCTCGGCGAGGACGGCAAGCCGACCGGGGTTCAGATCGCCTATCTGCGCGCCGACATGGCCCAGGACCTGGCCGGCGGAAACGAGAGACTGCTGTATCTGGGCCTGTGGAAGGACATCGCCGTCTTCGCGGTCGATATCGACACCACCGCCGACCCCGCCGAGGGCCCGCTGCAGGGCCTGGGCCGGTTCGAGGAGCTGCGCGGCGCGGCCGCGACCCTGCCGCCGGCCGACGCCGGCATCCTGGCCACCGCCAAGTCGATGTTCGAATGGCGTCGCCGCCACCGCTGGTGCAGCAACTGCGGCCAGAAGAGCGAGGTCGCCGATGGCGGCTGGAAGCGCGTCTGCCCCGCCTGCGACGCCGAGCACTTCCCCCGCACCGACCCGGTGGCGATCATGCTGGCGGTCCATGACGGCAAGTGCCTTCTGGGCCGCCAGGCGGCCTGGCCCAAGGGCATGTTCTCGGCTCTGGCCGGTTTCCTGGAGCCGGGCGAGACCATCGAGGAGGCCTGCGCCCGCGAGCTGAAGGAGGAGGCCGGCCTGACCGCCACCGCCGTCCGCTACCATTCCAGCCAGCCCTGGCCGTGGCCGGGCTCGCTGATGATCGGCCTGATCGCCGAGGTCGACAGCGCCGAAGCCGCGCCCGACCAGACCGAGCTGGAGGAAGTCCGCTGGTTCAGCAAGGACGAGGCTGTCCGGCTGATCAAGGGCGAGATCGAAGGCGTGTTCTGCCCGCCGTCGCTGGCGATCGCCCATCAACTGATCAAGGCGTGGAGCGAGGCGTGACGCTCCAGATGCTCCCCGGACGACGGGGGAGCATCGTCCAAGATCGCCCCTATCGGAACGGCGGCTCGTCGAAGGCCCGCAGCTTGCGCGAATGCAGGTTGGGGCCTTCGGCGTGCAGCAGCTTGCAGGCCAGGATCCCGATCTGCAGGTGCTGGCTGATCGCCCGCTCGTAGAAGGCGTTGGCCTGGCCGGGCAGCTTGATCTCGCCGTGCAGCGGCTTGTCCGACACGCACAGCAGCGTCCCGTACGGCACCCGGAAGCGATAGCCCTGGGCCGAGATGGTGGCGCTTTCCATGTCGATGGCCACGGCGCGGCTCTGGTTGAAGCGCAGGGCCGAGAGGCTGTGGCGCAGCTCCCAGTTGCGGTCGTCGGTGGTGACGACGGTGCCGGTGCGCAGGCGCTTCTTCAGCTGGTCGCCGCTGTCGCCGCTGATCGCCTTGGCCGCGTCGTAGAGGGCGCGCTGCACCTCGGCGATCGACGGCACCGGGATTTCCGGCGGCAACACCGCGTCCAGCACGTGGTCGTCGCGCAGATAGGCGTGGGCCAGGACGTAGTCGCCGATGGTCTGGGTGTCGCGCAGGCCGCCGCAGTGGCCGATCATCAGCCAGGCCTGCGGGCGCAGCACCGCCAGGTGGTCGCAGATCGTCTTGGCGTTGGACGGACCGACGCCGATATTGACCAGGGTCACGCCCGAACCGCCCGGGGCCATCAGGTGGTAGGCCGGCATCTGGTGCTTGCGCCAGGTCAACTCCGCCACCGCCAGCTCCGGATTGACCGTGTTGGCGGTGATGGTCAGGCCGCCCGAGCACGACAGGCCCGTATAGGGGCTGTCAGGCTGCTGCAGCTGCTCGATGCCCCAGCGGACGAACTCGTCGACATAGCGATGATAGTTCGTGAACAGGATGAACTGCTGCACGTCCTCGGCCGGGCGCCGGTGTAGTGCTTCAGGCGGGCCAGCGAGAAGTCCGTGCGCAGGCCGTCGAACAGCGACAGCGGGTGGGTCTCCTCCAGCGCCGGGTTCCACACGCCGTCGGCGATCTCGTCGCCGATGAAGGCCAGATCCGTGGTCGGGAAGAAACGGGCGATGTCCTCGCTGCGCACGTCGGCCTGGTTCAGGTCGATGGTGGCGTCCAGCACATAGGGATAGGGGATTTCCTGGCTGGAGCGGTCGACCTCGATCTCGACGTCGAAGTCGTCCATCAGCAGGCTGAGCTGTTCGACCAGATAGTCCTTGAACTGGGCCGGCTTGGTGATGGTCGTCGAATAGACGCCGGGGCGGCTGACGCGGGCGTACGAGCGGGCCAGCTTGGGCGGCAGGGCCTCAGGGTCGTAGGTCAGGCGCAGCTCGGGATAGGCGAAAGTGCCGTCGAACCGCGTCTGCGGGTCCGGACGGGTTCCGTTTTCGAGATAGGCGCGCAGGGCGGTCCGCAGGGCGTCGACGGCGCGTTCGTATTCGTCATTCAGCCGTTCGACGACGGCGATTGCTTTTTCTTGGTTTGACATGGGTCCTTATAGCGACGTTTTGCGACGTTGGCGAGACGCCGGCCCGACCAAATGGGAATGATTTATTACTTATCCGGGATGAGGAAGTCGGGCGGACGTCCGTCTTTAGGATGAGCCTGTTTCTTCAGCTTGGCTCGCCGGAAGCCGGGCCCCGCCGTCGCAAGGGCATGGACGAACCGGCGCCGGTCGGCCACAAGGGCTGAAATGCTCAAGGAAGGGGCGAATGGCGGCGCGGGCCTTCTCGCGCGTCGTTTCTTCCGAACACCAGAACAAGGCCGTCGACGTCGATACGGACGCCAGGGGGATTCATGAACAAACGCTTCGCCTATCTGATCATCGCGTCCATGATCCTGGGGGTCACGGTCGGCTGGGCCTGTAATCAGTTCCTCGATCCGGCGCAGACCGAGGAAGCGGTCAAGTGGTTCAAGATGGGAACCGACCTCTTCCTGCGGCTGATCAAGATGATCATCGCCCCTCTGGTGCTGACGACGCTCGTCGCGGGCATCGCCCACATGGAGGACGCCGCCGCCGTCGGCCGGATCGGCGCCAAGACCATGGCCTGGTTCGTCAGCGCCTCGGCCGTATCGCTGCTGCTGGGCCTGCTGATGGTGCACCTGCTGCACCCGGGCTCGGGCCTGAACCTGACCGAGGTCGCCAGCGCGGCCAACGCCCCGGCGGCCTCGACCGAGACCTTCACCCTGCAGGGCTTCCTGACCCATCTGGTGCCGGCCTCGATCTTCGACGCCATGGCCAAGAACGAGATCCTGCAGATCGTGGTCTTCAGCCTGTTCGTCGGCACCGCCGTCGCCTCGCTGGACAACAAGGCCCCGCACATCCTGGAAATGGCCGAGCAAGGCGCCCAGGTGATGCTGAAGGTCACCGGCTTCGTCATGAAGCTGGCCCCGCTGGCGATCTTCTGCGCCCTGGCCTCGACCATCGCCACCCAGGGCCTGTCGATGCTGGCCGTCTATGGCAAGTTCGTGCTGGGCTTCTACGCCACCATGGGCACGCTGTGGCTGCTGCTGTTCGTCGCCGGCTTCCTGGTGCTGGGCAAGCGGGTGATCCCGCTGTTCGGCGTGATCCGCGAGCCGGCCCTGCTGGCCTTCTCGACCGCCTCGTCGGAAGCCGCCTATCCGCGCATCCTCGACAGCCTGCCCAAGATCGGCGTGCGCCGCCGCATCGTCTCGTTCGTGCTGCCGCTGGGCTATTCGTTCAACCTCGACGGCTCGATGCTGTACTGCACCTTCGCCACCATGTTCATCATGCAGGCGCACGGCGTGCACCTGTCGGTCCAGCAGCAGATCTTCATGCTGCTGCTGCTGATGGTGACGTCGAAGGGCATCGCCGGCGTGCCGCGCGCCTCGCTGGTCGTGATCATGGCCACCCTGACCTATTTCGGCCTGCCCGAGGCCTGGATCGCTCTCGTTCTGGGCGTCGACCACCTGCTGGACATGGGCCGCTCGGCCACCAATGTCGTCGGCAACAGCGTCGCCGCCGCCGTGGTCGCCAAGTGGGAAGGCGAGCTGGACGAGATCCAGCCCGACACCGAACCCGCCAAGGCTTAACCCCTCGGCCAGCAAGGCTTCGATCAGAGCCCCGAGCCAGTCAGGTTTCCAGCCTGACTGGCTCTTTCTTTTGGGCCAAGCGCCCTCCCCGGCGCGCTGGGGAGGGGGGCGTTTTCGTGTACAGTTTCAAATGTACAGTAAAAACTTGACAAGCCCCGGACGAGGCCCAATCTCTTGAGACGAGGGGCTTTTGAGGACGACGTCATGAGCAGCATCACCCACATCGCGCGCTCGGCGCTGATCGGGCTCGCTCTGGCCGGCATGGGCGCCTCGGCCGCTTCGGCGGCGCAGGGCGACGCTCCGGTCAAGGCGGCCAAGCCCGCCCGCCAGTGCTTCTATCTCTCGGACTGGCGCGGCTGGACCGCCCCGGACAAGAACACCCTGTACATGAAGGTCCGCGGTCGCGACGTCTATCGCGTCGACCTGGCGTGGGGCTCCAACCAGCTGACCTGGCCGGGCACGCACCTCGTCTCGGTCGTACGCGGCCCCGACAGCGTCTGCGGCCCGCTGGATCTGGACCTGCGCGTCGGCGACGGCCTGGGCATGGCCATCCCGATCCGGGCCAAGACCATCACCAAGCTGACCCCGGAAGAGATCAAGGCGATCCCGAAGAAGTACCAGCCGTAAGGCCGCCGGGCGCGCCTTTCGCCGGCGGTGACCCGGGGTGACAAAACGATCCCTGGGGACAAACGACAAAGGGCGGAGCCTCGCGGCCCCGCCCTCTGCTCACGCCCCTCGTGAAGCGATCACTGCGTCGGCGACAGGTCCGTGCGCTTCTTCATCATCTCATCGAAGCTGGTCCAGACGCCCTCGGCGCCATGCCACTGGCCCTTGGTCGCGGCCTTGGAATATTCCGTGGCGCGGGCCTCGAAGAAGTTGGCGTGCTCGACGCCCGACAGCAGCGACTGCAGCCAGGGCAGCGGATTTTCCTTCACGCCGTAAACTTCCGGCAGCTGCAGCTGGCGCAGGCGCCAGTCGGCGATGAAGCGGATGTACGACTTGATGTCGTCCGGGGTCATGCCCTGGACGTCGCCGGCCTCGAAGGCCAGGTCGATGAACTTGTCTTCCAAGCCGACCACGTGCTTGCAGCAGTCGACGATGTCGTCGGCCACGGCCTTGGTCACCGCGTTCGTTTCCTTGTTGAACGCGTGGTACAGCTTGATGATGCCGTCGCAGTGCAGGCTCTCGTCGCGGATCGACCACGAGACGATCTGGCCCATGCCCTTCATCTTGTTGAAGCGCGGGAAGTTCATCAGCATCGCGAACGAGGCGAACAGCTGCAGGCCTTCGGTGAAGCCGCCGAACATGGCCAGCGTGCGGCAGATGTCGGCGTTGGAGTCGACGCCGAAGGTCTGCATGTAGTCGTGCTTGGCCTTCATGGCCTCGTATTCCATGAACGCCGAGAACTCGGTCTCAGGCATGCCGATGGTCTCGAGCAGCAGGGCGTAGGCCGCGATATGGATCGTCTCCATGTTCGCGAACGAGGCCAGCATCATCTTCACTTCGGTCGGCTTAAAGACCCGACCGTAGCGCTCCATGTAGTTGTCCTGCACCTCGACGTCGGACTGGGTGAAGAAGCGGAAGATCTGGGTCAGCAGATTCCGTTCCTTGTCGTTCAGCTTGACGGCCCAGTCCTTGAGGTCCTCGCCCAGCGGCACCTCTTCGGGCATCCAGTGGACCTGCTGCTGCTTCTTCCAGAAGTCGTAGGCCCACGGATAGCGGAACGGCTTGTAGCCGCCCGAAGGGGTCATCAGGCCGGGCAGGATAAGCGATGACGGAGCGGACATGGCGGGCCTCGGAAGCGAGAATCGAGCGGACGGGGTAGGCTTAGGCTACGGCAGGCCGACGCCCGACGCACCCTGATAGTGACCCACTACATCTAGTGTGACAATGGGTCACGCCCACAACATAGGGGATGATTTGTGGAGAAACCGTTCACGATTTTCAGCGCCCTCGGCTCCGGCGGCGTGCCCGTCGAGGCGGCCATGACCTTGATCGGCTTGCCTTTTGAGGTGATCGAGGCCCCGACCTGGGAGGGCGAGGCGCAAGCCGCCAAGGTCGCCGCGATCAATCCCCTTAAGCAGATTCCGGCCCTCGTCACCCCGGCGGGCGAAACGATCACCGAAAGCGCCGCCATCCTGATCTGGCTGGCCGACCGCTATCCGGAGGCGCGGCTCGCGCCCAAGGTCGACGATCCCGCCCGCGCCCAGTTCCTGCGCTGGATGACGTTCATCCCGGCGTCGATCTATTCGCTGTTCTGGGTGCGGGATGATCCGTCACGCCTGGGCGGACCTGACCCGGAAATCCAGGCGCGGATCAAGGCCGCGACGGCCGAGCGGATCCTGGACTGCTGGCGGATGATGGAGAGCCAGATCACGCCACGGACCTACCTGCTGGGCGACGCGCTGAGCGTGCTCGACCTCTACGTCACGGTGGTCAGCCGCTGGGGCCCGCGCCGCGTGCGCTTCTCCGAGGCCGCGCCGCGCATGAGCGAGGTGGTCAGGCGGGTCGACGCGGATCCGAGGCTGGCGGGGTTCTGGGAGCGGCGGTTCCCGTTCTTCGACGGGTGGGAGCGGTTGGGGCAGCAGGCTGGGTGAGGGGAAACACAGATGAGTTAGAAGGCGGGCCTCAGGAATCCGATCGTCACATCTCGGACTTGCGCTGAGCCATCCCCGTAATGACAGCACGTGTTTCGGCCATGCAGATTTTCGACACCTGCTTCAGCCACGCGGTTCCTCCATCGGCGTAGAGCGCTCGATATGGCTTGAGCCCTCCCACCTTCGCCGGGTGATATAGGCTCGCTTCGTAAGTCAACCGGCCCATCAACCAGATGAGCCGAATCCGAAACGCCGATGCTGGATCGAACACCACATCCAACTCTGGAAAGTCTTTGGCGCGTTCGGCTAACATTAGCTCAACGGCGGCTAACTCCGACACTCTTCCGGTGAGATAAAAATCCTCGATCTTGGACAAGTCCCAATCGTGGGAGATGCGGTTTCGCGCCGATCTAACCCGATCAACAGCGTCCATCAGGTCGCTCGAAAGCAAGTCGAAGGCGTAAGCAAGTCGGATTCGTTTAGAGAGGTCCGAGAGCGGCCCATACCCGCTCAACATCTCGGACCTCCCACCTGGAACGTCGGGTGGGATCACATCCAAAAACACCTGCTTTAGAACGTCATCCGCATAGCCACAGGCGATGACGGGCAGAAATCTGATGTCCTCTGTCGCCAGTAGCCGCGCCAGTTTTTCGAAATTGGCATATTCGCCCGGAGCACTGACAAGAGCCTGCCGAAAGCGCTTGATTCCCTCGTCCTCAAAGGCTCGCGTATAGTTCCGGTAGATTTGCAGCCCGGCCTTCTCGCCGTAGCCGAGTGCCATGGACTGGATATCAGGATCGAACCAATCTTCGTCCGCAGGACGCATGCCCTCTCCAATCGCCCGCTGCGTCTAGCGCATTCCCAGGTTCACAAGTTCGCTGAGTACGTGATCGGGGCGGTTACCCTACCTGATGCATGTATACCGACAAGTCGACGCTGGGTCAGTTCACTAAGGGCTCAAACCCGACACCCCGGTCGGGTGCGATCCTTAAATCTCTTGGAGGCTGCAGCGTGCAGGGCTGATCAGGTCAGTCAAGGACGACGCTCCGCGTCGCCGCGCGGCGGCCGCCCGCAGGGCGGTCCTTGAGTGACCTGATCAGCCCTGCGATCGTCTCGCCGTGAGATTTAGGGAGGCCTCCTTCTCCGGGGGGGAGAAGGACGCTCACGCGCGAACTCCCCAAAGGCCGGGGTATCTGCGGCGCGTCCCTGGCGGAGCGCCACCGGAAAGCTCTAAAAAACCTCTCACCCTCCCGCCGCTTCGCGGCGGGCCCCTCCTCTCTCACGGAGAGAGGGACTTCACGCTTCGGAGCCCCATGGACCTCAGCCAGCTGGACGTGATCACGCGAGTCGCGGGCGCGACCCTGCTGCTGGCGCTGGGCGCTCTGCTGGCGCGGGAGCCGCGCACGCGGCGGCTGGCCGTCTATTTCGCGCCGATGGCCCTGTGCCTGGCGGGCTTCCTGGCCGGCAACACGCCGGACCCGGCGCTGCGCCTCTCCGGGCCGCTAAGCCACGCCGGGGTGCTGGTCGCCGGCTACGCCGCCGTCTTCATGTGGTGGTTCTGCCTGGCCAGTTTCGACGAGACCTTCCGGCCGCGCGGCGCGGTGCTGGCGGCGGGCCTGGCCTGGATCGCGATCGCCAGCGCCGATCGCGGCCTGCTGGGTCCGGCGATCGAGGGCAAGGGCCTGTCCTGGCTGCTGATTGCGCTGGGCCTGTCGATGATCGCCTATCTGGCTTGGCGGCTGGTCCGCGACCGCGAGGGCGATCTGGTCGAGGAGAGCCGCCGCGCCCGGGTGCTGGTCGTCGCGCTGCTGGCCGGACAGCTGCTGGCCGACTTTCTGGTGGATCTGGTCATGGGTCTGGACTGGGGACCGCCGGCCTTCACCATCGCCCAGAACACGGCCTTGCTGGCCTTCAGCGCCTGGCTGGGCCTGCGCCTGCTGCCGGTCTCGCCGCCCCTCGCCGCGCCCAACCCCGTCCTCGTCCCCGCCGCCCCGCCCGCTGCCGGGGAAGAAGCGCGGCTGGCTGAGCGGCTGCGGGTTATGGTCGAGGTCGAGCGGGTCCATCTGGAACCCGACCTGACCTTCGCCGCCTTCGCCCGCCGCATGGGCGCGCCGGAGAAGACGGCGCGGGCCTTCATCAACCACCGCCTGGGCCACGACCACTTCCGCGCCTTCCTCAACGCCTGCCGCGTCGCCGAGGCCCGCCGGCGCCTGGCCGATCCCGCCCACGCCGGCGACAAGCTGATCACCATCGCGCTCGACAGCGGCTTTGCATCCCTGGCCTCGTTCAACCGCGCCTTCCAGGCCGTCGAGGGCCGGCCGCCCAGCGCTTTCCGCGCATCTGGCCGTCTTCCGAGGAACGATCCGCCGCCTTCCGAGAAGCCGGCCTGAGCCGCCGCCGCTAGAGCCCCCTCATCATCTTTGGAGGGGTTTCATGGACGGACTGTTGGGGATCGGCCTGGTGCTGGCGCTGCTGCTGGGCGCCGGCGGCGTGATCGGGCTCTTGAGCGGGCGCGAGGCGTTCTCGCCGCGCTGGCTGCTGGCGGCGGCGGGGCTTGTCCTGCTGAACGACGCGCTGCTGACGCGGCTGTATGGCCGCCTGCCCGATCTGATCCCCGGCCACTGGAACTGGGAAGGCAAGATCCTGGCCCTGCTGGCCACCCTGGCCGTCGCCGCCCTGCCCGCCCTCGGCTGGACCCGCAGCGGCCTGACTCTTCGCCAAGCCGACCTCAAGGCCCCGCTGATCGTCGCCAGCCTGTACGGCCTGCTGTTCGTCGGCCTGGCCCTGGCCTTCCCCAACGAACCCAATACCGCCGAGACCCTGGCCTTCCAGCTGACCATGCCGGGCCTGGAGGAAGAGGCCTTCTATCGCGGCGTCCTGCTGCTGGTCCTGGGCGAGGCCTTCACCGGCCGTGTCCGCTTCCTGGGCGTCGACTGGGGCTGGGGCGCGCTGCTGTCCTGCGCCCTGTTCGGCCTGGCCCACGCGCTGGGCGTCTCGCACGGCAAGGCCTCGTTCGAGCCGATGGTCTTCGCCCTGACCGCCGGGCCGTCGCTGATCGGCGTCTGGGTGAGGCTGCGCACAGGAAGCATTTTATTGCCGGTCCTAATGCACAATGTCGGTAACGCGGCATCATTGTTCCTCTAAAGCCGCTTTACGCGGCGGCGCTTCCTCTCTAGAAGCGCCGCCGATGCAAGTCCGCGCGACCAAAATTATCACCCCGAAAACGACCCGCCGCGGCGGGGCGTGGTCGGGCGTGCGCGCGAACTAGCGAGCATCCCACCAGCCCCGCCGATGCGCGGGGCGGCTCTCATCCAACGAGACCCTAAGCTCCCCGCGCCTCCGCACTTTCAGGAGACGTAGACCCGTGAGCTTCAAGTTTTCCCGAGCCAACCCGCCCCGCGTCGGCGTCGTGGGCGCCACCGGCCTGGTCGGCGGCATGATGCGCGAGCTGCTGGCCCAGCGCGACTTCCCGCTGGCGTCCTTACGCCTGTTCGCCTCGGCCCGCTCGGCCGGGACCAAGGTCGACTTCAAGGGCCAGGAGATCGTGGTCGAGGACGCCGCGACCGCCGACTTCGCCGGCCTGGACATCGTGTTCTTCTCGGCCGGCGGCTCGACCTCGCGCGAACTGGCGCCGAAGGCCGCCGCGGCCGGGGCCGTGGTGATCGACAACAGCTCGGCCTGGCGCTCGGACCCGGACGTGCCTCTGGTGGTGGCCGAAGTCAATCCGCACGCCCTGGCCAATATCCCCAAGGGCATTGTCGCCAATCCCAACTGCACCACCATGGCCGCCATGCCGGCGCTGAAGCCCCTGCATGACAAGGCGGGCTTGAAGCGCCTGACCGTCAGCACCTACCAGGCCGCCTCGGGCGGCGGCATGGAGGGCATCGAGGTGCTGTCCGAGCAGCTGCGCGCCGGCGCGGCCGGGAACCTGGACGGCCTGGCCCAGTCGCCGGACGCCGCCCCCCTGCCCGCCCCGCGCAAGTGGGCGGTTCCGCTGGCCTATAACGTCGTGCCGCTGAACTACGTGCTGAGCGAGGACGGCTACACCGAGGAAGAGCTGAAGCTGCGCGACGAGAGCCGCAAGATCCTCGAGATCCCCGGCCTGCCGGTCAGCGGCACCTGCGTGCGCGTGCCGGTGTTCACCGGCCACTCGCTGTCGATCAACGCCGAGTTCGAGCGTCCGCTGTCGGTGGCCGAGGCCACGGCCCTGCTGGCCGCCGCGCCGGGCGTGGTGCTGGACGACGTGCCGAACCCGCTGGCGGCGACCGGCCAGGATCCGGTGTTCGTCGGCCGCATCCGGCCGGACCCGACCGTCGAGCATGGCCTGGCGCTGTTCGTGGTCGGCGACAACCTCCGCAAGGGCGCGGCCCTGAACGCGGTGCAGATCGCCGAGGTGATGCTGGGGGCGTAGAACGCGCTGAGGGGCGGGCGCTAAATCGCTCGCCCCATCGGCCAGTCCACATCGACCTCCGTCGCCAGGAAGTCGATGAACGCCCGCACGCGGGCCGGCAGCGGACCCGCGTGGCCGACATAGACGGCGCTGACCGTCTCCAGCTCGCCGGAATTGAAGTCGTCCAGCACCGGGACCAGCCGGCCGGCCCGGATCTGGTCGACGATATGGAAGATGCCCAGCTTGGTGATCCCCTGCCCGGCCAGGGCCAGGTGGGTGGCGCTCTCGCCGTCTCCGACCATGGCCCGGCCGTGCGCCGGATAGCACACCCGCTCGCCCGCGATCCGAAACGGCCACTCGTCGCACTGGCGCGAGAAGTTGAAGGTGATCAGGTCGTGATCGGCCAGGTCGTCGGGATGCCGCGGCGTCCCGCGTCGCGCCAGATAGTCGGGCGAGGCGACCAGGACGGTGCGGCTGTCGCCCAGCTTCCTGGCCACCAGCTGCGAGGGCCGCATCGGCCCCACCCGGATCGCCAGCTCGGTCCGCTCGTCCAGCAGGTCGATGATCTGGTCGGTCAGGGTCACATCGACCTGCACCTCGGGGTTCAGGGCCATGAACTTCGGAACCAGGGGCAGCAGGTGGTGCAGGCCGAACGGCACGTTGGCGTTGATCCGCAGCCGGCCCTTGGGGACGGCGCAGGCGGCGACCGAACGCTCGGCCTCGTCCAGGTCGGCCAGCACCCGCAGGGTGCGCTCGTGGAAGGTCAGGCCCTCGGCGGTCAGCTGCAGCTTGCGGGTCGAGCGGTTGATCAGCCGCGAGCCGAGCCGCGCCTCCAGCCGCGCCACCAGCTTGCTGACCGCCGACGGGGTCATCGACATCGCCTTGGCGGCCGCCGTGAAGCCGCCCTCCTCGACGACGCGGGCGAAGACCTCCATCTCCCCCGAGCGATTGATCTCCGAGCGCGCCATTGTGCCCTCATTTCACAAGTAAAGTTCCTTCATCCAATCTAATTCATCGAACATGCCGGCGCTATCTGGGGTCCGAACCCAATACGAGAGCCGTCATGCCCCTCGCCCTCTATGCCCTGACCGTCGGCGCCTTCGGCATCGGCGTCACCGAATTCATCATCATGGGCCTGCTGATGCAGGTCTCCGCCGATCTCGGCGTCTCGATCCCCACCGCCGGCCTCTTGATGACCGGCTACGCCCTGGGCGTCTTCGTCGGCGCGCCGATCCTGACCATCGCCACGCGCCGCCTGCCGAAGAAGACGACGCTGCTGGTGCTGATGGCGATCTTCACCCTGGGCAATATCCTGGCCGCCATCGCCCCGACCTACGGGATCCTGATGGGCGCGCGGCTGGTCACGGCCCTGGCCCATGGCACGTTCTTCGGCGTCGGCGCCCTGGTCGCCGTCTCCCTGGTGGCGCCCGAGCGCAAGGCCTCAGCGATCTCGATCATGTTCACCGGCCTGACCCTCGCCACCCTGCTGGGCGTGCCGTTCGGCGCGTGGCTGGGCCTGGCCTTCGGCTGGCGGATGGCCTTCTGGGCCGTGGCCGGCGTCGGCGCCCTGGCGTTCGTGGTCCTCGCCGCCCTGGTGCCGAGCGCCCAGGAGACGGCCGAGCCCGCGCCGCTGCGCGAGGAGTTCGCCGTGCTGGCCCGACCGCAGGTGCAGCTGGGCCTGGCCATGACCGTGCTGGGCTTTGGCGGGGTGTTCGCGGTCTTCACCTACATCCAGCCGATCCTGACCCAGCTGGCCGGCTTCTCGCAGGCCGCCGTCTCGCCGATCCTGCTGGTGTTCGGCGCGGGCCTGGTGGCCGGCAACCTCGCCGGCGGCCGCTGGGCCGACAAGAGCCTGAACGCGGCCCTGGCCGGCACGCTGATCCTGCTGACGCTCGTGATGAGCGCCTCGGCCTTCGCCTTCCACAGCCAGGTCGGCGCGGTGATCGCCGCCTTCCTGCTGGGCGCGGCCGCCTTCGCCACCGTCGCGCCGTTGCAGATGCGGGTGCTGAGCCAGGCCGGCGGCGCGGGCCAGGGCCTGGCCTCCAGCCTGAACATCGCCGCCTTCAACCTGGGCAACGCCTTCGGGGCCTGGCTGGGCGGAGCGGTGATCGACCATGGCCCGGGCCTCTCGGCCGTCCCCCTGGTCGCCGCTGTGGTGCCGCTGTCGGCCCTGGCCCTGGCCGCCTTCAGCCTCCGCCTGGAGCACCGGACGGGACTGGCCGCAGCCTGAATAGGCACGGGCCGGGCTTGCTGCTAAGCACCGGCCCATGCTGACCGATCCGTTCTTCTACGCGGTGGCGATTCCCGCCGTGATCCTGCTGGGCCTGGCCAAGGGCGGGTTCGCCGGGATCGGCGTGGTGGCGGTGCCGCTGATGGCGCTGGCGGTGTCGCCGGTCATGGCCGCCTCGATCACCCTGCCCATCCTGCTGGTCCAGGACGTGGTCAGCGTCTGGGCCTTCCGGAAGAGCTGGGACAAGGGCCTGCTGATCCTGATGCTGCCCGCCGCGGCCGTGGGGATCTTCCTGGGCTGGGCCCTGGCCGCCTTCGTCAAGGAGGCCGCCGTCGAGCTGGCCGTGGGCCTGATCTCGGTGGCCTTCGCCCTGCAGCGCCTGTGGGCCGAGCGCGCCGTCAAGGCCGCCGCCCAGGTCGAGGCGACCCCAGGCCGGCCATGGCTGGGCGCGATCTGCGGCGCGGCGGCCGGCTTCACCAGCCAGATCGCCCACGCCGGCGGCCCGCCATTCCAGATCTACGTCCTGCCCCGCCGCCTGCCCCGTGACGCCTTCATCGGCACCAGCGCCATCTTCTTCGCGGTCGTGAACTGGATGAAGGTGCCGGCCTACATCGCCCTGGGCCAGTTCACGCCCAAGGTGCTGGCCACCGCCGGGGTGCTGCTGCCCCTGGCCATCGCCTCGACCTGGGGCGGGGTCTGGGTGGTGCGCCGCGTGCCGGCCGAGGGCTTCTACAAGGTCATCTACGTGCTGCTCGTCGCGGTCGGCGGCAAGCTGGTGTTCGACGGCGCCAGAGGCCTGTTCTTTTAGGGGACGGGCGGCCCAGAAGCCGCCTTTTCTTTCCAGCGTGTCGCCCACGCCCTTTCGCCGCCACGATGATCGACGCTTATATGTCACGGAACGAACCTAGCGTTCGGACGTACTGCATTTCGCATCGAGCGGGGCCATGACGACCACCACGACCGACATCGTCGCTTCCGAGGTCGCGACGCACTATCCCACGGCTGGCGCCAAGTGCGCCGACCTTGTGGTGCACCTGGCGGGCCTGGCCTGCGCCCTGCTGGGCGGCGGAATCCTGCTGGGCCTGGCCTTCGGGATCGGCGACCTGCGGCAGGTGGCCGCCGTCAGCGTCTACACCGTCGGACTGATCCTGATGCTGTCGCTGTCGACCGCCTACAACTTCGCCAAGGCCCGCTGGCGGCCGCTGCTGCGCCGCTTCGACCACGCCGGCATCTTCGTGATGATCGCCGCCTCGTACACGCCCTTCACCACCCAGAACCTGCACGGCTGGTGGGCCATCGGCATGACCACGGCGGTGTGGACCGTCGCCGGCGCGGGCGTGCTGGCCAAGCTGTTCCTGCCGGGCCTGGACAAGCGCTTCTGGGTCGGCCTCTACCTCGCCCTTGGCTGGCTGGTGCTGGTCGCCATCAAGCCGATGATCGACGGCCTGTCCTGGGTGGCCCTGCTGCTGCTCGCCATCGGCGGCCTGGTCTATTCCACCGGAACCATCTTCTACCTGATGCGTCGCCTGAAGTTCCGCCGCGCCATCTGGCACGGCCACGTGATCGGCGGCGCCGGCCTGCACTACGCGGCCGTCCTGGTGGGCGTGGTGCTGGCCAGCGCGCGCTAGACACCCCTGGAGAACTTCCTTGGATAAGGATCCCGCCGGCAAGATCAGCCTCCAGGGCTTCTTCAAGGACAGGAAGGCCACCGATCCGCTTCGCGGCAAGCGCCTGTCGGCGCCCACCTCGGAGCGGCATGTGGAAGCCCTGGGCTTCCCGGGCGTGCGCCTCTCGGTCGACCAGGCCGACGACGCCCTGAGAAGCGCGGCCGACCGCCTGGCGCCGGCGCGCTCGCTGATCGGCCGCGACGAGTTCAACATCCTGGCCCTGTCCGGCGGCGCGTCCGGCGGCGCCTATGGCGCGGGCGTGCTGACGGGCCTGACCAAGGCCGGCCGCCGTCCGGACTTCGCCATCGTCACCGGGGTCAGCACCGGGGCCCTGATCGCGCCCCTCGCCTTCCTCGGCCCGGCCTGGGACGAGCGCCTGACCGACGCCTATGTCGGCGGCCACGCGGCCGAGCTGCTCAGCTTCCGCCGCCTGGGGACGGCGCTGGGCCCCAGCATCTTCAAGGGCGAGAGCCTGGACGCCCTGGTCGAGACCTTCGTCGACCAGGAGATGGTCGACGCGGTCGCCGTCGAGCACCTGAAGGGCCGTCGCCTGCTGATCGCCACCACCAATCTCGACAGCCAGAGGGCCGTCGTCTGGGACATGGGCGAGATCGCCAACCATGGCGGCGACGCGGCGCTGAAGCTGTTCCGCACCCTGCTGGTCGCCTCGTCCTCGGTGCCGGGGATCTTTCCGCCCAAGCTGATCGACGTCGAGGTCGACGGCCAGCATTATCAGGAAATGCACGTCGACGGCGGGGTGGCCGCGCCGCTGTTCCTGATGCCCGACGCCCTGCTGCACTGGCGCAACCTGGGGCCCCGCTTCCGACGCGGCCGGGTGCATGTGATCGTCAACACCGTGCTGGATCCGTCGACCCAGTCGACCCCGCCGGGCGTAGCCTCGATCATGGCCCGCAGCTTCGACACCATGCTGCGGTTCTCCTACCGGCAGGCGCTGAGCCTGGCCGCCGGCTTCTGCTCGCGCCATAACCTGCCGCTCAGCGTCGCCTCGATCCCGAGCAGCTTCGAGGGCTTCAACCTGCTGAAGTTCGAGACCGACCTGATGCGCCGCATCTATGACGCCGGCGTCGAGCAGGCGATGCAGGGCACGGTCTGGACCAGCGCGGTCGAGGAACAGAGCCTCTGGCGCGGTCTCTTCAAGAAGCAGGTTCCGTCCCACGCGGCCGGCACGGGCGTCATCATCCGCGACGAACCCGGGCCGGTCGGCATCGAGGCGCCGCTGGAGCCTTGAGGCTCCCTCGCCCTTCCGGAACGCCGGGCGAAAAGCTTCAAGCCGGGCCTAGGCCCTCGCGCGCTCAGCCCGTCGACGGCTCGCCCTCGGTGGGGGTCGGGGCCTCCCCCGCCGTCTCGTCCTCCGGCCCCAGGCTGGGCAACGGCGTCGGATTCTCGATGCGGGCCCGGATCTCGGGATCCTTCAGCAGGGCCACGCGCATCACCTCGCGGGCCCGGGGCGCGGCGGCGCTGGAGCCAAACAGGCCGCCATGCTCGACCAGCACCGACATCGCGTAGCGCGGATTGTCGTAGGGCGCGAAGGCGATGAACAGATTGTGGTCCTTCAGCCGCCAGGGGACGCCCTGGTTGCTGCGCGATCCCGTCTGGGAATACTGGCGCACCTGGGCCGTGCCGGTCTTGCCCGCCATCAGCACGTCGCCAAGACCCAGCTGGCTCTGCTTGTAGGCGCCGCCGGTCGGATCGTTGGCGACCGCCGCCATGCCGTCGCGGACGATGGCCAGGTGCTCGGGCGGAATAGGCAGGTCCGCCACGGCGTCGCCATGCGGCTGGTCGACCCCGCCGATCGACTTGACGAGGCGCGGGTTCAGCGCCCGCTTGCCGTTGGCGAGACGCGCGCACATCACCGCCAGCTGCAGGGCGTTGACGTTGATATAGCCCTGGCCGATCCCGTACGGCACGGAGTCGCCGGGGTGCCAGACCGGGTCCTTCTTGAAGGCTTTCTTCTTCCACTCGCGCGAGCCGACCAGGCCCTTGCGCTGACCGGGTATGCCGAGGTCGAAGGTCTGGCCGAAGCCCATGGCGGTCGCCGTCGTGTGGATCGGATCCGGCCCGATGCGCAGCGCCATCTGATAGAAATAGACGTCGCAGGAGTTCTTGATGGCGTCATGCATGTTCTGCGAACCATGCCCGCCCTTCTTGTGGCAGTGCCAGGTGCGGCCGCCGAAGTACCAGCCGCCGGTGCACACAACCCGCTCGGTCGGATCGATCCCCGCGCTCAACGCCGCCAGCGCCACGGTCGGCTTGAAGGTCGAGCCCGGCGGGTAGACCCCGGTCATGGTCTTGTCGAGCAGCGGCTTGCGCTCGTATTCGGCCAGGGCCCGATACTCGGAGCCTGACAGACCCTTGACCAGCTGGTTGGCGTCGAAACTGGGCGTGGAGGCCATGCACAGCAGGTCGCCGTTGCGGCAATCGACCATCACGATCGCGCCGCTTTCCTCGCCCATCACCTCCAGGGCGCGGTTCTGGATGTCGGCGTCCAGGGTGAGGCGGATCTCCTTGCCGGCCGTCGCGGCGATGTCGCCGGTCGGATCCAGGCGCACGACGCGACCTTGGGCGTCCACCTCGGTCTTGGTGGCGCCGGCGCGGCCGCGCAGGTCCTTGTCGAAGGCCTTCTCCACGCCCTGCTTGCCGATCCGGAAGCCGGGATTGTGCAGCAGCACCTGATCCTGCGTGCTGTCGCCTTCGGCGGCCTTGAGATCCCGGTCCGACGCCTTGGCGACGTAGCCGATCACGTGGGCGAAGGCGCCGCCGAACGGATAGACCCGCACCTCGCCCATGTCGGCGGTGACGCTGGGCAGCTCCGGCTCGCGGATATTGATCCGCGAGAACTCCTCCCACGAGAGGTCTTCCATCACCACGACGGGCGCCTTGCGCGGGGCGCGGGCCAGCTCCTTCAGAACCCGCGCGCGGCGGGCCTCGTCGATCGGCACCAGCTTCTGGAGGTCGGTCATCACCGCCTCGGCGTCCAGGTCCTTGTCCTTGTTGACGATCAGCCGGAAGTTCGGCCGGTTGGACGCCAGCGACACGCCGTTGCGGTCGAGGATCAGGCCGCGCGGCGGCGGCGCCAGACGGTAGTTGAACTGGTTGCCCGCGGAGAGCTTCTGATAGCGCTTGGCCTCGACCAGCTGCAGCTGCGCCAGCCGGCCGCCCAGCGCCAGCAAACCCATGCCCGTCAGGCCGCCCAGCAGGAACGCGCGCCGGTGGAACATCCCCTGGCGTTCGTTGACCTCGAAGAAGAAGATGGAAGGTTCGCTCATTCCCGACTCAACCGTTCCTTGTCGAGACACCATCACGCCGCCAAACGGCGTCGAGGATTTTCCGGCGAGCGGGTCCTAGGCCTTCTTGAGCCAGCGTGCGCGCAGCTTGGCCACGTTCGGCGGGTCGGCGCGGAAGTCCGCGGCAAGGCCCAGACGGGCGTTGCACGACGGGCAGCGGACCGAGTCTTCGTCGGGAATGTCGGTCGGCGGGTCGAAGCGCGTGCCGCACGGCTTGCACTTCCAGTCCCCCGTCGGCGCGGGGGCCGGCGGCGGCGGCGGGGCGGCGTGGGATGTGAACACGGTGGCGCGGGCCGACGGCTTGACCATGCGCTCGAGCGGCGGCGGCCCTCCGGGGGCGGCGACCGGGCTCTTGAGGCTCAGGGTCTTGCGGCGCGGGGGCTCGCTATCGCTCATGATCTCGCTGGACGGCTGGTGGACGGAACGGCGCTAGCTGCATGAAAGCGGCCCGGAACACAAGCTTAATAGGCCTTTGGCCTGCCCGCCAGCGCCTGGCGCCGGCCTACCACTGGGGCTTGAGGCTGAACGACAGGGCCACCACGTCGTCCTTCTGGGTGGCCAGGCCCATGATGCCTTCCTTGGCCCTGATCTCGCGGTGGATATAGCCCAGCGAGGCCTGCATCGGGCCGCGACGCCAGGCGACGCCGGCCTGGCTGTCGCCGATCAGCTTGCTGGTGGCGTCCTGGGTCAGGCCCGCGCGGCTCCAGTCGCCGTTCTGGCCGCGCAGCATGTTCAGGCCCACGGCCCGGCCGCTGGCGGCGGCGAAGATGTACCAGCGCCCGCGTGTCCCGAAGGTCGCGTTGCCGTCCTGGACGCCCAGAGCGTCATTCACCCGCGAGCCCATGTTCTTCTTCTTGCCCATGCGCAGGGTGGCCCCGGCCTCGGCCGAACCGCCGGCCGCGCCATAGCCCAGCCCGGCGTGCGGGGTGACGTCGAGGGTGAATCTGCGGCCGTTCAGCGCCAAGGCCGAGGGCCAGCCGCGCGTCACGGTCACGTCGACCTCGCGCAGGGCGTAGCTGTCCGCGTTTTCGGGACGGGCCAAGGTCAGCGGCGCATAGGCGGCGGTCGGGGCCATGCCGGCCATCGAGACGCGGACCGAGTTGATCGGACCGCCGGCCTGGGCCTGGTGGCTGAAGGCGTTGGAGCGCCAGGTCACGGGACCCGCGCCGCCGTAGAATCGGTCGACGTCGAGAATGCGAGCGTCGCCGGCCAGGGCGGCGGCGGGCGACAGGGCGAACCCGCCCTCGACCTTGCCCTGGGGGGCGTCGAGGTCACGGGCCGCAAAGCCCGTGGCGCTTTCGGGATCGAGCGGACGCAGGCTCTCGGGCTTTACCTGGAAGGAAATCGGCGTCGTGGGCTCGGGCTTGGCCTCGCCAGCCTGAGGGGCCTTGCCGGCCTTCGCGGCCGCGCAGGCGACGCCGGCATGGCCAGTCGCCACGGCGGCGATCATCGCCATCAGGCAGAAAACGGTACGCTCCCCAGCGACCCGCATCACGGATTCCCCAATCCAGTCGGACACCCAGCCTACGCTCGTTTCACAGCGTGTCCATCGCGGCGAAAACGCACAGGGTCTGAACCCGTTGTGACAGATTAGGGTTCCGGGAACGTGAAACGGCGGCGCGATTTCCCGCGCCGCCGTCACTTTTTCGGATCGTCGCCGTCAGAGGCGCGGCAAGCCTTACTGGCAGGCCAGGCACTCGTCGTAGTCGGTCTTGTCCGGCACGTCGAAGCCCGGAGCCGCCGCGACCTTGTCCTCGGCGCCGGCATAGGCCGCGCGCTGCACCGACTTGGAGCGCAGGTAGTACAGCGACTTCACGCCGCGCTCCCAGGCCATCCAGTGCAGCATGTGCAGGTCCCACTTGTCGACGTCGCCCGGCAGGAAGACGTTGACCGACTGGCTCTGGCAGATTTCCGGCGTCCGGTCGGCGGCCAGTTCGATCACCCAGCGCTGGTCCAGCTCGAAGGCGGTCTTGTAGACGTCCTTCTCGTCCTGGCTCAGGAAGTCCAGGTGCTGGACCGAGCCTTCCTCTTCCAGGATCGAACCCCACACCGCGTCGGTGTTCTGGCCCTTTTCCTCGAGCAGCTTCTCCAGATAGGGGTTCTTCACCGCGAACGAACCCGACAGGGTCTTGTGGGTGTAGATATTGGCCGGGATCGGCTCGATGCCCGCCGAGGTGCCGCCGCAGATGATCGAGATCGAGGCGGTCGGGGCGATGGCCAGCTTGTGCGAGAAGCGCTCCTTGGAGCCGCGGTCGGCGGCGTCGGGGCACGGGCCCTTCTCTTCGCCCAGCGCGATCGAGGCCTTGTCGGCCTCGCGGCGCAGGTGCTTGAACATCCGCATGTTCCAGCTCTTGGCCAGGGCGCTTTCGAACGGCACGTTCTGGCTCTGCAGGAAGCTGTGGAAGCCCATCAGGCCCAGGCCCACCGAACGCTCGCGCATGGCGGCGTAGGCGGCGGTCGAGGCCGCGTCCGGGGCGCGGTCGATGAAGTCCTGCAGGACGTTGTCGAGGAAGCGCATGACGTCCTCGATGAACGTCGGGTGATCGCGCCACTCCAGATAGGTCTCGGCGTTGACCGACGACAGGCAGCAGACGGCGGTGCGTTCCTGGCCCAGGTGGTCGGTGCCGGTGTGCAGCATGATCTCGCTGCACAGGTTCGACTGGCGCACCTTCAGGCCCAGCTCGCGCTGGAACGAGGGCATGGCGCGGTTCACCGTGTCGGAGAAGATCAGGTAGGGCTCGCCGGTCTGCAGGCGCAGCTCCAGAACCTTCTGCCACAGGGCGCGGGCGTCGACCTCACGCAGGACTTCGTTGGTCTTGGGCGAGCGCAGGCCGAACTTGGTCCCGTCGCGCACGGCGTGCATGAACTCGTCGGTGATCGACAGGCCGTGGTGCAGGTTCAGCGACTTGCGGTTGAAGTCGCCCGAGGGCTTACGGATCTCAAGGAACTCCTCGATCTCCGGGTGGTGGATGTCGAGATAGACGGCGGCCGAGCCGCGACGCAGCGAGCCTTGGCTGATCGCGAGGGTCAGCGAGTCCATGACGCGGATGAAGGGGATGATGCCCGAGGTCTGGCCCTGGCCCTTGACCTTCTCGCCGATCGAGCGGACGCCGCCCCAGTAGGTGCCGATGCCCCCGCCGTTGGCCGCCAGCCAGACGTTCTCGTTCCAGACGCCCAGGATGCCGTCCAGGCTGTCGTTGACGGCGTTGAGGAAGCAGCTGATCGGCAGGCCGCGATCGGCGCCGCCGTTCGACAGCACCGGGGTGGCCGGCATGAACCACAGGCGGCTCATATAGTCGTAGACGCGCTGGGCGTGGTCGGCGTCGTCGGCGAAGGCCGTCGACACGCGCGCGAACATGTCCTGGTAGGACTCGCCCGGCAGCAGGTAGCGGTCTTCCAGCGTGGTCTTGCCGAAGTCGGTCAGCAGGGCGTCGCGCGAGCGATCGACCTGCACCTTCTGCACCAGCGCCAGCTGCGGGCGCTTGGCGGGCTTGATCGCGGCCAGACGGGCCTCGTTCCGGATGTTCGTCTTCGCCGCTTCACTGCCGTTCATGACCAAATCCATTGCTCAATCAGCGTGTTCCGGAGAAGGGACATGCCCCGGTCAGCCGCTATATCTTGTGGCTGAGGAGCCCCCTCAACCCACATATGGGGCCACAGTGGTGAATGACTCGTCAACGGCTCGGGCCCCAGTTTTTCGTTAACAACCTGTGAACGGCGCGAACTTGCGTAGGCGGGACAAGGGGTTGCCTGGCCGAACTTTTTTCACCCGCGACAGGACGCCGCAAGGCGCCCCAGGACATCCGCCCCCGGACAACGTCGCTCGTTAACAGGAGGGCCACAAGGGATGGTGGTCGGCGGTGGACGGCGCCCTCGGACGAGGGGGCGGAGGGGTCCAGGCGAAAGGCCCGGAAACCGGGGACTTTGGGCCTCCAAGCGTCGGAAGCCCTCCGCCCAAAGAGAAAGGGCCCGGCGTTTCCGCCGGGCCCTCCCGATAGTCAGTTCGATTCGATCTTAGAAGTTGATCGAGATCGTGGAACGGCGGTTCAGCGGTTCCTTCACACCGTCGCCGGTGGCGACGGCCGGAGCGCTTTCGCCCTTCCAGTCGACGCCGAGCACGGCGGCCGGGACGCCTTGCGAGACCAGGGCGTCAGCGACGGCCTTGGCGCGGCGTTCCGAGAGCTTCACGTTGTACTTCGGCGAACCCGACGTGTCGGTGTGGCCGACGACGACGATCTTCGTCGCGTGACCGTCGTTCGAGTACTTCGCGGCTTCCGTGACCACCGATTGCGCTTCCGGCGTCAGGACCGATTGGTCGAACGGGAAGTACACGATGAACTCGCGGGCCTCATACTGCGGCGGCGGCGGAGGCGGCGGCGGCGGGGGAGGCGGCGGAGGCGGGGGCGGAGGGGGCGGCGGCGGCGGGGGCGGCGGCGGCGGGGGCGGCGACGCGAACGAGTAGCGGAGACCCACGGTCACCGACTGGTCCTTGTACTGGCCCTTGAAGGCGCCCGGCTGGATGAAGTTCGAGCCGGTCGACGACCAGGTGTGATCCGCGCCGGTGATGTAGCGGTAGGTGAAGTCGATCTTCAGCTTGTCGGTCGCCTTGATCGAGGCGCCAGCCAGAGCTTGATAGGCGAAGGCGACATCGTCGTCGTCGACCGTCAGGTTCTGGATCGACGGGTTGGTCACGCCGTTGATGGGCGTCAGACCCGGAACGACCGGAACGTCCGAGAATTGGCCCAGGGCCTTGACGTCCAGACGGTTGATGCCGACGCCGAGACCGACGAAGGGGTTCAGCCAGGCGTCCGGAGCGAAGTCATAAATGACGTTCGCCATCAGGGTCCACGAGTCGATCGAGCCGCTCGGGCTGCCGCAGGTCGGGGCGGCCGGGGTGCGGGTCACGCCGGGGGTGCAGAGACCGATCGGGTGACGCACGGCCGGGCCGCGGGCGCTCAGCAGGTCGCCGGGGCGATAGCCGCCTTCGACTTCAGCGCGGACGTGCGGGTTGAATTGGTAGCCAAGGCGCACGAAGCCGGTCCAGTCCTTCTCGGACTTCCACGACCAGTGAGCGAATTCGCCGTCCGGCAGGGTCTGGTTCGATTGCGTCTTGATGGCTT
The DNA here is from genome assembly GCF_044056025.1 of Caulobacter sp. UC70_42. NCBI lineage: Bacteria > Pseudomonadati > Pseudomonadota > Alphaproteobacteria > Caulobacterales > Caulobacteraceae > Caulobacter > Caulobacter sp. UC70_42. The sequence continues at coordinate 1,856,508 of NZ_CP171994.1, read as the reverse complement.
GCGGCCAGTGATAGCCGAGGTCGACCGCGCCGTACCAGCCGGTCTCTTGGGCCGAAACGCCCGACGCGGCGAACACCGCGACCAGAGCAGCTCCTGCCAGGAGGTTGAGTTTCATCGTTGAAGAGCCCTCTATTGCCCTGCCCAGGCCGGAGACCGACCGAGCACTGTTATACCAAGGCGAACGCCACGGGAAAGTGTCAGCAAAGACACACTCGTCAGGTTTCGCCCCCCTGCCCTTTGCTCAGGAAAGCCAAACAAGACCGCCCCTCAGAAATCAACTTCCGAGCGTGCCCGCCGACATCCACTGCAGATAAGCGTCAGCTTCGTTGGGTTCGCACGTGAACCGTCCGCGCGCAAGAGCTTGAAGGCAGGAAACAGTCAAGCATTCGCGGATCGTCGCCTAAAAACCGCACATTCTAACCGCTTCAGTCAGGTCCTCGACGAACCTGCGCCTAGTCCAGAGTGGTCCGGTAACGCGCCATGGCCAGACCGGAGATCGCGACGACAAACAATCCGAGTGCGAAGAGACTTGGCCACAGCTCGGCGGCGTCCAGCCCCTTGAGCAAGGCGCCGCGCACGACTCTGAGAAAGTGCGTCACCGGGATCACGCCGCCCAGGGCCTGGGCCCATTGCGGCATTCCCCGAAAGGGGAACATGAAGCCCGACAGCAGGATCGAGGGCATGATGTAGAAGAACGACATCTGCATCGCCTGCAGCTGGGTCCGGGCCACGGTCGAGATCAGGAACCCCAGGGCCAGCGATCCGATGATGAACAGCAGGACGCCGAGGCTCAGCGCCAGCCAGCCCCCCGCCATCGGCACGGCGAACAAGGCCCTGGCCAGAACCAGGATCACCACCGTCTGGATCACGCCGACGGCGACATAGGGCGTCAGCTTGCCGATCATCACCTCGATCGGCCGGGCCGGCGTGGCCAGCAGGCTCTCCATGGTGCCGCGCTCATATTCCCGCGTGACGCCCAGCGCCGTCATCATCACCAGCGTCATCGACAGGATCACGCCCAGCAGGCCCGGCACGATGTTGTAGGCGGTGATGGCTTCCGGATTGTAGCGGCGGTGGATCACCACCTCGAACGGGTCGCCGCCGGGTTTCGCGGTCGCCCCCACGAGATCGCGCGTCAGGGCCGTCCGGGGCAGGCTGGACAGGGCCGCGATCGCCCCCGCCGGTGGCGGCCGGATCCGAGGCGTCGGCCTCGACCAGGATCTGGGCGCCGTCGCCGCGCACCACGCGACGGGTGAAGTCGGCCGGGATGGTCAGGGCGAACTGCACCTCGCCGCGCGCCACGGCTTGGTCCAGCTCCTGGGGAGACGTCGCCGTGCGGACGATCTCGAAATAGCCGCTGTTGACCAGGGCCGAGAGGGTCGAGCGCGCCATCGGCCCCTGGTCCTGCGTCAGCACCGCGGTCGGCAGGTTCCGCGGGTCGTTGTTGATGGCGTAGCCGAACAGCAGCAACTGCACGATCGGCATGACCAGGATCATGGCGTAGGTGAGCCGGTCCCGCGTGAGCTGGATGAACTCCTTGATCAGCACCGCCAGGATGCGGGCGCCGGACAGGCCTGTCGCGCTCATTGAAAATTGTCCGACGACTGGTCCATCAGCCGGATGAACACGTCCTCCAGGGTCGGCTTCACTTCGGTCCAGACCAGCGGCGGCGCGCGGTGGGGCGCGATGGCGGCCTCCAGCGCCGCGCGGTCCGTCCCGCTGACATGCAGGGCCGCCCCGAACGGGGCGGCCATCAGGACGCCGGGCTGGCCGGCCAGGACGGGCGCCAGGCGGTCAGCCTCCATGCCTTCGGCGGTTTGACCCTCGGCCAGGAAGGTCACCAGACCGCTCTCGGCGATCACCTCATCGGCCGCGCCGCGCGCCATCAGCTTGCCATAGGCGATATAGGCGATGTCGTGGCAGCGCTCGGCCTCGTCCATGTAGTGGGTCGAGACCATGACGGTCAGCCCGCCGGCCGACAGGGCGTGGATCTCGTCCCAGAACTCCCGCCGCGCCTTGGGATCGACGCCGGCGGTCGGCTCGTCGAGCAGCAGCAGCTTGGGCTCGTGCATGACGCTGGCCGCCAGGGCCAGGCGCTGCTTCCAGCCGCCGGACAGACTGCCGGCCAGCTGCTTCCTGCGCGCCGTCAGGCCCAGGCGGTCGAGGCTGTCCTTCACCCGCTCGCGGCGGCGGTCCAGCTCGTGGACGCGCGCCACGAAGTCGAGATTCTCCTCGATCGACAGGTCTTCGTAGAGCGAGAACTTCTGGGTCATGTAGCCGGTCTGGCGCTTGACCGCCTCGGCGTCCTTGCGGAAGTCGAGACCCAGCACCTCCCCCTCGCCGCTGTCGGGGGTCAGCAGGCCGCACAGCATCCGCAGGGTCGTGGTCTTTCCCGAGCCGTTGGGGCCGAGGAAGCCGGTGATCTTGCCCGTTCCAACCTGGATCGCCAGGTCCCGCACCACGTGGCGCGGGCCGAAGCTCTTGTTCAGTCCCCGGACATCGACGGCCAGGCCGCTCACGGCTTCGCGTCCAGGGGAACGATGTCGACCGGCTGACCCGGCGCCAGGGCCGGACCCGGATCGGGCCTGGCCTCGACCAGGAACACCAGCCGCTGCCGGGCCTCGCGGCTGTAGATCACCGGCGGGGTGAACTCCGACCGGGGGCTGACATAGTTGATCCGCGCCGAGCGCTCGGCCCCGCAGCCGTCGCACGAGAAGCGGATGGTCGTTCCCGGCCGATAGCGCGCCACCTCGGCCTCGGGGACGAAGAAGCGCAGCCGCACGCGGTCGTCGGACAGCAGGGCCACGACCGGCTGGTTGGCGGCGGCCCACTCGCCGGGCTGGTAGAAGACGTCCTGCACCCGCGCCGCCGCCGGGGCCTTGGGGCTGATCTGATCCAGCCGCGACTGGGCGGCGGCCAGGGCCTCGCGGGCCGAGGCGACGGCGGACCGCGCCGCGCTCACCGCGTCGGGGCGCGCGCCCAGGGTTCCGACGTCCTTGCGCCGGGCCACGGCGGCGGCGTTGGCGCGGGCGGAGTCCAGGGCGGCCTTCACCTGGTCCAGCTTGGCCGGGGCGTAGATCCCCTTGGCCACCAGCGGCGCGACGCGGTCATAGTCCGACCGGGCCTGCCGGACCTGGGCCTCGGCGGCCGCGCGTTCGGCGTCATAGACGGCCAGCTCCTGCGGGCGCTGGCCCTTTTCGGCGTCGCGCAGCTGGGCCTCCGCGATGGCCGTCTGGGCGGCGGCCTGGTCGCGGGCGGCGGTCAGCTGGGCCGCGTCCAGGGCGAACAGCGGCTGGCCGGCCTCGACCCGATCGCCGCGCTGGACGGCCACCGTGCTGACCAGCCCTGCGTTCGCGGCCCCGACATAGAGCGTCTCGCCCTCGACATAGCCCGACAGCCGGTGCGGCCGATGGGCGTCCGGCCCCAGCAGCCGCCAGCCGAGGAAGCCGGCCAGGCCGACCCCGGCCACGACGGCGGCGATGCGGACGGCGGGCTTCAAGACCTGTCCTCCGGCCGCGGCGCGAGGCCCAGCAGCACCGTGTCGGCGTGCTGCGCGATCAGCGCCTCGAGATCGACGGCCGGCGCGCCGACGGGGGTGAAGGTCTCGCGCCAGATCACGCCCGTCAGGAGAGGACCGACAATGCTGAAGGCGTGCAGGCGCGGGTCGCCCGGCCTGACCTCCCCGCGCTCCTGGCCCCGCCGGATCGCGGCGCTGACCGCCGTCAGGGCGCGGCTGACCACCTCATCATGCCAGACGCGAGCCAGCTCCGGAAAGTTTCGCGACTCGCCGATGACCAGCTTGGCCACCGATCCCAGACGGGAGGTCGTGATCACCTGGCAAATCCGGGCGAACAGCAGGCGCAGCAGGTCGGGGAACGGAAGCGTGGCCTGGGCCAGCGCCGCCTCGACCATGTCCAGGTTTGGCGCCACCGCCTCGCGGACCACCGCGCCGAAGAGGTCCTGCTTGGTCTCGAAATAGAGATAGAGCGCCCCCTTCGAGACGCCCGCCCGGGCGGCGATCTCGTCCAGCTTGGCGGCGGCGAAGCCCTTCTCGGCGAACACCTCGAACGCCGCCTGGACGATCTCGCCCGGCCGCGCCTCGGCGCGTCGACGCCATTTGGGATGTCCGGCCTGCATGACTGTTCGCCTTTAATGACCCGGAAGTCATTAAAGGCGAACAGGCCGAAACTCAAGCCTTCGCGGTCACCCGCCAGCAGGCCGAGTTCATCTCGGCGACGCCATTCGTCACGTAGGGCTCCAGCGCCTTCGTCACCGCTTCGCGAACCTTCTCGCGCACGGTTTCGTCCTGGCCCGCGAGGATGGGGTTCAGCGGGCCGACGCGCAGGCTCATGGTCAGCAGCTCCTCGGCGCTGACCGGCGTCGGATCGTCCAGGGGATCAATGACCACGTCGCGCCAGCCGCTCGCCGCCAGAATGGCGCGCACGCGGTCGGGGTCGGCGAAGCCGAAGCGGCCCGGCGCGTCCTTCTCGAACTTCGGCAGGCTGGGCAGGAACGGGGCGGCGGCGGCCAGCGGAACCGTCGCGATGGCGTTGTCCTCGGGCCCGCGCCAGCAGGCGAAGGCCAGGCGGCCGCCGGGCTTCGCGGCCGTGCGCAGGTTGGCGAAGGCCGCGACGGGATCGGGGAAGAACATCACCCCGAACCGCGAGACGATGGCGTCGAATTCAGCCCTGAAGACGTGAGTCTCGGGCGTCGGCCTGCAGAACTCGACGCCTTCCAGACCCGCCTCGCCCACCCGGCGACGCGCCAGTTCCAGCAGCGCCGGCGAGATGTCGACGCCGACCGCCCGACCTTCCGGCCCAACCCGCCACGCCGCCTCGAAGGTGGTCGCGCCCGCGCCGCAACCGACGTCCAGCACCGCCTCGCCGGCGCGCGGGTCGGCCGCGTCCGCCACCGCCCGGGCGATCGGCTGGTACATCCGGTCCAGCAGCCCCTGCTGCTCGACCCAGACCCTCCCGGCCCGGTCCCAATAGGCCGCCATGTCCTGGTCGCTCACGCGCGTCTCCTTCGTTGCGATGGTCATCGTCCCCGCGCATCCTGCGAGTTGAAGCGCACTTGAGGTCAAGCCGTGTTCGACATTGATATTTCTGAATTGGCCAAACGGACCGGCGTGCGCGCCTCGGCCCTGCGGTTCTACGAGGAAAAGGGTCTGATCGCCTCGACCGGCCGGCGCGGCCTCAAGCGGCTTTTCGCCCCGTCCGAGATCGAGCGGCTGTCGCTGATCGCCCTGGGTCGCGCCTGCGGTTTCTCGCTGGACGAGATCGGCGCGATGCTGGACGACTCGAAGCGAACCGGCCGGGACATCGACCGCGGAGCCCTGCGCGCCAAGGTCGCCGACCTGGACCGCCGCATCGAACAACTGACCCGCCTGCGCGAGGGTCTGGCCCACGCCGCCGACTGCGAGGTCCCGCGACTGATGGACTGCCCGCGCTTCCTGCGCCTCGTAAAGGCGGCGGGCCATCACCGCCGACGGTATCGGGCCGAAGCGGTCTAGCGCCCCGTCACAGCGCGGCGTCGCGCAGTCGGCGGCGGCGTCCGCCCAGGGCGTCGGGGCGGTTCAGCTTCTTGCGGTACTCGTCGCGGCGCTCGTGGATCGAGGCGATGACCAGGCCCATCGGCACGCCGATATCGACCAGCACGGCTTCGGACAGCTGCAGGCTGGCCTCGATCGTCTCGGGCACCGCGTCGGTGGCGCCCAGCTCATAGAGCCGCGCGGCATGGTGGGCGTCGCGGGCGCGGACCACGATCGGCACGTCCGGCCGGGCCCCGCGCGCGGCGGCGACCACGGCCTCGGCCACCTCGAAAGCGTCCATGGTCACCACCACCGCCTTGGCCGTGGCCAGGCCGCAGCGCTCCAGAAGCTCGATCCGCGAGGCGTCGCCATAGTAGATGCGGTCGCCGTTGCGCCGTCCCTGCTCGACCAGACGCGCGTCGCGCTCGACGGCGATCCACGTCAGGGCGTGGCGACCCAGCATGTCGCCGACCAGCTTGCCGACCCGGCCATAGCCGATGACCAGCACCTGGCCGGCCGGCTCGGGACCCACGCGGTCCGGCTCGCGCGGCGTGGACGGCGGGGCCTCGCTGATCGGCAGCGGCGCGCTCTTACGGCCCAGATACCCGCCCAGCGCCGCCAGGGCCGGAATCAGGAACATGGTCAGGGTGGCCGACACCAGCACCGCCTGGCCCAGCGGCCGCGACACCACCTCGGCGTCGATGGCCTTGTCCAGCAGCACGAAGGCGAACTCGCCCCCGGCCGCCAGGATCAGGCCGGCCTCGATCGCGGCGCGCCGGTTCAGGCCCATGGCCAGGCCGCCGACGAACACCACGGCCGTCTTCAGCAGCATCAGGCCGACCGCCGTGGCCAGGATCGCCACGGGCTGGGCGGCCAGCAGGGACAGATCCAGGCGGATGCCCAGCGAGACGAAGAACAGGCTCAGCAACAGGCCCTTGAACGGCTCGATCTTGACCTCGACCTCGTGGCGATACTCGGTCTCGGCCAGCAGTATGCCGGCGACGAAGGCGCCCAGCGCCATCGAGAGGCCCGAGAGCGCGCTGACCAGACCCGCGCCGATGATCACCAGCAGGCAGGCGGCCATGAACATCTCTTCGCTCTTGGCCTTGGCGACGGACTTCAGCATCGGCCGCAGCGCCAGACGCCCGACCAGCACGATCGCGCCCAGGCCCAGGGCCGCGGGCGCCAGGGCCAGCAGGTCCTTGACCTGGAACGATCCATGGCCGCGGCCGAGAATGGCCAGGGTGATCAGGATCGGGGCCACGGCCAGGTCCTGGAACAGCAGCACCGAGAAGGTGGCGCGGCCGGCTTCGGAATGCAGGCGGCGGCGCTCGGCCAGGACGGGCACGGCGATGGCGGTCGACGACAGGGTCAGGGCCGCGCCGATGGTCAGGGCCGCCACCGGCTCCTGCCCGAGCAGCATGGCCCCGCCGCCCAAGGCCAGGGAGCAGCCGATCACCTGCACCGCGCCGAGGCCGAACACCCACTTGCGCATCAGCCTCAGGCGCTCCCACGAGAGCTCCAGCCCGATCATGAACAGCAGGAACACGACCCCGAACTCGGCCAGCTGGGCGATTTCGTCGGGATTGTCGACGGTGACGTAGTCCAGCCACGGGGCGTAAGGGATGAACCGCCCCAGGCCGAACGGCCCCAGAATGACTCCGGCCAGCAGATAGCCCAGGATCGGATTGATTTTCAGGCGCTTGAAGAGCGGCGCGACGATACCGGCGGTCGCCAGGAACAGGACCAGGTCCTTGTAGCTCTCTGGTGAAACCTCGTGCTGCACGCGCCCTCCTCGTTGATCCTAGTCAGCTCTCTTCAGACGCACGCCCGCCCCAGCTTCATCCGCCGCGATCAGCGACACCCCGCCGGCCTCGATCGCGTCGATCAGGAGGCGCTCGGTGCTATGGTGCAACGCATGGCGCTCGGTCTCGAAGTCCTTGACCGTGCTCCGTGACACGCCCGCCTTGTCGGCAAGCTCGCCCTGGGACCAATTAATCAGCCCGCGAGCGGCCCGGCATTGCGCCGGAAGGAGAATTTTTGCGTGCGGCATCTGGCGTACCTGGGTTTTATCACCCATATTGGTTGAGTACGCCCGAAAAAGCTGATCGTCAAGGAGAGCCTTTGCACCACACCTCGCTGATCGCCACCATCGTCGCGGGTCTCGGTCTCGCTTTCATCTTCGGCGCCATCGCCAACCGGCTGAAACTGCCGGTGCTGGTCGGCTACCTGCTGGCCGGCGTGCTGGTCGGCCCGTTCACGCCCGGCTATGTCGCCGACCAGGAGCTGGCTCCGCAGTTGGCCGAGATCGGCGTGATCCTGCTGATGTTCGGCGTCGGCCTGCACTTCTCGCTGAAGGACCTGATGGCGGTGAAGAACATCGCCATCCCCGGCGCGGTCGTGCAGATCGGCGCGGCGACGGCGATGGGCCTTGGCCTGGCGGTCGTTCTGGGCTGGAGCATCGGGGCGGGGATCGTCTTCGGCCTGGCCCTGTCGGTCGCCTCGACCGTCGTGCTGCTGCGCGCGCTGCAGGAGCGACGGCTGATCGAGACCGGACGCGGCAAGATCGCGGTCGGCTGGCTGATCGTCGAGGACCTGGCCATGGTGCTGGCGCTGGTCCTGTTGCCCGCCCTGTCCGGCATGCTGGGCGGCGAGGCCTCGGCCAACCAGGCCGCTTCCGGGTTCCTGGGCGGCGGCGTCCTGGGCGCCTTCGCCATCACCATCGGCAAGGTCGTGGCCTTCGTGGCCCTGATGCTGATCGTCGGTCGCCGCGTGATCCCGTGGATCCTGCACCGCGTCGCCCACACCGGCTCGCGCGAGCTGTTCCGCCTGGGCGTGCTGGCCATCGCCCTGGGCGTCGCCTTCGGCTCGGCCGCGCTGTTCGGCGTGTCGTTCGCCCTGGGGGCCTTCTTCGCCGGCATGATCATGGCCGAGAGCGAGCTCTCCCAGCAGGCCGCCAACGAGACCCTGCCGCTGCGCGACGCCTTCGCCGTGCTGTTCTTCGTCTCGATCGGCATGCTGTTCAACTATCAGGTCCTGCTGGAGCAGCCGCTGGCCGTGCTGGCCACCGTGGCGATCATCATCATCGGCAAGTCGATCTTCGCGCTGGGCATCGTCCTGGCCTTCCGCCGCCCGATGAGCACGGCCCTGACCATCTCGGCCAGCCTGGCCCAGATCGGCGAGTTCTCGTTCATCCTGGCGGGCCTGGGCGTGTCGCTGAAGCTGCTGCCGCCCGAGGGGCGCGACCTGATCCTGGCCGGGGCCATCCTGTCGATCCTGCTCAACCCGCTGCTGTTCGCCATCCTCGATCGCGTGCTGCCCAAGATGATCGCCAAGGAACGCAAGGCCGCCGGCGAACCCCCGATCCTGGCCGCCGCCAAGCCGCACGCCCTGCTGGTCGGCTACGGCCGCGTCGGCAAGCTGGTGGCCGAGGGCCTGAAGGCCAAGACCCCGCTGGTCGTCATCGAGGACGATCCCGAGCGCGCCGAGGAGCTGCGCAAGGCCGGCTACGAGACGATCGGCGGCAACGCGGTCAAGCCCGAGGTGCTGCTGAAGGCCGGTCTCGACAAGGCCACCCACCTGTTCGTCGCCGTGCCCAGCCCGTTCGAGGCCAGCCGCATCATCGAACAGGCCCGCGCCGCCAACCCCAGCTGCGAGATCGTCGCGCGGGCCTATACCGACGCCGACGTCACACTTCTCAAGCAGATGGGCGCCACCCACGCCCTGATCGGCGAGGAAGAGATCGCGCGCGGCATGCTGGCGCGCGCGCCGAAGAAGAAGCCGGCGGTCCAGGCGGGGGGTCATTAGCCCCCTTAAGTAGCGACGGGCGATCATGGCGAGACGCGGTCGCGTTGACCGCGTGACAGCCAGCTTCTAGGTCTGCCCGCATCATGACCACCCGTCCGGGACAGTTCCGAGTCTTGCTCGCCGCGCTCGCGGCGATGCTGGCCGTGTTCGTCCAGGCGCTGACGCCGGCCGCGGCCATGGCCCACGACCTGCGCGAAAGCGGCTCGGTCATGGTCATCTGCTCGGCCGAGGGCTCCAAGGTCGTCATCCTCGAGAAGGACGGCAAGGTCAGCACGGCCCCGGCCAAGGGCTTCATGGGGCTGAAATGCTCCAACTGCGTGGGCCCGACCCTGGCGGTCACCGTCGATGCGCCGGTCCCGGCCATCGCCCCCGTCCAGTACGCGGACTATCTCGAGACGCCGGTCCAGTGCGTCCTCGGCGTTCGCGGTCACGCCCGCGCCCCGCCACGTCCGCCCAGCCAGGGCCCGCCCGCCAACCTGAACGCCTGACCCTTTTGCCGCCGCGCCGCGCTTGAAGACGCCGCGCGCCTCGTCACGCCTTCAGGATACCTCTTGTCATGTCGACCTTCCGTCGCGCCCTGCTGGGCGCCCCGCGCCCGCCTGTCTTTCGCTCGCCTGTCTCTCGCTCGCCGTCCTCGCGCCGGCCGCCGCCCAAGCCCACGGATGGGGCGGCGAAGGCCCCAACGAAGACCTGACCGACGTCTCCTCGGTCATCGTCACCGCCCGCCCCAATCCCGAGGATCCGCCCGTCGTCGCCAACGCCCGCAAGCGGCTGTCGGAGACCCCCGGCGCGGTGTCGGTGATCTCCCAGGAAAGCTATATCAACCGCCAGACCCTGGCCCTGGACGACATGCTGCGCGACGCCCCCGGCGTCTACGCCCAGCGCAAGTGGGGCGGCGACATCCGCATCTCGATCCGGGGCTCGGGCATCGGCAACGCCAATCACAACCGCGGCCTGCTGATCGCCCAGGACGGCGTGCCGCTGAACGAGGCCGACGGCTATGGCGACAGCCAGGTGGCCGATCCGCTGAACACCCGCTATGCCGAGGTCTATCGCGGCGGTAACGCCCTGCGGTTCGGCGGCGCCCTGCTGGGCGGGGCGATCAACATGGTCACGCCGACGGGCGAGGACGCCGGCTTCGCCAATCAGGTCCGCGTCGACGGCGGTTCCTACGGCCTGCTCCGCGAACACGTCGCCATCGCCCGCCAGTCGGGCGACTGGGATGTCTATGCGGCCGCGACCAACCAGACGGGCCAGGGCTGGCGCTCGCAGAGCCAGCAGAACATCCAGTTCGGCAGCCTGAATATCGGCCGGTCGTTCGGCCAGGACCGCGAGGTCCGCTTCATCGTCAACGGCTCGAACATCAACCAGGAGATCCCCGGCTCGCTGACCCTGGCGCAGTTCAACGCCAATCCGCGCCAGTCGGCGGCGGGCAACCTGTCCGGCGATCAGGGCCGCAACCAGCGCGGCGCGCGCGGTTCGCTGCGGACGACCTGGCGGCTGAACGACCAGCTGGTCTTCGAAGGCGCCGTCTATGGCGTATGGAAGGAGCTGGATCACCCGATCTTCCAGGTCATCGACCAGGAAAGCCGCAACTACGGCGCCTTCGGCCGCTTCGACTGGGACGGGCGGATCGGCGGCAAGCGGGCCGACGCCTTCTTCGGCGCGTGGTACCGCCAGGGCGACCTCGACTCGCACTTCTACCTCGACAACCGGGGCGCCCACGGGGCGCTGCAGTCGGTCTCGTACCAGAACGCCAAGGCCATGGACGTGTTCGGCGAGGGCCGGCTGTTCGTCACCGACCGCCTGGCCATTGTCGGCGGCGCGACCTGGGGGCAGGCCGAGCGCGACTATGTCAGCGTCGCGGTTCCGGGCGTGAAGAGCACGTTCAACCTGGCCGCCGCCAAGACCTACAACTGGATCTCGCCGCGCGTCGGCCTGCTGTGGCAGAACGAGCTGGGCGACCAGCTGTTCGCCAACCTGACCCGCTCGGTCGAGCCGCCGAACTTCAGTTCGATGAGCCCGACCAATACCGGCTTCGCCCCCGTGAAGGCCCAGAAGGCCTGGACGGGCGAGGTCGGGGCGCGCGGCCATCGCGGCCCGTTCACCTATGACCTGACCCTCTATCGCGCCGAGCTGAAGGACGAGATGCTGCAGTACGCGGTGACCTCGTCGATCCCGGCCTCGACCTTCAACGCCGACAAGACCGCGCACCAGGGGATCGAGGCGGCGCTGGACTGGGCCGTGGCCCCGCATTGGCGCATCCGCCAGACCTGGACCCTGTCGGACTTCCGCTTCAAGGACGACGTCCAGTTCGGCGACAACCGCCTGCCGATCGTGCCCAAAAGCTTCTACCGCTCGGAGGTCCGCTACGACGATCCGCGCGGCTGGTTCGTGGCCCCGTCGCTGGAGTGGTCGGCGACCGACCAGTGGATCGACTACAAGAACACCCAGAAGGCGCCCGGCTATGCGATCCTGAACCTGAACGCCGGCTGGAAGGTCACGCCCGCCGTGTCGCTGTTCGTCGACGCGCGGAACCTGACCGACAAGGCCTATGTCTCCAACACCCAGGCGGCCGTCGCCTGGACCGCCGCCACCGCCACCCTCTGGCCCGGCGACGGCCGCTCGGTGTTCGGCGGCGTCATGGTGAACTTCTGAGGAGAATGCCGATGAAGACCCCACTGATTGCTCTTCTCGCGCTCGTGGCGACACCGGCCGCCGCCCACGTCGTGGCCGCGCCCGACACCGCCAGGGCCGGCTCCTACGCCGCCATCGCCTTCCGCGTCGGCCACGCCTGCGCGGCCGGCGACACTACCCTGAAGGTCCGCATCGAGATTCCGGACGGCGTCGCCTCCGCCCGGCCGCAGGCGAAGCCGGGCTGGACCTACACGCTCGAGCGCGGCCCCGACCCGAAGGCCGCGCCAACGGCGATCACCTTCGAGGGCCGGCTGCCCGACGAGGCCTTCGACGACTTCGCGGTGCTGATGAAGCTCCCCGTCACCGGCGACCGCCTGGTCTTCCCGGTCGTCCAGACCTGCGAGAAGGGCGAGAGCCAGTGGACGGAGGTGGCCGACCCCGCCCGGCCCGACGAAAAGCTGAGCCGCCCCGCCCCGACCGTCACCCTGACCCCCGCCCCGATTTCCACCGACGCGGCCCCCGCCGCCCATCATCATTGAGAAGGAGCGTCCCATGTCGCGTCCGTTCGCCATCGCCCTGACCGCCATACTGGCCGCCGCCGCCGTCGCCCCGCTGGCGCATGCCGGCGACTACAAGCTCGGCGCCCTGACCATCCGCCAGCCCTGGAGCCGCCCGGCCCAGGCCGGCATGAACGGGGTGGGCTTCATGACCATCGCCAATGCCGGCAAGACCCCGGCGACCCTGCAGCGCGCGGAGACCCCGGCCGCCGCCTCGGTCGAGATCCACCAGTCGGCCATGGCCAATGGCGTCATGACCATGCGCGAGCTGGACAAGGGCGTGGTGATCCCGGCCGGCGGCCAGGTCGCCTTCGCTCCCGGCGGCTATCACTTCATGATCCTGTCGCTGAAAGCGGCCCAGACCGTGGGGCAAAAAGTTCCTGTAACCCTGGTCTTCGACAATGGCCGCAAGGTCCAGGTCGAGCTGGCCGTGCAACTGACCCCGCCGGCCGGCGGGCAGGCTCCGGCCGCGGCCGGACACCAGCACTGACGACCATGAAAATGGGCTACATGAACTTTTTTTAAGGGAGCAAATATTCCGCGTCCGTGCAGATTGCCGGCCAGAGCCTGTCCGTTTCCGATGAAAATCGGAAACGGATAACAGGCTCTGCCTCACACCAACGGATGCGACTTCCATGAAACGAGTTTGGTTCGGCGCCGCGGCGATCGCAGCGCTGTCTCTGTCGGCCTTCGGGGCGCAAGCCCACGAGGAGCACCCCTGCGTCAACGACTCCTGCACGGTGCAATCGCTGCTGCCGGCGCTGGCGGAAGGCGTGGCCTCGGGCGACGTCACCTCGCTGGAGTCGCCGCGCTACGGGACCTGGGGTTTCGACCTCTCGGGCATGGACACCTCGGTGAAGCCCGGCGACGACTTCTACAAGTTCGCCAACGGCGCCTGGGACGCCAGGACCGTGATCCCGTCGGATCGCACCCGCTACGGCAACTTCGACAAGCTGGCGGAACTGTCTGAAGCCCGCACCAAGGCGCTGATCGAAGCCGCGGCCGCCGACAAGGCCGCCACCGGCGACAAGGCCAAGATCGGCGCCGCCTATCGCGCGTTCATGGACGAGGCGACGATCGAGAAGCTCGACGCCGCCCCGATCAAGCCGTGGCTGGCCGGCGTCCAGAAGATCAAGACCAAGGACGAGTTCACCGCCCTGATGGGCAAGAGCTCGACCACGCCCTATTCGGCCCTGATCGGCCTGGGCATCTCGACCGACGCCAAGAGCCCCAACGCCTACGCCGTCTACGCCGCGACCGGCGGCCTCAGCCTGCCCGACCGCGACTATTATCTGGACGCCAAGTTCGCCGACAAGAAGACCGCCTACCTGGCCTATGTCGAAAAGATGCTGACCCTGGGCGGCTGGGAAAAGCCGGCCGAAAACGCCAAGGCCGTGGTCGACTTCGAGACCAAGCTGGCCGAGGCCTCCTGGAGCCGGGTCGAGCGCCGCAACCGCGACAAGACCTACAACCCGGCCACCCTGGCCGAGCTCCAGGCCCAGACGCCGGGCTACGACTGGAACCGCTACCTGGTCGGCACGGAACTGCCGAAGATCGACCGCGTCATCGTGACGACCAACACCTCGTTCCCGAAATACGCCAAGATCTACGCCGACACCCCGATCGAGACCCTGAAGGCCTGGCAGGCGTTCAAGGTGATCGACGGCGCGGCCCCGATGCTGTCCAAGCGCTTCGTCGACGCCAGCTTCGAGTTCCGCAACAAGACCCTGGCCGGCCAGCCCGAGCAGAAGCCCCGCTGGAAGCGCGGCGTGGCCGAGGTCAACGGCCTGCTGGGCGAGGCGGTCGGCAAGGAGTATGTCGCGGCCTATTTCCCGCCGGACTCCAAGGCCAAGATGGTCGCCCTGGTCGGCGACATCCGCACCGTCCTGAAGACCCGCATCGACGCGTCGGACTGGATGGGCGCCGAGACCAAGGCCAAGGCCCAGGACAAGCTGGCCAAATTCACCGTCAAGATCGGCTATCCCGACAAGTGGCGTGACTATTCCAAGCTGGAGATCAAGGAAGGCGACGCCTACGGCAACTCCCTGCGCGAGGCCGCCTGGGACTACCGCCACGACGTCGAGCGCCTGAACCAGCCGGTCGACAAGACCGAGTGGGGCATGACCCCGCAGACGGTCAACGCCTACTACAACTCGGTCAACAACGAGATCGTGTTCCCGGCCGCCATCCTGCAGGCCCCGTTCTTCCATCCGGACGCGGATCCGGCCGTCAACTACGGCGGCATCGGCGGCGTGATCGGCCACGAGATCGGCCACGGCTTCGACGACCAGGGCCGCAAGTCCGACGGCGACGGCGTGCTGCGCGACTGGTGGACGGCCGAGGACGCCGCCAAGTTCGACGTCCAGAAGGTCAAGCTGGGCAAGCAGTACTCGGCGTTCGAGCCCTTCCCGGGCATGCACGTCAACGGCGACCTGACCATGGGCGAGAACATCGGCGACATGTCGGGCCTGGGTTTCGCGCTCGACGCCTACCATGTCTCGCTGCAGGGCAAGCCCTCGCCGGTGCTGGACGGCTTCACCGGCGACCAGCGCGTCTATCTGGGCTGGGCCCAGGTCTGGCGCCAGAAGTCGCGCGACGACGCGCTGAAGCAGCAGATCGCCAGCGATCCGCACTCGCCGGCCGTCTACCGCGTCAACGGCACGGTCCGGAACCAGCCGGGCTGGTACGCCGCCTTCGACGTCAAGCCGGGCGACAAGCTGTACGTCGCCCCGGCGGACCGCGTGAAGATCTGGTAGGTCCCGCGATCCGGCGGAAATCGGAAAGGGCCGGCGAAAACGCCGGCCCTTTTTCGTGAGCGAAACAGACGACCGCCCAAAGCCGGAAAGCTGTCGTTCCAGGTGGCGGCGAAGGGGGGATGGAAGACGCGCCTCACCCAACATTGCGTCGTGCCAATAAGCCCGGCTTGCGGAACCAGGCGTGACCAACTTCTGGCTAGATGAGGCAGGCGATGGCGACGCCAAATTCACAACTTGCATCAGCCCCCAACGAGATCACAATCTTGAATTGATTGCGCGGGAGTCGGCGTGTGGTGACGATGAAGGCGGTGCTAGCTTTGGCGTTGGCCGTGACGGCTGGCCTGGGACCGACCGACTTCCCCTGCAGCGGCTGCTAAAGGATCCGGACGCCGCCCGCACCTTTGACTATTGGCGACTGCGGGAGCGCCGGGGTCCCGAAGCCATCCCGCCGTTGCACACCCTCTCCTATGCGGCCATGGGACTGAAGGAGAACATCCCCGAGACGCGTTGTTTCACGGACGCCGAGACCGAGGTCCAGGCGGGCTTGAAGGGCGTCGAGAGCGCTATCTCCTCCATGCAGTGGCGAGAGGATCGCGACGCCGCCGCCGGCGCGGTCCGCCGGCTGGACCAAGCCCTAGCCGCCCTGATGGCTGGCCACTCCAGTGGCGATGTCGCGCTGGATCGCGCGATCCAGCCCTTTCTCGACCGCGCCAGGACAGACAAGACGGCTCGCGGTCGCGAACTAGCCCTTCGCGTCGCCAAGGATCAGGCCATTCGCCGGGCATACGGAAATCAGGCATTGCTAGGTCCGCTTTCGCCGTTAGCCGCGCGCCTGACGAACCAAAGGATAGCCGTTCGCGCCTGCCGGATCGACGCCGACAATGTCGCCTGGATCAAGCGCGAGGTGCGAAGCCGTGGCTGGTTCGAGATCTCGCGCTACGGACGCGAGGCCGAGAAGGACGCCTGGCTGCTGGCGCAGCACGCAGACGGCGACGTCACCTTCCAGACCGAAATCTTGACCCGGCTCGACGCACTGCAGACAAAGGGCGAGACCGATCCAAAGAACTACGCCTACCTCTATGACCGGGTCGCCACCAATACTGGGCGCCCTCAGCGCTACGGCACCCAGGGCGGATGTCGCGACGGCAGGCGCTTCACGTTTCCACTCGAAGATTCCGCTAAGGTCGATCAACTACGGGCCGAGGTCGGCTTGACCACCCTCGCCGAATACAATGCTCGCTTCACATGCCGCGACTGACTATCGTCTAGCGAAGCTCGTGCGCCTTTTAGAAGGCGGGCGACTATTTAGGGGGAGGGCATCGTCCGGGCCCCGGTCGGCTTCGCCGCGCGGGATGGAATGGGAATGTCCACACAGGGTCGGGAACGCCGCGCCCGGCGCCGGACATTGGGCGCCGTGCTGGCAAGCGGACTTGGCGACGGTCTGTTCGGGGTGGTGAACTGACGCGGGCCCCAAAGACATCCCAGCAGCCAAGTGCGCGGTTCAGGAAAGCTAGGTTCGGATCCGAAGACGAGTGTCCACGGCCCCTAGCCCAAGCTCCGGACGGCAAGGTACCGCTCTTGGACGGCGACGTCCTGGCTGGTGACGAAAAGCTCTGGCCAAGGACCTGGCTCGTACCCTCCCCAACCATGCCACTCGTTGTTGATCTGCCCCGCCTCAATGTCTGATTTGGCGCGAAACGTGTGACGAAGCACGGAATTGGGGGAGACTTTTCTTTCTCAGTTCATCGCCATGTTCGCTGACCGCAGACCACTCGAAGGAGTGGCTGTCAGGATCTTCCCAAATCTCGAAAAGTAGCGTGTAGATCATCCTCCTATCTTGCCCGCCGGCAGCAACGGCAGCAACGGGTCGGAAAATGCTCTAGGTCAGCGTCCCCCAGGCGTGGCCGTCGCCGTAGACGCCCACAAGGTCGACATTGAGCTTGGCGTCGCCGTCGGCGAAGTCGTTGAGGAAGGCGGTGTTGGCCGCGGCGTAGCGGCCGGTGTTCTCCAGCACCGCGGCGGCCAGCAGCCAGCCGATGATCCCGGCCTTGGCGCCTTCCGCCGAGCCCGCCACGAGCTCGAAATAGCGCAGGCGGGTCATGTCCTGACCGACCTGATCGTAGAGCAGGTGCTGGGTCTTGTCGTCCGTCAGGGTGACGCCGAAGATCTCCTTATAGGCCTTGGTCAGGGTCTGTTCGGGGTTCAGCGCGCCATAGTTCGTCTCGAACCAGGCATGGGCCTGGCCCTGGGGCGAGGCCAGGTTGACCGCGAAGTTGATGTAGCGGTTGTCGACGTTGAACGTCTGATAATAGGCGTCGCTCAGGTCGCTGGCGTTGACGGTCTCCGGGGCGTGCAGCAGGTACTCCAGCCCTGCCGCCGTCGGCGTCTTGCCGGTGAAGAACGCGTAGGTCATCACCGCCACCGACGTCGTCCCGGCCACCAGCTTGTTGAGGTCTGTGACCGTCGAGCCGTCGACCATCTTCAGCGTCTCGACGTTGCGGATGGTGTCGTCGCCCTCGAAGCTGGTGGCCAGCAGGCCGGCGCCGTTGTGGGTGAAGATGTAGTCCTTGAGGTCGCCGCCCATCAGCACGGTGTCGGCGCCCACGCCGCCGTCCATCAGGTCGTCGCCCTCGCCGCCGAACAGCGTGTCGTCGCCGGCGTCCCCATAGAGCTTGTCGTTGCCGCCCTTCGATCCGACGGTGTCGTCGCCGCCGCCGCCGTGCAGGACATCGTCGTCGGCGCCCAGCACGATGTACTGGTTTTGGTTGTCGCCGAAGACCACCTGGGATCCCTCGCCGCCGCCGACCTTGGTGGCGCCGACGATGGTCACGAAGTCGATGTTGTTGAGATTGATGATCGTGCCGGACGGCAGCTTGGTGACGTCGAGCACCAGGGCCGTCAAGACACCGTCCGTGGGCGCGCCGCCGTCGAAGGTGAGGGGCGTGTTCGACGGGGCTCCCGGCGATACGGTCGGGGTCACGGACTGCACCAGGATGCGCGCATCGTTGGTCAGGGTGGAAAGGAAATCGCCGCCCGCCCCGGTCTGGCTACTGTTTCCGCCCGCGGCCACGATGGCGGTGACCAGGTTGTCGAGGGAACTTCCCGCCGTTTCCGGCCTGTCGCCGCCGGTGACGGTCATGCTGAAGCCCACCGGCGCCGACACCGACAACAGCGACTGGCCGTTCTCGGTAAACAGCGGAATGTCGGCGGTCTGGTCGGTGGCCGAGGGGGTGACCGGCGCGATGGTCGTCGTCTGGGTGACCGAGCCGTCGGCGTTGGTGGTCTTGGTCACCTCCACCGGCGCGCCGTCGATCACCGTGCCGGTCGTGGTCGATGGCGGCGTGCTGCTGCCGACCGTGACCGTCGTCGAGGCGACGACCTCGGCCGCCCCGCGCCCATCGGTATAGCTGGCCACGACGCTGATCGCCTTGCCGATGTCGGCGCCGGTGAGCGCGAGGGTGGCGTTCGTTGCGCCGACGATGTCGGCCCCGTCCGCCTTCCACTGATAGCTGATCGTCCCCAGGCCATCGGCGTCGGCCAGGGTGTTGCCGGCCGTCAGGGTCTGACCATCGACCGCCGCGCCGGTGATCACAACCGCGCCGGTCGGAAGGTCGTTGACGTTGGCGATCGTCGCGGTGGCGGCGCTGGTCGCCGATTCCGAGAAGCCCTGTCCGTCGGTGTAGCTGACCACCACCCGCACCGTGGCGCCGACATCGGCGTCGCCCAGCGTATAGGTCGCCTGGTCGGTCGCGCCGATGCTGACATAGCCGCCGCCTGTGTCGCGCTGCCAGTCGTAGAGCAGCGTCCCCAGACCGTCGACGTCGGCCAGGGTCGAGACCGCCGTCAGGACCTGGTCCTCGGTCGCCGCACCCGTGATCGACGCCCCGCCGGTGTGCGGATCATTGACCCCGGCGATGTTCGCGGTCGCGACGCCGTTGACCGTCTCGGCCGTTCCCTTGGCGTCGGTGTAGCTGACCACCACGCGGATCGCCTTGCCGACGTCCGCTTCGCCCAGGGTATAGGTCGCCTGGTCGGTCCCGACATTGTCGTAGCCGGCGCCATTGGACCTTTGCCACTGATAGTGCAGCGTCCCCAGGCCATCGCCGTCGACCAGGGCCGTGGTGTTGGCCGTCAGCACCTGGTCCTCGGTCGTCGCGCCGGTGATCGTGACCGCGCCGGTCGGGAGGTCGTTGACGTTGGCGATGTTGACGATCACCGCGCCGCCGGCTTGGGACGTGGAACCCGAGCCCTGACCGCCGCCGGGCGAGCCGTCGTCGAGCAGATAGTTGAGCGTCACGCTGGCAGGCGGGGCGTCGCTGCCGTTGGCGTAGGTGATATGGTTGATGACGTCATTGACCAGCGCCGTCGTGGCGGATGCTCCCGAGCTGGTGAAGCTGATCGTCAGCACGCCGCCGCTACTGGTGAACGTGGCGAACGTCAGCCCGCCGACCTGAAGGTCGCCGCCGGAGACCGTGAACGATCCGCCGCTGGCGAAGGCGAAGCTGTCGGCGGCGTTGGCCGAGGCGCGCTGCACCGTGAAGCTGGCGCCGCCATAGTCGCCATCGCCGCCGTTGCGGGCGTCCAGGTCCAGGTCGGACACCGCCAGCGCGCCCAGCAGCGTCGCGGCCGTCTGCTCGGTCGCGCCGACCGCGGTCGCCGTGGCCGGCGCGACGGGGCTGTCGTTGACCGGCGTGATGGTGGTGGTCAGGGTCAGGCTGGCGTCGCTGAAGCGGGTCTGGGCGCCGTTGACGCTGACGTCCAGGAGCGCGCCGGCCGTCACCGCGCCGCCCGAGCTGTCGATCAGATAGGCGGTCAGGGCGGGCGTCGTCCCGTTGTAGTCGGCGGCGGGCAGGAAGCGGACCAGCGTGCCGGCCGCCAGCGCCAGGGCGGAACTCTCGGTGGGCGCGCCGATCGTGACCCAGGCGCCGTTGAAATATTGCCAGACGCCTTCGCCGGCGGCGGCGTTGCCGGTGATGGCCACGCCGGCCAGGGTGTCGCCGCCGTCGATGTCGGTGAAGTGCGCGGCGAAGATCGTCGCGACGCTCTGGCCGCCGGGGTCTGCGGTGTCCTCGTCGACGGCGGCCAGGGTGGCCGAGCCGGTCGGGATCGGGGCGTCGTTGGTCCCGGTGACCGTGACGCCCAGCGTCATGGCCGAGCCATACGGGCTCGAGCCGCCCGTGATGGTCAGGTCGGCGGTCGCGCCGGTGGTCACCGCGCCCGCCGAGTCCTCGATCATGTGGACGGTCAGGCTGGGCGGCGCGCCCGCATAGTCAGCCGCCGGCGCGAAACGCACCAGGGCGCTGGCGTCGAGGATCAAGGCCGAGGCGGTCGAGACGGCCGGCAGGTCATGCCACACCGCGCCGTCATAGTACTGGTAGACCCCCTGGGCCGCGGACGCCGTGTTGGCCGTCACCGCCACGCCCGCGAAGGCGTTGGCCGAACTGCCGCCCGACACCGTGTCCTTGGCGTCCGAGAAGTGGCCGCTGAACAGCGAGCTCACCGTCTGGCCCGCGCCCGGGGCGGAGTCCTCGACGATACTGGTCAGGGTGACGGCCGCGCCGCCGGTGGTGACCGGCGCATCGTTGACCGCCGCGACCCCATGATCCAGCACCACCGTACCGGCGCTGTAGACCGTCGAGCCGCCGTTGGTGGTGGTGTCGACGGTGGCGCCGTTGGTCAGCGCGCCGCCGCTGGCGTCGACGACCCGCGCCGTCAGGGTCGGGGCCGGACCGTTGAAGTCGACGGCCGGCGCGAAGCGGATCGCCGTCGAGGCGGCCAGCAGCACCGACGCCGAGCTCGAGGCCGCGCCGACGTTCACCCAGGTCGCGCCGTTCCAGTACTGCCATTGGCCCGCGCCGGCGGCGGAGCCGTTGGCGACGATGGCGACGCCGGCGAAGGCGTCCTGATCGGTGTCGCTGTACTGTCCGCCGAACAGGGACGTAACCGTGTTGACCAGGGTCGTGGGCGAGACGTCCTCGTCGGTCGCTCCCAGGGTTTCGCCGCCGTCTCCGCCGACGGTCGGGGCGTCGTTCACGCCGACGACGGTGATCGCGTAGCTGTCGCTGTCGCTCTTCACGCCATCCGCGCCGGAGCCGCCGCCATCGCTGGTGACGACGGACAGGGAATCCGTCCCGCTGAAGCCGTTGTCGCCGAGATAGACGAGGCCGTTCGACGCCGCCAGGGTGGCGTTGATCGCCGCCTGCGTGCCGGTGATCGTAACGCTGGCCGTGCCGTTGCCGGCAATGTCGCCCGCGGTCAGGCCGCTGGCGACATTGGTCCGCAGGGTGAGCACGCCGTCCGACACGCCGAGCGTCATCGTCATCGTCTGCGACGCCGGGGCGTCGACATCGCTGATCTGCAGGCCGGTGATGGCGATGTTCGCGCCTTCGGCGCCCGTGGCGCTGGTGACCGCGCTGTTGACCGGCGCGTCGTTGACGCCGCTGATGTTGAGCGTGGTCGCGCCGGTGTTGACCGTCGAGCCGGCCATGTCGGGCGTGCCGTCGTTCAGCGTCCAGGTGATGGTGCGGCTGGTGTTGGCGCCGTGGTTGGTCGGGTCGTCGCCCGTGGCCCAATAGCTGACGCCGGCCAGGGCCGTCTGGTAGTGCGCCAGGGTGTCGTAGCCCGACAAGGTCAGGGTCTCGGTCGCCGCGTTCCACGACACGGTGATGCTGGTGCCGCTGATCGTGCCGGTGATCTGGCCCGACGATCCGTAGCCCAGGTGGTCGTCGGCGGCGCTGGTCTCGCCGGTCGCGAACGTGCCGCCGGTGATCTGCACCGTGGCGCCGGTCAGGTAGCCCCCGTCGCTGTCGGAGACGGTCGGCGCGCCGGTCAGCAGCGTGGTCTTGGTCGCCGCCTGCTCGACCGCCGCCACGCCCGCGCCGGTCAAGCTGCTCAGCACCGGCAGCTGCGCGAAGGTCAGGCCTTCGATATTGGCGCCGGAATGGGTGAAGCCCGGCGAGAGGCTGTCGATCAGGGTGGCCGTCGTACCCGCGCCGTCCAGCTGGAAGACGTAGATGACGTCGTCCGTGTCCGAACCGTTGGTTTCCTCGCTCTCGATATAGAGCTGGCGCAGGTTCGGATCGAACGTCATGTCGCCGGGATAGAAGGCGCCACCGCCCGGCATGCCGACCAGGGTCACCTGCGTGGCCGTGCCGCTGGAGGCGTTCTCGCTGATGTACCAGAGCGCGTTCTCGGCGGCCGTGTAGTTGCCGCCGCCGGACGGGTTCTGGGAGTGGGTCACGAAGTAGACGAGGTCGGTGCTCTCATCGACCTCGATGTCGCCGAAATAGCTGCCGCCGTCCGGGAACTGCGACTGGGAGACCAGCTGGGTATGGATGTTCGGGTTCGACAGATCGAGACGGAAGACGCCCGCCGCCAGACCGTCGACCCGCTCGGTATAGAACAGGCGGCCGATCGAGGTATCGAGCGCGAAGTCCTGCGGATCGAGGACATAGTAGCCACTCTCATCGGCGCGGTTGTCGCTCACCGCCGTGGTCAGGAAGCCGTTGTCCGTCACCGCGCCGGCCGCGTCATAGCTGTAGACGCGGATGCCGGTAATGGAGCCGTCCGGTATGCCGGCCCCGTCCTGGGAGCCGACATAGATCTTCCGGTTGACCGCATCGACCTCGATCGTGTTGACGATGGCGGCGGTGGGGAAGGTCACGACGACGGTCGGCGCCGCGGCGCTGCCGATCTGGCCGCGCACCAGGACGGCGTTGTCGTTGTTCTGGCTGCCGATTACCGCGAAGTAGTAGCCCGCCGCCGTATCGACGCCGATGTCCGACGTGAACGACGAGCTGAACTGGTCGTCGCCCGCGCCGCCCACGCCATTGCTGGCGACCGTGGTCTGGCTGGTTCCGTCGCTGTTGATCCGGTACAGGCGGGTGTCGGAATCGCCGCCCTCGGTGAACACCCAAAGCTGACCCGTCAGGGCCGCGCCACCCGACCGTTGCGGGCCATTGTCGGTGTTGTCGTCACCGTTGGTGTCTAGCTGCGCCATGGATTCAGCCTCGAATTTGAGCAGGCGCACGGCACGGCGCCTCGAAAACTATCGGGCTGTCCTGGATGGCGAAGATTTCTTGGGGGCAGCCGCTAAACACGCTTGCCCCAAGAACAATGTTCACTTCGTCACGCGAATCTCCGGGCCGATGTACTGTTCAACCTTGGGTTTTCGTTTGCCGCGACTTACGTAACCCAAGATATTCACCACACTTAATTGGCGAATGTTTGATACTGATACCAGATCGGCGCCGTTCTTTCCGTTCGCGATTCCAAAGGTCCTTGGCTCTTCCCACCCATGTGTCGTGATTTCGACACCCGGCTTTCCATTCTCAATCGCAATTTCGCTTTCTTGCGCGCGGAATGTTCTTGCCATAGTCAAAGCACGTCTGAGACTTTTGCCCAGCCACGCGCATTTTGGCTACGAAACTACATCGGCGTCTTTGACTGAACGTGCCACGAATCTTGCACCAGCGTGCCAGACTGCCGGTTGATGATATATTGGATGCAACCATGGCGATATATTCTCCTCCGACGCCGTATCCCGGCCCCGCCGCGCGCCTTGAGACGGACGCGCCGTCCGAGACCTCCGCGCGGCGCGTGGAGTG
The DNA here is from genome assembly GCF_044056025.1 of Caulobacter sp. UC70_42. Classification (NCBI taxonomy): domain Bacteria; kingdom Pseudomonadati; phylum Pseudomonadota; class Alphaproteobacteria; order Caulobacterales; family Caulobacteraceae; genus Caulobacter; species Caulobacter sp. UC70_42. The sequence goes on along the minus strand of NZ_CP171994.1, from coordinate 1,832,615 downwards.
GATGCTGTCAGGTCATCAGGCCGCGGAGCGCTACCGGACCGGCATCGGCGCCGCTGACCGACGTGGCGCTGCCCGACGACGGGGGCTTCCACGATCATCTGCGGGGCTATCATCTGGGCTCGGCCGTGATCGTCCGCCGTCGGTCGTCGGCGCGCATTCTGACCCGCACGCGCGCGCTGGCCCGGCTGGACGGCGTCGACGCCGTGCACGTCGCCCTGCAGCTGTCCGGGACATTCCAGGGCGATTTCGACGGGCGCGAGATCGGCGGCGGCCCGGGCGCGATCCGGATGCTGGACATGGGCCGGCCCTTCTGCGTGACCGAGAGCGACGGCGAGGTGATCGAGCTGAGCCTGGCCCGCGAGCGGCTGGATGCGGCGACGGGCCGCCGCGACGCCCACGGCCTGATCTTTCCCGACGGCAACGCCATATCCCGGCTGCTGGTCGCCCACCTGGAGGGTCTGGCCCGGGCCGCGCCCGAACTGACTTCGAACGAGGCCGAGGCGGCCGCCGACGCGGCCCGCGCCCTGGTCGCGGGTCTGATCGGCGGCCGGACCGACCTGGATCCAGCCCAACACGGTCCCGTCGAGGGCCGGCTGTTCGCCATCGCCCGCCGCTACATCGACGCCCAGCTGGACAGCCGCGACCTGACCCCGTCCGCGGTCGGCGCCCATCTGGGCGTCTCGCGCCGGACGCTCTATCGCCTGTTCGACGGCAGGCATGGCGTCGCGGGCTACATCCAGCAACGCCGCCTCGATCGCGCCTTCAACGCCATCGCCCAGCACGCGCCGCCCGCGGCGTCGTTGGCCGAGATCGCCTACGCCCACGGCTTCCAGTCCGAGGCCCATTTCAGCCGCGCCTTCCGCGCCCGCTTCGACATGCGGCCGGGGGAGGCCCGCAGCTTCGGACAGGACGGCCGCCGCCCCGTCGAGGTCGCCGGCCTGTCCGAGGTCGACAAGCTGCTGTCCTGGCTGCGCGGGCTCTAGCGGCGACATGACCGGCGCCCCGACGTCCACCCCGGTCGAGCCGCTGCCGGCGGAGCAGGCCGCCGTCCTCGACCGCGACGGCTATCTGCTGCTGCGCGGCGCCGTGCCCGAGGCCTGGCGCCAAGGCCTGCGCGACGCGTTCGACGCCGGGGTCGGTCCCCCGGACCAATGGGGCGCGCCCAAGGGGCCGGGCTGGCGCCACGCCCTGGTCGATCTCGATCCCCGGGTGCGACGGGCGTGCCGCGCGCCGGCCCTGCTGGCGGCGGCCGGGCGGCTGGTGGGCGGTCCCTTCTATTTCAGCCAGGTCGAGGGGCGCGAGCCCCTGCCCGGCTCCGGCCACCAGCCCCTGCACCGCGACGGCCTGGGCCAGCACTGCGTCGCCGCCCTGATCTTCCTGGACGCCTACGGCCCGGACAACGGCGCGACCCGCGTGGTCCCGCGCCCGCTCGACCTCGGCGCGCCGGATGAGTCCCTGGCCCAGATCCTGGCCGGCGAGGCGGGGGACATTCTGGTCTTCGACGCCGACCTGCCGCACGGGGCCACCCGCAACCAGGTCGGCGCGCGACGCCGCTCCCTGCTGCTGAGTTTCCGGCCGGAGGCCGACCGGGCCGCCGACACGGCCACCCGCGTCCTGCGCACCGTGCGGATGGACACCGCCGAAGTGTTCGTTCCGTAGCGGCCGGCGGCGTCAGTCGGTCGCACCCTGGAGACGCCGCCCGCAACCCTCGATTAACCATCGTGGCGCTTACTCGGTCATTCCGGCAACCTTGAGCGATCCGCTTCTCGTGCATTCGTCCGCTCTCCTCTCGGCCCACGTTCCGTCGCCCCTGGACGCTCCGGTTCCGGTGGCGCGGCCGTTCATGCCGGCGGCGGAGGCCATCCTGCCCTACCTGCAAAGGATCGACGCCAAGCGCTGGTATTCCAATTTCGGCCCCTTGCTGATCGAGCTGGAAGCGCGCCTGGCGGCGCGGTTCGCGCGTCCGACCCTGGCCTGCACCGCCGCCAACGGCACCCAGGCCCTGACCCTGGCCCTGCTGGCGCTGAACGCCAAGCCGGGCGGCCTGTGCCTCATGCCGGCCTGGACCTTCGTCGCCACGGCCCATGCCGCGATCCAGGCGGGTCTCGTGCCCTGGTTCGTCGACGTCGATCCCGTCACCGGCGTGCTGGACGCCGACCATGTCCGCGAGCGCCTGGCGCACGCGCCCGGCCCCGTCTCGGCGGTGATCCCGGTGGCGTCGTTCGGCCGGCCGCTGGATCCCGCGCCGTGGGCCAGGCTGCGGGAAGACACCGGCCTGCCGGTGGTCATCGACGCGGCCGCTTCGTTCGACAGCGTCAGCGCCGCCCCGGTCCCAACCATGGTCAGCCTGCACGCCACCAAGTCACTGGGCGTCGGCGAGGGCGGTTTCATCGCTTCCGAAGATCCGGCCTTCATCACCCGCTTCCGGGCCCTGACCAGCTTCGGCTTCATGGGCGACCGCGAGGCGCGGTTCCCGGCCAACAACGCCAAGCTCAGCGAGTACACCTGCGCGGTCGGCCTGGCCGCCCTGGATCAGTGGCCGTCGACCCGCACGGCCTACGCCGCCACCGCCCAGCGCCTGCGCATGGCTCTGCTGCACACGCCCCAGGTCGTCTTCCAGCCGGGCTGGGGCCCGGAGTGGGTGTCCAGCACCTGCGTGGTCGAGCTGCCGGCCGGGTCCGCCGACGCCGTCGAGGCGGCGCTGCGCGCGCAAGGCGTCGACACCCGCCGCTGGTGGGGCGCGGGCTGTCACACCAGCCGGGCCTTCGCGTCCTGCCCGGCCGATCCGCTGCCCGTCACCGCCCGCCTGGCGTCGGCGACCCTGGGCCTGCCCTATTTCGCCGACATGGCGCTGGACCAGGTCAACCGCGTCGGCCTCAGCCTCGCGCAAGCCCTGGCCTGAGCCCGCTCTGCGACGCCGCGCCGCATCGGCGGGATGCTTATGGTTAACCGGTCTTTAGAACTTGGAACCCTAGTCTCAGCCGTCGGTTGAGGAGCGTCCGAGTCAGGTGGGCACCAGCGGAAAAATCGTCGCGATCGCCAGCCACCTGCCCGAGCGGGTGCTGAGCAACGACGACCTGGCCGCGCTGTATCCCAGCTGGCCCGCCGACAAGATCCTCGACAAGACCGGCGTCCAGACCCGCCATATCGCCGCCCCCGACGAGACCGCCGTCGACCTGGCGGAGGCCGCCGCCAAGGCTCTGTTCGCCCAGGGCCGCGTCGCGCCCGGCGACATCGACTACCTGCTGTTCTGCACCCAGGCGCCGGACCACATCCTGCCGACCTCGGCCTGCATCCTGCAGCGACGCCTGGGGCTGCGGACCGATATCGGCGCCCTGGATTTCAACCTCGGCTGTTCGGGCTTCGTCTACGGCCTGTCCATGGCCCAGGCCCTGATCGCCAGCGGCCAGGCCCGGCGCGTGCTGCTGCTGACCGCCGACACCTATTCCAAGCTGATCCACCCGATGGACCGCGGCGTGCGCAGCCTGTTCGGCGACGGCGCGGCCGCGACGCTGATCGAGGCGGTCGAGACCGATGCGCCAGCCCTGGGCCCCTTCGTGTTCGGCACCGACGGATCGGGAGCCGAGAACCTGATCGTGCCGGCCGGAGGGTTCCGCCAGCCGCGCACGGCGGAGACGGCCGCCGTCACCGAGGACGCCTCGGGCAACCTGCGCTCGGCCGACCATCTCTACATGAACGGCGCGGCGATCATGACCTTCACCCTGGGCGCGGTCCCGGCGGCGATCGACAAGCTTCTGGCCCGCGCCGGCGCTGCGCTGGACGACTACGACGCCGTCGTGCTGCACCAGGCCAGCGCCTTCATCCTCGACCGCCTGCGCCGCAAGCTGGCCGTGCCCGAGGACCGCTTCGTGATCGCCCTGCGCGACTGGGGCAACACCGTCTCGTCCACTATTCCCATGGCGCTGGAGCCGCTGGTCAGGGACGGGCGTCCGCGCCGCGTCCTGCTGGTCGGCTTCGGCGTCGGCTATTCCTGGGCCGCCGCCCAGGCCTTTCTCTAGGAGCACCGTGATGCAAGAGCTGTACGCCGGCCTGGCCGAGATCTTCGAGACCGACACCGCCGAGGTGAACGCCGACACCGTCCTGGCCGAGCACAACTGGGACTCGCTGGCCATCGTCTCGACCATCGCCCTGGTCGACGAGATCCGCGGCGAACTGCTGGACGGCGCGGCCCTGGCCGAGTGCGTGACGGTGGCCGACATCGTCGCCCTGATCCCGCAGGCCCAGGCGGCCTGAGCATGACCACGGCCACGTCCGCCGCCGGTGAGCGTCCGCGTCGGGGCGGCTACGCCCTGTCCGGCGTCGCCTTGCGCGGCGTGGTCTGCGCCGTACCCGGCGCGCCGGTGCCCAACGCCGTGATCGCCGAGACCCTGGGCGATCAGGCCGTGGCCGACGTCGTCAAGATGATCGGGGTCGAGACCCGCCACTGGTCCGCCCCGGACCAGACCACCGCCGACCTCTGCTTCGCGGCCGCCCGGCATCTGCTCCAGAAGCTGGACTGGGACCCCGACAGCGTCGACGCCGTGATCTTCGTCACCCAGACCCCGGACCATCCGCTGCCGGCCAGCGCCTGCCTGCTGCACGGACGCCTGGGCCTGGCTGCCGACTGCCAGGCCTTCGACGTCAATCTGGGCTGTTCGGGCTATGTCTACGGCCTGTGGCTGGCGGCCAGCCTGATCCAGTCCGGCTGCCGGCGCGTGCTGTTGCTGGCGGGCGAGACCATGAGCCGCCTGGTCGATCCCAACGATCGCGGCACGGCCGTCCTGTTCGGCGACGCCGGTTCGGCCTCGGCTATCGAGCACGATCCCGCCGCGCCGGTGATGCGCTTCCGCCTGGGCTCCGACGGCTCGGGGGCCGGCGCGCTGATGGTGCCCCAAGGCGGCTTCCGCCCCGTCGATCCCGACCGCGCCTTCACCCTGGACCCGAGCCGCCTGCACATGGACGGCGGCGAGGTCTTCACCTTCACCCTGCGCGAGGTGCCCAAGCTGGTGGCCGACACCCTGGCCGACGCGGGCATGACCGGCGACAGCGTCGACGCCTACCTGCTGCACCAGGCCAACCGCTTCATGCTGCGCCACATCGGCAAGAAGATCGGCGCCGCGGACACCGACCGCCTGCCGATCAACATCGACCGCTACGGCAACACCAGCTCGGCGACCATTCCGCTGCTGCTGGCCGACGACATGGCCCAGCGCCTGACCACGGGGGCGGAGACGCTGATGCTGGTCGGCTTCGGGGTCGGCCTCTCCTGGGGCGCGGTGCTGGCCGAGTTCGGGCCGCTGGCCTGCGCCGAGGTGATCGCCGCATGACCTTCTCGGCTGACGCGCTGAAGGATCGCGCCATCCTGGTCACGGGCGCCTCCTCGGGCCTGGGCCGGGCCACGGCCGCCCTGATCGCCCGGTGCGGCGGCCGGGTGATCGCCACCGGTCGCGACGAGGCCCGCCTGGCCGCCACCCTCGAGGTCCTGCCCGGTGAGGGCCACACCGCCTTCGCCGCCGAGCTCGACGACGCCGACGCGGTCGCCGACCGCATCAGCGCCATCGCCGCGGAGGCCGGCGGACTCGACGGCATGTTCCACTCGGCCGGCAGCGAGCTGGTCCTGCCGGCCCGCCTGACCAAGTCCAAGCAGATCGACGGCGTGTTCGGGGCGGCGGTGCACGGCGCCCTGGGCCTCGGCCGCGCGGCCGGCAAGGCCAATGTGATGAAGGCCGGCGCGTCGATCGTGCTGATGTCCTCGGCCGCCGCCCACCGCGGTCGCGCCGGCATGATGGCCTATTCCGCCGCCAAGGCCGCGATCGAGGGCCTGACCCGCTCCCTGGCCTGCGAGCTGGCCCCCAAGACCATCCGCGTCAACGCCATCGCCGCCGGCGGGGTCGAGACCGAGATGCATACGCGCCTGGCCCGGGGCCTCTCCGACGCCGGCATGAGCGCCTACGAGGCCCAGCACCCGCTCGGCTTCGGCCAGCCCGACGACGTCGCGGGCGCCGCCGTGTTCCTGCTGTCGCCCGCCGCCCGCTGGGTGACCGGCGCGGTGTGGGCCGTCGACGGCGGCTACCTGGCCAGCTGAGGGGAAGGCGCGCGATGACGGACTATGTGCTGGTCGGCGGCGGGGCCTTCGCCCGCGAGATTCACGACTGGTTCGCGCCGGGCCTGCCCGAGGGCGACCGCTTCGTCGGCTATCTGGATGACGGCGACCGGCCGATGGCCGCCTTCGGCCGCGACCTGCCGCAGCTGGGCGACACCAGGGCCTACGCGCTCGCCCCCAACCAGCGCCTGGTGATGGCGGTCGCCGGTCCGGCCGGCAAGGTCGCCCTGGCCGGACGGTTGGGCGGCCCCGACGCCTTCGCCACCCTGCTGCATCCGCGCGCCTGGGTCTCGGCCTCGGCCAGGCTCGGACGCGGCGTGGTCGTGGGTCCGTTCGCGGATGTCTCGGCCGACAGCCGGGCCGGCGACCTCGTCACCATCAACGCCCATTCGGGCCTGGGCCACGACGCCAGCCTCGGCGACTTCGTCACCCTCAGCGGCTATGTCGACCTGACCGGCGGCGTCACGGTCGGCCCGCGCTCGTTCTTCGGCTCGGGCGCGCGGGTGCTGCCGCGCCTGTCGATCGGCGCCGACTGCACGGTCGGCGCGGGCGCGGTCGTGGTGCGCGGCTGCGAGGACGGGGTGACCCTCTACGCGGCGCCGGCGAGGCGGCTTTGAGTCCCCTCGACGCCACCCTTCTGAACGGCTTCTGGCACCTCGTCGCCCACCGCAGCGAGCTGGCCGAGCCGGGCGCCTTCCTGCGGCTGGACTGGGCCCTGGGCGACCTCGTCCTGCACAATGACGAAGGCCAGATCGTCGCCTTCGACAATGTCTGCCCGCATCGCGGCGGGCGGTTCTTCGTCGAGGATCACGGCGTCGGCCGGGCCATCTGCCCCTATCACGGCTGGAGCTATCGCGGCGGCCAGGTGCGCGTCCCGCTGGCCAAGACCTTCCCGCCCGGCGCCCTGGACAAGGTGGCCTTGCGCCGCTTCCAGACCGCCTGGTGCGGCGACTTTCTCTTTGTCGGGATCGCGCCCGCGCAGACCCTGGAAGCCCAGCTGGCCGGCGCCTTCGCGCCGCTGGCCAAGGTCTCGGGCCATATCGCCGGCCGCCGCGACTTCAACGCCTTCGCGTTCCAGGCCGACTGGCGCGTGGCGGTCGAGAACGCCCTGGAGACCGACCACGTCAACGCCGTCCACCCTCACACCCTGGCGCAGCTGGGGCTGAAGGAGGAGGCTACCGTCCATGACGGCCTCAACGTCACCTATACGGGCCACGTCACCGACAGCCGCACGCTGCGCGGCCTCAAGACCCTGAGCCGCTTCTTCGACGTCGACGGCGCCTATCCGGGCTATTGGACGATCTATGTCTTCCCGTTCGCCATGGTCTCCTCGACCTTCGGCTATTCCTATTCGCTGCAGACCTTCCTGCCGTCGGCCACGCCGCGCCGGTCGCACTTCTGCAGCCGCCTGCTGGCCAGCAAGATCAAGCCCGGCTACGAGGCCGCCGTCGCGGCGTTCCTCGACTCCAGCGCCCGGGTCAATCGCCAGATCTTCGACGAGGACCACGCGATCTGCGCCCGCGTCAGCCCCCACTATGACTTGACCTCCGCCGACCGGGTGTTTTCGCCCGGCGAGGCCCGCGTCGCGCGTCTGCACGCGATCTTGACGGCGATGACCCAGCAAGAGGACCTGCCCTGATGGCCTTGTTCGATTTCCTCCAGGAGGGCGCCCAAGAGCGGTACCTGCCCTCGATCAAGATCATCGCCGAGCGTTGGGACATCATGCTGGGCGAGGACGCCCTGGACGGCGTCAACGACTATAACTTCGCCGAGAGGGTGATCAGCCTGCTGGAGAGCGGCAAATACCGGGCCGACTTCATCCTGCAGGTGATCTCCGACCTCGGCTCGATCGCCTGGTGGCGCGGCCCGCATCTGAGCGATGGCCACGCCGGGCGCGTGGCGGCCCTGGCGCGCCGCCTGCACCTGAGCGGGGCCGACGCCCTGACCTTGCCGCCCCGCGACATTCCGCTCAGCGCCGCTCGGCGCGCCCACGTGGTTTTCGCCGGCGACCTGGCCGGTCCGTTTCACTCGCCGTCGCGCGGGGCGATCGACTATGTCGCCGCCCTGGCCATGGACCCGACGGTCGAGCGGATCGACCTGCACCATGGCGGCGAGATCAAGAACAATATGCAGGCCTATATCGACGAGCGCCTGGGCGATGTCCCGCCCGAGCGGGGCCTCAATCTGATCTCCACCCAGGAGAATCCCGACTATCTGGTCGACGCGATCCGCAAGGGGCCTTGCACCTATCACTTCTGGTGCGAGCCGATCATGGCCCCGCAGATCACCATCGCCAGCCGCCTGGGCCCGACGGTGATGTTCACCTGCGGCGACGAGCCGCCGCCCCAGTATGCCGACGTCTTCTGGTACTTCCACGAGCCCCAGCACATGGCGCCGATCTGGAAGCGCCGCGGCGCGCCGGCCAGCTACATCCGCAACTACGTCCAGAGCCTGTCCGGGCCGTTCTACGACGAGGGTCCGCCCGCCCCGCGCGCCCGCGCCGAGGTCCATCTGCCGCAGGACGCCTTCGTCATCGCCACGGTCGGCAACCGCCTGGCGGTGGACCTGGACGAGACCTTCGTCACCGGGATCGAGAAGATCCTGCGCGACCGTCCCAACTGCATCTGGCTGGTGGTCGGCGGCCTGCCCGACAATCTGCTGGACGCCTGCCAGGCGATTCTGGGCGATCAGTTCCGCTACATCTACCAGGACCTGGAGCTGGCCCGGCTGATGACCACGGTCGACGTGTTCGCCAATCCGTTCCGCCAGGGCGGCGGCAACAGCGCCATGATCGCCCTGACGGCGGGCGCGGTGCTGCTGACCACGAAGGACGGCGACGTCGCCTCCATGGCCCCGCCCGAGCATCGGGCCAAGGACCCCGAGGACTACTTCGCGCGCCTGGCGATGCTGATCGACACGCCCGGGGCCTTGGACGCCTGGCGCGAACCGCAGCGGGAACGCTGTCGAGTGATGACCGACCAGACCCACTTCCTCAGCGCGCTGAAGGCCATGGTCGACCTGGCCCACCAGCGCTTCGAGGCCCGCCAGGGCCGCACCCTGACCTCGGTGGTCGAGGAAGACTAAGGGGCTCAGGCCGCGGCGACAGGAACAGCAGCCGCGGCGTCACGGCCGCCGCTCGCCGTGGACGAATCCGTCGACCGCGCGCCGCCCGCCTTGTGTTATATTATATCACCACTAGATAGGAGCCATCGGGCGGGACCCGGCGTCGGCGGAGGTCGCGCCTGATTGTCCCGCGACGCGTAGATTCAGGAGCGCCTTGATGACCCCCACCCTCGCCAGGGCGCTCGACGCCTCCGCCGTCGGGCTGTCGGCCCTGTGCCTGGTCCACTGCCTGGCCCTGCCGGCGCTGGCCCTGCTGCTGCCGGTGCTGGGCCTGTGGGCGCAGGCCGAGTGGGTGCACGTGGCCTTCGTGCTGGTCGCCGCCCCGGTCGCGGCGCTGTCGTTCGTCGACCTGTCCAAGCGTCGGCCGCGCTCCTGGTGCCTGGCGACGGTGGCGATCCTGGGCCTGGCCCTGATGATCGCCGGCGCCCTGGAGTTTCCATCGGCCGCCGACGAGCGCGCGCTGACCGTGGTGGGCGGGATCCTTCTGGCCGGCGCGCACCTGGCCAACTGGCGCCGCCGACACAACGACGCGCGCTGCGCGGCCTGCGACTAGGATCGCCGGCGCCGGGCGAGGTTCGGAGGGTCGACTTGACCTGAAAAGCCAGAGCCGGCCTTGGGTCCCTCGGGGTTCGAGCCGGGGTTTCCACCGATCCTGGCGGGATCGGCGTCAATCCAGACCGGTCTTGCCCGGCGCCCAATAGGCCTTGGTGGCGATACGGCCCGGCGGGACTCCCTCAAGCTTCAAGCCCTGGCGCAGCTTCTGGATCGCGCCGGCCCTTCCCGTCAGAACGAAGGACGCGCCCGCGGCGGCTCGTGACGCGAATCCAGCGGCGATCGCCTCCAGATGCGCGTCATCGGGGGTTCTTTTGAACAGCGCGGCGTCGGGCAGGTCCAGGCGCGTGGCGACCGCCCTGGCGTGATCGACATCGCCGACCTCGAAGACGCATGAAAGCGTTCCGGCGCCGTCCCGCGCGGCCAGCGCGTGAGCCAGGCCCATCGAGGTCTCGTCGCCGAAGACGACAATCGGCCCCGCCAGACCCGCGACATCCAGCGAGGGGCGAGGACCAAAGATGTCGCATTCGGCCCCGGGTTCGAGCGCTTCGAGCCAGGCGCTTCCCGGCCCGTCGCCATGCGCGTAGCCCAGAAACCGGGCGCGCCCCTGCGAGCCGTCCCAGGTCATCGGGGTATAGGTCCGCGCCACGAACGCCGAGCCCATGGCGATCTGGATCTTCTGTCCCGGCGTCCAGGTCACGCCCGCCAGGGCCGGCCCCTCCAGCGTGATCAGCCGGTAGCGAGGGGCCAGCGGCTCGACGGCGCTGACGGTCGCGCGCTTCATCAGAAGGCGGGTCAGCGCCTGGCTCAGCCGTCCGGACGACTTGGGCTTCGGGCGCAGGGACAAGACCATCTTGGCCATCAGCCCACCCTCACGGCGAGCTCGTTGCCGCGACCTTCGTCGAGCGGCAGGGTCTGGGCGAAGTAGCCGTTGGCGGGGTCGCGGATATAGGCGAGATAGTCCGGGTCGAAGGCGTTCTCGCCCAGGACGACGGCGCCGGGCCGCAGGTAAGGCTCGACCAGCCTGAGGACCGGCAGGTAGAGCGAGAACGCGCCGTCCACCAGCAGCAGGTCGACCTCGCCGCCGGCGTCCTTAAGCGTCTCGCGCGCATCGCCTTCGCGGATCTCGACCAGGTCGCCGAGGCCTGCGGCCTCGAGGTTGGCGCGGGCGCGCGCCACCTTGCCGGGTTCGAATTCCGACCCGACGAGCCGTCCGCCGCCGTTGTCGCGCAGGGCGGCGGCCAGATAGATCGTCGAAATCCCCATCGAGGTGCCGAACTCGACGATGCGGGTCGCCTTGCAGACGCGCGCCATCGCGTAGAGAAACCGCCCGTAGGTGGGGGTGACCGCCAGATAGTTGCCGGCATAGCGATGATAGACCGCACGGTAGTCGGAGCGCTCTTCGGCCAGCAGGCCGGCGATCAAGTCCTCCATCGAGGCGCCCGGCGCCCCTAGGGTCGTCATCATGGCTTCGAGATGTTCGCGGTCGGAAGCCTCGGCGTCCCGATGCAGCTGGGTCAACACCCGGGCGACCCGCTCGCTGGCCAGTGTGGTCACGATGACTCCTTGCGATCCGCGAAGCCGACCCGATCTCGACTTCTCCTGGCTGATCGGATAGCCGGGGACGAGGCTGGCGTCATTCCGAAGGATGGACAGAATGTTATCCAATCTCGCCATCGGCCGAACCGGACGCGTGACATGCCGATCCTGAACATCGCGGACGCGGACGCGGACGACGACTGGATCGAGCCTGACGACGTGCCGCGTCCCATCGTGGCCTTTGGCGCGGCGATGGAGCATGTGGGCGAGGTCGAGATCGACCATCATCGCCACAGGAAGGGGCAGATCATCCTCGTGCAGCAGGGCGCGCTCAGCTGCGAGGTCGAGGGCGGCCTGTGGATCGTGCCGCCGCGCAGCGCCATCTGGATCCCCGGCGATGCGCTGCACGCCATCAAGGCCAGCGGCGCCCTCGTCGGCTACAACGCCTTCATCGATCCGGACGTCGGCGCGGCCTTGCCCAAGACATGCTGCACGGTGTCGGTGACGCCCCTGCTGCGCGAACTGCTGACCCGCGCGGCGCATCTGCCGTACCTGTACGAGGAAGGCGGCGCCAATTCGCGACTGGTGGCCGTGCTGCTCGACGAGCTGGCCGAGGCCAGGGTCGAGGACCTACACCTGCCGATGCCGACGGACCCTCGCCTGCGCAAGATCGTCGACGCGATGATGGCCGCGCCGGCGGCGCGCGGAACCCTGGACAGCTGGGCCAAGCGCGCCGGCCTGAGCGGCCGAACCTTGATGCGCCTGATCGCCCGGGAAACCGGCATGAGCTTTGGCCGCTGGCGCCAGCAGCTCGGCGTCGTGCTGGCCGTGAAGTGGCTGGCCGAGGGCGCTTCGATCCAGGCGGTGGCCGCCGACCTTGGCTATGAGAGCACGCCCAGCTTCGTGACCATGTTTCGAAAGGCGCTTGGCGCGTCACCGGGCCGCTACATGGCCGAACGGCATCCGGCGCGCGGTTGACCCCTTGATCCGTGCAAGGCGGGGCTGCTGGGTGGGGCATTGACGCTTCCCGCGTCCGGAGCATCTGGAAGCGCTTTCAGGCTTTCGAATAAGTTTTGACTCTTGCGTCAAAACTTATAACCGGGGCCCAGATACACCAAACCCGCCGCGGGGGATAATCGCGACGGGCTGGCTATTTTCTCGATCATTCGATCTAGGCGGGCGTTTCCTCCCCGAAACGCCGAAGAACGGGAGCTCTCTGTTGGGCTCGTTTCGTCCTTGCATCGTCTAGAAACGTCAAATTCATGACGGTGTCAACGCGGCAAATCCCTTTTTCGCAAAGGTTTCGCCGAATTTTTGACGCGAGCGACGTAGTTTGGACCGGAAAGTCGATTTTACGCCGTGAATCGATGTTCTATTTTTACAGTTTCGTCAAAACTGACTTTTGAGTACGTCAACGAACCGATCCAGCACGGCCGAGCGCGACTCGAACACATAGTCCGGACGCGACACGGTGACCGGCTCGACCCCGGCGGCGGCCAGAGCGGCGGCGGCGTCGAACAGGTCGGCGGTCGCCAGCAGGGCGCCGTTGGCCCGGCGCGAACCGCCCCTGGCGACGAAGTCGGCCACGGCCGCCTGGCCCGCCGCGTCCTGCTCGGCCGGCCAGACCAGCGCGGCCAGCTTGCCGGCCCGGCCCTTGGCCTCGACCACGGCCAGCAGCCGCTTCAGGCTGTCCAGCTGCGACGGCGACCACGCCGCGATCAGCGAGGCGGTCAGCTGGGCCTGGCTCTTGAGGATCACGCCGTCCGACAGGATCTTCAGGCCGTTGGCGGCCAGGGTCGCGCCGGTGGTGGTGATGTCGACCACCAGCTCGGCCGCGCCGGCGGCTGGCGCCCCCTCGGTGGCGCCGCTGCTCTCGACGATGCGGTAGTCGGCGACGCCGTGGCGGGCGAAGAAGGCGCGGGTCTGGGTGACGTACTTGGTCGCCACCCGCAGGCGGCGGCCGGTCTTGGCCAGATGCAGGTGCCCGACCTCGTCGACATCGGCCATGGTGTCGACGTCCAGCCAGTTCTTGGGCGCGGTCACGACGAGGTCGGCGCGGCCGAAGCCCAGGGCCCGCAGCAGCATGACCCGGCTGTCCATGTCGTCGCCGCGCTCGCGCAGCAGGTCCTCGCCCGTGACGCCCAGGTGCAGGTCGCCGCTGTCGAGGCCGGCAGCGATGTCGCCCGCCGACAGCAGACGCACCGAGACGCCCGGCAGGCCGGCCAGCTCGGCCGAATAGCCGCGCGCGCCGCCGGTCATCTCCAGCCGGAAACCGCAGTCGGCCAGCCAGGCCTCGACCTGGTCCTTCAGGCGGCCTTTCGAAGGGATGGCGAAGATCATCGGCTCGTTCTTCTCTTGGGGGGCGCTCATTCGCCGCCTCCCGCATAGGCGCGCGCCGGACGGACCATGCAGCCCACCGCGCCGGTGCTGGTGGAGACGCCTAGCTTGGCCATTCCTAGTTTTAGGGGCAGTCCGTCATAGCGGCCGCCAGCGGCTACGGGCCGCTCGGGGCCCAGCGCGGCCGAATGCACCTCGAACAGATAGCCATCGTAATAGCCGAAGGCCCGGCCGAAGGCGGCGGCCAGGGTGGCCCGTTCCAGCGGGACGCCGCGTTGCGCCATGCCCGACAGGCGCGCGCGCCAGCCGGCGATGGCGGCCTTCAAGCTCCCGTCATGGGGGCCCGCCAGGGACGCGATGGCGTCCAGCGCCGCGTCCGGACGATCCGAGACGGCCAGGAAGGCGCGCACCTTGTCGGCCTGCGCCGCGTCCAGACGACCGGCCTTGGCGGCCTCGGCGCGCTCGACCAGGCGGTGGGCGATCTCCGCCGGACGCCGACCGCCGACGGGCTCGATCCCGGCCAGGGACCACAGCTCCTGCAGCACGGCCGAGGCCTCGGTCTCGGGCAGGCCGGCCAGCAGGGAGGCGATGCGCGACTGCTCGCTGGAGAGGGCCGACGAGTCGCCGTCCAGCTCGGCCTTCAGCTGGCGCGGCTTGGCGAAGGCGCGCTTGAGCCGGGCGGCCAGGGGCGGCGCCAGATCCAGGCTGTCGACGAAGGCGGCGAACAGCGACACGTCGCCGAGGATCAGGGACAGGTCCGACCGGCCGCCAGCGGCGGCGCTCGCCCAAGCAAGAGAAGCGATCTCGGCGTCGGCGGCCACGGGGTCGCCGGTCTCGAAGGCCTCGACGCCGATCTGCAGGAACTCCTCGGCCCGGTCCGAGCCGCGCGGGGCGACGCGGAAGGCCTTGCCCTCGTAGCGGCGCCGCGCGGGTTGCCCCCCGTTCTCGAAATGCTGCCGGGCCACGGCGACGGTGAAGTCCGGGCGCAGGCAGGCCTCCTCGCCGCCGTCGCCGGAGACGACGAACAGCCGCGAGCGCATGGCCTCGCCGGTCAAATCCAGCAGCAGGCCCAGGGGCTGCAGCACCGGGGCGTCGGTCAGGGCCGCGCCGGCGGCCAGCAGCGGCGCGCGGATGGCGTCGAGCGCCTCCGCCGGAATGGAACGCTCGAGCCTCATCACTAGCCCTCGATGATCTTGCGAACAGCGGAGACGAGCTCGCCGCGCGGAATGGTCTGCTGGCCCGGACGCTCGGCCTTCCAGGCGGCGTTGTCGGCCAGGTCCTGGGCGGCCTGGCGGCCGGCGTTCGAGGTCCTTGATGGTCACGGTGCCGGCGGCGATCTCGTCCCCGCCCAGCATGACCACGGCCGGCGCGCCCCGGCGGTCGGCGTATTTCATCTGTGGCTTCATGCCCGAGGTCCCCAGATAGACCTCGGCGGCGATGCCTGCCGCGCGCAACTGTCCGACCACGGAGAAGTACTCGCCCATGTGCGCCTGGTCGAACGCAATCACCACCACCGGCCCGCGCGCCGCGCCCCCCGGCTCGTGTCCGGCCGCCCGCAGCGCCGCCGCCAGGCGGGTGACGCCGAACGAGAAGCCGGTCGCCGGCGTCACGGCACCGGTGAACCGCGCCACCAGGTCGTCATAGCGCCCGCCGCCGCCGATCGAGCCGAACGAGACCTTGTTGCCCTTCTCGTCCGTGGTCTGCAGCAAGAGCTCGGCCTCGAACACCGCGCCGGTATAGTATTCCAGCCCCCGGACGATCGACGGATCGATGAAGGCCTGGTCGTCGGCGATGCCTAAGCTGGTCAGGGCCGCGTCGATCCGCGACAGCTCCAGGAGGCCCTCGTCGCCCTCGGCCGAGCCGCCGATCACCTTGGCGATATTGTCCAGGGTCGCCGAACGACCGACCGCCCCGGCCGACACGAAGTCCAGCACCGAGTCGACCGCCTTGCCCTTCAGGCCCGCGCCCTTGGTGAAGTCGCCGCTCTCGTCCAGCCGCCCCTCGCCCAGCAGCAGGCGCACGCCCTCGACGCCCAGGCGGTCCAGCTTGTCGACCGCGCGCAGCACGGCCAGCTTCTGGCCGGCGCTTTCCGCCCCCGCCGAGGTCAGCAGGCCGTTCAGCAGCTTGCGATTGTTGATCTTCAGCACCGCCGCCCCGCGCGGCAGGCCGGCCGCCTCCAGCCCCTCGACCGCCATGGCGATGATCTCGGCGTCGGCCTCCGGACGGGCCGAGCCCACCGTGTCGGCGTCGCACTGGATGAACTGGCGGAAGCGCCCCGGCCCCGGCTTCTCGTTGCGCCACACCGGCCCGAAGGCGTAGCGGCGGAACGGCTTGGGCAGGGTCTCCCAGTGCTGGGCCGCGAACCGGGCCAGCGGCGCGGTGAGATCATACCGCAGCGCCATCCACTGGTCGTCGTCGTCCTGCAGCGCGAACACGCCCTCGTTGGGCCGGTCGCTGTCGGGCAGGAACTTGCCCAGGGCGTCGGCATATTCGAACGCCCCGGTGTCCAGGGCCTCGAAGCCGTAGCGCTCATAGACCGCCGACACCGCCTCCAGGATCGCCCGCTCGGCCCGCAGGTCGCGGGCGCGCTTGTCGGCGAAGCCGCGCGGCGCGCGGGCCTCGGGGCGGAAGTCTTGCGGGGTGGTCACAGAGTCGTCGGTCATCGTCGGTCCTTAGTCTTCAAGGCTTCGACGGATGGCGCTTGCGCTTAAGCCCCATCCGCTAGGCGGGGCTCTGGCTGGGTCGCTCGGCTTAGAGCGCGCGGACCCGGCCGATCCCGCGAGGCGAGGTCGGATGGTGGTGGCGGCCGTGGTGGTGCGGCGGGCGGGTCATTGCGGTGGGGGTGTAGCGGATGGTGAGGGGGAGGGGAAGGGCTCAGAGCGACAATCCATGCGCCGTATTTGCTGCGCAAAGCGTGACAATAAGCCTTGCGCGACAATATCAACCTATAGCTACACTCGACGAACCGCGACGAACCGGACGCAGGAAAAGCTTGTGAAAAGCCATCTAGAATTTGAGATTGACGGCTTTCGGTCGTTAAGGGGCACGAGGTTCCGGATTGAATCCGGACTTAACATTCTCGTCGGACCAAACGGAAGCGGGAAGACAAATATCATTTCCGCTCTGGATTTTCTTTCCACATTTATTGATGAAGGCGCTTATTCTGCGGTATCAAGACTTGGTGGAGCCTCGAGAGTATTCAGTAATGAGGGATTTAATGACCTAAACTCCAGAATAAATACTATATCATTCCGCGTTTTGGGCACATGCCCCTTTGAATCTCCAATTATGGCGCTTCAAGAAGTCAACACCAAAGAGATCAAAATCTTCCCCGAACTCTATATCCTTCGAGTATCAGGTGAAGATATCTCTATTAAAGTCTGATTTTTCCCTGCAAGTATCAGATGAATCTATATCTTGGGTTACCAAAAATATCGATGATGTAGAATTATATCGTAACCATCTTGAGATCAGCTCTAAAGATAAAGATAAGTGCAAAACAGACTATCATTTTGATCCTGAAAAATTCTTTGGAAGAAGAGAGTTCTTCTCGGAAGAATTTGTGAAGCAGTTACTCAAGGAAATTGGAAAAAATTTCAATGACCCCATGAAAAACGCTTTCAAAATGGCCCGCGAAGGTCATTCTTTATTCAAGTGGGCTACGCCTGCAGTGATTCCCGAGCTTGTCGGCGTTGAAAGAGCCTTCACATTTGGGCGATCCTTCAACATCTCGCCCGACAAGGTACGCGCCCCTGAAGACATAGCCAGCAAAAACGAAATGATGGCGGACGGATCGGGGACCATAAGTCAACTTTATAAGGTAAAGCCGACAGATGGCAGAGGTAAGAGGAAATCTGATTCCAAGACTTCTAAATCTCAATACGAAAAAGTAATAGAAAATTTCAAGCAATTAAATGAGGAAATTTCAGACTTAGAGATAAGGCCTGACATAAGAACCGGGAAACTTGATTGTAAAGCCACAATCGGATCCGGACCAAAATCCATAAAGCTTCCTATGATATCACTTAGCGACGGCAGCGCTAAATGGCTCGCGATACTTACAATCGTGAGGCTATTTAAGCAAAGCTACTGCATTGAAGAGCCTGAAAATTACCTTCACCCCCGTGCGCAGCGGGTATTCATCGAAGTTTTACGCGGGCTAGTCGACGAAAATAACAGCAGATACTTTCTAATAACAACTCACAGCGAAACCGTAGTGGGAGCATCAAAGGTTCCAGAACTGAGAATATGTGACTATGGGCGAGGAACCACTCATATTAGATCCGTTGAAAATCCTAGCGCTGTTGATGAGGCGATCGCTGACACTGGATTTGGGCTCGGATTCTTCTACGCGAATGATCGGCTATAAATATGTCGAAAACAATTTATCTTGTATCTGGAGAAATGGAGCGAGAAGCCCTCCGAAAGACATTTAAAATCAACGCCATGTTGATTGGAAATAGCCACACTGCAAAAGCAAACGTAGTAGCCAAATTTGTATCGTCTGCCGTTATACCAAAGAGGCTGCAAACCTCTCGGGTTGTAATAATTATGGACCGAGAATCCAGGCCAGAAACCTGCACAGATTTTAGGGATAAATTACTCGAAGAATTAAGTGCTAAATTTCCAGAAATAGAATTTCATATCGCTATAGCCGATATGGATACAGAGTGTTGGATATTTTCAGATACAGAAACTTGCTCAAAGTATTTTAAGAAAAGAATATCTCCCAAAGCTATTTTCGAAGGTACATGCGGCTACACCTCTATAAAGAAACATATTGGCCCAGGACGATATGAAAAAATGACGGATGGAGTTCGCCTTATGGGCCTTGTGGACTGGAAGATCATAGAAAAGAAGTCGTTGTCAGCCGCGATGTCTAAAATTTCCACACTGCTAGCCTCTGTTTAGCAGCTCCACCTCTTCCACCCGCGACACGCGGAGGAAGTCGACTTCCCTCCAAGCGCCTGACGGGAACCCTCCCTCATAGAGAGAGGGCGAGGCCCGCCGCGCAGCGGTGCGAGGGTGACCAGGTACGCCGTTGGGCGGCATATTCCCGAACCTCGCCAACCCCGTCGTCCCGGGCCTTGTGCCCAGTATCCCTGGTTCAGCTTTCACTTGAGAGATCGCCTTGGCTCCGCCCTTGCGACGGACAGAGGAGTTCCCGCCACGAGGGCGGGAATGACGGTGGCGAGGTGGTGCGGGGCGCTGGCCCCCTCCACCGGCGTTCGCCGGTCCCCCTCCCCCAAGAGGGGGAGGAGCGCGGAGACTTCCGGCGGCTTTCCGCGCCCGTCGCCAGCCGACCTTGGTCGGGGCGAGCCTTTCATCTCTTGGAGGCTGCAGCGTGCAGGGCTGTAGGGGTTGGTCAAGGACCGCCTCCGGCGGCCGCGCGCGGCGACGCGGAGCGTCGTCCTTGAGCAACCCCTACAGCCCTGCGATCGTCTCGCCGTGAGATGTAAGGATGGCTCCGACCTCGGGGGTCGGGCGGCGGCGAGGGGCGGAAGAGGGCGCGCACACCAGATGCTCCCCCGCGATGCGGGGGAGCTGTCGCAGAGCGACTGAGGGGCTAGCGTGGCATAGGTCCAGCTGGCCCCCCTCCGGCCCTCTGGGCCACCTCCCCCGCAACGCGGGGGAGGATCTACGGGGATTGAGGGCGCTGTATCCCCGGCGTTCGCGGCGCCGAACCCCACGAAATCAAAGACTTGTCGATTTTTCGCGCCGCTGAATGATCCGCGTTGAATCCGCCGCGATAATCAAAGCCATCCCCGTCGCGGGGGAGGGCGTTTGGATCCGGCCCAAAACGGCGGCGGGGGTAGGTTGAGCGGGGCCGCTGGCGGTTCCCGGAGGCTCGAAAGTCGCCCCGTCCGTACTCTTTAGGCGGATCGGCTGGCGAACGGGCGGTCTCCGGGGCCAAACCCTCAGCGGATCGACAGGGCGGTGATCGTACAAGCCGCCTATCGTGGATCGTCGGGGTCGAGACGGATGTAGCCGATCGACTTGGTCCGCGCCCGTCCGGGGGTAAACGGGGACCCGAGCAGACAACGCTCACGCCTCCCGACCTCACGGGCAAGAACAGCCTGGCGGAGCGGTCAGCGAGCCGAAACAAAAACAAACCTCACGGTCTCCGGGTTCGCCCGGCCGCTCCGTCGCCTCCCCACACGCCTTCAGCGGCAACGCCGCGTGAAGCCGATCCCCCCTTGCCCCCACCTGACCGCCGCGCGGTCGTCCGCCACCGGAGGGGGCGGAGCAGCAAGAGACAGGAGAACCCCATGCCCAAGTCCAAGCCCCCGCGTCGCAAGCGCCCCCGTCACGTCGTCTCGCGCACCCGGTCGCTGCTCGACTTCTATGACGACCTGGAGCGGATCACGGCCCAGGCCGAGCGCGAGGCCGAGGCGCTGGCCGCCAAGGTCCCGCCGGCGGAGCTGGCGATCATGCGGGCGACCTGCGCCGAGAACCGGCGGATCTTCGCCGAGGGCCGGGCCGAGCTGCTGGCCCCCAGCCGCACGCCGGTGCTGGATCGCCTGGCGACCGAGGCGCGCAAACGCGCCAAGTAATCGCCGTTCAGTCTCGAGCCGCGCCCGTCCTGTAAATGATTTCTTAAGTGGAACGCGGGGCGCGGCCAGATTTATCCCCACGGGCCGCCGGTATAGAAAGATGAACGCGCTGTAATATAACCGCGAAGTAATGCACCTTTCGGTCTTGTAACTTGAGATGAAGATCCTACGCCGTCACAGCTTCCCGTACTGAGGGGAACGTTGATGACCAAGACCATGCTGATGGCCACCGCGGCCATGCTTTGCCTCGCCAGCGCGGCTCACGCCGGCGACGCCGACAAGGCGACCACCGCGCCCACCGGCCCCACGGCGACACAGGAAGCCGCCCAGAACCCGGTCCCGACGGGCCCGACCGACAAGGCGCCGCTGGACGACGCCAGCCAGCGCGGGGTGCTGGTGTTCCAGCCGGAGTTCTTCGCCGCCCAGCGTCCGAACACCGCCCAGGACATGGTCAACCGGGTGCCGGGCTTCATCATCAACGACGGCGCCGGAACGCGCGGCTTCGAGGGCGCGGTCGGCAATATCCTGATCAACGGCGACCGCCCGGCGTCGAAGAACGACACCAGCTCCAACGTGCTGGGCCGCATCCCGGCCAACCGGGTCGAGCGCATCGAGCTGATCCGCGGCGGCGCCCGGGCGTCGACATGCAGGGCTATTCGGTGATCGTGAACGTGATCCTGAAGAAGGGCGTCAGCCGGCAGTCGATCCTGACCTGGAACGCCATGCTGTTCGACGGCGGCCAGGACATCTACGGCGGCAGCTACCAGTTCACCGCCACCAATGGCGACAAGACCTGGAGCGTGACGCTCAGCGACGGCATGGGCAGCAGCGACAGCAACGGCCCGGGCACGAACGTGCGCCACGACGGGACCGGCAAGCTGATCCGCGACGAGAAATTCCTCAACGACGGCTATGGCGGCGGGCGCTCGGTGCGCGGCAACCTGTCGACCCCGTTCAAGGGCGGCAAGCTGGAGACCACGGCCCGCTTCGGCGTCAACGACTGGCAGCAGTGGCAGCAGCTGAGTTCGCCCGTCGCCCTGCGCCGCAGCGACTATGCCGAGGAGAGCCATTCGGGCGAGCTGGGCCTGACCTACACCCGTCCCCTGGCGCCCCGCTGGATCCTCGAGACCCGGGCGATGTACTCGTTCGAGAACTTCGACAACGCCTCGACCAGCGACGAGACCCTGAACGGCGCGGCCAATCCGCAGCAGCGCTTCACCGCCGACGGCGACGACTCCGAGTCGATCCTGCGCGGCCTGCTGCGCCACGACTACAACAAGGCCATCACGATCGAGGCCGGGGCGGAAGTCGCCTACAACATGCTGGACGTGAAGCAGGCCTATTCGGTCGGCGGAACCCCGGTGCCCCTGCCCAGCGCCTCGGTCAAGGTCGAGGAGCTGCGCGGCGAGGCCTTCACCAAGGCCACCTGGCGGGTGAACCCCAAGCTGACGCTGGAAGGCGGCCTGCGGCTGGAGAAGTCGACGATCAAGCAGTCGGGCGACGCCAGCAACGAGAAGAGCTTCTTCTACGCCAAGCCCCGCTTCCTGGCGACCTGGACGCCGGTGGCCAACAACCAGCTGCGCGTGCGGTTCGAGCGCGAGCTGGGCCAGCTGGACTTCGAGGACTTCGCCGCCTCGTCGGACCTGGAGGACGAGACCGTCTATGGCGGCAATGTCGACCTCAAGCCCGAGCAGCGCTGGATCAGCGAGATCGGCTACGAGCGCCGCTTCTGGGGCGAGGGCGTCGTCTCGATCACCTATCGCCACGACGAGATCATCGGCGTGATCGACCGCCTGCCGCTGCCGGACAACCTGTCGGCCACCGGCAATATCGGCGACGGCACCCTGGACCGCCTGTCGCTGAACATCGTGGTGCCGACCGACAAGCTGGGTATCAAGGGCGGCCGGTTCACGTTCAAGAACGACTGGAACGAGACCCACGTGAAGGATCCGACGACCGGCAAGGATCGTCCGATCACCCAGGTGCGCCCGACCCAGGCCAATATCGGCTTCCAGCAGGACCTGCCCAGGCATCGCATCCAGTGGGGGATCAACTGGCTGCCGCTGCTGGGCCAGGGCACCTACGACGTCGACCAGACCAACGTCTGGCGCGGCGCGAACTACTACGAGCTCTTCACCGAATACAAGCCGACCCCGACCCTGGCGATCCGCGCCCAGCTGAACCTCTGGGACGACTTCACCATCCGCCGCACGGTGTTCGCCAACCGCGCGCCGGAGCGGGCCGTGGCCTATGTCGAGGACCGCGCCATCAACCCGCGGACCTTCGTCAGCCTGCGGGTGAGGAAGACCTTCTAGCGGCGGCTACTTCTTCAGCCGCCGGATCAAGGCCGTGGTCGACGGGTCGTGCTGGCCCGTCGCGCCGCTCTCGAGTTCGGGCAGGATGCGGTTCGCCATCACCTTGCCCAGCTCGACGCCCCACTGGTCGAAGCTGTTGATCCCCCAGATCACGCCTTCGACGAAGGTCTTGTGCTCATAGAGGGCGATCAGGGCGCCGAAGGTCTGGGGCGTCAGGCGCTCCAGCAGCAGCAGGGTCGAGGGCCGGTTGCCGGCGAAGGTCCGCTGCGGGGCCAGGGTGGCGATCTCGGCTTCCGGCACGCCCTTGGCCGTGAGCTCGGCGACGACATCCTCCGTGGTCCGACCGACCATGAAGGCCTCGGCCTGGGCGAGCAGGTTCGACAGCAGCTTCTCGTGCATGCCGGCCGGACCCTCGTCGGACTTGGCGACGCCGATCAGCTCCATCGGCGTGATGTCGGTCCCCTGGTGCATGCACTGGAAATAGGCGTGCTGGACGTTCGTCCCCTCGTCGCCGAACACCACCGTGGCCGTGCCGCGCTTGGCCGGCTGGCCATCGGGACCGACCGACTTGCCGTTCGACTCCATCTCCAGCTGCTGCAGGAACGACGCCAGGCGGCGCAGGCGGTGCGAATAGGGCACGACAGAGCGGGCGCGGCGATCCAGGCCATTGCGATTGAAGATCTGGGCCAGGGCCACCAGCACCGGCGCGTTCTTGTCGAGCGGCGCGTCGCGGAAGTGCGCGTCCATGGCCGCGCCGCCGTCCAGGAAGCCCTGGAACGCGTCCCACCCGGCCGCGACGGCCACCGACAGGCTGACCGACGACCACAGCGAATAGCGGCCGCCGACCCAGTCCCAGAAGCCGAACACCCGCTCGTCGGGAACACCGAAGGCGGCGGTCTTGTCCAGCGCGGTCGAGATGGCGGCCAGGTGCTGGCTCGCGCCGGTCTCGCCCAGGGCCCCGACCAGCCAGGCGCGGGCGGCGCCGGCGTTGGCCAGGGTCTCCTGCGTCGTGAAGGTCTTGGAGACCACGATGACCAGGGTCTCTTCCGGGTCCATGTCGGCCGTGGTCAGGGCGAACTCGGCGCCGTCGACATTGGCGATGAAGCGCAGGTCGATGCTCGGCTTGACGGGCCGCAGGGCGTCCCACAGCAGCCGCGGACCCAGGTCCGACCCGCCGATGCCGATATGCAGGATCGCCTTGAACGGCTTGCCGGTCGCGCCCTTGATCTGACCCGAGCGGACGGCCTCGGCGAAGGCCTTCATCCGCTGGCGGACGGCGTCAACCTCGGCCATCACCGGCTGGCCCAGGGCCTTGAAGTCGGAGTCGGCCGGCGCCCGCAAGGCGGTGTGCAGCACGGCGCGCCCCTCCGACGAATTGATCGCCTCGCCGCCGAACATCCGAGCCCGGGCGCCTTCGACATCGGCCGCGTGGGCCAGATCGAGGGCGGCCTCCAGACCGGCCTCGTCCCAGGCCTGCTTGGACAGATCCAGGTGCAGGCCGGCGACGTCCAGGGTCAGGAGATCCAGGCGGTCCGGCTCGGCCGCGAAGAAGTCGACGATGCGCTGTTCGCCAGCGGCCTTGGCGGCGGTTTCCAGGCGGGTCCAGGCGGCGTCGAGATCGGCCATGAGCAGTCCTTCTTTCGAACGTGGTAAATCGGCGTTTACGAAACCGGGCTTATCAAACGCCTGCCGCCACGTCATGGCAGACCAATGACGTTTTTTGCGGGAGTCCCCATGTCCTGTGACGCCGTCGCCTTTTCCGCCATGCTCTGGATGGCTTCGTTCAATCCGGGGCAGGCCGCTGGACCGACTCCGGCGGTGCTGCAGCAGCCGGCCGTCCCGCAGTCCGTGGCCGGCGAGCCGCTGTTCCTCGACATCGTCAAGCGCGCCAGGCAGCTGAAGGCCGAGACCGAAGCCTATCGCCAGGCGCTGGCCAAGGCCGACCCAGCGGGGAACGCCCCGAAACTGAAGCGCTTCGACGCCTTTTCCACCCGGATCGCCGACCTCTCGGCGCTGGACATGAAGGGCCATGTGACCCTCAAGGAACGCGGCGCGGTCGACGATCTCAAATGCATCCTGCGCGGCATCAGCCAGGATCTGCCCGAGAAGCTCGCCGCCGTCGGCGCGGCCACGACGATCAGGGCCCAGGACCTGGCCCTGCGCGACATGGTCTATCTGCTGAACGACAATGTCGAAGTGATCACCGCCCCGCCCCAACCCGCCGCCTAGGAGCTGGCGGCCCAAGGGCCGAAACTTCGCCACGGTCGCTTGATAGTTGACCGCCGGGCGCTCAGAAGATCGCCCTGATCCTCCCTGCTCTCCCCGGCTCGATGTCCCGCACCAAGATCCTCGCCGCCGTCCTCGGCTCCGGACTGCTCCTCGCCGCCTGCGCCAGCGAGACGAACACCACCGTCTTCGTGCCGGTCGTGGCGCCGGTGCTTCCCAGCTCGCTGACGCCGCAGCCGATCATGCTGTTCAACCAGACCAAGGACGGCCGCAAGCTGTTCACCCTGGACGCCGAGTTCCCCTATTGCGACGTCGAGACCGGCAAGGTGATCGTGGTGCCGCGCTGGTACGTCACAGACTTCGCCAGCGTGCCCTGGTACGGCCAGGGCTTCGTCGATCCGCAGGGCCCGACCGCCCGCGCCGCCATCGTCCACGACTGGCTCTACACGATCGGCGAGCCGGGCAAGCGCGAGGAGGCCGACCAGATCTTCCTGCGGGCGATGCTGAAATACGGCGTCACGCCCTTCCAGGCCAATCTCGCCTATCAGGCCGTGCGGCTGGGCGGCGAGAAGGGCTACGGCCTGCCGACCGACTGGCGCTTCGTCGATCCCAAGCGCCAGGATCTCGTGCAACCGGCGCCGTTCGCCAAGCCGCGCACCGGCATGGTCCGATACCTGCCCAAGTGCCAGGGCTTCGGCGCCCTGATCCAGACCGGCTGGCGCGCCTACCCGATCAAGACCGCCGCGCCGGTGATCCCGCCGCCGGTGGTCGTCACCAAGACCCCGCTGGACAAGGTCAAGGACAGGCTGCCGTTCGGAAACGACAAGAAGAAGTAGGACGCTTCAGGCCCCCGCCTTGTCGATCGCCTCGATCACCAGACCCTCGGTCAGCAACTGGGGCAGGATGACCGGCGCGCCGCCGCCCTTCGGATAGACCACGTAGAGCGGCACGCCGACCCGGTCGAACTCGGCCAGGGCCTTGGCGATGACCGGGTCGCGATTGGTCCAGTCGGCCTTCAGATAGACGGCGTTCCGGGCCTTGAAGGCCTCGGCGACCTTCGAACCGGAGAGGGCGACCTTTTCGTTGACCTGACAGGTCACGCACCAGGCGGCGGTGAAGTCGACCAGGATCGGCCGCCCCTCGGCCTGCAGCGCCTTCACCTTCTCCGGCGACCAGGCTTCCGCGGTCAGGCCAGGCCCCGAGGGCGCGGCCTCACCGGCGGCGGCGGCGCTCGGCGGCTGGGCGGCGAGAGCGCCGGAAGCGGCCAGGGCGATGGCGCCGGCCACGGCGAGCAAGGCGATGATCGTCGAGACCATTCCCCCCTTGCCCGCCGCGCGGCGGTTCTGGGCGACGCCATGGAGCCAGGCTCCGAAGGCGGCCAGAACGCCGGCGGCCAGCAGTTGGCCCAGGGCGATCGGACCCGACTGCTGGGCGAACACCCAGGCCAGCCACAGGGCCGCGCCGTACATCGGGAACGCCAGCCCCTTCTTCAGCACGTCCATCCAGGCGCCGGGACGCGGCAGCAGCTTCAGGAGACTCGGGATGAAGGCCACCGCCACGAACGGGGCGGCGAAGCCTAGGGCCAGGGCCAGGAACACCGCCAGCGCCACGACCGGCGGCTGGGTCAGGGCGTAGCCCAGGGCGCCGGCCATGAACGGCGCGGTGCAGGGCGCGGCCACGACGACGGCCAGGGCGCCGGTGAAGAACGCACCGGTGGCCCCGCCCTGGGCCGAGGCGCTCGAGCCGACGTTCTGCACCGAGGTCCCGATCTCGAAGACGCCCGACATGTTCAGGGCGACCAGCAGCATCAGCAGGCTCAAGCCCGCGATGACCAACGGCGACTGCAGCTGGAAGCCCCAGCCCACCGCCGCGCCGCCGGCCCGCACCACCAGCAGCAGGCCGGCCAGGGCCAGGAAGGTCGAGACGACGCCCAGCAGGAACACCAGCCCCTGCAGGCGGGCCTTGCCGGCGTCGTGGGCATGGCCGGCCAGGCTGGCCGCCTTCATCGACAGCACCGGGAAGACACACGGCATCAGGTTCAGGATCAGCCCGCCGACAAAGGCGAACAGCAGCGCGCCCGCCAGTCCGCCCGAGGCCTTGCCGTCGGCGGCGGCCTTCTCGGCGGGGGGCGGCCCCATCCCCGCGGCGGTCGCCGGCGGCTCGCCCGGCGTCGCGGTGATCTCCCAGGCCCCGGCCTGGGTCGCGATGACCCCGGCCATCTCGGTCGGCGCGGTCCCGCCGCCAACGAAGTCGTAGCCCGGCTTCAGCGACAGGGTCAGGCCCTCCGGACCGCGATCGACGACCTGGTCTGCGGCGTGCTCGATGACCTTGGGCGAATAGGGAAAGAAATAGGCCCCGGCCATGTCGGCGCCCTTCAGCGGGCCGCCGGTGACAGCCAGTTTCAGGGTCTGACCATCCAGCTTGAACACCGCCTTCAGGCCCGCCGGCTTGGGGGCCTTGGCCAGCACCTCGCCGACGACCGGACCCCACTTGGGATCTGCGGCGGGCGCCGCCACCACCGGCAACAACAGGGAGAGCTTGGCCTCCTCCGGGACGCAGACCTGCTCGCAGACCAGATAGAAGACGTCGGCGGTCAGGCTGATCGTCGTCCCGACCTGGGCGTTCGCCGCCGCGGTGATCGGCACGGGTATAAAGACCTCGCCCTCATAGGCGTAGTCCAGCAACGGACCCAGCCTGGCGGTCTTCGGAGTCGGCCAGACCATGTCGCCGGCCTTCCAGCCGGCCGGAAGGGTCCAGGTGATCTTGGTCGCCTCGCCCGCGTCGCCCGGATTGCGCCAATAGGTGTGCCAGCCGGGAATGATCTTCTGACGCAGGGCCACATAGACCGTGCCGCCCGGCGCGACGCCCGTCTCCTGGGAAACCAGTTCGGACTGGATATGCCCGGAATTGACCACCGGCCCGGCCAGGGCGACGCCGGCCAGAAGACTCGCGGCCAGCAAGGCTTGCAGGGCGAGGACGGCTCTCTTGAGGAACATGCGCGGGTCCGGGAGGAAAAGTCTGCGGACGAACACATGGCCCGGCCTAGCCGGCTCGACAATGGCGAAGACGCAGCCGACAGTCGAATACGGAATCACCCGGAGAGACCCATGCCCGCCGCGTTCGACGACATCGAGATCGGCCAGGTCGTGAACCTGGGCTCGCGGGCCGTGGACGGCAAGGCGCTGGACGCCTTCATCGCCGCCTTCACCCCCGGCTGGCCGGTCGAGAACGGCGCGCCGGACGGCATGGTCTTCGCGATCTGGACACGACTCGACACCGAAGCCAGCGCCGCCTGGCCGCAGACCAAGCGCCTGGGCGTCGACGCCCTGCGCTGGATGCGTAACCCGCCGGTCGGCGAGCTGCTGCGCGGTCGCATGACCGTGATGGGCAAGGACCCCGTCGGCGAGGGCAAGGGCATCGTCATCGCCCAGCACGACCTGCTCGACGAGGCCGGCCGCCTCGTCTTTTCCTGCCTGACCCGCAGCATCTTCGCGCGGTAGTTTCAGCCAAGAAAAAGGGCGGCGGAGCCGAAGCCCCGCCGCCCTCTTGTCTTCAGCGTTCGCCGAACCTTAGTTCAGGTTCGCGGCGGCCGCGGCGGCGGTCTCGGCTTCGACCTGACGCATCATGGTCTTGTTGACCAGACGGTCCCAGCCGAGCAGCGACACCAGATGCGCGTAGATCTGGGCCAGCGCGCCGTTTTCCTGCAGCTCCTTCAGCTTTTCAGCCGACAGCTTGTTCAGCTTCTCTTCCGAGACGCCGTAGTATTCGGCGACGGTGACCGGTTCGCCGGCGGCGGCGCCGGTTTCGTCCTGCGGCTGGAAGGTGGCCTTCTTCAGCTCGAACAGGTCCAGCTCCTTCAGCAGGGCGATGAACGAGTCGGTGCGGCGACGCTCCAGCTCGAAGTCATCGCAGAACTTGATGCATTGCTGGGTGTATTCGGTCGGCTCGCCCTTGGCGTCGAACAAGGGGGTCTGGCCTTGCTCGCTCAGCAGCTCCGAACCGCGATCGATGCAGACGATCAGGCGGTCCTGCGTGTCGTCATTGGCCAGGACGAACGGATAGCGGCGGATATAGGCCGGGATATAGACGTTCGGCTCGACCGAACCGTCGGCGCCGATGAACAGGTTCTCGGCGTTGTTCAGGCCCATCACGGCCAGCGGCACGCGGTCCTCGCCGGCGAAGATCACCGGGAAGGTCAGGGCGGCCGGACCGAATTCCGAGACGGTCAGCGGCACGGCGGTGCCGGCGGCGGCGAAGGCGTACGGCTTGTCCTTATGGACCAGGGCCAGCTTGGCGTGCTGTTCGCGGTTCAGCGGCTCCGGCGAATTGTAGAACAGGACGTTGCCGGAGATCTGGCCGGCGGACTGGGTCGTTTCCATGAAGAGCTCTGCGACAAAATAAGAAACGGACGCTCGAACGCTTCAAGACGACCGCAAAGGGTCCGGCGTTCTAGCCGATCCGAGGAGAACCGGCAATCTGGACCGCGGTCATGGCGACACGCGACGACCGTTATTCACCGGGCGCGGGAGCGGTTAAGCTTGATATCCGCCTCGCGGAGCGAGACGCTATCCGGAGCCCGGCGCAAGGCGCCAGGCTCCGGACCACGGCGGAACCTCTCTGGGGGCTGGCTGAGAGGCCCGCTCTTCGGCTGGGCTGGAAGCGCCAGGCGAACGTGTGAGCGGCTTCGCCGCTCGGGACGCTTAGAGGATCAGAAGCGCCAGGCGAAACCGGCGCGAACCGATCGGCCCGGCGAGGGCGCGAAGTCCTTCAGGAACGAGACGTGCTCGCGGATGGTCTCGTTGGTCAGGTTGCGGCCGTCGATGAACACGCGAAGGCCGGAGTCGGCGATCGGCTTGTAGGTCACCATGGCGTTGACCTGGGTGTAGCTGTCGGTCGGCAGCTCGAAGACGGCGACGCGGTTCTGGCTGGCCACGCGGCGGACCTCGCCCTGAACCTCGAGACGCGCGGTGCTCCAGATGGCGCGGCCGGTGACGGCCCACGGCGGCACGCGGGCCGGCACGCCCAGATCGGTCGAGCCGCGCACCCAGTCGTAAGAGCCTTCCAGCTTCAGCGACCGCTCGCCGCTACGCCAGGCGACGTAGGAGGCCTCGGCCTCGGCGCCGTGGAACTTGGCGTCGGTCTGGCTGTACTGGAACACCGGCAGGCCGTCCTCGACGGCGCCCGTGCGGGCTTCCTCGATGAAGCCGTCGTACTGGGCGCCCCACAGGTGGGCTTCGGCGCGCAGGCGATCGCCGGTGTAGCGATAGGTCGCCTCGACCGAGACCACCTTCTCGGACTTCAGGTCGGCGTCGCCGACCTCATAGCCGCCGGTGCCCGGGTGCGGGCCGTCGGCGAACAGCTCGGCCTCGGTCGGCGCGCGGCCGTTGCGCGACACGGTCAGGGCCACGAACTGGTGCTCGGCCGGCTTGTAGAACACGCCCAGCGAGGCCGAGACATTGTCGAAGGTCTTGTCGGCGAAGCTGGTCTTCAGTTGCCGGCTGTCGAAGCGCAGGCCCGCGTCGACGCCCCAGGCGCCCTTGTCCAGGCGCTGCAGGGTGAAGACGCCGTATTCCTTGATGTCGGTCGAGGGCACGAAGGCCTCGTCGCCGATGGCCTCGAAGTGGCGCTTCAGGGCCTGGAAGCCCACCGCGCCCTGCCAGCCGTCGCGCTCCTTCTGCACCAGCTCGACGCGGCCTTCGGTGCCGTCGGACAGGAAGCGGGTGCCGACCTCGCCGCTGTCGACGCCGATCTCGGCGTGCTCGTACTTGGCGTGGCCGACCGACAGCCGGACCTTGTCGAACGGGCCCAGATCGACGTCCTGCTCGCCGCGCACGTCATAGCGGGTCTGCTGCAGGTGGATGGACACCGGGCCTTCGGCGTCCGGATCGATCGGGGCCAGGATCTGCTCGTAGGGCACGCCGTAGGTCGTATCGATCTTCTTGACCGAGACCCCGAAGAAGCCGCTGTCGTGGACGTAGGAGACGCCGGCGCCGTAGGCGTCGACCTGGACGTCGCTGTTCTTGACCGTCTTGTCGGGATCGACGGTCAGGCCTTCGGCCTTGGCCAGACGGGCCGAGACCGGGGCGGTCGGGACGTCGTAGTCGCTGCTCTCCCGGTGATCGGCGTCGATGGCGAACACCAGCGGGCCCTTGCCGAACTTGGCCGAGCCGTTGATCGACTTGCCGTCGTCGACCGAAGAGACCGAGCCGGCCAGGCGGCCTTCGAAACCGTTTGCCGGGGCCGACGACGGCACCCGGTCGTCGATGATATTCACGACGCCGCCGATGCCCGAGCCGCCATAGGCCAGGGTCGAGGGACCGCGCAGCACCTCAACCCGCGAGGCCTCGCCCGGATCGGAGGCCACCGCGTGGTCGGGCGACAGCGACGAGGCGTCGACCTGGCCGACGCCGTTCTGCAGCACCATCACGCGCGGGCCCGACAGGCCGCGGATCACCGGGCGGCTGGCGCCGGGACCGTAGAAGGTCGAGCGCAGGCCCGGCTGGCCGTTCAGCATGTCGCCCAGGCCGGCGGGCGGGGCGACGTCCAGCTGGTCGCGGGTGACGATGTTGACGCTGCTGGTCACCGTGTCCAGCGACACCGCATAGGGCGCGGCGGTGATGACGACCTTGTCGACCTGATTGGCCGCCTGGTCGCTTTCCGAAGGCGGCGTCGCGGCGGCCGGAGCCTCGGCGTGGGCGGAAACGGCGGCGGCGAGCGCGATGAGGCTCGCGGCGGAGAAGGCGACGCGACGGAGCATGGGCGGTCCTGAAACGACTGAAACTTGGCCGGGGGAGCGGCCGCAAGAAGTGTTATGAAATAACATATCTATTCGTCAATCCGCTTTCGCTTGACGCGCGACTTTCCCGCCGCTCTGTGGGCGAATGACCATACGGATGCACCCGATGACCCGTTTTTCGCTCATCGTCGCCGCCGCCTTGGGCCTGGCCCTGGCGGGTTGTTCGGCCATCGACGGCCTGCCCAATCCCTTCCCGCACGGCGCGGCGGCGGCGACGCCAGGGTCGGCGCAAGTCGCCACCACCGCGCCCTCGGCCGGCTGGGTGAAGCCGCCCCCCGGCTACCTGCCCGCCGGCGCGATCGACGCGGCGACCATCATCGGCCCGCCGCCGGCCCCTGACAGCCCGCGCGCCAAGGCCGAGCGCGCCCAGTTCGACGAGACCCGCAAGCTGGCCAATACCGATGCCTGGAGCCAGGCGATCGCCGACGCGGATCTATCGGGCAAGAACGGCATGAAGGCCTTCTCATGCGCGGCCGGCGTCACGCTCAGCGCCGAAGCGACTCCGACCCTGGCCAACATGCTGCTGCGCCTCACCGACGATGCGGCCAAGATCTACCAGCCGGCCAAGTCGATCTATCAGCGTCCCCGCCCGCCGGTCGGCAACACCGCGCCGATCTGCGCGCCGCGCGAGGCCTGGATCAACACGGACGGCTCCTACCCCTCGGGCCATGGCCTGATCGGCTGGGCCTGGGCCTCGGTGATCGCCGAGCTCGTGCCGGAAAAGGCCAGCCCGATCCTGGCGCGCGGCAAGGCGTTCGGCGACAGCCGCATCGTTTGCGGCGTCCACTTCCAGAGCGATGTCGAGGCCGGGCGCTACCTGGGCTCGGCGCTGGTGACGCGCCTGCACGACGATCCGGGCTTCATGGACGATCTGGCCAAGGCGCGGGCGGAAGTGGCGGCGTCGAAGGCCAAGGGCGCGCCGACGGGCTGCGCGGGCTAGGGTCTGGCGACGTAGACGACGTGCGGACGGAGGGGGTGGTCCTCCGCCAGGCTGGGATGATCGAAGTCGCGCGTCGGATCGTGGCTCATGCCGATCCGACGCATGACGCTCTGGGACGCCAGGTTCGCGCGCGCGGTGAAGGCGATGATCTCGGGCAGCCCCAAGGCCTCGAAGCCGTGGGCGAGCGCCCCCTTGGCCGCCTCGGTGGCGTAGCCCTGGCCCCAGGCGTCTGGAAGAAACCGCCAGCCGATCTCGACGATCCGGCCCATGGCCATCTCTTCCGGAACCCACCAGATGCCCGTCATGCCCACGACGCGCGCGTCCGCCTGGCGTTCGACGACCCAAAAGCCGAAGCCGTGCTCGGCCTGATGCGCCTGGACGCGGTCGACGAAGGCGTCGCTCTCGGCGCGGTCGCGCACGCCGCCCAGCCACTCTCCCACCCGAGGATGGGCGTTGAGCGCGGCGATGGCGTCGCGGTCGGCGTCGACCGCCGGGCGCAGGACCAGGCGGTCGGTCGCGATCACGCCGGGCGGCCGGTGGCCAGGGCGGCATAGAACTCCGGGCGACGATCACGGAAGAAGCCCCAGGCGGCGCGGTGGGTCTTCAGGAAGTCCAGGTCGAAGGTGGCGTTGACCAGGCCCTCGTCGGCGCGCCCCAGTTCCGAGACCAGGTCGCCGCGATGGTCGGCGATGAACGACGAGCCGTAGAAGGTCTGGCCGCCGTTCGGATAGCCGTCCCACGGCTCGAAGCCGATGCGGTTGGCGCCGACCACCGGGATCACGTTTGAGACCGCGTGGCCCTGCATGGCCCGCCGCCAAGGCAGGGCGGTGTCCAGGCTCGCGTCATGCGGCTCGCTGCCGATGGCGGTCGGATAGAACAGGGCCTCGGCGCCCATCAGGGCCATGGCCCGGGCGGCCTCCGGATACCACTGGTCCCAGCAGATGCCGACGCCAAGCCGGCCGAAGCGCGTGTCCCAGACCTTGAAGCCGGTGTCGCCGGGCCGGAAGTAGTACTTCTCCATATAGCCCGGACCGTCGGGGATATGGCTCTTGCGATAGACGCCCAGCAGCGAACCGTCAGCGTCGGCCATGACCAGGCTGTTGAAATAGTGCGGCCCCTCGCGCTCGAAGATCGAGATCGGAATCACCACGCCCAGCTCGCCGGCCAGCGGCGCGATGGCCTTCACCACCGGGTGCTCGCGCCACGGATGCGCCTCGGCGAACCAGCGCTCCTCCTGGGCGACGCAGAAGTACGGGCCCTGGAACAGCTCGGACGGCAGGATGACCTGCGCGCCCTTGGCGGCGGCTTCCCGGATGAAGGCTTCCGTCTTCCTGATATTGGCCTGCAGGTCCATGCCATACGCGGTCTGGATCGCGGCGACGCTGAGCGTGCGGGCCATTAGACGGGCTCCTGCTGGCTGATGCAGTGGAACGAACCGCCGCCGGTCAGGATGGCGGTGGACGGCAGGCCGATGACCTGACGCTCCGGGAACACGCCCTTGATCACCTCGACGGCGAAGGCGCCCGACTCCTCGGCGTAGATCGGCACGATGACCGCCTCGTTGGCGATCAGGAAGTTCATGTGCGAGGCCGGGATGGGCTCGCCATCCTCGTCCAGGATCAGGCCGGGCGACGGGATGCGGACGACCTGCAGCGGCGAGCCGCGGCTGTCGGTCATGCCGGCCAGCAGCCTGGCGGTCTCGGCATAGACCTCGGCGTTCGGATCGTTGGCGCCGTACGCCATCGGGCAGGCGACGACGCCCGGCGCGACGAAGCGGGCCAGGTTGTCGACGTGGCCGTCGGTGTGGTCGTTCAGCAGGCCATCGCCCAGCCACAGCACCTTCTTGGCGCCGAGCGCGTCGGCGAGCGCGGTCGTCGCCGCGGCCTCGTTCCAGCCGGTGTTGCGGTTGGCGTTCAGCAGACACTGGCGCGTGGTCAGGATCGTGCCCAGGCCGTCGTGGTCGAGGGCGCCGCCCTCGAGGATGAAGGTGTTGCGGACCAGCGGCGCGCCCGAGGCGGCGGCGATCTGCTCGGCGACAATGTCGTCGCCCTCCAGGCTGTACTTGCCGCCCCAGCCGTTGAACTGGAAGCCGGCCGCGGAAGCCGAGCCGTTGCGGTCGACGAAGATCGGACCGGTGTCGCGCAGCCAGATGTCGCCGAACTGACCGCGGACGATCTCGACCGTGGTGTCGGAGAGCAGGGCGCGGGCGGCGGCCTCGGCCTCGTCGCCGACGACCATCAGGCGCACGCGCTCGCCGCCCGGGCCGGCCAGGGCGCGGGCCAGGTCGGCCACTTCCTGCTGAGCCTGCTCCAGGTCTTCCTGCCACAGCTCGGCGTGGCTGGGAAAACCCACCCACATGGCGCGGTGCGGAGCCCATTCGGCGGGGACGGTGACGGTCATTCGAAGGCCCAATGGAGACGGGGAAAAACGAAAGGGGGCGCAGATGGCCCCTCGGAAGCCCGAGGTCAAGCGCCGCCTAGTTAGCAAACCTACGTGACAAAGAAAAGGGCGGCCCGATCGGGCCGCCCTTCTCCATGGTCTTGCCTGCTGGTCGGCTTAGAAGCCGGCGCGCAGGGTGAGCGTGAAGGACCGCGGCGCGCCGACGTTGGCGTAAGGGCTGCCGTAACCCGGGGCGCCCGGGGTCGCGCTCGTCTGCGTACCCAGGTTGCCGTAGTACTTCTTGTCGAACAGGTTGCTGACGTTCGCTTGAATGAACGAGTGCTCGAAGCCGAGGCCTTTCAGAGAGTACTTCGCGTCGAGGTCGGTCAGGACATAGCCGCCAACCTTCAGGTCGTTGACGTCGGTCACCCAGCGCGAGCTGACGTACTTGGTCTGAACGCCGAAGGTCAGGCCTTCCGTCGGTTCAAACTCCAGACGGTTCGAGAACGTCCAGTGCGGGGTTTCGGCCAGGGACTTGCCCTTCGTCGCGGCGAAGGTCGTGGCGCTGGTCGCGATGTTATCCTGCACTTCGCTGTCGTTGTACGAGACCGAGAAGTACGCCACCAGATATTCGGCCGGGTTGAAGCCAGCCGAGGCGTCGACGCCCCACTGCTTCACCTTACCAACATTGCGGTCGATGCTGATGCCCAGGTCCTGATCATACGAGCTGACGATGCGGTTCTGGAAGTTGGTCGACCAAGCGCTCAGGTTGACCAGCCATTCAGCGGTCTGGAAGCGATAGCCGCCTTCGAACGTCTTGCTGGTCTCCGGCTGCACGGTCGAGTTACCGACCGAGCCGTCGGTGAGGCGCTTGACGGTGTACAGGTTGTCAGTGCGCGGCAGCGAAGTCGACTCGGCGTAGCTGCCGTAAACTTGGCTGCGATCGCCCAGACGATACATCGCGCCGACGTTCGGCAGAACGTCGTCATACTTCAGGGTCTTGGAGTAGGGCGCGATATATTCGGTCGTGCCGGTCGCCGCGAACGTCACGTTGCCGTTGGCCAGCGTGGCATTCGGGGTTTCGGTGGTGCAGCGCACCGAGCTCGAGCCGTTCTGCGAGAAGCAGAACTGGTTCAGTTCGCGCTTGAAGAACGGCGCGCGGACGCCGACGCTGACGTTCAGATTGTCGTCCATGAACTTGCCGCGATATTCGGCGCTGAACTGGTTGAGCGTGGCGATCGAGAAGCGGTCACGCGCGCGCATGAAGCTCTTGCCGTCCACGGTCATGATCTTCTCGCCGTGGCCGTCCTTGCCGCCGAACCACGAGGTGTAGCGCGGGCCGTCCGAACCACCGAAGTCGATGGTGCTGTACTCGCCGGTCTGGCGGTGGCGACCATAGTCCAGCGTGTAGCCGACGCGGAACGCGTTGTTGTCGTTCAGCTTCCAGATCAGCGACGTCAGCACGCCGTAACGGCGGGTGTTGGTGTTGCTGGGCGTCATGACCCGAACGGTGTCGTTCAGATCGCCGTCCTTGTTCAGGTCGACGCCGCCCGTCGTGGCCGCGCCGCGCAGCTGCGGGCTGGTTTCCGACAGCGTGCCATTCTGGGTGCCGCCGTTGGCCAGGGTGTACTGGAATGACGGGTCGAAGGTGAAGGTCAGACCGTGACCCAGCGTGAAGCGCGACTGGCCGCGCAGGTTGCCGGTGTTCGAGGGGTTGATCCGCAGGCCGTAGTAGCTGGAGTTGGTCGCGCCGTTGTCGACATCAACGTCGCCCGTGGCTGTTCCGGTGGCCGGGGTCGAGGTCGGCGCGATGTAGACCTTGGCGAAGTCAACGTCCCAGCCGGCGGTGTCGACTTCGTTAGGGCGCGAGGCGGTCGCCGTCCGCAGGTTCGGGCCGTAGTAGGCGTTGTTGCGGTTGACGTTGTAGTGAGCCGCCAGGCTGACGAAGTCGCCGTTGTCGCCGATCGGCTGATAGACTTTGGCGTTGACCTGACGCTTGTAGATCTCGCCTTCGCCCTTGAACTTGTCGTACTTCTGGTACGAGCCCTCGACCCACATGCGGGTGCCCCACGGACCGAACTCGCCGGTCTCGGCAAAGGCGGCGAAGCGGCGATAGTTGTCGGTGCCGACGCTGGCCTGCGCCCAGACGCTGGCTTCCTTGCTCGGCGTCAGGGTCGAGATGCCGATCGTGCCGCCGGTGCTGGCCGCGGTCGGGCTGTCGACGTCGGTCGAGCCGGTGTTGACCGTGGCGCTGGCGATGATTTCCGAGTCGGGCAGCTGGTTGGTGTAGGTCGCGTAGTTGCCGGTGTCGTTCAGCGGCATGCCGTCGAACGTGAGGGCGACGCGGTTGCCGTCGAAGCCGTGCAGACGAATGTTGCCGCCGCTGCTGCCGTAGGCGTCGTTGTTGGTGAAGTTCAGGCCGGGAACGAGAATGCTCAGCGACTGGATCACCGTCTGGCCCGGAACCTGGGTGGCCAGGAACTCTTGCGACACCGTCGCACGGCTCTTAGCAACGGTTTCGGCGTTCAGCATGCCGCCGACGGTCTTCGGACCAGTCGCCGCGGTCACGACGACCGCGTCCAGTTCCGTCGAGGCCGTGGACTGAGCATAGGCGCCATTGGCGGCCACCAGGCAACCGACCAGGGCGGTCGTCGCCAGGGCGAAATTTCTCATATTCATCTTGAAGATCCCCTCATTATTCGACACGCCTGCCGCGGACGGCATGGATGAGCATCGTTGAGGGCCGTTTAGCGAAAGTTTTAGAAGGTTTGGTGACGGAAAGGCCACGCCCTCTCCCAAACTGTCATAAAGGACGGATATCGCGGAAGAATTGGTCATATTTTTCTTACTTGGCTAATTAGGCGTCATGGCAACCGCACACGAATTCTTCGAGAATTTCGATCGAGTCCCGCGCCTGGCGCCTGACGCTGATGATGGTCGCCGCGCTCACGCTGGCGCGGCTGATCGCCCTGTTTTCGACGCCGCTTGAGCTGTATCCGGACGAAGCTCAGTACTGGCTGTGGTCGCGCGAGCTGGCGTTCGGCTACTTCTCCAAGCCGCCGATGATCGCCTGGCTGATCTGGGCCACGACCCATGTCGGCGGCGACGCCGAAGCCTGGGTGCGGCTGTCCGCGCCGCTCCTGCACGGCGCGACCGCCCTGGTGGTCCACCGCATCGCCCGCAAGCTCTACGGCGGCTGGACGGGTCTGGTCGCGGCGGCGATCTACAGCCTGATGCCGGGCGTGGTGCTGTCGTCGGGCCTGATGGCCACCGACGCGCCGCTGCTGTTCTTCCTGTCGCTGACGATCTGGGCCTATGTCGCCCTGGCCGAGGAGACCGCGCCGCGCCGCTACTTCGTCGCCGCCGGCATGGGCGTGGCTCTGGGCCTGGCCTTCCTGTCGAAGTACGCGGCGGTCTACGCCCTGGGCAGCATCGTGATCCACTTCGCCATCTCGAAGGAGGCCCGCAAGCGCTGGTGCCCGGCCGCGGCGGTGCTGTTCGTCACGGCCTTCGTCCTGACCCTGGCCCCGAACTTCGCCTGGAACGCCAGCCACCATTTCGCGACGGTCAAGCACACGGCCTCGAACGCCAACTGGGGTTCGCACCAGCTGTTCAATTTCCGTGAGCTGATCGAGTTCGTGGCCTCGCAGTTCGGCGTGTTCGGTCCCGTGCCGTTCGCCGTGCTGCTGGGCGGCGCGGTCTGGCTGGGCGTGAAGAAGCGCCTTCAGTCGCCGGATCTTCTGCTGCTGTGCTTCTGCGCCCCGCCGCTGATCATCGTGGCCGGCGAGGCCTTCGTCTCGCGCGCCAACGCCAACTGGGCCGGGGCCGCCTTCGTCTCCGGATCCGTGTTGTCGGCCGGCTGGCTGCTGCGCTGGAACGCCCGCCGCTGGCTGATCGCGGGCCTGGCCTTCGAGGCCCTGTTCGCCGTTTTCTTCATGGTCTGCATGGTCAACCCCAAGGCCGCCGACGCCGTGGGCCTGTCGAACGGCTTCAAGCGCGTGCGCGGCTGGGATCAGACCGTCCAGGCGATCATCGAGCGCTCGCGCGAGGAGCAGGCCCTGCGCGGCCCGCTCAGCGCCGTCGCGATGGACGACCGCTTCGTCTACAACGCCGCCGCCTACTATGGCCGCGACTATTTCGGCCAGCCCGGCGCGCCGCCCTTGCGGATGTGGGTGCACGAGGCCCAACCGCAGAACCAGGCCGAGACCGAGGCGCCGCTCGACGCCGACTACGGCCGCCGCGCCCTGATCGTCAGCCTGGAAGGCGGCTACCGGCCCGAGATCGAGCAGGACTTCAAGGCGACCTCCGGCATGCAGATCAGCCGCGTGCGCCTCGACAAGAAGCGCTCGCGGCGCATCGACCTGTTCATCGCGGAGGGCTTCGCGCCCCTGCCCCGGGATCCCGTGACGGGCCTGCCGCCGGAGCCGAAGAAGCCTCGGTAGCGGCTCCCCCCTTGGCGGGGATGGGGATCTCAGAGCGACTAGACCGCGACCTCGAACGCCGCCTCGGTCTTGGCCTTGACCTCGTCGACGGTGACGCCTGGGGCCAGTTCGATCAGCTTCACCGGCGTCTTGCCGCGGTTGATCTCGAAGACGCCCAGCTCGGTGATCAGCAGATCCACGACACCCGCGCCCGTCAGCGGCAGCGAGCACTGCTTGAGAAGCTTCGGCGCGCCGGACTTCTCGCAGTGGTCCATGACCACCACCACGCGCTTGACGCCGGCGACCAGGTCCATGGCTCCGCCCATGCCCTTGACCATCTTGCCGGGCACCATCCAGTTGGCCAGGTCGCCGGTCTCGGACACCTGCATGCCGCCCAGGATCGACAGGGCGATGTGGCCGCCGCGGATCATGGCGAAGCTGTCGGCCGAGCTGAAATACGAACTCGAGTCCAGCTCGGTGATCGTCTGCTTGCCGGCGTTGATCAGGTCGGCGTCCTCCTCGCCCTCGTAGGGGAAGGGGCCCATGCCCAGCATGCCGTTCTCGCTCTGCAGCGTCACCGACATGCCCTCGGGAATGTAGTTGGCCACCAGGGTCGGGATGCCGATCCCCAGGTTCACGTAGAAGCCGTCCTGCAGCTCCTTGGCGGCGCGGGCCGCCATTTCGTCACGGGTCCAGGCCATCAGACTTCAACTCCAGCGGCGGCGGTTTCCTTGGGGCGGGTGGTCACCCGCTCGATGCGCTTCTCGAACCGGGCGCCCTTGACGATGAAATCGACATAGATGCCGGGGGTATGGATGGCGTCCTTGTCCAGGGCGCCGATCTCGACCAGCTGCTCGACCTCGACAACGGTCTTCCGGCCGGCCGTAGCCATCATCGGATTGAAGTTGCGGGCGGTCTTCCGGTAGATCAGGTTGCCCTCGGCGTCGCCTTTCCAGGCCTTGACGATCGCGAGGTCGGCGGTCAGGCCGCGCTCCATCACGTACATCTCGCCGTCGAACTCGCGCACTTCCTTGCCCTCGGCCACCAGGGTGCCGTAGCCGGTGCGCGTGAAGAAGGCCGGGATGCCCGCCCCGCCCGCACGGATGCGTTCGGCCAGCGTGCCCTGCGGATTGAACTCCAGTTCCAGTTCGCCGCTGAGGTAGAGCTGTTCGAACAGCTTGTTCTCGCCCACATAGGACGAGACCATCTTCTTGATCTGACGGTTTTCGAGGAGAATCCCCAGGCCGAAGCCGTCGACGCCGCAATTATTGGAGATGACCGTGAGGTCCTTCGTCCCCGCCTCGCGGATCGCCGCGATCAGGTTCTCCGGAATGCCGCAGAGGCCAAAGCCCCCGGCCATGATGGTCATGCCGTCGAACAACAGCCCGGCGAGGGCCTCGACGGCGTCCTTCTTCACCTTGTCGACCATGGTGTCTCCCTATTCCCGAGCTCGCGGGCTATCCCGAACGGGGTCGGCCTGTTTATCCGTAGCGGATGAAAAGGCTGCCTCGCCGCACCTGTTTGGCTCTTGGCGAACCGTGTCGCCCGAGCCGCGAAAAAATTCAACCCTTGATGAATTATTTTCCGGAAGGGTCGCCTGATGACCGACGCTAGCACCGGCTCGATGACGCCCGCCACCTCTGGCGTGCTCCTCGTGCTGGCCCACCCGGCGCTTGAACGGTCTCGCGCCAATCGCGCCCTGGCCAAGGCGGCCAAGGGCCTCTCGGGCGTCACCTTCAAGGATCTCTACGAGATCTATCCGGACTTCGCGGTCGACATCGAGGCCGAGCAGGCGGCCCTGCTGGCGCACGACGTCATCGCCCTGCAGTTTCCGCTCTACTGGTACTCGACCCCGGCCCTGATGAAGGAGTGGCTGGACCTGGTCTGGCTGCACGGCTTCGCCTATGGCGAGGACGGCGTCGCGCTGAAGGGCAAGAAGCTGTTCGTGGCCTGCTCCACCGGCGCCAGCGCCAAGGCCTACCACATGCACGGCTACAACCGGTTCAGCATGGACGAGTTCCTGCGACCGCTGGAGCAGACCGCCCACCTGTGCGGCATGGAATGGGAGACACCGTTCGTCGTGCACGGCGCCTCCGTGAAGGACGACGCGGCCCTGAAGGCCGAGGCCGAGCGCTACAAGGCGCGGGTGGCCTCGCTGCTGCCGGCGCCGCGGGTTTCGGGCAAGGCGGAGGCGTAAGGCGCATGGAGAACTTCCTCACCCAGACTCTCGTCTATCTGGGCGCGGCCGTCGTCTCGGTGCCGATCGCCAAGCGGCTGGGGCTGGGCTCGGTGCTGGGCTACCTGATCGCCGGCGTGGTCATCGGCCCGTTCGCGCTGTCCCTGGTCGGCGACCAGGCCGACGTCATGAAGTTCGCCGAGTTCGGCGTCGTCATCCTGCTGTTCCTGATCGGCCTCGAGGTGCAGCCCTCGATGCTGTGGGACATGCGCAAGGCCATCTTCGGGCTGGGCGGGGCGCAGGTGCTGGGCACGGCCCTGGCAATCGCCGCCGCCGCCTACGCCCTGGGCCTGCCCTGGCAGACGGCCCTGGCGGTGGGCCTGGTCCTGGCCATGTCCTCGACCGCGATCGTGCTCCAGACCCTGGACGAGAAGGGGCTCCGGCAAGGCCCCGTCGGGCGCGCCGCCTTCGGGGTGCTGCTGCTGCAGGACCTGGCGGTCATTCCGATGTTCGCCCTGCTGCCGCTGCTGGCCACGGGCGCGGCGAGCCACGCGGCGGGCGGCGGCGGCCATGGCGAGGGCAGCCTGGTGGCTCACCTGCCGATCTGGGCCCAGACCCTGTCGGTGTTCGCCGCCGTGGCCGGGGTGATCGGCGGCGGCCGCTATCTGGTCCAGCCCCTGTTCCGCTTCATCGCCAAGGCCCGCCTGCGCGAGATCTTCGTCGCCGCCGCCCTGCTGATCGTGGTCGCGGTCGCCAGCCTGATGCAGATCGTCGGCCTGTCTCCCGCGCTCGGGGCCTTCCTTGCCGGGGTGGTGCTGGCCGAGAGCGAGTTCCGCCGCGAGCTGGAAAGCGACATCGAGCCGTTCCGGGGGCTGCTGCTGGGCCTCTTCTTCATCACCGTCGGGGCCGGCGTGAACCTGCCGCTGGTGGCCAGTCAGCCCCTGAAGCTGCTGGGCGTCGTCATTGGCCTGATGGTGCTGAAATTCATCGTCATGTACGGCATCGCCCGCCTGTTCGGCGCGCCCAAGCGCGGGGCGATGGCGGTGGCCACAGCCCTGGCCCAGGGCGGCGAGTTCGCCTTCGTGCTGCTCAGCTTCACGGTCGGCGCGGGCGTGATCGGCGTGCAACTGGCGGCCCTGCTGACCGCCGCCGTGGCCGTCTCCATGGCCCTGACGCCGGTCGCCATGATCCTCTACGAGCGCGTGGCCGCCCTGATGGACGCGGCCATTCCCGACATCGCGCCCGACACCGGCGCCTTCGACGAGGGCGAGCCGGACATCATCATCGCCGGCTTCGGCCGCTTCGGGCAGATCACAGGCCGCCTGCTGCAGGCCAGCGGCTTCAAGTCGACGGTTCTCGACAGCGACATCGAGCAGATCGAGCTGCTGCAGCGCTTCGGCCGCCGGGTGCACTATGGGGACGCCACGCGCCTCGATTTGCTGCGCGCCGCCGGCGCCGAGCGGGCCCGGATGCTGATCGTCGCCCTGGATGATCGCGAAAAGACCGTCGAGCTGGTCGAGACGGCTCGCAAGGCCTTCCCGGACCTGGTCATCCTGGCGCGCGCCTGGGACCGCCGACACGCCTATGACCTGCTGGCCAACGGCGCCGACGCGGTCGAGCGCGAGACTTTCGAGTCGGCCCTGGCCCTGGGGACCACCGCCCTGCAGAAGCTGGGCTTCCGCGCGCACCGGGCGCATCGGGCGGCCGCCTTCTTCCGTCGCCACGATCGGCGAGTGTTCGAGGAACTGCGCCCGATGTGGGGCCAGGAAGAGGCCTATATCCTGGCCTCGCGCGACGCGG
This sequence comes from Caulobacter sp. UC70_42, assembly GCF_044056025.1. Classification (NCBI taxonomy): domain Bacteria; kingdom Pseudomonadati; phylum Pseudomonadota; class Alphaproteobacteria; order Caulobacterales; family Caulobacteraceae; genus Caulobacter; species Caulobacter sp. UC70_42. Next base: position 1,789,354 of record NZ_CP171994.1, on the reverse strand, counting down.
CCAAGACCATGGACCGCCTGCTGGACGCCGACCTCCACCGCATGCGCCCCGGCGACGCCGGCGGGGCCTGGGACACGGCCAGCCTGGACGAGGAACTGCGCGAGCGCGCGGAACAGGAAGGAGCGGAGTAGGCTCTAGGCCGCGTCCAGCGCCCTCAGCCAGTCGGGCAGCGCGCCGGCCGAAGCTTGCAACGCGCTGGCCCGCGCCGCGGCCATCACGCCCTGTCCACGCGCCTCGCCCGGCGTCATGCCGAAGCGGCTCTTGAACGCCCGGCTGAAGCTGGACCAGACGGTGAAGCCATGGCGCTCGGCCACCTGGGCCATGGCCAGGGGCTGGATCGGATCGGACAGCGCCTCGAACACCCGACGCAGGCGTCGGTTGCGGGATGTGTTCGCTGACCCCGCCCAGCGGCGCGAACAGCCGATAGAGCGAGGCGCGCGAGACGCCGAACTGGCGGCACAGCATCTCGACCCCAAGGTCGGGGTCGTGCAGGTTGGCGTCGATGAACCGGCGCATCCGCGCGCGCTGGGTGTCGGCCGAGGCCCGCCGAGCCGCGTCGCTCCGCTGGCCCAGCGTCAGGCCGGCCAGCAGGTCGGTCGTGGCGCGGCCGACGCCATACGCCTCCTCGGGCCGCAGGTTGGTCGCCACGCGCATCAGGCTCTCGGCGTGCGATTTCAGCAGCTGCGCGCCCGCGCTCTCGCGGCGCAGGACGAGGCCGTGCAGCGGATCCAGGTCGATGTCGCGCGCATCGAAGGCCGCGCGCGGCAAGGCCAGGTTCAGGTTCACGCAGTCGCCCGCCTGGGACTGGAAGGTGCGGGTGAGATCCAGAATGCAGACGTCGCCAGGTCGCGCGGTCGTTTCGCCGCGCCCCGCCTGACGGCTGTCACCGCCCTCGAGGATGATCTGCACCATGATCAGCTCCAGCCCGGTCGCGGCGACCTTCCGCGTATCGCGACCATAGGCGAAAGCGCCGCCCGTCATGTGCGCCGCGCCCAGCAGCATCGGCCCGATATTGAAGGTGTCGACCCAGAGGTCGGGGCCCGCGGCGTCGACGTCGCCCAACCGCATGTCGAAGATCGGCGCGATCGCCTCGGCGTAGGCTTCCACGCCCTGGCGGCCGGGCGTGACGCGGGTGCCCGCCTGATAGTGGGGAAGCATCGAGGCTTGCGACATGAAAAACTCGACCCCGGAAACGCGAACCGACGATAGACGGACAGCCGAGCCAAAGCCAGAAAGCCGTCCGTCGTCAACGGCTGGGCCGGGCGCTCGCGCCGCGTCTCGAATTCATGACCCGCCGTCTCAAACCCCTGGCGCGCCGTTGCCAGGCGACGGGCCCTGGCTCTACGGGAACGGCCGGCGCGAAATCGTCCGATCCATTCCCTTGGTGACGAGCTCGCGCCGAGCGGTTTGGTCCGGTCCGTCCAGGGTGGGGAACTTTTGGAAGGTCCGGACCGCCGCGTGAACAACCCAAACTACCGCGACGCGGACTCCCGCCGAGTCCGCGTCGCTCTTTTCAGGTCGCGGGTTGTTTCTGGCCCACCCGGCGGAAGAGATCGCCCAGAGCCTCGAACAGGCCCTTCTCCGAGGCCTGGTGATAGATCGAGTCCGTCGCGAGGGCCGCCGTCAGGCGAGCGTGGGCCTTGCCCAGATTGTGATACGGCAGGCGCGGCAGCAGGTGATGCAGGGCGTGGTAACGCAGGCCGACCGGGGCCCACAGCTCCGAGGCCAGGTTCGGCGGCGGCACGTTGACCGAGTCGAGGAACTGCTCGTCGAGCGTCATCTTGCCCCCCTCGTTATCCCAGTGGTGGGCGACCAGGGTGCGGGCCTGGTTGAGGAAGGTGGCCAGCGAGAAGATCAGGAGGCCGGTCAGCACGGCGCGGAGCGGCAGCCAGCCGGCGACGGTGGCGGCGATCACCGCCCAGGACCACAGCCAGCAGGCGACGTCCTGAACCACCCAGGCGGCGCGCCAGCGGTTGAGGTCGTCGCGCACGAAGTCGGGATTGATGATCAGGGCCGACAGCTTGGTCTTCAGGTAGCGGCGCAGCGGCGGGACCGCGAACGACAGCGGCACCAGGATCGCCGAGCGAAGGATCACGCCCAGCGGAGCCAGCAACGCCACGAACAGGAAGCCGGCCAGGCCCAGCGGCGTGAAGCGCGACAGCGGCATGTATTCCGGATCCAGCGCCGTGCCGAAGCGGTCCTTGATGTGGTGGATGTTGTGCACGCCCTCGTACATCAGCGAGGGGGTCATCAGCGGCACGCCGACCAGGATGTTCCAGCCGACGCGGAAGCCCGGAGCCTCGTCGTCGCGGATGTGGGTCAGTTCGTGGATGAAGCTCAGGGCGCGATAGAGGGCCAGCACGCTGACCAGGCCCGCGACCAGACCGATCGCCAGGACGCCCGTCGTCGCGGCGACATAGAGACCGCCCCACATCAGGGCGACCGAGACGATCATGTCGACCCAGTAGACCGCCGCGTTCGGCGTCATAAGGTCGTCGGTCAGGGCATAGGCCTGCTTGGTCAGACTGACGCCCTGGCTCGTCAACTTGTTCACTTCGACCTCGCGCCGCCTACAAACCCGTAACAGGCATGACGAATTGGCGACGACGCGAGGGAAAAGCAACCGTTTGGATCAAAGGCGCGACAATTCCGCGCCCTTAGGTGTTCACTGGGTCAGCGGCCGCAGGATGATCTCCACCCGGCGGTTCTGGGCGCGGCCGGCGGCGGTGGCGTTGTCGGCGATCGGCTGGCGCGAGCCCATGCCGGCCACGAAGACGCGGTCCGACAACACCCGGCCCTGGCGCACAAGGTAGTCGGCCACCGCGCTGGCGCGGCGCTCGGAAAGCCCCTGGTTGTAGTCGGCGCCGCCGCTGCTGTCGGCGTGGCCCACCACGTCGATCGTGGTCTGCGGATAGGCGTTCAACGTGCGGGCCACGTCGTCGAGCACGCGGGTGAACTGCGGCTGCACGTCCGACTTGTCGACGGCGAAGGTCACGTCGCTGGGCATGACCAGCACGATCTGATCGCCGTTGCGGCGGATCATCACGCCCGAGGTCTCGAGGCTGCGGCGCAGGTCGGCCTGCTGGCGGTCCATGTAGTTGCCGACCGCGCCGCCGGCCAGCGCGCCGATGCCCGCGCCGATCAGCGCGTTCTTGCGGCCCTGCTCGCCCTTGTTGGTGTTGGTCAGATAGCCCAGCAGGGCGCCGCCCGCCGCGCCGGCCAAAACGCCCGTGCCGGTGTTGTTGCGCACCGGCATGCCGGTATAGGGGTCGGTGGTGGTGCAGGCGACCAGGGCGGTAGCGCCCATCAGTACAGCGACCAAGGCAATCTTGCGCATTCTCGCAACCCTCACGGCTTTGTTGTAGATCAACGTCAGACGGGCAAACGCCCTTCTTATGGTCAAGTTCCAATATCGCACCTGACGCCAGGATGAACGGGTCTTCGTTTCGCCCCTGGCCCGGTGTAGTAAGAAGGAACTTACTCATCTCCCATTCCGCTGTCTCAGGGCTCGAAGAAGTGTCTACCTCCGCCATCGAACCGATCTCGTTCTCCCTCTACAGCAAGGACTTCCCGCGCTTCGCCCAGGAGCTGGGCGCGTCGTTCGAACGCTACGGCTTCGCCGTGCTGTCGGAGTACGACATCCCGCAGGACCGCATCGACGCGGCGATCGCCGACACCAAGGCCTTCTTCGCCCTGCCGGAAGAGACCAAGAAGCAATATGCCGGGGTCAAGGGCGGCGCGCGCGGCTACATCCCGTTCGGGGTCGAGACCGCCAAGGGCGCCACGCACCACGACCTGAAGGAATTCTGGCACATGGGCCGCGACCTGCCGCCCGGCCACCGCTTCCGCGCCACCATGGCCGACAATGTCTGGCCGGCCGAGATCCCGGCCTTCAAGCATGACGTCAGCTGGTTCTACAACGCGCTCGACAGCATGGGCGGCAAGGTGCTGGAGGCGATCGCCACCTACCTGAAGCTGGACCGCGATTTCTTCTATCCGACCATCGAGAACGGCAATTCGGTGCTGCGCCTGCTGCACTATCCGCCGATCCCGCTGGACGCCACCGGCGTGCGCGCCGGCGCCCACGGCGACATCAACACCATCACCCTGCTGATGGGCGCCGAGGAAGGCGGTCTTGAGCTGCTGGACCGCAACGGCGAGTGGCTGCCGATCAACCCGCCCCCGGGCTGCATCGTCATCAATATCGGCGACATGCTGGAGCGGCTGACCAACCACGTCCTGCCCTCGACCATCCACCGCGTGCAGAACCCGCCGCCCGAGCGCCGCCACATCCCGCGCTACTCGACGCCGTTCTTCCTGCACTTCGCGTCGGACTACGAGATCAAGACGCTGCCCAACTGCATCACGCCCGACAACCCGGACCGCTATCCGGAGTCGATCACGGCGGACGAGTTCCTCCAGCAGCGCCTGCGCGAGATCAAGCTGGCCTAGAAGCCGCGCCGTATCCCGGACAGGACAAAGCCCCGCCGGTCGCTCGGCGGGGCTTTTTCGTTGCGCGACAGCCGGGTCGCTACTTGGCGATCCGCAGGTTCTGGATCGAGCCGGCGATGGCGTTGAACACCGTGGTCAACTGCGAGGCGTCGGTGACGTCGTAGTACATGTCGGTCGTCGTCGCACAGCTTTGCAGGATGCTCTTGGAGTGGGACGAGACGCCGACGCCGATCGAATAGACCAGAAATCTTCTTGTCCCGCAGATTGGCGCAGATCTTGGTCTGGCGGCTGTCGATGGCGTCGCGGCGGTTGTCGCCGGTCGAGCCGACGTCGAGCGCCGTCCCGCTCGAATTCTTCAGGCGCTTTTGCCAGATATAGCCGTAGCCCGAATAGACGGAGTCGTTGGGGTTGCTGACCTCGTTGTTGACGTTGTCGCCGTCGGTCAGCAGGACGATGATCTTCGAGACCTTGTCCGTGCCGTAGGCCTTTCCGTCCGCGAACGGCGCGTTGGGCGACACGGTATGCCAGCCCCACATCAGGCCCATGGCCACGTTGGTGTTGCCATTGGCGACCATTTTATCAAGCTTGTCGGTGACGGTGGTCTCGCCGGCGGATGTCTTGACGTTGGTCAGACGCAGCAGGCTCGTTAGGCCGCAGCCGGCGTTGGGGCCGTAATCCGTGCCGTTCTTGGCGTCGCTGATGATGTTGCTCTTGTTGTTACTGGCGTACTTTTGCGGCTCACCCTGTCGGGTCATCCACGCGCTAGAGTTGGACTTGTCGTTGGTAATCCAGTTGTTCTGAATGGTCCCATTCCGCACCGTACGCGCATCGCGGTAGTTGCTCCAGCCCGCGGAAACGGTGTTGTCATCCGGTTCGTCGGGCGCGAAGAACGGGACGAACATGGTGGCACCCGAGCCGGCGGCGGCGTCGGTGATGTCGTAGGGATCGGGCCGGCTCTCGACGCAGCCCGCCCAGGACAGGCCCATGTTGGACAGCAAGGTGAAGCGGTTCTGGGCGCTATTGAATAGGTCCGCGCCGTAGGCGGTCGGCTGTGTGCCCGTGATCCAGCTTGCGCTCTGGTAGGTCGAGCCGACGTTCACGGTCATCGAGAACGGCACGACCGAGATCTTCACGGAATCCGGGTCCGACGACCGCTGGGCGGCGGCGGCCAGCGTCGCCACCAGCGACTTCGAGGCGGTGATCAAGGCGGTGATCTTCTTGCCGCCCGACCCCAGCTTGCTGTCCATCGAGCCGGTGTTGTCGAGCACCAGGGCCACTTCCAGCTTGTTGACCGAACGCACCACGTCCGAGGAGGCGGTGATCGTGATGTCGCTGTTCGTCCACAGATTGGCGATAATCGGCTTCAGCGTACCGCTGGCGGTCGCAACAACCCTGTTGTTGGTCCCGGCCTTGAACGTCGAGTTGGCGCCGGTGAGACCCAGGTTCAGGCCATTGATCTCGGCCAGGAAGGCGGGGTCCCCCACCGCGTCGAGTTGGGCGTCGGTCACCGCCGTCGAGCGCGCGGCGATCAGGGTGGCGGCGTCCAGGGCGTCCTGCATCTGCCGGCGCTGCAGGCTGACGCGGCTGATATCCACCAGGCCGAACACCAGCACCGCCAGCGGCAGGGCCAGCAGGGCGAACTGCACGGCGATCGCGCCGCGTTCGTCGCGCCGCAGACGGCGAGCGAAGGCGGCGAAGCCTTCGGTCAGGCGTCGGAGGAAGCGGCTCTCGGTCGGCATGGTCGGGTCCCGGGCGTGATTTTCCGCGTGACCTTCGCCGATGAGGGTGAACAAGCCGAAAACGCCGTTGATGAACGCCCCTTCGACTCCGCGCCCGCCTGCGGCTAAACAGCGCCCATGCCGTTCACCGCCACCGTCCTGACCATGTTCCCCGAGGCCTTTCCCGGCCCGCTCGGCGTCTCGATGATCGGGACCGCCTGGAAGGAGCAGGACCTGTGGCGTCTGGAAACGCTGGACATTCGGGCCTTTTCCAAGGATAAGCGCGGCTTCCTCGACGACACCCCCGCGGGTGGCGGCGCGGGAGCCGTGCTCAAAGCGGACGTCATCGCCTCTGCGCTCGACAGTGTGGAGCTGAATGGTCGGCCGCTTTTGTACATGAGCGCCCGGGCAGGCCCCTGACCCAGGCGCGCGTTCGAGAGTGGTCCAAGGCGCCCGGCATCGTGGTGCTGTGCGGCCGCTTCGAGGGGGTGGATCAGCGGGTGCTCGACGCCCGCGGGTTCGAGGAGGTCTCGGTCGGAGACGCTGTTCTCGCCGGTGGCGAAGCGGCAGCGATGGTCGTGATCGAGGCGTGCGTTCGACTGGCCCCGGGTGTGCTGGGGAACATCGAGAGCACGCTGGAAGAAAGCTTCGAGGACGGCCTCCTCGAGCATCCGCAGTACACGCGACCGCGGACGTTCGAAGGGCTCGACATCCCCGAGGTGCTGCTGTCGGGCGATCACAAGCGGATCGACCAATGGCGCAAGCGTATGCGTGAAGAAACGACCCGCGAGCGGCGTCCAGATCTCTGGGAAGCGCATCTCGCCAATCAACAGGCAAAAGGCGGCCCGAAAACGGGTAAGCCCAAGGAGAAATGATCATGGCGATCAACATCATCGCTCAGCTCGAGCAAGAAGAATCGGCCCGTCTGCTGGCCGCCCGCGCGATCCCGGAATTCCGTCCCGGCGACACCCTGCGCGTCAACGTGAAGATCAAGGAAGGCGAGCGCGAGCGCGTTCAGGCCTATGAAGGCGTCTGCATCGCTCGTCAGGGCGCGGGCGTCCACGAGAGCTTCACGGTCCGCAAGATCTCGTTCGGCGAAGGCGTGGAGCGTCTGTTCCCGCTGCTGTCGCCGAGCATCGAAAGCATCGAAGTCAAGCGTCGCGGCGTCGTCCGTCGCGCCAAGCTGTACTACCTGCGCGACCGTCGCGGGAAGTCGGCCCGTATCGCCGAGCGCGCCGGTGGCAACACCAAGGCCGCCGCCGCGGCTTCGTCGGAAGACTAAACCTTCGACATTCGGACGTGAACGAGGCCTTGGCGGGAACGCCGGGGCCTTTTTCTTTGCGCGGCGTGACGGCGTCGCTGGCGCGGCCGCTCCGGCCAAGCTTTCGTGCGATCGCACGCGACTTGACAAACCCGCGTTCCGTGACATGGTTAAGGCACCCCCGGCCTCGGTCGGGCTTCCAGACCGTCTCCTTTCTAGTGGACGGCCCTTTCCCGGGCGGAGCCATCGGCCCCCGGAAGCAAAGAATGATGCTAGGGCGCGCCGCAACACAGGCGCGCCCTATGTCGTTCTAGGAAACCTTTCGAGCCCCGCGCCGCCCACCGCGGCGGGTCCTTTCCGCATCGCGTTCGGCCTGGCTCTCCCGCGCCCGGCGCAGCCGCAGCTGCACGCGCGCGTCACGCAGCAGGGCGGCGGGAACGTCGGTCAGCAGCTTCAGACCGGCGATCGGCGACAGGTTGCGCACGTCGCGTCGGGCCTGGGCGATGACCTCGCCGACCATGGCCTTGCTGTCGACCTCTCCGGCCTCCTTGACCAACGCCAAGCGGTGCAAGGCATAGAGGCCCAGAACGAACGCGATCAGGAAGTAGAAGTCCCAGCTCGACACCCGCAGGGGCATCAGGGTCAGCACATCGCCCGGACTGGTCCAGCGCAGCAGGATCTCCAGCCGGCGGGCGGCGAAGAAGTCGGCGAACACCCCGCCCAGCACGGGGGCCAGGCCCGCCGCCGCCGAACTGATCAGGGCGTTGGCGGCGATATAGGCCGTGGCCGAACCGCGCGGCGACAGCTTCATGGCGATATTGCCCGAGGACAGGGTTACGCCCGCGGTGGCCAGGCCCATCAGGGCGTGCAGCCCCACCAGATAGGCCATGACCCAGGGCTTGGACGCGATCTGCGAGGCGCCGACCATGGCGGCGATGCAGAGGATGAACAGCGGCGCGGCCACCGCCAGCACCGACTTGTTGGCGAAACGGTCGGACAGCAGGCCCCAACTGCGCAACGCCAGCACATTGGTCGCCTGGCTGACCACGCCCAGGATGACCACGAAGGTGATGTCGAGACCCAATTGCTTGACGAAGAACACCGTGAAGAACGGCGTGGCCAGGTTCACCGCGAACTGCCAGCTGGCCAGGAACATGATCAGCCGCCGGAAATTCTGGTCCTTCAACGGCGCCTTCAGCAGCGGCAGCAGGCGGATGGTTTCGGTCGCCGGCGGCATCTTCGGCTCCGGCGTCAGGGCCAGCTCGCGGCAGCTGAGCAGGCCTGCCAGGAACCCGAAGGCGTAGAGTCCGGCGAAGGCGATCGGTCGCCAGGTCGAGCCCTCTGGCGCGCGATCCAGGGCGAAGGCGGCGGCGAGGCTGGCGACCAGGGCCACGATGGTGGCGTTGATCGTCCGCTTGGCGAAGATCTGGCCCAGCCGCTGCTCGGGCGCGAGATCGCGCACCCAGGCGTTCCAGGCGCAGCCGCCGAAGGTGGCGATCCCGCAATAGAAGACCTGCAGCACGACCAGCAAGGCCAGGGTCGCGCCCCCCGCGCGCGGCGCGACGGCCAGCACCGCCATGCCGGCCAGGGCGCAGCGGCTGATCAGGCTGGCCAGGATGGCGATGCGCTTGCGGGCGCGGAGCTTCTCGACCAGCAGCACGCCCGGCGCCTGGAGCAGCTGAACCCAGAAGGTGATGGCCGCCAGCAGGCCGATGGTGGTATTCGAAGCCCCCAGGTGCATGGCGAAGGCCGTCAGGATCACACCGCTCGTCACGGCGGTGCAGGCGTTGGAGAAGCCCGCCTCGAGAACCAGGTGGCGCAGGCCGCGCTCGCGGTCGTCATCGCTCAATTGGGACGTCGGTGAAAAAAACATGCGCGACACCAGCCTGAGGCGTGACCGAGGGGGCACGAACGGTCGCCATTGGGCGATCGAACAAAGGATTCTGGGCGTTTCCTCGCTTTACGCGCCCTTCGCGAAGGCCTAGATGCGGGGCGCTATGACCCGCACATCCAAGACGCTCTACGACAAGATCTGGGACGCTCACGTCGTCAACGAACAGGACGGCGAAGCGATCCTCTATATCGACCTGCACCTGATCCACGAGGTGACCACCCCGCAGGCCTTCGCCGGCCTTCGCGCGGCGGGTCGCAAGGTGCGCCGCCCCGACCGCACGCTCGCCGTGGCGGACCACAACATCCCCACCGAGGGTCAGGCGCTCGGCGTCGACGCGGTGGCGGACGAGGAAGCGCGCCTGCAGCTCGAAGACCCTGGCCCGCAACGTCGCCGACAACGGCATCGAGTTCTTCCCGATGGGCGACATCCGCAACGGCATCGTCCACGTGGTCGGGCCTGAGCAGGGCCGCACCCAGCCGGGCATGACCATCGTCTGCGGCGACAGCCACACCTCGACCCACGGCGCCTTCGGGGCCCTGGCCCACGGCATCGGCACGTCCGAGGTCGAGCACGTCCTGGCCACCCAGACCCTGCGCCAGAAGAAGGCCAGGAACATGCTGGTCCGCGTGGACGGCAGCCTCGGCCCCGGCGTCACCGGCAAGGACATCGCCCTGGCCGTGATCGGCGAGATCGGCACGGCCGGCGGCACCGGCTACGTCATCGAGTTCGCCGGCCAGGCCGTGCGCGAGCTGTCGATGGAGGGCCGCATGACCCTCTGCAACCTGACCATCGAGGGCGGCGCCAAGGCCGGCCTGATCGCGCCCGACGACAAGACCTTCGCCTATATCCAGGGCAAGCCCGCCGCGCCCAAGGGCGCGGCCTGGGACATGGCGGTCAGCCACTGGAAGACCTTCTTCACCGACGAGGACGCCGTCTTCGACCGCACCGTGGTCATCGACGGCTCGGCCCTGGTTCCGATGGTCACCTGGGGCACCTCCCCCGAGGACGTCATCCCGGTGACCGGCAACGTCCCGGATCCGGAAAGCTTCGCCACGCCCGACAAGCGCGCGGCCGCCCACCGGGCCTTGGACTATATGGGCCTGACCGCCGGCCAGCCGATCTCGGAAGCCCGCATCGACCGCGTGTTCATCGGGTCGTGCACCAACAGCCGCATCGAGGACATGCGCGCCGCCGCCGCCGTGGTGCAGGAAGCTTTCCTGCACGGCCGCCTCGTCGCGCCGCACGTCAAGGCCATGGTCGTCCCCGGCTCGGGCCTGGTGAAGGAACAGGCCGAGGAAGAAGGCCTGGACGCCATCTTCAAGGCCGCCGGCTTCGACTGGCGCGAGCCGGGCTGCTCGATGTGCCTGGCCATGAACCCCGACAAGCTGCAACCGCACGAGCGCTGCGCCTCGACCAGCAACCGCAACTTCGAAGGCCGCCAGGGCCGCGCCGGCCGCACCCATCTGGTCTCGCCAGCCATGGCGGCGGCGGCGGCCATCGCGGGACATCTGACCGACGTGCGCACCCTGCTCTCGGAGACCGCCCAATGAAGGCCTTCACCCGCCTCGACGGCCGCGCGGCTCCGCTGGAGCTGGCCAATATCGACACCGACCAGATCATCCCCAAGCAGTTCCTCAAGACCGTCGAGCGCGAGGGCCTGGCCAAGGGCCTGTTCTACGACTTCCGGTTCGACGGCGAGGGCGACGAGATCAAGGACTTCGTGCTCAACAAGCCGGAGTACAAACGCGCCTCGGTGCTGATCGCCGGCGACAATTTCGGCTGCGGCAGCTCGCGCGAGCACGCCCCTTGGGCGTTGATGGACTTCGGGATCATGTGCGTGATCTCGACCAGCTTCGCCGACATCTTCTACAACAACTGCTTCAACAACGGCCTGCTGCCGGTGGTGGTGAAGCCCGACGAGCTGGCGCTCCTGATGGACGAGGCCAAGGGCGGCAACCACATGGTCAGCGTCGACCTTGAGGTCCAGACCGTCATCTCGCCGTCGGGCAAGACGATCGGCTTCGACATCGATCCGGTCCGCAAGGAGAAGATGCTCAAGGGCCTCGACGCCATCGGCGAGACCCTGCAGCACGGCGGCGACATCGACGTCTACGAGAGCAAGCGCGCCATCAGCCAGCCCTGGCTGGAAGCCTGAAGCGCCTCCCCTCCCCTTGATGGGGAGGGGTAGGGGTGGGGTGATGCGGCGGTTCGACCGCGCCAGACCCCGACAGGCTGTCACCCCCATCCCCCGACCCTTCCCCCATCGAAGGGGGAAGGGGGAGAACGCTGAGATGACCATCATCCTCGCCGGCACGATCCGCATCGCGCCCGACCGCCTGGCCGAGCTGCGACCCCACCTTCGGGCCCAGGTCGAGAACAGCCGGGCCGAGCCGGGGTGCCTGGACTACGCCCTGACCGAAGACCCGCTCGACCCTGGCCTGATCCGGGTCTACGAGCATTTCGTCGACGAAGAGGCCCTGGCCTTCCACCGCGCCAGCCCGCACATGGCCGCCTGGCGCGCCTGCTGGCCGGAACTCGGCGTCGGCGAGCGCCGCATGTCGTCGTTCGACGTCTCCGCCTACCGCGAAATCTGATCCAAGAGAGAGCCTCCCATGCCCACCCTGCTCCTCCTGCCCGGCGACGGCATCGGCCCGGAAGTCTGCGCGCAGGTGCGCCGCGTGGCGGCCGCCCTCACCCCGGACCTGACGGTCGAGGAAGCCCCCTATGGCGGCTCCAGCTATGACGCCCACGGGACACCGCTGCTGGACGAGGTCCGCGACCAGGCCATCGCCAGCGACGCGGTGCTGATGGGCGCCGTCGGCGGTCCGCAATGGGCCAACGCCCCGCGCCACCTGCGCCCCGAGGCGGGCCTGCTGAACCTGCGCAAGGCCATGGACGTCTACGCCAACCTGCGCCCCGCCTACTGCTTCGAGGCCCTGGCCGACGCCTCTAGCCTGAAGCGCGATCTGGTCTCGGGCCTGGACATCATGTTCGTGCGCGAACTGGTCGGCGGCGTCTATTTCGGCCAGCCGCGCGGCATCGAGGATCTGCCGGACGGCCAGAAGAAGGGCTTCGACACCCAGGTCTACACGACCAGCGAGATCGAGCGGGTCGGCCGCGTGGCCTTCGAACTGGCCCGGGGCCGGACCAACAAGGTCCACTCGGCCGAAAAGTCGAACGTCATGGAGTCGGGCCTGCTGTGGAAGCAGGTGATCACCGAGCTGCACGCCCGCGAATATCCCGATGTTCAGCTGGAGCACATCCTGGCCGACAACTGCGCCATGCAGCTGGTCCGCGCGCCCAAGCAGTTCGACGTCATCGTCACCGACAACCTGTTCGGCGACATCCTGTCGGACGCCGCGGCCATGCTGACCGGCTCGCTGGGCATGCTGCCCTCGGCCGCCCTGGGCGCGCCCGGCAAGCCCGGCCTCTACGAGCCGATCCACGGCTCGGCCCCCGACATCGCCGGCAAGGGCCTGGCCAATCCGCTGGCCGCCATCCTGTCGTTCGAAATGGCCCTGCGCTGGTCGCTGGGTCAGGTCGAGGCGGCCGACGCGTTGCTGGCGGCGGTCAAGAAGGCTCTCGACGCCGGCGCGCGCACCCGGGACCTGGGCGGGTCGCTGACCACCGCCCAGATGGGCGACGCGGTTCTGGCGGCGCTCTAACCCCTTCCCCAACAACCGTTTCAGGCCCTAGGCTCCTCCCAACAAGACATGTTGGGGAGGGACCGATGATCGCGGGCCTGATGCAGACGACGCCGCTGATGATCAGCGGCATTCTGACCTATGCGGCCCAGGCCCACGGGACGCGCGAGGTTGTCTCCAAGCTGATCGACGAGCCGCTGTGGCGGTACGATTATGCGGGTCTGGGTCGTCGCTCGGCCCAGCTGGCCCACGCCCTCCAGCGCCTGGGCGTGAGGGCCGGCGACCGCGTCACCTCCCTGGCCTGGAACACCCACCGGCACCTGGAGCTGTTCTACGCCGTCCCCGGCCTCGGCGCGGTGCTGCACACGGCCAATCCCCGCCTGTTCGACGAGCAGATCGTCTACACGATCAATCACGCGGAAAGCGGCGTGCTGTTCTACGAACGGAGCTTCGCGGCCCTGGTCGAGCGGATCGCCCCCCAGCTGACCACGGTGCGGACCTTCGTCATGCTTTCGGATCCTGAGCGGACGATCCCCGGCGACGTCGGCGCGACCAGCTACGAGGCCCTGATCGCCGGCGAGGCTGAAAGCTTCGACTGGCCGGTCTTCGACGAGAACGCCGGGGCCTTCCTCTGCTACACCTCGGGCACGACGGGCGATCCCAAGGGCGTGCTCTATTCGCACCGCGCCGTGGTGCTGCACGCCATGGCCGGCGGGCTGAACAGCGCGTTCGGCTTCACCGCCTTCGACGTGGTCATGCCCTGTTCCAGCCTCTACCACGCCACCGCCTGGGGCCTGCCGTTCAGCGCCCCGCTGTGCGGCGCCAAGCTGGTCCTGCCGGCCGACAAGATGGACGGCGCCAGCCTGCACGCGCTGATCGAGGGCGAGGGCGTCACCTTCACGGGCGGCGTGCCGACCATCTGGACGATGTATCTGGACTGGCTGGAACGGAACGACGCCTCGCCCACGACGCTGAAGCGCGTCGTCATCGGCGGCAGCGCCGTGCCGCGCGCCATGGCCGAGGCGTTCAAGCGGCTCTACGGCGTCCAGACCCTGCAGATCTGGGGCATGACCGAGACCTGCCCGATCGGGGTCGTCTCCACCCCCACGCCCGCCCTCGCGGCCCTCGGCGAAGAGGCGATGGACGAGGCGATCTGGACCCGCCAGGGCCGCCTTCAGTTCGGCGTCGAGCTACGCGTCGAACTGGAGGACGGGACCGAGGCCCCGCGCGACGGCGAGACTTCCGGCGCCCTGCTGGTGCGCGGCCCCTGGGTGGTGCGTCGCTACTTCCGCAAGGACGAGGACGCCGCGCGGGCGGACGGCTGGTTCGACACTGGCGACATCGCCACGCTGGACGCCCACGGCTTCATGCGGATCACCGACCGCCAGAAGGACGTCATCAAGTCTGGCGGCGAGTGGATCAGCTCGATCGACCTGGAGAACGTCGCTGTCGGCTGCCCCGGCGTGCGGATCGCCGCCGTCGTCGGCGTGCCGCATCCGAAGTGGGAGGAACGCCCGCTGCTGGTCATCGAGGCCCACGAGGGCTCGGTGATCAGCAAGGCGGATGTGCTCGACTACCTGGCGCCCGGATCGTCAAATGGTGGACGCCCGACGATGTGGTCTTCGCCGTCGTGCCGCTGACCGCCACGGGCAAGATCGACAAGAAGGTCCTGCGCGAGGCCTGGAAGGCTCACCTCATCGGCTAGCGCTACGGCGCGCGGGAAGCCGTCACGCCTCGAGCAGCGCCTTCAGCCTGGCCAGGTCCCTGGCCACGGCCGCCGCGTCGCGATCGTAGGCGGCGTCGTCGTACAGGGTGGGCGGCCGGTAAAGGACCATGCCGACCTCGGCCCCCTCGCCGTTGGCCACCACCCGCAGCGGCATGTAGAGCTCGGTCCCGTCCGGCTGGGTCACCCAGTGATCGAGCACGCCATAGGGGTTATCCGGCGAGAACCGCACGCGGACGTCGCCGCCCGGACCGTGGGCGACCCACCGCTCGCCGTCCCGGGTCAGACCCGAGGCCAGACCCGCCGCCCATTTGGGGAAGCTCTCGGGATCCTTGGCGAAGGCGTAGACCGCCTCCGCCGGCTTGTGGATGCGGATGCTGATGTAGCGCGACTCGAACATGGGTCTCTACTCCACGGTCACCTGGGTCTGGGCTGGGGTCACTTTCGCTAAAGCGGAGCGGCTGTCCAGAGTGTCAGCTTGGGGGGGTTATCGGACTTCCGGAATGAAGCCTTAAGTAATGTTGCCCGAAGATGCATCCATGACGAATGAGATGCGAAACCGGGTCCGGGCCGGATTGCTTTCTGTCGGTACGTTTCTCGCGGCTTTCTTTGGCGCGGGTTTGGCAGTTCGCGCCATCAGCACCGGTACCTACCAACAACACGGACACCTATCTCACGACCGCGTAGGCTTGATCCTATATGTCGGGATGATGAGCCTTGGTGCGCTTGTCGCAGCCGGCATTGGTGTTGCGTTCGCTTATTCTGCTTGGTCGGCCCGGGGAGAAAGCGCTCGCATTGACGCCTATCTCAAAAAGCGCCGGCCTCACTAGCCGGCGACCTAGGTCAAACTCGTCCCTATAAGGAACGCAAACGGGCCGGGTGCAGAAACGGGCGCCGCGCCCGAAACCAGAACTTGGGCGTCATTCCGGAAAGCGGGCCGGGCCGAGGTCTGTTCGGGGTGGAAAGCGGCTGTTGATCTACGACCATTCGACCTTCCAACCGGACTCGATGAAGTACCCGACAAGGCCATCGTGATCCGCTACCCAGCCATCGAAGCCTGTCTCGAACGTCGGCACAGGAGAGGTAAAGATTAGGAAGCCGCCGGTGCTGCCGTTGTCGTCGAGAACCTTGACGAACCATCCAGCCTCATCGCCGGCCAAAATCCTGCCAACCCGATCGATCGGAACACTCATGGCCTCATACTAGCTGGTCTGAGTTCGAATGTCCGACTAGGGTCGAAAGCCGACCTTCCTGGTCGGTGCGATCCTTAAATCTCTTGGAGGCTGCAGCGTGCAGGGCTGTAGGGGTTGGTCAAGGACCGCCTCCGGCGGCCGCGCGCGGCGACGCGGAGCGTCGTCCTTGAGCAACCCCTACAGCCCTGCGATCGTCTCGCCGTGAGATGTAAGGATGGTTCCGACCTCGGGGGTCGGATGGCTAAACCCCGTGTTAAAAACATCCCGTCATTCCCGCCCTTGTGGCGGGAACCCCTCTGTCCGCCGCAGGTACGGGAGGGGCGGACTGCTGAGCAGTCCGCTTGCGTCTCACGGGTCAGCTGAACCAGGGGTTCCCGCCACAAGGGCGGGAATGACGGTTGTTTGTGGGGATTGAGGGGGCTCTATCCTCGGCGTTCGCGGAACAGAACCTCACGAAATCAACGACTTGTCGATTTTTCGCGCCGCTGAATGATCCGCGTTGAATCCGCCGCGATAATCAAAGCCATCCCCGTCGCGGGGGAGGGCGTTTGGATCCGGCCCAATACGGCGGCGGGGGTAGGTTGAGCGGGGCCGCTGGCGGTTCCCGGAGGCTCGAAAGTCGCCCCGTCCGTACTCTTTAGGCGGATCGGCAGGCGAACGGGCAGTCTCCGGGGCCAAACCCTCAGCGGATCGACAGGGCGGTGATCGTACAAGCCGCCTATCGTGGATCGTCGGGGTCGAGACGGATGTAGCCGATCGACTTGGTCCGCGCCCGTCCGGGGGTAAACGGGGACCCGAGCAGACAACGCTCACGCCTCCCGACCTCACGGGCAAGAACAGCCTGGCGGAGCGGTCAGCGAGCCGAAACAAAACAAACCTCACGGTCTCCGGGTTCGCCCGGCCGCTCCGTCGCCTCCCCACACGCCTTCAGCGGCCGCGCCGCGTGAAGCGGTTCACGCTTGTCTGAATTAGCACCGGCCCCAACCCGACCTGCTCACGCAGGTCTGTCCGCCCCCAAGCGGGGCGGAGAGCAGGGGAGAGCCTATGAGCGGCTTATGCGCCCGAAGCGCCCTAAACCGGCAGCGGCCTCGGCTTGCGGTCGTCGCCGATGGCCACGAAGGTGAAGACGCCCTCGGTCACCTTGTGGGCCTGCTCGCCGTCGCGGCGGCGGCGCCAGGCCTCGACCTGGACCCTCAGAGAGGTGCGGCCCGTGTGGATCAGGCGTGCGAACAGGCTGACCTCGTCGCCGACGAACACGGGGCTGATGAAGGTCATGCCGTCGATGGCGATGGTGGCGCAGCGGCCGGCGGCGCGATGGAAGGCCACCGAGGCGGCCGCCAGGTCCATCTGCGACAGCAGCCAGCCGCCGAAGATGTCGCCCTCGGGGTTGGTGTCGGACGGCATGGCGATGGCGCGCAGCACCGGCGCCTCATGCGGCCATTCCAGCGCCTCCCAGGCCTTGGCCAGGGTCTCGGCGCGGTTCGAGGCGGATTCGTCGGTCAAGGGGTCAGTGCCCGCCGGCGCCTTCATAGACCCCCGGGGCCAGGATTTCGTCCTCGTCGCCCACGGCCGTCGAGGCCACGAAGCGGCGGTCGCAATAGGAGCAGTCGACGAAGCCCGCCGCGCCCATCTCCAGCCACACGCGCGGATGGCCCAGCGCCCCGCCGACGCCGTCGCAGGCGATGCGGTGCGAGCGGACCATGATCGTCTCCGGCGCGGGTCCGACCTGGGCCAGGGTGTCCATGGCGGTCGGAACCGTCGCCGGCTCGGCCGTCGCCGATCCGGGCAGGGCGTCGAGAGCGGAAGTGGACGGGGTCTTGGCCATATTGGGAAATCCCTGATTTCGAGCGCGACAGACGAAAGTGGCCGCCGGTTTCGGCGTCCGTCGCGCGCCAAACGATAGACAGGAGCCTTTCTCGCGAGAAAGGCTCCGGACGCGGCCTTGGCGCGGCGGCGAACGAGGCATACCTATGCGACGCTCAAAGGCGCCGTCAATCGACGCGCGCCTCAAACGACATTTCCCGGCCTTCCCGCCACCCGATCCGCCCATCTTCTATCTGGACGCTCCATGGACCTGCCCGCCTACGCCATCGAAGCCGAGGGCCTGTACAAGACCTATGCCGCCACCAAGACCTCGCCGGAAAAGCGGGCGCTGAACGGCATCGACCTGAAGATTCCACGCGGCTCGATCTTCGGCCTGCTGGGTCCCAACGGCGCGGGCAAGTCGACCTTCATCAACATCCTGGCCGGCCTGGTGCGCAAGAGCTCGGGCACGGTCCGAATCTGGGGCCGCGACATCGACCAGCGTCCGCGTGACGCCCGCGCCGCGATCGGCGTGGTGCCGCAGGAACTGGCCGCCGACGTCTTCTTCACCCCGCGCGAGTCGATGGAGGTGCAGGCTGGCTTCTATGGCGTGCCCAAGAACGAGCGCCGCACCGACGAGCTGCTCAACGCCCTGGGCCTGGGCGACAAGGCCAACGCCTATGTCCGCCAGCTGTCGGGCGGCATGAAGCGCCGCCTGATGGTGGCCAAGGCCATGGTCCACCAGCCGCCGGTGCTGATCCTCGAACGAGCCGACCGCCGGGGTCGATGTCGAGCTGCGCCGCCAGCTCTGGCACTATGTGAAGGGCCTCAACGAGCTGGGCGTCACCATCGTGCTGACCACCCACTACCTGGAAGAGGCCCAGGAGCTGTGCGACGAGATCGCCATCATCAACCGCGGCGAGGTGGTGGCCTGCGAGCCCACCGCGACCCTGCTCAGCCGGATGGACAGTCGCAACGTCGTGGTCACGCCCGAGGAACCGGTTCTGGCCGCCCCGGCCCTGGCGGGCTTCGACACCAAGCTGCGGGCCAACGGCGCCTTCCAGGTCAGCTATCGCACCGGCCAGTCCAGCGTCGAGCAGGTGCTGGCGGCGGTCCGCGCCAGCGGCCTGAAGATCAAGGACATCGCCACCGAGGACCCGGATCTGGAAGATGTCTTCCTGGCCCTGACCTATGGCGACCCGAACGCGGCCGATCCGACCAAGGACTGACGGTAGACGCTTGCCTTCCCGGGAACACGCCGCCAACACTCCCGCTTCGAATGGGACGGGGGTCGCGGCGATGAGTTTCCTGGAGAAGCGGTTCGGGCTAAAGGCCCACGGCACATCGTTGCGCACCGAGGCGCTGGCCGGCTTCACCACCTTCCTGACCATGGCCTATATCGTGATCGTCAATCCGGCGATCCTGGGCCAGGCCGGCATGCCGATCGCCGCCGTCGCCGCCGCCACCTGCCTCGCCGCCGGCTTCGGCTCGATCCTGATGGGGCTGATCGCCAACTACCCGATCGCCCTGGCCCCCGGCATGGGCCTCAACGCCTATTTCACCTTCACGGTCGTCAAGGGCATGGGCCTGCCGTGGGAGACCGCCCTGGGCTGCGTCTTCCTGTCGGGGATCGCCTTCCTGGTTCTGACCGTGGCCGGCGTTCGCCAGCTGATCGTCGGGGCCATTCCGCGTCCGCTGTTCTCGGCCATCGCGGCGGGCATCGGCCTGTTCATCGCCTTTATCGGCCTGAAGGAGGCCGGCATCATCGTCCCCAATCCGGCCACCACGGTGGCCCTGGGCGACCTGACCCAGCCGACGGCGATCCTGGCCATACTCGGCCTCGCCGTCATGGGCGGGCTGATGGTCTGGCGGGTCAAGGGCGCGATCCTGATCGGCATTCTGGTCGCCGCCGCCGCGGGCTGGGCCCTGGGCCTGGCGAAGGTGACGCCCGGCGAGTACGGTCTGGCGGCCCTGACCGCCACGGCCTTCAAGCTCGACGTGCCGGCCGCCCTGCGCCTGAACGGCGGCGCCGGCATGGCGATCGCCGAGGTGATCTTCGTCTTCCTGTTCGTCGACCTGTTCGACAATGTCGGCACCCTGGTCGCGGTCACCAAGAAGGCGGGTCTGATCCAGCCCGACGGGACCATCCCGCGCCTTAACCGCATCCTCACGGCCGACAGCATCGCCACGATCGGCGGCTCGCTGGCCGGCACTTCGACCGTGGTCAGCTATATCGAGAGCGCCTCGGGCGTCGCGGCCGGCGGCCGAACAGGCCTGACCGCGATCGTCGTGGGCGTCCTGTTCCTATTGACCCTGTTCTTCGCGCCCTGGGTCCAGGCCATCCCGGCCGCCGCCACCGCCCCCGCCCTGATCATCGTCGGCTCGATGATGGTCGGCGCCCTGGCCGACATCGACTGGGACGATCCGGGCGTGGCCATCCCCGCCTTCCTGACGGTGATCGCCATCCCGCTGACCTTCTCGATCGCCAACGGCCTGGCGTTCGGCATCACCGCCTTCGCCATCCTGAAACTGGCGCGCGGCCAGGCCAGGCCCGGCGACTGGCTGCTGTTCGTCCTGGCGGCGCTGTTCGTGGCCCGCTTCATCTACATGGGAGCGGCGTGATCGCGTTGCGTACGCGCCGCCTTTCGGCTAAGACCCGCTTCCCGCAAGGGATGCACCCGTAGCTCAGCTGGATAGAGCGTTGCCCTCCGAAGGCAAAGGTCACACGTTCGAATCGTGTCGGGTGCGCCATTTTCCCGAATTAAACGAGACCGACAAAGCGTCCCACAGGTCCAGCTTGGCTGGAAACACGACACAATCGTCGACTTGGATCTCGTGAGCGAACCGAAATAGCTGGCCGGCGGCGACAGGCACAAGGCCTGCTGTGCGCTCGGGATAGGTCTTGCTGTATTTTTCGCGGTTCGCCTTGAGAGCGCTGAGATCTCCCGCTTCGGGCCATCCGATCGCGATGCAGCTTCGATCAGCGAAAAGAGCCTCGGCGTCGCCGGTCTTCCCGGCGTGAATGCCCCAAACGGCCTGCTCCGCCATAGGTGCGCCCCCTTACACCGCATCCTATAGATGAGCGAATTTGAGGCGCCAGCGGATAAGGCGCGGCCTGCTGCCATGGGCTGGCCTGTTTACCGGGTCCAGATGGCGGAGGTCAGCTTCCACGGCGGCGCTGCGCCAGTTGCAGACATTCAGAACCGCGCGGAACCCAACATAGAGATCCGCGTCGAGGAGCCGGGTCCGAACCGGGTGAACGATCCGGACCGGCATCCCCCTAGAACCGCTTGGCCGCTCCTATCCGGGCGGTCGCGGACGACTGGCGCTTGGCCAGTTCGCCGCCGAGATCGAGATCCAGCGACCAGCCGTTCTCGAAGCCCAGGCCGCTGCCGACGCCCAGGGTCACGCGATCCGTGGCCCACGCATCGCCCACCAGCTGATAGGACGCCCCATCCAGCCAGTCCGCATAGCGGATGCGCTGCGGATCCACCGCGGCGAACTCGTGCGAGTACTCGATCCGCACGCGCGGCGTGACCCTGACCTCGCCCATTTCGCGGTCGAACTGGACGCGGCCGCCGATGACGCCGACCAGCGAGTTCAGGCGACGCTTGTCGTAAGCCAGGGCATAGACATCCGATCCGCGCTCGGCATAGGCGTCCAGCTTGGCGTCCAGCGCCTTGGCCCTCAGATACAGGGACCAGGTCACGTGGCGCGCCGCGCCGTCATAGCCGGCCGTCAACGAACCGAACCGCAGGGAGGCGTCGCGCTCGCCGGTGACCATCGCCTGGCTGGCCGCGGTCGTGCGACGCGTATCAAAGGTCAGCCGGCCGACGCCCGCCACCGCGTCGACGAAGACGCCAGAAGCCGGATGGAGGCTGGCGTAGGTCGCCGCCGTCCAGCCGTCGGCGTCTACCCGGCCCTTGCCGCCCGACAGCTTGGTGACGTCCGAGGCGTAGCCGCCGCCCACGCCGACGGTGATCGCCGGCGACAGTCGCACATCGGCGCCGCCGCTCACGCCCGAGGTCTGGACCGTCAGCTTCGCCAGTCGCGTGTCGGCGTCGCGGCGGCCGACCGTGATCGCCCCGCCCGCCCAGACCTCAACCTGGCCGATGGGGCGCTGAGCCGGCCCCGCGCCTGGCTCGGCGGGACTTGCCGGACGCTCCCGGCAGGCGCGATCTTCTTCCGGCGTATGGGCACGCTGGCGACACGCGTCCGCCTGGCCGACGCCCGAGACCAGGTTCAGGCCAAAGCCATCGCCGGACTGGCCGCCGTGCAGACTTTCAAGACGCCGTCCAAAATTGTCGAGCTGCGTCCCCGCGAAGCGACGAGCGGTCTCGGTCTGGGCGTCGTTGATCGCGCGAACGCTGGCGTCGGTGGTCGGATCGGGCCGCGCCTCGACCGTCAGGATCACGGTCAGCGGGTCCGACACGCCCGAGCTATTGGTCAGGGTGTAGGTGAAGGTGATGTCGCCGGTGAACGCGCCTTTCGACGTGAACTCCAGCGCATAAGTGTGGGCCTCCGCCGAGCCGCCCTCGATCAGGCGGGCCGTACCGATCGCGGCCGCCGGCGTGGCGACCAGCGCCGCAGCCAGGAACGGACCGTCGGTCGCCGAGGCTGTCAGGTCGACGGTGACCTTGCGGCCGCCCATCGCGGTGACCTTCAGGATCGGAGCGGTCGGGGTCGATTTGATCACCTCGATATTGACGGTGGCGGGCGCCGAGACACCGCCAGGCCCGATGGCGATGAAGGTGAAGCTGTCACGGCCCACATAGCCCTTGTCGGCGGTATAGACGGCGGTGACCTCCGGGACGGCGGGCGCCGCCACCGCGCACAGACGCGTTCCGGCGTCACGCGCGGCCACCCGCGCCGCGGTGCGCACCAGCTCGACCTTGCCGTGTCGGGGCTGGGTGGCGATCTGGACGTCGGTGACGATGCCCTTAACCAGGCTGGCCAGGTTGAAATTGACCTTGTCCACGACGATGGCCGCATCGCCGTTGGCGCCGGTTCCGCCCAGGCCACCGGTGACGCCGGTGTCGAGGGTCGCGGTAGGCGGCGGCTCGGCCGTGGGCGGCGGCGGGGGCAGCACGTTGAGCTTGACCGAGGCGGGGCTCGACTCACCCCAGGCGCCGGTGATTTTGAAGCTGAAACCGTCCGCGCCGATATAGCCGGCCTCGGGCGTGTATTCCACGATCGGGCCGATCAGCGACACCGCGCCATGGGCCGGTTCGGACTGCAGCGCCACGGCGTCGCCCGCGTTCAGGCTCGCCAGGGTAATGGTCGTGGCGGTGTTGTACGGCACGTCGATGGACTGATCCCTGGCCGCGACCGCCGAAGCGACCGTGAGGGCGAGCGTCTGGCCGGCCTTGGCGCCGTTGGCGTCGGTCACCTGAACCGTCACGGTGTAGGCGCCCACGGCTGTCGGCTTCCCCTTGATCGCGCCGCTCGCGTCCATCGTAAGGCCGGGCGGAAGCCCGCTGGCGGTGAAGGCATAGGGCGCCTTGCCGCCCTGGGCGGCGACGCTCCCGGCGAAGGTCTGGCCGACTGTCGCCGGACCAAGTTCGGTCGTGGTGATCGTCAGCGTCGCGGCGACATCGCCTTGATAGGACTGGCTAGCCGTCGTGTTTCGCGCGTCTGTCGCTTGAACCGTAAAGGCGTAGGGCCCTGCAGTGGTCGGAGTCCCGCTGATCGCGCCGGTCTGGCCATTGAGGCTGAGACCGGCAGGCAGGGCGCCGCTTGAGATCGAGAAGGTCACGGGCGCAGTCCCGCCCGTGGCGCCCACCGTCGCGGCATAGGGCGCGCCCATCACGGGGGTTGGCAGGCTGCCTGTGGTGATCGCGAGGGACTCGGCGATAGCGCCGCTATAGGCCTGGGTGGCGGTGACGCTATTGGCGTCGCTGACCTGGATCGTGAAGCTGTATGCGCCGGCCGCGGTCGGTGCGCCGGTGATCGCGCCCGTCGAGGTGTTCAGCGACAAGCCCGCTGGCAAGCTCCCGGCCGAGACCGAGAAGGTCACCGGCGCCGTCCCGCCGGTCGAGGCGATTGCCTGGCTGTAGGGCTGGGTGAGGACCGGGGTGACGATCGCCGCAGTGGTGATCGAGATGCTGTTGCCGATCGCGCCGCTGTAGGCCTGGGTGGCGGTGACGCTGGCGCCGTCGCTGGCCTGGATCGTGAAGCTGTAAGCGCCCGCGGCCGTCGGCGTGCCGGTGATCGCGCCCGTCGAGGCATTCAGCAAAAGGCCCGCCGGCAAGCTTCCGGCCGAGACCGAGAAGGTCACCGGCGCCGTCCCGCCCAAGGTCGACACCGTCTGGCTATAGGCGACGCCGAGCAGCGGCGTCGGCAGGGTCGTCGTGGCGATCGACAGGGCGCTGGCGATCGCGCCGCTATAGGCGCGGACATCCGTCGCGCCGTTGTTGTCCGTCGCCTGGACTGTGAAGCTGTAGGCGCCCGCGGCCGTCGGCGCGCCGGTGATCGCGCCCGTCGAGGCATTCAGCGAAAGGCCCGCCGGCAAGCTCCCGGCCGAAACCGAGAAGGTCACCGGCGCGGCCCCGTTGGAGGTCGAGACGGTTTGGCTGTACGCCACGCTCAGCAAAGGCGTGGGCAGGCTGGCCGTCGTGATCACGACGCCGCTGGAGATCGAACCGCTATAGGCTTCGGTGGCGATGATGCTGTTGGCGTCGGTCGCCTGGACCGTGAAGCCGTAGGCGCCGGCCGAGGTGGGCGTGCCCGTGATCGCGCCCGTCGAGGCATTCAGCGACAGGCCCGTCGGCAAGCTGCCGGCCGAGACCGCGAAGGTCACCGGAGCCGTTCCGCCCGAGGTGGCGATCGTCTGGCTATAGGCCGTGCTCAGGGCGGGAGTCGGCAGAGACGTCGTGGTGATCGCCAGCGCCGTCGCGATCGAGCCGCTATAGGCATGAGAGGCGACGAGGCTGTTGGCGTCGGTCGCCTGGATCGAGAAGCTGTAGGCGCCGGCCGCCGTAGGCGTCCCGGTGATCGCGCCTGTCGCGCTGTCCAGCGACAGACCCGCCGGCAGGCTGCCGGCCAAGACCGTGAAGGTCACGGGAGCCGTCCCTCCCGACGTCGAGACCGTCTGGCTGTAGGCCGCGCTCAAGGCCGGCGTCGGAAGGGTCGTCGTGGTGATCGTCAGCGCCGCCGCGACAGTCCCGCTGTAGGCCTGGGTCGCGACGATGCTGTTGGCGTCGGCGGCCTGGACCGTGAAGCTGTAGGAGCCGGCCGCGGTCGGCGTGCCCGTGATCGCGCCCGTCGACGTGTTCAGCGAAAGGCCCGTCGGCAAGCTGCCGGCCGAAACCGCGAAGCTGATCGGAGCCGCGCCGCCCGACGTGGCGACGGTCTGGCTATAGGCCTGGGTCAGAACCGGCGTCGGCAGGGTCGCCGTGATGATCGCCAGGGTCGAGGCGATCGTTCCGCTGTAGGCGCGGGTGGCCGCTACGGCGTTGGCGTCGGTCGCCTGGACCGTGAAGCTGTAGGCGCCGGCCGCGGTCGGCGTGCCCGTGATCGCGCCCGTCGACGTATTCAGCGACAGGCCCGACGGCAAGCTGCCGGCCGAGATCGAGAAGCTCACCGGAGCCGTGCCGTCCGAGGTGGCGATCGTCTGGCTATAGGCCTGGGTCAGAACCGGCGTCGGCAGGGTGGCGGTCGTAATCGACAGGGCCGCGATAATCGTGCCGGAGTAGCTGCGCGAGTTGCTCTGGCTGGCGGAGTCCGTGGCGCGGATCGTGAAGCTGTAAGCGCCCGCTGTGGTCGGCGTACCGCTGATCACGCCGGTCGAAGCGTTGAGGGACAAGCCCGCGGGCAGCGTCCCCGCACTGACGGCGAAGGTGTAGGGCGCCGTGCCGCCGCTGCCCGAAGCGGTCTGGCTGTAGGCCGTGTTCAGGACCGGGGTTGGCAGGCTGGTGGGGCTGACCGCCACCGAGGAGGCCGCCGCCACCGTCATCGTGTATTGCGTGTAGCCCGTATTACCGCCCGAATCTGCTGACTGGATCTGGAAGTCGAAGCTGCCGGCCGTCGTCGGCGTGCCGCTGATCGTGCCCGACGTGCTCAGGCTAAGGCCCGTCGGCAGGGAGCCGGTAGCAACGGTGTAAGTGTAGGGCGCCGCTCCGCCGGAAGCCGAGATGGTGGCGGAATAGTATTCGCCGACCTGCGGGGTAGAGCCGCCGGAGCTGATGGCCCCGCCCGCCAGCGCGCAGCTGTTGGCCGGGCCGGCGGTCATGTTGATAGACACCGACTGGTTGCTGACAAAGTCAGCGTACTGACCATCGGCGCTCGTCACTCGCACCGCCACGTTGTAGCTGCCATTGGTGCTGACGCAGTTGACCCCTGTGACCAGGCCCGAGCTGGACATCGTGAAGGCCGCAGGCAGCGCTCCCGACAGGATCTGGAAGGTGTAGGGCGCGGTCCTCCCGCTGGGCGCCAGTTGGTAGGAATATTGCACGCCGCGCTGGGCCTGCGGCATGTTGATGTCCAGCGAGATGCTATTGACCGTCTTGGTCACCGCCAAAGCCGGCCCTGCGGACAATGTCACCGCCACAAGGATCAGCGCCGCCCAGGCGCGCACGACCCGCCGCCAGATCACCGATGCAGCGGACTGGGTGGTCGGAGAAACAAAAGACGAAACGGTCATCTACGGGCCTGGCTGTGCGCTTTGCGTGCGCGCAGACAGCGGCCTCGACCTTTAATTTAGACGTTACCAAAACCCCGTTCGGCGAGCGACAAAACGCCCCACCATAGGCCGCGCTCGAATTGAGTACTCGCCTGAAAGCTGCATGAAACGAAACGTTTGCAGGCCTAAGCCGCGCGCTGCCCGGACTAGTTCCCCGGCGACGCGCTCGCCGGCTTCAGGAGCCCGTGCATTCCCATCCAGCGGGCGAAGGCGTCGAACCAGCCGGTGCTGGTGGTTGTCTTCTGATACATGCCAAAGCCGTGACCGCCCTGTTCGTAGAGGTGGAACTCGACCGGCCGCTTGGCCGACCGCCAGCTCTCGATCAGGCCAAATCCGCCATTCGCGAAGAAGGGATCGTCGGCCGCCAGCGCGACGAACAGCGGCGGCGCGTCAGCCGGAACGGTGACGGGCGCCAGCGAGCCATAGATCGTCCCGATGAAGGCGGGCTTGGCGTCCTGCCCCGCGAGCGTGGTGGCCATGGTCAGCATCGCGCCCGCCGAGAACCCGACCATCCCGATGCGGTCCGGATCGACATGCCATTCGGCCGCGCGCCCGCGGACCAGGGCGAACGCGGCGCGGGCGTCGGCGATCTGCGGGGCCAGACCCGCGATGGCCTGCTCGGGATTTGGCCGGGGGTTTCGCGCCGTATTGGCGAACATCTCGGTCATGGAGCGCTCGAAGCCGGCCATGTCGGCGGGCGTCTGATTCAGGCGATACTTGAGCACGAAGGCGGCCACGCCCCGGTCGGCCAGGGCCTGGGCGACCTGCCAGCCTTCATTTTCCATGGACAGGGTGCGAAACCCGCCGCCGGGCGCGACGATGACCGCGGCGCCCGTGGCCTTGGCCGGATCGGGAAGGAACGGAGTCAAGGTCGCCACGGTGACATTGCGCGCGAACACGCTGCCGTACTGACTGTGCCAGGATTCAGCGGCGGCGGCGCCCGGCAGCGCGCCGGTACCCAGCACGATCGCCTTGGGCTGCGCCGGGGTCGCGATCGGCGTCATCTTGTCGGCCTGGGCCTGGGCGGGCGCGGCGATCGCGCACGTTACGGCCAGGGCGCCCGCGGCGAGGCCCGCGCGCATCGCCCTCATCCACGCCGAACGGCGATCGTTGTTGATCCACTCCATGGCGCAACCTCCCATTATAACTTTGTGACCGGTATCACTCCGGCTTTTAACTCCTACAAATATGCTGAGGGCTTGTCACGCCCCGATGACGGCCGAGTTTGGCCGGCGCCGCGCGCTAAAGGGATAAAAAAAGCCGCCCGAGCCTGGCGATTTGCGTCGGACTCGGGCGGGCCGCCCAGGAGGGGAGAGCGGGCAGTCGAAAGCTCGCGACCAAGGGGACGAAGCGCTAGGTGGCCTCGACACGCGTCAAAGGCCGCGCCATGCCCCAAATCTGTAAGACAGATTACGGAATGGTTGCGTTAACGTAACCGTATTTACTTGAACCTGTCCAACCAATAACGGTGCAATACCGATAAACGTGACGCCGCCGGCAGGTCAGCGCGTCCCGCGGCGCCAGTTTTGAGTCGAGCCGACAATCGACTAGGTAGGACTGCAACGACAGTGGCGGGGTAGACGATTGGCCAGAAACACCGAGGGCGTCCGCGGCCCAACAATCGTCGATGTCGCGGCCGCGGCCGGTGTTTCCCCCATGACCGTGTCGCGCGTGATCAACGCTCGCCCGGGCGTCGGCCCTGACACACGACTTGTCGTCACCGAAGCGATCCATCGCCTGGGCTATACGCCGAACGTCGCCGCGCGAAGCCTCGTGACCTCGGCCGAGCTGCGGATCGGCGTCATCTATTCCAATCCCAGCGCCGCCTTCATGAGCGAGTTCCTGACCGGGGTCTACGAAGAGGCCTCCACGCGCGGCGCCCGCCTGATCCTGCTCAGGGGCGGGGAGGGCGGACGCCCGCCCCAGGACGCCGAGTTGAAGAACCTGATCGCCGCGGGCGTGCGCGGCGTGATCCTGGCCCCACCCCTGGGCGAATCCTCCACGGTCCTGCGGGTGTTGCGCAAGGCGCGACTGCCGCTGGCGGCGGTCGGCGCCTATGGCGTGGCGGGAGCCATCTGCGTCCGGATCGACGATCGCCGGGCCGCCTACGAGATGACGCGGGATCTGATCGCCGAAGGGCATCGCCGCCTGGGCTTCATCCTGGGCAATCCCGACCAGGCGGCGAGCGCCGAGCGGCTGGCGGGGTTCTACGCGGCGGTTCGGGAGGCCGACGACGTGCAGACGACGATCGCGCAGGGCGATTTCAGCTTCACCTCGGGCCTCGCGGCCGCGGAACTCCTGCTGGATGCGTCACCCGCGCCGACGGCGATCTTCGCCAGCAACGACGACATGGCCGCGGCGGTGGTGTCGGTCGCGCACCGCCGACACCTTGATGTGCCCGGCGCGCTGACGGTCGCCGGGTTCGATGACACCGCCGCGGCGGTCACCCTGTGGCCCCCGCTCACCACAGTGCGCCAGCCCGTTCGCGAGCTGGCCGCCGAAGCGCTTGGCCTGCTGGCGGCCCAGATCTCCGGGGCCGAGACACATCTCGCCGATCGCCGCGACCGGGTGCTCGATCACCAGCTCGTGCGCCGGCTCTCGACCTCGCCGCCGTGAGAAATTCGGGCGTGGAGCTCATCTAGAGAGCCACGCCGATCGTCTTGCCCGCAGGGCTTCACCCGCCGCTCCGAACGCCGGCGCGCCCGATAACGTTATCGCTCCCGATCACCAGAACCGTTCTCAGGCTTGCCCGCGCCCTGGCTGGGTTTGACTGACCAGCGCCAGCCCGGCGCGGCGACGCCGAGCGGTCGCTCGAATGATAATATGTCGGAGTATTGACACGGCGCCGGCGACCATACCAAGATCAACGATAACGTTACCATCGCGATCCGCCGTGGCGACGATCAAGCACGCGGCGCCGGTGAGCCCGCGGATAGGGAGGGATGAGAATGAACGCCAACGGCATGACGTCCGGGGAGGACGGCGGCGCGCCCAGTCACGCCCGGATCAAGGCTCGGAGCAGCGCGGCGCAGCTTCGGAACCGGGTTCTGCGGTCCGCCAGCGCCGGCGCGGTGACCGCGGCCCTGTTCGCCGCCGCGCCGGCTCTGGCTCAGACAGCCTCGACTCCGGCGGCGGCCAATGACTCGGCCACCGTCACCGAGGTCGTCGTCACCGGCACGCGCATCCAGACCACGGGCTTCACGGCCCCGACGCCGACCTCGGTGATCGGCGAAGCTCAGATCCAGAACAACGCGCAGCCGAACATCTTCGCCACCATCGTCCAACTGCCGTCGCTACAGGGCTCGAGCGGTTCGGCGACCAACACCTTCAGCACATCCAGCGGCCAGCAGGGCCTGAGCTCATTCTCGCTGCGCGGCCTGGGCACGATCCGCACCCTGACCCTGCTGGACGGCCAGCGCGTGGTCGGGGCCTATTATACGGGCGTCACCGACGTCAGCCTGTTCCCGCAACTGCTGATCCAGCGCGTCGACGTCGTGAACGGCGGCGCCTCGGCCTCCTATGGCTCGGACGCGGTGGGCGGCGTCGTCAACTTCATCACCGACACGCGCTTCGAGGGCCTGAAAGGCAACGTCCAGGCGGGCATCTCGAAGTACAACGACAACGAGCAAGGCCTGGTGCAGCTGGCCGGCGGCCGCAGCTTCGCGGGCGACCGCGTGCATGTGGTCGGCAGCGTCGAATGGGCCAAGGAGAACGGCGTCGGTCCGGGCGACTTCGGCCTGGACCTGGCGGGTGACCGTCACTGGTTCACCCAGACGACCATGATCGATCGCAACGTCCTCAATGACGGCTCGCCGCGGTACGTGATGCGCGACAACGCCCAGCCGTACGCCTACACCAAGTACGGCTTGATCACGGCCGGTCCGCTGCAAGGCATCGCCTTCGACCAGGCTGGCAACCCGTTCCAGTTCCAATACGGCTCGAACGGCGTTCCGTCCAAGACCGCTGGCGGCGCCGTCACCGGCTGCTTCCCGGGCTTCTGCGTCGGCGGCGACCTGTCCGGTAACGTCGACTCGGGCCGGACGCTGCAGTCGAAGATCGAGCGCAAGGTCGCCTACGGCCGCGTTGGCTACGACTTCGCCGAGGGCAATGAGGCCTACGTCTCGTTCAATCTGGGCCAGGTCAAGACCAGCAACCAGCCCGTCAACGGCATGAATCGGACGGGCCTGACGCTGCAGTGCTCCAACCCTTACCTGCCGACCTCGGTGCGGGACGCCTGCGCGACCGCCGGCATCACCAGCTTCCAGTACGGCGTCAGCAACGCGGTGCTGCCCAATACCAAGGTCCATACAGACCGTCGTCAGTATCGCGTCGTCGCCGGCCTGAAGGGCAAGTTCGCCGCGGTGGGCTCGGATTGGACCTACGACGCCTACTACCAGCACGGTGAAAACAAGACCGCTATCGACGTCGACCACATCATCCTGACGCCGCGCTTCAACCAGGCGATCCAGGCCACCACGTTGAACGGGGCGATCGTCTGCGCCGATCCCGTGGCGCGCGCCAACGGCTGCCAGCCGCTCAACATCTTCGGCGGCAAGCCGCCCTCCGCCGCGGCCCTGGAATATGTCCAACCCGCCGCCGGCCCGTTCCAGCGCCTGCTCATGAAACAGGACGTGGCCAGCCTGAACTTCTCGGGCGCCCCGATCGACCTGTGGGCCGGCCCGCTTTCGGTGGCCTTCGGCGCTGAATATCGCCGGGAATATTACACCGTCCGCGCGGACCCATATGGCGCCGGCGTCGCCGATCGCAGCCCCTACGGCGGCAGCTATCCGGCGGATCCGCTGCTCAACACTCTCGGCAACAACTGGCACGCGGGCAACTACAAGAACGGCGACGGCGTCTACAACGTCAAGGAAGCCTTCCTCGAGGTCGACCTGCCGCTGTTCAACAACGACTCCGCCGGCCGCGCCAACTTCAACGCCGCGGCGCGGGTCACCGACTACAGCACCTCGGGCACCATCTGGACCTGGAAGGCGGGCGGAACCTGGGACACGCCGATCGACGGCCTGCGCTTCCGTGGCGTGACCTCGCGCGACGTCCGCGCGCCCAACCTGTCGGAGCTATTCGCCGCACCGGTCACCACGACCCTGCCGAACTTCTTCGATCGGGCGAACAATCGGAACGTGGTGGCGATCCAGAACGCCGTCGGCAACCCGAACCTGACGCCGGAAATCGCGCGCAATTCGCAGATCGGCGTCGTGCTGGCCAATCCGGCCTGGCTGCCAGGCTTCAGCGCGTCGTTCGACTACTACAAGATCAAGGTCGACGACGTCGTCTCCAGCCTGGGGCGCGGCCCAGATCGTCGACTACTGCATCGACAAGGTCCTGCCCCAGACCTGTAGCGCCTATAACCTCAACAACCCCAACGGCCCGAACTACATCAACGTCCAGTCCTTCAACCTGGCGTCGATCAAGACCAGCGGCTTCGACATCGAGGCCAGCTATCGCTGGCAGCAACCGCTGGGCCTGTCGGGCGCCTTCACCCTGCGCGCCCTGGCCACCCACATCCGCGACTTCTGGACGGACACGGGCCTGCCCGGCACCGTGCCGGTCGACTCCGCGGGCGTGAACCAGGGCAATACGCCCAACTGGAAATGGCTCGCGATCCAGAGCTACGAGACCGACCGCTTCTCCCTGACGTTGCAGGAGCGTTGGTTCACCGACGGCAACTACGGCAACCAGTATGTGGTCTGCGCCCCGGGAACCTGCCCCGCCTCGACGCCCAACGCGCCGACCATCGACAAGAACTTCATGCCCGGCGCGTTCTACATGGACGTCGGCGGGACCTACAACATCCGCAAGGACGTGAGCGCCTACTTCAAGATCGACAACCTGTTCGACCGCGATCCGGCCAAGTCGCCCAACTACGCCAACCCGGCCCTCTACGACATCGTCGGCCGGATGTACCGCGCGGGCGTTCGCTTCCGCTTCTAGATCCCCCCGACTACGGAGGTCAGGCGTCCGCGCCTGACCTCCTTATTTTTGCTTCAGGTCTCGCGCCGCGGCGCTTCGATCAGCTCGAGCCCGTAGAGGACACTCGTCCCCTTGCGACCGATCAGCCTGACCTTCGAGCGCTTCTGGTCGCTGGGCGGCAGGGGATAGTCGACGATGACCCAGTCGTTGCGCTTGGGTCCGGACCGACGCTCCACGGCGACTTGCCGCCCATCGAACTCGATCGCCATCTCGCGGTCGGCGTCGTTGCCCCAATAGGTGGCGCGCAGGAACGCGGCGCCGGGTCGACGGGCCATCGTGAACGACACCTCCGCGCCCTCGGGGATCGACCGGCTGTGACGGCCATAGAAGGTCCCCGGCTGTCCGGCCGTGGCCGTCAGCCCGTGATCGCGCTCGGGCTGCATCTCGCCGATATGGAACACGTCGATCGTGCGCCGCGCCAGGTCGGCCCGGCGAGCCTCGGACGCCAGATAGTCCTGGCGCTGCGCTTTCCAGTCCGTCGGCGTGAAGGTCTGGAAGTAGACCGCCGCGCGCCGGTCATAGAGGGCGTTGAACGGCCGCAGGGTTTGGCTCCGCCCCAGGACATCGACCGTGGCGTAGCGATGCGCGGCGCTGGGAACGAGGGCGTCGGTCGGCGCGGCCTTGGCCAGGAGCGCCGGCGCGGGCCCGTCGAACGCCTTGCTCGCGGGGCCAAGGTCCGCCGCCAGGACCAGGGGGCCGCTGAGAAAGGCGTAGGTCGTCGGCGCGCCCTTCAGCGGCTCGGCGCGCAGGGT
The DNA here is from genome assembly GCF_044056025.1 of Caulobacter sp. UC70_42. Taxonomy (NCBI): domain Bacteria; kingdom Pseudomonadati; phylum Pseudomonadota; class Alphaproteobacteria; order Caulobacterales; family Caulobacteraceae; genus Caulobacter; species Caulobacter sp. UC70_42. Next base: position 1,756,243 of record NZ_CP171994.1, on the reverse strand, counting down.
CATCGGCAAGGTTACGGAGATCGTGTCCCCTTCCCGCCACGCGCGCGTCACGCGCCAGTAGTTGTCCGAGACCGGCGCGGCGAGCGCCTGACCGTTCAGCGCGATCCGCGCGTCCCGCGCCCAGCCGGGTCGGCGAATGGCCAGGGTGGTGACGGCCTTCGAGGGACGGGCGACCCGAACGGTGACCGTCCCCTGCTCGGGATAGCGGGTCCGCAGCTCGAGCCTGGCGTCGCCCGGCAGATCCAGCGTGGAGGGCGTGAAGAGATTGACGTAAAGCGCCTCCGGCCCGCGCCAGAAGATGCTGTCGGCGTGCTTGGCGTGGCTTTCCATGCCCGAGCCCACGCAACACCAGAAACTGTCCTCCGCCGTGGAGTAGTCGCGCTTGGCGCCCGCCTGAAGCGGCATGAAATAGACGAACTGTCCGGTGTCGGGCCGCTGGTGCGCCAGGATGTGATTGAGCTGCGCCCGCTCGTAGTAGTCGAACAGGGCGCCGTCGGGCTTCCAGGCATAGAGATGCCGCGTCAGCTTCAGCATGTTGTAGGTGTTGCAGGCCTCGCAGGTGCCCGTCGTCAGCGTGCCGCCCAGCTGGTCCGGCGGGCCGAAGTGCTCCCGCTCCGAATTGCCGCCCAGCACATAGCTGTGGTGATCGACGACCGTCTGGTGAAAGAACGCCGCCGCCTCGCCGTGGTCGGCCTGGCCGGTCGTTTCGTAGAAGCGCGCCAGGCCGACGGCCTTGGGAATCTGGGTGTTGGCGTGCAGCCCGGCGAGGGCGTCGCGGCGGACCAGCAGCGGATCGACGAAGGCGCGGTGGCGCAGCCGCTCGGCGGTTCGCAGCCAGCGCGCGTCGCCGGTGATCGCATGGAGCTCGGCGTAGGATTCCAGGATGCCGCCGTGCTCGACCGACAGGACCTTCTGAACCTGCTCCTCCGAGAGGGGCGCCAGAACCCCGGCCAGATAGTCGGCGAGGCCGAGCGCGATGGGCAAGGCCCGGTCATTGCCAGCCAGCAGATGCGCGTCGATCACCCCCGCCAGCACCTTGTGATAGGCGTAGATCGGGACCCAGCCGCCGTTCAGCGTCCAGGTGACCTCGATCTGGCCGCGCCGGACTTCCTCGAAGATGACCTTTCCCGGAACCTCCTTGCCGCCCCGCTCGGCGGTCGTACCGCCGACATAGCCGTCGCCCTCGGCGGCCTGGATTTTCGCCATCTCCGCGAGCGCGCGGTCGAGGACGGCGGCGACGGCGGGATCGCCGGTATTGGCCACCGTCAGGCTGCAGGCCGATAGCCAATGGCCCAGGGAGTGACCGGCGATGCTCTCGCCCTCCCATCCGCCGTAGCGCGGCTTGTTCGCCGGCAGGCCGGCCGACCAGTAGAAGTTGTGAAGCAAGCGCTCTGGGTCCAGCGACAGCAGGTAGCGACGGTTGGCCGCCATGGCGTCGGCGAACGGCGACGGCTCCAGCGTCACGTATCGGGCGGGTATCGGCTCGACCTTGCGCAACGGGTTGCTCGCCTGGGCCGAGGCCCTGGCGGCGAACGTGACGGACAGAGCGGCGCCGGCCAGAAGCACCGACCGCCGGCTGGGGGTGAGAGCCTGGCCGCTCATGCGCGCACCAGGACGCCGTCGCGGGCCGCGAGGCGGACGCTTTGACCTTGCTTCATCTCGATCTCCAGGGTCGATGACCCATGAACTACAGTATGGTGGCCGTCGACCTTGGCGGTCAGCACCGCCTCCGAAAGCTTGCCGCCCGCCCAACGCACATCGACACCGACCGCGCCCCTCGCTCTCAGGCCGGTGATGTGGCCGGTCGGCCAGGCCGATGGCAGGGCCGGCAGCAGATAAAGGCGGTCGTTGCGACTTTGCAGGATCATCTCGGTCATGCCCGAGGTTCCGCCGAAATTGCCGTCGATCTGGAACGGCGGGTGGGCGTCGAACATGTTCGGATAGGTCCGCTCGGGGCCGAGCAACAGCCTGAGCACCTCGTGGGCGTGGTCCCCGTCGCCCAGTCGCGCCCAGAGGTTCAGCCGCCAGGCGATGGCCCAGCCGGTGGTGAGGTCGCCGCGCTTCAGCAGGGAGGTCCTGGCCGCCGCCGCGAGCTTCGGCGTGGTGTCGATCCCGATCTGATCGGACGGAAACAGGCCATAGAGGTGCGAGACGTGCCGGTGCTGGGGCTCCTTGGCGTCGGCGTCCCAATCCTCCTGCCATTCCTGCAACTGGCCGTCCTTGCCGATCCTGTAAGGCGCCAGCTTGTCGCGTGTCGCCGTCAGCTCGGCGACGAAGGCCGGATCCGCGCCAAGGACGCCTTCGGCCTTCAGGCAGTTGTCGAACAGGTCCCGAATGATCGCCTGGTCCATGGTCGGACCGGCGACCAGCGAGGAGCCATGGCCATGATCGTTCTCCGGCGAGATCGACGGACTGGTGACCAGCACGCCGAACTTCGGATCGACGACCAGGGTGTCGAGGAAGAACCGCGCCGAGCCCTTCATCAGCGGATAGACGCGGGCCAGATAGGCCTTGTCGCGGCTGTAGTCGTAGTGGTCGAAGACGTGCTTGCAGAGCCAGGCGCCGCCCGTGGGCCAGACGCCGTAGATCGCGCCGTCGATCGGCGCGGTGGCGCGCCACAGGTCGGTGTTGTGGTGGACGACCCAGCCGCGCGCGCCGTACATGACCTTGGCGGTGCGGGCGCCGGTCACGGCCAGGTCCTGGACCAGGGCGATCAACGGCTCGACGCAGGGCGCGAGATGGGTCGGCTCGGCCGGCCAGTAGTTCATCTCGGTATTGATGTTGATCGTGTACTTGCTCTCCCAGGGGGGCGAGGTCTTGTCGTTCCAGACCCCTTGCAGGTTGGCCGGCTGGCCGCCGGGACGCGAGCAGGCGATCAGCAGGTAGCGGCCGTACTGGTAATACAGCGCCGCCAGCGAGGGATCGTCCGTGCTCGGCGACCGCCGGATTCGCTCGTCCGTGGGCAGCAGGTCGGCGCGGGTGCGGCCGAAGTCGACGCTGACACGACGGAACAACGCCCGGTGATCGGCCTGGTGATCGGCCAGGATCTTCGCCCAGGGCTTGCCGACGAGCCTGGTCAGCGTCGCGTTGTTCAGCGCCTTGGGGTCTCCGGAGACGTCGTCGTACCTGCGATAGCTGGTGGCCGCCGCGATCAGCAGCACGACTTCGTCGGCATTCCGGACCGACAACACGCCGCCCTGTCCCGTCACCGCGCCCCCCTTGGCGCGGACTTCCACGCGGCACTCGAACGTCAGGGCGGCGGAGATACCCTCCCGGCTCTCATTGGCGCCAGTCAGGACCAGGACGCCGCTCTCGACCGTCGCGACGGGTTTGGACTTCAGCGGGCTGGCGAAGGACAGATCGACGCTGATCGCGCCCTTGCGGCCGGCGCTCAGGCGCACGGCGATCACCCCGTCCGGATAACTGCCGATCACCTCTCGGCGATAGCGTACGCCGCCGGTCGTGAAGGTCGTGGCGGCGACCGCCCCCGTCGATGTCGAGGTCGCGCACATAGTCGCTACTCGCCTCGCCCAGCCCCGGGAAGTCGAGCTTCAGGTCGCCGATCGTCTGGTAGGCCATCTGCCGCCTGGGCGTACCCAGGAACCTGGCGTCGGCCAGCTTGGTGGCCTGGGCGTATTCGCCGGCGTCGATCAGGCGGCGGATCTCCGGCAGCGCCGCCAGCGCCTCGGGATTGGCCGGATCGTATGGCCCTCCAGCCCAAAGGGTGTCTTCGTTCAGCTGCAGCCGCTCGGACGCGACGCCGCCGAACACCATCGCGCCCAGCTTGCCGGAGCCGACCGGCAGGGCCTCGAACCCATTCCCTGGCCGGCTGGCGATACCAGAGGCGCGGCGGCGAGGCCTTGGTCCGCGCGGCGCGCGCCGGCGCCGCGGTCAGGGCCGAGGCGGCGCCGAGGACGGCGAGCGTGGAGCGGCGAGTCAGCGTCATAATACTCCGACAAAAGCACACTCGCGCGCCAGCCTACAAGCTGGATCGCGACAACCGACTCACCCCCAAAAGTTAGCGCTACCATTACTTCATTTCGCGCGTTAGGGTTGGCTAGGCCATGACGCATGGCGATCCGGACGGGCGACTTGCCCGACATAATAACGACCGCGCGCCGACGCGGCAGGGAGAGACGAAACGTCATGTCAGCGCACGCTTCGCTAGGTCGTCAATCGCGACAATCGCTCCATGGACGGATGCTGAGCCTGGCCGCCGCCCTGGCCTTGCTCGCCGGAACGGCCCATGCGCAGGCGCTCAATCCGGCCTCGAGGGCCGCGCCGACGGCGGCGTTCGATTGGTTCGAATACGAAGGCGCGGATCCGTCGGACGCGGCTTTCAAGCCGACCGCCGGCCAGTACGCCAATCCTATCCTCAAGGGCACCTATCCCGACCCGGCGGTCATGCGTGTCGGCAAGGACTTCTATTTCGTCAGCTCGACCTTCGCCTGGTTCCCGGGCCTGCCGATCTTCCATTCGACGGATCTCGTGCACTGGAAGCAGATCGGCAACGCCATCGACCGCCCAGGCATGCTCGACTTCGGGCGTCTGGGCCTCTCGCGCGCGGTGTTCGCGCCGACGCTGAGCCACCACGACGGCACGTTCTACCTCCTCAACACCTGTGTCGACTGCAAGGGCAACTTCCTGATCACGGCGAAGGACCCCAAAGGCCCATGGTCGGACCCGGTCTGGCTGCCGAAGGTCGAGGGCATCGATCCGTATCTCTTCTTCGACGACGACGGCGCCGCCCTGATCGTCTTCAATGGCGAGCCCCCGGGGCCGCCTGAATACAGCGGCCACCGCGCCATCTGGGCGATCGCCTACGACATCAAGACCGGAAAGACCGTCGGCGAACGCAAGCTGCTGCTGGACAAGGGCGTCAATCCCGCCGCCAAGCCGATCTGGCCCGAAGGCCCGCACATCCTGAAGAAGGACGGCTGGTACTACCTCATCGCGGCCGAGGGCGGCACGGCCGAAGGCCACAGCCAGGTCGCCCTGCGCTCCAAGAGCGCCTGGGGGCCGTACGTTCCGTACCCGAACAATCCGATCCTGACCCAGCGCGGCCTGCCGAAGGACCGTCCCCTGCCGATCACCTCGGCCGGCCACGCCAACCTGGTCGACACGCCGGACGGAAAGTGGTGGGCGACCTTCCTGGCGGTGCGCCCCTATGGCGACGACCTCTACAACACCGGCCGGGAGACCTTCCTGCTGCCCGTTGAATGGAAGGACGGCTGGCCGATCATTCTCGAGAACGGCAAGACCATTCCCTACGTCCACGCCAAGCCGGATCTGCCGGAGACGACGCCAAAGCCGCCGCCGACGGCCGGCGCCTTCAAGGCTCGCGACGAGTTCGATGGCAAGGCCTTGCCGCTCAACTGGGTGACCATGCGGATCCCTCGGGAGCGCTGGTGGCGACTGGACGGCGGCAAGCTGATCCTGACCGCGCGGCCCGAGACCATCGGCGGCATGACCCAGCCCTCCTTCTGGGGACGCCGCCAGCAGCATCAGAACGCCAGCGCCGCCACCAAAATGCGCTTCCGCCCGACCAAGGTCGGCGACAAGGCGGGCATGGTCGCGGTGCAGAACGACAGCCACTTCTTCTTCCTGGGCCTGGAGCGGAACGCCCAAGGTCGGGACGAGATCGTGCTCGAACGCCGCGCCGGCCCCAACGACCCGGAAAGCGGCGTGAAGATCGCCAGCGCACCGGTCACCCTGAAGGCGGGTGCGCCCGTGTGGCTGAAAATCACCGCCCGGGGCGGCGCCTACGATTTCTCGTACGCCCTGGCCGCCGGACAGTGGAAGACCCTGAAGGCCGACGAGGATGGATCGATCCTCTCGACCAAGAAGGCCGGCGGCTTCGTGGGCGCTCTGCTGGGCGTCTACGCCCACGACGGCGGCGCCCAGGGCCAGTGAACACCGACGCGGACTTTTGACCAACGGAAGACGGCGCCGAGGCGACCGTCAACGATGCGCCCAGAGGCGCCGAGGGGAGACAAGATGACCAGAATGACGTGGCCGATGGCCGCCTGCGCCCTGACGCTCGCCGCGACCGCGCCGGCGCTGGCCCAGACCAAGACGGATGCGCCGATCGCGGTCCGCATCGAGGCCGGCGCGCCCGGCGCCAAGATCGATCGCAACATCTTCGGCCAGTTCGCCGAGCACCTGGGCAGCGGCATCTATGGCGGCGTCTGGGTCGGCAAGGACTCGACCATCCCCAACGTCCGCGGCATCCGCACCGACGTCGTCAAGGCGCTGCGCGACATCAAGGTGCCCAATGTGCGCTGGCCGGGCGGCTGCTTCGCCGACGAATACCATTGGCGCCACGGAATCGGCCCGATCGAGGGCCGCCGCAAGACCATCAACTCCAACTGGGGCGGCGCGGTCGAACCCAACACCTTCGGCACCGACGAGTTCATGGACTTCGTCGGCCAGATCGGGAGCGACGCCTATATCTCCGTCAATGTCGGCTCGGGCACGGTGCAAGAGGCGGCAGAGTGGGTCGAGTACATGACCGCCGATCCGGAGACGACGGCCGGCAAGGAGCGCGCCGCCAACGGCCACCGCGAGCCCTACAAGATCAAGTATCTGGGCCTGGGCAATGAGAGCTGGAGCTGCGGCGGCGCCATGCGGCCGGAGTACTATGCCGACCTGATGAAGCGCTACGCCCGCTTCGTGCGGAACTACAATCCCAAGCAGACCGGCGCCGACGCCATGCAGCGCATCGCCGTGGGCCCCGACCAGGGCAAGCCGGCCTATACCGAGGCGGTGATGGCCGCCCAGAAGGCACACGACTGGGCCTGGAATATCGAAGGCCTGTCGCTGCACTCCTACACGACCGGCGGCTGGCCGCCGTCGTTCTCCAGCACCAAGTTCGACGAGACCGCCTACGCCAAGCTGCTGAAGGAAACGCTCGGCATGGACGGGCTGATCACCAAGCACGCCGCGATCATGGACAAGTATGATCCGGAGAAGAAGGTGCCGCTGGCCGTCGACGAATGGGGCGTGTGGCTGGCGCCGCTGGAGGGCACCAATCCGGGCTTCCTGGTCCAGCAGAACTCGATGCGGGACGCGCTTGTCGCCGCCCTCAACCTGAACATCTTCGCGCGTCACGCCGACCGCGTGCGGATCACCAACATCGCCCAGATGATCAACGTGCTGCAGGCGATGATCCTGACCGACAAGGACAAGATGGTCCTGACGCCGACCTATCACGTCTACAAGATGTACCTGCCCTTCCAGGACGCGACCTTCGTGCCGGTGAAGTTCGACGCGGGCGCCTACACGCAGGGAGACATCACCCTGCCGCGCATCGACGCCATCGCCGCGCGCGACACCCAGGGCAAGCTATGGCTGGCGGTCTCCAACCTCGACCCCGTCAAGTCGGCCAGCGTCCGGGCCGACATCACCGGCGCCCAGGCCGCCACCGCCACGGGCCAGGTCATGACGGCGCCGCGCGTCGACAGCGTCAACACCTTCGACGCGCCCAACGCGGTCGTGCCCAAGCCCTATACGGCGAAGGCTGGCGCTGGCGGCCTGACGCTGGAGGCGCCGCCCAAGTCGATCATGGTCGTCCGCCTGGACTGACGACGTCTGGTGATTTCCCGCATGATGGCGAGGGCTCCCATCGCATCATGCGGGCAGGAACCCTTCGCCGTACGACCCCGGCGATCATGCGCGGCGGCAAACTTGCCTGACAACTTGCCAACGGCCGCGGGCTTGCGCTTATAGAAACGAGCGCATCCCGCAGGAGCCCGAGCCCATGTCCACCGACGAACCAGACGACAAGTCGATCCCCCGATCGGCGAGAGGGTCTGGTCGGCGGCTGCGGGGCGCGGTGGCGCACTATCTGGGCAGCGCCATCGTCTCGGGTCAGATCGCGCCCGGCGAGACGCTGACCGGCGAAATCGCCAACGCCGAGGCCCTGGATGTCTCGCGCAGCGCCTACCGGGAAGCCGTCCAGGTCCTCACAGCCAAGGGCCTGGTCGAGAGTCGCCCCAAGGCGGGCACCCGGGTCCTGCCGCGTAGCCGCTGGAACATCCTGGATCCGCAGGTGTTGGCCTGGGCCTTCTCGGCCGAACCCGACGTCAGCTTCGTGCGCGACCTGTTCGAGCTTCGGGCGATCGTCGAGCCCGCCGCGGCGCGCCTCGCCGCCGAGCGACGCGACAAGGACGACCTCAAGGCCATGAAGGACGCCCTGGCCAAGATGAGGCGTCACACCCTGGCGACCGAGGCCGGCCGCGCCGCCGACCGCGCCTTTCACGACGCCCTCCTGGGCGCCACGCACAACAGCGCGATGATGGCGCTCAGCGCCAGCATCAGCGCCGCTGTCAGCTGGACCACCGAGTTCAAGCAGCGCTCGCGCGCCCTGCCGCGCGATCCGGTGCCCGACCACGCCAAGGTCTTCGACGCCATCGCGGCGGGCGATCCCGACGCGGCGAGCGCGGCCATGCGGGCCCTTGTCGACCTGGCGCTGGATGACACCCGATCGGCGATGTAGAGCGCCGGTCTAGGGTTTGCTCAGCGTGAAGCTGTCGACATCCAGGCGACCCGGGCCGCCAGCGGGATTGTAGCAGAAGAGACCGAACTGCTGACCCTGGAAGGTCCCGGTCCGCCAGTCGAAGGCCAGCGGAAAGTCGCCCGGCATGGCCGTCCAGACCTTGCCGTCCAGGCTATAGGCCAGTGCGGCCTTGTCGGTCGTAAAGTCCATCTCCGCCGAGAGCCAAAGGTCCTTCAACGGGATCGGCCGCGCGTCTGCAGCCGCCGTCGTCTTCGGTCCGTCCTCGGTGCTTTCGATCAGGCGCGCGCTGAGTTCGCCGCGCCCCTGGGGCCGTGCGGGTGACCACCAGCTGGCTCGAGAACTTGCCGAAGGTCCCGAAGCCGCAGGCGTCGCCCTTGGCGATCCCGCGCGCATCCAGCTTGACGACGGCGCGGCCGCGCGGCCCCTGCCCTTTTCTGCCAGCAGCGTGTTGCGAGCCGTCCAGAAGCTGTTGCTGGTCGTCGCCTTCAGCCGCAGAAAGCCGGGCCGTTCGGCGAGCGACCAGCGGCTGTCGTCGGGATTATGGTTCCACTGCCATTGGCGACCCAACGCCTTGCCGCCGAAATCGTCGGAGCTGGGCGGCTCGACGAAGGCCCCGCCGGCGATGGGCTTGGCGGCGACGTCGGGCACGCGGCCGGGCGCCTCGGGCGTGCCCCAGACCGGCCAGTCGTCTTGCCAGAACACGGGGCTGATGTTGGTCACCCGCCCGATAGCGCCGGCGTCGCGCATGACGAAGCCGTACCAGCCGCCGTCCGGCAGATCGACCAGCGCGCCCTGGTGCCCGCCGGTGGTGTCGTCGATCTGGTCGCGGGTCTCCCACGGCCCGGTCAGGCTGCGAGCGCGCGAGACGGTCAGCGCCAGGCGTCTCGGGATGGCGTTGAACAGATAGTACCAGTCGCCGCGCTTGATCAGCTTGGAGCCCTCGGCGCCCCGGTAGTAGTGGATCTTCTGCGCGCTGGTGACGGCGCTCAGGTCGGCGTTGAGGCTGAGGAGGGTGATCGTGCCGTCCGCGCTGCTGGCGGTGGCGATATAGCCTTTGCCGTCGTCGTCGAAGAACAGGGCGGGGTCGAAGGCTTCGCGATCGAGCTCGCGCATGCTCCAGGGCCCGCGGATATCGGCGGCGGAATAGATCCGGGTGTTCCGTCCCACCGGCGTGACGGCGATGTAGAAGCGCCCGCCATGACGGCGCAGGCTGGGGGCGTAGACGCCGTGGCGATAGTCGCCGCCGTCGGCCAGGTCGTATTTGGGATTGCCCGTCAGCTTCGGCATCACGTGGCTGACGATGTCCCAGTTCACCAGGTCTCGGGAGTGCAGGATCGTCAGGCCCGGCGCGTTCACGAAGGTGGTTCGAGGCGAAATAGAAGTCCTCGCCGACCCGGATGATGTCGGGATCGGGGTAATCCGCGTAGAGCGGCGGATTGTGATAGGTTCCCTGCCCGCTATCGGAACGCCAGACCTGGGCCTGGACGCTCGCGGCGGCGCAGGCCAGGCCCAGGGCTAGGGCCGACACGATCAGCTTGGATGGCTTTGACATGAGGCCCTCGCATGGTCGCCGCGGCGACTAGTGGTTGTCGCGCGGCAGGCCCTTGGTCTGGGCGATGCGCTGGTACTTGACGGCCGGCTCGAGGACCGCGCCCGTCTCCATCTGGCCGACCACCGCGCGCTGCATTTCCTGCCACGGCGTCTGGCTTTCCGGATAGGCGAAGCCGCCCGCCGCATCGAGAGCCTTGCGGCGCTCGACGATCTCGGCGGCCGAGACCAGCACGTCGACACGAGACTTGCGCAGATCGAAGCGCACGCGGTCGCCGGTCTTCAGCAGCGCCAGGCCGCCGCCCACCGCCGCTTCCGGCGAGGCGTTGAGGATCGAGGGCGAGCCCGAGGTGCCCGACTGACGCCCGTCGCCCACGCACGGCAACTGGTGGACGCCTTGTTTGATCAGGTAGTCGGGCGCGCGCATGTTCACGACCTCGGCCGCGCCGGGATAGCCGACGGGCCCCGCCCCGCGCATGAACAGGATCGAGTTGGCGGTGATCCCAACCGCCGGGTCGTCGATGCGACGGTGATAGTCCTCGGGTCCGTCGAACACGACCGCGTCGCCCTCGAAGGCGTCCGGGTCATCGGGATTGGACAGATAGCGCTCGCGGAACTCCTGGCTGACCACGCTGGTCTTCATGATCGCCGAGTTGAACAGATTGCCGCGCATGACCACGAAGCCCGCCCGTTCGACCAGCGGCCGCGAGAAGGGACGGATGACGTCCTCGTCCTCGATCACGGCGCCGCGATACTGCTCGCCGATGGTCTGGCCGGAGGCGCACTTGGCGTCCTCTCGAATCAGCCCCTGCTCGATCAGCTGGCCGAACACCGCCGGCACGCCGCCGGCGCGGTAGTAGTCCTCGCCGAGATATTCGCCGGCGGGCTGCAGGTTGACCAGCAACGGCACCTGCTCGCCGGTCTGTTGCCAGTCGTCGATCGACAGCTCGACGCCGATGTGGCGGGCCAGGGCGTTCAGGTGGATCGGGGCGTTGGTCGAGCCGCCGATCGCCGAGTTGACGACCACGGCGTTCAGGAACGCGTCGCGGGTCAGGATGTCGGACGGCTTGAGGTCCTCATGCACCATGTCGACGATACGCAGGCCGGTCCGGTAGGCGTTCTCCTGGCGGTCGCGATAGGGCGCGGGGATCGCCGCCGAGCCCGGCAGCGACATGCCCAGGGCCTCGGTCAGCGAGTTCATGGTCGTGGCCGTGCCCCATGGTGTTGCAGTAGCCGGTCGACGGCGCGGAACTGGCCACCAGCTTGATGAAGCCCGCATTGTCGATCTCGCCGGCCGCCAGCATTTCGCGGGCCTGCCAGACGATAGTGCCCGAGCCGGTCCGCTTGCCCTTGTGCCAGCCGTTCAGCATGGGCCCGACCGACAGGGCGATGGCCGGAATGTTTACCGTCGCCGCCGCCATCAGGCAGGCTGGCGTGGTCTTGTCGCAGCCGATGGTCAGCACCACGCCGTCGATCGGATAGCCGTAGAGCAGCTCGACGAGACCCAGATAGGACAGGTTGCGGTCCAGTCCGGCGGTGGGACGCTTGCCGGTCTCCTGAATCGGGTGGACGGGGAACTCCAGGACAATCCCGCCGGCCGAACGAACGCCTTCGCGCACCCGCTCGGCCAGGACCAGATGATGCCGGTTGCAGGGCGACAGATCCGAGCCGGTCTGGGCGATGCCAATGATCGGCTTGCCCGACTGCCAGCTCTTCCAACGACAGGCCAAAGTTCATGTAGCGCTCGAGATAAAGCGCGGTCATGTCGGTGTTGTCGGGGTTATCGAACCAGGCGCGCGAACGGAGCTTGGGTGCGTCGCTTGTGGAGGAAACCATGAAGAGCCTTGTCGTTGCTTAGTCCGGCTCGGCCGCCGGTCGCTTTGCCAAACTCCATCAGAGTGGCAAATCACCGCGTGTCGCGCTCGTATTTGTCTGACTATAATTTCAACGAAACACGGTCAATCGACCAGGCCGAGCCTTGGCCGCGCGCGCAACCGCATTGCGCGCGCGGCGGAGCCGAATTCAGGCCGTGTCGCCGACCTTGTCCGTGGCCGGCGCGTCCCCGGTCGGCTTGCAGCCCCAGAGCGCGTAGAACAGCACATACAGCTCGCACACCGCCGTCAGCAGGAACGACACCTGCAGGCCATAGGCGTCGGCGATCTGCCCCTGAACCACCACGAGCGCGCCGCCGGCGATGGCCATGACCAGGAGCCCAGAGCCCTCCTCGGTCAGCGGCCCCAGGTTCTTGATGCCCAGCGTGAAGATGGTGGGGAACATGATCGAGTGGAAAAGGCCCACGGCGATCAGGCTCCACATGGCCAGGGGCCCATGGGCCAGGACCGTGACGATCATCACGATGAACGCCAGCAGGCTGGCTATCGCCAGGATCTTCTCCGCGGCGACCTTGCGCATCAGCTGACTGCCGACGAAGCGGCCGACCATCATCCCGCCCCAGAGCAGGAAGAGGTAGCGCGAGGCCTGGGCATGGGTGACGCCGCCGATCTCGGGCGCGGAGATGAAGTTGATGAAGAGGTTGCTGACGCCGATTTCGGCGATCAGGTAGATGAAGATGGCCGGCACGCCGAGCACCAGATTGCGGTGCGCGACAGCGAGTGCTTCTTGCGCTCCTCCGCGCCGGCGCGCTGGGCGGCCAGGCCCAGCTCTGGCAACTTGTAGAAAGCGATCACCACCGCCAGCCCAACCAGCACCAGCGCCACGATCAAATAGGGCAATTGCACCGACTGGGCGTCGGCCAGGCGCTGGGCCGGGGTGAGCACCGCCCCGGCCTGGCTGTTGCCCGAGGCTGAACGCGACAGGATCAGCCAACCGCCGAACAGCGGCGCCAGCGTCGTGCCCATGGAGTTGAAGGCCTGCACGAGATTGAGACGCGAGGACGCCGTCTCGGGCGGTCCGATCACCGCCACATAGGGGTTGGCGGCGACCTGCAGCAGCGTGATCCCCGAGGCGATGATGAACAGCGCCGTCAGCACCACGCCGTAGGACGGGATCCGCGCGGCCGGGATCATCAGCAGCGCGCCCAGCGCCATGATCAGCAGGCCCGTCACCATGGCGCGCTTGTAACCGATCTTCTCGATCAGCTTGGCCGAAGGCAACGAGGCGACGAAATAGGCGATGAACCAGGTCGATTCGATCAGGGTGGTCTGGGTGTAGTTGAGATCGAACACCGAGCGCAGATGCGGCAGCAGGGTGTTGTTGATCACCGTGATGAAGCCCCACATGAAGAACAGGCTGGCCAGCAGGGTCAGGGCCGATTTCTGCGTCACCGCGGAGCCGCCTTCCGACCGCGCGGCCGACGTCGTGGGCGCTGGCGCCATTGGATAGTCTCCCGAATGTGATGCTCGACGCGACGTCGGTTGCGCGCCTTTGTTTTGTCGGAGTATATGACCATCACCATGACCGTCAATCGAGAGCGGTCAAGACGATCGGGGAGAAGGTTCGAATGCGCATCGCAAACCTGTCGGTTGGAGCAGCGGTCCTGCTGACGCTCGCCGGCCCGATCGCCGGTCATGCCGCGACCCTGTCGCGCGCCGCCTTCGGCCAGACGCCTTCGGGCGAAGCGGTGGAAGCCTTCACCCTGACGAACGGCCATGGGATCAGCGCCACCGTGATCACCTACGGCGCCACCCTCCAATCGCTGGTGGCGCCGGGCCGCGATGGAACCAAGGCCGACATCGTGCTCGGTTTCTCCGACGCCGGCGCCTATGCGCGCAACGCCAGCTATTTCGGCGCGACGGTCGGACGCGTGGCCAACCGCATCGGCAAGGGCCGTTTCACGCTCGACGACAAGAGCTACCAGCTGGCCCTGAACAACGATGGCGTCGCCGCCCTGCACGGCGGGGTGAAGGGCTTCGACAAGGTCGTCTGGAAGGTTCTGGACGCCAAGTCGGACGCCGCCGGGGCGTCCGTGACCCTGGGTTATGTCAGCCCGGACGGCGACCAGGGCTATCCGGGAACCCTGACCGCCACGGCGACCTACGCCCTGGACGAGAAGAACCAGCTGACGGTGACCTACGGCGCGACGACGGACAAGCCGACCATCGTCAACATGAGCAATCACGCCCTGTTCAACCTCGCGGGCGAAGGCTCGGCCGACGGCGCGATGGGCAATGTCCTCACGCTGCTCGCCGACGGTTACACGCCCGTCGACGCCGAACTGATCCCGACCGGCGAGATCAAGCCGGTGGCCGGCACGCCCTTCGACTTCCGCAAGCCGACCGCCGTCGGCGATCGGATCCGCGACGCGCGCGATCCGCAGATGGTCATCGGCCGGGGCTACGACCACAACTACGTCCTGAATGGCAAGTCCGGCGCCCTGCGTCTGGCCGCGCGCCTGTCGGATCCCAAGAGCGGCCGCACGCTGGACGTCCTGTCGGACCAGCCCGGCATCCAGTTCTACGCCGGCAATTTCATCGACGGCACGATGGTGGGCAAGAGCGGCAAGATCTATCGCCAGGGCGATGGCATCGCGCTGGAGCCGCAGCACTTCCCCGACGCCCCGAACAAGCCGGCCTTCGCCTCGATCCGCCTGAACCCGGGCGAGCGCTACAGCAACCGCATGGTCTTCAAGCTCTCCATCGCGAAGTAGACCGTAAGGACATTCCCAGATGACGTTTGTACAATTTGTCGACGGCTCCGGTCGGCGCGGCCTGGCGATGCTCGACGACGAGGGAACCGCCCGTCAGGTCGGCGTCGCGGACACCCTGCTGGACCTGGCCCACAAGGCGATGGCCGCGCGATCGACCCTGGTCGAGACCGCGCGATTGGCGCTTGGCGAGACGGTCGACATCGCCGCAGCGCTGGCCGAGGGCCGCGTACTGGCGCCAATCGACCATCCCGATCCCGCCCACCTGTTCCTGACCGGCACCGGCCTGACCCATCTCGGCTCGGCCGAGGGCCGGGACAAGATGCACAAGGCCGCCCAGTCGGGAGAACAGCTGACCGATTCCATGCGGATGTTCCTGATGGGCGTCGAAGGCGGAAAGCCCGCCCCCGGCCAGACCGGCGTACAGCCCGAGTGGTTCTACAAGGGCGACGGCTCCCAGTTGGTCGGCCCCGGCCAGCCGCTGACCTCGCCCAGCTTCGCCCAGGACGGCGGCGAGGAGCCCGAGATCGCCGGCGTCTACCTGATCGGTCCCGACGGCGCGCCGTATCGGCTGGGCTTCTGCCTGGCCAACGAGTTCTCCGACCACGTGATCGAACGCGGCAACTACCTGTGGCTGGCCCACTCCAAGCTGCGCAACGCAGCGCTCGGTCCCGAGCTGCTGCCGGGCGCCCTGCCCGCCGACGTGCGCGGGACCAGCCGCATCGTCCGCGACGGCGAGACCGTCTGGGAAAAGCCCTTCCTGTCGGGGGAGGCGAACATGTCCCACGCCATCGCCAATCTCGAGCATCACCACTTCAAGTACGACCTGTTCCGCCGCCCAGGCGACGTGCACGTCCACTTCTTCGGCACCGCCACCCTGTCCTTCTCCGAGGGCTTCCAGACCCAGGAAGGCGATGTGTTCGAGATCGAGGCCGCGCCGTTCCGCTATCCGGTCAGCAACCCGCTGGCCCGAGCGGTCGACCAGCCCGTGACCGTGAAGGCGCTGTGACCCCGATCCGCCTCGCTCTCGTTGGCCTGGGCAAGATCGCCCACGACCAGCACGCGCCGGCCATCGCCGCCGATCCGCGGTTCGAGCTGACCGCCGTCGTCAGCCGTCACGCCGGTCTCGACGGCGTGGCCCACTTCGCCAGGCTGGAGGACCTTCTGGCCGACGGCCTGGCGATCGACGCCGTGGCCTTGTGCACCCCGCCCCAGCCGCGTCACGCCCTGGCGCATCTGGCGCTGGCCGCCGGCAAGCACGTCATGCTGGAAAAGCCGCCGGGCGCGACGCTGAGCGAGGTCGAGGACCTGCGCCAGGTCGCGGCCGCCCGGGGCCTGACCCTGCAGGCGACCTGGCACTCGCGCCACGCCGCCGCGGTCGAACCCGCGCGCGCCTGGCTGGCCGAACGGACGGTCCAGGCCGTGCGGATCCATTGGAAAGAGGACGTCCGCGTCTGGCATCCGGGCCAGGACTGGATCTGGGAAGCGGGCGGCCTGGGCGTCTTCGACCCCGCCATCAACGCCCTGTCGATCGCCACGCGCGTCCTGCCCCGCCCGTTCTTCCTGTCGCGCGGTCTGCTGCACGTGCCGGCCAATCGTCAGTCGCCGATCCAGGCCGAGCTGGACTTCCGCGACGCGGCCGGCGCGCCGATCCGCGTCGAGCTGGACTTCCTCCAGACCGGGCCGCAAAGCTGGGACATCGAGGTCGACACCGACGACGGCGCGCTGAAGCTGACGAACGGCGGCGCCAAGCTGTGGATCGACGGCAAGCTGCTGCACGAAGGACCCGACCGCGAATATCCAGGCCTCTACGACGCCTTCGCCCAGCTCATCGCCGACGGGGCCAGCGACGTGGACACCTCGCCGCTGCGCCATGTCGCCGACGCGTTTCTGCTCGCCGAGCGCCGCGTCGCGCCGGCCTTCGACTGGTAAGGCCGCGAGGCCTTACCAGCGCAGAGCAGGCTAACGAGCCTCGAAGGCCAGGTTGCGGCTGAAGAACGGCAGCACGTGATCCTGGAAGCGGGTCGGAACGTCGCTGGTATGGTCGCCGGGATAGATCTCGAAGCTGTTGGCCAGGCCGTAGCGATCCATCACCGCGTGAAGCTTGGCCGCGTCTTCCTTCAACCCGTCCCGGTCGCCGACGTCGATGGCGATCCCCTTGTAGCGCTTCAGGGCGCCGACATACTGGTCGATGAAGGCCAGGGGCGCGTTGGCGGCCCACTTGGCCACCACGTCCGGCCGGGTCACGCCGTTCTCGACCGGCAGGTCCAGATAGAGCGGCGGCTTCTGCGGATTGGGCGACCAGGCCGCGGCCGTGGCCAGTTGGGCGCGCAACCCCCAGGGCAGCTTGGTCGCATCCTGCAACGTCTTGACCTCGGCCAGAGCGGCGGCCGCGCCAGGAGGGGCCTGGGCCGGGTCACGCGGCGACAGGCAGCAGGGGCTCATCATGTAGAGTGCGCCGAACACGTCGGCATGGCGCATGCCGATCCGGCTGGCGCCGTATCCGCCCATCGAGTGGCCCACCAGGCCGCGACTCTCGCGCCGGGCCAGGGTGCGATAGTGCTGGTCGACATAGGCGACCAGGTCCCGGGACACGAAGGTCTCGAAGTCGCCCGTGGTCTGGGAGCTGGAATACATCGAGCCGTTGTGCACGGTCTTGCTGTCGGGCAGCACGACGATCACCTCGCCCGCGCCCTTGGCGAAGGCCCCCGCGATCGTCTGGGACGCGTGGATCTCGCCGCTCCATTGCTCGGCGCCAATCGAATAGCCGTGCAGGGCGTAGACGACCGGGTAGCGCCGCTTGGGGTGGCTGGCATAGCCCGGCGGCAGGAACACCAGCACGTCACGGTCGGCGGTCTCGCCCTCGAGGTTGCCCTCGATCGCCGACGAATGGACCTTGATGCGCTGGAGCGTGACCGGCTTGGCGCCGGCGACGACCGGGGCGCCTTGGTGGCCACCTGGGCCTCCGCCACGGGCGCGACCGAAAGCGCGAGCGCCACCGCGCAGGCCACCTTGATCCAGCCCAGGCGACGCCCGGCTTTGATGTTCGACCTCTTCATTCCAACCCTCCCTCTTCACTTTTGCGATCTTGCGTCGCGCGCTTTGTTAGCGTTACCATTTGTCGGTCTAAAATATTTCGACGTCAACCAGCGCCGTCTGGGCTGCAGGCCGTCCCCGGGAAGTCGCCATCCAGCGCCATAACGAACATTTAAACGAGAAAATCGACGAGGACGGATGCCACGAAGATGGCGCTGCGCGTCGCGCTCATAAGTGAAAAAGACTGAGTAGTTAGGGAGAAGACAATGCGATACGGACTGATGCTGGGCGCGTGCTTGGCTGGGGTCGATGGCGGTCGCCACCATGACCTGGGCGGCGACGCCGGTCACCGTGACCATCGACGGCGCCCAGCGCGCCGCGCCGATCACCAAGTACGAATACGGCATGTTCATCGAGCCGATCGGCGGACTGGTCGCCCGCACGCTGTGGGCCGAGATGCTGGACGACCGCAAGTTCTACTACCCCGTCGTCGCGCCTGCTCTCGATCAACCTCCGCCGCTGAACGCCGAGGGCCGCCCCGGGGTGACCTATCGCAAGCGGTCGCCCATCGGCGCGGACGACGCGGTGACCATGGACGCCAAGGCGCCCTATGTCGGGAAGCAGAGTCCCATGATCCGCGTGAACGCGACGACGCCCAAGGGCCTGTCGCAGGCCGGCATCGGCCTGGCGAAGGACAAGCGCTACGACGGCTACCTCCAGTTGGCCGGCGATCCGGCGCCAGGATCGAAGTGACTCTGATCTGGGGCGACGGTCCTGAAGCACGCCAGACCGTGACCCTGCCCGCGCCGGGCGCGGACTGGAAGCGCGTCGACTTCAGCTTCACCCCGACGGCCGACGCCACCGACGCCCGCCTGGAGATCACCGGCCTGGGCTCGGGATCGTTCCGCGTTGGCGCGGTGTCCCTGATGCCTTCCGACAATATCCGGGGCTGGCGCGCCGACACCACCGCCATCGCGCGATCGCTCAATTCGGGCATGTGGCGGCTGCCCGGTGGCAACTTCCTGTCGGACTGGGATTGGCACAGCGCCATCGGACCGCGCGACAAGCGGCCGCCGATGTTCGATCATGCCTGGAGCGCCATGCAGCCCGACGACATCGGCATGGACGAGTGGATGGATCTGACCAGGATCATCGGCGTCGAACCTTATGTCACCGTCAACGCCGGCCTGGGCGACGCCAATTCGGCCGCCGAGGAGGTCGAGTATCTCAATGGCCCGGCCACCAGCACCTGGGGCTCCCGTCGGGCCGCCAACGGCCACCCCGAGCCCTATGGCGTCAAGTTCTGGAACATCGGCAACGAGCCCTACGGCTGGTGGCAGATCGGCAAGACCTCGCTCGACTATTTCATGATCAAGCACAACGCCTTCGCCGAAGCGATGCGGGCGGTCGATCCGACCATCACCCTGATCGGCTCGGGCGCCATGCCCGACCAGATGCATCCCAAGGACACCAAGGAAAACGCCTCCCTGGAAAGCATCGCCCCCAAGTTCGGGACCGAGTGGGACTGGACCGGCGGCCTCCTGGACAAGGCCTGGGGCAATTTCGACGGCATTTCCGAGCACTGGTACGACCGCCCCGAGGAACGGCCGAACGCGCCCAAGGACGCCGAACTGATCGAATATGTCCGCGCGCCTTCGAACCAGGTGCGGATGAAGGCCGAAGAGTGGAAGATCTACCAGAAGCGCTTCCCGGCGATGGAGGCCAAGAAGATCTTCCTGTCGATCGACGAGTACGCCTATTTCGGCGAGGTCAATCTCAAGTCGGCCCTCGCCTACGCCATGGTGCTGCAGGAGATGCTGCGTCACACGGACTTCCTGACCATGGGCGCCTTCACGACCGGCGCCTCGACCATGGACATCACACCCACCGACGCCAAGCTCAACACGACGGGCCTGATCTTCAAGCTCTATGGCGAGCGCTTCGGGACCGGCGTCACGCCGCTGGCCGTTCAAGGCCAGGTCCCGCAACCGGCGCCGCGCTATCCCGTAGGCTTCGCTCACCCCCAGGTGCGCGCCGGCAGCTCGACCTACCCCCTCGACGTGATCGCCGGCATGACGCCGGACGGCAAGGCCCTGCGGGTCGGCGTCGTCAACGCCACCTTCGACAGCCAGACCGTGAAGCTCGATCTGAAGGCGCTGAACATTGGCGGCGCCGGCCGGAAGTGGGTGCTGAGCGGCCCGGATCTGAAGGCCCAGAACAAGGTCGGCGCACCGAATGGCGTCACCGTTACTGAGAGCTCGGCCACCAAGCCCGCCAAGGGCCTTTCGGTCTCGCCCACCTCGGTGACGATCTTCGAGTTCCCGATCGCCCGGCGCTGACGTCAGCGGGCGCCGGTCTTGGGACCGGCGCCTAGCCGCCGCGGAGGGCGCGCATGACCAGGGCCCGGACGCGGCCATGGGCGCTCTTGTCGAGCAGGCCGTGGCGCTCGACCGGCAGATGGGCCAGCGGATGACCGTCGGGTCGGAAGACGTAGTGATCGAAGAACGCCCGCCAGGCCGCGCGCTCGGCCGGCGGCCGCTCGGCGATCGCGGTCATGGCCAGCATCATCGTCAGGTAGGGCGCGTCGGGACCGACCGCAGCGGCGTCCCACCAGTAGTTGACCAGCATGTTGACGGGCTCCAGCGCCTCGACCTGGTGCCACCAGAGCTTCGGAAGAAACAGCGCGTCGCCGGGCTGAAGCTCGACCACCCAGGCGCGGGACGCGGCGGTCGCGAACCGCGGATACCCGCGGATCACCGTCCGGGGCGTTGGCCGCCATGGAGATGGGCTGGCCCGCCAGGGTGTGATCGATCGGCCCGACATAGAGATCGCCGACCGCGTCGGGCGGATAGAGGGTGAAGCGTCGTCGCCCCGCCACGACGCAGGCGATGTTGTCGTAGGTGTCGTAGTGGCAGGCCACGCGGGCCGCGTTGCCGAGCCAGACGCGCGGCCGGATCGCCGGCGCCAGCAGGTCGAGCCGGTTGTCCTCGTCAAAGCCCGGAACATAGTCGTCGACCGGGAGCGAGCCCATGTAGTGGGTGGCGAGGCGGGCGTCGGCGGCGGCCCGCCCCATGCGATCCAGCCCCTGGGCCAGGGTCATGGATACGCGATCGAAATTGAACCCTTCCGGCCCGTCGCCATAGTCGTAGCGCCCGGCGATGGCTGGCGCGCCGACGAAGGTCTCGCCCATGCGGTCCGTCGCGTAGCCGAGGAGATAGGCCGCCAAGGTCGGCCAGCCTTCGTTGGCGGCCCGCACGGCGGGCCAGGCGCGGCATAGCCCCGCGAGCACGACCGGCTCGCAGCCGGCGGCCAGTTCGGCGAAGGCCTCCGCTCCGCCTGGGGCAAGATCTCCAGGTTCGATCCGCCGGGGCCCCGAAGAGGAGGGCGGCTTCATGCGGCGAGCTTGTCGTTCCGCAGCTTGGCCAGGGCCGAAACCTGCCTGAGCGATCCGCTCATCGCGTAGATGAGTTGCAGATCCCCGCGCCGGAAAAGCCCCAGCGCGGCCGCGTCATCGAGCTCGCTCAAGGCGTCGAGGCTAACCGTATAGAGCCCGTTCAGGGAGAGGCGCCGGCCGTCATCGAAGGAGAGATCGATGTCGATCGGTTCGATCAGCTTCAGCGACAGCAGTCCCTGTATGAAGCCTTCACTCTCAGCGACGCCCGCCCGCAGTTGAGCCAGAACATGCTGCAGCCGGCGGGTGGCGGCGGTGGGCTCGCCCTGCGCGTCGAAAAGCGGCGCGCCCTGGCCGGCGGCGAACCTGGGATGATCAAGGTCGACGGCGATCGCGCCGCCGTCCGTCAGGAAGACCCCCTGGCGCTCGAGGTCCAGGGGCGTGAACGAGGCCTGGGTCGTTTCCCCGACGCCAACAAGACTCTCCGCCGGGCTCGAAGCCAAACATGGCGCCCGCGTAGAATTGGCCCGTGTCCGCGTTCTTGGTCAGGAAGATGGGGCACACGGCCGCCGCCGCGACGAATTCCGACGGCACGATCTGGACGAAGTGCGGGCCGGCCGCTGGAAGCTGGCCAAGCCGCAAGCGGCCGTGATCCTGGGCGTTCAACAACTGCAGATCCATCGTCCCTCCCCGCCGCTCATGTTGATCCGAGCGGCCTTGGCGACCCTTAACGCGTCCAGCGTCAGACGTCTAACGCGACGATAATTACACCGACAAATAGATATTGATACCGGTACCTTTTCGGACTACCGTTCGCCCATAGGCATAAAAATGCATGTGGGAGGATATGATGCGCTACCGACGCCATGCTTTGGCGAAGCTCCCTCATACCCAGTGAATTCGCGAGCTTACAACGCTCTCGGATAAGGCCGGCCACACGTGCCGGTAACAAGTCATCCCATGACACCTGGAGGGGGAAATGAAGCTATCCAACTTTTCTTATCAGAGTAAATCCGCGCGCGGATTGGGCGGCAAGCTCGCCCTGGTCGGCGCGTCGAGTTCTGCTGGTCCTCAGCCTCTGCGGCGCCGCCAACGCGGCGGAAAACGCCGACGAGGTGATCGCGACCGCCTCGCCCATGGCCGCTCCAGCGGCGGAACCGGCCGCGGCGCCGCAGGCCTCCGATCAAAGCGTGGTCGAGGAAGTCATCGTCACGGGCCTGCGCGGCTCGCTGCAACGCAACCTCGACATCAAGCGCAGTTCGGCCGGCGTCGTCGACGCCATCTCGGCCGAGGACATCGGCAAGTTCCCCGACTCGAACGTGGCCGCCTCGCTGCAGCGCCTGCCGGGCGTATCGATCCAGCGCTCCGGCGCGCGCGGCGAGCCGCAAGGCATCACCGTCCGCGGCTTCGGCGGCGACTTCAACGAGACCCTGTACGACGGCCGCCGGATCTGACGGCGACCGGCGGTCGCTCGGTCGATTTCAGCACCGTCGGCGCCGACTTCGTCGGCGGCCTGAGCGTCCTGAAGAACTCCGGACGTGTCGCTGTCGAGCAGCTCGATCGGCGCCACGGTCAACGTCTCCTTCCCCAAGCCCTTCGACAAGCCGGGCCGCCGCATGGCCCTGACCGCGTCGGGCTCGGTGCAGGACGACGCCGGCAAGTTCGTGCCCACGGTCGGCGCGCTGTTCAGCGACACCTTCGCCGACAACAAGTTCGGGGTGCTGGTCGACGCGATGTACACGCGACACGACACCCAGACCAACCGCGTCTATGTCAGCGGCTGGCCGGGCGGCTACTATGCGCCGTGCCAGCTGACGGCGGCCTGCACGCCCGCCCAGCTGTCCGCGGGCAAGACGGTCCTGGGCTGGTTCGAGCAACAGGCCGGCGCGACCCAGATCTACACCAAGGATGAACGCCTCGACGGCCGCATCGCCCTGCAATGGGCGCCGGTCGAGGGCGTGACGATCACCCTGGACGACAACTATTCGCGCCAGAGCATCCGCGCGGACAACTTCGGCTACGGTATCTGGTTCAACCAGGACGGCCTTCGGAACGTCAAGCTTGACGAAAACGGGACGACGGTCGACTTCACCCAGGCCGGCTCGCAGACCGACTTCACGGCCGGCACCGACCGTTCGGTCCTGAGGACGAACCAGACCGGCCTGAACCTGCAGTGGGAAGTCTCCGAGAACCTGAAGTTCGAGGCCGATGGCAGCTACGCCAAGAGCTGGCTGAACCCGGGCGGCGAGATCACCAGCGACAACGCCGACGTCGGCTATGGCTTCGGCATCGGCCCGGCTCTGGGCATCAGCATCGGCGGCAGCAGCGACAACACGCTGCCAGTCCTGCACGGCTACGGCCCCAACGGCGACGGCAGTCGCTGGGCGGACACCTCGGTGATCGGCTCCCACGTGGTGGTGCGCCAGGCCCAGCAGAACACCGACGTCGTCAAGCAACTGCGCTTCGCCGGATCCTGGGAACAGGACGGCTTCAAGATCAAGGCCGGCGGCACCTATCTGGAAGACCACTACCAGTTCCAGCAAAGCAACACGTTCGTGAACAACTTCTGGCAGGCCTATCCCGGCTACGGCCCCGCCTCGGGTCCGAACGGCGGGGTCATGGTCCCGGCCAGCCTGTTCACCGAAAAGGTCAGCACCAAGAACTTCATCCCCGGCTTCGACGGCGCCCTGCCGCCCTACCTGCTGAAGTTCGACGCCCGGGAGTATCAGAAGTTCCTGACCGGCCTGGGCAACCCGCAAGCCAAGAACATCCCCGGCTTCAATTACGGCGGCAGCGGCGTCGGCACCCAGTTCACCGGCGCGTTCGACATGGCGCTCGACAACGGCAGCATCCGCGACATCACCGAGAAGACGTGGTCGCTGTTCGTGAAGGCCAATTTCGACATCGAGGTGGCCGGCATGCCGTTCCACTTCAACGCCGGCGTCCGCGAGGAAAACACCCACGTCACCTCGGCCGGCTTCGGTCAGGTCCCGACCGCGATCACGCGCAGCGCCGGGGATCCCACCCTGCTGACCGTGTCGCTGAGCGCGCCTCAGAGCGTGTCGACCAAGAGCAACTACTCGTACCTGTTGCCCAGCCTCGACATGAAGCTGGAGCTGACGGACAGCATCCACCTGCGTCTGGACGCCTCGCGCACCCTGACCCGCCCGGGCCTCAACCTGCTGACCCCCGTGGCCAGCGTGGGCACCGGCCAGCGCGTCGGCGCCCTGACGGCCAGTGGCGGCAGCCCCTCGCTGAAGCCCTATCTGGCCGACAACTTCGACGCCGCGGTCGAGTGGTACTACAAGCCCAACTCGTATGCGGCGGTGAACTTCTTCATCAAGGACGTCAGCAACTTCATCGTCGGCGGCACCCAGCGGCAGACGATCAACGGCGTGATCGACCCGACGACCGGCCAGCCGGCGATCTTCAGCGTCACCCAGCAGGTGAACGGACCGGAAGCCACCGTGCGCGGGGTCGAGCTGGCCTGGCAGCACGTGTTCGGCGACAGCGGCTTCGGCTTCAACGCCAACGCCACCTTCGTCGACACCAACAAGCCCTACGATCCTAAGGACATCTCCCAGAGCGGCTTCGCGATCACGGGCCTGGCCAATTCGGCAAACCTCGTGGCCTTCTATGACAAGAACGGTCTGGAGGCGCGCGTGGCGGTCAACTACCGCAAGGAGTATCTGCGCGCTTTCGGCCAGAACCAGAACACCGGCGCATTCGGCTCCGAGCCGACCTTCGAGAACCCGAACCTGCAGATCGACTTCAGCACCAGCTATGCGATCACCAAGCAGATCACCGGGTTCTTCGAGGCTCTTAACCTGACCAACGAAGTCCAGAGCACGCACGGGCGGTTCGACAACCAGCTGCTCGACGTGTTCGCCTACGGTCGACGCTATACGGCCGGGGTCCGCTTCCGCTTCTAGTATTCCCCTCCCCTAGACTGGGAACGTCGAGCCGTCGTTCCCAGTCGCTTTTTCTTCGATAGGCCATGGTCCGTCCCGTCAAGAATATCGTCATCGTCGGCGGCGGGACCGCGGGCTGGCTCACCGCCGGGGTCATCGCCGCCAAGCATCGGGCGCGGCAGTCGACCGGCTTCACGGTCACCCTGGTGGAGTCGCCGACCACGCCGATCATCGGCGTCGGCGAGGGCACCTGGCCAACCCTGCGCACGACCCTGGCCAAGATCGGGGTGTCCGAAACCGACTTCTTCCGCGAGTGCGATGCCGCGTTCAAGCAGGGCGCCAAGTTCGCGCGCTGGACCACGGGCGAGCCCGACGACGCCTATTATCACCCGCTGGTGCTGCCCCAGAGCTTCGGGCAGATCAACCTGGCCCCCCACTGGCTGGCCGGCGACGCGTCTGGCAGCTTCTGCGACGCCGTCTGTCCGCAGGGCCGCCTCTGCGACGAGGGCCTGGGGCCCAAGACCATCACCGCCCCGCCCTATCAAGGCGCGGCCAACTACGCCTACCACCTGGACGCGGGCAAGTTCGCGCCGTTCCTGCAACGCCACTGTTGCGACAAGCTGGGCGTCCGCCATGTCCTGGCCGACGTGCGCGGCGTGGCTCTCGCCGAGAACGGCGACATCCGCGCGGTCGTCACCGAACAGGCCGGCGAGATCGAGGGCGACCTCTTCGTGGACTGCACCGGCTTCAGGTCTCTGCTGCTGGGCGAAACGCTTGGCGTGAAGTTCCGCGACTGCGGCGACATCCTGTTCTGCGACACGGCGTTGGCCGTGCAGATCCCGTACGAACGTCCCGACAGCCCCATCGCCACCCACACCATCTCGACGGCTCAGTCGGCGGGCTGGATCTGGGACATCGGCCTGCCGAGCCGGCGCGGGACCGGACACGTCTATTCCAGTCGCCATATCTCCGACGACGACGCCGAGCGCGAGCTGCGGGCCTATCTCGGTCGGGACGGCAAGGACCTGACGGTCCGCAAGATCGCCATCCGCTCGGGCCACCGCGAAACCTTCTGGAAGCGCAACTGCGTGGCCGTGGGCCTGGCGGCGGGCTTCCTGGAGCCGCTGGAAGCCTCGGCCATCGTGCTGATCGAGCTTTCGGCCAAGCTCATCGCCGAGCAGATGCCCGCCTGCCGCGAGGTGATGGACATCGTGGCCTCACGCTTCAACGCCACGACCCACTACCGCTGGGGCCGGATCATCGACTTCCTCAAGCTGCACTATGTGCTCAGCCAAAGGACCGACACCGCCTTCTGGCGCGACAACCGCGACCCGGCGACCATCCCCGAGCGCCTGTCGGACCTGCTGCTTCTGTGGCGTCACCAGCCGCCGTGGCTGCACGAGGAGTTCGACCGGGCCGACGAGGTGTTTCCCTCGGCCAGCTACCAGTATGTGCTCTACGGCATGGGCTTCCGCACCGAGGTCGAGGCCGCCGCGCTCGCCGACGAGGCGGCCCTGGTTCAACGCGCCCTGCGCGAGAACGCCCTGCAAAGCGAACGTCTTCTGTCCAGCCTGCCGAAACATCGCGACCTCATCCGCAAGATCGTCGAGCACGGCCTGCAGCCTGTATGACGCGCGATACATCGCTCTTCCATCGCGGTCGCGCGGCCGTCCTGTTGTCCGCTGTCCTGGCGAGCGGAGCGGCCCATGGCGCGCAGCTACCGCCGGCGCCCAACATCCCCGTCATGACGGCCGCCGACCGTCCCAACTCGGAAAAGGCGTTCTCCTCGGTCGAGATCCACGAACGCCCCGCGCCCGTTCCCATCGTCTTCGAGGTCGCGCCGGGCGGCTCGGATAGCGCCGACGGCGCGCCCGGCCGCCCCTTCGCGACCCTGGCCCGCGCCCAGGCCGCGGTGCGGTCGGTCAACAAGACCCACTCGGTCACGGTGCGGCTCGCGGACGGGGTCTACCGCCTGACCAAGCCGCTGCGCTTCTCGGTCGAGGACGGCGGCCAGGACGGCTATGTGGTCCGCTGGGAAGCGGCGAAGGGCGCGCGGCCCATCCTCTCGGGCGGCCAGCCGATCCAAGGCTCGGCGCCAGGCGGACGCCGCGCGCGACATCTGGGTGGCCGACATTCCTCGCGGCGCCGATCCGCGCCAGATCTGGGTCAACGACCGGCTGGCGCACCGCGCGGCGGTCGAGGCCCCTCGCAAGGCCTTCGCCTTCCACGACTGGGGCATCCAGATCGTCGATCCGGCCTGGCGCTTCCTCGCCGACCTGCCCGACCAGACACGGCTGGAGGTGGAGAACACCGGCTTCTTCACCGACCGTCGCGCCCGGGTCGAGCGCATCCAGGGCGACCGCATCGTCCTGGCCCAGCCGGGCTGGCGCAACAATCTGATCGGCTACGACACCTTCGCCCGGCCGGTCTCCGGCGATAGGGCGCGCTTCTTCATCGGCAACGCCCTGGCCTTTGTCCGGGCTGGCGGCGACTGGTGGGCCGATCCCGCCCAAGGCAAACTCTACTACAAGCCACGCGACGGCGAGGTCATGGCCTCGAGCCAGGTGGTCATGCCGCGCCTGGAAGCCCTGGTCTCGATCGCCGGCCGTCCTGGCCAGCCCGTGCGCGACCTGCAATTCGCGGGCGTCGGCTTCGCCCACACCAGCTGGCTTGGCCCCTCCAGCGCCGAGGGCTACGCCAGCCAGCAGAGCGGCGCCTTCCTGTCGGGCCAGGTCCCGAACTATCCCAGCGATCCGATCCGCGACTGCAGCTGGGGATGCTGGGCCTTCGAGAGGATGCGGAACCAATGGCGGCAGCAGCCGGCGGCGGTTCAGGTCGCCGCGGCCGCGCGCGTCCTCTTCGAGGACGCCGAGTTCGCCCACCTTGGCCAGATCGCGCTCGGCATCGGCAATGACGCCAGCGCCAATCTGAGCGGGGCGGGCCTGGAGACACGCTCGGTCGAGGTGGTCCGCAGCCGCTTCCACGACCTGGCCGGCGGCGCGATCATGGTCGGCGGCGTCTCGCCCGACGCGCACCACCCGGCGCGCCCGGAACAGGCCGTGCGCGACATCATCATTCGCGACAACACCATCCAGGGCGTCTCCCAGGTCTATCGGGAACAGGCCGCGATCCTGGTCACCTATGCGAGCGCCGCCGTGATCCTGCACAACGAGGTCTCGGACGCGCCCTATGACGGCATCGACGTGGGCTGGGGCTGGGGCGTCAACGACCCGGGCGGCAACACCGCCTACATGACCCTGGGACGCGGCTACTACGACCAGCCCGGCAACCGCGTCTACGACACGCCGACCACCCTGCGCGACACCGTGATCGTCGGCAATCGCGTCCATGGCGTGAAGCGGTGGTTTCCCGACGGCGGCGCCATCTATCACCTGTCGGCCGATCCCGGCGCCCTGATCGCGGAGAACCACGTCTACGACGTCCCCGGCGGCATCGGCGTCTATCTCGACGAAGGGTCGCGATACGTCACCGTGCGCGACAACGTCTTCGACGGGCTCGGCCTGTGGGTCAATCTGAACGCGCTGGACGGCGCCTATCCGCGCCGCACGGCGGCGGACAACGTCGCGCGCGGCAACTGGCATAGTGGCGGCAAGGCCAACGGATCCTGGTCCGACTACGCCAACAACCGCCTGATCGACAACGTCGCCGTCGAGGGACAGGCCTGGCCCGCGCCCGCCCGCGAGATCATCTCGCGCGCCGGTCCCCGCCCCGCCAAGCCCTGAACACAGCCTGGACGCCCATCATGAGGTCTTCTTCCATGTCCAAGTCATCCTGGCTTCACCGCGCGGCCAGCGCGGCGCTGTGCGCGAGCCTGTGCGTGAGCGCCCCCGCCCTCTCCGCGCCCTTCGCCCCGGCCAAGCCCGAGACCTCGGCCGCGCGCGCCAAGGCCGACCGACTGGCCGCCGAGTTGGTCGGCAAGATGACCACCGAAGAGAAGCTGGACCAGTTGCTCAACACCGCCCCGGCCATCCCCCGGCTCGGGATCCCGGCCTACAACTGGTGGACGGAGTCGCTGCACGGCGCGCTGGGGACCCTGCCGACCACCAACTTCCCCGAACCGATCGGCCTGGCCGCCAGCTTCGACACGGGCCTCGTTCAGGACGTCGCCGCCGCGATCAGCGCCGAGGTCCGCGACCTGCACATCCTGTCGCGGCAGACCGGCCGGATGGGACGCATCGGCACGGGCCTCGACACTTGGTCGCCGAACATCAACATCTTCCGCGATCCGCGCTGGGGTCGTGGCCAGGAGACCTATGGCGAGGACCCGTTCCTGACCGCCCGCATCGGCGTGGCCTTCGTGCGGGGCATCCAGGGCCCCGCCCCCGACCTGCCGCGCGTCATCGCCACGCCCAAGCACTTCGCGGTCCATAGCGGGCCGGAGTCGACCCGGCACGGCGCCAACGTCTTCGTCTCGCGCCATGACCTGGAAGACACCTATCTGCCCGCGTTCCGCGCCGCGATCACCGAAGGCCAGGCCGGATCGGTGATGTGCGCCTACAACCGCATCGACGGCCAGCCCGCCTGCGCCAGCGACCTCCTGCTCAAGGACCACCTGCGCGGCGCCTGGAAGTTCGACGGCTACGTCGTTTCCGACTGCGACGCGGTCAAGGACATCGCCGACAATCACAAATATGCGCCCGACGCGGCCACCGCCGTCGCCGCCGCGATGCGGGCCGGCGTCGACAACGAGTGCAACGGCGCGACCCTGACCGACACCGCCGGTCTCGCCCGGCCTTACGCGGACGCGCTGAAGCGCGGATTGATCACCGAAACCGATGTCGACCAGGCCCTGATCCGGCTCTACTCGGCGCGCCTGCGGGTCGGCGACCTGCCCGGCGTGCGGGCGGTCGAAACCCGCCCGGCGCCGGTGACCTCGG
This sequence comes from Caulobacter sp. UC70_42, assembly GCF_044056025.1. Lineage (NCBI taxonomy): Bacteria > Pseudomonadati > Pseudomonadota > Alphaproteobacteria > Caulobacterales > Caulobacteraceae > Caulobacter > Caulobacter sp. UC70_42. The sequence continues at coordinate 1,726,338 of NZ_CP171994.1, read as the reverse complement.
TCATGACGCCCCAGCACGAGGCCCTGGCGCTGGCCGCCAGCGAGAAGAGCCTGGTGCTGCTGAAGAACGACGGTCTGCTGCCGCTGAAGCCCGGCCTGCGCATCGCGGTGATCGGCCCGCTGGCCGACGCCACCCGCGTCCTGCGCGGCAACTATTCCTCGGCCCTGTCGGCGCCGCCGATCTCGGTGCTGGAAGGCCTTCGCCGCGCCATGCCGTCGGCCAGGATCGTCCACGCCCCGTTCGGCGCTTCCTTCACCGACGGCGATCGCGTGCCCAGCACGGCCCTGGTCACGCCCGACGGCAAGCCCGGCCTGCTGGCCCGCTACTACAATACGGTCGAGCCGCCGCCGGCTCGCTTCGAGCCAGGGACCTTCGGCGATGCTGTGGCCAAGATGCGCTACGTCGACAAGCCGGTGGCCACCCGCATCGAGCCGGACATCGCCTCGCGAAGCCTGGATCTGGCGGCGGTCTCCGACCATCACCGCGTGGTCTGGACGGGCTTCCTGGTTCCCCCTGAGAACGGGACCTATCGCCTGGGCCTGACGGGCTTCAACGGCGAGCTCAAGCTCGATGGCAAACCGTTCGCCGATCTGCGCAAGGCCGGCTGGGCCAGCCTGCCGACGCTCAAGACCATCCGCCTGGAGAAGGGCCATCGCTATCCGATCGAGATTGTTTCGGAGTTCCCACGCCCTGTCCGGCGTCAATCTCGTCTGGAAGCGCGTGGCCGACGACCCGGCCGCCGAGCTGAAGAAGGCGGCCGCCCAGGCCGACGTGCTGGTCGCCGTGGTCGGCCTGACCTCCGACCTGGAGGCCGAGGAGTCGCCGGTCGAGGTGCCCGGCTTCAAGGGCGGCGACAAGACGACCCTGGACTTGCCGCCGGATCAGCAAAAGCTGCTGGAGCAGGCCAAGGCCCTGGGCAAGCCGCTGGTGGTGGTGACGATGAACGGCAGCCCGGTGAACCTGGCCTGGGCCAAGGACAACGCCTCGGCCATCGTGGAGGCCTGGTATCCAGGCCAGTCCGGCGGGCTGGCGGTCGCCAACCTTCTGTCGGGCAAGACCAATCCCTCGGGCCGCCTGCCGTTGACCTTTTACCGCTCGATCGACGACCTTCCGCCCTTCGGCGACTACGCCATGGCCGGCCGCACCTATCGCTACTTCACGGGCGAGCCGGTCTATCCGTTCGGCTTTGGCCTCAGCTACACCCGCTACGACTATGCGCCGGTCACGGTCGAGCGCACCGACCAGAGCGTCCGCGTGACGACCACCGTGCGCAATGTCGGCGCGCGGGCGGGCGAGGAGGTCGCCCAGCTCTATCTGAACTTCCCCGACACCCCCGGCGCGCCGCGCGTGGCCCTGCGCGGCTTCCAGCGCGTGGCGCTCAAGCCCGGCGAGGCCCGGAAGGTGACCTTCACCCTGTCGCCCCGCGATCTCAGCTCGGTGACCCCGGAGGGCGATCGCCGCGTGGCGGCCGGAGCCTATCGCGTCAGCATCGGATCGGGCCAACCCGGCACGGGCGTTCCGAGCCAGTCGGCCCCGTTCTCGATCGACGCCCCTGTGGCGCTCGCGAAATAGACCGGCCTAGGCGATCAGGAGAAGAGCGTGAAAACCATCGCGACCATCACCGGGGCCCTCGCCCTCCTTTTCCCGTCGCTGGCCGGCGCCGCGCCCCAGGCTCGACGGCGCGATCGGCGACCACGCCGTGCTGCAGAGGGCAAGCCCATCATCGTCACGGGCCGGTCCACGCCCGGCGAAAAGGTCATGGTCAATCTGGCGGGGCGCTCGGCCACGGGCCAGGCCGATCGCGATGGTCGCTTTCGCGTCGCCCTGCCGGCGCTCGCGGCCGGCGGTCCCTACCAGATGCTGGTCGACGCGCCGAGCGGCCAGACCTTCGTCAACGACCTGCTGATCGGCGACGTCTTCCTCTGTTCGGGCCAGAGCAACATGGAGCTGTCGGCCGAGCAGTCGCAGAACAGCTTCCAGATCGGCGGCGCCGCCAATCCCCAGATGCGGCTGATGACGGTGGGCAAGCAGCTGGCGGAAACGCCCAAGGACCGCTTCGACGTCCCACCGGCCTGGGCGGCGGCCACGCCCGGAACGATCGCCAGATTCTCCGCCGTCTGCTTCTACGCGGGCCAGGACTTGCGTCGGACCATCAAGGCGCCGATCGGCCTGATCCATTCCAGCTGGGGCGGCTCGCGGATTTCCGCCTGGATGGCGCCCGAGGGCCTGCGCGCCGGCGGCCTGGACCTGGAAGCCAAGGCGCTGGCGCTCCATGCGCGCGACGCGGCGGCGGCCGAGGCCATGGTCGCGCGTCAGTGGGAGACCTGGTGGCGCGACCAATCCGGCCTTTCGGGCGCCGAGCAGCCCTGGCGCGCCGAGCATCCCGACTGGTCGCCCGTTCCCATGATCAGCTTTTTCGGGCGCTGGGGCGCGCCCGAGATGGCCAAATATCTCGGCATGGTCTGGTTCGAGAAGACCGTGGACCTTACGCCCGCCCAGGCCGCGCAAGGCGCCGTCCTGTCACTCGGCCTGATCGACGACGCCGACCGCACCTGGGTCAATGGCAAGGCGGTCGGCGGATCCAGCATCGGCGCCCCACGCCGCTACCGACTGGCGCCGGGAACGCTGGTCGCCGGGCGTAACCGGATCACGGTCAACGATGACAACGTCTATGCCGACGGCGGCCTGGCGGGTCCCGCCGAGCTCATGCGCCTTCAGCTGGACGACGGGACGTCCATCCCCCTCGAACGCCGGCTGGCGCTACGCCCTGGCGGGCCGCCCGAAGACCAACGCCCCCCGCGCGCCGTGGGACGACATTAACGGCGCGGGCGTCCTCTACAACGCGATGATCTCGCCGCTCGGTCCCGTCGGGCTGGCCGGGGCGCTCTGGTACCAGGGCGAGTCCGACACGGGACTTCCCGGCTATGAGCGCCGCCTCGCGGCGATGATGGCCGACTGGCGTCGCCAGTTCGAGGCCCCGACGCTGCCCTTCGCGATCATCCAGCTGTCGGCCTACGGCGCCGGCGCGAGCAGGCCCGTCGAGAGCGGCTGGGCCGGCGTGCGCGACGCCCAGAGACGCGCCGCGGAGACCGACGGCCACGCGGCCGTGGTCGTCACCCTGGACCTCGGCGACCCCTACGATATCCATCCTGGCGAGAAGCAGGAGGTCGGCCGTCGCGCGGCGGACGCGCTGCGGGTCCTCGCCTATGGGGAAGCCGTCGCCGCCGGCCCCCGGATCGCGACCAGCGCGCGCGCGCCCGAAGGCGGCGTCGTCCTGACATTCGTCGGCGCGGCCGGAGGCCTGGTCGCCCGCGGCGCGGACACCGCCATCGGCTTCGAGCTTTGCGGCGGGGACGGCGCCTGCCGCTACGCCCCCGGCCATGTCGCCGGCGACAAGGTCACGCTGAAGGGCGACGGCGGGACCATCGGGCGCGTGCGCTACGCCTGGGCGGACAGTCCGACGGTGAACCTGTTCGACCAGGCCGGCCGCCCCGTCGGTTCGTTCGAGATCAAGGTTCCCTAGTCCCGGCAAGGCGGGTGACGACGGCGGACAAGTTGGCTAGATTTATGTGACCGGTAACATTGAACATGGACCAACGACCCGGGAGCATGGGGTAAGGACGAGATGGATAGCCGTCGGGATCATCCGCTCAGGGTGGCGCTGAGCGAACTGATGCACCTGCGCGCCCTGCCGCTGGAGCAAGCGCCAGTCAGGCTGCGCCAGTGGGTGTTCCTGGTCGACGCCGACGAGCGGGCGTCCGAGGCGGCCTTCGTGGCCTTGTTCGCCCCAGGCCAGAGCGCCGCCGGCGGCAGGATTCTGGTGACCAGCCCGGCCGGCGGCTGGCTGTGGGAGCGGCATCAGGAATTTTCGACCTGGACCCGGTTCACCTACGGCCCGCTGGGCCCGGAGCTTGGCTTCGAGACCAACGTCGGCGAGGACTGCTTCTGGCTGGACGGCGCGCCGGGTCAGGTGTTCAGGGGCGTCGAGATCTCTGTCTCCGCACCGGGCGCCGAGCCGCCGGCAGAGGCGACCCTGAACCGGCATATCGACCTGGCCCATTGCGTTTCGTGCGAGGTCTTCGACGGCGCCGCGCGGATCTGGACGGACTTTCGCCTGCGCGAAGGCGGCACGGGGCGCATCCACGTCCACAACATCGCCCTGGCCAATGACGAGGTCTCGCGGCTGGTCCAGACGCTCCTGGAGATCGGCAACTATCGCAAGCTAGCGCTCATCGGCTTTCCACCCGCCCGGGAGCTTCTGGCCTGGCTGGACGGCGCCGAAGCCCGACTTTCGGCGATCGCCAGCGGCCTGGCGAACGGCGAAGACAGCCAGGCGGTGCTGGACAGCCTCCTCGCACTCTCGGCCGAGGTGGAGCTGCGCGCGGCTGACAGCCGTTTTCGGCGCGGCGCCACGGAGTCGTACCACCGCCTGACGCTCGACAGGCTGGAGGCGCTTCGCGAGCGCCATGTTCCCGGCTATTCGACCATGAGCGAGTTCATCGCCCGGCGCCTGCAACCGGCCATGCGCACCCGCGAGGCGGCCGACCGGCGACTGGACGACCTTTCGGTGCGCGTCGCGCGCTGTGGCGATCTCCTGCAGGCCCGGCTGGGCATCGTGCTGGACCGCCAGAACCAGGAAACCCTGCGCGGCATGGGCGCCAGCCTCGAATTGCAAGCCAAGCTGCAGGGGCTGGTCGAGGGACTGTCGATCTTCGCGGTCGGCTACTACGTGCTGGGCCTGCTCGGCTATCTCCTGAAGCCGTGGCTGCATGGCTGGCCGGGCGCGAGCGAACAGGTTCTCTCGGCTCTGGTTCCCCTGGTGCTGCTCGCCGTCGCCGCCAGCCTGCACCGGCGCAAGAAGCGGCTGATCGATCGGGGCGGCGGATGACGCGCCCGAACGGAGCGCCGCCAGAGCACTCCTGACGACGCTCGGTCTCCACGTCCTCGGAAAATGCTCTAGCGGGTCGGGACCGAAACCCCGGCTTCGGTCTGCACGACCGGCAGCATCGCGCCGTCGGGACCGTATCGAAGGCGTTCGACGGTCACGGCGCGGCGACCGATCGCCCCGCTCTGGTCGCCCACCGCGAGGGTCGCGTTGTGCAGGAAGATATACCACTCGCCCTTGAACTGGACGATGCCGGGATGGATCGTGAAGCTGTACTTGCCCGAGCCGGTCAGGAGGCCGCGCGGTGTCCAGGGACCCGTGATGGCGGGCGCGGTGGCGTAGGACACATGCTCGTCGCGCTGGGTGCTTCGGTCGAGCGAGGCATAGGTCAGGTAGTAGGTCCCGTCGCGCTTGTGCAGCCACGGGCCTTCCTCGAAATGCGGCGGCGTGATCTCGGTGATCGGACCGTCGATCTCGATCATGTTGGGTTTGAGCTTGGCGATGTAGCAGGAGCGATTGCCCCAGGCGATCCAGGTGGTTCCATCATCGTCGGTGAATACCGTCGGATCGATGTCCTCCCAGCTGTGCGGCCCCTTCGGAGTCATCTCGTTGGTGATCAGCGCCGACCCGCGCGCGTCGACGAACGGGCCGGTGGGCGAGTCCGAGACCGCCACGCCGATCGCCTTGCCCGGATGCGTGTTGTCGTGCTCGACGGCGGCGTAGAAATAGAACTTGCCGTTCTTCTCGATCGCCTGCGAGGCCCAGGCGTCCTTCTTGGCCCACTTGAAGTCCGTGGCCTTCATGATCGGTGGGTAGGCCGTCCACGTCTTCATGTCCGTGGTCGAGTAGACCAGCCACTCGCGCATATTGAACATCTCGTCGCGCTGGGCCTCGTCGTGGCCCACGTAGAGAAAGAGGCGATCTCCGACAACCAGGGGCGCCGGATCGGCGGTGAACCGGTCCCGGAAGATGGGGTTCGAGCCTGGCGCCGGCGCCTTTTCATCGCCGGCCGCGCTTGGCGTCGCCATGCCCAGGGCCGCCATCAACGCGAGCGCCGCAATTTTCGAAACCATCCGACCGTCTCCCCAACGCCTAATATTTCTCTGATAAACATGCCGCCCAGGCGCGGCGCGAACCGTCATCGCCTGGGTTTCCCGCCGGGTTAATCAGCGCTCGAGAAGCGCGGCCTCGCCCCAGGTCACCGGCAAGCGCTGATTGGCGCCGCGAGGGCCGCGCGCCACCAGTTCGATCAGCTTCACGCCGGCGACCGGGGCCGAGATCGGCTGAGCCGCCATGCCCCATTTGACCGGCTTGCTGGTCGCCAGCAGCTTGCCATCCCCGTAGACGGCGAAGGTCACGGCGCCGGCCTTGTCGCTGGCGCTGTCATCGACACCGACCATCGCGGTGAAGCGCTTGGCCCCGGCGTTACGCACCTCGAGCCGCGAGTTGGCGAGGATCCCGATCCCCGCCGCGAACGGCTTCCCGGCGACATGCAGCACCTGGCCGTAGGGCGCGCTGTCGGCCCGCGCGCCGCCCCAGCCGGCATAGGACGGCCGGTCGCCCGCGCCGCTCGTGCCGCCCCAGCCCGCCGCGGTGCGGAAGATGGAGGGATCGGGCGTGGGTTCCAGAACGCCGTCGACCGCCGGGTTCACGCTGCCCGGCTGTTCCGACAGGTAGTAGCCCCCTTGCAACGCGCGCGCGCCGTGGGCGCGGAAGATCAGGGTCTGGCGCGGCTTGACATGCAGCTTGGCGCGCTTGGTGAAGCTCGTCCGCTGCTGGCTCCACAGGTCGGTCAGCGCGATCGGCGCGTCGTCGCGGAACTTCAGGTGGGCGGCGCTCAGGTCGACGTCATAGTCGACCGAGCCCCGGTTGAAGATCGCCACGGCCTTGTCGCCCGAGGCCAGGGTCTTGACGAGGATCTGCAGGTCGCTGGAGTCGTGCGCCAGCGTCGCCTGGTTGCCGGCGGGATCCTGGTTCAGCGCGATGATGTCGGCGTTGCCGAAGATATCGAGCAGCGCCTTGGGCGTCTTGCGCAGGTCGGTCCCGATCAGCAGCGGCGCATTGAGCATCGCCCACAGCGCGAAGTGCGAGCGGGCTTCGGTCAGGTGATCGGCGTCGAAGTCACCGGCCCCGATGTGCAGCATGTCCGGGTCGTTCCAGGACCCGGGGTGCGCGTAGAGCGACCGCGTCACGGTCGTATCGTAGTTGACCAGCAACCGCCCCCAGGCCGGCGAGATGTCGTCGCTGGTGCGCGAGATGCCGCCATAGTCCTTGCCCCAGGCGCGGACGTTGGCCGCCCCCCAGACGCAGAGCGACAGCAGATAGTCGCCATCCGGGTTTTCCCGAGCCAGCGCGACATTGATCTGGCGGAACATCGCCTGGATCGTCGGGATGTCGGTTCGCGTCACCGCTCCGGAGTCCAGGAATGGTCCCAGCGCCCGGAACTTGCCCGAACGCACCCGCTCGCTTTGCGGGCCGTAGTCGCGCAGGCCGCAGCCATCGACCTTGATGAAGTCGAAGCCCCAATCCTTGAAATAAAGCGCGATGTCCTGGTCGATGCGGCCGTAGATGCCGACCTCGCGCTCCAGGACCGTGCCCTTGGGCAGGTCGTCATCGGTCGGGGAATAGGCTTCGGAGCAGGTGTTGCGGCCCAGGTCGGAATAGATGCCGGCCTTCAGCCCCATGGCGTGAAGTTTGTCGGTGAACGGCTTGAAGCTGGGGGCGTCGCCGCCGGTGCGCGCCGACGGGAATTTGTCGTCGCGGATGATCATCCGCCCGTCCGGCATCCGGCGTTTCAGCGCCCAGCCGTCGTCGATGTTGATATAGCGATAGCCCTTGGCCGCCAGGCCGCTGTCGACGATCTGCTTCGCCGAGCCGAGGATCTTGTCCTCGTCGATGTCGGTGGCGAAGGCGTTCCAGGTGCTCCACCCCATGGGCGGCGTGGCCGCGCGGCCGGCGGTATAGGCCGTCCAGCGTCCGGTCGGCGCCAACGGATCGTTCTGCGCCGCGGCGACGGACGGCCCAAGAAGCGCGGCGATCACCCCCGCGGTCAGCAGCTTCCTCATCGTTTCCCGCGCCGTTTTTATCGGTTGCTGAACGGCTCGGCTGTCGAAGCCCAAACGCTCACTGTGAGCGCGATGTTTACTCCGACAAAACTTGTCGTCAACATACGCTCCATCGCCCGTCTGGCCGGCCAAGCGTTCCCCATGCCTGGCGCTTCACCTCGCACCCAAGACGCCAGGGCTTTCTGGCGACGTGAACGCCGACCCGCGATAGACGCCAATAACGCCGACAAATATGGATTGTCGCAGAGGCGCGCCTGGGCCTAAATCCCTCCCACGGGCGGGCTTTCCGCTCGGTATGGCCCGCGCGATACGCAGCGGCCGGAAGACCCTACCCAGATCGGCGACGTCAAGATCACCGCTGGGATACATAAAAAATTGTTACCGGTAACAAGGGAGGAACTGGAATGCCAAGGATCGTCGCCGCCCCGCTGTCCCTAGCCGCGTGTTCGATATTCGCGATCGCGACCGCCCAGGCCCAAACGCCGCGGCTGAGTCCGGACCAGACGCTCGAGGCCCCGGGCCTCAGCGTGATCGTCGAGCAAAATCACTTCAGCCCGATCTTCTTCGACGAGAAGAACGCCGGCATCCAGATCGTCCTGCATGGCGAGCGGATCGCCACCGACGGCGAGGTCCGAACTCAATCCGACGCCCGAGCAATGGGACCCGGTGCCGATCTTCGGCGAACGCACGCTCGGCGAGACGCCGGGTCAGCTGGTCGTGAGATCGAGCTATCCGAAGGAAAAGCTGAGCTACCGCGTGAAGGTGACCCCCGAGGACGGCGGTTTCCGCATCGCGGTGGATCTCGACGCCCCGCTGCCGCCGGAACTCGTCGGCAAGGCCGGCTTCAATCTCGATTTCCTGCCCACCGCCTATTTCGGCAAGACCTATCTGATGGGCGACCGGCCAGGACTGTTTCCGCGCAATCCCAACGGCCCGATGGCGACCGACGGCTCGGGCGATCCCCAGCCGATGGCCTCCGGCGCCCGCAGCGTGACCCTTTCGCCGGAAGACCCCAAGACCCGGGTCACGATCACCGCCAACGCGCCGCTCGCCCTCTATGACGCGCGCAATCGGGCGCAGAACGGCTGGTTCGTCGTGCGGTCCATGATCGCCGCCGGGGCCAAGGAAGACGCCGTCGTCTGGCACGTGCGACCCAATGTCATCCCGGGCTGGACGCGGGCGCCCGTCGTCTCCTTCAACCAGGCCGGCTACACCCCGCAACGCGGCAAGGTCGCGCTGATCGAGCTGGATCCGAACTTCAAGGCGCCGGCCGAGGCCACGCTGGTCAAGCTGACCGACAGCGGCGAGAAGGCCGTGTTCAGCGCGCCGGTTCAGCCGCGCGGCAAGTTCCTGCGCTACAACTACGCCGCGTTCGACTTCTCCAGCGTGCGCGAGCCCGGCGTCTACGCGATCTCCTACGCCGGGCAGACGACCAATCCCTTTCCGATCGCCGCCGACGCCTATTCGCGGATCTGGCAGCCTTCGCTCGACACCTATCTTCCCGTCCAGATGGACCACATGACCGTGCGGGAACAGTACCGGGTGTGGCAGCGCGCCTCGCACCTCGACGACGCTGTGCAGGCCCCGCCCAATCACGTCCACTTCGACGGCTATCGCATGGGGCCGAACCTCGACTCTCCCTTCAAGCCGGGCGAGCACATCCCGGGCCTGGCGGTCGGCGGCTTCCAGGACGCCGGCGACTACGACATCCAGACTCCGCAGAACGCGCAGGTGGTGCGCGATCTCGTCTGGACGCGCGAGCTCTTCGGGCTCGACTGGGACGAAACCAGCGTCGACGAGAAGGCGCGCGAGGTGGAAATCCGCAAGCCGGACGGCGCGCCCGACGCGCTCCAGCAGGTCCGCCACGGCGTCGTGCAGCTGCTCGCGCAGTACAAGGTCTTCGGCCATTCGATCGTCGGCATCATCGACCCGAAGCTGCGCCAGTACGCGCACCTCGGCGACGCCGCCTCCCAGACCGACGGCAAGCTCTACGACGCCGCGCTGGGGCCGAACGAGGTCCGGGGCGACCACTCGGGCGTCCCCGACGATCGCTGGGCGTTCACCACCGCCTATCCGGCCAACGACCTGATGGTGGCCGGAAGCCTGGCCGCGGCCAGCCGCGCGCTCAAGGACTTCGATCCGGCGATGTCGGCCGAAGCCCTGTCCGCCGCCAAGGCGCTGTGGACCAAGCGTGAGGGCGAGGCCGCCAACGGCAGCGACGGTCGTGACGACAGCGGAAACATGTCCAGGTTCCTCGACCTGGCCAAGGTCGCCGCGACGGTGGAGCTGATCCTCACCACCAAGGGCGACGCGGTCTATACGGCGCGGCTGCGCGCCCTGACGCCGGCGATCGAGGCGAACTTCGATCGCGTCAGCGGCGTGGCCGTGCGCGCCCTTCCCTATATGGATGCGAACTACAAGGCGCGGATCAGGACCCTGGTGAGCGCCGCCAAGTCGCGGGCCGACACCGGACTGGCGGGCAACCCCTTCGGCGTCCCGGTCGGCATGGGCTCATGGGCGGGGTCCGGCGAAGTCGCCGGCTTCGGGATCAACATGTACCTTATGCACAAGGCGTTCCCGGACCTGATCGGACCGGAATACACCCTGCACGCCCTGGACTACATGCTCGGCCGCCACCCCGCGAACAACCTGTCCCTGGTCTCGACCGTCGGGACCCGTTCGAAGCTGAACGGCTACGGGCATAACCGCGCGGACTACGGCTTCATCCCTGGCGGGATGGCGCCGGGCGTGCTGGTCATCAAGCCGGACTTCCCCGAAATGATGACCGAATGGCCGTTCCTGTGGTTCGAGAGCGAATACACGGTGAGCTCAACCACCGCCTATATCCTCGCGGCCAAGGCGGCGATCGCGGCCACCGAGGACTCTCGCTAGAAGTCAGACCCAGGTCGCCACGGAGAAGGCTCCGTGGCGACCTTCGATGTCGGGCTGCTACGATTTTGGAACCGCGACTTCCTGCGGAAACCGCGTGACGCCCGCCGAGCTCAGGCTTCGGAGAAGTCTCCCGCCTCGTTCAATACGGCCTCCAAAGCCTGCAACAGCCTCGAACGGGCCTCTTCGCTGGGGGCTTCCTGGATCCTGGCGTTGAGCCGGGCGAACAGGTCCGCGCGCTGGTTGTGCCAGTCCAGGGCCGCGGCTTTTCCGGGCTGAAGTCGCGGCGGGCCGCCGGGGACCTGATGCGCCTCGGACCGGGTCAGTTCGAAGGTCTCATCGAGAACGGGGATGGCGATGCGCGCGGCCGGAAAGCCCGCCTGCTCCAGGCGTTCGGCCAGACCGGTCAGAGCGCCCGGCTCTCCGTGCGCCAGGAACACCTGCCCCTTGATCGGCTGACGCTCCAAAGCCCAGCGCACCAGGCCCTTGGCGTCGGCATGGGCCGAATAGACGTCCAGCACCCGGATCCGCGCCTTGACCTGAAAATCGTCGCCCTGGATCCGCACCAGCTTCTTGCCGTCGACCAGCAGGCGGCCAAGCGTGCCCGCCGCCTGGAAGCCCGTGATCAGCACGGTCACCTCGGATCGCCACAGCAGGCGCTTGAGATGTCGGCGGATGCGACCGGCGTCGCACATGCCGCTGCCCGCCAGGATGATGTGCCAGTCGCGCACCTTCTCCAGCTGATCGCTTTCCTCGGGCTTCATCAGATAGTGCAGGTTGGGGGCGTGGCGAAGCGGACTGAACGGATTGGCCTCGGTGTCCCGGTTCCACCCGCGCTCGAGGAAGACGTCGGTGGCCTCGATGGCCAGGGGCGAATCCAGGAAGATCTCGCCCTGCGGCGCCTCGCCCGATTCCATCACCGCCAGCAGATCCAGCAGCAGCTCCTGGGCGCGCCCAACCGCGAAGGTCGGCATCAGCAAGGGTCCGCCGGCGGCGTGGGCCTGACGCAGTTCCTCGGCCAGCAGCCGGCGCCGTTCGGCGGTGTCGGCCAGATCCCGCTCGCGGTCGCCGTAGGTCGATTCCAGCACCAGGTGATCGACGCCCGTCGGTCCGGTCGGCTCGGGGAGGTAGGCCTGACCTCCGGCGCCCAGGTCACCGGAGAACAGGATCCGTTCGGCGTCTTCGTCGGGCCCGACGATCACCTCGATCGAGGTGGCGCCCAGCATGTGCCCCGCGTTCCAGAAGCGGGCCCTCACGCCGGGGACGATCTCTACGATCTCGTCGAGCTTGACCTTCTCGAACAGCTCGATCGTCCGGGCCGCGTCCTTGGCCGTATAGACCGGCTCGACCAGCGGGCGACCGCGCCGCTGGTTGCGTCGATTGAGGTGGAAGACCTCGCTTTCCTGGATCTCCCCGGCGTCGGCCAGCATCACCTCGCACAGGGCGCGGGTCGGGGCGGTTGCGTAGATGGGACCCTTGTAGCCCGCGCGCATCAGCTTCGGCAGCATGCCCGAATGGTCGATATGGGCGTGGGTCAGCAGGACCGCGTCGATGGCGTCCACGTCGAAGGGAAACGGATCGTAGTTGAGGGCCTTCAGGGTCTTGGAGCCCTGGAACATGCCGCAGTCGATCAGGAGGGTGAAACCTTCGCCGCTGAGGCGGGCGCAGAAGCCCGTCACGCATTCGGCGGCGCCGTGAAAGGTCAGGCTCAAGCTCATGGGACTACTTTCTTCTGGTCTGCTCGAATGAACGAAGCCGCGACAGGCCCGCCGTCCAGCCGCCGCTCAGCATTGCGGTGACCAGCACGACGATCGTGAGGATCGGTCCGGCGCCGCCACCTTGAAGACCGCGGCCACCGGCGCGACGCTCAGGATCACGGCCAGCAGGGCCGCGATCGCCGACGCGATGATCCAATAGGCGCGCCGATGGGGCGACAGCAGCTTGCCCGACGCTGCCGCGTCGGCCAGGGCCAGGATCAGATTGCCCAGCACCAGGGTCGTGAAGGCCGCGCCCCGCGCCTGGGTTTCGGGATAGTTCCCCAGGGCCCAGATGTAGACGCCCAGAACCCCGCCCAGAACCGCCAGTCCCTGGAGAAGGGCCAGGCCGATTTGCTTCCAGCCGAACAGCGGCTCGTCACGACGGCGGGGCGGACGCTTCATCGCCCGCGCCTCGCTGGGCTCGGCCTCGAACACCAGGGCGCAGATCGGGTCGATGGCCAGCTCCATCAGAACGACATGCATGGGAAACAGCAGGGACGGCAGACCCAGCAGGATGGGGGCCAGCGCCAGGCCCGCGATCGGCACGTGGATGGCGGTGACATAGGTCAGGGCGCGGCGCAGATTGGTGAAGATCCGCCGCCCCAGGCGCACGCCGCCGACGATGGAGGCGAAGCTGTCGTCCAGCAGGACGAGATCGGCCGCCTCGCGCGCGACGTCCGTGCCCTTCTTGCCCATGGCGATGCCGATGTGCGCGGCCTCCAGCGCCGGAGCGTCGTTGACGCCGTCGCCGGTCATGGCCACGACCTCTCCGTTCGCCTTCAGGGCCTCGACCAGTCGCAGTTTCTGGGCGGGCGCGATGCGGGCGAAGACCCGCACGCCGCGCAGGCGCTCGCGGAGGGCGGCGAACGACAGTTCCTCGATCTCGGATCCCAGCAGGACGCCGGCCGAGGTGTCCAGGCCCGCCGCCTTGGCGATGGCCAGGGCCGTGGCGGGATGGTCGCCGGTGATCATGACGACGGCGACGCCCGCCGCGCGCGCCTCGGCCAGGGCTTGCGGCACGTCCCGGCGCAGGGGATCGATGAAGCCGATCAGCCCTCCGAACGTAAAGGCCACAGCGCGAGGATCATCCGCGAAATCGCCCTCAACCCGGGCCGAGGCCACGCCCAGGACCCGCAGCCCCTGCCGCGCATAGTCCTCGACCACGGCCTGCAGGCGCGCGATCTCGGCGGCCGGCAGCCGGCATAGATTGAAGATCGCCTCGGGCGCCCCCTTGGCCGCGGCGATCCGCGCCTCGCCGGCGCGACGCCACACCTGGACGACCGCCAGCAATTCGGGCCGCAGGGGCCACGCGCGCTCGGGCTCGCCCTGGGTCGCCGCCCCATCGACCATGGCGTCCATCGAGAGATGACGCACCGCCTTGTCCATAGGGTCGACAGGACGCACGGCCGAGGCCAGGGCGGCCAGCTCCAGCAGGTCTCCGGCCGCGCCGTCGATCGGGCGCGCCGCGTCGACGCCTACGTCGCCAGCCTCTGTCCACAAGCGGGCGACCCGCATCTGGTTTTCGGTCAGCGTCCCGGTCTTGTCGACGCACAGCACCGTGGCGCCGCCCAGGGTCTCGATGACCGCACTTCGGCGCGTGAGCACCTGGTGGGTCGCCAGCCGCCAGGCGCCCAGCGCCAGGAACACGGCCAGCACCATGGGAAACTCTTCGGGGATCAGCGAGATCGCCACCGTCACCCCCGCCAGGACGCCGCCGATCCAATCGTCACGCAACCACCCGTAGGCGACCGCGACGAGCGCGCAGAATCCCAAGGCCAGGGCGCCCAGTAGGGCGACGAGGCGTCCGGCGGTCTTCTGCAGCGGCGTCGGCTCGTGATCGATCGCCGCCAGCGATGCGCCGATCTGGCCCAGCGCCGAGCGCGGCCCGGTGCGGGTGATCCGGGCGACGCCCTGTCCGCGGACCACGAGCGTGCCGGCGAAGAGATCGGGCGAGCCATCCGCCCCCGGGGCCGGATTGGGCGCGCCGACGTCGCCGGGCGCGGCGGGCGGCTTGGTCACCGGCGCCGACTCGCCGGTCAGGGCGGATTCGTCGACGGTGAGCACCTCGCCCGCGACAAGCCGGGCGTCTGCCGGCAGCCGTTCGCCCTCGCCGATCAGCAACAGGTCGTCGGGAACGAGGTCGCGCGCGGCGACCTGGCGCTCGACGCCGCCGCGAATGATCCGGGCCAGGGGCTGGGCCAGATCGCGCAAGGCGCTCAACGCGCGTTCGCTGCGCGCCTCCTGCAGGACCACCAGCCCGACAGAAGCCAGAGCTCCAGCGGTCAGAAAGAGTCCTTCGCCCAGGTCGCCGAGCACCAGATAGAGGACCGCCGCCCCGACCAGCAGCAGGAACATCGGCTCGCGCAAGGTCTCGCCGAGGATGCCGGCCAGACCGCGCCGGCTCGCGTGCGGCAGTTCATTGGGACCGACGGCGACCAGACGCGCGGCCGCCTCCGCCTCGTCCAGGCCGCGCAACAGTTCGACGGTCATGCAACCACCCTCCTCGAAAGGCCCGGCGAGCGGCTCAGTGCGAGAGGAAGAGCGGAACCCTCGGCGCGTGCAGCATGTACTCGGTGGCCCCGCCGAGAATGAACTCCTGCAGGCGCGATCGACCATAGGCGCCCATCACCAGGATGTCGGGAAGGGTCTTGGCCAGATAGGCCTCCAGGCTTTCGCCAATCGATGCGCCCTTTCCGTCGACCTCTTCGGCGACGGCGTCGACGCCATGAGCCTTCAGATGACGGACGGCTTCGGCGGCGAGACCGGCGACGGCGGCCGGCTTCTCGTTGATCACCGTGAGCACGCGAACCTCGCCGGCGCGCGCCAGGATGGGCAGGGCGTCGGCCAGGGCGCGCGCGGCGCACCGGCTTCCATCCCAGGCCACCACGACCAGGCCGAGTTTGGCGGCCGGCAAGCCTCCGCGATAGACCAGAACCGGTCGTCCCGAGCCGAAGACGGCGCTAGTCGCGACCTCGGCCTGGCCATCCAGCGGCCCGCCCAGCGGCACCAGGCACAGGTCGCGGGTCCCGGGCGCGCCCGGCCACATGGTCGGCCACGGCGTAATATTCCACGGTCTCGAACAGGGCCTGCCCAAGCACCCCGGCGTCTCGGGCCTGAGCGGTGAAGGCCGCCAGGCTGGCTTGGCCGTTGGCCAGGCTCTTGGCCTGCTCGTCGACCGCCATGCTGCTCAGCCCGATCAGGTAGTCGGCGACCCGATTGCTCTGGACCGGAAACCTCACCCCCACCGCCAGGGCCGAAACCCGACCGCCGATCAGCCGGACAAAGCCCACCGCGCCCTCGATCGCCTCGGGCGGAGTCGCGTCAGGATAGGTGTCGACGTGGAGCAGAATGTCGTTGAGGCTCATCTGTGAACTCCATTTTGGCCGAGCCGATCGGATCGACGAGCCCCATCACCGACACAGCGTCGGGCGGGCGGGCCATCGTCACCTTGACGCAGATCAATTCGCGTCGTCGCGGCTTCGAAGCCAGGGAGGGACGGTCCGTCCCTCGTCGTCATGACGCGGGTGCGAGGAGGGCGCCGAGCCAGGCCGCGCCGGCGACCAGGAACAGGCCCGGCGCGACCCGCCAGGCGAAGCCGCGCTGGCCGCCCGAAAAGGCGAAGACCAGCTTGGTCAGGGTGTTGGTCGAAAGCCCGGCGAGAATGGGCAGCACGGCCTGTTCGGGGGCCATCCGGCCCGACCCGACCAGGGACGCGATCGAGACCGCAGCGGCATGGGTGTCGACAAGGCCCGCCAGGGCCGCCCCGGCGACGGCGCCGGCCGCCCCGAACCGCTCGCGCAGCGCGGCGGAGACGACGAGGATCGCCGCCAGGGTCACGGCGAAGGTCAGGGCCGTCGAAAGGCTGAAGGCCTGGCCGGGATCGGGGTCGTCACGGGCGGGTTGGCGCAACGCCAGGCGCGTGAACGTCGCGCCGTAGACCACCGCCGCCAGACCCGCGCACAATAGCGGCCCGGCCATGACCCGCAGGGTCGGCAGGCTGGTGACGCCGATCACGAGCGCCATCTGGATGATGGTGGCCACCGTCGACAGCACCGCGCCCGCCACCGCCGCCGACAGCGCCGTGGGCGCCGCCGCCGCTCGTCCGGCCATGGCGCCGATCGTCGCCGTGCTCGAGATGAAGCCGGAGGCCAGTCCGGCCAGGGGCAGCCCCCACCGGGCGCCGAGCGCCCTCACCGCGACGTGGCCGGCGGCGCCGATGGCCAGCACCAGGACGACGACGATCCAGATCGAACGAGGGTTGAGCGCCAGGAACGGCCCCATCGCGCGATCTGGCAACAGGGGCAGGACGACCAGGGTCGCGCCCGCCAGGATCAGGGCGTCGCGAACCTCGTCCGGGGTCAGGACCTGGCTGACGAAATGGTGCAGCGGGGTGCGAGCGGCCAGCAGGATCGCGACGACGACCCCGACACAGGCGGCGACGCCGGGTGAAAGGAACGCTAGCCCGCCCACCAGGACCGTCAGGATCAGGGCGACTTCGGTGGTCAAGCCGGCGTCAGGCTCGGCGCGGGCCCTCCAATAGCTCAGGGCCGCCAGGACGGCGACCGCGGCCGTGACGACCGCCAGCAGCGTCGGACCGCCGACCGCGAAGCTGACCGCTCCGGCCAGGGAGGTGACCGAGAAGGTGCGGATTCCGGCCGCCGAGGACGAAGCGCGCGCCTGCTTGCGGCGTTCGCGCTCGGCGCCGATCAGCAGGCCGACGCCCAAGGCAACGGCCAGGTTCAGGATGGGGACATCAGGAATGGGCCGGCTCCGATGGCGCGCTTTCGAGACGAGGATCCGCCCATTGCTAGACCCTGTCCCGTCGTTTTGCACGGCTTCCGCGTCTGGGTCGCCGCGCAAGTCGGCCTGCGCCGTTGAAATGACGAAGGCCCGACGGGGGTGTCCCGCCGGGCCTTGTCTCGTTCGGGGCGGCTCGGATCAGAAGAAGCGTTCGCCGATCCGGATCGTGTCGCCCGGCGCCACCTGGGTCGAAGGCTCGAGCGCGCTCTTGGCTTCCGACGTTTCGCCATTGTGCTTGATGTAGACGCTCTTCTTATCGGCGCGGTAGGTGAAGCCGCCCGCGGTGGCCACCGCGTTCAGCACCGTCAGGCCGGCCGTGTAGGGATAGGTGCCGGGCTTCACGACTTCGCCCAGGATATAAAAGGGGCGGAAGGTCAGGACTTCGGCGCTGACGCGCGGCTCCTTCAGATAGCCGTCGCTAAGCGATTTCTGCACGGCGTCCTGGAACTGACCGACGGTCAGACCACCCGCCTTGATCTCGCCGATCAGCGGCAGCGACATCAGCCCGCTGCCGGTGACGAAGAATTCGCCCGACAGGTCGGGCTCGCCGTAGACGGTCACCCGGACCTTGTCACCGGCGCCGAGCAGGTAATCCATCGACTGGGCCGCCGGAACCGGCGCATCGCTGATCACGGGCTGCTGGGCGCGGGCCGCGCCACTCCAGCCGCCAGCGGCGATACAGACGACCAGCGCCAGCATCGAAAGGAGGCGCGAGAGTTTCGAAACACCGATCATCGCGAAGCATCTCACCTTGGACGTTTAGAACCTGGGGACTTCTCAGGCTTGGAAATCTAAATGCCACATCGCACGTGACCGTCACATGAACAAGATCAAGCCTCAGGCCGCTCGCGCTTTACTGAACTGAATGATCTTGGGTTCGCCGCCATCAAGTCTAACGGCGGTCAGGACGCCGGTCGCATAGGCGCCTGTGTCGACATTGATCCGCTGGCGTCCGACGAAGGCCTCCTCGAACCGGCGTGTGGCCGTGGACGACGGTGGCCTTCAGCCCGTGCGGGTTGTCGAGGAATTCGTTGCGGATCCAAAGCAGATCGGCGGCGACCTGGCGCTCCAGCGGCAAGCCCGGGCGCACGCCCGCGTGGACGAAGACATAGTCGCCATAGACAGCCATCAGCTCCAGCTGGCGCAGAAAGGTCTCGTGGGCCGGGGGGAAGGCGGCGCGGAAGGCCTGACGGGCCTGCTCCCAGACCTCCGGCTCGGCGCGGCCGACCGGGCGCTGCACGCCATAGGACGTCAAGGTCTCGCCGCCGCCGTATTCGATCCAGGACGGCCCCGCCATCGGGTCGTCGAGGAAGTGCAGCAGCGTCTCCTCATGGTTTCCCATCAGGGCGCGGAACTCGAAGCGTCCCTCGGCGGCCTGCGCCTTCAGCAGGATCAACCGGTCGATCACCGCCGAGGACTGAGCGCCGCGGTCGACATAGTCGCCCAGCATGACCAGCACGGGCGGGTCCTGGCGGCCCGTGGCGCGATAGTCCTCGGTCACCGCCCCGATCAGGCCGTCCAGCAGGTCGAGCCGCCCGTGCACATCCCCCACGGCGTAAACCATTCGACCGCCCGTGGACGACGCGCCGCGCGGCTGGGACTTGGAACGAAAGAGGGACTTGAACATCACACTCGCCAGGACGGCGACAAGCGCCAGAACCAAGAACCCGGATTTTGCCCCAGGCGACGGCTTAGTTCAACGGCGCATGAAGCAGTTAACTCGCAATTCAGCATGCTCATTTCCGCTCAATTTACCAAGTATATTTCCCCTTCATTGTAGTTAATTTTAGAATTACCACAGTTAAACATCAGGATTATACCATCTAAATTCAGCTCAAATTTGCGCCGCGAATGAATACTGACCTCACGAACACAGCGAGGTCAGCATGTTCAAGGCACGTAACATTGTTCTAGGACTCGTAAGCGCCATCGCCATGATGGCCGGCGCCAGCGCTCAGGCCGGTTCGATGCCGTTCATGCCGCGCGGCGAAGGCGTCGGCGCTCCGATGGGCTTCGCCGACCTGTGCCGCCGCGACGCCGACGCCTGCGGCGCGCCAGCGGACCAGCTGGCCTTCTTGGGCGGCGCGGTCAGCCTGACGGCGACCTCTTCGGTGGGCGCGCCTTCGCAACATCATTTCGAGGCCGTCGCGCCGACCGCGTCGGCCGCCGAGGACGGGGCGAACCTGATCGCGGTGGAGGTCATTAAGGCCTGGACGCCCGCGGCGGTCGAAGACTTCGTCGCCGCCGGCCAGTTGCGCCCGTCCGCGGTCGCGGTCGCCGCGGCGCCCGCCGCCGCCGCGACAAAGTCCGACAATCTGGCCTGGACCACTCGCACCGACCGCGAACAGGTCAAGCTGCTGAATCAAGTCAACCAGCTGGTCAATCGCACGGTCAAGAAGGCCACGGACCTGGAACTCTACGGCCAGCCTGAATACTGGTCCCTGCCGCGCCAGGTGAACGGGAAGCTCTACGGCGACTGCGAGGACTATGCGCTGGAAAAACGCCGTCAGCTGATCGCGGCCGGCGTGCCGGAAACGGCCTTGTCCATGGCCGTCGCCTTCACGGCCCGCGGCGAGAGCCACGCCGTGCTGATGGTCTCGTTGGAAAGCGGCGACTGGGTGCTGGACAATCTGACCCCCTGGGCGACCCCGTGGGAAGACCTGAACTATCGCTGGGTCGAGCGCCAGATCCCTGGCACGGCCCTGTGGACCACCATCGCCTGAGCGATCGGCCGGTCAGAACGCGAAACCCCGGACCAGCAGGTCCGGGGTTTTCGTCGGGCCCTTCGCGCAAACGAAAACGCCCGCTCGGTGATGAGCGGGCGTGCGGACCTGTCTTCGGATCGGCCGGCGTGGATGGAGAGCTTAGAAGATGCGCGAGATCGTCAGCGCCAGAGCGCCCCAGAGCCCCGCCGAAATGATCGCGCCCATGCCCAGCCCCAGCAGCGGGGGGAGACGCTTGGCGCGAGTCGGCGCGACGGCGTCGACTTGGGCAAACGAGATCTTGGCTTCAATCATCGATCACACTCCTGATGCGATGACTGTAATAGGGCGCGGCTAATCGCCCGTGAATGAACAGAGTCTACGCGCGTTAAGCATATGTGCCAGCCCTGTGGATTTTCCCAGGGACGCTGTGAAGCGTTTGCGCTAGCTTGGGGTCGTCGGAACTGGAAACCAGTCGCGACGTGGTGGGGAACTCAGAGGGTTATCTGGTGGACGGGGGAGGCTATATCGAATTTCTCTCGCCAGAATTGCATGGACCGCTGCCGCGGGTCGCCGTGGATCCCTTTAAGCGCGCGCTGGACGTCGTGGCTTCGGCCCTGCTGTTGCTGCTGTTCGCGCCCCTGCTTCTGCTTGCGGCCTCGCTGATCAAGCTCGAATCTCCAGGCCCGGCCCTCTTCCGACAGACGCGGGGCGGCCTCGGCGGCGCGCGCTTCCAGATTCTCAAGCTGCGCACCATGCACTGTCGCGAGGACGGGCCCGAGCTGACCCAGGCGCGGCGCGGCGACAATCGGATCACCCGGATCGGCCGCCTCCTGCGCGCCAGCAGCATCGACGAGCTGCCTCAGCTGTTGAACGTTCTGCGCGGCGACATGTCCCTGGTCGGTCCCCGCCCCCATGCCGCGGCCCATGACGAGTACTATGGCGCGCGCATTCCGGACTATTACGCCCGCTACCAGGCGCGGCCGGGGCTCACAGGCTGGGCCCAGGTCAAGGGCCTGCGCGGCGGCACCGAGACGGTGGAGGCCATGCGTCGCCGGGTCGAGGCCGATATCGATTACATCCGGACCTGGTCGATCCTGAAGGACGCCCAGATCGTCCTTCTCACCATTCCCAGCCTGCTGATCGCCGACAACGCCTACTGAGCCTTGGCTTGGGCCTGGGACAGGCGTTCGGCGACGATCAGGAACGCCAGCGCGAGCCGGCCAGAAGGGCTGTTGATGGTGCCGACCACACTCCTGAGGCGCCCCTCGCCGCCAGGTCGGCCAAATTCGGTCCGCGCCTGATAGACGACCTGTTCGCGCACGGTCTCCGACAGCTCGGGCCAGTGCTCATAGGCCAAACGGGTTCGGCTCCTGAAGAGGCTGGTCTGCAGCGGAGCGACCGCGAACGAACGGCCCAGCGCGATATTGGCCGCGGCGATGTCGCCTCGCTGGAAATCGACGGCCGCCTTCCGGAGCCACGCGGCGCCGGATCCGGGACGCAGAGCCACTTCGCGACGGCTCAGGTCTTCGAGACGCGCCCGCGCCTTCGAGTCCGCCGGGGAAGCAAGACCGGCCTCGATGCTGCTCGCCAGCACCTCCGCCGAAGCCGTCGGCATGGCGGAGAGGTCGCCGCCGAACCGTGACGCCGCCAGGGGAACGGCGAACAGCAGGGAGACCACGAGGGCGACGGCCGCGAAAGCGCTCGTTCCCCAGTCCGCCTTTCGCTCGCCCCCCCGCGCGCGACGCGGCGCTGACGTCGCCGTCATCGCGCCGAGCCCCACGGCGAAGACCGCCTGCAGAGCCGGGACCTGAACGGCGAAATCCGAGAGGCCATGCAGCAGGACGACCACCGTGGCGGCGATCGTGGCGCGCGCCAGCGCTCCGATCGTGCCCGGCCTGACCGCGTCTCGCCCGACACGCCAGAGCGCGGCGAGCAGCCAGGCCAGCATGACGATGGAGCCGACGATACCGGCCTCCTCCAGCCATTGGAGGTAGAGGTTGTGCGTGGCGCGCACGTCGAACAGGACGTTCAGGTTCTCGGTGGTGGCGATCAGCTGATTGACGATCGGAAAGGATCCGAGACCGAACCCGAACCAAGGCGAAGCCAAGAAAGCTTGCCAGTGGGCGTCGAAGATCGCCTTTCGGGTGGCGACGTCGCCGTCGAGATGCTCCAGCCGCGCGGCGGTCAGGTCGGCGCTGCGCATGGCCACGCCGATGACGACCAGCAGGGCCGCTGCGCCGCCAACGATCGCGATGGCCCGAACCCGTCGCCCCTGGGTCAGCACCTGCCATGTCAACAGCACGGCCAGACCGACCACGGTGGCGAAGATCCCGCCCCGCGAGGCGGTCAGCGCCAGGGCGACGGCGAACACGGCCGCCGCGGCCAGGCTCAGGCTGGCGTTCAGATCCACCCGGTCGAGACGCGGGGCGCCGCCCGCGCGCTGGATCGCTTGGGAGAAGAACATCACCGCGAAGACCGCGCCGACGCCCATCAGGGTGGCGACGGAATTGGGGCTGAACAGGGTCGCCGTCAGACGTCGCCCGGCGCGCAGGCCGACATGGTCGATAATCGCGATCGCCGCGAAGGCCGCGAGCGCGAGCAGCAGCCACCAGACCAGCGTTCTGCGCCGCGTTTCCGATGCGCCGACAATGCGGGCGGCCAGGAACAGGCAGGCCAGGTTCACCAGGCTAACGAGATTGAGCATGAGGGCGGAGCGGTCGACGGTGATCGCACCGCCATGCCCGTCCAGATAGTTCCAGACGGGATGCGCACCGCCGGGCCCGAACGGCGTCAGCGACCAGGCCGTGGCGACCAGCAAGCCGATGAACAAGAGGCCGGGCCAGGGCGCGATCAGGACGCCAGGGACTTTTCGCGCCCAGCCGCAGGTGCTCAGCAAGATCAGCAGATAGGCGGCTTGCAGTACGCCGAAAATAGAGGTCATAGCCACGTCGCTGGCGCCGAAAGCGACGATCTCGGCCAGGACCAGGGCGACGAGGGCGCCGATCGCGACGCCCTCGGAAGTCTGCAATTTTCGCGGCCTGGCCGCTCCGGGCGAGGACGCTCCCCCGCCCGAGCGGGTCCTAGTCCGCATAGTACTTTCGATAGTTCGCGTAATAATAATAGGAGTCGCCATAGCCGTAGCGGGACTGGGCCTTCAGATCCATCTGGGTCAGGGCCACGCCGGCGATGAAGGCGCGCGTGCCCTGCAGCAGGGCCAGCGCCGACTGCACGGCTTTCACCGGCGTCTTCTTCCAGCGGACCAGCATCACCACCGCGTCGGCGTGCGGCGCCAGGATGCGGGTGTCGGCGATGGCCAGCAGCGGCGCGGTGTCCAGCAGTACGATCTCGTAGCGATCGCGCAGGTCCTGCAGCAGCTTGTGCATGGCCGACGAACCGAGCACGTCGCGCGGCGTGTAGGCCGATTTGGCCAACGGCAGGATGTGCGCGCCGCTCTCATCCGTGATCACGGCCTGATCCAGGGTGGCGACACCGTTGAGCACCTCCAGCAGACCGATCGAGGCCGGCTCCTTGAGGAACTGGCTGATCGCGCTCTGGCGCAGGTCGCAGTCGACCACCACCACCTTAGCTCCCGAGGTCGCCAGGGTGCGCGCCAGGGAGAAGGTCGTCGTGGTCTTGCCTTCGCCGGGCAGGGACGAGGTCACCGCGATGACCTTTACGGGCTCGCCCACCTTCGAGAACAGGATCGAGGCGCGCAGCTTGCGCAGGCTTTCGGCGAAGCTGGAGAGCGGTTTGGCCAGAAGATAATCGGCCGGCGTCATGCCCTTCAGAATCTTGGCGTCGTCGACCGTGGTGCCCAGGGTCGGGACGGCGCCGAGATAGGGCAGGCCCAGACGACGCTCGACCTCGTCCTCGGTGAACAGGCCCGCCATCAGGATCTCGGCCAGGACGATCGCGGCCACGCCCGCGCCCAAGGCCAGAACCAAGCCGAGCGCCAGGTTCAGCGAAGGTTTGGGATAGCTGGGGCCGGTCGGGATCTTGGCCGGCGACACCACCCGGGCGTCGGCCTGCTCGATGCCATCCGAGGCGGTGGTCTGCTTGAAGCGGGCCAGCAGGCTCTCATAAAGGGTCTTGACCGACTGCGCCTTACGCTCGAGTTCGGACAGGCCGATGCTGGCGCGGTTGTTGCCGGCCAGCGTCCCCTTCGAGGCGGACACGCTGGACGCCACCGAACCGGTTCGCTGACGCGCGACCTGGGCCTGGGCTTCCAAGTTGGAGATGATGCGGCGGATTTCGGCCTGGATCTGGCTATCGATGTCGGCCAGCTCGCGTTTGGCCTTCAGCAGATCCGGGTGACGATCGCCGTAGCGGCCGCTGAGATCCGCCACCTGGGCGCTCTTCTCGGCTCGCTGCTTGCGCAGCTGCTGCACGACCGGCGAGTTCAGGGACTCGCCGACGTCCTCGCCGGTGCTCCCTCGCGCCAGCTGCTGGCGAGCGATGTTCAGACGCGCGTCCGTCTCGGCCTGTGCAGCGCGGCTCAGGGCCAGTTGCTGGTTCAGGCCGGAGATTTCCTGCTCGGTGAGGGTCGCGCCTTCGGCGCTGAGCAGGTTGTTGGCGATCTTGTACTGCTGAACCGCCGCGTCGGCCTGTTGGACCTGGTCACGAAGCTCGGCGACGCGCGTGTCCAGCCACTCATTGGCCTTCTTGGTCGCGTCGAACTTGGCCTCAAGCTGTTCGGTCAGATAGAGGTTGGCGAAGGCGTTGGCCAGTTCGGCCGCCCGCCTCGGATCGGTGTGGGTATAGTCGATCGAGATGAGGTAGGTCAGGCCCGCGCGGCGAACCTTCAGCCCCCCCAGAACATTGTCGACGATACGCTCGCGTCGGCGCTGCAGCTCGATCGGATCCGTCGGCGTGGCCGTCGTCGGCGCGGCCGCCTTCTTCAACGACGAGAACCAGGCCTTCGCGCCCTTGGCCTGCGCGAGGTAGGGATTGAAGTAGGGATCTTCCTCGAGTTTCAGATCCTTGACGACGCGCCCCGCAAGGGAGCGCGACTTCAGGACCTCGACCTCGGTGTCGACAACGGACGAATCCGCCGGCAGGCCCGAGAGCACCGCGCTCATGTCGGTGACCTGTTCCTGGCGGACATCCAGCATCACCTGCGCCGTTGCGGTATAGCGCGGTGTCTGTTGCAGGGTGAACAACACCACCGCCGCGAACACCACCACTGCCACCGCCGCGAAGAGTCGGAAGCGTCGCCTGAACGTCGCGATCACGATGTTCAGATCAAAAGACAACGCTCCGGTGTCATTCACCGGAGCGTTCGAAGTTTCAAAACCGGAGCCGTCCATGGGTACTCTCAGTAATCGGCAAACCTTGCCGTTTTGTGGACGTCGCTAGAACTGCAGCGCCACGGACGCGATCAGCTTGTTGTCCTTGAACGACGAAGCCTTGGCCGCGCCGCTCGAGTCCTGCTTCAGATAGTTATAGGTCAGGAACAGGCCCACGCGGCGGTTCAGCAGGTAGGCCGCCGTCGCCGAGAAGTTGTCGCGCTTGTCGCTGCGATCCACGCCCTTGTAGTTGTCCTTGCCGTGGGTGTAGGCGCCGGACAGCAGCACATTGCGTAGCAGCTCGTGGTCGATCGTCGCGCCAACATTGTTGGAGATGAAGCCGGCCGAACCGATCGCGGTCGACTCCTCGATCGTCCGCGAGCCGGTCAGACCAACGGTCGTCAGCTGGGTCGGAAACCATTCAAGGCGCCCCGCGGCGTTGAAACCGCTGATGCTCTTGTAGAGGGCGCTATTGTCGTAGGACTGCTTCATGTAGCCGACCTGGATATCGCCGCGCACCAGATCGGAGGCTTCGAAGTTGGCGCCGACGCCGAGGACATAGCCGTCCGACGAACGGTCGGTCGCGCCGCTGAGGTCATAGTCCTTCTTGTTGCCCGTAGCCGTCGCATAGACCGCCGTGTCGGGACTGACCGCGTATTCGGCCTTCGCGCCGTAGTACAGTTCGTTGCGGTCGCGGGTGTTCTGGTTATACGCCGCGCCCTGGTCCTTGAAGTTGAAATCCTTGTCGTCGAGGCGGCCGGTCAGGCGCAGACGATTGAATTCCTTCACCGCGGTCAGGTTGGTGGTGGTGAGGTCGTACTCGACAGGCTTGGGCGTCGCGCCGGCGGGCGTACCGGCCGTGACCGCGGTGCGCGGTTCAATCAGACGCTGATACTGGGCCGAGCCGGAGATATTCGTCCCGCGCACCACATCGATACGACCATTGGCCGCAAGCGTATATTCTTCGGCGTTCTCGGTCTTCTCGTCCGCATAGCGGATCATGTTGCCGCCGGCGAAGAAATTGAGCGCATTGCGCGACCAGTTCGACCGAACGGCCAGTTCCGGCTTCACGCGCCAGATGTTGTCGTCGATCTTGCCCGCCGCCACGGCGTAGATGTTGTCGTTGTGCTCGAGGTCGACGGTCACGCGCGGATAGAGGGTGAAGCCGCCAGCCCTCTGGCCGGTCGCCTCATAGTCCGGTCGCGGGCGCTGACGAACCGAGACGTTCTTGTCGCGCTTGAAGTTCGAACCGAGATCCTGCGCCTGAACAGCTTGTGGCGCGGTCAACGCGATACAGGCCGCAATGGCCGAGCACGTTAGAAGTCGCATAGCTTAATCCCCACCAAGGGTCGGTCGCCGCGCGTCGTGGCGCGCCAATCCGCCGAATTTAAATCTTAGCCGCAGTAGGTCGCGATCACGCCCGCGCAGGGGTCGAACGTCGCGGTGGTCCCCGTCGTCGCGCTCGAACCCGGCGGGGTCGCCGTCGGCGGGTTGACGAGGCTGGGCGCGTCGCCCGTCGTGGTCGACGCGGTAATGATGGCGTTGACCTGCTGGGCGACGGCGATCCCGACCGCCGACGGCACGGCGCCCGCAGCAACCGCGTCGTTGAGGGCGGCGCTGACGATGGCCGCCGACGCTCCCGCCGTGATCGCGGCCTGCATGGCGGCGGCGACGGCTTTTTGAAGGATTAATGACTGCTTGGCCTTGGCGGCGTCAACCTTGTCCTGCGCCGCCTTTTTCTCGGTCGCGGTGGCGGTCTCCGGAAGCGCGTTTAGCTCGACCTGAGCGGCTGCTCCTTCAGCCTGGGCGGCCAAGAATTCCGGAGACTTGGTCGCGTCAGTCACGGCCTTGGCGATCTGAGCGCGCACTTCCGCCCGCGTCGGCGCGGCGGCGTTCGCGACCGACAACAGGGTCGTCGGGCCCACGGAAAGCGGGGCAATCGCCATGATGGCGCCCAGTGTCAAGGCGCGTATGCGGTTAGAAGCCATGATTGCTCCCTCCAATTGAACGGCGTCCCTTTAGGACAACGTAAAGAAATGCTCTAGCCCAGATAACGCGGTATCGCCTTTTCCTGGCGACACCGTTCCCAGAAGATCACACCCGCGATGCAATCTATGCGAGATAGGACAATCTGGTCGGCGGTTTTAACTAAGACTACGACGCGCTTACCGCCGTCCAGCAGACGCACAGATATCTGCTGAGTGCATGGTTAGGCTTAAACAACCATGCGGCGCCGAGAATGGCAATGCTGCACCGCAAGAATCTACGCCGGGCGCCGAGAATCTGATCGCTTTCCCGTCTGGAGCGATTAATTCGTCCGAATATTCCGCAATGGATCTGGTTAAGATTAGGCGGCTGCGACAGTCACGCCGGGATTTTGCCGCCGCTGCACAAGACATCCGTACCAGCCGAGACCGGCATAGGTCTCGTAGCCCGGCGTCAACGCATAGCCGACTGTGATGTCGCCATCGGCATAGCTGCCCATCGCGCCGCTGGACACATCCAGGGGAAAGACCTCGGTCAGGACGCCCTGATTGTCGGACGAGGCCAGGACGCGACCTTTCTGGTCCAGCAGCATGACGCGCGAGCGCGAGCGCTCCTCCGGGGTCAGGCGAACGCCATCCACCACGGCCTGGGCCTGAGGCCGCCAGTCGAAATGAACGCCCAGCACGCCCAGGATCTTGCCCTTGGCCTGGCCGCCCTCGCGGATGGCCGTGGCGTAGGTGGCCACCGGCGCGTCGCCGAGGGCGCGAGCCTTCTCGATGTCACAGGCCACGAAGTCGTCACCGGTCGCGGTGCGCATGCCGTCGCGGAACCACTTGGCGTCGGCGACCGACTGGCCGACGACGCCAGGATACTTTCCGGGCCGGCCATTGGCGACCACCCGCCCCTTGGCGTCGCAGATCCACAGATCGAGATAGACGGTGTAGGCGTTGAGGATGACCCCCAAGCGCTCGCTGGCGTAGCGGCTGGCGGCGGGATCGGCGTCCGCCAGGCAAGCGACCACGGCGGAGTCCGTGGCCCACCAGCGGACGTCGCAGGTGCGCTCATAGAGATTGCGGTCGACGATCTCGATGGCGTTCAAGGCGAGGTCGGCCAGGCGCTGACCGCGCATGTGACCCAGGATCGCCCCGCCGATCGCCGAGAGCTCGTCCAGGTCTGCCCTCACCTGGCTTTCCAGGGCCGCGGCCACGGCGTCGATCTCCGTGGAGATCTTCTTGAATTCCTCGGCGACGATGGCGAAGCCCTTGCCGGCCTCGCCAGCGCGCGCCGCCACGATCAGGGCGTTGATCGACAACATCTTGGCCGCGCGGTTGACCCGGGCGATCTCGCCGATCTTGGCGCCCGCCACACTGGACAGGCGTTCCGACAAATCCAGGATCCGTTCAGGACGAAGACTAGTGTCTTGTTCCATCACAGGCAGGCCCCCACGCAATACTTCCGTCTAATCAACTCACCGTACGCAAGATGACGCCCTCGTCATCGCCGCGCGATGACACCGTTCGCCACACCCAAGCCGAGAGCGGCTTCGTTAACGAAAAAACGTCGGAACGCCCCTGATTTGGGCGCCGAACGGCTAGAAAGACATCGTTTTACTACAGAGACTTAGACATCCACCTCGGCGTCCAGAGCGTTTTCCTGGATGAACTCCCGGCGAGGCTCGACCAGATCGCCCATCAGGCGACTGAACATCTCGTCGGCGTCGTCGGCGTGGTTGACGCGAACCTGCAGCAGGGTGCGGGCCTCGACATCCAGCGTCGTCTCCCAGAGCTGATCCGGGTTCATCTCGCCCAGACCCTTGTAGCGCTGGATGCTCAGCCCCTTGCGCCCGGCGTCCATCACGGCGGCGATCAGATCCATCGGCCCCCGGACGGTGGTCGACTTGTCCTTGCGGCGGAACACGGCTCGCCCAGAGAAGATCTCGGCCAGGGCCCCGGCCCGCTCAGCCAGACGACGGGCGTCGGCGGCGTGCAGCAGACCATCGTCCAGCACCACGTTCTCGGTGACGCCGCGGCGGACGCGTTTGAAGACATAGGCCGTGTCATTGCGCTCGCCGGTCCACGGGCCGTCGCCTTCCTCGGCGTAGAGATCGAGACGGGCCGCCGCCGCGGCGATGTCGGGGGTTTCGCCCAGCAGGCCGGCCAAGGCCGATTGCTCGATGGCGAATGACGGCGCGCGGGCGGCGAGGCGGTCGATATTGCCCTTGGCCTGGCGGCACAGCTGCACCAGAGCCAGAAGGTCCTGGCCGGTGCGGCGCTCGCCCGACGGCAGGTCAAGCTCGGCCCCATCGACGCCTTCGTCGATCAGGAAGGCGTCCATCTCGCTGTCGTCCTTCAGATAGCGCGAGGACTTGCCCTTGGCGGCTTTATAGAGCGGCGGCTGGGCGATGTAGATGTAGCCGCGCTCGATCAGCTCGGGCATCTGCCGGTAGAAGAAGGTCAGCAACAGGGTGCGGATGTGGGCGCCGTCGACGTCGGCGTCGGTCATCAGCACGATCTTGTGGTAGCGCACCTTGTCCGGGTTGAAGTCGTCGCGGCCGATGCCGGCGCCCAGCGCCGTGATCAGCGTGCCGATCTGGTCGGACGACAGCATCTTGTCGAAACGCGCGCGCTCGACGTTCAGGATCTTGCCGCGCAGCGGCAGGACGGCCTGGTTGTCGCGGTTGCGGGCCTGCTTGGCCGAGCCGCCGGCCGAGTCGCCCTCGACGATGAAGATCTCGGACTTGGCCGGATCGCGCTCGGAGCAGTCGGCCAGCTTGCCGGGCAGCGAGGTGATGTCGAGCGCGCTCTTGCGGCGGGTCAGTTCGCGGGCCTTGCGGGCGGCTTCGCGCGCCGCGGCGGCCTCGGCGATCTTGCTGACGATCGCCCGCGCCTCGTTCGGGTGCTCCTCGAACCAGGTCGCCAGGCCCTCCTGCACCAGGCCTTCGACGGCCGGGCGCACCTCGGACGAGACCAGCTTGTCCTTGGTCTGCGAGCTGAACTTGGGGTCGGGCACCTTGACCGACAGCACGCAGGTCAGGCCTTCGCGGGCGTCTTCGCCGCCGACGCTGACCTTTTCCTTCTTGGTGATGCCCGAGCTCTCGGCATAGCCGGTGATGATCCGGGTCAGGGCGGCGCGGAAGGCCGACAAGTGCGTGCCGCCATCCCGCTGCGGGATGTTGTTGGTGAAGCACAGCATCTGCTCGTGGTAGCTGTCGTTCCACCACAGGGCCAGGTCGACCTCGACCTTGTCCTTGATGCCGCGCACCGAGATCGGGGCCTTCAGCAGCGGGGTCTTGACCTTGTCCAGGTGGCGTACGAAGGCCTCGATGCCGCCGTCATAGTGCAGCTTTTCTTCCCACGGCTCGGCGTCGCGATGGTCTTTGAACCAGATCGTCACGCCCGAGTTCAGGAACGCCAGCTCGCGCAGGCGGTGCTCCAGGGTCTTCCGGTCGAATTCGATGAACGCGAAGGTGGACCGCGACGGGAAGAAGGTCACTTCCGTGCCCGTCAGGGTCTCGCCCGCCTTGGGTCCCTCCTCGCGCACCGGGGAGTCGCCGGTGACCGCCAGCGACGTCACCGCATCGCCGCGCTCGAAGCGCATCTGGTGGACCTTGCCATTGCGGTGGATCAGCAGCTCCAGCCAGTCCGACAGGGCGTTGACCACCGAGACGCCGACGCCGTGCAGGCCGCCCGAAACCTTGTAGCTGTTCTGGTCGAACTTACCGCCGGCGTGCAGCTGGGTCATGATGACCTCGGCCGCCGAGACGCCCTCGCCCTCGTGCATGTCGACCGGAATGCCGCGGCCATCGTCGGTGACCGTCACCGAACCATCGGCGTTGAGGATCACCTGGACCTTGGTCGCGTGGCCGGCCAGGGCCTCGTCGATGGCGTTGTCGACCACCTCATAGACCATATGGTGCAGGCCCGAACCGTCGTCGGTGTCGCCGATGTACATGCCGGGGCGCTTGCGGACGGCGTCCAGGCCCTTCAGCACCTTGATCGAGTCCGCGCCGTACTGGGCGGCGGCTTCCTCGGTGGTCATTTCGGGGGCCGGCGCTTCGGGAACTTGGTCTTCGGTGTTCTCGGTCATTCGTCTTCCAGAGTGGTCAGGCCGGCGTCGCACACGCGAACGCCTAGCGCCCGACCCTTGAGATGGTCGAACAGCGACTCGTCCGTGCCGGTGAGGAAGGCCTGGAGCTTGAGCGCCGTGAGTTCGTCGGCCAAGGCGGCCCGACGGGTAAGGTCGAGATGCGCGGCGACTTCGTCGAGCAATATTACAGGATTCGGCGCTGATTCCGCACGCGAAAGTCGCGCCGCCTGGGCCAAAACCAGGTTCAATATCAGGGCTTTTTGCTCGCCCGTGGAGCATTCCGCCGCCGGACGGTCCTTGTCGACGTGGAAGATGGCCAGGTCGCCGCGATGCGGACCGGTCAGGGCGCGTCCGGCGGCCCCGTCGCGAGGGCGCGCAGCGGCCAGGGCGGCGGCCAACCGCGCCTCGATCTCGGCGAAAGGAACCTCGTCCAGCGCCATCCTTTCCCATTCGCCGGTCAGGGTCAGACGCGCCCGCGGGAACGGCCGGTCGCCGCGTCCGTCGATCTCGTTCTGCAGAGCCAGCAGCGTGCGGGCGCGAGCCTGGGACATAAGGGCGCCAGATTCCGCCAGTCGGGCCTCCAGCGCGTTCAGCCAGGTCGCGTCCGGCGCGCTCCCGGCCTCGGCCGCGTCGGTCAGCAGGCGCATCCGCTCCCGCTGGGCCTTGTCATAGGCGTTGGCGCTGGACGCGTGGCTGGGCTCGCCGGCGAAAACCAGGCGGTCGAAGAAGCGGCGGCGCTCGGAGGCGGCCTCCAGGAACAGACGGTCCTGGGCGGGCGTCAGCCAGATCGGCCGGACGTGATCGGCCAGGCGGCCGGGCGAGACGGTCTCGCCCTCGATGCGAACGGCGCGGCGGGCGGCGCCGCCCTGCTCGACGCCAGTGCCGATGCGAACGGGGGCGTCCCGCCCGCTCTCGACTTCGGCGGCGACGGCCCAGGCCCGGCCCACCGCTTCACCGGGCAAGCGCCGGCCGACCTCGGCCATGCTGGCGCCGCGCAGGCCCTTGCCGGGGGTCAGCAGGCTGATCGCCTCGAGCAGATTGGTCTTCCCCGCCCCATTGGCCCCGAACAGGTAGACGCTGCGCCCCTCGGTCTCGAGGCGCGCGCGCGCGTAGGAGCGAAAGTCCGTCAAGGTCAGGGAAAGCAGTGCGGCCGACGCCATGGGGCGTTCTTAAGCGCTGTCGCCGGCCGGCGCTACTCAGGCCGTCAGCCCAGCTTGTAGCCGCAGAGCTTGTTGCCATCGAGATCGCGGAAATAGGCGAAATAGGCCTTCGGCATCCGCGCGCCCGGCTGGCCTTCGTCCTTGCCGCCCAGTTCCAAGGCCTTGGCGTGGAAGGCGTCGACCTCCTCGACCGTGTCGAACGCGAAGCCGCCCATCATGCCGTTGCCGACGCAGGCCGGATTGCCGTCGTATGGACCCAGCACCCCGAACATGCAGCCATCGCCGCGATAAAGACGGCCGCCCGACGGGTGGTCGAACAAAGGCTTCATGCCGATCGAGCCCAGCAGGCTGTCATAAAAGGCCTTGGCCTTTTCCAGGTCGTTCGAACCGACCGTCACGTAGTTCAGCTTGGCCATGGGCCGCCTCCCGTTTTCTTACGAAACGGACCTTAACGCGCTTATGGGCATTCGCAACATGGCCCTTGCGTCAGGGCGGCCGGGCCGCGCACAACCACGCCGCAGCGCCCTAGACAGCGGAACGGGCGCCGAAGCGCCCGCCCTATCGTCTTCAGAGCCCGTCGCGAGATCAGACCCGCAGCGGCATCAGCACGTATTTCACGCCCGGATCGACCGGATCGACCACCAGGGTCGGGCTGGCCGGGTCGGCGAAGCGGAACTCGGCCTGAGGGCCGGCGATCTGGCCGCAGACGTCCAGCAGGTAGCGGGCGTTGAAGCCGATCTCGAAGGGCTCGCCGTCATAATCGACCTCGACCTCTTCGACGGCCTGGCCGGCTTCCATGTTACGGACGGTCAGGGTGATGCGGCCCGGCTCGATGGCCAGCTTCACCGAGCGGCTCTTCTCGGCGGAGATGGTGGCCACGCGGTCGACGGCCTTGGCGAACAGGTCGTTGTCCAGGGTCAGGATCTTGGCGTTGTCGCGCGGAATGACGCGCAGATAGTCGGGGAAGG
The DNA here is from genome assembly GCF_044056025.1 of Caulobacter sp. UC70_42. Taxonomy (NCBI): domain Bacteria; kingdom Pseudomonadati; phylum Pseudomonadota; class Alphaproteobacteria; order Caulobacterales; family Caulobacteraceae; genus Caulobacter; species Caulobacter sp. UC70_42. Next base: position 1,692,752 of record NZ_CP171994.1, on the reverse strand, counting down.
CGCCGTCGATGACCTTGGACGTCAGGGCGGCCTGACCGAACTCGAAGCGGACCTTCTGGGGCGAGACCTGCAGGTCAACCGTCTCGCCGGCCGATTCCATCAGGCGGCGCGCCTCGGCGATGGTCTTGCGCGGCACGATCACGCCCGGCAGGCCGACAGCGCCTTCCGGAGCGGGCATCTCGGCGAGAGCCAGGCGGTGACCGTCGGTGGCCACGGCGCGCAGCTTGGTCTCGCCGCCCTCGTTGACCGTGTGGACGTAAAGGCCGTTCAGATAGTAGCGGGTCTCTTCGGTCGAGATCGCGAAGCGGGTCTTGTCGATCAGTCGGATCAGCTCGTTGGTGTCGACCGCGATGCGGCTGGAGAGGCCGTCGCTGCTCATCACCGGGAAGTCGCCGGCCGGCAGCACCGGCAGGTTGAAGCGCGAGCGGCCGGCCTGGATCACCAGGCGCGGATCATCGCCGCTGAAGCTCAGCGAGACGTCGGCGCCGTCCGGCAGCTTGCGGACGATTTCATAGAGGGTGTGGGCCGGCGCGGTGATCTGACCAGGCACGTCGATCTGGGCGAAGCCCTCGTCGATGATCTCCATGTCCAGGTCGGTGGCCGAGAAGGACAGGCGATCCCCTTCGGCCGACAGCAGGATATTCGACAGGATCGGGATGGTGTTGCGGCGCTCGACGACGCTCTGCACGTGACCCAGCGCCTTCAGGAGCGCCGCCCGTTCGATTGTAAGCTTCATAGTCCGGTCCAGATCGTGCGGGCGGAATGCAAGGAATCGCCCGCTACCCCCGTTGAGAATGGACCGCCGACATTATCGCAAAGCGCGGAGGGGGGAAAGGGGGCGCGCCCGTCATTCGCGCGCCCCGGAGTCCGAAAAACGAAGCTTTCCGCCCCGTCAGGCCTTCTGATCGAACGAACCGCCCGAGTTATCGCCGTCCGTGGCGCTGGCATAGGGATTGGCGGCCGCCGCCGACTCGCCCGTCGAAGGTCCCGTCGAACCCTTGGCCGCCACGGCGACCATGGCCGGACGCACCAGGCGCCCCATCAGTTCGTAACCGGCCTGCAGCACGGTGATCACGCCGCCGGCGGCGACGTCGGTCGCCGGCTGCTCCATCACCGCCTGGTGCAGGTGCGGGTCGAACTTCTCACCCTTGGCCGGGTCGATCTTCTTCAGGCCATTGCGTTCGAAGGCGCCTTGCAGCTCCTTCTCGGTCATCTCGACGCCGATGATGAAGTTCTTCACCGCCGCGTCGGTCGAGTCCTTGGGGCTGTGGGCCGTGGCGCGCGACAGATTGTCGGCGACGCCCAGCAGGTCGCGGCCGAACTTCTGGATCGCATAGGCGCGGGCGTCGTTCATCTCGCGCTCGGCGCGGCGCTTGGTGTTCTCGGCCTCGGCGGCGTAGCGCAGGGCCTGCTCCTTCAGAGCGGCCACTTCCAGCTTCAGCGCCTCGATCTCCTGCGACGCGTCGTCAGCTTCGAAGGCGACGTCTTCAGCCGGCGTTTGCTCGTCGGTCATCTCGTACAGTCCTTATCCATCCATCATCCGCCCGAGCACCCGGGCGGTATAGTCCACCAACGGGATGACGCGAGCGTAGTTCAAGCGGGCGGGCCCGATCACGCCGATCGCGCCCAGCACCTTCTGCCGGCCCGTCATATAGGGCGCCGCGATCACCGAGGAACCCGAAAGCGAAAAGAGCCGCGTTTCGGCCCCGATATAGATGCGCACGCCCTCGGCGTCACGGACGTCGTCCAGCAGGCCGATCAGCTGGCCTTTCTGCTCCAGGTCGTCGAACAGCTGGCGCACGCGGTCGATGTCCTCGCGGGCCCGGGCGTCGGCCAGCAAGTTGGCCTGTCCGCGCACGATCAGCGAGCGGGCGTCGCCCTCGCCGCCGCTCCAGGCTGCCAGGCCGTCCTCGACGAGGCGGGCGGCGGTCTCGTCCAGCTGGCGGCGGGCGATGTCCAGCTCGCCGCCCATCTCGGTCCGCGCCTCGGACAGGGTGCGGCCGCGCAGGCGGGCGTTGAGGAAGTTGCCGGCCTCCTGCAGCGCCGAGGGGGTGACGCCTGGGGCCTGACGCATCAGCCGGTTCTCGACCTGACCGTCCTCGAACACCATGACCGCCAGCACCTGGCCGCCGCCCAGCGGCACGAACTCCACGTGCTTGACCCCGCCCTCGCGGACGGGCGTGACGACGATGCCCGCCCCGCCGGCCAGCCCCGAGAGTACCGACGAGGCTTCCGACAGGGCCTCCTCGAACGAGCGCCCCTTCACGGCGAGCCGCGCCTCGATGGCGCGTTTTTCCTCTTCGCCGATGTCGCCGACCTCCAGAAAGCCGTCGACGAACATCCTCAGGCCCGCATGGGTCGGCATACGGCCGGCGCTGGTGTGAGGGGCGTCCAGCAGGCCCAGCTGCGCCAGGTCCTGCATGGTGTTGCGGATCGAGGCGGGCGACAGGGCCAGGCCGCCCTTGGAAATGGTGCGCGACCCGACCGGCTCGCCAGTCTCCAGGTACGACTCCACGACCCGACGGAAGATGTCGCGGGCGCGGGAATCCAGCTCGCCCAGACCCGGGGCGCGGACGATCGGTCCTGGAAACAGGTGGGTCATGCCAGCGTGTCGTTTGTGACCCGGTCAGCGGACAAAAGCGGTCGGCCTCTTTCAACTACGGCTATCAATAGGATAAGCGGCCCCTCACACACATTCAAATATCCCTGAGATCAGGAGTTTCCTCATGCGTCCGTCCGAACGCGCCCCCGACCAGCTGCGCGCCGTCACGCTGGAAACCGGCGTCAACCGCTACGCCGAGGGCTCCTGCCTGATCAGCTTCGGCCACACCAAGGTGCTGGTCACCGCGACGGTCGAGGAGAACGTTCCCGGCTGGATGCGCAACAAGGGCGCCGGCTGGGTCACGGCCGAGTACGGCATGCTGCCGCGCGCGACCCACACCCGCGGCCGCCGCGAGGCCGCCGTCGGCAAGCAGACCGGCCGCACCCAGGAAATCCAGCGCCTGATCGGCCGTTCCCTGCGCGCCGTCGTCGACCTCAAGGCCTTGGGCGAGCGCCAGATCAGCCTGGACTGCGACGTCATCCAGGCCGACGGCGGCACCCGCACCGCGGCGATCACCGGCGCCTGGGTCGCCCTGCGCCTGGCCGTCAACTACCTGCTGGAAGAAGGCGTGGTGAAGGCCGACCCTATCCTGGGACAGGTGGCGGCCGTCTCGTGCGGCGTCTTCAAGGACACGCCCGTCCTCGACCTCGACTACGAAGAAGACAGCAGCGCCGAGGCCGACAGCAACTTCGTCCTGACCGACGTGGGCGACATCGTCGAGATCCAGGCCACCGGCGAAAAGCGCGGCTTCACCAAGTCCGAGTTCCAGAGCCTGTTCGATCTGGCCGAGAAGGGCGTCAACGAGCTGTTCGCCATGCAACGGGCGGCGATCGGGGCATAAGGACGTCCCCATTTCGGATAGGCTTCCGAAATGGAAGGGGCGGCTTGTCTTGCTTCCAGTCGCCGTCGCCCTTGCCCGGACGGGGCGTCGGTCCCAGATTCCAATCCCAAGGATCAGGAGTTTCGCGTGACCACCCCGTTCGAAGGCCATGAAGTCGAAGCCCGCCTGCGCCCGTCGGCGGAGGCCTATCGCTTCGACCTGGACCAGGCGCTGTCCTCCATGGTGGCGCTGGAAGCCACCGTGCCGCCCGACGCCTATACGGCCGGGATCCTGGGGACCGAGCGCGTCGGCAACGGCGTGGTCATCGGCCCCGGCGGCCTCGTGCTGACCATGGCCTATCTGATCACCGAGGCCGAAGAAGTCGTGCTCACGCGCAACGACGGCCGCCGCGTGCCGGCCCACGTACTGGGCCTGGATGTCCGCTCGGGCCTGGGCCTGGTCCAGGCGCTGGAGCCGCTGGACCTGCCGGTCATGACCATCGGCAGCGCCAAGGACCTGAACGTCGGCGCGCCGATCATCGCCGCCGGCGCGGGCGGCCGCGCCCACGCCGTGGCCGGCAAGGTCCTGGCCCGCATGCCGTTCGCCGGCTACTGGGAATATCTGCTGGACGACGCCATCATCACCGGCCCGGCCCATCCGCACTGGAGCGGCGCGGCCCTGATCGGCCCCAAGGGCGACCTCGTCGGCCTCGGCTCCCTGACCCTGGAAGGTCGCGACAACGAAGGACAGGCCCGGCCGATCAACATGTTCGTGCCCGCCGAGCTGTTGCCGCCGATCCTGGACGAGCTGGCGCGCGGCCGCAGCCCGCACCCGCCGCGACCGTGGCTTGGCGTTTTCGCCCAGGAAATGGAGAACCACGTCGTCATCGTCGGCATCTCGCCCAAGGGCCCGGCCGCCCGCGCCGAGCTGAAGCCGGGCGACCTGATCCTGGCCGTCGACGGCATGCCGGTCTCGGATCTCGCCGAGTTCTACGACAGGCTCTGGAACCTGGGCGACGCGGGCGTCAGCGTGCCCTTGAAAATCCTGCGCGAGGGCGACGCCTTCGAGGTCGAGATCCGCTCGATGGACCGCGCCAGCCTGCTGAAGAAGCGACGCCTGAATTGACCAAGGGCCCCTGGGACCAGCCCGAGACGCCGCCGCCGGCGCGATCCGCGCGGCCGGCGGTTCCGCGCCATCGGCTCTGGCTGTGGCTGGGCCTGCTGGCCGCCATCGGCGTCCTGGCCTTGGCGCTGTGGCGCGCTTTTCCGGAGGCGATGCGGACCGGCGACGACAAGGCCGACCTTGTCTACCAGATCGGCGTGATCGTTCTGGTCTCGACGGCGCTGCTGCGCGGCCTGCAAGGCTCGATCGGCCAACACCTCAAATATGTCGCCCTGTGGAGCGGGATCATCGCGGTGCTGGCGCTGGGCTACGCCTATCGCGCGGAGCTGGCCGAGGTCCCGCAGCGATTGAAACTGGCCTTCAATGTCGGCACGCCCGTGGCGGTCGGCGAGCGCACCCTGGTGGTGCCGCAGGGCGATGACGGCCACTATGTCGTCGACGGCCTGGTCAACGGCCAGCGCGTGCGGTTCATGGTCGACACCGGCGCGACCGAGACGGTGCTGAGTCCCGACGACGCCCGCCGCCTCGGCGTGCCCGTCGACACGCTGAACTACGGCTACGAGACCGAAACGGCCAACGGCAAGGGCTATAGCGCCGCCTACGACGCGACGAGCCTGGAGATCGGCTCGATCAAGCTCGAGGGCTTCCGGGTGATGGTCAACAAGGCCCCGATGAACGGCTCGCTGCTGGGGATGAGCTTCCTCAAGCGCCTGGACGCGTTCGAATTTCGCGACCGCCAGATGATCCTGAAGTGGCGCGAGGACGAGAAAGGACGCGCCTACTAGGCGCGCCCTTTCCGGTGAAGCCGCTTAACGCGGCTGTGGCGGCGCGACCCAGCCGTCGGCGTTGTCGATATAGGCTTTCCGGCTGGCCTTGTCGTACAGGCAGAGCTTGGCGTTGTTGGAGCCGCGCGAGCGGTCGGAGACCAGAACGGCGACCTTACCGACACGATCGTCGAAGCCGATAATCGGCGACGGCCGGGCGTTGCGGTAGCCCGAGGCGGCGACGCAGCTGCGGGTGACCCGCTGATTGAACTCGGCCCAGGCGCCCGGACTGGAGGCTTGGGCGGAGACGGCGGACGCCAGGGCGCCGACGGCGAAGACAGAAGCGAAGATTACGCGAGTCACGGTCAATTTCGATTTTCCCAGGGTGGCGAGAACGCGCCCGCCTCCCCCTTGAAACGCCTTGCCCGGTCTGCGGTTTCGTCGCGCGGCCCGACCTAGCCATCGTCTTCGTCGTCGTCATGCCCGCCGGCCGGGCCATATTCGAAGGTCAGCAGGTCGCCGGGCTGGCATTGCAGCTCGCGGCACAGGGCGTCGAGGGTCGAGAACCGGACGGCGCGGGCCTTGCCGGTCTTCAGGATCGACAGGTTGGCGATCGTCACCCCTACCCGGTCGGAGAGCTCCGTCAGCGACATTCGTCGGTCGAGCAGCACGCGGTCGAGGTTCACGCGGACGGGCATGCGGGGATCGCTCCGGTTCAGATCGTGAGTTCGGCTTCGCGACGAAGGCGGGCGCCCTCGCGGAAGACCTCGGCCAGGACGAAGACGACCAGCACCGAGAACCAGGCGGTCAGGGTGAAGCTGTCGTCGATGACCTTGGCCTTGGGAGCCAGCCAGCGGGCCATGCCCGAGAAGACGTACCGCCCGACCTCCAGCCCGGCCAGGACGAGGCCGATCAGGCGCAGGCGCACCACGTTGTCGGGATGGAAGGGGTCGCCGGCGGTGAGGGTGGCGAAGATCTTGCGCAGGCGCTCGACGATGACCATCCAGCCGCCCAGCAGCAGCGCCCAAGCGGCCAGGGCGCCGGCGAACAGCGGTCCGTCGCGGCTGATGGCCTCGACGGCGTCGCTAATCGGCAACATCGAGGCCAGAAGTTCGGGATTGAAGCTGAACAGCAGGGCGACCAGCGTGAACAGCGACAGAAGGCTCACAAAGATCCACAGCCCGACATAGATCACGTCGAGAATGATCTTCAGAAAACTCGATACAGAGCCTGGGCCTAAGGCGCGCATGGCTACTTCCCCCCGACGGCGACGCCAAGCAAATTGCCCCGCGTCGCGGCGGGCGTCAAAAAACCAAGTCTCGGCTCCGGAAACCCTTACGCCGCCTAGAGCGTCCGCACCACGAAGGCCACGGCCGACACCGGCACGGCCACGATGAGCGCGGCGGTGATGACGGTCATGAGAACCTTGTCGGCGATGCGGAACAGGCGGGCGGCGGACATCGTGTTTTCCAGTTTGAGAGACGTGGACGGGGTCGAGCCATTCGGCCTCTATCCACAGGTCAACAGATAGAGCGCGATTCCGGTTCCGCCAATGTTGTTTATCGAGAAACGATATTAAACTCTGGTAATGATGCACGCTCGCGCGGAACAGTTGCCGTTGGGTCACAGTGGTGTCGACGGCGGTCCGCAAGGCGGGGTAAGGAAGCGCCGGAGTGCGTTAGGGAGACATCGGATGGCGCTGAAGCTTGAACCGGGCGCGAGGCTCGTGCTGGCCACCCACAATCCCGGCAAGGCGCCCGAGATCGCCGCCCTGCTGGACGGCCGCTTCGAGATCGTCACGGCCGGCGCGCTTGGACTGCCCGAACCGGACGAGACCGAGAGCACCTTTGTCGGCAACGCCTTGCTGAAGGCCCGTCACGCCGCCGACCGCTCGGGTCTGCCGGCCCTGGCCGACGACAGCGGCCTGTCGGTCAAGGCGCTGGACGGCGCGCCGGGCATCTTCTCCGCCCGCTGGGCCGGCCCCTCCAAGGATTTCGTGGCGGCCATGAAGAAGGTCGAGGCCCGGCTGGAGGAGACGGGTTCCGACGACCGCTCGGCCTGGTTCACCTCCGCCCTGGCGGTGGCCTGGCCGAACGGACCGGCCGTGGTGGTCGAGGGCCGCGTCGACGGGATCCTGGTGTTCCCGGGCCGTGGGACGCGCGGCTTCGGCTACGATCCGATCTTCCAGCCCGAGGGCCAGACCCAGACCTTCGGCGAGATGGAGCCGGCCGCCAAGGACGCCATGAGCCACCGCGCCCGCGCCTTCGCCAAGCTGAAGGCGGCGCTGATTGACTGATCCCTCCAGGGCCTCGCTGGGCGTCTATGTCCACTGGCCGTACTGCGCGCGCATCTGCCCCTATTGCGACTTCAACGTCGTGCGCGACCGGGGCAAGACGGACGAGCAGGCGGCGCTGGCCGACGCCATCGTGGCAGACCTGGAGGCCCAGCGGGCCCTGACCGGCGAGCGGGATCTGTTGTCGATCTTCTTCGGCGGCGGCACGCCCTCGCTGATGGATCCCGCCCAGGTGGCCCGGGTGATCGACGCCGCCAGGCGCCTGTGGTCGCCGGTCGCCGACCTGGAGATCAGCCTCGAAGCCAATCCGACCGACGCCGAGGCCGACCGCTTCGCCGCCCTGGCCGACGCCGGCGTCCAGCGCCTGTCCCTGGGCGTCCAGGCGCTGGACGACGCCTCGTTGAAGGCGCTCGGCCGCAACCACGACGCGGGCGCGGCGCGGCGGGCGATCGCGGCGGCGACCAGAGCCTTCCCGCGCCTCTCGATCGACCTGATCTACGCCCGCCCCGGCCAGACCGACGCGGCCTGGCGCGCCGAGCTCAGCGAAGCCATCGCCCTCGGCCCCGAGCACGTCTCGCCCTACCAGCTGACCATCGAGGCGGGCACCGCCTTCGACCGGGCGGTCGGACGCGGAACCCTGGTCGTCCCCGACGAGGACCTGGCCGCCACCCTGTTCGAGACGACGCAGGAGATCCTGGAGGCCGCCGGCTTCGACGCCTACGAGGTGTCCAACCACGCCAGGGCGCCGCCGCCCGCTCGCGGCACAATCTCGTCTACTGGCGGGGCGTCGACTATGTCGGGGTCGGACCCGGCGCGCATGGACGCCTGGCCTTGCCCGAAGGCCGCGCCGCGACGATCGCCCACCGCGCCATCAAGGACTACATCGCCGCCGTGGCCGAGACCGGCCTCGGCTTCGCGCGCGAGACGCTCACCCCCGAGGAAGCGGCCGAGGAACGCCTGGTCCTGGGCCTGCGAATCGATGATGGCGTCCTTTTCGACGAAATGGCCCCTCTGGGCCTGACCCCCGACCTGCCCAAGGTCCGCGATCTGGTCGAGGCCGGCCTGCTGGTCGACGATCGCAACCGATTGCGCGCCACCCGCGCCGGCCGCCTGGTGCTGGATCGGCTGACAGGCGCGCTCGCGACCTGATATGGGTTCTCTCCGCGACCGAAGGACACCCGCACGTTGAGCCGTCAGCTTCCCCCGCCAGCCCTGTCCGACGCGCCCCTGGCGCCCGGCCTCTATCTGGTGGCGACGCCGATCGGCAACCTGCGGGATATCACCCTGCGGGCGCTGGACGTGCTCGCCGCCTGCGACATCCTGCTGGCCGAGGACACCCGCGTCACCGGCAAGCTGCTGGCGGCCTATGGGATCAAGTCCAGGCTGGAGCGCCACGACGAGCATGTGGCCGAGCGCGCCATCCCGCGCATCCTGGAACGGCTGGAGGCCGGCGAGCGCGTGGCCCTGGTCTCGGACGCCGGCACGCCGATGGTCTCCGACCCCGGCTACCGTCTGGCCCGCGAGGCGATCGCCGCCGGCCATCCGGTGATCCCGATCCCCGGCGCCTCGGCCGCCCTGGCCGCGCTGACCCTGGCCGGCCTGCCCACCGACCGCTTCCTGTTCGCCGGCTTCCCGCCGCCCAAGAGCGCCGCGCGGCGGACCTTCTTCGAGGAATTCGCCAACACCCGCGCCACCCTGATCTTCTACGAGGGCGCCTCGCGGGTCGACGACTGCCTGGCCGACATGGCCGCCGTGTTCGGCGGGACCCGGCAGGCCGCCGTGTGCCGCGAGCTGACCAAGCTCTACGAGACGTGCGTGCGCGGCCCGCTCGCCGAACTCGCCGCGGATCCGCGCTTCGAGGCGCCCAAGGGCGAGATCGTCATCCTGGTCGGTCCCGGGACCGAGGAACTGGCCACCGCCGACGACGCCGAGGCCGCCCTGCGTGAGGCCATGGCCCGCCTGCCCCTGGGCGAAGCGGCCGCCGAGGTGGCCAAGGCGCTGGGCCTGTCGCGCAAGGATCTCTATCGCCAGGCGCTGGCCATGAAGGAACAGGCCTGATGATCGCCGGCGGCCGCCAGACGCGTGTTCGGCAAGAGCGGGGCGCGGCGGCGCGCAAGCTCGGACGGCGGGCCGAGGTGGTCGCGGCGCTCTGGCTGATGATGAAGGGCTATCGGATCCTGGGCTTCCGCCTGGCCACGCCGCTCGGCGAAATCGACCTGCTGGCGCAACGCGGCAAGGTGCTGGCCGTTGTGGAGGTCAAGCAACGCGCCACGATCGAGGACGCCCTGGACGCCGTGACGCCCACTCAGCGCGACCGCCTGCGGCGCGCCGCCGCCCATGTCAGCGCGCACCGCATGGCCCTGCGCGATCTCTTCGTACGCCTGGACCTCATCGCCCTGGCCCCCGGTCGCGCGCCGCGCCACCTTCCCAACGCCTGGGGGGCCGCATGACGCGCGAAGAGGCCGAAGCCATCCTGACCAGGGCCGGCGAAGGCCCCGACGAAGGCTTCCCGCTGTTCGAGGCGGCTCTGGCCTGCGCCGTCCACGACGATCCCAGCCGCGACACCCAACCGGCGATGGACATGGCGCGCGACGCCGTCGAACGCCTGCGCCGCCGGGCCGAGGCCGAGTCGCCCGAGGAGGCCGTGGCCGAGACCCTGGCCGGGGATCTCCGCCTGACCGGCGACGTGCTGACCTACGACCATCCCGACAACGCCGACGTCATCGCCATCGCCGAGCGCCGCAAGGGCCTTCCGGTGGCGCTGGGCGTCTTCTACCTGCACGCCGCCCGGCAGGTCGGGCTGGAGCTCTACGGCGTCGACTTCCCGGCCACTTCCTGCTGCGCATCGAGACCGAGGAAGGCCCGCTGGCCCTGGACCCGTTCAGCGAAGGCCGGGTCGTGCTGCCGTCGGAGCTGTCGCGCCGGGCGCTGCGAACGGGCCTGATGCCCGACGTCGCCTCGCGGCTGGAGCTTCTGATGGCGCCGATCTCCGACCGCGCCGTGCTGATCCGCCTGCAGAACAATATCTTCGCCCGGGCCCAGCAGGCCAAGGACTGGGTCCGCGCCGAGCGCTCGGCCCTCCGCCGCGCCCTGCTCAACCCCGCCGACCACCGCCCGTGGCTCGACGTCGCCGCCGCGCGCGAAGGCCAGGGCGCCCTGGCCGGCGCCCTGCAGGCCCTCTCGCGCGCCCAGATCCTGGACGGCGGCGCCGCCATCGCGGCCCGCGCGGCCCGCGAACGGATGCGGCTAAGGCTGAACTAGAACGCGTCCGCCGTTGGACCTGGGCGCGAGAACGCCTAACTAAGCCGTCGCGCCCAAACGCCAGGAAGAACCCCAGGAGCCCCCATGTCGCTGCGAGTCGCCGTCCAGATGGATCCCGTCCTGGGGATCAACATCGAAACCGACACGACCTTCCTGATGATGATGGAAGCCCAGGCCCGCGGCCACAAGCTGTGGTTCTACACGCCCGACAAGCTGTCGCAGGAAGACGGCCGGGTGTTCGCCCGCGCCCAGTCCCTGGAGCTTTCGGCCGTCCACGGCGCGCACGCCAAGCTGGGCGAGCTGACGGTCCTCAACATGAAGGACGACATCGACGTGGTGCTGATGCGCCAGGATCCGCCGTTCGACATGGCCTACATCACGGCCACCCACTTCCTGGAGAAGGTCCACCCCCACACCCTGGTGGTGAACAACCCCGCCGAGGTGCGCAACGCGCCGGAGAAGCTGTTCGTCACCGACTTCCCGGGCGTGCAGCCGCCGACCCTGATCACCTCGGACCACGAGGCGATCTACGACTTCCGCGCCCGTCACGGCGACATCGTGCTGAAGCCCCTCTATGGCGGCGGCGGCTCGGGCGTGGCCCGTCTGCTGGCGGACGATCCGAACCTCGACGCCCTGCTGGAACTGCACGCCATGATCGGTCGCGAGCAGGTCATCGCCCAGAAGTTCGTGCCGGCCGTCAGCAAGGGCGACAAGCGCGTTCTGCTGGTCGACGGCGAACCCGTCGGGGCCATCAACCGGGTGCCGGCCGACGGCCAGGTGCGCTCCAACCTTCGGGTCGGCGGCCGCGCCGAGGCCGTCGAACTGACCCCGCGCGACCTCGAGCTCTGTCGGATCATCGGTCCCGAGCTGAAGCGCCGTGGACTGATCTTTGTCGGCATCGACGTCATTGGCGAGTACCTCACCGAAATCAACGTCACGTCACCGACCGGCGCCCAACAGCTGAAGCGTTTTACCGGGATCGACGCGGCGTCTGTACTTTGGGACCGCATCGAGGACATTCGCCGAAACGGTGGGTAACTCTGCGGAAACGTGGCGATTTCGCGAAACGTTCGTTTTTCGTTCTTGCTCCATTTCACGAGCTATGCTGTGACTTGTGGATAAAGTTGTTATCCATGAGGGACTTGGATGGCCGCCAAGGTGGTCACCGTCGCGTTCGAGGGCGTCGAGGCCCGACGCGTCGATGTCGAGGTGCAGCTGACGACGGGACTGCCATCCTTCGTGGTGGTGGGATTGGCCGACAAGGCGGTGGCCGAAAGCCGGGAACGGGTGCGCGGCGCGTTCGCCGGCCTGGGGCTTTCCATGCCGGGCAAGCGCATCGTCGCCGATCTGGCGCCGGCCGACATGCCCAAGGAAGGCACGCACTTCGACTTGCCGATCGCCCTGGCGGTGATGTCGGCCATCGGCGTGATCCCGATGGACGCGCTGGACGGCTGGGCAGCCATGGGCGAGCTGTCGCTGGACGGCCGCATCGTACCGGCGGCGGGCGCCCTGCCGGCGGCGATGGCGGCCGGGGCCATGGGGCTTGGCCTGATCTGTCCGGAGGCCTCCGGCCCCGAGGCGGCCTGGGCCGGCGAGACCCGGATCCTGGCGCCGCGCTCGCTGGTCGCCCTGATCAATCACTTTCGGGGCAGCCAGATCCTGTCGGCCCCGGCGCCCGGCCCGATCGTCGAGGGCGAGCGGCCCAAGGACCTGCGCGACGTCAAGGGCCAGGAGCACGCCAAGCGAGCCCTGGAGATCGCCGCGGCCGGCGGCCACAACCTGCTGTTCGTCGGCCCGCCCGGATCGGGCAAGTCGATGCTGGCCCAGCGCCTGCCGGGCCTGCTGCCGCCGCTGAGCTCCAGCGAACTGCTGGAGACCTCGATGGTCCACTCGGTGGCCGGGCTGATCGCGCGCGGCGCCCTGACCCGCGACCGCCCCTTTCGCGCGCCGCATCACAGCGCCAGCATGGCCGCCCTGACCGGCGGCGGGCTGAAGGCCAAGCCAGGCGAGGTGTCGCTGGCGCATAACGGCGTGTTGTTCCTCGAACGAGTTGCCCGAGTTCGGCGTCCAGGCGCTGGACAGCCTGCGCGCGCCGCTCGAGACCGGCGAGGTGATGGTGGCTCGCGCCAATGCTCACATCCGCTATCCGGCCCGGGTGCAGCTGGTGGCGGCCATGAACCCCTGCCGCTGCGGCCACGGCGGCGCCGGGCGCGGCGCGTGCGGCAAGGCGCCCCGGTGCCAGCGCGACTACCAGGGCCGGGTCTCGGGCCCGCTGATGGACCGCATCGACCTGGCCGTCGACATGCCCGCCGTCACCGCCGCCGACCTTTCCCTGCCGCCGCCCGCCGAAGGCTCGGCCGAGGCGGCCGCGCGGGTGGCGCGGGCCCGGACGCTGCAGCGGGACCGCGCCGACGCCCTGGAGGTCGCCGACGGCCTCAACGGCCGCGCGGAAGGCGCCTTCCTGGAGAAGATCACCGCCCTAGACGCCCCCGGCCGCGCCTTGCTGGCCCAGGCCGCCGAGGCCGGCCGGATCAGCGCCCGGGGCTGGACCCGGACCCTGCGCCTGGCCCGCACCATCGCCGATCTGGAAGGCGCCGACGCCGTCCGCCGGGTCCACGTGGCCGAGGCCCTGGCCTATCGGCGGACAACGACGCCAGGTGAAGAAGCGGTTCGCGTTTGACCGCCCGTTAAGCCGCGGCGGGTAAGCTTGATCCCCATGAGCGATCCGAAACCCGGCGTCACGCCCGAGCAGCTGGCCACCCTGAGCCACGAGTTCCGCACCCCGCTGAACGGCGTGCTGGGCATGGCGCGCCTGTTGGAAAACACCAAGCTGACGGCCGAGCAGCGGTCCTACGTCACCGCCCTGCGCGAAAGCGGCGACCACCTGCTGTCGCTGGTCAATGACGTGCTGCACTTCGCCCGCCTGGGCGCGGCCTCGATCGAGCTGTCGCTGGCCCCGGTCGATATCGAGGGCCTGCTGCGCCAGGTCGCCGAGCTGATGAGCCCGCGCGCCCACGAGAAAGGCGTCGAAATCGCCTGGGCCGTGCCCACGCCGCTGCCGACCATCCAGGCCGACGAAGGGCGCCTTCGCCAGATCCTGCTGAACTTCGCCGGCAACGCCGTGAAATTCACCGAGGCCGGCGGCGTGCTGCTGACGGCGACGGCCACTGCGCCCCCCCAAGGAGAAGAGGGCGGCCGCATCCGCTTCTCGGTCGCCGACACCGGCCCCGGCGTCGCGCCGGACGCCCGCCGGCGGATCTTCGACGCCTTCGTCCAGACCGACATCACCCACGCCACCCAGCTGGGCGGCGCGGGCCTGGGCCTGGCCATCGTCTCCACGCTCGCCAAGGCCATGAACGGCGAGGTCGGGGTTGGCGGCGAGCTGGGCCAGGGCGCCGAGTTCTGGTTCGAGGCGCCCTTTGAGGTGGCCGCTCCCGCGCTCCGCGCCAGCCCGCTCGAGGGCCGCGCCGTCGCCATCGCCTCGCCCAACGCCATCGTCCGCGCCGCCACGGCGCGTCAGATCGAGGCCGCCGGGGGGCCGCGCCTTCGCCGCCGTCGACATCGCCTCGGCCCTGTCGGGCGCGCCGGCCGACGCCGTGCTGCTGATCGACGCGGCGCTGTCAGGGCCACGTGGGGCGTTGAAGCCCCCAACCGGTCGCAAGGCCGTGGTGCTGCTAACGCCCGAGCAGCGCGACCGCATCGAACCGCTGAAGACCGCCGGCTTCTCGGGCTATCTGATCAAGCCGCTGCGCGCCGCCTCGCTGGTGGTCCAGGTGCTGCAGGCCGGCGAACCCGAAGCGACGCCCGCCGCCGAGACGCCCCATGACGACCGCGTCGCCGGCGCGGTGGCCCATGGCGTCCGCGTGCTGCTGGCCGAGGACAATCCGATCAACGCCCTGCTGGCCCGCACCCTGCTGGAGCGCGAGGGTTGCAAGGTCGACCGCGTCGCCGACGGCGAGCAGGCGGTGGCCGCCGCCTCGGCCGGAGCCTACGACCTGATCCTGATGGACCTGCGGATGCCCGGCCTGTCCGGCGTCGAGGCCGCCAAGGCCCTGCGCGCCAAGGGCGTGGCCTCGCCGATCGCCGCCCTGACCGCCGACGCCTTCGACGAGGACAAGCGCACCTGCCTTGCCGCCGGCATGGACGACTTCCTGGTCAAGCCCCTCACCCAGGAAGCCCTGCGCGACGCCCTCAAGCGCTGGACGACCTCGGGCGTCGCGAATGGACTTGGCGGCGGCTGGACGAAAACCGCGACGCGAGCCAAGGTCGCCGGCTAGATCCGGGCGCGCCCCGGACAGGGGATCGCCGCGATGACTGACGAAACGAAGGCGCAGGCCGCGCCCGAGAAGAAGAAGACTTTTCTCCAGACCCTCGCCTTCTTCGGCGAGCGGCGCAGTCTGGTGATGCTGGGCCTCGGCTTCGCCTCGGGCCTGCCCTACATGCTGATCTTCGACACCCTGTCGCTGTGGCTTCGGGACGCGGGTCTGTCCCTGGCGGTGATCGGCTTCTTCAGCCTGGCCACCCTGTCGTTCTCGTTCAAGTTCCTGTGGGCCCCGCTGATCGACCGGGCCAAGGTGCCGGTGCTGCACGGCCTGCTCGGCCACAGGCGGGCATGGATCCTGGTGTTCCAGACCTCCATGATCCTGGGGCTGTGGACGATCTCGACACTCAATCCGGCCACGCAGCTGCCGCTCCTGGCGGCGGCCGCCGTCGCGGTAGGCTTCGCCACGGCCTCGCACGACATCGTCCTGGACGCCTGGCGGATCGAGGTCGCCGACAAGGAAGAACAGGGGCCGATGGCGGTCGCCTATCAATGGGGCTTTCGGGGCGCGATGATCGCCGCCGGCGCCGGGCCGCTGCTGCTGGCCGAACGGTTCGGTTGGAACTTCTCCTACGCCGTCATGGGCTTCGTGGTCGGGATCGGCGTCCTCGCCACCCTGTGGGCGCCGCGCGAGATGGAGCACACCATCCGGCCGATCCCGACCGGCGACGTCCATCAGCCCCGCTCGCTGGAAGCCCTGGAATGGCTCGCGCGCCTCGCCATCCTGCTCGTCGGCGCCCTGGTCCTGGGCTCGGGCCTGTCGGGCGACGCGTCCCTGTTGTCCAAGCTGGTCGGCGGCGAGGCCCTGGCCGAGGCTTGGAAGGCCAAGCCCAATGGCGTTTGGCTGCAATTGCTCGGCGTGCTGACCGGCCTGGCCATCGTGGTGGTGGCGGCCTGGCCGATCCCCAAGGTCCGCACCAAGCCCGGCGTCTATATGTCCGCGGCGTTCGGCGAGCCTCTGATCGACTTCGCCAAGCGCTTCAAGGGCGTGGCCGGCCTGATCCTGGCGGCGATCTGCGTCTATCGGGTTTCGGACTTCGTGCTCAACATCATGAATCCGTTCTACCGCGACATGGGTTTCTCGCTGACCGAGATCGCCGAGATCCGGAAGGTGTTCGGCATCGTCGCCTCGATGATTGGCGTCTTCATGGGCGGGGTGATCGTGGCGCGACTGGGCCTGATGAAGGCCTTGGTGATCGGCGCCTTCGCCCAGCCGATCAGTAACCTGTTCTTCGCCTGGCTCGCCATGAGCGGCCACAGCGTGCCGGTGCTGTTCTGGGCGATCTGCATCGACAACCTGGCGGGCGGAATCGCGGGCACGGCCCTGATCGCCTACATGTCCAGCCTGACCACGGCCGGGTTCACGGCCACGCAGTACGCGCTGTTCTCGTCGCTCTACGCCCTGCCCGGCAAGCTGATCGCCTCGCAGTCGGGGCGCATCGTCGAAGGCTCGGCGCTGGCGGCCGAGCACGGCGGGGTCACCGCGCCGCTGAAGACCCTCTTCACCCGCCTGCCGCCCGAGAGCTTCACCGCCGCCGGCGCCAAGCTGGGCGTCAGCGGCCCGGCCATGGCGGCGGGCTATACGGCCTTCTTCATCTACACGGCCCTGATCGGCGTCGTGGCGATCGTGCTGTCCTTCCTGGTGGCGGCGCGGCAGAAGCCGGCCGAGGCCGAGCCGGAAACAGAGGCGGCGGTCGCCTAGACCTTCAGGCACACCACCTGGGCCACGCGCAGATCGCGGCGCAGGCCGTCGGCGACGCGGCCGTAGTTCTCGGTGGTGATCGGCTCGCTGGGCGCGAACTCGGAAGGGCTGGGTCGGCGGTGCGGGCCCAGCAGGGTCTTCAGGGTCTCGGGCGCGGTCGTGTAGATCCGGCCGCGACGCGGGGCCTCGGCCACCGTCACTCCGATCACCCGCCCCGCGCTGTCGAGGGCCGGCGAGCCCGAGAGACCGGCCAGGGTGCCCTTCAGCGTGTCGGTGCGACCGACCTCGGCCGACCAGCACGGGCTCGGTGCGGGCGCCGCGACCGTGGACGACCAGGTTCTCACGGCCCAGTAGGCGCGAGGCGGCCTCGCCCGGATGGCCCTGCGGAAAGCCCGGATGATAGGCGCGCGCCCCTCGGCGCAGCGGAGCGTCCAGGCCCAGGGGCACAGACGGCGCCCCGCCCTCGGTGGTCAGGATGGCCGCGTCGGCCTTGGGATCGACATGGACCTTGGCCGCCACGCCGCGACCGTCCGCGACGACGATGGCCGCCTGCTTGCAGCCGTCGACCACGTGGCGGGCGGTCGAGCCAGGTGCCGTCGTCGCCGACCGAGAAGGCCGTGCCCGAGCCCGGCTCGGGCCTGTCGGGCACCTGGACCACGATCGACGGGTCGAACGGCGAGGACGGCCCTAGGGGCAGCCCCTCCTCGCCCGGCACCGGCGGCGGCGGCGGCGGCGCGTCCGAACGCTCCTGCCGGCCGACGGCGACGATCAGCAGGGCGCTGACCGCCACGGCATAGACCAGCCAATCGGGAAGCTTGGGGAAATGCACTGGGAGGTCCCCCGACCGCGTCGGCTCAGCCGGCCACGGCGGCGGCGAGGATCAGGGCGGTGGCCAGCTTGGCGCCGACCAGCAGGGCGGCGGCGGCGACCTCGCCCTCGTGGATCCGCTCGGGCAGGCCCTGCAGCACCATGTCGGTGACGCGGAACACCAGGAGCTGCACGGCGATGGTGGCCGCGCCCCAGATCAGGATCTCGATCACCGAGGTCGAGGCGGTCAGCGAGATGGCCAGCGGAATGGCCAGGCCGACCATCACCCCGCCCAGCGACAGGGCCGCGGCCGAGTTGCCCTCGCGGATCAAGGTGATTTCCTTGTGCGGGGTCAGCAGGGCGTAGAGCGCCGTGCCCAGGATCAGCATGACCAGGGTCACGCTGGCGTGCAGCAGGGTGACCGGGAAGCCGGTGGCGAAGGCCTGGACCTCGGGCGACTGGAGCTGGGATGGCATGGACGCGAACTACCCCGATGAACTTGCGGTCCACTGACTAACACGGGTCGACAAGTTTTGCGTAGGGGGCGCCCGCGTCGGGGGAAGTCGTCGCCTATTTGTAGAACCCCTGCCGCAGGTTCAGGCCGTGCTCGACGAAGGCCTTCATGGCGCACAGCATCCCGGTCCAGCCCTCGCAATTGCCGAAAGCCGCCTTCTCCCCCGCCGGGGTGTCGCTCCAGCCGGCCTCGTGGATCTTGACGTGCGTGCGGCCGTCGCCGGTGTCGGCGAAGGTCATGGTCACGGTGGTCTGGTGGGTGGCGCCCGGCTCGGCCGAACCCCATCGCAGCACGATCTTCTCGTTCTGGACGACCTCGACCACCTCGAACCGGGAACGCGCCCGGGAAGTCGTGGAAGTCCCAGGTCACGGTCGCGCCGGTCTCGAGCCGACCCTGCGCCCCGCCGGTGGTGAAGTAGCCGGACAGTTTCTTCGGATCGACGACGGCCTCGAAGACCTCGGCCACGGGCTTGGCGATGCGGCCGCCGACGGTGAACTCATGGGACATGGATCATCTCCATCCTTGATGGGCGCGACAATGTGTTATAATTTTATAACATGTCAAGCGAGGACGAATCGGACCTGATCTTCAAGGCCCTGGGTCACCGGGTGCGGCGACGCATTCTGGATCTGCTGAAGGAAGAACCCCGCACCACGGGGATGCTGTGCGCCCTGTTTCCGGAGCTGGATCGCTGCACGGTGATGCAGCACCTGGGCGTGCTGGAAGAGGCCGGCCTGCTGGTGGCCGAACGGCGCGGGCGCGAGCGTTGGAACCACCTGGACGCCCTGCCTGTGCATGCCATCCACGAACGCTGGATCGGGCCGTATGCGGCCTATGCGGCAGGGATGCTCAGCCGGCTGAAGAAGGGAGTTGAGGAAGAGGCCTAAGCCGCCTCGTCCTCGTCGTCGCCGAGCATTCCGGCCATGGCCGCCATCGACAGCTTGCGCATCGCCGAGGCGCGGACCTTCTCGCTCTCGCTCTTCAGCTGGCCGCAGGCCGCCAGGATGTCGCGGCCGCGCGGGGTGCGGATCGGCGAGGAATAGCCGGCCTTGTTGAGGATCGCGGCGAAGGCCTCGATCGTCGACCAGTCCGAGCACAGATAGTCGCTGCCCGGCCACGGGTTGAACGGGATCAGGTTGATCTTGGCGGGGATACCCTTGATCAGCTTGACCAGGGCGCGGGCCTCGTCGGGGCTGTCGTTGACGCCCTTCAGCATCACGTACTCGAACGTCACGCGGCGGGCGTTGCTCAGGCCAGGATAGGCGCGGATTCCCGCCATCAGCTCGGCGATCGGGTATTTCTTGTTCAGCGGCACCAGCACGTCGCGCAGGGCGTCGTTGGTGGCGTGCAGGCTGATCGCCAGCATCGCCTGGGTCGTCTCGCCCAGCTTCTCCAGCATCGGCACGACGCCCGAGGTCGAGACCGTGATCCGGCGGCGCGAGATGCCGATGCCCTCGTTGTCGCTGATGATCTCGATGGCGTCGGCCACCTGGCCCAGATTGTACAGCGGCTCGCCCATGCCCATGAACACGATGTTCGAGAGCACGCGGTCTTCCTTGTCCGACGGCCATTCGGCCAGGTCGTCCTTGGCCACCTGCACCTGGGCGACGATCTCGGCGGCGGTCAGGTTGCGGACCAGCGGCTGGGTGCCGGTGTGGCAGAAGCTGCAGTTGAGGGTGCAGCCGACCTGGCTGGAGACGCACAGGGCGCCGGCGCGGCCGACGCCGGGGATGTAGACGCTCTCGACCTCGATGCCCGGGGCCATGCGGATCAGCCACTTGCGGGTGCCGTCCTTGCTGACCTGGCGCTCGACGATCTCCGGGCGGTTCAGCGTGAAGGCCTCGGCCAGGCGGGCGCGGGTCTCCTTGGCGACGTCGCTCATCAGCGCGAAGTCGGTGACGCCGCGACGGTGCATCCAGCGGAAGATCTGGGTGGCGCGCATCTTGGCCTTGCCGTGCTCGACCACGCCGCTCTCGACCAGGGCCGCGACCAGCTGCGGGCGCGTCAGGCCCGAGAGGTTGACCAGGGGTTTGGCGACGGGGGCGCCAGAAGCACTATGGGAAGGCGCGGCGTCGGTGGAGACGCGCGACAGGTCGAGGGTGACGCTCAAGGGGGTGTCCGGATGCTCGGGGGTCGAGGCGGACATATAGCAGGTCCGGAGCGGTTTTCCAAAAACCGTCCGATCGGCGCGTTGTCACACCTTCCGGAAGCGGCTTCCCTGGCTGGCCATCAGGGCCAGGGCCCAGTCGTCCGGCACGATCTTGGCGATGGCCGCGATCGCCTTGTTCGGCGCGCCGGGGACGCAGATCGAGCGGTTGGCCTCGGCGGCCTCGTAGCCGGCGGCGGCCACCTCGTCGGCGCCCAGCCACATCCATTCGGGCACGCCCTGACTGACCTGGCCGCGGGTGCCATTGACGTCGTGGAATTCCGAATAGGTGAAGCCGGGGCACAGCGCCGAAACATGCACGCCGGTCGCCAGGTTCTCCAGGTGCAGGCTCTGGGAGAACTTCACGAGAAAGCCCTTGGTCGCCGCGTAGAGCGTATGGCCGGCCGCGCCGGGAACCAGGCCCGCCAGCGAGGCGACATTGACGATGCGGCCGAACTTCCGCTCGACCATGCCCGGCAGCACCTTGTGGGTCATCTCGCAGACGCCGGTCAGCATCAGCTGCAGGAAGGCGGCCTGGTCGGCCCAGGTGGTGCTGTCATAGGTCCCGGGCAAGCCGTATCCGGCGTTATTGACCAGGGCGTCGACCACCCGGCCCTGCTCGGCGACGGCGGCCAGGACGGTGTCGACGCCGGTCGGCTCGGCCAGGTCGGCGGGGATGGCGTAGGCCTCGACGCCCGAGCGCAGCTTGATCTCGGCGGCCAGACCCTCCAGGCGATCGGCCCGGCGCGCGGTCAGGGCCACGTCATAGCCATGGCTGGCGTAGATGCGGGCGGAGGCGGCCCCGATCCCGGCGGAGGCGCCGGTGATCAGGGCGAGGCGGCGGGCCATGGCGCGGATGTTCCAGTCAAAGCGAAACTTCGCCGGAGACGAGCACGGCCTGTGATTTGGTTCAAGCAGCCCTGGAACCTGAGGGGCGGAAGAGGCGCGCCAGCTCGGCTGGGGGCGCGCCTCTTCCGGGCCGCGGTTGGGGAGGGGGACCACCGCGGCCTTGGGGACCGTAAAGGTTAGGCCGCCTTGCCGAGGCTGGCCGAAGCCTCCGCGCCGGCGGTCCAGCGCACGGCGGCCTTGGCCACGCGTTCACCCAGCAGGCGGGCCGTCTCGCGATCACCGGCCGGCGGCGTGATCTCGGTCGAGGCGTTGTCCGACTGGGCGGCGACGCCGAGGAACGAGCCGACGCGGTTGATCGTGTCGGGGCCGCGTTCGGCGGCGGTCACGTTCGGCGGGGCCAGACCCAGGTTCACCCAGTTCATGCCATGCTGGGCGGCCAGGATGGTCAGGCTCTCCAGGGCGTGGCCCTTGTCGCCGGCGAAGCTGTGCGAGTTGGTGAAGCCGGCGGCCAGCTTGTCCTTCCAGGCGCCGGTGAAGAACACCGAGGCGGTGGCGTCGGCGAACACTTTGAACACGCCGGAGACGTCGCCCATGTAGGTCGGCGCGCCGAACACCACGGCGTCGGCCTGAGTGATCTTCTCGATCAGCGGGGCGAAGTCCTGAGCAGCGCTTTCGATCTGCAGCAGCACCGGGGTCTGGCCGGCGTCGCGGACGCCCTGGGCGACCTTGTCGGCGAGGACGGCCGTGTGGCCGTAACCGGAATGATAGACGATGGCGACAGTGGTCATTGGAAATCCCCGGATCTGAAATCTGGCTTGAATGGCGGCCATTTCGAAACTGAAACGGTAGCGATTACGTAATGTCGTCAGGCGGGCTCGCCAGCCCGATCAGCAACAAGGTTGGGTGCAATTTTTCTACAGGTCGGATTCAGCGGCGCTAATGGCGCGCGACATCCCGGAAATGTTCCGATCCCGATTGCGACAACGCTGTCGTTTGCTTATTTGCAAGGGACTTCTTTCCAGCAGCACGATCCCGGGACACCGCGCCCTCCCCAGGCGTCAGCGCGTCGCGTCCGTGTTGCGCCGCGTGTGTGCAAGGCGCCGACATGAGCACCGAACATCCCAAGGTCCATCCCGGCCTCGTCCTGGCGGCGCTCGCTCTGGGCGGCTTCGCGATCGGCACGACCG
Source organism: Caulobacter sp. UC70_42 (assembly GCF_044056025.1). Classification (NCBI taxonomy): domain Bacteria; kingdom Pseudomonadati; phylum Pseudomonadota; class Alphaproteobacteria; order Caulobacterales; family Caulobacteraceae; genus Caulobacter; species Caulobacter sp. UC70_42. Next base: position 1,670,364 of record NZ_CP171994.1, on the reverse strand, counting down.
AGTTCGCCTCGATGAGCCTGCTGCCCTATTTCGCCAAGGACCTGGGGGTGGACGCGCCGACGGCCGGTCACGCGATCAGCGCCTACGCGCTCGGCGTGGTGGTCGGGGCGCCGGTGATCGCGGTGGCGGCGGCCCGGCTGCCGCGCCGGGTGATCCTGACGGCGCTGATGGCGGTGTTCGCGGTCGGCAACCTGCTCAGCGCCTTCTCGCCCAGCTTCGGCTGGATGATCGCCTTCCGGTTCTTCTCGGGCCTGCCGCACGGGGCCTATTTCGGCGTCGCCGCCCTGGTCGCCGCCAGCGTCGCGCCGGCGGAGAAGCGGGCCCAGGCCGTGGCCATGGTCCTGATCGGCCTGACCGTGGCGACCATCGTCGGCGTGCCGCTGGCCAATCTGGTCGGTCAGGTGATCGGCTGGCGCTGGGGCTTCGTGATCGTCTCGGTGCTGGCCAGCCTGACGGCGACCAGCGTCTGGCTCTACGCCCCGCGCGTCCCGGCCGACGCGGACGCCAGTCCGCTGCGCGAACTGGGCGCCCTGGGGCGCGGCCGGGTGTGGCTGACCCTGGCGATCGGCGCCATCGGCTTTGGCGGCATGTTCTGCGTCTACACCTATCTGGCCGACACCATGCTGGCCGTGACCCACGCCTCGCCCGCCGCCCTGCCGGTGGTGCTGATGGTGTTCGGGGCCGGCATGACCGTCGGCACGCTGGCGTGCGCCTGGGCGGCCGACCGCGCCCTGATGCCGGCCATCGGCGGCGTCCTGCTGTGGAGCGCCGCGGCGCTGGCGCTCTATCCGCTGGCGGTCGGCAGCCTGTGAACTCTGATCCCGGTCGTGTTCCTGATCGGCTGCGGCGGCGGCCTGGGCGCGGTGCTGCAGACCCGGCTGATGGATGTGGCCGGCGACGCCCAGACCCTGGCGGCGGCGCTGAACCACTCGGCGTTCAACACGGCCAACGCCCTGGGCCCCTGGCTGGGCGGCATGGCCATCGCGGCGGGATGGGGATGGGCCTCGACCGGCTGGGTCGGCGTGGCCCTGGCTCTGGGCGGCTTCGCGATCTGGATCGTGGCGGCGATCGACGCGCGCCAGCAGCAGCGGCTAGCGCTGGCCGAATAAAGTCAGCAGGGCTCGGGCTCGACGGCCGCGTGGGCGCCGTGCAGCAGGTCGGCGACGGTGATCTGGCCAAGCCGGTCGTGCGCGGCGCGATCGGCGGCGGTGATGGCGGCGCGGACGGCGTCGGGGATCCTTTCGCCGACCGGGCAACCCTTGACGCCCTTGGGCGCGACGCCGAGGTGGGCGCAGCCGTTGACCGCCTTCAGCACGATGTCGAGGGTGATGGTGTCGGCGGGCTTCAGCAGCCAGGCCCCGCCATTGGCCCCGGCCCGCGCGCCGATCAGCCCGGCCTTGCCCAGCATGGCCGTGACGCGGCGGACCACGACCGGATTGGTTGGGACCGAGGCGGCCAGTTCGGCGCTGGCCACGGCGCGGTCAGCCGAAAACGCCTCCTTGTGGGCCAAGTAGGCGAGGGCGTGCGCCGCGACGGGAAATTTCTGGCTGTCAGACATCTCTACAGGGGAACGTAAGGTGGCCGCCCGCGCGTTCAACTGAAAACTGTTTCAGCTCCGAAGCAAAATCTCCTTAGGGGAGTCCTCAGGACGACGTCGGGTGATGATTGTATCGGCCGCGGTTTGGGTGTATCGCGCCGCGCTTGATCGCGATATGGGTCGGCTCCTGGCGTTTTGCGAGGGCGCCCGGAGGGATTGAATGGCTTCCGAAGCCCCCGGCGCTTCCAACTCCGATTGCGCGCCAACGTCTACCGACATCCCTCACCAGGACGGCGGTCCGCCCAACGGCGCGGGTCACGGCCACGACGCGAAGGGCCATGGCTTCCTGGCCATGGCGCTGGGCTCGATCGGCGTCGTCTTCGGCGATATCGGCACCAGCCCGCTTTACGCCCTGCGCGAGGCCCTGGCCCATTCGCGCAGCACGACGGCGACCGAGCACGCGGTGCTGGGCGTGGTGTCGCTGGTCCTGTGGACCATGACGCTGTTCGTGACGATCAAGTACGTCATCTTCTTCATGCGCGCCGACAACAAGGGCGAGGGCGGCACCCTGGCCCTGATGGCCCTGGCCCAGAAGGCGCTCGGCAAGACCGGCGGCAAGCGCTCGATGGTGGTCTTCTTCCTCGGCGTGGTCGGCGCGGCGCTGTTCTATGGCGACGGCATCATCACCCCGGCCATCTCGGTGCTGTCGGCGGTGGAGGGCCTGAAGGACGCGCCCGGCGTGGGCCACGCCCTGACGCCCTACATCCTGCCGATCTCGGCCGGGATCCTCATCCTGCTGTTCGCCGTCCAGGCCAAGGGCACCCACCGGATGGCCTCGCTGTTCGGGCCGTTCACCGCCGTGTGGTTCCTGATCCTGGGCGCCCTGGGGGCCTACCACCTGGCCGACGATCTTTCGATCCTGCGCGCCTTCAATCCCTGGTACGGCCTGCGCTTCCTGCTGGAGAACGGCTTCCTGGGCTTCGTGATCCTGGGCAGCGTGTTCCTGGTCGTGACCGGCGCCGAAGCGCTCTATGCCGACATGGGCCACTTCGGGAAGAAGCCGATCCAGGCCGCCTGGCTGTGCCTGGTGTTCCCGTGCCTGGCCCTGAACTATCTGGGCCAGGGCTCGCTGGTCCTCGACCACCCCGCCGCCCGCCACAATCCGTTCTGGGAGATGGTGCCAAGCTTCGCCTACTGGCCCGTGCTGCTGATGGCCACCGTCGCCACCGTCATCGCCAGCCAGGCGGTGATCACCGGGGCCTTCTCCATGACCCAGCAGGCCGTGCAGCTGGGCCTGCTGCCGCGCATCGAGATCAAGCGGACGTCCGAGACCCAGGCAGGCCAGATCTTCGTGCCGGCGGTCAATCAGTTCCTGCTGATCGGCGTCCTGGTGCTGCTGTTCGCCTTCCGCAGCTCGCACAAGCTGGCCTCGGCCTACGGCATCGCCGTGACCGGCGCGATGTTCGTCGACACCCTGCTGGCCTATGTCGTCATCCGCCGGGTGTGGAAGTGGTCGCTGTGGCAGACCGGCCTTCTGCTGATCCCGCTGGTGGCGCTGGACTGCGTGTTCATCGCCTCGAACATGCTGAAGATTCCCGACGGCGCCTGGCTGCCGCTGGTGTTCGGCGCGGCCCTCGTCCTGATCATGGCCACCTGGACGCGGGGGGCCAACATCCTCACCGCCAAGACCCGCCGCGACAGCGTCCCGCTGATCGACCTGATGGAGATCCTGCGCGCCCGCGCCCCGCACCGCGCGCCCGGCACCGCGATCTTCCTGACCTCCGATCCGGACATGACCCCGGTCGCGCTGATGCATAACCTCAAGCACAACAAGGTGCTGCACGAGCGCAACGTCATCCTGACCGTCCGCACCACCGAGACGCCCCGCGTCCGCGAGGAGGACCGGGTGACGATCGAGAAGGTCAACGACGACTTCAAGAAGGTCATCGTCAACTACGGCTTCATGGAAAGCCCGAACATCCCCAAGGCCCTGGCGGTGTGTCGCAAGCAGGGACTGAAGTTCGACATCATGGCCACCAGCTTCTTCCTGGGCCGCCGCTCGATCGTGCCGTCAGCCAATTCGGGCATGCCGCTGTGGCAGGACCGCCTGTTCATCTATCTGATGAAGAACGCCGCCAACCCGACGGACTTCTTCAAGATCCCGCCGGGTCGCGTGGTCGAGCTGGGCGCCCAGGTCACCGTTTAAGAGATACAGTCCCGGCATGGAAACGACCCTGCGCGTGCTGGGCGACGGTCTGTCGATCGCCGCCCTGGCCATCATCGCCGCCACCGCCCAGGGCGCGTGGAAGCGGATCCCCAAGGACGTCCTCGTCCCCATGCTGTGGGGGCGCGACGGCAAGCCCTCCGTCCGCGCGCCCAAGGGCGTGGGCCTGCTGAGCATCCCGCTGTTGTCGACCGTCGTCCTGCTGTCGTTCACCGCGACCCAGGCGACGTTCACCGACGATCCGATCCAGGCGATCCTCATCTTCCTGGTCCGCGCCACGCTCGCAGCCAGCCTGGGGCTGAGCCAGCTGTTCCACCTGCGCTTCGTCATCAGGACGTTGCAGGATGAAGGTCAGCTTTAAACTCTTGACCAGCGCGTCCTTTCGCCGTTGAAGGCGCGCGACTTTGTGTTTCTCTCCGAAAGGACCCCGCCCATGGCCGACAAGTCCGTGAAGAAGGTCGTGCTCGCCTATTCGGGCGGTCTCGACACCTCGATCATCCTGAAGTGGCTGCAGACCGAATACGGCGCGGAGGTCATCACCTTCACGGCCGACCTGGGCCAGGGCGAGGAAATCGAACCGGCGCGCGCCAAGGCGCTGGCCGCCGGCGTCAAGCCCGAGAACATCTTCATCGAGGACGTGCGCGAGGAGTTCGTCCGCGACTTCGTGTTCCCGATGTTCCGCGCCAACACGGTCTATGAAGGCCAGTATCTGCTGGGCACCTCGATCGCGCGTCCGCTGATCGCCAAGAAGCAGATCGAGATCGCCCGCAAGATGGGCGCCGACGCCGTCAGCCACGGCGCGACCGGCAAGGGCAACGACCAGGTCCGCTTCGAGCTCGGCTACTACGGCCTGGAGCCCGACATCACCGTGATCGCCCCCTGGCGCGAATGGGACTTCAAGTCCCGCGAGGCCCTGCTGGACTTCGCCGAGAAGCACCAGATCCAGATCACCAAGGACAAGCGCGGCGAAGCCCCGTTCAGCGTCGACGCCAACCTGCTGCACTCCTCCTCGGAAGGTAAGGTCCTGGAAGACCCGGCGGTCGAGGCCCCCGAGTTCGTCCACATGCGCACGATCTCGCCGGAAGACGCGCCGGACAAGCCGACCGTCATCACCATCGACTTCGAGAAGGGCGACCCGGTCGCCATCGACGGCGTGAAGATGAGCCCGGCCACTCTGCTGACCAGGCTGAACGAGCTGGGCCGCGACAACGGCATCGGCCGCCTGGACCTGGTCGAGAACCGCTTCGTCGGCATGAAGTCGCGCGGCGTCTACGAGACCCCGGGCGGCACTATCCTGCTGGCCGCCCACCGCGGCATCGAGAGCATCACGCTGGACCGCGGCGCGATGCACCTCAAGGACGAGCTGATGCCGAAGTACGCCGAGCTGGTCTACAACGGCTTCTGGTTCTCGCCCGAGCGCGAGATGCTGCAGGCCGCCATCGACTACAGCCAGGACAAGGTCGCCGGCCAGGTCCGCGTGAAGCTCTACAAGGGCAATGTCACCGTCATCGGCCGCACCAGCCCCTACTCGCTGTACGACCAGGACCTGGTCACCTTCGAGGAAGGCAAGGTCGCCTACGACCACCGCGACGCCGGCGGCTTCATCAAGCTGAACGCCCTGCGCCTGCGCGTGCTGGCCAAGCGCGACCGGCGCGGCTAGGGACTTCCGACTTCGGAAAAACGAGAACGCCCCGGCCGTCGGTCGGGGCGTTTTCGTTTCACACCCGGTTGTACGGATACCGGTCCCGGATGATCCGCTGGAAGAACCGGCCTTTCGACGGGGCCCGCAGGAAGGCCTGGCTGACCCGCTCGGGCACGCCGACATAGACATACTCGTCGCCGTCCTGGAACGTGACGAACAGCTTGCCGTGCTCGGGGGTGTAGTCGATTTCGGCGATCGCCGTGGAGTCCACACGCATGGCTTCAAGCCTCCGCGAATGAGGATCGTCAGCCTTAGGAGCGAATGAGCGCCGGGAGGGTTCCCCCAGCGCCGCGCGCGGCGAAGGCGACGCCCGTGCTCTAAGGGGTGGCGGGACGCGTGCAAAGTCAGGACGAATACGGCTAGGGTTTCCCCCGAGGCGGCATGAGTCCGCGGGAGGAACCCAAGAAATGCATCAGTCGCACGCGCTCGTGGCCATCGTCACCCTGGTCTCGCTGCTGGTCTATGTCTGGATGATCCTGCGCATCCCCGGCGCGCGCCGCCGGACCGGGATCGACGCCCCCGCCATGACGGGTCACCCCGAACTGGAGCGCCACCTGCGCATCCAGGCCAACACCGTCGAATGGCTGGTCATCTACCTGCCCTCGCTGTGGCTGTTCGCCATCTACTGGAACGACCTGTTCGCGGCGGCCATGGGCGTGGTCTGGATCATCGGCCGGATCCTCTACGCCCTGGGCTACGCCGCCGATCCCAAGAAGCGCGAACTCGGCTTCACCATCCAGGCGCTGGCGACCGCCGTCCTGCTGTTCGGCGCCCTGGGCCGGGCGATCTACATTTTCGCCGTCATCGGCGCCTAGCTCGGCCGTGGCGCGGAACGCTATACCCGCGCCATGGACCACCTGCCCGTCGATCCCGCCCGCTACGGCGCCTTCCTGGTCGCCATGTTCGTCATGGCCATCACGCCGGGACCGGCCAACCTGTTCGCCATCGCCACCGGCATGGAGCGCGGCAAGGGCGCGGCGCTCGTATCGGTCGTCGGCATGAACACCGCCACCCTGGTCTGGTTCAGCGGCTCGGCCCTCGGTCTGGGCGCGCTGATCCTGGCCTTCCCCAAGGCCTTCCACGTCCTGGCCTGGGCCGGGGCGGCCTATCTGGTCTGGCTGGGCCTGAAATCGCTGTGGGCCGGGATCAGGAACCTCGAGAGCCACGCCAGCGCCACCGTGCGGGCGGGACGCTCGGCCTTCCTCGAACGGCTTCATGGTCCAGATCGCCAATCCGAAGATCCTGCTGTTCTTCTCGGGCGTGCTGCCGCCCTTCCTGGACATCAAGCGGCCGCTGGCCCCGCAATTGGTCATGTTCGCCTGCGCCACCATCGGCATGGACCTGATCAGCATGTCGTCCTACGGCCTGGGCGGCGCGGCCCTGTCGACGCGCATGAACGAGCCGGGATTTCGGCGGGGATTCGCGATCCTGGTCGGCGTCCTTCTGATCACGGCGGCCGTACTTATCGTGTCGAGAGGCTGAAAGATTTCCGTGGCGACGCAAACTTCGCCTTGGCGAAACCACAAAGCCTCGCCAGAGTTGTCTTAAGTACCGAGGACTCCGCTTGAAGGAGCAGATCATGTCCATGAAAAAGGTCGCCATCGCCGCGGCGCTGGTCATCGCGGCCGGCTTGTCGGCCTGCGCCACGCCGACGCCGTACCAGCCCAAGATGTCCGCCAGCTCGTCCGCCGGCGGCTTCTCCGAGCAGAAGCTGGAAGGCGACCGCTACCGCGTGTCGTTCGCCGGCAACAGCCTGACCTCGCGCGAAACGGTCGAGCGCTATCTGCTGTATCGGTCGGCCGAGCTGACCGTGCAGCAGGGCTATGACTGGTTCGAGACCGCCGACCACCGCACCGACCGCACCTCGCGCTCCTATGTCGAGCCCGATCCGTTCATGCGGCCGGGCTTCGGCTACGGCTATCCGTACGGCTACTGGCGCCCGGCCTGGCGCTACTACGGCGGCGCCTATGGCTGGCGCAGCTGGGACCCCTTCTGGGGCGACCCCTTCTTCGCCGACCGCGCCCAGATCCGCACCGTCGAGCGGTTCGAGGCCGGCGCCGAGATCGTGATGCACAAGGGAAAGAAGCCGGAAGGCGACCCGCGCGCCTACGACGCCCGCGAGATCATGGCCAACCTGGCCAGCAGCATCCAGCGGCCGGCTCCGGGCAAGTAGCCAACCCGCCTATCTCCTCCCCTACGGGGGAGGGGACCGCCGAACGGCGATGGAGGGGGTCAGCGCCGCGCCAACTGTGCCGCACCAGCCCCCTCCGTCTCGTCGCGCTTCGCGACGATCCACGTCCCTCAGACGGGGGAGGAGAGTTCCTACCGCGGCGCCATGCGGATGCCGCCGTCCAGGCGCACGTCCTCGCCGTTAAAGTAGCCGCAGGTGATCATGGTCACCGCCAACTGGGCGTACTCCTCCGGATTGCCCAGGCGCTTGGGGAACGGAACCGAGGCGGCCAGGCCCGCCTTCACCGCTTCCGGCGCGCCGTTCATCAGCGGGGTGTTGAAGATGCCCGGCAGGATGGTGTTGACGCGGATGCCTTCGCCCATCAGGTCGCGGGCGATCGGCAGGGTCATGCCGACCACGCCGCCCTTCGAGGCCGAATAGGCCGCCTGGCCCATCTGGCCGTCCTCGGCCGCCACCGAAGCGGTGTTGACGATCGCGCCGCGCTCGCCGTCTTCCAGCGGCGTGAGGTCCAGCATGCCCTTGGCCGACTTGGCGATGCAGCGGAACGTGCCGACGAGGTTGATCTGGATGATGCGGTCGAAGGCGTCGAGCGGGAAGTGCTTGGTCTCGCCGGTGGCCTTGTCGCGGCTGGCGGTCTTGGCCGCGTTGCCGGTGCCGGCGCAGTTGACCAGGATCCGCTCCTGGCCGTGGGCGGCGCGGGCCTTTTCGAACCCGGCGTCGACATCGGCGTCGCTGGTCACGTTGACCTTGCAGAACACGCCGCCGATCTCCTTGGCGACTTCTTCGCCGCGGGCTTCGTTCATGTCGAAGATGGCGACCTTCACGCCTTGCGCCGCCAGGGCGCGGGCGGTGGCCTCGCCGAGGCCCGAAGCGCCTCCGGTGACGACGGCGGCGACGGTGTTGTCGAGTTTCATGGACGTTTCCTGAAGGTTTGCGTTTAGGATCGACTTTGAGTGAGGGTTTAAACCGATGAGCCGCGACGCCAAACCGTCCCCCGACGTAAACGTCAACGACGTGCTGGATCCGAAGAAGGCTCTGGCGCCCGTCACCGTGCAGTTGAACGAGGAACGGGTCGAGAAGGGCTTCCTGCCCAAGATCCGCAAGATGGCGACCAAGGTGCCCTTCGCCGCCGACGCCCTGTCGGTCTGGTGGGCCGCCCGCGATCCGGAAACCCCGACGGCGGCCAAGGGCATGATGCTGGCGGCCCTGGCCTACTTCGTCCTGCCGACCGACGCCATTCCCGACATCCTGCCGGTGATCGGCTTCACCGACGACGCCGCCGTGATCGCGGCCCTGGTCGCCATCCTCGGCAAGACCGTCAAGCCGCGCCACAAGGAGGCGGCCCAAGCCTTCCTGCAGCGCCTGTCCCACGACGCCTGAGCCAAGGTTCCGCCATGCCCCTGCTGCCCGCCCTGATGCTCGCCGCCGCCTTGGCCCAGAACCCCGCCCCGCCGCCTTCGGCCGACGCCGAGGATCGGGCGGTGCTGGCCACGGCCCAGGCCTTCTTCGACGGGCTGGAGGCTGGCGACGCGGCGGCCATGCGCGCCACCTTGCTGCCCGAGGCCCGCCTGATGTCGCTGACCAGCAAGCCCGATGGCGGCGTCGTGATGCGGCGCTTCAGCTTCGAGGACAGCTTCGGCAAGCGGACCCCGACCGGGTTCAAGGAATGGATGTGGTCGCCGGTGATCATCCGCCGCGGCGCCCTGGCCACCGTCACCGCTCCCTACGAGGCCAGCAAGGACGGCAAGACCGTCCACTGCGGCGTCGACATCTTCACGCTCGCCAAGGCCGACGGCGCCTGGAAGATCGACAGCATCAGCTGGACCGCCGAACCCGACGCCTGCCCGGAGCTGAGGAAGCTCTAGCCCACCCGGAACCGCAGGATCGCGCCGTTCCACAGCGCGTCGTCGTGATCCTCCTCGACCACGTCGCGCACGCCGGGGTAGCTCTGGGCGGCGCGGCGCGCAGAAGGCCAGCGCCCCGACATTGCGGCGGACCACCGCCGCCTCCCAGACGCCCCAGGCCGTGCCGAACAGGGCGTGGGCGGCCGCCAGCCCCACCCCGCGCCGGCGGTGCTTGCGGACGATGAAGAACTCGGCCACCGCGCGGTCGACGGGCGTGCGCGAATGGGCGACGTCGTTGACCAGGGCGAAACCGACCGGCCGGCCCTTGATCCGGAACAGCCAGGCCTCGCGCGTCGGGTCGCTCCAGTAGGCGTCGAGCCCCGGATAGTCCGAGAAGCGACCGTCCGGCTCCAGCTCGCCCTCGATGGCGCGGTCGAACCACAGCTCCGAAAAGTCGTGGATGTAGAACTGCATCAGGTTGGCGACGATCGGCGCCTCCTCGGGCGCCGCGCGGCTGACAGCGAGGTCGGCGCCGCTCACCGGTTCCTCTCCTGGATCTCTGTCGCCCCATCGCCCTGGACCTGCCTGATCGGCGTCATCACGATCGACATGGCGCTTCCTCCGTGTGCGACAGGTTGTCGCGGCCGAACTTGAGCTTAAGTTGGTCCCATGATCGAAGCCCTGCTCTCCAAAATGATCAAGACCGGCGATTTCACGGCGCACCTGCCGGGAGGTCGCGTCATCAAGGCGGGGGATGGGACCGGGCCGCCCGTGGCCATCCGGATCAACAGCCGGGGTCTGCGCCGGCTGGCCAATCCCAGCCTGGGCCTCGGCGAAGGCTATATGGAAGGCGACATCGTCTTCGAACAGGGCTCGATCTCGGACCTCCTGACCATCGTCGGCGAGAGCGGCGGCCGCAAACCCAAGCGCGGCTCGGCCTTCACCCGCTTCCGCAAGGCCTTGAAGCGGCGCATCCAGCAGGTCAACGACCGCGTGGCCTCGCGCCGCAACGTCTCGCACCACTACGACCTGTCGAACGATCTCTATCGCCGGTTCCTCGACACCGACATGCAGTACAGCTGCGCCTATTTCGAGCGTCCGGACATGACGCTGGAAGAGGCCCAGGCCGCCAAGAAGGCGCTGATCGGCCGCAAGCTGCTGATCAAGCCGGGCATGAAGACGCTGGACATCGGCTCGGGCTGGGGCGGCCTGTCCATGACCCTGGCCAAGGACTTCGGGGCCCAGATGACGGGCGTGACCCTGTCGACTGAACAGCTGGCCCTGGCCAAGGAGCGGGCCGAGAAGGCGGGCCTGGCCGACAGGACCGACTTCCGCCTGACCGACTATCGCGACCTGAACGAGAAATTCGACCGCATCGTCTCGGTCGGCATGCTCGAGCACGTCGGGGCGCCGAACTTCCGGACCTATTTCGAGACCATCGCCAAGCTGCTGGACGACGACGGCGTGGCCTTAGTCCACTCGATCGGCAAGATGCACGGACCGGGCGCGACCAACGCCTTCACCCAGAAGTACATCTTCCCCGGCGGCTACATCCCCGGCCTGTCGGAGATCGTCGCGGCCATCGAGCACGCGGGCCTGTGGATCACCGACATCGAGATCCTGCGCCTGCACTACGCCGAGACCTGCCGCATCTGGCGCGAGCGGTTCATGGCCGATCCGGACATCCCGACGATGTTCGACGCCCGCTTCCGGCGGATGTGGGAGTTCTACCTGGCCGGGGCCGAGCTGGGCTTCCGGCACGGCGGCCACATGGTCTTCCAGATCCAGCTGGCCAAGAAGCGCGACGCCACGCCCCTGACGCGGGACTACCTGCTGAAAGCCTGATCCTCCCCCGCGGGGAGGATCAGCCTCACTCCACCGTCACCGACTTGGCGAGGTTGCGCGGCTGGTCGACATCCGCGCCCTTCACCACCGCCACGTGGTAGGCCAGCAGCTGGATCGGGGCCGACATCACCAGGGTCGAGACCAGCGGGTCCGACGCCGGGGCCGTCACCACCACCTTGGCGCCCGCCGGCGCGTGCTTCACGCCCTCGGTGTCGGTGATGAAGATCACCTGGCCGCCGCGCGCCATCACCTCGCTCATGTTGGAGGCCGACTTCTCGAAATAGCTGTCGTGGGGCGCCAGGATGACGATCGGCGTCTGGTCGTCGACCAGGGCGATCGGGCCGTGCTTCAGCTCGCCAGCGGCGTAGCCCTCGGCGTGGATATAGCTGATCTCCTTCAGCTTCAGCGCGCCTTCCAGGGCCAGGGCCGACATCGGCCCACGGCCCAGATAGAGCACGTCCCGCGCCTTGGCGACGTCGGCGGCGATCTCCTTGATGGCGTCTTCGAGGCCGATGGCTTCGGCGATCAGGCGCGGCGCTTCCAGCAGCACCTTGACCAGGCGCTGCTCCTCGGCGTCGTCGATGGTCCCCCGCGCCTTGGCCGCGCCGATCGCCAGGGCGATCATCACGCTGACCTGGGCGGTAAAGGCCTTGGTCGAGGCCACGCCGATCTCGGGACCGCAATGGATCGGCCAGACCACGTCGACCTCGCGGGCCATGGTCGATTCCTGGGCGTTGACCACCACAGCGCTCTTCATGCCCTTGGCCTTGCAGTAGCGCAGGGCCGCCAGGGTGTCGGCGGTCTCGCCCGACTGCGACATGGCCACGACCAGCGAGCCTGGCCGCAGGGCCGGGGTGCGATAGCGGAACTCCGAGGCGATCTCGACATCGACCGGCAGGTCGGCCAGCTGCTCGATCAGGTACTTGCCCACCACGCCGGCGATATAGGAGGTGCCGCAGGCGACGATCTGAATGCGCTCGAGCCTGGCGAAGTCGATGTCCCCGGGGACCGCCGCCTTCGAGGTCAGGGTGTCGACATAGGCCGCGATCGTGCGCTGGCAGCCCTCCGGCTGATCATGGATCTCCTTCTCCATGAAGTGCCGGTAGTTGCCCTTCTCCAGCATGACCGACGAGGTCGGCACCACGCGGACGGGCCGCGTCACGGCCGCGCCCGACGCGTCGAAGATGCGATGGCTGGCGTGGTCCAGGGCCACGTAGTCGCCCTCGTCCAGATAGATCACACGGTTGGTGAAGGGGCCGACGGCCAGGGCGTCCGAGCCCAGGAACATCTCACCCTGGCCCTCGCCCACCACGAGCGGGCTGCCGCGACGGGCGCCCAGGACCAGGCTGTCCTCGCCCTCGATCAGCACGGCCAGGGCGTAGGCGCCGGTCAGGCGATCCAGGGTCGCCTTGAAGGCTTCGAGCGGCGGCAGGCCGGTGGCCAGCTCGGCGTCGATCAGGTGGGCGATGACCTCGGTGTCGGTGTCGCTGGAGAAGGTTCGGCCGGCGGCGGCCAGCTCGGCCTTCAGCTCGGCGAAGTTCTCGATGATGCCGTTGTGGACCAGGGTGACGCGGCCAGCCGTGTGCGGGTGGGCGTTCTGGACGTTCGGCGCGCCATGGGTCGCCCAGCGGGTGTGGCCGATGCCGGTCTCGGCGATCAGCGGCTCCTCGGCGACCACGGCTTCCAGCGCCTTGATCTTGCCCTTGGCCCGCCGGCGCTCGACCTTGCCGCCGACGACCCCCGCGATGCCAGCGGAGTCATAGCCTCGATATTCGAGGCGTTTGAGGCTCTCGATCAGACGGTCGGCGACGGGTTGTTTTCCGACGATGCCGATAATGCCGCACATGGGCCATGATCCCTTGTAGAACGCGCCGACAGGATTATCCCTAGCCGCACGAGGATTACGAAAGCGGCCTTTAGCACCCGCTAAACGCCGTCTCCCGTAAATCTGCATTTCGGATCGTTTCGGGTCCGAAGCACGGCCCTAAAGAGACGATACGAAGACCATGAGCAAGCGCGCCTATTTCGGCACCGACGGCATCCGGGGCCAAGCCAACAAGCATCCGATGACGGCCGAGGTGGCCCTGCGCGTCGGCCTCGCCGCTGGCAAGCTGTTCCGCTCGCAGGATGAGCGTCGGCACCTGGTGGTGATCGGCAAGGACACCCGCCTGTCGGGCTACATGATCGAGCCGGCCCTGGTCGCCGGCCTGACCAGCGTGGGCCTGGACGTGCGGCTCTTCGGTCCCCTGCCGACGCCGGCCGTGGCGATGATGACCCGCTCGATGCGCGCCGATCTCGGGATCATGATCTCGGCCAGCCACAACGACTTCGCCGACAACGGCATCAAGCTGTTTGGTCCCGACGGCTACAAGCTCTCCGACGAGCAGGAGCTGAAGATCGAGGCCCTGATGGACGAGGGCCTGCAGGAAGGCCTGGCCGCCCCGCGCGACCTGGGTCGCGTCAAGCGCATCGACGACGCCCAAGCCCGCTATATCGAGATCGTCAAGGCGACCTTCCCGCGCCACATGAACCTGTCGGGCCTGCGCGTCGTCATCGATTGCGCCCACGGCGCGGCCTACAAGGTGGCGCCCGAGGCCCTGTACGAACTGGGCGCCGAGGTGTTCCCGGTCGGGGTGGCCCCGAACGGCACCAATATCAACGCCGAGTGCGGCTCGACCCATCCCGAGGCCATGGCCCGGATGGTCCGCGAATATCGCGCCGACATCGGCATCGCCCTGGACGGCGACGCCGATCGCCTGGTGATCTGCGACGAGAAGGGGGTCGTCGTCGACGGCGACCAGATCATGGCGATCATCGCCTCGGCCCTGGCCAGCGCCGGAACCCTGAAGGGCGGCGGCGTCGTGGCCACCGTCATGTCCAACCTCGGCCTCGAGCGCCAGCTGAACGCCCTGGGCCTGAGCCTGGAGCGCACCGCCGTCGGCGACCGCTACGTCATGCAGCGCATGCGCGAGGGCGGGTTCAACCTCGGCGGCGAGCAGTCGGGCCACGTGATCCTGTCCGACCTGTCGACCACGGGCGACGGCCTGATCGCCGCCCTGCAGGTGCTGGCGGTGATGGTCCAGACCGGCCGGCCGATGAGCGCGCTCGGCCGCCAGTTCGAGCCCGTGCCGCAACTCCTGGAAAACGTCCGCTTCGCCGGCGGCAAGCCGCTGGAAGCCAAGGCGGTGAAGGAGGCCATCGCCGACGGCGAGAGCCAGCTGAACGGCGCCGGCCGCATCGTCGTGCGCGCCTCCGGCACCGAACCGCTGATCCGCATCATGGCCGAAGGGGATGACCCGGCCCTGGTCAAGAAGGTCGTGAAGTCGATCGTGACGGCCGTGAAGGCGGCTTAGCGCCGCCTTCTACACCCCCACCTTCGGGGCCTTCATGCGCCGCTTGTTGACGTGGTGGCTGGGGGCCTCGGCGGCGATCTCCTCGGGATATTCGCCCTTGAAGTAGAAGCGCTGCCAGGCCTCCTTGGTGGCCTCGGGGTCGCGCTTGAAGATCAGCTTGTTGAACTCGCTGCGCTTTCGGCCCAGACGTCGTACTGGCGGCGCAGCTCGGGATTGGCGTTCATCGACTTGATCACCGGCTGGAAGGCCTCCATCGGCTTGTCCTGGATCAGCATGATGAAGCAGAAGGTCTCGCCCTTCTCGAACCGCACCGTGCCGGGGCGGGTGAACATCCAGTTCATCGTGAACGGAAAGGGCAGCCAGTCGGTCTCGATCACGCCGGCCAGGGGCTGGATGCCGTCCTTGATGTGGTTGGGCGGCCCCATGGTCATCAACGACCAGCCCGGCGGCGTGCGGAACAGATAGCCGGTGTGGAAGGTCACGACCCCGCGCGTGAAGTGCGACTTCACGAAATCGGTGAAGCCCGGATACGGATGGTCGGGCTGGAACTTGATGCAATCCTGGTGCGCCCCGCCGTCCCAGGTCATCGAGAAGCCCACCGGGCAGAGGATGTCCCAGCCGGTGGTGTTGGCCATGGTCAGCGGCAGGCAGCGATAGGGATGGCGATCGGCGAACCGGTCCATCCAGGCGCGCTGCGGCCGCCCCGGCACGATCTCCGGCGGACGGTTCTCGGTGGGATAGCACTCCAGTTCCATGCCGGCCTTCGTCCTTGTTTTCCTACCCTGATCGTCTGGTCTAGCGCTCGCGCCCTCTGGCCGTCTAGTAGAGCCGCATGAAGACCCGTTCCGACCTGTTCGCCTTCTTCGACGCGCATGGCGTCGCGCACGCCACCCTCGACCATCCGCCGGTGTTCCGCGTCGAGGAGGGGCTGGAGATCAAGCAGGCGCTCCCCGGCGGCCACACCAAGAACCTGTTCCTCAAGGACGCCAAGGGCCAGCTGTGGCTGATCTCGGCCCTGGGCGAGACGACGATCGACCTGAAGAAGCTGCACCACGTGATCGGCTCGGCCCGGCTGTCGTTCGGACCCGAGGCGATGATGCTCGAGACCCTGGGCGTGCGGCCCGGCTCGGTCACCGCCTTCGGCCTGATCAACGACACCGACCGGCGGGTGCGGTTCGTGCTCGACAAGGCCCTGGCGGCCAGCGACCCGGTCAACTTCCATCCCTTAAGCAACGACGCCACCACGGCGGTGTCCCAGGCCGACTTCCGCAAGTTCCTGACCGCGCTGGGCGTCGAGCCGATGATCGTCGACTTCGAAGCCATGGAAGTGGTCGCCTGATACGCGAACGGGACATTGCGCCACGGCGCTTGAAGGACCATCTTGCGGCTTCGAGCGTTCCCACCTTGAGTACACGAGAGACCCGATGTCCCTGATCGGCGAAAAGCCCGCTGCCCCCTCCTCGGGGAATTTGGCCAAGAGCGCGCACATCAAGGACGGCACGGACGCCAGCTTCATGGCGGACGTCATCGAGGCCTCCAAGACCCAGCCCGTCATCGTCGACTTCTGGGCGACCTGGTGCGGCCCCTGCCGCCAGCTGACTCCGGCGCTTGAAAAGGTCGTCGGCGCCGCCAACGGCGCGGTGAAGCTGGTCAAGATCGACGTCGACGCCAATCCGGGCTTCGCCGGCCAGCTGCGCGTGCAGTCGATCCCGACCGTCTACGCCTTCGTCGACGGCCGCCCGGTGGACGCCTTCCAGGGCGCCCTGCCCGAGAGCCAGGTCAAGGCCTTCGTCGAGAAGCTGGCCGGTCCGGCCGGCCCCAGCGCCATCGACGACCTGATCGCGCTGGGCAAGGAATCGCTGGAGATCGGCGACATCGGCGGCGCGGCCCAGGCCTTCGCCCAGGCCCTGCAGACCGATCCGGAGAACATCAAGGCCCTGGGCGGCATGGCGCGCGCCTATCTGCTGGGCGGCGACCTGGAGGGCGCGGCCGAGGTGGTGGCCATGGCCCCGGCCGACGCCAAGGATCCCGACCTGGACGCCGCCCGCGCGGCGCTGGCGCTCGCCGAGGACGCCCCGTCGGAGACGTCCGAGTTCGAGAAGCGCCTGGCCGCCGATCCCGACGACCACGAAGCTCGCCTGGAGCTGGCCAAGGCCCTGGCCGGGACCGGACGCCTGCAGGACGCGGCCGACCACCTTCTGGCCATCATCGCGCGCGACCGTACGTGGAACGACGATGCGGCCCGCAAGCAGCTCCTGACGGTGTTCGAAGCCGCGGGACCGACCTCCGAGGTCGCCAAGCAGGGTCGACGCAAGCTGTCGTCGATCCTGTTCAGCTAGAGAAGAAGGGAGCGCTGAATGGCGGTGACCTACCGAAAGCTCAGCGACCTGCCCCTGGTGGTCCCGGTGTTTCCGCTGGATGGCGTTCTGCTGCTGCCCGGCGGTCAGCTGCCGCTGAACATCTTCGAACCGCGCTATCTGAACATGCTGGACGACGCCATGTCGGGCGAGCGGATCATCGGCATGATCCAGACCCGCCCGCGGACGCCCGGCCAGGACGCCGACCCTCAACGCCCGCCCCTGGCGCCCGTCGGCTGCGCCGGCCGGGTGACCAGCTTCGCCGAGACTAGCGATGGCCGCTACCTGATCACCCTGACGGGGGTCTGCCGCTTCCGGGCCGGCGACGAGCTGCCGGTGCGAACGCCCTATCGTCAGGTTCGCGCCGACTTCGCGCCCTATGAACCTGACCTGCGCGAGGACACCCCCGGCGGCACGCGCACCGCCGCCGATATCGACCGCCTGCTGTCGGCCCTGCGCCGCTATCTCGACCACCGCGGCCTGGCCATCGACTGGGGCGACGCCGAGAGCGCGCCCTCCGACGCCCTGATCAACAGCCTGGCCATGGCCCTGCCGTTCGACCCGATGGAGAAGCAGGCCCTGCTGGAGGCCGAGACCATCTTCGAGCGCAAGGCGACCCTGACGGCGCTGCTGGAGATCGACGCCGCCGCCGGGGACGATGACGAACCGCACTCTATCCAATAGACGCCACGGCCAGTAGACACGCCTCATGACCCAAGACGCTCCCACTCCGACCATCGATGTCGATCCGCGCCTGCTGGAAGTGCTGGTGTGCCCCGTGACCCGCGGCCCGCTGGAATATGACCGCGCCAAGGGCGAACTGATCAGCCGCTCGGCCAAGCTGGCCTATCCGATCCGCGACGGCGTGCCGATCATGCTGCCGGAAGAGGCGCGCGAGCTGAGCGAATAGGGGTTACTTGCCCCCACCTGACCTCGCTTCGCAAGGTCGTCCGCCCCCAGAGGGGGCGGAAGGTTCGCGATATCCTTCTTCCCCCTATGGGGGAGGAGCGCCGCAGGCGCGGAGGGGGCCTTACAGGCTCTGCCCCCGCAGCAGCTTCGGCAGGTCGCCCACCCCGCCGCCGGCTTCGTGCATGAAGAACCGCCTGGCCGGCGCGATGCGGTTGACCACCGCCAGGCCCGCCCCGCGCGCCACGCGCAGCAGCGGATTGTCGTTCGAGAAGATCCGCACGAAGGCGTCGAAGGCCAGGGCGTTGGTCACGGTGTCGAACCGCCGCCAGCGGGCGTAGCGCTCCAGCACCGCCTCGGCGCCGATGTCCTCGCCGTTGCGCACGGCCTCGACCAGCACCTCGGCCAGCGCCGCGGCGTCCTTCAGACCCAGGTTCAGTCCCTGCCCCGCGATCGGGTGCACGCCGTGGGCCGCGTCGCCGATCAGGGCCAGGCGCGGGGCGGTCATCCGCTCGGCCAGCAGCAGCGACAGCGGATAGACGAAGGTCGGCCCCTCGACGGTCACCGCGCCCAGGAAGTCGCCGAACCGCCGCATCAGGTGGGCGTGGAAAATCTCGGGCGAGGCGTTGCGCAGGGCCTCGCCGCGCGCGGTGCTCTCGGTCCAGACCAGGCTGGCGCGGTTGCCCGTCAGCGGCAGGATGGCGAACGGGCCGCTGGGCAGGAAATATTCGTGGGCCACCCCCTCGTGAGGCCTTTCCATCCGCACGGTGGCGACGACGCCGCTCTGGCCGTAGCCCCAGGCGATCTCGCCGATGCCGGCCGACCGGCGCAGGACCGAACCACGGCCCTCGGCGCTGACCGCCAGCGGGGCCGACAGCACCCGGCCGTCCGACAGGGTCAGCTTCGCGGCGCCGGCGTCGACCGCCAGGGCCTTGGCCGCCATCGGGGCGATGACGGGGATGGCCTTGTCGATCACCGCCTGGGACAGCGCCGCGCGGATCTGGCGATTCTCGATCAGATAGCCCAGCGGCTCGCCGTCGATGCGGCCGGAGATCTCGCTGCTGTCGAACCGCAGGAAGGCCGGCGAGGCCTTGCGGGCCGCGGCGCCCGGCGTGCGGCCGTCGGTGACCAGGATCTGCTCTATGCGCTGGGCGTGGGGCGCGAGCGCCTCGCCCGCCCCGATCGCGCGCCACTGGCGGAACGAGGAATAGGCGATGGCCGAGCTGCGCCCGTCGAAGGCGGGGGCCAGCTGGGCCTCGAACGGCTGGGGGTCGACCAGGAGCGGCCGGAGGCCGCCCGACGCCAGGGCCAGAGCCAGGGTGGAGCCGGCCATGCCGGCGCCGGCGATGATCACGTCGGCATCGTGAGCGGAAGCGCGCATGGCGGGGATATGGGCGCGTGCGGCCGAGGCTGTCCAGACCGCGCGGCTACTTAGCGGTCGCGTAGGGCGTCTGGGCGTCCGGACGCACCAGGCCGCGCGTGGCGTCGCCCACGCCGATCAGCACGAACTGCACCGCCAGGGCGCAGAGGATCAGGCCCAGGACCCGCACCACGATGCTCATGCCGATGCGGCCCAGGATCCGGCTGATCAGCGGCGCGGCCCAGAACACCGCCACCATCACCAGCGACACCGCCGAGATCACCGCCACGCCCAGGCCCAGGCCCGCCCAGCCGAACGGCTTGGCCTCGGCGGCGTAGATGATGACGGTCGAGATCGCGCCCGGACCGATCAGCAAGGGCATGGCGAACGGCACGATCAGGCGCTCGAAGCGCTTGCGGGCGTAGACCCGCGCCGACTGGCCCTCGACGCCCTCGGCCGCGTCGGCGAACATGGTGGTGAAGTCGTCGCGCAGCATGTCCAGCCCGAGAATGAACAGGATGACGCCGCCGGCGATCCGGAACGCCGGCATCGAGATGCCGAAGAACGCCAGCAGACCCACGCCCGTGAAGAAGAAGAAGATCAGGAACGCCGCGACGAACAGGCCGATATAGACGGCCACCATCCGCCGGCCCGCGGCGGCCGCGCCCAGGGTGGCGGCGGCGAACAAGGGCACGTTGCCGATCGGGTCGATCAGGGCGAACAACGCGACGAAGAAGTTGACGGCGAGTTTGGCCTCGGTCATTCGACGTCCTTACCTTTATCAAAGCGCCCGGTTCTCGTCCTGTCCTAGGGCGAACGCTCCCGCGCGCCAACCCCTGGGGGCAAGACATGACCGCCGATCCGCGCCTGATCGTTCCGCTGGACCTGCCCACCGTCGACGACGCCCGCGACATGGTCCAGCGCCTGGGCGACGCGGTGTCGTTCTACAAGATCGGCCTGGAGCTGCTGGCCAGCGACGGCATGACCCTGGCCCATGAGCTGAAGGCCTCGGGCAAGTCGATCTTCCTCGATTGGAAGCTGCACGACATCGGCGCGACCGTGGAGCGCTCGGCGCGGGTCTTGGCGACCAGCGGCTGCGACCTGCTGACCGTCCACGCCGAGCCGCAGGTGATGAATGCGGCCGTCAAGGCGCGGGGCGACTCCTCGCTGAAGATCCTGGCGGTGACGGTGCTGACCAGCCTGACCGACGCCGACCTGATCGAGATGGGCTACGCCTTCGGGGCCCGCGACCTGGTCGAGCGCCGCGTGCGCCAGGCCATTGAGTGCGGCGTCGACGGCATCGTCTCTTCGCCTCACGAAGCCGCCCTGGCCCGCGAGATCGCCAAGGAATCGGGCCGTCCGGACTTCCTGATCGTCACCCCCGGCGTGCGCCCCTTCTGGTCGGCCAAGAACGACCAGGCCCGCGCCGCCACCCCCGAGGCCGCCATCCGCGCCGGCGCCAGCCACCTGGTCTGCGGCCGTCCGATCACCGCGGCCAACGACCCGCGCGAAGCGGCGCTGAAGGTGGTCGCGGAGATTCAAGGGATCTGATCGCTTGAACGTGCTCTTCGTCTGCAGTCAGAACAAGCTGCGCAGCCCCACGGCCGAGCAGGTGTTCGCCAATTGGCCAGGGATCGAGGTCAGTTCCGCCGGTCTCGACGACAGCTGCGGCAACCCGGTGACGCCTGAGGACCTGGAATGGGCCAACCTCGTGCTGGTCATGGAGCATGCGCACCGCAACAAGCTGTCGCGCCGCTTCAAGCCGCACCTGAAGAACGCCCGCGTGATCGTGCTGGGCATCCCCGACGACTACGAATTCATGGATCCTGAACTTGTGCGGATCCTGGAGGCGAAGGTCCCGCCGTTCCTGCGTCGCTAGCTATTTCACCACCAGCGCCACGCCGCGGGCCCGGGGATCCGCCTCCGGAACCGGCGTCCTGCCCACCACCTGGATCGCCTCCATGTCGCCGCTGAAGTCCTCGAGCCACTTGTAGCCACGCGCCTCCAGCGCCGTCTTCAGGGCGGCGGAGGGCGGAGCGGACGGCTCGTAGAAGATCACATTCTCGGGCAGCAGCTGGTGGTGGAAGCGCGGCGCCTTCTGGGCGGCCTTCAGGGTCAGGCCGTGGTCATAGACATTGGCCAGCACCTGGAACACCCAGGTGAAGATCCGCGAGCCGCCGGGCGTGCCGATGACCATGGCCGGCTTGCCGTCCTTGACCAGGATCGTCGGGGTCATCGACGACAGGGGCCGCTTGTGGGGCGCGATCGCGTTGGCGGTCCCGCCGACCACGCCGAACATGTTGGGCGCGCCGGGCTTGGCCGAGAAGTCGTCCATCTCGTCGTTGAGGATGAAGCCCGCCCCCTCGACCACCACGCCCGACCCGAACCAGCCGTTCAGCGTGTAGGTGTTGGAGACAGCGTTGCCCCACTTGTCGACGATCGAATAGTGGGTGGTCTGCGGCTTCTCCAGGCCCGGGACCACCGCCTTGGTCGGCGAGGGCCTGTCCGGATCGACCTCGCGGGCGCGCCGGGCGACATAGGCGGGGTCGATCAGGTTGGACACCGGGACCTTCACGAAGTCGGGGTCGCCCAGATATTCCGCGCGGTCGGCGTAGACGCGCTTTTCGATCTCCGCCAGCAGGTGGACGTACTGGGGATCATTGAGGCCCACGCCCTTGAAGCTTGGGGCCAGGTCCTGCTTCATCAACAGCATTTGCATCAGCGCGATCCCGCCCGAGCTGGGCGGCGGGGCGGTGATGACGTCATAGCCGCGCCACTTGGCGGTGACCGGCGCGCGCCAGACGGCCTTGTAGCCGGCGAGGTCGGCCTTGGTGATCAGGCCCTTGACCGGACCGCGCCCCATCTGGGCGACGATCAGGTCGGCGGTCTCGCCCTCGTAGAACGCCTTGTCGCCGCCTCGGGCGATCCGCTCCAGGGTGGCGGCCAGGTCCGGCTGCTTGAACAGCGTCCCGGCCTTGTGCGAGCCGAAATAGGTCCGGAAGTTCGTGCCCTTGAACTGCGGCGGGACCTCGCCGGCCAGCATGCCGGAGAACTGGGCGTTCACCGTGAAGCCGTCGCGGGCGTAGCGGATGGCCGGCGCCAGGACCCGCGCCCAGGACAGCTTGCCGAACCGCTTGTGGGCCATGGCCAGACCCCGCACCGTGCCGGGCGTGCCGGACGCGAGATTGCCGTACAGGGACAGGCCTTCGACCGGCTCGCCATCCTTGCCCAGGTACATGTCGGCCGAAGCCGCCGCCGGCGCCGTCTCCCGGTAGTTCGAGGAAGTAGGGCTTGCCGCCCACATACAGCGTCATGAACCCGCCGCCGCCCAGGTTGCCGGCCTCGGGATAGGTGACGGCCAGGGCGAAGCCGGTCGCCACAGCCGCGTCGACCGCGTTGCCGCCCGCCTTGAGGATCTCCTCCGCCGCCAGCGCCCCGTAGCGGTCCGGCGCGGCCACGGCCCCGGCGGCGAGCACGGCGACGGGCTTGGCGGGCTTGGCGGGCTTGGCGGGCTTGGCGAGCGCGGGCGGGGCCAGCAGCAGCAGGGCGATCGCGACGATCTTGGCGAGCAGGCGCAAGGGATGTCTCCGGCGATGATCAGGCCACGCTAGCCGATACCGTTCGGGGAACAATGGCCCTTGACTAGGTCTCCAGGTCCTCCGCCGGACGACGCCCGGCGTTCAGGCGCCGCGCCAGCAGGGCGCCGCCCACGAACAGCGCCCCGACGGCCAGGAACGAGGCCGCCCGCGTGACGCCTTCCAGCCGCGCCAGGTCGAACAGCACGACCTTGGCCGCCGTGAACAGCAGGGCCGCCAGGCCCGCCCACCGCAGGACGATGTCCTTGCGCGCCGCGCCCAGGCTGAGGACGGCCAGACCGAACACCGCCCAGAGCGCCGAGAAGGTCCAGGTCTCCAGGCCCTCGCCGCCCGTGGGCGCGCGCATGTCGGCGCCGTGGAAGGCGTAGCGGATCAGCAGGGTCAGCAGCACGAACAGGGTTCCGACCGCGCCGGCCAGGGCGGTCCGGTCGAACGGTCCGTCTCCGCGCCGCAGGCGGAGCATCGCCGCCGCGCCCAGGCCATAGAGGCAGAACAGCAGCAGCGCGGCGCCGGCCGGCGCCAACGGTTCGGCCATCGGCCCCCACCAGGGACTGGCGCGGACGCCGAACACCAGGCCGGCGACGATCAGCGCCAGCCAGCCGAACACCGGCGCGATCCCCGCCAGCCAGGCCGTGCTGGAGCGTCCGGCCATGCTGGGTGAGCGCAATTGATAGGCGGCGATCAGGGCGAGGACCGCATAGGCCGCGCCCTCGGCCCGGCCGATCGCCGCGTAGCCCATGGCGGCGCCGTGGAAGAGGTGGCGCAGCGCCAGCAGGGCCCACAGGAGGGCGAAGAACGGGACGGCCAGCACCCAGGTCTTCGTCCAGCGATCGTCCGCCGGCCTCCGCCGCCAGACGATGGCCGCCAGCAGACCCGCCGGCGCCAGATAGGACAGGATCAGGGTGTTCAGCATCGGCGGTCCGGCGACCGGCTCGCCCGCGCCCCACCACGGGTTCCAGGCCAGGCCTTGCAGCAGGACGCCGTGCGCGACGCCCAGGCTGACCACGATCAGCGCGCGCCAGCGCGCGATCGGGCCCTCGTCGGGGCGCTGGCGCAGCACCAGCAGCAGGCCCGTGCTCAGCAGCATCAGGGTTCGCAGCGAGGCTTCCAGCAGGCTGTCGACACCCCGGTCTCGTGGTCCCGACAGCACGACATGCAGGGCCGTGAACAGCGCCAGAAGCACGATCAGCAGGCTGGTCGCGCCTTGGGCCTCGACCTCGTTGCGGACGCTCCCGCCGCCGCCCTTCCAGATCAGAGTGGAGGAGACCGCCAGCAGCCCGGCCGCCACGGCGCTGACGGCCAGCAGGGTCGCCAGCGGCAGGCGGCCGTCCAGGGCCGCGCCGATGACCTCCGGCCGCAGCATGGCGATGAAGGCGATCAGGCCGCCCACCACGCTGGCGGGGGCCAGGCCTCGCCAGGGCAGACGCCAGGCGGCGACGGCCAGGGCGAGCGCCGCCAGGCCGAAGGCGGCGGGCTCGAAGCGTGGCGCGACGGCGGCGTGCGCGGCCAGGAAGGCCATCTCGGCCGCCGCCGCCAGCCACAGCGCCAAGCCTCGATCCGTCGAGGCCTGTTCCACCCGGCGCGCGATCAGGGCCGCCGCGCCGAACAGGGCCGCCGCCAGGATCGCGGCGGGCGCCCAGCCGAAGCCGATCTTCGCCGCATGCAGGATCGGCCAGGTCAGGCTGGCCAGGACGGCCACGCCGATGCCGCCGATGGCCAGGACGCGGGTGCGCTCCACGGCGGGCCGGTCCAGCGCCAGCCAGAGCGTGACCGCCGGGATCAGGGCGGTCAGAGCGTGCTGCCACGGCAGCTGCGCGGCGAAGGCGGGGGCGCGAACGGCGATGGCCATGGCCACGAGCTGGCAGAAGATCGCCATGCCGACGGGCAAGGCGAACAGGCCAGGCCGGATCATGTCGCGGCTCGCCATGACCGCCGCCAGGACGATCAGAAACCCCGACAGCAGGATGGCGGTCGGCAGGTGTCCCGACCCGACCGGGGCCGAGAACCAGGGGCCGAACGACGCCAGGCTGACCAGCACCAGCGCCAGGGCGGGCAGGCCTCCGAAATCGTCGCCGGCCGCATCTCCCGCGTCGTCGCGACGGAAGCGGCGTCGCCACAGCGTCGCGGCGAACGGCCCGGCGGCGGCCAGGATCTGGATGATCACCGCCGGAAGGGTCTGGTGTTGGCCCACCGGGACCCCGCTGAGCAGCAGCAGGCCGATGATCGTGGCGGCGCCCGCCTTGCCCCAGCGGCGCAGCGCAGAGATCGAAAAGCCCGTCGCGCCGATCAGCGCCGCGTAAAGCGTCAAGGCCAGCGGCGACCAGCCGGGCAGGCCGGTGAAGGCCGGCGTCAGCACGGCGCCGACGATCGCCACAAGGGCCAGGGGCTCGCCGTGTCGCGGGGACAGGGCCAGCAGGCCCAGGGAGACGCCCGCGGCCAGGACGGCGGCCGCGCCGAGCGGCATCAGGTGATACAGCCCGTGGGCCGCGCAGACGGCGCCGTAAAGGGTGACCGCCCCGGCCCCGGCCGAGACGGCGGCGGCCAGCAGGTGGCGACCGCCGGCGATCGACGGTCTCTGGCGCAGGATCCACTCGCTGGCCCCCAGCATCGCCGCGCCCAGGATGACGGCCAGGGCGATGCGGAGCTCGGGAACGAACAGTCCGCGCTGCGCGGCATAGGCCACCAGCAGCAGACCGCCCAGCGCCAGCCCGCCGCCGCCGATCCAGGCCAGGCCGTTCTCCGACAGCCAGGTCGACACCGACTCGCGGTTGATCGCCGGTGGCGGCGGAACGCGAGGGGGCGGCGGCGAGGGCGAAGCGAAAGCCGGTTCCGGCGCGCGCGCGGACCGCCGCGGGCTCGGGGACGTAGACGGGCGCGGGGTCCGGCGCGAGCTCGGGCGGGCGCGCCGCGATCGGCTCGGCGATCCCCGCGCTTTCGGGGAACGGCGGGGCGAGCTCGGGGGCCATGCGTCGCGACGCGTCGGCCGCGTCCAGCCGTCGCTCGAGCTTCCGGATCTTCTGGCCCTGTCGATAGACCCAGACTCCCAGAGCCAGGATCACCAGCCATTCCATGTCGTGCGTCCCGTCCGGCGAATTTCAGCGGCCCCGCCTTGGTATGCGAGGATGGCGCGCAATGAAACCTTAAGTCGCAGGCCGCGCCGTCATCCCAGCTCCAGCGCCCGCAGCACCGCGAACTGGTCGTAATAGGGCCGCTCGCAGACGATCTTGTCGCTGCCCGGCGCGAATTCGAAGCTGGCGGCCATGCGGATGCGGAAGGCCTTGCCGGTCGGTTCGACCGTGCGCCCGGGGATCTTCAGCGGCCCCAGATGGGTGCCGGTCAGCCAGAACTCGACCAGCACCGTGTCGCCGGCGTGGGCGATGGCGATGATCTCGTTGCCCTGGTCGGGGAACGGCGTGCGCGAGGCGGCGAAATAGCCGCGTACGGCGGCCTCGCCGTCGAACACCGCGCCGCCGCCGTGCATCTCGTAGCGCGGATGCTCGAAGGTGGCGATCACCCCGTCCCAGTCATGGACGCACTCCAGCGCCATGTGGTCGCGCACCGCCTGGATGCGGCGTTCGGCAAGGTCTTCCAAGACTTTCGCTCCCTTTGTTTCGGAGGAGCCTGCCAGCCTCAGAAGTCGACCGCCACGCCCTTCTTCTCCCAGTCGCCGAAGCGCGTGGGCTCGGGGCCTTCGCGACCGCCCTTTTCCGGCGGCAGGGCGGCGGCGTGCTCGGCGGCGCGGCGCTCGGCGGCCTCCTCCAGCGCGCGGCGGGCGGCGGGGCTCAGAGGCTTGCCCGGCGCGGCGCCGGGGACGTCCGAGGGGGCGATTTCAGGCGATGGGGACGCGTCAACGGGCTCTGACATGGGCGGATTCTCAGCATTTTTCGTCCGCATCGCCGCGCGATTTTTCCGCAAGACGCTTGCGCTCGCCCTCGCCTTTGGGGCACGGCGAGACGGTGACTCAAGAACTGAACGACGGCCTCCCCGCCCGGGAAGCCGCCCTGAACCTTATCGACGCGGCCCTCTCGCGCCGCGGCGGCATCGACGAAGCCGCCTCCGCCAACGGTTTCCGCTTCCTGGAGCCGCGTGAGCGGGCCTTCGCGCGCGCCCTGGCCATGGCCGTGCTGCGCCACCTCGGCCCCATCGACCGCGCCCTGGCCGCCAAGCTGCAGAAGGCGCCGCCGGACCGGGTTATGCATCTGCTGCGCCTCGGCGCGGCCCAGGCCTTCTATCTGGAGGTCCCGGCCTTCGCCGCCGTGGCCACCTCGGTCGAGCTGGCCGGGGCCAACAAGACCAGCCGCCCGTTCAAGGGCCTGGTCAACGCCGTGCTGCGCGGCCTGCTGCGCGACGGCGAGCCGGCCAAGGACCCGACCCTGCTGGCCCCGCCCTGGCTCTATTCGCGCTGGGTGGCCGCGTTCGGCGAGGCCACGGCCCGCGAGATCGCCGCCCAGATCGCCATCGAGCCGGCCACCGACCTGTCCCTGAAGCCCTCCGCCGACGCGGCCGCCTTGGCCGAGGCGCTGGAGGCCGAGCGCCTGGACGGCGGAACCCTGCGCGTGCGCCGCAAGGGCGATGTCGCCGCCTGGCCGGGTTTCGACGACGGGACCTGGTGGGTGCAGGACGCCGCCGCCGCCGTTCCCGCTCGCCTGCTGGACGTCAAGGCCGGCGACCGCGTGCTCGACCTCTGCGCCGCGCCCGGCGGCAAGACCCTGCAGCTGGCCGCGGCCGGCGCAAGCGTCGTGGCCCTGGACCGCTCGGCCGCGAGGCTCAAGCGCGTGGCCGAGAACCTGGATCGGATGGGCCTGACCGCCGAGATCGTCGCCGCCGACGCGGCCGTCTGGGCGGACGACCGGACCTTCGACGCCATCCTGCTGGACGCCCCGTGCAGCGCCACCGGCACGTTCCGCCGGCATCCGGACGTGCTGTGGGCCGCCCGCCCCGGCGACGTCGCCAGCCTGGCCGGCGTGCAGGCGAAGATTCTCGACAGCGCCGCCGACCGCCTCGAGCCCGGCGGGCGCCTCGTCTACACCGTCTGCTCGCTGGAGCCGGAGGAGGGCGAGGCCCAGGTCGAGGCCTTCCTGGCGCGCCGCCAGGACATGGTTCTGGAGCCGATCCAGCCCGGCGAAGGTGGCTCCCCGGAGGCCAGCCTGACCGCGCGCGGGACCCTGCGCCTGCTGCCGCATCACCGCGACGGCGGCCAGGACGGCTTCTTCGCCGCAAGGTTCAGGAAGCTCTAGGGCTGACAGGACGGCGCGACGCGGTTATCCCAGGACCATGACCGCGCCGCTGATCGCCCCCTCCATCCTCGCCTCCGACTTCGCCAAGCTGGGCGAGGAAGTCGCCGCCATCGAGGCGGCCGGCGCCGACTGGGTGCATGTCGACGTGATGGACGGCCACTTCGTGCCCAACATCACGCTGGGCCCCGACATCGTCAAAGCCATCCGGCCGCACGCGACGATCCCCTTCGACGTCCACCTGATGATCAGCCCGGCCGACCCGTACCTGGAAGCCTTCCGCGCCGCTGGCGCGGACCTGATCAGCATCCACCCGGAAGCCGGCCCGCACCTGCACCGCAGCCTCAAGCGCATCCGCGAGCTGGGGGCCAAGGCCGGCGTGGTGTTCAACCCGTCGACGGGCCTCGACCATGTCGAGTGGATCCTGGAGGACGTCGACCTGCTGCTGGTCATGTCGGTCAATCCCGGCTTCGGCGGCCAGAGCTTCATCCCCGGCCAGCTGCGCAAGGTCGAGGCCCTGCGCAAGCTGGTGGACAAGGCCGGCCTGGACATCATCATCGAGGTCGACGGCGGCGTCACCCCGGTCACCGCCCCGCAATGCGTCGCGGCGGGGGCCACCGCCCTGGTCGCCGGCTCGGCGGTGTTCAAGGGCGGCCCCGGCGCCTATGCCGACAACATCCGCGCGCTGAAGGGCGGCTGACCCCAGACCATGGCCGTCAAGCGTTCCGCCAGCGGCTCGAAGGTCCCCGCCTCTTCACGCGGCGGCGGCGTCCTGTGGAAAGCCGTCGGCGCGGAGCTGGCCAGCCATGTCGCCCGCGAGTGGTACGGCTCGGGCCCGCATCGGCTGCTGATCGCCTTCCCGCGCCCCGAGGGCCTGGCCGCCCGGCCGCACGACCCGCGCCCCGGTCGATCCCCGAGCATGGCCGCAAGATCCTGACCGGCGCCCTGGCCCTGGACGGGGCCGCCCTGCGCCTGGCCCTCGACGGCGACCCGTTCGACACCGCCAGCCCCTCGCGCCGCTTCGCCGTCAGCCTGCACCGCTTCGACTGGCTGCCGGACCTGGCCGCCGCCGGCTCGGACGGCGCCCGCCGGTCCCTGCGCCTGATCGACGACTGGCGCCGCGTGTTCGGCAAGTGGAACGCCTTCTCGTGGTCGCCCGAGTGCCTGGAGCGCCGGGTCTTCCACCTGGCCTGCGCCGCCAAGACCCTGGCCGCCGAGGGCAGCGACGCCGAGATCGCCGACCTGACCCGCGACCTGGCCCGTCAGGCCCGCCACCTGGTCGAGTTGAACAGCGCCCCCGAACGGGCCCTGGAGCGCGCCGCCGTCGCCACCGTCGCCGGCTGCGTCCTGGCCGGCAAGTCCGGCGAGCGGCTGATCGACAAGGGCCTGAAGGCCCTGTCCCGCCACCTCGACCGCATGGTGCTGGCCGACGGCGGCCACGCCACGCGCTCGCCCGAGGCCGGGGTCGAGCTGCTGTTCGACCTGCTGACCCTGGACGACGCCCTGGGCCAGCGCGGCCGGCCCAGCCCCGAGGCCCTGTCCCGCGCCATCGACCGCCTGTCGACCGCCACGCGGTTCTTCACCCTGGGCGACGGCCATCTGGCGGCCTTCCACGGCGGCGAGGCGATCGCGCCCGCCGCATCGCCGCCGCCCTGGCCCATGACGACGCCGGCCCGCGCCCGCTGAACGCCGCGCCACACAGCGGCTATCACCGGATGGTGGGGGGCAGCATCGAGCTGATCGCCGACTGCGGCCCGCCCCCGGCCGGACCCTTGAGCGTCGCGGCCTGCGCCCAGCCAGCCGCCGTCGAGATCGTCTGCGCCAAGGACCGCCTGATCACCAGCTGCGGCTGGAGCCCCGAGGCCGCCGGCGCCAGACGCCTTCCGCCTCTCGGACGCGGCCTCCACGGTCTCGGTCGGCGACGGCTCGGCCGGCCGGCCGCTGTCGGGCTTCAAGGCCCGCGCCCTAGGCCCCTGGCTGGTCGACGGCGCCCAGGCGGTCGAGGCCAAGCGCCACGACGACGTCGGCGGGGTGTGGCTGGACATCGTCCACGACGGCTGGCGCCATGCGGGCCTGCAGCACGCCCGCCGCCTGTTCCTCGACGCGGTCAATGACGAGCTGCGCGGCGAGGACAGCCTGACCCCCTTCGCCGCCGCGCCCGGCGCGGCGGACGGCCCCCGCCGCTACCTGCCCTTCGCGGTGCGCTTCCACCTGCACCCCGAGGCCCGCGCCTCGATCGCCCGCGACGGCAAGAGCGTGCTGATCCGGGGCCCCAGCAACATCGGCTGGTGGCTGCGCAACGACGCCGTCGACGTCGAGATCGCCCCCACCGCCCACTTCGACCACGGCCTGGCCCGCAAGGCCGGCCAGATCGTGCTGAAGAGCCAGGTGCGCCCGGAGGTCGGGGCAAAAATCCGCTGGAAACTGACCCGGGCGGAGGGCTAGGGCCGATGGGCTTCGAGCGCAGGCCGCCGATCGACCCGGGCCGGGCGCGACAGGCGCCCGAGTACACGGCCGACGAGGTGTCCGAGGTTGTCGCCGCCCTGACGGCGGACGCGCCGGAGATCCTGGCGGTGCTGGAACGCGAGGCGCTTGTGCCCGGGAGCGTGGCGTCGGGGGACTATGACGACGCCTACGACCGGATGCTGACGTACCTGTTCGAGCGGGGGTACGTGCAGACGCATATCGAGATGGCGATGGTGTTTCGGGCGGTGGTGGCGCGGGTGGGGGGGTCAGGGCGCTGGGGGCGCTCCTAAGGTCGGTCGACCGGTAATGCGAAACCGCCGACATCACTTTGCACGCAAAAGAGGCGTTGTTATCCTTGATAGCGCCTCGAGAGAGTCCCATCATTGAAACTTGACCATTCAAGGGAGGGGACATTTTGGCCATCAAAGTCGCAGTCATCAACATGAAGGGTGGCGTGGGCAAGAGCACGCTATGCACCAATCTCGCCTGGCATTTCTCGGCTATGCTGAGATGGAGAAAGCGAGTCCTATTAGTTGATCTCGATCCCCAGTTTAATTCTAGCCAGTACATGCTAGGAGTTTCACGTTATCAGAGAGAAATTATAACGAATAATTCGCCAACAATATGGGATATATTTGAGCAACAATCCAGAGCGCCAGGCCTCAGAGCATCTGGTAGGACTCTATCAAACGCTATAATCAATGTTGCAAATTTCATCGGAAGCGAAGGAAAGGTAGACCTTCTTCCATCTCAACTTGAGCTCAGCTTTACTCTAAAAAATCCCAGCCAAAAAGAACACTTGTTATCTAATTTTATTGCTGATGTAGAAGACAACTACGACCTTATACTTGTAGATTGCGCGCCAACAGAATCTGTTTTGACGGCAGCTGCCTATCTAACCGCAGATAAAATTCTGGTCCCCGTAAAGCCTGAATTCCTTTCCACAATCGGCCTTCCACTAATTCGACAATCTTTGGGCGATTTTGAGAATTCCTATAGGAAACAACTTGAGGTTTGCGGCATTGGATTCAACATGTGCTCAGACTACTCGCCTGAGGAATCCCGATCGAAAGATGAAGTACGCAGCCTAGCTGCGACCTTCGGGTGGCATGTTTTCGATGAAGAAATCCCCTATTCGAGATCCTTTCCTAAGGGGGCTAGAGAGGGTAGCCCTATATTCAGAACGTCCTATGCTCGTTCCTCGGTTTCATCACTCGTCGCCAGCTTCAGCGATGCTTTCGCCCGTCGGATAAGTCTATGACTACAAAAGCGAAAAAATTGGCCATGGAGCTTCTGGGCATCTTCCAGTCGCATAGCGAAAGGGACATTCAAGAAGCTTTCAGGCTTATTGAATCAGGAGAGCTACTTCAGAAGCCAATCGCTCTAGCTCGAGCGGCGGCCGCAGCATCTCGCTCCGGAAAGCCCTCTAGGGGGGCAACGCAAGTTCATTCAGACACCCTGCAATCCGATAATTTCGAATATCCGGACCCCGACATCGCTAGCTTTGCGAGATCCGCCATGAGGGGTGAAATACTCTCTTCTTCGCGAGAATTGCGAGCTTACGGCGAAATCCTCGGCGTGAAGCTACCTCAAAAGCCTCCGAGTCGAGCTTCCATGGTGCGGCGGATCGCTAGCAAGCTGGAGCAAATACCAAGTATAGACCGCCAAAATTTGCTTCGTATCAGCAGATCCGAGAACAGGTCGGAATCGGCCCTTAAGGCCTGGAGTGATCTGATCGTTAAGTCCTGATTGCTCGGCCAGAGCCCGCCTTAAATCTCTTGGAGGCTGCAGCGTGCAGGGCTGTCCAGGTCAGTCAAGGACGGCTTCGCCGCCGTGCGCGGCCGCTCGGAGAGCGGTCCTTGAGTGACCTGGACAGCCCTGCGATCGTCTCGCCGTGAGATGTAAGGGGGCGCTCTTCCGGGGCGGAAGGCGTCCTGACCAAGGGCGCGGGTCGCCCCCAAAACCCCTCTCTCCCTGAGAGAGGGAGGGGCCCGCCGCGCAGCGGTGGGAGGGTGAGAGCCCTCTCCCCCATCGCCGCGATGATCCCGTAGGCCCCAACCTCTCACCCTCCCACGCCGTCGGCGTGGGCCCCTCCCTCTCTCGAGGAGAGAGGGGGTTAGGTGCCCGATCCCGTCGCCCCGAGCGCGGCCAGGATCTCGTCGGCGACGCCGCCCGGGTCGGTCAGGACCCGGGTATTGGGAAATCTCAGCACCCTGTAGCCGAACCGCCTCAGTGTCTCGGTGCGCTGGGCGTCATACGCCTCGCGGCCCTCGTGGGCGACGCCGTCCAGCTCGACGATCAGCCTGCCGCGCTGGCAGACGAAGTCGGCGAAGTAGCGGTCGATCGGATGCTGACGCAGGAAGCGGAACCCGCCCAGGCGGCGGTTGCGAACCATCGCCCAGAACGTCCTTTCGGCCAGGGTCTGGTCGCGGCGGAGTCGGCGGGCGGTGGCGATCCGGTCCATACGCGAAGGATGGTCCCCGACGCCGGCGGCGTTCAACGGAAGGAATCCGGATTTTCCGGTCGGTGCGGCCTCTCACCCTCCCATCGCGGCGCGATGGGCCCCTCCCTCTCTCTAAGAGAGAGGGGATTGAGGGGGCTGTATCCCCGGCGTTCGCGGCTCCGAATCCCACGAAATCAATAGTTTGTCGATTTTTCGCGCCCCTGAATGATCCGCGTTGAATCCGCCGCGATACTCAAAGCCATCCCCGTCGCGGGGAGGGCGTTTGGATCCGGCCCAAAACGGCGGCGGGGATAGGTTGAGCGGGGCCGCTGGCGGTTCCCGGCGGTGTCGTCAGATCGTGCGGCTTACTCTTTAGGAGCGCGTACGGGTGACGGAGCCGTCCGGGGCCAAAACCATCAGCGGAGCGACAGGGCGGTGATCGTACAAGCCGCCTATCGTGGATCGTCGGGGTCGAGACGGATGTAGCCGATCGACTTGGTCCGCGCCCGTCCGGGGGCTAGTGGGGTCCCGAGCTGAAAGACGCTCACGCCCCCCATCCTCACGGGCAAGAACAACCTGGCGGAGCGGTCAAGCGAGCCGAAACACAAACAAACCTCACGGTCTCCGGGTTCGCCCGGCCGCTCCGTCGCCTCCCCACATGCCTTCAGCGGCCGCGCCGCGTGAAGCCGATCCCCCTTGCCCCCCACCTGACCGCCGCGCGGTCGTCCGCCCCCGGAGGGGGCGGAAGGTGATCCGCGATCCTTCTTCCCCTCCGGGGGAGGAGCGCGTCAGCGCGGAGGGGGCAAGTACGCCGCCGCATTGACTCCCCCGCCGTCCCCCGTATTTTCCGGCCCGTTCGCGTGACTGGCGTTGAAGGTGGGAAACCACCGGGGAGCGCGAACCTCATAAGCCGCGCGCCTGGGCTCCAGATCTGCAACACACCAGAGGAGTCCGCCGTGCCCGCCGCCCCCGATTATCCGTCCGCCCCCGATCTCGTCGCCCCCAAGCGCGCCCTGCTTTCGGTCTCCGACAAGACCGGCCTGGTCGAGGCCGCCCAGGTGCTGCACGCCGCCGGCGTCGAGCTGGTCTCGACCGGCGGCACCAAGGCCGCGATCGCCGCGGCCGGGATCCCCGTCAAGGACGTCTCGGACCTGACGGGCTTCCCCGAGATGATGGACGGCCGGGTCAAGACCCTGCACCCGGTGGTGCACGGCGGTCTGCTGGGCGTTCGGGATGCGCCCGAGCACGCCAAGGCCATGGCCGACCACGGCATCGGCGGCATCGATATCCTCTATGTGAACCTCTATCCGTTCGAGGCGACCGTCGCGAAGGGCGGCAGCTACGCCGAGTGCGTCGAGAACATCGACATCGGCGGCCCGGCCATGATCCGCTCGGCGGCCAAGAACCACGGCTATGTCGCCGTCTGCACCGACCCGGCCGATCTGGCCGAGGTGCTGGAGGCCCTGAAGGCCGGCGGGACGACGCTGGAGCTGCGCCAGCGGCTGGCGGCCCGGGCCTATGCCCGCACGGCGGCCTATGACGCGGCGATCTCGGCCTGGTTCGCGGCCGCGCTGGGTCAGGACTTCCCAGCCCGCAAGTCGATCGCCGGCGAGTTGCGCCAGACCATGCGCTATGGCGAGAATCCGCACCAGAAGGCGGCCTTCTACACCTTCCCGAACCCGCGTCCGGGCGTG
Source organism: Caulobacter sp. UC70_42 (assembly GCF_044056025.1). Lineage (NCBI taxonomy): Bacteria > Pseudomonadati > Pseudomonadota > Alphaproteobacteria > Caulobacterales > Caulobacteraceae > Caulobacter > Caulobacter sp. UC70_42. The sequence goes on along the minus strand of NZ_CP171994.1, from coordinate 1,635,612 downwards.
GCCACGGCCCGCCAGCTGGCAGGGCAAGGAACTCAGCTACAACAACATCAACGACACCGACGCGGCCTTCGAGCTGATCGCCGAGTTCGACCCGGCCCAGGGCCCGGCCGTGGCGATCATCAAGCACGCCAATCCGTGCGGCGTGGCGGTCGGCGGCAGCCAGCGCGAGGCCTATGAGCGGGCCCTGGCCTGCGACCCGACCTCGGCCTTCGGCGGCATCGTGGCCGTGAACTCGCGCCTGACCCGCGAGGCGGCCGAGGCCATGGTCGAGATCTTCACCGAGGTGGTCATCGCGCCGGAAGCCGACGACGACGCCGTCGCCGTCTTCGCGGCCAAGAAGAACCTGCGCCTGCTGGTCACCGGCGGCCTGCCCGACCCGCTGTCGACCGGCGACACGTTCAAGAGCGTGGCCGGCGGCTTCCTGGTGCAGTCCCGCGACGACGCACGGATCACGGCCTCGGACCTGAAGATCGTGACCCAGCGCCAGCCGACCGAGGACGAGATCCGCGACATGCTGTTCGCCTTCACGGTGGGCAAGCACGTCAAGTCCAACGCCATCGTCTACGCCCGCGCCGGCCAGACCCTGGGCGTCGGGGCCGGCCAGATGAACCGCAAGGACTCGGCCCGGATCGCGGCCCTTCGGGCCGCTGATTTCGGCCTGGACCTCCGTGGGTGCGCCTGCGCCTCGGAAGCCTTCTTCCCGTTCGCCGACGGCCTGATCCAGGCGGCGGAAGCCGGGGCGACGGCGATCATCCAGCCGGGCGGCTCGATGCGCGATGGCGAAGTGATCGAGGCGGCCGACAAGCTTGGCCTCACTATGGCCTTCACCGGCGTGCGAGTGTTCCGGCACTAACGACTGATGAGGCTTTGATGGACAGCGCCGCCTGGGGCGAGAAGGTCGCCAAGCACTCGCGGGTGTTCAAGCCCGCCGGTCCGGGACCGTTTCCGGTGGCGCTGATCCTGCACGGCTGCGGCGGCAAGACGCCGTTCCTCGAGACCTACGCCCGGGCCGCCGTGGCGGCGGGCTGGGCGGCGGTCGTGGTCGACAGCCTGAAGCCGCGCGGCATGTCCTCGCTGGACGCCAAGCTGTTCGTCTGCACCGGCGTGGCGCTGCGCGGCATCACCCGCGCGGCCGACATCTTCGCCATGCTGGCCTGGCTGGAGACGCAGAGCTGGGCCGATCCGGCGCACGTCTTCCTGGCCGGCTGGAGCCATGGCGGCTGGACGATCATGGACAGCTACGCGATCGGCGACAATGCGGCGCGGGCGACGAAACTGGCGGACGCCGATCCGGCCCGGCTGCGCCAGCGGGTGCGCGGGGCGCTGCTGGTCTATCCTTACGCCGGCTATCCCTCCCTGACCTCGCGGCACGGCTGGGGCGAGGGCGCGCCGCCGGTCTGGTCGGTGCTGGCCGGCAAGGACGCCGTGGTCGGCTGGAAGCTGCCGGCCCGGGCGCTGGACCGCCTGGCCCAGGACGGTCTCAGCGTGGATCGCGTGATGTTCGACGACGCCACCCACGCCTTCGACGACGACAAGGCCAACGATCCCCGGGCCCGCTACCGGCCCGACCTCTTTCAGGAGATGCAGACCTATTTCGCCAGAGCGCTGACGGCCTGCGGCTGAGCCCGGCGCAGGCGGGTCGGACCGCGATAGAGGCGCCGCCAGACCCACTCCAGCGGCCCCATCTCGAACCGGTCCATCCACCAGCGCGACCACAGGATCTGGACGGTCCAGGTCGCCACGGTCAGGGCCGCCAGCAGGGGCCGGTCGACCTTGCCGTGCAAGGCCAGGCCCCGGCCGCCGTAGAAGATGGAGGTCATGATCAACGACTGGGTCAGATAGTTGGTGAACGCCATCTGCCCGACCGGCGCCAGCGCCTTGGGGATGGCGCTCCACGCGCCCTTCGAGCGGGCGGCGAACACCATCAGGCCGACATAGGCCAGGGTCGTCAGCGGCGCGGTCATCCACTGCACGGCCTGGAAGATCATCGACAGCGGCCGCGGCAGGCCCAGCAGGACCTGGGCGACCACCATGCCGCCGACCGCCGCCGAGGCGGTCAGGCCGACGGCGACCAGGGTCGCATAGGTCCGCTTGCTCGCCTCCCCGGTCAGCACGCCCAGCTTGAAGCAGCCCAGGCCGATCATCATCAGGGCCGAGGTCATGACGAAGATGAACGGCTCGCCCGACAGGTAGCCCAGCCGGTCCTTGGCGTTCTGGATCAGCGACTGCAGGAAGGTCCCGCCGTACTGGACCTCGGCGGCCTTCGACTTGGCGACAGCCTTGGCGGTCTCCAGCGTGGCCTGGGCGGGATCGTGCTGCATGACGATGGCGGCGGTCATGCCGGCCACCATCAGCAGCGAGAAGACGACCCAGATGGTGACCCCGGTGCGGATCAGCTTCCGGGCGCCCAGGACCGGGTCAGCATCACCGCGAAGCCGGCCAGGGCGTAGCTCAGCAGCACGTCGCCGAACCAGATGGCGAAGCCGTGCAGAAGGCCGAAGACGACCATCCAGGCCAGGCGCTTCCGCAGGATCGCGCCACGCTCCAGGTCCGACCGCTCGCCGCCGACGAGGAAGATCGACACGCCGAACAGCATGGCGAACAGGGTGACGAACTTGCGCTGGAACAGCCACTGGGTGAGCGCCCAGACGCCCAGCGTCGCCGGCCCCGTCCCGTGCGGCCAGTTGACCACCGACTCCGACAGCGGCGGAGCCACCGCGAAGTCCGGCATGTTGCACAGCAGGATGCCCAGAACGCCGAGGCCTCTCAGCGAGTCGAGCAGAACGATGCGATCCTTGGTCATGAGCTCCCCCTCGGGCGGGAGCGTGCCGTGTTCCGCGTCAGCCGACAACCGGGGCGCGTCTGGGGGCGCTGGCGAGAACGACGGCGCCCAGCGCCATGAACCCCGCCGAGACCACGACGGCGATCCGCTGGTCGCCGGCCAAGCGGGTGCCGACGGCGATGACCAGCGGGGCCAGGAACGCCGTGGCCTTGCCCGACAGCGCATAGAGCCCGAACCACCGCCCGGTCTCGCCCGCCGGGGCCAGCTCGGCCATCCAGGCGCGGAGGCTGGACTGCGCGGGGCCGAAGGTGAGGCCGACGAACAGGCTGAAGAACAGGAACATCCGCTCTGGCGCGCTGGAGAACAGAGCCTCATCGGCCTGGGCCGGCGTGACCGGAAAGAGGAAGAAGATCGTCTCCCGGCCGACCATCCCCACGCCCGTGGCGCCGAACAGGATCACGCCGGTGGCGATCAGCACGGTGGCCTTGGATCCGATCTTCTGGTCGACCCGCCCGCCGATGAAGGTGCCGACGCCGGCCGCGACCGACAGCATGATCGCGTAGAGCCCCAGCTGCGTCGTCGTCCACCCGAACAGGCCCGCCGCCAGCACTCCGCCGAAGGCGATGAAGCTGGAGATGCCGTCGCCCAGCAGCATGCGGCCGATCAGGAACTTCAGCATGTGCGGTCGGCGGGGCAGGCCGCGGATCGTCGCCCACAGCTCGGCCAGAGGCTTCTCGCCAGCGCCTTCCGACGGCTTGGGCGCGGTCAGCATCAGGGGCCAGGCGAAGGCCAGGAACCATACGGCCACCAGCGGTCCGACGATGCGATCCGGCTCATGCAGGGCCTTCGACAAGCCCAGCATCGGGACCTTGGGCAGGGAGAAGCAGAGGAGCACGATGAACAGGGTGATCAGCGCCCCGACATAGGCCATGGCCCAGGCGGTGCCGGACAGCCGTCCGATCTGGCCTGGCTTGGCCACCACCGGCAGCAGGGCGTTCATCACCGTCACGCCCAGTTCGGCCGCGACGCCGGCGATGACCAGGCAGGCCAGGATCAGCGGGACGCGGGCCGTCTCGCCGGGCGCGGCCCACCACAGGGCGGCGCTGGCGATCACGAACGGAAAGGCCAGCCCCACCAGCCAGGCGCGCGGATTGCGGCGGGCGTCCAGCGTCGCCCCGAGCAGAGGGCTCAGGATGGCGATGGCCAGGCCCGACACCACCCCGGCATAGCCCAGCAGGCTCTGCCCCCGGACGGCGTCGCCGACGAAGCCGGACGCGAAATAGGGTGTGAAGATGAAGGTCGCGATCAGCGCCCAATACGGCTGCTGGGCCCACTCATAGAGGGTCCAGGCCAAACGCCGACGATCGCCCTGGTCCATTCGGGGTCCCCTCTCCACCCCTCCCTCGCCGGGGAGAGGTGGGCGATGGACCGGCGCCTAGGCGCCGGTTGACAGCTCGCGCAGGGCGGCGTTGGCGATGGTCAGCTTGGCGAAGGTCCAGCCGCCGCCGGCCTGCTCGATGTCCTCGATCGTCCGCTTGACCGCGCGGGGACGATCGCCGCGCAGGGCGGCCCAGGACGCGATGGCGGCCTTGGCAGCGCCCTCGTCCTCGCCGGCCTGGGCGTTGGCGGCGAACTTGAGCACCGACTGGGTGATCGCGGTCTGCTCGGTCAGCATGTCCTCGATCAGACGGCGGACCGCCAGGCGCTCGAAGGCGTCTCCGCCCACGAAGGCGCCGGCCGCGCCGCGCAGGCGGTCGAAACCGAAGGCCGCGCCGACCTGATGGTACAGGCGGGCGACGTTCTCGACGCTCCAGCTGGAGGCGTTGGCCAGGTCGACGAGATCGGCGGCCGTGGTCAAGGGCTGCAGGGCCGCGACGGACTGGGCCAGGGCTTCGGGCGCGCCGTCGGCGATATAGGCCTTCACCCGCTTGGCGACGGTCTTCTGCTCGAACGGCGACAGGATCGCCGGCGCCATGCCGGTCAGTGTCTTCACCGCTGGGCCGTAGGCCTCGACCAGTTGCTGCACGGTCGCCTTGTCGCGGACCGCGCGGCGAGCCAGCCAGAAGCTGAGGCTGCGCAGGGCGTAGGCCAGGGCCTTGTAGAGCGCCGTCTGGCCGTTGGCCGAGGCCTTGTTGTCCAGCGCGTTGACCTGGTCCCACAGGCCGTCGATCCCGAGGATCTCGCGCGCGGCCGTGAAGCCCACGACCACCGCGCCGACATCGGCGACGGCGGCGGCCTTCAGGCGGCTGGCGAAGGTCGGGCCGCACATGTTGACCATCTGGTTGCCGACCACCGTGGCGATGATCTCCCGCTTCAGGCGGTGCTTCTGCATGGCGTCGGCGTACCGATCGAGCGCCTTGGGGAAGTAGCTTCGCAGGGTGGCCTCGAACCACGGATCGTCCGGAGCCGGGCTGGCGACGATGTCGTCGAACAGGTCCAGCTTGCCATAAGCCAGCAGCACCGCCAGCTCCGGCCGGGTCAGGCCCTTGCCGGCGGCCTTGCGTTCCAGCAGCGCCGTATTGGTCGGCAGACCCTCGACCTTGCGATCCAGGCGTCCGCGCTGTTCGAGGTCGACCATGTAGCGGATCTGGGCGTCGACTTCGGAGACCGCGTCGCTTTCGAGCAGCGTCAGCGCCAGGGTCTGGTCGTAATTGTGCTCCAGCACATGGTGGCCGACATCGTCGGTCATCGAGGCCAGCAGCGTGTTGCGGCTTTCGCGGGTCAGTTCGCCGCCGCGCTCCAGGATCCCGGTCAGGATCTTGATATTGACCTCGTGGTCGGAGCTGTCGACACCCGCCGAGTTGTCGATGGCGTCGGTGTTGATGTGGCCGCCGCTCTGCGCGAACTCGATCCGACCGGCCTGGGTGAGGCCGAGGTTGGCGCCCTCGCCGACCACTTTCACGCGCAGATCCGAACCGTTGATGCGGATGGCGTCGTTGGCCTTGTCGCCGGCGTCGGCGTTGCTCTCGCCCTTGGCCTTCACATAGGTGCCGATGCCGCCGAGATAGAGCAGCTCGGCCTTCGACTTCAGGATCGCGGTCATCAGCTCGGCCGGCGAGACGGCCTCGGCCTTGATCTCGAACAGCTCGCGCACCTCCTTCGACAGCGGGATGCTCTTCAGGCCGCGGGCGAACACGCCGCCGCCGGCCGAGATCTTCGACTTGTCGTAGTCATCCCACGACGAGCGCGGCAGCTTGAACATCCGCTCGCGCTCGGCCCAGGAGACGGCGGGATCCGGGTTCGGGTCGAGGAAGATGTGGCGGTGGTCGAAGGCGGCCAGCAGCTTGGTCTGCTTGGACAGCAGCATGCCGTTGCCGAACACGTCGCCCGACATGTCGCCCACGCCGACCACGGTGAAGGGCTCGGTCTGGATGTCCTTGCCCAGCTCGCGGAAGTGGCGCTTGACCGCTTCCCAGGCGCCGCGGGCGGTGATGCCCATGACCTTGTGGTCATAGCCGACCGAACCGCCGGACGCGAAGGCGTCGCCCAGCCAGAAGCCGTAGCTCTCGGCCACGCCGTTGGCGATGTCGGAGAAAGTGGCCGTGCCCTTGTCGGCGGCGACGACCAAGTAAGGGTCGTGGCCGTCATGCACGACCACCGAGGGCGGCGGCACGACCTGGTTGTCGGCGTCGATGTTGTCGGTCAGGTCCAGCAAGCCCGACAGGAAGGTCTTGTAGGCGCGGATCGCCTCGGCCTGGATCGCGTCGCGATCGCCGCCGCGCGGCAGGTGCTTCGGATAGAAGCCGCCCTTCGAACCGACCGGCACGATGACCGCGTTCTTGACCTGCTGAGCCTTCACCAAGCCGAGCACCTCGGTGCGGAAGTCGTCGCGGCGATCCGACCAGCGCAGACCGCCGCGGGCGACGGGACCAAAGCGCAGGTGAACGCCCTCGACATGCGGGGCCGAAACGTAGATCTCGCGATAGGGCTTGGGGGCCGGCAGGTCTTCCAGCTCGCGCGAGGCGATCTTGAAGCTGATATAGGGCTTGGGGCTTCCGTCGGCGGCCGGCTGATAGAAGTTGGTGCGCTGGATGGCGCCGACCAGGGCGGCCAGACGGCGCAGCACACGGTCGGCGTCGAGGCTTTCGACGGCCTGCAGGGCCTCGGTGATCTTGCCCTCGACCGCCTTGGCCTGCTCTTCGCGGGTCTTGAGATCAGCGCGAACGGCCGGATCAAACTTGGTCTGGAAGAGATCCAGGATCAGGCGCGCGACGCCCGGATGATCCGCCAGGGCCCGCTCCTGCACGCCCTGGCTGGGATCCAGGCCCGACTGCTGGCGATAGCGGGCGAGCGCGCGGATCAGGGCCGCCTCGCGCCAGCCGATGCCGAGTTCCAGCACCAGACGGTTGAAGCCGTCGCTCTCGGCGCGACCCGTCCAGATGGCGACGAAGGCGGCCTCGAAGGCCTGCTTGATGTCGCCGAAGACCAGATGCTCGCCGGCCTCGTCTCGCAGGACAAATTCATGGACCCAGACCGGCTTGCCGTCCGGCGAGACCTTGAAGCCGTCCTCGATCAAGGCCTTGAGGCCCATGTGCTCCAGGATCGGCAGCACGTCGGCCAGCGGGGCGGCGGCGCCCGGGCGATAGAGCTTGAAGCGGAACGTCACCGCGCTGTCGCCGTCGCGACGGAAGGCGCGGACCCGGACGGCCTCGTCCTCGGCCAGATCGTCGATCACCTGGATGTCCGCCAAGGCCTCGCCGGCGTCATACTGGTCGCGATAGCCGGGCGGGAAGGCGCCGGCATAGCGGGCCAGCAGGTGGGCGACGCGTCCCGTGGAGCCCTCGCGAACGGCGGCCTCGAAGCGGTCGTCCCAGGTGCGGGCGGTCTCGGCGATGGCGGCCTCCACGGCGGCCATGTCCGGCTCGGCGTGATCGCCTGGCGTCACGCCCAGAATGTAGTGAACGCGAGCCAGCGGAGCGTCGGAGAAGCTCGGATAATAGGCCGACACCCGGCCCCGGAACGCCTCGGCCAGGATTTGGCCGGCCCGGGCGCGGACGCCGGAGTCGTAACGATCGCGCGGCACGAACATCAGGACGGAGATGAAGCGGTCGAAGGGATCGCGGCGGGCGAACAGCTTGACGCGGGGACGGTCATAAAGGTGCAGCACGCCCATGGCCGTGGCCAGCAACTGGGCCTCGTCGGTCTGGAACAGCTCATCGCGCGGCCAGGTCTCGAGGATGTTGCGCAGGCGCTTTCCGTTGTGGCTCTCGGGATCCTTTCCGGCGCGCTCCAGGATGTGGCCGACCTTGCGACGGATCAGCGGCACCTCGTGGGCGGGCGTCTCATAGGCCTCGGCGGTGAACAGGCCCACGAAGCGGACCTCGCCCGAGGCCTTGCCATCGGCGCCGTAGCGGCGGACGCCGACATAGTCGGTGTAGCCGCGGCGGTGGACGCGCGAGCGAAGGTTCGACTTGGCCACCACGATCGGGTCGCCGATGTCGATATGGCTGCGGATCTGGGCCGACAGAATGGCCGGCTCGCTGCTCCGGCGCAGGACCGTGCGAGCCTGATCGCGCAGGACGCCCAGGCTGCCTTCCGGCTGATAGAGGGGCTCCTCGGCCGCGTAACCGCCATCGGCGGTGCGGGGATATTCATAGAGACGGGCGCCGAGGAACACGAAGTGATCGCGCTCCAGCCAATCGAGGAAGGCCAGGTCCTCGGCCTTTTCGTCCGCAGAGACCGGCGCCTTGGCGGCCTTGAGCTCGTCGATCGTGCGGCGCATCAGCCCGCGCATGGCTTCGAAATCCTGCACGGCCAGCTGGACGTCGGAGAGCGCTTCGCGAACGCTTTGCAGCAGGGCCGCTTCTCGGTCCTCGCCGACCGGGGCTAGCCAGATCTGAATCATCGAGCGGCGGACGCCGCCGCAGTCGGCGACGGGGTGGAACATGGCGCGGACCGAGAAGCCGGCCTCGGTCACCTCGCCCATGATGCTGTCGACCAGGAACGGTCGGTCGGCCTGCACGATCTCGAGCAGATCGGACGGGGGCTCTCCACCCTCGGTGCGGCGCAGGCGGATGACGGGTTCGGAGACGTCCTTGGCGCTTTCGCCGAAACGCCAGAAATCGGCAAGGGCGCGGGCCACATCGGCGACGTCCAGACCGGGCAGCTCCTCGGCCGACCAGTCATCCTGAGCCTGGGTGACGAAGCCGCGCGCGGCGGGTGACAAGGCCTGGGTCGACTGGCCCAGGGCCTGAGCGAAGGCGCTTACCAGCGGACCGATCGGAGCCTCAGCGGACATGAGGTCATTTCTTTCACCGATCATAGGATTCCCTCGCGAATTTTTGGTCGGAACCTAGCCCTTCCGGGCGTTACTTCAACCGCTACGTCTGAAATTGAAAATAATTCCTGTGTTTTCAGCCGAGCGCGGCTGAAAACGGAAGCGCCGCCGGCTGGGGGGAAGCCGGCGGCGCGGGCCCGCTCCGGGGGGAGAGACGGGCGTTTTCCGCTTCGGTCGCGGCGGCCTTGCCAGCCGGAACCTGCGGGGCGTCCGGGTGGGGGGAGCCGGACAAGGCATAGATAGGAACCAGCCCATTCATTTTAAGGGGCGCATTCATTTCTTTCGTGCTGACCACGACCCCGTGTCGGGCGCCGGCCCGTGACCCTGCCCCGACAGCGTTCGCTCGCCCTGCGGGTCGCCGTCCTCGGATAGCAGGATGGCGATCCATCGCGAGCCCTCGAACTGGGCCAGAATCACCATGGCCGCCACGGTCAGGGGCGTGGAGAGGAACATGCCCGGCACGCCCCACAGCGCGCCCCAGACCGCCAGCGAGAGCAGGATCACTGTCGGATCCATGTTCAGGCTGTCGCCCTGCATGCGTGGATAGATGACGTTGCCGACCACGAAGAAGATTCCCTGCAGAGCCGCGAACAGGATGATCGCCGGCCACAGGGTGTCGGGGAACTGGACCAGCGCGAACAAGGGCGGCAAGAAGCAGCCGATCGCCCCGCCCAGGATCGGGATGTAGGCGGCCAGGAAGATCAGGAACGCCCAGAAGAAGGCGTTGTCCAAGCGGACCAGCATCATCACCACCCAGGCGGCGGCGGCGATCATCAGGCCCGTGACGGTCTGGATCCAGAGATACTGCTCCACCCCGTCGCGAATGCGCTGGAACATGGTCATGTTCGACTCGCGCTCGGCATGGTGCGGGAACAGGGCGACGATCTTTCGGCTGAAGCCCCGGCGCGAGGCGAGGATGAAGCCGAGATAGATCAGCACCAGCACGGCGCTGGTGCCGAAATTCTTGAACGATTGGGCCACATCGCCGATGTAGCTCTGCAGGTTCAAAAGCTTGGCCAGGTCGGTGATGGTGGGAACGCCATGCAACTGCAGGCCTGGAAACAGCCTGCCGACCAGCGGCGTGAACTTGGCGATGATCGCGTTCAGGCTGGCGACATACTCCGACGAGTGGTCGAAGAACGTCTTGCTGTTCACCACGACGATCCAGATAGAGACCCCGAACAACGCCAGGGACAGCACCACCGCGGTCGGCAGAGCCAGCTTGCGCGGGAAGCCCGGCGTGCGCAGGGTCAGCACGCGAGCGAAGCTGTCGATCATCACCGCCAGGAACACGGCCAGGGCCAGGGGAGTCAGGATGTCCTGCATCCACTTCAGCGTCGCGCCGCCGGCGATGACAGCCAGGAAGACCACCGCATTGCGCGTCGTGACCGGCGGCGGAGCGCGGGGCGGGTCAGTGGCCGTCATTTGTAAAATATCTCCAGAGGCGAGCCCGACATTGACCGCGCCGATTGGCGCGGCGCAAGGCCCCGGTTAGGGTCAACGCGTTCGAAGGAGTTTGGTTATGCCGCTGTCGATTGGCGAAAATGAGATCCTGGTCGGTTTGGGCGAAGGTCCGGTGACGCAGCGACTCGATCGCTCCAACCGCCACGGCGTGGTGGCCGGGGCGACAGGCACCGGCAAGACCGTGACCCTGCAGGTTCTGGCGCAGGCCTTTTCCGACGCCGGCGTGCCCGTCTTCGCCGCCGACGTGAAGGGCGACCTCTCCGGCGTGGCCATGCCCGGAACGCCGAACGAGAAGATGCAGGCCCGCGCCGACCAGATGGGCCTGGTGCTCTCGCCGGCCGCGCCGCCGGTCATGTTCTGGGACCTTTTCGGCCAGAAGGGCCACCCGATTCGCACGACCATCTCGGAGATGGGGCCGCTGTTGCTTTCGCGTCTCCTGGAACTGAACGACGTGCAGGAAGGCGTGCTGACCATCGTCTTCCACGTCGCCGACCAGGACGGCCTGCTGCTGCTGGACCTCAAGGACCTGCAGGCCGCGCTGAAATATGTCGCCGACCATGCTGACGAGATCGGCACGCAGTACGGCAATGTTTCAGACGCCACGGTGGGCGCGATTCAGCGCAAACTGCTGACCTTGCAGACGCAAGGCGCCGAGCACTTCTTCGGCGAACCGGCCCTCGATCTCTCCGACATCATGCGCACCGACGCGGCTGGCCGCGGTTACGTCAACCTGCTGGCCGCCGACCGCCTGATCCAGTCGCCCAAGCTCTATTCGACCTTCCTGCTGTGGCTGCTGTCCGAACTGTTCGAGGTGCTGCCCGAGGTCGGCGATCCGGAAAAGCCCAAGCTGGTGTTCTTCTTCGACGAAGCCCATCTCCTCTTCAACGATGCGCCCAAGCCGCTGCTTGAGAAGATCGAGCAGGTCGTGCGCCTGATTCGTTCCAAGGGCGTTGGGATCTACTTCGTCACCCAGAACCCGGCCGACATTCCCGACGCGGTGTTGGGCCAGTTGGGCGCCCGCGTGCAGCACGCCCTGCGCGCCTATACCCCCGCCGACCAGAAGGGCCTGAAAGCCGCCGCCCAGTCGTTCCGGGTCAATCCGAACTTCGACACCGCCGAGACCATCCAGGCCTTGGGCGTCGGCGAGGCCCTGGTCTCGACCCTCGACGAGAAGGGCGCCCCGCGCGTCGTGCAGAAGACCCTGATCCGCCCGCCGGCCTCGCGCCTGGGGCCGCTCACGCCGCCGGAGCGCGCGGCCCTTCAGGCCCAAAGCCCCGTGGCCGGAGTCTACGACACCACCGAAGATCGAGACTCCGCCTACGAGATCCTGCAGGGCCGCGCCAAAAAAGCCCAACAGGACGCCGACGCCGCCCGCGAGCAGGCCGAAGAGGACAAGCGCGAGGCCGCCGAGACCAAGGTCCGCGAGCGCGAGGAAGCGCGGCGCGAACGCGAGAGCCGCCCTCGCGCGTCGGGCCGCCAGACCATGACCGAGGCCTTCGCCGTCACCCTGGTCCGGACGGTGGCGTCCACCGCCGGACGTGAGCTGATCCGGGGCCTGCTGGGCGGCCTGGTCGGCGGATCGACTACTCGCCGGCGGCGCTAAGGCCTGTCCCGCGCCTACGAGGCGCTCGCGTCTTTTCCGGCGCGGGCGCGCGGGCGCCGAGCAGGGCCGAGGCGATATCGGCCAGCTGGTCGATCTGGAACGGCTTGCGCAGCACCGGCCATGGCAGGTCGGCGGGAGCCGCGCCCATGCGGTCCCCGGCATAGCCGGTGGTCAGCAGCACGGCCATGTCCGGCCGACCGACCGAGACCGATCGCGCCAGATCCACGCCGCTGACGCCGCCAGGCATGATCACGTCGGACATCAGAAGGTCGAACGCCACGCCCTCCGCCAGCGCCTCCAACGCGGAGGCCCCGTTCTCGGCGGTGGCGACCTCGCAACCCAGATCGCGCAGCAGACCGCTGGCGATCTCGCGCACGGCCGCGTCATCCTCGAACCAGCAACACCCGCACGCCCTTCAGGCGGTCGCGCGCCGGCGGCTGGACCGGAATCACGGCCGGCGTCGCGGCCTCGTCCGCCGCCGGCAAGTAGAGCGTAACGGTCGTGCCGCGGCCCTCGACGCTGTCGATGGCCACCCCGCCGCCACACTGCCGCAGGAAGCCGTAGACCTGGGCCAGGCCCAGACCCGTGCCCTTGCCGACCTCCTTGGTCGTGAAGAACGGCTCGAACACCCGGGCTAGAACCTCGGGCGGCATACCCGAGCCAGTGTCGCCGACCGCCACCCGGACGTAGTCGCCGGGGGCGGTGTCGGCGACCTCGTCCTCGGCCAGGGTCACGGGCGCGACGGCGATGCTGATCTCACCGCCGAACGCCGTGGCGTCGGCGGCGTTGACCACCAGGTTCAGCAGCGCCGCCTCGAACTGGGCCGCGTCGACCCGCGCGCCGGACGCGGCCGGATCACGGCGCAGCGTCAGAGTCACGCCTTCCCCCACCGCCCGACGGAGCAGCGGTTCGGCCTGATCGAGCAAGGCCCCGATCTCGACAACCTCGAGCTTCAGCTCCTGGTTCCGCGAGAAGGCGAGCAACTGTCGGGTCAAACGTTCGCCGCGTTGACCGGCCGCCAGGGCCGCCTCGGCCAGGCGGGTGACGCGCGGCGTGTCGTCGGGTCTGCGCAGGATCATGTCCAGGCCGCCGACGATCACGGTCAGCAGGTTGTTGAAGTCATGCGCCACCCCGCCGGTCAACCGGCCGACGGTTTCCAGCCGCTGGGCCTGGGCCAGAGCCGCCTGGGCGTGAGCGGTCTCGGCCATGCTGGCCTGCAAGGCCGCGGTGCGCTCGGCGACCCGATCCTCCAGGTCCTTGCGCGCCTCGACCGTCTCGGTGAAGTCGAAGCAACTGCCTATATAGCCGCGATAGACCCCGGCCTCATCGAAGCGTGGCGCGCCGACGCTGTTGATCCAGCGCCAGGCGCCGTCCGCGCGGCGCAGCCGGAAGACGACATTGAAAGGTTCCCGTCGACTGGCCGCGGCGTTGGCGATTTCGAACCCGGCTTGGCGATCGTCGGGATGCAGGCCCTCCAGCCAACCGGCGCCCAGTTCGGCCTCAAGGGAGCGTCCGCGAAAATCGAGCCAGGCCTGGTTGAACCAGTCCGCTCGACCGTTCTGAGCCGTCGCCCAGATCAGCACCGGCGCCGTATTGGCGACGCCTCGGAACAGCTCCTCGCTGCCGCGCAGGGCCGCCGCCGCGCGGCGCTCCTGGGTCACGTCGCGAAAGGTCACGGCCAGGTCGTCGCCCAGCCTCACGCCGCTGGAGCGGATCCAGCGCTCCTCGCCGTCGATGACCCGCCGCACGTCGATGTCGTCGGGGCCGCCGCTCTCCAGCAGGCGCGCCAGGCGATCGACCATGTCGCGGCCCGTCTCGTCGGAAAAGACATCCAAGGCCCGCCTGCCCAGCAAGGTCGAAGTCCCCTTCGGCCTCATGGTCTCGGCCATCGGATTGGCGTAGGTCCAGCGGAAGTCGATCACCCGTCCGGCCTCGCGGACCGGCTCAAGGATCACGAAGGCGTCCAGCGACACCTCCTGCGCCGAACGGAAGCGCGCCTCGGCCGCCAGGCCCGACCGCACGGCCAGGCGCAGAGCCTCGACGAGCACCACGATCAGCCCGCCGCACAGCAGGAACATGATCAATTGCGCCGTTTCGCGGGACGGCAGGGCCCACGCGCCGTCGGGGGTCATCCAGAACCGCCAAGCGGTAAGGGCGCAGACGATCAGGGCCAGAAACCCCGGCCCCAGCCCGCCGACCATCGCCGCGGCCATGACGGCGACGAAGAAGGTGGGGAAATAGATCGGAACGCCGAAGGCGGCGACGGCGACGAAGCGGGCGACGATGGCGACGCCCACCGCCAGCAGCGCGAAGCCATAGCGTAGTTCGCGCCGATCGGCCGCAGTTACGAACTTGATGGCGGTCCGTCCCAGCACGCGCTCGCCCCGATGTCGGCTCTACGGCCCCGCTTGGGACCGTCTAACGGCTCAAGGCATAGGAGGTTCCAGGCGCCGTGCAAAGCGCTCGACACCTGGCTGATCGCATCAGGCCGAGCGCTTGACCTCGCCCGGCGCCTGGCCCAGGTCGACGGGACCTTCAAGGCGGGCCGGCGCCGCGCCGGCCAGGGTCCAGGCCGAAAGGGTGTCGATCGGGGCCGGGCGACCGATGGCGTAGCCCTGGAGCTCCGTGCAGTTCTCGCCCCGCAGGAAGACGATCTGCTCTTCGGTCTCGACACCCTCGGCGACGACCGGGATCTCCAGGCTGCGGCCCAGGCCCAGCACGGCGCGCACGATGACGGTGGCGCGGTCGTGACGATGGATATTCTCGACGAAGCTCTTGTCGATCTTGATCTTGTCGAACGGGAACGACTGCAGGGTCGACAGCGACGAGAAGCCGGTGCCGAAGTCGTCCATGGCGATCCGCACGCCCAGGGCCTTCAGCCGGCGCAGATTGTCCAGCGCGCGCTGATAATCCTTGAAGAGCGCGCTCTCGGTGATCTCGAGTTCAAGGCGCGAGGGTGAAAGGCCCGTGGAGATAAGGACCTCGTGCACCAGGCTCGGCAGGGCCGGGTTGTGCAGTTGGATCGGCGAGAGATTGACCGCGATGCGCAGCGGCTTCTCCCACGACGCGGCGTCGGCGCAGGCGCGACGCAAGACCCAGTCGCCCAGGGCGCCGATCAGGCCGTTCTCTTCGGCGACCGGAATGAATTCCAGCGGCGGGATCATGCCGCGCGTCGGGTGCTGCCAACGGACCAGGGCCTCGAAGCCGCAGACCTCGCCATCGCTGGCGCGGGCCAGGGGCTGGTAGTGGACCACCAGTTCGTCCTCGGCGATGCCCTGGCGCAGGTCGCGGGCCAGGTTGCGGCGCTCGCGGATCGTGTCGTCCATCTCGCGCTTAAAGAAGCGGTAGACGCCGCGGCCGCTTTCCTTGGCGCGGTACAGGGCCATGTCGGCGTTGGCCATCAAGGCTTCGGTCGTGCGGCCGTCGTCGGGATAGAGACTGACGCCCAGGCTGGAACCGAGCGCCAGCTCCTGGCCCTCATAGACCACGGGGGCCGACAGGAGTTCGAGCAGACTGCCCGAAAGTTCGGCGGCCGCGGTCGGCTGATCGCCGCCGGCCACCTGGACGATGATGAACTCGTCGCCGCCCAGACGCGCGGCGAAAGAAGGAGCCTGGACCGCCGACTGCAGGCGGCGGGCGGTCTCCACCAGGATGGCGTCGCCGGCCAGGTGACCGTGCTGGTCGTTGGCTTCCTTGAAGTGGTCCAGGTCAATGCAGATCACCGACAAGGTCTCGCCCGAGGCCTCGACGCGATCCAGCGCCGCGCCCAGCCGGGCTTGCAGCGAATTGCGGTTCGGCAGGCCGGTCAGGCCGTCATGCTCGGCCAGATAGCGGATCTTCTCCTCGGCGGCGCGACGCTCGCGCAAGTCGCGAACGGCCAGAACGGTCAGGCCCGAGGTCTCGATGCGGGCGCCATCGTCCATCAGGCGCGAGAACACCTCGACCGGGATTTCGCGACCGCCGGAGATCGGCTGGATCTTGCCTTCGCGGCGAACGCCCTCGCGGGTCGGACCGGCTTCGTCGAAGGTCAGGATCGATCCGACCAGCGAGCGGCCGACCAGTTCCGGGAGGTCGGCGCCGACCAGTTCGCAAAAGGCGGCGTTGGCGTCGTTGATCTTGCCCGACTGAACCACGACCAGACCTTCATAGGCGGCGTTGGCCAGCCGGCGGATGCGCTCTAGGGCCGAACGCGAGGTCTGGGATTCGATGGCGACCGCGCCGAGGCCGCCCAGGATGATCATGGCCGTGATCGAGCCGACGGCCAGGGTCAGGATGCCGCCCGACAGCAGCTGGTCCGGCACCTGGATCGAGGCGTCGGGAATGATGGTGATCGCGGACATGCCGGTAAAATGCAGGGCGACGATGCCCAGGCACAGCAGGCCGCCGCCGATGGCCTGCTTCCTGACGGAGCGGGCCTGGCCGGCCAGCACCAAGGCGGCGGTCGCGCCGAAGACGCCGAGGATCGCCGACATGCCGACGGTGGCGTGTTCCCAGACCAGGTGGCCCTGGGTCACGAAGGCCGACATGCCGGTATAGTGCATGGCCGCCACGCCGAGGCCGATCAGGACGCCGCCGGCGAAGTCATTGGTGGTCGAGCGCTGGGCGGAGGCCACGGCGAAGCCGCTCGCCATGAACAGGGCGGCGATCATCAGCGATAGCAGGGTGCCCGTCGGGCTGTAGCCGGTCTTCAGGCCTGGCGTGAAGGCGACCATGGCGATGAAGTGGGTGGCCCAGACGCTGGAGCCGGCGACCAGGCCGGTCAGCAGCAGCCACGCGGCGCGCACGACGCCCCGGGCGCCGCGCATCCGCGAATAGAGGCGGAACGTGGTGAAGCAGCCGGCGATGCAGACGAGGCCGGCGACGAGCACCAGGCGCAGGTCGTGTTGCGTCGTCAGACAGGTCAGGAACTTGAGCACGCACGCCCCCCGCGGGTCACATCCCTCTAGAGCTACAGCGAGAGTTGCAAATAAAGCGTTTCATGCGCGTTCGCCGCGACATCCGGTCCGAAGGTCGCGGCGATGAGGGTGAGATTTGCCCCGGCCCGATCAGGCCTTGGCGCGCGCCCGATGCCAGCGCCAGGCGCTGGACAGGATGGCGTCGAGATCGCGCGATGGGTTCCAGCCCAGTTGCGCACGGGCCTTGGCGTTGTCGCCGACCAGGATCGGGGCGTCGCCTGGCCGGCGCGGGGCCATCTGGGTCGCCAGAGGCTTGCCGACCGCGCGCCCGACGCCGTCGACCAGCTCGCGCACCGTCGTCCCCGCGCCCGTGCCCAGGTTGTAGGCTTCCGACGATCCGCCGGCCAGGAGACGCTTGAGCGCCGAGACGTGGGCGTCGGCCAGGTCCAGGACGTGGACATAGTCGCGCACCGCCGTGCCGTCGCGGGTGTCGTAGTCGTCGCCGAAGATCGTGAAATGCGAGCGCTTGCCCAGCGCCACGTCGATGGCCAGCGGGATGGCGTGGGTCTCCGGCTCGTGCCACTCGCCGATGCGGCCTTGCGGATCGGCCCCAGCGGCGTTGAAGTAGCGCATCACGGCGCTCTTGAAGCCAACATAGCGGTCGTAGTCGGCCAGGGCCTGCTCGACCATCAGCTTGCTGCGGCCATAGGGATTGAGCGGCGCCTGCGGGTGATTTTCCGGCATCGGCAGGGTCACCGGATCGCCGAAGGTGGCGCAGGTTGAGGAGAACACCAGGGCGTTCACCCCAGCCCGTCGCGCGGCTTCGACCAGGGTGATGGTCCCACCGACATTGTTATCAAAGAAAGCGCCGGGGTTCTTGACCGACTCCCCGACCTCGATGCGGGCGGCGAAGTGCAGGACGGCGACGGGCTTATGCTGGGCGAAGACCGTGTCCAGCCGGGCGGCGTCGCGTATATCGCCGACTTCCAGCGGCCCCCACTGGACGTGCTCGCGATGCCCGTTCGACAGATCGTCGAACACCACCGGCCGGAAACCGCCGCGGCCAGCGCCAGGCAGCAGTGCGAGCCGACATATCCGGCGCCGCCGGCCACAAGTACGGTTTGCATCCAGATCTCCCGAGGCCGCTCCTCGCTATCGACTTTGCGCGACACAGGGAAGACGCCACCCCGTCAAGGGTCATCAAGATGTCACGGGACTGAGCGTTTTGACGTTCGGCGCCGGGGCGGCTTGCCTCGGCGTCGCGATTGCTGGATTAGGCGGAAGCGCCACGCGAGGCGCTCGTTCGGATCGGGAAGAGTCCATGCGCGTAGCGATGATTGGCACGGGTTATGTGGGCCTGGTGTCTGGGGCGTGTTTCGCCGACTTCGGCCACGTGGTGACGTGCATCGACAAGGATCCGTCGAAGATCGAGCGGCTGGAGAAGGGCGAGATCCCGATCTTCGAGCCGGGGCTGGACGACCTGGTGGCCCGCAACGTCCGTGAGGGCCGGCTGTTCTTCACGCTGGACGGCGCCCAGGCGATCAAGGACGCCGACGCGGTGTTCATCGCCGTCGGCACGCCCACCCGCCGCGGCGACGGCCATGCGGATCTCTCCTATGTCTACGCCGCGGCCGAGGAGATCGCCGGCCTGATCGAGGACTTCACGGTGGTGGTCACCAAGTCGACCGTGCCGGTCGGCACTGGCGACGAGGTCGAGGCGATCATCAAGAAGGCGCGGCCCGACGCCCAGTTCGCGGTCGTGTCGAACCCGGAGTTCCTGCGCGAGGGCGCGGCGATCGAGGACTTCAAGCGTCCCGACCGCGTGGTGGTCGGCACCGACGACGAACGCGCCCAGGCGGTGATGCGCGAGCTCTATCGCCCGCTGAGCCTCAACGAGACGCCGATCGTCTTCACCGGCCGGCGGACCAGCGAGTTGATCAAGTACGCGGCCAACGCGTTCCTGGCCATGAAGATCACCTTCATCAACGAGATGGCCGACCTCTGCGAAGTGGTCGGGGCCGACGTGCAGCAGGTGGCCAAGGGCATCGGCCTGGACAAGCGGATCGGCGGCAAGTTCCTCAACGCGGGTCCCGGCTACGGCGGCAGCTGCTTCCCGAAGGACACCATCGCCCTGGTGCGCACGGCCCAGCAGTACGGCGCGCCCGTGCGGCTGATCGAGACCACCGTTCGAGGTCAATGACGCCCGCAAGAAGGCCATGGCCGACAAGGTGGCCAAGGCCATCGGGGCCGAGGACCTGACCGGCAAGACGATCGGCGTGCTGGGCCTGACCTTCAAGCCCAACACCGACGACATGCGCGACGCTCCCAGCCTGGACATCGTCCCGGCCCTGCAGGCCCTGGGCGCCAAGGTCCAGGCCTTCGACCCGGAAGGGGCCAAGGAAGCGGCCCACATGCTCAAGGACGTCGACTTCAAGGCCGGCGCCTACGAGGTCGCCGAGGGCGCCGACGCCCTGGTGATCATCACCGAGTGGGACCAGTTCCGGGCCCTGGATCTCGACCGCCTGAAGCTTCTGATGACCGCCCCGGTCGTGGTCGACCTGCGCAATGTCTACAAGCCCGGCGAGATGGTCCGGCATGGCTTCACCTATGCCTCGATCGGGCGAGGCTGAGCCATGACGACGCCAATCATCGTCACGGGCGCGGCGGGCTTTATTGGAATGCATGTCGCCGAGCGCCTGCTGGATCGCGGCGAGACGGTGATCGGCGTCGACGTGTTCAACGCCTATTACGACCCCGCGCTGAAAGAGGCCCGGGCCGCGCGGCTGGACGGCCGGGACGGCTTCTCGATGGTCCGCATGGACATCGCCGAGCACGAGGCCTTCGCCGCTCTGGTGAAGACCTCGGGCGCCAAGCAGATCGTCCACCTGGCCGCCCAGGCCGGGGTGCGCTACTCGATCGAGAACCCGTTCGCCTACGAGCGCAGCAACCTGGCCGGCCACCTATCGGTGCTGGAGGCCTGCCGCCATGCCGGGGCCGAGCACCTGGTCTACGCCTCCTCGTCCAGCGTCTATGGCGACCGGCCGCTGAACGGCGATGGCTTCCGCGAGACCGATCCGGCCGAGACCCCGGTGTCGCTCTACGCCGCCACCAAGCGTTCGTGCGAGCTGCTCAGCCAGAGCTATGCCCGGCTCTACGGCTTCCCGCAGTCGGGCCTGCGGTTCTTCACCGTCTATGGTCCCTGGGGCCGACCGGACATGGCCTATTACGGCTTCACCGAGAAGATGCTGAAGGGCCAGGCGATCGAGGTCTATGGCCAGGGCAAGATGGCCCGCGACTTCACCTATATCGACGACATCGTCGACGGCATAATCGGCGTGCTCGACCATCCGCCGGCCCAAGGCGGGCACGAGGTCTACAACATCGGCGACAACGATCCGGTCGGGCTGATGGACATGATCTCGACCCTCGAGGCCGCGTTGGGGATCGACGCCCAGAAGGTCTTCCTGCCGATGCAGCCCGGCGATGTGCCGGCGACCTTCGCCAATATCGACAAGCTCCAGGCGCTCTGCGGTTACAAGCCCAGGGTCAAGCTGGCCGAGGGCCTGGCCAGGTTCGTCGAATGGCGGAGAAGCTACGCCGGCTGAGCCATCGCCCGCTTCGACAGCTGGTGCTCGCGCCACGAGATGAACAGGGTCGAGGCGACCACGATCGCGGCGCCGAGCAGGACAGCCGGCTTTGGAACCTCGTGGAACAGCAGGAAGCCCGCGCCAACCGCGAAGACCAGCCGCGTATAGTCGATCGGGGCCATGACCGCCGCCTCGCCGGCCTCCATGCCCTTGATATAGGCCCCCTGGGTGAAGGTGCCGATCACGCCCATGGCGGCCAGAAGGCCCAGGTCCGGCAAGGTCGGCCATCTCCAGACGAACAGGGCCGGCGGGATGGCGAACACCAGCCCCAGCACGGCGGCGTAGACCAGCAGCACGAACGGGCTGTGGTCTCGGGTCATGACCTTCATGCCAGTGATGGTCAGGGCGAACAGGAAGGCCGAGATCAGGGCGCAGGCCTGGGGCCAGCCGATCCAGGCCACCGCGCCACCAGCGCCTGGCCGCAGCATGATCAGCACGCCCAGGAAGCCGACCAGCGCGGCGCCGATCCGCAAGGGTCCGATCGGCTCACGCAGCACGAAGGCGGCCAGCGGGACCAGCCACAGGGTCCGGGTGAACGACAGGGCGTTGGCGTCGGCCAGGGGCAGCTTCTGGTAGGCATAGAAACCCATGATCAGCGCCAGCACCCCGGCGCTGGATCGGAAGATCAGGATGCCTGGCCGGGTCGTCCGGAACGCCGCGCGCCAGTCGCGGGCCATCAACGGAAGGAGCACCAGCACCCCCGCCAACTGCCGGTAGAAGGTCTGCAGCGCGGCCGGATAGCCGGGCCCCAGGAACTTGATCAGGGTGGTCATCGCCGTGAAGCCGACCGCCGAGGCCAGCATCCACAGCGCGCCGCGCAGGTTGGGCGTGAGGGTCACCCCGCCGCGCCAGAGGCGACCAGCTGGGCTCGCATGGCCTCGGCCTGTTCGGGCGTGATGCCCATGGCGGCCAGGATGGGCGAGGGCGTGTTCTTGTCCCAAGCGCTGCGCGGCCCGACCGTGATGCCCCCGTCGACGACGATGTGGGTTCCGGTGACGAACTGGGAATCGTCGCTGGCCAGGTAGAGAGCGGCCGCGGCGATGTCCTCGGGCAGGCCTGACTTGGGGATCGGCTGGATCTTGGGACCGATCGACGCGACCTGGGCCGCCATCTGGTCGGCGACCTCGCGCGGCAGGCCCATCGAAGCGCCGAAGATCGAGGTGGCGATCAGGCCTGGGCAGATGGCGTTGACCCGAATCTTCAGCGGCGACAACTCCGCCGCCGCGCACCGGCTCATGTGGATCACCGCGGCCTTGGCCGCCGAATAGGCCAGCGGCCCGAAACCCGCCTGCAGGCCGGCGATCGAGGCGGTGTTGATGATCGAGCCGCCACCCCTTTTCAGCATCAACGGCAAGGCGTGCTTCATGCCGATGGCCGGACCGCGGACCAAGAGGGCGAAGGTCTTGTCCCAGCCCTCGACGGTCAGCTCCGGCACCCCGGCGGGTGTGCCGCCGTGTCCGGCGTTGTTGAACAGGATGTTGAGGCCGCCGAAGCTCTCCTCGGCCACGGCCATGGTCCTGGCCAGGTCATCTTCCGAGGTGACGTCGCAAAGCGAGAAGCGAACGCGGTCGGGGAAACGCTTCTCCAGCATCTCGCCCTTCTCGGCCTGAAGATCGGCGGCGATCACGCTCGCCCCCTCGGCCACGAACAGCTCGACCGCGCCGAGCCCGATGCCCGAGCAGCCCCCGGTGACGACGGCGACCTTGCCGTCCAGACGTCCGACCATGGAAATTTCCTCCGCGTCCCCGACCTCTTCGCGGGTCAGTGATCAATGATCATATTCGCGGAGCAAACAGTCGTTGACTAGGGGTCTTGGACCCGGACGGGAGACGAAATCAGGCCGGGCGACGGACCAGCGGCTGAAGGCGACGCCCCAGATGGCTGGCGGCCAGCCAGATCATGCACGGGACCAGCAGAACGGCCCAAGCCAGGCCCAGCCCGGCCAGACCCACGCCGGCGACGGCGCGGTGAGCGAAGCCGGAGCGCTCCTTGGCCTCCAGCGTCATGACGCGAATATCCAGGCCCATTATCCCCCAAGCCCCTCTTTCGAGATCACCGTCACGATGATCCCGGCCCCCACAGACCGTTTCATCCTAGCGCGCACCCTCGTTGCGCGCACGCATTTGCTCCCAGCGGGCGTTTTCCGCCGCGCGGGGATCGCTCGCCGCGCGCCTGCCCAGCGCCCGGACCACGTCGTGACAGGCCAGGCCGACCAGCGACCAGGGTTCGACGCAGTAGCGCGAGAACAGGCGCTGCGGATCGACCATAAGCCGGAACAGCCATTCCATGCCCATCGGACCCATCCACCGCGGCGCGGCCTTCTGGACGCCGGCTTCGTAGTCGAAGGCGCCGCCCACGGTGAAGGTCGCGGCCGGGCCGTAGGCCTTGTGGTTCTCCAGCGTCCAGATTTCCTGACGCGGCATGCCCATGCCCACCAGCACGATGTCCGGCGCGTAATCGCGGATGGCCTCGACCACCGCGTCGTTGTCGGCCGAGCCGGGCTTGACGTCGAAATAGCCGTGATGGCTGGCGATCTGGGCGGTCGGATAGTCCCGGTGGATGCGTTCGATGGCCTTCTCGGCGACGCCTGGGGCGCCGCCGACGAAGAAGACCTTCCAGTTCTTCCGCGTGGCCAGGGACCAGAAGTCGTCGCGCCAGTCCAGATAGGTGCAGCGGTGAAAGCGCCGGCTGGCGCGCCCCACCAGCCGCGCCCAGAAGATCAGCGGCACGCTGTCGACCTCGATCAGGTCGGCTTCCTTGTAGAACGCGCCGACCTGGTGATCCTTGCCGATCAGATAGAGGCTGTGAAGGTTGTGGTTGGCGACGATGACGCTCTGGCGCGCTTCCAGCTTGCCGGTGACGAAATGGAACACCTCTTCGGGGCGCACCAGGTCCATGACTCCGCCAAGCACGCGCACGCGCTCCTCGGGGCGCCGCGTCAGGCGATAGGGGCGGCGCGGCGCGGCGGGCGCCGCGTCGTTCATTCCGCTCTGTTCCTGGGGGACGAACATCGCCACAGAGTCTCCTAGTCTTGAGGAGCACTCTGCGGGAATGTCGTGTTTCCTTTGCTAAAAAGGATACTTAGCGAGATTTAACCACGATGATGTTCACCATTCCAGGCAACCATCCTATTCAACCGTGATCACCACCTTGCCCATGGCCTTGCGGCTGGAGAGATGGGCGATCGCCTCACCGGCCCGGGCCAGCGGGAAGCGCTCGGAGACGTAGGGCTTGATCTTGCCCTCGGCGTAGAGGCCCATCAGATCCTTGAGGTTCTGGGCGTGCCCCTTGGGGTCGCGCGCCACTGCCGCGCCCCAGAACACCCCGACGATGTCGCAAGACTTCAACAGCGTGAGATTCAACGGGATTTTCGGAATCCCCGACGGGAAACCGATGACCAGGAAGCGGCCATTCCAGCCGGCGGCGCGGATTGTCGCTTCCGAATAGTCGCCGCCGACGGCGTCATAGGCGACATCCCAGCCATTGGGCCCACAAGCGTCCTTGATCAGGTTGGCCAGCGCCTTCTGGCCGTCCTTGTCGAACGGACCGCGCGGATAGACGACGCCGCTGTCGGCGCCGTGCTTGATGGCCAGATCGACCTTCTCCTGGCTGGAGGCTGCGGCAATAACACGCGCCCCCGCCGCCTTACCCAATTCGACGGCGGCCAGGCCCACGCCCCCGGCGGCGCCCAGAACCAGCAGGGTCTCGCCGGCCTTCAGCGCGCCGCGATCCTTCAGGGCGTAGTAGGAGGTGCCATAGGTGAGGACGAAGGCGGCGGCCTCGTCGAACGGCATGTTGTCGGGAATGGGGGTGCAGCGCTGCTCTTCCAGAGCCAGTTTCTCGGCGAAACCGCCCCAGCCGGTCGAGGCCAGAACCCGATCTCCGACCTTGAAGCGGGTGACGCCGTCACCGACGGCGGCGATCACGCCCGACACTTCGCCGCCTGGCGCGAACGGCCGCGTCGGCTTGAACTGGTATTTGTCCTCGATGATCAGGACGTCGGGATAGTTGACCCCGCAGGCCTTGACGTCGATCAGCACCTGGCCGGGGCCGGCGACGGGATCTGGCAGCTCCTCCAGCACCAAGGTCTCGGGACCGCCGACTTCCTTGCTGAGCACCGCCTTCATATCGCCTCTCCCAGGTTTCTTGATTAAGAGGGCCGGACGCTAGCGCGGGACGCCGGGCCAAGGAAGCAGAATGTCAAACAAACGTTTTAGCCTCGCCCTGCACGGCGGCGCGGGGGCCAGGCGCGGCCACGACTACACCGTCGAGATCGCCCACATGCGCGGGCTGGTCGAGACGGCCCGCGACCGGCTGGCCGCCGGAGCCAGCGCCCTGGACGTCGCGGTCGAGACCGTCGTCGCCCTGGAGGCCAGCGGCCTCTATATCGCCGGCAAGGGCGCCTCGCCCAACGCCGACGGCGAATACGAACTGGACGCCAGCCTGATGGACGGCCCCACCCTGCGGGCCGGTTCGGTGGCCGCCCTGCAGGGCTTCAGGAGCCCGATCCTGGCCGCCCGAGCGGTGATGGAAGAAACGCCCAATGTGATGCTGGCCGGCCAGGGGGCGATCGACTTCGCCCGAGACCAGGGGCTGGAGACGGTCGAGGATCCGGAAGCCTGGTTCACCCGCGCCGGAGCGTTCGAGGACAATCATCCGCCGGACGCCTTGCCGACCGGCACCGTCGGCTGCGTGGTTCGCGACGCCGAGGGCCGGCTGGCGGCCGCGACCTCGACGGCCGGGGTGTTCGGCAAGCGGCCGGGCCGGGTCGGGGATTCGCCGATCATCGGGGCCGGTGCCTGGGCCGATGGCTATGCAGCGGTCTCCTGCACTGGCCAGGGCGAGTATTTCATCCGCACGGCCGTCGCCGCCCAGATCGCCCACCGGATCCGGTTCGGCGGCGAGAGCCTGGAGAGCGCGGCGCGGGCGGCGATCCAGGGCGTGGCGGACTTGGGCGGCCATGGCGGACTGGTCTCCGTGGACCGGGACGGCGACGTCGCCATGCCGTTCGCGTCGAGCGGGCTGAAACGGGCGGCGCTGCTGCCGGACGGGACCATCGTGAGCGCGGCGTTCTAAGGACCGCGAAGGATCGCCCTCACGCCGCCCGGAGGTGTGGGTAGTAATCCCGCCGGGACGGAACGGCGACGCTCGTCCGGCGTTTCCGCCCCATGGCGTCGGCTCCCAAGACCAGCGGTTCGCACAGGGTGGTGCTCGCGGCCTTGGCCGGGAACCTGGCGATCGCCGCGACCAAGTTCGTGGCCGCCTTCCTGACCGGCTCTTCGGCCATGCTGACCGAGGCCATCCATTCCAGCGTCGACACCGGCAACCAGGGCCTTCTGCTGCTGGGCCTCGCCCGCGCCAGTCGCCCGCCCAGCCAGACCCATCCG
Source organism: Caulobacter sp. UC70_42 (assembly GCF_044056025.1). NCBI lineage: Bacteria > Pseudomonadati > Pseudomonadota > Alphaproteobacteria > Caulobacterales > Caulobacteraceae > Caulobacter > Caulobacter sp. UC70_42. The sequence continues at coordinate 1,609,557 of NZ_CP171994.1, read as the reverse complement.
TTCGGCTACGGCATGGAGCTCTATTTCTGGTCCTTCGTTGTCGCCCTGCTGATCTTCGCTCTAGGTGGGGCGGTGTCCGTCTATCAAGGCGTCCACAAGATCCTGGCGCCCGAGCCGATCGACCAGGCCTGGATCAATTTCCTGGTCATCGGCCTGGCCGCGGTCTTCGAGGGCGGCTCGTTTCTGGTCGCCTGGCGCGAGTTCAAGACCGTGCGCGGCGACACGCCATTCTTCCGCGCCTTGAAGGGCAGCAAGGACCCGTCGATCTTCGCGGTGCTGCTGGAGGACGGCGCGGCCCTGCTGGGCCTGGTCCTGGCCGCGCTCGGCGTGGCGGGTTCGGCGGCGGGCCTGGCCTGGGCAGACGGCGCGGCCTCGGCGGCGATCGGGGTGCTGCTGATCCTGGTGGCGATCTTCCTGGCTAACGAGACCCGTAGCCTGCTGACCGGCGAGGCCGCCTCGCCGCGCATCGTCGAGAATGTCCGCAAGGTCCTTGCCGCCGATCCGCGCGTCGAGACCGTGATCGAGGTGCTCTCCATGCATCTGGGACCCAGCGAGATCCTGCTGGGCGTGACCCTGGACTTCCAAGACCACTTGACCGCCGTCGAGATCGAGGACGCTGCCGACGACTTCCACGCCCTGATCCAGGGCGTCGACAGACGCATCACCCGGGTCTTCGTGCGTTCGGGGCGGGCAAGAGCGGCCTATGCGCGGTCCGGGCCAAATACTTAGTGAAACCGTCTCCAAGCGCCTCTAGGGAAATGACCCGTCGCGTTTCGACGACAAGACCTCAGGAGTCTCGATGCACAGCCGCGCCGGCCTTCGCGCTCTTCCCGAAGATCTGATCGACCTCGACGCGCTGATCGGCGCCTATTTCGAGATCAAGCCCGACGTCGCCAACCCCGCCCAGAAGGTGGTGTTCGGCACCTCGGGTCATCGGGGCTCCAGCCTGGACGGCGGATTCAACGAGCACCACATCCTGGCCGTCACCCAGGCCGTGGTCGAGCATCGCGCCGCCCAGGGGATCACCGGTCCGATCTTCGTCGGCCGCGACACCCACGGGCTTTCGGAGCCGGCCTTCCGCTCGGTGCTGGAAGTCCTGGCCGGCAACGGCGTCACCACGCTGATCGACAGCCGCGACGGCTTCACCCCGACTCCGGCGGTCTCGCACGCCATCCTGACTCACAACCGCGATAACGCAGCGCAGGCCGACGGCCTGCTGCTGACGCCGTCGCACAACCCGCCCCGCGACGGCGGCATCAAGTACAATCCGCCGAGCGGCGGCCCGGCCGACAGCGACGCGACCTCGGCCATCGCCGCTCGCGCCAACGACCTGCTGGCCCAGGGCCTGGCGGGCTTGAAGCGCGTCAGCTTCGACGAGGCTCACAAGGCCGCGGGCCGCTACGACTTCCTCGGCCTCTATGTCGACGACCTGCCCAGCGTCATCGACATGGAAATCATTCGCGCGGCCGGCGTGCGAATCGGCGCCGATCCGCTGGGCGGCGCGGCGGTCGCCTACTGGGGCGCGATCGCCGAGCGCCACGGGCTGAACCTCACGGTCGTCAACGACGCCATCGACCCGCGCTGGGCGTTCATGCCGCTCGACACCGATGGCAAGATCCGCATGGACTGCTCTTCACCCTCGGCCATGGCCAACCTGATCGAGATCATGAAGGGCGGCGCGGCCTATGACGTCGCCACCGGCAACGACGCCGACGCCGACCGCCATGGCATCGTCACCCCCGACGGCGGACTGATGAACCCCAACCATTACCTGGCCGCGGCGATCTCGTACCTGTTCACCCATCGTCCGGCCTGGGGCGCAGACGTGGCGGTCGGCAAGACCCTGGTCTCGTCCTCGATGATCGATCGCGTGGTGGCCGGGCTCGGCCGCCGCCTGCTCGAGGTGCCGGTCGGCTTCAAATATTTCGTGCCCGGCCTGCTGGACGGCTCGGTCGGCTTCGGCGGCGAGGAGTCGGCCGGCGCGGCCTTCCTGCGCCACGACGGCGGGGTGTGGACCACCGACAAGGACGGCATCCAGCTGGCACTGCTGGCCGCCGAGATCCAGGCCAGTACGGGCAAGAGCGCCAGCCAGCTCTATGCCGACCTGACGAAGAAGTACGACGCTCCATCCTACGCCCGCGTAGACGCCCCGGCGACTCGCGAGGAGAAGGCGCGCCTGTCCAAGCTCAGCCCCAGTGACGTCAGCGCCAAGACCCTGGCCGGCGAACCGATCACCGACATCCTCACCAACGCCCCCGGCAACGGCGAGGCGATCGGCGGCCTGAAGGTCTGTACCCAGAACGCCTGGTTCGCGGCTCGGCCGTCCGGCACCGAGGATGTCTACAAGATCTACGCGGAGTCGTTCCTGGGTCCCGATCACCTGAAGCAGGTCCAGGCCGAGGCGCGCGAGGTCGTGGCCGGGGCGTTGAAGGGCTGAAGGACCACCCTCGTCCTTCGACAAGCTCAGGATGAGGGCTACTTCGAGCGTCGCAGAGAAACCTCACCCTGAGCTTGTCGAAGGGCGAGGTTTCGCACCGCCCTAGCCCTTCGCGCATACACCGCTTATACCGCCCCGCATGTTTGAAGGCCTCTCCCCCCTCGCCCGCGAAGCCCGCTCCTGGCCGTTCGAGCAGGCGCGCGCCACCATCGCCCGCGTCCTGCGCGTGCGCCTTCCCGATCGCGCCGACCAGGACGCCGCCAAGGCCCTGATCGACGCCGGCAAGACCGACGAGGCAGTGAAAGCCTATCCGGCCCTGGCCAAGGCCGTGATCTTCGAGACCGGCTACGGCCCGTCGGGCCTGCCGCACCTGGGCACCTTCGGCGAGGTGGCGCGCACGACCATGGTGCGCCACGCCTTCCGCGCGCTGGTCGACGACCACATCCCGACCCGCCTGATCGCCTTCAGCGACGACATGGACGGCCTGCGCAAGGTTCCCGACAACATCGAGAACAAGCAGCCGCTGATCGAGGACCTGGGCAAGCCGCTGACCGTTGTCCGCGACCCGTTCGGCACCCATGACAGCTTCGGCGCCCACAACAACGCCCGCCTGCGCGCGTTCCTGGACGGCTTCGGCTTCGAGTACGAGTTCGTCTCCTCGACCGAGTGCTACAAGAGCGGCCTGTTCGACGCGACCCTGCTGACCGCCCTGGAACGCTTCGACGCCATCCAGAAGGTCATGCTGCCGACCCTGGGCGAGGAGCGCCGGGCCACCTATTCGCCGTTCCTCCCGGTCAGCCCGACCACCGGCAAGGTGCTGCAGGTCCCGACCCTGGAGCGCAACGTCGAGAAGGGCACGATCGTCTTCGAGGACGAGGACGGCTCCAAGGTCGAGGTCCCGGTCACGGGCGGCCACGTGAAGATGCAGTGGAAGCCCGACTGGGCCATGCGCTGGACCGCTCTGGGCGTCGACTACGAGATGTCGGGCAAGGACCTGATCGACTCGGTAAAGGCCTCGGGCGCGATCTGCCGGGCGCTGGGCGGGGTTCCGCCGGAAGGCTTCAACTACGAGCTCTTCCTGGACGAGAACAACCAGAAGATCTCCAAGTCCAAGGGCAACGGTCTGTCGATGGAGGACTGGCTGCGCTACGGCGCGCCGGAGAGCCTGTCGTACTACATGTTCCAGAGCCCCAAGTCGGCCAAGAAGCTCTATTTCGACGTCATCCCCAAGGCGACCGACGAATACCTGCAACAGCTGGACGCCTTCCAGCGCCAGGAGCCGGCCAAGCAGCTGGACAATCCGGTCTGGCACATCCACTCGGGTCGCCCGCCGCAACACGGCTCGCCGGTGTCGTTCAGCCTGATGCTGAACCTGGTGTCGGCCGCCGACGCCTCGACCAAGGAGATCCTCTGGGGCTTCCTGTCGCGCTACATCCCGGGCGCCTCGCCGGAAACCCAGCCGCTGCTGGACCGCCTGGCCGGCTACGCGATCAACTACTACGAGGACTTCGTCAAACCGACGAAGACCTTCCGCGCCCCGACCGACCAGGAGCGCGCCGCGATGCTGGATCTGCTAGCCAAGCTGAAGGCCATGCCGGCCGACGCGCCGGACGCCGAGCTGATCCAGAACGAGGTGTTCGAGGTCGGCAAGACCCACGGCTTCGACCCTCTGCGCGCCTGGTTCCAGGCCCTGTACGAAGTGCTGCTGGGCCAGAGCCAGGGACCTCGCTTCGGCTCGTTCGCGGCGATCTTCGGCATCGACCGGACAATCGCGCTGATCGAAGAGAAGCTGGGCTAACCCCATTTTCCTAACGCGCGGCGTTGGCGGCGCCGCTTGCGCGCGACCGTGAATCCGCGCGCCCTGCGACACCATGTCCTTGAAAATGAACGAAGTCTGAAAACGCGGTTAAGGGTCCGCCCACCTTTCGGAGTCTAGGTTCGGACCATCAGAACCAAGATCAGTCATCAAGGTTTAGGACCATGGCTTCGTTCACCCTCCGCCCCGCCGACCGTCAGGAATTCGATTCCCTTCTGGGCGGGATCATCCAGCAGTTCCCCGACGCCCATGTCGAGGCCGCGCACAACGACACCTGGGCGTCGTACCGCCTGGACGTGTCGTGCGAGGATCCCTCGGCTGGTCCGCTGATCGCCTGGCTGCTCGACAGCCACGCCGGCTGCCCGCGCACCTAGGAGCCCGTTCGGTTCGGCCCTACTGGCTGACCCAGACGATTCGCGCGACCCAGGCGACCTCATCCCGCGGCAGCAGGCGTGGCTCGCCGATGTGGTCCAGGGCGACAAGTTCGAGGGTTCGGGCTGTCACCCGTCCCAACTCCCGCACCAGCACCTCGCCGGCGGTCGTTCGCGCCACCACGCGGTCGCCTTTCCGGGGCTCCTGGCTGGGCGAGACCAAAAGTCGGTCGCCGTCGCGATAGACCGGCGCCAGGTCGCCGCCCGTGACTTCCAGCGCGAACAGGCCCTCTCCCAGATCCGGGGCGGCGACCTCGTCCCAGCCGGCCCCGATCGGCATCCCCGCCTCGTCGAAGAATCCGTCCTGCCCAGCCTGGGCGAGGCCGATCAATGGCGCGCCGCGCCCGCCCCCGATCATTCCATTGGGCGTCCGCGCCGGCGCGCGCTCGGTGAGGGCCGCGAATTCCGAGAAATTGACCCCCGTCGCTTCCAGAAGTTTGGCCAGGCTCTCGGTCGAGGGCCAGCGCGCGCGGCCGTCCGCCTTGGCCGAGCCGCGCTTGGAGCGATTGAAGCTGGTGGGATCCAGGCCCGCCATCCGGGCCATGGCCGAAGGCGTCATGTCGAAGCGCTCGGCCAGGGCGTCGATCGCCCGCCAGATTTCGCCGTGAGAGAGGGTCGCCAATGACGCCTCCTTGAGCGCTGCCGCGCGAGGAAAATACGCCTCGCGAGCTAGGAAAGTAAACCTATCGCCGACCCGTAGATTGACGTTTACGTAAGCGTTGACGTACGCCCGGGATCGGGTTTAGGGTGATCAACGATAACAAAGCGGCCCGGCCGCGGTAGCCAGGCCCTCTTCATTGGGAGGTTTCCATCCATGGCCGACCTGCGACGTCCCGAGCGGACCTTCACGATCCGTCAGCTCTGCAACGAATTCAAAGCCACGCCGCGCGCCCTGCGCTTCTACGAGGACAAGGGCCTGCTGAATCCGGCCCGCGAAGGGTTGAACCGAGTCTATTCCCACAAGGATCGCGTCCGCCTGCAGCTGATCCTGCGCGGCAAGCGCGTGGGCCTGTCGCTCACCGAGATCCGCGAACTGCTCGATCTCTATGACGAGAACGACGAGGGCGCGGCGCAGATGGCCCGCTCTCTGAAGAAGTTCCGTGAACGCGCCAACGCACTGGAGCAACAGCGCGAAGACATCGACAACGCCCTGATCGAGCTGCGCGAAGCCTGCAACCGCCTGGAACGTCGCCTCGCCGAGATCCGACCCGACCTGCTGCCCCGCGCGGCCGACTACGAACAGGTGCTGCGCGCCCGCCTCGACGGTCATGCCGAAGCCATGCTGGGCAAGTAAGACCTCCCGCGACGCCGGCTCCGTGCAGACGCGCGCGAGACGGCGACCGCACATCCGTTTTTCCTCCCGATCCTAGCCAGGACCGTTTCATGACCTACCAGCCGCCCGTTCGCGACCACGCCTTCATCCTGCGTGACGTGCTCAACATCGATCAGCACGGCGACCTGCCCGGCTTCTCCGACGCGCCGTTCGAGACCGTCGAGCAGATCCTCGAGGCCGCCGCCCAATTCACCGGCGAGGTCCTGGCCCCGTTGAACACGGTCGGCGACAAGACCGGCTGCAAGCTGGATCCGGCCACCAACGTCGTCACGACGCCGCCGGGCTTCAAGGACGCCTACAAGCAGCTGTGCGAAGGCGGCTGGACCGGCCTGGGCTCGGATCCCGCCTATGGCGGCCAGGGCCTGCCGCACGTCGTCAACCTGGCCTTCAGCGAGATGTCGAGCTCGGCCAACATGGCTTTCTCGATGTATCCGGGCCTGGCCCACGGCGCCTATTCGGCCATCCACACGGGCGGCACCGACGAACAGAAGCAGACCTACCTGCCCAAGATGGTCACCGGCGAATGGACCGGCACCATGAACCTGACCGAGCCGCACTGCGGCACGGATCTGGGCCTTCTGCGCACCAAAGCGGTTCCGCAGGCCGACGGCAGCTACAGGATCACCGGCCAGAAGATCTGGATCTCGGCCGGCGAGCACGACATGTCGGACAACATCGTCCACCTGGTCCTGGCCCGCATCGAGGGCGCCCCGGCGGGCGTTAAGGGCATCAGCCTGTTCATCGTGCCGAAGTTCTTCCCCAAGGCCGACGGCTCGGTGGGCGAGCGTAACCAGGGCGTCAAGTGCGTCGGCCTGGAAGAGAAGATGGGCATCCACGGCAACGCCACCTGCGTGATGCAGTACGACGACGCCGAGGGCTATCTGATCGGCGAGGAAAACGCCGGCCTGAAGATCATGTTCGTGATGATGAACGAGGCCCGCCTGGGCGTCGGCATGCAGGGCGTGGCCCAGGGCGAGGCCGCCTATCAGGCCGCCGTCGCCTTCGCCAAGGATCGTCTGCAGGGCCGCTCGCTGACGGGTCCGAAGAACGCCGACGGCCCGGCCGACCCGATCATCGTCCACCCGGACGTCCGCCGCATGCTGCTGGAGAGCAAGGCCCTGATCGAAGGCGGCCGCGCCTTCCTGTTCTGGACCGCCCTGCACGGCGACCTGTCGCACGTCCATCCGGACGCGGCGGTGCGTGAAAAGTCGTCGGACTATATGGGCCTGATGACGCCGGTGCTGAAAGGCTATCTGACCGACAAGGGTTTCGAGGTCTGCTCGAACGCGGTGCAGGTGCACGGCGGCAGCGGCTTCACCGAGCACTTCCCGGTCAGCCAGTTCATGCGCGATTGCCGCATCGCCCTGATCTACGAAGGGACCAACGGCGTGCAGGCGCTGGATCTGGTCGGCCGCAAGCTGGCCGCCAAGGGCGGCCGCGCGGTCATGACCTTCTTCCAGGAGATCGACCAGTTCATCGGTGAGAACGACAGCGACGAAAGCCTGAAGCCGTTCATCGAGGCCCTGGCCGGCGTGAAGGCCCAACTGCAGGACGGCACCATGTGGCTGATGCAGAACGGCCTGCAGAATCCCGACAACGCCGGCGCGGCCTCGACCGACTACATGCACCTCTTCGGCCTGACCGGCTTGGCGTACATGTGGGCGCTGATGGCCAAGGCCGCCAACGCCAAGATCGCGGCCGGCTCGTCCGACCCGTTCTTCACGACCAAGCTGACCACGGGCCGCTATTTCATCGAACGCATCTTGCCTGACGCTGGGGCGCATCTGGCCAAGCTGAAGACCGGTTCGGCGACCCTGATGGCGCTGCCCGCGGAGGCCTTCTGATCATGAGCGTGCTCAACGTCGAAAAACCCGCCTTCATGGCCGAAGAGGACATCGCGATCTTCGAGGACGCGGTGGGCAAGTTCTTCGACGAGCACGCGCCAGAAGCCACGGTCGCGAAATGGCGCAGGAACCATTGCGTCGACCGCGACATGTGGACCAAGGCGGGGGAGGCCGGCTTGCTCGGCCTCTCCACGCCCGAACAGTACGGCGGGGCCGGCGGCGACTATCGCCACGAGGTCGTGCTGATGGACATGCTGGGTCGCAAGGGCGTCGACGGCTTCGGCATCAGCCTGCACAACGCCATCGTCATGCCGTACATCTTCCACTACGGCACCGAAGAGCAGAAGCAGCGCTGGCTCCCGCGCCTGGCCACCGGCGAACTGGTCGGCGCCATCGCCATGACCGAGCCGGGCGCCGGTTCGGACCTGCAGGGCGTCAAGACCACCGCCAAACAGGTGGGCAACCAGTACGTCATTAACGGCTCCAAGACCTTCATCACCAATGGCCAGACGGCCAATCTGATCATCGTGGTGGCCAAGACCGATCCAGCCGGCGGCGCGCGCGGGACCAGCCTGGTGATCGTCGAAACCGATGGGGCCGAGGGCTTCGAGCGCGGTCGCAACTTGGACAAGCTGGGTCACGAGGCCCAGGACACCTCCGAGCTTTTCTTCAACGACGTGAAGGTCCCGACCGAGAATCTGCTGGGGGCCGACGAGGGCCAGGGCTTCTTCCAGCTGATGGGCCAGCTGCCGCAGGAACGCCTGAACATCGCCGTGCAGGGCATGGCGACGATCGAACGCGCGCTGGAGCTGACCATCGCCTACGTCAAGGACCGCAAGGCGTTCGGCAAGGCGATCATCGACTTCCAGAACACCCAGTTCGTCCTCGCCGAGTGCAAGACCGAGGCGACCGTGGCGCGGGTCTTCACCAACCACTGCATCGAGCAGCACCTGGCGGGCAAGCTGGACGCGGCCACCGCCTCGATGGCCAAGTACTGGGTGTCGGACCTGGAAAACAAGATCGTCGACCGCTGCCTTCAGCTGTTCGGCGGCTACGGCTTCATGAACGAGTATCCGATCGCGCGCATGTACAAGGACAGCCGCATCCAGCGCATCTACGGCGGCACCAACGAGATCATGAAACTCCTGATCGCGAGGACGCTGTGATCGTACTGCCCCTCATCGCGTTGCTGGCCGGCCCCGCCGCCGCGCCGGCTCCCGCTCAAGCCGACGCCCGCTCGGCCGTGGTCTGCGTGCGCGCCGCCCCCGGTCCGCGCCCCCTGACCTTCTCCGGCGAACTGGTCGGCAAGCGCCCGCAACCGGGCGCCTTCAAGCTGCCGTTGACGCCGCCCGGCAAGGACGTCTGCAACACGCTGCTGCGCTCGAAGATCGCCGAGTGGAAGCTGGAGGTCACGACCTCGGGCTTCACCGCCTGCTCGCTGCCCCCGCCAGAGTTCGGTTCGCGCCTCTACTACCGGGCCAAGGCCGGCGCCAGCGGCCTCAAGTGCGAGCCCATCGGCAAGTACCCGATCGGCAACTGGAAACCCTAAGGCCGGTCCCCGACGACCGCGCTTTCAACGACACGAACACCACTTCGCAGGAAGGAGCCATTCCATGGCTGACGCTTACATTTTCGACGCCGTGCGCACCCCGCGCGGCAAGGGCAAGAAGGACGGGTCTCTGCACGAGATCACGTCCCTGTCGCTGGCCACCCAGGTGCTGGAAGCCCTGCGTGACCGCAACAGCCTGGACACCAGCAAGGTCGACGACGTCATCCTGGGCTGCGTCGCGCCCGTCGGCGAACAGGGCAGCGACATCGCCCGCACCGCCGTCCTGACCGCCGACTACGCCGAAAGCGTCGCCGGCGTGCAGATCAACCGCTTCTGCGCCTCGGGCCTGGAAGCCGTGAACATGGCCGCGGCCAAGGTCGCCTCGGGCGAAGCCCAGATGGCCATCGGCGGCGGCGTCGAGAGCATGAGCCGCGTGCCCATGGGCAGCGACGGCGGCGCCTGGCCGACCGACCCGTCCTCGGCCTTCAAGACCTATTTCGCCCCGCAGGGCGTCTCGGCCGACCTGATCGCCTCGCTGTATGGCTTCTCGCGCGATGACGTCGACGCCTACGCCGTGGAAAGCCAGAAGCGCGCCGCCGCCTCGTGGGCCGACGGCCGCTTCAAGAAGTCGGTGATCGGCGTGAAGGACCAGTTGGGCCTGACCATCCTCGACCACGACGAGACCGTGCGCGGCTCGACCACCATGCAGACCCTGGCCTCGCTGAACCCGTCGTTCACGGGCATGGGCGAGATGGCCTTCGACGCCGTGGTCACCCAGCGCTATCCGCAGGTCGAAAAGATCAACCACGTCCACCACGCCGGCAACAGCTCGGGCATCGTCGACGGCGCCGCCGGCGTGCTGATCGGCACCAAGGAAATGGGCGAGGCCCTGGGCCTGAAGGCCCGCGGCCGCATCAAGGGCGCGGCCTCGATCGGCTCGGAGCCCTCGATCATGCTGACCGGCCCCTCGCTGGTCACTGAGAAGCTGCTCAAGAAGCTGAAGATGGAGGTCAAGGACATCGACCTCTACGAGCTGAACGAGGCCTTCGCCGCCGTCGTCCTGCGCATGATGCAGGCGCTGGACATCCCGCACGACAAGATGAACGTGAACGGCGGCGCCATCGCCATGGGCCACCCGCTGGGCGCCACCGGCGCGATGATCCTGGGGACCATGCTCGACGAGCTGGAACGCTCGGACAAGGAAACCGCCCTGATCACCCTGTGCGTCGGCGCCGGCATGGGCACCGCCACCGTCATCGAACGCGTCTAAGACTTAAGGACCTGACACCTATGGAAAACTTCAAGATCGAGGTCGATTCCGACGGCGTGGCCCTGGTCACCTTCGACGTGCCCGGCCGCTCGATGAACACCCTGACCGCTTCGGTCATCAAGGAAATCGGCGACGTCGTCGAGCGCATCAAGAGCGACGAGGCCATCAAGGGCGCCGTCATCACCTCGGGCAAGACGACCGGCTTCTGCGCCGGCGCCGATCTGGGTGAGCTTGGCGGCTCGGGCGGCCTGGGCGGCGGCAAGCCGGGCGAAGAGGGCCTGAAGGCCGCCTTCGAGGCGGGCTTTGCGCTGAACAAGGCGTTCCGCGCCCTGGAAACCTGCGGCAAGCCGGTGGCGGCGGCCATCAACGGCCTGGCCATGGGCGGCGGCCTGGAGATCACCCTGGCCTGCCACTACCGCGTGGTCGCCGACAATCCGAAGATCCAGCTCGCCCTGCCGGAAGCCAAGGTCGGCCTGCTGCCGGGCGCCGGCGGCACCCAGCGCCTGCCGCGCCTGATGGGCGTGATGGCCGCCGCGCCGTACCTGCTGGAAGGCAAGTCGATGAAGCCGGCCGAGGCCCTGGCCAACAAGGTCGTGCACGAGGTCGTTCCGGCCGACCAGGTGGTGGAAGCCGCCAAGACCTGGGTCAAGACCAAGGGCGATCCCGTCGCCCCGTGGGACAAGAAGGACTTCAAGCTTCCGGGCGGCGGTCCCTACACCCCGACCGGCAGCCAGGTCTTCGTGATGGGCAACGCCATGCTGCGCAAGCAGACCTATGGCAACTACCCGGCCCAGCTGAACATCATGAAGGCGGTCTATGAAGGCACGCAGGTGCCGTTCGACGCCGCCCTGCGGATCGAGACCCGCTACTTCCTGAAGACCATGATGACACCCCAGGCCAAGGGCATGATCCGCACCCTATTCCTGTCGCTGCAGGAGCTGGGCAAGGGTTCGGGCCGTCCGGCCAATGTCCCGCACTATGACGTCAAGAAGGTCGCCGTCCTGGGCGCCGGCATGATGGGCGCGGGCATCGCCTATGTCCAAGCCATGGCCGGTATCGAGACCGTCCTGATCGACCAGTCGCAGGAAGCCGCCGAGAAGGGCAAGGGCTACGCCGAGGGCCTGGTCAAGAAGGCCGTCTCGCGCGGCAAGATGACGGCCGAGAAGGGCGAGGCCATCCTGGCCCTGATCCACCCGACCGCCGACTACGCGCAGGTCAAGGGCAGTGACCTCGTCGTCGAGGCCGTGTTCGAGAACCGCGACGTCAAGGCCGAGGTCACCAAGAAGGCCGAGGCCCAGCTGGCCGAAACCGCAATCTTCGGCTCCAACACTTCGACCCTGCCGATCACCGGTCTGGCCAAGGCCAGCGTCCGCCCGGCCTCGTTCATCGGCATCCACTTCTTCTCGCCGGTCGACAAGATGGGTCTGGTCGAGATCATCATGGGCGAGCAGACCAGCCAGGAAGCCCTGGCCAAGTCGATCGACTACGTCCTGAAGATCAAGAAGACCCCGATCGTCGTCAATGACAGCCGCGGCTTCTACACCAGCCGCTGCTTCGGCACCTTCGTGCAGGAAGGCCTGGAAATGATGGCCGAGGGCATCGCCCCCGCCATCATCGACAATGTCGGCCGCGCCACCGGCATGCCCCGCGGCCCGCTGGAGATGAACGACGACGTCGCGCTCGACCTCTCCTACAAGATCGGCGAACAGACCAAGAAGGACCTCGGCGACAAGTACGAGGAGCGTCCGTTCGCCCCGGTTCTGGAAAAGATGGTCGTCGAACTGGGCCGCCTCGGCCGCAAGAACGGCAAGGGCTTCTACGACTATCCGGAAGGCGGTCAGAAGAAGCTGTGGCCGGGTCTGGCCGAACTGGCGCCGGTGACCACCAAGGACGCCGACGCCAAGCTGATCGAAGAGATCCGCACCCGCCTGCTGTATCGCCAAGCCGTCGAAGCGGCCCGCTGCTTCGAGGAAGGCGTCATCGTCGACCCGCGCGAGGCCGATGTCGGCGCCATCCTGGGCTGGGGTTTTGCGCCCTGGACCGGCGGCCCGATCAGCCTGATCGACGGCGTCGGCGCCAAGGCCTTCGTCGAGACCTGCGACCGCCTGGCCCAGCAGTACGGGAAGCGCTTCGCGCCGCCGGCCCTGCTGCGCGAGATGGCCGAAAAGGGCGAGACCTTCTACGGGCGCTTCGGCGTCAAGGCGAAGGTGGCGGCGTAACCCTCCAGTCCCATCGCTGAAACAGGCAAAGGCCCGGTGGAAACATCGGGCCTTTTTCTTGTCCCGTACGGCCACGCTCGCGCCGTATCGCGCGCATACCCATATCCAGCGCCGCAGCGCCTGGAGACATCATGAGTACGGCGATCGCCATCGGAACCTGGCGGCGCCCCTCACGACGGGATCTGCGGCGCAACCTCACGGCCCTGGGCGCGGTTCTGACCGCTCACGTCCTGGTGCTGCTGGCCCTGGTTTCCGGGGCGCGCTGGCTGCCCCAACTGGTCGAACCGCCGGTCATCGAGGCGCAACTGCTGGACGCGCCGTCTCGCTCCGTCGATACGCCCGCGCCAGCCCCATTTACGCCGGACCAAACCCGGCGAAGCGCCGTCTCGCCCCCGCTGCCCTCGCCGACAGTCATTCCGGTCCCGCCCACGACCGCCAAGCCCCCGGGTCCGCAAGCGATCGTCGCCCCGCCTGGCTTCACCGCCCGCAAGCTGGTCGAGCAGAGCGACCAGACCCACGACAGCCTGCGCGAAAGCCTGGGTTGCCGCCATGAGAAGGCCGTCGCCCTGAACCGCGACCAGAAGGCCGCCTGCGCCGAGGCCGATGGCCAGCGCTCGCGCACCGCGCCGATGTACGCCGCCATCGACCCGGACAAGAAGGCCGCGTTCGACGGCGACTGCGCCAAGGACGACGAATGGTGCCTCTATCGCGTCGGCAAGGGGCCATATCCGGGGATCTTCGCCCTGGGCAAGAAGAAGAAGCGCAAGGGCTGGGACGACTGAGCGCCGCCTAGGACTTGCTCACGTCCATGCCCAGTGTCGGACCTATGCCGTCCGGATGGTCGCCAAAATAGTGGTTACCGCCCCGCTTCTTCGCCAGGGCCTCCAGCCGACCGCGCAGATCGTCGTCCAGCTGCAGGGTCGGACCATCCGCCGGATCTTCGCTCTCATCCAACCGAATCGCCGCCGCGATCACCTGCCGCAGCCGCGCTCCGAACCGCTCGTCGTCGGCGGAGCCTTCCTCCGGCGGCGAGTTCGAGAAACGCATGACTTCCTCGAGGGCGGTATCGTCGTCAACGCGATCGGACATGGGGAACTCCTTCGAGACACGAACGGAGCCGTCGCCACGAGAGTTCCGGATTTCAGAAGGGAAAGAAGGAGTGGTGCCGCCTAGGTGACTTCGAACACCTGACCTACGCATTACGAATGCGCCGCTCTACCGGCTGAGCTAAGGCGGCCCACGCACCCCGAAGCAGAGCTCCAGGGCGAAGGGAGCGCCTATTTAGCGGCGCGCGAGCCACTTGCCAAGCGCCGTCTTGCACCAGAATTGCGGCGGGGCGCCGGACTGCCTTCCGGCGGGTCGGAAATCGGCGGGGCGTCGAACACGCCGGGGTCGTCCGGGACGGGCATCAGGGCGCCGCCGGTCTCGGCCGCGCGGATGAACGGCGTCGACGCCGCGTAGTCAGCATAGGCCGAGGGCAGCTCGGGCAGGTCGCTCATCGTCCGCTCGCGGCGTTCGTGGCGCGGATGGATCAACCGACCGGTCTCGCCATAGCTGCCGACCAGCCTAGCCCAGTCCTCCGGGCGATAGGCGAAGGCGCGGCCCTCGGGGTCGAGGTCGGACCAGTCCGGCTCCTGCGGCGCCTCGACGCCGCGGGCGATCCAGGCGCGGGCCTCGTCGGCCTCGCCATTGGCGGCGGCGACGCGGGCCATCAGGCCGGCGAAACGGGCGGTTGGAGCCTCGGCGTCCAGCAGGCGGGCGGCGGCGCGGGCGGCGACGGGGTCACCGCCGATCAGGGCGCTCTCGACGCGCAGGATACGGCTCTCGCGCGGCTCGGGCTTCATCGCGGCCAGGGCGGCCAGGCGCTGGCCGCGGGCCTTGGGAGTCTCGTTGGTCTTCAGGTCGCGATAGGCCAGCCACAGCGCCGGATGCGGCTCCGCCTTCCAGGCCGTCTCGATCAGTTGGCCGGCCTTGGCGACCTTGCCGTCGTCGGCCAGCAGGCGGGCGGCCATCACCACGCCGGGGGCGAAGTCGGGCTTCAGCTTCACCGACTGGGTGGCGAAGTCCAGCGCCTGGGCGCGGGCCTTGGGCTCGGGGCTATCTTCCAGACTGGCGGCCGAAGCGGCCAGAAGCGCGGCGCGGCTGCGGTCGGCGACGACCGGCGAGACGATCTTGCGCTCCAGGGCGCCCTGGACGAGATCCAGCGCCGCGGCCCAGTCGCCGACCTCCAGCCGAGCCTCCAGCAGGGCGCGCCAGGCCCAGCGGGCGGTGCGCGTGAGGCCGTAGGCCGTCTCGGCGTGACGAATGGCCGTGGGGCGGTCGCCCTCGGCCTCGGCCGCCAGCATCAGGCCGCGCAGACCGGCCAGGCGCATCTCGGGGAAGCCGAGCATGGCGTTGTAGGCGTTCTTGGCCGCGGTGAGGTCGCCAGCCGCCTCTGCCGCCTGGGCCGCCAGCACGCGGACCAGGGCCGGGGCGTCCTCGGCCAGTTCGGCCGACTTCTGGGCCAGGCGGCGGGCCTCTGAGCCGTCGCCGGCGGCGACCGCCAGGAAACCGCGCGACAGGGCCTCGATCGCCGACTTGCGCTTGGCCTCCGCGCGAGCGCGGGCGGCGCGGCGGGGGGCCTCGACAATCCAGATCACGCCGCGCCACAGCAGGGTGAAGGCCAAAGCCGAGAATAGGGTCAGCAGGGCCGCGGCGGCGGCGGTCATCTCGATCCGCCAGCCCATCCAGTCCAGCGCGGCGCGGCCCGGCTCGCCGGTCAGGGCCAGAACGGTGACCGCGACGGCGGCGACCAGGAAGAGAGCGAAGGCGACGCGGGTCATGGCTGCCCCTGGGGGCCCATCCCCGTGACACGAGACAGGTCGGTCAGGGCGTCGGCGCGAATGGCGGCGACGTGTCGGTCGATCTCGATGCGGCGGTTGGCGGCGTTGATCCACGGGGCCAGCACGACGCGGGCGGCGTCGGGCAGCGGGTCCAGCGCCTGGACCGCGCCCTCGACATCGCCGTCGTCCAGCAGGGCCTGGGCGCGGGCCAGCATGGCGTCGGGCGTCGAGCCGGTCGTCGAGCCGACATGACGGATCGAGACGATGCTGGAGAGGGCGTAGCGGATGCGCGAGAACAGATCGGCGTCCGGTCCGGGATCGCGCGAGGCGCTGGCGGCGCGGCCGGCCAGGGCCCCGAACTGCACGGCCAGTCCGGCGCGGGTCGGGGCGCCCTTGTCAGCCAGCTCGCTAAGCGCCCGCAGGTCGGGCGAGGGCGGCAACACCCGCTGCAAGCCGGCCAGCTCCTGGCCGAATGGTCGCGAGGTCTCGGTGGCCTCCGCGAGCGCGGAAACCGCCAAGGCGGCGGTCGCCGCCTCGGTCACGCCCCTTTGGCTGGATTCTAGGGCGGCGATTCTGCCGTCGAGGCGCTCGAGATCGGCGGCCGGCGGGGCCGCGGCGCTGGTCCCGCCGTCGACCGGCAGGGCCGAGCCTATGGCGACGCGATCGACGACCGCCCGCGGACTGGGCGCGGCCGAGACTTCGCCGCCGATCGGCGCGGCCTTGGACTTGAACAGGGTGGGACCGTAGTGCGCGACACCGGCGCCGAGGGCGATGCAGAGCACGCAGAGGATCAACCAGATCCAGACGCCGGGTCCCATCACGCGGCGGCGGGCATATAGCGCCGGGTCGCTGGGGGCGACGATTTCAGCGGGATCGGGAGCGGCGTTCATGAGGTCCATTCGTGCCCCAGGCCGCGATGCTTCGCAACGTCGTGCTTAGCTATTGAGCAGGTCCAGGAGGGCGGATTCGTCCGGACGCGGCGCGAAGGTCACAGACCCGGGTTCGGCGATGTCGCTCAGAGGGGCGGCGACGGCCTCTGAGAGACACAGGAATCGCGCGGTCAGCGCGGGTCGCTGGCGCAGGATCGCCGCCAGGACGCGGGCCGCGCGGGGCGAGTGCAACAGGACCGCCGCTGGCGCGTCCAGCCGCGCCAGGGTGTCCTCGGACGGAGCCCGCTCGAGCGTCTCGTAGACGGCAACGCCCGTGGCCATCAGCCCGCGGCCGCGCAGCATGCCGACGAGATCGCCGGCCGGCTCCCTGGCCCCAGCCCACAGCACCGATCCGTGAGCCCCGGCGGCGATCAGCGCGCAGAGATCCTCGACGTCCCCGTCGGCGCTGGAGACCGACGCGAAGCCCTCGCCCCGCGCCGCCTTGGCCGTGGCCCGGCCGACGGCGAACACCGGCAGGCCGCGTTCGTCCGACAGCCGCGCGAAGGCCTCGACCCCGTTCGCGCTGGTGAAGGCGAGGGCGGCGATGTGCGAGAGATCGAGCTGGACGTCCAGGCTCTCGACCGCCAGCAGGGGATCGACGATGGCCGTGAAGCCCAGGCCCCGAACACGCTCGGCGGTGGCCAGGGCGCCGGGACGGGCGCGGGTGATCCAGACCGGCGCGCCCACGGTCATTCCGCTATTCCGGCTGCAGGATGGCGTCGCCGCCCTCGACGCGAACCTGTGCGCCTAGCTCCAGGCCCAGGGCGCGGGCCTCGACGATGTCGTCCGCCCCCGAGAGGGTGGTTTCGCCCCGCCGGCGGAACCGCTGGGCGCCGTCCGGGGTCAAGGCTTCGACGATCAGGGTCAGGCGCGAACCATCAAGCGCCGCGCGGGCGCCGATGGCCGTCCGGCATGAGCCTTCCAGGGCGTAGAGCGCCCCGCGCTCGGCGGCGACGGCGACGGTCGTCTCCCAGCAGCTGACGGCCTGAAGCCAGGGCGCATGGGCGTCTTCGAGGCGGGTCTCTATGACGAGCGCGCCTTGGCCCGGGGCCGGCGGCGCGGCGTCCGGGTCGAGCCAGCTGCGGGTCAGGTGACCCAGGCCCAGACGGTTCAGGCCCGATTGAGCCAGCAGGATGGCGTCGGCCTCGCCGCGCTCCAGCTTGGCCAGGCGGGTGTCGACATTGCCGCGCAGCATGACGATCTCGAGATCGGGCCGCACATGCAGAGCCTGAGCCTGGCGACGCAGGGACGCGGTGCCCAGGCGCGCGCCCTTCGGCAGGTCTTCCAGCCGCTCGGCGACATGGCTGATGAAGGCGTCGCGCGGATCCTCGCGCTCGGGCGTCGCGGCGAGGATCAGGCCCGGCGGCAGCTCGGCCGGCATGTCCTTCAGCGAATGCACCGCACAGTCGATCCGACCGTCCAGCAGGGCCTCCTCGATCTCCTTGGTGAAGAGCCCCTTGCCGCCGATCTCCATCAGGCGGCGGTCCTGGATGCGGTCGCCGCTGGTGACGATCGGGATCAGCGGGGCGGCGGCCTCTATCTCTTCCTGAGAAGCGCCGACGGGGACGCCCAGCGCATGCGCGATCCGCGCCTGCATCAGCCCCGACTGGGCCAGGGAGAGCTTGGAGCCACGCGCGCCGATACGGATGGGAGGTTGCCGGGACACGGTCGGAACGTTACCTGCGGAGACAAGATTTCATCTTCGCTGCTACAGGAGCGGCGGGAAGCCCGCAACGAATGACTGTCCTTACGGATTCGACCCTCACCATCCTCGGCCTGGAAACCAGCTGCGACGAGACCGCGGCCTCGGTCGTGCGCCGCGCGCCGGACGGGGCGGTGACGGTGCTGTCCTCGGTCATCGGCACCCAGTTCGAGCAACACGCTCCGTTCGGCGGCGTGGTGCCCGAGATCGCCGCCCGCGCCCATGTGGAGTCGATCGACGCCATCGCCGCCGAGGCCATGCGCGCCTCGGGCCTTACCTTCGACGATCTCGATGGCGTGGCCGCCACGGCCGGGCCGGGCCTGGTCGGCGGGGTCATGGTCGGTCTGGCGTTCGGCAAGGCCGTATCGCTGGCGCGCGGCGTGCCGCTCGTGGCCGTCAACCATCTGGAAGGTCACGCGGTCTCGGCCCGCCTGGGCGCCGACATCGCCTATCCGTTCCTGCTGCTGCTGGTCTCGGGCGGGCACTGCCAGTTGCTGGAGGTCTCCGGCGTCGGAGCCTGCAAGCGCCTGGGCACCACGATCGACGACGCTGCCGGCGAGGCCTTCGACAAGATCGCCAAGAGCCTGGGCCTGCCCTATCCGGGCGGTCCGGCGCTGGAGAAGCTGGCGGTCGGCGGCGACGCCACGCGCTACGCCCTGCCCCGCGCGCTGCTGGGCCGCAAGGACTGCGACTTCTCGTTCTCTGGCCTGAAGACCGCCGCCGCGCGAATCGCCGAGACCCTGACGACCGACGACGAGCGCCGCGATCTGGCCGCCGCCGTCCAGGCCGCCATCGCCCGCCAACTGTCCGAGCGAGTCGACCGAGCCATGAAGCTCTACAGGGACAGTCACGGTGCGGACGACCTGCGTTTCGTCGTCGCCGGCGGAGTGGCCGCCAATGGCGCGGTGCGCGCGGCTTTGCTGGCCGACTGCGAGAAGAACGGCTTTTCCTTCGCCGCCCCCCCGCTTGCCTATTGCACCGACAACGCCGCCATGATCGCCCTGGCGGGGGCCGAGCGGCTGGCGCTGGGGATCTTCGACGACCTCGACGCGGTCGCCCGACCGCGCTGGCCGCTGGACGAGGCTGCGGCGCTGGCCAACCCCGCCAACGCCTACGGACGCAAGGGAGCCAAGGCATGACCTTCAAGCACGTGGGCGTCATCGGCGCCGGCGCCTGGGGCACCGCCCTGGCCCAGGTCTGCGCCCGCGCCGGTCTCCAGGTCACCCTGCAGGCCCGCGAGCCGGAGGTCGTGACGGCCGTCAATGAGCGCCACGAGAACGTGGTGTTCCTGCCCGGTGTCGGGCTCGAACCCGGGATCACGGCCGTGACGGAGCTGGCGGCCCTCGCCGCCTGCGACCTGATCCTGGCCGTGGCCCCGGCCCAGCACCTGCGCGCCGCGCTGGCGGCCTTCGCCCCGCATCGCCAGGCCGGCGCGCCGATCGTGCTGTGCGCCAAGGGCGTTGAGCAGGGCACGCTGAAACTGATGACGGAGGTCGCCGCCGAGGCCCTGCCGGACGCGCCGATCGCCGTGCTGTCGGGACCCAGCTTCGCCGGCGAAGTGGCCCGAAACCTTCCGGCCGCCGTCACCCTGGCCTGTGCGGACGAGGCTCTGGGCCGAGCCATCGCCGAGGCCATCGCCACCCCGACCTTCCGTCCCTATACGGCCAGCGACCTGATCGGCGCCGAGGCCGGAGGGGCGGTCAAGAACGTCCTGGCGATCGCCTGCGGCGTGGTCGAGGGCAAGGGCCTGGGCCGTAACGCCCACGCCTCGGTGATCACCCGCGGCTTCGCCGAGCTGACCCGCCTGGCCGTGGCCCTGGGGGCCAAGCCTGAGACCCTCTCGGGTCTGTGCGGTCTGGGCGACCTCGTCTTGACCTGCTCCAGCCCGCAATCGCGCAACATGAGCGTCGGCCTGGCGCTCGGCCAGGGTCTGACCCTGGAGCAAGCCCTGGCGGGCAAGGTGTCCGTAGCCGAAGGCGTCGCCTCGGCCCCGGCCGTCCGCGCCCTGGCCCGCAAGGTCGGGGTCGAGGTTCCGATCTGCGAGGCCGTGGCCGCCATCCTGGCTGGCGAGATTGGGGTCGACGCCGCCATAGCGCGCCTGCTGTCGCGCCCTCTCAAATCCGAAGCCTAGTCAGTAAGGAACGACCGCATGGCCCTCTTCGCCATCATCTGCAAGGACAAGCCCGGCGCGCTGGAAACCCGCCTGGCGACGCGCCCGACACACCTGGACTATCTGAACCAGTCCCAGGGCCTGAAGCTGGCGGGCGCCCTGCTGGGCGACGACGGCGATCCGATCGGCTCGCTGCTGATCGTTGAGGCCGAGGACCTGGCCGCCGCCCAGGCCCAGGCGGACAATGACCCGTTCACCGCCGCCGGCGTGTTCGAAAGCGTCGAGGTTCGTCCCTGGCGCGTGGCGATCGGCTCGCTCTGATCCCTTGCGAACGGACCCGGACAATGCCGCCCGCCCCGCGCCCGGGACTGTGCTCTGCGCGCTGGACGAGATCCCCTCGCCGGGCGCGAAGGGCTTCCGCTGGCGCGAGGGCGACGCGATGTTCGCCGGGTTCGTGGTCCGCAAGGACGAACAGGTGGTCGGCTATCTGGACAGCTGCCCCCACGCCGGCTGGCCGCTGGCCGGCTTCGCGGGCCGCTACCTGACCCGCGAGAACGACCTGATCCTGTGCGCGGGCCACGCGGCCCTGTTCAACATCGAGGACGGAGTCTGCGTGGCGGGCCCCTGCGCGGGCGACAAGCTGTTCCCCTGGCCGGTCGAGGTCCGCGAAGGCCAGATCATCGTCGCTTAAGACCTTTCCCGTACGGTCCCGCCAAAGATCGCGAGGAACCGGACCATGACCGCCGCCGACATGCACTTCGACGCCGAGACGGTCACCCACCGCGCCGGGCTCGCCAAGCTGCGCTCGCTGACCAAGATCAATCCGCGCCTGGCCTCGAACCTGGCCAGGACCATGCTGGGCGGCCAGCGCGACCCGGCGGTGGTCGACGCGTTCAACGCCTACGCAGAACAGGCGGGCTTCGAGTTCACCTCGACCTGGGCCAGCAACAACATCCCGTTCGTGACCCCGCTGCTGCGCGATTTCGCGGCCAAGCGCCCCGAGGGCGAGACGATCCGCTATATGGAGATCGGCGCCTATGAGGGCCGCAACCTCGCCTTCATGGACTGGCTGCTGCCGCAACGCCTGGCGGTCACCGTCATCGACCCCTGGTTCGACGAGGCCCTGAACCCGGAAGAGAAGTACCACGCCGTCGAGCCGCGCTTCGCCCGCAACATGGCCAAATGCGGCTTCAAGAGCCTCGACACCCACAAGGGCTTTTCCACCTACATCCTGCCCCAGATGCTGGAGCGGAACGAACAGTTCGACCTGATCTATGTCGACGGCAGCCACACGGCCCTGGCCGTGCTGATCGATCTCTGCTTCTGCGCCAGCCTGCTGAGCGTCGGCGGGATGATGGTGCTGGACGACTACTGGCACGACATCAGCGAGATCGGCGGACCGGGCGTGAAGCAGGCCGTCGATCAGTTCCACGCCGCCTTTGGCCGCTATTTCGAGGTCGCCGCCGTCTATCGCCAGGTCGCCCTGATCAAGACCGCCGAGATCCCGCGCTAGATATCATTGATACGCGACATTATGTCGCCGGCCCGACCTCGCCAAGGTTAAGGACCGCTAGATATCTGTCCCCGCATTCTGCCTCGCGAAATCGCGATCGTCGTGGGGAGATACCGATATGGCGTCCTTGGGTCAGAAGGTCATGGGAGCGGCCGCCGGCGCGGCGCTGCTGTGCGCGGCCACGGCCGGCACGGGCTTCTGGGTGGCGATGAGCCTCGACTCGGCCCTCACCCGCTCCGAGACCTCCGCCAAGATCCTGCGGCTGCACATGCATGCCGACATGATGCACGACGCCCTGCGCGCGGACGTCATGGGCGGGATCATGTCCTCCGACCCGGCCCTGGGCGTCGACCTCAAGGCCGTCCGCGCGGATCTCACCGAGCACATCCAGGCGTTCAAGACCGACATCGCCATGAGCGCCCAGCTAGCCCGCGATCCGGCGGTCAAGGCCGCCCTCGCGGATGTCGAGACCCCCTTGACGACCTACATCGCCTCGGCCGACGCGATCGTCGGCCAGGCCGGCGCCGACGCGGCCGGCGCGCGCGCCGGACTACCCGGCTTCTCCAGGCAGTTCTCCGCCCTCGAGACCAAGATGGAAGAGGCCTCGACGAAGATCGAGGCCGCCGCCACCCGCGACGCCAAGGCCGCCAAGACGATGAGCCTGCTGGGCCAGCTGGTGATGGGCGCGCTGCTGCTGATCGCCGCCGCCTTCGCCGCCATCCTGATGATCGCCGCCAAGAAAGGTCTGGTCGCGCCTCTGGTCGAGATTACCCGTGCCCTGCGCCGTCTGGCGGCCGGCGACCTTTCGGTGAAGCTGCCCGAAATGCGCGGCCGGGACGAGATCGGCCAGATGGCCGAGGCCCTTCAGACCTTCCACGAAACCGTCGAGGCCCGCCGCAAGGAGCTGGAAGCCGCCGACGTCCGCGACGCTCTGGAGATCGAGCGCGCCGAAGCCGAAGCACGCCGCGACGAGGCCGAAGCCACTCAGAAGGCCGTGGTCGAGAGCCTGGCCAGCGCATTGAGGTCGATGTCGGAGGGCGACCTGACGCAACGGCTGGAGCGTCCGTTTCCGGCCGGCTACGAGCGGCTGCGGGTCGATTTCAACATCGCCGTCGAGAAGCTGTCGGGCGTGATCGCGGCGGCCCTGGAAGCCACCGGCATGATCCACGGCGGCGCGCGGGAGATCACCGACGCGGCCGACGACCTGTCCCGCCGGACAGAGCAGCAGGCCGCCAGCCTGGAAGAAACGGCCGCCGCCCTCGACGAGATCACCTCCACCGTGCGCCAGACCGCCGAGGGCGCCGACCGCGCCCGCGCCGTAGTCCAGCGCGCCCGGGAGGCGGCCGGGGCCAGCGGCGACATCGTCGACCAGGCCGTCGGAGCCATGGGCGCGATCGAGAAGTCCTCCAGCCAGATCGGCCAGATCATCGGGGTGATCGACGAGATCGCCTTCCAGACCAATCTGCTGGCGCTGAACGCCGGCGTCGAGGCCGCGCGCGCGGGCGAAGCCGGTCGCGGCTTCGCGGTCGTCGCCCAAGAAGTGCGGGCCCTGGCTCAACGCTCGGCCGACGCCGCCAAGGAGATCAAGAGCCTGATCGCCGCCAGCGCCGCCGAGGTCGATCAGGGCGTCGACTTCGTCGGTAAGGCAGGCGAGGCCCTGCGCGCCATCGCCGCCGAGGTCGAGCAGATCGACGGCCTGGTTCGCGCCATCGCCGCCTCGGCTCAGGAACAGGCCCGGGGCCTGGCGGAGGTCAACGGGGCCGTGAACCAGATGGATCAGGTGACCCAGCAGAACGCGGCCATGGTGGAAGAGACGACGGCGGCTAGCCACGCGCTGTCGCAGGAAGCCACGCGCCTGACGCAGCGGATGGGCGAACTGCGGATCGCGGATGAGACGGCGCGGCGTCGGGCGGCTTAGGCCGGCGAGTCCGCCGCCCAGTCTCCCGACTTGCCGCCGGTCTTTTCGAGCAGTCGCACGGCCTCGATGACCATGCCCTTCTCGGCGGCCTTCAGCATGTCGTAGATCGTCAGGCAGGCCACCGACGCCGCCGTCAGGGCTTCCATCTCGACGCCCGTCGGTCCCGTGGTCTTGACCCGCGCCGTCACCGACAGCCCGCCTTCGGCCGGTTCGACCTCGACCACCACCTTCGACAGCGCCAGCGGATGGCACAGCGGTATCAAGTCCGAAGTCTTCTTCGCGGCCATCACGCCGGCCAGCTCGGCCACCGCGCGGACGTCGCCCTTGCGGCCCGAGCCCGACACCGCCAGGGCCAGGGTCTCGGCGCGCATCCGCACGAAACCGCTCGCCACCGCCTCGCGCGCCGTCGCCGGCTTGTCGGAGACGTCGACCATGCGGGCTCGGCCCTGCTCGTCGATGTGGGTGAGCTTGCTCACTGCTCGAGAAGCCTCGGCATCAGCTCGACCATGTTGCAGGGCTTGTGACGGCTGTCCAATTGCGCGGAGATGACCTTGTCCCAGCCATCGCGCACCGCGCCGTTGCTGCCCGGCAGACAGAAGACGAAGACGCCGTCGATCAACCCGGCCGTGGCCCGCGACTGCAAGGTCGACAGACCCACCGATGCGTAGCTGACCAGGTGGAAGATCACCGAGAAGCCGTCGATCTTCTTGTCGAACAACGGCTCCAGGGCCTGGGGGGTGACGTCCCGGCCGGTCAGGCCGGTGCCGCCGGTGGTGACGATGGCGTCGACGGCCTTGGCGTCTATCCAGTCGCGGACCTGGCGACGGATCTGCTCGACGTCGTCGCGGACCACCGCCCGACCGCCCAGTTCGTGGCCAGCGGCCTTGACCCGGTCCACCAGGATCTGGCCCGAGGTGTCGCTCTCCTCGTCGCGGGTGTCGGAGATGGTCAGCACGGCCACGCGAACCGGCTTGAACGGAAGGTCCGGCTTGATCCCGCCGCCCGGCTTCAGCGCTTCGGTCATTCCGTCTCTCCTATCGGTCCCAACGTTCGGCGTCGGTCCTATCGCGGTCCGTCGGCTCGATCCAGCGCACGCCGTCCGGGCCATGTTCCTTCTTCCAGAAGGGCGCGCGGCTCTTCAGATAGTCCATCAGGAAGTCGCAGGCCTCGAAGGCCGCGCGGCGATGGCCGGCGGCGGTGGCGACGAAGACGATGGCCTCGCCCGGCGCGATACGGCCAGTGCGGTGGACGATGTGGACGTCGTGCAGATTGAACCGGTCAATCGCCGCCTGGGCGATCTCACCGATCGCCGCGTCGGTGAAGCCGGGATAGGCCTCCAGCTCCAGCGCGGCCGCCGCGCCCCGCTCGGCGCGGGCCAGGCCGACGAAGGTGGCGATCGCGCCGGTCTCCTGGCGATCGGTGCAGAAGGCGGTGACGAGCAAGCCGGGCTCGAACGGCTGGTCGGTCAAAGTGATCGTGGGCGTGGCGATCATCCGCCGCTCATGGGGGGCAGGAAGGCCACCTCGGTCGCGGCGGTCAGCACGCGCTCACCGCGCACGATGGCCTTGTCGACAGCGACCTGCACGCCGGGACCGGAGAGAGCCTCGCCCAGCTCCGGGTCAGCGGCCGAAAGCGTCGCGCGCAAGCTAGCCAGATCGCCGGCCTCGACCACGCGATCGCGCCAGCCGGCCTGGTCGGCCAGGCGTCCGAACAGCAGCACCCGCGCCATCTCAGCCGCCCGTCGTGGACATGTGACGCGCCACCGCGGGACGTGCGATCTGGAAATCGTGGCCCTTCGGCTTGGACCCGATCGCCGCGAAAACCGCCGCGCGCAGGTCCGCATCCGTCGCGCGCCCCGGATCACGGCCCGCAGGTCGCTGGCGTCGTCGCGGCCCAGGCATGTATGCAGGGTGCCGGTGCAGGTCAGGCGCACCCGGTTGCAGGTGTCGCAGAAATGGTTGCTGAGCGGGGTGATCAGGCCCAGCCGTCCGCCGGTCTCGGCGACCCGCACATAGCGCGCGGGGCCGCCAGTGGCGTGGTGACTGTCCTCCAGCGTCCAGAACGACGACAGGTCGCGGCGGACGTCCTGCAGCGACAGATACTGGTCGGTGCGGTCCTGATCGACCTCGCCCATCGGCATGGTCTCGATAAGGGTGATGTCGCAGCCGCGCGCATGGGCCCACTGGATCAGGCTGGGCAGCTCGGCGGCGTTGTCGGCCTTCAGAGCCACGGCGTTGATCTTCACCGCGATCCCGGCCGCCAGGGCCGCGTCGACACCGGCGATGACGCGCTCCAGATCGCCGCCACGCGTCAGCTTCCGGAAGAGATCAGGCTTGAGCGTGTCGAGTGAAACGTTGATCCGCCGCACGCCATGGCGAGCCAGGTCGTCGGCGTAGCGCTCCAGCTGGGTGCCGTTGGTGGTCAAGGTCAGCTCGTCCAGCGCTCCAGAGCGCAGGTGGCGCGAAAGGCCGGCGACCAGATCCATGAAGCCCCTGCGCACCAGCGGCTCGCCGCCGGTCAGGCGCAGCTTGCGCACGCCCAAGGCCACGAAGGTCGAGGCCAGGCGGTCCAGCTCCTCCAGGGTCAGCACCTGCGCCTTCGGCAGGAAGGTCATGTGCTCGGACATGCAGTAGAGGCAGCGCAGATCGCAGCGATCGGTGACCGAGACGCGCAGATAGGTGACGGCGCGGCCAAACCCATCGATCAGGGGAGCCGTGTGAACCGCTTGCGCGGGACTGTCATCATAGGGCGTCATGTCTATCGGTGAGAATAGGCGCTGGAGTTCATGACGCAAAGCGATACGAACGGATTGGAGGCCGTCGTGCTGGCTGCCGGCCGCGGCGTACGCTTTGGCGGCGGCAAATTGCTGGCCCTGCTGGACGACGCGCCCCTGGTGGCCCACGCTCTGCGCACCGCCTTGCTGTCGCCCGTGCGGCGGGTGTTCGTCGCCGTCGCCGATCCGGCCGTGCGCGCGGCGGTCGAGACGACGGCCCGGCGGCTCAAGGCTTCGGAGCGGCTGGTGGTGGTCCCGGTGGAGAACGCGGACGAGGGCATGGGCGCCTCGCTGCGGACGGCGGCGGCGGCCCTCCCCGATGACACGACGGCAGTCTTCGTGTTCCTGGGCGACATGCCGGCCATCGATCCGGCCACGCCGGCGCTGCTGGCCCGGGCCCTGAAGAGTCCGCACGACATTGTCGCGCCGCTGCATCTGGGCCGTCGCGGCCATCCGGTGCTGTTCGGCGCGACCTGGCTGCCGGCCCTGCGGACGCTATCCGGAGACGAAGGCGCCCGCGCCCTCCTGGAGAACGCGGGCGCCCGGTTGGCGCGGATTCCCGTGCATGATCCGGGGATCCATCTCGACGTGGATCGACCCGAGGATCTTGCCCGCGCCATCGAAGGTCGTTGAGGCCGGGCTCTCCCCCCGAGGCCCGGGGCGGCGACCTTCGCCCGTCCGGTTTCAATGCGGCGACCGTTCCTCGCTGACGACGATGTGTTTGATCTCGGCGATCAGCCGCAGAGCAGCGGCGGAGTCGCCGCGCTCCTGGAGGGCCGCCAGCCTGGGCAGCAGCACCTGCAGCACCCTTCGATGATCGGCGCTGACGCCCACCAGCGCGCGCTTGAACTCGGCGGCGTCCTCGGCGTCGGCGACCGAGTCGAGGTCAGGATCGAACTGCTCCCTCATCGACCCGTCCCCGCGCGCGCACCGTCAGAACGGTGGCGACGACCATGACAGCGAGGAGCAGGTAGCCCAGCACATTGTAAGCGCTCTGCCAGTAGAACCGGTGGAAATGCGCCGGGTAGGCGACAAACGGCGTCAACACCTGCAGGAAGCTCAGAGCGACCATCACGGTGCTCCACAATCGCCGCCACCGTAGCGAGATCCAGGCTAGGGCAAGCGTAGCGTTCAGGTCGACGACGATCACGGGCATGTTCCAGCCCTGCCACCAGTGGCTGACCAGCGGCGTGATGCTCCAGAAGAAGATGCTGACCACGGCCGTCGCCTTGAGCGGCCGGTCGCCCAGCCAGAAAGCCATGCCGCAGATCGCCCACATGAAGACGTAGGTGACTGACGCGAGATATTCGAACAAACGCTGATCCCGAAGAGCACCACGCCCCGTGGTCGCGGAGGGCCGATGATCTGGCGCTAGACCGTTTCATGCAAAGGAAATCCTGTCGCGCGGCGCCGGCCGGGCGTTGGGGACGCTGGGATTTCGGAGAGACGAGCGGGGCTGGGCCTAGCTGTAGTGCGGCGCCATGATCCGTTCGACCGCCTTGATGAACTGGTGCAGCCCGATGGTGGTCACCGCCAGCAGCACCGCGGTCACGGCCGTCACCAGGAGGATCAGGCCGAGCCACTGGACGTTGGTCAACTCATGGCGCCAATCCCGCCCATTGCCCCCCCGAGCGGCCGGTCGTCCGTCAGGAACGCCGTCGCCGCCAGGACCCTCAACAAGGTCCGCGAAGATGGCTCGCCAGTCGCCTGGGCCTTGCGCAGCGCCGACACCGTCTCCGGCACCAGGGCGCCTCGCTCCGGCGTGACCGCCAGCAAGGTCAGGCAGTCCTCCAGCGAGGCCCAACTGGCCGCGAAGCCGGTCGAGTTCGCCGAGCGCCGTGGGGTTTGAAAGTCCTGCTCGTGCATCGTCGCTTCCAATCTCCCGCTCAGGAGGGGGCAAGTTCGGAAGCGCCGCCACGGCGCCCGGCTGCTTACGGTAGCCATTACCGGGGTCGCCGCCCTCCCACGCCACGAAGGCCAGGGCGGCGTCGCGACGGCTCAGGCCCGACAGGCGCCGACGGGCGCTGAGCACGTGCATCTCGACGGTCTTGGGCGACAAACCCGGGGCGCGGGCGATCTCCTTGGACTGGAGATGCGCCGCGATCAGTCGCAGGATCTCCCGCTCGCGCGGGGTAAGCTTTTCGAACGCGTTACTGACGCCCTGAACCATGCGCCCAGGATGATCGGTGAAATTGTTCCCGTCTAGCGAGCGAAACGGGAACTTTCAGGCGTCAGGCTTCCGAGCGCACGAAAGGCAACCGCGTGGTCGCCGTCTTGTTCAGGGCGAACAGGGCGTTGGCCACCGCCGGACCAATCACCGGCGTGCCGGGCTCGCCAACCCCGCTGGGAGGATTGCCGGACGGCACGATGTTGGTCTCGACCATCGGCGCCTCGTTGATACGCAGCACGCGGTAGCGGTCGAAATTGCTCTGGTCGACCTGGCCGTCGGTCAGGGTCACCTCGCCGAACAGCGCCGCCGAGAGGCCGTAGCAGGTCCCGCCCTCCATCTGAGCCGCGATCTGGTCGGGCGAGACGGCGACGCCGCAGTCGATGGCGGTGACCACCCGGCCGACGCGCGGAACCCCGTCCTCCAGCTTGACCTCCGCGACCTGAGCGACGACCGAGCCAAAGCTCTCGTGCACCGCCACACCGCGCGTCCAGCCGACCGTGGGCGCCGAAGCCTTCTCGACGGCCAGGTTCAGCGCGGCCAGATGCCGATCGGCGCCGGCCTTGGTGTAGAGCGCCCGGCGATATTCGATCGGGTCCTTGCCGGCCTTGGCGGCCAACTGATCGATGGTGTGCTCCATGGCGAAGGCGGTGTGGGTCGCGCCGACCGAACGCCACCACAGCACCGGCACGCCGACATCGGGCAGGGCCACCTGGGCGTCGACGATCGGCGTGGCCTTCAGATAGGGCGAGCCGGCCGTGCCCTCGATCGCGGTCTGGTCAGGACCTTTGCCGCCCATGGGCGAGCCCTTCATGATCGACTGGCTGACGATCCGATGACGCCAGGCCGCCGGATAGCCGTCCTTGTCCAGCTGGACCTTGACGGCGTGGATGGTCAGCGGCCGGAAATAGCCGGCCCGCATATCGTCCTCGCGGGTCCAGACCAGCTTCACCGGCCGACCCTTGCCGATCTTCTTGGCGATGTGGACGCACTCGGCCACGTAGTCGGACTGGAAGTTGGCGCGGCGGCCGAACGAACCGCCGGCGAACAGGGTCTCGATCTCGACCGAGCCCGGCAGGCAGCCGACGATCTTGGCGGCGGCCAGCTGGTCCAGGGTCTGGCCCTGCGAGCCGAAGGTCAGCTTGACCTTGCTTCCGTCCACGGCCGCGACGCAGTTCATCGGCTCCATGGCGGCATGGGCCAGGTAGGGGAACTCGTATGTGGTCTCGAACACCCTGTCGCCCTTGGCGGACGCGAGCGCCGTGGCGTCGCCGCGCTGGTCGAAGGCCTCCCATTTGGTCTCGGTGTTCTTGCCGGCCGCGACGTCCTTAAAGAGCTGGGCGATGGCGGCCGAGCCGCGCTTCTCGGCCTTGTCCTCGTCCCACTCGAGCTTCAGCGCCTCGCGGCCCATGCGGGCGGCGTAGGTGGTCTGGGCCACCACCGCCACGCCGGTCGGGATCTCGAAGACGTCGACCACGCCAGGGACCTTCTTGGCCTCCGTAGCGTTCGAGGCTCTTCACCTTGGCGCCGAAGCGCGGGCCGTGGGCGACCACCGCCGTCAACATGTCGGGCAGGCGGACGTCCTGGGTATATCGGGCCGTGCCGTCGCTCTTGATCTGGGCGTCCTTGCGGCGCACCCGGTCCGTGCCGATCAGGGTGAAGGTCTTGGGATCCTTCAGCCTGACGTCGGCCGGGGGCGGAACCTTGGCGGCGTCG
Organism: Caulobacter sp. UC70_42; assembly: GCF_044056025.1. Classification (NCBI taxonomy): domain Bacteria; kingdom Pseudomonadati; phylum Pseudomonadota; class Alphaproteobacteria; order Caulobacterales; family Caulobacteraceae; genus Caulobacter; species Caulobacter sp. UC70_42. Next base: position 1,579,008 of record NZ_CP171994.1, on the reverse strand, counting down.
GCCAGCAGCTCGCCGAAGCCGGCGGTCTTGCCGGAGGTGTGGGTGAGGACGCTGTCCTTGACCGTGATCTCGCCGACCGCGACGTTCCATTTGTTGGCGGCGGCCTGGACGAACATGGCGCGCGCGCCCGCGCCGGCCTTGCGCAGCTGGTCCCAGGAGTTGGAGATCGCCGACGAGCCGCCGGTCAGCTGCGCGCCCAGGGCGCCGTTGGCGTAGAGCTTGGCGTTGGCCGGGGCCTGCTCGACCTGGACCTTGGTCCAGTCGGCGTCCAGCTCCTCGGCGACGATGGCCGCGAGGCCGGCGTGATTGCCCTGGCCGAACTCGATGTGCTTGGAGATCACCGTCACCGCGCCGTCCGGCGCGATCTTGATGAACGGCCCGAAGGCCCCGACCTCGACTTTGGAGCCCGCGCTCATGATGTCGGCCGGCGAACAGCCGACCAGCAGCGTTCCCCCGACGAGGGCCGAAGCCACGACCACGTCGCGGCGGCTGGGCTGAGCCTGGGCGAGGTCCTTGGGATTGACGGGCGCGTTCATCGGCCGGCTCCGCGATTGGTCGCGCCCGAGGCGGCCACGATGGCCTCGTCGATGTCGGCGTGCTTGTCGCCCTGCGGCGGGCCGAAGTCGGCCGCGTCCTTGATCGCCGCGCGGATGCGTTGATAGGCGCCGCAGCGGCAGATGTTCCCGGCCATGGCGTTGTCGATGTCCTCGTCGGAGGGCTTCGGCTTCTGGGCCAGCAGGGCGCAGGCCGACATGATCTGGCCGGACTGGCAGTAGCCGCACTGCGGCACGTCATGGCGCACCCAGGCCTGTTGCACCGGATGCTGCCCCCCGAGACCTTCGATGGTGGTGATCTTGGCCGATCCGACCGCCTCGATCGGCGTCACGCACGAGCGGATCGGCTGTCCGTCCAGATGCACCGTGCAAGCCCCGCACTGGGCCATGCCGCAGCCGAACTTGGTGCCGGTCATGCCCAGTTCATCGCGCAGGACCCACAGCAGCGGGGTCTCCGGCGCCGCCTGGACCGCGGTCGGCTTGCCATTGATATCGAGCGTCACGGCCATGCGTCTTCGTCTCCAACGATAAGGTCTCGCCGATATCGAAACCTAACACCGTTCACTCCGGGCTTGGCCAGAGGATTTCGCCACGAGGTTTCGGACGGCGGTTCGGGCGGAGAACGCACGACATTGTAAAAACGCTTCCGCAGGTGCGAAGGCGGGCGGGCGCCGTCTTCGAAACCCGCTATGCTTTGATCCGCACCGTGTGGAGATCTTCGTCTTGCGCCGCGTCCTCGTTTTCTTCGCCGTCCTGGCCGTCACCCTGGCCGGCTGCGCCACCGTGGCTCCGATGGACTCCACGGACGCGCCGATCCGCTACAGCTGCAAGGCCGGCAAGCGGTTCACCAGCGCCTACGCTCTGCACGGCAAGACGGTAGTGGTCACCGCCGGCGGCGCGACCAAGACCCTGAAGCTGGCCCGCTCCGGATCCGGCGCGCGCTACGCGGCCGGCGACGCCGAGCTGTGGAGCAAGGGCCCGGACGCCATGCTCAAGGGCTTCCCGGGCGGTCCCTACGCCGATTGCCGCTCGCAATAGTTCCGAGGTCCCGTTGGATTCCTTCCCCGCCTATTTCCCTCTGGCCGGCCGCAAGGTGGTGATCGCCGGTTCGGGCGACGCCGCCGACGCCAAGGCCCGCCTGTTCGACGGCTCGCCCGCCACGGTGATCCGGCTGGACGGCCACGAGGCCTATCTGCCCGGCGCCTATACCGGCGCGATCCTGGCCTTCGTCGCCAGCCAGGACGAGGTGTTCGTCCAGGCCGCCGCCGGCGCGGCGCGAGCGGCGCGGGTTCTGGTCAATGTCGTCGACCGGCCCGAACTCTGCGACTTCAACACCCCCGCCGTGATCGACCGCGGCGAGGTGGTGGCCGCGGTCGGCACCGGCGGTTCGGCCCCGGTGCTGGCGACCATGCTGCGCAATGACATCGAGGCCCAGGTCCCCGAGGGCATGGGCCGGGTCGCCGCCCTGCTGCGGAAGTTCCAGAGCGAGGTGCGCGGGGCGCTGCCGGCCCTGCACGAGCGCCGGGCCTTCCTGCGCGACGCGGTGCTGGGCGAGGCGGCCCAGGCCGCCCGCGACGGCGACATGGAAAAGGCCGGCCAGCTGTTCCGCGAGGCCCTGGCCAAGGGCTCGGCCCGCAAGGGCGTTGTGCGCTTCATCGCCGGCAAGGGCCCGGCCGACCTGCTGACCTTGCGCGCCAGCCGGGCCCTGGGCGCGGCCGACGTGCTCGTGCTGGACGGCGACGCCGAACCGGAGGTCGTCAGGATGGCCCGCCGCGACGTCGAGCGGCTGGACCCGTCGCAGGCCGGCGCCGATCACCTGGTGCAGCTGGCGCGCGAAGGCCGTCAGATCGTCCGGCTGATCACTCACGCCATCGACCCGGCCCTGGTCCACGCCCTGACCCAGGCCGGCGTCGCGGTCGAGGTGCTGCCGTCCGCTTCGGAGTAAGCGCCTCCGCCTAGTCGAGCGACCGCCCTTTGGTCTCCGGCAGCAGGAAGGCCGTGGTCAGCACGCTGATCAGGGTAAAGGCGATCGGGTACCAGAGGCCCGCATAGATATTGCCCACCGCCGTGACGATGGCGAAGGCGAAGAACGGCACGAAGCCGCCGACCCAGCCCGTGCCGATGTGATAGGGCAGCGACAGGGCCGTGTAGCGCACCCGCGTTGGAAACAACTCGACCAGGCAGGCCGCCAGCGGGCCGAACAGGGCCGTGGCCCCGATCACGAACACGAACAGCACGCCTAGCATCAGCGGCCTGTTCATCCGCGCGGGGTCGGCCTTGGCCGGATAGCCGGCCGCGGCCAGGGCGGCCTTGATCCGGGTTTCGACGCCGGTCTTCACCGTCTTTACCTCGGCCTTGGGCAGGCCCTTGGCGCTTTGGGAGACGATCTCGGCGCCGCCGATCTTCATCACCGCCACGGAGCCGGCCGGGGCCTTCTGGTTGGCGTAGGAGACGCCGGCGTTGGCCAGAGCGCTCTTGATGATGTCGCATGAGGTCACGAAGGCGGTCTTGCCCACCGGATCGAACTGCAACGAGCAGTCCTTGGGATCGGCCACGACCACGACGGGCGACTTCGCCGACGCCTCGGCCAGGGCCGGGTTGGCGGCCTTTTCCAGCAGGTGGAAGCCGGGGAAATAGAACAGCAGCGCCAGGGTCATGCCGCCAAGCATCACCGGCTTGCGGCCGATCCGGTCCGACAGCCAGCCGAAGACGACGTAGAACACCGCGCTGATCGCCGTGGCGGTCATCATCACGCCGTTGATCGTCGCGGCGTCGACCTTCAGGAACTTCTCCATGAACGTCTGGACGTAGAAGAAGCTGGTGTACCAGACCGCTCCCTGCGCGCACATCATCGACAGGAAGGCCAGGATGACAAGTTTAAGGTTCTTCCACTGGCCGAACGCCTCGGCATAGGGCGCCTTGGAAGCCTGGCCCTCTTCCTTCATGGCGACGAAGGCGGGGCTCTCGGTCAGCTTCATCCGCATCCACACAGACACGGCCAAGAGGCCGATCGAGACGGCGAAGGGGATGCGCCAGCCCCAGGCGTCGAAGGCTTCCACGCCGACGGCGGCGCGCGCGCCCATGATCACCAGCAGGGCCCCGAACAGGCCGAAGGCGGCGGAGGTCTGCACCCACGATGTCGACCAGCCGCGCTTGTTCACCGGCGAATGCTCGGCGACGTAGATCGCCGCCCCGCCATACTCGCCGCCCAAGGCGAAGCCCTGCACGCAGCGCATCAGGATCAGCAGGATCGGCGAGATGATCCCGGCTTGCTGGTAGGTCGGCAGGAAGGCGATGGCGAAGGTCGCGCCGCCCATCAGCAGCACCGTGGCCAGGAATGCGCCTTTGCGGCCCGCCTGGTCGCCGATCTTGCCGAACACCAGAGCGCCGAGCGGCCGGAAGGCGAAGCCGACCCCGAACAGGGCGAGCGCCGCGATATAGCCGGCGGTGTCGTTGAGCCCCGCGAAGAAGGTCTTGGAAATGACCTGGGTCAGGCTGCCGAAGATGAAGAAGTCGTACCATTCGAAGGCCGTGCCAGCCGACGAGGCCGCCACCACAGTGCGCATCGAGGCGCGTTCCCGATCGGCTTCGGCCATCTGTATTCCCCCGTATTTTTACCCTGCTTAGCGTGGTTCAGGGCCCAGGGAAAAGGGGGCGGGGAAAGAGCTTCGGAAACGGAGGCTGGAGCTTGTTCGTTCAACAGGCTCTATCTCAAACACTTAGAGCGTGGCAGGCGCCGAAACCGCTCACACTTCGGCTGCCACGCTCTAGGCGACAGCGCCCCGGCTGTCGTCGCCCGCCTGGGACAGGCGGAGGATCTCGGCGACCAGGGCCGCCGGAGCGATGGGCTTGGCGGGCGACCCCGTCCATGCCGGCCGCGCGGTAGGCGGCGCGTTGGTGGGCCATGACATTGGCGGTCAGGGCGATGATCGGCGCGCGCGCCGCGGCCCCTGGCAGGGCCCTGATGCGTCGGGCGGCTTCCAGACCGTCCATGCCCGGCATCTGGACGTCCATCAGGATCAGATCGAACGCGCCGATCCGCGCGGCCTCGACGCCCGCCGCGCCATCGTCGGCGACGCTGACGCGGGCGCCCAACTGCTCGAGGATCCGGCAAGCGACCAACTGGTTGGTCGGGTTGTCCTCAACCACCAGGACCTTGAGGCCCGCCAGGAGGTCGTCGGCCGCCGCCTCGAGGGCGGCGGGCGCGACGGCCGGCGGAGCGGCGATGGTCAGGGTGAAGGTCGAGCCCTCGCCCGGCGTAGAGCGGAACGACACCTCGCCCCCCAGCATCTGGGCCAGCTTTCGGGTGATGGCCAGGCCGAGGCCCGAGCCGCCGAAACGGCGGGTGGTGCTGGCGTCGGCCTGCTGGAAACGTTCGAACAGGCTGGCCTGAGCCTCCAACGGCACGCCGATGCCGGTGTCGATGACGTCGAAGACGAGGCGCTGGCCCTCCGGGGTCATGACCTTGCGGGCCCGAACGGTCACCGAGCCCTTCAGGGTGAACTTCACGGCGTTGCCGATCAGGTTGAACAGGGCCTGGCGGACGCGGGTCGGGTCGGTCTCGACCCAGCCCAGATCGTCTGCGAGATCGAGCTCCAGTCGCAAGCCCTTATGCGAGGCCTGGCCGGCCAGCAGCCGGGCCACGCCTCGCGCGAGCTCGCGCGGATCGACCGGCTCCCGGTTCAGATCCAGGCGCCCGGCCTCGATGCGCGAGATGTCGATCACGTCGTCCAGCAGGGTCGACAGCATTTGGCCCGCCGCCAAGGCCTCTCGCAGGAGATCGGCGCTGTCGCCGGCCGGCAGTTCGCGGCGGAGCACGTGCATGACCCCCAGCACCCCGTTCATCGGCGTGCGGATCTCGTGGCTCATATTGGCCAGGAACTGGGCCTTGGCCTCGTTGGCGGCCTGGGCGGCGCGCTCGGCGGCCACCAGGGCCAGTTCGGCCTTCTTCTTCTCGTCGATGTCGAGGACGAGACCCACCGCCTTGCGGGCGATGCCGCGAGCGTCGCGGCGCACGTCGTGGAAGATCCGCACCCAGCGCGTCTCGCCATCCGGTGACAGTACGCGGACGTCGTATTCCTGGGTTCCGCCAAGACCGTCGCGCCACCATTCCGCCGCGGCCTTGTAGACGTGGGCGCGGTCCTCGGGATGGACCATCGGCAAGATGGCCTCGCGAACATCGTCATAGACGACCCGACGCCCCATGATGCGGTGGAACTCCGGCGAGCCCCAGAAGCTCTCGGCCTCGTGGTCGATCTCGTAGACGCCGGCCCGCGCCGCGCCCAGGGCGAGCTTCAGGCGGCGAGCGTTGATCCGCGCTTCCCGCCGCGCCGCCGTCAGGGCGGTGATGTCGTCCATATAGGTGATGACGCCGACGATCTCGCCAGCCGCGTCAAGCCAGGGCCGGGCCTCCCACCGGAAGGCGCGCTCCACGCCCTCGGCGTCGAACAGGCGGTCCTCGCGGCGGGCGACAACCTCGCCGGACAGGGCCCGGGCGACCCCGGCCACGAAGCGGCGGCGCCCGCCATTGGTCAATTCGGACAGGGTCTTGCCGATGACCCGGGCCTCGGTGGACCGGAAGATCTCCAGGAAGCGCGGGCTGACCAGGCGCAGGCGCATGTCCAGGTCGTAGACGGCGACCGCGAACGGAGCGTCCTCGACCAGCCGGCGGGCCTGGCGCTCGTTCCAGATGGCCTTGTCGCGGCTGCTGGCCACGTCGGTGATGTTCTGGGTGATACCCTTCAGAGCGAACTGCGCGCCGCGCCGCTCGGCGGCGCGATAGGTGCTGCGGAAGGTCTGCCAGCGGCCGTCATCGCCGCGCAGGCGAAACTCGATCACGCCGCCTTCGCCCGTTCGCGTGGCGTGACCGAAGGCCCCGCGCACGGTCTCGCGCTGGTCGTCGGGCAGGCGGGCCAGGAACAGATCCGCCGTGGCCACGTCGGCCGGCGACAAGCCCAGCAAGGCCAGCACGTCGGGCGACCAGTCGATGCGATCGCCCACGGGCTCATAGCTCCAGATGCCGACGCCGGCCTCCTCGGCGAGGATCTGGCGCGTGCGGCGCGCCGACTCCAGCTCGGCCCGGGCCGCCACCTCGGCCGAGATGTCGTGCATCAGCCCGATCATTTCGCCGTTCGGGCCCAGGCGCGAACGGCCCTGAAGCCAGATCGCGCGGCCGTTCTTGCAGAGGATCTTCAGTTCGTTGATCGCCTCGCCCGTCGCGCGCATGCGATCGCCGCTGCTGATTAGCTCGGCCTGACTGTCAGGGTGGGCGAACTTCAAGGTGGGCTGGCCGATCAGCTCCTCGGCGCTCCAGCCCGTCAGGGTGGTCCAGGCGCGGTTGACGCTGACGAAGCGGCCCTCCGGCGAGACCACGGCGAAGAGATCGCTGGCGTTCTCGAACAGCCAGCGCGCGGCCTCGGCCTCGCCGAATGGCGACGGCGCGTCCACGACCCCTTCGTTATCTCGCCCCTGGGACATCAGGTCTCCGCCAAGTTGGGCGGATCGTGGGACGCAACCGTAAACTTATGGTTCTCAAAAAGGACCCGCGTTCCGCGAACATGCTATTTCGTCCGGTTTTCACACCTCGGCCCATTGGCGCAGCAGGTTGTGATAGACGCCGGTCAGCGACAGGACGCCCTCGTCGTCCGCCTCGACCTTGCGGGCCAGACGCTGGATAGCGACGTCCATCTCCAACAGCATCGTGCGCTTGGCGTCGTCGCGGACCAGGCTCTGGATCCAGAAGAAGCTGGCCGTCCGCCGGCCGCGTGTCACCGGGGTGACGTGGTGCAGGCTGGAGCTGGGATAGAGGATCATGTCCCCGGCCGAGAGCTTGACGACGTGATCGCCATAGAGGTCGTTCACCACCAACTCGCCGCCGTCGTAGTTCTCCGGCTCCTCCAGGAAGAGGGTGGCCGACAGGTCGGTGCGCAGGCGCCGGCCGCTGACCGGGTCACGACGGATGGCGTTGTCGACATGGTCCTTGAAGCCCATGCCCTCGCCATAGCGGTTGAACATCGGCGGCAGGATGACCTGCGGCAGGGCGGCCGAGACGAACAGCGGATTGGCCTCCAGCGCCTGGAGGATCGCCTCGCCGACCCGGAGGGCGGCATCGCAGTCCTGTGGCAGCTGCTCGTTGGTCTTGGCCCGCGCGGCCTGGAAGCCCGAGGTCAGATTGCCGTCCACCCACGGGCCCGCGTCCAGGATCGCCCGGCATTCGGCGACCTGGGCCTTGGTCAGCACCTTGGGAATCTGCAGCATCATGGGGATGTCCTTGTTGCGACTCGTTCCTATCACGCTGCGCCGCGTCTTGTTTGATCCGGATCAGGCCGAAACAAAATCGCCCCGCCCGGCCAGGGGAGGCCGGACGGGGCTTTGCGCGAGCGCGCGTCGGCAGCTCTTTGGAAAGGCCTAGTACTTCATGTTGACGGTCAGGATCGCCTGACGGCCCGGCGCCGGATCGGCGTGGTGCACGCCGTTGGTGCGCGCGATGTAGCGTTCATCCGTCAGGTTCTGGACGTTCAGCTGCAGGTCGACCTTCGGGTTGATGCTCCACGAAGCGAAGGCGTCGTAGCGCCAGTACGACGGGGCGTAGATGCGATTGGCGCCGCCGCCCGCGCCGCCCTGGTTGCCGCCAAAGCTCCGCGACACGTAGTAGGCGCCGCCGCCCAGAGCGAGCTGGCGGGTGATCTTGTACGTGGTGAAGGTCGAGAAGCTGTGCTTGGGCGTGTTGGCCAGCGGATCGCCCTGGTTGACGTTGGTATAGGCGCCGCGGACCAGCTCGCTGTCCATGTAGGTGTAGCCGCCGAACACCTGCCACTTCGGCGTGACATTGCCCGAGACGCCGAGCTCGAAGCCCTTGACCTCGACTTCGCCGACCTGGGCGTAGGTGTTGGCGTCGATCTGGATCTGGGCGTTCTTGCGAGTGGTCTTGAAGGCCGCCGCCGACAGGGCCAGCGTGTCGTGGAACACATTGGCCTTGGCGCCCAGTTCGAAGCTTTCGCTGTCTTCCGGTTCCAGCTGCACCGTGGCCAGGTTGCCCGAACCGGTCGAGGTGTTGCTGTTCTGGTCGCCGCCCGAAATGCCCGGAGGCGTCGAGGAGGTGCCGTACGAGACGTAGAGGCTGGAACTGGCGGTCGGCTTGTAGACCAGGCCGACCTGGTAGTTGGTGAAGTCCCACGAGCCGCCGCGCGGGGTGTAGGTCACCGAGGTGACGACGCCGTTGGCGCTGGTCGAGGACGCGTCGACGCCGCGGCTCTCGTAGCTGTCGTGGCGCAGGCCCAGGTTCAGCAGGATCTTCTCGCCGAACTTGATGGTGTCGAAGCCGTAGATGGCCGCCGTCTTGGTCAGGTTGCGCGTGAACGGCCCCTTGTTCAGCGTCCCGACCCAGACGTCGTCGGCGTTGGGCTTGTAGACGAGCGTGCAGTCGCCGCCGCCGACGCTGTTCAAGGTCGTCGCGGAGATCACGAAGCCGGTCGGACAGGCCGAGGTCGTCGTGCCGTAGGGCAGATAACTGGCGTTGCGGTTTTCCTCGCGGCTCAGCTCCACGCCGATGTCGAAGCTGTGCTCCAGGCCGGCGAAAATCCTCTTGCCGTGCAGGTCGGTGACCGCGGCGACCGTCTCGGTCGGGTTCCAGCGGCTCTTCGTGCCGCGCTTCATCCACCACTGGCCCTGGACGAACTGGGCCGCGCCGCCGTCGCCGGGGTTGGTGACCAGATAGTCGTTCACGCTCTTGGAATAGCGGACCACCTGGCGGACGTTCAGGTCGTCATTGATCTTGTGGTCGATGGCGAAGGTGGCGATATCCGATTGGGTCTTCTGGAAGTCGCGGCTCTTGATGCCGTAGAAGCTGCGGCGATCGACGGCCAGGATGCCCGAGGCCGTGCGCGGCTCGGTGGTCTTGGTGATCAGCGGGATGCCGTAGTCGGGCGTCTGGTTGGTGTCGAGGTGGTAGTAGGCGATGGTGATCTGGGTGTCGCCATTGAGGCCGATGGCCAGCGAGGGCGCCACGCCCCAACGGTCGAAATCGACGGCCTTGCGGCCCGGCGTATTGCCCTGCGTGCCCAGCACGTTAAGGCGCACCGCGACGCTGTCGTTGATCGCGTAGTTCAAATCGGCCGTGGCGCGAACATAGGCGTCCGTGCCCATGCCGACCGAGCCGCGCGCGAAGTTGTCGGCCTTCGGGGTCTTGGACGACAGGTTGATGCTGCCGCCGCCCGAGCCGCGACCGCTGTAGGCGCTGTCGGGACCCTTCACGACCTCGACCTGTTCGAGATTGAAGATTTCGCGCGTCTGGCCGCCGCTGTCGCGGACGCCGTCGACGAAGATGTTGTTGGCCGAGCTGGAGCCGCGAATGAACGGACGGTCGGCCAGCGGCTGGCCGCCTTCGCCAGCGCCGAAGGTGATGCCCGGCGAGGTGCGCAGGATGTCGGTCAGCGAGGTGGCGGCGGTCTGCTCGATGATCTTCGAGGTGATGACCGTCACCGATTTCGGCGTGTCGACCAGCGGGGCGGTGAACTTGCTCGACGAAGGGTCGGCGACGCGGCGGGCGTCGATCTTGACGGTCGAGACCTCGGTGTTGTCGTCCTTCGTCGGAGCCGCGGCGGCCGGGGCGGTCGCGATCGGGGCGGCGGCGTCCGCTTCGCCGGCGGCGGCGGCATGAGCCAGTCCCAGGCCCGCCAAGCCGGCGACGGCGGCGGCGCCCAAGGCGCGACGAGGCCGGCTGACAACGCCGACGGAATTCATATTACGCATGATCGTCCCTATTCCCCGAGGGCTCGTCACCAGAGCCCCTCCTGAAATTGCGAGGCGTTCTTAGCGATCCTGCGTTGCAGTCGCAATGATAATCGTTCTCAATTGCGGCGAATGTGCGAAATGGCGCCGCTTTGGCCGGTGCGTGTCCGGGACGGCCAGCGCGCGCGGGCTTATCATGCTAGGGCTCGGCCCCTCGATAGCCGGAGCCCGCGCCCATGCCCGACGCCAAGACCTGGATCGCCTTCACGCTGGTCTGCCTGGGAATGGCGCTGACCCCCGGCCCGAACATGCTCTATCTGGTCAGCCGTTCGATCTGCCAGGGGCGCTGGGCCGGGATCGTTTCGCTGATCGGCACGGCGGCGGGCTTCGTGGTCTATCTGGTCTGCGCGGCGCTGGGCATCACGGCCCTCCTGATGGCCGCCCCGATCGCCTACGACGTCCTGCGGTTCGGCGGGGCCCTTTATCTGGCTTGGCTGGCCTGGCAGGCGATCCGGCCGGGCGGGGCCTCGCCGTTCCAGGTCCGCCAACTGCCCAAAGACAGCCCGGCCAAGCTGATCACGATGGGCTTCGTCACCAACATCCTGAACCCTAAGGCGGCGATGCTGTACCTGTCGCTGCTGCCGCAGTTCATCAAGCCCGAACACAGCGGGGTCTTCACCCAGTCTCTGATGCTGGGCCTGACCCAGATCGGCGTCAGCCTGACCGTGAACGGAACCATCTGCCTGGCCGCCGGGACCATCGCCGCCTTCCTGGCCACACGCCCTAGCTTCGCCCTCATCCAGCGCTGGCTTATGGCCACGGTGCTGGGCGGCCTGGCCGTGCGGATGGCCACCGAGGCGCGGCGCTAGCGGTCGCCAAAGGGTTTCTTGACGTCGGCGCCGGCGCGAGTCCCTATCCGCGCCGCTGTTCCGGAGTTCACGATGAAGACCGCCCTCGCCACCGCTTTCGCCGCCCTCACGCTTGCGACCGGCGCCCAGGCTTCCAGCCTGAAGGCCTGCGCGGTCCCGCCCGTCGTGACCCCCGCCCCGGCCGAGGTTCCGCCGGCCGACGAGATCCACGCCAACGTGCCGATCGCCGCCTATCTGCTGGCGCTGTTCTGGTCGCCCGAGGCCTGCCGCGCCGGCATTCCGGAGTCGGACAAGGTCATCCAGTGCCAGAACAACCACTTCGGCTTCACCGTGCACGGCTTGTGGCCAAACGGGCCGGACAAGGTCCACCCGCGCTACTGCAGGCCCAGCCCGCCGATGAGCCCGGCGACGGTGAAGGCCAATCTGTGCATGACCCCTTCGCCCTGGCTGCTGCAGCACGAGTGGCAGGCGCATGGCACGTGCAACTGGGACAGCCCCGAGGCCTATTTCAAAAAGGCCCAGAAGGTCCGCAAGGGCCTGAACGTCCCCGACCTGGCGCTCGTCGGCGAGACCATGACCGCCGGCGAGATCCGCGACGCCTTCCTCAGGCGCAACCGGGGCATGACCCGCGAGGGCCTGAATGTCCGCGTCAAGGAAGGCCGCCTGACCGAGGTCTGGGTCTGCCTGGACCTGAAGTTCAAGCCCGCCGCCTGCCGCGGCGGCAATGGCGCGCCGGACGCCTTGCCGGTGCGGGTGACGCCGCGGGGCTAGAGCCTGCCCCGTCTCGAGGGAGCCGTCCAAGCCAAGGACGCTAGGCCAGCGCCTCGATCTCCGCGTCGGTCAGGTCGCCCGGCACCACGGTGACCGGCAGCTTCCGCCCCGCGAAGCCGACGCCTTCCTTGGCGATGGCCGAGATCAGCGGGCCGGGGCCCCGCCCCGCGGTGGACGTCGCCAGGATCAGGATCTTGATGGCCGGGTCGGCGGCGATGACCTGTTTCAACGCCGCGCGAACGCTGTCGGCGTGCTTGATGATGAACTCGGGCGGCAGGCCCGTGGCGGCGACCACCTGGCCGGCGAGGCTCTGCAGCAGGGCCTCGGCCTCCTCGCGCTCCTGGCGTTCGATCTCTTCGCGCACGCCGCTCCAGTGCTCGAACTCGGCGGGCGAGATCACCTTCAGCAGCGCCACGTGACCGCCGGTCGAGCGGGCGCGGCGGCAGGCGTATTTCAGCGCCGCCGCGAACTCCGGAGAGTCGTCGGCGACGACCAGGAACTTGCGGCGGCTGCCCAAGGCGTTGGATGAAGCGGCGTCGGTCATTGCGCGAGATGACGCCGCTTCAATCCGAACCTCAAGCCCCCCAGAAGCCGACCAGCTTCTTGGTCTCGGCGATCACCGGATCGGCGACGGCTCGGGCCCGCTCGGCGCCGTCCCGGAGGATGGCGTCGATCTGGCCTGGGTCGCCGGTCAGCTCGCGCATGCGCGCGCCGATCGGGCCCATCACCTCGACCGCCAGTTCGGCCAGGGCCGGCTTGAACGTGCCGAAACCCTTGCCGCCATATTCGCCGATCACCTGCTCGCGGGTCTTGCTCGAGAGGGCCGCGAAAATGTCGACCAGGTTCTTGGCTTCCGGACGCTCCTTCAGGCCCTCGACGGTTTCCGGCAGCGGCTCCGGATCGGTCTTGGCCTTGCGGATCTTGGCGGCGATGGTGTCGGCGTCGTCCATGAGATTGATGCGCGAGGCGTCGGACGGGTCGGACTTGCTCATCTTGGCCGAGCCGTCGCGCAGGCTCATCACCCGCGTCGCCGGCCCCTCGATCACCGGCTCGGTGATCGGGAAGAAGCCCGGCGCGCCGAAGTCGTTGTTGAACTTCTGGGCGATGTCGCGGGTCAGCTCCAGATGCTGCTTCTGGTCCTCGCCGACCGGCACGTGCGTGGCCTTGTAGAGCAGGATGTCGGCCGCCTGCAGCACCGGATAGGTGTAGAGGCCCACCGAGCTGCGTTCCTTGTGCTTGCCGCTCTTTTCCTTGAACTGGGTCATGCGGTCGAGCCAGCCGAGCCGGGCGACGCAGTTGAAGATCCAGGCCAGCTCGGCATGGGCCGGCACGGCCGACTGGGGGAAGATCGTCGCCTTTCGCGGATCCAGGCCGGCGGCGATGTAGGCGCAGGCGATCTCGCGGGTCTGGGCGGCCAGAACGGCCGGATCCTGCCAGACGGTGATGGCGTGCATGTCGGCGACGAAGATGAAGGGCTTCTCGTCCTGGATATCGACGAAGCGCTTCAGGGCGCCGAGATAGTTGCCCAGATGCAGGGCCCCGGAGGCCTGGATCCCGGACAGGATGCGTTTGGGGCCCGCATAGACGACGGGGGCTTGATCGGTCATGGCTTCAGCCTTGGCTGCGGAATTCGAAGGATGTGGCTAGGGCGCGGTCGCGCGCTCGCGCCGAAGCGCGAGGATCGAGATCAGAAAGAGCCGCGCCATCGCGGCGCGAGGGGACCGATCGGAGCCATGCCCCGCTGGTTAGCCTCCTCGCGGGCATGGATCAAGCCTTGCCGCGCCGCAGCACCGCCTTCAGCTCGGCCGGCTTCACCCCGCCGAACAGGAACAGCAGCGGCGGATAGACCGCCACGCCGGCCAGGCAGGTCAGGGCCAGGGCGAACTCCTTGGCGCCGATCGCATGGCCGGTCAGGCCCAGGCCCCGCAGCGGCGCCTCGATCAGGTCGCGATAGTGCGAGGCGGCGGCCAGCAACAGGCCCATGCCCAGGCTGGCGGCCAGGATCCGCGCCAGGCGCGACCAGGTCCGCGACGAGGGGCCATAGTGCTTCTTGGCCGAGAGCGCCCAGGCCATCTGGCCGACATTGATCCAGGAAGCGATCGCGGTGGCCGCCGCGATGCCCTTGACCCCGACCAGTTGGAACAGGACCACGCCGAAGGCGATGTTCACCGCCACCGAGATCAGGGCGAACCGCATCGGGCTCTTGGTGTCGCCGCGCGCGAAGAAGGCCCGCGAATAGAGCTGCTGCAGCACGAAGGCCGGCGTGCCCAGGCCGTAGAAGAACAGCGCCGCCGCCGTCTGGCTGGCGTCGAAGGCGGTGAACTGGCCACGCGTATAGAGGCCGTCCGACAGGAAGCCGGGCATGGCGATCAGGGCCGCCGCGGCCGGCAGGGTCAGGGCCATGGCCAGGGTGATCCCCTGGTCCATGGCGCTCTGGGCGTCCTCGCGGTCGCCCGAATGCACGGCGCGCGACAGACGCGGCAACAGGGCCACGCCGATGGCCACGCCCACCAGGCCCAGGGGCAGCTGGTAGAGTCGGTCGGCCGTCGCCAGCCAGGTGCGGCCGCCCGGCACGTGGCTGGCCAGGTTGCCGGAAATGAAGATGTTGACCTGGGTGGCGCTGGCCGCCAGGGCGCCGGGGATGGCCTTGCCGATCAGCTCGCGCACTTCCGGCGTCAGGCGCGGCAGCCGCCAGTGGACCTTGGCGCCGGACTTGTTGACGCCCCAGGTCAGCAGGGCGGCTTGCGCGACGCCGGCGACCACGACGCCGATCGAGCCCCAGCGGGCCGCGTCGATCGCGGTGTTCTGCGGCAGGATGAAGGCCAGGGTGCAGAGGTTCAGCAGGATCGGCGCGCCGGCCGACAGGATGAAGCGGTCGCGGGCGTTCAGCACCCCCGACAGGTGCGCGACGATCGCCATGCAGGGCAGGTAGGGCATGGTGATCTGGGTCAGCAGCACCGCCAGCTTGTACTTCTCGGTGCCCCAGCCGAAGCCTGGGCTGATCAGCATCATCAGCCATGGCATGGCCAACTGGCAGACGACGGTGATGAGGATGGTCGAGGCGGCCAGGGTGGCCATGGCGTCGGCGGCCAGGATGTCGGCCTTCTCCTCGCCGTCGCGTTGCAGCGACTTGGCGTAGGCCGGCACGAAGGCGGCCGCGAAGGCGCCCTCGGCGAAGAACCGGCGGAACAGGTTCGGGAACGCCAGGGCCGCGTTATAGGCGTCGGCCGCCGGGGTGGCGCTGGCCCCCATGCGGTACGAGACGGCCAGATCGCGCGCGAAGCCCATGAACCGGCTGACCAGGGTCAGGCCGGAATAGATCGCCGAAGACTTGAGCAGGCCAGCCTTCTTGGGCGCCGGGGGGGCGCGGGCGGGATGTCTTCGGCGGGAGCGGCGGGGATGGTGTCGGTCACCTGCGGCTTCTGGGGTCTCGGGCGAAGGGCGTCAAGGGTGGCGCTGCCCCCTCCACCGGCTTCGCCGGTCCCCTCCCCCAACAGGGGGAGGAGAGAAGGGGTCCCGGCTCTCTTCTCCGCCCCGCTTGGGGCGGACAGACCTGCGTGAGCAGGTCAGGTGGGGGCCTGTGCTGAGCCCGCGCGGCTTCGCCGCTTCACGCGGCGCGGCCGCTGAAGGCAGGTGGGGAGGCGACGGAGCGGCCGGGCGAACCCGGAGACCGTGAGGTTTGTTTTGTTTCGGCTCGCTTACCGCTCCGCCAGGCTGTTCTTGCCCGTGAGGTCGGGAGGCGTGAGCGTTGTCTGCTCGGGTCCCCGTTTACCCCCGGACGGGCGCGGACCCCACCGCCTTGGCAAAGCCAAGGCGGCGACCCTTGCATGGCGCATGACGGCCGCCTTCGGCTGTCATGCGACGGATCGGCTACATCCGTCTCGACCCCGACGATCCACGATAGGCGGCTTGTACGATCACCGCCCTGTCGATCCGCTGAGGGTTTGACCCCGGAGACCGCCCGTTCGCCAGCCGATCCGCCTAAAGAGTACGGACGGGGCGACTTTCGAGCCTCCGGGAACCGCCAGCGGCCCCGCTCAACCTACCCCCGCCGCCGTTTTGGGCCGGATCCAAACGCCCTCCCCCGCGACGGGGACGCATTGAGTATCGCGGCGGATTGAACGCGGATCATTCAAGGACGCGAAAAATCGACAAGTGGTTGATTACGTGTGGTTCGATGTCGCCAACACCGGGGATAGAGCCCCCTCAATCCCCGCGAGGGCGCATTTTGAAACCCTCTCTCTTTGAGAGAGGAGGGGCCCACGCCCCTGGCGTGGGAGGGTGAGAGGTTACACCCTCTCCGGACAAGGCAGTGACGAAACGCGCGGCGGAACGGTCCAGGCTTCACCGGCCGACGGTGAAACCTCTCACCCTCCCACCGCGACGCGGCGGGCCCCTCCCTCTCTCCATGAGAGAGGGTTTCCGGTGCGAGCGCCCCCTTACATCTCACGGCGAGACGATCGCAGGGCTGCAGCCTCCAAAAGATAAGGTTCGCACCGACCTGGGAGGTCGATTTTCGACCCCGAACAGACGATTGGAACCTCTGGTTACGGGGCCGGCGTCCGGCTTTGCCCGCTACGGTCTATCCTCGTCATTTCAGGGCGGGTGTTAACCGAGACCGGCAATGGCTCGCCGTCGCGATCTGAAGGTCTTCGTCGTCGACTGTTTCTCGACCGCGCGCGACGCCTTCGCGGCTTTTCGCGTCGCCGACAAAGATATCCCGCCATCCCACGCGCGGTCAGCCCTTGAAATGCGGACGCCAGACCGCAAGACTTTCGCGCCTGCATATGGAAACCGAGATGAGCCCTTCTGGAACGATGTTCGCCCGGCGGGCTTTGCTGATTGGATCCGCGGCGCTTACCGTCAGCGGCGGGTCAACGTCCGCCCGCGCCCGTTCGCGAGCCCAAGGCCTGGAGGGCGATGCGGCCTGGATTCCGTCGGAAGATCTGGTTCAGGAGCTTCCGCGCTTCATGCGCATTGCCGGGGTGCCCGGAGTCGCCATTGCGGTCATAGACCGCGGAAAGCTCGCCTGGAGCCGCGGCTTCGGCGTGAAAAACGTTCTCACCCGCGACCCGGTGCGGGAGGACACGTTGTTTGAAGCGGCGTCGATGACCAAGCCGGTCTTCGCCTATGTCGTGATGCGGCTGGTCGATGAAAAGCGCCTGGACCTCGACACCCCGCTCGTCGCGTACCGCCGGCCTGCGAACCTGGGTGATGACCCGAATCTGGAACGGATCACGGCCCGGCATGTGCTGGCGCATTCGACCGGCTTGCCCAACTGGGCTTCCGCGCCGCTCGTCACAAGTCAAGCGCCCGGATCAACCTACACCTATTCGGGTGAAGCCTTCATCTGGCTCCAGTTGGTCGTCGAGACGATCATGGAAATGGGCCTTGGCAGTGTGATGCAGGCCAAGCTGTTCGGTCCAGCGGGACTGTCTCACAGCAGCTTCGGCTGGGACGAACAGATCGCCAGGTCAGCGGTCTTTGGCCATTCCGAGCCTCCAGAAGGCGAGCAGGCGCTTCCCCCCCAGCCCACGCGCGAGCTGGGCGACCGGCTGCTTCGGGTCGCCTCGCGGTGGCGCAAGCCGATCGCCTCATGGACCTACGAAGATTCGATCGCGGCGATGCGCGAGACGGCTCCAGAGACGGCGCCGTCGACGCACGACCTGCTTGTCAACTCGGCGGGCGGGCTCCTGACGACGGCGTCAGACTATGCGAAGTTCATGCTGCTGATGACCGACCGGCCGGGGCGGGCGGGCTGGGAGATCAGCGATGCGGCCCGGCGGGCGATGCTCACCCCTCAGCTCGACGTGCGCGGACGCGACATTTCGCGCGGACTGGGTTGGGAACTCGAACAATCCTCGGCGGGCCCGCTGTTCCAGCACAGTGGCAGCAACTACGGGATCTTCAAAACCCTGGGCGTCGGTGACGCCCGCCGCGGGCGTGCGATCGTCGTCTTCACCAACGCCGCGAACGGAAATGCGCTTGCGGCCCTGATCGTTCGGCAGGCCACCGGGATCGACCGGCTGAAGTCCTTGGTCTAATCGGCCCCGATGGCGCTAGATGGGGCGGCCTCACTCGGCGGAACGCAACGGAGCTACGGCTGATCGGAGAGAACGGTTCGCCTATCTCAAACGGAGACGGACGCCTGGGCCGCCGCGTTCGCAGTCTTTCAATCCGCCTAGCCAACATCTGAAATCCGCCCCGTAGACGATCAGCATGTCCGCTCTCGGCGTTGAGATAGCCCCAGGCGATCACCGACCAACCGTCACCCCAGCGGATATTCCCGTTCCAGCCGGTAGGCCGAGCCCTCGCTGGTTTGCCAGCTGGAATAGAGGCCGAAGCGATCCACCGTGAAAGCCGGCGAGCGCAGCAGGTTGTTGGCCTGGATCCAGGCCCCGACCTCGGCGACCGAGGCGCGCTTCAGATAGGCCAGGGTGACGTGGGGGGTGTAGAGGCGGCTCTCGGGCTTGAGTCCCACCGATCGGGCGGCGCTCTCGTTGGCCTTCTGCAGGCGACGCAGCGGCGCGCTGTCCTCGACGCCGGCCCAGACGGCGTGGATGTCGGCGCCCTCGCCGAAATGGCCGGCGCGGGTCAGTTCCAGGTCAAAGGCCGGCGCGGCGATCTCGGCCAAGGCCTCGTCCAGCTCGGCCGCCACCGGCTCCTGCACGTCGCCGATGAACTTCAGCGTGATGTGAAAGGCCTCGAGCGGCCGCCAGCGCGCGCCCTCGATCCCGTGCTGGCGGGAGAGCAGCCCCTGGCCGATCTCCGGCGGGATGGCGACGGCGGTGAACAGGCGGATCATCCGGGAAGAACGCCTACGGGCAGGGATTGGGCTGGCGGGCGTGGATGTCGTTGACGGCCTTTTCCAGCTCGTCGGTCCAGGCCAGGTCGAAGGCGTCGATGTCGGTTTTCAGCTGGGCCATCGAGGTGGCGCCGATGATCGTGGCGGTCACGAACGGGCGCGTGTCGCAGAACTTCAGCGCCAGCTGGGCCGGGTCCAGGCCGTTGGCCTTGGCCAAGGCGACATAGGCGCGGAACGCCTCCACCGCGCCCGGCCCCTCGTAGCGCTGCATGCGGTTGTAGAGCGCCTTGCGCGAACCCTCGGGCAGGCCGCCGTCCAGATATTTGCCGGTCAGCTGGCCCTGGGCCAGGGGCGAATAGGCCAGGAGGCCGACCTGCTCGCGCATGGCGATCTCGGCCAGGCCGAACTCGAAGGTGCGGTTGGCCAGGTGATAGGCGTTCTGGATCGAGGCGATGCGCGGCAGGCCCTTGGTCTCGCTCTCGGCCAGGAACTTCATCACGCCCCAGGGGAACTCGTTCGAGACGCCGACGTGGCGGATCGAGCCCTTCTTCACATGGGCGTCCAGCGCCTCGAGGATGTCGCCGAACGCCTCGAAATCCTGGTCGTAGTCGCGGTAGGACTGGCCGCCGAACACCCGTACTTTCCGGTCGGGCCAGTGCAGCTGGTAGAGATCGAGATAGTCGGTCTTCAGGCGGCGCAGCGAGCCCTCGACGGCCTCGTCGATCTGGGCGCGGGTGTGGCGCGTGGTCGAGCCGTCCTTACGCATCCACGTCAGGCCGCCGAAGGCCGCGCCCTGGCCAGCGACCTTGGAGGCCAGCACGATCTCGTGGCGCTTGCCGGTCTTTTCCAGCCACGTGCCGATATACTGCTCGGTGCGGCCCTGGGTCTCCGGATTGGGAGGGCTGGAATACATTTCGGCCGTGTCCCAGAAGTTGACGCCGCGCGACAGCGCGTAGTCCATCTGCTCGTGGGCCTCGGTCTCGGTGTTCTGCGAGCCCCAGGTCATGGTGCCCAGGCAGCAGCGCGACACCGACACGTCCGTGCGGCCGAGCTTGACGTACTCCATGGGCCAGCCCCTCTTTCGCCCCAATGGGCAAGCTTCGTTAGGCAAGCGTTCTAAGGGCTGTCGTTGCGTCACCGCAAGGCGGGTCGGCGGGCGCGTTCCGGAGCCGGCTGCTTCACGAACGCATACCATGAACACTTTCGTGAGGGGATTGCGCGGCCGGCCGGGACACCCGATATTCGTCTAGCGTCCACCGTGGACGCTCTAGCTCAAGGGCTTACTTCGATGAACGACTTCAACCGCGGCTACGCGCGCTCGATCCCGGCGGATCGCGCCGACATGTCGGTTGACGCCGGCCTGCGTACTTTCATGCTCGGCGTCTACAACAAGGTGGCGCTGGGCCTCCTGCTGTCGGCCGGCCTGGCCTTCCTGACCAGCGCCTATACGCCGGTCGCCAGCCAGCTGTACGTGCTGACCCCGGACGGCCGCCTGGCCGGCTTCACCATGCTGGGCACCATCATCCGCTTCGCGCCGCTGGCCATGATGCTGGTGGCCATGTTCGCCATGAAGAATCCGACGGCGCGTTCGTCGGGCATCCTGTACTGGGCTCTGGTCGCCTCGATCGGCGCCGGCGCGGGCGTGTGGCTGCTGGCCTATACGGGCGCCTCGGTGGCCTCGACCTTCCTGATCACCGCCATCGCCTTCGGCGGCCTGAGCCTGGTGGGCTACACCACCAAGAAGGACCTCACGGGCCTGGGCAGCTTCCTGATCATGGGCCTGATCGGCCTGGTGCTGGCTTCGCTGGTCCAGATGTTCCTGCAGCTGCCGGGCCTCAGCTTCATCATCAGCATCCTGGGCGTGCTGATCTTCGCGGGCCTGATCGCCTATGACACCCAGCGTCTGAAGATGACCTACTACCAGCTGGGCGGCGAGCAGCAGTCGATGGCCGTGGCCACCAACTATGGCGCGCTGAACCTCTATCTGAACTTCATCAACCTCTTCCAATTCCTGCTCAGCATCCTGGGCAGCCGTCGCTAAGGCGGCCACCGGTCCGACCGAAGAGGCGGACCGGAGACTGGAAACAACCGAGGTCGAAACGACGAAGCCCCGGCGGGAAACCGCCGGGGCTTTTTCTTTGACCGCATCGCGCCCACATTGTCGGGGATGGAGACGACGATGATCCGAGCCCTCGCCCTGACCGCTGGCCTGCTGTTCGCCGTCGGCGCCCACGCCGAGACGACGCTCCCAGCCTATCCGCCGGTCGCCAAGACCCCGAACCTCTCCACGCCCCTGAACCTCAAGCCCGTCGGCCCAGTGGAGCTGCGCTACGCCCAGGCGCGGCCGCCCCTCCCGCGCGGCGTGGCCCGGACGGCGATCGAGCGCCGCGAAGGCGGCGTCTCGGGCGGGATCGGGGTGCTGTGTGGCATCCAGCCCAGCGCCGACACCAGCGGGGTGGGCGCCGCGCGCGGCTACGACAACGAAGGCCGCTTCGTCGGCGCCAAGCTGGGCTTCTCGTTCTAGCGGTCAGTCTACGACCGAGAACTTGCCCTTCTCGAACACCCGCAGCACTTGGGCCAGTTCGTGGCCGCGCTTGAGGATCTGGCCGCCCTGGCCGTGCACCGCCCAGGCGCCCTGCTTGCGGGCCAGGGCCGGACGCTTCTCGACACGATAGAGCGGCGCCTCGGCGGTATGGCGGAAGATCGAGAACACGGCGTGGTCGGAGAGACCGGCGATGCCGTAGTCCCGCCACTCGCCGGCCGCCACCATGCGGCCGTAGAGGCGCATCAGCTGGTCCAGCTCACGCCGTTCGAAGAAGACAACGCCGCCGACGGGCGCGGATTGGGATTCCAGGGCCATCAGCGGAATCTAATCCCAAATCGGACGATTGGAACAGGCGGTCGCCCCGAAACCCTTTGTGTCACGCCGGACACGCCGGGCCAGAAAGACATGCTACGGCCACGCCGCGCCCCGATATGACCTTATTTCGGTCCTTCGCCCGCCTGTTTGCGGGTCGATAAGATGATTGTCGGCTGATCGGACACCCTGTGGTCCAGGATCCTGAACAGCCCCCCCAGCCCCCCAGATCGCGGGCCGGTCAGCCGACAAACTCTATATCCCCTCCCCCAAATGAGCCCGCGCGGATCCCCCCTCCCGCGCGGGCTTTTTTGCGCATGCGTCGTCCACGCCTCGTCGTGACGTGTCTCATCGATGACACAGCCCGCCCAGAAACGACCTTTGTTTGGTCCATCCCTCGCCTGTTTGGGCCGCGATAAGGGATGCGTCGACGAAGAGCGGACCGGGCTCCTGTCCAGCCCCCCCAGCCCGCCCGGTCACGAGACGCTTCTCGTCGACCTGCAAAGGAACCCGCGTGGCCCGTCCCCTCCGGCCACGCGGGTTTTCTTTCGTCCGAAGTCCTTGCTTGGCGCGTGACGCGCGCCGCTGATGTCCTGGGAGACTTCAGCGCTCGGGGGTGGTGGTTTCCAGCACGCCCAGGATGCGGCCGCCCTTGGCGCCCTGCACCAGGATCACGCTCTCCAGCCCGTCGTCGGCCGAGGCCGGCAGGCGATACAGCTTGGGCCGACCCGCCCAGGGCCCCAGCTTGACCAGTTCACGCACCACGTTGCGGTGAACCAGGGTCTGGCCCTTGTTGTCACCGCGCTTGACGGCGATGTCCTGCTCGCGCGGATCGTAGCGCACCAGCCAGACCTCGGCCCCGCCGCGCGGCGCGGGGCCAGAGCCCACCGCGACGCGCGTCTTGCCGACGAACTGCATGTCCGGCGGATCGATGGGCGAGCGCCTGGCGGTCTTGACCAGGTCCTCGACCGCCTCGGCCTTGGCGCCCGACACCTGGACGCGGCCGCCGACCACCATCTGGGGCGTGGGCACGTCGCGCAGGGCGAACTTCTTGGCGTAGGCGCGCTGGCGCTCAGCGAAGCTCGGCTTGGCGAAGGTGTCCTTCCAGCCGAGATAGTCCCAGTAGTCGACCGAATAGGTCAGGGCCAGGACGCCGTCCTGCTTGGACAGATCCGCCGCCAGCTGGTTGGCCTTGCCGCAGGACGAGCAGCCCTGGGCCGTGAACAGCTCTACCACCACCGGCGGCTTGGCGGCCCACGCGGCGGGCCCCCAAGACAGGGAGATGGCGACGCCGGACAGGGCCAGGGCGAGCAGGGAGAGGGCGGCCTTACGCATTGCGGGTCACTTAAGCCAAGAACGCCCCGGATAGCCGTTCACGAGGCCGTGAATAGCGCCGGTCGATGGGGAGAAAAGGTGGAGACACCGTTGTCACGGCCGTCTCCCCCGAAAACGGGCAACGAAAAACGGCCGGCCCCGAAGGGAGCCGGCCGCCTTTTCTGTGCGCCTGAGCGCTTCGCTTAGCTAGCCGACTTGGCCAGGTTGCGCAGCACGTAGTTCAGCACGCCGCCGTTCTTGAAGTACTCAAGCTCGGTTGGCGTATCGATGCGGCAGCGGACCGGGAAGCGGGCGATGCGGCCGTCGGTCGGGCGATAGAGCTCGACGATCAGCTGCTTGCGCGGCGCCAGGTCCGTGAGGCCGCGGATCGAGACGATCTCCTCGCCGGTCAGCTCCAGCTTCTGCCAGCCGTCCTGGACGAACTGCAGCGGCAGAACGCCCATGCCGACCAGGTTCGAGCGGTGGATGCGCTCGAAGCTTTCGCAGATCACCGCGCGGACGCCCAGGAGCTTGGTGCCCTTGGCGGCCCAGTCGCGCGACGAGCCGGTGCCGTATTCCTTGCCGCCGAACACGACCGCCGGACGACCTTCGGCCTGATACTTCATCGCCGCGTCGTAGATCGGCATCACTTCACCGGTCGGGAAGTGCTTGGTCACGCCGCCTTCGATCTCCGGAGTGATCTTGTTGCGGATGCGGATGTTGGCGAACGTGCCGCGCATCATGACCTGGTGGTTGCCGCGGCGGGCGCCGTAGCCGTTGAAGTCCACCGGCTGGACGCCGTGGTCGATCAGGTACTGACCGGCCGGGCTGGAGGTCTTGATCGAACCGGCCGGGCTGATGTGGTCGGTGGTGATCGAGTCGCCGAACACGGCCAGGATGCGAGCTTCCACGATGTCGGTGACCGGGGTCGGGGTCATCGACATGTTCGGGAAGTACGGCGGGTTCTGGACGTAGGTCGAGTCGCCTTCCCAGGCGTAGGTCTGGCCGCCGGTCACCTTGATGCCCTGCCAGTTCTTGTCGCCCTTGAAGACGTCGCCGTAACGGGTGGCGAACATCTTCTCGTTGATGGCCTTGCGCTGCAGGGTCGCGATGTCCTCGTTCGAAGGCCAGATGTCCTTCAGGAAGACGTCGTTGCCCTTCTTGTCCTGGCCGATCGGCTGGGTGGCCAGGTCGATCTTCATCGTGCCGGCCAGGGCGTAGGCCACCACCAGCGGCGGCGAGGCCAGGTAGTTGGCGCGCACGTCCGGGTTCACGCGGCCTTCGAAGTTGCGGTTGCCCGACAGCACCGAGCAGGCGACCAGGTCGTTGTCGTTGATCGTCTTGCTGATGGCTTCCGGCAGCGGGCCCGAGTTGCCGATGCAGGTGGTGCAGCCATAACCCACGAGGTTGAAGCCGAGAGCATCGAGGTGCTTGGTCAGGCCGGCCTTGGCCAGATAGTCGGTGACGACTTGCGAGCCGGGGGCCAGCGAGGTCTTCACCCACGGCTTGACCTTCAGGCCCTTGGCCACCGCGTTCTTGGCCACCAGGCCGGCGGCGATCAGGACCGAGGGGTTGGACGTGTTGGTGCACGAGGTGATGGCGGCGATGACCACGTCGCCGTGGCCGACGTCGAAGTTCTCGCCTTCCACCGGGGCGCGCAGGTCAGGCTGATCGGCCTTGCCGAACTCGCCGACCAGCGACTCCTGGAACTTGTACGAGGCCTCGGCCAGCAGGACGCGGTCCTGCGGACGCTTCGGGCCGGCCAGCGACGGCTGGACGCTCGAGAGGTCGAGTTCCAGGGTGTCGGTGAAGGTCGGCTCGGGCGTGCCCGGCTCCCCACCACAGGCCTTGTTCCTTGGCGTAGGCTTCGACCAGGGCGACGCGCTCGGGCGTGCGGCCGGTGCCCTTCAGATAGGCCACGGTCGAGGCCGAGATCGGGAAGAAGCCGCAGGTGGCGCCGTATTCCGGAGCCATGTTGGCGATCGTCGCCTGGTCTTCCAGGGTCAGGTTGGCCAGGGCGTCGCCGTAGAATTCGACGAACTTGCCGACCACGCCCTTCTTGCGCAGCATCTGGGTGACGGTCAGCACCAGGTCGGTCGCGGTCGCGCCTTCCGGCATGGCGCCGGTCAGCTTGAAGCCGATGACTTCCGGGATCAGCATCGGGATCGGCTGGCCCAGCATCGCGGCCTCGGCCTCGATGCCGCCCACGCCCCAGCCCAGCACGGCCAGGCCGTTGACCATGGTCGTGTGGCTGTCGGTGCCGACGACGGTGTCGGGATAGGCGACTTCGGCGCCGTCGACTTCGTTGGTCCACACGGTCTGGGCCAGGTATTCGAGGTTCACCTGGTGGCAGATGCCGGTGCCGGGCGGCACGACGCGGAAGTTGTTGAACGCCGACGAACCCCAGCGCAGGAAGCGATAGCGCTCGATGTTGCGCTCGTACTCGCGCTTGACGTTGTCGTCATAGGCCTTCGGGTTGCCGAAGTTGTCGACCATCACCGAGTGGTCGATCACCAGATCGACGGGGTTCAGCGGGTTGATCTTGGCCGGGTTGGCGCCCAGGGCGACCATGGCGTCGCGCATGGCGGCCAGGTCGACCACGGCGGGAACGCCGGTGAAGTCCTGCATCAGCACGCGAGCCGGACGGAAGCTGATCTCGTGCTCGACCGAGCCCTTGTTCTGCAGCCAGGCGGCGACGGCCTTCAGGTCGTCTTCCGACACCGAAACGCTGTCTTCGTTGCGAAGCAGGTTCTCCAGAAGCACCTTCATCGACACCGGCAGCGACGAAGTTCCGGTCAGACCGGCTTCCTCGGCGGCGCGAAGGCTGTAATAGACGTAAGACTTGTTGCCGACCTTCAGTTCGCGGCGGGCTTTCAGGCTGTCAACAGACGCCATTCTCGAGGATCCTTCTCTGTCCACGGCCGCCCGAAAACCGCTCCCGGGATCACGCGCTGATCGGAAGGGACACACAGGTTCCGCCTCCGCGCCGCGTACCACCCAAAACGACTGGAGGGGGACGACCGCGCGCTTCTTAGCGCCGCCGTCGCCGAACGTCCATGTCGCGCGCGGGGTCTTGACGTGTTGAGAGTTGTTCTCATTAAGGAACTGGCGATCACGAGGGGCGAACGCACGCTGTTTTCGCGCATGGATCTGACCCTGAGGGCCGGCGAGGCGGCGGTGCTGGTGGGCCGCAACGGGGCCGGCAAGACCAGCCTGCTGCGGGCCGTGGCGGGCCTGCTGCGCCCCGCCGAAGGGACGATCGCCTTCGAGGGCGACGCGGGGCCGATCGAGGCCGATACCGCCCGGGCCGAGCACCTGCACCTGCTGGGCCACCAGGACGGACTGAAGTCCAGCCGGACGGCGTGGGAGGAGCTGCGTTTCCAGACGCTGTGGACCGGCGGGACCGAAGACAACGCCCGGGCGGCGGCCAAGCGCTTTGACCTCAATCGCCTGCTGGACCTTGAAGTCCGCCGCCTGTCGGCCGGCCAGCGCCGCCGCCTGGCCTTGGCGCGGCTGGCGGCCAGTCCGCGGGCGCTTTGGCTGCTGGACGAGCCGATGGCGCCGCTGGACGCGGGCCAGCGCGCGGCGTTCGGCCAGGTCATGGCCGAGCATCTGGCCGGCGGCGGCATGATCCTGGCCTCGGTGCACGACCCGCTGCCGATCCCGACCCGGTCGGTGCCGATTGGCGTGGAAGGCGCCGGGCGATGAAGGGCTTCGGCGTCCTCCTGCGGCGGGAGCTGGCCCTGGCCTGGGGCAAGGGCGGCGGTCCGCTGCTGGCCCTGACCTTCTACGCCTGCGTCGTGGTGCTGCTGCCGATGGCCTCGGGTCGAGCGCCCGAGCGTCTGGCCGCCATCGCCCCCGGGATCGCCTGGCTGGCCCTGGCCCTGGCGGCGCTGCTGTCGCTGGAGCGCCTGTTCGAGCGCGACTACGAGGACGGGACCCTGGACCTGCTGGCCCTCGGCCCCGCGCCGCTGGAGGCCGTCGCGGTCGCCAAGTGCCTGGCCCAATGGCTGGCCACCGGCGCGCCGCTCGCCCTGGCCGCGCCCGTCGCGGCGCTGATGCTGGGCGCGGATCTCAGGGTCATGCCGCTGCTGGTGCTGTGCGCCCTGGCCGGCGGCCTGGCCTTCGCCTTCCTCGGCGGTCTCGGCGCGGCCTTGGCGCTGGGCAGCAAGCGCGGCGGCCTGTTGGTGGCGGTGATCGTCCTGCCGCTGTTCGCCCCGCCGGTGATCTTCGGAGCCGGGGCGCTGGACGGCTATTCGGCCGGCCTGCCCTGGACGGGCGGACTGCTGCTGCTGCTGGCCTACTGCGTCGGCGCGATCGCCCTGTCGCCCCTGGCCATGGGGGCGGCCTGCCGCAACGCGCTGGACTAGGCCGCCCGTATCAGGGGGTGGGCGCCACCGTCGCCTGGATGTCGCCCAGCGCGGCCTTCTTCTCACCCAGCACCACCGCCAGCGAGCCGCCGATGATCAGCAGGCCGCCGGCGAACAGCGCCGCGGTGAGATGGTCGCCGAACAGCAGCACGCCGCAGCAGGCGCCGATCAGCGGCTCGATATTGATGAACACCCCGGCGCTGGCCGCGCCGACCCGCGCCGCGCCATATTGCCACGCGGCCGTGGCCAGCAGGGTCGCCAGCACGCCCTGGGCCAGGATCGCGATCCAGACGGGCGCGCTCAGCGTCAGCTTCGGCGCGCCGTGCATGACGAAGGCGATCGGCAGCACCGTCGCGGCCGCGATGATGATCGACACCGCCGGGATCGCCATGGCGTTCGAGGCCTTTGGCGCGCGCCGCAGGGTCAGGAGCCAGGCCAGGAACAGCAGGAGGGCGCCGAGCGACAGGGCCACGCCCAGCGGCGAGCTGGCCCCGTCAGGCTTGCCGGCGATCAGGGCGGCGCCCAGGGTCGCCGCCGCCACCCCGGCCCACGACATCCGCGAAACCGTCTCGCCCAGGATCTTGGCGCTGACCGCGATCAGGGCCGGCATGGCGCCGACCAGCAGGGCCGCGACCGTGACGCTGACATGGGCCAGACCCTCGAACTGGACCATGAAGGCCACGCCGTAGAGCACGCCCGCCAGCAGCACGACCGGCGACTTGAACAGGGCCCGGACCTCGGGCGAGCGCAGGGCGAACGGCGCGGCGGCCAGGGCGGCGACCACGAAGCGCAGCAGCACCATGTGGGCCGCCTCCATCTCCGTCAGGATCAGCTTGCCGGTCGGAAACCCCAGGCCCCAACAAACCCCCGCGAGCGCCAGGGCGACGAATGCGATCGACTTCATGCGGGGACTCCGGACCGGAAACACGGGCAGACCGGCGCGGACGCGCGGCGGGGCCGGCGTCCTCTAGATCATGGCGATCCCGGAACTGGCAGCTGACATAGCGCGCGCCCGCTTGAGCGCAAGCACGGAACCTTTTGCGGACTTCGTCAAACATGGAACATTGTTCATGTTTTCGGACATTTTCGCGCCATATCGCGATGGCCAAGCTCTCGTCCTCATACGACAGGGAGCTCACAACCATGCGTAAAACCCTTACCCGCCTGGCGCTCGCGGGGACCGCCACGACCCTTCTCGCCGGCGCGGCACTGGCCCAGGTTCCGGCGCCCCGGCCCCGCCCGCCCCGCCGCCGCCGCCGCCGGAAGCGCCCCTGCCGCCCATGCCCCCGATGAACATGATGATGGCGATGGGTCCGGACATGATGTTCATGCATCAGGACCGCCACGCCGACCCGGAAAAGCGCGCCCAGCGCCTGCGCGACATCCTGCAGCTTCGCGGCGACCAGGACGGCGCCCTGAAAGCCTATGTCGAGGCCACCACACCCAGGATCGTCATCGAGAAGCGCGAAGTCTCCAAGGACGACAAGAAGGACGGCGACGCGAAGCGCGACGGAGGCGAATGGGCCGAGCGCAAGCCGCTGACCACGCTGGAGCGCCTCGACCGCCTGACCAAGGCCGCCGACGCCATGAAGACGCGGGCCGAAGCCACCCGCGCCTTCTACACCGCCCTGACTCCGGCCCAGCAGAAGACCTTCGACATCCTGGGCATGGGCGAGGGCGACGGCGATCAGCGCGTCTTCGTGCGTCGCTTCGAGACCCGCGGCGCGCCCGCTGTCTTCAAAGACGGCCAACGCAAGGTCGTTATCCAGCGCAAGGTCGGCTGACCCCGACCGAGCACGAAGGCGCGGCGGGCCTGCAACCGCCGCGCCTTCTCCTCTTCCGTAGACATACGACCATTGCCCGCGCTCTCGCCGCGCTCTAAGCAGCCCTCATGGACGCGCGTCACACGTTCGACTTCCTGACCAATCCCGAGCGGTTCATGGCCTTCTCGCGGTGGGCCGCGCCGTGGCTTGGCGCGCTGTCGGCGCTCGCCGGGATCGCCGGCCTGATCATGACCTTCCTGGTCCCCGAGGACTATCAGCAGGGCGACACGGTGCGGATGATGTTCATCCACATTCCGGCCGCCTCCCTGGCCATCTTCATCTATGTCTGCCTGGGCGCGGCCAGCTTCCTGGCCCTGGTTTTCCGCCAGGCCCTGGCCGACCTCGCCGCCCAGGCCTGCGCCCCGATCGGCGCGGCCTATACGGCGCTGGCCCTGATCACCGGCTCGCTGTGGGCAAGCCGATGTGGGGCGCCTGGTGGGTGTGGGACGCGCGCCTGACCTCGGTGCTGGTGCTGCTGTTGTTCTATCTGGGCTACATGGCCCTGCGCGGCGCCCTGGAAGACGAACAGAAGGCCGCCCGCGCCGCCGCGATCCTGGCCCTGGTCGGCCTGATCAACCTGCCGATCGTCAAGTTCTCGGTCGAGTGGTGGAACACCCTGCACCAGGGCTCCTCGACCTTCATGGCCAAGGACGGCGACGGCCTGCCGGCCATCTACGCCTGGCCGGCCGTCCTGATGGGCCTGGCCTATCTCGGCGGCTTCGGCGCGCTGTGGCTGGTCCGCATCCGCGGCCTGGTGTGGCGGCGCAAGGCCCGGAGCCTGGCCATGAAGCTGGCGGAGGGCGCGCGATCAGCTTCGACTTCGACGCCGGCAAGTACGCCATCTATCTGTGGCCCGCCTTCGCCATCTCGGCGGCGGCCTTCGCCTGGATGATCGCCGACAGCCTGCTGACCACCCGCCGGTGGAAGCGCGAGGCCGAGCGCCTGCAGGCCGAGCTCGACGAGGCCGGCGAATGAAGCGCTGGCTGGCCTTCACGCCGCTGGTCATCCTGATCGCCCTGGCGGTCCTGTTCGCGGGCTTCGCCCTGAAGCGTGATCCGCGCGTCCAGCCGCACGCCCTGGTCGGCAAGCCGATGCCGGCCCTGTCCCTGCCCGAGCTCGACAGCGGCCGCGCCGCCCCGATCCGGGCCGCGACGGACGGCCCGATCCTGGTCAACTTCTTCGCCTCCTGGTGCGCCCCTTGCGAAGTGGAGCATCCGCAGCTGATGGCGCTGAAGGCTCAGGGCGTGAAGGTGGTCGGCATCGCCTACAAGGACGCCCCGGCCAACACCCAGGCCTTCCTGACCCGCCTGGGCGACCCCTTCGCCGAACGGCTGATCGACCGCGACGGCCGCGCGGGCCTGGAGTTTGGCGTCACCGGCGTGCCGGAAACCTATCTGGTCGGCTCGGACGGCATGATCCTGGCCAAGCACACCGGTCCTCTGACGCCCGACGCGGCCGAGGACCTGCTGAAGAAAGCCCGCTAGGGCATTTAAAGACCGCGCCCCTCCCGAAGGAAGGACGCGGCCCCAGGGCGTCGACCTCAGCCCTGGATGAAGGCCAGCAGGTCCTTGTTGATCGTCTCGGCCTGCGTGGTCGCCATGCCGTGCGGGAAGCCCGGATAGGTGATCATCTGGCCATTCTTCAGCAGCTTGATCGCCTGGCGCGCCGAGGCGTCGATCGGCACGACCTGATCGTCCTCGCCGTGCAGCACCAGCACCGGCACGTCGATGGCCTTCAGGTCCTCGGTGAAGTCGGTTTCCCGAGAAGGCCGCCACACAGTCGTACAGCGCCTTGACGCCGGCCATCATGCCCTGGCGCCACCAGTTGTCGATCACGCCTTCCGAGACCTTCGCGCCCTCGCGGTTGAAGCCGTAGAACGGGCCGGCGGCGACGTCGCGGAAGAACTGGGCGCGGTTATAGGCGGTACCGTTCCGGAAACCATCGAACACCTCCAGCGGCAGGCCGCCCGGATTGGCGTCGGTCTTCAGCATCAGCGGCGTCACGGCGCCGACCAGCACGGCCTTGGCGACGCGGCCGGGCTCGGCCCGGGCCACGTAGTGGGCGACCTCGCCGCCGCCGGTCGAGTGACCGATGTGGATGGCGTTCTTCAGGTCCAGATGCCTGGCCAGGGCGATGACGTCGGCGGCGTAGGTGTCCATCTCGTTGCCGGTGTCGGTCTGGCTGCGACCGACCGTGGCCGCGACGGTCATGGGCGATGACGCGATAGCCCTTGCTCAGGAAGAACATCATCTGGGCGTCCCAGTCGTCCGACGACAGCGGCCAGCCATGGTGGAAGACGATCGGCTGGGCGGTCTTCGAACCCCAGTCCTTGAAGAAGATCTGGGCGCCGTCGTCGGTGGTGAAATAGCCGCTGCTCATGTCCATGGTCCCTCTGGTTGGGAGGCCGTCTGGCCCGTCCGTTGTTCCGATGAGGAGAGAATGGCGCAGGCTCATCATGGACGATATGGAAACTATTGAAATCTATGGTTTCCATTATCGCGACAATTGTCACAGGATTTCGGGCGGTCGGATCCGGCGATAGCGCGCCTCCACAAACCCGAACAGGCCGAAAGCGATCAGGCCGGTTGCAAGGATCGCCATCGCCAGATCGCCGAATGGGCGCTGCTCGACCGATTGCAGGGCCTGTCCCCAGCTTCGCGCTTCGGCGGCCCGCGCATGCCAACCGGCCATGACCAGAAAGACCCCCAGCGGCAGGGTCGCCAGACCGCGAGCCGCGTAGCCAAGCTTGGCCAAGGGCGCGACCCTTCGGCACAAGCGCGTATCGCACGCCAGACGCTTGGCGAAGTCCTGCACAAGCCCCTGGACGACATTGCCGACGCCGAAGCCGACGACGACCAGCCCCATGGCCAGCAGAAGAAGATCACCATGGGGTGTCCCAAGCACCGTGGCCGACGTCTCGCGCAGGGAGCCGGCTTCATCGGCCTCGCCCAAGTCCTCGAACACGTCCAGCAGCTCGAAGGCCGATAGCGCCAGGCCGCCGTAGACGAAGCCGCTGATCGCCTGACCCGCGCGCACGGCGCACGCCTTGGCCGAGCGTCCGTGGTGGTCGGCGTCGAACACCGCCTGCACGGCTCGCCAGACCGCGAACCCGGCCAGACCAAAGCCGACGCCCGTGATCAAGACTCCGCCCAGCGGCCAGGTCGACCAAGCTTGAAGCACCTCGCGGGCCCCCTTTGCGCGCGGCGTCAGGTCCATCGCGGCGAGCAGCGCGATGAAGCCCAGGCCCAGATAGACGACGCCGCGCGCCGCGTAGCCGATGCGCGCGCTCAACTCCAGAGCCGCGCCCGGCTCGATCCGGGCCAGGCGCGTCCGTAGGGACTGAATCCGGCTGCGCGCGGCGCCCGAGACCAGCCGCCCCGGTCGCACGCCCGGCAAGGGGGCGGCGAGCGCGCGCCGGATGTTCGGGCGGATGTCCATGGCGGGTTCCTGCGCTGTCTGTCACGACAACGCTCGGGGCCCAGACCGCGCTCCCTAACGCAAAGCGGGCGGTCCCTTCCGGAACCGCCCGCTCGCTAAGTCATCTCTTCAGAAGAGCGCCCGACCTCAGGTCGTGACGGCGTCTTCCGGAGCGACTTCGGTCTTCTTGGACAGGTCTTCGCCGGTTTCCTGATCGACGACCTTCATCGACAGCTTGGTCTTGCCGCGATCGTCGAAGCCCAGGAGCTTCACCTTGACGATCTGGCCTTCCTTCAGCACGTCCGACGGCTTGGCGACGCGTTCGTTGCTGATCTGGCTGACGTGGACGAGACCGTCCTTGCGCCGAAGAAGTTCACGAAGGCGCCGAAATCGACGACCTTCACGACCTTGCCGTCGTAGATCTTGCCCACTTCGGCTTCGTCGGTGATCGACTTGATCCAGTCGATCGCGGCCTTGATCTTGGCGCCGTCCGAGGCCGAGACCTTCACGGTGCCTTCGTCGTTGATGTCGACCTTGGCGCCGGTGGTGGCGACGATCTCGCGGATCACCTTGCCGCCCGAACCGATCACTTCGCGGATCTTGTCGGTCGGAATGGTGATGGTCTCGATCTTCGGCGCGAAGTCGCCCACGTCGGCGCGCGGCGCGTCCATGGCCTTGTTCATTTCACCGAGGATGTGAGCGCGGCCTTCGTGGGCCTGGGCCAGGGCCTGCTTCATGATCTCCGGGGTGATGCCGGCGATCTTGATGTCCATCTGCAGCGAGGTCAGGCCTTCGCTGGTGCCGGCGACCTTGAAGTCCATGTCGCCCAGGTGATCTTCGTCACCCAGGATGTCCGACAGAACCGCGAAGCCGTCCTTTTCCAGGATCAGGCCCATGGCGATGCCCGAGACCGGACGGATCAGCGGCACGCCGGCGTCCATCATGGCCAGCGACGAACCGCAGACCGTGGCCATCGAGGACGAACCGTTCGACTCGGTGATCTCCGAGACCAGGCGGATCGTGTAGGGAAGTCTTCCTTGCTCGGCAGCATCGGGCGCAGGGCGCGCCAGGCCAGCTTGCCGTGGCCGATTTCGCGGCGGCCCGGGCTGCCCATACGGCCGGTTTCGCCGACGCTGTAGGGAGGGAAGTTGTAGTGCAGGAGGAAGGATTCCTTGTAGGTGCCTTCCAGGGCGTCGATGAACTGCTCGTCGTCGCCGGTGCCCAGGGTGGCGACCACGATCGCCTGGGTCTCGCCGCGGGTGAACAGGGCCGAGCCGTGGGTGCGCGGCAGGATGCCGACTTCGCCCAGGATCGGACGGACGGTGCGGACGTCGCGACCGTCGATGCGCAGGCCGGTGTCCAGGATGCCGCGACGCACGACGTCGGCTTCCAGTTCCTTGAAGATCGCGGCCAGCTTTTGCGGGTCGTAGCCGGCCGGATTGGTGTCCGACTTGCCCAGCGCCTCGATGGCCTTCTTCTTGGCGTTACCGATCGCCTCGTAGCGGTCCTGCTTCTTGGTGATCTTGTAGCCGGCGGCGATGTCCGCGCCGACGATGACCTTCATCTCGGCCTTGATCGCGTCGGTCTCTTCCGGCTCGAACGCGAAGGGCTCCTTGGCGGCGTGCTCGGCCAGGTCGATGATCGCGTCGATCACGGCCTGCATTCCCTTGTGGCGAAGTTGACGCCGCCCAGCACGATCTCTTCCGAGAGCTCCTGGATTTCCAACTCGACCATCATCACGGCGTCGGCGGTGCCGGCCACGACCAGGTCCATCTTGCTGTCCTTCAGCTCGTCGAGCGTCGGGTTCAGCACGTATTGGTCATTGATCCAGCCGACGCCGGCGGCGCCGATCGGGCCCATGAACGGGCGCCCGACAGGGTCAGGGCGGCCGAGGCGGCGACCATGCCCAGGATGTCGGGATCGTTCTCGAGGTCGGTGCTGCAGCACGGTGACGACGACCTGGACTTCGTTCTTGAAGCCCTTGACGAACAGCGGGCGGATCGGACGGTCGATCAGGCGGGAGACCAGGGTCTCCTTTTCCGACGGACGGCCTTCGCGCTTGAAGAAGCCGCCCGGGATCTTGCCGGCCGCGAAGGTCTTTTCCTGATAGTTGACCGTCAGCGGAAGAAGTCCTGACCGGGCTTCTGGCTCTTGGCGAACACGGCGGTGGCCAGGACGACGGTTTCGCCCATGGTGGCCAGAACGGCGCCGTCGGCTTGACGGGCGATGCGGACCGGTTTCGAGGACCAGCGTCTTGCCGCCCCACTCGATCGTCTTGCGCTTGATATCGAACATTTTTGCTTCTTTCGGTTCCGAAGGACCCATTTCCTTCAGGACGGACAGGGGCGGGCGGCCGAAGGGCGGTCCGATTTCCTCATCCAGTTCGACAGGCGTCCGGAGACGGTGGTCTCCGGCTTACATGTTCGGATCGCGCATGGCGGACCCGCGGCAACCTCTCGTTTCGGCCTGTCTCGAAACGAAGGCTTGGACTTTCTCGCGTGACAGGCGCCGAAGCCGGAAGCCATTTTCGGCAAACCGTTTTCGACCGGCACGCATCAGAAAACGTTCGGCCGCTCTACGAAAGCAGAGCGGCCGAATTGTGCCTTAGCGACGCAGACCCAGCTTTTCGATCAGGGCCTGATAGCGACCGGCGTCGGACTTCTTCAGGTGGTCGAGAAGCCGGCGACGCTGGGAAACCAGCTTCAGCAGGCCACGACGGCTGTGGTTGTCCTTCTTGTGCGTCTTGAAGTGCTCGGTCAGGTTCGAGATGCGTTCCGAGAGGATCGCGACCTGGACTTCAGCGCTGCCGGTGTCGCCAGTGGAGCGGGCGTGTTCGGCGATGAGAGCGGCTTTGCGCTCGATGGTGATCGACATCGGGTTGTCTCCGCTCAGGTGAGTTGGAAGACCCGCACCGGATTGAGCTTCCCGGCGCGCATCTCGCACAGGGCCACCAACCTGTCGCCGGACATGGCGGAAACGGTGCGATCGCCGGGCGTGAGCTCGGCTTTCAGCGTTTCAACCTGCCTCGGAAGCAGGACGATGGCGCGTCCCTGTGCAAGCCGGAAGGCGTCTTCGTCGGTCACGGCCAACGCCGGATGTCGTCCAGCGCGGTCTCGACCGGAAGCAATGCCTCCGACAGCCGGGCCTATAGCTCAAATTCTCAAGAGTTTCCAGCGATATCGCGGTCGCCTCGGCGAAGTCGCCCACCCGCGTCCGGCGCAGCTCCGCGACGTGACCGCAGGTTCCCAGCGCCTTGGCTAGGTCGCGGACCACGGCCCGGACATAGGTGCCCTTGCCGCATTCCATCTCCAGCGTGACGTGGTCGGCGTCGGCCTGCTCGACAATCTTCAGGTCGAAGATGCTGACCTTGCGGGTCGGCAGCTCGAACGCGACCCGTCGCGCGCCAGGTCATAGGCGCGCTCGCCGTCGACCTTGATGGCCGAGAAGTTCGGCGGGATCTGGTCGACCTCGCCGATGAAGGCGGGAAGCGCGGCCTCGATCTGTTCGCGGGTCGGCCGCACGTCGGAGGTTCCGGTCGTCTCGCCCTCGCGGTCCAGGGTGGTGGTGTCGCGGCCCCAGGCGATGGTGAAGCGATAGGCCTTGTCGGCGTCCATCAGGAACGGGACGGTCTTGGTCGCCTCGCCCAGCGCGATCGGCAGATGCCGGTGGCCAGCGGGTCCAGCGTCCCGGCATGGCCGCCCTTCTGGCGTTGAACGCACGGCGCACCCGGCTGACGGCCGTGGTCGAGGTCAGGTCATAGGGCTTGTCCAGGCAGATCCAGCCCGAGACGGCGTCGCCCTTCTTGCGGCGGGCCATGCCTAGGCCTCGTCCCCTTGGTCATCGTCGTCGCCAAGGACGTCCGCCAGGGTGCGCGTGTCCTGCTTTACGCGCGGGTCGTCGAACAGGCGGTCCATGTGGGCCGCCGCGCCGAAGCTCTCGTCGTGGATGAACTTCAGGTCCGGCGTGAACTTCATGTCGATCAGCTTGCCCAGACGCCCGCGCAGGAAGCTCGCCCCCCGGTTCAGGGCCTTGATGACCTCGGCGATGTCCTTGTCCTCGCGGCCGGCCTCGCCCTTCAGGCCAGCGCCGAGCGGTTCGACGAAGCAGACGGCGTGCCGCAGGTCGGGGCTCATCCGCACCTCCGACACCGTGATCGAGACGCCGACCAGCACCGGATCGGCCAGGCCTTCCTCGCGGAAGACGTCGACCAGGGCGTGACGGATCAGTTCGCCGGCGCGGAGCTGGCGTTGCGAGGGACCGACAGGGGCGGCCTTCTTGGTATCGGCATGGCGCTTCATGGCGCGGAATCCTTGCGGCCCGGCCGGCGGATCGAACGCCGGTCGCGGGGAAAATCGGAAGGCGGGGTGTCTAGGCGCGTAAACGGCGGGAAGTCCAGCCCCGCCCCTTTATCTACGCGCCAACCCGATCCTTGAAGAAGGCGATCACCTTGTCCCGGGCCCGCATGCTTCCGCTGTCGGGGACCGAGCGGTGCAGGTGCAGGGTCAGGACCGAGTGCGGGGCCATGGGCACGCCCGGCGCGGCGTCCTCGTCGGCCAGTTCCACCACCTCGACCTTGTCGCCGAACGCCGCCTTCAGACGTTCGATGCGGGCGTTGGGCACCAGCTTGTCGGAGGAAAAGCGCAGGGCCAGCAGCGACAGGTCCTCGTCCTTGAACCGACGCTTGGCGCAGGCCAGCTCCGAGGCCGAACAGTCCAGACCCTTGCCGTTCAGCGGCAGGGACGGTTGGGACAGCACCGGCGCGACGACGGCCGGCTCGGTCATCATCGCCAGGGCGAAGCCTCCGGTGAAGCACATCCCCACCGCCCCCACGCCCCTGCCGCCGCAGTCCTCGTGCGCCTTGCGGGCCAGGGCCCGCAGCCAGTCGACGATCGGGCTGGAGCGGCCGTCCTTCCAGACGCTGAACTCGCGCCGCACGCAGATGTTCTTGAGGATTTCCCCGATCGCATAGCCACGCGTGACCGGCTTGGCGGGCGTGCCGAACAGGCTGGGGCAGTAGGCGGTCAGGCCGGAGGCGGCCAGGTCGCGGGCGAAGGCCAGCACGCCCGGATGCAGGCCCGGAACCTCGTGGATGACGATCACGGCCGGCCCGGCGCCGATCTTGTAGACCTCGCGCGTCCAGCGCCCGTCGTCGAAGTCGAAGCGCTCGAACCCCGCCAGCGCATCCCCGTCAGCCATGCCCGCCCCCTCTTCGCCCGGAGACGCTAAACCGCTCGGGATCAGAAGGCCATCGCCCGCTTCCACACGGGTCGGGGACCCGCCCTGCTCCGGAGGTTCGGAGAGATGGCCAGGCGGGACGGAAGGCCTAGTTGGTTGTGTCGGGATGCTGCGGATTGTCGGTCCAGTCCGACATCGGGTCGGGACCGTTGCGGCCCCTGGGCAGGCGCCATTCGCCACGATACGAGAAATCCAGCGTACCGCAGAGCCGCGCCTTCCCCTCCGCTTTCGGATCATTTCCGAACGCCTGGATCCGCAGGTCGCGGCGCAGGGCGATGGTGCTGAACGACAGCCAAAGCCGGGTCGAGCCGGGGCAGAAGGCGCGGACATAGATCTTGCCCTGAGCCGCCGTGGCGTCGACCTCGTAGAGCGCGGCGTCGGCGTCCACGCCCTCCATGGCGGAGAGGCCGCCCGGACCGAGGTCCTTCTGGCGACCGTTCTTCAGCCGCGCCTCGGCCGGCACGCCGGTGGCCAGCACCTTGATCGGCCGGCTGGCGCCCATGAAGCCCTGGTTGAACAGGATGGTCACCCCGGCGCCGGTCAGCCGCCTGGCGTCGGTCGAGATCGGGTCGTAGGAGAACATCCGCGTTTCGGCCGAGGCGGCGGAGGCCGCCAAGAGGTTTAAGGCCGTCGCCGCCACCAAGGCCAGGGCCGCGCCCCCCCATACGGCTGGCTTCATCGTTTCAGATGCAGGTTCGCGGCCTCGGCGTCGAAGCTGGTCAGGCGCCAGGTCGACCCTT
The DNA here is from genome assembly GCF_044056025.1 of Caulobacter sp. UC70_42. Lineage (NCBI taxonomy): Bacteria > Pseudomonadati > Pseudomonadota > Alphaproteobacteria > Caulobacterales > Caulobacteraceae > Caulobacter > Caulobacter sp. UC70_42. The sequence continues at coordinate 1,540,524 of NZ_CP171994.1, read as the reverse complement.
CCTGGGTGAAGGTCAGCAGGCAAGGTCCGTCCTTCTTGGCCGCGCAGACCCGGCCGTCGCCGACAGGGCGCAGCGCCCCGGCGATCGCCACCCGGCCCGGGATCGGCCGGTCGGGCGTGTAGCCATAGTAGTTGGCGGCGGCGTGGAAGGTCTCCGGCCGGATCAGCGCCTCGCCGGCCGCGTCGGCCAGCGGTCCCGCCGCCAGGGCGGCAAGGGCCATGACCCCGGTGCTCGATCCGCCCCGCTGGCGGGCCTCGTCCACCAGACGCGCCTCGATCTGGGCCTTCAGCGCCCGGCGATCGACGTGGGCCTCGAAGGTCGCCCGGTCGTTGTCGCGGATGGCGACCAGCAGATCGTGGACGTCGCCGCCGGCGTCGAGCCGGTTCACGGTCGCGCAGGCGCTCAAGCCAGCGGCGACGGCGGTCAGGGCGAGAAGGATCTTGATGCGCATGTGGAAAGGGTTAGCGCCGGATTGGGGCGATTTCCAGTCTGGCTGTGCGCTCAAGACAAAGGGCGCGGACCTTTCGATCCGCGCCCTTTTAAATTTTCGACCTCGCGGTCAGCTCTTAGTCGAGCTGGCGCTTGATCTCCTCGACGGTGAAGCACTCGATGGTGTCGCCGACCTTGATGTCCTGGAAGCCCGCGAACATCATGCCGCACTCCTGACCGACGGGGACTTCGTTGACCTCGTCCTTGAAGCGCTTGAGCGTTTGCAGGGTGCCCAGTTCCAGAACCACGATGTCCTGACGGATGATCCGGACCTTGGCGCCCTTGCGGACCACGCCTTCGGTGACCTTACAGCCGGCGACCTTGCCGATCTTCGAGATGTCGAAGGCCTGCAGGACCTCGGCGTTGCCGAGGAAGGTTTCGCGCTGGATCGGGGCCAGCATGCCCGAGAGCACGCCTTTGATGTCGTCCAGCAGGTCGTAGATGATCGCGTAGTAACGGATCTCGACCCCTTCGCGTTCGGCCAGGGCCCGCGCCTGGGCGGAAGCCCGGACGTTGAAGCCGATGACCGGCGCGCCGGCGCCCTTGGCCAGCATGACGTCGCTTTCGCTGATCGCGCCGGCGCCCGACAGGATGATCCGCGCGCGGACCTCGTCGGTGGCCATCTTGTCCAGCGAGCCGATGATCGCTTCGGCCGAACCCTGCACGTCGGCCTTGATGACCAGCGGCAGTTCTTTCAGCTTCTTGTCCTGCAGCTTGGCCATCATGTCGGCCATCGAGGCGCCGGCGCCCACCGGGGCCATCGACTTCTCGCGCTTCTGGCGGATGCGGTACTCGGTCAGCTCGCGGGCGCGGGCTTCGTTCTCGACCACGGCGAAGGCTTCGCCGGGCGAGGGAACGCCGTCCAGACCCAGGATCTCGACCGGAGTGGCTGGCCCTGCTTCGGTCAGCTGCTCGTTGCGCTCGTTCAGCAGGGCGCGAACCCGGCCGAACTGGGCGCCGGCGACGACGATGTCGCCGCGCTTCAGCGTCCCGCGATTGACCAGCACGGTCGAAACCGCGCCGCGGCCCTTGTCCAGCTTGGCCTCGATCACCACGCCGTCGGCGGTGCGGTCGGGGTTGGCCTTCAGGTCCAGAACTTCGGCCTGCAGCAGGATGGCTTCCAGCAGGTTGTCCAGGCCCGTGCGGGCCTTGGCCGAGACCTCGATCAGCTGGGTGTCGCCACCCAGGCTTTCGACGACGATCTCGTGCTGCAGCAGCTCGTTGACCACGCGGGTCGGATCCGAGCCGGGCTTGTCCATCTTGTTGACGGCGACGATGATGGGCACGTTGGCGGCCTTGGCGTGTTTGATCGCCTCGATCGTCTGGGGCATCACGCCGTCGTCGCCCGCCACCACCAGCACGACGATGTCGGTGATGTTGGCGCCGCGGGCGCGCATCGCCGAGAAGGCGGCGTGGCCGGGGGTGTCGAGGAACGTCACGCGCTGGCCGTCCTTCAGGCGAACCTGATAGGCGCCGATGTGCTGGGTGATGCCGCCGTGTTCGCCGGCCGCCACGTCGGTGGAGCGCAGGGCGTCGAGCAGGCTGGTCTTGCCGTGGTCGACGTGACCCATGATCGTCACGACCGGGGGACGCGGCTCCAGGTGATCGTCGATGTCCTCGGCGCCGATGAAGCCCTCTTCGACGTCGGCTTCCGACACGCGGCGCACGGTGTGACCGAATTCGGTCGCCACCAGCTCGGCGGTGTCGTTGTCGATGACGTCGTTGATCTTCAGCATCACGCCCTGACGCATCAGGAACTTGATGATCTCGACGCCGCGCACGGCCATCCGGTTGGACAGCTCCTGCACGGTGATGACGTCGGGAATGACGACTTCACGCGCGACGCGGGTCTGTTCGGCGACGCCGCCGCGACGCTTTTCCTTTTCACGTTCACGGGCCCGGCGAACCGAGGCCAGCGAACGCATGCGGTCGGCGGAATCCCCATCACCGGCCACGGCCTGGATGGTCAGACGGCCTTCACGGCGCTGCGGAGCGCCCTTGACGCGCGACACGGCCTTGTTGGGCGCGTTGGCGGCCTTGCGGCGATCGTCGTCCTCGTCCGGACGGCGGCTGACTTCGCCGCCGGGGCGCGGGGCCGAACGCATGGCGCGTTGGATTTCCGGCGTGGCCGGAGCCTGAGCCGGCACGCCCGGACGCGGGCCGCGCGGCGGGCCGCCGGGACCCGTGCGGGCGCCCGGCGCCGGACGCGGCGCGAGGGCCGAGTAGCGGACGGTCTGCTGCGGACGGTCGCCTTGCGGACGATCACCCTGCGGGCGGTCGCCACGATAGCCGCCGCGATCGCCTTGCGGACGATCGCCGTCGGGGCGAGGACCGCGCGGGCGGTCGCCCTCGGGACGCGGGGCGCGTTCGACCGAAGTTGGCGCCAGCGTCGGGACGCGGGGCGCGCTGGTTGAACGGACGGTCGCCTTGCGGGGCCGGACGATAGGTCGTCGTGCTCGGACGGTCGTCGCGGCGGTCGCGGCTCGGCTCGTAGGTGCGGGTCTGACCCGCCGGGGCCGCCGGGCGGGGACCTTCATGGCGGGGGGCGTCCTGGCGCGGAGCCTCGGCGCGCGGCGCGGCCGGAGCCTGGGCCACGGGACGCTGAACCGGCGCGGCCGGAGGCGGCGTCACCGGCGCGGCGGGCGCGACCGGAGCAGGAGCCGGAGCCGGAGCCGGGGTTTGAGCGACGGGCGCTTGAGCCGGCGGGGCGGCGGCGGCGCGTTCGGCCGCGGCCTTGGCGGCGGCTTCGCGCTGAGCGGCTTCCTGGGCGGCCCGGGCGCGCGCCTCGGCGGCGGCCTGGTCGGCCGCCTGGCGCGCTTGGTTTTCGCGCGCGGCGTCGACGACGCGCTGGCGAGCGCGCAATTCTTCCTGCGAGAGACCACCGGCCGAACCGCCGCCTGACGGACCATGGCCGCCTTGCGATGACTGCTGGCGCGGCGGCGGCGCATCATGGCGACGCTCAGCCGAAGACGGCGCGGCGAGATTGCCCGTCGCGGGCGCATGCGGACGCGTGCGCTTGGTTTCGACCACCACCGTCTTGGTCCGGCCGTGGCTGAAGCTCTGCTTCACGACCCCGGCGCTCACCGAGCCCTGGCGGGGCTTGAGGGTGATGGGGGCTCGTCCGCCGGGTCGGCCGTTTTCGTTCTCGTCGCTCATGCGCTCGCTTGTACTTCCGCCAGGCGGTACCTGGCTAAAAAACCGCATTTTCCATGTGAGAAAGGGGCCTGGACGTACCCGCCGAGGCAAGCGCGTTTCCCGACCCTTCACTCACGAACGCGACCCGAATAGCCGCGCCCAACGTCTAAGATTCTAGGGCTTTTCCATCGCACTGAAGCGGATCCAGTGGGATGCAAAAGCCCTAGAGCCTGTTCCGGCCGGCTGACCGACCAGGGCGAACAGGCCCGCCCTCTTAGTCTAGTGACCTTCTCATCCGCCAAGGGCGGGAAGGCCGCTAGCCGTCCTCACGTCCGTTCGCCGACCATTCGGGAGGCAAAAGCGGGCGGAAACCTGACAAACGCTCGACATCCAATGTCCAACGTTCGGCGCCGCGCCCGGCGAGGAGTGCGGTGTGTATCACATTCTCCCCGCCCAAGGCCAAACTCAATTCGTCCGAATTGAATGCGCCCAGCAAACGGGGCGGCGTTGGGGCCTTTCGGGCGGCGGAAAGTATCTTGCGGCGACCGTCGGCGGCCGCGTCGGACGCCTCGATCAGCCAGGCCACCTTGCCCGTTCCCAGGGCGGCGACCACCTTTTCGTATCCGGAGATAATGCTTCCAGCCTTGCGCGCAAGACCCAGGCCCTCCAGCAGCCGGCGGACCAGCAGGGCCTCGACCTGGTCGGCGAGGTCGGCCGGAACCGTCAGCTTGGTCTTGGCCGCGCGCGAGAACAGGCCCTTCTTGGCCGCGGTGGCGATCGACTCCCGGTCGGCGCCGACCCAGATGCCACGCCCCGGCAACTTTCTCGCCACGTCCGGCGTGACCGTCCCATCCGGCCCCGCCACGAAGCGGACCAGGCGCGCCTCGTCCGTCGCCTCGCCCAGGACGATGTCCTTGCGCAGACGGTTGGCCTCGGCGTGGGTCTTGGGGTCGGTCTCGGTCATCTTGTCCTGGAATGGCGAACGGCCTCGCGGATCGCTCCGCGAGGCCGTCATTTCAAGCTCCGAAGGGCTTAGGCCTCTTCTTCGGCGGCGACGTCTTCGGTCGCGGCGGCTTCGGCGACGGTTTCGCCTTCGCCCTCGGCCTCATACTCGGCTTGCGCTTCGTATTCCGGCTCATATTCCGGCTCCGGCGGAGCTTCGACCCAGCCCATGGCGACGCGGGCGCGCATGATCAGGGCTTCGGCGTCTTCCGGCGACAGGTTGAAGCTTTCCAGGATGCCCGGCTCGCGCACGCGCTCGCCGTTCTTGGTCTCGAACCAGCCGCGCATGTCGTCCGGCACCAGACCCGCGAGGTCTTCCACCGTCTTCACGTCGCCTTCGCCCAGGGCCACGGCCATGGCCAGGGTCACGCCCTCGATGGCCAGGAGCTCGTCCTGGACGCCCAGCTCCAGACGCTTGGCGTCCAGGGCGGCGGCTTCCTTGTCGAGGAATTCGCGGGCGCGGGCCTGCAGCTCCTCGGCGGTCTCCTCGTCGAAGCCCTCGATCGAGGCGATTTCATGCGGCTCGACGAACGCCACGTCTTCCACCGCGGCGAAGCCTTCGGTGACCAGCAGCTGGGCGATGACCTCGTCGACGTCCAGGGCTTCCTGGAACAGGGTGGTGCGCTCGGCGAACTCGCGCTGACGGCGCTCGCTCTCCTGGCTCTCGGTCATGATGTCGATCTGCCAGCCGGTCAGCTGCGAGGCCAGACGGACGTTCTGGCCGCGGCGGCCGATGGCCAGCGACAGCTGCTCGTCCGGCACCACGACTTCGACGCGCTCGTCCTCCTCGTCCATGACGACCTTGGAGACCTCGGCCGGGGCCAGGGCGTTGACGATGAAGGTCGCCTCGTCTTCCGACCACTGGATGATGTCGATCTTCTCGCCCTGCAGCTCGGCCACGACCGCCTGCACGCGCGAGCCGCGCATGCCGACGCAGGCGCCGACGGGGTCGATCGAGCTGTCATTGGAGATGACGGCCATCTTGGCGCGCGAACCCGGGTCGCGGGCCACGGCGCGGATCTCGATGACGCCGTCATAGACTTCCGGCACTTCCTGGGCGAACAGCTTGGCCATGAAGCCGCCGTGCGCGCGACTCAGCATGATCTGCGGACCCTTGGTCTCGCGGCGGACGTCGTAGATGTAGGCGCGGATGCGGTCGCCGACGTTGAAGTTCTCGCGCGGGATCGACTGGTCGCGGCGCATGATGCCTTCGCCGCGGCCCAGGTCGACGATGACGTTGCCGTATTCGACGCGCTTGACGCTGCCGTTGACGATCTCGCCGACGCGATCCTTGTACTCTTCGTGCTGACGCTCGCGCTCGGCTTCGCGGACCTTATGCATGACGACCTGGCGGGCCATCTGGGTCTGGACGCGGCCGATCTCGAACGGCGGCAGGGTTTCTTCGTAGATCTTGCCGATCTCGGCGTCGCGCCAGGTGCGCTTGGCGATCGACAGCTGGACCTTGCCGATCTCGCCTTCGAGTTCGGCGTCGTCGGCGACGACCTCGATCACGCGCTTCTGCGTCGTCTCGCCGGTGCGCGGATCGATCTTGACGCGGATGTCGTGCTCGGCGCCGTAGCGGGCGCGCGCGGCCTTCTGGAGCGCGTCCTCGATGGCCTCGATGACGACTTCCTTCTCGATGCCTTTTTCACGCGCGACCGCGTCGGCGATCTGCAGAAGTTCAAGCCGGTTGGCGGCGATGCCGATGGCCATGATTAGTCCTCTTCACTTTCGGACAGGTCGTCGTTGTCGGATTGGATGCGGGCGGCGCGCTGTTCGGCGCCCCGTTTCATCAGGGTGTCGGTCATGACGAGCTTGGCGTCGATGATCCAGGCGAAGGGGAAGTAGACGGTCACGTCGTCCTCGCCCTCGATATTCAGGCCGACCTGGTCGTCCTCGATCCCGGCCAACTCGCCCTTGAAGCGCTTGCGGCCCTCGGCCACGCGGTCCAGCTCGATGCGGGCCTCGAGGCCGGCATAGTCGGCGAAATCCTTCAGGCGGGTCAGCGGCCGATCGATGCCGGGGCTGGAGACCTCCAGCGTATATTCGCCGGCGATCGGGTCGGCGGCGTCGAGGATTTCGGAAATGCCGCGCGACAGGCGCGCGCAGTCCTCGACGTTCATGTCGCCGCCGCTGCCGTCTTCCTGCAGCGGATGTTCGGCCATGATCTGCAGGCGACGCTGCTCGGCGCCGCCCATCAGGCGCAGCCGGACGATCTCGTAGCCAAGCGTCTCGGCGACGGGATCGAGCATGTCGATCAGATCACGGTCTTCCTGCGTCTTGCCGCGCACGTTCTTCTCAACTCGATACGGCCGGGGGAGGCCAAGCTCCCGTTCGGCCAAACAAAAAGCGGCAGCCTTTCGGGCCGCCGCTCGAAAGCGCCATCTAGCGCTAACGGACGATGTAGGACGCTTTATAGGCGAATTGAAAAACCTTGTCGACTCCATCGGCGCACGCCCCTTCCGCGCCGCAGCAATTTTAGGAAGAGCCTGTCCATTTGGGATGCCTGCATCCAAAATGGATAAACAGCCTCGTTTTGAAAAAAGTAGAGCGTGATGGCCGCCAAAACCGCTCACACTTTTGGCTATCACGCTCTATAAGCCAGCCCGCGCAGGCCGCCTCCCCGCGGACCTCATAAGACGAAGAGTCACAATGGACCTCTCCAAGATCCCCACCGGGGCCAACCCGCCTTACGACCTCAACGCCATCATCGAGATCCCGCAGGGCGGCGAGCCGGTGAAGTACGAGATCGACAAGGAAAGCGGCGCCCTCATGGTCGACCGCTTCCTGCACACGGCGATGTTCTATCCGGCCAACTACGGCTTCATCCCGCACACCCTGGCCGACGACGGCGACCCGGCCGACATCATGGTCGTGGGCCCGACCCCGGTGGTGCCGGGCGCGATCATCCGCTGCCGCCCGATCGGCACCCTGATGATGGTCGACGAGGCCGGTTCGGACGAGAAGATCCTGGCCGTGCCGGTCGACAAGCTGCACCCGTTCTACACCGGCGTGTCCAGCTGGCGCGACCTGCCGACCATCCTGACCGAGCAGATCGCCCACTTCTTCCAGCACTACAAGGACCTGGAAAAGGGCAAGTCGACCAAGATCAGCGGCTGGGCCGATATCGAAGAGACCGCCGACATCATCCGCACGGCGATCAAGCGCTACAACGAGACGTACTAGGTTTCGACAATGGCCAGGATCGATCTCACCTTGCGGATCATCCTGGCCGACCCGCCGCCGGGCGTGGTCTTTTCCAAACAGGACGCCAAGAACCACCCGGTCGATCCGGTGAGGTCAGAGGGCGACCTCTCCTTCGACATCCCGATCACCTTGACCCCGACGCCAAGCGGCCTTCGCCCCGGCGGCGGCTTCGTGCGCAACGACAGCCGCGGACGGTTCGTCTATGTGGCCTCGGGCCAAGCGGCGGGCGACTGCCAGACGGAGTGGCGGCGGCGGGCCAAGATCTACCTGCATGACCTGCCGGCCGACCTCGTCGCGGGCGAGGTTCTGGAGGCGACCATCGCCGGCCGCGCCAAGGACGGCGGGCCGGCCTGCGCCACCGTGCCGCTGCTCAGGGCGTGGGCGCGCGTCAGATCCTGACGAAATCCAGGAACACCGGCGCGCAGTCGCCCAGCTTCTTTTCCTCGTAGCGCGTGGTGACGTGGTCGGCCGGGATCGCATTGCGGTCGGCGTTGACGTCGGTAAAGCGGAAGTTCGCATCGGCCAGCACCCGCTCGGTGGTCCACTCGCCGTAATCCGCCCAGTCGGTGGCGAAGCGCAGGGCCGCGCCCGGCTTCATGACCCGCGCCAGCCTGGCGACGAACTCCGGCTGGATCAGGCGGCGCTTGTTGTGTCGCGCCTTGTGCCAGGGGTCAGGGAACATGATGAAGACCCGGTCGAGACTGGCGTCCGGCAGCCAGTCGATCACGTCGCGGGCGTCGCCCTCGTGGATGCGGACGTTCTTCAGCGCCTGCTCCTCGACGTGCCGCACGGCGCTGGCCACGCCGTTGACGAACGGCTCGGCCCCGATGACCAGGGTCTCGGGAACCCGGCCGGCCTGGGCGGCCATGTGCTCGCCGCCGCCGAAGCCGATCTCCAGCCATACGGCCTTGGCGTCCGGCATCAGGTCCAGCGGCTGGAACGGGCCCTGCGGCACGGCGATCTCGGGCAGCAGGGTGTCGAGCAACGCCTGCTGGCGCGGCTTCACCGGGCGCGCCTTGATGCGGCCGAACGAGCGCAGCGGCCCGTGGGGAATGGGAGCGGAGGTCATGGGCGGCGTCTTAGAGCTTTGAAAGCGAAATGAAAACGGGCTCCGACCCGGATGGATCGGAGCCCGTTTCGCGAGGGGTCGAAGGTGAGGCTTACGCCAGGCCCTTCAGTTCGCCCACGAGGTCGGTCTTCTCCCACGAGAAGCCGCCCTCATTGTCCGGCGTGCGGCCGAAGTGGCCGTAGGCCGCGGTGCGGGCGTAGATCGGGCGGTTCAGCTGCAGGTGCTCGCGGATGGCGCGCGGGGTGGCGCCGCCGATCAGCTGCGGCAGCACCTTTTCCAGGGCCGCCGGATCCACCTTGCCGGTGCCGTGAAGGTCGACGTGGAACGAGACGGGCTGGGCCACGCCGATCGCGTAGGCGATCTGGATGGTGCAGCGGTCGGCCAGGCCCGAGGCCACGACGTTCTTGGCCAGATAGCGGCAGGCATAGGCGGCCGAGCGGTCCACCTTGGTCGGATCCTTGCCCGAGAAGGCGCCGCCGCCGTGCGGGGCCGCGCCGCCGTAGGTGTCGACGATGATCTTGCGGCCGGTGACGCCGGCGTCGCCGTCGGGGCCGCCGATCTCGAAGCGACCGGTCGGATTGACCAGCCACTGGGTCTTCTTGGTGATCAGGCCGTCCGGGAAGATCGGCAGGATGTGCGGCTTGATCAGGTCCAGCACGCGCTTGGAGGTCGCGGCCTTGCCGTCGATCTTCTTCTTGTGCTGATGGCTCACGACGATCGAGACGACGCGCACGGGGCGGCCGTTGCCGTCATATTCCAGGGTCACCTGGCTCTTGGCGTCCGGCTCCAGCTCCGACAGCTCGCCGCTGTGACGCAGCTCGGCCAGGCGCTTCAGCACATTGTGGCTGTATTGCAGGGTGGCCGGCATCAGCTCCGGGGTCTCGGTGCTGGCGTAGCCGAACATGATGCCCTGGTCGCCGGCGCCCTCGTCCTTCTTGTCGGTGGCGTCCACGCCCTGGGCGATGTGCGCCGACTGGCCGTGCAGGAAGTTCGAGTACTTCGCCTTCTGCCAGTGGAAGCCCTTCTGCTCGTAGCCGATATCCTTGATCGCCGCGCGAACCTTGGGTTCGAGCGAGCCGAGGATGTCCTTGGTCAGCTGCTTGTTGGCCTTCTTGTCGCCATCCGGCTTGCCGGCGCGGACTTCGCCGGCCAGGACGATGCGGTTGGTCGTCACCAGGGTCTCGCAGGCGACGCGCGCCTCGGGATCGACAGTGAGAAAGGCGTCGACGACGGTGTCGCTGATACGGTCGGCGACCTTGTCGGGGTGACCTTCGGAGACGCTCTCGCTGGTGAAGATGTAGGACGAACGGCTCAAGAGACAGCTCCGGTCATGAAATTCCGCGCAGGCGGACAGGCGCCCGGTACGGCGTCAGTTAGACGGGAACCATATAAAGATATGTTTATGCGATCAAGCGGCGCTTGAGAGACTTACGCCTCGTCGTCACCGACGTCCTCGTCGTCGGCCATCGAGCGGACCAGCTCCAGGATCCGCCGGCGCACCTTCGGCTTGGTGATCCGGGGGAACAGGCTGGCCAGTTCCAGCCCCTCGGGCGTCATCAGGAAATCGTGGACGAACCCCTCGCCGCCCTCGGCCATGCCCTCGCTGGCGGTGTCAGCCAGGCCCTCGAAGAAATAGGCCACCGACGACCGCAGGCTCTTGGCGATCTCATACAGCTTGCTGGCGCTGACCCGGTTGGCCCCGCGCTCGTACTTCTGGATCTGCTGGAAGGTCAGCCCCAGGTCCTCGGCCAGCCGCTCCTGGCTGACGCCCAGGATCTTCCGGCGCATGCGGATACGCGCTCCCACGTGCAGGTCGACGGGGTTGGGGTGACGTACGGTGTCCGGCAGGTCGTTCATACCTACGCTTGATAGCTGAAATTGCGGTTTTAATTCAGCCTAAGTCTTGCAAGCGCGCAATAGAGGAAAAGGATTTACCTGCCCGCGGGCGAACTGACGCAACCGCAGATGTCAGTAGAAGCGCGAGAAACGCGAGATTCCCGAAGTTGTCGAAGGGTGTAACCTCACCTTTTCCCGGTATTGGCGCATCGATGACGCCGCTTTTGCCTAAATCGAGTCGCGCTCCCGGGACGATTCGACCACGCGCATCGATGACAGCGCTTACTCCGGTGGGCGTGGCGCGCAGGATCGGCTTGGCGCTTTCGATGGCGCGATAGCTGGCCAGATTGAGGTGCTGCAAGGGGCCGGACGTCACGCCGAACCAGGCGTCATTCGAAACATTGATCAGGACCCGGACGTTCTGATCGCTCTTGGCCAGTCCCGGGAACAGGCTCTCATAGCAGATCAGCGGCTGGACCAGCAGGTCGGGCGCGATCCGCAGCGGGGCCGGGCGCGGCCCCGTGGCGAAGCCGTCGCCCAGATGCGCCAGGCTCTTGAATCCGATCAGGGTGAGGAACGTCTCGGCCGGCAGATATTCGCCGAACGGCACCAGCCGATGTTTGTCATAGACCCCGACGACCTCGAGATCGTCGGCCGTGCGACGCAGGGCGATCAAGCTGTTGTAATAGACCGGCGCCTGGATCGCCCCCTCATAGCGATAGCCGCCGATCAGCAGCAGTTGTCCGGGGTGCAGACTGTCGATGATCGCCTGGCGGACCCAGGTCCCCGGCGCCAGATAGTCGTTGGTCGCCGGCGGGCAAGGCGCCCTCGGCCAGATGACGATGTCGGCGGGCTTGCCCTTGTAGGGCGCCGCGGTCAGCGAGACGTAGGACTGGACGATCTGAGAGAACCGGACCGCGTCCCACTTGGCGTCCTGCTGGATGTCGGCCTGGACGATACGCACGGTGATCGGGGGGCCGTCGCCCAGCGGCCGCGACTGGACCACCGCGCCATAGGCGTAAAGCGCGACAAGGGCGGCGGCGGCCGAGCCCAGCACGATCTTCCCGGCCCGACCCTCGCGCCAGGACGCTATGGACACGGCGGGGGCGGCGGCGAGGGCCAGGGTGATCCAGGTCAGGCCGTAGGCGCCGACCAGGGCGGCGGCCTGGGACGGCCAGGATCCGGCCCGCCAGGTCTCGCCCGGCAGGTTCCAGGGAAAGCCGGTCAGCACGTGGCCGCGCGTCCATTCCAGCGCCGCAAAGGCTCCAGCGAAGGTCAGGATCCGCCATGCGCCCGCCGGCCGGATCCAGCGATAGACGAGCGCCGCCAGGCCCCAGAACAGCGCCAGGCCCGAGGCCATGGCCGCCACGGCGAAGGGGGCCATCCAGCCCTGGTTGGCGGCGTCGACCATGAAGGCTTCCGCGATCCACCAGGTGCCGAGACCGAAATAGCCTAAGCCCGCCAGCCAGCCGCGCCAGAAGGCCGAGCGCAAAGGCCTGGCCGCGTTGGCGTCGTCCAGCAGATGGAGAAGACCGGCATAGCCCAGCAGGCCCGGCAGAAGGCCGAACGGCGGATGGGCCAGGGCGGCGGCGAGACCCGCGACCAGCGCCAGGACCGGCCCGCTCCAGGGCCGTTCTCGAAAGCGGGTCCAGACGTTCGTCACGAAGCCCCAAGGCCCTCGGAGACGCCCCCGCCCGCCGGCGCAACGGCGGCGTCCGGCGAGCGGCCGACACGCACCCGCACGCGGCGTACGCGACGCGGATCGGCCTCGACCACCTCGAACTCGTAGCCGTCCGGATGGGCGATGACCTCGCCGCGACGCGGCACGCGCCCGGCCAGGGCCACGACCAGGCCGGCGACCGTGTCGATGTCCTCCTCCATGTCGGAGGGGGGCCAGTTCGCGACCGAGGGCGGCTTCCAGTTCTTCCAGCGGCGCGCGGGCGTCCGCGTCGAACATCCCGCCGGGACGCGCCACGATCGCCGCCGCGGCCGCGTCGTCGTGCTCGTCGTCGATCTCGCCGACCACCGCCTCGATCAGGTCCTCCATCGAGACCAGACCGTCGGTGCCGCCGAACTCGTCGATGACCAGGGCCATGTGGATTCGACTGGTGCGCATGCGGAGCAGGAGGTCGGCGGCCTTCATCGAAGCGGGCACGTACAACGCGTCACGGCGCAGCTTGTTCAGCACGAGGTCGCCCGCGCCCGGCCGCTTGGCCTCGTCGGACAGCAGGCGGAAGATATCCTTGACGTGGACGACGCCGACGGGATCGTCGAGGGTCTCGCGATAGATCGGCATCCGCGAGTGTTCGGCCTCGGCGAACTGGGCGACGACCGTCTCGAACGGGGTCGAGAGCTCGACCGAGACGATGTCGGCGCGCGGCGTCATGACGTCGGCCACCCGCAGGGTCTGGAAAGCCTCGGCCTGGTCGACGATGTCGACGGCTCCGGTCGCGGGCGGCGGTTCGGGCGGCCGCGAAGGCTCGCCGCCGGTCAGCTGTCGGCGCATACGCCGGAAAAACGCCCGCACGCCCCGGCTCCTGCGAGCCAGACCGGCGGGCTGTTGACTAGGCTCGTCGCTGGGCATGGCCCCTGTCAGCGCCCCTCTTCATCACCGGCATAGGGATCTGGAACATCCAGACCCGCCAGAATTTCGCGCTCGAACGACTCCATGGCCTCGGCCTCTTCGTCGTCCTCGTGGTCATATCCTAGGAGATGAAGCACGCCGTGCGCCACCAGATGTTGCAGGTGATGGGCGAGAGGCTTGCCCTGTTCGGCCGCTTCGCGCGCGCAAACGCCGTAGGCCAGGGCGATGTCGCCGATCTGACCCTCGGGGTTGGCTTCCGGATTCCGGGGCGAGGGGAAGGACAAGACGTTGGTCGCGTAGTCCTTCTGGCGGAAGTCGCGGTTCAGGGCCTGGACGCTGTCGTCGTCGGTCAGCAGGATCACGATCCCCTGGCCTTCGATCTCCTCATGCGCGTCCAGCACGGCCTGGGCCGCGCGCCAGACCAGAGCCTCGGTATCCGCCTCGGCCCGGGTCCAGGCCTCGTCTTCGATCTCGATGTCGACGGTGATGGTCATCTAAAGGGGCGTACTCACTTACCGGGGCGTGCTTTGGGCCGCGTCGGCGTCATAGGCCTTGACGATCCGCTCGACGAGCGGATGGCGCACGACATCGGCCGAGGTGAAGCGCGACACCGACACGCCCTCGACGCCTTCCAGGATCGAGACGGCGTGGGCCAGGCCCGAGTCCCGCGGGTTCAGAAGATCGACCTGGGTCGGATCGCCGGTCACCACCATGCGGGCGCCTTCGCCCAGGCGGGTCAGAACCATCTTCATCTGCAGGCGCGAGCAGTTCTGGGCTTCGTCGACGATGACGAAGGCATGGGCGAGCGTGCGGCCGCGCATGAAGGCGATCGGAGCGACCTCGATCTCGAGCTTCTCCCGGCGCCGGCGCAGCTGATCGGCCCCCATGATGTCGGTCAGGGCTTCCCAGACCGGCGCCATGTAGGGGTCGACCTTCTCGTTCAGGTCGCCCGGCAGGAAGCCCAGCTTCTCGCCGGCCTCGACCGCGGGACGGGTGACGATCAGGCGATCGACCTCGCCGCGCATCAACATGCCCGCCCCATGGGCCACGGCCAGGAAGGTCTTGCCGGTGCCGGCGGGACCAAGGCCAAAGCTCAGCGGATGGCTGGCCATGGCCTCCATGTAGCGGGCCTGACCCTTGGTCTTGGGCGAGACATTGCCCTTGCGCACCGCGCGGGGCGAGGCCTGACCACCGGTCTCGTGGGCCGAGCCGATGGCGATGCGCACATCGGCCTCGACCACCTCTTCGTCGGCGTCGGCGCGGGCGGCCAGGGTCTGCAGCACCCGCTTGGCGCCGGTGCGTCCCCGCGCGTCGCCGGTGAGGGTGACGCCGCCGCCCGGGGTCTCGATCAACACCTTGAAGGCGTCTTCGATCAGGGCGGCGTGACGGCCGGACGGGCCGGTAACGGCGACGACGGCGTCGTCGGACAGCGGCAGGAACTCAGGGGTGCGGCTCAAGCGGTCTCCCAAATGGGCTGGATAGTGTCGGGATTGGCTTCCAGGACGCCGCCCAAGCTCATCTTGGCGGCGCTCTCGATGCGGACGGGCGCGATCGTCCCGATCAGGCTTTCAGGGCCCTCGGCGTGGACGGCCTGCAGATATGGGCTGCGCCCCACGATCTGGCCAGGGTGGCGGCCCGACTTCTCGAACAGCACCGGCATCACCTTGCCGACCTGCGCCGCGTTGAAGGCGCGCTGCTGCTCGTCCAGCAGCTGATTCAAACGCTCCAGGCGCTCGGCCTTGACCGCCTCGTCGACCTGGCCGGGCATGGCCGAGGCCGGCGTGCCCGGGCGACGCGAATATTTGAATGAGAAGGCCGAGGCGAAGCCGACCTCGCGGACGAGCTCGAGCGTCTTGTCGAAGTCGCCGTCGCGCTCGCCGGGGAAACCGACGATGAAGTCGCCGCTCATGGCGATGTCCGGACGGGCGGCGCGGGATCTTCTCGATCAGCTTCACATAGCTCTCGGCCGTGTGGTCGCGGTTCATGGCCTTGAGGATCTTGTCGGACCCGGCCTGCACCGGCAGGTGCAGATAGGGCATCAGCTCCGGCAGCTCGCCATGGGCCTCGATCAGGTCGTCGCCCATGTCGCGCGGGTGGCTGGTCGTGTAGCGGATGCGGTCCAGGCCATCGATCTTGGCCAGCTGGCGGACCAGCTTGGCCAGGGTCGAGCCGTCGCCGTCATAGGCGTTGACGTTCTGGCCCAGCAGGGTGACCTCGCGAACGCCCTGATCGGCCAGGCGCTTGGCCTCCTCGACGATGTCGTTCACCGGCCGCGACCATTCGCCGCCGCGCGTATAGGGCACCACGCAGAAGGTGCAGAACTTGTCGCAGCCTTCCTGCACGGTCAGGAACGCCGTCACGCCTGTCACGTGGCGCTCGGCCGGCAGGGCGTCGAACTTCTCGTCGGCGGCGAAGTCGGCGGCCAGGCGCTCGCCGGTCGCCCGGTGGGCGCGGGCGATCAGTTCGGGCAGCTGGTGATAGGCCTGGGGACCGACCACCAGATCGACCGCCTTCTGGCGATGCATGATCTCCTTGCCCTCGGCCTGGGCCACGCAGCCGGCCACGGCGATGGTCATGCGACCGCCGCTCTCGGCCTTCCGGTCCTTCATCTGCTTGATGTAGCCGAGCTCGGAATAGACCTTCTCGGTCGCCTTCTCACGGATGTGGCAGGTGTTCAGCACCACCAGGTCCGCGCCTTCCGGGTCGTCGACCACGCCATAGCCCAGCGGGCGCAGGACATCGGCCATGCGCTCGCTGTCATAGACGTTCATCTGACAGCCGTAGGTCTTGATATAGAGGCGCTTTTGCGGGGTCTCGCTCATGGGCGAGGTTATGGGGTCACGCGGCCCCTGGCGCAAGTTCGCCAGGGCCACACCCTCGCCGGATCAATCCTCCAGCGGAACGCCGTAAAGCTCCAGCCGGTGGTCGATCAGCTTGTAGCCCAGCTTGCGCGCGATGGCGTTCTGCAGGGCTTCGATCTCCTCGTCCACGAATTCGACGACCTTGCCGGTCTTCATGTCGATCAGGTGGTCGTGGTGGTGATCGGGCGTCTCTTCGTAGCGCGAGCGGCCGTCGCGGAAGTCATGGCGCTCGATGATGCCGCTTTCCTCGAACAGACGGACCGTGCGGTACACCGTGGCGATCGAGATGTGCGGATCGATGGCGTGAGCCCGACGGTGCAGCTCCTCGACGTCCGGGTGGTCGTCGGCCGACGACAGCACGCGCGCGATCACGCGGCGCTGGTCCGTCATGCGCATGCCCTTTTCGATACAGGCCTTTTCGAGTCGATCCACGGCGGAACCTCCGTCTGAGTCGCGGTCAAGATAGGCGGTCGGCCCTTAAGTGTTAAGCGCTCGCCGCATGACAAGCGCGTCCTTGGCCCCATCCGGGTGGGGATAATAGCCCTTGCGCAGGCCGACCTTGGCGAAACCCGTCGATTGGTAGAGGGCGAGGGCCCCCAGATTGTCGGCGGCGACCTCCAGGAACATCGCCTCGGACCCGGTTTCGGCGGCGATCCCGGCGGCGATTTCCACCAGCGCCGCGCCCCAGCCCCGGCGGCGGGCGGTCGGATCGACGGCGATGGTCAGGATCTCGGCCTCTCCCGCGATCGAGCGGCAGAGGATGAAGCCCTTGCTTTCGGCCGGCTCGCCGGCTTCGCCCAAGACGGCGAAAGCGCCCGGAGATTTCAAAAGGTCGTCGAACTCCAGCGCCGTCCAGGGCCGGTCGAAGGCCTTGTCGTGGAGATCGGCGAGATCGAAAGCGGCTTCGGAGCCGACGGGACGCAGGTTCATGGTTCGGATGGGGCGGCGGGCAAGGTCGCGTAGGGCGCGCGCAGATAGAGCGGCCGGGGCGAATGGCCGGGCGCGGACTTGGCGGCGGCCAGGCGCGCGACGGCGACGGGATCCGGCGCGGCCGGGGTCAGCACGGTGACGCCGCTCAGCGTGTCGGCCAGCAGCGGCGCGCCGGAGCCGACCAGGGTCGCCGGGCCGCCGGAATAGAGCTCGGCCAGACGCGCGGCGGCCTCGCCGAGGCTCAGGGCGTCCGGCGCCATCAGCGACACGTCGTCGGCGAAGACCTGGATGTAGACCTGGCTCATCCGCGCATCGATCACGGCCGCGACAAAGCCCTTGGTCCCATAGGCCAGGCTCTCCAGCGTGTTGACGCCAACACACGGGATCGACAGCGCCGTGGCCAGGCCCTTGGCGAAGGCCAGGCCCACGCGCAGGCCGGTGAATGAGCCGGGGCCGACCGTGACGCCGATGCGGGTGAGGTCCGCGAAGGCCACGCCGGCCTCGGCGGCGGCTTCCCGCGCCAGCACGCCGATCCGCTCCTGGTGGCCGCGGGTCATGGGCTCGCTGCGGGCGGCCAGCACGCGCTCGCCGTCCAGCACGGCGACCGAGCTGGCGCCGAGGCAGGTGTCGATCGACAGGATCATGGATCAGCCGGCGCCGACGACCGCGCCTTCGGCCGGACGCCAGATGAACGCGTTCAGCTGGCCCTTGGCCTTCAGGGTCGCCTCGGGCGGTACGGCCTTGCCAGTGTAGCCGGGGACGCCAAACACATAGGAGACGTTCGGGGCCTCGGGACGGACGCAGATCGTCTGGTTGATCTCGCGGCCCTCGCCCGCCCGGCACTGGTCGACGGTGAAGCCGAGGTCGGCCCACCTGGCCAGGAGTTGCTCGTCCTTGGGGCCGCGCGCGTCGCCTGCGTCGACCCGGACATAGGCGATCTCGGCTTCGTCGTTCTTGCCGATCTCGGCCAGCGGAACAGTGTTCTGCTCGACAGTGATGATCGGCTGCGCCGGGCCTTCGCCGAAGTGCAGGAAGGCCTGTTCGACCTTGGCCTTGGGGAACAACACCTTCAACGTGGCCAGATCGAAGGCGACCGAGCCGTTGATCGGCCCGACGCCGTCGTTGCTGATTTTCAGCGGGCCGCCGGCATAGGGCGCGATGGCCACATGGACCGGGGCTTTCGCGCCCGTCTCGGCGGCGGGCGCGTTGGCGGTCTCGTCCTTCTTGGCCGGCCCGCAGGCGGCGAGCATCACGAGCGGCAGGGCGAGGAGGGTGTGGCGGAGGGTCATGCGGCCGTTTTAGCCCGACGCCCCTCCGCCGTCACCCAACCTGTCGGCAAAGCCGACAGGACGCTGTTACTTAGAGTCAGAGAATCTTCGCCGCCTCGTCGAAGGCGAGCCGCGGATTGCGCGGGAACAGGCCCTCGTCCGTGCCGTGGCCGATCGAGACGATGAAATTGCTCTTGATGTTCGTGCCCGCGAAGAACTCGGCGTCGACGCCGGCGTTGTCGAAGCCCGACATGGGTCCCGCGTCCAGGCCCAGGGCCCGCGCGGCCAGGATGAAATAGCCGCCCTGCAGCGAGCTGTTGCGCAGCGCGCCCCACTCGCGGGCCGTCATGTCGCTGAACCAGTCCTTTGCGCCCGGCGCGTGTGGGAACAGCTTCGGCAGGGTTTCCGGGAAGTCGAGGTCGTAGCCGACGATCACCGTCACCGGCGCCTGCAGGATCTTGGGCGCATTCGAGCCCGACGCGAGCTTGGCCAGGCGCGCCTTGGCCTCCGGCGAGGTCAGGAAATAGAAGCGGGCCGGGCTGGCGTTGGCCGCCGTCGGGCCGAACTTCACCAACTCGTACAGCGCGTGCAGCGTTTCTTCCGGCAGGGGGGTCGGGTCCCAGCCGTTGCGGGTGCGGGCTTCGGTGAACAGCTGGGCGAGCGCGCCGTCTTCGAGCTTGGCCATGATCGATCCTTCGGGAGGCTATCTGTAACTCTATGGGTTACGATATAGCCGCCCGCGCGACGGGATCAACCCTTCGCGCTCAGAGCGTCTGCTCGACCCGGGTCACTTCCGGCACATAGTGCTTCAGCATGTTCTCGACGCCGGCCTTCAGGGTCGCCGACGAGGACGGGCAACCCGAGCAGGCGCCGCGCATGTGCAGCCAGACCACGCCGGTCTGCGGCTCGAAGCGCGAGAAGACGATGTCGCCGCCGTCCTGGGCCACGGCGGGACGGATGCGGGTGTCGAGCAGTTCCTTGATCTCGGCGACGATCTGCGAGGTTTCCTCGTCATAGACGCCGCCCTCGTCGTGGCCGCCACCCTCGCTCTGGTCGAGCAGGACAGGCCGACCGCTGGTGAAGTGGTCCATGATGGCCGCCAGGATCGGCGCCTTGAGGTGCGGCCACTGGGCGTCCTCGCCCTTGGTCACGGTCAGGAAGTCGGGACCGAAGAACACCCGCGTCACGTCGCCCAGGTCGAACAAGGCCTTGGCCAGCGGCGAGACATCGCCCTCCTCCGGCGTACGGAATTCCCGCGCGCCTTCGCCCAGCACTTCGCGGCCGGGCAGGAACTTCAGAACCTCGGGGTTCGGCGTGGTTTCGGTCTGAATGAACATGACCCTGAAATGGACCTCGCGAGGTCGCGACGCAAGACCAGGCGCCTGCCTTCACAAGTTGGTGGATTGGCGAATTTTAAAAGTGACACAGGCGTCATTTTCTGACGGTATATCTGGAAAACAACGATCCGCGGGAGGATCCCCATGAGTGATGGTTCGGTTGACCTGAAGGACGCCGCGCGAGCGGAGGCCTACGCCATGGCCCTGGAAGACATCCATGTGGCCAGCCCCGCCCTGTTCCAGGCCGACGCCATGTGGCCGTATTTCGAGCGGCTGCGGAAAGAGGATCCGGTCCACTGGTCCAAGGGCGACGAAGAGACCGGGCCCTACTGGTCGATCACCCGCTACAACGACATCATGACCGTCGACACGACCCACCAGGTCTTCTCGTCGGACGCGCACCTGGGCGGCATCACCATCCGCGACTTCGACGAGGACTTCGTCCTGCCGATGTTCATCGCCATGGACCAGCCCAAGCACGACATCCAGCGCAAGACGGTCAGCCCGATCGTCTCGCCGCAAAACCTGGGCCGACTGGAAGGCGTCATCCGCGAACGCGTCTGCCAGATCCTCGAACACCCTGCCGATCGACGAGCCGTTCGACTGGGTCGACAAGGTCTCGATCGAGCTGACCACCCAGATGCTGGCCACCCTGTTCGACTTCCCCTGGGAAGAGCGCCGCAAGCTGACCCGCTGGTCGGATGTGGCCACCGCCTCGCCCGAGAGCGGCCTCGTGGAGAGCGAAGAGGCCCGCCGCGCCGAACTGCTGGAGTGCCTGGGCTATTTCACCAATCTCTGGAACGAGCGGGTCAACCAGACCGAGCCGGGCAACGACCTGATCTCGATGCTGGCTCACGGCGAGGCCACCCGCGACATGCCGCCGATGGAATATCTGGGCAATGTCATCCTGCTGATCGTCGGCGGCAACGACACCACCCGCAACTCGCTGACCGGCGGCCTCTACGCTCTTTCCAAGAACCCGCGGGAAGAGGCCAAGCTGCGCGCCGATCCCAGCCTGATCCCGAACATGGTCTCGGAGATCATCCGCTGGCAGACCCCGCTGGCCCACATGCGCCGCACGGCGCTGGAGGACTTCGAGCTCAACGGCAAGACCATCAAGAAGGGCGACAAGGTCGTCATGTGGTACGTCTCGGGCAACCGTGACGACACGGTGATCGAGAACGCCGACGCCTTCATCATCGACCGCCCGCAGGCCCGTCGCCACCTGTCGTTCGGGTTCGGCATCCACCGCTGCGTCGGCAACCGCCTGGCCGAGATGCAGCTGCGGATCGTCTGGGAAGAGGTGCTCAAGCGCTTCCCCAAGATCGAGGTGCTGGAAGAGCCCAAGCGCGTCTACTCGACCTTCGTGAAGGGCTACGAGCGGATGATGGTGCGGATCCCCGAGCGGCTCTAGACGCCTACGCGCCTGGAGCCTTCTAGCCGTTATTTCACGCAGGTCTTGGGCGACACGGTCTGACGTTCCAGGTCCCCAAGCATGGCCAGCGCCTCGGCCTTGGCGACCGGGTGCAAGGCGCCGCGCCCCCTCCGCGACCTGGTAGTCGCAATCGAGAAGCTTGAACGGCGGCTTCTCGTCGGTCGTATGCCGCTCCACCAGCATCCGGTCGGCGGAGGTCCAGACCGAGGTCACGTCGGTCACCAGGGTCTGGCGGTCGGGCGACCGGATCCAGGTCTCGCCCTTGCCGCCGACCGAAACCTGGTAGCCGTTCGGCAGGACCTCCTTGCTGGGCATCATCGAGCCGACCATCGAGGCGATGAACAGCCC
This sequence comes from Caulobacter sp. UC70_42, assembly GCF_044056025.1. Taxonomy (NCBI): domain Bacteria; kingdom Pseudomonadati; phylum Pseudomonadota; class Alphaproteobacteria; order Caulobacterales; family Caulobacteraceae; genus Caulobacter; species Caulobacter sp. UC70_42. The sequence continues at coordinate 1,519,023 of NZ_CP171994.1, read as the reverse complement.
GACCGCGACCAGGACGATCAGGAAGATTATCTTCTGCCGGCTCACGGGGCCTCCACACGTCAAGTCTTGCGCGCGGGTGCGCTCTCAGGTCGCGGAGCTATCGCGTTAACGCGGCGTTGACCATACTCGCCGAACTTCTGTTAACCATGTTACAGTTCGCGCCATGAGCAACGTCCGTCCCGCCGGTTGGCCGTCCGTCCCGTCGAAGCCCGCTTCCGCCCCCGCTACGGGTCCGGCGGCGCAGACACGCGCGGCCTTCTTCCAGCAGGCCCTGGGCGACGCGGCCCCGACCCGTCCGGCCGTCGCGCCGTCGACCGTGCAGATGCAGACCATGGCCCAGCCGCAACAGCGCCAGGCGCCGCAGAAGCCGTTCGTGCAGCCGGACGCCCAGCCCACGAGGATCCTGCGCCCCGGCTCGCTGCTGAATATCGTGGTCTAGCCCAGAGAGGCTCAGGCCGCCTTCTTGGCGGCCTTGTCCTTCTTGGGCTTCTTGTCCTTCTTCGGGTTTTTCGGCCTTGGGCTTCTTGGCCTTGGGCTCCGGCTCGGCCGGGTGCAGCTCGGCGCCGGCCATGTCGGACAGCAGGTCGAGGAAGCCCTCGCGCTTGCCGGGCTTCAGCAGGGCCAGGATGCGGGCGTCGGCCATGCCGACCATCGGACGGATGGCCTCCAGGGCCTCGCGGCCGGCGTCGGTCAGGCGGACGCTGTTGGCGCGGGCGTCCTCGCTGGAGCGCTGGCGCTCCAGGTGGCCCTTGGTGATCATGCGGGCGACCATGTCGGCCAGGGTCGAGCGGTCGATGCCGGTGGCGCGGACCAGGGCCGTCTGGGTGACGCCCTCGTTCTCGGCCACGGCGGCCAGCACGGCGAACTGGCGCTGGGTGACCCCCGCCTCGCCGCACTCCTCGGCGTAGATGTCGAGCGCCAGTTGCAGGACCCGGTGAAGCAGGTGGCTGGGCGAGCGCTCCAAGAGACCCCCGACCGTCTTTTCGCCCTTGCTCTTGGCCATGCTCGCGCCCCCGTTTCCGCAGGCCGTGCTCGGCCGACGGACGAAAGGTAGCACCTTTACACGTCGATTTGACGACAACGGTCCGTGGACGGTGGAAACGGCGCCTCTAGAAACCGGCGTCCGGCGGCTCGACCGCGGCCGGCTCGTCGCCCTTGGCCATGTGCTTCATCATGAAGGGCACCTGGGTGGCGACGAACACCAGGGCGAGCGGCAGCAGGCCGAGGCGGAACTTCACCCAGGTGTCGGTGTCCTGGGTGTTGCGGACGATCTCGTTCAACAGAGCCACGACGCCGAAATAGCCGCCGTAGCGCAGGGTCAAGGTGCGCCAGGCCGCGTCGGACAGGTGCAGGGCCTCGCCCATGATCAGCTTCAGCGGCTGGCGGCCCGTGAAGACCCCGCCGAACAGGAAGGCGGCCAGGGCCAGATTGATCACCGTGACCTTGATCTTCACGAAGACGTCCGAGTGGAAGATCAGGCCCAGCGCGCCGAAGATCAGCGCCATGCCGCCGAAGAACAACGGCAGCAGGGCCAGGCGGCGCTCGACCGCGAAGCCGATGGCCAGCGCCGCGGCCGAGGCGGCGACCAGCACCCAGGTCGCCTTCTGGAAATCCTTGGTGACGAAATAGGCGACGCCGAAGGCGATGGCCGCGCCATAGTCGACGACCGTCCGGACCCAGCCGTTGCTCTTCTTCTCGGTCTCAGCGGGCGCTTCGCTCACGGATCAGTCCTTCAGGCCGACGAGGGAGCGCGAGAAGGCGCGGGCGTCGAACGGTTGCAGGTCTTCCACGCCCTCGCCGACGCCGATCAGCTTGATCGGGCTGTCGGAGGCGCGCGCCACCGGCACCAGCACCCCGCCGCGCGCGGTGCCGTCCAGCTTGGTCATGACAATCCCGGACACGCCGACCTGGTTGCCGAAGATCTTCTCCTGGGCCAGGGCGTTGCGGCCGACCGTGGCGTCCAGCACCAGCAGGGTCTCGTGCGGATAGTCGGGATCGACCTTCTTCACGACACGGATCACCTTGAGCAGCTCGTCCATCAGGCCCTGCTTGTTCTGCAGGCGGCCGGCGGTGTCGATCAACACGACGTCGTAGTGTTCGGCCTTGGCGCGCTCGACGGCCTCATAGGCCAGGGCCGCGGCGTCGGAGCCCGTGGGCTTGGACATGAAGTCGGCCCCCGCCCGGTCGGCCCAGACCTTCAGCTGCTCGACGGCGGCGGCGCGGAAGGTGTCGCCGGCGGCGATCAGGACGCGGGCGCCCTTCTCGGTCAGGTCGGCGGCGATCTTGCCCAGGGTGGTGGTCTTGCCCGAACCGTTGACGCCGATGAACAGCACCACATAGGGGCGCGGACCGCTCAGCGGGTCGAAGTCGCCCTGGCGATCGGCCAGCTCGGCGGCGATCAACTCGGCCAGCGCTTCCTTGACCTCGTTGTCGGTCGACGATTTTCCGAAACGCGCCTTGCCGAAGGCTTCGGTGATGCGCGCGGCGATCTGCGGGCCAAGATCGGCCTCGATCAGCATCTCTTCCAGCGCGTCCAGCTGTTCCTGGTCCAAGGGCTTCTTGGTGAAGACCCCGGTGACCTGATCGGTCATCGCTTGAGACGACCGGGTGAGGCCGGACGTCAGGCGCTGGAACCAGCCTTTTTTCTGCTCGGGCTTATCGCTCATCCGCGCTCCTTTAGGGGAACGGGCGAAAGTGTAAATCGGATATTACCGGGGCAGGGTTAGCGCGGTGGCGTAACGCATGCGATGTACGGGCATGGACGTGCACCTTGACCCGCTTGGAACCGCCCTTTTCTGGCTCGACTATGCCGCCGTGGCCGTTTTCGGGGCAACGGCGCCCTCGCGGCCGCTCGGCGCAAACATGACATCATCACCTTCGGATTCTTCGCCGCGATCACCGGCGTCGGCGGCGGCACCCTGCGGGATCTGTTGATCGGAGCCCCGGTCTTCTGGGTGCAGCGGCCGGGCTACATCATCGCCTGCCTGGCCGCCGCCACGGTGGTCTGGCTGCTGGGCAAGCGAGGATGGCGGTTCCGCGCCCTCCTGTGGCTCGACGCCCTGGGCATGGCCGCCTACGCCGTGGTCGGCACCGCCAAGGCGCTCAGCCTGGGCGTCCACCCGTTCAGCGCCGTGGTCATGGGCGTGCTGACCACCGCCTTCGGCGGCGTGATCCGCGACGTCCTGGCCGAGGAGCCGAACCTGCTGCTGCGCCGGGAGATCTACATCACCGCCGCCTTGCTGGGCGCGAGTGTGTTCGCGGTGCTGAAACTGCTGGGCGCGCCGTTCTGGCCAGCCGGCCTCGCGGGGTTCGTCGCGGCGTTCGGGCTGCGGGCGTGCGCGATCAAGTTCGGCTGGAGCCTGCCGGGTTTCGCGGGAGAAGAAGAAGCCCGCGACGCCTGACCGTCGCCAGGCCCCGACGCCGGGACCAAGATCGCCCTACCCCTTGGGGGTCAAGCTGAAGGTGACCTTGTAACCATTGTGGTCGGACAACACCGGCTCGTCCGCGCCGTCGAAGGTGGCCTCGACCGCCTTGGGGATGACCTCGACGGCATCGCCATTGAGGAAGCCGATCAGGTCCTGGGTGTTCAGCCACGGCGCCTCGCCGGTGTACGAGATCTGTGTGTCGCACGCGCCCGGGCGCTCATGACACCAGCGGCTGACCACCACGAACGGGTAGTCGCTCATCATCTTGTCGAAGCGGTCGGGCGATCGGCGGACATTGAAGTCGCCGCCGACGATCAGCGGCGCGCCGGGCGTGCGGCTGGCCTGCAGGAAGCGGCCCAGCTCCTGGGTCTGCAGGGCGTGGGCCTCGTTGTAACGCTTGCGCGGCACCTTCGAAGCCCCGTGCGAATTCATGTGGGTGTCGGCGATCTCGACCGAGGTCGGCAGGCCGGCGACCTGGATCGAGACCAGCATCACGCCCTTGTTGGCCAGGCAATCCAGGCCCGCGCAATAGCGATAGGCGTGCGACTTGACCCAGTCGATCGGATGATTGGACAGCACCCAAAGACCGCTGGAGCCCCACTTGCCCCAGCCCTCGCCCTGGCGCCGGTATTTCACGCGTCGGAAGTCGGGCTTTTCGCTCTTCAGGTAGTTCTCGTCGCGCTGGCCCTTGCGCGGCCCCCGCGCGACATACGGATAGCCGCTCTCGTCGATCAGGTCCCAGATCTCGTCGCGGAAGCCCTCCTGGATCAGGACGACGTCGGGTTCCTTGCCCTTGGCCCGCATGGCGGCCAGTTCGTACCCGATCCGCTTCAGCGCCGCCCCGCGACCCTTGCGGACCAGAGAAGGCAGGCCCTCCACATTGTACGTCATGACGCTGAGCGTAACGGGCTTGACCGCGACGGGCTTGGGCGCGTCGGCGCGCGCCGGTGTGGCCGCCAGCAGGCAAAGCGCCAGAAGGGCCCAGGCTGACCGGATCAGTTTGCGCGCTCCGCGATGACGTGAGCCCCGTCATGGCCGGTGATCGTGAAGGTTACAATCTCGCCCAGCGGCGCTCCGCCCTCGAAGCGGATCTCGGTGAAGTCGTCGGCGCGGGCGACGCCGTCACGCTCGACCAAGCCCGGCAGGGTGCGGCCGATCTGGCGTTGCAGGTGGCGCTCCAGGCCCGCCTGGCCCGCTTCGCGCAGGCGGCGGGCGCGGTCCTTGATCACCGACCCCTTCACTGGCGGCATGCGGGCCGCGGGCGTCCCGGGCCGAGCGCTGTAGGGAAAGACGTGCAGGAAGGCCAGGCCCGCCTCCTCGACCAACTTCAGCGTATTCTCGAACGCCTCTTCCGTCTCGGTGGGGAAGCCGGCGATCAGGTCGGCGCCGAAGGCGGTGTCGGGGCGTACGCGGCGCACCTCGGCCACCAGCTTCAGCGCGTCCTCGCGGCTGTGGCGGCGCTTCATGCGCTTGAGGATCAGGTTGTCGCCGGCCTGCAGGGACAGGTGCAGGTACGGCATCAGGCGCGGCTCGGTCTCGAGCAGCTTGAACAGGTCCGGATCGATCTCGGCCGCGTCGATCGACGAGAGTCGAAGCCTGGGCAGGTCCGGGACCATGCGCAGGATGCGACCGACCAGCTGGCCCAGGGTCGGCTGGCCCGGCAAGTCCGCGCCCCACGAGGTGACGTCGACGCCGGTCAGCACCACCTCGCGATAGCCCTCGGCGGCCAGCTTGCGGACCTGCTCGACCACCTCGCCGGCCGGCGCCGAGCGCGAGTTTCCCCGGCCGTAGGGAATGATGCAGAAGGTGCAGCGGTGGTCGCAGCCGTTCTGGACCTCGACATAGGCCCGTGCGCGATCCTTGAGTCCGTCGATCAGGTGACCGGCGGTCTCCTTGACCGACATGATGTCGTTGACCCGCACGCGGGCGGTCGTGTCCGTCATCGCGCCCGGCGCGGCCTTTTCGGCGTTGCCCAGCACGAGGTCGACCTCGGGCATGGCGGCGAAGGCGGCCGGATCGACCTGGGCGGCGCAGCCGGTGACGATGATCCGCGCGTCCGGCCGCTCGCGACGGGCCTTGCGGATCGCCTGGCGGGCCTGACGCACGGCCTCGTTGGTTACGGCGCAGGTGTTGAACACCACCGCGTCGGAAAGGCCGTCGGCGGCGGCGCGCGCCCGCATGGCCTCGCTCTCATAGGCGTTCAGGCGGCAACCGAAGGTGACGACGTCGACGCCGTCCGGGCCCGACATCGTCGTGGCCGGACCGCCCTCCTCGCCCGCCTCTGGCCTGGGCTTCGGCGTCGCCTTGATGACGGTGTAGGTGGTCATGACCTCAAGCCGCGACCCGCTCCGGCAGCTTGCCGGCGAAATCCATGCTGACCGGGCCGGTCATGATCACGTGGCCGTCGCTCTCACGCCATTCGATGACCAGCGAGCCGGTCTCGAACTGGACGCGCGCCTTGCGGTCGGTCAGGCCGCGACGCACGGCGGCGACCTGGGCCGCGCAGGCGCCCGTGCCGCAGGCGGCGGTCAGGCCCGCGCCCCGTTCCCAGACCTTCAGCTGGATGTGATCGCGAGCGGCGATGTGAGCGAATCCGACATTGACGCCTTCCGGGAACAGCGGGTGGTGCTCGACCAACGAGCCGGTCCCCGTGGCGAAGGCGTCGCTGACCGGGGCGTCGACGAAGAACACCACGTGCGGATTGCCCATCGAGACGCAGACCGGCGTATGCACCAGCGGCGCGTCGATCGGACCGACCTGCAGTTCGACCCGCTCGGTGTTCATCTCTTCGGACAGCGGGATCTGGGTCCAGTCCAGGCCCGGGACCCCCATGTCGACCGTCACCAGCTTCTCGCCCGCCGCGACGCCCGACAGGCGGCCCGCCACGGTGTCGAACGCCACGGCGTCCTTGCCGGACGACTGCATCAGGAGCCACGCCACGCAGCGCGTGCCGTTGCCGCAGGCGCCGGTCTCCTCGCCATCCGAATTCCAGAAGCGCACATAGGCCGACGCGCCTTCCGCCTTCGGCGGATCGATGGCGATGACCTGATCGCAGCCCACGCCGCCGTCCCCGCGTTTGGCGATCGCGCGGATCTCCTCGGGGGTCGGATCAAAGGACTGGGTCTGGGTCTCGATGACGACGAAGTCGTTGCCCAGCCCGTTCATCTTCAGGAAGGTGCGGCTCATAGCCGGGCTATATAGTGGAAAGCAGAGCGAAATGCACCGCGACGAACAGGACCACGCCGGCCTTCGCCTGCGCGCGCGATTGCGGGCCCTCTATCACGGCGCCTCGCCGGTGGCGGTGCGGTTCCGCTACGGGATCATCCTGATCGACCTGGCGATCATCGCCTTCTTCATCGCCGCCCCGCTGATGGAGCGGCACGGCCTGACCTTCTATCTGATCGACTACGGGGTGGCCGCGTTCCTGGCCCTGGACCTGAGCGCCCGCGCCGTGGCGCACGGGGACATCAAGTCCTGGCTCAGGAAGCCGATCGTCTGGCTGGACCTGTTCGTGCTGGGCACCCTGCTGTTTCCCGCCTGGCTGTTCAACTTCGGCTTCCTGCGGGTGCTGCGCCTGTGGACCCTGATCCACAGCGAGTTCTTCTGGCGCACGGTGGGACGGCGCTATGACGACACGCGGATCGAGGACATCACCCGGGCGGCCAGCTCGCTGGCGACCTTCGTCTTCGTGGTCACGGGCTTCGTCTATACGAGCTTCGCCGGCCGCCACGAGGGGATCTCCGGTTATGTCGACGCCCTCTATTTCACCGTCACCAGCCTGACGACCACCGGCTATGGCGACGTCACCCTGCCTGGCGTGTGGGGCAAGCTCTTGTCCATGGCGGTGATGCTGGGCGGGGTGTCGCTGTTCATCGGCCTGATCCAGTCGATCCTGCGGCCCCACAAGGTCATCTATCAGTGCCACGCCTGCGGCCTGCGCCGGCACGATCCGGACGCCGTCCACTGCAAGGCCTGCGGCGTTCTGCTGAACATTCCCGACGACGGGACGTGATCGGCTCGGCCTAGCTCTGGCGCGGGGGAAATTTTCCGATACCGTCCCGCGCCATGACCCTGCTCCGCACCTGTTCCGCCGCGGCCCTGGCCGCCATGCTCTCCACCGCGGCGTACGCCCAGGAGGCCGATCCCCACCTGGCGCTGGAGGCGGTCGAAAGCCCCGACTCCCTGGCCTGGGTGAAGGCCCAGAACGACAAGACCCTGCCCATCCTGTCGGGCGACAAGCGCTTCGCTGGCCTGCAGGACCAGGCCCTGAAGATCCTGTCGACCAAGGACCGGATCGCCATGCCGACCTTCATCGGCAAGACGGTGTTCAACTTCTGGCAGGACGAGACCCACGTGCGCGGCGTCTGGCGGCGCACCAGCCTGGAGTCCTACAAGACCGCGGCCCCGCAGTGGGAAACGGTCATCGACCTGGACGCCCTGGCCAAGGCCGAGGGCGAGAACTGGATCTGGAAGGGCGCCGACTGCCGACCCAAGACCCACGACCGATGCCTGGTGAACCTGTCGAACGGCGGCAAGGACGCCGTCACGGTCCGCGAATTCGACCTGACGACCAAGAGCTTCGTCGACCCCGGCGCGGGCGGTTTCGTGCTCCCCGAGAGCAAGCAGTCGATCGAGTGGCTGGACCCCGACACCCTTATCTTGACCCGAAATTGGGGCGAGGGCACGACCACCGACAGCGGCTACGGCTTCGTCATCAAGACGATGAAGCGGGGCCAGACCCTCGATCAGGCCGTTCGAGGTCTTCCGCGGCCAGAAGTCCGACGTCTCGGCCGGGCCGAACGTGCTGCGAGACGCCGCCGGCAATCGGATCGTCCTGCTGACCCGCGCCACCGACTTCTTTCACGACGAGACCTATATCTGGGACGGCAAGGACGCCAGGCGCCTGCCGATCCCGCAAAAGGTCGGCGTGCGCGGCCTTATCGACGGCAAGCTCGTCCTGAAGATCGAGGAGCCGTGGACCGTCACCATCGGCGCGCACCCCTACACCTATCCAGCCGGTTCGATCGTCGCGGCCTCGACCAAGTTCCTGACCAAGGCAAAGGACCCCGAGATCGTCATCAGCAACGACTGCGATCCCTGCCAGCTGCTGGCGCCGGGTCCGCGCCAGTCGATCGATCAGGTGACGGTGACCGATCACCGCGTGGTGGCCGTGGTCTACGACAACGTCCGGGGCAGCCTGGTCAGCCTGCGGCTGCGCGGCGAATTCGGCGTCACCTCCCAGGCCCTGCCGGTGATCGACAACGCCTCGGTGGCCCTGGTCTCGCACTCGGACGAGGGCGACGAGGTTTTCTACACCAACGAGGGTTTCCTGACGCCGACCGAACTGAAGCTGGCCGACGCGACCGGGACCACCGCCCAGACGGTCAAGGCCCTGCCCGCCCAGTTCGAGACCAAGGATCTGGTGGTCGAGCAGAAGTCGGCGACCTCGAAGGACGGCACGGCCATCCCCTACTTCCTCGTCCACAAGAAGGGCTGGAAGCTGGACGGCCAGAACCCGACCCTGCTGCACGCCTATGGCGGCTTCAATCTTTCCAAGCTGCCGGTCTACGATCCCCTGATCGGCAAGCTGTGGCTGGAGCGCGGCGGCGCCTATGCCGTCGCCAATATCCGCGGCGGCGGCGAGTTCGGCCCGGCCTGGCACGAGGCCGCGCTGAAGGCCAACCGCCAGCGGGCCTATGACGACTATTTCGCCGTGGCCGAGACGCTGATCGCCGACAAGGCGACCACGCCGCGCCACCTGGGCGCCTATGGCCGCTCGAACGGCGGCCTGCTGATGGGCGTGGCCCTGACCGAGCGTCCGGATCTGTGGAACGCGGTGGTGGTCGAGAGCCCTCTGCTGGACATGATCCGCTATACCTACCTGCCCGCCGGGGCCTCGTGGATCGGCGAGTATGGGCGACCCCGCCATCCCGGCCGAACGCGCCTGGATCGAGAAGTACAGCCCGTACCAGAACCTGAAGGCGGGCGTGAAATACCCGCTGGCCTACATCACCACCTCGACCAAGGACGACCGCGTCCATCCGGGCCACGCCCGCAAGTTCGCGGCCCGGATGGACGATCTGGGCGTCGACCACCTCTATTTCGAGAACACCGACGGCGGCCACGCCAATGGCGCGGATCCCAAGAACAACGCCCGTCGCTGGGCCCTGCACTACACCTACCTGTCGCGACAGCTGATGGATCACTAAGTGCGTAAGCTTCTGACCGTTCTCTTCGCTTCAACGAGCCTGATGACCATCACCCCCGCGATCGCCGCAGAATCAAAGATGTCAGCCGACCAGCCCAAGGCCGCCGAAGAAGCCCGCACCCCGCTGACCGAGCTGGGCAAGAACGATCCCTATCTCTGGATGGAGGAGATCGAGGGCGCGCGCGCCATGGACTGGGCCAAGGCCCAGAACGCCAAGACGCTGCCCGTTCTGCAGGGTGACAAGCGCTATGCGGACCTGGAGGCCAAGGCCCTGGCGATCCTGAACGCCAAGGACCGCGTGCCCGGCGTTTCGTTCGCCGGCGACGGCTCCCTGCGCAACTTCTGGCAGGACGCCGACCACGTGCGCGGCGTCTGGCGCAAGACCAGCCTGGAGAGCTACCGCACGGCCGATCCGGCCTGGGAGACGATCCTCGACATCGACGCCCTGTCCAAGGTCGAAGGCGCCAACTGGGTGTTCAAGGGCGCGTCCTGCCTGCCGCCCGAGGACACGCGGTGCCTCGTGACCCTGTCGGACGGCGGCAAGGACGCCGTGACGGTCCGGGAGTTCGACACCGCCACGAAGAGCTTTGTGTCGGATGGCTTCGTCCTTCCGGAGGGCAAGCAGAACTACACCTGGCTCGACAAGGACACCCTGCTGGTCGGCCGCGAGTGGAAGCCGGGCGAGCTGACCAAGTCGGGCTATGCCTATGTCCTGAAGACCCTGAAGCGCGGCCAGACCCTGGACCAGGCGGTCGAGGTGTTCCGGGGCGTCGACACCGACGTCTCGGTCAATCCGTTCGTTCTGCGCGACGCCGACGGCAAGGCCGTGGCGGTGATGGCCGGCCGAGGCGTGACCTTCTTCGAGGCGGAAACCTATCTGATCGAGGGCGACAAGCCCGTGAAGCTGGATTTGCCGCTGAAGAGCTCGGTCCAGGGCTATGTCGCCGGTCAGATGATCGTGCTGATGGAGCAGGACTGGAAGGGCTTCAAGACCGGCGACCTGGTCAGCTTCGACCTGGCCAGGCTGAAGGCCGCGCCGGACCACGCCGTGGCGACGCTGGTGCTGCGCCCGACGGCCCGCCAATCGGTCGAACAGGTGACCACCACGCGCACCAAGCTGGTCGTGGGTCTGCTCGACAACGTCAAGGGCGCGGCGCGGGTCCTGACCCACGGCCCGAACGGCTGGACCTCGCAAACGCTGGACCTGCCGGCCAACAGCGCCATCGGCCTGGGTTCGACCGCCGAGAAGGACGAGCGCCTGTTCGTCACCGTCACCGGCTACCTGGCTCCGACCACCTACTGGCTGGCCGACGCCGGCACGTTGAAGCTGGAACAGGTCAAGGCCTCGCCGGCCCGCTTCGACGCCGGGGCCCACGTGGTCGAGCAGTTCGAGGCGACCAGCACCGACGGCGCCAGGATCCCCTACTTTGTCGTGCGGCCGAAAGGCCTCAAGTACGACGGCCAGGCCCCCACCCTGCTCTACGCCTATGGCGGCTTCCAGGTGCCGCTGACCCCCGGCTATTCGGGCGTGATGGGGCAAGCTTTGGCTGGAGCGCGGCGGCACGTATGTCGTCGCCAACATCCGGGGCGGCGGCGAGTTCGGCCCGGCCTGGCACGAGGCCGGCCTGAAGGCCAACCGCCAGAAGGTCTATGACGACTTCTTCGCCGTCTCCCAGGACCTGATCGCGCGGAAGATCACCTCGCCGCGCCGGCTGGGCATCATGGGCGGCAGCAACGGCGGCCTGCTGATGGGCGTGGCCCTGACCCAGCGGCCCGAGCTCTACAACGCCATCGTCGTTCAGGTGCCGCTGTTCGACATGATCCGATACAGCCAGATCGGGGCCGGCGCCTCGTGGGTGGGCGAGTATGGCGACCCGGCCATACCGTCCGAGCGGGCGGTGATCGCCAAGTACGACCCCTCATCCAACCTCAAGGCCGGCCAGAAGTACCCCGAGGTGTTCATCGAGACCTCCACCAAGGACGACCGGGTCCATCCGGCCCACGCCCGCAAGGCGGCCGCCAAGCTCGAGGCCCTGGGCTATCCGGTGCTCTATTACGAGAACATCGACGGCGGGCACGCGGCCAGCGCCAACCTGGCCGAAACCGCCCGCCGCCAGGCGCTGGAATATGTCTATCTCAGCCGCAAGCTGATGGATTGAGCGGGCGGCGCGGCGTTTTCGGATAACGCCGCGCCGTCAACCCGAAACGAAAGTTATCGGCGTCAGGATGCGCTCCGACAAAGCTGTCGGATCCGTCACAGTGCCCATCCAAGTCGTCAAAGCCCTGGACCTTTCCCCCGCCGACATCGCGCGGTGGATGGAGCTAGCTTAGCCAGGCGCGGCTGGACTCGCCGTTCCTGTCGCCGCACTGGGCCTTGGCGGTCGCCCGCGCCCAGGGCGACAAGGGCGAGGCCGTCAAGGTCGCGATCGTGCGCGGCGCCGAGGGCGAGGCCCTGGCCTTTCTTCCAGCCCGCATCCGCCAGGGCGTGGCCATGCCGGCCGGCGCGCCGATGTGCGACTATCAGGCCCTGGTCTCGGCCCCGGGCGTCGCGGTCAATCCGCGCGACCTGCTGGCGGCCCTGCACGCCTCGCGCATCGACTTCTGTCACATGCTGGCCGACGACGAGACCCTGGCCCGCCACGGGCGTGGTCAGGCGGACTCCTGGATCATCGAACTGCCGGACGGCTACGAGGCCTACGCCGCCGAGCGCAAGGCCGCCAATGTCGGCGTGCTCAAGGACATCGACAAGAAGCGCCGCAAGGCCGAGCGCGAGGTCGGGCCCTCGCGCTACACGGCCATGTCGGAAAGCCGCGCCGACTTCGACCAGTTGATCGCCTGGAAGCGGGCGCAGCTGCTGGCCACCGGCCAGACCGACCTCTTCAAGACGCCCTGGGTCAATGACCTCGTTCGAGGCGCTGTTCCAGAATCGCGCCCCCCACTTCGGCGGCGGGCTCTACACCCTGCACCTGGGAGACCAGCTGGCGGCCGTGCACCTGCACCTGCGCGGCGAGCACACGATCCACGGCTGGCTGATCGCCCACAATCCCGAGCTCGACCGCTATTCACCCGGCATGCTGCTGTTCCAGGACATCCTGAAGAGCATGGACGGCGCGGACTATTCGCGTCTGGACCTCGGCACGGGCGACTACCGGTTCAAGCGTGAGCTGTCCAACGCCCGTCAGACGGTGGTGTTCGGCTTCCTGGGCTCGCCCTCGCTGCCGACCCTGGTCCGCCACGCCGCCTACGGCATGCGCAGCGTCGCCGAATCCCTGCCGCTGGGCCGGATCTCCGAGATCCCCGGCAAGGCCATGCGCCGCATCGATCTGCTGCGCGGCCTGCACTGATCCCTAGTGAAGGGCGTTGATCCGCATGGCGCGCGGATCAACCGAACCGGCCGCCCAGGCGCGGGTCCAGCCGTATTTCAGCTCGCCCTCGCGGAAGGCGAAACGGTCCAGGTGCTTGGCGACCACGTCCTCCAGCCGGGCCAGACCCTCGAGGTCGGCGGCCTCGACGGTGATGTTCGAGGCCATCGGGATGGGCCACCATCCGGCAGGTTCCCAACGGCAGCGGAAACACGGCCGAGGTCTCGTCATAGGCGACCTCGAACTTGTGGCTCCAGTGCTTGGCCAGTTGGGTCATGTAACGGGCCGCCTTGTCGGTGGCGACGCGAGCGTGGCTTTCCATGCCGTCCCTCCTTCCGCTTAGATGGCTTCGATGACCGCCGCGGCGTCGTCCATGGCCTTGGCGATGGCGGCGATCTGCTCGGCGCTCAGTTGGCCGCCGTGCAGCTTGAGACGCAGCGCGGTCTTGAGGTTCTCCCGAGCCCGCATGATCTGCGGCGAGAAGGCGGCGCTGGCGGACGCGGCCTCGGCCATGCGCTCGAACAGCGAACGGACGGGCGCGTCGTTGCTGGCCAGGAACGCCTCGCCTTCCGGCGTGATCGTGTAGAGCTTCTTGCCGCCGCCGGCGTCGCTGGCGGTGACGTAGCCCAGCTCTTCCAGCAGGGTCAGGGTCGGATAGACCACGCCCGGGCTCGGGCTATAGGCGCCGCCAGCCGCCGTCTCGATGGCCTTGATCAGTTCGTAGCCGTGGCTGGGCTTCTCGGCGATCAGCTTGAGAACCACGAAGCGCAGGTCGCCATGATCGAAGAACCGGCCCATTCGGCCGCCGCGACCGCGCGGGCCGCCATGATGACCGGCGGGACCGCCGTGGAAACCGAAGGGATGACGGCCGTGATGCTCGTCGGCCTGACCGCGCCAGTGGCCGCGGTGATGGTGATGTCGTCCAAACATTGTGTTTTAGATCCTGTTTCGTTATATCGGATTTATAGATATATCGGATCTGAATTGCGTCAAGAGCTATTTTCGATATATCGGATTATGTCGGAAAACACGACGCCGCGACGTCGCCGCTTTGCGACCGGCTGGTTCAAGTCAGGGCGATTTGAAGCAAGGCCGCCCAACGTGGCCGAAATACAACGTAATCAGTCTTGATACGGATTGCGGCGTGAATACATGCCGGCGTGTAGACTTAGGAGCACGGGCTTGAACGACCAGGATAACGGCCTCCGCCACAGGGCGACCGGTCGGCGCATCGCCGCCATGGGGCTTGCCGCGGCCGCCAGCCTGGCGACGTTCTCGCCGGCCCTTGCTCAAGAACAGGGCGTTACGGGCCAGTCGGTCGGCACCACCGCGAACGTCGAGGCGGCCAACGATCCGCTGGAAGGTTTCAATCGGGGTTCCTTCAAGCTGGGCATGGGCCTGGACCACGTGATCCTGGCGCCGATCGCCCACGGCTACATGGCGGTCACGCCCCGCGTGGTCCGCAACCGGGTCAGCTCGGCCGTCTATAATCTGGGCGAGCCGAACACCGTCATGAACATGGTTCTGCAGGGCAAGCCCAAGCAGGCCATGCGCTCGACCACCCGCTTCGTGGTCAATTCAACCGTCGGGGTGCTGGGCCTGTTCGACGTGGCCTCCAAGATGAACCTGCCGCGCCGCGATTCCGATTTCGGCCAGACCTTTGGCAAATGGGGCGCCAAGCCCGGCGCCTATCTCTATGTGCCCCTGATGGGTCCGCTGAACGTCCGTGACGGCGTCGGCCGCGTCCTGGACATCGTCACCGACCCCGTCTCGCTGTATGTCGGCGGCCTGTCCACCGACTTCGGCAAGGCCCGGACCGGCGTGACCATCGTCGACGTGCGCTCGAACGCCGACCCGGCGTTCCAGGCCTTGAAGGACGCCGCCGACCCCTATGTCACCACCCGTTCGGCCTACACCCAGTATCGCGAGGCCTTCATCCGCGAAGCGACCGGCGACGCCGAGGTGCTTCCCGACTTCGATGCGCCGCCCCCGGAAGCTCCGCCCCAGGACGCTTCACCCGCGGCGCCCAAACCATGACCGGTAAGACCATGACCAACACCCCCTCCACCCGGCGCGCGCCAACGCCGCGCTTTTGGCGTTCTTCGGAGCTGTCGCGATCGGCGGTACGGCCCTGGCCCAGAACAGCGCCCGCGACGCCGGCGCCGAGGCCTTCGTCCAGACCAAGGCCCAGCGCGTGATCACCGTGCTGGCCAACAAGAGCATGAGCGACGCTCAGAAGACCCAGGTCTTCCACCAGGCGGTGGACGAACTGGCCGACGTGCCGCGCATCACCAACTTCGTGCTGGGCAAATACGCCCGCACCATCACGCCCGAACAACGGGCCCGCTTCACGCCGGTGTTCCGCGCCTATGCCGAGAACGTCTATCAGAGCCGCATCGACGACTATCGCGGCGAGCAGCTGAAGGTGGTCGGCTCGGTGGTCAACAAGCCGGGCGACGTGACGGTCAAGACCCTGATCTCGGGCGGCCAGATCACCCAGCCCCTGCCCGTCTCCTGGCGCGTGCTGGGCGGCGGCCAGACCTGGAAGGTCGTCGACGTCCAGTTCAAGGGCATCTGGCTGGCCATCACCCAGCAGCAGGACTTCGTCTCGACGATCGACAACGCCGGCGGCAACATCGACGTGCTGATCAATCAACTCCAGAAGGGCGGCTCGGCGCCTTCTGGCCGTCGCAAGTAGCGGCGGGACGACTGGCTTAAAGACCAAGGGGATTTGGCATTGCGCGAACAATGGGCCGAGACGGCCATGGGCGTCGTCGTCCTCGCCCTGGCGGCGGGGTTCCTGATCTATTCGCTCAGCGTGGGCGGGGTTCACATGAAGAGCGGAAACTATGAGATCAACGCCAAGTTCGGCGAGGCCGGCTCGCTGGCCCCGGGCGCGGCGGTGAGCGTGGCCGGCGTCAAGGTCGGCACCGTCTCGCAGATCACCCTGGAGCCGAAAACCTTCCTGGCCGTGGCCAAGCTGAGCATCGATCCGACCGTGAAGCTGCCGTCGGACTCGACCGCCAAGATCACCAGCGACAGCCTGCTGGGCGGCGCGCACGTCTCGATCGCGCCGGGCGCGGCCATGGACGACATCAAGCCGGGCGGCCAGATCGAGAACACGCAAGGCGCCGTGGACATCTTCGGCCTGATCGGTTCGGTGATCCGTCCGCAGAGTGGTTCGGATGCGACGGCTTCGTCGGACTCCGCCGCGCCGGCCGCCTCGCAACCCGCCGTGAGCTACTGACATGACCGCGGTCGAGGCGACACAGCGGGTCGCCCCTCGTTCTCCTGGCAATCCCGTTCGGGCTCTGGGTCGCTCGACCCTGGCCGCCGTGCGCATGGTCGGGTCGGTCGGCGTCTTCGCCGTGCGCGGCGTCGCCGCCGCCCTGACCCCGCCCTGGTTCCTCGGCCAGCTGTGGCGCCAGTTCGTGGCCATCGGCTTCTTCTCGCTGCCGGTCGTGGGCCTGACCGCCATCTTCACCGGCGCGGCCCTGGCCCTGAACATCTTCACCGGCGGCGGGCGCTTCAACGCCGAGCAGGTGATGCCGCAGATCGTGGCCCTGGGGATCACCCGCGAACTGGGTCCGGTTCTGGCGGCGCTGATGCTGGCCGGCCGGGTCTCGGCCGCCATCGCCGCCGAGATCGGCGCCATGCGCGCGACCGAGCAGATCGACGCCATGCGCACCCTGTCGACCGACCCGTTCCGCTATCTGGTCGGCCCGCGCCTGCTGGCCGGCGTCCTGATGACGCCGCTGCTGACCGCGGTGGCCGACACCATCGGCGTCGCCGGCGGCTGGCTGGTCGCCACGCGGGTGCTGGACTTCAGCTCGGCCGTCTACATTCGCAACACCATCGACTTCCTGCAGAGCTGGGACATCGTCTCGGGCCTGATCAAGGCCGCGGTGTTCGGGTTCATCGTGGCGCTGATGGGCTGCTACCATGGCTACAACGCCAAGGGCGGGGCGCGGGGCGTCGGCCGGGCCACCACCCACGCGGTGGTCTCCTCGGCGATCCTGATCTTCGGCTCCGACTACCTCCTGACCACCCTCTTCACCCACGCTTCATGACCGACGTGACCCCGAAACTCGCCTGGAAGGGCGTCACCAAGCGCTTCGAGGGCCGCGCGGTCCTCGACGGTCTCGACCTGTCGGTCGCGCCGGGCCGGTCGCTGGTCATCATCGGCGGCTCCGGCCAGGGCAAGTCGGTGACGATCAAGACCGCGCTGGGCCTGATGCGCCCGGACGCCGGCAAGATCGAGCTGGACGGCAAGAACACCGTCACCCTGTCGGAAGGCGCCCGCCGCAAGCTGTTCTCCCGCGTGGGCGTGCTGTTCCAGGGCGCGGCCCTGTTCGACAGCCTGACCGTCTGGGGAAAACGTCGCCTTCCGCCTGATCAACGCCGACGGCCTGAACCGCAAGGCGGCCAAGGAGAGGGCGATCGAGGCCCTGGAGCAGGTGCGTCTGTCGCCCGACGTCGCCGACCGATTCCCGTCCGAGCTGTCGGGCGGCATGCAGAAGCGCGCGGGTCTGGCCCGCGCCGTCGTCGCCCAGCCGGAGATCCTGTTCTTCGACGAACCGACCACGGGCCTGGATCCGATCACGGCGGCGGCGATCAACGAACTGATCTCCCACCAGGTGCGGCGCCTGGGCTCGACCGCCGTGTCGATCACCCACGACCTGGCCTCGGCCCAGACCATTGGCGACGAGATCGCCATGCTGCATGGCGGCAAGATCATCTGGCGCGGGCCGGCCGCCGAGCTGCGCACGACCGACAACCCGTATGTCCGCCAGTTCGTCGAAGGCCGCGCCGAGGGTCCGATCTCGCATGCGGTCTAGGATGTCGCGCGCCGCCAGGCCGGCGGCGCGTTAAGCTTCGGTTTCTCGCAGGGTTTCGGCCAGCAGCCGTCCCTCGACGCCCCGGCTGGAACCGGCCCGCCAGGCCACCACGATCTCGCGGCTGGGATGTTCGGTCGCCAGCGGGCGGATCGTCAACGCGGTCTTGTCGGCCAAGCCCGCGTGCACCGCCATGGCCGGCAGGAACGAGACGCCCAGGCCCGAGCCGATCATCTGCACCAGGGTCGGCAGCGAGGTGGCGGCGAAGGTCTCGTCGTCGCCAACGCCGCGCGGAGGCTCGAGGCCGCAGGCGGCCAGAGCGTGATCGCGCAGGCAGTGGCCGTCTTCCAGCAGGATCAGGTCGTCGCCCCGCAGACTGTCGGGATCGACCCGCGTCGAGGCCGCCATCGGATGGTTGGCGGGCGCGGCGGCCAGCAGTTCATCGTCCTCGACATGGGCCCAGTCCAGGCCGGACATGTCGTAGGGCAGGGCGATCAACGCCGCGTCCAGGGCTCCGCTCTTCAAGGCCGCGATCAGGCGCTGGGTCAGGTCCTCGCGCAGGAACAGCTTCAGCTTCGGAAAGCGGTCGCGCAGGACGGGCAGGGCGCGCGGCAAAAGGTAGGCGCCGACGGTCGGGATCACGCCCAGGCGGAAGCGGCCCGCCAATGGCTGGCCCGCGCCGCGCGTGGCCTGCACCAGGTCCTCGGCCCGCGCGAGAATGTCTTCGGCTCGCCGCACCGCCTCCTGGCCGGCGGCGGTCAGGATCACCCCCGAGCGCGCCCGATCGACCACCGGCGCGCCCAGGATCTTTTCCAGTTCCTGGATGCCGGCCGACAGGGTGGGCTGGGTGACATAGGCGCTCTCGGCGGCCCGGCTGAACGAGCCATGCTCCGAGAGGAGCTTCAGATATTGCAGTTGGCGAAGGGTCGGAAGAAGCATGGCCTTTATATAGGCCGCATCTATCGAAAATCCAAAAACTATCGATTGGATATCTGGAAGGCCCGGACATACACCCCTTTCACGGTGAAAGTTCCAGCGTGTCTCCCCCCACCGCCGCTGGATCCCACCCCGTTGTTCCCGGTCCGCCCGCGTCTCCCCTCCCAGCGGCGCGGACCGGGACGAACCTCTCCCTTAGTGCTAAGCCCGCCCCGGATCTCACGGAGCTTGCCATGTCCATTGAGGCCTTGCGCGCCCAGCTACCCGCCTACGCCAAGGACATCGGGACCAATCTGAGCGTCCTGGCCGGCGAGACCGTGTTGAGCGACCAGGCGCGCTGGGGCTGCTTTGTCGCCAGCGCCTGCGCGGTCGGCGAACCTGAGACCCTGCGGGCGATCACCATCGCCGCGCGCGAGGCGGACCTGACTTCCGAGGCCTTCACGGCGGCCAAGACCGCCGCGGCGATGATGGCCATGACCAATATCTACTTCCGCGCCATTCATCTGATGCAGGCGCCCGACTACGGCGCATTGCCTTCGCGCCTGCGCATGAACCGGCTGGCCCATACCGGCGTCGAAGCCGTCGACTACGAACTCTGGTGCGTGGCCGTGTCGGCGATCAACGGCTGCGGCGCCTGCCTCGACAGTCACGAGGCCGAGCTGCGGAAACGGGGCGTGGACCCTCTTCAGATCCAGGCCGCCCTGCGCATCGCCGCCGTGGTTCACGCGGTGGGCCGGGTGCTGGCGGTCGAGGGGCCGGATCGTCCGCAATTTTCGGGCGTCTGAGGCCCATCCGCGACGCCCGGTCGCGGCGCGGGCCCCTCGACATTCACCTTGCCCGTAAACTAAGTTGTTAACCTCTGGGTAAGAGATTCGCGGCGTCCGCAAGGCGACCTGTCGGGTCGCGGCGGGGCCGCACGGGGTGAAGGTGGGCGATATGAGACTGCTGTCGAAGAAATCCTCGCGAGAACAAGAACGGCAAGCCGACCGTTCTTGGTGAAGTCGGCCAGGTCGAAGCCGTGCAGCACCAGATCGAATCCACCCAGGCGATCGGCCAACGCTATGAGACCATTCACGGCGGCCTCGACAGCATCGGCCGCGTGATGGAGCACCTGAAGGCCATCGAGCCGCTGATCGCCGAGATCCGCGGTCCGGTCGCCCAGGAGTTCGAAGCCCGCCGCGCGGAACATGCCGAGCTGATCGCCCTGCGCGCCAACTACGAGCACGCCCAGCGCCAGGTCGCCCAGATCCAGGCCGAGGAACGCGAGGTCAGCGCCCGCCTGGCCGCCGCCGAGACCGCGCTTGGTGAGTCCGACGCCCGTCGCCAGACCCAGGACGCGGCGCTGGAAGACAACGCCCTCGAGATCGACCGCCTGCGCAACGCCCTGCTGCAGTCGGATCTCAAGGTCTCCAGCCTCGACGCCAGCTTGCGCGACTCCACCGCCCGCATCGAACACCTGGTGCAGGACGTTCGAGGGTTCTGCGCCTCCAGGCCCAGGACATCGACACCCGTCGCGGCGACGCCGAGGCGGCGCTCGCCCGCGCCAACCAGGACAACGCCCTGCTGGGCGACGAAGTCGCGACCCTGAAAAAGCGCGTCGACCAGGCCGGCCTGGACGTGGCCCGCCTCTCGCGCATCGAAACCGACCTCGAAGCCCAGCTGGCCGGCGAACGCGCCCGCGCGCAGGCGATCGAGAACGCCCTTTCGGCTCACCAGACCGACAGCGGCCGCACCATCCGCAACCTGGAAAGCCAGGTCGAAGCGGCCCGCGCCGAGATCTCGGCCCTGCAGACCCGCCTGGAGACCGCCACCGGCCGCGCCGACAAGCTGGAAGAGATGAACGGCCAGATCTCGGCCCGTCTCGCCGAGTCGTCCGCGCATCAGAAGGCGGTCGAGCGCCGCGCCGGCGACCTCAACGTCGCCCTGGAACGCGCCCTGGAACGTATCCGCACGCTGGAAGAAGATTCCGAAGGCCTGCGTCAGCGCCACGCCGGCGTCGACACCGCCCGCGCCACCGCGATCGAGCGCGCCGACCAGCTGGCCAAGAGCGCCGTCGCCCAGGAAAAGGCGATGAAGCGCGCCGAGGAACGGGCTCAGCAACTGCGCACGCGCCTCGACGGCATGCAGGAAGCCCAGGACCAACTCCGTCGCGAACACGAGGAAAAGGTCGCCGAACTGCAGGCCACGATCGAGCGCCTCACCTCGGAAGCCGCCCTGGCCGAAGGCGCCCTGGAAGCGGCTCGCCGCGACCGAGCGCGCCTGCAGATGGCCCTGCTGGGCGCATCGGACGAGGGCATGGCCGAGAGCGCCTGAGCCTCGCAGCCCTGAAAGACCAAAGCCCGCCGACCGACCGGTCCGGCGGGCTTTTCTTGCCTATTTCGCTTCGGCCGCCGCCTTCAGCCCAGCCATCTGCTGGCCCAGCACGCCGTCCACCGGCGCGGCGATCTTGTCCAGGCCGCCCTTGAAATAGCCGCCGACGTCGTAGGTGACGGTCACCGTCGTCTGACCGTCCTTCTCGGCGAGCAGGAAGGTCAGCGCCCCGCTGGCGCCGGAGCTCTGCATCGGGCCGAGCGCGCCGACCAGCACCAGCTTGCGGCCCGGCTCGGCGTTGACCGTCGTCATGTGCAGCGCCGAGCCGCCGTTGGGCAGCCGCTCGCAGAAGCAGCCGCCCGAGGCCGCGCCCAGCGACAGGTTGGCGGCCGAACCCGACCAGGTGTGGGCCGAGGCCCACCATTTCGAAGGCTGGACCAGCGTCGCCCAGACGGCGCCGGCGGGCGCGGCGATGACGACCTGACGCCGGACCTCGAATCCGTTGGGCTGGGCGTCCGTAACCTCGGCGCGCGCCGAGCCGGCGACCAGCAGCGCAAGGGCGATGGTGGCGATCTTCGTCTTCATGAGGGGTCCCTCCCTGGCCAAGGTTGAGGGCAGGGGCGGGCGGGCGTCAACGCCCGCTCTTCGTCGTCCTATTCGACGGGCGAGCTCACCGTCGCGCCGCCGGCCTTCAGCCTGTCCAGCACGCCGTTGGCCGGCAGCAGAAAGCCGAGATCGACCACCGCCACCGTGACGCCGGGACGCTTCAGCGCGTCGGTCATGGCGTCGGTCGTCTGGGCGACGCCCTTCTCCAGCAGCGCTGGACCGCCGGGCGCGCGCAGCAGGCAGCGCTGGGCGCCGCTGGCGCGGTAGCGGGCGCGGACAGAGCCCAGATCGCCCTCCGCCCAATCCTGGCCGATCGTGGTGGAATGGGCCCCGTCATAGGCGATCTCGTCCAGCGCCACCCGCAGGCAGTAGAGCTGGTCCTCGGGCGAGAGCTTGGAGACGATCGAGGTCACCGCGCTCATCCGGTACTGGCCGACCGACTTGACCTTCAGCTTGCGGGCCTTGGCCATGCGCTCGACCGTGCTGACCGGCTTGGCTTCGGAGAGGCCCGCCGCCTGGCGGAAATCCGACAGCAGCAGGAAGCCGGCCACGCCCGGCTTCCAGTTCTTGTACTCGCCCGCTCCCTTGCGGGCCTGATTGCGGGACTCCACGAAGCGCGCCTTCAGGTCGGGCGGCAGCTGGTCTTCCAAGTTCTTGCCCATCGGCTGGCGCAGCCCGCCGCCGAAGCTGAGGATGAAACCCGCCGCCTGGGTGACGCCGACCGCCGCCTGGGGCGGAACCAGCACCAGGCTGGCCTTGTCCAGCGCCTTGTTCAGGCGCGGGCTTTCCCATTTCAGCTGATGGGGCAGGGGAGCGGCCGAGCCCAGAATGTAGAGCTTGGCCCCGTCCTTCTCGACCAGCCAGATCGCCGGCCCCTTGGGCTTGGCCACCACGGTCAGCTCGGCGACCACAGCGCTTTCGTCCTGGGCCGGAGCCTGGCCGAGCTCGACCACGGGCGGCGGGGGTATGGTTTGACCGGCGAGAAGCAGGGACAGGGCCAGAACGGCGGACGCGACCATCGAAACTCCTTCAGCCCCCGAGCCCATTTAGCCCTTCTCCCGTGGCGGGAGAAGGGCTTGGGTCAGGCGCCTAAGCGCCCGCCGGGACCGGGAAGCCGCGCTTGCGCATCAGGGCTCCGATCTTCACGTCGCGGCCGCGGAAGGCGCGGAACTGGTCGACGGGGTCGACCGTGTTGCCCTTCGACATAATCGTCTCGTAGAGGCGCTTGGCGGTCGGCTTGTCGTAGAAGCCGCCGGGCGCCTGCTCGAAGGCCTCGGCGACGTCGGCGGTCAGGGTGTCGGCCCACAGATAGCTGTAGTAGCCGGCCGAATAGCCGTCGCCGGAGAACACATGCCCGAACTGCGGGGTGCGGTGACGCATGACGATCTCATGCGGCATGTTCAGCTTGGCCAGCTCCTCGCGCTCGAACTTGTCCGGGTCGATGTCGACGTCGCCGGCCAGGTGCAGCTTCATGTCGATCAGGGCCGAGGCCAGATATTCGGTCGTGCCGAAGCCCTCGCCGAACTTGCCGGCGGCCTCGATCTTGTCGACCAGGGCCTGCGGGATCGGCTTGCCCGTCTGGTAGTGCAGGGCGAACTGGTTCAGCACCTGCGGCGTCGGCAGCCAGTGCTCGTTCAGCTGGCTGGGGAACTCGACATAGTCGCGCGCCACGGCCGTGCCCGACACCGACGGATAGGTCGCGTTGGCGTTCAGACCGTGCAGGGCGTGGCCGAACTCGTGGAACAGGGTGGTGGCGTCATCCCACGAGATCAGCAGCGGCTCGCCCGGCTTGCCCTTGATGAAGTTGGAGTTGTTGGAGACGATCGTGGTGATCTCGCCCTTGAACCGCTCCTGGGTGCGGTAGGCGTTCATCCAGGCGCCCGAACGCTTGCCCGGGCGGGCATAGGGGTCGAAGTACCACAGGCCCACATGCTTGCCGGCGCGGGTCACCTCATAGACGGTGATGTCCTCGTGATAGACGGGGATGCCGGAAAGCTTCTTGAATTCAAAGCCGTAGAGCTGGCCCGAGGCCCAGAACATGCCCTCGCGCAGCTTGTCCAGCTGCAGGTACGGCTTCACCTCGTTCATATCGAGGTCGTACTTCGCCTTGCGGACCTTCTCGGCGTAGTACCGGTAGTCCCAAGGCTCCAGCTTGAACCCGCCGCCCTCCTTGTCGATGATCGCCTGCATGTCGGCGACGTCGATGGCGACCTGGGCGATGGCCGGCTGCCAGACAGCTTCCATCAGGCCCATGGCGTTCTCGGGCGTCTTGGCCATGGCGTCCTCGAGGCGCCAGTGGGCATGGGTCTTGTAGCCCAGCAGCTTGGCCCGCTCGGCGCGCAGCTTCAGGATCTTGCTGATGATGGCGTTGTTGTCGGTCGCGCCGCCATTGTCGCCGCGGTTGACAAAGGCGCGCCAGACCTTCTCGCGGGCGGCGCGCACCGGGCTCTCGGTCAGGAACGGGTCGACGCTGGAGCGGGTGTTCACGACGATGAACTTGCCCGGCAGCTTGCGCGACTCCGCGTTCGAAGCCGCGGCGGCCTTCAGGCCATCCGGCAGGCCGGCCAGGTCGGCGTCGCTCAGCTCGATCCAGGTGTTCTCGTCGGCCAGCAGGTTCTGGCTGAACTTGGTGTAGAGGCCGGCCAGCTCGGTGTTGATCGCGCCGACACGGGCCTTGGCCTCGGGCGACAGCTTGGCGCCGGCGCGCACGAAGTTGGTGTAGTAGATCCACAGCACGCGCTGCTGCTCGGGCGTCAGCTTGGCCTTGTCCGGCGAATTGTAGACCGCCTCGATGCGGGCGAAGAGCGCGGCGTTCTGATTGACCTTGTCGCTGTGCGCCGAGAGCTTGGGATCCATCTCCTCTTCGACGACCTGGAACTCCGGCGTGCTCATGTTCGAGCCCCAGATGTAATAGTAGGTCGACACCGCGTTCAGCATCCGTCCGGCGTCTTCCAGCGCGCCGATCGTGTTGTCGAAGGTCGGCGCGGCCTTGTTGGCGGTGATCGCGTCGATCTCGGCCAGGTTCTTGGCCATGGCCGTTTCCAGGGCCGGCTTGAAGTCGGCGACCTTGACCTTGTCGAAGGCCGGCACGCCGCCGTAGGGGCCGACCCACTTCTGGGTCATGGGGTTCGCGCCTTGGGCCATGGACAAACTCGGATTGAGGGCGGCGACCGCGCCGGTGGCGGCGGCCGAGGCCAGGAATGTACGACGTTGCACGGAGTGTCTCCGGTGAAGATTTGGAAGCGACCCTAACAAGGTTCCCGGGCGTGTCACATGACAGGCGCGTAACCTTTCCGGAACCGCGCCCAGTCCCGTGGACGACGCACGCTTTGACGGCTACAGCTTGGCCCATGATCGGCGTCTTCGACTCCGGCGTGGGCGGCCTCTCGGTCCACCGCGCCCTCGTGCAGCGTCTGCCCAAGGCGGACTTCATCTATCTGGCCGACCAGGCCCATGCGCCCTATGGCGTGCGCACCGGCGAGGACATCGTCGAGCTGACCAAGGCCGGCTGCATCCGTCTGTTCGACCGCGGCGCCGGCCTGGTGGTCCTGGCCTGCAACACCGCCTCGGCCATCGCCCTGCGCCGCCTTCAGCAGACCTGGCTGCCGGGCTACCGCAGGGAGATCGGCCGACCGGTCAACATCCTGGGCATCATCGTGCCGACCATCGAGAAGGCCACGGGCCTTCCCTGGGAGCACGAGGCCGAGCGGCGCGGCGAAAAGGTCGAGCAGCTGGACATCCTGGGCGTCTTCGCCACACCGGCCACGGTCCGCTCGCGCGTCTATGAGATCGAGATCGACAAGCGCAAACAGGACCTGGCGGTGTTCTCCGAGGCCTGCCCGGAGCTCGTGCCCCTGATCGAGGGCGACGCCTCGGTGGTCGAGCTGGCCAAGGCGGTCGAGGGCCACGTCGAAGCGCTGAAGACCCGCATCGGCCGCTATCCGCACCGCGTGGTGCTGGGCTGCACCCACTACGAGATCATCGCCGACCTGTTCCGCGCCGCCCTGCCGGCCGGCACCCCGCTGATCCAGCAGCCCGAGGCCACCGCCGACGCGCTGGAGCTCTATCTGGAGCGCCACCCCGACTATGATCCGGGGACGAGCGGCGGCCGCGTCTTCCTGACCACGGGAACGCCGGGCCCGCAGAACGGTCTGGTGCAAAGCTTCTCGGGGCGCCCCGCTGGCGTTCGAGGCGGCGTAGAGGCTCACGACAGGTCCGCTTCGGGCGTCCATGCCGAAGACGAGTTTCGACCCAAGTCGGACCTGATTGAGGTCCGGTTGTCGGCAAAATGGAGCCGAGATACGGTTCGCCCTGATGGCATGGCTCCCCTTTTCGATATTTGCTTGCTGCTGCGTGGCGCAATTTTGGTTTATACCGAAAGTGGCATCAGCTCTCGCTGCGCGACATCCCGGAATATACGGTCGAATGCGCGGCCTATCTTATTGGAACAATCTGATCTGGTTCGCGCTCTTCCGGCGGGATAGAGGGTTGGATGACGCTGATCTGACGCGCCACACCAAGCGGTTGCAGCTGCTCAGCAGCATCGCGTTTGCGGCGTGGCTCTCATTCGCAGTCCTCGCCATGACTGGGCGCACCTAGAGTCTGACAACCACCCCTCTCAGCCCCTCGGAACGTCCGCTTGCCGCCTCGACGATCGAACGGGCTCGCCCAACAGGCCAGTCACAGCTCCGCACGAGCGCTCCTCCCCTCCACGTCCAGCAAAATCAATAACTTAATCCGATAAGGAACGGGTCGATCCAAAATCGACGCCTCATGCTTTAAACCGTCCGCACAATGCTTCCACCTCGTCGCGAGGAAAGGGCGCATGGCCAGCGACCATTTGCGGCGGCGGGGGGCGGTCGAGCGGGCGCGCTCTTCGGCGCGGGAAAACTCCGCAACTGCATCCCTCTGGCGGCGGTCGGCCCTGGAACACAGAAACGACGTGGGATGTCGGGCCGAAGAGGCGGCAGGCGGCTGGAAACAGCCGCATCCGGGATCGGGCTACGCGGCCTGACCCGCCCGTCGGAGGCTTCAAGGGTGTCGGGGTGCGAACAGCATCACGGCGTCACGCTTCCGGATAACGATCGCGCGGAGCGTCGGGCTTCGTCGAAACGGTATTTCTATTTTCCAACTCCGGACGGATGTCCGGCGCTCCGCATCCCTTTCCACGCCTTCAGCGGCCAGCCGCGTGAAGCCGATGAAACATGTGCCCTTCCCGTCAAGGGGAAGGGAGGATTCCCCAAATACCCGATCACCGCGCGGGGACTCCGAATGGGAAATCCCGCGCGTCCGCGACGTCGTGACCAGCATCCTAACGGACGTCGTAAACAGCCCTTAACGCTCTTGAGGCACAACATGGCGTTTCGACCGGTTCCGCCGGTCCCGAGATACGTTGTTGAGTTCGGAGACTTTTGATGGCGCGAGCCGCGCGGCGATCCACGACGGAGCTCCTCTGGGATGCGATCCGTTACGGCTGGGTCCAGCCCTGGACCGCCCGGTTCCGGGGCGGGATCATCACCGTGATCGGCGCCGTCCTGCTGCTGGCCATCGCCACCTACAACGCCACCGACCCCAGCCTCAACGCCGCCACCGGCGAGCCGGCCCGCAACGCCTTGGGCGCGCCGGGCGCGGCGATCGCCGACCTGCTGATGCAGTCGTTGGGCCTGTCCGGCTGGGGCGTGGCCCTGTTCATGCTGGTCTTTGGCGTCACCCGCGTGGCCCAGGCCGACCCGGACGCCGAGCGCAAGGACCTGCGCCAGCGCGCCGGTGTCGGCGTCCTGGGCCTGCTGGCCTTGTCCGCGACTCTGGCCGCGCCCCCGCCGCCGGCGATCTGGCAACTGGAAAAAGGCCTGGGCGGCTTCTGGGGCGACGCCCTGCTGCACATGGTGGCCGGCGTCCTGCGCTTCGCCCACATCCCCGGCGCGACGATCGTCGCCGCCCTGTTGTTCGCCGTCGCGGCCATCGTCGCTCTGGGCTTCGCCATCGGCGTGCGCGAGGTCGACCCCGACGCCCTCCACGCCGCCGTCAGCAACGCCCTGCAGCCGCGCGTCCGCGCCGAGCCGGAACCCATGCCGGAGCCAGCCCCCAAGCCGGCCCGCGCCAAGCGGGAAAAGGCCGAGGCCCCGCCCAAGCGCGAGCGGCCGGGCCGCCTGCCGCCGATCGACGCCGATGACGATGACGACGAGGCCGTGGTCGCGGCCACGCCGACTCCGGTGTCCCGGCGCGCGCCCGAGCGGGCCTACACCCCGCCGCCGGCTCAGGACGACGAGGACGATTTCGAGGATTCGCTCGACGCTCGTCCGATGGCGATCGCCAAGCCCAAGACCGTGCCCGAGGAGTTCCGGGCGCGAGGCGCGCGAGCAACAGAAGGCCTTCGACTTCGACGACGAGGCCGGCTTCCAGCTGCCCGAGCTGGCCATGCTGGCCAAGTCCAAGCCGCGCTCGTCCGAAGTCGACGCCGCCGCCCTGCGCCAGAACGCCCGCCTGCTGGAAAGCGTGCTGGCCGAGTTCGGCGTCAAGGGCCAGATCGACCAGATCCGCCCCGGTCCCGTGGTCACCATGTACGAGCTGGTGCCGGCCCCGGGCGTCAAGACCGCCCGCGTCGTGGCCCTGGCCGACGACATCGCCCGCTCGATGAGCGTGATCTCGTGTCGCGTGGCCGTGGCCCAGGGCCGCAACGCCATCGGCATCGAGATGCCGAACTCCAAGCGCGAGACCGTCTATCTGCGCGACCTGCTCTCGAGCGCCGACTACGAAAAGGCCAGCCAGATCCTGCCCATGGCGCTGGGCGAGACCATCGGCGGCGAGCCCTATATCGCCGATCTGGCCAAGATGCCCCACCTGCTGATCGCCGGCACCACCGGCTCGGGCAAGTCGGTCGGCGTCAACGCCATGATCCTGTCGATCCTGTACAAGCTGCCGCCCGAGAAGTGCCGCTTCATCATGATCGACCCGAAGATGCTGGAACTGTCGGTCTATGACGGCATCCCGCACCTGCTGGCCCCCGTCGTGACCGATCCGAAAAAAGCCGTCGTGGCCCTGAAGTGGACCGTCCGCGAGATGGAGGACCGCTATCGCCGGATGTCGAAGATCGGCGTGCGCAACATCGGCGGCTACAACGAGAAGGCCAACGAAGCGCTGGACAAGGGCGAGCACTTCGAGCGCACCGTCCAGACCGGCTTCGACGACGCCGGCCGGCCGATCTACGAGACCGAGCAGATCCGTCCCGAGGCCATGCCCTATCTGGTCGTGGTCATCGACGAGGTCGCCGACCTGATGATGGTGGCCGGCAAGGACATCGAAGGGGCCGTGCAGCGCCTGGCCCAGATGGCCCGCGCCGCCGGCATCCACCTGATCATGGCCACCCAGC
Organism: Caulobacter sp. UC70_42; assembly: GCF_044056025.1. Classification (NCBI taxonomy): domain Bacteria; kingdom Pseudomonadati; phylum Pseudomonadota; class Alphaproteobacteria; order Caulobacterales; family Caulobacteraceae; genus Caulobacter; species Caulobacter sp. UC70_42. The sequence continues at coordinate 1,489,972 of NZ_CP171994.1, read as the reverse complement.
GCCCGTCGGTCGACGTCATCACCGGCACCATCAAGGCCAACTTCCCGACCCGGATCAGCTTCCAGGTCACCAGCAAGATCGACGCCCGCACCATCCTGGGCGAGCAGGGCGCCGAGCAGCTGCTGGGTCAGGGCGACATGCTCTACATGGCCGGCGGCGGCCGCATTACCCGCCTGCACGGTCCGTTCGTCTCGGACGGCGAGGTCGAGCAGGTCGCCAAGTTCCTGCGCGACCAGGGCATCCCGCAGTACCTGGAAGAAGTCACCGCCGGCGGCGACGAGGAACAGGAAGAGGCCATCGAGGGCGCCTTCGCCGGCGAGGGCGGGTCCAACGACCTCTACGACCACGCGGTGGCCGTGGTCACGCGCGACCGCAAAGCCTCGACCAGCTACATTCAGCGCCGCCTGCAGATCGGCTACAACCGCGCCGCCTCGCTGATGGAGCGAATGGAGAAGGAGGGCGTCGTCGGCGCGGCCAACCACGCCGGCAAGCGCGAGATCCTGGCTCCGCCGCCGCCGCCGATGTAGGAAACCTTGGCCGTGCGGGCGCGTTCCTGACGCTCCCAACCTGAACGGCGCTTCATCGGGGCGCCGGAAAATGGCCTTGCGACGGCCTTCGCGCAGGCAAAGGTTGCCGCTAAGGAGTTCGCATGAACACTCGCCGTTTCCTTCTGGCGGCCGGCCTGGCCGCCGCCATCGCTTCTCCGGCTCTGGCGCAGGGCGCCAAGCCCGTGCCGGCCACCCTGACCGCCGAACAAAAGGCCCTGCTGGACAAGGCCACGGCCTATATCCAGGGCCTGGGCTCGGCCAAGGGCCGCTTCGTGCAGACCGACGCGCGCGGGACCCAGACGCAGGGCGCCTTCTACATGCAGCGTCCGGGCAAGGCGCGGTTCGCCTATGACCCGCCAGCCGGCCTGCTGGTCGTCAGTAACGGCAACAATGTCAACATCTTCGACAGCCGGCTGAAGACCTATGAAAGCTATCCGCTCAGCAAGACGCCGCTGAACCTGCTGCTGGCCCGTGAGGTCCGCCTTGATCGCGGCGTGATCATCACCGACATCCGGCCGCTGGCCGACGGCTTCACCATCGTCGCCCAGGACGCCAAGCGCCAGGCGCTGGGCCGGATCTCGATGGACTTCTCCAATTCGCCGGTCGGCCTGATGGGCTGGACGGTCACCGACATCAAGGGCGGCCAGATTCGGGTGCGCCTGATCGATTTCGCCGAGACTTCGGCGCTGGATCCCAAGCTCTTCGTGCTGACGGATCCCCGTCGTCGGGTCGGCAAGCCCTAGTTGTTCCTGGGCATAAGCTCGATGCCAGGCTGAATGTGACATTACCACAACAGGCAAGAATCAACCGATCTCGGGGTTGACTTAAAGTTTTGAAGTGGCATATTTAACACGCATGGCGAAGAGCGACCGACCCGCGCTTCGCAAACCGTGCCGGATCCTATCCCCTCCCGGCGGCGGCATGAGAGACTAGACTTTCGCCCCAACGCCCCTGCGTTGGGGCGTTTTCTTTTAGTGCGCCGGCCCCTCGGCCGGCTGAGGGCCCCTGCGTTGGGGCGTTTTTCTTTTCAGGCGTCGGCAAACCCCCTAAAGCCAAGCCATGCGCCTTCGTATCGCCACCTGGAACGTCAATTCCGTCCGTCTCCGCGCCGAACAGGCCGCCCGCTTCGTCGACGAGCAGGCCCCGGATGTCCTGTGCATGCAGGAGATCAAGTGCCAGGAGGGCGAGTTCCCGCACGAAGCCTTCGAGGCCATGGGCCTGAAGCACCTGAAGATCGCCGGCCAGAAGGGCTGGCATGGGGTGGCCATCGCCTCGCGCCTGCCGTTCGAGGATGTCCCGACCCTGATGAACTGCCGCGAGGGCCACGCCCGCTGCGTGGCGGTCAAGGTGGCGGGGGTCGACATCCAGAACTTCTATATCCCGGCCGGCGGCGACACGCCCGACCGCATCGGCAATCCGAAGTTCGACCACAAGCTGGACTTCTACGAGACCCTGACCGCCGCCCTGAAGAAGCGCGACCCGAAAGCGCCGCTGATCGTCACCGGCGATCTCAATATCGCGCCGGGCGAGAACGACGTCTGGAGCCACCGCCAGATGCTGAAGGTGGTCAGCCACACCCCGGCCGAGCTCGAGGCCTTCGACGCGATGATGAAGTCGATGGACCTGCTGGACCTGCCGCGCCTGGCGACGCCGGAGCCGGAGAAGCTGTTCAGCTGGTGGAGCTATCGCGCCGCCGACTTCCGCAAGTCCAACCGCGGCCTGCGCCTGGACCACATCCTGGCCAGCCCCGGTCTGCGCGACGCGGCGATCGTGGACGGCAAGGTCTCCTCGCGCGTCCACGACACCGTCCGGGAATGGGAGCGTCCCAGCGACCACGCCCCGGTGACGGCCGACCTGAAGATCTAGCGGATCGGAGCCGGGGCCTTCATCGCCAGGATCTCGCGCGTCTTGCGCGTGATGCCGTAGAGCATGCCCTTGTCGCTCTCGTCCCAATCGATCGCCTGGCCCTCCGCCTCCATGGGCAGGGTCGCCAGATGGTCCAGCACGCCGCCGCCTGCGGGCAGGGCGACGACATAGAGTTCGGGAAGGTCGTGGCCGCTGAGATAGAGCCGCCCGTCCGGCCCCCAGCCGCCGCCCGAAATGCTCATCGGCTTGATGCGCTCCAGGATCGAGGCGGGCAGAGCCCAGGCCTCGAGGCGACGCCACTGGGCGTCGAACTTGACCAAGGTCGTATGGCGATGGTCGCGCGGAGGCTCGCCGCCCTTGCCGTCGTAGTTGGCGAACATCGCCCACCAGAAGCCGTCGCGCCGATCCACCCAGGTGATCGACCCCGCGCCCATGCCCAGGGCGACGCTGCGCCGGTGGGCCAGGGTGACGGGATCGAACATCTCCACCGTGCTGACCTGGGGCACGCCCGGGAAGTTCGAACTGGCGCAGACCAGATCGCCGCCGATCAGGGCGCACGAATTGATGTGCGGGAAGCGCGACTTCTCGCCGACCCACTCCGCTCTGGTTTCGCCGGTCTTCTTGTCCAGGCGCGTGATGCGGAAATTGCTGACCGCGTAGACGTCCTTCGGCCCGACCGCCACGCCCTGACTGGCGGTGCTGGCATAGCGCCGCACGGTCTCGAAGCCCACGGCCTCGAGACCGGGGGGTGAGGGGCGGGCCGGAGCGGGTTCGGCGGCGGCGACCTGGAGGCCCGCCGCCAGGATCAGGGCGATCGACATGGTCTGGTTCCCGATCAGAAGTTGAAGCTCGCGCCGACCCAGTAGGTGCGGCCATAGTTGGCCCATTCCTGCAGGTTGCGGCGCTTGGGACCCGTCACCTCCTGGCGGCCGGTATTGGACAGGTTCTGGCCCTCGACGAACAGGCTGATACGGTCGTTCCAGCGCCAGGATAGGCTGGCGTCGAACACGTGACGACCTTTCCAGTACTGGTCCGAATTGACGTTGCCGTCGTTGATCGTCTCGAGCTGGCCGCCGATATAGTTGTGCGACACCCGGGCCTCGAACGGACCGCGCTGATAGTAGATCGACTCGTTGGTGGTGATCTCGGGCTGCTGGAACAGGCCGGTCACGCGCGGGCCGGTCGAGGTCAGGAACGTGAACTCGGTGTCCAACCAGGTGACGTTGCCGTTGAAGCCGAAGCCGTCGAACGGCGCGGGCAGAAAGGTGAAGGCCTGCTGCACGGCGAACTCGACGCCCTTGATCTTGGCGGTCTCGGCGTTGCGCGGGGTCGAGATCAGCACCGTCTCGATCCCGCGGCCGACGTCCATCTGGGCGGTGGAGGACAGGGTGAAGATCTCGTTCTTGATGTCCTTGGAGAACACGGCCAGCGAAACCATGCCGTCCGTCGGATAGTATTCCAGCGACAGGTCGAGGCCCTCGCTCTCGCGGGCCTTCAGGTCCGGATTGCCGCGCGACAGAGTGGGCTGGCTGCCATCGAAACTGAGGTTTTCCGTCGCCGCCAGCGAGCCGTAGTCTGGACGGCCGATCGTGTTGGTCCAAGCCGCCCGGACGATCACATCGGCGCGTGGCTTCCATTGCAGGTGCAGGCTGGGCAGCCAGTTCCCATAGCTGCCGCTGTTCGAGACCGGCGTCAGGACGCCCGCCGTGGTGCGCACGGCGTCGGACTCGACCTTGGTCCGCTCATAGCGGACGCCGCCCAGCACCGTCAGGTCGCCGAACTGGTAGCTGCCCTGGACATAGCCCGCCTGCACATCCTCGCTGACGTCGTAGTTGCCAGTCGGGGCGGTGACCGTCGTCGTGAAACGGGCGCGATTGGCGCGGAAGAAGGCCATGGCCGCGTCGGCGTCGATGCGCGGCGTCAGAAGATAGCGGCCGGCGATCAGTTCGCTCGGACCCGGCTTGTCGACCTCGGCCAGGGTGTAGGTGAAGCCCGTTCCCGCCCGATAGTTGACCTGCGAGCTCCGGAAGTCCCGGTCGCTGGAGCGCAGCACGCCGCCGAACTTCAACTTCCACGCGCAGCCGTCGTCATGGGCGAGATCGAGCCTGGCCTGGGTGGTGTTCTCGTTGGTCTTGGTCAGGGCCTGGCGATGCTGCTGCAGCACATAGTTGGCCGGATCGCGCATCGCCGCGTCATTTACCGACGTGAAGATCGGGAACAGCGGATTGGTGGTGTCGTAGGTGAAGGCGTAGTTGGCGCCCTGGGCGTCCACCGTGCGGAACTCGACCGACTCGTTGGGCACCTTCAGGCCGGCCAGCGAATAGACCAGGTCCCCGCTCGCCTTCCAGCCCTTGGCGAAGTCCCACGCGAAGCCGGTTCGCGCCAGGCCGATCTCGCGGGTGGTGATCGGCTGGTTCAACTGGATGATGCCCCGGCCGCGGGCGAACGAGCCGCTGGTCTGGGTCTGGTTGGCGACGTTGCCCAGAGGCTCGATGCGATATTCGATCCGCTCCTCGTCGTCTTCCATGCGCGAGGCCAGGACCGAGGCGTCCCAGCGGAAAGCGTCGCTAGGACGGTATTCGATCTTGGCGTTCACGCCGCTGCGCTGCTTGGTGTTGTTGTACCAGAACAGGCGGACCTGGGTGGGCACCTGGATGCCGTTGCCGGTCGGAGACCCCGACGGTGTCGGCGCGCCGGCGGCGGTATATTCGCGGACGCTGGGGTCGGCGGATTCGACTTGTGGAATGTCGTAGTCCAGCTGCTCTTGAGAGGCGCCGATCACGACGCCCCACTGATCCTCGGCCCCGAAGGTGCGGCCGGCGGCGAAGGCCAGGCGGTACGAAGGCTTGTCGTTGCGCACGTCGCCGCTGCGCTCGTAGTGGCCGTAAGAGGCCATGCCGTTGAAGAACGGACGCTTGGCGTCGAAAGCGCTGCGGGTGGTGACGTTGATCACGCCGCCGATGGCGTTGCCGTCGTTCTCCGGCGTCACCGTCTTGATCACCTCCAGCCGGCCCGCCATCACCGAGGGCACGATGTCCATCGGCACGGTGCGGCCGCTCTCGTCGACCGAGGCCAACAGGGCCCCGTCGATGGTCGTGCGGTTATAGGTCGAGCGCAGGCCGCGGATGACCGGGAAACGCGGCTCGCCCTGGTCTTCCATGACCGAAATGCCGGGGATACGGCGCAGGGCGGCGGCGGTGTTGTGGTCGGGGAGCTTGCCGATGTCGTCGGCCGAAACCACGTCCGAAACCACGAAGGCCTCGCGCTTCACCGCGATGGCGGCGCGTTGGGCTTCGCGCTGGCCCGTGATCACCACTTCTTCGACGGCGGTCGAGTCCTGCGCGAAGGCGGCCATCGGCGCGCACAGGGCGCTGGTGGCCAGCAGGCCGGCGATCAGATTCTGAGACTTCGACACGGGACCCCTCCAGCGTTTCGGATGGCTGGGCGATAGGGGGTCTTGGCGACAGGGAGGCGAAGGTTCCGTCTCGTTTCGACGACAAGAAAACTAGGATTTCTCTACAGGCGACGCGCCGTTCGCGCCGGCCGTGTCGTCAGCCCTCGGCCGCGACGATCCCCTGCTTGATCCAGAGCGCCGAGTCCTTGAGGTTCTTTCGGATCCAGGCGGCGTGCAGTTCCCGCTCGGCGTCGGTCGAGCGGGGCGCCAGCGGGCGGGGACGGGCGCCGTACGAGCCCTGGATCGCCGCCGAGACCGACAGGGCCTCGACATGGGTCAGTTCCAGGGCGCGTTCCTTGCCGCCCTGCAGTTCCAGATAGACCTCGGCCAGCAGGTGCGAGTCGATCAGCGCCCCGTGCTTGTCGCGGCTGTCCAGGCTGATCTTGAACCGCTTACACAGCGCGTCGAGCGAGTTGTACATGCCCGGAAAGCGCTTCTTGGCCATGGCCAGGGTGTCGATCCAGCGCTCCTCGTGGATCGGCGCGCGACCGCACTTCTCCAGTTCGAAATTGACGAACGAGCGGTCGAAGGCGGCGTTGTGGGCGACCACGACGCTGTCGCCGACGAAGTCGATGAACCTGTCGGCGATCTCGTGGAACTTCGGCTTGCCCGTCAGGAAGGCCGACGACAGGCCGTGAACCTTTTCGGCCTCGGCCGGCATGTCGCGCAGCGGGTCGCAATATTCATGGAACGAGCGGCCGGTCGGCATGAAGTCGACCACCTCGATGCAGCCGATTTCGACCAGGCGATCGCCCGTCTTCGGATCGAAGCCGGTGGTTTCGGTGTCGAGGATGATTTCCCGGGCCATGTTTCTTCAATGCCGCCGTTCGGGGCGGGCTTCAAGCGGGGCTGGGAGTTCTCAACAGAGTCAGAAGGTCGCGGACCTGGGCGTGGGCGTGCTCGACGCCCTGGCTCGTGTCGATCACGAAGTCGGCGCGGGCGCGCTTCTCCGCGTCGGGAGTCTGGCGGGCCAGGATCGCCTCGAACTTCTCCGGCGTCATTTCGGGACGGGCCAGGACGCGGGCGCGCTGGACGTCGGCAGGCGCCGAGACCACCACCACCTTGTCGACCTTCTTCTCGCCGCCGGTTTCGAACAGCAGGGGGATGTCCAGCACCACGATCTCGTGGCCCTCGGCCTGGGCTTTCTCGAAGAAACCGATGCGATGAGCGCCGACCAGCGGGTGGACGATCGCCTCCAACTTGGCCAGGGCCTCGGAATTGCCGACCACCTGGGCGCTGAGCCTGGCCCGGTCGATCGCGCCGTCGACGACCACGCCGGGGAAGGCGGCCTCCACCGGTCCGACGGCTGCGCCGCCGGCCGCATAGAGCGCGTGAACGGCGGCGTCGGAGTCGTAGACCGGGACGCCCTCGGCCTCGAACAGGGCCGCGGTCGTCGACTTGCCCATGCCGATCGAGCCGGTGAGACCGAGGATCAGCATGTCAGGCCTCGCCCAGCAGCTTGAGGGCGATGGACCGGACGTCGACTTCGGCCGGCGGGGCGATCCCATAGAACGCCTCAAAGCTCGGGACCGCCTGGCGCAGCAGCATTTCCAGTCCGTCGACCGTGCGGCGGCCCGCGGCCTCGGCCCGACGCAGGAACTCGGTTCGCAGAGGCTTGTAGACCATGTCCATGATGACGGCGGTTTTCGGCGTCAGGGTCAGGTCGGCCGCCGGACCCTCGCCGCCGCCGAGGCCCAGGGCGGTGGCGTTGATGACCAGGCCGGCCTCGGGCAACAGGCCGGGCAGGGCGCTGTCCTCGGCCGCGACCACCTGCGGGCCGAACGCCGCGACCAACTCCCGAGCTCGGGCGAGCGTGCGATTGACGATCGTGATCCGCGCCGCGCCGGCCAGCAGCAGGGCCGCCACAGCGCCTCGCGCCGCGCCGCCGGCGCCGAGGATCAAGACCGGCGCGGCCGAGACGTCAAAGCCCTTCGCCTGCTCCGCGATCGCGCCCAACAGGCCCGGCCCGTCGGTGTTGTCGGCGTGGATCGAGCCGTCCGCCGCGAAGATCAACAGGTTCGCCGCGCCCGCCATCCTGGCGAGATCGCTAGCGTGGTCCGCGACCGCGAGCGCGCGTGCCTTGAAGGGTATGGTGACGTTGAGCCCCCGAATGGCGCCGCCTCGGAAGCCGTTCACGAAGGTCTCGAAATTGTTCACGCCCGGCGAGAACGGGATATAGGCCGCGTCGAGGCCGGCCGCGGCGATCCAGGCGTTGTGCAGCGCCGGGCTCAGCGAATGCTTGATCGGCGCGCCACAGACGCCGCCGACGATGGCGGCTCCGGAGATCGTCATGCGGCCAGGGCTCCATGAAGACGCAGGAAGTCGAGCAAGCCGATCAGCGGCAGGCCCAGGATGGTGAAATAGTCGCCGTCTATGGCGTCGAACAGCTGAACGCCCTCGCTCTCCAGCTCGTAGCAGCCGACCGACCACAGCAGGGCTTCACCGCGCCGCTCCATATAGGCGTCGAGCCAAGCGTCGCTGAACGGCCGCACCGACAGCTTGGCGCTCTCGACGATCCGCCAGATCGGCTGGCCGTCGCGGGCCACGACCACGGCCGAGTGCAGCTTGTGGGTCGTTCCGCGCAGTTCCAGCAGGCGTTCGCGGGCCTCGTCCAGGGAATTGGCCTTGTCGACCAGCCGGCCCTTGAGATCCAGAGTCTGGTCGGCGCCGATCACCAGGCCCGGCCGCCTGGTCGAGACCTTGACCGCCTTCATCTCGGCCAGGGCGTCGGCGATGTCGCGGGGCGTGACGTCCTCGGCCAACAGGCCGGCCTTGGCGGCCTCCTCGTCGACACCGGGGCTGACCGCCTCGAAGGCGACGCCGGCGTTCTTCAGGATCATTTGCCGCGCCGAACTCTTGGACGCGAGCGTTACAGGGGTCATCCGAGAACCTCGACCTTGCCGCGGCCGCCCGACAGCAGGTTGATGATCGCCGCCGCCGTCTCCTGGAACGGAGCGACGGGTGATGTCGATGACCGGCCAGTTCATTCGCTCGAACAGGCGGCGAGCGGCGATGATCTCCTGGCGCACGGCGTCGCTGTCGACATAGTCGCTCTCGCGGCTTTCCTTGAGGGAGAGCAGGCGGTTGCGGCGGATCTGGATCAGGCGATCGGGCGAGGTGATCAGGCCGACGATCAGGGTGTTCTTCAGCTCGAACAGATCCTGCGGCGGCGGCCGGCCCGGGACCAGCGGCACGTTGGCGGCGCGCACGCCGCGGTGGGCCAGATAGATGCAGGTCGGAGTCTTGGAGGTCCGCGACACGCCGACCAGGATGACGTCGGCCTGGGTCAGATCCTGTCCGCCCTGGCCGTCGTCGTGGGCGATGGCGTAGTCCAGCGCCTCGATGCGGTCGAAATAGTCGTTGGTCAGGGCGTGTTGGGCCCCGACCCGGGTCGAGATCCGCGCGCCAAGATAGCGGGACATGGCGCTGATCACCGGATCCAGCGCGGCGATACAGGGCATTTCCAGCTTGCGGCACCCTTCTTCCAGGGCCGTGCGCAGGTTCGGGTCGACGATGGTGTGCATCACCACGCCGGGCGCGCCGCCGATTTCCTCCAGCGCCCGGTCCAGCTGACGCGTGGAACGGACAAGCGCGTAGATATGTTCGATAGGAAGAATGTCAGTGAACCGGGCGCAGACCGCGCGCGCCATGGCGTTGAGCGTCTCGCCCGTGGAATCGGACACCAGGTGGATATGGAAGTAGGTGGCGAAGCGCGGCGGCAGCCGTTCCGCTTCCCCCTGAGCCAGACTCTCCTGTGGATCATCCGTTAACGGTTGTTTAACCACTTGTCCTGCCTCTGGGGACGCCCGGGCGCCGAATGGCCCAGGAGGCGTCGTGTCATGGCGCCGCTGTGATCAACGGTCGCATTGCCCGCGTACCATCCCCAGGCTCGCCCCGCATCCCCCGATAAGTGAATCCCGACTGTCCAAGGCTCGGGACAGAGTCCCGCGACGGGTCTTTCTCCCGCCTCCGCGCATTAAGAATTCATTAAGACCTTCAAGGCGCTCGACGGTCTGTCCACATGATTAACAGATCCTTAATCCCATGTGGGAAGGGCTGGGGGTAACGAAGGATCGGCTGTGCGAGTCACTCGCCCGTGAGGCGTTTTCCCCACTATGCAGTTGCCCTCCCACCCCCTCATTCAATCTTAATTTCTTATTAATATATGAGAGGAAGGTCTTAGGAGCCTTACGGACTTGAGCCCGGACGCTCGCCGGGCTTTAACCCGTTCCATGACGTCCTCGGCTCCGACTCCCAAATTTCTCTCCGCGCTTTCGGGGGAGACACACGCGAACCCTCCGATCTGGTTCATGCGTCAGGCGGGACGGTATCTGCCCGAGTACCGGGCGGTGCGCGCCACGGCTCCGGACTTCATCAGCTTCTGCTTCGATCCCGAGAAGGCGGCGGAGGTCACCCTGCAGCCGATGCGGCGGTTTCCCTACGACGCCTCGATCGTGTTCGCCGACATCCTGCTGGTCCCGGGCGCTCTGGGCCAGAAGGTCTGGTTCGAAGCCGGCGAGGGCCCGAAGCTGGGCGAGATGCCGTCGATCGAGTCCATGGCCGAAAAGGCCGGGAACGCGGGCGAGGCCCTCAAGCTCGTCGGGGAGACGCTGACGAGAGTTCGATCGGCGCTCGATCCGTCCAAGGCCCTGATCGGTTTCGCGGGCGCGCCCTGGACCGTGGCGACCTACATGATCGAAGGCGGCTCCAGCGACCGGAGCGGCGCGCGGACCTACGCCTACCAAAATCCCGAAAAGCTGGACGCGCTGATTCAGGTGCTGGTCGACTCGACGGTCGATTATCTGGCCATGCAGGTCGACGCCGGGGCCCAGGCCTTGAAGCTGTTCGAGAGCTGGGCCGAAGGCCTTTCCGAGCCGCTGTTCGATCGACTGGTCACCCAGCCGCACATTCGGATCATCGAGGGCCTGCGCGCGCGCGGCGTCACGGCGCCGATCATCGGCTTCCCGCGTGGCGCCGGGACGCTGGTCGAAGACTACGCGGCCAAGACGCCGGTGCAGGGCGTGGCGCTCGACACCTCGGCCTCGGCCAAGCTGGGTCAAGAGATCCAGAAGACCAAGACCATCCAGGGCGCGCTCGATCCGCTGCTGCTGCGCGCCGGCGGCGACGAACTGCTGCGTCGGGTCGACCAGCTTCTGGAACAGTGGAACCAGGGTCCCTACATCTTCAACCTGGGTCACGGCATCCTGCCCGACACGCCGATCGCCAATGTCGAACTGGTGCTGGAGCGGGTGACCGGCCATAAGGTCGGCGGATGACCCGCAAGCTTGCCGTCGTTCTGTTCAACCTCGGCGGTCCGGATGGTCCGCGCGCGGTGAGGCCATTCCTGTTCAACCTGTTCCGCGATCCGGCCATCATCGGCTTGCCGGCGATCTTTCGCTATCCGCTGGCGGCGCTGATCTCGACCAGCCGCGAGAAGATGGCCAAGGCCAACTACGCGATCATGGGCGGCGGTTCTCCCTTGTTGCCGGAGACGAAGAAGCAGGCCAGCGCTCTGGAAGCAGAATTGGCCAGGAGTTTGCCAGGCGTTCGAGGCCAAGTGCTTCATCGCCATGCGCTACTGGCATCCGCTGACCGGCGAGACCGCGCGCCAGGTCGCGACCTTCGCGCCGGACGAGATCGTGCTGTTGCCGCTCTATCCGCAGTTCTCGACCACCACGACCGGCTCGTCGCTGAAGGCGTGGCGCAAGGTCTATAAGGGCTCAGGCGTCGAAACGACCGTCTGCTGCTACCCGACGGGAGGCGGCTTGGTCGACGCTCACGCCCGAATGATCCGCGAGACCTGGGAAAAGGCTGGCTCTCCGGCGAACCTCCGCCTGCTGTTCTCGGCTCATGGACTGCCGGAGAAAGTCATCCTGGCTGGCGATCCCTACCAGAAGCAGATCGAGGCCACGGCCGCCGCCGTCGCGGCCAGGCTGCCGGCGGGCCTCGACTGGACCGTGAGCTATCAGAGCCGTGTGGGGCCGATGAAGTGGATCGGTCCTTCGACGGATGACGAGATCCGCCGCGCGGGCGCCGAAGGCAAGGGCTTGATCATCACGCCGATCGCCTTCGTTTCCGAGCATGTCGAGACCCTGGTCGAGCTGGACCACGAATATGCCGAGCTGGCGACGACGGTCGGCGCCGCGCCTTACATCCGGGTTCCAGCCCTGGGCTGCGCGCCGGAGTTCATTCAAGGCCTGGCCGGCGCCGTCCGTGACGCCATGGGCGAACGCGCCGGGTCGGTAGCTCCGGCCTGTGGCTGGCGTTGCGGCGCTGAGTGGTCCAAGTGCCCGCGTCAAGAAGGAGCCGCCGCGTGATGGAATTTCTGGTGGCGCACTTCAACCTGGTGCGCGGACTGCACATCCTGTCGGTCATCGCCTTCATGGCCGGGATGCTCTACCTGCCGCGTCTGTTCGTCTATCACAGCAAGGCGACGCCCGGCTCGGAGATGCACGAGACCTTCACGGTCATGGAGCGGCGCCTGCTGCGCGGCATCATCAATCCGGCCTCGATCGCCACGGCGCTGTTCGGTCTTGGTCTGATCCTGGCCGACGCCCAGATCCGCGGCTGGAGTTTCCTGGTCGAGCCCTGGATGGCGACCAAGCTGGTGGCCCTCGTCGGGCTCTACGGCTTCCACGGCTTTCTGTCGGCCTCGCGCAAGAAGTTCGAGAAGGGTGAATATCCCCGGTCCGAAAAGTTCTGGCGGATGGTCAACGAGATCCCGTTCGTGCTGGCGATCGTCATCGTCCTGTCGGTGACGACCAAGTTCCTGAACCACTGAGTCCGGCCGGCGGCTTGACCGCCGGTCCCCCGCGTGGTTTGCATCCAGGGAAGTTCGGATTTTCCGAACTCCCTTTCCACGGACCGGCGCCCGTCCTGGCGCGCCCCGCGAGCGATCGCTCCAAGGTTCGTCCCCCGAACGATCCGCGTCATCGTCAATCGACGCGCTCGCCTGGTCCGTCCGCATGGGCGGACCGGTGTGACCATCGAAGTCTTACCGGCCGGACTCCGTCTTGGGGTCCGCGCCCACTCTTGAGCCTTGTCATGACCGAAGAAACCGAAAACGAAATTCCCGCCTCGGATGGCGAGGCCGCCGAACAGGCGACCACCGAAGCGACCTCCGTCGATATCGATACGACGGTGGAGGCCGCGACCGACGCCGAAGCCGAGGCTGAAGGCGAAGATGAAGGGTCCGGGATCGCCGACGCCATCGCGGCCCTCGGCCTCAAATCCATGTCCCTGCAGGAGCTGAAGGAAAAATCCCCGGCCGACCTGCTGGCGTTCGCCGAGACCTTCGAGGTCGAGAACGCCAACTCCATGCGCAAGCAGGACATGATGTTCGCCATCCTGAAGACCCTCGCCGAGGAAGGCGTGGAGATCTCGGGCTCGGGCACCATGGAAGTGCTGCAGGACGGCTTCGGCTTCCTGCGCTCGCCGGAAGCCAACTATCTGCCGGGCCCCGACGACATCTATGTGTCGCCGTCGCAGATCCGGAAGTATGGCCTGCGCACCGGCGACAGCGTCGATGGCGCCATCCGCTCGCCGCGGGAAGGCGAGCGCTACTTCGCCCTGACCAGCGTGTCGAAGATCAATTTCGAGGCGCCTGACAACGTCAAGCACAAGATCCACTTCGACAACCTGACGCCGCTCTATCCCGAGCAACGTCTGAACATGGAGTTGCCCGATCCGACCGTGAAGGATCGCTCGGGCCGCGTCATCGACATCGTCGCTCCGCTCGGCAAGGGCCAGCGCTGCCTGATCGTCGCCCCGCCGCGCGTGGGTAAGACGGTCATGCTGCAGAACATCGCCAAGTCGATCGAGACCAATCACCCCGAGTGCTACCTGATCGTCCTCTTGATCGACGAGCGTCCGGAAGAAGTCACCGACATGCAGCGCACGGTGAAGGGCGAGGTCATCGCCTCGACCTTCGACGAACCGGCGACCCGCCACGTGCAGGTGGCCGAGATGGTCATCGAAAAGGCCAAGCGCTTGGTCGAACACAAGCGCGACGTCGTCATCCTGCTGGACTCGGTCACCCGTCTGGGTCGCGCCTACAACACCACCGTCCCGTCGTCGGGGAAGGTGCTGACCGGCGGCGTCGACGCCAACGCCCTGCAGCGCCCGAAGCGCTTCTTCGGCGCGGCGCGGAACGTGGAGGAGGGCGGTTCGCTGTCGATCATCGCCACGGCCCTGATCGACACCGGCAGCCGCATGGACGAGGTGATCTTCGAAGAGTTCAAGGGCACCGGTAACTCGGAAATCGTCCTGGACCGCAAGGTCGCCGACAAGCGCATCTTCCCCGCCATCGATGTGCTCAAGTCGGGCACCCGCAAGGAAGAGCTCATCACCCCGCGCGACCAGCTTCAGAAGACCTATGTCTTGCGCCGCATCCTCAACCCGATGGGCGCCTCGGATGCGATCGAGTTCCTGCTGGACAAGCTGCGTCAGTCGAAGACCAACGGCGACTTCTTCCAGTCGATGAACACCTGAGTCCAAACAGACTCATCTCAGAACGAGAAAGGCCCCGGTTCTACCCGGGGCCTTTTTTGTTCGCCGTACTGGTTTGGTCGTGCCGGGCTTGGCCCTACGGAATAAGCACGGTGGCGCCGGTCGTACGGCGGCCTTCCAGCGCTTCGTGCGCGGCGCGCGCCTCGGCCAGCGGGAAGGTCTGGCCGATGTCGATCTTCACCGCGCCCGAGTTGAGGACGGCGAATAGCGCCTCGGCGCTCTCGTCCAGTTCCCTGGTCGTGGCGATGTAGTCGAAGAGGCGCGGGCGGGTGACGAACAACGACTTGCCCGACAGCTCCAGCGGCGCGAAGGGCGGGACCGGACCCGAGGCGTTGCCGAAGGTGACCAGCATCCCGCGTCGGGCCAGGCTCTTGAAGCTGGCGTCCCAGGTGTCCTTGCCGACTCCGTCATAGACGACCGCCACGCCCTGACCGCCGGTGATCTCGGCGACCCGGGCGGCGACATCCTCGCGGCCATAATCGACGACATGGTCCGCGCCGAGCTCGCGGGCGAGCGTCAGTTTGGCCTCGCCGCCGGCCGTGGCGATCACCGTCGCGCCGAGAGCCTTGCACCACTGCACCAGGATTTGGCCGACGCCGCCCGCGGCCGCGTGCACCAGAACGAGGTCTCCGTGTTTCACGTGGAAACACCGGCGGACCAGGAACTCGGCCGTCATGCCCTTGAGCAGGACGGCGGCGGCGGTCTCCAGGCTGACGCCGTCGGGCACCTTGACCGCGCGCTCGGCCGGGACGACCGCCGCTTCGCTATAGGCCCCCAGGGTTCCATTGTAGGCCACGCGGTCGCCGACCTGGAACCGCGTGACGCCATCGCCGATCGCCTCGACCGTCCCGGCCGCCTCCAGCCCGATCACCGCCGGCATCTTCAATGGGTAGAGGCCAGAGCGATGATAGGTGTCGATATAGTTCAGACCGACGGCCTCGTGACGCACAAGGATCTGTCCGGCGGCGGGCGAGGGGACCGGAAGCGCGACGGCTTCCAGCACCTCCGGACCGCCCGAGCGAACCGCCTGGATCGCTAGCATCAGCCGAGCGCCTTCTGGAAGAATGTCAGGCTGCGGCCGTTGGCCTTGGCCGCGTCGGCGGCGTCATAGTGCGCGCCGCCCTCGCGGGCAAAGGCGTGATCGCGGTCCGCGTAGGTGTGCAGCTCGATCTGGGGGTGATCTTTCAGGGCGGAAAGGATCAACTGCTGGGCTTCCGGCGGGACGAACTGGTCCTTCTCGGCGATGTGCATCAGCAGAGGGTGGGTCAGCTTTTCGGCCTCGTTCACGTGCTTCTCGATGCCTACGCCGTAGTAGGAAACGCTGGCGTCGACATCGGTGCGCGTCGCGGTGAGGAAGGCCAGCAGGCCGCCAAGGCAGTAGCCGACCGCTCCGACCTTGCCGTTGACGCCCGGCAACTCGCGCGCCTTGGTGATGGTGGCGGCGATGTCGCCGACGCCGGCGTCCACGTCGAACGCGTTGAACAGTTCGAAGGCGCGCTTCCACTCGGCCTCGGACTGGTCGGTGATGTCGATGCCGGGCTCTATCCGCCAGAACAGGTCGGGCACGATCGCGACATAGCCCTGGGCGGCCAGGCCGTCGGCGATATCGCGCATCACCTTGTTGACGCCGAAGATCTCCTGGATCACGACGATGGCCGGCGCGCTTTCGGCCTTGGGCCGGGCGACATAGGCCGAGAAGTCGCCATCGGGCGTGGTGATCGTGAGGGTCTCACTCATCGCGGGTCTCCGTGCTTACTGTGTCTCAAGTCAGACCGATGTGACTTTCGACCAAAGCGCTCTAACCTGAGCCGACGGGCCTTGGCCCATAACAATATCGTGCCCTGCCCGAAGGGAACCTCCGCATGAAGATGACCATCGAGATTGACTGCACCCCCGTCGAAGCCCGGAGCTTTCTGGGACTGCCCGACGTCAGCGCCTTGAACGAGCATCTGGTGAAAGAGATGCAGAACCGCATGGACGCCAACATGGCCATGCTGGCGCCCGAGGAGCTGATGAAGAACTGGATGGCGTTTGGCACGGGCGCCCAGGAGCAGTTCCGCAAGCTGATGACGGCGGCGGCGGGCGCGGCGGCCGGCAAGCGCGAATAGGTCATGGTGGATACGATCTTCGCCCTGGCCACGGCGGCCGGGCGCGCGGCCGTGGCCGTGGTGCGTGTCTCTGGTCCCGAGACTGTTTCGGTGGTCGAGGCGCTGACAGGCGGCAGGCCCAAGGCGCGGACGGCGGCGCTTCGCACCTTGCGCCATGGCGGCGCCGATCTGGACGAGGCGCTGGTTCTTCGCTTCGAGGGGCCGGCCAGCTATACCGGCGAGGACAGCGTCGAGTTTCACGTGCACGGCGGCCGCGCCGTGGTCGAGGCGTTGATGGTGGCGCTGTCGGAGCTGGGCCTCCGCCTGGCCGAGCCGGGCGAGTTCACCCGTCGGGCATTCGAGAACGGCAAGCTCGATCTTGCCCAGGCCGAGGGTGTCGCCGACCTCATCGACGCCGAGACGGAAGCTCAGCGCAGGCAGGCGCTCGGCCAGGTCGGCGGCGCGCTGAGTCAGCGCTATGACCGCTGGCGCGATTTGCTGATTCAATCCCTGGCCATGCTCGAAGCCGCCGTCGACTTCCCGGATGAGGATTTGCCGGAGGAGGTGGCCGAACGCGCTCGGCCTGGACTGCGGATCCTGAGCGCCGAACTCGACGCGGCCTTGGCTGATGTTTCGCGCGGGCGACGGGTTCGGGACGGCTTTCGCATCGCCCTGGTCGGCGCGCCGAACGCCGGCAAGAGCACCTTGCTGAACGCGCTCGTCGAGCGGGACGCGGCGATCGTCACGGACACACCAGGTACGACCCGGGACGTCATCGAGGCGCCGCTAGTGCTTGGGGGTTACAAGGTTCTGATCGCCGACACGGCCGGTCTGCGCGAAACGGCGGACGCCATCGAGGCGGAAGGCGTGCGCCGCGCCCGAGCCTGGGCTGAGGAAGCCGACCTAAGGCTTTGGGTCATCGATGGGTTTCACGTGAAACATACGGTGAAGCTTGAAGAGGCGGTTCGACCCGGAGACTGGCTTGTACTGAACAAGACCGACATCGCCGACGCCGCGGCGCTGGACGAAGCGACCGCGCGCTGGGCGGGGGAGGGCTTGAAAGTGGTCCGTCTGTCCGCCCGTTCAGCGGATGCGCTGGCTGAAGTTCGCGAGGCGCTTTCCATCTATGTCGCCGAGGTGCTGTCCGGCGCTGATTTTCCCGCCGCCACGCGACTGCGTCACGCCGAACGCCTCGTGGAAGCCCAAGGCTACGTCCGACGAGCGCTCTCCGACGTCGGTCTCGAAGTCGAACTGGCCGCTGAGGACGTTCGCCTCGCCGCGCGGGCGCTTGAGAAGATCACGGGGCGGGTCGACCCGGAGGATGTGCTCGGGCGCGTCTTTTCGACCTTCTGCATCGGCAAGTGATGTTCCACGTGAAACGTCCCCTATATTATCCACAGCGCGCTCACAGCTGGGGTAGGGGTGTTTCACGTGGAACGCCCTTGAGTCACATCGACCGCCTCGCCTGATTGGCGTATAGATCGAGTCCAACGCCCCCGCGGTATGCCGGGGGCGTTCGCATTGAGGCGAGTTCGTTGTCCAACACCTGGGATGTCATTGTCATCGGCGGCGGCCACGCCGGCTGCGAGGCGGCGGCCGCCTCGGCGCGCGTGGGCGCGCGCACCCTGCTGCTGACGCACAAGCTTGAAACGATCGGCGAGATGTCCTGCAACCCGGCCATCGGCGGCCTGGGTAAGGGTCATCTGGTGCGCGAGATCGACGCCCTGGATGGCGTCATGGGTCGCATGGCCGACAAGGCCGGCATTCAGTTTCGGATGCTGAACCGCTCCAAGGGCCCGGCCGTTCGCGGGCCGCGCGCCCAGATCGACCGCAAGCTCTATCGCGAGGCGATGCAGGCCGAACTGGCGGCCACGAAGAACCTCGACATCAACGCCGCCGCCGTCGAGGACCTGATCGTCGAGGACGGCAAGGTCGCCGGCGCGATCGACGGGGAAGGGCGGTCGTATCGCGCGCCCCGAGTTATCCTGACGACGGGCACCTTCCTGAAGGGCGTCATCCATCTGGGCGAGACGCGTATTCCGGCCGGCCGCGTCGGCGACCAGCCGGCCATCGGCCTGTCGGATCGCCTATATGGCCTGGGCTTCCAGATGGGTCGGCTGAAGACCGGCACGCCCGCGCGCCTCGACGGTTCCACCATCGCTTGGGATCGCCTGGAGATGCAGCCCGGCGACGACGAGCCCGTGCCGTTCTCGTTCCTGAACGATCGGATCGAGACCCCGCAGATCGCCTGCGGCATCACCTTCACGACCGCCGAGACCCACCAGATCATCGCCGACCGCCTGAGCGAGTCGCTGGTCTATGGCGGTCGCGCCACGGGGATCGGCCCGCGCTATTGCCCGTCGATCGAAGACAAGGTCGTGCGCTTCGCCGACAAGACCAGCCACCAGGTGTTTCTCGAGCCGGAAGGCCTGGATGACACCACGGTCTATCCGAACGGCATCTCGACCTCGGTCTCGGAAGAGACCCAACTGCTGTTCCTGCGCACCATTCCCGGCCTGGAGGCCGTGGAGGTCAAGCGCTATGGCTATGCGATCGAATATGACTATGTCGATCCGCGCGAGCTCTACGCCACGCTCGAGACCAAGCGCCTGCCGGGCCTCTACCTGGCCGGCCAGATCAACGGCACCACCGGCTATGAAGAGGCGGGCGCTCAGGGTCTGGTCGCCGGCTTGAACGCTGCGCTGGCGGAGCAGGGCCGGGAGGCCGCCGTCTTCGCGCGGGACGAAGCCTATATTGGCGTAATGATCGATGACCTCGTCACCCGGGGCGTCACCGAGCCCTATCGAATGTTCACCAGCCGGGCCGAGTTCCGCCTGACCTTGCGGGCCGACAATGCCGACCAGCGCCTGACCGATCGCGGGATCGCGCTGGGCTTGGTTGGCGAGCGCCGGGCCGTGGCCTGGGCTGAGAAGAAGGAGCGCCTCGAAGCGGCGCGCGGCTTCGCCCGCTCGGTGAGCCTCACCCCGAACGAGGCCGTGAAGGCCGGCTTCAAGGTCAATAGCGACGGCGTGCGCCGCGACCTGTTCGCCATGCTGGCCTATCCGGACGTGACGCTGGACGCGCTCGGCGTCGTCTGGCCGGAGGTTTTCACGTGGAACACAGACGTCCGGGAGCAGATCGAGATCGAGGCGGCCTATGCCGGCTATCTCGACCGCCAGCGCGCCGACGCCGAGTCGCTGCGCAAGGACGAGGATCTGCGCCTGCCGGCCGAGCTCGACTATGCCGATATCGGCAGCCTGTCGAACGAGGTCCGGGAGAAGCTGGCCCGCGTGCGTCCGATGACCCTGGGCCAGGCGGCGCGCATCGAGGGTGTCACCCCCGGCGCGCTGACGGCGCTGCTAGCCCATGTGAGGCGCGGCCGTGCAGCCTGAAGCCATGACCGCTGAACCCCCGGCGCTGGACGCGACTGGTTACCAAGCCCTTACCGGCGTGTCCGACGCCCAGATGGCCGACCTGACGCGCTTCCAGGACCTGCTGGCCGAATGGAACGCGGTCATGAATCTCGTCGGACCGCTGACCATCGCCACCTATTGGACGCGCCATGCGCTGGACAGCTCGCAGCTGCTGGCCTTGGCGCCCGATGCGCGCGTCTGGGCCGACCTTGGCGCCGGCGCCGGTCTGCCCGGCGTCGTGCTGGCCATACTGTTGAAGGGCCAGGGTGGGGCCAAGATCCATCTCGTGGAGAGCATGGCCAAGCGTTGCCGCTTCCTCGAGGTCGCGGCCAAGACGATGGATCTGCCCGTCGAGATCCACAATGTCCGGGCCGAAGAGCTGAAGCTGAAGGTCGATGTGGTCACCGCCCGCGCCTGCGCGCCGATGACCAAGCTGCTGGGCTTCGCCGAACCCTATCTCCATCGCGGCGCGACGGGCTTGTTCCTCAAGGGCCAGGATGTCGCGGCGGAGCTGACGGAGGCCCGCAAGGCCTGGTCGTTCGCCAGCGAGCTACTCCCCAGTCAAAGCGACCCTCGCGGCCGCATCGTTCAAGTGAAGAGGCTTTCCCGTGCCCGCTAATCCTCTCCGCGTCCTGGCCATCGCCAATCAGAAGGGCGGCGTCGGCAAGACCACGACCGCCATCAATCTCGGCACCGCCCTGGCGGCTTGCGGCGAGCGCGTGCTGCTGATCGACGCCGATCCGCAGGGCAACTGCTCGACGGGCCTGGGCATCACACGCATCCAGCGTCGGACCACGCTTTATGACGTGCTGATGGGCGAGTCGCCGGTGATCGACGCGGCGGTAAAGACGGAGCTGCCTGGGCTGGACGTCATACCCGCCGACGCCGACCTTTCGGGCGTCGAGATCGAACTGGGTCAGACCGCCCGACGGTCATACCGTCTGCGCGACGCCTTGGAGACGATCCGCGCCAACGGGCCCTACACCTATGTGCTGATCGACTGCCCGCCGTCGCTGAACGTGCTGACCGTCAACGCCATGACCGCCGCCGACGCAGTGTTCGTGCCGCTGCAGTGCGAGTTCTTCGCCCTCGAAGGCCTGACCCAGCTAATGCGGACCATCGAGCGCATCCGCGGCAGCCTCAATCCGCGCCTGGAGATCCAGGGCGTGGTGCTGACCATGTACGATCGCCGCAACAGCCTGTCAGAGCAGGTCGCTCGCGATGTCCGCGACTATTTCGGCGACAAGGTCTATGACGCGGTCATCCCGCGTAACGTCCGCGTCTCCGAGGCGCCGTCGTTCGGCAAGCCCGTGCTCCTGTATGACCTGAAGTGCGCCGGCAGCCAGGCCTACCTGAAGCTGGCCCGCGAGGTGATCAGCCGCGAGCGCGATCGCCAGGCCCAGGCCGCCTGATCCCACCCGAAATATCGATCCGAGTTAGAACGAGAAGAAGATGGAGTCCGTGGTGGCTGAGGCGAGTGGTTCCGAAGGGCGTCGTGGTCTGGGGCGGGGGCTTTCCGCCCTGCTGGGCGAGGTCGAGAACGCGCCGGCCCAGGCGCCCGGCGACAACGCCCCTGGTTCGCGCGAAGCGCCGATCGAGATCCTGAAGCGCAATCCCGATCAGCCGCGCCGCACCTTCCGGGAAGAAGACCTGGAGGAACTGTCCAATTCGATCCGCGAAAAGGGCGTTCTGCAGCCGATCCTGGTCCGGCCGGCGCCCGGGGCGTCCGGTGAATATCAGATCGTCGCCGGCGAGCGACGCTGGCGTGCGGCTCAGCGCGCGGGCCTGCGCACCGTGCCGATCATGGTGCGCGAGCTGGACGATCTGGCTGTGCTGGAGATCGGCATCATCGAGAACGTCCAGCGCGCCGACCTGAACGTCCTGGAAGAAGCGCTCTCCTACAAGGTGCTGATGGAGAAGTTCGAGCGCACCCAGGAGGCCATCGCTCAGACCATCGGCAAGAGCCGCAGCCACGTCGCCAACACCATGCGCCTGCTGGCCCTACCGGAGGAGGTGCAGTCCTACCTGGTCAGCGGCGAGCTGTCGGCGGGTCATGCTCGCGCCATCGCCGCGGCGGCGGACCCGGTCTCGCTCGCCAAGCAGATCATCGACGGCGGCCTGTCGGTTCGCGAGACTGAAGCTCTGGCCCGCAAGGCCCCGACCGCCACGCCGTCGAAGAACAAGGGCGGCCGTCCCCCGCGGGTGAAGGACACCGACACCCAGGCCCTCGAAGCCGATCTCTCGTCGGTGCTGGGTCTTGATGTCTCGATCGACCATCGCGGGGCGGGGGGCGCCTGACGATCACCTATGCGACGCTTGAGCAGCTCGACGACCTATGCAATCGACTGACGCGCGGAATCTGATCTCGATCTGATCAGGCGCACCTAAAAACGTGCGGATGATCGGATTCTGGAGCCTTCCAAAATCGCGTCTGTCGCGCACCAAACGGCGCTGTTCCGTACTCCGGGAGGCGCCGTTTTCGTCAGAGGAGGGCGGATCGCAGCGATTTCCGCCGCAAACCCTTCTATCAAAAGGCTTTCTCAAGAAGCATCCACAGGCGCGCAAAGAGCCCTTTTAGAGGGGTTTGGAGCCTACAGACCCAAGCGACGCGCGCGCCCCGCGATCATCAGCGCCAGGCGTTCGGAAATCAGCTGGTCGGGGGAGCCGGACGTCTTGCAGGCGCGGTCGGCGTTGAGGATCTCACCCTGGATTTCCAGGATGGCTTCCAGGTTCCAGGCGCGCGCCTGACGCAGGAACTCGCGCTCCTGTTTCCAGAACACGCCGGCGGCCTTGGCGGCGGCCTGCAGGTCGACGCCGTTCTTGTGCAGGGTCAGCACGCGGCGCAGGCGCCCAAGATAGTAGCCCATGGCCCGGACGGCGGCCGGACCGCCTTCGCCCTCGGCGGCCGCGCGGCGAAGAGCCTGCTGGGCAGGACCGGCCTTGCCGCCAAAGGCGTCGGCGGCGGCGTCGCTGAGCGAGGCCTCGGGCTCGACGCCCAGAAAATCGGTCAAGTCGGCGGCGGTGGCGGTGACGCCGCTGTTGGGACCCAGATAGAGCGCCAGCCGTTCGATCTCGGCGCGGGCCACGCCGCGCTCCTTGGGCAGGCGGGAGACGAAGAGGTCCAGCGCTTCGCTGTTCAGCCCGACCTTGTCATTGGCCAGGGTGTCGCGGGTCAGTCGGGCCAGGTCGCCCGCTTCGTCTTCATAGCAAGGGATGACGGCGCAGCCGCTGGCCTTCTCGCCGACCTTGCGCAGCTGGGAGTCGCGGCCTAGCGCCCCGGCCTCGACCAGGAAGAAGGCGTCGGGATTGAGCTGGCCCTCGACGTGGCGGGTCAAGGCCTCGGCGGCCTGCTTGTCGGGTCCGGCCTTCTCGCCGGCCAGCCGCAGGCGGACGAGGCGGCGGCCGCCCATCAGCGACATGGCCGAAAGCTCGTCCTCCAGCTTGGCCGGATCGGCGTCGAGGTCGCCGTCGGTCAGCATGGCGGTGTCGAAGGGATCGTCCGGACGCGGGACCACGCGCTTGGCCAGCGCGTTGGCGCGATCGCGCACGACGCCCCGATCCTTGCCGTAGATGACCACGGCCCGGATGTCCGGGGCCGGCTCCCGCAGGAAGCGTTCGACGTCCGGACGCTTGGAGAGGATCATGACCCGCTAGGCCGCCGGCTTTTTCTTGCCGGCCGCCAGCCAGGTGGCGAGATCCAGCTGGATCTTGCGGGCCGCTTCGGTCGCCGCCCGCTCCTGGCCGTCGTTCTGGGCCGCAATGGCCGCGTAGGGCTGGTCGGCGGAGTCGTAGGTCACCGACACCTCGGTCTTGCCGTTGGTGGCTTCCTTGCCGCTCTTGGCGTCCATCAGCCGCCAGTCGACGCTCATCCGCAGTTCGTAGCGGTTGGCGACGTTGTCGAGACGCACGCCGCGGGCGAAGCGGATCTCCTTGACCGAGAAATAGAGCTTATAGGCGGTGGCGTCGCCCTGCTTATGGCCGAAGGCGTCGTCCAGTTGCTCGCGCAGCAGGTAGCCGCCCCGGCCCTCGGCCGCGACGGTCTCGATGCTGGAGAGGCCGCCCTCGACGCCCGGCTGGCCATACAGCGGCGTGAAGCCGGCGCAGGCCGAGAGGGCGAGGGTCGAGAGCGCGAAAGCGCCAGCCGCCAGGGTGCGTTTCATAGAGGTCCCTTGGGGTCTCAGTTGGCCACGATGTTGACGATGCGATCCTTGACGACGATCACCTTGCGGACCGTGACCCCTTCAAGGTGAGCCAGGACGTTCGGATCCGCCAGAGCGATTTTCTGAACCTCGTCTTCCGGCGCGCCAGCCTTGACCTTGATCTCGCCGCGACGCTTGCCGTTGATCTGGATCGGCAGGACGCGCTCGTCGTCCGCGGCCAGGGCCGGGTCGGCCTTTGGCCAGGGCGCGTTGACGACCATGCCTTCGCCGCCGATGCGGGCCCAGGCCTCTTCGGCCAGGTGCGGGGTGAAGGGGGCCACCAGGCGGGCCAGGATGTTCAGGGCCTCGGCGCGGGCCGCCAGGACGGCGTTCGAAGCGCCTTCGGCCGGAGCGGCCTTCAGCGCGTTCAGGAACTCGTACAGGCGCGCCACGCCGCTGTTGAAGCGGAAGCCCTCGATGCTGTCGGTGACGAAGCCGATCAGCTTGTGAGCCGACTTGCGCAGGGCCAGGGCCGCTTCGTCGCTGTCGTCGTGAGCGAAGTCGCCGGCCGGCTGGCTGTCGAACTCGTTCCACAGGCGATGGGTGAAGCGCCAGCTGCCCTCGACGCCGGAATTGGTCCACTGCACGTCGCGCTCTGGCGGGCTGTCAGACATCACGAACAGGCGGGCGCTGTCGACGCCATAGGCCTCGAAGATGTCCTCGGGGGCGACGACGTTCTTCTTGGACTTCGACATCTTCTCGACGTCGCCGATGATGATCGGCGCGCCGGTCGTGGCGTGGACAGCCGAGCGGGCGTTGCCCTCGACGGTGATACGGATGTCCGACGGCTCGACCCAATCGCCGGCCTCGTTCTTGTAAGCCTCGTGGGTGACCATGCCTTGGGTGAACAGGCCCGCGAAGGGCTCCTCGACCGACAGCAGGCCCTCGTCCTTCAGGGCGCGGGTGATGAAGCGGGCGTAGAGCAGGTGCAGGATCGCGTGCTCGACGCCGCCGATATATTGGTCGACCGGCAGCCAGTGGTCGGCCGCGTCCTTGCCCACCGGCTCGGCGGCGTGGGTGTCGGCGAAGCGCGCGAAGTACCAGCTGGAGTCGATAAAGGTGTCCAGCGTGTCGGTCTCGCGCTCGGCCTTGCCGCCGCACGAGGGACAGGTGGTGTGGCGCCAGGTCGGGTGACGCAGCAGCGGATTGCCCGGTTTGTCGAAGGTGACGTCCTCGGGCAGGGCGACCGGCAGCTGGTCTTCCGGCACCGGCACGACGCCGCAGGCTTGGCAGT
The DNA here is from genome assembly GCF_044056025.1 of Caulobacter sp. UC70_42. Lineage (NCBI taxonomy): Bacteria > Pseudomonadati > Pseudomonadota > Alphaproteobacteria > Caulobacterales > Caulobacteraceae > Caulobacter > Caulobacter sp. UC70_42. The sequence goes on along the minus strand of NZ_CP171994.1, from coordinate 1,464,663 downwards.
GGACGACCGGGATCGGGCAGCCCCAGTAGCGCTGGCGCGAGACGCCCCAGTCGCGCAGGCGATAGACCGTCGCGCCCTGACCCTGGCCGGCCGCCTCGATGCGGGCGACGGCCTCGGCCTTGGCGGCCTCGACGTCCATGCCGTCCAGGAATTCCGAATTGAAGATCTTGCCGGGGCCGACATAGGCCTCCTTGCCGACCTGGAAGCTCGCCGGATCCTCGCCGTTGGGCAACACGACGGGCTTGACCGGCAGGCCGTATTTGCGGGCGAAGTCCAGATCGCGCTGGTCGTGGGCCGGGCAGGCGAAGATCGCGCCGGTGCCGTAGTCCATCAGGATGAAGTTGGCGATCCAGACGGGCAGGGTGATCGACGGGTCCAGCGGGTGCTTCACCCGCAGGCCGGTGTCGTAGCCCAGCTTCTCGGCGCTCTCGATCTCGGCCTCCGAGGTGCCGCCCTTGCGGCAGTCGGCGATGAACTGCTGGATCTGCGGGTTCTCGATAGCCAGGCGCTCGGCCAGCGGATGCTCGGGCGCGACGCCGACGAAGCTCGCGCCGAACAGGGTGTCGGGACGGGTCGTGTAGACCTCCAGGCCGTCCGCCATGCCGTCGGGCGCTTCGCCGTCGAACTGGAACTTGAAGCGCAGGCCCTTCGAGCGGCCGATCCAGTTCTCCTGCATCAGGCGAACCTTGTCGGGCCAGCGGTCCAGGGTCTTCAGGCCGTCGATCAGGGCGTCGGCGTAGTCGGTGATGCGCAGGAACCACTGGGTCAGCTTGCGCTTCTCGACCGTCGCGCCCGACCGCCAGCCCTTGCCGTCGATGACCTGCTCATTGGCCAGGACGGTCATGTCGACCGGGTCCCAGTTGACCGAGGCTTCCTTGCGATAGACCAGGCCGCGCTTCAGCAGGCGCAGGAACCAGGCCTGCTGCTTGCCGTAATATTCCGGGTCGCAGGTGGCGAACTCGCGCGACCAGTCGACCGAGATGCCCAGCGACTTCAGCTGCTCGCGCATGGCGGCGATGTTGTCGTAGGTCCAGCCCTTGGGATGGACGCCGCGCTCCATGGCCGCGTTCTCGGCCGGCATGCCGAAGGCGTCCCAGCCCATCGGGTGCAGGACGTTGAAGCCTTGAGCGCGCTTATAGCGGGCCACCACGTCGCCCATGGCGTAGTTGCGGACGTGGCCCATGTGGATGCGGCCCGACGGGTACGGGAACATCTCGAGGACGTAGTATTTCGGACGGCCGTCGTTGATCTCGCCGGTCTTGAAGACGTCGGCCTTCGCCCAGGCTTCGCGCCACTTGGGTTCGGTGTCTTTGGGATTATAGCGGGCCATCGGAAACCAGGGTCTTGGATGCAGGAACGCGCCGGGCGCGAGATAGCCGAAAGTGTAAGCGGTTTCGGCGGTTATCGTGCGCCCAACTATTGGACTTGGAACCTGCCAAGGCAGGCTCCGCGCGCGTCCGCGACAAGTTAAGCGGTTTCGCGGCTGGAGCGCGTAGAGAAATAGGAAGCCAGGGTCCTCTTCGCCTGGAAGAGGACCCGTGAGCGCCTTAGTTCTTGATGTTCGAAAGTCGAAGCTGACGGGCGCGGGTCAGGATCGCGTTCTCGAGATCGGTGGCGGTCTGATCGGCGACCGGAGCGTCGACCCAGGCGCCGTTGATGTCCTTGGACTGCTTGAAGACCGTGACGTTCAGGCCGTCGGCGCGCAGGCGGGTGTCCAGGATGTAGACGGTGGCCTTGAAGCGCTCGGCCGGCGTTTCCGGGTTCACGTACCAATCGGTGATGATCACGCCGCCGTACGGGTCGGCCGAGGCCAGGGGCATGAAGGCCAGGGTGTCCAGGCTGGCGCGCCACAGATAGCCGTTGACGCCGATCGAGCCTTCCGACGCCGGGGCCTTGGCGCCGCCGCCGAAGCGCTTGAACGGGTTGAGGCCCGGCTCGTCGCTTTGCGTGGAGAAAGTCTTGGGGGGCTTGTTGCTGGCGCATGCGGTCATGCTCAGCATCGACAGAGCCAGGACGCCCGCGGCGACGCCGCGCATCACAGACCCACGTTCAAACGCCATAGTACCTCGCTCCAAATGTCTTTCGGGCGCTCGCGCGCACCCTGGCGCGCCCCCGCGGCCGGGAGCCGGTCTATAGCATGGCTGCGCCGCCTCAAAACAGGAATCGCGTGACCTCGTCGCAACAGGACTCGATTGAATCGCCCAATTTGGCGCCGGGTGCGACCGAAGCGAGGTTGACCGCGTTCCGCTCCAGCCTTTAATCGCAATGTAAGGGGCTCGTTCCTACATGGGATGGGTGGGGACAACTGAGTATAGGCGGCGAGTGGTGATGACCGCGACGCGTTTCTTTCTGGCGGGGACTGCCGCGCTGATCCTGACGGGATCGGCCTCGATGGCGTTCGCCCAAGCCAAGCCGCACGCCGTCACGCCGGATTTCTCGGTCAAGAACGACTTCACCAGCGCCGCCGCCGGCGTCCAGTATCCGCAGGATGACAAGCGCACCCTGCGTTGGGACGCCAAGAAGGGTCGCTGGGGCCTGAAGCTGGACCTCGATCAGCCGTCCAGCCGCGAAATGGAAATGCAGGACGTCCAGGCCGGCGCCTATTTCAAGGTGACTCCGTCGATCCGCGTCGGCGGCGCCGTCAGCCTCGGTGAATCCAACCCGGCGCTCGCCGCCCGCAAGGCCCAGCAGCCCGATCCGGCTCCGCGCGTACGCCTCGAGACCGCCTTCAAGTTCTAAGGTCCGGCCAAGGCCTCCACGGCCGCGATCCCGACAATCCCGCTGCCGATCAGCCGCGAGACCGTGCGCGCGCGCACCCCGCCCAGCGCGTAGACGGGCAGCGACGTCGCTGCGACGAGATCCTTTAGGCCCTCCACGCCCAGCGGCTCGCCGGCCGACGGACTGTTGCTGGGAAAGATCGGCGAGACGACGACGGCGTCGGCGCCCCGCGCTCGGCCGCCTGGATCGCGCCCCGATCATGGGCCGCGACGGTGATCAGCCAGCGACTGTGCTCGGCTCGCAGGCGAGGGATCTCGGCCGAGAGCCGCTCCGGCATGTGCAGGCCATCGGCGCGGACGCCCTCGGCCAGGCCCGGATGGGCGCCGACCAGCAGCAGCAGGCCGCGCTCGGTGGCGATCACCCGCAGCCGGCGTCCGCGCTCGATCGCGTCCTCGGCGCTGAACGCTCTGTAGACGATCCCCGCGCCGGCCGGCAGGCGCTCGGCGATCGCCTCGGGGTTAGGAACCCGCTGCGGATCGGTGAAGAACAGCAGGTGGGGCAGGGCCTGGCCGCGCACGGTCCTTGGCGGAAAGGCCGCGGCCGCACTAGACAGGACTTCCAGTTCGCTCACGTTCCCGTCCAAGGCTGCCCCCAATGTCCCACGCTCTCGCTCGGATCCAGGACCGCATCGCCGTCGCCGAGGCGCGCGCCGGCCGGCAGGCCGGATCGGTGACTCTGGTGGCGGTGTCGAAGACCCAGCCCTGGGAGCATATCGCGCCGGTGCTGGAGGCGGGACAGAAAGTCTATGGCGAGAACCGCGTTCAGGAAGCGATGGAGCGCTGGGGTCCGCGCCGCGAGGGCCTGGAGCTGCGCCTGATCGGCCCGCTGCAGACCAACAAGGCCCGCGAGGCGGTCGATTTCTTTGACGTCATCGAGACGCTCGACCGCGAGAAGCTGGCCCGCGTGCTGGCCGAGGAGATCCAGCGGGTGGGCAAGGCCCCGCGACTCTACGTGCAGGTCAATATCGGCGAGGAGGTCCAGAAGGCCGGCGTCGCACCCTCAGAAGCCGACGCTTTCCTCGCCGCCTGCCGCGAATCCTACAGCCTGACGATCGAGGGCCTGATGTGCATCCCGCCTGTCGGCGCCGATCCCGCGCCCTATTTCGCATCCTTGCGGGCCATCGCCGCGCTCAACGGCGTCGAGAAGCTGTCGATGGGCATGAGCGACGACTTCGAGATCGCCATCGCCGAGGGCGCGACCTCGGTTCGGGTAGGCTCGGCGCTGTTCGGCGACCGCCACTACGGCTAGTCGGCGACGATCTCGACCGCGTCGCCCGGTTTGGCGATGGCCAGCACCGCCTCTAGGTCCGGTCGCGCCAGGGCCACGCAGCCCTCGGTGCCCGGATAGCCGTCGCGGGCCAGGTGCATGAAGATCGCCGAACCCATGCCTGGCGCGGGCGGACGGTCGTTGTGGCCCAGGATGACGACCAGGTCGTAGACGTGGTCATCACGCCACATCCGTTCGGCGCTGGCCGGGTAGGGCAGCAGGACAGGGCGGTTGTAGTTCGGATCGCCCGGGGAGTCGCACCAGCCGTCGTCGGGGCGGGTGGCGTGGAGGGGCAGGGCGGTCTTTGGACCGCCTTTATAGACATCGGGCCGGTACCAGACCTCGCGCATGACCCATGTCCCCGCCGGGCTCTTGTTGTCGCCCTCGCGCTTATCGGCGGCGGCGATCGCGCCAGCCTTGCCGATCGCGCAGCGCACGGTGCGCCCGTTCAGCTCGAAGCGGCCATCCGCATGGGCTCGAAACAGCATCAAAGGTGTCTCCCAGACATTCCTGTTTGGCGCTCAATGGCCGCCGAAACCCGCTACCACTTTCCGCTATTGAGCTTAAGGCCCCGCTCGGGGTTGTCCCCGAGGGCCGCAGCGGTGCATGTTCCGCCTTATGGCGCAACGCAAGACGCTTCTGCTGATCGACGACGACGAGGACCTGCGCGGCGCCCTGGCCGAGCAATTGGCCCTGCACGAGGAATTCGCCGTGGCCGAGGCCGCAACGGCCGGCGAGGGCGTGAAGATGTCGCGCGAGGTCAAGCCTGACTTGATCCTGCTGGACGTCGACCTGCCCGACATGGACGGCCGGGAGGCCTGCCGCCTGATGCGCAAGAACGGGGTCACGGCCCCGGTGATCATGCTGACAGCGGCGGCCAGCGACAGCGACACCATCCTGGGCCTGGAGTCCGGGGCCAACGACTATGTCACCAAGCCTTTCCGCTTCGGGGTGCTGCTGGCCCGCATCCGCGCCCAGCTGCGCAGCTACGAAGCGTCGGAAGACGCGCTGTTCCGCATCGGTCCGTACGAGTTCCGCCCCTCGGCCAAGCTTCTGGTCGACGAAAAGCAGAAGAAGGTGCGGTTGACCGAGAAGGAAACCAACATCCTCAAGTACCTCTACCGCGCCGGCTCCAAGCCCGTGTCGCGCGAGGAGCTGCTGACCGAGGTCTGGGGCTATAATGCCGGGGTCACCACTCACACGCTGGAGACCCACGTCTACCGCTTGCGCCAGAAGATCGAGCCGGATCCAGGGGCGGCCAGGATCCTGATCACCGAGATGGGCGGCTACCGCCTGCAGCCGTAAAGAAAAAAGGCCCGGTCAGCGATGACCGGGCCTTCTTGTATTTTCGCGGTGGCGTTCGAGGCTAGGCGTTGCCCATCACGCCGCCGGCTTCGGCCTGGGCCTTGCGCGCGGCGTAGACGCCGGCGAAGTCGATCGGATCGATCAGGAAGGGCGGGAAGCCGCCTTCGGCCGTGACGTCCGAGATCAGGCGACGCGCATACGGGAACAGGAAGCGGGGGCACTCGATCAGAAGCACCGGCTCCAGGTCTTCCTCAGCGACGCCCGCGATGTGGAACAGGCCGCCGTAGACGACTTCGATGTGGAACACGGCCTGCTCTTCGCGCGTGGCGCGGGCCGAGAGCTTCAGGTCGACTTCGAACAGGCCATCCGGGCGACCACGGGCGTTCATTTCGACGCCCATGTCGATGGCGGGCTGGGCCGCGCCGGCGCGCAGGCTGTCGGGCGCCAGCGGGTTTTCGAACGAGAAGTCGCGGACGAATTGGGCCAGGATACGGATGCCCGATTGCGCGGCGGCGTTGTCGTCCGAAGTCGCCTCGGGGGCGGTGGTGTCGGTCATTAGGATAAAATCCGTAATCGGCGTCTAAAACGCCTAAGAAAGGTGGGCGCTGCTACCATGAGGGCCCGTCCGGCGCAACGCTGGGCGCCTGACGAGAGAACGCGTCTCGCCTATATAGAGATGATATCCTGGGCCCAAAGCCCGTTGCCGGACCTTGAAGTGCTCCAGATCCTGTTCCTCGCCGCGGTCGCCGCGGTCGTCCTGTATCAGCTGTACGCCACCCTGGGGCGTCGTACGGGCCGTCAGCCCGAGGACGTCGTCACGGCCCAGCCCGGCGCGGCTCCGCTTCCGGCCGAGACGCATCCGATCCTGCGCACCGAGGGCCTGGAGGCTCTGAGGTCCAAACAACCGGACTTCGATCCAACCAAGTTCCTGGCCGGCGCCCGTTCGGCCTATGAGCAGATCGTCAAGGCCTACGCCGAAGGCGACCGCGAGACGCTGAAGCCGCTGCTGGCCCCGGACGTCATGGCCAATTTCGAGCAGGCCATGGCCGCCCGCGAGACCGCCGGCCGCAGCGAGAAGGTCGAGTTCATGGCCCCGCCGCGCCTGGACCTCGAGCGGATCGACCTGGTCGGCGACCTGGCCAAGGCGGTGGTGCGGATTCTGGCCGAGGTGCGCACCCGCACCAAGGACGAGCGCGGCGAGGGCGTCGACGACCGCCGCACCGCCGAGCTCTGGACCTTCGAGCGCGAGGTCAAGAGCGCCAATCCCAACTGGCGCCTGGCCTTCGTCGCCGCCGCCGAGGCGTAATGACTCGGATTCTGAGCGTCCAGACCGCCTTCGCCCCCCTGGCTCTGGCGGGCCTGCTGCTGAGCGCCTGCGCCAGCACGACGTCCACGCCGCCGGTCTCGACGGGTCCGGCGCCTTCACCGCCGGCGACACCGCCCCCGACGACCTCGCCCGCGACGACGGTGTCGTTCGCCAGTCTGGTCGGCTGGGCCGAGGAGGATCACGTCGCGGCCCTCGACGCCTTCCGCGCCGGCTGCGGCGTCGCCAAGGATCCGGCCATGGCCCGCGTCTGCGGCCTGGCCCGCAACGCCACCGTCCAGGACGAACCCGGCGCGCGCGCGTTTCTGGAAGCCAATTTCCGGGTCGAGCCGGTTCGCCAGAAGGAGGGGAGCGACGAGGGCCTGCTGACCGCCTATTTCGCCCCCCAGTACGAGGCGCGGATGTCGCGCAACGCCGAGTTCACCGTTCCGGTCCGCGGCGTCCCGGCCGACCTGGTCGTGCTGGACCTCGGCGCCTTCGAGCCCAGCTTCGTCGGCAAGAAGATCACCGGCCACGTCGAGGGCCCGACCTTCGCGCCCTATCCGGACCGGGCCGAGATCGAGGCGACCCCCACCGACAAGCCCCTGGCCTGGATGCGACCGGAGGAGCTGTTCTTCCTGCAGATCCAGGGTTCGGGCGTTCTGGTTCTGCCCGATGGTCGCCGCGTCCGCGCGGTGTTCGCCGGGACCAATGGCAGGCCGTTCGTCGGAATCGCCAACGCCATGCGCGACAAGGGCCTGCTGCCCGACAACAACACCTCGGGCGACGCCATCCGCGCCTGGCTGGCCGACCATCGCGGGCCGGAGGCCGACGCGATCATGCGGCTGAACCCGCGCTACGTGTTCTTCAAGACGCTTCCCGATGACGGCAAGGAGCCCGTGGGCTCGGCCGGCGCGCCGTTGCCTCCGGGGCGAGCCATCGCCATCGATCCCAGCCGCCACGCCATGGGCGAGCTCTACTGGCTGGACGCCGCCGCGCCGAAGCTGGCGGGCGCCTTCCCGGCCTATCGCCGCCTGGCCATGACCCTGGACACTGGCGGGGCGATCAAGGGCGATGTCCGCGCCGATCTCTATATGGGCTCGGGCGCCGCCGCCGGCGCCGAGGCCGGTCGCGTACGCCACACCCTACGCCTGTACCGGCTCGTACCGCGCTGACATGGTCAGGAAGCCGCCGCCCGGACCCGAGGACGACAAGCGCCTCTGGAAGCTCGTCGCCTCGACGGTGACGCCGCGCGCGCCCGGAAAGCCCGAGAAGATGCGCTCCAAGGCGCGGATCCGGCCGTTGAAGAGCGACACGGCCATTCCGGTGGAACAGCCCACGCACCTGGCCTCGATCGCGCCGCTGCGCGTCAGTCCCGAGGAGCTCAAGCCGGCGCCGGCCAAGGTCCTGAAGGGGCCCGTCCACCACATCGAACCCAACCGCAAGCGCCGCATCGTCAAGGAGCACGACCCGATCGGCGCCCGCCTGGACATGCATGGCCTCGACCAGGACCGGGCGAGGGCCACGCTGGAGGGCTTCATCCGCCGCGCCTATGACGATGGCCACCGGGCGGTGCTGGTGATCACCGGCAAGGGTCGGGTCGGCCACGGTGTCTTGAAGCAGCGGACGCCGGAGTGGCTGGCGGGTCCGGCCCTGCGCGAGATGATCGCCGGGGTCTCGACCGCCGATCAGCGGCACGGCGGCGATGGGGCGCTGTATGTGGCGCTGAAGCGCAAGGGCTAGCAGCGAGGCTTTCGGGCGCCTTCAGCGCTTCCGCGACGCCTTCTCGGCGATGCCCGAGGTCCCTTCGCGGGCCTCCAGCTTCTCGGCCACGGCGTCCAGCGACACCCCCGACGCCGCCATCAGCGCCAGCCAGTGGTAGAGCAGGTCGGCGCTTTCGGCCGCCAACGCATCCGGACCTTGAGCCACGGCGGCGATCACCGTCTCGACGGCTTCCTCGCCCAGCTTCTTGGCGGCGAGGGCGGGGTCGTTGAGCAACTTGGCGGTGTAGGACACCGACGGATCACCACCCTTGCGGGCCGCGATCGTGGCGGCCAGGCGTTGCAGGACGTCAGTCAGGCGCTGGCTCATGCGGCGCTCCGGTCCAGGCGCACGGGGATGCCGGCGTCGGCCATGGCCTGCTTGGCCTCGCCGATGCTGATCTCGCCGAAGTGGAAGATCGAGGCGGCCAGCACGGCGGCGGCGTGGCCGTCGCGAGCGGCTTCGACCAGGTGTTCGGTCTTGCCCGCACCGCCCGAGGCGATCACCGGCACGTTCACCGCGCTGGTCACGGCCTTCAGCAGCGGGATGTCGTAGCCGATCTTGGCCCCGTCGCGGTCCATCGAGGTGAGCAGGATCTCGCCCGCGCCGCGCTCGACGAGCTTGGCGGCCCAGTCGACCACGTCGAGGCCGGTGTCCTTGCGGCCGCCATAGGTCCAGACGTTCCAGCCCGAGCCGTCCTCGCGCAGCTTGGCGTCGATGGCCACGACCACGCACTGGGCCCCGAAGGCGTCGGCGCCGGCGGCGATCAGGTCGGGATTCTCGACGGCGGCGGTGTTGGTCGAGACCTTGTCGGCGCCGGCCAGCAGCAGGCGGCGCATGTCGGACACCTGGCGCACGCCGCCGCCCACCGAGACGGGCATGAAGCAGACCTCGGCGGTGCGCGAGATGACGTCCAGGATCAGGCCCCGACCTTCGCTGGAGGCGGTGATGTCCAGGAACATCAGCTCGTCGGCGCCGGCGGCGTCATAGGCGCGGGCCTGTTCCACCGGGTCGCCGGCGTCGCGCAGGGCCACGAAATTGACCCCCTTGACCACCCGCCCGTCCTTCACGTCGAGGCAGGGAATGATCCGGGTCTTCAGCATCAGGCGGCCGCCGCGATCAGGGCTTCGGACGGCTTGATCGTGCCGGCGTAGAGCGAGCGGCCCAGGATAGCGCCGGCGATCTCGACGCCCGGGCGGGCCTTGAGGCGCTCGATGTCGGCGACCGCGGCCACGCCACCGGAGGCGATGACGGGAATGGAGACCGCGTCGGCCAGTTCGCCCACGCCCTCGACATTGACGCCGGTCAGGGCGCCGTCGCGGCTGATGTCGGTGATGATCAGGGCGGCGACGCCGACGTCCTCAAAGCGGCGCGACAGGTCAATCGCGGAGAGGTCCGACAGGCCGGTCCAGCCGTCGATGGCGACCTTGCCGTCACGGACGTCGACGGCCACGGCGATCTGTTCGGGCCACAGGCGCGCGGCCTTGCGGACCAGGTCCGGGTCGTGGACGGCCACGGTGCCGAGGATGACGCGGGACACGCCCGCCTCGATCCAGGCCTCGACGCCTTCCAGCGTACGGATGCCGCCGCCCAGCTGCACGGGGATCGAGATCGACTCCAGGATCGACTCGACGGCGGCGGTGTTGACCGACTTGCCCTCGATGGCGCCGTTAAGGTCGACGACATGCAGCCATGAGAAGCCGTCCTTGACGAAGCGCTGCGCCTGGTCGGCGGGCGAAGTGTTGAAGACCGTGGCCTTCTCCATGTCGCCGTGCAGCAGGCGCACGCACTGGCCGTCCTTCAGGTCGATGGCGGGATAGAGGATCATGGGCGCCATTCCAGGAAGTTGGCGAGCAGGGCGAGCCCTGAAGCTTGTGACTTTTCGGGGTGAAACTGTACGCCCGCGACATTGTCCTTGGCCACCGCCGCGACAAACGGGCCGCCGTGGTCGGTGGTGGCGACGACATCGGCCGGGTCGGCCGCGTCCAGGGCGAAGGAGTTGGCGTAGTACATGTGGGCGCCGTCCTCGATCCCCGCGAACAGGGCGTGAGGGCGGACGAAGCTGATGGCGTTCCAGCCCATGTGCGGGATGGTCAGGGCCGGGTCGTTCGGCTCGAGCTTCTTCACCTGGCCGGCGATCCAGTCCAGGCCCGGCGTGACGCCGAATTCCAGGCCTTCGGTCGCCAGCAATTGGTGGCCGACGCAGATGCCCATGAAGGGAACGCCGCGGCCGTGCACGGCGTGGTTCATCGCGTCGTAGACGCCGGTGGCGTCCAGACCCGCGCGACACGAGGCGAAGGCCCCGACGCCGGGCAGGAAGACGCGGTCGGCCTCGGCGACGAGGTCGGGGTCGGCGGTGACGACGATCTCGGCGTCGAGCGCGCGGCGACGGGCCGCCTCACGCAGGGCCTTCTCGGCCGAACGCAGGTTGCCCGACCCGTAGTCGATCAGGGCGACGGTCTGCATGGAGTATCCTTACAGCACGCCCTTGGTGGACGGAGCCTGACCGCCGGTCTTCGGGTCGATCTCGACCGCCTGACGCAGCGCCCGGGCCAGGGCCTTGAAGCCGCTTTCGGCCACATGGTGGGTGTTGTCGCCGTACAGGGTCTCCAGATGGACGCACGCCCCGCAGTTCATGGCGAACGCGTGGTGGAACTCCTTGAAGAGCTCGGTGTCCATCTCGCCGACCTTGGGCCGCTTGAACTCGACCCTCCAGATCAGATACGGCCGGTTGGAGAGATCGATGGCGCAGCGCGTCAGGGTCTCGTCCATCGGGATATAGGCGTGGCCGAAGCGCCGGACGCCCTTGAAGCCGTCCAGCGCCTTGTGGATCGCCTGGCCCAGCACGATGCCGGTGTCCTCGACCGTGTGGTGCATGTCGATGTGCAAGTCGCCCTTGGTCTCGACCTTGAGGTCGAAGCCGCCGTGGCGCGCGAAGCTCTCCAGCATATGGTCGTAGAAACCGATGCCGGTGGAGATCGTTCGAGGCGCCGGTCCCGTCGAGATCGATCCAGACCCGGATCTGGGTCTCCTTCGTCTCGCGGACCACTTCAGCGGTGCGGGCCATTTGCGTCCTTACAGTCCGTTCTTCCGGGCCAGTTCGCGCAGGGACACCTGCGGACGTGGGCCATAATGGTCGATCACCTCGGCGGCGGCCAGGGAGCCCAGCTGACCGCAGACCGGCAGCGGGCGGCCCTGCGAAAGGCCGTAGAGGAAGCCAGCGGCGTATTGGTCGCCCGCGCCGGTCGTGTCCACGACTTTTTCCACCGGATAGGCCGAGATTTCGTGGAGGCTTCCGCCGGAAGCAATCACCGAGCCCTTTTCGCTGCGGGTGACGGCGGCGATCTCGCAGCGCTCGGCCAGGGCCTTCACCGCCGCGTCGAAGTCGGTGGTCTCGAACAGCGAGCAGACTTCGCTCTCGTTGGCGAAGACGATCTCGCACTGGGTCTCGATGAAGCCCATCAGGGCGCCGCGATGGCGATCGACCATGAAGCTGTCGGACAGGGTCATCGAGATCTTGCGGCCGGCGCCGTGGGCCAGGGCGGCGGCCTTGGCGAAGGCGCGGCGGGCTTCCGGCGGATCGAACAGATAGCCTTCCAGATACGAGATCTGGGCGGCCTCGATGATGGCGGGGTCGACGTCGGCCGGGGTCAGCTCGACGCACGCGCCGAGATAGGTCGACATGGTGCGCTGGGCGTCTGGGGTGACGTTGATCAGGCTCTGGGCCGTGGCCGGGCCCTCGGCCAGGGGCGACGTGGTGAAGGCGCAGCCGATGGCCTGCATGTCGTGCCGGAACACGCGGCCCAGCTGATCGTCGGCGACCTTGCCGATGAAGGCGGCCTTGCCGCCGAAGCTGGCCACGCCGGCCAGGGTGTTGGCCGCGCTGCCGCCCGAGGCCTCGATGCCGGAGGCCATGGCGTCATAGAGGCTCGCGGCCCGCGCCGGGTCGATCAGGGCCATCGAGCCCTTGGTCAGGCCTTCCTGGGCGAGGAAGGCGTCGTCGCACTGGGCGATGACGTCGACGATGGCGTTGCCGATGCCGGCGACGTCGTAGAGCGCGGTCATGGAGCGGAACAAACCTTTGAAAGAACAGGGCGGAGAAGCCACAAACACTTGGCGATTAAAGGAAGTGGGGGCTCAAGGCAACGCAAGGCTTGCCGCGCGTGTCGCGACATCTTAGCTGCGAGGCTTCGTTGAACGCGAGTATGCCGATGGCCGACGTCCTCATCCTGGTCCCCGCCCGCGACGAGCGCCGCTACGGCGACAGCTGGGCGCCGCTGCTGGAGCGTCTGGCCGGGCCGCTGCGCCGCCACGGCCTGACCATCGCCGCCCAGCCGTGGACGGATCCGGTCGACAAGGACCAGGCGCGCCTGGTCATGCCGTCCCTCGCCTGGGGCTATCATGCCCGTCAAGCCGAGTGGTTCGCCCAGCTGGACGCCTTCGAGGCGAGCGGCGCGCGCATGGTCAATCCGCCGGCGGTGCTGCGCTGGAACTCGACCAAGACCTATCTGGTCGAGCTCGCCGGGAAGGGCGCGCCGGTGGTGCCGACCCTCGCCCACGACATTCTGACGCTGGAGCATGTCCAGGCCGCCTTCGACGCCTTCGGGGTGGACGAGGTGGTGGTCAAGCCGCAGATCTCGGCCGGTTCGCACGAGACCATCCGGGTCAAGCGCCACGGTTCGCTGGAAGGCGGACCCACGGGGCCGGCCCTGATCCAGCCGTTCCTGCCGGCCGTCGGTGAAGAGGGCGAGCTGTCCCTGTTCTATTTCGACGACGCCTTCAGCCACGCCGTGGCCAAGGTCGCCGAGGGGGGCGACTTCCGGGTCCAGCCGCAGTTCGGCGGCAAGGTCACCGAGATCGCGCCGGAGCCCGAGGCCCTGCGCGCGGCCGAGATGGTGCTGGAGGCGGCTGGCGCGCCGCTGACCTACGCTCGCGTGGATCTGATCCGGGGCCTGGAGCACACGCCGCAACTGATGGAGCTGGAGGCGATCGAGCCGGACCTCTTCCTGGAACATGCGCATGACCACGGCGAGGCCTTCGCCCGGGCGGTGATCAAGGCAATCGGCTAGGCCCCCAGGAACAGCTCCCGCGAAGGGCACAGGTCGCTGATCCTGCAGATCTCGCACTTCGGTTTCCTCGCCACGCAGACATAGCGCCCGTGCAGGATCAGCCAGTGGTGCGCCCGGGTCTGGTGGCGCGGCGGCACGATCCGCATCAGGTCCTGCTCGACCGCGTCGGGCGTCTTGCCGGCCGACAGTTTCAGGCGGTGCGAGACACGGAAGACGTGGGTGTCGACGGCGATGGCCGGCTCGATGTCCAGCTCGTTCAGCACCACGCTGGCGGTCTTGCGGCCCACGCCCGGCAGGGCTTCGAGGTCGGCGCGGTTCAGCGGCACCTGACCACCGTGCTTGTCCATCAGGATGTGGGCGGCGGCGATGACGTTCTTGGCCTTGGTGCGGAACAGGCCGATGGAGGCGATGTACTTGATCAGCCCATCCTCGCCGAGTTCCAGCATCTTCTCGGCGCTGTCGGCGACCTGGAACAGCGGGCCGGTGGCCTTGTTGACCTGGACGTCCGTCGCCTGGGCCGAAAGGGCCACGGCGGTGACCAGCTCATAGGGATTGGCGTAGTTCAGCTCGGTCTTGGGATGCGACTCCAGGCTCTCGAAGCGCTTGAACAGGGTTTCGACCCGCTCGCGTTCGGCGGGGCTGATGCGCTTTCGGGCGGGTTTCTTTTTCTTCGCGAGCACGGGCTTGGCCATGACGCGGACCATGCCGTGATGCGCCTGAAACGCCAAGAAGGACGGCTCGCCAAGCGCCAGGGACGGTTCTAAAATCCCGCCATGGCCCTGCCGATCTACATGGACCGCGTGATCGCGCCACACCGTTCGCTGACGCCGCGGGGCGCCGTGGTGCTGTTGGCGGTGGTCATGGCCTTCAACGTCATGGTGGCGATTTTCCTGCTGGTGGTCGGCGCGCCGCCGGTCCTGCCGTTCCTGGGACTGGACGTCCTGGCCCTGTGGCTGGCGCTGCGGGCCTCGGACCGCGCCGCCCGCCGGGTGGAGCGGGTCCAGGTCACGGCGGAGGCCGTCACCGTCAGCCGCGAGGACGAGAAGGGCGCGCGCACCGTCTGGACCTCGCCGACGGCCTTCACCCGGGTGGGCGTGGACCATCTGGGCGAGCACGAGGCGCGCGTCCGGCTGATGATCTATCGCAAGCGCCTGACCCTGGCCCGGTCCCTGAGCCCCGACGAGCGGGTCAGCTTCGCCCAGGCCCTGCAGGACGCTATCCGCGCCGCCCGCGCCGAGCGGTGGTCATGACCGGCGACGCGGCCGCAAGAACCGGGCGGACGGCGGTAACCGACGCGTCTAGCGTCCCGGGCATGGCATACGACGCATCCCCCCTTTCGACCGACCTTTCGGAGGCCGCCAGCCGGGAGCTGGTCCGTCTGGCCGAGCGCTCGGTCGACTACCACCGCATGGCCAAGGCGCTCGATTGGCTGGCCGAGCGGTGGTCGGACCATCCCTCTCTGGACGAGGCCGCCCAGGCCGTGGGCCTGTCGCCGTTCCACTTCCAGCGCGTCTTCACCCGCTGGGCCGGGGTCAGCCCCAAGAGCTTCGTCTCTGCCATCGCCCACGCCGAGGCCCGGCGCTCGCTGGAGGCCGGCGGCACGGTGCTGGACGCGGCCTTCGACGCGGGGCTGTCGGGCCCTTCGCGGCTGCACGACCTGTTCATCGCCCAGGAGGCCGCGACCCCCGGCGAGGTGCGCCGCCGCGGGGCGGGGATGCGGCTGCGCTGGGGCTGGGCTCCGACGCCGTTCGGCAAGGGCCTGTTCGTGATGGCCGAGCGTGGTCTGGCGGGCCTGGCCTTCTCGGACGGCGACGACGAGGCGACTTTCGCCGACATGCATCGCCGCTTCCCGGCCGCCGACTGGATCCGCGACGACGCGGCCGCCCAGGCCACGGCCATCCACGCCTTCACGGGCGGCGATGGGCCGCTGCCTGTCGTACTGATCGGTTCGCCCTATCACGTGCAGGTCTGGAAGGCCCTGCTGCGGATTCCGGCCGGCGAGACCGCCACCTACGGTCAGGTGGCGTGCTGGGCCGGCAAGCCCAAGGCGTTCCAGGCCACCGGCGGCGCCATCGGGGCCAACCCGATCTCGCTGCTGATCCCCTGTCACCGGGCGATCGGCAAGAGCGGCAAGCTGACCGGCTACCACTGGGGCCTGGCCCGCAAGGCCGCGATCCTTGGAATGGAGGCGGTTTCCGCCGCCTCCTAAACCTAGAGGATGAACCGGCTCAGGTCGGCGTTGGCCGCCAGGGCGCCGATCCGCTCCTGCACATAGGCCGCGTCGACCGCGATGGTCTCTCCGCTACGATCGGCCGCCGAGAAGCTGATTTCCTCGACCACCTTCTCCAGGATCGTCTGCAGCCGGCGGGCGCCGATGTTCTCGACCGAGTTGTTCACGGCCACGGCCGCGTCGGCCAGGGCGTCGATGGCCTCGTCGGTGAAGGTCAGGGTCACGCCCTCGGTCAGCATCAGGGCCTGGTGCTGGCGGATCAGGTTGGCTTCCGGCTCGGTCAGGATGCGGCGCATGTCGTCGCGCGACAGGCCCTTCAGCTCGACGCGGATCGGCAGGCGGCCCTGCAGTTCGGGCAGCAGGTCCGACGGCTTGGCGACATGGAAGGCGCCCGAGGCGATGAACAGGATGTGGTCCGTCTTGACCGGGCCATACTTGGTCGAGACGGTCGTACCCTCGATCAGCGGCAGCAGGTCGCGCTGCACGCCCTCGCGGGAGACGTCGGCGCCAGAGCGCTGCGAGCTGCTGGCGACCTTGTCGATCTCGTCCAGGAAGACGATGCCGTGGTTCTCGGCCAGCTCCAGGGCTTCCTGGGTCAGGGCTTCCTGGTCCAGCAGCTTGTCGCTTTCCTCGGCGATCAACGGGGCCCAGGCGCCGGTGACGGTGGTCTTGTGGGTCTTGGTGCGACCGCCGCCAAACGACTTCATCATTTCCGACAGGTTCAGCACCTGGGCGCCGGGCTGGCCGGGGATCTCGAAGCTGGCGCCGCCGGTGTCGGCCAGCTGCAGCTCGATCTCCTTGTCGTCCAGCTCACCGGCGCGCAGCTTCTTGCGGAAGCTGTCGCGGGCGGCGGTCGAGCCGGGGCCGGTCATGGCGTCGAGGATGCGCTCCTCGGCGGCGGCCTCGGCCTTGGCCTTCACGGCCGCGCGGCGCTTGTCGCGGACCATGGCCAGGGCGCTTTCCACGAGATCGCGGACGATCTGGTCGACGTCGCGGCCAACATAGCCGACCTCGGTGAACTTGGTGGCCTCGACCTTGAGGAACGGCGCCTGGGCCAGCTTGGCCAGGCGGCGGGCGATCTCGGTCTTGCCGACGCCGGTGGGGCCGATCAGCAGGATGTTCTTCGGCGTCACCTCGTCACGCAGATCGGCCGGTACGCGCCGGCGGCGCCAGCGGTTGCGCAAGGCCACCGCGACGGCCTTCTTGGCCTCGGCGTGACCGACGATGTAACGGTCCAGTTCGGAAACGATCTCGCGGGGGGAAAACTCGGTCATCGGTCGTTGATCAGGGTCTCGAAGATCAGGCGCCGACCCGTCGGGCCGCCTTTGCCAGACATGCATATAGTGCGCGGCGACGGCTTTTTGACCCTCCGACCACGCGGCTTCGCCATGGGTCCAGACGAAATCACCAGCCTTGGCGGCGCCGCCGCCCCGCAAGGTCAGGGTCATGGCCGCCGGACGCTGTTCCAAGCGTTCCATGAGCGCCGTTGGAAGCAAGGCGCGGGTTCCGCGCGGACCGATCAAATGGGCGTCGGCCGACAGAACGGCCTTGTAAGCCAGGGGCGCGTTTTTCTCGGCCGATTGGCTCAGCATCGTCTCGGCCGCCCGCACGGCGTCGAAGGCCTTGGCGGCCGAGCCTTCGCCGGCCTTGGACATCGGCCCTTTCCGCGCCGGCGTCGCCTGGACGGGGGCCGAGACCGGGTCGGCGGCGCTGCCGCCGTCATAGATCCAGCGCCATATATTGTCGGCGTCCTTGCGCCAGATGCTGGCGTACCAGCCGCCTGGCTTGCCGTCGAAAAAGGACGGGCCGGTGGAAAGGGCCAGATCCCCGGACTTGGCGGCGACCACCCACGCCGGCCACCATTCCAGCTTCGGGCCCATTGTCACCCGCCCGGCTTTCGTAGAAGGCGCGGGCGTTGGCCGGGGCGGGCGTGAAGATGATGGCGTCGCCGGCCATATGCTTCAGGAACGCGCGCTTCACGCCAAGGGCCAGGCCGTCGGCCGCGAAGGCGCGCTCGGCGGCCTCCACCTGGTCGGCGGGGTTCCTGGACTCGGCCTGAACGGCGCCGGCCAACGCAACGCAAGCGATCAAAAAGGTCTTCAGCATGGCGGGATCCTCCCCGCGCCTAGCCAAGCGCCGGGAGAATTCGCCGCGCATCTCGTTTGCGACGAAAACCCGCTGGGCCTCGCCCTAAAGCGCTTCGACGGTAAGATTGCCGTTGGTGTAGACGCAGATCTCGGCGGCGATGGCCATCGCCTTGCGAGCGATCTCCTCGGCCGAAAGGTCCTGGTCGATCAGCGCCTTGCCGGCCGCCAAAGCGTAGTTGCCGCCCGAACCGATCGCCGCCACGGCGTTGCCGTCGGCGCTCTCGCCCGGCTCCAGCACGTCGCCGACGCCGGTGACGGTGTAGATGGCGGTCTTGTCGGCCACCAGCAGCATGGCTTCCAGCCGGCGCAGATAGCGGTCGGTGCGCCAGTCCTTGGCCAGATCCACGCAGGCGCGGGCCAGCTGGTCGGGATATTGCTCCAGCTTGGCCTCAAGGCGCTCGATCAGGGTGAAGGCGTCGGCCGTGGCCCCGGCGAAGCCGGCCACCACCTTGCCGCCGGCCAGGCGTCGCACCTTGCGGGCGTTGCCCTTGACGACGGTTGGGCCCATGGAGACCTGTCCGTCGCCGGCGATCACCGTCTGTCCGTTCTTGCGCACCGCCAGAATGGTCGTGCCGTGCCAGTCGGGGAAGGAAGTCGAGCTTTGCATGGCTTCGCATGTGGCGAGGCCGGGCCGGAGGGTCAAGCGCCATGAGTTTTTCAGAAGCCGAGGTCGAGCGCTACGCCCGCCATCTGGTGCTTCGCGAAGTCGGCGGTCCGGGCCAGCAGAAGCTGAAGAGCGCGCGCGTGCTGATGGTCGGGGCCGGGGGCCTGGGCGCGCCGGCCGCGCTGTATCTGGCCGCCGCCGGGATTGGAACGATCGGCCTGGTGGATCCCGACGCCGTCTCGCTGTCGAACCTGCAGCGCCAGGTGCTCTACGCCACCGCCGATGTCGGCCGGCCCAAGGTGGAGGCGGCGGTCGAGCGTCTGGCCGCCCTGAACCCGCACACGGTCGTGGAAACTCATCCGGTATGGCTGGACTCCGCCAATGCTGGTGACATCGTCGGCCGGTATGACCTGGTGCTGGACGGCACGGACGATTTCGCTACCCGCTTCGCCGTCAGCGACGCCTGCCTGGCCCACGGCAAGCCGCTGGTCAGCGGAGCCCTGGGGCGCTGGACAGGTCAGGTCGGGGTCTTCCACGGCAGGCCCTGCTACCGCTGCCTGGTGCCGGAAACCCCGCCGGACGCCGAGACCTGCGCCTTGGTCGGCGTGGTCGGCGCGTTGGCGGGGGTGATCGGATCGATGATGGCCCTGGAAGCGATCAAGCTGGTCGTCGGCGCGGGCGAACCCTTGTCGGGCAAGCTGTTGATCTATGACGCGCTCTCGGCTGAGAGCCGCACCGTGAGGATCGGGGCCGATCCTCAATGTCCGTCGTGCGGCGCTTGACGGGCGACGGCGTCCGCCCAAATCCTGGCGCCCGGGGCCAGTCTCCGGGGAGGGTGGGATGAAGACGCTGGCGAAGGGTCTTGCGATCGCTCTCGGATTGATCGTCGTACTGGCGACCGCCGGCTGGTTTCTGCTGCAGCGGCCGGACATCCCCTACGCCGCGCTGGAAGCGCGGTATGGCTACGCGGATTCCCGGTACATGGACCTGCCGGGCGGGGTGCGGGCGCACTATCGCGATCTTGGCCCGCGCGCGGCGCCGGCCATCGTGCTGGTGCATGGCTTCTCGGCCTCGACCCATGCCTGGGACGCGTGGGCCAAGGCGTTGTCGAGCGACTATCGCGTGGTTGTCCTCGACCTGCCTGGCCATGGCCTGACCCGCGCGCCCCCGGGCTATGCGGCCGGGCGGGATGGCTTCGACACAGTGGTCGACGGCGTGACGGGCAAGCTGGGCCTGACCCGCTTCACCCTCGGCGGCAATTCGATGGGCGGCGGGGTGGCCTGGGCCTATGCGCTGAACCATCCGGACAAGGTCCAGCGCCTGGTCCTGGTCGATGCGGCCGGCTGGCCAACGAGCAAGGCCGGCGGGGCTTCGATCTTCGCGATCCTGCGCAACCCGCTGGGCCGAAAGCTGTTGCGAAACATCGACACCCGACCGCTGGTCGCCCAGGGCCTGCGCGCGGCCTATCTGGATCCCAGGCTGGTCACCCCGGACCTGATCGACCGCTATGTCGACCTGGCGCGCGCGCCAGGCCACCGGGACATCCTGCTGGGCCTGCAGACCGGCCCGCGCCGCCTCGCCACGACGGCCGACCTGTCGCGGATTCATGTTCCGACCCTGGTAATGTTCGGCCAGGACGACCGCCTGATCCCGGCCGCGGACGGCGAGAAGTTCCACAAGGCCATACCGGGCGCGACCCTGATCCTCTATCCCGGAGTCGGCCACGTGCCGATGGAGCAGATTCCGGACCGATCGGTGGCCGATCTGAAGGCGTGGCTGGCGACGCACCCTGTCGGATATTGACCGCCACGGGCTAATACGGGACAGACACCAGCCCGACGGCCAAGCTAAGCCCTCGGCGTCCTGTACGGAGGCTTGGAAGATGAGCGGATCACGGATCGGACTGGAGAGCCTGGCGGCCAGGATCATGCCGGCCGAGGCGGCCGCGGCGCTGATCGCGCCGGGCGAAACGGTGGGCATGAGCGGCTTCACCGGCTCGGGCTATCCCAAGGCTGTGCCGATGGCCCTGGCCAGCCGCATCGAAGCCGAGCACGCGGCCGGAAACCCCTTCCGCCTGCGAGTGTGGACCGGGGCTTCGACGGGCCCGGAGCTGGACGGCGCCCTGGCCAAGGCCGATGGCATCGAATTCCGCCTGCCGTACAACTCCGATCCCATCGCCCGCGACAAGATCAATCGCGGGGAGATGGACTATTTCGACATGCACCTGTCGCAGGTCGCGCCCATGGCCTGGCAGGGGTTCCTGGGGCCGCTGGACACGGCGATCATCGAGGTCAGCGGCATCCGCCCCGATGGCGCGCTGATCCCGTCCTCGTCGGTCGGCAACAACAAGACCTGGATCGACCGGGCCTCGAAGGTGATCCTGGAGGTCAACCGCTGGCAGAACCCGGCGCTGGAAGGGATGCACGACATCTACTACGGCACCGCCCTGCCGCCGAACCGGGTGCCGATCCCATTGGTGCGGCCCGACCAGCGCATCGGCGAGGCCTATTTCCGCTGCGATCCTTCCAAGATCGTCGCCGTCGTCGAAACCGACTTCCCCCGACCGCAACCTGCCGTTCGACGCCCCGGGCGAGGACCATCGCGCCATCGCCGGCCACCTCCTGGAATTTTTCCGTCACGAGGTCGCGCGCGGCCGCCTTCCGGCCAGCCTTCTGCCGCTGCAGTCGGGCGTGGGCAACATCGCCAACGCGGTAATGTCGGGCCTGGTCCACGGTCCGTTCGACAACCTGACCGCCTACACCGAGGTGCTGCAGGACGGGATGCTGGAGCTGATGGAGTCCGGCAAGCTGCTGACCGCCTCGGCCACCGCCTTTTCCCTGAGCCCCGAGGCCGCGGCGGCCCTGAACGCCGACATGGTCCGCTTCCGCGAGCGGCTGGTGCTGCGGCCGCAGGAGATCAGCAACCATCCCGAGCTGATCCGCCGCCTGGGCTGCATCGCCATGAACGGCATGATCGAGGCCGACATCCACGGGGCGGTGAACTCGACCCACCTGATGGGCTCGCGCATCCAGAACGGCATCGGCGGCAGCGGTGACTTCGCCCGCAACGCCTACGTCTCGATCTTCATGGCCCCCTCGACCGCCAAGGGCGGCAAGATCTCGACCATCGTCCCGAAGGCTCCGCACGTCGACCACATCAATCAGGACGTCCAGATTCTGGTCACCGAGCAGGGCCTGGCCGACCTGCGCGGCCTGTCGCCCCGCCAGCGAGCCGAGGTGATCATCGAGAACTGCTCGCACCCGGACTACCGTCCGGCCCTCAAGGACTATCTGGCCCGCGCCCGCCGCGACTCGTACGGTCAGCAATCCCCGACCCTGCTGGACGAAGCCTTCGCCTGGCACCAGCGGTTCGTCGAAACGGGCGACATGCGCGGCTAGTTCGCAACGAGGCTTGAGGGGGATCAAGGCGCGGTCGGTCGGTCGCGTCGATCCTGCCGGTTTAGAGTCCGGAGCCTTCGATGACCGATCAACAGACCGCCTTCGACCAGATCGGCGGCGCCGGGCCGCGTCGACGCCCTGGTCGAGGCCTTCTATGACCTCGTCGAGACCGATCCGGCCTATGCGGGGCTAAGGGCCATGCACGCGCCCGAGCTGTCGGCCGTCCGCGCCGGGCTGAAGGGCTGGCTGACCGGCTGGCTGGGCGGTCCGCGCGACTGGTTCGCCGCCAACCCCGGGGTCTGCATGATGTCGCTGCACCGCGCGATGCCGATCGACGCCGCCACGGCGGGGCAATGGACGGACGCGATGCGCCGCGCCCTGGTTCAGGTCGAGGTCGATCGTGAAATGGCCGAGGCGCTCCACGATGTTTTCGGGCGCATGGCCGCCAACATGACGGCCCGCTGAGCCTCTAAAGCATCGCCGGGATCACCCGGTCCGGCGGTCGGTGGCCGTCCATGAAGGTCTTCACGTTGACGATGACCTTCTCGCCCATGTCGATGCGACCCTCGACCGTGGCCGAGCCCATGTGGGGCAGCAGCACGACATTGGGCAGCTTCAGGAGCTTGGGGTTGATCGCGGGCTCGTGCTCATAGACGTCGAGGCCCGCGCCGGCGATCTCGCCCTTGGCCAGCATGTTGGCCAGGGCGCCCTCGTCGATCACCTCGCCCCGCGCGGTGTTGACCACGATGGCGTGCGGCCGCAGCAGCTTCAGCCGACGGGCGGACAGCAGGTGGTAGGTCGCCGGCGTGTGCGGGCAGTTGACGGAGATGAAGTCCATTCGGGCCAGCATCTGGTCCAGGCTTTCCCAGTAGGTGCAGCCCAGCTCCTCGGCGATGCGCGGGCTGACGGGCTTGCGGTTATGATAGTGGACCTGCATGCCGAAGGCCTTGGCGCGGCGGGCCACGGCCTGGCCGATGCGGCCCATGCCGATGATGCCAAGGCGCTTGCCCCACAGGCGGCGGCCCAGCATCCAGGTCGGCGACCAGCCGTGGAAGCCGCCGGACTTGACCACCTCGGCGCCTTCGACGATCCGGCGCGAGGCGGCCATGATCAGGGTCATGGTCAGGTCGGCCGTGTCCTCGGTCAGAACCCCCGGCGTATTGGTGACGATGATGCCGCGCGCATTGGCCGTGGCGACGTCGATATTGTCGACCCCGGCCCCGAAATTGGCGATCAGCTTGAGCCGATCGCCGGATCGCGACAGAAGGCGCGAGTCGATACGATCGGTGATCGTCGGCACGAGCACGTCGGCTCGGCTCATGGCCTCGACCAGTTCATCCGCCGTCAAGGGTTTGTCGGAGACGTTCAGTTCGGTATCGAACAATTCGCACATTCGCGTCTCCACCGGATCGGGGAGTTTGCGGGTGACGATGACTTTGAGCTTGCGGGCGGCCATGGGCGGTTTGAAAAGCTCTCACTGACGGGCGTTTGAAAGCTGTAGCAAAGGGGCCCGAAGGGGCCAAGCAACATGCCGTCGAAAACAAAACAAGGTTCGTTTCGTGTCGTTCTTGGGGCGATCGTCGGCCTGTCGGCGGGCCCGGCCCTGGCGGACGGCCCGAAGATCACGCCGTCGGGCCTGGAAGTGCCGCGTTACGTCTCGCTGAAATACGCCGAGGTCAACGCGCGCAATGGCCCGGACGAGGCCCATCGGCTGCTGTGGATCTACCATGCCAAGGGCCTGCCAGTGCAGGTGGTGGCCGAAACCCGCGAGTGGCGGCGGATCTGCGACCCCGAAGGCGGCCTGGCCTGGGTGCACAAGCGCACCACGGACGGCCGCCGGTCGGCCATGCGCGTGCAGCCGACCAACCTGCCCTTGTTGGGCGCCCCCAGGGATGGGGCCAAGGTCAGCGCCTATCTGAAGGGCCGCTCGGTCGCCCAGCTCGACAAGTGTGAGAAGGGCTGGTGCAAGCTGCGCGCCGAAGGCTCGTCGGGTTGGGCCAAGGAAAGCGACATCTGGGGCGCGGATCCGGCCGTTCAGTGTCGCAAGGATTAGGCGCCCGCCCGCGCCGGCGTCGGAACGCCGCTCGACAGGGAAACGTTGAGACCTGACCCGCCGCCGTGCTAGGGCGTCCCCATGCAGAAGAACGCCTACACCTTCGAAGAACTCCTGGCTTGCGGCCGCGGCGAGCTGTTCGGCCCCGGCAACGCCCAGCTTCCGGCCCCGCCGATGCTGATGTTCGATCGCATCGTCCGGATCGAGGCCGAGGGCGGCAAGCACGGCAAGGGCTATGTCGAGGCCGAGTTCGATATCAATCCCGACCTCTGGTTCTTCGGCTGTCACTTCATCGGCGACCCCGTCATGCCCGGGTGCCTGGGTCTGGACGCCATGTGGCAGCTGGTCGGCTTCTTCCTGGGCTGGTCGGGTGGTCCCGGCCGAGGCCGCGCCCTGGGCGTCGGCGAGGTCAAGTTTACGGGCCAGGTGACGCCGGACGTCAAGAAAGTCGTCTATAAGATCGACCTGAAGCGGGTGATCATGCGTAAGTTGGTCATGGGAATCGCCGACGGTGTCCTGGAAGCCGACGGCAAGGCCATATACGAAACCAAGGACCTCAAGGTCGGGCTGTTCACGCCCGAACAGATGGCGTCCTGATCCGTTAGACGAGACCGGCCATTCCTTGGAGCGCGGCAGCGCAGCGCTCGGGGATTTGGGAGAGCTGGCCCCTGGCGGATTTCGAGGGGGAGAAGAGGATTTACGATATGCGTCGCGTCGTCGTCACCGGACTGGGGATCGTCTCGTCCATCGGCAACAACGCCAATGAGGTGTTGGCGTCCCTGAAGGAAGCCAAGTCCGGCGTGATCGCCGCCCCGGAATACGCCGAGCTCGGCTTCCGCTGTCAGGTCCATGCCGCGCCCCAGATCGAGTGGGAGCCGCTGGTCGACCGCCGCGCCGCCCGCTTCCTGGCGCCCGGCACGGCCTACGCCCACATCGCCATGGAGCAGGCGATCGCCGACTCTGGCCTCCAGGAAAGCGACATCTCCAACGAGCGCACCGGCCTGATCGTCGGCTCGGGCGGCCCGTCCACCCGCGTCATCGTCGAGGCGGCGGCCACGACGAAGGAGAAGGGTCCCAAGCGGATCGGCCCGTTCGCGGTGCCCAAGGCCATGAGCTCCGGCCCGTCGGCGGTGCTGTCGACCTGGTTCAAGATCCGCGGGATCAACTATTCGATCAGCTCGGCCTGCGCGACCAGCGCCCACTGCATCGGCGCGGGCGCCGAGCAGATCCAGATGGGCAAGCAGGACATCATCTTCGCCGGCGGCTGCGAGGAGCTGGACTGGACCCTGTCAAACCTGTTCGACGCCATGGGCGCCATGAGCAGCAACTTCAACGATCGTCCGGCCGTGGCCAGCCGCGCCTACGACAAGGACCGTGACGGCTTCGTGATCGCCGGCGGCGCGGGCGTCGTGGTGCTGGAAGAGTACGAGCACGCCAAGGCGCGCGGGGCCAAGATCTATGGCGAACTCGTGGGCTACGCCGCCAATTCCGACGGCTACGACATGGTCGCCCCGTCGGGCGAGGGCGCGGCGCGCTGCATGAAGCTGGCCATGGCGCAGGCCGGCGACCGCAAGATCGACTACCTGAACCCGCACGGCACCTCGACGCCGGTCGGGGACAGCAGGGAGATGGGCGCGGTGCGCGAGGTGTTCGGCGACAAGGCCCCGATGATCTCGTCGACCAAGTCCCTGACCGGGCACAGCCTGGGCGCGGCTGGCGCGCAGGAGGCCATCTACTCGATCCTGATGCTCGACAACGGCTTCGCCTGCGAGAGCGCCCATATCGAGGAACTGGACCCTGAGTTCGCCGACCTGCCAATCCTGCGCCAGCGCGTCGACACGCCGCTGCAGACGGTAATGTCCAACAGCTTCGGCTTCGGCGGCACCAACGGCACGCTGATCTTCAGCCGCGCCGACTAGGTTGGGGAGGGTTCCGCCCGGCGGAGCCGCCTGCTAACCAGCAGTCAACGACTTCCGGAAAGGGCCCGACACATGGCCGACGAATACGCGTTCCCCAAGGGCGAGCTGATGCGGGGCAAGAAGGGCCTCGTCATGGGCGTGGCCAATCACAACTCGATCGCCTGGGGTATCGCCAGCCAGCTGGCCGCCCAGGGCGCTGAGATGGCCTTCACCTATCAGGGCGAGGACCTGGAGCGCCGCGTGCGCCCGCTGGCCGAGAGCATCGGCGTCAAGACGATGATCCCCTGCGACGTCACCGACGACGCCTCGATGGACGCGGCCTTCGCGCAGATCGAGAAGGAATTCGGCGCGCTGGACTTCGTGATCCACTCGGTGGCCTTCGCCAACAAGAACGAGCTGAAGGGCTCGTTCGTGGACAACACCACCCGCGAGGGTTTCCTGACGGCCATGAACATCTCGGCCTTCAGCTTCGTGGACGTCGCCAAGCGCGCCAGCAAGATCATGCCGAACGGCGGCTCGCTGGTGACCATGACCTATCTGGGGTCGGAGCGGACGATCCCGAACTACAACACCATGGGCGTGGCCAAGGCGGCTCTCGAGGCCTCGACCCGCTATATCGCTCGCGACCTCGGCCCCAAGGGCATCCGCGCCAACGCCATCTCGGCCGGCGCCATGCGCACCCTGTCCCTGGCCGGCATCTCGGGCGGTCGCGGCATGATCGCCCAAGGCCGCGCGTTCTCGGCGATGAAGGAAGACACCTCTATGGAAGGCGTCGCGGGCTGCGCCCTGTGGCTGGCCTCCGATCTGGGCAAGTCGACCACGGGCGAGGTCGTCCACGTCGACGCCGGCTTCCACATGATGGGCATGCCGGACCCCGAAGAGGCTTAAGGCTTCTCTAGCGCCGCCAGGACCGGCGGCCCTTTCAGCCCATCGCGCTTACGGCGCGTAGGCCCGCATGAAGCGAACGGCCGCCTCCCGCGCGAGGCGGCCGTATTCGTCCGGGGTCTTGTCGGACGGCAGGCGCAGCAGCGAGCGCAGCTGGCTGTGACCCATGACCATGCCGGAAAAGAACTCCGCGGCCTGGTCGAAATTCTCGACCTTCATCCGGCCCAGCTCGGTCTCGGTCTTCAGGAACGCCGCCAGTTGCCGGCGGGCGCTCAACGGGCCGGCCTCGAAGACCTCCTTGGCGACGTCGGGCATCTCGCCCGATCCCAGCATGATCACCCGCATCATCGAGTAGCTCTTGGTGGTGATCACGGTTTCCAGCACCGAGCGGGCGTAGGCCTCCAGCGCCTCGGTCGGGTTGTCGATGGCGCCAGGTTCCCGAAGGGAGGCCGTGATGGCCTCGACCCGGCGGTTCATCAGGGCCCGCATCAGCTCGGCCTTGGAGCCGTAGTGATTGTAGACCGTCTGCTTGGAGACCCCCGCGCGGCGGGCGATCGCCTCCATCGGGGCGGCGAGGCCGCGTTCGCCGATCACCTCGACGGCCGCGTCGAGGATAGCTTCGGTCTTGGCGACGTCGATCTGTCCGGGCACCCTTGGCATTAGAAAACTCCGGGCATCAGTGAGCGTCCGAAGGCGGCGGGGCGGCGTTCTTGACCGGCGCGGCCAGCAGCGAGACGCCGGCGGCGACGAAGCAGCCGATGGCCAGCAGGGTGAAGCTGTCGCCGAAGGCCATGACCGTGGCCTGCTGCTCCAGCATCCCGCCGATGGCCTTGCGCGCCGCGCCGCCGGGGTCGGTGACGCCCAGCTGCTGCATGCGCTCCATCAGGCCCGCCATCATGCCGGCCGTGGCGCCGCCCTGGGTCACCTTCGACGACAGGTCGTCATAATAGAGCGCCGTCTGCTGGGTGATCGAGGTGGCGAGCAAGGCCAGGCCGATGGCCCCGCCGGTGTTGCGCGCCAAGTTCACCAGGCCGGAGGCGTTCTTGACCATGTGCGGGGGCAGGGTGCTCATCGTGATCTGCTGGGTGGCGATCATGGCGATCATGACCCCGACGCCGCGACAAGCCTGGACGCCTGCGAATTCCCAGAAACCCCATTCCTTGGTCACGCCGTGGGCCATGTACATGCCGAAGCCGGCCAACAGAAAGCCGATGAACATCGGCACGCGGGGGGTCGGTCTTGCGGACAAGGCGGCCGGCGATCGGTCCGGTCAGGAACATCGACAGGCCAGACACGATCATCGTCGTGCCGACCTCCGACGCCGAATAATGACGCACTCGGCCCAGGAACTGCGGCAGCAGAAAGGTGCCGCCGAACAGGCTGGCGCCCGAGACAGCCGTCATCAGCACGCCCACCGAGAAGTTGCGGTTGGCGAAGGCGCGCAGCTCGACGATGGGGTTCTTGTAGGTCAGCTGCCGCCAGATGAAGACCATGCCGCCGATCACGGCCAGCACGGTCAGCCACAGGATGCCGCTGTCGTCGAACCAGTCGTCCTTGGCGCCTTCCTCCAGCACGAACTGCATGCTCATCAGGAAGATCGCCATGACGATCAGTCCGAACCAGTCGAAGCCCTTGGCCAGGCTGGGGTCGCCCTTGTCGAAGTCGGCCCAGCGATAGACGCCGAACAGCACCACCAGACCGGTCGGGACGTTGATGAAGAACAGCCAGCGCCAGGACAGCGCCTCGGTCAGATGGCCGCCCAGGGTGGGGCCGACCGTGGGCGCCAGGGTGACGATCAGGCCCATGATCACGCTGGCCGTCACGCGCCGCTCCGGCGGGAAGGCGGTGAAGGCCACGGCGAACACCGTCGGAATCATCGCCCCGCCGATGAAGCCCTGCAGGGCCCGGGTCAGGATCATCATGTCGATCGACGAGGACAGGCCCGTCAGCACGCTCATGACGATGAAACCCGTACACGAGATCAGATAGAGGCGCTGGGTGCCCCACAGTCGCGACAGGTAGCCCGACAGCGGGATCATCACGACCTCGGGGATCAGATAGGCCGTCTGGATCCAGCTGATCTGGTCGGTGCTGGCCCCGACGCCGGCCTGGATCTGCGGCAGCGAGGCCGCCACGATCTGGATGTCGAGGATGGCCATGAACTGGCCGATGACCATGGCGCCGAAGCCGAGGAACAGCTTGGTCCAGTCGACCTTGGGTTTTGTCGGGGCCTTGGAAACGGTGGTGGCGGGCAGGGCGGCGTCGGTCATGACGCGCTCCTTCGCTCTAGCGATCCACGCCCTGGCGGGCGACCTGCGGCGTGGCCTGGCCGGCCTCGGCGAACGAGGGGCCCGACCGGTCGCGGACGTCGACCTTGATCTCGACCGACAGGCCCGGGCGCAGGGCCTGGCCCAGCTGGCTGCGGTCGACCACGATCTTGACCGGCAGGCGCTGGGTGATCTTGGTGAAGTTGCCGACAGCGTTCTCGACCGGGATCAGGGCGAACTCCTGGCCGGTGGCCGGGGCGAAGCTGTCGACCTTGCCGACGATCTTCTGTTTGCCGAAGGCGTCGGCCCTGATCTCGACCGGCTGGCCGACCCGGATGCGCGAGACCTGGGTCTCCTTGAAGTTGGCGACGATATAGGCCTGGCCCAGCGGCACGATCGACATCAGCGCCACGCCCGGCTGGACCAGCTGGCCCGGGCGGACCGAGCGGGCCCCGACCACGCCGCCGGCGGGCGCGCGGATCACGGTGCGCTCCAGATCCAGCTTGGCCTGCTCCACGGCGGCGTGGGCGGCGGCGGCCTGGGCGATGGTCTGGGCCTTGGCCGAGCCCAGCGACTGGGCGGCGCGCTTCTCGGCCTCGAGCGCGGCCTGGGCGCTGGCCACGCCAGCGGCGGTCTGGGTCGGCGCCGGCGCGTTCGGTCTGGACCTTCTGCTGCGAGACCCAGCCTTGCTTGGCCAGAGCGTCGTAGCGCTCGAGATCGGCCTTGGCGCGCCCGGCGTCGGCCTGAGCGCTGGTCACGCCGGCCGCCTTCTGGGCGATCATCGCCTGCTCCAGGCTGGCCTTGTCGTCGATGGCGCGGATGGCCGCGTCGGCGGCGCTGGCGTTGGCGATCGCCTGGTCAAGGCGCGCCTGGAAGGTCGACGGATCGATCTTGGCCAGCACCTGGCCGGCCTCGAACCCGCTGGTTGTCGGCCACCAGCACCTCGGCGACATAGCCGGAGACCTGCGGGCTGACCGACACGGTGTCGGCCTGGACGAAGGCGTTGTCGGTGCTCTCGAAGTGCTGCTTGTCGAGGAACCAGAACGTTCCGCCGACGACCACGCCGGCCAGGATGGCCCCTCCGGCGATCATCGGGACCAGCTTGCTCTTCCTGTTCGCGGAGGTTTCCGGCGAGGCCATGATCTGTTCCGATCGAAAGTTCGAAGGCGCCGGATACTGGGGTGCCGACGCGCCCTTCAAGGGATAAATGGACGCACCCGTCCAAAAATCAACGATCGAAGAAAAGTTCCCGGACATCGGAGGCGGCGATGGGGAGTCGCTGTCTTTTCGCCTGGCGGATCGAGCCTTGAACCAGGGTCGGTCGCCAATGCCCAAGGGGCCGGCAAGGCGCCGGAGTTCGACCACGCGACGACAGGTCGCGATTTTTCTTGCGTCGGAATCGCGGCAGATTAAAAGCCGCTCCCCAATCGCAACCAACGGCTTGGGAGCGCGTATCTCCTCCGGCGCGCGTTTTCGCCGGCCCATGCTCAAGGCGGCAGGAGGTTCCCTTGAAGACTCAGCACCCCGATCGGCCAGACGCCGCTCGACATGATCCGCCCGGTCCTCTGGATGGCTGCGGCCGCTTTCGCGGCCGGTTTCGGCGGCTACCTCGTGCTGGGCCTTCGCGCCATTCACCCGGCCGTTTAGAGCATTTTCGATCCAACCGTATCGATAGAGTGCTCTAGGCCTTTGTTTTTACGCATTTTCTGGCCACGAACCGGCGCCCGCTTCGTCGGAAAATGCTTTGGCTAGACGCCCGTCGAGCCGAAGCCGCCCGCGCCGCGGTCGGTCGCGTCCAGGTCGTCGACCTCGACCAGCGACCATTGCGGGGCCGCCGCGATCACGCCTTGGGCGATGCGGTCGCCCCGGCGAATGGTGAAGTCCTCTTCGCCCAGATTGATCAGCAGCACGCAGACCTGACCGCGATAATCGCTGTCGACGGTGCCGGGGGCGTTGACCACCGTGACGCCGTTCTTGAACGCCAGGCCCGAGCGCGGGCGCACCTGCATCTCATAACCGTCCGGAATCGCCACAGAGAAGCCGGTCGGAGCCATGCAGCGCGAGCCCGGCTTCAGGACGATCGGCTCGTCTTCGGGCACATGGGCGCGGAGGTCGAAGCCCGCCGCGCCGGCGGTCGCATAGGCCGGAACCGGCAGGTCGGCATTGCCGTCCCAGCGCTTGAAGCGGATGGCGAGGCCGGCGGGGATGGCGGACATGCGGGCGGCTCCTGATCTGGAAGGTCGGCCCGGCTGTAGCTGATTTGCCGGGCCTACGGCCAGCGCCGCTTAAGCGAGGGCGTCGGCGATCCGCTGGGCGATTTGGGCCGCCACCTGGTCCTTGGCCGCGCGGTCCCAGCGCTCAAGCCCGTCCTTGGTGATCAGCAGCACGGCGTTCTCCCCCCGCCCATCACGCCCGGTTCGGTGACGTCGTTGGCGATGATCCAGTCGCAGCCCTTGCGGGCCAGCTTGGCCCGCGCGTGCTCCTCGACATGATCGGTCTCCGCCGCGAAGCCGACGACAAGTTTCGGCCGCATGGGTCCGGTGGCCGACAGGGTCGCCAGGATGTCGGGGTTCTCGACGAAGGTCAGGGCCGGCGGGCCGCCCTTTTCCTTCTTCAGCTTGGTTCCGAAAGCCTCGTCCACGCGCCAGTCGGCGACGGCGGCCACGAACACGCCGACGTCGGCGGGCAGGGCGGCCTGGCTGGCGGCTAGCATCTGGCGGGCGGTCTCGACATCGATCCGCTTGACCCCGACCGGCGTCGGCTGGGCGACCGGACCCGCCACCAAGGTGACCTCCGCGCCCAGCTTGGCCAGGGCCTCGGCGATCGCGAAGCCCTGCTTGCCGCTGGAGCGATTGGTGATGCCGCGCACCGGGTCGATCGGCTCGAAGGTCGGGCCGGCGGTGACCAGGGCGCGTTTCCCCGCCAGAGGCCGGGCGGCCGAACCTTCGAGCATCGCCATGATCGCCGCGAAGATCTCTTCCGGCTCGGCCAGCCGGCCTGGTCCGAACTCGCCGCAGGCCATGGCCCCTTCATCGGGACCGACGAAGGCGACGCCGTCGGCTTTCAGGGTGGCGATATTGCGCTGGGTGGCCGGGTGCAGCCACATCCTCACGTTCATGGCCGGAGCCATCAGAACCGGCTTGTCGGTGGCCAGCAGGGTGGTGGAGGCGAGATCCCCGGCCAGGCCGTGGGCCGCCTTGGCGATCAGGTCGGCCGTGGCGGGTGACACGACGATCAGGTCGGCCGAGCGGGACAGCTCGATATGGCCCATCTCGTGTTCGTCGGTCAGGGAGAACAGTTCCTGATAGACCTTGTCCTCGGCCAGGGCGGCCAGGGACAGCGGGGTGACGAACTCGGCGCCGGCCTTGGTGAGGATCGGTCGCACGCCGACGCCAGCCTTGCGCAGCAGGCGGGTCAACAGCAGCGCCTTGTAAGCCGCCACCCCGCCGCCGACGACCAGAAGAACCCGTTTTCCGCTCACGTCGCGCTCCGCCTTCCGCGTTCGTCTCGTCCCCAGCACATGCCCACGCTCGAACCAAAGCGCCAGAGGCAATTCGAGCGGCAATCACAAGGCGAAGATTGGGACTCGACTCTCGTTCCGCTTTCGTTCAGTAATCGTATAGATAGAGTTATGGGGCGAATACGATCATGAAGGTTGTTCGACATATCTCGGCGGGCGTTGTGGCGGCGCTCGGCCTGATGAGCCTCTCGGCCTGCGATAGCGGGGCGTCGGCGGTCAAGGCGCCCAAGGCTGGCGAACGCGCCAGCCTCGAATCTGGGTCTCCGACCGAGACCGCCGACGGCGGCCGGGGCGAGGGCGTCCGCCGCGCCGATCCGCGCGATGCGCCGGTCAAGCTGGTGGCGGGCAAGCCGTACTGGGCCGCCAATCGCACCCGCACGGCCGAGGAGAACGCCGAGCGTTCGTTTCAGAGCAACGGCAAGACCTTCGACGCCAAGTCGACCGATGACTACGTGGCCAAGGTCCACGCCTTCGTCAGCGATCCGCCCAAGGGCGCCGAAACGCTCAAGCGCGCGAACGGCGACCTGCTGATCTACGACCCCAAGGGCAATGTCTTCGCGGTGGTGTCGCGCGAAGGCGCGCCGCGCACGATGTTCAAGCCGGACGAGGGCGCGGCCTATTGGGACGAACAGAAGACCCGCGAGGCGCGCCGGGCTTCGGCGGCCAAGCGGCGTGAACAGGCGGAAGGGTAGGGCTACCGCGCCAGCAGCAGGCCCGTCACGAACGCCGCGCCCGCCGTCGCCGCGCCGACCAGGAACCACAGCAGCGGCCAGGTCTGGTCACGCTCCACCTTGACCGGGACGGGCGCTGGCGGGGCCTCGGCCAGGCGGGCGAGGGCCTTGATGGCGCGTAGGGCTTCTTCGGCGAAGTCGCGGGCCTTGGCGGCGGGGACAGCTCGCGACCGATCCAGCGGCGCACCACCGGGTCGGCGGCGGCCCACAGGTCGTGGGTGGGGTCGATGCGGCGAGCGACGCCCTGAACCGTGACCATGGTCTTCTGCAGCAGCACCAGTTCGGGGCGTAGGGCCATGTCGAACAGGGCGGTGATCTCGAAGAGCTGCGCCAGGAGCCGGCCCATTGAGACCTCGCGGGCGTTGCGGCCGAACACCGGCTCGCCGACGGCGCGCAGGGCCTGGGCGAAGGCGTCCATATCCTGGTGGGCGGGACGTATCCCGCGTCGAAATGGATCTTGGCCACCCGCGCGTAGTCGCGGTTCAGGAAGCCGTAGAGAATCTCGGCCAGGTAGCGGCGCTCGCCGGGACCCAGGCGACCGACGATGCCGTAGTCGACGGCGACCACCTCGGCCGGGGCGGCGACGAACAGGTTGCCCTCGTGCAGGTCGGCGTGGAACAGGCCATGGTCCAGGGCCTGGGCGAGAAAGCCGCGGGTGACGTTCTCGGCCAGGGCCTTGCGATCCAGGCCCGGCAGCGCCAGGGCGGCGGGGTCGGAGAGCGGCACGCCCTCGGCCCAGGTCAGGGTCAGGACCCGCTTGCCGACGCCTTCCCAGCAGACCAGCGGCGCGCGCATATAGGGATCGATGGCCATAGCCTCGCCCAGCTCGGCGCAGCCGGCGGCCTCGAAACGCAGGTCCATCTCCAGGTCCAGGGACCGGATCACGACCTCGACGAACTCGGTGGGGCGCAGGCGGCGCGAGGCGGGCGCCAGCCTTTCGGCCAGGCGCGCGGCCAGGCGCAGCACGGCGCTGTCTTGGGCGACCTGGCGCTCGACGCCGGGCCGCAGCACCTTCACAGCCACCTTGCGACCATCGAGCAAAGCGGCCGGATGGGCCTGGGCCAGGGAGGCGGCGGCGACCGCCTCGCCAATCTCAGCATAGACCTCGTCGAGCGGCTTGCCGAGGTTGCGGACGATCTCGGCCCTGGCCGTTTCCAGCGGGAACGGCGCCAGACGATCCTTCAGATGCGACAGGTCCTCGGCGAAGGCGGTCCCGAAGATGTCGGCGCGGGTCGACAGGAACTGGCCCATCTTGATCGCCGCAGGTCCCTGCTTTTCCAGCACCCGCGCCAGCCGCTCGCCCGGGCGGCCGCGCTTGGCCGCGCCCCCGGCGAACAGGCGTAGCAAGCGGCCCGCCAGCTTGGCGGTCGGCGGCAATTGCGGCTCGACCTCGCGCGGGATCAGGGCGTCGGCCCGGACCAGGGCCCAGCCCGCGCCGGTCAGGCGCCAGAAGGCGGAGAAAACTCGTCACCGTTCTAGAGCGCCCAGCCCTGGTGCAGGGCCGCCACGCCGCCGGTGAAGTTGGTGTAGGTCACCCGCTTGAAGCCGGCGTTTTCCATCATGCCGGCGAAGGTCCGCTGGTCGGGGAAGCGGCGGATGCTCTCGACCAGGTACTGATAGGCCTCGCGGTCCTTGGCGACCCACTCGCCGACCTGTGGAATGACCTTGAAGCTATAGGCGTCATACGCTTTGGCCAGGGCCTCGGTCACCGGACGCGAGAACTCCAGGCACAGGAAGCGGCCGCCCGGCTTCAGCACGCGGCGGGCCTCGCGCAGGGCCGCGTCGATGTCGGTGACGTTGCGGATGCCGAACGAGATCACATAGGCGTTGGCGTAGTTATCCGGCAGCGGCAGGCGCTGGGCGTCGCCGACGGTCCAGGTGATCTCCGGTTCGCCGCCGCGCGTCGATGCCGGCCATGATCATCTCGGCATTGTAGTCGACGATGTTGATGGTCGCGTCGGGGCCGCCGCGCCGCTGCTGGGCGCTGCGGGCCATCTTGGCGAAGCGGCGGGCCATGTCGCCCGTGCCGCCGGCGCAGTCGATGATCACCTCGCCGGGCTGCGGGTTGAGGCGCGCGGCCACGGCGTCCTTCCAGAGCCGGTGCACGCCGCCGCTCATCAGGTCGTTCATGATGTCGTAGTTCTTGGCGACGCGGTCGAACACGCCCCGCACCATCCCGGCCTTCAGCGAGGCGTCGACGTCCTTGAAACCGAAGCTGGCGGAGGTGTTGCTCATGACGTCCTTGGGCCGCGCTCTTACTATATGAACGTCCGCTATTAGCTTGCGCCTCGCGCCGCGTCATCGCCTTAAGGAATGATCCTTGCCCGAATTGCCCGAAGTCGAGACCGTGCGACGCGGTCTCGAGCCTGTCCTGTCCGGCGCGCGCCTGGCCCGTGTTCGCGCCAACCGGCCGGACCTGCGCTTTCCCCTGCCGGACGGCTTCGTCCAGCGGCTGACCGGCGCGAAGATCCTGCGCCTCGATCGCCGCGCCAAATATATCCTGGCCCCGCTGGACCGGGGCGACACCCTGGTGATGCACCTGGGCATGACCGGCCGCTTCGAGATCGCTGCGCCGGCCGGAAGCCAGGAAAGGACGGTTCGTCCCGGCGACTTCGCCCGCGAGGTCACGCCGGGACGACAAGCACGCCCACATCGTCTTCGAGACCGAAGAGGGCGCGATGGTCACCTACTACGATCCGCGTCGCTTCGGCTTCATGGACCTGATCCCCACCGATCGCGTCAGCCATCATCCTTGGTTCGCGACCATGGGCCCCGAGCCGCTGGGCGAGGGGTTCGACGCCAAGACCCTTGAAAGGGCCTTCGCGGGCCGCAAGCAGGGGCCCAAGACCTTGCTGCTCGATCAGCGCACCGTGGCCGGCCTGGGCAATATCTATGTCTGCGAGGCGCTGCACCGGTCGCGCATTTCGCCGTTCAAGCCGTCGGGCGGGATCGCCAGGAAGCGCCTGGCGCCCCTGACCCTGGCGATCAAGGATGTGCTGGCCGAGGCCGTCGAGGTCGGCGGCTCGACCCTGAAGGACTTCGCCGCCGCCGACGGAGCGCTGGGCTATTTCCAGCACCGCTTCCGCGTCTACGACCGCGAGGGCGAGCCGTGCCCGACGCCGGGCTGCGGGGGCGTCATCGCCCGCCAGGTCCAGGCGGGCCGTTCGACCTTCTTCTGTCCGGTTTGCCAGGTGTGAGCTAGCCGCCGCCGAAGATGAACTCGGTCTTGTAGTAGCCGTTGGCCGGATCGAGGATATTGACCGCGTACGGCGCCGCGCCGTCGGAGAGATCCGTCAGCCAGGCGTCGTTCGACCGCGCCATCACGCCCAGGTTCTCGGTGGCCGCCGCCGCCAGCAGGAAGCCGACCATCGCGGCCTTGGTTCCCATGCCCTCTGGCCCGTCGCCGCCGTAATAGGCGAGATAGTCCACGCGGCTGTCGATCAGGCTATGGACCTTGGTGTCGCTCGGCGTCCCGCCGAAGATCGCCGCATAAGCCTTCTTGGTGGCTTCAAACAGCGACAGGTACTGGTAGCCGCCGAGGAAATTGTCGGCGCCCTCGCCGTTCTTGCCCAGGTTCACCGCGAAGTTGATGTACCGGTTCACCGTGTTGAACTCGGCATAGTAGGCGCTATTGAGGTTTGTGGCGTTCGGTCCCGTCGGCGCGATCAGGAAGTCGACGCCGATCTGGCTGGGAACCTTACCCGTGAAGAACTGGTAGCTCATCGAGGCCACCGAGGTCGTGGCGTCGGCGGCGTCAACTATGGCCCTGGTCACCTGGTCGTCTGACAGCTGGCCGGCCTGCCACTGGGTGAACAAGGTCTGGGATAGGGCCGCGCCCGCACCGCTCGCGGGCAGCCTCAGGATGTTGAGCACCCGCGCCGAGACCTCGCCGATCGAGGGCTCCGCCGCGAAGGCCAGGGTTTCGATGCTGGTCAGGTGGTCAACGCCGTCGGGCGCCCCGTGCGCAGATCGGTCACGGTGATCGAGCCGTCACCGTTGGTGACGACGCGGTAGTCCCGCATCGTCCCGGCGTAGCGGACCGTGTCCTTGCCGGCGCCGCCATCGATGGTGTCGTCGCCGGCCCCTCCGCGGATGATGTCGTCGCCGCCGCCGCCGACCAGCACGTCGTCGCCGGCCCCGCCGTAGATCGTGACCGAACCGGCATAGCCCGCGCCGACCGTGATCTTGTCGTTCTGGGCGCCGCCCGTGATCGAGCCGATCGCCTCGACCTCCGTGATCGAGAGGCCGCCGGCGGTGAACTGGCCGTTCTTGAAGGTGCTCAGATCCAGGTTCAGGGCCGTCGCGCCCGCCACGAAGTGGACCGTGTCGGTTCCGAAGCCGCCGGTCACCTTGTCGTCGCCGACGCCGATATAGAAGGTGTCGTCGCCGTAGCCGCCGTCGAGGATATCGTCCCCGGTCCCGCCGTAGAGGATGTCCGCGCCGTCGGAGCCCTCCAGCGTCGCGCCGGTCGCGCCGGCTTTGAGGACATCCGCGCCGAGCCCGCCGACCACCCGCTCGATGCTGATATAGGTCTTTTGCTGTCCGGCCGGCCCCTGAGGGGTGGCCAGGGAAAGGTCCACGGTCGCGCCGGAGAAGGCCCAGTCCCCTGAGTTGAACAGGCCGAAGTCCACCGTGTCGAAGCCGTCGCCGCCGTCGACGATGTCGTCGCCGTTGCCGCCCACGAGCACGTCGTCCCCGGCCCCGCCGCGCAGGACGTCGTCGCCGTTGTTTCCGTAGAGGGTGTCCGCGCCGCTGCCGCCGACGAGCACGTCGTCATAAGTCGAGCCGTCGACACTCTCGATGCCGATCAGGGTGTCATTGCCCCATCCAGTCGCCTGCGGGCCGGACTTCGAGAGGTCGACCGTCACGCCGTTGGTCGCATCGGTATAGATGGCTTCATCGCCCCACTGACCGTTGGCGCCGCCGTCGAGCACGTCGTCGCCGAGCCCGCCGTAGAGAGCGTCGTCGCCGCCGCCACCGCGCAGGACGTCATCACCGCCGTTGCCGACGAGGCGGTTCGAGAGGTTGTCCCCGGTTAGTCGGTCGGCGAAGGCGGAGCCTAGGAGCGCTCCGATGGACTTCAGGGTGTCGGTTCCGGCGCCGCCCGTGACTTGCGGGCCGGTGAGCGTCAGGTCGACCGTCACCCCGCTTGTGGCGCGGGTGTAGTCGGCGGTGTTGGAGCCCGTGCCGCCATCGAGCAGATCATCGCCGGGACCGCCCTCGAGGATATCGTGGCCTTGGCCGCCCCTGAGGATGTCGTCGCCCTCGAGCCCGATCAGCGTGTCGTTGACCGGGCTGCCGTCTATCGTGTCGTTGCCCGATGTGCCGATGAAAGTGGCCATGCCGAAATCCCCTGCCGCAGGCGCGCGGACAGATGTAAAGCCACGACGCCACTCGAAATTGAGCCAAGGTCTGACCTAAATCTGAGGGGGTGGTCAGTTGTCGCCAACCGCCGCCTAAGGCTCTCCCCCAACGCCACTGGCCTCTCTATAACTGCGCGGCTCAAGCAGGAGACCTTGATGGCCGAGTACCAGACCCTGATCGTCGAAGCGCCCGAGACCGCGCCCGGCGTCGCCCTGATCCGCCTGAACCGACCCGAGGCCCTGAACGCCCTGAACACGGCGCTGCTGGCCGAACTGGCTCAGGCCCTGGCGGCGGCGGAGGCCGACGACGCGGTGGGCTGCATCGTGCTGACCGGCTCGGCCAAGGCGTTCGCGGCCGGCGCCGATATCAAGGAGATGTCGGACAAGACCTACGCCCAGATGTTCAAGGCGGACTTCTTCACCGCCGGGGCGCGGGCGGTCGAGCAGTGCCGCAAGCCGATCATCGCCGCCGTCGCCGGTTACGCCCTGGGCGGCGGCTGCGAGCTGGCGATGATGTGCGACTTCATCCTGGCGGCCGACACCGCCAAGTTCGGCCAGCCCGAGATCACGCTGGGCGTGTCGCCGGGCATCGGCGGCACCCAGCGCCTGACCCGCTTCGTCGGCAAGTCCAAGGCCATGGACATGATCCTGACCGGCCGGATGATGGGCGCCGAAGAGGCCGAGCGCTCGGGCCTGGTGTCGAGGATCTTCCCGGCCGACGCGCTGATCGACGAGGTCCTGGCGGTCGCCGCCAAGATCGCCGCCCAGTCGCCGCTGGCCGTGGCGATGAACAAGGAGCTGGTCGAGGCCGCCTACGAGACGACCCTGACCACCGGCGTCGCGCTGGAGCGGCGGC
The DNA here is from genome assembly GCF_044056025.1 of Caulobacter sp. UC70_42. Lineage (NCBI taxonomy): Bacteria > Pseudomonadati > Pseudomonadota > Alphaproteobacteria > Caulobacterales > Caulobacteraceae > Caulobacter > Caulobacter sp. UC70_42. The sequence continues at coordinate 1,425,208 of NZ_CP171994.1, read as the reverse complement.
TGTTCCACTCGCTGTTCGCGTTCGAAGATCAGAAGGAAGGCATGGCGGCCTTCGTCGAGAAGCGAAAGCCGACATTCAAGGGCGAGTAATCGATTGCGCCAAAATGGCCCGCAGGATTCATGCCTGTGGACCGTTGACCCCGGCCGGCGCTTCCCGTATATCCGCGCGCTCTATTTTCCCTGCTTCGCGGCCGCCCGCGTGGCTGTCCGTTTGAAGGTCCGACCTAATGGCCAATAATCCCGGCGCCAAGAAAGCGATCCGCAAGATCGCTCGCCGCACCGAAGTCAACACCGCCCGTCGCTCGCGCGTGCGCACCTTCCTGCGCAAGTTCGAAGACGCCATCGCCAAGGGCGATGTGGCCGTCGCCAAGGCCGCTTTCGTGGAAGCTCAATCGGAGCTGATGCGCGCGGTTTCGAAGGGCGTGGTTCACCCCAACACGGGCTCGCGCAAAGTGTCGCGTCTGGCCGCGCGCCTGAAGAAGCTGGATAAGGCCGCCGCCTAGTCCAGATTTTAGACGAACGTCGTTCGTCTAACGATTTCAAGTATTTACGAGAGCCGATCAGGTCCGCCTGGTCGGCTTTTGCTTTGAATCCAACGCCCTATTCCAGTCGTTGCAATCTGTGATCTGAGCAGCTGACTTTGCTATTCCCTTGCCGGGCGAGGGGCTCTCGCGAGTCAACAGAAATATCCGGGCTCGGACGCAAGTTTTCCGTTTGACCGGCCCTCCCCGCTGGCTAGTTTAAGCGTCTCAGCGCTTCTCCAGTCTTGGAAAAAACAAGGCGGCGGCGGACCTACCGTGGTCGCCGAGTAAGAACCTGTGTGCGTTGAGAAGACCGGCCGTACGCCATGGGGGGCGGGCGGCAGGAATGGTAGCGGCGGTTGTTTTTGTGCGAGGCGGTGGACGAATGACGATGAAGGGCGGGGTGGCCAGCCAGGACTTCTCGACGGCGATCGCGACGGTTGTAGAGCCGGCGACGAGCGTGTGGTCGAAGGTTTGCGTGGCTCTGAAACGCGAGCTTGGCGATGCGGCCTTCGGGTCATGGATCGCTCCGGCGGCTCTGCGCGAGGCCGCGGCCGGCGATGTCGTCCTGGTCACGTCGACGGGCATCGCCCGCGACTGGATCCGTCGCAGCGCCTGGCGCCGCATCGGCGAGCTGTGGGCCGCCAACGACCCGACCGGTCGTCGCATCGACCTGAAGTCGCGCCTGGAGTTCGAGGCCGCCCTGGCCGGCAACGGCGGCGCCTATATCGAGGCCGCCCCCAAGGCCGCGACCGCCGAGCCCATCGAGATCGTCCTGCCGGTGTCCAGCGACGTGCCGGCACCGATCACCAAGTCGACCCGCACCCAGGGCCTGCAAGAGCGCTTCACCTTCGAGACCTTCGTCCCGGGTCCGGCCAACGAGTTCGCCCACGCCGTGGCGCGCCGGATCGCCAACTGGGCTGACGGCCATTTCAATCCCGTGCTGTTCCATGGCCCCTACGGCTTCGGCAAGACCCACCTGCTGAACGCTCTGGCCTGGGAAGCCATGCGCAACGCGCCGGAAAAGCGCGTCGTGTATCTGACCGCCGAACGCTTCCTGTCGACCTTCGTGCGCGCCCTGATGGATCGCCAGACGGCGGCCTTCAAGGAAGAGCTGCGCGCCGCCGACCTGCTGATCATCGACGACGTGCATTTCATCGCCGGCAAGCAGTCGACCCAGGAAGAGCTGTTCCACACCCTGACCGCCCTGGTCGGCGACGGCGGCCGCGTGGTGTTTTCGGCGGACCGTCCGCCGTCGGCCATGACCGAAATGGACGCCCATCTGCGCTCGCACCTGTCGGCGGGCCTGGTCTGCGGCCTGGAGCCGGCCGACCGCAATCTGCGCCTGGGCATCCTGGAACGTAAGATCCAGACCCTGGCCGTGGCCCACGGCTTCGAGCCGACCATGCGTCCGGACGTGCTGCAGTTCCTGGCCGACCGCTTCACCGACAGCGTCCGCGAGCTGGAAGGCGCGCTGAACACCTTGTCGGCCCGCGCCGGCGAAGGCCTGTCGCGCATGACCCTGGACGAGGTGCAGGCGGTCCTGCGTCCGCACCTGCGGTCGGGCGAGAAGCGCATCACCATCGACGACATCCAGAAGGCGACGTCCGAGCACTACGGCATGAAGCAGGCCGACCTGCTCAGCGAGCGCCGCAACCGCGCCGTGGCCCGTCCGCGCCAGGCCGCCATGTGGCTGGCCAAGCAGCTGACCACCCGCTCGCTGCCGGACATCGGCCGTCGCTTCGGCGGTCGCGACCACACCACCGTCCTGCACGCCGTGCGCCGCATCGAGGCCCTGCGCGCCGAGGACAGCACCCTGAACCACGACCTGGAAGTCATCACCCGCAAGCTGCGCGGCTGATCCGGCCTCCGATCGACCGACAAAAAGGCCGCTCCGAAAGGAGCGGCCTTTTTCGTGTCCGAACTTATAAAATAGACAGTTGAAATGCGACATTGAACTGTCAGTATGTCGACATGACCGACGATCCGCCCCGCTATACGGCTCGGGATCTCGCCGCCCTGTGCGACATCTCCGAGCGCACCGTCCGCTACTATGTCGCCGAGGGCCTGCTGCCGCCGCCGGCCGCGCGCGGGCGCGGGGCCAATTTCGATGACGATCACCTGACCCGGCTGCGGCTCATCCGGGCCATGCAGCGGGCCGGGAACGATCTTGAGGCGATCGGCGACTATCTGCGCGAGCTGGAGGCCGAGCTGGCCGGGCGTCCGTCGGGTTTCGAGAGCGCGCTGGCCGTCTGGACCGGCCGGACCGAACGGCTGGAGATCGAGCAGCGCTTCCGTTCCCGCTGGAACGTGCCGAACCCGCGCACCGCTATCGCGTGGCGCCGGGGGTCGAGGTGCTGATCTCGAGCGCCGGCGGACCGCCGCAATCGCGGCTGCAGGCCGCGTTGAAGGCCATGCGTGAGGCGCTTGAAGACGAGGACGCCTAGGCCGGCCTCGCCCGGCGGAGCGTCAGATTGATCCGCCCGCCGTCCGGGACCAGGCCAGAGGATCCGGCCAGGATCCGGTCGACGCCATGGAAGGCCAGCCGCGCGGGGCCCGACAACCGGCAGACGTCGCCCGAGGCCAGCTTCAGGCTCCGCGTCGGGTCCTTGCGCGATGTTCCGCCGATCCGGAACACCGCCGTGTCCCCCAGGGAGATCGACAGCACCGGAAAGGCCGGGTCCGCCTCGTCGCGATCCTGGTGCAGGCCCATGCGCGCGTCGCCGCGATAGAGGTTCACCAGGCAGGAGTCCGGCGGAGTCTCGGGGTCGCCCAGCTGGGTCCAGAGATCGAGCAGAGCTTGCGGCATGTCGGGCCAGGCCTGGTCCGTGCCCGGATGGCGTTGGGCGTAGCGGTATCCCGCCTTGTCGCTGGTCCAGCCCAGCGGCCCGAAGGCGGTCATGGCCACGCTCATCGCCTTGCCATAGGCCGTGTCGTAGCGGGCGAACGGAGCCGTCTTCGCCGCGGCCATCACCGCATCGACCAGCGCGCGCTGGGCCGGCAGGTCCAGCAGGCCGGGCCAGAGGTCGAAACCGGGAATGATGGAGAGGGGCTGAAACATTACTGAAATTTAAGACGCGCCATAGGGACGGAAGGTGTTGGTTTGCGCCTCCGGTGAAGAGGCCGGACTATTTTTCCATATCAGGACCGTACATGCGCCGTCTTATGTCCTCCGCGGCCGTCGCCGTGATTTTGTTCGCCGCGGGCGGCGTGTCGGCCGCGGCTTCCGGACACCTCCAGGTCAAGCCGAAGCCGGCCGCCGTCGCCGCGCAAGCCGGTTCGAAGGGCGCGACCTTCGCCACGGTGACGACCCAGCTCCCACGCGCTGTCCGGCCCACGCACTACGACCTGTCCTTCACGCCCGACGCCGACAAGATGGCCTTCACCGCCAGCGTGAAGATCGCCATCGAGGTGGTCGAGCCGACCGCGACCGTGACCCTGCAGGCCGCCGACCTGGCCTTCTCCAAGGCCGAGATCGCCGGAGTCGGCGCGGCCAAGGTCAAGGTCGACGACGAGGCCCAGACCGCCAGCTTCACGTTCGCCAAGACCCTTCCGAAGGGCAAGTACGTCCTGGCTCTCGACTACACGGGCAAGATCTACACCCAGGCCGCCGGCCTGTTCGCGCTCGACTATGAGACCGAGAGCGGCAAGAAGCGCGCGATCTACACCCAGTTCGAGAACTCCGACGCCCGTCGCTTCATCCCCTCGTGGGACGAGCCGTTCTACAAGGCCACCTATAGCGTCGAGGCGACGATCCCGACCGGCCAGATGGCGCTCGGCAACATGCCGATCGCCTCGGCCAAGGACCTGGGGAACGGCAAGACCCTGGTCAAGTTTGCGACCTCGCCGAAGATGTCGACCTATCTGCTGTTCTTCGGCCTGGGCGAGTTCGATCGCGCCTCGGTCAAGGCGGCGGGCGCCGACGTCGGCGTGGTCACCAAGAAGGGCGACACCCCCAAGGCGCAGTTCGCCCTGAAGGCGGCCGCCGACATCCTGCCCTGGTACAATGACTATTTCGGCACGCCGTATCCGCTGCCGGTGCTGGACAACATCGCCGCCCCGGGCCGCAGCCAGTTCTTCAGCGCCATGGAGAACTGGGGCGCGATCTTCTACTTCGAATACGCCCTGCTGCTGGATCCGAAGATCTCCACCGAGAGCGACAAGCAGACCGTCTTCACGACCGTGGCCCACGAAATGGCCCACCAGTGGTTCGGCGACCTGGTCACCATGGCCTGGTGGGACGACCTGTGGCTGAACGAGGGCTTCGCCTCGTGGATGGAGGGCCGGGCGACCGAGCACTTCCACCCGGAATGGAACGCCAACCTGAACGCCGTGGGCGGCCGCGAATACGCCATGGGCCTGGACGCCTTGTCGACCACCCATCCGGTGGTCCAGCACGTGACCACCGTCGAGCAGGCCAGCCAAGCCTTCGACGGCATCACCTACCAGAAGGGCGAGGCCGTCATCCGCATGCTGGAAAGCTATGTGGGTCACGACGCCTGGCGTGACGGCGTGCGCGCCTACATGAAGAAGCACGCCCACGGCAACACGGTCAGCGACGACCTGTGGTCGTCGGTCGAAGGCGCGGCCAAGAAGCCGATCACCGCCATCGCCCACGACTTCACCCTGCAGCCCGGCGTGCCGCTGATCACCGTCGACGCGGCGACCTGCGCGGCGGGCAAGACCACCCTGACCCTGACGCAAGGCGAGTTCAGCAAGGATATGCCGGGCAAGAAGCCGCTGCTGTGGCGCGTGCCCGTCACCGTCCGGGCCATCGGCGGCGGCGAGGCCAAGACCCTGGTCACCGGCGGCAAGGGCTCGGTCACGGTCGACGGCTGCGGCCCGGTCGTGGTCAATGCCGGTCAGAACGGCTATTTCCGCACCCAGTATGGCGCAGAGCGCTTTGGCGGCATCGTCCAGAGCTTCGCCAAGCTGCCGGCGATCGACCAGCTGGGCGTGATGAGCGACGCCTGGTCGATGGGCCTGGCCGGCTACCAGCCCGCCACCGACTTCCTCGATCTGGCCAAGGCCACGCCGGCCGACGCCGACCCGCAGGTGTTCTCGAAGATCGCCGGCGTCTATTCCAGCATCGACAACTACTATGAGGGCATGCCGACCGAGCGCGCGGCGTTCCGCAAGCTGGCCGTCGCCAAGCTGCGTCCGCTGCTGGCCAGGGTGGGCTGGACCGCCCGGTCGGGCGAGCCCGACAGCACCGCCATCCTGCGCGGCGAACTCATCGGCACGCTGGGCGGCCTGGGCGACCCGGAAGTCGTGGCCGAGGCCACCCGCCGGTTCAACGCCGACAAGACCGATCCTTCGGCCATCCCCGGTCCGCTGCGCAAGACCATCCTCAGCGTCGTGGCCCGTCACGCCGACGCCGCCACCTGGGACGCCATCCATGCCCAGGCCCTGGCCGAGAAGACCCCGCTGATCCGCGCCCAGCTGTTCTCGCTGCTGGCCTCGGCCGAGGACGAGGCCCTGGCCAGGAAGGCGCTGGAGCTGGCCCTGACGCCGGAGCCGGGTGAGACGATGTCCAGCACGATGATCTCGCGCGTCGCCGGCGCGCACCCTGACATGACCTTCGACTGGGCTGTGGCCAACAAGGACAAGGTCAACGAAAAGGTCGACTCAACCTCGCGCACCCGGTTCATCCCCGGTCTGGGCGCCGGCTCGTCGAACCCGGCCATGGCTGAGAAGATCAAGGCCTGGGCCGACGGCCGATCTGGCGGAAGGTTCGCGCAAGGAAGCCGACAAGGCCGCCGCCTCGGTGCTGAACCGCGCCAAGATCCGTGAGCAGCGCCTGCCCGCCATCACCGCCTGGGTCGGCAAGAACGGCTAAATCCTCGATAACGTGATATATTTCCTGGCCGCGCCCGAAGGGGTGCGGCCATTTTTCTTGCCCAAAAAGCCAGATTCCCCCTCGCGGCATGGGGTTATGGTCTTGCGCCCTTCACCCTATCCCCCATATCCGGCTTCGAAGCGGGGTTGACGGGCTCGTCAAGTTCGCACAACGCATTTTGCCCGCTCGGTTTTCGCCGGTGGGACAGGATGTGGATCTAACCGTAAAGCGTACGAACCCATCGGGGACGGGAACGAGAAAAACCGGGGCGCTTCCGAGAAGGCCCTCGTCACCACCGTCCGCCTAAAGGAGCGAACAGGTACCAAAATGAGCAAGATTATCGGCATCGACCTTGGCACCACGAACTCGTGCGTGGCCATCATGGACGGCAAGAACCCGAAGGTGATCGAGAACGCCGAAGGCGCTCGCACCACGCCGTCGGTCGTGGCCTTCCTGGAAGACGGCGAGCGCCTTGTCGGCCAACCCGCCAAGCGCCAGGCCGTGACCAACCCGACCAACACGCTGTTCGCGATCAAGCGCCTGATCGGCCGCAACGCCAGCGATCCGGTGGTCGAGAAGGACAAGGGCATGGTGCCCTACGAGATCGTCAAGGGCCCGACCGGCGACGCCTGGGTCAAGGCCCACGGCAAGGACTACAGCCCGCAGGAAGTCTCGGCCTTCATTCTGCAGAAGATGAAGGAAGCCGCCGAGGCCCACCTGGGCGAGCCCGTGACCAAGGCGGTCATCACCGTCCCGGCCTATTTCAACGACGCCCAGCGTCAGGCGACCAAGGACGCCGGCAAGATCGCCGGCCTGGAAGTCCTGCGCATCATCAACGAGCCGACCGCCGCGGCCCTGGCCTATGGCCTGGACAAGGACAACAACAAGAAGATCGCCGTCTATGACCTGGGCGGCGGCACCTTCGACGTGTCGATCCTGGAAATCGGCGACGGCGTCTTCGAAGTGAAGTCGACCAACGGCGACACCTTCCTGGGCGGCGAGGACTTCGACCTGCGGATCGTCGACTACCTGGCCGACGAGTTCAAGAAGGAGCAGGGCGTCGACCTGCGCAAGGACAAGCTGGCCCTCCAGCGCCTGCGCGAGGAAGCGGAAAAGGCCAAGAAGGAGCTGTCCTCAACGGCTCAGTACGAGGTCAACCTGCCGTTCATCAGCATGAACGCCTCGGGTCCGCTGCACCTGAACATCAAGCTGTCGCGCGCCAAGCTGGAAGCCTTGGTCGACGACCTGATCGCCCGCACCATCGGTCCGTGCGAACAGGCCCTCAAGGACGCCGGCCTGAAGAAGAGCGACATCGACGAAGTGATCCTGGTCGGCGGCATGAGCCGCATGCCCAAGGTCCAGCAGGCGGTGCAGGACTTCTTCGGCCGCGAGCCGCACAAGGGCGTCAACCCCGATGAAGTCGTGGCGCTGGGCGCGGCCGTTCAGGCCGGCGTGCTGCAGGGCGACGTCAAGGACGTGCTGCTGCTGGACGTGACCCCGCTGACCCTGGGCATCGAGACCCTGGGCGGTGTGTTCACCCCGCTGATCGAACGTAACACCACGATCCCGACCAAGCGCTCGCAGACCTTCTCGACCGCTGACGACAACCAGTCGGCCGTGACGATCCGCGTGTTCCAGGGCGAACGCCCGATGGCGCAGGACAACAAGATCCTGGGCCAGTTCGACCTGGTCGGCATCCCGCCGGCGCCGCGCGGCATCCCGCAGATCGAAGTCACCTTCGACATCGACGCCAACGGCATCGTGCAGGTCCACGCCAAGGACAAGGCGACCAACAAGGAGCACTCGATCCGCATCCAGGCCAACGGCGGCCTCTCGGACGCGGACATCGAGCGCATGGTCAAGGAAGCCGAGGCCAACAAGGCCGCGGACGAAACCAAGAAGAAACTGGTCGAGGCCAAGAACCAGGGCGAGGCGATCCTGCACTCGACCGAGAAGGCCCTGGCCGAGCACGGCGACAAGGTGGGCGCGGCTGAAAAGACCGCGATCGAGACCGGCGTCACCGAACTGAAGACCGCCCTGGAAGGCGACGACGTCGAGGCCATCCAGGCCAAGACCCAAGCGCTGATCCAGGCGTCGATGAAGCTGGGCGAAGCCATGTACGCTTCGCAGCAGGGTTCGGCCGAAGGCGCTGACGGCGCCGAGGCCGCGGACGATGGCGTCGTCGACGCCGAGTTCGAGGAAGTCGACGACAACAAGCCGTCGAACTAATCGCCATGCGTGCGCCGCGGAACATCAGCGACAGCCCTGTTCCGCGGCCGCGACCTCTTGCCGCTCCGCCCGCTGGCGCCTTGCGCCGGGCCGCGTGCTATCCCACCTCTTCCTTCATCAACGCCACTTTCGTGGGCCTTTTGGGCGCCAGACGCTGATTATGCGCGACTATTACGAAATTCTCGGCGTGACCCGGACCATCGATGACGCTGGTCTGAAGTCCGCGTTCCGCAAACTGGCGATGGAACACCACCCGGACCGCAACGGCGGATGCGAGAACGCCACCGGCCGGTTCAAGGAAATCAACGAGGCCTATTCGGTCCTCTCCGATCCGCAGAAGCGCGCGGCCTACGACCGCTTCGGCCATGCCGGCGTCAATGGCGGCCAAGGCGGCGCGGGCGGCTTCGGTGGTCAGGGCTTCGACGCCAGCGACATCTTCAACGATGTCTTCGGCGACGTGTTCGGCGAGATGTTCGGCGGCGGTCGCCGTCAGTCGAACGGTCCCCAGCGCGGCCAGGACCTGCGCTATGATCTGGAGATCGCCCTCGAGCAGGCCTATGCCGGCGCCGAGGTCGAGATCAAGGTGCCCGCCGCCATGACCTGCGAGGTCTGCGAAGGCTCGGGCGCCAAGCCCGGCACCAACCCCACCGTCTGCGGCACCTGCGGCGGCGCCGGCCGGGTCCGCGCCACGCAAGGCTTCTTCGCGGTCGAGCGCGGCTGCCCGCGCTGCGGTGGCTCGGGCCGTCTGGTTCTCGATCCCTGCCAGAACTGCCATGGCCACGGCCAGGTGCGCCGCGAGCGCATCCTGTCGGTCCGCATCCCGGCCGGCGTCGACGACGGCGCCCGGATCCGTCTGGCGGGCGAGGGCGACGCGGGCGCACGCGGCGGTCCGCGCGGCGACCTCTACATCTTCCTGTCGGTGACCCCGCACGAACTGTTCGAGCGCGACGGTCTCGACCTGCTCTGCACCGTGCCGGTGCCGATGACCACCGCCGCCCTCGGCGGCGAGATCGAGGCCCCCTGCCTGCTGGGCGGCGAGACCTGCGACGGCGAGTGCAAGATCACCGTCACGGTTCCCGAAGGCGCCCAGACCGGCAAGACCGTCCGCCTCAAGGGCAAGGGCATGCCGTCCCTGCGCAGCCGCCAGCGCGGCGACCTGGTGGTCGAGCTGTTCGTCGAAACCCCGACCCACCTGTCCGCGCGCCAGAAGGAACTGATGCGCGAACTGGCCGGCCTCTGCGGCGAGAAGCAGAACCCCAAGTCCGCCAACTTCGTCGGCAAGGCCAAGCGGTTCTGGGAAGAGGTGACGGGGAACTAGGGTTCCCCCTTCGGACGCCTTTCCGCCGCGGGGGTGTTGTAGCGATCCAGGCCCCAGATCAACACCAGCAGCAGGGTAAGTGCGATGGCGGCGACGCCAGCCGCCGCGCCCATCATGGACTGCATGGTCTCCTTGTCTGGCCGGATCATCGCGTGCGGTTCCGGCGGGCGGAAAACGAGCGGGATCGTCACAGAAGCCGGCGGCCCGTTGGGATCGGGCTTGGTCATCTGGAACTTCGACGCCATCTTCAACGCCGCGTCGCCGAAGTGCTCGTCGGTCGGCGATTCCTCCAAGACCATGCAGCCGTTTAGCCGCCCGTCGGCCATCACGTCGCACCTGATGGTCGCCCTGCCGGAGATGTCGCGCCGCGCCGCGCGCGCTGGATAGAACTCGGCCAAATCCTCGCCGGAGGGTTTCACCAGCCAGTCGGGCCGGTGGATGATCGTGCCGGCGGGAGGTGGTGGCGAGGTTGTGCTCATAGGCAAAGCTCAGCCGCACGTCGATATGGTCGTCAAGGATGCTCGAACGTTCCGAGCATGACGTTCCATCCCCTTATTTCCTTAACGCCGCCCCTTAACGGGAGTCGCGACGCTCTGTAGTTTCCAGGCGTCATGAACGCCCACGCCACGCCGACCCCCGCCCACCTGCTCGACCCCGCCGGCGCGACGCCGGTGATGGCGCAGTTCTTCGAGATGAAGGCGCGGCAGCCCGACGCGTTGATCTTCTTCCGCATGGGCGACTTCTACGAGCTGTTCTTCGATGACGCCTACAAGGCCGCCGCGGCCCTGGGCATCAGCCAGACCTTCCGGGGAACCCACAACGGCCAGCCGATCCCGATGGCCGGCGTGCCGCAGCACGCGGCCGAGGCCTATCTCTCCAAGCTGATCCGCATGGGCTTCAAGGTCGCCGTCTGCGAGCAGATGGAAGACCCGGCCGAAGCCAAGAAGCGCGGCTCCAAGTCTGTCGTCCGTCGCGACATCGTCCGGGTCGTGACGCCGGGCACCCTCACCGAGGACGGCCTGCTGGACGCCCGGGCGCCGAACCGCCTGGCGGCCGTCGCCATCCGCGCGGGCCAGGCGGCCGTGGCCTCGGTCGAGTTGTCGACCGGCGAGGTCGAGGTCTTCACCGTGGCCAAGGAGGCCGTAGCGCCGATCCTGGCCGCCCTGGCCCCGTCCGAGACCCTCGTCGCCGACCGGCTGCTGTCCGACGATGGGTTGTCCCAGACCCCTGAAGATCTGCGGCGGCCTGGTGCAGCCGATGCCCTCGGCCCTGTCCGAGCCGCAGGCGTCCGAAGCGCGGGTCAAGCGCCTCTACGGCGTCGAGACCCTGGATGGCTTCGGCGGACTTACTCCCGCCGAAGTCGGCGCCTTGGGCCTGATCGCCGCCCATCTGGAAATGACCCAGGCCGGCAAGCTGCCGGCCCTGCGCGCCCCGCGCCGCGCCGCCGACGCCGACGTCATGGCCATCGACCCGGCCACGCGCGGCAGCCTGGAGATCGACCGCACCCAGACCGGCGACCGCAACGGCTCGCTGCTGGCCTGTATAGACCGCACGGTGACCGCCGGCGGCGCGCGGATGCTGGCCTCGCGCCTGGCCCGGCCGCTGCTGGACGTCGCCGCCATCGATCAGCGCCTGGACGCCGTCGAGTGGTTCGTCGAACACCGCCAGCTGCGCCAGCGCCTGCGTGAGGTGCTGAAAGGCGCCGGCGACATGGCCCGCGCTCTGTCGCGTCTTGCACTAGGGCGAGGCGGGCCGCGCGATCTGGGTTGCCTGCGCGACACCCTGAAGGTTGGCGAGCGTCTGGCCGGCATGGCGGGCGGTTCGCCCGATCCGCTGTCGCCGCCGCCGTTCGAACTGGAGCACGCCTTCAAGGCCCTGACCCCGTCGCTGCACGAGGGGCTGTCGCAATTCCTGAACACCCTGGAGCAGGGCCTGGGCCCCGATCTCCCGGCCCTGGCCCGCGACGGCGGCTTCGTCGCCGCCGGCGTCCGGCCCGAGCTGGACCAGGCGCGGGGCCTGCGTGACGACAGCCGCAAGGTGATCATCGCCCTGGAAGCCCAGCTGATGGCCGAGAGCGGCGTGCCGCTGAAGATCCGCCACAACGGCGTGCTGGGCTATTTCGTTCGAGGCCACGGCCGGCAAGGCCGACCCGCTGTTCCAGCCACCGCTGAACGCGACCTTCATTCACCGTCAGACCCTGGCCAACCAGGTGCGCTTCACCACGGTGGAGCTGGCCGATCTGGACGCCCGCATCGCCCAGGCCGCCGAACGGGCCCTCGCCATGGAGGTCGCCGCCTTCGAGGACTGGCGCGAGCAGGCTCGAGCCCACGCCGACGCCATCCAGATCGCCGCCGAGGCCCTGGCGCGGCTCGATGTCGCTTCGGCCTTGGCCGAATGGGCCGAGGACGCCGGCGCGGTGCGGCCGATCGTCGACGCCTCCTACGCCTTCGACGCCAAGGGCGCCCGCCACCCGGTGGTCGAGGCCGCGGTCAAGCGCGCCGGCGATCCCTACACCCCCAACGACTGCTGCCTGGACGCCTCGGGCGAGACCGGGGCGCGGCTGTCGATCGTCACCGGCCCGAACATGGCCGGTAAGTCGACCTTCCTGCGCCAGAACGCCTTGCTGGCGATCCTGGCGCAATCGGGCTGCTACGTGCCGGCCGCCAGCTTCCGCCTCGGCGTCGTCGACCGCCTGTTCAGCCGCGTGGGCGCGGGCGATGATCTGGCCCGCGGTCGCTCGACCTTCATGATGGAGATGGTCGAGACCGCCGCCATCCTCACCCAGGCCGGGCCGCGCAGCCTGGTGATCCTGGACGAGATTGGCCGGGGCACGGCCACCTATGATGGTTTGGCGATCGCCTGGGCCTGCGCCGAGGCCCTGCACGACACCAACAAGAGCCGCGCCCTGTTCGCCACGCACTATCACGAGCTGGCGACGCTGGAGGAGCGGATGGCGCACGTCTCCAACCTGTCCCTGAGGGCCAAGGAATGGAACGGCGACCTGGTCTTCCTGCACGAGGCCGCGCCGGGTCCGGCCGACCGTTCGTACGGCGTCCAGGTGGCCAAGCTGGCCGGCGTGCCCGGTCCGGTCGTCGTGCGCGCTCGCGAGGTGCTGGATCGCTTGGAGAGCAAGGATCAGTCGCCGGCCAAGCTGGACGACTTGCCGCTGTTCGCCGTCAGCCAGGCCGTGGCGCAGGCGCCCGCCAAAGCGGCGCCCAGCGCGGTCGAGACCACGCTGGAGGACCTCGATGTTGACGGGATGAGCCCCCGAGAGGCCCTGGAAGCCCTCTATCGTCTTAAGGGTCTGCTCAAGACCTAGCGCGTAACCATATAGGCCATATGCCCCGTCGCCTCCGCCCCACCCGCCTGGAACATGTCGTCGACGGGCACGCCTTGCGCGCGCGCCTGTCCGCCGCCGCCCTCGACGCCATCGGCAACGAGGCCGAGCAGCGCGCCCGGGCCATCGACATCCTCAAGCAGGCGCTGTTTCGCGGCCGGATGATCGCCAAGGAGCGGCTGGAGAACGGCGCCAGCGGCGTCGAGACCGCCCGCCTGATCAGTGGCGTCACCGACGAGGTGATCACCGCCCTCTACGACTTCACCACGGTCCACGTCTTTCGGGCCCGAAACCCGACCGAGGGTGAGCGCCTGTGCCTGCTGGCCGTCGGCGGCTATGGCCGGGGCACCCTGGCCCCGTTCAGCGACATCGATCTGCTGTTCCTGCGACCCTATAAGCAGACGCCGCACGCCGAGAGCGTGATCGAGTTCATGCTCTATGCGCTGTGGGATCTGGGCTTCAAGGTCGGCCACGCCTCGCGGACCATCGAGGAGTGCGTGCGCCTCTCGAAGGAAGACTTCACGATCCGCACCTCGATCCTGGAGGCCCGCCGCCTGACCGGTGACGAGCGCCTGGCCAACGATCTCAAGAAGCGCTTCCGCGACGACGTCATGAAGGGCACCGGCGCCCAGTTCGTCGCCGCCAAGCTGAAGGAACGCGACGATCGCCAGGCCCGGGCCGGGGACCAGCCGCTACATGGTCGAGCCCAACGTCAAGGAAGGGAAGGGGGGCTTACGCGACCTCCACACCCTGATGTGGATCGCCGAATATCTGCATCCGGTCGATCGGCCGGAGGATGTCTTCAAGCTGGAGGTGTTCTCGAGCCGAGAGACCAAGGCCTTCATCCGCGCCTTCGACTTCCTGCACGCCGTGCGGGCCCACCTGCATTTCACGACGGGCCGGCCCGAGGAGCGGCTGACCTTCGACCTGCAGCCCGAGATCGCCCGCCGCATGGGCTATGGCGACCGGGGCGACGCGCCGGCGGTCGAGCGGTTCATGCGCCGCTACTTCCTGATCGCCAAGGAAGTCGGGGCCCTGACTCGCGCCTTTTCGGCCAAGCTGGAAGCCGAGCACTTCAAGAACGAGCCCAAGGGCATTTCGCGCTTCCTGCCGGGCGGCCGGCCCAAGCGCAAGGCGCTGGACGTCGAGGGGTTCTACGAGGACGGCGGTCGCCTGAACATCGACGGGCCGGCGGTCTTCGAGGCCGATCCGGTCAATCTGATCCGCCTGTTCAAGATCGCCGACGAACGCGATCTCGACCTGCATCCGGACGCCTTCACGGCGGTGACCCGGAGTCTCTCGCTGATCACGTCCAAGGTGCGCCGCGCCCCCGAGGCCTGCCGGGCGTTCCTGGACCTGCTGGCGCGCGGCAAGCGCAGCTATCGCACCCTGACCCTGATGAACGACGCCGGGGTCCTGGGCCGCTTCATCCCCGAGTTCGGCCGCGTCGTCGCCCAGATGCAGTTCAACATGTACCACTCGTACACGGTGGACGAGCACACCCTGCGGGCCGTGGGCGTGATCGGCGACATGGCGGCCGGCCGGCTGGTCGAGGACCACCCCCTGGCCGTCTCGATCATGCCACTGATCGAGGACCGCGAGGCGCTGTTCCTGGCCATGCTGTTGCACGACACCGGCAAGGGTGGCGTTGGCGGCCAGGAAAAGGCCGGGGCCCGCGCCGCCCGCAGCGCCTGCGAGCGCCTGGGCCTGGAACGGGTCAAGGTCGAACTGGTCGCCTGGCTGGTCGAGAACCACCTGGTGATGAGCGACTTCGCCCAGAAGCGCGACGTGTCCGATCCCGGCACCGTCGCCGCCTTCGCCCGGATCGTCGAAAACCCCGAGCGCCTGCGCCTCTTGCTGGTCATCACCGTCGCCGACATCCGCGCCGTCGGGCCGGGGGTGTGGAACGGCTGGAAGGGCCAGCTGCTGCGCGAGCTCTACAACGCCACCGAGGCCGTGTTCCGGGGCGGGCGCGGCAGCGACGCCGCCGCCAACGTCCTGCGCCACCAGGAAAGCCTCGCCGAGGCCGCCCGCGCCACGCTGCTGGAGATCGATCCTGCCGCCAAGGGCTGGGTGTCGGCGATGGAGAACGCCTATTTCAGCGCCTTTCCGCAGGAGGAGCTGTTCGAGCACGCCACCCTGGCCCGCCGCGCCGCCATCCAGGGCGGGGCCGCCGCCGAGGGCCGAGTGCAGCCCAACCAGAACGCGGCCGAGATCGTGGTCGCCGCCAAGGACCGCCGCGGCCTGTTCGCCGACCTGGCCATGGCCATTTCCGCCCTGGGCGGCAATGTGGTCGGGGCTCGGGTCTTCACCTCCCGCCAGGGCCAGGCGCTGGACGTCTTCTACGTCCAGGACGTGACCGGCGCGCCGTTCGGCTGTGAGAACCCGCGCGCCCTGCGCCGCCTGGCCGATGCGCTGGAAGCCGCCGGTAAGGGCGAGTCTCTGGGCGTAGAGCCGCGCCGGGGCTCCGAACCGTCCCGCGCCGCCGCCTTCGCCATCGCGCCGACCGTGACGATCGACAACGAGGCGTCCAACGACGCCACGGTGGTCGAGGCCTCGGCCCGCGACCGGCCGGGCCTGCTGCACGCCCTGGCCAAGACCCTCGCCGACAACGGCCTCTCCATCCAGTCGGCCCATATCGACGGCTATGGCGAGCGCGCCGTCGACGCCTTCTACGTCCAGACGCCGGAAGGCGGAAAGCTGACCGAGATCCGCAAGGTGGCCGTCGTCAAGGCCGACCTGCTGGCGGCTCTGGAGCAGAACGAGGCTACCGCGCCCGCCGCCCGACCGGGCTTGAAACGGGCGCGGGCCAGCGTGGCGCGGTAGGGCTGTCTTGCCGCCGTCACGGATCGCCGCCTAAAGTTCCGTCCGCAACCGGGGCCAAATCGGGAAACGACATGAAGCCGCCCATCAAGCGCCTGGCCGACCTCAAGCCCGCGGTCATCGCCGGGGCCTATGCCCGCCCGACGCCGAAGGTGGTGCGACGCAAGACCGCCAAGGTGCTGACGCCCGAGGAAAAGGCGGCGTTCCTGGCCTCGCGCCCCGGACCTGTCGTCGAAGTCCTGAGCGGGATCGACATCGCGCGTCTGGCTGCCTAGACCTTCGCCTCAGGTTGAGCGCGGGGCGGGCATGGCGAAGGGTGTTGCGGTAACGGCGAGGGGCGAGGCCGCCGAGGCCTGGGCTCTCTGGGACAAGCTGAAGCGCCTGTTCCCGGCCTGGAACCTGTTGCTTGAGGCGTTCTACACGCCCGGCGCCTGGGGCTATATGGGCGTCGACTTCCTCAACGGCTTTCGCCGGAACCCTTCGACGGCGAAGGCCTTCGCGCTGCTGGACGGGATCGACGGCGCTACGTTCGACGCCCTGTCGGCCCTGGCCAGCCTGAACGCCCGTCGACATGATCAGATGGTCCGGGCGGTGGTTGTCGTCTACCTGACCGTGCCGTTGACGATCGCGGCCATCATGGCGGACTTGGCGGGCGACAGCATGCTGAGTTTCATTCGCGCGCACAGCACCGTGACGATCCAGGTCGCGGCGGGCGTCACCCTGGGTCCGATCTCCTACCTGCAAGGCCAATGGCGCTCCCGCCAGAATTCTCGGCGTGCTGGACCTGATCCGCATCGAACGCGGCCAGGCGCCGTTCACGGCCTTGGAGCTGCGGGAGGAGTAGGGGCGGCTGGACAGTCAGGTGCGATGATCGATAATAATTGGGCTAAATTTCAGTTTCGATCGTCCGAATGGATCCGCTCAGCGACGTCATCGCCCTGCTCCGGCCGAACTCGGTCATCTCCAAGCCCATCACTGGGAGGGGAACCTGGGGCGTGCGCTACGCCGCCCACGACGCGCCGGGCTTCACGATTGTGCTCAAGGGCGAATGCTGGATCGCCTTCGAGGGCCAGCCGGCCTTCCGGATGGGGCGGGGCGACTTCCTGTTGTTGCCGTCGACACCGGCCTTCACCCTGAGCAGCGCCCCCGGCGTCGCGGGCGAGGCGCGCGAACCCACGGAGGTCCCTGTCCGGCACGGCGAGCAGGAGGGCGAGGCCGATTTCGAGTCCCTGGGCGGCGCTTTCGGCATCGAGCAGGTCAACGCGTCGCTGCTGCTGGCCCTGCTGCCGCGCATGATCCACATCCCCGCCTCGGAGGGGCGGAGCCGACCGCCTGGCGGGCGTGATCGCGCTGATCATGGACGAGTGCGGACGCGACGAGCCAGGCAAGGACATGATCCTGCGGCGGATGCTGGAGGTCCTGTTGGTCGAGGCGCTGCGCTGGCGTGCCGTGGCCCGCGACGGCGCCCGGGCCGGCCTTCTGAATGGCCTGCGCGACCCGGCCCTGGCCCGGGTCCTGCGGGCCATGCACGCCGACGTGCGCGCCCACTGGACGGTCGCGGGACTGGCCAAGATCGCCGGCTTGTCGCGATCGGCCTTCGCCGCGCGCTTCGGCGAGGTGCTGGGCTGCGGGCCGATCGAGTATCTGGCGCGGTGGCGCATGGCCCTGGCCAGGACCGCCCTTGTCAGCGGAGACAAGACCCTCGACAGGATCGCTGACGAGATCGGCTATGAGTCCGCCAGCGCCTTCAGCACGGCCTTTCGCAAGCGGCAGGGCTGCTCACCTGGCCGGTTCGTTCGGAGCCTCGCCGCCTGATCTGGACGATCGGAAACTAATCTTGGACGTTCGATTATCGATTGGCCTGGCGTGAAGGCGCATTGAGGAGACCGTCCCATCCGTGGAGGTCCCCATGCAAACCATCCTGATCACCGGCGCGTCCTCGGGCTACGGCCTCGAAACCGCTCGCTATTTCCTGGCCAACGGTTGGCGCGTCATCGCCACCATGCGCCGGCCCGACCCGAATGTCCTGCCGCGCTCAGAGGCCCTGCGCATCCTGCCGCTGGACGTGACCCAGCCGGACAGCATCGCCGCGGCCGTCGTCGCCGCAGGTCCGATCGACGCCCTGGTCAACAATGCCGGGGTTGGCGTCGTCGGCGCGTTCGAAGCCACGCCGATGGCCCACATCCGCAAGGTGTTCGACACCAACACCTTCGGCGTCATGGCCATGTGCCAGGCGGTGATCCCGGGGATGCGGGCGCGCCGTTCGGGCGTGATCGTCAACGTCACCTCGAGCGTCACCCTGGCCGCCATGCCGCTGGCCGCCGCCTATACCGCCAGCAAGCAGGCCATCGAGGGGTTCACGGGGTCGCTGGCCCACGAGTTGGGTCATTTCGGCGTACGCGCGAAGCTGGTCGAGCCCGGCTATGGCCCGACGACCCGCTTCAGCCAGAACACCGATGTCAAGGTCGAGGACCTGATCCCGCCGGCCTATGCCGACTTCGCCGCGCCGATCTTCGAGAGCTTCGCCAAGCCGGCGATGACCACCCGGGAGATCGACGTCGCCGAAGCTGTTTGGGACGCCGTCGCCGACACCAAGGGCCGGCTGCGCTTCCCCGCCGGCGCGGACGCGGTGGCGCTTTCCAAAGCGCGGTTCGGCTAGAGAGAGCAACGGGCGCGGGCTGAAATCACCCGTGTGGTCCGGGGCCAGGGTCGTGGCCCCGGACCGCGCGTTCTCACGCCACCGCGTGGTCCTTCAGCACGCCCAGGGTCACCACCGCCAGCATCTCCTCGTGCGTGGCGTCCAGCACCACCTGCGGGGCCATGCCGGCGTCGAGGGCTTCCTTCCAGCGGCCGGCGCACAGGCACCAGCGGTCGCCGGCCTTCAGGCCCGGGAAGGCCAGTTCGGGACGCGGGGTGGAGAGGTCGTTGCCCTGGGCCTTGGAGAAGGCGAGGAAGTCGTCGGTCATCACCGCGCAGACGGTGTGCAGGCCCAGGTCATGCGGGCCTGTCTCGCAGCAGCCGTTGCGATAGAAGCCGGTGATCGGATCCAGCGAGCAAGGGGCGAGCTCGCCGCCCATGACGTTCCTGGCGCTGTTGTCGTACCGGGTGGTGCTCATGGGGCGATCCTAACCCCGTGAGAGGCGGCGCCAAGCCGCTTCCCGCACGGGGAAGGCTTTTGCTGCGTCGCGGCGGTGCTAGGGTCGGGTGAAGGACAAGAGAGCAGGGGATTTGCCGTGACCGACACCGATACCGCCATCCGCCCGCGCCGCAGCGCCCTCTACATGCCGGCTTCCAACGCCAAGGCCGTCGAGAAGGCCCGCACGCTGGACGCCGACGTGATCATCCTCGACCTGGAAGACGCTGTCGCGCCGGAGATGAAGCCGGCGGCGCGCGAGGCGGCCGTGGCGGCGGTCAAGGCCGGCGGCTTCGGCGCGCGCGAGGTGGTGATCCGTGTCAACGGCATCGACACCCCCTGGGGCGCCGAGGATCTGCGCGCCGCCGCCGAGGCGGGGCCGGACGCGGTGCTGGTCCCCAAGGTCGACGACGCCGACGGTGTGCGCCTGTACGACCAGTACCTGAATGGCGCTCCGCCCGCGACCCGGCTGTGGACCATGATCGAGACCGCCAAGGCGGCTTTCCACCTATGGGACATCGCCGGGGCCGTGCATGGCACGCGCCTGTCGACCTGGGTGATGGGCGTCAACGACTTCGCCAAGGAGATGCGGGCCCGCCAGACGCCGGATCGCGCCCCGTTTCTGCCGCTCCTGACCCTGTCGGTCGCCGCCGCCCGGGCCCACGGCCTGACCATCCTGGACGGGGTCCACAACGATATCGAGGACCTGGACGCGCTGGAGGCCGTCTGCGTCCAGGGCGTCGACTTCGGCTTCGACGGCAAGACCCTGATCCATCCCAAGCATCTGGCGATCTGCAACCGCGTGTTCTCCCCCTCGCCCGAGGACATCGCCTGGAGCCAGGCGGTGATCGCCGCCTTCAACGCGCCCGAAAATGCTGGCAAAGGAGCCTTGCGCGTCGACGGCAAGATGGCCGAGCGCTTGCATCTGGCGCAGGCGCAGCGTCTTGTCGCGGTGGCGGAGGCCATCGCGGCGCGATCGGTCGCCGCCTAGGGGGTACCAGAAGGTTTCGTATGCGGGCTCGGGCTATCGTTCTTTCCGTCGTCTTGATGGCCAGCCCGGCGCTGGCGCAACAAACTCCGGCGACGGCCCCGCCCACGGGCTATGTGCCGACCTTCGGGACCCAGGCCGCGCCGTCGACCACGCCCGCGCCAGTTCCCGCGCCTGGCGCCGAAGCGCCGGCCAGGACGGCGGTCCCAACGCCGTCGGCGCCTGTCCTGGATTCCTCGCAGATCCCCCAGGCCATCGATCCGATGGCCGACCTCATCTCGCGGAGCGGCCAGACGGTCGACGAGGAGGCCGCCGAGACCGCCGCCAACAAGCCGGCGGCCAGGCACCGGGCCACCATCCTGCCGATTCCGCCGCCGGAGCCCGAGGCGCCGACCGGCGCTGAGCTGACCAAGGCCCAGGTCTATGAACTGCGGGTCAAGGGCTCGATCGCCGCCGCCCAGAACCTGCAAGGCCCGCTCGACGGCGGCTGGCGGATAGTCGGGGCCGACGGTGGCCAACTCTACGCCCTGCAGCTCGTCGACAAGGCTGGCGGCTACGGCGAACTGGAGGGCGCCTGGCGCGACGTACGCCGTCCGGGGGCCGTCGGCTCGACGGGGCTGATCGACGACCTGCGCCGGGACGGCGGCGACGTCGTCGTCCGCTTCAGCCCCCGGGGCGGCCAGTCCACGACCTTGACCCTGCGTTCGTCCGGCGATGAGCGATGGTCGGGCGAACTGGTCGAGAACGGCGCGACCCAGGCGGTCAGCGCCGAACACATTCTTCCGCAGGCCCCGCCTGGCTATGAAGGGCAGGGGCGCGGACACTATGTCTGGCCGCCGCGCGTGGTCGCCCGTCCGACGGCGCCGGTCGCCGCCTCGCCGGCCTGCTCGACCCGGGGCAAGAAAGGCAAGGCGCTGAAGGCCGCCAAGGCCAAGTGCGCCGCCGCGGCCAGGAAGAGCGGCAAGGGCTCGGCCCTGAAGAAGGGCAAGGGCGGCAAGGCCAAGGCGACCCCTGCTCGCAAGGGCAAGGCGACGGCGGCCAGGAAGGGCTCGGCCAAGAAGAAGCGTTAGAGCTTCAAGGCGTCCCGCGCCGCCGCCATCGCCGCCGCGAGGTCCTCGGTCGTATAGGCGGCCGCCGGGCTGTGACCCCAGACGGGGCCCGGCCAAGCCGGATCGTTTCCGCGGCGGCCCACGACATGAACATGCAGCTGGGCCGTGACATTGCCCAGCGCCCCGACGTTCAGCTTGTCGACCGGCAGGCCCAGCGTCGCCCCGACCGCGCGGACGGCGGTCCCGGCCAGGACGATCTCCTCCATCAGCTGGACGCGATCGCCGGTCTCGAGGTCCTCGATCTCCCGCAGGCCGGGCCGGCGGGGAATGAGGACCAGCCATGGGTAGCGGGCGTCGTCGTGCAGACGCACTTCGCACAGCGGCAGGTCGGCGACCTCGTGCGCGGTGGCGACGAAGGCGGGGTCGAGCTTGAAATCAGCCACGCTTTGGAACCGCCGCCCAGTAGTCGAAGTCGAGAATGACGGCCGGATTGTAGGTCCCCTCGCCGTCCTTGTCGGGGAAGTCGTCGCAGGGACGGTCTCTGGTCGCCACCAGCCGTAGGCGCAGGGCGCCGACGCCGCCGAGATCAGCCTTGTCCAGCACCTCGCTCCAGGCGAACACCGTGCCGCCGGCGAAGAACGGCGCCACGTGCCGTCCGCCGTTGATCGCCAGGATCAGGCCGGCGTTCTGCAGTCCGTTGTAGGACAGGGCCTTGGCGGTCGAGATCACCACGCCGCCATAGATCAGCCGCTTGCCCGACGGGTCCTTGGCCCGCTCGAACTGGTTGAAATGGACCTTGGCCGTGTTCTGCCACAAGCGCGTGGCCATCTGGTGCTCGGCCTCCTCGACCGCCATGCCGTCGACATGGTCGATCCGCTCGCCGACGACATAGTCCTCGAAGGCGTGCGGCGCGCCGGCCAGGGGCCAGTCGTAGTTCGAGAAGTCCAGGCCTTCGGGAACCGTCAGGTCGGCCGGAGCCACCGCCGCCGACAGGGTCGGCACCGCCTGCTCGGTGATCTCCGCGCCCGGATCGCGCTTTCGGACCATCACCCAGCGGACATAGCTCAGCACCGCCTCGCCGCGCTGATTGGTCCCGGTCGTTCGCACATAGACGACGCCGGTCTTGCGGTTGGAGTTTTCCTTCAGCCCGATCACGTCCGAGACGGCGCTCAGCGTGTCGCCCGGAAACACCGGAGCCAGGAAGCGGCCCTCGGCGTAGCCGAGGTTGGCGACGGCGTTCAGGCTGACGTCCGGCACGGTCTTGCCGAACACCACGTGGAAGGCGATCAGCGGATCGACGGGGGCGGACATAAGGCCGCAGGCTCGGGCGAACTCGTCCGACGAGAACAGCGAGAAGCGTGGCCCGTACAGCGCCGTGTACAGCGCGACGTCGCCGGTCGTAATCGTCCGGGGCGTGGCGTGGACCAGTCTCTGACCGAGACGGAAGTCCTCGAAGAAATGGCCTGGATCGGTCTTGCTCATCCCCGGTGCTCCTTATCGTTGTTCAGCCATCTTTGCCGCAGTGCAGCGAAACCGGAAAGAGGGCTTGAGGCCGAGCCGCGACGGGTCTAGACCGCGCCCCGACATTCCACTGTCCACAGCCTTGATGGAGACCCCATGGCTCGCGCGAAGATCGCCCTTATCGGCGCCGGCATGATCGGCGGCACCCTGGCCCACATCGCCGCTCGCGAAGAGCTGGGCGACGTGATCCTGTTCGACATCGCCGAAGGCACCCCGCAGGGTAAGGCCCTCGACATCGCCGAAGCCTCGGCCGTGTTCGGCAAGGACGTGGCCCTGAAGGGCGCCAACGCCTACGAGGACATCGCCGGCGCCGACGTCTGCATCGTGACCGCCGGCGTGCCGCGCAAGCCGGGCATGAGCCGCGACGACCTGCTGGGCATCAACCTGAAGGTCATGAAGGCCGTCGGCGAAGGCATCAAGGCCCACGCCCCGAACGCCTTTGTCATCTGCATCACCAACCCGCTCGACGCCATGGTCTGGGCCCTGCAGCAGTTCTCGGGCCTGCCGAAGGAAAAGGTCATCGGCATGGCCGGCGTCCTCGACTCGGCCCGCTTCGCCTACTTCCTGGCCGAAGCCACCGGCGTGTCAGTGGAAGACATCCACGCCTGGACCCTGGGCGGTCACGGCGATGACATGGTGCCGATGGTCCGTCACTCGACGGTTGGCGGTCTGCCGCTGCCGGAACTGGTCAAGCAAGGCTGGCTGACGCAAGAAAAGCTGGACGCCATCGTCGAGCGCACCCGCAAGGGCGGCGGCGAGATCGTCGCTCTGCTGAAGACCGGCTCGGCCTTCTACGCCCCGGCCGAGAGCGCCATCGCCATGGCCACCTCGTACCTGAAGGACAAGAAGCGCGTCCTGCCGTGCGCCACCTACCTGACCGGGCAATATGGCCTGGACGGCCTCTATGTCGGCGTGCCGGTCGTCATCGGCGCCGGCGGCGCGGAAAAGATCGTCGAGTTCGAAACCAACGACGCCGAGAAGGCCATGTTCGCCGCCTCGGTCGCCTCGGTTAAGGGCCTGATGGAAGCCTGCAAGGCCATCGACAGCTCGCTGGTCTAAGCGACTTTCGATTTCAGGACCGACAAAGGGCGGCTCCTCGCGGGGCCGCCCTTTTGCTTTCGGTCGCTTAGTGCGCCGCTTCGCCGCCTTCCTGGGAGATTTCCTCCAGGGTCTTGCCGACTTGCTTGGCGCCGTAGTCCTTGGCCACATCGCCCAGCGAAAGAATGCCGGTGAGGTCGCCCGCGTCGTTCAGCACGATCAGGCGGCGGACCTGATTGTTGGCCATCTTGGCGGTGGCGTCGGCCAGCACGTCATCCTCCTTCACGCTCAGGACCTCGCCCTCCGACATGGCCTCGGAGATGGGGCTGTCGAAGCTGCGGCCCTCGGCGACCACGCGCAGGACGATGTCGCGGTCGGTGACCATGCCGACCACTTTGCCGTCGTCGACCACGGGCACGACCCCGCTTTCAACCTTGGCCATGGTCTGGGCGACCTGGCGGATGGTGTCGGAGGGACGGGCGACCGAGACCTGGCTGGTCATGGCGTCGCTGACTTTCATGGAGGAACCTCGTGGGTTGGAATTCGAGGCTGTAAAACCCTCAGCTTGGGCCAACCGTTCCGCTTCCGATCGTCACGGCGCGCGCGTATCTAGGCGCTTCCCTTTTTCGTGGAGCTTCCCATGGCGATCTCTATCCATCAGGCCAGCGCGCCCGTGTTCATTCAGGGCTTGAAGGGTCTGAAGGGCGTGCTGACCAAGGCCGCCGCCGTGGTCGAGGCCAAGGGATGGGATCCGGACGCCCTGCTTAAGGCGCGACTCTATCCCGACATGTTCCCGCTGATCCGCCAGGCGCAGATCGCCACCGACTTCGCCAAGGGCTGCTGCGCGCGCCTGGCCGGGGCCGAGGTTCCGGCCTGGGATGATGTCGAGACCAGCTTCGCTGAACTGATCGCCCGCATCGACCGGGCCATCGCCTATGTCGAGGGCCTGGATCCGGCCGCCTTCGCCGGCGCGGAGGATCGCGACATCACCCTGACCCGCCGCGGCGAGACCAGCGTGGTCAAGGGCCTAGTCTATTTCCAGACCCAGGCCATGCCGAACTTCTTCTTCCACATCACCACCGCCTACGCGATCCTGCGCCACAATGGCGTCGAGGTCGGCAAGCGCGACTTCCTGGGCGTGGCCTGATCCTCGCCCCGGGGCGGCCGTGAATGGCCGCCCCCTTCGAACTCCTCGCCCTTTTCTGTGCATAAGCCCCGGCTTCCGGCGCTTTATCAGCAGCGCCTCCACCGTCACGACCCCGGCCTGTTAGCGCAGGATCCATCCGGACGAGGACGGCGAGGACCCCCGTCGACGTGATCGTCCACGGGGGCTGATCGCGTTTGGACCCCGGTCTGTTCTTCGAACAGGCCGAAGCAAGACAAAAGAGTCGGAACGTGACGCGTCACGTTCCAGGGTATTCAACAGGGTTCGACATGTTCGACGGCCTTACAGAGCGACTTTCCGACGTCTTCGAACGTCTTGGCGGTCGCGGCGTGCTGTCCGAGAAGGACATCGACGAGGCGCTGCGCGAGGTTCGCGTGGCCCTGCTCGAGGCCGATGTCGCCCTGCCGGTCGTCAAGGACTTCATCAGCAAGGCCAAGGAACTGGCTTCGGGCGAGGCGGTCATCCGCTCGGTCAAGCCGGCCGACCAGGTGGTCAAGATCGTCTATGACGGCCTGGTCGACATGCTGGGCGGCGAGCAGCCGACCGGCCTGAACCTGGCGCTGAACCCGCCGTCGGTGATCCTGATGGCCGGTCTGCAGGGTTCGGGCAAGACCACCACCACCGGCAAGCTGGCCCTGCGCCTGTCCAAGACCGAGCGCAAGAAGGTGCTGGTCGCCTCGCTCGATACCCGTCGTCCGGCCGCCATGGAGCAGCTGGCGACCCTGGCCAAGCAGGTCGAGGTCGAGAGCCTGCCGATCGTCCCCGGCCAGAGCGCCCAGGACATCGCCAAGCGCGCGATGAGCGCCGCCAAGCTGGGCGGCTACGACGTCCTGATCCTCGACACGGCCGGCCGCACCACGCTGGACGAGGCGATGATGAGCGAGGCGGCGGACATCGCCCGCATCGCCCAGCCGTCCGAGACCATCCTGGTCGCCGACAGCCTGACCGGTCAGGACGCCGTGCGCACCGCCAAGGCGTTCCACGAGCGGCTGCCGCTCACGGGCCTGATCCTGACCCGCGCCGACGGCGACGGCCGCGGCGGCGCTGCGCTGTCGATGCGCCATGTCACCGGCCTGCCGATCAAGTTCCTCGGCGCCGGCGAGAAGATCGACCAGCTGGACGTGTTCGACGCCCGTCGCGTCGCTGGCCGCATCCTGGGCCAGGGCGACGTCGTCGCGCTGGTCGAGAAGGCCGCGGCCGACCTCGACCATGCCGAAGCCGAGCGCATGGCCAAGAAGCTGGCCAAGGGCAAGTTCGACCTGGACGACCTGTCGGCCCAGCTCTCCCAGATGCAGAAACTGGGCGGCATGGAAGGCATCATGGGCCTGCTGCCCGGCGTCCAGAAGGTCAAGAAGCAGATCGCCGAGAGCGGCATCGACGACAGCATCTTCCGTCGCCAGCAGGCGATCATCAGCTCGATGACCAAGGAAGAGCGCAAGAAGCCCGACATCCTGGCCGCTTCGCGCAAGCGCCGCATCGCCGCCGGTTCGGGCGTCGACGTCGCCGAGGTCAACCGTCTGCTCAAGCAGCACCGCCAGATGGCCGACATGTTCAAGGCCATGTCCAAGGACGGCGGCAAGGGCATGGCCCGCATGGCCCAGATGATGGGCGGCGGCGACATGGCCCGTCTCAAGAATTCGGGGCGGCGGCAGGATGCCCCAGCCCGATCCCAACGCAGCGGGGGGCCAAGGCCCCTCGGGGCTGCCCGGTCTGCCGGGCCTCGGGGGCGGCGGCGACGCCAAGCCCAACCCTCTCTCCGGCCTGGGCCTGCCCGGCTTCAACCCGTTCAAGAAATAGAACTTTAGACCAAGGACTACCTCAAATGCTGAAGATCCGTCTCGCCCGTGGCGGCGCAAGAAGCGTCCGTACTACTCGATCGTCGTCGCCGACAGCCACTCGCCGCGCGATGGCCGTTTCATCGAGAAGGTCGGCACCTACAACCCGCTTCTCAAGAAGGACGACGCCAACCGCGTCACCCTGAAGGTCGAGTCGATCCAGGAATGGCTCAAGAAGGGCGCCCAGCCGACCGACCGCGTCGCGCGCTTCCTGGCCGCCCAAGGCCTGACCACCTGGGCCCACGGCAACAACCCGCAAAAGGGCGCTCCGGGCAAGAAGGCCCAAGAGCGTTCGGCCGAGCGCGCCCAGCGCGAGGAAGACCGCAAGCAAGCCGAGGCTGACGCCAAGGCCGCCGCCGAAGCCGAAAAGGCCGCCGCCGCTGAAGCCGCCGCCGCGGCCGCCGCGGCTCCGGCCGTGGAGGAAGCTCCGGCTGCTGAAGCCGAAGCCCCGGCCGCTGAAGAAACCACCGAAGGCTAAGGGTTCCCGCGCCGTCGTCTCTTTCGAGGCGGCGGCGCGACTCTGTCCGCGCCATGGCCGCACCTCAAGACGATCCGCTGATCCTGGTCGGCCGCGTGGCTGGCGGCTTTGGCGTGCGCGGCGAGGTGCGGATCTCGACCTATACCGAAGACCCGATGAGCATCGCGGCCTTCAAGGCGTTGAAGCGCCAGGACGGCTCGCCCGCCCTGACCATCGCCTCGGCCCGCAAGACCAAGGACGGCGTCGTCTGCCGCTGTTCCGGCATCGACACCAAGGAAGCCGCCGACGCCCTGCGCGGCCTTCGCCTCTATGTTCCCCGTTCGGCCCTGCCGCAGCCCGACGAGGACGAGTTCTACCTGACCGATCTGGTCGGCCTGTCGGTCCGACACGTCGCCACCGACGTCCTGCTGGGTCGCGTGAAGAGCGTCCAGAACTTCGGCGCCGGCGACATTCTCGAGATCACGCCCGACCTGGGCGGCCCCACCTGGTACCTGCCGTTCACGCGGGCGGCCGTGCCCGAGGTCAAGATCGGCGAAGGCCTGATCCTGGCCGACCCACCCGCCCTCGTGGGAGAACCGGAAGGCTCCGCTGAAGACGAAGAGTTGGGCGACCGAGACTGACTTTCGGCGAGGAGCCAGCGATGTCGGACGGAAAATGGCGGGTCACCGCCTCGCGCGTCGTTCACAAGGACCGCTGGATTAGTCTGCGCGCCGACGACTGCGTGACCGACGAGGGCGCGGTGGTCGCGCCCTACTACGTGCTCGAATATCGCGACTGGGTCGAACTGGTGGCTCTGGACGCCGAGAACAACGTCCTGCTGGTGCGCCAGTATCGTCACGCCCTGGGTGACATCTCCACCGAACTTCCG
This sequence comes from Caulobacter sp. UC70_42, assembly GCF_044056025.1. NCBI lineage: Bacteria > Pseudomonadati > Pseudomonadota > Alphaproteobacteria > Caulobacterales > Caulobacteraceae > Caulobacter > Caulobacter sp. UC70_42. The sequence goes on along the minus strand of NZ_CP171994.1, from coordinate 1,397,067 downwards.
GCTGGCGGCATGGACGCCGACGAGACCGATCCGGTCGAGGCCGCCCGTCGCGAACTGCTCGAGGAAGCCGGCTGCGCGGGAACCTTGACCCTGCTGGGCGAGACCCGGCCAAACGCCGGCACGCACACCAACCGCATCCACATCATCCTGGCGCGCGATGTGTCGAAGGTCGCCGAGCCGAAGGACGACCCCCATGAACGGATCGAAACCCTCTGGGTCCCGGCCGCCGAGGCCCTGCGCATGGCGCTGGCCGGCGAGATGACGGTGGGCATGCAGGCGGCCTCGCTGTTGCGCGGGCTCGCCGCCGCCGGCGTGATCAGGATCGAGGCGGTTCAGGCCTGAAGGCCTACTTCCGCACCCGCATCAGGCATTCCTGAGCCACCGAGGCCAGCAGCTTGCCGTCCTGGCTGAACATCTGGCCGCGCACCAGGCCGCGGCCGTGTGAGGCGGCCGGGCTGTCCTGGGCGAACAGGGTCCAGTCGTTGAAGTTGAAAGGCTGATGGAACCACATGGCGTGGTCCAGGCTGGCGGCCTGAATGCCCGGCGTGGTCCAGATCAGGCCGTGCGGGCGAAGGGCGCTTTCCATGAACGCCATGTCCGAGGCGTAGGCCAGGGCGGCCTGCTGCATCCTCACGTCGTCGCCCAGCGGAGCCTTGGCGCGCATCCAGACGTTCTTGGTGCCGGACTTCTTGACCGGCGCGACGGGGTTCTGGGGATCCTCCCAGCGAATGTCGACCGGGCGGGGCCGGCTGGCGATGGCCAGCATCTTAGGATGGATCTGGTCGCCCAGGCTCTTGAGGAACTCGACCTCGGTCGGCAGGGTCTCGGGATTGGGCGCGTCGGGCATGTCCGACTGGTGCTCAAAGCCGTCTTCCGGCGTCTGGAACGAGGCGGCCAGGTTGAAGATCTGCTCGCCATGCTGGATGGCGGCGACGCGGCGGGTCGTGAACGTGCCGCCATCGCGCGCCCGCTCGACCTCGTAGAGCACGGGCGCGGTCACGTCGCCGGGACGGATGAAATAGGCGTGCAGCGAGTGGCAGACCCGGTCCGGCACGGTCTTGTAGGCCGCCAGCAGGGCCTGGGCGATCACCAGGCCGCCGAAGATGCGCGGAAAGCCGTCATTGGGGCTGACGCCCCGAAACAGGTTCACCTCGATCGGTTCGAGGTCGAGGATGTCGGCGAGGTTCTCGGTCGTCTGCATGGTGCAGTGCGATAAGCCCGCCAGAGCGCCGCCGCAAGCCGTCACCTTGCGTCAGCCGGCCGCCGTCCCCATCGTGAGGCGATGTCGCGCGTCCCTCCGATCGTCCATCACCCCGCCTTCCGCGCCGAGATGCCAGTCGGACATCGCTTCCCCATGGACAAGTTCTCGCGCCTGGCCACCGTGCTGGAGGCAGAGGGTGTTCCGGGGCTGGACGGCTTCGTGAAGCCCGAGTTCGTCGATGTCGAGACGCTGCTGCTGACCCATACGGAAGATTATGTGCGGGGCGTGATCGAGCTGTCCCTGCCGGCCGAGGTGGTCCGGCGGATCGGCATGCCCAATACCGACAGCGTCGCGACCCGGGCGCTGGCGGCGACCGGCGGCACCCTGCTGGCCGCGCGTCTGGCGCTAAGGCAGGGGATCGCCTGCAATACGGCGGGCGGCAGCCATCACGCCTCGGCCGAGAGCGGCGCGGGGTTCTGCGTGTTCAACGACGTGGCGGTGGCGGCCCGGCGGCTGCTGGCCGAAGGCGCGATCGGCCAGGCTCTGGTCGTGGACCTCGATGTTCACCAGGGTGACGGCACGGCGCGGATCTTCGAGGGCGATCCCAGCGTCTTCACGCTGTCGATGCACGCCGAGAAGAACTTCCCCCACCGCAAGGCGACCAGCGACCTCGACGTCGAACTGGCCGACGGGACCGGGGACGTGGCCTATCTGGAAAAGCTGGGAGAGATCCTGCCGGCGCTGCTGCGCAGCGTCCGGCCGGACATCGTCTTCTTCAATGCGGGCGTGGATCCGCACGCGGACGACAAGCTGGGCCGCCTGTCGCTGACCGACGACGGTCTGGGGCGACGGGAGGCCTATGTCCTGGGCGCTTGTCTTTCTCTTGAGATCCCCGTGGTCGGGGTCATTGGCGGCGGCTACGACGCGGATATCGATCGTCTGGCGGCTCGCCACGCCATCCTGCATCGGACGGCGAAATCTCTTTATTCTTCGGTAGCTTAGTCGTTCGTTCTTTCGCCATCTCCGTCGAGGCGGCCCTTGCGGGCGGCCCGACGGAGGTTACGCGGCGATCACTTACAGGCTCGAAGCGAGCGAACCGGCGATGATGACGAGCGGCAGAACCGCGAGAACGAGCGAGGCGAAACCGGCGATGGCGTTGGTCTTCATGGTCATGGTCTTGATCCCTGTTTTTTGTCTTCCGGCGCCCGTTGGCGTCCGGTGATCAGGGATATAGGCGCTGACCCTCGTTAATGCACGTTACTCATGCTTCATGACGCCGATTTAAGAAACTTTGTCGCACCTAATCGGCATTACAGAGGATTAATGTGGTCGTGGAATTTGGTTTCGCGGGAAACATTATCCTTTGAGACCATCGTTCCGACCTCTGACGATCACTCCTCGCTGGGGGCGACCAGAAACAGTCCCCGCATTGTCGCGATCGGAGCCGAACGCGTTTCCTGCCAGGCCTCGACGTGGACGTTGGCGATGCGCCGGCCCAGCTTCTTGATGCTGGCGCGGGCATAGGTGGTCAGCGGCCGGCCCGAGCGCAGATACTCGATCGAGACGTCGATCGTGCGCGGCTGACGCTTCATTGGCGCGGCCACCGAAAGCTGGGCCAACGCCGTCATCTCCATGAAGGCGCCCAGCACGCCGCCGTGGATGGCGGGCAGCATCGGGTTGCCGACGATGTGCTGTGCGAACGGCAGGATGGCGGTCATCTCGTCGCCGGCCAGCTCGGCCTTGATCCCCAGGAAACGGGCATAGGGAATGGAGTCCAGCATCGAGACCAGACGCGTGTCGATGTCGCTCATTGGCCGGCGTCTCCGGTCTTGGTCCGCGGCTCGCGCGGCGGCTTGAGGTTGGCGCCCGGCTTCTTGCCGGCGCTGCTGTCGAGCATGAAAGTCGCCTGAGCGGTGGCGACCGGATCCTCGGGATCGCGGTCGTAGGCCACGGCGCGGACGAAGGCTACCGAGCGTGTCAGCTTGTAGCAGTGGGCTCGGGCCATGACGTCCAGGCCAGGTTCGGCCGCGCGCATGTAGTCGATGCGCAGATCCAGGGTGGCGATCGAGGTGAAGGTTTCCATGGCCGCGTGCACCGCCTGGCCGCTGGCGTGGTCCAGCAAGGTGGTGACCACCCCGCCGGCGATGACCCCCGTCTCGGGATCGCCGACGATCTCGGGGCGATAGGGGACCTTCAGGATGGCGACCGCGTCGCCGATCTCCAGGGTGGTGAAGCCCAGGGCCTTGGCCTGCGGGCTGCCCTCGTTCATCGCCGTGGCGATGAGTTTTGTCTGCTCGTGATCGCTCATGCGGATAGGCTTAGCGCCATAGGCGTTGTCATATCCAGACGTGATCAAGCCCGAAGATCTTCTCTGTCCCCGGCCGGACGGCCTCTACTGCCCGCCGGGAGACTTTTACATAGACCCCGTCCGCCCCGTGGACCGGGCCGTGATCACCCATGGCCACGCCGATCACGCTCGCGCCGGCCACGGGACGGTCGCCGCCACGCCCGAAACGCTCGCGATCATGGCCACGCGCTATGGCGAGGATTTCACGGGCCGGCGCCAGGCCGTTCCGTATGGCGAGACGATCACGCATAACGGCGTCGAGGTGACCCTGGTCCCCGCCGGCCATGTGCTAGGTTCGGCCCAGGCGGTGGTGCGCTGGAAGGGCCTGACCATGGTCGTCTCCGGCGACTACAAGCGCCGCCGCGACCCGACTTGTGCGCGGTTCGAGCCGGTGCCGTGCGACGTGTTCATCACCGAGGCGACCTTCGGCCTGCCGGTGTTCCGCCATCCCGACGACGCCGGTGAGATCCGGAGCCTGCTGGCCTCGGTCGAGCAGTTCCCCGAGCGCTGCCACATCGTTGGGGCCTATGCCCTGGGCAAGGCGCAGCGGGTGATCCGGCTGCTGCGCGAGGCGGGCTGGGACAGGCCGATCTTCGTCCATGGGGCGCTGGAACGGCTGAACGCCCTTTACGAGGCGCATGGCGTGGAGCTTGGTCCGCTGGCCCCCGCCACAGCCTCGGGCCCGAAGGACGCCTTCGCCGGCCAGATCATCATCGCGCCGCCCAGCGCGGTGGCCGACCGTTGGTCGCGGCGGTTCCCCGATCCCGTCGACTGTTTCGCCTCGGGGTGGATGCGGGTGCGGGCCAGGGCGCGCCAAAGGGGCGTCGAGCTGCCGCTCATCCTCTCCGATCACGCCGACTGGGACGAACTGACGGCGACCCTGAGCGAGCTGCGGCCTGGCGAGGTCTGGATCACCCATGGCCGCGAAGAGGCCCTTGAGCGCTGGTGCGCGCTGGAAGGCCTGCCGGCGCGGGCGCTGCGGCTGATCGGCTACGACGAGGAAGAGGGCGAGTAACCCTCAGGGGCGACGCCGACATAGCGCGCCCGGGGCCGGATCAACCGCCCGGTCTGAAGCTGCTCGATCGCGTGCGCCGCCCAGCCGGCGCTCCTGGCCGTGGCGAACAGGATGAACGGCGCGTCCGGCGGCAACCTCAAGGCTCGCGCGAGGGTCACCAGGGCGAAATCAATGTTCGGCGTCAGGCCGGTCGCGGTCTCGGTCGCCGTTCGGAGGTCGGCCAGCACGGGCGGGGCCTCGAACGCCGACAGCAGCGCCGCCGCGCGCGGGTCGCCATCGGGATAGAGCGGATGGTTGAAGCCGGGCATCGTCGCGCCGCGCGCCAGTCTCGCCGAGACCGCATGAACGGCGTCGCGCCGCTCGGCCTCCTCGACGAAGGCCTCCACCCGCGCCGCCATGCCGCCGTGCAGCGGGCCGGACAACGCCGACAGCCCCGCCAGGCAAGCCGCCGACAGCGACGCCCCGGTCGAGGCCGCGACCCTCGCGGCGAAGGTCGAGGCGTTCAGCTCGTGGTCGGCCAGCAAAACCAGGGTCCGGCGGACGAGGTCGGCGCCGGCCGCGTCCAGACCCCAGGCGGCCGCGAAGCGGGCGTGGGCGGGACCCTCGCCGTTCTGGCCGGTAGCGGCGTCGACCACGGCCTCCAGCAGATCGGCGGCTTCCATGGCCAAGGCCAGCGGTGCGCGGCCCCGAGCGGGCGGCTCGCGCCCGGCGCGCGCGGCCAGCGTCAGGAACAGTCGGCCCCGCGCGCTGTCGGCGACCGGCGGCTCCGGACGGCGGGATGATTTCAGCGCCGCGCCATGGCCGCCGCGCAGCAAGCGGCCGACATTCTCCAGCGTCAGGCCTTGCTCGGCCAGGGCGACGGCGTCGCGACCGCGATACCAGAGTTTCCCGCCGGCCACGGTGGTGATGGCCGAGGGCAGGACCGGCTCGCCCCAGGCGATGGCCTCGGCGGCGACGTCGGCGGCGCGGCGGCCGCGCGCCTTCCTCTGGGCCAGGGCCGCGACGTCCGAGGCGCGATAAAGGCTACGGCGCGGATCGCGCGGGTGGGCGACGGCCTCGATCCGACCCCGGCTGACATAGGCGTAGAGGGTCTGCGGCCGGATCCCGAGCCGCTCCAGAACCTGATCCGCGTCGAGCCAATCCGCCATATAGATTGATTATATTGATCAAGATTGACGATCAAGCTGGGGCGGCGTCTTTCGGCGGCGAAAGGAGACCGAACATGTCCGATGGTCTTGAGGGCGTCGTCGCCGCCCGCACCGTTCTGTCCGATGTCGACGGCGCCAGGGGTCGCCTGGTGATCCGAGGCTACGCCGTCGAGGATTTGTCGGGCCACACCCGTTATGAGGAGGCCGCCCACCTGCTGTTCGACGGCTTCTTCGAGGACGCGTCATCCGACCTGGCGCCAGCGCTGGGCGAGGCCCGGATCCGCGCCTTCGCCGAGGTCGCCGCCCTGGACGAGGGCCTGGCCCACCGTGACCCGGTCGAGGCCATGCGCGCCCTGCTGGCCCGCTTGCCCGACGGCGACGACCTGCCGACAGCCCTGCTGCTGATCGCCGCCCCCGCCGTCTTCACCCCCGCCGTGCTGCGCGTCGCGAAAGGCGAAAGCCCGGTCGCGCCCGACCCGACCCTGTCGCACGCCGCCGACATCCTGCGGATGACGCGCGGAACGCCCGCCACCGACGCTGAAGCCGCCGCGCTGGACGCCTATCTGGTCACGGTCTGCGACCACGGCCTCAACGCCTCGACCTTCGCCGCCCGGGTGGTGGCCTCGACCCGCGCGGGCCTGACCTCGGCGGTGCTGGCCGGGCTCTCGGCGTTGAAAGGTCCGCTTCACGGCGGCGCGCCAGGGCCGGTGATCGAGATGCTGGACGCGATCGGCGCGCCGGGAAACGCTCGCCCGTGGCTGGAGAAGGCTCTGGCGCGCGGCGATCGGCTGATGGGCTTCGGCCACCGCATCTACCGGGTCCGGGATCCTCGCGCCGACGCCCTGAAGACGGCCGTGCGCAAGCTCGCGGCGGCCTCGGACAGCCTGCCCGGGCGACTGGCCTTCGCCGAGGCGGTCGAGCGCGCCGCCCTGGAAATCCTGCGCGAGCACAAGCCCGATCGGCCTCTGGACACCAATGTCGAGTTCTACACGGCGCTGCTGCTCGAGGCGCTGGGGCTGCCGCCGTCCAGCTTCACCTGCGTCTTCGCCATGGGGCGCGTCTCTGGCTGGCTAGCCCACGCCCGCGAACAACTGGCCGGTGGCCGGCTGATCCGGCCGCAGTCGGTCTACGTCGGACCCGAGGCGCGCGCCGCGGCTTAGGGCGCTCGCGAGTCGTTCGCGCTGGGCAGGCGAAACCGCCTTGCTAAAGTGCTGCCATGACTCTCTCCGCCACCTCGCCCGAAACCCGCGCCGCCACCCGACGCGTGGCCCTGCTTTCGGTCGCGGTGGCGGCGATCCTGATCGTGGTCAAGGCGATCGCCTGGCGGATGAGCGGCTCGGTGGCGATCCTGGCCTCGTTGTCGGACTCGGCGCTCGACCTCGTCGCCTCGCTGATCACGGTCTATGCGGTGCGCTACGCGGCCGAGCCGCCGGACGCCGAGCACCGCTTCGGCCATGGCAAGGCGGAGGCGTTTTCCAGCCTGATGCAGGGCGGCCTGGTCTTCGCCTCCGGCGCCCTGATTGGGCGGGAGGCGATCGACGCCCTGCTGCATCCGCGTCCGGTCCAGCACGGCCTGGCCGGGGTGGTGGTGATGATCGTCTCGATCGGCCTGACCCTGGCCCTGATCACGGCCCAGACCCGCGTGGTGAAGGCCAGCGGCTCGATCGCCATCTCCGGAGACCGGGCCCACTACGCCGCCGATCTGGCCTCGAACGCCGTGGCCCTGGTCGGCGTGGGCGCGGCGGCGTGGCTGGGCCTGGCCTGGATCGACTCGGCCGCGGGCCTGGTGGTGGCGCTGTGGCTGATCTGGGGCGCGATCGGCGTCTTCCGCGAAGCTTCGGCCCAGTTGATGGACCAGGAACTGCCCGAGACCGAACGTGAGCGGATCGTTCTCCTGGCCACCACCGATCCGCGCGTTCTGGGCGTTCACCAGCTGCGCACCCGCGCTTCCGGTCCCTACGTCCATATGCAGATGCATGCCGACCTGGCGGCGGACATCTCTCTGGCCGAGGCGCACACCATCATCGTGGCCGCCGAGAACCGGCTGCTGGAGGCCTTCCCGTCGGCCGACATCATCATCCACCCCGATCCGAGGGGGCTGGCCGAGAAACACGGCGGTGTCTTCGCCGAAACGGTCGAGGGTTGAGTTCCTCGAGCCGGTGAGGGTACGGAACCTTATGGACGACGCCCTCTCTCATCTCCCCCGCGCCTTCTCCGACAAGACCGTGCTGGTCCTCGGCGACGTGATGCTGGACCGCTTCATCTATGGCGCGGTCGACCGCATCTCGCCCGAGGCGCCGGTGCCGGTGATCGCGGTCGAGAAGGAAACCGCCATGCTGGGCGGCGCGGGCAATGTCGCGCGCAACGTCGCGGCCCTCGGCGCCAAGGCGGTGCTGATCGGTCTGGTGGGCCAGGACGACGCCGGCGCGGCCCTGCGTGGCATGATCGACGCCGAGCCGGGGCTGGAGGCGGAGCTTGTCGCCGATCCCCAGCGCCGCACGACCGAGAAGGTCCGCTACATTTCCGGTTCGCACCAGATGCTGCGCGTGGATCGAGAGGATCGCGGCCCCGGCGACGGGGCGGCGCTGCTCGCGGCCTTCGCGGCCCGTCTGCCCGCCGCCGACGTCGTGGTGCTGTCCGACTACGCCAAGGGTGTGCTGAGCGCCGAGGTGGTGCGCGGGGCGATCGACGCGGCCCGCGCCGCCGGCAAGCCGGTGATCGTCGATCCCAAGAGCCGCGACTTCGCCCGCTACGACGGTGCGACCCTGATCAAGCCCAACCGCAAGGAGGCCGCCGAGGCCACCGGCATCGTCGACAACTCGGATGAAGCCTCCGAGGACGCCGGCGCGGCCATCCTGGCCATGGCCCCGGGCCTGGAGGCCGCTCTGATCACGCGTGGGGGGGCCGGCATGACCCTGTCGGTGCGCGGCCAGCCGCACGTTCATCTGCCAGCCACGGCGGTCGAGGTGTTCGACGTCTCCGGCGCCGGCGACACCGTGGCCGCGACCCTGGCTCTGGCCGTCGCGGCCGGGGCGAGCCTGGCCGACGCCGCGCGCCTGGCCAACCTGGCCGGCGGTCTGGTCGTCGCCAAGCTGGGCACCGACGTCGTTACGGCCGCAGAACTGACGGCCGTCGCGGTCTCCACCCAAGGCGAGCCCGGCGAGATCAAGATCGCCGACCGCGATCTGGCTCGGCGGATCGTCGAGGGCTGGCGCGCGCGCGGGCTGAAGGTCGGCTTCACCAACGGCTGCTTCGATCTGCTCCACCCCGGCCATGTCTCGCTGCTCAGCCAGGCCAAGGCCGCCTGCGACCGGCTGATCGTCGGCCTCAATACCGACGCCTCGGTCTCCAAGCTGAAGGGGCCCTCCCGGCCGGTGCAGAAGGAGCAGGGGCGCGCCACGGTGCTGGCCTCGCTGTCGTCGGTGGACCTGGTGGTGCTGTTCGGCGAGGAGACGCCCCTGGCGCTGATCGAGGCGTTCCGGCCAGACGTGCTGATCAAGGGCGCGGACTACACGGTCGAGACGGTGGTCGGGTCCGATATCGTCCTCGGCTATGGCGGTAAGGTTGTTCTGGCCGAGCTCAAGCAAGGGCAGAGCACGACGAACCTGATTGCTCGCATGAACAGCTAGCCGCGAGCGCGTCAGGCGAAGTGTGCGCGGTTCGCCGCCCGTACGCGCGGCAAAAGAGTTCAAAGCGCCGTACAAAGGTCTGCTTTTCTTGGGTAAACCCCGTTCGGCAATCTGTTGTTAAGCAAAACGGCGCATCGCTCTTTCGATGCAGCCTGAGCGCACCTGGGCATGAGCGTCGAACGCACCCTACACCATTTCCCTCTCGACCCCGCCTCGCGACAGGTGCGTCTGGCGCTGGGCGAGAAGCGGCTGCCGTTCCTCGAGATCCAGGTTCGCTACTGGGAGATGCCGCCGGAGTTCACCTCGCTGAACCCGTCGGGCATGCCGCCGGTGCTGGTCGAGACGCGCCACCAACGCAACCTCGTCGTCTGCGAAACCCGGGCCATCCTCGAGCACATCGAGGAGACCGAGCCAGAGCCGCCGTTGCTCGGTCGCGACCCGGCCGAGCGCGCCGAGGCGCGCCGCCTGCTGCAGTGGTTCGACCGCAAGTTCGACAACGAGGTCAACGGCTTCCTGCTGCACGAAAAGATGGAGAAGCGCCTTCTTCGCATGGGCGCGCCGGACCTGGCCGCCCTGCGGCAGGGGCGCGAGGCGCTGCGGGCGCATCTGGGCTATATCGACGGCCTCTTGCAGACCCGCGACTGGCTGGCTGGCCGTCGCATGAGCCTGGCCGACTTCGCCGCCGCGGCGCACCTCTCCGTCATCGACTATTTCGGCGATGTGCCCTGGAAGGACTTCTCCACGGCGAAGACCTGGTACATGAAGTTGAAGTCGAGGCCGGCCTTCCGTCCGATCCTGGCCGACCGCTGGCCCGGCCTCGCGCCGGCCGCGCATTATGACGACCTCGACTTCTGAGCTGAGCTTTCAAACCATCAAGGACGAGATTCGCGCCGAGGCCCTGAACCTGGGGTTCTCGGCCTGCGGCTTCGCCGACGCGGCGGCGGCCTGGCCGAATGGCGCGTGGCTGGAGGCCTTCGTCGCGGCCGAGCGCCATGGCGAGATGGGCTGGATGCAAGAGACGCTGGAGCGGCGCTCGCATCCCACGGCCATGTGGGCGGATGCGAGGTCGGCGGTGGTGCTGGGCGTCAACTATGGCCCCGACATAGATCCGCTGGAGCAGCTGGCGCGCGGCGACCACGCGGCCATCTCTGTCTATGCCCAGGGCGACGACTATCATGATGTCATCAAAAAGCGCCTGAAGCTGCTGGCCGGCTGGATGCATCGCCGGTTCGGCGCCGACGTGAAGGTGTTCGTCGACACCGCGCCGCTGATGGAAAAGCCGCTGGCGCAACGGGCAGGTCTGGGCTGGCAGGGCAAGCACACAAACCTGGTCTCGCGGCAGTTCGGCTCCTGGCTGTTCCTGGGCAGCGTGCTGACCACGCTCGACCTGCCGCCGGATGAAGCCGAGGTCGACCACTGCGGCCGGTGCAGCGCCTGTCTCGACATCTGCCCGACGAGAGCCTTTCCGGCGCCTCGCCAGCTGGATGCGCGGCGGTGCATCTCGTACCTGACGATCGAACTCGCCGGTCCCATCCCCGCGGAGTTCCGCGAGGCCCTGGGCAATCGGATCTACGGCTGTGACGACTGCCTGGCGGTCTGCCCGTGGAACAAGTTCGCGTCGCTGTCGAGCGAGGCCAAGCTTCAGGCGCGCCAGGAACTGCGGCAACCGACCCTGGCGGAACTGGCTGTCCTGGATGACGCCGCGTTCCGGGCGCTGTTCTCGAAGAACCCGATCAAGCGGATCGGTCGAGATCGCTTCGTGCGCAACGTGCTCTACGCGATCGGCAACAGCGGCGATGTCGGGCTGATGGCGGTGGTCGAGCCCCTGCTGACCGACCCCGCGTCCGTGGTGCGCGGCGCGGCCGTCTGGGCCGCGCGGCGACTGCTCGGAGACGCCTCGGCGCTGAAGCGCGCCGAGGACGATCCCGAGGTCCTGGCCGAGTGGGCCTGAGGGTCTATTTCAGCAGGTCCTCGATGGCGGCGCGGGCGGCGGCGCCCAGTTCCCGGATTGGCCAGGGCCAGGGCGACATTCGCGCGCAGCAGGCCGATCTTGTCGCCGCAGTCGTAGGTGACGCCTTCGTATTCCAGGGCGTGGAAGTCCTGGGTGGTCAGCAGCTTCAGCATCGAGTCGGTCAGCTGGATCTCGTTGCCGGCGCCCTTCTCCTGGCTGGCCAGCAGGTCGAAGATCTCGGGCTGCAGGATGTAGCGACCGCTGATGAACAGGTTCGAAGGTTCCGTGCCCTTCGGCGGCTTCTCGACCATGCCGGTCATGCGGTTCAGGCGGCCGTCCTGGCCGTCCAGCGCGACGATGCCGTACTGGTGGGCCTGGCCCTCGGGGCAGGGCTCGACCACGACGATGTTGCCGCCGACTTGGTCATAGGCCTCGATGGCCTGGGCCAGGGCCGACTTCTGGGCGTGCATGACCATGTCGGGCAGCATGACGGCGAAGGGCTCGTCGCCGATGATGTCGCGCGCGCACCACACCGCATGGCCCAGGCCCAGCGGGGCCATCTGGCGCACGAAGCTCATCTCGCCCGGCTTGGGCAGCTCGGCCAGCAGTTCGTCGAGCAGGGCGGTCTTGCCCTTGGCGGCCAGGGCGGCTTCCAGCTCGACCTGGTGGTCGAAATAGTCCTCGATCGCGCCCTTGTTGCGGCCGGTGACGAAGACGAAGTGCTCGATGCCGGCCGCGCGGCCTTCGGCGATGATGTAGGACAGGATCGGCCGATCGACGACGTTCAGCAGTTCCTTCGGGGTGGTCTTCGTGCCGGGCAGCACGCGGGTGCCAAAGCCGGCGACAGGAAGGACGGCTTTACGAACGGGTTTCATGAGCGGCTCGCCTGATGTTCGGGAGGCCGTTTCTAAGAGGGCTGGCCAGCGAAAGCCACCACTGTTCCGTGAAATCGCCTTCCGCGCGGGTCAATGCTTGCACGGAGATGGAATCGCGGGCGGTCCGTGCTAGCTGGACGGCCTGAACGTTTGAGGTCTGTCATGCATCGTCGCGCTCTTCTCGTCACCCTCGCCGCCGCCGGCTTGGCCCTGGCCGCCTGCGGGCCCAGCAAGAAGGCGCAGGAAAACCTCTCCATCGCCGACGAATTCATGGCCAAGAACGCCAAGGAGCCCGGGGTCGTCACCCTGCCGCAAGGCCTGCAGTACAAGGTGGTGCGCGAGGGGCCTCAGGGCGGCCTGCACCCGACCCAGGCCGACGAGGTCAAGGTCCACTACGAGGGCAAGCTGCTGGACGGCACGGTGTTCGAACTCCAGCTACGAGCGTGGCGTGCCGGCCGTGTTCCCGCTGGACGGCCTGGTCCCGGCCTGGGTCATCGCCCTGCAGCGCATGAAGGCCGGCGACGAGTGGATCCTCTACGTGCCGCCGGCCCTCGGCTATGGCGCGCAGGACAAGGGTCCGATCCCGGCCAACAGCGTGATGATCTTCAAGATCGAGCTGCTGGACGTGAACCGTCTGGGCCCGGGCAAGCCGAAGGAATAGGCCGCCTTAGACGGCCCGCGGCGGATAGCCCTTCTCGCGCAGGGCGTTCATGACGTCCTGGGTGTGCTGGGCGTCGCGGGTCTCGATGGTGATGTCGAATTCCGCGCCCTTGGCAGGGACGTCCAGGGCCAGGCGGTTGTGGTTGACCTCGATGATATTGGCGCCCATCGCGCCGATCACGCTGGCCACCGTCGACAGCAGGCCGGGACGATCGTCGCCGATGATCCGCAGGCTGATCAGGCGCTGGGCGCGGACGAGTTCGCGGGTCAGGACCGAGGCCAGCAGGCGGGTGTCGATATTGCCGCCGCACAGGATCAGGCCGCACTTCTTGCCCCGGAAGCGTTCCGGATAGGCCAGCAGGGCCGCGAGCGACGCCGCGCCGGCGCCCTCGGCGATGGTCTTCTCGACATTGCAGTAGAGCGCCACGGCCTGCTCGATGTACGGCTCTTCCAGCAGCAGCACGTCGTCGATCAGCGGGCGGGCGACGCCATAGGTCAGGTCGCCGACCGTCTTGACCGCCACGCCCTCGGCGATGGTCTGGCCGCCGCAATGGGCGGTGATGCCGCGCATCTTGGCGGTGAAGGACGGGTACATCGCCGGCTCGCAGCCGACGATGTGGATGTCGGACTTCAGCGCCTTGGCCGCCGTGGCCACGCCGCTGATCAGGCCGCCGCCGCCGATCGGCACCGGTAGAACTTCCAGGTCCGGCGCGTCTTCCAGCATCTCCAGGGCGATCGTGCCCTGGCCGGCCATGATGTCGTAGTCGTCGAACGGGTGGACGAAGGTCAGGCCCTGCTCATCGCGCAGCTTGCGGGCGTGGGCGTTGGCGTCGTCATAGGTCTCGCCCTCGATGATCACGGTCGCGCCGAAGTCGCGGGTGTGCTGCACCTTCACGAACGGCGTGGTGCGGGGCATGACGATGGTGACGGGCACGCCGAGGCGAGCGCCGTGATAGGCAAGGCCCTGGGCGTGGTTGCCGGCGCTGGCGGCGATGACGCCCTTGGCCTTCTCGGCGTCCGACAGCAGCATCAGCTTGTTCAGCGCGCCGCGCTCCTTGTAGGCGGCGGTGAACTGCAGGTTCTCGAACTTCACCCACACCTCGGCGCCGGTGATCTTCGACAGCGTCTTGGAGTGTCGGCACGGGGTGCGCTCGATCTGACCCTTCAGGCGGCCGGCGGCGGCTTGGATGGCGGCGAGGTCGAGGGTCATCGGGTCAGCACTCTGTCGCGGCGAGGAACGGGCCGTGGCGGGCGTCTAACACGGTCGAGCCGGCAAAACACCCCTTGGCCATGCCCCTCAGGGCGCTTCCCTCAGCAGGTTTTCTATCGCCGCCCAGGCTTCCGGCTCGGTGAGCATCGGGGCGTGGCCCACGCCGGGGACCTCGGCATAGGCCATGTGCGGCGCGGCGGCGCGCATGCGCTCGGCGATGGCGGGGTCGATCAGGTCCGAGATGCCGCCGCGCACCAGCAGCAGCGGCCGGTCCTTCGCCAAGGCCCGGAACAGCGGGTACATGTCCGGCGGAGCCAGGGCCTGCCCTCCCTTTGGGCCGCCTTCGGCCTGCGACTTCGCGGCCGCTTCGGCGGCGGCCTTGATCGGGGCCGAGATGTCGGGGTCATAGGCCAGGACGTAGCCGCCATCGGCTTCGTCGAACAGGCAACGGGCGAAGGCGTCCCAGTCTTCGGCTGAGTAGGCGGGGAAGGCGGCCTCATTGATCGCCTTGGCGTAGGCCACGGCGTCGTCCCAGGTCTCGAACCGGCTGGCCATGCCGGTATAGCCGGCGATGCGGGCCAGGCCGACAGGCGACAGCTCGGGGCCGACATCGTTCAGCACGGCGGCGGCGATGGCCTCGGGCTTTAGCGAGGTCAGCACCATGGTGATCAGCCCGCCCATGCTGGTGCCGACGAACACCGCCTTGTCGATCCCGGCTGCCTGGAGCAGCGAGACGATGTCGGCGGCGTAGGTTCCCGGATGGTAGTTCATCGGGTTCGGATCGCGCGCCGACAGGCCCCGACCGCGCACGTCGACCGCCAGCACGCGGCGGCCCGTGGCGGCGATGCGCGGGGCCTGGTTCTCGAAGTCGCGGGCGTTGCGGGTCAGGCCATGGATGCAGATCACCGGCAGCTTCTGGGTCTCGCCGCCAGAAACGCCCATTGGGGCGTAGTCACGGGCGTGCAGTGGCAGGCCTTCGTGCGAAGTCCAGAAGAAGTCGGTGAAGCTCATGGTCAGGCCTCGTAGGTAAACGGCGAATCGATCTCGCTCAGCAGCGGCGCGGCGTTGTCGCGATCGTTGGCGGTGATCTCAGTTGCGGGGATAGGCCAGTCGATGCCGATGCCCGGGTCGCTCCAGCGCACCGCGCCCTCGGCGGCGGGGGCATAGTAGCCGGTCACCTTGTAGAGCACTTCGCAGGCGTCGGTCAGGGTGACGTAGCCGTGGGCGAAGCCCTTGGGGACCAGCAGCTGCTGACGGTTCTCGGCCGACAGCTCGGCCCCGACCCACCGGCCATAGGTCGACGAGCCCTTCCGGATGTCGACCGCGACGTCGAAGATCGACCCGACCACGCAGCGCAGCAGCTTGTCCTGGGCGTGCGGCGGCTTCTGGTAGTGCAGGCCGCGCTGGATGCCGCGCGTCGTGGAGCGGACGTGGTTGTCCTGGACAAACGCAGCCTTGAAACCGGCCTCCTCCAGCGCCGACTGGCGGAAGGTCTCGGAAAACCAGCCCCGCTCATCGCCATGGCGCGCGGGCGTGATAAGCAGCACTTCGGGGATCGCCAGCGGCGTGATCTTCATGACGCGTATTTGCCTTGAGAAACGAACCGGCCACCGATGCCGCCTGAGACGATGGAAAACAAGACCGGCCCGCTCGTTAGCGTGATCATCGTCTCCTACCAGAGCGGACCGACCCTGGAGCCGTGCCTGGACAGGCTGGCGGCTCAGACCTTCCGCGACTTCGAGACGATCCTGATCGACAACGCCTCGACCGACGGCGCGCCCCAGGCGGCGGCCAAGGGCCATCCGTGGGTCGATTCCGTCGAGGCCGGCGCCAATCTGGGTTTCGCGGCGGGCAACAACTTCGCGGCCCGGCGCGCCAAGGGTCGCTGGCTGGTCCTGCTCAATCCCGACGCCTACGCCGATCCCGAGTGGCTGGCCGAGCTGATGGCCGGCGTCGACCGCTATCCGACCGTGAAGAGTTTCGCCTCGCTGCAGCTGTCGGCCGACCGGCCGGGTCTGCTGGACGGGGCCGGCGACAATGTCACCAGCGCGGGCATCCCGTTCCGGGGCGGGTATGGCCGCAAGGAACCGACGGTTCTACCCGAGGGCGAGGTGTTCTCGGCCTGCGGCGCGGCCATGCTGATTGACCGAGAGCTGTTCCTCGCGGTCGGCGGCTTCGACGAGCGCTACTTCTGCTACTGCGAGGACGTCGACCTGGGCTACCGCCTGCGCCTCTACGACTACCCGACCCTGCTGCTGCCCAAGGCCAGGGTCGCCCACGTCGGTTCGGCCAGTACGGGCGTGCGGTCGGACTTCTCGATCTTCCACGGTTCGCGCAACCGCATCTGGACCTTCGTCAAGAACACGCCTGGCTGGCTGTTCCCGGTCACCCTGCCCCTGCATGTGGCGGTGACGGCGGGCCTGCTTCTGCTGCACTGGCGGCGCGGCGACGTGGCGCCGGCCATCCGGGGCATCAAGGCGGCGCTAAAACGCGAGGACCTGGATCAGGTCTTGGCGGACCGCCGCGCTATCCAGGCCAAGCGCAAGGCTTCGCCGGGCGCGATCCTGCGGGTGATGTCGATCGATCCAGCGGCGTTCATCGGTCGCCGCTTCGTCATCAGGAAATGGAAAGGTCCTTGATCAGCCGGCGCATGAAGGCCGCGCCGCGCTGCATCTGGCTGATCTCGACATATTCGTCGGGCTGGTGGGCCTGGTCGATCGAGCCGGGGCCGCAGATCACGGTCGAGAAGCCCGCGCCCTGGAACTGCCCGGCCTCGGCGGCATAGGGCACGACCCGGGCCGGACCGTTGTCGCCGGCCAGCTTGCGAGCGAAGGCCTCGGCGACGCCGTTCTCTTCCGGCGCGAAGGCCGGGTCAGCGATCGGCGCTCGACCTTGACGCCGCCCTCGGGCGCCTTGGCCTTGATCTCGGCGTCCATGCGCTCGACCGCCGCGAAGAAGTCGGCGAGGATCGCCATGGGTTCCAGATTGGCCGGGGTGCGCAGGTCGAAGACGAACACGCATTCGCGCGCCAAGATGTTGACGGCGGTGCCGCCATTGACCTGGCCGACGGTCAGGGTCGCGCCCTTCGGGATGAACAGCGAGTTCGGATCGGCCTCGCGCTCCAGCCTTTCGGAAAGCTCGACCAGCATCGCCATCAGCTTGATCGCCGCCATGTTGGCCGAGAGACGCCCAGGTGGGTGAGGCTGGAATGGGCCTCGCGGCCCGTCACCGTGACGATGAAGCTGGCGATGCCCTTGTGGGCGCGGACGGCGACCATGTCGGTGGGCTCGCCGACCACGACGAGGGCCGGGCGAGGCAGGTCGTTGGCGATGACCTCGATCATGTCCGGCGCGCCCAGGCATCCGACTTCCTCGTCATAGGAGAAGGCCAGGTGAACGGGCTTCTTCAGCGTCGCCTGGGCCAGGTCGGGCGCGGCGGCCAGGGCCAGGGCCAGGAACCCCTTCATGTCGCAGGTCCCGCGTCCGTAGAGCCGTCCGTCGCGCTCGGTCAGCACCCACGGATCGCTGGACCACGGCTGGCCGTCGACCGGCACGACGTCGGTATGGCCCGACAGCACAACCCCGCCCTCGACCGCCGGCCCGATGCTCGCCAGCAGATTGGACTTGGTCCCGTCCGCGTTCGGCACCCGGCGGCTCGGCACGTCCAGATGAGCCAGATAGGCCTCGACCCACTGGATCAGCTCCAGGTTCGAGCGGCGCGATGTGGTGTCGAACGCCACCAGCGTCTTCAGGATGTCGACGGCGCGGGCGGACAGGACTTCGGATGAGGAAACCATGCGCCGAGCCTAGACCCGTTCGTTCGCCGACGCCTACCCGCGCGCGGCGAGATCGCTAGACTGCGCGGTGTTGACCTCCATGTAGGCAGCCAGAGTTTTCCTGGGAGACGCCCCGTGATCGACCTCTACACCTGGACCACGCCCAACGGCCGCAAGGCCTCGATCATGCTGGAGGAGGTGGGCCTGCTCTACAGGGTCCACCCGGTGAACATCGGCAAGGACGAGCAGTTCGACCCGAAATTCCTGGCCATCTCGCCCAACAACAAGATCCCGGCCATCGTCGACCACGACGCGAGTGGTGGCCCGCAGACCGTGTTCGAGAGCGGCGCGATCCTCGTCTATTTGGCCGAGAAGACCGGCAAGCTGCTGGCGCCCAGCGGGCCCGAGCGCTGGGCGGCGCTGGAATGGACCTTCTGGCAGGTCGGCGGCCTGGGGCCCATGGCCGGCCAGTACAACTATTTCGCCCTCCGCGCCGACGAGAAGATCCCGGCCGCCATCAACCGGTTCGGCGATGAGGTCACGCGCCTTCTGGGCGTGATGGATCGGCGGCTGAACGACCATCCCTGGCTGGCCGGCGAGCACTTCTCCATCGCCGACATCGCCAGCTATGCCTGGACCAAGGCCATTCTCGCCGCCCTGGCCAAGGCCGAGCCCGACCGCGAACCGGGCGTCCCCGCCGTCGAGGCCTGGCTGCAGGCGGTGGGCGACCGACCGGCCGTCCAGCGCGGCATGGCCGTGCCCCAGGTTTAGGAAAACGTCCGCCGCGCCAGAAAAATCGGCCCCGCCTCAGGCGTTCAGCCGCTTTTCTTCGGCGATGGGGTTCTCTAGAGGGAGCGGATCATGATCCTGACCCTCTCCTGTCCCGACCAGCGCGGCATCGTCGCCAAGGTGTCCGCCTTTCTGTTCGAGCGTGGCTGCAACATCCTCGAACGCCCAGCAGTTCGACGACCAGGAGACCGGTCAATTCTTCATGCGCGTGGTGTTCGACGCCGATGGCGCTGACCGAGCGGCGTTGCGCGCCGAGTTCGGGACCGTGGGCGAAGCCTTCAAGATGAAGTGGACCCTGCGCGACCGCGCCGAGCGCTATCGCGTGCTGCTGCTGGCCAGCAAGTTCGACCACTGCCTGGCCGACCTCGTCTATCGCTGGCGGATCGGCGAGCTGCCGATGGACATCGCCGGCGTGGTTTCGAACCATCCCGCCGAGACCTACGAGCACATCGACCTCTCGGGCCTGCCCTTCCACCACCTGCCGGTGACCAAGGAAACCAAGTTCGAGCAGGAAGCCGAACTCTGGAAGCTGATTTCAGGACACCAGGACCGACATCGTCGTGCTCGCCCGCTACATGCAGGTGCTGTCCGATGGCCTGTCGGCCAAGCTGCAGGGCCGCTGCATCAATATCCACCACTCGTTCCTGCCGGGCTTCAAGGGCGCCAAGCCCTATCACCAGGCCCATGCGCGCGGCGTGAAGCTGATCGGCGCCTCGGCTCACTACGTGACGGGCGACCTCGACGAAGGCCCGATCATCGAGCAGGACGTCGAGCGCATCAGTCACCGCGATACGCCCGAGGACCTGGTCCCGCAAGGGCCGCGACATCGAGCGTCGGGTGCTGGCGCGCGCCCTGCGCTATCGCCTGGAAGACCGGGTTTTGCTGAACGGCCGCAAGACGGTGGTGTTCACCGACTAGGGGCCGAGCCCCAGCGTTCGGGCACGGACTGTTGCGCGTACACTAAAAACTGGAGTACGGGGCGTGCTCGTCTAGGGCTTGAGCTTTCCAGCGCATGTCGCAGCAAAATCTTCGCGTGATGGTGACCGGCGGGTCGGGCTTCATCGGCTCGGCCGTATGCCGTCATCTGGCCGGCCAGAACGACGTCGCGATTCTCAACTACGACAAGCTGACCTACGCGGCCTCGCCGGCCAGCCTGGCCATGCTGGAGGGCAAGGCCGACTACCAGTTCGTGCAGGGCGACGTCGCCGACGCGGCGACCGTCTCGGCCACGATCAAGGCCTTCCGGCCCAACGTGGTCATGCACCTGGCCGCCGAAAGCCATGTCGACCGCTCGATCACCGGCCCCGGCGACTTCGTCCAGACCAACATCGTCGGCACCTATGTGATGCTGCAGGCGGCGCTCGAGCACTGGCGAGGCCTGGAGGGCGACGAGAAGGCCGCCTTCCGCTTCCATCACATCTCGACCGACGAAGTGTTCGGCAGTCTTGGCGCGGATGGCCTGTTCAGCGAGACCACGCCCTACGATCCGCGCTCGCCCTATTCGGCCTCCAAGGCCTCGTCCGATCACCTGGCCCGCGCCTGGCATCACACCTACGGCCTGCCGGTGGTGGTCTCGAACTGCTCGAACAACTACGGGCCCTATCATTTCCCCGAGAAGCTGATCCCGCTGGTCACGCTGAATGCCCTGGAAGGCAAGCCGCTGCCGGTATACGGCAAGGGCGACAATGTCCGCGACTGGCTGCACGTCGAGGACCACGCCCGCGCCCTGCACCTGATCGCCACGAAGGGCGCGCCCGGCGAGAGCTACAATGTCGGCGGCCGCAACGAGCGGACCAATCTGCAGGTGGTCGAGGCGATCTGCGACGTGCTGGACGAGCTGCGTCCGATCGCCGGCCAAAGCCGTCGCGAACTGATCACCTTCGTCGCCGACCGTCCGGGCCACGACGCCCGCTACGCCATCGACGCCACCAAACTGGAAACCGAACTGGGCTGGACGGCGCGGGAGACCTTCGAGACCGGTCTGCGCAAGACCGTCCAGTGGTACCTCGACAACGAGGCCTGGTGGGCCCCGTTGCGCGAGCGCTATGCCGGCGAGCGCCTGGGATTGAAGACCGCCTGATGCGTATCGCCCTCTTCGGCGCCAACGGCCAGCTGGGATCGGACCTCGTCACGCTGGCCGGTCGGCGTGGTCTCGACCTAGTGGCCGTGACCCGCGCCCAGGTCGACGCGGCCGATCCGGCGGCCGGCTTCGACGGCCTCGACTTCGACATCGCCATCAACTGCGTGGCCGTCACCCGCGTCGACGACTGCGAGAAGGATCCGGGTCCGGCCGTGGCGGTCAACGCCCACTTCGCCGGCCGCCTGGCCAGGGCCTGCGCCGCCAGGGGCGCGCGACTGGTGCAGGTCTCGACCGACTATGTCTACGGCGGTCAGGCCCAACGCGAGCCCCTGTCGGAAGACGTCGGCCGGGCGCCGGTCAACGTGTATGGCGCGACCAAGGCCCTGGGCGAGGACCTGGCCCGACTGGAGCACGACGACGTCATCGTCGCCCGCGTCGCCTCGCTGTTCGGCGTGGCCGGCGCCAGCGGCAAGGGCGGCAATTTCGTCGAGACCATGCTCCGTCTGGCCAAGGAGAAGGGCCGCCTGACCGTCGTCGCCGACCAGGTGATGTCGCCCACCGCCAGCCTCGACGCCGGCGAGGCCATCCTCGATCTGGTCGCGGCCAAGGCCCCGGCGGGCGACTATCACGTGGTCAATTCGGGGATCGCGTCGTGGTGCGCCTTCGCGGACGCGATCATCGCCAGGGCCGGTGTCGCCGCCGAGGTCGCGCCGATCCCAACGAGCCAGTTCCCGACCCCCGCTCGCCGACCGCCCTATAGCGCGCTGTCGAACGCCAAACTGGTCGCCGCGATCGGTCGTCCGATGCCGGACTGGGCGGACGCTCTCGACCGCTACCTCGCGGCCAAGGGGCATATTCGAGCCGCCGCGGTCAAAATTTCTTCGAAATCATCGCGTTGAAGACGCAACCCCTGAAACTAAGGGCTCACGCCGTCGTGAATTCCGCTCTAGGTTTCGGCCGTCAAGACTGAAGAAGAAGACGTAATGAAGGGCATCATCCTCGCGGGCGGATCGGGCACGCGCCTCCATCCCGTGACCATGGCGATCAGCAAGCAGTTGCTGCCGGTCTTCGACAAACCCATGATCTACTATCC
Source organism: Caulobacter sp. UC70_42 (assembly GCF_044056025.1). Lineage (NCBI taxonomy): Bacteria > Pseudomonadati > Pseudomonadota > Alphaproteobacteria > Caulobacterales > Caulobacteraceae > Caulobacter > Caulobacter sp. UC70_42. The sequence goes on along the minus strand of NZ_CP171994.1, from coordinate 1,375,294 downwards.
GCTCTCGGTGCTGATGATGGCCGGCGTGCGCGACGTCCTGATCATCTCCACGCCGCGCGACCTGCCGCTGTTCGAGGGGCTGCTGGGCGACGGGGCCAAGTGGGGGATCAACATCACCTACGCGGAACAGGCCAATCCGAACGGCCTGGCCGAGGCCTATCGCATTGGCGCGGATTTCGTCGGCGGCGAGCCGTCCATCCTGGTGCTGGGCGACAACCTGTTCTACGGCGCGGGCCTGGGTCGCATCCTGCAGGGCGCCAAGGAGCGCTCGAAGTCCGGAGCCAGCGTCTTCGCCTATTTCGTCAACGACCCGCAGCGCTACGGCGTCGTCGAGTTCGACGCTTCGGGAAAGGCCGTCTCCATCGAGGAGAAGCCGGAAAAGCCACGTTCCAACTGGGCGGTGACCGGGCTCTACATGTACGACCACCGCGTCGTCGACTTCGCGCGGGACCTCAAGCCCAGCGCGCGTGGCGAGCTTGAGATCACCGACATCAACCGCTTCTATCTCGAGGCTGGAGACCTGTCGGTCGAGCGCATGGGCCGGGGCTTCGCTTGGCTGGACACCGGCACCCACGACAGCCTGCTGGAGGCCTCCGAGTTCGTGCGGACGCTGGAGCACCGGCAGGGCCTGAAAATCGGCTGCGTTCGAGGAGGTCGCGTTTCAGAACGGCTGGATCTCGACGGAGCAGCTGATGGGCCTGGCGCACGACTTGGCCAAGTCGCCCTATGGCGCCTATCTGAAGCTGGTCGCCACTCAGGAGCGCGACCTGGCCTGATCAGCGGGCTCATCTACGACCACGACACGCTGGAAAAGCGCCTAGACGTCGGCGACAGTCCGATCTCCTTATGGCCAACGTTGTCATAAGAAGCGTTCGGGAGGCCACGTGTCCAAGAAGATGATCCTCGCCGCCGTCGCGGCGATGCTGCTGGCCGTTCCGGCCGCACCCGCCCTGGCGCGTCCGGCGGCGGTCGCTGAAGCCGCAGCGCCGGTCAAGATCGACAAGGCCCGCATCGACGCGGCCCTGAAGGCCATGGTCGACAGCGGCCGCGCCGTCGGGGTCTCGGCCCTGGTCTGGCAGGACGGCCAGGAGCGCTATTTCGGGACCGCCGGCATGGCCGACCGCGAGGCCGGCAAGCCGATGCGCCGCGACACCCTGGTGCAGATCTTCTCGATGACCAAGCCGATCACGGGCGTGGCGCTGATGCAGCTCTGGGAGCAGGGCAAGTTCGGCCTCGATGACCCGCTGTCGCGCTACCTGCCCGAATTCGCCGACATGAAGGTCATGGACGCCCAGGGCCATGTGGTCCCGGCCAACCGTCCGATCCTGATCCGCGATGTGATGCGTCACACGGCCGGCTTCTCGTACGGCGGACGCGGCCTGCCGGCCGACAAGGTCTTCCAGACGGTCGATCCGCTGAACCTGAAGAACGACCTGGCCGAATTCAGCCGCCGCCTGGCGACCGCGCCGCTGCTCTATCAACCCGGCGAGCAGTGGAGCTACAGCGCCGCCGTCGACGTTCAGGCGCGCCTGGTCGAGGTGCTGAGCGGCCAGTCCTATGAGGCTTATGCGAAGGCGCACATCCTCGACCCTCTGGGCATGAAGGAAACCGGCTGGACCCAGCCCGAGGCCGCCTTCGCGCGTCTGGCCGCCACCTACAACAAGGGCGCGGATGGCAAGCTGGCCCGCCAGGACGACGCCGAGACCCGCAAGCTGAACTTCGACCCCGGCCGCCGCCTGACCATGGGCGGGGCGGGTCTGGTCGCGCCAATCGACGACTACGCCCGCTTCTCGCGCATGCTGCTGGGCGGCGGGACGCTGGACGGCGTGCGGATCCTCAAGCCCTCGACCGTGCGCCTGATGGGGACCGACCATCTCGACGCTCGCGTCACCGAGACGTGGTGGCTGCCCAGCAAGGGCTCGGTCGGCTTCGGCCTCGACTTCGCGGTCCGCAAGAGCCAACCCAAGACGGCTGAGGAAAATCGCGGCGCCGTCGGCGAGTTCTTCTGGGATGGCCGCGAGACGACGCTGTTCTGGGTCGACCCGGCCAACAGGCTGACGGCTGTGTTCTTCGTCCAGACCTTCCCGTTCGACGCCAGCCTGCACCGCGATTTCCGCGCGGCGGTCTACGGTGCGAACTATCTGGGGCCGAAGGGCGACTGAAGCGCGACAGCCGAAAGCGGCCGCCGGGTTTCGACGCACGTCGCGCGTCAAACTAAGGTCGCGGCTGGGCCGCAAGGTCCTGTGTTTTCGAGGCGCAGCCCCGCAAGGTCTCGCCGTCGATCCAGACCTCGGCCGAATAGCCGTAGTGGCGGTCGGACATGCCGTCCGAACAGTCGCCCGGCGTCAGGCGCAGGACCAGCCGCTGCTCACCGACCGTGCCGTCCCAGACGCCCTGGTCGCCATCGGCCCGCACGCCGGGATTGGCGGTGGCGACCTCCGCGTGGTCCGGACGGGCCAGGGTCATGCTGGCGGCGCGGATCTTGAGGGTCCAGAACGGCTCGGTCCCGACCGCGTCGAAGTCGCCGCCGTAGTCCGGGCCCATCATCACTGGTGCGTCGGCTGGCGGCGGCGCGTTCTCGTTCGAGCCCAGCGGCGCATCGCAGGCGGCGAGAACGAGGGCGGCGGCGATCAGGACGGCGGTGCGCATGTCTCTGGCTATCCCGGCGAGGCCTGGTGAGGCTGACACTTCGCTTCGATGAATCGGAACGCTCGTCCCTCCTTCCTTGAATTCTTCGCCGGCGGCGGCATGGCGCGCCTCGGCCTGGGCGAAGACTGGGCATGCGCTTTCGCCAATGACTTCGACGCGGTGAAGGCGGCGGCCTACAGGGCCAACTTCCCGGACGCCGAGGGACATTTCCACGAGGGCGACGTCTTCGCCCTGAGCGCCGAAGCTCTGCCGACCGCCGACCTGGCCTGGGCCTCCAGCCCCTGCCAGGACTTCAGCCTGGCCGGCGCGCGGGCGGGCCTGGCGGGCGGCAAGTCTTCGGCCTTCTTCGGCTTCTGGACCCAGATGAAGGCTCTGTCGGCGCAGGGCCGCGCCCCGCCGGTGATCGTCATCGAGAACGTCGTGGGCCTGCTGACCTCGCACCACGGCGACGACTTCACCGCCCTGTGCGGCGTGCTGTCTGAGGAGGGGTATCGTTTCGGAGCTCTGGAGATCGACGCCGGCGCCTTTGTTCCGCAGTCGCGGCCTCGCGTCTTCGTGGTCGCCACCCGCCTGCCGACGGGTGACCTGGAAGGCTCCAGCGCCTTCCACACCCGGGCCGTGCGCGAGGCGGCGGCGCGGCTGCCCGAGGACCTGCAAGGGCGCTGGATCTGGTGGGGCGTCCCGTCGCCCCCGGCTCGCAACGCCGATCTGGCCGTGGTGCTCGAGCCCGACGCCGCCGTGACCTGGAATCCGCCGAAACGCACGCAGGCCCTGCTGGCCCTGATGGCCGACAGCCACCGCCAGGCGGTCGAGACACGCCGCGAGGCCGGCGGCCGTTCGGTCGGTGCGGTCTTCCGCCGGATGCGCGGCGGCCAGCAGCGGGCCGAGGTGCGATTTGACGGCCTGGCGGGCTGTCTGCGCACCCCGCGCGGCGGTTCCTCGCGCCAGACCCTGCTGGTCATCGAGAACGGCGCAGTCCGCTCGCGGCTGGTCAGTCCGCGCGAGGGCGCGCGCCTGATGGGCCTGCCGGACAGCTACGCCCTGCCGCGTTCGCAGACGGCGGGTCTGCAGGTGATCGGCGACGGCGTCGCGGTTCCGGTGGTCCGCTGGCTGGCGGAAACCCTGTTGGAGCCCCTGCTCGATAGTAAAACTGCAAGCCTCGCCGCCGAATGACCCGCTGACAGCCCTCGCCTCGGGGTCTACGGTGCGGCCCGCTTCCCGCAACCTAAGGCTCTGGGTTCTCAGATGGACGACGCTTCCTCCCTCTATGACGCCGCGCGTTTCAAGCGCGCTGGTCGCGGCAAGGTCTATGACTCGATCATCGACACCATCGGCGACACGCCGCTGGTGCGCCTGCCGCGGCTGTCGGCCGAGCTGAAGCCCAAGGGCGAGGTCCTGGCCAAGCTGGAATTCTTCAATCCGATCGCCTCGGTCAAGGACCGCATCGGCGCCGCGATGATCGAGGCCCTGGAGGCCCAGGGTCTTCTGAAGCCGGGCGCGACCATCATCGAGCCGACCTCGGGCAACACCGGCATCGCCCTGGCCTTCGTGGCCGCCGCCAAGGGCTACAAGCTGATCCTGGTCATGCCCGAGAGCATGTCGATCGAACGCCGCAAGATGCTGCTGCTGCTGGGGGCCAAGCTGGAACTGACCCCGGCGGAGAAGGGGATGCGTGGCGCCGTCGCCCGCGCCCAGGAGCTGATCGAGGCCACGCCGGGGGCCGTCATGCCCCAGCAGTTCGAGAACGGCGCCGACCCGCTGGTCCACCGCGTCTCGACCGCCGAGGAAATCTGGAACGACACCAAGGGCGCCGTTGACGCGGTGGTCTCGGGCGTCGGCACCGGCGGCACCATCACCGGCGTCGGCCAGGTGCTGAAGGCGCGCAAACCCGGCCTGAAGATGGTGGCCGTCGAACCGGAAGCCTCGGCCGTACTGTCGGGCGGCGCGCCCGGCCCGCACAAGATCCAGGGCATCGGCGCGGGCTTCGTCCCCGGCGTGCTGGATCGCGGCGTGATCGACGACATCGTCCAGGTCAGCAACGACGACGCCTTCGCCATGGCCCGCCGCGCGGCCAACACGGAGGGCCTGCCGGTCGGCATCAGCTCGGGCGCGGCCCTGACGGCGGCCTTCGACCTGGCCTTGCGCGACGAATACGCTGGCAAGGTGATCGTGGCGATCATCCCCAGTTTCGCCGAACGCTACCTGTCTACGGCCCTGTTCGAGGGGCTCTGAGCCAGCCGAGCCGAGCGCCTTGACCGATGTCTACGACAAGGCCAAGCGCTCGGCCGTCATGGCGCGCGTGAAGAGCAGGGACACCACGCCGGAAAAGGCCCTGCGCCGTATCCTCACCGGTCTGGGCGCGCGTTACCGCCTGCATCGCAAGGACTTACCGGGCAATCCGGACCTGGTGATGGCGGGGCGCAAGCTTGCCTTCTTCGTCCACGGCTGCTTCTGGCATGGACATGACTGCGCGCGGGGCTCGCGGGTCCCGAAGGCCAATCGCGACTACTGGCTGGCCAAGGTGGCCCGCAATGTCGCCCGCGACGAGCGCTCGATCCAGGCGCTGGAAGCCGCCGGCTGGCGCGCCGAGGTGGTCTGGGAGTGCGACTTCAAGGATGAGGCGGCGCTGACCGCCAGGCTTCAGGCTCTGCTGGCCTCGACGTCGGCGTCTTCGGATCGGGCGGCGGTCCCCGCCAGGACCTGAGCGAGAGCGCCGAACAGTTCGACCGGGTCGATCGGCTTGGCGACGTGGGCGTTCATGCCGGCGGCGGCGCAGGCTTCCCAGTCCTTGGCCGTAGCCGAGGCGGTGACGGCGATGACCGGGACGTCGCGGTTGGGTCCGTCGCCGGCTCTCAGAATCCGGGGTCGCCTCGCGGCCGTCCATGCCTGGCATGTAGAGGTCCATCAGCACCGCGTCGAAGACCTCCGCGCTCAGCAGATCAAGGGCCTGCTCCGCGGACTCGGCCAAGGTGGCGTCGACGCCGAGCGGCTCCAGGACGAGTTCGATGGCCCGGCGGTTGACCACGTGATCGTCGACCACCAGCACCCGCAGGCCGTTGACCGAGCGGCCTTCCTCTTCGGCGCGCGGCGCTTCGGCGGGGTCCAGCAGCGCGGTCAGGGTGAAGCGCGCGCCCTCGCTTGGCGCTCTGGCGGCGGTCAGGTCGCCGCCCATCAGACGAGCCAGCTCGCGGCTGATCGCCAGGCCCAGGCCCGAGCCGCCATGCTGGCGAACCACGGCGGCGTTCAGCTGGTCGAAGGGCGTGAACAGGCGCGGCAGGGCGGCCTCGGGAATCCCCGGACCAGTGTCATCGACGGTGATGGTGAGCAGGATCCGTTCGCCGGCCGGCCGGGCGTCGAATACGACCGTGATGTCGCCGCGCTCGGTGAACTTGATGGCGTTGCTAAGCAGGTTGTTCAGCACCTGCTTCAGCCGCATGGCGTCACCCGCAGTCCAGCGCGGCAGGCTGGCCGCGCCGGCCACCCGCAGGCGCAGCCCCTTTCGCGCCGCCTCGGGCCGCCACAGGCGCAGGGTGTCGGACAGGGCTTGGCGCAGGTTGAAGGCGCTGCTTTCCACCGACATTCGACCGGCTTCGAGGCGCGAGAAGTCCAGCAGATCGTTCAGCAGGGTCCGCATCAGTCCGCCCGCGTCGGTTATGAGCTGGGCGTGGACCTTGGAACTGGTTTCGGGAACCTCGCTGTGCAGGCGCGCGGCGCCGGCCAGGATGGCGCTGATCGGGGTGCGCAGCTCATGGCTGATCATGGCGACGAAGGCGGACTTGGCGGCCACGGCCTCCTCGGCCTCATGGCGGCGGCGCTCGGCTTCGGCCTTGGCGTCGGCCTCGGCCTTCAGGGCCGCGCTCAGGGTGCGGCTGGCCACGGTGACCGAGACAATCATCAGGAGCGCCCCGAACCAGAGGGCGTCTGCGAGATTTTACGCCTGGATTGGCCGCCTTGGCCACGAACGGGACGATCAGCAGGTAGAGGGCGTGCGGCGCGGCGGCCATCAGGGTGGCCGAACGGTCGCCGGCGTTGACCACCACGACATTCAACAGCGCCCCGGCCAGCAACATGCCGCCCAGGGTCGGGGCGAAGCGGATGTGCGATGAGAACAGCATGATCGACAGGGCGCCGAACGCCGTCGAGGTGATGGTCGGGGCCACGAACGCCGTCAGGCGCCGCCAGGTCGCCACGGGCGCGCCTGGATTGATCTCCAATGGTCTTCGCGCCCACAGCTCGAACAGGTGGCAGAGCGTATAGGCCAGCGCCCACGGCCAGCCCCAGACCGGATGCACATAGACCTGGAGTATAACGGCGATGACCAGGGTGGCGCCCAGGCGCAGACAAGTGTTCGTACGCCGCGAAGCGACGGCGCGAGCCACATCCCCTTGCGCGTCTGTCGTCGACATGGTCGCCCGGCCGCCCCGAGGGATCCCCCGATCCCCTTCACGACCGAGATTAGGCGCGAAAGGTCTAAAGGAAAATAAAAAAATCTCGGCACGTCAATGGTTTGGCTTAAGACCTCTCTGGGTAGGATCGTGCGCCAAGGTGGTTCCTTCGTGTGTGGCGAAGGCAAGTTCTTTCGCATCCAGCTTGGTTAGGGACGGGGTCCGAACGCGCGCTCCAGGTCTTGGATGGTGACTCCCTCGATTTCGAGCCGCTTGACCCGCGCTGTGTCGCCGGCGGCCAGGCGGACGGCCGAGCGAGGCACCTTCAGCGTCTTGGCCAGGAACACGAGCAAGGCGGCGTTCGCCGCGCCGTCGACCGGCGGACTGGAGACGCGCACCTTCAGATAGGGCCGTCCGTCGCCGTCCAGCGACCAGCCGTCGACGGCGTCGCGGCCGCCGCGAGGGGTCAGCCGGACAGCCAGGATCTCCTTAGCCAAGGATGTTCAGCAGCGCGCCCTGCAGGGCCGGCATGATGAAGATCTGAATGCCCCGAAGCAGCAGGAGAACGATGATCGGACTGATGTCGACGCCGCCGATCGCGGGGATGATTCGGCGGAAAGGCGCCGAGTATCGGGTCCGTGACGCGGTCCAGGAACGTCGCGATATTGTAGACGAACTGGTTGCGCCGATTGATCACGTCGAAAGCGAACAGCCAGCTCAGGATCGCCGAGATGACGATCGCCCACCACAGCAGGTCGAGCAGGGCGTTGAGGATGAAGAAGACGAGATTGATGATCGGGGCCATGGGATTTCCGTCTGGACGCCACACTTCTTGCCGCGCCTGGAGGTTGCTGGCAAGGCGTGGTGAGAACCCCGCTTGACGTCCGCGCTCTGGAGCCGTATTTCCCCCGCTCCTTGGGGCCGTAGCTCAGATGGTAGAGCGCCTCGTTCGCAATGAGGAGGTCAGGGGTTCGATTCCCCTCGGCTCCACCAAGGATTCTATCTAAATAATTGTTTTTGCTTAGCAAAAGGCAGTGGCCCGCTGAGCAACCCCACGAATTTCCCCTCACTTTTCTCGTGCTTCAATGACACCGTCTGCGTTGCAGTGGTGCACGATGGGACAGGTTCCTTTTACAATAGTCGGGCAGCAGAACCGGCCAGCGCCCTACCACCTCGCATCCGGCAAAGCCGATAAGTTGGGGGCGGCCAGATGTTTTCGCCGAACCAGTCTGAGCAATAATTTGCCGCGATGTGGCTCATGATACGCCGTCACGCGGCCTAACGTCGCAGCCAGGCGGAGCCAGTAATTCTGGACCGCGAGCCTCTCCCCCATGGGAGACCGATAGCGCCATGCCTTCCTCTAAAGTTAAGTTGTATTGGAGGCTAGGAACAGCGAGCCGCGAAGACATCGCGCGGCCGGGCCGGCTTGGGCTAGGCACCTCGCAGACTTCTGAGCGAAATTCTCAACCTGGCAGGACGCGCACCCGATTTCTACAGCTTGGCCGCTAGCGCAAGGCGTGATTCGGTGCGAATGAAGGCACGGGGGTTGAGGGGCGGGTTTCTTGGACGGTTTTTCACTAAAAACAAACCCGTTCGCGCTGCTCGGGGTGTCGCCAAGGGCGAAAGTTGCCGAAATCGAAGAAGCGTTCGAAGACGCTGTTATCGATCGCCTGGAAGACGAGCAGTCTCTTCTGAAAACTAAGCAGCTTTTGTTGACCCCCAATGCACGGCTTTTTGCGGAGTTGTCATGGCTCTCTGAGGTCGCTCCACGCCGCGCTGATCAGCTTCTGGCGATGTTGGACCGTGCCGACACCGGCGCGCTGCTGAAGGCACTGCCTGATCTCCCGCCACTGTCGTCGGCTAATATCGCAGCCGAGGGCTGCGTTCGGCTGGGCGAAGTCCGGTTCATCACCCCTCTGCTTGAGGCCCACAACCAGCTAAAACAGGAGGCCACCTTCGACTGGGTCAACAGCACTCGGGCGACCGCAGGATTCGCTCGCGTGGAAGCGTCGCAAATCCAGGATGCTTTGCGCGCTCTGCGGAGCAGCCATGCCCGGTCGGTAATTGCCGCTATTGCTGGGTCGCCCAAATCCCGCAGCCGCGCTGACGGCAGTGTGTTTCGGCTTGCAAAAATGACCCCCATCTCGGGGATATCGGCGTCCAAAAATGACCCCCTGTCCTTGAGGCTTTGATGGCCAGATCGGCGGCTTGTGTAGCCGCGGATCGAGACGGGGATGTTGGTAGTGGAGACGGTGGCGAAGATCCGGCGCGAGCACTTCGCGCGGGGCAAGGGCGTCAAGACGATCGCGCGGGAGATGGGCCTGGCGCGCAACACGGTGCGCAAGATCCTGCGGTCGGGTGATACGGCGCCGGAGTACGAGCGGCGCGAGCAGCCGCACCCGAAGCTAGGTCCGTTCATCGAGCGGCTGGAGGCGCTGCTGGAGGCCAATGCGTCAGGGGCGCGCAAGGATCGGCTGACGCTGATGCGGATCACCGATCTGCTCAGCCGGGAGGGCTATGACGGCGGTTACGACGCGGTGCGGCGCTATGCAGGACGCTGGTCGGTCCAACGCCGGGGCGTGAGCTCTCCGGTTGAGGCCTTCGTGCCGTTGAGCTTTGCGCCGGGCGACGCCTACCAGTTCGACTGGAGCCACGAGCAGGTCGAGATCGGCGGCACGCCGCTGACGGTGAAGGTGGCGCACGTGCGGCTCTGCCATAGCCGCCGGTTCTACATCCGAGCCTATCCGCGCGAGACCCAGGAGATGGTGTTCGATGCTCACGCCCGGGCCTTCCAGGCGTTCGGGGCGTCACGCGGCGAGGCATCTACGACAACATGAAGACCGCCGTTGAAGCGGTGTTCACCGGCAAGACCCGCCGCTTCAACCGGCGCTTCGAGCAGATGTGCTCGCACTACCTGATCGAGCCGGTGGCCTGCACGCCGGCCTCGGGCTGGGAGAAGGGCCAGGTGGAGAACCAGGTCGGCTACGCCCGTGACAACATCTTCAAGCCGCGCCTGCGCTTCCATAGCCTGGAGGAGCTCAACGGCTGGCTGGAGGCCGAGTGCGTGCGCCGGGCGCGCAATGATCGCCATCCCGAGCACCGAGACCGCGTTGTCTGGGACGTCTACGAGGCTGAGCGGCCGTTCCTAGCGCCCTTCGCCGGCCCTTTTGACGGCTTCCACCAGATCGAGGCCGTCGCCCAGGCCACCTGCCTGATCACCTTCGACCGCAACCGCTACTCGGTGCAGGCCAAGGCCGCGCGTCGGGCCGTCCAGATCCGCGCCTACGCCGACCGGATCCTGGTGCTGTGCGACGGCGAGGTGGTGGCCGATCACCCGCGCGGCTTTGGCCGTGACCACACCGTCTATGATCCCTGGCACGTATCTGCCCGTCCTGGCCCGCAAGCCCGGAGCGCTGCGCAACGGCGCGCCTTTCCAGGAATGGGCGCTGCCGCCCGCCTTCAATCGGCTGCGCAAGCGGCTGGGCTCGGGCGACGAGGCCGATCGGCGCTTCGTACGGGTGCTGGCGGCGGTGCTGGACGATGGGCTCGACGCTGTCGACCAGGCCGTCCAGGAGGCGCTCGACGCCGGCGTCGCCAGCGACGAGGTAATCCTCAACATCCTGGCCCGCCGGCGCGAACCGCCCCGCCCCGAGGCGATCACCACTTCCCAGGCTCTGGCCCTGAGCCATCCGCCCATCGCCGACTGCGCGCGCTACGACCTGCTGCGAGGCTCCCGTGCAGCGGCATGAGATGATCCAGGCCCTGGGCGAGCTGGGCCTCAAGGGCATGGCCGGCGCCTTCGACGACGCCGTCACCACGGGCCTGCAGCGCAAGCGCACCGCCATGGAGATCCTGGCCGATCTGGTGAAGGCCGAGGCTGCCCATCGTCAGGCCGCCTCCATCCGATATCGGATCACCGCCGCCAAGCTGCCGGCGATGAAGGACCTGGCGCGCTTCAACTTCGAGGGCTCGCCCATCAACGAGAGCCTCGTGCGCGCCCTGCATGGCGGCTCATTCCTGGCCGATCACCGCAACATCGTCCTGATCGGCGGAACGGGCACCGGCAAGACCCACCTGGCCATCGCCATCACCGCCAATGTGGTGCGGGCCGGGGCGCGCGGGCGCTACTTCAACACCGTCGATCTGGTGAACCGGCTCGAGGAGGAAGCCCGCCAGGGCCGCTCCGGCGCTCTGGCCGCCCCAGCTCTCGCGCCTGGATCTCGTCGTCCTCGACGAGCTGGGCTATCTGCCCTTCGCCCAGTCCGGCGGCCAGCGCCTTTTCCATCTGATCAGCAAGCTCTACGAGCGCACCTCGGTGATCATCACCACCAACCTGACCTTCGGCGAATGGCCCACCGTCTTCGGCGACGCCAAGATGACCACGGCGCTCCTCGACCGCCTGACCCATCACTGCGACATCGTCGAGACCGGAAACGACAGCTGGCGTCTCAAGACCAGGGCTTGATCCACAATCTATTCAACCTCCCCCAGACCCCCTCCGGGCAGCTGAATCTCACGCGGCTCACCCGGCGGCGACGCGCTGCGCTAGCTGATGGCTACGCGCCTCGCCGCCAGCCCAGGACAACCAACAGAGGGGTCAATTTTGGACGCCGATAGGGGGTCAATTTTCAACGCCGTTTGACAGACGGCAGTTCTGGAAAGCTGGCACGACCCGCGAGACCTCCTAATGAAGGAGGTTCTCCGCGAGTACGATAGTTGGTCCAGCCCTCACTTGGGGAGATCGAGCGCGACATCGACGCGGCTCTGTCAGATCTGATGGCGGGTTGTGATGGTGCGGTGGACCGCGTCAACAACCGGCTGGCCGCCTGAGACGACCTGAGCCAGCCTGCCCAACTCTACAGCCAGCTTTCTGGTCTGGACGAAGAGCGATCACTTCGCATTTACCGGCGAGTTCGCAGCCACTGTATTGACCTCGCCAACGATCATCAGCGCTTCGCCGACGCCCATGCGGTGGCCACGGTGATGCGTGAGTGACCTGCCTCTGAACTTTCATCCAGCGCGGACCAGAAGTCTCGGCATTGGTTGACCTTGCCCCCAACCTTGGACCAGGTCGGGCCGGGATTTCTCGCCGGTCAGGCGCCGGGCGGGCCATATGGCCCGGCGCCGTTCATCAGCTCGATCGGGCACTTGTCGCCAATCGCGCTGTGGGGACGATGTTCATTATAGTCCCTACGCCAAGCCTCGCATTTTGAACGGGCGTCGTCGAGGGACATGAACCAGGCGGTGTTCAGGCATTGGGCCCGGACCTTGCCGTTGAAGGATTCCGCGAAGGCGTTGTCCGTCGGCTTGCCAGGCCGGCTGAAGTCCAAGGTGTCAAACGGCACGCAATCGGGACCCCCTATCGGCGCCCAATAGGGACCCCCTCTTCGAGTTCGAGCGGCGATGCGCGTAGCTCTCAGCCAGCGCAGAGCATCGCCGCGGGGTGAGCCACTGATCGATCAGCTGCCCGGAGGGGGGTCTGGGGGGAGGTTGAACAAGTTGTGGATCAAGCGGGGCGTGCCGGTCAGGCGCGGTTCCTGAGCCGCCAGCTGTCGTTGCCGGTCTCGACGATGTCGCAGTGATGGGTCAGGCGGTCGAGCAGCGCCGTGGTCATCTTGGCGTCGCCGAAGACGGTGGGCCACTCCCCGAAGGTCAGGTTGGTGGTGATGATCACCGAGGTGCGCTCGTAGAGCTTGCTGATCAGGTGGAACATCGCAGAGCCTTCGAAGCTGAACGCCGCCAGGTCCTTCATCACCGGCAGCTTGGCGGCGGTCAGGCGATAGCGGATGGATGCGGCCTGGCGATGGTTGGTCTCGGCCTTGAGCAGCTCGGCCAGGATCTCCATGGCCGTGCGGTTGCGCTGAAGGCCCGTGGTGACGGTCTCGTCGAAGGCCCCGGCCATGCCCTTCAGGCCCAGTTGGGCGAAGGCTTCGATCATCTCATGCCGCTGCACGGGGACCTCGCAGCAGGTCGTAGCGGGCGCAGTCGGCGATGGGCGGATGACGCAGGACCAGCGCCTCGCAGGTGGTGATCGGCTGTGGCGCTGGCGGCTCGCGGCGCCGGGCAAGGATGTTGAGGATGACCTCGTCGCTGGCGGCGCCGGCATCCAGGGCCTCGCGGACGGCGTCATCGACCTCATCAAGGCCATCGACCAGCACCGCCGCCAGCACGCGCACGAACCGGCGGTCGGCTTCGTCGCCACGACCCAGCTTCTTCCTCAACCGGGTCAGGGCTGGTGGCAGAGTCCAATCTTGGAATGGCGCGCCATTGCGCAAGCTCCCGGGCTTGCGGGCCAGAACCGGCAGGTAGTGCCAGGGATCATAGATCGTCCGGCCTCGGCCGAAGGATCGGACGTGCTCGGCCACCACTTCGCCGGCGCAGCGCACGACGATCCGATCGGCATAGGCGCGCACTTGCACCGTGCGCTTGGCGGCCCTGGCCATCACCGAGTAGCGGTTGCGGTCGAAGGTGATCAGGCAGGTGCCGGTCACCGCGTGCTCGACCTCGTGGAAGCCGTCGAACGGCGCAAGATCGCCTGCAGCGCCGGCCGCTCGGCCTCAAGGGCCTGGGCCAAGGTGATCTCGCGCTGCTCGGGATGGGGGTGTAGGCGCGCCCAGCGGCGGCACTCGGCCTCCAGCCAGCCGTTCAGCTCTTCCAGGCTGGCGAACCGCAAGCGCGGTTTGAAGAACCGCTCCCGGCTGGTCTGCACCTGGTTCTCGACCTGGCCCTTCTCCCAGCCTGCGGCGGGCGTGCAAGCAGTCGGTTCGAACATGTAATGATCGGCCATCAGCAGGAAGCGACGGTTGAAGACCCGCTGTTTGCCCACGAACACCGCGTCCACGGCGGTCTTCATGTTGTCGTAGATGCCCCGCGTGGGGACCCCGCCGAAGAAGGCGAACGCCCGGGCATGGGCGTCGAACACCATCTCCTGGGTCTCACGCGGATAAACCCTGACGTAGACCGCACGCGACGCGCAAAGCCGAACATGGGCCGCCTTCACCCGCATCGGCTGGCCGGCGACCTCCACGTCCTCATGACTGAAGTCGAACTGGAACGCCTCGCCCGGCGCGAACATCAGCGGCACGAACGCTGTCCCGCCATCGCCGGGCGCCGTCTTGGTCTCCTCGCGCCAGCGGGCCGCGTAACGACGGACCGAGTCATAGGAGCCGTCGTAGCCTTCCTGGACCAACAGGTCCCAGACCCGCGTCAGTCGCAAACGGTCCCGCCGGGGCCGCGCCTCGTTCTCCGTCAGAAGTTGCACAAGCCGATCATGCACCGGCCCGATCTTCGGAAACGGCTGCGTCGTCCGCTGATAGCTGAACGCGCCTTCCTCCGCCCGGATCGCCTTGCGCACGACCTTCCGCGACAGTCTCAAATCCCGACAGATCGCCTTGATCGGCTTGCCCGCCGCATACTCACGGCGAATCCGCACCACTGTCTCCACCACCAACATCCCGATCTCGACCGCCCGGTTGAACCAAGCCGCCGTGCCTAAACCATCGGAATGAGGGGTCCCTTTTAGGCGCCTATCACCCCGCTAAGGGGGTCCTTCTTCCACGCCGCTGCACAATCCAGATCCCAGCCTATGACGTGAAACAGCATCTTGAGGCGGGAGAATTGGTTGAGGTGATGCCCGGCCATCGAGCCGAGCTGATGCCTATGACGTTACTCTATCCCCACCGCCAGCACCTTTCACACCGGCTGCAGGTATTTGCCGATTGGCTTGAGACGCTGCTGAAGGACAAGCTCTTATGAAGAGCAAAAGCCACCCGGGATCCGAAACGCCTGCGCTCAAGCGGTCCGGATGACCGAAGCGTCCTCGCCGATCATGCGTTAGAGGCAGTTTTTGCAGACGTCAGGATTACCGATCGGGCCAGACGCGACTGGCAAAGATCATGGTGAGGCCGAGCGCAGCGATCCTGATGAATTGCACGTTCATCTTCACAAAGGCCAACGACTCACCGGCGGGTTCCTAACCCCAGCTCCTGGCCGCCAGCCATTTGAGCGCGGACAGGCTTGGCATGAACAGATATTCGCCGCCCTTCATGACATTGAAAGTCTGCACTCCGTCGATGCGCTTGCGCGCCGGCGCCTGCGGGATCGTGAACCGGCCATCATCCTCATGCAGGCCAACGATCGGATCGCGCTCTTCGCCAAGGTCGACGAAATTGCCTCGGTTGATCCACTCCTGCTGCATGAACTCGATCGTGTCGTAGGCACGCGCGCTGATGAAGATGAAGAACAGGCCGCGATCGCCGTTGGCATCGTCCTCAGGCCCCACATCCTCGGAATAAACCGGCCCGAAGGTCGAGGAACGGCGAATGATGCGGTGGATGTTGACGTCGGTGAGCAGCGTCAACTCGGAATCGCGGGGATTGAGCCGTCGCATATGGCAGCCGAACGGCACGACGCGGCCTTTGGGATCGTCCTTGAAGGTGAAGTCGTTGTTGCGCTGCGGATCGGCGCCGAGGTCGGGATCGTCGTGATCGTGCGCCAGCGTCAAGGGTGCGCCGGAGCGCCAGCGCCCGAACATCTTGGCGGCAAGGCGCTCGCGTTCCTCCGGCGTGTCGCCATGTGCCTTGAGGAAGGCGTTGAAGCAACCGACCCGGCTGTTATACTTGCGCATTACGACGAAGGTGCCGTTCCTTCCGAGAACCGCAGGCTCGGGCATGCCGAGCGGCTGGCCGTTCTCGCTCTCATAGCCGAGGATGAATTCGCCGGCCTTGATCGGCCGCTCCTCGCCTGGCAGCGGATCAACGCCGCTGCCCTCCACTGCGGGCTGGGAGATCGAATCCCGGAAACCGAACGGGTTTTTCGCGCCGTCCCGGCGCGCCGAAGCGATGCTCGCCGAGCAAGGTGACGCCGCTGCTCCGGTCGAGTTCGGTGCGCGCCGTCGCCAGCGCCTTGTCGAGCGCATCATCGTCGACCGCGTAGATGGTCAGCGCGAGATGGCAGTTGCCCGGCTTGAACACGTCTTCCCAGTTTTCCGGCGCGTTGGGTCCGAAGTCGCGAAGCTGCTCCGCGCGTGCGGCCATGCCCTGCTGGAACGGGAGCGGAAAGGTCTTGAGCTGGGCGTCGGGAACGCCGAGCGCCTTCAGACCCTCGAAGCTGAGCGCAGCGCCGATCCAGAAATCGAGATCCTCGCTCCAATTGTCGGCCGAAGCGATATGCGGTGCCAGCCGGCCGAGAAGATTGCGGGCTCCCGCTGCCTCGTCGAAATGGAGCATGGCGTGAACGCCGACATAGGGTTCCGGCCGGCTTCTGAGGATCAGCGCCTGGATGTCCTGCAGGTCGAGCGTGACGCTATCCCGCGAGAAGTGCTCTTTTAGTTTCTGAAGGATCGCCATGGCTCAGCCCACCTTGTCCAGGAATTCGTTGACGGCATGTTCGAGCCGTTGGAGCCGGCGCACATCGACGACGGTGACCTGCGGATTGGCGACGAACCAGCCGGCGGCGGTGATCTGATGCTCGGCGATGAAGTCCTTGACCTCGGGGCTGGCGATGCCCGGCCAGCCCTCGACCGAGGCGAAGATCAGGTCCATCAGATCGGGGATCTTGGTGGCGAAGTCGTTGATATAGGTGTCCCAGTCGCCGTCATAGGCGGTGGCGAACAGGATGCGGGTGTCGTTGTCGAAGAACACGAACCGCATGTTGTGCAGCGTGCCGACCTTCTGCGCCCCGTCGAAATTGCCGTTCACCAGCCCGAATATGCGTTTCAGCCGATCCGCGCCGCCGGGCTTGAGGTTGGCGATGGCGGTGAGCTCGGAGACATTGCCGGACTGCGCGCCGACGCGACCGGCCGAGCCGGCTGTGCCCTTGAGGTCGGGATTATGCTTCGTCACCATCTGCTCGAGGGCGAGCTTGGCGAGCTGTGGCGCATCGCCAACCACTTCCTCGATGCGGCGGCGGATGGCCTGCAAGCGGGTTTCATCGATCTGCGGGGTTTCTTCGGTCTCGGCCATGGCTGGCCTCCTTTCGTGATTGCGTGTGACGATCGGATCGTCAGTCCGGAATGACGTCGATGCTCGCCGGCTCGACGCGCGGTTGCGCGTTCATTTCGTGGCGGTAGCGGGTGGATCGTTCATAGGCGGCGATGCGCACGCGCATGATCGAGCCGAGTGGCTGATGATCGCGGATACCGTGCCAGGGATTGAACGACAGCACATCATCGCCGTAGACGCGCCGCGCCGGCGAATAGGCCTCCTGTGGCGGGATGCGCAGGGTCGCGATCGGCTGGTGCGGCGAAAGGTCTTCCGGCCAGAGCACGGCGGCGTCCTCGACCGGCATCCTGTCGAGATCGGCACAGAGCTGAGCACGGAGCTGATACTCTGCGCCTTGCTCGCGGAAATGTTCAACCACCAGATCGCGCATGGTGGAATCCTCAACCGCGCCGACATCCTTGCCGGTCAGTGCACGGACGTTGTCGGAGAACGGCGCGGCACTGATCTTGGCGATATGGTCGCCGAAGCGGATCGCCGCCATCGAATGATAGGTTTCGCCCAGCAGATGGTTATTGTCGCGAGCGAGCCCGCGCAGCGTGGCGCCGGGCTCGACGCCGACCGCTTCGACTGCCGCCTCCACGCCGCGCGCGACCCCAGCCATCGCTCGCTGGAGAAAGGCCGGGTTATGGGCATTCTTCTCCAGAAGGCTGATGAGCTGGCGATATTTACCGATCGTGCCGAAGCTCAAGGTCGGGATGTTGACGAGCAGGAAATCCTGGTTGTGGCCCTGGTCTTCGGGGAGAAGCCGCTCGCCATCGACACCGATCACCTTGATCGCCATGCCACGCGGCGCGGGAATGGTATCGGAGTGGATGTCGCCCGGCGCCGAAGAGAGGCGGATCACCACCGGATAGTTGGCGGGTCGGGCGAACAAGCCCTGGCGCAGATGCGAGGGCAGTTCGTGAACGATCAGTTCGCCCTTCAGGAACCCATGGCTTTTGGCATGGGCGTCGCGCACGGCGTGGCGATGACGCTCGAAGGCCCGCCGGTTGGTGGTGGCCATGATCTCGAGGATCTCGGCGGTCAGCCGCTCCTCGTCCTCGCCGAGAACCTCCACGTCCGGGGAATAGCCAATGTAGGTTTGAGCCAAGAGCGCTCCTTCACACTGAGATTTCGTTGCCCAGGAACGATTTCGGGTCGAAATCGCCGTTGATTTCGGATATCAGTTGATATCTGGTTTCACTGAGAACGCGGAACCTCCGAAAAGGTTTCGCACGTCTCGCCCGTTGGTTGGAGAACGAACCCATGCCGCTTACGCGCAAGGACACGCAGCGCCAGACGCGGGACCGGCTGATCGCGGCCGCGCATTCCTCGATTATCGAGGAGGGGGTCGCTGCCATGTCGATTCGCAACATCTGCAGCGCCGCAGGGCATTCGCAGGGCGCCTTCTACTCGAACTTCGCCAGCAAGGATGATCTGCTGGTCGAGATCCTGCAAAGCCATATCCAGGACGAGGTCACACTGCTTCGCGACCTGGTCGCGCACTGCTCCGGCGACGATATCGAGGCGACGCTGCAGGTGCTGGCCGCGCGGCTCGCGAAGTTGGCCGACGAGGCACAATGGTCACTGCTCTCGATCGAATTGCAGCTCCATGCCCGGCGCGATCCGGCTTTCGCCGAGCGGCACCGGGAGGGCAAGGCGGCCTGCTATCGGATGTTCGGTGAGCTCGTCGCCGATCTGACGCAACGCTTCGCACTTCGTCCGGCCTTGCCGCCGATGCAGACCGGTATCGGTCTTTACGCGCTCTGGATGGGACTGGCGGTGCAGGGCGATGTCGAAGGCGCCATGCCGCGCGACGAGATGCTCGTCGGCTTCTTCCGCGCCATGGCAGGACTGGGTTCGTCGCATGAGGAGCAGGCGTATTCGTGAGCGGGATCGTGTCAGATCGTCGACGCATCGGCTGCGATGAGCACGGACACCCACTCGTCGGCGAGGTGGATGAGCATCGGCGCTTCCATATCCGCTTCCGCGCCCGGGACGCCGACATCGACGAACTCGGCCATGTCAACAATGCGGTCTGGGTGACCTGGATTCAGGATGCGTCGGTGGCGCATTGGCTGACGGCCGCGCGGCCGCAGGATCGCGACCGGTTCGTCGCGGTCGTGCTGCGCCATGAGGTCGACTATCGCGGCAATGTCCGGGCGGGAGACGAGGTCAGTGCGATCACCTGGGTCGTCCGAGCGCCGCGGGGTGCCCGCTATGCACGATGTGTCGAATTCCATGCCGAAGACGGCCGGACGATCGTCGCCTCGCTGACCCAATGGGCCCTGGTCGATCGGGAAACCGGCAAGCTGGCCCGCGTCCCGGTGGAGGTGGCGGCTCCGTTTCTAAGTGACGATACCGCGCAGAAGGAAATTGGATGAGCGATATCAGGAAAGTGGCGGTTCTCGGCACGGGAGTCCTCGGGAGCCAGATCGCCTTCCAGACGGCCTATAGCGGCTTCGATGTTGTCGCCTACGACATCAGCGAGGAAGCGCTCGAACAGGCGCGCGCACGGCTGGCGGCGCTCGTCGAAACCTACACGAACGAGGTGTCGGGCGCGGCTGGCGGCAAGGCGGCCGGGGCGCTCAAGCGGATCGCTCTGCTGAGCGATCTCGGCGCGGCCGTCGCGGACGCGGACCTCGTGATCGAGGCGGTTCCGGAGGTTCTTTCGATCAAGCAGGCGCTCTACGAGAAACTGGCGGGGCTCGCGCCGGACAGGACGATCTTCGCCACCAATAGCTCGACCCTGCTGCCGAGCGACCTGAAGGCTTACACCGGCCGACCGGACCGGTTTCTGGCGCTGCACTTCGCCAACAGCATCTGGAAGTTCAACACCGCCGAGGTGATGGGCACGGACGACACCGATCCGGCCGTGTTCGATGCCCTGATCGCCTTCGCCTCCGCCATCGGCATGGTGCCGATCCCGGTGCGCAAGGAGAAAGCGGGTTACGTCCTCAATTCGCTTTTGGTGCCGCTCCTGAACGCGGCCGCCGATCTGGCGGCCGGCGGCTATGCCGAGCCGGAAGATGTCGACAAGGTCTGGCGGATCGCCACCGGCGCGCCGATGGGGCCGTTCCAGATCTACGACATCATCGGATTGAACACCCCCTACAACATCCTCTCGCATGGCGACGAGCATGCTCAGTCGCTCGCCGCCTGGCTGAAGGAAAACTACATCGACAAGGGCAGGCTCGGCATCGCCTCGGGCGAAGGCTTCTACAGCTACAAGCCCTCCGCAGACTGATCCCAACAAGAAGAACAGGAGTTCGCCATGCACTATAGCAGCGGAAACTATGAAGCCTTCGTGCGTCCCCGCAAGCCCGAGGGCGCCGACAAGAAGACGGCCTGGTTTGTCGGTTCGGGGCTGGCGGGGCTTGCCGGCGCGGCCTTCCTGATCCGCGACGGCGGCGTTTCCGGCGACCGCATCACCATCCTTGAAGAGCTGGAAATCCCTGGTGGCGCGCTCGATGGTCTGGACGTGCCCGAAAAGGGCTTCGTCATTCGCGGCGGCCGCGAAATGGAAGAACATTTCGAGTGCCTGTGGGACCTTTATCGCTCGATCCCCTCGCTGGAGATCGAGGACGCCAGCGTGCTCGACGAGTTCTACCGGCTCAACAAGGACGATCCCAACTTTTCGCTCCAGCGCACGACGCAGAACCAGGGCCAGGACGTGCCCGACAAAGCGCTGTTGACGCTAAACGACAAGGCCCAGAAGGACCTGCTCTCGGTCTTCCTCGCGACGCGCGAGGAGATGGAGAACAAGCGTATCAACGAGGTCTTCGGCGAAGACTTCCTCAAAAGCAATTTCTGGCTCTACTGGCGCACCATGTTCGCCTTCGAGGAATGGCATTCCGCGCTGGAGATGAAGCTCTACCTGCACCGCTTCATCCATCATATCGGCAGTCTCGCCGACTTCTCCTCGCTCAAGTTCAACCGCTATAACCAGTATGAATCGATGGTCCTGCCGCTGGTGAAGTGGCTGACCGATCACGGCGTCACGTTCCGCTACGGCGTCGAGGTCACCGATGTCGATTTCGACATCCAGCCCGGCCGCAAGCAAGCGACCCGCATTCACTGGAAAGAGCGCGGCGTCGAAGGCGGCGTCGATCTCGGGCCAGACGATCTCGTCTTCATCACGATCGGCTCGCTGACCGAGAATTCCGACAATGGCGACCACAGGACGCCGGCGAAGCTCAATGAAGGACCGGCGCCGGCCTGGGACCTGTGGCGCCGCATCGCCGCGAAGGATCCGGCCTTCGGCCGCCCAGACGTGTTCGGCGCCCATATCCCGAAGACGAAATGGGCCTCCGCCTCCATCACTGCCCTCGACGCCCGCATTCCGGCCTATGTCGAGAAGATCACCAAGCGGAACCCCTTTACCGGCAAGATCGTCTCCGCCGGTATCGTCACGGTGAAGGACTCGGCGTGGCTGCTGAGCTGGACGGTTCATCGCCAGCCGCATTTCAAGAAGCAGCCCAAAGATCAGATGATCGCCTGGTTCTACGCGCTCTTTGTCGATTGCCCCGGCGACTTCGTGAAGAAGCCGATGCAGGAATGCACCGGTGAGGAGATCACCCAGGAATGGCTCTATCACCTCGGCGTGCCGGTCGAGGACATTCCCGAACTCGCGGCATCCGGCGCCAGCACCGTTCCCACGATGATGCCCTATATTACCGCCTTCTTCATGCCGCGTCAGGCGGGTGACCGGCCGGACGTGGTGCCGGAGGGCGCGGTCAACTTCGCCTTCATCGGCCAGTTCGCGGAATCGAAGCAGCGGGACTGCATCTTCACCACGGAATATTCGGTGAGAACCCCGATGGAGGCCGTCTACACGCTGATGAATGTCGAGCGCGGCGTGCCGGAGGTCTTCAACTCGACCTATGATATTCGTACACTTCTTGCTGCGATCGGTCCGCTGCGGGACGGCAAGGGCATCGATCTTCCCGGACCGGCCTTCCTGCGCAAGCTGCTGATGAAGAAGCTCGAAGGCACAGAGATCGCCAAGCTGCTCGAAGAGTTCCATCTGATCGAGGAGTGAACAAAGACCGGAAGGCACGCGCGGCGTGTGAAAGGTGATGAATGGCCGACGACGATCAGAAGAGCGAACGCGCCGCCGAGGTGACTGGGGCGCACGGCCATCATCACCATCATGAGCCGGACGGCGAAACGCCGTCCGGTCACGTCGACCATGATCCGGTCTGTGGCATGGTGGTCGATCCCGCCAGGACCGCTCACAAGGCTGAGTATGAAGGCGAGCGTTACGCCTTCTGCTCGGCCGGCTGTAAGGCGAAGTTCGACGCCGACCCCGTGCGGATTATGCAGCACGGGTAGCGCATGCCGAGCCGCACCATGAGGGTGCTGCTACCCATGGCGATCATTCCCACCCTAGCCACACCCATAGACTTGATCGCCATGAGCATCACCCCGTTGCGGCGTTAACGGCAGCCGTAACGGAGGGCACGATCTGGACCTGCCCGATGCATCCGGAAATCCGCCGGGACGCGCCGGGCAGTTGTCCGATCTGCGGCATGGCGCTGGAGCCGCTGATCGCGGCGGCGGATGCCGGACCCAGTCCCGAACTTGCCGATATGACCCGGCGCTTCTGGATCGGCCTCGCGCTCGCCTTGCCCGTGTTCCTGCTGGAGATGGGCGGCCACCTGATCCCGGCGCTGCACCATCTGGTGCCGATGCACATCTCGATCTGGATCCAGTTCGCCCTGGCGACGCCGGTGGTGCTGTGGGCCGGATGGCCGTTCTTCGCGCGTGGCTGGGCGTCGATCGTCAACCGCAGCCTCAACATGTTCACGCTGATCGCGATGGGGACCGGCGTCGCCTGGGGATACAGCATCGTCGCGACATTCGCGCCGCAGCTCTTCCCGCAGGCTTTCCGTGACGCTGATGGCGCGGTCGCGGTCAATTATGAGGCGGCCGCCGTCATCACCGTGCTGGTGCTGCTTGGTCAGGTTATGGAGTTGCGCGCCCGGGAACAGACGTCCGGCGCGATCCGCGCGCTTCTCAATCTCGCGCCGAAGACCGCACGACGCATCGGGGCAGACGGTGTGGAAGAAGATGTGCCGGTCGAGGCGATTGCGATCGGCGAGCGGCTCAGGGTCCGGCCCGGGGAAACCGTGCCGGTGGATGGCGTGGTCGAGCAGGGGCGCTCATCGATCGATGAATCGATGGTGACCGGCGAATCCATGCCGGTGACGCGCGTAGTCGGCGAAGCGGTCGTAGGAGGTACGCTGAATCAGACCGGCGCGCTCGTCATCCGGGCGGAAAAAGTCGGGCGCGACACGATGCTGGCTCGCATCGTCCAGATGGTCGCGGATGCCCAGCGCTCGCGTGCGCCGATCCAGCGCATGGCTGATCAGGTGTCGGGCTGGTTCGTGCCGGTCGTCATCGCCGTAGCGCTGCTCGCCTTCGCGGCCTGGGGTGTATGGGCGCTAGAGCCGCGTCTGGCGCATGGCCTGATCGCGGCCGTTTCCGTGCTGATCATTGCCTGCCCCTGCGCGCTCGGGCTTGCGACGCCGATGTCGATCATGGTCGGTATCGGCAAGGGGGCGGCCGCCGGCGTTCTGATCAAGAACGCGGAGGCGCTCGAGCGGATGGAGAAGATCGATACTCTGGTGGTCGACAAGACCGGGACGCTTACCGAAGGCAAACCGGCGGTGACCCGGATCGTCGCGGCGCCGGGATTTGTTCGAGGAGATCATCCTGCGGCTGGCGGCAGGTGTTGAAAAAGCCTCGGAGCATCCGCTTGCGCGCGCGATCGTGGCGGCTGCCGAGGAACGAAAGTGTCAAACGGCACGCAATCGGGACCCCCTATCGGCGCCCAATAGGGACCCCCTCTTCGAGTTCGAGCGGCGATGCGCGTAGCTCTCAGCCAGCGCAGAGCATCGCCGCGGGGTGAGCCACTGATCGATCAGCTGCCCGGAGGGGGGTCTGGGGGGAGGTTGAACAAGTTGTGGATCAAGCGGGGCGTGCCGGTCAGGCGCGGTTCCTGAGCCGCCAGCTGTCGTTGCCGGTCTCGACGATGTCGCAGTGATGGGTCAGGCGGTCGAGCAGCGCCGTGGTCATCTTGGCGTCGCCGAAGACGGTGGGCCACTCCCCGAAGGTCAGGTTGGTGGTGATGATCACCGAGGTGCGCTCGTAGAGCTTGCTGATCAGGTGGAACAGGCGCTGGCCGCCGGACTGGGCGAACGGCAGGTAGCCCAGCTCGTCGAGCACCACCAGATCGAGACGCGAGAGCTGGGCGGCTAAAGCGCCGGCCTTGCCGCGCCGGGCCTCGTCCTCGAGGCGGTTCACGAGATCGACGGTGTTGAAGTAGCGGCCACGCGCCCCGGCCCGCACGACGTTGGCGGTGATGGCGATGGCCAGATGGGTCTTGCCGGTGCCCGTGCCGCCGACCAGGACGATGTTGCGATGGTTGGTCAGGAAGGCGCCGTCGTATAGCGAACGCACCAGGCCTTCGTTGATCGCAGAGCCTTCGAAGCTGAACGCCGCCAGGTCCTTCATCACCGGCAGCTTGGCGGCGGTCAGGCGATAGCGGATGGATGCGGCCTGGCGATGGTTGGTCTCGGCCTTGAGCAGCTCGGCCAGGATCTCCATGGCCGTGCGGTTGCGCTGAAGGCCCGTGGTGACGGTCTCGTCGAAGGCCCCGGCCATGCCCTTCAGGCCCAGTTGGGCGAAGGCTTCGATCATCTCATGCCGCTGCACGGGGACCTCGCAGCAGGTCGTAGCGGGCGCAGTCGGCGATGGGCGGATGACGCAGGACCAGCGCCTCGCAGGTGGTGATCGGCTGTGGCGCTGGCGGCTCGCGGCGCCGGGCAAGGATGTTGAGGATGACCTCGTCGCTGGCGGCGCCGGCATCCAGGGCCTCGCGGACGGCGTCATCGACCTCATCAAGGCCATCGACCAGCACCGCCGCCAGCACGCGCACGAACCGGCGGTCGGCTTCGTCGCCACGACCCAGCTTCTTCCTCAACCGGGTCAGGGCTGGTGGCAGAGTCCAATCTTGGAATGGCGCGCCATTGCGCAAGCTCCCGGGCTTGCGGGCCAGAACCGGCAGGTAGTGCCAGGGATCATAGATCGTCCGGCCTCGGCCGAAGGATCGGACGTGCTCGGCCACCACTTCGCCGGCGCAGCGCACGACGATCCGATCGGCATAGGCGCGCACTTGCACCGTGCGCTTGGCGGCCCTGGCCATCACCGAGTAGCGGTTGCGGTCGAAGGTGATCAGGCAGGTGCCGGTCACCGCGTGCTCGACCTCGTGGAAGCCGTCGAACGGCGCGAGATCGCCTGCAGCGCCGGCCGCTCGGCCTCAAGGGCCTGGGCCAAGGTGATCTCGCGCTGCTCGGGATGGGGGTGTAGGCGCGCCCAGCGGCGGCACTCGGCCTCCAGCCAGCCGTTCAGCTCTTCCAGGCTGGCGAACCGCAAGCGCGGTTTGAAGAACCGCTCCCGGCTGGTCTGCACCTGGTTCTCGACCTGGCCCTTCTCCCAGCCTGCGGCGGGCGTGCAAGCAGTCGGTTCGAACATGTAATGATCGGCCATCAGCAGGAAGCGACGGTTGAAGACCCGCTGTTTGCCCACGAACACCGCGTCCACGGCGGTCTTCATGTTGTCGTAGATGCCCCGCGTGGGGACCCCGCCGAAGAAGGCGAACGCCCGGGCATGGGCGTCGAACACCATCTCCTGGGTCTCACGCGGATAAACCCTGACGTAGACCGCACGCGACGCGCAAAGCCGAACATGGGCCGCCTTCACCCGCATCGGCTGGCCGGCGACCTCCACGTCCTCATGACTGAAGTCGAACTGGAACGCCTCGCCCGGCGCGAACATCAGCGGCACGAACGCTGTCCCGCCATCGCCGGGCGCCGTCTTGGTCTCCTCGCGCCAGCGGGCCGCGTAACGACGGACCGAGTCATAGGAGCCGTCGTAGCCTTCCTGGACCAACAGGTCCCAGACCCGCGTCAGTCGCAAACGGTCCCGCCGGGGCCGCGCCTCGTTCTCCGTCAGAAGTTGCACAAGCCGATCATGCACCGGCCCGATCTTCGGAAACGGCTGCGTCGTCCGCTGATAGCTGAACGCGCCTTCCTCCGCCCGGATCGCCTTGCGCACGACCTTCCGCGACAGTCTCAAATCCCGACAGATCGCCTTGATCGGCTTGCCCGCCGCATACTCACGGCGAATCCGCACCACTGTCTCCACCACCAACATCCCGATCTCGACCGCCCGGTTGAACCAAGCCGCCGTGCCTAAACCATCGGAATGAGGGGTCCCTTTTAGGCGCCTATCACCCCGCTAAGGGGGTCCTTCTTCCACGCCGCTGCACACCATTGACCGGCCATCCCTCGCGTTTGAGCAGCACCGTGATCCGCCGGTAGCCGTAGCGAACCCGCGTCTCGGCAATCTCCTTGATCCGCTTCTTCAGGGCGACAGGATCGGTCCGCTTGCCCTTGTAGTGATAGCTGGATCGTTCCGCCTGGAGCGCCCCGCAGGCGCGTCGGATGCTGACCTGCCAGGCCGCTCGCAGATAATCCACGAGCTGGCGGCGCCGGGCAGGTCCTAAAGCTTTCGCTTGATGACGTCCTGCAGCATCTCCTTGTCGAGCGACAGGTCCGCCACGATCCGTTTGAGCCGGGCGTTTTCATCCTCGAGTTGGCGCAGCCGCTTCATCTCCGACGGCATCAGGCCAGCGTATTTCTTGCGCCAGACGTAGAACGTCGCCTCGGAAATTCCCGCCTTGCGGCAGACCTCGCCAACCGTGGCGCCCTCGTCTGCCTGACGCAGGATAAACGCTACCTGCGCCTCACTGAACTTCGACCTCTTCATGGTCGCTCCTCGCTCCGTGGCCCATGCCGCAAAACGAGAAAATTCTAGCTCAAACCGGTCCAGTTTTTCAGGAGCAGGTCAATGGCGAAGTGCTTCGGAGGATTGCCTCAGACCGCGCTCGAGGTTCTTCTGCGCTAGCCTCAAGGCGAGAGGGGGCGTGGCGGGGATCCCGTCCGCGGAGCCCGGGTTGGTCGCTTTCCAGACCATCCCGGGATTACTCAGCAAGGCTAAGGTCGGCCCAGGTTCAGATCGCACCAGTTTGTGCTTATGGCTGGCCCATAGGCCGCCGTCCTGGCGATTGTTGTCACTCTGACCGAGGCGAAAGGCCCATGAGGATCAGATCGACAGCGCCTTGCAGGTAGGCGCCTTTGGCCGCCTTGGTGTCGCCAAGCCTCATGCTGACGACTATTCGATCTCGAGGCACGGTGACGAGGGCGTCTAGCACAAAGGCGGCCGTGAACGCCTTGTCTTTTAGGACCACCTCTCCTCGACGGGCGCCATCTTCGAGAATTTGCTCCACGATGGCGATCGCCATATCCACGCCGCGTTCGTGGACCACCTTGCGGAAGGTCGGCTGCTCTTTGGCCACCCATGCCACCAAGGCCTCCAGCCCGATGACTTCCGGCTTGAGCGCCAGGTCTAGAAATCTCGCGCCTACGTCCAGAAGCCGCTCACGCAGGGAGCCCTCGGCGCTGCGGCTTGAGAGTGGGTTCAGGTGCTTGGCCACGCCATATTCGATGCTCGCGACGAGCAGGTCCATCTTCGAGCCGAAACGCGCATAAAGCGTCCGCTTCGAAACGCTCGCGGCGGATGCTATGGCCTCCATGCTGGTGGCCTCAACGCCTTGGCGGATGAACTGCTCCAGCGCCGTGTCAAGGATGTGAGCGCCAAGCTTGGCCGCGACGCTTCGAGGCGGACGCCCCCCCTTGGGATCTCTCGGCGGAAGCCTGCTTTGCCGCTTCGCGACGTCGTTTTGATCATCAACTTAGCATAACCCAATCTCCGGGCAGGTCTAGACAACGGGGTTGATCTAAGTCAAACGAATGCCATAACGAAACCGATAAGGGTACATCCATGGGGGCGGCAGTTGGTCGTCTCCGCTTCGGTCGAGGATTGGTGCATGAGTAACGTGGCCTTGGTGAGCGGCGGAACCCGAGGCATAGGCGCGGCCGTGGCGCGCGCGCTTGCGGCCGAAGGCCGCCGCGTCGCGGTCACGTATCACGGCGATGAAGCCGCCGCCGCGCGGTTCAAGCAGGAAGCCGGCATTCCTGTGTATCGCTGGGATGTCGCGGACGAGAGCGCCTGCCGCGCCGGGATTGAACAGGTCGAGGCCGATCTTGGGCCGGTGTCCATCCTCGTCAACAATGCCGGCATCACCCGCGACGGCATGTTCCATCGCATGACCTGGGGCCAGTGGCGCGCGGTGCTGAGCACCAATCTGGACTCGATGTTCGCCATGACCCGGGTGGTCATCGAGGGCATGCGCGAGCGCCGCTTTGGACGCATCGTCAATATTTCCTCGATCAATGGCCAGAAGGGCCAGGTCGGTCAGACCAACTATTCGGCCGCCAAGGCTGGTGTGATCGGCTTCACCAAGGCTCTGGCGCTCGAAAACGCCTCGCGCGGCGTGACGGTCAACGCCGTGTGCCCAGGCTACGTCAATACCGACATGGTCGCTGCGGTGGCCGAGGAGGTGCGGGCGGGCATTGTCGCGGGCATTCCCCTGGGTCGCCTTGGGGACGTCGAAGAGATCGCCCAAGCCGTCTGCTATCTGACCTCGGAGAAGGCCGCCTTCTGCACGGGGTCTGTCCTCACCATCAACGGCGGGCAGTACATCGCCAACGGATGACGGCGCGTCCCATCACCTTGGGCCGCGGCATCCGGCAAAACTCGATTGTTTCCTAGCAAGCCATGACCCTTAGAAGGAAGACCCAGATGAGCGGCTCTCTCGACCAAGTGACGAACATGATGGAAGCCAACCTGCGGCTGACGCGGACCTTGGCCGAGGTCACCCAGGCTAGCAGCGAAACCAATATGCGGCTAGGAGCCCAGGCCGCGACGCGTTTCGCTGAGCAGGCTCGCCATCTGGCGAGCGGCGAGATGACCGGCCTTTTCGCTGACGCATCGCCGCTTGTCGCGGAGTTTCAGCGCGATCGCGAAGCCGCCGCCAAGAAGGCCGCTGCTGCCTTCGCCGACTGGCAGAAGGCCTGGACCCAGGCCTGGAGCGCGACGCTGGACCAGAAGGCCGCGACCAAAGCCTTTCAGGGCCTTCTTCAACCCTGGAGCGCGTTCAAGCCTGCGGCGGCCGAAGGGGCGAAATCCGATGTGCGCGCGGCCAAGGCCAAGGCTGCCGATTGATAGATCAACGAGCGGCGCGACACGCCATGGATCAAATCAAATCCGTATCCGCCGCCGCTCCGGGCCGGGGCGGCGGCGCGGTTCTTGTCGCCGTGTCGCTGATCCTGGCGGGGTGCGCCTCGACGGCGTCCTTCGCTCCGCCACCACTTCCGACACCGCAGACCTTTTCCGGCCAGCCCGAGGCCAAGGGTTCGGTCGGGGCGGTGGGCTGGCGGGATTTCTTCCAGGATCCCCAATTGCGGGGCCTGATCGAGACGGCGCTGGCGGATAATCGCGACGTCCGCATCGCGGCGGCTCGGCTGGACGAGGCGCGCGCCGCCCTTCGCATCGAGAGCGCGGCGCTCTATCCGAGCCTGGACGGCGTGGCGACATCGACCCGTGGACGCACCCCCGCCGACCTGTCGATCACCGGACGGGCCGAGACGGGCAGCGAATACCGTTCGGTTCTCAGCGCCGGTTGGGAGATCGATTTCTGGGGTCGTCTGCGCGCTTCGCGCCAGGCGGCCCTGCAGACAATATCTGGCCACCGATGAAGCCCGCCGCGCCGTCGCGACGAGCCTGATCGCGCAGGTGGCCAACAGTTATCTGGCCGAACGGGAGTATGACGAACGCATCGCCCTGGCCCGCCGCACGGTCGCCTCGCGCGAGGAGTCCTTGCGCATCCTGCGCCGTCGCTACGAGGTGGGGGCGGGCTCCAAGCTGGAGATGACCCAGGCCCAGACGCTCCTGGCCCAGGCGCGCGCGGCGGTCGAGGCGCTCGATCAGGACCAGGCGGTCAACCGCCACGCGCTCGCCGTTCTGGTGGGACGGCCCGTGGAGATGGCTTCGGGGCCGTTGCAGTTGTCCGAGGTGGGGCCCGATCAGCCGCTTCCCGCCGGTCTGGCCTCTGAGTTGCTCGTCAATCGTCCCGACGTCATCGCCGCCGAGCACCGCCTGCGGGCGGCCAGCGCCAATATCGCCGCCGCCCGCGCGGCGTTTTTTCCTAATATCACCCTGACCGCCGCCGGCGGAACCGCCAGCGCGCAGCTGGATGGCCTGTTCAGGGGCGGCAGTCAGGCCTGGAGCTTCACGCCCAGCCTGGATCTGCCGATCTTCGACGGCGGTCGTCGCGACGCCAATCTCGATCTGAGTTTGGCGCGACGCGATATCGCGGTGGCGGATTATGAGCGGACCATTCAGGGCGCGTTCCGCGACGTCGCCGATGCGCTGGTCCAGCGCCGGCAACTCGCGGCGCGGATCGCCGATGCGCGGGACATGCTCGCGGCCCTACAGGAGCGCGCGCGGCTCGCCGATCTGCGCTTCGCCAATGGCCGCTCGACCTATCTGGAGGTGCAGGACGCCCAGCGCGACCTGTTCGAGACCGAGCAGGCCCTGGTCCAGTTGCGTCGCGGCTATCTGGCCAGCGGCGTGGCGCTCTATGCCGCGCTCGGCGGCGGGGTCGGCGACGACGCCTCCTTCCCACCTCCCCACCAGACCCTCAAGGAACCGGCGCGATGAAGGCCACCAGCAGACAATGGCTCGTGCGTGGCGGGGTCGTCGCGGCAGTGGTCGTCGTCGCGTTCCTCGGCTGGCGACTGTTGCGCCCGCCAGCGCTTCCCGAGGGCGTTGTCAGCGGCAACGGCCGGATCGAGGCGGTCGAGATCGACGTGGCGGCCAAGACCCCCGGCCGGGTCCGCGACATCCTTGTCGACGAGGGCGCCTATGTGAAGGCGGACCAGATCGTCGCCCATATGGACACCGACGTGCTGCAAGCCCAGCGCGCCGAGGCCGAGGCGCAGCATCAGCAAGCCCTCAACGCCATCGAGATCGCCAACAGCCAGGTGATCCAGCGCGAGAGCGAGCGCGCCGCTGCGTTCGCGGGGACCCGGCAACGCCAAGCCGAACTGGACGCGGCGCGCCGTCGGCTGGCGCGATCAGACACCCTGGCGCGTGAAGGCGCGACCGCCATGCAGGAACGGGATGACGATCAGGCGCGGGTCGAGGGCGCCCAGGCGGCGCTTGAGGCCTCCAGGGCTCAGATGGCCGCCGTCGACGCGGCCATCGCCACGGCCCGTTCGCAGGTGATCGGCGCGCGCTCGAACGTCGACGCCGTGCTGGCCGCCTTGCGCCGGCTGGACGCCGACATCGCCGATAGCGCGCTCAAGGCGCCGCGCGACGGGCGGGTCCAGTTCCGGGTGGCTCAGCCGGGCGAGGTGGTGGCCGGTGGCGGGCGGGTGCTCAACCTAGTCGACCTGTCGGACGTCTACATGACCTTCTTCCTGCCGGAGACGGTGGCGGGGCGGGTGGGGCTCGGCACGGAGGTGCGGATCGTCCTGGACGCCGCGCCCGACTATGTGGTGCCTGCCAAGGTGTCGTTCGTCGCCGACGTCGCCCAATTCACGCCCAAGACCGTGGAGACCCAGAGCGAGCGGCAGAAGCTGATGTTCAGGGTCAAGGCGCGGATCGATCCAGACCTCCTGCGACGGCACATCCGTCAGGTGAAGACCGGCCTGCCGGGCATGGCCTATGTGCGGATCGATCCAAAGACGCCCTGGCCGGCCAAGCTGGAGCTCAAGGCGCCATGACGGCCCGACCCGGTCCGGACGCGACGCCTCCGGTCGCCCGGCTCGCGGGGGGTCAGTCTCGACTATCGGGGTACGCGGGCCCTGGACAACATCGATCTGGACATCCCGGCGGGCCGGATGGTGGCGCTGATCGGCCCCGACGGGGTGGGCAAGTCGACGCTGTTCTCGCTGATCGCCGGCTCGCGGGTCATCCCCTCGGGCACGGTGGAGGTGCTCGGCGGCGACATGGCCGACCGTCGGCACCGCGAGGCGGTCTGCCCTCGCATCGCCTACATGCCCCAGGGGCTGGGCAAGAACCTCTATCCGACGCTGTCGGTCTTCGAGAACCTGGACTTCTTCGGCCGGCTGTTTGGCCAGGACGGGGCGGAGCGTGAGCGCCGGATCACTGACCTGCTGGACAGCACCGGTCTCGCGCCCTTCAGGGGCCGGCCCGCCGGCAAGCTGTCCGGCGGCATGAAGCAGAAGCTGGGCCTGTGCTGCGCCCTGATCCACGATCCCGACTTCCTGTTGCTCGACGAGCCGACGACGGGGGTCGATCCGCTGTCACGGTCGCAGTTCTGGGATCTCATCGACCGCATCCGCGCCGCGCGGCCTGGCATGAGCGTGCTGGTGGCCACCGCCTATATGGAGGAGGCGGCGCGGTTTGACTGGCTGATCGCCATGGACGCCGGCAAGGTCCTGGCGACCGGCTCTCCCGACGCGCTCTATCAACGCACCGGCACCACCGATCTCGAACAGACCTTCATCGCCCTGCTGCCGGAGGAGCGCCGGCGCGGCGCCCAGCCCGTGACCATACCGCCGCGTCTGCACGCGGGCGAGGGCGACATCGCCATCGAGGCCAAGGGCCTGACCATGCGGTTTGGGGATTTCACCGCTGTCGATCAGGTGGATTTCCAGATCGAGCGCGGCGAGATCTTCGGGTTCCTGGGGTCGAACGGCTGCGGCAAGACCACCACGATGAAGATGCTGACCGGCTTGCTGCCCGCCACCGCCGGCGAGGCGCATCTGTTTGGCCGCCTGGTGAACGCGGGCGACATCCAGACCCGTCGGCGGGTCGGCTACATGTCCCAGGGCTTCTCGCTGTATTCGGAACTGACCGTCGCGCAAAACCTGGAGCTCCACGCGCAGCTGTTCGGGATGGAGGCGCGAGACATCCCGGATCGGATGGCGGAGATGGCCGAGCGCTTTGGACTGGCCGACCTGATGGACGCGCTACCGGACGCTCTGCCCCTGGGGCAGCGCCAGCGTCTTTCCCTCGCCGTCGCCATGATCCACAGGCCGGAAATCCTGATCCTGGACGAGCCGACCTCTGGCGTCGACCCCATCGCACGCGACCAGTTCTGGCAGAGCATGATCGACCTGTCGCGGCAGGACGGAGTGACGATCTTCATCTCCACCCACTTCATGAACGAGGCCGCACGCTGTGATCGCATCTCGCTGATGCACGCGGGCAAGGTGCTGGTCAGCGATGCGCCGGCGCGCATCGTCGAGCAGCAGGGCGCCAAGTCCCTGGAAGATGCCTTCATCAGCTATCTGAAGGCGGCCGGGGGAGACGACGCCCCGCCGCCCGCGCCTGCGTCTCCCCCCAGCGACACGGTCGCTCAGCCGCCGCGCCCGGGGCGCGGCTGGCTGGGCGGCTTCAGTCCTCGGCGGATGATGAGCTATTCGCGGCGCGAGGCGCTTGAGCTGCGCCGCGACCCGATCCGGGCGACTCTGGCCCTGCTGGGCAGTGTGATCCTGATGTTCATCATGGGCTACGGCATCAGCATGGACGTCAAGGACCTGCCGTTCGCCGTGCTGGACCGCGACGGGACGACCACGAGCCAGGACTACGCGCTCAACATCGCCGGCTCGCCCTATTTCGTCGAGCGACGGCCGATCTCGGACTATGGTGAACTGGATCGACGGATGCGGTCGGGCGAACTGAGCGTGGCGATCGAGATCCCGCCCGGCTTCGCCCGGGACCTGCGCCGGGGCGACACGGTGGCGCTGGGCGTGTGGATCGACGGCGCCATGCCCCAGCGCGCCGAAACCGTGCAAGGCTACGTCCAGGCGCTGCACACCCAATGGCTGAGCGACATGTCCGTTCGAGAGCTTGGGGTGCGGCCGTCGACTGGCTTGATCAACATCGAAACCCGCTATCGCTACAATCCCGACGTCAAGAGCCTGGTGGCGATCGCGCCCGCGGTCATCCCTGTGCTGCTGCTGCTGTTTCCGGCCATACTGACGGCGCTGAGCGTCGTGCGGGAAAGGAGCTGGGCTCGATCATCAACTTCTACGTCACCCCGGTCACGGCGCTGGAATTTCTGCTGGGCAAGCAGGCGCCCTATGTGGCGCTGGCCATGTTGAACTATGCCCTGCTGGTCGTGCTGTCCCTGTCGACCTTCCGCGTGCCGATCACTGGCGACATCGTGGCCATGACCTTGGGCGCCCTGCTCTATGTCCTGTCCTCGACGGCGATCGGCTTGCTGTTCTCGATCTTCATGCGCAGCCAGATCGCAGCGCTGTTCGCCACCGCCATCGGCACGATCCTGCCGGCCGTGCAGTTTTCGGGACTGATCAATCCGGTCTCGTCGCTGGAGGGAGCCGGGGCGGTCATTGGTCGCGTCTTCCCGACCAGTCATTTTGTCACCATCTGCCGCGGCGTGTTCTCCAAGGGACTGGGGTTTCCCGATCTCCAGCCGGAACTGCTGAGCCTGGCGGTCACCTTCCCGCTGCTGCTGGCCGCCTGCGTCATGTTGCTCAAGAAACAGGAACAATAGGGTGCGCGGGGCCAACATCCTGAGGTTGGGCGTCAAGGAACTGCGCAGCGTCGGGCGCGATCCGATGATGCTGGTCCTGATCGTCTTCTCCTTCTCGTTCTCCATCTATATGGCGGCGACGGGCATCCCCGAGTCCTTGCACAAGGCGCCCATCGCGATCGTCGACGAGGATCATTCCCAGCTCTCCGATCGCATGGTCGGCGCGTTCTATCCCCCTTATTTCACGCCGCCGGCCGTGGTCAGTCAGGACGCGGTCGACGGCGGCATGGATGCGGGCGAATACACCTTCGCGGTCGATATCCCCCCCGATCTTCAGCGCGACGTGCTGGCCGGCCGCCGACCGACGGTGCAGGTCAATGTCGACGCCACGCGGATGAGCCAAGCGTTCAGCGGCGCCGGCTACATCCAGCAGATCCTCGGCGCGGAGGTCCTGGAGTTCGTCCAGCGTCATCGCGGCGCGACCGCGTCGCCCGTCACTCTGGCGCTGCGCGCCCGCTTCAATCCGACCCTGGCCGAGGCGTGGTTCGGCTCGGTGATGGAGGTGATCAACAACGTCACGATGCTGTCGATCATCCTGACCGGCGCGGCCCTGATCCGCGAGCGCGAGCACGGCACGATCGAGCATCTTCTGGTCATGCCGGTCACCCCGCTGGAGATCATGGTCAGCAAGGTCTGGTCCATGGGGCTGGTGGTGCTGGTGGCCTGCGGCCTGTCGTTGTTGATCATGGTTGAAGGGGTGCTGGGCGTGCCGATCGAGGGCTCGGTGGCGCTGTTTCTGTGCGGCGCCGCCCTGCACCTGTTCGCCACCACCTCGATCGGCATCTTCATGGGCACCATCGCCCGTTCGATGCCGCAGTTTGGGCTGTTGCTGATGCTGGTCCTGCTGCCGCTGCAGATGCTGTCGGGCGGCATGACGCCGCGCGAAAGCATGCCGTCGTTCGTTCAGACCGTCATGCTGGCCGCGCCGACCACCCATTTCGTCAAGCTCGCCCAGGCCATCCTCTACCGAGGCGCGGGTCTGGAGGTGGTCTGGCCGCAGTTCCTGGCCATCGCAGCCATCGGCGCGGTGTTCTTTGTCGTGGCCCTGACCCGCTTTCGCAAGGCGATCGGTACGATGGCCTAGGCTGGGACGGCCCGATCAAGGCGGTGCGCGGTCGGTGCGCGGCTATCCATCTTCCGCGGTCACTCGGTTCCGGTGGGCGCCTCAACTGGAGTTATGTGATGAAGCCCTTCAACATCGCCATGGCGGCCGTCGTCGTGTTGGCTGGCCCGGCGACCCTGGCTGCGGCCGCGCCGCGCGCCCAGCCCTCGGCTACCGCGCGATTGTCGGGGGATTCGGTGGCCTTGGGTGTCGGCTATGGCTGGGGAAGGGGGGTGTTGTCCTTCCAGGGCCGCAACACGCCCTTCACGCTCACCGGCGTGACCCTGATCGAGGCTGGCGCCGATCGCGTCGAGGGTGAGGCGGAGATCTACAATCTCAAACGCGTGGAGGACTTTCCGGGTCTCTACGCCGTCGCCGGCCGGAGCGGGGCGTTCGTGACCATGGGGGGCGGGACAGCCGTTCTGCGCAACGCCAAAGGCGTCG
The DNA here is from genome assembly GCF_044056025.1 of Caulobacter sp. UC70_42. Lineage (NCBI taxonomy): Bacteria > Pseudomonadati > Pseudomonadota > Alphaproteobacteria > Caulobacterales > Caulobacteraceae > Caulobacter > Caulobacter sp. UC70_42. The sequence continues at coordinate 1,339,177 of NZ_CP171994.1, read as the reverse complement.
AAATCAGGCTCCACACCCAGAGCCAGGGCCTGAAGATCGCCCTGGCCGCAGGCGGTGTGAGCATCGCCCTGCGCTGAGCTCAAGGACGCGCCCGTGACGTCCCAAGGGGGCTTTGCGGGCGCGCCAATTTTCAGGCGAGCGTTTCGAGCGCCAGGGCGACGCCCTGGCCGCCGCCGATACAGAGGGTGACGACGCCGCGCCTTAGCCCGTCACGCTTCATGGCGTGTAGCAGGCGCGTCGTCAGGATCGCCCCGGTGGCGCCGATCGGATGGCCATGGGCGATGGCGCCGCCTTCGACATTGACGATGTCCTCGGCAAGCCCAAGCTCGCGCGTGACCGCGAGCGCGATGGCGGCGAAGGCCTCGTTGATCTCGATTCGCTCGATGTCGCCGACCGTCCACCCGGCCCGCGCCAAGGCCTGCCTGACCGCAGGGACGGGGCCGATGCCGAACAGGCCGGGCTCGACCGCCGCCACGCCATAGGAGACCAGTCTGGCCATGGGCGTTAGGCCGTGGGCCTCGGCAAAGGCGCGTTCGGCGACGATCATCGCCGCCGCTCCAGTATTGAGGCCGGGCGCGTTGCCCGCCGTGATGGTTCCATCCGTCCGGAAGGCGGGCCTTAGCCTGGCCAAGCTCTCAAGCGTGGTGTCGGGACGATTGTGCTCGTCGCGCGAAAACGGCTCGGGGCCCCTTTTGCCCTTGATATCGACGGCGACAATCTCAGCATCGAATCTCCCCGCCGCCTGCGCCTGCGAAAAGCGCTGCTGCGAGCCCGCCGCCCAGCGGTCCTGATCGTCGCGGCTGATTTGATATTTCGTGACCAGATCCTCGGTGTGCCACCCCGAATGCTGATTGGAAAAGGCGTCGTTGAGTCCGTCATGGAGCATAGCGTCGTAGATCTGGGCGTCTCCCATTCGGTAGCCCCAGCGGCCGCTCGTTATCAGGTAGGGGGCGGCGTCCATGTTCTCCATGCCGCCCGCGACGCCCGCTTCGACGAAGCCAAGCAAGACCTCTTGCGCCAGGGAAACGATCGCCTGGGCCCCCGATCCGCAAACCCGGTTGACCGTCATGGCGGGAACCTCGACCGGCGCGCCGCCAAGTATGGTGGCCTGACGGGCAGGGTTCATCCTGTTGCCGGCCTGAACGACATTACCCATGACCACGCTCTGCAGGCGGTTGGGATCGAGCTTGGACCGCTTGAGCGTTTCGCGCAGCACCGTTGCGCCAAGCTCGACGGCCGGGACGGACTTCAGGCTGCCGTTATAGGTTCCTATGGCGGTCCGGACAGGATCGCAGAGCACCACTTCTCGTCTAGCCACGTTTCACCTCTTTGCTATTGACGTCACGATCTAGAATTTCCTCCTTGCGCCAAGCAGGCCTCCCGTCGCCGCAGCTCAAGGCCACATCGCTAAGCCAGACCCCGGGCGATGCAAGCCGCCGAGATCGGAGGACTAAGGCGCTCGGCCTTGCGCGTTCAAACCCAAGGTGCTGATCGTCTGGAGGGCGATCATGCGTTCCTCGTCGGTTGCCATGACCCGCACGGCGACCTTGCTGGCCGGTGTGCTGATCAGCGCGGCGTTGGCTTGGTTGGCGGCAGGCTCGATCACGATCCCCGCCCAGGCCAGCCGCTGGCAGATCAGCGCGCGGATGGCCGGATCGTTCTCGCCGATGCCGGCCGTGAACACCAGGCCGTCGAGTTCCGGCCAGCGAGGAGATCAGGCCGCCGACTTCCCGCGCCACGCGCCAGGCGAAGAGGTCGATGGCTTCGGCGGCGCGCGGATCCTGGCTCTGGTGAAGCGTGCGCATGTCGCTCGAAACGCCCGAAACGCCCAGCAGACCACTCTGGGTGTAGAGCAGCCGTTCGACCTCGGCGATGCTCATGCCCTCTTGCGACAGCAGATGCAGCACCACGCCCGGGTCGACCGCGCCGCAGCGTGTGCCCATCACCAGACCATCCAGCGCGGTGAAGCCCATCGTGGTGTCCAGGCTTTTGCCGTCGTGCATCGCGCACAGGCTGGCGCCATTGCCAAGATGGGCCATGATCACCCGGCCGCGGGCAAGGTCCGGATCGATCTGGCCAAGCGTACGGGCGATATAGTCGTAGGACAGGCCGTGGAAGCCGTAGCGGCGCACCCCCTTGTCATGCAGCGCGCGGGGTAGGGCGAACCGCGTGGCGATCTCGGGCATCTGATGGTGAAAGGCGGTGTCGAAGCAGGCCACCTGCGGCAGGTCCGGCGCCAGGGTCTGGATGGCGCGGATGGCGGCCAGGTTGTGCGGCTGGTGCAGCGGCGCCAGGGGGCAGAAGGCGTCCAGTGCGGTCAGGACCTGATCATCGACCCGCACGGGAGCGGTAAACCGTCCGCCGCCATGCACGACCCGGTGTCCCAGCCCGACGATCTCGCGGCCTTCCAGGTGCGCGCCGGCCCAGGCGAAGAGATCCTGCAGCAGTGCCTCATGATCGAGATCCGCGCCACCGTCCCAGGTGCGATCGACCAGAACGTCGCCGTTCAGATCGCGGGCTACCAGATGGGGCGCCGTGCCGACGCCCTCCAGCTTGCCGGCCGCCACGCGGCTTGGGCCATCGCCTGTCAGGACGAACAGGGCGAACTTGATGCTCGACGAGCCGGCATTGAGGCTGACGATGGCGCGGCTCATGTCAGGCGCCCGCCGTCAGGCCCGGCGCCGCCTTGGTCGCGGCCCGAGCCATCAGCACGGCGACCGCGCAGGAGGCCAGGCGTGTGCGCAGGCTGTCGGCGCGGCTGGTGAGGATGATCGGCACGCGTGCGCCGAGCACGACCCCCGCCGCGTCAGCGCCGCCCAGAAAGGTCAGTTGCTTGGCCAGCATGTTGCCGGCCTCAAGGTTGGGAACGACAAGGATTTCCGCCCGCCCGGCGACCGGGGAGACGATCCCCTTTTCCTTGGCCGCCGCCTCGCTGATGGCGTTGTCGAAGGCCAGCGGGCCGTCCAGCAGGCCGCCGGTGATCTGCCCCCGGTCGGCCATCTTGCACAGCGCCGCCGCATCCAGGGTCGAGCGGATGGTCGGGGTCACCGTTTCCACCGCCGAGAGGATCGCGACCTTGGGCTGCTCGATGCCGATGACATGGGCCAGGTCGATCGCGTTGCGGATGATATCGGCCTTGTCCTCCAGGGTGGGCTCGATGTTGATCGCCGCGTCGGTGATGATCAGCAGCGTCGGGTGGCCCGGGACGTCCATCACATAGGCATGGCTGATGCGTCGCTCGGTTCGCAGGCCGGTCGCTGACGGGACGACCGCGCCCATCAGTTCATCGGTGTGCAGCGATCCCTTCATCAGCAGTTGGGCCTCGCCCGAGGGCACCAGCGCCACCGCCTGGGCCGCCGCCGCGTGGCTGTGCGGCGCCGCGACGATACGATAGGCCGTGATGTCCTTGCCGGCCGCCTCGGCGGCCGATCGGATCTTGGCCTCCGGACCCACCAGGATCGGCGCGATGAGTCCGGCCTCCGCAGCCTCGACGGCGGCGGTGATCGCCGCGGCGCTGCAGGGATGGGCGATGGCGGTGGGCACGGGATGGTGTCCCGTCGTCAGCGCCATCAATTGGCGATAGGCGTCGTGATCGGAAAGCTGGACATCGGGCAGAACGACGCGGGGACGGCGCACCTTCTCCGTCGGAGCGACCACCTCAGCCTGGCCAGTGATGACGTCCTGGCCATTCTGATTGGTGCAACGGCAGTCGAGCCTGACGCGATGATGCTCCGCCAGTTTTTCGACCACTGTCACCGTCGCGGTGATGGTGTCGCCCAGGCCCACGGGATGCACGAACTTCAGGCTTTGGCTGAGATAGATCGCGCCGGGGCCGGGAAGTTCGGTGCCCAGCACCGCCGAGATCAAGCCGCCGCCCCACAGTCCATGGGCGATCACGCGGTGGAACATGTCGGTCGCGGCGTAGGCGGCGTCCAGATGCGCCGGATTGACGTCGCCCGACATCAGGGCGAACAATTGGGTGTCCCGCTCGGCGAAGGTTCTTACGACGCTGGCGGCGTCACCAACGGCGATCTCGTCGAAGGTGCGGTTCTCGATCATGTCCGGAGCGCTCATGGATCAGTGTTCCAAGACGTACTGGCCTGGAGCGTCTTCCAGCGGGGCGTAGCCCTTGTCCGCCGCGCCCATTGGCGGGGGCGAGACCGGGGCGCCGGAGTGTTCGTCCAGCCACGCGCCCCAGGCGGTCCACCACGAGCCCTCCTGAACCGGCGCCCGAGCGGTCCATTCGTCCGGATCAAGGGCTGGTCCCCCGGCTTCGCGGGTCAGCAACCGGTACGAACGGTGGGCGTGGCCCGGCTCGGAGACGATCCCGGCATTGTGTCCGCCGCTGGTCAGCGCGAAGCAGATCTCGGCGCCGCACAGGCCGTGAATCTTATGGACCGACCGCCAGGGGGCGACGTGATCGCGCTCGGTGCCAACCACGAACATCGGCCCGCGCAAGGCCGACAGCGAGATGCTTCGGCCACCGACCTTGTAGTGGCCCTCGGCCAGGTCGTCTTCCAGAAACAGATGGCGCAGATACTGGCTGTGCATGGCGTAGGGCATGCGCGTGCCATCGGCGTTCCAGGCCATCAGATCCGACATCGGCTCGCGCTCGCCCATCAGGTAGGTGCTCAGCACCCGAGACCAGAGCAGGTCGTTGGAACGCAGGATCTGGAAGGCGCCGCCCATCTGCGAACTGTCCAGATAGCCCCGGGTCCACATCATGTTCTCGAGCAAATTGAGCTGGGCCTCGTCGATGAACAGGCCAAGCTCGCCCGGTTCGCTAAATTCGGTCTGGGCGGCCAGCAGGGTCAGGCTAGCCAGGCGCTCGTCGCCGTCGCGCGCCATCGCCGCCGCCGCGATCGACAGCAGGGTGCCGCCAAGGCAATAGCCGACGCCGTGAACGGCGCTCGCCCCGGTGATGGCGCAGACGGCGTCGAGCGCCGCCATCGGTCCCAGACGGCGATAGGTCTCCATGTCGAGGTTGCGATCCTCGCTTCCGGGATTGCGCCAGGAGACCATGAACACCGTATAGCCTTGGCCCACCAGCCAGCGGACCAGCGAGTTCTCCGGCCGCAGGTCGAGGATGTAGTACTTCATGATCCAGGCCGGCGTGATCAGCACCGGCTGGGGTCTCACCAGCTTGGTGCTGGGCTCGTATTGGATCAGTTCGATCAGGTCGTTGCGATAGACGACCTTGCCGGGCGTCGTCGCCAGCACCTCGCCGACGCCGAAGGCTTCGGTCCCTACAGGAGGCTCCCCCCGAACCATCCGCTGCATGTCTTCGAGCAGGTGCTTGCCGCCTTCGATCAGGCATTGGCCTCCAGACTCGATGATCCGCTTCTGCAGTACGGGATTGGTGAGGGGGCTGTTGGTCGGGGCGAAGACATCCAGGATTTGCCGGGTCGTGAACTGGACGACGTCCTGATGGTGGCGGCTGACGCCCGCCACGCCGGTGGTCGCGGCATGCCACCATTGCTGGTTTAGCAGAAAGCCCTGAGCCAGGAGGTTGAACGGAGCCTGCTTCCAGGCGGGATCGTCGAACCGATGATCCTGGGGCAGGGGGTCGATCGCGGGCGTGGCGGTCGGTTCGCTTGCGGACCGCAGCGCATAGTCGCCAAGGCGCGCGTACTTGCGCCCAGCCTTGGCCGCCAGTTGCATCTGCTTGCCCGGCGCTAGCGCCAGATGCATCGCCCAATCCGAGAAGGACTGCATCATCGTCGCTGGCGAAAGGCCGTGGAACGTTTGGGCCAGGGTCGCCGTGGCGGCCCGGTCGAGCATCTCGGCGATACCGTTCGAGGGGGTCTGGGGGCGGCAGGGGGGCGAGGGCGGCGGTCATGACCAAACTCCTGATCGGTTACCTTGGAGCGCGACCGCGAGCGGACCGCGCCCATCCTTGCATCCGTTGATGACGACCCGGCGGCGCCCTCAACTTTCTAGCTGACGTCGCTCCCGCACCTGTAAGGTAACGGTAATGGTTAGGGAAGTTATTTAGGTCCCGACGCCCTCCTGATTATCCCTTAAGGAGCGAGGGATATCGCCAGCGTCGTCGGCCGAGCACACGCATCGACCGGCCGCCTTACCGTTTGGAGCACGCATGAAAGTCGCCCCCTTGCCGGTCGCCCTCAATGTCACCGGCGTAGCGGCGGCCCTGGCGCTGCTCTATGTCTTCAGGGCCTTGTTGTGGCCGCTGGCCATGGCTTTCGTGTTGGCGGTCCTGATAAACGCCCTGGTCAGGGTGATCGTTCACGCCTGGCCCTCGGCCGGCCGGTTGACGGTCATGGTGCTGGCCAGCGCGGTCGTCGCCGGCTTGCTCATGGTCGGCGTCGTCGTCGTTGTCAGCGGCGCGGCCGAGTTGGCCGGTCAACTGCCGCAGTTGGCGGTTCGTCTCAACGCCCTGTTCGAGCGGGCCGGCCAGTTGGTGAAGCTGGAGGGGGTGAGCTTGACGAGCCTGGCGTCCGGCCTGGATCTGCCCTCCCTCGCCGCCAGGGTCCTGAGCAGCCTGCAAGGCGCGGTTTCGGGGATGCTGCTGACGGTCCTGTTCCTGATCTTTATCCTCACCTCACGACATCTGATCCGAAACAAGATGCAGATCATCGCCAGCTTCCGACGCCCAACGGGAATGCCCTCGGTGTTGGAACGAACGGTAAAGGGTGTCGAGACCTATGTCTGGATCCAGACGGTAACCGGCCTGATGATCGCCGCCGCCTCGGGGGCGATCATGGCGCTGGCGGGCCTGGACAATGCGCTATTCTGGACCTTGGCGCTCTTTATGCTCTCCTACATACCGGTGCTGGGCGTTGGCGTCGGCAGCCTCGCGCCAGCCCTATTCGCATTGCTGCAGTTTCCCACAGTGTGGCCGGCGCTCGCCATCTTCTTGGGGATACAGGCTGTCTCATTCCTGGTCGGCAATCTCGTCCTGCCCAAGATGCAGGCCGCCAGCCAGAATATCGACCCGACCATCGGACTCTTGACTGTCGGGGTGTGGAGCGTTCTTTGGGGCATTCCAGGCGCCTTCCTGGCCATTCCGCTGACCTTGGCTCTGATGCTGCAGTTGGCGCAGTTCGAGAGCCTGCGCTGGATCGCCGTCCTGATCTCCAACGACGGTCATCCGATCAGCGACACCTTGGCCGTCGAAGTCGGGAGCCGGCCTGTCCCATAGGGCGCGGCGTGAGCTCGGCTTGGCCAGACGGCCCGCAAGCGCCGCCGTCGGCCAGGGGGCAGAACGCGCGCTGACATAGCAATTTGCCTTATGGCGAAGAGTCTAGCCGGCCGCCCAGCCCCCGTCCGAAGGCAGGACGACGCCATTGATGTTTTCGGCCTCGTCGCTCAACAGCCAGAGAATATTGGCGGCCAGCGAGCCTGGCTCCGCCACGGGCGGCGCTTGGGCCTCCAGAAGCGGAGCGATCCGCGACCATCCATGGTCAGACCGACTGGCGCCGTTGATCGAGGTCCGCACGGGCCCCGGCGCGATAGCGTTTACCCTCACCCCCTTGGGCCCGTACATGAAGGCGGTGCTCTTGGTGAACCCTACCAGGGCATGTTTGGACGCGGTGTAGGCCACGCCCGCCGCCGAGCCGCGGAGCGAGGCCTCGGAGGCGACATTGACGATGGTGCCGCCACCGGCGACGAGCATCACCGGAAGGGCGGCTCGGGTCAGTCGCATGACGGCCGTGACATTGACGGCGAAAACCCGCTCCCAGGTCGCATCATCGACTTCCGCCGCGGGCAGGAAGCCGTCCATGACGCCCGCGACATTGGCCAGCCCATCAACGCGCGCCTCGCACGCGGCGAGGACGCGCTGCACGGTTTCTTCACGGGAGATGTCTCCGGCGATCGTCACGAGCGCGCTTGAGGACGTGGCGGCCGTCAAAGCCGCCAGCCGGCCTTCGGCCACGTCGCTGGCGATGACGCGCGCCCCTTCCTCCAAAAGCCGGGAGGCGGTGGCCCAGCCGATCCCAGCTCCCGCGCCCGTGACAATGACGGTCTTGCCGGCGAACCGGCCTTGGATGGGCGTCATGATTGATCTCCTTGAGTATCCCCCGCGATCGGGGATCGAGCTCCGATCGCGCGGATGGTCCCTTGCAGCCTGCCGCTAGAGTGTTCGATCTTTTCGAGGCGATGGCGGCGATGCCTTGGCCGGCGTGCAATCGATCTTGGCGCAAAACCGCCGCTCCACATCGGCGGCGACTTGCGGGGCCACGTCGTCCACCGCCTTTTCGAGCACCGGCAGCATGATCACCCGGCCTTTTTCGAGCCACGCCTTGCCCGACGAGCTGACATAAAAGCGATTGATATCTTCCAGTTCGACCTTGGTGAAGGTCAGGGCGCAGGCTTCGACCAGCTTGTCGATGACCGGAGCCTTGGCGGCCAGGAGAGCGCCCGACAGGGCGTCCCGATAGGCCGTCACCGCCGCGTCGCCCGGAGGCGACACGGCGATGAGCCGATCATAGGTTTCCTCGACCGCTTGGTTGATCTGCTTGTCCATGTCGCTTTCCAGGCCTGACAAGCTCACCGACTGGGCGCAGAGCGACCGGCGCGCGGCAAGATCGGCCGGTGAGGGGGGCTGGGCCCGCGCCGCTCCGCTAGTGATGGCGAGGAGAGCGAGCGCGCCCAGCGAAAGGCGAGCGCTGATTAAGCCAAAGCGAGGCACTGGGTTTTCCTGTCTGGATGAGAGAAGCACAGATCGGGGTCAGGACTTTGAGGGGCGGTTGGCTTCGATCCAGCGGCGTGCTTCGTCGAGCCACGCCTGGACTTGAGCGGCGGCCTCTTCCTTGCTGATTTGGTAGCGCGCCTGCAAATCGGTGATCAGATCCCCGGTGTTCGCCTCGACCACCTCGCGCAAATCTTCCGCCTTGGCGCGGCCGTCTTGCAAGCGGACGCGAAGGTCGGTCCAGCGATCCTGCAGGACATCGTTGAAGCGCAGCCACTGCGCTTCGATCAAGGCCTTGGGCTGAGCGTCCGCGCGCCAACGGTCGAGTTGTTTTTTCGCCTCGTCGAGCGTCAGGCCGAACTCGCGCTGCAGGAGGCCGGCGATTTCGGTGAGCTCGCCCTTGATCGCGCCTTCCTTGCTATTGAAAGCCTCCGACCAGAGTTGGTGAATGCGGCCCGAGATGATCTTCCACTGGCCTTCGATCTCATGCTTGTTGACCATCTTATGCTCCTGGAATGGCGGTTAGGGCGTTTGCGGGCGGTCGAGCTTCAGGGCCGACCGCGGAAAATCGATTGGCGGGCGAAGCGGTGGTCATGATCCGTCCGTGCTCGTGAAGATCATGGCGCGTGTCAGGGCGCGCCGAGTCGCTGCGCCGCAGTCGCCGCTCACGCCGCGGAGCGGCGGGGCGGCGACTGCGGTGCCCTCGGGGAGGAGGTGTTGAGCTTGTAGGATAACGGTAACGAATAGGGAAGTTATTTAGGGGTCTGGCCGGCTCAAATTCTCCCTTAAGGACATTCGAAAGGCGCCGAGGCGAAGCCGAGACGTAAAGCGCGCAGGGCAGACCCAGGACAACCACGACGGAGGCGGCGGCGGCGCAACAAGACACCCAAGCGCAAGGTCAAAGCCAAGCTGCGTGAGGACCGTCAACCGGCCTCCCGGCCCAACGACGTCTGGGCTATGGACTTCCTGTGACCTGCTCCTGAAAAACTGGACCGGTTTGAGCTAGAATTTTCTCGTTTTGCGGCATGGGCCACGGAGCGAGGAGCGACCATGAAGAGGTCGAAGTTCAGTGAGGCGCAGGTAGCGTTTATCCTGCGACACGCTGGGCGAGATCGCCAAGGCAACATCCTGCTCCATCGTTCATCTCCTAGATGCCAAGCCCGCGCCCACGGCCAATGCCGAGGTATTCCGACAGCCCCTGCCCGACGCTGCGTCCCATGTTCGAAGGCAGGCCAAGCTCGGCCCGCCGCCCGCGCAGCAGCGACTCCACCTGCGGGTCGCGCTCCAGGCTCTTGGCCATGGCGCCCATGCTTTCCTTGACCTGCCGGGCGCCGCTCATGTCGCCCTCGCGGTGCAAAGCGGTGCGCTGCCGTTCCAGGCCCTGCCAGCGCTGGACGAAGCGATCGGCCCGCAGGCTCGGATCGGACCGAACCTCCGCCTCAAGCTGAAGGACCCTGATCGCCCGTTGCGTCCGTCCCGACGCCGCCTCGTTGGCCAGATCCGGCTTTCGCATGTAGGCCCGTTCCAGATCCTTGGCCGCGTGCGGGCCGATCTTGCTCAGCGCCTCGCGCGCCTCTTCGAGCGCCCGCCGCTGGTGAGCGAGCACCGGCAGGCCGCGGTCGTTCATCCGCATGACGTCGACCGCGGCGCGGGCGTGACGCTCGATCACGCGGTGCTGGTCGAACTGGCCGACCTCCCGTGCCGGCGCCACCGGCTGCCGCGTCGGGCTGGCGGGCTTGAACCCATCGAACATCCCGCGCTGGCGCTGCGGCGGGTCTTTCGTCCTTATCGACGCTGGCACGTGGATGTCGCGCCGCTCGGCGAAGTCGCTGGCCATGTCCTTGGCTCGCTCGCGCGACAGGAGGAGGGTCAGCTTGCCCAGATCCTCGAACTCGTCGCGGCCGTAGTGGATCTGCACGCTGTCGCGGTGCCGCGAGAGGGCGACGTAGGCGCCGTGACGATCCATGCCCGGCGTCGCCAGCACATGGGTCCGATCAACCGTGACGCCCTGGCTCTTGTGGATGGTGGCGGCATAACCGTGATCGACCTGGGCGTAGTCCTTCAGGTCGAAGACGACCGATCGCCCTGCGTCGAGCCGCACGGTCATTTGGGTGGGCGAGACCTGCTCGATCTCGCCGAGCATGCCATTCTTCACGCCCAGCCCGCGATCGTTCTTCAAGAACATCAGCCGATCGCCAGTCGCGAACGCGCGGTCGCCGCGCTCGGCCTTGACCGTCACATCCTCGCCCAAGGTCCCGGCCTCACGCAGTCGCTCGCGAGCCGTCAGATTGAGCTCGCGCACTTCGTCGTTGGTGTGGGTGAGGATGATCCGGCTTTTGCGCGGCTCGGCCACGCGCTCACGGTCCCAGCGCTCGACAAGATCGTCGCGCGCCTGGTCGCGGGTCTCGGCGCCGTGGACCATGCCGCGCGTCTCATAAGCCGCCAGCGCCTCGCCAGTCCGGCCGGTCGCCAGATGCCGCGTGGCGTCGCGCTGCCAGTCCTCATTCTGGCGACGAACCTGGGTGATCTCGACGTGGCTATGACGCTCGGCGATCGACCGAAACGCCGCCCCTGCCTCGATCGCCTGGAGCTGCTCGGGATCGCCGACCAGCACCACCTTGGCCCCAGCGCTCGTGGCGGCCGACAGCAGGCGCTCCATCTGCCGCGAGCCGATCATGCCAGCCTCGTCGATCACCAGCACGTCGCTGGCGTCCAGCAGCTCCCGGCCCTGACTCCACTGATGCTCCAGACTGGCGATGGTGCGAGACGCGATGCCCGATCCGCCCTCCAGGTTCTCAGCGGCGATGCCCGACAAGGCTAGGCCCTGAACGCGATGGCCGGCGTCCTCCCAAGCCTCCCGCGCCACGCCCAGGAGCGCCGACTTGCCCGTGCCGGCGTAGCCGACGATGACGCCAAGGTCCCGGCCCTCGGTGACGTGCTGGAAGGCTGCCTTCTGTTCGCCGGAGAGGACAAGACCGCGCTGCGCGGCGCGCGCCAATGCGCGACGCTGCTCGAGGTCGCTGACGCCGTGCGCCCGACGCTGCGCCATCAATTCGCCGGCGCGATGCAGCCGGTTTTCGACGGCGATCATCTCCCGGCTGGTGAACCGATCCTGCCCGCGCCCGTCCTGGCCCAGCGCAACGAAATCGGGCGAGGCCTGCACTGCGCCCATGGCCCGATCGAACTGCTCCTTGCCGTCCGAATGTCGGTGGATGAACTTCGCCAGATCGTAGCGGGTGAAGGTCGCCTGCTGGTGGGTGATGGCGTCCAGCGCGATGCGCGGATTGGCGATGATCTTGTCGCCATTCTCACGGGCGATGCGGTGATGATCTTCCAGCCGCTCGGTCTCGACGCCTTCGCCGGCCATGCGTTCGGCGGCCGGGCCGATCTTATGCTGCGGCTCCAGGTCGATGCCTTGGTCTTCCAGGCTGCGGTGATCGATCCGCGCGTCGATGTCGAGCTGCGCCAACCGCTCGTTGACGTGGTCGGCCCAGGCCTCACGCCAGTGCTCCACCAGTTCGGTGCGGTTCCAGTCGCGGACCTTGGCGCCGAAGCCATCCTCACCCACCTCGCGCATGGTAAGCATGACGTGTGCGTGGGGCTTGGCTAGACCGTCAGGGCCGATGTCCCAATGCACATTGAGATCGGCGACCATGCCGCGATCGACCATCTCGCGCTGCACGAAATCACGGGCCAGGTCGATCCCCTGCGCCTGGTCCATCTCGCGCGGAATGGCGAACTCGACCTCTCGGGAGAGCTGGGCGTCCTTGCGCTTTTCGCCGGCCTCGACCGCGTTCCACAGCGTGGCGCGGTCGGAGAGCTGCTCGGGGGCGCCGTCCGGCAGCATGATCTCCGAGTGGACGACACCGCTCTTGTTGGTGAAGTCGTGGTCGCGATCCAACCGCTCGTCGTGCAGCCGGCTGGCGGAGCGATAGGCGGCCGAGGCCACGGCGCTGGCCCCGGTGGCGCGGCTGATGACTTTGACGCTGAAGTGGTAGATCGCCATGGCGACAGACCACTTACGCCCTCAAGCGCACGTCGGCACGACGTATAAGCGCGCCCTCCAAGATTAAAATCTCGGGAGGGACCGGACCGTCCCAATGTGTTCCGGCGACGTTACAGCATTTCCGGACGCCCTGTTCTACGATCAGCGTATCATCGAAATCTGGAGACTTGGGATGCGCAAACCACGAGACTTCGACGCTGAACTGAAGAGCCTCGAAGACAAGGCCAAGACCCTGAAGGATCGTAAGGTTCGGCAGCTTGGCGAGCTGGTGATCGCCACGGGCGCCGACGCCCTCGATATCGACACCCTGGCGGGCGGGCTTCTCGATTTGGCCGATGCTGGGAACGCCGCTCGCAAGGAAGGTTGGAGGAAGCGTGGCGCCGGATTCTTTCGCGGCGGGAAGGATGGCGCTCCGCCAAGCGCTGGCGGCCAGCAATGACGCCGAGCGCCGGGCCGGGGCCGCACGCCATCGCTTGGAGGCGCAGCGAGCCAGGCTCGATACGCGGGCGTGGGTGCTGAAACGGCGCGAGCGCACCCGCCACCTGATCGAGCTGGGCGGCCTGGTTCAGAAGTCCGGCCTCGTCGAACTGACCCGCGATGATCGCGCCGCGCTCTACGGGGCCTTCACGTTCCTGGCGACCATGTTGAAGGCCGACGACGCCGAGCACACCCTGGCGCTCTGGCGGCGCGGCGGAAAGCGGGCGTTCGAGGCGGAGGCTCGCTCCACGTCAGACACCTGCTGAGAGATCGTCAGGCCTTGTCGGCGCCTTCGTCGGCCATGGCGCGGACGAGATCGAGGACCTGACGACGGACCCGGCCCCGACCGATCTTTGGGAACGTTTCGGCCAGTTCCAGGCCTTCGGGCGTGTTAAGGAACTCGGTGACGACGCGCTCGGCAGCGGCGCCAACTTCGTCGACCTCATTGGTCATCGGGTCAGCCAGACCGTCGAAGAAGAACGACACCGGGACCTGGAGCGTCTTGGCAATGTCGTAGAGCTTGCTGGCGCTGATGCGGTTGGCGCCGCGCTCGTACTTCTGGATCTGCTGAAAGGTGAGCCCCAGCGCATCGGCGAGCGTTTCCTGGCTGACGCCAAGCATCTTGCGGCGCATGCGCACGCGGCCTCCGACATGGATATCGACGACATTCGGCGTGCGGGCTTCAGGCGTATCGGTCACGAAAGGCTCCATGGTCGGTTCGCCGGCAACGCCGACGATCCCGGAAAGTGCTTGCGGCGCAGAAACGCCTCGAAGCGTGGCTTTTCAAGGTCGTTCTCCACTCGCGCTAGTCGCGTGTGGATTCGACGTGTCCGGATCAATCGGCGATGCTGCGGGAATGTCCAAGTACGTTGGGGTGGACGGCCCCTGCACGGCATCGAAATGCTGGACCGAGGTTGTCGCCAACCTCTAGCAAAAGGAGACCGTCCATGGAGAAAATCGCCCGCATCGGCTTGGATACCTCAAAGCACGTCTTCCAACTTCACGGCGTGAACGGCGCTGAGCAGACCGTGCTGAAGAAGAAGCTCCGGCGCAGCGACCTGGCCCCATTCTTCAAGGCCCTCGCGCCCACGGTTGTTGCGCTGGAAGCCTGCGGAGCCTCGCACCATTGGGCAAGGCTGTCAAACGGCGTTGAAAATTGACCCCCTATCGGCGTCCAAAATTGACCCCTCTGTTGGTTGTCCTGGGCTGGCGGCGAGGCGCGTAGCCATCAGCTAGCGCAGCGCGTCGCCGCCGGGTGAGCCGCGTGAGATTCAGCTGCCCGGAGGGGGTCTGGGGGAGGTTGAATAGATTGTGGATCAAGCCCTGGTCTTGAGACGCCAGCTGTCGTTTCCGGTCTCGACGATGTCGCAGTGATGGGTCAGGCGGTCGAGGAGCGCCGTGGTCATCTTGGCGTCGCCGAAGACGGTGGGCCATTCGCCGAAGGTCAGGTTGGTGGTGATGATCACCGAGGTGCGCTCGTAGAGCTTGCTGATCAGATGGAAAAGGCGCTGGCCGCCGGACTGGGCGAAGGGCAGATAGCCCAGCTCGTCGAGGACGACGAGATCCAGGCGCGAGAGCTGGGCGGCCAGAGCGCCGGAGCGGCCCTGGCGGGCTTCCTCCTCGAGCCGGTTCACCAGATCGACGGTGTTGAAGTAGCGCCCGCGCGCCCCGGCCCGCACCACATTGGCGGTGATGGCGATGGCCAGGTGGGTCTTGCCGGTGCCCGTTCCGCCGATCAGGACGATGTTGCGGTGATCGGCCAGGAATGAGCCGCCATGCAGGGCGCGCACGAGGCTCTCGTTGATGGGCGAGCCCTCGAAGTTGAAGCGCGCCAGGTCCTTCATCGCCGGCAGCTTGGCGGCGGTGATCCGATATCGGATGGAGGCGGCCTGACGATGGGCAGCCTCGGCCTTCACCAGATCGGCCAGGATCTCCATGGCGGTGCGCTTGCGCTGCAGGCCCGTGGTGACGGCGTCGTCGAAGGCGCCGGCCATGCCCTTGAGGCCCAGCTCGCCCAGGGCCTGGATCATCTCATGCCGCTGCACGGGAGCCTCGCAGCAGGTCGTAGCGCGCGCAGTCGGCGATGGGCGGATGGCTCAGGGCCAGAGCCTGGGAAGTGGTGATCGCCTCGGGGCGGGGCGGTTCGCGCCGGCGGGCCAGGATGTTGAGGATTACCTCGTCGCTGGCGACGCCGGCGTCGAGCGCCTCCTGGACGGCCTGGTCGACAGCGTCGAGCCCATCGTCCAGCACCGCCGCCAGCACCCGTACGAAGCGCCGATCGGCCTCGTCGCCCGAGCCCAGCCGCTTGCGCAGCCGATTGAAGGCGGGCGGCAGCGCCCATTCCTGGAAAGGCGCGCCGTTGCGCAGCGCTCCGGGCTTGCGGGCCAGGACGGGCAGATAGTGCCAGGGATCATAGACGGTGTGGTCACGGCCAAAGCCGCGCGGGTGATCGGCCACCACCTCGCCGTCGCACAGCACCAGGATCCGGTCGGCGTAGGCGCGGATCTGGACGGCCCGACGCGCGGCCTTGGCCTGCACCGAGTAGCGGTTGCGGTCGAAGGTGATCAGGCAGGTGGCCTGGGCGACGGCCTCGATCTGGTGGAAGCCGTCAAAAGGGCCGGCGAAGGGCGCTAGGAACGGCCGCTCAGCCTCGTAGACGTCCCAGACAACGCGGTCTCGGTGCTCGGGATGGCGATCATTGCGCGCCCGGCGCACGCACTCGGCCTCCAGCCAGCCGTTGAGCTCCTCCAGGCTATGGAAGCGCAGGCGCGGCTTGAAGATGTTGTCACGGGCGTAGCCGACCTGGTTCTCCACCTGGCCCTTCTCCCAGCCCGAGGCCGGCGTGCAGGCCACCGGCTCGATCAGGTAGTGCGAGCACATCTGCTCGAAGCGCCGGTTGAAGCGGCGGGTCTTGCCGGTGAACACCGCTTCAACGGCGGTCTTCATGTTGTCGTAGATGCCTCGCCGCGTGACGCCCCCGAACGCCTGGAAGGCCCGGGCGTGAGCATCGAACACCATCTCCTGGGTCTCGCGCGGATAGGCTCGGATGTAGAACCGGCGGCTATGGCAGAGCCGCACGTGCGCCACCTTCACCGTCAGCGGCGTGCCGCCGATCTCGACCTGCTCGTGGCTCCAGTCGAACTGGTAGGCGTCGCCCGGCGCAAAGCTCAACGGCACGAAGGCCTCAACCGGAGAGCTCACGCCCCGGCGTTGGACCGACCAGCGTCCTGCATAGCGCCGCACCGCGTCGTAACCGCCGTCATAGCCCTCCCGGCTGAGCAGATCGGTGATCCGCATCAGCGTCAGCCGATCCTTGCGCGCCCCTGACGCATTGGCCTCCAGCAGCGCCTCCAGCCGCTCGATGAACGGACCTAGCTTCGGGTGCGGCTGCTCGCGCCGCTCGTACTCCGGCGCCGTATCACCCGACCGCAGGATCTTGCGCACCGTGTTGCGCGCCAGGCCCATCTCCCGCGCGATCGTCTTGACGCCCTTGCCCCGCGCGAAGTGCTCGCGCCGGATCTTCGCCACCGTCTCCACTACCAACATCCCCGTCTCGATCCGCGGCTACACAAGCCGCCGATCTGGCCATCAAAGCCTCAAGGACAGGGGGTCATTTTTGGACGCCGATATCCCCGAGATGGGGGTCATTTTTGCAAGCCGAAACACAGGCAAGGCTACTGGGTTCGCTGGGGCATGAGGTCAGACTGATCGCCCCGTTGCTGGTGCGGCCGTACGTCAAGCGCGGGAAGAACGACGCTGCCGACGCCGAAGCGATCTGCGAGGCAATGAGCCGCCCGACAATGCGCTTCGTGCCGGTGAAGAGCTCGGAACAGCAGGCCTCGCTGATGCTCGTTGGCGTCAGGCAGCAGCTGGTCAGAATGCGAACCCAGCTGGCCAACGCAATTCGCGGCTATGCTGCCGAGTTCGGCCTCATCACGCCAAGAGGCATGTGCAAAATCGAACCGCTCCTAGACCGAGTTGCGGGCGATCCGGGCATCCCGGAACTGGCGCGTGACTTGTTCGCCCTGCAGGCCCAGCAGTACGCGGCTCTGCAGGAAAAGCTGGAAGCACTCGAGGCCAAATTGAAGGCATGGCATCGCGCCAACGAATGTAGCCGACGCCTGGCGGAGATTCCTGGCGTGGGTCCCATCGGAGCGGCGCTGCTCCAAATGAAAACGCCAGCGCCTCAGCTATTCGCCTCCGGCCGGCAGTTCGCCGCTTGGATCGGACTTACACCGAGAGATCACTCGACCGCTGGAAAGGCGAGGCCAGGCGCCATCACGCGCGCCGGCGATGAAATGCTCAGGGCCAATCTCGTGTCCGGCGCCACCGCCCTATTGCGGCAAGTGCGTGCAGGACAAATCCGCGGCGCCCCTCGCTGGGTGGTTGAACTGCTCCAACGCAAGCCGCCGAAGCTGGCGGCCGTGGCAATGGCCAACAAGATCGCTCGCATAGCCTGGAAACTGATGATCAGCGGCGATCGATACGTGAGGGAGGCCGCGCCAGCTGTAGCGTCGGCTGCCGCCTAGAAGATCCGTCGACCTGGTGCGCCAAATTTCAAAGCGACCTGGTTGATCTGGTGCCTGAACTTGCAAGAACGAGGAGATGGCGTGATCGATCGATCCCTGACAGGGAGCGGCTCAAAAGAGGATCTTGGCCCGAAGAGGCCGCAAGTACGTTTGAGCACCTTGTCGCGGAGCCCATCTTGGCCAGCGTTCTACCGAGCGCACCAACAGGCCGGACATACGAACGCAAGCGATCAGATCATGTTCTCAGTCGTCTTGCAGGGAGGGGGCCGTCCACATACGATCCCCTGTCGGGTCATCTGCGTCGCCAGCGTCAAGACGAACTCGAACTGACCTTCGCCGAGATCGAGCGCATCCTCGGCGCCATGCTCCCCAAAAGCGCAGCCCGACAACAGTGGTGGGCCAACACCACCGATCCATACACCAGCCAGGTGCAGCGTAAGGCGTGGGGCGACGCTGGCTACGACGCCTTCCTCATCGCCGGCAAGGACCGTGTTCGCTTCAAGCGCGTACGCTGACGGGTCCGCTTGGCTGGGCCTATCCGGCCGGCCACCGAGCACGCGGCCACCGACCATCTTCGCTTGGAGACAAGACGCCCTGGATCGCTTGGTGGAACAAGGGCCGGACGGGCTGGTGCGCGTCAAGGGGACGCCCTGCGGGCGTCTCGCGGAGCGACGGCGAAGCCGCCCTTGACCCGCACCAGCCCGCCCGGCAGACGCTCTCCAAGCGCTCCAGGGCGAGCACCGACCGTTCCCGTCCTGGCTCTCGCAGGTTGTGGTGGGCAAGGCGGTTGCCGGAGGAGGCGCGGCTAGCGCTTGCAAACGGGCGCCCGCAGTTTGTGCAGCGCGCGGTGCGTAGCTCCTCCATCGTCGCCTTGAAGAGATCATAGCCGTCGCCCTGCTGGTGAACCATGACGCGCAGCGCCACTTCCAGCTTGGCGACGACGCCGTAGATGTCGGTGGCGCGCAAAGTGGGTAGAGCCTCCAGCCACGCCTCCCGCTTCTCGAACAGCGGTTCCATCTGCTTGTCGATGGCGGCCATCTCCTCGGAAGGCAGTAGCTCCCCGCGTTCCTCGGGCGTCATTCGTTCCCATCGCTTCTGCCGGACCAAGATGGTCTCCAAGTCCGACCAGCGCAGGCCTAGACGGTCGATCTCAGCGTCAAGCGCAGCCACTCGGCGCAGCGGGTCACGGCCGGGTCCGCGAGTGCGCCGCCGCCCGCGCCGGCAGCGACAGGTGCGGCGCTGGCGGCGCCAATCACGACACGCCGGGACACGGCGAATGGCCCCTTGTCGTCAGACATTAGGATGCTCCGCTCTGGACAGTTTGGATTGAGGACGGGCGCGCTCGATCAGATCAACCGTGCGCGAGATCTCGAAGAGCGCCTCGGCGAGCCGAGCCTGGACATCGGCGACAGACAAACCGAGGTGACGCGCGATCAGCGCGTAGTCGAGCGCCTTGATGTGGTTGAGCAGGAAAACGTCTCGCGTCTCCTGGCGAAGCCGCAAGACCGCATAGGACATGACCTGCTGGCTGTTGTGAGGATCGAAGGTCCGGCCCCGCCAGAGGCTAGGATGTCGCCAGCGCCACCACTGGCTGACGACAGAGGGCCAAGGCAGGCGAAGGCGGGCCATCACGCTGCGCCTTCTCGACGACCATCCGCCCCGGCAGCCTCGACGACGGTGCCGATGAGCGCGCCGACAGTTTCGCAAGCCTCCGCCCAGCAGACCGATCCGATGGCTTGCGGCGACATCTCTGAGATGGCGTGGACGCTATAGTAAGGGCTGAGAAGCGCGGCTAGTTCGGGCAGCTTGGCGGGAGCGTCGGTAAAGCCGGCGCGTCGTGCAAACCGGAGCACCTTGACGAGGTCGTGCCGGAGGTAGACGCGGTTCCAGTCGTCGCTGATCCCTCGGTCGAGCAGGTACGCTTTCAGCGCCAGTTCGATGGCGATGGCCAGGAAGTAGCGGGCGCCTTCGTGGTGTCGCGTCAGCACCGCCTTGGCGCCTTGGTGGAAGCCAGCGGCGTTACGGAGAAACGTTGCCGCAAGAGTGCGGTCGGTGCCGTCGCGTCGCCGGGGAACGCGGCGGGTCACTTTCCACCGGAGAAGGCGGCGAGGTCGCGGACCGCGCGGGTGATCAAACCGTGTGCCTCGGGATGATCCTCCACGAAGATCAGGCGCGCCGCCACTGACAGGTTGGCGATGACGGCCTCGACGCTTTTGGCTGGCCTCGGCCGCATGGCCTTGAGGAGGGCGTGTCCCTCGACCTCCAGCACATTGAGCCGTGCGTCGATTTCGGCGAGCCTGGTGCCTTCGCGGATTTCGGCCTGCTGGGCGGGCGCGAGTTTGTACCAGCTGCGATGGGTGATCAGCCAGCCTTCCAGCATGCCCCATTCAAGTTGGAGGCGGCGCTGTTCAGCGTCGATGGCGAGCCAGCTAGCGCACCTCGCGACCTCAGGGTCGGTATCACCGGCGGCGGCGCCAGTGACAAAGGGTGCTGCGGAGCCGCCAGCGAGCACGAAGCGCCGGGATGGTCGGCGCGCGCGCACGTCCGCACTCTCCGCCTGAAGGCGCGAGTCCATGACATCTAGTCCTGAATGTGCATTACTCCTTTAGTATCACCAACGACGCTATTCGGCAAGCGAAAAATATCGTGCGCTTTACTAATAATAAAACGACATGCTGACGGCCGCTCAAATTCGGGCCGCGCGAGCCCTAGTGGATTGGAATGGCCCAAAGCTTGCGGAGGCCGCAGGCCTATCGCTGCCGACAATCCGGCGGATGGAAAGTGCGGTCGGGCCGGGTCGTAGTTCTGTCGATAACGTCGAGGCTGTGCGCCGCGCACTTGAGGCAGCGGGCGTGATCTTCCAGATGGCCGATGAAACTGCAGGCCCTGGTGTTCGGCTTAAGAAGTAGGGCGGTAGCGCCGCAGCGAACCCCGCCCAACCTCATTGGAGTACGCAGCCGGCGTCATGGAGGTACGGTTTCACCTTCGCTAGAGGCGCCTAGGGCCTGTCTTTGTTTCCCAGAGTACGATCTGGCCCCGCGAGGCCTTGCCGCCAGAGGCAAGCAATCCAATTCTGGCCCATCGAATGCCTTCAGATCCCAGTCTGTGGAGCTTGAAACGATGGCCGACCTCGACCGCATCGTTCGCCTCAAGACCGTGCTGGCGCGCACGGGGCTGAGCCGATCGAACTCTCTACCGCAAGATCGGTGAGGGCACGTTTCCTCGCCAGGTACCGATTAGCGTCCACGGCGCGGGATGGCATGAATCCTCTATCAATCGCTGGATCAACGACCCTGCCGGTTTTCGCGTGGACGAAAGGGGAAGATAGGCGCCACGGAAATCAGGGCTGCTGCATTATCGCCGCAAGCTCCGATAGCTAATTTGACTTGGTCTTTGGGGACGTGGCCAGATAGTCAGCCCAAGCCTGCATCAGCTTGCGTCGCTTTTCGAAAAAGTCCGTCCGGCGATAGGCGGCTTCGACCCGATCTGGAATCTTGTGCGCCAGCGCCTTGTCGGCGACCTCCTTGGGGAAATCAGTCGTCTCCGACGACCAGTCGGTGAAGGCGCTGCGGAAGCCGTGAACGGTCACGTTCTCGATCTTCATGTCGCGGAGCACCTTGGACATCGTCATGTCGCTGATGGGCTTGACCCCATTTGGAGAGAACAGGAGTTCATCGTCGTCCACCCGATCATCGTGCATTCGCCGTAGGAGGGCGAGGGCGGGCTTCGATAGCGGGACGGCATGGGCCACCTTCATCTTCATGCGCTCGGCCGGAATCGACCAGACGCCCTTGTCGAGGTCAAATTCACTCCAGACCGCAAACCGCGTCTCGTTGGAGCGCACAGCCGTGTAGACGGTCAGTTGCAGAGCATCCCGACCAAGGGTTGGCGGCATCGCCGCAACTGCTTGGAGGAAGGCTGGCACATCCTGATAGGGCATCGCCGCATAGTGCGAGCCAGTGTTATTCTGGCGCGGAAGTCCCTTGCGGACCGATCGCAGGGAAACTTCATTACTAATCCAGCCCTTGATGTGCGCGAAGTCGAGAACCGCATTGATCCGCTGAAGCACCTTATTGGCGGTATCAGGCACCGTCAGCCAAATCGGCTCCAGAACATCTCGAACAACGAGCGCATCGACCGTGTCCACGGGCTTAGACCCGATCATTGGAAAAACATGCCGCTCGAAGCTGGCGATCCAAATACCCTGCCGGCTATCCTTCCAGCCCGCCTTCAAGGTCTCGTAACAGGCGCGGGCAGCGGACTCGAACGACGGAACGGACCGACGAGCGCTTCGACGTTCGGCGGCTGGGTCACCCCCGCTCCTGACTTTCCGACGCATCTCGGCCGCCGCGATCCGCGCGTCGGCGAGGCAAACGTCCCGCACGGAGCCCAAGCCGAAATCGCGACGCACCCCCTGGAACTGGATACGGAAAAGCCACGACCGCGATCCACTGGGCTGAACATCGAGATACAGGCCGCGCCCGTCGCAATGGCGACCGGCTTTCGCGTTCTTCACCTTCAGGGCTGTAAGCGACAAGTTAGAAGTCCCTGTTCTGGAGCCTCCGATTTTCCCCTCGTTTTCCCCACACTTTTGATGCGGATTTCAGGGGACAAAGTGAGATTACCTGAAACGGGAATATCGATCAACTATATGAAGATAAACATGTTTTGGGACGGAATGAGACGTCCTGGTTAGATCCCTAGATCATCCTCGGCTCCACCAAGGACTCCATTCAAGACATTGTTTTCGAGGATCTTCAGCTCGAAGCAATGTCGATCGCGCCAGGTTTTTCCTCACATTGAGCATGGACTTCGCGGGCCAAGCGAGCGGCCTCGTCAGTCAATGACCGCGCTCCTTTGCTCCTCGCCGGCGGGATTCAGCGTTTCGACCAGATTGGGGAACGAAGCCGAGGCCGCTTCCGATCGGGAGCGGCGATTTCACCGGAGCCCGAATCCGTCGTTCAGATCGGACGGATCGTCTTCTTTCCGATTCTCTATCTGTTAGCCGCCCGCAAGACCTCCGGGGCCAGGCTTGGCAGCGGCGCGATCCGATCCACGCACCCGCGCGCGATGGCTTCCTTGGGCATGCCAAACACCACCGAGGTCGCCTCGTCCTGGGCGATCGTGTAGGCGCCGGCCTGCTTCATCTCTTCCAGACCGCGCGCGCCGTCGTCGCCCATGCCGGTCATGATCACGCCCACGGCGTTGGAACCCGCCGAGCGCGCGCCCGAGCGGAACAGCACATCCACCGACGGGCGGTGGCGTGAGACCAGCGGGCCGTCCTTGACCGAGACATAGTAGCGGGCGCCGCTGCGCTCCAGCAGGGTGTGCTTGTTGCCGGGCGCGATCAGCACCCGGCCCCGGCGCACGGTGTCGCCGTCCTCGGCCTCCTTGACCTCGACCGCGCACAGGCTGTCCAGCCGCCTGGCGAACGAGGCGGTGAACTTTTCGGGCATGTGCTGGACGATGACCATACCCGGCGAGTCCGGCGGCAGCGCCTCCAAAAGCACCCGCAAGGCCTCGGTGCCGCCCGTCGACGCACCGACGCACACGACGCTCTCGGTGGTGCGCGCCATCGCCTGGACCCCTTTGGGGGGCGGCAGCATGGCGTCCGCGGTCAGCTTCTTTTCGGGTTCGTGAAGGGGCCGCGGCAGTTGCGGGATCAGGCGCTTGGAGCCCTTCAGTCTGGCGCCGGCCGCGGCCTTCACCGCGTCGCAGATGCGGATCCTGGATTCCGTCAGGTGATCAGCCACCCCGACCTTTGGCTTCAGGATGATGTCGACGGCCCCGGCCTCCAGGGCCTGGAGCAGGGTTTCCGACCCAGCCTCCGTCAGGGACGAACACATGACCACCGGGATCGGCCTTTGCGCCATCAACTTGCGCAGGAAGGTGATGCCGTCCATGCGCGGCATCTCGACATCCAGCGTGATGACGTCGGGGATTTCCTCGGAAATCCGCTTGGCGGCCACGAACGGATCCGAAGCGACCCCGATCACCTCGATCTGCGGATCAGACTCCAGGACCGCCGCGAGCGTCTGCCGCACGGTGGCCGAGTCATCGATGATCAGAACGCGAATCTTGTCGGAGCGGCGCATGGCTTCTACCGCTTCTGAAAGACGGTGTTGGCGATCTGGACGATCGGCAGATCGATGCCGACGATCGACTCCGAATGGCCCAGGAACAGATAGCCGCCGGGCGCGAGATGGCCGCACAGCCGGGTCAGCACCTGGGCCTGGGTCGGTTTGTCGAAATAGATCAGGATGTTGCGGCAGAAGATGATGTCCATGCCGGTCTCGACCGGATAGGCCTCGTCCATCAGGTTCAGGCGGGCGAAGGCCAGCTTGCCGCGCAGGTGCGGCTTGATCCGCACCTCGTTGCGCGTGGCTTCCCTGGCGCGCATGAGGTGCCGCTTGCGACGCGGCATCGAAACCGGCTCGATCATCTGCTCCGGGAAACGCCCGGCGATCGCCTGCTTCAACACCTCGGTGCAGATGTCGGTGCACAGGATCGAGTAGTCGACGCCGCGCTGGCTGGCGCAAAACTCGTCCAGGATCATGGCGATGGTGTAGGGCTCGGCGCCGGTCGAGCACGCCGCGCTCCAGATCTTGATCTCGCGCTTGCCCCTGGCGGCCAGGGCCGGCAGCGCCTTGGCGACCATGAAGTCGAAATGGGCCGGCTCGCGGAAGAACTCGGTCTTGTTGGTGGTCACCGCATCGATCAGATGGATGACCTCGCTGTCCATGCCGTCTTCCTCGAACAGGTAGTGGCAATAGGCGTTGACGTCATCAAGCCGGATGGTCCGCATGCGGCGGCGCAAACGGCCCTCCAGCATGGTGCGCTTTTGGGCCGGCATCTTGATGCCGCTGTAGTCCTGGATGAATTTGGCTAGGCGCTGAAAGTTCTCGGCGCTCAGCTGTTCTTCGGCAGGCGAGGCCTGCGTGGCGACGGCTAGAGACACGGGCTTCTCCGGTTGCGGCGCTTCGCGCCGCGCGGCGAGGGTCGGTCCTTTCCGGACCGCCCCTCGCGCTGGGTCAGGCGGCTTGGCTGAAGGCGGCGGCGTCCTGGCTGGTCAGCAGGCGCGCGAGATCGAAGATCACGACGAAACGCCCCTTCTCCGTGGCGCTGTCGCGACGCACGACGCCCTGAATGTAATCAGAGCGCCAGGGAACGCCGATGTCGGGCGAGGTTTCGATCTGTTCGGCCGTGAAGGAGACGACCTCGATGACCCGATCGGCGACCAGGCCCAGCGACAGGACCCGGTCGTCCAGCGGCACGTCGAGCACCAGGATGCGCGTCGCCTGGGTGGTCTCGATCAGAGGCAGGCCCAGCTTCAGGCGCAGGTCGATGGTGGGCGTCCCGCGCCCGCGCACGTCCGTCAGGCCCAGCAGATAGGGAGGCCCCTCCGGGATGGCGAAAGGGGCCCGATAGTCGAGGATCTCGCGCACATGCGCGACCGAGACCGCGAACACCTCATCGCCGAGGCCCAGGGTGACGAATTCTCCGTCGGAAGCCTTGCCCATCAGCCGTACTCGCGGAAATCGGCGTCCGCCGCGTCGGGCCCGCCCTGGGTGAGGTCGAGGGCGAAACCCGAGGCGCGCGCTTGTTGAGCCGCCACGGCCTGACGCTTGGGCGCCGCCGCCGGGGCCTTTCGCGGCGCGGGCGAAGCGGCGCGCTTGGCTTGAATCGGCTTGGAGACAGGCTTGGACGGCGACACGCCGACGCCGCGGCTGTCGATCCGGAAGTAGGCGATCGAGGTCTGCAGCTCCTCGGCCTGGGCGGCCAGTTCTTCCGAGGTGGCGGACATCTGCTCGGACGCCGAGGCGTTCTGCTGGGTGACCTTGTCCAGTTGCTGGATCGCCTCGTTGATCTGCGAGGCCCCGATATCCTGCTCGCGGCAGGCGGCGCTGATCTCCGAGACCAGTTCGGCGGTCTTGCGGATGTTCGGCACCAGGCTGGTCAGCATCTCGCCGGCCGACTGGGCGGCCTTGACCGTGTCGGACGACACGGCGCCGATCTCGGTGGCGGCGACTTGCGAGCGCTCGGCCAGCTTGCGCACTTCGGAGGCGACGACGGCGAAGCCGCGGCCGTGCTCGCCGGCCCTGGCGGCTTCCACCGCCGCGTTCAGGGCCAGAAGGTCGGTCTGACGGGCGATTTCCTGAACGATGCTGATCTTCTCGGCGATGGTGCGCATGGCCTCGACGGCGCGGTTGACCGCGTCGCCCGACACCTCGGCGTCCTGGGCCGACTGTCGGGCGATCTTCTCGGTCTGGGCGGCGTTGTCGGCGTTCTGCTTGATGTTGGCGGCCATCTCTTCCATCGAGGCCGAGGCCTGTTCGGCGGCGGACGCCTGCTCGGTGGCGCCCTGCGACACCTGCTCCGAAGCGGCCGAGAGCTCCTGGCTGCCGCTTGAGACATTGTCCGACGCCGAGAGCGCGTCGGCGACCACGCCGCGCAAGCGGTCGACCATGCGTTCCAGGGCGATGCCCAGGGTGTCCTTCTCGGACAGCGGCTTGGGTTGAACGGTCAGATCGCCATCGGCCACCTTGTCGGCGAGGGCCGCGGTGATCCGCAGGTTCGCCGTCATCCGGTTGACCGTGTCGACCAGATCCTTGATCTCATCGTTGGTCGTCACCACGACGTCCTGTTCCAGGTCGCCGATCGCCACCGCGTCTATGGCCACGCCAACCTTGCGCAGGCCCAAGGTGACGGTCCGGGAAATCCACAGGGCCGCGATCGAGCCGACGACCAGCGCCAGGATCACCAGTCCGATGAACAAGGTCCGCGCGTCGGCGAACACCTTGTCGCCTTCGGCGCTGGCGGCCGCGCCGCCATCGATGTTCAGATTGACCAGCTTGAGCAGGTCCGCCGACATGTCGTCGTACAGCGCCTTGTTGTCGTTCAAGGCCTGAACAGCGGCGACATTTTCATTGTTGCGCGACAGCGCGAGCATGCGCTCAGAGTCGCGGAGATACCGTTCGTACTTTCCGGAAAACTGGCCGTACAGCTCCCTTTCCTTGTCGGAGGAAATCAGCTTTTCGTATCGTGCGCGGTCTTGCTTGATCATCTCAAGCGTCGCGCTGATTTCCTTGTCCTCGTTCGCCATCGCTACCGGATCGGTCGAAGCGACGTGGACATATTGCTGAACCCGCAAGTCGGACGTGGCGGTATTGATGCTGTGAATCGCATCGATACTCGGCATCCAGTTCTCAGAAATCGTCGTCGACTGCTCGTTTATCGAGCTCATCTTCATGATGCCGACGGCGCCCATGAGCGCCAAGATCAGTAAGACGGTGGCGAAGGCGCCAGCCAGTTTCATCTTAATAGTTGCGCGCATGGAGAAAATCCTAGTTCGGCCCAGCATTGGAGCGAGGAAATTTATGTGATGGACGCGAAGGACTAGCCTCGGGTCGCGAAGATCTGCTCGAGATCGGGGATGACGATGAGATCGCCGCCTCTCCGCGCCAGCAGTCGAATGAAATCAGGCCGCCAGCTCATGCCGACGCGCGGAGCCTGTTCGGTGGTGTCGCGGGTGATGGTGGTCACCTCGTGAACCTTGTCTGCGCGCAGGCCGATGAGGGCCTGTTCGCCGTCGAGAACGTATTTGATGACGACGATGCGGCTGTCGATGGTGGGGGCTCCGGCGCTCATGTCGAACGCCAGGCGTAGATCGACGAGCGGGATCACCCGGCCGCGAAAGTTGATCACCGCGCCGACGAAGGGCCGCGCGCCGGGAACCGGCGTCTCGGGCAGCAGGTCCAGGACCTCTTGCACCAGTCCCGCCTCGAGGGCGAAGGTCTCGCCTTGCAGGTCGAAGGTCAGGGCCTCGATCGGCGCGTCGGAAGCTATCATGGTCGGTTCTCCCATCAGCCCGCCGCCCGCATTTGCGTCTCGGCGCGTTGGCCGGAGGCCACGAGGTGGCCTATGTCCAGGATGAGGGCGACGCCGCCGTCGCCCATGATGGTCGCGCCCGAGAAGGCCCCGACATCGGCGTGGAAGCTGGACAGCGGCTTGATGACCGTCTGGTGGTCGCCGAGGATCTGGTCGACGACCAGGCCCACCCGGTCCTGGCCGGTGGCGACGACGACGATCTTCTGGTGCGGATCGGGCGGGGTTCCCGTCGCGAACTGCTCGCGCAGGCGGATGAACGGCACCAGTTCGTCGCGAAGCGTGATCAGGCTGCGCCCCGTGGAGCGCAGGTCCTGGGTCGGGGTCAGCTCGACGCATTCCTCGACCGTGGCCAGCGGAATGACGTAGCGGCCCGAGCCGACGCGGACCAGCAGGCCGTCGATGATCGCCAGGGTCAGCGGGATGCGCAGCGACACAACCGAACCCTCGCCGGGCGTGCTGGCGATCTCGATTGAACCGCGCAGGCCCTCGATGGTCTTCTTGACCACGTCCATGCCGACGCCGCGGCCCGACAGGTTGGTGATCGCCGCGGCGGTCGAGAAGCCGGGGGCGAAGATCAGCTGCAGCAGCTCGTTGTCGCTCAGCGTCTGACCCGGCTGGATCAGGCCGTTCTCCTCGGCCTTGGCGCGGACGCGGGCGCGGTCGACGCCGCGGCCGTCGTCGGTGATGGTGATCACCACCTCGGCGCCGGACTGGCGGGCGGCCAGCATGATCTTGCCCACGGTCGGCTTGCCGGCGGCGGCGCGTTGCTCGGCGCCTTCCAGGCCGTGGTCCGCCGAGTTGCGGATCAGGTGGATCAGCGGATCGGCCAGGCGCTCGATCACCGTCTTGTCCAGCTCGGTGGTCTCGCCTTCGGTCGACAGCTCGATCTGCTTGCCGGTGTCGCGCTCCAGGTCGTGGATCAGGCGCCGGAAGCGGCCGAACAGCTGGGCGATCGGCACCATGCGCACGACCATCATGGTGTCGCGCATCTCGCTGGCCAGGCGCTCAATTTCCTCGGCGGCGGCGCGCAGGGCGATGTCACTGCTGGAGTTCGCCAGTTGCTTGAGGCGCGACTGGGCGATGACCAGCTCGCCCACCCGGTCCATCAGTTCGTCCAGGCGCTCGGCCGGAACGCGGACGGTGTCGCCGCTGGCCTTGGCCTGCCGACCCTCGCTGGCGACGACCGGCGCCGCATCGTTGGCGATCACGAACCGCGGCGCCGCGGCGGCGCTGTCGATGGCTTCCATGACCGCGACTTCGGTCCGCGCCGAACCGACCTCCTGGATATCCAGCGTCATCTCGTCGATCACGAAGATGAAGACATCCTCGATCGCGTCGCGGCCGTGGTTGGTGACCAAGGTCACGTCCCACGCCAGATGGCATTGGGTGGGAGCCAGGTCTTCCAAGGTCGGGACCGCGTCGGTCACGGCCACGACCTGGCAGTCGCCAAGCTCGCGCAGTTCGTCCAGCAGCGGCAGCGGGCGCAGGCCATTGACCAGCGCGTCGGTCGGCAGGCTGAACCTCACGCGCCAGACATGGGGGGCGGGCTCGGCGGACGCCTCGGCGGGCTCGACCTGGCCGGCGCTCTCCACCACCCTGTGCAGGTCGGCCAGCAGCGTCTGGCCCGTCGCTTCCGAAGCCGGACGGCCCTCGGCCAGGGCGCGCATGTGATCCTGGCAGGCCAGCACGGCGCCGACCAGTTCGGAGGTGGCGGCGACCTCGCCCTTGCGGACGCGGTCGAAGGCGGTCTCGCAATGGTGGGTGAAGGCGGCCAGGGCGTCGAAGCCGAACATGGCCCCGGAGCCCTTCAGCGTGTGGAGCCCGCGGAACACCGCATTGACCAGGTCCCGGTCGCCGGGGCGGCGCGCCAGATCAAGCAAGCCCTGCTCGATCCCCTCGAGCAGATCCTGGGCTTCCTGACGGAAGACTTCGATGGGGTTCTGACCGCTCATTTGGCGAGGACCTTCTTGACGACCCGGATCAGCTGTTCGGGATCAAAGGGCTTGGTGAGCCAACCGGTCGCGCCGGCGGCCTTGGCCCGAGCCCTGATTTCGGTGTCGGACTCGGTGGTCAGGAACAGGACGGGCGCGCCCGCACCCGCGCCGGCGGGGCGATTGCGCAACGCGCGGATCATCGCCAGCCCGTCCATGATCGGCGTGTCGACGGTGAGGAGGCTGGCCATGTTCAGGCCTCCTCGCCCAAACGCCAGAACTCCCGAAGGTCGTCGCCTTCCAGCAGGCCGCCTCGTCCAAGCAGGGTGGCGAAGGCCTCGGTCGGAGCCCTGGCCAGCGCCAACTGCTTGCCTTGCGCCGCGGCGCTAGCGCGCGCGGCCAGCAAGATCTGCACGCCCCGACAGATCGACCTCGTCGATCGCTTGGAGATCGATCTCGACCCGGGAGGCCGAAGCCATCAGTTCGAGAAGTTCGCCGCGCCGCTCGGCCGCGAACGGCAGGGTTAAGTCTCCCCGTGGAGCCCAGGTGACGGGATCCTCAGCCTCACTACGAGCGCGCATATAGCCTCCGCCGGACGCCGCGTTTTGTTTCGCGGCGCTACATGGCGAGCATCGTGGGATCCGAGGGTGAATGCAGTTTTAAGCTTGGTTGCGACAAAGTTTCACATACCGAAGGTGGAGTTTGTCTGCATTAGAGCTTTTATGATCTCATAAAGATCTGTTTATTATGGGATTGTCGATAATTTCTGAATCTTGTTCATGCATTCTAGTTATTCGAAATATATCGCGCTCAGATCTTGACCCTAGCGTTCTCTTCGGGCGCGGCTGCGGCCCCGTGTCGCAGGCGCTGCAGAGGCAGCGCCAGGTGGCTGGCCTGGAAGCCCCGTGACCGCTGACGATATCAGGCGCTCCGGGTCAGAGCGCGCGCCTCCGCTTTTGGAGCTCTTCGCGCGTGACTTCGCGCTCCAGCGGCGTGCGACGACGCGCCACAGGCCGGGTTTACCGGATGGCGCCCCTTTCCGGCGACAACGGTCCCGCCCGATCGAATGTCGGGTCAGCGGGGGCGAAAAATGCGCCAGACCACGACCAACCGATCCATTAATCTTGTGGCCGCCGCGGCGCTCGCGATCGCCGCCGGGGGCTTCGCCGCCCAGAGCGCGCGGGCCGACGGCCGCGCCTTCAAGCTGAGCGGCAGCTACACGGCCGATCTCGCCGGAACGGTGAGTGGCGGCCTGGCCAAGCGCGGTCGCGTGCTCGACGACCTGCAGGTCTTCGGCGACCTCGATCTCGACAAGGCTGTCGGCTGGAAGGGCGCCAGCGCCCACTTCGAGCTGCTGAACAACAGCGGCGCCATGCCCAATGACGACGCCGGCACGTTGCAGGGCGTCGACAACATCGAGGTCACCCGCCAGCGCGCCCGCCTGTTCGAGGCCTGGGTCGAGCAGGGCTTTGGCGACAAGGCGTCGATCCGCGCCGGCCTCTACGATCTCAACAGCGAATTCTACGCCAACGACAGCGCCGGCCTGCTGCTGGCCCCGGCCTTCGGCATCGGCTCGGAGCTGGCCGCCACGGGTCCGAACGGTCCGTCCATTTTCCCCTCCACGGCCCTGGCGGTGCGCGTGCGCTGGACGCCGAACGAGCATGTCTATGCCCAGGCGGCGGCCCTGAACGCCAATGCCGGGGTGCTGGGGGATCCGGGCGGCGTCAGGACCTCGTTCGACAACGGTCTGCTGTTGATCGCCGAGGCCGGCTGGCAGGGGCGCGGCAAGGTGGCGTTCGGGACCTGGCGCTACACCGACAAGCAGGACGATATCCGCTTCCTGGCCCCGTCCGGCGACCCCGCCCCCGGCGACGGCGCAGGGCGCCTATGTGCTGCTGGAGCGCCACCTGACCGGCGAGGTCGACGTACGCAAGACGACCGCATTCGCGCGCCTGGGTGTCTCCGACGGCGACACCACCGCCTTCAGGGGCGGCTGGCAGGCGGGCGTGCTGGTCGAGCATGTGTTCGAGAAGTCGGCCCGACAGCGCCTTTTCGATCGGCGTCAATCAGGTCTTCCTGTCGGGCAAGTACCGCGACAACGCCATCGACGCTGGCCTGGGCCTGAGGCGTTCGGAAAGCGCGATCGAAGTGACCTATTCGGACAAGATCGGGCCGGTGACGATCCAGCCCGATCTGCAATATGTGAAGGATCCGGGCGCTGACGGCGGCGTCGGCCACGCCCTGGTGGCGATCCTGCGAGTTGGGGTGGAGTTTAGGCTCCACCCCTTTCAGGATCAGGCGCTGGCGGCTTCCGCGACGGCCTCGGCGGTGATGCCGAATTCCTTGTAGAGGCGCTCGAACGGGGCCGAGGCGCCGAAGCTCTTCATGCCGACGAACTTGCCGTCCTCGCCGATGAAGCGCTCCCAGCCCGATCTTAATGCCCGCCTCGACCGCCACGCGCACCGGCGCCTTGCCGATGACCGAGGCCTGGTAGGCGGCGTCCTGCTGGGCGAACAGTTCCCAGCAGGGGGTCGAGACGACGCGGGTCGGCTTGCCCTGGGCCTGGAGGATGTCGCGCGCGGCCACGGCGACGCCGACTTCCGTGCCCGAGGCGAAGATCGTCACCTGCGCTTCACCGCCCTCGGCCGCCAGCAGTTCGTAGGCGCCCTTGGCGCAGAGGTCGCCGCCGCTGGCGCGGACATGCGGGGTCTTCTGGCGCGACAGGGTCATCACCGACGGCGTGCGCGGATGCTGCAGGGCGACCTTCCAGCACTCGGCGGCTTCCACCGCGTCGGCCGGGCGGAAGACCAGCAGGTTCGGGATGGCGCGCAGGGAGGCGACCTGTTCGACGGGCTGGTGGGTCGGGCCGTCCTCGCCCAGGCCGATGGAGTCGTGGGTCATCACGTGGATGACGCGCGTTTCCATCAGGGCGCCCAGGCGGATGGCGGCGCGGCTGTAGTCGGCGAAGGCCAGGAAGGTGCCCGAATAGGGAATGACGCCGCCGTGCAGCGACATGCCGTTCATGGCCGCGGCCATGCCGAATTCGCGGACGCCGTAGTGAACATAGCGACCGGTGTATTCCGGAGCGTCGAACGCGCCCATGCCCTTGACCAGGGTGTTGTTCGAGCCGGTCAGGTCGGCCGAGCCGCCGATCATGTCCGGGATGGCCGGGATCAGCTGGTCCAGGGCCGAGCCGGAGTGGACGCGGGTGGCATTGACCGGCTTGGTCTCCAGGGCCTTGGCGATGTGGGCGTCCAGGGCCTCGAAGGCGCCGGCGGGAAGCTCGCCGGCCATGGCGCGCTTGAAGTCCGAGGCGTGGGTCGAGGCGGCGAGCTTGGCTTCCCAGGCCTTGCGGACCTTGGCGCCGCGACGGCCGACGCTCTTCCAGGCCGTGGCGATGTCGCCCGGCACGGTGAACGGCTCGGCGTCCCAGCCCATGGCGACGCGGGCGTCGCGGATCTGGTCGTCGAACAGGGTGTAGCCGTGGCTGTGGGGGTCGCCTTCTTTCGGACCCGCGCCCTTCGAGATCAGTGTCTTGCACGCGATCATGGTCGGACGGTCCTGCTTCGTCGCCCAGCGCAGGGCGGCGGCGATCTTGCCGTGGTCGTGGCCGTCGACGACCTTCACGGCCCAGCCGGCGGCCTTGAAGCGCGCGACCTGGTCGCCGGTCTCGGCGATGGTGGCCTCGCCGTCGATGGTGGTGTTGTTGTCGTCGAACAGCACCGTCAGCTTCTTCAGCTTCAGGCGGCCGGCGATGCTGATGGCCTCGTGGCTGACGCCCTCCATCAGGCAGCCGTCGCCAGCGATCACCCAGGTGCGGTGGTCGACCAGATCCGGACCGAAGCGGGCGGCGAGGTGGGCTTCGGCCATGGCCATGCCGACGGCCGTCGCCAGACCCTGACCCAGCGGGCCGGTGGTGGTCTCGACGCCGGGGGTGTGGTGGACTTCCGGGTGGCCGGGGGTCAGCGAACCCCACTGACGGAAGTTCTCGATCTCCTTCATCGTCATGGCCTTGAAGCCGGTCAGGTGAAGCAGGGAATAGAGCAGCATCGAGCCGTGGCCGGCCGACAGCACGAAGCGGTCGCGGTCGTGCCAGTTCGGCTGGCTCGCGTCGAACTTCAGGAACTTGCCCCACAGGACCGTGGCCACATCGGCCATGCCCATCGGCATGCCCTGGTGACCGGACTTGGCCTTGTGCACGGCGTCCATGGAAAGGACGCGGATCGCGTCGGCCATCTTGATGGGCGAAACGGGCATGGGGACTTCCGTCTTTTCTATGTTTTGCGGAGCTGCGCGAGGGGCGCACTCGCATGGGTGCGCCCGGGGGTCAACCCGCGCGGGGCTTCTGGCGACATGTTGAGGACGCTATGCAACATCGTCCGGGGGCGTTATAGGTGGAGCCCGACTTATGCTCAATTTCAGCATAACCCTGAAAGGCCGGTTCCTTGGGTAGTCCGTCGTTCTTCTCGCCCTATCGCCACGGCTTCGTCCGCGTGGCCACCGCCGTACCGAAGGTGAAGCTGGCTGATCCGGCGACCAATGCGCGGAGCGTGCTGGCTCTGGCCCAGGAGGCGCACGAGTCCGGCGTGGCGGTGATCGTGTTCCCCGAGCTTGGCCTGACCGGCTATACCGTCGATGACCTGCTGCAGCAGGAGGTATTGCTGGACGCGGTAGAGGCGGCGATCGCGACCTTGGCCGAGGCCAGCGCCGACCTCGCGCCGATGATCGTCGTCGGCGCGCCGCTGCGCGATGGCGGCCGGCTCTACAACACCGCCGTGGCGATCCAGGGGGGCAGGGTGCTGGGCGTGGTCCCCAAGAGCTTCCTGCCCAACTACCGCGAGTTCTACGAGCGACGCTGGTTTACGCCCGGCGCGGGCGTGACCGGCAAGACTCTGGCCCTGGCCGGGCAAAGCGCGCCGTTCGGGACCGACGTCCTGTTCCGCGGCGAAGGGGTGACCCCGTTCACCGTCGGCGTCGAGATCTGCGAGGACGTCTGGACCCCGACCCCGCCCAGCACCGCCCAGGCGATGGCCGGAGCTGAGATCCTGCTGAATCTATCGGCCAGCAACATCACCATCGGCAAGTCCGAGACTCGCCGCCTTCTGTGCGCCAGCCAGTCGTCGCGGATGATCGCGGCCTATGTCTACGCGGCGGCCGGGGCGGGCGAGAGCTCGACGGACCTGGCCTGGGACGGCCATCTGGACATCCATGAAATGGGCGCCCTGCTGGCCGAGACCGCCCGGTTCTCCACCGGCCCGGCGTGGACCTATGCCGATGTCGACGTGGAGCGGATCCGCCAGGAACGCATGCGGGTCGGCAGTTTCGGCGACGCCATGGCGCTGAACCCGGCCAAGGTTCCGTTCCGCGTCGTCCCGTTCGTCTTCACGCCGCCGGCTGGCGATCTGGCCCTCGCGCGCGTCGTCGAGCGCTTCCCGTTCACGCCGTCGGATCCCGCCAAGCTGCGCGAGAACTGCTACGAGGCCTACAACATCCAGGTCCAGGGCCTGGCCCGGCGGCTCGAGGCCTCGGGTCTGAAGAAGCTGGTGATCGGCATCTCCGGCGGCCTCGATTCGACCCAGGCTCTGCTGGTGGCGGCCCGCGCCGTCGATCAGCTGGGCCTGCCGCGCGCCAACATCCTGGCCTACACCCTGCCGGGCTTCGCCACCTCGGATCGCACGAAGGACAATGCTTGGGCGCTGATGCGGGCCATGGGCGTGACGGCCGCCGAGCTCGACATCCGGCCGGCCGCGACCCAGATGCTGAAGGATCTCGACCACCCGTTCGGACGCGGGGAGCCCGTCTATGACGTGACGTTCGAGAACGTGCAGGCGGGTCTGCGCACCGACTATCTGTTCCGCCTGGCCAACCACAACGCCGCCCTGGTGGTCGGCACCGGCGACCTGTCCGAGCTGGCCCTGGGCTGGTGCACCTACGGCGTCGGCGACCACATGAGTCACTACAACCCCAACTGCGGGGCGCCCAAGACGCTGATCCAGCACTTGATCCGCTTCGTGGCCCATTCCGGCGATGTCGATGCGACCACGACGGCGCTGCTGGAGGACATCCTGGCCACCGAGATCTCGCCGGAGCTGGTGCCGGGCGAGGCGACCCAGGCGACGGAGAGCTTTGTCGGCCCCTACGCCCTGCAGGACTTCAATCTCTACTACCTGACGCGCTACGGCGTGGCGCCGTCCAAGATCGCCTTCCTGGCCTGGAGCGCCTGGCATGACGCGGGCAAAGGCGGCTGGCCGGCGGGTCTGCCCGATAGCGCGCGCCGCGCCTATGACCTGGCCGAGATCAAGACGTGGCTGGAGCTTTTCCTGAAGCGGTTCTTCGCCAACCAGTTCAAGCGCTCGGCCGTGCCGAACGGACCCAAGATCTCGTCGGGCGGCGCCCTGTCGCCGCGCGGCGATTGGCGAATGCCGTCCGATGTCACCGCCGACGCCTGGCTGGCCGAACTGCACGCGGGGACGCCAAGCTGACGAAAACTCTTCGTTCCATCACGCTTTGCCTTTAAGCACCCTTCGCAATAAGGCCCTATCAAGGGTCAAAGACTAAGACGTGGTGGGGTTTATCTTGGCATCGATCTATCCGGTGATCCTGTGCGGCGGCTCGGGCACGCGCCTCTGGCCGGCTTCGCGCAGCGACCAGCCCAAGCAGTTCCTGAAGCTGGTCGGCGACCGTTCGTCTTTCCAGGAGACCGTCCTGCGGGTGAAGGACATCCCCGGCGTCGCCGAGATCGTCATCGTCACCGGCGAGGCCATGGTCGGCTTCGTCGCCGAGCAGACCGCCGAGATCGGCGTCTTCGTCACCATCCTGGTCGAACCCGAGGCTCGCGACAGCGCCCCGGCCGTGGCCGCCGCCGCCGCCTATGTGCAGAGCCAGGATCCGGACGGCGTCGTGCTGATGCTGGCCGCGGATCACCACATCGCCCAGCCGGAGATCTTCGGCGAAGCCGCGGTGATCGCCGCGCGAGCCGCCGAGAGCGACCTGATCGTCACCTTCGGCGTGCGGCCGACCTCGCCGGCGACCGGCTTTGGCTACATCCGTCCCGGTGAGCCGCTGCTGGACGGCTCTGTCAACGCGGTCGCCGCCTTCGTCGAGAAGCCCGACCGCGAAACCGCCGAGCGCTATGTGCTCGAGGGCTACCTCTGGAACAGCGGCAACTTCGCCTTCAAGGCCGCGACCTTGATGGGCGAGTTCGAGGCCTTTGAACCGACCGTCGCCGAGGCCGCCAAGGCTTGCGCCGCCGCTCTGACGCTGGAGGCCGGGATCGGTCGCCTGGACCGCGAAGCCTTCGGCCAAGCCAAGAAGATCTCCCTCGACTACGCGGTGATGGAGCGCACCCAGAAGGCCGCCGTCGCGCCCGCCGCCTTCGCCTGGTCGGACCTGGGCGCCTGGGACGCGATCTGGGAAGCGTCGATCCGGGACCATGACGGCAACGCCCATGACGGCGACGTCGACCTGCACGGCGCCACGAACGTCCTGGTCCGCACCACGGGACCCTATGTCGGCGTGATCGGCGTCAGCGACATCGTCGTGGTGGTCGAGGCCGACGCGGTTCTCGTCTGCCACCGCAAGGACAGCCAAGCGGTGAAGACCCTGGTCGATGGCCTGAAGGCCAAGGGCCGTTCGATCGCCTCGCGCAAAAGCGCCGCGCCGAACGGGACCGAGACCCTGGTTTCGACCACCGGCTTCGATGTCGAGTTGCGCCGCGTCCCGGCCGGCGAGACGATCGTCGTGCCGGTCTCGACCGTGCAACTGCTGGAGGGCGTGCTGGAGATGGACGGCGACGTCTACGCCGCCGGCGCCCTGATCCCTCTGGACGCCGAGATCCGCGCGCGGGCCATCGGCGCGGCGACACTCCTGGTCACGAAGCCGCGATAGACTTGCTGGCGCGCATTCTCGCCGCCGAACTGCTCACCCTTCGGCGGGATGCGCGCTGACCGCCCGGTCGAACTCCGCGATGGCGCAGGTGATGTGATAGAAGGAGCTGGCCGGGGCCGGCTCCTCCACGAAGGTCTCGTCGGGCAGGTACTTGTCGCGCCAAAGACCGGGGACGGGCGTGCGCAGATAGGTCATCAGGCCTTCCGCGCCTGCCGCGGCCATGTCCCACCAGCGGTCTTCGCCGGTGATCTGGGCGGCCAGCACAGAAGCCTTGATCCGCTCGGTCTGGGGCCACAGGCGCGCGCTGTCGTCATGGATCGCGTAGTCGTCCAGCAGGGCGTTGATCGCCACGCCGCGCGCCAGGTCGATGCCGTGCGTCTCGCCAGCCTCGATCATCTTCAGGGCGGCGGCGATCGCGTCGTCGCGGCCCGCCAGCTTGCCCCAACGCAGCAGCAGCCAGCCCCATTCGAACTGGTGGCCCGGCTCGCAGATGCGGCCCTCGACGCCCGGCGCTGGGTTCCAGTCAAGATCGAAGAATTCGCGGATCTGACCGCTTGCCGCGTGAATGAACCTGGTCAGGGCCAGGTCGCCGATCTCGTCGGCCAGGGCGCGCCAGGCCGGATCGTCGTCGACCTCGTTCCAGGCCAGCATCGCCTCGAACAGGTGCATGTGCGGGTTCGACTGCAGCGGCGTGGTCGGCGGGTTGGTCTGGTGGAAGCCGCCCAGGGGGTGCTTGCGCTCGGCGCGGAGCTTCTCGAGCACATGGACGGCGATCGCCTTGGCCTCGGCCTTGCGGTCCGGCAGCGCCTTGGCCACGGCCGCCAGGGCGAACATGGCGAAGGCCTGGTCGTAGGGATCGGCGGTGTCGTCGAGGCTCTCGCCGTTCGGTCCGACCAGGGCGCGGAACAGGCCGTCGGGCCGGCGGTAGGCCTTCAGATAGAAGGCCAGGCCGTGCGCGACCGCCTCGCGCCACGGGCCTGTCCAGCCCAGCTCGCCGGCCAGGGCGTAGGAGAAGATCTGCCGGGGCAGGACGCGGCCGCGGCGCGGACCGTCCACCGGCTGGCCGTCGAGATCGATCTTCTCGAAGAAGCCGCCCTTCACATGGTCGGCGCCCGTCTCCCACCACAGCGGGTAGGCTGCTTCCAGAGCCCAGGTCTTCAGGCGGTCGCGCAGGCGGGCGGCGTCGGCGAAGGCGGTCATCGAGAGCTCCAGAGGATCACCTTCTTCTAGGGAGCTTGCGCGACGAGGCCAAGACGGAGGCGTGGCGTTTCGCAGCCGGTCGGGGTAGTGCTCGCGTCATGACCAGTCCTGCCGCCCTCCCTCCTCTGAAGGCCGTGTTCCTGGATCGGGACGGCGTGCTGAACGTCGACCACGGCTATGTCTCCGACCCCGCCAAGCTGACCTGGATCGACGGCGCCCGCGAGGCGGTGGCGGCGATGACCCAGGCTGGCCTCAAGGTGCTGGTGGTCACCAACCAGTCGGGCATCGGCCGGGGCTATTTCGATGAGCCGGCGATGGACCGGTTCCATGCCGCCATGCAGGATCAGTTGGCCGAGCTGGGCGGCCGGATCGACGCCTTCTACCATTCGCCGTTCCATGAGACGGCCATCGTCGAGGCGTATCGGGTCGCCGACCATCCGGACCGCAAGCCCAATCCCGGCATGATCCTGCGCGGCCTGGCGGACTGGAGCCTCGCGCCGGACGAGGCGGTGATCATCGGCGACCGCCATATCGACGTCGAAGCCGGCAACCGGGCGGGCCTTCCGGGCTACCTGTTCAGGGGCGGCAGCCTGCGAACCTTCGTGGGTCAGGTTCTGGGCGAGCGCGTCCCGGCGTTGAAATGAGGATCCTGCAGTTCGGCCGGACGGGCCAGGTCGCCACCGCCGTCCAGGCCGCCGCCGGCGGGACCGTCGAGGTCATCGCCCTGTCGCGCGCCGATTGCGACCTGCAGGACCCCGAGGCCGTCCGCGCCGCGATCCTGGCCGCCGACTGCGATCTGGTCCTCAACACCGCCGCCTTCACCCATGTCGACCCCGCCGAGGAGCGACCCGACGAGGCTTTCGCGGTCAACGCCGCCGCCCCAGGCGTCATGGCCGCCGCGTGCGCGGAACGCGACCTGCCGTTCGTGCACCTGTCGACCGACGCGGTGTTCGACGGCGTGACCGATCGTCCCTATGTCGAGACCGACGCGGCGCGGCCGATCAACGTCTACGGCCGCTCCAAGCTCGCCGGCGAGCAGGCGGTTCTGGTTCACCCCAAGGCGGTGGTCTTGAGGATCTCGTGGGTCTTTTCCCGCTACGGCCGCAACTATGTCAGCTTCATGCTGCGCCTGGCCCGTGAGCGCGAGGTGCTGAAGATCGTCGCCGATCAGTTCGGCACGCCGACCGACGGCGAGGCCCTGGCCGCCTTTCTGATCGCGACCGCGCCGCGCTGGGCCGCCGCCGCGAACGGGGATCCGGCGTTCGGCCTCTTCCACTTCGCCAACGCCGGCGAGACCAGCCGTTTCGACTTCGCCAAGGCCGCGATCGACCGCGATCCGCTGGCCAAGGCGTGCTTGGAACGGACAAGCCAGGCCGCCTTCGCCGAGCCCGCGCCGAGGCCGCCGCGCTCGCCTCTGGACACGGGCAAGCTTCAGAAGGTGTTCGGCTTCCGGCCCGAACCCTGGCGGACGGCGGTCGAGCGCACGGCCGACCGGCTTGTCGCCGACCCCGCCGCGCGGGCCTGACGAGTCTGGCGTGAAGCCGCCGCTCGGGCTAAACCGGCGCAACTCCCGACATAAAAGAGCAGCGCGAGCGACCATGCAGATCTTCCTCGACAGCACCGACACCAAGGTCATCGCCGATCTGGCCTCGACCGGCCTGATCGACGGCGTCACGACCAACCCGACCCTGATCGCCAAGTCGGGCCGTCCGATGCTGGAAGTGATCGCCGAGATCTGCGACATCGTTCCGGGCCCGATCAGCGCCGAAGTCGCCGCCACCACGGCGGACGCCATGATCGCCGAGGGCCAGAAGCTGGCCAAGATCGCCCCGAACGTGGTGGTCAAGATCCCGCTGACCCGCGACGGCCTGATCGCCTGCGCGGCCTTCGCCGACGAAGAGATCAAGACCAACGTCACCCTGTGTTTCTCGCCGACCCAGGCCCTGCTGGCCGCCAAGGCCGGCGCGACCTACATCTCGCCGTTCATCGGCCGCCTGGACGACTACGGCTTCGACGGCATGGACCTGATCCGCGATATCCGCGCGATCTACGACAACTACGGCTACGAGACCGAATTCTGGCCGCCTCGGTGCGCAACGCCGCCCACGTCAAGGAAGCCGCGATCATCGGCGCCGACGTCGTCACCATTCCGCCGGCCGTGTTCGCCGATCTCTACAAGCACCCCCTGACCGACAAGGGCCTGGAGCAGTTCCTCAAGGACTGGGCCTCGACGGGCCAGTCGATCCTCTAAGGCTGTCCTGTAAGGGATTGCGCGTTCCCGGGCGGGCTTTCACTCGCCCGGGAGGCGATCAAGTGATCACAGTTTATTTCGCAGTGGCGAAGATGGTTCGCAAACGCGAACTCGTGCGTTAAGTCTTGGTCCGTCCACAGAGGGCCACGCACATGGTTCCGACTGCCGCCGAGACCGAAGTCCGCCTGGCCGGCCCCGAAGAGGCCGACCGCTTCTCGCGATTCCTCCAGGGCTTCCTCTCCGCCAATGGTTTTCCATTCGTGATCGTGCACGACACACCCGAGTTCCTGGGTCAGCTGCGCCGGGTCGTGTTCGAGGACGTCTGTCTGTCCCGAAAGTTCGCCAGCGAATGGGTGAACCAGCGCGGCACGGCCGGGACGGCCTGACCTCAAGCCGAGAGGCGAGCTTGGACCTCGGGATGGTCCTTCCAGGCCGGCATCTTGGACATGTAGACGATGGTCTCGGTTTCAGCCTGGGCGCGCGGGCTGCCGCGCCGCTCCTGCCACTGCACCATGCGCTCGAAGCGCGTGGGGAAGTCCTGCAGCGCGCCGGCCTCGTCGACGCAGTACTGGCAATAGGGGCCGGACTCGATCGGCAGGCCGCAGCTCTCGCAAGCGTGGCTCATGGGCGGGTTCCTTTCAGGTGGGCGACGAAGTCTCGGAAATGATCGATCAGCGTCTGGCGCTGCTCGGGTGTCAGTCTGGCGCCGGCGGCGGCCAGGACATCGAGGTCCAGGACGTTGCGGCTCTCCAGCAGAGCGGCTTGGCCGGCGTCGGTCAGCCAGATCAGGCTGCGGCGGGCGTCGGCCGGATCGCGGTCGCGGGTCAGCAGGTCCTTCTCGACCAGATGATCGACCATCTCGGTCAGGGTGCTGGGCGCGCGGTCGACGTGGCGAGCGAGTTCGCCGGCGGTCAGCGGACCCGCGGCGGCCAGGTGGTCAAGCAGCGCCACGGTCTCGGGCGACAGCCGTTCGCGCTTGTCCCTCAAACGCCGGACCGCGGCGCGGTAGGTCGCGCGGAACAGGTCCTCGAAATCAGCGGCGAAGGCGTTCGTCATGAAGCGACGCTACGAGGGGGCCGATCCTTCGTAAATCCCGAACGAACACCCCATATCCGACGGCCCTGGCCCTCTTCCCTTCGTTCGTCAAACGGGCCTAGCTAGGGGAAATCGTTTCACCAGGCTGCGGAGCTGCGCCATGAACGACCCTAAATCAGGCCTTCCGAGCATCGCCGGTTCCGCTCTCGATCTGATCGGCCGTACGCCCATGGTCGAGGTCAAGCATCTCGACACCGGTCTTTGCCGGCTGTTCCTCAAGCTGGAGAACCAGAACCCCGGCGGCTCGATCAAGGACCGCGTCGCCCGCTCGATGATCGAGGCGGCCGAGGCCGACGGCCGGCTGAAGCCGGGCGGCACGATCATCGAGGCCACGGCCGGCAATACGGGCCTGGGCCTGGCGCAGGTGGCGGCCCTCAAGGGCTACAAGCTGATCCTGATCGTCCCCGACAAGATGGCGCGGGAGAAGATCCTGCACCTGCGGGCCATGGGCGTGGACGTGCGCCTGACCCGCAGCGACGTCGGCAAGGGCCACCCGGAATACTATCAGGACATGGCCCAGGCCCTGGCCCAGTCGATCCCCGGGTCGCTCTACGCCAACCAGTTCGAGAACCCGGCCAATCCGTTGGCGCACGAGACCACCACGGCGCCCGAGCTGCTGACCCAGATGGAGGGCGACATCGACGCCGTCGTCGTCGGCGTCGGCTCGGGCGGCACGCTCACCGGCATTGGCCGCTACATGAAGGCCCACTCGCCCAAGACCAGGATGGTGCTGGCCGATCCGGTCGGCTCGATCCTGCGCGACTATGTGGAGACCGGGACCTTCGGCGAGGCCGGCAGCTGGATCGTCGAGGGCATCGGCGAGGACTTCATCCCCGACAACGCCCAGATGGACCTGGTCTCCCAGGCCTATTCGATCAGCGACCGCGAGAGCGTCGACACCGCCCGACTGTTGCTGAAGAAGGAAGGGATTCTCGGGGGCTCGTCCTCGGGCTGCCTGCTGGCGGCGGCGCTGAAGTACTGCCGCGAGCAGACCGAGCCCAAGCGCGTCGTGACCTTCGTCTGCGACACGGGCGGCAAGTACCTGACCAAGATGTTCAACGACTTCTGGCTGGCGGCGCACGGCTTCGACGGCCGCGAGCTGCACGGCGACCTGCGCGACCTGATCGCCAAGCGCTACGCCGAGGGCGGCGTGATCGCCATCGGACCCGATGACACGCTGCTGACCGCCTATAACCGCATGCGCTCATCGGACATCAGCCAGCTGCCCGTGGTCGATCATGGCAAGCTGGTCGGCATTCTCGACGAGAGCGACGTGCTGGCCGCGGTGGAGGCGGGCGAGGAGGCCCCGCGCTTCAAGACCCTGGTCGGCGCGGCCATGACCCGCGCGGTCAACACCCTGCAGGCCCATCAGAGCGTCGACGACCTGCCCGAGGTGTTCGATCGCGACGAGGTGGCCCTTGTGGTCGACGGCGAGGAGTTCCTAGGTGTGATCACCCGGGTCGACCTGATCAATCACCTGCGGCTCAGCGCCTGAAGGACCTTTCATGACCGACATCCCCGGCAAGAACCGCCTGGACTTCGCCACGCGGACTATCCACGGCGGCCAGTTCCCCGACCCCACCACCGGCGCGGTCATGGTGCCGATCTACGCCACCTCGACCTACGCCCAGGCCAGTCCCGGGGAGCACAAGGGCTTCGAATACAGCCGCAGCCACAACCCGACCCGCTTCGCGTTCGAGCGCTGCATCGCCGATCTGGAGAGCGGGACGGCGGGTTTCGCCTTCGCCTCGGGCCTGGCGGCGGCCTCGACGATTCTGGAAACCCTGGACAGCGGCGCGCACGTGATCGCCAGCGACGACCTCTATGGCGGCTCGTTTCGGCTGTTCGACAAGGTTCGCAAGCGCTCGGCCGGCCTGACCTTCAGCTTCGTCGACATGGCCGATCTGGCGGCCGTTCGAGGCGGCGATCACCCCGGCGACGCGGATGATCTGGGTGGAGACGCCCACCAACCCGATGCTGCGCCTGGCGGATCTGGCGGCGATCGCGACCCTGGCCAAGACGCATAACCTCGTCACCGTCGCCGACAACACCTTCGCCAGCCCCTTCATCCAACGGCCGCTGGAGCTGGGCTTCGACATCGTCATGCACTCGGCGACGAAGTACCTGAACGGCCATTCCGATGTGGTCGCCGGCGTGGCGGTGGTCGGCGACAACGCCGCCCTGGCCGACCAGATGAGGTTCCTGCAGAACGCCGTCGGCGGGGTGCTGGGACCGTTCGACAGCTTCCTGGCCTTGCGCGGGGTGAAGACCCTGGCCCTGCGCATGCAGCGCGCCTGCGATAGCGCGCTGGAGATCGCCCGGTGGCTGGAACAGCACCCGGCC
Organism: Caulobacter sp. UC70_42; assembly: GCF_044056025.1. Lineage (NCBI taxonomy): Bacteria > Pseudomonadati > Pseudomonadota > Alphaproteobacteria > Caulobacterales > Caulobacteraceae > Caulobacter > Caulobacter sp. UC70_42. The sequence continues at coordinate 1,294,917 of NZ_CP171994.1, read as the reverse complement.
ATCGAGCGGGTGATCTATCCCGGCCTGGAGAGCCACCCGCAGCACGACCTGGCGAAGCGCCAGATGACGGGCGGTTTCGGCGGCATCATCTCGGCCGAGGTGAAAGGCGGACTGGCCCCCGCCCGCAAGATGCTGGAACGCACACGCCTGTTCACGCTGGCGGAAAGCCTGGGCGGGGTCGAAAGCCTGATCGAACATCCGGCGATCATGACCCACGCCTCGATCCCGGCTGATCAGCGCGCGGCTTTGGGCATCTCGGACGGCCTGATCAGGCTTTCGGTGGGGATTGAGTTCTTGTCGGGACCTGATTTCCGATCTCGACGCGGCTTTATCAGGCTGAGCAGGTGATGGTGTTCGCCCTCGCCCGGCATGACGGGCGAGGGGTCCTTGGCCTTGGTCGGGCGGGGCGGCGGGAGATCCGTGCGCGTCGGGTCCTCGGCCAGCAGGTGAGCGGCCAGCATCAGGTCGGTCTTGACGGGGCCGAAGTCGGCTGAAGCGGTCCAGGCGCGGATCGCGGCCTGGGCGAAGGCTTCCGACAGGTCGACGACCTCGATCATCACCGCGGGCTCCTTGCGGATGCGGGCGTCGCTTTCGGCGCGCTCGCGCAGGCGTTTGAGCACCATCACCAGATCCGTCTTCAGCGGCACCTTGAACAGCACATCGGCCCGCCGGCTGCGGTGGGTCGAATAGTTCAGGATCACGTCGCCGAACACCTTGCTGTTGGGGATCATGACCTTGACGTTGTCGGGGGTGGCGATCTCGGTGAACAGCAGGTCCAGCGATTTCACCGTGCCGTTGCGGGTCGCGGTCTCGATCACGTCGCCGACCCGATAGGGGCGAAACAGCAGGATCATCATTCCGGCCGCCACGTTCGACAGGGCGCCCTGAAGGGCAAGGCCGATGGCCAGCGAGGCCGCGCCCAGCACCGCGATGATCGAGGTCGTCTGCACCCCAAGTTGCTGCAGCACCGCCACCAGGCCGACGGCGATCACCGCGTAGCGGGCCAGCGAGGCGCTGAAGCTCTCCAGGGTCGGATCCGGCGTGTTGCGATGAACCCGGGCCAGGGTCCGGCTCATGAACCGGGCGGCAAGGCCCGCCAGCCAGAAGGTCACGACCAGGATCAGGGCGGCGACCATTAGGTTCACCGCCAGCTTGCCCAGCCAGTCCAGGAAATGCCCGAGCATGGTCTCGTCGGCCTTTACGTTGGCGAGCGACGGCAGGGACGCATCCGCCGGGATGATGCTGGGCTTGGTCTTCATAGGAGTTCTCGATAGGCGCCCCGCCGTGTTCGGTCAACGACAAGGCGCGCCGACGGTTCCGCTTGACCGTCCTTGTGGCGAGGAAACAGTCGGTTACATCAATTGGCTCGAAATCGTCGCGATCGGACACTAGAGGCTGCGCTCATGAGCATGCCCTTCATCGACCTCGCCGCGCAGCAGCGCCGGATCCGCGACAAGATCGACGCCGCCATCGCCAAGGTGCTGGACAGCGGCGCCTACGTCATGGGCCCACAGGTCCGGGAGTTCGAGGCCAAGCTCGCCGAGTTCGGCCAGGCTAGGCTGGCCCTGTCCTGCGCCAACGGCACCGACGCCATCGCCCTGCCGCTGATGGCCTGGGGCGTGGGCCAAGGCGACGCGGTGTTCTGCCCCTCCTTCACCTTCGCCGCCACGCCGGAAGTCGTGCCGTGGGTCGATGCGACCCCGGTGTTCGTCGACGTGCTGCCGGACACCTACAATCTCGATCCGGCCAAGCTGGACGCCGCCATCGCCGCGGTGAAGGCCGAGGGCAAGCTGACACCGAAAGTGGTGATCGCCGTCGACCTGTTCGGCCAGCCCGCCGACTACCCGGCCATCAAGGCGATCTGCGACCGCGAGGGCCTGAAGCTGATCGCCGACAGCGCCCAGGGGTTCGGCTGCACGCTGCACGGCCATCACCCGCTGCATTGGGCCGATGTCGCCACCACCAGCTTCTTTCCGGCCAAGCCGCTGGGCTGCTACGGCGACGGCGGGGCGGTGCTGACCAATGACGCCCATCTGTGGGACCTGATGGACAGCTACCGCGTCCACGGCAAGGCGGTCGGCCCGGATCTCGAGGGCAAGACCTTCGACCACGACCCGAAGTACCTGAACACCCGTATCGGCATGAACTCGCGCCTCGACACGATCCAGGCGGCGATCCTGATCGAGAAGCTGGCGATCTTCGCCGAGGAGATCGCCCTGCGTCAGGGGGTGGCGGACCGCTATGCGCGGGGCCTCAAGGGCGCGGTGATCTCGACTCCGGCCGTAATCGAAGGCGGCGTCTCGGTCTGGGCCCAGTACGTGATCGAGCACGCCAACCGCGACGGCCTGGCGGCGCACCTGAAGACACAGGGCGTCCCGACGGCGGTCTACTATCCCGTGCCGATGCACCTACAGGCGCCGTACGCGGCCTTCCCGCGCGGCGCGGGCGGCCTGCCGGTGACGGAAGCCAAGGCCGAGACCGTGCTGGCCCTGCCGATGCATCCCTACCTGGCAGAAGCCGACCAGGCGAAGATCATCGAGGCGATCCGGGCCTTCAACGGCTGATCGAGGCCATCAGGTCTGGCGTCTCGCGCGCCAGGCCCTATATCCGGCGCACATGCGTCTCGTGGCGGGGCGTCAGTCCGCGCGAGAAAATCCATGTCCGACACCAAGCCATCGCCGCACCCCGGCATGGGCTTTGGCCAGTTCGTCGCCCTGATCGCGGCGATGATGGCCACCAACGCGCTGGCCATCGACTCCATGCTGCCGGCCCTGCCGCGCATCGGCGAGGCGCTGGGCGTTCACGATCCCAACGCCCGCCAGTGGGTGATCACCTCTTACCTGCTGGGCTTCGGCGTGGCGCAGCTGGCCTATGGTTCGCTGGCCGATCGCTATGGCCGCAAGCCGGTGCTGATGATCGGACTGACGCTCTATACGCTCTTCGCCGCCCTCTGCGCCTTCTCGACCTCGTTCGAGATGCTGCTGATCGCCCGGTTCCTGACCGGCCTGGGCGCGGCGTCCACTCGGGTGCTGTCGGTGTCGATCGTTCGCGACTGCTATGCCGGCCGCCAGATGGCGCGGGTGATGTCGCTGGCCTTCATCGTCTTCCTGGCCACCCCGATCATCGCGCCGTCGCTGGGCCAGGGGATCATGCTGTTCGCCTCGTGGCGCTGGATCTTCGGCGTGCTGTCGATCTTCGGCCTGGTCGTCATGGCCTGGGCGGCGGTCAAGCTGCCCGAGACCCAGCATCCGGAGGACCGGATCCCGATCTCGGTCGCGGGCGTCACCTCGGCCTTCAGGATCGCCCTGACCGACCGGATCGCCATGGGCTACACCATCGCCGCCGCCCTGGTGCTGAGCGGCCTGTTCGGCTTCCTCAACTCGGCCCAGCAGGTGTTCGCCGAGGTGCTGGGCGCGGGCGATCTCTTCCCGCTGATCTTCGCGGCCATCGCCGGAAGCATGGCGGTCTCGTCGCTGCTGAACTCCCGGATCGTCGGCAAGCTGGGCATGCGCAAGGTCTCGCACTGGGCGTTGATCGGCTTCATCGCCTTCGCCGCCGCCCACGCGGCGATCGCCATCACCGGCCATGAAACCCTGTTGAGCTTTTCCCTGATGCAGGCCGGCATGATGTTCTGCTTCGGCCTGGTCATGTCGAACTTCGGGGCCATCGCCATGGAGCCGCTGGGTCACGTCGCCGGCGCGGCGGCCTCGATCCAGGGCTTCATCACCACGATCGGCGGTGCGCTGTTCGGTTTCGTCATTGGCCAGATGTACGACGGCACGACCGTGCCGCTGACCCTTGGCTTCGCCGGCTTTGGCGTGGCGGGGCTGATGACGGTGCTGGTCACCGAGAAGGGCAAGCTGTTCCAGACCGGCGTGGCTGCGCCGGCTCCGGCCGTCGCTCACTAGTCAAGCGGCGGTTTTCGACCGAGCGCGGTCCAGCGCCGCGTAGAGAGCCCGGATATCCAACGGCTTGGCCAGCCAGTCGGTCATGCCGGCTTCGCGACAGGCCTGAACCTCGTCGTCCGCCACCCCAGCGCTGAAGCCGATCACCGGGGTGTCATGATTGAGGCCACGACCCGCCCGCAGGCGGCGCGTGGCCTCGCGGCCGTCGAGACCGGGCATGTTGACGTCCATCAGCACCACGTCGAAGGCCCGGGTCTCCAGCTGCTTCAGCGCCTCCAGTCCGTCCAGGGCGGTGGTCAGCTCCACCCCCAGAGGCTCCAGAACCAGGGCGAGCGTCCGGCGGTTCACCTCGTGATCGTCGACGGCGGAGGATTCGCAGGGCGCCGATGTCCGGCGTCGCGCCCTCGGGCTGGACGATGGGGCGCGGGGCCTCCTGAGCCTGGCCGGCGGGCAGGAGCAGAGCCAGACGGAAGATCGCGCCGCGTTCCGGACCAGGACGGGCGTCCAGCTCACCGCCCATCAGCCGGGCTAACTGGCGGCTGACCGCCAGGCCCAGACCCGTGCCGCCATAGGTCCGGGCCGTTTCCTGCGAGGCCTGGGTATAGGGCGTGAACAGCCGGCTCATGGCGTCCTCGGTAATGCCGGGACCGCTGTCCTCGACCTCGACAACCACCCGCACCCGACCGTCCTCGGCGGGCTGGGCGTGGAGACGCAGCGTGATCACCCCTTCCTCGGTGAACTTCACGGCGTTGGACAGCAGGTTGTTGAGGATCTGGCGCAGGCGGAAAGGGTCGCCGCGCACCCAGGCCGAGGGCTGCTCGCCGGGGGGCTCGCGCAGGGTCAGGCCCTTGGCGCGGGCGTTGGCGCTCCAGAAGCGGGTGGCGTCGCGGATCGCGCCAAGGACGTCGAAGTCGCGGTTCTCCAAGCTCATGGCCCGGGCCTCGATCTTGGCCTGATCCAGCATGTCGGTCAGCAGGCCGGTCATCAGGTGGCCGGCGTCGACGATCAGGTCGGCCGTGGCGCGCGTCTGGGCCGGAGTGGTTCCCGTGCGGATCATGTGCGCGCCGGCCAGGATCGCCGACAGCGGCGTGCGCAGCTCGTGACTGACGATGGCGGCCATGGCGGTGCGTTCCGACAGGGCCTCCTCGGTCTGGACTCGGCGGCGGTCGGCTTCCTCGCGGGCGGCGACCACGGCGCGGCGGTCGTTGTGCATCCGGCCCCAGATCGTGTGGACGGCCAGCATGAAAAAGCCGACGCACACCGCCAGGATGGTGACCTGCTCGTGGGCGGAGCTCCAGGCCAGGGCCGGCATGGCGGCCATGCTCAGCGCATAGGGCGTCGCGCCCAGATAGAACAGCGGCCGGCTGTCGACGCCCGAGGCGACATTGTTCAACGCCCCGCCGACCAGAACCATCAGGGCCAGGGCCATCAGCGGCGGCTGGCCGCTCTGCCAGAAGATCAGCACCGCGCCCGCGTGCACGGAGGCCATGGCCACCATGGCGACCAGCATCAGCACGATCCGCGCCTGAAGATGGCGCTCGGGCAAGCGGTCCTTGACGAACGGCCGGACGGCGAAGAACTCCAGCGCCTGCACCGACAGGCTGGCGGCCAGCCATAGCGGGATAAGGTCGGCGCGGCCGATCAGGCTCAACGCCCAGCTCAGCAGCGCGGTCAGGCCGACGCGGGAATAGACCTGGCGGTAGCGTTCGGTGGCGTTGACCCGCAGATGCGGCAGCAGGGACGCAAGGAAGGGGGACATCGGCGTACTCCTCGCAACCTTGCGTAGGGGTACATGGCAAACGAGAGGTGAACGCCGATCATGGATCGAGCATGGACTCCAATGTTTTGAGTTCGTCGGCCTCTCGCGAGGGCTTGTCCCAGCGGATGCGATTGATGCGCGGGAAGCGCATGGCGACGCCCGATTTGTGCCGCGTCGACCGTTGCAGCCCTTCGAAGGCGACCTCGAACACCAGGCCGGACTCCTGGTCGGCGCGGACCGAGCGCACGGGACCGAAGCGCTCGATCGTGTGGTCGCGCACGAACTTGTCGATCCGCTTCAACTCCTCGTCGGTGAAGCCGAAATAGGCCTTGCCGACCGGTGTCAGGGCGCGGCGACCCTCCTCGTCCTCGCGCCAGACGCCGAACGTGTAGTCGGAATAGAAGCTGGATCGCTTGCCGTGGCCGCGCTGGGCGTACATCAGCACCGCGTCGATCAGGTGCGGGTCGCGCTTCCACTTGAACCACGGACCCTTGGGCCGGCCCGGTTCGTAGACGCTGTCGCGGCGCTTGAGCATCAGGCCCTCGGAAAGGCGGGCGTCGCCTTCGGGCGGATCCAGGCGCAGGGCGGCCAACGTCTCCCAGGTCTCGAAGGGTTGAAGGGGCGACAGGTCGATGCGGAGTGTGGAGAGGCGCGCCACGAACGCCTCCAGCCGGGCGCGGCGTTCGACGAAGGGCAGGGACCGGACGTCCTCCTCGCCGTCCAGCATCAGGTCGTAGGCGCGGATGCCGGCCGGGAACGCCGCCAGCTGCTTGCCGTCGACCGTCTTGCGGTTCAGCCGCTGCTGCAGATCCCCGAACGGGGCCAGGGCGCCGTCGCGCAGCACCAACAGTTCGCCGTCGATCGCGCCTTCGAAGTCCAGGGCTTCGACCACGTCCGGGAAAGCCGCGGAGATGTCGTCGCCGGTGCGGGTATAGAGCCGCCGCTCGCCGCGCTCTGATACGGCCTGGACGCGGATGCCATCCCACTTCCACTCGGCGACGTAGTCGGCCGGATCCAGCTTGGCGAAGTCGACGGCCTCGTCGATCGGCTGGGCCAGCATCACCGGCCGGAAGCGGCCCGGCGCGTCGGGCGAGGGGCGCTCGGAGCGGCCTTCCAGCCAGGCGAAGAGGTCGCCATAGGGCGGCTCCATCGCGTGCCAGACCTCCTCGATCTCGCCGATCTCGACGCCGCCGAAATTGGCGCAGGCCTGCTTGGCCAGGCGCGAGGAGACTCCGACCCGCAGGCCGCCGGTCATCAGCTTGAGCAGCGCCCAGCGGCCGTCGGGGTCCAGCGCGTCCAGCCACCCCTCGATCAGCCGCTGCACCTCGGCGCGCGAGGCCGAATGCAGCGCTTCGATCACTTCGGACAGCTCCGGCGGCCGGTTGGCCCCGGGCTTCTCCGGCCAGACCAGGGCGACGGTCTCGGCGAGATCGCCGACATAGTCGTAGGACCAGGCGAACAGCTGGGCGTCCATCCGCGCTTCGACCGCCTTGCGGATGAAGGCCGGCTTGGCGGCGTTGAACGACAGCGCCCCGGTCAGGGCCGCCAGGGCGTAGCCGCGATCGGGGTCCGGGGTGTCGCGCAGGTGGTCGGCGATCAGGGTCAGCTTGGCGTTGCGCGAGCTGGTCAGGGACAGACGGTCGAGCAGGTGGGCGAAGGCGCGCATGGACATGGAATGTCGGCCGGCCCCTTTCCGTTCAGCTACGCGCCATAACGCGATGCGCCGGCCCCTCGCGCAAGGGGTCGGTCGATGCTAGATTGAAACAGCTGTTTGAAATTTCCCGAGACCAGCATGGACGAGATCCCCGAGGGCTTCGTCGCTCACAGCCGCAAGAGCCCGCTCACCGATCCGTGGGAGCCGCTCTATGCCCGCTCCATGCCGGACCGGCTGGTGCTGGGCGTGCGCGTCCGGACCGAGCACTGCAACTCGCGGAGCATGCCGCACGGCGGCTTTCTGGCCGCCCTGGCCGATAATGGCATGGGCCTTTCGGTCGGCATGAACCTGACGGCCGCGGGCCAGGCGGCAGGCGGCCTCGTCACGGTCTCGCTGGCTCTGGACTATCTGGGTTCGGCCAAGCTGGGACAGTGGCTGGAGTTCGACACCGACTTCGTCAAGCTGGGCCGCTCGATCTGCTTCGCCGAGGCCACGGTGCGCGCAGATGGCGTTCCGGTCGCCAGGGCGCGGGCGACGTTCAAGCCGCTGGAGACCAGGGCGACGCCCTGAACGAAAGCCGCCGCGAAGGCCGAAGCCCTCGCGGCGGTCTCCATTTCAGAATGTCAGGCTGATCAGGCCCGCTCGTGCACAGCTTGCTCGGACGCCAGCGGCTGGGGCAGGCGGCTGATCATTTCCTTCGGGCAGACCTGCCAGAACTGATCCCGCACGCGATCCCAGTCGCGCAGCAGGGTTTCGGCGAACACCGAATCCGTTTCACGAGCGTGCTCGGCGATCAGCGAGCGCAGCACGCCTTCCCAATAGGGCGAGGCCAGGCGCTGCACGACGATGCTGTCGGGATTGATGTTGTCCTCGAAGCGGTCGTGCTGGTCGAGCACGAAGGCCATGCCGCCCGTCATGCCCGCGCCGAAGTTGCCGCCCGTCGGGCCCAGGATCACCACCTGGCCGCCAGTCATGTACTCGCAGCCGTTGGCGCCGCAGCCCTCGACCACGGTGGTGGCCCCGGAGTTGCGGACCGCGAAGCGCTCACCGGCCTGTCCGGCCGCGAACAGCCGGCCCGAGGTGGCGCCGAACAGCACGGTGTTGCCGATCAGGGTGTTGGTTTCCGGGGCCGCGAGGCCGCGCGCCGGCTTGATCACGATCGTCGCGCCCGACAGGCCCTTGCCGACATAGTCGTTGGCCTCGCCGGTCAGTTCGATGCGCAGGCCCTGGACCGCGAAGGCGCCCAGGCTCTGGCCGGCCGAGCCCTTGAGCTGGACGGTCAGGTGACCCGCGGGCAGGCCCTTCATGCCGAACTTGCGGACGATGTGGCTGGACGTGCGCGTGCCGATGGTGCGGGCGGTGCTGCGGACCGTGTAGGTCAGCTGCATCTTCTCGCCACGTTCCAGCAGCGGGGCGGCGTCGCGGACGATCTGGGCGTCCAGCGTGTCCGGCACCGCGTTGCGGCCGACGACGGTGTTGTAGGGCTTGTTCGCGCCCGGGTCGGCGCGGACCAGCAGCGGGTTCAGGTCGAGGTCGTTCGAGGTGCTCTCCGCCGCGGCTGACCTGCGCCAGCAGATCGGTGCGGCCGACGATTTCCTGCAAGGATCGGAAGCCCAGGCCCGCCAGGATCTCGCGAACCTCCTCGGCCACGAAGGTGAAGAGGTTGATGACCTTGTCCGGCGTGCCGGTGAACTTGGCGCGCAGGGCCTCGTCCTGGGTGCAGACGCCGACGGGGCAGGTGTTGGAGTGGCATTGGCGGACCATGATGCAGCCCATCGCCACCAGCGAGGCGGTGCCGATGCCGAACTCTTCGGCGCCCATCATGGCGGCGATGACGATGTCGCGGCCCGTGCGCATGCCGCCGTCGGCCCGCAGGACGACGGAGTGGCGCAGGTTGTTCAGCGTCAGCACCTGGTTGGCTTCCGAAAGACCCATCTCCCACGGACCGCCGGCGTACTTCACCGACGTCTGGGGCGAGGCGCCCGTGCCGCCGACGCCGCCGGCGACCAGGATCACGTCCGCCTTGGCCTTGGCGACGCCGGCGGCGATGGCCCCGATGCCGGTGGCGGCGACCAGCTTCACCGTGACGCGGGCGACCGGGTTGATCTGCTTCAGGTCGTAGATGAGCTGGGCGAGATCCTCGATCGAATAGATGTCGTGGTGCGGCGGCGGGCTGATCAGCATCACGCCGGGCGTGGCGTGACGCAGGCGGGCGATCATCTCGGTGACCTTGAAGCCGGGCAGCTGGCCGCCCTCGCCGGGCTTGGCGCCCTGGGCGACCTTGATCTCCAGCTCGACGCACTGGTTCAGATATTCGGCGGTGACGCCGAAGCGGCCCGAGGCCACCTGCTTGATGGCGCTGTTGGGGTTGTCGCCGTTGGGCAGCGGCTTGTAGCGCGCGCTATCCTCGCCGCCCTCGCCCGAGACCGACTTGGCCCCGATGCGGTTCATGGCGATGTTCAGGGCGCCGTGGGCCTCCGGGCCGAGGGCTCCCAGGCTCATGCCGGGCGTGACGAAGCGCTTGCGGATCTCGTTGACGCTCTCGACGTCGTCGGTCGAGATCGGGTTGCGGTCCGAGCGCCAGTCCAGCAGGTCGCGCAGCTGGATCGGCTTCTGGGTGCGAAGGCCGTTCGACCAGCGACGATAGAGCTCGTAGTCGCCGGTGTCGCACGCTGTCTGCAGGGTGTGCATCAGGCGGGCTTCGAAGGCATGGGCCTCGCCCGAGCGGCGCGCCTTGTAGAGGCCCCCGACCGGCAGGGTGACCGCCGTCAGACCCCAGGCCTTTCGGTGCAGTTCGACCGTCTTGCTCTCGATGCCGGCCAGGCCGATGCCGGAAATGCGCGAGGGCATGCCGGGGAAGAACTCGGCGGCCAGGGCGCGCGACAGGCCGACGGCTTCGAAGTTGTAGCCGCCGCGGTACGAGGAGATGACGCTGATGCCCATCTTCGAAATGATCTTCAGCAGGCCGCCCTCGATGGCGCCCTTGAAGTTCAGGCACACGTCCTTCAGCGACTTGTCGCCGAGCAGGCCGCGCTCCAGGCGGTCCTGGAAGCTTTCCTGAGCCAGATAGGCGTTGACCGCCGTCGCCCCCACGCCGACCAGAACGGCGAAATAGTGCGTGTCCAGGCACTCGGCCGAGCGGACGATGATCGACACGTACGAGCGCAGGCCCTTGCCCACCAAGTGGGCGTGGACGCCGCCGGTGGCCAGGATCATCGGCAGGGCGACGCGGCTTTCGGCGCTGGCCTCGTCGGTCAGGACGATCGCGCCGCAGCCGCGCAGCACAGCGTCCTCGGCCTCGGCGCGGATACGGTCGAGATTGGCGCGCAGGGCGTCGCCGTCCCGGGCTTCGGGCGCGGGCAGCGGCATGGTGCAGTCGATGACCGCGACGTTCTTCTCGCCCAGCAGGCCGTGGATCCGCTCGTACATGCCGGTGGTCAGCACGGGGCTTTCCAGCACGTAGACGTCGGCCTGGGCCGCGTCCTGGGCCAGGATGTTGCCGAGGTTCTTGAAGCGGGTCTTCAGGCTCATCACCCCGGTCTCCCGCAGGGGGTCGATCGGCGGGTTGGTCACCTGGCTGAAGTTCTGGCGGAAGTAGTGGCTGAGCGGACGGTACTTCTCCGACAGCACCGCCAGCGGCGTGTCGTCGCCCATCGAGCCGACGGCTTCCTTGCCCTCCTCGACCATGGGGGCGAGGATCATTTCCAGATCCTCGAGGCTATAGCCGGCGGCGGCCTGGCGGCGGGTCAGCTCCTCGCGGCCGTACTTGCGCGGCTCGGGACCGGGGCCGATCTGCTTTTCGAGATCGACCATGTTGCCCAGCCATTCCGTGTAGGGGTGGCGTTCGGCCAGTTCGTCGATGATCTCGTTCTCGCCGTACAGGCGGCCCTCGGCCAGGTCGATGGCGATCATCCGGCCGGGCGAGATGGCCAGCTTGCGAGTGATGCGGGCTTCCTCGACGCCGCACATGCCGGCTTCCGAACCCATGATGACCAGGCCGTCGTCGGTATAGGCCACGCGTAGCGGGCGCAGGCCCGAGCGGTCCTTGCCGGCCACGACCCAGCGGCCGTCGGTGGCGCACAGGGCGGCCGGACCGTCCCACGGCTCCATCACGGCGTTGCAGTAGGAATAGAGCGCCTTGTGGGCGGCCTTCATCTTCGGATTGGCGGCCTCCGGCACCAGCAGCGCCTTGGCCATCGGCGCGTCACGGCCGGCGCGCACCAGCACCTCGAAGGTGTTGTCGAGGTTGGCGCTGTCCGAGCCGCCCGGCTGGATCACCGGCTTCACGTCGTCCCCGAACTCGCCGAAGGCCTGGGCGGCCATCTTGATCTCGTGGGACTTCATCCAGTTGACGTTGCCCTTGATCGTATTGATCTCGCCGTTGTGGGCGAGCATCCGGAAGGGCTGGGCCAGGCGCCATTGCGGGAAGGTGTTGGTCGAATAGCGCTGGTGGAAGATCGCCACGGCGGCGGCGAAGCGCTCGTCCTTCAGGTCGGGATAGAACTCGTCGATGTGCTCGGCGAGGAACATGCCCTTGTAGATCAGCGACTTGGCCGACAGCGAGCAGATGTAGAAGTCGCTGATGTTCTGGGCGTGGACGCGCTTTTCGATGCGCTTGCGGCACAGGAACAGGGCGCGCTCCAGCGCCTCGCCTTCCAGGCCGGCCGGACCGGCCAGCATGATCTGCTCGATTTCCGGACGGGTGGCGTTGGCCTTCTCGCCGATCACCGAGGTGTCGACCGGCACCTGGCGCCAGCCGTAGATGTAGAAGCCAAAGCGCAGGGCCTCGGCCTCGAACGATCGTCCGACAGGCCTCCTGGGCGCCCAGGTCGGTGCGCGGCAGGAAGATCTGGCCCACCGCGATCGGGCCCGACCGCAGGGCGTGGCCCGTGCGACGCACCTGATCGATGAAGAAGTCCTGGGGAACCGAAACCAGAACGCCGGCGCCGTCGCCGGTCTTGCCGTCGGCGTCGATCGCGCCCCGGTGCCAGAGGGCCTTGAGGGCCTTGATCGCCAGTTCGACGACCTCGCGGCGCGGCTGGCCGTCGATGGCGCAGACCAGGCCGACGCCGCACGCGTCGCGCTCGGTCGAGGGGTCGTAGGCGTGGCCGTCGATCAGGGCCTGACGGTTCTTCAGATAGAGGTCCATCTCGCTCATGGTTCTAGATCCTCTCTCTTATTCCGCCGCGATCAGCGCGGGCGCGCCGATCTTGGCCTGCAGGTAACGGTGGATGGCGTCGGCGGCGTCGCGGCCGTCCTTGATCGCCCAGACGACCAGCGAAGCGCCGCGGACGATGTCGCCGGCGGCGAACACGCCGTCCAGATTGGTCATCTGATTGCGGACGTCGGCCTTCACCGTGCCCCAGCGGGTGACCTTCAGGTCCGGGGCCGACCAGGCTTCCGGCAGGTTCTCGGGCTCGAAGCCGAGGGCCTTCAGCACCAGCTGGGCGGGGCGGTCGAAGTCGCCGCCGGGGATTTCCTCGGGGCTCTGGCGGCCCGAGGCGTCCGGCGCGCCCAGGCGCATGCGGATGGCGCGCAAGCCGGTGACGGCTTCGGCCTCGCCCGACAGGGCGCGCGGCGCGGCCAGCCATTCGAAGGTGACGCCCTCTTCCTCGGCGTTCGAAACCTCGCGCATCGAGCCCGGCATGTTGGCCTTGTCGCGGCGATAGAGGCAGGTGACCGACTTGGCGCCCTGGCGGATGGCCGTACGGACGCAATCCATGGCGGTGTCGCCGCCGCCGACCACGACCACGTCCTTGCCCTCGGCGTTCAGTTCGCCGGAACTCGTAGGCCGGCACGCTGTCGCCCAGGCCCACGCGGTTGGAGGCGATCAGATAGTCCAGGGCGGGCGCCACGCCCTTGCTGCCGCCGCCCGGAACGGTCAGGTCGCGCGCGGCGTAGACGCCGACGGCGATCAGCACCGCGTCGTGCTTTCCGCGCAGGTCCTCGAGCGTGGCGTCCTTGCCGACCTCGAAGCCCAGCTTGAACTCGACGCCGCCTTCGGCCAGGCGGCGGGTGCGGCGCTCGACGACGTCCTTCTCCAGCTTGAAGCCGGGGATGCCGTAGATCAGCAGGCCGCCGGCGCGGTCGTGGCGGTCATAGACGGTGACGTCGTAGCCAGCCTCGCGCAGCATCTCGGCCGCCGCCAGGCCGGCGGGGCCCGCGCCGATCACGCCGACCGACTGACCGCGCGCCTCGCCGGCGACCAGCGGCTTCACCCAGCCCATCTCCCAGGCCTTGTCGGTCAGGTAGCGCTCGACCGAGCCGATCGTCACCGTGCCGTGACCGGATTGCTCGATAACGCAATTGCCCTCGCACAGGCGATCCTGCGGGCAGATCCTGCCGCACACTTCCGGCATGGAATTGGTCGCCTGCGAGAGGGCGTAGGCTTCTTCCAGGCGGCCCTCGGCCGTCATTCTCAGCCAGTCGGGGATGTTGTTGTGCAGCGGGCAATGGGTCTGACAGAAGGGCACGCCGCATTGCGAGCAGCGCGAGGCCTGCTCGGTGGCTTTCGCGTCGATGAAGTCCGCGTAGATCTCGTGGAAGTCGCCCGAACGCTCAGCGGCCGCGCGCTTTTCAGGCGTCGTGCGGGCCACAGTCGTGAATTTCAGCATGCGTTCGGCCATGCGACTTCCCTCGTCTCCCTGACGGGAGAAAAATTGCTCTCGACGGCCTCATACGGACTCTTTCAGGCAAGAAGAATGTCATAGTCAAATAAATAGACTTATATATCCATGTTGGGGGTGCGGTCTTTGAGATCGACTCGCAAATCGTCCTCATAATAGTCCACTTTGTGGATTTACGACCTATTTACCGTGTCGGGCGCAGGCCAGTACGGGATTTTGGAGCCGAACGATGCCTGACTGGCTGAGCGCGATCATTCTGGGTCTGGTCGAGGGGCTGACGGAGTTCATACCCGTCTCCTGACCGGTCACCTGCTGCTGGCCAAGGAGGCCCTGAGGCTGAAGGACCCGTCCTGGGACACCTTCATCGTGCTGATCCAGCTGGGCGCGATCCTGGCGGTGGTCGCCCTCTATTTCCAGAAGCTGTGGGGCGTGCTGATCGGCCTGCCCACCAAGCCCGAGGCGCGGCGCTTCGCGCTCAGCGTCATCATCGCGGTGATTCCGGCCTTCATGGCGGGTCTGTTTCTGCACGACGTGATCAAGACGTTCCTGTTCGAGAGCCCGCTGATCATCTGCTGGTCGCTGCTGATCGGCGGGGTGATCCTGCTATTCATCGACAAGAAGGCGCCGCCGGCCGTCGATCACGACGCCATGAACCTGCCGCTGCACAAGGTGCTGATCGTCGGCCTGTTCCAGTGCCTGTCCTTGGTCCCCGGCGTGTCGCGCTCGGGTTCGACCATCGTCGGCTCCATGCTGTTCGGCATCGAGCGTCGGGCCGCCGCCGAGTTCAGCTTCTTCATGGCGATCCCGATCATGGTCGGGGCCTTCGCCCTGGACGTCTACAAGAACCGCGACGCCCTGGACGCCGGCCATGTCGGCGTGGTGGCCATTGGCTTCGTCGTGTCGTTCCTGTCGGGCCTGGTGGTCGTGAAGTACATGCTCGACTTCATCGGCAAGCGCGGCTTCGCCCCGTTCGCCTGGTGGCGGATCGTGGTGGGGGTCGGCGGCCTGGCGGTGCTTTACCTGCGCCCCTGATCCAACCGGCGACGCCGGCGAAAGAAAAAGGGCGGACGCCGCGCGGCGTCCGCCCTTTGTCGTCTTGGTGAGGCGCGTGTCGCCTAGAACGCGCCCGCGGGGGGTCTCGGCGTACTGGCCGCCCTTACGATAGCGGTAGAGATAGGTCGGGACCACGGCCTCGACGCTCGTGCCGACCACGCCGGCCTCGGCCAGGCCCGGCAGGCCGTGCTCGGCGACATTGTCGACCTTCAGCATCTCGACCTGGTCGCTGGTCAGCGGCGGCGGCAGGATTCCGGCGACCGTGTCGCCCAGCGCGCCGATCAGCGAGGCGACGGGCCACGGCAGCGGGACCAGCGGCCGGGCGCGGCCGGTCTCGGTCAGGATAAGCTGCATGATCTCGCGCATCGTGTAGACGGTCGGGCCGCCCAGTTCATAGGTCACGCCGACGGCCGCGGGGCTGGCGGCGGCCTTGGCGATCACGGCGGCGACGTCGGCGACGAACACCGGCTGGACGCGGCTGTCGCCGCCGACCAGCGGCATCACCGGCGACAGGGCGGCGATCTGGGCGAACCTGTTGAAGAACTTGTCATCGACGCCGAACACCAGCGACGGGCGGACGATGGTCGCGCCCGGGAAGGCGGCGCGGACGGCGGCCTCGCCCTCGGCCTTGGTGCGGAAGTACTTCGACTCCGACTCGGCGTTGGCGCCCAGGGCGCTCATGTGGACCAGATACTTCACGCCGGCCTTGGCGGCGGCCTGGGCCACGTTCTGGGCGGCCATGACATGGATCGACTGGAACTTCTGGCGACCGCTCTCCCAGAGCACGCCCACCAGATTCACGCACGCCTCGGCGCCGTCCAGGGCGCGGGCGATCGAGGCCGGGTTGCGGACATTGGCCTGGACCACCTCGATCTGGCCGACGTCGCCCAGCATCCGCATGCGATAGGCGAGATTGGGCTGGCGCACGGCCACCCGCACGCGATGGCCCGCCTTGGCGAGCGCCCGCACGACCTGGCCGCCCACGAAACCGGAGCCGCCGAACACCGTGACCAGACCTTGCATCTTCATTCCTCGTCGCATGCGATGACTCTACCGCGATAACGGGGGAATTAGACGACTGAGCGCGGCTTCGCAATGAAATCGCGACTTATCGATTTTTGTCTGTTGACGGCGTCAGAAGCTTTCCCTAAACGTCCCGGCCTCGCAGCGACCTACCCGGTTGCGCAGCGGGCCCAGGTGGCGGAATTGGTAGACGCGCTGGCTTCAGGTGCCAGTGACCGAAAGGTCGTGGAGGTTCGAGTCCTCTCCTGGGCACCACCCCTTTACCGAGCTTCTTTCGAGAAGCGGGGGTGGCGCCAAAAAATCCTCCGGATGCTAATTCGTTCATCGTGAGTATAAGTGTCGCGCGTTCCAATCGGGCGCGTGGTTGAACGCGCTCGCGCGGGCGCGATGTGATCGCCGGAGTTTGAGACTTGGCTAATTTCGTTCACGAGGGCGATCTGCCCGACGGCGTTTTCGCGGGCGCCGGCGTCATCGCCATCGATTCGGAGACCATGGGTCTGCGCCTGGGCCGCGATCCGTTGTGCGTGGTCCAGCTGTCGGCGGGCGACGGCGACGCGCACGTGGTGCGCCTGAATCGCGCGACCTATGACTGCCCGAACCTGAAGGCCCTGCTGACCGATCCGGCCGTGCTGAAGCTTTTTCACTTCGGCCGCTTTGATATCGCCATGTTCGAACTCCATCTGGGCGTGGTGACCGCGCCCGTCTACTGCACCAAGATCGCCTCGAAGCTGGCCCGCACCTATACCGACCGCCACGGCCTGAAGGACGTGACGCGCGAGCTGCTGGGCGTGGAGCTGTCGAAGGTGCAGCAGTCGTCGGACTGGGGCGCGCCGTCGCTGAGCGCCGACCAGGTGGCCTACGCCGCCTCGGACGTGCTGCACCTGCACGCGCTGCGCCTGAAGCTGAACACCATGCTCGAGCGCGAAGGCCGCATGGCCCTGGCGCAACACGCCTTCGACTATCTCCCCCACCGCGCCTCGCTCGACCTGGCCGGCTGGGAAGAGATGGACATCTTCGCCCACAGCTGACGGACGCGATGCAACCGACCGCGGTCATGACCGGACGAACGATGAGCGCCGACCTCGCGCGCTGGCGTCGCCGCTCGCGCCGCGTTCTGGCCGCGCGCATCATCCTGCCGGCCGCGATCGCGGGCCTGTTGCTGATCGTCGCCTCGCAGGTCGGCTGGCGAACCTACATGGCCGCCACCCACCCGCCGAGCGAGGCCAAGACCGAGATCCGCCTGATCACCCCGCGCTTCTACGGTCAGTCGACCGATGGCCGCAGCTTCATGATCACGGCGCGCTCGGCGATCCGCGACGACAACGACCCGCGCCGCATCATCCTGGACGAGCCGGCGCTGACCCTGGACCTGGGCTCGCCCACGCCGACGCGGATGACCGCCAAGCACGGCGTCTACCGCCAGGACAATTTCGGCCTGAGCCTGAAGGACGATGTCCGTCTGGACGATGGCGCCGGTTATCGCTTCGCGTCCGAGGAGTCGTTCGTCGACACCAAGACCGGCGATGTCACCGGCGAGACGATAATGAACGGCGAAGGCCCCAGCGGGCAGGTGCAATCCAACGCCTACTCCGTATATGACAAGGGCGATCGCGTCATCTTCCGGGGTGGGGTTCGCGCCCGGTTCGAACGGCAGTAAAGAAGATCAATGGCGCAGGTTCGCTTTGGATGCGGCCGCGACGGATGAGGACATGGTTCTGATGAAGCGATGGACGGCGGCGGCGGTGACGACCGCGTTGATCCTTGGTGGGATTGGGGCCAGCGGCGCGGCCTACGCCCAAGACTCGAGCACGCCGGTCGATGTTTCCGCCGACAACCAGGAAACCATCAACAGCAAGTGCATCACGATCTTCACGGGCAATGTGGAGATCCTGCAGAACCGCTCGCGCCTGCGCGCCCAGAAGGTGACGGTGTATAGCGCCCGCAAGGCCGGGACGACGGCGGACGGGGCCAACGCCTGCGGCGCGGCCCAGCGCATGGAGGCCGAGGGCGGCGTCTATATGGTCAGCGACACGCAGACCGCCCGCGGCGACCGCGCCGTCTACACCTTCGACAACAATATCGCGATCGTCACCGGCGACGTGGTGCTGGTGAAGGGCAAGGACGTGGCGCGCGGCGACAAGTTGACGGTCAACACCAAGACCAACGACGCCCGGCTGGAGTCGAACAGCGCCAGCAAGAGCCAGCGCCGGGTGCGGGCGGTGTTCTATCAGGACGACAAGAAGACCGACGCGCCGGCCGCGCCCGCCCAGCCCGCCGCCCCGCGCTAGGATCCTCCATGACCCTGACCTCCAACGACATGGACGGCCTGTTCGTCGATTCCGTGGGCAAGTCGTTCGGCGACCGTCCGGTCGTCAAGAACGTCTCCCTGCGCCTCAAGCGCGGCGAGGTCGCCGGCCTGCTCGGCCCGAACGGCGCGGGCAAGACGACCTGCTTCTACATGGTCACGGGTCTGATCGCCGCCGACTACGGCGCGATCTATCTCGACGGCGAGAACATCACCGCCCAGCCGATGTTCCAGCGCGCCCGTCTCGGCGTCGGCTATCTGCCGCAGGAAGCCTCGATCTTCCGGGGCATGACGGTCGAGCAGAACGTCATGGCCGTCGTGGAGATGCGCCAGAAGGACCCGCGCAAGGCGCGCGAGCAGGTCACCAGCATTCTGGAAGAGCTGCGCATCACCCACATCCGCAAGTCGCCGGCCGTCGCCCTGTCGGGCGGTGAGCGCCGCCGCGTGGAAATCGCCCGCGCCCTGGCCTCGGAACCGTCGTTCATGCTGCTGGACGAGCCGTTCGCCGGCATCGATCCGCTGGCCATCGCCGACATCCGCGACGTGATCGGCTATCTCAAGAGCCGCGGCATCGGCATCCTGATCACCGACCACAACGTGCGCGAGACGCTGGACATCATCGACCGCGCCTCGATCATCCACGCTGGCGAGGTGCTGTTCGAGGGCTCGCCGCGCGAGATCGTCGAGAACCCGGAAGTAAAGCGCGTCTATCTGGGCGACAGCTTCAGCGAACCCCGCCTCGGGGATTAAAAGAGACGAGGCGATCAAGGCGCGCGGGAGTTTAGGAAAGGCTTCCGTGTTCTGCCTCCGCGCCTGGGTCAAGCCCTTGGCCCGCAAGGGTTAAGGCCTCTGGCACGATATTTTCCGAGACGGAACGTCGCACCGGCCCAAGAATTGCAGGCGTTGGCGACCCGTTAACCAAACAGGCCCTTCAATGGCGATCGAAGTTTTCGATTTGTCAGGAGGGCGCATTGGCGCTCAGCCACCGCCTCGAGATCCGTCAGGGTCAGGGCCTCGTCATCACTCCGCAGCTGCAGCAGGCCATCAAGCTGCTGCAACTGTCGAACATCGAGCTCGACGCCTTCGTCGAGGCGGAGCTGGAGCGTAACCCGCTCCTGCAACGCGACGAGGGTGAGCACGAGCCGGCTGGCGAGGTCGAGGCCGTCCGCGACGCCAGCCTGACCCATGTCGACGCCGTGGCCGACACCACGGCCGGTCGCGAGATGGATACGCCGCACGAGGATGTCTCGCCGGGCGAACGCGCCACCGGCGACGGCGCGGAAGCCGGCGCCGAGCACGCCGGCGGTCAGATCGACTGGTCCCGCGCCGGCGGCGGCGGCTCCTTCGAAAGCGACGACGGCTACGAGCGCGCCCTGACCGACGTCCCGACCTTGGCCGCCCACCTGCGCGCGCAACTGGTCCAGGCGGCGCTCAGCCCGGCCCGCAACGCCGTCGCCGAGATCCTGATCGACGCCGTCGACGACGGGGGTTATCTGCGTCTGGACGTCATCGAGCTGGCCGAGCGCCTCGGTTGCCCGCTGGAGATGGTCGAGGAGACGCTCGTCATCCTGCAGGGCTTCGAGCCGGTTGGCGTCTTCGCCCGCGACGTCCGCGAGTGCCTGGCGCTGCAGCTGAAGGATCAGAACCGCTACGACCCCGCCATGGCCGCCATGCTCGACAATCTCGAGCTGCTGGCCAAGCGCGACATGGTCGCCCTGCGGCGGCTGTGCGGCGTCGACGACGAGGACCTGCGCGAGATGGTCGCCGAGATCCGCGCGCTGAACCCGCGCCCCGGCGCGGCCTATCACAGCGAACCGGCCGAGACCCTGGTGCCCGACGTCATGGTCCGCGAGGGCCTGGGCGGCATGTGGCATGTCGAGTTGAACACCGACACCCTGCCGCGCGTGCTGGTCGACCAGCGCTACCACGCCCGCGTCGCCAAGGGCGCGCGCACCGATCAGGAGAAGACCTTCGTCTCGGACTGCATGGCCACGGCCAACTGGTTGGTGAAGAGCCTGGACCAGCGCGCCAAGACCATCCTCAAGGTCTCCAGCGAGATCGTCCGCCAACAGGACGGCTTCCTGGCCTACGGCGTCGAGCACCTGCGCCCGCTGAACCTGAAGACCGTCGCCGACGCCATCGGCATGCACGAGAGCACGGTCAGCCGCGTCACCTCGAACAAGTACATCGCCACCCCGCGGGGCGTGTTCGAGCTGAAGTTCTTCTTCACCTCGGCCATCCAGTCGTCGGAAGGCGGCGAGGCCCACTCGGCCGCCAGCGTCCGCCACAAGATCAAGGGCCTGGTCGACGCCGAGAAGACGGAGGCCGACGTCCACTCCGATGACGCCATCGTCGAAATTCTCAAGGCCGCCGGGGTCGACATCGCCCGCCGGACCGTGGCCAAGTACCGCGAGGCCATGCGGATTCCGTCATCGGTGGAGCGTCGCCGCCAGATGAAGGAAGCGGTCTAGTCCCCTTCCGCGTTTACTGTCGCCTGGAAGGTTGGAATGCACGAGAAGTCGCTCGCGGATGTCATCGAGGGTTTCGGCGAGGACTGTCGGCCGGTCCTGACCGTGGGCGAGATGCTGGAGGCGTTCGACAGCCGCGCCTTCGGGGCGATGCTGCTGGTTTTCGGCCTGCTCAACACCCTGCCGCTGCCGCCAGGCTCCTCCACTATCCTGTCGCTGCCGATCCTGTTCCTGGCGCCGCAGATCGCCATGGGCGCGGATACGCCGTGGCTGCCCAGGGGGCTGATCGAGAAACCCTTGAAGCGCGACGACCTGCGCGGGCTCTTCCGCCGACTGGCGCCGATCGTGCGCAGCATGGAGCTGATCACCCGTCCGCGCCTGCGACCGATGTTCGCACCCCTGGGCGAGCGGGCGATCGGCGTGGTCTGCACCGTGCTGGCCTTGGTGCTGGTTCTGCCCATCCCGTTGGGCAACCTGGCGCCCGGCGCGACGGTCGCCGTCCTGGCTCTCGCGCTGCTCCAGCGCGACGGCGTTCTGGCCCTGCTTGGCTACCTGATGGCCATCGGCAGCGGGGCGCTTCTGTTCGTCAGCGCGCACGTCGTCGTGATGGCCGTGCGCAAGCTCCTGAGCGTCTTTTCGGGGCTTCTCTGAGGTCGTCCACAGGCCTTTAAGGCGCCGCTTGACACCCGCCTGCGACAGGCGCGTTGTAGTCACATGCAAGTCCAAGTCTCCGGCAAGCATGTCGACGTTGGTGAGGCTCTGCGAGTGCGAGTCTCCGACGAAATCGCTCTGAGCATTGGGAAATACTTCGATCGCGGCGGCAACGCCGAGGTCGTGGTCAGCAAGGATGGCTACGCCTTCCGTGTCGATTGCTCGGTAAAGCTGGCTTCGGGTCAGCAGCTTATCAGTCATGGATCGGGAGGCGACGCGCACGCCGCGTTCGACTCGGCCCTGGCCAAGATCGACACCCGCATCAGGCGGTACAAGCGGCGGCTGAAGAGCCACTCGCCGGCGGCCACGGCCAAGCAGGTCGAGAACGCCGCGATGTTCGTCCTGAAGGCCCCGGAAGTCGACGAGGGCGAAGAGCACGACTGGGAAGTTGACGCCGACCACCCGACGGGCGCGCCCGCGGCGATGGTCATCGCGGAGACCCAGGCCGCAGTGAAGACAATGACCGTTTCCATGGCTGTCATGGAACTGGACTTGACCGCATACCCGGCAATCGTGTTTAGGAACGCCGCCCACGGCGGGTTGTCCGTGGTCTATCGGCGTCCAGACGGGAATATCGGCTGGATCGACCCCGAACGCACGAAGTCGCTGAACGGGCACGGGTCAACCGCGAGCTAACCGGATCCTTCATGGTCTGGCGCCGTCGCGGCGGATTCGCGGCGACGGCGCCAAGGCGGTCGGCATCTAGCGAGCTTTGTACGTCCATGACCATTGGCGATCTTCTGGACCCCGGAGCGGTGGCGCTGCGCGCTGGCGCGCCCGGCAAGCGCCAGGCTCTTTCCCTGGTCGCCGATGTCGCCGCCCGCGTGTTGGGCGTAGACGCCCACACCACCCTTGAAGGCTTGATGGACCGCGAGGCCGCCGGCTCGACCGGCGTCGGCGAAGGCGTGGCTATTCCGCACGCGCGCGTGGACGGCCTGGATCGCGTTCGCGCGGTCGTGGTGCGCCTGGATACGCCAGTGCCCTTTGACGCCCTGGACGACAAGCCTGTCGATCTTCTGGTGGCTCTGTTCGCGCCCCGCGACGCCAGCGCCCAGCACTTGAGGGCCTTGGCGCGGGTGGCGCGGATGATGCGTCAGCCCGAAACCCGGGCGGCGTTGCGCCAGGCGCGTTCGGCCGACGCCATTCATGTGCTGCTGACCGACGAAGCGACCAGCACGGCCGCCTGAAAGGCCGCCCCGGCGGGGCGGCCCTCCAAGTCTCTAGTGGACGGACACCGGCGCCAGTTCGTGGGCGAGGGCGGCGGCGATGGCGGTGTCACGGTCGATCATCACGGCCAGGCGCGCGCCATCCGCGCGGCACACGGCATAGAGGGTCTGGTCGGGCGCCAGGTTGAAGTCCTGCACGCCCTCGGGGACGTCGGCGAGGATCTCGGCCGCCTTGATCGGCCGGACATAGACGAGGTCGGGCGCGCCAAGGGCAGCGAAAGCTTCGCTGGTGAAGAGCGGGCTGCTGTAGTGCGTGTTGGGCGTCATGATGACCACCTCCTTGATTAGGGAACGCGCCTTTCTCCGGCCGGTTCAGAGCCCAGATCGGCGGGGCGGGTTCCGCGCGGCGTTTCAGCCCGCGCTGCGAATGGGAATTCTCTTCACGAGACGCTCGGGTTCGGGCCGGGCCAGATCGATGTGCAGCAGGCCATGCTCCAGGGTCGCGGCGGTCACCTCCATGCCCTCGGCGAGGATGAAGGTGCGCACGAAGCCCCGCGCGGCGATCCCGCGATGCAGGAAGGCCCGCTCGGCCTCGCCGCGGCCGTCGGCGCTGTCGCGCTTGCCGGCGACGACAAGCTGGCCGCCCTCGACCGTCACCTGCAGCTGGTCGGGCGAGAAGCCCGCCACGGCTAGGGTGATGCGCACGCCGCCGTTGTCGGCCTGCTCGACATTGTAGGGCGGATAGCTTTCCGACGCGGCCTTGGCGGCGCGCTCGATCAGGTCTCGAGTGTGCTCGAAGCCCAGCAGGAAGGGGCTGTCGAACATGATGGTCCGGTTCATCGCGAAGTCCTCGCTCAAGCGACTTCGTTCGCGGAGATAAACCCGAGGATCGGCGCCGATCCCCACGACACGACTTCAGATGTGGAGGCCGGGGGCGATCACTTCAAGGGGAAGGGGGCCAAGGCGGCGGGGCCCGGAAATGGACAAGGCCCGGACGTTTCCGTCCGGGCCTTGATGGTGGAGCTAAGCGGAGTCGAACCGCTGACCTCTTGAATGCCATTCAAGCGCTCTACCAGCTGAGCTATAGCCCCAAATTTTTCTTCGAGAACCCGGAGGTAACTCTCGGAAATCCTTGGTCTCTTCGGCGTTTCCGACTTGCGTCGCCCCCCGAAGAGGCGCGGAAACTAGTCCGGGATTTTTTTCGGGATCAAGCCTCTTCTCGAACTTTTTTCGAGAAAAGTGTCGCACCCCGGAAAACCCCTGTGGATAGCCGGGTTCGGGGATCCGAACCCGGCTATCCATCACGTGGCCGACCTCAAGGATCAGTCGTCGTCGCCCTCGCCGGGCAGGCCTTCGATCTCGTCGTCGAGATTGTCGTCGTCGTCCTCGTCCTCCAGGAACGGAACGTCGTCGGCTTCGTCCTCGGCGAGATCCTCGTCCTCGGCGAAGTCGACGCCCAGGTCGTCACCGCCCGCGGGGGCGGCCGGGCTCGACGTCTTCGTCGTCGGTCTCGATGACGTCCGGCTCGACCTTGTCGATTTCCGGCGTTTCATCGACTTCGTCCTCGAAGCCGTCCTCGTCCTTGGGCGCGGGGGCGGGCTTCTCGTCCTCGGCGTCATAGTCCGGCGTGATCGAACGAGCGCGGACGCGGCGCGACTTCAGCGCCTCTTCCGGGTCGAACGACTCGCCGCACTTGGGACACACGGCCGGACGGCGGCCGAGATCGTAGAATTTGGATTGGCAGTTGGGGCAAATTTGTTTTGCGCCCAATTCGGGATTGGCCAAGTGGCGACCCTTTGATCCGGATGGGAAAAGCGGCCGGTCACTTGCCATGACGAGAGCCCGCTGTCAAAAGCAAACCCCTTCGCGAAAACCACCAAGCACCAAGGAGCCGGTTTCGGCATGTCGTCGGCTGGATTAAAGAGCGCACCCGCAGGCGCTCTGCGAGGGATCGTGCGGGCCCCGGGTGACAAGTCCATTTCCCACCGATCGATGATCCTGGGCGCGCTGGCGACCGGGACGACGACGGTGGAAGGCCTGCTGGAAGGCGACGACGTGCTCGCCACCGCGCGGGCCATGCGGGCCTTCGGCGCGCGCGTCGAGCAGGAAGGCGCTGGCCGCTGGCGCATCGAGGGCAAGGGCGGGTTCGAGGAGCCGGCCGACGTGATCGATTGCGGCAACGCCGGCACCGGCGTGCGCCTGATCATGGGCGCGGCGGCGGGCTTTCCGATCTGCGCGACCTTCACCGGCGACAGTTCGCTGCGCAGCCGTCCGATGAGCCGGGTGCTGGATCCGCTGGCCCGCATGGGCGCGACCTGGCTGGGTCGCGACAGGGGCCGTCTGCCCCTGACGCTGAAGGGCGGCAATCTGCGCGGCCTGAACTACACCCTGCCGATGGCCTCGGCCCAAGTGAAGTCGGCCGTGCTGCTGGCCGGCCTTCACGCCGAGGGCGGCGTCGAGGTCATCGAGCCGGAAGCCACCCGCGACCATACCGAGCGCATGCTGCGCGCCTTCGGGGCCGAGGTGATGGTCGAGGATCGGATCGTCGGCGAGAAGACCTTCCGCCACATTCGCCTGCCGGAAGGCCAGAAGCTGACCGGCGCGCATGTCGCCGTTCCGGGCGACCCCTCGTCGGCCGCCTTCCCGCTGGTCGCGGGGCTGATCGTCCCCGGCTCGGAAGTGACGGTCGAGGGCGTGATGCTCAACGAATTGCGCACCGGCCTCTTCGCGACCCTGCAGGAAATGGGCGCGGACCTGGTGATCTCGAACCGGCGCGTCGCCAGCGGCGAGGATGTCGGCGACATCACAGCCCGCTATTCCAAGCTCAAGGGCGTGATCGTCCCGCCCGAGCGCGCGCCGTCGATGATCGACGAATATCCGATCCTGGCCATCGCCGCCGCCTTCGCGGAAGGCGAGACGGTGATGCGCGGCGTAGGCGAGATGCGCGTCAAGGAAAGCGACCGCATCGCCCTGACGGCGGCGGGTCTCGAAGCCTGCGGCGTCGACGTCGAGGAGGAGCCGGAGGGCTTCATCGTCCGCGGGACCGGCCAGCCGCCGCGGGGCGGGGCGACCGTCGAGACCCATGGCGACCACCGGATCGCCATGAGCCACCTGATCCTGGGCATGGCCGCCCAGGCTCCGATCGCCGTCGACGAGCCGGGCATGATCGCCACCAGCTTCCCGGGCTTCGTCGACCTGATGCGCGGCTTGGGCGCGACCCTGGCGGAAGCCTGACGTGGCGGGCTTCGTCATCGCCGTCGACGGCCCCGCCGCCTCGGGCAAGGGCACCATCGCCGGACGCCTGGCGGCGCTTTATGGCTATCCCCTGCTCGACACCGGCCTGTTGTACCGCGCCGTGGGCGTGGGCGTGCTCGCCGGGGCGGGAGACCTGGACGACCCGATCGCGGCCGAGAGCGTGGCGCGCGCCCTGGACCTTTCGGACCTGGACCGCGCCGAGGTGCGGACCCGTGCGGCCGGCGAGGCCGCCAGCCGCGTGGCCGTGCATCCCGGCGTTCGGGCGGCCCTGTTCGACCTGCAGCGCGACTTCACCCGCCGCGAGCCCGGCGCGGTGCTGGATGGGCGCGACATCGGCACGGTGATCGCCCCCGGCGCGCCGGCCAAGCTGTACGTCACCGCGCGTCCCGAGATCCGCGCCGAGCGGCGCTGGAAGCAGCTGACGGGCCAGGGCGAGGTCGTGGATTTCGAGGACATCCTGGCCGATATCCACAAGCGCGACGCGCGAGACGGCGGCCGCAAGGACGCGCCGATGACTCAGGCGCGAGACGCCGTCTTGCTCGACACGTCGGAAATGACTATAGAGCAGGCCTTCGATGCGGCCCGCCGTATCGTCGAGGACGCGCGCGCCCATCATCGGCTCTAGCCGGTAGGGCAAATCCACCGCCGACCTCGCCGCGATAGAGAGAACGTCGCGGGACCGCAGAAAACCCACTTCATCCGGAATCCCGAGAACCGCTTTCTCCGGCGGCGCTCGCCATAGGGCTTCCCCCAACCTACGAGACTAAAGATCAGCATGGCTGACGATATGAGCTTCAACCCGACGCGCGACGATTTCGAAGCGCTGCTGAATGACTCGATGGGCGGCCGCGATTTCGCGGAAGGCACCGTCGTCAAGGGCAAGGTCGTCGGGATCGAAAAGGACTTCGCCATCATCGACGTCGGTCTGAAGACCGAAGGTCGCGTCCAGCTGAAGGAATTCGGCGTCGACGAGAACGGCAAGGCCACCATCAAGACCGGCGACACCGTCGAAGTCTTCCTGGAACGCCTCGAAAACGCGATGGGCGAAGCGGTCATCAGCCGCGAAAAGGCCAAGCGCGAAGAAGCCTGGACCCGTCTGGAAGGCGTCTACGCCCGCAACGAACCCGTCATGGGCGCCATCGTCGGCCGCGTGAAGGGCGGCTTCACCGTCGACCTGGGCGGCGCCTCGGCCTTCCTGCCGGGCTCGCAAGTCGACATCCGTCCGGTCCGCGACGTCGGCCCGCTGATGGGCAAGGAACAGCCCTTCGCCATCCTCAAGATGGACCGTCCGCGCGGCAACATCGTCGTCTCGCGTCGCGCCATCCTGGAAGAAGCCCGCGCCGAGCAGCGCACCGAACTGGTGTCGCAGCTGCAAGAGGGTGAAATCCGCGAAGGCGTCGTCAAGAACATCACCGACTACGGCGCGTTCGTCGACCTGGGCGGCATCGACGGCCTGCTGCACGTCACCGACATGAGCTGGAAGCGCGTCAACCACCCGAGCCAGGTGCTCGCCGTGGGCGACACCGTGAAGGTCCAGATCGTCAAGATCAACCCGGACACCCAGCGCATCAGCCTCGGCATGAAGCAGCTGCAGTCGGATCCGTCGGGATGGCGTTGAAGCCGAGTACCCGGTCGGCGCCAGTTCACGGGCCGCATCACCAACATCACCGACTACGGCGCCTTCGTGGAGCTGGAAGCCGGCGTCGAAGGCCTGGTGCACGTCTCGGAAATGTCGTGGACCAAGAAGAACGTCCACCCCGGCAAGATCGTCTCGACCTCGCAGGAAGTCGACGTCGTGGTCCTGGACGTCGATCCGTCCAAGCGCCGCGTCTCGCTGGGCCTGAAGCAGGCCCTGGCCAACCCGTGGGAAGCCTTCCTGGAAGCGCACCCGGTCGGTTCGACCGTCGAAGGCGAAGTCAAGAACGCGACCGAGTTCGGTCTGTTCGTCGGCCTCGACAACGACATCGACGGCATGGTTCACCTGTCGGACATCGACTGGAGCGTCCCGGGCGAAGAAGCCATGGCCCGCTACAAGAAGGGCGACGTGGTCAAGGCGAAGGTTCTCGACGTCGACGTCGAGAAGGAACGCATCTCGCTGGGCATCAAGCAGCTGGCTGGCGACCCGATGTCGGGCGACACCTACCGCAAGAACCAGACCGTGACCGTCACCGTCACGGAAGTCACGTCGGGCGGCATCGAAGTCCGCTTCGGTGAAGACGACGCTCCGATGACCGCCTTCATCCGCAAGTCGGACCTGTCGCGCGATCGTCAGGAACAGCGCCCCGAGCGCTTCGCCGTGGGTGACCGCGTCGACGCTCAGATCACCAACATCGACAAGGCGGCTCGCCGCGTGTCGCTGTCGATCAAGTCGCTGGAAATGGCCGAAGAGAAGGAAGCCATCGAGCAGTTCGGCTCGTCGGACTCCGGCGCTTCGCTGGGCGACATCCTGGGCGCCGCTCTGCGCGAGCGCGCTTCCAAGGAATAGTCTTCTTCCCCTTGTGGGTTGAAGTCAGCGGCGGCCGGAGCGATCCGGCCGCCGTTTTCTTTTGCCGGGCAGTTCGTGGTCATCCGCGCGGCGAAGGGTTGGCGAAGGGCGGCCGTTAACCGAACCCCGTTCGAGAATCTCACGCAACCCCTTGAAGACTCAGCCATCGTTGGGCAAAGGTCCGCTCGCGCCTTTCTCCTCCCAAGGGCGTTCCGGGGATATCGATGATCAAGTCTGAACTCATCGCCAGGCTCGCGAATGAAAATCCGCACCTGACGCAGAAAGACGTCGAACGCGTGGTCGGCGTGATCCTTGAGCGCATGATCGGAGCCCTGGAGGACGGCGGCCGCGTCGAGCTGCGCGGTTTTGGGGCCTTGTCGGTCCGCTCGCGCCCCGCTCGCACCGGTCGTAACCCGCGCACCGGCGAGGCGGTGGACGTCCGCGCCAAGCACGTGCCGTTCTTCAAGAGCGGCAAGGAACTGCGCGCCCGCCTCAACGCCGACGGCGACGAATAACAACAATCGTGACCCGGGGTTGACCCTGGACGGCGAACGCCTTCAGCCTTCGCGCCGTATTCGAGGCAGCGAGAGTTTTGTCATGAGCGTCGTCAAGGAATTTCGCGAGTTCATCGCCCGGGGCAACGTCATCGACCTGGCTGTCGGTGTGATCATCGGCGCGGCGTTCAACGGCATCGTCAAGAAGTCTGGTCGACCAGGTGATCATGCCGCCGATCGGGCTGCTGACCGGCGGCCTCAACTTCTCCAAGCTGGAATGGGTGCTGCGGCCCGAGGATCCGGCGACCGAGGCGGTCGAGAAGGTCTCGATCATGTACGGCGCCTTCATCAACACCCTGATCCAGTTCTTCATCGTGGCGATGGTGGTGTTCCTGCTGGTCAAGGTGGTCAATGGCATCCGCCGCCAGGACGCTGAGCAGCCCGCGCCCAGCGCCCCGCCGGCTCCGACGCCGGAAGAGAAGCTGCTGACCGAAATCCGCGACTTGCTGGCCAAGCCTAAGGCTTGAGGCTCTCGATAGCCGCCCGCGCCGCCGCCTGGCCCGTCAGCCAGGCGCCGTGGGCGGTGGAGAAGAAGTTGGGGCTGCAGGCCTCGCCGGCGAAGAACAGGCGCTGGTCGACCGGCGCGGCCAGCACGGCCCTTGCGCCGGCATGGCCGGGCAGGGCGTGGGAATAGGAGCCGCCGGCGAAAGGGTCGGCGGCCCAGTGCGTCTCGGCGATCACGTGGACCTTCGATCGGATGCCGCCGCCGTACACGCCGACCAGCCCGTCGACAGCGAAGGCCGCCGCCGCGCCGGGTCCCTGGCCCTCCAGCGCGCGGGCGTGGGCGCCGCCCAGGAACACCTCGATCATCGGCCTGTGCAGCGGCCGTAGGTGATAGGCGCCGGTCGCCGTGACGCGAGGGTCGGAATAGAGCTGGGTCTCCGGCGGGACCATGTCCGGCTCGTCCAGCTTCAGGAACACCTTGTCGGCCAGGCCCAGCGGCAGGCCGGCGGCGGCGTCCAGCTTGTCGGGCAGGGCGGGCATGAACCGCAGGGCGCCGGTGGCGAGGATCGGCGTGGGCGCGCAGACGATGACGGCCCTGGCCGAGACCGTCCCCAGCGCCGTCTCCAACTCCACCCGCGGGCCGTCGTGGCGGATCATCGAGACGGGGCAGGAGCAGGTGCGTCGGCAGATCGCCGCCCAGCCGCGAGATGGCCGTCCCGTAGCCCTCGGCCACCCGCCAATTGACCTCGGTGTCCTCATAGGCGGCGTAGTCGTGCAGCGAGACCTGGTCGAATTCCGCGCCGTTGTAGAAGGCGCTGAAGGCGTTCAGCAGCGGGGTCCAGCGACTGTCCGGATCCAACAGGTTGGACGCCGGCCGGTCGGGTCCGCCGTCCCGGGCCGCCGCCTCGATCCGCGCGTCCAGGGCCTGGAACGCCTCGCCGAATTCGGCGCGCGCCTCGCGGCTGAAGACCGGGCTGTCGGCGATATTGGCCCAGGGCGGCGGGGTCTTGTCGAGGGTCAGGCCAAGCGCTTCGACCTTGGCGACCAGCGGGTTCACGTCGGCCGAGTGTAACCACTCGCAGCCCAGGTCGATGGGGCCGAGGGCGCTCTGGATCGTATGGGCGCGCCCCCCGAGGCGGTCGCGGGCCTCCAGCAGGACGCCCCGCAGCCCGCTGGCGGCCACGGCCTCGGCGGCGGCGAGCCCGGCGGCGCCGGCGCCCACGATCGCGATGTCGACCTCGTCCATGGAGACCTCAATCGGATCGTGGGCTTTCGTCGTCGCTACTTTTGCAGGCTTGGCGCGTCGAGGTCCAGCTTGTCGGCCGGGATCACCGTGGCGTTCGGCGCGGCCTTGGCCAGGTCAGCGCCCATGGCCTTGGCGTCGCCGGCGACGATGACGCTCATCTGGGCCGGGTCCAGTTTGGCCTTGGCGAAGGCCTGGACCTCTTCCGGGGTCACGGCCTCGACCTTGGCGGCATAGCTCTGGATCTCGGTCAGCGGCACGCCATAGACGGCGTAGTTGCCCAGGATGTTGGCCAGGCCTTCCGAGGTGCCGAGATCACGCCCGAAATTGCCGACCAGCACCGATTTCCGCGCGGCCAGTTCGCCGGCCGAGGCCGGCTCGGCGCCCAGGCGGCTCAGCTCGGCGCGGGTCAGGGTGACGACCTCGCCAGCCGAGGGGTTCTTGGTCTGCACGCGCGCCGAGAAGCCGCCGAAGCGGCCTTGCGGCGTCAGGCTGGAGCCCGCCCCGTACGACAGGCCGCGCTTGATGCGAATTTCCTGGTTCAGGCGCGAGCTGAAGCCGACGCCCAGCACCGTGTTGGCGACCACGCCCTGGTAATAGTTCGGGTCGGCGCGGGTGATGGCCGGCTTGGCCAGCACCACGGCCGCCTGCCCGGTGCCGGGTAGGTCGATGACGACGTTGCGCGGCGCGTAGCCGGTCGGGGCGGCCGGCGGGGCCGGCGGCGGCGTGGCCGGCTTCTTCCACGATCCAAAGGCCTTCTCGGCCAAGGCGAAGCCGGCCTCGGGCGTCAGGTTGCCGGTCAGCACCAGCACGGCGTTGTCGGGACGCCAGTAGGTCGCATGGGTCTTGGCCAGATCCGCGCGCTTGATCTTCGGCAGCGAGCCGGGCGTGCCGCCGGCCACGTGGCCATAGGCCGATCCGGCGTAGAGCACGGGCGCGGTGGCGAAGGCGGCCAGCGTGCCCGGACGCTGGAACGAGACCGACAGGCCGTCCAGGGTCTCGGTGCGGACGCGGTCCAGCTCCTCGGCGGAGAAGGTCGGGTGCTCGGCGACGTCGGCCATGATGGCCATGGCGGGCGCGGCGTTGTTGGCCGTGACGCTGAGGGTCAGCGAGGAGGCTTCCCAGCCCGAGCCGGCTTCGAGATTGGCGCCCAGGGCTTCGGTCTCGCGAGCGACCTGGGTGGCCGAGCGCGTGGTGGTGCCCTCGGTCAGCAGCTCCGAGGTCAGGTTCGACGTACCGGCCAGACCGGCGGGATCCGAGCTGGCCCCGCCCTTGACGGTCAGGTCGGCGGTGATCAGCGGCAGGTCGCTGGACTTGGCGACGATGACCCGCAGGCCGTTGGCCAGGGTCTTCTCGGCCGGGCTGGGCATCACGGCCGGCACCGGCGCGCCGATGGCGGGCGGCGTCT
This sequence comes from Caulobacter sp. UC70_42, assembly GCF_044056025.1. Taxonomy (NCBI): domain Bacteria; kingdom Pseudomonadati; phylum Pseudomonadota; class Alphaproteobacteria; order Caulobacterales; family Caulobacteraceae; genus Caulobacter; species Caulobacter sp. UC70_42. The sequence continues at coordinate 1,262,858 of NZ_CP171994.1, read as the reverse complement.
CGCGTTCGCCTTCCGGCGCGAGCGTGGTGACCGCGCCGTCGAACTTGACCGAGGCGACCTTCGGGATCGGCGGCGTGGCGTCCTTCTCGCCGGCCGGGCGGTCCTTTTCCGGCAGGTAGCGGATCACCGTGCGGCGGTCGTCGGCCAGATACTTCTTCGCCACGCGCTGGATGTCGGCGGCGGTGACGGCCTGCAGCTTGGCCAGGGCGGTGTTGGCGACGGCCGGATCGCCCTCGGTCTCAAGGGCATAGCCGAGCGCGAAGCCGCGGCCGTCGATCTCCTCCCGGCGGCGGACGGCGTCGGCCAGCAGGCCGGCCTTGGCCTCGGCGAGCTCTGCGGGGGTGACCAGGCCATCGCGGACGCGGGCGACCTGGGCGCGCAGGGCCGCTTCGCCTTGGGCCACCGTCTTGCCGCCGGCCATCACCGCGCCGACATAGAACAGGCCCGGCTGGGCGTTGTTGGGGGCGCTGGAGAACACCGACTGGGCGATCTTCTGGTCGTAGACCAGGCTGTCATAGAGCCGCGAGGACTTGCCGGCCGACAGCACCGCGTCCAGCACCGTCAGGGCGGGGGGTGTCCTTGTCGGCGGCGGCCGGGGCCAGCCAGGTGATGGCCAGCGCCGGCAGCGGCACGTCGGGACCGTAGGTGTTGACGCTCTTGGGGCCGGTGCGGGGCGGCTCGACGACGGTCACCTTCGGGATCGTTCCGGCCGGCGTCTTCAGGGGGCCGAAATACTGGTCGATCATCGCGTCCAGCTTAGCCTGATCGAAATTGCCGACGACGATCAGGGCCGCGTTGTCCGGCCGGTAGTAGGTGGCGTGGAAGGCGCGGACGTCGTCGACCGTCGCCGCGTCCAGCTCCTCGATCGAGCCGATGCCGGGGCGCTGGTAGGGGTGGGTGGTGAACGACTGCTGCGGGATCGATAGCGCGAAGAAGCGGCCGTACGGGTCGGCCAGGACGCGCTGGCGCAGCTCTTCCTTCACGACGTCGCGTTCGGAGGCGAACACCGCTTCGTCGATGACCAGCGACTTGAGGCGGTCGCTTTCGGCCCAGAGCAGACGCTCCAGGTGGTTGGCCGGCGCGACCTCGTAATAGTTGGTGAAGTCGTCCCAGGTGGAGGCGTTGTTGAAGCCGCCCACGTCCTCGGTCAGGCGGTCCAGCGTTTCGCTGGGCATGTTGCGGGTGGCCTTGAACATCAGGTGTTCGAAGAGGTGCGCGAATCCCGACCGTCCGCGCGGGTCGTCCTTGGAGCCGACGCCGTACCAGACCTGAACCGAGACGTTCGGCGTGGTCGTGTCGCGCGAGGTGTAGACCTTCAGGCCGTTGGCCAGCACGCGCTGCTGGTAGACGATCGGCGGCACCGTGATCGGCGGACGCGCCGCGGCGACGGCCGGCCTCGCCTGAGGCTTGGCCTTCGTGGCCGCCATGGCCATCGGCGCCCATCCCAGCGTGGAGAGGGCCGTGGTGGAAAGGGCCGCGGCCACGAGGGCCAGCTTGGCGGTGCGGATCATGCGAGAAGATCTCCTGAACAGTCGGGCTCGACCCTAGCATCGCGCCCGACGTGGTAAACCTTACTGTCCTGTCATGTGGGCGGAACCAATCGGCGACGTCGGTGTTACGACGGATTGTGTCGCCCCTTCCGCGTGACGGGTTCGATCCGGCTGGGGGAAATTTGTCCGAAAGTTCGCTTCGCGACCGCCTGCGCGCGGCCACCTCCGAGAGCCATGCCGCTCTGGACGCCCAGGTCGCCGCCTGGCGTATCGAGACGACTGTGGGATATGGCGCGTTCCTTTCGGCTTCGGCCCTGGCCATAGCGCCGCTGGAACGGGCTCTGGAACGGGCCGGGGTCGCCGAATGGCTGCCCGACTGGCCCGGGCGCGTCCGCCGCACCGCCCTGGCCGGAGATCTCGCCGCCCTCGGCCTGGAAATCCCGCCGTTCGCCACGGCTCTCGTTCCATCGCCGGACTTCGGAGCCGGCCTGCTCTATGTCCTGGAAGGTTCGCGTCTGGGCGCCCGCGTCCTGGCCCGCCAGGTCAGCGCGTCCGGCCACGACCTGCCCCTGGCCTATCTGACCCAGGGCGAGGGCGATGACCTCTGGCGAACATTTCTTGCTTGGCTTGAGAAACCCAATGTCGGGACTCGGACAGACGAGGTAGAGGCCGGAGCGCGATATGGCTTTCAGTACTTCTCGGACGTGTTCGAGACGATAGTCCCGCCCGGAGCCCTGAATGTCCGAACCGGCGCCCATGTCCGGGTTTGAAGTCGACCTGACCAACTGCGATCGGGAGCCGATCCACATTCTCGGCTCGGTGCAGCCGTTCGGCTTTCTTTTGGCGGTCAATTCCGACTGGCTGGTGATCCATGCCTCGACCACCACCCTGCGCTATCTGGGCCTGGCCCCCGCCGACCTGATCGGCAAGCCCCTGAGCCAAGTGCTGGGCGGCCACGCCCTCCACAACATCCGCGGCCGCCTGCAGATCATGCGCGGCGCTGACGCGGTCGAGCGGATGTTCGGCCAGCCCCTGGTCGACGGCGGCGAGGACTTCGACCTCGCCCTGCACTATTCCGGCCGTCTGCTGATCATCGAGGGCGAGCCCAGCCATCCCGATGTCCTGATCGAGGCCGCCTCGGCCGTGCGCTCGATGACGACCCGCATCGCCGCGCGACCGACGTTCGAGGACTTTTGCCACGAGGCCGCCCGCCAGGTGCGGGCCCTGACCGAATTCGACCGGGTGATGGTCTACCGCTTCGCCCATGACGGCGCCGGCGAGGTGATCGCCGAGTCGGTGCGGCCGGGCATTGGCTCGTTCCTGGGCCAGCGCTACCCGGCCTCGGACATCCCCGTGCAGGCCCGCGCCCTCTACGAACGCAACTGGCTGCGGATCATCGCCGACGTCGACGCCGAGGTCTCGCCGATCATCCCGCCGACCAGCCCGGCGGGCGAGCCCGTCGACCTGTCGATGAGCATGCTGCGCGCGGTCTCGCCGATCCACATCGAGTATCTGCGCAACATGGGGGTGGCCGCCTCGCTGTCGATCTCGATCCTGCGCGACGGCAAGCTGTGGGGCCTGTTCGCCTGCCATCACTACGCGCCCAAGCACATCAGCTACGAGCGCCGCACGGCCGCCGAGCTGTTCGGCCAGCTGTTTTCCCTGACCCTGGAGAGCCGCGAGCGCGAGATCGAGACCCGGCGCATGGCCGAGGCGCGCAACCTGCACGACCGGATGATGAGCGCCGTGGTCAGCGCTCCCCAGGGGGCGGACAGTCTGATCCCGTTCCTCGAACGACCTGTGCCGCCTGGTCGGCTGCGATGGCCTGGCCCTGTGGCTCGAGGGGCGGCTGACCCTGCGCGAACTCCACGCCAGACGCCAGCGACGTCCACACTCTGCTGCGCATTCTGCGGGAAAAGGACACCCATTCGGTCTTCGCGACCAACGAGATCGCCGGCCTGCTGCCCTCGGCGACCGTCTGGTCGCAGAAGGCGGCGGGCATGATGGCCGTGCCGCTGTCGCGTACGCCGCGCGACTACCTGATCTTCTTCCGCAAGGAGGAAGCCAAGACTGTGGTCTGGGCCGGCAAGCCCGCCAAACTGGTCCAGGTCGGCCCCCTGGGCGACCGCCTGACCCCGCGCAAGAGTTTCGAGGCCTGGGAAGAGACGGTGCGCGGCCAGAGCCGGCCGTGGACCACGGTCGAACGTTCGCTGGCCGAGAGCCTGCGGGGAGCCTGCTGGAGATCGTCTTCCGCCTGACCGACCTGGCCGACGAGGAGCGCCAGCGCGCCAACCAGCGCCAGGAGCTGCTCATCGCCGAGCTGAACCACCGGGTGCGCAACATCCTGGGCCTGATCCGCGGCCTGATCAGCCAGAGCAAGGCCGGGGTCTCGACCGTCGAGGCGTTCGCCGAGGTCGTCGGCGGCCGCGTCCAGGCCCTGGCCCGGGCTCACGACCAGATCACCCGCCACCAATGGGGGCCGGGGGCGCTCAGCGACCTGATCACCGCCGAGGCCGAGGCCTATCTGTCCACCAAGGCCGACCGGGTTCGCCTCAAGGGCGCGCCGATCGCCCTGGCGCCGGACGCCTTCTCGATCCTGTCCCTGGTCATCCATGAGCTGATGACCAACTCGGCCAAGTACGGCGCTCTGTGCGACCAGCGCGGCCACGTGGCCATCGACTGGACGCGCGACGTCAAGGGCGACCTGATCATCGACTGGCGCGAGCGCGACGGTCCGCCGGTCAAGCCGCCGACCCGCCGGGGCTTTGGCTCGACCATCATCGAGCACTCGATCCCCCACGACCTGAACGGTGAGGTGGCCCTGGACTATCGGACCGAGGGTTTGCAGGCCCGCATCCGCATTCCTGGCCGCTACGTCTCCAGCGAGAGCGCGACCGCCGCCGTGAGCCAGCCGCGCCGGGCCGACACGCCGGTGCGGGCGCCCGAGCGGATGCTGGTGCTCGAGGACAACATGATCATCGCGCTGGATCTCGAGGACATGCTGGTCCGGCTGGGCGTCAAACAGGTCATCGTCGCCTCCAGCGTCGCCCAGGCCTTCGAGGCCATCAACGACGAGAAGCCGCCGTTCGCGATCCTGGATGTCAATCTGGGCCAGGAGACCAGCTTCCCGGTGGCCGAGGCCCTGCAGGACGCCGGCGTGCCGTTCGCCTTCGGCACCGGCTTCGGCGACAGCGCCGCCTTCCCGGAACGGTTCCGGGATACGCCCGTGCTGCAGAAGCCCTACAGCGCCGAGAGCGTGGCGGCGTTGTTCTAGACGACCGATTTCAGAAAAGTTCGTAGGGCCTGCCTCCAAACGACGGCGCTAAAGCCTCTAACGGGAGGAGACCGCTTTCCGACGCCGGTCGGCATGCTCCGATCATAGATCAGCGCCGGCCGAAAGGCTGGCCGATCGCTTCAGTCGTGGGGCATGCATGAACTTTCCGAGTGCGTTGACGGCCGCCTTTTTCACCGCCGCCCTCCTGTGGGGGCCCGTGGCGTCCGCCGCGCCCGTTCCCGGCCCGGAAGCCAGGGACATCGATGTCTTCACGCGCAAGGCCCTGGCGCGAATCGGCGTCGTTCCCGGCCTTTCTCTCGCCGTGGTCCGCGGCGAAGAGCCCGTGATCACCGCCGGATTCGGGGCCGCCAATGTCGAGACGGGCGTCGCGGTCGACGCCGACACCCGCTTCTACGTCGCCTCCGCCACCAAGTCGTTCACCGCGCTCGCGATCGCGGCGATGGCCGCCCGCGGCGCGGTGGACCTGGATACGCCCGTGGCGGATTGGGCCGGATCAACCAAGCTCCCGCCCGACATCGCCCGGTCCATCACCCTGACCGATTTGCTCAGCCACCGATCCGGCGTCGAGAACGATCCGATCGCCTTCCGCGCGGCGATGTCCGGCGATCATTCGCCAAGGCTGATGCAGGCGCTCCTGGCCGAGACGGTGAAGAGCGCCGACACGCCCCATGGGACGTTTCGCTACACCAACACCGGCTACAATCTCGCCACCACCCTGATCGAGCGGCGCTTCGGCCCCGACTGGCGGGCCCTGGTGAGCCGGGAGGTCTTGGTCCCGGCGGGCCTGACCCAGACCACGGCGTGGGTTTCGCGAGCGCGGAGGGGCGGCGTGGTCGCGGTGGGCCATACGCCCGGCCCCGACGGCGCCTCGTCACCCAGTTCGCTGCAGAAGTCGACGCCACGATGCAGTCGGCGGGCGGCCTGATGTCCAGCGCCAACGACATGGCCCGCTGGCTGGAGCTCCAGATCAATGATGGCGTGCTGGATGGCCGGCGCGTGTTCCCCGCCGGGCTGGTGGACGCGACGCACCGCCCGCGCGTCGCCCAGAAGGCCGTGTTCGGCCCCTATAGCCGCGACGGCTATGGCCTGGGATGGCAGACGGGGCGCTATGGCGACGACGTGCTGATCCACCACTTCGGCAACTTCGCCGGCTCAAGGACCCACGTTTCCTTCATGCCCGGCCGGCGGCTGGGCGTGGCGATCATGGCCAACGAGGACTTCATGGCCGGAGAGCTGGTCGATCTGCTGGCGGACTATGTCTATGACCGGTTCGCCGGGCGTCCCGATCTGGAGGCTCACTATGACGCCGAGCTGGCCGCTCTGGCGGCGCGCCGCGACAAGCGCCTGGCGGGCCTGTCGGCGAGCCGCGCCGAGCGCGCGGCGCGACCCTGGCCGCTCTCGCGGCCGACCAGCGCCTATGTCGGGACCTATGTCGACCCGGCCATGGGACGGATGGAGATCTCGGAGGCGAACGGCCTCATGAAGGTCCGGATCGGCGTCATGTCGGCCCTGGCCGAGGCCTTCACCAAACCGGAGACCATCCGCGTGGAGCTCTCGCCGCTTCAGGGTGAGGCGATCACGTTCGCGGGACCCGACAGCCTCGTCTTCGAAGGGCGGACCTTCCTCCGGGCGCCCCGTTAAGGACGGCTTTTCGAATCCTCCAGATCCAGCACGAACCGCCCGCGCTGCTCCGGTGTCGGAACCCTGCAGCGGTCCCTCCTGCCCGTCAGCCGGTAACGGTTGGCCGCGATCCAGTCGTAGGCCGCGTCCATCGGCCCTCTCGGCAGGCGATCGATGACGGCGAGCCAACGCCAGGGGGCGCGCAGCCGGCGCAGCAGCGCGCCGATGGCGGCGGTCTTGGTCAGGGGACGGCCGTTGTCGAGGAACAGGAAGCTCGCGGGCGTATCGGGATCCAGGCCATGCCGAGCGGCCAGCACCCGGCCATAGGGCGACTGGATCGGGGTGAAGCGGATCGCGCCTTGGCGGTCCAGGCGCAGCACCGTCCGGACGGTCCCGTCGCAGAGCGCGCAGACGCCGTCGAACAGCATCAGGCCGTCCTCGCTCATCGTCCCTCGCACTCTCGTCGCAGGGCCTTCAGGGATTGGGGCACGTCGCGGCGCATCATGGCGCTGATCAGGCCGGCGGGCGCGGCGAAGGGCGCGGTGGCCCACAGGTCGTAGGTGACGCGCGTGCGAGCGCCGCCATCCAGCGGCTCCAGCCGCCAGGCCCCCTCGCAGGCCCGGATGTCGCCGCCGATGCAGGTGAAGCGGATCAGCCGGTCGGGCTCCAGGGTGACGCGCGACGTGGAGCGCAGGCTCGGCAGGAAGAAGCTCCACTTGACCGTGTGCTCGCGGATCTCCGTCCCGTCCGCCGCGCGCGAGACGACGCGGCAGCTCTTGACGCCCGGGCTCATGCGGGCCGCGCGGTCGCAGTCCAGGATGACGCGGAACACGACGGCCGGCGGCGCGTCGATCTCGACATTGGCCCGCACCATGCCGCGCCCGTGGTTGTCGGCGTGGGCCTCGACCGCGATGCCGTCGCCCTTCGTCTCCCACTCGGCGTCGGCCCGGGCGGGCCCCGCCAGGGCGATGAAGAGGGCGAAAGGGACCAGCCGGCGCATCATGCTGAAGCTAACGCGCCGATGTGGCTTTCGTCAGGCGCCGTCACCGCCTTTTTGGCGATGACGGTCGGCTTCAGGCCCCGGCTCGATTTCTGACGAGATCATCGACGACCGACGGATCGGCCAGCGTGGAGGTGTCGCCCAGGCTGCCCAGTTCGTTCTCGGCGATCTTGCGCAGGATGCGGCGCATGATCTTGCCCGAGCGGGTCTTGGGCAGGCCGGGGGCCCACTGGATGACGTCGGGCGCGGCGAACGGGCCGATCTCGTGACGGACCCACAGGACCAGGGCCTTGCGCAGGTCCTCGGTCGGCTCGACCCCGGCGTTGAGGGTGACATAGGCGTAGACGCCCTGGCCCTTGATGTCGTGGGGATAGCCGACCACGGCGGCCTCGGCGACGGTCTCGTGGGCCACCAGGGCGCTCTCGATCTCGGCGGTGCCCAGGCGGTGGCCCGAGACGTTGATCACGTCGTCGACCCGGCCGGTGATCCAGTAGTAGCCGTCGGCGTCGCGCCGGCAGCCGTCGCCGGTGAAGTACTTGCCGGGATAGGTCGAGAAATAGGTCTCGAAGAAGCGCTGGTGGTCGCCATAGACCGTGCGCATCTGGCCCGGCCAGCTGTCGGTGATGACCAGATTGCCCTCGGTCGCGCCGTCCAGCACGCCACCCTCGGCGTCGACCAGCTGCGGCTTGACGCCGGGCAGGGGCTTGGAGGCCGAGCCGGGCTTGAGGTCGGTGGCCCCGGGCAGGGGGGTGATCAGCATGCCGCCGGTCTCGGTCTGCCACCAGGTGTCGACGATGGGCAGCTTCTCCTTGCCGACCACGCGGTGGTACCAGAGCCAGGCCTCGGGATTGATCGGCTCGCCGACGCTGCCCAGCACGCGCAGGGACGACAGATCGTTCCGGGTCACGTAGTCGTCGCCCTCGCGCATCAGAGCCCGCAGGGCCGTGGGGGGCGGTGTAGAAGATCTCGACCCTGTGCTTGTCGATCACCTCCCAGAAGCGGCTGGGGGTGGGATAGTTGGGCACGCCCTCGAAGATCAGGCTGGTCCCGCCATTGGCCAGGGGGCCATAGACGACATAGCTGTGACCGGTGACCCAGCCGACATCGGCCGTGCACCAGAACACCTCGCCCGGCTTGTAGTCGAACACCGCCCAGAAGGTCCACGAGGCCCAGGCCAGGTAGCCGCCTGTGGTGTGCAGCACGCCCTTGGGCTTACCCGTCGAGCCCGAGGTGTAGAGGATGAACAGCGGATCCTCGGCGTGCATCGGCTCGGGCGGGCAGTCGGTCGACACCGCCTCGCGGACATCCTGCCAGACGATGTCGCGGTTCTTGACCAGGGGCACGTCGGCGCCGGTCCAGCGGACCATCAGCACCTTGCCCACCCAGGGGCAGTGCTTGAGCGCCTCGTCGATATTGGCCTTCAGCGGGATGCGCTTGCCGCCGCGCTTGCCCTCGTCGGCGGTGATCACGAAGTGGGAGGCGCAGTCCTGGATGCGGCCGGCGATGCTGTCGGGCGAGAAGCCGCCGAACACCACCGAATGGACCGCGCCGATCCGCGCGCAGGCCAGCATGGCGACGGCGGCGATCGGGATCATCGGCAGGTAGATCGTCACCCGGTCGCCCTTCTGGACGCCCTGGACCTTGAGGACGTTGGCCATGCGGCAAACCTCCTCGTGCAGCTGGCCATAGGTCAGGGTGTCGGAGGTCCCCGGCTCGTCACCCTCGAAGATCAGGGCGATGTCGTCCTTCTTGGCCGGCAGGTGACGGTCGAGGCAGTTGGCGCTGACGTTCAGCACCCCGTCCTCGTACCAGCGGATGCGGAAGTCGTCCTTGTCGTAGGAGACGTCCTTGATCTTGGTCGGCGCCTTGATCCAGTCGAGGCGGGCGGCGATGTCGCGCCAGTAGCCCTCGGGGTCGGCCTCGACCTGGGCCACGGCGGCCGCATAGGCGGCGGCGTCGATGTGCGCGTGCTCCGCCAGCGCCTTTGGAACCGGGAAAACCTGTCCGTCACTCACCAGCCGCACTCCCTTATATCGTTGGTCGCCGGAATAGGCGAAGCCAGCCGCCCGGCGCAAGAAGACCATTGTGGTTTCTCGCGCTCAAGCGACTGGCGGACGGTTATTGGTCGGGATCAGAAAAAGCCCAACGCCTTGGGGCTGTAGCTGACCAGCATGTTCTTGGTCTGCTGATAGTGGTCGAGCATCATCTTGTGGGTCTCGCGGCCCACGCCCGACTGCTTGTAGCCGCCGAAAGCCGCGTGGGCCGGATAGGCGTGGTAGCAGTTGGTCCAGACGCGGCCGGCCTCGATGCCCCGGCCGAAGCGGTAGCAGCGGTTGGCGTCGCGGCTCCACACGCCCGCGCCAAGGCCGAAGGCGGTGTCGTTGGCGATGGCCAGCGCCTCCTCTTCGGTCTTGAAGGTCGTGACCGCCAGCACCGGGCCGAAGATCTCCTCCTGGAAGATCCGCATCTTGTTGTGGCCCTCGAACACGGTCGGCTCGACATAGTAGCCGTCGGCCAACTGGCCCGGCAGGACCTTGCGATGGCCGCCGGCCAGCAGCTTGGCGCCCTCGTTCCGGCCGATGTCCATATAGCCGAGGATCTTGTTCAGCTGCTCTTCGGAGGCCTGGGCGCCGATCATGGTGGCCGGATCCAGCGGACTGCCCTGGACCACGGCGTTGACGCGCTTGAGGGCCTTTTCCATGAACTTCTCGTAGATCGACTCCTGGACCAGCGCCCGGCTGGGGCACGTGCAGACCTCGCCCTGGTTCAGGGCGAACATGGTGAAGCCCTCCAGGGCCTTGTCGAGGAAGTCGTCGTCTTCCCGCGCCACGTCGTCGAAGAAGATGTTCGGCGACTTGCCGCCCAGTTCCAGCGTCACCGGGATCAGGTTCTGGCTGGCGTACTGCATGATCAGCCGGCCGGTGGAGGTCTCGCCGGTGAAGGCGATCTTGGCGATGCGCGGGCTGGAGGCCAGCGGCTTGCCGGCCTCGACGCCGAAACCGTTGACGATGTTGAGCACGCCGGCGGGCAGCAGGTCGCCGATCAGCTCGGCCCAGACCATGATCGAGGCCGGGGTCTGCTCGGCGGGCTTGAGCACCACGCAATTGCCGGCGGCCAGGGCCGGGGCCAGCTTCCAGCAGGCCATCAGCAGCGGGAAGTTCCACGGGATGATCTGGCCGACCACGCCCAGCGGCTCGTGGAAGTGATAGGCGACGGTGTCGTGGTCGATCTCGGAGATCGAGCCTTCCTGGCCGCGCAGGCAGCCGGCGAAATAACGGAAGTGGTCGATGGCCAGCGGGATGTCGGCCGCCAGGGTCTCGCGGATCGGCTTGCCGTTATCCCAGGTCTCGGCGGTGGCCAGAACCTCGAGGTTCTCCTCCATGCGGTCGGCGATGCGCAGCAGGATCCGCGAGCGGTCGGCGGCGCTGGTCTTGCCCCAGGCGGCCTTGGCGGCGTGGGCGGCGTCGAGGGCGCGCTCGATGTCGACATCCTGCGAACGGGCGATCTCGCAGATCTTGCGGCCGTGGATCGGCGAGCTGTTGTCGAAGTAGCGGCCGTCGGCCGGGGCGACCCATTGGCCGCCGATGAAATTGTCGTAGCGCGCCTTGAACGGCGGACGCGCCAGCGACTCGATGAATTCGGGTTTGGTCATGAGTTTCCTCCATGCGCCTGACGGCGTCTTGGAGGCGAGACTGGCGCGGCGCGGGCGCGATGGCGCATGCCGACCGGCGCACGGCGAGCCGAGTGTCTCAGATCTGAGACAGCTTCAGTGGAATTCCCGTCCGCGCGCCAGGTCCAGGCGCTTGAGCTTGCGGTTGAGGGTGGCGCGCGACAGCCCCAGCAGGCCGGCGGCGGCCGAGACATTGCCGCCGGCCTGGGTCAGGGCGCGGCGAACGGCGGCGCGTTCCGCCCTATCCAGATCAAGCGAGGCAAGATCGGCGGAGCGATCGGGCGAGGGCAGGCCGCGCTTCAGGGTCTCATCGGTCAGTTTCAGGGCTACGCGCGCGGCGCGGGTGGCGCCGATCACCACGTCGTCGCCGTCGACCGCCAGCATCGGGACGGACGCGCGATCGGCCGAGCTCTCGGGCAGCAGGACGATCCGCGCCTGGGGGAAGGCCTCGCGGAAGGCGCGGGCCTCGATGCGGCGGGCCGCGTCGGTGACGGCGCGCTCGACGAGGCCGGTCAGGCCCTCCAGACCCGAACGGCACGAGGAGACGTCCAGCGCCCCGGCCAGGCGTCCGGTCGGGTCGAACAGCGGCGCGACGGTGCAGGACAGGCCGATGTTGCGGGTGTGGAAATGCTGGTCGCGATGGATGGTCAGCACCCGCTGCTCGGCGAGGCAGGTGCCGATGCCGTTGGTGCCCTCGCGCGCCTCGCTCCACACCGCGCCGTTCCACAGGCCCCAGCGGCGGAACACCGGATCGTCGGCCGCCACGCCACGGCGATCGACCGGCACGCCCTCGGCATTGGTCAGCAGCACGCAGCAGCCGCCGTCGCCGACGGCCTGGAAGAGCGCGTCGAGATTGTCCTGGGCGGCGGCCAGCAGCGGGCCCATCCGGTCCTGGGCCTCGCGCAGCTCCGCGCCGGACAGGGTCTCGGGCGGCCTGCGGTTCTCGGGGTCGAGGCGATGCTGGGTCAGGCTGCGGCGCCACGAGGCGGCCAGCGGCGTCGCCGCGCCGTCGCGCAGCACTGACAGAACCCGTTCGGCATGGCCCGGTTCGGCCATCGCGCTTCCTCCACGGCCGGATTTCATCCGCCTCTTGTCGAAACATGACGCCACGACAAGCTCCGGCGCAAGTGCGGCATTTTGCGGTCGGCGCATTGAGGGTGGCGCGTGGCGAGCGCTGCGGCCGCTCACACTTTCGGCTGCCACGCTCGCGCGTTTGGGCGTAAAGCCGGGACGTTGCTGTTGAAGGAGCGTCCCATGCTGCTGGCCCTGTCCACCTGGTCCGAGATCGAAGCCCGCCTGCGGAGCAGCACGAGCGTGGTGGTGCCGATCGGCTCCAACGAGCAGCACGGTCCGACGGGTCTTCTCGGCACCGACTGGCTGTGCCCGGAGATCATCGCCCACGAGGCCAGCAAGCGGGCGAGCGACAGGATCCTGGTGGCCCCGACCTTCAACATCGGCATGGCCCAGCACCACCTGGCCTTTCCAGGCACCATCTTCCTGCGCCCGTCGACCTTCATCGCCGCGATCGGCGACTGGGTGCGGTCGCTGGGCGCGCACGGCTTCACGCGGATCTATTTCCTGAACGGCCACGGCGGCAACGTCGCCTCGATCGAGGCGGCCTTCTCGGAGATCTACGCCGAGTACAGCTTCCGGAAAGAGCGGGCGCCGTTCGCCCTGAAGCTGAAGAACTGGTGGGATCTGGCCGGCGTCAACGCCCTGGCCAACCGCCAATTCCCCGTCGGCCACGGTTCCCACGCGACGCCCTCCGAGATCGCCGTGACTCAGTGGGCCTATCCGGAGACGATCAAGACGACGGCCTATGAGCCGAAGATCGCGCCGTCGGGGCCGATCCGCGAGGCCCTGGACTTCCGCGCCCGCTACGCCGACGGCCGCATGGGTTCCGACCCGGCCCAGGCCACGCCCGAAAAGGGCGGCGAGCTGGTCGACATGGCGGTCAACGCGCTGCTGGAGGACATCGCCGCGTTCGGGGCCGAGACGGCGCCGGCCTAGGCTTCAACCGTCCGTCGCGCCAAGGCCGGTTGGCCATGCCGCGTGGCCATGATCTCGCCGATCACCGCCACGGCCACTTCGAACGGCGCCTTGCCGCCCAGGTCCAGCCCGATCGGCGCGCGCAGCTTGGCCAGGTCGCGGTCGCTCAGGCCGGAGGCCCTCAGCCGCGCGATCCGCTCCGGCAGTCGCCGCCGCGCGCCCAGCAGGCCGACATAGGGGGCGGGCGAGGGCAGGGCGGCCATCAAGGCGGCGTGGTCGATCTCCAGGTCGTGGCCGCAGACGGCGACGGCCGTCCAGGCGTCGAGGCCGATCGCGGCCAGGGCCTCGTCGACGGCCTCGCGACGATAGGCGACGTCCGGCAGGGGCGGCGGCGCGGCTGGACCCTTGGGGCGCACCAGATGGGTCTCGAAACCGGACTGAACGCCCAGGCTCGCCACCGCCAGCGCGGTGGGGTCGCCGCCCAGCACCACCAGCCGCGGGGCTGGGTCATGGGCGCGCTCGAAGGCTCCGGGCCACGGGGCCTGCGGCTCCTCGAACGCACAGCCGGTGCGCGCCGTCGCTGATCCAGAAGGCGGGCGCGCGGGCGTTGGCCAGGTCCAGCAGGGTCCGGGCGGCCGGGTCGTCGGGGGCGATCTTCTCGACCAGGATCTCGATCCGCGCGCCGCACAGCAGGCGGATGTCCGGCCAGGGACTGCCCTCGCCGTAGACGAGGCGGCGCGGCTGGCCGTCGGCCAGGCAGGCCCGCGCGTGGATCTCGACGTCCGCCTCGATGCAGCCGCCCGACAAAAAACCCGAAAGAATATTTTCGCCGAACACCATCTGGGCGCCGACCGGACGGGGTCCGCCGTCGCCCAGGGCGATGATGGTGGCCAGGGCCGCCGGCCCTCGGCAAAGCGCCGCCGCCAAGGCGGGACGGGCGTCGTCGGCCATGCCGTGCATGGGCCATGGGTCGGCATTGGCGTCGTCTGAGCGGTCGGTCGTCATCGGTGTGACTTTAACCCCTCGGCAAGGTTCCAGAAACCGGATGTTCAAACCTTGGCGCGTACCGTCGCGGTCTGTTGATGTTTTCGCGCACGGATGGCGATGTCCATTTCGGTCTCAAAACTCGGTTTGGCTGCGGCCCAGTTCGGCCTCGACGGCGGTAGCTCGTCGGCGCCGCGTGGTCGCTCGCCCGAAGCCGAAGCGCGCGACATTCTCAATATCGCCGCCCGCGCCCGCCTGTCGGTGCTGGACGCCTCGGGCCTGTTCGGCCGCGCCGAGACCCTGCTGGGCGACCTGATCCCGCGCCCAGTGCCCTTCCGCGTCTGCCTGGCCACGGCCCGCGCCGATCGCGGGCCCGACCATGTGGAGACCGAGGCTCGCGCCGCCCTGCGCCGAATCGGCGTCGAGCGCGCCGATTCGATCGTCGTCCACTCGCCCTCGGAACTGTTCGGCGCGCACGGCGCGGCCCTCTGGGATCGGCTGCTGCGTCTCAAGGACCAGGGCCTGTTCGCCAAGGTCGGCATCGCCGCCCACGCCACGGACGACCCGGTCGGCGTCGCCCGTCGCTTCAAGCCCGATATCCTGCAGGCTCCAGCCAGCCTGCTCGACCAGCGCCTGCTGGCCGACGGTTCGCTGCAACGCATCGCCGGCATGGGCGTCGAGGTCCACCTGCGCTCGATCTTCCTGAATGGCCTGCTGTTCCTGCCGCCCGATCGCGTCCCGGCCCAGCTGAAGGGCGCCTCGGGCCGTCTGTCGCGCGTGCGCCGGATGATCGCCGAGGGCCGCTCGGATCCACTCCAGGCCGCTCTGGGCTTCGCCCTGTCGCGCCCGGAAGGCTCGGCCGTGCTGGTCGGCGTCAACTCGGCCGCCGAGCTCTCGGCGGTGGTCGCCGCCGCCTCCAGCCCGCCGCCGGACCTCGACTGGGACGAGATGGCGATCGACGATCCCGTCGCGCTCGACCCGCGACGTTGGGTCGCCTGACGCCCACCCGGAATCAATCCCGACAATAGGTCATGCTCGAGGACGGGCGCGATTTCGCGCGTCGTTGAGCTTCGATTAAGCCTGCCGATTAATCTCGCGTAAGGTTCTGATTCATCGGGGTTTTATGAATATTGTCTAGTTTCCTCTCAACGAAGGGAGACGCGTCATGATCCTCGCCGTGCTTCAGGCCCGCATGGGTTCGTCCCGACTGCCGGGCAAGTCGATGGCCACCCTGCGGGGCGAGCCGATGATCGTGCGCCAGCTGGAGCGCCTTCGCGGCGCCCGCTGCCTGTCCAAGATCATCGTGGCGACCAGCAGCGAGACGGTCGACGACGCCCTGGCCGGCTTCCTCGTCTCGCGCGGCCACACCGTCCATCGCGGGGCCGGCGCCGATATTCTGGCCCGCATCGCCCGCTGCGCCGAGGCGATCAGTTCGGTCAGCCATGTGGTGCGGCTGAAGGGCGACGCGCCGTTCATGGACCCGGGAATCATCGACGACGCCGTCCGCATGGCCCTGTCCAGCGGCGCCGACTACACGTCCAACCGCGTGCATCGCACCTTCCCGGCCGGTCTCGAGGTCGAGGTGATCACGGCCGCCGCGCTGCGCGCCGCCGCCGCCGAGGAACGTGACCCGCAAGCCCGCATCTCGCCGACCGCCGCCATCCGCAACCAGCCCCAGCGCTGGAGCCAGGCCCACCTGAAGGCCCCGCGGGACTGGTCGCGCCTGGACTGGCGGGTCAAGACCGCCGCCGACCTGGCCTTCGCCCGCTCGGTCTACGACGCCCTGCACCCGGTCGACCCGGACTTCCGGATGACCGACGTGTTGGACATGGTCGAGAGCCGCCTGGACATCGCCCGCTTCGCGGCGTGATCCCAAGGCGCGAATACAGGAAGGGCGCCGTGCGAAGCCGCGCGGCGCCCTTTCACGTTCTGGACTACTTCCAGGCCCCGTAGGGATCGACCGAGGTCTTGCCCAGCGCCTCGGCCACGGCCGGATGGGTCAGTTCACCGTTCAGGACGTTGAGACCGCGCGCCAGATGGACGTTGGCCTTCAGGGCGTCCAGGCCCTTGTCGGCCAGGGCCAGGCCGAACGGCAGGGTGGCGTTGCCCAGGGCTTCCGACGAGGTGCGCGGGGCCGCGCCCGGCATGTTGGCCACGCAGTAGTGGACGACGCCGTCGACCGTATAGGTCGGTTCGGCGTGGGTGGTCGGCTTGCTGGTCTCGAAGCAGCCGCCCTGGTCGATCGAGACGTCCACCAGCACCGAGCCCGGCTTCATCTGCTTCAGGTGCTCGCGACGCACCAGCTTCGGCGCGGCCGCGCCGGCGGTCAGCACGGCGCCGATGATGACGTCCGCCTTGAGGATCTCGTCCTCGACGGCGGCGAAGGTCGAATAGCGGGTCAGGATGCGGCCCTGGTACAGGTCATCCAGTTCGCGCATGCGCGGGATCGAGCGTTCCAGCACCACGACCTCGGCGCCCAGGCCGGCGGCCATGCGGGCGGCGTTGCTGCCGACCACGCCGCCGCCCAGCACGACCACGCGGGCCGGCGGCACGCCGGGCACGCCGCAGAGCAGCAGGCCCATGCCGCCATTGTGCTTGAGCAAGGTCTCGGCCGCCGAGAACACGGCGATCCGGCCGGCCACTTCCGACATGGGGGCCAGTAGCGGCAGGCCGCCCTTGGCGTCGGTGACGGTCTCATAGGCGATGGCCGCGCAGCCGCTCTTCAGCAGGCCTTCGGTCTGGGCGGGATCCGGCGCCAGATGCAGGTAGGTGAAGAGGATGTGGCGAGGCTCGAGCTTTTCCCACTCGACCTTCTGCGGTTCCTTGACCTTCACGATCATGTCCGCGCCAGCGAAGACCGCCGCAGCGTCGGGAGCGATTGTCGCGCCGGCTTTGACATAGACTTCGTCGGCATAGCCAGCGCCCAGGCCAGCGCCCGACTGGACGAGGACGGTGTGGCCGTGGCCGACATATTCGCGGACGGCCGTGGGGGTCAGGCCCACCCGGTGTTCGCCCGGTTTGATCTCGGAAGGGACGCCTACGCGCATGGTGCTTTCCTCCAGAAGCGATTTGACGCCGGTTTACGCCTCGCGGCCCGCAGGTTCCCTGGGGATTTCATGCAGCTAGAACCGTGGTATGCAGGAATCCTGCGTGAAAGGTATGTTCAGGTGAAGAAACCTCCTGTGAACCTCGACGGCTTCGACCGGAAGCTTCTCCGCCTGCTTCAGCGGCGGGGCCGCGCCAGCTATGTGGAAATGGGTGAGGCGGTGAATCTTTCCGAGTCCGCGTGCCTGCGTCGCGTGCGGGCGCTGGAGGAGGCCGGGGTCATCGGGCGCTACGCGGCGGTGATCGACGAGCGGGCGGTGGGCCTGCCGCTCAGCGTCTTCGTCACGGTGACCCTATCGTCGCAGGCGGAGGCCGCGCTGAGCGCCTTCGAGAAGGCCATCGCCAGTGTTCGCGAGGTGGCGGAGTGCTACCTGATGACCGGCGGCTCGGACTACCTGCTGCGACTGGTGGTGCGCGACGTCGACGACCTGGAACGGGTCCACGCCCAGGAACTGACCCGGATCCCGGGCGTGGTGCGCGTCAGCAGCAGTATCGCCATGCGAACGGTCGTTAAGCGCGTCGAACTGCCGCTGTGAGACTTCGAGCTGCTGTTAATCCCGGTTAACCGAAACCGGATAGGCTCTCCGCCGACATCAAGCCACGTCGGGGGACGAAATGGTTTCGAGACGACTTCTGCTGGGCGCCCTGGCGGGCTTGGCCGCGCCGGCCCTGGCCTTCGCCGAGGGCGATGGTCCGGCCCATCCCAGTCTGCTGACCAAGAAGGGGCGCCGGACCTCCAGCGCCCTGAAGCACCAGGCCGCCGACAAGGCCGCGCTCGACAAGGCCATGGCCAGCGTCAAGCCGCTGGAGGCCGATCCCGCTCACGCCCCGGCCGCACACGCCGGGCCCGGGCAGGAGATCGCGCCCGACGAGGCGCTGGGCCGCCTCAAGCAAGGCAACGCCATCTTCGCCCGCGGCGGCGCCAATCTGATGCTGCCGACCCTGGCGCGCGTGGCCGAGCTGTCCAAGGGCCAGAAGCCGTTCGCGGTGGTGATCGGCTGCGCCGACAGCCGCGCCGCGCCGGAGCTGATCTTCGACTGCAATCTGGGCGAACTGTTCGTCGTGCGCGTGGCCGGCTCGACCGTCGGCCGCGAGGGTCTGGGCTCGATCGTCTACGCCGTCGAGCACCTGGGCGCGCCGCTGATCGTCGTGCTGGGTCACACCAAGTGCGGCGCGGTCGGCGCGGCGGTCGACGTCGCCAAGAAGCACGCCGACCTGCATGGGGCGCTGTACGAGATGGTGCTGCCGATCATCCCGGCCGTGCTCGAAGCGGACGAGACACACCCGGTCGATCTGCAGGACGCCGCCATCCGTCGGAATGTCCGCGACATCGCCGGCCGCCTGAAGGTCGCCGACGGCATCCTGGCCGAGCGGATCGAGGAGGGACGGCTGAAGGTTGTCTCGGCCTGCTACGACCTCTCCACGGGCGTGGTGGCGTTCGACGCCTAGAGCGGGGCTGGCCGCCGCTTTGGCGGAGCGAGCGACGCTGAGCGATCGCCCGCAAGCTTGAGCATCGGTCGTGACTGTCATTCGACCGCCGTTGACCCCTGATCGCGCTTAGGTTCAATTCGCCTGAACCAAGCGCAAATCAGTGGGAGACAACGGATGTCGACGGACGAGACGCCGCCGGAAGGCGGTCCCGACATCCAAGGTACCCGGCAAAACACCTGGCGCGATCGCTGGGAAGGCTTTCGTCGAACCGTGTCGGAGCGCTGGCCCGCCGCGCTGAAAGGCCCGGTGGCCATCGCCGTGGCGGGGGCGTTGGTCCTCGGTTTCGGCGGCGGCTTCGCGGTCGGCAAGGGCGGCCTGTTCTTCGGCGGCGGCAAGCCGGCTGGCGCGACGGCGGTCAAGGGCGAGGCCTGGTCGCTGTTCGGCAAGCCCCGCTCGGCCAACGCGCCCCGTCGCGGGATTTCCCAAGCCCGAGGGTTTCGCGGTCTGGCAGACCCGTGTCGACAGCAGCGGTTCCGATCCGCTGGCCTGCATCCGCATGAGCAAGGACCTGGATCCGTCCAAGGCCTATGCCGACTTCGTGCTGGTCTCGCCGGATCTCGGCCGCCAGCCCTCGGTGCGGGTGAAGGGCGACGAACTATGCCTGGGCGGGGTCGGTTTCACCGATCACCGAATCACCCTGCTCAAGGGCCTGCCCGCCAAGGGCGGCGAGACGCTCGGCGCCAATGCCGACGTCGACTTCACCTTCGGCGAGAAGCCTCCGTATGTGGGCTTCGCCGGCGATGGCGTGATCCTGCCGCGCGAGGAGTCGGACGGCGTCGGCATCGAGACGATCAACGTCCAGGCCCTGGCCATCGAAGTCTGGCGCGTGCCGGACCGCAATCTGGTCCGCAAGTCGATCACCGCGCCGGATCCGACCGGCGAGGGCGACTGGGCTGGCGACTATGGCGAGGACGCCGTGGGCGACGACGGCCGCCGGGTCTGGAAGGGCGTGGTGCAGGTCACCGGCGGCGCGACCGGCCAGAAGGCCACCACCGTCTTCCCGTTGGGCGCGGTGCTGAAGGAGATGAAGGCCGGCGCCTATGTCATCAAGGCGCGCGACGCCTCGGGCGGCCGCGACCCCGACGACAGCGAGAACAATCCGGCCCAGGCCCGCCGCTGGATCGTGTTCACCGACATGGCCATGCTGGCCTATGACGGCTCGGAAAGCCTGGATGTGGTGGTCCGTTCGCTGAAGAGCGCCAAGACCCTGTCGGGCGTGACCGTCAACCTGGTCGCCGCCGACGGCGAGCCTCTGGCCGAGGCCAAGAGCGACGCCGACGGCCGGGTGCGCTTCCTGCGTCCGCTGCTGAAAGGCCAGGGCGCCGAGCGCGCCAAGATGGTCATGGCCTATGGTCCGCAAGGCGACCTGGCCGTGCTGGATCTCGACCGCTCGCCCGTCGACTTGTCCAAGCAGGGCGTGGGCGGCCGCACCGAGGGCGGCGTCGACGGACGCAGCGTGGCGGCCGATATCGACGGCTACCTCTATGCCGACCGCGGTATCTATCGGCCCGGCGAGACCGTCCACCTGACGGCCATGGTCCGCGACCGGATGGCGAAGGCTGTCAGCGACCGCAAGGGCGAGATCCTCGTCAAGCGGCCGTCGGGCGTCGAGTTCAAGCGCTATCCGTTCAGCCAGGCCAATGCCGGCGCCGTGCTGGCCGATATCGCTCTGCCGCGATCGGCCCCGCGCGGCCGCTGGACCGCCGAGCTGCATATCGAGGGCATCGAGGAGGCGACCGGCAGCCTGTCGTTCTCGGTCGAAGACTTCGCGCCGCAGCGCCTGGCGGTCACCGCCACGGGCCAGGAACTCCGTCGCCCTTGGCGCGGGCGAGGCCCGCAAGGTCGACGTCTCGGCCCGCTTCCTCTACGGCGCGCCGGGCGCTGGCCTGCAGACTCAAGGCGAGGCCCGCCTGCGCGCCGATACCGACCCGTTCCCGGCCTACAAGGGCTTCGAATGGGGCGATCAGTCCAAGCCGTTCGACGAGAAGTATCTGGATCTCGGCTCGACCGTCACCGACGGCGAAGGCCACGCGATCCTGTCGGTGTCCACCACCGACGCCGGCGACACCGCCCAGCCGCTGGTGGCCTCGGTCACCGCCTCGGTGTTCGAGCCGGGCGGCCGTCCGGTCCGCGAGGGGCTGGAGCTGAAGGTGCGTCCGAAGTCGATCTATTATGGGGTCAAGGTCGACCAGGGCGAGGCCGGCAAGGGCGATCCGCCCGTCAGCCTCGACATCATCGCCGTCAACGCCGCCGGCCAGCGCATCGGCGCGACCGCGACCTACACCCTGGTGGCCGAGCGCTGGGACTATGACTGGTTCCAGCAGAACGGCCGCTGGCAGTGGCGGCGCAGCAGCCGCGACGCCATCGTCGCCAAGGCGCAGGTCAATATCGGCGCCGGTTCGCCGGCCAGGTTCACCCGCCGCCTGGGCTGGGGTGACTACCGCCTCGAGGTCGAGGGCGCGGACGGCGCCAGGACCGTCACCCGCTTCTCGGCGGGCTGGGGCGCTCCGGCCCGTGAAGGCGAGGCGCCGGACGTGGTCCGGGTGTCCGCCGGAACCCGAGACCTACGCCCAGGGCGACACGGTCGAGATCACGCTCAAGCCGCCCTATGCCGGCGAGGCGCAGATCGCGGTCGCCACCGATCGCCTGATCGATCTCAAGACCGTTTCGGTCGGCGAGAACGGGACCACGGTGCGCCTGAAGACCTCGGCCGCCTGGGGCGGCGGGGCCTATGTCATGGTCAGCGTCATCCAGCCGCGCGACCCGGTCGCCTCGCCCAAGCCGCGTCGCGCCCTGGGTCTGGTCTATGTCCCGATCGATCCCAAGAACCGCAAGCTGACGGTCGACCTCGGCACGCCCAGCAAGATCGACAGCAAGGCGCCGGTCGAGATTCCGGTGAAGGTCAGCGGCCTTGGCTTTGGCCAGAAGGCCAAGGTCACCATCGCGGCGGTGGACGAGGGCATCCTGCGCCTGACCCACCAGGACAGCCCCGATCCGGTGAAGTGGTACTTCGGCAAGCGCGCCCTGACCCTGAACTATCGCGACGACTACGGCCGTCTGCTCGACCCGAACCTGGGCGCGCCGGCCAATGTCAATTTCGGCGGCGACGAGGTCGGCGGCGAGGGCTTGACCACCACCCCGATCAAGACCGTGGCCCTGTGGTCCGGGATCGTGGAGACCGGTCTCGACGGCAAGGCGGTGATCAAGCTGCCGGCCGCCGACTTCAACGGCGAGCTGCGCATCCAGGCGGTGGCCTGGACCGACACGGCCGTCGGCTCGGCGTCCAAGCCCCTGACCGTGCGCCAGCCGGTGGTGGCCGACCTGAACCTGCCGCGCTTCCTGGCGCCGGGCGACCAGGCCTACGCCACGCTGGAGCTGCACAATGTCGAGGGCAAGCCGGGCGCCTATACGGCCGAGGCCTTCTCGACCAACGGGCTGAAGGTGGCCTTCAAGAAGGTGTTCCAGCTGATCCTGGGCCAGCGAATCGCCGAGAAGATCCCCTTCCTGGCCCCGGATGTGACCGGGATCGGCAAGATCGGCTTCAAGGTCGCCGGCCCGGGCTTCCAGACCCAGAAGGACTATCCGATCCAGACCCGCCTGGGCTGGGCGACATCGTGCGCACCACCACCGAGATCCAGAAGCCGGGCGAGAGCTTCACGCCCTCGTATCCGCTGCTGGCGGGCCTGGCGGCGGGCGACGTGACCCTGCAGGTCAGCTACTCGCCGATCCGGGGCTTCGACCCGTCGGCGATCGCGGTGGCCTTGCAGCGCTATCCGTATGGCTGCACCGAGCAGCTGGTCTCGACGGCCTATCCGCTGCTCTACGCCCAGACCTTCTCCAATGATCCGAAGCTGAAACGCACGCCGGCGGCTCTCGCGGGCGCAGTGGGCAAGCTGCTGGACCGCCAGACCCTGGACGGCGCCTTCGGCCTGTGGCGGGTCGGCGACGGCGAGGCCGATCCGTGGCTTGGCGCCTATGTCGTCGACTTCCTGCTGGAGGCCAGGGCGCAAGGCGTGGCCGTGCCCGACAACGCCATCGACAAGGCGGTCGGCGCCATGCGCCAGGTCAGCCGGCCCGAGGGCTTCTCGTCGGTCGCCTACCGCATGGAATATCCGGGCTGGTGGGCGAGCAACGAGGACGCCTCGAAGAAGGCGACGGAGCGCATGCGCCGCCGCGCCTCGGCCTACGCCCTCTATGTGATGGCCAAGGCCGGCAAGGGCGACCTGGCGCGCCTGCGCTGGTGGCATGACGTGCAGATGAAGGACGAGAGCCAGCCGATCGCCAAGGCCTATGTCGCCGCCGGCCTGGCTCGCATGGGCGACAACGCCCGCGCCCGCTCGGCCATGCGCCAGGCGGTGTCGAGCCTCGGCTACAGGGACGAGCAGGACTGGTACCAGACGCCGCTGCGCGACACGGCCGTGCTGACGGCGCTCGCCGCCGAGTTCCGGGATGATGGATGTGGCCCGCCAGCTGCAAGGCCGGCTGGAGAACGTCAGCAAGGATCCGGACGCCCTCAACACCCAGGAACAGGCGGCGCTGCTGCACGCGGCCAACGCCCTGATCCGGGCCTCGGGTCCGATCTCGATCACCGCGACGGGCGCCACGCCCTTGCCGCCGGCCGGCGGCGCGCCGCGCTGGGCGGTGGGCAAGCTGACCGACGCCCACTTCGTCAACGCCGGCAAGGGCGCCCTGTGGCGGACGGTCAGCGTGCGCGGCACGCCGGTCTCGGCCCCGGGCGCCTCGGCCAGCGGCCTGTCGGTGTCCAAGCGCCTGCTGTCGATGGGCGGCGGGGCGATCGATCCGGCGACCATCCGCCAGGGCGACCGGATCATCGTGCTGGTCTCCGGCCGCTCGATGCAGGCCCGCTCGACCGCCCTGGTGGTCGACGACGCCCTGCCGGCCGGTTTCGAGATCGAGACCACGCTTGGCGCCGACGACGCCCAGAACGGTCCGTTCAAGTTCCTCGGCGAACTGACCGCCGCCGACGTCCAGGAAAGCCGCGACGACCGCTTCATCGCCGCGCTGGACCTGGAAGGGAACAAGGGCTTCGCCCTGGCCTATGTGGCCCGGGCCGTGACGCCGGGGAGCTTCTTCCTGCCCGGCGCCGTGGCCAAGGACATGTACCGCCCGGCGGTGAACGCGCGCTCCGAGGCTTCGCGCGCGACCATCGCGCCGGGGCCGTGATGGCGTCGAGCTATCGAGAGGCCTTCTTCCCCCTCCGGGGGAGGAGGGCCGCCAGGCCCGGAGGGGGCCAGTAGGTGCAGGAATCCGATGTTTCCGGTGGGGCGCTAACTCGCCCCCCTCCGGATGCTGCGCATCCGCCTCCCCCGGAGGGGAAAGAAGGGCGATCACGTCCCCCCGCCTGACCAAAATCCTCGTCGGCGTCCTCGCCGCCGAGGTCGTCCTCGCCACCCTCGGCGCCGTGTTCCCGCCGGACATGACCCGCGCCCGGCACTCCTCGCCGGTCACCCTGGACCGTCGCGGCGCGTGGCTGCGGGCCCTGCCGGTCGAGGATGGCCGCTGGCGGATCCGCGCCGACCTCTCGCGAACCGATCCCACCTTCCAGAAGCGCCTGATCCGCACCGAGGACGCGAGGTTCTGGTGGCACCTGGGCGTCGATCCGCTGTCGCTGGTCCGCGCCGTCGGCTCGGCGGTGGTCCATGGCCACGCCACCTCGGGCGCCTCGACCCTGACCATGCAGACCGCGCGCCTGCTGGAGCCCCGCCCGCGCAATCTCGGCTCGAAGCTGATCGAGATGGTCCGCGCCGTGCAGCTGAAGTCGCGACTGTCCAAGCGCGAGATCCTGGCGCTGTACCTGACCCTGGCCCCCTACGGCGGCAATCTGGAAGGCGCGCGGGCGGCCAGCCTCAGCTATTTCGGCCACGAGCCGTCCAGCCTGACCGACGGCGAGCAGGCCCTGCTGATCGCCCTGCCGCAGTCGCCGGAGGCGCGCCGTCCGGATCGTCGTCCCGACGCCGCCAAGGCCGCCCGGCGCGGGGTGTTGGACAAGATGGTCCGTGCCGGGACGATCACCGAGGCCGCCGCCTTCGAGGCCGAGAACGAGCCCCTGCCGCGGCGGGCGCCGTTCCCGACCCTGGCCTGGCACGCGGCGGGCGAGTTGGCCCGCGATGCTCCGCAAGGCCAGGCCAGCGTGGTCTCGACCCTCGACGCCGACCTGCAGTCGCGGCTGGAGCCCATGGCCGCCGCCGTGGCGGGCGCTCAGGGCCCCGACGCCACCGCCGCCATCCTGGTGGTCGAGATCAGGAACCGCGCTGTCCGCGCCTCGGTCGGCTCGGCGGGCCGCGACCGGGCCGGAGGCTGGGTCGACATGACACGGGCGCTGCGTTCGCCCGGCTCGGCCCTGAAGCCGTTCATCTACGCCATGGCCATGGACGACGGCCTGGTCGCGCCCGACACCCAGCTGCAGGACAACGCCACCCGCTTCGCCGACTACCAGCCCGAGAACTTCGACCGGGTGTTCCACGACAAGGTGACGGTGCGCGAGGCGCTGGCCCACTCGCTGAACGTGCCGGCCGTCGCCACCCTGGAGAAGCTGGGTCCCGAGGCCTTCGCCGGCCGCATCGAGGCCGCCGGCGCGCATCTGGCGCGACCCAAGGCCCAGCTGAAGGAGGCCGGCCTGGCCCTGGCGCTCGGCGGAGAGGGGATCACCTGGCGCGACCTCGTCATGCTGTACGCCGCGTTGGGCGACGGCGGCATCGCCAAGCCGCTGGCCTGGACCGAGGACGAGGCCAAGGCCCGCGAGCGCTCCGGCGGGACGCGTCTGGTCCGGCCCGAGGCGGCCCGGCAGGTGCTCGATATTCTCCGCGAAGCCCCGGCGCCGAGGGGCCGCGCGCCCTCGGCCCTGACCCGCGGCGGACCGTCGATGGCGTTCAAGACCGGCACCTCGTACGGCTTCCGCGACGCCGTGGCGGCCGGGGTGGTCGGCGGCTATGCGATCCTGGTCTGGACGGGTCGGGCCGACGGCGGCGCGCGTGGCGGGTTGACGGGACGCGACGCCGCCCTGCCGCTGCTGTTCGACGTCGCCGACGCCATCGGAACCCAGTCCTCGGCGCCGCGCCCGATCGCGCCGAAGTCCGCCCCGCTCGCCTTGCGGACGTTGCGCGCCGCCGCCGAGGGGCCGCGCCTGATCTTCCCGCCCGACGGCGCCTCGGTGCAGGTCGACGCCCTGGGCGCCCGGGGGCGGGGCCTGGTGCTGGCCGCCGAGGGCGAGGGCCTGAGCTGGTACGTGGAAGGCCGGCCGCTGGGCCTGGATCCGGTCAGCGGCCGCGCGATCTGGAGGCCGGCCGCGCCGGGCTTCTACAAGCTGTCGGTGGTCGACGCGCAAGGCCGCAAGGCCCAGGCGCGGGTGCGGATCAGGGGCGGTTAGAGTCCGCCATCATCCGCTCGTAGTCCGCCAGGCTGCTGATGCCGATGTTGAGATCGTTCACCAGGCCGTCGTGCAACGAATAGACCCAGCCGTGCACCGACAGGTCCTGGCCGCGCGCCCAGGCGTCCTGGACGAAGACGTCGGCGGCCACGTTGCGCACCTGCCGGGCGACGTTCAGCTCGGTCAGGCGGTCGAGCATGGCGCGCTGCTCGGGGATCGCTTCCAGTTCGTGCTTGTGCTCGGCGTGGATCTCGCGGATCGGGTGCAGCCAGTGGTCGACCAGGCCCCGGCGCTGGCCGTCGATGGCGGCCGCCACGCCGCCGCAGCCGTAGTGGCCGACGACCATGACGTGCTTGACCTTCAGCACCTCGACCGCGAACTGCCAGCACGGACAGATAGTTGGCGTCCTGCGGCGGGGCCAGGTTGGCGACGTTGCGGTGGACGAACAGTTCGCCCGGATCCAGGCCGACGATCTCGTTGGCGGGCACGCGGCTGTCGCTGCCAGCCGATCCAGAGATATTCCGGGCTCTGCTGACCTTCCAGGCGCTTGAAGAAGTCCGGATCGACCTGGGTCTTGCGTTCCGACCAGGCGGCGTTGTTGGCTTTCAGGTCCTCAAGCATCTAGCGCTCCGGTTGGTGGTCGGGGTGGGCGGCTTCGATGGCCGGGTGCTTGGCCGCGCGGGCGGCGGCGTTGGTGATCGCCGGGAACGGCGACAGGTCGACGTTGAAGCGGCCGGCGTTGAACACCTGCCGGCACCAGCAGGCAGTCGACGAGGCCCGGCGCGTCGCCATAGGCGAAGCCGCCCGAATGCGCGGCGACCATCGGCTCCAGGGCCCGGAAGCCGTCGCTGATCCAGCGGGCGACCCAGGCGTTGCGGTCGGTCTCGCCGATCTCCAGGGCCGTCAGCTGGCGCAGGACGCGCAGATTGTTCAGCGGGTGGATGTCGCAGGCGATGATCTCGGCCATGCCGCGGACGATGGCCCGCTCATAGGCCGTGTGGGGCAGCAGGGCAGGCTCTGGCGAGACCTCGTCCAGCCACTCCAGGATGGCCAGGCTCTGGGTCAGCGGCCGGCCATCGACCTCGAGCGTGGGCACAAGGGCCTGGGCGTTGAGCGCGCGATAGCTGGCCTCGTGATGGCCGTTGGCCACCAAGTCGACGGGGCGCAGCTCGTAGGGAAGGCCCTTGAGGTTAAGGCCGATGCGCACCCGATAGGGCGCGCTGGCGCGCTTGGCGCTGTGCAGGACCAGCTTCATCGAAGCGTTCTCCTAGACGAGCGTGAACTCAAGACGTCCGACGCCTTCGACCTCGCCGACGACCTTGTCGCCGCGGGCGATGGCGCCGACGCCTTCGGGGGTGCCGGTGAAGATCAGGTCGCCGGCGGCCAGGGTCCACAGTTCGCTGGCCTTGGCGATCACCTCGCCGACGTTCCAGATCATGTCGCCGACCTCGCCGCGCTGGCGTTCCTGTCCGTTGACCGACAGGGTGACGGCGGCCTCGGGCGGCGGGGCGTCCATCACGCGGATGGCGGTGATCGGCGCGCTTTCGTCGAAGGCCTTGCCGGCCTCCCAGGGTTGGCCCTTGGCCTTGGCCGCGCCCTGCAGGTCGCGGCGGGTCAGGTCGACGCCGACCGCGTAGCCGAACACCGTCTCGAGCGCCTGCTCGACCGAAAGGTTGGCGCCGCCGCTCTTGAGGGCCACGACCAGTTCGATCTCGTGATGCAGATCGCCGGTCGCCGGCGGATAGGCGATCTGGCCCTTCAGCGGGGCCACCGCGTCGGCGGGCTTGCTGAAGAAGAACGGCGGATCGCGGCTGTCAGCGCCCATCTCGCGGGCATGGGCGGCGTAGTTGCGCCCCACGCAGAGAATCCGGCGAACGGGGAAGGCCGCGTCCGATCCCTCCACCGGAACCGTCGGAATGGCGTGCGGGGGAAAGGCGTAGGTCGTCATGGCGCCTCGTTTAGACCTAAAAGCCGCTGCCCAAAACCCCTGTGCGGCTCAAACGACGCCGATGAGCGCCAACAGCCGCAAAGTGGCCGCTGTTCAGAAATCCCGCGGTTGAACCCATGGCCTAAACGTTCTTTCACTTGCCCCAATCGTCGCCGTCGAGTCATGTCGGCGATGGGGTATTGGGCGCGTTTTTTTTCTGGGGGCTGTTCATGCTGATCATCGAGAACCTGACCCATGTCTATGGCAACGGCACGCGGGCCCTGGACGAGGTCAGCCTGACGATCCCGCGCGGCATGTACGGTCTGCTGGGGCCGAACGGCGCCGGCAAGTCCACCCTGATGCGCACCATCGCCACCCTGCAGGCCCCGACCTCGGGCCATATCCGCTTCGGCGACATCGACGTGCTGAAGACGCCCGAGGAATTGCGCAAGACGCTGGGCTACCTGCCGCAGGACTTCGGCGTCTATCCGCGGGTCTCGGCCTACGACATGCTCGACCACATGGCCGTGCTGAAGGGCATCTCCGGCGCCAAGGCGCGCAAGGAGACGGTCGAGAACCTGCTGAACCAGGTCAATCTGTGGAACGTCCGCAAGAAGGCCATCGCCGGCTTCTCGGGCGGGATGCGCCAGCGCTTCGGCATCGCCCAGGCCCTGATCGGCGATCCGCGCCTGATCATCGTCGACGAACCCACGGCGGGCCTCGACCCCGAGGAGCGCAACCGCTTCCTGAACCTGCTGGCCGAGATCGGCGAGAACGTGGTGGTGATCTTGTCGACCCACATCGTCGAGGATGTCAGCGACCTCTGTCCGGCCATGGCCATCATCTGCGACGGCCGCATCGTGCGCGAAGGCGCGCCGATGGATCTGGTCGGCCAGCTGAAGGGCCGGATCTGGAAGAAAATCATCGACAAGGCCGAGCTGGAGGCCGCCAAGGCCCAGTACAAGGTCATCTCCACCCGCCTGCTGGCCGGCCGCACGGTCATCCACATCCTGTCGGACGACAACCCGGGGAACGGCTTCACGCCGGTCGAGGGCGGGCTGGAGGATGTCTACTTCTCCACCCTCTCGACCACCCGGCGGGCGGCCTGACGGGGAGCGGCGGCATGTTTCGCAAGATCGCGGGCTTCGAGCTCCGCTACCAGCTGAAGTCGCCCGTCTTCTGGGTGGTGGCGACCATCTTCTTCCTGCTGACCTTCGGGGCGGCGACGATCGACCAGATCCGTATCGGCGGCGGCGGCAACATCCACAAGAACGCGCCGTTCGCGATCGCCCAGACCCACCTGATCCTGTCGATCTTCTACATGTTCGTGACCACGGCCTTCGTGGCCAATGTGGTGGTGCGCGACGACGAGACGGGCTTCGGGCCGATCCTGCGGTCCACGCGGATCCGCAAGTTCGACTATCTCTATGGCCGGTTCACCGGCGCCTTCCTGGCCGCCGCGATCTCGTTCCTGGCCGTGCCGCTGGCGATCTTCATCGGCTCGTTCATGCCGTGGATTGATCCCGAGCGCCTGGGTCCGAATGACCTGCACGCCTATCTGTTTTCCTATTTCGCCCTGGCCCTGCCGTCGATCCTGCTGACCTCGGCGCTGTTCTTCGCCCTGGCCACGATCACCCGCTCGATGATGTGGACCTATGTCGGCGTGGTCGCCTTCATGGTGCTGTGGATCATCGCCAACATCGCGCTGGACAAGCCCGAGTTCGAGAAGATCGCCGCCTACTGGGAGCCGCTCGGCACCGCCGCCTACGGCCTGACGACCAAGTACTGGACGGCCAGCGAACGCAATACGCTCGTCCCGCCGCTGTCCGGAGGGCTGCTGTTCAATCGCCTGTTCGCGGTGGCGCTGTCGGCCGGCTTCCTGACTCTGGCCTACAGCCTGTTCCGGTTCCAGTCGGCCGACCTCTCTGGGCAGCGCAAGGTCAAGAAGGGCAAGATCGACGACAACGCCGCGCCGGCGCCGTCGGGCGGCCCGCTGCCTCAACCGAAGTTCGACCGCGCCACGGCCTGGGCCCAACTGGTGGTCCGCACGCGCCTCGACATGGGCCAGGTGTTCAAGAGCCCGGCCTATTTCGTGCTGCTGTTCCTGGGCCTGGCCAACGCCATGGGCGCCCTGTGGTTCGCCACCGACGCCGGCCGCTATGGCGGCGTGATCTATCCGGTCACCCGCGTGCTGCTGTCGCCGCTGCTGGGCTCGTTCGGCCTGATCCCGATGATCATCGCCATCTACTATTCGGGCGAACTGGTCTGGCGCGAGCGCGAGCGCAAGACGCACGAGATCATCGACGCCACCCCCGTGCCCGACTGGGCCTTCGTGGCGCCCAAGACCCTGGCGATCTCGCTCGTTCTGATCTCGACCCTGCTGGTCAGCGTTTTCGCCGCCATCCTCAGCCAGGTCTTCCACGGCTATTTCAAGCTGGAGCTCGACAAGTACCTGATCTGGTACGTGCTGCCGCAGGCGGTGGACTGGATCCTGCTGGCGGTGCTGGCGGTGTTCCTGCAGGCGATCAGCCCGCACAAGTTCATCGGCTGGGGCCTGATGGTGATCTACCTGGTCACCACCATCACCTTCGTGAACCTGGGCTTCGAGTCCAAGCTCTACAACTACGGTTCGACCACCGAGACGCCGTTCTCGGACATGAACGGCCTGGGCAAGTTCTGGATCGGCGCCTGGTGGCTGCGCGCCTACTGGACGGCCTTCGCGGTGGTGCTGCTGGTGCTGGCCTACGGTCTGTGGCGGCGCGGAACCGAAAGCCGCCTCCTGCCGCGCCTGCGCCGACTGCCCGTTCGCCTGAACGGCGGGGCCGGCCTGCTGCTGGTCGCCGCCCTGGTCGCCTTCGTGGGCATCGGCGGGTTCATCTACGTCAACACCAATGTCTGGAACGACTACCGGACCAAGATCGACAACGAGAAGTGGCAGGCCGACTACGAAAAGACCCTGCTGCCGTTCGAGAACACGCCGCAGCCCAAGATCGTCGCCATGACCCTCGACGTCGATCTGAAGCCGCATGAGCCCAGCCTCGAGACCAAGGGCTCCTACGTCATCGAGAACAAGACGGGCGCGCCGCTGAAGGAAATCCACGTCCGCTTCGACCGCGACCTGCGGGTCAAGGGCCTGTCGATCGAGGGCGCGCGACCCAAGAAGACCTTCGAGCGCTTCAACTACCGCATCTTCGCCTTCGACACCCCGATGCAGCCGGGCGAGCGGCGCAAGATGAGCTTCATCACCCTGCGTTCGCAGCGCGGCTTCCCCAACAGCGACCAGGAAAGCCGGGTGGTCGACAACGGGACCTTCGTCAACAACCTGGAGATCGCGCCGATCCTGGGCATGGCCCGCGACGGCCTGCTGCAGGACCGCGCCAAGCGCCGCAAGTACGGCCTGCCCCCCGAGCGCCGCATGGCCAAGCTGGGCGACGTTCCGTCCCGCCAGTTCAATGGCCTGCGCAAGGACGCCGACTTCATTACCTCGGACATCACCGTCGCCACCGAGGCCGACCAGACCCCGATCGCGCCGGGCTACAAGGTCTCGGACACGGTCAAGAACGGCCGCCGCATCGCCCGCTTCGTCACCGAGGCGCCGATCATGCCGTTCGTCTCCATCCAGTCGGCCCGCTACCAGGTCGCCGAGGAGAGCTACAAGGGCGTGAAGCTGGCGGTCTATTACGACGCCCAGCACCCCTGGAACATCGAGCGCATGAAGACCGCGATGAAGCGGTCGCTGGACTATATGGGGACCAACTTCAGCCCGTATCAGTTCCGGCAATTGCGCTTCCAGGAGTTCCCGGACTACGCCCAGTTCGCCCAGTCGTTCGCCAACACCATTCCGTGGTCGGAGGGAATGTTCTTCATCTCCGACTATCGCGACCCGACCAAGATCGACATGGTCACCTATGTCGGGGCCCACGAGATCGGCCACCAGTGGTGGGCCCACCAGGTGATCGGCGCCGACCAGCAGGGCGGGGCGATGCTGTCGGAGACCTTCGCCCAGTACTCGGCCCTGATGGTGATGAAGCACACCTATGGCGAGGCTCAGATCCGCAAGTTCCTGAAGTTCGAGCTGGACAGCTATCTGCGCGCGCGCGGCGGCGACGTGATCGACGAGCAACCGCTCTACAAGGTCGAGAACCAGCCCTACGTCTATTATCGCAAGGGCTCGCTGGTCATGTACCGGCTGCAGAGCGAGATCGGCGAGGAGACGGTCAACCGCGCCCTGCGCAAGCTGATCGCCGACCACGCCTTCAAGGGCGCGCCCTATCCGATCACCACCGACTTCCTGACCGCCCTGCGGGCCGAGGCTCCGGCCGACAAGCAGGCCCTGATCACCGATCTGTTCGAGAAGATCACGCTCTACGACCTGAAGACCAAGAGCGCGTCGGTCAAGAAGCGGGCGGACGGCAGGTTCGACGTGACAATCACGGTCGACGCCCAGAAGAAGTACGCCGACGGCAAGGGCAAGGAGACCAACGCCGCCCTGAACGAGGCCATGGACATCGGTCTCTTCACCGCCAAGCCGGGCGACAAGGGCTTCGACGCCAGGAACGTGGTGCTCTACGAGCGCCGGCCGATCCGCTCGGGCGTGCAGACCTTCACCTTCACGACCGCCAAGGCGCCGACGTTCGCGGGGATCGATCCGTACAACACGGTGATCGACCGCAACGGCGACGACAACACGATCAAGGTCGGCGGGTGAGCGAACCGCTGATCCGGATGAACTCGGCGGCGCTGAACGCGTTCCTGCGCTCGGCCTTTCCGGAGGCCGACGCCGAGCACATGCCCTCCGTCGTGGAGGTCGAGGCCGGACGTGTCCTGTTGAAACTGCCGTACCTGACCCGGCAGCTGCGGCCGGGCGGGGTGATCTCGGGACCGACCCTGATGACGCTGGCGGACACGGCGGCCTATGCCCTGGTCCTGGCGCACATCGGCGAGGTGGCCATGGCGGTGACCACCTCGCTCAACATTCATTTCCTGAGAGGCTGCCAGCCCGGCGATCTGTACGCCGAGGGGACCCTTCTCAAGCTCGGCCGCCGCATCGCGACGGCCGATGTCCTGATGTGGACGGAAGGGCGCGAGCGAGCCGCCGCCAAGGCGACGGTCGCCTACGCGATTCCCTAGGGCTTACTGACGGGCCTTGGCGACGTCTTCGCCGGTGTCGAAGCCCTTCTTCAGGCCCTCGGCCATGTTCAGGTGCTCCTGGACCTTCGGCGCCGTGGCGGCGGCGAAAGCCTTGATGGCGGGAGTGTCGCCGTCCTGGGCGTAGCGTTGCAGCAGGTTCAGCGCCGCCTGGTGAGCGTCGACCATGTCGTCGGCGTACTTCTTGTCGAAGTCCTTGGCGTCGGCCTTGTTCAGGTCGTCCAGGTCGTCCTGAGCGTCCTTCGACAGGGTCGTCGGCAGGGTGATGGCCGCGCCCGAGGCGGCGATGGCCGACTTCAGCTCGGCGGTGCTGGCCATGTGGGCCTTCTCCATCGCGGCGGCGAACTTCTTCACCGAAGGATTGGTCGAGCGCGTGGCGGCCAGCTTGGCGGCGGCGACTTCGAACATGTCGCTGTCCGCGGCCTTCATGGCGAAGACGTCGGCCTTGGTCTCGTCCGCCGGGGTCGGGACCGTGGCGGCGGGGTTGGCGTCCGGGGTCGCGGCCTGTTCGGCCGGGGTGGCGGCGCCCTTGGTCTCTTCGGCCTTCTGGCCGCAGGCGGCCAGGCTGAGGGCGGCGATGGCGGCGGCGCCGAACATGATATGACGGTTCATGGCTCTGTCTTTCCCTGTGCGTTTTTCTTAGAGGTTCGTGGACAGGCGACGCGTGCGGCGCCGTGTGGACAACAAAACCTCACGGGGCCGTGAACGGTTCCGGCGAAGGTGGGGGAGAATGGCATGACGCAGGGTCCGCTGGCCGGATTGCGGGTGATCGAGATGGGCTCGCTGATCGCCGGGCCGTTCTGCGGCCAGGTGCTGGGCGACTTCGGCGCCGAGGTCATCAAGCTGGAGGATCCCAAGGTTGGCGACCCCATGCGCCAGTGGGGGCGCTCCAAGCCCCAGGGCCTGTCGCCCTGGTGGCCGGTGATCGGCCGCAACAAGAAATCTGTCACCGTCGATCTGCGTACGGACGAAGGCCGGGACATCGCCCGCGCGCTGATCGCCAAGGCCGACGTGGTGGTCGAGAACTTCCGACCCGGCACGCTGGAAAAGTGGGGCATGGGCTATGAGGCGTTGGCCGAGACCAATCCGGGCCTGGTCATGGCGCGGGTGTCGGGCTTTGGCCAGACGGGGCCCTATGCCAGTCGCGCGGGCTACGCCCTGGTCGGCGAAGCCATGGGGGGCTTGCGCCACATCACCGGCGAGCCCGACCGGCCGCCGGCCCGGGCCGGCATCTCGATCGGCGACAGCCTGTCGGGCCTGAACGCCGCGCTCGGCGTGATGATGGCGCTGCACGCCCGCCAAAGCACCGGCAAGGGCCAGGTTGTCGACGTGGCGATCTATGAGAGCGTGCTGACGGTGATGGAGAACCTGATCACCGAATACGACCTGACCGGCTATGTCCGCGAGCGCTCGGGGGCGGTGCTGCCCGGCATCGCGCCGTCGAACGTCTATCCGACCAAGAGCGGCGAGCTGGTCCTGATCGGCGCCAACCAGGACACCCTGTTCAAGCGGCTATGCGACCTGATGGGCCGGCCGGATCTGGCCGACGACGTCCGCTACCGAGATCATGCCGCGCGCGGCGCGCACCAAGCTGAACTCGACGCCCGCATCGCCGCCTGGACGGCCGACCAGGAGATCGACGACCTGCTGCCCAAGCTGGAGGCTGCGGGCCTGGCCACCGGCCGGATCTACCGCGCGCCCGACATGATCGCCGATCCGCAGTTCGCCGCGCGGGAGTCTATCGTCACCACGCCGCACCCGGTGTTCGGCCAGATCAAGATGCAGAACGCCTTCCCGAAGCTGACGGAGACGCCGGGCGGGGTGCGCTGGACCGGGCCGACGCTGGGCGAGCATACGGAGGCGGTGTTGACGCAGGTGGCCGGAATGAGCGCTGAGGCGGTGCAGGGGCTGCGGAAGCGGGGCGTGATCTAGACCCTAAGCCCGCCCCGTGACCCCCGCCACGGCCCGCGCGATCTGGTGCACGTTGTAGGGCTTGCGCACGATCGGGGCGTCGAAGCCCATCGGCGCGGCCTTGTCGGCATAGCCCGTGGCGAAGACGAACGGCCGGCCCATGGTGCGCAGGATCTCGGCCACCGGCGCCACCGACTGGCCGTTGAGGTCGGCGTCCAGCACCGCGACGTCGAAGTCCATCTCGACCATCGACAGCGCTTCGCTGAGCTCGGCCGCGCAGCCGACCACCACGACGCCGGCGTCCTCCAGGCCCGCTTCCAGCTCCAGGGCCAGCAGCAGCGAGTCCTCGAACGATCAGCACCTTGAGGCCGGCGATGGCGCCCGGGCGGACGGTCTCGTCGGCGGCGACCACCGTCTCGACGATACGCTCGGGAGCGACTTCGGCCGGCTCGATCGGCGGCGCGTCGGCCAGGGCCTCGGCCGCGCCCTGGATCATGGCGGTGACGCCGCTGGAGCGGTAGTTGATCTTGGCCGAACCGCCCAGTTCGCGGCCGGCGACGTCCTCGATCAGGGTGGCGCCGAAGCCCTTGGCGACCGGCGCGGTGGCTGGCGGGCCGCCAGTCTCCAGCCATTCGAGGGCGAAGCCGCCCTCCGGCGTGCGCCGCCAGACGACCTCGACCTTGCCGTTCTCGGTCGATAGCGAGCCGTAGCGCATCGCATTGACCGCCAGTTCGTGCAACGCCAGCGATAGCGCCGAGGCCGCGCGCGGCGTGAGGAACAGTTCCGGCCCGTCCCAACGGGTCTGGGTGGGCGCCAGACCGCCAAGTTCGGCGGCGGCGATCCGCGCCAGGGTCGCCCCGCGCCAGCGAGCGGCGGTCAGGAGGTCGTGGGCCGAGCTCATCGACTTCAGCCGCGCGGCGAAGGTCTTGAGGAACACGTCCAGCGAGGCCGACTTGCGCGCCGACTGGGCCGCCACCGACTGGACGACGGCCAGCAGGTTCTTGATGCGGTGGTCCAGTTCGGCGACGAGGTTTTCGCGCTGGTCCTCTTCGGCTCTGCGCTCGGTGATATCTTGGACGACGCCGATCAGATAGGCCGGCTCGCCATGGGCGTCGCGCACGATGACGCCCGAGCCGTGGTTCCAGATTTCGCGGCCGTCGGGGCCGTTGGGCCGGCGGTATTCGGCCTCGTAGCGATCGCTTTCCGCCAGCTGCTCGTTGATCGATTCCCTCAGCCAGTCCCGATCGTCGGGATGCAGGTATCGATAGAGGGCCTCGCCGTCCTCGGCCGGAATCTCGCCGGGCTCGATGTCCGAGATCTTGGCCAGGCGGGGGCTGATCTTGAAGACGTCGCGCTTGATGTCCCATTCGAACTCGCCGAGGCTGGCGGCCGAGATGGCCAGGTCCAGGCGTTCGCTCTCGAGGCTGCGGGCCAGGCATGGCTGGTCGGCCAGGCCTTCCGCGGCCAGGTCGGCCAGGTCTTCCAGCGCCCGCAGATCCTCGTCGGAGGCGGGGCCGCTCGCGCCCGGGCCTTCCACCACCAGGGCGCCCAGCACATGACCCTGCTTGTCGCGGATCGGCGCGCCGAGGGCGACGGGGCCGTTGGCGGTCACGATCTGGTCGGCCAGGTCGCCGGCGCGCGGGCCTTCGGGACCGGGATAACCGACAAAGGCCTTGCGCCAGACCCTGTCCTCGTCGACCAGGACGACGGCGGCCTTGGGCGTGTCGAACAGTCGGGCGGCCAGACGCGCGAGGCGCAGGAAGCGAGGCTCGTTGACCGCGCCGTCCAGGATGTTCAAGGCCTTCAAGGCGTTGAGCCGGGCGGCTTCCTGGCGCTCGTCGCTGACGATGGGGGCGTCCTCCATGATTCGACCTTAGACCCGCTTCGCGTCTAGCGCGAGCGCCTTTGGACGCTTCTTTTTCGGGCCTCTTACGCGCTCAACCGGGGATTCCACGGTGGTGAAGCTTGGGCCCTTGCGCTAACGTGGAACTCCGACGTCGAGCAGACGTTGACGAGGCGCAGCTTCAGCGCCCCAGGTCGGTCGCGTCGCGAACAGGAGATGATCATGCCCGCCAGTCCCGCCGCCGCCAAGGAAGCCGAAAAGGCCAAGTCGGCCACCCTCGAGGCTGTTGAACACGCCGAGCGGAGCTTCGCCCATGCTGCCGACGCCGCCCGTGTCTCGCTGACCGAAGCCGCCAAGCGCGTCGAGAAATCCGTCGCGGAAGGCTTCGAGACCCTGCGCGCCCAGAGCCGCACCTATACCGACACCGCCGGCCAGCAGATCGAGGACGCCCAGCGCTACGTCTCCGAGCGCGTGCGTGAGCGTCCGATCACCGCCACCCTCGCCGGTCTCGGCGTCGGCGTGCTGATCGGCCTGCTGCTCTCCGGCGGCCGCAGCAACAACCGGTGATCTTCGAAAAAACTCTGATGACGCTGGCCGCGGCCGCGGCGATCGCCGCCGCCGCCGCGGTGGCCGTCGTATCCGCCGCCTTCGCGATCTACGCCGTGCTGGTTCCGCTCGTCACGGCGGCCGGCGCCGCCGCGATCGTCTCGGCCGTCGCGGCCCTGATCGTCGCCGTCGCCGGCATGATCGCCGCCCGCAAGGTCGAAGGTCGTCATCACAACAGCCAGCAGGCCCCGCAACAGGGCTTCGACATGACCAGCAAGGTCGTCGAGATCGTGCGCGACAGGCCGCTGATGTCGATCGGCATCGGTCTGGCCGCGGGAATCTTCGCCCTGAAGAACCCTGGCCTGACCGCTTCGCTGGCCAAGGCCTTCCTGGACCCGAAGCCGCCGCAGCGCTGATCACGTCAATCTTGTTCAAGACCGACGCCACCGGATCCGTTCGGTGGCGTTTGTCTTGGAGCGTTGTTCTTCGGATTCCCGGAAACCCTAAGTTTTCAAGGGAATTTATCTCGAAAATTTGAGCACGCCTGGGCGGCTTGCGGCGGTGAAACCGCTTACGCTTTGTCCTGGCGCGCTCTAGATGCTTCCCGCGCGTTCCCTCCTCCCTGGAACGCCTTCCCATGGAGTGAACATGACGTACAAGCTGCCGGACCTGCCCTACGCGTACGACGCGCTGGAGCCGACGATCTCCGCCAACACCCTCCATTTCCACCATGACAAGCACCACGCGGCCTATGTGACCGCGCTGAACGGCCTGCTGAACGGCGACGACAAGGGTTCGCTGGAAGCCGTGATCAAGGGCGCCGGCCCGGGCAAGGTGTTCAACAACGCCGCCCAGGCCTGGAACCACGCCTTCTTCTGGGACGGCCTTTCGCCCACCAAGACCGCTCCGGGCGCCGACCTGGCCGCCGCCATCGACTCGACCTTCGGCGGCCTCGCGGCCCTGAAGGAGAAGTTCGTCGCCGAAGGCATCGGCCACTTCGGCTCGGGCTGGGTGTGGCTGGTCTCGGACGCCTCGGGCGCGCTGAAGGTTATCTCGACCCACGACGCCGAAAGCCCGGTCACCCAGGACCTGACGGCCCTGGCGGTCGCCGACGTCTGGGAGCACGCCTACTATCTGGACTACCAGAACCTGCGGAAGGGCTTCCTGGAAGCCGTGTTCGACAACCTGCTCAACTGGACCCTGGCCGACAGCCAATACGCCGCGGCCAAGTCGGGCCAGCAGGGCTGGGCCTATCCGGCTCCGGAATAGGGCCTGAATTTCCGGAACGCCCGGGAGTCGGGTGCGTTTTCTCCAAGCGGGGCCATGGGCCTTGATTAAAGACAACGCCCCGGCTCGAAAGGCCGGGCTCATCCGGAGAGACCCATGCTGAACTGGGCCGTTACCTTCCTGGTGGTCGCTCTGATCGCCGCCCTCCTGGGCTTCACCGGCATCGCCGGGACCGCGATCGGGATCGCCAAGATCCTGTTCTATGTCTTCCTGATCCTGTTCCTGGTGTCGCTGGTCAGCCACCTCTTCCGAGGCGGCCGCGGCGCGCCACGCTAGGCGTCAGCACGGCGAGACAATGAAAACGGCGCGGCCCTCGGGTCGCGCCGTTCTTGTTTGTCAGGGGACGCGCCGATCGCAGGCCCAGGTCCGCCAGACCTCGAACTTGCCGTGCGCATAGGCCAGAGCCTGCACGCGCACGCAGCCCGGCTCGACCTCGATGACGTTGAAGCCCGGCGCCGCGCCCCGCTCTCGATGCGAGAGGGTGCCCGAGCCGATCGCCTGGGTCTTGCCGTCGCCGAATGGGACGGCGGTGACGAACGGCAGGTGGATATGGCCCGACAGGATGATGTCGGCCCCGGCCTGTACGAAGCGGTTGGCCGCGTCGACCCCGCCACGGACCTTGGCGGTCATCGGTCCGCCCAGAACCTCCATGAGGGGATGGTGGCAGACCACCACCCTGAGGTCGCCGGCGGGGGCGGCCTCCAGTTCGCGGACGACGCGACGGATCTGGCCGCGCGACACCGCGCCCTTCGACCAGTTCCAGCGCGCCTGGGCGGCGCGGGCGGTGTTCAGCGAGGTCACGGTGATCCCCGGCGTCCGCCAGGCCGCGCCGTCCTCGTCGCCGAACCGGTCCCGGAACCGACGCCAGGCGCGGGTGAAGCGCTCGACGAGCTCGCCGAGACCGACGAAGGGTGTGTCGTGGTTGCCGGGCACGACGATCATCGGGTCGGGCAGGCGCTTCAGCCAGGCCGCCGCGGCGTCGAACTCGGGGACCTTGCCGTCCAGGGTCAGGTCGCCGGCGACGACCACCAGGTCGGGCCGGGCCTCGGTGATCCAGGCGGTCGCGGCCTCGACGGCTTCCTTGTTTTCGCCGCCGAAATGGATGTCGGAGAGCTGGACCAGCCTCATTCAGCGGTCTCGTCCGGCGGGACCAGGGCGCGGAAGGCCTTCGGGCGGAAGCGGATCGACACCTCGGGATCGAACCGCGCCGGCTCGCCGTCCAGGATCGCCGGGATTCGGCCATGGGCGCGGACCTTGCCGGTGCGGCAGCGCCCGGCGTTCACCGAGGGATCCTCTCGCCAATGGCCCCGGGCGGCGTTGAACCCGAGGCGGAAGACGTCGAGCGCGCTGGATGGATCGAGCGCCGCGGCCTCCAGGGCCCGCTCCTCGGCGTCCAGGGCGGTCGAGACCAGCGGGCACATCAGGGTCAGGGCCTCGGCCTTGATCTCGGGCCGCCCATCCAGCGAGAAGCGCAGGCGCCCGGAGAAGGCGTTGCGGAAGGCGCGGCGGGCGCGGGCCAGGGCGATGTTGAAGCGGCCTTCGCGGGCCGCCTCGCGCGCGGTGGCCCACAAGGCCGGGCTGCCCAGGATGGCGGCGACGAAGAACAGGCGTCCGCCGACCTCGCCGCCGGAGATGGTCCGCGCCTCGCCGCTCTCCAGGCAGGCCTTCATCGCCGCCTGCCAGTCGCGGTCGCCGTAGAGGGCGCGCGGCAGCATGTTCATGGTGCCGCCGGGCAGGGG
This sequence comes from Caulobacter sp. UC70_42, assembly GCF_044056025.1. Taxonomy (NCBI): domain Bacteria; kingdom Pseudomonadati; phylum Pseudomonadota; class Alphaproteobacteria; order Caulobacterales; family Caulobacteraceae; genus Caulobacter; species Caulobacter sp. UC70_42. The sequence continues at coordinate 1,222,426 of NZ_CP171994.1, read as the reverse complement.
AGCGATCAGGGGCCCCTCCGGTCCGGCCATTTCGGCGGCGGCGCGGGCCGTGCCGTCGCCGGCCAGGACCAACACCGCGTCCGGCGCGCTGTCGATCACCGTCCTCAGGCAGTCGACCAGCTCGCCCGGTTGCGGCGCGTGGACGACACCGGAGACGCCGTATTCCGCCAGCAGTTGTTCGGCGATCCGCGGCGCGTCCGGGCCAACGGATCCGGACGCGGTGTTGGCGACGACCTCGATGCGCTTCACGCGCTCCCCTTTTCTCGTCAAAACTCGCCGACGCAACGGGCGGAGCTCGGCCGTGGTTCCCCCGCCAAACGGAACCGTCGCGCTTGGGAGTCGTTTGCTGCAGCAGGGGACAGGAAGCTTGGAACGGAGAGCCAGGATGAAGATGACCATGATCGCCCTGATGGGCGTGGGCGTGCTCGCCGCGGCGTGCACCTCGACCGGCAATGTGGAGCGCAACGCCGCTGGCGGCGCGGCCATCGGCGCCCTGGCCGGCGCCGTGATCGGCAACAATGTGGGCAGCGGCAGCGCCGGCACGGGGGCCGCGATCGGCGCGGCCATCGGCGGCACCGCTGGGGCCATCAAGGGCTGCCGCGAAGACGGCGGCTGTGGCGCGACGGACACCAACCGCCGCCAGTATTATGACGAGCGCGCGGGCCGCTACTACTACTACGACTCTCGCAGCGGTCGTTATTACTGGGAAGATGGCGCGCCCCGCTACTAAGCTGGACGGGACGCGACGACGCCCAACGAAAGGCGATCGGCCCAGCCGATCGCCTTTCTTGTGTTCGCAGGTTCGAGGAGGAGGGTTCGAATGAAGACGATGAAGATCACCAACGCCGTGCAGGCCATCAGCGTGGCGGGCGTGGTCCTGGCGCTGGCGGGCTGCGCCACGTCCGAGAGCCCCTGGCGGGTGTTGCGCAAGCCCGTGGCCGCCGCGCCGCCCGCCTGCGCCGATTTCCAGTCCTCGGTCTATTTCGAGCAGGACAGCGCCGAGCTGACGAAGGAGGCCCGCATGCTGCTGTCCAACGCCCAGACCCAGGCGAGAGGTTGCGCCGTGAAATCTGTGCGGGTGACCGGCCTGGCCGACGCGGTCGGGACCTCCGAGGCCAATCTGGCCCTGTCCAAGCGTCGCGCCCAGACGGTGACCTCGGCCCTGGCCAAGGCCGGTTTCGGCAAGGTCGACATCGATACGGCCGCCGTCGGGGACGCCGGGGCCGTGGCGGCGTCGGGCGCGTCCGCGCCGCTGCGCCGACGGGCGGACATCCTGTTCGATCTGGAAAGCAAGTAGGCCGGGATGGGCGGGCCTTCCAGGCCTGTCGCACCCATCGGAAGGAAAGGCGGGCCGGTCGTCCGGTCCGCCCAAGTTCGCATCAACAAAGGGGGTGCGAAGGCGGCAGGCTGACTATCGCCAGCCTCAAGTCGGGGGGGCGTCGCCGCCTTCGCAAAAATAGAAACGACGTCCCGGGCGAACGGTTCCGGCCTCGCGCGATTTTTTTCGCGAAGGACCGAAACGGGCGGGCGGCGGGGAACGGTGGTGTCCGGAACACGTTGAAATCCCAGGCGGACATGTGGTCCGCCGGGGCAGGGAGCAACGTCGTGATCCGGACTTATCAGGCCGAACATGGCGGTACGGTTTTCGTCTCGACGCTCACGCAGCGTCAAAGAAGGGTGCGCTCGCGCGTCATGGCCTTGGTCGTGATCGCGGCGGTCGGAGCCTCCGCCGGGATGGTGCAGGCTTTCAGCGACCGCGACCGCGCGGACGCCGCCCGTATCTGGACGCCATAAGGAGGTATGACATCATGCCCGCCGACATTCATCACGACGTCGCGCCCGACACGCGCGGCCCACGTCTGAACGCCACCCGCGCCCGCCAGGGCCGTTGGGGACGCCACGTGTTCTGGGTGCTGATCATCTCCATCGTGCTCGCGGCGCTGGCCCTGTTCGGGGCCTGGACCTTCCGCGCCAACGACCTCGCCGCCGTCGAGGTCAATAACGGCGCCAAGACGCCCGCCGAGGCGCAGCGCTATGACACCCAGCAGGCGCCGGTGCGCCAGACGCCGTAACGACCGCTACGGTCCAAACGCTCACGCCTTCGCGAGAGAGCGATGGCGTGAGGGCCAAGATCAGAACCGCCGCGACAGCCTGACCGTTGTCGCGGCGGTTTCGTCTTCACGATCCCTCATCCGCCCCGGGGCGATAGGGCTCGCAAGAGTCCGACGCACCGCCAACGAAAAACGGCCCTCCTTTCGGAGAGCCGCTTCACGGGTCTATCGGGACAACCCTGAGATCAGGCCGCCTTGGCGGTCCGGCGCGGGTGGAAGAACAGCGCCTGGCCGATCGCCGCCTTCACCGTTTCCGGCTGGAAGGGCTTGGTGATCAGGAAGGTCGGCTCCGGGCGCTCGCCGGTCAGCAGGCGCTCGGGGAAGGCGGTGATGAAAATCACCGGCACGTCCATCCGGCCCAGGATGTCCTTGACCGCGTCGATGCCGGACGAGCCATCGGCCAGCTGGATGTCGGCCAGCACCAAGCCGGGCTTGCGACGGGCCACGGCCTCGACCGCCTCGCCGCGGGTGGCGGCGATGTCGGTGACCTGGTGGCCCAGTTCCTTGACCAGGGCCTCGATGTCGGCGGCGATGACCGGCTCGTCCTCGATGATCAGAACTTCGGTCGCCAGCTCGGCGTCGATCTCGGCCTGGGCGTCGGAGATCAGGCGTTCGACCTCGCCGAAGTCACAGTCGAGGATCTGGGCGGCTTCGGTCGGCGTGAAGCCCTCGAGCGCGGTGAGCAGGAAGGCCTGCCGCGAACGCGGAGCGATTCGCATCAGGCGCTGGGCGGCGTCGTCGCCGGCCGTCAGGCCTTCGTCGCGACGGGCCTCGAGTTGGGCGCCGGAACTCGAGCCAGATGGCGTGGAAGACGCGATAGAGCGCCACGCGCGGCGACAGATCGTCGTCCAGCGAACGCTCTCCGGCCGCCAGGGCCTCGAGGGCTACGCGGACATAATGATCGCCCGTCGACTGATCGCCGGTGAGGGCGCGGGCGTAGCGGCGGATGTAAGGCAGATGCGGCGCCAGCCGAGCAAGAAGACTCATGACCCCTCCCGATGCGGTGTCTTCGGAAACTAACTAACGAACGGCAAAGCTATGCCGTTCCGTCGATGGTCGATAACGCCGCCTCAACTGAGCGGTTCCGTCCGTTGCGAATTTTTGACATCTTAAGCCCAAGCTTAGGGAACCGGGCACGGAAAACCACGTTGTCGTCTGGCGGAAAGACATTCGGCCAAAGGGGGCGGACGCCGATGCACATGCACTTCGGTGTCGAGGACATGATCGAACACGTACCCATGGAAGACAAACGCAAGAGCGCCGCGGCGCTGGATGAAGCGCGTCTGCGCCAGCAGGCCATCGGCGTGAAGCTGCGTCAGATGTTCGACGAGGTCGTCAATGAGGCGGTGCCCGACGAATTCCTCGAAATTCTCCGCAAGGCCGAGCCTCCGAAGGGAGAGCGCTGAGCATGAGCGAACCGCAAGTCGGCCGCTCGCCGCCCGACCCCGTCCGTGACAACCAGTTCAAGCGCGAACTGGTCACCCTGATTCCGCATCTGCGCGCCTTCGCCCGCACCCTGACCGGCGACCCCACCGCGGCCGACGATCTGGCGCAGGACGCCATGATGAAGGCCTGGGACGCGCGCGCCAGCTTCCAGTTGGGCACCAACATGAAGGCCTGGACCTTCATGATCCTGCGCAACCAGTTCTATTCGGAAAAGCGCCGCAGCTGGCGCCAGAGCCAGCTTGACCAGGAAGCCGCCGAGCGGACCCTGGTGGCGGTCGACGATCCCGAGGCGCCCGTCGCTCTGGACGAACTCCGCCTGGGCCTTGGCATGCTTCCCGCCGAGCAGCGCGAAGCCCTGATCCTGGTCGGGGCCGGCGGCTTCGCCTACGAAGAGGCCGCCGAGATCTGCGGCTGCGCCGTGGGCACCGTGAAGAGCCGTGTCAGCCGCGCCCGCCGGGCGTTGCAGGCCATTCTCGAAGCGGGGGCCTATGATCGTGACGGCGCATCGGCGGGTGACGCCATGCATGCGATCCTCGCCGACGCGGAGCGATTGAGCTCCCCGCGGTGAAGACTTTTGCCGGCCGCGCCGAGCAGGCCGTAACATCCATCCGAGTCCGCCTGGCCTTCGCGCTGTGCGTCGCTCTGCTTCCGGTGCTGGTCATCGGCGGCGCGCAGTCGATCTTCGCCTTCCGGGCCGAGGCCGATTCGCGCCGCCAGAGCCTGGAGCTGGCGGCTGGACAGAGCGCGGCCAACGCCCGCGCCCGTATCGAGGCGGCCGGGGTGCTGCTCCAGACCCTGGGCCCCGGCTCGGTCGGGCTGGAATGCGCTCAGCGCCTGGCCGACGTACGCGCCCGCCTGCCAGGCTACGCCAATCTGATCCGCTTCGACTCGCGTGGCCGCGTGGTCTGCGCCGCGGCGACGACGCCGTTTGACGCCGAGCGGAGCCAGAGACCCTGGTTCCAGGAACTGCGCGCCGGCGCGAGCATGGTCGTGGCCTCGGCTCCCGGCGCGGTCTACGCCAACGAGCCTGCCGTCCTGGCCGCCGTTCGCGCCGGCCCGCCGGACAAGTTCGAAGGCGCGATGGCCGCTGTCCTGAACCTGCGCGACCTCAAGGTCGGCACGGTCAACCGCTTCATGCCCGATGGGGCCGAGGTGGCGCTGGCCGATTCGAACGGCGCGATCTTCGCCGCCACCGACCCTTCGGCCTTCTCGACGCCGCCGCGCGGTTGGCGCGAGCGCGCGGCCAAGAGCGGCGCGGCGATCTGGAGCCACGAGGACGCGGCCCATCACGAACGCACCTATTCGGCCGCGCCGCTGGTCAGCGACGATGTCTTCGTGGTGCTGTCGGCGCCCGCGCCCGGCCTGGTGTCCTGGGCCTGGATCAACCCGATCTCGCGCCTGCTGCTGCCGCTGCTGGCCTTCTTCCTGGCCTTGGGCGCGGTGCTGATCGTCTCCGAGCGGGAGGTGATCCGCTGGATCGTCTACCTGCAGCGCGTGGCGGCGATCTATGCGCGCGGACGCTTCACCGTCCGGCCGCTGCAGGCCGAGCGGGCGCCGCCGGAGATCCGCGAGCTGGCGGCGACCCTCGACGCCATGGCGGGCGGCATCGTCGCCCGCGACGCCTCGCTGCTGGACAGCCTGGCCGAGAAGGACGCGCTGATGCGCGAGATCCATCACCGGGTGAAGAACAACCTGCAGATCATCACCTCGCTGCTAAACATGCAGCAGCGGGCCCTGGCCGATCCCGCGGCCAAGGCGGCGATGAACGACACCCGCCAGCGGATCACCGCCCTGGCCCAGATCTACCGGGCCCTCTACCAGGGGCCGGATCTCAAGCGCGTCGATCTGCGGCCGTTCCTGGAGGAGCTGACCGCCCAGCTGCTGGCCAACGACATGTCCACCTCGCCCCTGGTGCGCACCGAGGTCCACGCCGATCCGCTGGTCATCGATCCCGACCGGCTGGCCCCGATCGCCCTGTTCGCGGTCGAGGCGATCACCAACGCCCAGAAGCACGCCTTCGGTCCGGCGGGCGGCATGCTCAGCGTCGGCTTCCACGTGCGGGGCGAGGAGGCCGAGCTCTCCATCAGCGACGATGGTCCGGGCGCGCCCGACAGCGTCGGCGGCGGCGTCGGCCGCACGCTGATGACCGCTTTCGCCCGACAGCTGCGCGGCAAGGTGACGTTCGAGACCCACGCGCCGCGCGGCCTGACCGTGCGCCTGACCTTTCCGACGCCGCAGGCCGTGATTCCGCCAACCTAGAGCGTGGGGGCCGGAACCGAGCTTCGCCGCTGACGTTCTTGAGGGGCAATCGTTGCAGCGCCCCTTCCCCATCCCTTCCGGGGGCGAACATCGGAGAAGAAAATGCGTAAGCTCGTGATTATCGCCGCCGCCCTGGCGTCTCTGTCGGTCGCCGCCTGCAATACCGTCGAGGGCGCTGGCAAGGACGTCTCGTCGGCCGGCAAGGCCGTCAGCGAGACGGCCAAGGACGTCAAGTAAGCGTTCAGACCTGATCTAGCGAAAGGCCCGCCGGTTCCGCCGGCGGGCCTTTTTCGTTTACGGCGATAAACGTCACAGTGTTGCGTCAGTGCAACCTTGAGCGGTCCCGCCGATATCCTAACGCAAGATCGCCAAGCCAGGCTCGGTCCCTGTCGAGGGGCGCGCCTGTTGTCACACACTCACACCGTCTTCGTACACAGCGGCTGGCGTTGCTCCAGCACCTATGTCTGGCATCGCTTCAGGGCGCTGGCGGGCGTGCGCGCCTATTACGAACCCTGGCACGAGCAACTGGCCCGGCTGACGGCGCGGACCATCGATGTGGAAACTCCCGAAAATAGCGGTTTGCGCCATCCGGGCGGGGACCGAGCCCTATCTGAAGGAATTCGAGGTCGTCCTCGACCCCGCGGGCGGCGTGCGGCGCTTCGAGCCCGGCTTCGCCCTCGACCGCTTCTGGATCGAGCCCGAGGCCAGCGACCTGGCTCAGCAGGCCTATGTCGAGGAACTGGTCGCCGCGGCCCGGGCCCGGGGCGAGACGCCGGTTCTGGCCTGCTGCCGGACCCTGGGCCGGGCGGGATGGCTGAAGCGCCGGTTCGGCGGCTTCCATGTGGTGCTGATCCGCGACCCGGTGCAGCAATGGCTGTCGTTCTATTCGCTGCGCAAGCGACCGCGGCCGACCTATTTCGAGCTGTGCCACTATGTTCTGCTGTCCGAAATGGCCGGCTGCGGCGATGTCGCCCGGACCTTGCTGGGGCATGAGTTCGACGGGCGTGGAACGCTCGATGATCGCGTCGCCGCCGTCCGCCGGCATCTGAAGCGCGCCCCGGCCAGCGTCTCGTTCCAGGCCTTCCTGGCGGTGTGGCTGCGCTCGTACCTGAAGGCCCTGCCGGACGCCGACCTGGTGGTCGATGTCGATCGCCTGGCCCGTGACCAGGCCTATGCCCGAGAGGTGGAGACGGCGATCGAGGCCGGCTGCGGGCTGAAGCCCGACTTCTCGGACTGCCGCGCCCCGGCCCCGCACGGCATCGCCCCGCCGATCGCGTGGCGCAAGGCCGCCCGTCAGGTGGTGGATCTGATGGACCTGCATGGCGCCATCGTCGGTCCGCAAGCGCCGCCGATCCTGTTCCGCAAGCTCGCGCCCGCCTTCGCGGCGGTGACGCCGGCGCCGGTGGGCGGATTGACCAGGCTGGGAGAGGCGCTGGGCGGTCTCGTCGGCGGGGCGGCGGTGGCGCGCGCGCCTGCCAAGGCCTACGCCGCCGCGGCGACCCGCACGGACGGATCGCGCAGATAGATGCCGGCCCCGCCCGGCGCGGCGGTCAGCACGTCGTCGAACTCCGAGACGTCGTCTTCCGGATCCAGGGCCAGCACGCCGTCGGCCGGCAGCAGCGCCACCAGGGCCTGGACCACCTTGGCCCGCAGCGAGGCGTCCATGTTTCTCAGCACGCCGCGCAGCAGGATGACGTCGAAGCGGCCCATGACGGACAGGTCGGACAGCAGGTTGATCCGCTTCCAGCGCACCATCTGCCGGATGCGCGGCGAGATCGCCCAGGTGTCGTCCTGGTTCTCGAAATACTTGATCAGCATCCGGATCGGCAGGCCGCGCTGGACCTCGAACTGGGTGTAGATTCCCGCCTGGGCCTTCTCCAGCGAGCGCTCGGAAAGGTCGGAGCCGAAGAACTCGAACCGCGTCCCGGTGGCCAGGGTCGTGGCTTCGTTGGCGGCGATGGCCAGCGAATAGACCTCCTGGCCGGTGGCGCAGGCCGCGCTCCAGAGGCGGATCGGCGCCTCGGATCGGCGATGCGACAGGGCGGGCAGCACCTCGTCGCGCAGCTGGGCGAACGCCTCGCGGCCGCGGAAGAAGGCGGTGTCGCTGCGGCACAGGGCCTCGACCACGGCCCAGATCAGCCGGTCCTCGCGCTTGGCCCGCAGGGCGGCGATCAAGGCGTCGATCGAGTCGTAGCCTTCGCGTCTCGCCAGCGGCGAGAGACGGCTTTCGACCAGATAGGGCTTTTCGGTCTCGACCCGCACGCCGGCGCGAGCGCGGCCCAGGGCCGCCAGCAGGTCCATGTCTTCGGGCGTCACAGCAGGCCGGCCTCGGCGAACTTCGCCTCGATGATGTCGCCGTCGAACGGCTTCATGATGTACTCGTCCGCCCCGGCCTCGATGGCGGCGCGGATGTGGTCGGGACCGTTCTCGACGGTGCAGAAGACGACCTTGGGCGTCGCGCCGCCGGGCTCGCGGCGCAGCTGGCGCAGGAAGTCGATGCCGTTCATCACCGGCATGTTCCAGTCGAGCAGAACCGCGTCGGGCATGGCCGCGCGGCACCACGCCAGGGCCTCCATGCCATCGGCGGCCTCGGCGATCTCGAAGCCGATGTCCTCGAGGACCCGGCGGGCGACCTTGCGGATCACCCGGCTGTCGTCGACCACCAGACAGGTCTTCACGGCATGCTCCAGTTCAGGCCGCCATCGTGGGAGCGGTCTGGTTAAGGAGCGGTTTGCCTAAACCCGGATCGGGGTGCGGCAAATGTAACTTTTATGGCGAAGATTGAGCGGCGCGGCCGTCTAGGCCGGAACCCAGGCGGCGATGCTGGCGCGATCCTCGCCGATCTCGACGGCGATCTGGCCGCCGGCCGCGCGGACCAGGGCGTTCAGATAGGCCGCCTGGACCCACGGACCGCCCAGGCCCTCGGCCAGGGGCTCGCCCTTCAGGCCGGCCAGCACTTCCGGGCGCAGGCGGGCGCGGGGACCGACCGAGTCGGCGATGATCGAGAAGCGGCCGTCGGCCGCGACGCCCTTGACCGTGGCCACGCCGCCGGCCGGCAGGGCGCTGGCGGCGATCTGGGCGATGTTGAGGATGGCGCGCGAGGACGGCTTGTTCATCGCCTGAGGCTCGATCTGCCAGTCCAGGGTCGGGCGCACGTGGGCGAACACCCCCTGGGCCAGCTTTTCCAGCTCGCGCGAGTCGAAGTTCTCGGCCGAGGCCGAGGCGCCGAACGCCACGCGGGTGAACTGCAGCAGGTCGGCCAGCTTGCGGGCCGACGAGGCGATCAGGTTCATGGCGTCGTCGCGCATGTCCTGGGCCGCCGGATCGTCCAGCAAGTCGAGGCCCGAGACGATGGCGCTGGCGGGGCTGATGAAGTCGTGGCACAGGCGCGCGGCCAGCATGGCGGCGAAGTCGGGGCCCTGGACGTCCGTTTCGGGGGACGCGGGAGCCGGGGCCGCAAGGGAGGTCTCTGGGACGATATCGGTCATGGCGGCGGACTCTGCCGTGATTTGAGGCTTTGGCAAACGGGGCCCGCCGCTCTAAACGAAGCCCGTGGTCGATCCGTTTCTAGAGCCCGGCGTTTTGGTGCGCCACCCCGGCCAGCCCGACTGGGGCCTGGGGCAGGTTCAGTCCGTGATCGGACACCGCGTGACCGTCAATTTCGAAGACGCCGGCAAGCAGACCATCGACGCCAGCCGCGTGCGTCTGGTCTTCGTCGGCGACGACCCCAGAGGATCGGGGTGAGGGGGCAAGAATGACCAGCGAAAATCTCACCGCCAAAGATCTTGCGGAGTGGGGCCGCGCCCTGGCCGGGATCACCGAAGAGGCGGCGACGGTCATCCTGCCGTTCTGGAAAACCGAACTGGCCGTGGCCCAGAAGGCCGACGAAAGCCCGGTCACCGAGGCCGACCGCGCCGGCGAGCGCCTGATCCTGCGGCGACTGGCCGAGCTCTATCCGGACGTGCCGGTGATCTCCGAGGAGCACGCCAGCGAGTTCGGGACGCCCGACGCCGTCGGTCCGCGCTTCTTCCTTGTCGATCCGGTCGACGGCACCAAGGCCTTCGTGCGCGGCGACCCCAATTTCACGGTCAATATCGGCCTGATCGACCATGGCGTCCCGGTCGCCGGCGCGGTCTGCGCCCCGGCCACGGGCGAGCTGTGGTTCACGACGGCGCAAGGGGCGGTGAAGCGCTCGGGCCCGGACGGGGCCGAGACGCCGGTCCGCGTGCGTTCCTGGCCCACGGGCGCGGCCTTGGGCCTGGTCAGCCACACCATGCGCGAGGAGAAGGCCGCCGAACTGGCCGCCCAGTACGGCTTCGACCTGCGCGCGCCCATGGATAGCTCGATCAAGATGTGCCGCATCGCCGAGGGCTCGGCCGACATCTATCCGCGCCACGGCCCGACCTCGGAGTGGGACACCGCCGCCGCCCATGCGGTGGTGGTCGCGGCCGGGGGAACCTTCACCCAGCCGGACGGCTCGCCCTTCACCTACGGCAAGGCCGACCAGGGCTTCCGCAACGGCTGGTTCGTGGTGCGCGGGGCGCCGGCGGCCTAAGGGGCGTCCTCGACCATCGGTTCGGCGGGCGTCGTCATGATCGTCCCGGCCGAGGCCGCGACGATGGCGGCGATGGCCAGCCACTGGGTCGCCGCCAGATGTTCGCGCAGGATCACCAGTCCCGCCACGGCCCCGGCCGCGGGCTCCAGGCTGAGCATCACGCCAAAGCTGCGCTTGGGGATGGCGCGCAGGGCGATCATCTCCAGCGAATAGGGGATGGCGCTGGACATCACGGCCGCCACAAGGCCCAGCGCGATCAGCCTGGGCTGGAAGAGCGCGGTCCCGGCCGAGGCGACGCCGATCGGCACGACGATCAGGGCCGCGGCGACCATGCCCAGCGCCACCGAGCGTCCGGCGTGCAGGTGGCCGGTCCGCTTGCCCAGGATGATGTAGAGCGCCCACATCACCGCCGCGACGCACGCGAAGCCGACGCCGACGGGATCCAGCGGCCTGGCGCCGGGATCGATCGGCAGCAGCAGGGCCAGGCCCAGCACCGCCAGGCCGATCCAGACGAAGTGGATCAGCTTGCGCGAGCTGGCGACGGAAACGGCCAGCGGCCCGATGAACTCGATGGCCACGGCCACGCCCAGCGGCACCGTGCGGATGGCCATGTAGAAGCTGAGGTTCAGCACGCCCATCACCGCGCCGTACAGCGCGACCCGGCCCAGGTCGGCGCGCGAGATCGGATGGTTCCAGGGCCGCCAGACCAGCATCAGGATCAGCGCCGCGAAGCCGACCCGATAGGCGCTGGTCCCCTGCGCGCCGACGATCGGAAACAGGCCCTTGGCCAGCGACGTGCCGACGCACAGCGTGACGATCGCCCCGATCAGGGCCGCATAGGGCAGGAGCAGCGGACGGGCGGCGGACATCGGCCGCTTTTAGGCGGGGAGATCGACAGACGCTAGGATTGCCGGATCCAATCTTCGCTCGCGTGGCGCACGCGCTGGATAAGGATATCCGGGCCATCGAGCCGATAGATGATGATGTGGCTTCGATAGGTATGGACGCGCGATAAACCCTTCAGTTCGGTGCGCACCGCCGCGGCGAACGGGAAATCCGACAGGAAATTGAGGGTTTGCTCCAAACCTTCATAATAGCGCTCGGCCTGGTCGACCCCAACATCTCCACGCCTGTCACGTAGATCTGAGTGATGTCGTCTTCGGCCTTGAGGCTGAGCCTATAGGCCACGCCGGCCGCCGGCCTTTTCGCGCGCCGCGGTCAGGATTTCGCTCATCGACTTGGCGCTGACGCCGCCAGCTTCGGCTTCGTCGATAAGCCGCTGCATGGTCGCGATCTTGTCGGCGCGTTCCTGATCTCGGCGGATCAGGTCGCGCACATAGTCGCTGGCGTTGCTGTAGCGACCGGTCTCAGCCTGCCCTTCAACCCATATCTTCATGGCGTCGGGAAGAGACACGTTCATCGTCGCCATGGCTCACCTCTAAAGTGAGAATGGCATTCTTTGGCAAAGATTGCCATTCAAAATGGGCGAAAGTGGAGGGGCTAGACAGTCAAGCCGCCTAGCCCCGGTCGTCGTTACTTCTTCACCCAGCCGCCATCCAGCGGCTTCCAGTACTGGCCGGGCGCCAGGCGGCTGTAGAGCTGTTTGGCGGTGGCCTGGCCGGCCGCTTCCGCGGTCACGCCGGTCTTGGCGGCGATGTCCTTGTAGGCGGCGGCGCGGCCGGTGTTGATCTCGGCCACCGAGGCGCGCAGCGACGCGTCGCCGCCGGACACGATGCCCAGATAGCCGTCGGCCTGCTCGCCGACCGTGCCAGCGGCCTTGCCGGCGTCCACGGCGGCCTTGGCGGCGGCCGATTGGGCCATGGCCAGGTTGGCGCCGGCGGCGGTCATCGCCAGGCCCAGGGCCAGAACCGTCATCGTCTTGCGGATCATGTCGGCTCTCCTTCTTAGAACAGGTTGGGGTTTTGCTGGATCAGCGACTGGACTTCCTTGTCCAGCCGCACGCGCACGTCGGCGTCCAGCTTGGCGTAGATGTTGATCGGGTCGACCTTCACGCGGACGGTAGGCGTGCAGGCGGCCGCGCCGAGCGCTCCCGTCGCGGCGAGGGCTAGTAAGAGGGCGCGCGTCTTCATGCGTGAAGTCTCCAGTTCGTATTCAGCTTGGCGGGTCAAGGTTGAACCGCGCCTGAACGGGTTTGGGCCGGCTTCGAGAAGGCGAGCTTCCAGGCGTTGAGAAGCTCGTCGAAGTTCAGCGACGTGTCGAGGGTCAGATCGACCGGCGTCTTGGCCGGCAGGGCGATACGCTTGTCGAAGGCGCGGCCGCGCAGGAGGTCCAGGATCCCGACACGGGCCTTTTCGGGGACCTTGGGATCGTGCCGGCCCTTGATGTGGAAGATCACGCCGAGGCGGCCATTGTCGGTGCTGTTCACCCCGGCCTCCAGCTGTTCGAAGGCCAGGTTCTCCATGGCCTGATAGGCGAAGTCCTGGATGGCGTTGACCTGAGCCGGCGCCGGTGGCGGCGCGCCCGGGCTGTCGGCGGGGCTGGCCGCGACCCCGGTCAGGGCGGTGCGCGACAGCTCGACCCCGGCCGGGCTGGATGGCGGTGATCCTGCCTTCGTGGAAGCGCAGGCCCTCGGGACCGAAGGTGAAGGGCAGGCGGCCGTCAACCACGGCCTGGACCTTGACCTTCTCGGCCAGGGACGTGGCGGCGATGACTTCGCCCAGGTCGAGATGCTCGATGACGATGGTCCCGCTGAGCGTCTTGTCCAGGCCCAGGGGCACGTCGATCGGCTCGATCGAGATTCGGCCCTTGGCGGCCTCGAACGTGGCCTTGGAGAGCTTCAGGCTGTCGGCGGCCAGCTGGAACTCGGATTCCACGGCGGTCAGCGGCACGATGGAGTCGATCTTGGCGATTCTCAGCGCCTGGCCGGGAGCGGTGGTCAGCGGCGCCAGGCTGTCGAAGTCGACGGCGCCGTCCAGGGTGGCGACCAGGCCGATCGGGCTGGTGAAGTCGATGTTGTCGGCGACCAGGCGGCCGCGACTGGTCGCGCCCTTGGCGTTCCAGGCGAAGACGCCGGTGAAGCTGGCCGGGCCGCGCGCGTCGGTGGCGAAGGCGGCCATCGGCGACAGGTCGGCGGGCTGCAGGCCGTCCTTGGCGAAGGCCAGTTTCGAGGCGTCGATGTCGGCCTGGCCGACGCCGGTCGCCACCACGTGGCGCAGGCGGATCTCGCCCAGCGGCGCGCCGACCGGCGTCGCGGCCTGGAAAGTTCCGTTCCACAGGCCGCCCGACAGCCCCAGTTGACCCTTGGCGAGGACGGGGTTGAAGCGGCGCTCGGGGGCGGCGTCGGTGACGGCGGCGCTGGCGACCTGAACGCTGGCGCGCTCGAACCCGTGAACGCCGCCCAGCGTCGCCTCGCCCTTGACGCCCTGGAGTCTGGCCTGGGCCACGGCCAGTTCGCCCTTGGCGTCCTGGAAGCGCAAGGCCGCGCTCCAGCCCTGGGCGCCGGCCGTGACCAGCGGGACCTTGGCCGGGCACAGGGTCGCCTGGATCGCGGTGACGGGGGCGTCGCCGAGGGCGTAGGCCTTGGCGGTGATCGGCGCGCATTTGGGCGTGGTCAGGGTGAAGCGGCCGCCGGCGATCCGCGCCTGGCCGTCGATCTGGCCGGTCACGCCCTGGATCGGCGGCAGGTCGAAGTCTTCGGTGGCGATGGACAGGGGCGAGGTCATCACCCCGCCCGAGGCGCGCCAGTCGCTGGCCGTGATCCGCACGGTGGGCAGGCGTCCGCCCGACAGCGAGGCTCGCAGCGCGCCGCGCGCGCCGTTCGGGCCCGCGTCCAGCAGCAGGCTATTCGGCGCGGCGGCGGCCAGCACGACGCCGTTGGGCGCGGACAGGCGCGCCTCGCGGGAAGGGTCATCTTCACGCGCGCGCCGCTGATCGCCAGCCCCACGGCGGGCAGGGTCAGGTCGAAGGTCCGCAGGGCCTGGCTCAGCGGCTTGCCATAGTCCGGATTGGGGATCAGGGCCGCCAGGCGCTCGGCGTCGGGGCCCGAGATGGCGCTGTGGCCGCCCGCCGAGCCGTTCAGGGTCAGGAACAGACCCTTGGCGCCCTGGTCGATGCGGCCGCTGGCGTTGAGCCGCGCCGAGGCCAGGGCCAGCGCGCCGGCGGCCAGACGGTCGGCGCCGGCCTCGATCTTCAGCGGTCCGTTGACGCTCATGCCGCTCGAGTCGGTCGCCAGGCCCAGATTGTCGGAGGTCGCTCGAGCCCGAAGCGCACGGAGCGCGGTCCCGGCGGCCACGGCCTCGCCCGTTCGCAACTCCGCGCTGGTCGCGCCGCGCAGGGTCAGCCGGCCGTCCTGGCGACCGCCGGCGACGCGGGAGAGGTCCAGGGCGAGACTGGCGTCGCGGGCGTCCAGAGACGGCGCCGACAGTCGCCCGCCGCGCAGGGCCGCGCGACCCTTGCCCAGGAAGGCGAAGCGCTCCAGCCCGCCGTCCACGCGCCCGGTCAGGGAGAGGTCGCCGGTCACCGACTCGCCCTGGGCGTCGCCGAACCGGCCGTCCGCGGCGCGCAGGGCCAGCCGCGCCTCCAGCGGGCCGTTGGCGGTCATCCTGGCCAGGTCCGGATAGGGCAGGTCGGCGGAGAGCTTGGCGGTGGCGCCGGCCAGGTCGGCGGCCTCGGCCTCCAGGCTGTCGAGGGCCAGCGAGACGTCGATGGTCAGGCGGTCGCCGCGCTTGCGCGCCGTGACCGTCGCGCCCCGGGCGTCAAGGGCCAGGTTCTGAGTGGCGTAGCGCAGCGGCGCCAGGCGGCCGTCGAAGCGCAACAGCTGGCCGTCGTCCAGGCTGGCGTCGCCGGTGATCCGCGCGCGGCCGCCGGGGGTGATCAGGTCCAGTCGCGCGTCCTCGACCAGCACGGCCGGCCCCGGAACGTTCGGTTTCCTCGGCGACTTCAGGAATTCGTCGAGCAGCGGCTGCAACGCCCCGAACCGCACCTGGCCCTTGTCGTCGATGCTGGCCAGCACGCGCGGGCGGACGAGCCGCACGGCCTTGGTCTGGATGCTGAACGCCTCGCCGTTCCACGGGGCGGACAGGTCGTAGGCCACCTCAAGCCGGTCGGCGGCGAAGACGGGATTGTCGCGCGAACCCAGGCGGACCTTGCCGGTGAAGCCCGTGGCGTCCAGATCGTCCAGTTCGACGGCGGCCTCGACGCCATGCTCGCGCAGCCAGGCCTCGGCCAGCTCGCGGCTGATTTCGCGTCGGCCGGACCAGACCACGAGGCCGGTGGCGATCAAGGCTAGCATCGACAGCGACAGCGCCTCGAGGCCGAGGTCGATCACGCGCGCGCGATCCCAGGCTTTTCGGGGCGTCTTGCTGGATTCTGGGGCGGTCGAGGGCTCGGCCATCAGGTCCTTGGCGGTTCAGATCCTACAGAAAGCCCCCCGGCCTAGCTTAGATCCCTACTTCGAAAAGCCTAGCACGTCCTGCATGTCGTAGAGGCCCGGCGGCTTGCCCTTGACCCAGACGGCGGCGGCGATCGCCCCGCGCGCGAACAGGCCCCGGTCGATGGCCGAGTGCGACAGGGTCAGGCTCTCGGACTCGCCGGCGAAGATCACGCTGTGTTCGCCGATGATTCCGCCGCCGCGCACGACCGAGAAGCCGATCGCGCCCTCCTTGCGGGGACCGGTGACGCCGTCGCGGGCGCGGTCGGCGACCTGGCCCAGGCCGACCCCGCGCCCTTCGGCGGCGGCCTCGCCCAGCATCAGGGCCGTGCCCGACGGCGCGTCGATCTTGCGCTTGTGGTGGGCTTCGAAGACCTCAATATCCCAGTCCTGCGCGGGCAGGGCGGCGGCGGCCTGGCGCACCAGGCCCATCAGCATGTTGACGCCCAGCGAATAGTTGCCCGAGCGGACGATGGCGATGGTCTTGCTGGCTTCGTCGATGCGGGCCAGCTGCTCGTCGGAGAAGCCGGTCGAGCCGATGACCAGGGCCGGTCCGTTGTTCGAGGCGGCGATTTCCGCGAGGTCGACGGAGGCTTCCGGCAGGGTGAAGTCGATCGCCACCTGGGCCTGAGACAGCGCGATCTCTCGCGAGACGAGATCAGGGGCGTCCACGCCCGGACGTTCGAAGCGCGCGGTCACGACCGCGTCGGCGCGGCCCTCCAGCGCCTTGGCCACGGCCTGGCCCATGCGGCCGTTGGCGCCGGCGATCGCGATCTTCACGGGCTGGGACAAGTCGGGCTCCAGTACAAAATGTACTTGAGGCAAATCGCCCAATCCGGCCCCTCGGGTCAACCTCTCCCGGCCTTCCCGAACGTCAGCGACGTTGACGCAAGGCCAAGTCCAACAAGCGTTTGCTGGGATTTTCGCGTCCTTCCCCGGTTGTGACGCTCGGCGCCCCTCGCTACGGTGATCTCACATAAGGGCGCGTTCGCATCGATCGGCGCGCCCCTTCTTCGACTTGCGCAGCAGGAATGGGAACGCCGGATGAGCGACGCGGAACGCAAGACCTTCACGGACGAGGAGGCCTTGGCCTTCCACCGTCACCCCCAGCCAGGCAAGCTGGAGGTGACCCCGACCAAGCCGATGGCGACCCAGCGCGACCTTAGTCTCGCCTATTCGCCCGGCGTCGCCGTGCCCGTCCACGCCATCGCCGCCGATCCGGACATGGCCTACGAATACACCTCCAAGGGCAACATGGTCGCCGTGATCAGCAACGGCACCGCGATCCTGGGCCTGGGCGACCTCGGCGCGCTGGCCTCGAAGCCGGTCATGGAAGGCAAGGCCGTCCTCTTCAAGCGCTTCGGCGACGTCGACAGCATCGATATCGAGATCAGCTCCAAGGATCCCGACGAGATCATCACGGTGGTCAAGAACATCGGGATCTCGTTCGGCGGCATCAATCTGGAGGACATCAAGAGCCCCGAGTGCTTCCGCATCGAGACCGAGCTGCAGGACCTGCTCGACATCCCGGTGTTCCATGACGACCAGCACGGAACGGCCATCATCTGCGCCGCCGGCCTGATCAACGCCTGCCACATCACCGGCAAGAAGCTGGAGGACGTGAAGGTCGTGCTGAACGGCCCCGGCGCGGCGGGCATCGCCTCGCTGGAGCTGATCAAGGCCATGGGCGTCCACCCGGCCAACGTCATCGCGGTCGACAGCAAGGGCGTGCTCTACGAGGGCCGCACCGAGGGCATGAACCAGTGGAAGAGCGCCCACGCGGTCAAGACCGACAAGCGCACCCTGGCCGAGGCCGTGGCCGGCGCCGACGTGCTGCTGGGTCTTTCCGCCAAGGGCGCCTTCACGCCCGAGATGATCGCCAGCATGGCGCCGAACCCGGTCATCTTCGCCATGGCCAATCCCGATCCGGAGATCACGCCCGAGGAGGTGCACGCCGTGCGCCCCGACGCCATCATGGGCACGGGCCGCAGCGACTATCCCAACCAGGTCAACAACGTCCTGGGCTTTCCCTACATCTTCCGCGGCGCGCTGGATGTCCGCGCCCGCCGCGTCAATCACGAGATGAAGATCGCCTGCGCACAAGCGCTGGCCATGCTGGCCCGCGAGGACGTGCCGGACGAGGTCGCCGCCGCCTATCACGGCCGCCAGCTGAAGTTCGGCCCGCAATACATCATCCCCTCGGCCTTCGACCCGCGCCTGATCTGGTACGTGCCGCCGTTCGTGGCCCAGGCGGCGATGGACACCGGCGTGGCCCGCAAGCCGATCGCCGACATGGACGCCTATCGCGCCGGCCTGGCCCAGCGCCTCGACCCGACCGCCGGCTTCCTGCAGAAGATCTCGGGCGCGGTGCTGGCCAATCCCAAGCGCATCGTGTTCGCCGAGGGCGAGGACCCCAGCGTCATCCGCGCCGCCTACGCCTATCAGACCGGCGGCTACGGCAAGGCCATCCTGTGCGGCCGCGAGAACCTGGTGCACGAGAACATGAAGCTGGTCGGCCTCGATCCCGAGACCGTCGGGCTGGAGATCGTCAACGCGCGCCTGTCCGACCGCAATCCGGACTATGTCGACGCGCTCTATCACCGCCTGCAGCGCCAGGGTTACCTGAAGCGCGACGTCCAGCGCCTGATCAACCAGGACCGCAACAGCTTCGCCGCCTCGATGGTCACGCTTGGCGAGGCCGACGGCATGGTCACCGGCGTCACCCGGAGCTTCGACCAGGCCCTGGAAGAGGTGCTGCGCGTCGTCGATCCCGCGCCCGGGGGCCGGATCATGGGCATGTCGGTGGTGCTGGCCAAGGGCCGCACGATCTTCGTGGCCGACACCAACGTCACCGAGCTGCCCGAGGCCGAGGAACTGGTCGAGATCGCCTGCGAGGCCGCCCGCGCCGTCAAGCGCCTGGGCTTCAAGCCGCGCGTGGCCTTCATGAGCTATTCGACCTTCGGCAATCCGATGGGCCTGCGCTCGGAGAAGGTGCGCGAGGCCGTGGCCATGCTCGACGAGATGGATGTCGACTTCGAGTACGAGGGCGAGATGCCCCCCGAGCTGGCCCTGGATCCGGAAAGGCGCGCCAACTATCCGTTCATGCGCCTGACCGACAGCGCCAATATCCTGATCATGCCGGCCATCCACGCCGCCTCGATCTCGACCAAGCTGGTGCAGTCGCTGGGCGGGGCCACGGTGATCGGGCCGGTGCTGCTGGGCCTGTCCAAGTCGGTGCAGATCGCCCCGCTGTCCGCCTCGGTGTCGAGGATCCTGAACATGGCGATGATGGCCGCCTACGATCAGCCGGAGGAGGACCCGGCCGAGTAAGCTTCGCCGGGCGCCGCCGCGTCAGGGCGTCACAGGGCCTTTTGGGCCCGTCTGGCGTACCCATCTTGTTCTCGTCGGCGACAGTAAGCCGACGCGTAAGCCCTCCGGCCGGCGTCATCCCCTTGCGACGCCGGCCGGCCCTTACGCGACAGCGCCCCCCGGTCGGGGGAGGGTTCACGGGGATCGAGCCCGCTCAATCCCCGGCGTTCGCGGAACCGAACCCCACGAAATCAACCACTTGTCGATTTTTCGCGCCGCTGAATGATCCGCGTTGAATCCGCCGCGATAATCAATGCATCCCCGTCGCGGGGGAGGGCGTTTGGATCCGGCCCAAAACGGCGGCGGGGGTAGGTTGAGCGGGGCCGCTGGCGGTTCCTGGAGATTCGAAAGTCGCCCCGTCCGTACTCTTCAGGCGGATCGGTCGGCGAACGGGTAGTTTCCGGGATCAAAGCCGACAGCGGATCGACAGGGCGGTGATCGTATAAGCCGCCTATCGTGGATCGTCGGGGTCGAGACGGATGTAGCCGATCGACTTGATCCGCGCCCGTCCGGGGGTAAACGGGGACCCGAGCAGACAACGCTCACGCCTCCCGACCTCACGGGCAAGAACAGCCTGGCGGAGCGGTCAGCGAGCCGAAACAAAAACAAACCTCACGGTCCCCGGGTTCGCCCGGCCGCTCCGTCGCCTCCCCACCCAAACTCGCAGCCGCTCAGGCGCGAGGACGCTGAAACACGTTCCTTCCCCCATCCAGGGGAAGGGGCCGCCATCAGAATCCCTGGGCTTGCCTCTTTCCTTCCCCGGACGTAACTCCCGCTCGATCAGCATTTCCGCCCCTGGGGCCAGATCTGCGGACTGTCGACGCCCGAGACGGTGAAGGCCGCCTTCGACGGGGGGGCGGCGTTCCTGGGGTTCGTCTTCTTCGACAAGAGCCCGCGCAACCTCGCGCCCGAGACCGCCGCGCGGCTGGTCGAGCCGGCCAAAAGCGAAATGTGGCGCGGTCGCGGCGTGAAGACGGTCGCCGTCACCGTCGATCCCGACGACGCCCTGATCGACCGCCTGATGGCCACGATGCGCCCCGACCTGATCCAGGTTCACGGCAAGGAGACGCCCGCGCGGGTCCGCGAGATCGCCGCCCGGACCGGTGTCGGCGTCATCAAGGCCTTCTCGGTGTCGTCTTCGGCCGATGTCGACCAGGCCAGGGCTTTCGACGGCGTCGTCGAGCACCTGATGTTCGACGCCAAGCCGGTGGAAGGCTCGGCCCTGCCCGGCGGCACCGGAGCCCGTTTCGACTGGGGACTGCTGGACGGCAAGCGCTTTTCCCGCCCGCATTTCCTGGCTGGCGGCCTCGATCCGTGGAACGTGGCGGACGCGATCCGGGTCTCCGGCGCGCCCCTGGCGGACGTTTCCTCTGGCGTGGAGCGCGGTCCGGGCCTAAAGGACCCGGCTCTGATCACGGCGTTCCTCGACGCCGTCAAACGCGTCTAGCTGTTGGATGAGCCTGTGAACGCCCCTTCCAAGCCCAACGATTGGTCGGCCTATCCCGACGCCAAGGGCCGCTTCGGCGACTACGGCGGCCTCTATGTGGCCGAGACGCTGATGCCGCTCGTGCTGGAGCTGGACCGCGCCTACACGGAAGCCAAGAACGATCCGAGCTTCCAGAGCGAGCTCAAGGGCTATCTGACGCACTATGTCGGCCGGCCCAGCCCGCTCTATTTCGCCGAGCGCCTCTCCAGGCATCTCGGCGGCGCGAAGATCTACTTCAAGCGCGAGGAGCTGAACCACACCGGCGCGCACAAGATCAACAACTGCATGGGCCAGATCCTGCTGGCCCAGCGCATGGGCAAGACCCGGATCATCGCCGAGACCGGCGCGGGCCAGCACGGCGTGGCCAGCGCCACCGTCACCGCCCGCTTCGGCCTGCCCTGCGTGGTCTATATGGGCGCGGTCGACGTCGCCCGGCAGAAGCCCAACGTCTTCCGCATGAACCTGCTGGGCGCCGAAGTCCGCCCGGTGACCTCGGGCGCGGCGACCCTCAAGGACGCCATGAACGAGGCGATGCGCGACTGGGTCACCAATGTCGACGACACCTATTACATGATCGGCACCGCCGCCGGCCCGCACCCCTATCCGGCCATGGTCCGGGATTTCCAGGCGGTGATCGGGACCGAGACCCGCGAGCAGATCCAGGAGATGGAAGGCCGGCTGCCCGACGCGGTGGTCGCCTGCGTCGGCGGCGGTTCGAACGCCATCGGCATGTTCCACCCGTTCCTGGCCGACGAGAGCGTCAAGATCTACGGCGTCGAGGCCTCGGGCCACGGCCTGGAGACCGACAAGCACGCCGCGTCCCTGACCGGCGGACGCCCGGGCGTGCTGCATGGCAACAAGACCTATCTGCTGCAGGACGAGGACGGCCAGATCCTGGACGCCCACTCGATCTCGGCGGGCCTGGACTATCCCGGTATCGGTCCCGAGCACTCGTTCCTGCACGACATCGGCCGGGCCCAGTACCTGACCTGCACCGACGACGAGGCCCTGAAGGCCTTCCAGCTGTGCGCCGAGCTCGAGGGCATCATCCCGGCCCTGGAAAGCGCTCACGCGATCGCCAAGCTGCCGCAGCTGGCCAGGGAGATCGGCGAGGGCGGCGTGATCGTGCTCTGCCTGTCGGGCCGGGGCGACAAGGACATCTTCACCGTGGCCGACGCGCTCGGGCGCACCATCTAGGCCATGGCGATCTAGGGTACAGACCACTTGACCAAAGACCGCATCGACCGCCGTTTCGCGGCGCTGAAGGCCGAGGGCCGCGCCGCTTTCGTGGCCTATGTGATGGCCGGGGATCCGGACGCGGCGACCGCGCTCGAGATCGTCAGGGGCCTGCCGGCCGCCGGCGCCGACATCATCGAGCTGGGCTTTCCATTCTCGGACCCGATGGCCGAGGGCCCGACCATCCAGCGCGCCAGCCAGCGCGCCCTGGCCCAGAAGATGACGCTGAACGGGACGCTGGACATCGTCCGCGCCTTCCGCGAGGGCGACCAGGACACGCCGGTGATCCTGATGGGCTATCTGAACCCGCTGGTGAACCGCGGCTTCGAAACCTTCGCCAAACAGGCCCATGACGCTGGCGTCGACGGCCTGATCGTCGTCGACTGCCCGCCGGAAGAAGCCGACCCGCTGTCGGACGCCCTGGAAGCCGAGGGGCTGGCGCTGATCCGCCTGGCCTCGCCGACCACCGACGACAAGCGCCTGCCGGCCGTGATTCGCCGCACCTCGGGCTTTGTGTACTACGTCTCGGTCGCTGGCGTGACCGGCGTGAAGTCGGCCGACGCCGCCGATGTCGCGCCCGCCGTCGAGCGCCTGCGCAAGGCTTCTGGCCTGCCGGTCGCGGTAGGCTTCGGCATCCGCACGCCCGAGCAGGCCGCCGCCGTCGCCCGCGTGGCCGACGCGGCCGTGGTGGGCTCGGCGCTCGTCGACGAAATCGAGTCGGCGGCCAAGTTGAACGAAAACGTGACCGAGAAGGTTCTTCTCAAGGCGTCGGAGCTGGCTAAGGCTGTGCGTTCGGCGCGAGTCGGGACGAAGTGAGGCTCTAAGGCTATGGCTATGGCTGAACCCCAGGACCCGAAAAAGGGCGACAAGAAAGTGGCGACGGACCGCCGAGGCGGCTGGCTGTCGCGAATCGCGCCGGGCGTGCGCGGGGCGTTCGCCAAGCGCGAGACGCCCGAGAACCTCTCGGGTCAAGTGTCCCGACACGGGCGAGATGATCTTCCGCTCCGACCTGGAGGCGGCCCTGTGGGTCACGCCGGCCGGTCGCCACATGCGGATCGGGCCCGAGGCCCGCTTCAAGTTCACCTTCGACGACGGCCAGTACGAGGCCCTGCCGACCCCGTCGGTCGCCGAGGACCCGCTGCATTTCTCGGACGGCAAGCCCTACAAGGATCGCCTCGCCGCGGCCCGCAAGGCCACCGGCGAGCCCGACGCCATGGCCATCGGCTATGGCAAGGTCGCCGGCGTCGACGCCGTGGTGCTGGTCCAGGACTTCGCCTTCATGGGCGGTTCGCTGGGGCATGGCCGCGGGCGAGGGCTTCATCGCCGCCGCCAAGGCCGCGCTCGAGCGTGAAGTGCCGATGATCGCCTTCACCGCCGCCGGCGGCGCGCGGATGCAGGAAGGCGCGCTGTCGCTGATGCAGATGGCCCGCACGACCCTGGCGATCAACGAGCTGAAGGACGCGGCCCTGCCCTATGTCGTGGTTCTCACCGACCCGACTACCGGCGGCGTCACCGCCTCCTACGCCATGCTCGGCGACATCCACCTGGCCGAGCCGGGCGCCCTGATCGGCTTCGCCGGTCCGCGCGTCATCGAGCAGACCATCCGCGAGACCCTGCCGCCGGGCTTCCAGCGTTCGGAATATCTGGTCGAGAAGGGCATGGTCGACCGCGTCACCCATCGCAAGGACCTGCCGCAGGTGCTGGGTTCGATCCTGGGCACCCTGATGATGGGCCGCAACCGCAAGGCGGCCTGAGTCTCCTTGTGAGCGACCACCTCCGCGCTCACGACGCCGCCCTGGCGCGGCTGCAGGCGCTGCATCCCAAGCTGATCGACCTGTCGCTGGACCGGATGCGGCGGCTTTGCGCGGCGCTGGGCGATCCCCAGGACCGCCTGCCGCCGGTGATCCACGTGGCCGGCACCAACGGCAAGGGCTCGACGGTCGCCTACCTCCGGGCCATGGCCGAGGCGGCGGGCCTCAAGGTCCACGTCTTCACCTCGCCGCATCTGGTCCGCTTCGCCGAACGGATCCGCCTGGCGGGGACCCTGATCACCGACGACCATCTGGCCGATGTGCTCGACCGCGTCGAGGCGGCCAATGGCGGCCTGCCGATCACCTTCTTCGAGATCACCACGGCGGCGGCCTTCGTCGCCTTCGCCGAGGTCCCGGCCGATCTGTGCATCGTCGAGGTCGGGCTGGGCGGCATCCTGGACGCCACCAACGTCATCCAGAGGCCGGCGGTCTGCGTCATCGCCCCGGTGGACATCGACCATCGCGAGTTCCTGGGCGACACCATCGCCAAGATCGCCGTCGAAAAGGCGGGGATCATCAAGCCGGACGCGCCGGCCGTCTCGGCCCGCCAAGATCCCGAGGCCGAGGATGTGATCGACACGGCCGCCGCCCTGGCCGGCGTCGAACTGACCCTGATGGGCCGCGATTTCGACGCCTGGAACGAGCGGGGCCGGCTGCTGGTCCAGATGCAGGACCGTCTTCTGGACCTGCCGGCGCCCTCGCTGCCCGGCGAGCACCAGTTCGCCAATGCCGGCCTGGCCGTCGCCGCCCTGCTGGCCCTGGCCGATCCGCGCATCGACGAAGCCGCCATGGGGCGCGGGATCGCCGGCGCGGTCTGGCCGGCCCGCTTCCAGCGCCTGACCGCCGGGCCCCTGGCCGAGCGCGCCAAGGCGGCCGGGGCCGACCTCTGGCTGGACGGCGGCCACAATCCGCACGCCGGCCGGGCCGTCTCCCCGCGCCGTCGCCGATCTGGCCGCCCGCGACGGCCGGCCTGTGGCGCTGATCTCGGGCCTGCTGGCCAACAAGGACGCGCCCGCTTCTTCGGCCCGTTCCGGGGCGTGGCGGCCAAGGTCTTCACCGTCACCTTCGAAGGCCGCGCCGCCGCCAGCGCCGCCGATACGGCCGCCGCCGCCGAGCTGGCCGGCTTGCGAGCCCGCGCCTGCGCTTCGGTCGAAGACGCCCTGGAGCGGGCGCTCGACCTGGAGCCGACGCCTCACGTCCTGATCTGCGGCTCGCTCTACCTCGCCGGCGAGGTGCTGGCGATGAGCCCAGAGACTTGGCCGACCTAAACGCGTAAGGCTGAGCCCACGCCGATAGGGCGGCGCGGCCCGCTGGACATCCTCGGCGAGCGCACCCGTCCTGGCAGGAACCGCCGATGGCCAAGGGTCAGAAGAAGTCGAACAAGGAAGTCCGCAAACCGAAGGCCGAGAAGAAGGCCCCGCCGGTCTCGGTCTCGCCGTTCATCGTGACGCCGAAGAAGTAAGGCGACACGAAAAACGCCCGCCCCGGAAACCGGAGCGGGCGTCTTCAATTCAAGGCCTGAAAGCCGTCTAGACCGGTTGAACGCCGGCCTCGTTCAGCCATTCCAGGATCTTCTGCTTGGGCATGGCGCCGACCTTCATCGAGGTCATCTGGCCATCGCGGAACAGCATCATGGTCGGAATGCCGCGAACGCCATAGCGCGACGGCGTCGTCGGGCTGTCCTCGATATTGACCTTGGCGACGGTGACCACGTCGGCCAGCTCTTCGGAGATCTGCTCCAGGGCCGGAGCGATCTGCTTACAGGGACCGCACCATTCGGCCCAGAAGTCGACCAGCACGGGCTTGCCGGCCTTCAGGACGTCGGATTCGAAGGTGGCGTCGGTCACCACAACGGTGCTCATGGCTTGCTCCAGTCTGGCGTCACGCGTTCGGCGCGGAGGACGCGATAAGGTCAATGTGCCCGGATTCGTTCCGGTCGCTTGCGAAAGATGTAGGAGGACGTTGGCCGTCCGGCAACGGGATTAGGTCAGGCGGGCCAGCGCCTGGGCCATCACCTTTTCTGGAACCGGCATCAGTTTGGGGCCGTCCGTCCAGACCAAGGCCGCTTCGACGGTCCGTCCTGGGAACACCTCGCGCAGCACGGCGGCATAGACCGCCATCTGGGCCAGATAGGCCGGGTCGGCGTCCTCGATCCGGTCCGGCGAAGGGCGATTGGTCTTGTAATCGACCACCAGCACCCGGCCTTCGTCGACCACCAGACGGTCCACGCGACCCGAGACGGCCAGCCCTTTCGGCAGATGGGCGCTGGTCCCCGCCAGGGCGACCTCGGCGCGAGAGCCGGGGCCGAACACGGCGGCGAAGCGCGAATCGTCCAGAACGCCAAACGCGGCCTCCGCCATCTCCTGGCGCTGTTCGTCGGTCAGGTCGCGCTCGGCGGCCAGCAGGCGTCGGGCGGCGGTGGAGCGTTGGTCCGGCGCGACCTCCGGCAGCAGCTGCAGCAGTTTGTGGACGATCTCGCCCCGTCTGTAGCGGCCCAGGCCCGAGACCTTGGCCAGCGGCGAGGGAGCCGGGACACGGGCGTTGTCCTCGATCCGCGACGGCGCGGCGTAGCGGGCTGCGGCGGGCTCGGGCGGGGCTTCGACC
This sequence comes from Caulobacter sp. UC70_42, assembly GCF_044056025.1. NCBI lineage: Bacteria > Pseudomonadati > Pseudomonadota > Alphaproteobacteria > Caulobacterales > Caulobacteraceae > Caulobacter > Caulobacter sp. UC70_42. The sequence continues at coordinate 1,196,160 of NZ_CP171994.1, read as the reverse complement.
TTGATCCAGGTCGGCGCGGACGCTGAATCGCGGACGGTCTCCTCAAGGCGCGGGGCGCTGACTGGATCGGGACCGTAGCGCAAGAAGGCGGTCTCTCCCTCGCCTATCGTCCGCACCTCAGGGGCGATGTCGGCATGGCCGAAGGCGGCGCGGGCGGCGGCGTACCAGCCGCCGACCTTGTCGTCCTTGGTCCGGGCATCGATGCGGCCGCACAGGACCAGCCGGTCGCGAGCCCTGGTCAGGGCGACGTACAGCAGGCGCAGGGCCTCCTGACTTTCCTTGTCCTCGCGCAGCCTGCGGGCCTTGGCCGAGGCGTCGCAGTCGCCCTTGCCGCTCGCGCACCACAGCAGGCCGCCGTCCTCGGTCACCAGCAGCGGCGAGCCCCCGGCTCCGCGCTTCACCGTGGTCTCGGGCAGGAAGACGATCGGCGCCTCCAGGCCCTTGGACCCGTGGGCGGTCATCACCCTGACCTCGCGCCGGGCGCCTTCCATCTCGCGCTTGACGACGATGTCCAGCGCCGCGAAGTCGGCGACCAGGGCTTCCAGGTCGCGGACGCCGCGCTGCTCGGCCTCCATCACCTGGGCCAGGAACTCGTCGAGCGCCTCTTCGGCCTCGGCGCCCAGACGGGTCAGCACCTTGGCCCGGTGCGAGCGGCCGCTGGCGTCGGCTAGGCCCAACCAGCCGGCGAAGAACTCGAATGGCTGGCGCTTGCGGCCTTCCGTAAGCGCCCAGTCCAGCACGGTCCGCGCCGTGGTCCATTCCGGACGTTCCTCGGCCCGGCGGCGCAGTTCGGCCCACAGGGTGGCCCTGCGGCCCTTGGCCAGGGCGTAGACGTCCTCGTCGGTCAGGCCGCAGAAGGGCGACTTGAGCAGCGCCGCCAGGGTTAGGTCGTCATCTGGGAACAGGATGAATCGCCCGAGCGCCAGCAGATCCTCGAAGGCGATGTGGCTGGACAGCGACAGCCGGTCGGCCCCGGCCACCGGCACGCCGCGTCGCTTCAAGGCCCGGATGATCTCCTCGAACAGCACCTTGCGGCGGCGGACGAGGACAAGGATATCGCCGGCATGGGCGGCGCGATGGCGGCCAATGTCCTTGTCGAAGACGGCGTCGCCTCGAGCCAGGATCGCGGCGGTCTCGGCGGCGATGGCTTCGGCCAGCCGGCGGTTGGCGCTGCGTTCGCCTTCCGAATCGACGGGCGCCTCCCAGGCCTCGCGCTCCTCGCCGGGGAGTTCGCGGGTCAGAGGCCACAGGTCGACGCAGCCGGGATGACCGTGACGGAAAAGCTCGTGGCGGACCAGGTCCTGGCCGACCGGCGGCGGCACGCCCTCGCGGGTTTCGGGATCGGAGAACAGCGCGTCGACGAAGCTCAGCACCTCTCGGGTCGAGCGGTATGACACCGTCAGCGGCACGCCCTTGCCGACCGCGCCGACCGCTTCGATGCGAGTGATGTAGGCCTGTGTCTCCTCCAGAAGCCGCGTCGGATCGGCGCCCTGGAACGAATAGATCGACTGCTTCTCGTCGCCGACCACGAACAGGGTCCGCTCGGCCCGGCGGCCGCTCCAGCCCTCGGAGGTCTCGCCCACGAAGAAGTCGGCGGTCAGGGCTCTGAGGATTTCCCACTGCTCCGGGGCGGTGTCCTGGGCCTCGTCGAGCAGGATGTGGTCGATGCCGCCGTCCAGCTTGTAGAGCACCCAGGCGGCCTCGACCTTTTCGGTCAGCAGCACGCGGGTCTTGTCTATCAGGTCGGTGAAGTCCAGCGCGCCCCGGGCGTCCTTTTCGATGCGGTGGGACTCCACATAGAGCACCGCCAGCCGCAGGGCGTTGGCGGTGTCCTCGGCCACCTTGGCGGCGCGGACCCGCTCGCGAGCGACCTCCAGCTTGACCTGGTCCAGCAGCAGGGCCTCCCGAAGGTCCTCGCGGCTCTTCAGGCCCGACGTTTTTCCGGGCCAGGTCGCCGGCGCGCCCTCGCCGCCCTCGGTGAACAGGGCGCGCAGAGCAAGCTCTAGCGTGGCGTCCGGGTCGCGGGCCACGGCCGCCAGGGCTTCGGCATATTTGGCGTCCTGCTTGCCGCCGCCGTCGAACAGCACGGTCGCGGCGGCGCGCCAGGCTCCGAGGTCGAGCCGCGCCATCGCCTGGGCGGCGAGGTCCGCGGCCGAGGTCGGATCGTCGAAGCCGCAGCGCGTCCAGGCGTCGGCGACCGCTTCGGAAAGGCCGCCGCAGCGCCGGACATAGTCCATGATCTGCCCGCGCCGCGCCTCGAAGCCGGCGAACATGTTCTCGAAGCTCTGAAAGTCGAGCGCCACCGAGAAGCGGGCATAGGCCTCCGAGAAGGCGTCTTCGTGCGTATCGACCCATTGGGCCGTGGCGCGGCGGGCGGCGCGGGCGATGGCGGCGCCGGCCTGATCGTCCATGACCGTGAAGCCGGGCGAGACACCGGCCTCCAGAGGGAAGCGCCGCAGCAGCTTTTCGCAGAAGGCGTGGATCGTCTGGATTTTCAGGCCGCCCGGAGTCTCCAGCGCCTTGGCGAACAGGGCGCGGGCGTCGGACAGGCCCTTGGCGTCGTAAGCGGCGTCCGTTTCGCCCACGAGCTTGATCAGCTCGGCCCGCAGGTCGGCGTCGCTGGTCACCGACCACTTGCCCAGCCGCTCGAACAGGCGGCGCTGCATCTCGGCGGCGGCGGCCTTGGTGTAGGTCACGCACAGGATCGCCTGCGGCTCGACCCCGGCCAGCAGCAGGCGCGCGACCCGGTCGATCAGGGTCTTGGTCTTGCCCGAGCCGGCATTGGCGGTGACGAAGGCCGAGATCGTCGGATCGGCGGCGATGCGCTGATGATCGGGCGCGCTCATTCGCCATCCCCGTCGTCGCCGCTGGTCGACCATTCGAACACCCGCGCCAGGTGGGCGTAGTCGCCGGGATGCTCCTTGACGAACTGCGGGGCGACCCGTGAGCGGTAGGGCTCGTCCGGATCATCATAACGGGCGATCAGGGTCGAGAGGCCGTCCAGCGCCTTGGTCGCGGCGGCGGCGCTTTCCTCGCCAGCCAGAGCGCGGACCTGCTCCTCGCCCGCGGGGCGACGGCCCGTGACGCGGACATAGGTCAGGTCACCGGGCGTCGGCTTGCCCAGGTCCGGGAAGCCGCCGTGCATCAGGATCGCCGCCGTCAGGGTCAGCTGCGGCGAGAAGCCGGTGTCGACCTGCTTCTGCGACGGGGCGGCGCCAGTCTTGTAGTCGAGAATGTGGGCGGTCCCATCGGCGGTCGGCTCGATTCGGTCGGCCTTGGCGGTCAGGGTGAAGGGGCGGCCATTGATCGACAGCGACAGTTCGCCGGCCGCCTCGACCACGACCTTGCGGGCCGTGGTGCGGCGATGGCGCTCCCAGTCGGCGACCCACAGGGCGGCCTCGCGAGCCAGGGCCCTTTCGCGGGCCAGGGCGGTCGGTGGCATGCCGGCCTTGATCAGGGCGTCGATGTAGAGGCGCTCGAACACGCTGGCGGCCTCGACCGGCACGGCGTCGGGATAGGTCTCGGCGAATGTCTCGAACGCCGCATGGATGGCGGTGCCCCGGGCGCGGGCCTCGACCGGCTCGTCGGGGCGCTCCAGCGGATAGAGCTTGAGAATGTCGCGGGCCCAGACGGCGTAGGGGTCGCGGGTCAGGGCCTCGATTCGGGTGACGGCCATCCTGCGCGGACGGTCCTCGACCGGCGGCGTCGGGGCCGGGCGGCCGATCGGCGCGTAAGGGTCAGGCGCGTCCAGGGCGCGCACCCAGTCCAGTACGTCGTCGCGACGGGGCAGGGCGAGCCCCGCGCCGGCGGCCAGGGTCTTCAAGCGCCACAGCCAGCGGGACTCGACGGCCGGCGCGCCGCCGCGTCGCTCGCAGTGGACCAGCACCACGTCCGGCGCGCTGGCGGCCTGGGCGAAGTCGTGGGCCGTCAGGCCGATCTTGCGTTCTGGCGGCGGCAGGCCGAGCCGGCTCCGCATGGGGCGCGACAGGAACGGATCGATCGGCGCCCCCTGCGGCCAGACGCCCTCCTCCAGTCCCGCCAGCACAAGGCGGTCGGCGCGGACCAGGCGGGCCTCGATGGCGCCCAGGATGCGCAGGCGCGGATGGGTGGCGCCGCCGACGCGGACGGTCTCCTCGTTGACCAGTCGGTCGAGGATGTCGGCGAAGGCCTGGGGCGAGGCGTCGGGCAGGGGCTCGCCGTCCTGGATCAGGGCCGCCATCAGGGTTCCCAGGCATTCGCCCGCGCCGCCGGCCCAAAGGCGGTGTGGCGCGATCAGGCCTTCCAGCGCCTCGACCAGGGCCTGGGCGGCGCGGCAGGGCGGCGCGAAGCCGTTGGCATAGGGGCTGGCGGCATGGTCGATGGCCGCCAGCACACGGTCGCAGAGCGCGAGCGCGTCGGGCGCGTCGCTCAGCCGGGCGCGTAGTACGGCCTTCGAGCCGGGCGCGGCGCCGCGCAGTCCCTTGCGTTCGAGCACGGCGGCGGCCGGCGTTTCGTCTTCGCCCAGCACCAGCGGATGTTTGGCGAAGGCCAGCAGGCGGACGGGATCCAACGGTTCCTCGACCAGACGCGCAAGATGCAGGGCCAGGATCGCCGAGCCGGCGGCGGCCAGCGGCGCGCCGGCCGAGCTGTCGGGGATCACGCCCCAGCGTTGCAGGCGGGTCATCACCCGGCGGGCCAGGGTCTGGTCGGGCGTGACCAGGGCCGCGGTCTTGTCCGGCGTCTCCAGCGCCTCGCGCAGCAGCAAGGCGCAGGCCCCGGCGGCCTCCTCCTCGGCGCGGGCGGCGATGACCGAGAAGCCGGTCAGGCCCGCGGCCACGGGGTCGAGGTCCGGCGCCTCGGCGCGCAGGGCTGCGATCTGAGCCAGCCAGTCGGCGGTGGCCTCGGCCGGACGCAGGGCCTCGTTGACGATCCGCCGTCGCCAGCGCCCCCCGGCTGTCGACATCGGCGACCCAGGCGCGGACCTCGGAGCGGGCGACGCCAGCGCGATCCAGCAGGCGCTTCATCGCGCCTTGCGGATGCTGCTCGCCCTGCGAGCCCTCGATCTGGGTCCAGGCGCTGTCGGCCAGGTCCTCGTCGAGGCCTGGCAGCACCACGGCGCCCTTCGGGGCGGCGGCGATGACGCGCAGCAGATCGGCGGTCGCCGGCGCCGTGCCGGTCGAGCCGGCGGCGACCAGAACCTCGGTCGGCGGGTTCTCGGCCCACTGCTTTTCCAGGGCCCGCAGCAGCTTCACCCGGCGTTCGGAGACGTCGATCAGGCCCAGAGCTTCCAGGCGCTTCGGCCAGGCGGTCAGCACGCCTTTCAGGAAGCGGGCCGAGACCTGCCAGTGCTGGGCCAGGTCGCCCTCGGCAAGGCCGTCCAGCTTGTCGGCGAACGGGACCTCCTCGATCTGGCAACTGTCGAGGAAGTCCGACAGGGCCTTGGCCAGTTCCAGAGCCTGGACCGGGCCAGGCTTGAACGACAGCTTGTCGCCGTGGTCGACGACCAGCCGCGCCAGCTCGAACCGACGACGGCGCGACGAGATGGCGGGCGGGAAGTCGAGGGACAGTTCCCCGGGTTCGAAGGGCGGCTCGCCTTCGTCCAGGTCGCCCAGCGGCCGGATCTGCGGCAGCAGCAGCGCTCGCCCGCCGCCGACCGCCAGGAAGGCGTCGGCCAGGGCGCGGGCGCCGCGACGGGTCGGGGTCAGGACGGTGGCGCGGGGCAGGGCCTCGGGGCCCAGCGGTTCCAGCGTGTTCAGCAGGCCGCGCGCCAGGTCGTCGACGAACGGCCGATGGGCGGGGATCGAGAACCAGCGCGGCCCCGGTCTTTCGAAGAAGGGGGCCGGTCCGCTCATCGTTCGGCCAAATCGCCCTGGGAGAGCCTGGCTTCGGCCGCCAGCCTGGCGTCGGGATCGCCGACGTGCATCCAGAGGCCGTCTGGCGCGACGCCGTGGACGCGGTGGTCGGCGGCCAGGCGTTTCCACAGCGGCAGCAATGAGAACGGACCCTCGGGGCCATCGGCGGTGATCGCCGGCTTGCAGATATGGACGCCGACATAGACCAGCGGCGCGATCTCGCCGGGATCCTTGAAGCGCACGACGCCGTCTTCGAGAAACACGTCGCCGCTGTCGTGGAAGCCGAGTGAGCCCGAGGTCGAGGCCAGCATCAGGCAGACGTCCATGGTCTCGGGATTCCAGGCGGCGGCCAGGGCGTCGACGGCCGCGCCGCCGTGCTCGATCCAGATCGAATCGATATTGGCCACGAAGACCGGATCCTCGCCGAGCAGCGGCAGGGCGTGCTTGACACCGCCGCCGGTCTCCAGGGCCTGGGCGCGCTCATCGGAGATGACGATGCATGGGCCAAGACCCTTGGCCTCGCGAGCCTTCAGGTGGGCTTCCACGAGGTCGGCGAAATAGTGGACATTGACCACGGCCGTTTCGACCCCGGCGGCGGCCAGGCGGTCCAGCATGTGGTCGATCAGCGCCTTGCCATGCACCTCGACCAGGGCCTTGGGCCGGTCGTTGGTCAGGGGTCGCATGCGGGTGCCGAGGCCGGCGGCCAGCACCATCGCGACCTTCGGCCCGATTGGGGGGAGCGCTCATCGGCGGGCCTCGGCGGGAACGTAGCGATCGAACCAGGCCTTGAGAGCGCCCATCGCCGGATCGTTCAGGTTTCGCTCCAGGTAGCGCCAGGTGCGCGGCATGAAGGCCTCGTACTGGCGGCGACCCAGCAGGGCCTGGCGGGCGAAGACCCGGCCCAGGATGCGGGCCGCGTTCGAGGCGGCCAGGGCGCGATAGTCGGCGATAAAGGCCTCGCGCTCGACGTCGGGGCGGGCGGCCAGATAGCGGTCCAGCATGGCCGCCTCCAATTCCGGCGACACGTCGCGGCGGGCGTCCTGCAGCAGGTGGGTCAGGTCCCAGGCGGGGTGGGCGCGCAGGGCGTCCTGGAAGTCCAGCAGGCCGACGCGGGCGACGCCGTCGCGCTCGGGCAGCCACAGCAGGTTCTGGGCGTGATAGTCGCGGTGGCTGAAGACGCTGGCCCCGGCCTCGCCGCGCACCCAGACGGGCGCCCACAGCGCGTCCCATTCGTTTACGGCTTCGGGGCTGAAGGCCGGGATGCCGGCGAACTGCGGCCACCATTCCAGGAAGGTGTCGGTGGCGTATTTCAGGGCCAGGGTGTCGTAGGTGAGCAGCGGCCAGTGGATTTCGTCGACGACCAGAACGTCCGGCGGCGTCTCGGCGTGCAGGGCCACCTGCAGATCGACGGCGGCCTCGTACAGCGGGCGCTCGTCCTGGCCTTCGGCGATCAGGGTCGCGTAGAGGCCGTCGCCCAGGTCTTCCAGCACCGCCAGACCCTGGGCGACGTCATAGGCGAAGATGCGCGGCGCCGAGAGGCCGCGCTGGCGCAGATAGTCGGCGGTGGCGACGAAGGCGGCGACCGAGCCGGCGGCCAAGCGCGCGGCGGCGTTGTAGCCCAAGGCCAGGCGCTCGGCCTCGGTCGCGCCCGGCGGACAGACGACGCTTTCCAGCGCCGGCGGCTGGTCCATGAAGATGAAGCTGGCGCCGTCATTCCGGCGCAGCCGTTCATACGACCGCGTCGAGGCGTCGCCGCCCAGGTTCTCTCGGCGGACGTCGCCGAAGCCGTGGGTTTCCAGGAACGCGGCCTTCGCCGTCTCGCGCTCAGAACTCAAGATCACGTCCCTCGAAATCGCCGTGCCGTGTGATGACGGCGCGCCGTGCGTCGCCGTCGAGGGCGATGTCTATATCGAGCCGAGTCGCGGGCAAACGCCCTTCGAGCCGTTGCGGCCATTCGATCAGGGCGACGCCGCTGTCCAGGGCCTCGTCCAGCCCGATCTCGTAGGCCTCGTCGGGGTCGGACAGGCGGTAGAGGTCGAAGTGCGCCAGCGGGAAGGCCGGCGTCTCGTAGAACTGCACCAGGGTGAAGGTCGGGCTGGGCACCTCCTCGTCCGGGGTCGTCAGGGCCCTGATGAGGGCCCGGGCCAGGGTCGACTTGCCGGCTCCCAGCGGACCGGTCAGGCACACGGCGTCGCCCGCGCGCAGGGACGCGGCCAGCGTTCGGCCCAAGGCCTGGGTGGCGGCCTCGTCGGGCAAGTGGAGGATGTTCATTCTCCTCCCATAGCGCTTCGCTCCCTTGATGTTGAGAGGCGCAAGGCCCTTCCCCCCGCGCCGCTCACGCGCTAACCGCAGTCCCGATGCCGACTTCTCTTCGCACCGCCTATCGCGAGCGCCTGGCTCAGGGCGAGATCCGGCCCGACGTGGCCCAGGCCGCGGCCGTCGACGCCCTGTCGCGGCTGGAGGCCGATCTCGACAACGCTGGCGAGCCCGGGTTTTCGCTGTTCGGTCGCAAGCCCAAGAGCCAGCGCGGCGTCTATCTGTGGGGACCGGTCGGGCGCGGGAAGTCCATGCTGATGGACCTGTTCTTCGACAGCGCGCCGATCGGCAAGAAACGCCGCATCCACTTCCACGCCTTCATGGCCGAGGTCCATGCCGACATCGACGCCTGGCGCAAGGGCGACGCCGCGGCGCGCAAGGCGCGCTTCGGCCAGTCCAAGGGCGACGATCCGATCGCCCCGACCGCCGAGTTGATCGCCACGCGCGCCCGCCTGCTGTGCTTCGATGAACTGCAGGTCACCGACATCGCCGACGCCATGATCCTGGGTCGCCTGTTCGAGGCCCTGTTCGCGCGCGGCGTCACTCTGGTGGCCACCTCGAACCGGCCGCCGGACGACCTCTACAAGGACGGCCTCAACCGCCAGCTCTTCGTCCCCTTCATCGACATGCTGAAGAGCGCCATGGACGTCGTGGCCGTGCGCGGGCCGGTCGATTTCCGCCTGGATCGTCTGCGCGCGGCCCGCACCTGGCTGGCGCCGAACGACAAGGAAAGCCAGGCCGAGTTCGAGCGGCTGTGGTCCGAGATGCTGGATGGCGCGCCCGAGACCGGCGCGACGCTGGAAGTGCTGGGCCGCAAGATGCGCCTGCCCCGCGCCGCCGGCGGGATGCTGCGCTCATCCTTCGCCAGCCTGTGCCAGCAAGCCCTGGGGCCGCAAGATTACCTGGCCGTCGCCGAGCGGTTCCACACCATCTTCCTGGAAGACGTGCCACGCCTGACCCCCGCCCGGCGAGACGCGGCCAAACGGTTCAACACCCTGATCGACGCGCTCTACGAAGCCGACGCCAAACTGGTGGCCCTGGCCGACGCCGAGCCGGAACAGCTTTATCCCGAAGGCGACGGATCCTTCGAGTTCGAGCGCACGGTCTCGCGCCTGCAGGAAATGCGCTCGGCCGACTATGTGGCGCGGGTGCGGGACTAAGGAGAAGGCGATGAGCGTCAAGGATCGTGTCCGCGTCCGCGAGACCAAGCTGCTGTCCGACAATTGGTACGTCCTGAAGACGACCACCTTCGACTGGAAGCGGCGGGACGGGACCTGGCAAACCCAGCATCGCGAGCACTACGACAGGGGCAATGGGGCGGTGTTGTTGCCCTACAATCTGGAAAGCCGGACGGTGCTGCTGGTCCGGCAGTTCCGATGGCCCGCCTTCGTCAATGGCTATGACGACCTGCTGATCGAGGCGGCGGCTGGTCTTCTGGACGACGCCGAGCCGGAGGTTCGCATCCGCGCCGAGGTCGAGGAGGAGCTGGGTTACCGCCTGGGCGACGTGCGTAAGGTGTTCGAAGCCTTCATGAGTCCGGGCTCGGTGACCGAGATCCTGCACTTCTTCGTCGCGGAGTACGATGCGGCCATGCGGATCGGCGACGGTGGCGGCCATCCTGACGAGGGTGAGGACATCGAGGTGCTGGAGCCGACCATCGACGAGGCTCTGGCGATGATCGCCGACGGCCGCATCCGCGACGCCAAGACCATGATGCTGCTGCAGCATCTGGCCCTGACGGTGTTCCGCGCCTAGCTGAAATCCCGGGCTAGCGGCACGCTGAATCGGGTCACCAGTCCGGCCTCGCCATAGTCGGCGTCGATCTCACCCTGAAGCTCACCGGTGATGCTGCGCTCGATCAGCCGGGAGCCGAAGCCCCGACGCTCGGGGTGTTTGGCCGGTGGGCCGCCGGTCTCTCGCCATTCGAAGCTCAGCACTTCGCCGCCGCCGGTCAGGCTCCAATCCAGCAGCAGCCGGCCTCCCATCGAAAGAGCCCCGTACTTGGCGGCGTTGGTGGCCAGCTCGTGGAAGACCATGCCCAGCGAAAGGGCCACGCGCGCCGGCAGGTGAACGTCCGGGCCGTCCATGACAATGCGCTCCGAGCCATAGGGTCCAAGCTCCTGGATCAGAATCTGGCGCAGACCCGCTCCGGCCCACTGGCTGTCGGTCAGGGCGTTGTGCGTCTGGGACAGGGCCAGCAGCCGAGCCTCGAACGCGGCGGCGAAGGTCTCGGGCGTCGTTGCGCCGCGCAGGGTCTGCTGGGCGATGGCCTGGACCGTGGCCAACGTGTTCTTTACGCGATGGTTCAGCTCGTCGAGCAGCAGGCGCTGGCGGTTGTCCGCCTGGACCTGATCCGTCATGTCCACGCCTTCGACGAAGACGCCCGAGGCCGTCCCGTCCGCCTCGATGATCGGCTGATAGACGAAGTCGAGATAGCGCTCTTCCAGCGCCGCCCCGGCGTTGCGCTGCAAGGCGATCTTCACGCGCCGGCCCACGAACGCCTCGCGGGTCGCCAAGACCCGATCCAGCAGATTGATGAAGCCCTGGTCGACGACCTCGGGAAGAGCGCTCCGGACCGGGAGGCCGGTAACCTCGCGGTGGCCGATCAGTTGTGTGTACGCGTTGTTGGCGAGGTCGAAGACGTGATCGGGACCGCGAAGCACGGCCATGAAGCTGGGGGCCTGCATGAACAGGCTGCGAAGTTGTCGGCTCTGGGTCTGCACGGTCTGGGCCCGCCGGAGCACTTCGTCGCCGAGCATGGTCGCGGACCGCGCGCCAAAGGCCGCATCCTTGAGGCGCTGGATCGCGGTGACGTCCTGGGTGTGCTGCAGGATGTAGCGGGTGACGCCGGCTTCATCGGGGATCGGCGTGTGGGTCGCGCTCCAGATCCGGTCCTCGAACCCGCCGCCCAAGTGGGCCGGTCTTTCGATCGCGTAATGGATCAGCGGCAGTTCGGTCACTTCGCCTCGGTCACGGGCGTGGGCCAGGGAGGCTTCGAGCTGGGCTCGCGTTTCGCCTTCCGAGGGAAAGGCGTCGAAGATGTTGCGCTGTTCCAGCTCGCCCCACCCGCGCTGCACGGTGTGCAGATAGGCGGCGTTGGCGGCCACATACCGAAAGTCGCGGTCGAGCAGCATGTAGGGCGAAGGGATGCGATCAAAGATCGCGCCGAAATCGATCGGACCCGTCATGCGCACGCCTTGCTCCCCTAAGCGACAGACCGTAACGCAACCTTGGCCTTGGGAGTTCCTTAACCAACCCGGAGCGGTACTGAGAACGTTTCTCAACAGGCGTCGCTTTAATTGACACCCCCGCCCTCACGCTTAAAAGCATCCCGCAACGCACAAAGGCTACTGGGGTTGGACCTCTCATGACCGACACGAGCCGGGGGCTGCCTGAGCGCCCGATGTCGCCACACCTGCAGGTGTGGCGTTGGCATATCACCATGGCCTGCTCGATCCTCCACCGCGGCTGCATCGTCGGCCTGTGGGTCGGCGCCGTGATCCTGGCCGCCTGGGCCGCCGCCCTGGCCGCCGGCCCGGACGTCTATGCCGGCCTGCTCGGCGTGCTGGGCTCGCCGATCGGCAAGCTGGTGCTGCTGGGCGAGACCTTCGCCGTGTTCTTCAACATCGCCTACACGATCCGCCAGACCTTCTGGGACACCGGCAAGGGTTTCGCCCCGCGCATCGCCGACATGACGGGCGCCATGGCGATCGCCTTCGCGGTCGTGGCGACAATCGTCACCTGGGTCATCGCCGGCGCGAACGGAGCGTTCTGATCATGAGCAAGAACGACATCTTCCAGCCCATCCAGTTCCGCACGCCGTTGTCGCGCGCTCGCGGCATGGGCGCCTCGCGCCACGGCGTCAGCCACTTCATCACCGAGCGGGTCTCGGGTCTGGCCCTGGCGCCGCTGAGCATCTGGGGCGTGTTCGCCGCCCTGAAGCTGGTCGGCGCCGACCAGCACACCGCCGCCGCCTGGATCGGCCAGCCGGTCAACGCCGTGCTGCTGAGCCTGCTGCTGATCTCCGCCCTGATCCACCTCTCGAACGCGGTCCAGGTGGTGATCGAAGACTACATCCACCGCTTCACGAGCAAGTCGGCCCTGGTGATCGGCAATCTGTTCGTCTGCGTGCTGGCCGGCGCCGTGGGGGTCTTCTCGATCCTCAAGGTGGCCCTGACCGTGACCGGAGCCCATTGATGTCGGCCTACAAGTTCATCGACCACAAGTTCGACGTCGTCGTCGTCGGCGCCGGCGGTTCGGGTCTCCGCGCCGCCCTCGGCGCCGCACAGGCCGGTTTGAAGACCGCCTGCGTCACCAAGGTGTTCCCGACCCGCAGCCACACCGTGGCGGCGCAGGGCGGCATCTCGGCCTCGCTGGGCAACATGGGGCAGGACGACTGGCGTTGGCACATGTTCGACACCGTCAAGGGATCGGATTGGCTGGGCGACCAGGACGCCATCGAGTATCTGACCCGCAACGCGCCGGCGGCGGTCTATGAGCTTGAGCACTGGGGTGTGCCCTTCTCGCGCACGGCCGACGGCAAGATCTATCAGCGCGCCTTCGGCGGCATGACCAAGAACTACGGCGAAGGCCCGATCCAGCGCACCTGCGCGGCGGCCGACCGCACCGGTCACGCCATGCTGCACACGATGTACGGCCAGTCCCTGGCCCATGACACCGAGTTCTTCATCGAGTACTTCGCCCTCGACCTGATCATGGACGACGGCGTCTGCCGCGGCGTGACGGCGTGGAAGCTCGATGACGGCACCCTGCACCGCTTCCAGGCCCAGACGGTGATCCTGGCCACGGGCGGCTATGGCCGCGCCTACTTCTCGGCTACCTCGGCCCACACCTGCACGGGCGACGGCAACGCCATGGCGCTGCGCGCCGGCCTGCCGCTGCAGGACATGGAATTCGTGCAGTTCCACCCCACCGGCATCTACGGCGCCGGTTGCCTGATCACGGAAGGCGCGCGCGGCGAGGGCGGCTATCTGACCAATTCGGAAGGCGAGCGCTTCATGGAGCGCTACGCCCCGTCGGTGAAGGACCTCGCGCCGCGCGACATGGTCAGCCGCGCGATGACCATCGAGATCCGCGAGGGGCGCGGCGTGGGCCCGAACAAGGACCACATCTTCCTGCACCTGGATCACCTGGACCCAAAGATCCTGCACGAGCGTCTGCCTGGCATCTCCGAGACCGCCAAGGTCTTCGCCGGCGTCGACGTCACCAAGGCTCCGATCCCGGTGCTGCCGACCGTCCACTACAACATGGGCGGCATCCCGACGAACTATCATGGCGAGGTCGTCACCAAGTCGGGCGACAATCCCGACCAGGTGATCCCGGGCCTGATGGCCGTGGGCGAGGCCGCCTGCGTGTCTGTGCACGGCGCCAACCGCCTCGGCTCCAACTCGCTGATCGACCTGGTGGTCTTCGGCCGCGCCGCGGCTCTCCGCTGCGCCGAGGTCCTGACCCCGGGCGCCAAGCAACCGGAATTGAAGGACGCCTGGACCGACGGCCACCTGGCCCGTTTCGACCGCTTCCGCAACGCCTCGGGTTCGATCGGCACGGCCGAACTGCGTCTCGAAATGCAGAAGGCCATGCAGGAGGACGCCGCGGTGTTCCGCACCGGCGAAAGCCTGGTCAGCGGTGTCGAGCGTCTGGCCAAGGTCTGGGAGAAGAAGGCGGACATCAAGGTCAGCGATCGTGGTCTGGTGTGGAACACCGACCTGATGGAGACCCTGGAGTTTGACAACCTGATCGGTCAGGCGGTGGTCACGGTGAACGGAGCGGTCAACCGCACCGAAAGCCGCGGCGCCCACGCCCGCGAGGACTTCTCGAGCCGCGACGACGCCGAATGGATGAAGCACACCCTGGCCTGGCTCGATGCCGAGACCGGCAAGGTGAAGATCGATTACCGTCCGGTGCACAGCTACACGATGTCGGACGACATCGCCTACATCCCGCCGAAGCAACGGGTCTACTGAGGGTACGATGGTCGAACTCGCACTCCCCAAGAACTCGCAGGTCAAGTCGGGCAAGCACTGGCCCGCGCCGGCCGGCGCCAAGAAGGTCAAGACCTTCAAGATCTATCGCTACGACCCGGAAGCGGGCGGCAATCCGCGCTGGGACACCTACGACGTCGACGTCGACGCCGTGGGTCCGATGGTTCTGGACGCCCTGCTCTACATCAAGAACACTATCGACCCGACCCTGGCCTTCCGCCGGTCGTGCCGGGAAGGCGTCTGCGGCTCTTGCTCGATGAACATCGGCGGCCGCAACACCCTGGCCTGCACCCACGGCTGGGCCGAGGTGCCGGGCAAGGCCGTGCAGATCAGCCCGCTGCCGCACATGCCGGTGGTCAAGGACCTGATCCCGGACCTGACTCTGTTCTACGCCCAATACGCCTCGGTCGAGCCCTGGCTCCACACCGATACGCCCGAGCCGCAGACCGAATGGAAGCAGTCGCCGGAAGACCGCGAGAAGCTCGACGGCCTCTATGAATGCATCCTGTGCGCCTGCTGCTCTACCTCGTGCCCCAGCTACTGGTGGAACGGGGACAAGTATCTGGGCCCGGCGGCCCTGCTGCACGCCTATCGCTGGCTGATCGACAGCCGCGACGAGGCGACCGGCGACCGTCTCGACCAGCTCGAGGACCCCTTCAAGCTCTATCGTTGCCATACGATCATGAACTGCGCCCAGGTCTGCCCGAAGGGTCTGAACCCGGCCAAGGCCATCGCCGAAATCAAGAAGATGATGGTCGAGCGCGTCGTCTGACGGGCTCCTTGAGAAGACAAACGTGGGGCGGCTTCGGGAACCAGCCGCCCCATAGAGCCTGCATTAGCAGGCTCTATTTTGTATGGGGAGCGCGTCCGGGCGCGAAACCGCAGACACTTTCTCTGACGCGCTCTATATCCGCCTCTGTCGAAGGCGCTTGCCAATAGGTGACGCCGGCGTCATTTTTGACGAAAGGGAGGGCGTCGTTGAACGCTAACGTCAATCAGAACGCATGCGTCGTGATCGTCGGCGCGGGTCACGCGGGTGGTTCGGCCGCCGCGTTCCTGCGTCAGTATGGGCACGAGGGGCGGATCGTCCTGATCGGCGACGAGCCGCTGTTGCCCTATCAGCGCCCGCCGCTTTCGAAAGCCTGGCTGAAGGGCGAGGCCGACGCCGACTCGCTCTCGCTGAAGCCGGCCGAATGGTACGCGGAGAACAACGTGTCTCTGCGCCTCGAAGGCGTGGCCGAGCGGATCAACCGCTCCGAAAAGACGGTGACCCTCGCTTCGGGAGAGGTCATCACCTACGACTTCCTGATCCTGGCCACCGGCGCTCGCGCCCGTGAGCTGCCGATTCCGGGTTCTGACCTTGCCGGCGTCCTATCTCTGCGCACGGCCGCGGACGCCGAGCGACTCAAGCACGCCCTGGGGCCCGACAAACGCCTGGCCGTGATCGGCGGCGGCTATGTCGGTCTGGAGGCGGCCGCCTCGGCCCGGGCGCTGGGCAGCCACGCCATGGTTGTCGAGCGTGAAAACCGGGTCCTGGCGAGAGTCGCCTGCGAGACCCTGTCGCTCTTCTTCCAGGACTATCACAGCAAGCATGGCGTCGTGTTCGAGCTGAACGCCGGTGTCGCCGGCTTCGAGGGCGAGAATGGCCAAGTCACCGGCGTGAAGTTCTCGGATGGCCGCGTGGTCGCCTGCGATGTAGCCCTCGTCGGCGTCGGCGCGGTCCCCAATGACGAGCTGGCCAAGGATGCGGGCCTGGCGACGGCCAACGGCGTGGTCGTCGACCTGGAGGCGCGCACCGAGGACCCGTCGATCTTCGCGATTGGCGACGTCACCCATCGGCCGCTCCCGCTCTATGAGCGCCAGTTCCGCCTGGAGTCCGTCCCCAACGCCCTGGAGCAGGCCAAGCAGGCCGCTTCGGCGATTCTCGGACGTCCGGGTCCCGCGCCCGAGGCGCCGTGGTTCTGGTCCGACCAATATGATCTGAAGCTACAGATCGCCGGCCTGCCGTTCGAGGCCGACCGCCAGGTGGTGCGCGGCGATGTCGCCGCCGCCAAGTTCGCGGTCTTCCATCTGAAGGGCGACCTGCTGCAGGCCGTTCGAGGCGGTCAACGCGCCGCCCGAATTCATGGCGGGCAAGCAGCTGATCGCCAAACGCACGCCGGTGAGCGCCGACAAGCTCGCCGATACATCGGTGTCCATGAAAGAGGTGGCGGCTTAGGCCGCCCTGATAGAGACAGCCTTCCAGGGGTAACGGGAAACAGATGGCCAAGATCACCTACATCGAACACGACGGCGCCGAACATGTCCTGGACGTAAAGTCGGGCCTGACCGTCATGGAAGGCGCCGTGAAGAACAACGTGCCGGGCATCGACGCCGACTGCGGCGGGGCCTGCGCCTGCGCCACCTGCCACGTCTATGTCGACCCGGCCTGGCTCGATAAGACCGGCGACAAGTCGGCCATGGAAGAAGTCGATGCTGGATTTCGCCGAGAACGTCGAGCCCAACAGCCGGCTGTCTTGCCAGATCAAGGTAAGCGACGCGCTGGACGGACTGATCGTGCGGCTGCCGGAAAGCCAGCATTAATCACGGCGTCAAAAGAGCGACGTTATATTGTCGCGAGGGGCTTGCCAGTCGTCCGAGGGAGGACTAGATCACGCGCCTCGCTCGGAACGGCATCGCGACCGGACGACGCGACCCCCGAAAGGGAGTTGCATCGGTTCAGACGCTTCGCTAAACACCGCGCTCCAATCGACTCGATGACGGATCCGCAAGGGCGGCCACGGCGGCCCAGGGATCCTTCTTTTGTCTCTTCACTCCCCGGGTTTCCGGAGTTTGAAATAGCCGAAAAGAGTTGGTTGACTTCGGAGTGTCGCCTCTTTAGAAGCGCCGCTCCGGACATCGCCGCCAAGACTTCGCAAGAAATCAGCGGCGCGATGTTGGTCTAGACAAGTAATCGTTTTGAAGTTTCTTCGAAATAATTGCTTGACTGGATTTGGTGGTTTCTTTAGAAGCTGCCGGCTCCGCTGGTGACCTTGGGGTTGGTTGGCGGGTTTGTCGAAAAGTTTTGAAAAAAAACGATTTGACACGGAATTCGAGGTTCGCTAGATAGCCGCCTCCGCCGACACCGGGCGCTAAACGGTGGGGCCGCTGAGAGGCGGTTCGGGTCTTTGACATTGTTGATTTGGAAAGAGAAACGCAGGCGGCGGCGCTCTCGGCGGTTACCCTTCGAGGTAACCTTCGACGCTGACAAATGCGGTCTCTTGAAGACACCATTAATACGGTGGCTGGCCTTCGGGTTGGTCATTGTGTGATGGGAACTCGTCAAGAAACTATGCAAACCAGATACCTGATCCTGGGTTTTCCCCCCGGGATTGGAAGTCTGAAGTCAATGTCAACTCAACCTGAGAGTTTGATCCTGGCTCAGAGCGAACGCTGGCGGCAGGCCTAACACATGCAAGTCGAACGGATCCTTCGGGATTAGTGGCGGACGGGTGAGTAACACGTGGGAACGTGCCCTTTGGTTCGGAACAACTCAGGGAAACTTGAGCTAATACCGGATGTGCCCTTCGGGGGAAAGATTTATCGCCATTGGAGCGGCCCGCGTCTGATTAGCTAGTTGGTGGGGTAAAGGCCCACCAAGGCGACGATCAGTAGCTGGTCTGAGAGGATGATCAGCCACATTGGGACTGAGACACGGCCCAAACTCCTACGGGAGGCAGCAGTGGGGAATCTTGCGCAATGGGCGAAAGCCTGACGCAGCCATGCCGCGTGAATGATGAAGGTCTTAGGATTGTAAAATTCTTTCACCGGGGACGATAATGACGGTACCCGGAGAAGAAGCCCCGGCTAACTTCGTGCCAGCAGCCGCGGTAATACGAAGGGGGCTAGCGTTGCTCGGAATTACTGGGCGTAAAGGGAGCGTAGGCGGACTGTTTAGTCAGAGGTGAAAGCCCAGGGCTCAACCTTGGAATTGCCTTTGATACTGGCAGTCTTGAGTACGGAAGAGGTATGTGGAACTCCGAGTGTAGAGGTGAAATTCGTAGATATTCGGAAGAACACCAGTGGCGAAGGCGACATACTGGTCCGTTACTGACGCTGAGGCTCGAAAGCGTGGGGAGCAAACAGGATTAGATACCCTGGTAGTCCACGCCGTAAACGATGAGTGCTAGTTGTCGGCATGCATGCATGTCGGTGACGCAGCTAACGCATTAAGCACTCCGCCTGGGGAGTACGGTCGCAAGATTAAAACTCAAAGGAATTGACGGGGGCCCGCACAAGCGGTGGAGCATGTGGTTTAATTCGAAGCAACGCGCAGAACCTTACCACCTTTTGACATGCCCGGACCACCAGAGAGATCTGGCTTTCCCTTCGGGGACTGGGACACAGGTGCTGCATGGCTGTCGTCAGCTCGTGTCGTGAGATGTTGGGTTAAGTCCCGCAACGAGCGCAACCCTCGCGATTAGTTGCCATCAGGTTTGGCTGGGCACTCTAATCGTACTGCCGGAGTTAATCCGGAGGAAGGCGGGGATGACGTCAAGTCCTCATGGCCCTTACAAGGTGGGCTACACACGTGCTACAATGGCGACTACAGAGGGCTGCAATCCCGCGAGGGGGAGCCAATCCCTAAAAGTCGTCTCAGTTCGGATTGTTCTCTGCAACTCGAGAGCATGAAGTTGGAATCGCTAGTAATCGCGGATCAGCATGCCGCGGTGAATACGTTCCCGGGCCTTGTACACACCGCCCGTCACACCATGGGAGTTGGCTTTACCCGAAGGCGCTGCGCTAACCGCAAGGAGGCAGGCGACCACGGTAGGGTCAGCGACTGGGGTGAAGTCGTAACAAGGTAGCCGTAGGGGAACCTGCGGCTGGATCACCTCCTTTCTAAGGATGCTTCTCCAGCCTCTCACGAGGCTATTGAGGCTCCAATTAGTGCGCTAGACGCACACAAATGAGCGGATCGCCGCCGTCTTCGTTTCTCTTTCCACTTGTTTCGGACCGTTAGGTTCGGGACACGATCGCGAGCCCTGGAGCGGATCATCTGATCCGATCTGAGCGGCCTATGGGCCCGTAGCTCAGTTGGTTAGAGCGCACGCTTGATAAGCGTGAGGTCATAAGTTCAAGTCTTATCGGGCCTACCACTCTTTCCACATACGGACCGCAACCGACCAGCTCCCGCTGGGCAAGCAACTCACACCGAGTGTGAGGGGCCATAGCTCAGTTGGTAGAGCGCCTGCTTTGCAAGCAGGATGTCGTCGGTTCGAATCCGTCTGGCTCCACCATTTTTCCTCGCAATCCTCGCTACCGCTTCGCTGCTTGAGCGAGGCTAGCTGGTAGGGTTGGGAAAATCGCGATCGAGGAATGATCAAGTTTGCAGCGGCTTTCGAGCCGGTGCGAAATGACATTGTGAAGGCAGGGTTCCTCCGCCAACCGTAGCTCACCCCTGGGATACGGACCTGGTTTAAGGATGGACTTAAGAAGACATCATTGTCTGACTAAAGGTAGAGCTCATGCTCGAGACCTTCCCGCGTGACGCGGCTAGGTCTCAAAGCGCATGGGTTTTGCTGAGAACGATCAAGCGCATAAGGGCTTCTGACGGATGCCTTGGCATTGAGAGGCGATGAAGGACGTGGCACGCTGCGATAAGAGCCGGGGAGGCGCGAGCACCCTTTGATCCGGCTATCTCCGAATGGGGAAACCCACCTTTATGGTCACCCAACTTAGCTTCGCTTTCGGGCGGGGCCAGGATTGGTTGATCAGAAGAGGTATAATGACCTGAATACATAGGGTTCATTAAGCAAACCCGGGGAACTGAAACATCTCAGTACCCGGAGGAAAGGACATCAACCGAGACTCCCGTAGTAGTGGCGAGCGAACCGGGACCAGGCCAGTGCTGTCGTGACATAAAGCTGAATGTGCTGGGAAGCACAGCCATAGTGGGTGATAGCCCCGTAAGCGTCAAATAGCGACAGACTCGAGTAGGGCGGGACACGTGAAATCCTGTCTGAACATGGGGGGACCACCCTCCAAGCCTAAGTACTCCTCAATGACCGATAGCGAACAAGTACCGTGAGGGAAAGGTGAAAAGCACCCCGACAAGGGGAGTGAAACAGATCCTGAAATCGGAAGCCTACAAGCAGTCGGAGCCACCGCGCGTGGTGACGGCGTACCTTTTGTATAATGGGTCAGCGACTTCATGTGCCGTGCAAGCTTAAGCCGTTAGGTGTAGGCGCAGCGAAAGCGAGTCTGAATAGGGCGAATAAGTACGTCGCATGACGACCCGAAACCAGGTGATCTATCCATGAGCAGGTTGAAGGTAAGGTAACACTTACTGGAGGACCGAACCGGTGAATGTTGAAAAATTCTCGGATGACTTGTGGATAGGGGTGAAAGGCCAATCAAACCTGGACATAGCTGGTTCTCCGCGAAAACTATTTAGGTAGTGCCTCGGACGTATTCCTTGGGGGGTAGAGCACTGGATGGATGCGGGCGGCGCGAGCTGTACCAATTCTAACCAAACTCCGAATACCCAAGAGAACTATCCGGGAGACACACGGCGGGTGCTAACGTCCGTCGTGAAAAGGGAAACAACCCTAACCATCATCTAAGGCCCCCAAGTACTGGCTAAGTGGGAAACGATGTGGGTTTGCTTTGACAACCAGGATGTTGGCTTAGAAGCAGCCATCATTTAAAGAAAGCGTAACAGCTCACTGGTCAAGCGAACCTGCGCGGAAAATGTAACGGGGCTCAAGCCAGTCGCCGAAGGTATGGGTGTGCACTCTGTGCACGCGGTAGCGGAGCGTTCCGTAAGCCGATGAAGGTGAGGCGTGAGCCTTGCTGGAGGTATCGGAAGTGAGAATGCTGACATGAGTAGCGATAAAGAGGGTGAGAGACCCTCTCGCCGAAAGCCCAAGGGTTCCTGCGTAAAGCTAATCTGCGCAGGGTTAGTCGGCCCCTAAGGCGAGGCCGAAAGGCGTAGTCGATGGGAAATCAGGTGAATATTCCTGAACCAGTTGGAAGTGACGGATCTGGTAAATTGTCGGGGCTTATTGGATTGCTCCCGGCAGTGAACAGGTCCCTGGAAATAACTCCAACGGAGACCGTACCCGAAACCGACACAGGTGGGCAGGTAGAGTATACCAAGGCGCTTGAGAGAACTGTGCTGAAGGAACTCGGCAAATTGCACGCGTAACTTCGGGATAAGCGTGACTCTCTTTTGGGCAACCAGATGAGAGTGGCACAAGCCAGGGGGTAGCGACTGTTTATCAAAAACACAGGGCTCTGCGAAGCCGCAAGGCGACGTATAGGGTCTGACGCCTGCCCGGTGCCTGAAGGTTAAAAGGAGGGGTGCAAGCTCTGAATTGAAGCCCAGGTAAACGGCGGCCGTAACTATAACGGTCCTAAGGTAGCGAAATTCCTTGTCGGGTAAGTTCCGACCTGCACGAATGGCGTAACGACTTCCCCACTGTCTCCAGCACAGGCTCAGCGAAATTGAATTCCCCGTGAAGATGCGGGGTTCCCGCGGTCAGACGGAAAGACCCTATGAACCTTTACTGCAGCTTCGCCTTGGCGTTAGCAGCAACATGTGTAGGATAGGTGGGAGGCTATGAAACCGGGGCGCCAGTTCCGGCGGAGCCATCCTTGAAATACCACCCTTATTGTTGCTGACGTCTAACCGCGGCCCGTTATCCGGGTCCGGGACATGGCGTGGCGGGCAGTTTGACTGGGGCGGTCGCCTCCCAAAGTGTAACGGAGGCGCGCGATGGTGGGCTCAGACCGGTCGGAAATCGGTCGTCGAGTGCAATGGCATAAGCCCGCCTGACTGCGAGACTGACAAGTCGAGCAGAGACGAAAGTCGGCCATAGTGATCCGGTGGTCCTGCGTGGAAGGGCCATCGCTCAACGAATAAAAGGTACTCTAGGGATAACAGGCTGATTTTGCCCAAGAGTCCATATCGACGGCAAAGTTTGGCACCTCGATGTCGGCTCATCACATCCTGGGGCTGGAGCAGGTCCCAAGGGTTCGGCTGTTCGCCGATTAAAGTGGTACGTGAGCTGGGTTCAGAACGTCGTGAGACAGTTTGGTCCCTATCTGCCGTGGGTGTACGAGACTTGAGAGGATCTGTCCCTAGTACGAGAGGACCGGGATGGACACACCTCTGGTGGACCTGTCATGGCGCCAGCTGTGCAGCAGGGTAGCTAAGTGTGGAATAGATAACCGCTGAAAGCATCTAAGCGGGAAACTAACCTCAAAACAAGGTCTCGCTGAGAGCCGTGGAAGACCACCACGTTGATAGGCCGGGTGTGGAAGTGCGGCGACGCATGGAGCTTACCGGTACTAATAGCTCGATAGGCTTGATCGTTCTTCAGTCAAACCCATGCAATCGCATGGCTCTACTTCAGACACTGATGTCTTCTTCACAATCACTGCCCTCGAAAGAGGGCGGTCGATATCCTTTTCGCTGACCTGGTGGCTATGCCGGGGGTTCCCCACCCGATCCCATTCCGAACTCGGTCGTTAAGTCCCCCTGGGCCAATGGTACTTCGTCTCAAGGCGCGGGAGAGTAGGTCGCCGCCAGGTCCGCCAAAAGGATATCAACCAAACCAAGTCCAAACCCTGCCACACAATCTCACAACACCCTGACGCGGGGTGGAGCAGCCCGGTAGCTCGTCAGGCTCATAACCTGAAGGTCACAGGTTCAAATCCTGTCCCCGCACCCAAGGGTCTTTCGTAAAACAGCCGCCTTCGGGCGGCTTTTTTCGTCTCTCGCCATCGCCTCACTCGAGTTTCAGCTTCGCCGCGATCGCCGACCACGGCACGAGCTTGAAGTTCTGGTGCTCGGGCGGCGAGATATTGCGGCCATCCTGGGCGACGAAGGCGCCGGCCTCCAGGCCCGCACCGAGCGAGGCGCTGGTCACGTCCAGGCCGTCGGTCTCGGAGATTCCATCGACGCCGTTGTCGCCGTTGGCGGTGACCGCGAAACTGCCGACGTAGGCGTTGTCGCCCTCGCGACGGAACACCGCATAGCTGTTATTGCCCTGGCTGGAGATGACCAGATAGCCCTTGCCATTGGGCTGGGCGTAGAGGCCGACGCCTTCCAGATCGTCCTTCAGCGCGGGATTGTCGGCGACACGGGCGACGGCCTTGCGGGCCTGGCCAGCCTTGGCGTCGGCGCCCAGCTTCCACAACGCGGCATCTTCCTCCGCGACATAGAGCGCGCCGGTCTCGTCGTCGGCGACGCAGCCTTCCGTCTGGGTGTCGAACTTGAGGTCGCGCACGGCCTTGGCGGCGACCTTGCCTTTGGCGGTGGCGGTCAGGCTGTACTGCCGGACCAAGCCGTCGGGGTCGCTGATGAACGCGAAGATCCCGCCCTTGCGGTCGCGATATAGACACAGACCATAAGGATCCGAGAGGCCGCTGGCCTGGACGCCATCGGCCACACTGGTCAGCAGGCGGGTTTCCGGATCGATCGTGTAAAGACCAATGGCCTTGCGGGTCCGATCGCTGGCCGCGACCAGGGTCACGGTCTTGCCGCCCAGCTTGAAGCCGCCGCGCAGGTCGACATTGTTCATCTTGCCGTCGGCCAGGTACTGCAGCCGCTTGCCCGACAGGTCATAGACCAGCAGGCCGCCCTTCTTGTCGGTGGCGATGATCGCGCTGCGGGCCGGATCGGTCGGGTGGACCCAGATGGCCGGATCGTCGGCGGCGTCGCCGTCATGGCCGACCGGCTCGGTCTCCATGGTCGCCTGGACGAGCACGGTCTTGCTGGGTTCGACCGTCGGCGCGTCCTGGCCGAGCGAGAGGTTCAGCGCCGAGGCGATATCCCGCCACGACAGGATCTTGCTGCTGGCGCCCGCGTTGCGGTCGTCGGCGATCAGCAGCGCGCCGGCCGGCAGGCTGGGGCCGACGGGCGCGCGGATCCCGAACAGGCCCGACGGCCCCTCGATCGCCGCCCCGCCGTTCGCCTGGACCCTGAAGGCGCCGACGAAACGGTCGCCCGCGCTCCGGTCATAGACGTTGTAGTCGCCGGCGTCGGCATTGGCGGCGACCAGATAGTCCGCGCCCTTGCCGCCGTTGATCACCGCCAGGCCGCCGACCTCGCCGGCGATGTGGCCGAGGCGATTGATGTCGACGATGACCGGAACTGGCTCGGCCTCGGGATCGGCGTCGTAGCGCCAGACGCCGACGGCCTTCTGGGCGACATAGAGCGCGCCGCTGGCGTCGTCGGCGACGCAGAACTTGGCTTCGGACGACAGACGCAGGGTGCGGACCACGCGGCCGTCGAGCTTGCCGTCGGCCGAGGGGTAGAGCAGCCACTGATCGAGCTGCCCCTCGCGGCCCATGACGAAGGCGTAGAGCGCGCCGTCGCGGACGCTGCGATGCAGGCAGATCCCCTCCCCGGAATAGCCCAGCAACAGCGGGCGGGCGTCGATCGCGGCGGTCCCGCCGCTGGCGTGGTCGCGGCCGAACAGCCGCAGGCGGCCGGCCTGGCGGTCCAGAACGGCCAGCAGAGCGCGCGGGCCATCGTCGCGGGTGTCGACCGCATAGACTTCGCCGCCCGGGATGGCGGCGATGCGCTGGCCATCCAGGCCGTAGAGCTCGAGACCGCCCAGCTTGGCGCTGGCGGCGATCACGCCGCGCGCCGGGTCCTTCGGATCGCGCAGCAAGGCCACGCCGTTCGCGCCGCCTTGCGCGGTCGGGACGGTGGCGCCGACCACGCCCACAGTCGGCGTGGTCTGAGCCAGGGCCGGCGTCGCGGTCATCAGGGCCAGCAGACTGGCGGTGAGTCTCAGGCGGTTCATGGCTTGGGCCCCTCGTGCTCGGCGGCCCGCTCCCGCGCCCCCCGTTTCGTCCGCATACCGCGTGTCGATGACAACCGCGTGAGAACGGGTCGTGGGATCGGCTTCGCGTTCACCTCACCAGAACGGCTTGGCTTCCAGCAGCGCCTTCAGCGCCTTGCGCGCCGCGTCCACGAGGTCGTCCTCGTCGTCGGCCAGGGCCACGCGCGCGACGTCCCGAGCCTGACCGGCGTCGCCCTGGGCCACCGTCTCGACCAGGGTCTTGCGGACGCTGCGATCGTTGAGGGCGCCCAGCGTGTCCTGCACCGCCCGCGAGGCCTCCAGGAACCGTTCGACTCGATGGGGATGGTCCGGGAACAGGGGGGCGAGATCCTCGGCCGCGTAGCGCAGGGTCTTGCCCTTCAGCCGCAGGCGATGCCGCGCCTGGGCGTCGAGGTCGTCGAAATGCTTGGCGCGGGTCCTGACCTGCTTGAGGCGGTGATCCAGCACCCCCGCGGCGAAGGCGTCGGCGCGGCCGTCGCGCACATCGGCCAGGTCCGGATCGCGCGTCCAGGCGCCGGTCTCGAGCCAGGCCGCGGCCTCCAGCAGGACTTCCCGCGCCCGGGTGCTGGCCACCGCCGCCTCCATCCGCAGATAGGCGCTGGCGCGGGC
Source organism: Caulobacter sp. UC70_42 (assembly GCF_044056025.1). Classification (NCBI taxonomy): domain Bacteria; kingdom Pseudomonadati; phylum Pseudomonadota; class Alphaproteobacteria; order Caulobacterales; family Caulobacteraceae; genus Caulobacter; species Caulobacter sp. UC70_42. Next base: position 1,170,564 of record NZ_CP171994.1, on the reverse strand, counting down.
GGCGTTCAGGGCGCGTTCGAAATCGTCGCGACCGTTGAAGTGAGCCCGGCGGCCGTCCTGGTCCCAGACATCGCCGATGAAGACGTCCAGATCGCGCGCCGTGTCGAACTCGGCCGCCAGCCAGTGCAGGCCTTCGTCGAGCATTTGAGCGGCGGAGTCCCGGGCCAGCGGCTTGAAGATCTTCAGCAGCGCCCGCAGCCGGCGGGTGGCGACGCGGGCCTGGTGCACGCCCTCGGGCTCCGGCCGCTCGCGCAGTGATTCCAGCGCCGAACAGAGATGGGCCAGATCCGCATGGCCCAAGGCCTGCAGCGTCTCGCCGACGGTGGCGTGGCGGTCCAGCGTCGCGGTCTGCCGGCGAGGCGAGCCGCCCTCGTTCCCGGCGGCCAGGCCGTAGCCGCGCTCGGCCTTGCTGACCAGCGACAGCCGCAGGGGCGCATGGCGGGCGACGTCGCGGGCCAGGTCGAACAAGGCGCTGGCCGGGCCGCTCTTCAATTCCAGTTCCAGCTCGCAGACCGGGGCCTTTCGACCGCCGGCGAGGAGTTCGCCCTGGTCGAGGGCCGCCTCGATCGTCGCGCCGCCCACCTCGACCAGCCGTACGGTGCGCTGGACGCGGGTGGTGAACACCGGCGCCAGGGTCTGGCCCGCCAGCATGGCCGCGGCCGGGGTGCGGGACAGGGCGTCGGGGTCGGGATCGGGACCGGCGATCTGCTCTTCCCATTCGCCGCGCGAGAACACGCCGCCGGCCGAGGCCGATTTCAGGGTCTGCTTGCGGCCGCCCTCGCCGTCGCGAACCCGCAGGCCGAAGCCCGCCTTGCGCAGGATATGGCCGGGGGTGTCGAAATAGGTGGCGTCCAGCTGGCGCACCGCGCCCTCGCCCTTCAACTGGGCCAGGGTTTCGGCCGCTGCTTCGGGCGGGATCAGGAATTTCAGCTCGATCTCGCGATCCATGACCTGACCAACTCCCGGGGGGCCCTTCCGCTCCCTTAGCGCTATGCCGCCTCGCCGACGTCTTGCCAAGCGTCATGGAGCGGTTCAAACGTGCGCGCCATGAGTAAGATCAACGCTTCGCCCGTCTCACCTGTGGCTCGTCACGACTGGACCCTCGCCGAGGTGGAGGCGCTGTTCGAACGGCCCTTCATGGAGCTGGTGTTTGACGCCGCGAGCGTGCACCGCGCGCATTTCGATCCCTCCGAGATGCAGCTGTCGCAGTTGCTGTCGGTCAAGACCGGCGGCTGCGCCGAGAACTGCGGCTATTGCAGCCAGTCGGCCCACTTCAAGACCGGGCTCAAGGCCGAGAAGCTGATGGCCGCCGACGACGTGGTGGCCAAGGCCCGCGCCGCCCGCGACGGCGGCGCCCAGCGCTTCTGCATGGGCGCGGCCTGGCGCGAGCTGAAGGATCGGGATCTGCCCAAGCTGACCGAAATGATCGGCGAGGTGAAGGCGCTGGGCCTGGAGACCTGCGCCACCCTGGGCATGCTGACCGCCGACCAGGCCAAGGCCCTGAAGGACGCGGGCCTCGACTACTACAATCACAACCTCGACACCGGTCCGGACTACTACAAGGACGTCGTCACCACGCGCACCTATCAGGAGCGCCTCGACACCCTGGCCCACGTCCGCGACGCCGGCATGAGCACCTGCTGCGGCGGCATCGTCGGCATGGGCGAGCGCCGTCGCGACCGCGCCGGCCTGCTGCACCAGCTGGCCACCCTGCCGGCCCATCCCGACAGCCTGCCGATCAATGGCCTGGTGCCGGTCAGCGGCACGCCGCTGGGCGACAAGGTGCTCGCCGAGGGCAAGGCGATCGACGCCATCGAGTTCGTCCGCACCATCGCCGTCGCCCGCATCGTCTGCCCGAAATCCATGGTCCGCCTGTCGGCCGGCCGCGAGGGCATGAGCCGCGAACTGCAGGCCCTGTGCTTCCTGGCCGGCGCCAACTCGATCTTCGTCGGCGGCAAGCTGCTGACCACGCCGCTGCCGGGCCAGGACGAGGACAGCCAGCTGTTCCAGGACCTGGACCTGCGCCCGATGGGCGGCGCGGTGCGGGTCGAGGCGCATCACCACGATCACGAGATCGTCGCGGCCGAGTAGGCCTTAGCCACGCGGATTCAGCAGGATATCGCGGCGCTGGGCCTCGAGCTCACGCCGCGTCTCGGCTGCGTCCGCGAGGTATCCGGCCAGGATGTGGGGCGGATAGTCCCGGGTCATCGCGCGCATGTCATGCTCGGCCTCGTCCAGGATCGTCGTCACCCTGTCGATCAGCTCCAGCCAGATGTCGTCGCTCTTCCGAAGGCGACGCTTGCGATGGCGTCCCTTGCCGAACATGCGCGTGTGACGGGCGTGGATCAGGGATTGGGTCATTCTCTCTCCTGCTCCCATCCAGGGGGAAGGAACGTGTTTCAGCATCCTCGCGCCTGAGCGGCTGCGAGTTTGGGTGGGGAGGCGACGGAGCGGCCGGGCGAACCCGGAGACCGTAGGGTTTGTTTTTGTTTCGGCTCGGACGACCGCTCCGCCAGGCTGTTCTTGCCCGTGAGGTCGGGAGGCGTGAGCGTTGTCTGCTCGGGTCCCCGTTTACCCCCGGACGGGCGCGGATCAAGTCGATCGGCTACATCCGTCTCGACCCCGACGATCCACGATAGGCGGCTTATACGATCACCGCCCTGTCGATCCGCTGTCGGCTTTGATCCCGGAAACTACCCGTTCGCCGACCGATCCGCCTGAAGAGTACGGACGGGGCGACTTTCGAATCTCCAGGAACCGCCAGCGGCCCCGCTCAACCTACCCCCGCCGCCGTATTGGGCCGGATCCAAACGCCCTCCCCCGCGACGGGGATGCATTGATTATCGCGGCGGATTCAACGCGGATCATTCAGCGGCGTGAAAAATCGACAAGTCTTTGATTTCGTGAGGTTCGGCGCCGCGAACGCCGGGGATACAGCGCCCTCGCCGCCGCCCGACCCCCGAGGTCGGAGCCATCCTTACATCTCACGGCGAGACGATCGCAGGGCTGTCCAGGTCACTCAAGGACCGCCCTCCGGGCGGCCGCGCGCGGCGGCGAAGCCGTCCTTGACTGACCTGGACAGCCCTGCACGCTGCAGCCTCCAAGAGATTTAAGGATCGCACCGACCAAGGTCGGCTTTCGCCCCATAGCGGACCCTGCAAGCTCCTTTTGGTTCCGATGATTTCGGAGTTGCCGCGTGCTGCTGACGCGGTAAAAATTGCACCGCTTCTCGATCTGAACGAGAGGTTGTGACCGTATCGGGGGCGGGACATTGAAAAAACTCGGACTTATCGCAGCGCTCGGTGCGGCCGTGATGGCGCTGGCGCAACCTGCGAACGCCCAGGATCATATGGGCAAGACAATTTGGACAAACCTAAACTTCGGTATGAGTCCTGCAGAAGTTTTGGCCCTGCAGCCGACAGCGACAAAACCGAAGAAACCCCCAGTGCTGGGTGATGAGGTTTGCTCTCTGGAAATTGAAGACTACAGGGTTATCTCCTTTGGCTTCCATGTCTGTTTCTATTTTGCCAATAATAAACTCAACAGAGTTTGGCTGGAGCGCAAAACGTCAACTAACGACGATTTCGTCAGCATTCGCAATCAGCTGCGGACCAAGTACGGCCCCGAGACAGAGTCCAAGGGAGGCAGCTCGCCGCTGGACTTACAAATGGCCAGGTGGCATCCAGAGACGAACACCGTCAGCCTTCTGTTGACCAAGAGCATGTGGGACCCTCGGTTCGGCACGATTATCTGGGTCTATCGCGAGCCATCTGCCCCGGAGAACGACAAGCTCTAGAGAATACTTAGCTCCAACCCGCGCGCGAGCTGCGCTTTGGGTCGAAAGCGGTCGCTGAGAAATTGTCCGGGACTGTAGTTGGCCTATCAGCCTTCCCGCGCCGGTTTCAATGGCCGCCTTCCCACCCTTAGCGGTCGTCCCGCCCGCCTCACGGCAGGCCCGCGCCGCTATCGCTCCTCGTCGAACCGGTTGGCCACCAGCTCGCACAGCGCTTCCACCGCCGAAGCGGCCTCGGGGCCTTCCGCGCTGATGTCGATGGTCGAGCCGATGCCGGCGGCCAGCATCATCAGGCCCATGATGGACCGGGCGTCGACGGAGGCGCCGTCGCGGCTGACGGTCACTTCGGCGTCGAAGCTGGACGCCATCTTCACGAACTTGGCCGAGGCGCGCGCGTGCAGGCCGCGCTCGTTGACGATCTCGACCGTGCGTGAAGCCATGCCCTACTTTTCCCCCGCGAGCACGTAGGAGGCCACGGAGATGTACTTGCGTCCAGCCTCCTGAGCGTGGGCGACGCAGGCCTGCAGGGTTTCGCGCTGGCGTACGCTGGCCAGCTTGATCAGCATGGGCAGGTTCAGGCCGGCGATGACCTCGGCCTTGGTCTGCTCCATGACCGAGATGGCCAGGTTGCTGGGCGTGCCGCCGAACATGTCGGTCAGCAGGATGACGCCGTCGCCGTCGGTGTCGACCTCGGCGCAGGCCTTCAGAATGTCGGAACGGCGGCGTTCCATGTCGTCCTCGGGGCCGATGCAGATCGCCTTCACGGCGGCCTGCGGCCCGACCACATGTTCCATGGCGGAGATGAACTCTTCCGCCAGACGCCCGTGCGTCACGATCACGAGCCCGATCATGCCTTGTATCTCAACAGGGATCCCCATTCCCGTGGCGACGGGGAGAACGTCGCGCGGGCGGCCTTGATACGCTCGTTAGGAGGCGACTCCAAGAGACTGCATCATGCGGCCTATTTTCGTCGGGGCGGCGGGTTCTCGCGGCCACAGGTCGAAAACGGGAACGGAAACGCCCTTGATCGTCGCGGATCGCGGATCGGGCAGGCGTTCGACGGCGGCGGGGTCGGCGACGCAGCGGATGACCAAGGCCACCTGGCAGAAGGGCAGGGCGGCGGCGTCGATCACGCCCAGGCCGCGCACCTCGATAAGCCCGGCCAGGGTTTCCGGCGCCTTGCCGTAGAGGCGGCCGGCCGCGGCGAACATCAAGACCCGGTCGTCGGCCACCAGCCGGAAGCCGGCGTCGAGGGCTCGCAAGGCCAGGTCGCTCTTGCCGATCCCCGACGGGCCCTCGATCAGGGCTCCGCGCCAGAAGCCGTCCTGGCGGCGGGCGATCAGGCCGGCGTGACGGATCTCCGGCGGGGCTTCGGGGCGAATCACTCCCGGACTTCCGGCAGCTCGACCACGAAGCGGGCGCCGATCACGGCCCCGGCCTCGTCCTTGCGGTTCTCGGCGTGGATCTGGCCGCCGTGGGCCTCGACGATCTGCCGGGCGATCGAGAGACCCAGGCCCGAATTGCCGCCGAACGCCCGGCCCTTGGGACGCGAGGTGTAGAAGCGCTCGAAGATGGTCTCCAGGTTCTCGGCGGGGATGCCGGGGCCGTCGTCGTCGACGATCACGGCCACGGTCGACTTGCCGCGCGGGCGGATCACGAACACCCGCACCTCGCCATCGTCCTGGCTGAACGAGCGGGCGTTGTCGATCAGGTTGCGGAACACCTGGCCGATCGGGGTCTCGCGGGCCAGCACCAGGATGGGGCGGGGGATCTCGGCCCCGAATCGCACCCGCACGCTGCCCGGCGCCGGACCGGGGCGCAGCTGGGCCTCGTACAGACTGGCGACCTCGGCCAGCAGCTTGGAGAGGTCGATGGCCTTGGGATGCTCGCGCGACAGCTCCGCGTCCAGGCGCGAGGCGTTGGAGATGTCGGTGACCAGGCGGTCCAGGCGGTTGACGTCGTTCTGCAGGATGGCCAGCAGCCGCGCCCGGGCGGCGGGGTCGGTGACCAGGTCCAGGGTCTCGATGGCCGAGCGGATCGAGGTCAGGGGGTTCTTGATCTCGTGGGCCACGTCGGCGGCGAAGCGCTCGATGGCGTCCATGCGCTCGGACAGCGAGTGGGTCATGTCCTCCAGCGAGCGCGACAGGTCGCCCAGCTCGTCGCGGCGTTCGGACAGGTCCGGCAGCGAGATGGCGCGCGCGCCTTGCAGGCGCACATGGTCGGCGGCCCGCGCCAGGCGCAGCACCGGCACGGCGATCAGGCGGTGCAGCAGGACGCTGGAGAGCACGATCGCGACCATGGCCACGACGATGAACGGCAGCAGGGCCTTGCGCTCGGCCGAGATGATCTCGTCGACATCGCCGGCCTCCAGGGTCAGCACGCCCAGCACCGCGCGGACGTGCTGGATGGGGATCGACACCGAGACCACCCGCTCGCCATCCTCGGCAATGCGGGTGCCGGCGACGGGGCGGCCCTTCATCGCCTGGGCGATCTCGTCGGCCAGGGCCTGACGGGCCTTCTCCGCGCGGGCCTGGGCGGCGGGGGTCAGGTGCGGGGGGGCGTCCTTGTCGCCCGGCTTGCGCGCGGGCGGCAGCACCTTCCAGTCGACGCGGTCGGCGACCACGAACGAGTCGGCCAGGGCCTTGCCGTGGGCGTCGAACAGGCGGGCCCGCTGGTTGCGCGGGATGAACAGCACCTGCAGCAGCTGGCTGGCGACATAGGGATCCAGCGCCGGCTCGGGCTCGCCGACCGTGGCGGTCTGGTCGATGACGTTGGCGATCAGCTCGCCCTGGGTGGACAGGCTGTCGATGCGGGCGGAGATCAGGCCGCTGCGCAGTTCGTTGAGCACCAGGGCCCCGACGACCACGATCGCCAGGGCCAGCACGTTGAGGACGATGATCAGCCGGCCGAGCCTGGACCCGCGCGGCCAGACGAAGCGTCGCCTGGCCTTGGGGGTTTCGCTTTGGCTCTCCGCCTCAGGACTCGCGGTAACGGTAGCCAACGCCGTACAGGGTCTCGATGGAGTCGAACTCGGGATCGACCTGACGGAACTTCTTGCGCATGCGCTTGATGTGGCTGTCGATCGTGCGGTCGTCGACATAGACCTGATCGTCGTAGGCGGCGTCCATCAGGTTGTCGCGGCTCTTCACGAAGCCGGGGCGCTGGGCCAGGGCCTGCAGCAGCAGGAACTCGGTGACGGTCAGACGCACCGGCCGGCCATCCCACAGGCTGTCGTGGCGGGCCGGATCGAGGGTCAGCTTGCCGCGCTTCATGACCTTGGAGCCCGCCGCCGCGGCGGCCGAGCCGGCCATCGGCGCCAGGTCCTCGTCGTCCGGACGGGCGCGGCGCAGCACGGCCTTGACCCGCTCCAGCAGCAGGCGCTGGCTGAACGGCTTGTGCATGTAGTCGTCGGCGCCGAGGTTGAAGCCGAGGATCTCGTCGATCTCGTCGTCCTTCGAGGTCAGCATGATCACCGGGATCTCGGACGTCTGGCGCAGGCGCCGCAGCACCTCCATGCCGTCCATGCGCGGCATCTTGACGTCGAGAATGACAAGATCGGGCGGGTTGGCCTCGACGGCCTCGAGACCCGAGGCTCCGTCGTAATAGGCCTTCACCGCGTGACCGTGGCTTTCCAGGGCCAGCGAGACCGAGGCGACGATGTTCTCGTCGTCGTCAATGAGCGTGATGGCGGCCATATGGTCGTTCTTGTCCTTAGCCTTTTCTTGCGTCGGCCGATCCTATCGGTCGAACGTCCTGGCTTCAACGCGTGGCGCGGTAAAGCTTTCCCTGCTTCTTCCTGGGCTTTACGGCTCCAGAAAGGCGCGATTGCGGCGCGGACGGCCGTCATGGGCGGGTTCCCTCAACCTCACCTTAAGGTCTGAACACCCATAGTGGGGCCTCCTGAAGCGGGGCGGGCATGAGCCAAGTCCATTACGAGTTGTTTGTCCGGCGGAAAGTCGGGGCCCAGTGGACGCTGGAGATCGCCTCGGAGAACCGCGCGCACGCGCTGCAGGTCGCCGAGGACGTCCTCGTTCAGAACCGCGCCGTCGCCGTGCGCGTCAGCAAGGAAACCCTCGACGAGGCCACCGGCGAATACAAGTCGATCGCCATCTTCACCAAGGGGCTGGTCGACGGCGGCAAGCCCAAGAAGGAGGTCGAGGATCGCGACCCCCTCTGCGTGCAGCCGGCCGACCTCTACACCGCCCACGCCCGTGACCGCATCGGCCGCCTGCTGGAAGGCTGGCTGGCCCGGCACAAGGCCACGCCGTTCGAACTGCTGCACCGCCCGGATCTCGTCGAGAAGCTCGAGGCGTCCGGCACCGACCTGCAGCACGCGCTGCAAAAGATCGCCATTCCGGAAGCCGAGGCGCGCGGCCAGTCCGTGCACGAGGTCATCCGTCACTTCCAGGGCCTGGTCGAGCGCACCGTCGCCAACCTGATGAAGGCCTTCAAGAAGGGGGCCCTGCCGGATCTCGACAAGGAAGGCTTCGCCAAGGCCGCCGAGCGCCTGGTCGCCGATCCCGACCGCGCGTTCCTGCTGGGCGCCGGCGTCGCCGCCTCGATCGCCCCGGCCGTCAGCTGGTCGGCCAAGATCGCCCGCCTGCTGGACCTGGCCGACGCCGCCCCGGAGGAGCCGCGCGCCCGCTTCGCGGCCCTGCAGGCCATCGAGCAGCCTCTGGCCGAGATCATCGGCTCGCGGGCCGGCATGGCCGACCTGCTGGACACCACCAACGAGGACCTGGGCGTCACCCTGGCGGCCATGACCCGGCTGACCGGCGGCGTCGCCGTCGAGGCCCTGATCAAGATCGAAGCCAGCGTCCGCGGCTGCATGCCGGAGCTTTCGGGCACGGCCCGTCGTCTCGGCGACTGGCTGGCCGGCGACAACTTCCCGTCGGTGCGCAAGGCCATCGCCGAGCGCGTGCTGACCGAGCTGAACGGCGTGCGCCGCCTCAAGCCCAACGACGCCGAGGCCGAGATCGAATATCTGCGCGCCCTGGCCATGAGCCTGACGGCCGCCGCCGGCCGGATTCTCCAGGCCGAGGACATCCAGGGCGCTTTCACGACCCGCTCCAAGACCCTGCTGAACGGCGACTTCATCGAGGCGCTGCTGGGCCGCGACCGCTCGGCCCACGAAGAGATCAAGATGCTGATCCGCCTGGCCGAGAACGTCATGGGCGCGGTCAACAAGCGCAACGCCGCTCGCTGGCTGAACGCCAATATCAGCGCCATGCGTTTCGAGAAGGAGCTGCGCGCCGGCCCCGACTCGCCGGTCGCCAAGCTCGGCAACCTGGCGGGGCTGCAGCGTCAGCTGGTCCGCTCCGGCCTGGTGCGCGAGGACTTCGAGCCCCTGTGCGCCAAGCTAGGCGAGATCGGCGCGCTGATCGAAGGCGACTCGCGCCTGCTGACCATGCTGGTCCGCGCCCCCGCGCCGCTGCCTCATCGTCTGCAACTGCTGGCCAAGCTGGCCCTTGGCGAGGCCGGCCCGACCGGCCCGGTCGCCGACAAGGCCCGGGTCGAGGCCCTGAAGCTGGCCCGCGACCCGACCTCGCGCGAACAGCTCCAGGGCTCGCCTCAGACCATGGACCTGCTGAAGACCCTGCTGGCGCAGGCGGCTTAGGGGGCGCTTGCCACCGGAGGACGGTCAGGCCGCCGCCGGAGCTATCCGCCTCACTTCAGCACCGCGTCCGAGCTCACCAGCCGCACGTCGTGCATCTGGTTCAGATAGGCCTCGTAGTAGCCCTTGTGCGACGCCCCGACGATGGCGAGCATCCGCATGCCGGGGTGCTGGCCCAGCACGTCGCGGATGTTGCCGACCATGCGCAGGTTGCGGGTCTCCCAGTAGCCGAGATATTGCCGGCCAAAGCCCTGGGGCGAGGGCTCGACGAACGCCGCGCCGAAGTCGCCCTTGAAGGCCATCAGCTGGGCGTCGGCTGTGTTGTAGGCCCGGTAGAGGTTCAGGACGCCGTCCGGCTTGGAGAGGTTCGCGCGCAATGCCTCGTCCTGGGCCCGGCGGGCATGGCTGACGGGGTTATCCCATGCCTTCATGATCGCCGCTTCGTAGGCCTTCTGTTCCTCCGGGTCGCCGCTATCGGGGGTGTCGGCCGAGTGGTCGTCGACGCTCCACAGCCGCTCATGGCCCAGGCGCGCGGCCAGCACGGCGGCGATCACGGTGGTCTCGTTGCGGCGGGTCTTGAACGAATTTCCAGAAAGGCGGCCTGTTCGTCGTTCAGGCTATCGCCAGCATGGCGCTCGGCGTCTGGCAACCGCAGCCACTGCACCAGGGCAGAGTTGCGCTCGCCCGCCGCGATGAACACCGCCGCCAGGCGCCGGCGCTGGGCGGCCGTGGGCTGGGTCGGCCAGGCGGCCAGCAGGCGCTCGGCCTCGGCATTGGCCGCCGGCACGTCGAGACCGATCGCTTGGCCCGCCTTGCCGGGGTCGTAGCAATAGCTCTTCACGGTCGCTGCGTAGCGGGCCGGATAGCGGCGCAGGGCGTCGCACTGCAGGCCCGACAGGTCCTCGGTGGCGATGCCGGTCGGCTTCCAGGCGGCCAGGCGGTCCACCAGCGGCGCCAGCAGCGCCATGTCGAAGGTCTTGGGCAGGCCCGACAGGTGCGCCGTGCCCAGCACCAGCACCTCGTTGGCCTTGCCGGCGGGCGGCCCCTTCAGCGTCTCGGGATGGAAGGTGGGCTTATAGTCCTGCGCCTGGGCGGCGCCGGCCAGCAGGGCCAGCGCCCCAACGCCGGCGACGAGAATACGAACGGTGCGAAACATAAAGGCCCCTCGGACAGCTGCTCAAGCTTAGAGGCCCGGGGACAGGCGAACGGAGGCGCCTGACTTTTATTTAATGATCGCTTCGCCGCGTGGATGAGCGGAGAGGCGGCCTTGCCGCGCTACCCCAGGATCCCCGCCAGGGCGTCCACCACGCGCTCGACGTCGCCGTCGGTCATGGTCGGATACAGCGGCAGGGTCAGGCAGCGCGCGTACCAGGCGTCGGCGCCGGGCAGGTCGGCCAGGCCCTGGCGGTTCACGTAGTAGGGCTGGCGGTGCACCGGAATGTAGTGGACCTGGGTCCCGATCCCCTGGGCCTTCAGGCTCTCGACGACGGTGCGGCGAGAAATGCCTTCGGCCTCGAAGTCGATCAGCACGGTCAGCAGGTGCAGGGCCGGGTGCGAATGGGCCGGGCTGGCGGCCAGGCGCACGCGTGGCGCGCGTTCGGCCAGCAGCGTGGCATAGAGCGCCGCCAGTTCCCGCCGGCGGGCGACGAAACGGTCCAGTTTTCTCAGCTGCGACAGGCCCAGCGCGCAGAGCACGTCGGGGATGCGATAGTTGAAGCCCAGCTCCGGCATCTCGTACCACCAGGGATCGCCGCCGGGCTCGCGGACCATGCCGTGCGAGCGCAGCAGGCGGGCCTTGGCCGCCAGGGCCGCGTCGTTGGTGGTCAGCATCCCGCCCTCGCCCGTGGCCAGGGTCTTGACCGGATGGAACGAGAAGCTGGCGAAGCTGGAGAAGGCGCAGTCGCCGACCGGGTGGGCGGTTCCGCCGAACGTTCCGATGGATCCCAGGGCGTGGGGCGCGTCCTCGACCAGCACCGCGCCGGAGGCGCTGGCCATGGCCTTCAAGGCGGGCAGGTCACAGACGTCGCCGCGCAGATGAACGGGCAGCACGGCCTTGACCCGCTTGCCGGGCGCGCTGTTCAGCGCTTTGGCAAGGGTGTCCGGCGTCATCAGACCGCTGTCGGGATCGACGTCGGCGAACACCACCTCGGCCCCGACGTAGCGGGCGCAGTTGGCGGTGGCCAGGAAGGTGATCGACGGCGCGATGCAGACGTCGCCCCCATCCTCGTTATTGGCGCCGACGCCCAGCGCCAACATCGCCAGGTGCAGGGTGGCCGTGCCGTTGGAGACGGCGATGGCGTGCTCGGCGCCCACCTTGGCGGCGAAGGCGGTCTCGAAGGCCTCGACCGTCGGGCCGGTGGTCAGGAAATCGCCGCGCAGGGCTTCAGCGACGGCCGCGACGTCGTCGTCCTCGATCGTCTGCTTGCCGTAGGGGAGGAAGCCGCTCATCGCGCGGCCTTCTCCTCCAGCATGTCCAGCAGGCCCTGCGGGGTCAGCCAGTCGTGGTTGTTGTCGCTGCTGTACGAGAATTCCTCGGCCACGCGCCTGGCGCCGTCGGCTTCCGAATAGGGCGTGCGGCCGAACTCGGCGAAGTTGGGCTCGATGGCGTAGCGGTCCTCGAACTCGACGGTGGCGCGCGCGTCGTCGGCGCTGATCATGATCTCGTGCAGCTTCTCGCCCGGACGGATGCCGACCACCTTCATGCCGGCGTCCGGCGACATGGCCTTGACCAGGTCCGGCATGGCCATGGACGGGATCTTCGGCACGAAGATCTCGCCGCCGCGCATCATGGTCAGGGACGACAGCACGAAGTCGACGCCCTCGTTCAGGGTGATCCAGAAGCGGGTCATGCGCGGGTCGGTGACCGGCAGCTCGGTCGCGCCTTGGCTCAGCAGGCGGCGATAGAGCGGCACGACGCTGCCGCGCGAGCCCACGACGTTGCCGTAGCGCACGACGCAGAACCGCGTGCCGATGTCGCCCGACAGGTTGTTGGCGGCCACGAAGGTCTTGTCCGAGGCCAGCTTGGTCGCGCCATACAGGTTCGTCGGGTTGCAGGCCTTGTCGGTCGATAGGGCCACCACCTGCTTCACGGCGTTGTTCAGGCTGGCCCAGACCACGTTCTCGGCGCCCATGATATTGGTATGGATGCATTCCGACGGATTGTATTCGGCCGCCGGGACCTGCTTCAGGGCCGCGGCGTGGATGACGATGTCGACCCCGCGCAAGGCCAGGGTCAGGCGCTCGCGGTCACGCACGTCGCCCAGGAAGAAGCGCAGCTTGCCGTAAGTGGCCTCGTCGAACTGCTCGCGCATTTCGAGCTGCATGTCGCTCTGCTTCAATTCGTCGCGGGAGTAGATGATCACCTTCCGCGGCGTGTAGCGGCGCAGGACGGTCTCGATGAACCGCCGGCCGAACGAGCCGGTGCCGCCGGTGACCAGGATCACCTTGCCGGTCAGGTCGAGGGATTTGGGGGAAAAACGGCCCAAGGTCTGCCTCCTGCGACGTCCGCCCGCCCCAGAGGCGCCCTGAGCGGGCGTGGCGACGAATCGTGGTTAACCCCCTGTGTGCGCTCGCAGGCGTAAAGAGGACGTCAACCACGGTGCGGTAGCAAGGCGACATGCGCCGAAACCGCCTCCTTCCGATCGCCCTGATCGCCGCCCTCGCCGGCGGCTCCCTGGCCGCGCCGACGGTCGCCTTCGCCAGCGCCCATGGCAAGGAAGAGAAGAAAGGCGCCGCCGACCTATTTCGCCCTGGATCCGATCAACGCGGTGGTCCTGCGCCGCGATGGCCGCCGGGGCGTGATGACCGTCGAGACCGGCATCGAGGCCAAGGATCCCAAGCTGATGGAGCGCGCCCAGGCCTCGACGCCGCGCCTGCGGGCGGCCTTCGCCCAGGTGCTGATGGTCTATGCCGCCGGCCTGCGCGGCGGGGCGCCGCCCGACCTCGACTATGTGGCGCGCGAGCTGCAGAAGGCCTGCGACCAGGTGGTCGGCAAGCCCGGCGCCAAGGTCCTGCTGGGCTCGACCCTGCTCAGCTAGATTTTCCTGCGCCTGGCGCGGAAGAACCCCCGCAGCAGATCCGCGCTCTCCTCGGCCAGGACGCCGCCCGTCACTTCAGGGCGCCAGTGGCAGGTGGGTTGAGCGAAGAATCTCGGGCCGTGGACGACCGCGCCGCCCTTCGGGTCCTCGGCCCCGAACACCACCCGGCCGATCCGCGCGTGGCTGATCGCGCCGGCGCACATGGCGCAGGGCTCCAGGGTGACGACCAAGGTGAGGTCGGTCAGCCGATAATTCTCGAGCTTGGCGGCCGCCGCCCGCATAGCCGCGATCTCGGCATGGGCCGTGGGGTCGTGGGCGGCGATCGGGCCGTTGCCGGCCGTGGCGATGACCTCGCCGGTCCTGGGGTCGAGGATCACCGCGCCGACGGGCGTCTCGCCGGCCTCGGCCGCCGCGCGGGCGGCCTCGAGGGCCAGGCGCATCATGCGCCGATCCTGCTCCAAGTCTTGATCGTCGGCGAGATCGGTGTGCATTACCTGAACCTGAAACAGCCCATCGAGAGATGCGCCCAGCCCGAGAAGGACGCCGAAAATGACCAAGCCGCACGATCCCCTGTACGAGCCTGAACTCGACGGTCAAGACGGCGATCTCGACGGCGGTCCCGGCGAGCGCGTCGCCAAGGCCCTGGCGCGGTCCGGCGTGGCCTCGCGGCGCGAGGTCGAGCGGCTGATCGAGGCCGGTCGCGTGGCGATCAACGGCAAGGTGCTGACCACCCCGGCGGTCAAGGTCCAGCCCGGCGACTTCCTGACCGTCGACGGCCAGCTGGTGGCCGAACGCGAGCCGACCCGGCTCTTCCGCTACCACAAGCCCACCGGGCTGATGACCACCCACAACGACCCCAAGGGCCGGCCGACGGTGTTCCAGTCGCTGCCCAAGGAGCTGCCGCGTCTGATCTCGGTCGGCCGCCTGGACCTCAACTCCGAGGGCCTCTTGCTGCTGACCAATGACGGCGAGCTGTCGCGCGCCCTGGAGACGCCCAGCAACGCCTGGGTCCGCCGCTATCGCGCCCGGGCCTTCGGCGACACCACCCAGGCCAAGCTCGACACGCTGAAGGACGGCATCACGGTCGAGGGCGTCAAGTACGGCTCGATCGAGGCCAAGATCGACAAGGCCCACGACAAGGCCGGCGGCGGCAAGAACATCTGGATCACGGTCAGCCTGTCGGAAGGCAAGAACCGCGAGGTCCGCAAGGTGCTGGAAGCCCTGGGCCTGAAGGTCAACCGCCTGATCCGCATGTCCTACGGCCCGTTCGCCCTGGGTCCGCTGGAAGCCGGCCAGATCGAGGAGGTCGGGCCCCGGGTGATCCGCGAACTGCTGGAAGGCATCGTCTCCGAAGAGAACATGCCGACCGGCGATCGTCCGAAGTTCAACGGTATCGCCAGCGCCGTGAAGGCCCCCGGCACGCCCGGCGGCGGCGACCTGCAGCGCCGGGGCGTTCCGCGCGCCGACCGGGCGGTGGTGATCGACGCGCCGCAAAAGTCCGAGAAGCCGGTCTACAAGGCCGGCTGGGCCAAGCCGAAGAAGAAGGTCTCGCCCCACGCGCCGGCCAAGGGCGCCAGCAAGGGCATCGCCGCGCCGAAGGCCAAGCGCGCGCCCAAGTCGATGGAGAGCAAGTTCATCGACATCGGCAAGCCCGCCGCGCGCGGCAAGCCGGCGGCCAAGTCGCCGGGTAAGCCAGTGGACGGCGCGGCGCGGCGTGTGTCGGAGAAGCCGGGCAGGGCGGCCCCGCGTCCGGCGGCGGCCAAGCCCTCGCGGGGCGTTGGACCCTCGCGCGGTCCGGCCCCGCGCGGCGGTCCCGGCAAGCGCTAGGCCGCCGCCGGGCTCGAGCCGCCGGTCCAGCGGCGCAGGGCCGGCCAGCGCACCGACAGCTCGGCGACGCCGATGAAGCCGGCCAGCACCACCAGGGCGCTGGCGATCAGGCCGGCCTTGAACTCGTGCGGCGAGTCCGGGCGGGTGGTCATCGGCCGGATCAGCAGCAGGATCACGGCGTTGTTGGCCGCGTGAGCCCCGATGCCCAGCTCGATGCCGCCCAGGCGCAGCGCCATCCAGGTCAGGCCCGCGCCCATGGCCGCGCGGACCAGGAAGGCGTCGATGTTCGGGTCGAAGTGGATGGCCGCGAACAGCAGGCCGTTCAATGCCATCAGCACGATGGGGTCGCGGACATAGGCCGCGCTCTGCTTCAGCAGCCAGCCGCGGAACACCAGCTCCTCGGCGGCCGCGGCCAGGATCAGCAGGGCGATGGCCATGGCCGCGTAGAGCGCGCGGCCCACGAGGTTCGGCGAGACCTTCCACAGCGGCGGATCGAGGGACTCGCCCAGGGCGGCGGCGACGCCGGTGACCGCGATCATCACCCCGCCGACCAGGACGAGGCCGCCCAGCAGCAGGCGCCAGCGCACGGGCTGGCCGCGATTGATGTAGTCGGTGATGCGGCGGTGGTGGATCGCTCCGGCCGCGAACACGAAGCCGACCGCCGCGCCCAGGTTCACGCCGGCCAGCACGGCCAGGAAGAACAGCGACTGCCGCGCCGTCGGCTCGGTCAGGTTGGGATCGGAAAAGACGCTGAACAGGTCGCCGGCCGCCGGCGCGCCGTCCAGGCCGCTGACCACCAGCAGGCTGATCAGGGTGGCGGTGATCGCGCCCAGCAGGCCCGCCACCGCTCCGGCCAGCATGCCCACCGGCACGGCGAAGACCGTCCGCCACGGGTCGCGGTCATAGGGCGACAGGTCGGCCAGAAAGCGCGAACGCTTCACCGCCTCCATCAGCTCGCCCATGCGCATCACTCGATCGCCTCTCGCTTCCGGGCCGACTAAGAGGGAAGGGCCGCGATCTTGTAAAGCGGGTGCTTGCCGTGGCGCGCGGGGGACGGCACACATCCGGTTACGAGTTGTAAGGGGGCAGGCATGGGTGACGGGGTTTCGGGCAAAGGCGAGACGGGCGCGGGGCATCTGCATCGGCTGGTGCTGTTTTCGGACGCCGTCTTCGCGATCGCCATCACCCTGCTGGCCATCGAGATCCATCCGCCCGAGCACTGGCGGGGCGTGGCGGACCTGTTCCATCAGATGGGCCACAAGCTGACCGCCTACGCCGTCAGCTTCGCGGTGGTGGGGGTCTGCTGGTTCAGCCATCGCCGGGTGTTCGCCCGCCTGGTCCGGGCCGATGGCGGCCTGGACGTGTTCAACTTCGTGGTGCTGGGCCTGATCGCCCTGCTCCCGCTGAGCACCGAACTGTTGTGGGAGGGCGGCGGACAGGTCGTGCTGGTCTATGTCGGCCACGTGGCGGTGATCGGCCTGGCCATGGGTCTGGTCTGGGCCTACGCGGCCTTCGTCGGCAAGCTGACCGAGCCCATGCCCGTGGGCGAGGCCGTGTTCGTGCTGCTGCGCGTGGCGCTGCTGCCCGGCCTGATGTGCGGGCTGACGATCTTCAGCCTGGTCAAGCCGTGGGGCTGGGCCCTGCTGGCCGGGCTGATGCTGGGCCTGAACTGGATCGGCCGCCGGCTGGGCGCCGCGCCGAAGGCCGCCTGATGCGCATCGTCTCCGGCCAGTATCGCGGCAAGGCCATCGTCGCCCCGCCGGGCGAGGCCACTCGCCCGACGTCCGACCGCGCCCGCCAGGCGGTGTTCAACATCCTGGAGCACGCCGCCTGGGCGCCGGAGCTGCACGGCGCGCGGGTCATCGACGTGTTCGCCGGTTCGGGCGCTCTGGGGCTGGAGGCCCTGTCGCGCGGCGCGAGCTTCTGCCTGTTCGTCGAGACGGACGACGCCGCGCGCGGCGCGATCCGCGAGAACATCGACGCCATGCACCTGTTCGGGGTCACCCGCGTCCACCGCCGCGACGCCACCAACCTTGGACCCCGCCCGGCCAGCGCCGGGACGCCGTTCGACATCGCCTTCCTCGACCCGCCCTACGCCAAGGGCCTGGGCGAAAAGGCCGTCGCCGAGCTGCGCGCCCACGGCTGGCTGGCCCCCGGCGCGATCCTGATGTTCGAGCGCGGCCGGGGGGAGATCGACCCGGTTCTGGAAGGCTTCGAACAGATCGACGCGCGCGACTACGGCGCCGCGCGCGTGCTGTTCTACAAGCTTCTGTAGCTCACCAGCCCTTCGCCCCCACCCGGTTGTCCAGTTGGGACCGGAGAAGGCCCAGCCCCAGCCGGGTGATCCGGTAGGGGCCGCCGTCCTGGCTGGCGATCAGCCGCTTGCGTTTCAGCGACTGGAAGACGCCGACCGTGCAATCGGTCAGGGCCCAGCCGTCGCGGGTGATGCAAGGCGCCGAGACGATCTTGCCGTTGTCGTCGCGTTCGAGTTCGATCCGGCCGCCCTGGGCCAGCGCGTGCAGCGTCCTTTGCTGCGGTTTGGAGATGTTCAAGGGATTGTCCGAGAGATCGAGGCATACGATCGCGCGCCCACCTGCGGGGACGCGCGGGCGGATAGCGGGCCTCTAGACTTTCGAACCGAAGCTCGGAGCCTGTTAGGCCCGCGCCTCGCGCACAATCTCGGACATGAACCACACAAGAGAGGTTGATGACGGGAAGATGGGGGAAAGTTCGGCGAAGCTCAAGCATCGACGCCTCCCCCGGTCCTTGGTGACCGGTTGCGATGATTTCGTCGGCGGGCTTACCGTGCTGGCATGTCGTTGCTTCCAGGCCTGTCGATCCGCCGTGCGACCTTGTTCGACTCCGCCGTGCTGCGGGAGATCCTGCATGACACCTACGCGAGCACTTGGCTTCCTCAGGTGACAGCCGAGGCGGCGCGCGCCTTCCGCGACGAGGACCGCCCGGCCCGATACGTCGCCGAGCGCGGCGCCCTGTTCTGGGTCGCGGGGCGGGAGGGTGAGGTCGTGGGGTTCGTGGATTGGGAGGCGGACTTCGTAAACGCGCTTCACGTGCGGTCCAGCCATGCGCGCCTGGGTGTCGGCGCACGGCTGATGGACCAAGCTGAGGCAGAGATCGCAGGCTTGGGTTTCTCCGAAGTTCGTCTGGAGACGGATAGCTTCAACACGCGCTCGCAGGCGTTCTATGCGTCCAGAGGCTATCGGGAGGTCGACCGCTATCCGGACAAGGAATGGAACAGCGGCCTGACCACGCTGCTGCTGGTCAAGGCGTTGCGCTAGCCAAACCTACTTTTTGACCTTGGCCGCCGTCGTCTGCCCTACCTTCACCGGCGCGCCCTGCTGACGCGCCTCGCTGACGAGGCCGGCGCAGTCGGCGTCCTTGGCTTCGCCCGTGGTGACGAAGGGCAGGAGGGCCGCCAGCGGGTTGATCAGCGAGCCCAGCGCCGTGGCGACGCCGCCCTGGCCCAGGGTCTTGCTGACGTCGAGGCCCGGCTTGGGGGCCATGATCGGGCCCTTGATGGTGATCGGGATGAACAGGCGCAGCAGGCGCGGCTTCTTGCTGTCGCCCTCGATGCGGAAGTCCATGCGCTCGGTCGCGAGGTTCACCGTGCCGCGGCCCTTGGCCAGCACCACGCCGGTGTCCGCGACCAGGGTGGTGGTGGTCATGACGCCGTTCCGGACGTCGAAGTCGGCGACCGCGCAGCGCACCGGCGTCTCCTTGTCGCTCTTGGACAGCAGCAGGAGCAGCCCCTTGGAGGCGTTGACGCCCAGCAGTTCGGCGAAGGCCTGGCGCATCTGGCCGCGCGGGGCGACCAGGGTCACCGACCCGTCGGCCGAGGCGGCGGCGCGATGGACGCTGTTGCCCGTGCCGGTCAGCTTGGCGCGGGCCATGACCGCGCCCTCGATGGCCGGCTTGCCGTCCGACTTGAAGGGGATGAAGTCCTCGAGGCGGCCGTTCAGCAGGCGCACGTCGATGTCGGTCTTCGGCGTGGCCGGACGGGCGTCCAGGCGAACCTTCCCTTTGAGATCGCCGCGCGAGAAGGTCAGGGCCAGCGGGTCGACGGTCAGCACGCCTTTCTCCAGGACCACCTCAGCGCTGACCTTGCGCAGCGGCAGATCGGGGGCGTTCACGGTCTCGGCGCGGTAGCTGACCTTGGCGTCCATGGCGCGGATGCGGTCGACCTGCAGGGTGGCGTCGGGCAGCAGGCGCTGGGTCGCGTCACGTTGCGCCGCCTCGACCTTCTGGCCGGCCGAGGCGGTCTCGCCGCGACCGGTGGCCGGGCGGCGCCGAACAGGCTGCCCAGGTCGTCGAAGTCCAACCGGCGCGAGCGCAGGTCGGCCTCCAGATAGGGCCGTTCGCGTCCGGTCAGCACGAAGAGGTCGCCGGAGAGATCGCTGTCGCCGACCCGGCCCGACAGCTTTTCGAAGTCGTACCGGTCGCCCTTGCGGACCAGATGGCCCGAGACCTTGTAGGGCGGGGTGTTGGGCAGGGTCAGGCCGGTCAGGTCGTGCAAGCGGTTCAGGTCCGCGCCGGACACGGTCAGCTGGGTCTCGAAGCGACCCAGATCGAACGGCTTGATGACCTTGCCCTCGGCCGTGATGCGGGTCGAGCCGGCGCGGATGTCGGCGTCGAACGGGTAGGGGCGGCTGGGCGAGATGTTGAGTAGCGGTCCGCCCGTGACCTGGGCCACGAAGGCGGACCTGTTCAGATCGCCCTTGCCCTCCAGCACGAAGCGTCCGCCCTTGTCGCCGGCGCGCTCCTGGGCGTTGACCGTGCCGACGAAGAGAGCCCCGCGCTGGCGGTCGTCGACCCGCAGCCGGCCCTCGTTGATCACCAGGCGCTGGACGGCGGGCAGCTTCAGCGGCTTGTCGCTCTTGCGCGCGCCGAAGGTCCAGTTGGCCCGGCCCTCCTTGTCGCGCAGCAGGCGCACGTCGGCCCTGTCGATGGCCAGGAACGGCAGGACGATCTGGCCGCGCAGCAGCGGCAGGATCTTGATCTGCACCGCGATGCGCTCGACCCGCGCCATCTGGCCGGCTTGCGGATCGACGGACTTGGCCCAGGCCGGCTGGCCGATCCGCACGCCAAAGGCCTCGGCCTTGGGCGAGAACGACCAGGGGTGGACGCGCAGGTCGCCGGTGATCGCCACCTCGCGCTGAAGCTGGGCCGAGGCGTAGCGGCCGATCGGCCCGCGCAGCCAGTTCCAGTCGAAGATCACGAGGAAGGCGATGATCGCCGCGACCAGGGTCAGGGCCGCGCCGATGCCGATCCGCGCGCGCCGAGACAGGCCGCGAAACGGGTTCCGGGGCGGTCTGGGCGCGGGCGTGACGTCGAGCGTGGACAGGATCGTGGCTCCGGTTGAACCCCCACAACGCGTGAGGCCGGCGATCGTGTTCCAAATTGAAGCGAATGGCCTTCGGGCCGTCCCTTGGATCAGCCCGTCAGTAGACGAGGCCGATCCGGCAGACGACTACCCCCGCGACGATGAAGACGGCGATAGCCACGAGTTCATAGGCCTTGAAAAACGGCCGGCTTGGCGTGCGCATGATGGAAAGTTCCCCCGTCCCATTTTGGTGCAAGTCGACGCTTCCGGCGCAAGGGCGGCGCCACCCACTTTGGGGTTTCAGGGCGTCTTTCCGGGCCAGATCAGATAACCGGCCTCGTCGCGCCCGGCGGCGACGTAACCGTATCCATACGGCGGCGGATAGCTCACGCCCGGGCCCCCACGGCCATAGGCGTAACCGCCGCTGTATGAACTGCTTTCGTAAGCGTACTGCGACTGTGAAGAGCGGCTGTCATAGCGGCGCTCGCCATAGCGATCGCCGGCATAGTCGCCGCCATGGGCGTAACCGTCCTGATAGCCGCCGCAGCCGCAATCGGGCGCGTAGCCGCCCTGGTAGCCGTAGCCATGGCTGGGCGCGGCCTGTGTCTGGACGTCCAAGCGACCGCCATGGCCATAGCCATAGCCGTAACCGCCATAGGCGCTGTCGCACTCGACGCGGTCCCAGCGATAAGCCCCGCCCGGACCGGTGACCCGGCGCGAGAAGCACTGACCGGGCGCGGCGTTGGGCGGCAGGATTTCCGGACCCGGAGGGCCGCCGACGCCGCCACGGTTCGAACCGGCCAGCGCGGGCGCGGCCGTCAGGACGGCGGCCGTGGCGAGAGCGATCGTGGTCAGGCGGCGAAGGGCGATCATGGGCGACTCCGGATGGTGGTTAACAAAACATTTCCGGAGCGGCCGTGACTCTCCTTTCACCCAATGCGCGAGCGTGGCCGTGGCGGGGTTCCCCTCGCGGCGTGGGGCGGGTAGCGTTTGCCTCGAACATCTGTTTGAGGGCGACATGGCGATCGAGGCGGTGATCTGGGATTTCGGCGGGGGTGTTCACGACCTCGCCGTTCGAGGCTTTCCGCCGCTACGAGACCGAGCGCGGTCTGCCCAAGGACTTCATCCGCACGGTCAACGCCACCGATCCGGACGTGAACGCCTGGGCGCGCTTCGAGCGGGCCGAGATCGACGCGGCCGCCTTCGACGGCCTCTTCCTGGAGGAGGCGACGCGCTTGGGCCATGCGGTGCGCGGGGCCGAGGTTTTGCCGCTGCTCCATGGCGATCTGCGGCCTCGGGTGCTGGAGGCGCTGAAGGCCTGCAAGGCCAGGTTCAAGGTCGGCTGCATCACCAACAACGTGCCGACGGGGCACGGCCCCGGCATGGCCCAGAGCCCCGAAAAGGCCTTGGCCGTCGGCGAGATCATGGCCCTGTTCGACGCGGTGATCGAAAGCTCCAAGGCCGGGGTGCGCAAGCCGGATCCGCGCATCTACCAGATGATGTGCGAGCGGCTAGGCGTCGCGCCGGAGGCCTGCGTCTATCTCGACGACCTGGGGATCAACTGCAAGCCGGCGGCGGCCCTGGGCATGACGGCCATCAAGGTCTCGACCGAGGCTCAGCTGCTGAGCGACCTTGCCGAAGCGACCGGATTGGCGTTCTGAGGGGGAAACCCCGGAAGCCCGCGCCCCACGGGCTTTTCTTCATCGTCGGAAGAGGAATCCCATGTCCCGTCCCAAGATCGGCGCAGACGCCGCGCTGGCCCAGCTTTCCGGCTGGAGCGCCGCATCCGACAAGGACGCGATCACCAAGACCTTCAAGTTCGTCGATTTCAACGAAGCCTTCGGCTTCATGACCCGCGTAGCGCTGATGGCCGACAAGCTCGACCATCACCCGGAATGGTTCAATGTCTACAACCGCGTCGAGGTGCTGCTGACCACCCATGACGCCGACGGCGTGACGGAACTGGACGTTGAACTCGCGAAGTTCATGGACAGCGCCGCCTGAAGAATTCAAACTCCCGTTTGAATTATAACCGGGAGGACGCCGCATGGCGCAGAGCACGGGCCGGGTCGCCGGCAAGAAGGCCTTCATCACCGGCGGGGCCCAGGGCCTGGGCGCGGCGGCCGGGCGGATGCTGGCCAAGGAAGGCGCCAAGGTCGCCCTGGCCGATCTCAACCTGGCGGGCGCCCAAGCCGTGGCGGACGAGATCAACGCCGCCCACGGCGCCGGCACGGCCTTCGCGTACCTGCTGGACGTCACCCAGGAAGACCAGTGGATCGAGGTGCTGGAAAAGGCCGCCGGCGACATGGGCGGCCTGTCGGTGCTGGTCAACAACGCCGGCATCGGCGGCGACGGCCCGATCGAGACCCTGGATTTCGATCTCTGGAAGAAGGTGATGTCGGTCAATGTCGACTCGGTGTTCCTGGGCGCCAGCACGCCCTGACCCACATGCGGGCGCATCAACCGGGTTCGATCATCAATCTGAGCTCGATCGCCGGCCTGATCGCCAACGGCAATTCGCCGGCCTACAACGCCTCCAAGGCGGCGGTCTGGCTGCTCAGCAAGAACATCGCGCTCTACTGCGCCAAGATGAAGCTCGACATCCGCTCGAACTCCATCCACCCGACCTTTATCGACACCCCGATCCTGGACGGCTTCTCGGCCCGGTTCGGCAAGGAAGAGGCCTTCGCCAAGCTGGCCCGCCAGGTGCCGCTGGGCCGTATCGGCGAGCCGAACGACATCGCCAACGCCGTGCTCTATCTGGCCAGCGACGAGAGCCGGTTCATGACCGGCGCCGAGATCAAGGTCGACGGCGGCATTTCGGCGATGTGACGAGTGGAGGCTCTCCCGCGGCGCGGGGGAGCCTCCGGTCTCTTATCGCGGCGCGCGTTTGGCCAGGATCCGCTGCCAGCGTCCGCCGGTGCATGTTCAGCCGGCGCGCCGTCTCCGACACGTTGTGGCCGCACATCTCGTAGACGCGCTGGATGTGCTCCCACCGCACGCGGTCGGCGCTCATCGGGTTTTCCGGCGGCACGGGGGCGGCGTCCTTGGCGGCCAGCAGGGCGCGGGCCACGTCGTCGGCGTCGGCGGGCTTGGAGAGGTAGTCGACAACCCCCGCCTTCACCGCCGCCACGGCCGTGGCGATGTTGCCGTAGCCGGTCAGCATGATGACCTTGGCGTCGGCGCGGGCGTCGCGCACCGCCTCGACCACCTTGAGGCCCGAGCCGTCCTCCAGCCGCATGTCCAGCACCGCATGGGCTGGCGCGTGGTTGCGCAGGATCGTCAGGGCCTCGGCCACGGAAGCGGCCAGCGTCACCTCGAACCCACGCTGCTCCAGCGCTCGACCCAGCCGGGTCCGCAGCGGAGCGTCATCATCCAACAAGAGCAGCGTCTTGTCCGGCAGCGCCGAAACCAGCTCACCGATATCCGCCATAGAAGTCCGCGCCTCCCCAGCGCCAATACTCAACAGGCCAAATAACAACCCATACTTTCGTGCTTCCGCGCCTTACTCAAGCCCCCGTAAAACCCGGAGCTTCCAAGGCCGCCCGAGGCCAGCGCGCCGAAACGACCGCTCCACCCCGGCGACCATTACGGAAATCGACGGTCGCGCCGGTTCGTTCCAGCAAGGTCTTTGCGATAAAGAAGCCCAGACCCATGCCGATATGCCCCGTTCGCGACCCTTCCGCGCCCGGACGTGTCGTGACGTACGGCTCGCCCAGCTTGGCCAGCACCTCCGGCGAGAAGCCCGGACCGTCGTCGCGGGCCTCGATGACGATGTAGCGGGCGTCGAAGCGGGCGATGACGATGACTTCGCCCCGCGCGAAGTCGACCGCGTTCTCGACGATCGAGGTCATGGCGTGGATGATTTCCGGCCGCCGCCAGACGTCCGGAGCGGTCTCGCCGGAAGGGCCGTTGACGACCGCCTCCACGCGCACGCCATGCACCAGGTGCGGCTCGATCACGTCCTGCACCAGCTGGACCAGGCTCATGCGCTCGTGCACGGCGTCCTGGGCCTCGGGCATTTCGGTCAGGCGCTGGAGGATCTCGCGGCAGCGCGCGGCCTGGCCGATCAGAAGCTCGGCGTCCTCGCGGGTCTGGTCGTCGGGCGCGCCGCGCGCCATTTCGCGGGCCACGACCGAGATCGTCGCCAGCGGCGTGCCCAGCTCGTGGGCCGCCGCCGCCGCCAGGGCGCCGAGGGCTGACAGGCGCTGCTCGCGGGCCAGCACGGTTTCGGTGACGTTGAGGGCCAGCTCCATCCGCGCGGACTCGCTGGCCGCCTGCCAGGCATAGGCGGCGGTCAGGATGATGCCGACGATCCGCGCCGACACGATGGTCCACAGCATCAGCGGGTTGGGCTCGAACGGCCAAGGACGACCGCTTATGGTCGGCAGCGGCATATGGAACAGCGCCAGCAGCACGGAGGCGACGATGGCCAGGGCGCCGAGCCCTATGGCGTAGCGCGCCGGCAGGGTCGCCGCCGCCAGGGTGACCGGCGCGATCAACAGCAGGGCGAAGGGGTTGTGCGCGCCGCCGGTCAGGTAGATCAGGCCCGACAGCTGCAGGATGTCGAAGGCGATCTGGGCGGTGGCCTCGCCGTCGCGGGCCAGGCGCTGGCCGCTGGAGGCCAGGCCCAGCAGCACGTTCAGCCAGGCCGACAGAGCGATCAGGGTGAAGCACAGCGCCCATGGCACCTGAAGCTTCAAAACCAGGCCGGAAATCAGCAGGACGGCGGTCTGGCCGACCACCCATAGCCAGCGCTGCGCCAGAAGGGTTCGCACCCTTAAGCGTCCGCGGCGCAGTCCTGGAGCCGTCCAGGACCAGGCGTCGTCTTGCGCCGGTTCGTCGCCCGGCTTATCGAGCCCTTTGTGACGTTGATCGTCGGGCGCTCTCGCGAACGATACGTCAGTCATGGTCGCAGGATTGTCCAGAATTGCGCGCTTTGCGAGAGCAAAAGGACAAGCGGCAAGAAAAGGATGAAAAGCACATGCCTCGCCACCGCCTTGTCCTGATCCTGGCCTGCGTCCTGGGCCTCGCCGTGACGGCGGGGCTGGCGTGGCGCGCCGGCGTGTTCAAGTCCCAAGCGTCCGCCGCGGTCGGCGGGCCGTTCCAGCTGGTGAACCAGGACGGCGTCCCGACCACCGAGAAGGCGCTGAAGGGGAAATGGAGCGCGGTGTTCTTCGGTTTCACCTACTGCCCCGACGTCTGCCCGGGCACGCTGCAAGGCCTGTCGGCGGCGACCGACCAGCTGGGTCCCAAGGCCAAGGACCTGCAGATCGTCTTCATCTCGATCGACCCGGCCCGCGACACGCCCGAGCAGATGAAGACCTATCTGTCGGCCGACTACGTGCCGAAATCCACGATCGGCCTGACCGGAACCCAGGAGCAGGTCAAGGCGGCCGCCAAGGCCTACAAGGTCTACTACGCCAAGGTCGGCGACGGCCCCGGCTACACCATGGACCACTCCACGGCGATCTACCTGATGGACCCCAAGGGGCGCTTCAAGACAGTGATCCCGTACAACCTGCCGCCGGCCGACATTGCACGCCGGATCGGCGACGCGATGCGCGAGGGCTGAGAGCGCTACCACTCCGGCGCGAGGCGGCGCGATGACGCGGCGCAAATCGCCGTGAAAGGTAGACTCTCTTAGGCTTTGGCGTGCTATGTTGCGTTGCAACATCGCGAGTGCGCCATGCTCTACGCTCTACATGAGGCGGCTTATTACGCCTCCACGCCGATGCGCCTCGCGGCGCGGGCGGCCCGGGACTTCTGGGGATCGCCGCTTAATCCCGCCGCCGACTCGGCCGTCGGTCGACATATGCACGCCGGCGCGGACCTGTTCGCCAACGTCACGCGGCGCTACGGCAAGCCCAAGTGGAACCTGGACACGATCCGGATCGGTCAGGTCGACGTCCGCGTCCGTGAGACCGTGGTCTGGCAAAGCCCCTGGGCGCGGGTGATCCAGTTCGACCGCGACATGGCCGACATGCGCCGGGCGGGGAAGTTCTCGCTGGATCCCGCCGTGCTGATCGTCGCGCCCCTGTCGGGCCACTACGCCACCCTGCTGCGGGGCACGGTCGAGGCCTTCCTGCCCGACCACTCCGTGTTCATCGTCGACTGGGTCAACGCTCGCAACGTCTCGGTGCTGGAAGGCCGCTTCGACTTCCACGACTATATCGACCACATCATCGAGATGCTGGCCGTGCTGGGGCCGCGCCCGAACGTCGTGGCCGTCTGCCAGCCCGGGCCGCCGGTCCTGGCCGCCGCCGCCCTGATGGCCGAGCAGAATCATCCGTCACGGCCGGCCAGCATGACCTTCATGGGCTCGCCGATCGATGCGCGCCTGTCGCCGACCGTGACCAACCAGCTGGCCGAGGAAAAGCCGTTCACCTGGTTCCAGTCGAACATGATCTACACGGTGCCGCCGCCCTATCCGGGCGCGGGCCGGCGCGTCTATCCGGGCTTCGTCCAGCTGGCCAGCTTCATGAGCATGAACGCCGAGCGCCACCAGGAGGCCCACCGCCGCTACTTCAACGACCTGGTGAAGGGCGATGGCGACAGCGCCGACAAGCACCTGGAGTTCTACGACGAGTATCTGTCGGTGCTGGACCTGACCGAGGAGTTCTATCTCCAGACCATCGACATCGTCTTCCAGCAGTACCTGCTGCCCAAGGGCGAGCTGATGCATCGCGGGACCCGGGTGAAGCCCGAGACCATCAGCGACATCGGCCTGATGACGGTCGAGGGCGAGAACGACGACATCTCTGGCATCGGCCAGACCCAGGCCGCCCATGGCCTGTGCGCGAACATCCCCGAGGCGCTGAAGCTGGACTATGTGCAGCCCGGCGTCGGCCACTACGGCGTGTTCAACGGTCGTCGCTTCCGCGAGGAGATCTATCCGCGCGTGCGCCGGTTCATCCGCAAGTGCGACCCGCACTTCGAGGAAGAGGCGTAACGTCGGGTCCATCTTGCGGCGCGGCCCTGGTCACGCGATCTAAGGGCGGATGTTCGCGCTCAAGGCCCAACGTTTTTCCGACGGCGATCGACTGGAGATCGGCGGCTGGCCGGTTCGCCTGCGGGTGGACGGCCGGGCGCGGCGGATTTCGCTGCGCGTCGACCGCGCCAAATCCGAGATCGTCGCCCTGGCCCCCAACCTCAAGCGCCTGAACGAGGCGGTCGCCTTCGCCCAGGAGAAGTCCGGCTGGATCGCCAAGCAGCTGGCGGCCCTGCCCGAGCGGATGAACCTGGCGCCCGGCGGGATCCTGCGGCTCAACGACAAGGCCTATCGCCTCGAGGTCGGTCCAGGGCGGGCTCGCCTTGACGACGCCCATGGCGACGGCCCTCGCATTGTCGCGCCCGACGACGCCAACTGGGGGCTGAAGGTCATCCGGCTGGCCAAACGCGAGGCGCTATCCGTCCTGACCGAGCGCACCGCCGTCCACGCCGCCGCCCTGGGCCGGCCGATGCCGTCGGTGGCGGTGGCCGATCCCAAGGCCCGCTGGGGGATCCTGTCGCCCGGCGACGTCCCGGGCTCCGGCGGCGATCCGCTACAGCTGGCGGCTGATCCTGGCGCCGGCGGCGGTGGCCGACTATGTCGCCGCCCACGAGTGCGCCCATCTGATCGAGGCCAATCATGGCCCGAGGTTCTGGGCGCTGTGCGAGCAACTGGCCGGCGATCCCGCGCCCCACCGCGCGTGGCTAAGGGCGCACGCGGCGGAACTGCACGCGATCGGGGCTTAAGATGCTCCCCCGCGATGCGGGGGAGCTGTCGCGGAGCGACTGAGGGGGGCGAGCTGGACGCACGCCGCGTTCGCCCCCTCCGGCCCTCTGGGCCACCTCCCCCGCATCGCGGGGGAGGATCTATCAGTAAGGCAGCTGATCCGCCGGCGGGGCCGCGCCGGCCGGGGTTTCCGCCGCCGGGCCTTCCGGACCCGGCGTGGTGTTCATCAGGTCCCCGATCGGGTCGGTGTTCTCGATCGGCGGGGGCTCGACGACGCCGCCCGGGATCGGGGTGGCCTTCAGGCGGGGCAGGGCGGCGGCCATGAAGGTGCGCCAGATTTCGGCCGGGGCGCCGCCGCCGGTGACCCGCTTCATCGGGGTGTTGTCATCCTTGCCGGTCCAGACGGCGGTGACGAAGCCGCCCGTGTAGCCGACGAACCAGGCGTCCTTGTAGTCGCTGGTCGTGCCGGTCTTGCCGGCGATGTCGTAGCCTGGGACCCTGGCGCGCGTGCCGGTGCCCGAGGCGACGACCTGGCGCATCATCTGGTTCATGTACTGCAGGGCCGGCGAGCCGATCACGGCCGAGCGGGCCTGGCGGTCGACGCTGTGGTCATACAGCACCTTGCCGCTGGCGGTGCGGATGCGCTCGATGCCGTAGCCCTTGGCCATGAAGCCGCCGTTCGAGAACGGGGCGTAAGCCTGGGCCATCTCCATCGGCGAGACCTCGACCGCGCCCAGGGCCATCGACGGGTCCAGCTGGATCTTGCTGGTGATGCCGAGGCGACGGGCGGTGGCGGCGACGTTGCTGGTGCCGACCTCGTTGGCCAGCCGCGCGGCGACGGTGTTGATCGACTGGGCCAGGGCCGTCTGCAGGGTGATCGGGCCCAGATACTTGTTGGTGTAGTTCCTCGGTTCCCAGTTGCCGATCTTGACCGGCTCGTCGACGACCATGACGGCGGGCGTGCGGCCCTGCTCCATGGCGGTCAGGTAGACGAACGGCTTGAAGGCCGAACCGGCCTGGCGGCGCGCGGTGGTGGCGCGATCGAACTGGCTGTCGGCATAGTCGGCGCCGCCGACATAGGCGCGGATGCGGCCTTCGCCGTCGATGGCGACCAGCGCCGCCTGCTGCACGCCCTGGGCCGCATGGCCGTCGACGCCCAGCTTCACGGCGCGCTCGGCCGAAGCCTGGATCGGCAGGTCCAGCGTGGTCTCGACCACCAGGTCCTCGGTCGGTTCGCCGACCAGAGAGCGAACCTGGGCGTCGATATAGTCGGTGAAGTACTGGGCGCGCTGGTTGGCCAGGGTGGCCGAGACCTGAACCGGCGTCTTGAAGGCCTCGTCGCGCTCTTCCGGCGTGATGGCCTTGATGCGCACCATTTCGTCCAGGACGATGGTGGCGCGGCGTGCGGCGCGCTCCTTGGCCGAGACCGGCGAATAGCGGGCGGGGCCCTTCATCATGCCGGCCAGCAGCGCGGACTCGCCAATGGTGAGCTCCTTGGCGGGCTTGTTGAAGTAGCGCTGCGAGGCGGCCTCGATGCCGTAGGCGCCAGCGCCGAAATAGACCCGGTTCATGTAGAGGGCCAGGATCTGCTTCTTGCTGAACTTCATCTCCAGCCAGACGGCCAGGATCAGCTCCTGGGCCTTGCGGCGATAGTTCTGGGCCGGGCTCAGGAACAGGTTGCGGGCCAGCTGCTGGGTGATGGTCGAGCCGCCGCGCTGCGGGCCGTCATGGGTAGCGTTCCACGCCACCGACCGCATGATGCCCCAGGGGTTGAAGCCGAAGTGATGATAGAATTGCCGGTCCTCGATCGCCACGAAGGCGGCCGGCACATATTTCGGCAGGGCGTCGATATCGACCGGCGGCGCGTACTGGCTGCCGCGCACCGCCAGCAGGGCGCCTGAGCGGTCCAGATAGTTGATCGAGGGCTGGCGCTTGACGTCGTAGAGCTTGGAGGTGTCCGGCAGGTCGCTGGCGAACACCGCGAAGAAGGCGACGATGAAGATCAGGCCCCAGACGCCCAGGACCGTGCCCCAATAGACGAGGGCCTGGAGCGGGGTGCGCTGCGGTCTGGCCGCCTTGTTCCCGCCGAAGGGTCCGTTCGCCATGGTCGTCCTGTTCCAAGATGCGGCCGCGAGAAGGCCCACGCTAGCGCGTGTTCCGTTTAGCCCAAGCCCACAGAACGCGCGACAAGATTGACGAGCGGTAAACGCCGCCTGAGGCGCCCTTGTGGCGCTCGGCCGATCACGGCGATAGGCGAGCGGGACTTGATGGGGTGAGTGGATGACGTCCTGGGTCCCAACACTTGGCCTGCCGGCCGGACGCTGCCAAAAGAGCGCCCGTGTACGTTCCTCCCCGAATCCCCCGAACTCGATCACGCCCGTGACGTCCTGCGGCGCACCTTCGGCCATGCCGATTTCCGGGGCATGCAGGCCGGGGTGGTCAACGAGATCCTGGCCGGACGCAGCGCCATGGCCGTGCTGCCGACCGGGGGCGGCAAGAGCCTGTGCTACCAGATCCCGTCGCTGATCCGGCCCGGGGTGGGCCTGGTGATCTCGCCGCTGATCGCTCTGATGGCCGACCAGGTCCAGGGCCTGCGCCAGGCCGGCGTGGCGGCCGAGCGGCTGGACAGCAATGTCTCTATGGACGAGCGTTCGGATATCTGGCGGCGCATCGACGCCGGCGAGGTGGACCTGCTCTACCTGTCGCCCGAGGGCCTGATGCAGCCGTGGATGCTGGATCGCCTCTCACGCACGCCGCTGGCCCTGGTCGCCGTCGACGAGGCTCACTGCGTCAGTCAGTGGGGGCACGACTTCCGGCCCGAATACCGGATGATGGGGCGGCTGGCGGAGCTGTTCCCGAATGTGCCGCGCCTGGCCGTCACCGCCACCGCCGACGCCCGGACCCGTGACGATATCCGCGCCGAGCTCCGACTGCAGGGCGCGGCCGAGTTCGTCGACAGCTTCGCGCGTCCCGAGCTTGCGCTCTCCGCCGAGCGCAAGCGGGGCAAGGGCCATGATCGGGTGGTCGAACTGGTGCTGGAACGCCCGGGCCGGGCCGGCGTCGTCTATGCCGGCAGCCGCGACAGCACCGAGAAGCTGGCTGAGAAGCTGAACGCCGAGGGCGTCCCGGCCGTGGCCTATCACGCCGGACTCGACAAGGCCGTCCGCGCCAAGCGGCTGGAGGACTTCCTGGAGGCCGACGCCGCGGTGATGGTGGCGACGATCGCGTTCGGCATGGGCGTCGACAAGCCCGACGTCCGTTTCGTGATCCACGCCGACCCGCCGGCCGCCATTGAGGCCTATTGGCAGGAAGTCGGCCGCGCCGGACGCGACGGCCAGCCGGCCGAGGGCATCACCCTTTACGGTTCGGCCGACATGGCCTGGGCGGGGCGCCGCATCGAGACCAAGGACGCGCCCGACGAGGTCAAGCAGGCGCAAGGCCGCAAGCTGCGCCAGTTCTATGCGATGCTGGAGGGCGTCACCTGCCGCGCCGCCGCCGTCCGCCGCTATTTCGGCGAGGAGGGCGTGGCCCGCTGCGGGGTCTGCGACATCTGCGTCTCGCCGCCGACCGGCGTCGACGCCACCGAGGCGGCCCAGAAGGCCCTGTCGGCCGTCCACCGCATGGGCGGGCGTTATGGACGCGGCCGGATCATCGAGCACCTGATGGGCAAGACCAAGGATGTCACGCCCCAGGAGGCCCAGCTGCCGACCTTCGGCATCGGCCGCGAGTTCAGCCAGCCGGTCTGGCGCGACCTGTTCGACACCCTGATCTTCGAAGGCCTGCTGCGCGAGGACCCCAATGACGGCCGGCCGCTGATCGGCCTGGGCGACGTCGAGGGCGTGCGCCAGGTCTATCGCGGCGAGCGTCGCGTGGCCCTGCGTCAGACGGCCGAGGCGCCGGAGACCGGCCGCGCCACGGGCGCCCGCAAGCGCCGCGAGGGCAAGGCGCTGACCATCCCGCTGGAAAACCAGATGCTGTTCGAGGCCCTGCGCGCGTGGCGCAAGGAGCAGGCGCAGGCCCAGCACGTGCCGCCCTATGTCATTTTCCATGACGCCACCCTGGCCGAGATCGCCGCCGCCCGCCCGGCCACCCTGGCGGCGCTCGGCAAGTCGGGGGGCGTCGGCCAGGGCAAGCTGGATCGCTACGGCGAGGCGGTTTTGAAGGTCGTGCGGGAGAACTAGACGGCTCCCCGCGCGTTAGGTCTCGGTCAAGCCGAGGAGCCTCCCCCCATGACCGACGTCAGCAGCTTTATTCCGAACGACGCCTCGTCCGCCGCCGCTTCGGCGCTGGACGGCGCCAAGAAGACGACCTCCGAAAAGACCAAGCGCGCCAAGGAGGCGGTGACCAAGGCCGTCAAGTCGGCCCGCGAGACCGCCACCGAAGTGGCCCAGCAGACCCGCACCTTCGCCGAGCAAAAGGCCAAGGTCGGCGCGGCCTGGACTCGCGACAAGGCCCAGGTGGCGCATCACGCCGCCGAGGAACATCCGATCGGTGTCGCCTTCGGCGCTTTCGCCATCGGCCTGGGCGTGGGCTTCCTGATCGCGCGCAATCTGGACTAGCTGGAGACGCCCTCTACAGGCTCAGGCGCTCGGCGTTGACGCCCGCGGCCCTCAGGGCCGCGAGGCGGGCGAACGCGAGCGTCAGGGCCTTGCGTCGCGCCGGCGCCAAAGGCGTCAGCGGCGACTCCCGCACCACGGCGCCGCCGAAACCGTCGGCGACGACCAGCCCCGGCTCATCCGGCAGGACGCCCTCCGGGAAATGCGGTGCGACGGCGAAATAGAACGCGTCGCAATAGGGCGCGTACTCGCCCCACTTCCGGTCGACCCGGAAATCCTCCAATCCCGACTTCACCTCGACGATCAGCACGTCGCCCTTAGGGCCTAGCGCCATCAGGTCGGCGCGGCGACCGTTGGGCAGGGTGACTTCGGCCAGCGGCGCATAGCCCAGGTCGACCAGCAGCCGCGCGGCCCCGCGGGTCACGGTCAGGGTGGTTTCGGGGCGGCTCTTGAGTTCGATGATCACGTCCATCGCCGTGATCATGTTCCAGCTTTGTTCGTGGATCAAGTCTGCGAGCGTTCGGTTCAGCCCGGCTATTGCTGATGCGCCGACGCCGTGCTCAAGATGTAATTACAATTGTAGTCTTTGCGGGGCGGTCGTGAGTTTCGTGGGTCTTTTCGGAATGCTGGCTCTTATGGCCGGCCAGAGGGGGCCGGAGGCCTATGTCGGCGTTCGGGACTTGGGGCCTGATTTCTACGCTCAGGTTCATCAGGCGGTGGCCGTGGAGCCGGGCCGACATCTCAACCTGGTGTGTCTCGGCAAGGGCGCGCCGACAGTGTTGCTGGAATCGGGCTGGGGCGGGGACAGCCTGGGCTGGCCCAAGGTTCAGGCGCGCATCGCGACCTTTACGCGAGCTTGCGCCTACGACCGTGCGGGCTATGGCCTCAGCGATGAAGCGCGTCGCGCTATGGACGCGGACAATACCGTGGAAGACCTGGCCCGGCTGCTCGACAAGGCGCCAATCGAAGGGCCCCTCGTGCTGGTCGGCCATTCCCTGGGCGGGCTCTACGCCATCCACTTCACCAGCCTGCATCGCGAGCGCGTCGCCGGTCTGGTGCTGATGGACCCAGCCATACCCGGCGACGGCCGCGCCTATGGCGCTCTGCGGGACAAGGGCCGGAAGCTCTTCGCTGACGGCCTCGTCACGAGCGAGGCCTGCCTGAAGGCGGCGCGCGTAGCGGACCTGACCCCCGCGAACAGTCCACCCGATTGCCTGGAGGAGCCGCCCGGCTCGGTTTCCTCGCTGCATGACGAGACGAACCGGCGTATGGGCAAGGCCAAGTTTATCGCCGCCTACATTTCGGAGACCCGCAGCATGCTGGACGATGACAAGGGCGACAGTATCGATACACGCCAGGCCGAGCCTCGCCAGAGCAGTCTGGGAGACCTGCCGCTGGTGGTGCTGGTCTCGTCTCCAAACAGGCCCGAGGACGCGCCGCCGACCTGGGATCAGGGGCGGGCGATCAAGCACATGTTGCACCAGGCGCTCGCCAAGCGGTCGACGCGCGGGAAGTTCCAGCTGGTTCCTGGGGCGAGCCACATGATCCAGGACGATGCGCCGGACGTGGTGATTGAGGCCATCCGCTCCGTTGTGGAAGCGGCCCGAGCGCCCTAAGGCGCCGGCTGCTTCGTCGGGCGCAGCATCGTGACGTCATAGCCCAGCGCCTTGGCGCGCGCGGTCAGGGCCGCCCGGTCGGCGTCGGTCGGAAGCCCGCGCGACAACAGCCACAGGTACTTGCCCGAGCCTTCGCCGACGATGGACCAGCTGTAGTCGTCGGCGTGGTCCAGGACCCAGTAGTCGCCAAAGAACGGGCCGAAGAAACTGACCTTCAACTTGGCGTTGGTCGCCGTATCGACGACCTTGGCCTTGCCCTCGGCGACCTTCACGGGACCGTCCACCGCGCCCTGGCGGCACGTGTTGAGCACGCGGATCAGGCCGTCGGGGCGCTTGGAATATTCTGCCGTGACGCCTTCGCAGCCCTTCTCGAAGCGCATGTCGTAGCGCGCGACCTCGTACCATTTGCCCAGATAGCGCTCGAGCTCCACGGCCTTGGCCGGCTGCGGCGGATTCGGGATTGCCGCTTGGACCCGACACGCAGGCGCCGAGGGTCAAAACGAAAGGCAAGGCGAGCAGGGCGGCGCGCATGGGAGACTCCGTGGGGAACGGCCAGAAACGACGACCGCCCCGCCGGAGTTCCGGCGGGGCGGTCCGCGACCAACAGGAAGGTGGGATTCCTATTCGGCCGCGATGCTGACGGCGCCGACCGGGCGGTCCTTGAAGTTGATGGCCTGCAGGTGGCGGATGCCTTCCTCGGCGATGTCGTCGCCGACCATCCGGTCGCCCTCGGCCTTCAGCTCGTCGATGTCGACATACATGGCGTAGAAGGCGCGGGTGCGGTCGGTGATGATGCCGGCGTTGAGCAGCGTCTTGACCAGCACCCGGAAGATGTTGGTCTGCTCCTTCATATTTTCCCGACGCACGTCGTCGGTCATGATCTTCCCGTACTCCTCGACCACCTTGTCGGGGTCCAGGCCGAACGCGGCGTACAGATCCAGCTGCTGGTGCGGCGAGACGAGGTTGAACAGCAGGGTCTGGAAGCAGTGCGCCGCCCAGTCCTCGATGATGGCGTGTTCCTCGGGGCTCAGCTTGGGCACCGTGCGGTCGGCCCAGATCTTCCCGAACTTGTGGTGGAAGGCCTCGTCGGTCATCACCAGTTGAAGCAGCTTCTTGCCGACCGGATCGTTGATATTGTTGTAGAAAGTGGCGAAGGCGCCCATGGCCAGGCCTTCGACCAGCATCTGCATGCCGATGATCTTCTTGTAGACCTCGGGCGCGCCGATGATCTCGACCAGCAGGGTCTTCAGGGCCGGGCCGCACTCGACCGGCTTGCCCCAGCGGGCCTTGATATATTTGGCGAAGGCCGTGACGTGGCGGGCCTCTTCGCGGGTCTGGTTGGCGGCGTATTCCTGGGCGCCCTGGTCCTTCAGCACGTGGCACAGGCTGGCCGACAGGTTCAGCGCGCCCTGCTCGCCGTGCAGGATCGACGAGAAGCTGCGTAGCACCGACTGGTTGATGAAGCGGATGCGCGTCTTCGGATCGGACAGGTGGTTGGAGACGTAGTCGGTCGACAGGGCGATGACCATGTCCTCGGGAACCAGCGCCTGGTTCTCCATGTCGAACGGCTCGTCGAAGTCGATATAGGTCTTGTCCAGCGGATCCCAGAAGTGGTCGTGGGTCGCGGAAATGATCTTGTCGAAGGCGCTGGAGCGGTTGCCGTAGCGGTCGAGTTCGAGCATCGACTCGAAGTCGTCCGGCGCGACCGCGTCGTACATGGCGTCCTTGGTGATGTTCCGGTCTTTGGAAATTGGGTCGGTCATGTCGGCGCTCCCTATCGGCCGTGCGATGTCCATCGGGCGGGCTCCGTCTTGCGCGGATCTCGGCCCATCTGAACACTGTCAACTCATGTGAGCGGACGGGTCAAACAAAAAATGACGGCAGCGTCAGGTTTGGCGACGGGAGCCGGGCGGCGACGCCCATCCTCTGGCTCGCCGCGCCCCGCTCGCACCAGCCCAGCGGACGCGGAGCCTTGTCGAGATAGAAGCGGTGGTTCTCGTCCAGGCGGAAGCCGGCCGCCTCGACCGCCGCCGAGACCGGCCGGGTCAGGTGGCAGCCGCCCGCCAGGCGCTTCCACAGCGGTTCGATGCGTCGCTGCCAGCGCGCCGTGCCGGCGTCGGGCGACAGGCCGTGCTCGCAGAACAGGAACCGGCCGCCCGGCCGCAGCACCCGGCGGGCTTCGGACAGCACGGCGGCGGGCGAGCGCACCGAGCACAGGGTGAAGGTGCACAGCACGGTGTCGAAAGCGGCGTCGGCGAACGGCAGGCGCTCGCCCTCGCCGGCGACGATCTCGACCGCCAGGCCTTCGGGGCGCGGGGCGGCCTCGGCGAGGGCGCGCAGCTCCGCGGAGGGGTCGACGCCGGTGACGCCGGTCACCGCGACCGGGTCGTAGAAAGCCGATTCAAGCCGCCGCCGACGCCGAGCTCCAGCACCTCGCCCCTGGCCTGGGGCACGAGGCTGGTCCGCTGCGCGCGGAACGCCGGCGCGCCGCAAGCGCAGCACAGCAGCTTGGGCAGGATGTAGCGCTCGTACAGCGTCGCCATGGCGTTTTCCCCAATTGTATCCGGCAGCAGAGCGGCGCGGGTCGGGCGCGGTCAAGGCCGCCTGCTGTCAGATCTGGCAGCAGTGCGCTCTATTCGGAAATGGCCAGTCGCTTCGGAGTTCTCCCCATGCCCAAGCCCCTCAAACCGCCCGCCGAGGAAGCCGAGGGCGCCTGTGCGTGCGGGGCGGTGCGGGTCGCTATCGGCGTGCCGGCGCGGTGGGCGTTCCACGATCACTCGGCCGCCAGCCGCCGGGCCCAGGGCTGCGCCTATGTCACCTACACGGCCAGCTATCGCAGCCGCTTCCGCTGGCTGGAGGGCCAGGACCTCGTCACCCGCCACGAGCATGAAGGAACGACTCGCGGCTTCTGTTCGCGCTGTGGGACGCCGATCTTCATGGAGCGCAAGCGGCGCCGACCATGATCAACCTGCCGCGCGCCCTGTTCGAAACCCGCACCGGCCGCGAGCCGCGCTATCACACGTCGCTCGACCAGGCCCCGGACTGGGCCTATGGCGGCGGCAAGCTGGTCCCGCTGAAGGGCTATCCGGGCGTGATGTGGGAACGGCCGAAGTCGAAGGTCAGGCGCAAGGCGCCGATCGACGACTTCCTCTAGCGCCCCTCCAGCGCCGCCAGCACGGCCGGCTGCGTCCGCGCGAGTTCGGCGAGGCGTTCGATCAGGGCGTCCTTGCCGTCGAGGGCCAGGCCGTCGCGCAGCTTGGCCATCCGCTCGCGGACCTTGGTCAGGTCGGCGGCGTTGGCGGCGGTGACCACGGCCGCCTGGTGCTTGCAGGCCCCGAACTTCTCGAAGCCAGGACAGGTGCACAGGCCTTCGCCGGCCGGAGCCCAAAGCTGCACGACATAGAGGTCGCCGACGCTGCCGGTGACGTGGGCGGTGACCTTCTCGTCCTCGATCGCCACTAGGTCGACGGCGCCGGCCTCGGCCATGGCCGCGCCGGTGTCGAACCAGCGCTCATCCATGCGCTCGCGCCAGGTTTCGGTATCGAAGAGTTGGCTGGGATTGGGGCTCATGCCTCGTCCTCGATGCGGTGGATGTCGTCGTCCGACAGGCCGAAATGGTGGCCGATCTCATGGACCAGCACGTGGGCGATCAGGTCGCCCAGGGAGACGTCGCCGCGTTCGGCCCACTCGTCCAGGATGGGGCGACGGTAGAGAAACACCCGCGACGGCTCGGTCCCATAGTCCAGCACCGAGCGGCGGCCCAGGTCGACGCCCTGATAAAGGCCGGTCAGCTCGAAGGCGTCTTCGATGTCCAGGCTGTCCAGCACCTCGTCGGCCGCGAAGTCGTCGACCCGGATGACCACGTCGCCGGTCAGCGCGCGGAATTGGTCGGGCAGGGCGTCGAAGGCCTGTCGGGCCAGGACGGCGAAGTCGTCGAGCGACGGGGCGAGGCGGTCGGACCAGGTCATGGTCTCCAAATAGAGCGATTCGGAGCGTTAAGCCACCGGGTGTGGCGACGAAATCGCGACAGACAGTCACGCTCCCCCTGATCGCGCTCTGGTCACGGCCCGACTAATCTGGGATTCTGATTCGACGACCCGCTGGGGTAAGCGACGCGCCTTATGACTTCGTACGACCTGATCCTCGCGGCGGTGGCCGGCGCGGTTTGTCTCGCCATTTGCGTCACCCTGTGGTCGCTGGGGCAGCGCCGCGGCTACGAGGCCCGCATCGCCGCCCTGAAGGCGCGCCTTGGCCTGCAAGGCGGCGAGCCCCTGGACGCGCCCGCCTGGGTCGAGGCCTTCGACACCGCCGTGATAGCCGTCGAGGGCGGCCGGGCCGACCTGGCCGCCGGGGCCGAGGGCCTTTCGGCCTGCGCGCGGGTGCTGGGCGTCGAGGCCAAGGTCGAGGCGGTGATCGCCGCCCTGAGCGGGGCCGATCCCGATCATGCCCACAAGCTGGCGGCGCTGTTCGAGCGCGGCGAGGCTTGCGTCTTCGAGGTTCGCGGGGGCAATGGCTGGGTTTCGGTCGAGGGCCGCGCGGTCGGGGCGCTGGCCTGGCTGCGCCTGATGCCCGGCAGCGGCGGTGATTCCGGACTGCCGTCGGCGACCCGATTCGCCGCCTTCGTCGACAGCGTGGCCGAGCCGGCCTGGATCGCCGGGGCCGATGGCCAGGCCGTCTGGGGCAACGCCGCCTTCGTTCGCGCCGTCGGGGCCAGCGTCGCCTCTGCCGGCGCGCTGGCGGGCAAGAGCTTCGACCGGTCCGCCGACGCCCTGGTCGTCGAGGCCGTCGAGAAGGGCGAGCGCCGCGAAGCCGTGCGCTGGATCAATCTCGAAGGCCGCCGTCGCGCGTTCCGGCTTTCCGCCCAGCCGCTGGAAGGCGGCGGGGTGGGGGTGTTCTGCGCCGACGTCACCGAGATCGAGGACGTCCGCGACGCCTTCAAGAAGCACGTCGAGGCCCACGACGAGACCCTGAACCATATCGCCGAGGCCGTGGCGATCTTCAGCGCGACGCGGCGGCTGTCGTTCCACAACACCGCCTTCGCCGAACTGTGGGGCCTGGAGCCGGCCTGGCTGGCCGACCGTCCGACCCATGGCGAGATCCTGGACCGCCTGCGCCAGCGCCGCCGCCTGCCCGAGACCATCGACTACGCCGTCTGGAAGGCCGCCGAGCTGGCCCGCTACGAGGACGTGGGGCCTCAGGCCGACGACCTCTGGCACTTGCCCGACGGCCGGACGCTGAAGGTTGTGCGCCAGCCCCACCCGCTGGGCGGCATGCTGCTGATCTATTCCGACATCACCGGCGAGCTGCGCCTGAAGGCCCAGTACAACGCCCTGATCCAGGTGCAGCAGGCCACGCTGGACAAGCTGAACGACGCCGTCGCGGTGTTCGGCTCGGATGGCCGCCTGCGCCTGCACAACGAGGCCTTCGAGACCTTCTGGAACGTCAGCGCCTTCGCCCTGGAGGCGGCCGGCGACTTCGAGGGCGTGGTCGAGCTGTGCGTGCCGCGCCTGCACGACCTGGCCTTCTGGCGCGAACTGAAGGGCCGGGTGGCCGATCCCGATCCGCAGATGCGCGCCCCGACCTCGGGCGAGGTCCGCACCTCGGACGACCGCATCGTCGTCTATCAGAGCCGGCCGCTGCCGGACGGCGCGACCCTGATCGCCTTCGCCGACGTCACCGACACCCGCGACCTGCAATCGGCCCTGGCCGATCGCTCCGCCGCCCTGGCCGAGGCCGAGCGCCTGAAGCGCGATTTCGTCGGCAATGTCAGCTACGAGCTGCGCACGCCGCTGACGACGATCATCGGCTATTCCGAGCTCCTGGAACGGGCCGACGGCATCTCCGAGCGCGGCCGCAACCACGTGGCCGCCGTCCGCGCCGCCGCCACCCAGCTGGCCCGCTCGATCGACGACGTGCTGGACATGGCCCAGATCGACGCCGGCGAAATGGCGCTGGAGATCGGGGACATCCGCGTCTCCGACCTGCTGCTCAACGCCCAGGAGCACGCCCTGAAGGACGCCCAGCTGGGCGCGGTGACCCTGGCGGTCGAGTGCGAGGAAGACGTCGGCCTGATCCGCGGCGACGGCAAGCGCCTGGCCCAGACTCTGGACCACCTGGTCGAGAACGCCCTGCGCCAGACCCCGCCGGGCGGCCGCGTCACCCTGTCGGCCCGCCGCGCCCTGGGCGAGGTGCGACTCGATGTCTCGGACACCGGCCGCGGCGTGCCGTTCCACGTTCAGGCCCACATCTTCGACCGCTTCGTCGGCCGCGATCGCGGCGGCCCGGGGCTGGGCCTGGCCCTGGTCAAGGCGCTGGTCGAGCTGCACGGCGGCTGGGTGGCCCTGGAGAGCGAGCCGGGCGCCGGCTCGACCTTCACCTGCCACCTGCCCGAGACCCAGCAGCCCGGCGCGATGCAACCCGAACTGAGCTTCTGACGAGCGCCGGCGCGCCCGCCCGGCCGTCGGACATAAAGATATCTTTATGCGTTAATTGCTAGGAAGGGTCGGGCGCGCTATAAGCCCCGCAAGATCTCACCCGACCGCAGGAGCCCGACCGTGGCCGACTATATCGTCAAGGACATCTCGCTCGCCGATTTCGGCCGCAAGGAAATCGCCATCGCCGAGACCGAGATGCCGGGCCTGATGGCCACGCGCGCCGAGTACGGCCCGGCCCAGGTCCTGAAGGGCGCCCGCATCGCCGGCAGCCTGCACATGACCATCCAGACCGCCGTGCTGATCGAGACCCTGACGGCGCTGGGCGCCGAGGTCCGCTGGGCGTCGTGCAACATCTTCTCGACCCAGGACCACGCCGCCGCCG
Organism: Caulobacter sp. UC70_42; assembly: GCF_044056025.1. Lineage (NCBI taxonomy): Bacteria > Pseudomonadati > Pseudomonadota > Alphaproteobacteria > Caulobacterales > Caulobacteraceae > Caulobacter > Caulobacter sp. UC70_42. The sequence goes on along the minus strand of NZ_CP171994.1, from coordinate 1,129,250 downwards.
CCATCGCCGCCTCGGGCGTGCCGGTGTTCGCCTTCAAGGGTGAAAACCTGGTCGAGTACTGGGAATACGCCCACAAGATCTTCGAGTGGCACGACGGCGGCTACCCGAACCTGATCCTCGACGACGGCGGCGACGCTACCCTGCTCTGCGTGCTGGGCCCGAAGGCCGAGAAGGATCCGTCGATCCTGAACAACCCGCAGAACGAGGAAGAAGAAGCCCTGTTCGCCGTGATGAAGAAGTACCTGGCCGAGAAGCCGGGCTTCTACTCGGCCATCCGCGCGGCCGTCGGCGGCGTGTCGGAAGAGACCACCACGGGCGTGCACCGTCTGTACCAGATGGCCGCCAAGGGCGACCTGCCGTTCCCGGCCATCAACGTCAACGACAGCGTCACCAAGTCGAAGTTCGACAACCTGTACGGCTGCCGTGAATCGCTGGTCGACGCCATCCGTCGCGGCACCGACGTCATGCTGTCGGGCAAGGTCGCGGTGGTCTGCGGCTACGGCGACGTGGGCAAGGGCTCGGCCGCCTCGCTGCGCCAAGGCGGCGCCCGCGTGATCGTCACCGAAATCGACCCGATCTGCGCCCTGCAGGCGGCGATGGAAGGCTATGAGGTCCAGACCCTGCAGGACGTCGCCGACAAGGCCGACATCTTCGTCACGGCGACGGGCAACAAGGACGTCATCACGGTCGACGACATGCGCCGGATGAAGAACAACGCCATCGTCTGCAACATCGGTCACTTCGACTTCGGAAATTCAGATCGCCGGCCTGCGCAACTTCAAGTGGGACGAGATCAAGCCGCAGGTCCACCACGTGGAATTCCCGGACGGCAAGAAGATCATCGTCCTGTCGGAAGGCCGTCTGGTGAACCTGGGCAACGCCACGGGCCACCCCTCGTTCGTGATGTCGGCCTCGTTCACCAACCAGACGCTGGCTCAGATCGAGCTCTGGACGAACAAGGACGCCTACCAGAACCAAGTCTACACCCTGCCCAAGCACCTGGACGAGAAGGTCGCCTTCCTGCACCTGGAAAAGCTGGGCGCGAAGCTGTCGACCCTGCGCAAGGATCAGGCCGACTATATCGGCGTGCCGGAAAAGGGTCCGTTCAAGCCGGACCACTATCGCTATTAATAGCGACACCCGCGGCGCCAGTTTCCGCTGCGGAAATCTTTTGAAACCAAGAAGAAAGGCCCGCCGGTGACGGTGGGCCTTTTCTTTTGGGTCTCGGGCCGGGACGCCCTATTCAAGTCCGCCTTGCTCGGCTAATCGCTTTGCCATGCCGTTAGCCTTGATCATCTCCAGCCACGTCGCCGGCAGCCAGGTGGGCGCGACGGCGCAAGCCACCGCCCTGGCGCAGTTCCGCATCGACTCGATGGTCGTGCCGACCGTGCTGTACGGCCGCCATCCCGGCTGGGGCATTCCCGGTGGAGCGCCCGTGCCGATCGAGGTGTTCGAGGGCATGATGGACGGCATCGAGGCCAACGGGCTGTTCGGCCTCGTCGATCTCGTGATCACCGGCTACTTCGCCACCGCCGCCCAGGCGCGGGCCGCCGCCCGGGTCATCGACGCCGTGCGCGAGTCGCCCCGTCCGAACGGCGCGGCGACCCGGCGGCCGACCGTTGTCGTCGACCCGACCATGGGCGACGCCGGCAAGGGCCTCTACATTCCGGCCGAGACCGCCGACGCCATCATCGCCGACCTGATCCCGCGCGCCGACGTCGTGGCCTGCAACAGCTGGGAGCTGCAGAAGCTGACCGGCACGGACACCCGCGACCCCCAGGCGGCCATGCGCGCCGCGCGCCTGCTGGGCAAGACCACCCTGGTTTCGTCCGTGCATCGCGGGACCGAGATCGGCGCGGTGCTGGCCGACAGGAAGGAAGCCTGGCTGGCCGCCCACGCCAAGGCCGAGCGTTCGCCCAACGGCACGGGCGACCTGCTGACCGCCCTCTATGCCGCCTCGATCCTGGAGGGGCAGACCTTCTCCTACGGCCTGGCCCGCGCCGTCGGCGGGGTGGCCGAGACGGTCACCGCGGCCAACATCTGGAATGCGCCCGAGCTGCCGATCGTGGCCATGGGCGCGCGGATCAAGCAGACCTCGCCGACGGTCCGCATCGAACGGCTGGCTTAGGATGATGGGCGAAATCACCGGCCTCTGCCCTGATCGCTTCGCCCGGGTGCGCGAGGCGTTCGAAGCCAATTTCGCCGACCATGGCGAGCTGGGCGCGCGCTTTTCGTTCGCGGTCGATGGCGAGATCGTCGTCGACCTGATGGGCGGCTTCGCCGACCGCAAGCGCGAGGTCGCCTTCGGTCCCGACACCCTGACGGCGCTCTTCTCGACGACCAAGGCCGTGGCGGCCCTGATGGTCGCGCGTCTGGTGGACGAGGGGCGCCTGGCCTACGACCAGCCCGTCGCCGACGTCTGGCCGGAGTTCGCGCAAGCGGGCAAGGGCGAGGTCACGGTCGAGCAGGCCCTGTCGCACCAGGCCGGCCTGTCGGGCTTTCCGGACGAGACCGATCCGGCCATCTGGTTCGACTGGGACGCCACCTGCGCCAAGCTGGCGGCCATGGCCCCGCTGTTCCCGATCGGCTCGGCCAGCGGCTATCACCCGGTCACCTACGGCTACATCGCCGGCGAGATCTTCCGCCGCGTCGACGGCAGGACCATGGGGACGGCGCTGCGGGAGGACATCTGCGCCCCGCTGGGCCTGGATCTCTGGATCGGCCTGCCCGACAGCGAGCACGGCCGCGTCGCCGACCTGATGCGTCCGACGGCCCTGCCCAAGTTCGGCGAGATCAACGCCGCCGTGACCGCCGCCTTCCTCAAGCCCTGGTCCTCGCCGGGCGGGCGCGGCGCGGCCGAGTGGCGGCGGGTCGAGATCCCCTCGGCCAACGGCCACGCCACCGCGCAGGCCCTGGCCCGGCTGATGAGCGCCCTGGCCACCGACGGAACCCTGGGCGGCCGCTCGATCATCACCCCGGCCGGGATCAAGGCCGCCAGCGCCCAGCGCATTGTCGGCCAGGATCTGGTCCTGCCCTACGTGATCAGCTGGGGCGCGGGCTTCATGCGCAACACGCCGAACATGTTCTACGGCCCGACGCCGGACGCTTTCGGCCACTCGGGCTGGGGCGGCTCGTGCGCCTTCGCCGACCCGACGCGGGGCGTCTCCGGGGCCTATGTGATGAACAAGCAGGGCTCCGCCCTGATCGGCGATCCCCGCGCCGTGCGCCTGATCGAGGCGGCCTACGCCTCGCTCTAGGCGAGCGCCCTGGTCCTTTTCCAGGCTCCATAGGCGAAGGTCGCCACGCCCAGCCAGATGAACACGAACGACAGCGCCCGCAGCGGCGTGAACGCCTCGCCGAACGCCACGCCCAGCAGGAACTGGAGCGTTGGGGCGATGAACTGCAGGAAGCCCACGGCGCTGAGCGGCAGGCGGCGGGCCGACCAGGCGAACAGGGCCAGGGGGATGACCGTGGCCGGACCGGCCAGGGCCAACAGGCCCGTGACGGCGGCGCCGTGGCCGAAATGGCCCTGTCCCGTCGATTGCAAATACAGCACATAGGCCAGGCCCGGCAGCGCCAGATAGGCGCATTCGATGAACAGGCCCGTCTGGGCGTCGGCCTTCACCTGTTTGCGCAGGATGGCGTAGGCGCAGAAGGTGGCGGCCAGGCCCAACGACACGATCGGCAGGTGGCCCAGGGCGATCGTCTGGATGGCGACGCCGACGGCCGCGAAGCCGATGGCGACCTTGCCCTCGCCGGTCATGCGCTCGCGGAACAGCAGGGCGCCGGCGGCCATGTTCATCAGCGGGTTGATGTAATAGCCGAGGCTGGCCTCGATCACGTGGCCGGCGTTCACCGCGAAGACGTAGATCGTCCAGTTGCCGAAGATCGCCGCCGTCGACAGCAGCAGCATCCCCAGCGTGCGCGGCTGGCGCAGCACCTGGGCCACCTGGCCGCCCTGCCTGGCGATCAAGACGAGGCCGCCGGCCCACAGGACCGACCACAGCGTCCGGTGGGCGATCATCTCCCAGGAGGTGGCGCCCAGGTTCGACAGCAGGTGGAAGTAGAGGGGCAGGAAGCCCCAGAGCGCGTAACAGCCGACGCCGGCGACATAGGCCGGGCGACTTTCGGCGTGGGGTTGGTTCACGCTCGCCGACATGGCGTCGTCCTTCTGAACGCGGAAATGAAAAGGGCTCCCGGGAGGTCTGCCCCGGGAGCCCTGATTTCCACCCGCTTATTGCGGATCGCGGCTTAGGCTGGGGTCTTCTGCTTGATCAGGCCCTTGTCGTGCAGGAGCTGGGCGATCTGTACGGCGTTCAGCGCCGCGCCCTTGCGCAGATTGTCCGCCACGCACCACAGGGCGATGCCGTTCTCCACCGTCGGGTCGGTTCGGATGCGCGAGACGTAGACCGGGAATTCGCCGGCGCTTTCCTTCGGCGTCATGTAGCCGCCGTCCTCGCGCTTATCGATGACTTCCACGCCCTCGGCGTCGCGCAGGATCTCGCGGACGTCGTCCTCGTCCAGCGGGGTCTCGAACTCGATGTTCACGGCTTCGGCGTGGCCAACCATGACGGGCACGCGCACGCAGGTGGCGGTCAGCTTGATGGACGGATCCAAGATCTTCTTGGTCTCCATCATCATCTTCCACTCTTCCTTCGTATAGCCGTCCTCCATGAACACATCGATGTGCGGGATGACGTTGAAGGCGATCTGCTTGGTGAACTTCTTGGGCGGCGGCGCGCCCAGGACGAAGACGCCCTTGGTCTGGTCCCACAGCTCGTCCATGCCTTCCTTGCCCGCGCCCGACACCGACTGGTAGGTCGAGACGACGACGCGCTTGATCTTGGCTTCGGCGTGCAGGGGGGCCAGCACCACCACCAGCTGCGCGGTCGAGCAGTTGGGGTTGGCGATGATGTTCTTCGGCAGCTTGTCGACGGCGTTCGGGTTCACTTCCGGCACCACCAGCGGCACGTCCGGATCCATCCGGAAGTGGCTGCTGTTGTCGATGACGATCGGACCGGCCGCGCCGATCTTCTCGCCCCAGGCCTTGGAGATCGCGCCGCCGGCGCTCATCAGCACGATGTCGACCGTCGAGAAGTCGAACGTCTCCAGGTCCTCGCAGTGCAGGATCTGGCTGCCGAACGAGACTTCGACGCCGATGGATTTGCGGCTGGCGATGGCGTGCATCTTGTCCACGGGGAATTTGACTTCCTCGAGGATGTTGAACATCTCGCGGCCCACATTGCCCGTCGCGCCGACCACGGCGACCCGGTAACCCATCGCGCTCTCCTGAAACTGTGCCCGCGTACCGCGCGGAGCGAGGTTCCCGTACGCTTCATGGTCCCGGCGCGCAAGGCGAGGAAAGCTGGCGGGGCGATCAGCCCGGCTTGCCAGCCGGAGCGGCGGGCTCGTCCTGGGCCTTCACGTCCAGGGTGAACTGCACCGGGATGGTGACGGTCAGGCCGTCGACGGTGTCGCCTTCCCGCGTCCAGGGGTTCATGCGCATGAGCTTGACCGCCTCGACCGCGGCCGCGCCGAAGCCGAGGCCGGCCGGGGTCTCGCGCGCGGGCTTGCAGTCGGCCAGCTCGCCGGTGGCGGTGACCGCGCACGTCGCCGCGCCCAGTCCCGAGGCGACTCCCGCCTTCGCGGCCGCTTGCGGATAGACCTCCGCCATGCCCTCGGCCGACAGGGTGCGGATCCAACGCGGCTTGGTCAGCTTGCGGGCCTCGGGCGCCGCCGGATCACGGAAGCGGAAGGGCAGGTCGATCTTGTAGTCCTTGAAGGTCTTGGCGTCGGCCGGACCGATATTGACCATGAACAGTTTCGAGAGGTCCTGGGCGGCCTTGCCGAAGCCCTTGCCGCGCGGGTTTTCGGAGATCACGTCGCAGCTGCGCAGCTGGCCGGTCTTCATGAGGACGCAACGCAGGGCGGCCTGACCGAACGGCTCGCCGGCCGCGGCCTTGGGCCAGGCGGCGGCGAGCTCGGCCTGGGTGGGGACGCGGCTCCAGGGCGGGTCCAGCACGATGGAGGTAGTGTTGATCGGCGCGGCGCCGCGCGGCTCCTCCCAGGTGATCGGGATGGTGACCTCGCCGCCCGCCACGGCGCGGCCGCCGCGGATCTTGGGCGACATCCGAAACTGCGGCGCCAGCTGCAGACCGGCGCCGCCGAAGTCCATGCCTTGGGGCGATTCCGACAGCACCCGGCAGGCCTCGAGAAAACCCTCGACCGTGGCCTTGCAGCGGATCGTGGCCTTGCCGCCGACGCGCCTGTCCAGCGCCTTCTTGGGGAAGACATTGGCGATCTCGGCGCCGTTGGGCTTGCGGACCCAGTCCGGATTGGCGTCGCCGGGGGCCAGGAACTCCAAGGTGGTGCGGACCGGCCGGCCCTCGACCGAGGCGCCCTGGGCGTCCTTCGTCGCGATCCGCTCATAGCCGACCACCGACAGGGCGGCTTCGCCGAAGCCCTGGCCGACGGGATCCTCGCGCAGCACCTTGCAGTCGACCAGGCGTCCGCCCTTGTCGGCGACGCAGCCCAGCATGGCCTTGCCGGTGACGGTCGCGCCCTTGGGGAAGGCGGCCTTCATCTTGCCCTGGGGCACGCGGGTGACGAAGTTCGGCCGCCAGCCCGAGGGCGGGGCGTCGTCTTCGGCCTGGGCCAGGGCGACCGTCGACAGGGCGGTGGCGAAAAGGCCGGCCGTGAGCATGGCCAGCAGGAGGGAGCGCGACACGGGAAACCCCTGGAACCAGCCGGCGCACGACCCCTTCGCGGCTCGACCTTAGGTGGAGCCTAAGCGATCCATTTGCGCGCCGCCAGAGGGTTCCCGACGCCCCTCGCGCCCCCTATGTTGCCGGCCATGACCGACGCCGCCGCGCCCCCGCTTCCGAACGTTTCCGATCTGACCCAGGACGGCCCCGCCGTCCGGCTCTTCCTGGTCGACGGCTCGGCCTATCTGTTCCGCGCCTATCACGCCCTGCCGCCGCTGACCCGCAAGAGCGACGGCCTGCCGGTAGGCGCCGTCCAGGGCTTCTGCAACATGCTGTGGAAGCTGATGCGCGACATGCAGGGCGACACGCCCACCCATCTGGCGGTGATCTGGGACCACTCCGAGAAGACGTTCCGCAACACCCTCTACGACAAGTACAAGGCTCACCGTCCGCCGCCGCCGGAAGACCTGATCCCGCAGTTCCCGCTGGTGCGCGAGGCCACTCGGGCGTTCGGCGTGCCGGCCATCGAGCTGCCCGGCTACGAGGCCGACGACCTGATCGCCGCCTATGCCTGCAAGGCCCGCGAGATCGGCGGCGAGGCGGTGATCGTCTCGTCCGACAAGGACCTGATGCAGCTGGTCGGCGACGGCGTCTCGATGTTCGACCCGATGAAGGGCGTGCGGATCGAGCGCGAGCAGGTGTTCGAGAAGTTCGGCGTCTATCCGGACAAGGTCGTCGACGTTCAGGCCCTGTGCGGCGACAGCGTCGACAACGTCCCGGGCGCGCCGGGGATCGGGATCAAGACCGCTGCTCAGCTGATCACCGAATATGGCGACCTCGACACGCTGCTGGCCCGGGCCGGCGAGATCAAGCAGCCCAAGCGCCGCGAGACCCTGATCGAATTCGCCGACCAGATCCGCCTGTCGCGAGCCCTGGTCAAGCTGGACTGCGACACGCCGCTGCCCCAGCCGCTGGACGAGCTGACCGTGCGCGAGCCGGACAAGGAGGTCCTGGCGGCCTTCCTCGAACAGATGGAGTTCCGCACCCTGGCTCGCCGGGTCGGCGACGGCTCGGCCGCCGCGGCGCCGGGCACGCTCGAGCGGGCGCCGGCCCAGCCCAAGGCGCCGGTCAGCACGGTGTCGTACATGGGCGCGGCCGCGCGCGCCGCCGCCAGCGCGGTGGCCGAGCCGATCAGCATCGACCATGCGTCCTATGTCCGCATCCAGGATCTCGACACCCTGAAGGCCTGGGTCGCCAAGGCCACGGCCAAGGGCGTGGTGGCCTTCGACACCGAAACCGACGCCCTGTCGTCGGCCACGGCCGGTCTGTGCGGCGTGTCCCTGGCCATCAACGCCGGCGAGGCCTGCTATATCCCGGTCGGCCACTGCGAGAAGGACGGCCTGGCGCTGGAAGCCGCCGCCGACCTGGTGCAGATCCCGCTGGAGGAGGTCATCGCGACCCTGAAGCCGCTGCTGGAGGATCCGGCGGTGCTGAAGGTGGCGCAGAACGCCAAGTACGACATCGCCGTCCTGGCCCGCCATGGGATCCAGGTCGCGCCGATCGACGACACCATGCTGATCTCCTACGTGCTGGAGGCGGGCCTGCATGGCCACGGCATGGACGAACTGTCGGAGCTGCACCTGGGTTACAAGCCGATCCCGTTCAAGCAGGTGGCCGGGACGGGCAAGGCCCAGATCAGCTTCAAGCATGTGGGGCTGAACGAGGCGACCGCCTATGCCGCCGAGGACGCCGACGTCACCCTGCGCCTTTGGCAGACGCTGAAGCCGCGCCTGGCCCGCGGGGGCCTGGCGACCGTCTACGAGACGCTGGAACGGCCGCTGCCGGCGGTGCTGGCGATGATGGAGAACAACGGGGTCAAGGTCGATCCCGAGGCGCTGCGCCTGCTCTCCAACGAGTTCTCGCTGCGCATGGCCAAGTTCGAGGCGCGCGCCCAGGAGATCGTCGGCCGGCCCTTCAACCTGGGCAGCCCCAAGCAGATCGGCGACGTGCTGTTCGGCGAGATGAGCATGAAGGGCGGCAAGAAGACCGCCACCGGCCAATGGTCGACCGACAGCGACGTGCTGGAGAGCCTGGCGCTTGAGCACGAACTGCCGCGTGTCCTGCTCGACTGGCGCCAGCTCTCCAAGCTGAAGGGCACCTACACCGAGAACCTGGTCGCCGCGATCGCCGAGTCCACGGGACGGGTCCACACCTCCTACGCCCTGGCGGCCACGACGACGGGCCGCCTGTCCTCGTCCGACCCGAACCTGCAGAACATCCCGGTCCGCACCGAGGAAGGCCGCAAGATCCGCAAGGCGTTCATCGCGCCGCCGGGCAAGGTGCTGATCAGCGCCGACTACAGCCAGATCGAGCTGCGCCTCCTGGCCCATATCGGCGACATTCCGCAGCTGAAAAAGGCGTTCCAGCAGGGCCTGGACATCCACGCCATGACGGCCTCGGAGATGTTCGACACGCCGATCGAGGGCATGGATCCCATGATCCGCCGCCGGGCCAAGGCGATCAATTTCGGCATCGTCTACGGCATCAGCGCCTTCGGTCTCGCCAACCAGTTGGGCATCGGCCAGGGCGAGGCCGGGGCCTATATCAAGACCTATTTCGAGCGCTTTCCGGGTATTCAGGCCTATATGGACGCGACCAAGGCCTTCGTGCGCGAGCACGGCTACGTCTCGACCATCTTCGGCCGCAAGATCAACATCCCGGAGATTCAGTCCAAATCGGTCGGCCAGCGACAGTTCGCCGAGCGCGCGGCGATCAACGCGCCGATCCAGGGGGCGGCCGCCGACGTCATGCGCCGGGCCATGATCCGTATGCCCGCCGCCCTCGAGGCGGCTGGTCTCGAGGCGCGGATGCTGCTGCAGGTGCACGACGAACTGGTCTTCGAAGCGCCCGAGGCGGAAGCCGACCGCGCCTGCGCGGTGATCAGCGAGGTCATGGAAAAGGCCGCCGAGCCGGCGGTGGCCCTGTCGGTGCCGCTTACGGTCGAGGCTCGCGCCGCGCTCAACTGGGATGAGGCTCACTGATCAAAATGAGGGCGAAATGGTCGTTTGTGCGACATTCCGCCACGCGACGGTTAATGCCCCAGCAAGGGTTCCGGGCTCACTGCTATCCGTGACGCCCGCGAACCGTAGTGCAGTTTCAAAGAGTAGCGTTATCTGAGGTTTAGCGGTCGCCGCCCCATTTCGAGGAGCCCGGCCGGTGTCTTTTGGCGATCTGAAAATTCCGCACAAGCTGATGGCGGTGTTCGCTGTCATGCTCACGACCATCGTTGTGATGGGCGTGTCCCTCTACGCCAACAAGGTCGCCCTCGCTCATTCCGTGGAACGCACCGAGCGCGCCTATGAGATGCTGCGCCAGGCGGATACGGCGGCCTTCCGCCTGACCCGTCAGGAGAATTCGCTGCGCGGCTTCCTGCTGTCGGGCGACAACTACTACGTCCAGCGCCTGGAAGAGGCGCACAAGCCGAAGTTCCTGAAGGCGCTGGACGAGATGCGCACCCTGGCCGCCGGCGACCAGGAAGACCTGGCCCGCATCGCCGCCGTCGACGCCGCCTACGCCAACTATCGCAAGATGGCCATCGAGCCGGGCGAGCGGCTGGGCGCAGATCCGGCCACTCGTCCTCAGGCGGTCGAGCTTGTGCGCAACGACGGCGTCGCCGACAAGGCGGTCGAGCCGGTCGAAAACGCCATCGAAGCCATCACCAAGAACGCCGAGGCCGAACTGGCGACGGAGGCCGCCGCCCAGAAGAAGGCCTCGCTGGAATCGACCCTGGCCCTGGCCATCGGCATCCTGATCACGGCCGGCATCGCCATCGCCGGCGGCCTGCTGCTGACCGGCGCCATCGCGGCGCCCGTCACCGCCATGACCAACGCCATGCGCCGGCTCGCCTCGGGCGACAGCACGGTCGAGGTGCCGGCCCAGGGCCGCAAGGACGAGATCGGCCAAATGGCCGCCGCCGTCGCCTACTTCAAGGATTCCGAGGCCGAGAAGGTCCGCATCGAGGCCGCCGCCGCCGAGCATCGCCGGGCCGCCGACAACGAGCGCGCCGCCAACGAGGCCGAGAAGGCCGAGATCGCCCGCAACGACGCCATCGCCATCGCCGCCCTCAACGAGGCTCTGGACCACATGGCCGGCGGCGATCTGACCCACCGCATCACCACGACCTTCGATCCCAAGGCCGAAAGCCTCAAGGCCAACTTCAACGCGGCCGCCGACCGCATGCAGCAGGCGATCCAGTCGATCAACATGGCTACCGGCGGCGTCAACAGCGGCGCCGACGAGATCGCCGAAGCCTCTGACAATCTTTCGCGCCGGACGGAACAGCAGGCCGCGAGTCTGGAAGAGACCGCCGCCGCCTTGGACCAGATCACCGCGACGGTCCGCAAGACCGCCTCGGGCGCCAAGGAGGCCTCGCAGGTCGTGGCCAACGCCCGGTCGGACGCCGAACGCTCGGGCCGGATCGTCGGCCAGGCCGTCGCGGCCATGACCGAGATCGAGACCTCGTCCAATCAGGTCAGCCAGATCATCGGGGTGATCGACGAGATCGCCTTCCAGACCAATCTTCTGGCCCTGAACGCCGGCGTCGAGGCCGCTCGCGCGGGTGAAGCCGGCCGCGGTTTTCGCGGTCGTCGCCCAGGAAGTGCGGGCCTTGGCCCAGCGCTCGGCCGACGCCGCCAAGGAGATCAAGACCCTGATCTCGACCTCGACCCAGCAGGTCGAGACGGGCGTGGACCTGGTCGGCCAGACCGGCGAGGCGCTTAGCCGCATCGTCGAGCAGGTCGCCTCGATCGACGCGCTGATGAAAGAGATCTCGGCCTCGACCACCGAGCAGGCCACGGGCCTCAACGAGGTCAACGGCGCGGTGAACCAGATGGACCAGGTCGTCCAGCAGAACGCCGCCATGGTCGAGGAGGCCACCGCCGCCTCGCACTCGCTGAAGAACGAGGCCAAGGCCCTGATGGAGCTGGTTGGCCGCTTCCGCGTGGCCGAGAGCGCCGCCCCGGCCACGTCGCGTCCGGCTCAAACGACCTATCGTCCGCCGGCTCAGGCCCAGGCTCGGCCTGCAGCCCGGCCCGCGCCCGCGCGACCGGCGGTCACGGCTCGCCCAGGGCGCGGTTCGGCCGCCGTGGCGGTCAGCGAGGATTGGGAAGAGTTCTGATCGTCCAAAGATCGGCGGACGATCGGGAGGCTCTCCGGGAAACCGGGGAGCCTTTCGGCTATCCGCTTCAGCCGCGGTTCAGCGCGATCGTCTCGAACGACGATTGAGTGGTCCGGGGGCCGTGGCTCGGGTTCGGCGTCGGCAGGGCCAGGCCGATCGCGGCGGCGATCAGCAGGGCGACGGTGAAGAAGGCCTTGGCAGCCATGTCCTATCTCGGGTCTGACGTCTTGAAGCGACAATTCGCAGGCGTCGACGAGGGCCTAGATGGCCCCGCCGCCGCCAGGTTCAAGGCCCGGGTTCCTGTGGCCCCGAAGCGTCCTGATCCAATAGGAAAGGCCGGAAACCCGCTTGTGGGTTCCCGGCCTTTTTAGGATCGATGCGCTGCGAAGCGGACCTAGAAGACTTCGAACAGGCCGGCGGCGCCGCGCTGAGATCGCGAGGAGCGATCTCAGCCACTCTTAGTGATGGGCGCCGTCCTCCGTCCTGATCGAAATCAGAAGATTTCGAACAGGCCGGCGGCGCCGCGCTGAGATCGCGAGGAGCGATCTCAGCCAATCTAGTGATGGGCGCCGTCCTCCGTCCTGATCGAAATCAGAAGATTTCGAACAGGCCGGCGGCGCCCATGCCACCGCCGATGCACATGGTCACCACGCCCAGCTTGGCCTTGCGGCGCTTGCCTTCCAGCAGCAGGTGGCCCGCGCAGCGGGCGCCGGTCATGCCGAAGGGGTGGCCGATCGCGATCGAGCCGCCATTGACGTTGTACTTCTCCGGATCGATGCCGAGGCGGTCGCGGCTGTAGAGGCACTGCGAGGCGAAGGCCTCGTTCAGTTCCCACAGGTCGATGTCGTCGACCTTGAGGCCGTGGCGTTCCAAGAGGCGCGGTACGGCGAAGACCGGGCCGATGCCCATTTCGTCGGGCTCGCAGCCGGCGATGGCGAAGCCCTTGAACAGGCCCAGCGGCTCCAGGCCGCGCTTGGCGGCTTCCTTGGCTTCCATGACCACCACGGCGGCGGCGCCGTCCGACAGCTGGCTAGCGTTGCCGGCGGTGACGAAGTTGCCCGGACCCTTGACCGGCTCCAGCTTGGCCAGGCCCTCGAGGGTGGTTTCCGGACGGTTGCACTCGTCCTTGGTGACGACGTAGTCGACCAGGCTCTCTTCCTTGGTCTCCTTGTTGACCACCTTCATCTTGGTGGCCATCGGCACGATCTCGTTGTCGAACAGACCGGCGGCCTGGGCCGCGGCGATGCGCTGCTGGCTGCGCAGCGAATATTCGTCCTGGTACTCGCGGCTGATGTTGTAGCGCTTGGCCACGATGTCGGCGGTGTCGATCATCGCCATCCACAGGGCCGGCTTTTCCTTCATCAGCTTGTCTTCGGTGATGTGGAAGCGGTTCATGTGGCCGCCGCCCTGCACCAGCGAGATCGACTCCACGCCGCCGCCGATGGCGACCGGTGCGCCGTCGTTGCGGATGTAGTTGGCCGCCGTGGCGATGGCCTGAAGGCCCGACGAGCAGAAGCGGTTGACGGTCTGGCCCGAGGTGGTCACCGGCAGGCCGGCCCAGATGGCGGCGTTGCGGGCGACGTTCATGCCCGTGGCGCCTTCGGGGCCGCCGCAGCCCAGCACGACGTCCTCGACTTCCGGGCCGTCGAGACCCGCGCGGCTCACCGCGTGCTGAATCGCGTGGCCGGCCATGGCCGCGCCATGGGTGTTGTTGAAGCCGCCCCGATTGGACTTGGCCAGGCCCGTGCGGGCGTAAGAGACGATAACCGCTTCGCGCATAGAGGCGCACTCCCCGTTAAACGTTAGTTTGAATTGGCCTCACCCTAAACCGGCTTTCCGCGCGGCGAAAGATGACGCTTGCGTCAACGGCAGGTCTATTCTCCGAACCCTTCGCCTGGCTCCATCGGCGCCAGGCGGATCAGTCGCGAGTTCCTCGACCGCCGCCGTGCGATGCTGGACGAAGGCGCGGTAGTCCGGGTTCGTGACCATGGCCAGGAAGGCGCCGGCGTTCGGATATTCGGCGATGAAGGCCAGGTCCCAGCGCTCGTCGGTCGGTCCGGTGACCACGCCCTCGGGCCGTCCCGCCCAGACCTGGCGACCGCCCAGGCTGGCGAACAGCACGGCGGTGGTGCGGCCGTATTCGCGATAGGCCTCGAGGCCGCTCATGCCCTTGCCGTGGTTGGGATGGCTTTCGGGGTAGTGGGCGACCGCCCTTAGACGCACCAGGTTGAGCATCTGGATCGGCGTGTCGCGCGGCAGGGCCTTGAAGGCGTCGAACTGCTCGCGGGTGGGGTCGATGCTGGACAAGGGTTCCTCCGATGTCGGCGCCTCGGCGCTCTTGTTCTGGCCGCATGGGAGGCCAGAACCGGAACAACGCCAAGCTCAATATCGTGAGGGCGGCGGCTTCGGCGGAGCGCGGACGGCTGTCGCCCGCCCCTTATCGCTTCGGCAGGATGGTCAGGCCGTCGGGCAATTCGTTGCGGTCGTCGGAGCGAGGCGGGACGTGGGCGGCCAGGATGGTTCCGGCGCGGCTCACGGCGGCGACGAAGCCGTCGGCGATCTCGCCGCGCTTGAGGCCCGCGACCAGGTCGGCGACAACCTCGTCCCAGACCGCGTTGGGCGCGGCGGCGTAGATGCCCTCGTCGGCGATGACCTCGACCCGGTGCTCGGCCAGGGCGGCGAAGATCAGCACGCCGGTGCGGTCGCGGGTGACGTGCAGGCCGTGGCCGAGGAACTGCTCCATGGCCGCGCGCTTGACCCGGGCGGCCTTGAGCGAGCCCGGCGTGAGGGCGCGGCGGACGGGCGGGATCGACACCACCAGCGCGACGATGACGAAAACCACCAGCTGCAGGGTGATGTAGGTCGACAGGGCCGACAGGATCGCGCCGTCCAGCGCGGCCTGGTGGCCGATGCTCCAGCCGCCGAACAGGCGGGTCAGCATCTCGGGCCGGAAGCCGGCGAACAAGGCGCCGGCCGGCAGGACCAGGGCCGCGAACGCCGCCCAGGCCAGGGGCGTCTCGCGATAGTCCGACACCTCGGGCGCCAGCACGCAGAAGATCTCGCCGCTGGTGGTCTTCTCGGCCTCGGCCACCGCGCCGGCGATACGGTCGAGGTCCTGCGGGGTCATGAATTGCGCCATCTCACCAGTTCCCCGAACTGCCGCCGCCGCCGAACGATCCGCCGCCGCCGGAGAAGCCGCCGCCACCGCCGCCGCCACCGCCCCAGCCCCCGCCCCGTCGGCCGCTGTCGTTCAGCGCGCCCAGGATGATCCACGGCAGGGCCGAGCCCAGGCCGCCGCGACCGCGGCGCCCCTGAACAGGCTGGAGAAGACGAAGATGATGAACAGGAAGATCAGGAAGCCGACGATCGGCGAGCCCTTGGCCTTCTGCCGGTCGGGCTGGCTGGCCTCGGCGACGCGGGCCTTGGCCTGGTCGGCGGGCAGGCTGAGCTGCTCGACCAGCGCGTCGGTCCCGGCGACGACGCCGCCTTCCATGTCGCCGCTGCGGAACTTGGGCAGGATGACGCTCTGGATGATGACGCTGGACAGGGCGTCGGTCAGCACGGGCTCGAGGCCGTAGCCGACCTCGATCCGCACCTTCCGATCGTTGGGCGCGACCAGCAGGATCACGCCGGTGTTCTTGCCCTTTTCGCCGATGCCCCAGGTCCGGCCCAGCTGGTAGCCGTAGTCCTCGATCGGATAGCCGTCGAGGCTGGGCACGGTGGCCACGACCAGCTGGCGGCCGCTCGTGGTTTCGAGGTTTTCCAGCTTGCCCGTCAGGTCCTGCTCGACCTGGGGCGACAGGATCTGGGCGTCGTCGACCACCCGCCCGGTCAGGGGCGGGAACTTCGGTTCGGCGAAGGCGGGGAGGGCGAAGAGCATGGCCACTAGGGCCAGCAGCCACGTCCTCACGCGCGCCCGGACCTTGGGCGGGGCGAGTTGCAACCTAGTTGACCTTCGGGGGCGTCGCCGTCGGCGGGCTGGAGAAGTCCACCGTCGGGGCGCTCTGGGCCGAAGCCGTGGCCTGGAACAGCTGGGCCGGCTTCTGGCCGCTATAGACGGTCTTGGCCCACAGCACGCTGGGGAAGGTGCGCAGCGTGGTGTTGTAGGTCTGGGCGGCGCTGTTGTAGTCGCGGCGCGCGATCGTGATGCGGTTCTCGGTGCCTTCCAGCTGGCTCTGCAGGGCCAGGAAGTTCTGGTTCGACTTCAGGTCGGGATACTGTTCCTGGATGACCATCAGTCGGCCCAGCACGCCCGACAGCTTGTCCTGGGCCGCGGCGTATTGCTGGAACTGGGCCGGGTCAGTGATGGTCGAGGCGTCGACCTTGACCTGGGTGGCGCTGGCGCGGGCTTGCGTGACCTCGACCAGCACGCTCTTTTCCTGGGCCGCGTAGCCCTTCACCGTGGCGACCAGGTTCGGCACCAGGTCGGCGCGGCGCTGGTACTGGTTCTGCACCTCGGCCCAGGCGGCCTTGGTGGCCTCGTCCTGGGTGGGAATGGTGTTGATCCCGCAGCCGGCCAGCGTCGCGGGAATGGCGACGATCAGGGCGACGCGCGCGGCGTAACGGACGAGACGGTTCATGGAGCCTCCTGCGCGAACACGTATGTTCGCGTATCGCGGTTAGATAGCGCGTCCATTGATACACGTCAGGTCGCGACGGGTTAAACCTTATCCATGTCCGCCCGTTCCTGGGCGAAGGCCTGTTTGCGCGGACCCATATAGCCGAACAGCCAGGCGGCCACCTTGCGCATCTGGATCTCCTCGCTGCCTTCGGTGATCCGGTAGCGGCGGTGGTGGCGATAGATGTGCTCGAACGGTTTGTGGCGCGAGTAGCCGATCCCGCCGTGGATCTGCATGGCCCGGTCGGCGGCCTCGCAGCACAGGCGGTTGGCCCAGTAGTTACACATCGAGACCTTGTCGGAGAGGCGCTTTTCGACCTCCGGCTTGGTCATTTGGTCCATCTCCCAGGCGGTCTTGCGGATCAGCAGGCGCAGCATCTCGGCCTGGGTCGAGAGCTCGACGATCGGGAACTGGATGGCCTGGTTCTCGGCCAGGGCCTTGCCGAACGGCTTGCGCGCGCGCGCGTACTTGATGCTCTCTTCTATGCAGTAGGTCGCCGCGCCCAGGCTGGAGGCGGCCTGGCGGATGCGGTTCTCGTGCACGAAGTGCTGAGCCAGGGCCAGGCCGCCGCCCTCGGGTCCGAACATCGCCGACTCCGGGACCCAGACATTGGTGAAGCTGACGCGCGGGTGGTCGGTCGGCATGTTGAAGGTCCAGAGATACTCCTCGATCTTCACGCCGGGCGCGTGGGCCGGGACCAGGAAGGCGGTGATCCCGCGGGCGTCGCCATCCTCGCCGGAGGTGCGCGCGAACAGGCAGCAGTGGGTGGCCGCGTGCATGCCCGTGGTCCACATCTTCTCGCCGTCGATCCGCCAGCCGGCCTCACCATGGTGCTCGGCCCGGACCGCGCGGGTCTCCATGAAGGTGGCGTCCGAGCCGTGCTCGGGCTCCGTCAGGCCGAAGGTCGGGCGGAAGGCGCCCTTGTCGAGCATGTCGGTGATCAGCGACTGCTGATCGGGCCGGCCGAAGTCGCGGATCATCAGCACGAACGGATTGTTGCCGACGATCGAGTGCTCGTTCTGCAGATCGTTGAACAGCCCCAGGCCCTTGCTGGCCAGATGTTCGCGGATCACCGCCATCCACAGGTTGGAGCCGTCCTGGCCGCCATAGGCCTTCGGAAGGGCGAAGCGGTAGTGGCCGGCCTGGTCGGCCAGCTTGCGGGCCTTGGCCAGCAGCTCCTCCCACTCGTGCCGGGGCAGGCCGCCCATGTCCCAGTCGGTGCGGGCCCATTCGCGGCGGTGGTCGAAGAACCGGTCGTTGTCGTCGCGCGCCTGCAGGGGCGCGATCTCTCTGTCGATGAAGGCGTCGAGCTCGCCCAGATAGGCGGTCAGCTCCGGGGGCAGTTGGAAGTCCATGGCGAAGCCTCCCTAACCTGCGCTTCCTGGCGCGCATCTTGTGATTAGGGAGAGACTAAGCTCGGCGAGTGGCCGCGGCCAACCATGCCCCTGCGGAACGAGGTTTTAACCGGTCCTTGACCAGGGCGAGCCTAGGGTGTCGCCATGATCACCATGGCCGCCTTCGCGATCATTGGGGCCGCGCTCGGGCTGTTCGTCCGGCCGCGCTGGCTGGGCGTGCTGCTGCCGATCGTCCTGGCCGTGCTCGTCGAGGGCGGGGTCTACTGGGCCATCGAGGTCATGGAGCGCCAGCCGAACCGCGAGGTGCTGATCATGCGCCTGCAGGCGATCTTCGGCGAGGACTGGATCGGCATGAGCGGCCCGATCGCGGCCGCCGTGATCGGCGCGGTCATGTCCGCCCTGCTCGGCGCCTTCACCGAGCCCAAACCGGTCGCGCCGGTGCTCAGCGCCGAGGGCATTCAACGCCGCGCCGGCAAGGACGGCCGCTATGCCCGCGCCCAGGGCATGGTCGAGGAGCGCGCCATTCACGCCCAGGCCGAGAGCCGGATCGACCAGATTCTGGGGCTGTAGGGCGAGCGCCCTTTCACCGTTTCCGCGCGGCCTTCGCCGCGATCGATCCGAAATCCCCGTTTTCTGAAAATGCGAGGCGCGTGCGAATTTCCGCTTGCGCAATTTCTTATCACTGATATCTAAGCGATGCTTAGTTCGGATCCGAAGCACCGGTGGGGATACCGGTGCGGCCATGCCTAGATAGGGTGGCCCCAAGGAATTGGCAGGGTCCGGGCGGCCAGTACCGCTTTTCACCGATCAACGATCCGACCGCAACTTCCCCGATACCGGAGGGCTTTCCAATGAAGCTCCGTTCCCTGGCGGCCGCGGCCGCCCTCTCCATGCTCGCCACCTCGGCCTTCGCCGACGGTCGCATCGCCGCCGCCCTGGACGTTCCCGTGGCCGCCAAGACCAAGGTCGTCGCCGGCGGGGCCGTCTTCGTCTGCGAGGGCGCCGAGTGTGTCTCGGCCCAAGCTCCCTCGCGGGCTCTCACCGCGGTCGCCTGCAAGGCGCTCGCCAAGGAAGTGGGTCGCGTCTCGGCCTTCGGCGGCGAAGCCAAGTCGCTGGACGCCGACGATCTGACCCGCTGCAACGCCTCGGCCAAGGGTGGTTCGTCCCTGGCCTCGGCTAAGTAGGAACACGTACCGCGCTTTACCTGAGTACCAGACGCGTTGTGGGTCGCCGTTTCTCCGGCCCGGTCTGGCTGTTTCCTCGAGCATTCGCCTTCAAGGGCGGCGGAAACCTTCCGCCGCCCCTTTTCTTTTTCGGACCAGTGATTAGTTGACGCTGATGGACATGAGCTTGGCCGCCCAGCTGGAAACCGTTCTGCGCAAGGCCGCGGGCGAGGGAACGGCCCTGGCCTCGATGACCGTGGACTATGCCGGAGGCGGCGTCGAAGAGGGTCTGGAGCCCAAGGCCTGGATCGAACGGGGCACCCGCAGTCTGGTCTTCGCCCAGGGCGAATTGCGTCGTCCGGACGGCGCTCTGGCGGCTTCCGCCTCGGCCGTGTTTCGCCGCGCCGCGGACTGAACGGCTAACCAGCCTCGCCCCTTTGGTTGCGACTGCGAAAGGCCCGTGTTATCAGGCGCGCGGCTTCGGACAGGGCGGCGCGGACGCGTCGGCCGTCCATGTGCTTTTTATAAGCATGCTCAAGCCTTTAAGCCGCGATAAGGGTTAACCTTCTTGTTCGCGGCCATTTACAACGCACCGGGCGGATACCAAGTGGCGGACGAAACCAAGGCGACGGATGCGGGTCAGCGCTATGCGCAGTCCCTCTTCGAACTGACGATCGAGAACGGCTCCCTGCAGAAGGTCGAGGCCGACCTGAAGAGCCTGAAGGCCATGGTGGGCGACAGCGCCGACCTGCGCCGCCTGATCGCCTCGCCGGCCTTCTCCGCCGAGGACAAGGGCAAGGGCCTGTCCGCCGTCGCCAAGAAGGCCGGCTTCCAGCCGCTGACCATCAAGTTCCTGGGCCTCGTCGCCGCCAACGGTCGCGCTGGCGATCTGATGGGCGCGATCACCGCCTTCACCGAGCTTTCGGCCAAGCACCGCGGGGTCGTCACCGCCGAGGTCGTCTCGGCCGCCGCCCTGTCGCCCGCCCAGCTGAAGGGCGTGCAAGCCGCCCTGGCCGAGGCGCTCGGCAAGACCCCCGAAGTTTCCACGCGCGTCGATCCGTCCCTGCTGGGCGGCCTGAAGGTGCGCGTCGGTTCGCGTCTCTTCGATGCTTCGCTCCGTTCGAAGCTCGATTCCCTGAAATTCGCCCTGAAGCGCGCCTGAGCGTATAAGCGCGCCTTAAAAAATTAGATCGCAGAGAGCCCAGAAGACCATGGACATCCGCGCCGCCGAGATTTCGGCCATCCTCAAGTCGCAGATCGCCAACTTCGGCGAAGAAGCCGCCGTTTCCGACGTCGGCCAGGTGCTGTCCGTCGGTGACGGCATCGCCCGCATCTACGGCCTGGACAACGTCCAGGCCGGTGAAATGCTGGAATTCCCGAAGGCCGGCGTGAAGGGCATGGCCCTGAACCTCGAGCGCGACAATGTCGGCGCCGTGATCTTCGGCCAGGACCAGGAAATCAAGGAAGGCGACGAAGTCCGTCGCCTTGGCGAGATCGTCGACGTGCCGGTCGGCCGTGGCCTGCTGGGCCGCGTCGTCAACCCGCTGGGCGAGCCGATCGACGGCAAGGGCCCGATCCAATACACCGAGCGTCGCCGCGTCGACGTGAAGGCCCCGGGCATCATCCCGCGGAAGTCGGTGCACGAGCCCGTGCAGACCGGCCTGAAGTCGATCGACACCCTGATCCCGGTCGGCCGCGGCCAGCGCGAACTGATCATCGGTGACCGTCAGACCGGCAAGACCGCCGTCGCCATCGACACCATCCTGAACCAGAAGGCCGTGAACGCCGGCAAGGACGAGAGCGCCAAGCTCTACTGCGTCTACGTCGCCATCGGCCAGAAGCGCTCGACCGTCGCCCAGATCGTCAAGACCCTGGAAGAGCACGGCGCCCTGGAATACACGACCGTCGTCGTCGCCTCGGCCTCGGAGCCGGCCCCGCTGCAGTACCTGGCCCCGTTCTCGGGTTGCGCCATGGGCGAGTGGTTCCGCGACAACGGCCTGCACGGCCTGATCATCTATGACGACCTGTCCAAGCAAGCCGTCGCCTACCGTCAGATGTCGCTGCTGCTGCGCCGCCCGCCGGGCCGCGAAGCCTATCCGGGCGACGTCTTCTATCTGCACTCGCGCCTGCTGGAACGCGCCGCCAAGCTGAACGAAGACAACGGTTCGGGCTCGCTGACGGCGCTGCCGATCATCGAAACCCAGGCCAACGACGTGTCGGCCTATATCCCGACCAACGTGATCTCGATCACCGACGGCCAGATCTTCCTGGAAACCGACCTGTTCTACCAGGGCATCCGCCCGGCCGTGAACGTCGGCATCTCGGTGTCGCGCGTCGGTTCGTCGGCCCAGATCAAGGCGATGAAGCAGGTCGCCGGCCCGATCAAGGGCGAGCTGGCCCAGTACCGTGAAATGGCCGCCTTCGCGAAGTTCGGTTCGGACCTGGACGCCTCGACCCAGAAGATGCTGGCCCGCGGCGAACGCCTGACCGAGCTGCTGAAGCAGCCGCAATACGCCCCGCAGGCGGTGGAAGAGCAGGTCTGCGTGATCTACGCCGGCACGCGCGGCTATCTGGACAAGATCCCGACCTCGGCCGTCCGCCGTTTCGAGACCGAGCTCCTGGCCCGTCTGCACAGCCAGCACGCCGATCTGCTGGAAGGCATCCGCACCAAGAAGGCCCTCGACAAGGACCTGGAGAACACGCTGAAGAGCGCGCTCGACAGCTTCTCGGCGACCTTCGCCTAAGAGGCCGCAGATGGCTGACGCCCCCAAGACCCTGGACGCGTGGTCCGGCGAGTTCGGAGACCGCTACACCGAGCGGAATTCCGTGACCGTCGACGCCGTGCGCGGCCGGGCAAGGGCTTGGGGGCAAGTGCTGCCGCGTCTGGTCGGCGATCCGCCCAAGAGCATCCTGGAAGTCGGTCCGAACGTCGGGCTGAACCTGCGGGGTCTCCAGGCGATCACCGACGCCGAGCTGTGGGGCATCGAGCCCAATGGCGTGGCCCGCAAGCAGATCCTCGAGGATGGCGTCCTGCCGCCCGAGCGTCTGTTCGAGGGCTTCGGGCACAGCATCCCGCTGGCGGATGGCGCGGTCGACATGGCGCTCACCTCGGGCGTTCTGATCCATGTGGATCCGACCCAGCTCGAGGCGACGATGCGCGAGATTCATCGCGTTTCGGCCAAGTACGTCCTCTGCGCCGAGTATTTTTCGCCGAAGGCGGAAACGATTATGTACCGAGGCGAGACGGATCTTCTGTTCAAGAACGATTTCGGCTCGCTCTATTTGGATCTGTTCCCGGATCTGGTGCTGGTTGATTACGGATTCTTCTGGAGAAGAACGACCGTGATGGACGACACCACCTGGTGGCTGTTTAGGAAGGTCTGATAGGCGGATGGCAAGCCTAAAGGAAATGCGCAATCGGATCTCGAGCGTGAAAGCCACGCAGAAGATCACGAAAGCGATGCAGATGGTGGCGGCGGCCAAGCTGCGCCGGAGCCAGGACGCGGCGGAATCCGCGCGTCCCTATGCTCGGCGTCTGGCGAGCGTGATCGCCAACCTGGCCTCGGGCGTGTCCGGCGACGGCGCGCCGAAGATGCTGGCCGGCACGGGCCGCGACGAGCGACACCTCGTCGTCGTCGCCGCCGCCGACCGGGGCCTGGCGGGCGGCTTCACCTCGTCGATCGTCCGCGCCGCGCGGGTCCACATCGACAGCCTGATCGCCCAAGGCAAGACGGTGCAGATCATCTGCGTCGGCAAGAAGGTGACGGCCCAGCTCGCTCGCCCCTACGCCGGCAAGATCGTCGAGACCTTCGACCTGTCGGCCTATCGCCAGCTGACGCTGTCGGTGGCCCAGCCGATCGCCGACACCGTCACCCGCCTGTATGAAGCGGGCGAGACCGACGTGGTCACCCTGTTCTACAGCCGCTTCAAGTCGGTGGTGCAGCAGATCCCCGACCGGCTTGCAGCTGATCCCGGCCACCGTCGAGGGCGTCGAAGCCCCGACCGGTCCGGCGGCGGTCTACGAATACGAGCCCTCGGAAGAGGCCATCCTCGAGACCCTGCTGCCGCGCAACCTGACGGTCCAGATCCTGTCGGCCCTGCTGGACAACATGGCCGGCTTCTACGCCAGCCAGATGACCGCCATGGACAACGCCACGCGCAACGCCGGCGATATGATCAAGCGCTACACCCTCGAATATAACCGCTCCCGCCAGGCCCAGATCACCAAGGAGCTGATCGAGATCATCTCCGGCGCCGAAGCCGTCTGATCTAGCCTAACGACACAAGCACGCAGAGACCGAAAGACCGCAAGCCATGGCCAAGACCCCGACCGAAAAGCCGGCTACCGCCGCCGCCAAGAAGCCCGCCGCCCCCAAGGCCGCCGCCGCGCCGAAGGCCGCCGCGACCAAGGCTCCCGCCGCCGCCGCTAAGGCTCCGGCCGCCGCCAGGAAGCCGGCCGCTCCTAAGGCCGCCGCCGCGCCGAAGGCTCCGACCGCCAACCTGGCCGGCGCCACCGGCCGTCTGGTGCAGATCATCGGCGCCGTCGTCGACATCGAGTTCGACGGCGCCCTGCCGGCGATCCTGAACGCCGTCGAGACCGTCAACGAGGCCACCGGCCAGCGCCTGGTGTTCGAAGTCGCCCAGCACCTGGGCCAGAACACCGTCCGCGCCATCGCCATGGACGCCACCGAGGGCCTGGTTCGCGGCCAGCCGGTGCGCGACACGGGCGAAGCCATCCGCGTGCCGGTCGGTCCGGGCACCCTGGGCCGCATCATGAACGTCATCGGCGAGCCGATCGACGAGCAGGGCCCGATCCGGTCGGACATCAGCCGTACGATCCACCGCGACGCTCCGACCTTCGCCGAGCAGACCAACACCGCCGAAGTGCTGGTCACGGGCATCAAGGTCATCGACCTGATGTGCCCCTACACCAAGGGCGGCAAGATCGGCCTGTTCGGCGGCGCCGGCGTCGGCAAGACCGTGACGATGCAGGAACTGATCAACAACATCGCCAAGGCTTACGGCGGTTACTCGGTTCTGGCCGGCGTGGGCGAACGCACCCGCGAAGGTAACGACCTCTATCACGAGATGATCGAGTCGAACGTCAACGTCGACCCGAAGGCCAATAACGGCTCGACCGAAGGCAGCCGCTGCGCCCTGGTCTACGGCCAGATGAACGAACCCCCGGGCGCCCGCGCCCGCGTCGCCCTGACCGGCCTGTCGATCGCGGAATACTTCCGCGACGAGGAAGGCAAGGACGTGCTGCTGTTCGTCGACAACATCTTCCGCTTCACCCAGGCCGGCGCCGAAGTGTCGGCTCTGCTGGGCCGCATCCCCTCGGCCGTGGGCTATCAGCCCACCCTGGCCACCGAGATGGGCAACCTGCAGGAGCGCATCACCTCGACGAACAAGGGCTCGATCACCTCGGTCCAGGCCATCTACGTCCCCGCCGACGACCTGACCGACCCGGCTCCGGCCACCTCGTTCGCCCACTTGGACGCCACCACCGTTCTGTCGCGTGACATCGCGGCCCAGGCCATCTTCCCGGCCGTGGACCCGCTGAACTCGACCTCGCGGATCATGGACCCGCTGGTCATCGGCGAGGAGCACTACACGGTCGCCCGTCGCGTCCAGGAAGTGCTGCAGCAGTACAAGGCCCTGAAGGACATCATCGCCATCCTGGGCATGGACGAGCTGTCGGAAGAGGACAAGCTGGTCGTGTCGCGCGCCCGCAAGATCTCGCGCTTCCTGTCGCAGCCCTTCCACGTGGCCGAGCAGTTCACCAACACGCCGGGCGCCTTCGTCCAGCTGAAGGACACCATCCGCTCGTTCAAGGGCATCGTGGACGGCGAGTACGACCACCTGCCGGAAGGCGCCTTCTACATGGTCGGCCCGATCGAGGAAGCCGTGGCCAAGGCCGAAAAGATGGCGGCCGAAGCCTGATGACCGAAGACACGGAACTGGCCGGTTTCTGCTGCGAGGAGCTGGCGGAGGCGGTGTCTCCGGACACCTCCGCCGGTCTCATCGAGCATGACAGCGGCCTGATCCTGCTGAACCTCGGCGAGCGGGAAGAAGAGGGCGAGACCGGCCTGATGCTGGCCACGATCCACTTCTGCCCGTTCTGCGGGACCGAAATCCAGACCGACGAGGATATCGAGGCCGCTCTTGGCGGCGTCGAGGAGACCTTCAACTGATGGCCAAACTGCACTTTTCCCTGGTCGCGCCCGAGCGCGAACTGTTCTCCGGCGACGTGGACATGGTCCAGGCTCCGGGCGCGGAAGGCGACTTCGGCGTCCTGGCCAACCACGCCCCGTTCATGACCACCCTGCGCGAAGGCAAGGTGACCGTGAAGGACGGCGCGACGACCAAGGTGTTCGACATCCAGGGCGGCTTCGCCGATGTCGGTCCGGAAGGCCTGACGATCCTGGCCGAGCACGCCGTCGAAGCGGCCTGACGCCAAGCGCGATAGCCGAAAGTGGATACCGGTTTCGGCGACCATCGTGCGGCAAAAAGGGTTTCGCCCACGCGCTTTGAAACGCCCTCGGTCCCCCGGATCGGGGGCGTTTTCGCGTGCGGGGCGGCCGTCCATCGCGCCATGCGCGAGAAAATTACACTTGTGGCCCAATCTTGGTCTTAATCCGCACCCATAAGGGTTGCGAGGGACCGCCTGTCGGTTTTAATGCCGACCTCTCGTCTTGTTGGGGATATCCAGCCTATGCGCCTTGCGCTCGTCAGCCTGATCGCCCTCGGCGCGGTCTCGACCGCCGCCGTTGCTCAGGAGCAAACCACCGCTCCCGCCGCCACGCCCGCTCCGGCTCCGGCCGCCGCCCCGGCCCCGGCCCCGGCCGATCAGGCCGCTCCCGCCGCCGCCCCGGCTGATCAAGCCGCGCCGCCCGTCGCCGCGACCGCCGCTGGCGCCGCTCCGGCCGAAACCTACACCGCCCCGGTTCGTGGTCCGCGCACCACCGATCCGCTGTCGGTCCGCCTGATGGACGTGCTGGACAGGGTCTGCAAGCCGTCGGTGGCTGGCGGCGATTTCGCCCAGCTGGTCAAGGACTACGGCTTCAAGAAGAAGAAGGAGCAGTGGGTCTTCGCCCTCGAGAAGCCCTACAACATCACCCTGGACAACCCGGGTTCGAACAAGAACGTCTGCACGATCACCATCGACTACGCGCAGACTCCCGAGCAAGCCCAGGAACTGGCCAACGCCCTGCACGACTACGCCACCTGGGAAAACAGCCCGCAGCTGCGCCTGATCCGCAACGACCAGACGGTCGGCAGCGACTTCCGCCGCTTCACCGTGTCGTGGGACGACGCCTGGGCGGGCGGTCACGCCGGTCTGGTGTTCATGCGCCTGAAGAAGCTGGACGAGACCTCGGTCGGCAAGAACTTCGAACGCGCCCAGATCCTCTACAGCACCACCAGCCGCTAAGGCCGGTTGGTTGCCCTCCGGGGCGGCGCGATCTATCTAGGCGAGGCGCGGGGGACGACCCCCGCGCCTTTTGCTTGTCGCGAAGACCGATTGTCCGGGGACGACCCCACCTTTTCAGAAAAGGGGCTCGTCATGGCCTGGATCATCCTCCTTATCGCCGGCCTCTTCGAAGTGGGCTGGGCCGTGGGCCTGAAGTTCACCGAAGGCTTCACCAAGCCGATCCCGATGGCGCTGACCGCCGTCAGCCTGGCGCTGTCCATGGGCCTGTTGGGCTGGGCGGTGAAGACCCTGCCGCTGGGCACGGCCTACGCCGTCTGGACCGGCGTCGGCGCGGTCGGCACGGCCATCGTCGGCATCGTGCTGTTCAAGGAGCCGGCGACCGCGGCGCGGCTCGTCTGCCTGGGCCTGATCGTGGCCGGAATCCTGGGGCTGAAGGTCTTCTCGCCGACGGCCTAAGCCGCCGCCCGACCTTCGTCGCCGATGAACGCCAGGCAGCGCTCGGCGACCGCCTCCCAGCCGGGTTCTCCGGGCAGCCAGTGGCTCATCTCGGGGAACACCTCGACGCCGCCGCCCAGGCGCGCGGCTGTCTGGCGGACCGTGGCGGGCGGATGGATGACGTCCTGGCCGCCGGCGATCGCCAGCACGGGGCAGTCCGGCGCCGTGACCGAGGTGGTCATGAACGGATCCAGCCACCAGTTCAGCGTTTCCCAGAGGGCCCGGCCGCTCTCGGCTGTCATGCGCGCGAAGATGGCCTTGCGCTCGGGGCGCTGCAGGCGGTCGACGCTGTAGCGGCGCACGACGCCATAGTCCGGGGCGATGGCCTGCAGCCAGTAGGGGCCGAGAGTATAGAGGCTGACGGCCGAGACCGCCTCCTCCAGGCTCGCGCCCGAGACGCCCCAGGGCGCGGAGGGAGCCAGCAGGATCAGCTTGGAGGTCTTGGCGCGGCCGGCGGCCATCTGGGCGACCAAGCCGCCCATCGAGTGGCCGATCAGGATCGGCGGTGTCTCGCAGGTCTCGATCAGACGCGCGATCTGGCGTGCGTAGTCGCTCATCGAGGCTCCGGCGGCGCTGCTCTGGCCGTCATGCCCGATCAGGTCGGGCGTCAGCACGCGATGACCCGCCGCCTCGAACGGCGCGCGGAAAGCGTCGAAGGTCCAGCCGCCGCAGAAGGCGCCGTGGACCATGATCACGGGTGCGCGCATGAACGCCCTAAGAAAACCCCGCCGACGAAGCAGTCGGCGGGGATCAGCCTACACGCTCTACTTCGCCTTGGGCGAGGTTTTGGCGGGCGCCTTTGTCGCGGGCGCCTTGGCGGCGGCCTTCGGCGCGGCGGCCGCCTTCGGAGCCGTGGTCTTCGGGGCCGTCGGCGGCTTTCGGAGCGGCCGCCTTGGGCGCGGCCTTGGCGGCGACCGGCTTCGCGGCCGGAGCCTTCGGGGCGGCTTTCGGCGCGGCGGTCTTGGCGGGAGCCGGAGCGGCCTCGGCCTTCGGCTTGGCCGGAGCCTTGGGCTTAGCGGCCGGCGCGGCCTTCGCGGCCGGGGCCGGAGCGGCCTTGGCGGCGGGCTTCGGCGCGGCGGCGGCCTTGGCCGGAGCCTTAGGCTTGGCGACCGGAGCAGCCTTCGCGGCCGGCGCGGGTTTGGCGGCTGGCGCGGCCTTGGCCTTCGCGGCCGGTTTCGGAGCGGCCTCGGTCTTGGCGGGCGCGGCCTTGGCCGTCGCCTTGGGCTTCGCCTTGGCGGCGGCCTTGGGGGCCGCGGCCTTCTTCGGCGCGGGCTTCTCGGCCGCCGGAGCGGGAGCGGCCGCCACGGGGGTTGGCGCGGGGGCCGGGACCGGCGTTGGGGCTGGAGCCGGCGTCGGGGCAGGCTCCGCCGCCTTTACGGGCGTCGGCGCGGGTTCGGGCGGCTTGGCCGGAGCCGGAGCCGGAGCCGGAGCCGCGGCGGGCGCGGGAGCCGGAGCCGCCGTGGCGGCCGGAGCTTTGTTCTTGCCCGTCAGCCAGGCGATCACGTCGTCGAGGATCTTCATCGTGTTGGGCTCGTCTATGAGATAATGGGCGTTGTTGGGGTAGATCTTGAGTTCGGCCTGCGGGTATTTGCGGCCGAGACGCTGGACATCGTCCAGCGGCGTGGTGCGGTCCAGGGCGCCGGCATTGACCAGGATCGGCACGGTCACCTTGGTTTCATCGACATAGGCCGTCTTGTGGACGTCCTTGTGCGGCCAAGCCAGGTCGGCCAGCGCCTGGCCGCTGTCATAGACCATCGTGGCGTAGAGCGCGTCGTGACGCTCGGCCGGCACGGCGTTCATGACGCCGAACTTGAAGCCGGTCTTCCACATCTTGCCCGCCCGGGTCTCGGGCCTCGATTGGAGGGCCATGTTCAGGAAGGTGAAGACCGGAGAAAGCTTGGGCTTGCCGCGCGCATCGGCCGGCGAAGCCGGGGCGAACAGCACCAGAGCCGACGCATGGCCGGCCTCGGCGACCTTCTGGGCGATCAGCCCGCCCATCGAAT
The DNA here is from genome assembly GCF_044056025.1 of Caulobacter sp. UC70_42. Classification (NCBI taxonomy): domain Bacteria; kingdom Pseudomonadati; phylum Pseudomonadota; class Alphaproteobacteria; order Caulobacterales; family Caulobacteraceae; genus Caulobacter; species Caulobacter sp. UC70_42. The sequence continues at coordinate 1,100,303 of NZ_CP171994.1, read as the reverse complement.
GGCCGAAGACCAGCGGCTTCTTGCCGGTCTCCTTGGCCAGGGTCTGGGCCAGGGCGCTCATCTCGGCGACATAGTCGGCCAGGGAGAGGCCGACCAGGCCCGCGCGCGGCCCCTCGACCGTGCGCACCGCCGACCGGATGGTCGGCGCCACCACGCTATAGCCTTCGGCCTTCAGCCGCGCGGCGACGGGACCCCAGACATCCCCCGCGCAGCCGTAGCCGTGAATCAGCAGAACCGTATCCGCCATTCGGTACTCCCCAGCGCGGGAGATCAGCCGCCGCGCGCGAACCCCTGGAACGCGGCGACCACAGCTTCGTAGACCCCGCGCTTGAAGGGTACGATCAGTTCGGGTGCTTCGTCGAGCCTGCCCCATTTCCAGGCGTCGAACTCGACGTGCTCGTCCGCTTCCAGATCGATCTCGGCCTCGTCGCCGATGAAGCGATAGGCGAACCAGACCTGCTTCTGCCCGAGCCAGCCGCGCGAGCGCTTTTCGTTGGCCAGCACCTCGGGCGGAAAGTCGTATGTGATCCAGCCTTCGGTGCGGCCCAGGAGTTCGACGGAGCTGACGCCGGTCTCCTCGGCCAGCTCGCGGCGCGCCGCCGCCTCCAGGTCCTCGCCCTCGTCGACGCCGCCTTGCGGGAACTGCCAGTTGTAGGGCGGCGGCTGTTTGTGGCGACGACCCAGCCAGACGCGGCCGTCAGGATGGAACAGGACGACGCCGACATTCGGGCGGTGCTTGGGATGGTCGAGCTCGGTCATGCCGAGCCTTGTTCCACGAGTTCTAGTGGTGCGCCAGGGCCGACGCCGGGGCTAGCTGCATCCCGCGCGCCTGCAGGCCGGCGGCCCAGACGCGCACCTGGTTGATCGTCACCGGATAGGCGAAACCCGAGCCCAGCGACTGTCCGCGACCGGCCGCGCCCGTCTCCAGCGCCCTGAGCTGGGTGTCGATGGCGCCGGCCGACAGCTCATCGTCGATCACCCGGTCCGCCGAGGCGCGCGGGATCGGGCCGGCGCGGCGTGAGGCCAGGCCGTCGTCGACGAAGGCCAGGCCACGCGACTTGAGCACGCCATTGAAGGTCGCCATCGCCTGGTCGTTGTCGACAAAGCGGGCGCCCAGATAGTTCGACAGACCGAAATAGCCGGTGGCGCGCGACATCAGCCACTCCAGCTTGCGCACGGTGTCCTCGGGCCGGTTGGCGGCGATCAGGGTGTAGGGACCCGGATCGTTGGCCGGATAGTCGGCCGGCTCCATCGGGGTCTCGAGCAGGACCTCGTGGCCGTGGGCGCGGGCCAGGTCGATCCAGCCCTGCAGGCCCTCGGCATAGGGCGCAAAGGACAGGGTGATCTCGCCGGGCAGGGTCTCGATCGCCGCGCGGGTGGTTTGAGCGTTGAGGCCCAGCCCGCCGATGACCACCGACACCTTGGGGCGGCCGTTGGGCGTGAACGGGCGGGCATAGGCCTCGGCCGCGGTGCGGCCGTCGGCGCCGATGATCGGCAGCGGACCGCCGCCGGGGCCCGGCGCGGTCAGGCCGGCGATCGGCGCCTGGGCCAGGCCCGGGCCCTGCTGGATCGGCGGCAGGTTCTGAAGGCCCTCGGCGGTCGGGGCCTGGGCGTCCTCGGGCTTCACGGGCGCGAAGGGATTGGCCGACAGGCCCAGCTGGCCGGGGACCAGTTCGGCCTCGTGCGCGCCTTCGCCGCCCAGGCCTTCGCGCCAGCCTTCGGGCGCGTTCTCGTGGCGCCGATCTTCGTCAGCTCCAGCCGAATCACAGGCGAGCCGGCATGGGGGTCGCTGGTGATCAGGACCAGCGTCGCCAGCGAGGCCAGGAACAGGCAGGCCGCGCCGCTGGCGCCGATGAACGGATTGCTGACCGCGGCCATCAGCTTGGCGCGCAGGTCGCCGGACCCGCCCGGAGCGGGCGTGGCGGCGGCATAGGCGGGCTTACGCGAGAAGGAGACGGCCATGACCCGTTGAGGCTAGCGGGGAAGCTTCCAACATATGGTTAACGAGATATGGCCAGAGGACGTCCTGCCGGCCCTCGCGCTGCGACGCGGCGACGCGGGCGCCGCTGAAATTGGCGTTTTCTGCAATCGCGGCGGGCGCTGAACGATCACGGCGTTCGCGCGAGACCTGATCGGTTGACGGGCGCGCGCATGGCCCATCTCCTGAAGACCTCTCGCGGGAGAGATCGGGCCCCTGGCCCGGCGCTGAAGGCGAAACCACCCCGGAAACGCTCAAGCAGAAGGACCGCGCGAGACGTTGAACGCTGGAAAGCAGGGCGCGTACCGCCCTCGCCGAAGGAGCAAGGCGACCGCCCGTCCATCGGAGGCGGGGCGCTGAATCTCTCAGGCCCAAGGACAGCGGGGGTGTGAAGGCGAGCCGTCCCGGTTCGCTCAGACCCACGCGTGCGCCAATGTCGATCTAGCTGATCCCGTTTATCGATATAGCGAAATGTATTGAACGCGATCGTCATGAACGACTTTCGCGAAATATCTATTATAAGTTCACCTATCAATATTACCGATGTTCATAAATTCGGCAAAGCTGTGCAACGTTTTAACTTTGTGAATATTTGGCCCTATTCCTTACGTTTCTTGATTTACCGATGGTGTCGCCTTGATGACGTTGCCCTGGTCAAAATGATTGGGGATAGTCATGACCACTCACGGATCCGCACGCACCGCCGCCCGCCTTAGGGCGCTTCTTCTCGCAGCCACCGTCCTGGGGGGCGCGACGCCGGTCCTGGCCCAGGAGGCCGACAAGGCCGCCGAATTGGAAACCGTCGTTGTGACGGGCAAGCGCCTGTCGGAAGCCAGTGTCGCCATCGGCACCGACCACGCCACGGCCACCGTCTCGATCACCCGCGAGGCCCTGCTGTCGGCGCCGGCCGGGATCACCGGCCTGAAGATGCTGGAGAGCCTTCCGGGCTTCAACGTCCAGGCCAACGACGCCCTGGGCATGTACGAGTTCGGCAACTCGGTCTCGGTGCGGGCCTTCAACTTCCAGCAGATCGGCTTCCTGCTCGACGGCATCCCGATGGGCCGCAGCGACCAGTTCGGCGGCAGCCCGATCTATCGCTATGTCGACAACGAGAACCTGCTGCGGGTGACCGCCTCGGCTGGGGCCGGCGACGTCGCCCTGCCCAGCTACGCTTCGCTGGGCCCCATCGTCGACTACTTCACCCAGGCCCCGTCGCAAGACGCTGGCGGCGCGATCAGCCAGACCTTCGGCAGCGACGACCTGCGCCGCACCTTCCTGCGCCTGGAGTCTGGCAAGGTGGGTCCGCTGTCGGGCTATGTCAGCGGCTCGTGGATCAAGGGCGATCTGTGGCGCGGTCCGGGCACGATCGATCGCAAGCACTACGAGGGCAAGCTGAAGTACGACCTGCCCAACGGCGGCGACATCAGCTTCCAGACCGTCCACAACGACTATTTCGACTATGACAGCCCGTCGATCACCAAGGCCCAGTACGCCGGGACGGCGGGCGACGTGTTCGGCCGCCAGGGGCGCTATTTCGCCTATCTGGGCGCGGTGCCCACCTCGGTTCCGTTCGGTACGCCGCTGTCGATCCCGACGGGCAGCCTGCCGGAAGCCGTGGCGGGGGTGCCGTACTCCAACGCCAACTACGCCCAGTACTACAAGTTCGCCGTCAACAAGCGGAAGGACCACCTTTACGGTCTGACGCTGAACACGCCGATCACCGACAACTTCGACCTGACCACCACGGCCTATTACGAGGACAAGGGCGGCTACGGTGTCTCGCCCGAGGCCTATGCGACCTCTAAGTCCAGCTATGACGCCGAGGTCGGCAAGGTGGCCGGCATCGTCGCCCCGCGCGGCATCCAGTACGGCCTGTCGGGCATCGACGGGATCCGCAAGGGCGTCACCGCGAAGGTCGCCTGGCATCTTGGCTTCAACAAGATCGAGGCCGGCCTCTGGCTGGAGAACGACGACTATCACCGCACCCAGAACCGCTACAATGTCGAGAACGGCAATCCCGACGGCAAGCCGTTGTTCAACGAGCGGGTCCACGCCCAGCGCGACTACAAGTCGCTGCGCGAGACCCAGCAGTTCTTCGTCAAGGACACCGTCACCCTGCTGGACGCCAAGCTGAAGCTGGAGTTGGGCTTCAAGGCCACCGACATCGACTACAAGATCGCCGGCTATCGCAATCCGGCCGACTATATCAACGGCCGCCACCCGATCCTGAAGGACAACTGGAAGGACAGCTTCCTGCCCCAGGTCGGCGCGGTCTACAGCGTGACCGGCCGCGACCAGATCTTCGCCTCGTATTCGGAGAACATGGCCCTGCCGCGCGGCGCCGACGACATCTTCTCGGCCGCCAGCCCGACCGTCGCCGGCCCCGATCCCGAGACCTCGACCAACTGGGAACTGGGCTACCGCGCCAACCACAAGACGTTCAACGCCTCGATCGTGGCCTACCAGACCGAGTTCAAGAACCGCCTGCAGGCCTTCGCCTCGCTGGTGCCCGGCGGCGGCGGCACGACCGAGACCTTCTACCAGAACGTCGGGGCGGTGAAGGCCAAGGGCGTCGAGTTCAGCGGCCAGTGGAAGCCCGAACTGTTCGCCGGCAAGGCCTATTTCAACGCCAACGTCTCGTACAACGACGCCAAGTTCCAGGACGACGTCCTGAACTATCGCGCCAGCACCACGGCCGCGCCGACCACCCTGGCCGTCGCCGGCAAGAAGGTGCCGGACTTCCCCGACTGGGTGTTCCAGGGCGGCGTGACGCTGGAGCCTTTCGACGGCCTGCTGATGAACATCTCGGCCCGCCACCTGGAGAGCCGCTTCACCAACTTCATCAACAGCGAGAAGGTCGGCGGCTACACCATCGTCAACGCCTATATCGATATCGGCGACGGCTTCGCGGCCGGGCCGTTCAGCCAGGTCAAGGCGCGGGTCAACATCGATAACCTGTTCGACAAGGACTATCTGGGCACCATTAACACCACGGTGAACACGCCCGCCAGCTTCCGCCCGGCGCCGCCGCGCACGATCCAGTTCACGATCTCCGCCGACTTCTAGTCCCCGCCCTCCGGTCGGCCTCTGCAAAGGCCGGCCGGACCCTTTCGAGCGTACCCATGACCCGTTTCCTCCTCGCCACGACCGCCGTCCTGGCCCTGGTCGCCGCCACCACGCCGATGAGCGCTCAGGCCGCCGATCCGGCCGCCGCGCGCAAGCTGCACGAGGGCCTGCTGACCCTCGACACCCACCTGGACACCCCCGCCAATTTCGGCCGGCCGGGCTGGGACATCCTCGACCGCCACTCGGCCGACAAGGACGGCTCGCAGATCGACTATCCGCGCATGGTCGAGGGCGGGCTGGACGGCGGCTTCTTCGCCATCTTCACCAACCAGGGACCGCGCACGCCCGAGGCCACGCGGGCGGCCCGCGACGCGGCGATCATCCGCGGCGTCGAGATCCGCGAAATGGTCGCCAAGCACGGCGACAAGTTCGCCCTGGCCCTGAAGGCTGACGACGCCGAGCGCATCGCCGCCCAGGGCAAGCGCGTGGTGTTCGTCAGCGTCGAGAACAGCTATCCGATGGATGGCGACATCACCTTGCTGTCGACCTTCTATGCGCTGGGCGTGCGGATCTCGGGCCTAGCCCACTTCAAGAACAACGACATGGCCGACAGCTCGACGGACACGCCCGAGTGGCATGGCCTGTCGCCGCTGGGGAAACAGTTCGTCGCCGAGGCCAACCGCCTGGGCGTGGTGCTGGACGGTTCGCACTCGTCCGACGAAGTGCTGGATCAGCTGATCGCACTCTCGAAGACGCCGGTGATCCTGACCCACTCTGGCTGCAAGGCGGTGTTCAACCATCCGCGCAATGTCGACGACGCCCGTATCAAGGCCCTGGCGGCCAGCGGCGGCGTGATCCAGGTCGACGCCTATTCCAGCTACCTGATCGAGACGCCCAAGAACGCCGAGCGCGACGCGGCCATGGCGGCGCTGCGGGCCAAGGCGGGCGCGCGGGCCAAGATGACCGAGGCCGAACGCGCGGGCTTCATGGCCGAGATGAAGGCGATCGACGCCAAGTACCCCGTCCCGAAGGCGACCTTCGAGGACTTCATGAACCACCTGAACCACGCGCTGAAGGTGGCCGGTGTCGACCATGTCGGGATCGGCATCGATTTCGACGGCGGCGGCGGGGTGACCGGTCTGAACGACGCCTCGGACTACTGGAAGATCAGCGAGCGCCTGCTGGCCGAGGGCTACAGCCGCGACGATCTGGCCAAGATCTGGGGCGGCAATGTCCTGCGGCTGCTGCGCGCGGCCGAGGCGGCCAAGGCCGCGTAGGGCAGAAACGAAAAGCGCCGCCCCGGTTGCCCGGAGCGGCGCTGATTGGATCGAGGAAGGCGGAAAGCCTTACTTGTTTTCGCTGACCGGCTTGCCGGCCGCCGCTGCGGCGGCCTTGGCGGTGACCTCGGCGACCTTGGCCGCCGGCTTGGGCAGCTTCGGCGTATTGGCGACGCCGCCGGCGTTCAGCACGGCGATGGCGCGCTGCAGCTGGAAGTCGCCCTTCTTGTCGTCGAAGGCCGTCGGCGGGGCTTCGGCGGGCGTGTGGACGCCCACGCGGGTCTTGCCCTCGTCGGCGTTCAGTGCGTTCTTGAAGCTGGCCTCGCTGAACCAGACGCGGTTGGCGATGTCCTGGGCCTGGTCGCGGGTCTGGGCGACCTCGAGGTCCGGGGCGATGCCGGTCTTCTGGATCGAGCGGCCCGACGGCGTGAAGTAGCGCGCCGTGGTCAGTTTCAGGGCGCCGTCGGCCCCGCCGCGCAGCGGGATCACGGTCTGGACCGAACCCTTGCCGAAGCTGGTCAGGCCGACCAGTTCGGCGCGGTGGCGATCCTGCAGCGCGCCGGCGACGATTTCCGCCGCTGACGCGGAGCCTTGGTTGATCAGCACGACCATCTTCATGCCGTTCAGCAGATCGCCGGGGCGGGCGTTGTAGCGCTGGATATTGCGCGGATCGCGGCCGCGCTGGCTGACCACCTCGCCGCCGTCCAGGAACACGTCGGCCACACCGACCGCCTGGTCCAGCAGGCCGCCCGGATTGTTCCGGAGGTCGAGGATCAGGCCCTTCATCTTCGGGTTCTTGGTCTTCAGCTCGTTGATCGAGGCGACCAGGGCGTCGGTGGCCTTCTCGTTGAAGCCGGGCAGGCGGACATAGCCGTAGTCGCCTTCCATGCGGGCGATGGCGGCCTTGGGCTTGATCACCTCGCGGACCAGCTTGACGTCGAACGGATCGGTCTTGTCGCGAGCGATGGTCAGGGTGACGGCTTCGCCAGGCTGGCCGCGCATCTGCTTGACCGCCTCGTTGACGGTCAGGCCCAGCACGCTCTGGCCGTTGACAGCGGTGATGTAGTCGCCGGCCTGGACGCCGGCGCGCGAGGCCGGAGTGCCGTCCATCGGGGAGATCACCTTCACGACGCCGTCCTCGCTGGTCACTTCCAGGCCGAGACCGCCATATTCGCCGCGGGTGGTGTCCTGCATGTCCTCATAGCTGTCGGGCGACAGATAGCCCGAGTGCGGGTCGAGGCTGGTCAGCATGCCGTCCAGCGCCGCTTCGATCAGCTTCTTGTCGTCGACCTCGGTGACGTACTGGTCCTCGACCGTGCCCAGCACGTCGCCGAACAGCTCCAGCATCTTGTAGGTCTTGGTCTTGGGCGCGTTGTTCGCCTGGGCGATGGGACTGACATAGGCCATGGCCCCCGCGCCGAGGACGAAGGCCGAAACTCCGATGAGCAGATACTTGCGCATTAGGCCCAGAAGGCTCCCTGGCGACGCGCGGCGTCGCAAACCAATTTTAGCCCCATCCAACCACTGTCAGAAGCCGGAGGTATAATTACGGCCACCATTACTGAAAAAGCCGTCTACCGCGACTCCTGTTTGAGCCAACGCTCCGGATCGGCCGGCGCGCCGTTCTCCCTGACCTCTAGATAGAGTTCCGGCTCCGAAGATACATGATCCGGCATCTTGCCGATGGGGGCGCCGGCCGCGACAGATTGTCCGGGTGACGCGGTAATCTGGTCGAGGCCCGCCACGACCACGTGATAGGCGCCCTGGGCTCGAAGAATCAGCACCGCGCCCCAGCCGTTCAGCGCGCCGGCGTATTCGACCGTCCCCGCGACCGGCGCGTTGACGGTCAGGCCCTTCTCCGTGCGCAGGGTCAGGCCTGGCGACTTGCCGCCGGCCGGCATGTCCTGGCCAAAGCGGCGCACGATCTCGCCAGCCGCGGGAGGGCGCAGCACCAGCGGCCCGGTGGCCTCGACCCGACCCAGGCCGTCGGTCAGGGCGCCCAGGGTGCGCAGCTCATTCTGCTGGGTCAGGGCTTCCTGGGCATAGGCCCGCTCCAGCTGGGTCTTCTCGATGATCAGCCGCTCGATCTCGCCCTTGCGGTCGGCGACCGCGCTCTCGGCGGTGAACAGTTCCGCCGAGGCGGCGGCGGCCTCGCGGCGCAGGGTCCCGACCGCCACGGCCTGGCGGCCATAGGCCTCGGCGCGGCGCTGCAGCTCCGGTGTCATGGCCCGGATCAGGATCGCGGCCCGCACCGCGTCGCGCGCGTCGTTCGGCGTCACCAGCAGGGCCGGCGGCGGATCGCGGCGAAACAGCTGCAAGGCCGACAGCAGCAGCGACAGCCGCTGCCGGTTGGCGCCCAGGTCGGCCAGTATGGCGTTCTCGCGGGCGTTCAGGGATTCCAGCCGCGCCCGCTTGGCGTCGACATCGCCGCCGGCGGCGATGCGGGCGTGGTCCAGGCGGTCCAGCTCGGCCCGTAGATCCTCGATCTCGCGGCGGGTGTCGATGGCGGTCTGGCGATCCTTGGCCCGCTGGTCCTCGATCGCGCGATCGGCGCGCTGCCAGCCGACCACGGCCGTCGGGACGGCGAGGGCCAGGGCGCAGAGGGCGATGACGAGTTCGCGAGCGGGACATCGTCCAACCTCTAGAGCATTTCCCGACGAAGTGGATGCCGGTTCGTCGTCAGAAAATGCGCCAAAACAGAACGCTAGAGCATTTCACTGATCCAGTTGGATCGGAAAATGCTCTAGCCCTAATCGCGGTGATAGGGCGAGCCCGACAGGATGGTGGCGGCGCGATAGATCTGCTCGGCCAGCATGGCCCGGGCCAGGGCGTGCGGCCAGGTCTGCGGCCCGAAGGCCATGGTCTCGTGAGCGGCGGCCAGGATCGAGGGATCCAGGCCGTCGGCCCCGCCGATCAGGAACACCACCCGTCGCGCCCCGTCGTCGCGCAGGCGGGCCAGGTGATCGGCGAAGGCGCGGCTCTTCCAGGTCTTGCCATGCTCGTCGCAGGCGATGACGTGGGCGCCGTCGAGGTGCGGACGCAGGGCCTCGGCCTCGGCGGCCTTGCCGGGCTTGCGGGCCTCGACCTCGAGGATTTCGACCGGACCCAGGGCCAGGGCGCGGCCGGAGGCGGTGGCGCGGGACGCATAGTCCACGGCCAATTGCGCCTCGACCATGCGGCCGAGCTTTCCGACGGTGAGGATGGTGATCTTCATGAAGGAAGCTCTAGAGCCCTTTCCGATCTGATCGCATCAATCAGATCGGATAAAAAGGGCTCTATTTCAAAAGCTTAGAGCATTTTTCGATCCGATAACCGTTTCACACTTATCGGAAAATGCTCTAGGCCGTCACTCAGCGAAGAGCGACGGCCGAGCACGCGGGATCAGTTCGCCGCGGTGCGGTGCGGGGCGTCGACCGCCCAGATCTTCTCGATGTTGTAGAAGCTGCGCACTTCGGGACGGAACAGGTGGATGACGACGTCGCCGGCGTCGATCAGCACCCAGTCGCAGTGCGGCAGGCCTTCGACCCGCGCCTTGCCATAGCCGTTTTCCTTCAGCGCGCGCAGCAGGTGGTCGGCCAGGGCGCCGACGTGACGGTGCGAACGGCCCGACGCCACGATCAGGCTGTCGGCGACCGAACTCTTGTCCGCCAAGTCGATGTGGACGATGTCCTGGGCCTTGTCGTCATCCAGACGTTCCAGGATCAGGCGCTCCAGCGCCTTGAGATCGAGGGGCAAACTCAGGCCCGGGGATTCAGTCGAGGACTCGGCGCCGGCCGGGCCTTCGTGCGCATTAAGCGCGGGGTCGCTACGCAGCGGATTGCTCCTTATGGGGTCGCTGTGGATAGTCCTCATAGCACGGAATTGGGCGAACCGTGAGGGGGTGATGGTCGAACGCCGATTCGCCAGTGGCCCTGAGGCGTTCACGCAACGCTCGAAAGCTTGGCTTTCAGCCCTTTTGCCGCGCCCGCATGGCGGTCGAGGACGCGAAGTTCAGCGGTCCCGTGAGGTAGACCCAGGCCGGCGACTTGGCGTCGGGCAGCTTGGCCGCGGCGCTGGCGGGCCAGCGGGCGAAGGCGAAGCGGCGAGCGGCCGGCGAGGTGCGGGCTTTCAGCGCGATCCAGGGGCGGGAGATCACGGCCACCGGCACCTCGCGCATGATCTGGGTCCAGCCCCGCCAGCGATGGAAGGTGGCCAGGCTGTCGGCGCCCATCACCCAGACGAACTTCACGCCGGGATAGCGCGCCCGCAGCACCCGCAGGGTGTCGATCGTGTATTGCGAGCCCAGCCGCGTCTCGGCGTCGGAAACGATCATGCCCGAGCCGCGCGCCCAGCGGCGGGCGTTCGCCATCCGCTCGGCCACCGGCCGGGTTTCGTGCGACGACTTCAGCGGGTTCTGCGGCGACACCAGCCAGATGACGCGGTCCAGCTCCAGGCGGCGCATGGCCGTCTCGGCCACGTGGGCATGGCCCTCGTGCGCCGGGTTGAAGCTGCCGCCGAACAGGCCGACGCGCATGCCCGGCTCCAGATGGAAGCCAAGACGCTGAGCGTTGGGCCGGCCGGCCTCAGGGACGAGTCTGGCCGGTCCCGCGAACCACATATTTGAACGTCGTCAGTTGCTCGGCCCCAACCGGGCCGCGGGCATGAAGCTTGTCGGTGGCGATGCCGATCTCGGCCCCGAAGCCGAACTCGCCGCCATCGGCGAACTGGGTCGAGGCGTTGACCAGCACGATGGCGCTGTCGACCTCGGCCACGAAGGCGTCGGCGGCTGAGGCGTCCTCGGTGACGATCGCGTCGGTATGGCCCGAGCCATGGGCCGCGATGTGGTGCGCGGCGCCGGCCACGCCGTCGACCACGGCCACGGCCAGAATCGGGGCCAGGTATTCGGTGGTCCAGTCCTCAGGGGTAGCCTTCTTCATCGTAGGTTCGATGGCGCGGGCGGCGGCGTCGCCGCGCAGTTCGCAGCCGGCCCGGATCAGGGCGTCGGCGATCGGGGGCAGGAGCTTTTCGGCGGCGGCCTTGTCGACCAGCAGGGTCTCGGCCGAGCCGCAGACCGACACCCGCCGCAGCTTGGCGTTGACGACGATGTCGACGGCCTTCTTCACATCGGCGCCGGCGTGGACGAAGACGTGGTTGAGGCCTTCCAGGTGGCCCAGCACCGGCGCGCGAGCCTCGGCCTGGACGCGGGCGACCAGGCTCTTGCCGCCGCGCGGGATGATCAGGTCGATGGCCTTGTCCAGACCCGACAGGATGGCGCCGACGGCGGCGCGGTCCGGGGTTCGGACGATCTGGACGGCGGCGGCGGGAAGGCCAGCGGCCTTCAAACCGCGTTCTATCGAAGCGTGCAGCGCGAGGTTGGAGTGGATGCACTCCGACCCGCCGCGCAGGATCACCGCGTTGCCCGAGCGCACGCACAGCGCGGCCGCGTCGGCGGTCACGTTCGGGCGGCTTTCATAGATCATGGCGATCACGCCGATCGGGGTGCGGACGCGGCTGATATCCAGGCCGTTGGGCTGGGTCCAGCGCGCGGTGGCCACGCCGACCGGATCGGGGATGGCGGCCACGGCCTCGACCCCGGCGGCGACGCCCTCGAGGCGCGCCTCGTCCAGGGCCAGGCGGTCCAGCATCGGGCCGGAGACGCCGTTGGCCTCGGCGCGGCCCAGGTCCTTGGCGTTGGCGGTCAGGATGGCGACGGCGTCCTCGCGGATCGCGGCGGCCATGGCCTGGATAGCGGCGGTGCGCTGCTCTGGCGTGGCGAGGCGAAGCGCATGCGCGCCCTCGCGAGCCGTCCGGCCCATCCCCGCCATCGTCGCCTGCAAGCTGGCGCCCGCGTCGTCCATCGTCCCCGTCCTGATCCTGATGGTCCTGGTAAGTTATGCTCAGGTTGAGGCTTACCTAGGCGCTTTCAGGGCAGGATGAAACAAGGTTCGTCTGAAAACGGACGGAGTTTTGTTGGGCGGTCTCGCTTCAGGATCGGCGCCGGCCATCCAGGCCGGTATGTCGCTGGCTGGGTGCAGCACACGCCAGACGTCGATGTGATCCTCGCGGGCGATGTAGAAGACGACATAGGGATAGCCGCGCAACGGCCAGCTGCGCAGGCCGGGCAGGTCGAGTTCGTGGGCGTAGCGGCTCGAGCCGGCGTCCGGTCGTTCGCCGATCAACCGATAGGCCCGTTCGAGCGTGTCGATGAAGCCGAGTGCGACTTTCCGACTGGCTTCCGCCAGATAGAAATCCAGCGCGTCGTTGATGTCGCGCTCCGCCAGGGCGCGCGGTATGACGTCCTTGGACTTCAAGAGCGGTCGCGCACCCGCGCCCGAAGCGCGTCGAAGTACCTCGCGTCCGCCTTGGCGCCAGACGGCGTGGCCGCGCCGTCCAGCAGAAGGGTGCGGAGATGCTGGCGGTCCTGATCCTTGCGGATCAGGTCCCGGACATACTCGCTGCTGGTCCCGTAACCGCGGCCAGAGACTTGTTCGTCGACAAAGGCCTTCAAGGCGTCCGGCAACGAGATGTTCATCGTGGTCATGGGATCAGGATGCGGTTCTTGGCAAAAATTGGCAAGGGCCGCGCTTGACGTGCTACTCCGCGTCCCACGCATAAGCCTTGTCCAGCCAGTCCCCCAGCCGGCCGTCCGGCCGCGCCAGGGCGTGGATCCGGGTCATCTCGTCGTCGGACAGGGCGAAGTCGAGGATGTCGAAGTTCTCCTCGATCCGCGCCGGGTTCTTGGTGCGCGGGATGGCGATGATCCCCTGCTGGATGATCCAGCGCAGGGTGACCTGGCCGGGGGTCTTGCCGTGGGCGCGGCCGATCTCGACCAGCACCGGGTCCTGGGCGACCTTGCCCTGGGCCAGCGGCGACCAGGCCGTGATCGAGACGCCCAGCGCGTCGGCCTTGGCCTTCAGGGTCTTGATCGACAGGTAGGGATGGTACTCGACCTGGTCGTTGGCGATCGGGGCTTCCGACAGCTTCGCGGCTTCTTCCAGCAGGGCCGAGGGGAAGTTCGACAGGCCGATGGCGCGGGTCAGGCCCCGCGACTGGACCTCGTTCAACGCCTTCAGGGTTTCGGCCAGCGGCGCCTCGGGCTTGGGCCAGTGCAGCAGCAGCAGGTCGACATGGTCGACACCCAGCTTTTCCAGGCTCTTCTCGGCCGAGCGCTGCAGGTCGCCATCGTGGAACTTGTCGATCCAGACCTTGGTGGTCAGGAAGATCTCGTCGCGCTTGACGCCGCTGTTCCTGATGCCCGCGCCGACGTCGCGCTCGTTGCCATAGATCTGGGCGGTGTCGATGTGGCGGTAACCGACCTCCAGGGCCTTCTCGACCAGGGGGACGGCCGTGCCGTTCTCCAGCTGCCAGGTGCCGAAGCCGAGGGCGGGCATCAGGACGTCGCCCGAACGGATGGCGGGAACGAGCTTGGACATGGAGAACTCCTGGGAAGACGTCAGGCGCATATAGGCTCTGGCCTGGCCAGCGCCACCTTGGCTCGAACGCGCGAGAGGGCGATCAAGACCATGGCGAAGGCTCGCCCGGCGCGGATCCTCAAGGCGGGGCCGCCGTCGGATGGGCATCGTCCCAGGCCTTCAGCAGCTTCTTGGGCGCGGTCGCGCGCCATTGACGGAGGACCAGCCGCTCGACCGTGCCCGGATGAGCCTGGGCCAGGCGGACCAGGACATAGGGGTAGTTCCTGAAATGGTCGGTGAAATGGAAGACGTCCGGTTCGGCCTCGACCAGCATCTCGCGCTCGTCGAAGGGCACGGCGGGGCAGACCAGGCTTTCGCCGTCCTCGAACAGGCGGGTCAGAAACTTGCCGTGCGCCTTCAGGCAGGGCCGGCCATAGGCGATCCCATCCTCGACCCCGGGCAATTTGAACGCGAACGCTCTGACGTCGTCGTAGGTCATGGGCTCTCTTCCCCAGCGCGACTATATGTGGGGAATGGACGCTGAGAACACCCTGAAGACGCCGGTCCTGGTGCTGGGCGCGACCAGCCTGATCGGGGGGCACCTGTTGGCGCGGCTGAAGGCCGAGGGCCTGGACCCGACGGCGTTCAGCCGGCGCCCGCCGACCGAGGAGACCTGCTGGATCGGCGGCGACCTGAAGGATCCCGGTCTGGACGAGCGCCTGCCGGTGGCCGCGACGGTGTTCGCGTTGTCGCCTATCTGGCTGCTGCCGCCGGTCCTGCCGGCGCTCAAGAACCGGGGCATGGAGCGCCTGATCGCCTTCTCCTCGACCAGCCGCTTCACCAAGGTCGACTCGCCGGACGAGGGCGAGCGAGCGGTGGCGCGGACATTGGCGGAGGCGGAGGCGGCGGTCGAGACCTGGTGCGCCGAGCACGGTGTCGCCTGGACCGTCCTGCGGCCGACCCTGATCTATGACGAGGGTCACGACGAGAACGTCAGCCGCATCGCCCGCCTGATCCGCCGCTTCCACGTGATGCCGCTGTCGGGCGACGGCGCGGGCCTGCGCCAGCCGGTTCATGCCGAGGATCTGGCGGCTGGCGCGCTGGCCGCCGCCCACGCGCCGGCGACGAGGAACCGAGCCTATGACTTGGTGGGCGGCGAGACCGTGACCTACCGCCTGATGGTCGACCGGATCTTCGAGGGTATGGGCAAGACTCCGCGCAGCCTGCCGATGCCGACCTGGCTGTTTGGCCTGATCATGCGGCTGGCCAAGCCGTTCTACCCGGGCGCGACCGTGGCCATGGGCGCGCGGATGGGCCAGGACCTGACCTTCGACAGCTCGGCGGCGATGCGGGATTTCGGGTGGAGCCCGAGAAAGTTCCCACCCGCGGTTCTAGTCCGCGTCGGCCAGCACCATGGCGAAGGGCGTCAGGCCGCCGTCGCGTTCGACATAGCCGCTGACCAGCTTGCGATCGGGCGGCAGGACGCCCAGGTCGATCTCCTCGGTCGGGAACACCACGATGCGGCGGTCGCCGATGCAGACCACCAGCTCATACCCTTCCAGCGCCCGGCGCGACATGTTCTTGATGTAGGAATAGTACGGCTCGCGCCGCCAGCTGGCGGGCTTGCCGGCGTCGACCACCACGTTCAGGCGCTTGCCGTCGCGGTCGGAATACAGGACGAAGCCGGCCTTGTCCGGCCGCCAGGCGTCGCCCAGCCTTTCGGACGTGATCCACAGGCACATGAAGCTCCGGCACGCCTGGGGCCGTCGTTCGTAATTGCCGCAGCCGCCGCCCTTCCTGAAGTGCGAGCACCAGACGCCGTCGGCCTTGTTCAGGGCCTCGATGGCCAAAACCTTGCAGCACAGGCCGCAGTCGCCGCAACTCTTGTCGCCCATCCGCTCCTGCCCGAATTGAGCTTGATCGTCAGGAGGCGGACGGTAGCGACGCCGTGTGACGGTTTGATGGGGCGGCGGCTATGCCGGACAGGTCGTCCGGGCCAGGTCGTAGCGGGCGAACGGCGTCTCCTTGGCCCCGCTCTTCATCACGATCGTCCAGGTCAACTTGTCGCCGTCTCGCCGCCAGCGGTTGACGAAGCTGGCGTCCGGATAGGCGTAGGCGATGTCGAATCCGCCCGGCTGGGCCGCGCCCTGGCCGACGGCGGTGAAGTCGCCGCCGAAGCTGTCGGACCAGAAGCCAGACACGCCGGTGGGTTCGCCGCCTTTCGGCGCCGCGCCCCGACCGCCGAACACCAGGTGGGCGGCGTAGCGATCCTTGGGATCGGCCTTGGCGCGGCTGTCGGCGTCCACAGCCAACATCGTCCCCAGCGCGACGGGTTTGGCGGCGAGGGTGATCTCGACCGCCTTGCCCATGACGTCGCCTCCGCCGCGCCAGCAGCCTTGCAGCGCGCCAACCTCGGCCGGCACGGGCGCCGGCGGCGGATCTTCCGCCCAAGCGGCTCCGGCCATCGCCGACAGCAAGATGCTCACGCTCACCAGACGCATGGTCTACTCGATCCCCGTCGCGCTCCAGACGCCCAGCTCATTGCCGGACGGGTCGGTGAAATGGAAGCGGCGACCGCCGGGGAAGCTGAAGATCGGGGCGGTGACAACGCCGCCGGCCTTCACCACCTTGTCCAGCATGGCTTCAAGGTCGTGGGCGTAGAGGATCACCAGCGGACGGTCGGTCGCGCCCTCCTGCGGCTTGGCGAAGCCGCCATCGGCGCCCTGGCCCTCGAAGGCGACATAGTCGGGGCCGTAGTCGACGAAGCTCCAGCCGAAGGCGGCCGAATAGAAGCTCTTGGTCGCCGGCAGGTCGCCGCCCGGCCACTCGATATAGTCGATCTTGCCGTCCTCACGCATGGGTGCTCTCCCGAAAACGATGTTCTCTAAATGTTCTAGTTCGCCGCTAGGGCAGAGTCCAGACGCTCGTGCGCTTCACGGCGAAGTCCTCGAGCTCGCGGGTGGTCTCGACCTGATACTCGGCCAGCTTCACCAGGTCGTCCCTGCGGAAATAGGTGCGACCCGGGTCGCCGATAAACACCGTCGCGCCGCTGGCCCGGCCCTGCCGCAGCCAGTCCATCACCGCCTCGGCCATCGGCTTTTCGTAGCAGATGTCGCCGGCCAGCAGGACGTCGGCTTCCGGCGGCGGAGCGTCCAGAAGATTTCACATCGGTGAAGGCGACCACGACGCCATTGGCCTCGGCGTTCAGCCCGACGGCCGCCTCGCAGAAGACGTCGATATCGGCGGCCAGCACGCTGACCGCACCGGCCTTCATCGCCGCGATGGCGACGATGCCCGAGCCGGTGGCGAAGTCGATCACGCGCTTGCCGGCGACGGTGTCGGGGTTGTCGAGGATGTAGCGCGCCAGGGCCTGGCCGCCGGCCCAGGCGAAGGCCCAGAAGGGTGGCGGCAGGCCGATCTCTTCCAGCGCCTCTTCTGTCAGCTTCCAGATCGGCGTGATCTCGTCGGCCAGGTGAAGCGACAGTTCCGGCGCGTGTGGCGTCGGCTGGAAGCGGGTGTTGTCGCGGATGAAGGCCCGGCGGCCTTCCAGGGTCTGGACGATCATGCCGGCCTTAGAGCCTGTCCGGTTCAGATGTGAAACAGCGGAAACGGAAAAACAGGCTCGCCGACGAACAAGAGCGCGCCCCAGGCTAAGCGGCGACCGGTTTGCTCGAGGCGGCCTTCAGCACGGTCAGGTAACCCGGGGCGGTCAGCATGCCCGACGTCAGACCCTTCTTCTCCAGCAGCCGGTGCGCCATCGGCAGGTTCCAGCACGGGGTGTGCATGAACAGGTGGTGCTCGGCGTGGAAATTGACGTGATAGGGCGCGATCAGGGCGCGCTCGATCCAGTTGGCGTGGGTGGTGCGAGCGTGGCGGAACGGGTCGGGCTCGTCCTTGGCCACCAGGGCGTGCTCGGCGATGTTGCGCAGGCGGGTGACCAGCGGGAACCAGGTCGCCATCGGCACGATCCACAGGGCGAACCAAGCCCACCAGAGGCCGAGCGCCGACAGCACGATCAGGATGCCGAGGTTCCACAGCAGGAACGGCTTCTGCCGGGCCACCTCGCCGGCGAAGATCGCGCCTTTCGGCTGATCCCCCTTCATTTTGCCCAGCAAAGGCCCGAAGCGCTGCTTGAAGAAGGTCTGGCCGGTCAGGTCGCGGATGATCTTGCGGCGCAGGCTGGCCCGCGTGGTTGGGAAGGGCGCCGACAGGACGAGGTCCGGGTCCTCGGCCTGCTGGGCGTATTTGTGGTGGGTCAGGTGGTAGGGGCGATAGCTGGCGAGAGACGCACCGGTCGGGGCGGCGCACAACCACTCGCCCAGCCAGTCATTGACCTTGAGGTTCGGATGCAGCCCGCCATGCGCGGCCTCGTGCATCAGGATGGCCAGGCCCAGCTGGCGCGCGCCGATCAGCATCACGGCCAGGACGTAGGTCAGCGGGTTGGGAAAGAAGACGA
Organism: Caulobacter sp. UC70_42; assembly: GCF_044056025.1. Taxonomy (NCBI): domain Bacteria; kingdom Pseudomonadati; phylum Pseudomonadota; class Alphaproteobacteria; order Caulobacterales; family Caulobacteraceae; genus Caulobacter; species Caulobacter sp. UC70_42. The sequence continues at coordinate 1,082,135 of NZ_CP171994.1, read as the reverse complement.
ACAGCGCCCCGGCGCCGATGATCACCGCCCAGGCGTGGACGACCATGAAGATCCCGCGCCAGGACGAGCGCGCGGAGATGCGCGTCCATTCGTCGGGCGTGAACAGGTCCTGCGGTTTGACGCGGGGTGCGACGGCCATGGAACGATCATCGCACATTCAGCTTAGGCCTGACAGGATGACCCGACGTCACTTTTTGGAGCCGCCATGCGCCGATTGATCCCCGCTTTCGTTCTGACCGCTGTCTGCGCCGGTGTTTTCGCCATTGGCGCGACGCCCGCCGCCGCCGCCAGCTTCGATTGCCGCAAGGCCCGCACCGCGGACGAGAAGGCGATCTGCGCCAATCGCGACCTCAACGACCAGGACGTGCGGATGGACCAGCTTTACGGGATCACCCGCCATCTCGTGCCGATGGGCGGTCGCGGCGCGATCATGGACGACCAGCGCGCATGGCTGGCGGCCCGCAAGGCCTGCGGCGGCAACCGGGCCTGCCTGGCGCGCAGCTACGACAACCGCATTCGCCAGCTGAACACGGTGATGGAGCGGGTGTACCAGCAAGGGCCGTTCTAGACGTCAGAACCGCACGCCCGGCTTCCACAGTCCGGCGACCAGTCCCGCGAACACGATCAGTCCCGCCACGGCGTTGGACTTGAACAGCTTCAGCGCGCCTTGGCCGTCGTCGACGCGGACGGCGGCCGCCTGCCGCGACAGGTGCAGGGCGAACAAGGCGGCCAAGGGCAGGAACAGTGGCCCGATATTGCCGACCCAGCCGGCCGCGACCACGCAGACGAAGCTCGCCAGGTAGAAGCCCGCCACGCCAATCTGGACGTGGTCGCCCAGGCGTCGGGTCGAGGACTTGATGCCGGCCAGGGCGTCGTCCTCGATGTCCTGGATGGCGTAGATCGTGTCGTAGCCCAGGGTCCAGAAGACGCCCGAGGCGTAGAGCAGGGCGGCCGACCAGGACAGGTGGTGAGTTCGCGGCAGCGTAGCCCAACAGGGCGCCCCAGTTGAAGGTCAGGCCCAGCCAGGCCTGAGGCCACCAGGTGATCCGCTTCATGAACGGATAGCCCGCCACCAGGCCCAGCGACAGCACGCCCAGCCCGATCGCCACCCAGCCCAGGGTCAGCAGGATCATCAGGCTGACCAGGCTGCAGCCGATCAGGAACAGCCAGGCCTGCTTGACGGTGATCAGCCCGGCCGGGATCGGCCGCATGGCGGTGCGGGCCACCTGGGCGTCGAAGTCGCGGTCGACGATGTCGTTGAACGCGCAGCCGGCCGCCCGCATCAGAGCCGCGCCGACGAACACCGCGAGAAGCAACAGCGGGTTGGGCCAACGGCCCTGCTCGGCGGCCGCCAGGGCGATGCCTTGCCAGCCCGGCAGCATCAGCAGCCAGATCCCCGCCGGCCGGTCGAAGCGTCCCAGCTTCAGCCAAGGGCGCAGGCGCTCCGGCGCGTGGCGGTCGACCCAGTTGGTCGCGACGGCGTCGGGGAGAACGGTGGTGGCGGTCATGTGGCGAGGCTTACCGCGCAAACCGCGCGGAATCCCATAGGGAAGATCGATCTCGTCCAGAGAAACAATCAATTGGATTTGTGGGCGCGACGAGACCAAGGTCTTTTTGCAAGTCATTCGCAGGAGCGACAATTATGACCACCGCCGCAATCCGTCTCTCCGGCTGGAGCCTGCTGCTGGCCGGCGTTGGCGCCGGCATCGTCCTGCCCCACCCTGTGACCACCCGCCTGTGGACCGCCGCCGGCAAGCTGTTCGCCCTCGCTGGCGACCACGGCATGGTGGCGCGGCTGACCTCGGCCACCAAGTTCGGCCCGAAGATCCGGCGCGGCCTGAACAGCCGTCCGCCGCGCCGCGTGGGCGGGGTGGCGGAGGCGTTCTAAGGCTTCCGAGCGCGAACGCGACGCGTTAGCTTGGGCGCATGACTCCTGAACCCGCCCGCAAGCCGCGCCGCCGCCTGAGCCGCGTCGAGCGCTGGGTGCTGGATGGCCTGGGCGGGGCGCTGCTGGCGACCGGCGCGGTGGGGATCGTCACGCCGGGCATGCCGACCACGGTGTTCTGGATCGGCGCGGTGCTGTGCTTCCTGAAGACCCGCCCCCACGCCGTGCGGCCGATGCTGCGCGTGCCGGTGGTCGGGCCGGCGATTGTCTGGTTTCTGCGATGGCGACCGTTCGGCGGCGGGCGCAAGCGTAAGCGTCGGGCCAAACGACAGGGCTGACTATGGGGCGGGAAACCCCTATCTCCCCGCCATGACCGACGCTTTCGAGGATGAAGACGAGATCGGCGCCCGCAAGCGCGCGCTGTCCAACCGCCAGGTGCTGGGCTTCGTGGCTCGGTTCTGGAAGCGGCGGCCGGTGCTGTTCGGCTTCGGCGTCAGCCTGACCCTGGTGGCGATCGCCTTCGACCTGGCCTTGCCCTACGCTTCGGGCCACCTGGTCGACACCGTCACCAGCAAGCCGCGCGGCGACGCCAGCGCCTGGTCGGCCCTGGCGATGTTCATCGGCGTCTATTTCGCCTTCGCGGTGATCCGCAACATCGCCCACCGGTTCTGGATCCCGCTGGCGGCCCGGAACATGGAGGAGATGACCAACGAGGGCTTCGCCAAGGTCCAGGCCTTCTCATCGGACTGGCACGCCGACAGCTTCGCCGGCGCGACCGTGCGCAAGCTGACCCGGGCCATGTGGGGCTATGACAGCGTCACCGACGCGGTGACCATCTGGCTGGGGCCGGGGATCATCGTGCTGGTCGGCCTGTCGATCGGCATGCTGCTGCGCCAGCCCCTGGCGGGCGCGGTGTCGCTGGTGGTGGTCGTGGCCTATCTGTCGGTAAACCTGTGGATCACCGAGCGCTATGTGCGGCCCAGCAACCTGCGCTCCAACGCCCTGGACTCCCAGATCGGCGGGGCCCTGGCCGACGCCGTGACCTCCAACCCGACCGTCAAGAGCTTCGGCGCCGAACAGCGCGAGGCCGCGCGCCTGGCCGAGGTCACCGCCGCCTGGCGCGACGCGGTGATGGTCACCTGGAGCCGCTTCACCGACGTCTGGCTGGGCCAGAACCTGCTGCTGGTCGTGCTGCAGGCGGGCCTGACCGGCGCGATGGTCTGGGGCTGGGCCAAGGGTACGGCCACGCCGGGCGACGTCGCCTTCGCCATCACCGCCTTCATGCTGATGAGCGGCTATCTGCGGAACCTGGGCGAGAATATCCGCATGCTGCAGAAGGGCATCGACGACACCGAGGACGTCGCCGCCTGGACGCGCCTTTCGCCGCAGATCGCCGACGCCCCTGGCGCGCCGGACTTCAAGCCGGGCGCGGGCGCGATCGAGTTCAAGGACGTGACCTTCCGCTACAAGGCGGCCGGCGCGCCGCTCTACGACCACTTCTCCCTGAAGATCGCGCCCGGCGAGCGGGTGGCGCTGGTCGGGCCGACGGGCTCGGGCAAGTCGACCTTCGTCAAGCTGGTCCAGCGCCTGCACGACCTGCAGGACGGGGCGGTGATCATCGACGGCCAGGACGTTTCGCAAGTGACGCAGGCCAGCTTGCGTCGCGCCATCGCGGTGGTGCCGCAGGATCCGGCCCTGTTCCACCGCTCGCTCTACGAGAACATCGCCTACGGCCGTCCCGGCGCGACCCGCGAGGAGGTCGAAGCGGCGGCGAAGAAGGCCCGCGCCCACGACTTCATCCTGCGCCTGCCCAAGGGCTACGACACCCTGGTGGGCGAGCGGGGCGTCAAGCTGTCGGGCGGCGAGCGCCAGCGCGTGGCCATCGCGCGCGCCTTCCTGACGGACGCGCCAATCCTGGTCCTGGACGAGGCGACCTCGTCGCTGGACGTCGAGACGGAAGGCCAGGTCCAGGCCGCCGCCGAGGCGCTGATGGAGGGGCGCACGACCATCGTCATCGCCCACCGCCTGTCGACCGTGCGCGGCGCCGACCGGATACTGGTCTTCCAGGGCGGCCGCGTCGTCGAGGAAGGCCGCCATGCCGAGCTGGCGGCGGGGGGCGGGGTCTATGCCCGGTTGAACGCGATCAGCGCGGGCGTGGCGTAGTCACTTCTTGTCGGGGTTGACACCGCCGTCCCTCGGCGGAGCGGCCGACGCGCCGCTGGCCTGGCAGTCCTTGCTCGCGGGCTGGAGGGGAAGGCGGCGACCATCGAGGATCAGGTCGCGACGGGCTACGGGCTCGCCCAGCGTGGGCGGGCCGGCCTTCATCCAGGTTTCGAGGTCATAGCTCTCGCAGCCCGCCAAGGCGATCGCAGTCAGGCTCCAGGTGTGATCCGCGCCTTCCGAGAACACCTTCAGGCGGTCGCCCTCGGCCAGCAGGACTTCGTCCCTGCCGTCGGCGTCGACATCGGCGACCAGGGCCGGACACTGCATGGCGGCGCCAGTGCAGTTCGAGCCGGACGGCTTCGACCAGTCCTGCGCGATGAAGCTCTTGGGCAGAGCCTTGCCGACCGGATAGACGGCCATCGCCTTGAAGTTGGGACGCGCTTCGCTGGCGGCGTAGCGCTTCTCCGTGCTGGCGGCGGCCTCGCGAGCACGCTTGGCGACCTCGGCGTCGGGATGGGCTTTCAGGCGTTCGAGCGCCAGGCGCCCGTACCGACCGCTGTCGAAGCGCAGGAACTGGAAGTCGAATTTCTCCGCCGCGACCTTGCCGCGCTCCAGTCGCTTCACCTGGCTCTCCACCGATAGGCGCGCCGGATCGGCGATCGGGGTGAACAGGGCGAGCAGCAGCAGCACCGAGACGGCGGCCATGATCAGGTTGGTCGGCTCCAGGGTCTTCATCCACGGGCCGGGCCTCAGGGCGGCGATCGCGTAGCCGGCCGTGAAGCCGATCGCGACCACCAGATAGGCGCCGGCGAACACCCGGTCGGGCGTCAGGCCGTACTGGTCGACCCGCAGCCACAGGGCGTAGGCGGCCAGGATCACGATCGGAATCAGCAGCAGGCCGGCGATCCGCGCCGCCCAGCGCGGGATTGTCGAGGGCGGCTCGACCCCGTCCTGATAGGCCGCGTTGACCAGGATGATCAGGGCGGCGGCGGCCGACAGCAGCAGGGACGCGGCGGCCTTGGTGCCCCACAGCGGGGCCAGGCCCGTGAAGGGCAGGGTGGCCAGGAACCCGCCGGCGATCACCACCATCAGCGGCGACAGCCAGGCCAGCAGGGTCAGGCCGACCGTGCGCACGCCGCGCACCAGGCCGGCGCGGGCTTCGGTCAACTGCACGGCCATGTGGACGGCGGCGGCGAACATCAGGCCGGTAGCCGGGAAGGCGAAGGCGGTCTCGCCGATCAGCTTCTGGATCGCCTGGACGCCGATCAGCTTGAACAGCGCTCCCGCCAGGAACAGCAGCAGCCAGAAGGCCCCGGTGAAAGCCAGCGACAGGAACAGCCGGATCAGGTTGGTGAAGGCCAGGTCGAAATAGTCCGCATAGGGCGCGAGCGGCTTGCGGGCGGCGTCGGCCGGCTGGACCAGGTGATGGGCGATGAACAGCAAGGCGGCCGCGGCGATGAAGATCGGCGGCGACAGAGGGCCCGCGCCCAGGCGTTGAGGCTCGGCTCCGGTCCAGGCGGCGTGGACGGCCAGGACCGCGGTCAGGCCGGTCGCGAGGACGGTCCAGGCGATCAGCGCCGCGCGTCGCATGGCCGACAGCGCGGCCAGCGGAATCATCGGGACCATCAGGGCGCAGACCAGCAGCGGCGCGTAGAGCATCGGCACGGTCGCCGGCCAGGCCTTCGACTCGTCGGCCTTCTGCAACAGGAAGAGGGCGATCCCCTGAGCCAGGCCGATGGCCAGGCGCGTCGCGGCCGTCTTTCGCGCCGTCATGGCGTCGGTCGAGCTCATCCGGCGTCTCCCCTTGTCGGCCTCAGACCATCACGCCCGCGCGCGGTTGTGAAGCTTCCCCGCTTGGCTTAGCAATTTCTCCCTCTTTGGAGGGGTAGTAATGAAAAAGCTTTTCCGGGCCGGCGTCGCGGCCCTTCTCGTCACGGCGGTGCTTGGCGGCGCGCCGGCCCTGGCCCAGGACAAGGGCGGCGACAAGCCGGCCGCCGAGGCCAAGTCCGACCTGCCGGCGTTTCCGGCCGACAAGTCCGTCAAGCAGACGGCGACGATCGGCGGCAAGGTGGTCGCGTACACCGCGACCGTCGGCGTGCTGCCGGTGCGCGACGAGAAGGGCAAGAAGGTCGCCGAGGTGGTCTACACCTCGTACATCGTCGACGGCCCGCGTGATCCCAACCGCCCCATCACGGTCGCCTTCAACGGCGGCCCTGGCGCGGCCTCGGTCTATCTGAACTTCGCCCTGGGCCCCAAGCGCGTGCAGTTCGGCGCCGAGGGCGACAGCCCCTCCTCATTCAGCAAGCTGGAAGACAATCCCGCCAGCTGGCTGGACTTCACCGACCTGGTGTTCATCGACCCGGTCGGCACCGGCTTCTCGCGCTCGCTGGTCGGCGAGGACGAGACCAAGAAGCGCTTCTATGGCGTCAAGCAGGACATCGACTACCTGTCGCGCATTGTCTTCGACTACCTGGTCAAGACCGAGCGCCTGGCCTCGCCCAAGTACCTGGTCGGCGAAAGCTATGGCGGCTTCCGCGGCCCGCGCCTGGCCTATGAGCTGCAGACGGACCTCGGCGTCGCCGTGAAGGGTGTCGTGCTGGTCTCGCCGCTGCTGTCCAGCGCAGGCCGCGCCAGCCAGGAGGTTTCGCCCCTGCCGGCCATGTGGACCCTGCCGTCCATCGCCGCCGCCAAGCTGGAGCGCGACGGCAAGCTGACGCCCGAGACCATCAAGGCCGTCGAGGACTATACGCGCGGCGAATACATGGTCGACCTGATGAAGGGCTCGGACCCCGCCGCCCTCGACCGTCTGACGACCAAGGTCTCGGCCATGACGGGCCTGGATCCGACCTATGTCCGCCGCGCTGGCGGCCGCCTGGAAACCCAGTCGTTCCTGCGCGAGGTGTTCCGTGACAAGGGGCGCCTGGGCAGCCGCTACGACAGCAACGTCACCGCGCTGGATCCCTTCCCCAACGCGCCCGAGCAGGAGGTCAACGACCCGATCCTCGACGCGATCATCGCGCCGACCACCAGCGCCATTGTCGACTTCACCACCCGCGTCGTCGGCTGGAAGCCCGAGGCCCGCTACGAGGCCCTGTCGGGCAACGTCAACCGCCTGTGGGATCGGGGTCGCGGCGCCGATACCGAATCGGTCACCGACCTGCGCAAGGTCGTCTCGGTCGATCCGAAGCTGAAGGTCCTGATCGTGCACGGCTACAACGACCTGTCGTGCCCGTTCTTCGCCTCGCGCCTGATCGTCGACGCCATCCCGGCGACGGCCAATGGTCGCGTGACCCTGGCCAACTATCCGGGCGGGCACATGTTCTACAGCCGCCCCGACAGCGGCGCCGCGTTCCGCCGGGACGTCATGGCGGTGTACGCCGGGAAATAAGGGCAAGCGATGTCGGCGGGGGACCGTCCCGGACGTTCTTTGGTCCAAGCGATCTGAGGAGCACCCGATGATGAAGCCCCCCGCCGCGTCCATCGACGACTATCTGTCCAAGCTGCCCGCCGAGCAGCGCCTGGCCCTCGAGACCCTGCGCGGCCAGATCCGCGCGGTGGTCCCGCAGGCCGAGGAGACGATCAGTTACGGCCTGCCGACCTTCAAGCTGAACGGCAATCTCGTTCATTTCGGCGCGGCCGCCAGGCATTGCGCTTTTTATCCGGGCGCGGTGATCGAGGCGTTCGCCGAGCGCCTGGCTGGGTTCGAGACCGCCAAGGGCACGATCCGCTTCCAGCCCGAGAACCCGCTGCCGCCGGAGCTTGTCCGGGACATCGTCACCTACTGCGTGGCGCGGAACCTCGAGATCGCCGCCGAGCGGGCGGCGCGAAAGGCGCGCTAACGCGCCAGCCGCCCATCCTTCAGCGCCGCCGGCTCGAACGAGAAGATCACGCTGGGATCGGGCTTGGCCACGCCCTTGGCCAGTTTCTTGTCGCCGGCCGCGTGCAGCAGCCAGCGGATGACGTTGAGCCGGGCTTCCTTCTTGTGGTCGGCGCGCACGCAGATCCACGGCGCGAAGTCGCTGTGGGTGCGCATGAACATCTCGTCGCGGGCCTTGGTGTAGTCGTCCCACTTTTCCTCGGCGACCTTGTCCAGGTCGCTGGTCTTGAACGCCTTCAGCGGGTCCTCGCGGCGGGCTTTCAGGCGCTGGGCCTGCTCTTCGCGGCTGATGTCGAGCCAGAACTTGACGTAGCGCAGGCCGTTCTCGACCAGCATCCGCTCGAAGGCGGGCACGTCGCGCAGGAACTGCTCCTGCTGCTCGGGCGTGGAGAAGTCCATCACTCGCTCGACCCCGGCGCGATTGTACCAGGAGCGGTTGAAGATCACCGCCTCGCCGCAGGCCGGCAGGTAGTCGACATAGCGCTGGAAGTACCACTCGCTGCGCTCGCGGTCGTTGGGCTTGGGCAGGGCCACGACCGTGGTGGCGCGCTTGGACAGGTGCTCGGTGACCCGCGCGATCGTGCCGTCCTTGCCGGCGGCGTCGCGGCCCTCGAAGACCACCAGGATCTTCCAGCTGTCCTTGATCGCCTTCTTCTGCATGGCGATCAGGGCCAGCTGAAGCTGGGCGAGTTCGTTCTCGTAGTCGTCGTGCTTGCTCATGCGCGGAGCCTACCCCCGGAAAGAGGAGTTGCGCTAGAAGAGCCGCATGATCCGTCTTTTCGTTCCCAACGATCTCTCCGCCGGGGCCGGCGTCGTCCCCACCGTCGACCAGTCGCGCTATCTGACATCGGTGATGCGTCTGGGCGTCGGGGCCGAGGTGGCGCTGTTCAACGGCCGTGACGGCGAGTGGCGCGCGGCCATCATCGAGTCGACCAAGCGCGGCTGCCTGCTGAAGGCCGAGGAACAGACCCGGCCAATGGAGACCGGGCCCGACCTCGATCTGATCATCGCCATGGTCAAGCGCGGCCGGGTCGAGACCATCGTCGAGAAGGCCGCCGAGCTCGGGGCGCGCCGGGTGCGGCTGACCGTCACCCGCCGCACCAACGTCGATTTCGTCAAGCTCGGCCGCCTGGACGCCATCGCCATGGAGGCCGCCGAGCAGACCGGCCGCCTGGACGTGCCCGAGGTCGCCGACCCGGTGAAGCTGGACAAGATTCTCGATGACTGGGATCCGGCCCGGCGTCTGGTGTTCTGCGACGAGGGCGGCGATGCGAAGCCGGCGATCGAGGCGCTGGCGGGAACAGGCGCGCCTGCGGCCATCCTGACTGGTCCGGAAGGCGGTTTCGCGCCGGAGGAACGCGAGCGGCTGCGGGGACTTTCCTTCGTCACGCCGGTGTCGCTTGGCCCTCGCATCCTGCGGGCCGACACCGCCGCGATCTCGGCCATGACCTTGTGGCAGGCGGCCGCGGGGGATTGGCGGTAAAAATATATGCTCAAGGTCGCCCCTTGAGGTTCGCAAAGAAAACGCCCAACTGGGCGAGACTGAAGTTCGCCGTCGGCGGAGAGAATGGGCCCTCTCCTCCCGCAGCATCGCACCCTGGGGAGGGACGGCTTGCATGGCCGACACCGCTAACGTCCAAGAGCGTCAACTGACGCTCGCTGATCTGACCGAATATTTCGCTCAAGGGTCCAAGCCCAAGGAGCGTTTCCGGCGTCGGCGCCGAGCACGAGAAGTTCGGCTTCTATCTCGGCTCGCACGCGCCGGTGCCGTACGAAGGCGACAAGGGCGTCCACGCCCTGCTGACCGGGCTTCAGCGCTTCGGCTGGAAGCCGGTGATGGAAGGCGAGGTCATTATCGGCCTGGAACGCAACGGGGCCAATGTCAGCCTGGAGCCGGGCGGGCAGTTCGAGCTTTCCGGCGCGCCGTTGGCGACCATGCACGACATTTGCGACGAGACCGGCCAGCACCTGGATGAGGTCAAGACCGTCGCCGACGAGCTGGGCCTGGGCTTCGTGGGCCTGGGGTTCTCGCCGCTATGGACGCGCGAGCAGGTGCCGGTCATGCCCAAGGGCCGGTACGTCATCATGCGAAACTACATGCCCAAAGTGGGCAATCTGGGTCTCGACATGATGCTGCGCACCTGCACGGTGCAGGCCAATCTCGACTTCTCCAGCGAAGCCGACATGGTCGCCAAGTTCCGCATGAGCCTGGCCCTGCAGCCCATCGCCACGGCCTTGTTCGCCAATTCCCCGTTCACCGAAGGCAAGCCGAACGGCTTCCTGTCAGCCCGGGCGAATGTCTGGACCGACACCGATCCGAACCGCACGGGCCTGCTGGACTTCGTGTTCGAGGACGGCTTCGATTTCGAGCGCTACGCCCGCTACGCGCTGGACGTGCCGATGTATTTCGTCAAGCGCGGCGACAAATACATCGATGTGGCTGGACGATCCTTCCGTGACTTCATCGAGGGCAAGCTGCCCGAACTGCCGGGCGAGATCGCCACGATCAAGGACTTCGCCGACCACACCACGACCGCTTTCCCGGAAGTGCGTCTGAAGACCTATCTGGAGATGCGCGGCGCCGACGCGGGCCCGTGGAGCCGCCTGTGCGCCCTTCCGGCGCTGTGGACCGGGGTGTTCTATGACGACGCGGCCCTGGCCGCCGCCTGGGACCTCTGCAAGGACTGGACGCTGGAGGATCGCGAGGGCCTGCGCCGCGACGTGCCGAAGCTGGGCCTGAAGGCGACCGTCGCCGGCCGCTCAGCCCAGGACGTGGCCAAGGACTTCGTGGCCATCGCCAAGTCGGGCCTGAAGAACCGCGCCAACCTGAACGGCGGCTTCCTGGACGAGACCATCTATCTGGGCGAGCTGGAGCAGATCGCCGACAGCGGCGTCACCCCCGCCGAAAAGCTGCTGTCGCTCTACAACGGCGCATGGGGCGGCGACATCAGCCGCGTCTTCACCGACTGCGCGTACTGAGATCGCGGGGGAGCGTGGCTGTCTCCAGCCACGCTCATGAGTCCGGCGCTCTAGAAAAGCGCCCGCGCGCCGACGATGAGGGCCGCCCAGAGGCCGATGGCGGCCGCGAGCGTGAAGAGCCGGCCCCAGGCGAGGTGGCGAACGGGATTGGTCGCGTGAACAGCCCGATCATATGAGACGTAGGCCATGGTTTCCTCCGCGCCCCTCTGACGGGAGCTGAACCGCATGGTCACGCTCCCAAAGGTTAAGGCCGGCTTAAGCTCGGCGCCGCGCTAGGGCGCGCCGACGCCCTTGTAGGGTTGGTCGATGTCCTGCTCGGTCCGTTCCGGATCGGGCATGTCGACGTTCGGCGGCCAATGATCGGCTTGGCTGCGGCCCGAACCGCTGTCGGTGTGACGGACCACGTCGTCGACACTGACCTTTTCGGTCTCGGTGGCCTTGAGCTCGCCCAGTTCGAACTCGACGTGCTCGGGATAGAAGGCCACGCGATTGGCGATCTGGCCGACCGCCGGGAACGGCGTCTCGTACGTCCAGACGGCGTTCTCGACCACCTTGGCGTCGCGATAGATCGTGAAGTAGCTGGCGTCGCCCTTGTAGGGACAGTGGGTTACCTTGTCCGTTCGGCGCAGGAACATCATCCGCACGTCCTCGCGCGGGAAGTAATAGACCGGCGGGTAGCTGGCTTCCTTCAGGACCAGGACGTCGTCGCTGTCAGCGATCTCGTGGCCCTCGAACAGGACGCGCACCGCGGCCGGCGATCGGTCGATGGTGATGGGGTGGCTTTCGTCGGGGATCTTCATGGCGGGTTCCCGTCTAAAGGGTTCGCCTAGCCAAACGCGCGGGGCGACCGCCAAGCTCCCGGGGCAAACATGGGGCCGTTCACGTCAACGGCAAGCCGTTGCTTGTGAAACCGTCAGCCGCGTGATCTTCTCCCCGCCAAATTGGGGTCGACGGGGATGATTTGACCGGGGGGTCAGGTTCCCGTCTCTCGTCATGTTTCAAGGCTAGCGTATGAATATCGTCATCGCCGCGGGGATCCTGGTCACGCTCGTGACCGGCATTCCCGTCCTGGTCCAGCTGCTGCGCGGCCACCCGCGCGGCCTGATCATCTGCTTCCTGGCCGAGATGTGGGAGCGCTTCTCCTACTACGGCATGCGCGCCATCCTGATCTTCTATCTGACTCAGCATTTCCTGTTCGACCCGAAGGTCGCGTCCGGTCACTACGGCTCCTACACGGCCCTGGTCTATCTGCTGCCGCTGATTGGCGGGTTCCTGGCCGACAAGTGGCTGGGCACGCGCAAGGCGGTCGCGTTCGGCGCGATCCTGCTCGTCGCGGGCCATCTGGCCATGGCGATCGAAGGCAAGCCCGCCGTGCAGACCCTGACCTATCAGGGCGCGACCTATGAGTTCCAGGCCGAGGGCCGCGGACAGGACCGCGTGGCCAGGCTGGTGGTGGCGGGCAAGCCCTATGACGTGGCCGCGACCAAGGCCGGCGACTTCGCGATCAAGGACCTGCCGGCTGGCGCGCCGCTGCCCGCGGTGCTCCCGAAGGCGGACTACAAGCTGGACGTGACGGGACGCGATCCGCTGTACCTGAATATCTTCTGGTTCTCGCTGTCGCTGATCATCCTGGGCGTCGGCTTCTTGAAGCCCAACATCTCGACCATCGTCGGCCAGCTGTACCCGCAAGGCGATCCGCGCCGCGATCCGGGCTTCACCCTCTACTACTACGGCATCAACCTTGGCTCGTTCTGGGCCTCGATCCTCTGCGGCCTCTTGGGCGTGAACGTCGGCTGGTGGGCGGGCTTCGGCCTGGCCGGCGTCGGCATGCTGGCCGGCTTCGTGGTCTTCGTGCTGGGCAAGCCCTGGCTGGAAGGCAAGGCCGAGCCGCCTCAGCCGAAGGTCCTGAAGGAAAAAATCCTGGGTCCCATCAACCGCGAACTCGTCATCTACGCCGTGTCCCTGTTGGGCCTGATCGGGATCTTCTTCCTCGTGCAGTTCAACGCCGTGGTCGGCGTCGCCCTGAACATCGGCATCCTGGCCTCGCTGGGCTACATCGGCTGGTTCATGTTCCGCAAATGCGACAAGCAAGAGCGCGAGCGCCTCGCCCTGGCCGTGTTCCTGATCTTCGGCGCGGTGGTGTTCTGGACGCTGTTCGAGCAGGCCGGCTCGTCGCTGAGCCTGTTCGCCGCGACCAATGTCCAGCTGGATCTCGTCCGCGAGCCCGTCCGGCTGTTCGACGGCGCGGTGACCCTGGCCACGCCCGAGCAGCTGGCCAAGGCCGGCATCGACGCGGCCTCGACCTTCTGGGTCAACACCAGCTTCAACGCCCCGCAGACCCAGGCCCTGAACGCCGGCTGGATCCTGATCTTCGCGCCCATCCTGGCCGCGCTCTGGACCTTCCTGGGCGCTCGCCGAAAGGATCCCAACCCGGTCGTCAAGTTCGGCCTGGCCCTAATCCAGGTCGGCGCCGGCTTCCTGCTGCTGCAATGGGGCTCCACCTTCGCCGACGGCGCCTTCAAGATGCCGCTGATCTTCCTGGCGCTAATGTACATGCTGCACACCACCGGCGAACTGTGCATGTCGCCGGTCGGCCTGTCCCAGATGACCAAGCTGTCGCCCGCGGCGGTGGTGTCGTTCATGATGGCCGTCTGGTTCATGGCCGTGGCCATCGCCCAGTGGGTCGGCGGCAAGATCGCCGGCCTGGCGGCCACAGAGACGGTCGGCGGCCAGGTGCTGGACCCCGGCGCGGCGCTCGCCGCCTCGCTGAAGGTGTTCAACATCATCGGCCTGGTGTCGGTGGTGATCGGGATCGGCTTCCTGCTGCTCTCGCCGATCCTCAAGAAGTGGTCGCACGGCGCCGACGACACCACCGCCCCGCAGGTCGCCGACGTCTCCGGAGCCTAGCCAAAAAGGAACGAAGGGCCCCAGCATGGACTGGGGCCCTTCTCACGAGGCGCGGAGGGGCCGCGCCTCGACCCCAGGTGGGACCGTCCTTCGCGGTGGCTCAAACCCCGAAGTCCGTTTCCGCTCCTACCCGAAGCTCTTTGGCGAAAACCTGGAGCCAGGGTGGCGCTCGCCGTGCCGCTAGGGAAGTTACAAGCCCGACAGGTGGATTAAACCTTTGCAAGGTTGCGCGGGGCGGGCCTGGCCCATAGGTCCGTGACTCGACGGAGGGGCCCGATGACCGACCTTGTGACGCCGCTGACGACCGACGACCTGACCGGCGCGGACGGCCAGGCCCTGCTGGCCCTGAACAACGCCCACGCCGTCGAGCTGTCTTGGCTGGAGCCCGAGGGCCTGACGCATCTGGTCGGCGAGGCCTTCGTCGCCCGCCGCGTGGGCGTGGCCGACGCCCTGCTGCTGACCTTCGACCAGGCGGCCGACTATGACAGCGTCAACTACCTGTGGTTCCGCGAGCGCTATCCGAGCTTCGTCTATGTCGACCGCGTCGTGGTGGCCGACAGCGCGCGGGGCAGGGGCCTGGCGCGCAGGCTCTATGACGCCCTGTTCGCGGCGGCCAAGGCGGCGGGCCACGACCGTATCGTCTGCGAGGTCAATTCCGATCCGCCGAACCCGGCTTCGGACAGGTTCCACGCCGCGCTCGGCTTCGTCCCCGTGGGGACGGCGGAGATCCACGGCGGGAAGAAGACGGTGATCTATCTGGAGCGGAGGCTCTAAACCGCCGTCCCGCCCACCGTCAGGCCTGTGATCTTCAGGCTCGGCTGGCCGACGCCCACGGGCACCCCCTGGCCGGACTTGCCGCAGACGCCGATGCCCGGGTCGAAGTCGAAGTCGTCGCCGATCATCGTCACCCGGGTCAGGGCGGACGGGCCGTCGCCGATCAGGGTGGCGCCCTTGACCGGGGCGGTGATCTTGCCGTCCTCGACCAGATAGGCCTCGGTGCACTGGAAGACGAACTTGCCGTTGGTGATGTCGACCTGGCCGCCGCCGAAATTGGCGCAGTAGAGGCCGCGCTTCAGCGAGGCGATCATTTCCCGGGGATCGTCCTGGCCGGCCAGCATGCCGGTGTTGGTCATGCGCGGCATCGGCATGTGGGCGTAAGACTGGCGACGGCCGTTGCCGGTGGCCTTCATGCCCATCAGGCGCGCGCTCATCCGGTCGTGCATGTAGCCGACGAGGATGCCGTCCTCGATCAGGATCGTGCGCTCGGTGGGCGTGCCTTCGTCGTCGATGGTCAGCGAGCCGCGGCGGCCGGGCAGCGAGCCGTCGTCGAACACGGTGACGCCCTTGGCCGCCACGCGCTCGCCGATGCGGCCCGAGAAGGCGCTGATGCCCTTGCGGTTGAAGTCGCCCTCCAGGCCGTGGCCGACGGCCTCGTGCAGGAGCACGCCGTTCCAGCCGGGGCCCAGCACCACGTCCATCTCGCCGGCCGGGCAGGCGACGGCGTCCAGATTGACCAGCGCCATGCGCAGGGCCTCATCGACCTGGTCTTGCCACTTGTCGGGGCTGATCCAGGCGGCGAAGCCGGCGCGGCCGCCGGCGCCGGACGATCCGCTTTCGCGGCGGCCGTCCTTCTCAACGGTGACCTGGACATTGACCCGCACCAGCGGGCGGACGTCGCGGAGCAGCTTGCCGTCGGCGCGCAGGATCTCGACCACGCGGCGCTCGCCGGCCAGCGAGGCCATCACCTGCACGACGCGCGGATCGCGGGCGCGGGCGAAGGCGTCGATCTCCTGAAGCAAGGACACCTTGTCGGAGAAGTCGGGCGCGCTGACGGGGTCGTCCTCGCCGTAGAGGCGCTCGTTGGTCGAGCGCGGACCCTCGGCGCTGACGCCGGCGTGGCCGCGCTTGGCCAGGCTGGCCGAATCGGCGGCGCGGCGGATGGCGGCTTCGGAGATTTCGGCGGCGTGAGCGTAGCCGGCCGTCTCGCCGGCCACGACGCGCAGGCCGAAGCCTTCGCCGCTGTCATAGGAGGCGCTTTTCAGGCGTCCGTCGTCGAAGACGAAGGCCTCGCTCTCCGAACGTTCGAGAAACAGTTCGCCATCGTCGGCGCCGGCGAGGGCTTCGCCGAGTATCGACTGGGCGCGGTCGCGGTCGACGCCGGCGGCGTCCAGAAGGGAAGGGGCGGCCAAGGAAGAGGCGGAGAGCGGAGCGTTCATAAGCCTACAGGTAGGCCTTCCGAACGCGTCCGTCACCCCGCCCCTTTTGTCGCGAGGACCTTCGCAGCCCTGATCAGTATTCGCGGCGGATCTCGCCCGAGCCGCTGATCTCGCTGGTCACCGTCTTGGGTTCGGTGCGCAGCTCGACGTCGCCGCTGCCGGAGATGTCGATCTTGGCCTTGTTGGTGGCGAACAGGGCGCCGCCGCCGCTGCCCGAGACGTCGAACACCGCGTCCATGGCCTTCAGGTCGGTCAGATTGACGTAGCCCGAGCCCGAATTGTCCACCGCGACGGTCTCGACCCGGCCGGCGGCCTCGACGTCGCCGCTGCCGCTGACCGACACGGCCAAGGCCGGGTGGTCGTACTTGCGGACTTCCAGGTCGCCCGAACCGCGGACGTCGAACTTGGTGACGTCCGGGGCGATGACCGTGATCCTCACCCGATCGGAGTCGCTTTCGACATGCACGCCGAACGCGTTGATCGTGATGCTGTCGTGGTCGACGCCGTCGTTGTCGGCCAGGGTGATGCGGCCGCCGTCGACGCGCAGGCGGTCGATGTAGCTCCTGGGGCCCGAGGCGACGATCTTGGCCTCGGCGCCCTGGACGAAGACCACGTCGACCGGCAGGTCGATGATCAGCTCGTCCTTGCCCGTCCAGGCGAAGGTGCGGTCGACGCTGGGCTCGGCGTGCCGGCCCTGGACGAAGTGTCGTCCGGTGCGGACCACCTTGCCGTTCTCGCGGATGACGATGGTCTCGTCATGCTCCAGCGGCAGGGTCCAGCCATTCTTGAGAATGTCGGGGCCGGCGAGAGCCGCCACCCCGGCGAAGCAGCCGACGGCGAGCACGAAGCTGGCCCCGGCGACGATGAGCGTATTGCGGATCAACATTGTCCCCTCCTAATGCCGCTCAGGCTTGGTCCATGGCCGGCTTCAACAGCCGGAAGTGAAGGCGGGCGTACCAGACGACCGCGTTGAAGACCCCGACGGTGGCCAGGGTCAGCAGGGCGCCGAGGCAAGTGGCCACGCCCATCATGCCCAGCCCCGCCAGGAACGCGGTGAGCGGTCCGCCGGGCGGTCCGGTCAGCGGGCCGGCGGCGAAGACGAAGCCGCCCGCGATGAAGATGGTCACGACCGCGACCAGCATCCCGAACAGGACGCCCAGCACGCCCATCAGCAGGGGCAGCAGGAACATCACGTCCAGGGCCCCCAGGCCCAGCAGGGCCAGGACGGCGGCCAGGGCGTTGGAGGGGTTCTTCTTCTCCTCCCACTGCTTGAGACCGTTCTCGGCGCGCAGTTCGCGGGCCAGGCGGTCGGGATCGCCGAGGGCCGCCGCCGTTTCGGCTTCGCTGCGGCCGGCGGCTTGCGCGTCGGCGAAGTGCGCCTCGTGATCGGCGACGATGTCGGCGATGGTGGTCACCGGCAGGCCGGCGAGACCCCGACGCAGGCGGGTGATGAACTCGGCGCGGTTCATGCGGCGGCTCCCACGATGTCGTTGACCGCTCGCGAGAACGCCGACCATTCGGCCTTCTGCTGCTCCAGGCTTTGGCGCCCGGCGGTGGTCAAGCGGTAGTATTTGCGCGGCGGACCACTCTGGCTTTCCACCAGGTAGGTCTCGACCAGCCCATCCGACTGCATGCGGCGCATCAGCGGATAGATCGTCCCTTCCCCCATATCGATGTCCCTCGTCAGCCTGCTGGCGATCTCGTAGGCGTAGCTGTCGGCGTGCGAGAGCAGGGCCAGCACGCACAGCGCCAGCACGCCTTTCTTCAGTTGGATTTCAATCGTTTCCGGCACGGCGTCCTTGCCTCCGTTGATGCTCTCTTCTACCGCCAGGTACTGAGTGGTGCAAGGTACCTACTTATGAAGGATACGTAATGATCCGGACGGACGTTTTTGGGCTTGATGAGAACGGTTCTCGACTGGAGCGGCCCTGGGCCGGGATAACGGGCAATCCCATGCCGCGCGCGTGGTCTCTGGCGCTTGGCAACCGCTAGGGATGCGCGTATGCAGCCTCCGGACCGATCCTTGGGCGGGCTGCCGTCGACGCGCGATTCTACGCAGCGCGTAGTCGATTGTGGGGCGCTCTGGGATCGTAATATGCAAGTCGGCGTGGCGCGGCCTTGATCGGGCTCAAACCGCCGCCGAAATGGGCCGTGAGGGATATGAAGGCGCAATTTTCGGGGATTCGGCGGATCATGACGGGCGCGTCCGCCCTCGCCGCCACGATGATGTTCGCGGGGAACGCCCTCGCCGAGGATCTGCTGGGCCAGCCGACGCCGGGAGCGATCGATCTTCAGCCGGCCGCCTCGGTCCTGAAGCACGACGCGATCCGCTTCCACAACCTGGTGCTGATGCCGATCATCACGGCCATCACCCTGCTGGTCCTGGGCCTGCTGATCTGGATCATCGTTCGCTATAACAAGAAAGCGAACCCGGTCCCGGCGAAGTTCAGCCACAACACCACGATCGAGATCATCTGGACGGTCGTCCCGGTGCTGATCCTGATGCTGATCGCGATCTTCTCGTTCCGCCTGCTGTTCGCCTATAACAACATGCCCAAGCCCTACATGACCGTGAAGGCCACGGGCTATCAGTGGTACTGGGGCTACGAGTACCCGGACCAGAAGATCAGCGAGATCGTGTCGCTGCCGCTCACCAAGGAGCAGGCCGACGCCAAGAAGGTTCCGTACCTGCTGGCCGCCGACAAGGCGATGGTCGTCCCGGTGGGCCAGGTGGTCCGCGTCCAGGTCACCGGCGCCGACGTGATCCACGCCTTCGCACTTCCGGCCTTCGGTCTGAAGATCGACGCCATCCCGGGCCGCCTGAACGAAACCTGGTTCAAGGCCGAGAAGACCGGCGTCTACTACGGCCAGTGCTCGGAGCTCTGCGGCGTCGACCACTCGAACATGCCGATCGAGATCCAGGTGGTCTCGCAGGGCGAGTTCGACGCCTGGGTCAAGGAAAAGGTGGCGCCGCCGGCTCCGGCCGCCGCGCCGGCCGCCGCCGTGACCCCCGCTTCCGCTCCCGCCGCCGCTCCCGCTTCCGCTCCGGCCGCGGCTCCCGCCGCGCCGGCGGCCTAAGATACGATCGTAGGATAGAAGTCCGATGGCTCACGCCGCAGACACTCACGACGCGCACGGCGGTCACGACGACGCCGACCACAAGCCGCCCTTCATCGCCCGCTGGTTCTTCTCGACGAACCACAAGGACATCGGCACGCTGTACATCCTGTTCGCCATCATGGCGGGCATCGTCGGCGGCGCCCTGTCGGGCCTGATCCGCTGGGAGCTGATGGAGCCGGGCATCCAGGTGTTCTCCGACACCGGCATGCTGGCGCAGATGGGCATCTTCAAGGGCAAGCACGGCTATAACGCCGTGGTCACCGCCCACGCCCTGATCATGATCTTCTTCATGGTCATGCCCGCCATGATCGGCGGCTTCGGCAACTGGTTCGTCCCGATCATGATCGGCGCGCCGGACATGGCCTTCCCGCGGATGAACAACATCTCGTTCTGGCTGCTGGTCGCCGCTTGGGTCCTGCTGGTCACCTCGATGTTCGTCGACGGCGGCCCGGGCCACGGCTTCGGCGGCGGCTGGACGATCTATCCGCCGCTCTCGACCATCGGCCACAAGGGCCCGGCCATGGATCTGGCGATCCTGTCGCTCCACCTGGCCGGCGCGAGCTCGATCCTGGGCGCGATCAACTTCATCACCACGATCTTCAACATGCGCGCGCCGGGCATGACCCTGCACCGCATGCCGCTGTTCGCCTGGTCGGTGCTGATCACCGCCTTCCTGCTGCTGCTGTCGCTGCCCGTCCTGGCCGGCGCCATCACCATGCTGCTGACCGACCGCAACTTCGGCACCCACTTCTTCGACCCGGCCGCCGGCGGCGACCCCGTCATGTTCCAGCACCTGTTCTGGTTCTTCGGTCACCCGGAAGTGTACATCCTGATCCTGCCTGGGTTCGGCATCATCAGCCATATCGTCTCGACCTTCTCCAAGAAGCCGGTCTTCGGCTACCTGGCGATGGCCTACGCCATGGTCGCCATCGGCTTCGTCGGCTTCGTCGTGTGGGCGCACCACATGTACACGGTCGGCATGAGCATCAACCTGCGCGCCTACTTCGTGGCCGCCACGATGATCATCGCCGTCCCGACGGGCGTGAAGATCTTCAGCTGGATCGCCACGATGTGGGGCGGCTCGCTGGACTTCAAGACGCCCATGCTGTGGGCGATGGGCTTCATCTTCCTGTTCACCGTCGGCGGCGTGACCGGCGTGGTCCTGTCGAACGCCGGCATCGACTACAGCCTGCACGACACCTACTACGTGGTGGCCCACTTCCACTACGTGCTGTCGCTGGGCGCCGTCTTCGCCATCTTCGCGGGCTTCTACTACTGGTTCGAGAAGATGTGGGGCGTGAAGTACAACGAGTTCCTCGGCTGCGCCCACTTCTGGGTGATGTTCGTCGGCGTGAACCTGATCTTCTTCCCGCAGCACTTCCTCGGCCTGCAAGGCATGCCGCGTCGCTACGTCGACTATCCGGACGCCTTCACGAAGTGGAACTACGTCTCGACGGTCGGTTACATGATCACCGTCGTCGCCGTCGGCATCTTCATGATCATGCTGCTGGAAGCCGCGATCCGTCGCCGCCCGGCGGAAGCCAACCCGTGGGGCGAAGGCGCCACGACGCTGGAATGGACCCTGTCCTCGCCGCCGCCGTTCCACCAGTTCAGCGAACCGCCGGTGATCAAGGAAGACGGCCACCACTAAGGCCGGCTTCGCTAAGGCCGGGCTTCCGGGTTTGACCTGAAGCAAAAAGGGGCGCGGTCGGGATCCTTAAGGGTCCGGGCCGCGCCCTTCGACCATTCAAGACCGATATGTTCACCCCGATGTCGAAGACCCTCGCCATGACCCCGGAGACCGTTCAGCCCGACACGACGCGGCCCGATCTGACTCAGGCCGCGCGCTGGCAGGACTACTTCCAGCTGATGAAGCCGCGCGTCATGTCGCTGGTGGTGTTCACGGGCTTGACCGGCCTGCTGGCCGCCCGCGCGCCGATCCATCCGGTCCTGGGCGCCATCGCGGTGCTGTGCATCGCCGTCGGGGCCGGCGCCTCGGGCGCGCTGAACATGTGGTACGACGCCGACATCGACCAGCAGATGCGCCGCACGCGCGGCCGTCCGGTCCCGGCCGGCAAGGTCAAGGGCGAGGAGGCCGCCTCGCTGGGCGTGGTGCTGTCGATCCTGTCGGTGATGTTCCTGGGCTTCGCGATCAACTGGTTCGCGGCCGCCCTGCTGGCCTTCACCATCGTCTTCTACGCCGTCGTCTACACGATGTGGCTCAAGCGCTGGACCGCGCAGAACATCGTCATCGGCGGCCTGGCCGGCGCTCTGCCGCCGGCCATCGGCTGGGCCGCCGCCACGGGCTCGGCGCCGCTGAACGCCTGGCTGATGGTGGCCATCATCTTCTTCTGGACCCCGCCGCACTTCTGGGCGCTGTCGCTTTACGTCACCACCGACTACGCCAAGGCCGGCGTGCCGATGCTGCCGGTGGTCAAGGGCGCCAAGGAGACCCGCAAGCAGATCCTGATCTACAGCCTGATCCTGATCCCGATCTGCCTGGCGCCGGTGCTGACCGGCCTGGGCGGCCCGATTTACCTGGCCGTGGCCGGCCTGGGCGGCGCGGTGTTCCTGATCCTCGCCTGGCGCGTCTTCGCCAGCAAGGCCGGAGACGCGGCCGATCCGCGCGTGGCCGACCGGGCCCTCTACGACGTCACCGAGGACGAGAAGGCCGCCGGCGCGAAAGCCGCCCGCAATCTGTTCGCCTTCTCGATCCTCTATCTCTTTGCGATGTTCGCCGCCCTGCTGGGCGAAGCCGTGTCGGGCGTCCACGCCCTGGAGCTGCTCAAGTGAATCAACCCGTCGACAACCAAACGTCCAGGGACGTCGCCAAGAAGGCGCGGGACGGGCGCAATATCGCGCTCGGCCTGGGCCTCGTGGCCTTCGTCATCATGGTCTTCGTCGTCACCCTCGTGAGGCTCGGCGCCAATGTCGCCCACCCGCACCCCTAAGCCGCGCCCGTCCAAGGCGGACCTGACCCCGCAGGAGCAGGCCGCGCGCCGTAACGGCAAGGTGGCCCTGATCTGCGCCGCCGCCTTCTTCGGCATGATCGGCGCGGCCTATGCGGCCGTCCCGCTGTATAAGCTGTTCTGCCAGGCGACGGGCTTCGACGGCACGGTCCGCAAGGCCGAGGCCAAGCCGGACAAGATCCTCGACCGCAAGGTCACCATCCGCTTCGACGCCAATATCCGCGAGCTGCCCTGGAAATTCCAGGCGGTGCAGTCCAGCCAGGACGTGCGGATCGGCGAGACGGGCTTGGCCTTCTTCAAGGTCACCAACCCCAGCGACAAGCCGATGACCGGCCGGGCGCTCTACAACGTGGTGCCGGAATCGGCGGGGCCGTATTTCCAGAAACTGGAGTGCTTCTGCTTCTCCAGCCAGACGATCCAGCCCCACCAGACGGTGGAGTTCCCGGTCGTCTACTTCGTGGATCCGCAATACGTGAAGGATCCCGAGACTGTCGGAAAGAACGAGATCACGCTCAGCTACACGTTCTTCCCCGTCGTCGATGACGGCAAGAAGACCAAAGTTGCCGCGGCGGCGACGCCTCGCATCGTGGAACCCCTTGGCGGCGCACCGTCGAGAGGGCTATAGCGTTCACAACGACCACGGCGCGGGGGACCAGCGACCGTGATCAGAGGGATATAAGGGTTAGCAGCAACATGGCCGGCGCCGTCAAACACGACTACCACATCCTTCCGCCCAGCCCGTGGCCCTTCGTGGGCTCGGCCGCAGCCACCGTCATGGCCATCGGCCTGATCGGCTGGATCAAGGGCGGCGTCCTCGGCATCGAGAAGGGCAACTGGGCCATCTTCGCCGCCGGCATCGCGGGCGTGCTCTACACCATGTTCGGCTGGTGGTCGGACGTGGCCAAGGAAGCCAAGGCCGGTGACCACACCCCGGTCGTCTCGATCGGCCTGCGCTACGGCATGATCCTGTTCATCGCCTCGGAAGTGATGTTCTTCGTGGCGTGGTTCTGGATGTTCTTCGAGATGGCGCTGTTCCATCATCACCGCACCCTGTCGGCGATCGAGGAAGTCCGCACCGCCTGGGCCACCTGGCCGCCCGCCGGCGTCGAGACCGTCTCGCCCTGGCACCTGCCGCTGGTCAACACCCTGACCCTGCTGCTCTCGGGCACGACGGTCACCTGGGCGCACCACGCGCTGCAGGTCGGCGACCGCAAGGGCGCCAAGTGGGGCCTGATCCTGACCATCCTGCTGGGCGTTCTGTTCACGACCATCCAGATCTACGAGTACAGCCACATCAACCACGAGAAGCTGTTCTACTCGGAAGCGGCCGCGAACTCGGGCCTCTATGGCTCGACCTTCTTCCTGGCCACCGGCTTCCACGGCTTCCACGTGTTCGTCGGCACCCTGTTCCTGCTGGTCTGCCTGATCCGCCTGCTGAACGGCGCCTTCACGCCCAAGCAGCACTTCGGCTTCGAAGCGGCGGCCTGGTACTGGCACTTCGTGGACGTGGTCTGGCTGTTCCTGTTCGCGTTCATCTACGTGATCTTCGGGGCCTCGCCCCACTAGAGCCCTTATGAGAGGGCTCTAGCCTCAAAGTTTGAGCGCGGCGACGCGCTCGGGGGTCGCAAGATCCTGAGGGGCCCGGAGCGCGGATCAGCGTTCCGGGCCTTTTTCGTTTCGGAGGCCCGCACTCATGACCCCTTCTTCCGCCCACAAGACCAATCCCTACGCCGCCGGCGCGCGCGGCCTCTGCCCCAACTGCGGGGAAGGCCATCTGTTCACGGGCTTCCTCAAGGTCGCCCCGACCTGCGAGGCCTGCGGCTTCGACCTGGGCAAGTTCGAGACCGGCGATGGCGCGGCGACCTTCGTCATCCTGATCGCCGGATCGGTCTGCGCCTTCGGGGCGCTGTTCTCGATGTTCGCCTGGAACTGGCCGATCTGGGCGCTGCTGATCGTCTGGCTGCCCGCGGTCGTGATCATCAGCCTGGGCCTGATGCGCCCCGCCAAGGGTCTGATGGTCGCCGCCCAGGTCGCCCACAAGGCCTCCGAGGCGGGGCGCGACCATGTCTGAGCCGCAAGCCGGCAAACCTGGTTTTCCGGTCGGTCTGACGATCGCCACGCTGATCGCCTTCGCCATTCTCTGCGGCCTGGGCGCCTGGCAGGTCCAGCGCCTGCATTGGAAGCAAGGCGTCCTGGCGCGGATCGAGGCCCTGAAGACGGCGCCGGCCTTGCCGCTGATCCAGGTGCTGACGGCCGAGGCCCGGGTCGAGGACCTGGCCTGGACCCGGGTGAGCGTCGACTGCGGCGACGTCGCCGGCCCGCCGCTGCCGCTGGTCTATGGCGTTCGCGACGGCGACGTCGTCTGGCGCGCCCAAGCCCCCTGCGCCGTCCTGGCCGGTCCCTACAACATGCTCCTGGCGGACCGAGGCGTCGTTCCGGCCCTGACGGGTCAGGTCGCGCCGCCGCCGCGGACTTTTGACGCGCCGCGGCATGTCGTCGGCGTGCTGATGCCGATCAAGCAGCTGGGCGGCGACCGGGCCGAGGTCCTGAAGCGTTTTCCTGGCCGCCAGCCCGCGCCGCTGGTGCTGATGGCCGAGAGCGAGACTCCCGCACCAGCCGGAATCACCCCTGCGCCGCTGCCGGCAGAAATTTCCAATCGGCACCTGGAATACGCCCTGACGTGGTTCGGTCTTGCCGTGACCCTGCTGTTTATCTATGCCGCCATGCTCTGGCGGAGATTGAAACCCTGATGCGCTATGTGTCGACCCGCGGCCAGTCCGCGCCCATCGGCTTCCTGGATGCGGTGCTGGCCGGCCTGGCCCCCGACGGCGGCCTGTACGTGCCCAACGCGTGGCCCAGCTTCTCGGCGGCCGAGATCGCGGGCTTCGCGGGCAAGCCCTATGCCGAGGTGGCCGCCGCCGTGGTCGGCAAGTTTGTCGGCGACGACATACCGGCCGAAGACCTGCTCGACATGTGCGAAGAGGCCTACGCCACCTTCGCCCATACCGCCGTGACGCCGCTGAAGCAGCTGACTCCGAACCGCTACCTGCTGGAGCTGTTCCATGGCCCGACCCTGGCGTTCAAGGACGTCGCGATGCAGCTGCTGGGCCGGCTGTACGACTACGTGCTGGAACGCCAGTCGCGGAAGATGACCATTATCTGCGCCACCTCGGGCGACACGGGCGGCGCGGCCGTCGAGGCGTTCCGGGGCCGCAAGAACGCCCGCATCGTCGCCCTCTTCCCGGAAGGCCGCATCAGCGAGGTGCAGCGCCGGTTCATGACCACGGCCGTCGACGCCAACGTGGCCTGCATCTCGGTGCTCGGCTCGTTCGACGACTGCCAGGCCATCGTCAAGCAGGCCTTCCAGGACGACCAGTTCCGCCACGCGGTCGATCTGTCGGGCGTCAACTCGATCAACTGGGCGCGGATCGCGGCCCAGAGCGTCTACTATTTCACCTCGGCCGTCGCCCTGGGCGCTCCGAACCGTGAAGTGGCCTTCGTGGTGCCCACGGGGAATTTCGGCGACGCCTACGCCGCCTTCGTGGCCAAGAAGCTGGGCCTGCCGATCCACTCGGTGACCGCCGCCACCAATTCCAACGATATCCTGGCGCGCGCCATCGAGACCGGCCGCTACGCGCGCGGCGCCGTGGCCGCGACCCAGAGCCCGGCCATGGACATCCAGGTCGCCAGCAACTTCGAGCGCCTCTATTTCGAAGCCGTCCGCCGCGACGGCACCGAGACCGGCCGCGCCTTCCGCGCCTTCGCCGACACGGGTCTGCTGGACATCCCGCCGGGCGCCCACGCCTGGATGCGCGAGCTGTTCCGCGGCGCCTCGGTCAGCGAGGCCGACACGGCCAAGACCATGCTCTCGACCCTGAACGAGACCGGCGAGGTCATCGATCCGCACACCGCCGTCGGCCTGGCCGCCGCGCGGGGCGTGGATGTCCCGGTCTCGGTCCCGGTGGTGGTGCTGTCGACCGCTCATCCGGCCAAGTTCCCCGAAGCGGTCCAAGCCGCCACGGGCCTGCTGCCCTCGACCCCGCGCGCCACGCCGGACCTGTCGAAGAAGCCGGAGAAGTTCGAGCGCTTGCCGGCCGACGGCGCGGCGGTGAAGGCCTTCGTGCGCACCTTCGCGGCGAATACCTGAGCCTGGGCTAGTGTTTAGGCGCGCGAGCGCCTAGATACCGCCGCTCATGACCACGATCCTCCGCACCCTGCCCAATGGCGTTCGCGTCGTCTGTGACCCGATGCCGGGCCTTGAAACCCTGGCCCTTTCCGTCGTCGCGGGGCGCGGGGCGGCCTATGAGGATCCGGCGCGGTCGGGCTGGTCGCACCTCTTGGAGCACATGGTGTTCAAGGGCGCGGGCGGCCGTTCGGCCCGCGACATCGTCGAGGTCATCGAGAATCAGGGCGGCTCGATCAACGCCGCCACCGGCTATGAGCGCACCAGTTTCCAGGTCCGGGCGCTGAAGGGCGGCCTGGACCTGGGCATGGACGTCATCGCCGACCTGGTCCGCCGCCCGACGCTCGATCCCGCCGATCTGAGCCGCGAGAAGCAGGTCGTCGCCCAGGAGATCGCCGAGGCCGCCGACGCCCCCGACGACTATGTCTTCGACCTGATCCAGCGCGCCAGCTGGGGCGACCACCCGGTGGGCCGTCCGATCCTGGGCAGTGACGCCACGGTCGAGGCGGCGACGGTCGAGGCCCTGTCCGACTGGCGCGGCCAGCTTTACGCCGCCGACCGTCTGGTGATCAGCGCCACGGGCGCGGTCGACGAGGCCGAGCTGATGGCCGCCGCCGAGCGCGCGTTCGGCGATCTGCCGTCGACGCCCGGCGCGCCCGCGCCGCCGCCGGCGGCCTTCATCGGCGGTCCTCAGGCCGAGACCCGCAAGCTGGAGCAGGCGCATCTGGTGTTCATGCTGCCGGCCTGCGGCGCGCGCGCGAGCGGGACTATTTCGCCCTGCGCATCTTCGCCGAGACCCTGGGCGGCGGCATGTCTTCGCGTCTGTTCCAGGAAGCCCGCGAGAAGCGGGGCCTAGCCTACAATATCGACGCCTATGCCGACACCTACGCCGACCACGGGGCGCTGGGCGTCTATGCCGGTTGCGCGGCCGGCGACGCGGTCGAGACCGCCAAGGTCTGCGCCGAGGAGCTGGTCAGGCTGGTCGAGCGCATCGACGACGCCGAACTGGCCCGCGCCAAGGCTCAGCTGAAGGCGCACATGTTCATGGCCCGCGAGCAGCCGCTGTCGCGCGCGGAGCAAGGGGCCGGGCAGGTGCTGCTGTTCGACCGCCTCTATCCGACATCGGAGCTCGCGGCCGAGGTCGACGCGGTGACCCCCGCCGACGTCGCGCGCCTGGGTCGGCGCCTCTTGGCCGGTCAGGCCGCCACCGCCGTGCTCGGCGCCAAGTCGGCGCTGAAGGCCGGCGAGGCGTTCAGCAAGGCGTTGTCCTCCAAGGCCTGACATTGGAAGGTGAGGGCGTGATTCAGACCGAGCGTTGTCCTTGTCCGCCCTGCTCCCATTCCTGAAGACCCGCCCCCGTCTCCAGTTGGAGGGTCGCGCCGTCTATCTGCGGCCGCCGCTTCCGCGGGACCATCACGCCTGGGCGGCCCTGCGCGCCAAGTCCCGTTCCTTTCTCGAGCCCTGGGAGCCGACCTGGCCCGAGCACGACCTGACCCGCGCCGCCTTTCGGGCCCGACTCGCCGCCTATGCCCGCGAATTGGAGCTGGGGGAGGCGTATCCGTTCTTCATCTTCCGTCGGTCCGATGACGTTCTGGTCGGCGCCGTGCGACTTTTCCACGTGCGACGTGGCGTCGCTCAGACAGGCTCGATTGGATATTGGATAGGTCAGTCCTTTACGCGGCAAGGCCTGATGAGCGACGCCGTTCAGGCGGTGATCCGCTTTGCTTTCACGGGTCTGGGCCTCCACAGACTTGAAGCCGCGTGCATGCCGCAGAACGCCGCCTCGGCCGCCCTGTTATTGAAATGTGGGTTTTCCGAGGAAGGATATGCGCCCGCTTATTTGAAAATTAACGGCGGTTGGCGAGATCATCGTTTGTTCGGCATGGTCGCGCCCGAGTAGCGCCGCGGCCCGACCGACGAGTTTTTGGGACGGGCATGTCTTTCAAGGCCACTGAACGACGGATCTGGGACACGACCGCCACGCTCGAGGCGTTGGGCGCGGCCGATGTCGCGCTGTGGATCTGGGAGCCCGAAGCCGATCGCCTGCGCCTGAACGGCGCCGCCCGCGCTCTGGGCCTGGGGCCGCTGGCCCCTGAGTGTTCTTCCGCCGCCTTCCGGGCGCTCGCCTTGCCCCAGGACCGCGCCCAGGCCGAGGAAGTTCTCAAGATGCGCGAGCCGGGCTGCGAGGTCGTCGCCCGCTTTCGTGTGCGCGGCGGCGAGACCTGCCTGTGGCGGGGCGTGTGGCTGGAGGAGGGCGTTCGCGCCGCCGGCGTCGTCGCCCCCGAAACGAAATTCTCGGCCTCGGAGCGCTGCGAGCTCACGGGCCTGCTGGATCGCCGCAGTTTCATCGCCCGCGCCCGCGAGCGCCTGCATCAGGACGGGGTTCACGAGTTGGTCGTCGCCGACCTGGATCGCTTGCGCCGCCTGAATGAGGCCCTTGGCCATGAGCGCGCCGACCTTGTTCTGGCCGCCCTCGGTTCGCGCCTGGCCGCCTCGTTCCCGGGCGACGCCCTGCTGGGCCGCATCGGCGAGGACGAGTTCGCCGTGCTGTGCGCGCCCAAGGGCTACGAGCCGGCCGAGATGCTGCGCTCGGCTCTGGAGCAGCCGCTGCGCGTGGCCGGGTTCGACATCCATCCGACCCTGTCGATCGGGGCGGTCTCCGCCGAAGGCGGTCTGGACGCGCCGGACGCCTGCGAACTGCTGCGTCGCGCTGAACTGGCCGTCGAGGCCGCCGCCGCCGCGGGCCGTGGCGGGGCCGCCGCCTACGGCCGTTCTATGGAAACCGACGGCCTCTCGCGTCTGGCCCTGGAGGCCGACCTGCGCGGCGCCATCGCTCGGGGCGAGATCAAGCCGTACTTCCAGCCCGTGGTACGCCTGTCGACCGGGGCCTTGTCGGGCTTCGAGGCCCTGGCCCGCTGGATCCACCCGCGCCGGGGCATGCTGCCGCCGGACGAGTTCCTGCCGCTGATCGAAGAGATGGGGCTGATGAGCGAGC
Organism: Caulobacter sp. UC70_42; assembly: GCF_044056025.1. Taxonomy (NCBI): domain Bacteria; kingdom Pseudomonadati; phylum Pseudomonadota; class Alphaproteobacteria; order Caulobacterales; family Caulobacteraceae; genus Caulobacter; species Caulobacter sp. UC70_42. The sequence continues at coordinate 1,052,841 of NZ_CP171994.1, read as the reverse complement.
TCGGGGCGCACATGATGCACACCGCCGCCAAGCAGCTGGCCACGTGGCGCGACAGCCATCCGGCGATGGGCGCCCTGACCGTCAGCGTCAACCTGTCGACCGGCGAGATCGACCGTCCCGGCCTTGTCACCGATGTGGCCGAGACCTTGCGCGTCAATCGCCTGCCGCGCGGCGCCCTGAAGCTGGAAGTGACCGAAAGCGACATCATGCGCGACCCCGAGCGGGCCGCCGTGATCCTGAAGACCCTGCGCGACGCCGGCGCCGGCCTGGCGCTGGATGATTTCGGCACGGGCTTCTCGTCGCTGTCCTATCTGACCCGGCTGCCGTTCGACACGCTGAAGATCGACCGCTACTTCGTCCGGACCATGGGCTCCAACGCCGGCTCGGCCAAGATCGTGCGCTCGGTCGTCAAGCTGGGCCAGGATCTGGATCTCGAAGTCGTGGCCGAGGGCGTCGAGAACGCCGAGATGGCCCACGCCCTGCAGTCGCTGGGCTGCGACTATGGCCAGGGCTTCGGCTATGCTCCGGCGCTGTCGCCGCAGGAAGCCGAGGTCTACCTCAACGAAGCCTATGTCGATGGCGCCGCGCCGGTGAAGGCGCGCGGCTAGGCCCGGCCCGCCGTCGCCGACAGGTGGTCGGCGGTGATCCCCAGTTTGGCTAGGGCCCGCGTCCACTTGTGTTCGTGGTCCTCGTCGAACAGCAGGTCCTCGTCGGCGTCGCAGATCAGCCAGACATTGTCGCGCAGCTCCTGTTCCAGCTGTCCGGGACCCCAGCCGGCATAGCCGAGCGCCAGGATCGCCCTGCGCGGGCGATTGGCGCTGGCCATGGCGTCCAGGACGTCGCGGGTGGCGGTCAGGCCCAGGCCGTCGGCCACCGGCAGGGTCGAGTCCGGCGAGGTGAAGTCGTCGGTGTGCAAGACAAAGCCGCGCTCGCGTTCCAGAGGCCCGCCTAGCAACACAAGATCGCTCGGAGCCTGGATCCGCGACTTCACGCCCAGGCGCGCCAGCAGTTCGAACACGGTCAGGCCTTCCACCGGACGGTTGACCGCCAGACCCATGGCCTGCTCCTCGTCATGGGCGCACAGATAGAGCACGGCGCGCTCGAAGCGCGGGTCCTCGATGCCGGGCATGGCCACCAGGAGCCGTCCGATCAGGAAATCGCCGTCCTCGTCGTCATGGGGCTCTTCGTCGATGAAGCTGTCCATGAGATAGAGCATTGGCCTTCGTCGCGACGGTTTCAAGTCGTCGAACGTTTCAAAGCGTGCTTGGCGTCCGCTCTCGCGAGGGATATTCGAGCAGGCGCGATTTCACACGCACACGAGGAAACACGGCCCATGGCGATCAAGGTTGGCGACACGCTGCCCGCGGCGACTTTCATGACCAGCACGGCCGAAGGGCCGGCGCCGATCACCAGCGACGACATCTTCAAGGGCAAGACCGTCGCCCTGTTCGCCGTTCCCGGCGCCTTCACCCCCACCTGCTCGGCCAAGCACCTGCCGGGCTTCAAGGAAAAGGCCGCCGAACTCAAAGCCAAGGGCGTCGATACGATCGCCTGCGTCTCGGTCAACGACGTCTTCGTGATGAAGGCCTGGGGCAAGGACCAGGGCATCGACGGCGAGGTTCTGCTGCTGGCCGACGGCAATGGCGACTTCACCCGCGCGATCGGTCTGGACTTCGACGGCTCGAAGTTCGGCATGGGCCCGCGCTCGCAGCGCTATTCGCTGATCGCCAAGGACGGCGTCGTGACCCAGCTGAACGTCGAAGAAGCCGGCCAGTTCAAGGTCTCGTCGGCCGAGTACCTGCTCGAGCAGCTTTAAGACCCGAAGGGCGCGGCGGTCCCGCCGCGCCCCTTACGCCCGCGCGATCGCTTCGTGCAGCGCCTGGATTCGCTTGTTGAGCGCGCCCAGATCCTCGCCTTCCATGCCCGACCGCTCGAGCAGGGCGTCGTTCAGGCATCCCGAGCGGCCCAGGAGCGCGCGTCCGGCTTCTGTCATTGTCACCTCGACCCGGCGCTCGTCCTCGAGTTCCGCGCCGCCGCGCGACCAGGCCGGCGGCCTCCAGCCGTTTGACCAGCGGCGTGACGGTGCTGGATTCAAGGTCCAGGCGTTCGGCAATGCCGCCGATCGTGATCCCTCCTCCTTTGCCTTCAGGCGCCTCGCCCAGCACGTTCAGCACCAGGTACTGCGGATAGGTCAGGCCCAGGGCGTCGAGCAGGGGCTTGTAGGCGCGCGTGATCGCCATGCTTGTGGCGTAGAGCGTGAAGCAGATCTGCTGGTCCAGCGGGCGCGGAGGCGGGGTCTTCGTCGTCATGATCCTTCTTACCACGAAAAATGATATCACGATAAATAAATTGCTGGACAGGCCCGCGGCGGCGCCTTAGACCGGTTCTCATTATCGCGATAACAATTATCGCGAGCAAGAAATGAGGGTTGATCCGTGAGCCAGTCGAACCAAGCTTCCCGTCGCGGCGTGATGACCGCCGGCTTCGGTCTCGCCGCCGTGGCGGCCGCCTCGCTGGGCCAGAACGCCCAAGCCGCGACCCCGAAGGCCGGCGCCGCGCCGCGCGCCGCCAACAGAGCCCAGAGCGGCTTCGTCACCACCAAGGACGGCGTCCAGATCTTTTACAAGGACTGGGGCCCGAAGGACGCCCAGCCGGTGGTCTTCCACCACGGCTGGCCGCTCAGCGCCGACGACTGGGACGCCCAGATGATGTTCTTCCTGGGCAAGGGCTATCGCGTCATCGCCCATGACCGTCGGGGTCATGGCCGCTCGACCCAGACCGATACGGGCAACGAGATGGACACCTACGCCGCCGACGTCATCGCCTTGACCGATCATCTGGACTTGAAGAACGCCATCCACGTCGGCCACTCGACCGGCGGCGGCGAGGCCATCCACTACGCCGCCCGCGCCAAGCCCGGCCGGGTGGCCAAGGTAGTGCTGATCGGCGCCGTGCCGCCGATCATGCTGAAGACGCCGGCCAACCCTGGCGGCCTGCCGATCGAGGTGTTCGACGGCTTCCGCTCCGCCCTGCTGGCCAATCGCGCCCAGTTCTTCCGCGACATCCCCGAAGGCCCGTTCTACGGCTTCAATCGTCCGGGCGCGAAAGTCAGCCAGGGCCTGATCGACAACTGGTGGCGCCAGGGCATGACCGGCGGCGCCAAGGCCCACTACGACTGCATTAAGGCCTTCTCGGAAACCGACTTCACCGACGACCTGAAGAAGGTCGATGTGCCGGTTCTGATCCTGCACGGCGAGGACGACCAGATCGTCCCGGTCGCCGACAGCGCCCATCTGGCCATCAAGCTGGTGAAGAAGGGCACGCTGAAGACCTATCCGGGCCTGCCGCACGGTATGGCCTCGACCCACCCGGAGATCATCAACGCCGACCTGCTGGCCTTCTTCAAGGCTTAGGTCTGAACGCGAAAAAGCCGTGTCATCCCGGCCGGCGCAGCCGATCCGGGATGATACGTTTTGTTGTCAGGCCCCCAGCACGTCCGGCGTCATCGCCTCAAGGTCGGCCGCGCCGAGCATGACGCCGGCCGCCGCGCCGGGAACCTGAGCCAGCACACTCTCGGCGAACACGCGGGCCAGGGCCCGCTTGCTGTCGGCCCAGGCTGCGTCGGCCTCGCCCGAGGCCGCCAGCGCCCCCTTAGCCAGCATCCACCCGCCGACGACGTCGCCCAGCAGTTTCAGATAGGCCGTGGCGCCGGAGAGGGCGTCCGGCATCGACTTGGCGCGGCGCTCGACCAGCCAGGCGGTAGCCGAGGCGGCGGCGTTCGAGGGCGGCGCCCAGGCGCAGGCCGACGGCCTTCAACTCCGAAGCGTTCAGGGCGTCGATGGTGTCGCGGATGTCGTCCATCAGGTCGGCCACGGCCTGGCCCTCTCCCATGGAGAGCTTGCGGCCGACCAGGTCGATGGCCTGGATTCCGTTGGTCCCCTCGTAGATCGGGGCGATGCGGGCGTCGCGATAGTGCTGGGCCGCGCCGGTCTCCTCGATGAAGCCCATGCCGCCGTGGATCTGTACGCCTTGCGAGGCCACCCAGACGCCGACATCGGTCGACCAGGCCTTGGCGATCGGAGTCAGCAGTTCCTCGCGCAGCTTGGCGCTCGCGCGGGTCGTCTCGTCGGCGGCGGCGCGCGACAGGTCGGCGGCGACGGCGGTCGACAGGCAGATGCCGCGCGCGGCTTCGATATGGGCCTTCATCAAGACGAGCGAGCGGCGCACGTCCGGATGGTCGAACAGGCGCGAGGGATAGGCGCCCGTCCAGGCCGAGCGGCCCTGGACGCGTTCCTGGCTGAAGTGCAGGGCCTGCTGGTAGGCGCGCTCGGCGATGGCCACGCCCTGGGCCCCGACCTGCAGACGGGCGGCGTTCATCATCACGAACATGTTCGGCAGGCCCTGGCCCAGGCCGCCGACCAGCTCGGCCTTGGCGCCCTCGAACAGCATCACGCAGGTGGGCGAGCCGTGGATGCCCAGCTTGTGCTCCAGCCCGCCGACACGCAGGGCGTTGGCCTCGCCCAGCTTGCCGTCCTCGTCGACCAGGACCTTGGGGGCCAGGAACAGCGAGACGCCCTTCACGCCGGGAGGGGCGTCGGGGGTGCGGGCCAGAACGAGGTGGACGATGTTGTCGGCCGCGTCGTGGTCGCCCCAGGTGATGAAGATTTTCTGGCCCGTGATCTTCCAGCCGCCGTCGCCATCGGGGGTGGCCATCGTGGTCAGGGCGGCCAGGTCCGAGCCGGCCTGCGGCTCGGTCAGGTTCATCGTGCCGGTCCATTCGCCGGAGACCAGCCTGGGCAGGTAGGTGTGTTTCTGGCTGTCCGTTCCGCACAGCTCCAGGGCCTCGATGGCGCCCAGGCTGAGCATCGGGCAGAGGCCGAAGGCCATGTTCGACGCCTGAATCATCTCCAGCACCGCGACCTCGAGCGTCTTGGGCAGGCCCTGGCCGCCGTGCGCGACGGGCGCGGCCAGGCTGGTCCAGCCGCCCTGGGCGAACTGCTTGTAGGCGTCGGCGAAGCCGGGGGCGGAGCGGACCACGCCATTTTCCAGCTTGGCGCCGACCAGGTCGCCCTGACGGTTCAACGGAGCCAGAACGTCGGCGGCGAAGGCGCCGGCCGCTTCCAGCACCGCCATGACCGTGTCGGCGTCCGCCTCGGGAAAGGCGTCGGCCAGCCGCCCGAAATCCGCCGCGTGCCGCAGCGAGAAGGCGAGGTCACGGACGGGGGCGCGATAGGTCATGGCCGACAAACTCCAGAGGGGCGGCGATCTGTTTAGGCGGGGTGACGCAACGTCGCCAAGCCATCCCCGTCTTTATGGCGAAGATCACGGCCTCGTGATCTTGCGCCCCTTCAAAGCCGTGCTGGAGTGCCTAAGTCGGGGAACTGCAACTAATGCTGTTTTAATTACGCCCTGGAGCGCCCCGATGTACAAGCCCTTCCTCTACGCCACGCTCGCCGCGGCCCTGCTGACCGCGCCGGCCGCCATGGCCGCGCCGTCGACCGATCCGGCCAAGATGCCCGCCGGCGTCTACGTGCTCGACAAGACCCACGCTTCGCTGACCGCCAAGCTCAAGCATATGGGCCTGTCGAACTACACCCTGCGTTTCACCAAGCTGGACGCTTCCTATCAGTACGACCCGGCCCAGCCGACCGCCGCCAAGCTGACCGTCACGGTCGACCCGGCCTCGATCGACACCTCCACGGGCGCCGACGAGTTCGGCCTGAAGTTCAACAAGGAACTGATCGGCGACGGCTGGCTGGAAGCCGCCAAGTACCCGACCATCACCTTCGTCTCGACCGTCGTGAACGTCGGCGATGGCCAGCATGGCACCGTGACCGGCGACCTGACCTTCCACGGCGTGACCAAGCCGGTGGTGCTGGACGTCACCTTCAACGGCTCGGGCCCGGGCATGAACCCGCTGCAGACCCGCGCGGGCTTCTCGGCGACCACGACCATCAAGCGGTCGGAGTTCGGCGTCGGCAAGTACGTGCCGCTGGTCGGCGACGACGTCACCCTGAACATCGAAGTCGAGTTCCAAAAGAAGTAAAACTGCGCTGGATCATGGCGGGCGAACCCCGCCATGATCCAGGTATAGGTTCAGGGGACCCGGGAGACTCGCATGGCCGCAAGCCGTACGCGCTACACGACGGTGGCGATCGTCATTCACTGGCTGATCGCCGCGGCCCTCATCTTCCAGATCATCCTGGGCTGGCGGATGGGCGACGGACCCAAGGGCCCGACGACCTACGCCCTGTTCCAGCTGCACAAGTCGATCGGCATCGCCATCCTGCTGCTCAGCCTGGCGCGGCTGGCCTGGCGGCTGTTCAACACGCCGCCGGCCGCGCCCGAGGGGCAACCCAAGTGGGAGCAGGTCGCGTCCAAGGTCGTCCACGTCGGCTTCTATGTGATCATGATCGGTCTGCCGCTGACGGGCTGGATCCTGGTCTCGACCAGCCGCGTGCCGATCCCGACCCTGCTGTTCGGGACGATCCCGTGGCCGCACATTCCCGGCCTGCCCGAGCTGGCGGCCGGTCCGAAGCATCTGTGGCACGAGATCGGCGAGCTGGGTCACGGCGTGCTGGTCAAGGTCACCTATCTGCTGCTGATCCTGCATTTGGGCGCGGTGGCCAAGCACCAGATCCTCGACAAGGACGAGGTGTTCGCGAACATGGCGCCCGGCGCCCGCCCCGGCTGGAAGGAGCCTCGCGCCTGGCTGGCCGCCGCCGGCCTGGCTGCCGTGATCGCCGCCGGCTATCTCTACATGCCCGCCGCCAAGGCCAAGCCCGCCGCGCCGCCCGCGCCAGCCGCGGATGAGGAAGCGCAGCTGCCGCGCACCCAGGAGGATCTGGAGAAGTTCAAGGGCGTGGCCGGAACCGTCTCCAAGGAGACCAGCGAGGCTTTCGTCAAGGCCGCCGAGACGCCCGCCGCGGTCTATTTCAAGGACCCCGTACACTGGACGGTTCAGAAGGGCTCGACCCTGGGCTTCAGCGCCACCTGGTCGGAGAACGCCATCGAGGGCCGCTTCAAGACCTGGACCGCCGACATCCTGTTCTCGCCCGAGGCCCTGGACCGCTCGAAGCTGACCGTCGCCATCGACACCGCCTCGGTCGACACCGGCGACGCCCAGCGTGACCAGAGCCTGCCCAGCGGCGACTTCTTCGACACCGCCGAGCACCCAAAGGCGACCTTCACGGCTACCAAGTTCCGCAAAACCGGCGAGGGCAAGTTCGTCGCCGACGGGACCCTGGACCTGCGGGGCGTGAAAAAGCCGCTCAGCCTGCCCTTCACCCTGAAGATCGACGGCGACACGGCGACCGCGCGGGGTGTAACCACCCTCGACCGGACGACGTTTGGAGTTGGGCAGGGCGAATGGGCGTCGACGGACGAAATCGCGGCGAAGGTGAAGGTCAGCTTCAACCTGACCGCCAAGCGGAAATAAGGGCCGCCGCCGTCGCCCTGCGCGACGGCGGGCTGGTCATTCTGCCGACCGAGACGGTCTACGGGCTCGGGGGCGACGCCGCGAACCCGGCGGCCGTGGCGGCGATCTTCGAGGCCAAGGGCCGGCCGCGCTTCAATCCGCTGATCGCCCATGTCGCCGACCTTGAGACCGCCGCGCGGATCGCCGAGTTCGACGATCGCGCCTGGGCCCTGGCCCGCGAATTCTGGCCGGGCCCGCTGACCATCGTCGCGCCGATCAAGGACGCGGCCGCCGTCTGCGATCTGGCGCGCGCCGGCCTCGACACCGTGGCCATCCGCGTGCCGGGCCATCCTCTGTCGCGGGCGGTGCTGGCGGCGTTCGGCGGCGCGGTCGTCGCTCCCTCGGCCAATCGCTCGGGCCGACCCAGCCCGACCACCTATGCGGACGCCATGGCCGAGACCGGCGACAAGGCCGCCGCCGCCCTGGATGGCGGCCCGAGCGCCGTCGGCCTGGAATCGACCGTCGTCTCGGTTCTGGACGGTCAGGCGCGCCTGCTGCGGCCTGGGGCCGTCACGCGCTTCCAACTGCAGCGGATCGTCGGCCCCCTGGCCGAGGCGGAAGACGACGCCAAGCGCTCGCCCGGACGCCTGGCCCTGCACTACGCCCCCGACGCGCCGGTGCGGATCAACGCCAAGGCGCCGGAGCCCAACGAGGCCTATCTGGCGTTCGGCGACGGGCCGGGAGGGCCGCGCGTGTTCAACCTGAGTCCGGCGGGCGATCTGGCCGAAGCCGCCGCCAACCTGTTCTCGTACCTGCGCGCCGCCGACCGTCTTCGCCCCTCGGCCATCGCCGTTGCGCCGATCCCGGAAGACGGCCTGGGCGAGGCGATCAATGACCGGCTGCGTCGCGCCGCCGGCTTCGTGGGATAGACCGATGAAGACGAGAACCCGGATCATGTACGTCGAGGACAAGTCCAAGGGCATCAATGGGCCGGCGCGGGATCGGGCGAGTCGTCTCGTCCAAGAGCGGCGAGACCCTGCACTACGCCGGCCAGACCTTCACGGCGCTGCGCCACTCGGGCCTGAAGGCCAATTTCCAGGACAGCGTGACCGGCCATCCGTACTGGATCGCCCGGGCGCGCAAGGACGGCGCCGACCGGCTGTTCAAGGGCGCGGGCGATCCGGCCGTGATCGACGACAATGCGCGCGAGGAATATTGGCGCGACATCCGGGGCCTTCCCGACCCCGCCCTGGGCTAATTCGTCGCCACAGCGGACACTGACATCGGCCCTATTCGGCGATTATACTCCGCGTCATGACCAAGCCCGTTCCCGCCGATGTCGTCTCCCGGATCAAGGCCGTGCTCGGCGAGGGCGGCTGGAGTCAGGACCCGGACGTGCTGGCGCCGCACCTCGTCGAATGGCGCGGCCGCTGGCGGGGCGAGACGCCGCTGCTGGTGACGCCGCGCACCACCGCCGAGGTCGCCGCCGTGGTGGGGATCTGCGCCGCCGAGGGCGTGGCGATCACGCCCCAGGGCGGCAATACCGGTCTCGTCGCCGGCCAGATCCCGCATGGCGAGATCCTGCTCTCGACCCGGAAGCTGACCGCGGTCCGCGACGTCGACCCGATTGACGACGCCATGGTGCTGGAGGCCGGCGTCACCCTCCATGAGGCCCACCAGCAGGCCGCCCGGGTCGGTCGTCGCTTCACCGTGGGCGTGGCCTCGGAAGGCTCCTGCACGATCGGGGGACTGATCTCGACCAATGCCGGCGGCACGGCCGTGCTGCGCTATGGCATGATGCGCGAGCAGGTGCTGGGCGTGGAAGCGGTCCTGCCCAATGGCGAGATCTGGAACGGCCTCAAGCGCCTGCGCAAGGACAACACCGGCTACGATCTCAAGCAGCTCTTGATCGGCGCGGAGGGCACGCTGGGGATCGTCACCGCCGCCTCGCTGAAGCTGCACGCGCCGCTGGCCTCGCGAGCTGTGGCGGTCGTGGGCCTCAATTCGCCGACCGACGCGATTCAGCTTCTCGCGAGGGCGAAGGACGAGACCGGCGGCGGCGTCGAGGCCTTCGAGCTGATGGGCCTGCTGGGCTTCGCCCTGACCATCCGCAACGTGCCGGGCCTGCGCGACCCGCTGCCGACCGAGCATCCCTGGTACGTGCTGATCGAGATCGCCAGCGGCGAGCCGGGGACGGCCGAAGCGGCGCTGGAACGCCTTCTGGCCAAGGCCCTGGGCGACGGCCTGATCGCCGACGCCGCCGTCGCGCAGACCGAGACCCAGATGAAGACCTTCTGGCACATCCGCGAGGGCCACTCGGCGGGCCAGAAGCCCGAGGGCGCGGTGTGGAAGCACGACATCTCGGTGCCGGTCTCGAAGATTCCCGCCTTCATCGAAAAGGCCGACGCGGCGCTGGATGAGGCTTTCCCCGGCGTGCGCATCATCGCCTTCGGCCACGTCGGCGACGGCAATGTCCACTATGACGTGCTCAAGCCCGTCGGCGCGGACGACGACGCCCATGACGCCCTGCGTGAACAGGGGGCCAGGATCGTCCACGACATCACCGCCAGCTTCGCCGGCTCGATCAGCGCCGAGCATGGCCTGGGAGCGATGAAGACGGCCGAGGCCCTGACCTACAAGGATCCGATCGAGGTCGCGGCCCTGCGGGCGATCCGAGGCGCGCTCGACCCCAAGCGGATCATGAACCCGCGGGGTTCTGTTCTGAGCGCTCGGCGTTTGCGGGCTCGCAGGACCTGAAGCGCGAGCACCCCGATCGCGCCGGCCGGGATCACGGCCTTATAGAAGCCCGGCTGCGAATTGGGGCCCAGCACGTTGATGGCGAGCGGGATGAAGCCCCACGCGCCGGTGCTCCGCTCCATCCAGAACGCGCCGATCCCGACGAAGCACATCAGCGCCCACACGATGCGGAACTTCAGGGTCCGGTCGCGGGCGACCAGGAACAGGGCTACGATCATCGGCAGCGGCCAGGCGAGAGCAGCCATCAGGCCTAGAAGTCTGGGTCATGGGCGCTGCATAGCCGTCTCGCCCGGATCGGTCGAGCCGCCTTCACGGTTACTCAACTCCTGGGCGTCATAAGCGAAGCCGTCAGGGGACGGGCGGGGAAATCATGAAGCTTGGTTTGGTGGTGTCGGCGTCCGCGTGCGTCCTGCTCTGCGCCTGCGCGTCGGTGACGCGCGGCTCGACCGATGCCTGGGAGGTCAACAGCGACCCGATCGGCGCCAAGGTCGAGACGACAAACGGCCACTTCTGCGAAGCGACGCCGTGCGCGATCCGGATGAGCCGCAAGAGCGAGTTCGTCGCCACAGTCACCAAGCCGGGGTACCGCCCGGCCGCCATCACCGTCACCCACAAGACCGCCAAGGCGGGCGCGGCCGGCATGGCCGGCAACGTTCTGATCGGCGGTCTGATCGGGGTCGGCATCGACTCCGCCACCGGGGCCACCCAGGACCTCGTGCCCAATCCGGCCTTCGTGAAGCTGGAGCGGACCGGACCCTACGACCCGCCCGCCGAAGTCCCGCAGCCAGAGCCGATCCCGCCGCCGCCGGCCGTTCGGCAGCCGGCCCACGCGCCCGAGCCGGTCGCGCCGCCGCCCTACACGCCGGCTCCGCCGCCGCCCCCAAAGCCGGCCTACGCACCGGCGCCGCCGACGGTCTATACGCCCCCCGCCGCTCTCCGGGGGGCCGGTCGCGCCGCAGCCGCCGGCGGCGGTCGTGAGCAGCAGCAACATCATCAAGGGCACGGCCTTCCTGCGCACGCGCAATGGCCAGACTCGCAGCTGCGCCGGCTCGCCGGTCCGTCTGTTCCCGCGCGGTCCTTCCACTATCGCCTTCGTGCGTCGCGCCTATGGCGCAGAGACGGGCGGCTTCGCCCGCCGGACGAGCTGGGAGCCGCAGCCGTTCGATCCGGTCGTCACGATCGAGACCTGCGACGCCCAGGGCGGATTCGCCTTCGACCGCCTGCCCGACGGCGACTACTACGTCGCCGCCGTGGTCAGTATCGAGAGCCCGGCCGGCGATGGCGGCGGCTACATGGTCCAGGAGGGCGGCACGATCGTCACCCTGGTCTCGGTCTCGGGCGGCGCGGTCAAGCCGATCGTCCTGACGCGTTAGGTGTCCGGCACGTTCGCCATCATCGCCTTCAACGCCGCCAGGTGGGTCTTCAGCGCCTTGCGACCGGGGCCGGTCAGCGAAAGCCAGGTGCATTGGCGCCCGTCGGACGCGGCCTTGCTGACCTTAACATAGCCGGCCTCCTCCAGGGTCTTCACGTGCTTGGAGAGCACCGACTCCGAGACGTCCAGCGCCTCGCGGACGGTGGCGAAGTCGACGATGTCCACCGCCGCCAGCATGCAGCACATCTGTAGGCGGTTGGGGGCGTGGATCACCGTGTCGAGTTCGGCGCTCATCGCGGGTCCCCGTCGCGCAGGTCGGCGCGGAAGGCGGCCTCCCAGACAAAGCCGCCGATCGTGACGATGACGGCGACGATCGCGCCAAAGGCGAGAGGCGCGTAGGTCAGTCCGCGTTCGCGCTCCAGCCAGACGGCGATCAGCATGCAAAGCATGGTGATCAAGGCGAGGCCGACGGCGACCCAGCGCGTGCGCCCGGCGCGATAGCCATTGATCCACATGCCGGTATGACGCTTGTAGGCGCGCATCAGCAAGGAAAGGCCCGCCGCGAACACGAGATAGCAGCCGATCTTGCCGATGATCGGCAGGCCCTGGACCGCCACCATGCCGCCGATCAGCAGGCCGAGGGCCGGGTGGTACCAGGTCGGCGCCTTGGCGCGTTCGGCCAGATCGGCATTGGCGGCTTCAACCTCGGCCAGCATCCGCAGGGCGTCTTCGTCTCGGGTCATGGCGACCTCCTTACTTTCCGTTGTGGAAAGTCATAGTCGATGACTTTCCGGCCTGGCAAGCGAAAACTTTCCAATGTGGAAAGTGATGGACTCGACAACCTCGACAGGGGCGAGCTTGATGGCGGCATGGGCACGCTTTTCCGGTTCGCCGGCGCCGTGCGGCGTCACGCCGGGGTCGAGACCTGGTTCTCGGCCGATGACCCGCTGCGCCAACTGGTTCAGGGCTGGTTCGAACGTCTGCGGGCCAGCGGCGAAGACGTTCGCGAGGTGTTGCATGATGGCCATCCGACAGCCTGCGTCGACGACGCCGCCTTCGCCTATGTCGACGCCTTCGCCGCCCATGCCGGCATAGGCTTCTACGAGGGAGCGTCGCTGCCGGATCCCGCCGGCTTGCTGGAAGGCGCCGGCAAGCGAATGCGGCACGTCAAGCTGCGTTGGGGCCAGCCGATCGACGAGTCGGCCCTGGCCGAGCTGATCGCCGCCGCCCATGCGGACATGCGGCGGCGTGTCGACTCAGGGGAATGACATAGCTGGCGCCGTCGCCCCTAAGTCTCTATCTCCCCGGCCATGCTGATGGTCATCTCGCCCGCCAAGTCGCTGGACTTCACCGCTCCCAAGGATGTGCTGCCGCTCACCACCCCGGCGCTGAAACCGCAGATCGTCGAGCTGGCCAAGGTCACGCGCAAGCTGACAGCCGCGGATCTGAAGCGCCTCATGCACATCTCGGACGCTCTGGCCAAGCTGAACCGAGAGCGGTTCCAGGCCTTCGACTCCGAGCTCGAGGACGGCCTGCAGGCGATCATCGCCTTTAACGGCGACGTCTATGCCGGCCTGGCGGCCCGCGAGCTGGATCGCCCGGCCCTGGAGTGGGCGCAGGATCACCTGCGGATCCTGTCAGGTCTCTATGGCGTGCTGCGCCCGTTCGACGCCCTGCAGCCCTATCGCCTGGAGATGGGCACGCGCCTGAAGACCAAGCGCGGCGGAAACCTCTACGACTTCTGGGGCGAGACGATCTCGAAGACCCTGAACGCCGCGGCCGAGGGCCACGACGACCCGGCCCTGGTGAACCTGGCCAGCCAGGAATATTTCGGCGCCGTGGACGCCAAGGCCCTGAAGCTTCCCGTCGTCACCTGCCACTTCAAGGAAGAAAAGCACGGCGAACTGCGGGTGCTCGGCTTCTTCGCCAAGAAGGCGCGGGGCCGCATGGCCCGCTACATCATCGACAACCGGATCGACCGCGCCGAAGGGCTGAAGGGTTTCGATCTGGACGGCTACGCCTTCAAGCCGAACCTTTCGACAGAGACCGACTGGGTTTTCGCTCGCCCGCAGCCCTGAATTCATCTATCGATGAATTTATAAGCGCTCGCCTCTCGCATGGGCGAGCTATATGCTGCGTCGCAGCAAATGCAGGGAGCGTGTGTGCATGGCCGTGGATTTCGGTTTGCAGGGGCAGGTCGCCATCGTCACCGGCTCGACCAGCGGCATCGGCCACGCCCTGGCCGACGCGCTCGCCGCCCAGGGCTGCAACATCGTCATGAACGGCCTGGGCGAGATGAACGCCATCGAACGGGCCCGAGCCGAGATGGCCGAAACCCACGGTGTCGAGGTGCTGTACCACGGCGCCGACATGACCAAGCCCGACCAGATCGCCGACATGGTCCGCGCCGCCAAGGCAGAGTTCGGCGAGCTGGACATCCTGGTCAACAACGCCGGCGTCCAGCACGTCGCCCCGATCGAGGACTTCCCGGACGACAAGTGGGACCTGATCATCGCGATCAACCTGTCGTCGGCCTTCCACGCCACCAAGGCGGCCGTGCCGATCATGAAGGAGCAGGGACGCGGGCGGATCGTCAACATCGCTTCGGCGCACGGTCTGGTCGCTTCGCCGTTCAAGTCGGCCTATGTGGCGGCCAAGCACGGCATCCTGGGCCTGACCAAGACTGTGGCCCTTGAGGTCGCCGAGCATGGCGTCACCTGCAACGCCATCTGCCCCGGCTTCGTGAAGACCCCGCTGGTCGAGGCCCAGATCGCCGACCAGGCCAAGGCCCGCGGCATCTCGGAAGAGGCGGTGATGAAGGACGTGATCCTGGCCGCGCAGCCGACCAAGCAGTTCGTCACCTTCGAACAGCTGGGCGGCATGCTGCTCTATCTGGTCTCCGACGCGGGGGCTTCGGCCAACGGCGCGGCGTTCCAGGTCGACGGCGGCTGGGTCGCGCAATAGGCTGGGCCGGGTGCCCATCCCGCCTTTCATCAAGAAGAAGTCCGGCCCCCGGACGCTGAGCCTGGCCCTGCAGGGCGGGGGCTCGCACGGGGCGTTCGAGTGGGGCGTGCTCGACCGCCTGCTGGAGGAGGACGATCTGGAGATCCGGGCGGTCACCGCCGCCTCGGCCGGCGCGATGAACGCCGTCTGCCTGGCCCAGGGCCTGATCGACGACGGCAAGGCCGGGGCCAGGAAGCGTCTCGACTCCTTCTGGCGGCAGGTGAACCGGCAGGGCGGGCGCAATGTCTTCGGCGACACCTCGATCTGGACCTCCGCCTTCAGCGGCGGGGCCGACTGGCTGAAGAACACCCCCGGCTGGCGGATGGCCGAGACCTTCGCCCTGTCGCTGAGCCCCTACGAGTTCAATCCGTTCAACCTGAACCCTCTGCACGACACGCTGGAGGCCGAGATCACCTTCAGCCAGATCCGCGAGAAGAGCCCGATCAAGCTCTATGTCGCCGCCACGGCGGTGCGGACCAGCAAGTCCGTGATCTTCCGCGAGACCGAGCTGACATCCCGCCACATCATGGCCAGCGCCTGCCTGCCGCAGGTTTTCCAGGCCGTGGAGATCAACGGCGAGCCCTATTGGGACGGGGGCTTCCTGGCCAATCCGCCGCTGTGGCCGCTGTTCTATGACGACACCCCCGACGACATCCTGATCGTCAGCCTCAACCCGTTCGTCCGCGAGGAGACGCCGAAGTCGCCGGGCGAGATCATGGATCGGCTGAACGAGATCACCTTCAACGCCTCCCTGGCCTCGGAGCTGCGGGCCATCGGCTTCGTGCAGAAGCTGCTGGACGAGGGCCTGCTGAAGGAGAACGCTCGGGGCCGCTACCGCCGGATGCTGGTCCACGCCATCACCGCCGACAAGCCGCTGGCGGATCTGTCGCTCTCCACCAAGTTCAACACGGAATGGAGTTTCCTGACCGACCTCAAGGCGCGCGGCCAGAAGGCTGCGGAGGCTTGGCTGGCCGACTGCGGAAACTGCATCGGCGTAAAGTCCAGCGTCGATCTCAAGGTCGGCTTCCCCTGAAGGACCCGGCCATGAACCACCCCGTGCCGACCGTTGGCGTCGTCTGCCTGCGTGGCGACGAGGTCCTGCTGATCCGGCGCGGCACGCCGCCCCGGCTGAACCAGTGGAGCCTGCCTGGCGGAAGGCTGGAGTGGGGCGAGACCCTGGAGGTCGCCGCCTTGCGCGAGTTGAAGGAAGAGACCGCCGTCGAGGCCGAGCTGCTGGGCCTGCTCGACGTGGTCGACGGCGTGTTTCCGGCAAGGCCGGGGGGCGAGATCACCCGTCACTACGTGATGATCGACTACGCCGCCCGGTGGACCGGTGGCGAGCCGGTGGCCGGCGACGATGCGGCCGAGGCGAGGTTGGTGACGCTGGACGAGGCCATGGCCCTGGTCGAGTGGGAGGAAACGCGGCGGGTGATCGCGGAGACGTATCAGCGGTTCGGGGCCTAGCCTCCGTTGAGGCGCTCGTGCTCAATCCAGACCATGACCGTTATTGAAGCCCGCGCCCCGCGCGCCTCTCTCAGCCCCAACGCCCTGATTCTGATCGCCGCGTGCGTCGGTCTGGGCTGGGCGGTGGCGGCCGAGCTGCCGCCCGCCGGACCGCTGACCTTCGCCTTTGTCGCCACGACCTGGATCCTCAGTGTCGGGGTCCACGAGTTCGGCCACGCCTTCATCGCCCACAAGGCCGGGGACACGACCATCGTCGAGAAGGGCTACCTGACCCTCGATCCGCTGAAATATTCGGACCTCGTCACCACCATCATCTTCCCGCTGCTCGCCCTGGCCCTGGGCGGCATCGGCTTTCCCGGCGGGGCGGTCTATCTGCGCGAGGACCTGATGCGGTCCAGGGGCTGGCGGTCGCTGGCCTCGCTGGCCGGACCGTTGGGGACGTTTGTGGTGCTGGTGGTCCTGGCCATCGCCCTGCCGTTCGTCGCCTCGGGTCCGCTGTACAACGCCCTGTCGCTGCTGGCCCTGCTGCAGGCCAGCGCCCTGGTGCTGAATCTCCTGCCGATCCCGGGGCTGGACGGCTACGGCGTCATCCGGCCGTTCCTGCCGAACGGTCTGCGCGCCAGGATGGTCAAGATCGAGCGGGTCGGCTTTCTCATCCTGTTCGCCCTGATCTTCTGGGTCCCCGGGGTCAGCGGCTTCATCTTCGGCGCGGCCCTGCTGGTCACCGACCTCTTGGGCGTTTCGCGGCCGGCCGTCGGCGCCGGCTGGCAGGCCTTCCACTTCTGGGGCTCTTGACCTTCCGCCCCTGACCGCCTCTCCTTCAAACAAATGTTTTAGGAATAAGAGGGAGGTTCGCCATGGCCTACGCGCCGTTCAATCTGTCGGGCAAGGTGGCCCTGGTCACCGGCGGCAATCGCGGCATTGGCCTCGGCATGGCCAAGGCGATGGCGGAGGCCGGGGCCGACATCGTCATCTGGGGCTCCAACCCCGAACGCAACCTCGCCGCCGAGAAGGAGCTGACCACCCTGGGCGTGCGGGTGAAGGCCCAGACCGTCGACGTCTCCGACGAGGCCCAGGTCCGCGAGGGCATGGAGGAGGCCGTGGCCGCCATGGGGCGGGTCGACTCCGTCTTCGCCAACGCCGGGATCGGCTACGGCTCGCCCTCCTTCGTCGACATGAAGACCGAGACCTATCGCAAGGTGCTGTCGGTCAATCTGGACGGGGTGTTCTTCACCCTGCGCGAGGCCTGCCGCCATATGGTCGACCGGGCCAAGACCGGCGATCCGGGCGGGTCGCTGGTCGGGGTGGCCTCGCTGGCCGCCATCGAGGGCGCGGCGCGCAACGAGGCCTATGCCGCCACCAAGGGCGCGGTGATCTCGATGATCAAGTCGGTGGCCGTCGAACACGCCCGCTATGGCGTGCGGGCCAACGCCATCCTGCCGGGCTGGATCGCCACCGACATGACGGCCGGGGCGCAGGAGAACGCCGCCTTCGCCGAGAAGGTCATCCCGCGCGTGCCGGCCCGTCGCTGGGGACAGCCCGAGGACTTCGGCGGCATGGCCGTCTATCTGGCCTCGGACGCGTCGAGCTACCATTCCGGCGCGACCATCGTCATCGATGGCGGATACTCGATCTTCTGAAGGTGCGTATCTTGGACTCTAAAGTCCAATAAAAGCCCAGGTAAAACAGGGTCTTGCGGAACTGCCCGTGCGGTGAGAAGCTTTCTTCACGGCAGCCTGGACATCAGATCCGGGCGCCGGCGAGGAAACAAAGACGATGACGCCCCAAGACGTTGTCAGCCTGGCGCCGCCGCGCGGCGTCCTGACGCTGATCGCCCTGGTCCTTACGGCCATGGCCAGCTGCTTCTGGACCGCCGAGTCCGACGTCGAGACCGAACTCGCCCGTCACAACTGATTAGCGCGACGGCCGAAAGTGGCCGCCGGTTTCGGCGGCCGTCGCGCGCCAGGTAAAGGGCCGCGGCTAACCTCGCGGCACGCTTGCGGGCGCGGGCGTGGCGCGAAATCCTCCCGGAAAACAACGGGAGGACCGGTCATGGGTCTGCGCACGCCGCTTTGCGATCTACTGCACATCGAGCATCCGATCCTCCTGGCCGGCATGGGCGGAGTGTCCTACGCGCCGCTGGCGGCGGCCGTGTCGAACGCCGGCGGCTACGGCGTGCTGGGCATGGCCGGGACCTCGCCGGACTTCATCCGCGCCCAGATGCGGGAGGTCAGAAGCCTGACCGACAAGCCGTTCGGCGTCGACCTGCTGGCCGCTACGCCCGACGCGCTCACCGCCAGCGTCGAGGTGATCATCGAGGAGGGCGCCTCGTCCTTCATCGCCGGTTTGGGCGTGCCTCTGCCGATCATCGAGCGCCTCAAGGCGGCCGGCCTGAAGGTCATGGTCGTCTGCGGCGCCGTGAAGCACGCGGTCAAGGCCGAGCAGGCCGGTTGCGACGCCGTCATCTGTCAGGGCGGGGAGGGCGGCGGCCACACGGGTCTCGTCGGCACCTTGCCGCTGGTCGCGCAATCGGTCGAGGCCGTGAAGATCCCTGTCGTGGCGGCGGGGGGGCTCCATGACGGCCGAGGCCTCGCCGCGGCCCTGGCCCTGGGCGCCCAGGGCGTCTGGATGGGCACGCGCTTCATCGCCAGCCATGAGGCCCACGCCGGGGACCTCTATCGCCAGGCGGTGGTCGAGGCGGCCGACGAGGACACGATCCGCACCCGCTGCTACTCGGGCAAGCCGATGCGGGTAAAGAAGAACCCCTATGTCGACGACTGGGAGGCGCGGCCGGCCGATATCCAGCCGTTCCCGCAGCAGGCCATGCTCTCGATCCGGAACGGGGCGATGGGCGGTATCGGCGGTCAGATCGAGGGGCTCGACCCGGCCAAGTCGTGCTTCGCCATGGGCCAGAGCGCGGGCGGCGTGCGCGAGGTGCTGCCGGCCGGCGAGATCGTGGCGCGGCTCGTCAGCGAGGCCGAGGCGGCGCTGGACCGGGCGTCGGCCTATCGGACCTAAATCCTAGCGCTCGTGCGGCGGCAGGATCCGCTGGAAGTGCGCCTCGACGGCCGCGTGGCACTCGCAGGCGCGCTTTTCCAGGCCCGGACGGTCCAGAACCTCGACCTTGCCGCGACCGATGTGGATGACCTTGGCGTCCTGCAGGACGCGGGCGACGGCGCTGACTGTCGTGCGCTGCACACCCAGCATCTGGGCCAGGGTCTCCTGGGTCAGGCGGATCGGTTCCTTGCCCGAGCGGTCGTGGGCGAACAGCAGCCAGCGGCAGACGCGTTGCTCGATCGGATGCAGGGCGTTGCAGGCGGCGACCTGCATCATCTGGGCGATGAAGGTGTCGGCGGCGCGATCGAACAGGTCGCCGACGACGGCGTGGCGGAGCTTGACCTCCTCCAGCTTGGCGGTCGGCAGGCAGAAGGCGTGGCCGGGCACGCGGACGACGGCGCGACCGTAGGCCGGCTTGAAGCCGGCGCTGACCACGCCGCCGATCGCGCCCTCGAAGCCGATGCTGGCGGCCTCGATCTCCTGGCCGTCCGCCGTCACGACCAGCAACGAGGCCTGGGTTGGGCCGCAGGGCAGGTAGGTGTGTTCGACGTCGTCGCCGACATCGAACAGGACGGCGTCGGCCGGCAGGTCGACGAGGACCATGTGCGCGGCCAGTTCGGCCAGGGCGTCCGGGCGCAGGGCGGCCAGCAGACGGTTGGAATCATAGGTCGGCGCGGCGTCGCCTTCGACGGTGCTGCGGACGATGCGGGTGATGGCGGTCATGCGTGTCTCCCGTGAAGCTCGACTGCATAAGCGCATGGCGCACGGCTTAGTTTCCCGTGGACGAAGAGACTCTTCCGAAGCACCCTCCCGGCGGGCCTGGGAGCCGAGCCTGGAGAAGGACCATGATCGCCAAGCGGCACTTGCGGCGGAGGTTGAGCCAGTACGGCGCGCTGTGGCTCGGATCGTTCGTCGTCACCCTACTCGTCATGGCCGCCATGGTGTTTGGCGTGGGCGCGCCCTTGGCGGAGACCGCCGACCTCGCCCTGCCGATCGCCCTGGCTCTGCTGGGCCTGGCGATGATCGCCGGCGTCGGGATCACCTTGGCCACGGACGTGAGTCTCTCGACCAAGTCGCTGATCACCGCCCTGGCCCTGCTGCTGATCCTGCCGCTGCTGTGGGCGCCGGTGCTGGCGGTGATCGTCACGGCCGCCATCGCCGGGGCGTCGGTGGAGTATTCCACCGCCTACGCCCAGTTTCGGATCGTGGTCAGCCACTTGATCTATCCGTTGGCGGAGATGCTGGGCGAGGACCCGCTGGTCGGCTTTGTCTGGCAGGCGTTCCAGGTCGTTGCGTCCGTGGTGGGCGCGGTCGCGTCGGTGCTCCAGGTGTGGCGGGTCATCAAGCCGTTCCTGTACGGCGAGGACGAGGAGACCGCGGAAGCCTAGGCGTTCAACTGAGCGCCGTCGGGCTGGGCAGCACCCAGTCCTCTTCCTGCTCGTGCAGCATCACATGCAAGCCCAGGCCGGCCGGATGTTCGGCCAGTCGTCGGGC
The DNA here is from genome assembly GCF_044056025.1 of Caulobacter sp. UC70_42. Lineage (NCBI taxonomy): Bacteria > Pseudomonadati > Pseudomonadota > Alphaproteobacteria > Caulobacterales > Caulobacteraceae > Caulobacter > Caulobacter sp. UC70_42. The sequence continues at coordinate 1,032,277 of NZ_CP171994.1, read as the reverse complement.
CGCGGCGCTGGCTTGCCCGCGGGTTTTCGTAAGCGCCAAAGCGCAGGTTGTCGCCGATGATGGACCAGCGATCGCCGACCCGCACGACACCATAATGCACCTCAGTCATGACTAGACCTCCTTGCAGTATCCACAGGGAACGCCTGATCTGTGGCGATCACAAGGCCCTTATTGCTCAAGCTTTTTTTTGACACCGAGGGACATTTTGTCCCCAGGCGGAGGCCGCTCGCTCGCCCGTCAGGCGCGGGACGGTGACAGGCGGCCGCGGTTTGGCGATAACAGGCTGATGTCGCGTCCGTTCCTCCTCGGCGTCCTCCTCGGCGCTCTCGTCGTTTCGCCGGTCCTGGCCCCCAAGGCTTTCGGTCAGGAGCGGGCCGCCGACGAGCGCCAGCGCTTGCTGGACCTGGCCTATACGCTGGGCGAGAGCCATGCCCTGCGCCAGGCCTGCGAGGGCGTCGACGACCAGTACTGGCGTTCGCGCATGGTTCGCCTGACCGAGGTGGAGCAGGCCGATCAGGCCTTCGACGCCCAGATGCGCGAGCGGTTCAACACCGGCTTCGCCTCGCGCCGCAGCGAGTATCCGGTCTGCGACGACGCCAGCCGCAAGGCCGAGCAGGCCGCCGCCCGCAAGGGCCAGGCCCTGGCCCGCAGGCTTTCGCAGTCGATGCGCCCGACGTCGCCGCCGCCCGCGCCGGATTCCATGGCGTACGGCGAAGCGGCGCGCTAACCTCTACCCAGGTTTGTAGAGGAGCGTTGCTCTTGGGCACGTCCATCGTCGTGATCGTTCTGCTGGTCCTGGCCTTCGTGCTGGTGATGAGCGTCATCAAGATCGTGCCGCAGGGGCGCGAATTCACGGTCGAGCGGTTCGGCCGCTACACCCGCACCCTGAAGCCCGGCATCAGCATCCTGACCCCCTTCGTCGAGACGATCGGGCGCAAGGTCAACATGATGGAGCAGGTGCTGGACGTTCCCCAGCAGGAGGTCATCACCAAGGACAACGTGTCGGTGAAGGTCGACGCCATCGTCTTCATTCAGGTAATGGACGCCGCCGCGGCCGCCTATCGGGTGGACAATCTGATGTACGCCATCACCCAGCTCGCCCAGACCAACCTGCGCACGGTCGTCGGTTCGATGGAGCTGGACGAGGTGCTGAGCCAGCGGGACGCGATCAACACCCGGCTGCTCTCGACCATCGACCACGCCACCGGCCCGTGGGGCGTCAAGGTGGCGCGGATCGAGATCAAGGACCTGACGCCGCCGCCGGACATCACCAACGCCATGGCGCGCCAGATGAAGGCCGAGCGCGAGAAGCGCGCGGTGATCACCGAGGCCGAGGGCGAGAAGCAGTCCCAGATCGCCCGCGCCGAGGGCCAGAAACAGTCCGCCATCCTGCAGGCCGAGGGCCGCCGCGAGGCCGCCTTCCGCGACGCCGAGGCCCGCGAACGCGAGGCCGAGGCCGAGGCCAAGGCGACGGCCTTCGTCTCCGAGGCGATCTCGAAGGGCGACGTCAACGCCATCAACTACTTCATCGCCCAGAAGTACGTGGAAGCCTTCGGCGAACTGGCCCGCAGCCCGCAGCAGAAGACCGTCATCGTACCGGCCGACTTCTCGGGCCTGACCGGGACCGTCGCCGGCGTCGCCGAGCTGATCAAGAGCCTGGGCGCCGATACCCCCAAGGCGCCGCCGCCGTCGCGGAGCGCATCGACCGCGGCGCCGACCAGCCCGCCGCCCGCCAAGCGCGGAGCCTAGGTCATGGGCGCGATCGCGGGCTTCTACGCCCTGCATCCCTTCTGGCTGTGGCTGGCCGTCGCGGCCCTCTGCCTGGCTGTCGAGGTCTCGACGGGGACCGGCTGGCTCCTGTGGCCGGCCGCCAGCGCCTTTGTCGTCGGCCTGATCGCCCAGGCTCTGCACCCGGGCGTGGCGCGCAGAGATCGGGCTCTTCGCCGTCCTGACCATCGCCTCGACCTATCTGGCCCGTCGCTTCCTGCAGCCGGTGCTGGAGCCGAAGTCGCCTGACCTCAACGACCCGCTGCAACGGCTGATCGGCCAGCGCGGCCAGGTGCTGTCGACCTTCGAGCAGGGCCGCGGCCGGGTGTTCGTCGACGGCAAGGACTGGGCGGCCGAGACCGAGGAGCCGATCCCGGCCATCAGCCAGGAGGTCGTGGTCATCGGCGTCGATGGCGCGGTGCTGAAGGTCCGCAAGATCCCGACCTGACGGAGACCTGCTGACAGATCGCGGCGTCTGCCCCTGTTATCCGCCGACGGCGACACCATTTGAGCCCCGCATCAGCCACCTTGCAGGGCATGCGCGACGCTGAACCGTCGCGTTTAGGGGAGACGGCGTGACTTCAATCATATCGGTGAAGGGTCTGACCAAGACCTATGCGTCCGGCCATCAGGCCCTCAAGACGATCAACCTGGACATCGAGAAGGGCGAGATCTTCGCCCTCCTGGGTCCGAACGGGGCGGGCAAGACCACCCTGATCAGCATCATCTGCGGGATCGTCAATCCCAGCCTGGGCGTCGTTTTGGCCGACGGCCACGACGTGGTGAAGGACTATCGCGCCGCCCGCTCCAAGATCGGCCTGGTGCCGCAGGAGCTGAACACCGACGCCTTCGAGACAGTCTGGGCCACGGTCAGCTTTTCGCGCGGCCTGTTCGGCAAGCCGCGCAATGACGCCCTGATCGAGAAAATCCTCCGCGACCTCTCCCTGTGGGACAAGAAGGACAGCAAGATCATGGCGCTGTCGGGCGGCATGAAGCGCCGGGTGATGATCGCCAAGGCCCTGAGCCACGAGCCGACCATCCTGTTCCTGGACGAGCCCACCGCCGGCGTCGACGTCGAGCTGCGCCGCGACATGTGGGAGATGGTTCGCCAACTGCGCGAGAGCGGCGTCACCATCATCCTGACCACCCACTATATCGAGGAGGCTGAGGAGATGGCCGACCGGATCGGGGTGATCAACAAGGGCGAGATCATCCTGGTCGAGGACAAGTCGGTGCTGATGCGCAAGCTGGGCAAGAAGCAGCTGACCGTGCACCTGCGCGAGCCGCTGGCCGCCCTGCCGGTCGGTCTGGCCGACCCCTCGCTGAGCCTGATCAACGACGGCGCAGACCTCGTCTACACCTTCGACGCCCAGGCCGACGACACCGGCATCGCCGATCTGTTGAAGCGCCTGGCCGAGCACGGCGTCGACTTCAAGGACCTCAAGACCGACCAGAGCTCTCTGGAAGACATCTTCGTCAGCCTGGTGAGGACCCCGCAATGAACCTCTTTGCAATCAAGGCCATCTACCGCTTCGAGATGGCGCGGTGGTTCCGCACCCTGCTGCAGAGCATCCTGGCGCCGGTCATCTCGACCTCGCTGTATTTCGTGGTGTTCGGCTCGGCGATCGGCTCGCGCATGCAGTCGATCGACGGCGTCAGCTACGCCGCCTTCATCATCCCGGGCCTGATCATGCTGTCGCTGCTCAGCGAGAGCATCTCCAACGCCTCGTTCGGCATCTACATGCCCAAATGGGCCGGCACGATCTATGAGCTGCTCTCGGCCCCGGTGGCCTGGTTCGAGGCCGTCGCCGGCTATGTCGGCGCCGCCGCCACCAAGTCGATCTGCCTGGGCCTGCTGATCCTGGCCACCGCCCGGATCTTCGTGCCGTTCGAGATCGCCCACCCGTTCGTGATGCTGCTGTTCCTGGTCCTGACCTCAGTGACCTTCAGCCTGTTCGGCTTCATCATCGGGGTGTGGGCCGACAACTTCCAGAAGCTGCAGATCGTGCCCGCCCTGATCGTGACGCCGCTGACCTTCCTGGGCGGCAGCTTCTACTCGATCAAGATGCTGCCGGAGGTCTGGCAGAAGGTCACCCTGTTCAACCCGGTGGTCTATCTGATCAGCGGCTTCCGCTGGAGCTTCTACGGCCAGTCGGACGTCGGCGTTGGGATCAGCCTGGCCATGACCGGCGTGTTCCTGGTCATCTGCCTGACGGCGGTGGGCTGGATCTTCAAAACCGGCTACCGGCTGAAGGTCTAGTCGCCACCCTCGCCTTGGGAGGGCGGCGCGCCGGCCTTATGTCCCTGCGCGCCGCCGCCCTTGCTCACCAGGGCCGCCTCGGCGGCCCTGACCATGGCGCGCTCGGCGTTGAACGCCGTCAGGATTTCGCAGGTGGCGAAGAAGCCGGGATCGGCGTTGGTGTCGATCGCGGGTTGGGCCACGACCAGATGCAGGCCGCGGGCCTTGAGCTTCAGCACCGCCTCCAGCAGGTCCGTCGTCGTGCCGGCCAGGGCGTGCAGGCTGAGCACCGCCAGGGTTCCGCCGGGCGCCAGGGCCGCCAGGGCCTTGTCGAGGCCGGGGCGGATGATGGCGTTGGTCAGGCACCGGTCGCTGAACACCTCCTGGCAGCCCAGGAGCAGCAGGCGCTCCTCCTGGACCGGGCTGAAGAAGACGCCCCTGACGGGCGGCAGGCGGTAGTAGCCGACGCGGTTCATCGCGCCGGCTTGGCAAACCCGGAGAGCCTTGGCGAGGACTTTCCGGGACCGCCCACAGCTTCTTAAGCCAGCAAGTTCGCAACGAGGGCCGAGATCGGCGTGGTCGGGCGGCCGATCAGGCCCGACAGCTGATGGCCGTCATCGAACAGGCCGCCTTGCGAGGCGCCGACGTCCGACTGGGCCAGGATCGCGGCGAAGGCGGCGGGCAGGCCCAGACCTTCCAAGATCTTGGCGTATTCGGTCTCGGGCAGGTCGTTATAGGGGATGGTCTTGCCGGCCTTGGCCGAGATCTCGGCGGCCAGTTCGGCCATCGTGAAGGCGGTGTCGCCAGCCAGTTCGTAGGTCTTGTTCTCGTGGCCGTCCGTGGCCAGCACGACGGCGGCGGCCTGCGCATAGTCCGCGCGGGCGGCGGCCGAGATCCTGCCCTGGCCGGCGCTGCCGATCAGGGCGCCCGACGCCACGGCGCCATGGATCGCGCCGGCATAGTTCTCGGCGTACCAGCCGTTGCGCAGCAGGGTGTAGGCGACACCCGAAGCCTTCAGCAGCGCCTCGGTGGCCTTGTGCTCGTCGGCCAGGACCAGCGGCGACGTGTCGGCGCGCAGGATGCTGGTATAGGCGATCCGCGTCACGCCGGCCGCCTGCGCGGCCTCGATGACGGCGCGGTGCTGGGGCAGGCGCTGGCCGACCTCATTGCCCGAGATCAGCAGCAGGGTGTCGACGCCTTCGAGCGCCGGCCCCAGGGTCTGTGCTTTAGCGTAGTCGGCGGCGCGGGCGGCCACGCCCAGGTCGGCGGCCTTGGCCGGATCGCGGACCAGGGCCAGGATCTCGCCGGCCGGGACGCGCGCCTTGAGGCTTTCGACGACGAGGCGGCCCAACTGGCCGGTGGCGCCGGTGATGGCGATGGTCATGATCGTTCTCCCGATGGGGTGTGATGGGACCGATCTGGGCGTCTTGCTTACTTTTCGTAAGTACCCACATGAATGTAAGCATGAAAGAAAATTCGCCCCCTCCCGCGCCGCTCTCCGAGAAACTGCTACGCGGCGACCTGATGGCGCCCGACTGTCCATCGCGCGCCGTGCTGCAGCATGTGACCAGCCGCTGGGGCGTGCTGGTGCTAATGGCCCTGGAGACGGGGACACATCGTTTCAGCGAACTGCGCCGGGGCATCGGCGGGGTCAGCGAGCGGATGCTGGCCCAGACCCTGCAGCAACTGGAAGGCGACGGCTTCGTGCGCCGCGTGGCCTACCAGGTCGTGCCGCCGCACGTGGAGTACAGCCTGACGCCCCTGGGCCTGGAGGTCGCCGAGAAGGTGCGGGGCCTGGCCGACTGGATCGAGCTCAATCTCGACCGGATTCTGGTGGGCGAGCCAGAGGACGCGCCAGTCATCTAAGCGCTCTTTCCATCAGGCTTTGGCGAACCGCGCCCGGTAGGCGCCGGGCGTGGTCGAGAACTGGCGCCGGAAGTGATGGCGCAGGGCCGGGGCGCCCAGGCCCACGGCTTGCGCGACCTGCTCGATCCCGGCCGGCGAGGTCTCCAGCAGATCCCGCGCCCGGTTCAGGCGTTCGGCCAGCAGCCAGCGGGCCGGGGTCTCGCCCGTGGCGGCCTCGAACCGGCGCAGGAAGGTCCGCTCGCTCATCCCCGCCGCGCCGGCCAGGACCTTGATCGTATGGTCGCCGGCGAGATCGGCGCGCATGCGGTCGAGGATCGGGGAAAGCCGCGAGGCCTCGTGCGCCAAGGGCACTGGCCGCGCGACGAACTGGGCCTGGCCGCCGTCGCGATGCGGCGGCACGACCAGACGGCGGGCCACGGTGTTGGCGGCCTCGGGTCCGAAGTCGCGGCGGATCAGGTGCAGGCCAAGATCGATGCCCGCCGCGCTGCCGGCCGAGGTCAGCAAGTCGCCTTCGTCGACATAGAGCACGTCGGGCTGGACTGCGATCGCCGGATAGCGCTGGCGCAAGGCGTCGGCATAGCGCCAGTGGGTGGTGGCCCGGCGTCCGTCCAGCAGACCCGTCGCCGCCAGCACGAACACCCCAGAGCAGATCGACATCAGCCGCGCGCCCCTGGCGTGGGCCTTTCGCAGCGCCTCGTTCAGTGGCGTGGGCGCGGGATGATCGATCCCCCGCCAACCCGGGGCGACGATGACGCTGGCCTCGCTTAGTAGTTCCAGTCCGCCGTCGCCGACGATCCGCACGCCGCCCAGGCCCCTCAGGTCGCCCGGCTCCACGGCGGCGGTGGCGAAGCGGTACCAGTCCGGCCCCATCTCCGGACGCGGCAAGCCGAACAGCTCGACGGTCACGCCATACTCGAAGGTGCAGAGGCCGTCATAGGCGAGGGCGACAACGAGGGGATTTGGCATGATCTTCACGGTCAATGTCGATCTCGCCAGCTAACGCGGGCGCAGTCCGCGCGGCAAGTCTAGGGGCGTCCAAACCTGGAGAGCGCCATGAGCTTCGTGTCCGAGAGTCCCGCCGCCCCGGCCGCCGTCGCCGCCGCCCACTTCGCCGCGCGGCTGTCGCTGGAGACCGATTGCGCCGACGTCGCCGCGTCCATGAAGGCGGGCGAGGTCGACTTCGTTCTGCTGCATGTGGTGGGTTCGCCCAAGGCCTATGCGCGACGCCACCTGCCGGGCGCGGTCCACCTTCGCCACGCGGACATGACCGCCGAGCGCATGGCGGCATGGCCGGCGGACACGCTTTTCGTGGTCTATTGCGCCGGCCCGCACTGCAACGGCGCCGACCGCGCGGCGCTGAAGCTGGCTAGGCTGGGCCGGCCTGTGAAGCTGATGATCGGCGGGATCACCGGTTGGGAGGACGAAGGGCTGCCGTTCGCCACCGGCGAGGCGCCAGGCGCGTTCGCGGCTTAAACGAACCGGCGGATTGGCTTGGCGCAGGCCTTCATTGGCGAGGGCGTCGGCCCGTTCATTCAGCGGATGACCGGCGTGGCCCTTGACCCAGCGCCAGTCGACGTCGTGCCGTTCGCGGGCGGCGTCGAGGCGCTTCCAGAGGTCGTCGTTCTTGACCGGGCTCTTGTCGGCGGTCTTCCAGCCCCGCGCCTTCCAGCCCCGGATCCACTCCTGGATGCCCTTCATGACGTACTGGCTGTCGGTGTGCAGCTCGACCTTGCAGGGCCGGTTCAGGAGCTCCAGCGCCTGGATGGCGGCCATCAGCTCCATGCGGTTGTTGGTGGTCGCCGGCTCGCCGCCGCAAATCTCTTTCTTCTTGTCGCCATAGAACAGGATGGCGCCCCAGCCGCCCGGACCCGGATTCCCCTTGCAGGCGCCGTCGGTATAGATCGTGACCTTGGGCGTCATGCGAACAGCACGAGGCCTTCGCGGTGGACGGCCAGCTTGCGCTCGTACTCCAGCGGGTCCTTCGGCTTGACCAGGGCGCCGGCGGGCGTCGAACCCCAGTCGGCCAGTCGGGTCAGGAAGAAGCGCATGGCCGCGCCGCGTGCGAGAATCGGCAGGGCCTCCTTCTCGGCCGGGCTCAGCGGCCGGCGGCGCTCATAGCCGTTCAGCAGGGCCTTGGCGGCGGTGATGTTGAAGCTGCCGTCGGGTTCGAAGCACCAGGCGTTCAGGGTGACGGCCACGTCGTAGGCGTAGCTGTCTTCGCAGGCGAAGTAGAAGTCGATCGCCGCGGCGAACTTGCCATTCGACTGGAAGAAGACGTTGTCCGGGAAATAGTCGGCGTGGATCACGCCCGACGGAAGGCTTCGCGGCCACATCAGGGCCAGCTGCGCCAGGTCGTTGTCGATGGTCGCCGACAGGCCGGGCTTGAGGTCCTCGGCGGCCTTGCGGTGCTTGGCGAACAACGGCGACCAGGCGCTCTGGCCCAGGTCGTTGGCGCGGCGGCCCGGATAGCCCTCGCCGGCCAGATGCAGCCAGGCCAGTCCCTCGCCGGCTTCGCGGCAGTGGGCGACGGTGGGCTTGCGCACCGACAGGCCGGGCAGGAACTCGACGATGGCGGCCGGCTTGCCGCGCAGGCTCGACAGCGTCGCGCCCTCGCGCGTCGGGATCGGCCGGGCGCTGGGGTAGCCCTTGTCGGCCAGCCAGGTCAGCAGGTTCAGGAAGTAGGGCAGGTCGTCGGCCTTCACCCGCCGCTCGTAGACGGTCAGGATGTAGCGGCCCTTCTCGGTCTCCAGCAGGAAGTTGGAGTTCTCCACCCCCTCGGCGATGCCCTTGAAGGCGAGGGGCAAGCCCAGATCGTAGCCCGCCAGGAAGGCTTTGAGTTCAGCGTCGGTGATGTCGGTATAGACGGCCATGGCGTCGGGATGCTCGACGCGAGGCCTCGGGTCAAGCCGCCGCTAGGCCGTCAATAGCCTCGGCAGCTTGAACGTGATGGTTTCCCGCGCCTCGACCAGTTCCTCGACGGTGGTGTCGAAGCGCGCCGAAATCGCGTCGATGACGCCCTGCACCAGATCTTCCGGCGCCGACGCGCCCGCGGTGAGGCCCACGCGCGAGACGCCCTCGAACCAGGACCAGTCGAGGCCATTGGCGTCGTCGATCAGATGGGCGTCGCTGGCGCCGGCCTTCAGGCCGACCTCCATCAGGCGAACCGAATTGGACGAGTTCTTCGAGCCGACCACCAGAACGAGCTCGGCCTGTTCGGCCAGGTGCTTGACCGCGTCCTGGCGGTTGGTGGTGGCGTAGCAGATGTCTTCCTTGTGGGGGGCGGCGATCCCGGGGAAGCGCTCGCGCAACAGGGCGACCATGTCGGCGGTGTCGTCGACCGACAGGGTGGTCTGGGTCAGGAAGGCGACATTGGCGGCGTCCTTCGGCTCCCAGGCGGCGGCGTCCTTGATATCCTCGATCAGGGTGACCGAGCCCTCGGGCAGCTGGCCCATGGTGCCGATCACTTCCGGGTGGCCGGCGTGGCCGATCAGCACGATTTCGCGGCCGGCGTCGTAATGCTTCTGGGCCTCGACGTGGACCTTGGAGACCAGCGGGCAGGTGGCGTCCAGATAGATCATCTGGCGCGACTTGGCCTCGGCCGGCACCGACTTGGGAACGCCGTGGGCGGAGAACACCACCGGGCGATCGTCGGGGGCTTCGGACAGTTCCTCGATGAACACCGCGCCCAGGGCCTTCAGGCGGTCGACCACGTGGCGGTTGTGGACGATCTCGTGGCGCACATAGACCGGCGCGCCGAACTTCTCGACGGCGCGTTCGACGATCTGGATGGCGCGGTCCACGCCGGCGCAGAAACCGCGCGGGCTGGCCAGCACGAGCGAAATCGGGCGTCGAACCGGGGTGGGGGCGGGCGTATGGGCGTTCATGCGCGGAAGCTAGTCGTTCGGACGGTCAGGCGCCAGGAGTCTGCGTCGTTGCGACGTCACGCATATGCCTTTATCAGGCTGCATGACGCCGAAGGGGCTGCATGGTCCCGCTTGGCTCCTCTTTTCTCGAACCGGACGTTTCATGCGCCGCATTCTTCCGCTCGCCCTCAGCGCCATGATGGCTGTCTCGTTCGTCGCGACGGCGACGACTGCTCATGCGCAGATGGGACCTGGCGGTGGCCAGGGCGGCGGCCCCGACGATGACAGCGGCGCCGCCAAGAAGAAGAAGCGCGATGAGGAGTGGAACCAACCCAAGGCGCCGCTGCAGCAGCTGCGCAACGCCGGCCCGTGCCCCTATGTGAAGGTGCTTTACGACGCCAGCCGCTATGTCGAGTTCAAGGACGGCAAGGAAGCCGCCAATCAGGCCGGCTTCACCGGCGAGATCCAGAGCATCTCGTCGGGCTGCGCCTACAAGGCCAACGAGCCGATCAGGATCCGCATCGAAGCCCTGTTCCAGCTGGGCCGCGGCCCGCAGGCCGACGGCGACAAGCACGTCTATCGCTACTGGGTCGCCGTCACCGAGCGGAACCAGTCGGTGATCGCCAAGGAATATTTCGACCTGCCAGTGACCTTCGCGCCCGGCAAGGACCGGGCCTACGCCACCGACACGATCGAGCAGATCACCATTCCGCGCGCCGACGACAAGGTCAGCGGCAGCAACTTCGAAGTCCTGCTGGGCTTCGACGTGACGCCGGAAATGGCCGCCTTCAACCGTGACGGCAAGCGCTTCCGCGTCAACGCCGGCCAGACCGCACAGGCTCAGCAAGCTGGGCAAGCAGGGAACACCACCAAGCAATGAACGATTTGAAGCGGTCCCTGAGCGAGGCGGCCGCGGCCGCTTTCCAGGCCGCCGGACTGCCCCCCGAATTCGGACGCGTCACCGCCTCCGACCGTCCCGACCTGGCTGATTTCCAGTGCAACGGCGCCCTCGCGGCCGCCAAGAGCGCCAAGCGCAACCCGCGCGAGATCGCCGTGCAGGTTGTCGATATCCTGAAGGGCGACCCGCGCCTGGCGTCGGTCGAGATCGCCGGGGTCGGCTTCATCAACATGCGCGTCAGCGACGAGGCCCTGTCGGCCCGCGCCCGCGAGATCGCTTCCGACGACCGCGCCGGCGCCCAACTGCTGGAAAGCCCGCGCCGGGTGCTGGTCGATTATGCCGGTCCGAATGTGGCCAAGCCGATGCACGTGGGCCATCTGCGCGCCTCGATCATCGGCGAGTCGGTCAAGCGCCTGTACCGCTTCCGCGGCGACGACGTGGTGGGCGACGCCCACTTCGGCGACTGGGGCTTCCAGATGGGCCTGCTGATCAGCGCCATCATGGACGAGGACGCGTTCATCAACGCCCTGATGCAGAAGCTGCCGGAAGCCCCGCGCGGCTTCAGCGCCGCCGACGAGGCCAAGGTGATGGCCGAGTTCCAGAGCCGCATCACCCTGGCCGACCTCGACCGCATCTATCCGGCCGCATCGGTGCGCCAGAAGGAAGATCCGGCGTTCAAGGAGCGCGCGCGCAAGGCGACCGCCGAACTGCAGAACGGCCGCTTCGGCTATCGCCTGCTGTGGCGTCACTTCGTCAATGTCAGCCGCGTGGCCCTGGAGCGCGAGTTCCACGCCCTGGGCGTCGACTTCGACCTGTGGAAGGGCGAGAGCGACGTCAACGACCTGATCGAGCCGATGGTCCGCCAGCTGGAGGACAAGGGCCTGCTGGTCGACGACCAGGGCGCTCGCATCGTCCGCGTGGCCCGCGAGGGCGACAAGCAGGACGTGCCGCCGCTGCTGGTGGTGTCGTCGGAAGGCTCGGCCATGTACGGCACGACCGACCTGGCGACGATCCTGGACCGCCGCAAGTCGTTCGACCCCCACCTGATCCTCTACTGCGTGGACCAGCGCCAGGCCCTGCATTTCGAGACCGTGTTCCGCGCCGCCTACCTGGCCGGCTACGCCGCCGAGGGCTCGCTGGAGCACATCGGCTTCGGCACCATGAATGGTACGGACGGAAAGCCGTTCAAGACCCGCGCCGGCGGCGTTCTGAAGCTGCACGACCTGATCGAGATGGCTCGTGAAAAGGCCCGCGAGCGCCTGCGCGAAGCCGGCCTCGGCGCCGAACTGACCGAAGAGCAGTTCGAGGACACCGCCCACAAGGTCGGCGTCGCGGCCCTGAAGTTCGCCGACCTGCAGAACTTCCGCGGCACATCCTACGTCTTCGACCTCGACCGCTTCACCAGCTTCGAGGGCAAGACCGGCCCGTACCTGTTGTATCAGTCCGTGCGCATCAAGAGCGTGCTGCGCCGCGCCGCCGAGGCCGGCGCCGTCGCCGGCCGCATCGTGATCCACGAGCCGGCCGAACGCGATCTGGCCATGCTGTTGGACGCCTTCGAGGGCGCCCTGCAGGAGGCCTACGACAAGAAGGCCCCCAACTTCGTGGCCGAGCACGCCTACAAGCTGGCCCAGTCGTTCTCGAAGTTCTACGCGGCCTGCCCGATCGTCAGCGCCGACACCGAGGACCTGCGCGCCTCGCGCCTGACCCTGGCCGAGACCACCCTGCGCCAGCTGCTGCTGGCCCTCGATCTGCTCGGCATCGAAGCGCCGGAACGGATGTAGGGTTCGAGCCCCTCGCGGCGGTTGCAATCGCCGCGGGGGCGCACGACAGTCCCGGCCGCGTTTGCGTGCGTCGGGAGGGGTTATGAACAAGTCCGTGGTCGCCATGTTGATGGCGAGCGTCTGCGTCAGTGCGATTGGCGCACCGGCTTTGGCCGAGAAGGCCAAGTCCTCCGACAAGAAGACCGACAAGTACGCCGACGCCACCGCCGGCCTGGACCGCAAGGACGGCCTCCTGCCGGTCTTCGTCGACAAGAAGGACGGCAAGATCCTGGTGCTGCTGCCCAAGCCGGGCGCGGACGGGATCGCGGGGCGCTATATCTACCAGACCTATCTGCGGTCGGGTCTGGGATCGAACCCGACGGGCCTGGACCGCTCGGCGCCGGGCGACACCCAGATCATCGCCTTCCGCCGCGTGGGCGGGAAGGTCGTCGCCCAGTTCGAGAACTGGGGTTTTTCGGCCGCGCGTGGTTCGGTCGACGAGCAGAAGGCGGTGGCCGAACTCGTTCCCGATCTCCAGCGTCTGGTCGAACGCGATCGAGGCCGAGAGCCCGGACGGCGGCCTGCTGGTCGATGTGACCAGCTTCCTCACCCGTGACGCGCAAGGCGTCGCCAAGACCCTGAAACGCGCCAAGCAGGGCGACTTCCGACTGAACGACGGCCTGTCCTACGCCGACACCGGCGCGGTGAACGTCTTCCCGCTGAACGTCGAGCTGGAGGCGGTTGAGACGTTTGTCGGCGACGATCCGGGTTCGGAGGTTCGCGGCATCGTCCCGGATCCGCGCAACGTCACCCTGGCCCTGCACCACTCGTTCGTGGCCCTGCCCGAGCCCGGCTATCAGCCGCGCCAGAACGACCCGCGCGTCGGGGTGATCGACCACACCGTCGCCGACTATTCCGCGCCGCTGGGCGAACCGCTGGTCTATCGCCTGGTCCACCGCTTCCGCCTGGAGAAGACCGACCCGACCGCCGCCCGCTCGCCGGTCAAGAAGCCGATCGTGTTCTATGTCGATCGCGCCGCGCCCGAGCCGGTCCGCTCGGCCCTGATCGAGGGCGGTCGCTGGTGGAGCCAGGCCTTCGAGGCCGCCGGCTTCATCGACGCCTTCAAGGTCGAGCTGCTGCCCGAGGGCGTCAGCCCGCTCGACGCCCGCTACAGCGTCGTCAACTGGGTCCATCGCCAGACGCGCGGCTGGTCTTACGGCCACGCGGTGGTCGATCCGCGCACCGGCGAGATCATCAAGGGCGACGTGCTGTTGGGCTCCCAACGTGTCCGTCAAGATCGGCTGATCTTCGAAGGCCTGGCGGGCGCGGACAAGAGCGGCCAAGGCGGTCCCAACGACCCGATCGAGATCGCGTTGGCCCGTCTGCGCCAGCTGGCCCCGCACGAGATCGGCCACTCCATCGGCCTGCAGCACAATTTCGCGGCCAGCACCTACGGTGACCGCGCCTCGGTCATGGACTATCCCGCGCCCAGGATCGCCATCAAGAACGGCCAGCTGGACTTCTCCGACGCCTATGGGCGCGGGGTCGGCGCCTGGGACAAGTTCGTGATCGACTGGCTTTATGGCGTCGCCCCGACCGGCGTCGACGAGAAGGCCTGGCTGAAGGCCAAGGCCGACAGGAGTCAGGCCGACGGCCTGCGCTACGTCTCGGACGAGGACGCTCGATCCGCCGACACCGCCCAGCCGATCGGCGCCGTCTGGGACAATGGCTCCGACCCCGTCGCCGAGCTCGACCATCTGATGGCGGTGCGCAAGATCGCCCTGGACCGCTTCGGTCTGCCAAACCTGCCCAAGGGAGCCTCGGTGGCCGACCTGCGCCGGATCATCGCGCCGATCTACATCTTCCACCGTTACCAGGTGGATGCGACGGCCAAGCTGGTCGGCGGCGTCGACTTCACCTACGGCGTCGAGGGCGACGGCCACGAGGCCAGCAAGATCGTGCCGGCCGGGCGCCAGGCCGCCGCTATCGACGCCCTGCTGCGGACGCTGACGCCCGCCGCGCTGGATCTCTCCGACAAGACGCTCGACGTGCTGACCTCGGGCCAGTCGCAGGGCAATGACAAGGCCAATGATATCGAGACCTTCGGCCAGGGGCCGGTCTTCGATCTGCCGGCCGCCGCCGACGTGGCCGCCGATCTCGTCTGGGGCGACCTGTTCGCGCCGGCGCGCCTGAACCGCCTGATGGAGGCCAGGCGCCGCGATCCGGCCCAGCCGGGTGTCGAGGGGCTGCTGGACAAGTCGCTCGCCCTAGCCGCCTTCGACGGCAAGGCGACGGGCCGCCAGGGCGAGCTGGCCCGCCGCGTCCGCCAGCGGATGGTGGTGAACCTGGCCAACGCCCTGGGCGACAAGGACCTGTCCCCGACCGCCGCCGCGGTGATCCGCGCGCGTCTGGCCGACTGGGGCAAGGGCCTCAAGACCGTGACCGCTGGCGACGCCGCCGACCGCGCCCAGGCCCGCGTCCTGGCCGGTGTCGTCACCGACGAGAGCGGCGAGCGTCTCGCGGCGCTGATCGAGGATGGCAAGGCCAAGGTGGCCATCCCGCCCGGCCCGCCGATCGGCGAGGACGACTGGTTCGGAGACTTTTCGCGGTAAGGCGCACGGCCATCGCAGGCCGTGCTTGACTCGCATGGCCTGCTACCGCACTACGCCGAAGACCCTCGCGGGAGACATCGGGATTCGCTCCCGAGGCCGAAGGCGCAACCGCCCCGGAAACGCTCAGGCAAAAGGACCGCGCGGGTTTAGGAACGCTGGAAAGAGGCCCCCGAAAGGGCGGCTCGCCGAAGGAGCAAGGCCAAACCCGTCCGGCAGAGGGGCGAGGCCGGAATCTCTCAGGTCCAAGGGACAGCGGGGGCGACTTGCCGGCGGACGCCGGTCCCGTCGCCGACCCCGCTTGGAGCCCGTCCAGTGTCCGATCAAGACCTCAAGAAGACCCCGCTCTTCGACGCCCATGTGGCGCTGGGCGCCCGCATGGTGCCGTTCGCCGGCTATGCCATGCCCGTGCAGTACAAGGACGGGGTGCTGAAGGAGCACCTCTGGACTCGCGAACACGCCGGCCTGTTCGACGTCTCGCACATGGGGCAGGCGCGCATCCGGGGGGAAAACCCCGCCAAGAGCTTCGAGAAGGTGGTCTCGGCCGACTACCAGGGCCTGAAGCCCGGCAAGCAGCGCTACGGCGTGCTGCTCAACGCCGAGGGCGGGATCATCGACGACCTGATGACGGCGCGTCCCGACGACGACGGCCTGTTCGTGGTGGTCAACGGCGCCTGCAAGGACAACGACTACGAGATCATCGCCAAGGCCCTGGCCGGCGAGGCGACGGTGACCCGCCTGGAGGACCGCGCGCTGCTGGCGCTGCAAGGTCCGCAGGCCGCCGCCGTCCTGGCCGCTCATGTGCCGGAAGCCGCCGGCATGGTGTTCATGGACACGCTGGCCCTGACCGCTTTCGGCGTCGACGCCATCATTTCGCGCTCGGGCTATACGGGTGAGGACGGCTACGAGATCTCGGTCCCGGCCGACGCCGCCGGGCGGGTGTGGAACACCCTGCTGGCCGACGAACGCGTCAAGCCGATCGGCCTGGGCGCTCGCGACAGCCTGCGCCTGGAAGCGGGCCTGCCGCTGTACGGCCATGACCTAGACGAGACCGTCTCGCCGATCGAGGCTGGGCTGAACTTCGCGGTGGGCAAGTCGCGCCGCGAGGCCGGCGACTATCTGGGCGCGGCCCGGATCGCCAAGGAACTGGCCGGCGAGCTGTCGCGCGTCCGCGTCAATCTCAAGGTGCTGGAAGGCGCGCCGGCCCGCGAAGGCGCCGAGATCGCCGACGAAGCGGGCAATGTCATCGGCAAGGTGACCAGCGGCGGCTTCGCCCCCAGCCTGGGCTTCCCTATCGCCATCGGTTTCGCCCCGCCGGCCTATGCGGCCGTGGGGACGAAGCTCAAGGTCATCGTCCGTGGCAAGCAGGCCGCCGCCGAGGTGGTCGCGACCCCGTTCGTCGCCAACCGTTACGTCCGCAAACTCTAATCAAGGGCCCAGGCAATGCGTTTCACCAAAGATCATGAATGGGTCATCGTCCAAGGCGACGTGGCCACGGTCGGCATCACCGCCTACGCCGCCGAGCAGCTGGGCGACGTGGTGTTCGTCGAGACCCCGGAAGCCGGCAAGGTCGTCAAGCAGGGCGAGCAGCTGGCCGTCGTCGAGAGCGTCAAGGCCGCCTCGGACGTCTACGCCCCGGTGTCGGGCGAGGTCGTCGAAGGCAACGCCGAGCTGGGCGACGCGCCGGAAACCGTCAACGCCCTGCCGGAGAGCGGCGGCTGGTTCGCCAAGATCAAGCTGAGCAACCCGGCCGAGGTCGACGCCCTGATGGACCGCGACGCGTACGAAGCGTTCCTGAGCACGCTCTAGCTCCACCGCCGTAGACACTCCCATCCCCGACCCTTTCCCCATCGAGGGGGAAGGGAGAAGGACCGAAAGATGCGTTACCTCCCCCTGACCCCCGAAGACCGCGTCGAGATGCTCGGCGCGATCGGCGTGAATTCGATCGACGACCTCTTCATCGACGTGCCGGCTTCGGCCCAGCGTTCCGGAACCGTCGACCTGCCGCCGCACGCCGGCGAGATCGAAGTCGAGCGCGAGATGGCGGGCCTTGCTCGTCGCAACCGCGCCGCGGGGGAGGGGCCGTTCTTCTGCGGGGCCGGCGCCTATCGCCACCACGTGCCCGCCACGGTCGATCACATCATCCAGCGCTCGGAGTTCCTGACCAGCTACACGCCCTACCAGCCGGAAATCGCCCAGGGCACCTTGCAGGTGCTGTTCGAGTTCCAGAGCCAGGTCGCGGCCCTGACCGGCATGGAAGTGGCCAACGCCTCGCTCTATGACGGCTCCACGGGCGCGGCCGAGGCGGTGATGATGGCCCAGCGCGTCACCCGCCGGAACAGGGCGGTGATGTCGGGCGGCGTCCACCCGCACTATGTCGAGACCATCGAGACCCTGGCCCACGCGGCTGGCGTCGCGACGGAGGCTCTGGCCCCGGCGGTCGACGCCGAGGACGCGGTGATCGCCGCCATCGACTCAGACACCGCCTGCGTCGTCGTCCAGACCCCCAACGTGTTCGGCACGGTCACCGACGTCACCAAGATCGCCGAGGCCGCCCAGGCCGCCGGCGCGCTGCTGATCGTCGTGACCACCGAGGCCGTCTCGTACGGCCTGCTGAAGTCTCCCGGCGAGATGGGCGCCGACATCGCCGTGGCCGAGGGCCAGTCGATCGGCAACGGCCTGAACTTCGGCGGCCCCTATGTCGGCCTCTTCGCCTGCAAGGAGAAATTCGTCCGCCAGATGCCGGGCCGCCTGTGCGGCGAGACCGTCGACGCCGACGGCAGGCGCGGTTTCGTCCTGACCCTGTCGACCCGCGAGCAGCACATCCGCCGCGACAAGGCCACCTCGAACATCTGCACCAACAGCGGCCTCTGCGCCCTGGCCTTCTCGATTCACATGAGCCTGCTGGGCGAGACTGGCCTGCGCCAGCTGGCGGCGCTGAACCACCAGAAGGCGTTAGCCCTGCGCGACGCTTTGAAGGCCGTGCCGGGCGTCGAGATCCTGACCCCGCGCTTCTTCAACGAGTTCGCGATCAAGCTGCCGAAGGACGCCGCCGAGGTCGTCGAGACCCTGGCCGGCCACGGCGTCATCGCCGGCGTGCCGTTCTCGCGCCTCGACGCGGGCGCGGGCCTGGACGACGTGCTGCTGGTCGCGGCTACCGAGACCACGCTGGACATCGACATCACCTTCTTCGCCAAGATCCTCACCAAGGCGGTGGCCCAATGAGCATGAACAACGTCGGCCGCCCCACGCGCCCCGAAACCGCGAATGACGCCGCGACCGGCCACGAGACCCTGACCGGCGGTCGCGGTCTCCTGCAGGACGAGGCGCTGATCTTCGAGCTGGACGGCTGGAAGAAGACCGGCGTCGACCTGCCAGAAGCCGCCGCGCCGTCGGACGATCTGGCTGGCCTGCTGCGGTCCGGGCCGATCGGCCTGCCGGGCCTGTCGGAACCCGAAGCCGTCCGCCACTATGTGCGCCTGTCCCAGAAGAACCACGCCATCGATCTGGCGCTGTATCCGCTGGGCTCGTGCACGATGAAGCACAACCCGCGCCTGAACGAGAAGATGGCGCGCCTGCCGGGCTTCTCGGACATCCACCCGCTGCAGCCGCAGTCGACCGTGCAGGGCGCCTTGCAGCTGATGGACCGCCTGGCCCATTGGCTGAAGACGCTGACGGGCATGCCGGCCGTGGCCCTGACGCCGAAGGCCGGCGCCCACGGCGAGATGTGCGGCATGCTGGCCATCCGCGCCGCTCACGAAGCCAATGGCCAGGGCCACCGCAAGACGGTGCTGGCCCCGACCAGCGCCCACGGCACCAATCCGGCCACGGCGGCCTTCGTCGGCTACACCGTCGTCGAGATCGCCCAGACCGAGGACGGCCGGGTGGACATGGCGGACCTGGAGTCCAAGCTCGGCGACCACGTCGCCGCGATCATGGTCACCAACCCCAATACCTGCGGCCTGTTCGAGCGCGACGTCGTCGAGATCGCCCGGCTGACCCACGCGGCCGGAGCCTACTTCTACTGCGACGGCGCCAATTTCAACGCCATCGTCGGCCGGGTTCGTCCTGGCGACCTGGGCGTCGACGCCATGCACATCAACCTGCACAAGACCTTCTCGACGCCCCACGGCGGCGGCGGTCCGGGCGCGGGTCCTGTGGTGCTGTCGGAGGCTTTGGCGCCCTTCGCGCCGACGCCCTGGCTGGTCCAAGGCCACGACGGCTTCGCCCTGATCGAGCACGCCGGCGAAGAGGGGGCCGAGACCGCCTTTGGCCGTATGAGCGCTTTCCACGGCCAGATGGGCATGTATGTCCGCGCCTATGCCTACATGCTCAGCCACGGGGCCGACGGCCTGCGCCAGGTGGCCGAGGACGCCGTCCTCAACGCCAACTACATCAAGGCCCAGCTGCGGGACGTGATGAGCCCGGCCTTCCCGGACGGTCCATGCATGCACGAGGCCCTGTTCGACGACAGCTGGCTGGAAGGCACCGGGGTGACCACGCTCGACTTCGCCAAGGCGATGATCGACGAGGGCTTCCACCCCATGACCATGTACTTCCCGCTGGTCGTCCACGGCGCGATGCTGATCGAGCCGACCGAAACCGAGAGCAAGCAGGAACTGGATCGCTTCATCGAGGCGCTTCGCCTGCTGGCCGGCGCGGCCAAGTCTGGCGATACGGAGCGCTTCAAGGGCGCGCCGTTCCACGCTCCGCTCCGCCGCCTCGACGAGACCCTGGCGGCCCGCAAGCCCCGGTTGAGGTGGAAACCTGTGGCCGCGGCGCCGACTAGCCGCTGAATAGCAAATTCCATACCCCCCTTGCGACGGCAGGGCGCCTTTACGGCGCCCTGTTGTCTCCACATATCGGGGGGGCGCATCCGGGCTGACTGGCTTTTCCAGGGAGCAAGCGGCGCGCAAGCCCGTTCCGTCCTCCCATGACTGCTTTCGCACTCGCCATGCCGCGCGCCCGACGCACCGCCGATGACCTCGCCCGTGAGCTCGTCGCGCGTTTTCTGCGCGTCATTTTGGTGACGCTGGGCGTGCTGCTGGTCCTCGGCGGCATCCTGATCGCGCCGCTGCCTGGCCCCATGGGCCTGCCGCTGACCGTGGTCGGCCTGATGCTGGTGCTGCGCAACTCGTTCAAGGCCCGCAAGCAGTTCGTCCGCTTCCAGCACGCTCATCCCAAGCTGATCTTCCCGCTGCGCCGCCTGTTGCGCCGCGAGCCGGAGGTCGTGCTGGTGGCCTGGCAGCAGGCCCTGCGCGTCGAGCGCCTGATCGTGCCGCGCAAGTGGCGGGTGGCCGTTCGCTGGCGCAAGTCCCTCAAGCAGCGCGCCGTGAAGCGCAGCCAAAGGTGAGCGCGGTCGCCACGATTGACGATATTAAGCACAAGGTCCGCCGCCGCGCACGGCTGGCCCTGCTGCTGCGCGAGTCCGCCGCCCGCGCCTTCCGCTGGATCGCCATCGGCTTCGGCACGCTGGTGATCCTGGCCGGGGCGGTGCTGACGCCGCTGCCGGGGCACCTGGGCCTGCCGCTGCTGGTCATCGGGCTGATGATCGTGCTGCGCTACTCGTTCGCGGCGCGGAAGACCTTCATCCGCTGGCAGAAGCGCCACCCCAAGCTGGTCTTCCCGATCCGCCGCCTGATGCGCCGCGAGCCCGAGGTGCTGCTGGTGGTCTGGCAGCAGATGCTCCGCACAGAGAAAATGGTCCTGCGCCGCGCCCGCTGGCGTCTGCTGAAGAAGACCCGCAAGCGCGTGAAGAAGTACGTCGCGCGGAAGATGGCGAAGCCGGCTAAGCAAGGCGTCGGCCTTCGAGCCTGAGCAGACGTCAGGTACGTCGGCTACCGCGCAGGCGGCTTGCGCTCGAAGGCGAGATACAGATTATATCGGGAAGCCTTGATGCTTAGGAGAAGGGAAAGGCGTGGCGCATCCGTCTGACCTCTTGGTGGTATTGCTCCTTGTTGCATACGAGTGCTTCATCGCTTGGCTGGTTCTGCGTGGGCTGAGGACCGGTCAGTACGTAATAGTCAATGGTCTCACCATCCGAAGATCCGTTCGACCATTCAGCTATTGGACCTATTGCGCATTTCTTGTCTGCGTGGGCGTTTACTCGATCTGGCGCCCTTGGGAACACGTTTGACACCACCTTTCTAAGACACCTGCCGATTCCGCTTTGCCGAACGCCCCCAAACGAAAAGGGCGCGGACCTTGCGGTCCGCGCCCTCTTGTCTTGTCCGATGTCGCTCGCCGCTATTGCAGCTTGGCGCCCATCTGGCGGATCGCGGCGTCGACCAGGCCGTCGTTGGTCGAGCCGGCGAGGCGGGCGGCCAGGACGGTCTCGGCGGCTTGGGCGGCCAGATCGACCGCGGCGGCCTTCACGTCGGCGGCGGCTTGCGCCTCGGCCTGGGCGATCTTGCGTTCGGCCATTTCGGCGCGGCGCTTGATCTGCTCCTCGAGCTTTTCCTTGGCTTCCTCGGCCATCCGCTTGGCGTCGGCCTTGGCGGCGTCCATCATCGCGACGGCCTGGCGCTCGGCTTCCTCGCGCTGGGCCTTGACGTCCGCGAGCAGGGCCTGGGCCTCTTCACGCAGCTGCTGGGCTTCGTCGAGTTCGGCCTTGATCTTGGCGGCATAGCCGTCCAGCGCGCCGAACAGCGCGCCCGGCAGGACCTTCAGATAGACCAGAAGGCCAAAGAAGATCACCAGGGCGACCAGAACCCAGAATTCCGGGTTGGCGAGGCTGAACAGGGATTCGTGTTCCATCTTCAGCTCCTTAGGCCAGGGCCGACTTCAGCTCGGCGGCCGAAGCCGCCTTGCCGGTCAGCTTCTCGACGATCGCGCCGGCGGTGTCCTGGGCCACTTCGCGGACGTGGCTCATGGCCGCGTCGCGGGCAGCCTGGATGGAAGCCTCGGCCGCGGCCAGCTTCTCGGCCAGGACGGCCTCTTCCTTGGCCTGACGCTCGGCGGCTTCGGCCGAAGCCTTGGCCTTGGCGTCCGCAGCGGTCTTCTGGGCCTTGGCGCGGGCCTCGGCCACCTCGGCGGCCGCCGCGCGGGCCTGGGCTTCCGCCTCGTCCTTCATGCGACGGGCGTCGGCGATGTCGCCGGCGATCTTGGCGCCGCGCTCTTCGATCGCGCCGCTGACACGGGGCAGCAGGCCCTTCGACAGCACCGCGTAGAGGACGGCGAAGATGAGCAGCAGCCAAACGATCTGACCGCCCCAGTGCTCGAACTGCAGCTGCGGAAGGCCGCCGCTTTCGTGCTCGGGGGCTTCAGTCGTCTCGACCGCGCCGTGATGTTCCGTCGCCATGGGCGAAGGCGCCTCTCAGCTAGTGCGCTTGGAGCGGACCGTGATCCGGCCCGCTCCAGGAAGCGCGAGAAAACAAAAGCATGGAGCGCGTCGCTTCCGATGAAGCGCCGCGCTCCAGGGTCGGATTACGAGAACAGGATCAGGAAGGCGATGACCAGGGCGAAGATGCCCAGGGCTTCCGTCAGGGCCATGCCCAGGAACAGCATCGGGCGCTCTTGAGCGGCGGCCGTCGGGTTGCGCAGGGCGCCTTGGAAGTAGTTGCCGAACATCACGCCCAGGCCCACGCCCGCGCCGATCATGCCGAGCATGGCCAGGCCAGCGCCGATGTACTTAGCTGCAGCAGCGTCCATGATTGAGACTCCTTGGAAGGGTATTTGTTGGAAAGACTAAAGGTTGATCAGTGGCTGTCGAGGTGCACGACGTCGTTGATGTAGACGCAGGCGAGCACCGCGAACACGAAGGCCTGCAGGAAGGCCACCATGAACTCGAGGGCCGTCAGGGCGACGACCGAGGTCAGGGCCAGGGCCGAACCGGCCCAGCCCAGCACGCCGAGACCGCCCAGGGCGATCACAAAGCCGGCGAAGATCTTCAGCACCACGTGGCCGCCCAGCATGTTGCCGAACAGACGAAGGCCCAGGGTGATGGGGCGGATCAGGAACGACAGGATCTCGATCGGCACCAGCAGGAAGTACAGCGGCCACGGCACGCCCGACGGGGCGAACAGCTTGAAGAACTTGATGCCGTTCTTGGCGAAGCCGACGGCGACCACGGTCAGGATGACCATCAGGCCCAGCGTCAGGGTCACGGCCAGCTGCGAGGTGGCGGTGAACACCAGGAACATGCCCTGGAGGTTCATGAACAGCACGAAGGCGAACAGCGTGAAGATGAACGGCAGGAACTTCTTGCCGTCGTGGCCGATGATCGACTCCGCGAGCCCATCGACCAGTCCGTAAAGCATCTCGCCGACCGCCTGCAGGCGGCCTGGAATGACGGCCTTGCGCGCGGCCAGGCTGTAGAACGTGATGACCAGCAGGGCGGCCAGCATCATCGCGGCCACGGAGTTCGTGATCGACAGGTCGATCGCGCCGAGGCCGGGTACGGTCACGGTGGGCAGTTCCACGATCTTCTGGATCTGGAACTGGTGCATCGGATCGGCCATCGGCCCTAGTCTCTCTTCTGCTTGGGGACGGTTGGCCCGTCTCCCGTGTCTCCGTCGGCATTCCCTTGAGGGGACGGCGCCGACGCCTGCGCGCTCATTTTCGTCGCCTTGCGGACGACGGAGAAAATCGAGAGCCCCAGGCCGATCAGCAGACCGCCGACCATGCCCCAGGGGCTCGTGTGGACGTAATGGTCGAGAAGCCAGCCGAAGCCAAGACCCACCAATACGCCCCCGATCAAATCCGCCAGGAGGCGATAGCCGTCCTGGTTGGCCTTTTCGGACGCGGCCTTCGCCGGCTTCTCCGCCGCCTTCCTCGCCTCAAATGCGTCGAGCCGAGCGTCGAGGCTTACCAGAGCCTTGTCGTTCGGTTCGTCGGCCTTGGGCATAGGAGCGGCAGGTCCGAAAACGCCGCGGGCGCGCCAAAACAAGGCGCATTTCCGGCCGGCTTGATCGGCGCGGAACCTATAGACCTCGCTGCGGTGCGTCAAGGTAAGCGCTTCGCGGGCCAAGTAACGGGAATACTTAAGGATTTAGCCATTGACCTCAGGGAGGGGCAAAACCATCCCCATTTCGCCGGAGCGATCATCGGGTCGCGGCCCTATCGAAAGCGGGAACGGCTCCCTACATGTCGCGCGTTCTCTCGGCGCCACACCTCCCAGGCAAGGTGCGGCGCAGCCCGATGACGCATTGATTTTTTCGTCGATCTGGGCTTTAGAGCCGCCGCCTCCAAACAACACGAAGATTCATGTCGCACCTGAAGAACACCGGATTCGCCGATCGTATCTCCGCTCAGCAAGAGGCCAAGAAGGCCATGCTGGCAAAGTTCAAGGCCAAGCCGACCGTCCAGGACCCCGATTTCGACAAGCGCGAGGAACTGCGCGCCGCCGAACTCGAGGCTGTCCGCGCCGCCCGCGCCGAGGCCAAGGAACAAGCCCGTCTTGAAGCCCTGGCGCGCGAAGAAGAGCTGATGGCCGCCAAGCGCGCCGAGCGCAAGGAGCGCAAGGCGCTTGAAGCCGCCGAGATGCGCGTGCGCAAGGAAGAGAAGGCCAAGGAACGCGACGAGCTTCGCGCCCTGGGCAAGTCGACCAACAGCAAGCAGTCGCGCGCTCACCAGTGGGCCAGCCTGCTCGGCTAAGGATCGGGGCTCCTTCGGGGGCCCTTTTTCTTTGCCCGGTCCTTTTCCTTTGATCGGCGCCTCGAACGGGATCATGAGCCGCTCATGGTCCATTTCGACGTCATCGCCAGCCTGTTCGTGGTCGCCGCGCTCGCGGGCGCGCTAGACGCCATCGCGGGCGGCGGCGGACTGGTGACCCTGCCGGCCTTGCTGCTGGCCGGCCTGTCGCCGGTCCAGGCCCTGGGCACCAACAAGCTGCAGGGCGCGGTCAGCGCCCTGTCCTCGACGACGGCCTTCGCCCGCCGCGGCTTGATCGACTGGAAGACCGCCCTGCCGGTCGCCGGCGCCGCCGTGATCGCCGGCCTTTGCGGCGCGCTGTGCGCCAGCCTGCTTTCGCCCCAGCTGCTGAGGGCGATCGTGCCCCTGCTGCTGATCGCCATCGCCCTCTATTTCGGCTTCTCGCGGGCCCTCAAGGCCGAGGATGTCGCGCCGCGCATGGCGCTGATCCCGTTCGCCTGCTTTGTCGCCCCGCTGGTCGGCTTCTACGACGGCATCTTCGGCCCTGGCGCGGGGGCCTTCTACATGGTCGCGATCGTCACCCTGCTGGGCTACGGCGTGCTGAAGGCGACCGCCCACACCAAGCTGGCCAACGCCGCCAGCAACCTGGGCAGCCTCTGCCTTTTCGTCCTCAAGGGCGCGGTCGTCTGGCCGGTCGGCCTAGCCATGGCCGCCGGCGCCTTCATCGGCGCCCAGGTCGGCTCGAGGCTGGCCATGCGCTTCGGACCCAGGCTGATCCGGCCGCTGCTGGTGGTGATCTCGTGCGCCATGGCCGTGAAGCTGCTGGCCGATCCGGCCAACCCGCTGCGCCAGGCGGTCGGGTTCTAGGCCGCGACCAGCTTCTCGGCCGTCGACAGATCCACGCTGACCAGCTGGCTCACGCCCCGCTCGGCCATGGTGACGCCGAACAGGCGGTCCATCCGGCTCATGGTCACGGGGTTGTGGGTGATGGCGATGAAGCGGGTCTGGGTGCGCCGGCGCATCTCGTCCAGCATGTTGCAGTAGCGATCGACATTGGCGTCATCCAGCGGCGCGTCGACTTCGTCCAGCACGCAGATTGGGGCCGGATTGGCCAGGAAGACGCCGAAGATCAGGGCGCTGGCCGTGAGGGCCTGCTCGCCGCCGCTCATCAGGCTCATGCTGGCCATGCGCTTGCCGGGCGGGCAGGCGAAGATCTCCAGGCCGGCCTCCAGCGGGTCGTCGCTCTCGATCAGCTTCAGCTCGGCCTGGCCGCCGCCGAACAGGGCCTGGAAGAGGGTCTGGAAGTTGGCGTTGATCACGTCGAAGGCGGCCAGCAGGCGCTCGCGGCCCTCGGCGTTCAGCTCCTCGATGCCCGCCCGCAGCTTGCCGACCGCGCCCGACAGGTCGGCGCGCTCGACCCGCATGGTCTCCAGGCGGCCGGCATATTCCTGGGCCTCCTCCTCGGCGCGCAGGTTGACCGGACCGATGGCGTCGCGCTCGCGTTCGAGCGCGAACAGGTGGGCCTCGACCCCGGCGGCGTCCTTCGGCACGGCCACGGCCTCGCCTGCGACGTGGCGGCCCAGCTCTTCGGGCTCCATGCGGGCCTGCTCGCGGATGGCCGAGGCGACCTCGCCGAAGCGCTGGCGGGCGCCGTCCAGGTGAGCGACCAGGGCCGCGCGCCTCTCGCGAGCCTCGCCGGCGGCCTGTTCGGCGGCCCGTGCGGCGCGGTCGTTGTGAAGGCGGGTGGTTTCGGCGGCTTCAAGAGCGTCGCTGGCCTTGGCGCGGCGAGCCTCGGCGGCGGCGAACTCGTCCAGCAGGATGACCAGCTTCTCCTTCAGCGCCGCAGGCGCCTCGCGCGCGCCCTCCAGGGCGGCGGCGGCTTTCACGCGGTCGCCCGCGAGCGACTCCGCGCGCTTGCCGGCGGTCTCGGCGCGCTTGGCCCAGTCGGCGCGGTCGCGCTCCAGGCTTTCCAGACGCCGTTGGCGGCCAGCGCGCTCACGGGTCTCGACATCCAGCGCCGTGCGGGCGGCACTGGCGGCTTCGCGGGCCTGGGCCGAGGCCTGGCGCGCTTGCGCCAGTTGAGGCTGCAGGTCGCCCGAGGTCTGGGCGGCGGCGTGGGCTTCGCGGGCCTGATCCAGCGCCGCGTCGACCTCGGTCTTCTCGGCCTCGAAGCGGGCGATGGTGTCGTCCAGGGATTGCGCGCGGGCGGCCCGCATCGCCTGCTCGCGCTCGAACTTGGCCACCTGCTCGCGGGCGCCGTTCAACAGGCGCTCGGCGTCTGGCGGGCCGCGGCGCTTGTCGCGCAGCAGGTCCTCGACGGCGCGCATCCGATCGGCGGCGGTCTTCAACGCGGCGGCGGTGGCCTCGGCGCGCGGCGTCATGAGGTCGATCTCGGCCTCGACCTCGGCCAGGCGGGTGCGCTGCTCCAGGCGGACGGCGGCGGGCTTGGGCGCGTCGGCGCGGGCCACGAAGCCGTCCCAACGCCACAGGTCGCCCTCCTTGGAGACCAGGCGCATGCCGGGCTTCAGCGCGGACTGGAGACGGTCGCCATCGGCGCGGGCTACGACGGCGACGTGCGAGAGCCGGGCGGCCAGGGCGGGCGGGGCCTTCACGAGCGGGGCCAAGAGGCTGCGCGCCCTCGGGCCAGGTCGGGGCCGGCGCCTCGGCCCCGCCCCAGTAGGACGGCGCCTTGGCGTCGAGCGCGGCGTCCAGGTCGTCGCCGAGAGCGGCGGCCAGGGCCGCGCCATAGCCCTTGTCCGGCGAGACGCTGTCGAGGGCCGGGGCGTGGCCGCTCTTGGAGCGTGGGGCGGTCAGCTGCGCCAGGCCGCGCGCTTCCGTGCGCAGACGGCCCAGCTGGTCCTCGAACATTACGCGCCAGCTGGCGGGCCTGGGCCTCCTGCTCGGCGGCCTTGACCCGTTCGTTTTCCGCCTCCTCCAGCGCCGCGCGGGCGGCGGCCAGGGCGGCCTCGGCGTTGGCGAAGCGCTGGCGGGCTTCGGCGGCGGCCGGATCGACCTCCGGACCGACGGCGGCCCGCTCGGCCTTGGCCTGATCGAGGGCGCGGCTGGTGCGGTTGGCGCGGGCCTCCGCTTCCGAGAGGCGGGCGGCGGCGGCGCGGCCCTGCGCCTCCTCGGCCGCGACCCGGGCGGCCAACTGTTCGACAGTGGCCTCCGCGGCGGCGCGGGCCTCCTCGGCGACCTTGGCGGCGGCGGCCAGCTCGGGCCCGCGCTCCGGCGCGGCGGCGACCAGGGCGCGGACTTCCGTCAGCTCGGCGTCGATCCGGGCCAGGGCGGCGGCGGCGTCATCCTTGGCCTGCGCCTCGCGGGCCAGGTCGGCGTCGATGCGCGCCAGATCGCTTCCGAGGCGTTCAAATTCGGCGGCGGCGGCCTCGGCCTCGCGCTCGGCGCGGTCCTTCTGGATGGCCAATTGGCCCAGGATCGCCTGGGCGATGGTCGCCTCCTCGCGCAGCGGCGGCATGGCGGCCTCGGCCTCGGTGATGGCGACCTGGGCGGCGGCGCTGGCGCGGGCGGTCTCCTCGACCAGGCGGGCGGCTTGGGTGGCCTCGCTCGTCGTCCGCTCCAGCGTGTCGCGGGCTTCGGTCCAGCGGGCGTAGAGCACCGCGCCCTGCACGGCCCGGATCTCGGACGACAGGCGCTTGTACTTCTCGGCCTGGCGGGCTTCGCGACGCAGCCGGTTCAGGGCCGTCTCCAGCTCGCGGGCCACGTCCTCCAGCCGGGCGAGGTTGCTCTCGGCGGCGCGCAGGCGCAGCTCGGCCTCGTGGCGGCGGGTGTGCAGACCCGAGACCCCGGCGGCCTCTTCCAGGATGCGGCGGCGGTTCTGCGGCTTGGCGCCGATCAGCTCGCTGATCTGGCCCTGGCGCACCAGGGCCGGCGAATTGGCCCCGGTCGAGGCGTCGGCGAACAGGAGCTGGACGTCGCGAGCCCGCACCTCGCGGCCGTTAATCCTGTAGGTCGAGCCCTCGCCGCGGTCGATCCGTCGCACGACCTCCAGCACCGGGTCGTCGTTGAACTGGGCCGGCGCGGTGCGGTCTGTATTGTCGATGGTCAGGGCGACGTCGGCGTGGTTGCGCGCCGGGCGCGCGCCGCTGCCGGCGAAGATCACGTCGTCCATGCCGCCAGCCCGCATGGCCTTGGCGGAGTTGGCGCCCATCACCCAGCGCAGGGCTTCCAGCAGGTTGGACTTGCCGCAGCCGTTCGGGCCGACGATGCCCGTCAGCCCGGGCTCGATCCGGAACTCGGTCGGCTCGACGAAGGACTTGAAGCCCGAAAGGCGCAGGCGCTGGAACTGCACGGAGGCGGTCCCCTGGGGCCTAGAGCCTGTCCGTTTCTGATGGGACCATCAGAAACGGATAAACAGGCTCTATCTGTTTGCCTGGAGCGTGGCAGGCGCCGAAACCGCTGGCACTTTCGGCTGCCACGCTCTAGCCCTTCGCCGCGCCGGCGAAGGCCTTGGAGAGCACGGCGAAGTCGGCGCCGTGATCGTAGGGCGCGCCGTTGACGAAGAAGGTCGGCGTACCTTCGACGCCATCGTTCACCGCCTTGGCCATGCGCTCGTTGACGGCCTTCAGGGCCGCCGGATCCTCCAGCGCCGCCTTGAACTGCGCGTCGGTCAGGCCGTACTGCCTGCCGATCGCCTGCAGGCCCTCGAACAGCTTCTCGCTGCGATAGATCTCTTCCTGCTTCTGAAAGACGGTGGTCAGCACCTCGAAATACTTGCCCGGAACGCGGCGGGCCAGGATGAAGCCGGCGGCGGCGAACTCGTTGGGCGGGGTCAGGAACTCGCGGAACACCAGGCGAACCTTGCCGGTGTCGATGAAGGTCTTGCGGACCTCGGGCAGCACCGTCGTCCACCAGTGGGCGCAGTGCGGGCAGCTGGCCGAGGCGTAGACCACCAGCTGGACCGACGCCTTGGCCGAGCCCAGCGCCATCTCGCCCGGGACCGGCGGCAGCGGCGCGGCGCGCGCGGCCAGAGGGCTCGCCGTCAGAGCGAGACCCGCAACGATCAGAGCGCGCCGGTCGAGGCCCATTACTTCGAGGCTTCCGCGATGGCTGCGTCCAGCTGGGCCAGGGTGACCTCGCCGCCGGAACTCGCCGCCGACCTTCTTGCCATTGACGATGAAGGTCGGGGTGCCCTCGATCTTGTCGGCCTTCATCGACTTTTCGATGCGCTCCGCCGACTTGGCGGCGTTCTCGTCGGTCAGGCAGGCGTTGAACTGGTCTTCGCTCATGCCGGCGGCCTGGGCGATGGTCAGCAGTTCGCCGCGGATGTCGCCGGTCTGGAAGATGCGCATCTGGGCGGCGTAGATCGCGTCGGTGACCTGGAAGTACTTATCCTTGCCGGCGCAGCGGGCCAGCATGGCGCCGGCGTTGGCCAGGCGCGGCTCGCCGGTCAGGGCTTCGCGGGCCACGTAGTTGACCTTGCCGGTGTCGATGTACTTGGCCTTGAAGGCCGGGAAGACTTCCGCGTTCCAGGTGGCGCAGTGCGGGCAGGCGACCGAGGCGTATTCGACCACGGTGACCTTGGCGGCGGGGTTGCCCAGGGTCATGTCGTCGGCGGTGACCTTGGTTCCCGTGGGGCCGCAGGCGGTCAGAGCGCCCAGCGAGGCGGTGAGGGCGACGGCGGTCAGGAGCCGGCGGGTCAGCGGACGCATGTTCGATCTTCCTTGCGGTACGGCGGCGAAGTTAAGCGCGATTCTTAGAGGCGGCGAAAAGGGCGCCGATAAGGCCTTGCAACAGCGCGATCAGGGTCGGGTTGTCAATCGGAAGGTCTGTGGATCGTCGGCTCAAGGATGCTCGCGCAGCACGCCGCGCCCCAGTTTCAGCAGGGCGTCCTTGAGGCCGCCGTCGGGCTGGTCGGCCAGGCTGTCGGAGAGCTGCTTTTCCAGCGCCGCGTCCAGCGGCGGCTTGCGGCGCGGACGTTGCGCGACTGGCGCGGCGGCGGCTTTCACGGGGCCCTGGACGATGCGCAGGCGGGTGACGACGCCCTTGCCCAGCAGCATGTCGAGACGGGCGGTGATCTGCGGCGCCTGGTGCTGGATCAGCGAGGCCACCGGGCCGTCGACGCGCAGCTCCAGGGCGCCGCCCTCGCCGTTGCGGCCCTTGATGATGCGGACGGGCTCCGTCCGGCGCGCGAGGGTGTCGCCGACGATCTCGCGCCAGCGGGCCTGCAGGGCGGCGGGACCCTTGCCGAAGCGCTCTTCCAGCGACTTCAGCAGGGGCGCCAGGCTCTTGCCGGCGGGCGGCGGCGGGCGGCGCTGGGGACGCGTGCGTTTGCTGCGCAGGATCGCGAGCGCTTCTTCGGCGGTGGGCAGGGGGCGGCGCATGCGAGGAAACTAGCATGCCGGGCTCGGTTCGCGGTAGGCGAGGGACGATGAAAGACCGTCAAGCGATCCGTTCGGCCCTGCTGGCCTGGTACGACGCCCAGGCCCGGACCCTGGCCTGGCGCGTCTCGCCCGCAGACCGCCGCGCCGGCGTGCGGGGCGACCCCTACCGCGTCTGGCTGTCGGAGGTGATGCTGCAGCAGACCACCGTGCCGCACGCCACGCCCTACTTCCTGAGCTTCACGGAGCGCTGGCCGACGGTCAGCGCCCTGGCCGCCGTGGAGGATGGCGACCTGATGGCCGCCTGGGCGGGGCTCGGCTACTACGCCCGGGCCCGCAACCTGCTAGCCTGCGCCCGGGCCGTGGCTGGCGCCCACGGCGGCGTCTTCCCCGACACCGAGGAGGGCCTGCGCGCCTTGCCCGGCGTCGGGGCCTACACCGCCGCCGCCGTCGCCGCGATCGCCTTCGACCGCGCGGCCAATGTCGTCGACGGCAATGTCGAGCGGGTGATGGCGCGGCTGTTCGCCGTCGAGGCGCCGATGCCGGACAGCAAGCCGGAACTCAAGGCCCTGGCCGGGGAGCTCGTCACCGACGATCGCCCCGGCGACTGGGCCCAGGCGCTGATGGATCTGGGGGCCACGGTCTGCAAGCCCAAGGCCCCGCTGTGCGACCGCTGCCCGATCTCGGACTGGTGCGCGGCCTACAAGGGCGGCGCGCCGGAGACCTATCCGCGCAAGACCAAGAAGGCCGACCGCCCGCGCCGCCACGGCGTGGCCTATGTCCTGACGCGCGGCGACGATATGGCTCTGGTCCGCCGTCCGCCCAAGGGCCTGCTGGGCGGGATGCTGGGCCTGCCGACCAGCGACTGGCGCGCCGCGCCGTTCTCCGACGCCGAGGCGGTGGCCGCAGCGCCGGTCTCCGCCGCTTGGCGCGACCTCGGCGCGGTCGAGCATGTCTTCACCCACTTTTCCCTGACGCTGCGGGTGTTCGCGGCAGGCGGCGTGAATGCTGGCGACTTCGTCTGGACCCCGCGCGAAGGCCTGGGCGCTCTGCCCAGCGTGTTCCTGAAAGCAGCGCTGGCGGCGGAGCGGCTGATCTAGTTCATCCCCGCGCGGACCTGGGCCCGCAGGACGTCGATGGGCGCCAGGCCCGCGTCGGTCTTGAAGTGCCAGTAGGTCCAGCCGTTGCAGGCTGGGGCGCTCTGCACCAGGGCGCCGATCTTGTGGATCGAGCCCGACAGGTCGCCGACCGTGATCGAGCCGTCCGGGCGGACCTTGGCGGCGTGATTGCCCTTGCTGCAGTACAGGGTGTCGCCCGGCGAGAGCAGGCCGCTCTCGACGATCGTGCCGAACGGCACGCGCGGCTCGGCGCGCTTGCTGCCCATGACGTCCAGGTCTTCCGGCGCGATCGGCACGACCTTGGCGATGCGGGCCTTGGCGTGTTCCAGATATTCGGCCTCGCGTTCGATGCCGATGAACTTGCGACCCAGACGCTTGGCGGCCGCGCCGGTGGTGCCGACGCCGAAGAACGGATCCAGGATCACGTCGCCCGGCTTGGTGGTCGACAGGATCACCCGATAGAGCAGGGCTTCCGGCTTCTGGGTCGGGTGGGCCTTCTGGCCGTCCACGCCCTTGATGCGTTCCTCGCCGGTGCACAGCGGGATGGTCCAGTCCGAGCGCATCTGCACCTCGTCATTGGCCATCTTCAGGGCGTCGTAGTTGAAGGTGTAGCGCTTGGCGTTCTGGCTCTTGGAGGCCCAGATCAGGGTCTCGTGGGCGTTGGCGAAGCGGGTGCCCTTGAAGTTGGGCATCGGGTTGGACTTGCGCCAGACGATGTCGTTGAGGATCCAGAAGCCCAGGTCCTGCACGGCCACGCCGACGCGGAAGATGTTGTGATAGCTGCCGATCACCCAGATCGCGCCGTCGTCCTTCAGCACCCGGCGGGCGGCCTTCAGCCATTCGCGGGTGAACTTGTCGTAGGCCGCGAAGCTCTCGAACTGGTCCCAGTGGTCGTCGACCGCGTCGACCTTGGAATTGTCCGGACGCAGCAGGTCGCCGCCCAGCTGCAGGTTATAGGGCGGGTCGGCGAAAATCAGGTCGACCGACTTCTCCGGCAGGGCGTTCATCTGCTCGATGCAGTCGCCCAGGATGATGGTTTCCGGCCCGAACTTCATGTCCCGCGTCCCTACAAAAGAGAACGGAATCATGAGTCTTGCTGGTAAATGCGAGGTGAGCAGACGTGGTTAGCGGGGCGTTAACGCCAGTCAAACGCGGAGGTCTGAGTCCGATCAGAACTCAAAACCTCTTTCGGATCAGAGGTCTAGGTCGTCGCCCAGCGCGAGCTCACCCGCCAGAGCGGCCTTCACGGGGGCCCAGCCCAGGCGGTGGATCGGCGACGGACCAAGCTTCCGCAGGCCCTCGACGTGGATCGGGGCGTGATAACCCTTGTGGCCGGCGAAGCCGTAGCCGGGATAGACCGCGTCCATCTCGACCATGATCCGGTCGCGGGCTTCCTTGGCCAGGATCGAGGCCGCCGCGATCGAGCACGACAGGCTGTCGCCCTTGACCACGGTCTTGATCGGGCAGGGCAGCTTGAAGGCGTAGTTGCCGTCGACGAGGGCGATGGTCGGCGTCACCGACAGGCCCTCGAACGGCTCGGCACATGGCCAGGCCGGCGGCGTGCAGGATGTTGAGCTCGGCGATCTCGTCGATCGAGGCCATGCCGACACCCCAGGCGATGGCGACGGCCTTGATCTCTTCCTCCAGGGCCGCGCGGGCCTTGGCGCTCAGCTTCTTGGAGTCGTTGAGGCCCTTGGGCACCCGGTCGGGATCCAGGATCACCGCCCCGGCGCTGACCGGCCCGGCCCAGGGACCGCGTCCAGCCTCGTCCACCCGCAGACCGGCCCCGGTCCGCAGGCCAGTTCCAGCATCATGTCGGGTCCGGCGCGCATGGTCCGGTGTCTAAGCCGGTTCGCGGCCGTGGAAAAGGAGTTTACGGACGTAATAATTTCCCTTGACCGCGCCCCGCCGTCGCCGCTCAATCGATTACATCCGTAATATCGGGGACGAGCATGGACACCGGCCAGGGCTATCGGCGCGACATCGACGGCCTGCGGGCCGTGGCGGTGGCGGCCATCGTCATCCACCACGCCTTTCCGGCCCTGCCGCCCGGCGGCTTCGTCGGGGTCGACGTCTTCTTCGTCATCTCCGGCTTCCTAATCACCCGGCTGATCGCGCAAGCTCGGGACGCGGGGACCTTTTCGTGGGGCGGCTTCTACCTGCGCCGGGCGCGGCGGATCATTCCGGCCTATCTGCTGGTCGTGCTGATCACGGCGGCACTGGCGGTGGTGATCGAGATGCCGCGGCTGCTGGCCATGACCGGCGCGGCGGCCGCGGCCTCGGGCCTGTTCGCGGCCAATATGCTGTTCGCCCAGACCGCCGGCTATTTCGCGCCGGGCGCCCAGCAGAACCCGCTGCTGCACCTGTGGTCGCTGGGCGTCGAGGAGCAGTTCTATCTCGTCTGGCCCGCGCTGGTCGCCCTGCTGTGGTGGAAACCTCTGCGCGGGATGCGGGCGACCCTGGCGCTGGTCTTGCTGCTGGCCTCGCTGCTGCTGGCCCAAGCGCTGGTTGGGCGGGGCGCTACGACCTGGGCCTTCTTCGGCCTGCCGACGCGGATATGGGAGTTCCTGGCCGGCGGCGTTCTGGCCCTGGGCCTGGTCAAGCCGCCGGTCGACCGCGCGACGGCCAATCTGGCCGGGGTGATCGGCGGGCTGATGATCGCCGCCAGCCTGGCCCTGCTGAACGAGGCCAGCGTCTTTCCAGGGCTCTCGGCCGTTCCGGTCTGTCTGGGGACGGGGCTGCTGATCTGGTGCGGCATGGGCGTCCACCCGGGCCTTGCCGTCCTGCGCCTGGCGCCGGTCGTCGGCCTGGGCCGGGTGTCCTATTCCCTCTATCTCTGGCACTGGCCGCTGCTGGTCCTGGCAGCCGACGTCGCCCAACAACCGCTGACGGCGCCGCAGCGTCTGGGCCTTGTCGCCCTGTCGCTGGCGCTGGCCGTCTTGACCTGGCGCTTCATCGAACAGCCGTTCCGGCGCGGTCCGCTCAATCGTCCGTGGCGACGCCTGGGCGTCCAGCTCCTGCCGCTCCTGGTCCCGATCGCCATCGGCGCGGCGCTGTTCTTCGGCCACGGCCTGCCCCAGCGGCTGTCGCCCGCCGCCAAGGCCCTGGCCGACCTGGAGGAAACCGACGTCAATCCGGCGCGCGAGGCCTGCTTCGAGAAGGCCAGGACGGCCAAGCCCGAGGACTGCCGCTTCGGCGCGGATCCAGGTGCTCAGGGCGACGACGTCCTCGTCTGGGGCGACTCCCACGCCGACGCCCTGACACCCGGCGTGGTCGACTGGGCTGTGGCGCGGGGCTGGAGCGTCCGCGAGGTGGCGCGCGGCGGCTGCCCGCCGCTGGTCGGGGTCAATGTCCGCACGATGTACCGCTTCAAGCTGGAGTGCGCGGCCGCCGCCGACCAGGCCATGGCCCTGATCGCCTCGGATCGGAAGCTGAAGCTGGTGGTGCTGATGGGCCGCTGGCCGCTCTATCGCGACGCGCCGCCGTTCTACGACGTCAACTCGCCGCGCGTGACGATGGAGGCGATCGGCCAGCCCGGGAAGCGCCGGGGCGTCTCGACCGCCCTGAAGGCCACCCTGGACGCCATCGCCCGGCTCCGGCCTGATGTTCGGGTGCTGGTGGTGGGGCCGTTCCCGGAGCTGACCCTGGGCGCGCCCGAGTGCCTGGCCCAGCAGAAGCAGCTCGGCGGCCGGCCGGGGGTCTGCGCGAGCGTCGCCGCCGGCCTGCCCCTGTCGCGCGCTCTGCCGGCCGAGGACGCCTTGCGGGCCGCCGTTCAGGATCGCCCGAACGTGGCGATGGTGTTCCCGTCCGAGACCCTGTGCCGCGACGGCCGTTGCCTGGCGATGATGGACGGGGAGCCGATCTACTTCGACGACGACCATCTCAGCGCCTCGGGCGCGCGCCGCCTGGCGCCGGCCTGGCTGGAAACGGGCTGGTCAAGCTTGGCGAAATCGGATCCGGCGCGTCTAGATGGGTCATGACTTTCAAGACCATCGCCCTCGCCATCGCTCTGCTTTCACTCGCCGCGCCAACCCACGCCCGCGCCGACGAGGGGGGCTGGAAGCTGGTCTGGTCCGACGAGTTCGAAGGCGACAGGCTGGATGACGCCAAGTGGACGCACGCCGCCGACTGCGGCGGGGGCGGCAATGACGAGCGGCAATGCTACGTGGTCAGCCCGGACACCGTCTCGGTCGGCGGGGGCGTGCTGAAGCTGACCGCGATCAAGCGCAAGACCCGGGGCCTTGCCAATCCGTGGGCCGGACCGACGGGGCCGATGAAGACCGGCGACTACGCCTCGGGCAAGATCCTGACCAAGGGCAAGGCGTCGTGGCTCTATGGTCGCATCGAGGCGCGGGCCCGCGTCCCCGGCGGCCAGGGCGTCTGGCCGGCGATCTGGATGATGCCCGAGCACGAGACCTACGGCGGCTGGCCGCGCTCGGGCGAGATCGACATCCTGGAGACGGTCAATCTGGCGCCCCCTGCGAACCTTGCGAGGGCGGTCGCGAGAACCGGATCTTCGGCACGATCCACTTCGCCGGCGACGCGACCGGCGGCCACCGGCAGATCAGCACGGCCGCGCCGATGCCGGCCTCCGCTTCTGGAGCGGATGGCGGCTTCCACGTCTACGCCGTCGAATGGTCGCCCGAGGCCATCGTCTGGTTCGTCGACGGACAGCGTTACGCCGAGGTCAAGGCCGCCCAGTGGAAGCGCGACGACCGCGACGAGGCGGCCGCGCCGTTCGACCAGCCCTTCCACCTGATCCTCAACCTGGCCTTCGGCGGCCGCTGGCCGGAAGGCGCCAACGCCAAGGGCGTCGACGAGACCGCCCTGCCGGCGACGATGGAGGTGGATTGGGTGCGGGTGAGCCAGCGGGGGCTTAGTCGAAGGAGCCTCCGCCCCTAGACCCGCTTGGCCATCGCCTTGCATTCCTCGTGGCGATAGCATGTCACCAGGTGGTCGTTGACCAGGCCGGTGGCCTGCATGAAGGCGTAGACGATCACCGGGCCGCAGAACTTGAAGCCCCTGGCCTTCAGCGCCTTGGCCATGTCGACGGCCAGCGGCGTCTGGGCCGGGACCTCTCCGGCGCGCCACTGGTTCTGGATCGGCGCGCCGCCGACCATGTCCCACAGGAACTGGCCGAAGTCCTCGCCGCGCTCGCGCATGTCCAGATAGATCCGCGCGCCCGAGATCGCCGCGTCGATCTTGCCGTTCGAGCGGATGATGCCGGCGTCGGCCATCAGCCGGGCGCGGTCGGTCTCGTCGAAGCGGGCGACCTTCTCCGGATCGAAGTCGGCGAAGGCGGCGCGGAACCCTTCGCGCTTGCGCAGGATGGTGATCCACGACAGGCCGGCCTGGAATCCGTCCAGCACCAGCTTCTCCCATAGGGCGCGGCTGTCCCACTCGGGCACGCCCCATTCATGATCGTGATAGGCCTCGTAGAACGGGTCGCCGTTCATGCCTTTCCAGGTGCAGCGTGTGGGTTCGGTCATGCGGCGAAGCTAGCAGAAGATCGCGAACTGGCTAGAACTTTTCAGGAACATGCGTTTTCGCGCGACGGATCGGCCGCCTTGGTGCGTTACAAGGCGTTAGAGGGATTAAGCCAAGGAGCAGACGCCGATGAAGCGCCTGAAGACTCTCGCCCTATTGGCCCTGGCGACAGCCACCGTGGCCGCGACGCCCGTCCTGGCCCAGCGCCATGACCGCGACAACAACCCGCCCGGCCCGCGCGGCGGCCCCGGCACCAACTGGGAGAACCCGCCCGGCTGGCGTGGCGGTCCGGGGGCCTCGCCCGACCGCCGCTATTACCGCTGGCACGGCAAGCGCGTCGAATTCCGCTATCGCAACGGCTACTACTACAACCGCGCCTATGGCTACTATCACCCGCGTTACGGGTGGTGGAACCAGGCGGCCCGATGCTGGCTGGACAACGACAACAACCCGCCCGGCCCGCGCGGCGGCCCCGGCACCAACTGGGAGAACCCGCCCGGCTGGCGCGGTGGTCCAGGCGCCTCGCCCGACCGCTTCGGCCGCTGCCGCTAGCTAGGTTAGCCAGGCCGGCCGGTCAACGCGCACCGGCCGGCCGTCCGCCGTCAGGTCCGCGCCCTCGATGCGGTCGAGGCGCAGCAAGGCCATGGCCCGCCCGTCGCCGCCGCTCAGCACCTCGCCCGCCCGAAGCTCGCCGGCCAGCACCTCGGTCCCGAAGGCCGGTGCGGGGCCGTCGAAGGTGATTGGCAACATGCGGTTCTTGATCACGCCGCGCCGCTTCATGCGGCTGGTCGTCTCCTGGCCGACGAAGCAGCCCTTCTTGAAGTCGATGCCCGCCATCAGGTCGAAGTCCGCTTCGATCGGATAGGTCGTCTCGCTGCCCCAGTCGGCGGGGCCGGGGACGCCGAGGGCAAGGCGATGGGCTTCGTACGCGTCCTCGTCGGTTGTGGAGGGGCGGTCGTCATAGGCGCGCGCCCCCAGGCCCGGGAGGCGTGGGTCGATATAGGGACCCGAGACGCCGTCGCCGAACACCGCCAGCACCGGCCGGTCGCTGGCCTCCAGCGTCACCTTGGCCCGCAGGCGGTACATCGTCAGGCGCTGCAGAACGGCGTCGCGGTGCTCGGCCGCCACGTCCAGTAGGGCGCCGTCGCCCATTCCTTCCGGGGTTCCGGCCACGAACAGGTCGTAGAGCAGCTTGCCTTGGGGCGTCAGCAGGCCGGAAAAGCGCAGCTCGCCCGGCGCGAGCGTCTCGACGTCCTGGGTCAGCAGGCCTTGCAGGAAGCTTCTCCAGTCCGGGCCGGAGACGGCGATGACGGCGCGGGAAGCGAGGCGGGCGACATTAAGCGAGCTCATCCCGCAGATGTGGCGCCGAGTCCGCACCAAAACCAGTCCCCGAAAACGGGGAAAGCTCAACCGTTAACGTGGGATGCGCCGACTCGCCGACTGATCTATGGATAGTCCGATGACACAGCGGGCCTTCCCGATTCTCTTCATCACGGCCACCCGCATCGGTGATGCGGTGCTTTCGTCCGGCCTGATCAAATTTCTCGCCGACCAAGTCCCCAACGCCCGCTTCACGATCGTCGCCGGCCCGCTGGCCGCGCCGCTGTTCGCCCACGTGCCGGGCCTGGACCGCGTGATCGTCATGGAGAAGGGCAAGGGCAAGGGGCACTGGTTCAGGCTCTGGCGGCAGGTGCGCCACAAGAAGTGGGGTCTGGTCGTCGACCTGCGCGGCAGCGCCACGGCCCTCTTCCTGCGCCGCGACAAGCGGGCGATCTGGAAGAAGCTGCCCGGCGAGGTGACGCACAAGGTGCTCGACGCCGCCCGCACCCTGAAACTGGAAGGCGACCCGCCCTCGCCGCACCTCTACATCACCCCCGAGGTCCAGGCCCTGGCGGACGACCTGCTGGGCCTGAACGGAACGCGGGACGAGGGGCCGATCCTGGCGGTGGGGCCGGCCGCGAACTGGGTCGGCAAGGTCTGGCCGATCGAGCGCTTCACCCAGACGGCCGCCCAGTTGCTGGACAAGGACGGCCCGATGGCCGGGGGACGTCTGCTGATCCTGGGCGGCCCCGAGGACACCCGCATGGTCGAGGAGCTGCGCAGGGCCTCGACCCGCGGCCGCACCATCGACCTGACCGGCAAGGTGGATCTGCTGACCGCCTATGCCTGTCTGCGTCGGGCGCGCCTGTTCATCGGCAACGACTCGGGCCTGATGCACATCGCCGCCGCCGCCGGGACGCCGACCCTCGGCCTGTTCGGACCCTCGGACGAGCGCCGCTACGCCCCCTGGGCGACAAGGCCGTGGCCGTGCGCGGTCCCCGGACTTTCGACCAGTTCCGGGCCGTCGACCCCGACCTCTCGCAGGCCATTCGCCACATGAGCGACCTGCCGGTGGCCACGGTGGTCCGCGAGGCCAAGGCCCTGCTGATCCGCACCGCACCCGCCGCCGAGACGTCGCCACGGACGGCGGCGGTCGAGGATGCGAACGCGGCGGACGCCGCCGGCGCCGAGATCGCGCCGCCGGTGGAGGAGTTCCGCGCCCGAAGCCGTCGACGCCGTGGTCGAGGAAGCTCCGGCCGAAGAGCGCATGACCGAGCGCGACGCCAGCTAGTTTCGGTTGCCTCGCGCGCGAGCCAGTCCTACGACCGCCTCGACCCATCGCCAGGAGCCCTGCCATGACCCAGACCTTCGACCTGATCGTACGGGGCGGCGAAGTGGTGAACCACGCGGGACGCGGGATCACCGACATCGGCGTCCGAGGCGGCAAGATCGTCGCCATCGGCGACCTCTCCCACGCCTCGGCCGACGAGGTGTTCGACGCTAAGGGCCTGACCGTCCTGCCGGGCGTTATCGACAGTCAGGTCCACTTCCGCGAGCCTGGCCTGGAGTGGAAGGAAGATCTCGAAACCGGCTCGCGCGGCGCGGCCCTGGGCGGCGTGGTCGCCGTCTTCGAGATGCCCAACACCGAGCCGACCACCACGGACCCGGACGCCCTGGCCGACAAGCTGGCCCGCGCCAAGAACCGGATGCACACCGACCACGCCTTCTATGTCGGCGGCACGCACGAGAACGCCAATTTCCTGGGCGAGCTGGAGCGCCTGCCGGGCTGTTGCGGCATCAAGGTGTTCATGGGCGCGTCGACGGGCTCGCTGCTGGTGCAGGACGACGAGGGCGTCGAGAACGTGCTGCGCCACGTCAACCGCCGCGCGGCCTTCCACTCCGAGGACGAGTACCGTCTGGCCGACCGGCGCCACCTGGCCCGTCCCGGCGACTGGACCAGCCATCCCGAGGTGCGCGACGCTCAGGCCGCCCTGCAGTCGACCCACCGCCTGGTCCGCATCGCCAAGTCCCTGGGCAAGCGCATCCACGTGCTGCACGTGACCACCAAGGAAGAGATCGACTTCCTGGCCCAGAACAAGGATGTCGCCAGCGTCGAGGTCACGCCTCAGCACCTGACCCTGGTGGCGCCGGAGGCCTATGAGCGGCTGAAGGGCTTCGCCCAGATGAACCCGCCGATCCGTTCGGCCGACCACGTGGCCGGCGTCTGGCGCGGGATCGAGGCGGGCATCGCCGACGTGCTGGGCTCCGACCACGCCCCCCATACCCGCGAGGAAAAGGCCCGACCCTATCCGGCCTCGCCCTCGGGCATGCCGGGCGTCCAGACCCTGGTGCCGGTCATGCTGACCCACGTGGTCGACGGAAAGCTCAGCCTGGAACGCTTCGTCGACCTGACCAGCCATGGCGTCAACCGCGTGTTCGGCCTGGCTGACAAA
Source organism: Caulobacter sp. UC70_42 (assembly GCF_044056025.1). NCBI lineage: Bacteria > Pseudomonadati > Pseudomonadota > Alphaproteobacteria > Caulobacterales > Caulobacteraceae > Caulobacter > Caulobacter sp. UC70_42. The sequence goes on along the minus strand of NZ_CP171994.1, from coordinate 990,968 downwards.
GGCCGCATCGCCGAGGGCTTCGACGCCGACTTCACCATCGTCGATATGAAGGCCCGCCGCGTCATCACGCACGAGCAGATGGCCAACCGCGCCGGCTGGACCCCGTTCGACGGCTTCGAGGCCAAGGCCTGGCCGATGGCGACCATCGTGCGCGGGGTCGTGGTCATGCGCGACGACGAGATCGTGGCGGAAGGCAAGGGCGAGCCGGTGCGGTTCCTGGAGACGCTGGCTGGCTAGATCTTCATCCGTCTACGGATCAACCATAGTCGCTCGGCCGGTCCGGGCGCCATGGCGATCGCCCGATCGTAGGCCGCCAGCGCCTCGTCCGGGCGGCCAAGCCGCGCCAGAAGGTCGGCTTGTACGGCGTGGAACGGCTGGAAGTCGTCCAGCCGCGCGGCGTCCAGCTTCTTGATCTCGGCCAGGCCCGCCGCCGGTCCAGCGACCTCCGCCAGCACCACGGCCCGGTTCAGCCTGACGAACGGATCTTCCCGCCAGTCCAGCAGCAGGTCGTACAGCGCCAGGGCCGCCGACCACGGCGGCGGCTCGGCCAGCGAGCGACGCGCGCACCAGACGCCGTGCAGCGCCGCCCGCAGCTGGCGTGGCCCCGGCCTGTTCAGCTGCGCGGCCGCCCGCAGCAGGGCCTCGCCCTCGGCGATCAGGGGACCGGCTCCACAGCCTTGGATCCTGCTCCGACAGCGGAACCATCGCCCCTTCCGCATCCAGTCGCGCCGGCCGCCGCGCCTCGGCGAAGCGGACCAGGGCGGCGAAGGCCAGGCATTCCGGCTCGTTCGGCAGCAGCTCGGCCAAGACCGCCGTCAGGTCCAGCATCTCGCGGGCGTAGCCGGCGTGGGTCCCGGTCCCGGCGGCGTCCTCGTGGGCGCGGGCATAGGCGACCTCCAGGGTCGACAGTACGGCCGCCAGGCGCTCGGGCCAGGCGTCGGGACCGGGGACCTCGAACGACACGCCCGCCTCGGCGATCTTTTTCTTGGCCCGGGTCAGGCGCTGGAACAGGGCCGGCTCGGCGACCAGGAAGGCGCGGGCGATCTCCCGCGCCGACAGGCCGCAGACCAGCCGCAAGGTCAGCGCTGCGCGGGCCTCGGGCGCGACGGCCGGGTGGCAACAGACGAAGATCAGCCTCAGCCGCTCGTCGGGGATCAGTCGCGCGTCCGAAGCTAGAACGTCCTCGGCCGTGGCCTCGGGGGCGGGAGCCTCTGGCGTGAGACGGCGACGAACGGTTCGTCTACGGATCATATCCAGCGCACACCGGCGCGCCGTGACGTAGAGCCAGGCGGCCGGGTCCAGGGGAAGAGCCGTCGGCCAGATGGCGGCGGCCCGCGCGCAGGCCTCGGCGAAGGCCTCTTCGGCAAGGTCCAGGTCGCGGAAGGTCGCGGCCAGGGCGGCGACGATGCGCCCCCCGGCCTCCCGCGCGGCCCCTTCGAGAGCCGTTCCGGGATCGAGAGTTTTCAATCTTCGTCGATGACGGGGCGGACCTCGACCGCGCCATCGCCGGCCAGCGGGATCCGCTTGGCGATGGCCAGCGCCGCGTCCAGGTCCGGAACCTCGACCAGGTAGAAGCCGCCCAACTGCTCGCGCGCCTCGGCGTAGGGGCCATCGTGCAGGGCGTACTGACCGTCGGTCTTGCGCACCGTGGTGGCCGTGTCGACCGTCTTCAGACCCGAACCGCCCTGCAGGACGCCCGCGGCCGCCAACTCGCCGGCCAGGGCCTGGTGGGCGGCGATGATGTCGTCCATCGCCCGGCCGTCGCCCGCGCGGTAGAGGTCTTCGTTCTCATAGATCAGCAGGGCGTATCGCATCGTTCGTCTCCCATGAGCGCGCGGCCATCGCGACGCTTGGACCTGAGAGACGCGCCGGCTCGGGGGGATTCGACAGCGGGCGACGAAAAATGTCGAGAGGGACGCCGCGGCGGCCGTATTTGAACCGCGCCGGGGGCGGTCGCATAACAGGGCATGGACGGATCAGCCCTCAACACCGCCCCCTTCCGCGACGCCCGCTACGCGACCCGCGCGCTGGAGGTCGAGCGCGTCTATGGGGGCGAGACGCTGATCCTGCGCAATCCGATGCCCTATTCGGACGCGGTAAGGACGACAACCGAGCCGCTGGCGCGCTGGGCGGCCGAGGCGCCGGACCGGGTCTGGCTGGCGGAGCGGGACGGCGACGGCTGGCGAAAGGTGAGCTACGGCGAGGCCCAGGCCGAGGTCGCGGCCCTGGCCGGCGGGCTCGCGGGCCTTGGCCTGTCGCGCGGCCGGCCGCTGCTGATCCTGGCCCGCAACGGGATCGACCACGCCTTGATCGCCTACGCCGCCATGAGCCTGGGCGCCCCCGCCGCGCCGGTCTCGCCGCAGTACGGGCTGAAGGGCGCGGACCTGACCCGGCTGCGACACGCGGTCGAACGGTTGAAGCCGGCGGCTATCTATGCCGACGACGCCGAGGCCTTCGGCGACGCCCTGGCCGCGCCGTTCCTGGCCGGTCTGCCGGTCGTGGTCAGTCGCCATGCGCGGCCGGGCGACGTGGCGTTCGACGACCTGCTGGACAGCGCGCCGGTCGAGCCGGTCGCGCAGCCCGACGACATCGCCAAGCTGCTGCTGACTTCCGGCTCCACGGGACGGCCCAAGGCGGTGGTCTGCACCCACGCCAACATCGCGCTGAACGCCGCCCAGATCGAAGCCTGCTACGCCGATCCCGAGCCGCCGGTGCTGGTCAATTCCGCGCCCTGGAGCCACAGCCTGGGGGCGAACGCCATCCTGCACATGGTGCTGCACAGGGGCGGGACGCTTTACATCGACGCCGGCCAGCCCGCGCCCGGACGCTTCGCCGAGACGGTTCGGAACCTCGCCGAGGTGGCGACGACCTATCACAACATGGTCCCGGCTGGCTGGGGGCTGTTTGTCGGCGAGCTGGAGCGCGACGAGGCCCTGGCCGCGAAGTTCTTCGAGAAGGTGCGGGTGTTGCAATATGGCGGGGCCTCGATGGCCCAGTCGATCCTCGACCGCGTCCAGGCGGTGGCGGTGAAGACCGTCGGAGAGCGGATCACCTTCGCGGCCGGCTATGGGGCGACGGAGACCGGGCCGACGGCCTGCAACATCCACTGGCTGAACGCCCGCTCGGGCATGGTCGGCCTGCCGACGCCGGGGACCGCCGTGAAGCTGGTCCCGGCCCCAGGAACGAAGGATGGCGACGGCGGCAAGTTCGAGATCCGGGTGAAGGGGCCGCAGGTCTCGCCGGGCTATCTGGACCAGCCGGAAGCCACCGCTCAGGCTTTCGACGAGGACGGCTTCTACCGCCTGGGCGACGCGGCGCGTCTGGCCGATCCGGAGGATCCGACGGCAGGCCTCGTCTTCGACGGGCGCCTGGTCGAGAACTTCAAGCTGGCCAGCGGCACCTTCGTGGCGGCCGGCGCCCTGCGGGTGGCGGCGGTGTCGGCCATCGGCGGCGTGGTCTCCGACGCGGTGGTCTGCGGCGAGGGCCAGGACGGCGTCGGCCTGATGCTGTTCCTGGACGCCAAGGCCTGCGAGCGGCTGGGGGACGCGGTGGCCGTCCGGGCGGCGATCGTCGAGGGCCTGTCGCGGATGAACGCGGCGGCCAAGGGCGGCGGCGGCAGGATCGCCCGCGCCCTGATCCTGGAGGGCGCCCCCGACGTGGCCAGCGGCGAGCTGACCGACAAGGGCTATATCAACCAGGCCCTGGCGCGGGACCGGCGTCCGAAGGAACTGGAGCGGCTGTTCGCGACGACGCCGGATGAAGAGATTCTAGTTCTCTAGCCGCGCCCAGACAGATCAGCAGCTGGCCGAAATAATAGAGGCCCCAGACCGCCAGGCCCGTGGCCAGGTTGTCCGGCAGCGGCCCCAGGCGGCCGAAGATCAACAGGTCCGAAACGACGAACATCATGGCGCCCAGGCCGACGGTCTTGAGCGGGAAACGGCTCATCAGCGCCGTGGCGGCCATCACCGCCAGGAACAGGCTGTAGAGCGCGATGCCCGGCGCGCCGGATCGATCATGCGGCAGCAGGAACGAGATCCCGACCACGACCGGGATCAGGGTCAACGGGAGCCAGGGACCCGGCTTGCGATGGCGCAGATAGAGGGCGCTGGCCACCACATGGCCCAGCAGGAACGACAGCGCGCCGACCGTCAGTCCGTGGGTTTCCAGCAGCACGTCGCCGCCCGCGCCGAACGCCATGACCGCAGCCAGCAGCCAGCCGTCCGGCGATCTGGCCCGCAGCGCCGCGTGGACCGTCAGCAGCGCCACGCCGGCGCCCTTCCACGCCGTCTCGACGCCCGGCGGCAGGTCCAGCGCCCAGGTCGCCACATAGCCGACGCCGGCGATCACGGACGCGATCAGCGTCCACCGCGCGACCGCGCTCATCCCTTGCATCGAACGTTTCCCCCGTTTCGCCGATCAGACTGCAATGGCGACCGCCCGATGCGCAACCGGGTTGGCCTGCCTGCCGAAATGTCGGAGACAGGAGGCCTGAAAGCGGAGGAACGCATGAACGGCGCGGACGCCCTGATCACCACCCTGGCCGACAACGGGGTGACCGCCTGCTTCGCCAATCCGGGCACCAGCGAGATGCAGTTCGTCTCGGCCCTGGACCGCGAGCCGCGCATGCGCAGCGTGCTGTGCCTGTTCGAGGGGGTGGCGACCGGGGCCGCCGACGGCTACGGCCGCATGGCCGGCAAGCCCGCCTGCACCCTGCTGCACCTGGGGCCGGGCTACGCCAATGGCGCGGCCAACCTGCACAACGCCCGCCGCGCCTTCACGCCGGTGGTCAATGTCATCGGCGACCACGCCACCTATCACCGTGGCTTCGACGCGCCGCTGAACAGCGACATCGCCGCCCTGGCCGCGCCCAACTCGCTCTGGGTCAGGTCGGCCGAGACCGCTGACAGCGTCGGCCCCCTGACCGCCGAGGCCATCGTCGCCAGCTACGGGACGCCCGGCGGGAACGCCTGCCTGATCCTGCCCGCCGACGCCGCCTGGAACGAAGCGACGGTGAAGGGGCCGGTCGTCACGCCGCCGGCCTTCGCCGATCCCGACGCGGTGGCGATCGACACGGTCGCCAAGGCGTTGGGCTTCGCCAGTAAGCCGGTGCTGCTGCTGGGCTCGGGCGCCTGCGGCGAAGTCGCCCTGGCGGCGGCCGGGCGGCTGGCGGCGCACGGTGTCCGCGTCCTGACCGACACCTTCACCGCCCGTCAGGCCCGTGGCGAGGGACGCTTCCGTCCCGACAAGCTGCCCTATTTCGGCGAGCAGGCCCTGAAGGACCTGGACGGCGTCGATCTGATGATCCTGGTCTCGACCCAGCGTCCCGTGGCCTTCTTCGCCTATCCGGACCGACCCAGCGTGCTGGTCCCCGAGGGCTGCTCGGTCGAGACCCTGTGCGGCCGCGAGGTCGACGCGGCGGCGGCCCTGAACGCCCTGGCCGACGCGGTCGGCGCGCCGGCGACGGGGGCGGTGGAGACCTATGCCGCGCCCGACGCGCCCGCTGGACGATTCGACGCCTGGGCCATCGGCGCATCGATCGCGCGGCGCATGCCGGCCGACACGGTGATCTCGGACGATGCGGTGACGGCCGGCCTGCCGATCTTCACCCAGACTAAGGCCGCACGGGCGCACGACTGGCTGTCCCTGACCGGCGGCGCGATCGGTCAGGGGATCCCGCTGGCGATCGGCGCGGCCGTGGCCTGTCCCGACCGCAAGGTTCTGGCCCTGACCGGCGACGGGGCGGGCATGTACACCGTGCAGGGCTTGTGGACGATTGTCCGTGAACGGCTGGACGTCACGGTCGTGGTCTTCGCCAACCACGCCTATCGCATCCTGGGCATCGAACTGGGCCGCACGGGCGCGGGCAATCCGGGGCCCGCGGCCTCGCGGCTGCTGGATCTGGGCGACCCGCGGATCGACTGGGTCTCCGTGGCCCGAGGCATGGGTATGGCCGCCGAGCGCGCCGAGACGGCCGAAGCCTTCGACGACGCCTTCGCCCGCGCCATGGCCACCCCGGGTCCGAGGCTGATCGAGGCGGCGATATAGCAACGAAAAGGCCCGCCCGGATCGCTCCGGACGGGCCTGATCATTCACGGATCAAAGGCTGGGATCAGCCCTTGACCTTGTTGGTCGGAAGCTTGCAGCCGCCGCCGATGCCCTTGGCCTGGGCGCAGGACAGGAACTCCTTGGCCGCCGGCTTGGCGACGCCGGTCGGATAGCCCAGCACCCAGCCCGGCAGGCCGTCCGAGCAGGCGACTTCGACGAAGCCTTCGTTGTCGGTCGAGCCCATGATGCGAACATCCGAGACCTTGCACGAGGCCTTGTTGAAGCCGACCAGGTCCTGGCTCAGACGGGCGTACTGGGTGTCCTTCTTGGTGAAGGAGCAGCGGTAGCCGTTGAGCTCGGCCGTCACGCAGTCGAACACCGTGCCGCCGCCGGCGGCGGTGAAGATGGCGATGGCGCCGACTTCGCTGCCCTTGCACTTCAGCTCGACGACTTCCTTCTTCGGGTCGGCGCTCGGCAGCATGCCGTACTTCTCGACGTCGCAGGGGAAGCCGGCCTTGGCCGACAGCTTGCCGTAGAAGCCGGCCTGCTCGGTCTGAGCGGCGACGGCGTCGGTCATGGTGCAGCCGCCGCCGACGAAGCCGGCCTGGGCGCAGGGGATCGACTTGACGAAGGCCCCGGTGGCCATCGTCTGTTGATACATGTAGCCCTTGCCGTCCTGGCAGGCGACTTCGAAGTAGTTGTCGGCCTTGGTGCTGAGGACATAGCGACGGTCCTTGATCACGCAGTTGTTGGCCGCGGCCGTGTTCAGCGTGTCGACCAGCTGCAGCTGGGTCTGACGGTTGGTCAGCTTGCAGCTGACATTGCCGCCTTCTTCGTACAGCAGGCAGCTGTTGGCGACGACTTCGCCGTTCAGGTTCATCGGGTTCGTCGTCTGGACGATGTAGCCAGCGCCGCCCTTACAGGCGACTTCGAAGAACGAGTTCTTGGCGCCGGAGCCGATGGCGCGGGCGTTTTCCTGCTCGCAGGTCACGCCGGCCTTCTTGACGTAGGGGGCCGACTGAGCGCCGGGGTTGGCGTTGCCGGGCAGGAGGCAGGCCAGGCCGCCGACCTTGCCGTCTGGACCCGGTTCGGCTCGATTCCAGGCAGGAATAGAGCTGCGGAGCGCCTTCCTTCTTGGCGATGACCGCGAAGCCCATGCCTTCGCTACAGGCGACTTCGTAGTACTTGTCGCCGGCCTTCTTGTCCTCGCCCATGAAGCGGGCGTCGGAGACGGTGCAGCTGGCGCCGCTGGCCTGAATGATGGCCGGGGCGTCCTTCTTGCCGATCTCGCGCGACTTGGCGTCGATGGCGGCGGGCTTGCTCTTCTCTTCCTTCGGCGCCGAAATGACGGCGGCCGGAATGAGAATGGCGACCGCGAGGGCGGCCGACAGGCCGATCGCGAAAGGCCTCATGGGTAACATCTCCTGGGTGGATTCCTCGCGCGGACATAAGCGCGTGCTTGTATCAGGGGTCAAGATGCCGTCCGACCTAGGCATGATGATGACTGGGTTTCAGGGCGAAAAATGGGTTGGATCAACGACAAGCGCCGGTTGAACGGGGCCTGGGGAAACGAAAATGCGCGACGGATTCGAGGATGAAGCGGCGGCCGAGGCGCCGGAAGTCCGCAAGGCCGGGCGGCTTGTCTATCCGTTCGAGACTGCGCCCGAGGCCGGCTCGGGCGGCGCCGTCGAGGTGGCGCCGGGCGTGCTGTGGCTGCGGATGCCGCTGGGCGGCTCGCTACAGTTCATCAATGTCTGGGCCATCGAGGATGGCGAGGGCTGGGCGATCGTCGACACCGGCGTCCAGACCCGCGAGACCAGCCAGGCCTGGCGCGACGCCTTCGCCGACGCCCTGGGCGGGCGGCCCGTCACCCGTGTGATCGTCACCCACCTGCATCCGGACCACATCGGCCTGGCCGGCTGGATGACCCGCAAGTTCGACTGCCGGCTGTGGATGACCCGGCTGGAATACTTCCAGTGCCGGATGCTGGTCGCCGACACCGGCCGCGAGGCGCCCGAGGACGGGGTCAGGTTCTTTCACGCCGCCGGCTGGGACGAGGACGCCATCGAGAACTACAAGGCCCGCTTCGGCGGCTTCGGCAAGGCGATCTACGCCCTGCCCGACAGCTATCGCCGGCTGTCCGACGGCGAGGATTTCGACATCGGCGGCAAGACCTGGCGGGTGGTGACGGGGCAGGGCCATTCGCCCGACCACGCCTGCCTCTGGTGCCCGGAGCTCAACGTCTTCATTTCCGGCGACCAGGTGCTGCCACGCATTTCGTCCAACGTCTCGGTGTTCCCGACCGAGCCGGACGCCGATCCGTTGAGCGACTGGCTGCGATCGCTGGCCAAGGTCAAGGCGACGGTTCCCGACGACGTCATTGTCTTGCCGGCGCACAACGATCCTTTCGAAGGGCTGCACACCCGCGTCGACGGCCTGATCTCGGGCCACGAGCGCGGCCTGGCGCGACTGGAAAAGAAGTTGGTCGAGCCCAAGCGGGTGGTCGACACCTTCGGGGCGCTGTTCGCGCGCCCCATCGGGCCGGACCTTCTGGGCATGGCGACGGGCGAGGCGCTTGCGCATCTCAACTGCCTGATCGGTCGCGGCAAGATCCGGCGTCAGTTGGATGGAGACGGCGTGGCCTGGTATTCGGCTTTTTCTAGTCCCGACTAGAAACGTCTGTTTGACATTTCGCATACGAAACATAATCTGCGAGCATGTCCGTGCCCGCCGACCGCCGCCTCATCTTCCTGCTCAACGCCGGCCATCGGCGGGTGCAGCGCTGGATCGAGGGCAAGATGGCGGCCAAGGGTGGCCTGACCGCCGCCCAGTCGGGGGTGCTGTTCTATCTCGGCGAGCGGGACGGGGCGCTGATCGGCGAGGCCGCCGACGCCCTGGACTTGGCTCCGTCGGCGATGACCGGCCTGATCGACCGGATGACCCGCGCCGAGCTGGTCGAGCGCCAGGCCGATCCCAAGGATGGCCGCGCCATGCGCCTGCGCCTCACCGCCAAGGGCCGCGCCGCCCGCCAGGACGCGAAAGCGGGCCTTGATGGCGTCAACGCCCACCTCACCGAAGGCTTCACGGACGAGGAGATCGGCGTCGTCGCGCGCTGGCTCGCCAGTCTGCAGACCAAGTTCCCCAAGGGAGACCAACAATGACCGATCACGTAAAGGTCGAGATCGACGCCGGCGTGATGACCCTCACCCTGGCGCGTCCGGAAAAGAAGAACGCCCTGTCGAACGCCATGTACGGCGTGCTGGCCGACAGCCTGGAGGCGGCCGAGGCGGATCCCGCCGTCCGCGTCGTGGTCATCCAGGCCGACGGTGACAGCTTCACGGCCGGCAACGACCTGCAGGACTTCGCGGCCCAGGCCACGGGCGCCTTTACCGGCGAGCGACACGTGCTCCGCTTCCTGAAGGCCCTGGCCAACGCCACCCGGCCGCTGGTCGCCGCCGTCCAGGGCCAGGCCGTGGGCGTGGGCACGACCATGCTGCTGCACTGCGACCTGGTGTTCGTGACGCCCGACGCGCGCCTGACCACGCCCTTCGTCAACCTGGCCCTGGTGCCCGAGGCCGCGTCGAGCTGGCTGCTGCCGGCCCGCATCGGCCATGCCCGCGCCTACGCCATGTTCGCTCTGGGCGAGGCGATCGACGGCGGCACGGCGGTGGCTTGGGGCCTCGCCAATGGCTCGGCCGAGCTCGGTGACCTGCGCGCCCGCGCCCGCGCCGCCGCCGACCAACTGGCCAAGCGTCCGCTGGGGGCCCTGACCGTCACCAAGCGCCTGATGCGCGACGCCGAGAAGATCGCCGCCCTGATGGATGTCGAGGGCGCCGAGTTCGCCGCGCGCCTGCAGACGGCCGAGGCCCGCGAAGCCTTCATGGCCTTCGCCGAACGAAGGGCTCCCGACTTCTCGAAGGTGGGCTAAGCTCCGCCGACAACACTACGATCTGGGAGGATCAGATGGCGGAACGGATCACCTCGCCCTTCGGGGCGAAGTCGACGGCGCGCGAGGTCGTCGCGGGCCATGACCTGTCGGGCAAGGTCGCCATCGTCACCGGCGCGGCCACCGGGATCGGCGTCGAGACGGCGCGGGCCCTGGCCCTGGCGGGCGCGGAGGTGATCATCGCCGCGCGCAAGCCGGAGCTGGGCGAGGCGGTCGCCAACCAGATCAACGAAGAGGTCGGCATGAAGCGGGCCAGCTTCGGGATGCTGGATCTTTCCAGTTTCGAGGCCATCCGCCACTTCGCTCACCGCTGGGGCGATCGCCGGCTGAACATCCTGATCAACAACGCCGGCGTGATGGCCTGCCCGCTGTCGCGCACGGTCGACGGCCTCGAGATGCAGATCGGCACGAACCATTTCGGCCATTTCCTGCTGTCGGTGCTGCTGGCCCCGAACCTGGTCGACGGCGCCGAGCACTCGGGCCACCGATCGCGGCTGGTGTCGCTGTCCTCGATCGGCCACCGTCGCTCGCCGGTCCATTTCGAGGACCCGAACTACCAGACCCGGTCCTACGACAAGTGGGAGGCCTACGGCCAGGCCAAGACGGCCAACAGCCTGTTCGCGGTCGGCTTTGACAAGCGGTTCAAGGACCAGGGCGTCAACGCCAACGCCGTCATGCCCGGCGGCATCATGACTCCGCTGCAGCGGCACATGACGCTGGACGAGCAGCGGGCCATGGGCTGGTTGGACGAGCACGACAAGCCGCGCGAGGGCTTCAAGAGCACCGAGCAGGGCGCGGCGACCAGCGTCTGGGCCGCGGTCGGCGACGAGCTGGACGGCGTCGGCGGGCTCTATCTGGAGGACTGCAACCAGGCCGTCCCATGGAGCCAGGAACACCCCTGGAACGGCGTCATGCCCCACGCCCTCGACCCCGACGCGGCCGACCGCTTGTGGGATCTGTCCGTCAAGACCACGGGCGCCGGCGCCTGATGGACGATCGTTCCGTCCTGCGCTTGGCCGGCGGGGCCACGATCATCGGCGCGGTGATCGACATCGTCGCGCCGTTCGTCATCTATCCGCATCTGGTCGAGCCTCAGCCGCACCTTGTCTACGTGGCCATCGATCTGCTGCTGATGTTCGGCATGTTGGGCGTCTGGTCGGCGAGCCGGCGCGCCGCGAGCCTTCTGGGCCTGGCCGGGTTCGTGCTGGCGCTGTTGGGCGTGATGCTGGTGCGGACCTCGTCGGCCAGGATGTTCGGCGAGGCCTCGTACATGATCGCCTCCAGCGTCTGGTCGATCGGCATGGTGGTCTGGGCTGTCGACCTGCTCCGGGCCAAGACGTTCCGCATCGCCGCCGGTCTGTGGATCGTCGCGCTCGTCATCGGCCTTGTCGGCGTCGCTCTGAAGGATCACGGTCCCGTCGCGCACGTGGCCAAGATGAGCTTTATCCTCGGCTTCATCGCCGCCGGCGTCGACCTGATCAAAGCGCGTGGAGAACCCGCATGAGCCAGCCCAATTCGCTTCGGGGCAAGACCCTCTTCGTCACCGGCGCCTCGCGCCGGCATAGGCCTGGCCATCGCGCTGCGCGCGGCGCGGGACGGAGCCAATATCGTCATCGCCGCCAAGACCGCCGAGGCGCATCCGAAGCTGCCGGGCACCATCTACACCGCGGCCAAGGCGATCGAGGACGCCGGCGGCCAGGCCCTGCCGCTGGTGGTCGACGTGCGCGAGGAGGCCAATGTCCAGGAGGCCGTCGAGAAGGCCGTCGCGCGGTTCGGCGGGATCGACATCTGCGTGAACAACGCCTCGGCCATCTCGCTGACCGGGACGCTGTCGACCGACATGAAGCGCTACGACCTGATGCACCAGATCAATACGCGCGGCACGTTCGTCACCTCGAAGGCCTGCATCCCCTATCTGAAGAAGGCCGAGAACCCGCACGTCCTGATGCTGTCGCCGCCGCTGGACATGTCGCCGCGCTGGTTCGGGCCGCACGTGGCCTACACCATGGCCAAGTTCGGCATGTCGATGTGCGTGCTGGGCATGGCGGAAGAGTTCAAGAGCGACGGTATCGCCTTCAACGCCCTGTGGCCGCGCACCGGCATCGCCACCGCCGCCATCCAGTTCGCCCTGGCCGGCGACGAGGGTCTCAAGCACTGCCGGACGGTCGAGATCATGGCCGACGCCGCCCACGCGATCTTCTGCAAGCCGTCGCGTGAGTTCTCGGGGAACTTCTTGATTGATGATAGTTTCCTGTACGACGAGGGCGTGCGGGACTTTGACCAGTACAAGGTCGATCCGGCCGCGACCCTGATGCCGGACTTCTTCGTGCCGGAGAGCAGCGCGCCGCCGCTGGGCGTGAAGATCGGCTAGCGCTTCTTCTTGGAGGTCGCCGCTTTCGCCGCGACCTCCAGCGACCTGCGCGACCATTCCAACAGGAGGTCCTGGTCGTCCAGCGCCTCGGCCGGGGCGGTCCAGTAGGCCATGGGCCTGTCGTGGCCGAAGGGCGCGAAGGCCTGTGAGCCGGCGGCCTCGAACGCGCCCTTCAGCGTCTCATCGCCCTTGAGGTAGAGGACGTCGTCGTCGATCAGCGCGAAGAACAGGCCGTTCGCGTAGACGCCGACTCCGCCGAACATCCGGCGCGCGGTGATCTGGCCCAGGGGGGCCAGTTGCTCCACAACGAAGTCCCGATAGTCCGCAGAGACCGCCATGTCCGTTTCCATTCGCTCGGCCACGCCCGCCGACGCCGCCCTGATCCACCAGTTCATCCTCGATCTGGCGGACTATGAAAAGCTGCTCGACACGGTGGAGGCGACGGAGGCCGATACGGCCGCGGCCCTGTTCGGTCCCAAGGCCCGCGCCTTCGCGGATATCGCCGAGCTCGACGGCCAGCCCGTCGGCTTCGCCCTGTGGTTCTACAACTACTCGACCTTCGTGGGCCGGCACGGGATCTATCTGGAGGATCTCTTCGTGCGGCCCTCGGCGCGGGGCGCGGGCGCGGGCAAGGCTCTGCTGGCCAACCTCGCCAAGCGCTGCGTCGACGAGGGTCTGGGCCGCCTGGAGTGGACGGTGCTCGACTGGAACGCCCCGTCGATCGCCTTCTATGACAGCCTCGGCGCGGCCGCGATGGGCGAATGGATCATCCGCCGGCTGACCGGCGACGGCATCCGCAAGCTGGCGGGACTCTAGAGTCTATTCCAGGCGGTCGGCCTTGCGCAGGTCGGGGAACAGAAAGGCCCAGAGGGCCGTCACCGCCATGGCCCCGACACCGCCGAACACCGCCGCGCCGATGGGACCCAGCAGCCAGGCCATGGCCCCGCTCTCGACCTCGCCCAGTTCGTTGGAGGCGCTGATGAACACGCCCGAGACGGCGGCGACGCGGCCGCGCATGGCGTCAGGGGTGACGATCTGGACCAGGGTCTGACGGACATAGACCGAAAGCATGTCGGCCCCGCCCAGCACGGCCAGGGCCCCGACCGAGAGCCATTCCAGCTTGGAGAGGCCGAACACCGCCGTCGCCAGGCCGAACACGGCCACGCCGGTGAACATGATCTTGCCGGCGTTGCGGCGGATCGGGTTGCTGGCCAGGTAGATCCCGACGAGCGAGGCGCCGATGGCCGGGGCCGCGCGCAACAGGCCGAAGCCGCCAGGGCCGATGTGCAGCACGTCCTTGGCGAACACCGGCAGCAGGGCCGTGGCCCCGCCCAGGATCACCGCGAACAGGTCCAGCGAGATCGAGCCGAAGACGATCTTGTTGTTCCAGACGTAGGACAGACCCTCCTTGATCAGCTCGACGCGCGAGCCGGGCTGCGTCTCCGGCCTGGTGTTCTTGCGGATCGCCAGGGCCAGCAGGGCGGCGGCCAGGTAGAGGCCCAGCGAGGCCCCGAAGGCCAGGGCCGGCGAGTGGATCAACAGCAGGCCGCCCAGCGCGGGGCCAATGATCGAGCCGCTCTGCCAGGACAGCGAGTTCCAGGCGATGGCGCGCGGCAAGAGCGGGCGCGGCACCAGCATCGGGCCCATGGCGCTGCTGGCGGGCGAGAGGAACGCGCGGCTGGCCCCGAACATCACGGAGACGGCGAAGATCGGCCACAACGCGTGCGAGCCCATCAGCGCCAGGACCAGCAATATGCTGGCGCTGATCGCGTCCAGGCACAGGGTGAGAGCGACGATCAACTTGCGGGTCCGTCGGTCGGCCGTCTCGCCGGCCACGAGGGTCAGCAGGAACAGCGGCACGAACTGGGCCAGGCCGATCATGCTGACCATGAAGGCCGACTCGCCCACCGAGTGGGTCAGGCGGGCGATGGCGTAGACCTGCCAGCCAAGGGCCACCGACTGGACCTGCACCCCCAGGGTGGAGACGAAACGCGCCACCCAGAAGAGGAGGAAGTCACGCTCCCGCAACAGGGCGCGGGTAGAGGTGTCGGGAACAGGGGGCGCGGGGGAGGCGAGGTCGGACATCGGCCCGCAACATAGGCCGCGCTTCGCGCACCGCAACGTTATTGACCTGAGAAAGGCTTGGCCCTACAGCGCGCGCATCTTTTGGAGGTTTAGGCGATGCGACGCCTGCGACGAATGACGCGCGAACGCGCCACGACCTGACGCCCTCCCGGTCGCGCCTTCGCGTCGGGAGCCCCCGACGCTCTTTCGCATTTCCCGAAGGCCGATGACCTCTCTTTCCAAGTTAGACGTTCAAAAGACCGTTCCGCCCGCGCCCGCCTATCCGCCCCTGGTCAACGAGACCCCGGCGATGGAGGCGGCGGTCACGCGCCTGATCGACCGGGTGTTCGGCCCCGGCCGCTTCGCCAAGTCGTCCGAGCGCTTGCGCGAGGGCAACACCCTGCTGGCCGACTGCTCGTTCGTGGCCCTGCGCGACGACAAGCCGGTCGGCTGCTGCCGCATGTGGCCGGTGACGATCGGCGGCGAGCCGGTCGCCTTCCTGGGGCCGCTGGCGGTGGATCCCGATGAGCGCAGCGCGGGCCTGGGCCAGGCCCTGGTCGAGCGCGCCGTGGAGGCCGCCCGCGCGGCCGGCTGGCGCGCGGTGCTGCTGGTCGGCGACGGTCCCTATTTCGGCCGGGTCG
This sequence comes from Caulobacter sp. UC70_42, assembly GCF_044056025.1. NCBI lineage: Bacteria > Pseudomonadati > Pseudomonadota > Alphaproteobacteria > Caulobacterales > Caulobacteraceae > Caulobacter > Caulobacter sp. UC70_42. Next base: position 975,901 of record NZ_CP171994.1, on the reverse strand, counting down.
GCTTCACCAACGCCCATACGGCCGGCGTCGTCATGCCCGGCCCGGTGGATCAGCGCCGCGTGCTGCTGCTGCCGCTTAGGGAAGCCGGGGACGAAGGGCTTGCGGGCCTGGTCGAGATCGATCCGCGCGCTTGAGCGCCACTCTTGCTTGAGTGCGATGGCCTATGGGCCTAACTGATCCGTGATGACCGACGCATCTCCCAAGACCGGGCTGGACGGCGTCGCCCAGGCCGCCCAGATCGCGCAAGGCGGGGGCGCCGGCGGGCGCGGCCTGCCGCCGGTTCATCTATGGCATCCTGAGCACTGCGGCGAGATCGACATCCGCATTCGCAAGGACGGGGTCTGGTTCCACGAGGGCTCGCCGATCGGCCGGGAGGCCCTGGTGCGGCTGTTCTCGACCGTGCTGCGACTCGATCCCGGACGGCTATCACCTGGTCACGCCCGTCGAGAAGATGAGGATCACGGTCGAGGACGCGCCGTTCATCGCCACCCGCGTCGACCGCATCCAAAAGGACGATGGGCGCGATGCGCTGGTCTTCCAGACCAATGTCGGCGACACGCTCGAGGCGGGGCCGGACAATGCCATCCGCGTCGAGATCGATCCGGACAGCGGCGAGCCGCGTCCCTATGTCCACGTCCGGCGCGGCCTTGAAGCGCTGATCGCCCGGCCGGTGTTCTACGAATTGGCCGAGATGGCGCGCGAACAGGATGGCGTCTGGGGCGTCGGCTCGAACGGCGCGTTCTTCCCGATCGCGCCGCCGGGAGCCGTCGCGGCATGACGCACCCGGACATGACGCGGGAAGAACGCCGCGCCTGGATCACCAGCCGCCTGCATCCGATCTCGGACTACGACCCCAGCCTCGCCAATCCGAAGAAGTCCGACTACGACCTCAACCCCGGCCTCAAGGTCGACAATCCGCACGCCCTGCGTCCGGCCGCCGTGCTGGTGGGGCTGATCGAGCACGAGGACGGGCTGACGGTCCTGCTGACCCGCCGCTCCGACACCCTGCGCAGCCACACCGGCCAGATCGCCTTTCCCGGCGGTCGCTGCGATCCGGGCGAGACGCCCTGGCAGACGGCCCTGCGCGAGGCCCAGGAAGAGGTGAACCTCGACCCGGCGCTGGTGACCGTGGCGGGCTTGCTGCATGGCTACCAGACCGTGACCGGTTTCCACGTGACCCCGGTGGTGGGCTTCATCGACCCGAAGGCGACCTTCGTCGCCAGTCCCGAGGAGGTGGCCGACGTCTTCGAGACGCCGTTTGCCTTCCTGATGGACCCAATCAACCATCAGCGGCAGTCGCGTGAGGCGCCGGACGGGGCGCGGCGTCATTTCTATGCCATGCCCTGGAACGACCGGTTCATATGGGGCGCGACGGCCGGGATGCTCCGGTCGTTGTACGAGGCGCTTTACGACGAAAGCGGACGGGCGCCCTCCGAATAGGGTGTTTCGCATCTGGCGAAGCCAGGGTCTCCTGGCCTAACAATGTCGCCCCATTCAAGGGGCGAAGCGCGTGCTGTGGGGAGACAGGCGTTGAGCACTGAAACGATCGATGTTCAGCCGTGGATGGCGCTACCTGAAACAAGGGCGGTCTTCGCCGCCCTGGAGGCGCGCGGCTATCCGGGCTGCGCGCGCTTCGTCGGCGGGTGCGTGCGCAACGCGGTGATGGGCAAGCCCATAGACGACATCGACATCGCCACCACCCTGACGCCGGACCTGATCATCGACGCCCTGGAGCAGGCCGGCCTGCGCGCCATTCCGACCGGCGTCGACCATGGCACGATCACGGCGTTGTCGGGCGGCCGGCCCTATGAGATCACCACCTTGCGCAAGGACGTCTCGACTGACGGCCGCCGGGCGGTGGTGGCCTTCACCCAGGACTGGGGTCAGGACGCCGAGCGTCGCGATTTCCGCTTCAACGCCCTTTACGCGGACCTGGAAGGGCGGCTCTACGACCCGACGGGCGAGGGGATCAAGGACGCCCACGAGGGCCGGGTGGTGTTCGTCGGCGATCCGATGACCCGCATCCGCGAGGACTATCTGCGCATCCTGCGCTTCTTCCGGTTCCAGGCCTGGTACGGCAAGGGGGAGGCCGACCAGAAGGCCCTGGCGGCCTGCAAGGCGCTGAAGGGCATGGTCTCGGGCCGCGCCGCCGAGCGCACTCAGAAGGAACTGATGAAGATGCTGGCCGCGGACGACCCGCGTCCGGCCCTGCGCCTGATGGCGGCGACCAGCGTGCTGTCCTCGATCCTGCCGCAGGTGAAGTCTCTGGCCCGCTTCGAGGCCCTGGTCGCCATTGAGACCGAGCAGTTGTTCGAGAACGACCCGGACCTGCGCCTGGCGGCCCTGATCCCGGACGATCCCAAGCAGGCCGCCGACCTGGCCGAGCGTCTGCGCCTGCCCAACAATGTCCGTGATCGGATCGTCGACGCTGTAGGCAGAGTTCCGCGCGTCGTCTCGTGGATGAGCCCGCGTGAAGCGCGGCGCGCCGTCTACGGCCTGGGCGTGCGCGCCTTCAGCGACCGGATCAAGCTGGCCTGGGCCGGATCGGGCCGCGACTCCACCGCTCCTCAATGGCGGGCCCTGCTGGCCCTGGCGGAGACCTGGAGCCCGCCGGCCTTCCCGCTGTCGGGCGACGAGATCATGCAGGCGGGCGTGCCCAAGGGGCCGATGGTCGGCGAGGTGATGCGCGAGATCGAGATCTGGTGGATCGACCAGGACTTCATCGAGGATAAGTTCAGCGCTATCGAGCGACTGAAGGCGGTCGCGCAAGGTATGGTCTATTAGCGTCCAAGGTTCGGAGGGGTGTCTTGAAGATCGGCCTGCTCGAGACCGGCAATCCGCCGGGCGACCTCGCGGAGACCCATGGCAGTTATTCGGCGATGTTCGAGGCGCTGCTGGGTCCCGAGCACAGCTACCGCGTCTACGACGTCCAGAAAGGCGAGCTGCCCGCCGATCCGGCCGAGAACGACGCCTATGTCATCACCGGCTCGGCGGTCGGGGTCTATGACCCGCTGCCGTGGATCGAGCCGCTGAAGGCCTTTCTGCGCGAGGCCAAGGGCGAGCAGCCGATGGTCGGCGTGTGCTTCGGTCACCAGATCATGGCCGAGGCGTTCGGCGGCAAGGCCGAGAAGTCAGACAAGGGCTGGGGCGTGGGCCTGCAGGCCTACGAGGTCTCGGACCGCGCGCCGTGGATGGACGATGTCCGCCACGTGGCCGTGCCCGGCTCGCACCAGGACCAGGTGACGGCCCTGCCGCCCGGCGCGCGGGTGCTGGCCGGCAGCGCGTTCACGCCGTACGGCATCCTGGCCTATGACGACGCACGGGCGATCTCGATGCAGTTCCATCCCGAATTCTCGCCGGCCTACGCCACGGCGCTGATCGAGGCGCGGCGTGGCACGCGTTTCACCGACGAGCAGGCCGACGCGGCCATCGCCAGCCTGGGCGCCGACAACGACCAGACGCGCATGGCCGAATGGATCATTGGTTTCCTGAAGCAGGAAACCCAAGGCTAAGCAGGCGCGTTCCTCCCGCGGTGAAATCCGGGAGGTCCGTCCATGCGTATCGCTACTGTCGTGATCCTGGCCGGAACCCTGGCCGCAGCCGGCGCGGTCGTCGCCAGCGTCCAGGCCGCGCCCGAAGCCAAGTCGACCCCGGCGCCCGTCGCGCTGAAGTCCGCCGCCAGCTTCCAGTCGATCAAGGACCCGGCCGCGCGGTCGGTCGCCCTGTTCCAGGAGGCGGGCAAGGTGATCCAGAGCCCGCGCTGCCTGAACTGTCACCCCGTCCAGCGCGCCCCGACGCAGGGCGACAACCTGCATCCGCACGATCCGCCCATGGTCGCTGGCGACAGCGGCCATGGGCCAGCGGGCATGCCGTGCTTCTCGTGCCATACGGCGGCCAACGTCCCGACCTGGGGCGCGGACATCAAGAGCATCCCCGGTGATCCGAAATGGGCCCTGGCCCCCGCCGAGATGGCCTGGCAGGGCAAGTCGCTGGGCCAGATCTGCGCCCAGATCAAAAATCCCTGAACCAACGGCGGCAAGTCCATGGCCGAGCTGCATCATCACATGGCGCAGGATCACCTGGTCGGCTGGGCCTGGAACCCGGGCGCCGGACGGATCCCGGCCCCCGGCACGCAGGCGCAGTTCGGCGAGCTGATCAAGGCGTGGATAGACACCGGCGCCAAGTGCCCCAAGCCCGCCTAGGGCCGTCTTGAATCCAGGCTAGCCAGATAGGCGGCGAACATGTCGGCCATGGCGTCGGCATGGGCCGTGATCTCGGCGTCCGTCCGGGGTGCCTCCGAGAAGGCCTTGGCGACCTCCTTCAGCGTCAGGGTGATCAGGTCGCCGGCCTGGACGCGGATCGCCTCTGCGGCGTCCGGCAGCGCCTCGCGCATGAAGTCGCGGATGGTGTCGGTTCCCGACACCCGCGCTTCCTGGGCCTCGGGCGCGTCGCGATAGAGGGGCGCGGCGTCGTTCAGCGCCGTGCGCATTGTCGCCTCCTCGCACTCCGACCGAACGAAGGCATGGACCAGGGCGCGCAGGCGCTCCAGCGGCGGCCTGGCGCTATCCTCCAGGATGGCGCGCAGCAGGTCGGTGGTCTGCGCGCCATTCGTCGCTCTGCAGCCGGAACAGGATCGCCGCCTTGTTCGGGAAATACTGGTAGACCGAACCGACGCTGACCCCGGCCTTGTCGGCGACCCGAGCGGTGGTGAAACGCGCCGCGCCCTCCTTGGTCAGAACCTGAACAGCCGCCTCCAGGATCGCCGCCACCAACTCGGTCGATCGGGCCTGCTTGGGCTGCTTTCGCGAGGAAATCCGGGGGCTTGGGTGATCGGGCATCGGGGCGTCCAGCAACGCGACTAGGAAACCTGACGAATTAGTCGCATTTCTGAGGTCGGCGCAACACCGCGCTTTGGGAGACCTCCATGAACACCCTGAACAAGCTTGGGCCCCTGCTGGGCCGTCTGTTCGATTTGAGCGACACGGCGCGCCCCGTCTTCTCCGGCGTGCCCGCCGCCGAGCGCGAGCGGTTGATGCGCAGCAAGACCGAATATCTCGACATCTACGGCGCCCTGAAGGAATTCCCGCTGGCGGTGTCGCGCGAGACCGGCGCGCTGCTCTACATGCTGGCGCGATCGATCGGCGCGAAGACGATTGTCGAATTCGGGACCTCGTTCGGCGTCTCGACCCTGCACCTGGCCGCGGCCCTGCGCGACAATTGGGGGCACGGGGGTGGCGGCCGGCTGATCACCACCGAGTTCGAGGCCTTCAAGGCCGAGCGCGCCCAAGAGCACCTGGTGGCCGGCGGCCTGCTGGACCTGGTCGAGATCCGCCTGGGCGATGCGCTGCAGACCCTGGCCGTCGACCTGCCGGAGACGATCGACCTCGTCCTGCTGGACGGCGCCAAGGCGCTCTATCCGGACATCCTCGGTCTGCTGGAAAGCCGCCTGCGGCCGGGCGCGTTGATCATAGCCGACAACGCCGACTACGCGCCGGACTATCTGGCGCGCGTGCGGTCGACCGAGGCTGGCTACCTGTCCGTGCCGTTCGGCGAGGATGTCGAGCTGTCGATGCGGCTCTGAACGGGCCACAGCAGCACGATCGCCGTCAGGACGAGGTGCGCCCCGGCCGAGAGCCAGGGCGACCCGTCCGGACGGGCCGCGTCGATGGTGACTGCGCCGTCGAGCAAGGTGTTGGTCAGGTTCCAGCCCCAGTGCAGGCCGACAGCGGCCCAGAGGGTCTTCCAGCGCCAGGCCGCGGCCGCGTAGGCCAGGCCGAAGCAGAAAATCCGCATCCAGGCCAACGGCCCGTCGCCCAGTCGGTAGATGTGGTTCAGCAGATAGATGGCGCTGCTGGCCAAGACGAAGGCCGGGCCGGTCCAGGTGACGCCCGAGGCCTTCAGCCAGAAGCCGCGGGTCAGAATGTCCTCGGCAATCGAGGCGACGAAGGTCGACAGCGCCGCGCCGGCGACCATGCCGATCCAGAAAATCGGTGTGTGCGAGGCGGGCGGCGAACCGAAGACGAAGGTTCCGTTGGCCAGCCCCCAGAAGATCGCGGCGAGCCGCGCCAGGGCGGCCAGCAGAATGCCGACCAGAACCAGCCGCGCCCAACCCGGCTTGAAGTCGAGGGCGTAGGCGTCATAGCCGCGATAACCCAGCAGCCAGCGCCCGATGGGCCAAGCCGCCAGCAGCGCGGCGATCATCAGCACCGCCTGAAGAGCGGGGCTGTGCAGCCAGAGCATTCCTACGCCCTCGGCCGATTGGTAGAGGGCGAACAGGATGACGAAAGCCGCGATCCGGCGGCCGACGGGCGCTGCGTCTAAGGCCATTTCACGGCTGGCGGCATCGAGCTGAGGATCGACTCGACATTGCCGCCGGTCTTGAGCCCGAACATCGTGCCGCGGTCGTAGAGCAGATTGAACTCGACATAGCGGCCGCGCTGGACCAGCTGCTGTTCGCGCTCGTCGGCGCTCCAGGCCTCGCCCATCCGGCGGCGGACCAGGGTCGGATAGATCTCCAGGAACGCCCGGCCGACATCTTGAGTGAAGGCGAAGTCCCGCTGCCAGTCGCCGCTGTCGTGGTGATCGTAGAAGATGCCGCCGATACCGCGCGGTTCGTTACGGTGGGGCAGGAAGAAGTACTCGTCGCACCAGGCCTTGTACTTGGCGTACCAGTCCGGATCGTGCTTGTCGCAGGCCCGCTGATAGGCGGCGTGGAAGTCGATGGCGTCCGGGAAGTCCTGCTGGCGCTGATAGCCGAGCAGGGGCGTGAGATCCCCGCCGCCGCCGAACCAGCTCCTGGTCGTGGCGATGAAGCGGGTGTTCATGTGCACGGCCGGCACGCGTGGATTGGTCATGTGCGCGATCAGGCTGATGCCGGTGGCGAAGAACCGCGGGTCCTCGGCCGCGCCCGGCATGTTCTTCGCCATCTCGGGCGTGAAGGTCCCGTGCACCGTCGAGACGTGGACGCCGACCTTCTCGAACAGGCGGCCGTGCATCATGCCCATGACGCCGCCGCCGCCGGCCTCCCGGTTCCAGGGCTTCTTCTCGAAGCGGCCGGGCGCGCCTGGGTAGAGATCGGCGGGCGCCTCGTCCTCCAGGCGTTCGAATTGCGCGCAGATCTGGTCGCGCAGGCTTTCGAACCAGGCGCGGGCCCTGACCTTCTTGTCGTCGAGGGCCAGAATTTCGAGATCTTGGTCGGTGCTCATGTCGTCCGATTAAGCCGCCGCGCGCCGCCGCGCAAATCGGTCATGGCGATATTCGACAAGAACGGCGCGGCGGCCCCATATAGATCAAGGTCTCAGCGCCTTCCGGAGTTCGCCCATGCCCGCCGCCGCCAAGTCCTCGGCCGATGTCTGGATCGCCTCGGGCGTCCGCACCCCGTTCGCCAAGGTCGACGGGCCGCTGGCGTCCTACGACGCGATCGAGCTTTCCGTGCCAGTCGTGAAGGCGATGCTGGCGAAAGGGGCGCGGCCTGATTTCGCGGTCTGGGGCACGGTCATTCCGAACCTGACCTGGAGCAACCTGGCGCGAGAGGTCTTGCTGGACGCCGGGGCCGACCCGACCATTCCGGCCTTCTCCACGATCATGGCCTGCTCGACCAGCATGATCGGCGCGATCGAGGCGGCCGGCATGATCGACGGGCGCGGTCGAGACCTCGCCTTGGTCGGCGGCGTCGAGAGCATGAGCCGGGTGCAGATCGGCCTTTCGGTCGCCCTCTCGGATTGGATCCGCAAGTTCCAGGGCGCCAAGACCGGCGGCCAGCGCCTCCAGGCCCTGGGCGCGCTGAACCTGAAGGACGTGAAGCTGTTCATTCCCAAGGTCGCCAACCGGGTCACGGGCCTGTCGATGGGCGAGCACACCGAGATCACCGCCAAGGAATGGGGCCTGTCGCGCGCCGACCAGGACGCTATCGCCTTCGCCAGCCACCAGGGCGCGGTGAAGGGCTGGGAGGAAGGTTTCTTCGACGACCTGGTCATCCCGATCGGCGGCGCCAAGCGCGACACCATCCCGCGCAAGGACTCGACGCTGGAGAAGCTGGCCAAGTTGGGGCCGGCCTTCGACAAGACCAGCGGCAAGGGCACGCTGACGGCCGGCAACTCCTCGCCCCTGACCGACGGGGCCGCGGCGATCTGGGTCGGCTCCGAGGCCGGCATGGCTCGCCTGCCGTCAGAGACCCCGAAGGTGAAGATCGTCGATCACGAAGTCACGTCGATAGACCTGCGGCACGAGGGCCTGCTGATGGCCCCCGCCTATGGCGTGCCGCGCATGCTGGCCCGCAACGGCATGACCTATGCCGATGTCGGGCTGTGGGAGATCCACGAGGCCTTCGCCGCCCAGGTGCTGTCGCACATCGCGGCGTGGGAAAGCGCCAAGTTTCTGAGCGACAAGGCCGGCGTCACTGCGCCGATGGGCGCGTTCCCGCGCGATCGCATGAACCCGTTCGGCGGCTCGCTGGCGCTGGGTCACCCGTTCGGGGCGACCGGAGCGCGGATTCTCAGCCAGGCGGTGAAGGAGCTGGCCGCCCGTCCGAAGGGCGAGCGCGCGATCGTCAGCATCTGCGCCGACGGCGGCCAGGGCACGATGATGCTGCTGGAGAGCGCGTAAGCGCGACAGCCAAAAGTGGACGCCGGTTTTGGCGCCCGTTGCGCGTCAACAAAAAGCCTAGGTCAGGGCCGTGAAGATCAGGGCCACGACGGCGACGTCGAAGATGCGGATGGCGACGGACAGCATGCGAAAACCCGTGGGCGATGAACTCGCCAACGCATAAGCAAGACGGGCGCCAACCCCACGGTTCCCGCTAATGGCTCTGTTCTTCGACGCCGCCTGGTACGACGACCGTCTCGCCGAGCGCGGTCTTTCCCGTACGATCCTGGCCGCCGCGGCCGGTATGACCGAGGCCGATCTGGCGCTGGCCTTCAAAGATCAGCGCGAGTTGTCGATGCGGGAAGTGTCTGTCTTCGCTGAGCTTTTGGGCGTTTCGCCGGCGGAGGCCGCGTCCCGCGCCGGCGTGCGGCCGCCACCGGCCAGCGACGCCCAGCGCCTCGCGGCGCTGGAGGCGCGGGTCGCCGCGCTCGAGGCCGAGCTGGCGCGCCTGAAAGGCTAGATCTTGGTCTTCTTCAACAGGCCCGTTGGGGGACGGCGATCGGCCGGACCGGAATATTCGGTCCCGAGATAGGTCGATCTGGCCGTATCGAGCACTTCCTGCCCACCACGCAGGCCGCGTTTCTGTCCGGACTGGCCCATGACGTGCGCGGCGAAGGCGGCGAAGCCTCCCCGGCGCGGCGGGGGTTCCTGACGCGGTGGGGGGGCGTCTTCCTCCACGACGAACACGACCTCTTCTTCGGCCTCCGGACGCTCGCCATCGCGCGGCGCCGGCAAGGCGCGGCGCGCGGGACCAGGGCGTCGAAGAGGATCGATCGGGCCGCTCATGGTGAAGAGCCTAGAAGCCGGACGGTTAAGAACGGCTGGAGCGTCTTGGTTAAGACTTGTTCGCCAGTTTGGCCAACTGCTCCTGCATCGCCTCCATCTGGCGCTTCAGGTCCGCGAGGGAGTCGTCGCCGGCGGGAGCGGGCGGGGGTGTCGGCTGAGGCTCCGCGGGCGCCGCGCCGCCGTCTTCTGGGCGCACATAGGCGAACGGCGAGAACATCTTCATGGCCCGGTCAAACAGAGCCATGTTCTGGCGGATCTGTTCTTCATAGACGCCCATGCCGGGGATCTTGCCGGGGGCCAGGCCCGCGAACTGTCCGCGCATGCGTTCCTGCTGCTTGGAGAAGCTTTCCAGCGACATCTCCAGGTACGACGGCAGGAAGGCCTGCATCGAGTTGCCGTAGAAGCCGATCAGCTGACGCAGGAACTGGATGGGCAGCAGGTTCTGGCCGCCGCCGCGGTTCTCTTCCTCGAAGATGATCTGGGTCAGGACCGAGCGGGTGATGTCGTCATTGGTCTTGGCGTCATAGACCACGAAGTCGACGCCCTCCTTCACCATGTCCGACAGGTGTTCGAGGGTCACGTAGGACGACGAGGCCGTATTGTAGAGACGACGGTTGGCGTACTTCTTGATGATGACGCGCTGGCCCGCCGCCTTCTCGGCGCCCGCCTTTTCGGTGTTGGCGGCCGTTTCGCCTTTTTCAGGGTTCTCGGACATTTCGTTCCCTAGGGTAGCGGTTGGTCCGCTTCTCGCACCGCACTATCGCTAATGCAAAGGCGTGGCGCCAGTGGTCAGATGACTTGGAGCTGTCGCCAAGCCGTGAAATTGTGGCCGTGACGAACGCCGTCGCGATGTGCATGTTGGATGCTGCATCGCAAAAGCACGGGCGCCGCAACCGCGAAGGCGTCACGTCAGAACGTCACGGGAGCCTATCCATGAGCGACATCGTCATCGTCTCCGCCGCGCGTACGCCGGTCGGTTCGTTCAACGGGGCGCTGTCCAGCCTGCCCGCCTCGGACCTGGGCAAGGTCGCGATCCAGGCCGCTGTCGAGCGCGCCGGCATCACCCCCGCCGATGTCGACGAGGTGATCCTCGGCCAGGTGCTGCAGGCCGCCGCCGGCCAGGGCCCCGCCCGCCAGGCCTCGGTCAATGCCGGGATTCCGGTCGAGAGCCCGGCCTGGAGCCTGAACCAGCTGTGCGGCTCGGGCCTGCGCGCCGTGGCCCTGGCGGCCCAGCAGATTGCGGCCGGCGACGCCAAGATCGTCGTGGCCGGCGGCCAGGAGAGCATGAGCCAGGCGCCGCACGCTCAGAACCTGCGCGGCGGCCAGAAGATGGGCGACCTGTTCGTTCGTCGACACCATGATCAAGGATGGCCTGTGGGACGCCTTCCACGGCTATCACATGGGCCAGACGGCCGAGAACATCGCCAACCGCTGGCAGATCACCCGCCAGGACCAGGACGTCTTCGCGGTCGCCAGCCAGAACAAGGCCGAGGCCGCCCAGAAGGCCGGCAAGTTCGACGCCGAGATCGTTCCGGTCACCATCAAGGGCCGCAAGGGTGACACCATCGTCGACAAGGACGAGTTCATTCGCCACGGCGCGACCCTGGAAAGCGTCCAGGGCTTGAAGCCCGTGTTCAACAAGGAAGGCTCGGTCACCGCGGCCAACGCCTCGGGCCTCAATGACGGCGCCGCCGCCCTCGTGCTGATGACCGCCGACGAAGCCGCCAAGCGCGGCCTCAAGCCGCTGGCCCGGATCGCCTCCTGGGCCAATGCCGGCGTCGAGCCCGAGATCATGGGCACGGGGCCGATCCCGGCCTCGAAAAAGGCGCTGGAAAAGGCCGGCTGGACCGTCGCAGACCTCGATCTGGTGGAAAGCAACGAAGCCTTCGCCGCCCAATCGCTGTGCGTGGTCCGCGAACTGGGCCTCGACCCGGCCAAGGTCAATGTCAACGGCGGCGCCGATCGCCATCGGCCACCCGATCGGCGCCTCGGGCGCGCGGATCCTGACCACCCTGCTGCACGAGATGAAGCGCTCGGGCGCCAAGAAGGGTCTGGCCACCCTCTGCATCGGCGGCGGCATGGGCGTGGCCATGTGCGTCGAGGCCGTCTAGGGGCACACGCGGCGGCTGACTAAAAACCTTCGCGCAACCTTAACCGTGGCCGCGCGCTTTCAGCCTTGCTGGGGCGCGCGGATCACGTGAACCATAAGAAAACTGCGTTCGGGAGAGATCAGATGACGAGAGTGGCTTTCGTGACCGGCGGCACCCGGCGGAATCGGCCGGGCGATCTGCGAACGATTGATCGCCGACGGCCACAAGGTGGCGGCGGGCTATTCCGGCAACGAGGAGGCGGCCGCGGCCTGCGCCAAGGCGCTGGGCGTGATGGTGGTGAAGGGCAATGTCGGCTCGTTCGACGACTGCGCCGCCGCCGTGAAAAAGGTCGAGGCCGAGCTCGGCCCCATCGACATCCTCGTCAACAACGCCGGCATCACCCGCGACGGCATGCTGCACAAGATGACCTACGAGCAGTGGTCCGAGGTGATCCGGGTCAACATGGACTCGGCCTTCAACATGACCCGTCCGGTGATCGAAGGCATGCGCGACCGCGGCTGGGGCCGCATCGTCAATATCAGCTCGATCAACGGCCAGAAGGGCCAGATGGGCCAGACCAACTATTCGGCCGCCAAGGCCGGCCTGATCGGCTTCACCAAGGCGCTGGCGCTCGAGAACGCCAAGAAGGGCGTGACGGTCAACGTGATCTGCCCCGGCTATATCGACACCGAGATGGTGGCGGCCGTGCCCGAGAACGTGCTGGCCCAGATCATCGCCGGCATCCCCGTGGGTCGCCTGGGCAAGGGCGAGGAGATCGCCGACATGGTCTCGTTCCTGTCGGGCGAACGCGCCGGCTTCGTCACCGGCGCCACGCTGAGCCTCAACGGCGGCCAATATATGGCCTGACGCGGTCTGATCCTGGTTCCCCGAAGTCCAAGGCTTGACGCCGACTGTTGCGGTTGGGCCTCATGCCGCCGGCTTCGGGGAATGGACGTTAACGCGTCCAAGATTCGCCCCAGTCGGCGGGCAGTACGGATCGCATGAAATTCTGTAAGGCGGAGTTGGCTGACCTCGGGGCCCGTGCGTCCCTGGCGATCGCGGCTCTGATGGTCATGACGGCGTCCGCGAACGCCCAGCAGCTTCCGCATTCGCTGCGGGACGCCTTGCTTGGTCATAAGGGACCGGCCGAGGCCCGCCGCGTCGCCGCCCCGCCGGTGGGGCGCTATGTCTCCGAAAGCGGCGGCGCCTTCATCTTCGACCAGGCCGCGCCCCAGCCGCTGATGAAGTTCGACAACAGCGCCGAGGTCTGGGTGCTGTCGGCCCAGCCAGCCTCGCGCGGCGACACCATCTACCGCAACGATCTTGGCGAGCCCGTGCTGCGGGTGACCAAGCTGGGCGGCATCATCCTGTTCACCGACGACGCCCCGATGGGCGCGGCGGCCGCCCTGTCCGGCCGCGCCTCGTCGATCCAGCCGCCGGCGATCATGTCGTTCAGCGTGTTCGTCCAGCGTGTCCGCATCGCCACGGCCCGCGCCAGTCGCGCGGCCCAGCGCGATATCGAGTTCTCGACCGTCGAGGACGTGCGGCCCGAAACCTCGGTCCTGGCCGCCGACTCCGCCACCGTCGTGGCCGAGGCCTTCGAGCGCATGGCTCGCAAGGGTGACCGCTCGATCATCGCCAAGGTCTTCCGCGTCCTGCTGGCCGAGGGCCGCAAACCGTCAGCGGCGCTGAAGGACGGGGCGCTGACCATCACCTATTCGCCGGACCAGGGCCTGGCTGGCCGGCCATCGTCCAAGCGGATCATCAAGGTCATGAACCGCTGATCGACCTCGGGTCATTGAGTTCTGGCGAACATTGTTCTTCAAGCGTAACCATAAGTCCTCAGCGACCATTTACCCGAATGGTCTAGCTTGATGGCACACGGCTTCGATGGCGCCGCCGCGCGGGATCAACCCCGCTAGTGCGACGCCAGCGAGGCTTTTCGTGCATCCGCAAGGTTCTATTGTCTGGTCATGGAAAGCTCCGACCTCGCCGAGTTTCCTGAACGTGGGCGGCTGAAGATGGCCGACATCGCCCGCATGGCGGGCGTGTCGATTTCTACGGTGTCGCGCGCGCTGGCGGGCAATCCATTGATCCCCAAGACGTTGCGCGACCAGATTGTCGAGATCGCCCAGACCCACGGCTATGTCGTCAACCAGTCGGCGCGGTCCCTGCGCCTGCGCAAGACCGACACCATCGGCGTCATCATTCCGCTGGCCCACGAGGCGGGGCAGCTGATCTCCGACCCGTTCTTCCTCGAGATGTTCGGGAGGCTGGCCGACGAGATTACGCGCCGCGACTACTCCGTCCTGCTCAACAAGGTGGTCGTGACCGAACCGGGCTGGCTGGACCGCATCATCCAGTCGCATCGCGCCGATGGCCTGGTTCTGATCGGCCAGAGCACCCAGCATGAGGCGCTGAACGTCGTCGCCGACACCTACAGGCCTATGGTGGTCTGGGGCGCCCAACTGCCGGGCCAGCGCTATTGCGCGGTGGGCAGCGACAACGTTCAGGGCGGTCGACTGGCCGTCGCGCACCTGGTCGCCACGGGCCGCAAGCGTATCGCCTTCCTCGGCGCGGTCCACGCGCCCGAGGCCGCTCAGCGTTTCGAGGGCTACAAGCAGGGCTTGGCCGAGGCGGGTCTTCCTTTCGACCCGAGTCTGGTCGTGCCCGCGCCCTACATGATGGAAGAGGCCCAGGAAGCGATCGCGGCCTTCTTGGCGACCGGCGCGTCGTTCGACGCCGCCTTCGCCTTCTCGGACGTCATCGCCCTGGCGGCGATCAGCGCCCTGAACGCGGCCGGCAAGAGCGTGCCGGGCGACGTGGGGGTGGTCGGTTTCGACGACATCGTCCTGGCCCGTTACGGCAATCCGCCCTTGACCACGATCCGCCAGGACCTCGCGTTCGGGGCCCGGGCGATGGTCGACCTGCTGTTCCGCCGCATGGCCGGCGAGGATGCGCCCGGGACCCTGTCGCCGGTCGAGCTGGTGGTGCGCGGCTCAAGCGTTTAGCGGCGTTTTGCCGGTCGGGATCCTTCACGAGATTGAAGGCCCGCGCCGGCGGCGACCGCTGGACAAGCAGCGGCGCCGGGCATCCGCGCTCCCGCGTTCGCTGGGGCCGTTTCTAGGCCGCTTCGACGCCGATCGACTTCAGTTCCTTGAGGAAGCGGGCCAGGCTCTGGTGCGAACGGCGCAGCCCCTGAACGACCTCGGGCTTGGACAGGGCCGATTGCGGGACGATGAAGCCCTCGCGGCCGACGCGCTGGGCCATGCCCTTTTCCAGCATCTCGACGAAGCGGCGGCGCACGGTCTCGTAGGGCAGGGCCAGCGAGTCGGCCACCTGGCGCACGGTCAGGGGGCGACGCTCGTGGTCCGGGGGAATGTCGTCGACCTCGGCATAGAGGCCACCTCGGATGTGCGAGCAATTGCCCGCCCAAAGGGTCGTGAAAACGAGGGCGTAGAGGAGGTCCGAACCATGGACTTCGTTAGCGATCTCGACCCAGCGCAGAATGTAGTCCGTCGCGTAGCGGGTCGCCGCGCGAGCGTTGATGTACTCATCGGACATAGGTTACTCGGTTCCCCAGGGTCGACGTTGCGACGCGACGTGAAAAGGATTGCATGGCTCGATGAACGACGCCATGCGACCAAGTTGCCCACTATGGGTACCCTATCTGAGCATCCGCGACCGGTTGTCGCAGGCATGGAGGGCTCAGGTTTTCGAGGGCTTCCAGTCGGGGGCGCCAGCTCGAAGCCCTCGAAACGGAAGCCCGGCGCGACGGTGCAGCCGACCAGGGTCCAAGCGCCCAGGCTGACCGCGGTCTGCCACCACAGCATCGGCACGACGACCTGCGGCCGGCAGCCGGCGCGCAGGTCCGGACCCAGCACATGGGGCCGCGGCGCCCGGCCGTCGGGCGGCGACAGGGTGATCGAGATCGGCGCGCCGGCGTACCAGTGCCAGGTCTCGACGGCGTCGACACGGTGCCAGGCCGACATCTGTTCGGCCTCGAGCAGGTAGTAGATGCAGGTGGAATGGGCGCGGCCGTCGGGACCGGGTTCGTCTTCGAAGGTCCGCTTGTACCAGCCGCCCTCGGGATGGGGCTGCATGTCCAGCATCCTGACGATTTCCTTCGCGCCCAGGTCGCCGGCGATAGCCCGCTCCGAAATGTTTGGGTCGATCACGCTGTCACTCATCCCTTGAAGCTGTCCTTGGCGGCCCGGATCTCGGCGAAGGCCTGGGCGGGGGTGGGCGCGCTCGGCCGCAGCAGGGGCGCGCGCAGGAAGGGATTGGTCGCCTTCTCGGCGCCGATGGTGGTGGGCACGGTCGGTTCGCCGCGCTCACGGGCGGCGAACACCGCGTCGGCGCGGGCCTTGAGGGCGGGGTCGTCGTCGACCGACAGCGCGAACCGCGCGTTCGAGGCGGTGTATTCGTGGGCGCAGTAGACGGTGGTGTCGTCGGGCAGGGCGGTGATGCGGGATAGCGACGCCCACATCTGCTCGGGCGTGCCCTCGAACAGGCGGCCGCAGCCCAGGGCGAACAGGGTGTCGCCGACGAAGGCGATGCCGTCGGCGGCGTCGTGATAGGCGATGTGGCCCAGGGTGTGGCCGCCGCTGTCGATGACCTCGAACCGGGTCTCGCCCAGCGGCGCGACGTCGCCGCCGCGCAGCACGCGGTCCAGCGGCGCGATGCGGGTCACCTCGGCCGGGCCGGCGATCATCGCGCCGGTCGCCTTCTTCAGCGCCGCGTTGCCGCCGGCGTGGTCGGGGTGCCAGTGGGTGTTGAGGATCAGGTCGAGACTCCAGCCCAGCGCGTCGAGCTCGGCGAGGATGGCGTCGGCGTCCGGCGTGTCGATGGTCGCGACCTTGCCGGTCGCCTCGTCGCGCGCGAGGAAGCCGTAGTTGTCGGACAGGCACGGGAACTGATGAACTGTCAGGGGCATCACGGGGCGCTTGCTCTATCGCGCCGACGCGGGCGCGCCTACAAGGATGGCCTCGACGCTCGGGAGACTCAATGCGCCGCGACGTGCTGGACCTGAGAGCCTTCTACGCCGCCCCGCTGGGCCGCGCGGCGCGGACCATGCTGACCCGCAAGGTGGAAGAGGCCTGGGGCAATACGCGGGACCTCGACGTGCTGGGCGTCGGCTACGCCACCCCCTTCCTGGACGCCGCCCGGGGCAACGCCCGCCGGGTGGTGGCCGCCATGCCCGCTCAACAGGGGGTCGAGGTCTGGCCGCACGGCGGTCGCAACCAGGCCTGCCTGGTCGAAGAGACCGCCTTGCCCCTGCCCAACGCCATGTTCGATCGCGTCTTGGCTGTCCACGCGCTGGAAGAGGCTGACGACCCGGCCGCCCTGCTGGCCGAGATCGGCCGCGTCATGGCGCCGACGGGCCGTCTGATCGTGGCGGTGTCGTCGCGCGATGGCGTCTGGACGGGGGCCGAGACTACGCCGTTCGGCCACGGCCGCCCCTACAGCCGCAGCCAGCTGGAGTCGCTGATTCGGGAAGCGGACCTGGAGCCGGCCGGCTGGACGCGGGCGCTCTATGTGCCGCCGGTCGGGGCCATGGCGTCGTGGGCCGAGGGCTTCGAGCAGGTCGGCGCGCGACTGTGGCCGCGCTTCGCCGGGGTGATCCTGATGGAGGCCATCAAGCAGACTTTTGCGGTCAAGCCCCGCGGCCATCGCGCCCGCGCCCGGGTGTTCGCGCCCGGCGTCCTGCTGCCCAGTCCGGCCGGACCGACTCCGGCGCGGCACGAAGGCGGGAGGTCCGTTCCCGCTCATCAGGCGCCCGTTCCTCAGGCGCCGAGCGGTCGGGACGTCTGATCTTACTTGGAGCGAAGCGCGCGGACGCCTAGCTTGTGGTCCTGACAACCGTTCGCTCTCGGGAACACCGCCATGAAGATGATCGTCGCCGTGATTAAGCCGAGCCGCCTGGATGCGGTGCTTGAAGCGGTCACCGAGGCGGGCGCGTCGGGTTTGACCGTCACCGAGGTGCGCGGCTACGGCCGCCAGAAGGGCAAGACCGAGGTCTATCGCGGCGCCGAATACGAGGTGAAGCTGCTGCCGAAGGTCAAGCTGGAGATCGCCGTGCCGACCGACGTGCTCGAGCCCGTCATCGAAGCCCTGCAGCGCACCGCCAACACCGGCAAGATCGGCGACGGCAAGGTCTTCGTCATGGACCTGGAACAAGCCCTGCGCATCCGCACCGGCGAACGCGACGCGGCGGCCATCGCCGGCTGACCGATTCGCCGCGACGTCGTGAAGTCGTGAACAAGCGGAGCCATAACCGGCCCCGCGCGTTGTCGAAGCTCACGGCGTCCACCCGCCAGGTCGTTCAGAACCTGACGGGGGGTGAACATTCCGAGCGTGGCAGGCGCCGAAACCGCTCACACTTCGGCTGCCACGCTCAAGGGGCACATGGATCCACGGTCTTCAGTCTTCCAACCGGGATACAACTGCTGGCGGGTCGAGCCCGCCGATCGCGTGGCCCTGTTCATCGACAACGACGAGGCGTTCGACGCGCTGAAGCCGTTGATCCTGTCCGCCAGGAAGTCGATCTGGATCCTGGCTTGGGTGTTCGACCCCTTGACGCGCCTGGATCCCGACCGCGTCAGGAAAAGCCGTGATCCCAGCCACGCCGACCGCATCGGCCTGATTCTGCGGCGGCAGGCGGCGCTCAATCCCGCGCTCGACGTGCGGGTGCTGACCTGGGACATGCCGCTTCCGATCGCCGCCTCGCAGCTGTTCGGTCCGCATCGCGGCGCGGCCTTCTTCGCGGGATCCCGCGTCAAGTACCGGCTGGACGCCACCTTGCCGGCCAGCGCCTGCCATCACCAGAAGGCGGTGATCGTCGACGGCGTGACCGCGCTGGTCAGCGGCGGCGACATCGGCGTCGACCGCTGGGACGACACTTGTCACCTGGACAACAATCCCCTGCGCCGACTGCCGACCGGGCGACACTATCCCGCCCGGCACGAGGTCTCGATCCTGGTCGACGGCCGGGCGGGCGAGGCGATGGCCGACCTGTTCGTCGATCGCTGGAAGGCCTCGGGCGGAGATCCGGTCGACCGCCCCGACCGCCCCGATGAGACGCCCTGGCCCGACGGCCTGTTGCCCGATCTGCGCCGCCTGCCGGTCGCCGTGGCCCGCACGTCGGCCGCGTGGCAGCAGCGCCCGGAGATCATCGAGTGCCTTCTGCTGCATCTCTCGGCGATCCAGCGCGCGAAGCGGCTGATCTATCTGGAGAACCAGTACCTGACCTCGCCGATCATCGTCGAAGCCCTGGCCGAACGGCTGGCCGAGCCCGATGGGCCCGAGGTGGTCACGGTCGGGCCAGCGCGCAGCCCCAGCTATTTCGACCAGATGACCATGGACAGCGCGCGGACCTCGGCCATCAACCGCCTGCGCGAGGTCGATATCCATGGGCGTTTTTCGGCCTTCTCGGCCCATACGCCCAAGGGGCGACCGATCATCGTCCACTCCAAGGTGGCGATCATGGACGACTGGATGCTGCGGATCGGCAGCGCCAACCTGAACAACCGCTCGATCGGGCTCGACAGCGAGTGCGACCTGGCCTTCGAGGCCAGGAGCGAGATCGAGCGCGAGACGGTGCGCGCCTTCCTGGGCCGTCTGGTCGGCCACTTCATCGATCGTCCGGCCGCCGATGTCCTGGAGGCCATGGATCGCGAAGGCGGCCTGGGCGCGGCGATCAACGCGCTGGACGTCAAGGGCGGCCCGCCACGCCGGCTGCGGCCGGTGCCGGCGCGTCACCTGAGCGGGGTTCAGAAGTTCATCGCCGACTGGAGCCTGGGCGACGCCATCGCGCCCGACGACGCCTGGCGACCCTGGGGCCGCCGGACGCGCCTGAAGCGCGACATCGCCCGGCTTACTCAGCCGCCGCCCGAGCCTCCGGAGCGGCTCAAGCCGTGACCTCCAGCTCGACCACCAGCGGCAGGTGGTCGGAGGCCACGCGGGCCAACGGGCTGAACGGCGAATTGACCCCGCGCGTCTCCAGGCCCTTGGTCAGGAAGACGTGATCGATGCGCATGAACGGGAAGCTGGACGGGAAGGTCGCCGTGGCCGGTCGCGGCCAGCTTGGCGTCGGCGCCTGGGCGTCGCGCAGGGCCGTTCGCAGCATCCGGTAGGTCGCCGAATAGGGCGTGGCGTTGAAGTCGCCCAGCACCACGCCAGGGGCCAGCCACTCGTCCGCGCCCATCCAGTCCGGACCCAGCAGGGCGGCGGCCTGGCGCTTCTGTTCCTGTGGCACCAGGCCCAGGTGAGTGTTGATGATCTGGACCTTGGTCCCGCCGACATCCACCTCCACCCACAGGGCCCCGCGCGGCTCCAGGCCCGGCACGCGCTTGTAGAGCGGCAGGCTCTTGGCCTTGACCCGTCGCTCGGGAAGGGCGGTCAGGATGGCGTCGCCATAGAGCTCTTCCTCCACGGCCATGGCCGGATGGAAGTGGAAGCTCATCTTCAGCAGTTCGGCGAGGCGGTGGGCCTGGTCGACGCCCTTGGTGCGGGCGCGAAGGACATCCAGTTCCTGCAGGGCGACGACATCGGGCTTTTCGGCCGCGATGACTTCGGCCACCCGCTCGACATCGAGCTTGCGGTCCGTGCCCACGCAGCGGTGGACGTTGTAGGTCATGAGACGAAGCGTCTTCATCCGTCGAACAGATCGCCCGAGACCGGCGGAAGTTCCCCCCAGGATGGTTTCCTTGCGTCGTCGCGGCGTTGCGGCTGAGCATGAACAGGCAGGTCTCGGCCCGCCAGTTCTCGAGCGCGCTGGCCGGATTCATCGGTCGGGCCGGACCGGCGCCGGCGAAAGCGGCGCAGGCGTCGACGCGCAGGTTGAGCTCGGCCGTCAGGGCCAGGAAGTCGGCCAGGGTGCAGAGGTGGATGTTCGGCGTCGACCACCACGGCATCGGCAGGGCCTTGGTCTCGGGCATCCGGCCTCGGCTCAGCAGCGACCAGCGCACCCGCCAGTGGCCGAAGTTGGGGAAAGAGACGATGGCCCGGTCGGCGATCCGCAGCAGTTCGTCCAGCACGTGACGCGGATGGCGCGTGGCCTGCAGGTCTGGGACAGCACCGCATAGTCGAACGAGCGGTCAGGGAAGTGGTCGAGGTCCAGGTCGGCGTCGCCCTGCACCACCGACAGGCCGCGCGCCATGCAGGCGGCCACGCCGCTGGCGCTGATTTCCAGGCCCCGGCCGTCGACCTGCTTTTCGTGGCTCAGCAGATCCAGCAGCGCCCCTTCGCCGCAGCCGACGTCCAGCACTCGCGAGCCGGGGCGCACCAGTCGCAGGATCTCTCGGAAGTCCTCGCGGACCTTATTCTGGGAATTTGAGGTCAAATCAGTCCCGATCCCGTTCGGCCGAACTCAGGAAGCCCGCCAGCGCGGCGTCCATCACCGGCTCGTCCAGCAGGAAGGCGTCGTGGCCTTTGTCGCTCTCGATCTCGGCGAAGGCGGCGCGGGCCCCGGCGGCGGTCAGGGCGCGGACCAGATGGCGGCTCTCGGCGGTGGGATAGAGCCAGTCGCTGGTGAAGCTGAGCACGCAGAACCGCACGTCGCGGGCGCGGGTGAAGGCCTTGGCCAGAACCCCGCCGTGGCTGGCGGCTATATCGAAATAGTCGGTGGCCCGGGTGATGTAGAGATAGCTGTTGGCGTCGAACCGGTCGACGAAGCTGGCGCCCTGGTGACGCAGATAGCTCTCGACCTGGAAATCGGCGTCGAAGCCCCAGGACAGGCCGTCGCGCTTCAGCTCGCGGCCGAACTTCCGCTGAAGGGCGGGCTCGGACAAATAGGTGATATGCGCGGCCATCCGCGCCACCGCCAGGCCCTTGCCGGGCTGCACGCCATGTTCGGCATAGGCGCCGCCGCGCCAGTCCGGATCGGCCATGATCGCCTGGCGGCCAACTTCGTGAAACGCGATGTTCTGGGCCGAGTGACGCGAGGCCGAGGCCAGCACCACGGCGCTGAACACCCGCTCGGGATAGTCCACGGCCCACTGCTGGGCCTGCATCCCGCCCATCGAGCCGCCGATCACCGCGAACAGGGTCTCGATGCCCAACGCGCTGACCAGCATCGCCTGGGCGCGGACCATGTCGGGAATGGTGATGACCGGGAACGCCAGGCCGTAGACCTTGCCGGTGGCCGGGTTGATCGAGGCCGGCCCCGTCGAGCCCATGCAGCCGCCGATCACGTTCGTGCAGATGATGAAGTGCCGTTCGGGGTCCAGCGGCTTGCCGGGGCCGATCATCCGCAGCCACCAGCCGGGCTTGCCCGTGGTCGGGTGCGGCGAGGCGACGTACTGGTCGCCGGTCAGGGCGTGGCAGATCAGGATGGCGTTGGACTTGTCGGCGTTGAGTTCGCCATAGGTCCGGTAGCCGATCTCCAGGCCCTCGAGCATGGCCCCGGAATCGAGCCGCAGGGGTTCGTTCGCGGGAAACCGCCAGGTTCCCCCGCCGGCATGTGTAACCAGATCGAGCGCAGCCATGGTCCGCCTTGGACCCCTTGGCGAAGAAGGTGTCAACCGCCGGCTTCCTGACAAGGCTGGGGACGGCTATGGAGGTCGCATGGAGCGACTGATCCTGATGCGCCACGGCAAGGCCGAGCGGCACGCCCAGAGCGGCGGTGATTTCGAACGCGCCCTGGCCGAAAGCGGCCGGGCCGATGCGGCCGTCATGGGCCAGGTGCTGGCCGGAGCGGGCGTCGCGCCCGACCTGCTGCTGGTCTCGTCGGCCCGCCGCACGCGCGAGACGGCCGAGCGCGTCGCGCCGAACTTTCCCAAGGCGCGGGTCGAGCAGCTCCGCGACCTCTATCACGCCGATCCGGAAGATGTCGTTCAGGTGATCGAGGCGCACGCCGAGGGCGCGGCCACGATCATGGTGGTCGGGCACAATCCGGGCCTGCACGAGCTGGCGCTGCGCCTGGCCCAGCAGGGCGAGGCCTCGCCGATCCAGACCAACAAGCTGCGCGGTCGCTTCCCGACCTCGACCACGGTGGTGTTCGGCTGGACCGACAGGGGTCCCGTGCTGGAGCACCTCCTTTACGCGCACGAAAACGGCGGAGCCGGCGGCGAATGACCCTGATCTACAAGATCCTGTTCCGCGCCGAGTGGGACGCCGCCAAGGCCGCCGGCCGCTTCGAAGGCTCGGCCGTCGATCTTCAGGACGGGTTCATCCACCTCTCCGCCGCCGACCAGGCCCAGGAGACCGCCGCCAGATACTTCAAGGATCAGCCGGACCTCGTCCTGCTGGGCGTCGAAGCCGAGGGCCTGGGTGCGGACCTGAAGTGGGAAACTTCGCGTGGTGGCGCGCTGTTCCCGCATCTCTATCGCCCGTTGCTGACCAGCGAAGTGGTCACCGAGGCCGATCTTGGTCTCGACGCCGATGGCGTTCCCCCGGCTGGGAGATCATCTCGCATGAGCCCGCATGACCTCGCCGCCCGCGCGCTGCGCGCCCTCGATCCCGAGGACGCCCACGGCTGGGCCATCCGGGGCCTCAAGATGGGGCTGGGCCCGCGCGAGACCGGCCCGGACGACCCGATCCTGGCGGTGAAGATCGCCGGCCTCGAACTACCCAACTGCGTGGGCCTGGCCGCCGGCTTCGACAAGAACGCCGAGGTTCCGGATCCCATGCTGGCCGCCGGCTTCGGTTTCGTGGAGGCCGGCACCGTCACGCCGCTGGCCCAGGCCGGCAATCCGCGTCCGCGGCTCTTCCGTCTCACGGAGGATCGAGCGGTCATCAATCGCATGGGCTTCAACAACGGCGGCCTCGACCCGTTCGTCCGACGCCTGAAGGCGCGCCAGGGCAAGGGCGGGATTGTTGGCGCGAACATCGGCGCCAACAAGGACGCCAGCGACCGCATCGAGGACTACGTCACCGGCCTGACCCGCCTCTGGGGCCTGTCGGACTATTTCACCGCCAACATCTCCTCGCCCAACACGCCGGGCCTGCGCGCCCTGCAGACCAAGGCGGCGCTGGAGGACCTGCTGGGCCGGGTCTCCGAGGCCCGCGAGGCGATGAAGGTCGCCTCGGGCGCGGACTATCCGATCTTCCTGAAGGTCGCGCCTGACCTTGAGGACGGCGAGGTCGAGGCCATCGTCGAGGCGGTGGTCGATGCGGGCCTGGACGCCATCATCGTCAGCAACACCACCATCGCTCGCCCCGCCAGCCTCAAGTCGGCCCACGCCAGGGAGAGTGGCGGCCTTTCCGGCGCGCCGCTGCTGGAGCCCTCGACCCAGGTGTTGAAGCGCTTCCACGCCGCCGCGGCTGGCCGTGTGGCCCTGATCGGCGCGGGCGGGATCGCCGACGGCGCCGGGGCCTACGCCAAGATCCGGGCCGGCGCGCGGGCCGTGCAGCTCTATTCGGCCCTCGTCTACGGCGGCCCGGGCCTGGTCACCCGCATCAAGCGCGAGCTCGCGGCCCGCCTACGGGCCGATGGCTTCGCCGCCGTCGAGGACGCGGTCGGCGCCGCATGACGCGAGACCGCGCTCTGATGCTGTTGCGCCGCTTTGGCCCGCTGGTGGTCATCGTGATCCTGTTCGTGGCCGCCTTCGCCAGCGGCGTCGCCGATCACATCTCGCTGGAGGAGCTGCGCGCGCGCGGCGCCGGGCTCCAGGCCTTCGCGCACGAAAAGCCGCTGCTGTGCGCGGCCATCTATCTGGCGATCTATATCGCCTCCGTCGCCGTATCCTTGCCCGGCGCCCTGATCCTGTCGCTGACGGGCGGCTTCCTGTTCGGACCCATAGGCGGCGGATTCGCGGCGGTGACCGGCGCCGACGGGCGGGTCGACCATCATCTATCTCGTGTTCCGCACCGCGTTCGGCGACATGCTGCGCCGCAGACCCGGCGCGTTCCTGGCGCGGGTCGAGGAGGGCTTCAGGCACGACGCCTTCAACTACCTGCTGACCCTGCGCCTGATCCCGGCCTTTCCGCTGCTGATCGTCAATGTCGCGGCCGGGCTGATGAACATTCCGGCCCGCACCTTCGTCCTGGCCTCGGTGCTGGGCATGATCCCGAGCTCCTTCGTCTATGCCGGCATCGGCGCGGGACTTGGCCATCTCTTCGCGCGGGGCGGCCCCGTGACGCTGGAGACCCTCTTCTCGCCACGGATTTATCTTCCCATTGTCGGCATGGGCGTTCTGGCCTTTCTGCCGCCGTTGTGGCGCCATTGGCGCAATCGGCGCGGAGCAGCGCCCCTGCCAAAGCCCTTGGACGAGAAGTAGCCGCCCCGGATGGTCGAAACGGTTTCGCCGTCAGAGACTGAGCCCGCCCCGCCCCGGAAGCGATTTCCGTGGCCCGGCGGCCTGTCGGCGCGCCTGCTGCTGTTCACCGCCATCGTCGTCACCTTCGGCGGCCTGCTGATCCTGCCGCCGACCTTGGCGGCCTACGAGGAGCAGTGGCTGCTGGATCGCGTGCGGGCCGGGGAACTGGCCTCGACCATCGCCGAGTCGGATCCGGACCTGCGGGTCAGCGACGCGGTCGCCAACCAGATGTTCGACCAGGCCGGGGCTGTTACCGTCGCCGTCCAGGCCGAGGGCGCCCGCCGCCTGGTCCTGCCGCCCAAGGAGCCGTTCAAGACGCCGTATCTGGTGGACCTGCGCCGCCAGAACCCCGGCTCATGGCTGGCCGCGCCGTTCTTCACCCTGACCAGCCCCAAGGGCAGCATGGTCCGCGTGATGGCCGAGCCGCGCTTCCGCAAGGCCGAGTTCGTCGAGGTCGTGGTTCCCGACGCCCCGCTGAAGGCGGCGCTGGTCGAGTATTTCTGGCGGCTGGCCGGCGTGACCATCTTCGTCGCCGCTCTGGCCGGTCTGTTCGTCTACGCCTTCCTGAATGTCTTCCTGGTCCGGCCCATGCAGCGGATCACCCGCGCCATGGAAGCCTTTCGCGTCGATCCCGGCGACCCGGAGGCGCGCATCGCCGTCTCCAAGCGCCGCGACGAGATCGGCCGCGCGGAGGCCGAGCTGGACCGCATGCAGGTCGACCTGCTGGCGGCGTTGGCCTCCAAGGCCCGCCTGGCCGCCCTGGGCGAGGCGGTGGCCAAGATCAATCACGACCTGCGCAACATGCTGACCAGCGCCCAGATGGCGTCCGATCGCCTGGCCGCCCTCGGCGATCCCAAGGTGGCTCAGGCCCTGCCCCGCCTGGAACGAGCCCTGGACCGCGCCATCACCCTGGCCTCCGACGTCATGGCCTATGGCAAGTCCAAGGAGCCCGAGCCGGTGACGCGGATCATCCCGCTGCGTCCGGCCTTGGACATGGCCGCCGAGGACGCCGGCCTGACCCCGCAGGGCGTCGCCCTGGAGACCGTCATCGGTCCGCGCGAACAGGTGGTCGCCGACCCGGACCAGCTGCACCGCATCCTCACCAACCTGTTCCGCAACGCCCGCGAGGCGATCGAGGGCGCGACCGACCGGGGCGGCAAGGGCAAGGTTTTCGTCGAGCTGCGCCGCGACGCCGGCCACAGCATCCTACGCCTGTCGGACGACGGCCCCGGCGTGCCCGAGCGCGCCCGCGCCAATCTCTTCCAGCCCTTCGTCGGCTCGGTGCGCCGCGGCGGCACCGGATTGGGCCTGGCCATCGCGCGCGAGCTGGCCCAGGGTCATGGCGGCGACCTGGCGCTGGTCGAGACCGGGCCCGGCGGCTCGGTGTTCGACCTTACCCTGGCGGGCGCGCCCGAACCGCTGCCAGAGCCGGACGACAAGGCTGACGCTTCAGCGTCCTAGAGCGTGGCAGCCGAAGTGTGAGCGGTTTCGGCGCCTGCCACGCTCTAAGTGTTTGAGATAGAGCCTGTCCGTTTCTGGTGTTTTGATCAGAACGGACAGGCTCTAGGAGAGTCCGATGACGACCACCTGGACCATCGCGGTGATGATCGGCGCCTCGGCGGACAGCGCGCCGATCCACGAGATCACCGTCGAGGCGCCCGACGTTCCGACCGCCCTGCGCCGCGTGGCGGCCATGGTGACGGTGCAGGAGGCGTCCGACACCGAACTGCTGCTGGACGGCCAGGAGGAGGTCTTCTCTCGCGCCGAGGTCGAGGCGGGCCTGGAGCCCTGATCGTTCGATCAGGGAAGAACACCAAGCTCACGCCTAGTCCTTGGGAAGAGGCTCAGAGCCCCTTGGCCACGCCCTCGCGACGCGGGTCCGCGCCGCCTTCCAGCACGTCGCCCGGCCGCACGATCACGCCGTGCAGGCCAGAGCCCTCGACCTGGCCGACCTTGATGTTGACGCCGCGCGCGTTCAGCGCCGACAGCATCGCGGGTCCGAACCACTGAGCGTCGCCGGAATAGGTGTCGCCCCGCGCCACGACGTTCGGCAGCGACACGGCCTCCTGCATGTTCAGGTTCCAGTAGAACAGCCCGACCATGGCCTTCAGGTTATAGGACAGGATGGCGTTGCCGCCCGGCGAGCCGACGGCCGCCAGGAACTTGCCCTTCTTGTCCAGCACGATGATCGGGGACATCGACGAGCGCGGGCGCTTGCCCGGCGCGATGGCGTTGGCGGCCGGCGCGCCGTCCTTCTCCTTCGGCGAGAACGAGAAGTCGGTCAGCTGGTTGTTGAGGAAGAAGCCGTTCACCATCCGGCCGTTGCCGAAGATGCTCTCGACCGTGGTGGTCATCGACACGACATTGCCGGCCGGGTCGACCACGACCAGATGGGTGGTGCCGCCCGGCTCCTTGGTCATGTCGATCCCGACCTTGGGCGCGCCCTTCGGCTTGCCGAACGGGGGGGGCGCGCCGGCCGTGTCGGTGATCAGCTTGGCGCGCTCGGCGACATATTTCGGATCCAGCAGACCGTCGACCGGCACGGTCACGAAGGCGGGGTCGCCGACATAGCGGTCGCGGTCGGCGTACATGACCCGCTCGGCCTGGGCCAGCTGGGTCCAGGCCACCGGATCCGTCGGGCCGCGCTTGCCGATGTCGGTGTGCTCCAGCATCCGCAGCGCCTGGATCACGGCCAGGCCCGACGACTGCGGGTTGGGCACGCAGACGGTGTAGACTTTCCACGGCCGGCACAGGGCAGGCGCCGCGCGCGGCTTGTAGGCCTTGAGGTCGGCCAGGGTGATGCTGCTGGGAAGGTCTCCCTCGTGCAGGCGGTCGACGATCGCCTGGGCGATCGGACCGTCCAGCAGGGCCGCGGGGCCCTCGGCGGCGATCTTGCGCACCGTCTCGGCATAGGCCGGGTTCTTCAGCAGGTCGCCGGCCTGGTAGCGGGTTCCGTCCGGCTTGGTGAAGTACTTCACCGCGTCCGGCTGCGAGGCTTGCGGCGCGCGGCTGACGATCATGCCAGCCAGGCGCGGGCTGACCACGAAGCCGTCGTCGGCCAGCTTTTCGGCGTCCTTGAACAGGGTGTTCCAGGCGACCTTGCCGTGTTCCTTCTGCGCGAGGGACAACATGGCCACCGCGCCGGGCACGCCCGACGAGCGGCCCGACAGCACCGCCGTGACGAAGGGCAGGGGCTTGCCGTCCGATCCCATGAACATGTCCGGCGAAGCGCCGGCGGGCGCGGTCTCGCGGCCGTCATAGGCCGTCACCTTGCCGGTCTTGGCGTCGTAGAAGACCATGAACGCCCCGCCGCCCAGGCCCGAGCTCTGTGGTTCGACCAGGCCCAGCACGGCCTGGATGGCCACGGCGGCGTCGACGGCCGAGCCGCCGTCGCGCAGCACCCGCAGGCCCGCCTCCACCGCCAGCGGATTGGCCGCGGCGACCATGCCCTTGGCGGGGGGTCGAGATGGAGGCCGGCTTCGCCGCTGGCATGCCCAGCGGGATCGACTCGGCGTGGGCGGCGGAGACCGGAGCCAGCGCCAGCTGGAGCGACGCGGCGAGGGCGAGCAGGGAAACGAAACGACGCATACGGATCCTCTATGGCGGACGAGGGGCGAACATTGGGGAGGGCCTGCCCGCCGTCCCGAGGCCACCCATGGACACCAATCAAGCGACGCTGTCACGTCCAGATAGTCTGCAAGCCGCTTCAATCCCCCGCCCTGAACCGTTGCGCGGCAAGGGTGTTCCGCTGAGCGAACACCGGCCTGCGAAACTTTTCGAATTTTCCTGCAAACCGGGCTTGCGTTCCCGAAAGGGACGGGGCTACTTCCCCCGCCTCGCCGAAAGGCAATGCGCGCCCGTAGCTCAGCTGGATAGAGCATCAGACTACGAATCTGAGGGTCGGACGTTCGAATCGTTCCGGGCGCGCCATCTTTCCAATCACTTAGCCGGATTCGGCTTCGTCGATTTCCGTTCTAGGACGGTGATTAGGACGGTGGTTGTGATTTGGTGCGGCGGTCGCTGCGCCTTCCTCGATCAGAAAAAATCGAATAGGCCCCGCTTTATTGCTGCGGGGCTAGATCCGGGCGCCGGCACTGGCGAGAGCGTTGGTTCGAATCGTGCCGGGCGCACCTACGCCCAAGTACGCCACGGCACCAGGAAGCTACCTTTTAGCCGCAGGCAGTACGCCGTGAGCGGCGCGTTTTCGGTCTGACGCCTACTCCGAAACCCACCCTTCACGACCTTTCGAAACTTCGGCTAGCCGATCCGTCGATCGGGACCCCTTCGCACAAAACTCCCGATCCCTATGCGTTTCAGCTTCACTCCGTACTGGGCAACGTGCGGGGAAAACTCTTCCATAAGCGCCCGCTCAAAATCCTCACGCATCGCCTTTGCCTCGGCGTAGGTATGGCGCTCCATCATCTGCGTCAGTCGGATGTGAACGTCGGGCGTCAGGCGGGTGAAAAACTCCTGCCAAGTTTTGAAGCGCGCCGCGAAGTCGAAAAATCGCTCAATCTCCGCCTCAATCGACAGCGCAACTTCCGCGACGACACCGTCGGCGAATTCCAATCGCGGAGCCTTGTCATACCCGCGCGGCAGGTGCGGGTGCTCAGATTTGCCGGCGCCAGTGAGGCGGTTTGCTTTGGTGGGCGTCGATGATCGGCGCTTGCGAATGAGCAAGATCACGCCACCGAACACAGCCGAAACGGCGGCTAGGCCTGCGCCGTCGAATAGCCATTCCTTATTGGCCCAGAGATAACTCCACAGAGCATTGATTTCTGACATTATGTCTCCGGGTGTCGAGCGGATAGATACGCGTGAACTGGGACAATCTGGAAACGACAGCCTCGGCGATCGCTGCAATCGGCAGCATTATCACTGCCGCGTGTCTGCTTGCCCTCTGGCTTCACAAGCAGCGCAAAGAAGCGACAAGCCGCCTTTCAGTGCGCTTGTTACGACCCGAGAACGAAATCTTTCAAGTCGAAGTTGCCTATGCACCCAAATCTTGGAACGAGGCCCTATTCGCCGAGCTAGGTTCCTTAGGCGACAACCCCATTCATCTGTTGCCCAAACTCCATTTAGGTCTACCCCAGAAAATGGAGGAGGAATGGGTTGCAGCGGTGAAGTGGCCCAAGGAGGAGGGTCAGTGGGAAAGTAGACGCATGTCACGCATCGAAAATAGCAATCTAGCGCTAGCCACGTTTCGGATCGTCCCGCAAACAACGGATGGCGGCGGTTGGCTGTATGTCAGAATCCACACTGGCACGCCACGAAGACACACGCTCGTGAGCTGCCGCGTCCCCGT
This sequence comes from Caulobacter sp. UC70_42, assembly GCF_044056025.1. Classification (NCBI taxonomy): domain Bacteria; kingdom Pseudomonadati; phylum Pseudomonadota; class Alphaproteobacteria; order Caulobacterales; family Caulobacteraceae; genus Caulobacter; species Caulobacter sp. UC70_42. The sequence continues at coordinate 945,818 of NZ_CP171994.1, read as the reverse complement.
GAGCGTACTCTAATGAGGTTAGGCGCTTAGGCGTCGCCATGGGCCTCTGGCGCTTGGTGCCCGGTCGGCTGAGCCTCTGGGCGGCTAAGGCGGCTCACCACCCTTCACGCACCTTCACGGTGTCCGCCCTGGGGTGCCGGCACCTAGAGAGCCATGGCGTCGGCATAGTTCTCAGTTCCGACCGCCTCTGCGCCGCAGTTTCTGGACGTCCCCAGAGTTTCCTAAGGATTCTCTTTGGTGCCCGCTGATGGTCGTCAACGGAGCCCGTGTTGCGGATCAGATCGCCAGCGTCAGCTTTCGACTCGTTCCTATGCCACTCGGCTGGCCATAGGCCGCCAACTCAAAAATGTCGCCTGCATGATTTTCCGATCTATTTTTACCGACGTATCCTCAACTGGGTATCGGCCCATAGGGCTTCCGCGTAGCTGTCAGCGATCTCCTTCGACATGCTGTACGCCGTCGATACGCTGTTGATCATTCCGTTCAGCAGATTGGCCATCCACCACGTCGTTCGCAGTAGTCGCGTTTCCTCGCCGTAACGCGGATTTTCGGCTCCCGGCGCCGGCGCCAAGTTGTGGGCGATGTGATTGTTCCGGTGGTTCCGCAGTTTCTTCAGCCGCTTTGATTTCTCGACTGCGGGTATGAGCCGGTCGGCTTCAGCCAACATAGAATCGAAGCGCTCTGCCATGTCGGCAATGTATTCCGCCGACTGGCCTTCCCATGACAACAGCCAGCGCCGCTTAAGTTCGGTTCGAACATCGGCCGGCTTTATCAGATTGTAGATGGCCAACAGGCTTGTCCGGTCGGGCTGACCATCATCCCAGAGAGCTGCTAGACGGATCAGCTCGAAGGCGTGACTCGCCCGCGCAAGACTGTTGTACGCGTTCGCCGCGTAAGACGTGCCGACCTGATCGACCAGCGTCCGGCGCCGGCTGATCCAATCGTTATTGGCGTGGGTCACCATAATCTCGGTGACGAGGTCAAACAGTTCGTGGGCCTTGGCGGAGGCGAGTTCAAGCGCCTCATCGACCGTGAAGACTTCTCGGCTTCTTCTTCGCCATAGCTACTTCGCAGCCGCTTCATCATCGAGCGCAAAAATCGTCTCGGGCACGCCGTCCAAGTTCGTCAGCTCAATCCGATTTTGCTTTTTCAGGTAGCGACCAGTTCCCTTGTGCAGGTCGATGATCGCCTTGTGCGCGATAGGCCGATCCCTTTCAGACGCCTCGATGATGCTGACGATAAGTCGGTCAAGAGCTTCGAATTTCGGGACATCCTGTTTGAATTCCGCTCTGTTCCAGTCGATTTGAAAGCCGCCTGCGATCGGCGTTCCAACCGCCGCGACCTTCTCGACCAGCGCCGTTCGCTCGCGCTCGTAACGCTCAAGCATACTGATCAAGCCATTGAAGTGTTCGTCCAGAAGGGTGACGCCGTTGATGAACGCAAGGTCGGCAATTCGCCCGGCCCGCCACAACTCGTCAGGCCCAAAATGAACCCGTTCGAATGAATTGGCCGCTGGCATCGCATTGATGAACACGTATGGCTGGCTTTCGGCCGCGCTCTTCATTGACGCGTCGACGAACGTCTCGTTGATGACGGTGAGACACGAATATATTCGGCCGATTTTCTGACCCATCACGAATGATGCGAAGGCAGCCTTGTCGCGCTCATCGCGCTCCCTCGCTGCGTCTTGGGTTTTCTTAGTGAGGTGATAGCCCAACACAGCACCGATGACGGCACCCATGAGACCGACGCCGCCGGAAACTGCCATGTTCAGGTAGTCAAACCCGTGGTCGTCAGCGGGCATTTGCTTATTGACGATTTCTACCGGCTTGCCGGGTGCCAGCGTAACGGGCGAAGCGACTGGCCTTGCGACAGGTAAATGTGTTTTCGGCTTGCAAAAATGACCCCCATCTCGGGGATATCGGCGTCCAAAAATGACCCCCTGTCCTTGAGGCTTTGATGGCCAGATCGGCGGCTTGTGTAGCCGCGGATCGAGACGGGGATGTTGGTAGTGGAGACGGTGGCGAAGATCCGGCGCGAGCACTTCGCGCGGGGCAAGGGCGTCAAGACGATCGCGCGGGAGATGGGCCTGGCGCGCAACACGGTGCGCAAGATCCTGCGGTCGGGTGATACGGCGCCGGAGTACGAGCGGCGCGAGCAGCCGCACCCGAAGCTAGGTCCGTTCATCGAGCGGCTGGAGGCGCTGCTGGAGGCCAATGCGTCAGGGGCGCGCAAGGATCGGCTGACGCTGATGCGGATCACCGATCTGCTCAGCCGGGAGGGCTATGACGGCGGTTACGACGCGGTGCGGCGCTATGCAGGACGCTGGTCGGTCCAACGCCGGGGCGTGAGCTCTCCGGTTGAGGCCTTCGTGCCGTTGAGCTTTGCGCCGGGCGACGCCTACCAGTTCGACTGGAGCCACGAGCAGGTCGAGATCGGCGGCACGCCGCTGACGGTGAAGGTGGCGCACGTGCGGCTCTGCCATAGCCGCCGGTTCTACATCCGAGCCTATCCGCGCGAGACCCAGGAGATGGTGTTCGATGCTCACGCCCGGGCCTTCCAGGCGTTCGGGGGCGTCACGCGGCGAGGCATCTACGACAACATGAAGACCGCCGTTGAAGCGGTGTTCACCGGCAAGACCCGCCGCTTCAACCGGCGCTTCGAGCAGATGTGCTCGCACTACCTGATCGAGCCGGTGGCCTGCACGCCGGCCTCGGGCTGGGAGAAGGGCCAGGTGGAGAACCAGGTCGGCTACGCCCGTGACAACATCTTCAAGCCGCGCCTGCGCTTCCATAGCCTGGAGGAGCTCAACGGCTGGCTGGAGGCCGAGTGCGTGCGCCGGGCGCGCAATGATCGCCATCCCGAGCACCGAGACCGCGTTGTCTGGGACGTCTACGAGGCTGAGCGGCCGTTCCTAGCGCCCTTCGCCGGCCCTTTTGACGGCTTCCACCAGATCGAGGCCGTCGCCCAGGCCACCTGCCTGATCACCTTCGACCGCAACCGCTACTCGGTGCAGGCCAAGGCCGCGCGTCGGGCCGTCCAGATCCGCGCCTACGCCGACCGGATCCTGGTGCTGTGCGACGGCGAGGTGGTGGCCGATCACCCGCGCGGCTTTGGCCGTGACCACACCGTCTATGATCCCTGGCACTATCTGCCCGTCCTGGCCCGCAAGCCCGGAGCGCTGCGCAACGGCGCGCCTTTCCAGGAATGGGCGCTGCCGCCCGCCTTCAATCGGCTGCGCAAGCGGCTGGGCTCGGGCGACGAGGCCGATCGGCGCTTCGTACGGGTGCTGGCGGCGGTGCTGGACGATGGGCTCGACGCTGTCGACCAGGCCGTCCAGGAGGCGCTCGACGCCGGCGTCGCCAGCGACGAGGTAATCCTCAACATCCTGGCCCGCCGGCGCGAACCGCCCCGCCCCGAGGCGATCACCACTTCCCAGGCTCTGGCCCTGAGCCATCCGCCCATCGCCGACTGCGCGCGCTACGACCTGCTGCGAGGCTCCCGTGCAGCGGCATGAGATGATCCAGGCCCTGGGCGAGCTGGGCCTCAAGGGCATGGCCGGCGCCTTCGACGACGCCGTCACCACGGGCCTGCAGCGCAAGCGCACCGCCATGGAGATCCTGGCCGATCTGGTGAAGGCCGAGGCTGCCCATCGTCAGGCCGCCTCCATCCGATATCGGATCACCGCCGCCAAGCTGCCGGCGATGAAGGACCTGGCGCGCTTCAACTTCGAGGGCTCGCCCATCAACGAGAGCCTCGTGCGCGCCCTGCATGGCGGCTCATTCCTGGCCGATCACCGCAACATCGTCCTGATCGGCGGAACGGGCACCGGCAAGACCCACCTGGCCATCGCCATCACCGCCAATGTGGTGCGGGCCGGGGCGCGCGGGCGCTACTTCAACACCGTCGATCTGGTGAACCGGCTCGAGGAGGAAGCCCGCCAGGGCCGCTCCGGCGCTCTGGCCGCCCAGCTCTCGCGCCTGGATCTCGTCGTCCTCGACGAGCTGGGCTATCTGCCCTTCGCCCAGTCCGGCGGCCAGCGCCTTTTCCATCTGATCAGCAAGCTCTACGAGCGCACCTCGGTGATCATCACCACCAACCTGACCTTCGGCGAATGGCCCACCGTCTTCGGCGACGCCAAGATGACCACGGCGCTCCTCGACCGCCTGACCCATCACTGCGACATCGTCGAGACCGGAAACGACAGCTGGCGTCTCAAGACCAGGGCTTGATCCACAATCTATTCAACCTCCCCCAGACCCCCTCCGGGCAGCTGAATCTCACGCGGCTCACCCGGCGGCGACGCGCTGCGCTAGCTGATGGCTACGCGCCTCGCCGCCAGCCCAGGACAACCAACAGAGGGGTCAATTTTGGACGCCGATAGGGGGTCAATTTTCAACGCCGTTTGACAGTCAAAAGGGACTGCGAAGCTAGTTTACGAAGCTCGTGGACGATCCGCTTCTGCGCGTAGGGCGGGATCGCCGTTTCGACCTCCTCCATCGCGAAAATAACGTTCTGCTTGTCCTCAGCGATTTGAGACAACATCGCGAGCACCAACATGTTGATCGTGCCCGTTCCCTGTCGGAAGAATGGTGCAGCGTGATCGCCATTACCTGTAGCGATAAAAGCGGTTACGACCTTGCGAAGATGCTCGCGGGTGAGCGTCGATACCTTGAGGTGCGGCTTAACTCCCCATTCGCGGGGAACGTATTTCTTCAGCGACTTGTCGATGCTGTCGAGAACGCCGGAGATGCCGATTGTGGGATCGCTTGCGACGTCGAATGCCGCCAGCGTGCCAATAGTCCCTTCCCACATTTGCGGCCGGATCTCTTTCAGACGCAAAATGATGTCGAGGAGGCTGCCATGTTCAAGACTGAGTGCGCGGGAACCAGTTCGAATAGACCGCAGGAAAAGAAAGCCGCAGTGCTGTTTGTCCTTCTTCGAAAACGGCACGGGCGTGTCGGCTTCACTTAAGCTACGCGAGAAGTAGGTATTGCCGGTGAAGTCGTCCTCATCGGGGTCATAGGCACCCACGAAAGTGACGCGGATTGCTGATTTGATATTCGCCGCGTCAACTCCGGTCGGTTGCGGTGCCTCGTAAAAATTTCCGGTGCTGATGTCCAACCACTCAACGCTTTCACCAAAGCGTGCTTCCTGCTCAGGTGATAGATCGCTGATCGTAACCTCGATCACGATCTTCGGCGCCTCAGGCAGCTCCTCGCCCTCGGCGAGGTCCGCGCCGGATGTTGATAAGTACAGGCCTTGGTAGAAGTCGTGCTCGTCAACGGGAGGTCGTCGGCTCAATCTGTCAGGTCCGAGTGCGAGATCGATCGCCTCCAAGACCGTCGATTTGCCGGTATTATTGTCGCCAGTGAGAACGGCGTGATCTGGCAGATATATCTTTGCTGAGCGGATGCCGCGAAAATTCTCGATGGCGACGGATGTTACTTTCACGGTGCCCCCCAGCGTAATGCGCGTATTTCTAGCAGAGAGCTAAGCGCACGACCACTGCTTGCATCGCCTCTGCTGCGTCGCCTGTCTTTGCGTCAGCCGATCGTCCTGCGGGTCGTCGTCAGTTCCAGGAGCCCGTCGGGCTCTGACGCAAACCAAGCGTAGCTGCCCCAGGCCAGCGTATTGACGTTCTTTTTAAAGGGTGCGGCGCTACGGTCGAGATAGGCCGTGATGAAGGCGACGTGTTCTTTCGGAAAGCCGGCGTCGTCGACCAGCTTAAGGAGATCGGCTTTTCGCCGCTCACTGACCGGGCCATCGCTCGCGACGACTTCGACGAAGATCAGCAGGGGGTGCGCCGGCCCGAGGTCCGCCAAAATGGCGTCCGGCAAATTCTTGTCGACCTGAATGTTGAGTCCGATCGACTTGGCTAGGGCATCGTCCCGCGCGATGACCTTGGTGGCGCTCTCGCTGATCGACAACACGGCGGGCTCAGCAAGGAAGCGCGGCGCGAAAACCTCCACGACGGCCTTTGTCAGCTCCGAGCTGGGGCCGGGCTTCAAAAGCCGTGTTTCGCCATTCGGGAACGTGACGATCACCTTGTCGCCGGACTTGCCGGCCCCTTGGAGGTTGATGGCCAGGCGCGCCAGAGCGCCTTTGCTGAGCGAGGCGGCCTGCCAGTCGGCGATTGCTTGCGAAAGAGCATCGCCGGCGAGGGCCGGATCGAAGAGCGCCGCAAAAGAGGCGGTCAGCGCGTAGCGAGGTTTGCTCGATGTGGTTGGGATGTCACCGCGGGCGACGACGGCGCCGATCGCAACCAGCCCCTCGCGCAGAGTGTCATCGCGGATGCCTTCGCGCGTATTGTCGGCATACCAGCGGGAGCCTTTGATTTCGCCCTTCGGACTACGGATCGCCGCGATGTAGGCCGTGCGCGCGTCCGGGTCGGTGAGCGCGGCCTGTTCCTCGGTCATGCGGTAGACGTGCTTAGGGCCGAGCAACTGATCCCCACCTTCGATCGCGCCGATGTAAAGCGCTACGAACACGGTCGAGGCCGCTGTCAGGTTGGTGGTGTCAATGCGATAGGCCGTGCCAACGGGGAAGATCTCCAGCAACCGCTCACGGACTTGGTCACGGTTCAGGAGTGCAGGCAGGTCAGTCACGTTCGGGCCTAACTGTAGAGGGCGGCGATAGCCGCATCGATCTTGGGTTTGGCCGCGCCCTGCACCACCAGCTTTTCAATCTCTCCCAGGGATGCAGCCGATGGCAACGGCAAAGCTTCGAGCTCGAAGGCCGAGACGGCGACACTTCCGCTGATGCAACGGAAGACTTGGTCAACGATCGGGCTGCTCAGCAAGGCTGCGATGACGCCCGCCGAAACGCGAGGGCGGCCTACGGGCAAGATCATATTGAGATGGTTCTCGACGACTACGCCGCCATGTTCGGCGATAAAGGCCGAAGGCAATTCAGCGCAGATCAGGCGACGCGACTGTTCCTTGGCGGTCGTGCGCTGGAGCAGGACGCAAGGCTTATCCACGCGCAGCCACCCGTCACGAGGCTCAAGCTTGAAGTAGGGCTCGTGATTGCGCCGATCTGCGCGGAAAACGAAGCGACCATCCGACGTCACCGCTTCAGCCCAAATAAGCGGAAGAGCGCCCTTGATCTTGTGGCGGCGCAACTGATCCTTGAAGCGGTTCCAGACCAGAGGACCGGTCGAGACCTGATAGCCGAGGTCGCTCAGGCGCGAGCTCATGGCTTCGACATGCGCAATCAACGCGCTGTGCTCAGGCTCGCGCGGCGCCATCCAAGGCGAGCGCGGATTTTTAGGAAGGCCCACGGTGCCGTTGCGGCGAACCTCGGCCTCGCGCTCGTTGGAGACAGTAAGATAGTGGACCTGTGCGCGGCCAGGTTCTGCCCCGCGCTGGTAGACCGCCAGTAGCGTCTCCTGCAGAACGTCCTCGAAGACACCGCTGCGGGCATGAACGAAATCGAAGGCGATAGGGGGAGCTTCATCCGCCAGCAGACCACGAAGCGCGGAGAAGTATTGGCCCGCTAGGAAGCTCGTCGGTGTCAGATAGGCGATCAATCCGCCGGGACGCGTCCACCGCAAGGCGATGTCGGTGAAGACGCCATAGAGATTGGCGTGACCATAGAGGCTGCGGGCGAAGCGCTGGCGTTGCTCGGGTGTCAGGCCGATACGACCATAAGGCGGATTGCCGATCACGAGATCGAACTTCGCTTTTGGTGGCTCCTCAAGTGTGTCGACGATGCGGACCAGCCTGGGGATTGGCTTGCCTGCGCGCTGGGCGAGGCCTGCGAGGAGGACTTCGAGCGCGGTTTGAGCAAGGTCGGCCGCATAGGGGTCAAGCTCAAGGCCCAGAAGCCGGGAGCCGATCTGCTTGAGGGCCAGGGCGGGCGCACAGTTGCCCAACGCATCGATGACGCGCTTGGCAGCCGGTAGAAGGAAGGCACCGCCGCCGCAGGCCGGATCGAGTATCTTGACGGTGCGCCAATCAACGCCCGCCTCGCTCGCCATATCGAGCAAACGCTCGGCCAAGGCCGGCGGTGTGTAGAACGCGCCCAACGCTCCACGCTGATGATCGGGGAGCAGGGTGGTGTAGAGGCCGGTTATCGAGTGCGCCCCTTCCAGCAGCGGCAAACTGGCGGCGAGTGCCCCGATGCTTACTGCTAGCCCCTTGGCGGCGGCATCCAGCGAGCCATGCGGCGTCGCCAGCGGGGCGCTGGGCTCAAGGCCGGGCTCGGTTTGGTTGGCGAAGGCGACCATCGCGGCGCGCGCGAAGAGCGCGGCGTGGTCGATGCGGCGGGCTTCCGGAACCGTTTTCGGCCCAGGCGCGTGCGAGCTGGCGAGCGCGTCCCAGCTCCAATCGCACAGCGTCAAGGTCGGCGAGGACGGGGCCTTCGCTAACGATCGCTATGGGTTTCGCACGCGCCAAAAGCACCCCTCACACTCCGTCGTAGCCGGCGAAACGATAACCCGTTCTCCGACCGTTCTTCGCTTGTTGCAAGATGCCGACGTCAAACACGGACGCGAGTAGGGAGGATGCCGCTAACAAGACGGATTTGGGATTGGGCAATCCTCAGTAAGCGTCCGGCCGCTGCACGTCGGTCAGGTGTTGACGTGATTTCCGCTCTTCCAGGCCCAGGGCAGCAGCTCGTCGAGGCGGTTGACGGGGTGGCCGTCGACCATGCGCTCGAGCACATCGCGCAGGTAGGCGAAGGGCTCGACGCCGTTCATCTTGGCGGTCTCGATCAGCGATCCGACCACGGCCCAGCGGTCGCCGCCGCCGTCCGAGCCGGCGAACAGGTGGTTCTTGCGGCCCAGGGCGATAGGCCGGATCGCGCGCTCGACGGGGTTGTTGTCGAGGTCGATGCGGCCATCGGTGAGGAACAGGCTGAGGGCGTCCCAGCGGCCCAGGGCGTAGCGAATGGCCTCGGCCAGGGCGCCGCGCGGCGGCACGCGGGTGAGCTGACGTTCGAACCAGGCGTGCAGGGCATCGACCAACGGACGGGAAGACTCCTGACGCGCCGCCCGTCGCAGCGCCGCCGACTGGCCGCGCACCTGGGCTTCGATGGCGTAGAGCTCGCCGATCCGGCGCAACGCCTCGACGGCCACGGGCGCCTTGGTGGACTCGGCGATCTCATAGAACTTGCGCCGAGTGTGCGCCCAACAGGCCGCCAGCTTGACGTCCCCGGACGCCGTCAGCGGTTCGAAGCCGGCATAGCCATCGACCTGGAGAACGCCCTTGAACCGGCCCAGATGGGCGGCCGGGCGCTCGCCCTTTCGGTCCGGCGCATAGACATAGACCGTGCCCGGCGGCTCGGGTCCGCCCCAGGGTCGATCATCACGGGTGTAGGCCCAGAGGCGCCCGGTTTTGGTCCGGCCCCGGCCAGGATCCAGCACCGGGATCGGCGTATCGTCGGCGAACAGATGGCCGCTGGCGAACAGGTTTTCGGCCAGCCTGTCGTGCAGGGCTTGCAGCCACCAACAGGCTCCGCCGACCCAGCCGGCCAGTGTCGAGCGTTCCAGATCCACGCCATGCCGAGCAAAGATCTTGGACTGCCGATAGAGCGGGGTGTGGTCGCAGTATTTGCTGACCAGCACCTGGGCCAGCAACGCTGGCGTGGCCAGGCCGCCGTCGATCGGTCGCTCCGGCGCCGGCGCCTGGACCACCGTGGCGCAGGCCCGGCAGGCATACTTGGGGCGCACGATCCGGATCACCCGCATCTGCGCGGGGACCCAGTCCAGCATCTCGCTGACGCTCTCGCCGATGCTGTGCAGCGCGCCACCGCAGGCGCAGACCGGGCTGGCGATATCGATCAACCGGTCTTCGCGCGGCAGGTGGTCGGGGAGCGATTTGCGCTTGGGCTGAGCCCTCGCGGGCGCCGGCAGGATGTCGGGCCGGCGCGCTTCGGCGGCGGCCAGATCGGTCTCGACATCCTCCAGGGCCAGCGCCAGTTGATCGGCGTCCAGGCGCTCGGACCGGCGGCCAAACTGGGCGCGCTGGAGCTGCTTGATGATGGCTTTGAGCCGCTCGATCTCGCCGTCCCGCTCACCGACGAAGCCAGCCATTTCGCGCACCAACTGATGCAGCAAGGCCGTGTCGGTAGGCAGGTTTTCGAGATCCAGCCGCATGCCCGATTCTACTATTTTCGGAGTCCGCGACCAAGCACTTTCCCCTTATTTGACAGGGGTTTTGGCGTGGTTTCAGCCGGCGATGGCGGGCCTCCAGGTGCGCTCTGGGAACCGCCAGTCGATGCCTTCGATCAGCATGGCCAGTTGTGCGGGCGTGAGCACGACGCAGCCGCCTGGCGTGGTGATATGGGGCCAGATGAAGCGCCCGCGTTGCAGTCGCTTGGTGAACAGGCACAGCCCCGTTCCGTCCCAGTAGAGCAGCTTGATGGTGTCGGCCTTTCGTCCCCGGAAGGCGAACAAGTGGCCCGAGAACGGGTCTTCCTTCAGCAGGTCTTGCACCAGCATCGACAGGCCGTCGAAGCCCTTGCGCATATCGGTTTGACCCAGCGCCAGATGCACCTTCACGCCGGAGGGGATGATCATCATCGCGCCGCCTCCCGCTGGGCCACGTACCGTCGGACCTCGTCCGGATCGCTCCCGGGCGGCGCGAAGACCCGGCGTCCGTCGCCAAGATCGACCGCCACCGCGCCTTCGGGAATGGGCAAGGGGATGCCCGCCGTGGGCGCCTGGCCCGCTGCCTTGAGGCCTTCGCCAACCAGGCGAACGCGAGCCAGCCGGGCGCGCTGGTCCTGGCCAAGGCCCATCTGGGCGCGCCACCGGAACACCATGCTGGTGACCACGCCGTGCTTCCTGGCCACCGCGCTGACCGTGGCGCCGGGCGCCTGTGTCTCGGCGACGATGGCGCGCCTTTGCTCGTCGTTGAACGTCCGGCGGCTACTCCGACCATCACCGTCGCGGACGGTCCTGGTCGCGCCCGTCAAGCCGGATTCCGGCGTCCGGGCCTTAGCACTAGTGCTTCGTCTGGGGCCCACATACGGGCGGGCGCTGGGATGAACGAGCTCTCGCCAATCGATCCCAAGGGGGTCTTCGTCCAGGCGTTGACGCCACTGACGCAGCGACGACGGTGTCAGTCGATGGGCGCTGGCGTACTCTGCGGCGCTCAGTCCGCTCCACAGTTGGGCCTCGACGTGCATGGCCCAGAACGCCTGCACGGCCCTGTTGCGGACCTCGCTGGCGGAGCGTCGCGGCGGAGGCTTTCGCTTGCTCGAAGGCTTGTGCTGCAAGGCGTCGGCGTCACCGATCTTCTTCAGCCAACTGCTGAAGACGCCGGGTTTGAGCTGGTGCTCGCCGCAGTACGCCGCGCGCGACAGACCGCTCAGCCGCCAGGCCTCGATGTGGACCGCCCAGTAGGTCCGCAGTCCTCGGTTTTGGTAGCGCTTCGACGCCACGGCCGACCTCCCTCGATCATCAGGAGCCCGACATGGTTCGTCTCATGGAAGGAGAACAAGAGTGCAACAACCGAACGCAAACAATCCTCAAAAACCTAGGGCTAGATAAAAGGACAGGGACCTGGCGGTCCCATGTCATTGATGGTGTTGGGCTTTTACAGGAACCTGCCTGAACCCCGAGGTTCCTCACCAACAGGCTTCGTCCATAATTTCAATGCCTTGACGGGGACCTTCGTCCTTTTTGGGCGTCTTCTCACTCGCCGGTTCCCGCCCTGGAGCGCTTGGCGGAGCAAGGGCCGGACGGGCTGATGAGCGTCAAGGGTGGCGCCTCCGGCGCCATCGCGGAGCGACGGCGAAGCCGCCCTTGACCCTCACCAGCCCGCCCGGCAAGAGGCTCTCCAAGCGCTCCAGGGCGAGCCCCGACCGTGTCCGGTCCTGGCTCCCGCCAGCCTCGGCTGGCCTCTACTTTCTGAGGCGTATACCTGGGCCTGCGGTGTCGTCGGCGTAGATGAAAATGATCCCGCTCTCCTCCAGCACCTTCTGAAGGCCGTCTAGCGTCCGGGTCTGCATTCCGCCTATGCCGGACTCAAAACGCTGTACCGTGGACGGCGAAATACCTGCCGCCGCCGCTAGTTCACGAACACCCAGACCGAGCGCCGTCCGAGCCAATCGGATCTGCATTGGCGTCAGCATTTGGGTCTCCGTAACAAGAATTTCATACGTGGTATTGACTCCGTGGAGTCTGTGTGCGAAGTATTGCGTACACTGTTCTCAAACTCCACCGATCTGCGTGCGGATCGGACCGAGCGCTTGCGCCGGGAGCCCCATCATGTCCGAAGACAAAGCCGATCCGACCGCCATTTCCCGCCGCACCCTGCTAGGCGCGACGTCAGCCGCTCCACTGGTCTGTACGGCGCTAGAGAGCGCGCCGCCGGCTAAGGACAGCCTGGTCGGCCGCTGCGCCCAATGGCTCGCCGCTGAGTTCGAGGCCGATGCGCTAGCGCGCCGCTGGGCCGCGTTGGAGATCGTGGCGGCCTCTGACTACGACTATTTCCGCTTGAGCGATCACCAGCGCCGAGGCCTGCCCATGGGGCCGGAGATGGCCGCCATTGAGGTGCAGCTCAACGACCTCTGGAACGACCAGAAGGGTCACTTCAACGCCGTCGCGAAGATGGCGCCCAAGAACATCCATGAGGTCGCCAGCCTCTTGGTCGTCGCGGCCACGATCGATGCACGCGACACCGGCCCCACAGGCCCGCTCTTGCGCCGGGTCATGAAGTTCTTCGACAAGGCGATCTGCCCAGGTTGCGGAGCGCCGTATGTGCCGCTCAGCCTCCCCGAAAAGCTGACGAAGTCACCCGGCGTCTACCGCCGGGTTCTTCTGACTTCGCGACCTTCCGGGCTTCTTGCCGTGCGCGGATCGCATCGCCAGGCTGGGCGGTCCCCCTCCACGCTGACGAAATCGCCGGCTTACCGCAAACCCGCCGCCGACAGTCGCCGCCGAATATCAATGTCCCAATCGTCCTCGAACGCGGAGCGCGGGCGAGGCGGGCGCCGGCGGGCGCGGACCTCCGCCGCCCTTTGGGCGACCGCCATAGCTTTTGCCAACACGCGGATCGGGCGGGGTGGGGTCAAGGACGGGATCGCCAATCTTTCGGCTAGGGAGAAGCGGCCAGGCCCGCTCGGGCGGCAGCTCGTTACGCCGACGCACTCGCCCCATGTCGATGATGAACCGTGAGAGGTTCTCCTGCGCGGTCAGCAGGTGGTCGCCCAGCAGCTTGGCGCGGGTGATGTAGCCGGCGTTCACGCCCGGGATCGAGTGGTTCATCATCAGGTGCATGTCGATCTCGGAGAGGCCGCAAGCCTGCCCGAGGGTCCGATAGCTCTGGCGCAGATCGTTTCCCCACTTGAAGAGGGTCTCGCGCTTCTCGTCGTGCTCGACCAGGTGGCCCACACCGCTGTTGGCCGCGAAGATCCAGGTCCGGGCTTCCTTGGGGTGCATCAGCCGGCTGGCGCGCATGGCCCGCACCAGGCACCGCATCATCGGACGAGACAGCGGAATGTCGAAGGCCCTGGAAGGCCCGCCCTTCGGGTTGGGAATCCGCAGCAGCCGCTTGCCGAAGTTCACGTGCTCGACCTTGGCTTCCAGCAGGGCGCCGGGCCGGCTTCCCGACAGCAACAGGAAGAGGTGGAACTCGCGGCGGATCGGGTGACGCAGCCGGCCGGCTTCCGTGAACCAGCGCGGCAGATCGCTGGCGCCGCATTGCGGTGTCGCGACGCCGCTCGACATTCCAGTCGACGCCGAAGGTCGGATTGTCGGCGGACAGGGCGCGGCAGGTTTTGCGGGCGTGGTTGTAAACCGCGCGCAAGGTCCGCATCGCGCCGTTGGCGGCGTAGGGGCCGTGCGCCTGGCTCATCTTGTCGTGCCGGTCGGCGACCATTCTGGGGTTCTCGCCCAGGGTCATCAACGGCAGGTCCAGCCAGTCGCGGAGCATCCGCTCCACGTGGTCCTTGTAGCTGGCGATGGTGGCCGCGCTCCGGCCGCGCCGTTCCATATGGACATCCCGATAGCGCGCCCAGGCTTCCCGGAGCGTCGGGCCGGTGTCGGGCTTGGGCGCGGCGACCGAGCCCTCGGGCGGCTTGCCCTTGGCGATGGCGGCCAGCTGGGCCTTGGCCTCGGCGCGGGCTTCGCGCGCGCTGATATCCTCGACGCCGCCGATGCGGACCTTGACGCTCCGGCGCCGGGAGCCCTGCCAGAGGTCGCCCTGGGCATAGTAGGTCTTGCTCCGCGCGCCCACCATGACGAAGAAGCCGGGAAGGCTCTCGTCTCGGGCGATGTACTGGCCGCCGCCCGAGAAGGGCAGGGCGGCGACGGAGCGATCCGTCAAAGCCAGGCGAAGGGGATCGGAACGGGAACGGCCCATGGAACGCATCCGGAACGCTAGGACGGTGGTTAGGACGGTGGTTGCACACGCGGCCAAAACCATCCGGGATGTTTCCAGAGTGGCCTTCGGTTTGATTTTATCAAGCTACGGCAATGGGTTAGGGAATCCGCGAGAAAGAAAAGCTATCAGCGGGAAACTGGCGGCATGTCCGACCCCGCCGGCTACGAATTCTGAGGGTCGGACGTTCGAATCGTTCCGGGCGCGCCATTTTCTTCAATCACTTAGGCCCGAGTGGGCTGTGATTGGTCCCTGAATTTACAGGCGATTTACACCGGGATTTACAATCCCGGTTTTGGCGCGTTTTCGCGGCCGTTCTCCCTTACGTCTTCGCCTTCCGGGCCTCCTGCTTCCGACGCGCCGCATCGATCTTGGTCTCGGGCGGAATCCGCCAGATTCCGGCGATTGGCCTGCCGGCGGTAGATCTCGGCGGCGCGCGTCGATGTGTGCTCGAGCTGGCTCATGATCTCGGAATCGCTGGCGCCGGCGATCGCCAGCTCGACGCCGCGCGTGTGCCGCAGGCCATGGAGGGTCAGGTTCGGCCTGACCTCGCCGGCCTCGGCCAGGCGCTCGATCAGTCGGTCGACGGCCTGGTTGAGGGCGCGCTCCTGGAACCGGTCGCCGCGCCGATTGTAGGCGAGGATCGGCCCGCGATCGGGCGTGGAGTTGAGAAGGGCGGTGAGGCGGGCGTCTTCCGGCTTGTCGCACTGGACGCGCCGCTTCTCGGTCAGCCAGTAGAGCCGCCGTTGCGGATGCCCATCGGCGTCGTGTCCCTGAACGCGCGCTGCAACGGGTAGGCGGCAAATCGTCCCGCGACGAAACCGCCCCACCGGCCGAGCGCCACGGCGCGGGCGAGGCCCGGCATCTTCCGCGCCAGCGCCAGCTCGATGACGGCGGCGACCTCGTGCTCCTCCCAGATCGGATTCTTCTCCGGCGCGCCGTGCGGACGCCGGACCTTCTTCACGTGGGTGAACGGGTCGGCCTTGAGACGCTCGTCGATGATCGCCGGCCGCAGCGCGTTCTTCAGGACCTGCATGTTGATGTTGGCCACGCGATGCCCGCGCTTGGCCCATGCGTCCTTGAGGCCGTTCACGAACGCCATGTCGATGTCGATCAGGAGGATGTCGCCCGCATCCTCGGTTATCTCGTCGATGCAGCGCTGGTAGCCGGACTGGGTGGACCGCGCCAAGCTCAGGAACTCTTGCGAGCGGTTGTAGGCGTGGAGGACGCCGCCGAGCGTGCCGGCCGACGGGATCTTGGCGCGCTCGATCTTGTCCAGTTCCGCCACGATGGCGGCGACCTCGTCGCGAAGGGCTTGCGAGTTGTCCGGGCTGTTCAACGGCCGCCGGAACGAGCCGCGCCGAAAGTAGAGCTTGATACCGGTCGCCGACCTGACCCGCTGCACGAAGGGTATGGGCGTGTCGTTCATCGCCGCGCGCCTCCGCGCTTGAGGGCGCGCTGGCTAGCGCGCGCCAAGGCGTCGTTCCGACGCTCCTCGCCAGCCAATTTGGTGGGCTGCGGAGCGATCGGGGCGGTGTCGTCCGAAGCGCCACGGCCGTGCCGCAGCAGGCGGCTCGGCAGGCCCTCGATCCAGGCGTCGATGTCCTTCCGGCGCGCAACGCAGAAGCTTCACGCCCAAGGCCACGGGAGCGACCGGGCAGGTGCGCGCCATGCTGTCGGCGGACATGCCGACGTAGGCGCAGACCTGCTCGCGCGTCAGCAGCGCGGGCCAGGCTTCGGGGATGCCGCCGATCAACGTGCGGGTATCGCCCGCAGCGTGATCCTCGGCGCGGTTGACGATGACGGAGTCGGGCCGCGCCGGCGGGCGGCTGCGCGATCGGGCCTTGGGCGGCGGTGTGTGTTCGGAGAGCGGCATGGCTCGGCCTTCGGGCGTCAGAATCGGCACCTGATGAGTGCGTTGAGAATCGCCGATAGGGTCGTCTCCGGATTTGGTAAAGTAAAAAATCCGAAAATCGCCTCATATGGCGTGGTTCGAAATCATCATCGCCAGATAAGTGAAAATAGTCGTGAATCACGACGTTCAGCTATTCTGGGCGAGATTTGACGAAGTTCCGATTTTTTGCTTTTGAAGCGGCGATGGAATTAGAAATCAATTTAATGAGCGGCGGATTCGTCCGCCTGGCTGTCGAGGCTGAGTGCCTCGAACACGTGGCCGAGCTGCTTCGGCGCGAGCGCGCCCTGATCGGGCGCTCTGAGGTTAGCGACCTTGCTAGTGGCGCGACGGGCGACTGCTCAGGACGGGTCCTGATCCCGGCTCAGCGGATTCAGATGATTAGAGAGGTGTAGGAATGGAGATTTCCGCGACGGGGAGGGAGTCCCTCAGCCGACGGCGGATCGGGACCGATCCTTCGAAGGTCTGATCGAAGCGCGGAGGCGTGCCGCCTCTGAGCTTGAACGCTCGGCTACGTTCAGCGAGACGGATCGTCTTGTGCTGCCGCTGGCGCTCTCGATCGCGCGGCTGTGCGCCCGTCTTGATGCGCAGGCCGTTTACGGCGGCGTCGATCGCGCTGGGAGACGGGGATGAACGCTCTTCCGCCCGCGGGCTCGAGCATCGCCATCTACGCCCGCTACTCGACCAATATGCAGACCTTCAAGTCGATCGAGGACCAGGTCGCCATTTGCCGCGCCTATGCGGAACGACACGAATGGGAGGTTGTCGCCGCCTATCACGATGCGGAACGTAGCGGCACAACGCTGGTCGGGCGTGACGGCTTCTTCGAGATGATGGCCGCGGCCGAGCGCGGCGAGTTCACCGTGGTGGTTGTCGAGGACGTCGACCGCCTTAGCCGTAACGCCGCCGATACCCACAGCCTGTTCCAGGAGCTGGACGATCTCGACATCACCGTGTGTACGGTGAGTTCGGGTCTGGTGTCCGAGATGGAACTGGCGTTCAAGGCTGTTCAGAACAGCCAATACGTCAAGCAGCTCGCTCAAAAAACGAGGCGGGGCCAGGAAGGGACCGTGAGGAGCGGACGTATCTCCGGCTCCGTCGCCTACGGTTACAAGAAGGCGTTCTTGCCCGACGGCAAGAATGGCCACCGCGTCATCGATGAGGCGGAGGCTCGGATCGTGCGGCGGATCTTCAAGAGTTACGCAGCCGGGATGAGCACCATCGACATCTGCAGGATTCTAAATGCCGAAGGCGTTCCTGGTCCGCGTAACGGTGTTCGGAACCCTGGCGCGCTGACCGGCACCAAGGCGATCGCCAGCGGCATCCTGCGGAACAAGACCTACGCTGGCGAATTCGAGTGGGGGCGTACGAGCCGCAAGCGCAATGCGCGGAGCGGCAAGGTTAAGGTCAAGGCGACCTCTGCGGCTGATCGGATCGTTTCCGAGCGGCCCGACCTCAGGATCATCGACGACGTCTTGTTCGAGCAGGTTCAGGCTCGGCTGGAGGAGCGGTCCAATGGCCACTTCGGCGAATACCGCGCGCCGGACTACCTCTTCACCCGCAAGACCGTCTGCGGCGTGTGCGGTGGTTCGAGCGTGCTGCTGAACAAGCGGATCGGCTGCTTGGGTCACGCCAAGCGTGGGACCTGCTCCAATAAACGCCGCGTAAAGCGCGAGGATCTCGAGCAGGCGGTGTTGAATGGTCTGCGGGACCATCTCCTCAAGCCCGAGATCATCGACGCTTGCATCGCCGACTATCGACCGGATAAGCGTCAGGAACGTCTCTTTGGCGCTCTGAAGCTGGCCCAAGTTGTCATTGTAATACTTTTCGAACGCGGTCTTCTCGCTATCGAAATCGAGCGACGCCATCCCTTGCCTCCCGACCAGACCTGACTCTCTTCATGTAAGCTTTGCCTCGCGCCGGGCGAGCGCCGCGCCAAACGCACGCCGACTAGTTGATCGCAGGGTTCTGCCATGTTGCCAAGGTCGAGCTTGGATGGGGTGCCAAGCCGCGGCCGACCTCGCGTCGCGCAGCCGTCGTCGTTAGGGGGCGATCCAACCTGTTCACCCAGAAGACGTCCGTAAAAGGGTCCTTCGTCGGCAGCCCCAGGGCGACCGAATGTCCGAAGTCTGGCGCGCGGTCCCGAGGGCGGCTCTTGGCGCCACCCTGCATTGGACGGGAGATCACTGGCGCGAGTTGCGCAGGTTGGCGAGCCCCGGACCGTGAGGGCGAGCATCCAGTCGCCACTCGCATCAGATCGGAACGAGCACTACGCCGCGTGTAGGCAGGTCAGGGTAGTGATAATTCAAGCTTGACTATCAATGGTCGCCCCCAATCACGTGCATGGCGCGCGATGCAACGCGCCCAGCAGCGAGGACGCGATGAGCATTGGCGGTGATATTCTTCTATCGACTAGGCGCGCCTGGAAGCCGTTCGAATTGCATTGGCGCTCCGTGGCCGTCTATGCGGCCATTCTCTGCCTCCTGTTTACGGTGCTCGTCCTAGTGCGCCTGTGGCTCGGGGGGGCGACAGAGTCGTTCCGGACATTTATTGTCAGCGTCATCGACAATCTGGCGGCAGCGGTGCTTGCGGCGCTGGTTGCCGCAGTGTTGCTATTCGTCTTCTTTCCAAAAACCAGCTTGCAGGAAGAACTCGCGGTTCTCGACTCCTTGATCTTCCCCCGAGAGAGTGGACGGGGTTAAGCCGCTCTACGTTCGGCCTCGGCGGGGCTGATATAGCCTAGAGCCGAGTGCAGGCGACGGGAATTGTAGAAGCCCTCGATATAGCCGAACAGATCGCGCCGGGCCTCGGCGCGGGTGGCGTAGATCCGATGATGGACGCGCTCGGTCTTGAGGGTGTGGAAGAAGCTCTCCATCGGGGCGTTATCCCAGCAGTCGCCCTTGCGGCTCATGGAGGGGGTGATGCCGGCTTGGGCCAGGGCCGAGCGATAGGCCTCGGCGGCATATTGAATGCCGCGATCCGAATGATGGATGAGGCCGGGCGCGGGCTTTTGGCGTGCGATGGCCATGGTCAGGGCTTCCAGGGCGATCTGGGTGTGCAGGGTGTCGCGCATCGACCAGCCGACGAGTTTGCGGGTGTGCATGTCGAGGACGCCGGCCAGGTAGAGCCAGCCTTCGCCAGTCGGGATGTAGGTGAGATCGGCCAGCCAGACCTGGCCTGGAGCCGCCGCCTGGAAGTTGCGGGCGAGCCTGTTGGGCGCGATCGGATAGCCATGGCGGCTGTCGGTGGTGCGGGTACGGCGAGGCAACGCGGCCAGGCCGCGCAAGCCCGCCCGGCGCATCAACCGCTCGACCCGCGAGCGCCCAACGCGGCGCCCATGACCGCGCAGGACGGCGTGGACGCGCGGCGAACCATAGGTCCCACAGCTCTCGGCATGGATCAGGCGGATGTCCTCGGTCAGCGCGCGATTGGCCGCCGCCCGCCGGCTCTCGGGCCTGACGCGCCAGGCATAGTAGCCGCTGGCCGACAGACCCAGGACCCGACACATCACCCGAACCGGCCAGGCGCCGCGGTGCTCATCGACGAACCCGAACTTCATCGGGAGGCCGCTCCGAAGATGAGCGCGGCTTTTTTTAGGATGTCGCGCTCCATCCGCAGATGGTCGTTCTCGCGACGCAGGCGGGCGTTCTCGGCGGCCAGATCAGACGGCGACGGGGCCGGCGCTTGCGTGTGGGCGCGCCGCGCCGGCCCCATCACCTGCGTCCCGTACTGCATCATCCATCGTCGCAGGACCGTCTCGTGCAGGCCCAACTCCCGGGCCACCATGCCGGCCGACAGGCCGCTGCTGGCGACACGGTCAACCGCTTCTCGTTTGAAGGTCTCCGGAAAGACCCGACGCTTCACGCTCATCAGACACTCCTCTCCAGCTCCGAAAAGCTAGCATGGGTGTCCACTCAAGCGAGGGAGGATCAACCGTGGTGAGGAAGGCCGGCATCGCTTCGGTGGTGGAGAGAGTCATGGCTGTGACCTGATAATGCTCGCGAACGAGCTGTCAGGGGCTCCTTGAAGTCGCAACCCATGCTCGGAGCCCCGGCGAGCACGGCAATTCGTGCTCTAGAGGGCGGCGGCGTAGGCGTAGCTCTCCTCGTCATTCGATTCTGCGCGCCATTTTCCCGCATTAAATCAAACGCTTGCGGTTTTCTCGCGAGCTCGGCCCGTTGTGGTCGGCCGTTTAGACCGGGGTCAGTGAATTCAAGCGATCTTTCGCAGCTTCCGGTCAGCTCAGTGGCGGAGCTTCGGCGCCTTTCTGGTCCGCGTGGCGGCGCGCCATTCGATGGCCCTTCGCTGAAGAGGCGAGGGGACGAGCGCTTTCCGTCCGGGCGGGACAGCCCTGACATTTGGACCAAATTGTCGCCACGCCGTTCAATCTCTCGGCTGCCGATATCGTGAAGCTCGCGTCGAACTTGAACGCTGGAGCCCCTCATGTCCGACGCCCGCTTCACCCGCGCCAACGGCGCGCCGGTCGCCGACAACGTCAATATCGAAACGGCAGGCCCGCGCGGACCTGCTCTGCTGCAGGACATCTGGCTGCTGGAAAAGCTGGCCCACTTCGACCGTGAGGTGATCCCCGAGCGGCGCATGCACGCCAAGGGCTCGGGCGCCTACGGTGTGTTCACCGTCACCGGCGACATCTCCGGCTTCACGAAGGCCAAGCTCTTCTCGGAGATCGGAAGAAGACGCCGGTGTTCGCCCGGTTCTCGACCGTGGCCGGCGAGCGCGGCGCGGCCGACGCCGAGCGCGACATTCGCGGCTTCGCCCTGAAGTTCTACACCGAGGAGGGCAACTGGGACCTGGTGGGCAACAACACGCCGGTGTTCTTCTTCCGCGATCCGCTTCGCTTTCCGGACCTCAACCATGCGGTCAAGCGCGATCCGCGCACCGGCATGCGCAGCGCCCAAAACAACTGGGACTTCTGGACGCTTCTTCCGGAGGCGCTGCATCAGGTCACCATCCTGATGAGCGAGCGCGGCCTTCCGCGCGGCTACCGTCACATGCACGGCTTCGGCAGCCACACCTACAGCTTCATCGACGAGCAGAACGAGCGCATCTGGGTCAAATTCCATTTCCGCTGCCGCCAGGGCATCGAAAACCTGACGGACCAGCAAGCCGAAATCCTGGTCGGCAAGGACCGTGAAAGCAGCCAGCGCGATCTCTTCGAGGCGATCGAGCGCGGCGACTATCCCCGCTGGACGATGTCGGTTCAGGTGATGACCGACGCACAGGCGCGGGCCTTTCGTTTCAATCCGTTCGACTTGACCAAGGTCTGGCCGAAGGGCGAGTTTCCGCTGATCGAGGTCGGCGAACTGGAGCTCAACCGCAATCCGGATAACGTCTTCGCCGAGGTCGAGCAGGCGGCGTTCACGCCGGCCAATATCGTGCCGGGCATAGGGTTTTCACCCGACAAGATGCTGCAGGCGCGGCTCTTCTCGTATGGAGACGCCCATCGCTATCGCCTGGGGGTCAACCACAACCTCATTCCGGTCAACGCGCCCAAGTGCCCGTTCCAGAGCTATCATCGCGATGGCGCGATGCGCACCGACGGCAACCTGGGGGCCACCCCGACCTACTGGCCCAACAGCCGCGGCGAGTGGATGGACCGCCCGGATCTGGCCGAGCCTCCCCTCCCTATCGACGGCGCCGCGGCGCACTGGGACCATCGTCTCGACGACGACCACTACCAGCAACCAGGCGATCTCTTCCGCCTGATGAGCGCGGACCAGCGCCAGGTTCTGTTCGACAACACCGCCCGCGCCATCGGCGGGGCTTCGACGGACATCCAGCGTCGCCACGTCGCCAACTGCCGCAAGGCCGACCCGGCCTATGGCGAGGGTGTGGCCGAAGCGCTGGCGCGCCTGTCGTCGCCGGCCGTGGCGGCCGAATAGCCGATCAATTCGGGTCCGGCCCACCGCAGCTTGCCGGACCCGCGGGCCGTCCTTCAACGCCCCCCGTCACGAAGGACGGCCCACTCCCTGCCGAGCATCGGCTCGCATGGCCCGCGACAACATCTTCAGCCTGGCTCGGCGCCCTGCCGACGAAAACGCGCCTTTAGGACCCCGTCATGTCCACCGACCCCGCACCGCCCCCCGCCAAGACCGGTCTCTCGGGCCTGATGGCCCTGTGCATGTCCGCCGCCGCCGGCGTCGCGGTGGCCAACATCTACTACAACCAGCCCATGCTCGGCTTGATCGAGCAGGACCTGCCCGGCCCGCTCGCGGGCCTGATCCCGACCGCCACTCAACTCGGCTATGCCGTGGGCCTCTTCCTGCTGGTTCCGCTGGGCGACATCATCGATCGCCGGCGGCAGATCGGGGTCCAGTTCATGGTCTTGGCCGTCGCGCTTGCTCTTGCGGCGATCTCCCCCAGCGCGGTTCTGGTCGTGATCGCCTCGCTCGCGGTGGGTTTGACCGCGACGGTGGCCCAGCAGATCGTGCCGCTGGCAGCCCACCTGTCTTCGCCCGACAGGCGCGGGGCCACCGTCGGGACCGTGCTCTCGGGCATACTGACGGGGATTTTGCTGAGCCGGACGCTCGCCGGCTTTGTGGCCACCCACGCCGGATGGCGCGAGATGTTCTGGCTTGGCGTACCGATGGCGATGATCGCCGGCGCGCTCATGTACGCCACCCTGCCGCGCGTGGCGCCCGACTCCAGGCTGAGCTATGGCGAACTGCTGCGTTCGATCATCGGCCTGTGGCGAGCGTTCCCCGCCCTGCGTCTGGCGGCGGTCACTCAAGGCCTGATCTTCGCAGCCTTTACCGCCTTCTGGACGATCCTGGCCTTTCGTCTGCAGTCGCCGGCCTACCGCCTGGGAGCGGACGTGGCGGGCCTGTTCGGCGTCGTCGGCGCGGTGGGCATCTTCGCCGCGCCTCTGGCCGGGCGGTTCGCCGACAAGCGTGGCCCCAAGCCGATCGTCATCCTGGCCGCCGGCCTGATCCTGGTCTCCTGGCTGATCTTCGGCCTTTGGACGTCGCTGGTGGGGCTGGTCGTTGGCGTCATCGTTCTGGACTTCGCCATGCAGTCGGCCCTGGTTTCCAACCAGCACATCGCCTTCACCCTGCAGCCCGAGGCGCGCGCGCGTCTCAACACCGTCTTGATGGGCTCCATGTTCCTTGGCGGCGCCTTCGGTTCGGCGGCCGCTTCGGCGGCTTGGAAATCAGGCGGCTGGTTGGCCGTGACGCTCCTGGGCCTTTCCTTGGGCGCTATCGCCACCGCCCTTCAGGGTCTCAACTTCTCCCGCACGACGCCCGCGGCCAAAGCCGTCTAGGGTGGCGACAGGCCGCCGGTACTTCCATCGGTCCGTCAAAGAGGCGCTGCGGCGTCGGCTCATCTGGCCGCCCGAGCGGTTGCTGCTGCGCGACGATCGCGGAGCGGACGAGCCGACAGGGTTGCTTGGGCCGTTTCCGGCGTCCGGACGCAGCAGCGGGCGCCCCTGCGGTGCAGGGGCGCCCGGCGGGGGGGCGGAACGGACTAGCCCTTGATGAAGGCCAGCAGGTCCGGATTGATGACGTCCGCGTGGGTGGTGGCCATGCCGTGCGGATAACCCGGATAGGTCTTCAGCGTGCCGTTCTTGACCAGCTTGGCCGAAAGCAGAGCGCTGTCGGCGATCGGCACGATCTGATCGTCCTCGCCGTGCAGGATCAGGACCGGCACGTCGATCTTCTTCAGATCTTCGGTGAAGTCGGTCTCCGAGAAGGCCTTGATGCAGTCGTAGTGAGCCTTGGCGCCGCCCATCATGCCCTGGCGCCACCAGTTCTCCACGACGGCGGGATAGACCTTCGCCCCTTCGCGATTGAAGCCGTAGAACGGGCCGGCCGCCACGTCGTGGAAGAACTGGGAGCGGTTGGCGGCCAGAGAGGCGCGGAAGCCGTCGAACACCTCGATCGGCAGGCCGCCGGGATTGGCCGGCGTCTTGACCATGATCGGCGGCACGGCCCCGATGAGAACCGCCTTGGCCACGCGGCCCGGCTTGGCGCGGGCGACATAGTGGGCGACCTCGCCGCCGCCGGTCGAGTGGCCGATGTGCACGGCGTTCTTCAGGTCCAGGTGATCGGTCAGGGCGATCACGTCGGCGGCGTAGGTGTCCATCTCGTTGCCGGTGTCGGTCTGGTCCGAACGGCCGTGGCCACGGCGGTCGTGGGCGATGACCCGATAGCCCTGCAGAGCGAAGAACATCATCTGGGCGTCCCAGTCGTCGGCGCTCAGCGGCCAGCCATGATGGAACACGATCGGCTGGGCGGTCTTGGGGCCCCAGTCCTTATAAAAGATCTTCACGCCGTCCTTGGTGGTGACATAGCCGCTGCTCATGTGCGGAATTCCTTTGGCTGTGGTGGATTGCGCGGCCATGGCCGACGCCGGGGAAAGCGACGGCATGGCCGTCAGGGCCGCGAGGCTCAGGCCTGCGGTGAGGACGGCGCGGCGCGGCGCGCCGGCGTCTTCGGGTTGGTCTTGGCTCATCTGAATCCCTTTGCGATCGCGCCCAGCTGCGGTGCATTCGATCCAAGGCCACTGTGGGGGGGCGGCCCGCCGAAGGCTTGAACCGCCGTGTCGCTAGTTTGGACCAACCGCTCCAATCACGCCGCCGACGCCGCGACAGGACTCCCGCGTCTGGCGGTGATCGCGCCGCCAGCTTGCCGGCGGCAGGCCTTCCTCGCGCTTGAAGACGCGCGTCAGGTGGCTCTGGTCGGAAAAGCCGCACAGGTCGGCGATCTGCGCCAGCGGCAGGGCGGTCTGGCGCATCATGGCCTTTGCCGCCGTGATGCGAGCGGTGGTCATCCACTGGTGCGGGGTGACCCCCGCCGATTCCTGGAAAGCGCGCGCGAAATGGCGCGTCGAGAGGCCGCAAGCCTTGGCGAGCGTCACGAGGGAGAGGCCCGATTGCAGGTTGCTTTGCAGGATCTGCTGGGCGCGGCGGAGGAGATGTGGCGCGAGACCGCCGCGCGCCAGCCGCTCGTGCGGGCGCGGCCGGCCGTAGGCGTGGGCGACGTGCGTGGCCAGGGCCAGCTTCAAGTGGGCCAGATAAGGCCGTGAGGAGAAGAAGCCTTCGCCCAGCGGCGCGAGCATCGCGCCGATCAGATGTTCGATGGTCGGGTCGGCCAGATCGACGCCCGAGGACGCCTCCAGGCCCTCGATCGGCGCGGCGTGGGCCTGGATGGCGATGATGTCCAGCACCGACCAGGGAATGACGACGTCGATGGCGTGGAAGGGCCGGGCCATCCGAAGGCGTGACCCAAGCTGGAGGTCCTCGATCAGCGTCGCGCCCGCGCGCAAGGCCAGGAGCCTGGACGCCCCCGGAGCGCCGACGTCGGCCTCGCCCAGATAAGGCCCCAGCATATGCCGCACGAGGATCGCTGGGCCGACGTCGGGAAGCCGGACGGGAGCCCGCTGACTGTCGACTTCGTGGATCTCGATGGCGTCGGCCGGGTTTGCGCTCGCCTCTCGCGTCTGCGTTCGATCCATCGATCGCGCGATGCAGGCCATGTCCGGACTCCGTCGGGAAAGCCGCCCAGCGTCGGCCAGCGCCGGTTCAAGGTAAATCTCGGGCGGGTGGCTTGGGCCCCACACTAAAGTGTCGTTCGATCCGCCCGTGTCGGCTCAACGGACGCAGCGTCATCGACCGTCCTTCGGTCACCGGGCGCGGTCCTCGCGTCCGGGCAGGGTGTGGGACTAGCTGGCGCGTCTCCATTTGGTTAGCTTCGAGGATGGGGGCAAACCGGCCCATATCCGCTTTTCGAACCCGGCCTTGGCCGGGGCTCGGTAAGCATCCCAAGGACGCTGCGCGCACAGATGGGTGACAAGATCTCCGTCCTGATCGTCGACGATCACCCGATGCTTCGCGAAGGCGTGGCCGCCGTGGTCGGCGCAGAAGCGGACATGATCATCGCCGGCGAAGCCGGGGACGGCGCCGAGGCGCTGGCCAAGTTCATCGCGCTCGCACCGGACGTCACCCTGATGGACCTGAAGATGCCGGGCGCGGATGGGGTCTCGGCGATCAGCGCGATTCGGGCCGAGTCGCCCGATGCGCGGATCGTGGTCCTGACCACCTACGCCGGAGACGCCCAGGCGCTTCGAGCCCTTCGCGCCGGGGCCAGCGGCTATCTCCTCAAGAGCAGCCTTCGGCGGGAGCTCATCGAAACCATCCGGGCCGTCCACGCGGGCCGGCGCCGATCTGCAGTCGGAAGTGGCCCACGAGATCGCCGTCAACGCGATCGGCGAGGCGCTGACCGATCGCGAGGTGGAGGTGCTGCGGCGGGTGGCCTCCGGCCGACCCAACAAGGAGATCGCCCGGGCGCTGTCCCTCTCCGAGGACACGATCAAGGGTCACCTGCGTAACATCTTCGCCAAGCTCGACGTGGACGATCGAACCCAGGCCGTGACCGTCGCCCATCGTCGGGGCATTATCCAGATCTAGCCTTGCCCCGGCAGCCGGATGTTCGACCGGCCAAACAGCAGGGCGTCGATCGAATAGGCGCCCGCGCCGGTGCAGGCCAGGGAGCCGATGTTCATGGCGCACAGAAGCAGCACCACGAGCGGCGCCTGGTGCAGGTTGGGCGCGGCGACAACGGTAAGCAGCGCGCCGAGCAGCGCGGCGATCCGGGTCAACATTCCGAGCACCAGGGCTATGGCCAGCAGGACGGCGGGCAACTCCATCCAATCGGGCCGTCCGGCGCTCACCGAGCCTAGGGCCAGCAGCAGGCCGCAGGCGGCTCGAGCGAGCGCTATCCCCACGCCGGTCGCGCCGACGGGAAAAATCGGAAAGGATCTGGCCATGATGGAAAGTCTAGGCCATCGGCTGCGCTCGCGTCAGCTCCGTCCAGGGGGGCTGGGGGCCACCCAAACGGTCTCCAGAGCGCTGGTCGGTTGGGCAGGCTTGAGTGTCGTCACCTCGTGAGGTTCATGTTGCGCAGAGCTTGGGCCAAATCGAAGGCTGTCGGCCAGGGGGGCACCAGGCTGGGCGCGCGCGCGCCTTGGCGGTCCTGCCTTGTTGGGGCGATACTCTTCTTGCTCGCAGGGTTGCAGCCCGCCCTGGCCTTGGATCCCGCCCGCAGCCTTGCGCAATATCACCACACGCGCTGGACCTCCGACGACGGGGCGCCCACCGAGGTGCGCGCCATCGTCCAGACGCCGGACGGATTTTTGTGGCTCGGCGCCGACGATGGACTTTACCGCTATGACGGCGCGCGGTTCGAACCGATCGCGACGCCCAATCCCAAGCATCGCCACGGCTCCGGCGTGAACGCCCTGCTGGTGACGCGGTCCGGCGCGCTGGTCGTAGGGTTCGATCTGGGCGGGGTCGGGGTCTATGAGCGGGGACGGTTCACCTACCTGGAACACAGGAGGGTTCGGGCTACGGTTCGCGCGATCGCCGAGGACAAGGACGGCGCGTTGTGGGTCGCGCTCGGGAGCAAC
This sequence comes from Caulobacter sp. UC70_42, assembly GCF_044056025.1. Classification (NCBI taxonomy): domain Bacteria; kingdom Pseudomonadati; phylum Pseudomonadota; class Alphaproteobacteria; order Caulobacterales; family Caulobacteraceae; genus Caulobacter; species Caulobacter sp. UC70_42. Next base: position 918,152 of record NZ_CP171994.1, on the reverse strand, counting down.
AACAGCCAGCTTGCACGCTTCCACAACGGCGTCTGGCGGATCATGGGCGCCGACTGGGGCCTGCCGCCGGGCATGCTCACGACGATCCATCCGGCGCGTGACGGGACCTTGTGGTTCGGGAGAGACCACTGGCTGGGCTATCTCGCGCCGGGAACACAGACGATCCGCACCGTGCAGACGAGCGTTGGCGTCGGGCCGGGCCTGGCCGAAGACGGCGCCGGCCGGCTTTGGATCGGCGACTCCCTGGGCGTGCGGCGCTTCGCCGACCCGCGCAGCGGGCGGATCGCGCCCGGCAGCGCCGAGCTGGTCGCAACCGCCTCGCGCTGGAGCCATATCCTCGTCGATCACGACCAGAACCTGTGGGGCGGAGGGTTCGGGGCGGGCCTTTTCCGGGTCCGCGCCCAGGCGACCGCGACCCGCGGTCCCGCCCAATCCCGCAAGGTCGAAGGCTTCAACGTCAAGGACGGGCTGACCGGCGAGGTCGTCTGGGCGGTGTTCGAAGATCGCGAAGGAACGATCTGGGTCGGCACCAACGGCGGACTTGACCGGTTCCGCCATGCCAACGTCATGCGCCAGCCGATCATCGGCGCGGATTCGCCCTTCGGCTACAGCATTACCGCCACCCTGGCCGGCGCCGTGCTGGTGGGCGACCGCAAGGCCCTCTTCAAGGCCGAGCCTGGTCAGGGACTCAAGCCTTGGTTCAGCGACTTCAATCCCGGGGTCATTTGCGAAGGCCGCTCCGGCGTCCTCTGGATGTTCGCAGCGCAAGGCGCCGGGCGGCCCGATCGGGTCTTCCGCGTTCAGGATGGTCGCCGCACCGAGGTTCGCCTCCCGTCTGCGCCGTCCCGCACCAGGGCCTGCGCCGTCGACGACGCCGGCGGCCTGTGGGTGACCGCCGAGGACGCGCCCGCCCGGCGCTGGGACGGCGCGCGCTGGCGAGCCTACAGGGCCGAGGACATCCCGGACTTCTCATCGGTCGTGGCCAATGGGGCCGGGAGAGCGCTGCTGGTGCGAAACCGCCGCCTCTTCCAGGCGGACGCGGAAAGTCTGAAGCCGATCGACTATGGCGCCGAGCGCTTCTTCCCCGGCAACCTCGTCCAGATCCGGCGCGATCGCGGCGCGACCATCGTCGTGTCGAGCAATGGCCTGACGCGCCTCGACAAGGACCAGGCGCGATTCATCGGCGACGATCGTCTGTCCTGGCTGCAAGACATCAACGGCCTCGCCCGCGCGCCCGGCGACGCCACCTGGGTGCGGGCCAAGGGCGGGGTGACCCAGGTGCGAGCGTCGGACCTTGATCGCGCGTTCCACGATCAGGCCTTCACGCCGCCGAGCCGCACCTTTTCGCTCCTGGACGGCCTCGTCGGGTCGGGCACCGGAGCCCTCAGGGATGCGGTGGCCGTCGGCGGTGACGGTCGCGTGTGGCTGGCCACCACCTCGGGCGTCTTTGTCATCGATCCCCGCAACCTCTACCGAAATCGCATCGCGCCGCCTGTGTCCATCACCAGCATGACGGTCGATGGAAAGGCCACGCTCCAGCCGCAGGACGTCGTCTTGCCAAAGGGCGCCAGGAGCCTGCAGATCGACTACGCGGGCCTGAGCCTGTCGACCCCCGAACGCGTCAAATTCCGCTACAAGCTAGGAGGCGTCGATCGCGACTGGGTCGACCCGGGCGCCGCCGGCAAGCCTTCTACACCAACCTCAAACCCGGTCGGTACGTCTTCCAGGTTAAGGCGGCCAATGAAGACGGCGTCTGGAACGAGACCGGCGCAAGCCTGCGCTTTGAGCTGCCGCCGACCTTCGCGCAGAGCAAGCTTTTCGCCGCGCTGTGCATCCTGGCCGGCGCGCTCGCCGCCTGGCTGGCCTACGCCCTGCGTCTTCGGCAGGTCTCGCGGAGCATCCAGAGCCGAATGCAGGATCGCATCGCCGAGCGCGAACGCATCGCCCGCGACCTCCACGACACCCTCCTTCAGGGCATGCAGGGCCTGATGCTGAAGTTCCATGCCGCCACCCGGCATGTGCCTGAGGACCTTCCCGCCCACCGTCAGCTTGAGAGCGCGCTCGATCGCGCCGACGACGTCATGCGCGAGGCGCGCGAGCGGGTGCGCAGCTTGCGGACCGCCAGCGGGGAGGATCTCACGCTGACGCTCACCGAACTGGCCGCCCGCGCCGATCCGGACCGTAAGGTCGAGACCCGGCTGCTGACCGAGGGCGCCGTTCAATCGCTCGATCCGATCGTCGCCGACGAGATCGAGATGATCGTGGGGGAGGCGCTGTTCAACGCGTACCGCCACGCCAAGGCCAAGCTTGTGGTGATCGAAGTCACCTACGACCCGCGCCAGCTGGGCGTCAGGGTGCGCGACGATGGCGTGGGGATTGAACAGGCCGTGCTCGTGGCGGGGGGGCGTCAGGGGCACTTCGGATTGACGGGGATGCGCGAGCGCGCCGCGAGGATCGGAGGGGCGCTGGCGATCCGCAGCCGGCCTGCGGCCGGCGTGGAAGTCGAGCTGGTCGTCCCGTCGAGCTCGGCGTACAGAGCCGCGCCGCGGCGTTGGTGGGATCTGCGTCGGCCCGTCTGAAGCCGGCCCTAGCGCGCCGCCAGTTGAGGCGCGCCACCCAGGATGGCCGCGCTGGCGCGGATACTCGGCAGGCCAAGGCGTACCGCCCCGACGATCCGGCGGCGATTGAACGCTGCCGTCGCCGCCAGCAGAAAAGCGGCCGCCGAGAGGGCCAGGGCCTGCCAGCTCAGATGCGACAAGAGCGCCATGCCGCGAGCGCCCGCATAGCCTGGGCCCACGAAAGCGGCGACCCAAACAATCCCGGAGGCGAAATTGACCAGTTGGAAGCGTCGTTGCGGCATGCCCGCCATGCCCGCCATGACCGGGACCAGCGCGCGAAGCGGACCGGCGAAGCGGCCGATGAAGATCGTCAGGCCGCCGAAGCGACGGATCAGAAGCCTAGTGCGGGCGATGGCGCGGGCGTGAGGCTTCAAAAGCCGCCCCCGTAGAAGGCGGGGCCCCAACGTCCTGCCGATCGCGAACGACAAGCTGTCGCCCGCCACGGCCCCGACGGTCGCCCAAAGGAGCACCGAAGGCCCGTCCAGCAATCCCGCGGCGATCAGGCCCCCCGCGGCGATCAGCAGGACCGTGGCCGGCAGGAAGGCGCCCACCACCATCATCGACTCGCCGAAGGCGACGAGGCCGACGAGCGCCGCGCCCAGCGCGCGATGCTCGGCGATGAAGACGGATGCGGTCTGAGCAAGGTTGGCCACTGCGCATGCTTTCCTGGTGTTAGGCGTACGAAGATGCAGCCACGCGGTTCTGTACGAAATGGAAATGATGGAAAGTCATCGTTTCTAAAAATGCGCCATAACCTTGCCGCATGAGAGCGTCGCAAGGCCGCGCGTGACGCCGCGTCCGCCGCGCGCGAAGGCCGCTCAGCTCGGCGAGATGGGATCGCTGGCGGGAAAGGTTTCTTCGAGCGCTTCGTCGAGAAGCCGGTCCTGATCGGTCGGGGAGGAGGGCTCCCAAAGCGATGGCTGGGTGCGAAGGCGGTAGGTGTGGGAGCCCTCCAGCACGAGCGCGCCGTCCTGATTGTGGACGGTGACGGCCGTCGTCACCAGGCCGGTGTCGCCCTGCGGCGTCAGGGCGGTGATTTCCAAGGCCGGATAGAGGGTGTCGCCGGCATAGACCGGCTCCAGGAAGGCGCAGCTCTGTTCGACGAAGGCGACGAACACCGCGCCGAAGACATGCGGCAACAGCGTCGCGCCCGGCGCCGTGAACGCCAGGACCTGCAGCCCATGGACGACCGGGGCGCGATGACCGTGCGCACGCGCGTAGGTCTGGTCGTAGTGGATAGGATGGTTGTCGCACGAGACGGCCTGGAACGCCGTGGCGTGAGCGTCCGTCACCGTGCGACTCGGCGCCCGGAAGACCTCGCCGATTTTCAGGTCCTCGAACCGCCGCGGCGGCACGATCTGGAAGCGAGAAGGGTCGAAGCCTTGGCTCATGGTCTATCTCCGTCGAGGTCAAGGATGAAGCTCGCCTCATTCAACCCGGCGAGCATGGCGGCCGGCCCCGGGACGGTCTTGGCCCGACAGGCGATCGTTTGAACCGTCTGGATGCAAAGCGCCCGCGGCCACGTCACCGGCGTTCGAGGCAAAACGGCGACACCCCGTCCAAGCCCGCGGGGCGCACGTCGCGCTAGGACCAACAGGCTCAACCCCGGAGGCGTCCATGACCCGAACCCATCTGCTCGAACCGCAAGATTGCGCCCTGCTGCTGATCGACCAGCAGGCAGGCTTGGCCTTCGGTGTCGGCTCGATCGACCGCCAAGGCCTGCTCAACAACGTCGTGGCCCTCGCCAAGACGGCCGCCGCCTTCCGGATTCCGGTCATCGCCTCGACCTCGGCGACCAAGGTCTATAGCGGTCCGGTCATGCCCGCCGTTCGCTCGGTCATCCCCGACGTCGAGGTCTTCGAGCGCCGCAGCATGAACCTCTGGGAGGACGATGCGGCGAGGGCGGCAGTGGAAGCGTCGGGGCGACGGCGCCTGCTTGTCTCGGGCCTGCTCACCGAGGCCTGCGTGACCCAGCCGGTGCTTTCGGCTCTGGCGGCCGGATATGAGGTCTTCGTGGTCGGCGACGCCTGTGGCGGCCTCACGCCCGCCAGCCACGACCTGGCCCTTCGGCGTCTGGAGGCCGCCGGGGCCGCCATGACGTCATGGATCCAGGTTCTGCTGGAATTGCAGCGCGACTGGACCCGCAAGGCCACTTACGACGCCGCCCGCGCCATCGTCGAAGACCATGCGGGCGGTTACGGCATCGGCTTGGCCTACGCCAGGGACATGATCCGCCCGGCCTGACGCCAGTCCGGATCGGCGGCGACTTTTGTGCAAGTTCCGTCCCTTTTGTTCAAGCGCGGCTTCCAGCTGCGCCCTAAGGCTCGGATCTTGAGTCGTGTCCGCTGCGGGACCGCAACACCGCGCCGGCCGGACGAGGAGCTGTCTTGAGGCGAATTGACCTGGGGTCCCGAGGAGCCGCCGCGCTTTGCTAAATCGGCGCGATCTCGCGGGGGGCGCGGTTGACCGACCCCATCCAGAGGGATTGCGCCGACGCGCCATCGCTCATGACGAGGCCTGGGATCCAGATCAGCAGGCTGTCGGGCGAGGCCTTCTCGATCATGCGGATCTCTTCGCAGCGCCACGATCTTCCGCCCGGCGAGACCCTTCCGCTTTCGGACGGCTACAGCGTCATCGTCCAGCTTCGGGATTTTGCCGACCACCGGCTCTACCGCGGCGGCGGACTGATCCATGCGGGCGGTCACGCCGCCGGCAGCTTGGCGATCACGGACATGCGGGAGACCTGGCGATGCGACCATCGCTCGCCGTTCGACAACGTGCGTTTCCATCTGCCCAGAGCCGAGCTGGCCGCCTTCGCCGAGGGCGAGGGACGGCGAAAGCTCGTGGAACTGCGCAGTCCGCAGGGGGCGCGCGACGACGTGGTCTACCAGATCGCGCAGGCCATGGCGCCGGCCTTGGCCGACCCGGCCAGCGCCTCACGCCTCTTCGTGGATCAGATGACCTACGCCCTGGCCGCCCACCTGCTCCATGCTTATGGCCAGACCAGCGGGCATCCGCACCGCGGAGGCCTGTCCAATCGGCAGAAGGTCCGAGCGACGGATTTCATGGCCGCCCACAGCCGACGCGACGTTTCGATCGCCGAAATCGCCGAAGAATGCGGCCTGTCACGCGGGTATTTCATCAAGGCCTTCCGCGCCGCCACCGGCGTGACTCCCCATCGCTGGCTGATCGAGCACCGCGTGTCGGAGGCCAAGGCCCTGCTCTCGACAGATATGCCGATCGCTCAGATCGCGTCGATTTGCGGTTTCAGCGACCAGAGTCACCTGACCCGGGTCTTCACGCGGGTGACGGGGCAGACGCCCGGCGCCTGGCGCAGGCAGTTGCGGCCTTGACCAGCAAACGGCCTTCAGATCCCAAAAACGGACTTATCTACAAGATCGCCAGCCGCGACCGCGCCACCCGTCCTGTGATGCACGCCAATGATCTTTCTGGGCCGGCTGGATGACCCCTGCGCCTTTGTCTTTGTCAAGCCGCCGGCAGGGCCAGCGCCGGGTCGAGGGTGCGGAAGGTGCGCCGCCAATTGAACGGAGTCTGCCCGGTGTAGCGGCGGAACAGACGAGTCAGATGCGCCTGGTCGGCCAGACCGCAGGCGGCGGCGATCTGGCAAAGGCTCTCGGCCGTCCCGAGCATCAACGCCTGCGCTCGCTCGAGCCGACGGCGCATGATGTAGGTGTGGGCTGTCTCGCCGGTGCTGTTCTTGAAGGCTCGGCAGAAATGGCTGGTGCTCAATCGCGCCAGCGAGGCCAGGGTCTCGACGTGGAGGCGGTCGGCGAGATTCTCCTCGATATGGATCTTCACCTGGCGAAGCTGCCATGCGGCCAGACCGCCGCGCTGAGGGGAGGCGGGGACGACGGACGCGAAGCTCGGCCCTTCGCCGGCCAGCGCCGGAGCGAGCACGACGCTCAGCTCGTCAAGCATCAGACGCGCCGATTGCGGATCCTCGTCGATCGCTGCGCGCAGCCGCTCGACCAGATTCAAGGCTCGCGGCGCGTAGGTTCGGTTGAGCGGCGCAGCGCTGCGCAGTCCGCTGTGCTCGCAATTGATCTGCAACATCGTCCTGGTCTCCAGCCGCCCTCGGTGACCAGGAGACTAGGAGACCAAGTCGAGCCGGAACCATCGAACGGACGTTGGTTGAGCGTATCGACTAAGTTTGGTGACCCTATGCCTTGGTTTGGGGTGGCGGCGGAGACGCGCCGCCCTTGACCCCGCAGGTTCTAATTCTCAAGCCCCGCCCATCTGTCCGCGCCTCCCTGCAGGAGCGCTGGCCTCGGCTCGGCGTGGCTCTGGTCATCGGGGCGGCGATCTTCTGGATCGACACCTTCACGGCGCTGAGCAGCGCGGTGGCCGTGCTCTATGTCGTCGTCCTGATGCTGGCCGCGGACGTCATCTCCGGACGCGGCATCTGGATGCTATCCGTCGGATGCGCGGCGCTGGCGGTCGTCAGCTTTCTGGTGGCGCACGGTCACGCCCCGTCTCTCGCCGCCCTCCTACGCCTGGTGTTCAGTCTGGCGGCGATCTCCGCCGCGGCCTTGCTGATGCAGCGCAACCATGCGGCCCGACAGTTGCTGGTCACGCAGGCAAGGCTGCTGGACGTCACCTCCGACGCGCTCTTCACGCGCGATTGGCAAGGGCGCGTGTCGTTCTGGAACCGCGGCGCCGAGCGGCTCTACGGCTGGCCGTGCGCGGAGATGCTTGGACGTGCGGCGCACGAGGTCTTGGACACACGATTTCCCGAGCCGTTAGACGCGATCCTCGAACATCTCTCCCGCAAGGGGCGTTGGGAGGGGGAGATCGTCCAGCGGCGGCGCGACGGCGAGATCCGTACGGTCCTGAGCCAATGGACCCTCGAACTCGACGAGGGGCGGCAGGCGGTGATCCTCGAGACCAACACCGACGTCACCCAGCTTCATCAGGCCATTGAGGCGCTGAGGCGAAGCGAGGCGCGCTACCGCACGATCTTCGACACCTTGGCCGTTTCGATCTGGGAGCACGATTTCAGGCCGGTGAAGGCCGCGCTCGAAGCGTTACACGCGGCCGGGGTCACCGATCTGAGGGCCTATCTGGCCGAAAATCCGCAATTTGTCCGTGAGGCCCGGGCGATGGTCCGCATCACGGACGTAAACGCGACTGCGCTCAAGATGATGGGCGTGGCCGAGAAGACCGATTTCTTCGCCCACCTGCACGACTTTCTTCCGGAGACGGACCAGAGCTTCGAGCAATGCCTGATCGCCATCGACGAGGGCCATGAGAGGTTTGAATCCGAGACCGCCGTGCGCAGCCGCTCGGGCGAGCTGATTCCCGTCATCGTCGCCCTGTCCTTCCCCCCCGGCGGCGCCTGCCTGGACAGCATCCAGGCTTCGGTCTTCAACCTCACGGAACGCCGAAGGCTCCAGGCGCGCCTCGAACCAGGCGCGAGCCGAGCTCGACCATGCCCTCCGTGCAGCTTCGATCGGCGTTCTGACCGCCTCCATCGCCCATGAGGTCAATCAGCCGATCAGCGCGGCCTCCAACGCCGCTGGAGCGGCGCGGCGATGGCTGGCGCAGGATCCGCCCAACCTGGACGAGGCGCACCTGGCGCTGGCCGATGTGGCGCGCGCGAGCGATCGCGCCGGAGAGGTCGTCAAGAGCGTGCGCAACCTGCTCGCCCAGGCTCCGACCCGGCTGGCCAATCTGGCCGTGGACCCGCTCGTGGCCGAATCCGCCCGCTGGGTGAGCCGTGACCTGGAGGCCGCCTGCGTCGAGCTGATCCTGGAACTGGGTTGCGCCCAAGCCCAGGTCGCCGGCGAGCGCGTGCTCCTTCAACAGGTTCTCATCAACCTGATGCTCAACGCCGCACAGGCCATGTCCGAAACCCCTGCGCCTCGCATCCTGACCCTCCGGTCGCATCTCGAGGCCGGTCATGTCGTCCTGGATGTCCTGGACACCGGCCCGGGCTTCTCCGAAGAAGCGGCCGAGCGCGCCTGCCAGGCCTTCTACACCACCAAGGCCAGCGGCATGGGCCTTGGCCTGGCGATCTGCGCCTCCACCGTGGCGGCGCACGAAGGCTCCATGCATATCCTGGCGGCCGGCCCCCATCGCCCGGGCGGACAGGTGCGCATCCGGCTGCCCCTGGCCGACCGGCCCGACTAGCCAGGATCGATGGCGTCAGCCATGCGCACGAGGTCGGCGAGCGAGCGCGCCTGCATCTTCTTCATCAGGCTGGCGCGGTGCAGTTTGACGGTCATCTCCTGCAGCCCCAGCTCGCCGGCGACCTGCTTGTTCATCAGCCCTGATGCGACCAGCAGCATCACTTGGCGCTCGCGCGGGGTCAGCGCCTCGAACCGCGCCTGGACATCGAAGCTGTCGGACTCCTGACGACGGCGGGCGGCGTCCTTGCTGAGAGCGGCGGTGACCGCATCGATGATGTCCTGGTCCCTGAACGGCTTGGCCAGGAAGTCGATGGCGCCGGCCTTCATCGCCCGGACCGTCATGGGCACGTCCGCGTGCCCGGTCATGACGATGATCGGCGTGCGCACACGCCGGTTGACCAGCTCCATCTGAAGATCAAGTCCGCTCATCTTGGGCATGCGGACGTCCACGACGATGCAACTGGCCGTCTGCGGCATGGGCGCGTCGAGAAACTCCTGGGCCGACGCGTAGAGGGCCGTCTTCAAGCCTATGGACCGGAACAGGGTGTCCATCGACCCGCGGAAGAGTTCGTTGTCGTCTATGATCAGGACCGTCTGGGCGGCATCGTCCGCCCTGGACCGTCCGGCGGTCGTGGTCGTGGGCATGACTCGCACCTGAAAACTCAAACTCGCAACGCTCTTACGAAGACGCCGCCAGCGCCTCAAGGCGCGCCAAGACGCGCGCTGCGCTTCGACCGCCCTCTCGTTCCAAACCCAGCCCTTTTATCCAAGTCGCCGCCGGCTCCGGGCGGGCGGCGCCGCGCTTTGCAGCAACCCACACCCAAACGCGCCCAAGCGATACAAGCCCGGGCTGTTCGGGCGGGCCTAGGGTCGCGACGTTGCTGGCGGCCTCGAACGGCGCCGGCGGCTTCAACCGCGGACTGAAGGAGTCACCATGTCGAAGGTCACCACGCGCGACGGAGTCGAAATCTACTTCAACGACTGGGGGGCGGGTCCCGTCGTCTTCATGAGCGCCGGTTGGCCGATGAGCGCCGACATGTGGGAATACCAGATGATGTTCCTGGCCTCGAACGGCTATCGCGTCGTCGCCCACGACCGTCGCGGTTTCGGTCGCTCGAGCCAGCCCTGGACCGGCTACGACTACGATACCCTGGCCGACGACATCGCCGCCGTCCTCGACCATCTCGACGTCAAGGACGTGACGATCGTCGGCTTCTCCATGGGCGGCGGCGACGTGGCCCGTTACCTCACCCGCCACGGAACCGCGCGCGTGGCCAAGGCCGCGCTCGTCTCCTGCATCACGCCGATCTTCGGCAGGAGCGCCGACTATCCCGACGGCGTCGATCCCTCGGTGTTCGACTGGATCCGCTCGGGTCTGCTCAACGACCGCAGCGACTTCGTCAACGGCTTCGCCGACACCTATTTCGGCTCAAATCGGGAAGGCAAGGACGTCCCCTACGGCATCAAGGCCCAGACGCTGCAGATCGCCAACCAAGCGTCGATCAAGGCCATGTACGATACCGTCGGCTCGTTCTCCCAGACCGACTTCCGGCCCGACATGAAGGCCTTCACGGTGCCCACCCTCATCATCCACGGCGACGACGACCAGGTCGTGCCGATCAACACCACCTCTAAGCTCGCCCACGCCATGATCCCCGGCTCGCAGCTGAAGATCTATCCGGGCGCGCCACACGGTCTGGTCTATACCCACAAGGATCAGCTCAACGAGGATCTCCTGGCCTTCCTGAAAGGCTGAGACCCGCCCTGGCCCGCGCACGCCGCAGGTCTCTCCCGACACCCTCGCATAGGCGCGCCGCGTGGCGGCGCGGCCGGAGATCACTCATGAACACCCTCAAGAAATTGGCGGTCAGCGCCGCCGCCTCGGTCCTCCTGGCCGCCGCCGGCTTTTTCGCCGTCACCCCGGTCCATGCCGCCGAAACGCCGGCCTCTGGCCCGGTCACCGTCGTGCTTGTCCACGGCGCCTGGGCCGACGCCTCGAGCTGGAATAAGGTCATCCCGCTGCTGCAGGCCAAGGGCGTCACCGTGCTCAGCGTGCAAAACCCGCTGACGTCACTGGCCGACGACGTCATCGCCACCCGGCGCGTCCTGAACAACGCCAAGGGGCCGGTGGTCCTGGTCGGCCACAGCTGGGGCGGGACGGTGATCACCCAGGCCGGGACAGATCCGAAGGTCAAGGCGCTGGTCTATGTCGCCGCCTTCGCCAACAGCGATGGCCAGTCGGGCGGCGATCTCGTCGGCGCCTACGAAAAGCCCCCCGGCCCTGAGCACCGCGGTCGACGACGGCCAAGGTTTCCTGCGACAGAGCGAGGCGGGCGTCCTTGAGAACTTCGCGCCGGACATTCCCAAGGTCGAGGCCAGGACCCTGGCGGTGACGCAAGGGCCGCTGGCGGCCAGCACCTTCGGCGACAAGGTCACCGACGCGGCGTGGAAGACGCGACCCTCCTGGTACATCGTCTCGGCCAACGACCGGGTCATCAACCCGCAGATGGAGCGTGACCTGGCCAAGAAGATCAACGCCAAGACCACGGTCCTGGCCGCCAGCCACGTGTCGCTCCTGTCGCACCCGGCCGAAGTCGCCGCGGTGATCGAAGACGCCGTCAAGTCGGTGCAGGCCCAGGCCCGCTGACAACCGCGCCGGGCTCCTCGCCGAGCCCGGCGCTCGTCCCTGCGAAGGCGACCATGACCGCAAGTTCCCTGTTCCAGCCGATCCGCCTGGCCGACCTGGCCCTGGCCAATCGCATCGTGGTGGCGCCCATGTGCCAGTATTCCGCCAAGAGCGGCGAGGCTGGCGCGTGGCACCAGATGCACCTTGGCCAGATGGCCGTTTCCGGCGCGGGTCTGGTGATTCTCGAGGCCACCGCCGTGGCCCCGGAAGGTCGGATCAGCGCCGCCGACCTTGGCCTCTATTCGGACGAGACGGCCAAGGCCCTGGGCGATGTGCTCGCAGCCGTCCGCGCCTGGTCGCCCACGCCCCTTGGCGTGCAGCTCTCCCATGCCGGCCGCAAGGCTTCGGTTCATCCTCCCTGGACCGGCGGTGCGCAACTGCCTCTGGCCGAAGGCGGCTGGCGGACGCTCGCGCCGTCGCCGCTCGCGTTTCGTCACGATCGCACGACGCCCCTGTCGCTCGACGCAGACGGGCTCGCCCGGGTGCGCGCCCAGTTCGTGGCCGCCGCCCGGCGGGCGGCGATCCTGGGCCTGGACCTGATCGAAATCCATGCCGCCCACGGATATCTGCTCCACCAGTTCCTCTCGCCGCTGGCGAACCAGCGCGATGACGCCTACGGCGGCTCGCTCGAAAATCGCATGCGCCTGCCGCTGGAAGTCTTCGAGGCGGTTCGCGAGGCCTTCCCGGCCGGACGGCCCGTCGGGGTGCGCCTGTCGGCCACCGACTGGGTCGCCGGCGGCTGGGACCTAGAGCAGACGCTGGCGCTCGCTCAGGCGCTCGCCGCGCGCGGCGCGGACTACCTGCACATCTCCTCGGGCGGTCTTTCGCCCGATCAGGCGATCGCGCCCTATCCCGGTTATCAGGTCCCCTTCGCCCGGGCCGTGCGCCAGGTGGTCGACATTCCGGTCATCGCGGTGGGCTTGATCACCGAGCCCGAGCATGCGGACGCCATTATCGGCGTCGGTGACGCCGACCTCGTGGGCCTTGCCCGGGCCATGCTCTACGACCCACGCTGGCCGTGGCATGCGGCCGCCAGGCTTGGCGCCAGCGTGCACGTTCCCAGCCAATACCTTCGCTGCCAGCCCCGGCGCTTTCCCCACCTCTTCATCCCCTGACAAGGACGCCGCCATGCGCTCGTACTTCTTCGTGACCGCCGCCGCGGCGGTGTTGATGGCGATGGCCCCGCCCGCGGTGCAGCCCGCCCGGGCCGGCGCGCCCCAGGCCCACGCCCAGGCGCCGGGCTTCTATCGCTACAGTCTGGGCGACTACGAGGTCACCGCGCTGCTGGATGGCACCCATGGGGGTCGACGTCGACAAACTGGCGGTGGGCGCCAAACCGGGCGAGGTCGAGAGGCTGCTTGCGCGCTCACACATGACCTCTCCGGTCGAAGGCATGATCAACGCCTTCCTGATCAACACCGGCGACAAGCTCATCCTCATCGACACCGGCGCGGGCGAACTCTACGGCAAGGACGGCGGCCTGCTGCTGGCCAACCTGGTCGCCGCCGGCTACCGGCCCGACCAGATCGACGAGATCTACCTCACCCACCTGCACCGCGATCATGTGGGCGGGGTGATGCTGAAGGGCCAGGCCGTCTTCCCCAGGGCCGTGATCCACGCCTCCAAGCGCGACGCAGACTTCTGGCTGGACGACGGCAATCGTAGCAAAGCCGCCCCCTTCCTGGGGCCGATGTTCGACGGCGCCCAGCAGGTGCTGGCGCCCTATATCGCCCAAGGCCGCTTCAGGACCTTTTCCGAGAACGAGGAGGTCGCTCCAGGCATTCGCACCATCCTCTCTCCAGGCCATACGCCGGGTCACGCCTACTACGCGGTCGAAAGCAAGGGGCAGAAACTCCTGATCTGGGGCGACACGGTTCATTTCGCGCCGGTCCAGTTCGAGGATCCCGCCGTGGCGATCCGCTATGACAGCGACGACAAGGCGGCGATCGCCGCACGCCAGAGTGTCTTCGCCGACGCGGCCGCCAAGGGTTACCTTATAGCAGCCGCCCATATCTCGTTCCCAGGCCTTGGCTATGTGCGCGACGCCGGGGCGGGACGCTTCATCTGGACGCCGGTCAACTATAGCCTGAACCGGTAGCGCGGCCCGTTAGGACCGGCATAGGCCGAAGACTGGCGAGGCGACGGCGGGTCCGGCGCATCCTGACCCTGCGTCGCCTTCGATGCGCCGGCCGTCCAGTGCCGCCTCGGCGACCACCTGCTGACCAGGTCGAATCCTCAGCTGTGGACGGCGCCCTCATTCACGCGGATCTGGCGTTCCCGCGACGGCGCGGCCAAAGGCGTCCGCGGCCTTGGCCAAGTGCGCTGGGCTGGCGGCGAACCGCCAGCAGACCAGGGGACTGGGTGGGGAAAACCCCAGCGCCGCCAGCCGCCGAGCGGCTCGCGCGCTCTGGGCGATGCCGGTCACCATGGCTTGGCTCAGGTTCTCGTCGCCGTCGGGAACCAGGCCGCCGTCCAGGATGCTGGGCGCGAAGGCGATCGATTGAGCCCCTAGCAGCATGGCGGTGTCGAAGGTGCGGCGGGTGGCGTTCGCCAACACTTCCGGTGCGAACTCGCTTGGCTCGCCTAGGCCGACGACCAGGATCGCGCCGGACATGATCGGCGCGGGCGGGTGGCGAATGAGGATCGAGCTCGAGGCCGCGCCCGTGAAGACGCCCTCGTCCCGCAGGCGGGTCGGAACCCTTTGCAGGGCGCGGTCCAGATGCTCCATGCCCCCGGCCAGGCGCGACACCTCTCGCGTGAAGAGGCCCGCAACCGCCAGGTCGACGGCCGCGGTGACGGCGTCGACGGCGGCCACCTCGATGTCGATGCCCGCCACGCGTCCAACCCAACGGCGCTCTGGTCCCGTCATGTCCGGGGCGCGATCCGGCAGGAGGAGCTTGCGGTCGACAGGGCCGAGCGTCGGCGCACCAAAGCCTAGCCTTCCCAGGGGGCGAGGAAGTCGAGCAACAGGCGATTGACCTCCTCGGGACGCTCTTCCTGCGGGAGGTGTCCGCAGCGCTGGATCGCCGCCGTCCGCAGGTCAGAGGCCATTTCCGCCCAGATCGCGGCCATGTCGAACATCTCGCCCACCGCGTAGAAATTGGCGCCCCACAGCGACAGCGTCGGCGCGGAGATCTTCACGTCGGCGTCCACTTGGTCCTGGGCCAGATCCTCGGCGTTGGCGCGATAGTCCAGCATGGCGCCATGCACCGCGCCGGGGCGCCGATAGGCCGCCACGTAGGTGTCGAAGGCCTCGCCCGAGATCGCGTGGGGATCGTAGCACCAGTCGGAGAAGAAGTGACGAAGCCACAGATCCTCACGCCCGGCGATCAGCGCCTCGGGGAGATCGGGAACTAGGTGGAAGAGGAAGAACCAGTAGGCCTTGGCCACGGCGGGCTTCATCTCGCGCGCGACAATTCGCGTGGGCACATTGTCCATCACCACCAGGCGATCGATCAGGCCAGGATGGTCCTTGGCGAACCGGGTGGCGACGCGGGCGCCGCGATCGTGGCCGACAATGGCGGCCTTCTCGATGCCGAGCTCGGCCATCAGCGCGCGAACGTCATTGGCCATGGTGCGCTTGTCGTAACCGGTCGAGGGTCTGTCGGTCTCGCCGTAGCCACGAAGATCGGGCGCTATGACGCGATATTTCGCGGCCAGAACCGGGATCTGGTAGCGCCAGGCGTAGGAGGTCTCGGGAAAGCCGTGCAACAGGATCACCGGCGGGCCCTCGCCCGCCGCCAGATAGTGCTGGCGAATGCCGTTGGCGCGTACGGTATGGCTTTCGGCTTGAATCATCGTGTTCATCCAGGGCGGCGTGGAGGTCACGCCTTGGGAAAGTAGAAGCGGCCCGACGCCGTCGAAATCTTGGCCGCCGGGTGGCGGCCAGGGCTTGCTTCAATCTCTGCAAATTTGCTCCGGGCGCCGGTAAACGACCTCAGTGGCCGTCAAAGCGCCGCCGCTGGCGCCCTGAATCATCGCCGCGCTGAACGCGCCGGTGACGTGCGCCGTGAAAAGACCCTGCAGCGCCAGAAACCCCGCCGTGTCGACAGAGCCGCCGTTGAAGCTCATCACCAGCGGCAGGCTGAGGGATCGGGCCATGGTCACCATCCAAACTTAAGTTCGACGCCGAGGTAGTCGCTGTCACGGCCGCCGACATCGCGGATGGACCGGCCGACCTCGTAGTGGACCGCCTCGATCAGGCCGGTCAGATGCGCGTTGAAGACATAGTCGGCGTGGACCTGGCCGTAGGCGCCCGTCCAGCGTCCGCCGACCCCCGCCGAACCGGGGAGGGCGATGTTGGGCGCCGTGTAGATCGCGTCTCGGGTCGTCTGGCGCCATTGACCCGCCACGGCCATCTGCACCGAGAGCCTGGCGTTGGGCTTGACCGTCACCGACGGGCGAACGTGCGTCAGGTTGACGTAACCGGTGTAGGCGGCCTTGGTGAAATAGACGCCGTTGGGGAAGAGCGGGTTGAAGGTCTCGACCTTGCCGTCGCCCTTGTGGCGATCGCCGCTGGCCGCGTCGATCTGAAGGCCCAGGCGCGGCGTCCAGGTCACGTTCTCGAGCGTGTATCCGCCGATGGCGCCCAGCGCCCAGGCGCGGACCTGGCTTGGCCCCACCGAGCCGCGCTGGGCCATGCCCTCCACGTCCCAGTCCAGCGCCCCGACCGTGCCGGCGTAGCGCGCGTCGAAGACATCGCGGTCCTCTTCGCCCGCGGCGTCGCCATAGCGGGCCGAGGAGCGCGCATAGCGCGCGTAGTAGGCCGACAGCTCGTTGGTCCCCAGGACATGGCGCTCGACGCGCAGCATGTCGAAGCGGAAGTGGCCGCTGGAGGTGTCATCGAAGGCCTTGTTGTCGGCGTACTGCACCGGCTGGCTCAGAAAGCCGAGGATCCGCCACGGACCGGTCTCCCAATCGGCCCACACCGCGTCGAACGATTGCCGCACGGCGGGTCCGTCCCGCGAGGAGATGAACCGCTGCTTGTCGAACGCCATGTCCTGGCGCCCGACCCTGGCCTTGAACGTCCCTTGGGCGGTGGTGTTCTCATAGGCGACGAAGGCCAGGCGCAGGTCGAGCCGGTTCTGGTCGGCGCCGCCGCGCTGGCGCTTTCCGAATGCGCGCACGTCTTCGAGCTGGGTGAAGACCTCCCAGTTCTCGCCCAGCCGGGCGTCAGCATGCGCCTGGAGGCGCTGAAGCACGTAGGTGTCGTCGGATCCGGTGACGCCGAACGCCGCGGCGTTGTTGGTCTCGACGCGTTCACGCAGGGTCGCGCCCAGGGTGAGATATCCGGCGTCGCCCAGCGGCAGATACTTCAGGCGGTCGAGCGGCTCGGTGCGAAGGGCGGGATCGGCCAGGGCCGACCAGTCCTCCTGCCAGCGGTTGGTCTTGATCGCCGGACGGGCAGGCGACTTCACGGCGCTGTCGGCCGTGCTCTCCGACGCGGCCGTCTGCGCATGCGCGCCGCTGGCCAGAGACATGCCGGCGGCGAGCAGAAGTCCCGCGAAGTGATGTCGGGCTGGCGACATGATCAACGCCGCCCGGCGTGGATCTCGGCGATGTAGCCGCCGGGGAAGCTCACCATCGCGCTGCGGCGATCCTGGAGGTCCTGTGGTTCGACCAGCACCTGGACGCCGAGGCTGCGGGCCTTGGCGAGCGTAGCGTTCGAGGTCGGCGACCTCGTAGCCGGTCATCTCGCGACCGTACGGGAACGGCAAGTGGCCGTCGGTGACCATGACGGTCAGCTTGCCGAAATTGGAGCTCACCCGAACCCGGCGGAAGGTCTCCGCGGGACGGCCGATCTCCCGGGCCGAAGCCTTGGCGTCGTCGTAGACGATCCGTCCATGGGAGAAGGCGACGAAGCTCTTGAGAAAGGCGTCCGCGCGGTCCCTCGACACATAGACCCGGTTCTCCGGAAGGGTCTCGAACGCCGGATAGTCCGGCGTCTTCGTGTGCCAGTAGAGCTGGGTGTTGACGCCGCCTGGCCATTGGATCACGGCGTCGCGTCCGATGGGGTCGGGAAAGGGCTCGACGATCACGTCCGCGCCGGTGGCGCGGGCGGCCTTGACCGCCACGTCCATGTCTTCGACCAGATAGCCGGTCCGTTCGGCGCCGAACGGATAGGGCGCGGGCGTCTTGAAGCCGAACAGGGACACGGTCCCGACGGGCGTCTGCAGGAGCTGGGACGTGGTGCTGCTGGGCGTGGGCGTCACCGTGGCGACCACTTGCCGGGTGCTCCTGCCGCCGAAGACGCCGATAAACGCCGCCACGAAGGCGTCGACGTCCTGGGGCGCGACGTAGACATGGGTCGTGTCGTATTGCGGCGCGACGGCGACCATCGGCGTAGCGGCGGGCCGGGCGCTTGCCGCCATGGGCGCGTTGAGCGCCAGAGCGGCGGCCAGAACGAGGGAAGAAAGACGCATGGGAAATCCTGTCGTCAGGCGCGCGCGCCGGCGTCGCGGCCTTTGAGGTCGTGCCAGGCGACGAGCAGAAACCCGCCGACCAGACCCAGATGTTCGAAGAAGCCGTTGGTCGCGGCGAAGCGTTCTGGCGGGGCCATCTCCCAGAACCGGTTGACCAGGAAGGTCGCCATGATGGTGAAACCCGCGAGGCCCAGCGCGCCGAGCCAACGCAGTCGTCCCGCCAGAATGAGCGCCGAGGCGCCGATCTCCAGGACGATGACCGCCGCGGCTAGAGGCGCGGCCGGCGCGAGGCCGAAATGCTCCATCTCGACCAGGGCGCTCGGGAAGTCGAAGGCCTTGGTCAGCCCGCCCTGCAGATACGCCGCGCAGAGGCCGAGCAAGGCGATCCATCGCACCCAAGGCGCGAGGTAGGCGTCCCGCGCTCGGCCAAGAAGGGCGGGGGTGTCCATGGTCATACCGCCCAGCAGCCGCAGCCCATGGCGCCCCAGAAGGAGCGCGCGTCGCTGGTCGGCGCCGCGCGGGTATAGGCCGAAGCGTGGTCGTGTCCGTGGACGTTGCAGCGGCTGGCGCAGCCGCAGGCGCTGGCGAGAGCCCGGGCGTGGCCGCGCGAGCGGTCCTGATAGCCGCCGAAGGTCCGCACCGGCGACCAGTCGGGCATCGGCGGGGGGAGAACCGGCGCGAGCTTGGTGAAGTCGCCTTCGCCGTGGACGATCTTGCCGCCCAGCAGGGTCAGCACCGACGACAGGTGCGGGATCTCGTCTTCCGGCACGGTCATGTAGTCGTCGCTGAGCACGGCCAGGTCCGCCAGCTGGCCGACGGCGATCTGGCCCTTCTTGCCTTCCTCGTTCGAGAACCAGGTGTTGGCGGTGGTCCACAGACGCAGGGCCTCCTCGCGGTCGACGCGGTTGGCCGGCGGGTAGAGGCGCGCGCCGCCCACCGTCTTGCCGGTGACCAGCCAGTTCAGCGAGACCCAAGGGTTATAGCTGGCGACGCGGGTGGCGTCGGTGCCGGCGCCGACCGGGATGCCGGCCTTCAGCATCTTGCCGATCGGGGGCGTGGCCTCGGCGGCCTTGGCCCCGTAGCGCTCCATGAAGTACTCGCCCTGGAACGCCATGCGGTGCTGCACGGCGATGCCGCCGCCCAGGGCCGCGATGCGGTCGATGTTGCGATCGCTGATCGTCTCGGCGTGGTCGAAGAACCAGTGCAGGCCGTCGAACGGCATGTCGCGATTGACCTTCTCGTAGACGTCCAGGGCCCGCGAGATGGTCTCGTCATAGGTGGCGTGCAGCCGCCAGGGCCAGCGGTTCTCGACCAGGTGACGGATCACCGGCTCCAGGTCGGTCTCCATGCTTGGTGGCATTTCCGGCCGCTCGACGCGGAAGTCCTCGAAGTCGGCGGCGCTGTAGACCAGCATCTCGCCCGCGCCGTTGTGGCGGTACGTGTCGTCGCCCTGGCCCGGCTTGACCTGCTTGGACCACGACTGGAAGTCCGACAGCTCGGCCTTCGGCTTCTGGGTGAACAGGTTGTAGCTGATCCGCAGGGTCAGCTGGTCGTCGGCGTGCAGCTTCTCGATGATCTCGTAGTCGTCGGGGTAGTTCTGGAAGCCGCCGCCGGCGTCGATCACCCCGGTCACGCCCAGGCGGTTCATCTCGCGCATGAAGTGGCGGGTCGAGTTCAGCTGGTAGTCGGGCGGCAGCTCGGGGCCCTTGGCCAGGGTGGCGTAGAGGATCGTGGCGTTGGGCTGGGCCAGCAGCAGGCCGGTGGGCTCGCCCGAGGCGTCGCGCTGGATCTCGCCGCCCGGCGGGTTGGGCGTGTCCTTGGTGTAGCCGACGGCGCGCAGGGCGGCGCGGTTCAAGAGGGCGCGGTCGTAGAGGTGGAGGATGAACACCGGCGTCTCGGGCGCGGCGGCGTTGATCTCGTCCAGGGTCGGCAGGCGCTTCTCGACGAACTGGTGCTCGGTGAAGCCGCCGACCACGCGCACCCACTGGGGCGGCGGGGTGTTGGCGGCCTGCTTCTTCAGCATGGCCATGGCGTCGGCCAGGGTGGGCACGCCGTCCCAGCGCAGCTCCATATTGTAGTTCAGCCCGCCGCGGATGATGTGCATGTGGCTGTCGATCAGGCCCGGGATCACGCGGCGGCCCGCAAGATCGATGATCGTCGGGTTCGGGCCGGCGGCGGCGCGAACCTCGCCCTCCTCGCCGACGGCGGCGAACCTGCCGTCGCGGACCAGCGCCGCGTCGGCGCGCGGGTTGCTCCGATCCAGGGTGGTGAACTTGCCGTTGATCAGCAGCAGGTCGCTTGCGGCCATAGGGGCGCTCCAAGTCGGGGTTGCAAAGGCGGAAACCAGGGCCGCGGCCATGACCGAGCGGCGCGAGGGCGTCATGTCTGCGACCTCTCGTGCGCGCTCTTGATGGCGGCGGCCTTGGCCTGGGCGAGCGTCGCGCCATCCGGCAGCTTGCCGAACACGTGATGGGTCGCGCCGATGTGGAGGTAGGCGGCCAGCGATCGGCCGGCGATGGCCTCGCGCGCCAGCGGCGCCAGCTGTTCGCCGACCAGCATGCCCAGCAGCCCGACCAGAGCCACGACCGGCGGAGCCGGCGAGCGCACATGCAGCAATCCGTAGATCGCGCCCACCAGCAGGCCGACGCCCAGGGCGACAACATACATCTTCATCGGAACTCTCCCGCGCGGATGGAATGGGAACACGCGCGCGGCCAGCAGGCCGCGCGCCATCGCGGTCAGTGGGCTTCGGAGGCGTTGAACATGGTCCTGGCGTAGATGATGCCCAGGCCGTAACCGCCGCCGTACTTCTTGGCGATGCCGGTGGTCAGGTCGTAGGTCTCGCTGCGGGCCCAGTCCCGCTGAAGCTCCAGCATGTACCTGCAGCGCGGTCATCGGCCGGGCGCCAGCCTGGATCATGCGCTGGACGGCGCGCTCGTGCGCCTCGGCGGAGACGTCGCCGCAGGCGTCGGAGATGAAATAGACTTCATAGCCTTGGGCCAGCGCCGAGAGGGCGGGGCCGACGATGCAGACGCCGGTCCACAGGCCCGCCAGCACGATCCGGTCCTTGCCGATGGCGTTGATCCGGTCGATGACGGCGGCGTCCTCCCAGGTGTTCATCGAGGTGCGGTCCAGCAGCTTCTCGCCTGGGAACGGATCGGTGACTTCCGAGAACATCGGGCCGGAGAAGCTCTTCTCGGCCACGGTGGTCAAAATCGTTGAAACGCCGAAGCCGGCGGCGGCGCTGGCCACCAGGGCGGCGTTGTTGCGCAGGCTGACAGGATCGATCGAGTTGGTCGCAAACGCCATCTGCGACTGGAAATCGATCATGATCAGCGTGTGATCCTTGGGCGAGATCAGTTGAGCGCCCGGCGTGGGGGTGGCCTTGATCGGCATCGGCGGTTCCTTGCTGCGGAAAGAATGGTCCGTCGATACTGTCGCCGAGGCGTTGGGGGGTCTTGTTCCAGTCCACGGCGATTTGGTCTGACTTGATCCGACCGTGACCGTGAACCGCCCGGCTACAGAGGGCCGAGGAATGTTTCCAAGGCTTCCTGGATGGCCTCGGGCGCGCAGGGCTTTTCAAGCACGCGACGCGTAACGCCGGCTTGCTCGTGCACACCCGCATCGGGGAAGGCCGTGATCAGGATGATCGGCAGGCTGGGATGGCTCTCGAACAGCCGGCGGGCCAGGTCCAGGCCCGACATTTGCGGCATGTGGACGTCGGAGATCAGACAGTCCCACTGCGAGGGGTCAAGCTCGAGGAAGGCGATGGCCGAATCGAACGCGCGAACCGACAGCCCGAACGATCGCAACAAGCTCGTCATGCTCGAACGCACCAAGGCGTCGTCGTCGATGAGCGCGATGGCGCGCCGCTGGGTCATGAGCGATCTCGGTATGCGCTCGCCGTGAGCGCAAGAGCTTCACGCCTTAGACCCTGTCGAAACCGGTTCAAACCCCTACACAAGTTTAGGGTGAACTGTGATTTTTTATGCAAACTCCCGGCTCGGCGGGCGTTGGCCGCCGGCTCCAGGGCAGCGCCTCGGCGCCGCAAAGGGCCGCTCGCCGGCAGCCTTCAGGGGCGCGCGCAAACCGTTGTGGAGCCCGCCGGAGGCGGTCGTATCGCGTTTGCGCGCGCCGACAAGACTTCCTGATACTCGCCGCGCCCTCGGCCAGCCTGCAAAATATTGCAATTGGACAATCAGGCCAAATCCGTCCGACGGCGCGCCGCTATGCGAACACCCCCAGAAGCACGGTCACGGTCGCGATCGAGACGATGGTCGAAAGCAGAACCCCGTTGGCGACGATCGCGCCATCCCGCTGATAGAGGTCTGCGACCATGTAGGGACCTGTTCCCGTGGGAAGGGCCGCCAGGATGACCGCGATCGCCAGGTCGCCGGGCGGGAGCGGCAGGAGGTAGCGTCCTAGAAGCCAGGTCGCCGCCGGCTGCCCGATCAGCTTGGCCGCCACGAGCGGCGTGACCACCGGCCAGGCGATCTTGCCGGGCGAACCGGCCAGGAACAGGCCCAGGGAGACCAGCGCGGCGGGGCTGGCGGCCGAGGCCAGCAAGGTCAGGAACCGATCGATCCCGGCCGGAAGCGTCCAGCCCGAAGCCAACATCAGGCCGCCGGCGATCGGCGCGATGACGATGGGATTCTTGCCCAGGGCAAGCGTGACCTTGGCCGTAATGCTCAAAGCGCTGCCCTTGGCGGCGGAACCTGCCTCAACCACGACCAGGGCGACAGCGAAGAGCAGGCAGACGGTGATGATCGAGGCGATGCTGGCCGGCACCATGCTGGTCGGGCCGAACGCCGCTCCAAGAAGCGGGAAGCCGATGAAGCCGACATTGGCGTAGCCGGCCGTAAGTCCGTCGACCGAGGCATCCGCTGCGGCGGCGCCGCTCGCCATCCTGAACGCGGTGGTCGCGCAGAAGACCAAAAGACAGCCCAGGCCGAAGACCGCGATGAACCCGGGTCGGTAGAGCTCACTCCACTGGGCCTTGGCGATGATGTCGAACATCAAGGCCGGCAGAGCGAGCCAGACGACGAAGCGGTTGAGCTCGCGCGCGGCGGTCGGTCCCAACCAGTTCAGGCGGCGCGCACCCCAGCCCGCGACGATCAGCGCGAAGATCGGCAGGACGATGGTCGCCAGGGCGGTCACGCGGTCGCGCCAAGTTCGGTGGCGATGTCGAATCCCGACTTGAGCGCCAGGGTCACGGGCGTGCGTTCGACGATATCGCGCAAGCGCGACAGCGCCGGCTCGTCGAGCGCGCCGACGACCACGACCTTGCGATCGATCAAGGGTCGTTCGCCGCGCAGGTCCAAGGCCAGTTCGACGCGGATTTCGACCGGCGCCCACCCCTTGTGCTCGGCGTACATGCGCAAGGTCGTGCCGGTGCAAGCCACCAGGCCCGCCAAGACCAAGCCAAAGGGGGAAGGCCCCGCGTCGGTTCCGCCCAGGGCGTGGGGCTCATCGGCGACAAGCCTGTGGCCGCCGACGTCGATCATCACCTGGAAGGGCGTGGGGGAGGTCGAGCCTTGGGCGCGAGAGGCCATGATTATTCTCCTTCTCCCCCGCCGTCTTGCGCCCGCGCCGTCGGCGCGTCGTGTCGGCTTTGGCGGTGATTTGGCTGGAATTGGCGCGATGTTCTCGCCTGTCCGCGGGGCCCCATACCAAGGTTGGGGGCTTCACCCCGAAGATTAGGGCCCTGGATTGCCTCGCCTTCTTCCGGCGCCGCGGTCTCTGGCCTGCGGCGGCGCACGCCAAGCCTAGACCCTTGGTATGGATGTCGAGCCAAGGTTCGTCTGGCTAGCCTTGCGGTGTGATCGTCATCGTGGAGAAGCCCGTGACCGAGGCCGAGAACACGTCCTCGCCAGCGCCCGACGCGCCGGCGCTCGAGCCATCCTGGCCCGCGTCGCAGCCGAGCAGGCCCACGCGTCGCGCGGTCCTTGCCGCCGGTGTTGGACCCCTCGCGGTCGGAGGCATGGCCGGCATGGTCAGCGGGTGCGCGCCTTCGGCGGCGCCGCAGCTCGATGACCGAGAGCCACAGTTTTTCACGCGCGCGGAATGGCGTTTCGTCAATGCGTGGGTCGACCGCCTTATTCCGCCTGACGCGACCGGACCCGGCGCGATCGAGGCAGGTGTTCCGGGCTTCATCGACCTGCAACTGGCCGGTCCTTACGGCGCGGGCGCTTACTGGTACATGAGCGGCCCCTTCCACCCGGACGCGCCGGCCACGCTCGGCTATCAGCATCCCCATACGCCGCGCGCGCTGTATCGCCAGGCGATCGCGGGCCTGGACGCTGATGTCCGCCGGCGTCACGGCAAAGCCTTCGCCGCGCTCTCCCCGGATGCGCGCGACGCCTACCTGAAACTCGTCGAAGCCGACGGCGTGGGTCTCGAGGGCGTCTCGGCCTCCGCATTCTTCGACCTGGCCTGGCGCAACACCCGGGAAGGGTACTTTTCCGACCCGATCCACGGCGGCAATCGCGGCATGGCCGCCTGGCGCATGGTCGGGTTTCCGGGCGCGCGGGCCGACTTTACCGACTGGATGGACAAGCCCGGCGCGCCCTATCCGCTGGGCCCGGTCTCGATCGGCGGGCGCAAGTTCGGATGAGCCCACGTCCCAAACCCGTCGACGCGGTGATCATCGGCTATGGCTGGACCGGCGCGATCATGGCCAAGACCCTGACCGATGCGGGTCTTTCCGTCGTGGCCCTCGAGCGCGGACCCATGCGCGACACAAGCCCCGACTTTTCCTATCCCCAGGTGGCTGACGAACTTCGACACGGGATCCGGGGCGAGTACTGGCAACCGCTGGCCCGGGAGACCGTGACCATCCGCCATCGCCTCGATCAGGAGGCCGTTCCCTATCGCCAATACGGCAGCTTCGTGCTCGGCAACGGGGTCGGCGGAGCGGGGACGCATTGGAACGGCCAGCAATGGCGCGCTTCGCCCGAGGATCTGCGATTTCGCAGCCACGTTCTGGAGCGCTACGGCGCCCAGGCCATCGGGCCGGACATGACCATCCAGGACTATCCCGTCACGTTCGAGGAGCTGGAGCCGCACTTCGACCACTTCGAGAAGGTGGCGGGCGTCTCGGGGCGCGCGGGCAATCTGCGCGGAACCCTGATGCCGGGCGGCAACCCCTTCGAGGGTCCGCGCAGCGATGCGTTTCCAAATCCGCCTGTCGCCGACATCGAAAGCTCGATCCGCTTCGCAAGGGCGGCGCGAGAGCTTGGCTACAACGCCTTTCCGATGCCCGCGGCCAACGCCTCGCGCGCCTATACCAATCCCTATGGGGTGCGCATGGGGCCCTGTAACCTCTGCGGCTTTTGTGAACGGTTCGGCTGCTTCCTCTATTCCAAGGCCTCGCCGCAGACGACCATCCTGCCGATCCTGAAGCACCGCACGAACCTGGAGGTGCGCCCCAACGCCCAGGTCACCCGCATCCTGCTGGACAGCGACGGCAAGCGCGCCGTCGGCGCGGCCTATGTCGACGAGAAGGGCGATCTGATCGAGCAGCGCGCCGATCTGGTGATCCTCTCGGCCTTCCAGATGCACAACGTGCGTCTCCTGCTGCTGTCGGGGATCGGCGAGCCCTATGATCCGGCCACCGGCAAGGGCGTGGTGGGCAAGAACTACGCCTACCAGATGGTCTCGTCGGTCTCGGCCTATTTCGACAAGGACGTCCACCTGAACCCCTTTATCGGGGCTGGAGCTGGCGGCCAGCAGGTGATCGACGACTTCAATTCCGACCACTTCGATCACACCGGCCTCGGCTTCATCGGCGGCTCGTTGATCTTCGCCGGCGCCACGGGCGCGCGACCTATCGAGCAGATGAACCTGCCGCCGGATGCGCCCCGCTGGGGGGCTGGCTGGAAGGCGGCCGCGGCCGCACACTATGGCCACAGCATGAGCGTGGCGACGATGGGCGCGGTGATGTCCTACCGCGACGCCTATCTCGACCTGGATCCCACCTATCGCGACGCACTCGGCCAGCCGCTGCTGCGCATGACCTTCAACTGGCATGAAAACGAGTACCGGCTGGCGGCCCACGCCAACGCCAAGGCCAGGTCCATCGTCGAGGCCATGAAGCCCAAGTCGATCGGCGTCAACTTGATCAAGCCCGGCGAGAACTACGACGTGCGCCGCTATCAGTCGACCCACACCACGGGCGGCGCGATCATGGGCGCCGATCCCGCGACCAGCGTCATCAATCGCTACTCCCAGTCCTGGGACGTGCCAAACCTCTTCGTGATGGGCGCCAGCGCCTTCCCGCAGAACCTCGGCTACAATCCGACCGGCCTCTTGGCGGGTCTGGCCTATTTCTCGGCCGCCGAGATCCGCGATCGCTATCTGAAGGCCCCCGGTCCGCTGGTGGACGCATGACGCCGATCGCCAAAAAGGCTTGGCTGGTCGGCGGGGCCGCCGCCGTGCTGGGGGGAGCGGTGTTGACCGCGACGGCGCTGTCGGATCGAGCGGCGGGCGACCGCCGCGAGACGCTGTCGCAGCCGGTCACCCCGGCTTTGGTGGCCCGCGGCGCCTATGTCGCCCGGCTCGCCGATTGCGCGGCTTGCCACAGCGTCCCGGACCGTCCCGACTATTCCGGGGGGCTGGCCATGGCGCTGCCCATCGGCAAGGTCATGACCAGCAACATCACCCCCGACAAGACCTACGGCATCGGCGGGTGGAGCTTCGGCGACTTCGATCGCGCCGTCCGCTATGGCGTCAATCGGCGCGATCAGTCGCTTTACCCGGCCATGCCCTACGTCGCTTACGCGCGCATGAGCCGCGCCGACACCGAGGCGCTCTACGCCTATTTCTCCGCCGGCGTGGCGCCCGCCGCCACGCCGGCGCCCAGGAACGAGATCCTCTTTCCGCTCTCGATGCGCTTCCCGCTCACCCTGTGGCGCTGGCTGTTCGCCAAGGCCCCGGAAGCCATCGCCCCGCCGAGCGCTGCCGACCCGGCCGTCGCGCGGGCGCCTACATCGTCGAAGGGCCCGGCCATTGTGGCGATTGCCACACCCCGAGGGGGGCGCCCTGCAGGTCAAGGCGCGCTCGGCCGCCGAAGGACCCGCCTTCCTCGCCGGCGCCAGCATCGATGGCTGGTCCGCGCCGAGCCTGCGGGCAGGCGGGCAAGGCGGCCTTGGCGACTGGACGTCACAGGACATCGCCGACTTCCTGCGTCACGGCGGCAACGCTCGCGGCGCCGCCTTCGGGGCGATGGCGCCGGCCATCGAGCATGGGACAGCCCGCCTGACGCCGGGCGACGCCGAGGCGATCGGTCGCTTCCTGAAATCCCTGCCCAAGCCCCCTGGTCGCGCCTTCGCTTACGATGCGGCCGAGGCGCGCCGCTTGAAGGTCGGTGAGCTGTCCTCGCCGGGAGCGCAGGCCTATCTCGACAATTGCGCGGCCTGCCACCGATCGGACGGCCGCGGCTATAGCGGAGTCTTTCCGCCGCTGGCCGGCAATCCCGCCGTGGTCGACGAGCGCGCCGAGTCGATCGTGCGCATCGCGCTGTTCGGGGGCCAGACACCCTTGACGCCCAGCTCGCCCGCCCAGTTCTCGATGCCGGGGTTTGCCGATCGCCTGGACGATCGCGAAATGGCCCAGCTCCTGACCTATGTTCGCACGAGTTGGGGCAACCAGGCGCGCCCCGTCAGCCGCGGCGAGGTGGCCAGGGTCCGGCGCGCCTCGGCCGGCCGGTAGGCCTTAGCCGCCCTGGACGATCGGGTTGCGCAGGACGCCCACCCGCTCGATCTCGACGGTGCAGATATCGCCCGGCTGCATCCAAAGCGGCGGCTTGCGGGCAAAGCCCACGCCGGCGGGGCTAGCGCCCGACGTTGGAGACCGGCGACCAGATGAAGGTCTTGCCGACCTGGCTGACGCGGCCGACGCCGGGGAAGGCGATATGCGAGGCGGCGACCAGCGCATGATTCCCGCCGGCCTGTTCGTAGAGCGCCTTGCGGGTGGCCGCGGCCTGGGTCGGATCGGTGTCGAAATGGATGGTCACCGCCGGATCGGGGAACTGAACTGCCGCGACGTGAACGATGTCGCCCCAGAAGACGATCGTCTGGCCCTTGCTGACCAGGCGATAGGAGGCGTGCCCGGGAGTGTGACCGGGTGTCGACAGCGCCGTCAGGCCGGGGGACAGGGCTTGGCCGGGCTCGAAAGGCTTGAACCTTCCCGCTGCGATATAGGGGCGAGCGAGGCGGCTGCGCCGTCGAACGCGCCCTTGACGCTTGCATCGGCGCTGGCCTGATGCGCCTTGTCGAGCCAGTAGTCGGCGTCTGCCTTGGCTACGCGCACGGTCGCATTGGGAAAGACGGCTCCGCCGTCGGCCGTCAGTCCGCCGACGTGGTCGGGGTGAAGATGCGTGATCAAGATCTCGTCGATCTGGTCGGGAGCGTAGCCCGCAGCCTTGAGGGAGGCGGCGAGACCCCCCAGGCTTGGACCCAGCAGCGCGCCGGAACCGGTGTCGACGAGAATGCGGCGTCCGCCGACCTCGATGAGGAAAGCGTTGACCGTGGTCTCCGGCGCCGCCGGAAGACCCGCCTTTTGGAGCAACGGCTCGACCACTCCGGGGCGGTCCGCGATCAGAAGTTGGTCGGCGGGGAGAGGAAAGACGCCGTCGCTGAGCGCGACGATGCTGGCCTCGCCGACCTTCAGGCGGAACGTGGCGACCGTGGGCGACGGCTCGGCGGCGGCGCAGAGCGCCGGGACGGCCATCGGCGCCAGGAAGGCGGCGGCGCCGATCAAGAGCGGCAAAATGCGCATGGCGGAAACCTCCATAGGGAAATGCTGAAGCTAATTGGTCTCACGCGGGCGCCCGGCTGGCTTGCTTGTATGAGCGGAGGTTTGGTCCCGCGTGCTGAAAAGCAGCGAGGCGCGGCGGGGAGCGACGGTCTCACGGCCGTCACTTACCGCGCTCGGCGGGCGGCCTGGCCGCCACAGAGGCGGTCCCGGACGCATGTTCACTTCTCTTTGAAAGCGCAACTTCCGCTTCGACCGCCGACGGCCGGACGCGGACCTAGGGCAGCGCCCGACCTTGAGCGTCGAAGCGTGTGATCGCGACCGTTCCGGCGGCATCGAGCGTGATGTTCAGTCGGCGGACGCCCTGGCTGTCGATCAGCACCACGCCCGAAGCCCCCTCGTTGTTCAGAAAGAGGTAGCTCGACGCCCCGCCCTCACGGTCGAACTTCACGTGGGCCCCCTTGTCGTCGACCTCCAGCGCCGCCTTCGGGCCGGTCGCCAGGGGGTTGGCCAGGCTTATGCTGGCGCGCCCGGCGCCATCGAGCGTGATGGCCAGGCCGTCATGGCCGTCGGGACGCATCATCTTGATCTGGGGCGCGCCTCCAGCAGCTGACATAACGATACGGTCGTGGCCCTCCGGATCGATGATTCTGAGCTCCTGTGTGACCACAGGCGGCGGCGCGGCTTGCATGGGGCGTCCTCGTTCGAAGGTCCGTCCGGCAATCCTCGATCGAGGGCCGGCGCCGTACACTGGGGAATTGCCGCAGGGCTGGCTTGTACCAATATCGCGCGAAATGGGGGGCTCGCGGCGTTCAGGAACCATGCGGGGCGCGGACGCCCTCGGCGATCGGGTCGCTGATCGACGGCGGAAAGCCGTCGGGCAGGGCGCTCAGCATCCCGTCCAGAGCCGGCGGGCCGGTCTCTCCCGCCGGCGTTCGGACCGGGAGAGGGATGAGCGCTACATCTTCTTCTTCAGCGGCAGCAGGTCCGGATAGACCGGGTCCCGCTTCTGCGCCTTGGCCGTGAAGGCCTCGGCCATGTGGGGACCAGAGAACATCCCCGTCTGCCAGGTGGCGATGTAGTCCAGGCTGTCGGCGATCGAGTGATCGCGGGCGTAGTTGATCATCACCTTGCTGCCGGCCACGGCGAGCGGCGACTTGCCGGCGATTTCCCGAGCCGTGGCCAGGGCGTGAGCGACGACCTCCTCGTGGGTGTCGAGCACCTCGTTGACGAGGCCGATGTCGCGGGCGCGCTGGGCGGGCAGGCGGCGGCCGGTATAGGCCAGCTCCCGCACCCAGCCCTCGGGAATCAGCTTGCACAGACGCGGGAAGGTGCCGACGTCGGCGGTCATGCCGATGTTGATTTCCTGGATCTGGAAGAAGGCGTCGGCGCTGGCGTAGCGGATGTCGCAGGCGCTGACGAAATCGACCGCCCCGCCGATGCAGCCGCCCTGGATGGCGATGATCACCGGCATCCGGGCCTTGTCCAGGCAGCTGAAGCTGTCCTGCAGCACGTGGACGAAGCGCCGGAAGCTCTCGGCGGCCACCCAGCGGTCGGCGTCCTGGCGGGCGGTGACGCCCTCGTCGTCCGTGAACACCGAAAGGTCCATGCCGGCGCTGAAGTGCTTGCCCGTCGAGGAGATGACGATGCAGCGGGCGCGCGCGTTGTCATCAATATCTTTTACAATCGCGGGAAGCTCGTTCCAGAAGGGCCGTGTCATGGTGTTCATGGCTTCGGGACGCTTCAACTGGATGTGCGCGACGCCGGCCTCGATCTCGACCTTGAAACAGCTATACTCGTTCTGATCGTGGCCACTCATGCCTGGCTCTCCCCCATGGATAGGTTTGATGATCGTTGATCACGGACTATCAACCGGGGCGAGGGCGACCACAACACTGACCTGACGGAAGAGGAACGCCGCCATGACCACCCGCAAGATTTCCGCCGCCCTGGCGATCGCCGTGACGGCCTCCAGCCTGGCCGCCGCACCCGTTCCGGCCCTGGCCCAATCGCGCGGCCTTAGCGGCCTGTTCGCCTGCGAAGGCTCGGGCGGCAAGCAGGAAGGCGGCGCCCTGATCGGCGCGGCGGCCGGCGCCCTGCTGGGCAACAAGATCGGCGGCAAGAACAAGACCCTGGGCACGCTGGTCGGCGCCGCCGCCGGCGCGGCCGCGGGCGGCTATATCGGCTGCCGCATGCAGTCGACCGACGCGGCCCTGGCCGAGCAGGCCACCAAGAAGGCGCTGGAGACCGGCGTCGCCCAGACCTGGTCCAACAGTCGCACGGGCAATTCGGGCCGCATCGCGGTGGTCTCGTCCAGCTACGGCCCGCCGATCGACGGCCGCGACCTGCGCTATTCGGCCGGCGTTCAGAGCCTGCCCAGCTTTGAAGCCGCCGGCGGCGCCTATGTCGCCAGTTCCACGGCCAACCTGCGCGCGGGCCCGTCGACCAAGGCCAAGGTGGTCGGCAAGATCGCGGCGGGCGAGAGCTTCGACGCCCTGGGCGTGGTCCCGACGGGCGGCTGGGTGCTGGTCGGTCGCGGCGGCTACGGCGTCGGCTACGCCGCCGCATCGCTGGTGCGCCCGTACGGCCAGCAGGTCGCCAGCTGCCGCGTGATCGACGCCTCGGTGTCAGGCGGCGGTCAGCGCGCCACCAGCCAGCGCTACAGCGCCTGCAAGGACGCGCGCGGCGAGTGGCAGGTGACCCAGGCCTAAGGGGCGTTCAGAGGTCGATGACCTCGCATTTCAGCGTCTGACGGATCCGGTCGGCGACGATCTGCCGGTGGCAGCAGTTCGGATCGTCCTCGTAGCAGAGCAGGGCGATCCGCCTGGTCTTGGCCAGGTCGGTCGCCTGGGCCAGGGCCAACTGGGCCTCGGGCTCTTCGAGATGGGCGTTGAAGATGGCGCGCATCTCGTCGGTGCGCCCGGCCCGCGCCGCATCCCGGCCCGCCTTCGGCGTGCCCAGCGGCCGCAGGTGCAGATAGTCGACGCCCTGGTCCTTGAGGCTGTTTCCCAGCAGGGTCTTTGAGAAGCCGGCCTTGCGCGAACTGGCCACGGCGCGGACGTCGACGACCAGCTCGACCTCGGCCGCCTTCAGCCGCGCGATCATGCCGCCCTGCGTGTCGGTTTCGTAGCCGATGGTGGCGAGCTTATTCATATCGCGAGGCTCCATGGACGCGGGGTCTCCGCCAGCCTACCTTAACGCCCATCAGTCCCAAGGGAGCCAAGTCGATGGACGCGGCCGTCTTTCGCGAACCTCGCAAGCGCTCCGTGGCCGTGCCCGGCGGCGAGATCGCGGCCCTGGAGTTCGGCCCCCAGGACCGGCCGATCGACGTGGTCTTCGTCCACGCCAACGGTTTCAACGCCCAGACCTATCGCGTGCTGCTGTCGCCGCTGGGCGCGGGCCTGCGGATCCTGGCCATCGACCAGCGCGGCCATGGCGACACCACCCTGCCCGCCAATCCCGAGGGCCGCCGGTCCTGGCGCGACCTGCGCGACGACCTGACCGGACTGCTCGACGTCCTGGACGGCCCGCCGTTGGTGCTGGCCGGCCACTCGATGGGCGGCACGGTCAGCCTGCTGGCCGCCGCCGAGCGTCCGGACCGGGTCAAGGGCCTGGTCCTGCTGGACCCGGTGATCATGCCGTGGCTGGCCACCCTCTACGCCAAGGCGCCGTGGACCTCGGGCCGTCTCTGGAAGCACATGCCCCTGGTCCAGTCGGCCCTCCGCCGCCGGGCCGTGTTCGACGACCGCGAGCAGGTGTTCGCCGGCTACAAGGGTCGCGGGGCCTTCAAGACCTGGCCGGAGACCATGCTGGCCGACTATGTCGCCGGCGGCTTCGTCGCCCGCGACGACGGCAAGGTCGAGCTGGCCTGCGCGCCGGCGTGGGAGGCCTCGAACTACGCGGCCCAGGCGCATGATCCCTGGCGGGCGGTGAAGCGGGTCAAGGCGCCCGTGCGCATCCTCAAGGCCGAGAAGCACTCGACCTGCATGGCCGGCGACGGTTTCGCGCGGCGGGGCCGGGACGTGAAGATCGAGACGATCGCGGGAACCAGCCACTTCCTGCCCATGGAACGGCCGGACGTGGTGCGCGACGCGCTGTTCGACATGGCGACACAATAGGAACTGTCATCCCGGCCAAGCGCGTAGCGCGCCGAGCCGGGACCCAGGGGCCAATGGCCGGGCGGTGACTCCTGGGTCCCGGACAGCCTCTGCGAGGCTTTCGGGATGACAAGAATGGGGCTTAGAGGCTGAGCCCCTCCACCTCATGCGCCGCAAGGGCCGCTCGCGCCGCGTCCGTCACCGGCACCACCTTGCGCGCATCGAGGTCGAAGGTGATCGCTACGGCTTCCGAGGTTCCCCACGGCTGCCCCGTCGCCGGGTCCAGCATCCAGTGGGCCATGCGCATGGTGCGGGCGTCCGTGCCGATCAGGCCGGAGCGGAGCTCGACGCGGTCGCCGGGCCGGGGCCATGCCAGGTAGACGATCCGGTACTCCAGGACCGCGCCCCCGTACCGCGAGGGCCTGGAGTCCGCGTGGTCGACCACGACGTCGCGGAACGGGTGGATGAACGCGCCGATGCCGTCCGAGACCCGGCCGATGAACTGCTCGGCGCGCATCCTTCCGTACACGTCGCAATCGGATGGCAGCAGGCCGCCCAGGCCGATCCGGGTGAGGCTCAGGGCGTCGGCGCGCTCCAGGCTGGCGGTCGGGGCGAACGGCGACAGGTCGATGCTGCGCGCGCGGGCCTTCTCGGGGATCGTGACCTTCAGCGCCTCGGCGCGCTGATGGGCGATCCTGGGCCAGGGGAACGGCTGGCCTTCGCGCGGGGTGGCGTGGACCACGGTGGTCTGGAAGGTCGCGGCCAGTTCGCCCGAGGCCGGGTGGATCAGCAGCTGGAGGAGCCTGGCCTCGGTCTCGCCCATCTCGATCACCCCGCCCAGCATGGTCAGCGGCGCGCCGGCGTGAGCTTCGCGCAGGAAGCGGATGTGGTGTTCCTTGACCAGCAGCGTGGCGTTGGCGTGGGGCGAGAAGGCCTGGGGCATGCCCAGTTCGGCGGCCAGGCCGATCAGGCCCTCCTGGGCGCGGACCACGTAGTGGCGCACGTTCATGTGCCCCATCTCGTCGCAGTCCCAGGTGTTGACGCCTCCCCGCCAGATCTCGACGCCGGGGAGGGTCTCAGCGGTCGTCATGGCGTCTCTCGCACGGTGTTGAACAGCCGTTCGAGCCTAGCGGTGTTCGACGAAGCTTGGCTAGCTTAACGCTTGCCCGAGTTCTTGAAGGTGTCGCCGACTTCCTTGGCGTCGCCGCCGTCGGGCCCGGCGCGCTTGCGCGATTCCTCGCCGGTCTTCTCGACCGCCTTCTTGCCGCCGAGCGCGGTGAAGTCGCCCAGCGGTTCGGCCTCGTTGGCCTCGCGGCCATCGGTATTGGGTTGGTCGGCCATGACGATCTCCTCGCGGTTCGAGGAGACAACCGGGCTGGGCGTGACCTAGTTCCGGCAGTCCGCGCAGAGGCCGTGGGCCTCGATGGTCACGGCGGTCAGGGCGTAGCCGGCCGCGGCGCCGGCGGCGATGATCTCGGCGCTGGCCTTGGGCTCGATCTCGCGGGTCGCGCCGCAGCAGTCGCAGATCAGGAACGCGGCGGCGTGACCGTCGGCCTCCTTGCGGCAGGCGACATAGGCGTTGAGGCTCTCGATCCTGTGAGCGA
This sequence comes from Caulobacter sp. UC70_42, assembly GCF_044056025.1. Taxonomy (NCBI): domain Bacteria; kingdom Pseudomonadati; phylum Pseudomonadota; class Alphaproteobacteria; order Caulobacterales; family Caulobacteraceae; genus Caulobacter; species Caulobacter sp. UC70_42. The sequence goes on along the minus strand of NZ_CP171994.1, from coordinate 883,824 downwards.
ACCCCTGCTTCTCCAGGAAGTCGAGGGCGCGGTAGACGGTCGGCGGCTTGGCCGGCGGGCCGTCGCCCCCGAAGGTCGAGATCAGGTCATAGGCCTTCACCGGCTGGCCGGCTTCCAGCAGCAGCTCCAGCACCCGGCGACGCGGGGCCGTCAGGCGTTGTTCGGCGGCCGCGCACCGGGCCTCGGCCGCCTCGAGCTCGGCCGCGAGGCTCGCGCCGGCGACGCCGTGATTATGGTGATCGTGTCCGCAAGGAGAGCCGTGGGCCATGGCCAACAGGTAGAGGCCACGGCTCTCCAGCGCAACCTTCGCCTAGTACGGGGACTTGGCCACCAGCGCGCTCTCGGCGTCGCACTGGGCTGGGGCGGTCGCGGCCTTGCGGGCTTCCGCGATCTCCTCGCGCACGCCGTCGACGTCGTCGCGGAAGGCCTTGGAGCCGTGCAGGGCCGCGACCAGCGCCGCGCCGTTGGTGCGGCCAGCCTCGACCGCGCTGTTGTTGTGCACGCCGCAGACAAGGCGGCTTTCCCCGAAGGCGCGGGCCCGGGCCAGGATCGGCGTGGCGTGGGCCGGATCGGCCTCGGCCAGGATCAGGCCGACAGTCCAGCCCCAGGTGGTGTGCCCCGACGGATAGTCCGGACTCTGGGCCAGGCCGTCCGTCTTGTCGACGCAGATCGGGCCCTCGTCGATCAGGTAGGGGCGCTTGCGCTGGTAGAGGTCCTTGGGCTTGTTGACCGCGTCGATCACGTCGAAGCGCAGCTTCATCAGCAGGGCGGTGGTCTTTGGCAGCTTTTGCGGGTCGGGCGTGAAGCCCAGGGCGCAGGCGAAGTCGCCGATGATCTTGCGCTCGTCGACATCGTTCTGGGCCAGGGTCCAGCGCGGGGTGTCCTTCAGGCCCCGCGTGGCCAGGAAGATCTTGCGGTCGTTCTCGTAGCGCGCCTCGCCTTCCTTGGGCGCCGGCGGCAGGATCTTGGAGGTGTCCAGCGCGCCCGGCGGCAGGTAGCCCTTCTGCGCGGGGGTCTCCTGGCGGGCGAAGGCCATGCCCGAGACCGCGAGGCCCGAGGCGGCGATGGCTAGGGCGGCGCCGGCGGCGAGAGCGAGCTTGAAGCGCATGAAGACAGGTCCCGAACAATGATGCGGCGGACCCTGACTCCCAAGCGTGACACTCGCAAGGCCGCGACTAGAGCAGCGGCGCGCTCAGCAGGTTGGCCTCGGCGGTGCAGCGGGCCGGATCGGGCGGCGAGGCCTGGGCGCGGGTGGCGTCCAGCTCGGCCCGCACGCCGGCCAGGTCGTTCTTGAAGGCCTCCGAGCCCCACAAGGCGGCGAACAGGGTCTCGGCGTTCTTGCGGCCGGCCTCGACCGAGCTGGCGTTATGAACGCCGCAGATCACCCGGCTCTCGCCGAAGGCCCGGGCGCGGGCCAGGATGACCTCGGAGCGGTCCGGCGCGACCTCGGCCAGCAGCAGGCCCACGGTCCAGCCCCAGGTGGCGTGGCCTGATGGGTAGTCCGGCGACAGCGAGAAGCCGAGGCCGGGCTTGATGCACAACGGCCCGCCCTGCGACCGGAAGGGGCGGGCGCGAAGGTACTTCATCTTCGGGCCCGACACTGCCGGGCGCACGTCGCGGCTCATCCGCAGCAGCATGGCGGCCAGCTTGGGGTTCTTCTCGCGGGTCGGCGTGTAGCCCAGCGCGCAGGTGAAGGCGGCGAGGACGTTCTCCTCCTCGTCGTCGGCCTTTGCGATCGTCCAGCGCGGCGTGCCTTCCAGCTTGCGGGTGGCCAGGAAGATCTGGCGGTCCTTCTCGGCCTCCGGCGAGCCCTTGGCCGGCGGCGGGGCCAGATGATCGCGCGCGTCGAACTGGGCCTTGGTCAGGTAGCGGCCCGCCGGGGCGGTGTCGCCGCCGAGCGTGGCGCAGCCCGTGAGGGCGACAAGGGCGGCCAAGGCCAGAATACGCATATGAAAAAGGGCCCCCGGAGCAATTCCGGGGACCCTGCATTTTCACTGGAGTCGGATCAAGCTTACTTGCCGAACAGCTTGTTCCAGCGCGGCTTCTCGCGGCCCTTCCAGGCTTCGCGGTGATAGGCGTCGCTGGCGATCAGCGGCACCACCGTGGTGGCTTCGGCGAAGACCATCTGTTCGTAGGTGGTCGAGACCTTGCCCCACGAGGCGGCTTCCTTCAGCGTCGACGACGAGCAGGCGCCGTCGCGGACGTCGGCCACAGTGATCTGGACGGCGTACTTGTGCATGTCGGCCTCGACGCCGAGGATCTCGGCGCAGACGACGGTGTCCTGGGCGAAGTTCTTCGGCACGCCGCCGCCGACCATGAACAGGCCCGTGGTGCCGGCCGCGATCTTGATGTCGGTCAGTTCGCGGAAGTCCGCGACCGCGTCGATCATCAGATAGGGCTGCTTGGCGGCGATCTTTTCCTTCTGGTGCTTGACCAGGCCGAAGCCGGCCGAGCTGTCGACGAAGGCCGGGCAGAAGATCGGCACGCCTTCTTCATAGGCGGTCTGGATCAGCGAGCCGGGCTTCTTGGCGTTGCCTTCGCTCAGCCACTTGCCCATTTCCCAGATGAACTCGCGCGAGGAATAGGCGCGCGGCTCCAGGCGGTTGCAGATCTCCAGGATCGTGTGATCGCAGTTCTGCAGCTCTTCTTCGTCGATATAGGTGTCGTAGATGCGGTCGATGTAGTTGTCGCGCAGCACGTTGTCGTCGACCGGGCCGGCGGCCTGATAGTGCTTGAAGCCCAGGGCTTCGAAGAAGTCCATGTCGACGATCGAGGCGCCGGTGGCGACCACGGCGTCGATCATGCCGTTCTTCACCATGTCGCGGTAGACGTGCATGCAGCCGCCGGCCGAGGTCGAACCGGCCAGGATCAGCCAGGGCGAGCAGCCCTTGTCGGCCAGGGCCATGTTGAAGATGTCGGCGGCGCGCGCGGTGTCGCGGCTCGAGAACGACATCTTGCGCATGGAGTCGATGATCGGACGGGCGTCGAACGACGTGATGTCGATGTGCTCGACGACGGTCTGCAGCAGTTCGGCCTTGGTGTTGTTCGGAACGGGAGCGTTCATGACAGAGGATCCTCTGAAGGTGAGCGCCCGTCGTGTCCCGCGAGCACGCCGGGACGGAGCGACCGGCGAGGGGATTGGTTGCAAGGGCGCGCTATATAGAAGGTTTGCGACGATTATCGAGTCCCAATCGCGGTTTCCGTCTTTTCCCGCCGCGCGCGTCGCCGACGCGTCACGGCCGGCGCGGCCAGCAGGGCGGCGACGACCAGCAGCGCGGCCAGGGTCACGGCGTTGCTGGCGCGCTCCACCGGCGTCGCGGCCTGGCGGATGCGGTAGACGTGACGGCCGGCCTGGGCCTGGAACGACACGAAGCGCGTCGCGCCGATCGGCTGGGCCTGGAGCGGCGTCTTCTGGCGGCCGTCGACGCGCTCGGCGCGCCAGCTGGGGAAGTAGAAGCGCTTGACCGTCACCGTGGTCGGGGCCGGCAGGTCGAGATCCATGGCCACGCTGCCGTCCGGGAAGCCGCTGGCGGCCAGCACCTTGCCGCCGGCCTCGCCCAGCGCCACCAGCGGCTGGCCGGGGAAGGCGTTCAGCAGGTCGTGGTCGTCGAAGGCGGGATAGACGGGATAGCCGGCGGGCAGGTGCTCGTTCGGCGCGCGGCCGGCGGCGATCAGGGCCTCGCCGCCCGGGTCGACGGGGATGGTGGTTACCGCGCGCAGGCCGGGCCAGGCCAGGACCAGCAGCCAGCCCGCGAGCACCGCCGGGACCACCATCAGCGCCGCCAGGCGACGGGGGGCGGCCGGACACGGCGGCCAGACAGACGGCGGCCACGGCGGCGGCCTCGCTGACCACGATGATGCGATAGGCGAACTGCACCTGCGACAGCGGCTGGACCTTCCACACCCAGGGCAGGGCGTGCAGGACGGTGGCCAGCACCGCCACCGCGCCGAACAGCATCGCTGGAACGGCCGTGCGGCGCCGCGGGGCGTCGATCGCGGCCAGCAGGGCGGCCAGGCCGGCCGCGCCGGCGCACCAGCTGGACAGGGCGATCTTGGTCATGAAACCGCCGGCCGGCCAGCGGCTGAAGGCCAGCAGGCTCCAGCCGTCGGTGTCGCCGCCCCACAGCCAGACCAGTTGGGCGTCCTTCTGCATCAGCAGGGCCGGACCCAGATAGACGGCCGCCAGGGCCAGGCCCAGCACGCCGCCGGCCAGGCAGCGCGCGGCGACGGCGATCCGGTCGGCCGGGGCGGCGGTCCACACCCGCCAGCCGACGACCGCCGGAATGATGATCAGCGTGACCAGCAGGGCGCTGGGCAGGTGCGACAGGATCAGGGCCGCGTAGCTCAGGGCCAGGAGCGCGATCCCCCCGGCTCTGCGAGGCGGCGCGCTCCAGCCCCAGCAGCAACCAGGGCAGGACGGCGTAGGCGGTGACCTCGGCGAAGGCGCCCCGGAAGTAGAAGTCGATCGTGTGATAGGGCGCCAGCATGTAGGCGACCGCGCCGATCAGGGCCCAGCGGTCGCCGGCGCGGCCGCGCAGCCAGGCGAACATGCCGCCGCCCGAGGCCAGCAGCAGCAGGAAGTTCGCCCAGGCCGTCACCTGCAGGGCGTTCAGCTTGTGCAGGGTGACGAAGTCGACCACGGCGGCCACGTAGAAGGCCATCGGCGGGTAGTAGTAGAACGACGGCGCGCCCAGGCCCTGGAAGGCTCCGGGCAGCCAGCGCGGCGGCAGCTCGCCCCGGCGCAGGGCCTCGATGAACTCGTGAACCCAGACGGTGTTGTAGACCACGCTGTCGCTGGGACCCGCGCCCCGGACCAGGGTCGAGCCCACCAGCAGCAGAGCGGTCAGCAGCAGGGTGGCCAGGACGATGACCGGACGCGGCTGGCGGCCCGATGGAGCGTCGGTCGCGTGCTCGGATTCCGAGATCGTGGTCATGCCTGCTCCGCCGGATTCGAGCGGTTCGTGTGTCGGACGCGCGTGGAAAAGTCCAGCCGCAATCTCAGGCTGAAAAGTCGGGCCGAAACGAAAGAGGCCAGGGACAGGCCCTGGCCTCCGGATCGTTGCGGCGTCCGCGTCTAGCGGCGCCGCTTGCGCTTGCCGGCCGCGCCCTTGGGTCGCGAGAAGCGGACGATCTTGCGCTCCTCGTTCTCCTGGCGGACCGCCGGGATCGAGCGCTTGGCCAGGCCGTACATCGAGGCCATCGGCGCGTCCTGCACCTCGGCGGTCTCGTTGTCGCCGAAGCCGTTGAAGCGGGTCGACATGGCCACGCCATAGGCGCCCAGCATGCCGATCTCGATATAGTCGCCCTCGTCGACGCTTTCCGGCAGGTAGAACGGGCCGGGCATGTGATCGACGCTGTCGCAGGTCGGGCCGTAGAAGCGGAAGGGCTTGAGACCCTCTTCGACCACTTCTCCGTTCTTGCGGTACAGCTTGACCGGGAAGGGCCACTTCATGTGCGCGGCGTCGAACAGCGAGCCGTACGACCCGTCGTTCAGATACAGCGCGTCGCCCTTCTTCAGCTCGACCTTGACCAGCAGCGACGAGGCCTCGGCCACCAGGGCGCGGCCCGGCTCGCACCACAGTTCGGTGGTCTCGTGGACCATCATCTCGGCGAAGCCGCGGTCGATGGCCGCCAGGTACTCGGAGAGATCCGGCGGGACCATGCCCGGATAGATCGACGGGAAGCCGCCGCCGACATCGACGACATCGGCCAGCACGCCGGCGCGAACCAGGGCGCGCGAGGCCTGGGCCATCGCGGCCTGATAGGCCGTCGGGCGCATGCACTGGCTGCCGACGTGGAAGCTGAGCCCCATCAGGTCCTGGGTGGCGCGGCGCGCGGCCAGCAGCAGGCCCGGGGCGTTGTGCGGCTCGACGCCGAACTTGCCCGACAGGCTGTAGGCCGCGCCCTCGGCCTGCACGCCCATGCGGACGATCAGGTTGAGGTCCTTGGCCTGGCCGGTGGCGTCCAGGATCTTGGCCAGCTCTTCGTGGGTGTCGAACGAGAAGGTCTTCACGCCGTGGTCGAAATAGGCGGCCGAGATGGCCACCCGGCTCTTGACCGGATGCATGAAGGCCATGCGCGAGCCCGGGGCCTCGTTGGCCACGAGTTCGATCTCGTTCAGCGACGCGACGTCGAACGACCGCACGCCGGCCTGCGCCAGCTCGCGGATCACCCACGGCGAAGGATTGGCCTTCACCGCGTAGAAGACGTCGCCTTTAAATTCGGACTGGAACCAGCGCGCCGCTACCGACACCGCGTCCGGTCGCACGAGTGCGACAGGACGTTCCGGTGACCGCTCACGGACCAGGTCCAGGGGAGTATGGTACGTGTGCAATTCACGTAGACCCCTGCAGAAGTTAAACCCAGGCCGGCGTTAGCAGCGCTTATGAGGACTTCGGGTCCGCCGGAGCGAGCGAGATAGGGGCAATGGTCGGGGATGTAAAGTCCCTTTTGCGGCCCCGTTTGAGACCAAACGATCCAGGGGCGCGCGTCAGGCGAAAGTATGGGCGGTTTCGCCGCGGAACGCGCTCCAGACAAGAAAAACGGGGCCCATTGTCCGTCCCGGATGGCTTGATCCGAACCCGATAAGAGGCTCGGGCCGTCACAAATCCATTGCTTACCTGGCCCAAACCGGAGAACGCATTTCCCAAGCACCGAAACCACGTTAAGGATTCGCCCCGACCATGACGTCGGACCCTGTTCTCTCGATCCGCGCCGCCTCCAAGACCTTCGGGTCTCGCCGTGCGCTGGACACCGTCTCCCTCGACGTCAATCGAGGCGAGATGATCGCGCTCATCGGGCCTTCGGGCTCGGGGAAATCCACGCTCCTTCGCTCCATCGACGGCCTGCAGACCATCGATGCCCCAAGAGAAGGCGAAGAGGGCGGCCACATCGAGGCCTTCGGCGGTCCGGTGCAGGCCAAGGGCCGGGTGTCGGGCGAGGTGCGCAAGGCGCGCATCCGCATCGGCTTCATCGCCCAGCAGTTCAACCTGGTCGGCCGCCTGTCGCTGTTCAGCAACGTGGCCCTGGGCTCACTGGGCCGGATCCCGTTCGTCCGGGGCCTGTTCGGCCAGTGGCCGAAGGAAACGCGGGAAGCGGCCATGGCGGCCCTGGCTCGGGTCGGCGTCGCCGACTATGCCGGCCAGCGCGCCAACACCCTGTCGGGCGGCCAGCAGCAGCGCGGCGCCATCGCCCGGGCCCTGGTCCAGAAGGCCAAGATCATCCTCGCCGACGAGCCGGTCGCCTCGCTCGACCCCGTCTCGGCGCGCAAGGTCATGGAGATCCTGCGTGATCTCAATCAAAGCGACGGCCTGACCGTTGTCGTCACCCTGCACCAGGTGGACTACGCCCTGCGCTACTGCGACCGGGTCGTGGCCCTGAAGGCCGGCAAGAAGGTCTATGACGGCCCGGCCTCCGGCCTGAAGCGTGAAAAACTCATCGATATCTACGGCCCGGAATTCGAAGACGTGTTCTGGGAAGGAGCTCCCCAATGATCAGCCGCCGCTCGGCCCTCGTATTCGCCGCCGGCCTGTCGGCCCTGGCCCTGGCCTCGTGCGGCCAGAAGTCCGACGCCCCGGCCGCCAAGGACACGGTCACCTTCTCGATCCTGTCGACCGAGTCCGCCCAGAACATGGAAGGTTACTGGAAGCCGATCCTGGCCGACATGGAGAAGCAGACCGGCCTGAAGGTGAAGCCGTTCTTCTCGTCCAACTACTCGTCGCTGATCGTGGCCATGGGCGCCAAGCAGACGGATTTGGGCTGGTTCTCGAACCAATCGGGCCTGGAAGCCGTGCGCCGCTCGAACGGCGAGGTCTTCGCCCGCACGTTCGATCCGTCGGGCACCGACGGCTACAAGTCGGTGATCATCGTCCCGGCCGCCAGCAAGGTCCAGACGATCCAGGACCTGCTGAAGTGCGACAAGTCGCTGAACTTCGGCATCGGCGACAAGAAGTCGACCTCGGGCACCCTGGCCCCGATGACCTATGTGTTCATCCCGGCCAACAAGAAACCCGAAGAGTGCTTCAAGACCGTGATCAGCGCCAACCACCAGGCCAACCTGTTCGCGGTGGCCAACGGCAAGCTGGACGCGGCGACCAACAACTCGACCGCCATCAATCTCTCCAGGGCGCGCGGCGAGGGCGTCACCGACCGTATCCGGGTGATCTGGGAGTCGCCGACCCTGCCGGAGGACCCGATCGTCTGGCGCAAGGATCTCGACCCGGTGGTGAAGGAAAAGCTGCGCCAGTTCTTCCTGACCTACGCCCAGGGCGACACGCCGGCGGCGCAGCAGCAGCGCGGCTATCTGAAGAAGCTGTCGATCGGCGGCTTCAAGCCGGCGGATGACACCCACCTGCTGGTGGTGCGCGAAATGGAAGCCACCGAGCAGCTGGGCCTGGCTCGCGAGTCCGGCGACCAGGCCAAGATCGCCGCGGCCCAGAAGACGCTGGAGGGCGTCAAGGCCGAACGCGTCGCCGCCGAGGGCAAGGCGGGCGTCGCCGCGACGCCGGCCAACTGAGGTCCTCGATGAGCGACGCCGCCAAAAGTGATGGGGCCATCCCGGCGCCGCCCAAGCGCTCGGCCTCGGCCCTGGCCTTCGACGTCCTGCTCTGGGGCGGGGTGATCCTGCTGCTGATCGTCAGCTTCAGGCCGGCCGAGATCGACAAGTTCCCGCAGCTGTTCACCGACACCGAGCGGACCAGCGGCTTCGCCAAGCTGTTCTTCAAGCCGTTCACCGATCCCAAGCTCTTCATGTCGATGGAGTGGGGCCTGTTCATCGGCAAGATGTGGCAGACCATCCAGATGGCGTTGTGGGGCACGGCGCTGGCGATCATCGCGGCCATCCCGCTGGGTCTGCTGGGCGCGCGCAACATCGCGCCGGTGTGGATTCAGCAGCCGGTTCGCCGCCTGCTGGACCTGATCCGCTCGATCCCCGACCTGGTCGTGGCCCTGATCTTCATCACCGCCGTGGGCCTGGGGCCGTTCGCCGGGGTGATGTCGATCATGTTCAACACCGGCGGCGTGCTGGCCAAGCTGTTCGCCGAGGCCGTCGAGTCGATCGACAAGGCCCCGGTCGAAGGCGTGCGCGCCACGGGCGCGGTGAAGCTGCAGGAGATCGTCTGGGGCGTGATCCCGCAGGTGGCGCCACTGTGGACCAGCTACGCGCTCTACCGCTTCGAATCGAGCGCCCGCGCCGCCACCGTGCTGGGCATCATTGGCGCGGGCGGCATCGGCCAGATCCTGTTCGACTCGATCAACGCCTTCCAGTTCGACCAGACCGGCTGCATCGTGCTGGTCATCGTCGTGGCGGTGTCGATCATCGACCTGCTGTCGCAAGTGATCCGTACGCGGCTGCTCTAGCCGCCGATCCTTCGTTCCGGCCCGATCAAAAAACCCGGGCGCGCCAGCCAAACGCTGGCGCGCCCGTCGCGTTTCCGACGTTCCGCGCGGAGCCGGAGCGTGGCGCCTTTTGGGCTTCGATCCTCAGTATTGGGTGGAATATTCATCGAGATCATACAGCTGTTTCATGTATCGAAATGAAACAGATAACGCCGATATCTCATTTCTGAAACTTGTCCAGATCAAGACGTTTTGTTTCTGTGTCGTAACGTTTTGTGTCTGGGTTCGCGCGGCGGGCGAATGCGTTCGGATATTCTGAGTTGAGCCGGCGTGGCGCAAAATTATCACGTCTTAAAACATACACGGTGGCGTCACTGAACCATCACTGCATGCGGACTATCCCCCCGGCCAACCAAACAGGGGTACCTCCAAATGCGTAACTATTTCGGTGGGGCGGCGCTCGTCGCTCTGATGGTCGCCACGGCTTCGACCGCCTACGCCGCCGATCCCGCGCCCGATGCGGATGGCACGGCGCTGGAGCAGGTCGTCATCACGGCCACCAAGCGTGAAACCAACCTGCAAACCACGCCGATCGCGGTGTCGGTGCTGAGCGCCACGGCCATGGCCGACCGCCACGCCGAGAGCCTGATCAGCCTGATGGACGGCGCCATCCCCTCGCTGCGCGTCGCCACCTTCGAAGCCCGCCAGTCGGCCCTGACTGTCGGCATCCGCGGCATCGTCCCGTTCGACGCCAACCAGACCGCCCGCGACCAGGGCGTCGGCGTCTATATCGACGGCGTCTATCTGGGCCGTCAGCAAGGCCTGAACGTCGCCCTGCTGGACCTGGAGCGCGTCGAAGTGCTGCGCGGCCCGCAAGGCACGCTGTTCGGCCGTAACACCGAAGGCGGCGCTGTCAGCATCGTCTCGAAGGGGCCGTCGGGCGTGGCCGGCGGCCGCATCGTCGCCGGCGTCGGCAACTACGGCGCCTACACCGCCGAGCTGCACCAGGACTTCCAGGAGTTCAACGGCCTGTCGATCAAGGTCGACGGCCTGCTGCAACACCAGGATCCGACCGTGAAGAACCCGATGTCGGGTCAAGCCGGCTGGAACCAGTACGACCGCAAGGGCGGCCGCATCCAGGCCCTGTATCGCCCGAACGACAAGTTCAGCGCCCTGGTCGCCGTCGACTACGCGAAGGACGAGAACACCCCGTTCTTCAGCCAGCTGATCAACTACAACCCCTATGGCAAGCGCGTCCGCACCCTGGCTGAAGTCCAGGCCACGGCCAGCGCTCCGGCCGGCACGATCAACCCGCTGGCCTCGCTGGTGAAGGTCCACACCGACCGCCAGAAGGTCTCGGACATCGGCACCGTCCAGCAGCCCAGCGTCGACGAGACCGGCGGCGCGATGATGACGCTGAAGTACAACGTCTCGCCGAACCTGCAGCTGCGCTCGATCACGGCGGCCCGCGCCGTCGCGACGAACCAGTGGGACAACTCGGGCATCGAAGCCCGCAACGTCTTCGCCCCGAACGCCAACTTCGGCCGCTACAGCCTCTCGGACCTGTATCAGAACCAGTACAGCCAGGAATTCCAGGCGGTCGGCGACTTCGGTGACACCTTCCAGTACGTCGCCGGCCTGTACTACTTCAAGGAACACGCCAAGGAATCGGCCGCCACGCCGTTCACCAACCAGTGGAACGCCGACGGCACCGCCTACACCATCCGCTCGTCGGCGGGCACGTCGAAGGCCGCGGCCGGCACCGCCGGCTGGGAGCGCGGCACGCGCTTCCTGACCCGCGCCTCGGAAGCCGACGCCGAGAGCTACGCCATCTACGGCCAGGGCACCTACACCCCGGCCACGATGGAGAAGCTGCACCTGACGGTCGGCGGTCGCTACACCAAGGACAAGCGCGACGGCACGCTCTACATCGTCAACGGCAAGGCCACGAACTTCACGTTCACCTACGACAAGGGTCGCTTCGACCCGCTGGTCAACCTGGCCTACGACGCGGCTGAAGGCGTGAACCTGTACGCCAAGTTCTCGACCGGCTATCGCGCCGGCGGCGCCAACGACCGTTCGCAGACCTTCCAGGCGTTCGACGCCGAAAAGGTCAAGGCGTACGAGATCGGCGCCAAGATGGACTTCCTCGACAACCGCGTCCGTCTGAACCTGGCCGCCTACGCCATGAACCGCGACGGCACCCAGATCGACTTCGACAACGTCGACACCACCCCCGGCAGCCCGACGCAAGGCGCGCACACCGAGGAGACCCGCAATGCGCCGGGCACCTCGAAGATCCGCGGCTTCGAAGCTGACCTGACCGCCCAGGTCACCAGCCAGATCCAGGTCGGCGTCTCGTACGCCTACACGGACGTCAAGGTGCCGGCCGCGCCGTTCCCGTTCACCGGCAACGCCGACGTCCCGCAGGGCACGCCGTTCCCGGTCAACGTGGTCTACACGCCGCCGAACGCCGCCTCGGCCTATATCGACTTCAAGCAGCCGGTGGGTTCGATGACGTTCAAGGCGCACCTGGACGCCAACTACGCCGACGCCCAGTACTCGTTCCAGACCGAGTTCGCCGACGTTTCGCCGACCGGCAAGCTGGTCCAGAACGTCGCCGTGAAGGGCGACAGCAGCTTCATCGTCAACGGCAACCTGACCCTGGCCGACATCACGATGGGCGACGCCGGTTCGGCCAGCCTGTCGCTGTGGTCGCGCAACCTGCTGAACGAGTCGCACATCTACCGCATCTCGGCCGCCAACCGCGGCACGATCGGCGACTACGCCAACTTCAACCCGCCGCGCACCTACGGCATTGAACTGCGCGTGAAATACTAGGCCCGACGTGACGAAGGGCGGCTCGGCGACGGGCCGCCCTTCCGACATCCGGGAGGGGGAGGGATACGGGTTTCCGGTCTCTATCCCCCGCCCCGGAGACCGGATCTTCTGCTTTATTCCCGTGATTTTCCCATGTTGCCGCCGTGACACAGTTTAGCCGGCGAACAACAGTTGTTGCGCGGCTGTCACAAATCATTGGCGGAACCGTCATGGCCCCCCGGTAAGCCCGCGACTGTCCTGATCCCGTCCTTCATCGGGCGAGAGAGGCAGGGGCACTTCAAGGGGAAACTTCACAATGAGCATCAAGACCTCGCTGGTCGCCGGTTCGGCGCTGGGCGTCGCGTTTGCTCTGAGCCTGGGCGTCGCGGCCCAAGCCCAGGACATGGCCTACAAGTGGAGCGGCGCGCCGCAGTTCTCGAACGACGACACGATGTTCAAGTTTCGGGGTCGTATCCTGGTCGACTACGTCAATCAGGACGTGAGCCGGGATGGCCCCGGCGGCGACTACAAGACCAGCAACTGGCGCGGTCGCCAGGTGTTCCTGGGCGTCGAAGGCAAGCTGAACAACTACTTCGCCTACAAGGCCGAAGGCGGCTGGGTGAACGGCGGCTCGGCCTCGTGGGACGACGTCGTCATCGAGTACAAGCCGAACGAACAAGTTTCGCTGCTGTTCGGGAACATCAAGGCCGCCGGCCTTGAGAACCTGACCTCGACCCGCTTCACCACCTTCATGGACCGTGGTCCCTACGGTGACTTCGGCGTCGACAGCTACCTGCTCAGCGCGGTCGCCAAGTACCAGGGCTTCAACTACTCGGCCACGTTCGCCGTCCAAGGCAACAGCATCAACTCCGCCGACGTCGCCAACGCCGGCGCCGACAGCAAGGAGCGCTTCGGCCTGACGGCGCGCGGTCACTTCGCCCCGATCAACACCGATACCGACAAGCTGCACGTCGCCCTGTCGTATCGCTACCGCAACCGCGGCGACGAGAACGCCTTCGCCTATACCGGCCGCACGACGACCGCCTACAGCAACGGCACCACGTTCTACACCACGGGCGGCATCGGCAACCGGGACAAGACCCTGGCCGTCGAAGGCGCCTATGTCCACGGCCCGTTCTCGATCCAGGGCGAGTACTCGAACATCGACGTCACCCGCCAGAACCCGGCCGTCGTCGGCGACGATCCGAAGGTGAAGGTCGGCTACGCGTTCGTGTCGTTCTGGCCGACCGGCGAGATGCGCAACTACGACGCCGCCGCCGGTGAGTTCAAGCGTCCGAAGATCCTGAACCCGGTCACGGCCGGCGGCATGGGCGGCCTGGAACTGGCGGTTCGCTACGACTACGCCGACCTGAGCGACGCCTACGACACCCTGAAGGTCAAGCCGGCCACCTCGCAAGCCGGCAAGTACACGGGCTGGACCCTGGGCGTGAACTACTACCCGACCTCGTACGTCCGCTTCCAGGCCAACTACACCGACGGCAAGTCGGACAATGTCGGCCTGAACCAGGACTACGACATCAAGCAGTTCCAGCTGCGCGCTCAGCTGGACTTCTAAGACACCCAGTTTTCGGGCGGACCCTCGGGTCCGTCCGACCTCCTTTGCTTCATTCCCTTAGGAAATGACCATGAAGAAGCTCCTGTCCTGCGCGGCCGCCGCCGTCGCCCTGTCGGGCCTGGCCGCCGCTCCCGCCCACGCCGCCCGCGACTATGTGTGGGCCGCCGGTTCGTCGACCGTGTTCCCGTTCGCCACCCGCACGGCCGAGAACTTCGCCAAGAAGTCGGGCAAGAAGGCTCCGAAGATCGAAAGCCTCGGCACCGGCGGCGGCATCAAGCTGTTCTGCTCGGGTAACGGCGAAGGCTTCCCGGACATCGCCAACGCCTCGCGTCCGATGAAGAAGTCCGAGTTCGACGCCTGCGCCGCCAAGGGCGTCAAGGACATCATCGCGATCAAGATCGGCTTCGACGGCATCGTCGTCGCCACCGACAAGGACGGCGCCGACTACAACTTCAAGACCGAGAACCTCTACATGGGTCTCTCGAAGCTCGTGTATAAGAACGGCCAGTTCATCCCGAACCCGAACAAGAACTGGGACGACGTGGCCGGCGGCCTGCCGGGCAACCGCATCCAGGTCTACGGCCCGCCGCCGACCTCGGGCACCCGCGACGCCTTCGTCGAGCTGGCCATCGAGGCCGGCGCCCGCAAGTATCCGACGCTGGACGCCATCCGCTCGGACAACGAAAAGAAGTTCAAGGCCCAGGTCGACCCGCTGCGGAGCGACGGCTGGATCGACGCCGGCGAAAACGACAACGCCATCGTCGGCACCCTGACCAAGACCCCGGGTTCGCTGGGCGTCTTCGGCTGGTCGTACCTCGAAGAGAACATGGACAAGATCAAGGGCGCCTCGGTCAACGGCGTGCGTCCCTCGGCCCAGACCATCTCGGACGGCTCGTACCCGCTGTCGCGCACCCTCTTCATCTACGTGAAGAAGGCCAACATCGGCGTCACCCCGGGCCTGGAAGAGTTCCTGAAGGAGTTCACCTCGGACGCCGCGACGGGCCGTGGCGGCTACCTGCAAGGCCGTGGTCTGATCCCGCTGCCTCCGGGCCAGCACGAAGCCCAGAAGGCGGCCGTGGCCAACAAGACCACGATGGCGCGTCCGGCTTCCTAAGCCGGCGCCGGTCGGGTTAGACCAAGACAGACGCCGTGGTCCTATGGGCCGCGGCGTTTTTCTTTGTATAGTGGGCCGCGCCGGGTCTCCCCATGCCCGCGCCGCGGTCGCCGTCCGGGCCCGCGTCCTTGACCCTGCAGGGCCATGATCCTCGTCGCGCTCGCCGTCGTCTTTCTCCTCGTTCTGTTGAACGGGGTCTTTTCCATGTCCGAACTGGCCGTCGTCTCGGCCCGCAAGGCCCGTCTGCAAGGCTTCGCCGAGCGGGGGGATCGAGGCGCGAAGCTGGCCCTCGACATGGCCGAGCACCCGACGCGGTTCCTGTCGGCCGTCCAGGTCGGCATCACCCTGATCGGCATCTTCGCCGGCGCCTACGGCCAGGCCACCATCGCCAGCGCGCTGGACACATGGGTGGAGACCACCCTCCCGGCCCTGGCCAAATATTCCGAGGCCATCGCCACCACGATCGTGGTCATCGGCCTGACCTATGTCTCGGTGATCCTGGGCGAACTGGTGCCCAAGCGCCTGGCGCTGATGTTCCCCGACGTGATCGCCCGCCGCATGTCGCCGTTCCTGGCGATCGTGGCCACGGTGCTGCGCCCGTTCGTGACCCTGCTGACCGTCTCCACCGCCGCCGTGCTGAAGCTGATGGGCGTGCGCGACGAGCGCAATAGCGGCATCACCTCCGAGGAGGTCGAGACCGTCCTGGCCGAGGGCGCCGACGCCGGCCTGATCGAGCCCGAGGAGCGGGCGATGATCAACGAGGTGCTGCGCCTGGGCGACCGTCCCGTCCGCGTGGCCATGACCCCGCGCCGCGACCTCTTCTGGGTGTCCCTGGCCGACAGCCCCGAGCAGGTGCTGACCGAGATCCGCGCCAGCGCCCACTCGCGCATCCTGGTCGCCACCGACGACGATCTGGACGGCGGGGTCGGCGTGGTGCTGAAGAAGGACCTGCTGGACGCCTGCCTGTCGAACGAGCCCCTGGACCTGAAGGCCCACGTCCAGCAGCCGATCGCCATCCCCGAGACCATGTCGCTGCTCAAGGCCCTGGGGGTGTTCAAGCAGACCAGCCTGCACATGGCCCTGGTCGTCGACGAGTTCGGTTCGCTGCAGGGCGCGATCACGCCCCTGGACCTGCTGGAAATGATCGCCGGCGACTTCCCGGAGGATCACGAGGACGACGAGAAGCGCTTCATCCGTCGCGAGGACGGCAGCTGGCTGATCGACGCCCGCCTCGACATCCAGGAACTGAACGATCACCTGGGCGAGAACTTCGAGGCCGATGGCGGCTATCACACCGTCGCCGGTCTGATCCTGGACCGCCTGGGCCGCATACCCGAGGAGGGGGAGCACGTCGCCATCGGCGCCTTCGACATCGAGATCGTCGACATGGACGGTTCGCGGATCGACAAGGTCATCCTCAAGCCCGGCAAGCCCAGGAAGGGCCCCCTGGAGGGGTAGGGCCATTCCAGCGTCGCGATCTTGAGGCGCCCAGGACCGGTTCTGGATCTCAAGGCGCGTCGCCGCCCTTGCCCAACCGGCTGATCGACCGTTCCTGGAGCACCCGATGCTTTTCCGTCATGTCATGGCTCTGGCCGCCTTGGTCGCTTTCGCCTTTTCAGCGCCGGCCGGCGCCGGCGACTACGGCTTCAAGGACCTCTTGCGCGAGCCTGGCGCGCCGCGCGGGGGGGCGGCGGACGCGGACGTCGTGATCGTGATGTACGCCGACTACAACTGCGGCTACTGCAAACGCATGGAGCCGGTGCTGGCCAACGCGCTGAAGGCGGACCGCCGCCTGGCCGTGGTCCACAAGGAGTGGCCGATCTTCGGCGACGTGTCCGAGTACGCGGCGCGGGTGGCCCTGGCGGCGACCTATCAAGGCCGGTACGACGCGGTGCATCGGGCCTTCATGCTCTCGCCCACGCGGCTGAGCGACAAGGACATGGTCGAGACCGTCGCCAGGCAGGCCGGCGTCGACGGGGCCAGGCTGGCGAGGGACCTGAAGGCCCACGGCCGCGACATCGACGCCATCCTGGCGCGCAACGCCCGCGAGGCCGGCCTCCTGGCGCTGCAAGGCACGCCGGGCCTGGTGATCAACGGCTATCTGATCCGCGGCGCGCTTTCGGAGGACCAGTTGAAGGACCTGATCCCGAAGATCCGCGCGGCGCCGCCGCCGGCCGCCTAGGTGAAGGGGAGTGGGCGCTGCTGAGCCGGGCGTCCGCAAGCGGCCCCGAATCCTCGTCGTCATCCCGCGCTTCATGCGCGGGGCTCATGGTTCAACTTCAACGTAAGAGCCTTCTTCCGCTCCGCACCCGCGGCGGACAGATGGGCCCCGCGCATAAGCGGGGGATGACGGGCTTGTGGCCGGGGGCTGATTTCCCCCTCCCGACCATAGCGACTTTAGAACCCCTCTCTCATAGAGAGAGGAGGGGCCCGCCGCGAAGCGGTGGGAGGGTGAGAGGTTACATCCTGTCCGAACGAAGCACCGCGAGAATGTCATCCGCCGTCCCGCCAGGATCTGTAAGGACCCGCTCATTGCGGACCCTCAGGACGACATAGCCGTATAGCTCCAGCGTCTGAGTGCGGCGCTCGTCATAGTCTTCGCGGCCTTCATGCGAGGCGCCGTCCAATTCGACGATAATCTTCGCCGCCTCGCAGACGAAGTCCGCGAAGTAGCGATCGATCGTGACCTGTCGCAGGAACCGGAACCCACCCAGGCGGCGATTGCGAACGAGGCCCCAGAGCACCTTTTCGGCCAGCGTCTGGTCCCGGCGAAGGCGGCGGGCATTGGAGAGCTTGTCCATAACAAGAGCATGGGCTCAGCCCTCGCGGCCGCTCAACGGAAGGAATCGGGATTTTCCGGTGGGCGATGAAACCTCTCACCCTCCCACCGCCTCCGGCGGCGGGCCCCTCCCTCTCTCTATGAGAGAGGGGTTTGTTTGGGGGGCGATTCCACCCTTGTCCGCCCCTTCAGGCGTCTGCTTGTGGTTAGGATGACCTAGTCGGCCACCACGACGGATGGGTGCAAGTCGAGGACATGAAGACCCGCCTTCCTCACCAGATCAGCGACGGCGACGGTGTTGCTTCTCTCCCGGAAAATGAACCAGTGCGTGAGATCCCAGCCAAAGAGGAGGCGCGCTTCGTACTGATGAAAGTACAGCTCATCCGAGGATTTGTAGCGCAGCCCCCTGCGAACGATATTTCGCCATTTGGAAGAGGTCTCGCTCACCCGCTGAAGCCCATCCGGAAAGCGGATCAAGGAGACTCCGCCCTTCGCCATGCCATCGAGAAGTGTCAGGAACCGGTCTTCCGTCTCAAGGTAGTCGGCGGCGAAACCCTTCTCCCTGGCCTCGCCGTATGAAAGAAACGGGGTCGTGTTGATAAATTCGTCTTCCGTGAGCCAATGGTCGAATACCGACACAGGCATGCCGATCAATCGAAGGGCTTTGGCTTCGTCTGGAATACTGTCTTCGAACTGGTGAAACGTGACCATTCGCGGATGATGCTCGGTCGCGTGAAGTCCGACAACCACCCGTTGCGGAGCCCGGTCGCCCGGTGCGATATCGGAGCGATCAGGAGTCGCCCATGACCCAAGACCCCGTGAAGGGACCGGCGTCCTATTTTCCGTCGATCGAGAAGAAATACGGCCAGCCGATCGCCCATTGGCAGCAGATCGTGCGGGACGGCTATCCCGCCAGGCACATGGACCTGGTCGCGATTCTGAAGGATGAGCACGGCATGGGCCATGGCCACGCCAACGCGGTGGTCGCGCACACCTTGGCGCAGGATGGTCTGAAGTAGCGCCAGGAGGAGCCGAGCATGACGACCGGAACCCTCCTCGCCCCCCTCAGGCTGCTGCTCCCCGCCCTGATCCCGTCGTGGAACTTCTTCGACGTGATCGCGCCGGCGCCGCGCGTGGAGTACGCCCTGCTGGCCTCGCCCGGTGATGCGACCGGCGTCTGGCGCGCGTTCCGGCCCCGGCCAGAGCACGTGTCGCTGGCGACCATGGTCAAGCGCCTCTTCTGGAACCCGCGCTGGAACCAGACCCTGTTCGTGATGAGCTGCGCCGAGCGCCTGGCCGAGGATCGCAACCCGGCCCACAGCGAGGACGAACTCTTCAGGCGCATCGCCTCCGACCTCGTCGCGGATGGGGCCCCCGAGCCCCAGGACCCCGCGCGGCCGTGGCTGTGCTTTCGGCTGGTCTTCGTCAGCCGCGAGGGCGAGGCGCTGACCGAGGAGGTGATGGTCCAGCCCGCGCCTCGGCTGCTGAAGGACATCGCGATCCGATGAGCCTTGAAGCCGCCGTTCGCCTGACCGAGATCCTGCTGGCGCTGGCCCTGGTCCAGCAGAGCCTGGAGCACCTGCGCGGCTTCCGCGACGAGCGGATCCTGTTCGGCGTCCGCGTCGTCCTGTGCGGCCTGGTGATCGCCGGCGTCGCCGCGCCCTGGCCGCTGGTCGGGCTGGCGGGGCTGTCGCTGCTGATCCTTCACCGCTTCCAGGGGCCCTATAACGGCGGCAGCGACCGCATGGGCCTCTTGGCGCTGTGGTGCCTGGTCCTGACCCGGCTGCTGCCGACCCCGGCGCTGAAGGAGCTGTCGTTCGGCTATCTCGGGGCGCAGCTGATGCTCAGCTACTTCATCTCGGGCGGGGTCAAGATCGTCAATCCCGACTGGCGCTCGGGCCGGGCGCTGGCCGACGTCTTTCAGTTTTCCGCCTATCCGGTCTCCCAGAATCTGCGTCGCTTCGCCGAGCGGCCCCAGCTGCTGCGGGTCATGTCCTGGGCGGTGATGGGCTTCGAGCTGGCCTTTCCGCTGACCCTGCTGTGGAAGCCGGCCCTGGTCGCGGGCCTGGCGGTCGCGGCGACCTTCCACCTGGCCAATGCCTGCCTGTTCGGCCTCAACCGGTTCTTCTGGACCTGGCTGGCGACCTATCCGGCCATCCTGTGGCTGCAGGGACGGCTGCTCTAGGCGGCCGTCTTCTTGCGCAGCCGCGCCAGGCGCCGCAGCCGCCGCCAGAAGCGGGTCTTCTCCGGCTCCGGATAGGGCTGCAGGTTGCGGAAGAACTCCTCGGCGCACGAGCGCCACGAGAACTTCTCGGCGAACTTGCGGACCACCGCGCGGTCCAGGTCCAGGCAGGCCAGGCAGGCTTCCTTGAGGCCGTCGGTCTGGCCGGGCGCCAGCACGCCGGCGTTGGAGCCGGGGATGATGTCGACCGGACCCGGGGCCGAGAAGGCCGCCACGGGCACGCCGGCGGCCATGGCCTCCAGGATCACCAGGCCGAAGGTGTCGGTCAGGGACGGGAAGCAGAACACGTCCGCCCCGCCGAAATAGCGGGCCAGCTCGTCGCCGAACTTGGCGCCCAGGAACTTCACCTCGGGATATTTCTCGGCCAGCTCCTCGCGCTGGGGGCCGTCGCCGATGACGACCTTGGTCCCCGGCAGGTCCAGGCTGGCGAAGGCCTCGATGTTCTTCTCGACGGCCACCCGGCCGACATTGAGGAAGATCGGGCGCGGCAGGCCCTCGAACGGGTCGGGATCGCCCTCGAACGCGCGGCTTGAAGATGTCGGTGTCCACCCCGCGCGACCAGGGCGACAGGTTGCGGAAGCCGTGCTTGGCCAGCTCGTCGCGCATGGTCGGGGTGGCCACCATCAGCCGGCCCGACGGCTTGTGGAACCAGCGCATGTAGGTGTAGCCGGCCGCCAGCGGCAGCGGCAGGCGGGCCGAGACATATTCCGGGAACTTGGTGTGGTAGCTGGTCGTGAACGGCAGCTTCCACTCCAGGCAGATGCGGCGCGCGGCCAGGCCGATCGGACCCTCGGTGGCGATGTGGATCGCCTCGGGCTCGAACTGCTTGAAGCGCTCCTGCACCGGCTCGTAGGCGCCGATCGCCAGCTTGATCTCGGGATAGGTCGGCAGCGGGAAGGTCGGGAACTGTTCGGGGCTGACGACATCGACCTCGTGGCCCATGGCGCGCAGTTCCTCGACCACCCGGGTCAGGGTCCGGACCACCCCGTTGACTTGAGGCTCCCAGGCGTCGGTCGCAAGCAGAATTCGCATCAGGCGGCGGCGGGCTCCGGCAACGGCTCGTCGGCGGCGTCAGCGGCTTGCGGCGCGACCGAACGGGCGCGGTCGATCACCGACCACGAGCGCAGCTTGGCCCATTCCAGGATCTCGAGATGGCCGTCGGCGTGCTCGGCCAGGGCCGTGCAGCTTTCCACCCAGTCGCCGTCATTGATGTAGCGGACGCCGTCGATGTCGCGCATCTCGGCCTTGTGGATGTGACCACAGATCACGCCGTCCACCCCCCGACGTCGCGCTTCGTCGGCCACGGCGGCCTCGAAGTTCTCGATGAACTGCAACGCGTTCTTCACCTTGACCTTCAGAAACGCCGACAGACTCCAATAGCCGAACCCCAGGCGACGCCGCAGGCGATTCACCAGAGTGTTCAGCATGAGGATGGTTCTATAGGACCAATCCCCGAGGAAGGCGAGCCACTTGGCGTGCTGGACGATGCCGTCGAACTCGTCGCCGTGGACGACCAGATAGCGCTTGCCGTCGGCCGCCTCGTGGATCACGTCGCGGGCCACGATCACCCCGCCGAAGTGGACGCCGCAGAAGTCGCGGATCCGGTCGTCGTGATTGCCGGGGACGTAGATCACCTCGGTCCCCTTGCGGGCCATCCGCAGGATCTTCTGGACCACGTCGTTGTGGGCCTGGGGCCAGTACCAGCCGCTCCGCAGCTTCCAGCCGTCGATGATGTCGCCGACCAGATAGAGCTTGTCGCACTCGACATGGCGGATGAAGTCCAGCAGCAGCTCGGCCTGGCACCCGCGCGTGCCCAGGTGCAGATCGCTGATGAAGATGGAGCGGTAGCGGCGAACGGCGACGTCGGCGCTCATGGTCGAACCCCCGTGTGGCGCCGCGAGATCGTTCCGTCCCCGGATCGGAAGATGGCGGCCAACGGCAGGCGATTAAGCTGATTGCATGTCGCTTTAATGAAACGGGGCCCCGGCCGATCCGCCGGCCGGCCCGGCGCCGCTTCCCGCGCTTCGGCCCGGCTCTGCCCGCGAAACGCGCAGTTTCGACGTGATTGTCAAAATTCTGGACCGATAAGCAATCCCTTTCGCCGCTTGGGGTTGCTCGAGGGCGGCAAGCCTGTTGCGGTGCAGCATCGCGGCGACTAGATCACCGGCATGGACGCCGCCCGCCTCGCCAAGGACACGCCGAAATCCCAGAAGACCCGCGCGCGGATTCTGGACCAGGCGATGCGCCTGTTCGCCGAGATCGGCTACCACGCCGCCACCAACCCGGTGATCGCCGACGCCGCCGGCCTGACGCGCGGGGCGATGCTCTATCACTTCCCGACCCGCGAGGCCCTGGTCGAGGCCGCCGTGGCCCATATCCAGGCCGAGCGCTCGACCCTGTTCCGCGCCGCCGCCGAGAACCTGCCCGCCGGCGCCGACGTCACCGAGCACGCGATCGACAGCTACTGGGACCTGCTGCACAGCGTGCCGTTCCTGGCCTTCGGCGAGCTGGAGGACGCCGGCCGCACCGACCCGGCCATCCACGCCCTGCTGGCGCCCGCCCAGGCCGAGTTCGACCGCGCCCAGGCCGGCGACCACTTCCTGAAGATCCTCCACGCCGGCGCCGGCCCCCGCTTCCAGGCCAGCCGCGACCTGGCGCGCTTCATGCTGGAAGGCCTGGCCCGCACGACCCTGACCTACGACAAGGACGGCCGGAAAGAGCGCCTGCTGATGCTGATCAAGCGGGCCACGCACATGCTGAACCGCAAGGGCGACGTGCAGGATTTGTGGCCGGAGTAGGGGGGGGAAATCCTAGAGTTCAGAGGCCGGTTAGAAGCGAATGTGCCGGCTGTGCACATTCGCCTCATAACTCACCAGATGAGCGATAATTTCCTTTCGATTGGATCGATATCTAGAACGCTGACCTCAATCTCCATGCCCGGCTCTAGCTTAATGTGCTTAGGCATCTTCGAGCTGTGCAATAGCCCTGATACGCCGTGTAAGCTAATGAACGCTCCAAAATTTTTTACTGCCTCGACCGTTCCTGAGTGGCGGCTTCCCTGTGTAATTTTTGAAGCGATGCCGACCCAGGCTCCGCTGACGACAGAACGCTCATAGCGATCTACCGCTCGCTCCGCTGCGCTAAGGTCAAGCAACTCTTGAAGCCTGTTGTCGCTGAAGGTGGCTTGATATGCTGCTGTCTGAGTATCGAGCGAACTTTTTAATTCTCTCAACACATCTAAAGCATTATAAAGAACGACCCTGTTGGAGTAGTGTTCTCGCGGATTCTTAATCCGGTCGGCTATAGCTTCGGCCACTGCTGCTTGCGAGAACCATGTGTCTTCGGCGATCGCGGCTAGATAATGTTGATTATCCTTGATTTGAAGATGGACGCGCCCGGCCGGGGCGATCGAAACAAGATCCTCATCGGTCAAGCTGCTTGTTCTGAAATCCTCAGAGGTTATGCAGTAGCCTCGTGCGAGCGCCTCAAGTTCTCTTCTGAAAACTTGCTCATCAACGCCAAACCTGGATAGTTCGGCTCGCAGCAGGGAGATCGAGGCATAGCCCTCGAGTCGCCTAGGCCCAAATACCGTTGCGCGCTCACTTAGCCACGAGAGGATCAAAATTCTGGCGAAATGATTAGGGCGATCATCAAGCTCAACAGCAGAGTATATATTTTTCAGATACGCTCTATCAGAGTCATAATATCTGAGATTGCTTCTGAGCAATACTGTCGTGACTAGGGAAAGCGGTAGGACATATTGCCCACGACTCTGGACCATTTTTAAGATGTGATCTTCGGTAATGTGCCCGCTGGTGCAGAACTCTAGGAATATTTCCATTGCACGCCGCATATTTCTGCCGGCGAGTCCAACGATAAGTCGGCGAACATGCATGTCATGCTCAAACACAGACCTTAGTATAGATGATAGGTAGTGACCTTGATCGGATGCGGGGTACTCGACTTGCATTCCATTCGGAAGGTCGTATCGAAACGTCTTGGCCCCACTCGTGCCGATCGCGTTTAGGGCGAGTTGTATTCTGCTTTGAAGTATTTTTTGGAATAATGGCGGCTCAATGCGAAATACCAAATCCTTAAGCGCTGTATCTAGAGGGGGCTCTCCTTGATGATTGTCATAAGTTTCCTCCCTTAGGGGCAGTACAACAAGGGCGCTGAATTCCTTTTGTATCCATTGGGCAACCTCGAACATTAAAAGCTGTTCGGATAATAATTTCTTGTCTGAATTATCAAATACTACAACAAGTAGCTTTCCGCGATCTCCCACGCAATACCGCACGATATTTTCAGTTAGTGTGGTTGAATCTGCCTGCAATCCTAGTATTATTTCTCCCAATTTTTCATTATAAACTTCTTGATTTCCTTCAAATAGGCGTCCTGCGCCCTTGCGAAATTTGGTCACAGCTGGTGCGAAGACTGCCTTGATGGTGTCAAGGTCGTCGAAGTCGATATCGCTATAATGATCGCAGCATGCCTTAACGATGCGGCGCCTTAGCCAATCATATATTTCATCCCGCGAGACCGGGGCTGGATTCATGTCGAGCCGAAGCCAAACCGTGGCGTCGCGGACGTCACGCGGCAGTGCAACCTCTTGTAGGTAGTCAACAAAGGTTGTCTTTCCTGCGCCAGCGTTGCCTATAATAAGCATAACCTGTCGCTCTAGTGATCTTCCCCGCCTAAATACTTTAATTATCTCATTCGGCTTCGCTGTGTCTTCTATCGCTTGAGACCTACTCTCGGATATGGGGACGGAGGCTCGGATCACTCGATCGATTGGCTCGACATATCGCTCTCGCCGCTTTGAAGATATGTAAGCATTCTTCACGATGAACGCTCGATCCGCGCGCGAGAGTGGGTTGAATATGTGGGAAAAGTCAGCGGATATCGTGGCTCCAAATGAATTTAGGCCAACCTCTTCCCGTTGAAGTGAAATACCCCCAACAAGTTTGCGCGGTTTCCAATACCTATTTGGTCTAATTTTAGAGATAACTCTTGCATACCATTTGCTCAAGGCTTCCGCTGAAAGCGCTTCCTGCAACTTTGAGAACTTTATATTTGTTGCGACAAAATCGGCTAGCTGCATGTCTAGATGAATTGAAGCGCTGTCGCTCCGGCACAAGACCGTTCTGAGGCCGTCGGACGCTAGAACCCATTCAACAGGGTTCAGCCCGCTGGGTGACGCATGATTAATTTCGGACGCATAAAGCCGGCCCTCCCGCAAGGCCTCGTCGAGGCTTTCTCCTGGCCTTTTTGCCTCTATTATGGCGTATGGGATGCCACTTTGTGTAATTATATAGTCCGGAAAATATAGCTTCTGATCGGATCCTTTCCCGATCGTGAATTTTCTAATGTCAGATTTTGTCTGTATTGATGCGTGGTCGTGGCCTAGACCAAGAGGCGTGCTAGACAAAAGCAGTGGATATAGGAATTTCTGCTCCACGTCGCTTTCGGTTATTAGGGAATCGACTAAGGGCACATCAAACATCTGCTCTCCCCCTATTGTTTGCAGCTTAAGCTACAACTTTCTCGGCTGTAGCCAAGGCTTACACACGGAGGCGGGGTTGAGTGTGAGGGTGGCTCGCTATGTCGGATAAGTGGCGCAGCGTGCGGCTTGATGAGGCGATGGCGTCGGGCTCATCGGCATGCCGAGTGGCAGATGTTTGCAAGTAGGTGGATGGGTAGCCCGACGCCCCGCGCCGGCGCCCACCTTAAATCTCTTGGAGGCTGCAGCGTGCAGGGCTGTCCAGGTCAGTCAAGGACGGCTTCGCCGCCGCGCGCGGCCGCTCGGAGAGCGGTCCTTGAGTGACCTGGACAGCCCTGCGATCGTCTCGCCGTGAGATGTAAGGCGGGCGCTCTTCCGGGGCGGAAGGGCCTTCTCACTGATCCTAACAACATCCCGTCATTCCCGCCCTTGTGGCGGGAACCCCTGGTTCAGCTGCCCCGTGAGACGCAAGCGGACTGCTCAGCAGTCCGCCCCTCACGCACCTGCGGCGGACAGAGGGGTTCCCGCCACAAGGGCGGGAATGACGGTTGTTTGTGGGGATTGAGGGCGCTATGTCCCCGGCGTTCGCGGCGCCGAACCCCACGAAATCAACCACTTGTCGATTTTTCGCGCCCCTGAATGATCCGCGTTGAATCCGCCTGCACAATCAAAGCCGTCCCCGTCGCGGGGAGGGCGTTTGGATCCGGCCCAATACGGCGGCGGGGGTAGGTTGAGCGGGGCCGCTGGCGGTTCCTGGAGGCTCGAAAGTCGCCCCGTCCGTACTCTTTAGGCGGATTGGTTGGCGAACGGGCAGTCTCCGGGGCCAAAGCCGACAGCGGATCGACAGGGCGGTGATCGTACAAGCCGCCTATCGTGGATCGTCGGGGTCGAGACGGATGGAGCCGATCGACTTGGTCCGCGCCCGTCCGGGGGCTAGTGGGGTCCCGAGCTGAAAGACGCTCACGCCCCCCATCCTCACGGGCAAGAACAACCTGGCGGAGCGGTCAAGCGAGCCGAAACACAACAAACCTTACGGTCTCCGGGGTCGCCCGGCCGCTCCGTCGCCTCCCCAACACCTTCAGCGGCCACGCCGCGTGAAGCGGCGAAGCCGTGAGCCTAGCTCGGGCAGATCGGCAGGGCCGTCGTGAACTTGATCTGCTCCATGGCGAAGCTGGACGAGACGTCGGTCAGCGGGGCCGTGGCGATCAGGCGCTTGTAGAAGCGGTCATAGGCGGCGATGTCCTTGACCACGACCTTGAGCAGATAGTCGACCTCGCCGCTCATCCGGTAGAACTCGACGACCTCGGGCAGGGAACTGGCGCCGGCCGCGAACTGGGTCAGCCAGGCCTCGTCGTGGCGGCCGGTCTTGACCGCCACGAAGACGGTCAGGGACAGGTCCAGGGCCGCGCGGTCCAGCAGGGCGACGCGGGCGGTGATGACGCCGGCGTCCTGCAGGCGCTTGATCCGCTTCCAGCACGGGGTCTGGCTCAGGCCGACCCGCTCGGCCAGCTCGGCGATGGCGACGGTGGCGTCCTCCTGCAGGATGGCCAGGAGGCGCCGGTCGACTTGATCGAGATCAATCATCTCGCGATCCCCTGTTTTGGAGAATGAAATTCTCCGTATCGCGGAACGGGTAACCTTTCAAACCATGTCTTTCTTCGAATCCTCGCCATCCTAGGGGGCCTCGGCACAGCAACGGGGCTCCCATGGACCTGTCCTTCACGCGTCATCCCAAGTCGGTCGGCGAAAGCTATGGCCAGCATATGGGCGTGGCCTGGAGCTTCGGCTTCACCCTGCTGGGCGCGGGCCTGGCCTGTCTCGTCCACGGTCTGCTGCCGTTCGCCTTCGAGCGCACCGGCAGCCAGACGGTGCGGCGGCTGAACGAGCGGCTGTCCAGCCGCTGCGCCAAGGCCGACGCCCATTTCGCCGCCGCTGCGCCGCTCTCGGGGCAGATCTCCGGCGAGACCGTCCGCGGATGACGACCGCCGCCCTGCGCCTGAGCGCCGGCAGGCTGGGGCCCGGCCTGGTCGCCGGCCTGCTGTTGGCGATCCTGGCCAAGCTGCTGGCCGCGAACCTGCACGCCCCGGCGCCGCTGGTCGCGGTGGTGCTGGGCATGATGCTCGGCGCCCTGGGCCTGCAGGCCCAGCTGGGCGCGGGTCTCGACGTCTTCGCCAAGCCCGGGCTTCGGCTGGGCGTGGCCATGATGGGCGCCCAGATCAGCTGGAGCGAGTTCGCCGCCCTGGGCGGTCCGGCCATCGTCGCCAGCGGCGCGGTGGTGCTGGGCGGGCTGGGCGTCGGGGCGCTGGCGGGGACCGCGCTGGGCCTGCCGTTCGCCGAGGCCCTGATCGCGGCCGCCGCCTGCTCGATCTGCGGCGCCTCCGCCGCCCTGGCCGCGTCCCAGGCCGCGCCGGCCAGTCCGGCCAACCAGCGCACGACGGCGCTGGTGATCGTCGGGGTCAACCTGCTGTCGACCGTGGCCATGCTGGCCTATCCGCCGATCGCCCACGCCCTGGGCCTGAGCGCCCACCAGTCGGGCGTGTTCTTCGGCCTCTCGATCCACGACGTCGCCCAGGTGGCCGGCGCCGGGGCCCTCGGTCTCGCCCGAGACGGCCAGCACCGCCGCCCTGGCCAAGCTGGCCCGCATCGTCTGGCTGGGCCCGGCGGTGGTCCTGATCGGCCTGATGCTGACCCGCACCCAGCAAGGCGGCGTGGTCGGCGGGCTCAAGGCCCCGCCGCTTTTTGTTCTAGGCTTTGCGGCGCTCGCCGCCGCCCGCGGCCTGGGCCTGATCCCGCCGGCCCTGGTCGCGGCCATGGCGGCCTGCTCCGGCTTCCTGCTGCTGGCCGGCGTCGGGGCCATCTCGGCCAAGCTCGGCCCCAAGGCCCTGCTCGAGGTCGAGCCCAGGCTGGCGGTCATGCTGGCGACGGTCACCGTCGCCGTCGCGGTCCTGGCCTACGCCCTGACGAGAATATTCTTCTAAAGATCAGGCCTTGGCGGAGCACGAAACCCGCTCCATGGTCCGCGCCGAGAGCTTGTCCGTGTCGACTGGAATCAGTCGAAACGGATAAACAAGCTCGCCAAGAAGTGCAGAGCATGGCGCGAGCCATGCTCTGGTCGGAGGGACCTGATTTTGAGCATCTGGACGCGTCGCAAGGCGATCGACACCATCACCGCGGGCCACGCGGACAGCCATCAGCTGAAGAAGACCCTGAGCTGGCCGCATCTGGTCGCCCTGGGCGTCGGGGCCATCGTCGGCACCGGCATCTACACCCTGACCGGCGTCGGCGCGGGCCTGGCCGGGCCGGGCGTGATCCTCTCGTTCCTGATCGCCGGGGCGGTCTGCGCCTGCGCCGCCCTGTGCTACGCCGAGCTGTCGACCCTGATGCCGGCGGCGGGCAGCGCCTACACCTACAGCTATGCGGCCATGGGCGAGCCGGTCGCCTGGTTCGTCGGCTGGAGCCTGATCCTCGAATACACCCTGGTCTG
The DNA here is from genome assembly GCF_044056025.1 of Caulobacter sp. UC70_42. Lineage (NCBI taxonomy): Bacteria > Pseudomonadati > Pseudomonadota > Alphaproteobacteria > Caulobacterales > Caulobacteraceae > Caulobacter > Caulobacter sp. UC70_42. Next base: position 854,973 of record NZ_CP171994.1, on the reverse strand, counting down.
CGCGGCCGTGGCCGTCGGCTGGTCGGCCCACGCCCACGGCCTGTTCAAGATGGCGGGCTTTCCTGACTACCTGCTGGCCGGACCGCACGCCGGCGGCCTCGTCAACCTGCCGGCCGTGATCATCTCGATGGCGGTGGCCGGCCTGCTGGCCCTGGGCACCCGCGAGAGCGCCACGGTCAACATGGTCCTGGTCTTCGTGAAGATCATCGCCCTGGTCATCTTCGTCGCCCTGTGCCTGCCGGCCTTCGACGCCAGCCACTTCACCCCGTTCATGCCCAACGGCTTCTCGGCCCATGTGCCGGCCGGCGCCGCGCCGGACGCCGCCAAGATCGGCGTGATGGCGGCCGCCAGCCTGATCTTCTTCGCCTTCTACGGCTTCGACGCGGTCTCGACCGCCGCCGAGGAGACCAAGAACCCCAAGCGCGACCTGACCATCGGCATCGTCGGCTCGATGGCCGCCTGCACGGCCATCTACATGATCGTCGCCGCCGCCTCGATCGGCGCCTCGCGCACCGAGGTGTTCTCCAAGAGCGAGGCCCCGCTGGTCTTCATCCTGGAGAGCCTGCAGCACGGCAAGATGGCCCAGCTGGTGGCCCTGGCCGCCGTCGTCGCCTTGCCGACCGTGATCCTGGCCTTCATGTACGGCCAGAGCCGGATCTTCTTCGTCATGGCCCGCGACGGCCTGCTGCCGCGCGCTCTCTCCAAGGTCAACGCCAAGACCGGCACGCCGGTGCTGATGACCCTGCTGACCGGCGCCCTGTCGGCGGTGCTGTCGGGCTTCCTGTCGCTGAAGGACATCGCCGAGCTGGCCAACGCCGGCACCCTGGCGGCGTTTATCGCCGTGGGTCTGTCGGTGATCGTGCTGCGCCGGCGCGAGCCGAACCGTCCGCGCGTGTTCTCGACCCCGGCCTGGCCGATCGTGGCCCCGGCCGGCATCCTGGGCTGCCTCTATCTGTTCTACAGCCTGCCGGCCAAGACCCAGATCTACTTCCTGTTCGCCCACATCCTCGGGGCGGTGGTCTACTTGGCCTACGGCATGCGCAAGAGCGTGCTGGCCCAGGCGGAAAAGGTGGCGCGCTAGGCTCTTCCAATCGCTCTCTTCCATTCTTGGGGGCCATCGCTACAGTCCGCGTCAAAACAAGTGTTTGATGCCGGGAGAAGCGCATGGCCCTCGATCTGGAAACCCGCGAGCAGCTGATCGAGACGGTGGCCCGCTTCGTGGCCGAGCGTCTGCGGCCGATCGAGGCCAAGGTCGCCGAGGACGACGCGGTGCCCGCCGACATCGTCGAGGAGATGAAGGGCCTCGGACTCTTCGGCCTCTCCATTCCCGAGGAATTCGGCGGCCTGGGCCTCAACATGGAGGAAGAGGCGCTGGTGGCCGTCGAGCTGGGCCGCGCCTCGCCGGCCTTCCGCTCGGTGTTCGGCACCAATGTCGGCATCGGCAGCCAGGGCCTGGTGATGTTCGGAACCGACGACCAGAAGGCCAAGTGGCTGCCGGGCATCGCGTCGGGCGAGATCATCACGTCCTTCGCCCTGACCGAGCCGGAAGCCGGCTCCGACAGCGCCGCGGTGCAGACCCGCGCCACGCTGGACGGCGACTGCTACGTCCTGAACGGCGCCAAACGCTACATCACCAACGCCGGCAAGGCTTCGCTGTTCACGGTGATGGCCCGCACCAACCCCGACGCCAAGGGCGGGTCGGGGGTCTCGGCCTTCCTGGTCCCCCGCGATCTGCCCGGCCTGTCGGTCAGCAAGCCCGAGAAGAAGATGGGCCAGCAGGGCGCCCATATCCACGATGTCACCTTCGACAATGTTCGCGTGCCGGCCTGGAACCGGCTGGGCGAGGAAGGCGAGGGCTTCAAGGTCGCCATGCAGGTGCTGGACCGCGGTCGCCTGCATATCGCCGCCGTCTGCGTCGGCGTGGCCGAGCGGCTGATCGCCGACTGCGTGGCCTATGCCAGCGAGCGCAAGCAGTTCGGCCAGCCGATCGCCAGCTTCCAGCTGATCCAGGCGATGATCGCCGACAGCAAGACCGAGGCCTTGGCGGCCCGGGCCCTGGTGCTCGAAACCGCCCGCAAGCGCGACACCGGCGTTGGCGTCACCCTGGAGGCGGCGGCGTCCAAGCTGTTCGCCTCGGAGATGGTCGGCCGCGTCGCCGACCGGGCGGTGCAGGTGTTCGGCGGGGCCGGCTATGTCGCCGACTATGGAATCGAGCGTCTCTATCGCGACGTGCGGATCTTCCGGATTTACGAGGGCACCAGCCAGATCCAGCAGCTGGTCATCGCCCGCGAGACCTTGAAGCGCGGCGGCTAGGCCGCGGCGAGATGTCGCGTCAGACGCTCGGCGGAGCCGTGGCGTCACGCCGCATGGAGGCGGCTCTCTTCCATGCGCGCAAATGTCTTTAACGCGTCGTTACTCAAAGGAATATCCGCGACCCTTGAGTGTATGCGTCATCCTGTCGCCCGCGTGCGGAGAATATTTAAGCTGGCGTTAAGTATGCCAGACGAGGTTGTCCCAGGATTTTAGAACGAGGACGGCCATGAGCCAGGATCACGCGATCAGTGAACGAGTGGCTTTCATGGGTCTGGACGACAAGGCGCGAGCGGCCCTCCGCGCGCTTCAGCCCGTCGTCCGCGCCAATGTCGGCCCCGCCCTGGATGCTTTCTACGCCAAGGTCCGCGCCACGCCCGAGACCCGCAAGTTCTTCGCCGACGACAAGCACATGCAGTCCGCCTCGAGCCGCCAGCAGGCCCATTGGGACCTGATCTCGCGCGCCGAGTTCGACGACACCTACGTCAAGGCCGTGCGCGCCATCGGCCAGACCCACGCCCGCATCGGCCTGGAGCCGCGCTGGTACATCGGCGGCTACGCGGTGGTCAGCGAGCACCTGATCCGCGCCACGATCGACCATGAGTGGCCCAAGGGCTTCATGGCCAAGGGCGACGCGGCGAAGGCCGGCGACGCGGTGAGCGCGCTGATGAAGGCGGTCATGCTGGACATGGACTTCGCCATCTCGATCTATCTGGAAACCATCGAGGCCGAACGCCAGCGCCTGGAGGCGGTGCGCCTGGCCAACGAGGCCAGCCAGAACGCGGTGGTCCAGGCTCTGGGGGACGCACTGGACCGCCTGGCCCAGGGCGATCTGGTTGGCCGCCTGTCGGCCGAAGTGACGCCGGAGTTCCAGAAGCTGAAGGACGACTTCAACAACGCCGTCGGCATCCTGGAGCAGGCGATGAGCCGTGTGGCCGAGGCCACCGACGGGATCCGCTCGGGCGCCGACGAGATCGGCGAGGCCGCCGACGACCTGTCGCGCCGCACCGAACAGCAGGCCGCCAGCCTGGAAGAGACGGCGGCGGCTCTGGACGAGATCACCTCGACCGTCCGCCGTTCGGCGGCCGGCGCCAAGCAGGCGCAGGACGTGGTGATCGGCGCCAAGGCCGAGGCCGAGAAGTCCGGCATCGTCGTCGACCAGGCCGTGGCCGCCATGGGCGAGATCGAAACCAGCTCGCGCTCGATCGGCAATATCATTGGGGTGATCGACGAGATCGCCTTCCAGACCAACCTGCTGGCCCTCAACGCCGGGGTCGAGGCGGCGCGCGCGGGGGAGGCCGGTCGCGGCTTCGCCGTCGTGGCGCAGGAAGTCCGCGCCCTGGCCCAGCGATCGGCCGACGCGGCCAAGGAGATCAAGACCTTGATCGCCAGCTCGACCGCCCAGGTCGATCGCGGCGTGGGTCTGGTCGGCCAGACGGGCGAGGCCCTTCGCGGCATCGTCGACAAGGTGGCCGAAATCGACGCCCTGATCGTGGAGATCGCCAGCTCGGCCCAGGAGCAGGCCCAGGGGCTCAACGAGGTGAACACGGCCGTCAATCAGATGGACCAGGTCACTCAGCAGAACGCCGCCATGGTGGAGCAGACGACGGCCGCGACCCATTCCCTCAAGGGTCAGACGTTGGAACTGGTCAAGCAGGTGGCGACATTCTCGATCTCGGCGCGCCAGAAGGCCGCCGCGCCGGCGACGCCCACGCCGACGCGCGCGCCGCCTGTCGCCCGCTCCATCAGCCGCCCCGGCGGCTCCGCTCCAGCGACGCGAGGCAATGCGGCCGCGGCGTTCAAGGAAGAGTGGGAAGAGTTCTGAGTAAAGGCGCGGGGCAGACGCGAATCTTGACCTGCGAATAGCAGAACGCCCCCCGCCGACGGTGTCGGCGAGGGCGTTATGTGTTCCCCGGAAGGGATTGACGCTTACGCGCCGCCCGGGAAGCGGAACGGGACCTTCACAGTGCCGGTCTTGGCACCCATGGGGAGCTTTTCGGCGATGCACATGGCGGCCTTGTCGAAGCCCTTGCCCGCGGCGCTGTTGTCGACGACCTTGCAGTCCGACAGCTTGCCGGCGTCGGCGGTGCATTCCAGCATCACCTGGGCGGCGTCGCGGGTGTTCGCGAACTGCTGCAGGCAACGGCCCATTTGGTCTTCAAAACCGCCGGCGGCCGAAGCGGCCTGAGCGACGAAAAAGCTGCCAGCGATTCCCGCGGCAATAGCGATCGGATATTTCATCCCGCTGCTCCCAAGTAAAAGTGTCACGTCCTGTGGACGACGCGCCAATCGGACGCAGGGGCTTTCTCGCAGAAGCGAGTTAAGAGAGTTCGAGTCGCCAAATAATATTGTAGTTTACTGCCGAGTAACCATCGCCTCGCCTTCGCGGGACTCGCGCTATGGGAGCCCCTCCTTATAGACGCCGCGCCCGTGGCCTGCGGCCAAATGACCGTCTGGAGGCCGCAAGTGAAGGTTATATCGAATTCCCTTTAACCAAGTCAGAGGTTGTTAGGAATCTATCGGGATTATCCGGCTTCAGTTTAGCGATCCGTGGGCACGGAGCGCTGGTTGGAGGGGACCTCGCGATGAAACGGATCCGTCTTGTCGATCTGCCGTTGATCATCAAAATCGGCTTTGCGCCGGCTTTCGCGCTGCTCATGCTGGCTCTCATGGCCGGCGGCGCCATCGTCGTTCAGAAAAGCCAGTCGGCGGCCATGAAGCAGGTCGTTGAAAGGGACATGCGCGAGAACCTGGAAATCCAGAAGATTTCCAAGCGCATTTCGAACGTCAACGGTGAGCTCTACACCGTCATGACCCACAAGGCCGGTAACATCGACGTCGCCAAGAATGACGCTCGCATGGCCGCCGTGCTGACCGAGACCGACTCGATCAAGAAGGAGCTGGCCGCGCTCAAGGCCAAGCTGCCGGCGGCTGAACAACCCAAGATCGTCGAACTGATCAAGCAGCTCGATGAGTGCCGCAGCGCCATCGACACGGTCAGCGGCATGATCGGCGTCGACTTCAACATGGCCGTGGGCTTCATCGCGCCGTTCGAAGAACAGTACGCCAAGATGACCGGCACGCTCGACCAGGTCGTCAACGCCGCCAACAAGCGCATCGAAGCCGAGAGCGCCAAGCGTCAGGCCGAAGCGACCGCCGCGATGAGCGTTACGATCGTGATGTCGCTAATCACCCTCGCCGCTGTCGGCGGTCTGGCCTGGTTCACCGTCATGACGACCCGCAAGTCGATCAACGACATCGCCGGCGCCACCGACAAGCTGTCGAAGGGCGACAACACCATCGACCTGGAGAAGTTGACGCGCGGCGACGAGCTGGGCGCCATCGTCACGGCGTTGAAGGTCTTCCGCGACAACCAACTGCACCTCGACACGCTGCGCGCCGAGCAGGAAAAGTCCGCCGCCCTCACGGCCGACGAACGCCGCGCCAAGGAAGCCGCCGCCGCCGCCGCCGCTCAGGAAGCCTCGACCGTCGTCAGCAACCTGGCCCAGGGCCTGGAAAAGCTGGCCTCGGGCGACCTGACCTTCCGCGTGACCGCCGACTTCCCCGGCGAGTACCGCAAGCTGAAGGACGACTTCAACGGCGCCATGGGTTCGCTGCAGGAGACGATGAAGGTCATCGCCGCCTCGACCGACGGCCTGCGCACCGGCGCCGACGAGATCGCCCACGCGTCGGACGACCTGTCGCGCCGCACCGAACAGCAGGCCGCCAGCCTGGAAGAAACCGCCGCCGCCCTGGACGAGCTGACCGCCACCGTGCGCCGCACGGCCTCGGGCGCCCGCCAGGCTTCGGACGTGGTCTCGACGACGCGTGGCGAAGCGACGCATAGCGGCCAGGTCGTTCATCAGGCAGTGTCGGCGATGGGGGAGATCGAAAACTCGTCCAAGCAGATCAGCCAGATCATCGGGGTGATCGACGAGATCGCTTTCCAGACGAACCTTCTGGCCCTGAACGCCGGCGTCGAGGCCGCGCGCGCGGGCGAAGCCGGCCGCGGCTTCGCGGTCGTCGCCCAGGAAGTTCGGGCCCTGGCTCAGCGCTCGGCCGAAGCGGCCAAGGAGATCAAGGCTCTGATCTCCAGCTCGACCCAGCAGGTCAGCCAAGGCGTCAGCCTGGTCGGCCAGACGGGCGAGGCGCTGCAACGGATCGTGGCGAAGGTCGGTGAGATCGACGCTCTGGTCACCGAGATCGCGGCTTCGGCCGCGGAGCAGGCGACCGGTCTGAATGAAGTCAACACGGCCGTGAACCAGATGGATCAGGTCACGCAGCAGAACGCCGCCATGGTCGAGCAATCGACCGCCGCGACGCACTCGCTGAAAGGCGAGACCGGTGAACTGGTGCGCCTGATGGCCCGCTTCCAAGTTGGGAACGGCGCTTCAAATTACACCCGCCCGGCGATGGCCGACGCGGCGCAGCACGCTCCGGCGCGCAACCCGGTGGCCGAGCAGCAGGCCCGCCTGAACACCTTCGCCCGTCCGGGCCGGAGCAGTGGTTCGGCGGCTGTCGCTCAGGCCCCCGCCACGGATGGTTGGGAGGAATTCTGATGGCCGCCGCGATCGCGCTGCCCGAAACCCTGGATCTGAAGGCCGCGGCCCCTCTCAAGGCCGCCTTCCTCGAACGCCGCGGCGCGGCGATCACCGTGGAAGCCGATCAGGTCCGTCGCCTCGGCGGCCTGTGCCTGCAGGTTCTGCTGGCCGCCCGCAAGGCGTGGGACCAGGACGGGCAAGCCTTTTCCATCAAGGGGCCTTCCGAGGCCTTTGTCGAAACCACCCGTCTTTTCGGCGCCGAAGGGGCGCTCCTCTCGGCGGAATTCCAAGGAGCTGAGTCGTGACGCGTACGATTCTCACGGTCGACGATTCCCGCACCATGCGGGACATGCTGCGCATGGCCTTGGCCGGCGCCGGCTTCAACGTGGTCGAAGCGGTCGACGGCGAACATGGCCTGGAGGTTCTCTCCGCCCATCGCCCCGACGTGATCATCACGGACATCAACATGCCCAAGCTGGACGGCTTCGGCTTCATCGAGGCGGTGCGGGTCGATGACGACTATCGCGCCATCCCGATCCTGGTCCTGACCACGGAAAGCGACCCGGCGAAGAAGCAGCGGGCTCGTGAAGCCGGCGCGACGGGCTGGATCGTCAAGCCGTTCAACCCGGAAAAGCTGGTCGACGCCATCCGCCGCGTCGCCGCCTAGGTCCGGGGCCGGCTGATCCAGGCCCAAGTACCGCGTACCGAATTTTGACTACCCGTTGCTAGACGCGAATTAGGACGTACGGGACATGGACGAGCTAGAGGCCATCAAGGTTACTTTCTTCCAGGAATGCGAGGAGCTCCTCGCCGACCTCGAAGGCGGTCTCCTGGCCATGCAGGAAGGGGCCGGCGACAGCGAAACGGTCAACGCCGTGTTCCGCGCCGTCCACTCGATCAAGGGCGGCGCCGGCGCCTTCGGCCTCGAGCCGCTGGTGCGCTTCGCCCACGTGTTCGAGACCCTGCTGGACGCCGTGCGCGCCGGTTCGGTGCCCAATACGGTCGAGCTGGCGGCTGTCCTGCTGCGCGCTTCCGACATTCTGGCCGACCACGTCAGCGCCGCGCGCGGCCTGGGCGATGTCGACATGGCCGCCTCGGCCGCCATGGCCGCCGAGCTGGAAACCTGGACCGACCCGAACGCCGCGCCCGCTCCGGCGGCCGCCGCTCCGGTCATCGAGAACGCCGCTCCGGCTCCGACCACGATTGCTTCCGACGCGGCCGCCGACGAAGCGATGGATGATGACGATCTCGGCTTCGTCTTCGTGCCCCAGACCATCTCGGTCGAGGCGCAGGCCGCCGACGCCGACCTGATCCCCGCCAATGTCTGGACGGTGTCGATCCGTCCGAAGTCGGACCTCTACCGCAAGGCCAACGAGACGGCGCTGCTGCTGCGCGAGCTCAACCGCCTGGGTCCGATCAAGGCGACGCTGGACGATCGCGCCCTGCCGGCCCTGGAAGACCTGGATCCCGAAGCCGCCTTCGTGACCTGGAGCGTCCGCCTCGAGACCGAGGAGGACGAGACCGCGATCCGCGAAGTCTTCGAGTTCGTCGACGGTGACTGCGACCTGGAAATCACCCGTGGCGAAGCCGCGGTCGAGGACGCCCTGGCCTCGCTGCTGACCGCCGCCGAGGCCATCCCTGAAACGGCCGTCGAGCCCGCCGCTCCGGCCGTCATCGAAATTCACGCCCCCGAACCGGCTTTGGCGCCCGTCGCCGAGGTCGCGGCCGTCGCGCCGGCCCACGCGCCTGTCGTTGAGGCCGCCAAGCCCGCCGCGCCCGCCGCCCCGACGCCGAAGGCCACGCAGGTCGAGGTCCCAGGTCCCGGGCAGTCGGTCATCCGCGTCGATCCGGAGCGCATCGACCGCCTGATCGATCTCGTCGGCGAACTCGTCATCAACCAGGCCATGCTGGCGCAGCGCGTCGGCGAGTATGGCATCGCCCCGTCCTCCAACCTGGCCATGGGTCTGGATGAGCTGGAACAGCTCACCCGCGAGATCCAGGACAGCGTCATGGCCATCCGCGCTCAGCCGGTGAAGTCGGTTTTCCAGCGCATGCCGCGTCTGGTCCGCGAAGTCGCCAACATGACGGGCAAGCAGGCCCGTCTGGTCATGGACGGCGAAAACACCGAGGTCGACAAGACGGTTATCGAGCGTCTGTCCGACCCGATCACCCATATGCTGCGCAACGCCATCGACCACGGGCTGGAAAGCCCCGAGGAGCGCAAGGCGGCCGGCAAGAATCCCGAAGGCGTGGTCCGTCTGGCGGCCCTGCACCGCAGCGGCCGGATCGTCATCGAGGTCTCGGACGACGGCAAGGGGATCAACCGCGAGCGGGTGCTCTCGATCGCGGTCAAGAAGGGACTGATCTCGCCCGACCTGACCCTGACCGACGAAGAAATCGACAACCTGATCTTCCTTCCGGGCTTCTCGACCGCCGACAAGATCTCGGACGTGTCGGGACGCGGTGTCGGCATGGACGTGGTCAAGCGCTCGGTCCAGGCCCTGGGCGGCCGCATCTCGATCACCTCGCGTCCGGGTCACGGTTCGACCTTCACCCTCAGCCTGCCGCTGACCCTGGCGGTCCTGGACGGCATGGTGGTCGACGTGGCCGGCGAGACCCTGGTCGTGCCGCTGGCCGCCATCGTCGAGAGCCTGCGTCCGAAGCCGGAAGAGGTTCGCCCGCTGGGGCCGGTAGGCTCGGTGCTGGCCGTCCGTGACAGCTTCGTGCCGCTGATCGACGTCGGCCTGACGCTCGGCTACCGCGACCATAGCCCCAACCCGACCGACGGCGTCGTGCTGCTGGTCGAGGGCGAGGACGGCTCTCGCGCGGCCCTGGTGGCCGACGCGATCCATGGCCAGCGCCAGGTCGTCATCAAGTCGCTGGAGCAGAACTACCAGCAGGTCGAAGGCGTCGCCGCCGCGACGATCCTGGGCGATGGCCGCGTGGCCTTGATCCTCGACGTCGATGCGACGATCGCCATGCGTCGCCGCGAAGGCGGCGCGCCTCGCCCCACAGAACCCACCCTCATCGCCGCGGAGTAAGTCATGACCGACCATGCCACCGCCACAGGCATTGACCGCCGGGAACTGATCTCCTTTCGCGTCGGCGACCAGGAGTACTGCGTCGATATCATGGCGGTTCGAGAGATCCGCGGCTGGAGCCCGGCCACGGTGCTTCCGCAGTCGCCCGGTTTCATGCGCGGCGTGATCAATCTGCGCGGCGCGGTGCTGCCGATCATGGATCTGGCCTGCCGTCTGGGCATGCCGGTGATCGAGCCGACCGTCCGGAGCGTCTTCATCGTGGTCAAGGCGGGCGACCGCACCGTCGGCCTGCTGGTCGACGCGGTGTCGGACATCCTGTCGATCAACGACGACATGATGCAGCCCACCCCGGACATGGCCTGCGACACCGTCCGCAACTTCGTGCGCGGCATCATCTCGATCGAGGGCCGCATGATCAGCGAGATCTCCTTGGACCGCATCCTGCCCGAACGGGAGGCCCTGGCCGCCTGATGACGAGTTTCGCTTCCACCTCAGAACGTCGCGAAGCCATCGTCGATGGCGAGTTCGCGTTCACGACCCAGGACTTCAAGCGCATCGCCGCGCTGCTGTACGACCTGGCCGGCATCAGCCTGCCCGACAGCAAGGCGACGCTGGTCTATTCGCGTCTGGCCAAGCGTTTGCGGACCCTGGGTCTGCGGACCTTCACCGAGTACTGCGCCTTTGTCGCCAGCGACAAGGGCCAGGACGAGAGCCAGGAGATGCTCCGGGCGCTGACCACCAACGTCACGCGCTTCTTCCGCGAGCCGCACCACTTCGACGACCTACGCGCCAACGTGCTGGAGCCCGTCGCCGACAAGGTGCGCGCCGGGGGGCGGCTGCGGCTGTGGTCGGCCGCCAGCTCGTCTGGCCAGGAGCCCTACTCGATGGCCTTCACGGTGCTGTCGGTCTGGCCGAACGCGGCCGATCTGGACATCCGGATCCTGGGCACGGACATCGACACCAACGTGCTGGCGACCGGTCGCGAGGCCGTCTACGACGAATCGCTGCTGGAAGGGATCCCGGCCTCGGCCCGGAGCCAGTTTTTCGAGCGCGACGCCTCGGATCGACGCGCCTGGCGCGTTTGCGACGCGGCCCGCAGCCTGGTCGCGTTCCGGGAACTAAATCTCAACGGTCCGTCATGGCCTATGAAGGGGCCTTTTGACGCAATCTTCTGCCGGAATGTCGTGATCTATTTCGATGAACCTACCCAGGAACGCGTTTGGAGCCGCTTCGCGCCGCTCCTCGCGCCGGGCGGCCGTCTCTATGTCGGCCATTCCGAGCGCGTGGGCGCCAACGTCACCGCGTTCGAAAGCTGCGGCCTGACCGCCTATCGGAAGGTGGGCCGCTGATGCCGAAGATTCGCGTTCTCGTCGTCGACGACTCCGCCACCATGCGGAGCCTGATCACTGCGGCCCTCAATCGCGACCCGGAGATCGAGGTGGTCGGCGGCGCCGGCGACCCGTTCGAGGCCCGGGGCATGATCAAGGCCCTGAACCCCGATGTCGTCACGCTCGACATCGAGATGCCGAACATGAACGGCATCGAGCTCCTCGAGAAGATCATGCGCCTGCGGCCGATGCCGGTGGTCATGGTCTCAACCCTGACCCAGGCCGGCGCCGAGATGACGCTGCGGGCCCTGGAGCTGGGGGCGGTGGATTGCGTGGGCAAGCCTGCCGACGCCACCGGAACCCAGGAAGCCCTGGCCGAGATCGTCACCAAGGTGAAGATCGCCGCCCGCGCCTCGGTCCGCACCAACGCCGGCGCCGCGCCGGCGGCCGCGCCCGTGCGGCGCAAGGACTTCATGCCGTCGGGCGACATCGTGGCGATCGGTTCGTCGACCGGCGGGGTGGAAGCCCTGCTGTCGATCCTGACCCTGTTCCCCGAAACCTGCCCGCCGACGGTCATCACCCAGCACATGCCGGCGACCTTCACCGCCAGCTTCGCTGCGCGCCTGGATCGCGCCAGCGGGGCCAAGGTGCAGGAAGCCGTCGACGGCGCCCTGCTGGAACCCGGCAAGGTCTACGTCGCCCCCGGCGGCGTGGCGCACCTGGAGGTCGTTCGCTCGGCCGGCCTGCGCTGCCGCCTGGTCCAGGGCGACCCCGTCAGCGGCCACCGTCCTTCGGTGGACGTGCTGTTCAACTCGGTGGCCAACGCTGTCGGCGACAAGGCGGTCGGGGCCATCCTGACCGGCATGGGCCGCGACGGCGCCCAGGGCCTTCTGGCCATGCGCAAGGCCGGCGCCAGGACGCTGGGCCAGGACGAAGCTTCTTGCGTCGTCTACGGCATGCCGCGCTCCGCTTTCGAAATTGGCGCTGTGGAGAAGCAGGTCTCCCTGTCCCACATGGGCCAATCCATCCTCGATCTGGCCTCCGCGAGGCGATGAACCATGCCGCAAGCTAGCACCATCTCCGTACTCGTGGTCGACGACCAGCTCACCATGCGGGCTCTGATCCGCAATGCGTTGCAGCAGATCGGCTTCAAGGACATCCGTGAGGCGCCGGACGGCGAGGAGGCTCTCAAGAACCTCCTGGCCAAGCCCGCCAACCTCGTCATCTCGGACTTCAACATGCCGAAGATGGATGGCCTGGCGCTGCTGCGCGCGGTGCGCTCGCACCCGCCGATCCGCCAGACCGCCTTCGTCATGCTGACGGGCCGCGCCGACCGCGAGCTGGTCCAGCGCGCCGTGCAGTTCGGCGTCAACAATTACTGCGTCAAGCCGTTCACGGTTCAGGGCTTGAAAGAGAAGATCGAACAAGTGTTCGGGCAGCTGACATGACGCCATTCTCCCACAACGACGACACGGAACGGGCGGTCAAGGTTCACGTGACCCAGGGCGAAAGCCATGTGACCGGCGACCCTCAGGTGGTGATGACCACGGTGCTGGGCTCGTGCATCGCCGCGTGCATCCGCGATCCGCAAGCCGGTGTCGGCGGCATGAACCACTTCCTGCTGCCGGATTCGGGCGATGGCCGCACCGGCGGCGACGCCGTGCGCTATGGCGCCTACGCCATGGAAGTGCTGATCAACGATCTGCTGAAGAAGGGCGCCCGCCGCGAGCGGATGGAAGCCAAGATCTTCGGCGGGGCCAAGCTGTTCGACGGTCTCTCGGACGTCGGCGCCAGCAACGCCGCCTTCGCCGAACGCTTCCTGCGCGACGAAGGCATCCCGATCGTCTCGTCCAGCACCGGCGGGGTCTCGGCCCGTCGCGTCGAGTTCTGGCCCACCTCGGGGCGCGTGCGCCAGCGTCTGGTGGCGGTCGACAACGCGCCGCAGGATGTCCGCCGTCCCGTTCCGCCGCCGATGCCGGCGGTGGCCAGCGGCGACGTGGATCTGTTCTGAGCCTGATGACCGCGCTGCCGCTCCAGACGCCGACGATCGCACCGACCGAGCACCTGCCGGTCGGGGAGCTGTCGCGACGCCTGGCGGTGGAGCTGGCCTCGGCCGCGGCCCTGTGCCGGGACTGCGAGCACCTGGCTGGCGACCTCGCCAAGGGCGGGGCGACGCTGGAGAACCTGACGCGCCTGCAGTCGCTGGACGAACTGAGCCAGCGCCTGCACGGCCTGTCCGAGGTGCTCGAGCGCATCGGCCAGCACGCCTCCGGAGAATGGAACGTCTCGATCGAGCCCCTGCTGAGCGGCCTGGGCCTTTCAGACATGGTCGTGAGGCTGCGCGCCGAGGAGCGGCAGGGCGAGCGCGCCGACCCCGGCGAACTCGACTTCTTCTAGGCGCGCGATGGCCGACCCGCTCCTGCCCTCGACGCGGATCAATCTCGAAAAGGCCACGGTTCTGGTCCTGGACGATAACGGCGCCTCATTGGACATTTTGTCGCAGGTGGTCTCCGGCTTCGGCGTCAAGCAGCTGTTCCGCGCCGAAAGCGTAGCGGACGCCCAGGCGCTGATCCGCACCAAGACCTTCGATCTGATCATCAGCGACGTGCAGATGCCCGTCACCGACGGCATAGAGTTCATAGAGTGGCTGCGGAAGGAAGGCGGCGAGAACAACCGCTATGTCCCGGTCATCCTGGTCACGGGTCACACCCGCACCTCGCAGATCTTCAAACTGCGCGACGCGGGGTCGAACTATGTGGTGGCCAAGCCGATCACGCCCAAGGTTCTGCTGGAGCGCATCTTCTGGGTGGCCCGGGAAGAGCGAGCCTTCATCGAGTGCGACAGCTACATCGGGCCCGATCGACGTTTCAAGCACGAGGGACCCCCGCCGGGGACGGACGGACGGCGGAAGGATGACCTCCCGGCGGAGGTGGGCGATGCGCAGACGCCCAACATGTCGGATGATGAAATCGCCAACCTGATGCGCCCAGCGAAGGTGCAGATATGACCGTCCGTAAATTCCGTCCCCCCAACCGCCTGGCCAACATGATCAAGGAGCGGGGCGGCATCCTGGCCCAGGACGCCCTCGTCGCCGCCGAGGCGGGGGTCGAGAGCCTGCGCGAGGCCTCGCTGGCCGCGCTTGACGAAACGCTGGCCGAGATCGAGCGCCGCTTCTGCAAGGGCGCCGAAGACCGCGAGCATGAGCCGTTCGAGGGGCTCTATCTGCTCAGCTCACGGATCATCGACGTCGGGCATTTCGTCTCCGACACGGGGGTCGACAAGGCGGCGGTGTCGCTTTGCACCCTGGCCGACAGCCTGGCGGAAGCCGGGGTCTGGCGCTGGGACGCGGTCGACGTGCATCTCAACGCCTTGAAGCTGCTGCGGGCCATGGGCGCCCAGCTGCCGGCGGATCAGCGCGACGCGATGCTGGAAGGCCTCTATCAGGTCAGTCACCACCGTCCCGACGAGGTCTGACGGGCCCCGCGACCAACCGTCCCATGTGTCGGAAACGCAACGGCTGCAACAGTCTGAAGGGTTGTGTCCGCTTTGTGGCCTTGTCGGCCGCTAATCGCTTTGTTAGTGCTCTGATACCGGTGTCAAAAACGAGTGTCTGCTTCTGACACCGGTGGCAAAAATCAAGATCTATGGCCGGAGGACGGCTTCGTGGGAAGGACGCGAAGCCGGAACGAAGGCCAAGGGCGGCGGTAACGCCGTCTCCAAATGGTCTCATCGGGAGGAGGTTCTATGTCCAAGAAAATCACGGGACGCGTGCGCGCCCTGCAATACGGCGTGTCCGCCGGCGCTTTGGCCCTGGCGATGGCGTTCGCCGGCGCGGCGACCGCGCAGACGGCTGACGCCCAAGTCGCGGCCCCGCCGGCCGACGAAGTCGAGGCCATCGTGGTCACCGGTTTCCGCAAGTCGCTCGATGCCGCGCTCAACGCCAAGCGCGAACTCGGTCTCGTCGGTCGATGTCATCGTCGCCGAAGACATCGCCAAGTTCCCCGATCAGAACCTCGCCGAGTCGCTGCAACGCGTTCCGGGCATCTCGATCGTCCGCGACGGCGGCGAAGGCCGCGCCATCACCGTCCGCGGCCTCGGCTCGCGCTTCACCCGCGTGCGGGTCAACGGCATGGAAGCCGTCGCCACCACCTCGGACGGCGCCAGCGCCAACCGCGAGCGCGGCTTCGACTTCAACGTCTTCGCTTCGGAGCTGTTCAGCTCGCTGGTCGTCCACAAGACCGCCGAGGCTTCGCTCGACGAAGGCTCTCTGGGCGCGGTCGTCGACCTGAACACCGGCAATCCGCTGGCCGGGAAGGACGGCTTCACGCTCGCCCTCAGCGCGCAGGGCCAATACAACAGCCTGAGCAAGGATCTCGGTCCGCGCCTGGCCGGCCTGGTCAACTACCGTCATCCGAGCGGCAAGTGGGGCGCGTCGATCTCGGCCGCCTATTCCCAGCAGGAACAGATCGAGTCGACCAACAACACGGTGCGCTGGGCCCAGGCCCGCTTCAACCGCGTGGGCTCGACCAACTGCTTCACCACGCAAAACAGCGGCGGCTCCTACGTGCCCAGCGCGGCCTGTAACGAAGTGGCGCTGGCCTTCCATCCTCGCATTCCGCGTTACGGCCAGGTCACCCATGATCGCGAGCGCCTGGGGCTGACCGGCAGCTTCCAGTATGCGCCGACCGACCGCACCAAGCTGTCGATCGACGGCCTGTATTCGAAGTACAGCGCCACCCGCAACGAGAAGTGGGCCGAGGTCCTGTTCCGCTCCAACGAGCGCTCGATCAACGTCCGCGACTACACGCTGGACAGCAACAACAACCTGATCAAAGGCACGTTCGACAACGCCTGGGTGCGCCTGGAGCACTACGAGCGCAAGCTGGACACCACGTTCTACCAACTCGGCGCCAACCTGACCCACGAGTTCTCGGACCGGTTCAAGATCCAGGGTCTGGCCGGCTTCTCGAAGTCTGACGCCGACATTCCGTATGAGACGACGATCATCTTCGACGACCGGGACGCCACCGGCTACAGCTACGACTACACCAACATGAAGAAGCCGGTGCTGGCGTTCGGCACCAGCATCAGCGATCCGACGAACTTCCAGTTCGCCGAATTCCGCGACCGTCCGTCGAATAACACCAACAAGTTCAAGACCGTTGGCCTGAATGGCGACTGGGCGATGAACGATGCGATCACGCTGAAGGGGGGAGCGTCGTTCCGTCAGTTCGATCTGAACCTGCGCGAAGGGGCCCGCGATTCGACCTACTGCGCGGCCTTCACCTGCGCGGCCGGAACCTATGGGCGCCGGTCACCTCGGCGCTGACCACGAACTTCACCCTGACCGGCGCGGAGGCGCCGGCTGGCACGACGACCAGCTGGGCGGCTCCGAACCTCGACGCGGCCGCGGCCCTGGTCAATCTCTACAGCCGTCCTCTCATCCAGCAGGCCGGTAACACCCGCGCCGTCACTGAGAAGGACACCGGCGCCTTCGTCCAAATGGACGTGAAGAGCCAGATCGGCGATCTCGACTACGCGCTGAACGCCGGCGTGCGGTACGTGAAGACCGAGCAGACCTCGACCGGCATCAACAGCGGCCAGACCGTCACCGTGGATCGCAGCTACGACGACTGGCTGCCGGCGGCTAACCTGGTGCTCTATCCGATGGAAAAGGTTATCCTGCGCGCCTCGGCCGCCAAGGTCATGACCCGCCCGAACCTAAGCTCGCTGACGCCCGGCGGTTCGGTGGACGGCTTCAACTATCGGGTCACCTCGGGCAACCCGCAGCTGAAGCCCTATCGCGCCAAGGCCTATGACGCTTCGGTCGAGTGGTACTTCGCCCGCGAGTTCGATCTTCTCGATCGCGGTCTTCAAGAAGGACATCGCCAGCTTCCCGCTCAGCACTTCGGTGCAGGGCACCTACGCGTCGACCGGTCTGCCGACTTCGCTGATCCTGGCCAGCTCGCCGGCGGCGGCCGATCCCGAAGGGCGTCCCTGGACGATCGGCACCACGATCGACGGCAAGGGCGCTTCCTTGAAGGGCGTCGAGTTCGCCGTGCAGGGGCCGTTCAGCTTCCTGCCGGGCTTCTGGTCGAACTTCGGCGGCATCGCCAACCTGACGCTGGTCGACTCCAACGTCGACTATCGGGTCAATGGCGCGGCCACCGCCGCCCCGACCGCGACGGGCAACTTCCCGATCCTGGTCGCGCGTAACGAAAGCGCGTCGCTGTTCGACCTGTCCAAGCGCGCGGTCAACGCCACGCTCTATTACGAGGCCGACAAGTTCAGCGCTCGGGCCTCGATCGCCTATCGCAGCGGCTATATCGACGCCGCCAGCGACACCGGCAACGTGTTCGAGGGCTACAACAGCTCCGTCAATGTCGACGCCTCGATGCGTTATCGCCTCAACGACAACTTCGAGGTTTCGCTGGAAGGCGTGAACCTGACGGACGAGTACCGCGACCGCTTCACCGACCTCGCGGCTGATCGCAACTACGAATACAACCACTTCGGCCGGACCATCATGTTCGGGGTCCGCTACAAGATGTAGTCACGCCGCAAGGCGTGAACGGGAAAGGCCGCCGGGTGACCGGCGGCCTTTTTCTTTGCGGGGACGGCCGGAGCGGAGGGTTACCTGGCGACCCCGTCGATCCAGGTCGCCGTGACGTTGAGCGCGTCGTCGAGCAGGCAGAGGTCGGCCGCGAAGCCGGGCGCGATCCTTCCCCGTTGACCTTCGAGGCCCAGGAACGCCGCAGGGGCGGCCGAGGCCATCATCACGGCGTCCTCCAGGCTGACGCCCAGCAGCGCGATGGCGTTGCGCACCGCGCCGGCCATGTCGAGGTCCGAGCCGGCCAGGGTGCCGTTCTCGTCGACGCAGACGCCGTCGCGCACGACGATCTCGCGACCCTGCAGGACGAAGCGCTTGTCGGTCATGCCCACGGTCGGCATCGCGTCGGTCACCAGCATGAAGCGGTCGAGCGGCCGGGCGCGCAGGGCAATCTTCAGAGTCACCGGATCGACGTGGCGGCCGTCGACGATGATTCCGGCCCAGGCTGTCTGGCTCTCCAGCGCCGCGCCCACCGCGCCCGGCTCGCGGCTGGTCAGCGGCGACATGGCGTTGAACAGGTGGGTGAAGCCGGTCAGGCCATGGTCCAGCGCCTGGCGCATGGTCTTGTAGAGCGCGTTGGTATGGCCGGCGGCGACGCGGACGCCGGCGTCGGCCAGGCGCTTGATCATGTCCGGCGTGGTGCGCTCGGGAGCCAGGGTGACCAGGGTCTTGCCGACTTTCAGCGAGGTCAGCAGGTCCAGGGCCTCGTCATCGATGACGCGGAACTTGCCCTCGTCGTGGATGCCCTTGCGCTTGGGGTTGAGGAACGGGCCTTCGATATGGACGCCCAGCACGCCGGGCACGCCCTGCGTGATGGCTTGCTCAGTGGCGCGCATGGCCTGGTCGACCACCGAGAGGTCGTCGCTGATCAGGGTCGGCAGGAAGCCGGTCGTGCCATAGGCCCTGTGGGCCGCGCCGATCGCGGCGATGGCCTCGGGCGTGGGTGAGTCGTTGAACAGCACGCCGCCGCCGCCATTGACCTGGGTGTCGATATAGCCGGGAACCAGCAGGCCGCCAGCCAGGTCGTGGGCTCGCGCGCCGGCCGGAATCGCGCCAGCGTCGACAATCGCGGCGATCACGCCGTTCTCGATCAGAATGGCCTTGTCTTCGACGACGCCGGCTTCCGTCAGGACGCGGCCATTTACAAGTGCAGCCTGCATCAGACGGTTTCAGTGACCTTGTTGAGGTGGGGCGGGCTGTCGGGATCGTAGCCGCGCGCGACCGAAAGCGCATTGGCCATTCGGTAGAAGCTCTGGATCATCAGGATCGGTTCGAGGACCGGATGACTGGCCAGGGTCGGCAGCGCGCCTGGCGTGGGGGCGCCGGGCCCGGCCAAAAGGACATCGGCGCCGCGCTCGCGCAGGCCTTCGGCCATCTCGTCGACGCTGGCGCGGCTCTCGTCGTTCTGGGCGAAGACCAGGGCCGGAAAGCCCGCCTTCACCAGGGCCATCGGACCATGCAGCACCTCGGCGGCGCTGAAGGCCTCGGCGTGCAGGCCGCAGGTCTCCTCGAACTTCAGGGCCGCCTCCAGGGCGACCGCGAAGCCGACGCCGCGCCCCAGGACATAGAGATTGCGGGCCGGCTTCAAGCGCTCGACGGCCGGGGTCCAGTCCAGCGTCCAGGCCTCGGCCAAGGCGGCCGGCAGGGCCGATAGCGCCTGGGTCAGCGCATCGTCCTGGGTCCAGGCGGCGATCAGCTGGGTGATCGCCACGAGAGCGGCGATGTAGGACTTGGTGGCCGCGACGCTGAGCTCGGGGCCGGCGTGCAGCGGGATCACCTCATCGGCCAGCTCGGCCAGAGGCGAGTCGACGACGTTGACCAGGGCCACCGCATAGGCGCCGGCGGCCTTGGCCGCCTTCATGGCCGCCAGCAGGTCGGGGCTCTTGCCCGACTGCGAGATGGCCAGAACCAGCGCGCCTTCCAGGTTGGGCGAGGCGTCATAGACCGAGCTGACCGACAGACCGGCCGAGGAGGTCAACACCCCGGCCTTGGTCTCGATCAGATAACGGGCGAAGGTCGCGGCGTGGTCGCTGCTGCCCCGGGCGCAGGTGACGACGACGCGCGGCGGGTTGGCGCGCAGGCGCTCGGCCAGGGCCTCGATCTTGCGGGCGTTGGCGGCCAGCTGGATCGCCGTGACCTCCGATGCCTGGCTGGCTTCCAGGAACATGCGCGTGGACTCTGGCGCGAGATTCCGGGCGCCGGGCCGCGTCTGCGCGGGGGTCTCGGGACGGGTCAAGACGGTCGCCTCCAAACTTTACTCCTCAGACTCCAAACGCTCGGGACTGGCGCTCACGACAGTGAGTTCAGTTCCGCGACGAAATCGTACGCATCGCCGCGATAGTAGGATTGCGTGACTTCCACCGCCCGGCCGTCGCGCAGGAAGCCGCGCCGCTCGATCAGTAGACCGGCGTCCTTGACGGGCACGCCCAGCAAGTCGGCCTGCTCGGCCTGGAACAACACCGCGCGCAGGCGCTGCAGGGCGCGCACGGGCCGGTGGCCGGTGCTCTCCAGCGCCTCGTACAGCGAGACGCCGACCACTTCGGTGGAGGGCAGGGCGAAGGCGGCGATCGTGGTGTACTCCACGGCCATCGGCGCGCCGTCGGCGTAGCGGATCCGGGCGAAACGATAGACCGGCGTGCCGGGCGACAGCCCCAGGGTCAGCGACTCCTCGGGAGTCACCTGGCCCTCGGCGCGGCTGATCCATTCGCTGCGCGGCACGCGTCCGCGCGAAATCATATCCTCGGTGAAGGACGAGAGCTTGGAAAAGCTCTTCTCGACGCGCGCGGCGACGAAGGTGCCCGCGCCCTGGCGGCGCGTCAGCAGGCCCTCGCTGACCAGGCCGTCCAGCGCCTTGCGAACCGTGATGCGCGAGACGCTGAACTCGTCCGCCAGATCGCGCTCGGCCGGCAGGGCGTCGTCGGGCGCCAAGACCTTCTTCTGGATGGCCTCGCGCAGGGCGCGCTGCAGCTGCCTGTAGAGGGGGGCATGATCGGCGGTGTCGAGCCGCCCGATCCGTTCAGCAAACGTCATTTACAGCCTCCCCCGACCAGATTTCTCCGCGCAAACCGGCGGCGCCCCTCAGTGAGCGTTGAATAGCATATGACCATTTTCATACCAATAAGAACGTGGTCTGCAATTGGTTTCTTTTTGGCCTTGTCATCCGAAAAATTTCCGTCACAGTTCTCTTCCGAGGCCTGAGAAGCGCCACTTTCTGCGGAACATCCCGGAAAATTGGTATCACATTGGGCTTCGGGGTTCGGCTCCGGTCCAGTAGGCCCGGCAAAAATGGGGAGAAGCCGAGTTATGTTTAATTTCCGCAAATCCGTGCTGGCTGTATCAGTCAGCGCCTTGGCCGTCATGGCCGCCGCGCCGGCCTTCGCGCAAGACAACACCGCCGTGGAAGAGGTGGTTGTCACCGGCATCCGCGCCTCGCTGCTGCAGTCCATCGAGTTCCAAGCGCCGCGCCGACGCCATCGTCGACGTCGTCACCGCCGAGGATGTGGGCAAGTTCCCGAGCAGCAACGTCGCCGAAGCCCTGACCATCGTGCCCGGCGTCACCGTCGACCGCGCCTTCGGTCAAGGCGAGAAGGTCAGCATCCTGGGCACCGACCCGGCGCTGAACCGCACTCTGCTCAACGGCCAGACCGTGGCGTCCGCCGACTGGTTCATCCTGGATTCTCCGGGTCGCACGTTCAACTACGCCCTTCTGGCCCCGCAGATCGTCGGCAAGGTCGAGGTCTTCAAGTCGCCCGAAGCGCGCATCGACGAAGGCAGCATCGGCGGCACGGTCATCGTCAACACCCGCAAGCCGTTGGATCTGAAGGCCGGCCTCGTTGCTGGCGCGGTGAGCTATCTCTACAATGATCGCTCCAAGAAGGGCGACGCCCAGGGCTCGCTGCTCCTGAGCTGGAAGAACGACGCCCAGACCTTCGGCGCCAGCTTCTCGGTCCAGCGGGCCGAGGACCAGTTGCGTCGCGACGGCGTCGAGAGCTACGGCACCATGGCCGCCAACCAGTGGGCCGGCGGCAATCCGGACAACCCGGTCGACTCGCGGACCAAGGGCTGCACCGGCTCGTGCGCCACGACCCTGACCTCGAACCTGACGGCCCGGAGCCCGAACGCCTTCGGCGCCTCGTACTTCGAGCAGGACCGCACCCGCACCACCTACACCACGGCCCTGCAGTGGAAGCCGACCGACGCCCTGTCGTTCGACTTCAACTGGATGAAGATCAAGGCCGACTACGACAACACCAACCAGTCGATGTACGCCTTCCAGGGCAACACCTGGAACAGCTTGGGCGCCCTGACGGACCTGACGGTCAATAACGGCGTCGTCACCAAGGCCTCGTTCAACAACGCGCTGAGCGTGCTGGACGTGCAGTACCGCGAAGCCGAGCTGAACTCCGACACCTACCACCTGAAGGGCCAGTACAAGGCCGACGGCTGGGATCTGTCGGGCGAGATCGGCAAGTCGACCGCCGACGGCGGCACCAAGCGTCAGGTGTTCCTCGAGTTCCTGAACTGGGCCAACTACACCGTCGACATCTCCGGCGCGCCCAAGAGCCCCGGCAGCCTGACCTACACGACCAACGTCATGGGCAATCCGTCGGCCTTCGCGACCGATCCGGGCTGGAGCGGCAACCTGGTCAGCAAGCCAACCAGCGACGAGGAGAAGTACGCCCAGCTCGACCTGGGTAAGGACTTCGACGGCGTTATCCAGCGCGTCCAGGTCGGCTACAAGCGTCGTGAGCACCAGACCGGCCAGCAGTATTCGGGCATCGCCATCACCGGCGTCGCGGCCCCGGCCTCGCTGTTCGACCCGTCGACCGTGCCCAGCAACTATCTGAAGGGTTTCGACGGCGTCGGCGAGCAGATGGCGAACCGCTTCCGCATCGATGGCCAGTCGATGGTCTCGTACGTCGACAGCGGCAAGTGGCTGGCTCCGGGCGCCTCGATGCCCAAGCCGTCGATCTTCGCCGCCGCCGAGTTCACGGCCGGCAACTGGAACATCCAGGAAAACATCGACGCGCTGTACGCCCAGGCCAACTTCAAGGCCGACAACGTCCGCGGCAACTTCGGCGTCCGCTACGTGAAGACCTCGGTCGACAGCGCCGGCTATGTCTGCAAGCCCGGCGCGGCCTGCAACGCCGCCGCCGACTGGACCTGGGCGACGACGAAGAAGAGCTACGACAACGTCCTGCCGAGCGTGAACATCATCGTCGACGCCCGCGAGGACCTGGTGTTCCGCTTCGCGGCCGCCCAGGTGATCGCCCGCCCGAACTACGCCGACATGACCAACTACTTCTGGCTGTCGGACGGCATCCTGACGGGCGGCGGCGGCAATCCGAACCTGGAGCCCTACAAGTCGAGCAACGTCAACGCCTCGGCCGAGTGGTACTTCCAGCCGCAAGCGATCCTGTCGGCCGAAGTGTTCTACAAGGACATCTCGAACTACATCCTGACCCGCACGCAGCCGGAATCGTACTTCAACCAGTCGCAAGGCAAGGTCACGACCTATCAGATCAGCCGTCCGTTCAACGCGGGCTCGGCCGAGGTGAAGGGCTTGGCGGTCGCCTACCAGCAGAACTTCGCCTACGGTTTCGGCCTGCTGGCCAACTACACCTACGCCGACGGCTCCGGCCAGGGCGGGGCGCCGCTGCCGTACAACTCGAAGAACCAGATCAACGTCAGCCCCTTCTACGAACATGGTCCGTTCTCGGCCCGGGCGACGTTCAACTGGCGCTCGAAGTACTTCACGGGCGTCGACCGCGGCGACGACATGTTCGTCAAGGCGTCGAAGACGCTGGACGCGACGGTCGGCTACGCGATCAACCAGAACATCACCATGTCGGTGTCCGGCCAGAACCTGCTGGACAGCGAGTACTACGCCTACGCCAACACCACGGCCCTGCCGCGCGGCGTCTATCGCACGGGCCGCAAGCTGCAGGCCACGCTGAACGTGGCCTTCTAGGCCGCTCGGCGGCGGGGGCTCCTCACGGGGCCTCCGCCACCACGGCGCATTGATCGAACCCCTCCTGACTGCAAGCATGGAGCTGGGGCGGGGCGGCCTGGCTGTCCCGCCCGCTTTTTGCCGCCTGTTCCCCCGCGAGGCCGCGTGACCAAGACTCCGCTGCGCACCATCGCCGTTTCGGCGGTTGTTCTGGCTTCCGCGCTCGCGACGAGCGCCCTGGCCGACTCCGCCGGCCTGACCCTGACCCCCGCGCCGGCCAAGGCGGTTCGCGCCGAAGGGGCCTTCCAGCTGTCCGCCGCCACCCGCATCCACGTCGCCAAGGGTGATGTCGAGGCCAAGGGTGTCGCCACCCAACTCGCCGACCTGATCCAGCGCTCTCGCGGTTTCAAGCCCGGCGTGATCGAGGGGGCGCCCGCCGCCGGCGAGCCCGCCATCGTCTTGACCCGCGAAGGACCTGCGGGCGAGGCCTACAAGCTGGACGTCTCGCCGACATCCGTCACCATCGCCGCCGCCAGGCGCGCGGGCCTGTTCTACGGCGCCATGTCGCTGTGGCAGCTGGCGACGCCGGACGCGGCCAAGGGGCCGGTCGCCTTGCCCGCCGCGTCGATCGAGGACGCCCCGCGCTTCGCCTGGCGCGGCCTGATGGTCGACAGCGCGCGCCACGTCCAGTCGCTGGACACGCTGAAGGCGGTCATAGACGCCATGGCGGCCCACAAGCTCAACACCTTCCACTGGCACCTGGTCGACGACCAGGGCTGGCGGCTGGAGATCAAGAAGTATCCGAAGCTGACCCAGGTCGGCGCCTGGCGCACCGATCCGGGCGCGGCGCGCGGCTATCCGAAGTACGGGGGCTTCTACACCCAGGATCAGGCCCGTGAGCTGGTGGCCTACGCCGCCGCCCGTAACATCACCGTGGTGCCGGAGATCGAGACTCCCGGGCACGCCCTGGCGCCGATCGTCGCCTACCCCTCGCTCGGCACGGCCGCGCCGGACGCCAGCAAGATGGGCGACTGGGGCGTGTTCCCCTGGCTCTACAACACCGACGACGCGACCTTCGCCTTTCTCGACGACGTGCTGAACGAGGTGATGGACATCTTCCCTTCGACCTTCATCCATGTCGGCGGCGACGAGGCGGTCAAGGATCAGTGGAAGGCCAGCCCCAGGATCCAGGCCAAGATCAAGGACCTGGGGCTCAAGGACGAGCATGAGCTGCAGAGCTGGTTCATTCAGCGGGTCGGCAAGTCGCTGAACAAGCGCGGCCGCCGCCTGATCGGATGGGACGAGATCCTGGAAGGGGGTCTCGCCCCCAACGCCACGGTCATGTCCTGGCGCGGCATCGACGGCGCCATCGCCGCCGCCAAGCAGGGCCATGACACGGTGCTGTCGCCGCATCCGGTGCTTTATCTCGACAACCGCCAGAGCCAGTCGCCGGAAGAGCCGACCGGTCGCGGCCACGTCTCCAGCCTGAAGGACGTCTACGCCTTCGATCCGGCCCCGGCCCAGCTGACCCCGGACGAGCGCGAGCACATCCTGGGCGTCCAGGCCAATGTCTGGACCGAGCACATGCAGACCGACCAGCGCATGGAGCTGATGGCCTTCCCGCGCGCCGTGGCCCTGGCCGAGCGCGGCTGGTCGTCTGAAGCGGACGCGAACTGGGACGACTTCGCCCGCCGGTTGCCGGCCGAGATGGCCCGCCTGAAGATCCTGGGCGTCGCGGCGAACACCGTGCCGTTCGAGCCGCAAGGCTCGCCGTCGGAGGGCGAGAGCGGCAAGACCAATCTGGTTCTCTCGACCGGCCTTGGCGTCGGCGAGATACGCTACACCACCGACGGCAAGGCCCCGACGGCGGCCTCCAGCGTCTATGCGGGCGCCCTGGCGCTGACCAGCGGCGCGACGGTGAAGGCCCAGACCTTCGTCGAAGGCCAGGCCCTGGGCCGCGCGCGGTCCTGGACCATCACGCCGGCCCTGCTGGACACTCGCGTCAGTGGCCAGCTGAAGGCCTGCACCGAGAAGGTGCCCTTGACGCTGATCGACGACGCGCCCGCCGCCTTCGACAAGCGGCCGATGATGTATGTCGACATCTTCAACCCCTGCTGGATCTGGGAAGGCGCCAAGCTGGACAAGGGCGCGGTGCTGACCGCGCGGATCACCCAGATCCCGTTCAACTTCCAGGTCGGCAAGGACCGCGACAACATTCCGCTCCACCCGCCCGCCACGCCAGGCGGAGAGCTGGAGGTGCGGCTAGGCTGTACGGGCGAGCGCATCGCCGCCATCCCGCTGGGCGACGCCGCCAGGAATCCGGGCCTGTCGACGGTCACCGCCCGCTTGCCCGCCCGCGCGGGCCAGGCGGACTTGTGCCTGACCTTCACCTCGAAGACCCTCGATCCCTTCTGGGTGATCGAGCGCGTGACCCTGAAGTCCCAATAAGCGTTCCA
The DNA here is from genome assembly GCF_044056025.1 of Caulobacter sp. UC70_42. Lineage (NCBI taxonomy): Bacteria > Pseudomonadati > Pseudomonadota > Alphaproteobacteria > Caulobacterales > Caulobacteraceae > Caulobacter > Caulobacter sp. UC70_42. The sequence continues at coordinate 828,737 of NZ_CP171994.1, read as the reverse complement.
GACAGAGTAGCGCCCCGTGTCCAACCTCGTACTCTCCGCGCCGCTCAAGGGCTGGATCGCGCCGCTCGACGAGACCCCCGACGCGGTGTTCGCCGAGCGGATGCTGGGCGACGGCCTGGCCATCGATCCGTTCGGCTCGACCCTGCACGCCCCCTGCGACGCGGTGGTCGCCACCGTCCACCGCGCCCGCCACGCCGTGACCCTGCGCGCGGCCAACGGGGCCGAGATCCTGATGCACGTGGGTCTTGAGACCGTGGCCCTGAATGGCGAAGGCTTCAGCGTCTTCGTCAAGGAAGGCCAGAGCGTGAAGGCCGGCGACAAGCTGCTGGGCTTTGACATCGACCTCCTGGCCCAGCGCGCCCGAAGCCTGATCACCCCCGTGGTGATCACCAATCCGGACGCCTTCGAGATCGTCCGCCGCGACCAGGACCTCGAGGTGTCGGTCGGCGACTTCCTGATGGAGCTGGCGCCGATCGGCGGAACGGCCGCCGCCGGCCTGGTGAGCGACGGCGAGGTCGCGCGCGCGGTCATTGTTCCCCTGGTCCACGGCGTTCACGCCCGTCCGGCCGCCCGCATCGCCGAGACGGCCCGCAAGTTCGTGGCCGAAGTCGCCCTGGTGGCGGTCAACCGCCGCGCCAGCGCCAAGAGCCCGGTCGGCGTCATGTCCCTGGCCATCCGCCACGGCGACACCATCCAAGTCGTGGCTTCCGGCATGGACGCGGAGGCGGCGATCCGGGCGGTGGCTGAACTAATCGAGGGCGGCATGGGCGAAGGCGGGTCGGTTCCCGCCGATGGCCTCGCCACCGCGCCGGCCGCCGTGACGTCGGAGCCGACCGCGCCGGTCGAACTGCCGCGCGATGGCGTGCTGAAGGGCGTACTGGCTGCGCCGGGCCTGGCCATCGGCAAGGCCGTGCGCCTGGCCGCCGCCGACATCGTCGTGCGCGAGCAGGGCGAGGGGACCGCCCACGAGGAGGCCGCTCTGGCCGCCGCCCTCGAACGTGGTCCGCGCTCGCATCGAGAAGAACGCCGCCAAGGGGGACAAGGCCCGCAAGGCCATCCTCGGCGCCCACCTGGCCTTTCTGGAAGACCCCGAGCTGGGGGGCGGCGCCCGCCGCCTGATCGGCGAGGGCAAGAGCGCCGGCTTCGCCTGGCGCAAGGCGGTCGGCGGCTATGTCGAGGCTCTGCGCGGCCTGGGCGACCGCCGCCTGGCCGAACGCGTCGATGACCTCGTGGATCTTGAACGCCAGGTGCTGCGCGCCCTGTCGGGTGAAGAGGATGAAGGCCCGGTCCTGCCGCCCGGCTCGATCCTGCTGGCCGACGAACTGCTGCCCTCGCAGCTGATGGGCGTCGATCCCAGCGCCGTGGCTGGCTTCGCCACCGCGCGCGGCGGCCCGACCTCGCACGTCGCCATCCTGGCCGCCGCAATGGGCATCCCGGCGATGGTCGCCCTGGGCGGCGCGCTGCTCAAGGTCAAGGACGGCGCGACGCTGATCCTCAACGCCGACAGCGGGGTCTTGCGTGTCGCGCCCGACGCGCCGGCCCTCGAAGCCGCCCAGACAGCCCTGGCCGAACGTCAGGCGCGCAAGGCCGCCGCCCAGGCCGCCGCGCACGATCCTTGCGTGACCAAGGACGGCGTCCGTATCGAGGTCTTCGCCAACACGGGCTCGCTGAACGACGCCCTGGCCGCCCTGGCCAATGGCGCAGAGGGCTCGGGCCTGCTGCGCACCGAGTTCCTGTTCCTGGACCGCGAGACCCCGCCCGACGAGGACGAGCAGGCTCGCCAGTACCAGGCCATCGCCTCGGCCCTGGAGGGCAAGCCGCTGATCATCCGCACCCTGGATGTCGGCGGCGACAAGGCCGCGCCCTACCTGCCGATCCCGGCCGAGGAGAACCCCGCCTTGGGCCTGCGCGGGGTCCGCGTCAGCCTGTGGCGTCCGCATCTGCTGAAGAACTCGGTTGCGGGCCATCCTGCGTGTTCGACCACTCGGTCAGTGCAAGATCATGGTCCCGATGATCGCCAGCCTGGACGAGCTGCGCGCCGTCCGCGCCGTGCTGGATGAGGCCAAGCGCGAGATGGGCGTCGCCGACAAGGTCGAGCTGGGGGTGATGATCGAGACCCCGGCCGCCGCTGTGACCGCCGACCTGCTCGCCGCCGAGGCCGACTTTCTGTCGATCGGCACCAACGACCTGACCCAGTACGTGCTGGCCATGGACCGGGGCAATCCCGAGCTGGCGGCCCGCATCGACGCCCTGCACCCGGCGGTGCTGCGGATGATCGACCAGACCTGCAAGGGCGCGGCCAGGCATCATCGGTGGGTCGGCGTCTGCGGCGGGCTGGCGTCCGACGTCGCCGCCACCCCGATCCTGCTGGGCCTGGGGGTGACCGAGCTTTCGACCACGGCCTCGATCGCGCCCGAGGTGAAGGCCCGGGTCCGTGGCCTTTCTCTTGAAGCTTGCCGTGGCCTCGCGGCCCAGGCCTTGGACCAGGCCTCGCCCGAGGCGGTCCGCGCCCTCGTGAAATCCTTCGGAGCCTGAACCCGATGAAGTCTCCGCTCGAGATCCTTCAGCCCTTGGGCCGGGCCCTGATGTTGCCGATCGCGGTGCTGCCGGTGGCGGCGCTGCTGCTGCGCGTCGGCCAGATCGACCTGCTGGGCGCGCCGGGGCTGGCCGTCATCACCCACGGCGTCTCGCTGAGCATCGCCAATGTCTTCGCCGCCGCCGGCGGCGCGATCTTTGGCAGCCTGGGCCTGATCTTCGCCATTGGCGTGGCCGTGGGTCTGGCCAGGGAGAATCATGGCGCGGCGGGCCTGGCCGGCGTCGTCTGCTACGTGATCGCCACCAAGGGCGTCGACGCCCTGATGGTCGTCCCTCCCGAGGTCGCCGCCAAGGTGGTCGCCGAGGCCAAGGACCTGACGGCGGCGGCCTGGAAGGCCAAGGAGATCGGCAAGCTGTCGATCCCCGTCGGCATCCTGTCGGGCGTGATCAGCGGCTGGCTCTACAACCGCTACAGCGACATCAAGCTGCCGGAGTACCTGGCTTTCTTCGGCGGCCGTCGGTTCGTGCCGATCGTGGCCGGCCTGGCGGGCGTGATCCTGGCCCTGATCTTCGGCTCGTGCTGGGGCGCTCTGGAGGCCGGCGTCGACGGGCTGAGCCATCTGGTCACGGCGTCGGGCAATGTCGGTCTGTTCGTCTTCGGCCTATTCAACCGCCTGCTGATCGTCACCGGCCTGCACCATATCCTCAACAACGTGGTCTGGTTCATCCTGGGCGACTTCAATGGCGTCACTGGCGACCTCAACCGCTTCGCCGCCGGCGACAAGACCGCCGGCGCGTTCATGAGCGGCTTCTTCCCGGTGATGATGTTCGGCCTGCCGGCCGCGTGCCTGGCCATGCTGCACACCGCCAAGCCCGAGCGGCGCAAGGCCGTCGCCGGCATGCTGGGCTCGCTGGCCCTGACCTCGTTCCTGACCGGGGTGACCGAGCCGATCGAGTTCAGCTTCATGTTCCTGGCCCCGGCGCTGTTCGCGATCCACGCGGTGCTGACGGGCCTGTCGATGGCCCTCATGAACATTCTCGACGTGAAGCTGGGCTTCGGCTTCTCGGCGGGCCTGTTCGACTATGTGCTGAACTTCAACAAGGCCACGCACCCGCTGCTGCTGATCCCGGTCGGTCTGGTCTATGGCGCGATCTACTATGGCGTCTTCCGCTTCGCGATCCTCCGCTTCGACCTCAAGACCCCTGGCCGCGAGGACGAGGAGGCCGTCGCCGTCGAGACCGTCACCACTGGCGGCGGCCGGGGCGCGGACTTCGTGGCGGCCTTGGGCGGCGCGGGCAACCTGACCAGCGTCGACGCCTGCACCACCCGCCTGCGCCTGATCGTCGTCGACCAGGGCGCGGTCAGCGAACCGGCTCTGAAGGCCCTCGGCGCGCGCGGTATCGTCAAGCCCTCCGACAAGGCGCTGCAAGTCGTTCTGGGCCCGATCGCCGACAGCGTCGCCGGCGAGATCCGCGCAGCCCTGAGCCGAGGTGACGCGAGGGCGCCCGCGCCCGCGACGCCCGCGGTCGCCAGGGCCGCCCCCGCGGCGGCGCCCAGCATCGACGACGACCGCAAGGCCGAGAAGCTGCTGAGCGCCCTGGGCGGGCCCACGAACCTGAGAAGTGTCGGGACCTGCTCCAGTCGTCTGCGCCTGGTCGTCGCCGACCAGGGCGCGGTCAGCGAACCGGCGCTGAAGGCCCTGGGCGCGCGCGGCGTGGTCCGGGTCGGCGAACACGTCGTCCACGTCGTGCTGGGTCCCGACGCCGAGCGCGTCGGCGAAGCGGTGCGCCGCCAGTTGCCCTAGCTAGAACAGATGGGCCTTGAAGAAGGCCGCCGAGCGGGCGTTGGCGAGCTTGGCGTCGGCCTCGTCATAGTGGTCGCCGCCGGGCCGGGCGAAGGCGTGGTTGCGGCCGGGATAGGTGTGGATCTGGATGAGCGGATGGCCGTCCAGGGCGTCATGGATCTTCGCCTGGGCCTCCTTGCCGATATATTCATCTTCGCCGGCCAAGTGCATCAGCAGCGGCTTCTTGATGCGCGCGCCCTCGGCCACGTAGTTGTCGGTCCCGCCGCCGTAATAGACCACGCCGACATCGGCGTCGCTGGCCGCCATGGTACGGAACGTCATCAGTCCGCCCAGGCAGTAACCGGTCACCCCGACCTTGCCGTTGGCGCCGTCGATCGTCCGCGCGGCCTTGATCGTGGCGACCACGTCCTGGACGCCCTTGTCGAAGTCGAAGCGGTTGTAGAAGCCGAAGGCCTTCTCCCAGTTTTCGGGCGAGGCCTCGGACATCGCCAGGCCGGGTTCAAAGCGCCAGAAGAGGTCGGGGGCGATGACGATATAGCCCTGGGCGGCCAGCTCGCCGGCGATCTGCTTTATGCCGTCATTGACGCCAAAGATCTCCTGAATGAGGACGATGGCCGGGGCGGGCTCCGAACGGGGACGCGCCACCAGGGCCTGGAAGTCGCCATCGGGGACAGTGATGGTCAGATACTCGGACACGGTCGCGCTCCTGCGGCGGATCTGGGGATGCCGCGAGTTTCGACCTTGGCGCGCGCCCACGCTTGAACGATCCTGTCGGACCGTGTGAGCGTCGACTATTCGAGGTCGACCTCGGCGCAGACGAGCTTCAGGTCGAGGTAGTCCTCCAGTCCATATCGCGATCCCTCTCGTCCCATGCCAGACTCCTTGATCCCGCCGAATGGCGCGATCTCGGTCGAGATCAGACCGGTATTCAGGCCGACCATGCCGCATTCAAGCGCTTCGCTTAGCCTCACGCTTCGAGACATGTCCTTGGTGAAGAGGTAGGCGGCGAGCCCGGCCGAGGTGTCGTTGGCCATTCGGACGGCCTCGCTCTCCGTCTCGAACCGCGTTATGGCCGCCAGGGGCCCGAACGTTTCCTCGCGGTTCACCAGGGCATCCGGCTTCACGTCCACGAGCACGGTCGGCTCGAAGAACAGTCCACCCGCCGACTGGCCCCCGGTCAGGATGCGCGCGCCGGCTTCAACCGCATCGGCGATGTGAGCGCGAACCTTGGCGACGGCCCGCGCGTCGATGAGGGGGCCCTGGTCGAATTCACCTGTCAGGCCGGAGCCGAGCCGGAAGCCGCCGACGCGCTCGGCGAGGGCGGCGGCGAAGCGATCGTGGATGCCCGTCTGGACGAAAAACCGATTGGCGCAGACGCAGGTCTGGCCGGTATTGCGGAACTTCGAGGCGACCGCGCCGTCCACCGCGGCCTCGATATCGGCGTCGTCGAAGACGATGAAAGGCGCATTGCCGCCGAGTTCCAGCGACACCCGTTTGACCGTCGCCATGCATCGTGCAGCGAGCATCTTCCCGACCGCCGTCGATCCCGTGAAGGTGAACTTGCGGACGCGAGGGTCGCCGGTCAGCACCTCGCCGATCGGGGCGGCCTCGCCCGTGATCACGTTGAACACGCCGGGCGGGACGCCCGCTTCCTCGGCGAGCTTCGCAAGCGCGAGCGCCGACAGGGGGGTGAGCTCCGAAGGCTTGAGAACCATCGCGCAGCCAACCGCCAGGGCCGGCCCGGCCTTTCGCGTGATCATCGCCAGAGGGAAGTTCCAGGGCGTGATCGCCGCCACCACCCCCACGGGCCGCCGCAGCACCGTGAGCCTTTTGTCCGCGGCGTGCGGGGTCAGGACATCGCCGTTCACGCGACGCGCCTCCTCGGCGAACCATTCGAGGAAGCTCGCGGCGTAAGCGACCTCGCCTCGGGCCTCCGTCAACGGCTTGCCCTGCTCGCCGGTCATGATCCGGGCCAGATCCTCGGCGTGCGCCAGCATGAGTTGGGACCAGCGGCGAAGGACCTCACCGCGCGCCTTGCCGGTTAGCGCCTGCCAGCCGGGCATCGCATCCCGGGCGGCGGTCACGGCGTCCATCGCTTCGGCCGCGCCGAGGTTGGGGACGTCGCCGACGACCGAGCCGTCCGCGGGGTTGTCGACTAGAATCCGGCTCTCGGCTCCAACCCACGCGCCACCGATGAACGCCTCGCTACGGACCAGGTCGGCACGCTGCAGACCAGGAATTCGGCTGACATTCCGCACGTTCACACCCACCCCCATGTCCTGGAACATCTCCACCGTCCGGATGCTCTCCCCGGCTTGCATCGCCGCGAGGTCACTCGGCGGCGAGGCGCGTCGGCCGGATCGGCGGCTTGGGAGCCTCCAAGCCGGTCTCGGCCAGGCAGTTACGGCGCAAGGTCTCCAGGTCGGGACCGTAGTTGAACACGCCCTGCTCGGCGGGACGCGCGGCGCGCATCCGGGATCTGAGCGCGGAGGTCGCGCTCGCGTCCAGTCCGCCGTCCGCGATCACCACGCCATAGCGGCGGGCGCCCTCGACCGTGACCAGGCCTTGCGTCACTTCCAGCGCCACGAGGGACGGATCGCGATCTAGGGGATCGCCCCAGCCGCCACCGCCCCAGGTGATGAAATGTAGGCGGTCGTCGGCCTCGACCGGCACATCCTCGACCTTGTTGCCAACGACGGTGGTCGTACCATCAGCCTTTTCCAGGAGCTTGCGCGCGCGAGCTCCCGGTTCGCCGCCGTTCACGCCCCAGGGCGGGATGAACCAGCGATCATCGTGGATGGCGATCGTGCCGGGCTCCAGGAACCGGTAGGTCATGTGGATGCCGTTGCCGCCTCGATGAAGACCGGGGCCGCCGGAAGTCGGCCACGGTCTCGTAGCGTTCGATGACGAGCGGGAAGTAGCGCTCCAGGAACTCGTTGGGCACGTTGGTGAAGCCCGGCCAGAGCGAGTGGCCGTCCGGGCCGTCGCCGATGGGCCGGCCGGGGATGCCGCCGAACCCGATCTGGAAGAGCTGGAACCACCGCCCCTTGGCGTCGAAGCCCGAATAGAAGAGGTGCGGCGAGGACGAGAAGCCCGCCGCGGTCAGGAACTCGGGCGTCTTCTGGCCGAGCAGCCCTCCCAGGATGTCGAAGATGCGGCCGAGCGCGTGAGTGCGGCCTGAAAGCGCCGCGGGGAAGGCGGGCTTCAGCAGCGAGCCTTCCGGGATATGCACCTCGATCAGGTCGTAGAAGCCGTCGTTGAACAGGATCTGCGGGTCGAAGACCATGATCATGTAGATGCCGAAGAACATGCGCAGCATGTTCTCGTTGAGGAAGAAGTTGATAGAGGCCTGGCTCTGGGGATCGGTGCCGGAGAAGTCGAGCACGACCTTCTCGCCCACGCGCTGCATGGTGCAACGGATCTTGTAGGGCCCATAGCCGAGACCGTCGTCGCAGACATAGTCTTCAAAGCTGACCGCCTCCTCGCTGACTGAGGTCAGGATCAGCTGCTTCATGGCGCGGTAGTTGCGGGCCAGCAGCTCTTCGGTGGCGGACACATAGACGTCGTCGCCGAAACGCTCGGCGAGCTCGATCACCCGGCGCGAGGCCACGCGGCAAGCCGCGACCAGGGCGTTGAGATCCGCCGCGCACCAATCGGGCTTGCGGGTCTGGTGCATGACCAGGCGGATCAGGTCCTCGTTGTAGACCCCGGCTTTCCAGATCTTCACGGGCGGGATGCGGACACCCTCCTCGAAGATGGAGCGGGCGTCGATCGGCATGGAGCCCACCACCTTGCCACCGATGTCGGACTGGTGGCCGAACATCGACGTGTAGGCGATCAGCCGGCCGTCCTTGAACACCGGCAGCAGCACCAGCCAGTCGTTGGAATGACTGATCGCGCCGCCGACCGAGTAGGGGTCGGAGAGGAAGATCATGTCGCCGTCCTGGACCGTGCCCTCGAAGCCTTCGAGAAACGGGCCGATGTAGGAGCCGAACTGGCCCACGACCATGCGACCCTTGTGATCGGCGATCAGGGGGAAGGCGTCGCCTTGCTCGCGAATGCCGGGCGACATGGCCGTGCGCACCAGTGTGGCGTCCATCTCGACGCGGGCGTTGCGCAGGGCGTTCTCGATGACCTCGAGGGTCACCGGGTCGATGGCGATCTTCTCGAACGGCGTCGAATTGCTCTGGATGATCGTGGCGGGCATGGTCTGCTCCTCAAGCCAGAGTGATCAGGATGTTGCCGATAGCGTCGACCGTGCCGACGCAGCCGAGCTCGATCAGGGTGGTGGAATCCATCTCGGTGACGATCGCCGGCCCCGGAATCACGTCGCCTTTGCGGAGCTTGGCGCGCTCATAGATCACAGCCGGGTGCATCCGCCCGTCGATCCAGAGCTCATGGTCGCGGATCTTGGCGGCGATGGGGTCGCCGGTCCCCTGAGGCGGCTCGGCCGCCGGAAGGTCCAGAGCGGTCCCGAGCGCCACGGCCCGCAGGTTCACGAGCTCGTGCGGGGTATCCATCTTGAAGGTGAAGAGCCGTTGGTGCTCCTCATCGAACCTCGAGGTCACGCCAGCCAGGCCATCGCGCCGCAAGGTCTCCGGATCAATGGCGAGCGGCACTTCGAAGGCCTGTCCCTCGTAGCGGACGTCGATCTCGAAGAGCGAGGTGATCTCGGCCTCGGGCAGGCCGTCCGCCATGAGTTCGTCGCGGGTCTGGCGCGCCATCTCCTCGAGCAGGGCGATGACTTCCTCCGACGTCGTCTGGTCGAATCGCCGCGAGAACGAGCGGGCGGTCTCGGTGCGCATCCGGGTGGTCGCGTCGCCAAGCGCGCAGAGCACCCCCGGGGAAACCGGCGAGATCGCCGGCCAGCTGCCCATCAGGCGGGCCACGGCGTTGACGTGCAAGGGACCCGCGCCGCCAAAGCCCATGAGGGCGAAATCGCGCGGATCATAGCCCTGCTGGACCGAGATCATGCGCAGAGCGCCGAACATGTTCTCGTTGACGATGTCGATGATGCCGCGCGCGGCTTCATAGAGCCCGATGCCAAGCGCGTCGGCGATTGTCTGCACGGCGCGGACAGAGCCTTCGCGGTCGAGCTTGAAGGTCCCGCCGAGCAGGGCCTCGGGCAAATAGCCCAGAACGACATTGGCGTCGGTCACGGTCGGAAGGGTCCCGCCCTTGCCATAGGCCACCGGTCCGGGCACGGCGCCGGCCGATTGCGGGCCGACGCGAAGGGCCTTGGTCAGTTCGGGAACATAGGCGATGGAGCCGCCGCCGGCGCCGACGGTCTTCACGTCCAGAGCCGAGGCGCGGACCGAGAGGTGGCCGACCTCCGTCGTGCGGACGCGGCGCGCGTCCAGGTTCTCGATCAGGGCGACGTCCGTCGACGTCCCGCCGACATCCAAGGTGAGGATGTTGTGGATGCCAGCCTTCTTGCCGACCCAGAGCGCGCCGGTGACACCGCCCGCTGGGCCCGACATCAGGAGCGAGACCGGATGGTGCTCGGACTTCTCCGACGACATCAGGCCGCCGTCCGAACGCAGCAGGGAGAGCTTTCCGGCCACGCCCGCGTCGCGCAACTTCGTGCGCAGATTGCGGACATAGCGTCCGACGATGGGCCGGACGCTGGCGTTCGCCACCGTGGTGAGCGTGCGTTCGTATTCCTGCATCTCGGGCAGGACCTCGTGGCTCAGCGAGGTCGGGACATCGCCCATGATCTCGGCCGCCAGCTCGCCGACGCGCCTTTCGTGGGCCCCGTTCAGGTAAGCGTTCATCAGGGAGACCGTGATCGCTTCCACGCCCTGGGCCTTGAGACGTTCGAGCGCCGATCGTATTTCGGCCTCGTCGATGGGCTCGAGCTCGGCGCCGCGGGCGTCCATGCGACCGCCGATCTCGAAGGTGTCAACGAGGGCCGCGAGCGGCGAGGGCTTGTTCCACACCACCCAGCCGGCCAGGCCGCCGGGTACGAAGCTGCGCGCGATCTGCATGATCTGACGGTAGCCTCGGGTGACGATCAGGCCGACGCGGGCGCCCTTGCCTTCCAGCACCGCGTTGGTGGCGACGGTCGTGCCGTGCAGGAAAACCTCGATGTCGGCCGGCGCGACGCCCGCGGCCTCGCAGATGGCGGTTACGCCATTCAGGATTCCGATGGAGCTGTCGGCGGGCGTGGATGGCGTCTTGTGCCGCCAGAACGCGCCGGTCCGCTCCTCGAGCAACAGCAGGTCCGTGAAGGTCCCGCCGACATCAACACCCAATCGATACGCCATTCTGATCTGCTCCCGAGGGCGGGGTCGCCCCCGCCCTTTCGATCTGTCGGTTCGACGCCTCAGAGCGCCTTGAGATAGAGATCCACGGCGTCCTGGTGGCTGACGTCGCGGGGGTTGTTCACGAGCAGGCGCGAGACCTTCATGGCGTCGGTCGCCATGCGCTCGATGTCCTGGCGCCGGACGCCGACTTGGGTCAGGCGCTGCTCCATGGGCATGTCGGCGACCAGCTGGCGCATGGCGGCGACGAAGCCCGCGGCGGCGGCCTCGGTGGTGCGCCCGCGGCTCGCGGAGCGACCACGCGGCAGAGCTCGGCGTAGTGAGCCTGGGCCGCCTCCTGGTTGAACGCCAGCACCGGCGACAGTACGAGCGCGTTGCTCAGGCCATGCGGCACATGGAACAGGCCGCCGATGGGGTAGGCGAGCGCATGGACCGCGCCCACCGGTGCGTTTGCGAAAGCCATGCCGGCCAGAAGCGAGCCCTGCAGCATGGCGCGGCGGGCGACGACATCGCGCCCGTCGGCCACGGCGGCGCGGATCGAGCCCGACAGCAGTTCCAACGCCTTCAGCGCCAGGCTGTCGGAGACCGGATTCTTCTTGATGCGGCTGGTATAGCCCTCGATGGCGTGGACCATGGCGTCGATGCCGGTCATGGCCGTGATGCGGGGCGGAAGGCCAAACGTCAGGGTCGCGTCCAGGACGGCGATGTCGGGATAGAGCAGGCGGGAAACGACGCCGACCTTCTGATCGTCCGGCGTGGTGACAATGGCGATGGAGGTGACTTCCGAGCCGGTGCCCGCGGTGGTCGGAACCTGGATCAGCGGCAGGCGCGGGCCGCGCGCCCGTTCCACGCCATAGGCCTGCGTCAGGGGCTGGCCGCCGAGGCCCGCCAGCAGGGCGACCAGCTTGGCGGTGTCCATCGAGCTGCCGCCGCCGAGACCTATCACGCCGTCGGTGTCGCGAGCCCTGGCGAACCGCGCGGCGGCCTCGATCGAGGCTTCTGGCGGGTCGGCGAGCACATCGCGGAACAGCTCGACGGGCAAACCCGCAGCCTTGAAGCTGTCAAGCGCGTCGTCCAGGACGCCAAGCTCAAACAGTCCGCGGTCGGTGACGATCAGTGGCCGCTTGATCCCGAGCTCGGCGGCGAGCTGGCCGAGCCTGCCGCTGGCGCCGTCCTCACAGAGGATGCGTGGGGTGGTCTCGAAGGTGAAGCCGGTCACGCCTGTCCCCCCCACTTGCGTTCGAAGGCCCAGACCTCCTCGAAGCCGATCAGGCCGCAGAACTCCTTGAAGTCGAACATCGGGGTCGCCGGGTCGGCGCTGACGCCCGTGGTCTTCAGCTTGACGAGCGCCGCTTCCATCGCGGCGGCGCCGACCAGGCTCGTCATCGAGGGGTAGATGGCGAAGGCGTAGCCAATGTCCTTCAGCACCTGGGCCGGCAGGATCGGGGTGACTCCGCCATCGGCCATGTTCGCCATCATCGGCGCATCGATGGTCTCGCAGGCCCGGCGCATTTCCTCTTCGGTTTGGGGCGCCTCGAAGAAGATGACGTCGGCGCCGGCCTTCCGGTAGGCCTCGGCGCGCTTCAGGGCCTTGTCCATACCCTCGCTCGCCCGCGCGTCGGTGCGTGCGATGATCAGACAGTTCTGCTTGTCCTCGCGGGCATCCACGGCGACCCGGATCTTGTCGACCATGTCCTCGAGCGAGATCACCCGCTTGAAGGGGGTGTGGCCGCACTTCTTAGGGAATTCCTGGTCTTCCAGCTGGATCGCGGTGACGCCGGCGGAACTCGTAGCCGCGTACGGTGTGATGCACGTTGAGCAGGCCGCCGTAGCCCGTGTCGGCGTCGGCGATGACCGCGCCGGTCGACGAGCGGACCACGGTCGCCATGCGGTCGAGCATCTGGCTGTAGGTGGCGATGCCCGCGTCGGGCAGACCATAGGCCGAGGCCGTCAGCCAGTAGCCCGTGCCATAGACCACCTCGAAGCCGACCTTCCGACAGATGGCGGCGGTAATCATGTCCTGCACGCCCGGCGCGACGAAGAACTCCTTAAGGTCGAGCTTCCGCCGGATGATGGGATCGGCCATCTGACAACCCTGCAACGAGGCGCCGCGCGAAGTCCGCGACGTCGCGAGACTTAGGCCAGTGGCTGGAATTCGCTCGGACGGAGGCGAGACTATCCGCGATGCGGACAGCCCGGATACGCGCGCCCCGCGATCACTCGTCCGCGTAGAGCCAGGAGGACCGCCTCCTCTGCGCGTCTTCGAAGGCGGCGATGGATTGGCCGCGCGTCTGCGAGATCGTGGCGATTTCGTCCCAACCGTTTAGCAGGGCCTCCCGCCGCCAGCCGTCCACCCGGAAGGCGATGACCCCGCCGTCGGCGGTGCGGATCTCCTGGTGTTCGAGGTCCACGTCCAGAGATTCTCCCGCCGAGGCGCGGGTCGTCAGGTCGGCGCGCTGTCCGGGCGTGACCATCACCGGCAGCAGGCCGTTCTTGAAGCAGTTCGAATAGAAGATGTCGCCGAAGCTGTCGGCGATGACGCACCTCACACCGAGATCGGCCAGGGCCCAGACCGCGTGTTCGCGGCTGGAGCCGCAGCCGAAGTTCGATCCGGAGACGATAATCTGGGCGCCCCGGAAGGCGGGTTGGTTGAGCGGGAAGTCGGCCTTTTCGGTCTTGCCGTCGGCCTCGTAGCGCCGCTCGAAGAAGGCGTATCGACCCAGGCCGGTCTTGCTGGTCAGCAGCAGGTAACGGGCAGGGAAGATGATGTCGGTGTCGATATCGCGCTCGGGCAAGGGCGCGGCGATCGAGGCGATGCTGACGAACGGCTCCATGGTCAGCCGATCTCCCGCACGTCGACGATATGCCCGGCGATCGCCGCTGCGGCGACCATCATCGGGCTCATCAGGTGCGTGCGCGCGCCCGGGCCTTGCCGCCCCTCGAAGTTGCGATTGGAGGTCGAGGCGCTGCGCTGGCCCGGCGCGAGGCGGTCGTTGTTCATGGCCACGCAAAGGGAGCAGCCGGCGTCGCGCCATTCGAAGCCGGCTTGGCGGAAGATCAGGTCAAGCCCCTCGGCCTCGGCCTGGCGCTTGATCGTGCTTGAGCCCGGGACGACCAGGGCCGTGACGTGCTTGGCCACGCGCTTTCCCGCCACGATCTCGGCGGCCGCCCGAAGGTCCTCGAGGCGGCTGTTCGTGCACGACCCGATGAAGGCGTAGTCGATGGAGATATCCTGCAGCGCGGTGTCGGGCGTCAGACCCATATAGGCGAGCGATTTCAGGAGGCTTTCTCGCTCCGGCGCACTGGCGGCGTTGTCGGGATGGGGCGTCCGGCCGGTGACCGGCAGCACCAGGTCGGGGCTGGCGCCCCAGGTGACTTGCGGCGCCAGCGCGCCGGCGTCGATCTCCAGCACCCGGTCGAAGCGCGCCCGCGTGTCACTGGGAAGCGTGCGCCAATAGGCGACGGCCTCGTCCCACAGCGGGCCCTTGGGCGCGAAGGGACGGCCTTCAAGGAAGGCGAAGGTGGTCTCGTCGGGCGCGACCATGCCGATGCGGGAGCCGGCCTCGATCGTCATGTTGCAAAGGGTCATGCGGGCGGCCATCGACATGGCCGAGATGGCGGCGCCCATATACTCGATCGCGTAACCGGACCCGCCGCCCGCGCCGATGCGGCCCACCGCGGCCATGGCCAGGTCCTTGGCCGAGATGCCCCGACCCAGCGTTCCTGTAGCCCTGAGCGCCATGTTGCGAGACCTGGACTGGCGAAGCGTCTGCGTGGCCAGCACGCATTCGATCTCGGAGGTGCCGACGCCGAATGCCAGTGTTCCGAAGGCGCCATGCGTGGCCGTGTGGCTGTCGCCGCAGACCAGAGTCATGCCCGGCTGGGTGAAGCCCTGCTCGGGCCCAACGACGTGGACAATCCCCTGGCGCGGGCTTCTGGAGCCATAGAGGGTGATCCCGTGGGCGGTCGCGTTGTTCTCAAGCAGCGCGATCTGGGAGCGCGCGAGAGGATCGGCGACCGGCTTGTCTCGGTCCTTGGTCGGGATGGCGTGGTCGACGGTGGCGAGTTGCGCCTTGGGGCGACGAACGCTCGCGCCGCGCGCCTCCAGGCCAGCGAAGGCCACGGGGCTGGAGACCTCATGAAGGATCTGGCGATCGATATAGAGCAGGCAGACGCCGTCACCCTCGTCGGCCACGACGTGGTCATCCCAGAGTTTGTCGTAGAGCGTCTTCGCCGGCGCCGACATTCAGGTCTCTCCAATCAGCGCGATCGCCTCGCGCTCGGTGACCACCTCGCCGTACTTGGCCCGCAGGTCGAACAGGTTGGCCTCGTGCGGCGCGCGGTGACGGTCGCCGCAGGCGTCGCTGACGACGAAGGGCGCGAACCCATGCTGCATGGCGTCCAGAGCGGTGGCGCGGACGCAGCCGGACGTGGAAAACCCGGTGATGAGCAGGCAGTCGACCCTCATGGTGGTGAGGGTTGTTCCGAGCGAGGTGCCGAAGAAGGCCGAGGCGTACTGCTTCGAGACGACGGTTTCGGTCGGCAGCGGCTGAAGGCTGGCTGGGAAGGCGCCGGCGGCCGAACCGCGGTCGAACAGCTTCAGCGCCGGAATCTTGCGGTAGAACAGGCCGCCGTCGGCCCCGCCAGGCTGATAGACGACATTGGTGAAGATCACCGGCACGCCCGCGGCGCGAGCTGCGGCGGCCAACCGTTCATTGCTGGCCAGCGCCGTCTCGAAGGCCGGATCGTAGAGCGGCGATCCAGGTGTCAGATAGGCGACAACCACGTCGACGATCAGCAGCGCGGGGCGCTCGCCGAAGGGCAAGGCGCCGTCGAAGGCGACGGCGTAGTTCGCATCGAGGTCTTCGTGACCGGTCATGGTCGCCGCTCTTCCGATCAAAACGGCAGGTCGGCGGCGGAGACCACCTGGGCCTGGCGGGGGAACACCTTGTCCATGAGCGTCTCGTGGATCTGCGGATCGGCGTCCGCGCAGCCGTCGCGCACCACCAGCAGGCGATAGTCCTGGTCGGCGGCGGCGCGGACCGTGGACAGCACCACCCCGCCCGTGGCCACGCCCAGCAGGACAAGGGTGTCGATGTCGTGCGCGCTGAGGATCGGCTGCAGTTCGGTGCCGTAGAAGGCGCCGACGCGGTGCTTCACCACCACGAACTCCGTGTCGAGCGGCGCCAGGCGCGGATCGATTTCGCTGGCCGGATCGGTCAACTGCATGCGGCCGGCCTTCTTGATCGCGCTGA
Organism: Caulobacter sp. UC70_42; assembly: GCF_044056025.1. Taxonomy (NCBI): domain Bacteria; kingdom Pseudomonadati; phylum Pseudomonadota; class Alphaproteobacteria; order Caulobacterales; family Caulobacteraceae; genus Caulobacter; species Caulobacter sp. UC70_42. Next base: position 812,879 of record NZ_CP171994.1, on the reverse strand, counting down.
ACATCTGGTTGCGGTCGCTGACTTCCGGATGCCCAGGGCGAAACGCGACGCGGATGAAGATCACTGGAAGGCTGGCGGCCCGCGCGCGCGCCAGCACGTCGGCCGCGGTGGCGATCAGTTCGTTGTTGTTGGGCAAGCCACCGATGATGCCGGGTTGGAAGTCCATGAACAGAACGGCGGTCTTGGAATGGGTCTCGGACATTGATTTCCTTGAAGATTACTAATCGCTTTTGCCGGCGATCGTCCCGCTCCGCCTCGTCGGCGACCGGTCTGGATAGAGTTCGCGTGACGTCGCTGACGTGTTGAGGCGCTCTGCGCGCCAACGCCGGGAACCGCCGCCTCACGGCCAACCCTCGGTGCGTGGCTTCTTAGGCGGCCGGTCGTGGGAGGCCAAAGGCCGGCGTCCGCGTCGCGCCCGCCGATCGGGCCGCTGGCCGAAACGCCGAACAGAAAGGAAACGATGCTGGCGTCAACTTCCAGAGACGGGCTCCGGAAGCTGACGCCAGACAAACCGCATGCCTATGCGGTCGTCGCTTCAACGTCCTCGATGACGGCCGTGTAGGACTGGGCGTTCAGTCGCCGCTCCAAGGCCTCCCGCTCCTGGTGGACGGCGCGCAGAACGATGTCGAGGAACCGGGCGCGCCAATGGTCCCGTTCGGCGCGGGCCTCGTCGTCGGGCGTATAGGCGTCGAGAGTCGCGCGGCTCACGGGCTGCTGGGTCTCCAGCAGACGCTCAAGGCTGTCGATGCGATCGCGCATCACCGCGACCTCGCCCGCCAGAGCCATCGTCATCGAGAGCACCTTGTCGATGCCGGGGTCGGCGAAATAACGCGGTCGCTCCCCCTTGGCCCCTTGTTGTAAATTCATGAAAAAACTCCCGAGGTCTAACGGACGCGGCGTCTATTTCTGAACGCCCCAGATGTACCAGGCTCCGCCGCCGCCAAAGTCGCCGCCCTGGAACACCTTGGTGCGCTGGGCGTCGGCGGATTCGTAGGCGCTGGGTTGCAGGCCCTCGAACGCCTTGGCGCCCTCGAAGCCGGTTTCCTCGGCCATGTCGGCCGGAACGATCTCGTGGCTGGCCCCCCAGAAGGGCTCGTTGTTGTTGCGGGTGTCCCAATCGAGCATGAAGGCGTCGAAGGGCTCCAACTGGCGGTAGGGCGGGGTCTCGGTGTGGGCCACGACGCCGCCGGGCGACAACAGTCGGTTGGTTTCCCGCATGATGTTGCGGATCGCCACGTGGCTGGTCTCGTGGACCAGGATATGGCTGACGATCAGGTCGAAGTAGCCGTCCGGGAAGTTCATCTTCTCGGCGTTCTGCTGGCTGTAGTGGACGGGCTTGCCCAGCGACTCCGCGCGGGCGTGCGCATAGCGCAGCATCGGTGCGCCGACGTCGATCCCGTGGACTTCCGCGTCCGGATAGGCGTCGACGTATGAAAGGGTCGAGTGGCCCACGCCACAGCCCATGTCGAGGATCCGGCGCGGCTTCAGATCAGGGAACTTGGCCTTGATGAAGTTGGCGGTGCTGTCGCCGATATCGGAGTTGAGCGGCCCCATGCGGCCCATCACATAGACATAGACCGCGCGGTCGTAGACGGCGCCGTTGGCGATGTCCTCCTCGGCGAACTCGGTGTGGTAGCCGCCTGGCATGCAGTGGATGTCGACCAGGCGGTGATAGCGCGGAGTCTCGAGCGTCGGATCCAGTGTCAGCGAGCCCTTCGAGCCCGAAGCGTTCTTGAAGGCGTCGATCAGGGACGGGAGCTGGCGCTCGACCGGCACCTGCGCCGCCTTCCACATCATTTCCTGACTGTTGCGCTGCATCGCGCTCCAGAACTGGTAGTAGGGCTCGCCCGCCATGGCGTGCTGGACTTCACGATAGGTTTCCGGCTCGCGGCCCTTGGCCTGCTTGAACTGCGGCTGGGCGCGCACCTGATAGGCCGCCTTGATGCCGAGGCTGACCGTCGACGCCAAGTGGAATTTCAGCGACTTCACGAACTCTTGCCGTGAATATTCCTCCGACGTGGTTTCGGGCAAAACCGCGTGAGCAAACTGTTCGGTCAGTTCTCCGGTCACAGCCATATTCGTCACTCCAACATCAGTCATTGCGGAAGGCCAGCGGCGTGTGGGCTTGAGGAAGCAAGGCCTGCGACTTGATGAGCCCACGCCGGCGATTTAGCGACGACCGCTCGACGCCGAGCAATGCCGGACCGCGAAACTGTCCGGACCTCGGATAAATCTGCGAACGACATTGTGGTTAGGGGCCGCGCGAACAGGCTGCCTGGCATGGCGCCTCGGGGGCGCCCCCACGGCGCGCGCGCCTTAAAGCCAGGATGGAGACCGGGGAATGGCTCACAGCGAATCCCACGATTCAGCGACCAAACGGGTCAGCGACGAGGACAGAATGTCCCGTGGTCCGCTCACCATGGTGTGGTTCTCGCTTTGCAGCGCGATCTTCTACCTGCTGCTGGGCGCGACCCTGGCCACGACCTTCGGGACGCGCAACGCCCTGATCGGGACATTTCTCGGCGTCGTGGCCCTGAGCGGCCTCGGCTACATCTTCTCACGCTTCGCGATCCGAAGCGGCGAGAGCTGTTACCTGCTGTCGCGCCGGATATTTGGAACGCTGGGAGCCTCCCTCGCCACCCTGATCTTCGCGGTGATCGCGATCTACTACGCGGTGTTCGAAAGCGCGGTCGTGGCCGCTGCGGCGGTCAAGGTGTTCAGCGCGATCAACTACGTCCAAGCTTGCGCGATCATCGCCGTCTACAGCATCGCGCTCGCGGTCGGCAGCATCCAGAAGTGGCTCGACAAGCTGAACGCCGTCCTGCTGCCGATCTACGTCATCGGCCTGATCGCGGTGGTCGCCATGTCGATCCATCGCTTCGGCTATTCGCGCGAGTGGCTGAACATCCCGGCCGCGAACCCGACGCCAGCGGGCTGGTGGTATTGCTTCATCGCCGTGTTCGGCATGCAGCTCTTGATGATGATCACGCTGGACATCGGCCGGTTCGGCAAGACCGAGGACATCGAACACCACTCCAAGATCACCTTTGGCTTCCCGTTCTACGTGGCCACCTTCCTGGTGAACATGAGCGTCGGCATCTATCTGGCCGCCAGCGCCAACATGGCGGTGGTGTCCGAGACAGCGGTGATCGACGTCTGCCTGATGGTGCTGGGCGGGCCGCTGGGCCTGCTGTTCATCTGGGTGACCCAGACCCGGATCAACACGGCGAACTTCTTCCTCTCGTCGAGCAATCTGCAAGCCTTCCTGCGGGACGCCCTCCGCGTGCGCGTGCCTCGGCTGATCTGCACGCTGCTCGTGGGCGCCGTGGTGTTCGCCTTCACCGCGGCGAGCGACGTGCTGAAGTACATCCTGATCGCCGTGAACTATCAGGCCGTGATCCTGACCGCCTGGGTGGGCGTGGCTCTCGCCTACATCACCTCGCGCGCGATTTCGTCGTCGGAGGCCGCGACGGCGGTGGAAACGCGGACCTTCATTCCCCAAGGTCTGGTCGCCTGGTTCGCCGGCGCGGCCGTTGGCCTGACCATGATGGCCAACGGCGGGGCGGTCGCGAGCTTCTCCTCCCCGGTGACGCTCGCGATCACCTTTGGCCTTTATCGCCTGTTGGGCCGGACCGGCAGCCGGGCCCAACTGGTCAGCGAACGCACCTGACAAAAACTCCCCCGAGCGCGCCGGCGAGCGTGCTCGGGGGAGGTGGGGGCAGGAGACGCCGCGCGCTGGCGGCCGGTCTCAGGTCACCCGGCCAGGAACCGGGGGTTGCTGCCAGTTCCAACACGATGCCGTCCGGATCGAGGAACTTCACGGCCTTGCCGTCCGAGTAGTGCTGACCTTCTTCCACCGCGACGGTGATGACGTCGCTGAGGAAGGTGACGCCACGTTCCTTCAGCTTGGCGACAGCGGAATCGATGTCATCGACCTCAAAGCCGATACGGGCGATGCCGCGGCCGCGCGATGAGACGTCGGTCGGCTCGCCCAGCGGCTGCAGGACCTCGATCAGCTCGAAGATCTTGCCTTTCGGACCGACGCCAATGAGCGCGATGTTGAGCCTCATGTCGGTGTCGGGCATGCCGCACACCTTGCCGAGATAGGTTCCGCCCCAGGCGTCCGAACGGCTGACGAGCTCCAGACCGAGAACGTCGCGATAGAAGTCGATCGAGCGATCGATGTCGCTCACGAACAGGGTCGTGTGATGCAGGTCTGTGATCATGGCTCAGCTCTTCGAACTCATCGTCTTCGGACCGCACCCAACTGGCGCGGAAACGGCTCTGCCGGCCGCGACCCGCGGGCGCGCGAGGCACCTCGGCGTCGGGCTCGTCACCGCCCCAGAGGACGCCCCCCGGCGAGGCGCGATAGGCTTGATAGGCCTCCGACGCCTCTTGTTCGGCCGCATAGGGATGTTCGGCCCAAGGGATGTGCCTCGCCGGTTCATCCCAGGGGGTCTCGGCGATGTAGCGCTCGCAGAAGCAGCGTCCCCGAGGGTAGTCCCGCGTGGGCCACGGATAACCCATGGGCCCGTCGGTGTGGCACAGGATGAGGGCGCCGCTGCGCGAGACGAAGGGCGCATGGTACCATTCCTGCGGGTGGGAAACGACGCTGCCGGCGCCCATCTGGCCCTCGTTGACCAGCAGGATGTCGCCGCTCAGCACGATGATCTCCTCCCAACATTCATGGTGCACGTGCTCCAGGTCCGCGATCGCCTGCGGGGAAATGTACTGGAAGCGCAGGAACCCGCCGGGGCCGCCGTCGAAGCCTTCGCCGCTCGGGCCGGGCACGGCGTCGGGCACGCGCAGGGATTTGTGCATCACCCCGTGCGAGCCGGGCACGCTGTTCACCCACTCGATCTTGTCGGTCTGGATCACGCGGTTGCGCGTCACCGGATAGGCATAGGCCGGCATGTTGGGGTTCCAGAACGCCAGGACGAGAGCGCCGGAGACCGTGCTGACCTCCCCGCCGCCGCAAAGCTGCGGGGCATGGATGTAGCCGCTGACGCCGACCGACGATCCGTTCAGGGCCAGATCGCCTCGGAGGACAAAGAACTCCAGGGACGCTTCCTTGCCGTCCGTGCGGACGCGGAAGCCGGGCGGCAGTTCACAGACATAGGTCCGCGAGCCGCTGTGGGCGTCCATGCTCATCAGCGAGCCGCGCATCCCCGCGATCAGATCGGGCGCGTCGAGCGCTTCACGCTCAAGCGACAGGAAGTTGTAGAAGGCCGGCTCATCGCGACGGTAGTGCGCCGACTTGCTCATTGACCGCCCTCGGCTCTGCGCACGCTGTCGGCCAACGGGACCGGATAGCCCGGATTGGGGATGCAGATGCAGAGGTGGCGGAACGGCTTGTCGCCCAGCACCTTCCACTTGATGTGCGCCCCGCGCGGCAAGAGATAGATGCAGCCTGGCCTGGCGATGACCGTGCCGCTGATCGTCATCATCGGCGCCAGGTGATAGGTGACCTCGCACTCGCCAGACGTCACGTAGTGCAGTTCGTCGTGGAACATCGCCCAGCTGATGTCGTGGCCGGGAAGGAATTCCTCGAAATTCACCTGGGTCGCGGGCTCATCGATCCCGACGTTGATCGCCTTGTTCATCACCCCTTCGAGCATGGGGAAGGAGAACAGCGGCGCCTTTTCCAGGTCGCTCTCGTCGACCTGGTACATGCGAAAGCGCGAGTACGCGATGGCGCTCGAGGCGGTGTAGCCGAGCGTGTTCTCCGGCGCGTCGTCTTGTTTGGACATGTCATTGCTCCTCGGGAAACAGGAGCGTCGAGACTAGGTCGGCCGCGTAGATCGGCGGCGAGGAAAGGGTCGGCTGATCACCTGCCGGAGACGAGCCTTGATCCCCCCAGGTCGATGCCGAACTCCATCAGATAGGCCGACGAGACGGTCACGGGCCCCAGCAGCGCTGCGGCGTCTCCAGCCAGGGTCAATTCGGCGTTCGCCTCGCGGATGCGGTGGATCACGTCTTCATTGTGCCATTCAAGCGTGACGTCGGGCTGATCAGCGAACTGGCGCACGCCGTAGACGCGCAGGAACCTGTGCAGCGGGGTCGTGTCGAGGTCGACCTCTTCGCCAGGGCGGACGACCATCTCGATCTCCCGCCGACCGCCGCGCGCCACCCAGCCGCCGACCGGCGCCCGTGAAGGCCACACGAGACGAGCGACGCCCGCGGGCACGCGGCCGATCTCGATTTGGGCATGCTCTCCGACCCAGCCGCTCAGATGCGCGTGCCGCACGATCTGGCGCGAGTTGAAGTAGGCGGCGGCGAACCAGGTGCCTTCTCCAGCCGGCCCATCGCACGGAATGGCGATATTGGCCTCTAGAAACGAGCGCTCGCGGACCGTGCTCGTCTCGCTGTAGAGCGAGCACCAGACCAGGTAGATGAAGGCCCGGTCGGCGATGGCCGTGAGGGGCGCGGGCAGCAGCTTCGCCGCGCGGCCCGGTTCCAGCTCGCAGACCGCGGCGAGCGAGGTCTGTCCGCAGGCGCGTTTGATCATCGATGGGTTCACAAGCGTTGTCCGACCGCGAGATCGTAGACCACGCCGAGCGACCAGGCGTCGCCTCGCACCGTGCCCGACCAGCCCATCCCCTCGGCGAAGGTGGCGCTACCGACGCCTGTCCAGAGGTCGGCGACCCGCGGGTCGATAGCGGTTACGAGCCACAAGCCACGATCGATATCGTGGCCGGGCGCCGTCACGTCGCCGTAGCGGACCCTGTTGACCCAGCGCAGCAGGCCCTCGGGAGTTTTGGCCGCCGGCTGTTCGAGGGTGATGTCGAGGTCGACGATCGGCCGTCCGCCGATGGTCCGGGCTGTCGCCGCGCAACCCCGCCCGGGCGCGCCGCCCTCATAGTAGGGGCAGGCGGCGTGGAAGCGGGTCATCTCGACGTCGGCGACGGCGATGCCCCGGTCGCTCTTGGCGCCCGAGAGCATGAGGTAGGGATAGTGGAACGCGGTCGCGGGCTGGCCGCCCACCTCGCAGCCGTAGCCGACCGCGACCTCCGTCCAAAGCGCCTCTTGCGGCTCCAGGGGCTTCTTCGCCCAGAGGTCGAGGTCGATGGAGTCGGCGAACAACAGGACCGCGGGGCCGGTGCGCGGGCAGGCCGGATCGACGATCAGGTCCTCGAGGCCCTTCGGGGGCTCGAAGGAAAGCACGAGCAAGTCCTGGCCTATCTTCATCGCCTACGCCTCGTTCGACATGTGACGCCCTATGCCTGGCCCAACCAGGTCGACCGGCTGACGGTGTCGCGGTATTCCTTGATCGTCAGCAGCACGATGATCACCGCTATGACCGTCGCCACGGTGTTGACGGCCATCAGGCCCAGACCGACGCCGCTCGGCCCGGGGAAAAGGGTGTCGGACAGGAACCCGACCGCGAACGCGCCTCCGCCCAGGGAGATCAGGCCGGTGACGAGGGTGAAGAGGCCCGTGACCTGTCCGCGCAGTTCGTTGGGCGTGATTTCGTTGAGCCCCGCGAGCGCCGCGACGTATGACCAAGTGCCGGGGACCGTGACGAGGATGAAGCCGAGGTAGGCGAGCGGCGCCGTCGGGGCCGCGCACATCAGCGCCCCGCAGGTCATCACGACCAACCCTTGGAAAGCGATCACCAATAGAGGGCCGTCTTGACGGCCACGCTTGCGCAGCCAGTTCAGCACCCATCCGGCGCTCAGGCTGCTGAAGACCCCGATCGGCAGGAAGCCGACCCCGAATGCTACGCTGACTTCGCTGGCGCTCCAGCCATAGCGCCGGATGAAGTGCGTCGGCAGCCAGGCCAGTTGGGCGTAGACCGTGATCATGATCAGGGCCGCGCCGCTGATCACCGCGAGGTAGGAGAAACGGTTCTTCGCGAGAGCCTGCTTCAGGGACATGGAGGACCCGGTCGCGACCGCGCCTTTTTCTCGACGAACGGGTTCGCGCACCGTGGTCAGGGCCAGGATGGCCAGCAGTAGACCAGGCACGCCGACGAGGATGAAGACGATCTCCCAGTTCTTCATCCCTGCGAGCATCGTCCAACCCAGCCCCTTCACGAAGCCGGAGAGGTGCAGCGCCACGGCCCCCAGAAGATAGGCCAGGCCGATGCCCAGCGTGCTGCCCAGCATGAAGACGCTGAAGGCGCGTCCACGGCGTTCGGGCGGGAAATAGTCGGCGATCAGCGACGCCGCGGCGGGCGAAACGCTCGCCTCGCCGATACCCACGAAAATTCGGGCGATGAAAAAGCCCATGAAGTCGCGGGCGTAGGCGCAGGCTATGGTCGCCAGGCTCCACACGCAGATGCCCGCGGCCAGGAGCGTGCGCCTGCTGTGGCGGTCGACGAAGCGGCCAAGCGGTATGGCGAACAGGCTATAGGAAACGCCGAAGGCCGCGCCTTGCAGCACGCCCATCTCGGTGTCCGTCAGCCCAAGGTCGGTCTGGATTGGAATGACGAGGATGCCGATGGCGATGCGGTCCAGGATCGCGAACGCGTAGGCGAACGCCAGGACGGCGACAACGTACCAGGCTCGGACGGGCGAGGGCCAAGGCGCAACGCTGGTGGGGGCGCTCTCGGTCGTCATAGTGCGTTCCCGCCGATGAGCTCGGGATTGGGCAGGATCACGACCTTGCCGTCCCGCGCCGCGCCGCTCTCCATTTCGTGACGCATGGCGTCCTTGAAATCACTGAGCGGATAGGTCGCGGCGATCTTGGCGACGAGCAGGCCGTCCGCCGACCAGTTGGCCAAGGACGTCATCATCTTCTGCTTGTCGTCGACGGACAGGTCGACCTCGAAATAGGGAGTGCAGAATCCGCGCAACGTCAGGTCCCGCATCAGGAAAAGGTCGCCGGCCACCTGGCAGGGTTGGCCCGACATCATGCCGTAAACCGCGAGCACGCCTCCAATGTCCAGGCTCTCGGCCATGCGGTTCGTCGCCGCGCCGGCCACCGCGTCGATGCCATAGCGGATTTTCGCGCCGCCGGTGGCTTCCGAGACGCGTTCCCGCAGATCGTCGCCGTCGACCACCACCTTGTCCGCGCCTAGCGCGAGCAGATCGGGAACGAGTTCCTGGCGCCGCACGACATTGATGGTCTTCAGGCCCAGTTGCTTGGCGATGCTGATGTTGAACCGGCCGCAGCTGGAATTCGCCGCGTTCTGAAGGACCCACTCGCCAGGCTTCAAATCAACGACGCGTGTCATCATCGCGTAGCTGGTCGCGCCGTTGATCGGCATCAGCGACAACTGCACCGGATCGCCGTGATTGACGGCCTTGGTCAGCTTCTCGGTCTTGACCTTTACATACTGGCTGAAAGTGCCGCCGCGACGGGGAAGAAAGACGCGATCCCCGATCTCGAAGCCGCCGTCGGCGCCGATCTGGGCGATGCGTCCGCACGCTTCGATGCCGGCCATGGCCGGCGGCGCGGGCGCCCACTGGGGCAGGCGCCCCTCCATGTAGAAGAGGTCCGCCATGTGGATCGGCGTGGCCTCGATCTGCACGATCGCTTCGTCGGCCTGCGGGTCACCTAGATCGATCGTATCAAGTTCGGCCACCTCGAGAGGGGCGCCGTTGCGCTTATAGACGACCGCCAAGGTTTTCATCAGGCCACTCGCAAGTTCGAAGAAAGCACACTCAGGTTCGATCCCGGGGGCGCCCGCCAGCGGCGTCCCCGGGACCTGTCAGACTAGTAGTTGAAGCTGATCCGAGCCATCACGACGCGAGGGTCGGCCGGGTAGCCGGCCACTGACGGCGAGGTGGCGTTGGCGACCTGCAGTACAGCCGCGTAGTACTTCTCGTTCGCGAGGTTCTTGCCCTCGACCGAGAAGGTCCAATGGCCGTTCGGGGTCTGATAGGCGACCGACGCGTTGAGCAAGCCGCGCGAGCCCGTCTTCTCGAGATCGACGGTGTTCGACACGTTGTTCCAGTAGCCGGAGATGTAGGTCCAGCCGCCATTCAGACGGATCTTGCCCTGGATGTCGAGGTCGGGGGTGTAGGTGAAGCCAGCCGAGGCCTGCGTCGGGATGAGCGCCTTGATCTCGCGATCCTGGCAGTTGCGGATGACGTTGTAGGCGTCGCTGCAAGAGAACGGCGCGGTGTACTTGCCGTCCTGGTGCGAGAAGGAGCCGTAGAGCTCGAGCGCCTGGTTTGGCCGATAGTTGGCCTCCAGTTCGATGCCCTGGACCCGGGCGCCCGTCGCGTTGGACGTATAGGTGTTGACCGTTCCGGGGAAATAGACCGGCAGTTGCAGGCCGTTGTACACGGCCCTGAAGATCGCGCCGTTCAGACGGAAGCGGTTGTCGGGCGTCTGGTACTTGAAGCCAGCTTCGTAGCTTTTGACCTTTTCCGGATCATAGGCGATCGGGCCGCCTTCGATCCCCGTACCGGTATTGGTGTTTGGCGAGATGGCGTTGAAGCCGCCGCTCTTGAAGCCCTTGGTGAAGGACACGTAGGTCATGAACGACGGTTGGATCTGCCATTCCAGCCCGATCTTCGGCGTCCAGGCCTTCCAGTCCTGCTTCGCGGCCTGACCGTAGGTCCGCTGCGTATAATAGGCCTGCGTGAATTTGGTCTGTTCGTAGGTGTAGCGAAGACCGCCCGTCAGCCCGACGGTGTCGGTGATCTTGAACGTCCCCTGGGCATAGGCCGCCGCGGCGTCCGTCTTGCGATACAGGTTCTTGGGCGGCGACGTGATCGGCTCGAAGTCGTAGGCGTTTTCGTTGAAGTAGTAGACTCCGACGACGCCCTTGAACCGTTCCGTGTCGTAGCTCGCGTTGAACTCCTGGCTCCAACTTTTGTCGTGAATGTCGAAGTCGATCAGGATCGGCGCGGTGTTCGTCACCATCACCAGCGGAATGATCAACCGATTGTTCAGGCGCCGATAGCTGCTGATGGAGTTCAGGGTCCAGTCGCCGACCTCGTAGCGGGCCTGCACGCCGGCGCCCCAGGACGTCAGGTTGCCGTAGTGTTTCCCGGTGATCTCGGTGGTGAACGGATCGCGGTCGGGCTTGGCGAGCGGAAAGGTGACCCCAGGATAGTTGGTCAGGTTGACGCCCGTCAGGGAATGGGACTTGTCCTTGGTGTAGTCGGCGGTCGCCGTGATGGTGAACCTGTCGGTGGGCGTGTAGTGCAGCTTCCCGCGCGTCGAGATGAGGTTGCGGTTGTTCAGCTTGTCGCCGGTGATCGTGTTCTCCACGAGCCCGTCTCGGCGGCGGTAAAGCCCGCTGATCGAGGCGGTGAGATTGTCCGCGAGCGGACCCGCGACATAGGCGCGGGCGTCAAGGGTGTTGAAGCTGCCGTAGGCGACGTCGCCTGACACCTCCGGTGTCTGGCCGGGCGTCTTGGTGATGATGTTGATCGCGCCGCCCGAGGCGTTGCGGCCATAGAGGGTGCCTTGCGGCCCCCGCAGCACTTCCACCCGATCCACGTCGGAGAAGTCGAACAGCGCGCCGTTGGTGCGCGGCATATAGGCGCCGTCCACGTAGATCGCCACGGCCGGGTCGGCCAGGATGCCGGAGTTGTCCTGCCCCGCACCGCGAATATAGATCCGGGCTGCGTTGGACACGGCGGTCGGGGGCGAGATCAGGGTGTTGGGAAGGCTGTTGCTGAGGTCGCGAACGCTCGTGATCTGACGGTTCTTGAGCGTTTGGGCGGTGAGGGCGGTCACAGCCACGGGCGAGCGCTGAAGGTTCTCGGACGTGCGTTGAGCGGTGACGATGATTTCTTCCAGAGCGCTCTGATCGTTCGCTTGATCCTGGGCCCAGGCTCCAGGCGCCGATAGCAAAGCTGCCGACGAGACCGTCGCGAAGACTGTAATTCCCATATAAATGGAAGACTTGCGCCTATAGATCTTAGTCATTTTTCTACGGTCCCCTTCTGTGTCGCGTATATTGGTGCGTTTTTATAAATCCGTAACTTTGGAGTGCGAAAATCCAAGGCGCGGCTCGGCGCCAATTGATGATCTCATCACGCAGACTATGTGCGGGTCTTCGGATTTGAACCTGAAATAAGGTACATGATCGTCTATCGGATATGCGCTCCGCCCACGCACAGAAATCACGAGCACGGATCAGCAGAAAAACGAAGCTCAACGCCAGTCAAAGCGCCGGCGTCATCACAACCTGTCCTTGTCTGAAATTTTCTGGAGCGCTCAGGGACTCTCGATACCAGGCGTGATCTTCCTCGCCCTGGCCTTTGATGGGCCGGGCGAGGCGAACCAGGCTCAGGCCTGCTCGCTCTCCGCGAACAGATCCGCGGCCTCGCCGGCCGTGACCGCCGCGAAGCCGCTCGCGCCCGCCAGACCGGCGAGCATCCGGCGAAGGGACGCGATCCGGAAAGGCTGGCCAGCCACATAAGGCGTCAGCGTGAACCCGAGCACCCGGCCGCCGAAACGCTCGGCGTCGCCTGAAAGGTAGGCCTGCGCGGCCAGAACCTGATCGGCCCATTGGTCCTCGGTCTGGCGTCGATCGTTCAAAAGCGCGCGGTCATCCAATTCGTTGGAGATAGGCAGCGAAAGGATCCCGCCGGCCGGCGTCGCCATCGGCAGCGGAACCTCGTCCGACTCCCAATCCAGGCAGACCTCGAAGCCCGCTCCGGCGAGCAATTCCAGTGTGGAGAACGACTGCTGCCGAGCTGGGCTCATCCATGTCCTGGGCGAAAGTCCCGCCTCGGCGAACGCCGCCTTGGTCTCCTCGATCCAGGCGTTCTCGATCTCGCGGTCCAGGCCGCCCCAGTGGATGTGATCGGTGTCGACTCCGTAGGCCGCCACCTCGTGGCCGTCTTCCAGGATCGACTCGATGAGCGGCTTCAACCGCGGCAGCAACACGGCGTTGATCGGGAAGGTAGCCTTGAGACCTTCCCGCTTGAGGGCGTCGAGGATGCGGAAGACACCGACGCGAGCGCCATAGTCGCGGGTGGTGTAGTGGCGCAGGTCCGGATAGGGCGTGACCATCGCGCCCGGATGCTTGAACGGCTTGCCCGACGGATTGAGCATGTGATGCTCGAGCGGAACGACGATGACGCCAAGCACCGACGTTCCGCCTGGCCAGGCGATCCTTGGCCGCGAGATCGCCGGCCGCCAGTCGTACAGCGATTGGTCCATGCCGTAGGCGCGATGCGGATAGTCCAGATATTCCGAGGGCATCGGCATCGGTCAGTCCTCCGTCAGTTCGAAGCCGGTCCCGCCGGTCGCCAGTCCTCTGGCCTCGATGTCGGCGACCGTCTGGTCCCAGTACTGTTCGCGATAGACCTGGGCGATCTCGGCGGCGGTCGCGAACCAGACGTCGGAGCCGTGGTCGACGATATGGGTCAGGGCGTCTTCGAACGCGCGGATGCGGTGTGGCTGGCCGACCAGATAGGCGTGAAGCGGGATGCACATCACCGTGCCGCTGCGGTCGCCCTCCTCCAGCAACTGGTCAAAGTGCCGCTTCAGCACCTCGGCGTAACGCCAGGGATCCATGGCGAGCGCGCCATAGGTGATGACGTCGTTGACCTCCAGCGAATAGGGCATCGAGACGAGACGCCCGCTTTTGGTCTTCAGCGGCTGCGGCTGGTCGTCCTGGAAGAGGTCGCAGGTGTACCAGAAGTCGTATTCCGCCAGCAGGTCGAAGGTCCGCTCTGTGTGGGTGAGCGCCGGGGCCAGATAGCCGCGGATCCGCTGCCCGGTGGCGTTCTGGATCGAGCGGATCGAGTCCTCGATGATAGCCCGCTCCTGGGCTTCATCCATGCCGTAGGAGTAGCGGGTGTTGTAGATGCCGTGGGAGAAGAACTCCCAATTGCGCTTGGCGCAGGCCTCGATGATTTCCGGATGGTGGTCGATGAGCGCGGTCGACAGCGAGATCGAGCCGCGCAGGCCAAAGCGATCCATCAATTCCATCAGCCGCCAATGACCGACGCGGTTGCCCCAGTCGCGCTGGGAATAGCCGACCACATCCGGGGACGGTTTGGGCCAGCCCGGCCGCGACGGGTTCTTCGGCGGGTCGAATTCGTAGAACTCGATGTTGGGCGCGATCCAGAAGGCGAGCTTCTTGCCGCCTGGCCAGACGATCTTGGGCCGGTTCCGATACGGCCAATAGTCGTAGAGGTTCGGATCGGCGCGCATGGACTCAGCGCTCCGCGGCCGCACGGTAGAGCTCCAATTTGAGGCCTGGATCGTAGCGATCTCCGAGCGCGGCCATCTCGTCGATGCCGAGGCGCTCGTTCAGTCCCTTGAAGTCGAGCATGCTGCGCAGCATCGGCTGAGTGGAGCCGTTTTCGCGCAGGCTCTTCAGGAAGACTTCGGCCTGATGCACCAGATTGCGCACGAGCGCGCCCGGCGAGATCACCAGCTTGAAGCCCATGTCGGAGAGCTGGGCCAGGGTGAAGGGCGGCGTCGTTCCTCCCTCCACCATGTTGGCGATGAGCGGAACGCCAGGCAGGGCCTTCACGATGGCTCTCATCTCCGCCTCGGTGCGCGGCGCTTCGACGAAAATGACGTCGGCTCCGGTCTCGCGATAGCGCACCGCCCGCTCGATCGCTTCCTCGAAGCCGATCACGGAGATGGCGTCCGTTCGCGCGATCACCAGGGTCTCGGCGGACTCGCGGGCGTCAAGCACGGCGGCGAGCTTGCCGCACATCTCCTCCACGGAGATCACCGTCTTGCCCGCCAAGTGGCCGCAGCGCTTGGGGAAGGACTGGTCCTCGATTTGCATCGCCGAGGCCCCGGCGCGCTCCAGCAGCTTGATCGTGCGGCGAGCGCTGATCGAGCCGCCGAAGCCGGTGTCGGCGTCGACGATGATCGGCACGGACACCCGTTCGCGAATCCGCGCCGTCACGTCGACCACATGGTCGAGGCTTACGAGCCCGATGTCGGGCCTGCCTAGCTGGGTGTAGGAGATCGCCGCGCCCGAAAGATAGACCGCCTCGAACCCGGCGTTCTCGATCATCAGCGCCGAAAGAGGATCGTAGGCCCCGGGGGCGAGAAGGGCCTCACTCCCGGCCAGCCTCTGCGACAGGGTTTTATTCATCGTCGGACTCCGGCGCCGCCAGACGGCGCTTTAGGTGCGGCAATAGCCCGCCGTCGCGGATCATCGCCATGATATGACGGGGGAGGGGCTCGAGCTCATAGGTCTTGCCCGTCGTTAGGTTATCGAGGGCGCCTTCCTCCAAGCGGATCTGCAACTGATCGCCTGGCGAGATTTCAGCCGCCTGTCGGAACACGACCGCCGGGACGCCGAGATTGATGGCGTTGCGGAAGAAGATTCGCGCGAATGACGTCGCCAAGACCGCCGAGACGCCCAGCAGCTTCAGTGACACCGCCGCCTGTTCGCGCGATGACCCCATACCGAAATTGGCGCCGGCGACCACGAGATCGCCCTGACGCACGCTGGAGGGGAAGGACGGGTCGAGCGCCTCCAGGCAATGGCTGGCGAGTTCCCGAGCGCTGGATTTCATGTAGGCGCCGGGCGCCAGGAGGTCGGTGTCGACATTGTCGCCGAAGACGAACGCGCGGCCCATCACGCCGCTTCCTGTTCGAGAAGCTCGCGGGGATCGCTGATCGCGCCCACGACGGCGGCGGCGGCCACCGAATAGGGCGAGCCCAGGAAGACCTTCGCGCCCGATGAGCCCATGCGGCCCTGGAAGTTGCGGTTGGTCGAGGAGATGCAAACCTCGCCCTGAGCCAGCACGCCGGCCCCGTAGCCCGCGCAGGCGCCGCAGCCGGACGGCATCAGCGTGGCGCCGGCTTCCATCAGCACGGAGAGCGTGCCGTCGGCGGCGGCCAAGGCCGTGGTTTTCGACGAGGCCGGCGCCACGAGCAGCCGCACGCCGGGCGCGACCCTGCGGCCCTTGAGCACGGTCGCGGCCATGCGCAGATCCTCGATCTTCGCCCCCACGCAGGCGCCGATATAGGCTTGGTCGATCTTCTGGCCGGCCAGCTCACCGACGTCGAAGGTGTTGGCCGGTGAGTGCGGCGCGGCGATCTGCGGGGCGAGTTCCGATGCGTCGAAGACATGGGTCGCGGCGAAGACGGCGTCAGGATCGGAGGCGAGCGCCAGGGCGGCGACTTCGTCCTCCACAGGACGACCGCGCTCGCGCAGATAGGCGAAGGTGACGTCGTCGGGCGCGACGACGCCCGTCTCGGCTCCGAGTTCGGCGGCCATGTTGGCCAGCACCATTCTTTCGGGCATGCCCATGGCCTCGACGGCGGTCCCCGCGTACTCAATGGCGCGGAAGGCGTTGTCGAGGCCGAGCGTCTTGCAGAGACGCAACATGACGTCCTTGGCCGAGATCCCGCGCCGCAAGCGGCCGTTCAGGATCACGCGCACGGTCTCAGGGCATTGGAGCCAGGTCTCGCCTGTGGCCACGATGCCCGCCATGTCGGTCGCGCCATAGCCCGCCGCATAGGTTCCGAAGGCGCCGGCCGTCGGCGTGTGGCTGTCCCCGCCGGCGATAAAGGCGCCGGGGCGGATCAGGCCGTGGTCGGGCAGGACCAGGTGGCTAATGCCAACCATGTCGAAGAAATTGCGCACGCCATAGTCGCGGACGAATTCACGGGTGACGCGCAGGATCTCGGCGGTCTCGGCGTCGACGGCGGGAACGTAGTGGTCGGAGACGATGACCACCTTGTCGGGGTCCCAGAGCCCGATGCCGAGCTCCTCGAGCATCGGGCGCCAACGGCGCGGGCCTGAGGAGTCATGAGCGAAGGCCAAGTCGACCTTGGCGGTCACCATCTGGCCGGGTTTGACGCTGTTCAAGCCGGCGGCGCGCGCGATGATCTTCTCGACCATTGTCATCGCGGCCCGGCTCTCCGCATCCCCGATCGCACCAGGCAACAGCTTGCTCTCCCCGCTCCTTCGCATCATGGGCCCACCCTAAGCGGCGGCGCGGATCCGTATAGGTCGAAGCTACAGCCTTATCCGCTGTGCGACCAAGACCGTCTCCGAACTGGCGATCCGGCCGGGCTCGGCGGAGTTGGAACGCGAGCACGAACCGATAGCGGCCGATCCCAAAGTCCGGCCAGAGGAGCATCCATGTCCGCCGCCCCAGGGCAAAGCCAGAAGACGTTTCGCTGGGAAGATCCACTCGACCTCGCCGCTCGACTCACTGACGAAGAGCGGATGATCTGGGAGACAGCGCGGCAGTACGCCCGCGAAAAGCTCATGCCCCGGGTCGTTGAAGCCTATGCCGAGGAGCGCTTCGACCGAGAGATCCTCACGGAAATGGGCGCGTTGGGTTTCCTCGGCCCGACCCTGCCCGAAGAGTACGGCGGCGCTGGCGTCAGCCACGTCGCCTATGGGCTCATCGCCCGCGAAATCGAGGCTGCCGATTCCGGCTATCGGTCCGCGATGAGCGTGCAATCCTCACTCGTCATGTATCCGATCCATGCCTTCGGCTCCGAGGCGCAGAAGCGGAAGTTCCTGCCGGCCATGGCGGCGGGCGAGGTGGTGGGGTGCTTCGGCTTGACCGAACCCGACGGCGGCTCCGATCCGGCCTCCATGCGCACGGTCGCCAAAAAGGTTGACGGCGGCTATGTGCTCAATGGCGCCAAGATGTGGATCACCAACAGCCCCATCTGCGACGTGGCCATCGTTCGGGCCAAGCTCGACGGCGTGATCCGCGGCTTCCTTGTCGAGCGGGGCGGGGAAGGCTTCAGCACACCCACGATCCGTAACAAGCTGTCGTTGCGCGCCTCCGTCACTGGAGAGATCGCGCTGGCCGACGTGTTCGTGCCCGAGGACATGATCTTGCCGGGCGTATCGGGCCTGCGCGGGCCGTTCTCCTGTCTCAACAAGGCGCGCTACGGGATCGCCTGGGGCGCCATGGGCGCCGCCGAGTTCTGCCTCCACGCCAGCCGCGACTATGTCTCCAGCCGCTCGCTGTTCGGGCGCTCGCTCGCGTCGCGTCAGCTCGTCCAGAAGAAGCTCGCCGACATGCAGACCGAGATCGCGCTCGGCTTCGAAGGGGCCTTGGCGCTCGGCCGGCTGCTCGACGAGGGGGCGTGGGTTCCCGAGGCCATCTCGATGATGAAGCGCAACAACTGCGGCAAGGCGCTCGACATCGCCCGTGTCGCTCGCGATATGCACGGCGGCAACGGAATTTCCGGCGAGTATCACGTCATGCGTCACGCCGCGAACCTCGAGACGGTGAACACCTACGAGGGCGCCCATGACGTCCACGCCCTGATCCTGGGCCGCGCCATCACCGGCGAGAGCGCCTTCTAGAATGACCCGCAAGCAAGGGAGTTGAACCGATGACGGATCTTGTCTTCGAACCAACCATGGTCCGCGAGCACAAAACCGCGCGCGAGCTCTACGATGTCGTGAAAGCCAACCCCGCCCGGGCGCGGTTCGGCTTTGGCGAGAAGCTGGCGATCATGAATATCGACTTTCAGCAGGCCTATACGCGGCCCGATCTGTTTCCGAAGAGCGCCTATGTCACCGACCCGAGGCAGATCGAACACACCAACCGCATATCGGCCCTCGCGCGCGCCAAGGGCATGCCAGTGATCTGGAGCCGCGTCGCCTATAAGCCCGACGGGGGCGACGCGGGCGTCTGGGGTACGCGAACCGATACGCCAGATTCCCTGCAGAACATTAAGTACGAGAGCGAGCGCCATCTGTTCGATCCGCGGGTGGAGATCGACGAAGCGCGCGACCTCGTGTTCACCAAGCGGATGCCATCGGCCTTCTTCGAGACGCCGCTGGCCAGCTACCTCGTCTGGCACAAGGTCGACACCGTCGTGATCACCGGTGGCTCGACCTCGGGCTGCGTGCGGGCGACGGCGGTGGACTCGCTCTCCCACGGCTACCGCACCATCGTTCCGGAGCAGTGCGTCGCCGACAAGCATGAGAGCTACCACTTCGCCAATCTAACCGACCTTCTGCTCAAGTACGCCGATGTGGTTGATGTCGGTGAGGTCGAGGCTTGGCTTTCCGCGCGGTAGTCAGATCGCGCCCTTCGACGCCAGGCTGTCGAGCGCGTCCTCCGAAAGCCCCAGGCGTTCGGCCAGAACGGCGCGGGTGTCGGCGCCCAGGGCCGGCGGCGCCAAGCGATACTCCAGCGGCGTCCGCGAAAGCCGGATCGGCGAGGCGACGGTGCGGATCGGCGCTTCAAGGTCGTCGCGGGCCTGCTCGACCACGGCGCCGCGCGCGATCGCTTGAGGTTCGGCGAAGGCCTGGGCGACCGAATTGATCGGGCCGCAAGGCACGCCGGCGCGATCGAGCAGTCGCGCCCATTCCGCCGTCGTGCGTCCGCGCAAATGCGACCTCAGGACCTCCACGAGCTCGGCTCTGTTCCTGACGCGCGAGGCGTTGGTCTGGAACCTCGGATCGGTCGCCAGTTCGTCGTCGCAAAGGGCCGCGAAGGCGCGAAACTGGGCGTCGTTGCCGATCGCCAGGACCAGGGCGCCGTCAGCGGTCTCGAACACCTGATAGGGAACCAGGTTCGGGTGAGCATTGCCCAGCCGCCCGGGCGATCGCCCCGAAGCCAGGTAGTTCGACGCCTGGTTGGCGAGCATGCTCAGCTGGACGTCGAACAAGGCCAGATCGATGTGCTGACCCTGCCCGGTCGCCCGCACGTGCAGCAGGGCCGCCAGGATCGCGGTCGCCGCGTACATGCCGGTGAACAGGTCGACGACGGCCACGCCCGTCTTCATGGGCTCGTCGCCCGGCGCGCCGGCGGGTTGGCCCGTGATGGACATCAGTCCGCCCATGGCCTGGATCATGGCGTCGTAACCAGCGCGACTGGCCTCCGGCCCCGTCTGGCCAAAGCCGGTGATCGAACAGTAGATCAGCCTGGGGTTCAGCTTGGCGAGACTGGCGTAGTCGAGACCATGGCGGCCGAGTCCGCCCACCTTGAAGTTTTCGACGAGAATGTCGGCCTGCATCGCCAAGGCGCGGACGATGTCTCGACCTTCCTCGGTCGCCAGGTTCGCGGTGACCGACCTTTTGTTGCGGTTGGCCGAAGTGAAGTAGGCCGCGTCGCGGCGCGCGTCCGCCTCGTTGTCACCGTCGAGGAACGGCGGGCCCCAGGCGCGGGTGTCATCGCCGGCCCCAGGCCTTTCGATCTTGACCACTTCGGCGCCCAGATCGGCAAGTGTCTGGGTCGCCCATGGCCCCGCGAGCACGCGCGTGAGATCCAGCACCGTTACGCCCCTAAGAGGTCCCAAAAGCCCGCTCTCCTAATTTGGCGAGAACACTAGCGTCACCGGGGCGGTCGACGAGGGGGCTCGCGCGCGCTACCCGAACTGCGGATAGCGGCGCACGGAAGGCGTCAGGATTTCATGACTCCGATGGGCCGAAGCCGGCGCGGTGGCGTGAGGCCGCTCAGCGCCCGCGGCGCGGCTTGCGACATAGCGTTCAGGAGGGCGAACGGGCTCAACGCCATCGCATAGCCGAGATCTTCCAGCACCGCCGCCGTCATACCTTCGCCGCGGTCGAACTCGAGGTCGTAGATCAACGGGATGCGGCCGGCGAAGTGCGCCGCCACCCGCTGTGCTGACGCGCGATCCGAAGCGCGATCCACCAGAATCAGGTCGGCTCCGGCTTCGAGATAGGCCTCCAGGCGGTCGAGCGCCGCGGCCAAGCCTTCAACACCCGCGGCCTGGGTGCGGACGATGATCAAGGCGTCCGCCCGCGTGTCGAGAGCCGCCTTGAGCTTGCCGATCATGTCGGCCGGACGGACGACAATGTCGCCATCGCCCTCCTGCGCGCTGCCGGGGCTGACGGCGTCCGAGATGTTGATCGCCGAGGCGCCGGCGCGCTCGAACAGCTTAACCGTCCGGATGACGTTGAGCGCGTTGCCGTATCCAGCCTGGGCGTCGACGATCAAAGGCAGATCGGAGCTTTCGCGGATGGACCGCGTGAGGTCGGCGATCTCTCCGAACGTGACCTGATCCTCGTCGGGGCGACCGTACCGGGCCATGGCCACCGTACGGGGCGACAGACCGAGCGCGACGGCCCCGGCTTCGGCGGCGATACGGGCGCTGAAGGCGTCCCAGCAGCCCGGCGCCGCCAGCAGGCCGCCGCCGCCCCGCGCGCGCGCGGCCACCATGGCTTCGAAGTTCGACACGTGGGCCTTTGCGGCCATGCTGCGTCAGTTCCCCCGAGAGTCCAACGGGAAATAGCTTTGTAAGCATAGGGAGAGCTTTCGAAACCGTCACGCGTTGGGCGCCTAACCCTCGGCGGGCGCCCGCAACTTAATCCGCTTAGCCGCTGGTCGGTCGTTTAGGCGAGCCAAACTTCCCATCCGGCTCGATTGAAGTTCAAATTTTATCGCCTGGCGGATAAATATGGCTAAGCGGTTCGCGAGCGTGGAATCCGGCACAGAGTTTCGAACAATGTTCTGAGGAGAGCTCGCCAAATGGAAAAAGGCGTTCCCATTCGGTCCGTTACCCGAAGCCTGGCCGTCCTGCGGGCGATCAACCGCGCCGGCTCCTTGTCGATGATGGATATCGCCGTTCAGTCGAAGGTTCCCTATCCGACCGCCTGTCGGATTGTGCAGACCTTGCTGCACGAGGGCATGATCGAGCGAGAGCCCGCCAGAAAGCACTATCGCCCGACGGCGCTCGTTCAGACGCTCGCCAGCGGTTACCAAGACTTCAGCCGGGTCACCTCAATCGCGCGCCCCCATATCGTCGCCCTGACGAAGAAGCATCTCTGGCCGATGTTGATCGCCACCCGCGTCGGGCAATCGATGATGGTGCGCGACAGCACCCATGCCCTGACATCGTTGAGCTTCAACAACTACCATCCTGGCGACACCTTCCCCTTGCTCGAGTGCGCGTCCGGGCGGGCCTACATGGCGTTCGCCACCGAAGAGGAGAGGGCGGGCATTCTGGAGAGCATCGACGAGGTCGGGCCGGGAATCGATCCGCATACGCTATCGCTGTTCCAGTCGGGCATCCTATTTGAAGAGATCCGCGACGCGGGCTATGCGACGCGCGCCAGGAACCGCTTCACCTCCACGCCGGGCAAGACGTCCTCGATCGCCGCGCCCATTTTCGAAGACGGCGTGGTCTGCGGCGCGTTGACGCTGGTGTTCTTCTCTTCCGCGATAAAGATGGACGAGGCCGCCAGCCGCTACGCCGACGATCTGATCGCGGCCGCCCGGATGATCAGCGATGAGCTGCGGGACGTTCAGGGCCGCGCGGCCGCCTGACGCTATCCGACAGGCGGCGCCGGGCGCGGCCATTTTCGGCCCTACGCCTGCCGGTTCCACTCCGGCATCTCGGCGGCCTCGCGCGCTGGCGGGGCTTGAGCTGCCTTGCCGTAGACGACCTCTAGGTCCTGACCTCGTGTTTCACGGTCCCGCCGACGAACAGGTAGGCGACGCCCGTGCTGATGAAGTTGAAGCCGAGGATCACGCCCAGCGAGATCAGCGAGGTCCCAGGCAGGCCCGAGACGATGGCGAGCGACAGAAGGATGCTCGTCACGGCGGACACCAGCATCCAGGCCCAGCCCTTTTCGGGCCGCAGATGGAACGCCAGCATCATTTCGAACGCGCCCTGGACCATGAAGAGCGCGCCAAGGCAGATGGTCAGGCCAAGCGCGCCGACGTCCGGGCGCATCAGAATGAAGACGCCCCCGGCGATCGACAGGAGCGAACTCAGGAGGGCGCCGAAGAAGGGGCCCGCCTCGCGGATCGAGAAGGACGCGAACAGCGTCGCCAGGCCGAAGATGAAGACCAGCCAGCCCACGAAGGCGGTGGCCACCAGGGTCGAAAGAACGGGGAACACCAGCGCCGCGACGCCGACCACCAGCAGTGCGCCGCCGAGCCACATCAGGCGGTTGGCCCCCTTTTTGATCTGAACGCCAAAGGGGCTCTCGAAATGCGAGGTGGTCATGACTTGCTCCTCTCGACCATGCGGTGCGGCCTCGGCGCCCAACGCCGCCAAGCCGGCGGATGAGGCCGTCCGATCGGGCTCCCATCCGAGACCCCACAATGCGCGGCGGGCGCGGCTCCGTATTGATCGCCGTCAAGCTTCCCCGCGGGCGATGCGGGACGTCATGGTGCGTTGGAAGCAGGGAACGGTGCGCGGGCCTTTGAAATACGGGCCCGGGTCAGGCTTTGGAGGCGCTCAGGCGGCCTCGGACCGGGCGGTTTCGAAATTCGACGGCGTTGTCTGTATCCGCCGCGCCAGTCGCGCCTGGATCCGCTCCCAGGTCTTCAGCTTGATCGGCTCGCCCTTGCGCAGCTTGGTCCAGGTCGTCTCGCTGATCCCGTAGACGTCGGTCAGGTGCTCGCGGGTGATCGCCGGCAGGGCGGCCTTCAGGGCTTCGAAGCGCTCGAGGCTGATGGTGATGGTCTGGATCACGTCGAACTCCAATGGGCGTCGAAAGAGGCGCGGCCGGCGCCCGGGAGGACGGCGCCGGCCGCTGACGATCGCTTGGGGGAAGCGATCGTTATTCGCGTCCCGCCGAGGCGGGCTTGCGGTAGTCCAGAGCCGGCGGGCGGTCGCCCAGCATGGCCTTGTAGGCGAAGTTGGGGCCGCGACGCTGGTCCAGTTCGGCCTTCGCCTTCTTGACGACGTCGGGATTGGAGAAGAGATCCGCGCCGGTCAGGGCCAGGGTCTTGGCGGCGTTGACCGCGCCCTTGACGCCGATCGAGGAGCCGGCGGCGGCCACGTTCTGCCAGCTGTGTCCGGCCGAGCCCGGAACGAAGGTGGCGGTGCCTAGGCCGACGGTCGGGGTGACCCAGCTGATGTCGGAGACGTCCGTCGAGCCGCCGCCGCCTTCCAGTTCGATCTTGTAGGGTTCGATCGTCTTGACGGTGTCGATCGACGGCGCGCCGGGCAGGGTCTCCTGCATCTTCTTGGCGAAGGCCTGCTCCTCGGGAGTCCAGGTAATGCCGCCGACCTTGCGCAGGTTGGCGTCCATGACGCGGCCCAGGGTGTCGTTGGGCAGCAGGGCGTAAACGCCGCCGGTGATTTCCTTGTCGACCGTCGTGCCGGTGGCCAGGGCCGCGCCCTCCGCGGCCTTCTCGACCCGCGACCAGACGTCCTTGACGACGGCGGGATCGGGGTGGCGGACGTAGTAATAGACCTCGGCGAAGTCGGGGACGACGTTGGGCGCGGTGCCGCCGGCGGTGATCACATAGTGGATGCGCGTCTTGTCGGGGGTGTGCTCGCGCAGGAAGTTGGTGGCCACGTCCATGACCTCGACGCCGTCCAGCGCCGAGCGGCCCTTCTCGGGCGCGCCGGCGGCGTGGGCCGAGACGCCGTGGAAGCGGAACTTGCCGCTGATATTGGCCATCGACACGCCCTGAACGGCCGAGTTCGCGTTGGCCGGATGCCAGTGCAGCGTGGCGTCGACGTCGTTGAACAGGCCGTCGCGGACCAGATAGACCTTGCCCGAGCCGCCTTCCTCGGCGGGCGTGCCGAACACGCGCAGCTCGCCCTTGATGTTGTTCTTGACCATCCAGTCCTTGATGGCGACGGCGGCGCCGACCGAGGCCGCGCCGAACAGGTTGTGGCCGCAGCCGTGGCCGGCGATCTGGCCAGGGATCGCGGTCTTCACCGGCGTGGCGGTCTGAGCCAGGCCGGGCAGGGCGTCGAATTCGGCGAGGATGGCGATGACCGGGCCGGCGCCGTTTTTGAAGCTGGCCACGAAGGCGGTGGGTTCGCCCGCGACGCCGGCCTTCACGTCGAAGCCGGCCGCCTTCAGCTGGCCTTGCAGCAGGGCCGAGCTCTTGACCTCCTGATAGCCGACCTCGGCGAAGCCCCAGATCTTCAGGGCCGCGTCCTGGATCTGCGGGGCGTCAGCGTCGACGGCCTTGAGGATCTGGGCGCGGGCGGCGTCGCTGAGCGGCGCGGCTTGGGCCTGGGTCATGAGCACGCCCGTCGCCATGCTGGCGGACAGAAGGGCGAGCTTCAGAGCGGAAAGCTTCATGGAACGGTTTCCCCGGTGGCGAAGGACGACGCCAGACAGGCGCCCATCTATACGACGTAGGGCGAAGAGCGCTCCTCACCTGGAGCGTGAAAAATTTGTCGGGCCGCGCGGCGCGTCAGGCGCGGGGGCGCACCAGTTCGACCCGCTCGCCGTCGGCGCGGCCGACGTCGGCCAGGCCGTAGGTCTTGAGCGCGGCCACGAACGCGTCGATCTGACCCGTCTTGAAGACGCCGCTGACCGGCGTGGCCCCCAGGCCCGGATCGGCCAGCATCAGCTTGCGCTCGGAGAAGCGGTTCATCTCGGCGACGACGGCCGACAGCGGTTCGCCGTCGAACACCAGCCGCCCCTTCAGCCAGGCGGATTCCTTGGCGGTGTCGACGGCCGAGATCAGCCAGTCGGCGGGATCGGCGGCCACGAAGCGCGAGCCCGCCGACATCTCGACGCGCCGTTCGCCCCCATGTCCATTGGCGGGCGCGTCGGCGGCGATGCGGACCCGGCCCTCGACCAGCGTCACCGACAGCTTGCCCGGCTCCATGCGCACGTCGAAGGCCGTGCCAACGGCGGTGACGCGCTTGTCGCCGGCCGCGACCACGAAGGGGCGCGAGGGATCCTTGGCGACCTGGAAGAAGGCCTGGCCGCGCAGCAGCGTCAGCCGCCGCTCCTCGGCCCAATGGTTCACCCGCACGGCGGAGTCGGTGCTGAGGGTCACCACCGAATTGTCCGCGAGACGGAAGGTCGAGCGCTCGCCTACCGCCGTGCTGAACACCGGTTCGTCGGCCGCCGGCGCGCGCGAAGCCTCTCCGCTCAGCCAGCGCTTGCCGACGATGCCGCCGCCGACGGCGGCGACCAGACCGGCGGCCGCCAGACCCAGGGCGCGGCGATCCCAATGCGGACGCTTTTCACCCGCGCCCCAGCGCATCGGCGCGCAGGGCCGCGAAGGCCGGATCGCGCTCGATGGCGGCGAGGTTGTTCCAGGTGCGGTCGAGATCTTCCCATGCGGCGGCGTTGCGGGCGTCGGCCTTCAGCCAGCGCTCGAATTCCCGCCGGTCGCGCGGCGGCACGTCATCGCCTTGCAGTCGCGCGAACCAGAGGGCGGCCGCGCTATCCGGGTCGTCGTGTATCTCTTTGCCCGACGTGGTCGACGTCATCCTGGTCTCGCAGACGCGCGTGCAGGTGACGCAGCGCCTTCATCACATGTTTCTCGACAGCGCTGACGGAGACCCCCAGGCGCTGGGCGACGAGCTTGTAGCTCATCTCCTCGAAGCGCACGAGAATGAAAACCCGTCGCGTGCGTTCCGGCAGCTCGTTGAGGGCCGCCATGGCGCGCGCCATCTGCTCACGTCCCTGTAAGACGCGTTCGGGCGAGACTTCATCAACGGGATGATGAATTTCTTGCAGTTCGCAGTGGTCGGACCGCCGACGGGTGCGGTCGCGCCGTCCGCGATCGATCAGGACATTGGCCGCGACCTCGAAGAGATAGCCCTCGACATTGGTCACCACGGCGCCCGGCTGTCGCTTCTGGATTCGGAGGAGAACCTCCTGCACCAGATCCTCGACGTCGTTTGCGTTCGCGCGACGGGAGAAGAAGGCGCGCAGCGCCGGCGTGAAGCGCGCGCCGCTGTCCGACAGGTCGCGAACCTCCCCGGGAGGTTCGGCGGGCTTGCGGCCCCAGATCATTGTTTACGCCCCGACATGACCGTCAGGTGAAATTGCGGTCTCGCCTCTGTCAAGAGAGGTTCCCCGAGCGAGGCCACGAGGGCGCAACCTGTGACCGGTTGCCTATTGCCTATGCAATACGCGATCTTGCGCCGTCAGGAGACGCCGCGAAGCACGGCGCGCCGGCGAAGTAAGGCATGGTGCGCGCCCTCGACGGCGTGAGATTCCAGGCCGCCAGGGGAGGTCGGTATTCGTTGTTGCCCAGGGTCAGAGGCTCGGAAGCGCGCGCGAGGCGCGGCGCCGTCTTGGCCTTGCTGTGCGCCACGGCCCTGACAGCTGCGCCGACCGTGGCGGTGGTCGCCGCGCCGCGCCGCCCGGACGCCGCCCTCCGCTTCGACATCCCCGCGCAGCCATTGAGCCAGGCGCTAAATCAGCTGGCGCTAAGGAGCGATCGCGAAATCCTGTTTTCGCCCGCCCTGACCCAGGGCAAGCGCAGCGAGCGCTTGAGCGGGGTGTTCACGGCGGAGGCGGCGCTGCACCAGTTGCTGGCGGGGTCGGGACTGACGGTCCAGCTCGAAGGACGCAGCTTCCTGGTGCTGCCGGCCGCCCAGCCGGCGAGAAGCTCGGCGGCGACCGCGCGGGCGGCCGCGCCGCCACCGCTGTCCGTGGCCATCGATTCGGTCGTCGTGACGGCCCTGAAGCGCTCCAGTCTGGCGCGGCAGACGCCGATCAGCATGACCGTGCTCTCTGGCGAGCAACTGTCGCGAGCGGGCATAGTCGACCTGGAGAAGGCCGCGCCTCTGCTGCCGGGTCTGAAGCTGATCTCCACCGCCTTTGGCCGGCGCCTGGTGTTGCGGGGGGTCTACGGGGCCGGCGAGGCGACGACGGGGCTCTATTACGACGAGACGCCGATGACCGGACCGGTCGGCACCACGGCTGATCCCGGGGTGATGGCGCCGGAGCTGGCCCTGGTCGATGTCGACCGCGTCGAACTTTTGCGGGGACCGCAGGGCACGCTCTACGGCTCGGGCGCGATGGGCGGGGCGCTGCGGATTCTGTTCAAGCGCCCCGAACTCTCGGCGGATTCCGCCTCGGTCGGCGTTGCGCTGTCCTCCGCCGCTCACGGCGGGCAAGGCGGTGGGGCGAACGCGGCGTTGAACCTCGTCGCGATCCCCGAGACCCTTGCCCTGCGCCTGACGGCCTACGACCAGCGCCAGCCCGGTGTGATCGACAATGTCCGGCTGGGGCTGAAGGATGTCGACGCCTCCCGCGTGCGGGGCGCGCGGCTGGCGGCGTTCTGGGCGCCAGGGTCGCGGTTTTCGGCCCTGGTGTCGGCGACGCATCAGGCGAGCCGCCGCGACGACATCTCGGCCTGGAACGACACGGCCGGCCCCTGGCGGACCGTCCACGCCGCTCGCGCGCCCTTCGACGGCGACATCGACCTGACGGCGGCCACCCTGAAATGGCGTGGCGACGCGGTGGATCTCACGGCGGTGTCGTCCTGGTACCGCTGGCGACTGACCCGCCGCTCCGACTACAGCGGCGTACTGCTGGGCGAACGAACCAACGCGGCCGGTTGCGCGCGGATGTTCCCCCTGGCCCAGGCCTGCGACGCCACGCAGATGGCCAGCTACTCGGCCTATGTCGACAGCGTCTATCCGGCGATCCTGAACCAGCCGGCTGAATTGACCGCCCGGATCCACGAAGTCCGGGCCTCGTCGGTCGGCGAGGGGCCACTGACCTGGACGCTGGGCGCCTACCGCGAGGTGCGCGGCGACTCCATCGACAGTCAGGTGCGGCACGTGGATCCCGATACCGGCGCCCTGGCCGAACCGCCGGTGCTGATCGGCCGTCGCGACATCGAGAACCATCTCACTCAAAGCGCGGTCTTCGGCGAGATGTCCTACGCCATCGCGCCTCGGACCCAGCTGACCCTGGGCGCGCGGCGCTTCGACTACCACAAGCGAGACCGTGGCGCGGTGCAGGTCGCCAATGTCGTTTCCGGCACCTGGGCCGACTATGCGATCGACGCGCGGACCCAGGAGCAGGGCTGGAGCCTGAAGGCGCTCGCCAGCCGCCAGTTCGGACCGGGACTGTTCGGCTACGCCCAGGTCTCGCAGGGCTTTCGCCCCGGCGGCGTCAATGTGGTGCCTGGACTGCCCGAGACTTCTTGCCGTCTATCGCTCGGACCGCCTGAACAACGCCGAACTGGGGTTGAAGGTCCAGAGCGCCGACCGACGCCTCACCGGCAATGTGGCGCTGTATCGGATCGCTTGGCGAGACATGCAGTACGCCGCCCAAACCCAGAACCGCGCCTTCAACTACGTCACCAATATCGGCGCGGCGCGCATCCATGGGTTGGAGCTCGAGGCCGCAGCCCAGGGCGTGATGGGTTGGACTCTGGCGGGCTCCCTGACCGTGACCGACGCGCGCCTGACCGCCGACCAACTGACCAACACCGCGATCGGCCTGGGGCTGGAGGGCGACCGCCTGCCGATCGTGCCCCGGATGACGGCCTCGGCCTCGATGGAGCGTCGCTGGGCCCTGCCCGGCGACCTTGCCGGCCGGCTTCGCCTCGACGGCTCCTATGCCGGAACCGCGCGCTCGGCCTTCAACGCCGCCAATAGCGACTA
The DNA here is from genome assembly GCF_044056025.1 of Caulobacter sp. UC70_42. Classification (NCBI taxonomy): domain Bacteria; kingdom Pseudomonadati; phylum Pseudomonadota; class Alphaproteobacteria; order Caulobacterales; family Caulobacteraceae; genus Caulobacter; species Caulobacter sp. UC70_42. Next base: position 783,752 of record NZ_CP171994.1, on the reverse strand, counting down.
TCTGAAGATGGGCGGCTACGCGGTCTTCGGCGTCAGCTTCAGCCTCGAGGGCCGCGCCTGGACCCTCGACCTGTCGCTCGACAACCTGCTGGACCGAGCCGGTCGCGCCACCGCGACGCGCAACACCTCGGGCCCGGTCGAGTATTTCGGCGTCGCGCCGCGCATGCTGCGCGTGGGCGTCGAACGCCGCTTCTGATCCGGGCGCGTCCTTTTTGGCGCCCGCGGGGTGAGGAAGCGTCTCGCCCTTGCGTCTGATCCTACAGGCCGCCGTCGAGCGCGCCGACAATAGGGGATCTACAATGATGCAGTTTCGAGGCCTTCGGGCCCTCGCCCTGGGCGCAAGCGCCCTGACGAGCCTCGTCGCCGGCCAGGCGTTCGCCCAATCGAGCGAACCCAAGGACGCCGGCACGATCGAGGAAGTGATCGTCACCGCGCTGAAGCGCTCCACCACGGTCCAGACCACTCCGATCAGCGTCAGCGCGGTCACCGAAAAGTCGCTGCAGGCGCTGGGCGCGCAGGGCATCCAAGACTATTTCCGCACGGTTCCGAACCTGCAGGTCGACGGAAACTCGCCGACCAGCCGTCGCCTGACCCTGCGCGGCGTGCGCAGCGCCGGTGAAGCCACCGTGGGCCTCTACTACGACGAAACCCCGCTGACGGGCCCGGCCGGCACGACCGCCGACGCCAGCTCGACCAGCGCCGACGTCAACCTGTTCGACGCCGAGCGAATCGAAGTCCTGCGCGGTCCGCAAGGCACGCTCTATGGCTCGGGCTCGATGGGCGGCACCCTGCGCGTGATCCTCAACAAGCCCGACACTAGCCGCTACGCCGGCGCCGTCGAAGCCCAGGGAACCAGCACCAAGGGCGGCAGCAACGGCTATTCGGTCAAGGGCATGGTCAACGTGCCGCTGATCGAGGACAAGCTGGCCGCGCGCCTGGTGCTCTACAAGACCGAGGGCGGCGGCTATGTCGACGACGTCCTACTGAACAAGAAGGACATCAACGACCAGCACTCCAGCGGCGGTCGCCTGATGCTGGGCTTCACACCCACCGAAAACCTGACGATCAACGCCACGGGCCTGTACCAGAAGACCACTCTGGACGGTCAGAACACCTGGTACCCCGCGCTGGGCAAGGAAGAGTATAAGACCAACGCCCGCGTCATCGCCCCGACCAGCGACAACCTGCGGCTCTACAACGTTACGGGCAAATGGGACCTGAGCTTCGCCACGGTCACGGCCACCTCGTCCTACTACAAGTGGACGCTGCTGCGGAATTCCGACTACAGCCCCACCCTGTCGGGCAGCCGCGCCAACGCCACCGCGTGCCGCAACTGGGTCGCCGGCGGTCCGGCCGCGACGGGCTCGACGAACCCGGCCTGTACGGCGACGCAGCTGACGGCCTTCACCGCCTATGCCGATAGCCGCATTCCGGGCGCGCTGTATCAACCCATGGGCCTGACCTCGTGGAACCACGAGCTGCGCATGACCGGCTCGCTGTTCGACGACAAGCTCGACTGGACGGCCGGCGCCTATCTCGAAAAGCGCGAGGACTATATCGAGAGCAAGGTCGCCAAGGGCGACGCGACCACGGGCGTCATCAATCCCAACGACCTGACCGCCTGGCGTCACGTCGGCACCGACACCAAGCAGACCGCCTTCTTCGGTGAAGTGTCCTACAAGCCGATCGACAAGCTGACCCTGACCGGCGGGCTGCGCCGCTTCAAGTACGACAAGACCGTCTCCGGCCAGGTCCTGATCAGCAACTTCATCACCCAGTCCTACGTCGGGCCGGCCGCCGAGGTCGACGCCAGCGCGGATGGCTGGGTCAGCAAGCTGAACGCCTCCTACCAGGTGACCTCCGATGTCATGGTCTACGCGGTGGCGGCCAAGGGCTTCCGTCCGGGCGGCGCCAACAACGTGCCGGGCCTGGCCAGCGCGCTGCTGGCCTATCAGCCGGACAGCCTTTGGAACTACGAAGGCGGCATCAAGAGCCAGTGGTTCGACCGTCGCCTGACGCTGAACGCGGCCGTCTACCAGATCGACTGGTCGAACATGCAGATCTCGGCGACCAGCGCCAACGGGGCCTTCAGCTATCTGACCAACGCCGGCAAGGCCAAGATCAAGGGCTTCGAGATCGAGGCCACGGCCCGTCCGATCTCCGGCCTGACGATCAGCGGCACCGCGGCCGTCGTCGACGCCAAGCTGACGGAAGACCAGGCCAACTCGACCATCCTGATCACCGGCTCGACCGGCCTGCGCGGCGACAAGTTCCCGAACGTGGCCAAGTTCAGCGGTTCGGCTGCGGTCGAATACACCTGGCCGTTGAAGGGCGACATGAACGGTCTGGTTCGCGCCGACTACGCCTATGTCGGGGAGTCCGCTTCGCAGTTCCGTCCGACCTACGTCTATTACGAGAAGCAGGGCGACTACGGCTACGCCAACCTCCGTGCCGGGGTCGAGGGGACGGACTGGGGCGCGTACCTCTTCGTCAACAACGTGACCGATGAAGTCGGGCTGATGAGCGTGACCTCGGCTGTGAACAACAAGCAGCAGGTGGTGAGCATCAATCCGCGCACGGCGGGCTTCCAGGTCCGCAAGCGCTTCTAAAGTCCAGTGACGGGTGGGCTTAGCGCCCGCCCGTCGCCTCGGGCGCTTCACGCGCCAGCTGCGTGTCCAGCGTCATCGGCCATGCTCTCGCCAGTTCGCCGACGCCCTTGGCCGGCGCGGATTTGTCGAACTCAGTGGAAGACGTTGTACCCGCCGATAATCGCGATCATCAGCCATCCGCCGAGCAGGCTGCCCGCGAAGTTACGAGACAGCCAGTTCCTGGTTTTGTTCAACGCCGACATGGAACGCCCCTGACTAAACTGAACCGTAGGCTGCCGAGTGATTCTATCCACAGGCAATCGTGTTCGGAGGCCTTGGGCGAAGTTTGTTGGACTATGTTCTCTCGCGATCAGCTCTCTGGAAGCAGAGTGTCGCGCTGTTCCATGAATTAAGAGATAGTTAATAATCCAATATAAGTTGAAGAGTCGACATTTCACCAAGCTTGAGCATAAAAAGCTCTTATTGATCAGTATTTTTGACGCTGAATTCAAAATGCGAATGCGTTAACCTGCCGCATTACCCCGATTGAGTACTCCGGATACATATTGGTCGATCGGACCGATTTGTACCCGTCGAGTAAAGGGGGCGTACTTGAGCTTTGTTTTCGCCCGTCAGGCCGCGTTCTTGGCCGTGGCGATGTTCATCGGCGGCCTGGTGGCCCGGCCGGTCTCGGCCCAGGTGCTGGAGATCGGCGCCGACGGCGCTGTGACCCGGTTCGACGGTCCCGTCGTGTTCACAGACGACGGCGCCAAGACGCTGATCCTGGACGCGCCCGCCGCCGACGCCGCGATCGGCGCGGACGCCGTCCGTCAGCAGATCTCGACCGCCGCGAGCGTCTACGCCCTGGACCCGAAGCTGGTCGAGGCGGTGGCCTGGCGCGAGAGCCGCTTCCGTCCCGACGCCCGCTCGAACAAGGGCGCGATCGGGGTGATGCAGCTGATGCCGGGCACCGCCCGCGACCTGGGCGTCGATCCCCACGACCCGGTCCAGAACATTCGCGGCGGCGCGCTCTATCTGCGCCGGATGATGTCGGCGTTCGGCGGCGACGTCCGCCTGGCGCTCGCCGCCTACAACGCCGGCCCCGCCGCCGTCCGCAAGCATGGCGGCGTGCCGCCCTATGCCGAAACCCAGGCCTACGTGACCTCGATCCTCGGTCGCATGGCCGCTTCCGGCGCGCCTCTCGCCGTCCCCGTTCTTGGAGCCTCCCAGTGATGCGTAAGTTCTTCCAACCGAAGGCGGCCGGCCTGGCCGCCGCCGTCACCGCCGCCGCCAGTCAGGCTCACGCCCAGGCCGCGCCGTCCGATCCGCAAGGCTCCAGCGCCTTGCTGGCCGGCGTCATGTGGCTGCAAGGGTCGCTGATGGGCAACGTCGCCACCGCCGTGGCGGTGATGGCCGTGGCCGCGGTCGGCTTCATGATGCTGACCGGTCGTCTCAACTGGCGCTACGGCGCGACGGTCATCCTGGGCTGTTTCATCCTGTTCGGGGCCACCACGATCGTCAGCGGCATCCGCGCCGCCTCGGGCGCGGCCTAGGCCATGGCCGCCCCGCTGGATCGCGACGTGGTGTTCGGCGCCCTGACGCGCCCGCAGATGTTCGCGGGCGTGACCTACAGCTACTTCGTGATCAACGGCGTGGTGACGGCCGAACTCTTCCTGATCACCAAGTCGTTCTGGGCCATCGCGGCGGCGCTGGTGATCCACGCGATCGGCTACGCGGCGTGCCTGCGTGAACCCCGCATCTTCGATCTCTGGCTGACCAAGGTCAGCCGCTGTCCCCGCGTACCCAATTTCCGAGCCTGGCGATGCAACAGCTACAGCGCTTGAACCCCCGCAAGGAAATGACGGCCGGCAAGCGCCTGCCGTACGCCGGCCACCTGGACGACGTCACGCTGGAGACGCGCGACGGCCTGCTGATGCAGGTGATCCACCTGGCCGGCCTGCCGTTCGAGACGGCCGACAGCGAGGAACTGAACTACCGCAAGGCGGTGCGCGACGTGATGCTGCGCGGCCTCGCCAGCTCGCATTTCGCCATCTACCACCACGTGGTCCGCCGCCAGGTCGACGCCCGCACGCAGGGGGCGTTTCCGGACGCTTTCAGCGCCGAGCTCGACGCCGCCTGGAGCGAGCGCCTGGCCGCGCGGAAGCTCTACGTCAACGACCTGTTCCTGACGATCGTCCGCCGTCCGCTGCAGGGCCACGGCGGCGTCATCGACGGCGTTCTGCGCGCCCTGAAGGGGACCGGCAAGGCCGAGGCCGCCGCCGTCCAGGCCGCCGACCGCCGCGAGCTGGACAGCGCCCGCGACAGCCTGATCTCGGCCCTGGCCCCGTACGGCGCCCGGGTGCTGAGCGTCTATGACGGCGCCACGGGCCGCTGCTCCGAGCCGCTGGAATTCCTGTCCTGCCTCTACAATGGCGAGATGCGCCCGGTGCTGGTCCCGCAGGGCGACGCCGGCGAGTACCTGCCGTACCGCCGCGCCAGCTTCGGCCTGGAGACGCTGGAGCTCTCCCGCGCCCGGCGCCCTGGCGCGCGGCTTCGGGGCCATGGTCTCGATCAAGGACTACCCCGCCCAAACCACGCCGGGGATGCTGGACGACCTGCTGCGCCTGCCGTGCGAGATGGTCATCACCCAGAGCTTCGGCTTCGTCGACCGGCAACCGACCCTGGAGCGCATGAACCTGGCCCTGCGCCGGATGAAGGCCGCCGACGACGATGGTCTGTCCCTGCGCGCCGACCTGACCCGCGCTAAGGACGATGTCGTCTCGGGTCGCGCCGCCTTCGCCGAGCATCACCTGACCGTGCTGGTGCGCGGCGAGAGTCTGGACGGCCTGGACCGCTCGGCCGCCGAGGTGATGTCGGCCTTCACCGAGATGGGCGCCATCGCCGTGCGCGAGGACATCAATCTGGAGCCGGCCTTCTGGGCCCAGTTCCCGGGGAACTTCAAGGACATCGCGCGCAAGGCGCTGATCTCGACCGCCAATTTCGCCGGCTTCGCCAGCGGCCACAACTTCCCGGTCGGCCAGGCCGACGCCGACCATTGGGGCCCGGCGGTCACGCTGCTGGAGACCACCTCGGCCGGCCCCTATCACTTCAACTTCCACAAGGGCGATCTCGGCAACTTCACGGTCATCGGCCCGTCGGGCTCGGGCAAGACCGTGGTGCTGAACTTCCTGCTGGCCCAGGCTCGCAAGTACAGCCCGCGCATCGTGTTCTTCGACAAGGACCGGGGCGCGGAGATCTTCCTGCGCGCCATCGGCGGCCGCTACGAGACCTTGCGTCCCGGCCAGCCCACGGGCTTCAACCCGCTGGCCCTGCCGGACACGGCCGGTAACCGTCGCTTCCTGACCGAGTGGGTCGCCAAGCTGGTTTCGGTTCCGGGCGAGGCCCTGTCTGCCGACGACATCGCGCGGATCAAGGACGCTGTCGACGCCAGCTTCGACCAGGCCACGAGCCTGCGCCGCCTGCGCTATTTCGCCGAGCTGTTCCGGGGCGCCCGCCGTCCCGACGCCGCCGATCTGGCCGCGCGCCTCGCGCCCTGGCACGGGACCGGAGAGCACGCCTGGCTGTTCGACAACGAGGCCGACGGCCTGGACCTCGAACGCCCTGACCCTGGGCTTCGACATGACCCAGCTGCTGGACGACCCGGCTCTGCGCACCCCGGCCATGATGTACCTGTTCCACCGCGTGGAGCAGCGCCTGGACGGTCACCCGACCCTGATCGTCATCGACGAGGGCTGGAAGGCCCTGGACGACGACGTCTTCGTGGCGCGCATCCGCGACTGGGAAAAGACCCTGCGCAAGCGCAACGGCGTGGTCGGCTTCGCCACCCAGAGCGCGCAGGACGCCCTTGAGAGTCGCATCGCCAGCGCCATCATCGAACAGGCCGCGACCCAGATCTTCATGGCCAACCCGAAGGCGCAAGCGAAGGACTACTGCGAAGGCTTCGGCCTGACCCAGTACGAGTTCGAGCTGGTCAAGACCCTGCCGGACACCTCGCGCTGCTTCCTGATCAAGCACGGGACCGACAGCGTCGTCGCCCGTCTGAACCTGGCCGGTGCGCCGGAGCTGCTGACCGTGCTGTCGGGCCGCGAGACCAGCGTCCGCAAGCTGGACGCCCTGCGCGAACAGCTGGGCGATGATCCCCAGGCCTGGATGGCCCAACTGGTGAGGGCCGCGTGATGGCGTCCTGCGCCCAACTCCCCGTCGACGCCCCGATGGTCCCGGGCCTGATGGGCTCGGTCGACTGCCGGGTTCATGATCTGGCCGAGCGTGGCTTCGCGGCCCTGGCCGGACCGGGCTCGCCGGTCGGTCTGCTGCTGACCGGGCTGCTGACCCTCTATATCGTGTTCATCGGCTATCGCCTGATCCTGGGGCGCGGGGGGCTCAGGGTTGGCGACGCGGCCCTGTCGATGCTGAAGATCGGTCTGGTCGTGGCCCTGGCCTCCAACTGGGGCCTGTTCCAGATCCTGGTCTACGACACCCTGACCAAGGCCCCGACCGAACTGGGTGGTGTGCTGCTGGAGGGCCAGGCGCCGTTCACGCGCCTGCAGGACGCCTTCGACGGCCTGCAGCAGTCGGCGACCCTGATGGCCAGTCGCGCCAGCGTCGGCGCCGCCGCCACCCAGGGCGGGCCGGGCTTCGGCGCCTTCGCGGTCAACACCGGCGGCATGACGCTCGTCTTGTCCACCTTGGGCGTGCTGCTGGCCAGCAAGGTCGTGCTGGCCATCCTTCTGGCCCTGGCGCCGTTGGTCGTCGGCCTCGCCCTGTTCGAGGCCACGCGCGGCCTGGTCGAGGGGTGGCTGAAGGCGATGATCGCCCTGGCCCTGACCCCGCTGGTCGCGACCCTGACCCTCTCGCTGGAGCTGGCCATGCTGGCCCCATCGCTGAGAGCCCTGGCCGATGCGCGCGCGGCCCAGCAGTTCGCCGCCTTCGACATCAACCCCGCCGTGACGGTGCTGGTGCTGACCACGGTCTTCGCCCTGGTCATGCTGCTGGCCGTGATCGCGCTGGGCGTCATCGCCGCCGGCCTGCGCCTGCCGCGCGGCCTGGCCGGCGCCGCCTGGTCGGACCGGAACGCCGTTCCTGGCGCCCCGCGCTACGCCACCGCTCAGGTCGAGCCGATGGGCCGGGCGGCCGCCATCGCCGCCGCCGCCGTGGCCATGGACCGCCGAGAGCCCGTCGCCCCGTCGTCCGATCCGATCGGGCCTCGGATGCTGACCGTCGTGTCGGATCGCGGCCCGACGGCCGGCTCCGCCGCCCAGGCCGGTCCCATCGCGCCTCTGGGCCAGAGCTATCGCCGCACGCCCGCCCCCCGCCGCGCCGCCTCCAGCGCCCGGAGAGACCTGTGACCTTCGCTTGCCCCCGCATTCTTCTGGCCGCCGTGGCCCTGGGCGTCGCCTTGGCCGGCCCCGCGCTGGCTACCGAGACCCCGCGCCCCGGCGCCGTCGATCCGCGCATCCGCACCGTCGCCTACGACCCCGACCAGGTCGTGCGCCTGACCGGCTATTTCGGCATCCAGACCATGCTGGAGTTCTCCCCGACGAGCGGATCGAGAACGTCTCGATCGGCGACGCCATGGGCTGGCAGGTGACGCCGAACAAGAAGGCCAACCTTTTGTTCCTCAAGCCGTTGGACCGCACGGCCGCCACCAACATGACCGTGGTCACCGACCGCCGCCGCTACGTGTTCGAGCTGGTCGTGGCCGGACCCAAGGCCTCGGCGAAAGACCTGGCCTATGTGGTCCGGCTCCTGGTCCCCGGCGCCCGCGCCCGTCGCCATCATCGCGCCGCCGCCCGCGCCGCCGAGCGCGCCGGTCGTCCGCAACAGCGCCTATGTCGTGAAGGGCGACGCCGTGATCCAGCCGACCCGCGTCTTCGACGACGGTGTGGCCACCTATTTCGCCTGGCCGGTCCAGGCCGACCTGCCGGCGGTGTTCGTGGTCGGCGGCGACGGCGTCGAGGGCCTGGCCAACGCCGCGGTCCGCGAGGGCTATCTGGTCGTCGACCAACTGGCCCCGCGCTTCGTCCTGCGTTCGGGCAAGTCCAGCCTGACCGTGACCAACGCCGCCTTTACACAGCAGGCCGTCCGATGAGCGATCCCCGCCAGTCCGCCCAAGTCCAGCGGGATCTCGCCGACGCCGACGCCCTGGCGCGCCCGGCCGTGGCCCGCGCTCACGCCGGTCTGCCGACGCCGGTGATCGTGGCGGGCTTTGGCCTGCTCGGCGTCGCGGTCTTCCTGTGGATGGCCAGTCACCGCGCCGACGCCCGGCCGCGTCCGCCGCGCCCAGCCAAGGTCGAGGCCGCGGCTACGACCGCTATGAGCGCGCCCGCCGCGCCGCCAGCCGTCATCCCAGGTCCGCAGTTCACCGAGAACAACAGCCTGCCGCCGACTCCGGCTCAGGTCGCGGCCATGACCGCCAAGCCCTTGCCGCCGACCCCGCCAGCCGATCTCGACCAGCGCCGCCGCGCCCCGACCCTGGTGGTCGACTTCGGCGGCGCGCCAGCTCTGATTAAGGCCCGCGTCGCGACGGATCAGGCCGCGCCGATGGCTGGCAAGGCCGTCGACAACGGCCTGAACGCCGACGAGAAATTCGCCGACCGAGTCGGGACCAGCGACGCCGAGCCGGCCAAGGCCACGGCCATGCGCAACCTCGACGCCATGATTCCGCAGGGCGCGGTGATCCCGGCGGTGATGGAAACGGCGATCAATTCCGACCTGCCGGGCCTCGCGAGAGCCATGGTCACCCGCGACATCAAGAGCTTCGACGGCTCGACCGTGCTGGTCCCGCGCGGCAGCCGGGTGATCGGTCAGTACAAGTCGGGCGTGGCCATGGGCGCCTCGCGCGTCTTCGTGGTCTGGACCCGGGTGATCCGCCCGGACGGCGTCTCGATCCAGATTGCGTCTCCGGCCGCCGACCCGCTGGGGCGCGGCGGGCTGGAAGGCAAGGTCGACCGCCACTTCTTCAGCCGCTTCGGCGGCTCGATCCTGATGTCGGTGCTGAACGCCGGCGTCGCGGCCGTGGGCAACACCCGCTCGACCTCGCAGATCTATATCGGTTCTGCGTCGGAGGCGGCCAACCTGGCGGGCACGGTGATGAAGAGCGACCAGGTCGCCCCGACCATCCAGACTCCGCAGGGCGCGCCGGTGACGATCTTCGTGGCCCGCGACCTCGACTTCTCGGGCGTGCGGCAATGACCGCCCCCGCCAAGCTCCCTCTTTCGAGACTGGGCGTCTATCTGGAGGCCTATCTCGCTCCGCTCGCGCCGTGGCTGGCCGAGCCGGCCGTGACGGACCTCTATGTCAACCGTCCCGGCGAGCTGTGGGTCGAGCGCCTGGGAGGCGTCGCCGAACGTGTCGAGGTCCCGGCCCTGGACGAGACCAACCTGTGGCGGCTGGCCCGCCAGGTCGCCAGCCTGTCCAGCCAGGGCGTCAGTCGCGAGCATCCGCTGCTCTCGGCCGTGCTGCCCGACGGCGCCCGTGTGCAGGTCGTCGCCCCGCCGGCGACGCGCGAGGGCCTGGCCCTGGCGATCCGCAAGCACGTGGTCAGCGATCTGTCCCTGACAGACTACGCCGCGTCCGGCGCCTTCGATCAGGTCCTGGTCCCGAAGGCCAACGCCGACGCGATCCTGCGGGCCTTTCTCGATGCGGGAGACATCCGCAACTTCCTGGCCGGCGCCGTGCGGGCCGGCAAGAACATCGTGGTCAGCGGCGGCGCCGGGGCCGGCAAGACCACCTTTCTCAACGCCCTTCTCAAGGAAGTCCCGCTCGACCAGCGTCTCGTGCTGATCGAGGACGCGCCGGAGATCCGCCTGGTCCACCCCAACGCCGTCGGCCTGGTGGCCACGCGCGGCGAGCAGGGCGAGGCGCGGGTCACGGCCGAGGATCTGCTGCAGGCCTCGCTGCGCTTGCGGCCTGACCGGATCATCCTGGGCGAGCTGCGCGGGGCCGAAGCCTTCTCGTTCCTGCGCGCCGTGTCCAGTGGACACCCTGGCTCGATGACCACGGTTCATGCCGACGATCCCGCCGGCGCGGTCGAACAGCTGGCGCTGATGGCGCTGCAGGCCGGCGCCAATCTTCGTCGCGCCGACGTGGTCGAGCATGTCGGGCGCGTCGTCGACGTGTTCGTCCAACTTCACCGCCAGAACGGCGTCAGAGTGGTCCGGGAGGTCGTCTTCCCAGACCGCTAAGCCCGCCCAACCCTTCAATTTTCCTGGTTTTCCAGCTTAAGGCGCGTTGCCCCCTCGCGGCGCGTCAGGGACCTTGTCATGCGTAAACAGGACCTTGGCTCGGCGGCCGCGCTGAGTTTGGCTTTCTTCCTCACCGCCTGCGGCGGCGGCTCAAGCGGCGACAGCGGCGGCGGATCGTCCAGCGCCGAAAAGCCCGCGTCGATCGCGACCGGCGGCCTGGGCGGCACCTCGCCGACGGCGCCGGAGGACTTCACCCGCGAAACGGCCGCCCGTCTCGCCAAGCAGGGTAGCTTTGGGCCGACGCTCGAGCTGATCGATCATATCTACGCCCTGGGCGGCGCGGAAGCGTGGCTGAACGAGCAGTTCGCGCTTTCCTCGAGCAGCTACGCCGACATAGCGGCCAAGCCCGTGCCGAGCAACTTCTGCTCGACCCTGACCGGGACCGATCTGACCAACTGCAATCGCGACAACTTCACGGCCACGCCGATGCAGATGCGGTTCTACGCCAACGCCATCGGCAAGGAGGATCAGCTGCGCCAGCGGGTCGCCTTCGCCCTGTCGCAAATCGTCGTCGCCTCGGCCGTCGAAGTCGGCAACACCGCCGGCCTGGCGACCTTCAACCAGATCCTGCTGAGCAACGCGTTCGGCAACTACCGCGACATCCTCAAGGCCGTCACCCTGAACCCGTACATGGGCGACTACCTGGACATGGCCGACAGCAACAAGAGCCAGCCCAACGAGAACTACGCCCGCGAACTGATGCAATTGTTCTCGGTCGGCACGGTCCTGCTGAATCCCGACGGTACGCCGCAGACGGACAACGCCGGCGCGACCATCGCCGCCTACAGCAACACCGACGTCAAGGAAGTGGCCCGGGCGCTCAGCGGCTGGACCTACGCCCGCCTGAACGGCGCGGCCCTGACCGACAACACCAATCGCGACTGGACCAAGCCGATGGTGGTCTATGCCGCGCGCTACGATACCGGCGCCAAGAGCTTCCTGGGCAAGACCGTGCCGGCCAACGCCACCCAGCAGGCCAGCGTCGACGCCGTGGTGGACGCGGTGTTCAACCACCCCAACACCGGCTCCTACATCTGCAAGCGGCTGATCCAGCAACTGACCATCGCCAATCCGACCCCGGCCTATGTCGGGCGGGTCGCGGCCGTCTTCGCCGACAACGGCGCGGGCGTGCGCGGCGACATGAAGGCGGTGGTCAAGGCGATCTACCTGGACAGCGAGGCCCGCGCTGGCTCGCAACTGCCGGGCAAGGTCAAGGAGCCGGTGCTGCTGGCCACGTCGCTTGCCCGGGCGATCGGCTACACGACCGACGGCTATGCCCTCACGACGCGCGACGCCGGCATGGGCCAGGCCCCGTTCCGCGCGCCGTCGGTGTTCAACTACTACCCCTACGACTTCCCGTTGCCGCAAGGCGCGGGTCTGCTCAGCCCGGTCACCAAGCTGATGACCACCTCCACCATCATCGCCCGCCACAACTTCCTCTACGACTGGACGGTCGGCGGCGACGCCACGCGCGGCGAGTTCAAGCCGACCCTCGGCGCCACCGGCACGATCCCCAACTGGGCCAGTTGGGAAGCCAACGGGACGAACGACGGCAAGACCATCGACCGCATCAACCTCGTGCTGCTGAACGGTACGATGACGTCCGCCCAGCGCCAGGCGCTGGTGACGGCCATGGCCGCCGTTAAGAACAACGACCCGGCCCTGCAGGCCCGCAAGCGCGCCCAGGTCGCTCTCTACATCGCGGCGTCGTCGCCGCTCTTCCAAGTCGATCGGTAGGCGTAACCATGACCGTTTCTCGTCGTGAAATCATGCAGATGGTCGCGGGCGGCTCGGCTGTCGCGGCCTTGGGCCAACTGGGCCTCTCCAGCGCGCTCGCCGCCGATGGCGGCGCCTACCGCGCCATGGTCGGCGTCTTCCTGTTTGGCGGCAACGACGCCTGGAACATGGTGGCGCCCACCGACGGCCGCTATGCCGACTACGCCAAGCAGCGCGGGGCGAGCCTGGCCCTGGCTCAGAGCAGCCTCGCGCCCCTGACCGGCACGGCCTTCGGTCTGCACGGGTCGATGACCGCCCTGAAGTCTGTCTGGGACGACGGCGGCTTGGGCGTGGTGCTCAACACCGGCACGCTGTTCGCGCCCCTGACCAAGGCCCTCTACACCAGCCGCCCTGACCTGCGCCCGGTCAATCTGATGTCCCACGAGGACCAGCAGAACCAGTGGCAGGGCATGCGCATGCGGGCCGCCAACAAGGACGGCTTCATGGGGCGGATCCACGACCGCGCCGGCAGCACGGCCAACCTGCCGCCGCTGATCTCGATCGCCGGCTCGAACCTGGCCCTGATCGGCGACCGCACCGCGCCGCTGATCCTGCCGTCGTCGGGCTCGATCGTCCGCAACGGCTACAACGCCGCCAGCAACGACGCGGCGGTGAAGGCCCGCCAGGCCGCCCTGGACGTCTTCGCCGACGCCGCCTCGTACGGCGCCATCACCGATCTTACGGGCAAGGGTATGTCCTCGGCCTACGCCCAGGCGGTGCAGGCCAACAGCATCGTCACGGCGACGACCTCGGCGGTGGACAAGCACTTCGTCAATCCGACCACCGGCGCGGCCCTGACGTCGGACATCTCCCGCCAGCTGCTGCGGGCGGCTCGGATGATCGAGGCGCGCAACACCCTGGGCCACGCCAAGCAGACCTTCTTCGTCAGCCAGGGGGGCTACGACACCCACACCAACCAGGTCGCGGCGCACAAGAACCTCTATGCCGATCTCGGCAACGCCCTGGCCGGCTTCTACAACGCCATGAAGGCCTTGGGCCTGCAGGACAATGTCACGGCCTTCACGATGTCGGACTTCGGCCGGGTCTACAAAGGCAACGCCAGCGGCGGCAGCGACCACGCCTGGGGCTCCAACCACCTGGTGGTCGGCGGCGCCCTGGCCAACGGCAAGGTCCATGGCCGCTATCCGGACGTGACCTTCGGCGGCCCCGAAGACGCCTCCAACGACGGCCGCTGGATCCCCTCGATCGCCACCGAGGAATATGTCGGCGCTATCGCCCGATGGTACGGCGTCAGCGCCGCCGATCTGCCCTATGTGTTCCCCAATTGGAGCGCTTGGAACGGCGGCGGGCGTGGGCCGGTGCCGCTGTTCGGCTAACCGCTTGCCAGGTCGGGACGGGCGCCCTTAAGCAGGGTGGGTGTCTCGGCCCGGCTCACCCGCGAATGGCTTCGACTGCCTCCGGCTGATCGCGGCCGCGCTGGTGGTGGTTCATCACGCCCGCGTGCTGAACGGCGCCGCGCCTTGGATGATCGGATGGGGACCCGATCCCGGCGCGCTGGGCGTCGGGATCTTCTTCGTGATCAGCGGCTATCTGGTCACCGCAAGTCTGCGCCGCACGCCTGGCGTCGGCGTCTTCCTGGCCAAGCGGGTCTTGCGCATCGCGCCGGGCCTGCTGGCGGCCCTGCTTCTGACCGCGCTGGTGCTGGGGCCGCTGGTCAGCGACCTTCCGGTCGCGGACTATTTCGGCGACGCCGCGCCGTTGCTCTATGTGCTCAAGAATTTCAGCCTCTACGCCGTCACCTACGACCTGCCGGGTGTTTTCGCGGACGCGCCGTACCCCAATGTCGTCAATGGTTCGCTGTGGAGCCTGCGGCTGGAGTTCACCGCCTATCTGTGTCTGGCCGCGCTCGGCGCCCTGCGGTTGGCGCGCGCGCCGGTGCTGGCCGGGCTGGCGCTGCTGGCGGGTGGAGCTTTCCTGGTCGTCCACTTCACCGGCCTCGACACGCGGGGCGAACTGGCGCGGCTGGCCTCGCTGGCGACCCTGAACGGCTGGCTGTTCCTGTGCGGGGCGGCGCTCGAGGCGTTTGACGTCAAGCCGCCGGCCTGGACGGCGGCGGTCGGTCTCGTCCTGCTGCCGACCCCGGCCTGGTTCCTGGGTCTGCCCCTGGCCGTCGTGGCCCTGGGCCGAATGCCGGCGCCGAGGCTGCCGGCGGACCTGTCCTATGGCCTCTATATCTACAGTTTCCCGCTTCAGCAGGTGCTGGCCGAACACGGCCGCCTCGATGTGCTGACCTCGCTGGCCCTGGCCCTGCCGTTCGCGGCGGCGTCGTGGTTCCTGGTCGAGAAGCCGGCCCTGCGTCTGAAGGCGCGCCTGCCTGGCGCGGTGAACCTGGCTCTCAGGCCGGTGTTTTGACGCATTTTCTTGACGACGAACCGGCATCCACTTCGTCGGAAAATGCTCTAGGACTTCGGTTTCTTCTTCTTCAGCCTCAGCTCTTCGGGGGTCAGCTTCCGGACCGCGGTTACCGGATAGCGCTGCACGCCGAACGGGCCTGGCGCGATCACCGTGGCGTCCATGCCCTGACACACCCACGAACTGCCGCGCGCTTCGACCGCGATGCGCTGGGCGGTATCGATGTCGCGGGCCGGCGAGAACAGGGTCAGGCGCCAGACGTTACGCGGACCGATCGAGACGTCGACGGTCTGGTCATCGACGACGCTGAAGCCGTTGATGTCGTCGGCCCGGAAGCACTGGCTGCGATCGGGCTTGGGCTTTTCGGGCTTATCGGCCGCGAAGGCTGGAAGCGGCGCCGAGGATGGCCAGCACGGCCGCCGAGGCGATCAGGACACGCATGAGCTCTTACTTCCAAGGACGCCCGCCGTCGGCATTGTCGCGCCGACGCTGGTTAAAGTTCAAGGGGCGCCGGGCGCGGTTCATCGCGAGATCGCATGCCGACCTGGACGGGGTCATGGCTTCGCCAGAAGGCGGTTGGCGAAGAACAGGCCGACCAGGCCCAGTCCGCAGGCGACATAGGCCCCGATGGCCAGGAACTGGCCCCAGGCGATGTCGAAGTGACCGAACGACTTCACCAGCAGCAGCGAGATGCTGCCGACATAGCCGAACGAGTCCGCCACATAGATCAGGAAGCCGGCGGTGCCGACCTTGCCGGTGGCGGCGATCATCCGGTCGAACAACATGGCGTTGAACGGCGTGTAGCCCATGTAGAGCCCGGCGCCCGCCAGGATCATCCACCAGACTGGCGGCAGCATGTGCAACTGGTAGGCCAGGGTCGAGGCGCCCAGCAGGGCGAAGCCCAGGGCCACGAAGCCGATGTTGAAGGTCACCGCGCGGCGGTTGTCCTTGACCCCCATCAGAGCGGCCAGGCCCACCAGAACGATGGCCGCCACCGGCAGCTCCGACAGGGTGAAGATCGAGGCGGCGTTCGGAAAGCCCAGCTCGGCCCAGATCTCGGCCGAGAAGTTGTCGCGGAAATCGCGCAGGGCCGTCAGCATCACATAGACCGCGATCAGCAGGATCAGGGCCGGGGCGTGGGCGGCGAACAGGGCGGCGCGATCCTTTGCGTTCATCGGCGCGCGGCGCACGCGCTCGGCCTCGTCGGCGGGCGAGGGCGGCGGCAACTGGGCCAGAGCGACCACGGCGATCAGCATCAGCGGCGCGAAGACCAGACCCGCCACGGCCGGCATCCACTTTTCGTCGACATTGGACAGCAGCAGCATCTTGCCGACCGACTTGGCTACGCCCGACGACAGGATGAAGCTGGCGCACAGCATGGCGCCCAGGACCTCGGTCAGGCGACGGCCTTCCAGAAAGCCGAACACCAGGCCCCAGATCATGCCCAGGCACAGGCCGTTCAGATACAGCGCCATCGGCCCGATCGCCGCGGGCAGCACGCCGAACAGCAGCAGCGCCAACTGAGCCCCGAAGATCAGGATCAGGATGGCCGCGGCCCGCCGGCTGGCCCTCATCTCGGAGATCACCTTGACCCCGATGAACTTGGCGGTGGCGTAGCCGGCGACCTGG
Source organism: Caulobacter sp. UC70_42 (assembly GCF_044056025.1). Classification (NCBI taxonomy): domain Bacteria; kingdom Pseudomonadati; phylum Pseudomonadota; class Alphaproteobacteria; order Caulobacterales; family Caulobacteraceae; genus Caulobacter; species Caulobacter sp. UC70_42. Next base: position 767,122 of record NZ_CP171994.1, on the reverse strand, counting down.
GCGATCACGAGGGCGATCTTGAAGTCGAAGGCGAACGGCCAGCCGTCGGGATGGGCGAAGGCGGCCGCGGTGAACGGTTTGCGATAGCCGAACATGGCGAAATAGACGGCGAACGACGAAAGACCGCCGTAGAGCGCGAACACCCAGGGCGGGGCCGAGGCCAGGAAGCGGGTGACCGCGCCTTGCGGGGCTTTGGCTTCGGCCCTGGCGTCCATGCGAAATTTCGTCCCCAAGGCTGAAGGTCTTCAGCTAGCCTGCTTTGTCGCGCGCGGGCAATCAGGGGAACGAAGGCGCTCCGTGGTCGGAGCGCCTTCTGGTCAGGCTACTGGCTGGGGGCGTCGGGCCCGGCCTGGAAAACGATCGGAATGGTGACCTTGCCGCCGGCGGTCGGCTTGCCGTCCAGCGAGGCCGGCTTCATCTGGAAGTACTGGGTCAGCGCCAGGGTCGCCTCGCCGAAGCCAGCCTCCGTCGGGCTTTCCGAAAGCACCGTGCAGTTCTCAAGATGCCCGTCGAGCTTGACGTCGCAACTGACCGTCGACCGGCCGGGGAGGTGCGCCTTGGCGGCCTCGGCCGGATAGTAGCGCACCAGATCCTGGGCGGTCGGCTTCGTGGCCCAATCCGGCGCGATGATCGAAGGCTTGGCGGGCGCGGGGGTGGCGGCCCAGACCGTGCCGGCGCCGGCCAGGGCGATCGCGCCGACCAGGACCAGACCCGCGCGCCGGCGGGCGGTCGTCGTGGAAACAACATTCAGCATCATCAGTCTCTCCTTCAGGGGATGGACGCCGGTCGCCGGCCAGTGGCAGCCGAACGGTGCGGAAAAAGGGGTCATGGCGGCGCCGAGCAGCAGTTCGGCGTAGAGGCGCCGGTCTTCGGGGCTGGCGGTGGTGACGGCGGCGTCGCAGGCGATCTCCTGGTCGACGCGGAAACGCCGGGCGCCGAGGTGAGCCAGCGGGTTGAACCAGGCCAGGCAGCGCAGGCCGACCACCAATCCATTGATCGCGGCGTCGCCGCGCGCCTGATGGACCCGCTCGTGTTCGAGGACCAGGCGGCGGGCTGGGCCGGCGAAGCGCGTCTCGAAGTCGGCCGGGACGACGATGCGCGGTCGAACAGCGCCCAGCAGCATCGGCCCGCCGCCCAGGTGCTCGCCACGCAGAATGTCGGGATCGCTCTCCAGCGCTGTGAGGCGGCCCAGCGCGCGGGCGAACTGAACCTGGCGCGCGGCGAACAACACCGCCGTGATCACCACGCCGCACGCCCAGACCGCGACCAGCCAGGGCGTCAGACTTGCCGCCTGCCGGGCCACGGGGGCCAGGCCGCGCGCGCCGGCGCCGACCAGGGTTACGACGGGCGTGGCGACCGCCGGCGGGGCATGGACGGGGAGCAGGCCCGCCAGCAAGCAGATCGGGGCGACCAGCCATAGGGCGTAGGCGGCCAGCGGGCCGAAGCGCTCTCGCACGGGTCGGCGCAGGGCAAGGATCGCCAGGACGGCGAGGGCGAGGACCAGGTTGGCCTGGAGGACGACGGGAAGGATCGCCGCGCTCATTTGCCGATCTTCTCGATCAGGGCCTTCAACTCGGCGATGTCCTCGTCGCTGAGCTTGTCGCCTTCAGAAAAGTGGGTGACCAGCGGCGCCAGACGGCCGCCGAACAGCCGATCCAGCAGGCCCTGGCTCTCGCTCTGGACATAGGATCCGCGCGAGACCAGCGGCGAATAGAGGTAGCGCCGGCCCTCGGCCTGGGCGGCGATGGCCTTCTTCTTCAGGAGGCGGCTGATCAGCACCTTCACAGTGCCCTCGGTCCAACCTTGCGGTTCGCGGACCTCGGCCATGATGGCCTCCGAGGTCAGGGGGCTACGGCGCCACAGCGCCTCCATCACGACGCTTTCCGCCGAACTGATCTTCATGGTCGCCTCCTGATGACAGCCGTCAACGAGTCGACGTTGACAGCTGTCATCGGATTGGTCAACCGCTGTTCGTCAAGGGCGCGGGCAAACAAAAACGCCCCCCGCGAGGCGAGGGGCGTTTTCGGTAGCCGGAACGGCAGGGACGCTTAGGCGGCCTTGACCAGCGACTTGGTCAGGATGCCGATGGCGGCTTCGCGGTCGATGCGCTCGATGGCGGCGACTTCGCGGGCCATGCGGTCCAGGGCCGATTCATACAGCTGGCGTTCCGAGTAGGACTGTTCCGGCTGGTTCTCTGCGCGGTGCAGGTCGCGGACCACCTCGGCGATCGAGATCAGGTCGCCCGAATTGATCTTGGCTTCATATTCCTGGGCGCGACGCGACCACATGGTGCGCTTCACGCGGGCGCGGCCCTTCAGGGTGGTGAGCGCCTGCGAAACGGTGCCGCCTTCCGCCAGCGGACGCAGACCGGCCGTCTTGGCCTTCTTGGTCGGAACGCGGAGGGTCATTTTCTCGTGGTCGAAGGTGATGACGTAGACTTCGAGCGACATACCGGCCACTTCCTGGGTCTCGACCGCCTGAATGGTGCCAACGCCGTGCGCGGGGTAAACGACGTGGTCGCTGACCGAGAATTCCAGACCGCTCTTGCTCATGTTCGTCCTCATCTATGCGGGCCCGCGGGGCCCGAACGCCGTGTTCCATTCCCAAATCAAAAACGACAGGTTCTTGCTCCGCGGAAGAAGGTGCGCGGGGCCAGACCTGTCAGGATTGGGAATAGATCTCTAAGACACCCTTCGCCTTCGATCGGGCGGGCCGGTTCAAACTGGTTTGCTGAAACGGCTTCTTCGACAAGACGGACCGTCGCGATTAGCCGCAACCGTCACGTCGACAGCGACAATAGCATAAAAATTCAGCCCTATGAAAGGGTTGCGTCCGGCAAAGGCGGGCGCGCCGCCAAGCTTTCGCGGCTTGGCGGGGGATCAAGCTTGAGAAATCGCGACGGAGCGCGGCAGTCGAAATCTAAGCGGCTTCAACGCCCGCCACATTCCTGGCGCTGGAAGCCGAGCCTGCCGACCCGTTTCTGATATCCCACCAGAACGGGCGCGCCAGCGAGCTTACGAGCCCTTGCCGGGCTTTTCGCTGAAGTACTTCTCGAACTTGCCGGTCTCGCGCTCGAAATCCTCGCGGTCGGCGGGCGGCTCGCCCTTGACGGTGATGTTCGGCCAGATCTTGGCGTAGTCGGCGTTGATCTTCAGCCATTTGCCGTCCGGTTCATCCTCGGTGTCCGGCTTGATGGCGTCGATCGGGCACTCCGGCTCGCAGACGCCGCAGTCGATGCATTCGTCGGGATTGATGACGAGGAAGTTCTCGCCCTCGTAGAAGCAATCAACCGGACATACCTCCACGCAGTCCATGAACTTGCAGCGGACGCAGGCGTCGGTGACGATGTAGGTCATCGATAACTCGAATGATGTCGGACAGAGTTCGGCGCGGGCGTTTTCGAAGTCTGAAGCTCGCTTGTCAATGCGGCTTGGCCGCGCGCGCGCCCAGGAATTCTCTATGCGTAGCCAGTCTCTGCCCTCTTTCTGAGGCCGTGCCCGACGGACGCGACAATGCGCCCTTCGGAGGTGTTGCCGCCGCAAACACTTTCTTATCGAACGAACGCCAATATGTGGGATTGGAAACGCCCAATAAAAACAAAGTCGGGAAGCCGACACCGATGAAAATTGAAGCCTTGGCCGCCCAACCCGTTCCAGAGGCCGACGCCGCCACGCGCGCCCTGGCCAAGGCGCGCGCCCGTGCGTTCGGCGAGTTCGTCCGCGAGGTTCCGTTCGCCGCGGCCTTGTTGGATCGCGACCTTGTGCTGGTCGCCGTCAGCCGCGAGTGGGCGCGGCAAGGCATAGCGCCCAGCCTGACCCTCGGCGACGACGCCGGAGCGGGCGGTCTGGTGGCGTCCGAGGACGTCGGATCGCTGCTGATCTGCGCCGAGGCGGGTATCGCCTTCTCGCGCTACCTGCCGACCGTCGACGCCGAGGGCGCGCAGCGTGTCTGGCGCACCGAGTTCAGCGCCTGCCGGGACGCGGCCTCAGGGGGCGAGGAGACCTATGCGGTGATGATCACCGCGCGCGACGTCACCGGCTATGCCGACAGCGTACTGCGCGCCGAGCGCGACAAGCAGCGCCTGACCATGGCTCTGGAACTGGATGATCTGCTGGTCCGCGAATACGACCTGCGGACCAAGGAGGTCTATTTCTCGGGCCACGCGCCCGCTCTGCAGAAGTACTGCACCTTCAAGGACGACCCGCTCGAGATCGTCGATCCCGAGGACCGCCAGCGCTGCGCCGACCTGGTGGCCACCCGCAAGATCGGCGAGGCGCGGGTCTTCGAGTTCAAGCTCAATCGTGAGGATGGCGTCGAGACCTGGGTCCGCTCGGTCGGCAAGGTGTTCGTCGGCGCCGACGGCAAGCCCGAGAAGCTGGTCAATCTCTTCAAGGACATCACCGACCGCCGCCGCCAGACCGAGGCGATCGAGACCCTGGCCTTCAAGGATCCACTGACCGGGCTGCCCAACCGCGCCCTGTTCCAGCACCGCTTCCAGGAGGCGGTGACGGCGTCCGAGACGCTGGGCGAGATGTTCGGCCTGATCATGATCGATGTCGATCATTTCAAGGACATCAACGACAGCCTGGGCCATGACGCCGGCGACGCCCTGCTCAAGCGACTGGCCGGCATGTTGCAGCGCGCCTTCCGCAGCAACGACACGGTGGCGCGCCTTGGCGGCGACGAGTTCGCGGTGATCCTCAGGGGACTGCACGGCGAAGCCGACATGACCCGGCCGATCGGCAAGCTGCAGGACCTGCTGCGCCAGCCGATCGAGCACGGCGGCCGCAGTTTCACGGCCAGCGCCAGCATCGGAGCCGCCCTGCATGGCGACCCGGACGCCGATCCGGCCCACATGATCAAGAACGCCGACATCGCGCTCTATCGCGCCAAGGAGGCCGGCCGGAACCGCAGCATCGTGTTCGAGCCGTCGATGCGCTCCGAGGTCGAGCGGCGGCTCGAGCTGCTGCGCGACGTCCGCGCGGCCCTGGTCGAGAACGAGTTCACATTGTTCTACCAGCCGGTGGTCGATATCCGCGAGAACAGGGTCGCCGGCTTCGAGGCCCTGATGCGCTGGGTCCACCCCGAGCAGGGCGTGCTGACTCCGGCCCGCTTCATGGCGGCGTTCGAGGACCAGGACCTTTCCCTGAAGCTGGGCGACGTCGCCTTCGAAGCGGCGCTGAAGCAGATGCGCCAGTGGCTGGAGGACGGCGTCGAGTTCGGCCGCGTGGCGGTCAATATCAGCTCGGCCCAGTTCCGTTCGGGCCGCCTGGCCGAGGAAATCCAGGAGCGCCTGGCGCGCTGGAACGTGCCTTGCGAGCGGCTGACCATCGAGGTCACCGAGAACGTCTATATGGGCTGGGGTTCGGATCTCGTCAGCAGCACCGTCAAGCAGTTGCACGACGCCGGGGTGATGATCGCGCTGGACGACTTCGGCACCGGTTACGCCAGCCTCGCCAACCTGCGCCAATTCCCGATCGACCGCCTGAAGATCGACAAGTCCTTCGTTCAGAACACCGAGGACGAGGCCATCGTGAAAGCGGTGATCACCCTGGGCTCCTCGATGGGCATGAAGGTGGTCGCCGAGGGGGTCGAGGACGCCGCGCAGCTGAAGGCGTTGGAGCACTATGGCTGCGACCAGGTCCAGGGCTACCATTTCGGCCGGCCCATGCCGGCGGACGAGGTGGCCGGATTTCTGAAGGGGTTTGGGGTCAACCCCTAGTGGCCTTGGGCCCACGGCCTCGTATAGCCTGAGGGCATGACTCTGACGATGGGCAAGGCGCCGTGGCGATCTCGCGGCTTCGTGGGGCGGTCCATCTGGGTGGTGGTCGCCGTCGTGCTGGTGCAACTGGGCGCCAGCGTCGCCTTCTATAGCGCCATCGATCGCCAGACGCTGCGCGAAGACCACGCGCGGCGGATCGGCGAGCTGCTGGTCGTCGGCGAGCGAGTGGCTAAGCTGGGCGAGGCCGATTTCGACAAGGTCATGACCTCGCACTACATGGAGGCCAAGGTCGCGATCCTGCCGCCGGAGGGGTCGCCGGTCACGCGCAGCCGGATGGCCGAGGCCAACGCCATCGCCGACTATGTCCGCCAGTGGGAGCCGAGCCTCGCCGCGCGATCGCTGCGCCTGTGGTCCGAAAGCCGGCCCGAGGGCGGCCGAGACCTGGTCGGGGTCATGGGGCTGGAGGACGGCCGGTGGCTGACCTTCCGCTCGCGCAACTTCCCCCGACCCTGGCCGATCGCCCTGCGCGCGGTGGCCACGACCCTGGTCTTCTCCCTGGCTTGCGTGGCTTTGGGCGCCTATGCGCTGCGTCAGCTGGGCGAGCCGCTGCGTCGCCTGACCGAGGCTTCGCGCCAGGTCGGCGCGGCGCCGCCGTCGCCCATCGTGATCGAAGGGCCCAACGACATCGTCGAGCTGGGCCGGGCGTTCAACGACATGCAGCGCCGCATCGCGGGCCTGATCGAAGACCAGGCTCGGGCCATGGAGGCGCTCAGCCACGACCTGCGCACGCCGCTGGCCCGCCTGACCCTGGCGGCGGACTATATCGAGCCGGACGACATCAAGACCCTGGTGGCCGACAATGTCGGCGAACTGGACGCGATGCTGCGATCGCTCTCGGACTGGCTGCGCGCCCAGCACTCGTCCAGCACCGCCGAGGTCGTTGACCTGCCTTCGTTGATCCAAGGCGTGACGGCCCGATGGCCGGAGGCGGCGCGCTACGAAGGCGGCAAGGCTCTGGAGATCACCACCCATCGTGGCCCTCTGGAGCAGGCGCTGATCCGGCTGGTGGACAACGCCGTGCGCTTCGGCGGTCAGGCGCGCGTCAGGCTTGTCGCGGGCGGTCCGGAGGGGCCGTTGATCGAGGTGCTGGACCAGGGGCCGGGCCTGACCGCCGACGCCATGGCCCGCATCTACGAACCGTTCTTTCGAGGCGACGCGGCGCGGGCTCGCGACACCGGCGGCTTCGGCCTCGGCATTCCCACCGCCGAGCGGCTGATCAATCGATTCGGCGGCAAGCTGGCGATCGGCAATCGCGACGGCGGCGGAGTCGTCGCCAGGATCTGGCCGCCCGCGGCGGCGACGGAGGGCTAACCCTCGACGGCCTCGTACAGTCCGCGCGCCTCGGTCGCCGGACCTCGGCGCTCGCCGCAGTCCAGAACGCGCACGGCGATCAGGCGGCCGCCCAGGCCGAACACCACCACGTCGCCGGGCTTCACCGTGCGCGAGGGCTTGTCGATACGGCTCTCGGTTCCGGCGCGCGTCAGGCGGATGCGGCCCTCGTCGACGAACCTGGCGGCCAGGGAGCGGGTCTTGAAGAAGCGGGCGCGCCACAGCCACACGTCGGCGCGGACGGAGTCTCCATGGACGTCCGTCATGACGCGGCCTGCTTGGCCGCGGCTGGCTTGCGCCGCCGCGGCCGCTTGCGGCGCTCGGGCGGAGGCGGCGGTTCGGTCAGCTTGGCGAGCGCGGCGAATGGCGAGTCCGGGCGCGCCTTGACCGGCTTCTGCTCCAGCTTGGCGGCGCCGCGACGCTTCCAGACGATCGGCTGGTCGGGCTTGGCGCGGATCGCCGGGGTGTAGTCGAGCGCGCGCAGGACGTTGGACGCCTGCTTGGCGGTCCAGCCCAAGGTCTCCAGCGCCTTGTCGGTCAGCACCACGCCGCCGTGCTGCTGCTCGGCGCGCAGCAGGGCGTCCAGCTCTTCCAGCGCTCCCACCGGAATGCTGAAGCCGGCCACGGCGCGCAGGCCGCTGGCCGACAGTTCGCGGGCCGACGGCTCGGGCGAGGGCAGGGGCTCAAGCGTCGTCAGCGCGCCGCGCCAGCCGGTCGGGTTAAGGGCGCGGGCGCAGGCCACGGCCTCGGCCTTCAGCACGGCGGGACAGTAGAGGCTGAACGCGCCGATCCGCACGCCCAGGCTCTTGAGCGTGCGGCGCTCGGCCTGGCTCAGGGCCTTCAGTTCCGGATCGACGGGGCGCTTGTCCAGCACGCCGCCCGCCTCCAGCAGCCGGTGGGCGACGCCGCGCGGCAGGCCGCGAAGCTCGCCGCCGGCCAGGGCGCGCTCCAGCTTGCGCAATGGGGCCAGGTGCCTGTCGACCTCCGAGGCGAGGAAGGCGTCCAGACGCCGCTCGGCTCGCTCGCGCACGGCGGCGGGGCCCAGCTCGCCCAGCAGGCGGGCGCGGGGCGACAGCAGGGGCAGGTCGCGGCGCACGGCCCCGGCCGCCTCGCCCCGCCACAGGATCGCGCTGTCGGGCGTCAGGGCGAAGGCGTCGTCGGCTTCGCTGGCCAGCAAGCCCAAACGCTTGGCGATCTCGGGCCCGACCGCGCGCTGGGCGGCGTTGCGTAGAGCTTTCTCTTCGAGGGGCGAGGTCGCCTTGACCGGGGTGAAGGCGACGCCCGACAGGTGGCCGACGACGTGACCCTCGACCGTCACCTCGCCGTCCTGGCCGACGCCGGCATAGAGCGTCTCGCGTTCGCCCAACTGTTTCATGAGCACGCTGGTGCGCCGGTCGATGAACCGGGCCATCAGCTTCTCGTGCAGGGTGTCGCTGATCCGATCCTCAAGCTGGCGGGTCAGGCCCTGCCAGTGGGCGGGATTGGCCACCCAGTCCGGGCGGTTGGCGATATAGCTGAGCGTGCGCACGCCCGACAGGCGGCCGGCCAGGCTGTCGATTTCGCCGTCGACGCGGTCAAGCGCCTTGTACTGGCTGTTGATCCAGTCCTCGGGCAGGCGCTTGCGGCCGGTGGTCAGGTCGTCGAACAGAGTGCGCGCCATGCGCTGGTGGTCGTCGTCGGTGGTCTTGCGGAAGTCCGGCGTCTGGCACACGTCCCACAGACGCAGCAGCGCCGAGCGGTCGGTCTTGCAGCGCTTGATCACGTCTTCCTGCTGGGCCAGGGCGCGCAGGGTGCGTTCGTCCAGGGCTTCCTGCGACAGGGACAGGCCGTTGCGCTTGGGCGTCTCGTTCAGCGAGCGCAGCAGGCCGGGCAGGGAGCCGAAGTCGAGGCGGGCGTTGCGCCATTCGGCCTGGGTGATCGGCTCGAACGTGTGGCTCTCGACGGCTTCAACGAGGTCCTCGTCGATCTCCTCGCAGTCGCTGGTGACCCCGAAGGTGCCGTCGCGGGTGTAGCGGCCCGCCCGGCCGGCGATCTGGCCGACCTCCTGCGGATAGAGCCAGCGGGTGCGCTTGCCGTCGAACTTGCGCAGGCCGGCGAAGGCCACGTGGTCGACGTCCATGTTCAGGCCCATGCCGATGGCGTCGGTGGCCACCAGGAAGTCGACCTCGCCCGACTGGTAGAGCGCGACCTGAGCGTTGCGGGTGCGGGGGCTGAGGCTCCCCATCACGACCGCCGCGCCCCCCCTCTGGCGCCGGATCAGCTCGGCGATCGCATAGACCGCGTCGGTGGAGAAGGCGACGATCGCCGTGCGCCGCGGCAGGCGGGTCAGCTTCTTGGAGCCGGCGTAGGAGAGGTTCGAAAACCTCTCGCGCGAGACGATCTCGGCGTCCGGCAGCAGGCGACGGACCAGCGGAGCCATGGTGCCCGCGCCCAGGAACATGGTCTCGAACTTGCCGCGCGCGTGCAGCAGGCGGTGGGTGAAGATATGGCCGCGCTCGGGATCGGCGCACAGCTGGATTTCGTCGACCGCCAGGAACTCGACCTCGCGGGCCAGCGGCATGGCCTCGACCGTGCAGACGAAATAGACCGCCCGGGCCGGGACGATCTTCTCCTCGCCGGTGATCAGCGCCACCGAGGCCTTGCCGCGCAGCTTGACGACGCGATCATAAATCTCGCGCGCCAGCAGGCGCAGCGGCAGGCCGATCATGCCCGAGCCATGGGCCAGCATGCGTTCGACGGCCAGGTGGGTCTTGCCGGTATTGGTCGGGCCCAGGACCGCGGTCAGCTTCGAAGGAGCCAGGCCGGTCGAACGATCACTCATGGATTCAAGGTGGGGCGGGAATCGTGACGAGGCAAGGCGGTGCGGCGCCGCCGTGACTTCACGTCCGATGGAGCTGGACAACCCTCTCACCCTTGGGTAGCGCTAGGGCAACGTTCTTGGGGGCTGGAGCGTCGTGCAGCGTTTTGTATCGGCCAGATCGGCCATGTTCGCCGTGCTCGTTCTGGCGGCGGTCGTCCTGTTCCACATCGTCATCGGCTTGCCGCTGCTGAGCGCGGACCACGACTACTGGCTCGAGCCGGGCGGCGACATGGCCACGATGATGGCGGGTCACTACGCCATCATCGACCAACCCTGGCATTTCCCGCTGGGCGTGACGACCGCGCTGCGCGGCGAGGCCGTACCCACATCGATCGTCTACACCGACAGCCTGCCGTGGCTGACGCTGATCATGAAAGCCTTGGGTCTAGGTCGGGTGTTGAACCCGCTGGCCCTGTTCCTGCTGATCGCCTACGTCGCCCAGGCCCTGGCCATGGTTGCTCTGCTGCGGGCCTGCGGCGTGAGGCGCCTGTCGTCCCTGTTGCTGGGAGGACTGTTGTCGCTGTTCTTCCCGGCCTGGCTTTCGCGCCAGCTGGGCCATATCGCCCTGGCTGGCCATTTTCTGCTGATCCTGGGCGCGACCTGGACCGTACTGGTCGCGCGGTTCGGTCTCACCCGTCGGCGGATCATCGAGATCGCCATGCTCGGTCTGGTGGCCACGGGAACCCACCCCTACCATCTCGTGCCGGTGGCCGCCTGCCTGGGCGCGGGCTTGTTGTCGGAGCTGCTGCAGCGGCGCGCCAAGGCCTGGACCAATGCGGCTGTCACCGCGGTCGCCTTCGTCGCCGCCGTCGCTTTCGCCGCCTGGGCGCTGGGCTATGGCGGCGTCGGCATGTCCGGCGGTGGCGTGTCGTTGGGCTCCTTCTCGATGAACGTTCTGGGCCCGCTCTGGCCCCAGGCCTCGGCCCTGGCCGGGCAGACATGGAACGGCGTCTGGTTCACCGGCACGCTGGAGGTCCTGGGCCAGCCGTTCGAGGGCTACAACTATCTCGGCGCGGGCGTGCTGCTGATCGTCTTCGCCGCCGGAGTCCAGGTCGTGATTGGCCTGGTGCGCGGCCGGAAGCCGGACGCCGCGGCCTGGCGCCGCTTTGGGCCGTTGATCGCCGCTCTGGTCGTGCTGACCGTCTACGCGATCGGACCGCGCCCCTATTTCGGGCCTTTCCTGATGTTCGACGTCGGGCGTCCGACAGGACTGTTCGGCGACATCGTCGGCTTGTTCCGCTGCCACGGACGATTCTTCTGGATCGTCGGCTACGCGATCCTGGCGTTCGGCGTCGTCCAGGTCGATCGTCTCCAGCCCGGCCGCCTGGGCATCGGCCTGCTAGTCCTGGCCCTGGCGCCTGCAGGTCGCCGACATGAGCCAGATGATCCGCGCCGTTCGTGGCGTCTATGTGCGGACGACGCCTTTCTACGACGCCGTGCTGCGCACCGATCCGGCGCTCGAAGGCCGTCCTTGGCGCTTCCAGCCGGTGATCGAGTGCTCCAGCAATGTCGACGCCTGGGCGACGATGCAGATGTCGCATCTGGCGTTGCGCCGCCACGGCGTCTCCAATTCCGGACCGGTGGCCCGCCCGCTTGTGGTCAGTTGCGAGGTCGAGTCGGCGGCCAAGGTCGACGCCGCGCCCGGAGACCGGACGATCACCGCCGTGATCGGCGACCCCGTCGAGAAGCCTGCCCTGTTCGAGGCCTTCGGCCAGCGCTCTGACTGCTACCGTTTCGTTCGAGGCCTGCTGTGCGGGCGCGGCCTTGAGACGGTCCGGGGGCTGCAGCCCTATGTCGCCGTCTCCGCCAAGCAGCTGGCCGACGCGCCGGTGATCTACCTGAACAAGGGCGTCAAGCCCCCGGAGCTCGGGCCGGGCTGGGGCCTGCCCGAGCAGTTCGCCATCTGGAGCGACGGCAAGGCCGCGTGGCTGATCCTGGACACCCAAGGCGCGCGCGATTTCGTGCTGCTTCTGAACGTCATCGCCATCGGCCCGTCAAAGGACGACACCCAGGCGATCGAGGTGGTGCTGGACGGCAAGGTCCAGCGTCGCACGCGGATCACCCGTGGCGTCTTCTCGGTCCAGATCAGCGGCGCGACCCCAGGCAAGCCGACCAAGGTCGAGTTGCGCCTGCCCGAGGCCGCCGCGCCGCCGCCGTTCCATGGGGTCCCTGATCCCCGCTTGCTGGGTATCGGGGTCAACGAGATCCGCGTGGTCCCGCTGAACTCCTAACGGCTGAACACCACCTTGCCGTCGACCACGGTCAGCACCGGCTGGGCGGTGAGGATCTCCTTGGGTTCGATGGTCATCAGATCCTTGTCGAAGGCGGTCAGGTCGGCCTTCTTGCCGGCCTCCAGCGTGCCCAGCTCCTTCTCGCGAAACACGGCGTAGGCGGGAGCCAGGGTCAGCATCTTCAGGGCCTCGGCGCGGGTGACCGCTTCTTCCAGATGCCAGTCGGCGTTGGCGAAGCCGTCCAGGCTGTGGCGGTAGACGGCGGCGTAGAACTCGATGCGCGGGTCGCCGACCTCGACCGGGGCGTCCGAGCCGGCCGCGACCACGACACCGGCCTTCAGGAAGTCCTTCCAGCGATAGCCCTCGTGCAGGCGGTCCTTGCCCAGGCGCGCGGGCGCGAAATAGAGGTCGCCGATGGCGTGGCTGGGCTGCATCGAGGCGATGACGCCCAGCTTGGCGAAGCGCGGCACGTCGGTGTCGGCGACGATCTGTGCGTGCTCGATGCGCCAGCGCGCCTTCATATCGCCGGCCAGGCTTTGCTCGAACCAGTCCAGGGTCATGCGGTTGCCGCGGTCGCCGATGGCGTGCATGGCCACCTGGGCGTTCACGGCCCTGGCCTGCTTCATCAGCGCCAGACCCCTGTCCTGCGGGGTCAGCTGCAATCCAAGCCCTTCAGCATCGCTGTAAGGCTCGAGGAGCGCCGCGCCGCGCGAGCCCAGGGCGCCGTCCATGTAGAGCTTGATCCCGCGCGTCCGGATCAGGCCGGTGGCGTCGGTCTGGGGACCCTTGCTCAGCACCTCGGCCGCGCCGCTGGGGTCCATGTAGTTGTCGACGCGGATGTGGAAGCTTCCCTTGGCGGCCTCGTCGCGCAGCAAGGCCAGGTCGTCGGTCATGACGCTCATATTGTCGAGGCCGGTCCAGCCGCGCGCGGCGTAGAGCGCGCCCGCCTTGCGCAGGGCCTCGCGCTTCAGCGCCTCGCTGGGAGGCGGGATGACGTCCTCGATCAGCGCCTGGGCGTGGTCGATCAACATGCCGTCCGGCTGGCCATCGGCGCCCTTGAGGATCTGGCCGCCCGCCGGCGCGGCCGTGGCGGCGGTGATCCCGGCCTTGGCTAGGGCGGCGGACGAGGCGACGCTGGCGTGGCCGTCCGATCGTCCCAGCACCACGATCCGCCCCGGCGCGGCGGCGTCGAGATCGGCCTTGGTGGGGAAGCGCTTCTCGGGCCAGTGGGTCTCGATCCAGCCCCGGCCATAGATCGCGCCCTCCGGATGGGCGGCGGCATAGGCCTTCACGGCGGCGACCAGCTCGGCGACCGACTTCACCTGGTCGAGATTGAGGGTCAGTTCGCGCAGGCCGATGCCGGTCAGGTGGGCGTGGGCGTCGACGAAGCCGGGGTAGGCGGCGGCGCCCTTCAGGTCGATGTCGCGGACGTCCTTGGCGGCCTTGGCCTTGGCGGCGGCCAGATCGCCGACGAACAGGATCCTGTCGTCGCGGACCAGCACCGCTTGCGCGATCGGCTTGGCGTCAACGCCGGTGTGGATCGGGCCGCCGTGGATCAGGATGTCGCCTGCGTTCGCGGCCGTAAAAGAGGTCGCGGCCAGCAGGGCGGCGAGCAGGATCCGGCGCAAGGTGACCTCCGAAGCTTAGCAAGTTTCGGAAAACGTACGGCGCGCCCCTCCCAAGTCGCAACAGGCCTGCTATTTTTTCGTCATGAGCGCCCAGCGTTTTGTCCTGTTCGACACGATCATCGGCCGCTGCGGCGTCGCCTGGGGCGATCGCGGCCTCATCGGCCTGCAACTGCCGGAGAGCTCGCCGGGCGCGGCCTGGGCAAAGCTGCGCAAGCGCTTCCCCGACGCGGTCGAGGACGAGCCGACCGCCGAGATCGAGGCGATCATCGAGCGTGTCCGCGGACTGTTGGCCGGCGGTCGCGACGACCTGACCGACATCCCGCTCGACCTGGACGGCCAGCCGGCCTTCAACCTGCGGGTCTATGAGATCGCCCGGGCCATCACGCCGGGCGAGACCTCAACCTATGGCGAGGTGGCCAAGGCGATGGGCGAGCCGGGCGCGGCGCGGGCCGTCGGCAAGGCCCTGGGCGAGAACCCCTGGCCGATCGTGGTGCCCTGCCATCGGGTGCTGGGCGCTTCGGGCGATCTGGGCGGCTTTTCCGCGCCGGGCGGGGCGGAAACCAAGGCCAGGCTGTTGACCCTCGAGAAGGCGCGGACAGACGCGGTCCCGACGCTGTTCGACCTGGAGTTCTCGGTCGCGCCGCGGCGTGGGGGCTGAAGGCGGACGCCCGCTTTCCTAGGATGGGATTTCGGCGATGTCCGAGGACCGTCCGCTCACGCCTCTTAACGCGCGGTAACGCTTCTTCGAACAGGGGCGAAACGAATCATGAACCGAATCGGCGACGTCGGCCAATTCGGTGTTTGTTCCCTACAAGCTATTGTAGCTTAAAGCGGATTAACCACAAATGGGTTTCGCGGAGCGGCGTTACCTCGATGTCGTTTCCGGGGCCTTTTCCGCCGTCTTCTCTTCTGGCGCGCACTCGGCCGCGACGCGCTTGGCGTTCATGCTGCCGGCCAGGTTCATGCCGCTGATGGTCTTGATGTGGATGTCCATCTTGAAGCTCTCGGGCGTGTAGCTGCCCTCGGCCGTCACCGGTGAGACGCGGTCCTTCTTGTCGGTCCAGGTGCCCTTCAGCTGGATCTTGCCGTCCCTGACGACATTGGTCGTGTAGTCGCAGCGGTAGCGCCGGGTGCAGATGCCGCGCGAAAACTGCTCGGCGTCGGCGGGCTTGAGGCACTTGCGCTCGCTGCTGACCGGGATCACCCCGACCTTGTAGTCGTACTCCCACTGACCCGGGAGAATCGTCGTCTTGCTCGAGGCGGACGTCTTGGCTGCCGCCGCGTGGACAACGGGCTGGGCCAGGGTGACGCCGCCAGCGGCGAGAACCAGAATGGCGGCGGCAAGGGCGGTCGAACGCATGCGGCGGGTCTCCTTCATACCGCTCCTATATAGAGCGGCATATGAACCCTGCTTGAAGGCGGAGGTTGGGCGGCCGGTTCCTTGTCGGGGCGCCGGCGCGGATGCGGGACATCCTTGGCCAGACGCCTTGACTTCAGGGGCGACCCTTCGCCTATATCGCCCGCTCTCGCGCGGTCGGCCTAGTCCAGTCGCGTGTCCGAATTCATATCTTATCGGGACCAGGCTCTTCACCGAGCCAGACGGTTTCGCCCAAGCCAAGGTAACCACCATGTCGCGCCGTTGCGAACTTACCGGTATCGGTCCGATGGTCGGCCACAATGTGAGCCACTCGAACATCAAGACCAAGCGCCGCTTCCTGCCGGCCCTGTCGCCCGCCACGCTCCAGTCGGAGTCGCTGGGCCAGAGCTTCAAGCTGCGCATCAGCAACGCGGCCCTGCGCACCCTGGACTTCAAGGGCGGCTTGGACGTGTTCCTGCTGGGCGCCAAGGACGAGCAGCTGTCGCCGCGCGCCCTGAAGATCAAGTCGCAGGTCAAGGCCAAGGCCAAGGCCGCCGCTCAAGCCGCCTAAGGCTTCACGGTCTCGACTGACGATTGAAAGCCCGCCGGGAGCGATCCCGGCGGGCTTTTCGTCGTGGGCGAGGTCGCGGAAGGCGAGCGTGATCCGCGGCGGATGTTTAGAGCGTCGCCGTTGGGTGGGGTAGGCCATTGCCAAGCTTAAGCGCCGGCGGCGCGGAGAGCACCACAGCGGCGTATCGATCGGCAGGTTCAGGGGATGGTTCGTCAGCCCGTCCTCACGTGTTGGCGGAGGGGGCGTAGTCTACTGCTTTGGGACGCTGGCTTCGGGCGTGAAAAAGCTACCTTGCAAGGGAATGGAGCATGGTGTTCGCCCTAGGCGAAGCTCGCCCTGGCGACTCTTCGGCTTCTTGCCGACGCCAAAGGGGATCGAACAGTTGAAGACGCGGAAGTAGTCGCCGTCCGGGTTCGCGCCCTTGGGCTTGGGTTCGCCATAGCTCCCGCCCGACGATCCCGCTGCGACGACCGCATCGTAGTAGGCCCGCTTCCCAGGGTCTATCGCGGCATTGTAGCTAGGAGCCCCGGCGCGGAGCCGGCCAAGCCGCTCAGCACAAGCTTCTCGCTCCTCCCGTGACCGGAAGGTCCCTTCCGCGCAGCCAGCGCCAGCACGCAGCGCGGCGCGCAGGTTTTCCGCGACGCCGGGATTAGCCGGTACTGGAACAGTGCCGGCCTCAGCAGGTACGGCGGGTAGGAATGGAGCTTGGGTCGTCACCACAGCGCGCGCGGGCGCAAAAGCTTGCGGCACGGCGCGACCGGCGGCGGTTCGTACTGACGGCGGATTCGGCCTTACGGGTCTTAACAATTCAACTGACATCAAGGGCAGGTCAGGGCCGGTCGTCAGCAGATTTGGAGTGGCAGGGCGAGCCAGCCAGGCCAGTACCACAATGTGGAGCGCTAGTGAGAGCGCAGCGACGGAGGCAAGCCGCCGCCGTCGGAAAACTTGCATGCCGCCCCCAACTCGAGACGAATATATCGCCCTCGGGTTGTGTCGTAATCTGGGCTATGCTAAGGCGGCAAGATCTTCGGACCCTCTTCCATAGCGAAGGTCCGACTTGGGTCGACAACCGAACCTCACATCGTCCCGGAAGCAGCCTTCCCATCCAGACAAAGCAAAACCCGCCGCGACTGAGCCGCGGCGGGTTTTGAACGCTTGGTACTGGTAAGCTTGGTACTGAAAGCTGTTGTCGCTTAGCGCGCGACGACGGCGCCCGACGACGGGTTGGCCGAGTTGTAGGCGCTCAGGGCCGGGTTGTTGATCTTCGACACGGCGTCGTTGACCGAGGCGCGGATGCAGGCCGGGTACAGATAGCCGGCGAGAGCTTCGCCACGGACGTCCTGCCAGCAGACGGTCGAGGCGGCCTTGACGATTTCGGCGCGGACTTCGGCGGCCGACTTGCCGGCGAGCTTGACGCGGACTTCGGCGGCCGAGGCCGGAGCGGCGGCGAACAGGGCGATGGCCGAGGCGGCCAGAACGATGGAGCGGATCATGTCGATGTTCCGAAAGAGGGTTGGGTTCAACCCCCTCCAGACGCGTTCCTCTGACGGCCCGTCCCCGGTCTATCGCCTGCTCAGCCCGTCCCGTCGCCTATAGCAACGTTCTCATGGGTTATCAACGATTATGTTGCAGTGCACCCAAGGTGGAGTCTCGGGCGTGCTTCGCGTGCGAACAACCGATTGCAGGCGCGAAGAAGCCCGCGAAACGGGGGTTTCGCGGGCCCTGTCGTCTAAGCGCTGATCGCTGTTAGCGGGTGGCGATCTTCAGGAAATAGACGTCGCGGCTTTGAGCCTTGTCGTAGGCGATCAGGTCGCGGCTGTGGGCGCGGCTGATGGCGTCGCGGGCGACGTCGCGCACGCAATAGGGAGCGATCTGGACGGCGTAGGGATTGCCGAAGAGGTCTTCCTGGCACAGCTGCTTGGCGGCCTGGACGATTTCGGCGTGCACGGCGGCCGTGTCGCGGCCGGCGACCTTGACCTTGATTTCGCCAGCGCTGGCCGAGGTGGCGGCGGTGGTGGCCATGAGGGCCGTAAGGGCGATAACGAGAAGACGGATCATGTTGGTAGTCCCGGAAAGGAGGTTGAGTGCAACCGCCTCCCGACGCGTTCCTCTGACGGCCCCCAGGATCTCGCCTCGTCGTCCGTCGAGGTTCTGATTATATGGTACCGGTACCTTTCGCAAGTGCGAAATCGGCCTATGCGACAAAAAGTCCAATATAATCATATAGTTGGTAATGAAACCGTCTCGTCTGAAACGAAACGGATTTAGCGTCTGCGAACGGGCTTGCGGGCCACCTTGGGCGGCATGGGCGCGGGCAGAGGCGGGGCGACCCAGTCGAAGGCCAGCAGTAGGGTGCGCTGGTTGGCGCCGATCGCCTGGTCGTCCGAGATTAGATAGAGGCGCGTCGCGCCGGCCGGCGCGCCTGGCGGCGCGGCGGTGATGGACACGCCTTCGAAGTTGTCCCGCGGCAAGGAGCCTTCGATCCGCAGCGTCGCGGCGGTGCGTTGGCGGGCCGTGGGCTGGGTCGGGTCGGAGATGAAACGCACGATCGAGCGCCAGCCGCGGATGGGGTCGTAGCCGCGATGCAGGGTGGCCACGGCCGCGCCCTGGAAAGGCGCGAAGCCGGTCAGGCCCCAGGTGAAGTCCGGGCCCGACTGCGGCGGCAGCGCCTTGCAATCGGCCGACAACCGGCACAGCCACACCTCGCCCTCCTCGCCGCCGACGATATAGGCGTCCGGACCGGCGGCGGGGTAGGCCGAGATCGCCTCCATGCCCTCGTTGTCTGGAAAGATGGTGGCGGGCTTCGGCGCGGGGGCTGGAAGGCTCCACGTCCCATCGGGTCCGACCGCGTAGCGCCAGATGCGGTGGTCGCGCTCGAAGCTGACCAGGCGGTCGCCGTTGGGCAGCACGGCCAAACCCTCGGCGTCGGCCTGCTGCTTGTTTCGCAGCGGCTGGCCGTCCGGTCCCTTCAGCGGCCACAGCTTGGTGTCGGTGAGGCCGACGAGCTGGCCCGCCGCGTCGAACTGGACCTTGGCCTCGAAGACGTCGCCTTCATCGCTGATCGCCGTCAGCCGTCCATCGGCGGTGACCGACAGGTCCGACAGGCCATGCAGGCGCGAGGTGGTCGTGCTGGTCAGGACCAGGCCGCCGGCGTAGGAGAAGCCGCCGTCCAGCGCGGTCTTGGCCGGGTTGGACGCGTCCAGCGGCACGGGCGTGGCGGTGACCGTGATCTCAGGCCCAACCTTCACCGGCGCCGGCGGGGTCGACACCACCGGCGGCGGCCTGCGCGGCGTGCACTGGGTGGCCAGGCCGCTCAAGCCGCCGACCATGCCCAGGACGAGCGCGGCGCGAAGACCGATCACGCGGAAACCTTGCCGACCTTGGGCGCTTGCGGCGTCACGACGGGCGGCGGGGCCAACAGGCCCCGCGCGCGGGCGATCTGGCGCGGCTCTTCCTCGAACAGGGCGGCCAACTGCTCGACCAGCACCCCGCCCAATTGCTCGACGTCGACGATGGTGACGGCCCGGCGGTAGTAGCGCGTGACGTCATGGCCGATACCGATGGCGATCAGCTCAACGGGGCTCTTGGTCTCGATTTCACTGATGACCTGGCGCAGGTGACGCTCCAGATAGTGGCCCGAATTGACGCTCAGGGTGGAGTCGTCCACCGGGGCGCCATCGGAAATCACCATCAGAATGCGGCGGGCTTCGGGCCGGCCGATGATCCGCTGGTGGGCCCACATCAGAGCCTCGCCGTCGATGTTCTCCTTCAGGAGCCCCTCGCGCATCATCAGGCCCAGGTTCTTGCGGGCCCGGCGCCACGGGGAGTCGGCCGCCTTGTAGATGATATGGCGCAGGTCGTTCAGGCGGCCCGGCGCGGCGGGCTTGCCGGCCTTGATCCACTCGTCGCGGCTGGTTCCGCCTTTCCAGGCGCGGGTGGTGAAGCCCAGCACCTCGGTCTTGACCCCGCAGCGCTCCAGGGTCCGAGCAAGGATGTCGGCGCAGATCGCCGCCACCATGATCGGTCGCCCGCGCATAGAGCCGGAATTGTCGATCAGCAGCGTGACGACCGTGTCGCGGAACTCCTGGTCCTCTTCCTGCTTGAAGGAGAGGGGGGCGGTCGGATCGATGATCACCCGCGTCAGGCGGGCGACGTCCAACATCCCTTCCTCGAGGTCGAAGGTCCAGGCGCGGTTCTGTTGGGCCAGCAGGCGGCGCTGCAGCTTGTTGGCCAGGCGCGAGACGACGCTGGACAGCGCCGACAGCTGCTGGTCCAGATAGGCCCGCAGGCGCGTCAGTTCCTCGGCGTCGCACAGGTCCTCGGCGTCGACGACCTCGTCGTGGGCCGTGGTGAAGATCTTGTAGAGCGGCTCGCCGCCCTGCGACGCGCCCGGATCGGGACGGGCCGGCTTGGCGCCGTCGCCCATCTCGGGCTGCTCGTCGGACTCCTCGGGTTCGCCCTCCTGGTCCGACTGGACCATCTCCTCGTCACCGGCCTCGGTCTCGCGGTCGGAGGCCTCGCTTTCCTGCGGCGAGGATCCCTCGGGCTGCTCGCCTTCGCCCTCGCCCTGATCCTCGTCGGAATTCTCGGTCGCGCCTTCCTCTTCGCCGTCGTCCTCGTCGGCGCTGTCGGTGGCGTCGGACATCTCTTCGCCCAGGTCGAGATCGCGAAGGATCTCGCGGGTCACGCGGGCGAAGGCGGCCTGGTCGTCGATGGCGGCGGCCAGGCGATCCAGGTCCTTGCCGGCCTTCATCTCGATGTCGTTACGCAGGATGTCGACCAGGGCCTTGGCGCCGTCCGGCGGCGCATCGCCGGTCAGGCGCTCACGGACCATCAGGCCCAGGATCTCGGCCATGGGCGCGGACTGGCGGTCGGTGGCGATAGCGCGGGTCAGCCCCTGCTTCTCCAGCCGCGCCTCGAGGGCGGCGGTCAGGTTCTGGCGCACCCCGCCCAGGGCGTTGGCACCGATGGCTTCCAGGCGGGCCTGCTCGATCGACTCGAACGCCGCCTGACCGTCGGGCGAGGCCGGACGCGC
This sequence comes from Caulobacter sp. UC70_42, assembly GCF_044056025.1. NCBI lineage: Bacteria > Pseudomonadati > Pseudomonadota > Alphaproteobacteria > Caulobacterales > Caulobacteraceae > Caulobacter > Caulobacter sp. UC70_42. The sequence goes on along the minus strand of NZ_CP171994.1, from coordinate 746,329 downwards.
GCGGGCGTGGGCCATCGGGTCGTGGTGAGCCAGACGCAGGGCCATCTGGTCGGCCAGGCCCCGGATGCGCGCGGCCTCCTTGGAATTGAGGTCGCGCGGCGGATGCGGCAGAACCGCCCGCTTGCCCAGGAGCTGCGGGCCGTCGCCCGAGAACACGACCTCAAGGTCCGGCGTTTCGGCGAGCGAGCGCGCCGCGTGCGCCAGGGCGCGCTTGAAGGGTTCGGTCGGGCTTTCGGGCTTGGAGGCCATGGCTTCGAGTTAGCGGCGCCGGGCGGCGAAAACAAGGAACGCCGTGCTTGGACGAGACGTTGATTTTCCATCGGCGCCGCTTCGGCGCCTCCGGAATCCGTCAACGGCGCCGCTCTGACGCCCTCGTAAGGAGACGCAAATGCTCAAGTGGGCCATCATTCTCGCCGTCGTCGCTCTGATCGCGGGCGCCCTGGGCTTCACCGGCGTCGCCGGCGCGGCGGCCGGGGTCGCCGAAGATTCTGTTCTTCCTGTTCCTGCTCGGCTTCGTGATCGTCGCTTTGCTGGGCGTGACCGTGTTCAAGGCGGCGGCCGGCCCGAAATAGCCGCCGCGCGCCTTGCGCGGGCCGGAGCGGATGTCGACCCCGCCGCCGGCATCAGTGTGGCGCTAGGACCCCGTGGGAGAGGTCCTAGCGTCCCGCGTACGCCTTGGCCTGACGGGCCACGAGCGCATTCAGGTCGCCCATCTCCAGATTGACGTCGATCAGGTGCAGGCCCCAGTCCTTCAGCGGCTGGCCGGCGACCATCACATCACCGGTGATCTCGTCGGTGCGCGGGTCGGCCGGGTCGGCGTTCACCGCGACTGACAGATAGGTGAATTCGCCCTCGCTGACGCACCGGGCCGAGATCAGGCCGGGCAGCGAGACGAACGGGGTCGAGACCGTCACATCCTTGGCGAACGGCTTGGGTTCGCCGCTCGACAGGAAGCCCTTGCTGCTCAGATAGCTGTGCACCGGCGTCTCGTCGGTCGAGGCCTTGCCGGCGACCAGGGCGGCGGGGTTCACGCAGCCGGCGCGGCGACCCTGTTCGTCGGTCTTGCCGAAGCGGCTGTTGGCCGGCGGCGGGCTCGAGGCGCGGAACGACACATAGGTCACCAGGCACCCGGCCTGATCGGCCTTGTCGCACAGCGGGATGGAGCCGAACTGGCCGTCGGTCACCGGCGTGTTCATGCCCAGGACATAGGCCGAGATCATCTGCTTCTGGGCGGGTTTTCCGTCCACCTCGTTCTTCAGCAGGTCCAGCAGCATTCGCGAGCCCTGGCTGTGGCCGAGTAAGACCACGCCGCGCCCTCTGTTCTCATTCGCCAGATACCAGCGCCAGGCGTCGCGCACGTCGCCGTAAGCCAGGACGCCGTCGCCCGGCGAGGGTTGGCCCATCATCACGGCGCGCAGGGCCGCCAGGGTCACCTGACGGTACATCGGCGCGAACAGGCGGCACTGACCGCCGAAGCGCGCCAGCTGCTGCTCGACCACCCGGCGCTCGGCTTCGTCGATGACCATGTCGCTGTTGCCGCCCGGATCGGTCGAGACGGTCGGATAGATGTAGAAGCAGTCGTAGGCGGGGTTGGTCGCCAGCTTGAAGGTCTCGGTCGAGGTCTTGCCGTCGGCCTGGATGAGGGTGGTGGTCTGGTCGACCGCGCAGGCGTCCTGTCGGCCCGGCAGGCACAGCCAGTTCTCTTTCTTGCCGTAATCGTTGGGGGCGGTGTTGGCCGGGACCTGGGCGCAGGCCACACCGGTCAGGGCCAAGCCCATGGTCAGCCCCAGGGCCGTCAGAAATCTCGCCATCGTCATCCTCCCCGAACACTTGTTTGGCCCGGACAATGGCCGAGGGAACGCGGATCGCCAAGGGGGCTTGGCGCCGGGCTTGCGACGCCAGCCGGGACTGTCCCGACAAGGGACGTTCCGTGTTCCGCATCGAGGTTGGCCATGAGCCCCAAGATCCTTCTCCGCGTCGGCGTGCTGGCCGCTTTCGCCAGCCTCACCCTGACTTCGCCCGTGCTGGCCGACGGCTATGAGCGCGCGCCCGTCCGTCAGGCCCATGCGCCAAAACGGGTCAAGCCGCGCGCCAAGGTGGTCTATGTCGATCGCGTGGTGGAGCGCCGCGTGCCGGTCTATGTCGACCGTCCCACCACCCAGGTCGTAGAGAAGATCGTCGAGAAGCCGGTGATCGTCGAGCGGCCGGTCGTGGTCGAAAAGCGCATCGAGGTGCCGGTCGAGAAGCTGGTCCAGGTGCCGGTCGAGAAGATCGTGGAGCGACCCGTCTATATCGACCGTCCCGTCGAGAAGATTGTTGAGAAGCGGGTCGAAGTGCCGGTTGATCGTCCGGTCTATGTCGATCGTCCCGTTCCCGTGGATCGCCCCGTGCCGGTCCCGCAACCCGCCCCGTGCCAACGGACCTGCGGCGGCGAGGTCGTCGAGAAGATCGTCCAGGTGCCGATCTACGTCTATGTCGATCGTCCCGTCTATGTGCCGGTCCAGCCGCAAGGCGCCTGCCAGCCGCGCGTCTGCGGCGGCGCTGTCGTCCAGCAACAGTGCAGCCCGTGCAGCGGGGGTCATCGCTATGAGGACAGCTATTACGAGGAGAGCCGCGAGCGGTCGTCCTACGACTATTCGGAGTCGCGCTACAGCGCCGGCGGCGGCTGGAACGCGGGTTCGGCCGGCAGCTCGGCCTGGGGCAACTATATCGAGCCGCCGCCTCTGCCGATGGGCTATATCGGCGCGCAGTCCGGCGGACGCGGCGGCGGCTACGGCGGTCCCGGCCTAGCTGGCGGTGGCGGCTACGCAGGCGGCTATGCTGGCGGTTCTTCGAGCGGTTACGCCTCGAGCTCGGCCTCCGCTTCGGCGTCGTCCTCGATCCACATCGGCGGCGGCTATCACGGCGGTGGCGGCAAGGGCGGCTGTAGCGCCTGCGGCGGCGGCGGCAAGCGTCACTAGGATTTCAAAGGGAGAGCCAGCGCCTCGGGCTTTTGTCGCCCAGAGCGCGGGCCTCGCCGGGTTTCAGGCCCAGCTCGCGCATCCTGTAGGCGACGATCTCGCGCAGGGCCTCGACGGGCTCCTGGCCGCCGATGGGGCTGGAAGCCACCGAGCCAGCGTTCATCGCCAGGTCTACGGCCGTCCACTCGGCCTGGGCGCGATCGGCCTTTCCAACGGCGAAGTAGTGACGAACCGGCAAGCGCTCGCCCTGGACCTCGACCATCACGCCGATGACCCAGCCTTGAACGATCAGATCGGCGTCGGGGCGTTGGCGGAACATGGAGCGCATGTAGCGCTCGCTCGGCCTCGCGGATAGGGGCCTAGCCGATCAGCTGGAACGCGGCCTGACTGATCAGGCCCAGCACGAGCCAGGCGGAGACGCCCAATACGATAAGATTGGCGCGAGACGCGCGGCGCCGACGATGAGTGGAATACGAACGCACGAACGACATTTCAGCCTCCATGCCCTGAAACGTGAGCGGAAGGTTAACGTCGATCCTTGGCCTTGGTTCTCGCTCGTCACGGGAGTGTGAGATCGTCGCCATGCGGACAAAGAAAAAGGGCGGAGCCTCGCGGCCCCGCCCTCGATCATTTCAGCGTTTAGCTGACAGGATTTCTCTTAGAAGTCCATGTCGCCGCTCGGGATCGGCTTTCCGATCCCGATCTCCTTGGAAGATGGGCGACTTTATGGACTTCTCTTAGAAGTCCATGTCGCCCATGCCGCCCGGCATGCCGCCGCCGGCCGGAGCGCCGCCGCCCTTCTTGGGGGCTTCGACGATCGCGGCTTCCGTGGTGATCAGCAGGCCTGCCACCGAAGCGGCGTTCTGCAGAGCCGTGCGGACGACCTTGGCCGGGTCGATGACGCCGTCGGCGACCAGGTCGACATACTGCTCGGTCTGGGCGTTGAAGCCGAACGAGGCGCTGTCGCTTTCCAGGATCTTGCCGACCACGATCGAACCTTCGACGCCGGCGTTCTCGGCGATCTGGCGGATCGGCGATTGCAGGGCGCGACGGACGATGGCGATGCCGGCCGTCTGGTCGTCGTTGTCGCCGGTCACGCCGGCCAGGGCCTTGGAGGCCTTCAGCAGAGCCGTGCCGCCGCCCGGGACGATGCCTTCGTCAGCGGCCGCGCGGGTCGCGTTCAGGGCGTCGTCAACGCGGTCCTTCTTTTCCTTCACTTCGACTTCGGTCGAGCCGCCGACGCGGATGACCGCGACGCCGCCGGCCAGCTTGGCCAGACGCTCTTGCAGCTTTTCCTTGTCGTAGTCCGACGTGGTGTCTTCGATCTGGCGCTTGATCTGAGCGATGCGGGCCTCGATGTCGGCCTTCTCGCCAACGCCGTCCACGATCGTAGTGTCGTCCTTGGTGATCGAGACCTTCTTGGCCTTGCCGAGCATGTCGAGCGACACGTTCTCGAGCTTGATGCCCAGGTCTTCCGACACGACTTGAGCGCCGGTCAGGATGGCGATGTCTTCCAGCATGGCCTTGCGGCGGTCGCCGAAGCCCGGAGCCTTGACGGCGGCGACGCGCAGGCCGCCACGCAGCTTGTTGACGACCAGCGTGGCCAGGGCCTCGCCTTCGACGTCCTCGGCGATGATGACCAGCGGACGGCCCGACTGGACGACGGCTTCCAGCACCGGCAGCAGCGGCTGCAGCGACGACAGCTTCTTTTCGAACAGGAGGATCAGCGGCTCTTCCAGCTGAACTTCCATCTTGTCGGCGTTGGTGATGAAGTACGGCGACAGGTAGCCGCGGTCGAACTGCATGCCTTCGACGACGTCGAGTTCGGTCTCGGCGGTCTTGGCTTCTTCAACCGTGATGACGCCTTCGTTGCCGACCTTGTCCATCGCCTTGGCGATCATCTCGCCGACTTCCTTGTCGCCGTTGGCCGAGATGGTGCCGACCTGAGCGATTTCAGCGTTGGTCGTGACCTTCTTCGACGAGGCCTTGATGTCCTCGACGGCGATCAGGACGGCCTTGTCGATGCCGCGCTTCAGGTCCATCGGATTCATGCCGGCGGCGACCGACTTGAGGCCTTCCTGGACGATGGCTTGGGCCAGCACCGTGGCGGTGGTGGTGCCGTCGCCGGCCTTGTCGTTGGTCTTGCTGGCGACTTCGCGGATCATCTGCGCGCCGAGGTTCTCGAACTTGTCAGCCAGTTCGATTTCCTTGGCGACCGAGACGCCGTCCTTGGTGGTGCGCGGAGCGCCGAACGACTTTTCGATGACGACGTTGCGGCCCTTGGGGCCCAGGGTCACCTTCACCGCATTGGCGAGGATATTGACGCCGCGCAGCATCTTGTCGCGCGCGTCGGAGGAGAAATAGACGTCTTTAGCGGCCATCTGAGAGCCCTTCTAAAAGAGAAACTTGAGTTCGGAAGCGATGGGAACGGGGAGGCCTTAGGCCTCGACCACGCCCAGGACGTCGCTTTCCTTCATGATCAGGAGGTCCTGACCGTCGACCTTCACTTCGGTGCCCGACCACTTGCCGAACAGGATGCGGTCGCCGGCCTTGACGTCCAGGGCGACGACTTCGCCCTTGTCGTTACGCGCGCCGGGGCCGACGGCGACGACTTCGCCTTCCTGCGGCTTTTCCTTGGCGGTGTCGGGGATGATGATCCCGCCCTTGGTCTTGGTTTCTTCTTCGACGCGCTTCACGAGGACGCGGTCGCCCAGGGGACGAAATTTCATGGGTGTTCTCCGTCGGAACGGTTTCAAGTAAGGCTGCGTCGGACCGAGGGAGCTGCTTTGTTAGCAGTCGCTCCCACCGAGTGCCAACGTCGGACGTGAGTTAGGCAGGAGGCTCGGGGGAGTCAAGGACGACGCCCGCGAACTTTTTGCGGCGCCGGTTAATGCGGGAGGGTTCGATGTTCGATCATGTGGGGTTCGGGGTCGCCGATTTCCAGCGCTCGGCGGTCTTCTACGACGCCGCGCTAAACCCGCTGGGGATTCGCCGACTCTATGTCGTGCCTAAGGAATTCACCGGCGGGGTGGACGCCGCCGGCTATGGCGTCACACGGCCGATGTTCTGGATTTCCGAGCAAGACGCGACCCAGGGCAAGCTCCACGTGGCCTTCGCGGCCGAGACGCGCGCCCAGGTCGACGCCTTCTACGAAGCCGCGTTGAAATCCGGCGGAAAAGACAATGGTCCGCCCGGACTTCGCCCACATTACGATAAGGACTATTACGGCGCGTTCGTTCTGGACCCGGACGGCTTCAACGTCGAGGCCGTCTGCCGCGCGCCGGAATAGCGTCGAGAATAGCAGGAGCACCAAGGCCTATGTCGAGCTACGTCCTGTCGCTGTTCCTGGCGGTCCTGGCCTGCGTCATCGGCGGGACTCTGGGCGGCATGATCCTGGCGCGACCGCAGACCATGCTGGGCCTGGCGGGGCTCGCCGATGACGACACCCCCAAGCCGCCGCTGTTCGCGGAAGGGCGAGCCCTGGGCGGGGTGCTGATCGCCTCGCACGGCGTGGCGGCGCTTTATCTGGGCTATCAGCCCCGCATTGGGGCCGCCATGGCCATGGCGCTGGCCGTTGCCTGGCTGGGCGCGGCGGCAGGCCGGGCGGTCTCGGCGGCGCTGGACGGCGAAGCGGGGCGCTACAACAGCGGCGCGATGGTGTTCAACGCCCTGATCGGCGTCACGCTCAGCCTGCCGTTCTTCAATATCGGCCGCGTGGTGCTGGACGGCGCGAGGCTGGCCTAAAGCGCCTTCTCGTGCGCGAGCAGCCAGCGCTTGCGTTCGACGCCGCCGCCGTAGCCCGTCAAGGCGCCGTCCATGCCGATCACCCTGTGGCAGGGCGCGACGATGCTCAACGGATTGGAGCCATTGGCGTGGCCGGCGGCGCGGATCGCCAGCGGACGCCCGGCGCGACGGGCAAGCTCCGAATAGGTGATGGTCGCGCCGGCCGGGATCTGGGTCAGCGCCGTCCACACCGCGTGCTGGAAGGTCGTGCCGTTGGTCGCCCAGGCGATACTGTTCAGGGCGTGGAACTCACCGGCGAAATAGGCGGCCATGGCGTCGCGGATCCGGGCGGGCGCGGCGCCGACGTTCGGCCGCAGCGGGCTGTAGTGGGTTTTCAGCAGACGGTGGAGGCGGTGCTCGTGGTCGTGGAAGTCCAGCGCGCGCAGGGTTTCGGTCTCGTCGGTGACGATCAGCAGCTCGCCGATCGGCGAGGGCGCGCGGTCGAGGAAGAGACGAGCGGGGCGACTCATGAGGCGATCATCGCCGGGCAGGGCGAGGGTGTCCGCCCGGATCTTGTGGCGGCCGCCTCACTTGCCCCCTCCGCGCTTCGCGCTCCTCCCCCGGAGGGGGAAGAAGGTCGCGAAGCGGTCAGGTGGGGGCAAGCAAGGCGCTAGATCAACGGATCCCCGGCACGTGCAGCGCGGCTTCCTTCTCGGCCTTCTGCTTGTAAACGAGGTCGCCGTACTTGCCGTATTCCATGCGGGCGATGGTGCGCTGGTGCACCTCGTCCGGGCCGTCCGCCAGGCGCAGGGTGCGGATGCCGGCATAGGCCTTGGCCAAGCCGAAGTCGGTGGTCACGCCGGCGCCGCCATGGGCCTGGATAGCGTCGTCGATGATCTTCAGGGCCAGGCGCGGGGCGGCGACCTTGATCATGGCGATCTCCAGGCGGGCCGACTTGTTGCCGGCCTTGTCCATCATGTCGGCGGCCTTCAGGCACAGCAGGCGGCACATCTCGATGTCGATGCGGGCGTCGGCGACGCGCTCTTCCCACACCGAGTGGTCCGAGACGTACTTGCCGAAGGCCTTCCGGCTCATCAGGCGCTTGCACATCTTCTCCAGCGCGACTTCCGCCGTGCCGATGGTGCGCATGCAGTGGTGGATGCGGCCGGGGCCCAGGCGCCCCTGGGCGATCTCGAAGCCGCGGCCTTCACCCAGCAGCAGGGCGTCCTCGATCGGGACGCGCACGTCCTTGAGGATGACCTCGGCGTGGCCGTGCGGGGCGTCGTCATAGCCGAACACCGGCAGCATACGGACGATCTCGATGCCCGGCGCGTCCAGCGGCACCAGCACCTGGCTCTGCTGGGCGTGGCGGCTGGGGTTGTCCGGATCGGTCTTGCCCATGACGATGGCGACCTTGCAACGCGGATCGCCCACGCCCGAGGACCACCACTTGCGGCCGTTGATCACATAGTGATCGCCATCTCGCTCGATGCGGGTCTCGATGTTGGTTGCGTCCGAGCTGGCCACGGCTGGCTCGGTCATCAGGAAGGCCGAGCGGATCTCACCGTTCATCAGCGGGCGCAACCACTTTTCCTTCTGCGCCAGCGTGCCGTAGCGCATCAGCACTTCCATGTTGCCCGTGTCGGGCGCCGAGCAGTTGAAGACTTCCGAGGCGAAGCCGACCTTGCCCAGCTGTTCGGCGATCAAGCTGTATTCCAGGTTGGTCAGCTGGACGCCTTCGAACTGGAAGGTGTCGTCGACATGAACCTGGCCGCTGTGCGGCGGCATGAAGAAGTTCCACAGGCCGGCGGCCTTGGCCTTGGCCTTCAGCTCCTCGACGACCTGGACGACCTTCCAGCGCTCGGCGCCCAGGACGTTCATCTCGGCGTCGTAGACGGGGACCGCCGGATAGATGTGCTCGTCCATGAACGCGGTGACGCGGTCCAGGAAGGCGCGCTGCGTGGGGGAGATGTCGAAATCCATGGTCGTTCCCTCTGCCCGGTTCTCAATGTGTCAAACGCTTGTTTGAAGTGTTTGTAGACCGGCTTTACGCGGGCGGCAAGCGGTCCCGTCTTGCTCAAGGAGACTTTCGAGGCGGGTTGTCAGGGCGCGCGTCCTGTCCGACAACGGGACCATGCTGAACCTGACCGCCGACACCTTGCAGGGCCGCTATGTCCGGCTCGAACCGATCACCATCGATCACCGCGACGCCCTGCGGGACGCCGTCGACTGCGATCCCGCCAGTTGGGAGATCATGTCGGTCAACGGCTGCGGCGAGGGCTTCGAGGACTTCTGGGGCGCGCTGCAAGGCGAGACCGACCGCGGCGAGCGCATCGGCTACGTCATCCGCCGCCTTTCGGACGGCAAGATCGTCGGCACCTCCAGCTACCTCAACATCCGTCGCCTGCATGGGGGGCTGGAGATCGGCTCGACCTTCTTGAACCCCGACGCGCGTTCGGGCCCGGTCAATCCCGAGAGCAAGCGCCTGATGCTGGCCCACGCCTTCGAGAAGGCCGGGGCCATCCGCGTCGAGTTCAACATCGACGTCCGCAACGCCCGCAGCCAGGCCGCCGTCGAGAAGCTGGGGGCAAGCAAGGAAGGCGTGCTGCGCAATCACAAGGTCACCTGGACCGGCCACATCCGCGACACGGCGGTGTTCTCGATCACCGATTACGACTGGCCGGCCGTCCGCGAACGGCTGGAATTCCGCCTCAGCGAGACCTTCGTCTAAAAAGGTTCCCGCGCCAACGAAATAAAACGTCGTTATCCCGGCGGTTGTAACCGTTCACAAAGCTTCGGCCGCTAGGGTCTGGCCTCATGACGGCCATCTGCTGCCTGCGTATCCTGTTCACCGTTGGCGAGAGCCAGCCGGGTGAAGTCCCCAAGCACAAGGCTCAGGGGGTGGCGGACGCGTTCCTGAAGGCGAGATGGCGCAAGCCGCGCAAGTGCGGGGCCGTGGCGCCCCTGGCCTTCGTCCTGGCCGACAATCGGGTCGAGACCCTCAACCCCACCGAGATGCAGGCCCTGGCCGCCGAGCTCGAGAAGGTGCTGTTCCCCGGACGTCCGATTGGTCAAATCGCCCTGATGACCTTCGAGGGCGACGAGCAGGCGGTTCTGCAGTTCGCCGCCCTGTCGCAGGCCGAGCTGGCCGGGCTGATGGCGGGCGAGGGCTATGAGGGCCCAGCCGGCCGTGTCCACGTCGTCACCGCCGACAGCGTCGAGCCCCGCCCCAGCACGCGCGCGGAAGCCAAGACCCTGGCCGAGGACAAGGCCAGCGCCAAGAAACAGGGCCTGACCGCCGCCACGACCGTCACGCCGGAGCGAGCGGCCAAGGCCGCCGCGCCCGTGTCCACCATTCCCACGGCCGAACCGATCAAGCCGGTCTCCGCCGAGGCCGCGCAGCCCGCCACCGCGCCCGTCGCGCCGGAAAAGCCCAAGGCTCAGCCGGCGCCCGCGCCCAAGCCCGCCGCCAAGGTCGCGCCGCCGCCGCCGCCGGCCGAGACCGGCTGGTGGGGCGTCTATGATCTTGCCCTGGGGGCCTTTGTCGGCTCGGCGATCGGCATGCGCTCGGACCTGATCGGTCCGCCGCCCGAGGACGACGCCAAGCTCCTGAAGCGCGATCTGATCTGTCTGACCGACACGCAGGCCGCTCTGAAGACCGCGGCCTTCGGTGAGATCCATGTGCCGTTCGGGTTCTGGAACCTGACCACGCCCGCCTCGCAGGACGCCTACAAGAGCCGCCTGTCGCGCTATCCGCTGGACCAGCAGCCGCGTCTGACCGCCACGATCTACGCCACGCCGCGCGAGGCTTCGATCGGCATGCTGCAGCAGATGCGCCTGCTCCTGAAGAGCAGCTTCTCGCGGATGGACGTCCAGGTCACCGACCCGACCTTCCCGATCTCTGGTCTGCCGCCCGAGCTGGTCGATAGCATCACCCTGGTGCTGAACGGCGAGACCGAGCACGACCGGTTGAAGCAGATCCTCAAGTTCGTCGAGCGCAAGGCCGCCTATGTCGCTAAGGACGTGGCGCAGGCGGTGGCCAATGTCGGCTCTTCAGTGGAGCTGGAGGCCTGCAAGGCCGGCGGCATCGCCATCGTCCGAGGCCCGGCGGTCACGGAGCTGCTGGACAAGCCGGTCGCAAGTCCCGACGGCGCGACCCTGGCGGCGGCAAACGCCGCCTAGAACCTGCCTATCTTCATGCATTGACCCTGACGTCGCGTCAGACCTGACTGATCGCCCCATCGAGAGGGAAGGTCTCACTTGAGCGTCTACACGGTCAAACAGATGGCGAAGCTGTCGGGCGTCTCGGTGCGGGCTCTGCACCACTATGACGCCATCGGTCTTCTGCGGCCTCGCGCCGTCGGGGCCAACGGCTATCGCTACTATGACCGTCAGGACCTGCTGCGCCTGCAGCAGATCCTCTTCCATCGCGCCCTGGAGAACTCCGCTGAAGGACATCCGGGCCGCGCTGGACGACCCGGCCTTCGACCTCGCCGCCGCGCTTCGCGCCCATCGCGAACGCCTGGCGGCCGAGGTCGAGCGCTACGCCAAGCTTGTGGACATCGTGGACCGCACCCTCGCCGACCTCAAAGGAGACGAGACTATGGACGACAAGCAGATGTTCGATGGCTTCGACCCGGCGAAGCAGGCCGCGCGGGAGGCCTGGCTGACCGAGCGCCTCGGCGAAGGCAAGGCCGTAGAGGCCATCGCCACAGCGAAGGCCAAGCTGAGCAGCCTTACGAAGGCGGAGTTCAACGCTTTCCAGGCCGAGCAGCTGGAGATGGAGGCGGAAGTCGCCAAGGCCCTGACCCAAGGCCTGCCCGCCGATAGCGACGCAGTCAGCGCGGTCATGCGCCGCTGGTGGGGCTGGATCGCGAAGGGCTGGAACCGCGAACCCACGCCGGAGGCGTTCACGGGCCTGGGGCGGCTGTACCTGGACAATCCGGAGTTCACCGCTCGCTACGAAGCGGTCGCGCCGGGGCTGACGGAGTATCTGGCCGAAGCGATGCGCGCGTTCGCGGAGCGACGGACGGCTTAGCGCCGCCCGAACAGCTTCTCGATGTCGGCCAGCTTCAGTTCGACATAGGTCGGGCGGCCGTGGTTGCACTGGCCGGAGTGGGGCGTGGCCTCCATTTCGCGCAGCAGGGCGTTCATCTCGGCCCCGTTCAGGCGGCGGCCGGCGCGGACGCTGCCGTGGCAGGCCATGGTGGAGCAGACCTCCTCCAGCCGCTCCTTCAGCGCCAGGGCGGCGCCGTTCTCGGCCAGGTCGTCGGCGATGTCGCGGACCAGGGCGGCGGCATCGGTCTTGCCCAGCAGGGCCGGCGTCTCGCGCACCAGCACCGCGCCGGGGCCGAAGCTCTCGATGACCAGACCCAGGCTGGCCAGTTCCTCGGACCGGGCGACCACGCGCTCGGCCTCGGCGGGGTCCAGGTCGACCACCTCGGGCAGCAGCAGGGTCTGGCGAGACACGCCGCCGGCGGCCATCTCGCCCTTCATGCGCTCGTAGACCAGGCGCTCGTGGGCGGCGTGCTGGTCGACGATGACCATGCCGTCACGGGTCTGAGCGACGATGTAGGTCTCGTGCACCTGGGCCCGAGCCACGCCCAGGGGGAAATCGACCGGGTCGAATCGATAGCCCTCTCCCCCTTGCGGGGAGAGGGTTGGGAGTGGGGGTGACAGCGCGGCGATGGCTTCCTCAAAGCCGGAGCCCCCACCCCCCTGCCCCCTCCCCGCGAGGGGGAGGGGGAATTCGAACTCGACCCGCGCCGAGACCTCGTTCAGGCCCGGCAAGTCCATCGGCCGCTGTGTCGGCGGGGGCCAACCGCCTTCGCGCCAGGCCGAGAAGCCGGCGGCCGAGGGACCCGGCTGATATTGGGGCGGATATCCGGGGAACGGGCTCTGCTGGGCGCGGATGCTGTCCAGCGCCTGGGCGGCGACGGTGGTCGAGGCGCGGTGGCCGGCCCCGGCCAGGGCGTGGCGCAGGGCCCCGACGATCAGACCGCGCACCAGGGCCGGGTCGCGGAAGCGGACCTCGGCCTTGGCGGGGTGGACGTTGACGTCGACCTCGCTGGTGTCGAGCGTCACATACAGCGCCGCCGTCGGGTGGCGATCCCGCGCCAGAAAATCGGCGTAGGCCGCGCGCAGGGCGCCTTGCAGCAGGCGGTCTCGCACCGGACGGCCGTTGACGAACAGGTACTGGTGGGCCGCGTTGCCGCGGTTGTAGGTCGGCAGGCCCGCGAAGCCCGACAGCCGCACGCCGTCGCGCACCTGGTCGATCTCGATGGCGTTGTCCTGAAAGTCGCGGCCCAGCACGGCGGCCAGGCGCGCCAGTCGACCTTGCGGCCCCGGATGCTCGGGCGGCAGGCGCAGGATGCGGCGGCCGTCGATGTCCAGCGAGAAGCCGACGTTTTCGTTGGCCATGGCTTGGCGCTTGATCTCCTCGGTGATCGCCAGGGCCTCGGCGCGCTCGGACTTCATGAACTTGAGCCGCGCGGGGGTGGCGTAGAACAGGTCGCGCACCTCGATCCGCGCCCCGTGCGGACCAGGGAAGGCGGCGGGCGAAACCTCGCCCACCTGGCCCCCCTCAACCAGGATCGAGTGGGCGTCGCTCGACCCCTTGGCCCGCGAACTGATCGACAGCCGCGCCACCGAACCGATCGACGGCAGGGCCTCGCCCCGGAAGCCCATGGTGTGGATGCGCAACAGGTCCCAGAGACCGTCTTCGTCGGGCGCCAGCTTCGAGGTCGCGTGGCGCTCGATGGCCACCGGCAGTTCGTCCGCCGACAGGCCGCAGCCGTCGTCGGCGACCAGGATCCGGGTCAGGCCGCCGCCGTGGGCCTCGACCTCGATCCGCGTGGCGCCGGCGTCGATGGCGTTGTCGACCAGCTCCTTGATCGCGCTCGCGGGCCGTTCGACCACCTCGCCGGCGGCGATGCGGTTGACGGTCTCGGGCGGCAGGCGACGGATGGGCATCACACGGACTTTCACGAGGCAGGCCGGAGGACAAGCGCCAGCATTGCAACTCCTTAAGTTGACCAGCCGAACACGGATCGGCCAACGAAGGGAGAACGCGGAGTTTATCTCAATTCCGCCGCCGTTCGAGGAAGACAGATAGTGACCCTTCGCCGTTTCGCCGCCGCCGGCCTCGCCCTTTCGCTGCTTTGCGGGGGATCGGCGCTGGGGCAGGCTCGCAATGAGGTCTCGATCCACCAGACCGCGCCGGTCGATCTGCGCGCGGTCGATCCGGAAGGAACCCTGGTCGAGGAACTGATCGTCAACGCCAAGCTGCCCGGACCGGCCTGGTGGAAGGTGTCGGACGCCGACAGCACCGTCTACATTCTGGCCATCCCGGCCCTGTCGCCCAAGACCCTGGCGTTCGACACCTCGGTGCTGGAACGTCGCCTTGATGGCGCCAATCGTCTGATCATGGCTCCCGAGCCGGAGATCAGCATCGTCCGGGTCATCGGCCTGGCCATGGGCGGCCGGCGCTATTTCCTGGCCGACAAGCCGATGCGCGACACCCTGCCGCCCGAGCTGCGGGCTCGCCTGGAGAAGCGTCTCGCCGACAGCGACGAGAAGCTGGACAGCATGGACGACATCAAGCCGGCCTTCGCCGGTTTCCTGGTCGCCAACATGAAGAAGGGCGGCTCGATCAACATCCAGAGCGGCGGCGTGGCTGACAAGGTCGAGGAGATCGCCAAGAAGGGCGAGCTGAAGAAGCGCCCGCGCATCCAGAAGCTGGACGGCTACGACGTGATCGACGCCCTGAAGTCGGTCGGCTCGCTGCCCAAGCCGATGCAGGAGTTCTGCCTGGACGCGGGCCTGCGCGAGGCCGACGCCGGCGGCTTCCGGACCGTCGAGACCGCTCAGCGCTGGGCCGAGGGCGACGTGGTCAAGCTCGCGGCGGCCGATCGCGGCTACCAGGCCTGCCTGTCGGCGACGCCGGGCGTCGCCTCCGAGATCCGCAAGACGATCGATCGCTCGACCAAGGCCATCGATCAGGCCCTGAAGACGCCCGGCAAGTCGGTGGCGCTGGTCAACTTCCGCCCGCTGCTGTCCGAGGAGGGCGTACTCAGCAAGTTGAAGGCCAAGGGCTACACGATCACCACGCCGGACGAAGTCCAGCCTTGAACACGAAACGGCCCGGAACCGCGAGGCTCCGGGCCGTTCGTATCTTGAAGTCGTTAAAGCCTTAGAGGCCCGGCAGCTTGATGCCGGTCTTCTTCTCGCGGCTGATGACCACGCCACCGGCGCCCACCAGCTTCTTGAGGCGGGCTTCCTCTGCGGCGGCGTCGATCTCGGCCGGGGCGTTCGCGCCCGACTCGGCGGCGGTGGCCACGTTCGTCGTCTTGGGCTGACCCTTTTTCCAGAACATCACCTTGCTGGCGAAGCTCTCGTCCTTGTGGGCCAGGTCGCCGTTCTCATCGTCGACCACGAAGCGGATCAGCGGATCGGCCTTGTCGGTGCCGGCGCGGGCGACCAGAAGCTTTTCACCTTCAGAACGACCCGCGGCGTTGCTCTGGCCGATCAGGGCGGCGCGGGCGGCGCTTTCCGGCTGAAGTTCCTGCGGACGCGGCTCGCCGGGCGCCGGCGGGCGCAGGGCATAGTCCGGCGGCACGGCCAGCGGGGCCTTGCTGACGACGCGGAATTCGTCGGGAACCACCTTGTTCATGCCCAGGGCTTTCTGGGTCGAGGTGCAGCCCAGCCATGCCGATCGCGGCAATGGCGGTCAGGGCGCTCACGGTCGCGACCCGATTGAAACTCATCAAACCATGCTCCAGCAGGCCGACCCCCGGCCCAGAAATTCGGACGCTCTCGATACGACATCCGCGCCCGGGCGCCAATCTCCCACGCGAATGCGGCGTTATTCGGCCCGAACTCGCACGGCCAGGCTACTCGGCGGGGTCGGCCAGCTTCTTCTCGCCGTAGAGAAAGCTGTCGATCAGCAGCAAGGCCACCCCGATGTTGATCGCCGAGTCGGCGACGTTGAAAACCCACGGAAAGTTCAGGCGCGAGACGTCGATGAAGTCGACGACATAGCCGTACAGCACCCGGTCGATCAGGTTGTTGCCGATCGCCGCGCCGATGATCATGCCGACCCCGATGGCCGGTAGGAGCTTGGTGGCCTTGCGCGCCCAGAACGACAGGCCGATCACCACGAGAATCGAAAAGCCGATCAGCAGCCAGCGGCCCCAGTCGTGGTCCTTCAGCAGGCCAAAGCTCATGCCGTAGTTATGGACCATGGTCAGGTAGAGCGGACCAATGGCTTGCACGGACGAGCCCTGCTCGCGGCCCAGCAGCCCCAGGATCCAGAGCTTGGAGATCTGGTCCAGAACCAGGGTGGCGGCGGCGACGGCGTAGGCGGTCCAGCCGAGGCGGGTGATTTTCAAGGCCTTCTCCGTTCTTCCCTCCCCCTTGATGGGGGAGGGTAGGTGGGGGTGATGCGGCGATCGTCGCGAGCACGGCCAGCGCCCCGTCACCCCCATCCCCAACCCTTCCCCCATCAAGAAGGAAGGGGGCTAATTGTGCGTCGCGTCCCAATAAGCCACGGCCTCGGCGTCGCGAAGGCTAAGCTCCGGATAGCGGGGATCGGTTCCCACCTCGGGGAGGATGCGCCACGAGCGGGCGCACTTGTTCCCCTCGGCCAGTTTCGGATCCACCGACACGCCCTTGACCTCGTCGGTCGTGAACGCGCCGCCTTCACCGGCGACCAGGGTGGCGGCCGACGTGCGGAACACCTCGGCGGCGTCCAGGCCGTCGAAGGCGGCCAGCAGATCGGCGTCGGCGACGTGCACGACCGGCGCGGCTTCCAGAGCCGAGCCGATGCGCTTTTCGCGGCGTTCGACTTCCAGGGCGCCGGTGACCACCGACATCACGGTCTCGACCTTGGCCCAGCGGGCGGCCTCGGCGTCGTTCTGCCACTCGGCCGGCGTCGCCGGGATCACCCGCAGGCTGTTGGAGCCCGCTTCGGGGAAGCGCGTCTGCCACGCCTCTTCCATGGTGAAACTGGTCAGCGGCGACAGCCAGATGGTCAGACGCTCGAACACATAGTCCAGCACCGTGCGATAGGCCCGCCGACGCAGGGCGTTCGGCGCGTCGCAATAGAGGCTGTCCTTGCGGATGTCGAAGAACAGGGTCGACAGATCGCCCTGGCAGAACTCGATCAGCGGACGCGTCACGTCGGCGAAGCGATAGGCCTCGTAGGCGGCGCGCACCTGGCCATCCAGTTCCCACAGGCGGTGCAGGATGTACTTCTCCAGCGGCGGGAAGTCGGCGTAGTCGGTGACCCGCTCCTCTTCCGTGAATCCGGCCAGGGCGCCCAGCAGGTAGCGCGTGGTGTTGCGCAGCTTGCGATAGGCGTCGGTGGTGGTGGCCAGGATCGTCTTGCCGATCCGCTGGTCTTCCGAATAATCGACCATCGCCGCCCACAGGCGCAGGATCTCGGCGCCGCTTTCCTTGGTGATGGTCTGCGGCTCGACGGTGTTGCCCTTGGACTTGGACATCTTCTCGCCGTTCTCGTCCTGGGTGAACCCGTGGGTGAGAACCGCCTTGTAGGGCGCGCGGCCGCGGGTGCCGCAGCCTTCCAGCAGGCTGGACTGGAACCAGCCGCGGTGCTGGTCGGAGCCTTCGAGATAGAGGTCCGCCGGCCAGTGGCTGTCGGCGCGGCCCTCGATCGTGAAGGCGTGGGTGCAGCCGGAGTCGAACCAGACATCCAGGATGTCGCCGACCTTCTCGTACTGGGCCGGGTCATGGGCCTCGCCCAGGAAGTCGGCGTCGGGACGCGAGAACCAGGCGTCGGCGCCGCCTTCGCGGATGGCCGCCAGGATGCGGGCGTTGACGTCTGGATCCATCAGCGGCGCGCCGGTCTCCTTGTCGACGAACATGGCCAGCGGCGTGCCCCAGGCGCGCTGGCGGCTGACCAGCCAGTCGGGGCGCGTCTCGACCATCGAGCCGATGCGGTTGCGGCCGGCGTCGGGGTGGAAGGCGGTGTCGGCGATGGCCTGGAGGGCCGTCTCCCGCAGGGTCTTGCCGCTCTCAAGCGGCTGATCCATGCGGATGAACCACTGGGGTGTGTTGCGGAAGATGATCGGGGCTTTCGAGCGCCAGCTGTGCGGATAGCTGTGCTCGACGCGGCCGCGCGCCAGCAGGTTTCCGGCCTCGATCAGCTTGTCCATCACCGCCGCGTTGGCCGGACCGAACTTGCCGGCCTTCTTGCCCTCGGTCTCGATGACCTTGAGGCCTGCGAACAGGGGGACGTGCGGGTAGTAGGCGCCGTCCGGGTCGACGGTGTCGGGATAGAGTCCAGTGCGTATCCGCTCTTCAGCCACACGAGATAGTCGTCCGCGCCATGGCCCGGGGCGGTGTGGACGAAGCCCGTGCCGGCGTCGTCGGTGACGTGGTCGCCAGCCAGTAGCGGCACGTCGAAGCCGAAGCCCTCATCGAATTGGGCCAGCGGGTGGGCGCAGATCAGGCCGGTGGGATCGACGGGCTCGATCCGGCGCCAGGTCGCGACCTTGGCGGCCTTGCGGACGTCCTCGGCCAGCTTGTCGGCGACGATCAGGCGGTCGCCGGCCTTCGACCACGGGGCGAACTCGAGGTTCTCCTCCATGGCTTCCACCTCATAGAGGCCATACTCGACCTTCGGGTTGAAGCTGATGGCGCGGTTGGCCGGGATGGTCCACGGCGTGGTGGTCCAGATCACGACCGAGGCGTCGTTGGGCTGAAGGCGGAAGACGTTGTCGCCGGCCGGATTGCCCGACAGCGCGTAGTGCTCCTCGTCATAGACCTTGACCGGGAACTTCACCCAGATCGTGGGGCTGACGTGGTCGTGATACTCGATCTCGGCGTCGGCCAGGGCCGTGCGCTCGACCGGGCTCCACATCACCGGCTTGGAGCCGCGATAGAGCTGGCCCGAAGCCGCGAACTTGTGGAACTCGGCGACGATCGTGGCTTCGGAGGTGAAGTCCATGGTGGCGTAGCGGTTCCACCAGTCCCCCAGGACGCCCAGGCGCTGGAACTCGGTCTTCTGGGCCTCGACCCAGCCGCCGGCATATTCGCGGCAGCGGGTGCGGAACTCCTCGGCCGGGACCTCGTCCTTGCGGCGGCCCTTGGCGCGGAACTCTTCCTCGATCTTCCACTCGATCGGCAGGCCGTGGCAGTCCCAGCCCGGCACGTAGTCGACGTCGTAGCCCAGGGCGAAGCGCGAGCGGACCACGAAGTCCTTCAGCGTCTTGTTCAGGGCGTGACCAATGTGGATCGCGCCATTGGCGTAGGGCGGGCCGTCGTGCAGCACGAACAGCGGGGCGCCGTCGGCTTGTCTCTTCGCCCGAACAGCGCCGTAGAGGCCCTTGGGCGACAGGGCGGCCCAGCCCTCCAGGATCTCGGGCTCCTTCTTGGGCAGGCCCCCGCGCATCGGGAACGGGGTGTCGGGAAGGAAGACGGTTTCGCGATAGTCGCGGGCGGTCGTGGCGTCGTCGGCCATGGAATAGGTGTCCGGCTTGAAGGTATCGGAAGAGGGCGGAAAACCCGGCGCGCGCTGGAGGATCGTCCGGCGGCGTCACGCCGGGCGGATAATTCGCGAAATCTTCCGAACGAAATTCATGGCCAGCGGGATAGCAGAGGGAGGGCCGGGGCGCAAAGGCTTCGGCTAAGCCCCCGGCTTCCGCAGCTTCGGCGTCACGGTCACGGTCATCAGGCGGGCGTTGCGGATGACCAGGAACGGTGTCGGATGGCCTATGCTGTGGTGGTCAAGGGCGCGCAGCAGATCGTCAAGGCCGGTCAAGGGGCGGTCGCCGGCGGCGATCAGCAGGTCGCCCTCCTTGACGCCCGCCTTGGCCGCGGGGCCGCCGAGATCGACATGGGCGACATAGACCGCATAGGGCTGCTGGACGCCGGTGGCCCGCGCCAGGGCCGGCGGGATCGGGGCCTGCTGGGCGATCAGGCCGATCGAGCCGCGTCGCACGTGGCCGTGCGCCAGCAGCTCGCCGATCACGAACCCGGCGGTGTTGGCCGCCACCGCGAAGCACAGGCCCTGGTAGCCGGCGATGATCGCCGTGGCGATGCCGATCACCTCGCCGGTCGAGTTGACCAGCGGTCCGCCGCTGTTGCCGGGGTTGAGCGCCGCGTCGGTCTGGATCAGGTCCTCGATCAGGCGGCCGCGCTCGCCGCGCAAGGACCGGCCCATGGCCGAGACGACGCCGGTGGTCACTGTGGCCTCGAAGCCCAGCGGCGCGCCGATGGCGATGACCAACTGGCCGCGCCGCAGCTTCTTGGAGTCGCCCAGCCGGGCCACCGGAATGTCGGCCGCCTGGTCGATCTTGATGACGGCCAGGTCGGTGTCGGGATCGTCGCCGACGCAGCGGGCGGTGAAATTGCGGCCCTCGGCCGTGATGACCACGAAGCGGCTGGCGCCCTGGATCACGTGACTGTTGGTCAGGATCAGCCCGCCCCCAAGCTCCTTGTCGGCGCCGATGGCGAAGCCTGAGCCGACGCCGGACATCCGGGGATCCTCAAGCATCGGATGGATGCGCACGACGCTGGGGCCGACCCGCTCGACGGCGCGGACCACGGCGTTGGAATAGGCGTCCAGCAAGTCGCCGTCGGGCAGGGCGCAATAGCCGCCCTCGACCTCGAGCGCCTTGCCGGTGTCGAACACGAACCGCGCGCCTTCGGGATAGGCCAGGATCTCGTGGGCGGGCGTCTTCGCCGGCCGCCTGGCGCGCGCGAAATGTTGGTACTTGCGCCCCTTGAGCATGCGGTCCCCACCCAGCCGTTAAACAAGGTTAACGGGGCGGGGGAAGAGGGGAAAGGGTTTCGTGCGTCGGGAGAGCCCCCCATCAAGGGGAGGGAAAAATAGTTAGAACCCCGGCGCCACGATCGCCCGCGCCGCCTGCTCGTCGCGGTGGATCTGTTCGATCATCAGCTCAAGGCTGTCGAACTTCAGTTCTGGGCGCAGGAAGGCGATCAGGTCGGTTTCGATGATCTGGCCGTAGAGATCCTCGTCGAAGTCGAACAGCCAGGTCTCCAGCCGCGTCTCGACCATGCCGGTGGTGGGATTGTTGCCGAGATTGGCCACGCCGGGCACCTCGCGGCCGTCGGGCAGACGGGTGCGGGTGGCGTAGACGCCGAGCTTGGGGACGACATAGTCCTCGACCTCGACATTGGCGGTGGGGAAGCCCAATTGGCGGCCCAGTTGCTGGCCCCGGCGCACCACGCCCTCGATGGCGAAGGGCCGGCCCAGAATGCGGGCGGCCTGGTCCGGCTCGCCGTTGCGCAGCGCGTCGCGGACGCCGGTCGAGGAGAACTTGTCGCCGTCGCGGCTGGCCACGGGTTCGGCGATCGAAACGGTGAAGCCGTATTCGTCGCCATAGGTCTTCAGCAGGTCGGCGCTGCCGCTGCGGCCGCGACCGAACGAGATGTCGAAGCCGGCGGCGACGTGCTTCACGCCCAGGCCCTCGACCAGCACCTTTTCGACGAACTCTCGGTCGCTGAAGCTGGCCATCTCGAAGTCGAACGGCAGCAGATAGAGCAGGTCGACGCCGAGGCCGCCCAGCGCCCGGGCCTGCTGGCCGTGGGTCATCAGCTTGAAGGCCGGTTCGGTCGGCCGGAACAAGCGGCGCGGGTGCGGATCGAAAGTGATCACGCCCAGCGGCGTCTTGTCGGCCAGGGCCGCTTTCGCGGCCTGGGCGATCACCTGCTGGTGGCCGCGATGCACGCCGTCGAAATTGCCCAGCGCCACGGCGGCGCCGCGCTCGTCGGCGGGGAGGTTCTTCCAGGCGTTGACGGTCTTGAGCGGCATCAGGCGGCCTTGCGCGGAACCATGACCACGGCCTCGCCATCGACGACCGCCTTGCCGCCCACCTTGCAGACGGTGGCGAGGGTGACCTGGGCCTTGGCCTCGTTGATCTCGGAGATGGTGACCACGGCGGTGACCTCGTCGCCGATCTTGACCGGGCGTTTGAATTTCAGCGTCTGCGACAGGTAGATCGCGCCCGGCCCGGGCAGGGTGGTGCCCAGCACCGCCGAGATGTAGCCGGCCGACAGCATGCCGTGAGCGATGCGCTCGCCAAAGCTGGTCGTGGCCGCGTAGTCGGCGTCCAGGTGCACCGGATTGGTGTCGCCGGTCACCTGCGCGAAGGCGACGATGTCGGCCTCGCCGACCTTGCGGACCAGCTGCGCGGACTGGCCGACGCTCAGCTCTTCGAGAAACTTGCCCTGCATCACGATCCCCTTGTTCTTGTTGTCACCAGACCAGGTCGCCGATGGCGTGGGTCGCGCCCACGGCCTCGGCGTCGAGCAGGGCCCGGACGGCGTCCGGGATCAGCAGGCCATCGGGACCGATCGCCTTCTCGCCATGGATGCCCTTGGCGATGAACAGGCAGGCCAGCCTCTGGTCGTGGGCGCCCTTGACGTCGGTGATGACACCGTCGCCGATGCACAGCACGCGGTCGCGGTCGACCGGACGGCCCAGCAGCTGCGCCGCCTCGGCCACGGCCAGATCGTAGATCGCGGCATAGGGCTTGCCGGCCATGATCGCCTTGCCGCCCAGGGTCTCATAGAGATCGGCCAGGGCCCCGGCGCAGAAGATCAGGCGTTCGCCGCGCTGCACGACGCGATCGGGATTGGCGCAGATGAACAGCAGCCCCCGGTCGGCGGCGACCTTCAGGCGATCGCGATAGTCCTCGGGGATTTCCTTCTCGTCCTCGTAGAGGCCCGAGCACAGGATGAAGTCGGCGTCCTTGGGGCCCGCCAGGGTCAGGTCGAAGCCCGCCCACAGCGGTCCGTCGCGCTCGGGACCGATCTTCCAGACCTTGGTTCCCGTGTGCGGCGTCAGCAGGGCCCGGGTCGCGTCGCCCGAGGTGACGAAGCCCTGCCACGCCGAGCGCGGCACGCCCAGGCCGTCCAGCTGAGCGACCACGTCGTACGAGGGGCGCGGCGAATTGGAGATCAGCACCACCGGACCCTTGGTCTGGCCCCACCGGGTCAGCGCCGCGCAGGCTTCGGGAAAGCTCTCCACCCCGTTGTGGATCACGCCCCAGACATCGCACAGCACCACGTCGTAGCGGTCGGAAAGGGCGGAAAGGCCAGCGGGAAAGTCCATCATGGATTGGGCGGTAAAGCTCGCGGGAGTGGGCGTCAACCAGGAGCCATCTAGGCGTTCGCGCCCTCGGTCGCCAGGGCCAGGCTCATCTGTTCGGCCAGCCAGTCGTTCATGCGGGCGTCGATGACCAGGTGAACACGGTCCGTGGCCCCGCGATTGGCCGCCGTATGAGGGTCGGACAGGCGCAGGTACCAGGCCTCGCCCGGGGCCAGCGGCGCGGCGACGCCGTTGACCCTGAACTCGACGTCCGGATTGCTGGTGATCGGGATATGAATCCGCGCCTTGCCGCCCTCGGCGCACAGGTCGAGGTCGGTATGCTCCTTGATCACCGAGCCGGGCGCCAGCTTCATCAGCCGCACGCTGGTCAGCGGGCATTCGAAGGCGGCCAGGACCGCCTGGAAATAGGCGCAGGCCTCGAGGAAGGGCGTGGGAACGTAGTCGGTGCGGACCGGGTCGGAATAGATCATCCGGATCGGATGGGTCTCTCCGGTCATGCAGCGCAGGGCGATGGCGCTCCAGTCGCCGTCATAGTTCTGGCGGACGAAATGCGAGACCCAGGTCGTGTCGGCCTCGACCCGTGCGAGATCCGCGCGCAGCCGGTCCGGATCGAAGGCCAAGGGCAACCGCACGCGGTCTGGGAAGCGCATGATTTCAGCTTATGATAGTGTTCCGCGCCGCTACAAGCGTTGATCTTCGGGAACTCGAATGACCCTCGCACCCAGCTTGGCGGCCTTCGAGCGGCTGCTCTCAGATGCGGATCTTCGCGTGCGTCTCGCCGAGGAGCAGGACATCGGCGCGGTCGCTGTGGCGCTGGGTCTGGAACAGCCCGGCTGGCAGGCTCAGCCGATCCCGGCTCGACCAGGCGCCGCCGCCAGGCTGGCTGCCGGCCGCGACCGACGACGACCGGGTGTCTTGGCGGTGGTTCGGGCGCCGGGGGCTGCACGACGGCTTCTACGCGCACGAACTGCAGACGGCGGGTTTTCTGGCGATCAACCGGCTGTTCGCCGTCGAGACGCCGCTCTCGGCGTTGCCGTCGGGTTCGCGCGCGCCGGACGGCCTCGTCTTTCACATGTCCCGCTGTGGCTCGACCCTGATCGCGCGAATGCTGGCGGCCGATCGCGACGCCACCGTGATCTCGGAGGCCCAGCCGATCGACGCGGCGGTGCGGACCGGCGACCCGACCCTGCTGCGCGCCGTGGTCGCCGCCTTCGCCCGGCCGCGCGGGATCGGCGAGGCGCGGCTGTTCCTGAAGCTGGATTGCTGGAACAGTCGGGCGCTCCCACTGTTTCGGGCGGCCTTTCCCGACACGCCCTGGATCTTCTCCTACCGCGCGCCCGTCGAGGTGATGGTCTCCCACGCCCGCCGCGCCGGAAGCCAGATGGTCCCCTCGCTGGTTCCGTCCTCGATCCTCGGATTGGCGTGGGGGAACCCGCGGGATCCGCTCTATCATGCGGCCGTTCTGGCCAGCGTCTGCGAGGGCGCGCTGGACGGCTGGGCGAGCGGCGGCGGGCTGCTGATCGACTACAGCGACCTGCCGGAGGCGGTGTTCACGCGGGTGATGCCGCATTTCGGACTGACGCCGGCTTGCGACGTCGAGGCGGCGATGCGGGCGGTCGCGGGCGTGAACGCCAAGGTCCCGGGCGAGGCCTTCACGCCCGACAGCGAGGCCAAGCGCCGCGAGATCAGCCCCGCGATCGTGGCGGCGTGCGAGGGCCGCCTGGCGACCGCTCACGCGCGGTTGCGCCAGCTTTCGGAAATCGTCGTTCCGTGACTATGATCCCGGGATAAGCGGGAGGGGCCGATGACGATACTGATCCTGGGGCTGGCGCTGTTTCTGGGCGTCCACTCGGTGCGGATCCTGGCCGCGCCGTTCCGCAACGCCCAGGTCGCCGCCAATCCGGGGCGCTGGAAAGGGCTCTATTCTGTCATCTCGGCCGTCGGGCTGGGGCTGATCATCTGGGGCTGGATCCAGTTCCGGCCGATGGCGCCGCAGCTCTACGACCCGCCGCCCTGGGGCCGTCACGCCGCGATGGGCCTGGTCTGGATCGCTTTCGTGCTGCTGGCCGGCTCGAACGGGCCGGTTGGACGGATCAAGGCGACCGTGCGCCACCCGATGCTGCTCGGGACCATCCTGTGGTCGGCCGGCCACCTGCTGGCCAATGGCGACCAGGCCTCGGCGCTGCTGTTCGGGGCGTTTCTGGTCTGGGCGATCGTGGACCTGATTTCGGCGCTGGGACGCGGGGAGCCGGCGCCGGTGGTGACCAAGCCGATCGCGGACGTGATCGCGGTCGTGGCGGGCACGGCGCTGTATGCGGTGTTCGTGGTCTTCCTGCACCGGCTGCTGTTCGGGGTCTCGCCGTTAGGCTAGGTGGCGTCGTGGAAGATGACGCCCAGGGTCCGCCGCCGGCCTGAGCGAATCTCGCTCACGCCATGCCGCAGCACGCGACGGTGGACGCCGCGCACGCCCTCGGCCGGCCGTTCGCGCACCGCGAAGATCACGCCCTCGCCTTGTCTCAGCGGCACGACCTGCGGCGCGCTCTGTTGGCGGGGCCGCTGCTCGACGATCACGAACTCGCCGCCGTCGAAGTCCCGGCCCGGCTCGTCCAGCAGGAACGCCGCCTGCAGCGGGAAGACGTGCTCGCCGTAGAGATCCTGGTGCAGGCAGTTGTAGTCGCCGGGACCGTAGGTCAGCAGCAGGGGCGTGGGCCGGGCCTGGCCGGCCTCGCGGCAACGGGCCAGCATGTCGTCCAGTGCTTCAGGGAACCGGCGGTCCTCGCCCAGACGCTCGGCCCAGCGGTTGGCGATCGTCGACAGCGGACCGTAGAGGCGCTGCCGGAGCCGCTGCACGACGTCCGGCAGGGGATAGCTGAAATACTTGTACTCGCCGCGTCCGAAGCCATGGCGGGCCATGACCACCCGACTGCGGAAGCCCGCGTCCTGGAGATAGAGGTCGGCGATCCCCTGGCAGGTCTCGGGCTTCAGGATCGGGCCCGTCAGGGCCCAGCCGCGCCCGTCGAGCTCGGCGCCGATGCGAATCCAGTCGAGTGTCACGCGGCCACGCGCGCCCCTTCACGCGCCAGGAGGGCCTGCTTGCGTTCGACGCCCCAGCGGTAGCCCGACAGGCCGCCATCGGCGCGGACCACGCGATGGCAGGGCGTGATCACCGCCAGCGGATTGGCCCCGCAGGCCTGGGCCACGGCGCGCGCGGCGCTGGGCCGGCCGATGGCGCGGGCGATCTCGGCATAGGAGGCGGTCTGGCCGGCCGGGATCTCGCGCAGCGCGCCCCAGACGGCCTTCTGCAGTTCGGTGCCTTGCGCGTCGGTCGGCAGGTTCGGCGCGCGGTCGGGATGATCGACCAGATCGGCCACCGCCTTCAGGTCGACGGCCAACCCTTCGGCGTCCGGCGCGATGCGGGCGTGCCTGAAGCGTTTTTCCAGGTCGGCTTTTAGCGCCTCGACCTCGTCGCCCAGGGTGACCAGGCGCAGGCCCGCGTCCGAGCGGGCGACCAAGGCCAGGCCCAGGCTGGTCTCGCCGACGGCCCAGCGCAGGGTCTCGCGATTGATGTCGGGCTTGCAGCGCAGGCAGGCGCGCAGACCAGCGGCGCGGGCGTCTTCCCGGGTGGCGTAGAAGGCGACGTTCTTGCGCAGCGGACGGCCGCCGCAGCTGCCGACGCAATAGACGCCGGTGGTGCGCACGCCGATATAGAAGGCGCCCTCAGCGGCGCGGTCCTTGGCGCGCATGGCGTCCCAGCGCGCGTCATCATCGGGATAGGTCGAAGCGATCATGGGGATCTCCTTTCGTAAGGAGACCATGCGCCGGACTATGCCGGCGATCATTCCGAAGCTTGCGGCTCCGCGCCCAAAGCTGTCAGCAGTCTAGTGTCCCGATTCCGAAGTTCGCAAGCGTTTGTGGCAAGCTCCGACGAACTTCGGAATCGATAAGGACACTAGTAAGTTTATGTTTCTAGTGTGCTTTTTTGGATTTGAAGTTCGCTCAGAGCCTGATCCAAGTACGGGCGAACTTCAAATCCAGCACACTAGGGGCCTACCAGCCGACGGCGCGGCGGCGCAGGGCGCCGCGGATGAAGTCCTGCGGCGGCTCGGCCTCGGCCAGCACCGCGTCGCGGATGGCGCGCGGTTCGCCGAACAGGTGGCCTTGGCCGTAGCCGATGTCGAGATCCAGGATGTCGACGATCTGCTTCTCGGCCTCGACCTTCTCGACGATGACCTCGATGCCATAGCGGCGGGTCAGGGCGGCGAAGTCGGCGGCGTTCAAGTCGGGCAGCGAGGCGATGACCAGCTTGCCGTCCTGCTCTTCCAGCTGGTCCAGCATCATCTGGGCGCCGACCTTCAGGTAGCGGACGTCGGCGCGGGCCAGGTCCTGGAAGTCCAGGTCGAGGTCGTTGACCTTGTCGAGGCTGAAGCTGAAGCCCAGGCTGGCCAGGCGGGCCATGTGACGGGCTTCGACCGGACCCCGGCGATCGAACGCCGCCTGGCCCAGCTCGAAGATCACCGCGCCGGCCAGGTCCTTGTTGGCCTGCATGAATTCCAGGAACTGCGGGAAGAAGCTCTCGTCGCCCAGGCTGGCCAGGGAGATGTTGCAGAAGATCCCGACCTTGCGATCCTGCTTGGCCAGACGACGGACGATCTGCACGCAGCGGAACAGCAGCAGGTTGTCGATGGCCGTCATCAGGCCTTCAGGCTCGGCCACGGCCAAGTACTCGGCCGGCATCATCACGCGGCCGGTTTCGTCGCGCAGGCGCGAAAAGCTCTCGTAGAACACGGTCCGGCGCTGGGGCAGGCTGACGATCGGCTGCAGGTAGAGGTCGACGCGGTTCTCGGCCAGGGCGTCCTGCACGACCTGAAGCATGTGGCTGGTCTGCGGCGCGCGTTCGCGGCCCAGATTGTGACTGCGGGCCGAGGCGGCGGCGACCTGGTGGCTGAGCTGGTGCTCCAGCCGGTCGTTCATCTGACCGATCAGGTCTTCCAGCTGATGGACCTCGGTCGACAGCTCTTCGGTGCGGCGCTGGGCGTCGGCGGCGACCGACTCCACGAGATCCGACACGCGCGCGTCGACCTTCTCGATCTGGTCCAGCAGGATGGCGTGAGCCTCGCGCACGGTGTCGATATCGCCGCGCAGCGCGGCGGCCAGGAAGGTCTGGCCCAGCAGGCCGTGGAAGGCGAAGCACAGCCCCAGCGCGCCGATGAAGGCCGAGACGCCGACAGCCGGGGCCGCGCCCATCCTCCAGAGGAAGAGGGAGACGATCAGAGCCAGACAAAGATAAGCCCCCGTCAGGAGCCCCAGCATCAGCCTACGCATCATTCGCCCATACGAATCGTAACACGCAATCAGACCGACCCACGGTCGAAGAGTCGAATCTATTAACGACCCTGCGCCATTCGGTCCCAACAGCCCGCTGGCCCGCCCGGACCGGATGTTCCATCCGAGCCGGATAAGCAGGCAAGCGCTTCTCGGTTACGGGTCTTCCGGCCGTCGAACCGCAAACACGCTTCGGCGGAACACCCTTAAGGGACGATCATAACCCAAGACGCGCGGATCGTTGAATCGACATTGGCCTCTTCGACTGATAATCGTTCGCAATCTAATCGGAGCCATTATGTCCGAAGCGTTCGCGTTGTCCCCTCAGTTCAATCCCGCCGATACTCTCGACGTGCGTCCCCTGGCCACGGCCGGGCGGGGCGATCGCGGGGTGATCGTCAAGGTCACCGGCGTGTCCGGCGCGGCCGAGGCCGTGGTGGCGGAGGAGCTCGAGCGACGCCTGCTGGAGATGGGCTTCGTCGAGGGCGCGGCCATCGAGGTTCTGCATGAGGGCCTGTTCGGCCGCGACCCGATCGCCGTGCGCGTCGACGACACCCGCGTGGCTCTGCGCCGCCGTGAAGCCGGCGCCGTCACCGTGAAATTCGACGGAACTCTGACCTTGCCCCTCGATACTCCCTTGAGCCAGGGCCCTGGCGTCGTCGCCAAGTCCGAGCTCACCGAGCCCGCTCGGGTCGCCCTGGTCGGCAACCCCAACTCCGGCAAGACCGCGCTGTTCAACGCCCTGACCGGCAGCCGCCAGAAGGTGGCCAACTATGCCGGCGTCACGGTCGAGCGGAAGGAAGGCGTGCTGACCACGCCCTCCGGCCGGCAGATGCGCGTGCTCGACCTGCCCGGCACCTATTCCCTGCGGGCCCGCAGCCCCGACGAGGTGGTCACCCGCGACGCGGTGATCGGCAAGCTGGAGGGCGAACTGGCTCCCGAGGCGCTGATCTGCGTGGCCGACGCCACCAACCTGCGCCTGGTCCTGCGCCTGGCCCTCGAACTGAAGCAGGTGGGCCGGCCGTTCGTGCTGGCTCTCAACATGTTCGACATCGCCCAGCGCCAGGGCCTGCGCATCGATCTCGAGCGCCTGTCCCAGGAACTGGGCGCGCCGATCGTCACCACGGTGGCGACCCGCAAGCGCGGCCTGCCCGAGCTCCTGGAACAGGTCGAGGCCCTGGTCGCGGCCCGCAAGGTCGAGACCGAGAACGTCTGGCACGAGCCGACCGCGAGCGAAATCCGCGTCGCCCACGCCGAGGCCCAGCGCATCTTCAAGGCCTGCGTGAAGCCGCCCGAGCGTCCGGACACCGTCACCGGAAAGATCGATGACGTGCTGCTGCACCCCGTCGCCGGCGTCCTGATCCTGATGACCCTGCTGTTCGTGATGTTCCAGGCGGTGTTCACCTGGGCCACGCCGGTCATGGACGGTATCGACGGGGCCTTCGCGGCCATCGCCGGCTGGACCAGCGCCCACCTGCCGGCGGGCCTGGTGACCAGCTTCATTTCCGACGGCCTGATCGCCGGCGTCGGCAGCGTGCTGGTCTTCCTGCCGCAGATCCTGATCCTGTTCTTCTTCATCCTGCTGCTGGAAGACAGCGGCTACATGGCCCGCGCGGCCTTCCTGATGGACAAGATCATGGGTGGGGCGGGCCTGCATGGCCGGGCGTTCATCCCGCTGCTGTCCAGCTTCGCCTGCGCCATTCCGGGCATCATGTCGACGCGGGTGATCGACAACAAGGAAGACCGGCTGACCACCATCCTGGTCGCGCCGCTGATGACCTGCTCGGCGCGGATCCCGGTCTACACCCTGATCATCGGCGCCTTCATTCCCAAGCAGACCGTCTGGGGCGTGCTGTCGCTGCAAGGCCTGGTCATGTTCGGCCTCTATGCCGGCGGCATCGTCAGCGCCCTGCTGGTCTCGTTCGTCATCCGCCGGGTGTTCTGGCGAGGCGCGGTCGAGCCTTTCATGATGGAACTGCCGACCTATCGCTGGCCCGAGCCGCGCAACGTGCTGATGAACCTGTGGACCCGCGCCCGGATCTTCATGAGCCGCGCCGGCCGGATCATCCTGCCGCTGATGGTCCTGGTGTGGGTGCTGTCGACCTTCCCCTATCCGCCGGAGGGCGCGACGGGTCCGGCCATCGACTACAGCTTCGCCGGCCGCATCGGTCACTTCATCGCCCCGGTCATGGCGCCGATCGGCTTCAACTGGCAGATGACGGTCGCCTTGATCCCGGGCTTCGCGGCTCGCGAGGTCGCGGTGGCGGCGCTGGGCACGGTCTATGCGGTCGGCGGCGACGGCGACGCGGCCGCCACGACCCTGGGCTCGCTGCTGGCCCACCAGTGGTCGCTGGCCAGCGCCCTGTCGTTCCTGGCCTGGTACGTCTTCGCCCCGCAGTGCGCGGCGACCCTGGGCGTGGTCAAGCGCGAGACCAACGGCTGGACCTGGCCGACGGTGATGTTCGTCTACATGACCAGCCTGGCCTATCTGGCCTCGTTCGTGACCTATCACGTCGCCGTGGCGATGGGCGCGGGCTGAGGTCTGCTACAGGCCCTTTAGCCAGACGAAGACGTCGTCGGGGCGCTCCTGGGCCGACAGGCCCTCCTGGCGCGCCGCCTCGCCCAGCTTGCGCAGCCGGCCGGGCGTGACGCCGAACCGGGCCCGGAAGGCGCGGCTGAAGTGGGCGTCCGACCGGAACCCATGGCGATAGCCAACCTCGGCCAGGGTCATCTGCTCGGCGCGGTCCTGAAGGATCACGTCGAAGGCCTGGTCCAGTCGCCGCCGCTGGATGAAGGCGCTGACGCCGCCGGCGGGTTCGAACACCTTGTAGAGCTGGCTGCGCGACACGCCCAGGTGCTCCCGCACCGTCTCCGGTGACAGGTCGGGATCGTCCAGCCGCCGCTCGACGAACTGCTGGCCGGTGATCAGCAGCACCTTCTCCAGCGGTCGGGGATCGGCGCCCATCGGTTCACCGCAGGCCAGGATCGCGCCGCTCACCAGGGCGACCGTGGCCCTGGCGGTCATCGGCGCCTCGGCCGGCGTCATCGTCTCGATCGACTCCCACAGGGCGCGCAGGTGCGAGGCCAGCATCCTCCCCGTCGGGCTGGTCTCCGCGACTACCCGGCCGTGGAAGTCGAGGCCGGCGGCCCTGGAATCCAGCAGGCCTCGCGGGATCATCAGGTAAAGCGTGACGTAGGGGCTATCGATCGTCGAGCGGTAGGGCCGCGCCATGTCCACCAGCCGGATCGCGCCCATGTCGCTGCTGGCTTCGCGGCCGTCATAGTCGGCGCGCCAGACGTTCTTCCCCAGATCCAGCACCGCCATGACGGTGTCCGTCGGGTCGGCCATGATGTGGGTGAGCTTGCGCTCGAACCGCTGGGGAACGCCGACGCAGCGTGCGAAGACGACAGGGCCAAGCTGGTACCCTTCCAGCTGGTTGTGGAAGTCCGCCTCGGGCGACAGCAGGGTGATGTCGAACAGGTGCGCGCAGGCCTTGCGGTACGTTTCGACGGCGTCGGGCTGCTCGCGGGCGTCCAGCACCCATAGATCCCGACTTAGACGGTCACTCACGCGGAAGCCTCGCCGAACGGCCGAGAACTCATCCCGGCGAAAATCCCAGAGCAATAGAATGTGGATCGTCGGTCAATGACAGAGCCGGGTCGCCGCGCGAGAACAGGGGGCATGTCGCGCGCCGGTGGGGTACAGGCGCGCCATGCCCAGAGCCTCCTCCTTCGCGGAACCCAGGAGGTGGTGGGGCGGTTCGTCGGCGCGTGTCCTGATCGCGCCGACGAAACGCTGGGGCCCTAGCGGGGCAGGCCCTAGCGGGTCGGAACCGGGACTTCGCCGCGATAGTCGTAGAAGCCTCGGCCGGTTTTCTTGCCCAGCCAGCCGGCCTCGACATACTTCACCAGCAGCGGGCAGGGACGGTACTTGCTGTCGGCCAGGCCTTCGTGGAGCACGTTCATGATGCTCAGCACGGTGTCCAGGCCGATGAAGTCGCCCAGCTCCAGCGGGCCCATCGGATGGTTGGCGCCCAGCTTCATCGCCGTGTCGATGGCGTCGACCGTGCCCACCCCTTCATACAGGGTGTAGATCGCCTCGTTGATCATCGGCACCAGCACGCGGTTGACGATGAAGGCGGGGAAGTCCTCGGCGTTGCTGGTGATCTTGCCCAGCGATTTGGCGAAGGCCACGGCCGTCTCGTAGGTCGGCACGTCGGTGGCGATGCCGCGGATGATCTCCACGAGCTTCATCAGCGGCACCGGGTTCATGAAGTGCAGGCCGATGAAGCGCTCGGGACGATCCGTGGCCGAGGCCAGGCGCGTGATCGAGATCGACGAGGTGTTCGAAGCCAGCAGCGTGTCGGGCTTGAGGTGCGGCTGCAGGCTGCGGAAGATCGACTTCTTGATCTCCTCGTTTTCCGTGGCCGCTTCGATGGCCAGGTCGGTGTCGCCGATGGTCTCCAGGCCCTCGGCCGCGGAGATGCGGGCTAGGGCCGACTTCATCGCGGCGTCGTCGATGATGCCGCGACCGACCTGACGGGCCATGTTCTTCTCGATCAGGGCCAGACCGGCGTCGATCCGCTCGCGCGAGACGTCATGCAGACGCACGTCATAGCCGGCGAGGGCGACGACATGGGCGATGCCAGACCCCATCTGGCCGGCGCCGATAACGCCGACCGTCTTGATTTCACTCATAAAAGCCAAGCCTTCGCTTGAATTCGCGCCGGACATTCGCGCCGGACCCTGGGATGTGCCGACTTTTCTAGCACGAGAAAGCCCGCGCTCGCCAAGGCTTTGCTGCGATGCAACGTGAGCGTGGTTGTTAGGCGGAGATCACGCCGTGGGCGGATAGGCGCGGACCGCGCCGTCCGGGTCCTCGATCGCGCTCCCCCCAGGTCCTTGCGAGACGTAGTTCGGTCCGACCGGGACCTTGCCGTGGCCGCCGGGGATGTTCGAGGACATAGGTCGGCTGGGCCAGGCCCGAGACCGTCCCGCGCAACGCCTTCATGATCGCCTGTCCCTCGGCCAGAGTTCGTGCGCAGGTGGGCGGTGCCCGGCGCGTGGTCGCCATGGTGCAGGTAGTAGGGGCGGATTCGCGTCTCGACGAAGGCCCGCATCAGGTCCGCCAGCGCCTCGGCGTCGTCGTTGACGCCCCGCAGCAGCACCGTCTGGCTGACCATCGGGATCCCGGCGTCGACGATCCGGGCGCAGGCGGCGCGGGCGGCCGGAGTCAGCTCGCGGACGTGGTTGGCGTGCAGGGCGACATAGACGGTCTTGGTCGTGCGTTTCAGCGCCGCGATCAGGTCGTCGGTGACCGCGTCCGGATCGACGGCGGGCACGCGCGTGTGGAACCGAACGATCCTGACGTGGGGGATCGCCTCCAGGCGGTCCATCAGGTCGGCCAGGCGGCGGGGCGACAGCACGAAGGGGTCTCCGCCGGTGACGATGACCTCCCGAGATCTCCGGTCGGCCGGCGATATAGGCGAAGGCGGCGTCCAGCTGGGCCGGAGTCAGGTTCGCCAGACCCTCGGGCCCGACCATTTCGCGGCGGAAGCAGAACCGGCAGTAGACCGCGCAGGTATGAGTTGGCTTCAGCAGCACGCGGTCGCGATAGCGATGGACGATCCCTTCGACCGGACTGTGGACATTGTCGCCGATCGGATCGCCGTCCTCGCCGGGGCTGCTGATCAGCTCCTCGGGCGAGGGGATGAACTGACGGGCGATCGGGTCGTCGTCACGGGCGGGATCGATCAGCTCGGCCATGGCCGGGGTGACCGCCACGGCGTAGCGCGCCGCCACCGCCTCCAGCGCCGCCAGGCGCTCGGGCGGAACCAGCCCGGCCTCGGTCAGGGACCCGACGTCGCGGAGGGTTTTCCCCAGGTTCGAGAAGGGGGGGACATGAGGCGCGGGGATATGCGGGATTTCCGGGCCGGAGGCAAATTACGGGTCTGTTCAGCTCTGGCCCTTAACCGTGACCGCGAGGCGGAGGACCATCGTGACCCAGGACAGCGCGATCGCTCGCAACGTGGCGCCCTTGGCGGCGGCCCTGGTCATGGCGACGGTCTTCCTGTTCCTGCCCCAGGTGCTGAACGACGGCGACACCTACTGGCACATGGCCACGGGGGAGTGGATCCTGGCCCACGTCCGCGTCCCCGACCGTGATGTCTTCTCCTATACGCAGGCCGGCCGGCCGTGGGTGGCGCACGAGTGGCTGTCCGAGGCGCTGATGGCCCTGGCCGCGCGCCTGGCCGGTTGGGCTGGGGTAACGGCGCTGTTCGCGATCGCCATGGGCGGCGCGGCCTGGATGCTGGTCCGCCGGCTCTCGCTGCGGCTGGGCGGCCTGACCCTGATCACGACGACGGTGCTGGCCCTGGCCTGCATGAGCGGCAGCCTGCTGGCGCGACCGCACCTGTTCATGCTGCCGATGCTGATCGCCTGGACGATCGAGATGCTGACGGCCCGCGACGAACATCGGGCGCCGCGCCTTTGGTTCGCCCTACTGATGATCCTGTGGGCCAATCTGCACGGCAGCTGGGTGTTTGGCCTGGTGGTCGCCGGCGCCTTCGGGCTGGAGGCGCTGGCCGAGCCGAACGCCGACAAGCTGAAGGTGCTGCGCGGCTGGGGCCTGTTCGGTCTGGTCAGCCTGGTCTGCGCCGCGATCACCCCGCACGGGCCGGCGGCGCTGCTGTTCCCGTTCCAGGTCACCAGCATGGCGGTGCTGCCGCACATCACCGAGTGGCGGGCCGAGGACTTCTCGCACGTCTCGACCTTCGCGATGGTGCTGCTGGCGACCCTGTTCGTCTGCCTGGGACGAGGCGTGAAGGTCCCGACCGTCCGGCTCCTGCTGCTGCTGACCTTGTTGTTGATGGGCCTTCAGCACATCCGTCACCAGCTGGTGCTGGCCGCCATCGCGCCGCTGCTGCTGGCGGGGCCGCTGGCCGAGGCGCTGGGCCATGAGCCGGCCAGGCCCAAGCCGTCACGGGCCCTGCTGGCCGGCTTCGGCATGGCCTGCGTCCTGTTGCTGGGCGCTCGCCTGGCCTTGCCGCTACAAAGGGTCGACGGTCTCAACAGCCCCGTCACGGCCCTGGACAGCGTGCCGGCCGAGCTCCGGACCCAACCGGTGCTCAACGGCTACGGCCTGGGCGGCTACCTGATCTACAAGGGCGTGAAGCCCTTCATCGACGGGCGCGCCGACATGTACGGCGACGCGTTCAGCAAGCGGTACTTCCAGGCGGTCGAGCCCGACCCTGTCGCCCTGCGCAAGCTGCTGGCAGACTACCGCGTGGCCTGGACGATCTTCACGCCGGACGATCCGGTGGTGGCGCTGCTGGACCAGGATCCGGCCTGGCGTCGGATCCACGCGGACCCCTATGCGGTGGTCCACCGGCGAGT
This sequence comes from Caulobacter sp. UC70_42, assembly GCF_044056025.1. Classification (NCBI taxonomy): domain Bacteria; kingdom Pseudomonadati; phylum Pseudomonadota; class Alphaproteobacteria; order Caulobacterales; family Caulobacteraceae; genus Caulobacter; species Caulobacter sp. UC70_42. The sequence continues at coordinate 710,833 of NZ_CP171994.1, read as the reverse complement.
GAATTAGGCGTCCGCCACCGGCGTCCAGACCACGTCCTCGATCCGACGGGCGCCGGTGGCCAGGAGAACCAGGCGGTCGAAGCCGAGGGCGGATCCCGAAGCTTCGGGCATGTGCTCCAGGGCGGCCAGGAAGTCCTCATCGACCGGATAGCGCTCGCCGTAGATGCGGGCCTTCTCGTCCATCTCGATCACGAACCGGCGGCGCTGCTCGGCCGGGTCGGTGAGCTCTCCGAACGCATTGGCCAGTTCAACCCCGCAGGCATAGAGCTCGAACCGTTCGGCCACGCGCGGGTCGGCGTCCTTTGGGCGGGCCAGGGCGGCCTCGCTGATCGGATATTCGCACAGCACGGTGGCGCGGCCTTCGCCCAGTCGCGGCTCGACCTTCTCGACGATAACGCGGCTGAAGACGTCGGCCCAGCTGTCGTCGTCGGCCACGCGGATCCCGGCGACGCGGGCGGCGGCGGCCAGGGCGTCGCGGTCGGTCGAGCCGTCGGCGGCCACGCTGGCCAGCAGGTCGACGCCGGCGTGTCGGTGGAAGGCCTCGGCCACCGACAGGCGCTCGGGCTCGGCGAACGGATCGCAGGCCATGCCCCTGAAATCGAAGCGCTTCGCGCCCGCCGTCTCGGCCGCCAGAGCCAGCAAGGTCGCGCAGTCGTCCATCAGCGCCTGGTAGGGTGCGCCGGCCCTGTACCATTCCAGCATCGTGAACTCGGGATGGTGCAGCGGCCCGCGCTCGCGGTTGCGCCAGACCTTGCCCAGGCTGAAGATCCTGTCCTCGCCCGCCGCCAGCAGTTTCTTGCAGGCGAACTCCGGCGAGGTGTGCAGGTAGAGCGGACGAGCTTCCCCCGAGATGGTCAACGCCTCCGTTGCGAAGGCGTGCAGGTGCGCTTCGTTACCGGGCGAGATCTGCAGGGCCGCGGCCTCCACCTCCTCGAACCCCTCGGCTTCGAACCAGGCACGGAACGCCCGAGTGATCCGGTTGCGGGCTAGCAGGAACGGGCGGCGGTCGGCGTGGACGTCGCTACGCCACCAGGCGGCGCCGTGGGGGGGAGGGGGCTGGGACAAGAGCGGAAACCGAAGAAGCTGGAGATTTCGCCCCGTTCGCTATAGGAGGGCGGGCACGGATCAATAGCATGATCGCGCCCGCGGCCTCGCGCGCGCTTTCCACCGAGGACGAAACTTAAGTGAAGGTCGCAGCCAGCTCGCTCCGCAAAGGCGCCGTCGTCGACATGGACGGCAAGCTCTACGTCGTCTTGACGGTCGACAACATCCACCCCGGCAAGGGCACCCCGGTGACCCAGCTGAACATGCGCCGCATTTCGGACGGCGTGAAGGTTTCGGAACGCTACCGCACGACCGAGCAGGTCGAGCGCGCCTTCGTCGACCAGCGTGACCACACCTTCCTCTACCAGGACGGCGACGGCTATCACTTCATGAACCCGGAAACCTTCGACCAGGTCGTGGCCACCGAGGAGGTGATCGGCGACGCCGCGCCCTACCTGCAGGAGAACATGACGGTCCAGCTGTCGACTCACAACGACGTGCCGATCGCCATCGAACTGCCGCGCACCATGATCCTCGAGATCGTCGACACCGAACCGTCGGTGAAGGGACAGACCGCCTCGTCGTCCTACAAGCCGGCCCTGCTGAGCAACGGCGTCAAGACGACCGTCCCGCCCTACATCACCGTCGGTACCCGCGTCGTGATCCTGACGGAAGACAACTCGTATCAGGAACGCGCCAAGGACTAAGTCCTTCGGAGCTTCGAAACGCGAAAGGCCCGACGGGAAACCGCCGGGCCTTTTTTGTTCGCGGTTCCCAGGTCTAGAGGCCGATGGCCTCCAGTTGGGCGACGCTCATGGCGTCCAGCTGGGCCGCGGTCAGCTTGTTGACCTGGGCGCGCGACAGGCCGCTCAGCTGGTTGGGACTGAAGGCGGCGATCTGCTCGCTGGTGAAGCCCGATATCTGGCTGGGCATGATCTGGCCGATCTGCTCGCCGGTGAGGCTGCGAATGGCCACGGCGGGCAGCTGGCCGACCTGGGTGGTGGTCAGGGCCCCGAGCTGCGCGCCGGACAGGCGCGCCAGGCCTTCGGCCCCGAACGCCGTCAGCTGCTCGCCCGAGAAGCCGCGCACCTGGGTCGCCGACAGGCCGCCAAACTGTTCGTCGCTCATGCCGTTCACCGCCGCTAGCGACAGCGCGCTGATCTGGGTGTTGGTCAGGGCCGCGACCTGGGTCCGGTTAAGCTCGCCAATGTCGGTGGGGGTCAGACCGCGCACCTGCACGGGCGTCAGCGCCGAGATCTGGCCGGCCGAGAGCGCCGCCACCTGGGTGACGTTCAGGGCCGAGATGTCGGCGGCCGAGAAACCTTCCAGCTGGCCCGCGCCCAGGGCGCCGATCTGGGTGGCGGTGAACTCGCCAATGTCGGCGGCGCTGAACCGCTCGATCTGGCTGGTCGTCAGGCCCGCGCACCTGGGCGGTGGTCAGGCGGGCGAACTGGGTGGCGTCCAGGGCCGAGAGAATCTCGCCGCTGACCGCGCCGATCTGGGTTCCGGACAACACCGCCACCTGGGTGGTGGTCAGGGCCCCGAAGGCGCTTGCGTCGAGGCTGGCCACCTGGGTCGTCGACAGGCCCGTGATCTGGCTGGTGGTCAGGCTGGTCAGGCGGGAGGTCCCCAGGGCCGCGAAGGCCGTGGGCGACAGGGCGCCCAGCTGGGTCGGGTTCAGGTTGGCGACCTCGGTCGAGGTGAGATTGGCGATGAACGAGCCGGACAGGCCCGCCATCTGGGTGGCGCTGAGCGTCGACAGGCGCCCCTTGAAGACGCTCTCGGGCAGTACGGCCAACTGGGTTGGCGACAGGCCCGCGAACTGGGCGGCCGTGAGGTCGCCGATGGCGGTCGTGCTCAGGCCGCCGATATTGGTGGTCGACAGCGCGCCCAGCTGCGAGGGGGTCAGGCCGTCGACCTGGGTCGCGGACAGCTCGGCGAAGTCGGTGGTCGACAGGCTGGCGATCTGGGTGGTGCTGAGGCTCTGCACCTGCGCCGCCGACAGGCGGGCGACCTGGGTGGCGTTCAGGGCGGAGAAGGCCGTCGGCGTCAGGGCCGACAGGAACGAACCGGAGAGGCTGCCAACCTGGGTGACGGCCAGGGCGGACAGCTGGTCGCCGGTTATGGACCCGGCCTGGGTGGTCGACAGGCCGGCCAGTTGGGCGGAGGTGAAGCCGGCCACCTGGGTGGCGCTTAGCGCCGGCAGGGCGTCGCTGGCCAGGGCCCCGACCTGGATCGAGCTGAGCGCCGCCAACTGGGTCGCCGATAGCCCGCCAACCTGAGTCGATTGCAGGGCCGAGATCTGCGACGGGGCGAGCGCGCGGAGCTGGGCGGTGCTCAGGGCGGCCAGTTGGTCCGGCTTGAGGGCCGCGACGTCGGTGGCCGGGAGGCCGCCAAGCTGCGACGCGGCGATCGCGGCCACCTGGGTCGTGCTCAACTCGCCCATGTCCTCGGGCGTCAGGCCGCGCAGCTGGGTGGCGTTCAGGCCGCCGATCTGGGTGGTCGTCAGGGCCGCGACCCGGGCGGCGTCCAGCGCCGAGAAGGCGGTCGCCGTCAGGCCGCCGATCTGTCCTGCGGTCAGCAGGCGGAGGCGCTCGGTCGCGATCGCCGCCACCGCCGTTCCTGTCAGGCCTGCCAGCTGGCTGGCGCGCAGGCCGGTCCACTGGGTGGTGTTGAGATAGGTGAGGTCGGTCGCGTCCAGGCCGCCCAGCTGGGTGGCGGTGAGGCCCTGCACCTGGGTGACCGCCAGGCCCGCCCACTGGGTGGCGTTGAGATTGCCGATCGTCTCCGGCGACAGGGCGCCCAACTGCATGCCGGTCAGGGCCGCGATCTGGGTGGGGGCCAGAACGCCAAACATCGTTGTGGCGAAGCCCTTCAACTGCGTCGATGTCAGACCGCGCAACTGAGAGGCGGTCAGCTGCCGCAGGCTTTCGGGGCTCAGGCGGCCCAGATTGGTCACCGACAGCGCGCCGAGCTGGCTGGCGTTGAGGCCGCCCAGCTGGGTGGCGCTCAGGTTCGCGGCGATGTCGGACGGCAGGCCGGCCATCTGGTCGGTGGTCAGGCCGCGCAGCTGGCTGGCGCCCAGGGCCGCGATCTGGGCGGCGCTGAGGCCGTCCAGAGCCGTGGTCGACATCTTGCCGATCTGGGTGCTGCCCAACAGGCTGACGGCCGTGGTCGACAGGTGCGGGACCAGGACGCCGACCTGGGTCCCGTCCAGGGCGCCGATCTGCGCGCTGCTCAGCTCGCCGACATCGTCGTCGGTCAGGCCCTTCAGCTGGGTGGTCGTCAGGCCGCGCATCTGCACGACATTGAGCCGCGCCGTCTGGGTGGCGTTCAGGGCCGACAGCGATTCGGACGTCAGGCCGCCGATCTGCGTGGCGCTCAACGCGGCGACCTCGGTGGCGGTCAGCCGGCTGATGTCGGTGGGCGTCAGCACCTTCATCTGCGTGGCCGTGACGCCCTTCAGCTGCAGGCTGGTGAGCGAGGCGACGCCGCGCAGCGTCGCGAACTGGGTCCCCGACAGGGCGCCGATCTGGTCGAAGGTCAGGGCCCCGACCTGCTCGGTCGTCAGGGCGGCCAGGTCGCTGGTCGACAGGGCCTTCACCTGCAGCGGCAGCAGGGCCTTGATCTGGGTCGGGGTGAACGCGGCGAAGTCCTCGTCCGACATCCCCGCCAGCCGCTCCGGCGGGAGCTCGCGGATCTGGGCGGCGGTGAAGGCCTTCAGCTGGGCGCGGGTGAACTCGTTGAAGTCGTCGCCGTTCAAGCCCTTCAGCTGATCGGGCCGCAGACGGGCGATCTGGCTGGCGCTGAGCGCGGCCACGTGGGTGGCGTCGAGGCTGGAGAAGGCTGTGACCGACAGCCCGCCGACCGCCACCGGATCCATGGCGGCCAGCAGTTCGGGCTTGAGGGCGTCGACCGCCGTCACCGACAGGCCGCCCGTATGGTTGCCGGACAGGCCGGCGATCTGGGTCGGCGTCAGTTGGTTCAGGAAGTCAGCGCCGGCGCGACCGATCTCCACGGAGGGGAGGCTGCGGATCTGGGTCGGCTTGAGCGCGGCGATCCGCTCGGGACCCAGGGCCTTCAACTGTTCGGCGGTCAGGGCCGACATCTGCAGGGCGCTGGCGCCGGCCCACTGTTCGGGCGTGGTCAGGGCGATGGCGGCGGCGTTCAGACCTTTTAGGGTCGGCACCGAGAGCCCGGCGAACTGAGCGGGGCTCAGCGCGCCGACCTGCTCGGCCGACAGGCTGGCGAACTGGGTCTGGGTCAGGCCGCCGATCTGGGTGGCGCTAAGAGACGCTAGCTGCTGGTTGCTGAACTCGCCGATGTCGGAGGGGGGCAATTGCCGCAGCTGGGTCGGGGTCAGGGACCGCACCTGGGCCAGGGACAGGCTCTGGATCTGGTCGCGCGACAGGGCTGCGACGGCCGTGGACGACAGGGCGACGATCTGGGTCAGGGCCAGGCTGTCCAGGGTGGTGGTGCTGAGCTGCGCGATCGTCGTGCCCGACAGGGCCTTCACCTGGACGGCGTTCAGCAGCTTCAACTGCTCGGCGCTGAAGGCGACGGACGACGACAGGCGCGGCAGCTGGGCGGTGGTCAGGGCCGACAGCTGGGTCTTGTTGAACTTGGCGAACTGCTCGGCGGTCAGACCGCCTATGGCCGTGGCCGAGATCGCCGCGACCTGGGCCTTGGTCAGCTTGGCGAATTCGGATGGTGGGGCCTCGGCCAACGCCGAGGCGCTCAGCGTCGCGATGCGAGCGGCCGACAGGCTGGAGAGGGCCGAGCTATCTGAAACGCCGGCGACCATCGCTACTCCACTTACTCCGCGCGCCGTAGGCGCCGCCAGCACGATCGCACGAATCGCAAATCCACTTTAGGTGGAAATTAATACAGTTTAAACTATATTTCCAATTCGCGCGTAGCGGGTCAAGCCTTCGACCAGGGCGTCGAAGACCAGGCGGACCCGGCGCACGTCCTTCAGGTCCTCGTGGGTGACCACGAAGGTTTCCAGGTCGATGGCGAACAGATCGGCCATAACCCGCTCCAGCATCGGATCGCGCGCGGCCAGGCCGACCTGGCAGATGCCAAGACCCAGGCCGGCCCGGATCGCCGCCAATTGAGCCACGTCGTTGTCGGTGCGGAAGGAAAAGTCCTCGACCCGCAGGTCGAGACCCAGGCCCATGGCCTTGATCGCCCGTACGCCGATCGTTTCGCTCTCGTAGCCGATCAGCGGCATGCGGCGGGCTTGCTCCATCGTGGTCGGCCGACCCCAGGCGTCCAGCACGCGCTTGTGGGCGTGCATGCCCAGGCTGATGGCGCCGATCCGCCTGGCGACCAGGGCGTCCTGCGTGGGCCGGACCATCCGCACGGCGATGTCGGCCTCGCGGCGCAACAGATCCTCGCTGCGGTTGGTCAGGGCCAGCTCGAAGACAAGGCCCGGATGGGCTTCGCGCAACTCCGCCAATATCGCCGGCAGAACCTCCATGCCGACCACCTCGCTGGCGGTGATCCGGACCACGCCCGAGGCCGCCCCCGCTTCGGCCGAGGCCGCGCGGGCCAGGGAAGCGGCGGCCAGGGCCATGGCCCGGGCGTGCTGGGCCAGGTCCTTGCCCAGCGCCGTCGGCGTCAGGCCCGAGGGCGAGCGGGTGAAGAGCGCCACGCCCAACTGGGCCTCCAGATCCTCAATCCGCCGACGCACCGTGGGCTGGGCGGCGCCCAGTTGGCGAGCGGCGGCCGAAAGGCTGCCGGTATCGACCACGGCCAGAAACGCGCGCTGACGCTCCCAGTCGACGGCGGTGGGCGGATCCAGGCTCATATATTTTTGATAGGCTAATGGAGCATTCTCGGCAATTTCTATCGAGGCGCGCACGGCTCATTTTCTGGTCATCGACATTCCAGGAGACGCCCGATGACCATCCCGACCCGTATCGCTCTCGTCCTCGGCGCCAATGGCGGGGTGGGCGGAGAGACCGCCGCCGCTCTGGTCCGCCACGGCTGGACCGTCCGCGCCCTGGTCCGTGACCTAACCAAGACCGCCCGTCCGGGCTTCGACTACATCCAGGGCGACGCCCTCGACCGCGACGCCGTGGTCTCCGCCGCGAAAGGCGCTTCGATCATTGTCCACGCGGTCAATCCGCCCGGCTATCGCAGCTGGAAGAGCCTCGTCCTGCCGATGATCGACAACAGCATCGCCGCCGCTCGCGCCAGCGGCGCGCGGATCCTGCTGCCGGGCACGATCTACAACTACGATCCGACCGCCCATGCGCTGATCCACGAGACCACGCCGCAGCGCGCCTTCACCCGCAAGGGCAAGATCCGCGTCGAGATGGAGGCGCGCCTGGAAGCGGCCGCCGCCCCGGGGAGCGAAAATGGCGGCGTGCGCTCGCTGATCCTGCGGGCGGGCGACTATTTCGGACCGCGCTCGACAACGAACAGCTGGTTCGCCTCGGGCCTCGTCACGCCCGGCAAGCCGGTGAAGACTATCCTCTATCCCGGCGACAAGGGTGTCGGTCACGCCTGGGCCTATCTGCCCGACGTCGGCGAGACCTTCGCCCGGCTGGCCGACCGCGAGGCCGAGCTGCCGGCCTTCGCCCGCTTTCATTTCGATGGGCTTTGGGACGCCGATGGGACCGCCTTGATCCGCGCCATCGCCCGCGCCGCGGGTCTCAAGCGCCCCAAGGTGTTCCGCCTGCCCTGGGGCCTGGTTCCGATCGCGGGACTATTCAACGAGACCTTTCGCGAACTGACCGAGATGAGGCCGTTCTGGCGAGAACCCGTTCCGCCTCGACAACCGCCGTCTCGTCGCCTTCCTCGGCGAGGAGCCGCGCACCCTGCTGGAGACGGCCGTTACGGCGACCATGCGGGGCCTGGACGTACCGGTGGCGGAGCAGGGCGCGTCGTCGCGGTTGGCGCGGGCCGCCTAAGCCCGCGCGAGCCGTCGGTCGAACTGTCCGATGGTCGAGACGAGGGTCGCCATCTCGATCGGCTTCTCGATGAAGGCGTTCATGCCGGCCGAGAGGGCCTCGGAGCGCTCGTCGTCCATGACCCCGGCCGTCAGGCAGATGATCGGCAGTCGCGCCCAGCGGGGTTCGGCGCGGATGCGGCGGGTGGCTTCCAGCCCGCCCATCCTGGGCATGTTGAAGTCGATCAGCACCATGTCGAAGTCGGCCTCGCCCAAGGCGTCGATCGCGCCCTGGCCGTCGCCGGCCTCGACGATCTCGCAGCCCAGAGGGGCCAGCATCATGCCGATGACCTTGCGATTGACCGGATAGTCGTCGACGACCAGCAGCCGCAGCGGCGGTCCCGCCGGTGTCCCGCTGGGCTCAACCGTCGCGGCGGGCAGGTCGCAGAGGAAGGTCAGGACAAAGGTCGAGCCCTTGCCGACTTCGCTTTTGGCGGTGACCGCGCCGCCCATCATCTGCGCCAGGCGGCGAGTTATGTTCAGGCCCAGGCCCGTGCCGCCGGTGCGACGCGCCGTGGCCGGATCGGCCTGGACGAAGGGCATGAACAGCCGCTCCAGCACCTCGGGGCGGATGCCGATGCCGGTGTCGGAGACGGTGATCTTCACCCGCACGCGATCCGTCCCGGGCGCGGGCGCGCAGCCGACCCGCACGAGAATCTGTCCGAAGGGGGTGAACTTCACGGCGTTGGAGATCAGGTTGGTCAGGCACTGACGCACCCGCAGCGGGTCGAACGTCAGGGCGGCGGGCACAGTGTCTTCGACCCGCAGGGTGATGGTCGAACCCTTTTCGCGGGCTTGCGGCTGGTTCAGTCGCACGACGCGGTCGGCCAACTGGGCCAGATCGCCGACGATTGGAGCGATCTCCAGCTTGCCGGCCTCGATCTTGGCGAAATCCAGCACGTCGTTGAGAAGGGCCAGCAGGGTGCGGCCGGATTCCTCCAGCAGTTCGACCTGCTCGCGCTCGCCGGGCTCCAGAGGCTCCAGTTTCAGAGCCTGGGACAGGCCCAGCATCCCGTTCAGCGGCGTGCGCAGCTCGTGGCTCATCAGGGCCAGGAACTCGGACTTGGCCTGGCTGGCGATCTCGGCCCGGGCCTTGGCCTCCTCCAGGGCTCGACTGTTGCGGATGTTGGTCACGGCGGCTTTGGCGGTATAGGCGGTGAGCATCAGCGCGGCGAGGAAAAGCACTAGCCGCTGGCCCGCCGGGAACGGATTGAAGACCGCGGTCAGGGCCAGCAGCAGCAGGGCCGCGCCGCCGCCGACGATCAACAGCAGGAGCTTCGATCGCGCCGTGAACGCCTGGGCGTGGACCAGCAGGGCCGACAGCAGGCACAGGGCCGCCAGGCGCATGACCTCCTGGTCCAGGCTCCAAAGCAGCACGACCAGCGCCCACCAGACCAGATTCATCCAGACGACGGCCGCGACATAGGCCTGGCGCTGGCGGGGCGTGGTCGTCTGATCGACGCGCTGAGGCTTGCTGGCGATCCAGACCGCCGCCTCGGCGCTGGCGATGGCCAGACCCCAAAGCAGACCCGGAAGGGGCTCGACGAACAGGGCGTAGCACGTCGCGCTAAGCGCCCCGATGGCCAGGCGCAGGCCCAGCGTCGGCAGGCTGCGCGCCGTGACCGTGGTGACGCCTTCATCGAACCATTTCGACCAGCCCGGCACGATCGTTCTCCCCCGCTGCCCGCGCCCCTCGGGTTGCGGTCACGCTTTCGCACCCGAGCGCGGCGTGAGGCAACAGGCGGCGCCGAGGGCGGAACCGAAATCGGGTGTTTCGCTCAGCGGGTCCGCTCGTATCCCCGCCCAATAAGAAAGGCCCGGAGTTCTCCTCCGGGCCTTTCCCATGTTCGCGAGCCAGGGAGGCTGGGTTTATTTGCCCGCCGCCGTCAGGGCGTCCATCAGTTCCGGGACGGCCGTCTTGTAGTCGGCGACCAGGCCGAAGTCGGCCACCTGGAAGATCGGCGCGTCGGCGTCCTTGTTGATCGCGACGATCACCTTGGAGTCCTTCATGCCGGCCAGGTGCTGGATCGCGCCCGAGATGCCGATGGCGACGTAGAGCTGCGGGGCCACGACCTTGCCGGTCTGGCCGACTTGATAGTCGTTCGGGGCGTAGCCGGCGTCGACGGCCGCGCGACTGGCGCCGACGGCGGCGCCCAGCTTGTCGGCCAGCGGCTCGATCACGCGCTGGAACTCCTCGGCCGACCCCATGGCGCGACCGCCCGAGACGACGATCTTGGCCGCGGCCAGTTCCGGACGGTCCGACTTGACCATCTCTTCGCTGACGAAGCGGGTCTTGCCGGCGTCAGCGCCAGCGACGGTCTCCACCGAGGCGCTGCCGCCTTCCGCCGCCGCCGCGAAGGCGGTCGGGCGGACGGTGATCACCTTCTTGGCGTCGCTCGACTGGATCGTCTCCAGCGCATTGCCGGCGTAGATCGGGCGCGTGAAGGTGTCGGCCGAGACGACCTCGACGATGTCCGAGATCGGGGCGACGTCCAGCTTGGCGGCGACGCGCGGGGCGAAGTTCTTGCCGCCCGAGGTGGCCGGAACCAGGATCGCGTCGTAGTTGCCAGCCAGGGCCAGGACGGCGTCGGCCTGGGCTTCGGCGATACCGTGGCCCAGGGCGTCGGACTCGGCCAGCAGCACCTTGCGGACGCCGGCGATCTTGGCCGCTTGGTCGGCCACGCCCTTGGCGCCCTTGCCCAGGACCAGCACGTCCACGTCGCCCGAGATCTTCAGGGCCGCGGTGACGGTCTTGTGGGTGCCATCGCGCAGGTGCGCGTTGTCGTTATCGGCGACGACGAGAACAGCCATTACAGCACCCCCGCGGTGTTAAGCTTGGAGACCAGATCGGCGGCGGTTTCCACCTTGATGCCGGCCGAGCGCTTGGCGGGCTCGGTCACCTTCAAGACTTTCAGGCGCGGCGCGATATCGACGCCGTAGTCGGCGACCGTCTTGCTGACGATCTCCTTCTTCTTGGCCTTCATGATGTTGGGCAGAGACGCATAGCGCGGCTCGTTCAGGCGAAGATCGGCGGTGATGATCGCCGGCAGATCGACGTCCAGGACCTGCAGGCCGCCGTCAACTTCGCGGGTGACCTTGGCGGTCGAGCCCGAGACTTCCACCGCCGAGGCGTAGGTCGCCTGCGGCCAGCCCAGCAGGGCCGACAGCATCTGGCCGACGGCGTTGTTGTCGCCGTCGATCGCCTGCTTGCCCATCAGGACCAGGTTGGGGTTCTCTTCAGCCACGACGGCCGCCAGCAGCTTGGCCACGGCCAGCGGCTCGGGATCGGCGTCGGTGGTGATCAGGACGCCGCGGTCGCCGCCCATGGCCAGCGCCGTGCGGATCGTCTCCTGGGCTTGCGCCGGACCGATGCTGACGATGACGACCTCGGTCGCCACGCCCTTTTCCTTGAGACGCACGGCTTCTTCGACCGCGATCTCGCAGAAGGGATTCATCGACATCTTGACGTTCGCAAGGTCGACACCGGTCTGGTCCGCCTTCACGCGGGCCTTGACGTTGTAATCGATAACCCGTTTGACCGGGACTAGGACCTTCATCGGTTTCCACCGCCTCCAGGCTGCTTTTTTTCCTGCTTGGCCTCCGACTTACCGTTTCGGCGCCGCAATGCAAGTTTCCCTTTGCGTAAGCGTAATGCGTTAGGCTGGGTATGGTTCAAACGGTTGTACGATTTCCGGCGCTCCGTTGCGCGCTGGCGGCGCCTGGCGCCAATTCCCTTACGTGCGGAAAGGCGGTAAGGGGCGGCCATGAACAAGACTTTCACGCGCCTGAAGTACATCTTCCTGGGCCTGTTCGTGCTCCTGAGCGGCGCCGCCCTGACCTACCACGTCGTATGGGTGTGGCCGAAGGAGAAGTGCGAGCGTCAGGGGCGTCTCTGGGCTGGCAAGTGGATGAAGTGCGCCACAAGCTATTCGATCGAGACCTTGACGCGCCGCCCGCTGAACGTGCCGCCGATTAATGGCGAGGCCGCGGCGTCGGCCCCCGCGCCGGCGACCTCGCCGTCCGTTCCGGAAAAGAAGTAGGCGCTACCGCGTCGCGCCGGGCTTCCACAGGACGTCGGCGCGACCCTTGTCGTTGCTCCACCGCGCCGCGACAAACAGCAGGTCCGAAAGCCGGTTCAGATACTTGATCGCCGGTTGGCCCACGATCTCGCCGTCCATCTCCGACAGCGCCACGCAGGTCCGCTCGGCCCGGCGGCAGACGGTGCGCGCCACGTGCAGGGCCGCGGCTGCTGGCGACCCCGCGGGGAGCACGAACGACGTCAAAGGCGCCATCTCGCCGTTCAGCAGGTCGATCTCGCGCTCCAGCCGTTCGACCTGGCCGTCGAGGATGCGCAGCGGCTCCCATTCCGGCTTGCCGTGCTGCTCTGGCGTGGCCAGATCCGCGCCCAGGTCGAAGAGGTCGTTCTGGATCCGCTCCAGCATGGCGTCGAGCACGGGGTCGGTCGCCGTGTGCTGGCGAGCCATCCCGATCGTCGCGTTGGTCTCGTCCACCCCGCCGTAGGCTTCCACCCGCGGCGAGGCCTTGCTGACCGGCGCGCCGGTGGCCAGCCGCGTCGAGCCGCGGTCGCCCGTGCGGGTATAGATGCGATTAAGCGTGACCATACGTCGCGGACTCCGGTTCGGCGAAGCAGTCTACCTACGCGCCGCCACGCCGCCACCAGAACGCGGCGGCGACCAGCACGATGATGGCGATGAACTGCAGCAGCACGCGCAGGCGCATCAGCTTGTTCGAATAGGAGCGGCCGAAGTCGCCGCCGCGAAACAGGGCGTAAAGCCCGGCGGCCAGGGCGATCAGGACCGCCAGCAGGGCGGCGGGAACGAGGAAGTCGAACAGGTGGCTCATGGCCTCGGAGAATAGGGCGTTGCGTCAAGCCGCGCCATAGAGGCTGGAGCCGTAAGGGCGTCAGGGGAACGCCTCGGAGGTCCCTCGACCCAGGGCGGCGACCGAGTTCGATGACCATCGTCCGTTGAGCTAATTCGCCGAACTTGTTCGGTGAGTGAATTTGTCGCAGTGACCCCTTGAGAGCGCTCTCATATCTATGGCACGCGCCATTGTTCGGCGATTCGAGTTCTATTTTGCGGTTGCAATGGCCTCCCCCTGGCGTTATTGCGCCCGCTTCCTATTTTTCAGTGTGCGTTCGTTGAACATGATCAACCTCCCCCACCGCGGATCGTTCAACGCCTTTCACTCACCCCAGCGGGGGTAGGAGTTACCTGCAATGGCCCAGAGCGCTCTGCTCTCGACCAACGCTGAGCTCTCCGCGTCCGATCGCGAAGAAGCCATGGCCGAAGTCCGCCAACTGATCACCGACCTCCGCGACGCCGCGCAGGATGGCCGTCAGTTGGCCCGCCGCTACGCCGACGTCCTTCAGAATGTCGTCGATGAGTACTGCATTGAATTCGAGAAACGCGCTGAAGCCGCTCTCGCCCGCCTGGAGGCCGCCGCATGAGCTTTGTGTCCGTCAATATCGAGTCCGCCACCGATTCCCCGGTGAAGCTGACCCGCCGGGCCCTGGCCAAGCAGCGCACTCGTGAACGCGTCCTGGCCGCCGCCCGCAGCCTGTTCAGCGAGCGCGGCTACGAAAGGCGCCACCATCCGGGATATCGCCCAGGCCGCCGGCATGTCGACCGGCGCCGTGTTCGCCAGCTTCGCCGACAAGTCGGAGCTGTTCGAAGAGATCCTGACCGCCGACTACGAGGTCATCTACGCCCAGATGACCCAGGCCTCGCGCAACGCCAAGACCGTCGACGAAGCCCTGCTGGGCCTGTTCGGCGTCGCTTACGGCTTCCACGTCGAGCAACTGCCGCTGCTGCGCGCCAGCATCGCGGTGTCCTGGACCCGGTCGGAAGCCGCCGAGCGTCGCGCGCGCGGCGACATCAAGCACCTGTTCCTTCTGATCGCCGACGCCCTGCAACGGGCCATCGATCAGGGCCAGTTGAAGAAAGATATCGACGTCAAGCTCTTGGCTGAAATGAGCTGGGACGTGTATGTCGCCAACTATCGCCGCGCCGTCTACGATGGTTGGTCGGTGGAAGCTCTGCTGGCGCGGCTTTCGGATCAGCTGAAGGTCATCTTCGCGGGCGCTCGCGCCTGACGAACGAAACTGGGCGCTCTGTTCGGGGGAACGGAGCGCCTTTGTTACAACGACGCTAGCGTGTTCGAGGGGGACGTGCGTGGGCGTAAGAACTGATCAGAAGGCGGCGACTCGGGAACGAGTGCTCGAAGCCGCCAGGGACCTCTTCAACGAGGTCGGCTACGACGAGACGACCATCCGCGCGATCGCCGAGCGCGCGGGGGTTTCCGTCGGTAGCGTGTTCACGACCTTCGCCTCCAAGGCGGAGGTGTTGAGCCACGTGATGAACCACCGGTTGGCCGAGCTCTACGCCGAGCTCGACCACGTGGCGCCGCTCCTGCGCGGCGGCACCGCTGACAAGCTGTGCTCGATCTTCGCCATCCACTACGAGTTCGAGACCCGGCGGGTGAAGCTGTTCCTGGCTCACATCGCCGCCTCATACAATCCGAACAACGATCCGGGCGTTACGCCCTATGGCCGCAATCCGCGTCTGTCCCAGATGCTGCTCGACGTCCTGGAAGAGGGCGTGCGCAAGGGCGAGGTGCGGGGCGACCTGGATTTGCGCCTGATCATCGACACCCTGAAGGCCTCGTACGCCTGGAATTACCGCATGGCCGCCGCGGCTGGCGGGAACATGCCGGCGGCCGAGATGTCGGCGGTCATGGACAAGCAGATCGCGGTGATCGCCGAGGGGTGGAAGCCACGGTAACGGGCGCTTTTTGATTTAGATCATCCGGAACAGGGCGCCCGTCTGGGAATTGTTAACGCGCCACCCAGGAGCGTCGGCATGCGTGTCCCGATCTCGTCTACCGTCTCTTTCGCCCTTCCGCTGATGGTCGCGGTTCTGGCCGCGACGCCGTCCCTGGCTTGTTCGGCGCGGGCGGCGGCGGGAGACACCATCGCCGGACCGGTGCTCGAGGTTCCCGCCGCCAGCGTGATTTGCGTGGCCCTGGGCCCCAAGCCCTCGGACTGGGTGCGGGTACGTCTGGATGGCGGCGCATCGGGCGCTTCGATCGACCGTAAGGTCCTGATGGCCGCCGCCTTCGCTCGGCGGGTGGAGTGCGTTTTGGACGCCGACGGCCGGGGCCAATGCCGCCTGGAGGGCGCCGACGTCGTGAGCCTGGCCCAGACGCCGACCGTTCAGCAAGCCGCGCTTAGCTGGCGCTGAGCACCCCTTTCCCTACTGTGGTCCCGCCCCCGGGTTCTGGAACTCGAAGCCGGGATCCTTGCGGCCCTTGCCCGTCCCGAAAGTCCAGGCCAGCGTGATGCGAATGTTGCGGGCGTCGGGGTCGCGGACCACCAGGCTCTTCAGCGCGGGCGTATCGATCACCTGCTTGTCTCGGTAGAGGCCGAGGGCGTCCTGGACGGAGACCAGCAGGGACAACTGCTCGCTGATCTTGCGGCGATAGCCGAGGTCGATCCCCGCGAAGGGCAGGGCGTAGCCTTGCGGCGTCAGGCGCTTTCCGACCAGGAAGCCGTTGACCTGCAGCAGGTCCTTGGGCGTGGCCTGCCAGCTCAGGCTGGCGCGGCCCTGGGCCGTCGTGCCGTTGCGCTTGTCGGTGAAGCCCAGGTTCGAGCCGTCCAGCTGCGCCCAGAACAGGGTGCTGCTGAGATTATAGGTCAGCTTGGGGGTCAGCTTGCCGTTCAGGACCAGCTCCAGGCCGCCGTTGCGGGTCTGGGCGACATTGGCCTTGGTGGTGACGAAGACGCCGCCGCCCCGGTCGGTGACCACGTCGGTGACCACCTTGTCGTTCTCGCGATAGAATAGAGTGGCGAGGGCCATCATCGGCGCCTTGCGGTACTGCCAGCCCAGCTCGAACGAGTGGGTCTGCTGGGGCTTCAGGTTCGGGTTGCCGATCCGGTAGTTCAGCGGGTCCACCAGGAACGGCACGGGATTGAGGTCGAACGGACCGGGGCGTTGCAGCCGCTCGCTGTAGCTGGCGGTCAGCTTCTGCCGGTCGTTCTGCTTGTACGACAGGTGCAGGCTGGGCATCAGCTTGGTCGTGTCGTTGTCGTCCTTGCGGCCGCTCGAGGTCAGGTCCAGCTTCGACTGCTCGTAGCGCAGGCCGGCCAGCATCGTCAGCGCGCCCAGCGGGCGCTCGTAGGTGACATAGGCTTGGCTCAGCCGCTGCTCGTAGAAGAACGTGTTGGTCAGGCCGGGGTCGGCGGCGAGGCCGCTCAGCGAACCGCCGCGCAGGCCCACATTCTCATAGACATTGTCGTCGAACTGCAGGTCGAAGCCCAGCTTGAGGGTCTGGCCCGGACCCATCGGCCGGACATAGTCGCCCTTGAGATCGGTCTGGCGGGTGTCGTAGCCAAACCGCTGCTGGTCGTAGGCGCTGGAGGCGCTTGGCGCCGTCGCCAGGGTGTGGCCGGTGCGGGTGCGGTTGTCGTCGGTGACGTCGTAGCTGAGCCTCAGCGACAGCTCGTGGCCGTCGCCGTCGAACTTGCGGCGCAGGCTGCCGACGATCGCGCCGTTGTCGCGGCGCTGGCGGAGCGTCAGGTCGCGCCGATAGGCCTGGATGAGCGCGCCAGTGGCGTCCTTGCGCGTGGTGTCGGCCGCGCTGTCTAGCGCCAGGTTGAAGCGCGACAGCCGCGCTTCGCCGCCGATCCGCAGCTTGTCGGAGACGTCGTAGTCGACCGTGGCCTGGCTGGTGACGCCATCGATGTCGAAGTCGGTGGCTCCTTGGGTTTCGCTGTCGAGATTGGCCTGCTGGCGGCGCTCGTAATCGACCTGGTCGAAGACGTCGCGGCGATAGTTGATGTCGCCGGCGGCCGACAGCTTGCCGCTGTTGTAGCCGATATTGCCCGACAGGCCGCTTCGGCCATGGTCGCCGCCGGTCAGGCGGATCGAACTGGTGCGGCCCGCGCCCTTGGCCTTCTTGGTGATCAGGTTGATGACTCCGCCCGTGCCGTCGGCGCGGAACTCGGCCGAGGGGTTGGTGATCACCTCGACGCGGTCGATGCGCTCGGCCGGCATCTGCTGCAGCGCCTGGCCTCGGCCATCGCCCTGGAACAGGCCCGAAGGCTTGCCGTCGATCAGGATGGTGACGTTGGGATCGCCGCGCATGCTGACATTGCCCTGCACGTCGACCTCGACGGAGGGGACGTTGCGCAGGGCGTCGGCGATACCCCCAGACTGCGCCGCCAGATCGCCTGAGACGCTGTAGCTGCGGCGATCGATCGAGGTGCGCACCGCCGGGGCGTCGGCGGTGATGGTCACGGCGCTGACGCCATTACCGCCCTCGGCGGGCCTGGCGGCGGGGGTCTTCGTCTCCGTCGACGCCTGGGAGGCGGTAGGCTGCGGGACGGATGACGTCGCCGCGGCGGCTTGAGCGGCGAACGCGATCCAGGCGGTACCGATTGGCACTTGAAAATTCCCCTCTAGGTGGCTGGCGTCGGTGACGAACTGAGCTAGGATACAGCTGTATTCTCAATTGGAATACAAATGTACTTTCGGTAATGGAGTGGGCGCATGCGGATTTCGGGCGCCGAGAGCCAGGTCATGGAAGCGCTGTGGCGCTGTGGCCCCCTGACGCCCGAAGGCGTGGTCGCCGAGGTCGGCGAGGCCCACGATTGGGCGCCCGGCACGGTGAAGACCCTGATCACCCGGCTCCTGAAGAAGGGCGCGATCGCAGGCGCTCGCGAGGCGGGCGGCTATCTCTATCGGCCGCTGGTGTCGCGCGACGACTACGTGCAGTCCGAGAGCCAGAACCTGGTCGACCGCCTTTTCGGCGGCGAGGTAGCGCCCTTGGTCGCGCACTTCGCGCAGCACCGGGCGCTGACGGCTAAGGACGTCAAGCTGCTCAAGGACCTGATCGCGGACATCGAGGACGATGGCTGAACTCTTCTCGGACCTGCTGGACCTGAACCTCGCCATGGCCGTCGCGGTCGCGGCGGTGATGGCCCTGCGCCTGCCGGCGCGGCGGCTGTTCGGAGCCCGGGTGGCCTATGGTCTGTGGAGCCTGCCGCTGCTGGCCGCGCTGGCCATGCTGCTCCCCGCGCGGGTGCTGACGATCCGGGTTCCGGCGGCGTCGGTCGAGGCGGGGCAGGCCTCGGTCGTGTCCGGGACGACCCTGGCCAACGCCCCGGTCGATATCCGGCCCTATCTGGCGGGGCTCTGGCTGATGGGCGTGGTCGCGAGCCTGGCCTGGCTGGCCTGGAACCAGCTACAGTTCGCCCGCGCGGCGAAGGCGGGAAAGGCTGGGCCGGCGGTGATCGGCGTGCTGCGGCCGCGGGTGGTGGTCCCCGACGACTTCGAAGGCCGCTACACGCCGCGCGAGCGCGAGGTGGTGCTGGCCCACGAGCACGCTCACCTCCAGCGCCGCGATCCGCCGGTCAACGCGCTGATGGCGCTGGCGACCTGCGTCAACTGGTTCAACCCGGCGGTCCATGTGATGAGCCGCTGGCTGCGTATCGACCAGGAACTGGCCTGCGACGCCGGCGTGGTCGCCGCCTATCCGAAGGCGCGCCGCGCCTATGCCGAGGCGATGCTGAAGACCCAGCTGGCCACGCGGCCGCTGCCGCTGGGCTGTCACTGGGCGGCTCATCCCCTGGCCCAGCGCGTGCGGTTGTTGTCGCGCCCGACGCCCAGCCGCTTCCGCCGCCTGGCCGGCCTCTGCTGCATCGCCGTGCTGGGGCTGGGCGGCGCTTCGGCCGTCTGGGTCTCGCGGCCGCCGGACGTGGTGATGGCCTTCGACCCGCCGCGCTCGGTCGAGACGCCGCCGGCGCGAGCGCCGCGTCCGCCCAGCCCTCCAGCCGCGCCGCCCGCGCCCAAGGCCGCGCCGCATCGCGCCCTCACGGCGCCCGCCCCCGTCGCCGTCACCGAGCCGATCCTGGCGCCCGTGCCCGAGCCGCCGCCGGTCGCGATCGAGCCGCCGATGCAAATGCGCCGTGTACGGATCATTCACGCCATGGCCGACCGTTCACAGGTCCAGCCCGGCTCGGCGGTGCGGGTGGTGGCCAGCGGCGTCGCGCCCGACGGCGCCCACCTGTGGGCCGACTTCACCGCCTTCGGCTCGCAGCGGCTCTATCGCAAGGGGGCCTATGAGCGGGGCGGCAGCCGCTATTCGCTGTTCACCAGCGTCGTCCAGCAGGGCGAGCGCCTGCTGGTCACGGTCAGCCTGGGCCGGGGCTTCCGGCCCGACCAGACCGGCTCGATCGATCTCCTGCCCAACCAGACCGGCGTGGTGCGTTTGCCGACCGGCCAGGATATCGTCGTGTCCACCAGCGTCCGCGCCGAGACCCCGGACGAGATCGAGGAAGGCCGCCAGCTGACGGCCTACCAGGCGATGTTCGAAGGAATGCGGCGCCCTGAACGGGGTTAGGCTTCCTTGGTCAGCCGCAGGTCCTGGTAGTCGAAGCTGAAGTCGGCCAGCGGCGACACCGCCTTGACCAGGGCCGAAACCACCTTGCCGTCCTTCAGGTCGAAGGTGAAGAAGGCGTCCTCCTGCGTGCGGTCGTCGAAGACCGTCTTGAAGGTCTCGCCGTCGAAGACCTCAAGCTTGCCCTTCAGGAGCGGGGTCTTGTCGAAGGCGACGTGCAGGCCCTGCTTCTTGCCCCCTCTTCCCTTGGTTGGGCCGACGACCGTGATCGTCACCGTGCCGTACCAGGGGTCGCGATAAACCCCGGCATAGGCGGCCAGGGGCAGGCTGGGCTTGGCGCCGGACGAGGGCGTCGTGGCCTTGGCCGCGTCCTTGATCGTATCGGCGTCGGCCTGGGCCTGGACACGTTTGGACGAGGCGATCCAGTCGAAGTCGTTGCGGCCCTGCAGGCGGTCCGGCCCGCCGTAGCGCAGCGAGCGCAGGACCGGATTCTCCTCGGCGTTGGTCATGACCATGATGCCGGATTTCCGGCCCGGCAGCAGGCCCGTGTAGGAGATGAAGCCGGCCAGGCCGCCGGTGTGCCACAACAGACGCTCGCCGCGATGATCCTGGACGAACCAGCCCAGGGCGTAGGCCTGGATCGACGGACGGACCGGGTTCTCCGTGATCGGACCATCGGTCGAGGTGGTGATGGTCTGCGGCTTCCACATCTCCTTGGCCGAGGCCTCGCTCCACAAGCGCTTGCCGTTGGGCGAGAGCCCCAGGCCCAACTGGACCATCAGCCACTGGGCGATGTCCTTGGGCGTGGAATTGACCCCGCCGGCCGGACCCGCGGCGTCGAAGCTGCCGTCGAACGGCAGCACGGTCTGCGGACCGAGGCCCCGTACGGGCGGGCCCAGGCGGCAGTGCGGCTCGGCGCGGTGGGCGCGGTCGACCAGGGCCGGGCTGGAGACGGTGTCGTTCATGGCGAGCGGCTGGAAGATCCGGGTCTTGATGACCTCTTCCCACTTCTGGCCGGTGACGGTCTCGATCAGGACGCCGGCGGCGACATAGAGCACGTTGTCATAGGCGTAGCCGCCCCGGAACTGGCCGCCGATCGGCAGGTACTTCAGCCCCGCCACGATGTCGGCGCGGGTATGGGTGGGCGAGGGCCAGATCATCAGGTCGCCCGCGCCCAAGGTCAGCCCGCTGCGGTGGACCAGCAGGTCGCGGACGGTCATCAGCTTGGTGACCACCGGATCGCTCATCTGGAACGACGGCATGTACCGGGTGACCGGCGCGTCCCACTCCAGCTTGCCCTCCTCGACCAGCATGGCGATCAGGGCGGCGGTCATGGCCTTGGTGTTGGAGGCGATGCCGAACGCGGTGTTTTCGTCGACCTTGTCCTGGCCCCCCAGGCGCTTGACGCCATAGCCCTTGGCCAGGGTGACCTTGCCATTCTCGACCACCGTGACACCCAGGCCCGGTTGATCGGGGAAGGCGGCCATGACTTCTTGCGCGAACTTGTCGACCGCCGCGCCGACCGCGCCGGTGTCCTGGGCGCCGATTCCTTGGGCAAGGGCGCGGTTCCCGAACGCCGCCAGACCCCCGGTCGCGAGCGCGGAAACGAGGGCGGTGCGTCGGGTCGTGGCGATCATGGAGGCGTCCTTGTTTGAGGGCGCGAGGCTAAGCCGAGCCTCGGCCTATGGACAAGCCTCAGTTCCCGCCGTCCAGAAGCCGTCGCGCGATCACCTGGGCCTGAATCTCTCCGGCGCCCTCGAAGATGTTGAGGATCCGGGCGTCGGCCAGCAGGCGGCTCGCCGCGTATTCCATGGCGAAGCCGTTGCCGCCATGGATCTGCAGGGCGTTGTCCGCCGCCGCCCAGGCCACGCGGGCGGCGATCAGCTTGGCCATGCCGGCCTCGAGATCGCAGCGCTTGCCCTCGTCCTTCTGGCGGGCGGCGAAATAGGTCAGCTGGCGCACGCCCATGATCTCGGCCGCCATCATGGCCAGCTTGTTGGACACGCGCGGGAAGTCAAAGATCGGCTGCCCGAACTGCTGGCGGTCGAGCGCATAGCCGAGGCCGGTCTCCAGCGCCGCCTGGGCCACGCCGACGGCGCGGGCGGCGGTCTGGATGCGGGCGCTCTCGAACGTGGCCATCAGCTGTTTGAAGCCCTGGCCCGGGACGCCGCCCAGCAGGTTCTCCTTGGGCACGGTGAAGCCGTCGAAGCCCAGCTCGTACTCCTTCATGCCGCGATAGCCGATCACCCCGATCTCGCCGCCGCTCATGCCCTGGGCGGGGAAGTCGTTCCCTTCGACGCCGCGCGGCTTGGGGGCCAGCAGCATGGAAAGGCCGCGATAGTCGGTGGTGGCCGGGTCGGTGCGGACCAGCAGGGTCATGACGTCGGCGCGGGCGGCGTGGGTGATCCAGGTCTTGTTCCCGGTCACGACGTAGGTCTCGCCCTCCAGCGTGGCGCGGGTGCGGAGAGACCCCAGGTCGGAACCGGTGTTCGGCTCGGTGAAGACGGCGGTCGGCAGGATCTCGGCGCTGGCGATCCTGGGCAGCCAGTATTGCTTCTGCTCTTCCGTGCCGCCGGTCAGGATCAGCTCGCCGGCGATCTCCGAGCGGGTGGCCAGCGACCCGACGCCGATCCAGGCGCGCGACAGCTCCTCGGAGACCACGCACATGGCGGTCTTGCCCATGCCCGAGCCGCCGTACTCCTCCGGAATGGTCAGGCCGAAAACGCCCAGGGCGCCCAGCTCCTCGACCAGTTCGATCGGAATCAGCTGGTCCTTCAGGTGCCATTCGTGGGCGAACGGGGTGACCTTTTCCTCGGCGAAGGCGTGGAACTGGTCGCGGATCATCTCGAAGGTCTCGTCGAGACCGGTATGCTCCAGCGTCGGGCGGCCACGCGCCTCGGCGAGCAACTGGGCCACACGGGTCTTCACGGCTTGGCTCCCGCCCTCAACCATCAGCTTCATCAGGCCGTTGGAGTAGAGCCGGTTCAGCACCGCCCGGTCTTCGACCAGATGGGCCGGACGGACGATCTCGCCCTGGTTCATCGGCACGCCGCCGACCAGCTGCGCGCAATATTCGCTGAACAGCAGTTGAGCCAGCAGGGCCTCGACCTCGCCGAACCGGCCTTCGTCCTGGAGGCGCTCGGCCCAGCCGGCGACCTGGTTCAGGAGCTCCGCATAGGCCGCGTACCAGCCATAGCCATGGACGCGGTGCTGGTGGACGTCGGCCAGTTTGCGGTCGACCTTCCCTCCGGCGGGAGCGATGTGGGCCAGGACCTGCGGCTTGGCCTCGGCCACGAACAGCTGGGCCGCGTCCGCAGCCTCGCGCAGCAGGCCGATCAGGCCCGGCAGGATCAAGGTTTCAGTCGTGTTCCGGCTGACCGTATCGGTCATGGCTTGCTCCCCTGCGCCAAACAGTTGTTTTCTTTCACCCTGACGCCTTTCGCATCTGCGAGCAATGCCGCAGCGCAACATGCGGTTCAAAAATCGGGGAAGAAACAATGCTGACGGTCCACCACCTGAACGAGTCGCGCTCGCAGCGGATCCTGTGGCTGCTGGAGGAGCTGAACCTCCCCTACGAAATCGTCTTCCACACCCGCGACCCCAAGACCCGTCTGGCGCCGCCGTCGCTGACGGACATCCATCCGCTGGGCAAGTCGCCCGTGATCGTGGATGGGGATCTCACGATCATCGAGTCCGGGGCGATCATCGACTACGTCATCCGCCGTCATGCCGAGGGGCGCCTGGCCCCCGATCCGGCCAGCGCCGATTACGACCGCTACCAGCAGTGGCTGCACTATGCCGAGGGCTCGGCCATGCTGCCGCTGATGCTCAACATGTATGTCGGCCGTCTAGGCGAGGCCGGCGCGCCGCTGCACCCGCGCATTCAGGGCGAGATCGCCAACCACCTGGCCTTCGTCAACGACCATCTGGCCGGGCGTGCGTATTTCGTCGGCGAGGACCTGACCGGCGCCGACATCCAGATGAGCTTCGTGCCCGAGGTGGCGAAAGCCATGGGCAAGCTGTCGGAGTACCCGCACATGGCCGCCTGGATCGAGCGGATGCACGCGCGGCCGGCCTGGAAGGCGGCGCTGGAGAAGAGCGGTCCCTACGCGCTGGGGGCCTGAGCCAGATTTTTTCAACATGAACGAAATCTGCTGAATCGGTCCGCGCTACCGTTCAGCTTCACCCTGTCATGGTCTGTCTCACGGGGTTGCTGACCCCGGCAACTTTCAAAGGGACATGAAGACCATGACCATCACCACCAAGATCAAGACCATCACCCTGACCCTGGGCGCGGCCGCCACCGCTCTGTCGCTGGCCGCCGCCCCGCAAGCCAACGCCGGCGTCGTCGGCTGCAAGGCCTCGGGCTCCAAGCAGGAAGTCGGCGCGGTGCTGGGCGGGCTGCTGGGCGCGGTCGCCGGCAACAAGATCGCCGGCAAGGGCGACCGCGGCACGGGCACGGCCATCGGCGCCGTGGTTGGCGCCGGCGCCGGCTCGGCAGTCGGCTGCGGCATGCAGAAGAACGAGGCGGCCAAGCAGGTCGGCGGCGTCTACAAGTCGGGCGGCTATCGCTACGCCCAGACGGTGCAGGCCGCCCCGCTGGTCAAGATGGACAAGAAATACGTCACCCGCTCGACCGTGAACCTGCGGGCCGACGCCTCGACCCGCGGCGAGCGCCTGGGTTCGGTGGCCTCGGGCACGACCTTCCAGGCCCTGGGCCGCACCGGTGACGGCAAGTGGATCCTGGTTGGCCAGGACGGCGTCGGCGTCGGCTACGTCTCCAGCGCCTACGTCTACCGCGCTTAAGGTTTGAGTTTCGGGGCGCGTCCGCTCCGTCCCTCTGGCCGCGCCTTCGAGGAGAGCCCGTTCGGTCGCCCCCATGACCGGACGGGCTTTTTCGTGCGCCTATGAGAGGGCGCTGACCCCGCCCAGCCAGGTCTGCCAGATCACCACCAGCGCCCAGTGCAGGATCACCGCCGGCCAGATCGAGCCGGTCCGGCGCTTCATTACCGCGCAACCCAGGCCCAGCACGGCGCAGCACAGCAGGAAGTCGGGGCGCAGGAAGATCGGGGCGGCGGCGGGCAGGAAGGTGACCGCCTCGAAGACGTGCCAGAGCGTGTAGAGGCTGGTGGAGAGGGCGATCTCAAGCCTTGGGCGGACGCTGTCGTTGGGGCCGGGCGTCAGGACGCCCCGGAAGGGGATCTCCTCGCCGAGGGCGGGGACGAAGAACGCCACCAGCATCCGCAACGCCAGGCCCGGTTCGGTCGGCTGGAGCCGATAGAGGCCGGTGACGAAGCCGATGACCATCATCAGCGCCAGCGTGGCGGCGGAGACGGCGAGGCAGAACACCCAGCCGCGCGGGGAGGGCAGGGTGCGGAGGCTGGTGAGGAGGCGGTGGCGATAGATGTTCAAGTTCAGTCCACCGCGAAAACCCTCTCTCTATGAGAGAGGGCTTTTAAGTCCGCCATCGCAGCGTCTGATCCTTCACCGGATTGACGAAGGGGCGCCCCTCTTTCCGGCTGGCGGCCCATTCGCGCTTGCATTGGTGGTACCAGCGGGCCTGCTGGTCGGCGTCGCCCACCCACATCAGCGGCGGATTCTGCCGCAACCCCGGGGTCTGGGCCGCGACGATGGCGCCGTCCTGGCGCAGGAAGGCGCGGGCGGCCACGCGGATGATCGGATAGAGCGCCGTGAACGCCCAGTGATCCGACCACATGATCTGGTTCATGCGGGTCTTGTGGGCGTTGATCGGCGTCATGGCTGACAGGGCCAGCACCTGCCTGTCGCCGACCGTCACGTGCTCCCAGCGCAGGCCCGGCAGACGGAAGGTGATCTCGGTCAGCGGCTCGCCGCCCAGGATGGCGTAGGCCTTGGAGTTCTTGGAGGGCTCGTGCCGCACCATGGTGAAGCCGGCCTCGGACGGGCTGAAGGTCTTCTTCTTCTCGTGCTGGCTGGTCTTGGTCCGCCACCACCATTGCTGATGGACGAACGGTCCGTGGGCCGGGTCGATCAGGCCCAGCACGGCGTGGTCGATGTGGATGTCGTAGTCCAGATGGTCGACCAGCTTGGGCTTGCCGCCCACGATCCCGGGGATGGTCGGCGGCGGCTCTGGCGGCTGGCCCTCGAAGCGGGGGGCCGACGACATCCAGATCCAAACCAGGCCCTGCTGTTCGACCGTGGGATACTTGCGCACCCGCACCTTGGAGATGTCGAAGTCGCTGTCGGCGGTCAGGGACGGGATCGCCTTGCAGGCGCCGTCAGGTCCGAAGCGCCAGCCGTGATAGGGGCACTCGACGCTGTCGGTCCCGTCGGCCTCGCGGTGGACGCGGCCGGCCGAGAGGGCGGCGGCGCGGTGGGGGCAGATGTCGCGGATGGCGTAGACTTGGCCCGCGCGTGTGCGGCCCAGCAACACCGGCTCACCGAGATATTCGCGCTTGTCCATCTTGCCCGGCTTGAGGTCGGGCGACAGGCAGGCGACGTACCAGGCGTCCCAGACAAAGCCCTCGCCGAACCTGTCCAGCGGAAGCTTGCCGGGTTTGACCTTCAGCAGCGGGGCGTCGTCGGCGGGCATGGTTGCGCTTCTAGCGGTTCAGTGGACACCGTAACTCGAGGCGCGATGTCGCACGCCAATGCGACACCCGTGCTTGGGCTCGGGAAAGCGACAGCCAAAGTTGTAGGCGGTTTGTTTCCGCCAAGTCCCCCGACCGTGTTCCCCCGAACACGCCCCACCCCAGGAAGACGTCACCGCGACGCGGCGGTCTCCACCAGGCGCTGATAGAAGCGCACCATTCGCCCGACATTGTCCAGGCTGATGTGTTCGTCGGTGCCGTGGATGATCTTGGTCTCGTCGACCTTCAGCACCAGCGGCTGGAAGCGATAGACGTCGCTGGCCACGCCGCCGAGGTAACGGCTGTCGGTGCCGGCGGTGACCAGGCCCGGCACGACCGG
This sequence comes from Caulobacter sp. UC70_42, assembly GCF_044056025.1. Taxonomy (NCBI): domain Bacteria; kingdom Pseudomonadati; phylum Pseudomonadota; class Alphaproteobacteria; order Caulobacterales; family Caulobacteraceae; genus Caulobacter; species Caulobacter sp. UC70_42. The sequence continues at coordinate 684,465 of NZ_CP171994.1, read as the reverse complement.
AGCCTTGCTCTCGTCGGCGGCGAGGCCCGCCAGGGTCTTCCAGGCGTCGGAACTGGTCGAGGAGATGGGAGAGGGCTCGTCGGTCTTGGTCCACGACAGTTCGACCGGCAGCTTGCCAACGGCGTCCTTGGCCCGCGCCATCACCTTGGCCGAGCTGTCGCCGGGCGCGATGCGGTAGTTGATCCAGGCCGTGGCGTCCTGAGGCAGGACGTTCTCCTTGGGTGAGCCCTTCAGCATGGTCGGCGCGATCGTGGTGTGCAGCATGGCCGCCCTGCAGGGGTCTTGGCCGTGACCTTGACCAGCAGCGGCGCGAACAGCCAGGTGTTGGCGGCGAAAATCTTCACCACGGGCGAGGCGTGCGGAGCGATCGCTTTCAGCATGTCGGCGCCCGGGCCCTGGAACTTCATGGGCGCCTGGTGCTCGTCGATCGCCTGCACCGCCTTGGCCAGCGTGACGACGCCGCCGCCGTCGGCCGGCGGGGCCGAGGAGTGGCCGCCCACGGCGGGGGCCACGACCTTCATGGTGCCGTAGCCCTTCTCGGCCGTGCCGATGATGGCGGCGGGCTTGCCGGTGACGGGGTGGTCGGCGACCACGGCCATGCCCTCGTCCAGCACGAACTGGGCCTTGATGTCGCGCGACTTCAGCAGCGCGGCGGCGGCGCGGGCTCCGACGCCGCGCACCTCCTCGTCATGGCCGCTGACGATGATGACGGTGCGGACGGGCTTGAAGCCGCTGGCGGCCACGGTCTCCAGCGCCTCGAACAGCGTGACCAGCGAGCCCTTGTCGTCGATCGAGCCCCGACCCCAGACCGCGCCGTCGGCGACCACGCCGTCGAACGGCGGATGGGTCCACTGGCCCTCGCTGCCGGGCGTGACCGGCACCACGTCCTGGTGGGCCATCAGCACGATGGGCGGCAAGGCGGGGTTGGAGCCGGGCCAAGTGTAGACCAGGGTATGCTCGGCCACGACCTCGCGGGTCATGACCTTGTGCGCCTGCGGATAGGTCGTCTGCAGCCAAGCGTGCAGCTTGTCCCACTCGGCCGGCTGGTCCTCGGCCTTTTCCTGGTGGCTGATGGTCTGGAAGCGGACGGCCTCGGCCAGGTGGCCGGCGACCTTGTTGACGTCCAGAGGGCGCGCGGCGGCGAGTTTCACGCTGGCCGGATCCACCGCGGCCGGCGCCTTGAAAGTGGCGGTCCGCACCGCGACCACGGCCGTCACGGCCAAGACGAGACCCACGGCCGTCAAAGCGACCTTACCCCCGACACCCATCCTTCACTCCCCAGGCTCTGCGGCCGAACACTTGTTGGAGGCGACTGTGCGTCGGGCGGGCGCGGCTGGCAATGGCGCCGTTGGGGAGGGGCCTTCAGGCCCGTCCGGCCTTCAAACCTTCGACCCAGGCCCGTGTGGCATGACAGGCCGCCATGGCCCGAAGGTAGCCTTGGCGGGCGGTGGCGCGGGCGACATAGGCCTGTAGGGCGTCGCTCAGGGGATAACCATCGGTGCGCTGGGCGAATTCCAGGGCGTAGGTCACCGAGATGTCGGCCGCCGTGAACGCCTCGCCGGCCATGTAGGGGGCGCGCTCCAGTTGGCGGGTCACCAGGCCAAGGCGGCTCTCGAACACCGACCGAGCCTTGCGGGCGCCCCAGTTGTCGCGCTCCGCCTCGGGCGCGAGCATCTTGCTGACGACCACGAAGAACCAGGAGGCCGCCAGGCCCGCCTCGCCCAGGTGCAGGAACTGCAGGTACGCGCTAAAACTAGGATCTTCCGGGCTCGGCGCCAGCGGCGTCGGGCCGTATCGGGCGATCAGGTACTCCATGATGGCGATCGACTCGACCAGGATGGTGTCGCCGTCCTGCAGCGCCGGGATGAAGCCGGCGGGGTTGATGGCGAGATAGTCCGGATCGTTCTCGACGCCGGCCAACATGTCGACCGGCCGGAGCCGATAGGGCAGCCCCATCTCCTCCAGCAGCCAAACGACCCGGAAGCCCCGGCCTTCGCCATAGACGGTGATCATGGGTGAGCTCCCTGGGCTCCAAGGTCACCATAGCTTGTCACCCCGGCCTTAGCGAAGCACGGAGGTCAGCGTTCCTCGCTCAGCTCCTGCACTTCCTCGAACGTCCGCAGGCCCGGCCGCTGGGCGCAGACCAGCACCGCCATGTTCCCCGGCAGATGCTGGTTGGCCAGCATCTTCTCGTGGGCGGCGGGGATGTCGTGCCAGGGGAAGACTTCCGACAGGCACGGATCGACGCGGCGGTCGATGACCAACTGGTTGGCCGCCGACGCCTGCATGAGGTTGGCGAAGTGGCTGCCCTGCACGCGCTTCTGGCGCATCCACAGGAAGCGGGCGTCCATGGTCAGGTTGAAGCCCGAGGTGCCGGCGCAGATGGCGACCATGCCGCCGCGCTTGACCACGAACACCGAGACCGGGAAGGTCGACTCGCCGGGGTGCTCGAAGACGAGATCCACGTCGCGGTTGCCGGTGATCTGCCAGATCGCCTTACCGAACTTGCGGCTTTCCTTCATGTAGTCGTTGAACTCGGGGCCGTTCGACCTTGGGCAGCTGGCCCCAGCAGTTGAATTCCTTGCGGTTCAGCACCGCCTTGGCGCCCATCGACAGCACGAACTCGCGCTTGTCGTCGTCGCTCACCACGCCAATGGCGTTGGCGCCGACCACGGCGGCCAGCTGCACGGCGAAGACGCCCAGGCCGCCGGACGCGCCCCAGACCAGCACGTTCTGGCCGGGCTTCAGCTCATGCGGCTTGTGGCCGAACAACATGCGGTAGGCGGTGGCCAGGGTCAGAGTGTAGCAGGCGGCCTCTTCCCAGGTCAGGTGCTTGGGGCGCGGCATCAGCTGGCGCGACTGCACCCGGCAGAACTGGGCGAAGCTGCCGTCCGGCGTCTCGTAGCCCCAGATGCGCTGGCTGGGCGAGAACATTGGGTCGCCGCCGTTGCACTCCTCGTCGTCGCCGTCGTCCTGGTTGCAGTGGATGACGACCTCGTCGCCCAGCTTCCAGCGCTTGACCTTCTTGCCCACCGCCCAGACGATGCCCGAGGCGTCGGAACCGGCGATGTGATAGGGCTGCTTATGAGCGTCCAGCACGCTGATCGGCTCGCCCAGGGCGGCCCAGACGCCGTTGTAGTTGACGCCGGCGGCCATCACGAGGACCAGCACCTCGTCCTCGCCAATCTCCCAGGTGGGCACGACCTCGACCTGCATGGCCTGTGTCGGCTTGCCGTGGCGCTCCTTGCGGATGCTCCAGGCGTACATGGTCTTCGGGACATGGAAGGCCGGCGGGATCTCGCCGATCTCGTAGAGGTCCTTCAGGACCGGCGTTTCAGACGTCTCGAGCGTCGCGGTCGTCATCTCCACTCCCCATTCCTTGGCCGTCTTTCGCGCTGCAACAACGCATGAGGGCCAAACTCGGCTATGCGCGCCCGCTTGTTTTCGGGTCTCCGGAGCAAGGCTGAGACAACTGTTTGAAACTGGCAAGCGGAATCTTGTGCGTCGCAGCATCGCGTTGGGGAAGGTTGCCGGCTCCGACGCGCCGGGCCACGGTGGCGGCATGATCCACCTGTCGCGTCCGCAGCCCGCCATCGCCCTCGTTGAACTGGACACCGCGCCGGCCAACGTCCTGGCCATGGCCGAGCGGGCGCGGCTGCTGGAGGCCTTCGCCGCCATCGAGGCCGACCGAGCGGTGCGCGTCGTGGTGCTGACCGGCCGCAACGGCGCGTTCTGCACCGGCGACGATCTGGCCGAGTCGCTGTCGCGCGACGTTCCGACCCAGAGCGCGGCGATCCTGCACTTCCTCGACATGTGCGATCGCGTCGCGGCCTGCCGCGTCCCGGTGATCGCCGCCATCGACGGCTGGTGCATCGGCGGCGGGCTGGAGCTGGCCCTGGCCGCCGACATCCGCCTGGCCAGCGATCGCGCCAGCTTCGCCTGCTCGGCGGTGCGGATGGGCCTGACCGCCTCGGCCGAGCGCCTGACGCGGCTGATCGGCGAGAGCCGCTCCAAGCCCCACCTGCTGACCGGCGCGCCGTTCGACGCGGCGCGGGCCCTGGCGGACGGGGTGGCGGCGGAGATCCATCCGGTGGCAGACTTGCTTGAGGCGGCGCTGGCCGTGGCCCGCGTCATCGCCTCCAGAGCCCCGTTGGCCGTGGAGGCCGCCAAGCGGGTGGCTTCCGGGGTGTCGACGACGGAAGCGGAGACGCCGGGGCTCGCGGCGAGCGCCGACCACGCCGAGGCGAGGGCGGCGTTCATGGGCAAGCGGCCGGCGGTGTTCGAGGGGCGCTAGTTCGCACTCGCGAACCGCATATTGCGTCGCAGCAAATCCCGGCTCATGATCGCTGGTAATCAAGAACGATAAGCGCCCCGGGAGCCCGCCATGTCCTCGAACGCCGTACCAGCACGCGCCCGATCCGCCGTGGATCTTCCGCACCTATGCCGGACACTCGACGGCGGAGAAGTCGAACGCGCTCTATCGGAGCAATCTGGCGCGCGGCCAGACGGGCCTTTCGGTGGCCTTCGACCTGCCCACCCAGACCGGCTACGACCCCGACCACATCCTGGCGCGCGGCGAGGTCGGCAAGGTGGGCGTGCCGATCAGCCACCTGGGCGACATGCGCCAGCTCTTCAGCGAGATCCCGCTGGAGAAGATGAACACCTCCATGACCATCAACGCGCCAGCCGCCTGGCTGCTGGCGATGTATGTCGCCCTGGCCGACGAGCAGGGAGCGGATCGGGCGTTGTTGCAAGGCACGACGCAGAATGATCTGATCAAGGAATATCTGTCGCGCGGCACCTACATCTTCCCGCCGGGACCCTCCCTGCGGCTGATCGGCGACATGATCGCCTGGTGCTATCGCGAGGTTCCCAAGTGGAACCCGATGAACGTCTGCAGCTACCACCTGCAGGAGGCGGGCGCGACGCCGGAGCAGGAGCTGGCCTTCGCCCTGGCCACGGCCATCTCGGTGCTCGACACCGTCAAGGCCGGCGGCCAGGTGCCGGACGAGGACTTCGAGATCGTCGCCTCGCGCATCAGCTTCTTCGTCAACGCCGGGGTGCGGTTCGTCACCGAGCTGTGCAAGATGCGCAGCTTCACCAAGCTTTGGGACCAGATCCTGCTGGAGCGCTATGGCGTGCAGGACAAGAAGGCCCGCCGCTTCCGCTACGGGGTGCAGGTCAACAGCCTGGGCCTGACCGAGCAGCAGCCCGAGAACAACGTCTACCGCATCCTGATCGAGGCCCTGGCGGTCACGCTCAGCAAGGACGCCCGTTGCCGGGCTCTGCAGCTGCCGGCCTGGAACGAGGCGCTGGGCCTGCCGCGGCCGTGGGACCAGCAGTGGTCGCTGCGCCTCCAGCAGGTCTTGGCCTACGAGACCGACCTTCTGGAATACGAGGACCTGTTCGACGGCTCGCACGTGGTCGAGGCCAAGGTCGCCGACCTCTCGAAGGGGGCGCTGGAGCAACTGGCGCTGATCGATGCGATGGGCGGGGCGCAGAACACGATCGACTACATGAAGACCGAGCTGGTCGGCTCCAACGCCAAGCGGGTGCGCTCGGTCGAGACCGGCGACCTGACCGTCGTGGGCGTCAACCGCTGGACGGACACCGAGGTTTCGCCGCTGTCGGCCGGGGAGGGCTCGATCGAGACGGTCGATCCGCGCCTGGAGGCCGATGTGGTCGCCCGCCTCAAGGCCTGGCGCGAGGCCCGCGACGACGGCGCCGTGCAAGCGGCGCTGGCCGACCTGCAGGCCGCCGCTCGCGAAGGCCGCAATGTCATGGAGCCCTCGATCGTCGCCGCCAAGGCCGGCGTCACCACCGGCGAGTGGGCCGGGGCCCTGCGCGCGGTGTTCGGCGAATATCGCGGCCCGACCGGCGTGGCGGTGGTCGTCTCCACCGGCGAGGCCGAGGACGTCGAAGCGGTGAAGGCCGAGGTCGAGCGCGTCTCCAAGGTGCTGGGCCGCACGCTCACCTACCTGGTCGGCAAGCCGGGCCTGGACGGCCACTCCAACGGCGCCGAGCAGATCGCCACCCGCGCCCGCGCCTGCGGCATGGAGGTGGTCTATGACGGGATCCGCTCCACGCCCGAAGAGATCGTCCGCCGCGCCAAGGAAAGCCGCGCTCACGTGGTGGGCCTGTCGATCCTGTCGGGCTCGCACCTGGACCTGGTGCAGGAGGTCATCCGCGTGATGCGCGCCGAGGGCCTGGGCGATATCCCCGTCGTGATCGGCGGCATCATCCCCGACGCCGACGCCCTGATCCTCAAGCAGATGGGCGTGGCGCGGATCTACACGCCCAAGGACTTCAAGATCACCGAGATCATGGGCGATGTGGTGCAGTTGGTCGAGGCGACCGCGCTGGAGCGGGCTTAAGCTCGCCCCAGCCGCCAGGCCGCGACGAACCCCAGCACGGCCAGCGGCAGGAACGCGCCGAACAGCAACGGGCCGTTGGTCGGGGCCAGAGCCAGATCGACGCCGTGGCTGAAGCCCAGGACGTTGGCGATGGCGCCCGCGCCGGCCGAGCCGGCGGCGCCGCCGATCAGCTGGGCGGTGGGAACGGCCCCGGAGGCCATGGCCTGTTCCTCGGCGGGCACGGCCGCAATGGCGCGGCGGGCGATGAAGGCGTGGCAGAGGCCAAAGCCGGCGCCAAGAACGCAAAAGGCGGCGGCGATTTCCATCAAGGTTCCGCGCGGCACGGCCCAGGCCGAGAGGGCGGCGCCCAGCAGAATCACCCCGGCCCCGATACGGACAAGGCGACCGTCTTTCTCGGCCGGCGTGTGGCCGACCAGCATGGCGCAGAGCGTCCAGCCGGCCGCGATCGCGCCGGTGACATAGCCCGCCGTCAGGGGCGAGGCGTGATGGACCGCCTGGATGAAGGCCGGGCCATAGACGGTGAAGCCGATCACGGCCGCCTCGCAGGCGAAGATGGTCAGCAGGCCCAGGCCCGTGGCGGTGCGCAGGTCCGCCGCCGTGCGGGGCAGCAGGCGGTCGTGGGTTCTGGCGTTGGCGGCCAGCATGGCGGCCATGCCGATCACGCCGCCGATCGCCAGGCCGATCGCCCATCGCGGCGAGGCCACGACGCCCGCCGCGCCGATCAGGCTGACGCCGACGACCAGCAGGAAGAGCTGCAGGCTGGGAACCCGGCTCTGACCCCCTTTGGGGCCGTTCTTGTCGGCGGGCAGCATGACCATCACCGCGCCGACGAAGATGATTGCCTGGACCACGAACAGCCAGAACGCTCCACGCCAGAAGCCGGCGGCGGCGAACAGGCCGCCCAGCAGCGGGCCCAGCAGGGTCGCCGCGCCCCAGATTCCCGCCACGGCGCCATAGACGCGCGGCCACAGGCTTTCGGGGAACAGGGCCGTGATGGCGACGTAGCAGAGGGCCACGACCGCGCCCGCGCCCAGGCCTTGGATCAGGCGCCCCAGGATGAAGGTGACGAACTCCGGCGCCACGGCGCTCATCGCGCAGCCGATAGCGTAGACGAGGCCCGTCAAGGCCGTCGCGGTGCGCAGGCCCAGGGCCATGGAGAGCTTGCCCGAGCAGGCCCCGGCGACGATCGAGCCGGTCAGATAGGCCGCCACCGACCAGCCGAAATAGGCGTAGCCGCCGATGTCGCGGGCGACGCTGGGCATGATCGTCGCCGTCACCAGGGTGTCGGCGGCGTTCAGCCAGATGCCCAGGCACAGCAGGGCGAAGCGCGGCGCCAGGGTCTTGTCGACCAGGCGCCCGGAAGAGGCGGACGTGTTCATGCCGCGCACATGACCTTTTTCCGCGTCGTAGCCAAGCCCGGGGAACCTCGACGGTTGAACCCGTCGCCTGGGTCGTGCTTGGTGACCGGCGTTAACCGTTTCCTCCGAGGCGCTTCCCCCGTTCCATGCGCTACCGCGTTCCGCACAATCCGCGCATCGAGCACGAGGTCCGTCATCGGGCGCGCCTGGCCCGCTACGCCGGCCTCGTCATCCTCTGGCTGATCGTGCTGCTGATGGTTTTCGTGGCCGAGCGGAAGGTCCCCGACCAGCACCTGCCTTGGAAGCCGCTCAGCGTCGTCGATCCCGTGGGCCTGGCCACCCGGGTCAAGGCTGCGCGGGCCGGGGCCGATCCCAAGCTGTGTCGCGCAATCATGGCCAAGGCCGGGGTCGTCTATGTCGAGGTTCCGGAGCGCGCGGAGGGCGAGTTCTGCGAACTACGCGATGCGGTGCAACTGCGGTCGGGCCTGGCCAGGCTGGAGCCGGCCGAGGCGCCGCTGGCCTGCAAGGAGGCCCTGGCCCTGACCATCTGGGAGCGCCAGGTGGTGCAGCCGGCCGCCGACGAATTGCTGGGCCAGGGCGTGGCGGGCATCGAGCACTATGGCAGCTATGCCTGCCGGCGGATGTACGGCCAGAAGGACGGGCCGGTCAGCGAGCACGCCCGCGCCGACGCCATCGACATCGCCGGCTTCCGGCTGACCGACGGTCAGGTCGTCAGCGTGGCGTCGGACTGGACCGATCCGGGTCCGCGCGGCCAGTTCCTCCGGCGCGTGCGCGACGGCGCCTGCCGGGTCTTCCTGACCACGCTGAGCCCGGACTACAACGCCGAGCACCGCGATCACTTCCATCTGGACATGAGCGGTTGGTCGAAGTGTTCGTGAGGGAACGTCAGAGCGTCGCCGCCAGCGCCGCCAGCTGATCCGCCACGATCCCCCAGCCCTCGTGGAAGCCCATCTGCTCGTGGGCGGCCTTGTCCTCGGCGGTCCAGTGGCGAACCACGGCGCGATAGCGGGTCTTGCCGTCGCCCAGATCCTCGAAGGTGATAATGCCGACCATGAACGGCTTGGCCGAGGGCTTCCAGGTCTCGGTGAAGGCGTCGGTGAAGACGATCTTCTCGTTGGGGATCACTTCCAGATAGACGCCCGGCTGCGGCGCGACCTCGCCGTTCGGCCCGTTCATTTCCAGATATGTGTCGCCGCCGGTGCGGACATCCATGCGGACATTGGAGACCGTCCAGGGTTTGGGGCAGAACCACTTCGGCATCAGCTCCGGCGTGGTCCAGCATTTGTAGAGCTTCTCGCGCGGCGCATCGATAATCCGCTCAAGGACGAGTTCGCGATCGGAAGGGAAGTCGGCGGTGTCGAGCGGCATCGAGCGTCTCCTGTGTCTTGGCGTTCTCGCCCCAAGGACGGCCAGGATCCAGGCGTCCCGACATCCGGCCTGAAAAATTCCAAAGAACGCCGTTCCGTGATTGAATTCGCCAAATTCCGGCGGCTCCAGCACAGAGGCGCGGGGCCGAAAGACGGATGGTCGCTGTCAACGGTCGGACGGTCCGACCCGCCAAGGATAAGACCATGACCCGCAAGCTCGCCGGCGCGCTCGCCGCCCTGACCGCCTCGACCCTGTTCGCCACGACCTCGGCCCACGCGGTCGAGCCGTTCCCCGCCGGCTTCAAGGCCAGCGACATCGCCGCCAACGGCACGACCCTGCACGTCCGTGTCGGCGGGACGGGTCCGGCGGTGGTGCTGCTGCACGGCTTCGCCGACACCGGCGACATGTGGGCTCCGGCGGCCAAGGAACTGGCCAAGACCCATACCGTGATCGTGCCCGATCTGCGCGGCATGGGCCTGTCAGCCCATCCAGAAGGCGGCTACGACAAGAAGACGCAAGGCGAAGACATCGCCGCGGTGATGGACGTCCTGAAGGTCCAGAAGGCTCAGCTGGTCACCCACGACATCGGCAACATGGTCGGCTACGCCCTGGCCGCTGAGCATCCCGACCGCATCACCAAATGGGTGGTGATCGACGCCCCGCTGCCGGGCGTCGGGCCCTGGGAGGAAATCCTGAAGCTGCCGATGCTGTGGCACTTCAACTTCCGCGGCCCGGACATGGAGCGCCTGGTCGCTGGCCGCGAGCGCATCTATCTGGACCGCTTCTACAACGAGCTGTCGTTCAAGCCCGCCGCGATCACCGAAGAGACCCGCCAGCACTACGCGGCGCTCTACGCCCGCCCCGGCGCGATGCACTCGGCCTTTGAGCAGTTCAAGGCCTTCACCCAGGACGCGGTCGACAACAAGGCCTTCGCCGCCAAGGGCAAGCTGCCCATGCCGGTGCTGGCGGTCGGCGCCGACCACTCCTTCGGCGAGCGCCAGGCCGAGGTGCTGCGCTTCGTGGCCAGCGACGTAACGGCCAAGGTGCTGCCCGACTCCGGACACTGGGTGATGGAGGAGCAACCCGCCGCGACCACGGCGATCATCACGGGGTTCCTGGACTAGGATCCTCCGTCCCCCGTCATCCCGACCGCAGCGCCGCCGAGGGCCGGGATGACGGGAGTGCTTGACCCACCGCCGCCTTGCCGCCAGTTTGAGGGAAAATTCAAACAAACGTTTAGGGCGGCGCCATGAACCTCTTCGACCTGACCGGCAAGGTGGCGATCATCACCGGATCCTCGCGGGGCATCGGCAAGGCGATCGCCGAGCGGATGGCCGAGCACGGCGCCAAGGTGGTCATTTCCTCGCGCAAGCTGGAACCGTGCGAGGCCGTCGCCGCCGATCTCAACGCCCGATACGGACCGGGGACGGCCATCGCGGTCCCGGCCAATATCGCCTCGAAGGAGGATCTCCAGCACCTCGTCGACCAGACTCGCAAGGTCTTCGGACAGGTCGACATCTGCGTCTGCAATGCCGCCAGCAATCCCTACTACGGGCCGCTGGCCGGGATCAGCGACGACCAGTTCCGCAAGATTCTGGACAACAACATCATCAGCAACCACTGGCTGATCGGCATGGTCGCGCCGGAGATGCGCGAGCGGAAGGACGGCGCGATCATCATTGTCTCGTCGATCGGCGGTCTGCGCGGCAACGCCATCATCGGGGCCTACAACATCTCCAAGGCCGCGGACTTTCAATTGGCGCGCAACCTGGCTCACGAGTTCGGGCCGGACAACGTGCGGGTCAACTGCATCGCGCCGGGTCTGATCAAGACCGATTTCGCCCGGGCCCTGTGGGAGAATCCCGAGACCCTGAAGCGCGCGACCACGGCCGTGCCGCTGCGCCGGATCGGCGAGCCGGACGAACTGGCCGGGGCGGCGGTCTATCTCGCCTCAAAGGCCGGCAGCTTCATGACGGGGCAGGCGCTGGTGGTGGATGGCGGCGCGACCATTTGAGCCGTTCGAACCCGAAGTCGCTCAATGCCGGCGATAAGCTTAACTGGTCCTACATCTATCCCCTCGAAGGGTGACTGCAGTCTCCAGGAAACCGGACTTGCGGCGCCTTCTCGTCCTTCTCGCCTTGATTGGGTCGTTCACGGCCGGCGCCGCTGAGGCGCAGGGCGACGCCCAGCCTTTGGCCCAGCGGTTGGATGAGCTGGCTCAGGAAATAGGCGCGCACGAGGTTCGCAACCCTCCGCGCGACAACGAGGATATCGAACGCGCCGGCCGCCGCGTCCTGCGCGATCACGGTCAGGCCCGGCTCTATGGCCTGTGGCGCGTTCTCTACGCCTACAAGAGCAATCAGATCGAAGGCCGGTTCGACGCCTGGGTCAAGCTGGCCCGCGAGGCCGCCGCGCGCGATCACGACACCCAGCTCGCCACCCTGGTCGAGCTGGAGGCCCTGGCCTATCGCCACGAGACGCACGGCTTCCGCGCCTTCACCGACGGCGACTGGCGCAAGTATCTGAGTGGATCGGGTCCCGACATCCGCGTGATGGCCGGGATCGAGCGCGTGCGGCACCTGGGGCAGACCGGCCGCTGGGCGGAGGCCGCCCGGCTGGCCGCCGACCTGCAGGTCGATATCGAACGGCGCGGCCGTATCGCCGAGCCTGTGCTGGCCGAATTGCATCAGGTGCACAGCTACACGCTGTCGGACATCGGCGACAAGGAAGGCGCCTTGGACCACATGGCCCAGGCCGTGCGGCTGGACGAACGCGACTCCTTCCACGTCCGCAAGATCGAGCGGATCTACGACATCGCCTACACCGCCGCCGACCTGGGCGAGCTGGGCGCGGCCCAGCGCATGGCCGACCTGCACCACCGCATGGTCGTGGCCGACGGCGACAAGGATCTTCTGACCTGGGACCAGCACCTGTGCGCCCGCATCGCTCTGATGCTGAACCAGCCGCGCAAGGTGCTGGCGTGCCTGAGCGGCGCCCGGGCAGAGCTCGACAACCCCAGTCGCCGGCTTCAAGTCATCATGCTGGGCCAGCGCGCCCAGGCTCTGGCCCAGCTGGGCATGGCCGTTCGAGGCCCGCGCCGACCTGGAGCGGCTGAAAACCATTCCCACCGTGCTGACCCAGCGCGACCCGGGCGCCGAGGCGCTGGTCCAGGCCTATATCGACCAGGCGGAAGGCCGCAGCGACCTGGCTTTCCGCGAGTTGGACGCCTGGCGGCGGGCCAATAGCGCTGAGACCGAGAAGGCCCACGCGCGCAGCGTGACCGAGTTATCCTCCGCCCTCGACAGCGAACTGCGCGCCAAGCGCGACGAGAGCCGCCGCCTGACCGAGGAGGTGCGGCTCAGCCGCAGCCTGGCGCGGGCGTCGGTTGTCATCGCGCTCTTGCTCGGCGTGCTGGTCGCCGGGGGCATCGCCTGGGCCCTCCACCAGCGTCGCGCCTCCCGCCGCCTGAAGGGCGCCCAGGAGCACGCGGAAGCCGCCAGCAAGGCCAAGTCGGCCTTCCTGGCGGTCATGAGTCACGAGCTGCGTACGCCGCTGAACGGGATGCTGGGCCTGACCCAAGCCTTGCGCGCCGGGACCCTGACGCCGGAGCAACGCGAGCAGGTCGACCTGATCATGGACAGCGGCGACACGCTGCTGGTCCTGCTGAACGATATTCTCGACCTCTCCAAGATCGAGGCCGGCAAGCTGGAGATCGCCCCCACGGTTGGCGATCTGGTCCAGACCTGCGCCCGTCTGGTCGGCGGCTACCAGCCGACGGCGCGCGAAAAGGGCGTGCTGCTGACCTTCAAGGTGGAGAGCGAGGCGCCCGGGCCGCTGATGTTCGACGGGGTGCGGGTGCGCCAGTGTCTGACCAACCTGGTCTCCAACGCGCTGAAGTTCACGACCACGGGCAAGGTCGAGGTGGCCCTGGCCTGCTATCCGGAAGAGGAGGGGCGGGTTCGCGTGCGCCTGCGGGTGTCCGACACGGGCATCGGCATGACCGAGTCCACGGTCGCCAAGCTGTTCCTCCCCTTCACCCAGGCCGACGCCTCGACCACCCGCAACTTCGGCGGCACGGGCCTTGGCCTGAACATCACCCGTCGGCTGGTCGAGATGATGCGCGGCGAGATCCGCGTCGAAAGCGAAGAGGGACGAGGTTCGGTCTTCACCATCGAGATGCTGGTCGACGCGGCCGACGCCTCCGAACTGCCGGCCAGCCAGGCCGAGGCTGGCGAGGACAATGTCCGGTTCGCCGCCCTGCATGGCCGCCGCGTGCTGGTGGTCGACGACCATCCGGTCAACCGCCGCGTCATTCGCCTCTTCCTCGAGCCGTTCGAGTGCGAGCTGGTCGAGGCCCAGAACGGCCAGGAGGCGTTGGACGTGTTGGAGCGCGAGCCGGTCGACCTCGTCCTGATGGACGTCAACATGCCGGTGATGGACGGGCTTGAGGCCACGCGTCGGCTGCGCGCGGATTCGCGTTTGGCGCGGCTGCCGGTGATCGCGCTGACGGCCGACGTGATGTCGGCGCAGATCAAGACGTGCCTGGAGGCGGGCTGCGACGCGCACGTCGCCAAGCCGATCGACCTGCGGAACTTGCTGTCGGTGATGGACACGTGCCTGGCGCGCGGTGTGGCGCGCGAGGTGATGGCGGGACTGAGCGCGCTGTAGCCTCTGGCTGATAAGCTCTGGCTAGCTGAAAGAAGCCCGAGCTCTCGCCAGCCGCTCCACCGCCGCGTCCAGAGTCGCGTCCGCCTTGGCGAAGCATAGCCGCACCACGTTGCGCACAGGGTCCTCGGCGAAGAACGCCGACACCGGGATCGCCGCCACGCCAAACTCGACGACCGTCCGCTCACAGAAGGTCACGTCATCGACCGGAATCCCCGACGCCGTCAGGTCGACGTTGAGGAAGTACGTCCCCTGGCTCTCCAGCACGACATAGCCGGCCGCGCGCAGGCCGGCGGTCAGGCGGTCGCGGGAGCGCTGCATCTCGACAGGCATCTCGTCGAACCAGGCGCGGTGGTTGTCGAGGCCCCACGCCACGCCGACCTGCAGGTTCGGCGGCGTGGTGAAGGTCAGGAACTGGTGCGCCGCCGCCAGGGCCCTGGTCAGGGCGGGGGCGGCCATCAGGAAGCCGACCTTCCAGCCGGTCATGCCGAACAGCTTGCCGGCCGAGCCGATCTTCACCGTCCGCTCGCGCATCCCCGGGAAGGTCATCAGCGGTCGATGCTCGCGGCCGTCGAACACGACCGCCTCCCAGACCTCGTCGCACACCGCGATCGCGCCGTGCTTGACGCAGAACTCGGCCAGCAAGGCCAGGTCCTCGTCGGGCGTGACGATCCCGGCCGGGTTCAACGGGCTGTTCAGCACCACCATCCGGGTCTTTTCGCTGAACGCCGCCTCCAGCATTGCCCTGTCGAACCGCCAGTGCGGCGGGGCCAGACGGACGAGGCGGGGGATTCCGCCCGCGCGGCGGACCAGAGGCAGGTAGGCGTCGTACAGCGGTTGGAACAGCACGACCTCGTCGCCGGGCGAGATCAGGGCCGTGAACGCCGCCGCCAGGGCCTCGGTGGCGCCGGAGGTGATGACGATCTCCGTAGCCGGATCAAGCCGCAGGTCCTGAGCCCGGCCATAGTGCCCGGCCACCGCGGCGCGCAGCTCCGGCAGGCCGCGCATCGGCGGATACTGGTTGGAGCCCTCGATCAGCGCCCGCGCCGCCGCTTCGCGGACGGGCAGGGGGCCCTGATCGTCGGGAAAGCCCTGGCCCAGATTGATGGCGCCGTGCTGGCGGGCCAGGCCGCTCATCCGCTCGAAGATCGTGGTGGGCAGGTTGTCGAATACGGGATGGACCATGCCCTTGCCTAACACGGCGCGGGAATTCTGAAACCCGGCGGCCGCTCGCGCATTCTCGTGGCTTAGCTTCCAGAGGAGGGCATCACATGCACGGCGTCGGTTTCATCGGAGCCATCATCATCGGCATCTTCGCCGGCTGGATCGCCGAGAAGATCATGAAGCGGGACCATGGCCTGCTGACCAACCTGATCGTCGGCCTAGTCGGCGCGCTGCTCGGCGCGTTCCTGGCCGGGATGCTGGGCATCCACTTCTGGGGCTGGGTCGGCAGCCTGGTGATTTCGACCCTGGGCGCGATCGTGCTTCTGTGGATCCTGGGGTTGGTGAAGAAGTAGGGGCGACTAACCGAGCGCCGCTTCTTCTTCCGCGCCATCGTCCTCGCCTTCCCGACGCATCTGTCGCGCCAGGTTCGACAGCAGGAAGCTCGGGATGTCGCCCACCGGCATCGGCCGCCCGTACAGGAAGCCCTGGAAGGTGTCGCAGCGCATGTCGGACAGCAGCCGCGCCTGGGCGGCGGTCTCGACGCCTTCCGCGGTGACTTCCAGGTTCAGGGTCTGGCCCAGGAGGGCGATGGTGCGCAGGATGTCGGCGATGGCCGTGTTGTCCTGCATCTCCGCCACGAACGACCGGTCGATCTTGATCTTGTCGAACGGGAAGCGCCACAGATAGGCTAGGCTGGAATAGCCGGTGCCGAAGTCGTCCATGGCGATCTTGACGCCCAGGGCCTTCAGGGCGGCCAGCTGTTCCAGGGTCTTGGCGCTGTCGTGCAGCAGCAGGCCCTCGGTGATTTCCAGTTCCAGGCGGCCCGGCGCCAGGCCCGAACCGGCGAGAGCCGCCTTGACCTGGGCGACCAGCTCGCCGGACGCGAACTGGTTGGGCGAGAGGTTGACGGCGACGGTCAGATGCGGGGGCCAGCCGGCGGCGGTGCGGCAGGCCTCGTGCAGCACCCACTCGCCGATCTTGCCGATCAGGCCCCATTGCTCGGCGCACTCGATGAAGTCGGCCGGCGGCACCAGGCCCCGGCGCGGATGCTGCCAGCGCAACAAGGCCTCGAAGCCCGTGGTCTCGTGCTCATGAGCGCCGATCAGAGGCTGGAAGAACAGCTTGAGCTCGTTTTTGGCCAGGGCGTCGCGCAGGTCCAGCTCCAGCGCCCGGCGCTCCTGGGCCCAGACGTCCATGGCGGTCTCGAAGAAGCGATAGGCTCCGCGTCCGTCGCCCTTCGCGCGGTAGAGAGCCAGGTCCGCGTTCTTCAGAAGGCCGTCCGGATCGTCGGCGTCGAATGGCGCGACGGCGATGCCGACGCTGGCGCCGATCAGCACGTTGTGGCCGCGGACGTCGTAGGGATCCGAGAGCGTGTCGACGACGGCCATGGCCAGGGCGCCCAGCGCCTCCGCGCCCGGCGAGGGGGCGATGACCACGGCGAACTCGTCGCCGCCGAGCCGTGAGACCAGACCCTGGGCCCCGACACAGTCGCGCAGGCGCGCGGCGGCCTGGACCAGCAAGGCGTCGCCGATCGGGTGGCCCAGGCTGTCATTGACGCCCTTGAAATGGTCGAGGTCCAGGCACAGCACGGCGCAGCCCAGGCCGCTTCCGCCGTGGGCCTTGGGCTTGCCATGCTCGTTCCAGGCCTTGCCTAGGGCCTGCAGGAACGACAGGCGGTTGGGCAGTTGGGTCAGCACGTCGTAGTGGGCCAGGCGCGAGATGCGGGCCTGGTCCTCGCGGGCCTGGGTGATGTCGGCGCCCACGCCTCGGAAGCCGATGAAGGCGCCGTCCATGTCGAGCACGGGCTTGGCCGACAGCGACCACCAGTGGGTCTCCTCGCCGACGCCGATCGAGACGACCACGTCGCGGAAGGTTTTCTGTTCGGCGAACAGGGCCGAGAGGGAGGCGACCGGGCCGCTCGGGGCCTCGGCCGCGCCGCACAGCTCGGACATCGGCCGGCCGATCAGCGCGTCCTTGTCGGCGCCGGCCGCGGCGGCCATGCGGTCGGAGACATAGGTCATGGCCCCGGAAGCGTCGACCTCCCACAGCCAGTCGCTGGCGCCTTCCTCGAAGTCGCTGAGCAGCAGAGAGACAACCTGCCTCTGCTGTTCCAGCTCATCGGCGGCGACCAGGCGTTCGACGAAGATCTTGGCGTGCGACAGGCACGAGACGCTGACCACCAGGTGGCAGAAGATCAGCAGGCCGCCCAGGGCGTACAGAATCGGGTCGTGGCTCGTGGCCAGCGCCCACAGGGCGCCAATGACCATGGGGGTCGAATAGGCGATGGCGGCGGCTGGCAGGGTCAGCATGGCGAAGCCGCCACAGCCGATCATCCCGGCCAGGACCGAGGCGACCAGCATCGGCATGGCGCCCGAGAAGCCCTGAGCCTTGGGCATGGTCAGGACGGGCAGCACGCTCCACAGCAGACCCAGCAGGCCCGCCTGGATGACGATGCGGCGCGCGCCGCGCGCGGAAACCGCGGACTTGGCGCTCTTGAGGCGCCGGGCGGCGTACCAGCCGCGCAGGCCGAGCAGGGCGTAGCTCATCACCGTCGCCGCCCAGACTGTCAGGATGACACGGTGCGGCCCGGTCAGGCCGGCCAGATTGACCAGCAGGGCGATGACGATGTTGGCGCTCATCATCACCGGGGTCATGCGCAGAATGGACTGTACCTGCTCCATGCGTACGCGTCCGGCCATGGCCTCGGGCACGGCCGGGTTCACGCGCTCAGCGAGCGCGGCCAGGCCGCGGCCGATCATCGAACTGATGGCGCGCACGCGCTGTCCTCGTCTCAACTGGAGTGGAGATCTGCTGGGCCAACCATCCTTCGCCCGGGTAAACCTCCGGTTAAGTTCGTGATTTGGCGAAGCAAATCACGCGATGAAATCGAATGCATGGCTGTATTCGCGACCGGCTCGCCAGTTGACGCTCCGCTCCGTTCTTCCCGACGAAAGCTGGGGCCTAGATCTCGGAGCGCCGGGCCGACCGGCTTGGCGTGGTGTTTCTGGGACCGCCCCGGCGCTGCTCCGTCTGGAGTGGGCTTTCGCCCGGGAAAAGGGGAAGGGGCCGGGGCAAAGAAAAAGGCCGCCGTCCTTTCGAACAGCGGCCCAATTCTCGAAGGGTGAAGAATCCTACTCTTCCTTGACGCGACGCTTGCGGAACGACGGGTTCAGGATCTGCTTGCGCAGGCGGATGTTCTTCGGGGTCACCTCGACCAGCTCGTCTTCCTCGATATAGGCGATGGCCTGCTCGAGGGTCATGCGGCGCGGCGGGGTCAGGCGGATCGATTCGTCCTTGCCCGAGGCGCGGACGTTGGTCAGCTGCTTGGCCTTCATCGGGTTGACGTCGAGGTCGTCCTGACGGGCGTTCTCGCCGATGATCATGCCCAGATAGGTCTTCTCGCCGGCGCCGACGAACATCACGCCACGCTCTTCCAGGTTCCACAGCGCATAGGCCGCCGTCTCACCGTCCGAGTTGGAGATCAGCACGCCCTTGCGCTGCTGGTCGATCGCGCCCTTGTAGGGCTCATAGTGGCTGAACACGCGGTTCAGCACGCCCGAACCGCGCGTGTCGGTCAGGAACTCGCCCTGATAGCCGATCAGCGAGCGCGACGGAGCGACCAGCTGGATGCGGGTCTTGCCCGCGCCCGACGGGCCCATGTCCTTCAGCTCGGCCTTCCGCAGCGACAGCTTCTCGATGACGATGCCCGAGAACTCGTCGTCGACGTCGATCATGACGTCTTCCATCGGCTCCAGGCGCTTGCCGGTTTCCGGATCGGTCTGGAACACGACGCGCGGACGCGAGATCGAGACCTCGAAGCCTTCGCGGCGCATGTTCTCGATCAGGACGCCCAGCTGCAGTTCGCCGCGGCCGGCGACTTCATAGGCGTCGCCCTCGGCGGTCTCGGTGACCTTGATGGCCACGTTCGATTCGGCTTCCTTCAGCAGGCGGTCGCGGATGACGCGGCTTTGCACCTTGTCGCCTTCGCGGCCGGCCAGCGGGCTGTCGTTGACCGAGACGGTCATCGAAATGGTCGGCGGATCGATCGGTTGGGCCGGCAGGGCCTCGGTGACTTCCAGGGCGCACAGGGTGTCGGCGACGGTGGCCTTGGACATGCCGGCGATGGCGACGATGTCACCGGCCTCGGCGCCTTCATCGACCGGCGAACGCTTCAGGCCGCGGAAGGCCAGCACCTTGGTGATGCGGCCGCGCTCGATTTCCTTGCCGTTGCGGTCCAGGGCCTTGATGGCCATGCCCGGGACGGCCTTGCCGCTCTCGATGCGGCCGGTCAGCAGGCGGCCCAGGAACGGGTCGCTTTCGATCAGCACGTTCAGGATCTGGAACGGCTCGTCCTTCTTGGCGATCTGCTTCGGCTCCGGCACGTGGCGGACGATCAGGTCGAACAACGGGGCCAGGTTATCGTTGGGCACGTTCATGTCGAGCGTGGCCCAGCCGGCGCGCCCCGAGGCGTAGATGTGCGGGAAGTCCAGCTGCTCGTCCGTGGCGCCGATGGCGGCGAACAGGTCGAAGGCGGCGTTGTGGACGCGGTCCGGATCGGCATGGGCGCGATCGACCTTGTTGATGCAGAGGATCGGCTTCAGGCCCATCTTCAGCGCCTTGGTCAGCACGAACTTGGTCTGCGGCATGACGCCTTCCTCGGCGTCGACCAGCAGGACGCAGCCGTCCACCATGCCGAGGATCCGCTCGACTTCACCGCCGAAGTCGGCGTGGCCGGGCGTGTCGATGATGTTGATGCGGGTTTCGCCCGCTTCACCGTTCCACAGCACGCTGGTGCACTTGGCCAGAATGGTGATGCCGCGCTCACGCTCCTGGTCATTGGAGTCCATGGCGCGCTCGGTGGTGGCTTCATTGGCGCGGAAGACGCCCGACTGGGCCAGCAGCTGGTCGACGAGGGTGGTCTTGCCATGATCGACGTGCGCGATGATGGCGATATTTCGCATGGACATGGGAGCGGACGGACTTTCGGGAGGAATAGGAGATGACGCTGTGCGCGTCAGGCGCGCGGCTTTTACGCGACTGCGTCCGATTTATCCACCCCTGACGCTCGGAAAGACTTGTCGCAGGTAACCGGTGTCATCCGCAAAGCCTTATGAGCCTTGGGTTTGCGAGGTGTTCTCACTGGAGACCGTTTCAAACGCAACAAATTGTGCGCTGCAACATGCCTAAATTTAATGCACTTCCGAGTAGCGCCGTTCTGTGATCCTTACCCCACAACGGGTTGCGCGATACTCCTGTCAAAAAATCGACATTAACAGCGACTTTTTCACTTGCCTGTTTTTGCGCCGCACCCTATAAACATTCCTGTGAGGCGGCGCTGCCGCTTCTGCCCTTCCTGGGCGTTTCCTCCCTAATGAACTGGCCCGGCGGTTTCGCCGGGCTTTTTTTGGTCCGGGCGGCCACGGGCGTCATTGATCCATGACAAGGCGCGTCGGGAGGTGGGCTCGGACCCAATTCTAGCGCGGGATTCTTCTCGCCCTAACGCAGTTCCGCGAGATCCAGCGCCGCCAACACCCTGGTCAGCGACTCGGCGTCGGCCGTGAGCCGCGCCAGGCCTTCGGTCGGTTCGCGCGTGGTCTCGTTCATGTAGAGCGCGCGGTTGATCTCGATCTGCAGGGCGTGAGTGCGCCGGGCCGGGCGGCCGTAGTGCTCGGTGGTGTAACCGCCGGCATAAGGGGCGTTGCGGACGACGCGATAGCCCAGGGCTTCCAGTTCGCGCTCGACAAGGCCGGTCAGCTTGGGAGAGCAGGCCGCGCCGAAGCGGTCGCCCAGCACGATGTCGCACGGACCGCCGTTTCGGGCGCGTTGGCCGTGCGCGGCGGCCGCCGGCATCGAATGCCAGTCGATCAGAATCGCCGCCCCATGCGCGGCGCGCGCCGCCGCCAGTTGGCGGTCCAGCGCGTCGTGATAGGGGCGGTGGGTCAGTTCCACCCGCGCCCTGGCCTCGGCGAAGGTCAGCTTGCGCGCGTAGATCGGCCGCCCCTCGCCGGCGATGCGGGGAATCGTGCCCAGCCCCGCCGCCACCCGGGCCGAGCGGCCGTGGGCGTAGTCGGGCAGGGTCTCGGCGAACATCGAGGGATCCAGCTCCCACGGCTCGCGATTGAGATCGACATAGGCGCGGGCGAGGCGGGCGCGGATGACGCTGGCCCCCAGGGCCGGCGCGCCAGCGATGATCTGGTCGACGAAGGCGTCCTCCGAGGCGCGCAGCGTCTCGACCGGCAGGCGGGCGGCGGCGATCATGTCTTCCGGATAGATCCCGCCCGAATGGGGCGAAGCGAACACCAGGGCCGTGGGCGGAGGGATTCCGGCTTGCGCGGCGCGCGTCACTTCGAACGCCGGGCCGCCGAACGTCTCCAGCGGCGCGGTCATCTCCCCGTCCTTTGGGGCGTTGTCTGCCGAGAGGGGCCGCCAAGCGCTCATCCGGGCATCATCGAAGCCCGACCGCGCCGGGTCAAACGACAAACAGCGCGATAGCGGTTCGTCCACAGCCCGCGACACTTAGGTTCATCCCCGATTTACGCTCATCGCGCTAAGGTGACTGTCTCCGATCGACGACTTTCCCTGGAACGTGACCTCATGGCCCGCATCCTTCTCGCCGAAGACGATGATTCCCTCCGCGGCTTCCTGGCGCGGGCGCTGGAACGCGCCGGCTTCGAAGTCCAGGCCTGCGCGGATGGCGAGGAAGCCGTCCAGCACCTGGAACATCCTTGGGATCTGCTGCTGACCGACATCGTCATGCCGGGCATGGACGGCATCGAGGTGGCCCGCCAGGCCGCCGCCCGCGACCCCAGCCTGCGGATCATGTTCATCACCGGCTTCGCCGCCGTCGCCCTCTCGGCCCAGGACCGCGCGCCGGCGGGCGCCAAGGTGCTGTCCAAGCCCGTCCACCTGCGCGACCTGGTCGCCGAGGTGGAAAAGATGATGGCCGCCTAAAAAGTTGCCCTAAAAAGTTTTAGGGCGGCTTGCGCCTCGGCGAAGCCGCCGCTATACCCCCACACCTTCCCGGCCGGGACGCCTCTCGAGGCGCTTCGGATCGCTTCGGCGGACGCGTAGCTCAGCGGGAGAGCACTACGTTGACATCGTAGGGGTCACAGGTTCAATCCCTGTCGCGTCCACCATCCTCTTTTCCCAATAAAGCCAGATGCTTGCGGCTTGATCGAGCAATCGGTCTCTGGCCGATTTTCGGCGTCCCTCCAGTTTCCCCAGCATGGGCGCGAAATTCCCGTGCGCGGCATCCATCGTGGCACGCACAATGTGCTCGTAAGCGAGCTTGCGAGGGTGATCTGTACCCACCACCGCGCTCCCGCTTTGGGGGCGGCTCCAGCGGCGACGCCGCAGCGTGAGCTCGACGTAGTCGACGCCAGAGACATAGGGAAAGTGGCTGTGCGCCGCCGCCGAGCCGTAGTCGAAAATCTCGTTGCGTACTGACGTCCGACTCTGTTCGGCGCGATAGCGCAACTGCCGCGCTCTCGGGCGAGACCTTACGCGGCGCGCCATTTCGTCCGAACCGCGACCGGTGGCGCTCTATCGGATCCTGTCTTGACGCGTGACGTTCGGCTGCCAATCGCTCACTCAGCCCGTGCCTCGCGTTCGCGCAATATGGTTGAATGGCGACCTCGGCGATCTGGTCGCGACTTATTCTCTTCCAGATGCGGTCGGAGGACTCTCAGAAAGGAGGCCTGCGAGAGCTTCGCGCCTTCGCGGATTTTGAGAGATCCAATCAACTGGCCCGGCTCGCGCTGGGCCATTTTTCAGGATGCGGTCAGAGCCTGATGGGCGGGGACGTCAGACAGGCGGTCGACCCGATGGCGACGTGATCCGGCGGCTAAAGAGCGTATTTGCGCCCTTCCTCCGCTATCATGAATTTGAAGAAGCCGATCTTTTCCAGTTGCCGCTCTACCGACCTACGGCTCGACGGCCCCGCTCCCGAAGGCTTTATGTGCGTGACCAGTATCGGCAAGGCCCGCATGCGAGCGTCGTCCTGCGTCATGCCGCGCAACGTCTGAAGCTCGGTGTTCAGCCACATCGGGGTCAGGTGCCCGTAGAGTCGGGCGGCTGGGACAGGGTCGGGGTACGAGACCTCGATCAGCATTCCCCGCAGCCGCCCCTGCCGCACCAACGGAGCCACGGCGCGCCAAAGATCTTCCAGGTTCGTCGCGTGTTCGACCGCGTCGGGACCCGTGTCGCCCAGGCAGAGGAAGGCGTCCGGTCCGCTCCGGAGCAGGAACGCGGTCGACGTCACCCCTCCGTGTGACAGCGGGTAGGCCGTGACGGTCATGCCCGTACCTGCGATCGGCTCGGGCGTCCCGCCAGGTTCCAGGTCCTTGTAGTGATACTTGCCGATGTGAGGCGAGGGGCCGCGGTCGCCCATGTTGGGCCATGCGACCCAGTTGAAATAGTGATCCGCGAGCGCTTGGTTCACTTGCGGCAGACTCATGATGTCTTTCTGGGTGTCGTCTGGAGACGCCAGCACAAGACCCGCGACATGGTCGAGGTGGGCATGTGTGATCAGGTAGGCAGCGATGGAGTCCATCACCTGTCCGCGCGAGTCAGCCCCTGGGTAGCGGCCCTTGCGCACGGCCCGATCCAGGCCCGAAGCTAGCGTGCCCACGTCGCACATCACGCCCGACCGGTTCCCATGGGCGACGATATGGTAGGCGCTCGTCGGCTCTTCCACGCCGCCGTTGACGCCTAGCGCGACGACCTCGAAGGCGGACGGCGGCGGCGCGGCCGCCGAGAGCAGGAGAAGCGCTGGAAGAAGCGCTCGCGGGAAACCTCGACCTTGCATGACGCCTAGACTTCGAAAAGATCTGAAGCTTGTCGCGCCGAGAGCGGAATGGCGAGGCATAAGGGGCTTGGCTGCCCCGCCACCGACGAGCAACTCCCTGGAGCCGCGCTAAGCGGCAGCACAGGCGCGAGCTTGCCCGGTACGGCGTCACATGAAGTAAGAATTTATTTCCACTCCCGCGCTCGCTTGACCGGCGAGCGCCGCGCGCCATTGCATCCGACCAGAACAAGGCTTTCAGCGTCCCCGGCCATCCGCCGCGGCGCCAGGGTCTTCGCGTAGCGTTACAGGGCCCAGTTGGGGGAATTTGCGATCATGTTGAACTTGTCCGCCTGGACACGCCGATCCCTTTTGGCTGCGGCCTTCGCCGGGATGACGGCGACGTCGGCCCTGGCTCAGGCGCCGGTTTCGCCGCCCGCCGCGTCCACGGCCACGGCCACGGCCACCGCCCCCATCCCGATCCGTGTCGTCGTCGTCACGGCCTATGCGCTGGAAGACAAGGCGTGGATGGCCAAGGCGCCCCAGACGCTGGACTTCCCGAACGGCGTCGCGCCGCTGGGCTACGATCCGGCGAAGGGCGTCCTGATCGTCCGCACTGGCGTGGGCACCAACCATGCGGCCATCACCACCTTCGCCCTGGCGACGGATCCGCGCTTCGACCTTTCCAAGGCTTACTGGGTGATCGCGGCCATCGCCGGGGTCAATCCGAACGAGGCCTCGCCCGGGTCGGCGGCGTGGATCGGCAACGTCATCGACGTCGACTTCGGCAAGTGGGTCGATCCGCGCGAGGCCCCGCCGGAATGGCCAGGCGGCTATCCGCCGTTCCAGCCGCCGCGCGCCGGCCGGCCCGATAGCGTCTACTATCCGCTCAACACGGGCCTGCGTGACTGGGCCTATGGGCTGACTAAGGGCATTCAGCTCCCGGACACCGAAGCGCTGAAGACGGCGCGGGCGCGCTTCTCCAGCTATCCGAACGGCTCCAAGCCGCCCTTCGTGCTGACTGGCGACGAAATCTCCGGCCAGGCCTACTGGCACGGCGAAATGCTGACCAAGCGCTACGCCAAGCTCGCCACGGACTTCAGTGGCGGCAAGAGCCGGTTCGTGATGACCGCCATGGAGGACACCGGCGTCGCCAATGCGCTGCGGCGGCTCACCGTGGTCGGCAAGGCCGACTACGACCGGCTGGTCGTCCTGCGCACCGCCAGCAACTACTCGCAGCAGGCTCCGGGCGAGAAGTCCGGTCGACAGCATGAACCGACCCTATGCCGGGGTCGGCGACGCCGCCGCCTACGCCGCCCTCGTGGTGGCCGGCAAGGTCGTCGACGAGCTCTCGGGCAATTGGGCGGTCTATCGCGACAAGATTCCCGGCGACGGGAAGTAACGACCTGAAACGGCGGATCGACCCTCGTGGTCGGTCCAGCCGCGAGGACGCGCCAAGCGTCCCGACCGTTGGGGGAAACACCGCAAACTCCGCTTCACGGCTGGCCATGCGCTTCGGCGCGCAAGCGCGGTCGAAGGCGAGGCGGGCGTAACGGATTCAGTTCGGTGTGGCTCGGGGGACCGTGGCCCACCATCTCAAGGGGACCCAAATGCGACATCTTTATGCCGCGAGCGCCATCGCGCTCGCCTTGGCGGCCACCGGAACGACGGTCGTCGCCCAGGAGACGACCTCCTCGATCCGGGGCTCGGTGACCGCCGGCGGCGCGGCCGCCGTCAACGCCAGCGTCAGCGCCGTGCACGAGCCCTCGGGTACGACCGCGAACGCCACCACCAACAGCGCCGGCGCCTTCAACCTGACCGGCCTGCGTCCAGGCGGCCCCTACACCGTGACGGTGACCGCGCCGGGCTTCCCGCCGGTGACCTCGCAGAATCTTCTTCCTGAGCGTGGGTCAGCCTTATGTCCTGCCGGTCGCCGTGGGCGATACGCAGGTCGACGCCCTGGTGGTGACCGCCACTCGGGGGGAAAAGAGCGGCCCGCTGGTCACGGTGTTCGATCGCGACAGCATCGCCAGCGTAGCCTCGGTGTCTCGCGATATCCGCGACATCGCCCGTCGCGATCCGTTCGCTTCGTTCAATCCCAGCACCCGCGGCGTCTCGATCGCGGGCCAGAACGGCCGGACCAACCGCTTCTCGGTCGATGGCGTGCGCTTCTCGGACAACTTCGGCCTGAACCAAGGCGGCCTTCCCAGCGCGCGCGGCCCGATCCCCTTGGACGCGATCGAGCAGCTGTCCGTCAAGATCGCGCCCTATGACATCTCCGAAGGGGATTTCCAGGGCGGCTCGATCAACGTCGTTCTGCGCTCGGGGGGCAACAAGTTCACCGGCGCCGCCGGTTACACCTATTCGGACGACAGCCTGATGGGCACGAAGTCCAAGGGCAGCAGCTTCTCGCAGGAGATGACCTCCAAGACGCGCAACGCCTTCATCTCGGGGCCGATCATCAAGGACAAGCTGTTCTTCGCCTTCGCCTACGAGAAGCTCGATGAGACCGTCCCGTCGGTCTTCGGCCCGCCCGGTTCGGGCAACGCCATTCCGAACCTGACCCAGGCCCAGGTCGATCAGGTCACCTCGATCGCCAAGTCGGTCTACGGCTACGACACGCTCGGCGTGCTGACCAGCCGTCCTGAAAAGGACAAGAAATGGACGCTGAAGCTCGACTGGAACATCAACGACAACCAGCGCCTGTCGTATTCGACCATCCAGAACAAGGGTGAGACGATCGCGCTGAGCGGCGGCAGCTCGTCAATCACCTCGCCGGGCCTCGGCCTGGGCTCCTACGCCACTCACGAGCCGGAAAAGGTCGAGACCCACGTCCTGCAGCTGAACTCCCGCTGGACCAACGCCTTCAGCACGGAGGTGCGGGTCAACTACCGCGACTCGATGAAGGTCCCGATCTCGTTCGGCTCGCCAGGCTACAGCGACATCACCGTCTGCCTCGACCCGGTCGCCGTCGGTTCGCTGAACCAGTGCACTCAGACGGGGACGCCGCGACTGATCTTCGGCACCGAAGCCTTCAGCCAGGCTGACGTCGTCGGGCAAAAGCAGTATGGCGCCGAATTCGTCGCCCGCTACAATCTCGGCGACCATGCCTTCAAGCTGCACGCGTCCTACAGCCGGCTGAAGATCAGCAACACGTTCGTGGCCAATTCGCTGGGCACCTACTATTTCGAACTCCCTGGCGGACTTCCAGGCCCGCCAGGCCGGCCAGCTTCTGTACCAGTACTCGATCACGGGCAAGCTGTCGGACGCCAGCGCCAGCTTCGACTATGATCAGCTGACCTTTGGCGCTCAGGACAGCTGGGACATCACGCCGGAGCTGAACGTCACCGCCGGCGTCCGTTTCGACGGCTACGAGATGAAGGACAAGGCGCCGCTCAAGACGTCGTTCGTCAATCGCTACGGCTTCGCCAACAACGCCAATATCGACGGCAACCTGGTTGTCCAGCCGCGCGTCGGCCTGACCTGGCGGCCGACCGATCGCCTGACGGTGCGCACGGGCGTGGGCCTGTTCAACGGCGGCGCGCCAGACGTCTTCGTCGGCAACAGCTTCTCGAACGCCGGGGTGTTCACCAACACGGTCACGATCGGCCGCGCCGTCGGCGGTACGGGCTGCACCATTCCGGCGACGGTGGCCAACGCCGCGGCGATCTGCGCGGCGGCCCTGAACAATGTCCAGGGCAACAAGATCGACCCGCTGGTGTCCAGCTACCTGCAGACCAACACTTCCGCCCTCGGGGCCTCGCCGACTTCGTTCATCCTGCCGACCTTCAAGCTACCGGCGCAGTGGAAGACCAACCTGTCGGTCGACTACGTGGCCGATCTGGGCGAGCGACTGGGTGACGGCTGGCGTTTCGGCGCGGACCTGTTCTATGGGCGCGCGGACTCCGCCGCCTACTATACCGACCTGCGCCTGACCAAGGTCGGGACGGCGCCGACGGCCGCCCGATCTATGCCGACACCTACACCAATACGGCCAACAGCGACCTGGCCATGCTGAGCACCGACAAGGGCAAGTCGGTCATCGCCGTCGCCCGGGCCAGCAAGTCCTTCGACTTCGGCCTGGATACCGGCATCAGCTATACCTACTCGGACGTGAAGTCGCTGTCGGACATGGGCAGCTACGCCTCGGGCGGTTCGACGGCCAGCGGCACCTATGGCGGCCAGCCGATGGTCGATCCGAACCAGCCGGCGTATGGCCGGTCCAGCTATGAGGTGCGGGACAACTGGAAGTTCAACATCGACTACGCCCACGCCTTCTTCGGCGACTACAAGACCAGCTTCAATCTGTTCGGGGAACTGCGTTCGGGCTCGCCCTACAGCCTGACGATGAACACCACCTTGTCCAACAGCCGCTCGACCCTGTTCGGCACGACCGGCGGCGGCAACCGCTACCTGCTGTACGTGCCGGACGTGTCGAGCATCACCGCCGACTCCAAGGTCAGCTATGCCTCGACGGCGGTCTACGAGGCGTTCCGCGACTTCGTGCGGGCCAACGACCTGAGCCAGGGCGTGATCGGCAAGAATACGGAGAAGTCCCCGGATTACTTCAAGGTCGACCTGCACGTCGAACAGGAGGTGCCCGCGCCGTTCCTCGGCTCGGCTCGGTTCAAGCTGTTCGGCGATGTCGAGAACCTGCTGAACCTGATCAACAGCGACTGGGGCTCCTACAGGACCTACAACCCACTGACCTCGGTGGTGAACGTCGCCTGCGCCCAGCAGGTCGGCTCAAGCTGCAATCAGTATTCCTACACCGCCTTCACCAAGCCGACCCTGCAGCCGAACGCCCAACTGGGCGTCTGGCGGGTCCGCCTGGGGGCCCGCTTCGAGTTCTAGTTTTCACCGCTTAAGCTTCGGCCCCGGCGTTCGCGCCGGGGCCGATTCCATATCAGGGGCAGCGCATGATGTCCGCATCCATGAAGGCTCTCGTGGCCCTGTTCGCCGCCAGCTGCCTGGCGTCCGCCTGTCCGGCGATCGCCGGGACGTCCGCGGACACCGAGCTGGACGCCCTGTTCGCCAAGGCGGCGACGTCGCCGCCGTTGCTGCGCGTGCTGTTGACCAAGTTGCCCAAGGGCGCGGACCTGCACAACCACGCGGGCGGCGGCACCTATGCCGAGGACTTCATCGCCTGGGCCGCGGCGGCCGATGGCTGTTTCTCCAGGTCGACCCAGTCCCTGGTATCGGCCCCTTGCGCCGGCGAGGCCAACGCCGATCGGGTTGCGCTGAAAGGCCTGCCCGAGCGAGACCCCGACCTCTACAGCGACATCGTCGATGCGCTCTCCACCCGCCGCTTCGAGCAGGGGGTAGGCGATCCGGAAATCTCCGGCCATCGTCGTTTCTTCCGCACCTTTGGCCGCTCGGGACGGGGCGGCGGCGAGGACCGCGGCGTGCGGATCCAGGCCGAGGCTCTGCGCCAGGCCGCGCTCGACAATACCCTGTATCTGGAGTTGATGGCTGGCTCGAGCGCCTCGCGGGCGGTCGTCCAGGCTTCGGCCGCCATCCCGTGGGCCGATCCGTGGGTCCAGACGGCCGACGGCTCGCCGCCTCAGCGCCTGGACGCCAGGATCCTGCAAGCCCGTCTCGATCAGCTGAAACCAGCCATCGCCAAGGCTACGCCGGCGGCGGTCGCGGAGGCTGACGCCAACGACAAGGCCATCGCCGCCCTCAATCGTTGTGAGACCGCCAAGCCCGAGCCGGCCTGCGATGTGACGCTGCGCTATCTGCTGTCGATCTCGCGCCAGCGCTCGCCGGAGGTGGTGTTTGGCCAGATGGCCGCCGCCTTCGCCTTGGTGAAGGCCGACCCGCGCTACGTCGGGATCAACATCCTGGAGCCCGAGGACGGGCCGGTGTCGCTGCGCGACTACCGGCTGCACATGCGCCTCTTCGCCTTCTTCAAGACGCTGTATCCCGACGTGCCCCTGACCCTCCACGCGGGCGAGCTGGCCATGGGCCTGACGCCGCCGCGCGACCTGCGCTTCCATATCGCCGAGGCGGTCGAAATCGCCGGGGCCCGCCGTATCGGCCACGGGGTCGACATCGCCTATGAAGACGACGCCGAAAAGCTGTTGGCGCGCATGGCCCGCGATAAGATCGCCGTCGAGATCAACCTGACCAGCAACGACGTCATCCTGGGCGTGAAGGGCAAGGACCATCCGTTGCCGCTGTATCTGGCCGCCGGTGTGCCCGTGACCCTGTCTACGGACGACCTGGGCGTTTCACGAAGCGATCTGACCCACGAATACATGCGCGCGGTGCTGGAACAGGGCGTGCGCTACGGTCAGCTGAAGCAGATGTCGCGCGACAGCCTGACCTACTCTTTCCTGCAAGGCGCGAGCCTGTGGGATGGTCCCTGCGCCGACGCCAGCGGCCCGACGCCGTCCGGACCCTGCGCGGCGGTGCTGAAGACCAGCCCCAAGGCGCGCGATCAGTGGCGTCTGGAGCGGGCCTTCGACACCTTCGAGACCCAGATGAAGGCCATCGTCCCGAAGCTCGCCCCGTAGAGCCTGTCCTGTTTCAGCCCGCCGTCATCCAGACGAAGCGGGCGACGAACAGGCCCGCGAGCACGAACAGCAGCCAGTCGCCGCGTCGGGCCTGGCCGCGCACGATCTTCAGCGCCGCGAAGACCGTGACGCCGAACGCCAGGCCGTTGGCGATCGAGAAGGTGAGGGGAATGATGATCAGCGTCAGGAAGGCCGGCACGGCGGTGTAGGCGTCGTCCCAGTCGACCTCGGCCAGCGGCGCCATCATCAGGCCGCCGACGATGATCAGGGCGGGGGCTGTCGCCGCCGCGGGGACCAGTTGGGCATAGGGCGCCACGAACACCGCCAGCAGGAACAGGATGCCGGTCACCACCGAGGCCAGGCCCGTGCGGCCGCCGGCCTGCACGCCAGCGGCGCTCTCGACATAACTGGTTACGGTGCTGGTGCCGACCACGGCTCCGACCATGGTCGCCACCGAGTCAGTGGTCAGGATGCGGTTCAGGCCCGGGATCTTGCCCACCGCGTCGACAAGGCCGGCGCGCTTGGTCACCGCCACCAGGGTGCCGATGTTGTCGAAGATGTCGACGAACAGGAAGACGAAGATGATCTCGAACAGGCCCAGGCCGTGTCCGCCGAAACCCAGGGCGCCGGCGATATCCAGCTTGAACGCCGTCTGCGTCATCGCGGTCAGGCTGTAGGGCTGAGGCGTGAAAACGACCTGGCCGCACAGCCAGGCAATGATGCTGGTGACGACGATGCCGATCAGCAGGGCGCCCTTTACCCGCCAGGCGCTGAGGCCGGCGATCAGCAGCAGCCCCAGAAGCGCCAGGGCGGGACCTGGCTGACGCAGGTCGCCTAGGGCCACGAAGGTCGCCGGATTGCTGACCACGATGCCGGCGTTCTTCAGACCGATGAAGGCGATGAACAGGCCGATGCCGCCAGCGACGGAGGCGAAGAGGTGTACGGGAATGGCCGCGATGATCATCTGCCGGACGCCGGCCGCCGTCAGCAGCAGGAAGATCGCTCCCGACAGGAACACGCAGCCCAGACCGACCTGCCAGGGCACGCCCATCTGCAGCACGACGGTGTAGGTGAAGTAGGCGTTCAAGCCCATGCCGGGCGCCAGGGCGAGGGGCACGTTGGCGACCAAGCCCATGGCCAGGGTGGCGAATCCGGCGGCGATGCAGGTGGCCACGGCCACGGCGGCGACCGGAAGGCCCGCATCGGACAGGATCGCCGGGTTGACCATGATGATATAGGCCATCGCGACAAATGTCGTAGCCCCGGCCAGGATTTCGGTCCGAACGCTGGACCCCCGCGCGCTGATCCCGAAGTGACGGTCCAGCGCGGCTGTCGTTCCAGTCGCGCCTTGCGAGGCCTTGCCGCTCATAGGTCTTCCCGATCCTTCACCGTGCCCCCGAGGAGGGCGCCGGTACGCCAAATAAGAGGGCAATTCGCGCGGGATGCGCGCGACGTCCCTGAAGCCAGGCGCGCTATGGCGACGGACCTCGTTCTTCGTCGCTAGACAGATAGCGGCGACGTGGCCGCGCGGGGTGTTGGATAATGAAGCTGTTACTTACTGGCGTGAGATCGGCGACCGATGCCGAATGTGTTGGCGCGTTGCGCCCGTCGCGCGGGCGCCTGCTCGACGCGAGAACAGGTTTCGCCAGGCCGGGGCGCGGAGCCGGCTGGAGATTCGCCTTGGGATCCGCTCTGGCGGGCTTTGTGGCGATGGTCTCGGCGGGAATGGCCATGGCCCAGACCGTGGCGACCGCGCCATGCAAAGCCACCATCGCCGTCATCGGTGGGACCTATCTGAACGACGCGTTGCTGAATTCCAGCTACCTGGGTCAGACGTTCCGCATCCGAACTCCGGTGGGAGAGTCGCCCGAGATCGCGTGCGGCAAGGCCAATGGCGTCGACTTCTACTACATCCACGGCCACGGGCAGGGGCGCTGGGTAGAGACCTGGACGGCGCTCTATAAGCTGGGCGTCAAGGAAGC
Source organism: Caulobacter sp. UC70_42 (assembly GCF_044056025.1). Lineage (NCBI taxonomy): Bacteria > Pseudomonadati > Pseudomonadota > Alphaproteobacteria > Caulobacterales > Caulobacteraceae > Caulobacter > Caulobacter sp. UC70_42. Next base: position 652,233 of record NZ_CP171994.1, on the reverse strand, counting down.
GATCGGCGGGGCGACGGCCGGCGGCGTCAATCCCGAGATGAAGACTCGCGACTTCGTCGTCCCGAGCGACTTCATCGACTTCAACATCTCGCGACCGCGCGCCTTGCCCAAGCAGATCTACACCACGGGCGAGACCATCCTGCCGCGCTACACGCCGGCGACGGACCCGCTTCTGGACGACATCCTGGTCGACGAAACCCGCAAGCGCCTAGCCGCCGACGCCTCGCTGAAAGACATCAGGGTCCACAAGGGCGGCGTGGTGATCCAGGCGGCGGGCGGGCGGTTCGAGACGCCGGCCGAGATCCGCTTCTTCAAGCAGATCGGCGGCGACATGGTGACCATGAACGTGGGATCCGAAATGGCCTATGCCCGCATGGCCGGCGTCAACTACGCGAGCTTGGTCGTCATATCCAATCCGGCCGAGGGCTTGGGTGATTGGCGCTTCGAGGACCTGACCGCTATCTATCGGTCGCTCAACAAGGTCTCGCTGGACATCGTCATCGCGGCTCTCCCGCGCATCGCGGGTCTGGCGGGAAAGCCGCGTGTCGGCGATGCGCTGCGCATCCATCCGGAAATGACCAGCAAATAGCGCTTCACATCGGCAAGGGCGGTGAGTTGCGCTTTCGTCAGTTTCGCTCGATCGATCTGGTCGATCTCGATGACGATCGCGGTCGGCTCTCGGTCGGCGGCCGCGGCCGCCGACATCGGCCTACGTCCATGTTCGCCGCGCCGGAGTCTGGCGGGCGATTTCGGCGCACGTGGTCAAGCTCGAATGGCTGATCCTCAGACGATGCAAGCCAATGGGGCAATCGGGCGTCACAAGCCTATATCCCGCCTCCCGACCCCCTCTCCAAAGCGCCCGTCGGTAGCGGCCCGTCATAGCTGGCTCGGGCGCTGCGACCGATCATCGGCTCGGCCATGGCTTCCTGTGCGTGCGCGATCCAGCCGATGGCCCGGCCGATGGTGCCCAACGCCAGTTCATTGCCGGCCAGGCCCAGGCGATGACCCAGGAAGGCCAGCAGCACGATGACGCCCGGCTCGCGCGAGGTCAGGTCCGTGACGACGCCAACGGCTGTCTCCAGCCGCTGGAACAGAGGGTCGTGGACCAGGCCGGCGCGGCAGGCCGACAGCAGGGCCTGGGCGCGCCGGTCGCCACCCCTGTGCATCGGCAGGGTCTCGAAACCCGCCAGGTCCTCACCGGCCCGGAAGCGCGAGATGATCGGCTGGGCTGGATCGGCGGCGCCGAGGATTTCCAACACCAGACGGCGAACGGCTTCGTAACGCTGGATCTTGGCCTTCTGACCGGTGGCCGCGACCAGGCCGACCAGCACCGCCGCATAGGGTGTCAGTCCTGTGCTGGCCGCCGCCCGCACGGCGTGGGTGGTGGCGGCGAACTCGTGGTCGGCGATCAGGATCAGAGCGCGCCGGATCAGGTCGGCGAAAACCAGGTCCGCGCCCAATGTGTCGGCGATCGCGCGATGCACCGGCGCGGGCGACGGTGCGTCTGCGCCCAGGATCAGCGCCGTCAGCCAGCGCAGGGCGTCCGCGCCGGAGGCGGCGAAGCCGGCCGGAGACAGGTCGAAGGCCCGCGGGTTGGCGCGCTCGATCAGCGGCAGCATCGACATCGCCCGGTCGAGCGTTGGGGCGTCTTGCAGAGCGGCCAGCATCGCCGGGAGCATGAGTGGCGCATGCGGCAGGCGATTCGTGAAGATCTGATCCGCCGGAGCCTGCCAGAGCAAGGCCGCGACATCCTCTACGCTCGCACGGTCGGCCAGGTCGACGACGTCATGGCCGCGATAATAGGTGCCGGTGGCCGTTAGAAGGGTGATGCGCGTGGACGGGGCGGGCGGTTCTCCGCCCTGCGGCTCGAAGGACGCCAGCAGCGCCAGGATGTCGGCGCGCCAGTAGCGGCGGCGCCGGGTGCCTGGCACGGCGAACGACCGCAGCCCCTTGCGACTGACATACGAGTACAGCGTCGGAACCGAGATTCCGAGCGCTTCGGCCGCTTCCGGCGCGTCCATGTAAAGATCATCGCTCATGCGCCTTTCTCCAAACATTGACGCAATTCGTCAAGATTGACGAACATTGATGCGCTGTGTGTCCTTGCGCTCAAGGCGGCCGTAGAGCCGCATCAGAGGGAAAGGAAACAGCCATGAAGAAGGCGATCTTCGCCGCGGCCCCGCTGGGCGTCGCATTGGCCGCCACGGCGTCGGCCGCCGCCGCGCAGGTCTCGACCGCACCGCAGCCGTCCGCCACGATCGAGGAGGTCGTGGTCACGGCCCAGCGCCGGGCGGAGAACGTCCAGAACGTGCCGATCACCATGAACGTCTTCGGCGCCAAGCAGGTCGAGCAGGCCCGCATCACCGAGGTGAGCGAGGTCGCCAACCGCACCGTCGGTCTGAACTTTGACGCCTTCCCGACCAGCCAGCCGCGGCCCGCCATCCGCGGCATCGGCTCGTCCGACCGCGGGGCGGCGGGCGATCCGTCGACGGCGGTCTTCATCGACGAGGTCTATATGGGCCGGCCGGCGGCCGTGGCCTTCGACGCCTTCGACGTCGAGCGCATCGAGGTGCTCAAGGGGCCGCAGGGGACGCTTTGGGGCAAGAATGTCGTCGGCGGCGCGCTGCACGTGGTCAGCCGCCGGCCCAGCTTGGCCGGCTTCGACGCGAGCGTCGCCGCGACGCTGGGTAACTACGACCGGCGCGAGCTGGCGGCCTACGCCAACCTGCCCTTGGGCGACACCGTGGCCCTGCGGATCAGCGCCAGCACCCGCCAGCACGACGGCTTCGTGCGCAACCTCTACCTGAACAATCGCGTGCAGGACGAGGACACCCAGAGCCTGCGCGCCCAACTGCTGTTCAAGCCGAACGACCGCCTGACGGCCCTGATCGCCGCCGACGGCACGCGCAATCGCGCCACCTTGCCCGCGCGTCACACGATCGGCGTCGATCCGGCCAGCTCCAGCGCGGCGGTCTGGCGCGCCGCCGTCGACCGCGATCCGGGCGTCACCCGGATGGACATTAACGGCGACGACGATCGCGACACCTACGGCCTGAGGTTCAATCTCGACTACGACTTCGGCGCCGCCATCCTGTCGTATGTCGGCAGCTATCGTTGGCTGGACTACGACTCCTTCGGGGATGGCGACGGCGGCAATCCGACCACCAACCGCATCAATATCCGCGGCGGCCAGTACGAGGAGACCGAGTTCTGGAGCCAGGAACTGCGTCTCACGGCGGCGCCGGGTGGGCCGCTGTCCTGGGTGACGGGGCTCTATCTCTACCGCGCCGACACCAGCCGCACCGATCTGCTGGTGCTGGACAGCCCACCGGCGCCGTCGAACACGTTCCTGGCTCGCGACCAGTACGACCAGAAGAATGTGACCGACAGCGCCGCGGCTTTCGCCGATGTCACCTACGCCCTGACCGATCGCCTGAAGCTCTTCGGCGGCCTGCGCTATTCGCGCGACAAGAAGGACTACGGCGTCTCGACCCAGGCCAGCACGGCCTTGGTCCGCGCAGCCAGCCGCTATGCGGTGCGCGCCTCGGACTCATGGAACCAGCTGACCTGGCGCCTGGGCGGCAACTATGAACTGTCCGACGCCGCCATGGTCTATGGCTCGGTCTCGACGGGCTTCAAGAGTGGCGGCTACCAGGACACCCCCTCGACGCCGACCTCGGCCGCCACGCCCTTCGACGCCGAGATCGCCACGTCGTATGAGATTGGCCTGAAGAGCCAGCTGCTGGGCCGCACCCTGCTGTTCAATCCCAGCCTGTTCTGGATCGACTACGACGACCTGCAGGTTCGCCGGACGGTCGGCTTCGACACCATCACGACCAACGCGGGCTCGGCGCGCATCCGTGGGGCCGAGGTGACGGCGCAGTGGACTCCGGGCGGCGGATTTTCGCTGGGCGCGGCCTACGCTTTCACCGACGCGCGCTTCGTCGATCTCGTCACCGGTGGGGCTGATCTGTCGGGCAACCGGCTGAACCGCAATCCGCGCCACAAGATCTCGCTGTCGCCGGCCTACGAGCGGGCGCTGGCGAGCGGCGGGACGGCGTTCGGCGCGGTGGACGTCAACTACGAGAGCTTCATCTTCGACGATATCGACAACAATCCTATCAACGTCCGGCCGGCGCGGACCCTGGTCGATGCGCGGCTGGGCTATCGCAGCCCCGACGGACGTTGGGAGGCGATGCTCTGGGGCAAGAACCTGACGGACGAGGTGACCATCACCCACCAGTACATTCTCGCGGGCGGCCAGTTCGCCTATTTCGGTCCGCCCCGGACGTACGGCGCGACCCTGCGCTGGCGCTACTGAGGGGGCGGCGGTGAACTCCTCGCTTCTCGCCGTCACCGGGTTCGGCATGGTCGCCGTCTTCATGACGCTGATCATGACCCGGCGGCTGTCGGCCGTGGTCGCCTTGATACTCGTGCCCGTCCTGGTCGCGGCGTTCTGCGGCTTTGGTCCGGCCATGGGGCCGATGATCGTCAAGGGCCTGGTGAAGCTGGCCCCAACGGCTGCGGTGCTGCTGTTCGCGGTCTTCTACTTCGGCGTGATGATCGACGCGGGACTGTTTCGGCCGCTGGTGGACCGGGTGCTGGCCATGGTCGGCGGCGATCCGCGCAAGGTCGCCTTGGGCACGGCCGCGGTGGCGGCGATGGTCTCGCTGGACGGCGATGGCGCGACGACCGCCATGGTGACGATCACCGCCTTCCTGCCGATCTACCGCCAACTGGGCATGAACCCGCTGATTCTGGCCGTGCTGCTGGGATCGTCCAACGCCATCATCAACATGGTGCCGTGGGGCGGGCCGTTGGCGCGGCTGGCGGCGGTGCTGCAGGTCGACCCGAATGCGATCTTCCTGCCGCTGATCCCGGTCATGGCGGTCGGGCTGCTGGGCGTCGCCGCCCTGGCCTGGCGTCTGGGCGACGTGGAGCGCCGACGACTGGGCGTGCAGGACCTGGCTCCCGACGTCTGGCGGGTCGATCCCGCCCAGGCCGCCGTGGCGCGACCCAAGCTGTGGTGGCTGAACCTGGGCCTGACGATCGCGGTGCTTCTGGCGGCCATCCTGCGCCTGGCGCCGCTGCCGGTGGTGTTCATGGTCGGCTTCGCGATCGCCCTGACCCTCAACTATCCAAGGCTGGACGACCAGCGCGCGCGCCTGGCCGCTCATGCCCCGGCGGTGATGGGCATCGTCGTGCTGGTCTTCGCGGCCGCGACCTTCACCGGCGTCCTGGAGGGAACCGGCATGGTCGGCGAGATGGGCAAGGCCTTCCTCGCCGTGCTGCCCCCGTCCTGGGGACCGCATCTGGCCGTGGTCACCGCTTTCGCCAGCGGTCCCATGACCTTCTTCCTGTCCAACGACGCGTTCTTCTTCGGCATCGTTCCGATTATCGCCGAGATGGGACAGGCCTACGGCATCGCGCCCGAAGCCATCGCCCGCGCCTCGCTGCTGGGCCAGACGGTCCATGTGCTGAGCCCGCTTGTGGCGGCCATCTATCTGGTCGCCGGCCTGCTCGAGGTTGATGTCGGCGCGATGCAGCGATTTGGCCTGAAGTGGGCCGTGGCGTTGATGACGCTGATGATTCTGGCCGCCGTGGCCTTCGGCGCTGTCCCCCTGTCCGGAAATTCTTCCGTCGCCCCGACCGCCGAGGCGCGGGCGGCCTCAGTTCTCGCGCGGAGCGCATCATGACCGATTTCGAAGACACCCTCGTCGTCGTCCCCGTCGGCGCGCTGGGCGCCGGCATCGATCCCGAACACGTGGAGGCGGGATTGACACAGGGCGCCCACGCCATCGCGTTGGACGCGGGCTCGACCGACAGCGGTCCGTCCTGCCTGGCGACGGGCGTCTCCAAGTACAGCCGCGAGGCCGTGAAATCGGACCTGCGCGTGCTGATGGCGGCGCGGGCGAAGTATGGCGTGCCGCTGCTCATCGGCACCTGCGGCACGGCCGGCGGCGACGCCGGGGTGGCCTGGACGCTTAATATCGCGCAAGAGGTCGCCACCGAGCTTGGGCAGAATCCCAGGATCGCGACCCTGCATTCGGAGCTGAGCCGCGAACAGGTGCTGGCGAAGCTGGAGGGCGGCAAGGTCTTGCCCCTGGCGCCGCTGGGGCCGCTGGATGCGGCCACGATCGAGCGCTGCGAGCATATCGTCGCGCTGATGGGGCCCGAGCCCTACATTGCCGCGCTGAAGGACGGCGCCGACATCGTCCTGGGCGGGCGGACCACCGACACCGCCGTCATCGCCGCCGTGCCGCTGATGCGCGGTGCGGGAGCGGGAGCGGCTTGGCACGCGGGCAAGATCTCGGAATGCGGCGGGCTCTGCACGGTCGATCCCACCGACGGCGGCGTGCTGATCAAGGTCGGGCGCGACGCCTTCGAGGTCTGGCCGCTCAGCAGCCAGAACCGCTGCGACGTCTACAGCGTCTCCTCGCACATGCTGTACGAGAACAGCGATCCCTTCATCCTGACCGAGCCCGGCGGCGTGTTGGACGTGACGCACGCCCGGTACGAGGCGATCGGCGAGCGGGGCGTCCGGGTGACCGGATCGCAATTCCTGCCCAGGCCCTACACGATGAAGCTGGAAGGCGCGGCGCTGGGGCCGTTCCAGACCCTGATGTGGGTCGGTATCGCCGATCCGGCGGTGTTGGCGGTGGTCGACGGCTTCGTCGCGACGCTTCACGCGGCCCTGGTCGAGCGCGTGCGCAAGGTCATGGGCCTGACGCCGGACGCCTTCGATATTTCGCTGCGCCCCTATGGCTGGAACGCGGTCTCGGGGCTTCCCGCCGCCGAAGGGACCCCGCCGCCGCGCGAGATCGGCCTGATGTTCGTGGCCACCGCCGAGACCCAGGACCTGGCCACGCGCATTGCCAGGACCTGCAATCCCTACTTTTTCCACTTCCCGGTTCGTCGCGGAAAGGAGCTGCCCAGCTACGGCTTTCCGTTCTCGCCGGCCGAGGTCGAGCGCGGCCGCGCCTATGAGTTCGTACTCAACCATGTCGTTGCGACACAGGATGGGATGGAGCTGGTCCGCCGCGACATGATCGACAGCCCCATCCCGGAGATCGCCTGATGGCCAAACTGAAAGACGTCGCCCGCTACGTGCGCTCCAAAGCGGCGGGGCCGTTCTGGATCACCGTCGATATCTTCTTCCCCTCGCGCGACGTCTACGACAGCAGCAGGGATGCGGCGGGCTTGGCCACGACGGCGATCGAGCAGGCGCTGCGGCTCGATCCGGGCTCGGCCAAGCGCGTCGATGTCCCCGATCTGGCGGTGATCAAGTACGCCTATCCGCGCCGACACGCGCAGGGCGGCGCTTTCGAACGCGACATGCACGGTGGCCAACAATTCGTTCCGCTGCTGGAGCTCGAAATCTGAGCACCCTTGCAGTGATCTTCCCCGAGAAGATGGACGGGGTTAAGCCGCTCTGCGTCCGGCCTCGGCGGGGCCTCCGCCGGCCAGACACAGTCGCCGGGGCCGGCGTCCTCGTGCATGGGACGTCGCCTTTCAGACCGGCGATTTGGAGGTTCGTCTCGCCTCGGGCGACGTAGTCGATCAGGGCGTCATCGCCTGACTTTCGTGAGCAAGTGCTGGAGCGTTCGCGCCATGTGTTTCTCGACCGAGCTTCGCGAAATTCCGAGTTGCTCGGCTGTCTGAGCATGGGTCAGTCCATCGAACTTGTGCAGCCAGAAGACTTGCCGCGTCTTGGAGGGCAGGTCCGCCAGCGCCTGGGTCAATCGCTCTAGCCGCAAGCGAGCGTCCACCGCGGCCTCGGCGTCTGGTGCGTCCGTGATGTCGGCTCCGTCCAGGTTTGTGTGGCTTACGCGCCGCCAATCAGCGTCGCGGGCCTCGGAGCGTCGCCGAGCGCGGATGTGGTCCAGCAGCAAGTTCGACGCCAATCGGTAGAGATAGGCCGATGGATTCTCGATCGTCTCACCATCCACCCGCTGAACCTTGAGGAAGAGATCCTGCATCAGGTCCTCGACGTCCGCGCTCGCGCGGGTCCGAACGGAGAGAAAGCGACGCATGTCCTCGCGCCGCGCGAAGTAGGCGAGGACCAGGGCGTGCGTCGGGGGAGCGAGCGGATCGTCTTTCACGAGGCTTCAAGTTCGGCGGTTTACGGGATCGCTAGGTGGGCTCCAGACCGCCGCCGAGCGCGGCGTAGAGCGCGACCATGGCCGCGAGCTGGTCGTGTCTGAGCGACAGCAGCGCTTGGCGCGCCGCATAGTCGGTGCGCTGCGCGTCGAGCAGCTCTAGGCGACCGTCCAGGCCTGCGCGATAGCGTAGCTCCGAGAGTTGCAGGCGCCGCGCCGCGGCCTCGGCCACGCCCTCCTGGACATGGACCTGGTTGGCGAAAGTGGCCTGGGCCGCCAGGCCGTCGGCGACTTCCCGGAAGGCGACCTGGATCTGCCGTTCGTAGGCGGTCACCGCGAGCGACTTGCGCGCCTTGCTCAAGGCCACGGCGCCCCGCAATTGGCCGCTCCTGAAGATCGGCTGGGTGATCTGGGGGGCGAAGGACCATGCGCGGCTTGCGGGATCGAACACGGCGCCGAGATCCGAACTGGCGCCGCCGAGCGCGCCCGTCAGCGAGATCCTCGGCAGCAGGGCCGCGCGCGCGGCGCCGACATCGGCGTTGGCGGCGCGCAGCATGTGCTCGGCCTGCGCGATATCGGGTCGACGAACCAGCAGTTCGGCGGGAAGGCCGGGCTCCAGCTGGGTCGGAAGCGGCTGATCGGCCAGGGGAATGGGAGGCGGGAGCGGAGCCGGTTCGGGCGCGCCGACCACGAGCTCAAGAGCATTGCGGGCCCGGGCGAGGGTCCGACGACCGGCCTCGCGATCCGCTTCGGCTTGGCGCACCATGCCCTCGGCCTGGGCGACGTCGAGGCCGCTGGCCTGCGAGGCCGACTTTAGCCGCTGGGCGATGTCGAGCGATGCGCGCCAGTCCGACAGCGTGGCTTCGGTCAGCGCCAGCTGTTCCTCGGCCAGCCGCTCGTCGAGATAGGCCGTCGCGACGGCGGAAATCAGGGCGATCCGCGCGCTACGAGCGCCGGTCTCGCTAGCGAGATAACGTTCGTACGCGGCGTTGGACTGAGCGCGTAGGCGTCCGAACAAGTCCAGCTCAAACGCCGTCAGCCCGAGATTGGCCGCGAAGGCGTCCGTTCGTCCTTGGGTCGGCGAGCGCTCCTGCGTCCGCGCCAGGCTGGCTGCGATATCGGGCCCCAGGGCGGCGCGCGCGACGCCGCGTTCCGCGCGGGCGGCCTCGACGCTCAACAGGGCGGCCCGGAGATCGCGGCTCTGCTCCAGGGCCTGGCCGATGAGGGCTTGAAGCCTGGGATCGCCATAGACCTGCTTCCAGGCGAGTGATCTCGCCGCGGGGATATCCGCCGCCACCCCGCCCTGAAGCACGGGATAGGAAGCGGCCACCGGCGCCGCCGGAAGCTCCAGCCGAGGCGTGACCGAGCAGGCGCCCAGCAGCGCCGCGCTACAAAGGATCAGAGCACGCATGGATCAGCCCTCCGCCGAGGCGGCGTTGTGTCGTCTCGACAGGCGCTCCGCCGCGCCGACGACCACGACGAAGAAGACGGGAACCAGGACGATCGTCAGCAGGGTGCCGGTGACCATCCCACCGAACACACCCGTTCCGATGGCGTGCTGGGTTTCGGCGCTGGCGCCTGACGCGATGACCAGGGGAACCACCCCGAGGGCGAAGGCCAGGCTGGTCATCAGGATCGGACGCAGGCGAAGCTTGGCGGCATGGATGGCCGCTTCGGTCAGCCCCATGCCCTGGGCGCGACTGGCCTTGGCGAACTCGACGATCAGGATGGCGTTCTTGGCCGACAGGCCGATGATGGTGATCAGGCCAACCTTGAAGAAGACGTCGTTGGGCAGGCCTCGCAACAGCACCGCGGCCAGAGCGCCAATCAGGCCCAGCGGGATGGCCAGCATCACCGAAAGCGGGATCGACCAGCTCTCATAGAGGGCCGCCAGGACCAGGAAGACGACCAGCATCGACAGGGCGAGCAAGGCGGGGGCCTGGCGCCCGCCAGCTTCTCCTGCAGCGACTGCCCGGTCCACGCGACCGCGTAGCCCCCGGGAAGCTGGGCGGCCAGTCGCTCCATCTCGGCCATCGCCTGACCGCTCGAGACGCCGGGCGAGGCCGATCCGGTGAGGCGCACCGACGGATAGCCGTTGAAGCGGGTCATCTGGGCGGGCGCTGTGGTCCAGGCCGGAGTGACCACCTCGGACAGCGCGACCATCCCGCCGGAACTCGTTGCGGACATACAGCTTCAGCACGTCGCCGATCTGCATCCGGAACGGCGCGTCGGCCTGGACGATCACCTGCTGCAGGCGGCCGGCGTTGACGAAGTCGTTGACGTAGCTGGAACCCAGGGCGGTCGACAGGGTGTCGCCGATCGCCGCGAAAGAGACGCCAAGGGCCTGGGCCTTCTGTCGGTCGATATCCAGCCGCACCGTCGAGCCGGCCGGAAGGCCGTCGGGATAGACGCCGGTCACCAGCTTGCTTTGGGCCGCCAACTCCAGCAGGCGCGTCCGGGCCTTGATCAGCGCCTCGGGGCCGCGATTGGCGTGGTCCTGCAGCGCCAGGGTGAAGCCCGACGAGTTGCCCAGCTCGTCGATCGACGGCGGCATCATCGACATGACCTCGCCCTCGCGCTGGGTCTTCATGGCCTCGGTCGCGGCCTGGACCTCGCCGGCGCTGGTGGCGCCGTCACGGTTCTTCCAGTCCTTGAGCATCGTGAAGACGAGCGCGGCGTTGGGGCCCTGGCCCGAGAAGCTGAAGCCGGTGACGGCCTGGGTCGTCTCTATGGCGGGGCGCGTGCGGGCGTAGTGCTCGAAGCGCCCGACCGCTTCGCTGGTGCGCTGGGCCGTGGCGTCGGCCGGCAACTGGAACGAGGTCATGAAGTAGCCCTGGTCCTCCTCGGGAAGGAAGGCCGACGGCAGCACCAGGAAGGCGCCCGCCGTGACGGCGACGACGACGCCGAACGCGGCCATCGCGCGCCCTCCGCGGCGCAGCACCTTGCCCAGCAGGCGCTCGTAGCCGTCGGTCAGGCGGTCGAAGCGTTGGTCGAACCAGCCGAAGAAGCCCTTTTTCGGCGCGTGGGCGTCGATGGGCTTCAGCAAGGTCGCGCACAGGGCTGGCGTCAGGGACAGCGCCAGGAAGGCCGAGAACAGGATCGAGACGGCCATGGACAGCGTGAACTGGCGATAGATCGCGCCCACCGATCCGTCTGCCAGGGCCATGGGGATGAAGACCGCCGCCAGTACGGCGGTGATGCCGATGATCGCGCCGGTCATCTCCGACATGGCCTTGCGGGTCGCGTCCTTGGGCGAGAGGCCTTCGGTCGCCATGATCCGCTCGACCGCCTCGACCACGACGATGGCGTCGTCGACAATGATGCCGATCGCCAGCACCATGCCGAACATGGTCAGCACGTTGATCGAGAAGCCCGCCGCCAGCATCACCGTGAACGCGCCCATCAGGGCGATCGGCGCGACGATGGCGGGGATCAGGGTGTAGCGGATCTTCTGCAGGAACAGAAACATCACCAGGAACACCAGCGCCATGGCCTCGACCAGGGTCTGGACGACCTTCTCGATCGAGACGCGGACGAACGGCGCTGTGTTGAAGGGGATGGCCAACTGCATGCCGGGCGGCGCGGATTTCTGCAGCTCGTCGAGCCGGGTCTGGATCGCCGCCGCGGTCCGCACCGCGTTGCCGCCGGGCGACAGCTGAACCCCCAGCGCCGTCGCCGGCTGTCCGTTCTCGCGCGTGGCGAAATTGAAGTTCGCCGCGTTGAGCTCGATGCGGGCGACGTCGCCCAGGGTGACGCGCGAGCCGGCGGTGTTGGCGCGCAGCACGATGGCCTTGAACTGCTCGACGGTCCGCAATTGGCCGTCGGCCGTCAGCGGGACCGTGACGCGCTGGTCCTTGACCGTCGGCTCGCCGCCCAGGGCGCCCGGCGCGAGTTGCTGGTTCTGGGCCGCGATCGCCGCGGTGACGTCGCTCAGCGCGAGATTGAAGCCCGTCAGCTTATTGGGATCGACCCAGATGCGCATGGCGCGCTCGGAGCCGAACATCTGCACCCGGCCGACGCCCGGAACGCGCTTCAGCTCGTCGGCGATATTGCGCACCATGTAGTCGCTGAGCGCGACCTCGTCGTCGCGCCCGTCGACGCTGCGCAAACTGACCATCATCAGAAAGTTGGACGCCGCGCTTTCGACGCTGACCCCGGTCTGGCGCACGGTCTGGGGCAGGCGCGGCTCGATCGTCTTCAGGCGGTTCTGGACGTCGACCTGGGCCAGCTCCGGGTTCGTGCCCGGCTTGAAGGTGGCCGTGATAGAGGCCGAGCCCGACGTGTCGGTCGAGGACTCGAAATAGAGCAGGTTCTTGACGCTCGAGAGCTCCCGCTCGATTAGGCCGACGACCGAGTCGTTCATGGCCTGGGGCGTGGCCCCGGGATAGCTGGCGTAGATGCTGACCGTCGGCGGCGCCACGACCGGGTAGCGCGCCACGGGGAGGCGAGGGATCGCCATCAGGCCCGCCAGGACGATGGCGATGGCGATCACCCAGGCGAAGATCGGCCGCTCGATGAAGAACTTCGGCATGGGACTAACGCGCTCCGATCTGGAACGGGACGGTCTTGACCTGGGCGCCGGCCGTGACGCGGTCCTGTCCCTCGACGATGACGCGCTCTCCCGCTTTCAAGCCGCGAGTCACGACGTAGCGGCCGCCCACCACGTCCCCGACCTCGACGGCGCGGGTCTCGACGAGGCCCCTGGCGTTCACCAGGCTGACGATCGGCTTGCCGCCGCCATCGCGAAGCACCGCTTGCTGAGGCGCCAGGACGGCGCCCTGGATCGGCGCGCGCGGCAGACGGGCGCGGACGAACATGCCCGGCAGGAACGCGCGATCGGGATTATCGATCTGGACGCGCGCGATGGCGTCGCCGGTCGCGGGATCGACCGTGACGCCGGAGAACAGGATCCTGCCCTTGCGCGGGTATGGCGCGCCGGAGGGGGTGAGAATCTCCACCTCGCGGCCCGCGCCGCCGCCCGCCATGGCGCGGAGCGCTTCGAGGCGAGCCGACGGCTGACGGACGTCGACATAGACCCGGTCGATCTGCTGGACGGTGGCCATGGGACCCGCGCCGCCGGCGGCGACCAGGGCGCCCTCGGTCACCTGCGCTTCTCCGATCCGCCCGGAGATCGGGGCCTTCACGGTCGCGAAGCTCAGGTCTACGCCGCGGCGGCGCAGGGTCGCGCGCGCTTCCGCCAAATCAGCCTCGGCCTGGGCCTTGGCCCCCACCGCGTCGTCGTAGCTTTGGCGGCTGATCGCGTCGGACTCGACCAGCGGCGCCAGGCGCGAGACTTGCGCCTTGGCGCGGTCCGCCACGACGACCGCGCGCGAAAGCGCGGCCTGTGCGCCTTCGGCTTCCGCCTGATAGGGCGCGGGATCGATCTGGAACAGCGGCTGGCCCGCGTGGACCTCGCTTCCCTGGTCGAACAGCCGCCGTGTCACGACGCCGGACACCTGCGGGCGAATTTCCGCGGTGCGGAAGGCGACCACCCGACCCGGCAGGTCGTCCATCGGGATGACGGTCGCGACTTCCGCGGTCGCCACCGCTACTTCAGTCGGGGCGGGCGACGCGCCGACCTCGGCCTGACCGCAGGCGGCCAGGGTGGAGGCGCCGAGCAGGAGGGCGGCGGCGAGACGAATGTTACGGCGGTCCATGAAGAGGCAGGCTCCCGAGGCGCACCCTTTGGTGGCGCGGGGAGCCTATGCCCGAGCGCGGTTGCGCGATCGTGGAGGCCATGTTGCGACTTGGTGGAGGCTTCTGGCGCCGCCCGCGGAAGGATGATTAGTGCTCGACTGTCCGGTCGCGGCCGCATTGGAGACCCCGTGAACGCCCTGGTTCTGATCGTTGAAGACGAGCGCGAGATCGCGGAGATCCTCGTCGGGTATCTGGAGCGCGAGGGGCTCAGGACCGTCACGGCGCGCGATGGCCAGACGGCGGTCGAGCTGCATCAGGCGCTTCGCCCCGACCTCGTCCTGCTCGACGTAGGGCTGCCCAAGCTCGACGGCTGGGAGGTGCTGGCGCAGCTTCGTCGGCGGGGCGCGACGCCCGTGATCATGCTGACGGCCCTGGACCAGGATCTGGACAAGCTGCAGGCGCTTCGGATCGGGGCGGACGACTATGTCATCAAGCCTTTCAACCCGCTGGAGGTCGCCGCCCGCGCCAAGGCCGTGCTGCGCCGCGTCTCGGGCCGGGACGCGGCCTCGGTGGCGCGCGCGGGACCGCTTGATGTCGATCCCGTCAATCATACCGCCACGGTCAACGCGCCTGACGGGCCGCGCCGGCTCACCTTGACCCTCACCGAGTTCCGCCTCTTGCTTCACATGGCCCAGGCCCCGATGCGCCTCTATACGCGCGCCGAACTGCTGGACGCCTGCCTGTCGGGCGGAGACGCGCTGGAGCGGACCGTCGACAGCCATCTGAGCAAGCTGCGCAAGAAGCTCGAAGCCGCTGGCGCGCCAGGCATGCTCTCGAACGTCCGGGGCCTCGGCTATCGCCTCCTGGGGGGGCAATGAAAGCGCAGAGTCTATCGCAGCGCCTCAACCTGGCGGTCGTCGGCATCACCCTGGCGACCCTGGTCCTGAGCCTGATCTTCATTGCCGTCGGTTACGGGCTGCTCTTCGAGTTCGCTCCGAAGCTGGTGTCGGCCGAGGACGCCATCCTGCCCGCTCCCGTGGAATGGGGGATGTACTCGGTCTGTATCGTGCTGGGCAGCATCGCCGCGAGCGTGGTCGCGACGCGGGTCGCCCGACGGATGGTTGAGCCGCTCGAGACCCTGGCCGAAGCCGCGCGGCAGATCGCCAGCGGGAGACCTTTCGGCCAGAGCGATCTTGACCACTCCCGCGCCGACGGAAGCCAGCCAGATGATCGCCGACTTCAACGCCATGGCCGATCGGCTTGAGAAAGCCGTCGACGACATCGTCACCTGGAACAGCTTGATCGCCCACGAATTGCGGACGCCGGTCACGATCCTGAAAGGGCGTCTCCAGGGCCTCGCCGAGGGCGTCTTTCAGCCCGAGCCGGCGCTCCTGCAATCCCTTCACCACCAAGCCGACGCGTTGGCGCGGCTTGTCGAAGACCTGCGGGTCGTCAGCCTGCTAGACAGCGGCCGCCTGCAACTGAGACCCATCGAGATCGATCTGGCATCCGAGATCGAGGGGCTTGCGCGCCTTGTCGAACGCGACCTCGACAAGGCGGGCTTCGGATTGCGCATGACCCTCACGAGCGGCCGCTGCGTCGCCGACCCGGTCCGCTTGCGACAGGCGGTGCTGGCCCTTGTCGACAATGCGCTGAAATATGCGGAGCCCTGCGTTCTGGAAATCGCGACGCGGGTCACGGACGCCGATGTCGCGATCAGCGTCATCGATGAGGGACCGGGAATGCCAGAGGGCTTCTCAGAACGCGCTTTCGAGCCGTTTCGACGCGGGGACGACTTCGACATGAAGGCTGGATCAGGCCTCGGTCTAGCCGTGGTGCGCGGCATTGCCGGGGCCCACGGCGGTCAGGTGAGCTACGAGCGCCGAGACGGCCGTTCGGCCTTTACGATCACGCTGCCGAGAAGGGGCTAGGTTGGAAGGCGCGCGCACGGTGCCCACGGCCGCGCAAACTGTTTTAGCCGCCTGGCGCGAGGCTAGGTTACGCCCCCTGAACGTCGCCTTCCTGGAGGCGCGGCAACGTCACGTCCCAACCTATTGAGCGCTCCAGGCCTGGCTGGCGCCGCCGTACCGCCGCGCAAAATCAATAAACGCCTTGAACGCCGCGGTCGGGTTGCGTCGGCTCGGATAGTAGAGGCTCAACGGCGAGAGCGTGGGCGTCCAGTCCTCGAGCACGCGCACCAGGCGGCCCGCCTCAATGTCGTCCCGCACGTCGGACTCCATCGCCAGGGTGAGGCCAACGGAAGCAAGGGCGGCCGCGCGCGCAAGGCTGGCTTCGTCCAGGGTGATGGGGCCCTTGACGTCGATCTGGACCGATTGTCCATTCTTCTCGAACGGCCAGCGGTAGATCGCGCCATTGGGAAGTCGGACGCGTAGACAAGAATGCTCGGCGAGGTCTTGCGGGACCCTGGGCGTCCCATGCGCTTCCAGATAGTTTGGCGCGCCCACCACAACATTGCGCCGTCCGCG
This sequence comes from Caulobacter sp. UC70_42, assembly GCF_044056025.1. Lineage (NCBI taxonomy): Bacteria > Pseudomonadati > Pseudomonadota > Alphaproteobacteria > Caulobacterales > Caulobacteraceae > Caulobacter > Caulobacter sp. UC70_42. Next base: position 636,011 of record NZ_CP171994.1, on the reverse strand, counting down.
TCCCAACGGGAGCGCGATCATGTCGGCCGGCACAAGGTCCGCGCTGCGGACGCCGAGGTCGAAGCCGCCCGCGACGATGTCCACCAGGCGACCTTCGGTGACGATGTCGATGTGGACCTGAGGGTGCGCGCGCAGGAACGGCAGGACGAGCGAGGCGAAAATTTCCCGCGCCGCTGTCGGGAAGGCGTTGATGCGCAACGTGCCCGACGGCGTGGCCTGTTGAGCGCGCGCGACCTCCATCGCCTCATGAATATCGCGCACGGCGGGCGCGACTTGAGCGACGAACCGCTGACCCGCCTCGGTCAAGGAGACGCTTCGCGTCGTCCGGTTGAAAAGCCGTACGCCAAGCGTGCGCTCGAGCTTTCCGACCGCATTGCTGAGGGCGGTCGTTGAAACCCCCAGCTCAAGCGCAGCCGTCCGGAACTTACCCTTCCGGGCGACCATGATGACGGCGTCCAACTCCGTGAGACTGTTAAGGGCCATTGTCCGGATTTTCGTGATGAAGCATCCCGGATTGTCCTGATTATCCAGCGACTGTCCATCGCTACCTTGGTTGGCAAGCGCACTCACGGCCAACTCGGCCGCGACCGCGAAAGGCAGGACAGAACAAATGTCGCTCGAACTTCCATCCCCCATCGCCGCCTATGTGGCGGCGAACGCCCGCCTCGATGTGTCCGCCATGCTCGAGCCCTTCGCGGCCGACGCCCTCCTCACCGACAACGGCCGCGCCGTTCTGGGGCGCGCCGAACTCAGGCGGCTGTTCGAAGAGGAAGTCGTCGCCGTGAAGGCGATCTTCACGCCGGACACCGTTCGCCATGAAGACGGTCAGGTCGTCGTCGAGGGGCCCGCCCACGGCGACTTCAAGGGCAGCCCGATCCGCTTCACCTATCGCTTCACGCTCGAAGACGACGCCATCAAAGCTCTGGAGATCACGGCGTGACCCTCAAGACCGATCCGACCGAGTTCGCCGGCAAGCGCGTGCTCATCAGCGGCGGCACCAAGGGCTTGGGCCGCGCCACCGTCGAGCGCTTCCTGGCCGGCGGCGCCCGGGTGATCACCGCCGCCCGCGGGAGCCCCGAGCCGATCGACGGCGTCGAGTTCGTGCAGGCTGACCTGACGACGGCCGAGGGCGGGGAAAGCCTGGCCAAGGCGGCGCTCGAACGCCTGGGCGGCATCGACATCCTCGCTCACGTCATCGGTGGCTCCGCCACGCCCGGCGGCGGCTTCGTCGCCCTGACGGACGATCACTGGCTCTCCGAACTGAACCTGAACCTGCTGGCCACGGTCCGTCTTGATCGCCTGCTGATCCCGCAGATGATCGAGCGGGGCGGCGGCGCGGTGGTCCACGTCACCTCGATCCAGTCGGTCCTGCCGCTCCCCGAGGCGACCACGGCCTACGCGGCGGCCAAGGCCGCGCTCAGGACCTACAGCAAATCCATTTCAAAGGAACTGGGCCCGAAGGGCGTGCGGGTCAACGTCGTCTCGCCCGGCTGGATCATGACCGAGTCGACCGGGGTGTTTCTCAAGCGTCTCCAGGACGCCAACGGCGGAACGATCGAGGACGCGCGTCAGCTCGTCCTGCGCGGCCTTGGCGGGATTTCGATTGGTCGCGGGGCCGAACCCTTCGAGGTCGCCGATGTCATCGCCTATCTGGCCTCGGATCGCGCCGCCGCGATCCACGGCGCCGAGTTCGTCATAGATGGTGGGACGGTGCCGACCGTCTGATCTGTTCGATGGTCCACGCCCCGCGGTGGCTGGGCGTGGAGGCCATGACCTTACACGCTACTGAGCAACAGGCTGGTCTCGCTGTTCTGGACACCGGGAGTTTCGCGCACGTGGCGCAGGACGCGGTCGAAATCCTGCAGGCTGGCCGCGCGGATTTCGGCCACGAGATCCCAGGAACCATTGGTCGAGTGCAGCGAGTGCAGTTCGGGCAGGCCGCGCAGGCTGCGGATGACTGCGGTCGTCGACTTGCCCACGACCTCGATCATCATGATCGCCCGGATGGCGTCGTCTTCGGTGTCCTGGCGCACGCGGACCGTGAAGCCAAGCACAGTGCCGCTGTCGAGCAGGCGCGACAGGCGGTTCTCAACGGTCTGCCTGGACACGCCCAGCAGCAGGGCCAGTTTCGAGAGAGGCGCTCGACCATCTTCGCGCAGGGCGCTGATCAGCCGGCGATCGAGGTTATCAAAGATATGCATTGGCTAATTCACAAGAGCGATCATCAATTTCGCCAGAAATCTGGCAAAATGATAGGTGGTTTCGGCATCCCGTTCGATATCGGCTCGCAACTAGAATGCGGCCGACGCTTAACCGGAGGGACCGCCCCCGTGCTTTTCATGGATGTCGACGCCGTCGTGAACCTCGTCGATCGGATCGGCCTCGAGACGGTCCTGACCGAGATGGCGGGATATATCGAGGAGGACTACCAACGCTGGGGGGAGTTCGAGAAGTCGCCGCGTCTGGCGAGCCACTCCCCCGACGGCGTGATCGAGCTGATGCCGACCAGCGACGGCCAGGCGTTCGCCTTCAAGTACGTGAACGGCCACCCCGCCAATACCGCCAAGGGGCTGCAGACGGTTGTCGGCTTCGGCGTGCTGGCCTCGGTGAGCACCGGCTATCCGGAGCTGATCGCCGAGATGACCATAACCACGGCCCTGCGCACGGCGGCGACCTCGGCCATGGCCGCGCGGCACCTGGCGCGGGACGACGCCAGCACGATGGCGATCATCGGCCTGGGCGCGCAGTCCGAGTTCCAGGCTCACGCCTTCCGGGCCGTCCTGGGCGTGCGCCGGCTGCGGGTCTATGACGTGGATCCGTCCGCGACCCGCAAGTTCCTGGCCAACATGCGCGATCTCGGCTTCGAGATCACCGTGGCGCGATCGGCGGCCGAGGCGGTGCTGGGCGCCGACATCGTCACCACCGTCACCGCCGACAAGGCCCAGAACCACATCCTCTCCGACAACATGGTCGGCGCCGGCATGCACCTGAACGCCGTGGGCGGCGACTGTCCGGGCAAGACCGAGCTGGCCGCCGACATCCTGCGCCGGGGCGAGGTGTTCGTGGAATTCACGCCGCAGACGCGGATCGAGGGCGAGATCCAGCAGCTGGAGCCGGACTTCCCGGTCACCGAGCTGTGGCAGGTGATGTCGGGCAAGGCGCCGGGGCGTCGCGGCGCCGAGCAGATCACCATCTTCGACTCGGTCGGCTTCGCGATCGAGGACTTCTCGGCCCTGCGCTACCTGCGCGACCGCATGGTCGAGACCGGAGACGGGACGCGGCTGAACCTGCTGGCCGCGCCGACGGATCCGCGCGATCTCTTCGGCCTGCTGACGGCGCGCGAACACCCCGCGACGCCTGTCGCGGTCTAGGCGCGAGCGACCCAACCTCCGCGCGAAAGTGGCCGGCAAGGCTGCGTAGAGGATGGGCAGAAGGCGCCCGAGAATTCGGAAACTCTGGTTGCCAGACGGATGGACTTGCCCGAGGACTGGACGCAACGATCAGAATAAAGGGGATCGGCCGGGCGAGGAGGGACCCGCGTCGGAAACGACGGGCCCCGACCGCCGCGACGCACGCGGGGCGTCGCGTCCGGTTAGACCCTTGTCGGGGATGGCGTCGCGCCGATGAAGACGGACATCAGGGCATTGGAGACCAGGGCGGGGGGCGAGCGTCGGGCGCGCCTGTCGGACCTCGTCACGCGCCACCGCGAGACGGTTGTCCGCTATTTCCGGCGCAAGGGTCTGGACCCCGCCGCCGCCGAGGACGGCGCCCAGGAGACCTTCATCCGCATGAGCCGGGTCGATCCCGGTGACCTTGTAAGCCCAGAAGCCTATCTCTTCACGGTCGCCTCGAACGTCTTCCTCGAGCGCGGCCGCCGGGCCAGGACGCGACGCGAGGACCGGCATGTCCACATCGACACCGTCGAACTGATCGACAGCGAGCAGTCGCCCGCCCGCATCTTCGAGGGGCGGGAGGCCCTCGTCCGGCTGGCCAAGATCCTCGAGGAGCTGCCGGCGAGGACGAAGGAAGTTTTTCTGCTCAACCGAATGGACGGTCTGACCTACACTCAACTCGCGACGCGGTTTGGGGTCTCGGTAGGTACGATCGAAAAGCAGGTGAGCAGAGCGCTCGGCCACATCCGGGCGCGGATGGATCAGGATGCGTAAGCGCGGTTCGATATTCGACGGCGGGTTGAAGCCGCCCCAGGGACAGGGCGCGCGGGCCGCGCCCGACTGGGTCGCGCGCCTGGCCTCCGACCAGAGCACCCGCGAGGACGATCATCGACTGCGGCTGTGGCTGGAGGCCGACGCGGCCAATGGCGCGGCGTTCGACGCCCATGCCCGGGTGTTCAACGCTGTCGGCGACCTGGCCGACGATCCGGAGGCGCGCGCGATCCTGATGGGCGGCAAGGCCGCGCCCGTCAGGCGCGTCGATCGCCGGGCGCTGCTGGGCGGCGGGCTGGCGGCGGCCGCGGCGGCCGTCACGGCGGCGGTCATCGGTTCGGACGTGCTGGCGGAAAAGAGCTATCGCACCGAACCGGGCGAGCAGCGCCGGCTGCGTCTCGCCGACGGTTCGATCGTGATGCTCAACACCCGCTCCAAGCTGCGGGTGCGCTTCGACGGCGACGAGCGGCGGCTGTTTCTCGACTACGGTCAGGCCTGGTTCCAGGTCGCCAAGGACGCCCAGCGACCGTTCCGGGTGTTCGTCGGCGAGGACGAGGTCCGGGCCCTGGGCACGGCCTTCGATGTCCGCCGCGAAGGCGAGCGCGCGACGGTCACGCTGGAGGAGGGCAAGGTCGCCATCTTCCGTCAGGCCGGCAATCAGCCCCTGGGCCTCAAGCCGGGGGGCGCGACCTCCAAGCTGGTGGCGGGTCCTGTCGCGCCGGCCGTGATCCTGTCGCCCGGCGATGAGGCGCGTCTGGTTCCGGCCGCCGCCCCGGCTGTCGCCGCCGTCGATCTTGCCCATGTCCAGGCCTGGCGGACCGAACGGGTGATCCTGGAATCCACGCCGTTGGGCGAGGCCATCGAGGAGTTCAACCGCTATGGCGGTCCACAGCTGGTGCTGGGCGACAGCGATCTGGCGGCCATGCCGGTCAGCGGCGTCTTCCACACCGATCGTCCCAAGGCCTTCGCCGAGGCCATAGCCTCGTCCTTCCCGGTCAAGGCTCGCCCCGGCGATGGCGGCCAGATCGTTCTGACGCACCGCTGACGCCGGGGCGAAATTCCTCCGTCACAAAAAGTTCGAAAGGCGATGGGGGTAAAACCTCCCGGCTGCATCCCTGTCACTGAACGCTTGAGTTCGAGGGGGCAAGATGAAGACCATCGACCTACGGGGACTGCTGCTGGCGGGTTGCGCGGCTTTGGCCGTGACCGGCGGCGCGACGGCGGCGCAGGCGCAGGCGGCGCGGGACTACGCCGATTCAGCGGCAGGATCTGGCCTCGGCCCTGCGGGCCTATTCGCTGAAGAGCGGCCAGGACGTCGTCTACGACCCCAGCCTGGTGCGGGGCAGGACCTCTCCGGGCGCCAGCGGGCGACTGACCGACGAAGCCGCGCTGCAAGCGCTTCTGGCCGGCAGCCGCCTCTCGGCGCGGCGCACGCCCGCCGGCGGCCTGAGCATTGTGCCGGAAGGCGAGGCGGGACGCCCCCAGGCCGACGCCACCGGGGAGTTCTCGCCTCCGGCGGCGACGGTCGATGAGATCATCGTCACCGCCGGCAAGCGCGCCGAACGTCTGGGAGACCTGGCGGGCGGCGCCTCGGCCGTCACGGGTCAGCAGCTGAAGGCCGCCGGCGCTCAGAGCAACGCCGACTACCTCGGCCGCATTCCTGGCGTGGTCTTCAACGAAGGCACCTCGGGCCAGTCGGCGGTGACCATCCGCGGCGTCGGCGCTACGGCGGGGATCGACCAGGGACAGGGGCCAACCGGTTACTTCCTCAATGAAATCCCGCTGACCGAGCCCAGCTACGCCTCGGGCATTCCCGATGTCGACACGTTCGACCTGAACCGCGTCGAGGTGCTGCGGGGGCCGCAGGGCTCGCTGTTCGGTTCGGCCTCGCTGGGCGGGGCGATCAACTACATCGTCAACACCGCCGACGCTTCGGGCTTCGACGCCGCGACCGAGACGACGGTCCGCCACATCGCGCGCTCGGGCAAGGCCAGCTACGCGGTGAAGGGCATGGTCAACATCCCGATCATCCAGGACAAGCTGGCCGCCCGCCTGACCGGCTTCTCGCGCGAGGATGCCGGGTATATCAGGAACCTGGGCGCGGGCACGCGCAACAACCTGCAGGTCAATGGCGTGCGCGGCTCGTTGGTGTTCACCCCGACCGACCGCACGACCCTGTCGCTGCTGAGCCTGTATCAGAAGAACAAGTCCGACGAGATCGCCACGACGCAGAGCGCCTTCGGGCCTTATGCGCGCTCGACGATCCTGGCCGGTCCGACCGACTACGACTTCGAGATCCACTCGCTGCGGCTGGACCACAGGTTCGACTTCGCCAACCTGACCGTCCTGGCCTCGACCAATACCAAGGACCATGTGCTGGACAGCGACGTCACGCGCTCCAGCGCCCTGCGAACCTTCGCCCCGAAGGGGGTGCTGTCGCAGGAGATCATGCACACCAAGATGAAGACCATCGAGGCGCGGCTGGCCTCGGACGGCGACGGCCCGTTCAAGTGGCTGATCGGCGGCATGTATTCGGAGACCAACACCGACGTCGCCACCCTCAGCAGCCTGCCGACGGGCGCGGCGGTTTTGGCGTCGCGCTATAACGCCGCCCAGCTGCAGGGCGAGCTCTTCAACCGCACCTACAGTCACCGCGAGGGCGCCGAGAAGGCGCTGTTCGGCGAGGTCAGCTACGAGTTCATCCCCACCGTCACCGCCACGGTCGGCGGCCGTCTGTTCGACACCAAGTACTGGGTCGAGATCCAGCGCTACGGCATCAACTACGGCCTGACGGGCCAGACGGTGCCGCGCCGCAACGCCGGCGACGACGGCTTCGTGCCCAAGGTCTCGCTGGCCTGGCGCCCCAGCCGCGACCTGACGGTCTACGCCCTGGCCAGCGAGGGCTTCCGGTTCGGCAATCCGAACACGGTCGTGGATCTGCCCGGCTTCGACACGCCGGCGGCCTGGGCCTCGGACTCGCTGTGGAACTACGAGCTGGGCGCGCACAGCAGCTGGCTGGAAGGCCGCCTGCAGGTCGACGCCTCGGTCTACAACATCGACTGGAGCGACATTCAGGTCCGTCTGGTGCGCCCGGGCGACAATCTGACCTATGGAACCAATGCCGGTTCGGCCCGTATCCGCGGCGTGGAGCTGGCGGTGGTGGGGCGCCCGACCGCCGCCCTGACGTTGTCGTCGAACATCACCTATCTTGACGCCAAGCTGACCGAAACAGTGAGGACGGCCTCGCCGCCGCTGCTGGAGGGCACCCGACTGCCGGGCGACTCGCCCTGGCAGATCTCGAACCAGGCGAGCTACCGCTTCAGCGGGCCACTGACGCCGGTCCTGACCGTGTCGCACCGCTACCTGGCCAAGGCCCCGGAGACCCTGCAGGGACCCGACGTCAAGGTCGCCGGCTACAACCAGTTCGACGCTCGCCTGAATGTCAGCCTCGACAATGTCGACGTGGCCCTGTTCGCGACCAACCTCGCCAACAAGCGGGCGGTGGCTTTCGGCTACGGCCTGTCCAGCACTGGCACCGGCCTCAGCGAGTTCGTCATCCGCCCCCGCACCGTGGGCGTGACGTTGAACTGGAAGCTGCGGTAGCCGGTCCGTCCCGGCGCGTCGCCCACCCGTGGCGCGCCGGACCTTCTTCCTACAGGACATGAGGCGGGCGCATGGCCGGCGGACTTCGATTTGCATTGCTGCTGGCCGCGCTCGCCCTGCTGGGCGGCGCGCCTTTCGCCGCTTCGGCCGCGGAGCCGATCCGTCCCGCCGACATCATGGGCTTGACCGACGTGTCGGATCCGCAGCTGTCGCCAGACGGCAAGCTGGTCGCCTATGTGGTCATGCCCACCCTGTCGACCCAGCGGCCGTCGCGGTCGGCGATCTGGATCGCGCCGACGGATCGCAGCGCGCCGCCGCGCCGCCTGACGTCCGGCGCGCAGATCGAGAGCGCCCCGCGCTGGTCGAGCGACGGGCGCGAGATCGCCTTCCTGTCCAACCAGGCCGATCCGTCGGCGCCCACGATCGCCGCCCGGCAGCTGTGGGTCGCCCCTGTCGACGGCGGTCCGGCCAAGCGCCTGACGGCCTCGCCTACCGAAGTGCGCGCCTTCTCCCGTTCGGCTGACGGCAAGGCCGTCGCCTATGTCGCCGCCGACCCGAAGACCGACCAGCAGAAGGCTGATATCGCCGCCAAGCGGGACCAGATGATCATCGATGATAAGGGTGAGCTCGGGCGCCTCTGGTTGCTGGAGGCAGGGGGCCAGCCGCGCCGCATCGCCATCGAGGGCCGCGCCATCGCCGAGGCGCGCTGGTCGCCGGACGGCAAGCGGCTGTCGGCGCGGGTGGCCGACAGCACCGGGCTGAACGACTACTTCTATCATTCCGACGTCGTGCTCATCGACGCCGCCACCGGCGCCGTCCGCACCCTGATGCGCGAAGCCTCCGGTCCGGGAGAATGGTCGCCCGACGGCAAGCGCCTGGCCTTCGCCCAACTGCGTGAACAGTATGTCGGCCTTCGGGTCTGGATCGTCGATGTCGACGGCGACCGCAGGCTGAAGGTCGGCGAGGATCATCTCGGCCACCTGACGCGCCTGGAATGGGCCGCCGATGGTCGCTCGCTGCTGGCCCAGTCGTTCGAGGCCACGCGCTCCAGGCTGGTGCGGATCGACGCCAAGGATGGGAAGATCTCCCCCTGCTGGCCTTCGAGGGGCGACTGACCGGCTTCAGCGCCGAGAACGGCCGCGTGGCCCTGGCCGCCGACACCCCGACCCGGCCCGACGACATCTGGCTATGGACGCCGGGCCAGAAGACCGCGCAGCCGCTGACCGATCTCAATCCGCAGGTGCGCCAGTGGGCGCTGGGCCAGGTGCGCGAGGTGAGCTGGACCAGCAGCCTGGACGGCCGCAAGGTCTATGGGACCCTGGTGACGCCCCCCGGTTACGCGCCCGGAACGCCGATCAAGACGGTGATCCAGGGCCATGGCGGCCCAGAGGGCTTCTGGTGGTCGGGCTGGCTGGGCAGCTGGCACGACTGGGCCCAGATGCTGGCCACCCACGGCTATGCGGTGCTGCTGCCCAATCCGCGGGGTTCGGACGGCCAGGACATCGGCTTCACGCGGGGCCCGATCAACGACTGGGGCGGCGGCGATTTCCAGGACGTGCTGGACGGCCTGGACATGCTGGTGGCGGAGAAGATCACCGACCCGACCCGTGTGGGGATCGGCGGCTGGAGCTATGGCGGCTTCCTGTCAGCCTGGGCGGTGACGCATAGCGACCGCTTCCGCACGGCCATCGTCGGCGCCGCGCCCGTCGACATCTCGTCCATGCTGCTGACCACCGACACGCCCGATTTCGTGGCCGGCTATTTCGGCCGCTTCCCGGAGAACCTGGCGCGGATGGACGCCTCGTCGCCGGTGCGTTTCGTCGATCGCGTGAAGGTTCCGGTGCTGGTGCTGCATGGCGAGCAGGACCGCCGGGTGCCGGTGAGCCTGGGCCTGTCGTTCTACCGGGGCCTGCGCCTGCTGGGGAAGGACGCGACCATGGTCAGCTATCCGCGCGAGCCGCACTGGACCTATGAGCCCGCCCACCAGACCGACATCCAGGAACGGGTGCTGGCCTGGTTCGACGCGCATCTTTGACGCCTGCGAGGAACAAGATCATGGACCTGAACCGTCGAACCCTGCTGGCGACCGCGACGGCCGTCCTGGCCGCGCCGGCCCTGGCTCGGGCCCAGATCAAGGCCGGCGACGGGATCGTCGGGATGAACGCTCGGCGGATGGTCGCCGCCCTCCGCAAGCGGGAGCTGTCCAGCCGCGAGGTCGTGGCCGCCCACCTGACCCAGATCGACCGCCTGAACCCGCGCTTCAACGCCATCGTCTCTCGGGTCGACCGCGACGTCCTGCTCAAGCAGGCGGCGGCGATGGACGAGGAGGCCGCCGCCGGCCGGTTCCTCGGCCCGCTGCATGGCCTGCCGCACGCGGTCAAGGACACCGCCCCGGTCAAGGGCGTCCGCAGCACCCAGGGCTCGCCGATCCTGCGCGACAACATCCCCGCCGCCGACAGCCTGGTGGTCGAGCGCATGCGCAAGGCCGGCATGATCTTCATCGGCAAGACCAACGTGCCGGAATTCGCCCTGGGCTCGCACAGCTTCAATCCGCTGTTCGGGACGACAGGCAACGCCTATGCGCCGGACCGCTCGGCCGGCGGCAGCACCGGCGGCGGCGCGGTCGCGCTGGCGCTGCGCATGGTCCCGCTGGCCGACGGCAGCGACTTCGGCGGGTCGCTGCGCAACCCGGCCGGCTGGAACAACGTGTTCGGCTTCCGGCCTTCGTTCGGCCGCGTGCCGTCCGTCCCCAACAGCGACATGTTCTGGCAGAACTTCGCCACCTCCGGCCCGATGGCGCGAACGGTCGAGGACCTGGCCCTGCTGCTCTCGGTGCAGGCCGGTTCGGACCCGCGCTCGCCGTTCTCGCTGCCCGACGATCCGGCGATCTTCGCAGGGGCCCTTGACCAGGACTGGAAAGGCAAGCGGATCGGCTGGCTGGGCGACCTGGGCGGCGCCTTGCCGATGGAGGCCGGCGTCCTCGATACCTGCGTCAAGGCGCTGGAGGCCTTCCGGGCGATCGGCATGACGGTCGAGGCGGCCACTCTGTCGGAGCCCGCGGCGGACATGTGGCGCACGGCGGTGACGCTGCGCCATTGGTCGGTCGGTTCGGACCTGCAGGCCTTCTATGACGATCCGGCCAAGCGCGCGCTGATGAAGCCCGAGGCGATCTGGGAAGTGGAGGGCGGCATGAAGCTGACCGCCCCGCAACTGGCCGTGGCCTCGGCCGGCCGCACGCGCATCTATCAGGCCTTCCGGACCGCCTTCGAGCGCTATGACTTCCTGGTGCTGCCGACGGCCCAGGTCTTCCCGTTCGAGAACGCCACGCGCTGGCCCACGGAAATCGCGGGCGTCCAGATGGACAGCTATCACCGCTGGATGGAGGTGACCCTGCCGGCGACCATGGCCGGACTGCCGGTGCTGGCCGTCCCCGCCGGCTTTGGGGGAGCCCGACACCTGCCCATGGGTCTGCAGATCATCGGGCCCAACCACGCCGACCTCGCGGTGCTCAAGCTCGGTCACGCCTACGAGCAGGCTTCGCCCTGGATCGCCGCGACGCCGCCGGCCGCGCTAAACGACGTCGCGCGCGGGTGACGACCAGTGCTTCCGCCTGAAACCCTCCGATCGATGATCCATCCTTTTTCGACGTGGACGAACCAGGACGTCGCGGACCTGATCGCAGCCCATCCCCTGGCTTGGATCGTCAGTAGCGGCTCGGCTGGCTTTCACGCCACGCCCTTGCCCTTGCTGGCCGATCTCGATGGGGAAGGGCGCCTGGTCTCGCTGACCGGACACATGGCGCGCTCGAACCCCCTGGTCGAGGTCCTGGAGCGGGAGGGGAAAGCGCTGGCGCTGTTCATGGGGCCTCATGGCTACATCTCACCATCCTGGATGTCCGACCGAACCCAGGCTCCGACCTGGAACTACGCCGTGCTGCGGGTCGAGGTTCGGGTTCGGTTCGACGCCGTCACGGTCGATGAGGCTCTTGATCGGCTTTCCAGCGCCATGGAGGTCGATCGACCAAAGGCGTGGTCGCCAGACGAGATGGGGGAGCGCTTGCACCGTCTCGGCCGTGGGGTGATCGCGTTTCGCGCCGATGTCGAACGTTTGGACGGCCGCTTCAAGCTTGGCCAGGATGAGCGCGACGACGTCTACGCCGATATCATGACGGGCCTGGGTCCCGGAGACCTGGCGGACTGGATGGGACGTTTCAATCCCGACCGCTGACCGTGGCGGGCGTCGCCTTGTAGGACGGGCGCCGACGTCGACGTGGCAGGCGAGGTGGGGATCCGCCGACAGGTTCGGCGGGCGCGGATGCTGGCGTTCTTCGGCCCAGGCAAGCTCTTGGTCAAAAGGAAGGCGTGTTACCGAGTTCGGCTGAGAGGTCGCATCGCCGCCGGCTCTCTGCCGAAATGCCGTGACAAGGCATGCGGGGACAGGATCAATCTGTGTGACTTCGAGCATGTCCGCCTAGGGAAATTCCTATGATGAAGGGGCGCGATTCCGCCTTGTTCTTGCCGACCCGGCGCGGCGTGCTTGGCGCCATCCCCGCCGCCGCCATGGTGTCGAGTGCTGTGGCGGCCGCGCCGCCGCGAACGACAGCGCTTTCGCCCGAAGCCACGAAAGCGATCGGTGGGATGGTTGACGGCTTCGTCGCGCAGAACCGCGCCGATGGTCTGTCCGTCGCGGTGGTGATGAACGGAGCCATGCGCTTTTTCAACGCCGGCGTTACGTCCCAGACCACGCTCACGGCAGCGACTGAACATCATGTCTATGAGATTGGCTCGGTGTCCAAGACCTTCACGGCGCTGATCCTCGCATCAGCGATCAAGGAAGGCCGGGTCGCCTTGAACGATCCCGTGCGGAAGTTTCTGCCGCCGGGCTTCGACAATCTCGCGAAGGACGGTCGAGCCGTCACCTTCGCCGACATCGTCACGACGACCTCGGCGCTCCCCGACAATGTTCCGGACTATCTGGCGGTCGCGCCGGGCGCCCGCCCAAACAGTTGATCTTCGCGGCGGCGCAATTCCTGGACGCCTTTCCCTATGCCGGATTTCTTCCCGAACTGGCCAAGGTGACGTTGCTGGACAAGCCCGGCGTGGCGCCCGCCATTCGAACGCGGCGTCCGTCCTGCTCGGCGTCCTGCTCGAACGCATCTATGGAAGACCCTACGCCGACCTGCTTTCGCGATACGTCGAGAAGCCCCTGGGCCTTGGCGCCGGAACGGGTGAGGGACGCGCGAGCTTGCAGGTCGCGGGCTACGGCGCCGACGCCACCCCGCGTCCACGTTTCAACCAGCCCGTAATGCTTGCCGCGGCCGGACTGCACTACTCCGCGGCCGACATGGCGAATTACCTAACCGCGCAGATCGACAGGCGCACACCCGCGATCGCGCTCAGCCAGCAGCCGCTCTTTGCAGTTAGCGACGCCGATTCGATCGCCTTCCATTGGACCGTCGGACGCAAAGCCGACAGCAAGACATATCTCCGCCATAGCGGAGGGACGTTCGGCTGCTCCACCTACTGTGATTTCCATCCGGATCAACGGTTTGGGATCGTGCTCCTGGCGAACCGGGTGACAAGAGACACTCAGGAAGACCTCAAGAAGATGGCCGAGGCCATCCATCTTGCCCTGTTCGGCGCGCCCGCGGGCCTGGCCAGATTGCATCGCTTGCTGGAGGCCAGCGACTACAGCGACGTGACGGCGACGGTCGCGCTCGTGAAGCGCCAAAACCCCGAACTCTTCCTCAAGGAAGAGTACCTCAATGATTGGGCGTACCGCCTTTTGAAGGCTCAGCGGGCGAAGGCGGCGGTTGGCCTGGCGGGCTATAATGCGGCTATCCGCCCCGAAAGCTGGAACGCCCACGACACCTATGGCGAGATGCTCGCCGCGAACGGCGACAAGGCCAGAGCCATCGCGGAATATCAGCGCTCGATTGAGCTCAACCCCGCCAACTCCAGCGGGAAAGGGATGCTTGCCAAGCTTCAATCACAATAGGTCGTCAGCCGCTGCGTGAGAGCGCCGCTAAAAGGAATTCGGCGTTACGGGAGCGCATAAACCTGGGCGGACGGGGCCAAGCCCGCCCCCGCGTCTGGCGCTGAATATCGGGGGGCGGAGACGCATCAACGTCGGCAACTGGCGCCGCCTCGCCCCTAGAGCATTTTCCGATCGGTGTGAAACGGTCATCGGATCGAAAATGCTCTAGGTGGAACAGAAGCCGGATGGGCCTCTAGGCGGCCAGCGCATCGCGGATCAGCGACTGGTGGGCGGCGACCCCAGCCAGGACCCCGTCGGCCGAGGCTAGGGTAGCGTTTTGCATTGGGCGTGCTGCGTCTCCGGCCGCGTAGACGCCGGGCACGGTCGTGGCTTTCCAGGCGTCGGTTCGGATGATCGGTCCCAGCGGCCCTTCGTCGAATTCGCAACCGAGCATATGGGCCAAAGGACTGGCCATGCGCTGGGCGGGCGCGACAAAGAGACCGTTCAGCGCGACCGTGCGTCCATCGGCCAAGGCCACGGCCTCGAGATCGGGCGCGCCGCCCAGCAGGGCGACGATCGGGGTCCGCTCGATGCTCACCCCACGCGCGTCCAGCAGCGCGCGCTGTTCATGGTCCGGTTCGAACACGCCCTGGGTGAACAGCGTCGTCGGACCCCAGTCGGGTATCATCGCGGCCTGATGGGCCGACATCGGATGTCCCGCCATCACGCCCAGAGGCCGATCGCGGTGCTCATAGCCATGGCAATAGGGACAGTGCAGAACACTGGCGCCCCAGCGCTCCTTCAGGCCCGCGATTTCCGGCAGGATATCGACGACCCCTGTCGCCAGGACGAGACGCCGAGCCTGGGCGAGGCGACCGCCGGCCAGGGTCAGTTTGAAGCCGACGTGGAGCGCCTCGGCGTCCAGCACCTCTCCGTGGACAAAATCCACCGTCGGATAGGCGGTGACCTGACAGGTCGCCTCTCGCACGATCTGTCCCGGCGCTTTGCCGTCCTGGCCCAGGAAGCCGTGCGACGCGTCGGCGAAGCGGTTGCGCGGCAGACCCGCGTCCACGAGCAGAATTCGGCGACGCGCGCGGGCCAGTTGCATGGCGGCGGAAAGGCCGGCGAAGCTGCCGCCCACGACGATGGCGTCAAACATGGTGATGGTCCTTTGGGAGGGGGATCTTGGTGGTGTCGACGCGGCCGAACAGCTCGGCCAGCGACACAGTCGCCAACCGCCTGGTCAATAAGGCGCGCGCCTCCACGACGGCTTCGTCGAGCGCCGCGTTGACGGCCTTTTCAATCAGGCATCCCGGCGAGTCCTCGGCTCTGCCCAGAGCGATGACGGGTTCGTCCAGCGCGTCCTGAACGTCCGCAAGGCTGATCTGCGATAGCGGTCGGCCTAGGCTCCAGCCGCCGCCGTGTCCCTTTGTCGAGGCGACGATCCCGGCCTCGCGCAGGCCCGCGAAGGTGCGCCGGATGACGACCGGATTGGTCCCGGCGCAGGCGGCCATCTCCTCGGAGGTCATGGATGCTTGGCGCTGAGCCATGTGCAGAAGCACGTGGAGGGCGACGGACAGGCGGCTATCACGTTTCATGTAATAATATTTGTTACATGAAGCGCCGCGCCGCAAGGGGCGCCGCTCCGGGCGGGGTCGGCACGCTCTCGGCTGGTGCGTGAGAGGTCAGTGGCCAAGGTGGCTCAAGGCCATGAGCGCGCTCGCCCATTCGGGGAATGGCCAGCTGATCACCTGCTGGCCTGTCCGCGCGCCAGGGATAGCGCGGAAAAGATTCTCAAGCGGGCGGAATAATCGCCGCGGCTCAGCGTCTCCTGTTCGACGGTCGCGTCTTCCGACGCCGAAACTGGAGAATGCTGTTGGCCTTCGCACGCAATTCACAAAAGCGAACCTGGCGCCCCTTTTCCTCGCGGCGAGTCTCGGATGGGCCGCGCCGCTGGCGGCCAGCACCTTGGCCGACAGCTTCAAGGCCGAGAACGACGTGGCCATGGACAAGATGATGGCCGCCATGGCCGTCAAGCCGACGGGCGACGTCGACCGCGACTTCGTCGAGATGATGATCCCTCACCACCAGGGCGGCATCGACATGGCCGTCGCCGAGCTGCGCTACGGCAAGAACGAGCAGCTGCGCCGGGTGGCCCAGGAGATCATCGTCGAACAGCAGCAGGAGATCGCCGCCATGCGCCTGGCGCTGGGCGATCCCTTGCCGCCGGCCTCCGCCGCGCCGACCGGTCCGCCGGCAGGGGCCTCATCCCCTTCGCCGTCCACGCCCCATCACCACGCCGCTCCGGCCCAGGATCACTGAGATGAAAACCGCGTCCTTCGTGCTGGCGCTTTTCGCCGCCAGCGCCGTTTCCGCCACCGCCTGGGCGGGCCAGGCCCCCGGCAAAGCCAGCGACGCCGATATCGCCATCAGCCATCGCGACCGCGTCTACGCCGCCGAGCAGTTCTCCAATACCGTGTCGGTCACCGATCCGGTCGACAACAAGCTTCTGGGCGTGATCCGACTGGGCGATCCGTCGCCGGGCAATTTCAGCCCGCTCTACAAGGGCCAGGTGCTGGTGCACGGCATGGGCTTCTCGCCCGACCACAAGACGCTGGCGGTGGTGTCGATCGGCTCCAACGCGGTGACCTTCATCGACACCGCCACCAATGCGGTCAAACACACCGCCTATGTCGGCCGCTCGCCGCACGAGGCCTTCTTCACGCCCGACGGCAAGGAGGTCTGGGTCACGGTGCGCGGCGAGAACTATCTGGCGGTCCTGGACGGCGCGACCTTCGAGGAAAAGACCCGGATCATCACCCCGGCCGGCCCGGGCATGACCATCTTCTCGCCCGACGGCCAGTACGGCTATGTCTGTTCGTCGTTCAATCCCGAGACCGACGTGATCAGCGTCGCCGACCACAAGATCGTCGGCAAGGTGGTCCAGCCCAGCCCCTTCTGCCCCAACATCGCCGCCTCTCCGGACGGCCGGCAGGTGTGGTTCACGCTGAAGGATGTCGGCAAGGTCGTGGCCTTCAACGCCCGGCCGCCGTTCGAAGTGCTGAAGGTGATCGACACCGGGCCGATCACCAACCACGTCAATTTCATCCGCAACGCCAAGGGGCAATTCGCCTATGTGACGGTCGGCGGTCTCAACCAGGTGCAGGTGTTCCGCACCGACGACTTCTCGAAGGCGGCGACCATCCCGGTCGGCAAACTACCCCACGGGATCTGGCCGTCGGGCGATGGGACGCGCATCTATGTCGGTCTCGAGAACGCCGACGAACTGGCGGTGATCGACACAGCCGGCAACAAGGTGATCGCCAACGTGCCGATCGGCCAGGCGCCCCAGGCGCTGACCTATGTCCCCAACGCCGTTCCCGAGGGGCCCGGGACCCAGAACCTGCAGCCGCTGGGCGTCGCCGGCCAGGCCGCCCACCTCACCCTCGCCGCCGTCGGCGGCGCGCCGGGCGTGAGCCCGACCAGCGTCAGCCTGTTCGACCAGGGCCTGATCCAGGTCGTGCAGGCCTCGGTTACGGGCCTCGCGCCCGGAGTCCCCCTACGTGCTGGCTCTGTCGGACAAGGCCGATGGCGGTGGACAGCTTCAGCCGCTGGCCAGCTTCATGACCAATCCGGCCGGATCGGCGATCGTCAACGCCATTGGCCCCATCCGCCAGCTGGTTCAGGCTAGCCAACCCGACCTGCGGCGCTATCTTGTGATCGCGGCTGGCGGGCCGGACGGGCCCGGCGCGCTGGTGCAAGTCCAGGCCCCGTGACGGTTCGGGCGAGAGCATCGACATGGACGACATGATCGCTCTGATCGAGCCGTCGATTCCCAGCCTGCGACGCTATGCGCGCTCTCTCTCGCGCGACGCGTCGGAGGCCGATGATCTCGTCCAGGACTGCCTGGAACGCGCCATCAGTCGCTGGGGACAAAGACGCCGCGACGGCGATACGCGAAGCTGGCTGTTTTCGATCCTGCATAATCTGGCGATCAGCCGCTGGCGGCGGTTCCAGCGACGCGGTCGGCATATGGCGATCGACGATGTCACGGACGCCGCTTTGTCCCTGCCCGCGAGCCAATCCGACGGGATGGATCATGCCGATCTGATGCGCGCCCTGGCCGGCCTGCCCCCGGACCATCGTGCGGTGCTCCTGCTGGTCGGCGTCGAGCAACTGACCTACGCCCAAACCGCCGCCGTGCTAGGCGTTCCGATCGGCACGGTGATGTCCCGGCTCTCCAGGGCGCGCGAACGCCTGGCCCAACTGATCGCCGCCGATTCCGTCATTCCAGCCCAACGCGCACACCTGCGGAGGATCAAATGAGCGCGCCTCGTCCGATCAGCGAAGACGACCTGCAGGCCTATGTCGACCAGGTCCTGGACGCTGGCCGCCAGGCGGTGGTCGCCGACTATTTGCGGCTTCACCCCGAGACGGCGCGGCGGATCGACGGCTACATCGCCCAGCGCGACGCCCTTCGCGCCGCGCTTGCGCCAATCGCCGAGGCGCCGATCCCGCCGGAACTTGGCGTTCGCGCCCTGGCCGAGGCCCGACGCGCGCGCCTGATGGCCTGGCGCCCCGCCGTGGCGGCCGCGATGCTGCTCTGTCTGGGCGGCGTGGGCGGCTGGTCGGCGCGCGCGGTGTTCACGTCCCCGGTCAACGGCGTTGGCGCGTTGGCGCGCGAGGCCGTCGACAATTACCGCGTCTACGCGTCGGACGATCATCGCCCTTTCGAAATGGGGGCGGCGCAGAAGGCCGATCTGGTTCGCTGGGTGTCGAACCGCCTGCATAGCCCGGTCGAGGTCCCCGATCTGCGGTCGGCCGGCTATCGATTCATCGGAGGCCGCCTGGTGACGACGCCGCATGGCCCGGCGGCCATGTTCCTCTACGACGGGGAGGGCGGCGAACGCTTGGCGGTGATGGTCCGGCCCATGAAGGTGGAGAAAAACACCGCCATGTCGGAGCGGAGCGATGGCGGCCTGGGCGGCGTTTCCTGGGCGACCGACGGCATCGGCTACAGCCTGGTCGCGCCATCGAGCCCAAGATCGCTTCGCCACTTGGGCGACGAAGTGCGTCGACAGGCCGAGGCGACCATCTGATCGACGGCGCCGCGGACCGTTGGGGGCCCGGCTATCCGGGCCTTGGCTGGGCGCGCTCGGTTCCCGCGACCTCCTAGTCGTGGTTGGCCGGACGGGCTTCTCTTCGATCTCAAGGTCCGGAAAAGAGCTTTGCATTCGCCCTTACGCGCGTCATGTTGGATTGCATTATTGGCACAACAAGACAATTATGCCGGAGGCGATGGGCGATCCCGCTCGCCGCCGTGGTCGCGAGGGGAAAATGCAGGTCGAGTTGAAACTGCTTTCGGGACTGGCCTTGGCCGTTCAGGTGTTCGCCCTGACCCCCTCCGCGGCGCACGCGGCCGAGGACGCCAAGTTGGCGCGCTACCGTGAAACCTATCGCGAGATGATCGAGACCGATTCCAGCGCCGCCACCGGCAGCTGCACGGCGGTGGCCGAGAAGGTCCAGGCGCGCCTGCTGGCGGCCGGCTATCCGCGCGCGGCGGTCGAGGTCAGCATTCCCGAGGGCTTTCCCAAGGACGGCGCCCTGCTGGCCCGCCTGGACGGAACCGACCCAAAGGCGCCGGCCGTATTGCTCTTGGCCCATATCGACGTGGTCAACGCCAACCCCGCCGACTGGAAACGCGATCCTTTCAAGCTGGTCGAGGAAGACGGCTACTTCTTCGGGCGGGGCGCGATCGACGACAAGGCCATGGCCAGCAACCTGGTCGACGCTCTGGTCCGCTACAAGGAAGAGGGCTTCAGGCCGCGCCACACCCTCAAGCTGGCCCTGACCTGCGGCGAGGAGAGCGGCGGCCGGGTCAAGGGGGTCAAGTGGCTGCTGGAGCATCGGCCCGAGACGCTGAAGGCGGCCTTCGCCATCAACGAGGGCGGCTCGGGCTATCTGGACGCGGCCGGCAAGCCGACGGTGTTCGGCGTCGAGGCTGGCCAAAAGGTCTACCAGGACTTCAAGCTGGTGGTGACCAGCCCCGGCGCGCACAGCTCCCGTCCCGGCAAGGACAACGCCATCACCCGCATGTCGGCCGCGCTGGTTCGTCTGGGCGCCTATCAGTTCCCGGTCCAACTGAACGACGTGGCCAAGGGGTTCTTCGGCCGTTCGGCCGCGCTCCACGAGGGCCAGGTGCGCCAGGACATGGCCGCGATCGGTGCGGGCGCGGCCGACGCCGCGGCCATCGCCCGCATCGCCGACGCCGACCCGACCTGGAACGCGCGCCTGCGCACCACCTGCTCGTCGACGATGATCGACGGCGGCCACGCCCGCAACGCCCTGGCTCAGCATGTCGAGGTCAACGTCAACTGCCGCATCGTGCCGGGACCCAGCATCGAGGAGATCCGCGCGGCGATCGTCACCGCCCTGGCCGATCCGTCGGTCGAGGTGACCACCAACTCGCCGCCGCCCCCGCCGCCCGTTCCGACGCCCCTGACCCGCGAGATCATGGGACCGATCGAGACGGTGGCCGCGCGCCTGTGGCCGGGCACGCCGGTGATCCCGGCCCTGTCGACCGGCGCCACCGACGGGCGTTTCCTGACCGCGGCCGGCATCCCGACCTACGGCGTCACCGGCATGTTCGTCGATCCCGACGGTAACGGCGTCCATGGCCTGGACGAGCGGGTCAGGGTCAGTTCGCTCTATAAGAGCCGCGACTTCCTCTACCAGTTGATCAAGCTCTACGGCATGGGGCGGTGAGGCTCGCGCGGGGACTCCTCGCGCGCCTCGGCGATGATCCAGTCGCGCAATTGAGCGAAACCCCGCTTGTCACGCTGGCCGGGCGGGTAAACCAGATAATAGGCCCCCTGGCTCGACATCGGCAGGTCGAAGACCTGGACCAGCGCGCCCGAGGCCAGCTCCGGCTCGATCAGGAAGCTGGGGATCAGGGCCGCGCCCGCGCCGGCGACCGCGGCCTGGGCCAGCATCAGGAAGTGCGCGAAGTCAGGTCCCGCGCGCATCGACGGCCGCGGCGATACCTCGGCCAGTTCGAACCAGCGTGTCCAGGCGTCCCGGCGAAAGCTCTGGGTGAGCAGGGGGAGGCGCGCCAGATCCGCCGGGCTCGCCAGGCCGTATTGGGCGGCAAGCGATGGCGCCACCACCGGGATGCTGCGTTCGTGGAACAGAAGGTCATGTTGCGCCCCGCGCCAGTCGGGGCGGCCAAAATGGATGGCCGCGTCGAAGGGCTCCTGGGCGAAGTCGAACTCGTCGGTGCGGGCGGCGAAATTGACCATCAGGTCCGGGTGGCGGCTGGTCAGATGCGGCAGGCGCGGGGCCAGCCATCGCATGCCGAAACTCGGCAGGGTCGCCAGATTGACTGTCCGGTCGGACGAGGGCGCCAGCGCCTTGGCCGTGGCGCGGCGGATGCTGTCCAAGGCCGGGGCGATGGCCGCCGCATAGGCCTCGCCCTGCGCGTTCAACGTCACGCGCCGCCCCGAGCGATCAAACAGGGGCGCGCCCAGCCAATCCTCGAGATGGGAGATCTGCCGGCTGACGGCGCTCTGCGTCAGGCCGATCTCGTCGGCGGCCCTGGAGAAGCCGCCATGGCGCGCCGCGGCGCTGAAGCTATGTAGCGCCGCCATCGGCGGAAGCAGCTTTCGGCTCGCGTCATTCATTCCAAAAGCTCATCTAGACATTCTGGTTTTACGTTTGCTGATCGGAAGCTCCCGGTCAATCTATCGCACCAAATCGCACAAGGCGTAGCTCTGGTCGCGCCGTCACATCCTTGCGTTTTGGAGCGTCCCGACATGTCCGACCCGTTGATGAACGTCTATAATCGCGCGCCTCTGGCCCTGGTCAGCGGACGCGGCGCCTGGGTCTTCGCCGAAGACGGCTCGACCTATCTCGACTGCGTGGGCGGGGTGGCGACCAACGCCTTGGGGCACGCCCATCCGGCGCTGGTCGCGGCGCTGACCGAGCAAGCCCAGCACCTCTGGCACGTTTCCAACATTTTCCAGATTCCGCAGCAGAACGCGCTGGCGGACCGCCTCGTCGCCGCCTCGTTCGCCGACCGGGTGTTCTTCGCCAACACCGGCTCGGAAGCCGTTGAGTGCGCGCTGAAGACGGCGCGCCGCTATCACGCGGCCAACGGCCAGCCCGAGCGCATCGACATCATCGGCTTCGAAGGCTCGTTCCACGGGCGGACCTATGCGGCCGTCAACGCGTCGGGCAACGCCGCCTATCTGGAGGGCTTCGGTCCCCGGCTTCCGGGCTATCTTCAGCTCAATGTCCGCGACGCGGCCGGCATCGAAGCGGCGATCGCCGCCGACACGACCGCGGCCGTCATCGTCGAGCCCGTGCAGGGCGAGGGCGGGGCCCGCGCGCTGAGCGGTGAATTCCTGCAGCGCCTTCGGACGCTCTGCACCGAGCACGGCGTCCTGCTGATCTATGACGAGGTGCAGAGCGGCATGGGCCGCACCGGCAAGCTCTTCGCCCACCAGTGGTTCGAAGGTGTCGAGCCCGACATCATGGCCCTGGCCAAGGCCCTAGGGTCAGGCTTTCCCGTCGCCGCCTGCCTGGCGACGGAAGCGGCGGCCAAGGGCATGACGCCCGGCGCCCACGGCTCGACCTTCGGCGGCAATCCCCTGGCCATGGCCGTGGCCATCGCCGCCTTCGACGAGATCTCGCGACCGGAGACCCTGATGCTGTCGCGTGGTGTCGGTCATCACCTCGCCGTCGAACTGGATCACCTGATCCGCCGTCGCCCCGACGTCTTCGTCGAGCGGCGGGGCAAGGGCATGCTGATCGGCCTGAAGCTGAAACCCAACAATCGCGAGTTCATGGCCGCGGCGCGGGACCGGGGCCTGCTGGTGGCCGGCGGCGGCGACAATTGCATCCGCCTTCTGCCGCCGCTGATCCTGTCGAGGGAGGAAGCCGACTTCGCGCTCGAACGGCTGGAGCAGACCTGCGACGCCTTTGGCGCGGCCCCGATCCGGGCGGCCTGACGATGGCCAGCCTGTTCATCGACGGCGCCTGGCGCGAGGGACGCGGCGAAGTCTTCGCCTCCACCGATCCCGCCAGGGGCGAGACGGTCTGGAGTGGCGCGGCGGCCGACGCCCTCGAACGCTGAGGACGCCCTGCGCGCCGCGCACGGGGCCTTTCCCGCCTGGGCCGCCACGGCGCTGGAAGAGCGGATCGCGCTGGCCCGCGCCTACGGCGAACGCCTGAAAGCCCGCGCCGAGGACATCGCGCGAGACATCGCGCGCGAGACCGGCAAGCCGCTGTGGGAAGCCCGCGCCGAGGTCGCCGGCATGGTCGGCAAGGTCGAGGTGTCGATCCGCGCCCAGGCCGAACGCGCCGGTTCGCGCGCCGCCGAAGCCGCCTTCGGCCGCTCGGTGCTGCGTCATCGCCCCCACGGGGTGATGGCGGTGCTGGGGCCGTTCAATTTCCCTGGTCACCTGCCCAATGGCCACATCGTCCCGGCTCTGCTGGCCGGCGACACGGTGGTGTTCAAGCCCTCGGAGGAGACGCCGCTGACCGGCGCCAACCTGGCGCGGGCCTGGCAGGAAGCGGGCCTTCCCGGCGGGGTCCTCAATCTGGTGCAGGGGGGCCGCGACACCGGCGCTGCGCTGATCGCGGGCAAGATCGATGGCCTGCTGTTCACCGGCTCGGCCGCCGCCGGCGCCCACTTCCGCCGGGCCTTCGTCGACCGGCCCGAGGTGATCCTGGCGCTGGAACTGGGCGGCAACAATCCCCTGATCGCCTGGGATGGCGACCCCGCCGCCGCCGCCTCGGTGATCGCCCAGTCGGCCTTCTTCACCGCAGGCCAGCGCTGCTCTTGCGCGCGCCGCCTGGTGCTGCCGCGCGGTCCGCGTGGCGACGCCATCCTCGAGGCGCTGCTGGCGCTGGTCGCGCGCCTGACCATCGGCGAGTGGGACAGCCAGGAGCCGCGCTTCATGGGCTCGCTGATCTCGGTCGCCGCCGCCGACCGCGTGCGGGCGGCGGTCGCGGCCCTCGTGGCGCGGGGCGCGCGGGTCCTGTTCGCGGGGACGCTGCCGGCCGGTCTGTCGCCGGCCTTCGTCGCCCCGACCCTCCTCGACGTCACCGAGGTCGACGTCGCCGACGAGGAGATCTTCGGTCCGGTGCTGCAGGTGATCCGCGTCGACGACTTCGAGACGGCGATCGCCCGGGCCAACGACACCGCCTATGGCCTGGCCGCGGGCCTGATCACCGAGGACGACGCGCTCTGGGAGATCTTCCTCGATCGCGCCCGGGCCGGGGTAGTCAATCGCAATCGGCCCACCACCGGCGCGGCGGCGACCTTGCCGTTCGGCGGTCTGGGCGCCTCGGGCAATCATCGCCCCAGCGCCTACTACGCGGCGGACTATTGCGCCTATCCGGTGGCCAGTTTCGAGGCCGATCGCCTGGTCGATCAGACGGCCGACATCACCGGCCTGGCCGCGCCAGGTTAGAGCACTCTAGGCGATCAAACTCAGCTGGGCTTGGCGTGATCGGGATTCATGACCCCGTGATGGGCGCTGGTCGTCAGGTGGTTGCGCATCAGGGCCGAGGCTCGCTCGTTGTGGCCCGCGTCCAGGGCGTCGAGAATCTCCAGGTGCTCCGTGATCGATTCCTGAACCCGCTCGACGCCATATTCCCAATTGTAGTTGAGGAAGCGGCGAAGCTGGATCTGCTGCTGGACGGCGGCGAGCATGAAACGGTTGCCCGAGCAGCGGGCCAGGCCCTCGTGGAAGTCGGAGTTCATCTCGTAGAATTCGACCGCCAGGACATCGCGCCAGGGGCGCTCGCGGAACGCCAGGTGCTTGGCGCGCGATTCGGCCAACCATCCCCGATCAAGCGAGAAGGTCGGCTGCACCAGCAGGGCCGGTTCGAGGGCGTGGCGGAAGGCGTAGCTTTCGGCCTGGGCGCGCGCGGAGTCGATTGAGGGCAGGAAGGTCCAGCCATTGCCGGCCTTGCGTTCGACGAGGCCAAGCGCCGAGAGGCGGCGCAGGACGCGCAGCACCTGCGGCAGCTTGGCGTCGAACAGACGCATGATCTCCTGCTGGGTGCAGTCGGCCGCCAGGCGTCCGACGTTGCGGGCCTGGGCGATGGCGACCGCCAGCCTTTGGTCGTCTTCCTCCTGCAGGTTGACCGGATCGATCTCGGGGGCGGCGATCACCGGCTCCAGAAGCACGAAGCCGCGATTGGCCCGGGCCTCGACCGCGCCCTGGTCGGCCAGCAGCTTCAGGGCGCCGCGGATGGGCGTGCGCGACACGCCGAAATGCTCGCACAGATCCAGTTCGACCAGGTGATGACCAGGACCCGCGCCCTGCTCCTTCAGCAGGCGAAGGATGCGCGCGGCAAGGTCGGCCTGCAGGCGGCTAGGGCCGCGTCCCGTCGATCCCGCGGCCTTGGCGCTGGTTTCGGCGGGCGGCTTCCTGTTTGTCCGTGGAACCATCGCGCGTCGCCTTCAACTCCCTGAATCTTCTAACGCCACACACCTTGAGCCACGCGCAAGGATTTCGTCCTGTTGTCGCCCGCGTCGGCGCATCCTGGCAAGCAGCCGGCATGATCCTTGGCTGATCATATCCTGCCCAGAAGTGCGGCGTGCGGCGCTGTCGCGTGCGGTGTTGGCATTTTGTCTTTTCGACACTGAGAAAACATTTATATAGGGTTCAGAGCCTGTCCGGAAGAGACGAAGGCCATGGTTGGCGGGTGGACCGCCAGGCTCCGGGGTGTGTGATGGGGAAGTGCGAGCAATGAAGCCGTCAGGCGTTTTCGTCCATTTGGCGACGGTCCTGGCGGTTTGCCTGGGCCTGGCGGGAGCCGCGCGGGCAGAGACAGTGCTGCGCGCCCGCCTCAACGCCGACATCTTGTCCCTGGATCCGGGCGCGCGCCGCGACGAGAACACCGACGCGGTGATCCTGCACGTCGTCGAGGGGCTGGTGGCCTCGCGGGAGGACGGTTCGATCGGGCCGATGCTCGCGAGCCGCTGGACGGTGTCTCCGGACGGGCGGACCTACACCTTCGCGCTTCGCCGGGGCGTGACTTTTCAGAATGGCGCGCCGCTGACCTCGGCCGAGGTGGTCTGGTCCCTGAAGCGCTATCTCGACCCCAAGACGCGCTGGCGTTGCCGCTTCGAGTTCGGCGACGAGGGCATCACCAGGATCGAGTCGATCACCGCGCCCGATCCCGGAACCGTGGTGATCCGACTTTCCCGGCCCGCCCCGATGTTTCTCAAGACCCTGGCGCGCAACGACTGCGGCGGCACGGGGATCCTGCATCCGGACTCGGTGGGATCCGATGGCGCGATCCGCCGCCTGATCGGCACCGGTCCCTTCGAGGTCTCCACATGGAAGCGCAACCAGTTCATCGAGCTGTCGCGCTTCGCCCGCTACGCGGCCCTGCCCGGGCCCCGCGACGGCAACACCGGCGGCAAGCACGCCCTGGTGGACAAGGTCCGCTTTCTGATCATCCCCGACGGTTCGGCGGCGCGCGCAGCCTTGCTGCGCGGCAGTCTCGACGTTCTGGACGCGCTGAGCCCCACCGAGCTGGCCGGGGTTCGGGGCAAGCCGGGCGTGCGGCTGGAGATCAATCCGACGATGGATCTCTACGCGGTGCTGTTCCAGACCCAGGATCCGGTGCTCGGCGACGCGCGCCTGCGCCGCGCCATCGCCCTGTCGATCGATACGGCTGGCCTCGCCAAGGCGGTGACCTGGGGCACGGCCAAGGGCAACACCTCGCCAGTGCCGCTTGTCAGCCCGTTCTTCGGCCCGGTGCAGGCCTCTCAGCGACGGGTCG
This sequence comes from Caulobacter sp. UC70_42, assembly GCF_044056025.1. Lineage (NCBI taxonomy): Bacteria > Pseudomonadati > Pseudomonadota > Alphaproteobacteria > Caulobacterales > Caulobacteraceae > Caulobacter > Caulobacter sp. UC70_42. The sequence continues at coordinate 609,465 of NZ_CP171994.1, read as the reverse complement.
ATCTGGCCGAAGCCCGGCGCCTGGCCAAGGCCGCCGGCTACAAGGGGCAGCCGATCCGCTTGGTCACCAACCGCCGCTACCCGCAGTGCTTCGACGCGGCCGTGCTGATCCAGGCCATGGCGGCCCAGGCCGGGATCAACATCCAGATCGACACCCTGGACTGGGCCAGCCAGCTGGATCGCTACGCCACCGGCCAGTACCAGGCGATGGTCTTGCCGTTCTCGGCGCGCCTGGACCCGTCGCTGAACTTCGGGCTGCTGATCGGCGACAAGGCCAAGGACCCGCGCAAGGCCTGGAGCACGCCGCAGGCGCGGGCATTGCTGCGCCGTTCGATGGAGGTCGAGCGCCCCGCCGATCGCCAGGCCGCCTTCGATGACCTGCAGCGCGCCTTCATGGAGGACACCCCGGCCATCGTGCTGTTCAGCAGCTCGCGCATCGCCGCCGTCCGGCGGAACGTCACCGGCTACAAGGGCTGGCCCGCCGCACAGCAGCGCCTGTGGGGCGTTGGCCTGCGCTGAGCCCGGAAAGAAACCAGACATGCTCAGCTATATTCTCAAACGCCTGCTGCTGACCTTGCCAACCCTCCTGATGGTGGCGCTGGCGGTGTTCTTCCTGATCCGGCTGATCCCCGGGGATCCGGCCCTGGTCATGCTGGGCGACGCCGGCGACGCGGCGTCCCTGGCCGCGCTGCGCCAGGACCTGGGCCTGGACCAGCCGCTGCCGGTGCAGTTCATCCTGTGGGTCGAACACGCCCTGCGGGGTGATCTTGGCCACTCGATCCTGACCAGCGAACCGGTCTCCGTCTTGATCTGGCAACGCTTCCAGCTGACCGCGATCGTTGTCTTGGTGGCGGTCAGCGCCGCGACCGTGATCGCCGTGATCGCCGGCCTGGCGGCCGCCTGGCGGCGCGACACGCCGCTCGACCTGGCCGTGGTCGGCGCCGCAAGCCTGGTGCTGGCCGTGCCCAGCTTCTGGCTGGGCCTGATCCTGCTGCTGGTGTTCGGCCTCAAGCTCGGCTGGCTGCCGGTGGTCGGCTATGTGCCGTTCTCGGAGAGCGCGGTCGAGGCGGCGCTTTTCCTGGTGCTGCCGATCCTGACTCTGACGATCACCGAGAGCGGCGTGCTGACCCGCATGATGCGCTCCAGCGCCATCGACGTTCTGCGGCTGGAATATGTGACTCACGCCCGCGCCAAGGGGCTTTCGGAATTCACGGTGCTAAGCCGCCACGTGTTCCCCAACGCCTTCGCCCCGACCCTGACCCTGGTCGGCCTGATCCTGGGGCACCTGCTGGGCGGCATCGCGGTGATCGAGACCGTGTTCACCCTGCCGGGCCTGGGCCGCCTGATGGTCGATTCCATCCTCGGCCGCGACTACCCGGTCGTGCAGGGCTGCCTGCTGTTCACCGCCGTCGTCTACGTGGCCGTCAACCTCGTCGTCGACCTCTGCTATCCGCTCTTCGACCCGCGGGTGACCGCCCAATGAAACCCTCCATGCTCTCCGGCGCCAAGCCCAACGCCGTCATCGGCGGTTTGCTGGTGGGCGGCCTGCTGGTCGTCGTCCTGCTCGGCTATGTCTGGACGCCCTACGATCCGATCGCCATCGACCTGGCCCATCCCCTGGCGCCGCCGTCCTGGACCCACTGGTTCGGTTCCGACGAGTTCGGCCGCGACGTGCTGAGCCGCGCCATGCTGGGCGCGCGGATCAGCGTCACCATCGCGCTGGGCGTCGTCGCCGCGGCCGTGATCGCCGGCACGCTGATTGGGGCGATCGCCGGCTTTCTGCGCGGCTGGGTCGACCGGGTGATCATGAGCGTCAACGACGCCATCCTGGCGTTTCCCGGCATGCTGCTGGCCCTGGCCCTGATCGCGGTGCTGGGCTCCAATCGCGGCAGCATCATCCTGGCGCTCAGCGTCGCCTACCTGCCCTCGATCGTGCGGGTGGTGCGCGGGGCGGTGCTGTCGATCCGCGAGCGCGAATATGTCGAGGCCTCCAAGGTGGTCGGCGACGGCGCCCTCTACACCATGGTCCGCCATGTGCTGCCCAACGCCCTGCCGCCGGTGGTGGTGCTGGCCACGAGTCTCTTTGGCTGGGTGGTGCTGTCGGAAAGCGCCCTGAGCTTCCTGGGCGTGGGGGTCCCGCCGCCCGCGCCGACCTGGGGCAACATGCTCAGCGCCGCCCGGCCCTACATGGAGAACGCCAGCTGGCTCAGCGTGACCCCGGGCGTCTGCATCGCCCTGACCCTGCTGGGCGTCAATCTGCTGGGCGACGCCCTGCGTGACCGCCTCGACCCTCGGAGGGACGCATGACCGCCGCGACGCCGCTGCTGCGGCTTTCCAACCTGCGCATCGAGGCCGATGTCCATTCGCGCGAGCGGCCGCGGCCGCCGCTGCTGGAGGGCTTGAGCCTCGACCTGGCCGAAGGCCAGGTGCTGGCCATCGTCGGCGAGTTCCGGCAGCGGCAAGACCATGGCCGCGCGGGCCGTGCTCGACCTGCTGGCGCCGGGCGTGCGGCGGACGGGCGGGTCGATCCAGCTGTCGGGCCGGGAACTGACCGCCCTGTCGCCCGACCAGATGAGGGCCGTGCGCGGCGGCGACATCGGGATGGTGTTCCAGGAGCCGATGGTCTCGCTGAACCCGGCCATTCCGATTGGCAAGCAACTGGCCGAGGGTCTGCGCCTGCACCGCAAGCTGCCCGAGGCCGAGATCCGCCGCCAATGCCCGGAGATGCTGCGCCGGGTCCAGATCGCCGATCCGGAAAAGTGCCTGGCCGCCTATCCGCACGAGTTCTCCGGCGGCATGCGCCAGCGGATCATGCTGGCCTCGGTCATGCTGCTCAAACCCCGCCTGCTGATCGCCGACGAGCCGACCACGGCGCTGGACACGCTGAGTCAGCGCGAGGTGCTGGAGCTGATGGTCGAGCTGGCGCGGGACTATAGGGTCGCCGTTCTCCTCATCACCCACGACCTGGGCCTGGTCGCCAAGTACGCCGAGAGGGTGGTGGTGCTGGAGAAGGGCAAGCTGGTCGAGGCCGGCGACACCCGCCAGGTGCTGACCGCGCCCGAGCATCCCTACACCCAGCGCCTGGTCGGCTCGCTGCCGCGCCGATCGGAGGGCCGCCAGGCCCTGGCGCCGGACGCGCCGGTGCTGTTGTCGGTCAAGGGCTGCTGCATCGACTATGCCGGCAAGCCGGGCCTGCTATGGGCCGGACCGCCCAAGCGCGTCGTGCATGGCGTGGATCTGGCCGTCCGCGCTGGCGAGATCCTGGCCGTCGTCGGGGCCAGCGGCTCCGGAAAATCGACGCTCGGGCGGGCCATGCTGGGTCTCAAGCCGATCGCCGAGGGGGCCGTGACCTTCGATGGCGTCGACATCGCCAGGATGCGCCCCGAGCAGATGCGCGCGTTTCGTCGCGACGCCCAACTGGTGTTCCAGGACCCGTTCTCCTCCCTGGATCCGCGCTGGCGGGTGGGCCAGATCATCGCCGCGGCGCTGCGCAATGTTCCGGGCCTCGACGCGCGCCAACGTCGCGAGCGGGTGGAGCGCATCCTGGAGGAGGTGGGCCTGGGCGGCTTCGCCGACCGTCATCCCCACCAGATGTCCGGCGGTCAGCGCCAGCGGGTGGCCATAGCCCGCGCCGTGGTCTCGCGACCGCGCCTGGTGATCGCCGACGAGCCGGTCTCGGCGCTGGACATGACCATCCAGCTTCAGGTGCTCGATCTCTTCCAGGCCCTGCAGGCCCAGTACGGCTTCGCCTGCGTGTTCATCACCCACGATCTGGCGGTCGTCGAGCAGATCGCCGATACCGTACTGGTGCTGTCGCAGGGCAGGGTGGTCGAGACCGGGACGGTCGAGGCGGTCTTCGCCGCGCCCCAGCACGCCTACACCCAGGCGCTGCTGGCCGCCACGCCGGCCTTGGCGGCGGTTGCGCTCGCGGGTTGACGACCGGCGCTAGCCCGGGGTTTCAATGGCCGAACGGTTCTGGGGCCGCGGCCCGTCGCCGTCGTGGGGCTGACGCGCGTGAACGGATCATCGCCGCGCTGGCCACGGGGATGGCGCCGGGGCCGAGCACAAGCTACTGGCGTTATAAGGAGAATGGACCGCGCGTCAGGATCGCGCGCCGAGCGGGCGGAGATCCGCAATTGGGGAGGTCGGCATGTTTCCGCGCGCGTTCCGCGCTCGTCGCCTGGGGTGCGTGGGGGGGCTCCTGGCCCTGGCCGTGCTGATCCCCGCGCACGCGCTCGCGGAACAGGCGGCGGCCAGTTTCGACCAGGACGCTTCCAGCCTCGGCCTCGCCCTGCAACGGTTCGGTCAGGCCACCGGCCTGCAACTCCTCTACGCTCCGGACCTGACCGCCGACCAGCGCGCGCCGGCCCTGCGCGGCCGCATGAGTCCCGAGCGCGCGCTGAGCGCCTTGCTGGCTCGCACCGATCTCGCCTTTCGCAAGACCCCTTCGGGCGTCATCGTCATCTACCGCGTCAAGCCGGCGGCGCGACGGGAGCAGGAGGCTTCGCCCGTGGTCCGCCACGCGCAGGAGATCGAGCCGGTCGTCGGTCTGGAGGCGGTGGTCGTCACCTCGGGCAAGCGGGTCGAGACCCTGGGCCTGTCCGACGCCTCGGTGCAGGCGCTGTCCAGCCAGATGATGGACCGCGCTGGCGTACGCGACTTCGACGACCTGACCAAGCTGGCCCCGACCCTGACGATCTCGAAGACCACCCAGCCGGGCAACAACAGCATCAATGTCCGGGGCGTGGGCACCTATTCCTATTCGATCGGCGCCGAGCCCAGCGTGGTGGTGGTGATCGACGACGTTCCGCAGGCCTTTCAGGCCATGGCCTTCACCGCCCTGGCCGACGTGCGGCAGGTCGAGATCCTGCGCGGTCCGCAGAGCACCCTGTTCGGCAAGTCGGCCTCGGCGGGCGTCATCTACATCACCACCAACCCGGCCAGCGACGTCTTCGCCGCGCGGGCCGAGACCATGTTGACCGACGACCACGAACGGCGACTGCAGGCCAGCATCACCGGGCCGGTGAGCGACACCCTGAAGTTCCGGCTGTCCGCCGCCTACAGCCGGTACCGTGGCAACGTCTTCAACCTGGCGACCCGGCAGTGGCTGAACGGCCAGTCGGATCTCAACCTGCGGGGCAAGCTGGTCTGGACGCCGGGCGACAACTGGGCGATCACCCTGACGCCGCACTTCACCCGGTCGCTGGCCTCGTGCTGCGTGGGCGCCGACACCTATATCTCACCGCAGGCCACGCAAGGGCGGGCCGAGTTGTCGCGCGAGGCGGTTCTGCGCGGGATCGTTCCCGGACCCGACAACCACTTCGCCCGCTACGACGTCAATGCGCGCGGCAACGCCAGCGACAAGGGCGTGAACCTGCGCGTAGGCGGGACCGTTGGCTCCTGGCGGCTGACCTCGATCTCCTCGGTGAATCGCTACTACCTCTACGATCGGCAGGACACGGACGCGACCGACCTGGACTACAGCCTGATCGCGCCTCGGGCGCCGCGCGGCGGTTCGGCCAACGGCGGCTATTTCCGCATACGCGCCGAGAACCAGGAGGTGCGCCTGAATAGCCCCGCTGGGGGGGCGTGGGACTATGTCGCCGGCGTCTATGTCGGGCGGACGCGGTCGGAGCGCTACTTCGTGCGCGGCTCCAACAGCTTGGGCGACTACAACGGCTTGCCGTCGCTCCCGACCACCAACAGCACGGCCTATTCGCGCTACCTGGCCCGGACCTCCAGCCGGACGATCGCGGCGTTCGGACAGGGAGCCTACGCGGTCAACGGAAACGTCTCGATCCTGTCGGGCCTGCGGCTCAGCCACGAGAAGATCGGCTATCGGTTCGACGACCTGGGCAACGGGGTCACCTATGGCGCGCCGGATTGCTCGCGCGTCAGCCCGACTCTGCCAGTCGAGACCTGTCACAGCGACACCGCGCTCAGCGGGCGGGTCGGCGTGCAGGGCAAGGTCACGCCGGGCGTGACGGCCTATGCCAGCTATTCGACAGGCTACAAGGGCCGGGCCTATGACCTGACCAGCAGCCTGACGACGCGTACGCTCGCGACCTCCGGACCCTATGCCGGCCGCCCCATCGCGGACGCCATCGCCGCCCAGCAGCCGGTCGCGTCGGAGACCGTGGGCAGCTATGAGGTCGGGCTGCGGGCCGTCTCGCCGGATCGCGACCTCAGCCTGAACCTGACCGCCTATCGGGAGCGGTTCTCGGGTTTCCAGGCCCAGAGCCGCGACGACGCCACGGGCCTCAACGTTCTGAACAGCATCGGCAGCCTGCGCGCCGAGGGCATCGAGAGCGAGTTCAGCGCGCGTCTGAGTCCTCGCCTGACCTTGGACGGCGCGGCGGCCTACAGCCGCGCGATCATGACCGATTTCGACGGCGCCGCCTGCTACTTCGGCCAGACCGCCGCGCAGGGCTGCGTAGGCGGGAAGCAGGATCTCAGCGGCAAGCCCCTGTTCAACGCCCCGCGCTGGTCGCTGACCCTCAACACCCTCTATCGCAAGCCCCTGGGCGGGGACAGGCTGCTGGAGCTCACCGCCGGCTACCGCTGGCGCTCGAGGGTGGTCTACAGCCTGTTGCAGGATCCGGCCTCGGTCGAGCCGGCCTATGGCGTCCTCGATGTCTCCGCGGGGGTGAGCGGACAGGGTTGGCGCCTGACCGGCTTCGTCGGCAATCTGCTGGACGCGCGGTTCGCGGTGACGCGCGGCCGGGACACGCAGTGGAACCTCGTCGGCGCCGACGGCCAGCCGGCCATGGCCACGCACTGGAAGCCCGCGCGCGACAGCGGTCGCCACGTTGGCCTGCGCCTTGCCGTGGATTACTGAAGAATGAGCGCGCGCGCGTTGAGGATTTGGCGGACTGGCGCGTCGAAACCCAGTGAGCGCGGCGAAGATCCGCGTCTTCGGGAGGACTTTTCGTAGGGATGGCCGCGCAGCTCAAACTCGATCCGCGCGAGCAGGCCCGCCTCCAGCGGCTGTCGGAGGCCTACCGCGGGCCGCTGACCGCCTATTTCGAGCGCCGTGTGAGGTCGCGCGACGAAGCCGAGGATCTGGTGCAGGAGGTGTTCCTGCGCCTGGTTCGACGGTCCGACGGCGCGGACATCGACAATCCAGAGGCGTTCGTTTTCCGGACGGCGGTCAACCTGTTGCGCGACCGCTCGCGACGGCGGAAGACGTTCCGCGACCACCTCGACGAGACCGAGCTTCGTCAGGATCGTTTCGAGGGCATTTCGCCCGAGCGCGTCCTGGGAGACAGGCAGGCCTTGCAGGCGGCGATGCGGCGATTGTCCGAACTGGACGAGCGCACGCGGGACGCCTTCATCCTGCACCGGCTGGAGGGCTGGAAACACGCTGAGATCGCCAAGGCGTTCGGCGTTTCCGTCAGTTCGGTCGAAAAGTACATCATCAAGGCCCTGGCGCACCTGATGCGCGGGGTCGATCCGTTTCAGAGCTAGGCCCGTGTTCGATCCGCCGCGACAGATCCTGATCGACGAGACCGCCGCGGGCTGGGCCGCGCGCCGGCTGGGCGGGGCCGCGTCCGACGAGGCCGGCTTCACGCGCTGGCTGGCCGACGATCCCGCGCACGAAGAGGCCTACGCCCGCGCCGAGGCGGTCTGGCGTCTGATGGGCGAGGGAGCCGGGACCGACGGCGTGCTGACCCTGCGACGTGAGGCTCTGCAGCGCGCCCGCGCCAGGCGGTCCGGTTGGAGCCGCCGGGCGGTCGCCGCCGGGGTGGTGGGCGCCATCGCAGCACCGGTCGGCGGCCTCTGGTGGATGCGCCATCGCGCCGGGCAGGGGGCGCTGTTTCAGACCGCGCTCGGCGAGCAACGCACCCTGACCCTGTCCGACGGCAGTCGCGTCACGATGGATGCGTTGACGGTCATGAGGGTCCGCTACACCGCCGAGGCGCGGTCGATCGATCTGGTCGCCGGCCGCGCCTATTTCGAAGTCGCTCACGACGCCAGCCGGCCGCTGCGGGTGCATGCCGGCCCGCGTACGGTGACCGCCGTGGGCACCGCCTTCTCGGTCCGCCGCGAGCCCCGCGAAACCACGGTCGTCCTGGCCGAGGGCAAGGTCGCGGTCAGCGATCACGAGAGCGCCACGGTTCTGGCCGTCATGCGGCCGGGGCAGTCCCTGCTGATGGTTGACGGCCTGCAGGCAGGTCGTCCGGCGAGCGCCGACCTCGGTCGGCTCCTGGCCTGGCGCCAGGGGCAGATGATCTTCGACGACGTCGCCCTGGCCGACGCGGCGGCCGAGATGAACCGCTACTCAACCCTGCAAGTCGTGGTCGCCGATCCTCGTCTCGCCAGGCTGCGGATCAGCGGCAGGTTCTATGCGGGTCAGAGCCGGGCGTTCGTCGAGGCGATCCAGTCCTACTTCCCCGTGCGGGCCAAGAGCACCGCCACGACGGTCGAGCTGCACGCCGCGCCGTAGGGGCCCATCGGTGAAGTCCGAGCGGTTCGCCGCCCGACGCGCGCGTCAGCGAAAAGTCCGAAAAAACTTTCGATTTCGATTGAGGATGCCGCCGCCAAGCGCGTCGGAACGGTCAAGAGAAAGGTCGAATGGCCACTCGGGGAGGATCGTTGACTTGCACCTGACACCGGTTACCAGCGTCGCCCACGGCGTTTCGATCGCGGCCTTGATCCTGCTGGGCTCTGGCCTCGCCGCCCACGCGGCCGAAGCGCCGGCCGCCGCCATTCCCCCTTACGACGTCACCGTCCGCGATCGCATCCAGCCCCAGACCGAGCAACTGCTGCTGAAGCTGGTCAAGGACGGCCGCAAGCTGGAGCTGGACGGCACGCCGGTGTTCAACGGCAGCGACAAGTTCCTGCCGGGCAAGATCGCGATGGGCCTGGTCGACTTCCTGATCACCCTGCCGGACAACGACCCGCGCCTGCCGGCCTACCTCGCCGACTTCCGCAAGATCGCCAAGCTGACGGCCGACGACGCCAACGACAGCTGGGGCGCCTACTACTACCTGTCGGCGCTGAACAAGCTGCGCGAGGCTGGCCGGCTGAAGGACGCCGTCGACCCGCTGACCCTGGCCAAGCTGCGCGTGCGGCTGGACTGGCGGATGTTCGTCGACGTCGACACCTACCAGCTGATCGACCACCCCAATAACTACTACTGCGTGGCCTTCGCCATCGCCCGCCTGCGCGCGCGCATGGGCTGGGAGGATGGCGCGCCGGCGGAGAAGCTCTACGCCAAGATCGCCGAACACTACGACCTCTATTCCGGCCAATACGGCTTCGCCGACGAGACCGATGGGGACGGGCGCTTCGACCGTTATAGCGTGCTGCTGGCCGGCGAGATCGCCCAGCGCTTCATCGAGACCGGGGGCAAGCCGCCGCAGCAGGTTCTCACCTGGCTGCGCAAGTCCGCCGATGTGATGCTGATGCGCCTGGACGCCCAGGGACAAGGTTTCGAATACGGCCGCAGCATCGGTCCCTATGGCGAGACGGCGATCATCGAGGTGCTGACCGCCGCGGCGGTGCTGGACCTGCTGACGCCGCGGGAGAAGGATCTGGCCTACGCCTATTCCGCCCGCGCGGCTCAACGATACGCGGCGTTCTGGCAGGATCCCAAGACCGGCTCGGTGAACCTCTGGGACGGCGGCCGGCGCACCGACGACTATCGCGGCAAGTTCCGGATCCTCGGCGAGAACCTCTCCCTGGCCCACCAGTACGCCTACACCAGCGCCCACTGGACGCGGATGGGCTATGGCGGCAAGGCGCCCGCCAACGACTGGGCCGAGGGCCTGGCGAGCCTGCCCCGGCGACAGGTCACATGGTTCCAGCGCGGCGACTACGACCGCCTGCTGGTCTCGGTCCGTGATGGCGCGCGGCTGGTCAGCCTGCCGGTGATCAACGGCGGCGAAAGCCAGCACATGCACAATCCGTATTTTCCGATCCCGTTCTCGCCCGGGATGCTGGCGGCCTCGCCGGACGGCGTCGCGCCGTTCCTGACGCCACGCCTGACCCTGGAGGACGGCTCGGCCCTGATGCCGCTGGCCTATTTCAAGGACGCCAGGGTCGAGGCCAAGGGCGCCAGGACCACCGTCTCCTGGCGCCAGGACGAACTGGACCGGATGGGCGAACGCGCCCCGGTCGCCGACAAGCGCGTCTCGGTCAAGACGACCTACGTGCTGGAGCCCGGCCGCATCACCCGCACCGACGTCTTCACCCCGGCCGCCGGCGTGAAGGTCAAGGATATCGAGCTGCAGCTGGGGTCGTTTTCGGGCGGCGCCAAGCAGGCCGGGGCGGTCACCACCTTCGCCGACGGGGCGGTCCGCCGTTTCGCCGTCGAGGGCCTGAAATCCTGCCAGTCCGGCCCTGTCGGCCAGGACAAGGAATACCGAACCGCGACCGGCGCCATGACGACCAAGGTCGTCTGCCATGGCGCGCCGACCGACCCGGCGACGCCTTTCAAGATCACCTGGCGTCTGGACTACCGCTGAGGGGAGAACCTCGGCGAACAATCAAAAAAGGATGGGGAAGCTCCATGAAATCAACATTCTATCGTAGCCTGCTGCTGAGCGCGGCGATCATCCTCCCGGCCCAGGCCCTGGCTCAGACCGCCCCGGCGACGCCGCCCGCGGACGATACGATCGATGCGATCGTCGTCACTTCGGCGCGCGCCACCCAGCGCAGCTCGATCGAGACCAAGCGCACCGCCAGCGTCATTGTCGACGGCATCGTCAATGACGAGATCGGCGCCCTGCCGGACAACTCGGTGGGCGACACGCTGGAGCGCATCACCGGCGTCACCGCCGACCGCTTCAAGGGCAACGCCAACGAGCTCAGCGTCCGGGGCCTGGGTCCCGCGCTCAGCTTCTCGACCTTCAACGGCCGCGAGGTATCGACCGCCGGTCCCGACCGCTCGGTGGCCTTCCAGCAGTTCCCGTCGGAACTGGTCAACGGCGTCCTGGTCTACAAGAGCCAGCAGGCCGACTTCCTGGACGGCGGCATCGCCGGCGTGATCGAGCTGAAGTCGATCCGACCCATCGACTACGGCAAGCGCCGCATCCAGATGGAAGTGCGCGGCGCCTACCTGCCCAAGGACGACGACATCCGCGGTCACAACGGCCTCGGCTATCGCGGCAACATCTCCTACACCGACAGCTTCGACACCAAGTTCGGCGAGATGGGCGTCAGCCTCGGCTACCAGCGCCTGGATCAGGCCACGCCCGAGGACTACTACATCACCAACTCCGCGTTCGTGCCCTGCACGACCTACGCGGCGGCCCCGGGAACCTCGACGGCCAACTGCTCGAACGCCACGACCGCGCCGACCGGCTCGACGATCGGTCCGCGCTACTTCGCCACCAGCTCGCGCACCTTCCAGTCCAAGGTCACGGACGAGAAGCGCGAAGCGCTGATGGGCACGTTCCAGTGGAAGCCGACCTCGAACCTCGACATCAGCATCGACGGCCAGTACTCGACCCGCAAGAGCGGCGAGTACCGCAACCAACTGGCCATTACCGAGGCCCTGCGCGGCGTCCAGCCCCTGATCGTTGGCGGCCAGTCGAACGACTTCAGCGACGGGGCGCTGATGAAATACAGCGGCAACTCGAACCTCGAGATCCAGGTCGAGGACCGTCAGCGCAACGAGAAGTACATCGGCGGCGGCGGCGCGGTCACCTGGACCCCCACGGATCGCCTGACGATCAGCGGCGACCTGTCCTACTCGCAGTCGCACCGCACCGAACTGCAGAAGGCCACCAACATGCGCTCCAAGTCGCGCGTGGCCTATACGCTGGACGCCACGACCGACGAGGTTCCCTCGGTCACCTTCACGAACTTCGACGTCAACGATCCGGCCAACTTCCTGATCGGCGCGCCGACCAGCAACAGCAACTATGCGCGCTATCGCCTGGCCACCGACCGCTTCGACAAGATCGGCGCCGTGCGGGCCGATGTGACCTACGAACTGGGCGACGGCTTTTTCCAGAACATCAAGATCGGCGGCCGTCTGTCGGATCACCGCCGCACCCAGGACGCCGGCAACAACAGCGATCTTCCGATCCCGGTCACCTATGACGGCCGCACGCCGACCCAGCTGGTCGCCGACGCCAACGCCAACTGCCGCGTGCCATTCTCGACCTCCGACTTCATGGACGGCAAGACCAACGTCAAGTCGTGGGCGCTGTTCGACAACGACTGCCTGTTCCGCACCTACACCGGCAAGGACAAGGTCGACCTGCCGGCCAACGCGCCCGGGCCGGAAGACTCCAATATTCGTGAGCGGATCAGCACCGCCTACATCATGACCAGCTTCCGCACCCATCTGGGCGACACGCCGGTTTCGGGGAACGCCGGCGTGCGCTATGTCCGCACCCGCGTGCTGTCGAAGGGCTTCCGCGGCGAGTTGACCGTAACACCGTCGGTGGGCGGCTCCGCCGCGACCGTGGTCCGCACGCCCGGCACGCCGCTGCAGGAGATCGAGGGCGAGGGGGGCTACGAGTACGTCCTGCCCAGCATCAATGTCGCCTTCGACCTGACCGATGTCGTGAAGCTGCGCCTGGCGGGCTACAAGGCCCTGTCGCGCTCGGGCATCGAAGACTTCAACGTGGGCATCACCCCGGGGGTCGACGCCAACGCGACCACGGTGCAGGGCGTCCTGGCCAACAGCACCACCGGCAATCCGAACCTCAAGCCGATCCGCGGCTGGAATCTGGACGCCTCGCTGGAGTTTTACGTCAATCGCGACACCTCTTTCGCGATCGCCACCTACTACAAGTGGCTGAAGGGGGCGTCGTTCGACGCCCAGGAGCCGCGCGAGACCAGCATCGTCGCCAACGGTCAGCTGGTGACCTTCAACGCCATCGCGCCGGCCAACGACCCGGCGACCCGCGACCTCTACGGGATCGAGTTCTCGGGCAACCACGCGTTCACCTACCTGCCGGGTATCCTCAGCGGGTTCGGCGTGCAGGGCAGCTTCGCGATCACTGAGGCCAATTTCGAAATCCCGGATTCGTCCGCCGTCGGTCCGTACACGGACATGGCCAACCTGATGGGCCTGTCCAAGTACACCGGCAATGGCTCGATCTACTGGGAGAACGACAAGCTCTCGCTGCGGGCCTCGTATCGGTATCGCTCGGGCTACTTCAAGCCCAACAGCAACACCAATCGCAGCGTAAAGGGCTCGGGCTATCTGAACCTGTCGGCGTCCTACGACCTGACCAAGCAGGTGCAGCTCAAGCTCCAGGCCCTGAACGTCACCAACACCCGAGACATCATGTACAAGGCCGGCGAGGACTCGATCACCGAGGTCTCGGACAATGGGCCGCAGATCTACGCTGGAGTTCGTCTGCGATTCTGATCCAACGCGGTCCGGCGGGTTCTTCATTCATCCCCGCCGGACCGACGACTGTCCCGCCGCGCCGTCGCGGTCCGTCGACCGTCAGGACTCCCCAATCGCCTCCCAAGCGCGGATTGCCTGACCGACGGATGGTTCCCGGGGCCGAGCCCCGGGGCGCGGGACCTTTTTATCCCTTCGGCGCCGTTCGGAGTGGTTCATGAACCGACGCGATTTCTTCCTCGGGACGGGCCTGGCCCTGGCGGCGTTTGGCGGCGCGAGGGCGGCGCCGCTCGACATCGCCGGCATCGATCGGGCGCGGATCCTGAAGGCCGCCGATCGCTACCTGGCCGAGGCGCCGGCAACGATCACCGCCTTCGCCGCGCCGCGCGGCCCTGGCGGCCGACACGACTACTACTCGGAAGCCGACTACTGGTGGCCCGATCCGGCCCATCCCAAGGGTCCGTACATCCGCAGGGACGGCTATTCCAATCCCGACAAGTTCACCGCCCACCGCGACGCGTTGATCAGGCTGGGCGTCCAATTGCCGGCCCTGGCTGCGGCCTACAAGGTGACCCGGGACGCCCGCTACGCCGAGCACGCCGAGAAGCACCTGCGGGCCTGGTTCGTCGCGCCCGACACCCGCATGAACCCGAACCTGGAGCACGCCCAGGCCATTATCGGCGTCAACACGGGCCGGGGCATCGGCGTCATCGACACCCTGCACCTGGTCGAGGTGGCGCGGGCGGTTTCGGTGCTGGCGGCGGCGCGACCGGAACTCGGCGTCTATGCCCCGACCATCGCCTGGTTCGACGCCTATCTGACCTGGCTGACCACCTCTCCGAACGGCGTCGACGAGCGCGACCAGAAGAACAACCACGGCAGCTGCTGGGCGCTACAGGCGGCCGTGTTCGCGCAACTGACGGGCCGCGAGGCCGAGCTGGACACGGCGCGCGGGCGGATCAAGGCGCTGGTTGTCGGCCAGATCGCGGCCGACGGCTCCCAGCCTCTCGAGCTCTCTCGCACCAAGCCCTATGGCTACTGCCTGTTCAACCTGGACGTCCTGGCCGCCTGCGCCCACGTGATGTCGACGCCGGGCGGCAACGTCTGGACCTTCAAGGGGGAGACTGGCGGCTCGATCGCCGACGCCCTGGCCTATATGGCCCCGTTCATCGCCGACAAGACAACCTGGCCCAAACCGCCCGACGTCGAGGCTTGGGACGGCTGGCCCGTCCGCCAACCCAGCCTGCTGTTCGGAGGCCTCGCCTTGAAACGACAGGGCTATCTCGACCTCTGGAAACGGCTGGATCCGGATCCAACAGAGCCCGAGGTCATCCGCAACTATCCGCTTCGTCAGCCGGTGCTCTGGGTCGATGCCTGATCTCGTCTCCCGCGAAAACCGCGTCGGCGCGGCGCTGGCTCTAATCGCTGTGATCGCCCTGATCGCCGTCGCTGGCGAGGCCCGCGCCGCCGAGGTCCGCCGTCTGCCGTTCGGCAAGACCAGGGCCGGCGCGGCCGTGGTCAAGACCGTGCTGCGCAACGACCTGGGCATGAGCGTCGCGGCCATCGACTATGGCGCCGACCCTGACCGCGATCGAGACGCCCGACCGCCAGGGCAAGTTCGCCAATGTCGTGCTGAATCGACCCGACATCGGCGCGTACGAGACCAACCAGCGGCGTTATGGCGCGGTGATCGGCCGCTATGCGGGCCGCATCACCGATGCGCGCTTCTCCCTGGACGGCCAGACCCGCCAGCTCGAGGCGGGGCGCAACAACATGACCCTGCACGGCGGCTCGCGGGGCTACGACAAGCGGTTGTGGTCCAGCCAGGTTGTCTCGGACAGCCAGTCGGTCGGCGTCCGCTTCAGCCTGCTCAGCCCGGCGGGCGACCAGGGCTTCCCTGGGACGCTGAGGCTGACGGTGACCTACCGTCTGATGCGCAAGTCCAACGCGCTGCGCATCGACTATGTCGCCTGGACCAGCGCGCCGACCGTGGTCAATTTCACCAACCACGCCTTCTTCAACCTGGCCGGAGCCGGGGCGGGGGCGAGCGCCGTGGCGGATCATCGCGTCCAGATCGACGCCGACCGCTACGCGGAGGTCGACGCCCGCAAGGCCCCGACCGGCAAGCTGCCTTCGGTGGCGGGCACGGTTCTGGACTTCCGGTCGCCACGACGGCTGGGCGACGTGCTGCGTCTCGACGATCCGCTGCTGGCCGCGTCGAACGGCTTCGATCACAGCCTCGTCCTGCGCGACGCCATGTCGACCGTTCCGCTTCCGGCCGGCTGGATCGAAGATCCCGCCAGCGGCCGCCGGATGACGGTGCTGACCACCGAGCCCTCCATTCAGTTCAACAGCGGCAACGGGTTCGACGGCAGTGAGACCGGTTCGGAGGGCGTGGCCTATCCCCGGCACGCGGGCCTGGCGTTCGAGACCCAGCACCTGCCGGACAGCCCCAACCAGGCGACGTTCCCCTCGACGGTGCTGCGGCCCGGGACCCCGTTTCGATCGACGACCGTCCTGCGTTTCTCCTGAACCGAGCGGACGGATTTCACCCGAGGGCGCAAGTCACATTCCATCGGCTCGGGCGCGACGTTCGCGGCCCGGCGCGATACGGACCTCAGCGCCACGGTCGACCCGCAAGGCGCGCCGGGCCGTCTCGTCGATGGCGACCTCGCCCGCCGCGGCGCGGGCGCGGGTCTCCACGACACGGAAGTCCTCAAGGCGGGTGTTCGAGACCAGCCAGGGCGAGGTCTCGCCCGCGCCGGTCTCCGCGACCTGGACCGAACGGCTATCCTGCACCGTACGGATCTTGTCGCGCGCGGCATGGACCTGAGGGCCGCCGTCAAAGACATCGACATGGGCCTCGTAGCGGAAGTCCTCGTCCATCAGCATGGCCATGGCCTTGGCGCTGACCGCATGGGCCCGGCCGATGGCCTGGCGCGCATCCTCCGGCAGCAAGGCGGTGTAGATCGGCTGCTTGGGCATCAGGTCGGCGATGAACCCGGCGCCCTCGACCGCGCTGAGACGGTCGGCCTCTTCGAACGGCAAGTCGAAGAATCGCGCGCCGATCGCGTCCCAGAACGGGCTGCGGCCATCCTCGTCCTGCCAGCCGCGCATCTCGGCCATGACCCGGTCGGCGAACAGGTGTGGAAAGGCGGCGATCAGCATGTAGCGGCTGCGGGCCAACAGACGGCCGGCGCTGGTCCCGCGCAGCTCCGGCCGGATCGCCAGGGAGCCGACCTCGGTCGCCCCGGTATAGTCGTTGCTCAGGGTCAGCAACTCGACGTCGACCCGGCGGCCCAGAAGTTCCGAACGCTGCACCAGCTTGGTGAGCTTGTAGGAGAAGAAGCCGTGGCGCTCGCCGATGCGCGGATAGACCGCCGAGATGCCCAGGACGCGGCCGTCGGCAAGATCCTCCAGCACCAGGACGTGCTGGCGGTCGTCGGTCTCCTGGCCGGCGAAGGTGCGCTCAGAGCAGTCGATCTTGTTGGCGAGAACCGCGGCGTCCGGGGGCAGGGTGGTCATGCCAGGGCCCAAGGCCCGGGCCAGGTCCAGCAGCGGATCCAGGTCGGCGGCCCGCGCGGCGCGGACCACCCAGGCGGGCGCGTCGGTCATTGCGGCTTAAGACTCCGGTCGGCGATCCCCGTCAGTTCCGGCCAGGCCAAGGCGCCGGAATTGACGTTCACGGTGCGGGTGAGCGTCAGGCGCTCGCCCTCGAAGCGGCACCAGACGGTGTCTCGAAAGGCGGTGTCGGGGAAGATCCAGGTCAGGCGCGTGGTGGTCTCGTTGACCTGCTCGGCGCCGGCCAGAACGCACACGCCGTGAAGGGCGTAGCCATGGTGCAGGTCGCGGCCGGGCATGTCGGTGACGCCGGCGATCCAGTCCCGGAACCCCGCCGTGATGGCGTGCTCGCCGGCCTCGTCGACGAGGGTGAACACGCAACGGTCCTTCTCGAAGTCCAGCCGCACGGCCCGCACTCCGAGCCGGTTGTCGTCCATCCGGTAGGTGACGCCGCTCACCAGGCGGGGGGTGTTGGCGCGCACGGAGTTCAGCGGCCTGGGCCGCCGCAGGGGTGACAGGGCTGCGTCGAGCGCCGCGTCGCCTTCCGCGGACCCGCCGCGCAGGGCGTCTCGGGATCCAGCGATCGATGAACGGGGCGATCTTTTCGCTGCCGTCGATCGCGCCCAGCACCACCAGGGTCGCCTCGGCCTGCGGGAACACCGTCGCCATCTGCACGAAGAGACCCAGGGCGCTGTAGCTGCCGTCGGGGCGCACCACCCAGTGATAGCCGTAGCCGCCGTCGCCATAAGCCCGCGTGGCGCGCGCCACCCAATCGGCTGGCAGTAATCGACGCCCGTTCCAGACGCCGTTCTGGGCGTGCAAGGCGCCGATCTTCAGCAGGTCGACCGGCTTGAAGGTCAGCCCGTTGCCGCCGGGGTTGATGCCGTCCGAGCCGATGTCCCACTGCTCGCCAGTGATCCCCAGCGGCTCGAACAGTCGCGGCTTGAGATAGTCGTGGAGGGTCAGGCCGGTGGTGCGCGACAGGATCGCCGCCAGCATGTAGCTGGCCGCGCTGGTGTAGACATAGGCGCCGCCGGGCGGGTGCGTGATCGGAATGCCAAAGAACTTGGCGATCCAGCTCTCGCTGCTGCCGCGCCAGAGGGCGCCGGAGGTCTCGGCCGCATGCCCCGTGCGCATGGTCAGCAGGTCTTCCACCGTCATCGCCGCCAGCTTCTCGTCCACGACGGGCGGCAGGTGCTGGGGAAAGAACGACACCACCTTGTCGTTCAAGGCGAAACGGCCTTCCTCCAGAGCCAGGCCGATCGCGCAGGCGGTGACGCTTTTGGCCACCGAGTGCATCACCCGCGGGGTGTCAGTCCGATAGGGCCACCAGGCCGCGTCGACAGCCACATGGCCGTGGCGATGCAGCATCACCGCATGCAGCTCCAGGCCCGCCTCGAGCGCCTCGCGCATGAAGCCGGCGATCCTGGCGCCGTCGACGCCCACGGCCGAAGGGCGCGCCCGGGGCAAGCCGTCGACCGCGACCGCCGCTTCCGTCGCGGAGCTATCGGAAATGAGCGCCATTCACCCCAGCCTGAAAGTCTCGCGACGACGACCGATCGACGCAAAAAAGTACCGTTGGCGAAAGTCGATACGGTTGACCGGAGCGGGCGTCAATGATTTTGTATTTATGTGAGCAAAAAGACGAAACGGCCTTCTGAAGTCGGTGCGCTTGCGTTTCCGGGCCTTGCTATCGGGTGGAGCACAGGGTGACGAACGACAACCACGGGGCGCGCGCGGCCAGGCCCGTTGAAGCGGAAGACCGCTTCATGCTCGACCGCCTGGCGCGGGATGGGGCGGCGCTCGTCGAACGCGCCACGACGTGGTGCGGCGTCAACTCCGGCAGCCGGAACCTCGAGGGCCTGGCGACCCAGGCCGGCCTGTTGGTCGAGGCGCTGGAGGTCTTGCCTGGGGAGGTGACGCGCTCGCCTCTGGACCCCACCCTCGAAGTCGCCGCCGACGGCGCCGAGCGCCGTCAGGCCAATGGCGAGGCGCTGCTTCTGACCGTGCGGTCGCATGCGCCCGTTCAGGTGATCCTGACGGGGCACTACGACACGGTGTTCCCGGCCGACACCGCCTTTAGGCGCGTGGTCGCGCGCGACGACGGGGCCCTGAACGGGCCTGGCATAGCCGACATGAAGGGCGGGATCAGCGTCATGCTGGGCGCCCTGGCCGCCTTCGAGCGTCATTCGCTGGCGCATGCGGTCGGCTACCGCGTCCTGCTGTCGCCCGACGAGGAAACCGGATCGATCGCCTCGGCGCCGCTCCTGGCCAAGATCGGTCGGCTTGGTCACGTGGGCATGACCTACGAGCCGGCCATGGACCATGGCGGGCTGGCCGGAGCCCGCAAGGGCTCGGGCAATTTCCACATCGTGGTCCGCGGCCGCGCCGCTCATGCCGGCCGTGACTTCGACAAGGGGCGCAACGCCGTGGTCGCGGCCATGGCCATCGGCCAGGCGCTGGCCGCGCTGAACGGCCGGCGCGAGGGCGTCACCGTCGATCTGGCCAAGATCGACGGCGGCGGGGCCTTGAACATCGTGCCGGACCTGGCGGTCATACGGTTCAACGCCCGCTTCCCCGACGCCGCCGCTCAGGCCTGGCTGGAGGCGGGGATCGACGAGGCTCTGGAGATCGGGCGGGGCGAGGGGCTGAGCGTCGAGCGCCACGGTGGCGTCACCCGCCCCGCCAAACCGCTCAACCCGGCCCAGGAGAGACTTTTGAACGCGGTGCGCGAGACCGGCGCGATGCTGGGCCAGCCGATCGCCTGGAAGGCGTCGGGCGGCGTGTGCGAAGGCAACAACCTGTTCGCCGCAGGCCTGCCCAACGTCGACACCCTTGGCGTGCGGGGCGGCGACATCCACAGCCCGGCCGAGTTCGCCCGACCCGAGAGCTTCGTCGAGCGCGCGCAACTTTCGGCCCTGCTGCTGGCCCGGCTGGCGCGCGGCGAGATCGACGCCCCGGCGCTGCGCGCCGCCATGACCTAGGCGCTGTCGCATGCTGAAGGAACTGATCCGCCAGATTCATTGGGCGCTAGGCCTCACCCTCGGGCTGGTGCTGACGGTGATGGGCGTCACCGGGACGATCACCGCGTTCGACGACGAGATTCTGAGAGCCCTGGACCGCGGCGTGATCCAGGTCGCGCCCCGGCAGGCGCCCCGCTTTCGCCCGACGCCCTCTTGGCGCGCTTCGCCGCCCAGCGCCCTGGAGCCAAGCCAACCCTGCTGACCCTGCAAGGCGAACCGGGTGGTTCGGCGCGGGTCACCTTCGTCCCCGCCGGCCGCTCCAAGGACTCCACGGCTCCGCCCGAGAAACTGTACCTGGATCCCTATGACGGCCGAGTGCTGGGTCAGGCGCGGGGCGAGGCGTTCTTCGCCCGGATTCTGCTGCTGCATCGGGTGCTGCTGCTGCCGGGCGGGAGTGAGGGGGCCGGGCGGCAGGTCACCGGGGCGGCGGCCCTGGCCCTGCTGTTCTTCGTGATCTCGGGGATCTATCTGCGTTGGCCAAGATCGGCCGCTCGCTGGCGGGCTTGGCTGACCTTCGATCCGCGCCAGCGCGGCCGGGCCCTGTGGCGAGGCCTGCACGTAACGGTCGGGACGTGGGTGGCCTTGGCCTATCTGCTGAGCGCGGTCAGCGGCCTCAGCTTCTCCTACGATTGGTGGCGCGACGGGCTGTCTCGCCTGCTGACCGGCCAGGCTCCGCCCGCCAAAGCCGCCGAGTTGACCAAGGCGGCCCGGAAGACGAGCGGCAAGGACGGAGCGGCGGTCAAGAAACCCGGCCGTCCGTCGCTGGACAGGGCCTGGGCAGGCATGAAGGCGATCAATGGCGGTCGCTTCGACAGCGCCATCGTCACCATTCCCAAGGACGCCAAGGCGACGGTGCGCATCCGCTACCTCGACCTCGGCGCGCCGCACGACCGCGCCTTCAACGAGCTTCAGCTCGACCCCCACGACCGGGGCGGCGCGCAAGGTCACGCGGTTCGACGATCTGCCCCTGGGCCGCAAGCTGATGCAGGCCATGGTCGCGGTCCACCGGGGCGCGTTCTTCGGCCTGCCGGGACGGATCCTGGTCATGACCGGGGCGGCCCTGCTGCCGGGCTTCTTCATCACCGGCTGGCTGCTCTATCTCGACCGTCGTCGCGGAGGGCGCGCCGCGCGGGTCCTGGCCAAGGCCGCCAAGCGCCCGGCGCGGCCGGCCGGCGGCGAGGAGATCCTGGTGGCCTTCGCCAGCCAGACCGGCACGGCCGAGCAACTGGCCTGGCGAACGGCCGCGGCCCTGGTCGAAGGCGGCCGCGTGGCGCGCGTGACGTCCCTGGCCAGTCTCGACGCCGACGCTCTGGCGCGCGCCGACCTCCTGCTGGTGGTGGCCGCGACCTATGGCGAGGGCGAACCGCCGGACGCGGCGCGCGCCTTCGCCCGCAAGCTCATGGATCGGCCGCTCGACCTGCCGCGGCTGCGTTACGCGGTCCTGGCCCTGGGCGACAGCGCCCATGCCGACTTCTGCGCGTTCGGGCGACGGCTGGACGCATGGCTGAGGGCCAGCGGCTCGCGAGCCGTTTGCGATCTCACCGTGGTCGACGGCGGGGAGCGCGACGCTCTTGCCCTGGCCCGCTGGCGCGAGGTGCTGACGGCCCTGGGCGCGGCGGCGCCCGCCGAGACCTGGAGCGCCGACCACCACGAGCCTTGGGTCCTGACCGCGCGGGAGCACCTCAACCCAGGTTCGCCCGGCGGCGAGACCTGGCGCGTGGTCCTGACCCCGCCCGATCCGGCGCGTCTGGTCTGGACGGCCGGTGACATCGCCGAGGTCGTCGCCAGAGCTCCGGACGGGGACGACCGAAGCCCCGCGCCCCGCGACTATTCGATCGCCAGCCTGCCGTCCGAAGGCCACGTGGAGCTTCTCGTGCGGCAGTCGGTGTTGCCCGACGGGCGGCTGGGCTTGGCCTCGGGCTGGCTGACCCGGCACGCGCCTCTGGGCTCCAGCGTGCCGATGCGCCTGCGGGCCAACACCAACTTCCATCCGCCGCGTCAAGCCCGGCCGATGATCCTGATCGGGGCCGGCACGGGCCTGGCGGGCCTGCGCGGTCATCTGGCCCATCGGGCCGAGCGCAGCCTGACCCCGACTTGGCTGATATTTGGCGAACGCTCGCCCCGCGCCGACCGCTACTACGCCGACGCGTTGGAGGCCTGGCTGGCGTCAGGCGTCCTGCGGCGTCTGGACCGGGTGTTCTCGCGCGAGGACCAGCGTCGGGAGGGACCTCGCTACGTTCAGGACATCCTGACTCGGAACCCCCACGTGGTGCGCCAGTGGGTCGATGACGACGCGGCGATCTTCGTCTGCGGAGGCCTTGCGATGGCCGCCGCCGTGGACCGCGTTCTGGCGAGCATTCTCGGGCGGGAGCGTCTCGATGACCTCGCCGCCGCCGGGCGTTATCGGAGGGATATCTATTGAGCCGTCATCCTGCGCGAAGCCGGAAGGCCAAGCCCTCCCGGCGCACGGTCTTTGGATTGGCCGCGGTGTCTGCGGCCCTGCCCGTCGCCGAAGCCGCCTGGGCGCGGGAGGGCGAGGTCTGGAAGAGTCAGGCGGCCTATACGGCGGATCTTGTCGTCACGCCCAACGGATCGGGGCGGGCCTGGGCCCTGGACAATCTGGACCTGACCGGCGACCTCGATCTCGACGCTCTGGCGGGCCTTCGCGACGCCGTCTTCCACGCGGGACTCCTGATCAACACCGGCGGCCAGCCCGACGCCGCGCTCGGGACGCTGGAAGGGCTCGACAATATCGAGGTGACGCGTCCGCGCACCCGTCTGTTCGAGGCTTGGCTGCAACAGGATTTCGGCGCCGGGCGAGGATCGGTGCGCGCCGGGCTCTACGACCTCAACAGCGAATTCTACGCCACGGCGGGCTCCGACCAACTGATCCATCCCGCGTTCGGGATCGGCACGGAGTTGTCAGCGACCGGATCGGCGGGACCGTCGATCTTCCCCTCGACGGCGCTGGCGGTGCGGCTTCGCTGGGAGGACGAGCGCAAGCGCTATGTCCAGGCGGCCATCATCGACGCCAAGGCCGGAACGCTGGGCGATCCCGGCGGCGTCGATCTTGGGTTCGCCCAAGGGGCGTTGGGCGTCGTCCAGGTCGGCGGGGGCGACCGCAGCCGCTGGGCGGTGGGGGCCTGGCGCTACGGCTTTGAGCGTGACGACACCGGAACGCCGCGCGCGCGCGGGATCTACGGCCTGTTCGAGCGTGACCTGACCTCGGACCATGGCCGGGGGATCACTCTGTTCGTCCGCGGCGGCGCGAGCGCCGGGCGCGCACCGATCGCCGTGTCCCTGCAGGCCGGAGCGACCAGAGGCGGCGTCTGGGCCAGCCGCCCGGACAGCCGTCTGTCGGTCGGCTTTCACTACGCCAAGGCCCGCGGCGATGGGAGCGAAGTCGGCTTCGAGGCGGCCTATGCCGACAAGATCGCGCCGCGGACGACCCTGCAGCCCGGCCTGCAACTTGTCGCCGCGCCGGGCGGGCGGTCCATCGCCATCGCCTCTCTCCGGCTCATCGTTGAAGCCTGGTGAGACGGGAGATCGGAGGCGCAAGGATCAGGTTCGCCTTTCGGCGGCGGTGGTGTTCAGCCGCGCCGCGGCGGTCATGGCGAAGGCGACCAACGTCAGGACGGCCAGGAACAGCAGGCCCTTGGCCGGGTCGCCGGTGCGCGTCTTGACCCAGCCCAGCGCGTAGGGGCCCGCGAAGCCGCCCAGATTGCCGATCGAGTTGATCACCGCCACTGAGACCGCCGCCGACGATCGCGTCAGGAAAAGCCCGGGCAGCGACCAGAACGGCGACTTGAACGCGTAAAGGCCGGTCAGGGCCAAGGTCAGCAACACCATCGACAGGACGATGTCGCGGGTCAGGACCGTGGCGGCCAGGGCCAGGCCCGCCACCAGCAGGGGCAGGGCCGAATGCCAGCGGCGCTCGCCGGTGCGGTCCGAGTTCTTGGACCAAAGCACCATGGCCACCGTGGCCACCGCATAGGGCGCGGCCGAGACCAGGCCGATCTGGAAGGCGGTGAGGCTCTTGGACAGGTGCTTGACGATCTGCGGCGTCCAGTAGCCGATGCCCAGATTGCCGCACTGGTAGATGAAATAGATCGCCGACAGATAGAGAACGCCCGGGGCCAGCATGGCCTTGACCGTCCCCAGATGCCGGACGCCGCCGCGACGGGCGTGATCGGCCTCGATCCGCGTCTCCAGCCAGTTGCGCTCCTCGGGCGTCAGCCACTTGGCGTCCTTGGGCCGGTCGGTCAGCAGCCAGTAGGCGCCGACGCCCCCGATCACCGCCGGGACGCCCTCCAGGAAGATCATCCACCGCCAGCCCCCGAAGCCCATGACGTCGTTCATCCGTTCCATGATCAGGGTGCTGAGCGGCGCGCCCAGGAGGTAGGAGGCGGGGATGGCGGCCAGGAAGAAGGCCACGGTCGCGGCCTGTTCCTTGGCGCGCACCCAATAGGTCAGATAGACGATGATGCCGGGAAAGAACCCCGCCTCGGCCACCCCCAGCAGGAAGCGCAGGACGTAGAGCTGGGCGGCGTTCTGGACGAAGGCGGTCAGGATCGACACCGCGCCCCAGGTCAGCAGGATCCGCGCGATCCAGATCCGCGGGCCAAAGCGGTTCAGGGCGATGTTGCTGGGCACCTCGAACAGGAAATAGCCGAGGAAGAACACGCCCGCGGCGAAGCCGAACGCTTCGCTGGTCAGGGCCAGGTCATGGTTCATCTGCAGGGCCGCGTAGCCGATGTTGGCCCGATCCAGGTACGAGATCATGTAGAGCCCGAAGCAGGCGGGGATCAGCCGCCAGAACACCTTGCACGTCGTGCGGGTCTCCAGCGCCCGCGCCGCCTCGTCATCCTGCATCGCTCGTCTCCCGGCGCCTGATCGTCACGGGGCCTCGTCGCCCTCTTTCCACGGCAGGATTGAACTATTATAGATAGAAATACAATAACGATCCGGAGCCAGGCCGTGCCGCCATCGACTCACGCCGAAGTCTCGGCCGCGCCCAGCCGGCGCGGGGTGCTGGCGGGCCTGGGGGCGGGCGTGCTGACGGGATCGGGCGCCGCGGCGCGCGAAGGAAGGACCAAGGGGATGACGAGCTATCTGGCCTATGTCGGGGCGCGCACCTCACGCGAGCGCAACGCCCGGGGCGACGGGATCAACGTGTTCCGGGTCGACGCGGCGAGCGGCGCCTGGAGCCACCTGCAGCTGGTCGGCGATCTGGTGAACCCCTCGTTCCTGGCGTTCGACCGCACGGGATCGAACCTCTATGCGGTGCATGGCGACCAGACCGAGGTCAGCGCCTTCCGGATTGGCGCCGACGGCCTGCTGACGGCGATCAATCGCCGGTCCACCGGCGGCAAGAACCCGGTGCACCTGGCGTTCGACGCGACCAATCGCTGGCTGGTCGTCGCCAACCACATCACCTCCAGCCTGGCGGTCCTGCCGCGCGGCGAGGACGGGTCCCTGGGCGAGCGGGTCGACCTTGTCACCCTGTCGGGGCCGATCGGTCCGCATCGCGTGGAACAGCCCTTCGCCAAGCCGCACCAGGTGGTCTTCGATCCTTCCAACCGGTTCCTGGCCGTGCCGGACAAGGGATTGGACCGCACCTTCGTGTTCCGGCTCGATCCGGCCACCGGCAAGCTGACGGCGATCGACTCGCCGGCTCTGGGCCGCGACGGCTCGGGTCCGCGCCACATCGGTTTCCATCCGGGCGGGACGCTCGCCTATGTGATCAACGAACTGGATTCGACCGTCACGGCCATGCGCTTCGACTCCGCCAGCGGTGCGTTAACGCCGTTCCAGATCGTCTCGAGCCTTCCCGATTCCTTTGTCGGCAATAGTCGGGGCGCGGAGATCGAGGTCTCGGCCGATGGTCGGTTCGTCTACGCCTCCAACCGCGGACACGACAGCCTGGCCGTCTTCGCCGTCGACCCGGCCAACGGTCGCCTGACCCCGGTCGAATGGC
This sequence comes from Caulobacter sp. UC70_42, assembly GCF_044056025.1. Classification (NCBI taxonomy): domain Bacteria; kingdom Pseudomonadati; phylum Pseudomonadota; class Alphaproteobacteria; order Caulobacterales; family Caulobacteraceae; genus Caulobacter; species Caulobacter sp. UC70_42. The sequence continues at coordinate 583,593 of NZ_CP171994.1, read as the reverse complement.
GGGCCAGCGGCGGCAAGACCCCGCGCTTCTTCGCGATCTCGCCGGACGGCCGTTTTGTGTTCGCGGCCAACGAGGAGAGCGACACCATCGCGCCGTTCGCCGTCGGACGGGAGACCGGGCGGCTGTCGCCGGCCGGTGAGCGGATCAAGGTCGGCAGCCCGGTCTGCATCGTCTTCCGCGCTCGGGCCTGACCCATGCGTATCGCCAAGATCGAGGGCGCGTTCGGCGTCCTGGCCTGCGTGGACTTGCCGGCCGAAGCGGGCGGGGCGCTGCACCGCCTGCCGATCACCCACCGGATCCTGCTGGAGAATCTCCTGCGTCAGGGCGGCGAGGCGGCGCGGGCCGGGCGCGCCGATCTCCTCGCCTGGCTGGAGCGTGGCCGCAGCGAGGCGGCGATCACCTTCTCGCCGTCGCGCATCCTGATGCACGACACCACCTGCGGTCCCGCCCTGGTGGATATCGCCACCATGCGCGACGTGCTGGCGGCGGCGGGCGGCGACCCGACCCGGCTCAATCCCGACAGGCCCGTGGCGACCTCGACCGACCATTCCCTGGCCGTGGACTTCGCGGGCGTCGGCGACGCGGCGGCCCGCAACATGGCGCGTGAGCTCGAGCGCAATGGCGAGCGCTACCGGTTCATGAAATGGGCGTCGGGAGCGGTGGACGGCTTTCGGGTGTTCCCGCCCGGCAGCGGCATCATGCACACCATCAACATGGAGCGCCTGGCGACGGTGGTCGCCCGCGAGACGCGCGACGACGTCCCATGGGCGGTCCCCGACACCCTGGTGGGCACCGACAGCCACACGCCGATGATCAACGCGCTGGGCGTGCTGGGCTGGGGCGTGGGCGGGCTGGAGGCCGAGGGCGCGATGTTCCGCGTGCCGGTCTCTCTGCGTATTCCCGAGGTCGTCGGCGTTCGTCTGACCGGCGCGCTGGGGCCGGGCGCGACGGCGACCGACCTGGCCCTGGTGGTCACCGAGCGGCTGCGCAAACTGGGCGTGGCCGGGGAGTTCGTCGAGTTCTTCGGTCCTGGCGTGGGCAGTCTGAGCGTCGGTCAGCGGTCGGTGGCGGCCAATATGGCGCCCGAATACGGCGCCTCGACCGGCTTCTTCCCGATCGACGCGCGCACGCTCGACTACCTGCGGATCACCGGCCGGGACGCGCCTCAGATCGAGCTCGTCGAGGCCTACGCCCGCCGCCTTGGCCTTTGGCGGACGCCGGAGCTGGAGCCGCGCTACACCGAGACGATCGAGATCGACCTGTCGGTCCTGACGCCCAGCGTCGCGGGACCGCGCCGGCCGCAGGACCGGTTGGAATTGGCGGCCGTGCCCGCCGCCCTGGCGCCGGCCCTGGCAGGCGTCGCTCCGGCCGGTCCCGGCGGGCCTCCGGCCGACGCGGTGGCGATCGCCGCCATCGCCTCCTGCACCAACACCACCGACCTTGGCCTGCTAGTGGCGGCGGGTCTGGTGGCGCGCAAGGCCAGAACCCTGGGCTTGGCGCCGCCGGCCTGGGTGCGCGCCTCCCTGACGCCCGGGTCGCCCGCCACCCGTCGCCGGCTGGAGCGCGTCGGTCTGCTTGAAGATCTCGAAGCCCTGGGCTTCTCCATCGCCGGCTACGGCTGCGCGACCTGCATCGGCAACTCCGGCCCCCTGCCAGCCGTGATCGAGCAGGCGATGGCCAAGCGGGGTCTCAAGCCCATCGCCGTGCTGTCGGGCAATCGCAACTTCCCCGGCCGGGTCCACGCCCAGGTCGACAACGCGCTCCTGGCCTCGCCCGCCCTAGTGGTCGCCTACGCCCTGGCCGGGCGAGCGGCCCTGGACATCGCCAGCGACCCGATCGGCCACGGCCCGGGCGGCGAGGTCGTGCGTCTGGCCGATCTCTGGCCCGCGGCGGACGAGGTCGAGGCGTTCGTCCGTCTCGCCGCTGATCCGGGGGATGTCGCCGAGGCCTATGATGCGGCGGAGGCCTCCCCCGCCTGGGCCGCTCTGTCGGCGCCGGAGGCGGCGCGGTTCCCCTGGGACCCTTCGTCGACCTATCTGCGGCCACCGCCGTTCGTACGCCAGGAGAGCGGCGTGATCGCGCCGGGATCGATGCGGGCGCGGATCCTGTTGGCGCTGGGCGACGACGTCACCACCGACCACATCTCGCCGGCCGGGGCGATCCCCGCCGCCAGCGAAGCCGGGCGCTGGCTGGTCGCTCACGGCGCCGACCCAGCCGATCTCAATGTCTACGCCTCGCGCCGCGGCAACTGGGAGGTGATGGTCCGGGGGCTCTTCACCAACCGGACGCTGAAGAACCTCCTGGGCGAAGGTCTCGCGCCCGGCTGGACCTTCGATCCCGACGGCCAGCCGGCCCCGGCCTGGACGGCCGCGCAACGCTACGGGGCGCTCGGCGCGCCGCTGGTGATCGTGGCCGGAGAGCGCTACGGGACCGGCTCGTCGCGCGACTGGGCGGCCAAGGGCGTTCAGCTCCTGGGCGTGCGGGCGGTGCTGGCCAGAAGCTTCGAGCGCATCCACCGCTCCAACCTGGTTGGCATGGGCGTGGCCCCGTTGCGAATGCCTGAGGGCTGGCGCCCGGAGACCCTGGGCCTGACGGCGACCGATCACATCGAGATCGATTGGGACCTCGACGCACTGGCCCCCCGCGCGTCGATCGCCATCCGGATCCTGCGGGCCGATGGGACGGTGCTGGAGGGGCAGGCCACGGCCCTGGTCGAGACCCAGGCCGAGATCGCGCTGTTGCGGGCGGGAGGCATGATTCCGAGCATCCTGCGCCGGGCGCTGGACAGGCTCTAGGCGGCGCCGACGTGACGGCAAGTCTGGTCTGATTTCGGCGGCCCGGGTCGTCGAGGCGTCGGTGGAGCAAGTGCTGAGCGATCCAGCCGCCCGAACCCGTGACATCGGCGGGCCCTCGGGCACGGCGGCCTTCGCCTGGTCCGTGCGCGAGGCCATCGGCTCGCGCGCCATGGACGCGCGAGCCATGCAAAAGGAATGGGCCGGCCTCGCGATGAGGCCGGCCCAAGATCGACGGTTCCCGGGGGAGGATCAGAACTCGGTCGAGATCGCGAACTTCACCGTCGACGGCGCGCCTTGCGCGGCGAAGAGGCCGCCGGTGGAGGCGAAGTACTTCTTGTCGCCGATGTTCTGTCCGTAGACGCGGAAGGTCGTCGGCCGCCCGGCGATCTCGGTGCGATAGGACGCGCCCAGGTCGAACAGGGTGTAGGCGGGGATGAAGTTCTGATTGAGCGGATTGATGGCCTGGTCGCCGGTGTGGAAGACGCCGCCATTGATCGCCAGGCCCTCGACCAGGGCTGTGAGCCGGTACTCGCCCGACACCGACCAGGAAACCTTCGGCGAGCCCTCGACGCGCTTGCCGACGATGGTCGGCGAGATCAACTGGCTGCCGCTGGCCGCGTCGATGCGCGGCGTTCCGTTGGCGTTGAACAGCAGGACCGTAGGGGAGCCCGACGTGTACTTGGCGTCCAGGAACAGCGCGCTGGCGTAGATCGTGAAGTCGCGGCTGACCTTGCCCGTCAGGCTCGTTTCCAAGCCCTTGTAGGTCTGGCGGCCGTCCTTGACGTAGGTGTTGGCGCCATTGACGACGGCGGAGTCGCGCTTGATGTCGAAATAGGCCGCTTGCAGCAGCAGGGTGGGGAAGATTTCCCACTTCACGCCGCCCTCATACTGGGTCGATTGCGACGGACCCAGTTGCTCGTTGGAGTTGGTCGCCGTCAGCGGCGCGGCCGGCGTCGATTCCAGCCCCTCGATATAGGTCGCATAGAGGCTGACATTGGACTTGGGTTTGATCACCACCCCGCCCGACAGCGAGGTCGGCTTGGCCTGGAAGGTCTTCACGCCCGTGTCGAGGCGCTTTTCCTCGTAGTCGGACTTGCGCACCCCGACCAGCACCTGAAGCCATTCGTTGTACTTGATGCGGTCAAAGACGTAGTAGCCGACATCCTTGATGCCGCTGGGGTTATTGAGCGCGTTCAGCGGCTCGCCCAGCTGCGGGATGGCGTGCGGGTCGGTGATGCTCTGCCGGCACAGGGCGCGGGTCTGGCCCGCCGCGGCGGTCGAGGCCAGGGTCGCGCCGATCAGGGCCCCGGTCGTGCTGTTGTAGAGGCAGGCCTGGGCGCTGCTGGCCGACGAGCGGTTCTCGCGGATGTTGTCGGAGGCGCCCAGCAGGATCTCATGCTTCAGCGGGCCGGTGGAGAAGGCGCCGGTGATCTCGACGCGGTAGTTCTCGTTGCGGTACTTGGCGACCGGCTGGTAGCTGACCGACAGCGGGAACTCGCCCACCGCGCCCGTCAGGGGATTGGTGTTGGGATCGTTCGGGTCGATCGTGTTGAAGTGGCGTTCGCGCTGCAGGCGCGACAGGCCGGCGCTGGCGACGAGCTCCCAGTTGGGCAGGAAGCGCCAGATCGACTTGGCCAGCAGGTTGCTTTCCTTGGTCTTGTTGCGCGCCCAGTCCGGTCCGAAATTGGTCGAAGGATCGATCAGGTTCGGCAGCTTGATGGTCGGATAGGGGTTGGCGACCGTGGTGGCCGGGACCTTCAGGAAGCGGTAGATGCCCGGTTCGTTGACATCCTTGAAGATGCGCTCGCCGTCGAACTGCAGGGTCAGGGTGTCGGTCGGCTTCAGGTCAAAAGCGCCCGACAAGAGGTTGCGCTTGCCGTCGGTGTTGTCGATGCCGGAGTCGGGTCGATCGTAGACGGCGTTGATCCGATAGCCGAGGATGCCGCGCGTGCCGCCGACATCGACATGGCCGCCGACCGCGCCGTGCGAATTGCCGAACACCGACATGTTCAGCAGCGGGTCGGGCGTGGCCCGCTTCATGGTCAGGTTGATGATGCCCGAAGGGCTGGTGAAGCCGTAGTACAGCGCCGAGGCGCCCTTCAGGGCTTCGACGCGCTCCTTGTCCTCGAGCGGCAGGTCGATGAGGTTGATGATCGGCAGCGTGCCGTCGAGGCGATAGTTGCCGCGGTTCTCGACCGGAATGCCGCGGATGGCCAGGTTGCTGTAGACCGTCGGCGAGGTCTGGGAGGCGGTGACCCCGGGCGTGTTGCGCAGGGCGTCCTGAATGCTGCGCGACTGCTGCACGTCGAGCATTTCACGCGGGATGACGCTGATGGTCAGGGGGGTGTCCAGCTGCTTGGCGCCGCGGAAGCTGCCGACCTGGACGGCCTTGGTGCCGGTGGTGTCAGCGGTGACCACGATCTCCTCGAGGGCGGAGACTTCGCCCGGCGCCGTCGTCGACTGGGCGTTGGCCAGCACTGGAAGGGCCAGGGTCGCCGCCAGGGCGGTGGTCCCCAGCCAGGCGCGGCGTGTAAGCGTATGGCAAGTCATCTCGTTACCCCCTTCTTGACGAATTTAACCCACCCCCGCCGGCTTCCGGACATCAGGTGTGCTGTTTGTACTTTTGGTGACGATAATTACGTATTGTATTTTGTAAACCAGAAATCCAGTTTGCGGCCATCACGTCCCGACTGGCGCCTTTTTCGAAGGCGCCGTTGGCGGTCGAGAGGCAACCGATCCCCGGGCAAGTTAAGGGCCGGCGGACAAGCTCGGAGAAGATGATGCGCAGAGTCGACTGGACCGCCTGCATCGCGATCGTTCTTGTCTCGATGGCCTCGGCGGCGTTCGCGGAGTCTAGGGTCTCCGAACCGAAGATCGTCGCCGAGACGGTTCGCGACGACGTCTTTCCCAAGCTCCAGGCCCACTATCCCAACGGCGTCGTCGCGCGAGGCGGTGTCGAATTCGCCAACCTGACGGGCTTTCGGCCATTGCAGCTCGACCTCTATACGCCGCGCCCGATCAAGGGCGGCGCGCCGCTGGTCGTCTGGGTCCATGGCGGCGGCTGGAACCGGGGCGACTCTCGCACCGCCGGCGGCTTCGCCGACTTTCCGGCGGTGCTGGCGTCGGTGGCCGCGCGTGGCTTCGGGGTGGCTTCGGTCAACTACCGCCTCAGCGGCGAGGCGCGGATCGCCGACCAGGTGCGGGATATCAAGAGCGCGGTGCGCTTCCTGCGCGCTCATGCGGCCGACTACGGCCTCGATCCGGCCCGGGTCTATCTGGTGGGCGGCTCGGCGGGGGGCCAGCTTGCGGCCCTGGCGGCGACGACCTGCGGCGTGCCGCTCTTCGATCCGCCCGCCTCGACCGGGCGCCTGCCAGGCTCCCAGGCCAGGACCGCCAAGCCCTTGCCCGTCTCCGACTGCGTCCAGGGCGCGGTGGCCTGGTTCGGCCCGTTCGACATGAGCCGGCCAGGCTCTCTCAAGGTCGAGCAGGTGCTCGGATGCGCCGGGGCCGACTGCTCGGCCGCCGCCGCGGCGGCCAGTCCTGCGACCTATCTCGACGGAGACGACCCGCCGATGCTGCTGCTGCACGGCGCCGCCGACGATCAGGTCAGTCCCGAGCAGACCCTGGTCTTCGCCGACAGGCTCCGCGCGGCGGGCGTGCCGGCGGACACGGCGATCCTGCCAGGCGTCGGCCACGGTTGGATCGGGCCCGACCTTGCCTCGACCCGCGCCGCCAGCCTCGACGCCCTCAGGCGCACGCTGGATTTTCTTCAGGCACAGGCGCGACGTTAGCGCGTTCCGCGCGCCAAACCTCTTCGCGGGGCGACCGCGAGGTTGGCCAAGTGACCGTCCCCCGCTCCAGGAGAGCCAAGGCGGCCAAGCCGCCGAGGACGTGTAACGAACCATGGTCTGTGATCCAGCGGAAGGGATCGTCGTGGCGACGAGCGCCCCGGTCAAACCCCTGACCAGATAATTCAGCTGGACGTGTAACGCGGGGGGCCGCTCGCGCGAAACCGAGAGGTAGCTGGATCCATCGAGAGAACGCGCAATGACGATTCCGGCGACTCGCGCCTTGAAGGGCCTGGCGAGTCCGGACGACTGGGCCCGTGGCCTGGCTCGCGCGCCGCTGGTCGACGTCGCCGTGGGGCGTTCGAGGCAGACGCGCCTGCGCCGCTGGCAAGGCACGGATCCCGATGTCGACCAGCCCGCGCTCGACGCGCACTATGTCGTTGTCCACCTGGGCGGCGCCAAGCGAATCCGGCGGACCGGGGAGGGCGCGAGCCTGGTTTCGGACGTGGCTTCCGGCGCGATCACCATCGTGCCGGAAGGCGCGGCCTACGCGTGGAGCACCCAAGGCCCCATCGACTACGCCCATTTCTACGTTTCGCCCGCGACCTTCGAACACGCCGCCGAGACGACCTTCGACCGGGATGGCCGCGGCGTGGCGCCGATCGACCGGATCGGAGGGGAGGATCCGGTGTTGCTCGGCCTGTTCCAGGCGATGCTCGACGAAGCGGCCTCGCCGTTGGGCGAAGCGCTCTATATCGACACCTTGGGTGAGGCTTTCATCGGCAGACTGCTTCGCGACCATTCCAACCTCCCGCCCTCGGGGCGGCGGGCGCCCTACGCCCTGGCGCCGCGGCGACTGGCGGAGGTGATCGGCTTTATCGAGGCCAACCTGGCCCAGGCGCTCACTCTCGATGATCTGGCGGCCGTCGCCAAGCTCAGCCGGTATCACTTCAGCCGCGCTTTCGCGCGGGCGACGGGTCTGGCGCCGCACGCCTTCGTGGTCGACCGCCGGCTCGACGCCGCCAAGGCGCTGCTGCGCGCCACTAGTCTGCCGATCGAGGACGTCGCCAGACGATGCGGCTTTCGCGGCGCCTCGCACTTCGCGGCGCGCTTTCGCCGGGCGACGGGGGCCAGTCCTTCGGACTATCGCCGCGACCGGTGAGGGGTCACCAGCGCGCCAGGCGCGGCAGCAGCAGCCGAACCAGGAAGAGAGCCAGGCCGCAGCTGAAGCCATACCAGACCGCGACGTAGAGCGGATCGTCGTGCGGGCAGGCGAACACGAAGACGAAGGCGGCCCAGGCCGCCGCCCCAGCGCCGATCGCCAGGGATGAGCCTGGAGCATGGGTGGCGGCCGCCCGTCGCATCAGGGCGGCGAGGAGCGCCACCGGCGGAGCCGACAAGCCGACCACGAAGCCGACACAGTGCAGGCCGTCGCGCCAGTCGAGCCGCGCGACCAGATCGCCGCCGCCGTCCATCGCCGCATCGAACAACCAGCCCGCGCCCAGCGCGAGGACCACCGCCATCGCCATCAGCTGTAGGCCGCGCCGGGGCGACACCTCCGGAGCGAAAGATCGCAGGGCTGTGGCGAAGCCGAGAAGGGCCAGGGTTCCCAGGCTGATCAGCTTCCACCAGAACACCGGCAGGCCCAAGGCCGCCGCGAGGTTCGGACGCGCCAGGCCGGCCGCGAGGAACAGGCTCAGTTCCAGCGCGCAAAGCGCCGCGAGCGCCAGGATCTCGAGGCGGGGCGAGCGGCGGCGGACCGGCGCCAGGTCTCCGGCCAGATTGTCGAGAAAGTCATCCATCGGCGTAGGCCTGATTTTGTACGGCAAGGGTCAGTCGGGCCAGGCCCCTGTGGATATTGATCTTGACCAGCGAAATGGACTGGCCGGTCCGCCGGGACGTCTCCTCGACGCTGTAGCCGTGAATCTTGACCAGACGGATGCATTCGGCCTGGGCGGGTTTCAATTCCGCCAACAGCTGGTTCAGGATCGTGGCGCTGATCACCGCCGCGCCGTGATCCTGCGTGGCGATGTCCTCGCCCAAAGGCTCGGTCGCCATGCGCTTCAAGGCCCGCAGGCGATCGATCCACTTGTAGCGCGCGATCGCACCGAGCCAGGGACCGAACGGCCGACCGGGGTCGAAGGTGTGACGCTTGTCATGGATGGCGATCAAGGTGTCTTGCACCGCGTCCTCGACGATCGCCGGGGCAGGCGCCGGCTGAAGTAGCGATTCAGCCATATGTGCAGCTCTCCCAGCAGGCGGCGGTATCGGACGCTGTCGCCCGCCTGGGCGGCCATCATCAGCTCCGCCCATTCGCTATCGGCCATGCAAATTCCGCTCAGATGATCCCAGGGTCATGACGGCGTCCCCCGCGTCAGGGCGAATCCCGGCCAGCGGATTTCACTCGCTACGCGATCCGAAGATCAAAAGGGGCGGGCGGAAAGTGACGGGGACGACGCCACGGCAAGAACGCGACGATGAGCGCAAGAAGTCGCTAGGTCCGGAGGCCGGACATCTTGCGGGGATGGGGGAGGAATTCGCGCGAAGCCCTGTAACCGCCGTACAGGCCTCGTCGAACGTCTTGATGACGGAGGCCGGTCCTCGGCTGGCCGCCAATTCAATCGAACCGGGATTTTCCGTGCGACCACCCGATCCCAACGCCGCGGCTCCGCCTCGAGCGGCCCTTGCCGGAGCCACCGCGTCCGTCGAGCGGACGATCGCCGGTCTTGTCGCGGACCTGCGGCCCGTGGCGCGCCATGCCGCGGTCCGTCGCCTGTTGGCCGGCGCGGGTGTCGGCGTCGTGGCTTCGATCATCCTGGTCGACCTGGTGCTCGGCTATCGGCCGGACATGGTCGGCGCGGCGCTCACGGCGATGTTCTGGATCAAATTCGCCTATACCCTGGCCCTGGCGGGGCTGGCGCTCTGGACGGTCGACCGGCTGGCGCGACCGGGCGTATCGGCCATGAGCCGGTCGTTCTGGCTGTTGGCGCCGGTCGCGGTCCTGACCATTCTGGCGATCTGGCAACTGGCGGACGCTCCGGCGACCGACCGGCGCCACATGCTGATGGGCGTCAGCGCCGCGGCCTGTCCATGGCGCATCGTGGGGTTCGCCCTGCCGCCGCTGGCGGGCTTGCTGTGGGCGGTGCGTGGCCTGGCTCCGACGCATCTGGCCCATGCGGGCGCGATCGCGGGAATCGCGGCCGGCGGCCTGGGCGCGGCCGCCTACGCGCTCAACTGTCAGGAGGCGACCGGTCCTTTCGTCGCGGCGTGGTACAGCTTGGGCGTCCTGGCCGTCGGCGGACTCGGCGCGACCCTGGGGGCCAGGGTGCTGCGATGGTGAGCCCGCTCGTGTTGGGCGCCGCTCTTGTCGCCTGTCGCGCGAAGGCCTCGGCGCCGCCGGTCGAAGACGCCGCCGGCAGGGTCGTGGACGTCTCCGGTCGCGCGCGAACCGGATGATCCGCGATCCCTGGCGCATGATCATTCGGCTCAGGCGGCCGTCATGATCAGGCCGTCCTGGAGCCAGGATGCCAGCAGCCCTCCGGCCTGGCGAGCCGCCTCGTCCGGGTCGTCGACCACCTTGGCCAGTCGCTCGCACAGACCCGTGAAGGTTATGCCCTGCTGGATCCAGCCAAGCGCTTCAGCCTCGAAGGCTTCGATCGTTCGGTATTGCGGCGACAAGCCCGCGCGCCACACGCGGATCGCGCCCGGTTCCGGCAGGCGCTCGGCGGCTGGAGGCGTCACGCCCTCGGCCAGGGCCGTCCAGATGGCCGCCGCGTTGGTCGCCACGACCCTGACCGTAAGGGTCGGCGCGAACGTCAGGGTCGCGGCGTCCCAGTCGACTTTGGCCAGGGCCTCCTCGTTGATCGGCTCGGCGTCGGTTCCGTCGAAGGCGCGACGCAGGGTCCAATCCAGCCAGGCCAGTTCCCGAACCTCCAGATCATCGGGGTAGAGTTGGCTCAAGGTGTCGGTGAATTCCGCGCCATAGTCGGCGAGCGTCCAGGCGTGGGGCGCGTGACGTTCGATGTGGAAGCGGGCGCTCGCCTCGAAGGCCTCGTCGCCCAGCCACCCCCAGGTCTTTTCATAGGTGTCGCGCAGGCAGGCGGCCAGCTGAGCGCGATAGGCGTGGTGGTAGACCGCCAAACCGGGGCCTCCGGTCGCCGCGACGCCGGGCGGATGATCCGGCGCGCCGGTCAGGATATGGTCGCGCAGAGCGCGTTGCTGGGCGAGCAGGTTCATGCCGCGCGCCTCCAAGGCGAGGCCAAGCCGCGGGCGATCTGCAGCTCGGCGAGCAGTTCGGCCAAGGGGGGAATGTCGTCGTCGCGCTCGATCATCGTGGCGGCCGGCCCAAACCGTCGGCAGGCGGTCTCATAGAGCGCCCAGACCGGATCGGGCACGGGCTGGTCATGGGTATCGATCAGCAGCGCCTTGCCGACGCTATGGCCGGCCAGGTGCATCTGGCGCACCCGGTCGGCGGGCGCCTGCTCCAGATAGGCATAGGGGTCGAAGCCATGGTTCGCGCCGCTGACGTGGATATTGTTGACGTCGAGCAGCAGGAAGCAACCGGTGCGCCGACAGGTCTCGGCCAGGAAGGCCACTTCGCTCATCTCGTCGTCGGCGAAGGTCAGGTAGCTGGACGGGTTCTCCAACAGGATCGGCCGCTCCAGCACGTCCTGAGCCCGCGAAACGTTGGCGCAAACGATGTCCAGCGCTTCCTCCGTATAGGGCAGAGGCAGGAGGTCATGGGAATTGAAGCCCTCCACCCCCGTCCAGCAGAGGTGGTCGGACACCCAGAGCGGCTTCACGCGATCAGCCAAGGCCTTGAGTTGGCGTAGATAGTCGGGCTTGACGCCGTCCGCCGAACCTATGGACATCGACACGCCATGCAGCGCCACGGGATAGCGTTCGCGGACCGCGTCGAGCATGTAGAGGGGGCGGCCGCCCCTGACCATGAAATTCTCGGAGATCACTTCCACGAAATCGACGGCGATCTCCGTCTCCAGGAAGTCGGAATAGTGCTGCGGGCGCAAGCCCAGGCCAAAGCCTTCGAAGGGCGGGAGGGTCACGGCATGGTCTCGGGCAGGAGGACGGCGGGGCCCGGCGCAAGATCGCGCCCCGCCAGATGGAAGCCTTAGTTCGGGGCGGTCAGCGAGCCGCCGGCGGTGGCGCAGGCCTTCTTGGTCAGTTCCTTGAAGCCCTGACCCTTGCAGTCGTTCTGGCCCTTGCAGTCGTGGTTGCCCGACTTGCAGTCCGAGGCGCCCTTGCACGAGTTGACGCCGTAGCAGTGGACCTTGGCGGTCGCGGCCTTCGGCGCGGCCGACGCCTGAGTGACGGCGACCATGCTGGTCAGGGCGAACACGGCGGCGGCCGAAGCGATCGTGGCGGACTTGAAGTTGGTCATGTTGGTCTCCTTGAGGACATGTCGCGGGCCGCGAAGATCGGCCTGACGAGGAGGTTTTCGTCGGCCGTCCCGCGCCGGTTACAGGACCTCATGAAGTTTCTCGCGATGACGAGCCGCCACGGCGGATTTTCTCCCAGGGTGTAACCGGCGGGCGTCGCGCGTCGAACCCATGCTCGTGGCCCACTTCCATTTCTTCCGGGCCGGCCGTCGCGCCTGACGCGCTCTTCAGGAGATTCAACCATGCGTTCGCCCCCCTTGCCCATCTACGCCAAGGCCGCCGCCGCCGTCAGTCGCGCGGTCCCAGAGGCGGTGCTGCTGCTCACGGCCCGTCTGGGTGTCGCGGCCGTCTTCTTCCTCTCCGGTCGAACCAAGGTCGACGGCATTTTGCACATCAAGGATTCCACCTACGGACTGTTCGAGACCGAGTACAAACTGCCGCTGGTCTCTCCCGACATCGGCGCGCACCTGGCGACCTATTCGGAGCATCTGTTTCCCATTCTGCTGGCTCTGGGCCTGTTCACTCGGGTCGGCGGCGCGGCCTTGCTGGGCATGACCCTGGTGATCGAGATCTTCGTCTATCCCGACGCCTGGCCCACCCACCTGAGCTGGGCTGGCCTTCTTCTGCCCTTGATCGCGCGGGGCGGCGGCGACTGGTCGCTGGACCGACTGCTTGGCATCGAACCGCCCGCGAGGCGAGCAACGGGCGACTAGAGTATTTTCCGACGAAGTGGATACCGGTTCGTCGTCAGAAAATGCGTCAAACAAAATGCTCTAGGACCAGGCCACGTTCTGCGCCGCCCGTTGTGGCGCTGGAGACCTCCGACGAGACCTTCGAAGGTCAGGCTCGCCATCCGAATCGACGCCAGCGATCTTGTCTTCGAGGTTGAGGACAGCCGTTTCCACGGCCTTTCGCTCGATTTATGAGCGCGCGGCGCCGCTGGCGATGCAGATCGCCGCACGGCGGACGCCAAGGCGATTTAAGCAACTTTACTTATCGGAAAAGTTCAGTGACCTTACTTAAATCGAGCGGGTGGCCCGGCTGCCCGCGCTGGGTAAGGGGTAGGTCATGGGGTGCAGGACTTATTGGAGCGGCGCGGCTTTCGGCGTGATGATGCTGGCGGCGGCCAGCGCGGCTCACGGCCAGGAATCCTCGTCCAACATCCATGGCGTCGTCACGCTGAACGGAGCGCCGGTGGCCAATGCGGGCGTCGCGGTGGTTCACACGCCGTCCGGAACCCGAGCCTTCACCTCCACCGAGGCCAGCGGCGTCTTCGACCTGCGCGGCCTGCGGGTCGGCGGGCCCTACACGATCACCGTCACCGGGGGCGGCCAGCCGCCCAAGACGCTGGAGAACGTCTTCCTGCGCGTGACCAAGACCGAGGAAGTGTCGATCGACCTCGCCGCGGAGGAGACGGTTCGAGGCCGTGGTCGTCACGGCCTCGGGGACGCGAAACTCCGACCAGGGGCCCAAGACGGTCTTGGGGCGCGAGGCCATCGCCGCGGTGGCCAGCGTTGCTCGCGACCCGCGTGATCTGGCGCGGCGCGACATATTGGTGTCGCAGGACCTGTCGGGCGGCCGGGCGGGAGCCAACGCCGGCGGCATCTCGATCGCCGGCTCCAACCCGCGCTTCAACCGCATTTCGGTCGACGGGGTGTCGGCGCAGGACAGCTTTGGCCTGGCCCAGGGCGGCATGACCACGACCCGCGGGCCGGTGACCCTGGACGCCATCGAGCAGTTCAGCATCGCCGCCGTGCCGACCGACGTCGAGAATGGCGACTTCGTCGGCGGGGCGATGAACATCGTGCTGCGTTCGGGCGCCGAACCGGTTCCATGGCACGGCCTTCGTCAACTACCTCAACGACGGCATGGTCGGACGCCATCTCAGCAAGCAGCGCACGCCGTCGCAGATCAGCCAGAAGAACTACGGCGGCTTCCTGTCCGGGCCGATCATCAAGGACAAGCTGTTCTTCGCCGCCGCCTACGAGACCTATCGGACCAGCGAGGCAGTGTTGTTCGGCGCTCCAGGCTCGGGCGCGCCCAACATCTATTCCAACGGCCTGACCCAGGCGACCATCGACGCGGTCAAGTCGACCTTCGACACCAACTACGCCAGCGACTATGCGGTCGGGGACTCGCTGACGAGTTCGCCCGTCACCGACAAGAAGTACTCGGTGAAGCTGGACTGGAACATCAGCGACCGCCACCGCGCCTCTCTGACCTATCGCTACGCGCAATCCGCGTCGATGAACAAGCCTGACCTCAGCGCGACGACGGCGACCCTGACCTCGCACTGGTTCGAGCAGTCGAATGTCGACGAGGCCACCACGCTGGACATCCGCTCCAACTGGACCGACCGGTTCACCACGACCCTGAAGGCGACCTATCGCTCTTACGTCAACGGGCAGAACCCGCCGACGGGCCAGAACTTCTCCGATATCTCGGTGTGCGCCGCGCCGACATCGGACGCGGTCACCACCACCTGCCAGACGGGCTATTCGTCGGTGCGCTTCGGCGTCGACCAGTTTCGCCATGCCGGGGCGCTGGACCTTCAAGAGGCCCGCTTCCAGTTCCTCGGCGAGTATTCCTGGAACGGCAACCGCTTCAAGTTCGGGGCCCAGGCCCGCAAGGCCGACGTCTACGACCTGTTCGTGCCCAACCGTCGCGGCACCTACTATTTCGACTCCCTGGCCGACTTCGCGGCGGGCAAGGCCAGCAGCCTGACCTACGCCAACGCGGTAACGGGCGATCCCAACACCGCGGCCTTCAACTCGACCTACTGGACCAATTCGGTTTTCGCCCAGGACACCCTCGACATCACCGATGACCTGCGGGTTACCGCGGGGTGCGGTTCGACTGGTACGACCAGCCCGACCGGCCGATCTACAACCCCAACTTCACGGCGCGGAACGGCTTCAGCAACCAGAAGACCATCGACGGCCTGCACATCCTGATGCCCCGCGTCTCGGCCGAGTGGACGCCGCGCGAGCGCCTGAAGATCAACGGCGGCTTCGGCCTTTTCGCGGGCGGCATCCCGGACGTGCTGACCGGCACGCCGTTCTACAACACCGGCTACGCCACGACCCAGGTCGTCATTCAGCGCAACGCCGCCGGCGCGTTCACCGAAACCACGGGCACGGGCGGCTTCACCCAGGCGATCGGCGCCGCGGCGCTGAACAACCTGACCGGCGACGCGACCTTCGGCTACCAGATCCCCTCCGTGGTCCAGCAGCTGCAGCAGGGGACCCTGCCCGGCGCCACGGCCATTCCGGCCCTGGGCGCGGTCATCGCCCTGTCGCCGACCTTCGAAATTCCGGGGCAGTGGAAGGGCTTCCTGTCGATCAACCTGGACCTGGGCAAGGGCTGGGCGCTGAGCGGCGACTACGTGCATAGCCAGGCCCATAACGACCTGACCTATTCCGACTACCGGGCCCAGCCGCTGGTGATCAACGGCGTCCAGCAATTCCTGCCGGACGGCCGCATCCGCTACGACGGCCTCTCCGCCGCCGTGCCGGGCAAGAACTCGACCAACCTCGGCGCCAACAACGATCTGGTCGCCACCAACACCGACAAGGGTTCGTCCTGGACCGGCGGCCTGACCGTCTCGAAGCGCTGGGACTGGGGCGTCGACATGGCCTTCGGGCTGGCGCGCCAGCGCATGAGCGACGTTAGTCCCGGCGCCTATTTCGGAACGACCTCCGCCTCGCTCTACAACACCGTGCCGGCCTATGGAGACCCGAACCACGACTACCTCGATCGTTCGGTCTACGAGATCCGCAACCGCGCGAAGTTCGAGCTGAGCTTCCACAAGGCGTTCTTCGGCGACAACGAGACCCGCGTCACCTTGTTCGCCGAGCGACAGGACGGTCGCCCGTTCGGCTTCACGATGCAGGATTCCGCGGCCGGGCGCGGCCCCGTGTTCGGCGTCACCAAGACGGCCCAGGCGCTGTATGTGCCCGACTTCGCGGCGGACACCAACACGTCGGATCTGAATGTCGGCCTGGTGACCTTCGCCACCGCCGCCGACCTGGCCCGGTTCCAGAAGTACGTGAACGCGTTCAACATCCCGACGGGGCTGGTGCGCAAGTACAGCAACACCAACGCGCCCATCAACCGCGTCGACCTGCAACTGAGCCAGACCCTGCCGACGCCGATCGAGGGGCACAAGGTCAAGCTGCAGTTCGATGTCCGCAACCTGCTCAACCTGATCAATCGCGACTGGGGCCTGGTCGGCGAGTATACCGATATCAACACCCTGGCCCGCGTGGACTGCGCCGACGCCAACGGCGCGGCGGTGGGGGGCCAGCAGCGCGGTCTGCGCGCGCTACCGCTATTCCAGCGTGCCGACCAGCGTGACCAAGACGCGCAACACGGCCCTGTCGCTTTGGTACATGCAGGTCAGCCTCCGCTACGAGTTCTAAGTCCCCTCATGACTTGGAAAGGCCCCGGGACCCGTGCGAACCCACTCCGCGCAGGTCCCGGGGTTGTCTCCATGGGACGAACCCGGAAGATCTGGATCAAAGCAAAGCAAGCGAGGGCGGCATGAAGGACTTGACCCGGCGGGACCTGTGCGGCGGCGCCGCGGGATCGGCGACGGTTTCTGCGGCGGGCCTGGCGTCCGCCGCGCCCGCTCGTCGCCGGCCCAACATCGTCTTCGCCCTGGCCGACGACTGGAGCTGGCAGTCGGCCCGTCCGGTCGACATGCTGGGCCTGCGGATGCCCAACTACGCGCGCGTCGTCCGCGACGGCCTGAGCTTCGACAACGCCTTCGTCGCCGCGCCCACCTGCACCACCTCGCGCGGGTCGATCCTGACCGGCCGCGCGCCATGGCAACTGGAGGAGGGCGCCAACCTGGCCAGCATCCTGCCGGCCAAGTTCGCGGTCTATCCCGAGATGCTGGAGCGGGCCGGCTACCATGTCGGCTTCGCGGGGAAGGGCTGGGCGCCGGGTCAGCTGAAGCCGGCTGGTCGCGCGCGCAATCCGGCTGGCGACGCCTATCCCGACTTCGCCGGCTTCCTGGCCAAACGCCCCGCGGACGCGCCGTTCTGTTTCTGGCTCGGCGACCGTGATCCGCACCGGCCCTATGTACGGGGGCAGGGACAGCGCAACGGCGTCAGCTTCACCGGAACCCTGCCGCCCTACCTGGCCGACAGCCCGGCCACGCGTGAGGACGTCGCCGACTACATGTTCGCCGCCGAGCGTTTCGACCGCGATCTTGGCGTGGTGTTGGCCGCGCTGGAGGCGGCGGGCGAGCTGGACAACACGCTGGTGGTCGTGACGGGCGACAATGGCTGGCCATTCCCGCGCGGCAAGGCCACGCTCTACGACGCCGGCGTCCACGTGCCGCTGGCCATGATGTGGCCCGGCCGGATCAAGGCCGGCGGCCGAACGCGGGCCCTGGTCACCCTGACCGACCTGGCTCCCACCTTCCTGGAGGTCGCCGGCCTGCCCCCGTCGCCGGTGATGACCGGCGCCAGCCTGCTGCCGGTGATGACGGGTGGGCGCTGGGCGCGCGACGCGGTGATCACGGCCATGGAGCGTCACATGGATGGGCGCACCCAGCCGGGGCAAGGCTATCCGATGCGGGCCCTGCGCACCGAGCGCTACCTGTTCATCCGTAACTTCCATCCCGAGCGCTGGCCGGCGGGCGACCCGCCGCGACGCGCGGTCGACGCCGCCAAGCTGGAGACCAGCGTGTTCGCCGGCTTCGCCGACATCGACCAGGGGCCGGCCAAGGCCTGGCTGGCCACCCATCCGGACGACCCAGCCTATGGTCCCGCCGTCGGCAAGCGGCCAGCGCGCGAACTCTACGACGTGACGGCCGATCCGTTCGAGATGCGCAACCTTGTGGGCGACCCGCGTCACGCCCGCGTACTGGCGCGAATGGACCGCCGTCTCACCGCCGAACTGAAGCGACTGAAGGACCCGCGCGTCGGGCCCGACGGCGACGTCTTCGACCGCTACCCCAGCTACAGCGACCCCGGCTATGGCCGGCCGGCCGACTTCTGATTCCCAATTCCGTATTGGCGTGGAGGGCGTGATGACCCGTTTGACGAGGCGATCGATGTGTAGCGCCCTGGGGGCGCTGGGCCTGACCGGCGCGACGGCCGGTGCGACCCCGATGAGCCGGCGGCCCAACATCCTGTTCGTCCTGGCCGACGACTGGGGCTGGACCTCGTCGAGAGCGATCGACGAACTGGGCATGACACTGCCCAACTTCGAGCGCGTGAAACGCGCCGGCCTGACCTTCACCAACGCCTTTTGCGCCGCGCCGACCTGCACGGCCTCGCGGGGCGCCATCCTGACGGGCCGCGCGCCCTGGCAGTTGGAGGAGGGGGCCAACCTGGCCAGCATCCTGCCGAAGAAGTTCGGGGTCTATCCCGACATGCTGGAGGCGGCGGGCTATGTCGTTGGCTTCGCCGACAAGGGCTGGGCGCCGGGGCAGCTGAAGCCGGTGGGACGCACGCGCAACCCGGCGGGCGATCGCTACGCCGATTTTCCCGCCTTCATGGACAAGCGCCAGGCCGGGACGCCGTTCTGCTTCTGGCTGGGGACGCACGATCCGCACCGGCCTTACGTCAAGGGACAGGGACGGGCCCATGGCGTCACCTTCGACGGCCCCATGCTGCCGTACCTGCCCGACGCGCCGGAAATCCGCGAGGACATCGCCGACTATATGTACGCCGTCGAGCGCTTCGACCGCATCCTGGGCGTGGCGCTGGACCGATTGGAGGCCTCGGGCGAGGCCGACAACACCCTGGTCGTGGTGACCGGCGACAACGGACCTTCGTTCACACACAGCAAGGCGACGCTGTACGACGCGGGCTCGCACGTGCCCATGGCGGTGTCCTGGCCGGGCAAGGTCAAGCCGGGAACCGTCACCGACGCCTTGGTCGTGCTGACCGACCTGGCCCCCACTTTTCTGCAGGTCGCGGGCCTGAGGCCGACGCCCGAGATGACCGGCAGGAGCCTGGTCCCGCTCCTGCGGGGCGGCCGGGGCGCGCGCGACGCGGTGGTCACGGCCATGGAGCGGCACATGGACGGCCACACCGAGCCGGGCTCGGGCTATCCGATGCGGGCCCTACGCACCGACCGCTACCTCTTCATCCGCAACTTCCATCCCGAGCGATGGCCAGCCGGCGATCCGCCGCGCCAGACGCCTTCCGCCGACCGCCTGGAGAAGGACAACTACGCCGGATTCGCCGACATCGGGCCGGGACCGACCAAGGCGTTCCTGGTGCTGAACCAGGCCGATCCGAGGGTCGCGCCGTACTTCGCCCTGGCGACGCGCAAGCGGCCCCCGCGCGAGCTCTACGACATCAAGGCCGACCCCTATCAACTGCGTGATCTTTCGGGCGATCCGCGCTACGCCGCGCGCCTGAAGGCCCTGGACCAGAGGCTGGAAAAGGAATTGGTCGCCACCGCGGATCCGCGCGTCGGCAAGGATCCCGACGTGTTCGACCACTATCCCTCCTACAGCGATCCGGGCTTTGGTCGCCCGGAGGGGATTTTAGGCGTCGCCGGCCACGCGCCGGCCGCCGACCCACACCTGGGCGATGTTGGCGCGGCTGGCGTTCAGCAGGATCTTGCCGGCGAGGTCTTCGGGCGAGACCTCGCCGAACAGGCGTATCGAACCGTTCGCGGCCTCGCAGTCGATGAGCAGGGCGTCGAACCAGCAGCCGGGCTCGAAGCGGCCGATCGGCAGGTCCAGCGCCCGGCCGCCGCCGGCGGTGGCCAGATGGAAGGCCGTGACGACGTCGATGCGCGAGGCAGGACATCCCCGCTGGTCGGCGGGCAGATCGGGGTCAACGCCGGTCTCCAGCATCCGCGAGGCGGCGATCGCCATGCGGGCGGTGTCGAACAGGGACGCAGCATGACCGCCCGAGATGTCGGTGCCCAGGCCGACGTGCAGGCCCTTCTCCAAGGCGCGGCGCAACGGGAAGACGGCGTTGGCGAAATAGGCGTTCGACAGCGGGCAGTGGGCCACGGCCGCGCCGCGCGCCCGCACGCGCTCCATGTCGTCGTCGGTCAGGAAATTGGCGTGGGCCAGCACCGTGCGGCGGCCCAGGAGCCCAAAGCCGTCCAGGCTGGCGGCGTCGGTCACGCCGTGCCGCGCCAGCACGTGACCGTGGGCCCAGTCGCTTTCGGAGCAGTGGGTCTGGACATGGCAGCCGGTCTCCCGCGCCAGACTCCCGAGGCCGCTCAGCGCCGCGTCGGTGCAGGACGGGATGAAGCGCGGAGTGATCACCGGCCAGACCAGGCCTTCGGTATTGTCCGGATGGCCGCGGACGTAGTCGATCAGGGCGCGCGCGCCGTCGACGGCGTCCTCGGCAGAGGCGTCGCGATAATAGTCGGGACAGGCGGCCGGATCGTCCATCGCCACCTTGCCGACCAGGGCCCGCTGGCCATGCGCCAGGCACAGGTCGACAAGCTTATGAGTGGCCTCCTGATGGACGGTGGCGAAGTAGAGCGCGGTGGTCGTGCCCTGGGCCAGCAGGTCCGTCACGACCGCCGCATAAACCTCCGTCGCGAAGTCCAGGTCGGCGAACCGGCTCTCCAGCGGGAACGTGTATCCTGCAGCCAGACCTCGAGGGGGACGTCCAAGGCCTGGCCCAGCTGGGCGTACTGCGGCGCGTGGACGTGCAGGTCGACCAGACCCGGGATCATCCAGGCGCGGCCGGTCAGCGTCACCAGGCGGTCGGCGGCCCGCGCGCTCGCCAGCAGGCTCTCATGGCCGGCGTGGTCGGCGGGAAGCACGGCCTGGATAAGCCCGTCCTCGCCGATCGAGATCAGGGCGTCGGAGAGGCTTTCGAGCCGATCCGGCTCGGGGGCGTGCAGGAATGATCCGCGAACAACCTTGCCGCGAAGATCCGTTCTCGCAACTTCTTCCGCCGCTTGCGTCGTCATTGTCTTGCCCTCCCGGGCGTTCCCTGTAGGAAACGGCTATGCTGCTCGCCAAGACCGCCATTCCGCGCTCGATGAACCCCGATGACACCAAGGGGAGATTGATCGCGACCTGCGAGCGCCTGCTCGGCGAGCGCGGTTTCGGCGGAGTGGCCCTGCACGAGATCGCCCACCAGGCGGGGCAGAGCAACAAGTACGCCGTCCAGTACCATTTCGGCGATGTCGAGAACCTGATCAGCGCGGTCTTCGCGACGCGTGAGCGCTTCATCATCGAGCGCCGGCTGCAGCTGATCCAGGTGGCCGAGTCCAAGAACCTCATGGGCGACCCCGAGGCGCTGCTGGAGCTGATCTACCTGCCGATCGCCGAGCAGGTGGACGAGGACGGCCGCCACAGTTTCGCGCGGTTCTGGATGCAGTTCTTCGCCCGCCCGGACGCCAGCGGCCTTGCCGCCAATCCGTTCCCCGGCCGTCACCCGATGTACTATCGGATTCTCGACCTGCTGCAGGCGGCGGTGGGCGGTCCGCCGGGGCGCGTCGAGGCGGAACTGCGGATGCTGGGCTTCATCAACTTCGCGGCCCTGATCGACCGCGACAACGCCAAGATGGGCGGCAAGCGCGTGCCCGCCCTCGGCACGGTGGTGACGCGGACGGTCCGTCTGATGGCCGCGGCTCTCACGGGCGCGGCTTGAGGCGCTGGAGCGTTTCGGCGCCTCCGGCGTGATCAGGAAAGAGGCGTCGCGCATGGTAATCTTCGAGCTTCAATTAAGCCAATTTACTTAACTCCGCCGTTTTGGCAAGTTGCGCCGGCGCGATCGGGATCGCGCGCGCCACATCGCCCGAAGACGAACGGGCGAGGCGCTGCACGCCAGCTGGACAGGTGCATGCGGCTTATCATTGATACGGACACGGCAGGCGACGACTGCTTCTCGATCCTGCTCGCGGCCGCGCGACCCGACGTGACGCTGGAAGCGCTGACCATCTGCAATGGCAACATCGATTTCGACCAGCAGGTCGAGAACGCTCTGGTCACGCTGGAGGTCGCGGGTCTCGCGGGCCGCGTTCCCGTCCACCCTGGCTGCCCGCGTCCCCTCCTGCGCGAGCCGGTGGACGCGGCCTATGTCTTCGGCCAGGACGGCATGAGCGACGCCGGCTTTCCAAGGACCGCCCAACGTCCGGAGGTCAGCCATGCCGTGGACGCCATCATCGACCTGGTGATGAGCAATCCCGGCGAGATCACCTTGCTGGCCCAGGCCCCGCTGACCAACATCGCCCTGGCGGTGAGCAAGGAGCCGCGCATCGCCAAGGCCTTGAAGCACCTGTGGATCATGGGCGGCTGCGACAACGGCATCGGCAACGTCACGCCGGCCGCGGAATTCAATTTCTACGTCGATCCCGAGGCGGCCGCGATCGTGCTGAAGGCCGGCTTTTCGATCTCTCTGGTGACCTGGACCCTGTCCCTGACCGACAGCCTGCTCACCGAGGCCGAACTGAGCGACATCGCGGCGATCGGTAGCGAGCGCGCCGCGTTCTTCACCACCGTCAACGCCGCTTCGGTCGCCTTCAGCCAGGCGCGCTACGGGCATGGCGGCACCTTGCACCCGGACGCGCTGGCCTGCGCCTGCGCCGTGGTCGATGGCGTGGTGACCCGCACGGAGGCGTGCCTCGTGCAGGTCGAGACCGCGCCGGGCCTGACCCGCGGCTATTGCAGCGTGTCTTCCTCGATGCTGCCGGATCAGGAGGAGGCCGATCCCGCCCTTGGCAAGGCTCCGCCGCCCAACGTCCGGATCGTCAAGGCCGTCGACCGCGAGCGCTTCCGGCGGGCCTTGACCGAAGCGCTGCGCTAGCTGGCGGGGTCCAGGTCGACCTCGACCTTGTCGAGGACGCCCGGGTAAGTCGGCGCGACACCGTAGTCGACGACGGGCGAGCCGCTGTCCTCGCCGATGTCGAAGGTGTCCTCGAACGACACCTTGCCTCGGCTGGTGCGCGGGACGCGGGCCTGGCCGACCACCTTGTCGTCGACCGACAGGATTGCGGTCGCGCCCTGGCCGGGACCGCCGCCGTCATAGACCAGGCGCACGGCGATCTTGGCCGGCCCCGCGCCCAGGCGGGTCGGCGACTGGACCGTCGTGATCTGCTTCTGGAAGAAGTTGTAGGTGAAGGCCGGCTTGCCGTCCTTGACGTATAGCGAAAAGCCGCCGGACTCTCCGCCCATGCTGACCACGGGGCCATCGCCGTCCCGGGCCGGCGCGACGATCCGGGCGGTGATCGAGAAGCTCCGGTTCTCGACCGGCGGCCACATGCCGCTGTAGAGCCTCGTCTGGCCGTAATAGGTGCGATGCACGGCCTCGCGGGTGTCGGGCTGGCCGCGCCCCAGCACTCGAGGATCGATCGGCAGAACCTGGTTGCGCCTGGCTTCGGCGTCGAACAGGTCCTGCAGCGCCTTCAGCCTGGCCGGATTCGCCGCCGCCACGTCATGGGCCTGTGAATAGTCATGGTCGAGATCGTAGAGTTCCCAGGCCTGGGGCTTGAGCGTGTCGACCGAGCTGTAGACCCAGGGCGCGAGGCCCGTGCGCTGGGCGGCCAGCCAGCCGTCGTGATAGATCGCCCGATTGCCCAACATCTCGTAATATTGGGTCGTGCGTCGGCTGGACGCGGCGCCGCTATCGATGGTCGCCAGCAGGCTGGCGCCATCGAAAGGGGCCTGGTCGACGCCGTTGACACGCCTCGGCTGAGGAACGCCGGCCGCCTCCAGCAGGGTGGGGGCGATGTCGATGACGTGCTCGTACTGCCAGCGCGTGCCGCCAGGATCCTTGACCCGGCTGGGCCAGGAGATGACCAGCGGGTCGCGGGTGGCGCCCAGGTGCGAGCCGATGCGCTTGCTCCACTGGAACGGCGTGTTGCCCGCCCAGGCCCATCCGGCGCCGTACATCGGCGTGGTCGAGGCTCCGCCCAGCGTCGGCAGGGCGCGCAGGCGCTCGGCGGTCGTGTCGGTCACCCCATTGATCTGCGCCATGGAGTTGATCGCGCCTTCCGGGCCGCCTTCCTGGCTGGCGCCGTTGTCGCCCGCGATGAAGACGATCAGCGTATTGTCCAACTGGCCGGTCTGGCGGATGGCGTCGATCACGCGGCCGATCTCGTGGTCGGTCTGGGCCATGAAGCCCGCATAGACCTCCATCATCCGGGCCTGAACCTTCCGCTCGTCCGGCGACAGCGAGTCCCAGGCCGGCAGTTCGGGCGGGCGCGGCGTCAGCGTGGCGTCGGCGGGCACGACGCCCAGCGCCTTCTGCCGGGCGAAGACCTGCTCGCGGTACTTGTCCCAGCCCATGTCGAACCGGCCCTTGAACTTGTCGATCCAGGCCTTGGGCGCCTGCAGGGGAGCGTGGGTCCCGCCGGGGGCGTAGTAGATGAAGAACGGCTTGTCCGGATTGACCGACTTCTGGCTGCGCAGCCAGGCGATCGTATGGTCGGCCATCGCCTCGTTCAGGGTGTAGTCGCCCGCGCGGCCCTTGGGCGGGTCCAGGCGGCCGGGCTTGACCCCCTCATTGATCTGCGGCGCCCACTGGTCGGTCTCGGCCTGGATGAAGCCGTAGAAGTAGTCGAAGCCCTGACCGCTGGGCCAGCGGTCGTAGGGGCCCGACGGGGTCATTTCGGAGACGGGCGTCAGGTGCCACTTGCCGATGGCGGCGGTGGCGTATCCGTTGGCGCGGAGGATCTCGGAGACAAAGGCCGAGCTCTTGGGCAGGACGCCCGTGTAGCCGGGGTAGCTGCTGGCCCAGTTGGTGATCGTGCCCATGCCGATGGCGTGGTGGTTGCGACCGGTCAGCAGCGAGGCGCGGGTCGGCGAGCACATCGGCGTCACGTGGAAACGCGTGTAGCGCAGGCCGTTGGCGGCCAGGGCGTCGAGGGTCGGGGTCGTGATCGCCGCGCCGAACGCCGAGGTCTGGGCGTAGCCGGCGTCATCCAGCAGGACGAGAAGGATGTTGGGCGCGCCCGCCGGGGCGGCGGGGGCCGAGGGCGGCGGCGTCTCGGCCCGGGAGTCGCGATAGGTCGCCCCGATCGAACCTTGAAAGCCGGGCAGGGGGATGGGCAGGACCGAGCGGTCGATCGATGGCGAGGCAGCCTGGGAGGACGCGGCTTGGGCCGAGGCCACGACAGGGCCCGCCAAGCCGGTCGCCAGAGCGGCCAGGGACACGAAAGCTGCTAATCGGGACCGCATGTCTTGCTCGCCGAAACATCTGAACCATCGCGCGGAAGCGCAACCGCCAGAAGACAGGCTTGGCAAAATCTAAGTCAAGATACTTATTCCGTCGCGCTCAAAGCACGCTCAGGCGCTGCCTAAACGGCCAATCTGCGGACACAGCGGAAGCCGATGTGGCTGGTCGAGGTGTCGACAGCTTCGGGGTGTCGGGCGGCGGGCCGGTAGCGCTGGCAATAGTTGGGCGCGCAGAGGTGCGAGCCGCCCTTGATGACCTTGCGGGGGATGCGGGCCGGATCGCCGGGCTCGTAGCTGTGGTCCTTCAGCGCCCCGCGGGGATTGCTGGGCACGCAACAAGCGCTCTTCTTGGCCGCCGCGCCGCGCGGGGCGTACCAGTCGCGGGTCCATTCCCAGACGTTGCCGATCATGTCGTGCAACCCGTGACCATTGGCCGGGAAGCTGCGGACCGGCGAGGTGCGCTCCCAGCCGTCCAGCAGGTCATTGGCGACCGGAAACTCGCCCTGCCAGTAGTTGGCCAGCATGGCCCCGTCGGGCGCCAGTTCGTCGCCCCAGGCGTAGTCGGCGTCGACGAGGCCGCCGCGCGCGGCGTGTTCCCATTCGGCCTCCGTCGGCAGCGACTTGCCCGCCCAGCGCGCATAGGCCTCGGCGTCGGCATAGGCGACATGGACCACGGGATGGTCATCCAAGCCGTCCAGCGAACTTTCTGGACCGTAGGGGCGGGCCCAGTTCGCGCCGGGCGTCCAGAGCCACCATTGCGAGACATCGTTCCAGTTGGCCAGGCGCTCCGGCTTCTGGAAAACCAGCGAGCCCGCCACGGCCATCGCCGGATCCATGCCGGGATAATCCTTCGGATCCGGCGGGATCTCGGCCACCGTCACATGGCCCGTGGCCTCGACGAAGCGACGGAACGCGGCGTTGGTCACTGGCGTCTCGTCGATCAGAAAGGCGTCGACGCGCACGTCGAGCGACGGCGCTTCCTCCGGATAGAAGCGGTCCGATCCCATCCGGAAGACGCCAGCGGGAATCAACTTCATGTCCGTCGTTTCCGGGCGAAGCGCGCGGGAGGATCTCAAGGCCATTCTCGGAACGCCACAATGGAAGAAGCCGCCAAGGCTAGCGGCGTCGTCGCAAACATCAATCGACGGTCTTCGTCGTGGAGGCGCATTGTCTCGGCGGCGAACAGGGCCGACGACGCCGTCCGCCCAAACGCGACGTCAGCGGACGTCCGAGCGACGCCTCGCCGGCGTTTCCGGCTCGTCGATGTCCAGTGACTTGATGTAGGCCGTCAGGGCGGCGATCTCGGTCGACGAGAGCGGCTTGCGGGGCATGCGGTAGTGGCCGACGGCGGAGATCGTCTCCAGCTCCCAGTCCAGACGCGTGTCCTTGTATCGGCGCGCGACCTCCTTGAAGGTCGGCGGAGCGCCCGTGGCCGATGCGCCTTCGAGTTGATGGCAGGTCAGGCACTTGTTGCTCGCCAGGACGCGGCCCGTATCGACGGCGCGCCCGCGCGCGGCCTCGGCGGGAGAGACCCGGTCCAGGGCCGCGCAGCCCGCGAGGGTGGCCAGCGCCAGGGCGCCGAAAAGCGTTCGATAGTTTCGCATGAGGCCTCCCGCGCCGCTTCACGGCCTTGGCGCGGTCATCATCGCCCGCCTGACCATCCGAGATTTGATATCGAGCAACTCGCCTACGGGAAACTGCGGATGTCGTCCTGGCTGGCGCGGCGCCACAACGGCTCCAACCCAAAAAGGACCGCTGGCGGCCCGCTCCCTTAGCTTGGCAGGAGAACGGCAGTGAAGAACATTCTTTTGCTCGTGCACGGCGACAAGGGCCTGGAGGCCCGGCTGCAGGTGGCGCTGGATCTCGCTCGGGCGCTCAATGGCCACATTCAATGCGCCGATGTCACGCCCCTGACGCTCTATCCGGCCGATCCGATGGCATGGTCGACCGGCATGCCGCTGGACGAAGACCGAAAGCTCGAGGTGGAGCTCCGCCAGCGCCTCGAGCCGCGCCTGGCCGCCGAGGGGGTTTCCTGGAACTGGACGGAGAGCGTCGGCGACATCGGCGTCTGCCTGACCAATCAGTCGCTGCTGTCCGATCTCATCGTGGTCAACTGCCGGCGCGACACCTTCCTCGCGGATCATCGTCGGGGCCTTGTCGGCGATCTCGCCGTCCACGCGCGACGCCCGATCATGGCCGCGCCCGAGATGGCGCCCGGGATCAAGCTGAGCGGCGCGGCGATCGTGGCCTGGGACGGATCGGCGCCCGCTTCGGCTGCGCTGCGCTCGGCGATCCCATTGTTGACCCAGGCCTCGGAAGTCCATCTGGTGACGGTCGGAGAACTGGACAACGGGCCGTCGGCCGAGGACGCGGCCGTCTACCTGTCGCGGCATGGCGTGCGGCCCCAGGTTCACGCGATCGCGCGGGGCAAGGCCTCGCCGGACCGGGTGCTGCTGGACCTCGCCGACAATCTCCGCGCCGGCTATTGCGTGATGGGCGCGTACGGAAAGGGGCGCCTCTCCGAAGCGCTGTTCGGCGGCGTGACGCGTCGCATGATCGAGGCGGCCGCCCTGCCGCTGCTTCTGGATCACTAAGGCGAAGGTTTGGCGCGTGGCGGGCGCCGGCCAATCGCGCTTTCGGCCGCCCCGGACGGAGCGGCCTTGTATCGTCAGGATTCCCGCCGAGCCCTTGGGTGGGGGACGCGGGCGGTGTTGGCGACCGCGGAAAGCAACTCGCCGGCGTTGATCGGCTTGCCGACGAAGCCGTCCATTCCCGCCGCCAGGCACTCGGCGATCTCCTCGCTTGAGGCGTTGGCCGTCACCGCGACGATCGGCGTCGCGGCCGCCTCTCCGCCGAGCGCCCTGATCTGTCGCGTGGCCTCCAGTCCGTCGAGCTGGGGCATGTGAACGTCCATCAGGATAAGGTCGAACCGACCAGACGCGGCGGCCGCCACCGTCGACAGGCCGTCCTCGGCGAACTCGTAGCGGAGACCCGCTTCGTCCAGCAGGATCGCGATCACGCGACGATTGAGCGGATGATCCTCGGCCACCAGGATCAGGGGATCGAAGTCGATGGGGCCGGGCGAAGCGGACGGCGCGGGCGTCTGGCCCGCCGGGCTGGCCCGTGGAAAGGTCACATCGACCGTGAAGGTCGAGCCCGCCTGCTGTCCGGGCTCGGCTCGGATGTCGCCGCCCATCATGGCGACCAGCTCCTTGCAGATCGCCAGCCCCAGTCCGGCCCCGCCGTGACGACGCGTCGTCGTGGCGTCGCCCTGCACGAAGGGCTCGAACAGGCGTTGAAGCTCGCACGGCGCGATGCCGGGGCCGCTGTCGGAAACGGAGAATGTCACGCGATCCGAGTTCCGGTCTCCGGAGGCGCGCAGGCTGACGGCGCCGCGCTCGGTGAACTTGATCGCGTTGCTCAAGAGGTTCGAGAGAACCTGCCGCAGTCTATGGCCGTCCGCGAGAACGGCTTCAGGCAGCTCCACGCACTCGATGTGCAGCTTCAGATCCTTGGCCTCGGCCGCGAAGCGCCAGATCTCGCCGACGGTCAGCACCAGTTGATGGAGATCGATCGGCGTCGGGTCCAGCGAGAGAGCGCCGGACTCGACGCGCGCAAGGTCCAGCACCTCGTTGAGGATCGACAGGAGGGCGTCTCCGGACGACTTGATGAGCTTGGCCATCTCGAGCTCGGCGGGCGGCAGCGGACGCTTGGCCAGGGCATCGGCGACGGCCAGGACCCCATTGAGCGGGGTTCGCAGTTCGTGGCTCATGATCGCCATGAAGCGAGACTTGGCCTGGCTGGCCTGCTCGGCCTGCTGCCTGGCGGCCTGAGCCTCTCGCGTCCGTTCCTGGAGGTCGCGCTTTCGCTCGGTCAGGTCTTGGCCCAGGGTTCGCAGCTCCTGGACCTGCTGGCGCAGGCGCTGGTTGGCCAGCGTCAGGGCGGCGTCGACCCGGAGCCGCTCGTCGATGTCTCGGCAGACGCCAATGAACTTCTGGGCGCCGCCGATGGTCGCCTCACCGACCGACAGCTCGATGGAGACGCGGCCGCCATCGCGTCTCGTCAGGCTGAGGGGCCTGGGACCGACGTTGAGAATGCCGCTGCTGCCCGTCTCCATATAGCGCGCGACGCGGACCTGATGCGTGTGGGCGTCGTTCGCGCTCATCAGCACCGTCAGGGGCTGGCCGACGAGCGAGCCCGGCGGCCAGCCGCCAAGGGCGTGAGCGGCGGGATTGGCGTTCTCGATGAGGCCGTTCACGTCGATCACGAAGATCGCGTCGGCGGCGTTGTCCAGGATCGCGTTCAGACGTTCCTCGGCGGCGGAGTGGGCTTGTCGCGGAAAGAGGACGATCTGGATGGCGGCATCCTCGCCTTCGGCCTGGCGCCAGGACAGGGCCGACCAGCCCAATCCGGTCAATGTCTCGTCGTCGGCCGGTCCCGCGGGCGCGCGAACCAGTCTGCGCAAGAGCGCCCGCGCGGTCCGCTCTGGCGCGGTCAGTCGCCGGCTGACCAGAGCCATCGTTTCGGTGGCGTTCAGGATTTCACGGTCGCCCACTATACAGCGAACCAGCGTTCCTGTGCTTCTAAACTGTAAGACGATCGGCGCGAAAGCGCCCGATAGGGTGGCGTCTTCGGAGGTATAGTTAGCGCTATCTACGGGGCAATTTCGAGCGGGTCTTGTCGCCATAACTTCCTCGAATCGTCTCTCGACACGAGCGTGACACGGTGACGTCTGGCGTTGCTCATCCCTATGGCTAGGCGCCGTGCCGTAAGTTGCGGCGGATCAATTCCTTGCGGTCCAATTTCATCAAAATACTAGCCAGAGGGCTAGGTGACGCGCCGGGATAGATTCCCTATTTGCGGTATGGGTATTTGGCGGCGCCACTAAGTTTATCGACGTAGGTCAGCAATGAGGGTGGCGATTCTAGGCTCCGACATGGAGCGCGCGGCGATGCTGCGGAACATGGTCGCAGAAGCGATCGGAGGCGAGATTGCCGTCGGCGTCCACACCGCCCAACTTCCCGCCGATGTGATATTCGACCTGCTTATCCTCAACGTGCCGGTCACTGCGGACCCGATCGATAGCTTCGCGCAGGTCGTCAGCTTGCGGGCGCGACATCGCGTCCTGTTCGCCCCTCGATGCGACCTGGACCTCGCCAAGCTCGCCTATGCCCAGCGTTTCCAAGGCTTCATTGGAGAGCACATCACCCGCGAGATGCAGCATGCGATATTGCGGTTCATCGTCGCGGGCGGCGAGTATTTCCCTTGGGTCGACAAGGGCAAGTTAGGGCAGCGGCCGTCGGTGGAGCGGCTGTCCAAGCGGCAACGCGAGGTGCTTGGTCATCTGCTGAACGGCAAGACCAACAAGCAGATCGCCGACGCGCTCAGGATCTCCCTGGCGACCGTGAAGCTGCATGTTCAGGCCATCCTCAGCGAGGCGGGCGCCCGCAACCGCACCGAGGCCGTCGTGCGGTTCGGCGGGCTTGGGCGAGCCGACCTCGGGAAGGACGTCTAGTCCTTTGTTTTAACGCATTTTCTGGCGACGAACCGGCGTTCGCTTCGTCGGAAAATGCTCTAGATGGGCTCGCTGATCGGCTGGAAGCTGGCCGGGTCCAGCCCCTCGTCGACGCCCTTCACATAGAGGCCTTCGGCGTGGTGATGGTAGTCCTCGACCTCGTAGACCTGGCCCGAATAGACGCCCAGGTGCGGCAGGCTCACCCCGGTGCGCAGCAGCATGTCGCCCTGGCGGAAGATGCGTTCGCTCATCGTGGCTCCCTCTCGTGACGACGGAACGTGCGGCGCCGGAGGCGGCGGCGCCAAGACACGAGTTCGTCAGCTTCCGAAACGGAACGTCTAGGCGGGGCCGAGGCGCTCGCGGAGCTGCTGGTTTTCCGCTTCCAGCGCGGCCAGCCGGTCGCGCAGGGGCGCGACCGCGCGGGCGATCTCGGCCTCGGTGAAGCGCGGGATGATGTGCTGTGGGCAGTTCCAGTCGAAGGCGGCCAGCCGCAGGCGGAAGATCCGTTCGGGCCGGGCGCGGTAGCCGGGGACGCTGACCCGCGCCAGCAGGTCGGGCTCGGCGTCCAGCGCCAAGCGCTCGGCGTGGGCCAGAATCTTCAGGCGGGCGCGGCGGGGATAATCGACCAGGATCAGGGCCAAGCGGTCATTGGCGTCGAGGTTGCCGGTGCTGATGTACTGGCGATTGCCCGCGTAGTCGGCGAAGGCCAGGGTCGTCTCGTCGAGCACCTTGAGAAAGCCGGGCGGGCCGCCGCGGTGCTGGACATAGGGCCAGCCGGTCTCCGAGACGCTGGCCATGTAGAAGCTGTCGCGCTCGGCGATGAAGGCGACCTCGTTGGGCGTAAAGGCCTCGGAGACGCGATCGACCGCGCCGGGCGTCCACAACTGGTCGACGCCCATCTCGGCCTGGGCCGCGCGCACGCTGGGCGAGCTGGCCAGGTCCAGGAAGCTGTAACGGCTCACGGCGCGATCTCCCGGCGTCGCGCCCAGCCTGAAACGGGGAGGGAGCGCGACACCGGGCAGGATCCTATTCGGTCAGGCTGGCGTCGAGGGTGATCTCGGCCTTGA
This sequence comes from Caulobacter sp. UC70_42, assembly GCF_044056025.1. Classification (NCBI taxonomy): domain Bacteria; kingdom Pseudomonadati; phylum Pseudomonadota; class Alphaproteobacteria; order Caulobacterales; family Caulobacteraceae; genus Caulobacter; species Caulobacter sp. UC70_42. Next base: position 551,915 of record NZ_CP171994.1, on the reverse strand, counting down.
GCAGTTTGGAGACCGGGCAGCCAGCCTTGGCCTTGGCGGCCAGTTCCTCGAACTGGGCCTGATTGGCGCCGGGGATGCTGGCCTTCAGGGTCAGGTGCGAGGCGGTGATGGCGTAGCCGCCCTCGACCTGTTCCAGGGTGACCTTGCAGGAGGTGTCCATGCGGTCGGCCTTGAGGCCCGCCTCGCCCAGGATCAGCGACAGGGCCATGGTGAAGCAGGCCGAGTGGGCGGCGGCGATCAGTTCTTCGGGATTGGAGCCGGGCTGGCCCTCGAAACGGCTGGCGAAGCCGTAGGGATAGTCCTGCAGGGCGCCGCTCTCGGTCGAGATCGAGCCCTTGCCGTCCTTGATGCCGCCGCTCCAGGCGGCCGAGCCGCTTCTGACGATCTTCATGTCGGTGTCTCCAGTGGGGTGTTGGACGAGGTCAGGGGGTGTCGAAAGCGTTGCACCACGGCGCGGCCGCGGCGGCTTGAAGGAAACCGCTTTTCTTGCGCTCAGGCGCTGGCGCAGGGCTCGGTCTCGCCGGTCGCCAGGTCGACGCGGAAGCACTGCTCGCGCCCGGTGTCCTCGTCGCGCACGAGGATCGCCAGCTCGTCGCTGTCGACGTCGTGGGCGAAGTCCTCGACATAGGCGACCGCCGCCGCTTCGGGGCTGGTCTCGTCGATCGAGCGGGCTTGGTGGCCATGCAGATGCAGGGCGCGGGCGGTGAAGGTCATGATGGTCTCCTCGGGCAGGAGAAACGCGCCGGGGCCGCTTTCGGATTCATGAGATGCGAAAACGGCGGCGAGCCCGAAGCCCGAAGCCCGCCGCCCGCCCCCCGCCGTGGGGCGTGACGGGAGGTGCTGACCTCAGATCAGATTGTATTCCGGCTTGGCGTAGATCCCGATCAGGTCGACGCCATAGACATTGTGCGTCACCTGGTCGGCGAAGAAGGCGTCGGCCGACTTGGCGTAGACGCCGACGTGCTCGGTCTCGCCGCGGCCAGCAGCCAGCCGACCATGGCGGCCTTGGTCCCCTGACCGTTGGCGCCGTCCTGACCGTAGTAGGCCATGTAGCTGGCGCGGGTCATGGTCCAGCCGCCGACCACGACGGTGGTGTCCAGCAGGTCATGGACCTTTTGGTCGGTGGGCGCCGCGCCGAAGATGGTCGCATAGGCTTTCTTGGTGGCGTCGAAGAGGGTCAGGGACCCGTAGGTGGCCGTGAAGGTCGCGGCGCCTTTCGCCGTTCTTGCCCAGATTGACAGCGAAGTTGATGAAGCGGTTCACCGTGTCGAACGACTGGTAGTAGGCGCTGTTCAGGGTGTTGGGGTTCGCGCCGTTTCGGGTCGACGAGATAGTCCATGCCCGCGGCGGTCGGGGTCTTGCCCGTGAAGAACTGGTAGGAGAGGGCGGCGACCGCGCTGGTGTTCACCGTCGCCTTGACGACCAGGCCGATGGCGTCCGTGTAGCTCGTCCCGGAGGCCATGGCGCCGGCGATCGACTTGGTCATGGCGTCTGCGCCGGTGCTGAAGGTCTGCAGGCGCAGGACGCTGGCCATGGCGGAGGCCACCCGGCTGTCGACCAGGGCGACCGCGCGGTCCGAGAACTGCAGGTTCTCGATATTGATGGCGGTGTCCGAGCCGTCGGTTCCGGCGTTGTCCTTGATCTGCCAGCCGCCATTGGCCAGGGCGCTGACGGCGTAGGACGCGAACTTGCCGGCATAGGCGGCGGTGTCCAGGCCCGCGCCGCCGTCCAGGACGTCATTGCCCGAGCCGCCGGTGATGCGGTTGGCCACCGCGTTGCCGGCGATGGTGTCGGCCGCGGCGCCGCCGATGGCGTTCTCGATGGCCGCGCCGATGGCGATGGTGACGTTGCCGGTCAGGCCGCCCACGCTGGAGAAGAAGCCTTCACGCAGGTCGATCGTCTGGGCGACCTTGTAGCCGGAGAAGTCGAAGGTGTCGGTCCCGCCGGCGTCCCACGCGGCGAAGACCAGCTTGGTCGACGACGAGGTCGCCGAGAACCAGTCGCGCTCGGCGTTGGAGTTGAAGCCGTAGACCGTGTCGCCGGTGCGGGTGGTCCTGTTGGCGCCGTAGGCCAGCTGGGCCGCGGCGATGTCGTCCAGCAAGGGCGAGGCGGCGTAGGCGCCGCCGAACGCGCCGCCGGTGTTGGATTCGCTGAAGTAGGACATCACCGTGTACTGACGGCTATCCTCGTAATAGTCGGCGTCGGCGCTGTAGGTGATCGCGGTGGCCGCGCCGTCGGCGTTGTAGTCCGACGGGTGGGCCAGGCCGATGGCGTGTCCGATCTCATGGACCAGCACCATGCCGCCGTAGTTCGAGCCGTTCGGGTTGCTGTTGTAGCCGAGGCTGGAATTGATCCAGACGTCGCCCGAGCGACTGCTGGGCTGGGCGTTGCCCGGATAGTAGGCGAAGGCGGCCGAGCCGGACTCGCCGCTGCCATAGTCGCCGAACAGGATGGCGGCGTCGTCGCTGTAGGCGGTCGCGCCCGTGGTTCCGGCGCCGACCCGCACGAACTTGATGTCGGCCACGTCCGACCAGGCCTGTAGGGCCTTCTCGGTCTGGATGATCTGGGCGGCGTTGAACTGCGAGAAGCCCGAGGTGTCGCTGGGCATGGTGGTCGGCGCGGTGGCGCGGAAGGCATAGGTCACGCTCGCGCCGACGTGCAGGGCCGGACCCCAACCCGGTTCGCCGCGCAGCAGCTGGGAGGCCGCCTCGGCCACCGTCAGGCTTTTCTTGCCCGCCACGACGCCGTCGCGAGCGTCGGCGTTGACGAAGGCGTTCGGGGGACTGATCGCCCGTAATCATCACGGGTTCCTGGCCGGCCTCGGGAAACGTTTCAATGCTCACGGACATACTCCACTCGCCCCACGCCGGAAGTATGTAGAGAGGGCATTTCTCCTGCAATCTCCGCTACTTGCGACATGTGCGCGCACTTCTCTGGCCAAGCTAAGCTTTGCCGGGGCGCCGGCGCGTCCGCGACGTTTTTCGCAATTGACCGCGTTTTGTGGCTTTTTCGCCACACCCAAAACCGTGAAGTGCGCGTTTGTCGTGCTGAGGTCCCGGGGACATGTCGGGCTCGAGACATACTACAGAGACTAGAGAGGGTTTTTAGACATGAATATGCGGTTGCTTGCCGGCGTCGCCTTGGTCGCGCTCGGCGCGGCCTCGGGTGCTTCGGCTCAAAGCGCCCTGAGCGGCTTCTATGTCGCGGGCGATGTGGGCTACCACGAGCCGAAGGACGTCAAGGCCACGTCCTCGAACGGCTATCAGTGGAATTTCTCGGGCGACAAGGACTGGGCCGGCTTCGCTCGCCTGGGCTACAAGTTCTCGCCGAACTGGCGCGTGGAAGCTGAATACGGCTATCGCCCCAGCGACCTGAAGAGCGTCCGCGGCAACGGTCTGGCCGGCGCTCAGCCGATCGGCCTCTGCACGCCCGGCGTCGGCCGTTCGGCCGCCTCGCCGGACTGCGGTGAGCTCGACGGCAGCCTGAAGGCCACCACCCTGATGGCCAATGTCATCTTCGACCTGGCTCCCGGCGGCACCTTCAACCCGTATATCGGCGCCGGCGCCGGTACGGCCTGGGTTCACAACAAGGCCTATGGCCAGCTGTCGGGCGTTCCGGCCGGCGGCGCTCGCTTCCAGAACACCAACTTCGACGACGTCGACCAGGCCTTCGCCTATCAAGGCATCGTGGGCGTGGGTTGGAACTTCGCTCCGAACTGGTCGATGGACCTGACCGGTCGCTATCTGGAAACCAAGAACCTCAAGTGGGGCTCGGTGACCCAGAACACCGGCCCGGCCGGTGGTTCGATCACGGACGTCGGCACCTTCTCTGGCAAGTACAAGGACGCTTCGGTGACCCTGGGTCTGCGCTACACCTTCGGGTCGCCGCCGCCCCCGCCGCCCCCGCCTCCGCCCCCGCCGCCCCCGCCGCCCCCGCCCCCGCCGCCTCCTCCGCCCCCGCCGCCGATGCCGGCCGCTCCGGCCTATGAAGCGCGCGAGTTCGTGGTCTACTTCCCGTTCGATCAGTACGTGCTGACGCCGGAAGCCCAGGCGGTGGTCCAGCAGGCCGCCGAATACGCCAAGGGCGGCAACGCGACCAAGGTCGTGGTGACGGGTCACACCGACACCTCGGGTTCGGACCGCTACAACCAGAAGCTCTCGGAACGCCGCGCCAAGGCCGTCGCCGATGGCCTGGTCAGCCAGGGCCTGAACGCCACGGCCGTGGCTGTCGACTGGAAGGGCGAAAGCGCTCCGGCCGTCGCGACCGGCGATGGCGTCAAGGAACCGCTGAACCGCCGTTCGACGGTCTCGATCAACTTCCAATAAGGAAGTCTCGATCGACGGAATTGGGGGCTGGCCGCGAGGCCGGCCCCTTTTTCTTTGGCGGGGCAAAAACGGAAAGACGCTCCCGATGGGGCGTCGGGAGCGTCCGATCCGGCGGACCAAGAGGGCGAAGGACCGCCGTAATGGGGCCGGCAAGAAGGGGGCGCCAGCCTCATCGGTAGATTTGAACGGGTAGGAAGCGCTGGCGGCAAAGGGTCCGTCGCGCTCCGATAACCGTGTTCGATTATACGCCGATACCCGTGTCAGGCGAGTCGAAACGGCCAGACTCGGTCAGGTGCGACAATTGGCGCGGCAAGGGCGAGGGATGGCCCAGCAACTTGGCGACCAGGTGCTCGGCCAGCAGCGGGGCCAGGCAGAAGCCGCGCGAGCCCAGCCCGGTCAGAACGAGCAGGCCATCGTCGCGGATCCCCGCCAGCGGCAGACGGTCCGGCGTCGTGGCGCGCACCGCCGCGCGGCCTTCGAAGGTCTTGCCCGCCAGGCGCTCGGCCAGGTCCGGCAGACCCTTGGCCAGGGTGTCGAGGTTGCGGGCGTGGTCCTCGGGACGGATGTCGACGGCGGTCTGGTCGCGGTCGTGGGTGCGCGCCGAACAGGACGCCGTCACGGGTCGGCACGGCATAGCCGCCGAAGGCCGTCGCCGAGGTCGTCTCGCCGGCGGTCCAGCTGGCCTGGCCGCGCACGGGCTTCAGGGAGATCTGGGGGAGAAGGTCAGCGCTCGCGGCGCCGCCGGCCACGGCCACGCGGTCGGCGGCCACGATCAGGTCGCCGGCTTCGTCCAGCAGGCGCCAGACCCCATCCTGTTCCGACCCGTCGCGCTCCAGGCGGGCGACGCGGCGGCGGAGAATCTCGCCGCTCCAGGCGCGGGTGACGACGGCGGGCTCGATGACCAGGGCGCGGGTCATGGCCAGGGCGTCGCCGCGCATGAGCATGGCCCCCGGCTCGAACAGGTCCTGGTCGGCGACGGTGGCGAAGCGGGCCGGATCGCGCGGGCTGGCGGGCAGCTGCAGCACCTCGCGGGCGATGATCGCCCCGGGCTCGGCGTCGTACAGGGCCGCCGCGCGGGCGAGGGCCTGGGCGTAGAGCGCCGCGCGCGGTCCGCCGCCGGCGTCGAGCGCGGGGGTGACCAGGGCGGCGGGGTTGCCCGAGGCGGCGACGCGGTCCGGATCGTCGACGACGGTGACGGCGAGGCCTTCGGCGCGGGCCGCGCGCGCCAGCGACGCGCCGGCGATACCACTGCCGATGATCGCCAGGGTCTGGGGCCGCGGCGCGGGCTCATGCTCGCCCATTTCGCTCAAGGGGGGCAGCCAGGCCTCCAGCCGCTCCCGCTTGCGGCCGAAGCCGGGGCGCTTGGCGATCTCGAAGCCGGCGGCTTGCAGGCCGCGCCGTACGGCGCCGGCCACGGTGAAGGTCGCCGCGCGGGCGCCCGACGCCGAGCGGCTGGCGACGGCGGTCAGCACCTCCTCGCGCCACATGGCCGGGTTCAGCGCGGGGGAAAAGCCGTCCAGGAACCAGGCGTCGGCCGCGCCGTCCCAGGCTTCCAGCGCCGGGATCACGTCCATGACCGCGAGGTCCAGGGTGGCGTCGAAGCCGGGCAGGTCCACGCGGTGGAAGCCACGCGCGCGACCCGGCCAGTGGTCCAGCAGCACCTGGGCCGCCGCGCCCAGCTCGGGCCAGTGGGCGAGAATCCGGGCGGCCTCGTCGCGCGCCAACGGATGGGCCTCGACCGAGAAGATATGCAGGCGGCCGGCTCCTTGTTTCTCGCGCCGCCAGAGGTCGAGCAGGGCGGCGATGTTCAGGCCAGAGCCGAATCCAAGCTCGCCGACCGTGAAGTCTGGTTGCCGCCCGAACCGCTCTGGTAGGCCGCAGCCGGCCAGGAACACGGCCCGCGTTTCGGCCAGGCCGTCGACGCTGGAGAAGTAGACGTCGCCGTAAAGGCTGGACTGCGGCAGGCCGTCCTCGCGCCAGATCAGCGGCGAGCCTGCGGGACTGGAAGACGCGGTGGGATCCATCGGCCTGCTAGAGCGCCGCGGGGCGGCGGGCGTCAACGAAAAGGGCCGCCCCAGCGGAGCGGCCCTTCTGGATTTCCCAAGAATGGGGCGCGCCTAGTGCCCGGCCTTCTTCTCTTCCGGCTTGGCGGCGGTGGCGGCGTCCGCCGCGGCGGTGGCCGAGGTCGCGGACGGCGTCGAGGTGGCGCCCGTGGCGGCGGCGTCCGCCGCCGTGTCGGCCGGATCGGCCGGCGCCGCGGCCGCGTCAGCGGCGGCCTTGTTGGCGTCGGCGGCGGCCTGGTCCTTGGCCGAGGCGGCGTCGGTCACGGTGCTGGCGTCGGCGGCGGCGGCCTTGGCGGCTGCGCTGTCGCCCTCGGCTTCCTCATGCTTGCCGCACGCGGCCAGCGACAGGGCCGAGACGGCCACGCCGGCGATCAGGAGTTTGCGAAGCATCGTGGTGTTCATGCGGATTTCCCCTAGCGGCGGACGCCGTCGCCTTGTCGACGACGACTTTGCGCTGAAGGAATACCGGTTCGAAAGCGGGCGCAAGTTACGAGGCGCTAACCTCAGGCTCGGGAGTGGCCCTCGGAAGCGGCTATTCGTTCGGGATCTGCGACAGCGCCTCTTCCAGCTCGGCGAAGCTGGGCTGGGCGGGCGAGGGCACGTTGCCGCGGCCGATCTCGACCGAGATCTGGGCGGCGTTGCCGTGCAGGTGGGCGACCAGAACGGCCTGGATGATCTTGTAGAAGGCTCCGTCCTCGTTGACGACGGCCTGCAGGCGCGTGGCCATCGGGCCGACGATGCCATAGGCGATGAACACGCCGAGGAAGGTGCCGACGAGGGCGCCGCCGATCATGCCGCCCAGGACGGCCGGCGGTTCGGTGATCGAGCCCATGGTCTTGATGACGCCCAGCACGGCGGCGACGATGCCCAGGGCGGGGAGGGCGTCGGCCATGCTCTGCAGGGCGTGGGCCGGCTCGAGCGCCTCGTGGTGGTGCTTTTCGAGCTGCTTTTCCATCGCGTCCTCGACCTGGTGGGGATCCTCCAGGTTCATGGTCATCATCCGCAGGGTGTCGCAGATGAAGTCGACGGCGAAGTGGTCGTGGGTGATCTTCGGGTAGCGGGCGAAGATCGTGCTCTCGTGCGGCTTTTCGATGTGGCTTTCCAGGGCGATGACGCCCTTGGACTTCATCGTCTTGGTCAGCAGGAACAGCAGGGACAGCAGGTCGCGATAGTCGGACGGCTTCCACTTGGGGCCTTTGAAGATCTTGCCGAAGCCGCCGGCCGTGCCCTTGATGACGACCATCGAGTTGGAGATCAGGAAGGCGGCGACGGCGGCGCCGAGAATGGCCATCAGCTCGTGAGGGGCGGCCTCGATGATGACGTCCAGCTTGCCGCCACCCATCAGGTAACTGCCGAACACCATGCCGAAGAGCATGACGATGCCGATGATCTGGAACATGGTGGCTAGACCGACCCCGAGAATGAAGCCGCATCATCGGGGTTAATGATTAAGCCAACGTTTTCGCGCCGGCGCTCCTGGCCCATGACGTGCGATACATCGTGCTTGAAGCTTGCCGGCGCGCGCCACGCTACGACCTAAAAATCGGACATCGCCGTTCTGGCGCTTCCATCGGAACCGGAGGCGGCCTAACAGTTGTTTGATGACTGGGGAGTCCAAAGAGGCCCGGGCCAACCGGGCGCCGTTCGCGATCCTCTTTGGCGTGTCGGTGGCGACCGCCATGGGGAACAACGGCATGCTGTCGGTGCTGCCGGCCATCGGCCGCCAGATCGGCATTCCCGACGCCATGGTCGCGGCCATCTTCTCCCTCTCGGCGGTGCTGTGGGCGATCACCTCGCCGCTGTGGGCCCGGCAGTCGGACCTGCGCGGGCGCAAGCCGCTGATCCTGCTGGGCCTGGGCGGCTTCTGCGTGTCGATGCTGCTGTGCGCCCTGGTGGTGTCGGCCGGCCTGCATCACCTCGCCCCGCCGCTGGTGATCTTCGTCGCCTTCCTGCTGTGCCGGGCGCTGTTCGGGACCTTCGGCTCGGCGGCCAATCCGGCCACCCAGGCCTATATGGCCGAGCGCACCAGCCGCGAGGAGCGCACCCAGACCATGGCCACCCTGGCCGGGGCCTTCGGCCTGGGCACGGTGGTCGGCCCGCTGCTGGCCCCGCTGTTCGTGCTGCCGGGCGTCGGCCTGGCCGGACCGATGTTCGCCTTCGCGCTGCTGGCGGCGGTGATGCTGGTCGTGGTCCAGCGCGGCCTGCCGGAGACCTTCAAGCCTGGACGCGGCGAGACCCCGCCCCGCCGACGTCTCGGCGTGCCCTGGCGCGGCGAGAGCGCGGCCCTGTGGCGCGATCCGCGCCTGAAGCCCTTCCTGATCTTCGGCTTTCTCGTGGCCGCCTGCCAGACGGCCCAGACCCAGACCCTGGGTTTTCTGATCATCGACAAGCTGGGACTTCCGCCGGTCAAGGCGCAGGGCTTCATCACCCTGGCCATGGCCGCCGGCGCGGTGGCGGCCCTGCTGGCCCAGTGGGGCCTGATCCGCATGTTCCGCATGGGGCCGCGCGACCTGATGCGCTGGGGCGTGGGCTGCGCGGCGATCGGCAATATCGTCGTCGCCTTCGCGCCGGACTACGCCGCCGTCGCCATCGGCTACGCCATCGCCAGCCTGGGCTACGGCTTCGCGCGCCCGGGCTTCACGGCCGGCGCCTCGCTCTCGGTCGAGGCCAAGGATCAGGCCGGAGCGGCCGGCGCCATCGCCGCCATCAACGGCCTCAATGTCGTGGTCGCGCCCCTGTTCGTGCTGCTGTACGAGCGCATCGGCTGGGGGGCCGTTCATCCTGAACGCGGCCATCCTGGCGGCGCTGGTCGTCTACGCCCTGCGCGAGGCGACCCTGCGCGAGGTGGACAAGGGCGGCGCGCGGGAAGAGGCCACGATCGCGGGGCTGGAGCGGACGGACGAGGGCGGGGTCTGACCGTCAGACGAAGGCCTTGCCTGGGCGGATTTGGATCAGTCGACCATCCGCTCCAGCGCCCGACGATCTTGCAGCACCACGCACCGCACGCTGGGCAGGGCGATCAGTCCCTCGTCCTGCAAGGCCGTCAGGGTCCGCGACACCGTCTCGATCGTCAGACCCAGATAGTCGGCCATGTCCTGGCGGCCCATCGGCACGTTCAGCTCGGCGCGGGCGTGGGTGCGTTCGGCGATGTCCAGCAGCAGGCCGACGACCCGCTCCTGGGCGGAGCGACGGCCCAACATCAGCACGTGATCCTGGGTGCGCTGCAGGACCTCGCCGGTAAGGCGGAACAGGGCTCGGGCGGCGTCGCTGCGCGTGGCGGCCAGATCGCTGAGCGCTCCGCGCCGGATCATCCGGATGCTGGCGTCGGTCAGGGCCTCGGCCGTGATGCGGTGGGTGTCGCCCATCTCCAGGCCGAAATACTCGCCGGCGAAGTGGAAGTCGTCGATCTGGCGGCGGCCGTCGCGCAGGATGCGGTAGGTCCGAACCGCGCCGGTGACCACCTGATAGACATAGTCGGCGGCCTCGCCCTCGCCGAAAATCTCCTCGTCGCGCGAGAAGCGCGGGCAGGCGCCCGGAATGGCCAACACGGAGTCGAGGACGCCAGGAGCAGTGTCGATGCGAAGCGGAGACAGCATGGAAAGACCCTTCAGTTGATAGGGTCATGCGCCTATTCCCACCGTCGCGATATTCGGGAGCCGCGCCTAAGGAAACACCCTTACGCGGGTATGCGGGTGGCGTGTTTGAGGCGGATCAACCCATGTGGACGGGTGTCCAGGCAAGATGGCTTCATGTCGGATCGCCCCCTCATTCTGCTGCTCGTCGAGGACGAGCCCCTGCGCGAGGCGTTGCGCTTCTCGCTGGAGACCGAGGGCTATGCGGTAGGGACGCGGCCGGATGGGAGACCGGCCGCGGCGGTGGTCATCGACGATGATCGGGAGGACTGGCCGGCGGTGGGGGAGAGCCCGACGATCGTGCTGACGGGCGACGCCGAGCGGCTGCTGCGGCGGGGCGTGCGGGGCGTGTCGCTGGTGGAGAAGCCCCTGCTGGGGGATGCGTTGAGCGTGAGACTGAGCGAGGTGCTCAAAGCCAGCAAAAGCCTGTCAGCCCGGCCATAGCGAAGCTTGGAGTCGGGACCCAGGGGATGACGAAGCGTCGTGTGCGCAGCCCCTCGGTCCCGGACAGCCTCCGCGAGGCTTCCGGGATGACGAGAATCGGAGAGTTGAGGGGGAGGTTCACGCGCCCCCACGCACCGACAGCGTCATCCGCACCAGCGCCGCCAGGTTGTCGGCCTGCATCTTGGTCATCAGCTTGGCGCGGTAGATCTCGACCGTGCGCGGGCTGATGCCCAGTTCGCGGGCGATGACCTTGTTGGCGTGGCCGGCGACGACGCCGTCCAGCACCTGGCGCTCGCGTTCGGACAGGGTCTCAAGGCGATGCAGGATGGCGGCCTGGTCGTCGGTCACCGGAGCGGCCTCGGCGGCCTTGATGGCGCGTCCGAGCGCGTCCAGCATGCGAGCGTCCGAGAACGGCTTCTCGATGAAGTCCACGACGCCCGAGCGCATGGCTTCGACGGCCATCGGGATGTCGCCGTGGCCGGTGATCATCACGATCGGCATCTTGACCTTCAGGGCCGCCAGGCGCGCGACCAGCTCCTGGCCGCTCATCTCGGGCATGCGCACGTCGGTGATCACCACGCCCGGCTTGGCGTCCGGCAGGGCCTCGAGGAACGCCGGGGCGCTGGCGTAGGCGACGACCTCGAAGTCGGCGGACTCCAGCAGGAAGGCCAGCGACTCGCGGGCGCTCTCGTCGTCGTCGACCACATGCACGACGGCGGTCGGGGTCGCCTGGGGAGCGTCACTCATCGACGGGTTCCTTCTTATGATCGGCGGGCGGCAGGATGAAGCGGAACAGCGCCCCGCCGCCGGGATTGGCCTCGGCCCAGATGCGGCCGCCATGGGCTTCGATGATCGAACGCGAGATCGACAGGCCCACCCCCATGCCCTGCGGCTTGGTGGTCATGAACGGCTGGAACAGCCGCTCCAGCACCTCGGGCGCGATGCCGGGGCCGGTGTCGGCGACGCTGACCTGTGACCAGCCCTGGTCGGTCACGGCGCTGGTGATGGTGAGCGCCTTCCGTCGCGCCCCGCTCTCCTGCATGGCGTCGATGCCGTTGCGGATAAGGTTCAGCAACACCTGCTGCACCTGGACCCGGTCGGCATAGACGGCGTCTGCGGCCGGATCCAGGGAGAGACGCACATCGACCTGCCGGTCGCGCTCGCCGATCAGGGCCAGGGCCGAAGCCTCCTCGATCAGCTTGGACAGGCTCTCGTCGGCCCGCTCGCTGGCCCCGCGGCGGACGAAGTCGCGCATGCGGTGGATGACCTCGCCGGCCCGCAGCGCCTGGGCGGCGGCCCGGTCGATGGCGTCGCGGACCTTGGCCTGGTCGGCCTCGCGGCCCCGGTCGATCAGGCGGCGCGAGCCGGTCAGGAGGTTTGCGATGGCCGACAGCGGCTGATTCAGCTCGTGGGCCAGGGTCGAGGCCATCTCGCCCATGGCCGTCAGGCGCGAGACGTGGACCAGCTCGTTCTGCAGCTCCTGCAGGCGGGTCTCGGTCTCCTGGCTCTGGGTCAGGTCGCGGATGAAGCCGGTATAGGAAGGCATCGGTCCCTTGGTCTCGCCGACCGCCAGCTCCATCGGGAAGGTCGAGCCGTCCTTGCGCTGGCCGACCACGACGCGGCCGACGCCGATGATCCGCTTGTCGCCGGTGCGGTGGTAGCGCTGGATGTAGTCGTCGTGTGCGGCCGCGTGCGGCTCGGGCATCAGCAGGCTGACATTCTTGCCCAGAACCTCCGAGGCGGTCCAGCCGAACATCCGCTCGGCGGCGGGACTGAACGAGGTCATCAGGCCGTCGCGGTCGATGACCACCACTCCGTCCGGCACGGTGTTCGAGGATCGAGCGAAGGTGGTCGTTGACCGCCGCCTCCCGCCGCCGCGCGGCGTGGAACCAACCGCCCCCGACGGCCATGCCGAAACCGACCGACAGGAAGATCGCCGCGCACAGGCCGCTGACCAGGTTGAACGGGATGTCGCGCGTCACCCACCAGACGCTGGCCCAGGCGAAGGTGGTGGCGAAGGCGCCGGGGCCCAGGCCGCCGAGCGCGGCGCTGACCAGAACCGCCGGCACGAACAGCAGGAACGACGAGGGGGCGGTGAACGCCGCCGGTAGATACAGGCGCGCGACCGCCGTCGCCATCACCGCGGCGAAGGCGGCCAGATAGGCGGTGGGGTGCGGATCGCTATAGAGCGTCGAGGACAGGCCTCGGGCTGGCTTCATCGGTGTTCCCAGTCTTGAGGTCCTTATAGCCGGACGGGTTTGAGCCAGGTCAAGGCGCGGTCATTGCGTAGGTCCGAGGCTAGATGTTCCAAACAACAGGAGCGTTCGAATGTCGGACGGACAAATGGCGTATCTGGGTCTGGTGATCGCGGCGTTCTCGGCGTTCGCCGTGGTGCTGTTCGTGACCTATATCCGGGTGAACATGAAGTAGGAGCCTTCGGCGCTCGGAGCTTCCCAAAGGCTCGCCATCCCGGCTCCGCGCTACGCCTCGGCTGGGATGGCGAGCTTTTTCGCGTTTGGAGCGTTCGCGCCCATCTCCACCCGCCGTCCGCAGACCGCCGTCGGCGCCGCGCGGTGGCTGACCAGCACCAGGCCCTGGCCGGTGCGGTCCAGGCGCTCTCGAAGCCGGTCCACCACCAGCATCTCGGTCGCCGCGTCGAGGCCCTCGGTGGGCTCGTCCAGCAGCAGCCACGGCGCATCCCGCAGATAGGCCCGCGCCAGGGCCAGGCGTCGGCGCTCGCCGCCGGACAGGCGCTCGCCGTCGTCACCGAGATAGGCGGCCAGGCCTTGAGGCGCGGCGCGGATGCGATCGGCCAGGGCGGCGGCTTCCAGGACGTCCCAGAGCTGGGCGTCGGTCGCCTTGGGCGCGGCCAGGCGGAGGTTGTCGCGCACGGTGCCGGCGATCAGGCCGGCGTCCTGCGGCAGCCAGGCGAAGGTCGAGCGGGGGAGGGCGGCTTGGCCGCGCAGGCCCAGCAAGGCCTCGACGGCGCTGGTCTTGCCGCAGCCGGACGGGCCGACGACGGCCAGACGTTCGCCGGGACGCAGGGTCTGGCCGAGGATCGTCACGCTGGGCGGCGTCTCCGGTCTCGGCGCGATCGCCTGAGGGCGATGCCGCAGGATCATGTCCAACCGGTCGCGAGCCTCCCGCGCCGCGCCGTCCTGGTCGAAGGCGTGGGCCAGGCCGGCCAGGGCGTCGACGCTCATGGCGGCGGCCAGGCCCGCCAGGGCGGCCAAAGGCGCGCCGGCCGGGGCGGCGCTGACGACGGCGGCGGCGACCGCGACGCCCAGCAACGTGGCTTGGCTCATCAGGATCAGGCCCTGGGCGCGGGCGGCGGCCAGCCGCGCGGCGTCGAGCTGGGCGGCCCTGGCGTTCAGCGTCTCGCCGGCCCAGGCGTCCAACCCGTAGGCGCGCAGCTCGGCCGAAGCGGCGACGAGGGCGGCGGTGGTCTCCTTCAGGGCTCCGACCCTGGTTTGAACCGCGGCGCGGGCGGGCGTGGAAAAGCGCCTGGCCACGGCGCGGGCGATCAGGATCGCGGCGCCGGCGGCCAGCAGGATCACGAGGGCCGGGAGCCAGCCCGCCAGGGCGGCCATCACCAGGCCAGAGCCCAGGCCGGCGACCGCGCTCCAGGGAGCGGAGAGACGGACGAAGCGCGTCTCGATGGCGTCGACGTCCTGAACCAGGCGGGCGGAGGCCTCGCCGCGCGACAGGGTCAGCGATTGGGACGGGGGGGCGGCGGCCAGGCTCTCGAACACTGCCGGGCGGATGGCGGCCAGGGCGCGCAGGGCGGCGGCGTGACCGCTCAGGCGTTCGCCATAGCGGGCGGCGGTGCGCAGGATGGCTAGCAGCCTGATCATCGCGCTGGGGATCAGCACGTTGAAGGCATGGGCGGCGGCCACGCCCGCCAGGCCGGCGGCGGCGCTGGCGACGATGAACCAGCCGGACAGGCCCAGCAGGATCGTCGAGGCTCCGCCCACGACCACGGCGCTGGCGATCGCCAGCCGCAGGGCGCCGGCGCGCTGGCGCTTCTGGGCGCGGATCAGGTCGTTCGAGGGGGCTGGTCACAGGCGGATCACTTGGTCGGCGAGGGCGGCGACGGCCTCGGAGTGGGTGGCGATCAGGGTCGTGCGGCCCTTGGCGGCCGCGCGGATGGCGGCCAGCATCCCCTCTTCGGCGAGCGCGTCGAGATTGGCCGTCGGCTCGTCCAGCAGCAGGATCGGGGCGGGCTTGAGCAGGGCGCGGGCCAGGGACAGCCGCCGCCGCTCGCCGCCGGACAGACCGCTGCCGCGCTCGTCGAGCATGAAGTCGAGGCCGCCGGGCCGGTCAGGATCAGGCCGACGGCTTTCGCCGCCGCCTCGATGTCGGCGCGGGTCGCGTCGCGGCGCGACAGGGCGATGTTGTCGGCGATCGAGGCGGGCAGGATCAGCGGCGACTGGCCGGCCCAGGCGATGTCGGCGGCGCGGGGGGGCGCGCCGTCGATCAGGATTTTCCCGCCGGTCAGGGGCGCGAGCTCCAGCAGCAGGTTCAGCAGCGAGCTCTTGCCCGCGCCGCTGGGGCCGACCAGGGCGGTGATGGTTCCGGCCTGGGCCACGAGGTCGAAGCCGTCCAGCGCCGGCGCGTCGGCGTCGGGATAGCGGACCGTGACGCCCTCGAAGCGGATGGTCGGGGCCTGGGCCAGCGGCGTCGCGACGGGTTTCTCCGCGGGCCTTTCGAAGGTCGCGAGACTGGCCGAGGCTGCCTCGGCGGCCTGGCGGTCGTGATAGGCGGCGGCCAGGCGGCGCATCGGGGCGTAGATCTCCGGCGCCAGGGCCAGGACGAAGAAGGCGCGCTTCAGATCCAGGGTCTCGGGGACCGGGAACGGCAGCAGGCGCAGCAGGTTGAAGCCGCAATAGACCGCCACCAGCGCCACCGACAGGGCCGCGAAGAACTCCAGCGCCGCCGAGGAGATGAAGGCCACGCGCAGCACGCGGATGGTGCGCTCGGCCAGCTCGGAAGCCGATCGGCGCAGGGCGGCGGCGGTCGTCCCCTCGGCCTGGAAGGCCAGCACCACGGGCAGGGCGCGGACGCGGTCCAGGAAGAGGCCCGAGAGGCGCTCCAGGGCCAGGAATTGGGCTCGGCTCTCGGCGGCGGCGGCCGTGCCGGCCAGGATCATGGCGGCGATGAAGGGAATGAGCGTGGCCAGCAGAATGCCGGCGCAGATCGGGCTGGCGATCGCGGCCACGGCGATCATCATCAGCGGCAGGACCGCGGCGGAAAGTCGCGCGGGCAGGAAGCGGGCGAAGTGGCCGTCCAGAGCCTCCACGCCCTCGACCAAGGCGGTGACGGCCTGACCCGTCGGGCGACGCGGGCCAGCGAACACGGAACGCGCCAGGTCGGCGCGGGCGGCGGCCTTGGCCTGGGCGGCGGCGCGCGCCCCCGCTTCGCTCGCCGCGCGGGCCAGCCAGCCTCGCAGGCCGCCGGCCAGGATGATCGCGAACAGGCAAAGGCCCAAGGTCAGCGGCCCACGCCCGCTGGCCACGGCGTCGACGCCAAACGCCAGGCCCGCCGCGAAGCCGATCGCGGCCACGCCGTCCAGCAGCACGAACAGCCGCGCGCGGCCCATGGCGGACCCACCGCGCCGGCTGGCCTGCTTGAGCCACGTCCCGGGTTCAACGGAACCATCAATCTGCACTATGTCGGCGCCCATGGGTTGAGTGTAGGCTCGTTTGGTCCGCGAGCCTTGATCCCGATCAAGGACCGGACGGTCGCGGCGGTCTAGGGGAAAGTCCTCGAACGGCGTGATCATCGGCCGTTCGTTTGGGAGCTGTCCATGGACCCCGCCGTCATTGATCTATCGCGACTGCAGTTCGCGCTGACCGCCTTGTACCATTTTCTGTTCGTGCCCCTGACGTTGGGGCTCAGCATCATGCTGGTCATCATGGAGAGCATCTATGTGATGACCAAACGGCCGATCTGGCGGACCACCACCCGCTTCTGGGGCGCGCTGTTCGGCATCAATTTCGTGCTCGGCGTGGCCACCGGCATCACCATGGAATTCCAGTTCGGCATGAACTGGTCCTACTACTCGCACTATGTCGGCGACATCTTCGGCGCCCCATTGGCGATCGAAGGGCTGATGGCCTTCTTCATGGAAGCCACCTTCGTCGGGCTGATGTTCTTCGGCTGGGACAAGCTCAAGCCAGTCGGCCACCTGTTCGTGACCTTCATGGTCGGTCTGGGCACCAATCTGTCGGCCCTGTGGATCCTGGTCGCCAACGGCTGGATGCAGAACCCGATGGGCGCGG
Organism: Caulobacter sp. UC70_42; assembly: GCF_044056025.1. NCBI lineage: Bacteria > Pseudomonadati > Pseudomonadota > Alphaproteobacteria > Caulobacterales > Caulobacteraceae > Caulobacter > Caulobacter sp. UC70_42. Next base: position 535,170 of record NZ_CP171994.1, on the reverse strand, counting down.
CCTTCAATCCCGACACCATGCGCATGGAAGTCTCCAGCTTCCGCGACGTGCTGTTCAACCCGGTGGCCCAGGCCAAGTTCGTGCACACGGTCAGCGCCGGCTACGTGATCGCCGCCGTGTTCGTTCTGGGTATCTCGGCGCTGTATCTTCTGAAGGGCAAGTACGCGGGCGTGGCCAAGCGCTCGATGACCGTCGCTGCCGCCTTCGGCCTGGCCGCCTCGCTGTCGGTGGTCGTGCTGGGCGACGAGAGCGGCTACGCCCTGACCGACAACCAGAAGATGAAGCTGGCGGCGCTGGAAGCCATGTGGGAGACCGAGCCCGCCCCGGCCGGTCTGACGGCCTTCGGCATACCGGACCTTAAGGAACGCAAGACCCACGCCGAGATCAAGATCCCCTATGTCCTGGGCCTGATCGCCACCCGCAGCTTCGACAAGCCGGTGGAGGGCATCTTCCAACTGGTCGCCAAGGCGCAGGATCGCATCGAGAGCGGCGTCGTCGCCTACGGAGCGGTCGAGGCCCTGAAGGCCAACCCTAAGGACATGACCGCCCGCGCCACCTTCGAGCAGCACCGCCGCGACCTGGGCTACGCCCTCCTGCTGAAGCGCTATGTCGCCGATCCGCGTCAGGCCGGCCCAGACCTGATCGTCAAGGCGGCCTGGGACACGGTGCCGCCGGTGCCGGTGATGTTCTGGGCCTTCCGGATCATGGCCGGGATCGGTTTCCTGATGATCGCTCTGTTCGCCACGGCGTTCGTGCTGGTCACCCTGCGCAAGCACGACACCAAGTGGTTCCTGATCATCGCCGTGGCGGCCATCCCGCTGCCGTGGATCTCGACCGAGCTTGGCTGGTTGCTGGCTGAGGTCGGCCGGCAGCCCTGGGCGGTGGACGGCGTGCTGCCGACCTTCCTGGGCGCCTCGAGCCTGTCCGTCCCGCAACTGCTGACCAGCATCGCGGCCTTCACCCTTCTGTACGGCGCGCTGGCCGTGGTCGAGATCGGCCTGATCATCAGGACCGTCAAGAAGGGCCCCTTCGCCCCGCATGAGCCGGTGCTCGACGGATCCGTCGAAGCCGAACCGGCCGTCGCTTAAAGGAGCGCTGAATCATGGATATCCCCGTCGATTTCGCCACGCTTCGCGTCATCTGGTGGGCCCTGGTCGGGATCCTCCTGATCGGCTTCGCCTTGACCGATGGCTTCGACATGGGCGTCGGAGCGCTGCTGCCCTTCGTCGCCAAGACCGACCAGGAACGCCGGATGGTCATCAACACCGTCGGCGCGACCTGGGAAGGCAACCAGGTGTGGTTCATCCTGGGCGGGGGCGCGATCTTCGCGGCCTGGCCGTTCGTCTACGCCATCAGCTTCTCGGGTTTCTATCTGGCGATGTTCGTGGTCCTGGCGGCGATGATCATGCGACCGGTGGGCTTCAAGTATCGCTCCAAGCGGCCGAATCCGAAGTGGAGGGTGTTCTGGGACTGGAGTTTGTTCGTCGGCGGCTTCGTGCCGGTGCTGGTGTTCGGCGTGGCCATGGGCAATGTGCTGCAAGGCGCGCCCTTCCGCCTGGATAGCGACCTGCGGGCCTTCTACGAGGGCGCCTTCATCGGTCTGTTCTCGCCCTTCGCCCTGGTGTGCGGTCTGCTGTCGGTCTCGATGCTGGTGCTGCACGGCGCAGCGTGGCTGACCATCAAGGCCGAGGAAGGGCCGGTCACCGAGCGCGCCCGCCTGTTCGGCGAGATCGCGGCCCTGGCCAGCATCGTGCTGTTCGCGGCCGGCGGCTTCTGGGTGGCGTTTGGCGGCCTTGGCTTCCGGATCGAGGGCTTGGCCGACGCGGCTGGTCCGTCCAACCCGCTGCGCGGCGCCGCCGCCGTGCGGGCTCCGGGCGCCTGGCTCGACAACTATGGCCGCCATGGCTGGATGGTCATCGCCCCGGTTCTGGGCTTCGTGGGCGCGGCCCTGGCCCTCTATGGCCTGCGGTTCAACAAGGCCTGGGCGGCGTTCAGCGGCTCGTCCGCTTCGGCCGTCGGCATCATCGCGACCGTCGGCCTGTCGATGTTCCCGTTCATCCTGCCCAGCAGCTTTGATCCGCGCTCCAGCCTGACGGTGTGGAACGCCTCGTCCAGCCACATGACGCTGTTCATCATGCTGATCGTGACGTTGATCTTTCTGCCGCTGGTCCTGATCTACACCGCCTGGGTCTACAAGGTGCTGTGGGGCCGCAGCACCACTGGCGCCCTCGCCACCAACCCCGACCTGTACTGAGGAGCTAGAAAGTCATGTGGTACTTCACCTGGATCCTCGGCCTCGGTCTCGCGGTCGCCTTCGGCGTGCTGAACGGCGTCTGGTACGAGTTCAACCTGTCGGACGACGGCGACGAGGGCCTGTCGGAGCCGTAGGGACTCGGTTTGAGGGGGCGCGACAATCCGGCGCGCCCCTTCGAGCTCAGCCTTAACGGTTGTTAAAGGCCCTTCGGGCTCTTGTAGGCGGGAGCCCGAGAGCGCGTCGAACACGCCGCCCCGGGACCGCTGAATTCGACCCGGGGATATCGCATGACCGACAACACCGCGCCCGCGCTGGAATTGATCTCGTTCTGCATCGGCGAGCAGGAATTCTGCATCGACGTGAAGACGGTCCGTGAAATCCGCGGCTGGACCCCGGCCACCCCGATCCCGCACGCGCCGGCCTATATGCGCGGCGTTATCAACCTGCGCGGTGCGATCATGCCGGTCATCGACCTGCGCAACCGCCTGGGCCTGGGCGTCACCATCCCCGAGACCCGCCACGTGATCGTGGTTGTCGAGTGCCAGGATCGCCTGGCCGGCATCCTGGTCGACGCCGTGTCGGAGACCTTCACCGTGCCGCGCGACAGCCTGCAGCCGGCCCCCGATGTCGGCGTCGAAGAGCTGCGCTACATCCAGGCCATCATCTCGATGGAAAACCGCCTGATCACCTATCTGCGCATGGACGACGTGTTCCCCGCCGTGGTTCGCGAAGCCGCGTAGGCCCTGGATGCTTCCCCTCCGGGGGAGGGCAAAAGAAAAGGCCGCCGAGGGCAACCTCGGCGGCCTTTTCCTTGCGCGCTGCGCTGGATCAGATCTTGCGGACGATCCGCGCCGCTGCGGCGTGGAAGCCCGCTTCGGCGGCGGCGAGGTCGGCCACGGCGCCTTGGCGCTCGGCCGCGACGCCCATGTTGCTCGCCGCGTAGCTCTCCGAGACCTTGCGGGCTCCCTGGGCGCGCAGGGCCGCGTTGGAGGCGGCGGTCTCGTGCCAGGTCGCCAGGCTTTCGGCGGTGACCTCGGCGGCGGCGTCTGGATGCGGGGGGACCTCGCCGAAGCCGATGGCCACGAAGCCGTGGATGACGCCGTAGTCTTCTTCCGACAGCAGGAAGGTGATCTGGCGCTCTTCGGTCTGGCCGGTATAGGCGTCGTCCTCCGGATCGAACTCGCGCAGCACCAGGATGTCGCCGACCTTGAACTCGCGGTCGTTGCGGCGGATCTCGAAGCGCTTCTGGCCCGAACGCACGGCGGCGAAATACTTGGGCCAGGTCTTCAGTTCGTGGCGGGTCATGGTCGGCGGACTTTTCTTACGGAAACGGGAAGGCGGGGGTTCTGAGCGGCGAACCCTAGCTTGAGGTTAATGGCGATCGAAAGGCTGTGGATGGCTCCACGGCCCCGTCAACTCATTCGTCGATGCAGAGGCGGACGATCTCGGCTCGCAGCTCCGGCATGCCCAGGCCTTTCTCGGACGAGGTGGCCAGCACGCGCGGGAAGGCGGCGGCGCGCTTGGAGATCGCCTTCAGCGTCTCGGCCACGACCTTGTCGACCTCGTGCGGCTTGATCTTGTCGGCCTTGGTCAGCACGATCTGGTAGGACACCGCCGCCGTATCCAGGGCGTCCAGCGCCTCCAGGTCGACCTTCTTGAGGCCATGGCGGGCGTCGATCAGCACATAGACGCGCTTCAGGTTCGGACGGCCGCGCAGATAGGCCCGGCCCAGGTCCTGGAACTTGTCGGCGATCGAGCGCGAAACGCGGGCGAAGCCGTAGCCGGGCAAGTCGACCAGGCGGATCTTCTCGGCCAGCAGGAAGAAGTTGATCTCCCGCGTGCGGCCCGGCTCGTTCGAGGCGCGGGCCAGGTACTTCTGGCCGACCAGCCCGTTGATCAGGCTGGACTTGCCGACGTTGGAGCGGCCGGCGAAGGCCACTTCCGGCAGATCCGCGGCGGGCATGGCGTCCATGCGCACCGCGCCCATGATGAACGAGACCGGCTGGGCGAAGAACACCCGCGCCGTCTCGATCTGCTCGTCCGTGAAGTCGGCCGCGCCCGGCAGGACGCTCGGAAGCTCGGCGGGAAGGTTGGGTTCGTCGTTCATCAGGTGGCGTTAGCAGGTTTGCCCTGCAAGCGGGCGATGATCTTGTCGATCGGGTTCTCGACCTTGTAGCGGCGCATGATGATGTACTGCTGGATGATGGTCAGGACGTTGCTCCAGCACCAGTAGATCACCAGGCCCACGGCGAACTGCGACAGGGTGAAGGTGAAGACGATCGGGAACAGCTGGAAGATCCGCTGTTGCATCGGGTCGCCCGCCGGCGGGTTCATCGCCGTCGTCAGCCACATGGTGAAGCCGTACAGCAGCGGCCAGACGCCGATGTGCAGGGTGGTCGACAGGAAGGCGCCGATCAGCGGGGCGTGGGCCGGGTCCCAGGGGATCAGGCCGAACAGGTTGAAGATCGTCGTCGGATCGCGCGCCGACAGGTCGTGGATCCAGCCGAAGAACGGCGCGTGGCGCATCTCGATGGTGACGGTCAGCACCTTGTACAGCGAGTAGAAGACCGGGATCTGCACCAGCATGGGCAGGCAGCCCATCATGGGGTTGATCTTCTCCTTGGCGTACAGGGCCATCATCTCCTGCTGCTGTTTTGCAGGATCGTCCTTGTGCTTGGCCTTCAGCTTCTCGACCTCGGGGGAGATCTTCTTGATCTTGGCCATGCTCTCATAGCTCTTGTCCGCCATCGGATAGAGGATGAGCTTGAGCAGGACGGTCAGCGCCATGATGGCCAGGCCGAAGTTGCCGACCAGCTTGTAGAAGATCTCCAGGATGTTGAAGATCGGGCGCGTGAAGAAGCGGAACATGCCCCAGTCGACGGCGTCGTCGAAGCGCGGGATTTCCGACTTGGCGCTGCTCCAGAACTCCCAGATGGCCGGGGCGGGCGTCGCGCCGTACTCGTACTTGCGCAGCAGCGGCACGGTCTTGGCGCCGGCGAACAGGCGGGTCTTCTGGGTCAGGGTCGCGCCCGGGTTCAGGGCCTGGGTCGGACCGACGAAGTTGACGTCGTAGATATCCGTGCCGCCAGCCTGGGTGACGCGGTACTGGGCCTTGATGGTCTGGTCCTGGTTGGGGATCAGGGCCGCCAGCCAGTACTTGTCGGTGATGCCGGCCCAGCCGCCGACCGAGTCGAAGGTCGAGAGCGGCTTGTCCTTCTTCCACTTGCCGTACTTGGCCAGTTCCAGCTTCTGGTCCTTGCCCGAGCCCAGCACGCCGATGGCGCCTTCGTGGACGATCTGGGTCTTGCCCAGGTGGTCGGTGATGCCCTGGCGCTGGACGGTGGCGTAGGGGGCCAGCTGGAAGGCGGCGGTCCCGTTGTTCTTGACGCTGTCGGTGACGGTGAACATCGCCTGGTCGTCCACGCTGATCAGGCGCGTGAAGGTCAGGCCCATGCCGTTGTCATAGGTCAGGGTGACGGGAGAATTGGGACGCAGCACCTGGCCCGGCGCGGCGGTCCAGACGGTGCGGCTGTCGGGCAGGCCCGGCAGGTTGGCGCCGGCCCAGCCGAAATCGGCGAACCAGGCGTGCTCGGCGCCCTCGGGGCGGAACAGCTCGACCGGCGGCGAGCCCTTGTCGGTGGTCTCGGCGTACTTGCGCAGGAACAGGTCGTCGATGCGGCCGCCCTTCAGGGCGATCGAGCCCGACAGGGCCGGCGTGTCGACCACGATGCGCGGGCTCTGGGCCTTGGCGGCGTCGCGCGACAGGCGCAGCGGGGCCGGATTGCCGTTGGCGTCCAGGGTCACGCCCGGCTGCGTCGCGGCCTGGACCTGGGCGGCCTTCTTGGCGCGCGCCTCGATCTCGGCGCGCTTCTGCTGCGGACCCAGGATGAAGAACTGGTACCCGATCAGGATCACGAACGCGCTGACGATGAACATCAGCGTGTTTTTGTTGTCGTTCTGCATGGAGCGCTTAACCGGAAACTCTGAGATCGGGTTGTTGGGAAGAAACGGCGACGGCGGGTTCGCCGGACGATGGCTTGGAGACTCTGGCCTCCGCGCGATCATGCTCGGCGGCGAGGCTTATCAGCGCGGTTTTGACATCGTCAAGCAAACGCCCCCATTCGCGCGTCGTGGTTCCTCCGCGCGCGATGAACACATAGTCGTGCGAAGGGCGCGCATGAAGGGGCAGGACCAGCCGGGCGGCCTCGCGGAGGCGGCGCTTGGCGCGGTTGCGATCGACGGCCCCGCCGATCTTCTTGGTGGCCGTGAAGCCGACCCGAACGACCGGATCGTCGTCGGGGCGCCTGCGCATCTGGATGAAGACGGCGCCGCGCGACAGGGCCGGGGCCTTGGCCGCCAACAGGAAGTCAGGGCGCTTGCGCAGCCGCTCGAAGCGAAGGGGGGCGAACTTGAGTTCAGCCATGAAAAAGCCGCCTTTCCGGCGAGAACCTGAAACCAGGTCTGTGGAAAAGGCGGCTTTGGTCATCGTCTTACCTCCCGAGGGAGGAAGGGAAATTAGGCGGTCAGGCGCTTGCGGCCCTTGGCGCGGCGACGCGCGACGACCTTTTGGCCGTTCTTGGTGGCCATACGCGCGCGGTAGCCGTGACGGCGGGCGCGCACGAGCTTCGACGGCTGGAAGGTGCGCTTCACGACGTGGCTCCGAAATGCAAATAGGTTGAACGCGGTGACCAGGTCCCCGCGAGTGAGGGGCGGTGGATAAAAGAACGGGCGAGGGATGTCAACCTGAGTCGGTTCAGGGACTTAATATCCTTGCCCCCTCCGGGCCTGCGTCCCTCTTCCCCTCCGGGGGAGGAGCGCGAAGCGCGGAGGGGGCAAGCATCACGGCGCGATCACCGCTTTCCCAACCACCTTGCGCTCTGCCAGCAGATCGAAGGCCCCCCGCCAGCGATCCAGAGGCAATTCGGCGTGGACGTGGGGACGTATGACGCCCTCGTCCGCCATGGTCCAGATCGCCTCGGCGTTTTCGCGGCCCTTTTCGGGAAACTGGCGACCGTACTCTCCGGCCCGTACGCCCATGACCGAGAAGCCCTTGATCAGCGGCATGTTGACCGAAACGTTCGGAATCCGGCCCGAGGTGAAGCCGATGACCAGCAGCCGCCCGTCGAAGGCGATGCAGCGGACGCTCTCGTCGAACACGTCGCCGCCCACGGGATCGTAGATCACGTCAGCCCCCCGGCCGCCGGTGATCTCTTTCACCCGCTCGCGGAACCCGCCGGTGACGTTGACGACCGCGTCGGGGGCGTAGAGGGCCCGCACCGTCTCCAGCTTGTCGTCCGAGGCCGAGGCGGCGATGACCCGCGCCCCCAGCGCCTTGGCCAGGTCCACCGCCGCCAGGCCGACCCCGCCGGCCGCGCCGTGAACCAGCACCCACTCGCCGGGCTCCAGCCGCGCGCGGCGGACCAGGGCGACATAGGCCGTGAGATAGGCCGCGCCGTAGGCGGCGGCTTCGGCGAACGACAGCCGCGCGGGCTTGGGCTTCAGGGCGCTCGCGGAGAGCGCCGCGTATTCCGCGAACCCGCCCAGCCGCGCGCCGCCGACCACGGCGTCGCCGATCCTGAGACCGGTGACGCCCTCGCCCAGGGCGGCGACCTCGCCGGCGATGTCGAGGCCGGGCGTGAAGGGCAGGGGCGGTTTGAACTGGTAGTCGCCGCGCGTCATCAGCAGGTCGGGGAAGTTGACGCTGGCGGCGCGGACGCGGACCAGCGCCTCGCCGGGGCCGGGCTGGGGCGTGGGGACGTCACGGACCGCGCAGCCGGCGAAGTCGGGCTCCAGGTCCTCGACGACGAGGGCGCGCATGGTGGGGGGAGGGGTCATTCTTCAAGGCCCACTAGACTTGTCGTCCCGGCCGCAGCGAAGCGGAGAGCCGGGACCCAGGGGCCACCGCACAGGACTTGGCCCCTGGGTCCCGGACAGCCTCTGCGAGGCTTCCGGGATGACAAGGTTGAGTACGTTTATGAGCGCTGATCAAACGCCTGCCGCACCAGCCCCGCGATCTCGCGACAAGCTCCGTCCGCCGCCGGGATCGCGCCGGTGAAGGCCGTGAACCCGTGGGCCAGGCTATCGTAGCAGCGGTACAGCACCGGCACGCCGGCCGCCTGCAGCCGCTTGGCGTAACCCTCGCCTTGGTCGACCAGCGGGTCGAAGCCGGCGGTGGCGACCACGGCGGGCGCCAGGCCCGTCAGGTCGGCGGTCCTGTCCGGCGACAGGCGCGGGTCGGCCGGGTCGGCGTCGGCGCTCATATAGTGGCCCATGAACCAGTCCATGGTCGCCCGGGTCAGGGGATAGGCGTCGGCATAGGTGGTCATGGACGGCGTCTCGCTGGCCACGTCCACGGCGGGATAGATCAGGATCTGCGCGGCCGGCTGCGGCTCGCCCTTGCGGGCCATCTCCTGGGCGACGATGGCGGCGAAGTTGCCGCCCATGCTGTCGCCGCCGATCGCCGGCGGGACTGAGGCGGCGCCGAAGCGGGCGGTGTTGTCGCGCGCCCAGCGATAGGCGGCCAGCACGTCTTCCAGACCGGCGGGGAACTTGTGGTCCGGGGCCAGGCGGTAGTCGACCGAGATCACCGCCGTGCGGACGATCCGCGCCAGGATCGAGCAAAAGGCGTGGCAGGTCTCCAGGTCCCCGATCACCCCGCCGCCCATGTGGGCGTAGACGATCAGCGGCGCGCTGGCGTCCTGAGCGTCCGGCCGATAGGCGCGGCACGGGATCGGGCCGTTGGGGCCCTCGACCGACAGGCTCTCGGTGCGCACGCCCGGCTCCAGCGGGCCCTGCACGGCGGCCAGGCCCCGGGCGCTGCCGGCCACGGCCTCGGCGGGGCTGAGATTGGTCATGGGCGGCAGCTTCTTGGCCGCGTGGGCGAAGAACTGAAAGCGGGGGTCAAGGGTTCGCCCGCCCTTATAGACGACCCCGCCGCCCGACATGGCCCGCAGGATCGGGCTGGGCAGCGACAGGATCAGCTTTAGGATGGTCTTCTGGGCGGCGTCGGAGGCCATGGTTTCCCCACTCTCTGCGTTCTTGTTGTTCTGGTTATCTGGAAGGCTCTAGAGCCTTGGCAAGGCCGGCAGCCCGCCCAGGATCAGCTTGACCGCGAAATCCGCCGCGCCCTCGGTGTCGACCGGTCGTCGCTCCAGCATCTTGTCGCCGATCTCGCGAGCCACGGCGATACAGGCGGCGGTCAGATAGTCCAGGTCGACCGGCGGGGCGTGGGTCTGCTCCAGCACCCGAGCGAAGGCTTCGCGGACCTCGTCGAACACGGCGGTCACCTCGGGCGACGGACGCGCGTGCGGGATCTGCTCGCCCGGCGGACGGTTGATGCGCCAGCTTTCCTGCTCGGTGGCCACGAAGTTGAAATAGGCCAGGATCGCGCCGCGCACGAACGACGGGAAATCGACGGCCTTCTCTGACTCGGCGCGCAGGAGGGGACGGAAGCGTCGCGCGCCGTCGTCGGCCAGGGCGTCGAACACCTCCTCCTTGGACTTGTAGTAGTTGTAGAAGGTGCCCGAGGCCAAACCCGTGCGACGGATGATGTCGCGCACCGTGGCGGCGTCGTAGCCCAACTCGCCGAACACCTCGCGCGCGGCGTCCAGGATCGCCTGGCGGTTGGCGGTCTTAGTGCGTTCCCGCTTGCCCGGCCGCTGATCGACATGGGGCTTGGGAAAATAGGCGATATTGGACATGGACCGCGACTTAAGAAGGGGACGTTCGTGACGCCCCGTCAAGATCACAGCCTTACTCCGCGGCGACACGCAAGACCTTGCGCCGCCCGGGGTTGAATCGGCAGGGGATCGCCGGTCATCAAGCTTCCTCCCGTCCCCGCCCCTGGCGGGGCGACTTATCATTGTTCAGGAAGGATGCGCCGCTGGCCAGGGGCGTCAATGCTGACGCGTGGGGAAGTCAGAGCGGCTTGATCGGCTGCTCGATCTCCCAGACCGCCTCGCTGATCGCCTCCAGCTTCTCGCGATACAGCGCCGAGGCGTCGTGGAGGCCCTGGTTGTAATAGTACGGCCCCAACCGTTCGCTGATGAAGTCGAGCAGGAACTCGGCGTCGAAGCCCTTCACCTCGAGGTCCAGCTCGGTCCGCAGATAGTCCGACAGCCCGCCGACCAGCTTGGCGCGGGTGTCCTTGTCGAAGGTGATCTTGGCCATGGGGGCTCCTATTGTGGGAGAGGTATCCCAATTGCCCCCTCCGCGCCTACGGCGCTCCTCCCCCGGAGGGGGAAGAGGGATCCTTCCGCCCCCCTCCGGGGGCGGACGATCGCGAAGCGATCAGGTGGGGGCCAGCAGCGGTTCGGTCTTGATCTCCGCCAGCGCCGCCACCGGCAGCTTTCCGCCGGCCGCCCGCGCCCGCGTCTCGCCCTTGGCGATCTCCTTCTTCAGATCGGCGCAATAGACGTTGAAGTCGACCTGGATGGTGTGTCGCGCCGAGTTCGTAGAACTGGCCGGTGTGGCGCGCCTCGTCCTTGGCCATGATCCGGACCATTTCTGCCTCGGAGGGCGGCGCGTATTTCCCCGCCAGATAGGCCGCGGCCAGCTTCGCCTGCTGCTCGGCGAAGTTCACCAGGGTCGGCAGCGGCTGGGCCAGGCCCATGAAGAAGAGGTTGGGGATTCCCGGCTTCATCATCCGCTTGAACAGCGGGAAGCGGTGGTCGGCGTCCGGCAGCAGGGCCGGATCGTCGAAGAACGGGAAGCTGATCTTGTAGCCGGTGGCGAAGACGATGGCGTCGACGTCCTCGACGGTGTCGTCGGCGAAGCGCACGCGCTTGCCTTCCAGCGCCTTGATCGCCGGCTTGAACTTGATGTCGCCGCAGCCCGCGCGGGTCAGGAACTCGCCCGAGACCGAGGGGTGCGCCTCCAGCGGCTCGTGGTCGGGCTTGGGCAGGCCGTAGTCCTCCATCCGGCCGATGGTCTTCTTCAGCACCGATCGGGCCAGGGCCACGCCCAGCTTGCGCGGCATCCAGGCCGGCATGGCGCTCTTATCCGCCGGCTTGCCGTTCAGGTACTTGGGGGAACACCCACACCCCGCGTCGGGCCGAGACCCACAGGTTTTTCGCGATCGGCCGCTGGGAGAGCTCGCTGGCGATATCCATGGCCGAATTGCCCATGCCGACCACCACGACGTTCTTGCCGCGCATGTCCACCGGATCGAACGGGTCGCTATAGGCGTGGGCATGGAAGGCCGGGCCGTCGAACTCGCCCGGATACTCCGGCACGCGCGGATCCCAGTGGTGGCCGTTGCAGACGAACAGCACGTCGTAGAGCCGGGTCTCGCCGGTCGACAGGGTCACCGACCAGAGGCCGTCGTCGGTTCGACGCGCCTTCTCGACGCGGGTGTTGAAGGTGATCGTCGGACGCAGGCCGAAGTGGTCGACATAGTCCTTGAAGTACTGGAACAGCTGGGCGTGATGCGGGAAGTCGGGCCAGTCCTTCGGCACGGGGAAGTCCTCGAACGCCAGCCGCCACTTGCTGGTGTCGATATGCAGGCTCTCGTAGCAGGCCGACATCCCGTTGGGGTTCTTGAAGTACCAGTTGCCGCCGATCTCGTCGGACATCTCGAAGCAGTCGTAGGGGACGCCGTAGTCCTTCAGCCGCTTGATCGTGGTGAAACCGCTGCAGCCCGCGCCGATGACGCACGCCTTGGGGAGCTTGGCCGTCATTCCATCCACCCTGACTTATCGTTGTTCAGGAGTGTACCGGCGTTACGCGGAGCGGCAAGCGGCCGTTGCGGAAGCCTAACGACCGAAGCGGGCCGGCGCATAGGTGGCCGTGCAGGCGGCGTTGCATTGGGCCCAGCGTCCGCCACACCCGTCATCGTCGCCGCCCGCCTGGCAGAAGTAGAGCGTCTTGGAGCAGGTCGTCTTGCACTGTTGGGTGTCGCCGGCGGGCCGGCCCGAGGCCAGGGGGATCGGGGCGGGCAGGATGAAGCTGGGCGCGTCGACCGGCGCGGCGAGGACGGTTACCGGTTTCTTGGGCTTCGGCGCGGCCGGAACCGTCGCTTGGCCGGCCAGGGCCGGGCCGGCGATGGCGAGGGTCAGCAAGACGAGCAGGCGGCGGCGCATGAAGCGACCCTAACGCGCCGGGGTAAAGGCCCGATTAACCATGTTTCCAGGGCTCGGACCGTCTTCGACGAGGCCCCTCGCGGTTAAGCGAGCCGCCCGCCAAGGCCCTATGCGTTGTCCCGCGCCGGCTTGGGCGGATGGCCGCTCAAGAGGATGGGCAGGCACAGCAGGCCGATCGCCGCGCCGGCCGTCCACACCAGGCCCGGAAACCAGCCGCGGCTGGCGAAATAGACCTGGGCGATGACCACCGGACCGATCACCGAGGCCAGGCTCGCCAGACTCGCCAGCACGCCTTGCAGGCGGCCCTGCTGGTCCTCGCCGACCTGGGCCGACAGCAACGACTGGATCGCCGCGTGGCCTATGCCGCCCAGGCAGAAGAACGGCAGCAGCGCGAACGCCATCCAGCCCTTTGTCGCCAGGCCGATGGCGACATAGGCGAAGGCGTCGCAGACGATGGCGATGGCCAGGGTCTTGCGCTCGCCGAAGCGCTCGGCGAGCGGACCGGCCACGAAGGCCTGCGCCAGGGCGGTGAAGACGCCGAAGCCCGCCAGCGAGAAGCCGACCGTCCACGGATCCCAGGCGAACTTGTCCTCGCCGTACAGCACCCAGATCGTACCGCCGACCTCGCCGACGATCGCCAGCAGGACGAAGGCGGCCATCAGCGGCAGCAGGGCGGGGAAGGCGGTCGCCCAGCGCAGCGAGCCGAACGGGTTGAAGGCCGCGCGGTCGAACGGCCTGGCCCGACTCTCGGCCAGGGTCTTGTGCGACTCCGGCAGGATGAAGACGGCCATCAGGAAGTTGACGCCGTTCAGCGCGGCCGCCGCCAGGAACGGTGCGCGCGTCCAGACCTCGCCCAGGAACCCGCCGATCACCGGGCCCAGGATGAAGCCGACCCCGAACATGGCGCTGAACAGGCCAAAGCGGCGGGTGCGCTGCGCCTCGGGCGTGATGTCGGCTATATAGGCCTGGGCCACGGCCATGTTGGCCCCGGTGATCCCGGCGATGGCGCGGCCGACGAAGAGCCAGGCCAGCGAGGGCGCGAAGGCCATGAACACATAGTCGATCGCCGCGCCCGCCAGAGAGACCAGCAGCACCGGCCGCCGGCCCAGCTTGTCGCTGAGCGCTCCCAGCACCGGGGCGCAAAGGAACTGCATCAGGGCGTAGAGGCCCAGGAACGCCCCGAACCGCCAGCCGAGATCCCCGGTATGGCCGACCTCGCGCAGCAGGCTGGGGATGATCGGCATGACCAGGCCGATACCGACGGCGTCCAGCATCACGGTGGCCAAGATGAGAGGAAAGGCGAGCTTGGCGCGGCGCTGAAGATGATCGGGCATAAAATTTATCATCGATAAAGTTCCTTATCGACGATAAAGTCCGGATCGGCCGCGAGGTCAAGATGATTTAGATAGGAAGCCCATGAAGGTCGATCGCCGACGTATCCTGGAGACGGCGCTGGAGGTGCTGAACGAGGTCGGGGTCGACGCCCTGTCCACGCGCGCCATCGCCGAGCGCCTGGGCGTGCGCCAGCCGGCCCTCTACTGGCACTTCAAGAGCAAGCGCGACCTGCTGGGCGCTATGAACGGCGAGATCCTGGCGCGGGCGCACGAGGCGCGCGTGCCCCGGCCAGGCGAGACCTGGCAGGATTTCGTACGCCGCAACGGCAGGAGCTTCCGCGCGGCGCTATTGAGCTACCGCGACGGCGCGCGGGTCCACGCCGGCACCGAGGCCGATCCGGGCGACCTGACGAATGTCGAGGTCCAGGCCGCCTTTCTGGTCGCCGCCGGCTTCACGCCCGGCCAGGCCATGCAGCTGTTCATCGCCATCAGCCGGTATGTCGTCGGCTGCGTGCTGGAGGAGCAGGCCACACCCGTTGACGGCTCTATCGAGCAGGGCCAGCTGGACGAGGCCGCCAAGGCCTATCCGGTGCTGTCCGAGGCCATCGCCTATTACCGCGCGAGCGGCCACGCCGGGCTGTTCGAGCGCGGGCTTGAGCTGATGGTGAAGGGCGCGGAGGCGGAGCTGGCTACCGCGATGGGCTGACCCGCCACACCGCGTTGCCGACATCGTCGGCGACCAGCAGCGCACCGGAGGCGTCCACCGTCACGCCGACCGGCCGGCCCTGCGCCTTGCCATTGGCGTCCAGGAAGCCGGTCAGGAAGTCCTCGACCGGCCCCGCCGGCTTGCCGTCGACGAACGGCACAAAGATCACCTTGTAGCCGGCCTGGGGATTGCGGTTCCACGAGCCGTGCTGGCCCACGAACGTCCCGCCCCAATAGTGGGCCGGGAAGCTCTTGCCGGTGTAGAAGGTCAGGCCCAGCGAGGCCGTGTGGGCGCCTAGGGCGTAGTCGGGGACGGTGGCGCGTTCGACCAGATCGGGGCGGCGGTCCTTGTCCTTGACCCGCTTGTCGACGTGGCGGCCGAAGTAGCTGTAGGGCCAGCCGTAGAAGCCGCCCTCGCGGACCGAGGTCATGTAGTCTGGGACCAGGTCGTTGCCCAGCTCGTCGCGCTCGTTGACCGCGGTCCACAGCTCGCCATTGGCCGGGTTCCAGGACAGGCCGTTGGGATTGCGCAGGCCCGAGGCGAAGACGCGCTTTTCGCCTGTGGCTGGATCGACCTGCAGGATGGCGGCGCGGTCGGTCTCGTTCTCGATGCCGTTCTCGCCGACATTGCTGTTCGAACCGACCGTCGCGTACAGCAGCTTGCCGTCCGGGCTGGCGATGATGTTCTTGGTCCAGTGGTGGTTGATCGGCCCGCCCGGCAGGTCGGCGACCTTGCGCGGCGCGGCGGTGATCCGGGTGACCCCGGCGGCGTAGGGAAAGGCGACGATGGCGTCGGCATTGGCCACGTAAAGGGTGTCGCCGACCAGGGCCATGCCGAACGGCGAATAGAGATTGGTCAGGAACGGGACCTTCATCTCGGCCACGCCGTCGTGGTCGGCGTCGCGCAGCAGGGTGATGCGGTTGGCGCTGGGCACGCCAGCCCCGGCTTTCTTCATCAGCATCTTCTCGAAGAAGCCCTTCAGGCCGTGCGGCGGCTCCTTCTTGGGCGGAGCGTTGCTCTCGGCCACCAGCACGTCGCCATTGGGCAGGACGAGCAGCCAGCGCGGATGGTCCAGGCCTTGGGCGAACGGCTGGACGCGGAAGCCGGCCGGGGCGCGAGGCGTGACGCCCGCCGGCCAGCCGACGACGTCCGAGACCTTGACGGTCGGGATCAGGCTCTTGCTGGGCTTGGGCAGTTGGGGGTTAGGGCCATAGCCGATCGCGCTGTTCTGCTGGCCATTGCTCTGACCGCAGGCGGCGAGGGCGCTCAAGGCCGCGCCGACGATCAAGATTTCGCGAAACCGACGCCGCATTGAACGTTTTCCTCTTCAGCCTGCGTTCAACGCGCAGGGTCTTTGATCTGTTCTGGCTATTGATACGGTTCGACGATGGTGAAGTTCCAGTCTCCCGCTTTTGACCGCCGGCTGTTGCTGGCCGGGCTCGCGGCGCTCGTGACGCCGGGCGCCGCCGTGGCGGCTACGCGGAGCAAGCCGCCGCCGGCGCCCGCGCCGCCCCTGCCGGTGGTGACGGTGCTCGGCGACTCGATCACGGCGGGCCTTGGTCTGGCGCAGGACCTCTCCATGCCCGCGCGGCTGCAGGCGGCGCTGGAGCGGATGGGCGCGCCGTCGCGGGTGCGGAACCTGGGCGTGCTGGGCGACACCAGCGCCAACGGCCTGGCCCGTGTCGATCGCGTGCCCGCCGAAAGCGTGGTCTGCGTGGTGGCGCTGGGCGGCAACGACCTGCTGCAGGGCGTCGCCCCGACCATGACCAAGGCCAACCTGCGGGCCATCGTCCAGCACCTGAAGTCGAGGAACATCCGCGTGGTGCTGGCCGGTGTCCGCGCGCCCGGCTTGCTGGGCGTGGACTACGCCCGTCGCTTCACCCAGCTCTATCCGGACCTGGCCCGCGAGCAGGGCGTGTTCTACGCGCCGGACTTCCTGACGGGAGTGATCGGCGTGTCGCGCTACATGCAGCGCGACGGGATCCATCCGAACGCGGACGGGGCGAGGATCATCGCCGACCGCCTGGCGCCGGTGGTGGCGCAGGCGCTGAGGGCTTAGGGCTGTTGCTCCCCCGCGACGCGGGGGAGCATGGCTACTCCGCGATCGGCTTCTTCGCCGCCACGTGGTGGTGGCCGCCGAAGACGCGGCGCATCAGGCGGCTCGAGCGGACGGTTAGGCCGTCCATCAGGATGAACACCACCGGGATGTAGAGCAGCGAGAGCAGGGTCGAGGTGATCAGGCCGCCGATGACCGCGATGGCCATCGGGGCGCGGAACTCGACCTCGGCGCCCCAGGCCGATGGCGGTGGGCAGCATGCCCGCGCCCATGGCCACGGTGGTCATCAGGATCGGACGGGCCCGCTTGTGCGCGGCGTCGATGATCGCCGTGCGCTTGTCCATGCCGTGTTCCTTCATGGCCATGATCGCGTACTCGACCAGCAGGATCGAGTTCTTGGCCGCGATGCCCATCAGCATCAGGATCCCGATCAGGGTCGAGATCGAGAAGCTGGAGTGGGCCAGCACCAGCAGGCCGAAGGCCCCGCCGATGGCCAGGGGCAGGGCCACCATGATGGTGATCGGGTGGGCGAAGCTGCGGAACAGCAGCACCAGCACGACGTACATCAGCAGGATGCCGGTGATCAGCGCGCCCAGGAAGCCGGTGACCATTTCCTGGATGAACTCGGCGTCGCCGGCGGCCACTTCCTTGACGCCGTTCGGCAGGTTCTTGACCGACGGCAAGGCGTGGACGCGCTTGGCGGCCTCGCCGATGACGATGCCGTCCAGCTCGGCGGTGATGGTGGCCACGCGGGCGCGGTCGCGACGGTCGACCTGCGAGGGGCCGGCGCCGAAGCGCACGTCGGCCACCGCGTTCAGCGGCACGGGACCATTGGCCGAGGGGACCTGCAAAGTCTGCAGGACGGCGATGTCCTCGCGCGCGGTCTCGCTGAGGCGCAGGCGGATCGGCACCTGGCGGTCGCCCAGATTGTACTTGGGCAGGTTCTGCTCGACGTCGCCGATGGTGGCGACGCGCACGGCCTGGGAGATCGCTCCGGCCGAGACGCCGGCGCGGGCCGCCTGATCGGGCTTGGGCGTGACGACGATCTCGGGACGGGCGATCGAGGCGGTGTTGACCACGTGGGCCAGGCCGGGGACGCCGCGCATCTCGGCCTCGACCTTGCGAGCCGCGGCCTCAAGGGCAGGACCGTTGTCGCTGACCAGGCTGAGCGTGTAGCTGCCGCCGTTCGACGGGCCGCCGCCGTTGTTGCTGCCCGAGCCGATCCGCGCGCCGGGGATGGCGGCGAACTGGTCGACCATCTGGCGGCTGAACACCTTCTGGCTGATGCGTTCCTTCTTGTCGGTCAGGTCGGCGGTCAAGTCGGCCTTGTTGACGGCGCTGTTGCTGCCGATCGCGGCGTAGACGCTGACCACTTCCTTGCGAGCCAGCAGTTCGCGGGTCACGCGCTGCACGATGGCGTCGGTCTCGTCCAGCGTGGCGCCGGGCGGCAGCTCGACCGAGAACTCGGCGCGCCCGCGATCGACCTGGGGCTGGAACTCGAACGGCAGGCGGGTGGCCAGGAAGATCGAGAAGGCGAACATCGGGATGCCCATCAAGAGCACCTTCCAACGATTGCGCAGACCCCAGTTCAGGCTCTTCAGGTACGGACCCATCCACGGCGGATCCTTGTCCTCGTGGTTGTGGTCGGCCTTCAGCATGTAGGCGCCCATCAGCGGCGTCAGCAGGCGGGCGACCACCAGCGAGAACAGCACCGAGATGCAGGCCGCCAGGGCGAAGGCCTTGAAGAACTGGCCGATGATGCCGGGCATGAAGCCCACCGGCGCGAACACCGCCACGATGGTGAAGGTGGTGGCCACGACGGCCAGGCCGATCTCGTCGGCCGCCTCCATGGCCGCCGCGTAGGGGCTCTTGCCGCCGCGCATGTGGCGGACGATGTTTTCGATCTCGACGATGGCGTCGTCGACCAGGATGCCGACGGTCAGCGACAGGGCCAGCAGGGTGATGCCGTTCAGCGACTGGTTCAGCGGCGCCAGGACGGCGAAGGTCGGGAACAGCGACATCGGGATGGCCACCGCCGCCAGCAGCGTGGCGCGCCAGTCGCGCAGGAACAGCAGCACGACCAGCACCGCCAGGATGGCGCCGACGATCAGGGCTTCCATCGAGGCGACATAGCTCTCCTCGATGTACTTCACGTTCGAGGTGATCTCCTCGATCTGGATCTCGGGATGATCCTGGTCGAGCTTCTCGACGGCCTTGCGGATTTTCTCGGCGGTCTGCACCTCCGACGCGCCGCGGCCGCGAACCATGTTGAAGGTCACGACTTCCTGGCCGTCATAGCGGGCGCGCGAGCGGGGTTCGGCCCAGTGGTCGGTGACCTGGCCGAGGTCGGCCAGGCGCACGGTGCCGCCGCTCGCGACCGGCACGCGGGTCTCGCGCAGCTGCTCGACCGAGCCGGCCGCGCCCAGGGTGCGGATGGCGCGCTCGGCGCCGGAAATGGTCACGCGGCCGCCGGGCAGGTCGGCGTTCGAGGACACCAGGGCCTGGCTGACGGCGGCGGCGGTGACGCCGCGCGCGGCCAGGCGGTCGGGATCAAGGGCGATCTCGATCTCGCGGCTGACGCCGCCCTGGCGGTTGACCTCGCGCACCCCCTTGATGGCCAGCAGGGCGCGGCTGACGTCGTTGTCGACGAACCAGCTGCGTTGCTCGGGCGTCAGGGTCGGGGCCTTGACGACATAGGTGATCAGGCCGCCGCCGGAGACGTCGACCCGGGTGACAGTCGGCTCCTGCATGTCCTGGGGCAGCGAGCCGCGCAGGTTGGACATGGCGTTTCGCACGTCGTTGGTGACACGCTCGTGGTCCACGCCCAGCTCGAACTCGATGAAGGTGGTCGAGGCGCCGTCGACGACGGTGGAGTTGATGTGACGCACCTGGCCCAGGCCCGCGATCGAGTCCTCGATCAGGCGGGTGACCTGGGTTTCCAGTTCCTGCGGCGCGGCGCCGGGCGCACGGCCGTGACGACGACGAACGGCAGGTCGACGTCCGGGTTGTTGTTGATCCGCATGCTCTTGAAGCCGGCGATGCCGGCGAAGCAGAGCAGGGCGAACAGCATGATGACGGGGATCGGGTTCTTGATCGCCCAGGACGAGATGTTGCGCATCGGTCTGTCGTCCTCAGCGCGCGGTCTTGGGGGCGGCGCCGACGCGGACGAGATCGCCCTCGCCCAGGAAGCCGGCGCCATCGACCACGACCTGCTCGCCGGCGTTCAGACCGGTGGCGGCGACGCGGTCGCCGGTGTTGGCCACGATGGCGATGCGGCGGAAGTGGACCTTCTTGGCCGCGTCGACCACGAACACGCCGGGGCGGTTCTCGCGGTACAGCACCGAGGCCGACGGCACGATCAGGGCCGGCTGGTCGCCGGCGTCGATGGTGGCGCGGGCGAACATGCCCGGACGGAAGCCGCCCATCGACGACAGGGCGATGCGCGCCGTGCCGATGCGGGTGGCGGCGTTGACTTCCGAGGTGACGATGCGGACGCGGCCGCTCATCTCGCCGACCTTCTCGGAGTAGATCCTGGCCGACATGCCGGCCTTGACCGAGCCGAGGTCGGTCTCGGGGATGTCGGCGTCCAGCTCCAGTCGGCTGTCGCGGACGATGCGGAAGAGTTCCGAGCCGGCGGTGACGATCTGGCCCTTGGTGACGCTGCGGCGGCTGATCAGGCCGCCGACCGGCGCGCGGATCGAGGTCTGGGCCACGCGGGCGGCGGTCTCGCCCCGCGCGGCTTCTGCGGCGGCCAGGTTCGCGGCCGAGGTGCCTTGGCGGGCGATGGCGGTGTCGAGACCCGCCTGGCTGAGATAGCCCTTGGCCTGTAGTTCCTTGGCGCGGTTCAGGGCGGCGCTGGCCTCGGCCAGGGTGGCCCTGGCGCTGGCGACGGCGGCGTCCTGCTGGCGCAGCTGGGCGCTGATCAGCGCGCTGTTGAGCTGCACGAGAACCTGGCCGGCCTTGACGGTCTGGCCTTCCTCGGCGTTGACGGCGACGGCGGTCAGGCCGCCGGTCTCGGCGCCGACCGGCACCTCTTCCCACGGCGAGATCGTGCCCGTGGCGTTGATCTGGCGCGCGATCGGTTGGCTGACCACGGTGGCGACGCTGACGGTGGCCGAAGCGCTCGGCGCGGCCCGCGTCTTCTTCTCCGGCTTCTTCCCGCATCCGGCCAGAGCGATCGCGCTCACGCCCAGGACCAAGACCAGCGCGCTCAGCGTCGGGCGGCGCCCATTGATCCCGTTAAGCACGAACATTTCCCCAGCAACAATTGAGCCCGACGGCCTTCTAGCCGACAAACCTCTGGTCGCTGAGTTAATTTGCCGTAAGACGATAAGAAGAGCGGTTCCTCCCTCTTGAAGAGGGAGGGTTCAACTACAGTCGCTCGATGATCGTCACGTTGGCCAGTCCGCCGCCCTCGCACATGGTCTGCAGCCCGTAGCGGGCGCCGCGGTCCCGAAGGGCGTGGACCAGAGTGGTCATCAGCTTGGCGCCGGAACCGCCCAGCGGATGTCCCAGGGCGATAGCGCCGCCGTGGACGTTAAGCCTGTCCGGATCGCCGCCGACGACCTTCAGCCAGGCGGTCGGCACCGAGGCGAAGGCCTCGTTGACCTCGTAGAGGTCGATGTCGCCGATCTTCAACCCGGCGCGGTCCAGGGCCTTCTGGGTGGCCGGGATCGGAGCCTCCAGCATGATCACCGGATCGTGGCCGATCACGGTCATGCTGTGGATCCGCGCCAGCGGCGTGGCGCCCAGAGCTTTCAAGCCCCGCTCGTTGACGATCATCACTCCGGCCGCCCCGTCGCAGATCTGGCTGGAGGTGGCGGCGGTCAGGCGGCCGTCCTCGGTCAGCAGCTTCACCGACCCGATCGATTCAAGGGAGGCGTCCCATCGAATGCCTTCGTCGGCCGCGTGGGTCTCGGTCGCGCCGTCCGGCAGCGTGACCTCGATCGGCACGATCTCGGCGGCGAACTTGCCGCCCTTGGTGGCGGCCATGGCCCGCTGGTGGCTTTCGAGCGCGTAGGCGTCCAGTTCGTCCCGCGACAGGTCGTACTTCCTGGCGAGCATCTCGGCGCCGGCGAACTGGCTGAACTGGATGCCTGGATACCGGTCCTGGATGCGCGGGCTCATATAGGTCCCGAAGCCGTTCTTGTAGGGCAGGGCCGAGGACAGCCCCATCGGCACCCGGCTCATGCTCTCGACACCGGCGGCGATGACCACGTCCATGGCGCCCGACATGACGGTGGCGGCGGCGAAGTGGATGGCTTGTTGCGAGGAGCCGCACTGGCGGTCGACCGAGGTGGCCGGCACGCTCTCGGGCAGGCTGGAGGCCAGGACTGCGTTGCGAGCGATGTTGATGGCCTGCTCGCCGACCTGGCCGACGCAGCCCAGGATCACGTCCTCGATCAGGGCCGGATCGGCGCCGCTGCGCGCGACCAGGGCGTCCAGCACCGTTCCGGCCAGATCGGCCGGATGCCAGCCCGAGACCTTGCCGCCCTTGCGCCCGCCGGCCGTCCGCGCGGCCGCCACGATATAGGCTTCGCCCATGGTTTCCTCCTGTCGTTGCGAGGAGTGAAACAGGCGTTCGAAGCGCTGTCAGCGTTGACGCGGCGTCATGGGGCGACGCTTCAGGGAGCGAGCGCTTCAGGGGACGACGCCGGGCGTCGGCGCGGCAGCGCGCCGCAGAACAGCGCCGCCATGGTCAGGTAGCTGAAGACGCCGCCGCCCGCGATATAGCCGGCGCGATTGGAGAGCTTGTGATCGGCCAGGTTGGCGAGAACCAGGATCAGCGTCAGGCCGTGAAAGCCGCAGGCCCACATAGGCCACCAGCGATCCGATCGCAGGGCGATGAACAGCAGCACCGCCATCAGGGTCGCGTCGACCACGAATACCGCGGTCTGCGGGCCGAACCGCTGTAGGTTATTGTAGAACAGGCCGGTGGCGAACCAGGCCAGGATCATGGCCACACCGCCCAGACGCTCGGGCCAGCCGCCGCGCCACAGGGCCACGCCGGCCGCGATCAGCAGCGCGGCGAGACTGGCCCATTGGTAGAGATAGCTGAGCGGTGACATCGCGTCAGGGTGGCGCCATTCTCCAGGATTGCAACGACCCTCGCCGTTCGGGACGGCGAGGGTCGCGCTGTCGTTGATCTAAGCGGATCAGGCGGCGACGGTCAGGCGGCCGCCGGGCGTGGCCTCGACCATGCCGGCCGGCTTGACGACAGGTTCGCCGAACGACACGGCCGAAAGGCCGATGTCGTGCTGGGCGACCGACAGGTGCTTATGGGTGACCACGATGCTCTCGCGGGCCGCGCCCAGGGCCTGCATGGTGTTGATGGCCGACATCAGGGCGTCTTGACCGATCAGGGCGGAGAGGTTGGCGTCCTGGCGGGTGGTCGGCATCAGCCCGGCCAGGGCGGCGGTGCGGGTGATCGCGGCGTCGATGGCCTTTTCGGCGGCGAACAGAGCTTCGGCCACGGTCTCGGCGGCCAGACGGCGTTGCTTGAGCATGAGAAGTCTCCTCGCGCCAAGGGATGCCCGGCGCGTTGCTGATGTGACGATAGGAGTGAAAGGGACGCCCCGGCTCCCCGGAGGCGGAGATCTTACGGAAACAGGCCTTGCAGCGCGTGGAGCCCCGCCAGGATCGAGCCGAACGCGAACGCGGTCACGATCATCACGGCGGCGATGAAGGCCAATCGCAGGGGCAGGCTCAGATGATTGGGCCGTCCTCCTCCGAGTCCGAAGAGGACAAGTCCGACAGGAACGTCTCGTCCATCACCGCGCTGGCGATACACAGGATCTCCCGCATCACCAGCTCGCTGGGCTTGAACGAAGCCTGCTTGCGGGTGGCTTCCACCAGGTCGTGCACCATCGAAGCGCCGGCCGGAGTCACCGACAGGCTCTGCAACTGGCGCTCGAGCTGGCTCCACGTGATCGGTGGCAGGGCCTCGGCCGAATTCAGCAGGGGCCACGCGTGCTCGAAGCTCTTCACTTCCTGGCGCAGATGCGTGGCTCGGCCGATCGCGTCCTTCTGATGGGGGGTCAACTCGTTCACTGGGAACTCCTTCCTCGATGAGGTCAGCAGACCGCGAGGAAGGATGTTCGCCTAGCCGGGACGCGTCGGACCCTGACGCGATCGGAGGGGGGTCGCCCCCTGATACGCTCGATCGAAGACGCGGCGCGCGGCGTCGTAGCGGTCGGCCGCGCCCAGGCGCTTGCGGGCCTTGTCCAGGTGCCAGTCGACCGTGTGCTTGGAGAGGCCCAGTTCGCGGGCGATCTCCTTGGAGCTCATGTGGCGATCGACGAGTCGAAGGCATTCGCGCTCACGCTCGGTGAGGCGTTCCAGGCCGTCGGCCCGGTCAGGCAGGGTGTGAGCGCCCTTATCCATCACCGAGAACCATATGCAAACGCGACAGGTCGGCCAAGCGCCGGAACATTAAACCTTGGCTGTCAGCGACGCGGCAGATCGCCGTCTGCCAGGGTCGACGACACTTTCCACAGGTCGACGCCGCCTTCGGAGGCATGGCGGTCGATCTGCGCCAGCTCCTCGGCCGAGAAGGTGACGGCCTTCAGCGCCGCCAGGGAATCCTCCAGCTGGGCGACGGTGCGGGCGCCGATCAGGGCTGAGGTGACGCGCGGATCGCGCAGGGTCCAGGCGATCGCCATCTGGGCCAGGGTCTGGCCACGACCTTGGGCGATCGCGTTCAGGGCCTTGATGCGATCCAGATTGTCCTGGGTCAGCAGATGCCCGCCGAACGAGCCGTCCCTGGCCGCCCGCGAGTCCGTCGGCACGCCGTTCAGGTACTTGCTGGTCAGCAGCCCTTGCGCCAGCGGCGAGAAGGCGATGCAGCCGACGCCGAGGTCGTCCAGGGTGTCCAGCAGCGCGTCCTCGATCCAGCGATTGACCATCGAATAGGACGGCTGGTGGATCAGCAGCGGCACGCCCTCGCTCTTCAGGATCGCGTGGGCCTTGCGGGTGAGCTCGGGCGAGTAGGACGAGATCCCGACGTACAGCGCCTTGCCCTGCCGGTGCAGGTGGGCCAGCGCGCCCATGGTCTCCTCCAGCGGCGTCGTGGGATCAACGCGGTGCGAGTAGAAGATGTCGACATAGTCGACGCCCATGCGCTTGAGGCTCTGGTCGCAGCTGGCGATCAGGTACTTCCGCGATCCGCCGATCCCGCCATAGGGGCCGGGCCACATGTCCCAGCCGGCCTTGGTCGAGATGACCAGTTCGTCGCGGTAGGCCTTGAAGTCGCTCCCCAGCACCTTGCCGAAGTTCTCCTCCGCCGAGCCGTAGGGCGGGCCGTAATTGTTGGCGAGGTCGAAGTGGGTGACTCCCAGATCGAAGGCCCGGCGCAGAATGGCGCGGCCGGTCTCGAACACGTCGGCCCCGCCGAAGTTCTGCCAGAGGCCCAGCGAGATCGCCGGCAGGTCCAGGCCGCTGCGGCCGGTGCGGCGATAGGGCATGGCCGCGTAGCGGTCGGCGGCGGCGACATAGGGAGTCTGCATCGGGTGTTCCTCTGGGCGCGCGAGACTACAGCCGCCCCGCGCCGCTTCGGCAAGGGTGTTCAGGCCATCGGTCTGGCCAAAGCGCGGCGGGCGGCTCAATTGGCCTGGCCGCGGAACCGTTCGATGAGAAAGGCCGTGGCCGGACCGGGCGGGGTGTCGCTGCGATAGATGGCGTGCAACGCGTAGACCGCGTCGCTCAGGTCAGGCATGTCGAGGCGTGTGAGGCGGCCGGCGGCGATATCCTCGCGAACCATCGGCTCGGGCATGTTGCCCCAGCCGAAGCCCTCCTTCAGCAGCAGGTGCTTGGCGCCCAGGTCGGCCAGTCGCCAGGTGTGGACGCTGCCGACGGCGAAGTCGCGGCCCTCGGTCAGCCTGGAACGGTCGGTCAGGACGAGCTGGGTGTGACCGCGCGCCGCGCCGGGCGGGTTGCGGCTCCGGGCCAGCGGGTGATCCGGGGCGGCGACCGGGATCAGCAGGGTCGAACCCACGGCGATGGTCTCCAGCGCGTCGCCGCCGTTGACGACGTCCAGCGGTCCGGCGACGCCTACCGTGGCTTGACGATCAAGCACCATCTGGGTCACCGCGCCCAGGCCCTCGACATAGAGGCGCAGGGTCACGGTCGGAAACGCCTCGCGAAAGGCCCGCAGGGCGTCGACCACGCGGGCGGTGGGCAGCATGACGTCCAGCACCAGGTTGACCTCGGCCTCCAGTCCCTGGATCAGGCCCTTGGCCTGGGCGCGCAGCGAGGCGACGTCACCCGCGATCACCCGGGCCTGGGCCAGCACCACCCGGCCGGCCTCGGTCAGCACCGGCGTCTTGGCCGCGTCGCGGTCGAACAGCGTCAGGCCCAGCTGCGCCTCAAGATTGGCGATCGCATAGCTGACCACGGAGTTGGCCCGGTTCATCCGCCGGGCCGCGCCCGCGAAGCTGCCGGCCTCGACCACGGCCAGGAAGACGGACAGCTGGTCCAGAGTGGGCGCGCCTGGCTCGGTGGTCATGAGCGTATCAATCGAAAATTTCGAACATAATGGACGATTTTATTCGACTGTTTCGCAAACTCAAGCGGCGCCAAAACACACGCCGACGACGGGGCATGACGCTTCCGTCAAACAAGACACCGAGGGTTCGCCGTCATGGCCAAGGTTCTGGTTCTCTATTATTCGTCCTACGGTCACCTGGAGACGATGGCCAAGGCCGTCGCCGAGGGCGCGCGCGAAGCCGGCGCGACCGTCGATATCAAGCGCGTGCCCGAAACCGTGCCGCTGGACATCGCCAAGGGCGCCCACTTCAAGCTGGATCAAGAGGCCCCGGTCGCCTCGGTCGAGGATCTGGCCGCCTACGACGCGATCATCGTCGGCGCGCCGACCCGTTTCGGCCGCATGGCCTCGCAGGTCGCGGCGTTCTTCGACCAGGCCGGCGGCCTGTGGGCCCGCGGCGCCCTGCACGGCAAGGTGGCCGGCGCCTTCACCTCGACCGCCACCCAGCACGGCGGCCAGGAAACGACGCTGTTCTCGATCATCACCAACCTGCTGCACTTCGGCACGACGATCGTGGGCATGGACTATGGCCACGCCGGCCAGATGACCCTGGATGAAATCACCGGCGGCAGCCCCTACGGCGCCACCACCATCGCCGGCGGCGACGGCTCGCGTCAGCCCAGCGAGAACGAGCTGACCGGCGCTCGCTATCAAGGTCGCCGCATCGCCGAAACGGCGATCAAGCTGCACGGCTGATCCTAAGCCCCGGCCTTTAGCCGGTCACATCGTCAGGGACCGGCCGCGAGGGGCCGGCCGGCTCCTTTCCCCTCCCGGGGAGCCGGTCGGCCCCTTCTTTCGTTGAACCTGAAAACAGGGAGTCTCGTCATGCGTCGCCGCAACGGTCTTTTCGCCGATCTCTGGAGAGGTTTCGTCTTCATCGTGACCATCCGGGCGATCGCCAAGCACTATCGCTCGCGCCGTTTCTACCTTGTCGGCCGCTGAGGGTTGTCGGCCTGGGGGCTGGGGTGGTTAAGTTCTGGCTGAGATAATTTAAGGTGTATCATTTTGATACATTATATTGATTGGAATTGATCGAGTTCATCTCTCAACGCGTGTTAATGGTAAATAACATAGTTTGATTTGTTAATCATAGAATATTGAAAATTAAACGAAGCTGTAAGCTCGTTGTGCGAGGGTCGTGTTGGGCAAAATGCCTACCGGTCGTCAAAATGACGCCGGAATACCTCGAATAGGAGTTGTTTCGTCATGGCGCTGAACAGCATCAACACGAACTCGGGCGCGCTGATCGCCCTGCAGAACCTGAACTCGACGAACGCCGAACTGGGCTCCGTCCAGCAACGCATCAACACCGGCAAGAAGGTTGGTTCCGCCAAGGACAACGGCGCGATCTGGGCCATGGCCAAGACCCAGTCGTCGACCTCGTCGTCGCTGAACTCGGTGAAGGAACTCGCTGCAACGCGGCCAGTCGACCATCGACGTGGCCCTGGCCGCCGGCGACACCATCACCGACCTGCTCGGCAAGATGAAGGAAAAGGCCCTGGCCGCTTCCGACACCTCGCTGAACACCGCCTCGTTCAACGCCCTGAAGTCGGACTTCGACTCGCTGCGTGAACAGGTCCAGAAGGCCGCCGACAACGCCAAGTTCAACGGCGTCAGCCTGGCCGACGGCAAGGCCTCCAAGATGACCTTCCTGGCCAACTCGGACGGTTCGGGCTTCACCGTGAAGGCCCAGACCCTGGGTCTGGCTGGTCTCGGCCTGAGCTCGACGGCGACCTCGACCTTCGCCTCGGCCAGCTCGGCCAAGACGATGATCGCCACGATCGACAAGGCCATCGGCACCGCCACCAACAAGCTGGCCTCGCTGGGCACGGCCTCGACCGGCCTCGACACCCACCTGACCTTCGTCGGCAAGCTGCAGGACAGCCTGGACGCCGGCGTCGGCAACCTGGTGGACGCCGACCTGGCCAAGGAAAGCGCCAAGCTGCAATCGCTGCAGACCAAGCAGCAGCTGGGCATCCAGGCCCTGTCGATCGCGAACTCCTCGACCTCGTCGATCCTCAGCCTGTTCCGCTAAGCCGGACTTCGTCGACTTAAAGGTCGTCGAAAGGGCGAGTCTCCGGACTCGCCCTTTTTCTTTGAATGCCGATTTCCAGAGTCTAGTTCGGGTTCGGTGGGTGAGGTTAAAGTCTATAAACTGTGTGCCAATTTGGGACACTTTCCGAAATCCAGTAATGAGTCCTAACGCGCGAGTTGCGTTTCTTAAGAAAGTGGGTCCTTGATTCAATCGTTGGATCTGATTCATCAATAATATTGAAAGAGCGTACGGCGTAGTGTGGCCGCGGGCAAAATGCCCGCCGGTTGTCAAAATGACGCCGGAACACCTCGAATAGGAGTTGTTTCGTCATGGCGCTGAACAGCATCAACACGAACTCGGGCGCGCTGATCGCCCTGCAGAACCTGAACTCGACGAACGCCGAACTGGGCGTCGTCCAGCAACGCATCAACACCGGCAAGAAGGTCGGTAACGCCAAGGACAACGGCGCGATCTGGGCCATGTCCAAGACTCAGATGGCCTCGTCGTCGTCCCTGAACTCGGTGAAGGACTCGCTGCAACGCGGCCAGTCGACCATCGACGTGGCCCTGGCCGCCGGCGACACCATCACCGACCTGCTTGGCAAGATGAAGGAAAAGGCCCTGGCCGCTTCCGACACCTCGCTGAACACCGCTTCGTTCAACGCGCTGAAGTCGGACTTCGACTCGCTGCGTGAACAGGTCCAGAAGGCCGCCGACAACGCCAAGTTCAACGGCGTCAGCCTGGCCGACGGCAAGGCCACGCAGATGACCTTCCTGGCCAACACCGATGGCTCGGGCTTCACCGTGAAGGCTCAGACCCTGGGTCTGGCCGGTCTCGGCCTGAGCTCGACGGCGACCTCGACCTTCGCCTCGGCCAGCTCGGCCAAGACGATGATCGCCACGATCGACAAGGCCATCGGCACCGCCACCAACAAGCTGGCCTCGCTGGGTACGTCCTCGACCGGTCTCGACACCCACCTGACCTTCGTCGGCAAGCTGCAGGACAGCCTGGACGCCGGCGTCGGCAACCTGGTGGACGCCGACCTGGCCAAGGAAAGCGCCAAGCTGCAGTCGCTGCAGACCAAGCAGCAGCTGGGCATCCAGGCACTGTCGATCGCCAACTCCTCGACCTCGTCGATCCTCAGCCTGTTCCGCTAAGCCAAGGAAACGTCCGACCGCCGACGCGGTCGCTAACTTGGGGCGAGTCTTCGGACTCGCCCTTTTCTTTGGGCCCCATTTTCTCCCCAAGACCCACGAGGTGGCCTGACCACTTGCCTCCGCGACCCTCGCCATGACAACGTTGTCCAAGAGCGCGGCGACGTGGCCGTCGAACGAGAAGAGTTGGGGAGCATGAACACCAGGACCCTCTGCGTCGCCCTGTTGGCGTCGACCTTTCTGTCCGCCGCCGCCGTTTCCGCCGAGACGCCGCAGGCGACCGCCCACGCCGCCAAGTGGCCCGCGGCCAAGAGCCAGGGTCTGGTCGATCCGGCCACCGAGGCCTTTGTCGACGGCCTGATGGCCAAGCT
Organism: Caulobacter sp. UC70_42; assembly: GCF_044056025.1. NCBI lineage: Bacteria > Pseudomonadati > Pseudomonadota > Alphaproteobacteria > Caulobacterales > Caulobacteraceae > Caulobacter > Caulobacter sp. UC70_42. The sequence continues at coordinate 505,640 of NZ_CP171994.1, read as the reverse complement.
GAGCCTGGAGGAGAAGGTCGGTCAGCTGATCCAGGCCGACATTGGCCAGATCAAGCCCGAGGATCTGAAGACCTATCCCCTGGGCTCGATCCTGGGGGGCGGCAGCTCACCGCCGATCGGCGCTCCCGACCGTTCGCCGCAGAAGCCATGGGTCGACACCGCCAGGGCCTTTCGCGAGGGCGCGGCCCAGCGTCAGGGCGGGACGCACATCCCGCTGATCTTCGGCATCGACGCCGTGCACGGCAATAACAACGTCGTCGGCGCGACCCTCTTCCCGCACAATATCGGCCTGGGCGCGGCGCGCGATCCCGAGCTGATCCGGCGGATCGGCAAGGCGACCGCGTCCGAGACCTCGGCCGCCGGCTTCGACTGGGCGTTCGGCCCGACCCTGGCTGTCCCGCGTGACGACCGCTGGGGGCGGACCTACGAGGGCTATTCGGAAGACCCGACCATCGTCCGCGACTATGCCGCCCAGATGATCTTGGGCATCCAGGGCGCCGTCTCGCAAGGCGGGGTGATCCAGCAGGGCCATGTCGCCGCTAGCGCCAAGCACTTCCTGGGCGACGGCGGCACGGAGAACGGTCACGATCAGGGGGATGCTAAGGTCTCGGAAGACGACCTGATCCGCCTGCACGCCCAGGGCTATGTCCCCGCGATCAACGCCGGCGCCCTGACGGTGATGGCCTCGTTCTCCAGCTGGAACGGGACCAAGATGCACGGGAACAAGAGCCTGCTGACCGACGTGCTGAAGGGGCGGATGGGCTTTGACGGCTTCGTGGTCGGCGACTGGAACGGTCACGGCCAGGTTCCGGGCTGCAAGCCCACCGACTGCCCGGCCTCGATCAATGCGGGCCTCGACATGTTCATGGCCCCGGACAGCTGGAAGGCGCTCTACGCCAACACCCTGGCCGAAGTGAAGTCGGGTGTCATCCCGATGGCCCGCCTGGACGACGCCGTCCGTCGCATCCTGCGGGTGAAGGCCAAGCTGGGCCTCTTCCAGGCCGCCCGTCCGTTCGGGGGCCGCGAGGGCGTGATCGGCTCGGCCGAGCACCGCGCCATCGCCCGCGAGGCGGCGCGCAAGTCGCTGGTGCTGCTGAAGAACGACGGCGTCCTGCCGGTGAAGAGCTCGGCCAATGTGCTGGTCGCCGGCTCGGGCGCCGACGACATCGGCAAGCAGTCGGGCGGCTGGACCCTGTCGTGGCAGGGCACGGGCAACACCAATGCCGACTTCCCCAACGCGGAGTCGATCTGGTCGGGCCTGAAGACCGCGGTCGAGGCCGGCGGCGGCCACGCGACCCTGGCTGTCGATGGCGCCTTCGATAAGAAGCCCGATGTCGCGATCGTCGTCTTTGGGGAAAATCCGTATGCGGAAGGTGTCGGCGACCTGAAGACCACTCTGGAGCACCAGCCGGGGGCCAAGACCGACCTGGCCCTGCTCAAGCGCCTGAAGGCCAGGGGCGTGCCGGTGGTGGCGGTGTTCCTCAGCGGCCGCCCGCTATGGGTAAATCCCGAGATCAACGCCTCGGACGCCTTCGTCGCCGCCTGGCTGCCCGGTTCGGAAGGCGGCGGGATCGCCGACGTGCTGATCGGCGACAAGGCCGGCAAGCCGCGCGCCGACTTCCACGGCAAGCTGTCGTTCAGCTGGCCCAGGACGGCCGCCCAGTTCAACCTGAACAAGGGCGACAAGGGCTATGATCCGCTGTTCGCCTACGGTTACGGCCTGACCTACGCCAAGCCCGGCAAGGTCGGAAAGCTGGCGGAGGTCTCGGGCGTCAAGGCTGTCGCCGACAACGTCGCGACCTACTTCGTCGGCGGCAAGACCCCCGCGCCGTTCGAGTTCAAGGCCTCGCCCTCGTCGTCGGTGCAGATCGTTCCGGTCGACGCCGGCAACATCCAGGAGGCTGGCCGCCAGGTCACCTTCGCCGGCGACAAGCTGGGCCGCGTCACCATCGTCGGTGAAAAGCCGCTGGACCTGTCGTTCCAGACCAATGCCGACATGGCGCTGAGCTTCGAGTACCGCATCGACGCGCCGGCGACCAAGCCGGTGATCCTGGCCATGGGCGCGGGCAAGCTTGACGTCACCCCGCCGGCGGGGTCGCCGACCGGTCAGTGGGCCAGCGTCAAGATCCCGCTGAAGTGCTTCCAGGCCGCCGGGGCCGACGTCGCCAAGGTCACGGCGCCGTTCGACCTGGGCACGGCCGGGACCTTCCAGGTCTCGATCGCCAATGTGAAGCTGACGGCCGACCCGGCTGGAGCGGTGTGTCCGACGAAGGCGGCGCAGTAAACGCTACGATCTTGTCATCCCGGCTCTCCGCTTCGCGGCGATCGGGATGACAAGCCATGGACAAGCGGAAGCTACAGCACGAAAGCCTGGTTACCCGCGTTTTAACCAGCAACCCCTTGTTCCGCCGAGCGATTTGATCCCGCGAAGGAGCTCGCCCGGTGCAGTACGAAGAGCGTCAAGCGTGGATCGCCCTCTGGACGGCCGTCTTCGGCGAGCCGCCGCCCGTGGAGCCTGATCGGGAGCCGACATCCCGGATCCTGGTCCAGCACCTGCCGCCGACGCTTCCCTACGAGATCAAGTCCCGAACTGGGTGAACGGCACGCGGTTGAAGAACGCGCGCTCGGCCCCGCGCGGATCGTCCTCCAGCCGCGAGGTGGTGTCGAACACCATCGTCTGGCGGCGGGGCAGGGTGTAGGGCTCCCACCTCGGCAGAGCGCCGCCGTTCGGGTCGCCCGTGCTGGCGAAGCGCACGAAGGCGTCGCTCATCGTGTTCGACATGGCGACCGAGTCCGGCCCCGTCCCGACGATCGAGCCCTTGGCGTCCAGCGTGCCGAACACCAGGCCGATGTCGATGGTGTGCGGCGCGCCGAAGATCCCGCCGTCCCTCGGCGACTTCCAGTTGACCTGGTAGGCGAAGGCGGGCGCGCCGGCCTTGGCGCGTTCCTCGTCCTGGATGATCGCGGCCTTCCACGAGCGGCCGGCCGTCGAGGCGGCGAAATAGACGTCCGACGGCGAATAGGTCGGATAGGTCTTGCGGTAGAAGGCCACCACCGTCTCGGGATCGATGTCGATCCGCGCGTTGAACTGGCCCGGCAGGCGGGCGATCACCTCGTCCCAGGTCTTGGGGAAGGCCCCGGCGTCCCAGCCGATGAAGCCCTTGGTCTCGTCGTGGGTGTTGCCGCACATCATCGGTACGCCAAGGCCCACCGGCGAGGCGTCGGGGAAGAACGGATGGCGGTCCAGCGTCCGCTCGTCCAGCACCGGACCCATATAGACCCCCGCCCGAGCCGGCGATCGGATCGACGGCCCGCAGGCCCTCGACCATCTTGTCGGCCGGCAGGGCGCGCAAGGACGCCAGGTCCTGGGCGCCGACCTTTTCCATGAACGCCTTGGCGCGCTTGGTCGCATTGAACGGGCCGCCGGCGGTGACCTGCTGGCCGCTCATGGTGGCGGCGCGATGGAACAGGCCCTTGGCGTTGGGCTGGGCCAGCAGGGTGGCGATCTTGGCCCCGCCGCCGGACTGGCCGAACAGCATCACCCGGCCGGGATCCCCGCCGAACGCGGCGATATTGTCGCGCACCCATCGCAGGGCCAGCACGAGATCCAGCTGACCGGCATTGCCGCTGTCGGCCACCGATGGGTCGTTGAACAGACGGGCGAGATAGAGATAGCCAAAGGCGTTCAGGCGGTGGTTGATCGTCACCACCACGACGTCGCCCCGCCTCGCCAGCTTCGTCCCGACGTACCAGGGATGGCTGCCCGACCCGGTGTTGTAGGCCCCGCCGTGGATGTAGACCATCACAGGCCGCTTGCCGCCATCCGCGAGGCCGGCCTTGCCGGCCTTGGCCGGGGTCCAGACGTTGAGAAACAGGCAATCCTCGGATTGGACCTCTTCCTCGCCCTTGCCCTGCGGACAGGACGCGCCATAGGTCAGGGCGTCCTTCACCTCCGTCCAGGGCTCGGGCTTGATCGGCGGCGTGAAGCGCCGCGCGCCGCCGGTGTCCTGGCCGTAGCGCAGGCCCTTGAAGACGCTGACCCCGTCCTCGACATAGCCGCGCACCTTGCCGGCGGTGGTGGCCACGACGGGAGAGCGCTTCTCGGCCGCATAGCCGGCGCGGGGCAGGGCGGCATAGGCGGCCAGGGCGGCGGCCCCGGTGATCAGGGTGCGGCGGGTCTGAGTGGCTTCCACGGCGGTTCCTCCGGCGCGTTCTGAGGCGCTTTGCGGTAGCGGTAGCATGAATGACACCGGTGACAATCCACTTTCGTCCACTCGAATCCCGCACCTTTCGTCGTTTTAACGTGGCGTAGCGGCGTTCGGCGACTAGGAGGCTTGGCAGAGCTTTCCGGGGAGCCCTTCATGATTTCGCGCCTCAGCGCCGCCGTCGCCGCCGTCGCCCTGATGGGCCTCGCCGCGCCCGCCCTGGCCTACGATCCCGCGCCGTGGATCGAGGACGCCCGTCAGATCCGCGCGGCGCTGAGCGGCCGCTACGCCAATCTCGACTGGTTGACGATCGACCGGGGCCTGAACCTCGACACCAGCTTCAAGGCCGTCGAGGCGGGGCTGGCCAAGACCTCGTCCGACGCCGAGGCGCGCGCCCTGCTGGATCGCGCCCTGGCGTCCCTGGCCGACGGCCACGTGCAGGTCGACTGGAGCCCGGTCGCCCCGGCGCCCAAGGTCTCCGGGCCGCCCGCTCCGCCCTGCGCCGACCAGCGCCCCTTCCGGCCGCGCCCGCCGGTCGCCTCGGGCCTGCCGGGCTGGACGCCGCTGGACACGGGCGAGGGCGCGCGCGAGTTCCCCGGCGGTCTGGTCACCGTCGACGACCGCAAGATCGGCGTCGTGCAGATCTCCATCTTCATGGCCGACCCCGCCGTCTGCGAGGCCGCGGCCGCCAAGTTGAAGCTGCCACTGGACAAGCCTTGCGACGGCGACTGCTCGAACAAGCTGGACACCGCCGTCTACCAGGAACTGACCGATCGTTTCGCCGCGCGTCTGGCGACCGTGAAGGCCGCGGGCGCGCAGGTGCTGATGATCGATCTCGCCGGCAATGGCGGCGGCCGAGAATGGGCCGAAATCGCCGCCCGCATGGTCACGTCCATACGCCTGAAGAGCGCGCCGGTGCGCCTGGTGCGCTCGCCCCAGGCCGCCGACCAGCTAGACGCCCGGGCCCTGGATATCGAGAACAATGTCGGCGGTGAGCGGGGGGCCGCCAAGGCCGCCCTGCTGGCCGAGGCCAAGGAACTGCGCCGCCGCGCCGCCGAGGCTCGCGCGCCCTGCGTCGAGGGCCAGGCCTGCCCGTTGCTGATCGACGCCGGCTACAGCAGTGGCCCGCGCGCTTCCGCCGATCCGCTGGCCCTGGCCGACAAGCCGTGGGGCCAGTCGGTGTTCGAGCCGGTGAAATGGTCGTGGCGCGAAGGGGTCTGGTCCGGCCCGCTGATCGTGCTGGTCGACGGCAAGTCGGCCAGCGCCTCCGAGGAATTCGCCGCGATGATCCAGGACAACAGGGCCGGGATCATCCTGGGCTCGCCGACCCTGGGCGCCGGCTGCGGCCACGCCACCGAGGCCGGGCCCGTGGTGCTGAAGAACAGCGGCGGCCGCCTGTCGCTGCCGGACTGCCTGCGCCTGCGGGCCGATGGCTCCAACGAGATCGGCGGGGTGGAACCCGACGTCTTGGTCGGCTTCCGCAACACCGACGGACCCGCCCTGAAGGTCCGCCGCCTGGCCCCCCGCCTGCCGGAGGCGGTGCGGCAGGCCGTCGCGCTGGCGGCCGCTCGCTGAGAGTCCCCGCACCGCCGCCGCATGCTCGGCGATCACCGCCAGGGTCGCGGCGTCTGTGTCGAAGACGCCGTAGAGGCCCTGTTCCTCCTGGGGCGGATCGCCGACGAAGCTCCTGTCGCCCTGGGCGAACCAGGCGTCGGAATGCTGGGCGCGGCCTTCGCCGTTCCAGGCCCAGAAGTTGGTCCCGGCCGTCGGGCCGCCGGCCTTCATGTCGTCGAGAGCCAAGCCGTAGATTGTCCGGTAGAAGCGGTCCCTGTCGGCGGTCGCCGAGCCGGGAGTGAAGGCGCGGGCGTCGCGGATCAGGCCGAATTCCTCGAACGACCAGCGGCTTGTTCAGCGATTTGGCCAGGGCGATGTGACGAGTCACGTACTCGCGGCAGCGGGCCTCGCCGTCCGCATAGGTCGCCGGCTGGTTCTTGGGGTCGATCCAGCTCCAGTTGTTAGGCCAGACGTGCAGGGTCACGTAGTCGATCGTCGCCGGCCGGTGGGCCTCCAGCGCGCAGGCCTCGCTGCGCAGGCATCCCATGGCGCCCTCGCTGCCGGTGCAAACCAGATGCCGGGTATCCAGCGATTTGATCAGGCCTGAAGTCTCGCGGATCCAGGCGTAATAGGGCGGCAACAGCGTATCGGCCTTGGCTTCCGTCCCGCCCGGACGCGGCTCGTTGGCCAGTTGCCAGGCCATGATCGTCGGGTCGTCGCGATAGGGTTTGCCGGTGACGCTGTTGGTGCGCTGGACTAGGCTGGTCAGGTAGCGGCGTAACAGGGCGTTGGCCTTGGCGTCGGCATAGAAGCGGGCCGCATAGTCGGGATATTCTGGCCACGGATGTTTCGGGTCGCCGGCCTCGAACCACGGTCCGTTGCCCACCCAGTTGAGATAGGCCGGCATGCCGCCCGACCAGTCCCAGAAGTTGTTGACGTAGATCACCGCCTTCATGCCGCGGTGAGCCATTTCGGCCAGCAGGAAATCCAGGCCGCTCAGCAGGTCGGCGCTGTAGACGCCGGGTTCCTCCTGCATCGTCGGCGACACCGCGGCCTTGGCCGGCGAGCGTTCGCCCGCGCCCAGGACTCGCAGGTTGGTGACCCCCAGGGCCTTCAGCCGGTCCAACTCGCGTCCCAGCCGCGCGCGGTCGCCGGTGGGGCCGGGCGAGCCCAGCCACGCTCCGTACCAGAGGTTCGCGCCGACGAAGCGGTAGGGCTTGCCGTCCAGCGCGAGGCGGCCGTCCTTGACGGACACGAAACCCTTGGCCGGCGCGGCGGCCGCGCCCAGCGCCGGCAGGGCGGCGAGGCCGGCCAGCAACTGGCGGCGCGAGGCGGTCATTTCTTCGCCGCGTGGGCGACGGTCCAGTCGACGATCGTCGCCAGGGCGACCGGGGCGATGGTCTCCTCGATCTGACCGTACTCGACGACGAGGCCGGTATCGGCGGTCTGGAACAGGTGGTTCAGCCCCGGCAGTTCCTTGACCGTGACGTCGGCGTCGCCAGCCAGCGCCGCGCGGATCGCGGCCAGGTTCGTCTTGGCGTCGACCTGAAGGTCCTTCGAGCCGCCGATGGCCAGGACGGGGACCTTGATCTTCGCCAGGGCGTCGGCGGGGCGGGCGTTCAGCATATAGTGTCCCGCCGCGCTGGAGAGGGCCAGCACCTGGGCGCGCTGGGGCGACGTCGCGGGAAGGCCTTGACGATCCAGGACGGCGTTCAGTCGCGCCCGGCCGTCATCGACGTCCTGGGCGTCGCGGGCGGCCTGGAACCATTCGGCCCGGTTCTTCATCATGATCTCGACCTGATCGGCAGGCAGGCCATTGGCTATGAAAAGCGCCCGGTTCTGCGCCAGCAGCAGCGCGGTTCCGTCGACGCCCGGCGCGGCCATCAGCACCAGGAAGGCGATACGGGGATCCTCCGCGGCGACCAGCGGCGCGATCTGGCCGCCCTCGCTGTGGCCGATCAGGCCGATGCGGGCCGGGTCGATGTCCCCGCGCGCCCGCAGGAAGGCGACGCCCGCGGCCACGTCGGTGGCGAAGGCGGGGATGCCGGCCGTTGCAGGATCGCCCTTGTCCGAACCGCCCGCCCCGCGATCGTCGACCCGCAGCACCGCGACGCCCTTGCGCGTCAGGGCGTCGGCGATGACCAGGAAGGGCTTATGGTCGAAGATCGTCTCGTCGCGGTCCTGTGTGCCCGAGCCACTGATCAGCACCACGGCCGGGAACGGTCCCGGTCCCTCGGGCAGGGTCAGGGTTGCGGCCAGTTTCAGGCCCGAGGCCGGATTGCGGTACGAGACCTCTTCCGCCCGATAAGGGAAGGGCGGCTTGGGCGTTTGCGGACGCTTCACGACCGGCGCGGCGCGGCTGATGGTCAGGGGCAGGACCGCCCCGCCCTGGGACCATTCGCCCTGAACGGCCTGGCCGTCGGCCGAGACCGTTCCCTCGAAACCCACCGGCGCGGCGCTCAGGGTGAGGGTCATCTTGCCATCGGCCAGGGTCGCGCTGGCCGCCATGCCCTTGACCATCTGCCGGGGGCTGTCCAGCGTGGCCGAGCCGTCCGGCTTGATGTGGAACACCACCGGCAGCTTGCCGCGCGGGGTGTCCAGCGTCCCGTACCAGTCACCGACGATCGGCCCGACCTGGGCCGAGGCGATCGCGGGCGCGAACAGGGCGGCGGCGACGACCGCGCGAGGCAGGAAACGCATGTGATCCGAAACTCCCCTAACTCTTGTCGGGAAGCTTAGGCGCTACGCGTGACGGTTGTGAAGATGGGCCGCCGCAGATTCAGCGGTGGCGTCTACCGACGCTGCAGGCTGTGCAAGATACGGATGACGTTCACTTGCGAGCCATCGACGCGATAGCGGACGATGTAGGCATGCTGGCCAAAGGGAATGTTGATCTCGCGGACAGTCGGACCGGCTAGGCGGCCTCTCAAGGGCGCTTCCGCCAGGCTGTTCACGGCCTCTTCGACAAGCGGGCCAAGCCTGGCGGCAGCACGTGCGTCGCGGACTAAGAGCCAGACGACAAGACGGTTGAAGTCTCGTTTGGCGCGGACCGAGACCGAAACCGTGAAGGTCAATCTAGGGCTGCGCTCACGCGGCGCAGATGAGCGCTGAATTCGTCGAGGGTTATGGTCGGCTCTTCGCCGCGCTCGATGGCGTCGGCGATAGCCTCGTCGATGGCGGGATCTGGATCGATACTCTTCGGAAGCGCGCCCGTTAAGCCAGCATCTATGAGGGCCAACGCATACTCGGACGCAGACATGCCGACGCTGTCCGCCGCGACCTTCAGTTGGGCGGCCTGTTCTCGATCGATATGGATGTCGAAGCCATCGGCCATGGGCGCAGAGTCTCGCCGGCGGCCGATGGCGTCAAGTCCTACAGATTCAGCAGCGCCGGGTCGCCGCCCTGGGCGGTGATGTTGACGCTGACCGCGCGCTCGACCGCGAAGCGCAGTAGGGCGTGGGGGCCGCCCGCCTTGGGGCCGGTGCCGGACAGGCCCTCGCCGCCGAACGGCTGGACGCCAACGACGGCGCCGGTCATCGAGCGGTTGACATAGGCGTTGCCGGCCGGGACCAGGCGCTGGACGTCGGCCGCGAAGCTCTCGATCCGCGAGTGGACGCCCAGGGTCAGGCCGTAGCGACGGGCCGCCAGGGCGCCGGCGACCTGCTCGAGGTCTTCCGGCTTGTAGCGGACCACGTGCAGGACGGGGCCGAACACCTCGCGTTCCAGGAAATCGGCGGCCGGGATCTCGGCCAGCACCGGGGCGAAGAAGGTCCCGCCGTCCGGGGCGGTCAGAGCGTGCAGCACCTTGGCTTCGTTGGTCAGGCGGACTTGGTGCCTGTCCAGAGCGTCCTTGGCCTCGGCGTCGATCACGGGGCCGACGTCGGTGACGGCCAGGGCCGGGTCGCCGATGACCAGGGCGTCCATCGCGCCCTTCAGGCCGTCGATGATGTGCTCGGCGGTGTCTTCCGGCAGGAACAGCAGGCGCAGGGCCGAGCAGCGCTGGCCGGCCGAGCCGAACGCCGAGACGATCACGTCGTCGATCACCTGCTCGCGCTGGGCCGTCGTGTCGACGAACATGCCGTTGAGGCCGCCGGTCTCGGCGATGAACGGGACGATCGGTCCCTGGCGCTGGGCGAGGGTCTGGTTGATCCGCCAGGCGGTGTCGGTGCCGCCCGTGAAGGCGACGCCGTCCAGACCCTCGTGGGCGGTCAGGGCCGCGCCGACGGTCTCGCCGCGACCCGGCAGCAGGGCCAATAGGCGGCTGTCCAGGCCGGCGGCGTGATAGAGCTTCACGGCCTCGAAGGCGATCAGCGGCGTCTGCTCGGCGGGCTTGGCCAGCACGGCGTTGCCGGCGGCCAGGGCCGCAGCGATCTGGCCGGTGAAGATGGCCAGCGGGAAGTTCCACGGGCTGATGCAGACGAAGACGCCGCGACCGGCCAGGCGCAGGGTGTTGGTCTCGCCAACCGGGCCCTTCAGCACCTCGCCGTCGCCGAACTGATCCTCGGCCAGCACCGCGTAGTAGCGGCAGAAGTCGACGGCCTCGCGGACCTCTGCGACGCCGTCGCTCAGGGTCTTGCCGGCTTCGCGGGCCAGGATGGCGATCAGGCGGTCGATGTCGGCTTCCAGCGCGTCGGCCATGGCGCGCAGCACCTTGGCGCGGGCGGGGCCGCCGGCGCGGTCCCAGGCCGGTTGCGCGGCGCGGGCCAGGCGGAAGGCCTCGTCGATCTGAGAGGCCTGGGCCTCGGAGACCGCGCCGACCACCTTGTGGTCGTCGGCCGGGGCGACCACCGGTAGGGGCGGAGTCCCGGCGCTGACCTTGCCGTCGATCAGCGGGCCGGCCGACAGGGTCACGCCGTCCAGGGCGGCGACGGCCGCTTGCAGGCGTTCGCGGTCGGCTTTCACCGACAGATCGAGGCCGGCGCTGTTCTGGCGGCGCGGGCCATAAACCTCGATCGGGGTCGGTATCTTGGCGTGGCGATCGGGATGGGCCTCGACCGTATCGATCGGGTCGGTGACGACCCTCTCGACCGGCACGCGCTCGTCCAGCAGGGCGTGGACGAAGCTGGTGTTGGCGCCGTTTTCCAGCAGGCGGCGGACCAGATAGGGCAGCAGGTCCTCGTGACCGCCCACGGGCGCGTAGGCCCGCAGGGTGATCCCGTCATAGAGATCGTCGGCGGCCTTGTAGAGCGCCTCGCCCATGCCATGAAGGCGCTGGTGTTCGATCTTGACGCCGGCGTTCTTGGCCATGCGGACCACGGCCGCCAGGGTGTGGGCGTTGTGGGTGGCGAACTGCGCGTAGAGGTGCGGCGCGGCGGCGATCAGGGCCTTGGCGTTGACCAGGTACGACAGGTCCGTGGCGGGCTTGGTCGTGTAGACGGGATAGTCCGGACGGCCGGCGACCTGGGCGCGCTTGATCTCGCTGTCCCAATAGGCGCCCTTGACCAAACGGACCATCAGGCGGCGGCCGGTCTCCTTCGACAGGGCCTCGAGACGCGCGATCACCTCGCCGCAGCGTTTCTGGTAGGCCTGGACGGCCAGGCCCAGGCCCTGCCAGTCGCCGAGTTCGGGCTCGCGGCACAGCCTGTCCAGCAGCTTCAGCGACAGGGCCAGGCGATCGGCTTCCTCGGCGTCGATGGTGAAGTTGAGGTTATGACTCGCGGCGATCTTGGCCAGGCGCAGGGTGCGGGGATAGAGCTCTTCCCACACGCGATCCTCATGGGTGGCCTCGTAGCGCGGGCACAGGGCCGAGAGCTTGACCGAGACGCCGTGGCCCTTCTCCGGACCGGCGCCGTTCGACAGCTTGCCGACCGTCTGGATCGCGTCGGCGTAGGACTTCTCGTAGCGTTCGGCGTCGGCGGCGGTGCGGGCGCCTTCGCCCAGCATGTCGAACGAGCACATGGTGTTCTCGCCGGCCGCGCGCTTGATGGCGGCTTCGATCGTTCGCCCAAGGACGAACTGCTCGCCCATGATGCGGATGGCCTGGCCGACGGCGGCGCGGATGACGGGCTCGCCCAGGCGACCGGCCATCTTCTTGATGAAGCCGGGCAGGTCCTTCTTGGCGTCGTCGTCGGGCTCGACGATCTTGCCGGTCAGCATCAGGCCCCAGGTCGAGGCGTTGACGAACAGGCTGTCGCTGCCGCCCAGATGGCTGGCCCAGTCGGCCGAGCCGATCTTCTCGGCGATCAGCTTGTCACGGGTGTCGTCGTCGGGGGTGCGCAGCAGGGCCTCGGCCAGGCACATCAGGGCCAGGCCCTCGCGGGTGCCCAGGCTGAACTCCTGCAGGAAGCTTTCGACCACGCCTTGCTTGCGGACGCTGCGGCGGGCGCCGCGGACCAGGGCCTCGGCCTCGGCGCGGACGGCGGCGCGGTCCTCGCTGGAGAGAGGCTTGGCGGCCAGCAGGTCGGCGATCACCGCGGCCTCGTCGCGATACTTGCCGTCGTCGAGGCTGTCCCAGTGGGCCAAGTCGGTCATGGTCGTTCCCGTGTTTTAGGATATCGTCGGTTTAACTCGACTTCGGCCAAAGGTGCTTCGTTTGTCTCGTTGAGGCTCCGTATCTTCTTCGGTCGGCAAAGCGGAAATGATCATCCGCTCCAGCGGCGCCGAAGGCGCGCGAAGACGCCGGCTGTTAAGGCGAGGGTGAAGAAATGGGGAGGGAGGAAGGGGCGCGTGCTGGGGGAGTATCGCGCCCCTTCCTCTCTTGCGCGACGCCCGGTTAGGGGGAGAGGGGCGAGCGTCGCGTGTGTTCCGCCCTTACGGACTGACCGTTTTCGCCGGGCGCCTTTTAGGGGGAGAGCGCGGGGCGGGGCTGGAACGATCGGAGGTGTAACGTTAAGCTTCGCGAATGTGCTACGTTTGTATGTCATAATTTTCGAAGCTTCTTCGGTGAAAGTTCAATATGGCCATTTCCGCTCTGGATGACACCGATCGCCGCCTGTTGAGGGTTTTGCAGGTCGACGGCCGCATCACCAACGCCGAGCTCGCCAAGCGTTGCAACCTGTCGCCGGCGGCCACGTTCGACCGCGTCCGCCGCCTGCGCGAGCGCGGCTACATCACCGGCTACGCGGCGCTGCTGGACCCGGCCAAGGTCGACCGGGCGCTGCTGATCTTCGTCGAGGTGGTGCTGGAGCGTACGACGGGCGAGGTGTTCGAGGACTTCGCCGCGGCGGTGCGCCGCGCGCCGGAGATCCTGGAGTGCCACATGGTGGCCGGCGGCTTCGACTACCTGATCAAGGCCCGGGTCCGCGACATGGAGGCGTATCGGGGTTTCCTCGGCGACATCCTGGTCAAGATGCCCGGCGTGCGCGAGACGCGGACCTATGCGGTTCTGGAAGAGGTCAAGAGCACGGTGCAGCTGCCGCTCTAGGGTCTGTCCGCTTCGGATTGAGGGGGCGAGAGACCGCGCCAACCTGTGGGGCAGTGGCGCGGTCCTGCCGAGACGACGGTTGGAGCGTCGGTCCTGACGTTCGTCACAACGGTGGACCTTGGGAGAGCCGCCTTCGTGTCGATGGCGCGACTCTAACGCCACCGTTTTCAGGGTCACACAACCTCTGGCTTGCAGCGCCCATTCCGGGTTGGCCCGCCCGTTCGCGTACGCGTTGAACGGCGGCGGAACACGCAAGTCCCACCGCAAGGGTGGAAGGGCGCCTCCAGGGATGGGGGGAGGAGAACGCCCTTCCGTTCGTGACCATCGGGGTGGGGGATGATGGCCAGCGAACCACCCCGGCTCTCGCCGGGGAGCTCTTGTTCGTTTCAGCCTCAGGCCGCGGGCGCGCCGCCGCCGAGGGTCTTGTAGAGGGTGACGAGGTTGGTCGCTCGCGCCAGGCGCGCCGTGATCAGGCCTTGCTGGGCCGAATACAGGGTGCGCTGGGAATCGAGCAAAGTCAGGGCGCTGTCGAGGCCGGCGTCGCGACGCTGTTGCGACAGGCGCTGGCTATCGGTCGCGGCCACGACCAGGCGTTCCTGGGCGGCGAGACGGTCGGCGACCGTGGCCCGCACCGACAGGGCGTCGGAGACCTCGCGGAACGCCGTCTGCACCGTCTTCTCGTAGGTCGCCACGGCGATGTCGCGGTTGGCCTTGGAGACGTTCAGGTTGGCGACATTGGCCCCGCCCGCGAAGATCGGCAGGCTGATCTGGGGCGTGAAGCTCCAGGTCTTGGTCCCGCTCTTGAATAGGCCGTCCAGCTCGCCGCTGCTGGAGCCCAGCGAGCCGGTGAGGCTGATGCGCGGGAAGAAGGCCGCGCGCGCCGCGCCGATATTGGCGTTGGCGCCCCGCAACTGGTGCTCGGCGGCCAGCACGTCGGGACGACGGGCCAGGACGTCCGAGGGCACGCCCGCGGGCAGGTCGGCCAGGATCTGGGCCGAGGCCAGGTCCCGCGACGGCAGCAGGTTGGCCGGCACGTCGGCCCCGGCCAGCAGGGTCAGGGCGTTGAGGTCCTGGGCGACCTGAGCGGTGTAGACCGCCACGTCGCTGCGGGCCGTCTCGGCCTGGACCTGGGCGTTGCGCAAGGTGGCCAGCGAGCCGACGCCGCCGTCGACCTGCTGCTGGGTCAGGCGCAGCGTGTCCTCGCGGGTCGTCAGGGTGTCCCTGGCGAGCGCCAGGCGCTCCTGGTCGGCGGCCAGGGTCAGCCAGGCGTTGGCGGTCTCGGCGATCAGGCTGATGCGGACCGAGCGGCTGGTTTCCTGCGTGGCGAAGAAGCTCTGCAGGGCCTGGGCGTTCAGGCTGCGGACGCGGCCGAACAGGTCCAGCTCATAGGCCGTGAAGCCGATCGTGGCGCTGTAGGCCTCGATCTCCAGCGCCTGGCCGGTCTGCGAGGTCGCCGCCGGGGTGTGGCTGCGCTGCTCGCTGATCGTCCCATTGACGCCCGGGAACAGGGCCGAACGCTGGACGCCGTACTGGGCGCGGGCCTTCTCGATGTTCAGAACCGCCACGCGCAGGTCGCGGTTCTGCTTGAGGGCCAGGTCGACCACGCCTTGCAGGCGCGGATCGACCAGCACCTGGCGCCAGTCGAGGTCGGCGGCCGTGACGGAGGCCGCCGGCTCCGGCGTCGGCGTGGACCAGGTCTGGGGCGACCGGCAGGACCGGGCGCTCGTACTTCGGCGCCAGGGTGCAGGCGCTGACCGCCGTGGAGGCCAGCAGGATCAGGGTGAGACTACGGAACATGATCAGTGGGCCTCCGTCGACGAGATCTCGCCGCCGTGCTCGGCGACGGCCTCGTCATGGCCTTTGTGCTTGGGTTTGAAGACCTTCTCGACGACCACGAAGAACAGCGGGACGAAGAAGATCGCCAGGAGAGTGGCCGAGATCATGCCGCCGATCACGCCGGTGCCGATGGCGTGCTGGGCCCCGGAGCCGGCCCCGTTGGAGATCGCCAGCGGCAGGACGCCGAAGACGAAGGCCAGCGAGGTCATGATGATCGGGCGCAGACGGATGCGGACCGCCTCCAGCGTCGCCTCGACCAGGCCCATGCCCTTCTCGTAGAGGTCCTTGGCGAACTCGACGATCAGGATGGCGTTCTTGGACGCCAGACCCATGGTCGTCAGCAGGCCGACCTGGAAGTAGATGTCGTTGCTGAGACCGCGGGCGAAGGTCGCCAGCAGGGCGCCGACGATGCCGAGCGGCACCACCATGATGACGGCCAGCGGGATCGACCAGCTCTCATAAAGGGCGGCCAGCAGCAGGAACACCACCAGGATCGAGATGCCGTAGAGGGCCGGAGCCTGGTTGCCGGACTCGCGTTCCTGAGCCGACAGCCCGGTCCATTCGAAGCCGATGCCCTGGGGCAGCTGGCTGGCCAGCTTCTCCATGGCGGCCATGGCCTGGCCCGAGCTCTTGCCGGGGGCCGGAGCGCCCTGGATGTTCATCGACGAGAGGCCATTATAGCGTTCCAGGCGCGGCGAACCGTAGGTCCAGCTGGCCGTGGCGAAGGCTGGGAACGGCACCATCTGGCCCTGGTCGTTGCGGACGTACCAGCGGTTCAGGTCCTCCGGCGTCATGCGGTAGGGGGCGTCGGCCTGGATATAGACCTTCTTCACGCGGCCGCGGTCCATGAAGTCGTTCACGTAGCTCCCGCCCCAGGCCGCGCTGAGCGCGCTGTTGATGTCGGCGGTGGTCAGGCCCATGGCCCCGGCCTTGGCCTGGTCCACGGTGATCTTGAGCTGCGGGGTGTCGTCCTGACCGTTCGGGCGCACGCCCGCCAGGTTCGGATCCTGCGCCGCCATGCCCAGCATCTGGTTGCGGGCGTTCATCAGCGTCTCGTGACCGACGCCGCCGATGTCCTGCAGCTGGAAGTCGAAGCCCGACGAGGTGCCGAGTTCCGGCACGGCCGGCGGGATCACCGCGAACACCATGGCGTCGCGGATCTGGCTGAAGGCGCCCATGGCGCGGCCGGCGACGGCCTGGGCCTTGAGCTTGGCGGCCTTGCGGTGCTCGAAGTCCTTCAGGCGGACGAAGGCGAGGCCGGCGTTCTGGCCCGCGCCGCTGAAGCTGAAGCCCGAGACGGTGAACACCGACTGCACGGCGTCCTTTTCGTCCTGCAGGAAGTGGTTACGCACCGTGTCCAGCACCGCCAGGGTCTTCTGCTCGGGCGCGCCGGCCGGGAGCTGGACGAGGGTGATCATGATCCCCTGGTCCTCTTCCGGCAGGAAGGCGCTGGGCAGGCGGATGAACAGCAGACCCATGGCGATGATGATGGCGGCGTAGACCGCCATCCAGCGGCCGCTCTTGCCCAGGATGCCCCGGACCGAGCCCTGGTAGCGACCGGACAGGTCGTTGAAGCTGCGATTGAACCAGCCGAAGAAGCCGGTCTTTTCGTCGTGGTGGCCGGCCTTGACCGGCTTCAGCAGGGTGGCGCAGAGCGCCGGCGTCAGGATCAGGGCCACGATCACCGACAGGCCCATCGCGCTGACGATGGTGATGGAGAACTGACGGTAGATCACGCCCTGCGAGCCGCCGAAGAAGGCCATGGGCACGAACACCGCGGCCAGCACCAGGGCGATGCCGATCAGGGCGCCGGTGATCTCCTGCATCGATTTGCGGGTGGCCTCGACGGGGCTGAGGCCCTCCTCGGACATCACGCGCTCGACATTCTCGACCACGACGATGGCGTCGTCGACCAGCAGGCCGATGGCCAGCACCAGGCCGAACATGGTCAGGGTGTTGATCGAATAGCCGAAGGCCGCCAGCACGCCGAAGGTGCCGAGCAGGACGACGGGCACGGCGATCGTCGGGATCAGGGTGGCGCGCCAGTTCTGCAGGAACAGGAACATGACGATGAACACCAGCACGATGGCTTCGATCAGCGTCTTGACCACTTCCTCGATCGACAGCTTCACGAACGGCGTCGAGTCATAGGGGACGACGTACTTGTAGCCGGCCGGGAAGTTCTTCTCGAGCTGGGCCATCCGAGCCTTCACGGCCGCGGCGGTGTCCAGAGCGTTGGCGCCGGGGGCCAATTTGATGGCCAGGCCGGCGGCCGGGTGGCCGTTGAACTTGGCGACCGAGGTGTAGTTCTCGGCGCCCAGCTCGACGCGGGCCACGTCGGACAGGCGAACGGTGGCGCCGCCGGTGGTGTTCTTGACGATGATCTGGCGGAACTCTTCCGGCGTCTGCAGGCGCGACTGGGCGGTGATGGTGGCGTTCAGGCCCGTGCCCGGCAGGTTCGGCGCGCCGCCCAGCTGGCCGGCCGAGACCTGGGCGTTCTGGGCGCGGATCGCGGCGGCCACGTCGGCGGGGGTCAGGCTGAAGCTGGCCAGCTTTTGCGGATCCAGCCAGATTCGCATGGCGTACTGGGCGCCGAACAGCTGCAGGTCGCCGACGCCGTCGACGCGGCTCAGCGGATCCTGGATGTTGGAGGCCAGATAGTCGGCCAGGTCGGTGTTGGTGGTCTTCGGATTCTCGGAATAGAGGCCGACGACCATCATGAAGTTACGGGCCGACTTGGCGACCGTCAGGCCCTGCTGCTGCACTTCCTGCGGCAGCAGCGCGGTGGCGGTCTGCAGCTTGTTCTGGACCTGCACCTGGGCGATGTCGATGTCGGTGCCGGCCTTGAAGGTCAGGGTGACCGTGGCCGCGCCGGAGCTGTCGCTGGTCGAGGACATGTAGTCCAGGCCATCGAGGCCCTTCATCTTCTGTTCGATGACCTGGGTGACGCTGTCTTCCACCGTCTTGGCGGAGGCGCCCGGATAGATGGCCGAGACCGCGACCTGGGGCAGGGCGATTTCGGGATATTGCGCGATCGGCAGGGTCCGGATGGCGAGCGCCCCGGCCAGCATGATCACGATGGCGATGACCCACGCGAAGATGGGTCTGTCGATGAAGAAACGCGAAAGCATCTGGGGCCCGCCTTAGTGTTGGGCTTGCTGCGGGGCGGCGGGCTTGCTGCCGGCCGGAACGGGCTTGATCGGCGCGCCGGGGCGCAGCTTCTGCAGGCCCTCGGTGATCACCTTGTCGCCCGGGTTCAGGCCGCTGGTGACCAGCCACTTGTCGCCGACCGTCTGGCCCAGGGTGACCGGGCGCGGCTCGGCGCCCTTGGCGCCGACCAGGCTGACCATGGCGGCGCCCTTCGGATCGCGCTGGACGGCCGCCTGCGGGATCAGGATGCCCGTCGGGGCCACGCCCTGGCTCAGGGCCGCGCGGACGTACATGCCGGGCAGCAGCTGGCCGTTCGGGTTCGGGAAGATGGCGCGCAGGGTGACCGAACCGGTGCCGGGGTCGACCGTGATGTCCGAGAACTCCAGGCGGCCCGGGATCGGATAGGTCGAGCCGTCTTCCAGCGTCAGGGTGACCTGGGCGGAATTGGTGCGGCCGACCTTGCCGCTGGCGAACTGCTGCTGGAGCTTGAGCAGCTCGGCCGAGGTCTGGGTCAGGTCGACATAGATCTTCGACAGGTCCTGGACCGTGGCCAGCGGGGTGGCCTGGCTGGCGGTGACCAGCGCGCCCGGCGTCACCGAGCTCTTGCCGATCCGGCCCGAGATCGGGGCCACGACGCGGGTGTAGTTCAGGTTGATGCGGGCGTTGTCCAGCGCGGCCTTCTGCACGGCGACGGCGGCGGCCGTCTGCAGGGCGGCGGCCTGGGCGTCGTCATTGTCCTGCTTGGACACCGCGCCGGTCTCGACCAGGCCCTTGTAGCGGTCGGCCTTCAGCCTGGCGGCCGTGGCGGTCGCCTGGGCCTGGGCCAGGGCGGCGGCGGCGCTGTTGACGCTGGCCTGATAGGTCGCCGGGTCGATCTGGTAGAGCGACTGGCCGGCGCGGACGGTCGAGCCCTCGGTGAACAGACGCGCCTTGATGACGCCGCCCACCTGCGGGCGCACTTCCGAGACCAGGAAGGCCGAGGTGCGGCCCGACAGTTCGGTGGTCAGGCCGACCGGCTGGGTCTGGGCGACGACGTAGCCGACCTCGGTCGGACCGCCCATGCCCATGCCGCCAGCGCCTCCCTTGCCCTGACCGCAGGCGGCGAGGGTGAGAGCGACGGCGGAGAGCCCCGCGGCCGTGATCACGGCCGAGCGTTGGAATTGCATATTTGACCCCGGATGCGGTGGCTTCGCGGGCTATTGCCCTTGACGAAACCGGCATGATGAACAATTTGAGAATGAACGTTCATTCTCAAGTGGGCTGGACATAGGTGCGGTAGTGTCGCAAGTCAACCTTCGCACCCAATGCCGTCGCCTGACCTAGCGGAAATGTAATGCCAAGCGGGAATTTCCCAAGTGAAACCTTCGATGTCTGACGAGACGCATCCGAGCCGACCGTCGCCGGAATCGCGTCGCCAGCAGATTCTGGACGCGGCGTGCGAGCGCGTGAGGCAGTCGGGCTTCCACGGCGCCAGCATGGCGGACATCGCCAAGGCGGCCGGGCTGAGCGTCGGGCAGATCTACCGCTATTTCGAGAACAAGGAGGCGATCATCGCCGCCATCGTCGCCCAGGACCTGGCCGAGATGCGCGACAAGTTCGCCGAGATTGAGAGTCGGCCGGGCGCCCTGCTGGACGCCATCGAGGCGCACCTGCCCGAGGGCATCGACAAGTGCTTCGATCCGCGCCGCGCGACGCTGGCCCTGGAAGTGGTGGCCGAGGCCGCCCGCAATCCCAAGGTCGCCGCCATCGTCCGCGCCGCCGACGATCAGGAGCGGGCCCTGGCCCAGACCATGATGGGGCGCGATCGCAAGCCAGAGTGGAGCGAGGCCGAGTTCCAGGCCCGCTGCGAGGTGGTCGGCATGATCTTCGACGGCCTGCTGATGCGCGGCGTCAACCACCCGGATCTCGACCGCGAGGCCCTGGCCGACGTCCTGCGCTCGACCGTGCGCCACCTGCTGGGGTAAGCCGAAACCCTCAGCGCCGTGTCCCGGGCCCGACGGTCATCCTCGCACCGATGATGGTGGTCGTGGCCGACACGCGGTGTCGGGCGACTAGCTGAACCTTCGGTCGTTCGCTAGGCTAAGCGCGATCTGAGGTTGTCGGAGTCGGGGCGTGAGGCGTTTGTCCGTCGGGGTGCTGGTTGCGCTCCTGCTCGGGCCGCGGCGAAGGCCGAGCCCATCCGCTACGCCCTGTCGCCGGTCGTCGAGAACGGCGCGCTGACGGCCCTGGCGGTCGATATCGACTTCAGGGGCGACAAGGACGGACTGACGGTCCTGAAGTTCATCGACAGCTTCCAGGGCGACACCCGGCCTGGCCGCTTCGCCGAAGGCCTGGAGATCACCGGCGCCAGGTCTGTCACGCCCAGGCCCGAGGGCGGGGCCGCGATCCGCGCGACGCCCGGCGCCGCGCTGCACGCCCGCTACCAGATCCGTTCGGGCTACGACAAGGCGCCGACCACTCAGGACGAGACCCAGACCAAGCCGATCATCCTGCCCGACTGGTTCTACACGGTCGGAGAGTTGGTCTTCGCCTATCCCGAGGGGCGCTACGACACGCCGGCGACCTTCGTCTGGAACGACAAGGCGTCGGGCCTCCGTTTTGCTTCGGACCTCCAGCAGTTGGCCGCCCGCCATGGCGCGGTCGGCGACATGCTGGACAGCATCATGATCGGTTCGCCGCGGCTGCGGATCACCGAGGGAACGGGTGCTGACGCCGGCCTGCGGTTCGCAGCGCTGGGAACGTTCGAGGACTATGACGATAAGGCGTTCTCCGCGATGGCCTTCAGGGTGATCCAGGTCGAGCGCGCGTTCTGGGCCGACGGGTCTACGCCGTTCCTTGTCACGCTGGCGCCGCTGGAGATGCGGTTCATCGCCAGCTACAGCGGTACGGGACGTGGCGACGCGTTCGCCTTGTGGGTCGGGACCGACCTGCCGCTGGCGGACCTGCGCCGGCTGCTCGCCCACGAATATTTCCACACCTGGAACGCGGACCAACTAGGCCTGCAAAGCCGGCAGCGGCGCAGCGCTTGGCTCTCGGAAGGTTTCACCGACTTCTACGCGCGCCGCCTGCTGCTGCGCGCCGGGGTCTACAGCCTGGCCGACTACGCGCAGGCGTGGAACGAGGATCTGCTGGGCTATGGCGTCTCGCCGTCGCGCAACGCCGACATTCAGGCCGTGGCCAAAGACTATTGGCGGGATCGCGGTCTTGAGGAGATCGCCTACAAGCGTGGCGCGCTGAGCGCGGCGCTGTTCGACGCCGAGCTGCGCGAAGACGGCAAGAGCCTCGACGACGTGATGCGCGCGATGCGGCGGCTCCATCGCAGGAACTCCAAGACCCTGCTACGGACCAATTTCGAGACCGCATTCATGGAGGTTTCGGGCCATTCGCCCCTGGCGGAGATCGATCGCTACCATACGCACGGCGGGACCCTGACCTTGCCGGCCAACGCCTTCGCCTGCCTGACGATCCGAACAGTGACGCAGCCCGTCTGGAACCTGGGCTTCGATCCTGAGGCCACGTCCAATGCGGGCGTCTTCACGGGCGTTGATCCGGCCGGCCCGGCCTACGCGGCCGGTCTGCGCGACGGCATGAAGAAGCTGAAGCGCGAGGGCGGAGCCCAGGATGACTCGAGCGTCGAGATCGCCTATCGCGTCCGCGACGCTGCGGGGCGAGAGCAGGTCGTGCGCTACAAGCCCGAGGGCAAGACGATGGTCAGCTTTCAGCGCCTGTCGATTCCCGAGGAGGTGACGCCAGATCAGGAGAAGGCGTGCGTGAAGACTCTGAGCGGCCTCTAGGGCCGAGCGGGGCGGCGCGTCAGTCCAGCGCCTGGTACCGGAAGTTCCGGAACCGCGCCGAGCCCTTGCCGGCCGCGTAGAGGCCCGGCTTCAGCATCAGGAACCCGCCGCGGACATTGTGGTGGTAGCCGCTGACCTCCATGCCCCGGTCGAACCGTTTCCAGGTCTTCCCACCGTCGCCACTGGTGTGAAAGCTGACGATGTGGCGGGTGTTGATCACCTTCATCAGCATCCGCGATCCATGCGGATTGGCGGGTCGTCCGCGCTCGATGCCATACTGGTGGGTGACGAAGGTCTTCTCGTCGAAGCCCAGGCCACAATAGAGCTGGCGGTCGTAGAACAGGATCAGGCCGGCGCGCGTCTCGGGATCGACTTCGATGTCGCAGGTGAATTCATAGGCCTGGTCGCCGTTGACGAAGATCAGCGGCGCGCCGCTGGACGGGGCCTCGCCGGCGCCCTTCAGGGTCATGACGCCATGGGCGCGACTGATGCGGCTCTGCTCGCCGGGCTTGGGATCGAAGAACGCCCACTGCACGCCGTATTTGTCGGCGGTGAAGTCGTCCGACAGCGCCTTGCCGTGCGGGCCGGGCTTGCCGCCTTTCGGCTTCTTGATGGGCTTCGACAGATCGCCGCCGCCGACCTCGAACCAGCCGTCGGCGGTCCAGGTCACGGGGGCCAGCAGGGTCTGACGGCCCAGGGTGTAATAGCCGTTCTCGTAGCCGTGATAGACGGTCCACCAGTCGCCGGGCGTCGGCCCCTCGACCAGGGTGGCGTGGCCGCGCGACCACCATTTCTCGCTGTTGTCGACGGTGCGGACGACCGGGTTGCGCGGATGGTCCTCCACGGGCCGGCCAGCGACTTCGAGCGCGCGACGATGACCATGTGGCCGGTCGGCGGGCCGGCCGTGCCGCCCACGGCGGTGACCAGGTAGAAGTAGTCGCCGCGCTTCATGACCTTGGGGCCTTCGGGCGAGAAGCCCTCCACGTCCCAGTCATCCGGATAGCGCCAGGGATTGTAGACGTGCTCGGGCTCGCCGACGGTGGACAGGCCGTCCGGCGCCAGCCTGATGCGGTCGCCGCCGG
The DNA here is from genome assembly GCF_044056025.1 of Caulobacter sp. UC70_42. Lineage (NCBI taxonomy): Bacteria > Pseudomonadati > Pseudomonadota > Alphaproteobacteria > Caulobacterales > Caulobacteraceae > Caulobacter > Caulobacter sp. UC70_42. Next base: position 482,656 of record NZ_CP171994.1, on the reverse strand, counting down.
ACAGGAACAGCCAGCGCTCGCCGTGCTCGTCGACGATGTGGCCGGGATCGATATAGCGCGGCAGTTTCAGGTCGACCGGCTCGGACCATGGGCCCTCGATCCGATCGGCCCAGATCACGTAGCTGGTGTTGTTGTTCGGCTGCTTGGCCGGCAGGTAGATGTAGTAGCGGCCCTTGTGCTTGCAGATCTCGGGCGCCCAGATCGAGCCGACATTGGTCTTCAGCGTGGTGACGACCGGCGTCCAGTTCACCAGGTCCCTGGAATGCCAGATCAGCAGACCCGGATAGGCGTCGAACGAGCTGTGGGTCATGTAGTAGTCGTCGCCGTCCTTCAGGATCGACGGGTCCGGGTGGTCGCCGGCGAGGATGGGGTTGAGGAACGCGCCGTCGCCCAGGTCGGCCTTGCGCTGGCCTTCGACGCCCCTGGCCCAGGTCGGGCCGGCCGCGCTCTTCGACGGCAAGAGGCCCAACTGGCCGGCGGCTTCGCTGGTCGCCGGAAGGGCGGCGAGGCCGGCGCCGGTCAGCAGCGAGCCCAGCGCGCCGCGGCGGTTGATGTCGACCATGTTCGTTCCTCCCGGAGCGGCGCTTCCATTGTCTCGAGGGCGCTCGTCGCCGTTACCCTAGCGGCCTGGGAAAGACACTGTCCACCGGTGTCATTTCTGTTCTCGCAGGGGGAGACGACAAGAAAAAGCCCCGGAGGCGATCCTCCGGGGCTTCGGTATCTTCAGGTGATGGCGGGGCTTAGCCCTGCATCGCCTCCAGCTCCTTGCCGCGCGTTTCGTCGATCAGCTTCTGGACCAGGAAGAACGAGACCACGGCGCAGACGGCATAGAAGCCGTAGGTCATGGGCAGGCTCGCCTTCTTCATGATCGGGAAGCTGAACGAGATGGCGAAGTTGGCGATCCACTGGGCGAAGCCGCAGACGGCCAGGGCCGAGCCGCGCATCTGGTTGGGGAACATTTCGCCCAGCATCACCCACATGACCGGACCCCAGGAGAGGTTGAAGAAGATCACATAGAGGTTGGCGGCGACCAGGGCGATCGGGCCGACGCTGGCGTCCAGGTGCAGGGCGCCGTTGATCATGGTGGCGGTCGAGAAGCACCAAGTCATCACGCCCAGGGTCACGGCCATGCCGGCCGAACCGATCAGCAGCAGCGGCTTGCGGCCGATCTTGTCGATGACAGCGATGGCGGCCAGGCAGGCCAGGATCGACAGCGCGCCCGACAGGATGTTGATCTTCAGGCTGTCGTCCTCGGTGAAGCCCACCGACTGCCACAACACCGAGCCGTAGTAGAAGACGATGTTGATGCCCACGAGCTGCTGGAACACGGCCAGCACCAGGCCGGCCCACAGGATCGCGCGCAGCTTCCGGGTCTTGGGGTCCAGCAGGTCCGAGAACTTCGGCTGGTGATCGGCGGCCAGCGAGGCGCGGATCTCGGCGACCTTGGCCGCGCCCTGACCCGGGCCGAACAGGCGCGAGAGGATGGCTTCGGCCTGGGCGTCCTTGCCCTTGGCGACCAGGAAGCGCGGGCTTTCCGGAATCACCAGCAGGGCGAAGAAGAAGATGCCGGCCGGGATGACCTGCATCCAGAACATCCAGCGCCAGGCCGGCAGGCCCAGCCAGAACTCGGCGGTCGAGCTGCCGGCGGTGTGGGCCAGGGCGTAGTTGGCCAGGAAGGCGCCGGTCAGGCCGGTGATGATCATGATCTGCTGCACGGACGACAGGCGGCCGCGGATATTGGCCGGCGTGACTTCCGAGATGTAGACCGGGCACAGCACCGAGGCTGCGCCGACACCCGAGACCGCCGATCAGGCGGAAGATCACGAAGACCAGCGAGGTGTGGGCGCCGCCGGTGCCCAGGGCGCTGACCACGAACAGCAGGGCCGAGATGATCATCACCGTGCGACGGCCCCACACGTCGGCCAGGCGGCCGGCGGCGAAGGCGCCGAAGGCGCAGCCGAGCAGGATGGCGGCCACGTTGAGGCCCTCGCCGGCCTCGGTCAGGTTGAAGGCGGCCTTCAGGCCGGTCTGCGTGCCGTTGATGACGCCGCTGTCATAGCCGAACATGAAGCCGCCAATGGTGGCGACGGCGACGATCGCGGCGATGAAGGCCATGTTGACCTTCAGCCCGTCGGCGCTCATGCCGGCGCTCGGACCGGCGTTGGATACTGAAGCCACAGGTTTCCTCCCCGTTGGGCCCACCGGCCCCGTTTGATGCCCTCGCGGTCCTTGTCAGACCTTTGGTTGCCGGCGACCTTAGTGTTACCGGTATCAGCGCGCAAGCGGTGGTTCTGACGACCTCATGCTCGTGCGCGGGACTCACCCCTGCGCCTCTTCGATAGCAGAGGCGCAGGGGTTTCCGCGACGTCCGTTTCGTGGGACGCGCGAGGGCGGACAAGGCGGAATGGAAATCTGGCGTCCGGCGACAGGCTGGACGGCGGCGCTACATGATCGTCCGCGGCGCGCGGAAAAGATGCGCCCTGCGGTCCTCCGCCTGGCCGCCGGGCTCGGCGGGGAGAGAGGCGCGGCCCGAGTTGTTCGATCTCAAGCCAGGTCCAGGGCCGGGCGCTCAGCCGCTTCTCGTAGCGCCAGATTTTCAGAGGGTACCAGCCGCCCGGAATCTCGGTCGGAACGGTCTGGGTTCCGGTCAGGACCCAGCCGGCCTTTTGGTAGAAGCGCGCGGCGCGGGTGTTGCCGATGGCGCAGGCCAGCCACGGCGTCTTGACCCCGGCCTCCAGCAGGCGGTCCTCGGCGTCGGCCATCAGCAAGGCGGCGATGCCGGCGCCGCGAGACTCTTCCTCGAACATAGAGCTGGTTCAGCTCGTTGTCCTTGATCAGATGGAAGCCTAGCGGCGCGCCAACCGGCCCGACAGCGCGGACGTGGGGCAGGGCCAAGGCCATCCGGACGATGAAGCTGTCCAGCGTGCGTCGGGTCGCCAAAGCCTTGGGAACCAGCGGCAGATGGGCGTCCCGCCAGCCCTGCCACCACAAACGGGCCAGGGGGCCGAGGTCCGGAGTCTGGGCGGCGCGAATGCTCATGACTTGTCCTCCTCGATTGGCGGCGAGGACTCGGCGGGCCGGCGAAGGGCGGCGCGCACGGTTTTGACCGTCAGGACAGTTAAGGCCGCGATGGCGGCGGGGATGAGAAACAGCAGCCAGACCAGCACCACCAGGGCGAGCTGGAACGCACTCGTCACGACCACCAGGGTCGGCGATTCCTTGCGTTCATCCAGGGCTCGGCTCAACGATAACATGCTGTCCGCACTTGAAAATTATGCCCCCGGTAACGCGACCATAACCTCGTTTTGAGTTTCAACCTAGAAGAGAATTTTACAATTGACTGCAGATTTTTTAGGACTTTCTTAATCTCCATTTGGATGGTCAAGCAGGTTTACTTGGCTGCGAGTGCGTCGCGGTCGCTCGCCAAAAGGGCGCTATTGCGCCTCGGCCCGCCGTGGCGCTGGCCTGAAGCCCCCCTTCGCGGCGAGGCGGGCGGCGGTCGTCCGCGGGCGGCGAGGACAAGAAAAAAGCCCCGGATCGCTCCGGGGCTTCTTGGTTCTAGTGGTTATGCCGGGGCAGCTTGGACGCCAGGTCCTGGTACTTGACGGCGAACTCCAGCACCCCGCCGGTCTCCAGCTGGCCCGTATGGGCGCGGTAGATTTCCTGCCAGGGGGTCATGGTCGCCGGGACGGCCGGAATGCCTTCCTTCCGGCGCTCGGCGATGGTCGCCTCGTCCACCAGGGCGTCGCAGCGGCCGGTATTGAGGTCGATGCGGATGGTGTCGCCGGTGCGCAGCCACGACAGACCGCCGCCGATGGCGCTTTCCGGCGAGGCGTTGAGGATCGAGGGGCTGTCGGCGGTGCCTGACTGGCGGCCGTCGCCCAGCGTCGGCAGGGACATGATCCCCTTCTTCAGTAGGTGATCCGGCGGCTGCATGTTCACGACCTCGGCCGAGCCGGGCCAGCCGATCGGCCCGGCGCCGCGAATGACGAGGATGCAGTGCTCGTCGATCCCCAGGGCCGGGTCGTTGATCCGGGCGTGATAGTCGTCCGAGCCGTCGAACACGATGGCGCGGGCTTCGAAGATATCCTCCTGGCCCGGCTGGCTCAGGTAGCGCTTGCGGAAGTCGGCGCCGATGACGCTGGACTTCATGATGGCGAAGTCGAACAGGTTGCCCTTCAGCACCAGGAAGCCGGCCTTCTGCGCCAGCGGCTCGGCGTAGGGGAAGATCACCTCGCGGTCGCTGGTTTCGCGGCCCTCGAGGTTTTCGGCCATGGTCTTGCCGGTGACCGTCAGAACGTCGCCGTGCAGACGGCCCTGTTGCAGCAGCTCCCACAGCACGGCGGGGGCGCCGCCGGCCCGGTGGAAGCGCTCGCCCAGATACTTGCCGGCCGGCTGCATGTTGACGATCAGCGGGATGTCGTAGGCCGCGCGCCAGTCGTCGGCGGTGATTTCCAGGCCCGCGTGGCGCGCCATGGCCGCGATGTGCGGCTGGGCGTTGGTCGAGCCGCCGGCCGCCGCCACCAGGGCGATCGCGTTCTCGAAGGCCTTCTTCGTCAGGATGTCGAGCGGTTTGACGTCTTCATACGCCAGGTCGACGATCCGCTGGCCGGTCTTGTAGGCCATCTGGCCGCGCTCGCGGTAGGGGGCCGGGATGGCGGCGCAGCCGGTCAGGGACAGACCCAGGGCCTCGGCGACGGCGTTCATGGTCGAGGCCGTGCCCATGGTGTTGCAGTGACCGGCCGACGGCGCCGACGAGGCGGCGCGGTCGATGAACTCTTCCTCGGTGATCTCGCCGGCCGCCAGCTTGCGGCGCGAGCGCCAGATCACCGTGCCCGAGCCGACCAGCTCGTTCTCGTGCCAGCCGTCCAGCATGGGGCCGCCCGACAGCACGATGGCCGGGATGTTCACCGTGGTGGCGGCCATGATGCCGGCGGGCGTGGTCTTGTCGCAGCCGGTGGTCAGGACCACGGCGTCGATCGGATAGCCGTGCAGGGTCTCGACGAGGCCCAGATAGGAGAGGTTCCGGTCCAGCGCCGCCGTCGGTCGACGGCAGTTCTCGAAGATCGGGTGGACCGGAAACTCCATGGGGATGCCGCCGGCGTCGCGAATCCCGTCGCGCACCCGCGTCACCAGATCCAGGTGGATGCGGTTGCACGGCGAGATGTCGCTGCCGGTCTGGGCGATGCCGATGATCGGCTTGCCGCTGCGCAGCTCCTCCGGCGTGATCCCGTAGTTCATGAAGCGCTCCAGATAGAGCGCCGTCATGTCGATGTGGTCGGGATTATCGAACCAATCGCGGGACCGGAACCGGCGGGGCGTACGGTTAGACAAGGCGTACCTCGTATTGCGGCTGACCCGCGACATCGACCTGCACGGCGAACAGACCCCCGGCCAGCGGATACTGGGCCAGGGTCTCGTCGCTCAGGTCCTTGCGAGCGGTGGTGAAGAACAGGGTCTTGAGGTCAGGCCCGCCGAAGCAGGGCTTGGTGACGTTGGGCGCGGGCAGCTCGATGCGGGCCACGGCCTCGCCTGTCGGGGCGAAGCGGATGGCGCCGAAGCCGCCCCACAGGGCGGTCCACAGATAGCCCTCGGAATCGACCACCGAGCCGTCCGGATAGACGTCGTCGCCGACGGCGATCTGCACGAAGACGCGCTTGTTCGACAGCAGGCCGTCCTCGGACAGGTCATAGGCCCAGATCGTCTTTTCCAGGGTGTCGGTGTGGTAGAAGGTCTTGCCGTCGGGCGAGACGCACGGGCCGTTGGTGATGCAGATGTTTTTCTCCATCCGCGCGACGCCGTGGGCGTCCATGCGGTAAAGCGAGCCGGTCTTGTCGGTTTCGCCGTCGTGCATGGTGCCGAACCACAGGCGGCCCTTGGTGTCGACCGTGGCGTCGTTGGGGCGGTTGTTCAGCGCCGCATCCTCGATCTCGAGGAAGCGCTGGAAGCCGGTCGCGACGTGGAACCTGTGCAGGCCCGACTTCAGGCCGGCCACGAAGCCGCCGCCGCCGGCCAGCGGCGCCAGGAAGGTCACCGGCTCGGACGTGTTGACCACCAGGCCCTCGCCGCTGGCGGGGCTGTAGCGGTGAACCTTGTGGCCCTTGATGTCCACGAACCACAGCGCATTGCCGGTCCAGATGGGACCCTCGCCCAGAGTGGCCTTCAGATCCCAGACGCAGGTGGCGGCGCTCATACTCGAAGTCTCCGTAGAACCGGTGTTGGCCGTTCGATAAGGCGGGGAGGGCTTTCAGGGAAGTCCTCCTTTCGTCGAACGGGCCGATCCCGGTTAACGCCAGCCCGCGTCGATCCAGTATTCGTGACCGGTGCAGAGCGAGGCGTCGTCCGAAGCCAGGAACAGCACCAGCGAGGCGACGTTCTCCGGCGCGATGCGGCCCTTCAGGCACTGAGCCTTGACGATCTCGGCCTCGCCTTCCGGCGTATACCACTTCTCCTGGCGCTTGGTCTTGACGTTGCCCGGCACCACGCAGGTGACGCGGATGTCGTCGGGGCCCAGCTCGCGGGCCAGGGCGCGGGTCATGCCCTCGATGCCCGCCTTGGCGGTTTCGTAGAGGACCAGATCCTCCAGGCCCAGGTGCCAGCTGATCGAGCCGAAGTTGATGATCGCCCCGCCGCCGCGCTTGGCCATGCCGGGCGCGACCGCCTGGGCCGCGAACACCATGTGGCGCAGGTTCACGCCGATGCGGTTGTCCCAGTATTCCGGCGTCAGGTCGGCCAGGGTATGGCGGTCGTCGTTGCCGGCGTTGTTGACCAGCACGTCGACGTCGCCGATCTCGGCGAAGGTCGCCTTCAGGGCGGCCAGGTCCATCAGGTCGCAGCGCTTGTAGACCGGCGCGATGGCCGCGCCCTCGGACAGTTGCGCGACCAGGGCGGTGGAATCCGCGTCGACGATGTCGAGGAAGATCACCTCCGCGCCTTGGCGCACGAAGCCGGCGACGAGGCCGGCCCCGATGCCCGAGCCGCCGCCGGTGATGACGACGCGCTTGCCCTTCAGGCTGGGATAGATGGCGGAGGACATGCTGCTTAGGACCACGAGTAGGAGGTTTTGGTCTGGGTGAAGAACTCGACGGCGGCGAAGCCCTGTTCGCGCGCGCCGTACGAGCTGCTCTTCGTGCCGCCGAACGGCACGTGATAGTCGACGCCGGCCGTGGCCAGATTGACCATGGTCATGCCGGCCTTGGCGTGACGCTGGAAGTGGCGGGCGTATTTCAGCGAGGTCGTGGCGATGCCGGCCGACAGGCCGAACTCGACGCCGTTGGCGATCTCCAGGGCCTCCTCGTACGACCCGACGCGGATGGTCGAGGCGACGGGCCCGAAGACCTCTTCGTTGTTGATCCGCATGCCGGCTTGCGTGTCGGCGATCAGGGTCGGCTGCACGTACCAGCCCGGATTGTCGAGCTTCAGGCGATCGCCGCCGGTGACTAGGCGGCCGCCTTCGCCCTTGGCGATGTCGATGTACTTGTACGACGTCTCCATCTGGTCTTCGGAGACGGCCGGGCCGATCTGGGTGCTGGGGTCCAGAGCGTCGCCGACGCGCAGGGCGGCGACCTTCTCGGCCAGCAGAGCCACGAACCTGTCGTGGATGCCGTCCTGGACGATCAGGCGCGAGCTGGCGGTGCAGCGCTGGCCGGTGGCGTAGAACGAACCGTCCAGGGCGATGGCGACGGCGCGTTCCAGATCGGCGTCGTCCAGGATGATCAGCGGGTTCTTGCCGCCCATCTCCAGCTGCACGCGGGCCTGGCGGGCGACGGCTGCGGCGGCGACCTGGGCGCCCACGCCCTGCGAGCCGGTGAACGAGACGCCGTCGACGTCCTTGTGCTTGACCAGGGCGTCGCCCATCGATCCGCGACCGAACAGCATGTTGAACACGCCGGCCGGCGCGCCGCATTCCATCATGATATCGGCCAGCACGTTGGCGGTGGCCGGGGTCGGGCCGGCCGGCTTGATCACCACGGTGTTGCCGAAGGCCAGGGCCGGAGCCGCCTTCCAGGCCGGGATGGCGATCGGGAAGTTCCAGGGGGTGACCAGGCCGAACACGCCGACGGCCTGGCGGTAGGTCTGCACCTCAACGCCCGGACGGGTGCTCTCCAGGTTCTGGCCGTGGCGGCGCAGGGCCTCGCCGGCGAAGTACTTGAAGATGCGTCCGGCGCGAACAGTTTCGCCGATCCCTTCGGCGACCGTCTTGCCTTCCTCGCGGGCCAGCAGGCGGCCGATGTCGGCGCTGCGGGCGATGATGGTCGAGCCGACCTTGTCCAGCAGGTCCGAGCGGACTTCGGGCGAGGCTTCCGACCAGGACGGGAAGGCTTTCTTGGCCGCGTCGACGGCGGCGTCGACCTCGGCCTGGCCGCCCATCGGCACCTTGGCGACGACGTCGTTGGTGTTGGACGGGTTCAGGCTTTCGGCCGGGGCGTCGGCCGCGACGCGTTCGCCGCCAATGTAGTGGCGCAGGGTGTCGGTCATGCCGATGGTCCTTCGATTAGAGCAGGCCGCGGCCGGCCAGGTTGCGGATCAGGGCCGAGATGCCGAACGTCCACGGCTTGGCCTTGTCGCAGGTGGTGACCTCGTTCTCGAGCACGCCCAGTTTCGGCGTCGAGACGCGCACCCGGTCGCCGACCTTGTGGGTGAAGCCCTGGCCGGGCGTGTCGCGATCCTGGATCGGCGCGAACATGGTGCCCAGGAACAAAGCAAAGCCGTCCGGATACTGGTGCTGCTTGCCATAGGCCTGGCCGGCCAGCACGGCGGGGTCGCGGCTGATCAGGCTCATGTTCGACTTGCCGTCGAGCACGAAGTTGTCGCGGCCGGTGATCTTCAGCTCGACCTCGGCCGAGCGGACGTCGTCCAGGGCGAAGGTCTCGTCGAACAGGCGGAAGAACGGACCGATGGCGCACGAGGCGTTGTTGTCCTTGGCCTTGCTGAGGAGCAAGGCGCTGCGGCCTTCGAAGTCACGCAGGTTGACGTCGTTGCCTAGCGACGCGCCACGGATCTGGCCCGAACCGTCGCACAGCAGCACGACCTCCGGCTCGGGGTTGTTCCAGTGGCTGTCGTAGCGGACGCCGACATGGTCGCCCCAGCCCATCGACGACAGGGTCGGGCCCTTGGTGAAGATCTCGGCGTCGGGGCCGATGGCGACCTCGAGATACTGCGACCACAGGCCGTCCTTGATCAGGGTCTGCTTCAGGCGCTCGGCGCCCTCCGAGCCCGGGTTCACGCTCTTCAGATCGCCGCCCATGCTGGCCGAGAGCTGTTCGCGGATCTTCAGGGCGGCGGCGGCGTCGCCGCGCGCGCGTTCCTCGATCACCCGCTCCAGGGTCGAGACGGCGAAGGTCACGCCGGCGGCCTTCAGGCACTGCAGATCGACGGGGGCGAGCAGCTTCACGGCCGCCGCGCCTTCGGGGTCTTCCCAGATGGGGCGGATGTCGAGGGCTTCCAGCGGACCCTTGTCCTCGCCGCGCGGGATTTCGGAGCCGGGCGGATAGGCGTTCATCAGGTCGGCGACGGTCGGGGCGATCTTCGAGACGTCCTCGACGCGACCGCCGCGCACCAGCACGGGCGTCGGGCCATCGCCGAAGTCGATGCGGCCCAGCAAGGTCGCGCTTTCCCAATCTTCCGGAAGGAATTCACTCACGCCCACGGCGTCGTCTCCCCAAGTTCGAGCGTCTGGAAGCTGCCGACACGGCGGCGCTCGTTCATCAGGATCTTGGTAGCGCTAACATGTCTAACTCGCAAGCGACTTGTCAGACCAATCCGCCAAACGCCGTGTTCCGCGCCGAGGGCGCTGGCGGGAGAGGGTGATCTACCGCGCCACGGGCCCGCTGGAATCCCGCACGATCAGGGTGTGGGGATGCATCAGCTGCCTCGGCTCGCCGCTGCCGTCGCGCTTGCGGCGGATTTCTTCCAGGACCAGATCGACGGCGGCGCGGGCCATGGCGGCGATCGGCTGGTGGACGGTGGTCAGGGCCGGCCAGATGTTGTCGGCGATCGATGTGTCGTCGAAGCCGACGATCGAGACGTCGCCCGGCACGTCCAGGCCCAGCCTGTGCGCCAGGCCCTCGGCGGCGGCGGCCATGTCGTCGTTGGCGGCGAAGATCGCGGTCGGGCGCGGCTCGGCGGCCAGCAGCCGTTCGGCGGCGTCCAGGCCCGAGCGATAGGTGAAGTAGCCCCTGCTCGACCCGGATGTCCTCCATGGGGACTCCGGCGGCCTTCAGGGCGGCCATGAACCCGTCCAGGCGCTGCTGGCTGACCGTCTGGTTCGGGTGGCCCTTGATGAAGCCGAAGCGCTTGTGGCCCAGGCTGATCAGGTGCTGGGTCAGCTCGTAGGCGGCGGCCTCGTTGTCGATGCGGATGGTGGCCATGTCGGCGCTGGCCGTGCCCGGGGCGACGGCCACGGCGGCGGCGCCGGCGGCGCGGATCTCGGCCAGCACCTCGGGCGACTCGCACAGCGGCGGCGGCAGGATCAAACCGTCGACGCCGGTCTTCAGCAGGCGGGCCAGGGTGGCGCCGGCCAGCTCCGGTTCGGCGCATTTCTCGATGACGATCTGGGCGCCGGTGCGGCTGCTCTCGTCCAGGGCTCCGACCAGGAACTCCGACAGATAGCCGGTCGAGGGGTTGTCGTAGAGCAGGCCGATGCGGAAGGGCGCGCTGCCGGCCAGGCTGCGGGCGGCGGGGTTGGGCGCGTAGTTGAGGTCGGCGATGGCCTGTTCGACCAGGGCGCGGGTCTCGTCCTTGACGGTGCTCTCGCGGTTGATGACGCGCGAGACGGTCATCGGCGAAACGCCCGCCCGGGCGGCCACGTCGCGGATGGTGGCGCTCTGGGTCGTCCGACGACGCTGACGCTCGACAGGCTGGCTCATTCTTACTTCGTCCCTTTGCGCGGCGGACACTAGACCGCTTCGGGCACAGCTTGGAAGACCGGCGCCAAATCCTGCTAAGACGCGGGCATGACCAAATTCGGCGCGATCATCCTGTGCGGCGGCGCGTCCCGGCGAATGGGACGCGACAAGGCCTTGCTCGATTGGGACGGCGCGCGGGCTGTGGACCGGGTGGCGACCTTGGCCAAGGCGGTCGGCGCGGAGGCGCTGGTGACGGCGGGAGCGGATCTGGGCCTGCCGTGGGTCGCCGACGACGAGGCGTTCGCGGGCCCGGTCGGCGGGGTGCTGGCCGGGGCGCGGGCGCTGGGAACGGCCCGGCTGCTGGTGCTGGCGGTGGATGCGCCGACCGTGACGGCCGAGGATCTGGCGCCGCTGCTGATGGGCGGCGGCTATTACGAGGGTCTGCCGGTTCCGATGGTGGTCGAGGCGGGCGCGATCCCGGGCGACGCCGAGGCCGGGTGGCCGCTGCGGCGGTTCGTGGAGCGGGCGGGGCTGATGGCGCTGCCGGTTCCCGAGGCGGCGAGGGACCGGCTGCGCGGGGCGAATACGCCGGAGGAGCGGGCCAGCCTGCTCAAGCGCTAGTACACGTCCCGCCGATACCGCCCCTCGTCGGTCAGCCGCTCCAGCGTCTCGGCGCCCAGCACCTCGACCAGGGCCGCGTGGACGTCGCGCGACATCCCCTCCAGCGATCCGCAGACATAGATGGCCGCGCCGTTGGCGACCCAGCGGCGCAACACGTCTGCCGCCGCGCGCAGGCGGTGCTGGACATAGATGCGGTCGGCCTGGTCGCGCGAGAAGGCCAGGTCGACGCGGTCCAGAAGGCCCGAAGCCCGCCAGCCCTCGATCTCCTCGCGGTGGAAATAATCGTGGGCGGCCGTCCGTTCGCCGAAGACCAGCCAGTTCCAGCGGACGCCCAGGGCCGCGCGGGCCTTCAGGTGAGCGCGCAGCCCGGCCAGGCCTGTTCCCGAGCCGATCAGGATGAGTGGGCGCGAAGCTTCCGGGGCGTGGAAGCTCCGGTTGGTTCGCACGCGGGCGTCGATCATCCCGCCGACCTCGGCGAAGCGGCACAACCAGCCCGAGCCCAGGCCTGGAGCGCCGTCGGCGCGGGGCGTCAGGCGGACGATCAGCTCGACTCCGCCATCAGAGGGCAAGGACGCGATCGAGTATTCGCGGTGCGGCAGCGGCGTCAGGCGCTCTGCCAGAGCTTCGGCCGAGAGACCGCGCAGGGCCTCGATCGCGGCGGGCTCGTGCGGCAGGCGCAGGCCCGACAGGGTGTTGGCTGTTTCCGGAGGAAGACCGAGCGCGGCGACCTCGGCGGGGTTGTTGCGCGGGCCGATCTCCAGGATGTCGCCGGCTTCCCAGGTCGCGCCGTCTGTTGGGGCGAGGCGGACGTGCCAGGCCTCGCCGCCGGGGCTGCCGGGATTGAGCAAGGTCCTCTCGGCCAGGGTCCAGCGACCGTAGGCCGGACGGCTCCAGTCGGGCGCGTCGGTCACGCCGGTCAGCAGGCTCAACTGCCCTTGCCAATGGCGCAGGGCGGCCGGATCGCCGTCGTCGACGTCGACCCGGTCGAACAGCGGCGCGGCGCCGGACCGCGACAGCCAGGCGTCGAGCTCGCGGCCGAACGCGCAGAACGCGGCGTAGGTCGAGTCCCCCAGGGCCAGCACGCCGTAGCGCAGGCTGGACAGGTCGACGCCGTCCTTCATCACGTCGCGGATGAAGGCGCGGGCTGGGTCGGGGGCGTCGCCCTCGCCGGTGGTGCTGACGATGAACAGGGCGCGGCCGGTCAGGTCGGCGGCGGTGACGTTCGCCAAGTCGCGCAAGGTGACGGGCGCGCCAGCCGCGGCCAGGGCCCGTGCGGTGGCGTTGGCCAGTTCCTCGCCGAAGCCGGTCTGGCTGGCGAAGGCGACCAGAACGGGTTCGCCCGGGCCCTGCGACAGGGCGTCGGCGGCCTGGCGCGTGGCGGCGCGGCGCAGACCTTCGCGCACGGCGATCCCGGCGCAGAACAGGGCGTAGATGCCAGCCACGGCGCCGGCCTCGATCAACCGCCGCGTTTCGGGCGGGAAGGCGGAGAAGTCGACCATCAGTCCAGCATCGCTCGTAGGGCCGGCGAGAGGCGCTCTTCCAGCCCGTCGCTGCGTCCGCTGACGATCAGGGCCGCGAGGTCGTGCTCGGCGGCGAAAGCCAGGGCGGCGTCGGGGGACATGACCGTCAGGGCCGTGGCCCAGGCGTCGGCGCTCATGCAGTCCTTGGCCAGCACCGTGACACTGACGGTCGCGTGGGTGGTCGGCGCGCCGGTGGCAGGGTCCAGGGTGTGGGCGTAGCGGCGGCCGTCGTGGTCGAAGAACCGGCGATAGTCGCCCGAGGTGGCGACGGAGAGATCGTGCAGAGCGACGACGGTCTTCTCGGCGTCATTGGCGGCCAGGCCCTTTGGCGGCGGCCTTTCTAGCTCGACCCACCAGGGCTGGCCGTCAGGCTTGGCGCCGACGCCGCGCAACTCGCCGCCGACCTCGACGAGGTAGCTCTTCACGCCGGCCCGATCGAGGGCGGCGGCGGCCTGGTCGACCCCGAAGCCCTTGGCGATGCCGTTGAGGTCGAGACGAACGCCGCCGGGCTGCAACAGGGCGTCGCCGTCCAGCGTCAGGCGCGTCCAGCCCACGGCGTCACGCAGCGGGATGATGTCACCGGCCAGCGGCGGCCCTCCCGAAAACGGACGGGGGCCGAAGCCCCAGAGGTCGGTCAGGGCCTCCAGGGTCGGGTCGAAGGCGCCGTGCGACCGTTCCGCCACTTCAATAGCCCGGCGCAGGACGGCGGCCATCGCGGCGGGCAGTTGGGTCCAGGTCCCGGGCGCGGCGCGGTTGTAGCGAGAGAGGTCCGACAGCGGCTCCCAAGGGCTCATCTCGGCGACGACCGTATCGAGGGCGCGCTGGACCATCGCCTCGAGGGCAAGGAGGTCGGTGGTGGCCGGCAGCACGGCCTTGACCGACCATGTCGTCCCCATGGTCGCGCCGCCGAACGCGCGAACGGTCCCGCCGACGGGGCGGGCGGGCGGCGTGGTCATGGCGGGGATAAGGACGCGGGGCATGGCCATTCAGATCGAACCCTTCCCCCTTGATGGGGGAAGGGAGCATTCAGCAGTCGATCTTACGGCCGTTGGGCTTCGATCGTGGCGGTATAGCTGGCGCTGTAGCCGTCGCCGGCCAGCGGCGTGGCCGGGGCTTGCTGACCCCCGCCCATCCCGCCGCCGGGCCCGCCCGGGCCAGGACCGCGACCCGGCATGGCGCCGGTGCGGACCGTGGCGTTGATCCAGTACATGCCGGCTTCCGGCAGGGTGAACTTCAGGACGCCGTCGGGGCCGGTCTTCACCTTGACGTCAGGACGCGGGCTATAGCGCGAACCGCCTTCGGCGATGGTCACTTCGAGATCGGCGGCGGGCTTGCCGTCGATCAGGAACTTGAAGCTGGCGGGCTCGCCGGCGACCAGGTCGTTGGGGTGGGTGATCGGCGCGAGTTCGAGACCCTTGCCGGTCGGCTTGAACACCTCGGTCGTCGGCTTGTCGCGGGTGACGAAGGCCTCGTTGCGGTTGAAGCTCTTGATGGTCTTCAGGTCGGCGGCGCCGGCGGGGACCTGCTTGGCGAAGTCCTCGGGCGAGCCGCGGAAGCGCTTGACCTCGCCGTTCTCGGTGTAGCTGGCCATCACGCTCTGGCTGGCCGAGCCGATCTTCCAGGTGCCCGGCTTGGTCAGGGCCACGTCGAAGGTCGAACGGTACTTGCCCGTCGCGCCGTTCTGGATCTTGTCGATCGCGCCGTCGGGCGCGGTGACGACCAGACCGTCCAGGCGCATGGCGTTATGGTCGGGATAGAACAGCTCGTTGGAGATGGCCGCGTCGAACGTCACCCAGACGTCGCCCGACAGCACGGTGGCCGACGGTACGATCCAGCCCCGGTGGGCCGAGGCGGTCATCGGCAGGGCGAGGGCGGCCACGCCGCCAACAAGCAGGTAGGCTGCGGCGGCCAGCAGGCGCTTCTTGAAGGTCATGGCTTTTCTCACTTCACGGAAACGGTGACGGCGCCGAGTTCCGAGGAACCCTTGACCGTGGCGGGCTTGCCGGGCTTGCCCCAGACGAACGGCACGCGGACGGCCTCGTGGCCGCCGACCTCGCGGGCGGCTTCGACGACCAGGTTGTAGGCGCCGGGCTTGAGGTCCTTCAGGGCGCCCTTGGAGCCGGCGAAGACCAGCTTCTGCGGCCCTGGCGCGCGCGTCGCGCCGCTGACGCCGTCGGTCGGGAAGCTCATTTCGCGGCCGGCTTTGCGCCACCATTGGCGCATGTCCTTCAGCCACTTGGCGCCTTTGTCCTCGCGGTTGTCGGCGTCGTACCAGACGGCCAGGGTGCCGGCGGCGGTGCTGTCGGCCGGGTTCTCGATCCAGATCGAGACGTAGGGCTTATGGTACTCGGCGACCGTCAGCTTCGGCACCTCGACGGTGACGTTCAAGTCCGCGGCCAGGGTCGGCGCAGCGCCAGCGGCGGCGCCAGCGAAAGTCAGGAGTGAGATCGAACGCTTCACGGGGTCTGCCTCTAAAGGTGGACGAATAGGATGACGAGAATGACGGGGACGACCAGGCCCAGCCCGACCAGCGGCCAGGTCAGAGGCCGGGCGCGGGCGTGGAACTGCAGCAGGATCAGGCCGGTGACCGTGAAGATCACGCAGGCCAGGGCGAAGATGTCGATGAACCAGCTCCAGGCCTTGCCGGAATTGCGGCCCTTGTGCAGGTCGTTGAGCAGCGAGATCGCGCCGCGCGTGGTTTTCTCGTGCTCGACGGCGCCGGTCTCGCGGTCGATCGAGACCCAGGCGTCGCCGCCCGGCCGGGCCAGGGCGACATAGACCTCGTCGGCCGACCACTCGCCCTCACGCCCCGCCACCTCGGCGCCGACGGCCTTGTCGAGAAAGGGCTCGAGCGCGACGGGCAGGGGCCGCTTGCCCTCTTCGGGACCCTTGGCCAGCAGGGCCAGCAGGTCGGGCGGCAGGGTGGCCTTGCGGGACACCACCACGGGCTTGGCCTCGATCTGGCCGGCGTGGTTCAGGGTGAGGCCGGTGATCGCGAACAGCAGCATGCCGATCAGCGACAGGGCCGCGCTGATCCAATGCCACTGATGCAACTGCTTCAGCCAGAAGGATCGACGATGCTGATCGGCGGCGGATTTCACGGCGTCCTGACGAACCTGGCGATGGAGGCTCGTCCTTACTTGAGAACGAATTGCAATTTCAAGCCACAAGACTCGCCGGGGCGGCCCACGGCCAAAGAAAGCGGAACCCTTACCGCGCCGGCGCCGCCGCGCCGCGGGCGAGGGCGCCCAACAGGGTGCTCGCCGCCACCGGCTTTCTCAGAACGGGACCGTCGTCGACATCGGGCTCCTGGTAGCCCGTCAGATAGACGAAAGGGATGCGCCGGTTGGTCAGGGCCGCCGCCACCGGTGTGATCAGGCGGCCGCCCAGATTGACGTCCAGCAGGGCCCGGTCGATCGGCTGGCCGTCGTCCAGCAGGCCCAGGGCCTCCTCGATCGTGCCGGCCGGGCCGACGACCTTGGCGCCGGCGGCGGTCAGGACGCGGGCAAGCTCCATGGCGACGACGGCCTCGTCCTCGACCACCAGCACGCGCTGGTCGCGCAGGGCCGGGCTGTCGTCGGTCGCCAGCCCGGGACGATAGGCCGGAATGCTCTCGGCCGCGCGGGCCTGGACGCCGGTCAGGATGTCGAGTTCGGACCTCCAGGCCCTCGGGGCGCCAGTCCAGGGTCACGCGGGCGGCGGCCTGTTTCACCGCGCTCTCGATCAGGGTCGAGCCGAAGCCGCGCCGTTGGGGCGGGGTGACCCGCGCGCCGGCTTCCTCGCGCCAGACGAGGCGCAGCGCGCCGTCTCCATCCCAGCGCCAGGTCACCGACAGCCGACCCTCCGGCCGGGCCAGGGCGCCGTACTTCGACGCGTTGGTGGCCAGCTCGTGCAGCACCAGGGCCAGGGACTGGGCGCCCTGGGCGTCGATCAGGACCGGCGGGCCCTCGATGACCAGTTGCTCTTCGCCCCCAACGCCATCCGCGCAGCGATAGGGGTCCAGCTCCAGCCGCAGCAGGTCGTGCAGGTCAACGCCGCTCCAGCGGGCGTTCGACAGCAGGCTATGGGCGCGGGCCAGCGAGCCGATGCGGCCCGACAGCGCCTCGACATACTGTTCCTTGCTATGAAACGGGGTCAGCTGGGCCAGGGACTGGACCACGGCCAGGACGTTCTTGGCGCGATGGTCGACCTCGCGGATCAACAGGCGCTCGGTCTCGACGGCGCGCTTAAGGGCCAGGTCCGAGCGGGCTCGCTCGCTGGAAATCCAGATCAGTTCGGCCACGTCGGCGACGAAGGCGATCTCGTCGCTTGAAAAGGCGCGCGGTTCATCGTGCGCCAGGAACAGATAGGCCGACAGCCGTCCGGCCTTGATCAGCGAGATGGTCATGAAGGCCCGCACGCCGAGGGCGGCATAGGCCTCCAGGGCGTCCGTGGCGTTGGTGCGATCGTCCAGGGCCACGTCGCCCACCGCGACCACGCGTCCCGCGCGCATGTCGGCGCTCATCAGGGGGCCGAAGTCCTCGAGGTGGATCCGCTGTCCGCTCAACCGCGCGACGCCGCGATCGGTCCCGCCGTCGTCGGCGACGATGTCGGCCAGATCGTTGACGAGATCCATCTCCGCATAGCCGGCCCGGGCGACGCCGAACTGCTCGGTCAGCATCCGCGCCGCGGTCTGGGCGATGACGATGGGATCGGCCTCGTCGCGCAGCTTCTGGCCGAGATCCAGCAGGGCGCCGCGGCGCCGCTCGCCGGCCAGCATCCGTTCAAGTTCGGCGGCGGTCTTCCTGCGGTCGGTGATGTCGTTGACCAGGACGTAGTAGCCGGGAATCTCGCCGTCGCGGGCGATATCGGGAACGTACTGGGCCTCGATGTGGCGGGCGCCAGCGCCTTGGTAGTTGTGTTCGGCCTCGAAGGTGACGCTCTCGCCGGCCAGGGCGCGGGCCGCGTGATCCCGCACCAAGTCATAGGCTTCCGGACCCAGGACCTCGGCCAGGGTCTTGCCCTCGATCTGCGAGCGGTCGACCCCGAACCAGCGCTCGTAGGCGCGGTTGACGAAGCGATAGCGCTGCTCGCGGTCGACATAGCTGATCAGGATCGGGACGGCGTCAGCCATCGCGCTGGAGAAGACGGCGCGCCTTTCCCCCGGCGCCTTGGTCAGCGGCGAACAGGGGGGCTGGCCTTGGTCGTCTCGAGACATACGCGGACGCTCAATCCTGTCGAAGGGGCCAAGCCTCACCGTGTCACGTTGTGATCACGGTCTAAACGGGTGAGCGGTGAGGCAAACGGTCGCAGGCGCAACCGCGCCGCGAGCTCTACCGTGCGACGTCCGAGCCCTGCCTGTATGTGACGACCAGCACATCGCGCAGGGCGGGCAGCTCCGGATCGTGCGGCCGGATCGGCGTGACGCCGTGCAGCACGCGGTGGTCATCCAGGAAAACCGCGTCGCCGGGCGCGGTCAGGGTGAAGGAGCCCAGGCTCGTCCCGTCGGGGGCGTAGATGTCGGTGACGCCGCTGTCGACGTTGCGGCGATCCACCAGCATGACGATCACCCAGTCGACGCCGTCGCGATGCGCGCCCTCGGGCGTCGGCAAACCCGCCTCGTCGGCCCGGGCCTCGATGCGGAACTGGTGGAGTTCGACGTGCCACGGCGTGGCTGGGGATCCCGACAGCGGATGGAAGCGCTCCAGGCCGGCGCGGATGACGCCTTGCGTCACCGGGTGCTCGGCGATGGCGTCGGTGACCGGCTCGAACCAGCGCTGCACGCCGCCGTTCAGCGGGTTGTAGTCGCGGCTCTGCCAGTGCGGCTGGTGCGGCTTGCGCGCGATCTCGCCGGGCGCGGCGGCGAAGGCCGCGAACCGCCGGCGACGATAGCGGCCGCCGTCGGCCATGAAGCCGTCGAGGGGAAGGTCGTTCCAGCTTTCGGCGAAGGCCGGCCACTGGGCCATGGCCTCGGGGCCGAGCAGGGCTTGGGTCTCGGCGGCTTCGAAGCGGACGAAGCCGTCGTCGGCCAAGCCGCTCAAGCGACCGCGTCCGGCTTGAAGAACACGCCGAGTTTCAGGCTGCGGGCGATGCGCTCGGCCTTCTGGCCGACGATGGCGGCGCGCGGGGCGTCGAACAGCTCGACGCAGGTCTGATGGAAGAGGTTCAGCCACGGCATGAACAGGCCCTCGGTCAGCCCCTCGACGTGCTGATGGACGGTCACCGGCTGGCCCTTGTAGCGGCCGGAGGTGTTCAGCACCGACGACCAGAAGTCCTTCAGGGTCGCCAAGTGCGCGGGCCAGCCGTCCTCGCCGATCGCCCTCTCGAAGATCGGGCCCAGGCGATGGTGACGGCGGACGCGCGCATAGAAGGTCTCGACCAGGGTGTCGATCTCGGCGTCGGTGAACGCAGCGGCGTCGGCGCGGGCCAAGGCGGCGCGAGTATGGGCGCAGTCGGAAGCGGACATGGCCGTGATATGGGCCCTTACGCGCCGGGACTGAACCCCGCCGCGATCAAACTTGGCTTTCGATTGTTACCTAAGGGGGGCGGAGACGCCGGCCCTATTCCTCTCGTCATCCCGGCCGCGGCGCGGCCCGGGATGACGAGGAATGATCGAGGTGAGTGAAGCTGGACGCCTCAGGCGACGGTGAGCGTCGCCTTCTTCAGGTCCACGGAGTTCGGCCCGACCAGGATCGAGAAGTCGCCCGGCTCGACGACGCGCTTCATGTCGAGGTTCCACATCCACAGGTCCGACGGCTTGATCTCGAAGCTCACCGTGGTCCTGGCGCCGGCCGCAAGGGTCACGCGCTTGAAGTGCTTCAGCTCCAGCACCGGACGGGTGACCGAGGCCTGCTCGTCGTGGATGTAGAGCTGGACGACCTCGTCGCCGGCAGCCTTGCCGGTGTTGGTCACGTCAACCTCGACCTTGACGGTCTCGCCCTGGCCGATCTTGGCCTTGGCCAGGCGCGGGGCGCCGATGTCGAAGGTGGTGTACGAGAGACCGAAGCCGAACGGATAGAGCGGGCTGGTGTCGCCGCCCAGATAGCCGCGGCGGGCCGTGGGCTTGCGGTTGTAGTAGATCGGCAGCTGACCGACGTCGCGGGCGATGCTGACCGGCAGCTTGCCGCCCGGATTGGCGCGGCCGAACAGGACGTCGGCGGCGGCGTTGCCGGTCTCCTGGCCCAGGTACCAGCCCTCGATGATGGCGTCGGCGCGCTGGGCCAGCAGGTTGATCGACAGCGGGCGGCCGTTCAGCAGGAACACCACGGTCGGCTTGCCCAGGTCGAAGATCGCCTTGGCCAGGTCGTTCTGCTGGCCGATCAGGTCGAGGCTCTCGCGATCGCCCAGGTGGTTGTCGGCCCAGGCCTCGCGGCTGGTCTGTTCGTTGTCGCCCAGCACCATCACGACGACGTCGGCCTTCTTGGCGACCTCGACGGCCTCGGCGATCAGCTTGGCGTTGACGGCCGGATCGACGAACTTGACGGCGTCCTGCGCCCAGATGCGTTCTTCGGTGATGCGCACGGCCTCGGCGTAGTCGAGCGCGAAGCCCTGGGCCTTGGCCTCCGCGGTCAGGCCCTCGTGGATCGAGACCACGTGGCGCGGCACGTCCGAGTAGCCGCCGATCGGCGTATCCTTGGCGTGTGTGCCCAGGAGGGCGAGGCGCTTGATCTTCTTGCCGTCCAGCGGCAGCACGCCCTTGTCGTTCTTGAGCAGCACGACGGCCTTGCGTGCGGCCTCGCGGGCCAGGGCGACGGCGTCGGGCGTCGCGGTCTTGGCGTCGGCGGTCTTCTCGTCGCAGTAGGGGTTCTCGAACAGGCCGCCTTCGAACTTCATGGTCAGGACGCGGGCCACGGCGGCGTCGATCTCGAACTGCGGGATGCGGCCGGCCTTCACCAGTTCGGGGATCAGGACGTAGGCCTCGCCGTCGGGCAGCTCGACATCGACGCCGGCGTGCATGGCCATCACCGCCGTCTCGCCGAGATCGGTGGTCAGCTTGTGGCGGGCGATCAGCTCCTTGATCGCGAAATAGTCGCTCTGGACCGAGCCCTTGTAGCCCCACTCCTCGCGCAGGATCTTGGTCAGCAGCCAGCGGTTGGCGTGCGAGGGGACGCCGTCGATCTCGTTATACGACGGCATGACCGCGCGGACGGGCAGCTCGGTCACGGCGCGTTCGAACGGCGGGAAGAAGTTCTCGCGCAGGGTGCGCTCGGCGATCTGGGCCGGGCCGACATTGGTGCCGTTCTCGGGCTGGCCGTGGCCGGTCATGTGCTTGAGGGTGACGAAGACCTTGTCCTTGGCCAGCGGCAGGGTGGTCCCCTGGAAGCCGCGGATGGCGGCCAGGCCGATCTCGGCGCAGACGTGCGGGTCCTCGCCGTAAGTCTCCTCGATGCGGCCCCAGCGCGGGTCGCGGGCCACGTCGACCACGGGGGCGAGGGCCAGGTTGGAGCCGCGGGCGCGCATCTCGCGGGCGGCGACGGCGAAGATCTTCTCGGTCAGATCGGTATCGAAGGTCGAGGCCAGGGCGATGGCCTGCGGGAAGCTGGTCGCGTCACGGGCGACGTAGCCGTGCAGCGCCTCGTCGTGCATCAAGAGCGGGATGCCCAGGCGCGTCTTCTCCACGGCCCACTTCTGGGCGGCGTTGGTGTAGCGCGCGGTCTCCTTGGCGTTGCGGTTGACCGCGCCGTCGTCGGCGCCGGCGGCCGCGTCGATCACCGTGGCGGGCTTGGCGCCCTTGCGGTCGGACGGGCGCGAGATCTGGCCCAGGCCGTTGGGGAAGTTCTTGCTGGCCTCTTCGGCCGAGAACTCGCCCTCGGGGGTCTGGATCTTGTTCTTGGTGAGCCAGATGCCGATCAGCTGGGCGGCCTTCTCTTCCAGCGTCATGCGGGAGAGCAGGTCCTTGACCCGGGCGTCGATCGGCTGGGCCGGGTCTTTGTAGAGCGGCTTGCCGCCGGACGTCTTGGGAGCCTTGTCGGCGGCTTGCGCCAGGCCGGGCATGGCGGCGGCGGACAGCGCCGCGAGGCTCGCGCCGAACAGGCGGCGGGTGAGGGTGGTGGTCATCCGTTTGTTTCCCCGAAGGTGCGCAATGGCCGACGGCTCTGGGGCCGCCTTCGTCAAGGCACTATGGAGGCGGTTGTCTGACCACTCAAGTCAGAAATGGTACCGGTCTCATTTTCCCGATCGCCGTCATTCCCGCCCTTGTGGCGGGAATGACGGAGTTATTTAGGTCGCTCACCCCTGCCAGCGGTCGATCACCCCCTCCAGCACCGTCAGCGGCGCGGGGCCGACCATCAGCGCGGTGTCGTGGAAGCGCTTGATGTCGAACTTGCCGCCCAGGCGCTTCCTGGCGCGCTCGCGAGACGCCGCCCAGACGGTGTGGCCGACCTTGTAGGAGCAGGCCTGACCGGGATTGGCGCAGTAGCGCTCGACCTCGCGGGAGATCTTGCCCACCGAGTCGCCGCCGGTCTCGACCATGTAGGCGATGGCCTTCTCGCGGCTCCAGCCCTTGGCGTGGAGGCCGGTGTCGACCACGCAGCGCGAGGCGCGGAACAGGCGCGCCTGGTACATGCCCAGAAGGCTGAGGTCGTCGCCCTCGTACATGCCCATTTCCATGGCCACCTGCTCGGCATAGAGCGCCCAGCCTTCGGTATTGGCCGAGAAGCCCATGTTCTGGCGCAGTTTGGGCAGGTTGCTCTGGGCGACCAGGGCCAGCTGGAAGTGGTGACCGGGGGCGCCCTCATGGTGGATCAGGGTCGCCAGCGACAGGCGCGGCCACTCGGCCGTGTCCTTGAGGTTGATATAGACCGCGCCCGGACGCGAGCCGTCCAGGGCCGGCCGCTCGTAATAGGCGCCCGACGAGCCGGCCTCGGTGTAGGTCGGCACGCGACGGACCTCGACCGGGATCTGGGGCATCAGGCCGAACCATTTCGGCAGCTCGGGCTGAAGCTTGGCCAGCCGTCCGCGGCAATAGTCGAGGATCTGGGCGCGGCCCTCGTCGGTGTTGGGGAACACCTGGTCGGGCTGAGCGCCGAGGCTGGCCATCCGCGCGCCGACCGACCCTTGCGTCAGGCCGCGCTTCTTGAGGATCTCGTCCATCCGCGCCTGGATCTCGGCGCCTTCGTCCAGGCCCAGGCGGTGGACTTCCTCGGGGGTTTTGTTGGTCGTCGTGTAGATCTTCAGCAGGGCGGCGTAGAAGGCGTCGCCGTCCTTCAGGCGGCCGATGCCGGCGTCGTGGACGGCCTTGGGCCGCATGGCCTGCAGGGCGGCGATCTGACGGTCGAGGGCCGGCTGGATCTCGCCGGTCAGGACCTTTGCGGCCTGGACGTCGTAGTCGCCATACTGTTTGGCGCGACGGGCGGCCGAGGCGACCAGCACGTTCTTGTCGACCGGGATGGCGCGAAACTGGGTGAGCTGGGCGATGGCCTTGTCGACCATGAAGTCCGACGGGATCACGCCCTTGGCCGCGTCGGCGCTGGCCCGTTCGGTCTCCTGGTCGAGCACGCCCGCGAAGGCCTTCATACGGGCGATGTACGTGTCGGCGTCGGCGGCCGACTCGATCTTGTGCTTGCTGTCCAGGAAGTTGGGCGTCGAGATATAGGCCCCATAGTACTGGGTCAGCACGAACGGTCGCGAGCCAGAGCCGTAGTCGAAGCGCGAGGTCCCTTCGCGGGCCTCGTAGTTGAACAGGGCGGTGTCGTAGTTGATGGCGTCGTCGCCGGTCAGGGCCTTGCGGTCGATTGTCTTCAGGCGGGCGATGCGCTTGGCCGGCTCGGCGCGGTCGCGCTTCCAGGCGGCGATCGAGCGGTCCGAGAGTTTCGAGCGGGCGTCGGCGTGCTTGCCGATGTCGAGGCCCAGGTTCGTGGCCTGCTCGGGGCTGTCGCTCAGGTCCTCGTCGAAGAAGGCGTCGAACAGCGCGTACAGCTGTTCCTTCGGTGTGGCCGCCGAGGCTGGACGCGCTGTTGCCCCAAAGCCGGCGGTAAGGGCGGCGGCCGCCGTCCCCATCATGATCTGACGACGGTCGAGCATGGTGATCCCTGACGCTGAAACGCCGCGGCCCCCGAGCCCGGCGGGGCGCATCGTTCCCTCGCTGTCACGCGAGCGTCAATGTCCGGACGAAAAAATGGGGCGGGTTCAAACCGGACGCAAAAAAGGGCCCGCTTGGGAGAGGGGGCGGGCCCTTTTCGGTACGCGTTCAGAGGGATTGAACAGTCAGGAAGGTGACACAGGTGTCGGCTTCCCGCCCTTCCCCAAATCGTCGCAGGCTGCGAGTGGATCGCAACCTGACGGCGAATTTCGTTAACTATTTGCGCGGTGTCAGGATGTCGCCGAGACGGTCCGGGGTCCCGGCGATCCGCTCCAGGCGCGGGTAGCGCAGGCCGCCGCGATAGTCGATCTTGACCATCCTGTAACGACCGCCGTCCTTGATCAGCAGCTCGACCAGCTGACCATCGGGCTTGGCGGCGGCCTTGACGGCGGCCTTGAGCTTGTCACCGTCGAACTGCTCGCCGTTGACGGCCACGACCGTGAGGCCCTGGGTCAGGCCGGCCTTGAACGCGGGGCCGCCCCACTGCACGTCGGTCAGCACGCCGTCAGAACCCACCGTCAGGCCCAGCGAGTAGCTGAGCGGGGTATTCTTGGCCTTGGTCTCGGCCGACTTCATGAACTCGGTGGGGGTGTCGGTATAGACCACCTTGTAGCCGCCGCGCTCGAAGCCATCCAGCGGGGCCTTTTCCTGGACCTCCTGGATGCGGGTCTTGAGGAAGGTGGCCCAGTCATAGGCGTAGACGCCGTTCAGCGCGCCGACCACGTCGTCGAACGTATAGGTCTTCTCGCTGTACGAGCCGTTGTCGACGCCGAAGAAGGCCTTGGCGAAGTCGTCCAGCGACTTCTTGCCGCCGGTCTTCTCGCGGATCAGGGTGTCGGCGTCGAGCCAGACCAGCAGGCCTTCCGAATAGTAGTCCTCGCTGCGCTGCCAGGAGAGCCACGACAGCGGCTTGCGGTTGGCGATGATCGGGTCGTTGGTGGTGTCCTGCACCGGACGCCAGTCGCGGCCGCGGCGGTTGTCATAGACGGCGGCCGTGGCGGCCAGCGAGTCCATCGCCTGCTGCTTGGTCAGCAGGCCCGAGCGGGCGGCCAGCACGTTGCCCCAGTACTGGGTCTGGCCCTCATAGACCCACATCATGCTGTCGCGCATCGGCACGTTCAGGTTCGGAGTCCACAGGTCGGCGGCGCGGCGGAACTTGCCGTTCCACGAGTGGGTGTATTCGTGGCTCAGCAGGTCGCGGCCGACGAAGTTCTTGTCCCACTCGTTGAAGTACTTCGGGGCGACGCGGTTTTCGCTGGAGCGATGGTGCTCCAGGCCGATGCCGCCCAGCTTGTCGGACATCGCCACCAGGAAATCGTAGTGATCGTAGTGGTGCGAGCCGTAGAGCTTGTAGGCCTGCTGGACGAGGTCCTTGTGGATCTGGATGTATTCCGGCTTGGCCTCGAGGTTCTCGGGGCTGTCGGCGATCAGGTTCAGGCGCACCGGGGCCGGGCCGGTGGGGTCCAGCTCGACCGACTTGAAGTACTTGCCGGCCATCATCGGCGAGTCGACCAGGATTTCGACATTGGTCGGCTTGAAGGTCGTGACCTGGCCCTCGGTCTTGGCGGTCTCCAGGGCGGTGGCGAACTTCCAGCCTTCCGGCAGCTTGACGCTGGCCTCGATCGGAATCTGGCGGGTGTAGTAGCCGGCGGGATACATGGTCACCTGCAGCCACTGCAGGTTCAGCATCTCGGGCGTGACCTCGATGCGGCCGACCTTGCCCTCGACGGCGGTCAGGAACTGGTAGCTGATCTGCAGCTCGGTGACGCCGGCCGGGACGTCGACATGGAAGGCGTGGACGCTGACCACGTCGCGGGTCCAGGGGATGCGCTTGCCGTTGGCGGTGACCACCAGGCCGGCCAGCTTGTCCAGGTCGTTGCGCGGGGAGTGGCCGCCCGGGACCCACTGCGGATACAGGAACACGAAGTCGCCGGCCTTGCTGACCGGCATGGTGGTGGTGACGTTCCAGATCTTGCGGTCGAGATCGGTAGCGTCGACGGCGACCTTCAGCGTGCCCGCCGTGTACGGGACGTCGCGCGGGGCTTCGATCGGCGGGGTCGGGGGCGCGGACTCCGGCAGGGGAGAAGTCTGGGCCATAACCGCCGTTGCGGCCAGGGACAGGACGGAGACCGAGAAGAACAGCGCTTTCACGAAACACCCCAGTGCGGCGCGCGGGCGTGCTCCCGCGACGAGAAGCCGGGATGTTTGTGGCGTTAATACTCGCTTGTCGAGGGCAAGTTGGCCGGACGGGCAAGAACGTGGGTATGCGGCCTGGTTTGCGTTTCGGCGTTGAAATCAAGCGTCGGAAGGGTAACGCGAAAAGGCGCTCCGCCCGTCGGTCACGGGCGGAGCTTTTGGCCCTTAACCCAGCGGCGACGCCGGAACCGTGGTCGCCGTCGTGTCGGTCCCGCGGTCGACCCGCAGGTTGTTCTGCACGTTGTCGACGCCCGAGACGCTCTCGGCCAGGGCCTCCGCGCGTCTCTTGTCCTCGCGCGAGCGGACCGTGCCGGTCAGGGTGACGTCACCGTCGGAGACCGCGACCTCGATGCCGTTGGCGTCCAGCCAGCTGTCGTCAGTCAGCCGGTCGCTGACATCCTCGCGGATGCGCTCGTCCGAGCGGCGATAGCCCTTGGGGCCGCGCCCGCGATGGGCGCCGTCGGCCTCGCGGCGGCGCAGGGCGTCGTGGTCGCCCATCCAGGAGGAGACCTCGTCGCGGGCCCGGTCGAACCAGGTGCGCTCCTCGTGGCGGGGGCGCTGGTCGCGCGGGCTGAACGAGCGATAGGGATTGTAGTCACGGCCATAGGCGCCATCGCGATCCGGGCGATCGCGGTCGCGCGCATCGAAATAGCGCTCGTCGCCATAGTCAGGCGTGCGGCCCGAATAGCCGCTGGAGCCGTAGTCGCCGGTCGCGCCGCCGAAGTCGTGGCCGCCCACACGGCCATAGTCGCCTGGCGAGCGATAACCCGTCGCGCCGGCGCCGTAGTCCGCGCCAGAGCGCGCGCGGCCATAGCCGATGTCGCCGCTCGCTTGCGCCGCCCGAAGGAATTCGCCGCCGTGGCGACGCGGGCCGCGCTCGCCGCGATAGCCGCCTTCGTTGCGGTGAGAGGTGTCATAGGCCGGATCGTGACGTCGCGCGGCGTCGTAGCCGTAGCCTTGCTGCCGGTCGAAATCGCCGTCGGCTTCGACGTCGAAGCGGCCTTCGCGGTCATTCCATCTCTGGGGCATGGGTCTTCTCCGTGGCGGGCTTGGAAGCTTGGGGCGCGTCGAGGCGCTCCGGCTTTCAAAACGGAGAGGGCGGACGCGATGTTCCTAATGCCGAGCTTGAGATATCCACAGACTCGCCAAACTTGTGGGCGAAGGACCTACGTCCGATATCTGCGCCGCCGCGCTTCACTATGATGCGCGTTCACCGATCGGCCCCCAGCCTCAATGCGTTTCGACGACCGCTTCCTCGAAGAACTGAAGTCCCGCCTTCGCCCGTCCGACGTCGTCGGCAAGACGGTGAAGCTGCGGCGGCAGGGGCGCGAGTACGCGGGTCTGTCGCCGTTCACCAAGGAGAAGAGCCCGTCGTTCTTCGTCAACGACGAAAAGGGCTTCTATCACTGCTTCTCCAGCGGCAAGCACGGCGACATCATCAGCTTCCTGCAGGAGACCGAGCGGCTGACCTTCGCCGAGGCGGTCGAGCGTCTGGCGGCCGAGGCCGGCATGAGCCTGCCCGCCGTCGACCCGCACGCCGCCCGCGAGGAGCAGAAGCGCTCGTCCCTGGGCGACTGGATGGAGCTGGCCGCGGCCTGGTTCGAGGCCGAGCTGCGCCGCCCGGTCGGTCAGGCCGCCCGCGCCTATCTGGAAAAGCGCGGCCTGCCCGAGAAGGAGTGGAGCCGCTTCCGCATTGGCTTCGCGCCCAACAACCGCACGGGGCTGAAGGACTATCTGGTCGCCAAGGGCGCCAAGCCGGGGCGATCTGGTCGACGCCGGGGTGCTGATCTCGCCCGAGGACGGCGGCCAGCCCTATGACCGCTTCCGCGACCGGATCATCTTTCCGATCACCGACACCCGGGGGAAGGTGGTGTCGTTCGGCGGCCGGGCCATGGACCCCAACGCCCGCGCCAAATACCTGAACGGTCCCGAGACGGAACTCTTCCACAAGGGGCGGGTGCTCTACGGCCTGTTCGAGGCCCGCAAGATCCTGCACGACGGCCAGAGCGGGGGCGGCCAGTTTGGGGGCAAGCCGCCCATGGTGGTGGTCGAAGGCTATATGGACGTCATCGCCTGCCAGCGCGCCGGCGTGCCGGCCGTGGCGGCCATGGGCACGGCCCTGACCGAAGAGCAGATGGAGGGGCTGTGGCGCCTGCATCCGACGCCGACCCTGTGCTTCGATGGCGACAAGGCCGGCCAGCGCGCCGCCCACCGCGCCATCGATCGCGCCCTGCCGCTGCTGAAGCCGGGCCGCTCGTTCCTGTTCTCCATGCCGGTCGGCGGCAAGGATCCCGACGACATACTGCGCGATCAGGGGGCGGCGGCGCTGAAGGCTCAGCTCAGCGACACCAAGCCCTTCGTCCAGGCCCTGTTCGAGCGCGAGCGCGACGTCGAGCCCTTCGACACCCCCGAGCAGCGGACGAACCTGAAGGTCCGCCTGCGCACCCTGGCGGCGACCATCGCCGACAAGGACCTGGCGCACGCCTATAAAGAGGAGCTGCTGGACCGTCTCGACGAGATGCGGGCGGCGCGACGGGTCAAGAACGACGCCAGCGACGCGGGCCGGCAACTGTCGCGCCAGCGTTGGGACAACACGCCCCGCAAGTTCGGCAAGCCCCGGATCGAGGGCTCCACGGCCGAGGGGCGCGCGGCCGCCCAGGCTCTGCAGCACGCCCCCAAGCCAATCTCGGCGGCTCTGCTGATCGCCGCCATCCGCGATCCCAAGGTCGTCGACGACCGCATCGAGGTCTTGATGAACCAGGGCCTGGGCGACGCGCGCCTGGACGGCATCGCCCATGAGCTGGTCAACCTGCGCATGGAGGCCGACCACGTGGAGAGCGGCATGGTGCGCGGTCGTCTGGCCTCGATCGGCTACGACGCCGGCGCCCTGGCGCTGCTGGAGCGCTCCGCGGCCGGCGTGCGGGCGCTGGACGTGACCCACAGCGCCGCCCAGAACCCGGAGGAGGCCATCCGCGTCCTCTGGTCGCAGGCCTTCGACCTTTTGATCCGCCTGACGGCCCTGGAGCGCGCGGTCGACGACGCCAAGACCGACCTGGTCGACGACAGCGACTTCCAGACCCTGCTGCGCCTGAAGACCGAAAGGGACGCGGTCAAGCGCCTGATCGACAGCGGCGGTTGGACCGATCCGGAGATGGTTTCGCAGGTCCTGCACTAGGTTTCTCCCGCTCCGGGGTTGGTCGGGCGAACGCAAATGTTTGCGGTTGCAGGGCCGTCCCATCTTGACACCGGCGTCACCCAAAGCCATTTGCCGACTCAAGGATTTGCCAAGCAGCTGATTGACATCGCTCGGGCCGCCGTCGCGCGCGCCCTCATCGAAACAGGATGTCACCCTCGCCGTGGCCCCAGGTCCCCAGCGGTCGCCGACCCGATCAGGGAAAGCGTCAGGCCGCGCCCACGCCATATGGTCTCCGCCGGGTCTCTCGCGGAGCGCTCATACATGGCGAATACGGGCGCCCTTGGCGAATTCTGACGGGAACGTGATCCTTGGGAAAGCGCTGAACTTCAAGACGCGCGCGACGGGCAGGCGACTCCTTTTCGATACGGATTTTTTCGGCGCCGCTCTTGCACGACGGCGGTGTCGATTTCGGAGAGCTTGATGAGCAACAATTCCTCGGCCGAGACGGAAGCGCCCGAAACCACCGGCGGTGACGGTCCTCTGCTCGACCTGACCGACGCCGGCGTAAAGAAGTTCATCAAGCAGGCCAAGGCTCGCGGCTACGTCACGATGGACGAGCTGAACAAGGTGCTGCCGTCCGAGGAAGTCAGCCCCGACGCCATCGAAGACACCCTCGCCATGCTGAGCGAGATGGGCGTCAACGTGGTCGAGGCCGAAGAAGACGCCGAGGGCTCGGAGGGCGGCGAAGTCGCCACCCGCGACGAGAACACCACGGTCATCACCAGCGACAAGCCGGCCGCCTACGACCGCACCGACGACCCCGTGCGCATGTACCTGCGCGAGATGGGTTCGGTCGAGCTGCTGTCGCGCGAGGGCGAAATCGCCATCGCCAAGCGCATCGAGGCCGGCCGCGACACCATGATCCGCGGCCTCTGCGAGTCGGCCCTGACCTTCGAAGCCATCATGGTGTGGCGCGAGGAACTGGGCACCGGCCGCATCCTGCTGCGCGAAGTCATCGACCTGGAAGGCACCTACGCCGCCATCAACGGCGTCGCCGCCCAGCCGGCCGCCGAGGACGAAGACGCCGAACCGGCCGAACCCGTCGACCAGGAAGCCGGCGCCGAACCCAAGCCCGAGGGCGAAGGCGACGACGACGACGATTTCGACGACGGCGCCGGCCCCACCGTCAGCGCCATGGAAGGCGAACTGCGCGAAGGCGTGATGGCCATCCTGGACGCTATCGCCAGCGAGTTCGAAAGCTTCCGCAAGCTGCAGGACAAGCTGGTTGGCAGCCGCCTGAAGGGCGAGGATCTGTCGGAGGCCGACCGCAAGGCCTATGAAGGTTTGTCGGCGACGATCATCCAGCACCTGAAGACGCTGAAGCTGAACAACAACCGCATCGAGGCGCTGGTCGAGCAGCTCTATGCGATCAACAAGCGTCTGATCGGTCTGGAAGGCCGCCTGCTGCGCCTGGCCGACAGCTACGGCATCAGCCGCGGCGAGTTCCTCAAGGCCTATTTCGGCTCGGAGCTGAACCCGACCTGGTCGGATCAGGTCAAGGGCATGGGCGTGCGCTGGACCAAGTTCGTCGAGAACGACAGCCAGTCGGTGACCGACATCCGCGGCGAGATCGCCGCCCTGGCCACCGAGACCGGCGTGCCGATCGACGACTATCGCCGCATCGTCCAGACGGTCCAGAAGGGCGAGCGCGAAGCCCGTCAGGCCAAGAAGGAAATGGTCGAGGCCAATCTTCGCCTCGTGATCTCGATCGCCAAGAAATACACCAACCGCGGCCTGCAGTTCCTGGACCTGATCCAGGAGGGCAATATCGGTCTGATGAAGGCCGTCGATAAGTTCGAATATCGCCGCGGCTACAAGTTCTCGACCTACGCCACCTGGTGGATCCGTCAGGCCATCACCCGCTCGATCGCCGACCAGGCCCGGACCATCCGCATCCCGGTGCACATGATCGAGACGATCAACAAGATCGTCCGCACCAGCCGCCAGATGCTGCACGAGATCGGCCGCGAGCCGACCCCGGAAGAGCTGGCCGAAAAGCTGGCCATGCCGCTGGAGAAGGTTCGCAAGGTCCTGAAGATCGCCAAGGAGCCGATCAGCCTCGAAACGCCGATCGGCGACGAGGAAGACAGCCACCTGGGCGACTTCATCGAGGACAAGAACGCCATCCTGCCGATCGACGCGGCCATCCAGTCCAACCTGCGGGAAACCACCACCCGCGTGCTGGCCTCGCTGACCCCGCGCGAAGAGCGCGTGCTGCGCATGCGCTTCGGCATCGGCATGAACACCGACCACACGCTGGAAGAAGTCGGTCAGCAGTTCTCGGTCACCCGCGAACGTATCCGCCAGATCGAGGCCAAGGCCCTTCGCAAGCTCAAGCACCCGAGCCGGTCGCGGAAGCTGCGGAGCTTCCTGGACTCGTAAGAGCCCAGGCTCGCCCCGAAATGAGAACGCCCCGGTCGCACGGCCGGGGCGTTTTTTGTCTGATGCTCCCTTCCGCGTCAGGCGTTTTCGAGGGTGCGGGCCTGCGGCTGGTGGGTGTCGAGCGCCATGTTCGGGTCGGCCTGTTCGGTCACTGCGTTGGCGAAGCCGAGATATTCGGCCGCGAAGTCCGGCGGCAGCAGCTCCACCAGCCAGGTGTTCTCGACCCACACCTCGACCACATGGAAGTGGCCGCCGCGATCGCAGATGAAGGCGTCCCAGCCCTTGGCCTTGGCGCGGGCCAGGACCTCGTCGCGGGGCAGGTCGATGCTCAGCGCGAAGTGGGTGGGCGAACGGCCGAAGGCCTCGGGCTGGCGCAGGAAGATCGCGCCCGGCTCGCCGTTCGGGACCATGACGCTGCCGGCGGGATAGACCTCGATAGCGGTGCCGCGGCCGTCGGCCTTGAACACCATGCAGCTGCCGGGGTTGGGCGGGAAATCGACGACGACGCCCCCCATGATGTCGGCGAAGAACTGGCCCACGCCTTGAGGATCGGCGGCGGCTACGGACAGATGATGGATCATTTCGTTTTCCCTTGATCAAGGCGCAGCCGATCCCCGTGGCGCGCGACGACCGCCGCGCGCGGGATTTAAGCTCACCTTTTGCTGTTCACTGATCGGCGTTACGCGCCGAGGCCGCGCGATTTACGGGCGGTGCGGGTAAGTCTCAACTTACAAGGCCGTCATGAAGCCGATTTAACCTTGAGCGTTGCTCTATCTCAAACACTTAGAGTGAGGCAGGCGGCCGAAGCCGCTCACACTTTCGGCTGCCGCGCTCTAGGCGATCTTCTGAGGCGCGGGCTCGGCGGATCGGCCTTCCAGCGCCCGGGCGACGGCCGCGAACAGCTCCTCACGGCGGATCGGCTTGGGCACGTGGTCGTCCATGCCGGCGGCGCGGCAGCGGGCGATCTGCTCGGGCAGGACATCGGCGCTGAGGGCGATGATCGGGACGGTTGCCGCCGGGCTCGACAGGGCGCGGATGGCGCGCGTGGCGGTCAGGCCGTCCATCCCCGGCATGTGCACGTCCATCAGGACGAGGTCGAAGCTCCCGGCCGTGACCGCCTCGAGCGCCTGGGCGCCGTCACTGGCGGTGGCGACCTCGCAGCCGATCAGGGTCAACAGAGCCACGCCCAGCTCGCGGTTCATCGGATGATCGTCGACCAGCAGCACGCGGGCGGCGCGCTCGGGGGCGGTTTCCGGCGTGGGACAGCAGCCGGCGGCCCGGGCGACGGGGTCGCAGGCCTTGGCGGTGAGGGTGATCCAGAAGCGGGCGCCGTGGTCCAGCTGGCTCTCGACGCCGATCTCGCCGTTCATGGCGCTGACCAGGGCCTTGCTGATCGCCAGGCCCAGGCCCGTGCCGCCATAGCTGCGGCTGATCGAGCTGTCCGCCTGGGAGAAGCGCTGGAAGAGCCTGGCCTGAACCTCGGGGGCGATGCCGATGCCGGTGTCGGTGATCTCGAAGCGCAGGGCGCCGGGGGGACGGGCCGGCGGTCAGGCGAGCGACCACGCCGCCGTCGCGCGTGAACTTCACGGCGTTGGCCAGCAAGTTCAGCAGCACCTGGCGAAGGCGGGTCTCGTCCAGGGCCAGGGGCGCGTCGACATCGCCTTCGAACTGGGTGTGCAGATAGAGGCCCTTGGCCGCCGCCTCGGGGGCGATGATGGCCATGGCGTCGCGCAGCAGGGCGGCGGGCGAGGTGGGCGTCAGGCTCAGGTCCAGGCGGCCGGCCTCGACCTTGGCGAAGTCCAGCAGGTCGCCGACGATCTCGGCCAGGGAGTGTCCGGCGCGGCTGACCAGGTCCAGGCGGCGGCGGTTCTCGCTCGACAGGCTGGGATCGTCGGCGACCAGCGTGGCGAAGCCCAGGATGCTGTTCAGCGGGGTGCGGATCTCGTGGCTGATGGTGGCCACGAACTCGGACTTGGCGCGGTTGGCCGCCTGGGCGCGGGCCTGGGCGGCGCGGGCGACGGCGCTGCGGCGGACCAGCAGGGCTTGCAGTCGCGCCTGGCGTCCGATCGCCAGCGCCGCGAGGATGGCCACGACGTAGAGCACGATGTGGAAGATCAGGACTTGGCGGAGCGGCGTCAGGGCGCTTGGCATCGCCACGCCCGTCCGATGCAGCACGGCGGGAATGGCGACCGCCACGGAGGCGGTCACGACGATCGCCACCGCGCGGGGGCCGCCCCGGAACGCCGCCAGCATGACCGGGGCGAACAGCAACGCGCGGTAGTCCATGTCCAGCGCGAAGATGACGGCCGAGAAGGCCAGCACCATCAGCGGGGTGAGGATCGCTTCCAGCCGTCCGACGCGGAAGCCCTGCCGGTGCCGTCGATCCAGCATGATCAGCGCCATGGGCAGCACCAGGGCCACGCCCATGACGTTGGATGTCGTCCACTCGCTCCAGCCGAGCAGGAAGTGGTGACCGGCGCTGACGGCCAGCAGGCTGCTGACGACGATCGAACTGGCGGCGGTCAGGAGGGAACTGGCGGCGATCAGCGCCAGCAGGCTCTTGGGATCGCGAACCCGGTTCGGCACGCCCATCCGCCGCAGCAGCACCGCCGTGCCGAAGGTCTGGATGTCGTCCAGGACCGTGACGGTCAGGACGAACCGCATCGGCTCGCCGACGGCAAGCTCGATAGCCATGTGGACCAGGCTGCTGACAAGCAGGAACACCACGCCCTGGCGTCGGTCCAGCACCATCAAGGCGACGATGACGATCGCGTTGCTGGTCCAGATCGTCGGGATGTTGTGAGTTCGCGCCGGCCAGGACCAGACTGTAGGCGAACTCGCCGCATAGGCGCAGAGCAGGACGGCGAACCTGTTCCAGTTCCGCGGCCGCCCGATCGTCCGGGACCCCGAAGTCGTCACGCAGTCCCCCTGACGCTTACCGAGGCGCGACTATGGGCAAAGAAAGGTCGGCGTTTGGTTAAGCGCGGCGCGAGAACGCGTCGGCCAGGACGCGGGCGGTGGGCTTGGCCTGGCCGGCGTCGTCGAACAGCAGCGGCTGGTCCGTGGGACGCTGGCCCGACGGACCGCGCAGCCAGGTGTCGCTGTCGCGCAGGCCCCAGACGGTGAAGGCGAAGCGCTGGCGCTCGGGCAGGGCCATGAAGGCCTCGGCGACCTCGGCGTATTTGGCGATCTGGCGCTTCACCCGATCGCCGGGCAGGGCGGGAACGAAGCGGTCGCCCAGCGAGATGTCCAGCTCCGACAGGTGGATCGGCAGGCCGAAGCTGGCTAGGTCCTTGAGCGCCGCGCCGACCGCCCCCTCGGGCAGGTCGTAGTCGATATGGGTCTGGGTTCCCAGGCCGTCCAGCGGCGCGCCGCGCTTCAGCAGGCGCTCGACCAGCCGCATGAAGGTGGCGCGTTTGTTGGGCTTCAGCTCGAGATGATAGTCGTTGATGAACAGCGCCGCCGCTGGATCGGCCTCGCGGGCGTGCTCCAGGGCGCGGATGATGTGGTCGTCCAGGCCCAGGTTGCGCGACCACAGGCTCTCGCGCAGGCGCTCGCCGTCGTCGGTGATCGGCTCGTTGACCACGTCCCAGCTGCGGGCCTGGCCCTTGTAGCGGCCGACGACCGCCAGGATGTAGTTGCGATAGGCGTTGGCGAAGGCGGCGCCCTTGCCGTCCAGCTTCTTGAAGGGCTCGGGCTCGCCGGCGTACCAGACGAGCGTGTGGCCGTGCAGGGCCATGCCGCGCGCCTTGGCGAACAGGGCGATGCTGTCGGGGCGGTCGAACTGGAACCCGCCGTCCTCGCGCAGGATGTATTCCATCTTCATCTCCCACTCGGCGGTGAGTTGGGAGAACTGCTCGGCCAGCAGGTCGGCGTAGTCCGGCTCCTGCAGCCAGCGTTCCTGCACGCAGCAGCCGATCGGGAAGCGCGCCAGGCTCTTGAGCGGCGGGATCGGCGCCGGAGCCGGCTGGCTCTTGGCCCCTTGGCCGCACGCCGAAAGGGCCAGCGCCGAGGCGATCGCGGAGCGGCGGGTGAGCCGCATCGGGGAATCTTGAGTGGAGCGCAATCTCATCGCAAAACCGTCTCCACTTCGCGGGTCGCGCTCTAGCGCCCGCCCATGGCGGCGCGTCGAATGCTGACTTCGTCCATCTGGGCGGCTTCGTAGGCGCCCAGCTTCTTGGCCGCCAGGATCTTGGCCTGCTCGGCGACGTGCTCGTACTTCTTGAGGTTCTCGAAGGCCTCGGAGAGGGCGTCGCGGGCGCCGATCTCTTCCTGCAGGCACTGCTCGATCTGGACCAGCATGTCGGCCTTGCGGCGCTTGTGGCCCTCGCGATAGCCGATCATGTACCAGCCGGCGCTGGCGTCACCCTCGGCGTGCTTGGCCTCGGCTTCGGCCTCGGCGTCCAGCATGGTGATGCGCAGTTCGGCCGCCATGCGGCGTTCGGTGATCTCGGCGAGGCGTTTTTGCAGCGTCTCGACCTCGTGGTTCGAGATGCGGATTAGCGAGGCGGCCCACTTGGTCATCAGTACTCACTCGCCAGGATCTGCCCCAGATGACCGAAAGAGTCGTCTAGAGACGTTGCTTCTTCCTTATCCTGGCTGAGGAAAGCCTCGATCGCAGGATTTAGGCGGATCGCGCGGTCGACCACGGGGTCGGCCCCGGCGCGATAGGCGCCGATGCGGATCAGTTCTTCCATGTTGGCGTAGGCGGACATCACCTGGCGCGCGCCCTTGACGATCTCGCGCTCGTGCGGGTGCTGGCAGCCCGGCATGGTCCGGCTGATCGACTTCAGGACGTTGATGGCCGGGAAGCGGCCGCGTTCGGCGATGGCCCGCTCCATGACGATGTGGCCGTCGAGGATACCGCGCGTGGCGTCGGCGATCGGCTCGTTATGGTCGTCGCCGTCCACCAGCACGGTGAAGAGCGCGGTGATCGGCGCGGCGGTGGTGCCGTCGGCGCGGATCGGCCCGGGCCCGGCGCGCTCGAGCAGCTTGGGCAGCTCGGTGAAGACGGTGGGCGTGTAGCCCTTGGTGGTCGGCGGCTCGCCGGCGGCCAGGCCGATCTCGCGCTGGGCCATGGCGAAGCGGGTCACCGAGTCCATCAGGCACAGGACTTCCTGGTCCTGGTCGCGCAGATATTCACTGATCGCCAGGGTCATGTAGGCGGCCTGGCGGCGGGTCAAGGCGGGCTCGTCCGAGGTGGCGACCACGACGACGGCGCGGCGCAGGCCGTCCTCGCCCAGGGTCTCCTCGACGAACTCGCGAACCTCGCGGCCCCGCTCGCCGATCAGGCCGACGACAACGGCGTCGCAGGTGGCCTCCTTGGCCAGCATCGACAGCAGCACCGACTTGCCGACGCCCGAACCGGCGAAGATGCCCAGGCGCTGGCCGCGGCAGGTGGTGGTGAAGACGTTCATCGAGCGCACGCCCAGGTCCAGGCGCTCGCCCACCCGGCCGCGGGCGTGGGCCGGCGGGGGCGGGGTTTTCAGCGGATAGGGGACTTCGCCCTGGGGCAAGGGGCCGAGGCCGTCGATCGGCTCGCCGAACGCGTTGATGATGCGGCCCAGCCACGCCTTGGTCGGCCGGACGACCGCGCCTTCCGGCATGAAACGGATCTCCGCGCCGGGGCCGACGCCTTCGACGGGACCGAAGGGCATCAGCAGGGCGCGGGTCTCGCGGAAGCCCACCACCTCGGCCGGCAACGGTTTCTGGCCGGGGCGCTCGATCTCGACGCGGGCCCCGACCGTCAGCCGGGTCAGGCCGCCGCGCACCTCGATCAGCAGACCGTTCACGGCCGCCACACGTCCATAGATGGTCAGCGGATCGATACGTTCGACGGCGGCGATGAGGCTACGCAAGACGGCTCCTAACCCCACCGAACCTGTCCGCCGGACAGGTTCGGCGTCTATTCCTTCGAGCGTGACGGCCGCCAAAACCGCGGACACTTTTGGCTGTCACGCTCGTGAGCGCAGAGTCCGCCATCGTGGTTAACCGGGTGTGAAGTCAGCCCTTCGGAAGCGGCTTGCCCGGTGCGACCAATTGGTCGGTGAAGAACCGGGTGACCGCCGCGTTGAACGTCCCGTGAAACGCGCGGCGGTCGAAGCCTGGCGCGCTCTCGCACAGCGCCTGGCTCGCGCCCGGCGGGGCGGTGTCGCAGGGCGTGAGGAAGTCGAAGTGCCGGGCGCCCTCGACGACGTGATAGTCGTGGGGGCGGCCAAGGTCGCGATGCACCGCCTCGGCATAGTCGTCGCCGGGCAGGATTTCGTCGTCGGCGGCCTTCCACAGCTGGATCGGCGCCTTGATCCCCTTCAGTCCGTTCTTGCCGAACGTGAAGCCCAGCGCCGGCGCCGCGGAGACCACGGCCTTGATGCGATCGTCGTGGACCCACTTGGCGGTCAGGCTCCCGGCGGGGATCGGATGACCGGCGGTCAGCTTGCAGTCGAAGTTCTTCGGATGGGCCAGGCAATGGCCGGGCATTCTGGAAAGGTGCGGCTCGCCGCCGGCCGCCGCCAGCACCGTGAAGCCTCCGGACGAAAAGCCGAACGCGCCGACCTTGTCCGGATCGATCTTCGCTTTCAGCGGCGAGCTTTCCAGCATCCAGCCGATCAGGGCCGACAGCGCCGCCGGGCGGTCGGCCATGGCCGTGGCGCGGCTCTGGTCCTTGTAGTTGTCGCCGGGGTGGGTGAGGGCGGCGACCACGAATCCGGCCTCGGCCAGCGCCTGGGCGGTGTCGGCGTGGCCGCCGAAGAAGCCGCCATTGCCGTGCGACATGACGATCAGCGGCAGGCGCTCGCCGACGATGGGCGCGCCGGCCGCGACGGTGTGGCCCCACGAGCCCAGCGGCATGAAGGCCGGCTTGGCGTCGGTCGGATACCAGACGCCGACCTCGACCGGCGCCAGGCCGTCGGGGCGGGGCTCGCGCAGCACCATGAAGCCAGCGTTGGCGGCGATGGCCTGGGACGAGGCGGCGGCCGTCAGCAGGACGGCGAACAGGAAAGTACGGAACGACATGACGGCCCTTCAGCGAATGACGATGCAGCCGCTGTGACCGCCGGACCGCCGCCTCGCCAGCGCGTTTGCGCGAATGGGCGAACGGGTTCGCGGGTGGGCGGATGGGCCGAGGCTGGCGACTCCGCTTAACGTCGCTCTATAGGAAGGGCATGGCCGCCCGTCGTTCCAACCCGCCGCTGCTGGGAACCGCCCGTGAATGGGCGGTCGACCTGGGCGTGGCTGTGGGCATCGGCGTGCTGCTGGGGCTGATGGGGC
This sequence comes from Caulobacter sp. UC70_42, assembly GCF_044056025.1. Taxonomy (NCBI): domain Bacteria; kingdom Pseudomonadati; phylum Pseudomonadota; class Alphaproteobacteria; order Caulobacterales; family Caulobacteraceae; genus Caulobacter; species Caulobacter sp. UC70_42. The sequence continues at coordinate 443,569 of NZ_CP171994.1, read as the reverse complement.
CGTTCGGGAGCTTCTTCAACGGTGGCCCCTTGGTCCGGATCGCCTACTGGGTGGGTAGCGTCGTCACCGGCATGGCCGTCATCGGCGGACTCGCGCGACTGGGCCTGGCGCTCGCTTGGCGCCGGCGGTGGCCGCTCTGGCTGGTCCTGGCGGCGGTGGTGCTGATCGGCGCCTTGCTGCAAGGCGCGCCGCTGCGCCTCGTCGCGGTGGCCCTGTGGCCCGAGATCGGCCGGCTGGTCACGCCGCTGGCCTGGTACGGCCAATGCGTGGCGATCACGGCGCCGATCGTCCTGGCCTACTATTTCATCCGCATTCGCCCGCTCGCGCGGGCCCAGGCGCGCGAGGCGCTGGTTCCGGTGGCGACGCCCGCCGCCGACCCGGGGGCGGTGCTCTATCTGAGGATGGAGGACCACTATGTCCGGATCCGCACCGAGCATGGCTCGCGGCTGGAGATCGGGCCTTTGGGACGCGTGACGGCGGGCCTCGTCGGCGTCGAGGGGCTTCAGACCCACCGCTCGTGGTGGGTGGCCCGGCGGGCGATCGCGGGCGTCGAGCGCGACGGCCGCAACCTGCGCCTTCGGCTTGTCGACGGGCAAACCGCTCCCGTCAGCCGCGCCTCGGTCGCCAAGCTGCGGGCCGCCGGCTGGCTGGCCGAGGAAAACCCGGCCTAGAGGCCGCGGCAAGGCGTCGCGGGCCTTCTCATGGCCAAGCTGGCGTGTCGGCGTCGTCCGTCGGCGGACGCCCGGAAAGCGCGTGCACGGCGTTCAAATTCTCGCGACGGAACGTCGCAATCTCGCCTCAAAGGCGAATGCCGGTCGGGCGGGGCTTAACCGCATAACGTCGTTCGGATCGTTGCGGATGCACGGATTTTAGGGATTTGGGCGCTGGAATTAGGGACTTGGAAAGGGCCCCCGCGACGCCTGCGACCAATGTGTCCGGGGACCCGTCGACCGCTTGCACCCGAATTCGCAAATCAGATTAACCATTCGGCCAACGGAAACATTCACCATTAACCAGTCTTAAATTAACTCGCCGGCAAAGTGGCCGAAGGGTTTTCCGGCGGGCTTCCGCCTAAGACGTTCGAATACGCCAGATTTGGCGTGGAGGGGCTCATGCGCGTACTGTTGATCGAGGATGACAGCGCGACTGCGCAGACCATCGAGCTGATGCTGAAGTCTGAAGGCTTCAACGTCTATACGACGGATCTGGGTGAAGAAGGCGTCGATCTGGGCAAGATCTACGACTACGATCTGATCCTGCTCGACCTCAACCTTCCCGACATGAGCGGCATCGATGTTCTGCGCACCCTGCGGGTCGCGAAGATCAACACGCCGATCATGATCCTGTCGGGTTCGTCGGAGATCGACACGAAGGTCAAGACCTTCTCGGGCGGCGCCGACGACTACATGACCAAGCCGTTCCACAAGGACGAGATGATCGCCCGCATCCACGCGGTGGTCCGTCGTTCGAAGGGGCACGCGCAATCGGTCATCAAGACCGGCGACATCATCGTGAACCTGGACGCCAAGACGGTCGAAGTGAACGGCAACCGCGTTCACCTGACCGGCAAGGAGTACCAGATGCTCGAGCTGCTCTCCCTGCGCAAGGGCACGACCCTGACCAAGGAAATGTTCCTGAACCACCTGTACGGCGGCATGGACGAGCCCGAGCTGAAGATCATCGACGTCTTCATCTGCAAGCTGCGCAAGAAGCTGGCCGCTTCGGCTCACGGCAAGCACCACATCGAGACGGTCTCGGGCCGCGGCTACGTGCTGCGCGACCCGAACGAGCAGGTCAACGCCGCCTGATACGGACGATTTTCAGTAAGCGTAACAGTACCGCGTACCCAAGGCGCCCACCGGAGACGGTGGGCGTTTTCATTTATCGATCATATGGTTACGCTCCGCGTCCTAACAGCCGTTAACCGTACCGTGACAAAACGACCGAAGCGCCGAATAGTCCTTGCGGCCGAGAGCACGCCTCGCGCATGGTCCGGCCCGACGATTGCTGGGGGGCAACCCGGCCGTGTCATTTTGACTTGCGCGGCATCGAACCGACGGGGGCACGATGCAGGAATTTGATCCGCGACGCAGCGCCACGCGCTGGGCGCCGAGGGTTTTCACCGCCGTGGCCGGCATGGCCGCCCTGGCGCTGGGCTGGAAGCTGACCGCCGACGACGCGCAGCCGGTCGCGGTCCGCGCGCCGCTCGATCCGGCCGCCCTCACCGCCCTTCAGCACGTGGCCTTCGCCAGCGCCGAGGCTCAGCCCGGCTTCGAGCGTCCCGAGAACATCGCCCTCAAGGTCCGTCCGGGCGAGACCCTGCAAGGCGCCGTGCAGCGCGCCGGCGTCGCCCCGGAAGACGCGCAGGCGGTCGTCGCCACGCTTCAGGGCGCCATCGACACCGTCAACATCAAGGCCGGCATGGCCTTCGAGGCCGCCGTCGCCCAGCGCCGCAGCCAGCGGGGGCCGGCCCGCCTGATCGGCCTGTCGATGCGCACCAGCCCCAACTCGACCCTGACCGTCTCGCGCACCTTCGACGGCGCCCTGCGCCTGCGCGAGCTGGAAGAGAAGGTGAAGGACGAGAAGAAGGTCGCCTGCGGGGAAATGAACGGCTCGTTCTACGAGAGCGTGGCCAATGTCGGCGGCACCCCGGCCGTGATCAGCGAGGCGGCCAAGCTGTTCTCGCACAAGATCGACTTCTCGCGCGACATCCACGAGGGCGACCGCTTCTGTCTGGTGTTTGACCGCAAGGTCACCGAGAGCGGCCGGACCATCGAAGCCGGCGATCTCGAATACGCGGAAGTGAAGGGGCAGAAATTCTACGCCTTCGATCGCAAGGACAGCGACGGCAAGAGCCAGTTCTTCGACGAGCTGGGCAAGAACATCAAAGGCTTCCTGCTGCGCACCCCGGTGGACGGCGCGCGGATCACCTCGGTGTTCGGCATGCGTAAGCACCCCGTGCTGGGCTACACCCGCGCCCACCAGGGCGTCGACTTCGGAGCCGGAACCGGCACGCCGATCCTGGCCGCCGGCGACGGCGTGGTGCTGGAGGCCAAACGCTGGGGCGGCTACGGCAACTGGCTGCGTATCCGCCACGCCGGCCAGTGGGACACCGGCTATGGCCACATCTCGCGCTACGCGCCGGGCATCCACGCCGGCTCGCGCGTTCGCCAAGGCCAGGTGGTCGCCTATGTCGGCTCGACCGGCTTGGCGTCGGGCCCGCACCTGCACTACGAGGTCTGGCTGAAAGGTCAGCGGGTCAACCCGATCGGCGCCAAGGTCCCGCAGGGCACCATCCTGGCCGGTTCGGAACTGGCGTCGTTCAAGTCTCAGAAGGCTCGCATCGACCGCATGCTGGCCGAAGGCGGTCAGCCCGTCAGCGGCGAGGATACGCCGAAGCTGGCGATGGCGGACCTGGAGAAGGCCAAGAACACGCTGCGCTAACCCGCCGCCGCCGGGCCAACGCTGTCGTGCTCGCCGTGAGGCGCCGCGTTTCAGACGGCGATTGAAGCGTGCTGGCCCAGGCTCTAGAAGCTCCGCCTCGGACGAGGTGTTTCGCCCGCAGCCCTGAGCGAGCCCGCGTTTGTCCCAGCCCCGCGCCGATCTTTATCGTGACCGTCGCTTCGTCGTCGGCGTCGCCGTGCTGTGCTGCCTGCTGTGGGGCAGCGCGTTTCCGGCGGTGAAGGCGGGCTACGCCCTGCTGCATGTGGCCAAGACCGACATGGCCACGCAGATGCTGTTCGCCGGCTGGCGCTTCCTGGGGGCGGGTCTGATCCTGCTGGTCCTGGCCGTGCTGGGCCGCCGGTCGATCGCCGTGCCGCGCGAGCGGATCGCCTCGGTCGTGGGACTGGGCTTCGTCCAGACCACGTTGCAGTACGTGTTCTTCTATATCGGCCTGGCCCACGCCAGCGGCGTGAAGTCGTCGATCATGAACGGCACGGGGGCGTTCTTCAGCGTGATCCTAGCCCACTTCCTCTATGCCAATGACCGCCTCACCGTCCGCAAGGCGGCCGGCTGCCTGCTGGGCTTCGCCGGCGTGCTGGTGGTGAACCTGGGCGGCCAGGGGCGCGCCAAGGGTCTGGACTTCGAGTTCACCCTGCTGGGCGAAGGCTTCGTGGTCATCGCCGCCTTCGTGCTGGCGGCCGCCTCGATCTGGGGCAAGACCCTCTCGCAGAAGCTCGACCCCATGGTGATGACCGGCTGGCAGCTGGCCATCGGCGGCGCGGGGCTATTGGCGATCGGCGAGATCGGGGGCGGCCACCTGGGCGGTTTCGACATCCGGTCGCTGGCGCTCTTGGCCTATATGGCCGGCCTGTCGGCGGCGGCCTTCGCGCTGTGGAGCCTGCTGATGAAGCACAACCCGGTCGGGATGCTGGCGGTGTTCAACTTCCTGATCCCGGTGTTCGGCGTGCTGCTGTCGGGGCTGTTCCTGCACGAGCCGGTGCTGGCCTGGAAGAACGCCGTCGCGCTGGCGCTGGTGTGCGGAGGGATCTGGCTGGTGACGCGCAGACCTGCAGCCAAAGCTGTCCAATCCTAAACTTGTCGTCCCGGCCGCAGCGAAGCGGAGAGCCGGGATGACAAGACTTGGTGCGGTGTAGAGTTTTAGTTCACGCCCGCCACGGCCAGCAGGGCGGCCAGGCCCACCTGCATGCCCTGTACGCTAGGCGCCTTCTCGACGTCGATCCACTCGTCCAGGGCGTGGGCGCGGCCGGCCTTGCCGCCCGAGCCGATGGTGACGGCGGGAATGCCCAGGCTCATCGGCACGTTGCTATCGGTCGAGCTGTCCTGATGCTCGGGCTTCATGCCGAGCGCCGAGATCGCGGCGGCCGTCAGCACCACGATGTCCGAGGTCTGGGGCGTGGTTCCCCGCCGGGCGCTCACCGATCACCTTGGCGTCGTAGCTGATCTTGCCGGCCTGGGTGGAGCGGGCGGCGTTCTCGCCCGCGACGGCCTTGTCGAGAATGCCGATGAAGGTCTGGTCCAGCTTGGCCAGTTCGGCGGCGCTTTCCGAACGCATGTCGAACTCCATGAACACGCTGTTCGGGATCGAATTGACCGAGGTGCCGCCGCCGGTGACGCTGGCCGAATAGGTGACCTTCGGTTCCTTGGGGACCTGCACGGCGTAGAGGTCGACCACGGCCTGGCTCATCGCCGTCATCGGGTTCACGAGGCCGAACGCGCCGTAGCTGTGGCCGCCCGGGCCCTTGAAGGTCACGCGATACCGCTTGGAGCCGACGCCGCGATCGACGATCCGCGACGGGTCAGAGCCGTCCATCGAGAAGAAGGCGCTGATCCGGCCCTTGTACGGACCCTTGTTGAACAGGAACCGCGTGCCGCGCAGGTCGCCCGGGCCTTCCTCGCCGACATTGCCGACGAACAGGATGTCGGCCTTGGTCGAGATCTTGGCCGCGTCCAGGGCGCGCATATAGGCCAGCAGGGTGGCCAGCGAGCGGGTGTCGTCGCCGATGCCGGGGGCCATCAGCCGGGTCCCCTCGCGCTTGACCTTCACGTCGGTGCCTTCGGGGAAGACGGTGTCGAGGTGGGCGGCCAGGACCACGAACGGGCCCTTGCCCTTGGTCACCGCGCCCGGGCGCACGCCCATGACATTGCCCTCGGCGTCCATCTCGACGCTCGTGAGGCCGTGGGCCTTCAGCATTTCGAGATAGGCCTTGGCGCGGGCCTCTTCCTTGAACGGCGGGGCCGGGATTTCGGTCAGGGTGACGATGTCGGCGACGGTGCGATCGAAGTCGGCGTCCAGCTTGGCGGCCGCGGCCTTGAAGGCGGGCGACGCGACCATCTTGGCGACGGCCTTGGTCGGGTCGGCCTTGGGCGCGGCGAGTGTCGGTGTGGCGACCAGGACGGCGGCGAGCACGAAAAGCGAAGGGCGGAGCATGGCGAATCCTCGAGGTTCGCCACACCCTAGCCAAGCTGCGCCGCCTGGCTAGGCCGTCAGCCGCGCCGCGCCGCCCATCAGCGGATCGCTGATCGAAGGCTTGCCGGTCTCGATCCGTCCCGCCAGCCGGCGCAGCCAAGTGGGATCTGCGGAGTCTCGGACGGTCAGATCGTACCAGCCTTGTTTGGTCGTGAAGGTTTTGGACTGCGTGGCGCCGGCCGCCAGGCTGACGCGCCAGGGCTCGGCGCCGCCCTCGACCAGGACGACGCGCGGCGCGCGGTCGGTGTTGCTCAGGGTCAGCCGCATCGCGCCGCCGCTGGCCCGCGCGGTGACCTCGACCCCCGCCGCGGCGCCCGTGAAGCGCTGGTGGAAGCCGTTCGGACCCAGCACCCACAGGTCGTGCGGCCCGGCCGGCCAGGCGTCCGCCAGCGAGGCCTTCGGACCGATCGTGTAGCGGCGCGGAACCGCGTCCAGTCGCAGGCGGTCATAGACGTGCAGCACCGCCGCCTGGGCGCCCGAATTGGTCAGGCTCAGGGTCATGGCCCCGTCCTTCACCCGACCGTCCACGGCAAGGGCGTAGGGCAGGGCGCGCGAGGGACGGGTCCCCTTGGCCTGGACCGGGGCGACGATCGTGGTCGGCGTCGGCGGCTTGATCTCCTTCAGCTTGGCCGCGCGGGCCGCGGTCTCGGCGGTCGGGGGCAGCGGCAGGAGCTTGTCGTTCGGGGTCTTGAAGTCGAAGCACGAGGTCAGGTCGCCACACACCGCCCGCCGCCAGGGCGCGATATTGGGCTCCATCACCCCGAAGCGCTTCTCGAGGAACTGGATCACCGAGGTGTGGTCGAAGACCTGGCTGTCGACCCAGCCGCCCCGGCTCCACGGCGAGATGGCGTAGAGCGGCACGCGCGGACCCAGGCCATAGGGCCGGTTCATCAAGTCGTCGCGCTCGGACTTGGCCTCGGTCGGGTTTCGGACCGTGTGGTGCATGCCGGTCAGGTCGATGGTCGAGCCGCCGATCAGCTTGCCGTCCGCGTCCTTGGACGGCGGCGACGGGGGCGGCATATGGTCGAAGAAGCCATCGTTCTCGTCGAAGTTCACGATCAGCACCGTCCGTGCCCAGACCTTGGGATCGGCGGTCAGGGCGTCGAGGACCCGGGCGGTGTAGTCCGCGCCCTGGGCCGGGCTGGACGGAGCGGGGTGCTCGCTGTCGGCGGCGGGCGCGATGATCCACGACACCTGCGGCAGGCGGCCGGCCACGACGTCCTCGCGCAGCTTGTCCAGATGCCAGGTAGTCAGGGCCAGGTCCTTCAGGCGCTTGTCCGAACCCGGAGCGTCCTTGTGGGCGTCGCGATAGGCCTTGAAGCCGGCCAGGGGGTTGTCGGTGAAATTGTCGGCCATGTCCTGGTAGATCCGCCAGGAGACGCCGGCCTTCAGCAGCCGCTCGGGATAGGTGGTCCAGGTGTAGGACTCGGCGGCCCCGCCCTTTTCGGCGAAGTCGTCGTGCGAGTTCGAGATCGACGGGCCGCCCTGCGCGCCCGAGGGATCGTTGGTCCCGGTCCACAGGAACAGGCGGTTGGTGTTGGTGCCGGTCTGGGTCGCGCAGTGATAGGCGTCGCAGAGGGTGAAGGTCTCGGCCAGGGCGAACTGGAACGGAATGTCCGCTCGTTCGAAATAGCCCATCGACCAGGCGTGCTTGGCGTCGGGCCAGCGGTCCATTCGGCCCTGGTCCCAGGCGTCCTGGGCGTCGGTCCAGCTGTGCGGCGTGCTCTCGACCCGCATGTGGGCGAAGGTCTTGGTGGTCTCCAGCGGGAAATGGCGCCAGCAGCTGGTCGCCGTAGCTCTGGACGAAGACCGAACCGCCCTTGCGTTTGGCGGTGTCGCGCACCGGAACCGGGAAGCGGTCGCCGAAGCCGCGCACCCCGGCCATGGTCCCGAAATAGTGGTCGAAGCCACGGTTCTCCTGCATCAGGATCACCACGTGCTCGACGTCCTTGATCGTGCCGGTGCGGACGTCGGCGTCGATCGCCGCCGCGCGGGCCAGGGCCGGCGGCAAGGCCATGGCGCCGATCGCGGCGAGCAGACCGCGGCGGTCGAACTGGGGCATGAGAGAGCGCTCCGGAGAAGGTTTCGCCGGAATTAGCACAGCTGATCGGTCAGTGATGTGACAACTGGACTAGACCAAAGCGATCAGTCGAACACGATCACGGATCGGGCCAGTTCCCCGCGCTTCAGCTCGTCGAACGCGCTGTTGACGTCCTCCAGCTTGATCCGGCGCGAAATCAGTTCGTCCAGCTTCAGCCGGCCCTGCATGTAGAAGTCCACCAGGCGCGGCATGTCGACCGGGAAGCGGTTGGAGCCCATGTAGCTGCCCTGGATCCGGCGCTCTCCCGAGAAAGTCGACGCCGTGCAGCTCGATCTTGGTTCCGACCGGGATCATGCCGATCACATTGGCCGTGCCGCCCCGGCGCAGCATCTTGAACGAGGCTTCCGCCGTGGCCTTCAGGCCGATGGCCTCGAAGCTGTGGTGGACGCCGCCGCCGGTCATCTCGACCACGGCCTTGGCGATGTCGTCGACGGCCGAGGCGTCGATCACGTCGGTGGCGCCGAAGGTCTTGGCCAGCTCGAGCTTGGAGGGCATGCGGTCGATCGCGATGATCCGGCCCGCGCCGGCGATCGCCGCGCCGTTGATGGTGGCCAGGCCCACGCCGCCGCAGCCGATCACCGCCACCGTCTCGCCCGGCCGGACATTGGAGGTGTGCATCACCGCCCCGACCCCGGTCATCACCGAGCAGCCGATCAGGGCGGCGCGGTCGAACGGCATGTCCTTGCGGATGGCGACGCAGGCGTGCTCGTGCACCAGCATGTATTCGGCGAAGGACGACAGGTTCAGGAACTGGGCCATCGGGCCGGTCCCGCCGCCCAGGTCTTCCTTGAACAGGCGCGGCTCGCCGCCCTTCGGACGCTTGGTCTCCGGGCTGATGCACAGGTTCATGTGGCCGGTCAGGCAGACCTCGCAGTGGCCGCAATAGGGGTTGAGGCAGGTGATGACGTGGTCGCCGACCTTCACGGTCCGCACCTCGTCGCCGACCGCCTCGACGATCCCGGCGCTCTCATGGCCCAGCACGGCGGGCAGGGGATGGGTGTAGGAGCCCTCGACGAAGTGCAGGTCGGAGTGGCAGACGCCGGCGGCCTTGGTGCGGATCAGCACCTCGCGCGGGCCCGGCTTGCCGATGGCCACGGTCTCGATCTCGAGGGGCTTGCCCACCTCGCGCAGAACAGCGGCCTTCATGCGTGTCTCCCTTTTGCTGGCGGCGAGACTAGCGTTCGGGCGCGGGGGGACGAAAGGGGGGATTCGAACAAATGTTTGGAGATTCTGGGCGCTGCGCCTTGAGATTAGGAACATTCCTAATTAGTTAGTCGCCTATGAATGGTGTCTTCAAAGCCCTCGGCCATCCGGCGCGCCGGCGGATGATCGCCATGCTGCGCGAGCGTCCGATGCTGTCGGGTGAGATCGCCGCCGCGTTCGACATGAGCTGGCCGACCGTGACGGGGCATCTGAACGCCCTGAAGGAAGCGGGCCTCGTCGACGCCGAGCGCGATGGAACCTCCATCCGCTACCGCCTGCGGATCTCGGCGCTCGAGGAAGCGGTCGCCGTGCTCATGGATCTGGTGGACTCGACCCGCAAGGCCGAGACTTTTGGAGAACTTGGTGATGAACGGTCGCATTAGCCGCGCCGAAGCGGCGTCGTGGATCCTGACCCTGGGCCAGTTCGGTGTGGCGGGCGCCATCGCCGTCTTTGGGCCCACCCATCCGCTGCCGATGCATTTCGGTCTCGACGGCCAGGTCGACCGCTGGGGCGGCCGGACCGAGATGGCGGCCGTGGCTTTCGTCCTGGCCGTAATTTCGGCGCTGGCCATGGTCTTCGGGCGGCTGCCGGAGAGCGACGCTCACCTTCGGCGGGGCCGGCGCTATAGCCGGCAGGCCGTCGTCGCGGTGCTGTCCCTGATCGCGTTGCTGGAGGCCTGCCTGACCTGGGGCTGGCCAAACGAGCCGGGGCCGCGTTTCGGCATGATGGCGATCAGCGCCATCGTCGCCTTCGTTGGCGCCCTGCTGGGCAAGACCAGTCCCAACGCCATGATCGGCGTGCGCACGCCGTGGACATACGGCAGCCGTCTGGCCTGGGAGAAGGCTAATCGGCTGGCGGGCCGGCTATTCTTCTGGGGCGGCCTGACGGGCGGTCTGGCCGCGCCGTTCGCACCGCAGCCGGAAGGCTTGAAAGCCGTGACCTTCGGCGCTCTGGCGGTGGCGGCGATCTCGGTTTTCGAGAGCTGGCGCGTGTGGCGGTCCGATCCGGACCGCGTCGTCTAGACCGCGCGGCTTAAGCCGCCAGCGCCTGCTGGCGTTCCGGCAGGATGCGGCTGACGGCCAGCAGGACGGTCATGTCGCCTTCGCCGCTGGTGATCACGGCGGCGACCAGCGGCGAGTTCCTCGCCGTCGCCCAGGGCCGGGGGCGCGTTGATGTGCTCGGCCTCGACGGTGAAGCTGTCGCAGACGGCGTCGACCAGCAGGCCGGCGACGTCGTCATGGTTCTCGACCACGATGATCACCTGGCGGGCGCCATCCTGGGCCGCGCCCTTGCCCAGCCGCCACGACAGGTCGATGACCGGCATGACCTGGCCGCGCAGATTGATGACGCCGCGCACATAGGGCGGCGCCTCGGGCAGCGGGGTCGGCGGGGTGACGCCGCCGGATCTCGCGCACCGCGCTGACGGGGACGCAATAGGTCTGGGCCCCGACCTCGAACGAGAGGACCTGTAGGGCCTGACCCTGGGCGTAGGACACGGTGTCGGTCATGAGGGCGGTCTCCGTGGAGGTCGCAAGGGGCTGTTTCGAGACACCTTTCCCGAAAAAGATGAACAAACCGGTTCCGGCGATCGTTGAAAGACTTCGTTCAGGCGCCGTTCAGGCTCGGAGTCCGATCGTCCACGTAACGCTTGAGGCGACGCGCCGCGCCGCCGGGAAGCGAAGGACCCAAGTTCGAAAGAGCCAAGGAGGCCATCATGGCCAGCAAGATCATCACCACGGTCGGTCGGGTCGCCGCCGGCGTCGCCGCGCTCTCGCTGGTCGCCGCCGCCACCACGGCCTCGGCCGACCCGCGCTACGGCCACTATCGCGGCCATCGCGGCAATGACACCGCCGCCGTGGCCGTCGCCGCCGGCATCGTCGGCCTGGCGGTCGGCGCGGCGATCTCGGACGGCAACCGTCACGATCGCTACGACCGCGGCTATTACGACCGGGGCTACTACGCCCCGCCGCCGCCCCCGCCGCGCTATGGCTACGGCTATGGCTACGCCCCGCGTCCGTACTACGGCCGCCCGGCGCGCGACTGCTGGACGACCCGCGAGTACGACCGCTGGAACGGCGCGTACTACGAGCGGACCATCTGTCGCTAGTGTCCCGATCCCCGAAGTTCGCAAGCGCTTGTGGCAAGCCCCGACGAACTTCGGAATCGATAAGGGCAATAGCAAGTCTATGTTTCTAATGTGCTTTTTGGATTGGAAGTTCGCTCAGAGCCTGAACCAAGCGGGGGCGAACTTCCAATCCAGCACATTAGGCCTTCATCGGATCAGATCGCCGTTGTGAGCCGGCGATCCGATAGGCGCTGTCCGCCCCGACACGCCGTCAGCCCCGACGTCTTCGGATGTCGGGGCTTTTTCGTTTTGGGGATGCGGGGAACTCGACTCCGGCCAATAATGGGAACAAAAAAGGAACATTACCGCGCCGCAGGAGGATCGCCCATGTCGTTCGCCGATCAGACTTCCGTGTTTCAGAGCCCGTTCGGGGCCGGCCTGCGCCTGACCGACGATCGACTAGACATCGCCGAGGCGGTGCTGGCGGGGGCTTGGCGCACCTTGCGCGCGGCCGGGTTCGGCGAGGCCGAGGTTCAGGCGCTGTTCGACCAGATCGCCGACCGGCCCGAGGACCTGGCGCGCCGCCTGCGCAAGATGGCCAACGCGGCGGCCTGAGCTTCGAGTTTAGGGGTCTAGCGCGAGCGTTCCAGAAGGGCGCGGAGGATCTCGGCGCGTTCGGGCCGTGTCGACGCCGATGCGGCCCGCCAGTTCGCGGATGCCGGCTGGATAGGCCTCGCCGCCGTCGGCGATCGTCCGGGCCTGGTCGGCCAGGCGGCGCAGGTCGCGATCCAGGCGCTCGATCTCTTCGCGGGCCAGCAGACGGGCTTCGGTCTGCAGACGCTCCACGCGCTGAGCGGTGGTTTCGGGACCGCGTCCCAGGTCATAGATTTCCGCCACGCCGGGGACGGGGGGCACGATCTTCAACGGCTTTCCGGCCATGGATTTGGGCTCCTCGATCCGGGCCGGTTCGCGCCGGCCCACATCGTATCAAAGCCTGGCTTAGCATCAGCGTTCCGAGGTTTTCGGTGAAAGCGGGGCCACGTGGCCGCCGCGCCACAGATGCGCGCGGCGACCGACCGTGGGCGCCGAGCTCGGCGTCCGGAGACGGATCAAATCGTTCAGTGCGCCACCTGGCTGTACGGTGTCTGCGAGGCCGACGGCGGCGCGGTCGGCGCCGGTTGCGGGGCCGGCGGGACGTGGGCCTGGGGCTGAGCCGGTTGCGGTTGCGGTTGCGGTTGAGCCGGGGCCGGGCGACGGAACTTCAGGCTGCGGCCCTGGAACTCCGCGCCGGTCTCCATGGCCAGCTGCTCATGGGTGATGTCGCCGTCGACGCGGGCGGTGCCGTACAGGCGAACCGCCTGGGCCGTCACCGCGCCGATCACCAGGCCGTGGATCTCGATGGCCTGGGCGATGACCGAACCCTCGACGCGGGCGTTCGGACCGACGATGAGCTTGCCCACCTTGATGTCGCCCAGCACCACGCAGTCGAGATGCACCTCGACGTCGCCGACGATGTCGCCGCGGACGGTCAGGCCCTGGCTGAACATCGAGGCCGGCTTCGGACGCGCGGGCGCCGGCGCGGCCGGTTGCGCTTGCGGCGCCGCGGCGCAGCCTTGATCCAGCGGGGTCAGGGCCAGCGGCGCGGCGGTGTCTTTCTTCTTGGCGAACATCGGCGGCGACCTTTGTCTCAAAATGGGCTTCAGGAAGCACCATCCCGCAAGAACCGGGCCGATTTCAGGACCGGGCCGTCAGGCGTCCTTGACGTGGGTGGTGGGGCGATCCTCGCCGGACGAGACTTCCTGATGCCAGACGGCGTTCTTGTCCTCGTAGGTGATGCCTTCGGTCTCGCCCGAAACCCGCTGCTCGCCGGCCGCGCGCTGGGCCGCCTTCAGCGCCGCGTCGTGGCTCGCGAAGGTCTCGGAGAAGGTGTCGCCCACCTTATAGGCCCAGCCGCCGTCGTGCTCGACGATGATGTAGGTGATGTCGGTCATGAGGCGTCTCCAAGTAAGCGTCGCGGGTCGAACGGGCCGCCAGCGTAGGCGGTTCCGGACGGAGGGTCTTGTCGAATTGCGCCCTCTCCCGCTGGGGAGATGGAGGAGTTTAGGCCACCTTCACCCGCGCGGCGCTTTCCGGGAGGTCCGCGCCGAACGCGCGCTGGAAGAACTCGGCCACCGTGGGGCGCTCCAGTTCGTCGCACTTGTTCAGGAAGGTCAGGCGGAAGGCCAGGGCCACGTCGTGATCGAAGATCTCGGCGTTCTGGGCCCAGGTGATCACCGTGCGCGGGCTCATGACGGTCGAGATGTCGCCGTTCATGAAGGCGTTGCGGGTCATGTCGGCGACGCGGACCATGGCCGAGATCGTGCGCTTGCCTTCCACCGTGTCATAGGACGGGTTCTTGGCCAGCACGATGGCGGCCTCGACGTCGTGCTCCAGATAGTTGAGCGTGGTGACGATCGACCAGCGGTCCATCTGGCCTTGGTTGATCTGCTGGGTGCCGTGATAGAGGCCGGTGGTGTCGCCCAGACCGATGGTGTTGGTCGTGGCGAACAGGCGGAAATACGGATTGGCGCGGATGACGCGGTTCTGGTCCAGCAGGGTCAGCTTGCCGCCGGCTTCCAGCACCCGCTGGATCACGAACATGACGTCCGGACGCCCGGCGTCATATTCGTCGAACACCAGGGCGATCGGACGCTGCAGGGCCCAGGGCAGGATGCCCTCGCGGAACTCGGTGACCTGCTTGCCTTCCTTCAGGACGATGGCGTCCTTGCCGACCAGATCGATACGCGAGACGTGGCTGTCCAGGTTCACGCGGACCAGCGGCCAGTTCAGGCGCGCGGCGATCTGCTCGATGTGAGTCGACTTGCCGGTGCCGTGATAGCCCTGGACCATCACGCGGCGGTCCTTGGCGAAGCCGGCGCAGATGGCCTTGGTCGTCTGCGGATCGAACTTGTAGGCCGTGTCGATCTCGGGAACGTGCGGATCGCGGTGCGAGAAGGCCGGGACCTTCATGTCGCTGTCGACGCCGAACGCGTCGCGAAGCGTCACCCACTTGTCGGGGACCAGGGTGATCAGCGGATCGGCGGCGGAGCTGGTGTCGGCGAACTCGGGCATGACATCCGATTAAACGCTTGACCCAGGGTAGGGGAAGAGGGCGCCGCGTTGCGGCGCCCACTCCAGCGCTATTTTTTAGCGGTTGGCGATGATCACCGAGGCGATCAGGCCGGTCGCGACGGCGGCCAGGACGTACTGGTCGTTCACGCGCTGCCAGCGATAGCCGCGCGGCGGCTGGCGAAGGCCATGGCGACGATAGTCGCTGACATAGTAGCTGTTGCCGCGATAGCGTTGGTCCAGACGTTGGCCCTTGGCCCAGCGGCGATACTCGCGGCGGTCGTGGCGATCTTCGGCGCGAGCCTGATCGCGGCGGCCTTGCTCGTAGGAGCGGTCGCGAGCGTCGTAGCGGCCATTGTTGTTGTGGTCGCGACGATAGTCCTGGGCCGAAGCGGCGCCAGCGCCGCCGGCCAGCATCAGAACGGCGAGCGAGGCGGTGATAAGACGTTTCATAATCGGTCTCCTTTGAAGGTGAGAGCACCCTAGGATGCTCGACCTAGAGGCGGGATGAACGGTCCCGCTCAGCTTAAGTTCATGTTTCATATGAGAAATGTTGTTGCGAGAAGTGTCGTTCGATGACCATCCGTTTGATCCGCATAGGCTTTCCGGGATTGCTGTCCGCGGCGCGGCGCGAACTGGGCGCGACGAGCGCCCTTTTGGTGGTTGCGCTGGGCGGCTGGGGCTTCCTGTCGATCGCTGACGAAGTGGCCGAGGGCGAGACCCGGGCGTTGGATCTCTCCGTATTGAAGGCCTTGCGAGTCGACGGTCAGCCGCACGAACTGGTCGGGCCAGGATGGCTGCACATCGCCGCCGCCGACATCACCGCCTTGGGCTCTGTGACGGTGCTGGGCCTGATCATCCTGCTGGCCTTCGCCCTGCTGGCGTCCCTGCGCCGCTGGAGCGAGGGGCTGCTGCTGCTCGCGGGCGCCGGCGGAGGACTGGCGATCAGCCAGACCCTGAAGCTGATCTTCGGACGCGAGCGGCCGGATCTGGTCTACCGCGCGGTCGAGGCGGTCAACGCCAGCTTCCCGTCGGGCCACGCCATGCTGTCGGCGGTGGTGTTCCTGACCCTGGGCGTGCTGGCCGCGCGCTTCGCGGACCGCCGGCGGGTCAAGGTGCTGGCGGTCGGGGCGGCGGTGCTGGTCAGCCTGCTGGTCGGCCTCAGCCGCGTCTATCTGGGCGTCCACTGGGCCAGCGACGTCCTGGCCGGCTGGTGCATGGGCGCGGCCTGGGCCATGGCCTGCTGGCTGGCGGCGTTCTTCGTGCAGCGGCGGTTCGAGCTCAGGGCGTCGCGCCCAGCGCCTTCAGCTGCGTGACGCCGTTGGTGTTCTTGGGGTTCAGCGCCAACGACTGGCGATAGGCCGCGATCGCCAGGGCCTTGTCGCCGGCGGCGGCATAGGCCTCGCCAAGGCTGTCGAACGCATTCCAGCTGTCGGCGTGGAGCTCCTGGTTCAATTTCAGGATCGCCACGGCCGCGCCGGTGTCGCCGTTGCCGAGCAGCTGATAACCCCAGCGGTTCATCTCGGTCTCGTCGATGGCGAAGTCCCGGTCTCGGCTCCGGAACGCCTGATAGGTGGCCTGGGCCTTGTCGAAACCGACGCGGTTCAGCTCGGCGGCGAAGGCGGCCTGGGTCGGCGGGGCGCCCTGAGCCTTGGCGACGTCGAGGGTGAAGAGATGGCGCGGCGCGCCAGTCTTGGCGACAGGGGTGTCGAGAAAGGCGCGGGCGGCGGCGTCGCCCCTGAGATAGGCGTCCAGGAAACGGCGGACATAGGTTTCCACCCAGCCGTTGGCGACTGACAGCTCGTCCTTGTCGTAGTCGCCGTACTCGGCGGCCAGCCGCTGGTCGAACATCACCGAGAAGTTGGAATGGACGTACGGATAGAGGGTGACCTTGTAGAGGTCGGCGTATTTCATCTTGGCGAGGAAGCTGGTGTCTCTGTTCACGTCGGCCGCCTGTTCCTCGACCGGCTTGGGCGCGGCGGCGACATATAGCATCGGCGCGGTGACGCGCGCGGGGGTCAGGAACCGCGACTGCTTGATGGTTTCGGGCCAGTAGCGCACCGAGCCGTCCAGCGCGACCAGGGCGTCGATGCGGCTGTCCTTGGCGGCGGCCATGACGTTGGCCAGGCCGCCCCAGCTGTAGCCGGCCACGGCCAGGCGGCTGATGTCGGCCTGGGGCAGGCCGTGGGCGTAGCCGATCAGGAATTCGATATCGCCGACCTGGGTCTCGACGCCCTCCAGCTCGGTCGTCATGCCGCGCGACGCCTGGCCGAAGCTGGGGCTGGCGATGACCAGATAGCCCTGGCTGGCCAGGTATTCGCAGAGGTCGGCGTTCTCATAGGCCTCGGCGTTGAAGCTGGGCGCGTAGATCACGACCGGGAACTTGCCCGCCGCGGCCATGGCGTCGCGCCGGGCCCGCATCGGCGCGGCCAGCTCGGCCTTGGCTCGCTCCGGCGAGAGGACGGCGACGCGGGCGCGGACGAACTTGGCCTCCAGCGCGGCGCGTTCGGCGGGCGGGCGTTCGAAGTCATCGGCGGTGGCGCCGAGCTTGACATAGTCCTCGACCGTCACGTCGCGGCCCGAGCCCTTGGCCGCCGGGTACCAGATCAGGGTCTGGATCGGCCGCGCCCGCTCGCCGGTCACCGGCTTGCCCGTCAGCGGATCAGTGGCCCCGCGATAGCCGCGGGCGAAGTCGTATTGCTCGACGACGCGCAGCCCGACGGCGTACTGGCCCGGCGGATTGATGCGCTTGAAGTTCGAGTCGGCCGCGGCCATGGACGGGGCGCCGAGCAGCGCCAAAAGCAGGAATAGAATACGCACGACATCCCCCTCGAACGACGCAGCCATGGCCTTCAACACGGACCACGCCAACTGAAGGTTTTGTAATACGAAGCGCGCGCCTTACGCCGCCTTGGGCTTCGGACGCCAGCGAAGCTCGAGTGTGGTCCACACCGCGCCGACGAAGTCGGCCAAGCCTACGGCCAGCCAGGCCTTGGGCAGCCAGTCCAGCAGGACGAAGGCGCCGATCACCACCAGGGAGAACACACGCAATACCACCGAGGCCCGCATATAGGTGCGCTGCCCGGTCCAGCCGGCGACGTGATAGCCCATGGCGTAGGCCAGCAGCAGCAGGCCGGCGAATCGCACCCAGGGCAGGGACGGGGTCTCGACGTGGGCGTGCAGCAGGGTCAGCACCGGGCGCGGCGCGACGGCCAGGGCCAGTCCCGCCGTCGAGATCAGGCCGCCCCAGGCCCAGATGCTCCAGGGCTTGCCGAACGGCACCGGGGTCACCGGCGTCGGCGGATCGACCGGCGCGCGCCAATCTGGGTCGGTCATGAGATGTCTGTCCCTCGCCCGGAAAGGCGGCGCGAGGATGGCCCAGGCGCGGGCCGTTCCGCAAGCGTCAGGTCGCGGCGGCGTCGTAGCGCCGCCGGTGGTCGTGGATAGTGTCGAGGTGGGCCTGGGCCCACTGGCCCAGCTGCATGACGGGTTCGGCCAGCGAATGGCCCAGGTCCGTCAGGGCGTATTCCACCTGCGGCGGCACGGTCGGATAGACGGTGCGCGAGACCATGCCGTCGCGCTCCAGGATGCGCAGGGTGCGGGTCAGCATCTGCTGCGAGATGCCGCCGACCGAGCGCTTGATGTCGTTGAAGCGCAGCGGGCGCGCCTTCAGGGTCATGACCACCAGAACCGTCCACTTGTCGCCGATCCGCTGGAGGATCTCGCTGACCGAGCGGCAGTTACTGTGATCGATGCGATGCTCGGGGAGATCCCGTGTTCGGGTGGCTTGGGTGGGCATAGCCGTGTGACCTAGTCCTAAAAATATGCGTTCTTGGCGAGACCGAGGCGGTCTCATAACTGGTGCAGGTCACCAATCGGGACCTAGCGCATATCATGAACCTCCTCCATATCGACTCCAGTATCCAGGGCGAAGCCTCGGCCAGTCGCGCGCTCACCGCCGCCGCCGTGGCGCGCTTGAAGGCGACCGATCCGTCGGCCAGCGTGACCTATCGCGATCTCGGCAAGGAGCCGCCGCCGCATCTGACGCTGGAGGGCCTGGGCGCGGCCAATCCGATGCTCGACGAATTCCTGGCCGCCGACGTCGTGGTCATCGGCGTCCCGATGTACAATTTCAACATCTCGAGCCAGCTGAAGGCCTGGATCGACCGCATCCTGGTGGCTGGCAGGACCTTCAGCTACGGCGACAATGGCCCACAGGGACTGGCGGGCGGCAAGCGGGTGATCCTGGCGCTCACGCGCGGCGGCCAATACGCGGTCGGCGGCCCGCTGGAGCACGCCGAGACCTATCTGCGCGGCGTGCTGGCCTTCATCGGAATCACCAACCCGGAAGTGATCAACGCCGACGGCCTGATGATGGGCGACGAGGTCCGCGCCGGGGCGATGGCCAAGGCGCTGCAGTATGCCGAGACGCTGGCGGCCTAGGCGGCGAAGCGCTCGGGCTTCACGATGCGTATTCACTCCCCCTCCCTGCGGGGATGGGGGAGGATCGGCGGGGATGAGACCGAGCGGGGTGCTCCTGGACCCCGCTAGGCTTTCACCATCCCGGACTTCTGCAGGGTCTTGTAAGCCTTGATGACCCGCTGGAGCTTGTGCTCGGCGCTGCGGTCGCCGCCATTGGCGTCGGGGTGGCAGCGCTTGAGCAGCTCCTTGTACTTGGCCTTGATCGCGGCGCTGTCGGCGCCGGCTTCCAGGTCGAGATCGGCCAGGGCCTGGCGTTCCAGCTTGCCCAGGCTGCGCTCGGCGGCGCTGCGCGCCGACTCGGCCTTGCGCTGCTGGGCCCGGAAGATGCCGAACGGGTCGGCGAAGGCGCGGGCGTCGCGGGCGGCCGCCGCGGCGGCTTCCCGGGAATTGGCGTCGGCCTTGAAGCTCCAGGTCGGCCGACCGCCGGTCTGGCGCTCGGTTTCCTGGGCGGCGCGGATCTGCGCCTCGCTCATGCCGGCGTAGAAATTCCAGTTCTTGTTGTACTCGGCCGCGTGCTGCTGACAGAACCAGTAGTGTTGGTTCGGCAGGTCGCGCGACTTCGGCGCCTTGGTCGATCCCGCCAGACGGCAGTCGGGATGATCGCAGCGCTTCTCGCCGGGCTTGAGGCCCAGGACGTCGTGCACCGGGTCGTCTTCGCCCTTCTTGGGCGGACGGACTCGGATGTCGGTGAATTTGGGACGGTACTCGAACGGCCGGTTCATGGCGCTTAGAGTAATCCCGCGCTATTTCCGTTCAAGGATTGACAAGCAAGAGACGCACATGGGCGACGTCGCCGACACCATCCGCCGCAAGCTGGAGCACGCTTTTTCGCCGTCGCGACTCGAACTGGTCGACGACAGCGACCGTCATCACGGCCACGCGGGCCACACCGGTTCCGGCGAGAGCCACTTCAATCTGCGAATCGAGGCCGAGGCCTTTGCCGGCAAGGCGCGGGTGATGCGCCAGCGCATGGTGATGACGGTTCTGGCCGACGAACTGGCGGGGCCCGTCCACGCCCTGTCGATCACCGCCAAGGCGCCTGGAGAAGCGTAAGGCGGCGCTTACTTTTTTGCCTGTCGCCGATGTTTGCCGCTTGATTTGGGGGGCTGCGGCTGATTGCCTCTCTCCCCGGCGCGATCCTGCCGGAAGGGCAGAAACCGCATGAGCGCCGACGTCACCGCCACCGCCGAATCTCTCGAACAGGAGGCCGCCGGAATCCTGCCGGACCTGCTGTCGCGCGCCTATGCCCGCTATTCGAACTTCACGGTGGCCGCGGCGGTGATCGACGACCTGGGCCGCGCGCATTATGGCGTCAATGTCGAGAACGCCGCCTATCCCGTGGGCACGTGCGCCGAGCAGACGGCGATCGGAGCAATGATCACGGCCGGGGGCGCGCGCCGGATCGACAAGGTGCTGATCGCCGCCGGCTCCGACGCGGTGGTCCAGCCGTGCGGCGCCTGCCGTCAGCGCATCGCCGAGTTCGCGGGCGAAACCTGCGAGATCATCTCGGTCCAGGGCGGCCGGGCGACGGAGCGGATCCCGTTCTGGACGCTGCTGCCGCATTCCTTCGGGCCGCGCGACCTGGATTGATCGCCCGCGCGAATTCCGCGCCATGACGGGCGGCGCCGACCGCTCCCGCGGGAGGGCGAAGGCTTAAGCCGTCTGGCCGACCAGGGTTTCCAGCACGCGGCGCAGATCGGCCTCGCGGAAGGGCTTCTGCAGCACGGTGGCGCCGCGGTGGTCATCCGTCAGGCCCGCCTCGCCATAGCCGCTGGCGAAGGCGAAGGGCACGCCGCGCGCCTTGAGGGCGTCGGCGACCGGGAAGATCGGGCGGCCGCCCAGATTGACGTCCAGCAAGGCCGCGTCGATGTCGGCGGAACCGGCCAGCCGCAAGGCTTCCTCGATCTCGGCCGCCGGGCCGACGATCGTGCAGCCGAGGTCCGTCAGCATGTCCTCGACCAGCATCGAGACGAGCGCTTCGTCTTCAACGACCAAGACCTTGAGGGACGTAAGAGTCTTCATGTTTCAGGGCTCCAGCGCGCGCACGGGCAACGCCATTTGGCAGACGAGGCCGACGGTATCATAGGTCAGCTCGACCGCGCCGGATAGCTCGGCCGCGAGGCCGCGTTCCAGAAGGCGTACGCCGAAGCCGCGACGGGCCGGCGGCGTGACGGGCGGACCGCCGCTTTCGGTCCAGGTGAGACGCAAAACGCCATCCTCGATGGCCCGATCGACGGCCACGTGGCCGTCCGGGGTCGAGAGAGCGCCGTACTTGGACGCGTTGGTGGTCAGTTCATGAATGCCCATGCCCAGGGCCACCGCGGCCTTTGGATTGAGGCGCACATCGCTGGGATAGGTGAAGCCGACGCGGTCCTCGCCAGCCAAGGCGTGAAGCTCGACGTCGAAAACCTCGCGCAGACTGGCGCCGGCCCAGCTTTCGCGGGTCAGCAGATCGTGGGTGTGCGAGAGGGCGACGAGCCGGGTCTCGAAGGCGTCGCGGAAGAACTCGGGCGCGGCCACCGACCGCAAGGTCTGGGCGGCGATCGACTGCACCGTGGCCAGGCTGTTCTTCACCCGGTGATTCAGCTCGTTGACCAGCAGCTTCTGGCGCTCTTCGGCGCGCTTGCGCTCGGTGATGTCCAGCGACACGCCGGCCAGGCGCCGCACGCCGCCATCGTCGGCGGTCTGGGCCGCGCGGCCGCGGGCGTGCAGCCAGCGCAGCTCGCCGCTCGGGTGCACCACGCGATACTCGACGTCGTACTCCGTCCCGTCCCGGATGGCGCTCTCGATCGCCGCCAGGACCCGCGGACGATCCTCGGGATGGATGGTTTCGATCAGAGTGGCGAAGGTGAAGGTCTCGTCCGGCCGGCGACCGTAGTTCAGCTTGCAGAGATCGGACGCCTCGTAGGCCTTGGTGGCGACGTCCAGGTCCCATGACCCCATGCGACCGCTGTCGAGCGCGAACTTCAGCCGCTCCTCGGCTCGGCGGCGCTGGGTCAGCTCGGCCACGGCCCCGGCGTTCAGCTTGATCGAGTCGATGGTGGCCGCCACCTGAGCGCCCAGGCCCATGACCAGGCTCTCGTCGTGCGGGCTGAAGCGTCCCGGCTCGGGGTGGCCGAAGAACAGGCCGCCCAGCACCTCGCCCCGCCGGGTCGCGACCGGAATGGCCAAGTAGCTGCGCACCGACAGATGTCCCTCGGGCATGCCCTTGCGCGGGGCGTTCTTGCCGTAGCGCGGGTCCTGGGTGATGTCGTCCGATCGCACGACGCCGGCGTTCTCGAAGGTGGGCGCGAAGACCTCTGTCTTGCGGACCTTGGGGAAGCTGGCGAACGCTTCGGGCGCGGCGCCCGACAGGCGATAGAGCGCGTAGGATTCCCCATCCGGCTCGAGCTGATTGTAGAAAAAGGCCCCGAAGGCGGCGCCGATGATTTCGCGCGCCCCGTCGAGCACCACCTGCACGCAGGTGTCGATGTCGGTGCTGGAGGCCACGGCCTGGTTCACCCGGGCGAGGGTCTCGGACTTGCGGATTTCGTCGGCGAGGGCGACTTCCAGCTCGGCCAAGCGCGCCCGCGCGTCCGGCTCTCCGCCGTCGCGAACCCTGCTCTCAGCCACCAAGCTGGCCAAATGCGCCCCCTAGACCCCGGACCGCCCCTGGTCCGCAAGGACGCAAAACGCGCCTTTTTCGATCCGGTTCCCAATCATCGAAATGGGCAACCTTGACCATAGAGGTTCAGAGTTCGGCGTCGTCGTCCAGAGGGGCGCTGATCCGCAGGGCGGTGATCTGGTTCCTCTGCCGACGGAAGACCTGGAAGCGGTGCCGGTGGAAGATGAAGGTCTGGCCCGGCTCGGGGATCATCTGGGCCTCGTGGATGACCAGGCCGGCGATGGTGACCGCTTCTCCCTCGGGCAGCCGCCAGTCCATGGCGCGGTTCAGGTCGCGCACCGTGACGTGGCCGTCGACATAGACCGAGCCGTCCTGCTGGCGGCGCACGCCCTCCAGCGCGGTGTCGTGCTCGTCGTCGATCTCGCCGACGATCTCCTCGAGGATGTCCTCCAGCGTCACCAGGCCCTGCAGGGCGCCATACTCGTCGACGACCAGGGCGAAGTGGCTCTTGCGCTTGAGGAAGGCGTTGAGCTGGTCCTTCAGGTTGGTGGTGTCGGGGATGAACCAGGGCTCGCGCAGGATGGCGGCGATGTCCAGGCCCTCGACGCCCGTCGGCGACTGGGCCAGGGCCTTCAGGAGGTCGCGAGCGTGCAGCACGCCGACGATATTATCGGGCTCGTCGCGATAGAGCGGGATGCGCGTGTGCTGGGCCTCCAGCACTTCCTCGACCAGGTCGCGGGCGGGCTGGTCGGCGTCCAGCAGCACCATCGACTTGCGGTGGACCATGATCTCCGAGACGTCCATGTCCGACAGATCCAGCACCCCGCCCAGCATCCGCCGGTCGTCGGTCTCAACCAGACCTTCGGAATGGTGGTAGTCGACCGCGCCGCGGATCTCCTCGTGGGCGGCCAGCACATCGACGGCCATGTCCAGCTTGACCCCGAAGACGCGCAGGGCCCGGCGGACGATCCACTGGATCACATAGATGATCGGGCCGAACGCCTTGACGATGAACAGGGTGGGGCCCGAAAGGGCGCGGGCCGTGTCGTCGGGGCGGACGATGGCCACGGTCTTGGGCAGCACCTCGGCGAACACCAGCACCAGCACGGTCATGGCGGCGGTCGCCACGGCCACGCCCCACGGTCCGGGGATCAGGCGGGTCAGCACCTGAGTCGCCAGGGCTGAGGCCAGGATGTTGATCAGGTTGTTGCCCAGCAGCACCGCCCCGATCATCGTCTCCTGGTCGGACAACAGCTTGTTGACCCGCCGGGCCGGCGCGTCGCCCTCGCGCTCCAGCTGGTGCATCCGCGAACGGCTGGCGCCGGTCATCGACGTCTCGGCGGCCGAGAAGATCGCCGACAGGGCCAACAGGGCGATGACGATGGGCGCGAGGCCGAGCAGGGCGGTGAGCATGGGAGTGTTCTAGTGCCTCGACTGGTCGCTGACAAAGCGCGTGACCGAGTCCCGGAACGCCTGGACCTCCTTGTTGAGCTGAACCAGGCGCTCGACGTCCATGCCGCCGGCGGCGAACAGGGTCTGGCCCAGGCACGTGCTGCGCGCCTGCATGTCGCGGCCGGCGTTGGTCAGGCTGACCACCACCTGGCGCTCGTCGGCCGGATTGCGCACGCGGCTGACCAGGCCGGCGCTCTCCATCCGCTTGACCAGCGGCGTGACATTGCTGGAAGTTCCAGCCCCAGGCGCTCACCGATCGCGCCGACCGAAAGGCCATCGGTCTCCCACAGCGCGCTCAGCACCAGGTACTGCGGATAGGTGATCTCCAGTGCGTCCAGCAGCGGCTTGTAGGCGCGGTTGATCGCCAGGGTGGCGCCATAGAGCGAGAAGCACAGCTGTTGATCGAGCGTGGGGATGTAGTCGGACACGGCGTGGCTCCTGGTCGTCGGCATTCCATACCGCGAAATTAGATGTCGTGACAAATATTGGCTGGACTCGGCCGGTGGGGCTCTGTAGTAGGCATTCATATGTCGCGACATATAATGTCTCGACATGGAAACTTCAGCATCAGGGAGGCCGCCATGGCCCAGGTCGACAACGTCCAGCGCGACGGTCTCAAGCGCTATTATTTCCTGCGGGCCGGGGTCTCGGTGGCCTGGATCCTCGCGGCCGTGGCGGTGGGGACGCACAGCCCGCTGGCGGCCGGCGCGCTGCTGGTGGCCTATCCGGCCTGGGACGCCCTGGCCAACGCGCTGGACGCCCGGTCCAACGGCGGCTTCGCGGCCAATCCGCCACAGACCTTCAATCTTTTTGTAAGCCTGCTGGTCGCCTGCGCGGTGCTGTTCGCGCTGCAGGTCGAGCCGCGCCGGGTGCTGACCGTGTTCGGCGTCTGGGCGGCGTTCTCGGGCGTCCTGCAACTGGTCGCGGGGCTGCGCCGCTGGCGCTCGGTCGGCGGCCAGTGGCCGATGGTGCTGAGCGGCGCGCAGTCGGTGCTGGCGGGCGTGTTCATGATCAGCCAGTCGCTGGTCGCGGGCGGCCATCCGATGACGGCCGTGGCGATCGCGCCGTACGCTGGCTTCGGGGCCTTCTACTTCCTGGTGTCGGGGCTCGCGCTGGCGGTGAAGGGGCGGCGCAAATAAGGACTCTCCTCCCCCTTCATGGGGGAGGCGGATCGGCGCGGATACGCGACGAGACGGAGGGGGCTAGTCATGAGCCGATGGCGCGGCGCTGACCCCCTCCACCGCCGTTCGGCGGTCCCCTCCCCCACGAGGGGAGGAGAGAATACCGATCGCTCTAAACCGCGCCCTCTTCCATCAGGAACGCCTTCAGCGCTTCCCGATCCACGTCCTTGGCCACGAACGCATCCCCGATGCCGCGTACGAGGACAAAGGTCAGCTTGCCGCCCTCGGCCTTCTTGTCCTGGCCGCAGTGCGCGACCAGGGCGTCGGCCGAGAACGGCTCTTCCCGCACATCGGCCATGGTCGTCGGCAGCCCCGCGGCCTTGATCGCCGCCTCGGCGCGGATCGCGTCCTGCCCGGGGCAGAGGCCCAGCTTGGCGGAGAACCGGAACGCCTGGGCCATGCCCGCGCCCACCGCCTCGCCGTGCTTCAAGGCGTCGCCGAAGCCCATCTCGGCCTCGATGGCGTGACCGAAGGTGTGACCGAGGTTCAGCAGGGCGCGGCGACCGGCTTCCTTTTCGTCCTCGGCGACGATCTCGGCCTTCATTTCCACCGAGCGGCCGACGGCGCGGACCAGGGCGTCGACGTCGCGCTCCAGCACCTTGGCGACGTTGCCTTCCAGCCACTCGAAGAAGGCGAAGTCGCCCAGCAGGCCGTACTTGACGATCTCGGCATAGCCGCAGGCCAGCTCGCGGGCGGGCAGGGTGGCCAGGACGTCGAGGTCTGCCAGCACGAGACGCGGCTGATGGAAGGCGCCGATCAGGTTCTTGCCGCGTGGGGTGTCGATGGCGGTCTTGCCGCCGACCGAGCTGTCGACCTGGGCCAGCAGGGTCGTGGGAACCTGCACGAAGTCGATCCCGCGCTTGTAGATCGCCGCCGCGAAGCCGGCCAGGTCGCCGACCACGCCGCCGCCGAACGCCACGATCTGGTCGCCGCGCTCCAGGCCCAGGGCCAGCAGGCGGTCGGACAGATCGGCCAGGCCCTCGAAGCTCTTGCTCTCCTCGCCGGGCGGGATGGTGATGACGTCGACCGCGATCCCGGCCTTCTCCAGCGACACCGCCAGACGCTCGCCGTGGTGCTCGCCGACATGGGCGTCGGTGACGATGGCCACGCGCTTGCGCTTGCCCAACACCGGAGCGATCCGCTCGCCGGCCTTGTCGATCAGGCCCGGGCCGATGACGACGTCATAGGCGCGGTCGCCCAGGCCCACGGAAACGGTGCGGATCATGGCGATACTCCTACTCGGCCTTGGCGTGTTCGCGCAGCGCGGTCAGGATGGCGTCGACCGCCACCCCGTGCGGCGTGTCGCCGGTCTCGACGTGCACATGGGCCTCGGCATAGGCCGGATAGCGGGCCTCGGCCAGCTGGGTCAGCACCTGGATCGGATCCTTGCCGCGCACCAGGGGGCGATTGTCCTTGCGCGAGACGCGGCGGGCCAGCAGCTCGACATCGGCCTTCAGCCACACCGAGAGGGCCTTGGCGTTGATCAGGGCGCGGGTCTCGGGATTGACGAAGGCCCCGCCGCCGGTGGCCAGCACATGCGGCGGCTCGTCCAGCAGGCGGCCGATCACCCGACGCTCGCCGTCGCGGAAGGCGGCCTCGCCCAGCTCAGCGAAGATCTCGGAGATCGAGCGCCCGGCGGCGGCCTCGACCTCGTTGTCCGCGTCGCGGAACGGCAGGTCCAGTACGGTCGCCAGTCGCCGTCCGACGCTGGACTTGCCGACGCCCATCAGGCCGACCAGCACGATGGTGCGTCGGCGCAGGGCGGCGAGTTCTTCGGGGGAAAGGACGATGGCGGTCATGATGCGGTCGCGGGTTTACACGAGGCTTGGCCAAACCGCCAAGTTTGCGAGAACTCCGTGATGCGTCATAACCGGTCCATGGTCTTTTCGAAGCGTCACAAGCAAGCCGCCGCGCTGTTCGCGCTCCTGCTCACGCCCGCCTTCGCGGCCGCCCAAGAGGCGGGGCAGGAGGAGGTCAGGGTCAAGAGCCTGGCCGCGCCCGACTATTTCTCGACCCCCGCGGCTGAGACCGGTCTGGGAGGGGATCTGTGGAAAGGCGCCGCGCCCGACATCATGCGCGATATCGTGCCGAAGCTGGCCGGCGCCGAACCGTTGTCTCCGGCCTTCGCGAGTCTGGCGAAGCGGATGCTCTCGGCGGGCGCCAATGGTCCGGCTGGGGTCGGCGACAATGTCGACATGGGCGCGGCGCGAGCCATGGCGCTGGTGGCGCTGGGCGAAGCCCAGGGGGCCAACGCGATCCTGGATCGCGCGACGGGCGCTCCCGGCAGCGCCCCGCTGTCCATGGCCACCGCCGAGGCGGCTCTGATCACCGGCGACGACGACAAGGCCTGCCGCGTCCAGGACGCCCTGACGGTCGATCGCGGCGCGGCCTATTGGCTGCGCCTGCGGGCCTTCTGCCAGCTGAAGGCTGGCCAGCCCGACGCCGCTCAGCTGACCTTCCAGCTGGCCCAGAACGCCACGAAAGACACCGATTACGCCCGCCTGATGGGCGCGGCCTTGACCGGGACGCCGCCGGGCGCGGCCAATCTGAAGAACGGGGTGAACTACGCCCTGTCGCGCCGCCTGAACCTCGACCTGCAGTCGGCCGCCGCCGTCGCCTCGGCCTCGCCGGCCCTGAAGCCCGTGCTGAAACCCGCCAGCGGCGACCTGGCCGGCGTCGCGCCGGGCGCTGACCTGACGGCGCAGGAGGCCTCGGACCTGGCGTTCCTGCGTCAGGCCAAGACCGTGCCGGCCTTCGTCGACGCCGCCCACGCCTCGGCCGCCTCGATCGCCGCCCTGGCCGCCGCCGGCGCGCCCTTGCGCGACCCGGTGCTGATGGCCCGCGCCGCCGTGGCGGCCGGCGATGTCGCCAGCGGCCAGACCATCCGCGGGCGCCTGGTGCAGGACAGCATTCCCGGCGCCGGCCCGGCCGACCTGGCCATTCTCGACGCCCTGATCGGCGCCGCGTCCGGCAAGGTCGACAACCAGGTGCTGGGCAATCTGGTGGCGCGCGGCGCCTCGGGCGGAGCCAGGTCGGCGGCCCAGTCGGCTTCGGTGCTGCTGGCCAGCCTGGGCGGAGCTATGGACGCCGACGCCCGCGCGCAGTTCGCCAATTTCGACCTCGGCAAGCCGGCCGCCTCGCCCGCGCGCGGTGCTTCTGCTGGAGGACGCCGCCGGAGCAAGGCGCAAGGGCGAGGCGGGTCTGCTGGCCCTGTCGATCGCGCTGGACGCCGGGGCGACCGGACCCCAGCCCGTGGACCGGGCCCGCATCGCCCACGCTCTGGACCGCGCCGGCCTCGCCGCCGACGCCCGCGCCATCGTCGTGGAGGGTCTGCTGTCGCTCGCCTTCACGAAATGAGCGGCTCTTTCCAATGAGTGGTCGGGGCGCGGATTGGGTCGACGCCTTCCTGGAGATGATGGCCGTCGAGCGCGCCGCGGCCCGCAACACCCTGACCGCCTATGGCAAGGACCTGGAGGACGCCCGGGCGTTCCTGAGCCGCTCGGGCCATGACCTGGACGACGCCGACGCGGAAGACGTCGAGGCCTATTTCCAGGACCTCGGGGCGCGCGGGCTGTCGCCGGCCACCGCCGCCCGCCGCCGCTCGGCCGTGCGGCAGTTCTATCGCTTCGTGCTGGGCGAGACCTGGCGGCCCGACGATCCCTCTCGCCGCGTCGCCGCGCCCAAGGCTGGCCGGCCGCTGCCCAAGGTGCTGGAGCGCGAGGAGATCGAGCGCCTGCTGGCCGCCGCCATCGCCAAGGACGGGGCCCAGGGCCTGCGCCTGACCTGCATCATCGAGCTGATCTACGCCTCGGGCCTGCGGATCTCCGAGCTGCTGGCCCTGCCGCTGTCGGCCCTGGCGCGGGATCCGGCCTATCTGATCGTCAAGGGCAAGGGCGGCAAGGAGCGGCTGGCCCCGCTGAACGACGCGGCTCGGACGGCGGTGAAGGCCTATCTGGTCGTGCGTCCGGCTTTCTTTCCCAAGGGCATGAAGGACAGCCCGTGGCTGTTCCCCTCGCGCGGCGCGTCCGGCCGCCTGACCGCCCGTCGCGTCGGGCAACTGCTGGAGGACGCCGCCATCGCCGCCGGCATCGACCGCGAGAAGGTCAGTCCGCACGTCCTGCGCCACGCCTTCGCCACCCACCTGCTGGAAGGCGGCGCCGACCTGCGGGTCATCCAGACCCTGCTCGGCCACGCCGACATCGCCACGACGCAGATTTACACCCACGTGGCCGGCGATCACCTGCAGCACATCGTCCAGACCAAGCACCCGCTGGGGCGAAAGAAAAGCTAGACGTTCCGCGCGTCCTTGGCGACGAGCCGCGTCAGATAGACGCCGCCCACGATGGCCAGCGGCAGCAGCACGCCCGCCGCCATCAGAAAGCCCGCCCAGAAATCGGCGGGCAGGCCCAGAGCCGGGATGTCCCAGGCCCGTCCCAGCCCGCTGGCAGCGGCGCCGGACAAGCTGCCGACCACGTAGATCAAGATCCAGTTCCGTCGCTTCATGGCGGGCCTCGTCTCCGAGCGAGCAGGGTAACAATGCGCGCTTGGGGTGTAAATCGTGACTCTCGCGTTGACGTCGGTGGGGAAAGTCTTAGGAAAGCCCACACATTTTTTGCGGGCTTGCCGCCTGGCCGCCCGATCCGAAAGGCCCGACATGTCGGAAGAAACCCGCGACTCCAACGGAACCCTGCTGGCCGACGGCGACACGGTGACCCTGATCAAGGACCTGAAAGTCAAGGGTTCGGGCGGCGTGACCCTCAAGCGCGGCACGGTGGTCAAGAAGATCCGCCTGACCGGCGATCCCGACGAGATCGAGGCCAATGTCGACAAGGTCCGGGGCCTGGTCCTGCGCACCGAGTTCGTGAAGAAGGCCTAGCTTAACCCTGCCGCGCTAGGGTCTCCGTCGAACGGGCGGAGAACCGCCGGGCGGGGCTGAAAGCCATGGTGACGGCGGCGGGGCAGGCGGGACCGATGGTCCTGGCCGCCTATGGCAAGACGATGGGACTGGTCGGGGCGACGTCCCCGGAAGCTTCGAAGGACGCCCCCGTGGCGGCCAGGAGCCCCGAGGCCGAGGCGCTCGACCGACTGAAGAGCGACCTGCGGACCAACCGCAAGACCCAGATCGGCGACGCCAAGGGCCGCGCCCGCGAGAAGCTGCAACGCGTCATCGAGAAGATGAAGCTGCTGAAGAAGCTCTACGCCAACGACCCCAAGGCCATGGCCAAGGCGCTGGCCGGCGTGGCCAAGGAGCTGCAGGGCGCGGTCAAGGATTACGGCAAGGCCGCCAAGGAGGCCGGCGAGATGTTCAGGGCGGACTTCGCCGCCGCCCCGGATGCTTCGCTGACCCCCGACCAGCAGGCCGCCGCCCGCGAGAACCTGGAAGACCAGGCCAAGGGCGAGGCGATGGGCGACATGGACTTCATCAAGTCGGTCCGTGACCTCAGCAAGGCCCTGAAGGACGAATTGCAGACCGCCAAGACCAAGGGAATCCTGACCCAGCCTGGCAAGTTCGAACGCTCCGACGAGGTCAAGGACGCCGAGGACGGCCTCAAGGACCTCGACCAGATGACCGAGGATTTGGAGAGGCAGATCCGCCAGGACATGCCGCCAGGCAGCCTGATGAAGCTTGCGGCCTAGGCGGCGCCGGGCTTCACACCCCCCTGAACGCGTTCTCGATCGCGGCGACGTCGATCTTCTTCATCGTCATCATCGCCTGGAAGGCGCGGCCGGCGGCTTCGCGGTCCGGGCTGGTGGTCGCCTCGATCAGCTGGCGCGGCGTGACCTGCCACGACAGGCCGAAGCGGTCCTTCAACCACCCGCACTGGCTCTCCTGGCCGCCGTCGGCCGTCAGGGCGTTCCAGTAGTGGTCGACCTCGGCCTGGCCGTCGCAGTCGATGACGAACGAGAAGGCCTCGTCCAGCTTGAAGGTGGGGCCGGCGTTCATGGCGATGACCTTCTGGCCGTCCAGCTCGAACTCGACGATCATCACCTTGCCTTCCTCCACGCCGTCGGGCCCGTCGCCGGGATAGCGGGCGATCCTGTCGATCCTCGAATTCGGGAAGACCGAGACGTAGAGCTTGGCCGCGTCCTCGGCCTGGTGGTCGAACCACAGGAACGGGGTGATCTTGGGCATGGTCTTCCTCCGCTGTCATCAGCCTTAGGACGAGTGGCTGACGGTCGTTCCGACATCGCGCGTCAAATTTCGCGATTGGTGAATCCGGCTCATCGGCGCAATGAGGATTTCGCCCTTATTTCCCGTGCGCGCAGGGCCCATCTGGGAGACGCCGGCGCTTCCAGTTCTCGAACGGCGCCGCCGGCCTTTCCAGACATAGGAGCATCCCATGAAGACGCGCAAACTCGGCGACGGCCTCGAGGTCTCGGCCATCGGTCTCGGCTGCATGGGCATGGGCCAGGTCTATGGCACGGCCCTCGACAGCGCCGACGCCCACAAGGTGTTGGCCAAGGCCGTCGAGCTGGGCGTGACCTTCTTCGACACCGCCGAGGTCTACGGTCCCTATCTGAACGAAATCCTGGTCGGCGAGGGCCTCAAGCCCTTCCGCGACAAGGTCGTGATCGCCACCAAGTTCGGCTTCGACATCGCGCCCGAAGGGACGGGCGAGGGCTTCTCGCGGATGCGCGGGACCGACAGCCGTCCCGAGCACATCCGCGCCGTGGCCGAGGCCTCGCTGAAGCGCCTGGGTGTCGAGGTCATCGACCTCTTTTATCAGCACCGCGTCGACCCCAACGTGCCGATCGAGGACGTGGCCGGGACGGTCAAGGACCTGATCGCCGAGGGCAAGGTCAAGCATTTCGGCCTGTCCGAGGCCGGCGCGGCGACCATCCGCAAGGCCCACGCGGTCCAGCCGGTCGCGGCCCTGCAGAGCGAATATTCGCTGTGGTTCCGCGAGCTGGAGGCCGAGATCCTGCCGACCCTGCGCGAGCTGGGCGTCGGTCTCGTTCCCTACAGCCCGCTGGGCCGCGGCTTCCTGACCGGCGCCCTCAAGGCCGACCTGGCCGACAACGACTTCCGCCGCAACCTGCCGCGCTTCCAGGGCGAGGCCCTGGCCAAGAACCTCGGCCTGGTCGAGGCCCTGACCCAGATCGCCGGCGAGAAGGGGATCACCCCCGCCCAGCTGGCGCTCGCCTGGATCTTGCACCAGGGCCCGGACATCGCCCCGATCCCCGGCACCACCAAGATCGCCCGCCTGGAAGAGAACATCGGCGCCGTCGACGTGACCCTTTCGGCCGAGGATCTCACCCGCATCGCGGCGGCGGTTCCGGAAACGGCCATCGAGGGCGAACGCTACACCAAGGCCGGCCTGGCGATGGTGGGACGCTGACAGGATGCTCCCCCGCGACGCGGGGGAGCATCCTTGCCCTTGATCCGTCCCACCCGATCCGCCCACACTCCGCCTCATGGCCGCCAACCCGCTCCGCACGCTCGATTCCTTCGAACTCCTGAAGCTGGGCAAGGCGTCGGTGACGGTCGGTGGGCTCGCGGCCGGGGTGCTGATCGTGGCGGTGGCGCTGTTCGCCGCGCGGCTCAGCTCCGCGGGGCTGCGGCGGCTGCGCGAGAGAGCCGCCGGGGACGCGGCCTCGCTCTACATCGTCGAGAAGGTCCTGACCTATGGCCTGGTGGTCATCGGGGTGACGGTGGGCCTGTCGACCATGGGTCTGGATCTGACCTCCCTGGCCGTGTTCGCCGGCGCCGTCGGCGTCGGCGTCGGTCTCGGCTTGCAGGGGATCATCAAGGACTTCGCCTCCGGCGTCAGTCTGGTGTTCGAGCGGCTGCTGGCGGTGGGCGACTTCGTGGAGCTGCCCAATGGCGGGCGCGGCGTGGTCCACGAGATCGGTCCGCGCGCCACCCGCATCCGCACCAACGACAGCACCGATATCATCGTGCCCAACTCGGTGCTGGTGAACGATCAGGTGATCAACTGGACCCTGCGCAACACCAACCGCCGCCTGCGGGTGCCGTTCGTCGCCGCCTTCGGGTCCGACAAGAACAAGGTGCGCGAGGCGGTGCTGAAGGCCGCCAAGGCCGCGCCCTACACCTCGCCCGACGACGCGGTGCGCCGGGCCCAGGTCTGGCTGGTCGGCTACGGCGAGAGCAGCCTGAAGTTCGAGCTGGTGGTCTGGCCCACCGTCGAGGCCGTGCGCCGGCCCGCGGCGATTCATGCGGCCTATACCTGGCTGATCGACGACGCCCTGCGCGGGGCCGGCATCGAGATCCCCTATCCACAGCGCGACATCCGGGTGCGGGGCCTGTTCGGCGAGGAGGGCGAGGACGCCCTGACCAGCCTGCGCCTGGAGCCCGCCGCCCGCCGCCGCAAGGCCAAGGCCGGCCAGGCCGTCTCGACCAGCAACGACGCCGCCGCCGACCTGGAGCGCGAGGATCCGGACGAAATGCCGAAGCCGCCGCCGGCCGCCAAGACTTAACGGCGATAACCTTGACGCTCGTTTCGCGCCGCCGCATGGTCTTCGCAATTGCGAAATGATCCCCTCGGGGGACAGCGGGGAGTGATCGGCATGAAGACGCCGCGCGGCTTTTTCAAACCCTTGGCCATCGGCGCGCCGGCGCCCTATCGCGAGCTTCCGGCCCGCGTCGAGCGGATGATCCACTTCGTGCCGCCGCACCTGGACAAGGTGCGCGCCAAGGTCGCCGAAATCGCCCCGACCGTCGACGTGATCCTGGCCAATCTGGAGGACGCCATCCCCGCCGACGCCAAGGGCGCGGCCCTGGCCGGCCTCGTTTCGATGTCGCGCGAGGTCGACTTCAAGGCCCTGGGCGTCGGCTTCTGGACGCGGATCAACTGCCTGAACTCGCCCTGGCACCTGGACGAGGTCGCCACCATCGTCGAGAAGGCCGGCGACAAGATCGACGTCATCATGGTCCCCAAGGTCGAGGGGCCGTGGGACATCTTCTATATGGACCAGCTCTTGGCCTCGCTGGAGGCCAAGCACGGCGTCACGCGGCCGATCCTGCTGCACGCCATCCTGGAGACGGCCGAGGGCGTGATGAACGTCGAGGCCATCGCCGCCGCCAGCCCGCGGATGCAGGGCATCAGCCTGGGGCCGGCCGACCTGGCCGCCAGCCGAGCCATGAAGACGACGCGGGTCGGCGGGGGGCATCCCGGCTACCGCGTCATCGAGGATCCGCACGCGGATGGCGCGCCGCGTGTCTCGGTGCAGCAGGACCTCTGGCACTACACCTTCGCCAAGATGGTCGACGCTTGCGCCGCCCACGGGATCAAGCCGTTCTACGGTCCTTTCGGGGCGATCGACGATCCGGTCGCCTGTGAGCAGCAGTTCCGCAACGCCTTCCTGATGGGCTGCGCCGGGGCCTGGAGCCTGCACCCCAGCCAGATCGAGATCGCCAAGCGGGTGTTCAGCCCCGACCCGGCCGAGGTCGCCTTCGCCCGCAAGATCCTGGAGGCCATGCCGGACGGCACGGGCGTGGCGATGATCGACGGCAAGATGCAGGACGACGCGACCTGGAAGCAGGCCAAGGTGATGGTCGACTGCGCCCGCCAGATCGCGGGCAAGGACGCGGAATACGCGGCGCTTTACGGGTTCTAGCTTGCCCCCCTCCGCGCTTCGCGCTCTTCCCCCGGAGGGGGAAGAAGGATCTTCCGCCCCCTCCGGGGGCGGATGACCCCGTACGCTACTCCTCGCCCACCGTCGTCACGATCCTCGCGCCCGCCGTCAGCAGCCTGTGGATCGGGCACTTCTCGGCGATCTCGAACAGGCGCTCGCGCTGTTCCTCGTTGAGATTGCCGTCCAGGCTGATCACCCGCTCGAAGCGCTCGGGCGGGGTCTTGTCGGCGTCGTAGTGCGAGAAGACCTCGAACGTGCAGGCCGCTGACGTCCCAGTTCTTGCGGTTGGCGTAGAGGCGCAGGGTCATGGTGGTGCAGGCCGCCAGGCCCGCGGCGACCAGTTCGTGCGGATCGGGACCCAGGTCCAGCCCGCCCTGGGCCGCCGAGACGTCGGCGACGATGGTCGACGGGCCGGCGGTGACGAAGGTCTGCAAGGCCCCCGTGCCGGTGTCCGTGGCGGTGGCGAACGGACGGGTGTGGGCGACTTCGGTCATGACGAGGATCCTAGCGGAGCGGTGGTCGGAAGCTGGCGCTTCGTGTCCCGCCGATCAAGGCCGGGCTTGTACGATCCGCTCAAGCCGGAAATCGGGCTCGTGGTCCGGGCCCAGGGTGATCGAGGCGCGTGGGACCACCGGACGGTCGACGGCCATCGAGACCTTGAAGCGCGCCAGCAGACTGGCCAGCACGATCTGGGCCTCGGCCAGGGCGAAGCCCGCGCCGATACAGACGCGCGGCCCGGCCCCGAACGGGATGAAGGCCTCCACGCCCCACGGGTGAGGCTGGTCGATGAAACGCTCCGGCTGGAACGTCGTCGGAGCCTCCCACAGCTTGCGGTGCCGGTGGATGACCCACGGGCTGATGGTGACCATGCAGCCGGGAACCACGTCGCAGCCCGAAACGACGTCGGCCTCCAGGGCCTGGCGCGCGATCAACGGCGCGGTGGGATAGAGCCGTAGCGTCTCGAACAGCACCGAGCGCAGCAGCGGCCAATGCTTGAGGTCGTCCAGGCCGGCGACCCGCTGGGCCGGGAAGGCCAGAACCTCGGCGCGGACGCGGTCCTGGGTCGCCGGATCCAGCGCCAGCAGGTAGGTCGCCCAGAACAGCAGCCGCGAGGTGGTCTCGAAGCCGGCGGCCAGCATCGAGCTGCACTGGTCGCGGATCTCCTGGTCGGGCAGGGGCGAACCGTCCTCGTTCCGCGCGGCCAGCAGGCGGTCGAGCAGGTCGCGGACCTCGGGATGCGGGCGCGTCCGCCGTTCCGCGATCAGGGCGTCGACGGCCTTGAACCATCGTGCGCCCATCCGCCGCCGGTCGCCGTCCAGGAAGGTCAGGTCGTCGGCGCCCTTGGCCATGAAGTCGAACAGCTTGAAGTGCGCCGGGCCCTCCATGTAGCGGCGGGCCAGATCGGCCAGCACCGCGCCTTCCGTGTCGGCGCGGCGCGAGAACAGGGCCCGCAGCACGGCGTCCAGGGTGGCGCGGTGGAAGTCCTGGGCCAGGTTGGCGCGGCCTCGGCCGTCCAGCGCCTCGAACGAGCCCCGCGCCGGCGGCGACGAAGTGCGGCAGCAGGCCATCGATCGCGGCGGGGGTGAAGACCGGGGCCAGGCTCTTGCGCTGGCGTCGCCAGGTCTCGCCCTCGGACATCAGCACGCCCTCGCCGACCAGGGGCTTCAGCGAGCGGGCGGCCTTCACGGGCCGGGCGTATTTCGGCGAGGTCAGGACGTGGCGGACGCCGGCGGGGTCGTTCAGGAAGAGGCCCGGCTGGCCCATGAAGACGTAGGGCTCGGCCAGGCTCTCATAGTCCTCCTCGCAATAGGCCCCGATCAGGCTGCGGCCCATCTCCCAGGCCACGCGCAGCTGCCCCAACGGGGTGACGCCCAGCGGCGTGGGGTGGATCTTCGGGGCGGGCGGGATCAGCGGCGCGGGGCGGACGGCGGCGAGCGTGTCCATGAAGCGGCCTTCCGGTCAGCGGAACCCGTTCGAGGCTCCATCCGGATGTCGACGCTATAGCCGCTCACCTCGCGACGCAATTATTCATCGCGTCAGGAATTCAGGGGCGAGGCCTCAGGCCGCGACCGCCCGCAGCGGCATGACGTCGAACACGCGCTGCGACCCGCGCCAGACCTCCACGAAATCACAGCGGTGGTGCATGTCCAGCAGTTCGAGCGCTCTGGCGCGCGCGGCCGAGTCGTCGGCGCAGGGCGTGACGTCGAAACGCGGCACCGAGCCGTCGGATTCAACACAGAAAAAGGTGAACACCTGCATGGGCGCTACGCACTCTCTACAGGCGGGGCCGCGCACGTTCGATGGCGGGGGCCGTCGGGGCGCAAGTCGTCTTCCGCGACCTGCTACATATGAACATAGGACTTTATGTCGCGATTCACCAGAGGAGAGAGTCTCGATTCGAGACTCACCTGTGAACCTCATCTTTCAGCCTGTGGATAAAACACGTCGGATTCGGGGCGGTTCCCCGCCTGAATCTGGCCCCTTTCCCTCGGGGGATTCCGCCACTAGGTTCGCACCCTTTCCTCAACGGCGACGTTTAAGAGTCCATGGCCGCCCATTATCTCGATTTCGAACGCCCAATCGCTGATCTGGAAAGCAAGATCGAAGAGCTGAGCAAGCTCTCCGAGACCGCCGGACCGGGCGCGTTCGATCTCGAGATCCAGGCCCTGCGCGACCGCGCCCAGGAGCTCCGCAAGGAGGCCTACGCCAATCTCGACGCCTGGCAGAAGACCATGGTCGCTCGCCACCCACAGCGGCCGCACCTGCGCGATTATGTCGCGGGCCTGATCGACGAGTTCGTCGAGCTGCGCGGCGACCGCAAGTTCGCCGACGACCAGGCCATCGTCGGGGGGCTGGGCCGGTTCCGCGGCCAGCCGGTCGTGGTCATGGGCCACGAGAAGGGCCACGACACCACCACGCGCCTGAAACACAATTTCGGCATGGCCCGCCCCGAGGGCTACCGCAAGGCCGTCCGCCTGATGGACATGGCCGAGCGCTTCAGCCTTCCGGTCATCACCTTCGTCGACACCGCCGGCGCCTATCCGGGCCTGGGGGGCCGAGGAGCGCGGCCAGGCCGAGGCCATCGCCCGCTCGACCGAGCGCTGCCTGACCCTGGGCGTCCCGATGGTCGCCACCATCGTCGGCGAGGGCGGTTCGGGCGGGGCCATCGCCCTGGCCGGCGCCAACCGCGTGCTGATCCTGGAGCACTCGATCTATTCGGTGATCTCGCCGGAAGGCGCGGCCTCGATCCTGTGGCGCGACGGCGCCCGGGCCAAGGACGCAGCCACCCAGATGCGGATCACCGCCCAGGACCTGATCAAGCTGGGCATCGTCGACCGCATCGTCGACGAGCCCGCCGGCGGCGCCCACTCGAACGGCGAGGTCGCCATCCAGGCCGTCGGCGACGCGGTCGAGGAAGAGCTGAAGGCCATGGCCCAGATGAGCGCCAAGCAGCTGCGCGAGCAGCGCGCCGAGCGCTTCTACGCCATCGGCCGCGCCGGCCTGCAGTAGGGCCGCTCTGGCCTCTTGCCTGACCCTAGGGTCACCCCCGCATAGTCTCCGAAAATCAGAGGGAGACCTGCGGCCATGGCCATCAAGACCCGTTTCACCGAACTGTTCGGCGTCGAGCACCCGATCGCCCAGGGCGGCATGCAGTGGGTCGGCAAGGCCGAGCTGGTCAGCGCCGTCGCCAACGCCGGCGCCCTGGGCTTTCTTACGGCCCTGACCCAGCCGACGCCGGAAGCGCTCAGCAAGGAGATCGCCCGCACCCGCGACCTCACCGACAAGCCGTTCGGCGTCAACCTGACCATCCTGCCGGCCATGACCCCGCCGCCCTACGCCGAGTACCGGGCGGCGATCATCGAGAGCGGGATCAGGATCGTCGAGACCGCCGGCTACAAGCCGCAGGAGCATGTCGACGACCTCAAGGCCCACGGGGTCAAGGTGATCCACAAGTGCACCGCCGTCCGCCACGCCCTCAGCGCCGAGCGGATGGGCGTCGACGCCATCAGCATCGACGGCTTCGAATGCGCCGGCCACCCGGGCGAGGACGACATCCCCGGCCTGATCCTGATCGCCGCCGCCGCCGACAAGGTGAAGATCCCGATGCTGGCCTCGGGCGGGATCGCCGACGCGCGCGGGCTGGTGGCGGCCCTGGCCCTGGGGGCCGACGGGGTCAACATGGGCACCCGCTTCTGCGTCACCCAGGAGGCCCCGATCCCGATGGCCTTCAAGGAACAGATGGTCGCCAATGACGAGCGCCAGACCGACCTGATCTTCCGCACCCTGCACAATACGGCGCGGGTCATGCGCAACGCCGTCAGCCAGGAGGTGGTGCAGATCGAGCGGGCCGGCGGCGCCGAGTTCGAGGACGTCGCCCACCTGGTCGCCGGCACGCGCGGCCGCGACGCCCTGGCCAGGGGCGACACCGACGGCGGCATCTGGAGCGCCGGCATGGTCCAGGGCCTGATCCACGACATCCCGACCGTGAAAGACCTGGTCGACCGCATGGTCGCCGAGGCCGAGACGATCATCCGCGGCCGCTTGGCGGCGATGGTGGGGTAGGGGCGCGGTCTGGTCTTCCGACCCTTCCCCCTGGATGGGGGAAAGGGTCGGGGATGGAGGCGATCCGCTGAGCCGGCGGATGCGCGGAGGCGACCGCCGTAGCCACCCCCACCCCGGCCCCTCCCTCTCTTTCTTCAACGAGAGGGAGGGGCCATTGCGCGTCAAGGGGGCTTGCTTCGCGACCCAGCCCGGCTCTCTCGCCCCCAACGCCGAGACGGTCTCCGCTCGCGCCCGCTCCTCCAAAGATTGCGCGCCTTCCTCGAAGCCGCTTAAGCTGAGCCGTCAGTCGAGGGCTCCATCCATGTTTCGTCTTGTTTCCCCCGTCGCTGCGGTCGCGGCCGTTGTTTTCTGCCTAGCTCCTGTCGCCGCGCGGGCGGCGGACGCGCCCGAGGCGCCGCCGGCGGCGGTTCAGGCCAAGGTCGATGCGTTCATGGCGTCGCTGAAGGCCGGCAAGGTCTCCGACGCCTACACCCAAGCCTTCGCCGGCACCCTGATGAGCAAGAAGCAGGCGGAGCTCGAGCAGGCCGTCGCCGGGACCGAGAACGGCCTGCGCTACTACGGCGCGTTGCGGGACTGGCAGTTGGTGGGCACAAGCAGGCCGGCGGATGGCTTTGTCGTGTCGGTCTATATGGCGCGGCTGGAGAACGCGCCGTTGTTCGTGCGCTTCCAGGCCTATGACAATGGCGCGAAGTGGACCGTCTACAACATCATCTTCACCGACAACTACGACACGATGAAGGGCTGGTAGGCGGGCGCCGGCCCCCTCCACCGGCTTCGCCGGTCCCCCTCCCCCAAAGGGGGAGGAGAGGGGAGCCCGCGATACGGCGTTCGGCGCCTACTTCCGCTTCTTGCGGAACTCCTCGGCCTTCTCCTGGCGGATCTCCGCCCGCAGGCGCTTGGGGGCCGACTTGTCGACCTCGTCGCCGGTGGCGGCGAGGACCTCGTTGGCGAATTCCAGGTCCATCAGCTTCATGCGCTTGATCTCGTCTCGCAGGCGGGCGGCGGTCTCGAACTCCAGGTTGGCGGCGGCCTCGCGCATCTTGGCCTCCAGGTCCTTGAGCGCGGCCTTGAAGTTGTCGCCGCTGAACGGGCGGTCGTCGGTCTCGGACATGCCCATCGCCACCAGCACGCGGTCGCCGCGCTCGTAGGGGCTGTTGAGAATGTCCTTGATGTCGCGCTTGACGCTCTCGGGCGTGATGCCGTGCTCGAGATTGTAGGCGTGCTGCTTCTCGCGACGGCGGGCGGTCTCGGCCATGGCCCGCTCCATCGAGCCGGTGATCCGGTCGGCATAGAGCACCACCTTGCCGTCGACATTGCGGGCGGCGCGGCCGATGGTCTGGATCAGGCTGGTTTCCGAGCGCAGGAAGCCTTCCTTGTCGGCGTCGAGAATGGCCACGAAGCCGCACTCGGGAATATCCAGGCCCTCGCGCAGCAGGTTGATGCCGACGAGGACGTCGATATTGCCCATCCGCAGCTCGCGGATGATCTCGATGCGCTCGAGCGTATCCACGTCGCTGTGCATGTAGCGGACGCGGATGCCCTGTTCGTTGAGATATTCGGTCAGGTCCTCGGCCATCTTCTTGGTCAGGACGGTGACCAGGGTGCGGTAGCCCTTCTTGATGGTCTGGCGGATCTCGTCGACCACGTCGTCGACCTGGCTGGCCCCGTCCTTGGCGACCGGGCGCACCTCGACGGGCGGGTCGATCAGGCCGGTGGGGCGGATGACCTGCTCGGCGAAGACGCCGCCGGCCCGCTCCAGCTCCCACGAGGCCGGGGTGGCGCTGACATGCACCGACTGCGGGCGCATGGCGTCCCACTCCTCGAACTTGAGGGGGCGGTTGTCGAGCGCGCTGGGCAGGCGGAAGCCGTACTCGGCCAGGGTCCATTTGCGGTTGCGGTCGCCCTTGTACATGGCGCCGATCTGCGGAACCGTCTGGTGGCTCTCGTCGGTGAACAGC
Source organism: Caulobacter sp. UC70_42 (assembly GCF_044056025.1). Classification (NCBI taxonomy): domain Bacteria; kingdom Pseudomonadati; phylum Pseudomonadota; class Alphaproteobacteria; order Caulobacterales; family Caulobacteraceae; genus Caulobacter; species Caulobacter sp. UC70_42. The sequence goes on along the minus strand of NZ_CP171994.1, from coordinate 402,322 downwards.
AGGGCGTTGTCGGGGATGTATTCAAAGAAGGTTGGCGGCGGCTCGCCCGGCTGGCGGCCGGACAGGTAGCGGCTGTAGTTCTCGATGCCGGCGCAAGAGCCGGTGGTCTCGATCATCTCGAGGTCGAAATTGGTCCGCTGCTCCAGGCGCTGGGCCTCCAGCAGCTTGCCGTTCTCGTACATCCAGGCCAGGCGCTCCTTCAGCTCGGCGCGGATGGCGATGATCGCCTGGCGCAGGGTCGGGCGCGGGGTGACGTGGTGGCTGTTGGCGTAGACCTTGATGGTCTCCAGCTCGGCGGTCTTCTTGCCGGTCAAGGTGTCGAACTCGGCGATCGCCTCGACCTCGTCGCCGAACAGGGTCACGCGCCAGGCGCGGTCCTCGTAGTGGGCGGGGAAGATCTCGATGGTGTCGCCCCGGCGGCGGAAGGTGCCGCGCTCGAAGGCCATCTCGTTGCGCTTGTACTGCTGGGCCACCAGGTCGGCGATCAGCTGCTTCTCGTCCACCCGGTCGCCGACCGTCAGGGTGAAGGTCATGGCCGTGTAGGTCTCGACCGAGCCGATGCCGTAGATGCAGCTGACCGAGGCCACGACGATGACGTCGTCGCGCTCCAGGATCGCCCGGGTGGCCGAGTGGCGCATCCGGTCGATCTGCTCGTTGATGGAGCTGTCCTTCTCGATATAGGTGTCGGTCCGGGGCACATAGGCCTCCGGCTGGTAGTAGTCGTAGTAGCTGACGAAATACTCGACCGCGTTCTCGGGGAAGAACGACTTCATCTCGCTGTAGAGCTGGGCGGCCAGGGTCTTGTTCGGGGCCAGGATCAGCGCCGGGCGCTGGGTGGCGGCGATGACCTGGGCCATGGTGAAGGTCTTGCCCGAGCCGGTGACGCCCAGCAGCACCTGGTCCTGGTCGCCGTTGTTGATGCCCTCGACCAGCTCCTTGATCGCCGTCGGCTGGTCGCCGGCGGGCTTGTAGTCGGAGACCAGCTTGAACTTCTTGCCGCCCTCGGACTTGTCCGGCCGCGCGGGGCGGTGCGGGGTCCAGAGCATGGGCATGGTCGTGTCGGCGACGTCCTGGACCGTAGCCCCAAGGGTGTCCATGACGAAGGGCGTCGAGACGTCGGAAACGCCCCCAAGAGGCGCGGTGTCGGGGGTGCGAGGCATGGCCTCAAGTTAGGGACCCGCGCGGCCCGCGGCTAGGGGGGCTGCTGACGGGGAGTGGCAGCAGCGTGGCGGGAGGTGGCGGTGCTAGATCCGTCCCCAGTAGGTTCCCGCCAGCGGCACGGTCAGCACGCGGCCCCAGCGGGCGACGGCCGCCTGGACCTCGGGACGGGCCTGGACGCTTTCGAGGCGGGCGTGGAAGGTCTTTTCATAGGCGGACTCGCTGGGCGGCGGGCGGGCCGTGCGGAAGGCCTCCAGCGCCACGCCGCGGGTGACCGGGTCGTCCAGCCGCTGGACATAGAGCGCGGCGGCTTCGTCGAGCAGCTCGGCGCAGACCTGGGCCTTGGTCACCGCGCCGCCATTGTCCTTCCAGCGCGCGACCATCGACCGGGCCATGGCGCGGGCTGCGGCCAGATCGCCCAACTGGGCCTTGGCGCAGGCGAGGCCCGCGTCGCGCCACATCAAGCCGAAAGCCGAGCTCTGCTTCTCCTTGACCGAGTTCGAGCACCTTCAGCGCCCGCGCGGCCTGGCCGGCGTCGATCAGCAATTCGGCGCGGTTGATGCGCTGGCTGACCCCGTCCTTGCCCTCGGCCTCGATCATGATCCTGTCGGCGTCCTCGTAGCGGCCGAGGGCGGACAGGGTATAGGCGTGGCTGTTCAGCATCCACGAGCGCTGGTCGTCGGCGTCCTCGAAGGTCTCCCCGGCCTTCAGGCGGCGGACGTGGTCCTCGCCCAGGGCCAAGGCCTCGTCATAGCGGCCGAGCGCCCGAAGGGCGTCGATTTCGCTGGTGACGTTGATGAGCAGCTCGGGCTGGCGACGACGCGCCTCGCGCCAGCGTTCCAGGTCGATCGTCTGGACCTTCAGCCAGTCGAAGCGGCCGGCGGCCTCCATCTCGGGCCAGATCTTCTCGAAGCGGCGATCCTGGGCCACGTCGAGCAGCGCGAGCGGGTCCGTCGTGCGGTCCAGCAGCGCGAGAGCCTTGGTCTTGTCGCCGCCCTCGACGGCGATGCGCGCCAGGGACTGGGCCCAGCCGTTGTCGACGGCGTCGCGGCCGGCGGCGTCTCGCCACGGCACCGCGCGCAGGTGGGTGAGCAGGTCGGCGGTCAGGGCCGTGTCGCCCCGGGCGCGCTCGGTCGCCCAGCCGAAGGCGCGTGGATCGGTGTCGGCGAAGACGCTCGCGTCCACGTCGATCAGGCGGCCGACCGCGCCGATGAAGGTTCTGGTGTCGCGCCGGCGCTCGCCGTCCCGTAGCAGAACCCAGTTGGCGGCCAGGATCTCGCCGCGGTCCTGGGCGATCGGCGCCAGGCGCGTGGCGGCCGAGAGCGCGGTGGGAGAGTCCGCCTTGGCGCAGGCCAGCACCATCAGCAGGGCCACGCGCTGGAAGGGCGAGGGCAGGTCCTTCAGCCCGGGATCGGCCTCGATCCGCGCCAGCCGGGCCTCGACCGGCTTACAGAGCGACGGATCGTTCTTGCCGGTGAATAGCATGTCGGCGACGGCCGCGACCTCGGTCCTGAGGTCCGGCGCTGGCGGCGCGGGCGCGGCCTGAATGGCGAGGGCGGCGGCGAGGACGAAGGGGACAAACAGGGCCATGCCGCGAACACAGCATGTTCACGGGCGGGGAACAATGCCCGGTTGAGCCTGGGGCGCGTTCGGGTTCAGGAGCTCCCCGCCCGGGCCGCCGGCGCGTTTCGGTCCATGTAGGACCGTTTAGTCCTTCACCTCATTCGCGCAGCCCTGGCCGTGTCCCCAGAAGCTGCCCTTGCTGCTTTCCAGGATGTTCTGGTCGCGGCGGGGCAGGGCGGTCAGGAAGTCGAGGCCGGTCTCGACCTCCAGCTGGCTGATCGGGACGATGAACTTGTCCGACGGCGTCTTCCTGTAGGCCTTGTTGTCGAGGCGAAAGCCGATCGCCCGGCCGCGCTGCACGTCGTACAGCACCTTGAAGTAGGCGGCCGGCGACAGGATCTTGTAAGGTCCCTTGCCGATCCACAGCGCGCTGGAGCCGTAGATCGGGCCGGTGATGACGATCACGTCCTGGTGGCCGCCGCACAGCACGGCCGCGCGCACGTCCTCCTCCAGAAACCGCCACTGGGCGCGGTTGAATCCGGCCCCGACCTGCGGCGACATGTTGCTCATGTAGAAGCTGTCGTCGGTCAGGGGCTGGCTGGACTTGAAGTCGGCCGCCGGGGCCTGGTGGCCGCGATCGCGGGGATTGGCCGGGTCGGTATAGTCCTGCGGCGTCGGGCTGAAGCCCTTGGCGTCGGGATCGGCGCGGAAATTGTCCTTGCGCTTGGCGGGCCCGGTCAGGGCGGCCGGCGACAGCCGCTCGATCACCCAGTCGGGATTGCGCGTCTCCTTGTTGAACGACACGGCGTAGCCGTCGCGGCAGATCAGAATCTGCCTGGCCAGCGCGTCGTCGCCGCGATGCCGGGGCAGGCCGACCTGGGCGAAGCGGGCCAGGCAGGCCGCCGGGGCAGGATCGGCCCGCGCGCCTTTTCTGCAGCGTCCCCGGCGGCGTGGCCTGGGCCCACGAAGCGTCTGGGGCGAAGGCGGCGAAGGCGGGCGCCAGCGCCAGCAGCGCGGCCCCGAGCAGGCTTGAGCGAAGCATTGCGGTCTCTCCCGTCTCGCGGTCAGCTTTCGGCGGTCAGGTCTGGCTGGCGTCGCCGGTGTTGGCCGTGCCGCCCGTGCCGCCGCCGCTGTTGCTGGAGATACCCTTGGAGATGATGAAGCTGCCGCCGCTGATGCCGATCAGGCCCAGCACGGTCGGCGGCACCTCGACGAAGGCTCCGGCCTCGATCGACAGCAGCAGGAAGAGCCCGGCCACCACGAAGGTGAAGATCAGGAACTGGAAGCGCGACAGGCTGGCCTTGACCGGCACGCGGCGGACGGCGGCGGCCACGGCGTCGGCGCTCGGGGCCTGGCCGCCGGCGGCGGCGACGGCCGCGACCAGGGCCGCCTTCAGCGCCGTCTCGGACGGGATCTCGGCAATCAGCCCGTCCAGCTCGCCGCGCTTGGTGGCCAGCCGCCAGGCGACCACGGCCGCGAAGCCCAGGATGATGGCGACGACGGCGACGCCGACGATGTAGGCCAGCAGGCCCCAGGGCGTGTTGATCATGATGCGTCCCCCTCAGGTGCGTTCGTAGAACTTGCCGCCGATGTGCACGCCGAGGCTGGCGGCCAGGATCGAGAGCGCCTCGGTCGGGAGTTCGGGCAACTTGTCGGCGTGGGCCGAGACCGCCTGCAGCCCCAGGGTCGCGTACCAGCCGGCGAACCCGACCGCGACGCCCAGGGCCTGCAGTCGCGCGGGCGACACGCCGCCGGTCCTGGGGTTGACGATCAGCCCCCGGATGTCGCCGCCGGAAAGGCCCTTCAGCAGCAGCACCGCGGCGATCACGGCTAGCCAGGCCAGCAGGCCATATTCGGCATAGTGGACGAGCGGCTTCAGCGACATGGCGGGCCCGGACGGAGGTCAACGCGAACGAAAGCCAGAAGAGAAGGGGCGCGCGGCCAGACGCGATGCGCGTCTACGGGCTCGACAGGTTCACGCCCCGATACGGCGCGGACTTTGGCGAGTATTTAATTCCATGTCAACTCAGAGCTGTTTTTTCAGCCGTTCAAGCGTCAGCGGATCGCGCGCGCCGGCGAAGTACTTGTCGAGCGCCTGCTCGAAGCACGGCTCGTCCGGCGCGGCGGCCTGGAACAGGGTCAGGGACGAGCGCAGCTTCAGGTCGTCGGGCGATCCGAACACGGCGCGGGCGTCATGGCCGGGCAGGGCCAGGATGGCCTCGACCGCCTCCACGAGGCGTGGGCCCAGCACGGGATGGGCCAGATAGGCGCGGGCCTCGTCCAGATCGGCGATGGCGTAGAAGCGGGCGGTCGGGCTGTGGCCCAGGCCGGCGATCTGGGGGAACACGAACCACATCCAGTGACTGGTCTTGCGGCCGCGTTTCAGCTCGGCCAGGGCGGTGTCGTGGACGGTCGTCTGGGCCTCGACGAAGCGGCTGAGATCCGCCATCGCAAACTCCCGATGCAAGTCGTTACCGTCCCGAACCGAACCGCCGCGCGGCCCAGTCGATGAACACCCGAACGCGCGGGGACAGCTGTCGGCTGCGCGGATAGAGCAGGGACACTGGCGTCGGGGTCGGGGGGAAGTCGGCCAGCACCTCGAACCAGGCTTCCCTCGGCCAGCTGGGCCTCGACCCGGTAGCGTGGGATCTGGATCAGGCCCAGGCCCAGCAGGCCCATGGCCACGGTGTTCTCGGCCGAGTTGACGGTGACGTCGGCGGACACGGCGATCTGGCGCGGCTTGCCGTCGATCGTCAGTTCCAGCGGGTAGGGATGTCCGGTCCCCGCTTGCAGGAAGCCGACCATGCGGTGGGTCTTCAGGTCTTCCGGCGCGAGCGGGACGCCCCGGCGTTCCAGATAGGCCGGGGCGGCGCAGGTCACCTCGGGCAGCAGGGCCACGCGGCGGCCGACCATGGCGCTGTCCTCCAGGTCGCCCAGCCGCAGCACGCAGTCGACGCCCTCGCGCACCAGGTCCACGAGGCGATCGCCCTCGGTCATCTGGATCTTCAGCTCCGGATAGCGGGCGAGGAACGCGGGCAGGCCCGGAACGATGAAGCGCCGGGCCAGCGCGCCCTGGACGTCGATCCGCAGCAGGCCGCGCGGCGTGCGCTCGCGGAACGCGCCCTCGGCCTCCTCCAGGTCGTCCAGCAGCCGCAGGCAGCGCTGATAGTAGGCCTCGCCGTCCAGGGTGGGACTGACCTGGCGGGTGGTGCGCTGGAGCAGCCGCACGCCCAGCCGGCTCTCCAGTTGCTGCACGGCCTCTGTGGCGGTCGAGCGGGGCAGGTCGAGATCGGCGGCGGCCTGGGTGAAGCTGCGGCGCTCCACGATCCGCGTGAACAGCCGCATCGCCTCGAACCGATCCACGTCGTTTGTCTCCATTATTCGGCAATGCGAATAGTCATGTCGCGATTGGCTGAATTATTCAACCAAGGCGAAGGCGCATGGTCTCCCAGCCGACACAAGGTCGGCCCCGAAAGAGACCGGAGACATTCCAATGACTCAGCAGACTTCGAAGGTGGCGCTGGTGACCGGCGCCTCGGGCGGCATCGGCGCGGAAACCGCCCGGCGCCTGGCCCGCGACGGCTTCGCGGTGATCGTCAACTACGCCGGGAACGCCGCGCCGGCCGAACAGGTGGCGCGCGAGATCGAGGCCGCCGGCGGCAAGGCCGTCGTGGCCCAGGCCGACGTCAGCGACCCCGCCGCCGTCCGTCGCCTGTTCGACAGCGCCGAGGCGGCGTTCGGCGGCGTCGACGTGGTGGTCAACAACGCCGGGATCATGAAGCTGGCCAACATCGCCGACGCCGACGACGCTCTGTTCGACCAGACCCTCGCGGTGAACCTGAAGGGCGTCTTCAACGTCCTGCGCGAGGCCGCCCGCCGCCTGCGCGACGGCGGCCGGATCATCAGCCTGTCGTCCAGCGTGGTCGGCCTGCTGCCGCCCGGCTACGGCGTCTATGCCGCCAGCAAGGCCGCGGTCGAGACGATGAGCGCCATCCTGGCCAAGGAGCTGCGCGGCCGGAACATCACGGTCAACGCGATCGCCCCCGGACCGACGGCGACCAAGCTCTTCCTGGACGGCAAGCCCGCCGAGGTGATCGAGCGCCTGTCCAAGGCCGCCCCGCTCGAGCGCCTGGGCCAGCCGGACGATATCGCCGGGAGCATCGCCTTCCTGGCCGGTCCGGACGGCGCCTGGGTCAATGGCCAGGTCCTGCGCGTCAACGGCGGCATCGTCTGAGGGAGGATCAGATCATGGAAAAGCAAGTCATCCTCGTCACCGGCGCCTCCTCGGGCTTCGGGGCGCTCACCGCCCGCGCCCTGGCCGACGCCGGCCACACGGTCTACGCCTCGATGCGCGAGACGGCGGGCCGCAACGCCGCTCAGGCGTCGGCCGCCGCCGACTACGCCCAGGCCCACGGCGTCGACCTGCGCACGGTCGAACTGGATGTGACCTCCGAGCCCTCGGTCGAGGCCGCGATCGCCCGGATCGTCGCCGCCGACGGCCGCCTGGATGTCCTCGTCCACAACGCCGGCCACATGAGCTTCGGCCCGGCCGAGGCCTTCACGCCCGAGCAGTACGCGCAGCTGTTCGACGTCAATGTGCTCTCGACCCAGCGGGTCAATCGCGCCGCCCTGCCGGTGTTGCGCAAGCAGGGCAGGGGGCTGGTGGTCTGGGTGTCGTCCAGCTCGACGCGCGGCGGGACCCCGCCGTTCCTGGCCCCGTACTTCGCGGCCAAGGCGGCGATGGACAGCCTGGCCGTCTCCTACGCCAGCGAACTGACCCGCTGGGGGATCGAGACCTCGATCATCGTGCCGGGGGCCTTCACCAAGGGCACCAACCACTTCGCCCATTCCGGCAAGCCGGCGGATGAAGCGGTCGCCGAGACGTACATGAAGGGGCCTTACGCCGGGGTGGCCGAGGCCGCGCTCAACGGCCTGGCCGCGCTGGAGCCCGCCGACGCCGACGCCGGCGAGGTGGCCAGGGCTATCGCCCGGGTGGTGGACGCGCCCTTCGGCCGACGTCCGTTCCGGGTGCACATCGACCCGTCGCAGGACGGCGCGGAGATCGTCAACGGCGTGGCGGATCGCGTGCGGGCGGAGATGTTCCGGCGGATCGGGCTGGAGGATCTGCTGACTGTGAAGTGATCCCGTCCGCCGCAAGGGGAGAGGGTCTTGGTCGTATCTAGTAGTTCCCCAGGCTCAGGATGTTCCCATCCGGGTCCTTGAACCACACCACGCGCATTCCGCCGGCCACGTGGACGTCGCCGTCGTGGCCCATCCCCGGCAGGTCGTAGCGTTCGAACACCACGCCGCGGTCCCTCAGCATCTCAACCGCGGCGTCGAAGGTGTCCCCCAGCGCCCAGGTCAGGACGGTGGCCTTGTTGCCGCCGGCGAACTGCGACTCGTAGACCAGCACCAGCGACTTGCCAGCCTGGAAGGCCTGGACGTTGGGCTGGTCGGAGGGCAGGGGCTTCAGACCCAGGATCTCTTCATAGAACGGCCGCGCGACCGTCAGGTCCCTAACCGCCACCGTCGCCTGGGCGTCCTGGTCGCCGAGCATTCAAAAACTCCGTCTCACTTGTCGGAGAAAAGCGTGAAGACGAACGGCGTTCCGCGTCTGTTGACTCACGATCGTACTGTGTGACACACAGTGTGTATCGCACACCATGTGCCACACACTATGCGACGCACACCCCATGCCCACCGATACGGACATCTTTAAATCGCTCCGCCTGGAGCTGCGGCGAGGGACCCTGATCCTGGCCGTCCTCGCCCAGCTGCGGGAGGAGCGGTACGGCTACAGCCTGCGCCAGGCCCTTCAGGCCGTGGGCGTGGAGATCGACGAAGGCGCGCTCTACCCGATGCTGCGCCGGCTGGAGACCCAGGGGCTGCTGGCCAGCGAGTGGCGCGAGGAAGACAAGCGCAAGAAGCGTTTCTACCAGCTGTCGGACGAGGGAAGGCGCGTGCTGGCCCGTCTCGCCGACGAATGGCGCGCGATTAACGCCGCCCTCGAGCCGCTGCTGTGAGCGCGGCTTCTCATTTCCAAGGGGACAAGACCATGAGCGATCTGATCGATCGTTACCTGGCGGCCGTGGCCGCCCTGCTGCCGAAGGCCCAGCGCCAGGACATCGCCGCCGAACTGCGCGACCTGATCATGAACCGCGTCGAGGAAACGGAAGGGCGTCTTGGCCGCCCGCTCGACAAGCGCGAGATCGAGGGCCTGCTGCATGAGATCGGCCATCCGATCGCGGTGGCCGGACGCTATGGTCCGCGCCAGTCGCTGATCGGACCGGAGCTCTATCCGTTCTGGGAGTTCGCGGTGAAGGTGATGCTGGTCATCGCCGCCATGGCCACCTTCATCCCCGGCGGCGTGCTGCTGGTGATCGGCGACGCCGACGCCCATCGAATAGGCGGCCTGTTCGGCGACTTCGTCTCGCTCGCCTTCAGCCTGGTTGGCGTGGCCACCCTCGTCGGGGCCGCGATCGAGCGCGGCTGGATCAAGGTCGACGAGTTCGCCAAGTGGAAGGTCGCCGACCTGCCGCATATTCCGCGCGGCAGGCCCCTGTTCGCCAAGAGCCGCTTCGACGCCGTGTTCGAGCTGGCGGCCCTGGCGCTGTTCGTCGGCTGGTGGACCGGCGCGATGAAGTTCCCGATCGGGGCCATGTTCGACGCCGGCCGCGGCGACCTCAAGGTCATCCTGGCTCCGGTGCTCACCACGTTCTACTGGCCGATCCTGGTCCTGGCGCTGCTGCAGATGGTCTCCGCCGCCATCACGGTGATCCGGCCCGGCGCGGTGCGCGCCCGGGCCGCCGCCGAGATCGTCTGCGCCCTGGGCGGCGTGGCCCTGGTCGCCGTGCTCTGGCCGGCCCAGCCGCTCATCGTCTTCCAGGCTCCGGAGGGCGCCTATGCCGCGCTGGGCAACCTGCGGCGCAGTGTCGACCTCTCCATCCAGGTGATCCTGGTGGTGATGGCGGCGATCAGTCTGACGACCCTGGCCGTCAACGCTTGGCGCCTGGCGCGGGGGCGCTAGGCGGTGATTTCGAAAGGGCGGTTCGGAGGGCGGAAAGCTCCGTGTTCAGAAGTCTTCATTCACCGCAAATGTTAAGGTTTATGTCGTCGTCGAGTAACGATGCGGCGCCGCCGAAGACGGTTCAGAAATCGGCGAACACAGGTGCGACAAGGCGTTTCCATCCACAAAAAAACGCCGCTCGCAGTCGTCCAGCTTCTCGCGATGATTCAAGGCGTTAACAATTCAACTGTGCGACTTCTGAGCGCAGGAGCCATGTTGCGGTGCGGCAAGTGCTTGCGAGTCGGTCACGGATACGTCATAAGCCGCAACAAGCAGGACCTTGGCCACATCGTGATACGGCCGGGTCTCCGCTTCGAAGCGCTCCCCGCAGTGGATTTACCGGGGGTTTCGGGGCGGTTTTTGTCGGGGGGCCCGAGCGCCCTCGCCGCGCAGGACACGAGTTTTGTATATCAAGTCGCAGACGCGCGCGGACGCGCGCGGGCTGGTCGGCGCCGTATTGGTCGGATCCATCACGGGTCTGGCCCTGGGCGGCGTTTACCTTCTGGGTGGCCTGGCCCAATCGGCCTCCACCCACGCCCGCGTCGCCCGATTGGCGGAAGGCGCTTCGGGGAACTTCTCCGACGCGGCGATGCTCAGCGCTTCTACGCGTATGGACCCGGCGCCCTCGCCGTGGCCAAGCGTCATGATCCCTATCTCTTCGCCGCGGTCGAACGCAGCGGCCGTCAGACCCAGCAGCTCGCCGCCCGCCTCGAAGGCGCTGGCTCCAGCCTGATGCCCGGCCAGAGCGGCCGCACCGGTCCGCTGATGCTCCGCGCCAGCTTCGGCAACGCCTTCAACGTCGGGGGCAGCACGCCGTTCCAGTTGGGCAACGCCCTGGAGAGCTCGCGCGAGCTCGAATGCCTGGCCGACGCCGTCTATTACGAAGCGCGTGGCGAGACCCCCAGCGGCCAGGCGGCCGTGGCCCAGGTGGTGATGAACCGCGTGCGCCATCCGGCCTTTCCGAAGTCGATCTGCGGCGTGGTCTTCCAAGGCGCCTACAACCGCACGGGCTGCCAGTTCAGCTTCGCCTGCGACGGCTCGATGCGCCGCGCCCGCGACGTCGGCGCCTGGGCCCGGGCCCGCAAGGTCGCCTCGCGCACCCTGGCCGGCACGATCCAGAGCGAGGTCGGTTCGGCCACGCACTTCCACACGATCAATGTCTCGCCCGGCTGGGGGCCGCGCCTGCTGCGCGTCGCCCAGGTCGGCATGCACATCTTCTATCGCTTCGGTCGTGGAGGCGCCTCGAGCTTCGCGCCGTCGCGCCTGCCCAGCGTCGATGATATCGCCCCGTCCGAGATCGCCAGCCTGACCGCCGATGGTCGTCCGCCGGTGGTCTACGCCGCCAGCGCCCTGGGTCGCCTCGAGCCCGCCTCGACGACCGCTCCGGGCATGGGCGGTCCGGTCGGCGCGGCGGTGACCGAACCGGCTTCGGCGCCGATCGCCACGGGCGCCAAGACCACGCCGGCCTCGGCGATGTCGATCAAGGCTCCGGCGACCGCGGCCTCCACCAAGGCGATCCCGGTCTCGTCCGACCGCGCGCCGCTGGAAGGCCTCAAGACGACAGTAGGGGCCGGGAGCGGAGCTGCTTCCTGACGGTATTGGGCATGTGGCTGGTGGCGAAGCGCATCTGCTTCGCCCGCTTGCCCACGAAGTAGTGCAACTGCTTGCCGTGGGCGGCGTCCCAGACCGCCTGGGCGGCGTCCTCCACGGGATAGACCTCCAGCCCGCCGGCGCGCAGGGCGTCGGCCATGTGCTCGTTTGAGCCCGAAGCCCCGGCGTTCAGGATCGGCGTCTCGACGAACCACGGCATGACGCAGGCGACGCTGACGCCGTGCCGGGCGTATTCGATGTCCAGGGCTTCGGACAGGCCGCGCACCGCGAACTTGGTGGCCGAATAGACCGCCAGCTTCGGCGAGCCGTAGAGCCCCGCGCAAGAGGCGACGTTGATCAGCCGCCCGCCGGCGGCCTTCAGCAGCGGCAGGCCCGCCCGCGCGCCGTTGACCACGCCCTTGATGTTGACGTCGATCTGGATGTCGCAGTCGGCGTCGGACAGATCCTCCAGGACCCCGAACCGCGCGACGCCGGCGTTGTTCAGCAGGACGTCGGCCTTGCCCCCCGTTTCCTGGCCGAATTCGCCCAGGGCGTTGGCCCAGCCGTCGCGGTCGCGGACGTCCAGCGGATGGAGGGAGCCGTTGTCTGGTCCGATGGCCAGCAGGGCGGCCTTCAGCCCGGCCTTGTCGATGTCCGACAGCCCGATGAACCACCCGGCGCTGGCGAAGCGCTTGGCGCAGGCCAGGCCGATGCCGCTGGCGGCCCCGGTGATAAAGATGCTCTTGCGACCATTGGCCGGCATGTCGACGCCCTCCCGTATCATTGTTATCAATGATCAGAAGGCCAGGCGCGCGATGGGTCAAGGTGCGCCGAACAAGATCTCTCCCGCGACGCGGGGAAGGCGGCCCGGAGGGCGGGAGGGGCGAGCGCGACCAACGTCCAGCTCGCACTCGGCCGCTCCGCGACAGCGCCCCCGCATCGCGGGAGGCCTCTATCAGTCGGCCAGCGTCTGGTCCTCGATCTCGGCCCCTGGGCCGTTCTTCAGGATCGACTCGATGGCGTTCTTGGCCGAGGCCTTCGCCGAATAGCCTTCGGTCCAGAAGATGCTCTCGCCGTTGTAGGTGAAATAGGCGACGAACTCGCCCGCCTTGTTCTTCTTGATCACAAACTTATGGGCCATGGGCTTTCTCCTGGAAAAGATCGAGAGGTCGTCGGCCCCACCGACGCGGGGACGGTCGCCTTGTCGACCTTTGCTGTCAATCGCGACGTTGTCACGACTTGCCAGCGTCGCCGCGGCGCCCCGATGATCCGGGCCCCTTCCCCGTGAGTCCGCCATGTCCCAGGAACGCCTCGACCAGCTGTCCCGCGAACTGCTGAATCGGCCCTATGGCGAACTGGCCGAGGTGCAGCGGCGGGTCATCGACCTGATCCTGCACGAGGCGCCGTCGGAAAAACCCGGCGAGGACGAGGACTCCACCTTCTGGACGCGGCTGGCCGACAGGGTCGCGGCGGTCGGCGGCTCGTGGGGCTTCATCGGCGGCTTCGGCCTGGCGCTGGTGCTGTGGATGGGCGTCAACCTGCTGCTGACCCCGTTCAAGCACGCCTTCGACCCCTATCCGTTCATCTTCCTCAACCTGCTGCTGTCGACCCTGGCGGCCATCCAGGCGCCGGTGATCATGATGAGCCAGAACCGCCAGGCGGCGAAGGACCGCCAGACGGCCGAGCACGACTACGCCGTCAACCTGCGCGCCGAGCTGGAGATCATGCGGGTGATCGACAAGCTGGACGCCTTGCGCAGCGAGGAGCTGATGGTCCTGTGCCGCGAACACGCCGCGCGGCTGGAGGAGCTGCAGGGCGAGGTCGCCCGGCTGAGGACCGAGCGCTCATGAGCCTGACCCTCGTCACCGCCCAGTTCGCGGTGTCGGCGGACATCGACGCCAACCTCGCGGCCATCGAGCGGCTGATGCGGCGGGCCCGGCGCGCCGGCGCCGACGTCGCGCATTTTCCGGAGGCGGCGCTGTCGGGCTATGCCGGCGTGGACTTCGCGAGCTTCGACGGCTTCGACTGGGCGCGCCTGGAGGCCGCCACGCGGCGGATCATGGCGCTGGCCGGCGAGCTTGGGCTCTGGGTCGTCATCGGCTCGGCGCATCGGCTGAGCGAGGGGCGCAAGCCGCACAACTGCGCCTATGTCATCGACGCCGCCGGCGCGCTGGTCGACCGCTACGACAAGCGCTTCTGCGCCGGCGACGCGGCGGGGCTGACCGGAGACCTGGCCCATTACACTCCCGGCGACCACTTCGCGGTGTTCGAGATCGCGGGCGTGCGCTGCGGCGTGCTGATCTGCCACGACTACCGCTATCCGGAGCTCTATCGCGCCTATCATCGCCTCGGCGCGCGGCTGATGTTCCACGGCTTCCACGCGGGCGGGCTGTCGGACGGGCGGTTCGCGGCCATGGAGGCCGGGGTCGGCGCCCACCGCCTGACCGGCGGGACCACCCTGCCGGCCATCACCATGCCCGCCGGCATGATCGCGGCCGCCTCCAACAACAACCTGTGGATCAGCTGTCCGAACTCGTCGGCGCCGAGAAGCTGCTGGCCGTCGTTCTTCGTGCGGCCCGACGGGGTGATCACCGGGGCGCTGGAGGTCGAGACCGAAGGCCTGCTGCTCTCCGAGGTCGAGCTGAGCGCCGACCTCTACGACAGCACCATCGCCTGGCGTGACTGGGCGATCGACGGCGTGCTGCATTCGGGCGCGCTGGTCGAGGACCCGCGGTCGAAGGCGCGAACGGCGTTGTAGCGCCTACCAGCCTTGGCCGTTGCAGACGACCGCGCCGGTTGGAACGTAGCGCTCCTTCTTGAAGCGCGCGAGGCGCTCGGGCGTCAGCTGGGTCTTCAGCCAATGATCGTAGGCGGTGACGTCCAGCCGGGGCAGGCACGAGCGCAGCATCGGCGTCTCGACCACATAGTATTTGTCGCCCGGCGCGGTCCGCCAGCGGAAGGCGCCGTCCAGGCCGTCGACGCGCTGCGGGGCGGCCTCGGTGTGATAGAGCAGCCAGCCGGGGGGGATCTTGTGCTTGCGCGCGAAGGCCAGCTGCCGGTCCGCGATGGCCTGCACCCGCGCGCGGTCCTTCGGCGCGGCCTTGCTCACCATGGCGCCGTCGAAGCCGCCGTGGATGAGGATCACGGCCAACTTGCCCACCAGCAGCTTGCGACCCAACGGCAGGAAGTAGTTGGCGCAGGACGAGCTGCATTGGCCGTCGACGCGGATCGTCAGGTCGGCGAGGGGCGAGAGCCGCTCGGCGATGTCGATGGCGGTGTTGACGGCGCCGCCCTCGCTGTCGACCACCAGCTCGGTTGTCGTCGGCTTCAGTCTGGCCGCCACGCAGTCGGCCATGGCCTGGTCGGTCGAGCCCTTCAGCACAAACACCGTCGGCGAGCGCTGCTCGCAGGTCCCGGCGTGGGCGGCCCCGGCCAGCGACAACAGGACCAGCGCCAGCAGAAAGGTTCGTAGTCCGTGCATGCGAAGCTCCCCGATAAGGGGACGCTATCGGGGTGGGCGGTGATCGTCCAGAGGTTGATCTAAAGCTTCAGGCCCAGCTTCGGTCCCGCCCAGACCATCGCCGCGTAGAGCGCCATGGTCAGCAGGCAGCCCGCCACGAGCGCCGCCCAGAAGGGCGCGCCGCGCTTCAGCATCGCCGGGATCAGCAGGAACATCGGCAGCGAAGGCAGGACGAACCAGAAGGTGCCGCTGGCATGAGCGCTCGTCCGCGCGGGGTCGTGAGTGTCGCGCCACAGCCAGATCATGCCCAGCACCGAGACCAGCGGCAGCGAGGCGACCAGCCCGCCCAGGCCGGGATAGCGCTTGGCGATCTCCGACACCGCGGCGACGATGACGCCCGAGACGGCGGCCTTGACGACGAGATAGAGCATGGAGCCCAGCCTGGACCGATCCGTCGTCCGGGCCAAGGACGGCGGCTTGACCGTAGGAACGCGCGCACGCGCCTGGGGTTGAGTCCGGACACCCAAAGGAGCGTCCCGATGCCCAATACCGACAAGCTCTCCGAAGAGAAGGCCGAAGAAGCCATCACCAAGGCCAATACCGATCTCAACGACCAAGGCGACATCGCCGCCGATGACGCTGGCGGGACGGCCGCGGCCCATCGGGTCGACGAAGCGCTGGAAAAGGCCCAAGGCGCGCCGGACTAGCTGGAGCAAGGCCGCCCGCCGGGTCAGGCGGGCGGCCCGCGCGTCCTAGCGCCAGACGTAGCGGCAGACGGTCACGCGGTGGTGATGGCGCCATTCGGGATGGCACACGCGCACCTTGTGAGGGCGATAGTGGCGGCCGCGATCGTAGCGGACGCGGTCATAGCGACCGTAATGGCGGTCGTGCCGATAGTCGTAGCGATCATGGCGATCGTATCGGTCGAAGGCGCCGGCCGTCGACGGGACGGTCAGGGCCAGGGTGGCGGCCGCCAAGGCAGCGGCGCCCAGCAGTTTCGCGACGGGCATGGTGGGCTCCAAGATCGAATAGTCCCTCGATCCCGGAACGCACCATCCGGGTCCCGATGTTGCGCGGCGATGTCCGATTGTACGGCCGGGCTTGGTCCTGTCCTGGCGGGGAAGCCCGCGACGAACCTCGGCCTTTCACATGACCTTGGCTGAGCGGCGCAGCGCCTGGGGAGGCTGGCCGAAGGCGCGGATGAAGGCCCGGCGCATCCGCTCGGGATCGCCGAAGCCCGTTTCCAGCGCCACGTCCTCGACCTGCAGCGGCTGGCTGTCCAGCAGGGCGCGGGCGGCCTCGACCCGCAGGCGCTCGACGGCCTTGGCGGGGGTGACGCCGGTTTCCTGGGCGAACAGGCGGGCGAAGTTGCGCGGGCTCATGGCGGCGCGATCGGCCAGCTGCTCGACGCTGAGCGGCTCGGCCAGGTTCTGGCGCGCCCAGGACAGCAGGGCGTCGAAGCGGCCGGGGCGCAGGTCGATCAGGGCCGAGAACTGCGACTGGCCGCCGGGGCGGTGGTGATAGACCACCAGCTGCTGGGCTGTGCGCCGCGCGACGGCCTCGCCCTCGTCGGCGCCGATCAGGGCCAGGGACAGGTCGATGCCGGCGGTGATGCCGGCCGAGCTCCACACCGCGCCGTCCTGGATCCAGATCCGGTCGGGCTCCAGCTTCACGCCCGGAAAGCGGCGCTGGAAGTCCTTCGTCCGGCTCCAGTGGGTGGTGGCGCGCTTGCCGTCCAGGAGGCCCGCCGCGGCCAGGACGTAGGTTCCCGAGCAGACCGACGCCACGCGGCGGCAGTCGCGGGCGGCGGCGCGGACGAAGGCCAGGGTCTCGGGGCAGGTGGCCGGAACCTTGACCCCGTCGCCGCCGGAGATCAGCAGGGTGTCGAGGCGCGGCGCGTCGGCCAGGGCGGTGGTCTGGATCGTCACGCCGGACGAGCTGGGCGTCGGCTCGCCGCGCAGGGAGAGAAAGTGCAGGCTGTAGGCGCCGGGCGAGAACCGCCCGGCGATCTCGAAGGCCGCGATGGGGCCGGTGGCGTCCAGCAGCTGGAAGCCCGGATAGACGAGGAAGCCGATCGCGCGGGGCATGACGAAGGCCTTGGCTGAAACCGTGGGAACTATGTCATTTCAGACGGGACTTAACTGAACCATGTTCTCCCCGTCAATCGTGACGGAGACCATCGCATGACCCAGTCGTTGCAAATCGTGATCCCGCTCTTCTCCGGCGTCACCCACCTGGACTTCACGGGTCCGCACCAGATCCTGTGCCGCCTGCCCGGCGCCAAGGTGACGGTGGCCAGCCTGGACGGCGGCGATGTCGAGGCCGACGGCCTGACGTTCACGCGCCTGACGAAGCTGTCGGACGTCGAGGTCTGCGACCTGTTGCTGGTCCCGGGCGGCTTCGGCGTGACCCAGGCGATGAACGACCGTGACTTCATCGCCGAGATCCGGCGGCTGGCGGACGGGGCCAAGTATGTGACCTCGGTCTGCACGGGCTCCCTGGTGCTGGGCGCGGCGGGGCTGCTGAAGGGCAGGCGGGCGGCCTGTCACTGGGCGTGGCGCGACCAGCTGGCGTTGTTCGGCGCGATCCCGGACCCGTCGCGGGTGGCGCGGGACGGACGCTACATCACCGGCGGCGGCGTGACGGCGGGCATCGACTTCGCCCTGACCGTCGTGGCCGAGCTGGCCGGCGAGGCGGTGGCGCAGGGCATCCAGCTGGCCGTGGAATACGCGCCGGCCCCGCCGTTCGACGCCGGCCGGCCGGAGACCGCGCCGCCCGAGGTGCTGCAGCGGATCTCGACGCTGTACGGCAAGGGCATGGAGGAGAGGCTGGCCGCGGCGGAAAAGGCGGCGGCGGCGCTCTAAGAGCAGACCTTCCTCCCCATTTGGGGGAGGGGGACCGCCGAACGGCGGTGGAGGGGGTCTGCCGTCGCACGGCGTATCGCTTCGCGACCCCCTCCGTCTCGCTGCGTATTCGCAGCGATCCACCTCCCCCTAATGGGGAGGAAGAAGCATCAGCCGATCCGCACCCCCGTCATCGAGATCGCCGCGAACACGTCGTCGGTGAAGAAGCTCACCGGCTCGCCGGGCTTCTGGGCGCCCAGCACGTAGAGCAGAGGCAGATAGTGCTCGGCGCTGTTGATCGAGATTTCCGCGTCGGGCCCCAGGCTCCGCCAGTCGATCAGCGGATCGTGGTCGCCGGCCAGGATCAGCGCCTTGGCCTTCTCGTTGAACCGGTCGGCCCACGGCGGCGCCTCGGGTCGGCGGAAGTCGGCCGCGCGCAGGTTATGGACGATGTCGCCGCTGCCCATGACCAGCACGCCCTCGTCGCGCAGAGCCGCCAGGCGCCGCCCGGCCTCGTAGTGCCAGCGGTCCGGGCGTGCCCGATCGATGCTCAGCTGAACGACCGGCACGTCCGCATCGGGATACATCGGCTTCAGCACGCCCCAGGCGCCGTGGTCCAGGCCGCGCGTCGGGTGCTGGACCACGACGTCGGGGGACAGCAGCTCGGCGACCCGCCCCGCCAGGGCCGGATCGCCCGGCGCGCGGTACTGGACATCGAACAGCGCCTGCGGGAAGCCGCCGAAATCGTGAATGGTCTCGGGCGCGGGCGAGGCGCTGACCGCCGCCGCGCCGCGCGTCTCCCAGTGGGCGCTGACCATCAGCACCGCCTTGGGACGCGGCAGGGTCTCGCCCAGCCGGCGCCAGGCGCGGCTCCAGGCATTGTCCTCGATGGCGTTCATCGGCGAGCCATGGCCGACGAACAGGACGGGCAGGCGAGACATGGTCGATCCTATTAGAAACAGTAGAAGTTGCAGATAGTGGCCGCGACGCCATACCGCAAGACGACGTTCCGGACACGGCTTTCGCGGGGGCGGCGGCTTTGTTATGGCGGGACCCGTGACCGTCCCGCTTTCCCAGATTCCTCCGGGCGAGGCTCCCGTCTCGACCGACCATGCGCCTGCCGGCGAAGGGCCGCAGGCCGCGGTCGTGATGGAACGCCCCGACAAGGAGGCTGTCCGGGGCGGCGCGCTGGATTTCCTGCGCTTTCTCGCCTCGCTGCTGATCGTCGTCTATCACTATGGCGCCGAGAGTCCGATGCGGATCGAGCGGTTCGGCCAGGTGTTCTCGCGCGGCTTCCTGGCGACGGACTTCTTCCTGATGCTGTCTGGCTACGTGCTGGGCCGGGCCTATGGCGGCTCGGTGATCAAGGGGCATATCAGCACCCCGCGCTTCTGGGCTCGCCGCGCGGCGCGGGTGTGGCCGGGGCACCTCGTGGTGCTGGCCATGCTGGCGGTGCTGGTGCTGCTGCTCAACACCGTCGGCACCGACGCCCATAAGCCCAGCCGCTTCGCCTGGGACCAGCTGCCGGCCCAGGCCTTCCTGGTCCACGCCTGGGGCTTCACCAGCGACGGCTGGAACCTGCCCAGCTGGTCGCTGTCGGCCCTGATCGTCTGCTACGCCCTGTTCCCGTTCTTCTGGAAGACCGTCAGCAAGGTGCGCCACGCCTGGATCCTGCCGCTGGGCGCGGCCGCGATCCTGGGCGTGTTCGAGGTGATCGCCCGCCACGTCTTCCACCACGCCCTGCCGGACCTGGGGTTCCAGTACGGCGTCGTCCGCGCCCTGCCGCTGTTCATCCTGGGCGTCTGCCTGGCGCGGGTCGTCGACATGCGCTGGCCGTCGGAGACGGCGGCCAAGGTCCTGCTGTGGGGCGGCGTCGCCCTGCTGGTCGTCACCCAGACGCTGGACCGCTACGCCCTGCCCGACACCTGGCTGTTCGACGCCCCGTCGCTCCTGGCCATCGCCATGATCGTGCTGGGCGCCGGGCGCCTGCCGGTCAAGCGCCCGAAGGCCTGGATCGAGGAGGGCGCCAAGCTCTCGTTCGCCCTGTTCATCACCCACATCTTCGTCGGGGTGATCTATTGGAGCGCCGTACACAAGCTGATCGAGACCGTGCCGATCGGCATCGGCTGGCAGTGGCTGATGTGGCTGGCCGGCTTCCCGATCGCCTATGGCTTCGCGTGGCTGTTTCACACCTATGTCGACCAACCGCTGCAGGATCGCATCCAGCCGCTGCTGAGGAAGTAGAATGACCCGCCATATCCCCCTTCAAGGCGTCGAGAACTTCCGAGATTTCGGCGACTACGCCGCGGGGGCGGGGCGGCTGAAGCGGGGCGTGCTGTTCCGCGCCGCCCACCAGGCCGAGGCGACCGACGCCGACCTGGAGGCGATGGCGGCCCTGGGCATCGTCACCCTGGTCGACCTGCGCCGGCCCAACGAGCGCGAGCGTTCGCCGTCGCGCCGCTGGACAGGCTTTTCCGCCCAGGTGATCGACAACGACCTGGGCGTCACGGGGACCGATCCGTGGCTGGAGTTCATCACCAGCACCGACCTCACCGAGGCCTCTGTCCACGACTACATGGACGAATACTACCGCCGCCTGCCGTTCAAGGAACGGCACATCGACCTCTTCCGCCGCTTCTTCCTGGCCCTGGCCGAGAGCAAGGGGCCGGCCCTGATCCACTGCGCGGCGGGCAAGGACCGCACCGGCGTGCTGGCGGCCCTGACCCACCACATCGCCGGGGTGGCCGACGACGACGTCATCGACGACTATCTGCTGACCAACGACCCGACCCGCTTCGATCG
Source organism: Caulobacter sp. UC70_42 (assembly GCF_044056025.1). Taxonomy (NCBI): domain Bacteria; kingdom Pseudomonadati; phylum Pseudomonadota; class Alphaproteobacteria; order Caulobacterales; family Caulobacteraceae; genus Caulobacter; species Caulobacter sp. UC70_42. The sequence goes on along the minus strand of NZ_CP171994.1, from coordinate 381,840 downwards.
CCGGGGCGCGATGTTCATGGACCACATCGAGGGGATCACCGGTCGCCGCCCGGACGAGGCGGCCATGCGTGCGGCCATGGGCGTCGAGGCCCGCTATCTGGCGGCGGCGTTCGCGGTGATGAAGGCCGAGCACGGCTCGCTCGATGGGTACTTGGAGCAGGCGGTCGGGCTCGATGCCGACACGCGCGAGAAGGTGCGGGCGCACATTCTGCTGTAACTTTTCTTGTCGTCCCGGAAGCGCGAAGCGCTTGTTCGGAATGACAAGGAAGGAGCTCAAATCCTTAAGGTGACAAACGCTCGTTTAAGGTCCAGCCTCATCCCATGGTCCCATCAGAGGGCCGAGCGTCGCTAGGGTGCGGTATGAGTGAGTTGGCGGGCGGGCCTCCGGGCATGAGCGATGTCGCGGGTGACGATGTCCTGGTCCCCGCGCCCAAGCAAAAGCTCTCGCGAAGCGCGCTCAGCTGGATCCTGCACCAGGGGTCGCGCGACCCCTATGTGATCCTGGTCACCATCTATGTCTTCTCGCCCTATTTCTCGCGGGTGCTGGTCGGCGATCCGGTCCGGGGGCAGGCGACCGTCGCCGACATCTCCACCGTCTATGGCCTGCTGACCGCCGCCCTGGCCCCGATCCTGGGCGCTTCGATCGAACGGTTCGGGCCGCGCAAGCCGTTCATGGCCCTGATCCTGGCGATCATGGCGCCCCTGCTGTTCGCCCTGTGGCTGGCCAAGCCCGGCGGCCTGCCGGTCGACCTGGTGGGCGTGGCGCTGATCATCCTGGGCGTGGCCTATAACTGCGGCGACGTGCTCAACAATTCCCTGCTGGCGCGCGCCTCCGAGAAGGGGCAGGAGCCGGTGCTGTCCGGCCTGGGCTACGCCCTGGCCAACGGCCTGTCGGTGTCCCTGCTGATCTTCGTGATGTGGGCCTTCGTGCTGCCCGGCGTCGTGCCGTGGTCGTTCGTGCCGGCCGCGCCGCTGTTCGGCCTCAGCCAGGTCGAGCACGAGCCCAGTCGCATCGTCGGCCCGCTGTCGGCGACGGTCATGCTGCTGGGCGCGATCCCGTTCTTCCTGTGGACCCGCGACGCCCCGCGGACCGGCGCCTCGCTGGGCGCGGCGATCAAGGAAGGCGTCAAGCTGATCCTCGACACCTTCGCCAACCTCAAGGGCCACGCCGACGTCGCCAAGTTCCTGGGCGCCCGGATGCTCTATTGCGACGGCATGACCGCCCTGCTGATCTTTGGCGGCCTGTTCGCGGCCGGACTGATGAAGTGGGGCGAGCTGGAGATGCTGGCCTACGGCATCTCGCTGTCGATCTTTGGCGTGCTGGGTGGCCTGATCGCGCCGTGGCTGGACAAGACGCTGGGCCCCCGGCGGGCGATCCAGGTCGAGGTCGGCATCTGCATCCTGGTGCTGCTGGGCACGCTGGGCATGGGCCGCGAGAAGATCCTGTTCTTCTGGACCTGGGACGCGGCGACCCATCCGGCCGTCTGGAACGGACCGCTGTTCCGCACCCTGCCGGAGCTGATCTATCTGGGCCTGGGCCTGTTGATCGCGGTCTTCGTCACCGCCCAGTACGCGTCGAGCCGCACCCTGCTGGTGCGTCTGGCCCCGCCGGACCGGATGGCCGCCTTCTTCGGCCTGTTCTCGCTGTCGGGCACGGCGACCATGTGGCTGGGTTCGCTGCTGGTGGCCCTGGCGACCAAGATCTTCGCCAGCCAGGTGGCCGGCTTCATCCCGATCGCCGGCCTGCTGGCCCTGGGGCTGGTCGGGCTGTTCACGGTGAAGGGCGGGGGCCGGGAGTAGGTCCTCCCCGGCGGAGCGTCTGGCGCGCGCGACCTCGCGCCGCTATCACCACGTCATGCGCCGCGTCGCTCTCCTTACCGCCCCCTGGCGCGAGCCGACGTGGGCGCTGGCCCCGTTCCGGGACGAGCCCCACGCCTGCGCCCTGGTCACCGGCGGCGCCGGGCGGTGGTCGTATCTGCTGCGCCTGCCCGACGAGACCTTCAGCCTCGCCGCCGCCGATCCCGCCGATCCGTTCGCCAGGCTCGCCGAGCTGACCGGTCCCCGCCAGCCGAGCGACCCTGACGGTCCGCCGTTCCAGGGCGGGGTGGTTGGTCTGGCGTCCTACGAACTGGGCGACCGCGTCGAGCGTTTGGGCCTGGCCCGCGCCGCCTGGCCGGACCTGACCTGCGCCCGCTATCCGGCCCTGCTGGCCTTCGACCACCACGCGCGACGGGTCGTGGCCGTGGGCCGAGGCGAGACCGACGCCGAGGCGTGCGCGCGCGCCGGGCAGGCTCTGGTCTGGCTGGACGCTTCGGCCGATCACGCGCCGTTCGAGGGGCCGCTGTGCCTGGATCTGACCGCTTCCGACGGCGAGGCCTACGAGGTCGCCGTGGCCGACGTGGTCGCGCGCATCCTTTCGGGCGAGATCTTCCAGGCCAATATCGCCCGCGCCTGGACCCGGACGCCTGGCGGCCGGCGCCGATCCGTTCGACCTGTTCACGCGGCTGCGCGGCCAGAGCCCGGCCCCGTTCTCGGCCTATCTGCGCCTGCCAGGCCGGGCCCTGGTCTCCAACTCGCCGGAGCGTTTCCTGAAGGTCGATCCGGACGGGGCGATCCTGACCCAGCCGATCAAGGGCACCCGCCCGCGCGGCCGCGACGCCGCCGAGGACCGGGCCCTGGCCGCCGAGCTGCTGGCCAGCGACAAGGACCGCGCCGAGAACCTGATGATCGTCGACCTGATGCGCAACGACCTGGCCCGGGTCAGTCCGCCGGGCAGCGTCAAGACGCGCGAGCTGTTCAAGGTCGAGAGCTTCGCCAACGTCCACCATCTTGTTTCGACGGTGACCGGCCAGCTGGCCGGCGGCCGGGCGGTCGCCGATCTGCTGCGGGCCAGCTTCCCGCCGGGCTCGATCACCGGCGCCCCCAAGATCCAGGCGATGAAGGTCATCGCCGGCCTAGAGCCGCCGCGCGGACCCTACTGCGGGAGCCTGTTCTGGGCCGGCTTTGATGGGGCGTTCGATTCAAGCGTCCTGATCCGGACGGTCGGCCTGGTCGAGGACGGCCAGGGCTGGACCCTGGAGGCCCGCGCCGGGGCGGGGATCGTCGCCGACAGCGATCCGCGCGGCGAGCGGCTGGAGACCGAGGCCAAGATCGCCGCGCTGAAGAGGGCCCTGACGGAATGACCCTTCACGACGCCCTTCCTTTCGAGGCCATGCCTTTCGAAGACAGGGGCTTGCTGCTCGGCGACGGCCTGTTCGAGACCCTGCTGGCGGTCGATGGCGGCCTGCCGCGCCTGGCCGCCCATCTCGAGCGCATGGCCGCCGGCTGCGCGGTGCTGGGCCTTCCGTTCGACCGCGACGAGGCCGAGCGGCTGGTTCTTCAGGCGGCGCCGGCTGCCGGCCGGTTCGCCGTGCGCCTGACCCTGACCGCTGGTTCGGGCGGCCGGGGGCTGGACCGCCCGGCCGCGCCGCTGCCGCGCCTGTTCGCCACCGCCGCGCCGTCCGCGCCCGTCACCGCGCCGGCCAGCGCGATCGTGGCGACCACGCGCCGCAACGAGGGCTCGCCCGCCTCGCGCCTGAAGACCCTGAGCTATCTCGACAACGTCCTGGCCCGGGCCGAGGCCGGGGCCGCCGGCGCCGACGAGGCGGTGATGCTGAACAATCGCGGCGAGATCGCCTGCGCCGGGGCGGCCAACCTGTTCTGGATCGAGGGCGGGCGGCTGTTCACCCCGCGCCTGGACTGCGGCGCGCTGGCCGGGATCACCCGGGCGCGGCTGATGGCGGCCGAACGGGTCGAGGCGGTGGCCGTCGGGGTCGAGGCGCTGGATGGGGCCGAGGCGGTGTTCCTGACCAACAGCCTGATCGGCTTGCGCCCGCTCTCGCGGCTCGTCACCCCCTTGGGCGAGCGGACCTACGCCCCGCACCGGCTGGTCGAGCGCTATGGCGTTCTGTTTTGACGTCTAGAGCGTGTCGACCCAGGTCACCGTGTCGGAGCGGCGTGGGCGCAGATAGTAGTTGCGCTTGAAGGTCATGGTGGTGGGCATGACCAGCTTGGTCGGCGAGCTGTAGTCGTAGGTGGCCCGCGAGACGATGATGCTCTGGTTGGCCGCCAGCACGCCGGTCGAGATGTCGGCGACGGTCGCGCCCTTGGCCGGGCAGCCGGCCATGCCCACGCCGGCGGGGTTGGGCTTCACCCAGGCGACGGTGTTCTTGCCCTTGGAGTCGGAGACGACGCTATAGACGCACATCTTCAGGCCGGCGGCCGGATAGGGCGCCATGATCAGATTCCCGATGTTGAAGATGTCGGTCATCTTTTTCGGGCCGGTCTGGGGGTTCTGGGCGACAATGTCGCCGATCTGCGCGGTGATGTTCGACAGGCGGCGCTGGGCCATCATGGCCTGGGTCGTTTCGGCGAAGCCGAAATACATCAGGATCAGCACCGGAGCGATCAGGGCGAACTCGATGGCCGAGACGCCGCGGGTGTCGCGCCAGAAGGTCTTCAGAGAGGCCTGCTTCAGCCGGGGCGACGCGCGGCGGGTCATTGGTCGTACGGCTCGTTGGTGAAGGCGGTGGCGGCGTAAACGATCCATCGGCCGTTGGCTTTCTGGAAACCGGTCTGCATCAGCGGCGAGATCAGCGGCCAGGTGTAGTAGGCGCGGACCAGGACGATCGAGCCGGCCGTGCCGGGGTTCCACTGCATGTTGGTCGGCACCGCGTCGGTCGCCGAGGCCGAGCTGGCGCTGGCCGAGTAGTCGGCATAGGTCCGCACGTCGAGCTGCAGGGCGCTGTCGCAGCTCATCGCGCCGATCGGGCCGATCTTGTTGCAGACGGCGGTCTTGAAGGTGGCGGCGGTGCCGCCGTTGGTCTGCACCTCGCCGGTGCGGATGGTGCGGCCCACGTCGATGACGGCGTTCTCGAGCAGCAGCGAGACCATGTAGACCAGGGCCAACTCGATCAGGGCGAAGACGAGCATCAGGAAGGGCATGAAGACCAGGGCGAACTCGACCGCCGTGGCGCCCCGCTCAGCGCGCGCGAAGCGGCCGGCGAAGCGGGTCAGCCGGCGTCGGGCGCGAGCGAAGATGTGATTGTAGGCCATGCGGCGCGCGGACCCTGAAATGATCGTCCGCCAGTCTAGCCGGACGATCCTAACCACTGGTTAGAGCGCGCGCTCGCGTGGGGGAGGGCGCCTACGGCGTGCCCGAGGCCGGGCCGGGGGCCGCGCCGACGCGCATGCAGCGGGCGGCCCCGCAGGCATAGCTGTTGGCCGTCGCGCCGCGATAGATGGTGACGCCGCCGTCGCCGACCTCGGAGACCACCACCTGGCGGTTGGTCAGGGTGCGGCCGCCGGCCCCGAAGGCCATCAGGGTGGTGACGCCCGCACGCTTGCCCATCACGACCAGGGTGCGCTCGTTGACGATGCTGACGTCGGCGATGGTGGGATCGGCCACCACCACGTCCCGCACCGCGCCGCCCACGCTCATATAGAAGGCCTCGCCCGCGCCCAGCGGCAGGTCGGCCGATGTCGTCTTCGCCGGCAGGACGCCCGTCTGGGCGTTGGCGGCGGCCCCCGAGAGGGTCAGGACGGCGGTGATGGCGAGCGAAAGGCGGCGCATGAGGTTTCCGATCTCGGATCCGAACGTGCCTCAGCATCCTTTGGTTTGGTCAACAAAAGACTAAGGGCCGTTCACGTGCGTCCAAGCGTCGCTTGAGAAAGTCCTTGATTCAAAAGGGATTGATCGATCTTGGGTAGGCCATGGTTAAGAACAGATAATGGTAAACTCAAATAAACCAAAAGAAAAATCTGAGAAACCAACTGGTGTTTACTCAGCATTAAGTGAGCTCGGCGAAATTGATCGTGTTTTCGGGGGTTAGCAAGTCGAGCCGGCTTGAAGCCTCAAATCAACCAGCTCTGACTTTAGGAGATCTAGACATGACCAAGTTCGTCACGCGCTTTCTGAAGGATGAATCGGGCGCCACGGCCATCGAATACGGCCTGATCGCGGCCCTCATCGCCGTCGTCATCATCACGGGCGTCGGCGCCCTGGGTGGCGCGCTGAACACGAAGTTCAACGACATCAAGACGAAGGTCGAGAGCGCTGGCACCTAAGTCCAGTTAACGCTCGAAAAGAAAAGGGTCGAGGCTCCAGCCTCGGCCCTTTTCTTTGCCTGGATGACAGAGGTTCCAGGCTCCCGCCGAGACGCGGGAAACGATTGCTTCATCCGTCCGTCCCAGAATGGCCCGGTACGGAAGGGGTCCCCGACGGGGATTAGACAAGGCGCCAGAGCATGCAAGCCATCCAGATCCCGCTGCTGCTGATCTTTCCGGTCCTGGCCATCATCGGCGGCCTGAAGGACCTGATCAGCTACACGATCCCCAACTGGATTTCGCTGGCCCTGATCGCCGCCTTCGTCCCGGCCGCCCTGGTCAGCGGCGCGCCCCTGGCCCAGATCGGCCTGTGCCTGGCCGTGGGTTTCGCCGCCCTGGTCCTCGGAATGGGGATGTTCGCCGCCGGCTGGATCGGCGGCGGCGACGGCAAGCTGTTCGCCGTCTGCGCCCTGTGGATGGGCTGGCCCGGCGCCTTCCTGTTCCTGGTCTATACCGGCCTGGCGGGCGGCGTCCTGACCTTCGCCATCCTGACCCTGCGCTCGGGCTATCTGGTTCCGGCCGTGGCCGGCGGGCCGGCCTGGCTGCGCAAGCTGGCGGCCAAGGACGGCGACCTGCCGTATGGCGTGGCCATCGCCGCCGGCGCCCTGTGGGCCTTCCCGCACGGCGCCCTGGCCGTCGCGGCCCTGGGCTGAGACTCTCCTGAGTTGAGCCCCGCCGCGCCCTGACTCATTCCGCGACACCCTGCCGCGCGGCTCGCCACCTGAACGGTGAAAACTTTTAGCAGCCGTTAACCATGCGCGGGCGAGCATGGAGCGTGGCCAGAAAGGCTGACTGACGAATCGCGCGCGCTCGCCGGACGGCGGCCGTTCGGTTCCCCCTTGAGTTTCAGCCCGCGCCATGAGTCCCGTTCGCCTCCTGATCGTCCTGATCGCCGCCGTCTCGGCCATCGGCCTGGCCGTGGTCCTGCAGCGCGCGCTCGGGGGGCAAGCCGGCCGCCCCGGTCGCCGTGGCCGCGCCCGCCGCGCCGGGCAAGCCGATGACCCAGGTCCTGGTGGCCAAGCGCGACCTGCCGATCGGCACGCGCCTGGTGGCCGCCGACGTCGCCTGGCAGGCCTGGCCGTCCGACGCCATCAGCGGCGCCTTCATCACCAATGGCGCGGCCCCGGCCGCGCCCGATGGCAAGGTCGAGGCCGCCAAGGCCGCCGTCAGCGGCGCCGCAGACCAGATGATTGGCGGCGATCCGGCCAAGATCGTCGAGGGCGCGATCGTCCGCGACCCGATCCTGACCGGCGAACCGGTCACCAACCGCAAGATCGTGCGCGGTGGCGAGGGCGGCTACCTGTCCGTCGTCCTGACCCCCGGCAAGCGCGCCATGGCCGTGCCGGTCACGTCCGAGACCGCGGCCGGCGGCTTCATCCTGCCCGGCGACCGCGTCGACGTGCTGGTGACACACGAGGCCCAGTTCAACGCCACCGGCGACAGCGGCTCGGCCAACGGCCGGGTCGTCCAGGCCGAGACCGTCCTGCAGAACATCCGCGTCCTGGCCCTGGACCAGTCCACGTCCGCCGACAAGGACGCCAAGTCGATCGTCGCGGCCACCGCCACCCTCGAGGTCGGCCCGACCGAGGCCGAGGCCCTGACCCGCGCCAAGGCCGGCGGTCCGGTGACCCTGGCCCTGCGCGCCTATACCGATCTGGGCGGCCCCTCGGGCCTCGCCCGGAAGGCGGCCGTCGCGGACTCCACCATCCGCATCAATCGCGGCGGCCAGACCTCCAACGTGTCGGTGAGCCCGTGAGCCGCCCGGTGAAAGCTCAAATGTCCCTGAAGCGCCGTATCCTGACGGCCCATCTGGCCGTCCTGCTGGGCCTGTCCTCGACCGCCCCGGTCTTCGCCGACGGTCCGGTCGGCGGCTCGCACGTCTATCGTCCCGCCGCGCGCGTCTCGCGTCCGCCGCCGCCGGTCATGCCGATGGCCCCGCCGTCGGTCGGCGAGCAGGTGACCCGCATCGTCCTCACCGCCGATCAGAGCGCGGCGACGGTCGAGCTGGCGCGGGGCAAGTCGGCGATCATCGAACTGCCCAGCGACGTCCGCGACCTGCTGGTCACCAACCCCCTGGTCGCCGACGCCGTGCTGCGCGACAAGCGCCGCGTCTATGTCGTCGGCCTGGCCGAGGGCGTCACCGACGCGGCCTTCTTCGACGCCGCCGGCCGCCGGATCGTGTCGCTGAACATCCGCGTCAGCCAGCCGGTCGACCAGCTGTCCGCCACCCTGGCGCGGGTGCTGCCCGACGCCCGCATCCAGGTCCAGCCGATCCGCGACAGCGTCGTGCTGACCGGCGCCGTGCGCAACGCCGCGGAGTCCGAGGCCGTCTCGCGCATCGCCGCCCAGTTCACCGGCAAGCCGGAGAACGTGCTGAACATGCTGACCATCGCCGGCAAGGACCAGGTGATGCTGCAGGTCCGCATCATCGAGGTGCAGCGCAACGTCATCAAGCAGCTGGGCTTCGACCTCAACGCCATCATGGGCCAGCTGGGCCAGGACCAGTTCAGCTTCGGCCTGTCGCCGACCTATGGCGTCAACGGCGCCCTGCTGGGCGGCGTGACCGGCGGCTACAGCCGCGACACCACCAAGGCGCCGGTGATCTCGCGCGACGTGAAGGTGCCGCTGACGAGCTGTGTGAACGGCGTCTGCACGACCTCCGAGACGCTGAAGGCCTACGACTTCGTGGATCCCAAGGATCCGCTGTCGACGATCCGGAACGTGGCCGGCAGCACCGGCCTCAACCAGGCCAAGAGCATGGTCCAGGCGTTCGAGCGCGTGGGCCTGGTTCGCACTCTGGCCGAGCCGAACCTGACGGCCGTGTCCGGCGAGGCCGGCCACTTCCTGGTCGGCGGCGAATTCCCGGTCCCGACCGGCAGCGACCAGACCGGCAAGATCTCGATCGAGTTCAAGCCGTACGGCGTGGGCCTGGGCTACACTCCGGTGGTGCTGTCGGGCGGCCGCATCTCGCTGAAGATCTCGACCGAGGTCTCCGAGCTGTCCAGCCTGGGCGCCTTCACGGTGTCCGCCGGCTCGGCCTCGACGGCCCTGACGGTGCCGGGCCTTTCGGTGCGTCGCGCCGAGACGACCGTCGAGATCCCGTCGGGCGGCTCGCTGATGATCGCCGGCCTTCTGCAGCAGACGACCAAGCAGACGATCGACTCTCTCCCGGGCATGACCTCGATGCCGATCCTGGGCACGCTGTTCCGGTCGCGCGACTTCCTGAACGGCCAGACCGAGCTGGTGATCATCGTCACCCCGTACATCGTCGACCCGACCCGTCCGCAGAACCTGCAGACGCCGGCCGACGGCCTGGTCTTCGCCAACGACATGAGCACGGTCCTGCTGGGACGTCTCAACAAGGTGGTCAAGGCGCCGGCCGGCGCGAACGTCGGGCGCGCGTACCAGGGCCCCGTTGGTTATGTGATCGAGTAGGACGCCGCCATGACGCACACGCCTTTCGTCAAGACCGTCCTGGCGGCCCTCGCCCTCGCCGGACTGGCCGCCTGCGCCTCGACGGCGCCGTCCGATCAGGGGCCGTCGAAGGCCGCCGCCACCGACACCCAGCAGTGGACGGACCGCATCAAGGTCACCTCCGCGCCGGACGAGATCGTGCTGGCCCCGCACGCCACCGGCCTGTCGGCCAACCAGTCGGCCGCGCTGGAAGCCTTGATGGAACGCTGGCTGCGGGCCGAGGCCCGCGAGCTGGTCGTCACCTCGCCCAACAGCTCGGGCGCCATGGCGACCCAGATCCGCGACCGCCTGGTCACCCTGGGCGCGCCGGGCTCGCGCGTGCGGGTGGTGGGCTTCAACCCGACCGGCCCCGAGGACGACACCATCCGCGTCGGCTTCCTGCGCTACGAGGCCGAGAAGCTGAAGTGCGGACAGCGCTGGGAAAACCTGGCCGCCACCCGCAACAACGAAGCCTATGACAACTTCGGCTGCGCCCTGGCCGCCAACCTTGCCGCCCAGGTCGCCAATCCCGAGGATCTGATCCGTCCGCGCGACATGACGCCGCCCGACGCCGGCCGCCGCGACACGGTGCTGGGCCTCTACCGCAAGGGCGAGGTGACCAGTTCCAAGAAGGACGACCAGGCCAGCGGCTCGATCTCGAAGGCGATCCCGTAATGCGGCCGTCCGACAACGACCCCTTCGACCTGGGCTTCGACGCCGCCGACGAGTTCGCGACCGGCGCGAGCGATCCCTGGCGCGCCTCCGCCCCGCCGTCGCTGAACCCGACCGTGGGCGGCTTCGACGACCCGTTCGCCGACTTCCCGCCGGCCCGTCCGGAAGGGGGGCAGCCGCGCGCGCCCCAGGCCCCGCGTCCGGCGCCGCAGGCCCCGTCCCAGCCGCAGGCGCAACGCGCCGCCCCGGCGCCTCAGCCGCCCCCGCAACGGCGCGCGCCGCAACCGGCCGTCGCCGCCCCTGACGACGACCTCGACATCGCCGAGGCGGCCGCTCCGGTCTATCACGAGCCGATCTCGGACGGCGGCCTGGGCGACGCGGCGATCCCGCGCATCACCATCCACGCCTTCTGCGCCCGCCCGGAAACGGCGGCCCTGGTCGAGCACGCCGCCGCGGATCGCCGCATGGCCCGGGCCTCGACCATCGTCCGCGACGGCGGGCTGGAGGCGGCCGTCGACTACTACCAGAACCAGCCGACGCCCTCGCTGGTCATGGTCGAGACGATCGACGGCGCCCAGCGCCTGCTGCACCTGCTGGACAGCCTGGCCCAGGTCTGCGACCCGGGCACCAAGGTGGTCGTGCTGGGCCAGACCAACGACATCGCCCTGTATCGCGAGCTGATGCGCCGCGGGGTCAGCGAGTACCTGACCCAGCCGCTCTCGCCGCTGCAGGTGATCCGCGCCGTCGGCGGCCTCTACGCCGATCCGTCCGCGCCGTTCATCGGCCGCCAGATCGCCTTCGTCGGCGCCAAGGGCGGGGTGGGGGCCTCGACGCTGGCGCACAACTTCGCCTGGGCGATGGCCGAGAAGATGCAGACCGCCACGGTGCTGGTCGACCTCGACCTGGCCTTCGGCACCGCCGGCCTCGACTTCAATCAGGATCCGTTGCAAGGCGTCCTGGACGCCCTGACCCAGCCCGACCGCCTGGACCCGGTGCTGATGGACCGCATGATGGTCCGCTGCGGCGACCGCCTGTCGCTGTTCGCCGCGCCGGCCACGCTGGACGACGACTACGACATCGGCGCCGACGCCTACGAGGAGGCGACCCAGAAGATCCGCGGCGCCGCGCCTTTCGTGGTGCTGGACATCCCGCACGTCTGGAACGCCGCCACCCGCCGGGTGCTGGTCGGATCCGACGACCTGGTCGTGGTGGCGACGCCGGATCTGGCCTCCCTGCGCAACGCCAAGAACATCATCGACCTGGTCAAGGCGTCGCGGCCCAACGACGTGCCGCCGCGTCTGGTTCTGAACCAGGTCGGCGTGCCCGGCCGTCCCGAGATCCCGGTGAAGGATTTCGGCGAGGCCCTGGGCGTCCAGCCCTCGCTGGTGCTGCCGTTCGATCCCAAGCCCTACGGTCAGGCGGCCAACAACGGCCAGATGCTGGCCGAGGTGGCGCCCAAGTCGAAGGCCGCCGAAGGTCTGGAGCACCTGGCGCGCCTGATCAGCCGCCGCGAGCCGCCGCCCTCGCAGAAGTCCTCCGTGCTCTCGGGCCTGTTCAAGAAGAAGTAGATGTTCGGCAAGCGCGACCCGTCAGCCCCGCCGAACAGAAGGCGCCGCCCCCGCCCCAGCGGGCGGCGCGGCCATCGCCACGCGTCCTCAGCGGATCGAGCCGGCCGCCGCGCCGAACGCGCCCGCGCCGAAGGTCAACGGCCCCGCTCCCAAGGCGACGCTGGGCCTGGATCAGCTGCGCGCCGCGCAGGGGATCGCCGCCGCCCAGACGACCAACATCGTTCGCGAGCAGAGCGACTACTACCACGCCACCAAGACCACGATCTTCAACGCCCTGCTGAACACCATCGACCTGAGCCAGCTGGCCCAGCTCGACCAGAAGCAGGCGGCCGAGGAGATCCGCGATATCGTCGCCGAGCTGGTGGCGATCAAGAACGTCTCGATGTCGGTGGCCGAGCAGGAACACCTGGTCCAGGACATCATCAATGACGTTCTCGGCTATGGCCCGCTGGAGCCCCTGCTGGCCCGCGACGACATCGCCGACATCATGGTCAACGGCGCCCACCGGGTGTTCATCGAAGTGGGCGGCAAGGTCCAGCTGACCAATGTCCGCTTCCGCGACAACATGCAGCTGATGAACATCTGCCAGCGGATCGTCAGCCAGGTCGGCCGGCGCGTCGACGAAAGCTCGCCGATCTGCGACGCCCGCCTGCCCGACGGCTCGCGCGTCAACGTCATCGCTCCGCCCTTGGCTCTGGATGGTCCGACCCTGACCATCCGGAAGTTCAAGAAGGACAAGCTGACCATGAAGAACCTGGTGGAGTACGCCTCCATCAGTCCGGAAGGGGCGCGGGTCCTGGGCGTCATCGGCGCCTGCCGCTGCAACATCGTCATCTCGGGCGGCACGGGCTCGGGCAAGACCACCCTGCTCAACACCATGACCGCCTTCATCGACCCCACCGAGCGGGTCGTGACCTGCGAGGACGCGGCCGAACTGCAGCTGCAGCAGCCGCATGTGGTGCGCCTGGAAACCCGGCCTCCCAACCTGGAAGGCTCGGGCGCGGTGACCATGCGCGACCTGGTCAAGAACTGCCTGCGGATGCGTCCCGAGCGGATCATCGTCGGCGAAGTCCGCGGCCCGGAGGCGTTCGATCTTCTCCAGGCCATGAACACCGGCCACGACGGCTCGATGGGCACGCTGCACGCCAACAGCCCGCGCGAGGCCATCAGCCGGATCGAGAGCATGATCACCATGGGCGGCTACGGCCTGCCCTCGAAGACCATCAAGGAGATGATCGTCGGCTCGGTCGACGTCATCGTTCAGGCGGCGCGTCTGCGCGATGGCAGTCGCCGCATCACCCACATCACCGAGGTGGTCGGCCTGGAAGGCGACGTGATCGTCACCCAGGACCTGTTCGTCTACGAGATCACCGGCGAGGACGAGCACGGCAAGGTCGTGGGCAAGCACCGCTCGACCGGCATCGCCCGCCCGCGCTTCTGGGATCGCGCCCGCTACTACGGCCTGGAGCGCGAGCTGGCCGAAGCCCTCGAACGCGGCGGAGTAGGCGATGCTGTTCATCCTCGCCGGGATCCTAGGGTTCATCACCATCGCGGGCCTGGGCTTCGCCTTCGCCGGCGGGGACAGCGGCCAGGCCAAGGCCGCCAAGCGCGCCCAGATGATCGCCGGCGGCGGCGAGCGCCAGGCCGCGGTGCGCGCCAAGGCCGCCGCCAACACGCCCGACGCCCGACGCCAGAACATCCTCAAGGCGCTCAAGGAACAGGAGCGCAAGCAGAAGAAGGCCACGCTGAGCCTCGTCTCGCGCCTGCAGGCCGCCGGCCTGGGCGAGAACGTCAGGATGTTCTGGATGATCAGCGGCGGCCTGGCGGTGATCGTCGCCCTGATCGTCTTCGTGCTGAGCCAGAGCCTGCTGATCGCCCTGGCCGGGGGCTTCGCCGCGGGCCTGGGCCTGCCGCGCTGGGTCCTGGGCTTCCTGGCCAAGGGGCGGACCAAGAAGTTCACCGAGGCCTTTTCGGACGCCATCGACATCATCGTGCGCGGCATCAAGTCGGGCCTGCCGGTCCACGACTGCCTGAAGATCATCGGCAAGGAGAGCCCCGAGCCCCTGGGCGGCGAGTTCCGCACCCTGACCGAGAACATCGCCATGGGCGTGCCGATGGATGCGGCCCTGGAGAAGATGTACGAGCGCATGCCGACCAACGAGCTGCGCTTCTTCTCGATCGTGCTGGGCATCCAGGCCAAGACCGGCGGCAACCTGGCCGAAGCGCTGGGCAACCTCTCCACCGTCCTGCGCGCGCGCAAGCTGATGAAGGAGAAGATCAAGGCGCTCTCCGCCGAGGCGATCGCCTCGGCCTCGATCATCGGCTGCCTGCCGCCCGGCGTCGTCATGCTGATCAGCATCACCTCGCCGGCCTACATGAAGCCGATGTTCACCGACCCGCGCGGCCATCTGATGATCCTGGGCGGCGTCCTGTGGATGACCATGGGCGTCCTGGTGATGCGCAAGATGATCAACTTCAAGTTCTGAGGGGAGGACCGCCGTGAGTCTCGTCGCTTCCCTGACCGATCCCGGGAACCTGCTGACGGCGTTCATCGCCTTGGTGACGTTCGCCACGATCATCACCCTGGCCTCGCCGGTGTTGCGCGACAACAACCTCGAGGGTCGCCTGAAGTCGGTGGCCAACCGCCGCGAGGAGCTGCGTCGAAGGTCGCGCCAGAGCATCGCCTCGCGCGGCGCGGGCGGCGGCACCCTGCGCCACCAGGACGAGGGCCTCTACAAGAACGTCGTCGAGCGGCTGCAGCTGTCGCGGCTGCTGGAGGATCCCAAGGTCGTCGACAACCTGGCCCAGGCCGGCTTCCGCGGCCCGCGGCCGGTCACCACCTTCTACTTCTTTCGCTTCGTGGCGCCGTTCGTGTTCGCCGGGGTGGTTGGGTTCTACCTCAATGTCGTCAACGGCTTCGGCCTGCTGCCGATGCAGAAGCTGTGCGCCTGCGTCGCGGCCCTGGCGCTCGGCTACTACGCGCCCAACGTCTACATCAGCAACATCGCCCAGAAGCGCCGCGAGTCGATCGTGGCGGCGTTTCCCGACGCGCTGGACCTGCTGCTGATCTGCGTGGAAAGCGGCATGTCGATCGAGGCGGCCATCCAGAAGGTCGGCTCGGAGGTCGGCGCCTCGTCGATGGAGCTGGCCGAGGAGCTGTCCCTGCTGACCGCCGAGCTGTCGTACCTGCCCGACCGCCGCCTGGCCTACGAGAACCTGGCGCGCCGCACCAACCATCCGGGCATCAAGTCCGTGGCCACCGCCATGATCCAGGCCGAGCGCTACGGCACGCCGCTGGGCACGGCCCTGCGCGTCATGGCCAAGGAAAACCGCGAGCTGCGCCTCTCGGCCGCCGAGAAGAAGGCCGCGGCCCTGCCGGCCCAGCTGACCGTGCCGATGATCGTGTTCTTCCTGCCGGTGCTGTTCGTCATGATCCTGGGCCCGGCGATCCTGAAGGTGCAGGACATCTTCGGGAAGCACTGAGGTTTCCCACCCCAGAAAGACCCGTCCAACGCGTGGCGCGCGGCTTGCGCTGACCCGACCGTTCAGTTTCGGTTTGGGACAGTGGGATGAAACACCAGTCGGGAAAGGGCCCTCCGGTTCGCGCGTTCGCGGCGGCCGAAGAGGGCGGCGCGGCCATCGAGACGGCGCTGTTGGCGGGCCTGGCGGCGTTCCTGGCGTTCGCCATGAAGAACATGGTGGCGGCGCCGCTGCTGGGCTTTCTCACCAGGGCCAGCCGGGTGCTCACCCAGGCGCTGGGAGCCTGATCACGCCGCGCGCGACCGGAGACCGGACGGCGGATCCTGGCGGAGGTTCGCGGCGGCGCCTAGGCGTTCAGCTCGCCACGGCTTCCAGCTCCGCCATCACCGCGTCCGACAGTTCCAGGTCCGCCGCCGCCAGGTTCTCGCGCAGGTGGGCGACCGACGAGGTGCCCGGGATCAGCAGGATGTTAGGCGACCGGCGCAGCAGCCAGGCCAGGGCTACCTGCATCGGCGTGGCGCCGAGACGCTCGGCCACGGCCGACAGGGCCGAAGATTGCAGCGGCGAGAAGCCGCCCAGCGGGAAGAACGGCGTGTAGGCGATCCCGGCCTTGGCCAGGTCGTCGACCATCGCGTCGTCGTGGCGGTGGACCAGATTGTACATGTTCTGCACGCAGGCGATGTCGGCGAGGCTCCGCGCCTCGGCGACCTGGGCCCGCGTGACGTTGCTGATCCCGATCTGGCGCACCAGCCCCTCGCGCTTCAGGTCGGCCAGGACGCCCAACGGCTCGGCGATCGAGCCCTCGGCCGGACCCATCATGTCGAACATGGCGCGGTAGTTGACCACGTCCAGCGCCTCCAGCCCCAGGCGGCGCAGGTTGTCGTGCACCGCCGACCTCAGCTCGGCGGGCGAGGTCGCCGGCAGCCAAGCGCCGTCGTCGCCCCGACGCGCGCCGATCTTGGTGACGATCACCAGGTCGTCGGCATAGGGATGCAGCGCCTCGCGGATGATCTCGTTGGTGACGAACGGGCCGTAATAGTCGCTGGTGTCGATGTGGTTGACCCCCAGGGCCACGGCCTCGCGCAGTACGGCCAGCGCCGCCGGGCGGTCCTTGGGCGGGCCGAACACATGCGGGCCGGCCAGCTGCATCGCCCCATAGCCCAGCCGCCGGACGGTGCGGTCGCCGAGCTTGAAGGTCCCGGCCCGATCCAGGCTGGAGGCGTCGATGCTGCTGGTCATGCTGCTCGTTCCTTGCGTTGTGGAGCAAGGCGTAGCATCTGAAGAATCCTTCAGTTTTGGAATTCGCTTTCGATGACCGCCCTCGCAACGCCGCTAAGGCCAAGGAAACAGCCGGTCCAGGCCCGGTCGGCGGCCACGATCGAGGCGCTGCACACCGCCGTGATTCAGGTTCTCACCCGTGAGGGTCTCAGCCGCTGCACCACCACGCGGATCGCCGAGCGGGCCGGCATGTCGGTCGGCAGCGTCTATCAGTACTACCCCAACCGCGACGCCCTGCTGGCGGCGGTGCTGGAGCGGCACCTGAGCGGCATCGCCGACGCGATGGAGCGGGTCTGCCTCGAACAGCCGGGGCCTTCCGGTCGCCCGGATGGCCGAGGCCCTGGTCGAGGGCTACATGGCGGCCAAGCTGCGCGACGCGGGCGAGTCCCGGGCGCTCTACGCGGTGGCGGGCGAGCGGGGCGGGTTCGAGCTGGCGGCCCGCGTCTACAAGCGCATCGAGGCGGCGGTGACGGTCCTGCTGGCCACCGCGCCTGACGCGCGGTTCGAGGACCCCGCCATGACGGCGTCGATCGCGCTGAACGCCCTGGTCGGGCCGGTGCGCTCGATCCTGGACGGCCAGGCCACGCCCGCCTTCGAGGCGCGGCTGCAGGGCCAGCTGGTGCTGCTGCTGACGGCCTATCTCGAGGCCGGCAGGGCCTGAGGGGCTATTGTCCGCCGCCGGCCTTCATCGCGTCCCAGCTGCGGCCGGAACCGGCCTGGCCGATGGCGGCGCGCAGATAGGCCAGGTTGTTGCTGACCTGCTCGGGCGGCAGGTCGGCGCGGGCCAGCTTCTCGGCTTCCGGCAGGCGGCCTTGCAGGCCGACCACCAGGGCCAGGTTCTGGCGCACCTGGACGCCGGCCGAGGGCAGGGCGGCGGCGCGGCGCAGCTGGACCTCGGCGCCGGCCAGGTCGCCCCTGGCGGCCAGATGCATGGCGTAGTTGGCCAGCGGCGTGGCCTCGGTCGGCGCCAGGGCCAGCGCCTGTCGATGCGCGGCCTCGGCCTCGTCGTCGCGTTCGGCCTGCTCGTAGGCCACGCCCAGCAAGGTCAGCGGACGCCAGTCCCTGGGATTGAGGGCGGCGGCCTTGCGGGCCGGCTCGATGGCGTAGAAGCCCTGGCCCCGGGCGATGTGGGCGCGGGCCAGCTCCAGCAGCAGCGGGGCGTCGTCGGGATGGGCGACCAGGGCCTTGGTCGCGGCCTCGGCGGCGTCGTCATTGCGGCCCAGGGCGCGCAGGGACTGGGCCAGGGCGGCGCCGGCCTCGGCGTCGCCCGGGTCGGTCTCGAATTCGGCGCCCCAGAAGGCGGCGCGGGCCAGCGGGTCCAGGCGGCGGGCTTCGGCGCGCTGCTGCGGCGAGGCCTTCACCGGCGCGGCCTTGGCGGCCTCGGCCTGGGCGGGCTTGGCGGAGTCGGCGGCGAAGGCGGCCGGCGCGATCAGCAGGACGGCCGGGGCGAGCAGGGTTGCGACGAGCGCGCGCTTGCGACACATGGAAGACATGTCTCCAGAAGGTTCGCCCATTGTCCGGGCGCGGCCCTCAAGGAATCGTTAAGCATAATTTTAAAGGACTTCGTCGATGTCCGACGCGACGCATCCGATCCTGGCCGAGGCCAAAGGGCAGGCGATCCCGGTCCATCCGGTGAGCGAGGCCGAACTGGAGGCGTTTCTCGCCCGAAAGCGCGCGCCGGTCAGGACTTACGCCGCCGCCAACGCGTTCACGGGCAAGGCTGGCCAGGTGCTGGCTGTGCCCGGATCCAGCGGCGCCGTCGAGCAGGTGCTGCTGGGCGTCGGCGCCGGCCGCGTTGATCTGTCGCTGTTCCGGACCCTGGCCGGCAAGCTTCCGGCCGGGGAATACGCCCTCTCGAAGCTGCCCAAGGGAATCGATCCGGAGCAGGCGGCCCTGGCCTTCGCCCTGGGGACCTATCGCTTCGACCGCTACAAGAAGCGCGGCGAGCCGATCGCCCGGCTGGTGGCGCCCATGGGCGTCGACGCCGCCGCCGTCACCGCCACGGCCCACGCCTGCGCCCTGGCCCGCGACATGGTCAACACCCCGGCCAACGACATGGGGCCGCTGCAGATCGAGACCGTCGCCCGCGAAATCGCCGAGAAGTACGGCGCGGCGTTTTCCGTGGTCGCCGGCGATGATCTGCTGACCCAGGGCTATCCCGCCGTCCACGCCGTGGGCCGCGCCGCCGTCGAAGCGCGTGCGCCCCGCATGATCGAGATCGCCTGGGGCGATCCCTCGCACCCGGTCGTGGCCCTGGTCGGCAAGGGCGTGGTGTTCGACACCGGCGGCCTGGACATCAAGCCCTTGGCCGGCATGCGGCTGATGAAGAAGGACATGGGCGGCGCCGCCCACGCCCTGGCCCTGGGTCGGATGGTCATGGAGGCCAGGCTGCCGGTGCGGCTGGTCATCCTGACCCCCGTGGTCGAGAACGCCATCGCCGGCGACGCCATGCGACCGGGCGACGTGCTCCAGACCCGGGCCGGCCTGACCGTGGAAGTGGGCAATACCGACGCCGAGGGCCGCCTGATCCTGGCCGACGCCCTGACCCGCGCCGCAGAGCTGAAGCCCGCCCTGACCCTGGACTTCGCCACCCTCACGGGCGCGGCGCGCATGGCCATGGGACCGTTCGTGATCCCGTTCTGGACGCCGGACGACAAGCTGGCCGGCCAGCTGGAGGCGGCGTCTAAAGCCGTCGCCGACGCGCTGTGGCGGATGCCCCTGACCGAGGCCTATCGCGAGGCCCTGGACAGCGACATCGCCGACCTCAAGAACGATCCCGACGCCTGGGCTCAGGCCGGCGCGACCACGGCGGCCTTGTTCCTGCAGCGCTTCGCCCCAAATGGTGAAGGTGTGGGACCCTGGGTCCACTTCGACGTTTTCGCCTGGAACCCCAAGGGCCGCCCCGGCTTCCCGGTCGGCGGGGAAGTCCAGGCGATCCGCGCCGCCTTCGCCATGCTCAAGGGCCGTTTCGCATGACGTTTGACACCCGCATCACCCTGGCCCGGCCGGACCTGGCCGATCAGCGCCTTGAGGGCCTGGCGCCCGCCGAACGCTACGAGGCCAGCCGGGTGATGGTCTGCGCCGCGCCGGCCAGCGCCATCCGCGCCGCCGCCGCGCCCGAGGCCGAGCAGTGGGACCAATTGCTGTTCGGCGAGATCTTCCGGGTGCTGGAGGAAAGGGACGGCTTCGCCTGGGGCCAGGCCCCGCGCGACGGCTATGTCGGCTATGTCGCGACCGGCGACCTGGTCGAGCAGGGCCATCCGCCGACCCATGCGGTGTCGGCGATCCGCACCTACGCCTTCAGCAAACCCGACATCAAGTCGCGGCCGGAGGGGCTCTACAGCCTCAACAGCCTCGTGACGATCGAGGCGCGCGAGGGCCGCTTCGCCAAGGCCGCAGGCACGGGCTGGTTCGTCGAGGACCACCTGACCCCGATCGGCCGCGGCGAGAAGGACTACGTGGCCGTCGCGATGCGTTTCCTGGGCGCGCCCTACCAGTGGGGCGGCCGCGAGAGCCTGGGCCTGGACTGCTCGGGCCTGGTGCAGCAGGCGCTCTACGCCTGCGCCCGCGCCTGTCCGCGCGACACCGACATGCAGCGGGGCTTCTTCGCCGAGATCGCCGAGGCCGACCGCCGGCGCGGCGACCTGGTGTTCTGGAAGGGCCACGTGGCCATCCTGCTGGACCCCGACACCATCCTCCACGCCAACGCCCATCACATGGCCACGGCCATCGAGCCCCTGGCCGAGGCGATCGCCCGGATCGAAGCGACGCCGACGGGCGCGGTGTTGGGATATCGGCGGGTCTAGTTTTCGGCTTCCCTAAAATCTCCCGTCATTCCCGCCCTTGTGGCGGGAACCCCTCTGTCCGCCGCAGGTGCGTATGGGGCGAACTGCTTGGCAGTTCGCTCGCGCCTCACTTGCGAGCTGAACCAGGGTTTCCCGCCACAAGGGCGGGAATGACGAAGCTTAAAAGTTCATGTATTGTTCCCTTGAATGGAGGGGCAGCATGGTTCCGCGCGAGGCCTGGATCGCCGTCTACATGATGGCCGACCGCTATCGCGGCACACTATACACCGGCGTCACCGGCCACTTTATCTCTCGTATCACCCAGCACCGCGACGGCATGCTTAAAGGATTTACCAAGCGATACGGTCTCACGCGTCTCGTCTGGTACGAGGAGCATGAAACTCATGATCGAGGCCATTCAACGCGAGACCTCGATCAAGCGCTGGCCGCGTCAGTGGAAGATCAACCTGATTGAGCGCGATAACCCGCGTTGGGAGGACCTCTACGCCGCAGTGTTCGAATGGACGCCGGTTCCCAGGCGGATCTAGCTTTCGGCAAGGTCACAGCCAAACAAAAAGGCCGCGGAGCTTTCGCTGCGCGGCCTCTTCGATCTTGTCGGCCTTGGAAGGCTTAGGCCTTCGGCGGGGCCGTATTGCCACCGGCGGCCGGCGCGGCGGGGGCCGTGGCGGCGCCAGCGGCCGGAGCCGTCGTGCCGCCCGGCGCGGCCGGGGCCGCGGCGTCGGCGGCGGGCGCGCCTTCGGCCGGAGCGGCGGCGGCGGCCGGACGCGGCGGCGGGACCGGCAGCTTCGAGCCGAGGCTGTGCAGGTAGGCGATCATCGCGATGCGGTCTTCCGGCTTCTTCAGACCCACGAAGGTCATGTTGGTGCCGGGGACGTCCTTACCGGGAGCCTTGAGGAAGGTGTACAGGGCGTCGTAGTCC
The DNA here is from genome assembly GCF_044056025.1 of Caulobacter sp. UC70_42. Taxonomy (NCBI): domain Bacteria; kingdom Pseudomonadati; phylum Pseudomonadota; class Alphaproteobacteria; order Caulobacterales; family Caulobacteraceae; genus Caulobacter; species Caulobacter sp. UC70_42. The sequence goes on along the minus strand of NZ_CP171994.1, from coordinate 360,520 downwards.
CACACCGGGGTCTTGGCCGAGAAGTCCTTCATCGCGCCCGAATAGTTGAAGCCCGGGTGGGCGGCGGGCTTGCGACCGACGACGTCCCACAGGCCCGGACCGGTGGCGTTGGCGTTCGAGGCGTCCAGCTTGTGGCAGGCGGCGCACTTGGCCGAGACGGCGGCGCCGGCGGCCACGTTGGCCGGGGTCAGGACCGCGTTCCAATCGGGCGGGGTGTCGGCCGCGGCGGCGCCGCCGCCGGCGGAATCTTCCTGGACCGCGATCTCGTAGCCGGCCTTCTCGACTTCATGCTTCTTGAAGACGATGTCCGACGCTTCCGCAGACCAAAGATGATGAGGCCGGTCAGCAGCACGCCGCCAGCGATCTTGTTGAACGTCAGGTCGCTCATTTCAGCCTAGTCAGCCTCTTGTCGGCCCACCCCAGGGCGGGCTTTGAACCAGCGCCTCGGACTCGCGATACGAGTCTCCAGCGCACGTCATGTTGCGCTCGCGTCTCTTACACGCTACCGCCCCTCGCGCAACCGGTCCGCAAAGATTTGAGGCCCAGAACCGCCATGAACCCGATCGTCCTGATCCCCGCGCGGATGGCGGCGACGCGTCTGCCCAACAAACCGCTGGCCGACATCGGCGGGACCCCGATGATCGTCCGGGTTCTGAACCAGGCCCTGGCGGCGGGCGTCGGCCCGGTCGCCGTGGCGGCCGGTGATCGCGAAATCGTCGAGGCGGTTCAAGCCGCTGGCGGCGTGGCGGTGCTGACCGACCCCGATCTGCCGTCGGGTTCGGACCGCATCCTGGCGGCGCTGGCGCAACTCGATCCGGGGTTCGAACATGACGTCGTGATCAATCTGCAGGGCGACATGCCGTTCGTCGATCCGGCCGTGCTGAGCGACTGCGCTCGGATACTTAAGGAGTTCGAAGACGCCGATATCGCCACCGTCGTCGCGCCCGAAGCCTCGATCGCCGACCGCGGCAACCCGGACGTGGTCAAGGCCGTGCTGGCCATGGAGGACGACGGCCAAAGCGGCCGCGCGCTCTATTTCACCCGCTCGACCCTCTATGGCGACGGGCCGGTATGGCGCCACATCGGCCTCTATGGCTATCGCCGCGAGGCGCTGGTGGTGTTCAACGACGCCGCCCCCTCGGCCCTCGAAAAGCGCGAGAAGCTGGAGCAGCTGCGCGCCCTGGAGCTGGGCCTGACCATCCGCGCCGCCGTGGCGACGAGCGCGCCCATTTCCGTCGACAATCCTTCCGACCTCGAAGCGGCCCGTAAGCAGGCCGAGGAAAACGCATGAGCATCCTCAAGAAGATCGCCTTCCAGGGCGAGCCCGGCGCCAACAGCCACGAGGCGTGCCGGACCTATTTCCCGGACTACGAGGCCTATCCCTGCAAGACCTTCGAGGAAGCGTTCGAGGCCATCAAGACCGGAATCGCCGCCCTGGGCATGATCCCGATCGAGAACTCGATCGCCGGCCGGGTCGCAGACGTCCACCACCTGCTGCCGGCCTCGGGCCTGAAGATCATCGGCGAGCGCTTCAAGCCGATCCGCTTCCAGCTGATGGCCAACAGGGGCGTCAAGCTGGAGGACGTGAAGGTGGTCAGCTCGATGCCGATCGCGCTCAGCCAGTGCCGCAACAGCCTCAAGCGCCTGGGCGTCGAGACCGAGGCCGCGGGCGACACGGCCGGCGCGGCCAAGGCCCTGGCCCTGAAGCCCAATCCGACCCACGGCGCGGTCGCCCCGGCCCTGGCGGCCGAGATCTACGGCCTGGACATCCTGGCCCGGGACATCGAGGACGAGCGCCACAACACCACCCGCTTCCTGGTGATGACCGCCGACAAGAGCCCGCCGGCTCCGGACTTCACCCACCGCTGCGTGACCAGCTTCGTGTTCCGCGTCCGCAACCTGCCGGCGGCGCTCTACAAGGCCCTGGGCGGCTTCGCGACCAACGGCGTCAACATGACCAAGCTGGAAAGCTACATGGAAGGCGGGAATTTCACCGCGACCTTCTTCTACGCCGAGGTCGACGGCCGGCCGGAGGACCGTTCTCTGGCCCTGGCGCTGGACGAGCTGAAGTTCTTCTCGGAGAAGTTCGAGATCCTGGGGGTCTATCCGGCCGATCCGTTCCGGGACCGGGGGGGCTAAGGCGGGCGCCGACCCTCCCCAACGTCACCCTTTCGATATCAATGTTATCTGTTTACCCTCCTCGCAAAAGACGGGGAGGGTTCACGTGAACAGTTCGATGATCGCGCCGGTGATGGCGCTGGTGGCCTGGTCGCTGGTGATGTGGGTCTGGATGTACGTCCAGCGCATCCCGGCGATGCACAAGGCCGGGGTCAAGCCGCAGGACGCCCGCTTTCCGGGCTCGCTGGACATCCTGCCGGATTCCGCGCGGCAGGCGGCCGACAACTACAACCACCTGATGGAGCAGCCGACGATCTTCTACGCGGCGGCGCTGGCCATCCAGGTCGCGGGCCACGCCGATCCGATGGCCGTTCATCTCGCCTGGGTCTATGTCGGCGTGCGCGTGCTGCACAGCCTGCTGCAGGTCAGCCTCAACCTGGTGCCGGTGCGATTCCTGCTGTTCGTGATCTCGACCGGGGTGCTGGCGGCGATGGTGGTCCGGGAGCTGATGCGGGTTTTCTAGACCGCGTCCAGCCCGATATCCAGCACCGGCGCGGAGTGCGTCAGCGCCCCGACGCTGATCACGTCGACGCCGGTCTCGGCGATGGCCCGGACGGTGGTCAGGTTCACCCCGCCCGAGGCCTCCAGCACCGCGCGGCCCTTGGCCAGGCGCACGGCGGTCTTCAGGTCTTCGAGGCTGAAATTGTCCAGCATCACCACGTCCGGGCCGTGCTTGAGGGCCTCGTCCAGCTGGTCCAGGCTGTCGACCTCGACCTCCACCTTGACCAGGTGGCCGGCATGGGCGCGGGCGCGGCGGACGGCCTCGCCGACCCCGCCGCAGGCGGCGACGTGGTTGTCCTTGATCAGGATGGCGTCATCCAGGCCGAAGCGGTGATTGACCCCGCCGCCGCAGCGGACGGCGTATTTCTCGAGCGCGCGCAGGCCCGGGGTGGTCTTGCGGGTGTCGACGATGGTCGCCCCCGCGCCCTCGAACCAGGCGGACATAGGCCCGCGTCAGGGTGGCGACGCCCGAGAGTCGGCCCAGCAGGTTCAGCCCCGTGCGCTCGGCGGCCAGCACCGCGCGGGCGTTACCTTCGGCCCTCGCCAGGATCGCGCCGGGCATGACATCCGCGCCGTCCGGGGTCGCGACCTCGAAGGTCGCGGTCGGATCCAGCGCCGCCAGCGCCAGGCGTGCGCAGGACAGGCCCGAGACACGGCCGTCCTGCCGGCTGGCCCAGACCACCGACAGGCGGGCGTCCGGATCGATGCAGGCCTGGCCGGTGATGTCGCCGGCCCGACCCAGGTCCTCGGCCAGGGCGTGGTCGACGATCGGGCGGACGAGGATGTCGTCCAGAGGCTGGATAATCATTCGGCGGCGTAGCGGACGGCGGCGTCCGCGCTCGTGAGGGTGACGAAGGTGCGGACCGGCTCGGCGGTCGCGGGGAAGTCGCGGCGATAATGGCCGCCGCGGCTTTCCTGGCGGGTCAGGGCGGCGTCGACGATCAGCCGGGCGGCGACCAGGGGCGGGCAGGGGCCGTAGGCGGGCTCCAGGGCGTCGATCTGCTCCAGCAGGCGGGTCAGGCCCGCTTCGTCGCGGATCACCCCGGCGTCGCGGCTCATGGCCTTGCGCAGCACCTGGAAGGCGGCGTCGGGCAGGTCGGGCAGGGGCTCCAGGCTGACCGGCTCGCCGCCCGCCTGACCCTCGGCCGCCGCCGCGTGGCCGGCGCGGGCGCCGAACACGGCCGCTTCCAGCAGGCTGTTGGAGGCCAGACGATTGGCGCCCTGGACGCCGGTCGAGGCGCACTCACCAGCGGCGTAGAGGCCCGGCAGGCTGGCGCGGCCGTCGAGATCCGTGGCGACCCCGCCCATGTGGTAGTGGACGGCCGGGACGACCGGGATCATCTCGCGGCGCGGGTCCAGGCCGCCCGCGCGGCAGGCCTCGAACACGGCCGGGAATTCCTTGGGGAAGTGCGGGCCGACGGCGGCGACGGCGTCGAGGAACGCGCCGCGCCCGCTCTCGCGCTCGGCGTGGATGGCGCGGGCCACCACGTCGCGCGGGGCCAGCTCGCGGGCCGGGTGGTAGTCGGCCATGAAGGCGCGACCGTCGACATTGCGCAGGATCGCGCCCTCGCCGCGCAGGGCCTCGGTGGCCAGCGGGGCGGGATCGCGGCCGATGTCGATGGCCGTGGGATGGAACTGCACGAACTCCGGATCGGCGATCGTCGCGCCGGCCAGGGCGGCCAGGCCGAGGCCTTCGCCGCGCACTTCCTTCGGCGTGGTGGTGACCGCGTAGAGGCCGCCGATCCCGCCGGTGGCCAGGATCACGCTGTGGCTGCGGATCTCGACCAGCGCGCCGTCGATCTCGGCCAGGACCCCGACCACGCGGCCGGTCGCGTCCTGAAGGAGCCGACGGGCGCGGGCGGTCTCGCGGACCTCGATGGTCGGGACGGCGCGGACGGCGGCGATGACGGCGGCCATGATCGCCGCGCCCGCCCCATCGCCGCCGACCCGGGCGACCCGGGCCTTGGCGTGGGCGGCCTCGAGGCTGAGCACGAACTCGCCACCCGTCTTGCGGTCGAAGGGCGCGCCGAGGGCGGCCAGGTCGCGGACGGCCTGCGGGCCTTCGCGGGTCAGCAGGTCGACGGCCTTGGGATCGCAGAGGCCCGCGCCGGCGGCGATGGTGTCGGCCGCGTGCAGCGCCGGGCTGTCCTCGCTGGACAACGCCGCGGCCATGCCGCCCTGCGCCCAGGCGCTGGAGCAGCCGGTCGCCAGCGGCGTCGGCGACAGGACGAGGGCCTTGTGCGCGGCGAGGGCCGCCGAGAGGCCGGCCAGGCCGGCGCCGAGGATGACGGGGCCGTCGAAGTCTACGCGTTCGATCATTCCACACTCCACTCCCCTCCCCCTTGTGGGGAGGGGTTGGGGGTGGGGGTGTAAGCTCGGCTCAGAGCCGACACCCCCATCCGACCGCTTCGCGGCCACCTTCCCCGCAAGGGGGAAGGGAGCCAGTTCGTTAAATCAGCTCGACATTCACGTGATGCCGGGCCTTGACCAGGTCGTACCGCGCCGGGACGGCCGGGGGCGGCAGGTCGATCATCCGCTGCACGGCCAGGCGCGCGCGGTCGAGGATGTCGGCGTCGACCGTCACCTCGAACTGCTCGTGGACCAGGGCGTCGTGGATGTTCTGGAGCGTGATCCGCTTCATGTGCGGGCACATGTTGCAGGGGCCGATGAACTGGGTCGAGGGGCTCTCGGCCTGGACGTTGCTGGCCATCGAGCACTCGGTGATCAGCACCACCTGGGCCGGCTTGCGTTGGGCCACGTAGTCGTTCATCGCCGCGGTCGAGCCGGCGAAGTCGGCGGCTTCCAGGATTTCGGTCGGGCACTCGGGGTGGGCCAGCACCTCGGCGCCGGGCCAGGCCGCGCGCATGTCGGCGATGTCGCTGGCGGTGAAGCGCTTGTGCACCTCGCAGTGACCGGCCCAGGCGATGATCTTGACGTCGGTCTGACGCGCGACGTTGCGGGCCAGATATTCGTCGGGGATCAGGATGACCTTGTCGACGCCCCATTCCCTGGCGGCCCACTCGACCACCTGCACGGCGTTGGCGCTGGTGCAGCAGATGTCGGTCTCGGCCTTCACGTCGGCGGTGGTGTTGACATAGGTGACGACCGGGATCCCCGGATAGCGCTGCTTGATCAGCCGCACGTCGGCGCCGGTGATCGAGGAGGCCAGCGAGCAGCCGGCCTTCAGGTCCGGGATCAGGATCTTCTTCTCGGGGCTGAGGACCTTGCTGGTCTCGGCCATGAAGTGGACGCCGGCCTGGACGATGATCTGGGCGTCCGACTTCGCGGCTTCCTTGGCCAGGGCCAGGCTGTCGCCGACGAAATCGCCGACGCCGTGGAAGATGTCCGGCGTCATGTAGTTGTGGGCCAGGATGGCGGCGTTCTTCTCGCGCTTGAGGCGGTTGATCTCGGCGATCAACGGGGCCTGGACGCGCCACTCCATCGGGGTGACGTGGTGCTTGACCTTGTCCCAGACGCCGGCGGTTTCCGCCTCGACCTGGGCGGTGAACTCGAGCGGAGCGGCGAACCCGTCAGCCATCTGATACTCCGTTATGCTCAAAGTGAGCATTTCCAGGGCCTCAAAAAACGCCGGAGCCAGCTTGAGCGTTCCCGATCGGGGCGTTCGCGACTTCTCGGCGTCCGGGTTATGCTGAAAGTGAGCATAACCGACCCGTCACATATAGACCTTGCGGCGCGGATTGCAAACCCGGTCGACAAGAAAGCGGTCAGCCCGCCTCGCGCTTCGCGTCGAAGCGTGAGCGGCTTCGGCGCCCGGCACGGGCCCTAAGCCGTCTCGTGCCTCATGGCCTCGGCCCCCAGGGCGACATGCTCGGGAATGCGCCCGTTGGCCTTGCGCTCGCTATAGCGGTCGACGAGGTAGTCGGCGCGGTCGCGGGTCAGCAGGGTGAACTTGACCAGCTCCTCCATCACATCGACGACCCGGTCGTAATAGCTGGACGGCTTCATGCGGTCGTTCTCGTCGAACTCCTTGTAGGCCATGGCGACCGAGGACTGGTTGGGGATGGTGATCATCCGCATCCAGCGACCCAGCAGGCGCAGGGTGTTGACCGCGTTGAACGATTGTGAGCCGCCGCTGACCTGCATGACGGCCAGGGTCTTGCCCTGGGTGGGCCGCACGCTGCCGATCTCCAGCGGAATCCAGTCGATCTGGGCCTTCATGATCCCGCTGATCGCCCCGTGGCGCTCGGGGCTGCACCAGACCTGGCCTTCGGACCATTGCGACAGCGCCCGCAGCTCCTGGACCTTCGGGTGGTCCGGGCCGGTGGCGTCGGGCAGCGGCAGGTCGCGGGGATCGAAGATGCGGGTCTCGCAGCCCAGGGTCTGGAGGATGCGCGCGGCTTCCTCGACCAGCAGCCGGCTGAAGGAGCGCTCCCGCAGAGAGCCGTACAGCAGCAGGATGCGGGGCGGGTGGACGGCGGGGGTCGCCACCGCGAGCCGGCTTTGATCGACCTGGGCGAGGAACTTAGGGTCGAGGGCGGGAAACTCGGTCACGGGCGACTCCAAACAGCGTCATTGAACTGTCTAATAATTCGATCATATTGGAAATATGGAATCGAAAGCCGCTGTCAACATGCTCTCCGCCCTGGGCCATGACGGGCGCCTGGCGATCTTCCGCCTGCTGGTGAAGGCCGGCCCGGTCGGGATCGCCGCGGGCGACATCGCCCGGACGCTGGACGTCCTGCCCAACAGCCTGTCGGCCAATCTCAACGTCCTGTCGCACGCCGGCTTGATCACGTCCCGGCGCGAGGGCCGGTCGATCATCTATTCGGCGGATTTCGGCGCGATGAGCGGTCTGCTCGGCTTTCTGATGGAGGACTGCTGCGACGGCGCCCCCCAGATCTGCGCCCCGCTGGGCGCGATCGTCGCCAGGGCCGAGGCCTGCGACGGAACCTGTCTCACGGAAAAGGAGCCTGCATGAGCACCGAGCATCGCCCGATGAACGTCCTCTTCCTCTGCACCCACAACTCGGCGCGTTCGATCATGGCCGAGTGCATCATGAACCGCGTCGGCGCGGGCCGCTTCAAGGCCTATTCGGCGGGTTCGATGGCCAGCGGCGTCGTCAATCCTCACGCGATCAACCTCCTCAAGCACCTGAACTACAAGACCGACGACCTTCGCTCGAAGAACTGGGACGAGTTCTCACTGGCGAACAATCCCGAGGCCCCGGAACTGGATTTCGTGTTCACCGTCTGTGACAACGCCGCTGGCGAGGTCTGTCCGATCTGGCCCGGCCAGCCGATGAGCGCCCACTGGGGCATCCCCGACCCGAGCCAGGCGACGGGCTCCGAGGCCGAGATCGCCCTGGCCTTCGCCGACGCCTACCGCCAGCTCAACAATCGCATCACCCTGTTCTGCGCCTTGCCGATGAACGCCCTGGACCGCCTGTCGCTGCAGCGCCGCCTGGACGAGATCGGCCGGACCACGCTCGCCGACGACCCGGCGGCCTGACCGGATGGGGGATTTCAGCGTCGCGCGCCGCCTGGTCGCGGAGGGCCTGGGGTCATCCCTGTTGCTGGCCGTGGTGGTCGGATCCGGGATCATGGGCGAGCGCTTGGCCGGCGGCAGCGTCGCCATCGCCCTGCTGGGCAACACCCTGGCGACAGGCGCGGCCCTGGTGGTGCTGATCGGCGTGTTCGGCCCGATCTCCGGGGCGCACTTCAACCCGGCGGTGACCCTGGTCGCGGCCTTGCGACGGGACCTGCCGTGGCGCCTGGCCCTGGCCTATCCGGTCGTCCAGATCGTCGGCGCCGTGCTGGGTGTCTGGGCCGCGCACGCCATGTTCGACGAACCGATCGTCCAGGTGTCGACCAAGCTGCGGGCCGGCGGCGCCCAGGTCTTCGCCGAGGTCGTGGCGACCTTCGGCCTGGTGGCGACCATTCTGGGGACCGTGCGGTTCAGGCCGGATAGCACGCCAATGGCGGTTGGCCTTTACATCACCGCCGCCTACTGGTTCACCGCCTCGACATCCTTCGCCAATCCGGCGGTGACGCTGGCCCGAAGCCTGTCCAACACCTTCGCCGGGATCGCGCCGTCCTGCGTCCCGGCCTTCATCCTCGCCCAGCTCGTCGGCGCGCTTCTCGCGGCCGGCGTCTTCGGCTGGCTCCTTCAGACGGACAAGACCCCATGAGCGATATCGAATTTCCCGTCGTCGTCTTCCACAACCCGGCGTGCGGCACCTCGCGCAACGTCGTGGCCATGATCCGGGAGGCGGGCTACGAGCCCAAGGTCGTCGAATATCTCAAGGCGGGCTGGACCCACGACCAGCTGCGCGAACTGGCCGCCGAGGCCGGCCTGACCTTCCGCCAGCTGATGCGCGAGAAGGGGACGCCCGCCGCCGAGCTGGGACTGCTGGCCGAGGACGTGACCGAGGCGCGCATCCTGGACGCCATGGTCGAACATCCGATCCTCGTGAATCGCCCGCTCGTCGTCACCCCCAAGGGCGTGAAGCTGTGCCGGCCGTCCGAGGTCGTGTTCGACCTTCTGGACCGCAAGCCCGCCAGCTTCACGAAGGAAGACGGCGAGGTCGTCGCCCTCTGACCGCCGCGCAAAAGAAAGGCCCCGGAGCGCGCTCCGGGGCCAGAAGAGTGTCCGGCCAGCGAGCCGGCCGGACGGGGGAGGAAACGCTTATTTCAGCTTGGCGCTGAGCGAGACGCCGACGATGCGGGGCTCGTTGTAGACGGCGGCCATGTAGTTCTCGATCACGCCCTTGAGGTTCTTCTCGTTCGTGATGTTGCGGCCGAACAGGGCGATCTCGTAGCCCTTGTCGAGGTTCTCGTAGCCCAGCTTCAGGCCGCCCTCGAAGCTGCCCTTGGAGTAGAACTCCTTGGTCTTGTAGAGCACGAAGTTGGTGTAGCCTTGGACGTTCCAGTCGGTGGCCACGAACACGCGGCCGGCGTCGCCGACCGGGATGTCGTAGCGGCCCGTGAAGTTCAGGTTGTACTTCGGGGCGTTCGGCAGCGGCTGGCCGTCGATCTGGGCGAAGGTGTTGTTCCCCACCTTGATCGTCGGGTTTTCGACCGTGCAGACCACCACGCCGTTCAGCGCGCAGACCTGGGCGTAGACGCGCTTGTCCTTGATCTCGCTGTGCAGGTAGCTGGCGCCGGCCGTCAGCAGCAGGTTGCGGACCGGACGCCACTCGAGGTCGGCCTCGACGCCGTAGGCCTGGGCCTTGTCGGCGTTGAACAGCACGCCGTTGCCGTTGCTGTCGTTGCCGTTCAGCTGGATGTCCTTGACCTCATAGGTGAAGGCCGAGGCGTTCAGGCGCAGGGTGTTTTCGAGCAGGAAGCTCTTGAAACCGACTTCGTACGACTGGATCGTTTCGGAGTCGGCCGTGGTGAAGTCGGCGTTGAACACCGCCGAGCGGCCCTGGATGGTCGGGCCGCGGAAGCCCTTGGCCGCGCGGGCGTAGACGCTGACGTCCGGATTGACCTGGTAGTTGGCCGACAGGTCCCAGCTGACCTGCTCGTCGGCCATCCGCACGTAGCGGCGGCCGCCGTAGGTCGACACGTTGGCGGCGTTGTTCGAGGTCTTCACCAGGACGGTCTTCTTGGCGTCGTAGGTGTCGCGCAGGCCGCCCGTGATCGTCAGGGCATCGGTCAGACGGTAGCTGACCTGGCCGAACACCGCCCACGAGGTGTTCAGGTTGTTCAGACGCACCCAGTTGTTGGGGTTGTAGCCGGCCGAGGTCGGCAGCAGGAAATAGCCGCGCTGATAGAAGTCGGTGGTGTCGCGCGAGTCGAAGTACAGGCCGCCGACCTGCCACTTCAGCTTGCCTTCGCCGTTGCTGGCCAGGCGGATTTCCTGGGTCAGCTGGTCGAGGTCGCGGATCTGGCCCATCGACTGGCCGAAGCCGTTCGGGACGCCGTTGACCGGGAAGTTGGCCGCCGCGCCGCCGTCGGTGTCGCCACGGCTGTAGCCGCTGGTCGACTCATAGGCGCTGATCGAGGTCAGGGTGACCGGACCGAAGTCGTAGTCGATATGGGCCGAGGTCCCGTAGGTGTCGTAGGCCTGCGGGTTGTTGTTGGCCTCGTCCAGGGCCACCTGGTCGCGCGGCGCGCTGCTCTTGTTCGAACCCTTGGTCAGGGCCTGGCGCAGGAACAGGGTCGAGGTGCCCTTATAGTTGCGGGCGTGAGCCGAGACCAGGACCGACAGCCTGTCGTTCGGCTTGGCCAGCACCTGGATGCGGGCGTCCTTCTCGTCGAAGCCGCCCATGGCGTTCTTCTCGGGCGTCTTGGTGCCGTCGGCGCTGGCGCCGGCATAGGTGTTGTCCACGTAGTCGTCGCGGTGCTGGTACAGCACCGAGGCGCGGAACATCAGGCCTTCGGCCAGCGGGCCGCCGACGCCGCCGTCGAAGGTGGTCGTGCCGTAGGTGCCGTACGAGGCCGAGAAGCGGGCGTTGAAGTCCTCGCTCGGCTTGATGGTGTCGAACTTGACGATGCCGGCGGTGGTGTTGCGGCCGAACAGCGAGCCTTGCGGACCGCGCAGCACTTCCACCTGGCCGATGTCGAACAGCGGGTTCGACTTCAGGACCACGTGCTCCATGATCACGTCGTCATGGATGATCGACACCGGCTGCGAGGCGCCGAGGTAGAAGTCGATGTTGCCGAGGCCGCGGATGTAGAAGCGCGGGAAGATCCGGCCCGTGGTGGTCTCGGCGTAGAAGCTGGGGACCTTGCCCGACAGGGCCAGGATGTCGCTGCCGTCGGCGGTGATGGCGCGCAGCTGCTCGCCGGCCACGGCGGCCACCGACAGCGGCACCTTCTGCAGGTTTTCCGAGCGGCGCTCGGCGGTGACGACGATCTCGTCCAGCGCCGTCGAGGCGGCATCGGCCGGAGCGGCCGACTGGGCGTGGGCGGCGCCGGCGATCAGGGTCGCGGCGGCCGCGCCCAGAAGCAGGGCGAGCTTGTTGGTTTGGGGAGTACGCATGGTGTTTTGAGAGACCCTCGTTCGCGGCCTTGATGGCCGTCTAAGACGCGCCGGCGGCGAGGAGACTCTCCCCGCGCCCTAGCGCTCAGGCGCTATAGCGGGAAATCGATGTCGGTTCAGTGAAGGATTACTTACTTTTGGCGGGGTGTGGCTTTGGCGCCAATGGGGGTGTCCAGCCGCGAGCGCTCAACAGGCCTGAAGCCTCGTCGACCGCGACCATGGCGGCGCCCTTCCTTGCTCGTCCCGGCTTGCGATTATTCCGAATAAGGTAGTAAAAACTACTCCATGGCCCGGCGCCAAGCGCGGGCGCTTCCGGCGTCTCGTATCCGCGCGGCTTGGCCGGAGTTCAGAGGGGAACCGAATGCTCGCTTGCTACACCGATCGCCTGAGCGTGCGCCCGGGCGAGCGCTTCGCCCTCCATGCCAGCGCCGAGAACGGTCCGTGCCGCCTGTCGATCGCCCGGATCGGCGCCGAGCGCCTGACGGTCCTGGAGCGCGACGACGTGCGCGTCGGCGATCATCCGGTTCCGGCCCACGCCGATCGCGACGGCTGCGGCTGGCCCGTCGCCCTTGAAATCGAGGTCGGCGAGGCATGGGCCTCGGGCTACTACGATATCGTCCTGACCGACGCGAGCGGCGGGGAGGCCCATCACTTCGTGGTCGTCAAGCCGCCGGTCGGCGTGCGTCGCTCGAGCGCCCTGATGGTGCTGTCGACCAACACCTACCAGGCCTACAACTACTGGGGCGGCGCCAACGCCTATTCGAACGTCTCGGGCCTGATGAGCGGGCAGGTTCCGTTCGCCCAGGCCATGGACCAGGCGATCGGCGTGCTGTCGACCCAGCGGCCGTTTCCGCCCCTGATCGTCGCGCCGCCGCCCAACCCGCCGCGCCTGATCAACCTGCGCAAGCGCGGGTTCGAGGAAGCCCCCTGGGCCTCGGACATGGCCTGGATGGTCGAGCATCGAGCCTCGCCCTACGACGGCTCGGCCGGCTTCCTGCACAAGTGGGAGCACGCCTTCGTGGCCTGGGCGGAGTTCGAACGGCTACGCGCTGGACTTCGCCACCGACTACGACCTCGACGCCGAACAGGATCTCCTCGAGGGCTACGCGGCGGCGCTGTTCGTGGGCCACAGCGAATACTGGTCGGGCGGCCAGCGCGACCAGGTCGAGCGCTTCGTCGACGCGGGCGGCTCCGCCGCGATCCTGTCGGGCAACACCTGCTTCTGGAAGGTGCGCTGGGAGAACGACGGCAAGACCTATGTCTGCCACAAGTGGAAGGGGTTCGAGGCCGAGGACGTCCCGCCCGAGGAGGCCACGCATCTGTGGTCGCACCCGGCCTTCCAGCGGCCCGAGGCCGCGCTGACGGGCCTGAGCTTCGTCTTCGCCGGCTATCATCGCCTGGGCATGTGCGTGTCGCGCGGCCAGGCCGGCTTCACGGTCTATGACGATCGCCACTGGGCCCTGGAGGGCTCGGACCTGTTCTACGGCGACGTCATCGGCGGCGAGCTGCCGCTGATCGGCTACGAGAGCGACGGCTGCCGCTTCCAGTTCGGCGACGACGGCCTGCCCAAGGCCGTGCCGATGCTGGGCGTGCCGGAGACCCTGGAGATCATCGGCGTCGCACCCTGCGCCTTCGGCGAGGAAGCCGGCCGCGGATACAATCCGATCATCCCGCCCGAGAAGCTGGACGTGATCGCCCAGGTCACCTACGGCGACGCCGGCCCCGAGGCCCAGGCCAAGGTGCTGCGCGGCCATGCGGTGCTGGCCAGCTTCAAGCGCGGGAAGGGCGAGGTGTTCAACAGCGGCACCACCGAATGGGCTCACGGCCTGGCCGCGGGCGACCCGTTCATCGAGGTCATCACCCACAATGTCCTGCGGCGCTTCGGCGTCACCCGCGCCCCCTCGGCCTGAACCGCGCCGTCGGGCGTTCCGTCGAAAAAGAAGGGCCCCTCGCCAGGAGGGGCCCTTTGTCATGGCGAACGCGCGAACGAGGCCTGAACGCATCGCGCAGAGCGCCGCCAGGGCAAGTCTGGCGGCGCCGCGTCCAGGCGGGAAAGTCCGTCAGTCGACCATGGAATGCAGGAAGGCCAGCTTCTCGACCGGCGGCAGGGGACCGGCGGCCTTCAGCAGCTTGAAGGCCTCGTCGCCCGCCTCGATCGTGTGATCGATGTCGGCGTCGGTCATGGCCGTGGTCATGAACATGTTGTGCCAGGGGTGGAAATAGACGCCGCGCTTGAGCAGGGCGTTGTTCCAGAAGTAGGCCTTGGCGCCGGTCGGGTCCTCGTCGAACATGATCAGCGGCAGCTGGGCCGGACCGGTCTGGCGCAGCGAGAAGCCGTGGCGGTCGGCCGCCTCGTCCAGGCCCGCGCGCAGGCGCTCGCCCAGGGCGATGGTGCGCTCGAGATAGTCGGTCTCGCGGATCAGCTTCATCGTCGCCAGGGAGGCGGCCATCGGCGCGGCCGAGAACCAGAACGAGCCGGTGGCGTAGATGGTGGCGGCCGCGAAGCGGGCCTTGTCGGCGCCCAGCAGGGCCGAGATCGGATGGCCGTTGGCGATGGCCTTGCCCCAGGCCGACAGGTCCGGCTTGACCCCGACCAGCGACCAGCTGCAGTCGCGGGCCAGGCGGAAGCCGGCGCGGACGTCGTCGACGATCAGCAGCGCTTCGTGCTCATCGCACAGCGCCCGGGCCCGGCGGGCGTATTCGGGATCGGGCAGCTCCTGATCGACGAAGGTGTCGTGCTTGATGGGCGAGGCGAAGATCGCCGCCAGGTCGGAACCGGCCGCCTTGACCGCCGCCTCCAGGCTCTCGACGTTGTTGTACTCGTAGAACACCTGATTGGCGCGGTCGGCCTCGGTGACGCCGTTCTTCAGCGGCGTGCACCAGGGCGCGGCGCCGTGATAGGCGCCCTTGGCCAGCACGATGGTGTTCTTCCGCGTGAAGTTGCGGGCGATCATCATCGCCATGGTCGTGGCGTCGGTGCCGTTCTTGCAGAACATCGCCCAGTCGGCGTGGCTGACCTGGGCGGTCATGGCCTCGGCCAGCTCGACCATGGCCTGGCCGGGACCGGTCATGGTGTCGCCCCGCTTCATGCGCTCGACATAGGCCTGGTCGATGGCGGCGTTGCCGTAGCCGAACAGGTTGGGGCCGTAGCCGCACATGAAGTCGACATAGCGGTTGCCGTCGACGTCCCAGAGATAGGCGCCCTCGGCGCGGTCGAAGAACTGCGGGTAGTCGTCGGGCAGCAGCATGACCGACTGGTGGCCGTACATCCCATTGGGGATCACCGCCATGGCGCGTTCCCGAAGCGCCGCATCCTTGCTGTTCGTCCAGGTCAAGTTCAGCCCCTTATAAGATAGTTTTGACTATTATAATGGCTGAGCCATATTGGCTGTCAATGCGTAGGGAGGACGCCGCATGAAGAACGGATTGGCCTGTATCGGGCTGACGACCCTGGACGTGGTGGCGCGCGCCATCGACGTGTTGCCGAAGGAAGAGGTGACGGGGCTGATCGAGGGGATCGCCTGCGCTCCGGCGGGCACGGCGGCCGCTCCGGCCCTGCTGGCGGCTCGCCTCGGCGTGCCGAGCCGGCTGATCTCGGCGGTGGGCGACGACCTGATCGGTCGCTTCATCCTCACGGCCCTGGCTGACGCCGGCGTCGACGTCACCGACCTGGAGGTTCTGCCGGGCCTGCCCAGTTCCACGACCCTGCTGGCGGTCTCCTCCAGCGGCGTTCGCCCGGGCTTCCACGCGCTGGGCGCGGGCATGCTGGCCCGCGTCACCCCGCGCGCGCTGGAGACGGCCGCCGCGGTGGGCTTTCTGCACTATGGCGGCGTCGGCGGTCCCAAGCTCGACGGCGGGGAGGGGGAGGCGATCGTCCGAGCCGCCTCGCGGGCCGGGGCGATCGTGACCTGCGACCTGATCGCGCCCCAGCCCTCGGCGATCGACGAGGTCAAGCGTCTGCTGCCGCATGTCGACTACTTCCTGCCCAGCGCCGCCGAGGCGGTGTTCCTGACCGGCCAGGAGGACCTCTTCGCCGCCGCCGAGACCTTCCGGTCGTGGGCGCGCAAGGGCTGCGTCATCAAGAACGGCGGCCGGGGCTCGGTGGTGGTCCTCGACGGCGTCAGCACGACCCTGCCGGCCCACGCGATCACGCCGGTCGACACCACCAGCTGCGGCGATTCCTATTGCGCGGGGTTCATCGCCGCCCTGTCGCGGGGCTGGACGCCGCTGGACGCCGCGCGCTTCGGCACGGCCACCGCCGCGCTGGTCGCCCAGGGCCTGGCCACCCTGGGCAAGCTCGAGAGCTTCGAGGCCACCGAGGCGGCGATGCGCCAGATGACTTTGAGGGAGATGGTGTGATGAGCGTGACAAATCAGGAGGCGGCTCTGCGCGAGCGCATGGCGCAGGTGATGCAGGCGATGGATGCGCGCGGCCTCAACAGGGGCACCTCGGGCAATGTTTCGGCCCGGTGCGGAGACGACATGCTGGTCTCGCCGACGGGCGTGCCGGCCGCGCGGCTGACCGCCGAGCATATGGTGCTGGTCCGTCCCCGACGGCTCGTCGCCGGAAGGGGCGCTGAAGCCCTCCAGTGAATGGCGCATGCACAAGGGGATTCTCGATCGGCGCCCCGACGTGGGGGCGGTGGTGCATTGCCATTCGCGCCACGCCACCATCCTGGCCTGCGCCGGCCTCCAGATCCCGCCCATGCACTACATGGTCGCCGTCAGCGGCGGCAGCAGCGTGCCGGTCGCGCCGTACGCCACCTTCGGTTCGGAGGAACTGGCCGCGACCGTGGTCGAGGCGCTGGACGGCCGCTACGCCGCCCTGATGGCCAATCATGGCCAGATCGTCGCCGCGCCCAATCTCGACTTCGCCTTGGCCATCACCGAGGAGGTCGAGGAGCAGGCGGCGGTCTATTGGGGAACCCTGGCGATCGGCGGACCCAACCTGCTGTCCGAGGACGAGATGAGCCGCATCCTGCAGCGGTTCCGATCCTACGGACAGCGCTGAGCGCCAGAGCCGGCCCAACCCCGAGCGGGTTGGGTCGGCTCCGGTTTCCGCTAGTAGTGGTAGCGCAGGAAGACGCCGAGGCTCCGCGGCCGGTTGTAGCTGAGCAGATCCACGCCCAGGCTGTCGATATTGGAGATCGCCACCTTGTAGGTCTTGTCGAACAGGTTGCGGGCGAAGGCGCCGGCCTCGATCTTCTGGTCTGGCGAGCGCCAGCTGAGCTGGGCGCCGGCGATCCACACCGCGTCCTGCGACAGGCGCGGGGCGTTGGAGTTGTCGAAATAGACCTTCGACGAATAGTTGGCGTCCACATTGGCCACGACCGACGCGCCGTTCGCCAGCGGCGCGACCCAGGTGGCGGCCGCGTTGAACGTCACCTTCGGCGACTGCGGCAGCCAGTTGCCGGTGAAGTCCTTGCCCTCGGTGAAGTAGTCCCCGTACTTGGCGTGCAGCAGCGACATGCCCGCGCTCAGGGTCAGGGGCTGGATCGGCCGGGCGGTGATCTCGGCCTCGCCGCCATAGACCTTGGAGTTGGCGGCGTTGTCGAGCACCAGCACGGTCAGGCCGTTGCGCGTGGTCTGGGCGAAGACCTGCTGGTTCTTGTAGTCGTAGTAGAAGCCCGACACGTTCAGGCGCACCCGGCGGTTCAGGAACTCCGACTTCAGGCCCAGTTCGTAGGCGTTCGAGGGTCTCGTTGTCGTAGGGCTGCATCTCCTCGGCGGTGGTCGCCAGGCCGCCGAAGAAGCCGCCGCTCTTATAGCCACGGTTGTAGGTGGCGTAGACATTGGCGTCGTCGCTCAGTTCGTAGCGCAGGCCAAGCCGGCCCGAGACCGCCGAGAAGGTCTTGCTCTGCTTGGAGGTCAGGATGACGATCAGGCCGTCCTCGGCCTGGCTCTTGTAGTCCATGGACTTGTCGTCGGCCGACCAGCGCAGGCCCACCGTGCCGGTCAGCCGGTCGGTGATCTTGTAGTCGGCCTGGCCGAACACGGCGTAGCCCTTGGTCTTCTGGGTGTAGGGATAGCCGAAGGTCCCGACGCTGTTTTCGAGGCTGAGGCCGGTGGGGTTTTCGGGGGTGATGAACAGCGGCCGCAGGTCGCGCAGCACGTCCTGGCGGGTGTTATCCTCCACCCGCTCGTCCATGTAATAGACGCCCAACACCCAGTTGAGGCGCGCCGAGGCGTCGTTCGACTGCAGGCGCAGTTCCTGGGTGAACTGGCGCTGGCGCGAGCGATAGTTGATCTCGACCATCTGCAGCGGGCTGGCGTCGGTGTTCTCCAGGTCGTTGCGGTGAGCCCACTGCCAGGCCGTCACCGAGACCAGGGACACGCCGCCGAGCTTCCAGGTCGCCTGGCTCGAGGCGCCGAACAGGTCGACCTTGTCCTTGCCCTCCAGGTTGGCGTCCACGGCCCGGCTGTTGTTGTCGGTGTCGGCATAGCCCAGCAGGTCGGTGCAGGCGCCGCTGGCGTAGGCGTTGGACGCGCAGAAGCCGTCCGCTCCGGTCGCCGCGGCGGTGGCGGGGAACAGGGCGCGGTGTTGCGGGGCGGTGGCGTCGCCGCGATTGACGTAGCGATTGACCTGGGTCAGCAGCTCGAAATCCGTGCTCGGCGTGTAGAGCAGCGACAGACGACCCGCCCAGTGGTCGGCGGCGTTGAGATCGTGGCCGGTCACGCGGTTGTAGGTATAGCCGTCGTCCTTGGCGTACTGGGCGGCCACGCGGAAGGCCAGCTTGTCGGCGATGATCGGGCCGCCGACGCCAAGATCGGCGGTCACGGCGTTGAAGCTGCCGTATTCCAGCGAGGCGTCGGCCCCGAAGGTCTGGCTGGGCCGCTTGGTGGTGATGTTGATCGCGCCGCCGTTGGTGTTGCGGCCATAAAGGGTGCCTTGCGGCCCGCGCAGCACCTCGACCTGCGCCAGGTCGAAGAAGCCGGCCATCTGGGCCAGGGGCGAGCCGATATAGACGCCGTCGACATAGACGCCGACGCCGCTGGAGGCGTTGGGGTTGAAGTCGCTGAGGCCCACGCCGCGGATATAGATCTTGGGATTGGCGGCCGCGTCGGCGGCGCTGATGCGCATGCCCGGGGCCAGGTTGTTGAGCGCCAGGACGTTGTTGACGCCGCGCGCCGCCAGGGCGTCGCCCGTCAGGGCGGTGACCGACACAGGCACGTCCTGCAGGTTTTCCGACCGCTTCTGGGCCGTGACCACGATCTCCTCGATCGCCGTGCTGTCGTGGGTTTGGGCCGCCGCGACACCGCCGGACAACGCCAGCGCGGCGCAGCTCAGAAACATACCCGCTTTCATATTCAACTCCCCGTCTATCCAGTACTCCGACCGGTCCAGGCCATTACGATAATAAAAACTATCCCGACGCAAGGGGGCGTAGCGCAAGCGACCGGACGGCCTGGCGCGGCGCGGCGGTCCAGGCGCCCGGTTTGCAGGCGAAACCGCGCCAAACCGCTCGAAGGACGACCGGCAACCGGAAAGGGGGAGAGATGGCCCGCGGGCTTGTCGTGACCTTCGGCCACGCTCGCGCCGGCCCGAGCGCGCGCTCCGGGGCTCAAGGCTGGGGGACTGCGGGCTCAGGGCCGCGGTCTTTGGGCTGTGGCCGGATCCGGTCGTTCGGGACCCGGGAAGGCGATCAAGCTTCGCGCGAGGCCGAAGCGCGATCCGCTCGGGCGGTCAGTCCTTGGAGAGCTGGGACCGGCGGGGGAGGTCGAAATGGTAGCGGCCGATCATCCAGGCGACTTCCTCGATGACCATGTCCTCGTCGAGCTCGGGATCCTCCACCAGCATCTCCATGGCCGCGTAGCTCATCAGCTCGGAGACGCGCATGGACAGCTTCAGGCGCTCTTCGTCGACCGGAGGGCCGTCCTTGACGCGAAACGCGAAGATCCGGTCCAGCACCGCCGTCCGCGACTCGACGCGCACGTCCTGCAGGGGCGGCATGGCGCGGATCGCCCGCAGGATCCAGAGCCCGCCCGGAAAGGCGCGGGTGACGGTGATGATCTCCTTCTGCAGCCGGATATGACTTTCGACGGCCGCGGCGAGGGTGGTCCAGTGGGCGCCGCCCGACTCCACCCAGGCGAAGACGACCTGGTCCTGGGCGTCCATCAGCCGGCGGGTCAGTTCTGTCAGCAGGGCGTACTTGTTCGGAAAGTACCGATAGAGGGCCGGCGGCGTCAGTCCCGCCCTCTCGCAGACGAGATTGGTCGTCAGGCGCTCGAAACCCACCTCGGCCAACAGTTCGCCGGTCGTCGCGAGAATCGCTTCGAAGGTGTTGATGCCGTTGCGCCGGGACGGCCGTGACTTGGCTTCGAGGTCAGGGGTGCTCACCAGGGGTCCTTGAAGAGCGCCGCGGATCGGCGGCGTGCAGTCGAATAGCAACGGGGCCGGGTCAAGAGAACCTGTCGCCGTCGCGGCGTGCGTCGCCCGCGCCTGCTTAGTGTAGCCCAAACTATCCTATTGGCGAGGGCGTTCGCGTCCCACGGGGAAGCGGGGCGCGGGCGATCCGGAGGCCGGCGCCCAGCAAAGCGGCAATGCGGTCGAAGCCATCCGGCGGGAGACCGGTTGACGATACTCTTGAGATAGCAAAAGCTACCTTTAGGGCCGTCGGGCGAAGACCCGTCGAAGAACCGATCCACGGCCCGTTGGAGGAATGCATGTCGCTCGAGGACACCCAGGCGCGCGGCGCGCGAGCCGAGGACGGCTGGATCGGCAGCCGACCGACGGCCGCGCAGATCGCGGCTTTCCTGGCGATCGGATCGGTCGCCCTGATCATGGCGGGCGTCCAGCCGGTGGTTCTGGGGGGGCTGGTCGACGCGGGCCGGCTCGACGTCAACCAGCTGGGCTGGAGCGTGACCATCGAGTTTCTCGCCATCGGACTGGGCGTCGGGCTGGCGGACGCCTTCCTGCCGCCGCGCCGGCTCAAGCTGGTCGGCTTCGTCGCCGCGCTGGTCCTGGCCGTCGTCAACCTCGCCGGGCTGGAGGTCTCGGGGCTGGGGGTCCTGGTGATCCGGGCGCTGGCGGGCCTGGCCGAAGGCGGCCTCGTCTGGCTGACCACGCTGATGATCGTGCGCTCGCCGACGCCGGGCCGCTGGAGCGGGATCTTCCTGGTCAGCCAGGCGGTGCTGCAGGTGGCGTGCGCGGCCGGCATACCGCTTCTGGTCTCGCCGTCGCTCGGCGCCAACGCGGGCTTCGCGACCCTGGGCGCCAGCGCCGTCCTGGCGGCGGCGGTCGCGTTCGTCCTGCCGGCCAGTCTGGCGCCGCTGGCGGGAAACACGAGCGACGAGCCCGTGCTTGCCGAGCCGATCCCGAAGGCAGCCTATGTCAGCCTGGCCGCCGTCTTTCTCCTGTTTTCGTTCTTCATCGGGTTCCTGGCCTATGTCGAGCAGCTGGCCGGCCAGGCGGGCCTGACGCCGGTCCAGGGCGGGCTGGCCGTCGCCCTGGCCCTGGGCAGCTCCATCGTCGGCTCGGGCCTGGCGGCCGTGGTGGCCGAGCGGATCCCCTATCACCGCGCGTTCCTGGTCTGTCTGCCGGTGTTCCTGTCGGTGCTGGTCGGCCTGTGGGTCCTGCCGGGGCCCGGCGTGTTCCTCGCCTTCGCGGGCCTGCACGGTCTGGCGTGGGGTTTCTGCAGACGCTGCAGGCGCCGTTCATCATCGAGTCGGACCCCTCGCGGCGGGCGGTTCTGCTGGCCCCCAGCGTTCAGGCCGTCGGCGCGGCCGCTGGGCCAATGCTCTGCTCGTTCTTTGTCGGCGCCCACGAGGTTCGCGGCGCGCTGGTCGCCGCGGGCGCGTGCCTGGCGGCCTCGTTCGTCCTGGCGATGACGCTGTGGCTTTCGCGTGTCCGGCGCCAGGCCAAGTCCGCGTTCGCCGCTGCCCCCGGACCGACGCGGCGCGCGGCCTGACCAACCCCCGCCCGCGCGCGGCGCGATAAGGAGAAGACCATGTCCGATGACATCGTAGTCGATCAGCCGCCCGTTCTGGACATCGGCGCGCTGCCGACGCTCGAGGATTATGGCTATGACGGCGGCCGCATGGCGTTCCGGCGGTTCTGCGCCAGGGCGTTCCAGCCGGGCGGCCCGCGTTTCCTGCGAGGCGACGGCGGCGCGCTCGTGGTCTTCCGCCATGCCGATCTCCGGGCTCTGGCGGCCCGGCCCGAGCTTTCGGCCCTGGCGCCCAACCAGCTCTTTCCGGGCTTGCTCGGCGCCGAACCGCTCGAGGAAAAGCCGGTCGGCTTCGCCATCGCCGACCTGATCAAGAACCAGCTCTTCGGCGCCAACGGCGTTCTGAACGCCACCCTGCGCAAGGTGCTTCTCAACCAGATCGGGCCCAAGCCGACCGCCGCGCGGGCCGACGCCGCCCGCCAGATCGCCGGGCGGATCCTTGACGATCTTCCGCTGGGCGTGCCCGTCGATCTCGTCGAGCGGATCGCCGAGCCGCTGATCGGCCTCTACTGGGGCGGACTGATCGGGATGACCGACGCGGAGGCTCTGGGCGCGGCGACGGAGGCGCGCAAGATGACGCCCATGCTGTTCCTGCGGCCGGACGCGGACGGCATAGGCCAGGCCGACGCCGCCGCGAAGGCCTATCGCGGCCTCGTTCGAGGGCGCGGGCCAGCGCGCCTTGGAGGCGGGCGGTTGTCCGTTCGTCTGGACATGGCCCGGGACCTCGCCGCGGTCGACATCGCCGACGATCTCGACCATGGCGGCTATGTTCCCAAGACGGTGGGGGCCTTCCTCGCGGGTAACCTGTTCGATGGATTCCATACGGCCGCCCTGGCCGCCGCCAACACCATCCGTACGTTGATGGATCATCCCGAGGTGACGGACCGGCTTCGCGCGGAGCCGGAGAAGACCGCCGCGGCGGTGTCCGAGTGCCTGCGGCTGGAGCCGCCCGTCATTCATCTCAACCGCGTCGTCAGCGCCGACCTCGCCTATGATGGGCGGACCATTCCCGCGGGAACCCGGGTGACGATGATGTGGGCGCCGCCGAACCGCGATCCCGACGCCTTCCCGAACCCTGACGCCTTCGACCTGGACCGTCCCCAGCAGGGCTCGACCACGTTCGGCGGCGGCGCGCACATCTGTCCTGGGCGTTTCGTGGCCGGACTGCTCGCCAGGAGCCTGGCGGAGTCCCTGATCGAACGCCGGATCGAGGTCCAGGCGGCCGGCGACGCCGACGACTGGATCGGCAACCACGCCATGTGCCAGCTCAGGCGCCTGCCGGTGATCCTCGAGCGCCGGCCCGGATGACGAGCCGCCCGGCGGGCCTCGCCAGGGCTCATCGGATCGACTTGGCGTCGAGGCCCTTCTGGGTCAGTAGCCCGACCTCGGCGAGCGCCACGGCCGGGGTCACGCTGGCCGAAGTCGCCAGAAAGACCGGTCTCCAGTGGGGACCGAACTTCTGCTTGTAGGCCCGGAGGCCCTGGAACCCGTAGACCCGTTCGGCCGAACGGTAGACCCAGGCCTCCACGCGTCGCGAGAGCGGCGCGACCGAATGCGACTCGAGGCCGGAGAGCGGGGCCATGCCCAGATCGAATTCGGCGAAGCCGCGCGCCTGCCCCCAGAGGATGATCGACACGAACAGCGCGTCCATCACGCCGTGCTGGGCGCTCGGGCGATGGCGCATGAGATCGACGGAGAGGCGGCGCCCGTCGGGCGTGGCGACCAGGTTGGCGAAGGCCGAAACGCCGTCGGGCCCGCGCAGCATCGCGATGGGGAAGTTGAGCAGATAGGCCGGATCGAAGCATCCGAGGGTGAAGCTCAGCTCGTGGCCATGATGCGCCGCGAGCCAGGCGTCCGACACGGCCTTCAGCTCGGTCCAGGGCGTCAGCGGATCGTTCGGCTCCAGGATCTCGAACGCCAGCCCGGTTCGCTGGGCGTGATTGACGGCGTGGCGCAGATCCTCGCGCGCCTTGCCCTGCAGGCTGAAGGCCGCCAGGTCGACCAAGGCGCTTTCGCCGATCTTGTGGATCAGGAATCCCGCGTCGATCAGGTCCGGGACGCTGTCCTGATCCAGCGCGTAGAACACCGGGCTCGCCTGTGAGTCGGCGGCGGCTTCGACGAAGGCGTCGATCATCGCCGGGCGATCGTCGGGCGGTCCGACCGGATCGCTCATCGCGATCCAGTGGGCGCCGATGGGCCGGTGCATGACGAAGCTGCGGCCGGAGGGCGAAAAGACGAACGACTTGTCGCCCAGCAGCGCCAGGAAGGCGTCGCAGGACACCGCCTTGGCGGCGGCGATGATGGCCTTGGCGCGGGCGATGTCCTTCGGCGACGACGGGGCGGCGCGCGACCGGCTGGGGCTGAGCAGGCGCCAGGCGGCGACCAGAAGTCCCAGCGCGGCCAGGCCGGCCGCCACGCCCACCGGCCCCGCGGCGTCGGCGCCGCGCAGCAGCGCCCACCAGGGCTGACGGGTGTGGTCGCCGGCCTGCCGGGCGGTCAGCGCCAGGGTGAAGGCCGAAGCCCCGGCGAGTCCGCACGCCGCGAACCAGGGCGCCGACGCCACATCGTGAAACGCCGCGGAGCGTCTGCGAAAGGCGAACTGGCAGGGCGCCAGCGCGACGCCCAGGAGCAACAGGGGCGCGGCGCTCGCCAGCCCGAGCCCCTTCCAGAGCTCGAACGCCGCGCCGCCGACGACGAGCAGCAGCGTCAGGACATAGGCGGCCTCCAATCGCCGCCAGAGCGAGATGGCCGCGAGCAGCAGCAACACGCCGAGGATGCTGGAGACCAGATGCGAAGACGGAAACGCCGCCAGGAAGGAGGAGGCCGGGGTCAGGCGAACGGACAGGTTGGCCGAGGCGAGCAGCAGGCCCGCGCCCAGCCAGAAGGCCAGGCCGGCGACCACGGGGGGCGCCAGGGCGCGGGTGATGGAGCGAAGGCCCGCGCTCGCGCGGCCTTGGGCGAGGCGGCCCAGCTGATAGGCGCCCAGGCCCAGGGCGGTCAGGCTCAGCGGCCCCACGGCGTAGATCAGGCGGTAGAGGATCAGGGCCGCGACGGTCTCGTGGGGCAGGGCGAACCGATGGCTGAGGCTCAGGACGACCGCCTCGAAGACGCCGACGCCGCCCGGCACGCCGGACGCGGCGCTGACGACGCTGCCCAGGATGAACACCGCCAGGAAGCCGGCGAACTGATCGGCCGAGGCCCCGGGCAGCAGGACGAACAAGGCCAGGCCCGACAGCGCCCAGTCCAGCAGCCCGCCGCCCAGCGCCCCCAGGCGCGTCGTCAGCGACGGGGTGGCCAGTTCGATGGCGGGCAGCAGGCGGCCCTTTTTCGGGAGGCGGGCGATCCAGAGCCCCGCGGGAGCGATGAGGATCACCGCCAGCCCGTAGAGGGGCGGCGGAAGGTCGTGGATCGCCAGCAGGGCCAACCCGGCGGCGACCGCGCCGCTGAGCGTGACCGCGGCGCCGGCCAGCAGGGTGACCGCGCCGATCTCCGACCCGCCAAGGCCCCAGGCCCGGTAGAAGCGAAGACGCGCGGCGGCCCCCGTGGCGAGGCTGAACCCCAGCCCGTTGGACAGGGCGTAGGAAACAAAGGTGACGAGGATCACCCGCCACGCCGCAAGCCGCCGGCCCAGATAGCCGAGCGCCAGTTGCTCCGAGGCCGCCAGGCACAGATAGCTGAGCAGGGTCGTGGCGACGGCGGCGCCAATCGCCCAGGGGGGAGTCGCCCGGAAGGCGGCCTGGATCGCCGACGGCGAGGCCGTCTGCACCTCGCGCCGCAGCAGCCACAAGGCGCCCAGGAAGACGGCGACCGCGAAGCTCAGCCTGAAGGCGTCGGACGCCAGGGCGTAGTGAAGCCTGGCCAGCATCCGCCGCAAAGTCTCGCGCCAGGCGGCGCGAACGCTCTGGCCGGCCTCGGGCGGTTTCGTCGTGGCGCTAGACATGTCCAAGGGCGAAGCCGCTTTCCGGGGTGTCCGACCGTCCGGGCCGATCCCGCCTCGAGGCGTGGCGAAGATAGGGCGCCGTTATTGGGGCAAGCATGGATACCCGCGCGTTGCGATGGTCACGGTGATACGGAGGTCCGCGGCGAGCGCCGCGAAGGCGAGCGGTTCCCTAACAAGCCGCGCCTGGGCTGAACATGGGTCATAGGACGCCCCCCGGCTCGGTCGGTCTTGATCTGGCGCAAGGGCGAGCAAGCAGGGCCTCCGTATCGACGGATCGGAAATACTGACATCTTGAGCGGCTCAATCCAGGAGGGGCCATGACACAGCGCATGAAGGAACTCGCCGCCGAGATCGTGCGACTTCAGAGCGAGCTCGACCGCGAGATCGAGGCGGGCCGGAAACGTCTCGGCTGGCGCCTGCGCGAGCGGGTCGTCGAATTCGAGCATGGGGTCACCATCGCTCATCGCGGTCTTCGCACAAGCGCGGCGCGCTACCTCAAGCAATCGACGCTCAGCGCGATGATCACGGCGCCGGTGATCTATTCGCTTATCCTCCCCGTCCTCATGATCGACGCCTGGGCGAGCCTCTATCAGGCGATCTGCTTTCGGGCCTATCGCATACCTCAGGTGCCTCGAAAGACGTACATTGTCTTCGATCGTCAGCGCCTCGGCTATCTGAACTGGATCGAGATCCTGAACTGCGCCTACTGCGCCTACGCGAACGGCGTCATCGCCTATGTCCGGGAAATCGCCAGCCGAACCGAACAATACTGGTGCCCCATCAAGCACGCCTTGCGGGTGCCGGATCCTCATCAGCGCTATTACGAGTTCCTCGAGTACGGTGACGCCGACGGCTATCGCGAGAGGATCGAGGCGTTCCGCGAGCGCCTCCGGGCGCCGTCCGTCGCCTGATCGGACGCCGGAGGCCGCCGGCGCCGCGCCCCGTCCTCGATCCTATGCCGCCGGGAAGCGGAGGTCGGCGACCAGGCCCGGCCTGGGATGGCGGGCGCGCAGTTCGAGATCGATGTCCAGGCGCCGGGTGATCGAACGCACGATGGCCAGGCCCAGGCCCGCGCCGGTCGACCCCTGGCCCGCGCTCCCCCGGTTGAAGGGCGCGAACACGTCGCGCAACGCGTCTTCGTCCAGTCCGGGGCCGCGATCCCAGATCACGACCCTGGGTCCGTCTCCATCCATCCTGGCCACGATACGCACCTTGCCCCCGCCATAGGCGCAGGCGTTGAAGACCAGATTGCGCAGAACCTCGCCGATCAGCACCGCGTTGCCGCGCGCGAGCCCCAGATCGGCGGGCAGGCGCGTCAGCAGTTCGACCTCGGGAAACGCGCGGGCGGCTTCGACCTGGATCGTCTTGAGCAGGGCGGCGAGATCGGCCTCGCCATCGGCCGCGGTCGCCTCGGAGCGGGCCAGGGCGAGGAACTGCGTCAGCACCTGGCGCAGGTTGGCCGCAGCGTCTCGCGAGTCGCCCAGCAGGGCCTTGTCGCGCGGCGTGGCGGCCGAGCGCTCCAGCAGGGCGAGGTTGGCGACGATGACCGACAGGGGCGTTCGCAACTGATGGGAGGCGTCGGCCGAGAAGCGCTCCAGCGCGCGGGGTGAAGCGCTCCAGGCTGCTCATCAGGTGGTTGAAGGCTTCGACGGCCGGCGACAGCTCGGCGGGGGTGTCGGCGGCGTCGATCGGCGCGAGGTCCGGGCGCGAGGCCTGGGCGCGGCGCTTCAGATCGGCCGTCAGGCGGCGCAGCGGCGCCAGGCCCCAGCCGACGGCCGGCACGACCAGAGCCGCGGCCACGGCGACCAGCAGCACAGGCAGGCCGATCAGGGTGGACAGCAGCTCGCGCACGCTGGCGCGACGCGAGTCGAGGCTTTGGGCCACCGCCACCACGACGGGCTCGCGCACGCCCGGCACCATCACCGTCGACTGGGCGATCCGCACCTCGTAGCCGCGCATTCTCGCATAGCTGAAACTGGTCTCGTTCGGCGCGGGCGCGGGCAGGCGGGGGAGGTCGTCATAGCCGGTGACCAGGCGCGAGCCCTGGCGCACCGCGTAGAACACCGCGTCGCGCTCGGGACTGTCCAGCAGGGCCAGGGACCAGGGCGGCAGGGCCACCTGGGCCTGACCGTCCCGCACGCCGATCTGGGCGACGATCGAGGTCACGGATCCGGCCAGCAGCCGGTCGGAAGACTTCTCCACGACCGCGCGGGCGGCCAGGGCGCCGGCCAGGGCGAGCGCCGCGCCCAGCAGGGCCAGGGGAACGACCTGCGCCAGCAGCAGGCGCCCGACCAGGCTGGGACGGCCGCCCTTCCAAGGCCTGGCCTTCATGGATCTATCCGGTAGCCCACGCCCCGCAGCGTACTCAGGCGCGGGCCGTCCGGCGCCAGCTTGCGTCGCAGTCGACCGACATGGACGTCCAGGGCGTTGGGCGAGGGGGCCTGTTCGTCGGGGAACACGTCGGCGGCCAGGCGGTCGCGCTCGACGACCCGGCCGGGACGCGCGGCCAGGGCCTTCAGCACGGCCCACTCGCGCGGGCGCAGGTCCAGCCGCCGCTCGCCGATCCAGGCCGCGCCGGCTTCCCAGTCGCAGACCAGGGCGCCGACATGGGCCGTCCGGGTGGCGTAGCCGCCCTTGCGCCGCGCCACCGCCCGCACCCGGGCCACCAGCTCGAACGGGTCGAACGGCTTCAGCACATAGTCGTCCGCGCCCATGTCCAGGCCGGCGATGCGATCGCGCACCGCGTCGCGCGCGGTCAACATGACGATCGGGGTCAGCACGCCCTCGCGCCGCAGCCGGCCCAGGATCTCGAAGCCGTCGATGTCGGGCAGGCCGATGTCCAGGATGACGGCGTCGAAGTCGGCCCCGTGCGCCAGGGCCAGGGCCAGAGCGGCCTCGCCGGTCTCGGCGCAGACGGGCTCGTGACCTTCGCTCTCCAGCGTCGCGGTCAGGGAGCGACGCAGAGGCGGATCATCCTCGACAACCAGTATCTTCATCGGGGATGTAGGAACCGAACACGCAGGGGAGGTCATCATCCGACGCCGATTGCCTCATCAGGTCAAGAGACGCGGGCCCGTGGCGATCATGGCGGCGCTGGCCCTGGCGTCCGCCCTGGCCGGCTGCGCGCCGAAGTCGATCGGACAGGCGACCAGCGGCTGGGATATTCGCGCCGCCGAGCGCGAGGGCGAGCTCGTCGTCTATCTCAACACCGATGTCCACCAGGTGATCGGCGAGGGCTTCCGCGAGCGCTTTCCCAAGATCAAGGTCCGCTTCGTCGAGTTGGCCGCCAAACCGATGCAGGCGCGCCTTATCGCCGAGACGGACGCGGGCGCGCCGGTCGCCGATGTGGCCTGGAGTTCGTCGATGGACATCCAGGTCAAGCTGATCAACGACGGCTACGCCCAGACCTATCGCAGTCCGGAGGCCAAGGGCCTGCCGGCCTGGGCCGTCTGGCGCGACCAGGGCTTCGGCGTGACGGCCGAGCCGATCGTCTTCGCCTACAACAGGAAGGCGCTGAAGGAGTCGGAGGTGCCCCGCAGCCACGCCGCGTTGCTGGCGGCCTTGCGCGCCAACCCCGAACGCTGGCGCGGCAAGATCGCCATGTACGATCCCGAAAAGAGCGGGGTCGGGTTCATGTACCTGTCGAGCGACCTGCAGGCCTATCCGGACGCCTGGCCCTTGTACGACGCCTTGGCCAAATCGGAGCCGGGCCTGTTCGTCCCGGGCGCGCCGCTGCTGACCAGTCTGTCGGGCGCGCACGATCTGGCCTACGACATGAACGGCTTCTACGCCGACTGGTGGGCGCGCCATCGCAACGCCGACATCGGCTATGTCGTGCCCAGCGACTATCATCTGTCGCTCTCGCGGGTGGCCTTCATCACCCGTTCGGCGCCGCATCCCAAGGCGGCCCGGGTGTTTCTGGACTATCTGATGTCGGACGAGGGGCAGAGGCGACTGGCCCAGGCCAGGCTGACGCCGATCCGCCCCGCCGGCGGCGCGCCGGCGCTGGGCGCGGCCGGCCGGCCGATCCGTGTCGGTCCCGCCCTTCTGGCCAATTTCGACCAGGGGCGGCGCGCTGAATTGCTGGCGCGCTGGAAAGCCGCGTCCGCCGATCGCTGATGTTGCTTAAATATAGTCCAGCGTTCGCCTAAAAAATAATCACGCCCGGCCAAGTTCACGAAAGCTTCGTGGTTTTCGCCCCTGGTCCCGATCAGCCCAAGCTGTCACCGACCTGTCACCTTCGCGGATCGCGCGGCGACGGACGAACGCGAGTCGTGCCCACCGGTTGAGCTCAGGGGGGATTCCTTTCGCCCTCATCGCGCGTCGGGCAACATTGTACCGGATTTCGACGCTTTGACGCGATCGGGCGAGCCGGTCGTATTGGCCTGGCTCTCGCGGAAGAGATCGGGTCAGCCCGACGCCGAAGGCGCAACCGCCCCGGAAACGCTCAGGCAACAGGGACCGCAGAGCACGAGGACGCTGGAAAGCAGGACCGCTCCACAAGTGAGCGGCCTCGCCGAAGGAGCAAGGGCGCGACCGCGCCTGAATCTCTCAGGCCAAGGGACAGCGGGGGCAGAGGAACCGCCTGGCGGAGTCCGGGAAGGCGCACGTCTTCCCGAGCGACGCGACCGACGCGACCGAACAAACGGGCGCGCGGGAGAGAGCGACTGTCGACTGCTGAAACATAGGGGATCTTACCTTGACTCTTTCACGCCAAACTCGCCGGGGACTGCTGCTGGGTTGCAGCCTGGTTCCCGCCGTCCTGGCCCTGCACGGCGCCGCCTTCGCTCAGGACGCCGCCCAGACCGCCGCCAAGACCGATGACACCAGCGTCGGCGAGATCATCGTCACGGCCTCGCGCATCGACCGCGCCGGCTTCGAGGCGCCCACCCCGACGGTGCGGGTCACCGCCCAGGACCTGAGCGTCGGCGCCCGTCCGAACATCGCCGCGGCCCTGAACGACCTGCCGCAGTTCCGCGCCACGACCTCGGCCCAGACCACCGGCACCAACACGGGCGCGGGCAACGCGCCGGTCGACCTGCGCGGCCTGGGCATCAGCCGCACCCTGGTGCTGCTGGATGGCCGCCGCTTCTCGGGCGACAACGACCTGAACCTGATCCCCAGCGTCCTGACCAAGGGCGTCGACGTCGTGACCGGCGGCGCTTCGGCCGCCTGGGGTTCCGGCGCCGTGGCCGGCGTGGTCAATATCAGCATTGACCGCACCTTCACCGGCCTGAAGCTCGGCGTGGAGGGTGGTGAGTCCTCGTACCACGACGCCAAACAGATCCGTCTCGAGGCGGCGGCGGGCAAGAGCTTCGCCGACGGCCGCGGCCATTTCGTGATCGGCGGCGAGTACATCGACAACGACGGCGTCATCCCGAAGAACAGCCGGCCGAACATCGGCCGCTGGGCCACGGTGTCGAACGGCGCGGGCCGCTTCGTGCTGGCCCCGGACGTCGGCTTCTCGAACGCGGCCTATGGCGGCCTGATCATGTCGGGCGTCCTCAAGGGCAAGGCCTTCAATCCCGACGGCAGCCTGCGCGACTTCAACTACGGCACCGTGATCGGCACGAACTCGGTCGGCGGGGAGGGCCCGTCGAACGACGACCTGTCGCCCCTGGTCACGCCGCAGAAGCGTTACGCCACCATGGCCAGCGTCACCTATGACCTGACCGACAAGGTCAAGATGACGGCCGAGCTGCGCCGCTCGCGGATGTGGAACAACTACATCTGGTTCGGCGACCACAACCGCGGCAACCTGACGATCAAGTCGGACAACGCCTATCTGCCGGCGGCCGTGAAGTCGGCCCTGGCGGCGGCGGGGCAGACCTCGTTCACCATGGGTCGCTTCAACACCGAGGCCTATCCGACGATCGACTTCGAGCGCGTCTCGACCCAAGGGACCATCGCGTTCGACGGCGCCTTCGGCGACGGCTGGCGCTGGAGCGCCTACTACAGCCACGGCGAGAACGAGAACAATATCGACACCCCTGGGTTCTTCCTGACCCAGAACTACGCCAACGCCGTCGACTCGGTGATCAGCCCGACCACCGGCCAGCCGATCTGCCGGGTCGCCCTGACCAACGCCTCGACCAACTGCGTGCCGATCAACCTGTTCGGCCAGGGCGCGCCTTCGCAAGCGGCGCTGGACTATGTGACCGGCACGCCGTCGATGCGCGAAACCAGCAAGCTGGACGTCGGCGGCTTCAGCCTGCGCGGCGAGCCCTTCAGCCTGCCGGCTGGCCCGGTCTCGGTCGCCGTCGGCGCGGAGGCCCGCAAGGAGTCGGTCGACCGCCGGGTGGGCGACCTGGACGCGGCCAAGGCCTTCACCACCTTCAGCTTCTCGGCCATGGCCGGCAGCTACAGCGTCAAGGAAGCCTTCGCCGAAGTGCTGGTGCCCGTCGTGCGCGACGTCCCGGTTCTGAACAAGCTGGAAGTCAACGCCGCCGCGCGGGTGTCCGACTACAACACGACCGGCTCGATCTGGTCGTGGAAGCTGGGCGCCACCGAACGAGTTCTTCCCAGGCTTCCGGGGGCGGATCACCAAGTCGCGCGACATCCGCTCGGCCAACCTGACCGAGCTCTTCACCACCAGCACGACCGGCTACAACACCATCGTCGACCCGAAGACCAATTCCAGCGTCTACGTGCTGACCAATGGCGGCGGTAACGCGAACCTGACGCCCGAGACGGCCAAGACCTTCACGACCGGCTTCGTCTATTCGCCGCCGGCCCTCCCGGGCTTCAACATCTCGGTCGACTATTTCGACATCGACATCGACAACGTGATCACCACGGTCTCGGCGCAGGACATCGTCACGCGCTGCGCCAACGGCAATGCCGACATGTGTTCGCGGGTCACCCGCGACGCCACCGGCGGGATCTCGCGGATCGTCTCGACCTACGTCAACCTGGCCAACTACAAGACCGACGGCGTCGACGCCGAGATCTCGTACGCGACCAATCTCGACCGCCTGATCCCCGACGCGCCCGGCCGCATCCGCGCCCGCTGGCTGATGACCTGGGTCAACAGCCTGACCACCAACGACGGCGTCAGCAAGATCGAGTACGTCAAGTCGCAAGGCTATTCGTTCGGCCTGGGCACGCCCAAGAGCCGCATGACCGCGGCGCTCGACTGGTCGGGCAAGGTGTTCAGCGCCAACCTGCGGGCGCGCTACATCTCGCCAGGCAACTACAACAACACCGTCGACCTCGTGAACGGCCACATCAAGGCCTACACCTATGTCGACCTGGGCGTTCAGGCCAAGCTGCCCGAGGTCATGGGCCATGAGGTCGAGCTCTACGCCAACGCGACCAATCTCTTCGACAAGGACCCGCCCGTCTCGTCGCTGTACTCGCCCTACTACGACGTGATCGGTCGCTATGTGACCGTCGGCGCGCGGATGCGTTTCTAGTCCCGCCCGACATCGCGCCGCCGGCTGCTCCCCCCCTGGCTTCCCCCGCCGGCGGCGCTTCCCCTTTCTTCAGAGGCATTCTCCAGATGATCTCTCGTCATGCCCTGGCGCTGGCCCTTTTGGCCGCCGCCGCCGCGACTCCGCTCGCCACCCCCTCGGCGGCCCAGACCGTCGCGCCGCCCGCCGCCATCGTCGTCGACGGCGCGCCCGCCATTCCGCAAGAGCTGGTCGCGGCCGCCGCGCCCTACCTGCAGGCGCGCCACGCCAACTTCCTGGGCTGGAACACCGCCGACCGCTCGATGCTGATCAAGACCCGCTTCGGCGGCTCCGATCAGGTTCACGTCGTGGCCAAGCCAGACGGGGCGCGACGCCAGATCAGCTTCGAGAACGAGCCGGTTCTGGCCGCGGCCCTGTCGCCCAAGGGCGACACGCTGGTGATCCAGAAGGACAAGGGCGGCGACGAGTTCTATCAGCTCTACGTGCTGGAGGCCGGCCGGCCGCGCCTGATCACCGATGGCAAGAGCCGCAACTGGTTCGGCGCCTGGTCGCCGGACGGCAAGCGGGTCGGCTACGCCTCGTCGCGCCGCAATGGCGCGGACATGGACCTCTATGTCGTCGACCCGAAGGACCCCAAGACCGACCGCCTGGTCGCTCAGGTCACCGGCGGCGGCTGGAACATCGCCGATTTCTCGGCGGATGGTTCCAAGGCGCTGGTGCTGAACCGCATGTCGGTCAACGAGGCCATGGTCTACGAACTGGACCTGGCCAGCGGCAAGATGAAGCCCCTGACCGATCCCAAGGCCAAGGTCTCGTACGTCGATCCGAAGTACGCCCGTGACGGCTCGGTCTGGCTGACCTCGAACAAGGACTCGGACTTCCAGCGCCTGGGCAAGCTGGACGGCAAGGGCGGCTTCGTCCCGGTCTCCAAGGAGCCGCGCTGGGACGTCAGCGACTTCGCCGTCTCGCCCGACGGTTCGTTCGCCGTCTACGCCATCAACGAGGCCGGCGTGTCGCGCGTGCGGGTGCTGGACCTGGCCACCGGCGCGGTGCGCCCGGTGACGGGCCTGCCGGCCGGCGTGATCCCCTACAGCATTGGCGCGGCGATCGACATCGCGCCGTGGGGCGAGATCGGTCTCAGCATGGCCTCGGCCAAGGTGCCGGGCGACGCCTTCTCGATCGATCCCAAGACCCTGGCCGTCACCCAGTGGACCCACAGCGAGACCGGCGGCCTGGATCCCAGCCTGAACGTCGAGCCCAAGCTGGTCGAGGTGGCCAGCTTCGACGGCGAGAAGATCTCGGGTTTCCTCTACCAGCCCGACCCGGCCAAGTTCCCCGGCAAGCGTCCGCTGATCGTCGACATCCACGGCGGTCCGGAAGGCCAGACCCGTCCCGACTTCCTGGGCGGCAACAACTATCTGCTGAACGAACTGGGCATCGCGTTGTTCTTCCCGAACGTGCGCGGCTCCACCGGCTATGGCGCGCGGTTCGTCAATCTCGACAACGGCCCGTTCAAGCGCGAGGACTCGGTGAAGGACATCGGCGCCTTCCTCGACACGCTGGAGAAGGACCCGGCCCTGGACGCCAGCCGCTTCGCCGTCAACGGCGTCTCGTATGGCGGCTACATGTGCTACGCCTCGGCCACGCACTACAGCCCGCGCCTGAAGGGCGCCAACTGCTACGTGGCGATCTCCAACTTCGTCACCTTCCTGGAGAACACCCAGGCCTATCGCCGCGACCTGCGTCGGGTCGAGTATGGCGACGAGCGCGATCCCAAGCAGCGCGCCCAGCTGATGAAGATCTCGCCGCTGACCAGCGTCGACAAGATCACCACGCCGCTGCTGGTGGCCACGGGCGGGACCGACCCGCGCGTGCCGCCGACCGAGGCCGACCAGATGATCAAGGCGGTCCGCGCCAATGGCGGTTCGGTCTGGCACGTGCTGGCCAAGAACGAGGGTCACGTTTTCCGCAAGAAGGAGAACGAGGACTACTACTTCTGGACCAGCGTCATGTTCTGGCGAAAGACCCTGCTGGGCCAGTAGGACGGGCGAGGGCGCGGGACCGAGGTTCCGCGCCTTTTTCTTGGAAGGATGCGGGACCTTGTCGACCTTCTTGCGTGGCGCGACGGCCTTGGCGCTGCTGCTTTCGACCGGTCGGGCCTGGGCGGGACCGGCGATCGACCACCACATGCACGTCCATTCGCCGGCGATCCTCGAGATCCTGCCGGCCTATTGCGCCAGTCCCAAGCGCAAGAGCCCGTGTGACCCGCGCTTCACCGCGCCGCTGACCGCCGCCGACGCCCTGAAGGCGATGGACGGCGCGGGGATCCGGACGGGCTGGCTGATGTCGACCGCCTATCTGGCCGAGAGCCCCCTGGGCCCGTCCCAGCCGGACGCCGCCCGAGTGGTCCGCGAGGCCAACGATTTCACGGTCGCCCTGGCGCGGAGCTGGCCCGACCGCTTCGCCGCCTTCGTCAGCGTCAATCCCACCGCGCCCGACGCCCTGGCGGAGATCGCCCGCTGGAAGGGCGACCGCGCGGTGACGGGGCTGAAGCTGCACCTGACCAATTCCGGCGTGGATCTGCGCGATCCGGCCCAGATCGCCAAGCTGGCGGCGGTCTTCCAGGCCGCGGCGGCCAATGGCTGGACGATCATGATCCACATGCGCACCGGCGCGGCCGACTATGGCGCGCGGGACGTCGAAGCCTTCATCGACCAGGTGCTGCCAGCCGCCCGCGGCCAGCCCGTGGTCATCGCCCACGCGGCGGGCTGGGGCGGGATCGACGCGGCGACGCTGGACGCCCTGGGCGCCTTCGCCGACGCGTTCGAGAAGGATCCGCGTCGCGTCGGCAACGTCCGCTTCGACCTGGCCCAGGTGTTCAAGGACAATGCGACGCCGGACGATCGCGCCCGGATGGCCGGCCTGATCCGCCGGATCGGTCCGGACCGTTTCGTCGCCGGGTCGGACTGGCCGTTCGCCGGCGACCTCAAGACCTACTTCGCCACCGCCTATGCGGGGCCGGAACTGTCGCCCGGCGAGTGGGCGATCGTGACCGGATCGACGCGCGAAAAAGGCGAGCCCTAGAGAGGGCCCGCCGTCTTCGGGCCGCGGAACGGTCCGCTGGCCTAACCGACATCCTCGGTCGTGGACTCCGCCGGTTGCGAGCCGCCGTAGGCCTCGCCGGAGCGCTCCCACCAGTACGGCTGGCGGACGCGCTTGCCGGTCTCGACCTCGTTCAGCGTCGTCGGATCGTAGAGCCGCCCGCCCAGCATCACGCGGTTGATCTTGTCGCTGTTGCGGATGTCGACCGTGGGATCGGCGTCCAGCACCAGCAGGTCGGCAAGCTTGCCGGGCTCCAGCGAGCCGACGTCCTTGTCGTAGCCCAGGCTGCGCGCCGAGCTGATAGTGCCGGCCGCCAGGGCCTCGACGGGAGTCCAGCCGCCGCGCACGAACGACCACAGCTCCCAGTGGGGGCCCAGGCCCGCCTGCTGGCCGTGGGCGCCGATGGCCACCTGCACGCCGCGATCGGCCAGCTTCTTGGCCTCGCGGGCCGTGGCGCCGTCGACATAGTCCTCTTCCGGCGCCGAGGTCCGGCGGACGTTGCGCGCGGCCAGCAGGGCCGGCGGGGCGTGCCTGGACAGCAGCGGGTGCTTCCAGACGTCCATGTGCTGGCGCCAGTAGGGATCGCCGGCCAGGCCGCCATAGGCCACCACCAGGGTCGGGGTGTAGTTGGTCTTGCTCTGCGACCACAGGGACACGACGTCGTCGTAGAAGTGTTCGACCGGCAGGTTGTGCTCGACCGTCGAGTTGCCGTCCTGCACCAGGCTGATGTCCATGCTGTAGAGCGAGCCGCCCTCCGGCACGACCTCCATCCCCTCCTTCTGGGCGGCGATCACCACCATCTGGCGCTGTTCGCGGCGGGGCTGGTTGTAGTTCTTGACGCTGTGGGCGCCCTGCGACTTCAGGCGACGGACATGGGCCAGGGCGTCGTCGAGCGTATTGATCTCGGCATAGACCTCCGGCGCCTTGGCCCCATAGATGATCTCGCCGGTCGAGAAGGTGCGCGGGGCCAGGATCTTGCCGGCGCGCTGCATCTCGCCCGCGACGAAGATCTCGGCGGCGCGGGCCGACGGATCGTGGATCGTGGTCGCGCCCATGGCCAGGTTGACCATCGACGACCAGTTCTGCTGCGGCACGAGATCGTCCTCGCCCTGCGGCCCGTGCGCGTGGGCGTCGACCAGGCCGGGGATGATGGTCTTGCCGGCCACGTCGATGACCTTGGCGCCGGCGGGGATGGCCGCGCCGGCCTTGGGGCCGACCGAGACGATGCGGTCGCCGTTGATGACGATGACCCCGTCGTCGATCACGCCGCCGTCCTTGCTGGCCATGGTGACGATGCGCGCGCCGGTCAGGGCCACGACGCCCGTCGGCTTGTCGGCGGCGACCTCCATGGAGAGAGAGACGCCCGTGGCGACCGGCTTGAACTTGCCAGACTCCTTGGCGCCGTCCTTCGGAGCGTCGGCCGGCGCCGGGGCGTTGGCGTACAGCGCCTCGGTGTCGGCCGTGAACAGGGTCGGGCCCATGCTCCAGTGGATCCGCGCGCCGCCGTTCGACCAGTTGATGAAGTCCGCGCCCTCGGCGCTGACCCGGGTGACGGGCAGGGGGCCGCCCTTCTGGTCGACCGAGACGTCCTGCGTGCCCGGCAGCAGCGGCATGACGAAGGCTTCGTAGTTCTGGCGGAAGGCCACGTTCTGGCCGTCGGGCGCGACCTGGTAGTCGTTGACCATCTCGCCGCTGGCGTGGACGTGCTTGGCCTCGCCGTCCAGGTTGGTGCTGACCAGCTGGCGCTTGCCCTTCTCGGACATCACCATGAACACGCGGTCGTTGCTGGCCCCGAACTGCGGCTCGGAGCCTTCACGGGAGATGCGCACCGGGATCCCGCCGGTCGCGGCCACGCGGTAGACGCCGGGGTCCTGCGACCAGCGGGTCGAGGTCAGGCCGCCGCTGCGGCGCAGCTCGAACACGATGGTCTTGCCGTCCGGCGAGAATTGCGGGACGGCGAAGTGGCCCGGCTGGCTCATCACGTTCTTGGCC
Organism: Caulobacter sp. UC70_42; assembly: GCF_044056025.1. Taxonomy (NCBI): domain Bacteria; kingdom Pseudomonadati; phylum Pseudomonadota; class Alphaproteobacteria; order Caulobacterales; family Caulobacteraceae; genus Caulobacter; species Caulobacter sp. UC70_42. The sequence continues at coordinate 322,503 of NZ_CP171994.1, read as the reverse complement.
GCGCCGCCGCTGGCCGAGACGGTGCGGATGTGGCCAAGGCCCTGATCGGTCCAGCCGACGAACACCACCGTCTTGCCGTCGCGCGACCAGGCCGGGAACAGCTCGAACTCGGCCTCGTCGCCGGAGACCAGCCGGCGCGCGGCGCCGCCGGCCGTCGGCTTGATCCACAGCTTGCCCAGGGTCTCGAACACCACCGACTTGCCATCCGGCGAGACGCTGGCCCAGCGCGGCATCTTGGTCTGGAACCTGTCGGGGGCGATCTCGACCTTCGGGTGGATGGCGTCGATGACCACGCGGGTGTCGTCGACCTTGAACGGGATCACGCTGTTGGCGCCGTCCGCGACGTTGACGCGGCGGATCTTGCCGCCGGCCCAGAACACCACGCTGGCGCCGTCGGGCGTCCAGGCCATGTTCGGATAGACGCCGGTGACCGCCCAGGTCTCCTGCACGTCCTGGTCCAGGGCGTCGTAGACTTTCTTCTCCTCGCCCGAGGTCAGGTCCTTCACATAGAGCTTGGACTTGGCGCGCTCACGGCGGACGAAGGCGATCTTCTTACCGTCCGGCGACGGGGTCGGGCGCACCGAGCCGCCGACGCCCGAGACGGCGGTGGTCACCTCGCCGGTCTCCAGGTTGTAGCGCTCGATGTCGAACAGGTCGGTGTTGGAGTCCTGGGCGTATTCGAAGATCGGGCCCGCGGTGACGTTGCGGACGTAGAAGATGCTCTTGCCGTCGGCGGCGTAGATCGGCTCGCCCAGCTCCTTCTGCAGCACCTCGCTGGCGCGCTTGACCAGCGGCACGCCGCCGCCGCCCGAGACGTGGTAGATCCACACCTCGCCGGTGCCCAGCGAGCGGCCGGTGGTGAAGTGCTTCTTGGCCACGATGAAGCGGCCGTCCGGGCTCCAGCTGGGCTGGTTCAGGAGGCGGAAGTCCTCCTTGGTCACCGCGCGCTTGTCGCCGCCGTCCAGGTTCATCACCCAGATGTTGTCGCCGCCGCCGCGATCGGAGGTGAAGGCGATGCGCTTGCCGTCCGGCGAGAAGCGCGGCTGGTGGTCATAGGCCAGGCCCTCGGCGATCCGCTTCGGCGTCCCGCCGGCGATCGGCATGGTGTAGATGTCGCCCAGCAGGTCGAAGGCGATCAGCTTGCCGTCGCGCGAGACGTCGACATTCATCCAGGTGCCGTTGTCGACGGCGATGCGCACTTCGCGGGTGGTCACGCCGGGCGGGGCGTTGACGTTCCACTTCTCGGGCTTGTCGGCCTTGGCCGCGTCGGCGGCGGGCGCCGGAGCGGGCGGCGCGGTCTGCGCCAGGGCCGAGCCCGACATCAACAACAAGGCGGCCAGCGCCGTCAGCCGACGATCCATTCCCAATACCCCCTCAAGCGCACGCGCGTAGGCGGAGCCTAGGGGGGAAGTCGGACGGAGTCACGGTGGCGGTTGCAAGGTTTTCGGCGGGGGATAGCCGCCCGCAGGCAGCGCCGCCGTGCAAGCGGGCGCTGTCGATTGCGAGTTCTCAGACCTGCATGTTTGTCACTTGCTATCGGGGCTTCGCTCCAAGTCCGAGATGCGCTGTCGGGCGTTCTGGTTTTCAGGATTGAGCGCGAGGGAGCGTCTGTAGCTCTGAAGAGCTTTACGGCGATCACCGTTGTTCTGAAGAGCTTCCCCAAGACTATCGTAGGTGTTGGCGCTGTCAGGATACAATCTGGTGTTCAATTGCAGAATGGCGACGGCCTGGCGGGGCTGCTGCTGTTCCATCAACTTATAACCCCAGGCGTTCAGGTCATTTTCGGTGAGGATGAACGTCGGATCTTTCAACATCATACGGCGGGCGATCTCGTCGGCCTTTTCAAATCCCTCCTTGAGCAGACGGGTTCGCAACCGTTTGATAGCGGGCGGCAGACCAAATCCGGTGGCCTCGTCCATGTCCGGGACATAGGCGGCAGCCAGACGGTCCATCATGTATTCAGGGCTGCTCCCCTGGAGATTGGTTAGGACGATGATGCCAAGGTCGTCTTCAAGGTAGTAGAACATGGCTGACCTTGTCCCGCCGACGGCGCCCGCCGCAGGATGATCCGGCCGAACCGCTATGGGCCATCCGAGACCCTGGCCGTTCAGCAGTTCATTGGGGCCGCCCAGTTTACCGTCGTTCAGGATGACGGGCTTCCACAATTCGGCCAAGCTTTGCCGGTTCAGGAGCGTTCCAGACCTGCAGGGCGACCAGCCATCGAGCCATGTCTTCAGCCGTCGAAAGCGCGCCCGCGGCGGTCCGGAAGAACTGCGGGAATTCGACGAACGCCGCCGCCAGGCGGCCACGATCGACCCAGCGCCCGTTGACGTTTTCGATTGTCGTGTAGCTGCCTGCGCTATTGGCGACGATGTCGGAAGAGTCGCCGTATCGGGTATGTTTCATCCCCGCCGCCCGGAACTGGCGCGCTTCAATGAAGTCCGTGAAAGGCTTACCCGACAGCTTGTCGATAATTTTGCCGAGAATGACGTAGCCGGTCTGGTTATACCTATATCGTGCGCCGGGCTGGAACTCGATCGGTAAGGTCTGCACCAAGCTCCAGGCTGAGGCCGCGTCCCCGGAGCCGATGATCCGCTCGTGGTCGTCGATGATGTTGGGCAGGCCGGAAGTGTGATTCAGCAATTGCCTTACGGTGACCGCGCGCCAAGCCATAGGCAGGTTGCTGATGTGCTGGGAGATCGGATCGTCGATCGAAAGCTTTCCGTCTTCCGCCAATTGAAGAATGGCGACCGCCGTGAAGACCTTCGTGATTGAATTGAGAGCGAACACGCTTTCGTTTGTCGTTTTCGCCTGATGTTCGATGCTTGCCAGGCCGAAACTTTCCAGCATTTCAACCTGACCGTGGCGGACGACCGCAACCTGTGCGCCGGGGATATGCGCGCGCTCCATACGCTGCTGGATCAATCCGGACACGACGACATTTGGCGCCTCGGCCAAGGATTTCGTGCTCTGCGCCGCAGCGTAGGAGGGCGCCATGAGGAGGCAAAGGACAGCCATGGATCTCAGCACGCTCATCTCCTCGTTTGTTAGGTTAGAGGCTTCGAGAGGCTCTGGCGGATGCACTCCGGAATTATTTTTTCACTTTGGACTATCGACGCTGCGGTCCGGTGCGTGGAGCGCAGAGGTGAAGGTTCGCTTTTAGCGCCAGCACGAATGTGCGGAGTTCACGGTGGCGCCAACGTTAGCAACTGGCGCTGAGCACTCCGTCGTCCGCCTCTAATGCGGCCGCGCCTGCGCCAGCGCCTGGGCCAGGCTCTCCAGGGAGAACGGCTTGCTCAGGAAGGGCCAGTCGCCCGCCCGGGCGCGGCCCTGGTCGCCGCCGGTGTAGCCTGAGCACAGCACCACCGGCAGGCCGGGGCGGGTGGCGGCCAGGGTCTCGGCCAGATCGACGCCGCTCATGCCGCCGGGCATGATCACGTCGCTGAGCACCAGCTGGATGTCGTCGTCCTGGGCCAGGCGCTTCAGGGCCTCGTCGACGCCGCCGGCGCGGACCACCGAGTGGCCCAGGTCGTGCAGCATGGCGTCGACCAGCTCGGCGACCTGGGGATCGTCCTCGACCAGCAGCACGTGCGTGGGGACCTGGGCCTGGACGTGGTCGACGGCGGGAAGCGCGTCGGCCGCCGGCGAGCCCTCGTCGATCGGCAGCAGCAGGGCCACGCTGGCGCCCTGGCCCGGCTTGCTTTCGATGTCGACCGAGCCGCCCGACTGCCGCGCGAAGCCGTAGACCTGGGACAGGCCCAGCCCCGTGCCCTCGCCAGGGGCCTTGGTGGTGAAGAACGGCTCGACGGCGCGGGCGATGGTGGCCGCGTCCATGCCCATGCCGGTGTCGCGCACGGCCACGCGCAGGTACCGGCCGGGCTCCAGCTCGCCCTGCTTGCGGGTCAGGGTGACGGGGCGGCTCTCGATGATGACCTCGCCGCCGGGCGGGGTGGCGTCGCGGGCGTTGACGACCATGTTCAGCAGGGCCGCCTCGAACTGGCCCGCGTCGATCCTGGCCGAGCGGACCCCGCCGCCCAGGCGCAGGGTGAAGGTGTAGGCGTCGCCCAGGGCGCGCTTGAGCAGGCCCTCGGATTCGGCGATCAGGCGGTCGACGCGGCAGACCTCGGGCTTCAGCGGCTGACGGCGGGCGAAGGCCAGGAGGTGCTGGGTCAGCTTCTCGCCCCGCCTGGCGGCGGCCAGGGCGGCGCTGATCATCCGCGCGCGCCGGCGCTCGTCCTCCGGATGGCGCTCGACGACGTCCAGGGCCCCGATGATGACGGTCAGCAGGTTGTTGAAGTCGTGAGCCACCCCGCCGGTCAACTGGCCGATGGCTTCCAGCTTCTGGGCCTGGAGCAGGGCGGCCTGGGCCGCGTCGCGTTCGGCCACCGCGGCGGCGACGCGCTCCTCCAGAAGCTCGTTGATCCCGGTCAGCTTGGCCTCGGCCTGTTTGGCGTCGGTGGTGTCGAAGGCGATGCCGATGAAGCCGACGAAAGCGCCGCTGGCGTCGAAGCGCGGTCGCGAGAACGACTTAAGCCAGCGCCATTCGCCGTCGCCCCGGCGATAGCGCCCTTCCAGCTGGAACGGCTTGCGCGAGGCCTCGCCCTGGACCTGGGCCTTGAGGATGTCGGGAAGGTCTTCGGGATAGAGGCGCGTGCGCCAGTCCATGGTCACCGCCGCCTCGTAGTCCAGGCCGGCGAACTCGACATAGGCCTTGTTGACGAACTCGCGGATGCCGCCGGGGCGCGTGACCCACATCAGGGCCGGAGCGCTGTCGGCCAGCATGCGGAAGCGGGCCTCGCTCTCGCGCACGCTTTCCTCGGCGCGGCGGCGGGTGGTGACGTCGAAGTTCAGGCCGATCATGCGGATCGGCTTGCCGTCCTCGTCGCGGACAACCTCGCCGCGGGCGTGGATCCACCGTTCGCCCTGGCTGGTGTCGGCCAGGCGGTACTCGACCTCGTAGTCCCCGAAGTCCTTCAGGGCCCGCCGCACCTGCGCCTGGATCATGGCGCGGTCGTCGGGGTGGATGTAGCGGGGGATGTCGTCCAGGCGGATCACCGCGTCGTCCGGCACGCCCATGCCCCGGCGGGCGGCCAGCGACATGTGGACCGCGCCGGTCAGCAGGTCGTAGTCCCAGGGACCCACGCCCGCCGCGGTCTGGGTGACGCGCAGCCGGGCCTCGGCCTCGGCGCGCTCCTCCCGCGCCTGGGCCAGGCCGCGCATCGCCCCGCGCAGGCCCTCGGCGGCGACCAGCACCATGACCGCGCAGAGCAGGTAGATGACCATGGTGGTCAGCTCGTCGCTGGACATCGGCACGGCGCCCTGGTCGCTCCAAAGCCACGTGGCGAAACCGGCGCCGGCGACCATGGGGACCAAGCCCCAGCGCCAGCCGGCGTACAGCGTCACCAGCATGATGGGCGGAAAGAAGGGCTGGGTGGCGCCGACGCCGCCGTGCAGGCCCAGCAGCGCGACGCGCATCAGCACGGCCATGGCCACGCCAATGAGCGCGACGATGGCGCATCGCCACGCCGGCGGTGGAACCGGAGGGATGAGCCAAGCGCTAACTAGAGCATCGATTCGACGGTGCTCGTCGGAAGCCAAGTTCGGGGCGTCTCTCTTCTCCACCTTCGCTCCCCGCAAAGATGTCTTGCCATGAAGATGGACACGCTTACCTAGAGCACGCAACACGGGAGATCAGTGATGGCCGATACCTTGAACACCGGACTGAGCGCCAAGCAGCGCGCCGACATCGCCGCCGCGCTGAACAAGGTCCTGGCCGACAGCTATGCGCTCTATCTGAAGACCCATGGCTATCACTGGAATGTTCGCGGTCCGAACTTCCAATCGCTCCACGTTCTGCTGGAAGGTCAGTACCAGGAGGAGTGGGCGGCGCTGGACGACATCGCCGAACGCATTCGCGCCCTGGGCGAGCTGGCCCCGCAAGGCTACGGCGCGTTCGGCAACCTCTCCAGCATCAAGGACGGCAATCCCGAAAACGAGTGGGAGGCCATGCTCAAGGAGCTTCTGGCCGACAACGAAACGGTGATCCGCACCCTGCGCGACAGCTTCCCGACCGCCGACGACGCCGGCGACGAGGCCACGGCCGACCTTCTGACCCAGCGCCTCCAGGCCCACGAAAAGCACGCCTGGATGCTTCGCTCCACCCTGGGTGGCAAGTAAGCTGACCGGGGGCGGGGTGGGGACCCTGACAGAGCCTCGGGCCTGGAAGGCCGCCGCGACCCTGCTGGTCGTCGGCGGCCTTTCCGCCTGCGCGACCTATTACGTGCCGGCCGGATCGGGGCGCGAGGCCGGACTGATGCGGGTGACGGGCAGCTTCACCGAGCGGGCGCTGCGCCACTATGTCGCGGACTTCGACCCCGCGATGCTGGCCCTGGCCAGGCGTCATGATCCCCGCCCGCACAAGGACTATTGGGGCCGCGTCGAGGGCTGGGAGGTCATCGATCTCAAGGACATCCCCCGCCTGGGCGACCGGGCGCCGGATTTCGACGAGGCGCGGGTGATCAACGCCCTGCGGCCGGCGGTTCCGGAGGATCTGGAGTTCGCCAAGCCATTCGTGCTGACCGGCTCGGCCGACGCCCGCGCCAAGGCGCTGAACTGCCTGACCCAGGCGGTCTATTACGAGGCCGGGTTCGAGCCGGGCGAGGGCCAGATGGCCGTGGCCCAGACGGTGATCAACCGTATGCGCCATCCGGGCTATCCGAAGTCGATCTGCGGCGTGATCTACGAAGGGGCGGCGCGGGCGACCGGCTGCCAGTTCAGCTTCGCCTGCGACGGCTCGCTGGCGCGCGTGCCGCCAGCGGCCTTGTGGGCCAACGCCCAGGCCGTGGCCAAGCGGGCGCTGAGCGGCTTCGTGTTCAAGCCGGTGGGCGTGGCCACCCATTATCACGCCGACTATGTCGCGCCCTACTGGGCCCCGACCCTGGTGAAGCTGAAGCAGTTCGGCCAGCACATCTTCTATCGCTGGACAGGCCCGGCCGGGACGCTGAAGGCCTTCAACGGCCGCTATTCCGGCAATGAGACGGTCAGCGCCGACATCCTGATGGCCGCCGACCCGCGCACCCTGGAGGCCGCGACGCCCGAGATCCTGGCCGCCCAGAACGCGCCGGCCAGTCCGGTGGCGACGGGCGCCATGGCCCAGATGCTGGGCGTGGACAACCTGGTCCTGCCCGACGCCAAGCTGGTCATGGCGCCCGACCCCAACTCACCGACCGGCGAGCGTCTGATGGCGCAGGGTTCGGTGGCCGGGCGGCGGATCCCGACGGCCGACGAGATCGCCCGGATCAACAAGGCGCTGGAGGCGGTCAGCGAGCCCGCGCCGGCGGTGGTCGCAGCCCCAGCGGCTCAGCCCGCGCCGCCGCCGCCTCCGCCGAAACCGAAGCCGCGACCGCCGAGCTTGCTCAGTCCGTTGAACTGAGGAGCGCCCGGCTCACCAGACGCCGATCTTGTTCGCCTCTTGATGGCTGATCGGATGGTGCGCGGCCTTGTGGTCTTCCTCGGCCAGGAAGCGCACGGCTTCCAGCGCCGCCATGCAGCCCATGCCGGCCGCCGTCACCGCCTGGCGGTAGACGTCGTCGGTGACGTCGCCGGCGGCGTAGACGCCTTCGATCGCCGTCGAGGCCGTGCCCGGCTTGACCTTCAGATAGCCGCCCGGGCCAACCTCCAGCTGGCCGGCGAACAGCTCCGACGACGGGGCGTGGCCGATGGCGATGAACACGCCGTCGGCGGCGACCTCGGTGGTCTCGCCGGTCTTGATGTTCTTCAGGCGCGCGCCGGTGACCCCCATGGGGTCGGTCTGGCCGGTGACCTCGTCGATGACGCTGTCCCAGATCACCTCGATCTTCGGGGTGGGCCAGCAGGCGCTCCTGCAGGATCTTTCTCGGCCCGCAGCTCGTCCTTGCGGTGGACCAGGGTGACCTTGCTGGCGAAGCTGGTCAGGAACAGGGCCTCTTCGACGGCCGTGTTGCCGCCGCCGACCACGATCACCTCTTTGTTCCGATAGAAGAAGCCGTCGCAGGTGGCGCAGGCTGAAACGCCGAAGCCCTGGAACTTGCTCTCGCTTTCCAGGCCCAGCCACTTGGCCTGGGCGCCGGTGGCGATGATGATCGTCTCGGCGATCCAGTCCTGGCCGCTGTCGGTCTTGACCATGAACGGACGCTTGGACAGGTCGACGCCGGTGACGATGTCGCTGACGAACTCGGTCCCGACATGCTCGGCCTGGGCGCGCATCTGATCCATCAGCCAGGGGCCCTGGATGACGTCGGCGAAGCCCGGATAGTTCTCGACATCGGTCGTGATGGTCAGCTGCCCGCCGGGCTGGATGCCGGCGATCAGCACGGGCTTCAGCAGCGCGCGGGCGGCGTAGATGGCGGCGGTGTAGCCGGCGGGGCCCGAACCAATGATCAGGCAACGGGTCTGGCGGGGAGCGGTCGTGGACATGGCGGATATCTAGGCGCGATTCCGCTCCGGCGCTACTCGAAGACGCCCCCAGATCGATTGACGCCTCATCCACTTTTGATGGGTTAAACTGGCGGTGACCACGTTCCCGGGTGATCCGCCATGTCCGCCCCCTTCATCGAAATCGCTGGACGCAAGATCGGCGCCGACTATCCGCCGTATGTGATCTGCGAGCTGTCGGGCAATCACAACGGCAGCCTCGAGCGGTGCCTCTCGATGGTCGACGCCGCCGCCGACACCGGCTGCGACGCCATCAAGATCCAGAGCTACACCGCCGACACCATCACGCTGGACGTCGACCGGCCCGAATTCAGGATCAGGGGCGGCCTGTGGGACGGGCGCACCCTCTACGAGCTCTACGCCGAGGCCCACACGCCGTTCGAATGGCACGCGGCCATCTTCGAGCGGGCCCGGAAGCGCGGCGTGACGATCTTCTCCAGCCCGTTCGACGAGACCGCGGTCGACCTGCTGGACGCCCTGGACGTCCCGGCCTTCAAGATCGCCTCGTTCGAGGCCGTCGACCTGCCGCTGATCCGGTACGCCGCCTCCAAGGGCAAGCCGCTGATCATCTCGACCGGCATGGCCAACCTTCAGGAGATGCGGACGGCGCTGGACACCGCCCTGGAGGCTGGCGCGCCGGGGGTGCTGCTGCTGCACTGCGTGTCGAGCTATCCGGCCACCTTCGCCGACGCCGATGTTCGGACCGTGCCCGACATGGCCGCCCGTTTCGGCTGCCCGATCGGCCTGTCCGACCACACGCCGGGCACGGCCGCCTCGGTGGCGGCGGTGAGCCTGGGCGCCTGCGTGATCGAGAAGCACTTCACCCTGGCCCGCGCCGACGGCGGACCGGACGCCGCCTTCAGCCTGGAGCCCGCCGAGTTCAAGGCCCTGGTCGGCGACACCAAGAACGCCTGGGCCGCGCTGGGCGCGGCCCACTACGACGTGCTGGGCGCCGAGCAGGGCAGCCTGCTCTTCCGCCGCTCGCTCTACGTCACCGCCGATGTGAAAGCCGGCGAGCCGCTCTCCCGCGCCAATATCCGCTCGGTCCGTCCCGGCAACGGCCTGCCGCCCGCCGAGCTGGACAACGTCCTGGGCAAGACCGCCACGCGCGACCTCGCGCGCGGCGAGCCGCTGGACTGGTCGATGGTGGGTTAGATCAGCCCCAGGCGCTTGCCCGTGATCCGGTCCAGGGTCCGCTTGGGCAGGATCTCGGTCATCAGCACCTGCATCGGCGACGGCGACACCACGTAGCGGACCCTGGGCTTCGTGGCGGTCAGGGCCGTGTGAATAGCCTCGCCGATCTTTTCCGCCGGCAGGCCCGACTTGCCCATCGACAGCATGTAGCCGCGCAACCGCTCGAGGGCCGGGGCGTAGACGGTGTTGGCGTAGCGGGTGGTGTCGGTCTCGTCCGCCTTGTCCCAGATCGGGGTGGCGACCGCGCCCGGGGCGACGACCACCACGTCGACGCCGAAGGGCAGGAGCTCGCGGCGCAGGGATTCCGACAGGCCCTCCAGCCCGAACTTGCTGGTGCAGTAGGGGGCCATGAACGGATTGGCGTTGCGGCCGCCGACCGAAGAGATGTTGACGATGCGGCCGGGGTCCTTGACCGGGGTTGAGCCGCCGCCGGCCCCGAGCAGCGGCGCGAAGGCCTGGGTGACGGTGACCACCCCGGTCAGGTTGACCTCCAGCTGCTGGCGCCATTCGTCGATCGGCAGGTACAGCAGCGGGCCGGCCACGGCGATGCCGGCGTTGTTGACCAGGCCCGCCAGGGGGCGCCGCCCAGGGCTCTTTCGACCTGGCGCGCGCCGGCGCGGACGCCGGGGCCATCGGTGACGTCGAACACCAGGGGCGTGAAGGCGTCTCCGAACTCGGCCTGCAACCGGTTGGCGTCGGCCTGTTTGCGGACGCTGCCGAAGACGTGAAAGCCCTTGCCGACCAGCACCTTGGCGGCTCCCCCGCCGATGCCTGTCGATACCCCGGTGATCACCACCGATTTCTTTCGCGCCATGTCGCCCCTCCCTTGGTTGCGGCCAAGATAGGGGGAGTTGAGCGCGGTTCGCTAGAGGGAGCTTTTGGCGAGCGCGCGGGTCAGGAAGGCCTCGGCCGCCCGCTCTGCGCCCCTCCCGTCGCACACCGCGGCGCTGGCGCGCGACAGGGCCGCCCGCTTGTCGGCGTCGGCCAGCAGCATGCGCGACGCGTCGATGAACACGGCGTCGAAGTCCGGCGCCTCGACCGCCAGGCAGGTCGTGACGCCGGCCGCCTCCAGCGCGCGGGCCGCGGCGACCTGATTGTCGGCCAGGATCAGGGTCAGGGTCGGCAGGGCCAGGACGCAGCGCTCCCAGGTCGTCGAGCCGCCTGCGCCGATGGCCAGGTCGGCGGCCAGGATCAGCTCGGGCATGCGCGGGGTGTCGACGTGCAGCGTCAGGCGCGGGTCGTCGGCGGCCAGGGCTCGCAGGGCCGGCAGGCTGGACGCGCCGCCGCCCAGGACGATGTCCAGCCTCGCCGCGCCGATGATGGGGCGCAGCAGGTCGACGACGCGGCCAGTGACGCCGCCGACATCGGTCAGGCCCAGGGAGACCGAGAATCCGGCCCACGGGTGCCCGCTCGGCGCGGCGGGTGAGCGCCGCTTCACGCAAGGCCGCGAAGGCGGGACGAACGGGGGCGTAGCCGGGGCCGAGCAGCAGCCGGGCGGTCGGCGGGACGAGGCCGGCATAGTCCCGCGCGGTCCGCGCCGGGCCGGAGTCCAGGACCAGATCGGCGGCCAGCGGCCGGTCGGCCAGGTCGTCGATGACCAGCGCAGGGCGGCCCTTGGCGACCGCGCGGTGGTCGTCGGCGGTCAGGGCGTAGCTGTCGAACACCAGGGCGTCGAAACCGTCGTCGCTGTTGGCGCGGGCCATGTCCGGCGCGAAGGCGTCCAGCAGCTTGGCGACCTCGGGGGCGACCTCGGGCGAAACCAGGAACGCGCAGGTCGCGCCGCGGGCCTCGAGGGTTCGCGCCAAGGTCAGGGACCGCATCACATGGCCGCCGCCCACCGTCGAGCCGGCCGCGCAGATGAAGAGGATGCGGGTCACGGCGTTGACCGCCGGCCTAAGGACAATGCGGGCTCTATCACGCCCGGTCGCGCTGCTTCTTCTCGCGATTGTAGTCCCGCATGAAAAACCAATGGACGCCAAAAGCCGAGGCGATGAACACAAGGCAGATCAGCATTGATTGAAAGATGGGGGCCATTCAGTCCTCCACGCGAAAAAGAATGTAGTGCAAGGCTCCTTGCAGGGCAACGAAGGCCAACAACGCTCCGGCCACCAGCAGCAGATTGGAATGGCCGGAAACCAAGGGCTGAAGGAGCGACGAACCTAGGAACGCGATGGCCGTTGCATTGCACGTCGCCGCTAGCGCCTTGCGCTGCTCGTTTCGCGCCGCCTTGCCCGGGCGGGATATGAACGGCTCAACCATATCGCGAACGTAACGCGAACATTCGTGCGGCCGCAAGCGGCAAAAATCAGGCTTTTGCTTTTGCCGCTCTAGGCTTGCGCGGCTTCGGCGCGGGCTTTTCGGGAGGTGGCTCCACAACCGCCTCGAACCGTCTTCGCCCGAGGTTTCCGCTTCGGCTTGGCGGCCTCCTCGACGACCGCGACCTCGACCACCGGCTCCGGAATCTCCACCCCGATCCGCGCCAGGACTTCGCGCGCCGCGCGGTCGGTCTCGTTGACCGGCGCATAGGTCCAGCCGTGGAACGCGCCGCCGTAAGGCCGCGCCGCGCCCTGGCTTTCCAGCTCCTCGTGGAACATGCGGAACTTCAGGCTGGAGCCGTCCATCTTCAGCACGAACACCGGCTTGCCGGTCGAGGCGGCCTCGGTGGCCATGTTGGCCGAGTCCTCGGTGACGAGGATGTAGTCGGCGGCCGCCAGGAAGGCGAAATAGGGGTTGGGGCCTTCGCCGCTCCACACCATGCCGGGCAGGTGGCGCAGGCGGGCGGTCATCAGGGCGCGGGCCGGCTCGGGCGTGCGGCGCGAGAAGGTCATCAGCAGCGACCCGCCGTCCTGCTCCAGCGGGATCTGGATCGAGTGGGCGATCTGGGCCGCCCGCTCGCTGGAGAGGTCGAAGGCCTTGGACTTGCCGCCGATCAGCACCGCCACGCGCGGCTGGGGCAGCGGATCGATCACGTCGGCGAAGGCCGCGTACTCGGTCTCGAGCCGCTGGGGCGTGACGCGGTGCGGCGAGCCGGTGATCGGCAGGATGTTGTCGCCGGTCAGGCGGTCGTGCTTGGGGGGGATCACCAGGTCGAACATGGTGGCCGGCACGCGCGGGTCCTGGATCTGGACCACGAAGGTCTTGCCGCCCGACCAGCGCTTGGCGCGGATGGAGAGGGGCAGGGTGGCGCGGCCGGCGGCGATCCACAGATCGGGCCAGTCGTCATCCTTGTTCCGAGGGATGCCGCTCTCCGGCGTCAGCCAGCGCTTGGGCAGCAGGTTCAGCCACCACGGCAGGCGGCCGATGCTGCCCGTCCAGCCCACGCGCTTGACGGTGACCTCGCAAGGGACCAGGCGCGCGATCGCCTCCGACAGGCCCACGACCTGGGCCTCGATGCCGGCGCGACCGTCGGAGACGGCCCACACCTTCAGAGGCGGTTTCGAAGCTTCGACCAAGTCGTCGACTCCGGGCAACGCAAAACGAAACGAGGCCGCTCTCAACTAATAGAGCTCGGGCCCGCCATGCGGCGGGCCCGTTGGAGCAGCCTCGCTCCATTGTACTCGATTTATGGCGCGGCTGGGGCGGCGGACCGCCCTACAGCCACTCCACCTTGAGGATCTCGTAAGCCTTGGTGCCGCCGGGGGTGTTGACCCTCGACCACCTCGCCGACTTCCTTGCCGATCATCGCGCGCGACAGCGGCGACGACACCGAGATCCGGCCCGACTTCACGTCGGCCTCGTGCTCGCCGACGATCTGGTAGCGGGCCTCGTCCTCGGTGTCCTCGTCGACAACCGAGACGGTGGCGCCGAACTTCACCTGCTTGCCCGACAGTTTCGACACGTCGATGACCTGGGCGCGCGCGATCTTGTCCTCGATCTCGGCGATCTGGCCTTCGATCCAGCCCTGGCGCTCCTTGGCCGCGTGATACTCGGCGTTTTCCGACAGATCGCCATGCGAACGCGCCTCGGCGATCGCGGCGATAACGGCCGGCCGTTCGATGGTCTTCAAACGCTTCAGTTCTTCGTCGAGGGTCTGATACCCCGCGACGGTCATCGGCACTTTTTCCATTGCGGATTTTAGCTCGGACGCCTTTGGGAGGAAATTCTTCCGGTCGAGGGCGCTCACAACCGGGGGCTGGGAGGATAGGCAGCCAGATTCCGATAAGCAAGGGGGCGTGGCGGCGCCTGAGGTCGATCGCGCCCGCTAGCGTACCGCCAGGGGCGTCCGTCTGCACGTTACAAGGTTGCGCTATCAAGCCGCTGGGACCTCGGCGGCGCTCGAAGCCCCTGGCCCGTCGCTCACGCGTAGGCGTAAGGCCCGCCCTTCTCCAGCGCCCGTTGATAGGCGGGGCGGGCGTGGATCCTGGCCAGGAAGGCCTTTACGTGCGGACGGCTGTCCGCCCCGGCCCGCGCCGCGCCGGCCTCCAGCGGGAAGCTCATCATGATGTCGGCGGCGGTGAACTCGGCGCCGGCGAACCAGGGCGTCTTGGAGAGCTCGGCCTCCCAGTAGTCGATATGGGTCTTGAGCTGCGGGTCGACGAAGCCCTGCTGGGCCTTGCCGGCGATCGCCTTGACCAGACCCTTCAGCAGACCCGGCGCGCGGGTCGGCAGGGCGGTGAACACCAGCTTCAGCAGCAACGGCGTCATGGCCGAACCCTCGGCGTAGTGCAGCCAGTAGGTATAGCGCAGGCGCTCGGGACCGCCGGCGGGCGGGATCAGCCGGCCCTGGCCATAGGTCTCGATGACGTACTCGACGATGGCGCCGGTCTCGGCGATCGTCTTGCCGTCGTCGGTGATGACCGGCGACTTGCCCAGCGGATGGATCGCCTTCAGCGCGGGCGGAGCCAGCATGGTCTCGGCGTCGCGCTCGTAGCGCTTGACCTCGTAGGGGACGCCCAGCTCCTCGAGCAGCCAGAGCACGCGCTGGCTGCGCGAATTGTTCAGGTGGTGGACGACGAGCATCGGGCGTTTCCCATCATGGATATCTTGTCGCGCGAACGATGGTCGCGTGTTCGAGGTTCGGCAAGGTTTCGCGCCGGCGGGCGCGCTCCACCTAGTCGCCGCGCAGAACCGGCGCGGGACGTTGCGACAGCGCCAGGCTGGCGGCGATCAGCCCGCCCAGGGTCGCCAGGCCCGTCGCGCCGGCCAGCAGCGCCAGCACCCCGCTCCAGTCGACGCTCCAGCTGGCCTCGAACACCTTGACCACCACTGGCCAGGCGGCGGCGAAGCCGAACGCCACGCCGGCCGCGCCGGCGATCAGGCCCACCGCGCCATATTCGATGACATAGGCGACCAGGATCTGGGTTCGCGTGGCGCCCAGCACCTTCAGCGTCGCGGCCTCGCGAGCCCGGGCCCGCGCCCCGGCGGCGATGGCCCCGGCCAGCACCAGCAGGCCCGCCAGGCCGGCGACCGCCGCCGCGCCGCGCACGGCCAGCGCCAGGCGGTCGAACAGGGCCGCCGCCGCGTCCAGCTGCTCGCGGACGCTGATCACATTGACCCCTGGAAACACCTCGCCGAGCTTGCGGGTCAGGGTCGCTTCCTGCGCGCGGCTCAGGCGGGCGATGGCCACGCTGCGCAGTTCCGCGCCCTCCAGGGTCGCGGGGTTGAAGATCAGGTTGAAGCTGGGGCCAAAGCCGCCGAAGTCGATCTTGCGCAGCACGGCGACCTTGGCCTCGATCTCGCGGCCCAGCACCAGGACGGTGAGGGTGTCGCCGACCTTGAGGCCCGCCGCCTGGGCGATCTCGGCGTTCAGCGCCACCTTGGGCGGGCCGGCGTCGTCGGCGGGCCACCAGCGGCCGGAGACCACGCCGGCGTTCCTCGGCTCCTTGGCCAGCAGCGACAGGCTGAGGTCGTTGTCGAAGGCCCAGCGCTCTGACGCCTTGATGGCCTTCACGTCGACCGGCTTGCCCTTCAGGGCGATGATCCGGCCTGTCGCGAATGGCATCCGCAGATAGGCGTCCTCGCGCAACGGACCGATGACGCCGGCCACGGCGGCGTCGAAGGCGTTGGCGCGGTCGCCGGGGATCTCGGTGAAGACCATGGCCGGGGCGGTGCGCGGGGCCACGTCGCTGACCTGGGCCAGCAGGGCCGACTGGATCAGCACCACGCAGGCCAGCAGGGCCACGCCCAGGCCGATGGCCGGGCTGGCGGTCCGCGCCGCCGAGCCGGGACCGGCCAGATTGGCCAGGCCCAGCTTGACGGGGCCTCGCGTCAGGCCGCGCGCCTTGCCCGCCAGCCAGGCGGCCGAGCGGCCCAGAACGGTGAGCAGGCCGAAGGCGGCGGCGACGCCGGCGATCATGATCGCCGCGGCCAGCGGGGTCGGGGCGGTGGCCACGGCCAGGGCGGCCAGGCCCACGCCGGCGACGACCGCGCCGAGGGTCTCCAGGCCCAGCGGCAGGCGGGCCTTGGGCGCGCGGCGGAACAGGGCCGAGGGCGGCGTGACCCGGGCGCGGGCCAGCGGGACCAGCGAGAACGCCGCCGCCGCCAGCACCCCGAACAGTCCGGCCTTGGCCAGCGGCCACGGATAGACCTTGAACAGCGCCGGGATCGGCAGGCTCGAGCCGGCCAGCTGGCCCAGCACCAGCGGCGCGACGGCCCCGACCGCCAGGCCGATCGCGACGCCCAGCAGGGCCAGGACCCCGATCTGGATCAGGTGCAGGTCGCGGATCAGGCCGCTCTCGGCGCCCAGGGCCTTCAGCACCGCGATGGCCGGCTCGCGCGTCGACAGATAGGCCGCGACCGCGCCCGCGACGCCCAGGCCGCCGGCCACCAGGGAGGCCAGGCCGATAAAGCCCAGGAAATATTCCAGCTGGTCGATCAGCCGCCGGGCGCCGGGGGCGCTGTCCAGGCGGTCGCGGACCCGCAGGTGAGACTTCTGGCAGCGCCGCCTGCGTGGCCTTGCCGATCGCGCGGGGATCCTCGCTGGGCTTCAGCGCCACCCGAACGGTGCGGCTGGTCAGGCCGCCGGGCGCCAGCAGGCCGGAGCGCTCCAGGACCTCGCCGCGGACCAGCACGCGCGGGGCCATCGAGAAGCCGCGCGACAGGCCGTCGGGCTCGCTGACCAGCCGGGCGCGCACGACCAGGGTCATCGGGCCGGCCTCGAACCGGTCGCCGATCTTCAGATGCAGGCGATCCAGCAGCGCCGGCTCGACCGCCGCGCCGGCCAGGCCGTCACGGTCGGCCAGGGCGGCGGCCAGGTTCGGCGCGCCCTCCAGGGTCACCGTCCCGGCCAGGGGGAAGCGGGCGTCGACGCCGCGCAGGCTGACCAGCCGGCGCTCGCCGCTGGGGGCCTGGGCCATCGCGCGGGCGACGGCGGCGTAGGTGGTGACGCCCAGCCTGTCGAAGGCCGCGCGCTCCTTGTCGGTGAAGTCGCGGTTCTCGACCGAGAACGACAGGTCGCCGCCCAGGATCTCGCGCGCCTGGCTGGCCAGGCCCTGGCGGAAGGCCTCGGCGGTCGAGCCGGCGGCGGCGATGGCGGCCACGCCCAGGGCCAGGCAGGCCAGGAAGATGCGGAAGCCGCGCACGCCCGAGCGCAGCTCGCGGGCGGCGAGGCGGAAGGAGAGGGGAGGCTCACGAGGCGATGCGCCCGTCGGCCATGCGCACTATGCGGTCGGCTCGGGTGGCGAGACCCGGATCATGGGTGACCATCACCAGAGCGGCCCCGACCTCGGCGACCAGGTTGAACATCAGGTCCGCCACCGAGGCGGCCGTGGCGCCATCGAGGTTTCCGGTCGGCTCGTCGGCGAACAGGAGGGCCGGACGCGCGGCCAGGGCGCGGGCCAGGGCCACGCGCTGCTGCTCGCCGCCCGACAGCTGGTGCGGATAGTGGGTCAGCCGTCCGGACAGGCCCACCCGACCCCAGCCAGTCGCGGGCGGTGGGCAGGGCCTCGCGCGTCCCGGCGATCTCCAGCGGGGTGGCGACGTTCTCCTCGGCGGTCATGTTGGGCAGCAGGTGGAACGACTGGAACACCAGCGCCGCGCGGCCGCGCCGCAGGCGGGCCCGGCCGTCCTCGCTCAGCGTCGCCAGGTCCTGGCCGAACAGCCGCACCGTCCCGGCGGTCGGCTCCTCCAGCCCGGCGCCCACCGCGATCAGCGACGACTTGCCCGAGCCCGACGGACCGACCACGGCCACGCGCTCGCCGGCGTTCACCGCCAGGTCGACGCCGCGCAGGATGTTCACGGGTCCGGCGGCGGAGGGCAGGGTCAGGGCGACGGCGCTCAAAACCAGGGGGGGAACCAGGGGCGAGGCGTCGTCGGTCATGGTGTTTCCTGTAGGGCCGGTCCTTGTTCGGCCGGCAGCCTGACTACATAGGAAGGCATGAGCCTGACCGCACAGCGTTTTCCCAGCCGTCGCCGCATTTTGCTCGGCCTTGGCCTCCTGACCCAGATCGCCGCCGCCCCCAAGCCGCCGGGGAAGCCGCAAATCGTCACCGTATTAGGCGAACTCGATCACGGCGGGCCTGGGCCTGCCGGCGCGCGACGCCATGCCGGCCCAGCTGCAGGCGGCGCTGGGCAAGCTGGGGGTCTCGGCCGTGGTCCGGCCGCGGGTGTCTCGGGCGACACCAGCGGCGGCGGTCTGGCGCGGGTCGGCTTCAGCGTCGCGGCCGACACCAGGGTCTGCGTGGTGGCGCTGGGCGGCAACGACTTGCTGCAAGGCGTCGAGCCGGCCCAGACCAGGGCCAATCTGCGCGGCGTCCTCCAGAAGCTTAAAAGCCGCGGCGTCGGCGCGGTGCTGGTCGGCGTCGGCGCGCCCCCGACCATCGGGGCGTCCTACGCCCGCGAATTCAATGCGATCTATCCCAGCCTGGCGCGGGAGTTCGGGGTCCCGCTCTACGCCAATATCCTGGCCGGGGTGGGCGGCAACGCGGCCCTGCTGCAGCGGGACGGCGTCCATCCCAACGCGGCCGGCGCCCGGAAGATCGGCGAGGCCCTGGCTCCGATCGTGGCCCGGGCTCTGAAGGGGCGCCCTAGGATCCGACATTGACTTGCGACTATTTGAGGTTGAGTCTGGCGCCCTCTATGTCGATTGCTAAGGGGCGACGCGGAATGGGTAGTCAACACAAGGTCTGGGCCGTGGTGGCGGCGATGGGGGGTCCTGGCGGCCTCCGGCGCGCGGGCCGAGAACGCCAAGGGCGAGGCGACGCTGGCCAAGATGCTGGAAGGTCGGACCGTTCTCGCCGGGGTCAACTGCCTCGAGACGCGCAAGATCATCACCACGCAGATCATCAACGGCACGGCCATCGTCTACCGCCTGCGCGGCAGCCCGACGCTGTACGTCAACCGGCCGACCGCGGGCCTCGACGACCTGAACTCGAACAACGCGCTGCTCGTCGGCGACACCCCGAGCCTGTGCGAGGGCAACAACCTGTTCGTGGGCGACAACGGTGGGCGCGGCGCGGCCGCCGGCTATACCGGCGGCGTCCGGCTGGGCGAATTCATCCCCTGGGCCAAGAACTAGAGGTCGTTCCGCGGCGCGGGCGGATGGGCCAGCGGCTTCAGGTCGGGGTCCACCCACCAGCGGCGAGCCTCGACCGAGAACAGCCGCTCGCGCGACCAGTGCGTGAGCGGCCAGTTCTTGTCGCCCAGCGGCGTGGCCAGCAGCAGGGCGACGGCCTCGGCGTCGGACGTTCCGGGCGGCAGGGCCGCCTCGAAGGCGCGGATCGCGGCCAGATAGGCCTGGGTGATGGTCTCGTGATAGCCGGCCGTCTCGGTGTTCTGGCCGCCGACCGCGACATTGTAGGTGCGGATCACCCACGGCAGGTCTCGCTCCAGGTTCGCGTCGCGCAGACGCACCAGGCGCAGGGTGGCGGTCAGGTGGGCCGCGTGGGTCCACTGGTCCTTGGGCAGGCTGCGGTCCAGCAGCCCCTCGGTCAGGGCGGCGATCTCGGCGTCGGTGTAGCTCATGCGGTCAGGATGTAGCTGACTCCGTGCGCGCGCGTCAGGTCCTTACGCAGTACGCCGTCATCCCCGCGTCCATGGCGGAAATCCATCGGGATCGACGATCGTCCCGACACTGGCGATCTGAGGGGCCGCTTGCCGGAAGAATGCTGGCGGGGGCTCCCGACCCTGAGCGGAACTTTATAACCCCTCTCTCATAGAGAGGGAGGGGCCCGCCGCGAAGCGGTGGGAGGGTGAGAGGTTACACCCTGTCCGAACGAAGCACCGCGAGAATGTCATCCGCCGTCCCGCCAGGATCTGTAAGGACCCGCTCATTGCGGACCCTCAGGACGACATAGCCGTATAGCTCCAGCGTCTGAGTGCGGCGCTCGTCATAGTCTTCGCGGCCTTCGTATGCGAGGCGCCGTCCAATTCGACGATAATCTTCGCCGCCTCGCAGACGAAGTCCGCGAAGTAGCGATCGATCGTGACCTGTCGCAGGAACCGGAACCCACCCAGGCGGCGATTGCGAACGAGGCCCCAGAGCACCTTTTCGGCCAGCGTCTGGTCCCGGCGAAGGCGGCGGGCATTGGAGAGCTTGTCCATAACAAGAGCATGGGCTCAGCCCTCGCGGCCGCTCAACGGAAGGAATCGGGATTTTCCGGTGGGCGATGAAACCTCTCACCCTCCCACCGCCTCCGGCGGCGGGCCCCTCCCTCTCTCTATGAGAGAGGGGTTTGTTTGGGGGGCGACTTCCACCCCGCCCAGAACTTGGCGACGTCCGCTTAGCGGACCTAGGCCGCCGCGGTGCTCACCGGAGTACCCATCCGGTGGGCACCGCACCCCAGCTGAAAGCTAGTTGAGGATCGCGCCGGTCTTGGCGCTCATTTGTACAAGTCCGGATTTGGCGACTACCGAGCTTTGTTCCTCGGTGAGGGGCGGAAAGGCGATGAACACCAAGCCACCGTCAGCCGGCTTGGTTGTAGGCTGCGGAACTGGAAGTGTCTTAGCCAGCGCGAGCGCCGAGTCCACCTGCTCAGGTCGTACTGCAATGAGCAGGGGCGCTTTGCCGTCCGAGACAGTTTCCCGATCGTGCTCAGGCGTTTGCTGACCGCAAGCTACTAGGGGTAGCGCGAGTATGATCGTGATTGCGCCTATCAGCGCCTTCATCCATGCACGGGCTAACATCACCGCTAGGTCCCTCGTCCTTGTCTTATTCTGATAGCACAAGTTTCGTGGCGACTTCCCGGCCCCTACGCGGCCCACGCTGGCGGCCCCGGCGCCGCGCCGGCGCGGGCGGCCTGACACTCCGCAGGGAATGTCCGAAGTCGGCGGGGATGTTACTTCGTGTGCCGACCCATGGCGGACCTCCGCGAGAGTGGTAGAGATGCAGGCTCATCAACTAGAGTTTGCATCATGCACTTCATCTTGATCGCAGCGGGCGTGACCGCGTCTCTAGCCACCTTTGCAATGGCTGGTACGCTGTTAATGGCGGTTGCTCAGCTTGCTGGCTTCTTAGCGGCCGTTGCGGGGGTAGCTCTCTGGTTGAAGGCGTATGGCCCGCCACCCGCCAATGGCTCGATTGAAGGACTTCTCCGACACGAAGCGCGCCGGCTTGGTAGTCTATCTAGTGGGTTTAGGCTGCCTCGGTGTTGCCTTTTACTTTCTAGCCTACCCGGTCATATTTACCCGACGTGTATCTGACCTCCTGTACTGGCGACAGACAGGAGCGGTCTTCGCTCTGTCAGGCTTGCCAATCTTCACTGCAGGTTGGTTTTTAACGCGGTTCGGCAAACTGCGGTGATGGCACTGGCATGCTTACGTCAGCTAACCACCCCGAACAGACGGCCGGAATGTCCGCTGTTAGGGCGGTCGGTGGAGGCTCCCGGCGCAAGGGCGGACCGGCGGGGCTTTCCGTCCTCAGAAGGTGTTGCTCCATCGCGCCTGCTCGGGCAGGGGCAGGTCGGCTTCGAAGACCAGGCCGTCCGGTCGGAAGTCGAACCGGGCCTGGCCCTTCTGCTCGCGGCGGATGGAGCTTTCGATCAGGCGGGTGCCGAAGCCGGCCGAGGCGGGCGGGGTGACCGGCGGGCCGCCGACGTCGCGCCAGATGAAGACCAGGTTGTCGGTGACCGGGTCGCGCTTCCAGGTCACCTCGACCCGGCCGCCCGGCGCGGACAGGGCGCCGTACTTGGCGCTGTTGGTGGCCAGTTCGTGGAACACCATCGACAGGCCCACGGCCGTGTGCGGGGCCAGGGCCACCTCGGGACCGGACCGGTCGACGCGCTCCACATGCGCGCCCAGGCTGGCCTCGACCAGGGCGGCCATGTCGGCCTCGCGCCAGCCGGTGCGGGTCAGCAGGTCATGGGCGCCCGAGAGCGCGATCAGCCGGTCGGTGAACACCTCGAGCGGCGCGCCCTCGTCCTTGGCGTTCGGCGTCTTGGCGAAGGTCTGGCGGGCCAGGGCCTGAACCGTGGCCAGGGTGTTCTTCACGCGGTGGTTCAGCTCGTTGATCATCACCTCCTGGCGCTCCTCGCGGGTCTTCAGCTCGCGGGAGGCTTGGCGGAGGGCGGCGTGGACGGCGGCGATCTCCTCCAGGCTGTCGGGGTCGGCTGGCGGCAGGGTCTCGCCGCGACCGATGGCGCCGGCGTCCGACACCAGGCGACGGATCTCCTGGTTGATGCGCCGCGAATAGACCAGCGCCAGGGCCACGCCGAGCACCAGCAGCAGAAGGAAGATCCCGGTTCCCACCGCCACGGCCCGGTTGACCGTGCTGGCCAGGTCCTCGCGTGGGATGGCCACCACCAGGGTCCAGCCGGTCTGGGGCGAGCGGGTATAGGCGACCATGGTCGGCACGCCTTCCAGCGAGATGCTCTTGCTGACGCCTTCGGTCGAGTGGCGGAGGTTCTCCTCCATGTCCTTGGAGGCCAGGCGTCCGGTGAACGTCTCGTTCAGCCGCGAGCGGGCGATCACATGGCGTTGGTTGTCCAGCAGGGTGGCCACCCAGCGGTCGGGGACCCGCTGCTGGCGGAACACCGAGGCGAACGAGGCCGCGTCGACCACGTAGGACAGGACGTAGAACCGGCCCTTGACGACAATCGGCGTGCCGACCGTGATCACCGGCTTGCCGGCGACGGGGCCGTCCAGCAGGTCCGAAACCTTGCTCCGCCCGGCCGAGAAGGCGGCGGCCTCCTCGCGGGTGCGCTTGATGCGGGGCAGGGGGCGCCCATAGGGCTTGAGCGTGTTGACCACCTGCTGGCCGTCGGCGTCGGCGATGACGATCCAGCCGGGGCGTCGCTCCATGGCGCGGCGGGCGCGGGCGTGGAAGGCGGCCCAGTCGCCGTTGACCAGGGCCTGGTCGGTGGCCAGGGTCTCGGCCGTCGAGACGCCCACGGCCGCCTGGCGGTCGACGGCGCCGTTCAGGGCCCGGGCGGTGGTGACCAGTTGCTGGTACAGGCGCCCGCGCGATTCGCGGTCGGCGCTGGCCAGCAGAAAGCCCATCGACAGCAGGGCCGGAACCAACAGGCTGACGGTCAGGAGCACGAGCCGGCCGCGCACCGAACTGACGCCGCGCCGCCGTCCAAAGCCTCGCTGGTCCGGGTCTTCCATGCCTGGGCGGCCCCGCCGTGACGAGCGCCTCGCCGCTCTTCGAACTTGTATAGCGAAGCGAGTTCGCGCCCGGCGTCTCAAAAATCAGACGTCTCGGTTAAAGCGCGTTAGGCGCCGGCGGCAGCGGTTTCGCCGCTCGCGATCCCGGGGCCGGAACGCGCCAATGAGGACTCCAAGGAGCGTGGCCGTAGCCCCTTCGGGCTTTTGTGCGTTATGAACAGCGCCATGAAGAACCTGCCCAATATCCTGACCGGCTCGCGCCTCGTGATGGCGCTGTTCATGTTCGTCGCCCTGGCGGCCGCGGCGGGCGCCGTGCCGTATCTGAGCGAGACCCTGACGGCCGAAGCGCAGCTGCGGCTGGAGCGCTGGGCGTTCTACGCCTTCGTGGTGGCCTCGGTGACCGACTTCTTCGACGGCTGGCTGGCGCGGAAACTCGACGCGGTCAGCGTCTGGGGCGCGATCCTCGACCCCATCGGCGACAAGATCCTGGTCTGCGGCGCCCTGCTGGGCCTGATGGCGCTGGGGCCCAACGCCATGGTCGTGCTGCCGGCCGGCCTGATCCTGTTCCGCGAGTTCGCGGTCAGCGCCTTGCGCGAGGTGGGCGCGGGCAAGGGCGTCAAGCTGCCGGTGACCCTGCTGGCCAAGTGGAAGACGACGCTGCAGCCTGGTGGCCATCGGCGCCGAACTGATCCTGGCCAGCTGGGGCGCGTTCGGCCTGTCGCCGGAGCCGAGCGTGATGGGCGGCTTCACGATCATCGCGCACGGCCTGCTGTGGCTGGCGACGCTGGTCACCCTGATCACCGGCGCCCAGTACTGGGAAGCCGCGCGCAAGGCGCTGAACTAGGGTCGGATGCTCCTCCGTATCGCGGGGAGCATCTTTCACCGCTCCGCCCGTTTCCCCGAAGCACAGCTTCGGGGAACTCCACACGTGACACTGCACCAAGGCCTCGCGTTCGGTCTGATCGCGGCCACCATCGCCGCGTTCGTGTGGGGGCGGTGGCGTTACGACCTGATCGCCCTGGGGGGCGCTGGCGGCGGGCATGGCCATGGGCCTGATCCCCGTGAAGGCGGCCTTCGAGGGCTTCGCCAACGACATCGTCATCATCATCGCCAGCGCCCTGGTGCTGAGCGCCGCCGTCGCGCGCTCGGGAATCGTCGACCTGGTCATGGCCCCGCTGCTGCCCAGGCTGAAGGACGAGCGCACCCAGGTTCCCGTGCTGGCCGCGACCACGGCCGTGCTGTCCATGGCCACCAAGAACGTCGGGGCCCTGGCCCTGATGATGCCCAGCGCCCTGCAGATCGCCCGCCGCACCGGCGTGTCGCCCGGTCGCCTGCTGATGCCGATGAGCTTCGGCTCGCTGGTCGGGGGGCTGGCCGTGCTGGTCGGGACCTCGCCCAACATCATCGTCTCGGAGGTGCGCCAGGAGGCCCTGGGTCAGCCGTTCAGGATGTTCGACTTCTTCCCGGTCGGCGGCATCCTGACGGTGATCGCCGTCGCCTATCTGACCTTCGCCTACCGGCTGCTGCCGCGCGACCGCAAGGCGGCCATCGATGTCGACGCGGCCCTGGCGGCCAGCGCCTATGTCACCGAGGTCGAGGTCCCCGAGGGCTGGAGCTTCCAGGCCGGCAGCGTCGGCGCCCTGAAGAGAGCCGCCGAGGGCGCGGTCTCGGTGGTCGCCATCCTGCGCGGACGCAAGCGCATCGAGGCGCCGCACGCCAATCTCAAGATCCATCCCGGCGACGTGCTGTTGCTGGAAGGCGAGCAGCAGGAGCTGAACCAGCTGATCGTCGCGGCCAAGCTGCGCCTGCGCGACGCCGACCGGCCGGTGGCCATGAACGAGCCGACCGAGGAGATCCGCGTGGTCCAGGCGGTGATCGGCCGCGAGAGCGACCTGATCGGCCAGTCGGCGCGCGGCGTCACCCTTTCCGACACCCATGGCGTCAACCTGCTGGGAGTGTCGCGCGGCGGGCGCCGCATGGCCGGCCGCCTGGCGACCATCCGCCTGAAGGCCGGCGACCTCGTGGTGCTGCAGGGCGCCGAGCAGTCGCTGCCGGGCGCGCTGCAGGCCCTGGGCCTATTGCCGCTGGCCGAGCGCGAGGTGCGGCTGGGCGGAGTGCGGCACGCGCTGGCGCCGGGTGGCGATCCTGGCGGTGGCCATGGGGCTGGTGGCGACCGGCGTGGTCCCGGTGGCGGCGGGCTTCTTCGGCGCGGCGGTGCTGGTGGTGGCCGTCGGCGCCCTGCGGATGCGCGAGGCCTACGCGGCCCTGGAGGCTCCGGTGCTGGTGCTGGTCGCGGCCCTGATCCCGGTCAGCGACACGGTGCAGAAGACCGGCGGCGCCGACCTGATCTCGGCCTGGCTGTCGGGGGCCTTCCACGGCCTGCCGCCGATCGCCACCCTGACCGCGATGATGGCCGTGGCCATGGCGGCCACGCCGTTCCTGAACAACGCCGCCACGGTGCTGATCGCCGCCCCGATCGGCATGGGCGTGGCGCAGCGGCTGGGCCTGTCGCCCGATCCGTTCCTGATGGCCGTGGCCGTGGGGGCGGGCTGCGACTTCCTCACGCCCGTCGGCCACCAGTGCAACACCCTGGTGCTGGGCCCGGGCGGCTATCGATTCGGGACTACGCCCGGCTGGGCGCGCCGCTCACCGCGCTGATCCTGCTGATCGCGCCATGGCTGATCGCCTGGATATGGCCGTTCGCGAAGTGAGGCGGAGGGGGAGGGGGCCCCGCTCGGTCACTCCGCGACCGTTCTCCCGCGGGAGAACGTCCATCGCTCCAGCGCCTCGACCATTTCCGGCTCCGGCGCGCCGTCCAGCAGCGACGCCGGTTCCGGCGCGCTCCGCTCTTCGGGCTCGCGCTCGGCCCGCATCATCGACGCCAGCCAGCTGGCGCCCGTCTCCCGCAGAACCATCGTCGTCTCCTCGCGATGATGCTTATGAGAATGAATTGCAATTACGAGTTCTCGCAAGACCGATTTCGCGCGAGCCGCGATCTTCGAGCGGGCGGGCGGGCGCGTCGGTGACGTCCGGCCGGCTGACGAGGCAAAGCTTGAAGCCCAGCGGGGGGCCGAGATTCCCGTTAAGTAGACCGGAAATTCCGGCCTTGATTTCTGAAATAAAATCGCCGACTGTGGGGTATCGAATTCGCTGCCGCTCGGCCTGCTATTCCTTGCTCCCGTGGTGGAGCGCCGGACGCGCCTTCCGAACTTCCAACGAAATTTGATCGTCGATCGGGACGTTTTCGGCCGACGAACACACTTGTCTACAAGGATACTCACCATGGCTACTGGCACCGTGAAGTGGTTCAATTCCACCAAGGGCTTTGGCTTCATTCAGCCGGACAACGGCGGCGCGGACATCTTCGTGCACATCTCGGCCGTCGAACGCGCGGGCCTCGGCTCGCTGAACGAAGGTCAGAAGATCTCGTTCGAGCCGGAAGTCGACCGCCGCAGCGGCAAGACCTCGGCCGGCCAACTGCAAGCGGTCTAATCGACCCGACGCGGTTGGACCCACGGGTTCAAGTCAACAGGCCAGCGCTCGCGCTGGCCTGTTTTCGTTTGGGCCGCCCTCTTTACTCGCCCGCTTTCATTCGGCCGCTCGGCGCGCCGCGCGCGTTCGGCCCGCGCCTCCGTGACCATCATCCGCCACGCGAGATCGTCTCATTTTCTATCAATAATGACTTGCAAGCATCGGCCTGGGGCAGACGGGTCATTCCCCTGGCGGGCCAATTTGGCTAATTATCGCCCCAAATCCGGAGACGCCCCATGCGCGGCCTTCGCGCCCTAGCCGCTCTGACCCTCGTCCTGGTCCTCACGGCCTGCGGCACCCTCCCGCGCGATGCGTTCACGGCTTCCGACCTGGGGTCGGTCGCCCCGAGCGGCCTGGTCGATGTCCGCTTCAGCGCGGTCGATCCGGAGGCCAGCCTGAAGTTCGCCCAGGGCGTTCACGACCGCATCGCGGGGCGCAAGGTCAATGTGCTGGCGATCTCGGGCGGCGGCTCGAACGGCGCCTACGGAGCGGGCGTTCTGGTTGGCTGGTCCGACGCCGGAACCCGGCCGGAGTTCGACATCGTCACCGGGGTTTCGACCGGCGCCCTGACCGCGCCCTTCGCCTTTCTGGGCAAGGACTGGGATCGGCGCCTGACCCAGGCCTACACCAGCGACGCTGTCGACCGCATCCTGCAGAGGCGCGGGCTGGACCTGTTCTTCGCGCCCAGCGTCTTCCGCAACCACGCGCTGCGGCAGCTGGTCGACAAGTATGTCGACTACCCCATGCTCTACGCCGTGGCCCTGGAGAACGCCAAGGGGCGGCGGCTGCTGATCGCCACGACCAATCTCGACACCGAGCAGACGGTGATCTGGGACATGGGCGCCATCGCCGCGCGCGGCGACGCGGCCTCCCTGCAGCTGTTCCGCGACGTACTGGTGGCCTCAGCCAGCATTCCGGGCGTGTTCCGCCCAGCCTGATCGAGGTCCAGGGCGCCAATCGCAAGCTCTCGGAGATGCATGTCGACGGCAGCGTGACCACGCCCTTCTTCATCGCGCCGGAGGCCCTGCTGCTGTCGATCCTGCCCGGGCGCGACAAGGCCGGGCCCGGCGAGGTGCGCGTGATCGTCAACGGTCAGATCGACGGCGGCTTCGGCTTCACCAAGGGCGACGCCCTGTCGATCCTGGGGCGCTCGTGGATCGCCATGAACAAGGCCCAGATGCGCACCAATCTGACCGCCAACGCCGCGTTCACGCGCCGCAACGGCGGGGTCTTCCAGTACACGGCCATCCCGGACGACGCGCAGGGCGACTTCTCGGGCCTGGACTTCTCGTCCAAGAGCCTGCGGTCGCTGTTCACCCTGGGCTACAAGATGGGCAAGACGGGAGCCGCCTGGGTCGCGCCCACCGATCCTTCGGCGGAGGCGAAGGCGGCGGCCGCGGCGTCGAAGGACGCCTCGGCGGCGGCGAACCCCTAGAGCCTTCATGTTCGCCGCATCGCCGCCGAAAAGGCGGTCCATGCGCTCAGAACCGCGCCGACCGTCGCCGCGCTACGACGCGGACCGTGACAGCCTTCCGCGCCAGTTCTTCGACCTGAAGAGCTGCGACGCTCGCTGAACTTCGTTCGGCAAGCCTGGCGTTAACCGCCTCGTGAGACGCGGGGGTTGCGCCGGGCCGACTCCGTCTCTAAACGGGCGGCTTAACCTGCAAGATGGTCGACAGCGGGCGCGCGGATGTGCGCGACCGTGTCTTTGCGCGAGTTAGCCATGCCCAAGAGAACCGACCTTTCCTCGATCCTGATCATCGGCGCCGGCCCGATCGTCATCGGTCAGGCGTGCGAGTTCGACTATTCGGGCGTGCAAGCCTGCAAGGCCCTGCGCGCCGAGGGCTACCGGATCATCCTGGTCAATTCGAACCCGGCCACGATCATGACCGATCCGGACGTGGCGGACGCGACCTATATCGAGCCGATCACGCCTGAGATGGTCGCCAAGATCATCGAGAAGGAGCGTCCCGACGCCCTGCTGCCGACCATGGGCGGCCAGACCGCGCTGAACACGGCCCTGGCCCTGGAAGCCGACGGCACGCTCGCCAAGTTCGGCGTCGAGATGATCGGCGCCAAGGCCGAGGTCATCGACAAGGCCGAGGACCGCCAGAAGTTCCGCGACGCCATGGACAAGCTGGGTCTCGAAAGCCCCAAGTCCAAGGCCGCCCACAACATGGACGAGGCCCGCGAAGGCCTGGAGTTCGTCGGCCTGCCGGCGATCATCCGTCCGTCGTTCACCCTGGCCGGCACCGGCGGCGGCATCGCCTACAATGTCGAGGAGTTCGAGGAGATCGTCGCGCGCGGTCTGGACCTCTCGCCGACCACCGAGGTGCTGATCGAGGAAAGCGTCCTCGGCTGGAAGGAATACGAGATGGAAGTGGTCCGCGACACGGCGGACAACTGCATCATCGTCTGCTCGATCGAGAACATCGACCCGATGGGCGTCCATACCGGCGACTCGATCACCGTCGCCCCGGCCCTGACCCTGACGGACAAGGAATACCAGTGGATGCGCGCGGCCTCGATCGCCGTGCTGCGCGAGATCGGCGTCGAGACCGGCGGCTCGAACGTCCAGTTCGCCCTGAACCCGAAGGACGGCCGCATGGTCGTCATCGAGATGAACCCGCGCGTGTCGCGCTCGTCCGCCCTGGCCTCGAAGGCCACTGGCTTCCCGATCGCCAAGGTCGCCGCCCGCCTGGCCGTCGGCTACACCCTGGATGAGCTGAAGAACGACATCACCGGCGGCGCGACCCCGGCCTCGTTCGAGCCCAGCATCGACTATGTCGTCACCAAGATCCCGCGCTTCGCCTTCGAGAAGTATCCGGGTTCGGAACCGCTGCTGACCACGGCCATGAAGTCGGTCGGCGAGGTGATGGCCATCGGCCGCACCTTCAAGGAAAGCGTCCAGAAGGCCCTGCGCGGCCTGGAGACCGGCCTGTCGGGCTTCGACGAGGTGGAGATCCACGGCGCCGACGATCCCGACACCGGCAAGGCCGCGGTGATCCGCGCCCTGGGCACGCCGACGCCCGACCGCCTGCGCGTCATCGCCCAGGCCTTCCGCCACGGCCTGACCGTGGAAGAGGTCAACGCCGCCTGTTCCTACGAGCCCTGGTTCCTGCGCCAGATCGCCGAGCTGATCCGCCAGGAAGGCTGGGTCCGCGCCGGCGGCCTGCCCAAGGACGCCGCGGGCTTCCGCGCTTTGAAGGCCCAAGGCTTCTCCGACGCGCGCCTGGCCAAGCTGACAGGCTCGACCGAAGGCGCCGTGCGCGCCCTGCGTCAGGAACTGTCGGTCCGCCCGGTCTTCAAGCGCATCGACAGCTGCGCCGGCGAGTTCCTGGCCTCGACGCCCTACATGTACTCGACCTACGAGACCGGCGCCCTGGGCCAGGTCCCCGAGTGCGAGAGCGAGCCGTCTGACCGCAAGAAGGCGGTGATCCTGGGCGGTGGTCCCAACCGGATCGGCCAGGGCATCGAGTTCGACTACTGCTGCTGCCACGCGGCCTTCGCGCTCGACGCCATCGGCATTGAGTCGATCATGGTCAACTGCAACCCCGAGACCGTTTCGACCGACTACGACACCTCCGACCGCCTGTACTTCGAGCCGCTGACGGCCGAGGACGTGCTGGAGCTGCTGCATGTCGAGATGAGCAAGGGCGCGCTGGCCGGCGTCATCGTCCAGTTCGGCGGCCAGACCCCGCTGAAGCTGGCCCACGCCCTGGAAGAAGCCGGCGTGCCGATCCTGGGCACCAGCCCCGACGCCATCGACCTGGCCGAGGACCGCGAGCGCTTCCAGCAACTGCTGAACGGCCTCGACATCGCCCAGCCCGAGAACGCCATCGCCCGCACCTGGGACGAGGCCCGGGCCGAAGGCGACAAGATCGGCTTCCCGTTCGTGATGCGTCCGTCCTACGTGCTGGGCGGCCGGGGCATGGAGATCATCCGCGACCACGAGCACCTGGAACGCTACATCGCCAACACCGGCGAGATCTCGTTCGAGCACCCGATCCTGCTGGACCACTATCTGAGCCGCGCCACCGAGGTGGACGTCGACGCCCTGTGCGACGGCAAGGACGTGTTCGTGGCCGGCGTGCTGGAGCATATCGAGGAAGCCGGCGTCCACTCGGGCGACTCGGCCTGCTCGATGCCGCCCTTCTCGCTGAAGGCCGAGACAGTCGAGGAGCTGAAGCGCCAGACGGTGAAGATGGCCCTGGCTCTGAACGTCCGCGGCCTGATGAACGTGCAGTTCGCCATCGAGGAGCCGCACGGCGAGAACCCGCGCATCTATGTGCTGGAAGTGAACCCGCGCGCCTCGCGCACGGTGCCGTTCGTGGCCAAGACCATCGGCCAGCCGGTCGCCGCCATCGCCGCCAAGATCATGGCCGGCGAGACCCTGACCAGCTTCGGCCTCAAGGACGTCCCCTACGATCACATCGCGGTCAAGGAAGCGGTCTTCCCGTTCGCCCGCTTCGCCGGCGTCGACACGGTGCTGGGCCCGGAAATGCGCTCGACCGGCGAGGTCATGGGCCTGGACTGGAAGCGTGAGGGTGAGGCCGACATGGCTCCCGCCTTCGCCCGCGCCTTCGCCAAGAGCCAGCTGGGCGGCGGCGTGAAGCTGCCCCGCAAGGGCGTGGCCTTCGTCTCGGTCAAGGAGAGCGACAAGCCCTGGATCGTCGAGCCGGTGAAACTGCTGCAGGCGGCCGGCTTCACGGTGCTGTCGACCGAGGGCACGCGCGCCTATCTGGCCGAGCAGGGCGTCCAGGTCGACTATGTGAAGAAGGTCCTGGAGGGCCGTCCGCACATCGTCGACGTGATGAAGAACGGCGGCGTCCAGCTGGTGTTCAACACCACCGAGGGCAAGCAGGCGCTGGAGGACAGCTTCGAGATCCGCCGCACCGCCCTGATGATGAAGGTGCCGTACTACACGACCTCGGCCGGGGCCCTGGCGGCGGCGCAAGCCATCGCGGTGGCGCCCGAAGAGGTCCTGGACGTGCGCCCGCTGCAGAGCTACGCGGCGGAGTAGGGGCTTAGCTGAAGATGCTCCCCCGCGATGCGGGGGAGCTGTCGGCGGAGCCGACTGAGGGGGCGAGTGCTGCCCAGGCCGAGCTGGCCCCCTCCGGCCCTCTGGGCCACCTCCCCCGCAGCGCGGGGGAGGATCTATGCGGAAGCTACTTCCCGTCCTTCTTCCAGCCCCAGGCGTCCATCATCACGTCGAACAGGTGGGTGTTGGGGAAGTAGCCCCGCACCCGCTCGGACCCGGGGCCGACAGCCAGGGCGGCGACTTCCTCGCCCGTGTGGCTCCGGTTGACCATGACGTTCTTGAGGCGGATGACGTCCTCCTCCTCGGCGCCCGGCGTCTGGGTCGCCTTCCAGGCCTCGTAGCCTTCCAGCAGCGGCTCGCCGCGCCGGCCGCCGTCCACCTGCAGGCCGAAGGAATGGTCGGCGGTGAACACCAGCAGGGTGTCCTTCAGGTCGACGCGCGTCTCGACCTCGGCGATCAGCTTGTCGAAGTCGACGATGTGCTGAAGGCCCTCGCGCGGGTCGTCGGTATGGGCGTCCCATTCGACCACCAGCAGATAGCCTTTGGGCGAGCCCTTCAGCAGGTCCAGCGCCCGCAGGGTCGCCGCGCGGGTGTCGATCTGGTCGGCCACGACCACGGGCCTGGCGTTGGCGGACGGGGCGTCCTCCAGCCGGGCGTAGATCGGACGCTCATGCGCCTTGGCGATCTGGTCGAAGCCGGTTCCCGACGCGGCCAGCTGCTTTCCGATCTTGGCGCGGCCGGTCCCGAACAGCACGTCGACGCCGTCGCCGTAGCGCGGGGCGAAGGCCTGCTGGAAGATCTCGCCCCACTTCCCGCGATCGTTCGAATGGGCGTAGGTCGCCGCCGGCGTGGCGTCGGCGACCGGCTGGGAGGTGACCACGCCTGTGCGCAGACCATGCTCCTCGGCGTATTCCAGCAGGGTCTTTGTCGGCTCGCCGTCAGTCTTGCCGCGCACGGCGGCGGGCGACTGGCTGATCACGCCGTTGCGGGTCTTCACGCCGGTCATGATCGCCGACATGCCGTTGGCCGAGTCCGACACGAACTGGTCGACCGGGGTGGTGTCGCTGAGGCCGAGGTTGGGCCAGTGCTGGACGCGCAGCTTCAGGGGCTCGCCGTAGCCGAGCAGGCTGGCGGCGCTCACCGACGAGACGCCGCCCGCGTCCGCCAGGAACAGGATGACGTTCTTGGCCTTCGGCGGGGGGGCGGGCTGCGCCAGGGCGGGCGATCCGATCGCCAGCGACAACGAGGCGGCGGCCAAAAGACCTTTGAGCATGGACGTCTCCCAGGGAAGCAAGGTTCGATGGAGACGGCTTCTAGCGGCTGCGGGGCGCGATCGGTGTGACATGACCATGACAGCCGAAGTCTGGCGCCCGAGACCGTCGACCTATTGCCGCGCGCCGTTCCGCACGGTGTAGCAATGCCGCCGCCCGGCCTCGCTGCCGCAGAAGCCCGGCTCCAGGGTCCCGGCGTGCAGGGCCACATACTGGTCGCGGCGGCACTCGAACCACGCCTTCTGGAAGGCGACGTGGTCGACGTCCTGGTGGAACACCGGCCGCTGGTCGACCGTGTAGAACCGCACCATGCTGGAGAGGCCGCCGAAGCTGCCGCGGCCGTTGACCAGGCCGCAGATCCGGCCCGTCCGGGGTGGCCCACACCGCGCCCAGCTCCAGCGGCAGGGTCTGGTCGAGGCGGCTGTCGAGATTGGCCCGCACGATCCGCCACTCGGTCTGGGCGCGGGGACGATAGCGGGCCAGCTGTTCGGGGCTGGGCCGGGGCAGGAAGGCGTTGTCGCGCTCGAACGAAGCCAGGTCGAAGCCGGTGAACAGCAAGGCCCCCAGCATCCCGATCACGGCCACGCCCGAGAAGATCAGCGGCGTCCACCGCCGCCGCGTGGTCCGCGTCCCGAAATCCCGCACCGTCATGGCCTGCCTCCCATCCGTCCCTGGCGAGGTTTGACGACGAATTTGAGAATTACAAGTCTAAACTATTTACAAGTGTAATTGTTCCGGCGACGTCCCGGCCATCGGCGGGGCTGCGCGGGGCGAAGCTTCGATGTTAAGCAGGGCCTCGAGTTCTCGGGGGAGCGCATGGTTTCGTTCAAGGTCGATCCCAAAAGCGATGGGAGTCGGATCCTGTTCGCCCTGGCGGCGACGCTGATCCCGGTCGTGCTGTGCGGCTTCATGTTCGGCTTCGACATCGCCTCGGCCAAGGCGGTGTTCTGGACCCGGCCCAAGGGCGACATGGCCGTGATGAACGCGGGCTACGAGGCCTTTCTGCGCCAGCCCTGGCATTGGCCGCTGACCGCAGTGAGCGGCCTGGGCGACAAGCCGATCTCGATCGTCTTCACCGACAGCATCCCCTGGCTGTCCCTGGTGTTGAAGGCGACCGGCCTGTCGCACGTGTTCAACCCGATCGGCCTGTTCCTGCTGCTGTCCTATCCGCTGCAGGCCTGGAGCATGATCGGCCTGCTGCGGGCCCTGGGCGTCACCGACCGCTGGACGCTGCTGCTGGGCGGACTGATGGCGCTGATGGTTCCGGCCTGGATCGCCCGACAGTTCGGCCATATCGCCCTGTCGGGACACTGGATCCTGCTGCTGGCCCTGACCCTGTCGGTGCGCTCGGCGCGCGAGGGGCTGACCTGGCGGCGGATCGCGGGCTTCGCGGCGCTGCTGGCCCTGGTGGTCGGGGTCCACGCCTATCACCTGCCGCCGGTGGGCGCGGTGTTCGGCGCGGCCCTGCTGGCCGAGCTGCTGCAGCGCCGGGCCGGCGCCTGGGGCCGGGTGGCCGGAGCCGTGGTCCTGGCCGGCGCGGCGGTCGCCGTCTCGGTCTGGCTGCTGGACTACCGGGACGGCCGGGGCTGGACGGGGGCGGCGACGGCGCTGGGCCTCTATTCGATGAACCTGGTCGGGCCGTTCTGGCCGCAGGCCTCGACCCTGGCCGGCCAGGCCTGGAACGGCTCGTGGTACGAGGGCGTGATGGACGCCACCGGCGGCCAGAGCTTCGAGGGCTTCCAGTATCTGGGCGCGGGCGCTCTGCTGCTGGTCCTGGCCATGGCCGGCTTCCACGCCACCCTGGCCGTGCGACAGGGCGGCGTCTCCAAGGCCTTCTGGGTGCGCTGGGCGCCGATGACCCTGGCCATGCTCGGCCTGACGGTCTGGGCGGTGGGCTGGTCGGCCTACGCCTTCAAGACCCACGTCTATGATCTGCCGCGCCCCAAGGGCGAGATCGCCGAGGTGATCGGCGGCTTCCGCGCCTACGGGCGGTTCTTCTGGGCGGTCGGCTATCTGCTGCTGGCGCTGGGCGTCGCCTGGGCCAGCCGCCTGCCGCGCCGGACGGGGATGGCGGTGCTGGCCGCCGCCCTGGCCGTGCAGGCCGTCGACACCAGCCATCTGCGCCACGGCGTGCGCGAGACCTTCGCCTCGCTGGACCCGCTGAGCTATCCGGTCGCCCTGGTGTCCAGCCCGAAAACGGCCAACCGGCCCTGGGTCTTCGTTCCGACCTACTACTGCTCGGCCAACTGGCGCGACCTGAGGGTCATGCGGCAGATGTTCCAGGCCATCGGCCGCGTGGGCGGCACGGGCAACACCTTCCCCACCGCGCGCGACAGCGACCCGCCCTGCATCGTCACCCGGCCGGAGACCTTCGTCGACGCCGCGCCCGGCGACCGGCGCATCACCGTGGTGGTGGCCGACGGGGTGGCGCGCGGCGGCGTGCTGGCGCCCATCGCCAAGCGGACGGACTGCCACCGCTTCGGTCCTGGCGTGGCCTGCGGCCGCGACCTGGCGGGAAATCCCGGGCCTGACGCCCGTGAAGCCCGGCGAGCTGGCGGCGCCCTGAGGCCTTCGCCCCCAAAGCTTTCACCCTAGCGTTTTGCTGCTAGAAAACCTCGCGCGTGGGGCGCGCGAGAATCGAGTTGAGGGATCCAGTGGCGAACAACACCAAGTGGATGTGGGGCGTCGGCGCGGCGGTCTGGTGCGTGCTGCTGGCCGGCCTGCTGTCGACCGACCGCCTGCTGTCGCTGTCGGTGGACAGCTCCTACCACCTGCAGGTCATGGAGGTCGTGCGCCACGCCTTCCTGATCCCGCAGAAGGGTCATGAATTCATGGCCGAGATGTTCATCTACCCCAAGCTCAGCCACCGGTTCGCGGCCCTGTTCGCCACCCTGGGCTGGTCCGAGCTGAACGCCCTGCTGATGGCCGGGGTGCTGTCGGCGGCGGTGGTCTGGCTGGTGCTGTTCGACCAGGCGCGGCGAGTGTCGCTGACCTATCTGGTCGCCAGCCTCGGCTTCATGCTCGTCAACATCTTCGCCGTGCGCGGGGCGTTCGGGGCCGAGCTGGTCAACAACTTCTTCTTCCCGCAGATCGTCGGCGAGGCCGTGGCCATGCTGTGCCTGGTCGGCGGCGCGGCGCTGCTGCCCCGCTCGCGTCCGCTCTACGTGGTCTACGCCACCGCCGCGGTGCTGTTCTGCGGCTGCTTCCACCTGGTGCCGACCCTGAAACTGGCCGGCGCCCTGATGGCCATGCTGGGCCTGGCCTGGCTGCGCGACCTGATCCACGCCCGCCGCTTCGACTGGGTCGGGCTGGTGGGCCTTGTCGCCATCGCCGGCGGCGTCGTCGGCAGCCCCTATTTCTGGCGGATGCGCTGGATGGCGGCCAACAACGGCAGCCTGCACCTGGCCACCGCCATGCCGCTGAACGGCCTGGCCGCCGCCGCCATCGTGCTGGCCCTGCTGTCGGCCTGGGTGCTGCTGGTCGAGCTGCGCCGCGACCCCGGCGCGGTCGAGGCCGACGCCGGCCCGACCGCCGCCGCCGTGTTGCTGGCCTGCCTGGGCGCGGCCGCGGCCCTGGCCATGCTGGCCCAGTACGGCATGTACGTGTTCAAGGGCGACGGCTCGGAATACGCCGTCCTCAAGCACAGCTTCGGGGTCTTCACCCTGTTGGCTTTCGTGACGCCGCTCTGGTTCCTGACCGTGCTGGGCGTGCGCGCGGTCCCGGCCGAGGCCCCCGCCGAAGACAATAGACCCGCCTGGGTTTCCGCGCTCGGCCCGGCTCCGGCCTTCGCCGCCCAGCTGGTGGTGATGCTGTGCCTGTTCCTGCGGCCCAGCGCCCTGGACGTTCCCCGGCTGAACGCCATCCTCCACGACGTGCGCGAGGTGCGCCTGACGCGCGGCCTGGAGGGCGAGAAGGTGATGTTCTCGGCGTCCGACGTGAAGCCGGTGACCACCTACATGGCCACCATCGCCATGCTGCGCTCGCCCCACGGCGGCAATGTGCTGAGCCTGCTGGCCGACGGCCGACCGGACCGTCCGGGCGACGTCGACTATATCGTGACCCTGCCGGGCGACGCCTATGACAAGCCCGGCTGCCGCTCGGGCAAGCCCGTCGGCCTGGTCGTGGTGATGATCGGTCCGTGCATCGAGCCGCGGTCGCTGCTGTTCAAGGCGGGCGGCTCGGGCGTGCCCTATCTGCGCGAGGGCTGGGGCCTGCCGGAGGGCGGCGGCGTCTGGTCCGGCGGCAAGCGCGCGGTCGTCGAACTGCCGATCTCGCCGGCTCAGCGGACGCTCTCCAGCGCCTCGGTGCAGGTCGCGGCCTTCGGCTTCCTGCCGCCGCAGTCGCCGTCGCGCACGGTCACCGTCTCGGTCCCGGGCGGTCAGCCGGAGACCTTCACCTTCGGCCTGCACACGGCGCTGCGCCACGACTACCTGCTGGCCCTGCCGCCGGAAGCCCTGAAGGGCGAGACCGTGAAGGTGACCTTCGACATCCACGATCCGAAGACCCCGCGCGAGCTGGGCGCGGGCCCCGACGACCGCCAACTGGGCGTGGGCCTGGAGGCGATGCGGATCATCCCGACGCCGGTCATGCGGTAGGGGAGCGCCGAGACGGACAGTGGTTGGCGGTCGTGATCCGAATGTCCGCCGGCCGGCCGGAAGCCCATGGCGTGCTTCGACCCTGAGCGGACTTTAGAACCCCTCTCTCTATGAGAGAGGGGTTTGTTTGGGGGGCGACTCCCACCCCTTACAGACGATCACAATGTCCGCTTCCAGCAGGCGGCCGACCCGCCGATTTCGCTAAGCCTTTCGCGCGATCACTGCGATCGACAGGCCGAACGGCAGGCCGCCGCCGACGGCCAGGGGGGCCTCCAGCGAGAACACGCCGGCCAGGGCCTTGTTCAGCCAGGACGGCGGCATGGCGTCGTCGGCGCTGTCGTCCTTCAGCAGCTTCTTGGCGGTGCGCTGCACGGCGGCAAGCGGGAACAGCAGGGTGTTGAAATAGGTCGCGGTCTCGACCTTCAGGCCCGCCTCTTCGAACAGGGCGCGGTAGCGCGGCAGCAGGTAGCGGCGCTTGTGGTGGTGCAGCACGTCGTGGTGGCTCCACATCCACTGATAGGCCGGCACCGTGGTCAGGATCGCGCCGCCGGGCTTGACCAGCCTGGCCAGGGCCTTCACCGAGCCGGCGTCGTCGTCGACATGCTCGACCACGTCGAAAGCGCAGACCAGGTCGAAGGTCTCGGGCGCGTAGGGCAGGCCGTCAGGCAGCAGGCCGGTGTCGATCGCCAGGCCCAGACGCTCGGAGGCGTAGGCGCGTGACTCGTCGTCCGGCTCCAGGGCCTTCACGTCGCCGAACTCGCGCAGCAGCGGGACATTGCCGCCCGCGCCGCAGCCGACCTCCAGGATCCGGGCGCCGGCCGGCGGGGCCAGGCGCTGGAGCAGGCCGCGCAGGATCTTGCGGCGGCCGACGAACCACCAGTGGTCGGTCTCCAGCTCGCGGATGCGGTCGTAGATCAGGCGGTCCATGCGGGGTCCCGGTCGGCGGTGGGTTGGTGGGCGAAGACCCAGAAATGGCTCAGCAGGAAGAGCGCGGCGGTATAGCTTGCCACGGCCGCGCCCTGGGCGGCGACATCGAACAGGGCGCCGTGCGGCAATACCATCCGGGCCAGGGTCAGCACGCCCTGGTTCAGAGCGAAGGCCGCGGCCACGGCCACGCCGTAGCGCAGCGGCGCCGAGCGCGCGGCGCGGCGGGCCTTGAACACGAACAGCTTGCTCAGGGCGAAGCTGACGCAGACCCCGACCGCATAGCCGACGGCGTTGGCGATGTGGGGGTCGACGTGCAGCCCGACATCGAGGGCCAGGATGATGGTCAGGCCGACGAGGGTGTTGGCCACGCCCGCTACGCCATAGCGCAGGGCCGAGACCAGGAACTCGCGTCGGGCCGGGGTCAGCAGGGCGCTCACGCGTCCGGACCTTGCGCGCGATCGAAGCCGTAGCGGTCCATGATCACGTACAGCGGCCGACCCTTCACTTCCTGATAGATGCGCGCGACGTACTCGCCCAGCGAGCCTATGGCCAGCATCTGGATGGCGAAGCCGGACAGGATCACCACCATCAGCGACGGATAGCCGGGGACCTTGTTGCCTTCCAGCAGGGTGCGCAGCACCAGGAACACGGCCGCCGAGGCCGCCAGCAGGCCGGCGATCAGGCCGACATAGCTCCAGATCCGGATCGGGGCGGTGCTGAACGAGGTGATGCCGTCGAGCGCGAAGTTCCAGAGC
Organism: Caulobacter sp. UC70_42; assembly: GCF_044056025.1. NCBI lineage: Bacteria > Pseudomonadati > Pseudomonadota > Alphaproteobacteria > Caulobacterales > Caulobacteraceae > Caulobacter > Caulobacter sp. UC70_42. The sequence continues at coordinate 283,238 of NZ_CP171994.1, read as the reverse complement.
TTCCAGTAGCGGAACGAGCTGGTCCCGGCCGCGCGCTCCGGGCGGGCGTAGGGGATCGGCGTCTGCTTGAAGCCGACCCAGGCGAACAGGCCCTTCATGAAGCGGTTGCGCTCGGGCAGCTGGCGCAGCACCTCGACCACGCGCCGATCCATCAGCCGGTAGTCGCCGGCGTTGTAGGGCAGGTCGACATCCGACATCCGGTTGAAGGCCTTGTAGAAGCCCTGGGCCGTCAGGCGCTTGACGAAGGTGTCGCTGCTGCGGTCGACCCGCACGCCATAGGCCACGTCGGCCCCGCCTTCCCACGCCTCGATGAACTGGCCGATCAGCTCCGGCGGATCCTGCAGATCGCAGTCGATCGGCACCACCATGTCGCCGGTCACCGCGTCCAGGCCGGCCGACAGGGCGACCTCCTTGCCGAAGTTGCGGGCCAGGTTGATGACCTTGATGCGCGGGTCGCGCTGATGGTGCTTCAGCAGCACCGCCAAAGTGTGGTCGCGGCTGCCGTCATTGACGCAGACGATCTCGTAGTCGACGCCCAGCCTGGCCAGCTCGGCGTCGATGCGGTCGAAGAACAGGTCCAGGACCTCCTGCTCGTTATAGCAGGGGGCGACGATCGACAGTGTCTTGCCGACGCGCGAGCGCGTGGCGACGGGAGCGGGCTGAAGCGCGGCTTGGGGCGCGACAGGGGGCGCGGCGATGACGGACGCGGACGACTGAACCATGAGGAAGGGTTTAGCGAGGTTACGCGCGGAGGGGGAGGGGAAAGCGCCGCCGGCCCGCGCCTGAAAGCGGGCCGGCGGGCTCAAGGTCAGGAGGCTTCGGCTTCCGCCTCGGTCTCGTCGGTCCCGTCGCGGAACTCGTCCGCCGGCAGGAAGGCGATGCCTTCCTCGTCCAGCACCCACGCGCCCAGGAACGCGGCGTGGCTGGGATCGACCTCTTCGTCGATCAGGTCGCCTTCATAGAGGCCGACATGGCTGTAGTCGAAGTCCAGCGACAGCTGGTTGGCCATGCTGAGCATCTCGTCGGCCATGCGGCGCGAATAGCCCAGGGCTTCGCTGTCGCTGCCGAACTCATCGGCCAGCGAGCTGACCTCCGCCGCATCGCTGCCTTGGGTCGCACTGGTCGTGACGATGGTGAAAGCGGGCATGGCAAGGGTCTCTCTTCGGTCTGGAGCTCCACCCCTAACCCGTTCGGCCGGGGGAAGGGTCCAAATTCTCAGAGAACGGCGTGCGGCGGCGCGGCGCGATCAGCGATCGGCGCCGCCGCGAACGTCCTTCTTGGTGGCGCGATAGACCTTCTGCAGCCCGCCCTGGCGTCGCCGCTCGGCGTCCCGCGCCAGGCGCTCGGCCTTCTGCTCCATGGCGGCCAGCTCCAGCCCCAGCTTCTGGAAGTGCGCCCAACGGTCGGGATCCAGCGTCCCATCGTCCAGGGCCGCGCGCACGGCGCAGCCGGGTTCGTTGGCGTGGGCGCAGTCGCTGAACTTGCAGGTCCCCGTCAGCTGCTCGATGTCGTCGAACACCACGCTGACGCCGTCCTCGGCGTCGACCAGGCCGATCTCGCGCACCCCGGGGGTGTCGACGATCAGCCCGCCGCCGGGCAGCAGGACCAGTTCGCGGTGGCTGGTGGTGTGGCGGCCCTTGTCGTCGCCTTCGCGGACGGATGCGGTCGCCATGCGCTGCTCGCCCAGCAGCACATTGACCAGGGTGGACTTGCCGACACCGGACGAGCCGATCAGCACGCAGGTCTCGCCCGGCGCCAGATGGCCCAGCAGGGCGTCCAGGCCGACCCCCTGCCGCGCCGAGATGCTGACCACCGGGCAGCCGGCGGCCAGGGCCTCGATCTCTGCGGTCTGCGGGCCCGTGTCGGCGCACAGGTCCGACTTGGTCAGCACGACCACCGGCCGCGCGCCGCTCTGCCAGGCCGCGGCCAGGTAGCGCTCGATCCGGCGCGGATTGAGGTCGCCGTTCATCGAGGTGACGATGAAGGCCAGGTCGACATTGGCGGCGATGACCTGCGGCGTCTGCAGGCTGTCGGCGGCCCGGCGGATGAAGGCGGTGCGGCGCGGCAGCAGGGCGTGGATGGTGGCGGTGCGCTCGGCGGCGTTGACCGACATCGCCACCCAGTCGCCGACGGCGGGATGGCCGATCTCGCGGGCCTCGTGGCGCAGGCGGCCGGACAGCTTGGCGCGCAGCTCGCCCCGGTCGGCGGTCACCAGATAGCCGTCGCGCCGCTGGACGACGACGCGCCCGGGAACGTAGCCGGCGCGGGCGTGCGGCTTGAAGTCCCGCGCCAGCGCGTCGGACCATCCGTATTGCGTGATCAAGTCGAGGCTTTCAAACGCCAGGGCTCCTTGGGGCGGTTCTGGGAGTGCGGGTTCGGAAAAGCCCATTCTAGGGCCGCCGACCGCCGACGGCCAGCCATCCGCTTCACCCGCCCCGGAGTAGCGAGGCGCCGCGAAAACCGGCATAGGGGTCTCCATGGCGAAAGACATGACCTACGCGCGCTATCTGGCGCTGGACGAACTGCTCGCGGCCCAGAAGCCGCAGAGCGACCGGCACGACGAACTGCTGTTCATCGTCATCCACCAGACCAAGGAGCTGTGGCTCAAGGAGATCATCCACGAGGTCGAGCTGGCCAAGCGGCTGATCGCGGCCCACGACGTCGAGCCGGCCTACAAGGCCCTGGCGCGGGTGTCGCGGATCCAGACGGTGATGACCCTGTCCTGGGACGTGCTGGCGACCATGACGCCCGCCGACTACCTCAGCTTCCGGGGCGACCTCGGCTCGTCCTCGGGCTTCCAGTCGCACCAGTTTCGCACCCTGGAATATCTGCTGGGCCTGAAGGACCAGAGCTTCCTGAAGTTCCACGAGGAGGGCTCCTCGGCCCTGGGGCAGCTGCAGGCCGCCCTCGACGCGCCCAGCCTCTACGACGTGGCCATCGCGCAACTTCCTCGGCACGGCCTGGCCGTGCCGGACAGCGCCCTGAACCGCGACTTCAGCCAGACCTACGCGCCCTCGCCCGAGGTCGAGGCCGCCTGGCTGGAGGTCTATCGCGACCCGCAGCGCTATTGGGAGCTGTACCAGCTGGCCGAGAAGCTGGTCGACCTGGACGACGCCCTGGTCACCTGGCGGCATAAGCACGTGCTGACGGTCGAGCGGATCATCGGCGGCCGGCCGGGGACGGGCGGCACCGACGGCGTCGGCTATCTGGCCTCGACGCTGCGCCGCCGGGCCTTCCCCGAGCTGTGGTCGCTGAGGACGAAACTCTGATGACCGCGCGCAAGGACCTGTTCTCCAAGGCCCTCGCTGTCCCTGGCCGGCTGCACATGGCGGCCCACAGCCATCACCTCTGGCCCGACGCCACCCTGGCCGGCCAGGTCGAGGCCTGGGAGGACGCGGTGGTCCTGGCCGACCACAAGTGGGACAAGGCGCTGGGCCAGGTCTATCCGGCCGCCCAGGGCCTGGTCGCCCGCGAGCTGAACCTGCCCGGCGCCGACAGCGTGGTCTTCGCGCCCAACACCCACACCCTGCTGGCGGTCCTGGCGTCGGCGATCGCGCGCCCTGCGCCCGACCAGCCCATTCGGGTCCTGTCGACCGACGGCGAGTTCCACTCGTTCCGCCGCCAGGCCCAGCGCTGGGTCGAGGCCGGACAGATCGAGCTGACCCTGGTCGAGACCGACCGCCCCGACTTCGCCGAGCGGTTCCTGTCCGCCGCCCGGACCGGGACCTACGACCTGATCTTCGTCAGCCACGTGTTCTTCAAGACCGGCTTCGTGTTCGAGCGGGTGTGGGAGCTGGCCGAGCTGGCCCGGCCCGAGGGGCCGTGGGTCGCCGTCGACGGCTATCACGGCTTCCGCGCCGTGCCGACCGACCTGTCGGCGGTGGCGGACCGGATCTTCTATGTCGCCGGCGGCTACAAATACGCCATGGCCGGGGAGGGCGCGGCCTTCCTGCACGCGCCGGAGGGCTTTGGCCCGCGCCCGGTCCTGACCGGCTGGTACGCCGAGTTCGGCGACCTGGAGGGCCCGCCCGGCGGGGTCGGCTATGTCCGCGACGCCGGCCGGTTCATGGGGGCCACCTTCGATCCGTCGGGGCTCTATCGCTTCGTGGCGGCGGGGCGGATGCTGGAGGCGCAGGGCCTGAGCACGCCGGCGATCGCCGCCCATGTCGGGCGCCTGCAGCGACTGTTGCTGGACAGGATCGCCGACGGCGAGGCCGGACCGCTGAAGGACGCCGTGGTGCTGAACCCGCCGGGCGAGGGCCCCCAGGCGCGGTTCCTGGCCCTGCGACACGAAAAGGCCAGCGCCTGGAAACAGGCGCTGGCCGAGAAGGGCGTGGTGACCGACGTCCGCGACGACGTGCTGCGGATCGGGCTGTCGATCTATCACGACGAAGGGGATGTGGCGGCGTTCTGCCGGGCGTGTAGGGCGCTAGCCTAAAGATGCTCCCCCGCGTTGGGGGGAGCTGTCGCGGAGCGACTGAGGGGGCGAGCTTGGCGAATGTCGCGTTGGCCCCCTCCGGCCCTTTGGGCCACCTCCCCCGCGTTGCGGGGAGGATCTAGCCTAGGCCGCCAGGCGCTCCAGCGCCCGCAGCATCGAGCCCATGGCCTCGTGCACCGGCTTGCCGTCGCGTTCGTAGCTGCCGGTCTCGAAGATCTGGACCAGGTCCGAACGAGCGCGGCTGACGCGGCTCTTCACCGTGCCGACGGCGACGCCGATGATCTCGGCCGCTTCCTCGTACGAGAAGCCGCCGGCGCCGATCAGGATCAGCGCCTCGCGCTGGTTCTCGGGCAGCATCAGCATGGCCTGGCGCAGGTCGTCCAGGGCGATGGCGCCGTCGAAATTGGTGTTGGCCACCAGGGTCCGCTCGGCGGTTTCCTGGTCCAGGCCCACCGAGCGCCAGCTGCGGCGCTTTTCCGAATAGAACTGGTTGCGAAGGATCATGAAGGTCCAAGCCTTCATGTTGGTGCCCATGGCGAAGCTGTTGCGGCTGGCCCAGGCCTTGGCCACGGCTTCCTGCGCCAGGTCGTCGGCGGCGGTGGCGTCGCCGCACAGCGAGCGGGCGAAGGCGCGCAGATGCGGAATCAGCGCGACCAGGTCACGCTCGAAGGTCTTTTGGTCCTGATGGTCCATGACGGTCCCCGCTTGAAAACACTCAAGCTATCAAACGAGGCTGGAGAACATTGGTTGCGCCGGAGAACGGCGTTCTTTCGGGTGGGGCCAAGTCTCTCTCAAATCGCGGAGAGGGCGGCGGCGTCGATCGTCACCCGCTCGACCATCTCGACCCGCACGCCCAGGCGATGCTGGCGCAGCAGGTCGCACAGCATCTCGCCGTCCACCAGATCGATGGCCGGCGCCCGTCGCGGACGGCCTCGCGGCGGGCCTCGGCGGTGAAGGTCCCGGTCGTCAGGATCAGCCCCTTGTCGGCCCGCCCGACCATCGCGCCCCGGAAGTCCCGCACCGTCGGCGCCCCCACCGAGCCCTGCCACCGCTTGCACTGGAAGATCACCTGGAACGACAGCAGGTTCATCCGCAGCACCCCCGTCCCGTCGATCCCGCCGTCCCCGGTCTTGCCGGTCACCTCGACCTTGGAGAAGCCGGCTTCGCGGAGCAGGCGCTGGCACAGCCGCTCGAAGGCGGACGGGTCGAGGGCCAGGAGCCGGGCCATCAGCGCGCCGCGCCACGGTTCTTCACCCTCGATCTCCGCGGCCGCGTCGAAGGCGGTCGATGGGCTGGGCGTGTCGTCCAGGGAGAAGCGCGGCGAGGCGGCCGCGCGCTGGGCCGCGTAATCCTGCTGCACCTGGCGAGGACCGCCGCGCACCTCGGCCTCGGTGATCGCCGCGCCCTTCGGCGTTAGCGTCCAGACGCCCCGACCGCTGTTCTCCAGCGCCCCGATCTTCTTCAGATAGGTCCGAGCCCAGGCCATCCGGTACTCGACCTCGGTCTGGCCCGAGTTCCCGTGCGGCGCCGACCGCACCGCCTCCGACAGGCCCATGTGGGCGCTGACGTCGTCCAGCATCTCCTCATTGGTCATCGAGCGTCCATGCGCCCGCAGGCGCTCGACGATCGGCCACATGTAGGCGTCGTAGGAGGGGACGGCGGGGGCGGTCATGCGGCCTCCTTACGCTGGGAGCGGCCGGCGAAGCGGCCGTCGGGCAGGGCGGTGACGTGACCCCAGCGGACCAGGCTGGTCAGGGCCTTGACCACGCCTTGCTCGATACGCTTGCCGCCCTTCTTGAAGCGGCGGGCCAGGGCGGGGACGTCCAGCGGCTCGCCGGCGGCCTCCAGGGCGGCCAGCACGGCCGGCGGGCGGTCGGCGGCGTCCTTGGGGAAGTCCAGCAGCTCGTCGTCCGCCTCGGCGGGCGCCTCGCCCAGGTCGAGGTCGCCGCTCTTGGCGGCCGCGCCCTTGGCGAAGCGGGGGATCTGGTAGTCGGGCCGCAGCCAGCGCACATGACCGGCCGCCTCCTCGCGCGCCCGCTCGGCGTTCAGGGCCACAAGCCGCTCCAGGATCTGCTCGTCGGTCAGGTCGCGCGGCCAGCCGTAGGCGTCGGCCGTGGCCGCGTCGATCTGGTCGTGCAACTCCTTCAGGATCAGCACCCGGCCGCGCGTCTTCTGGTCCTGCTCGACCGGCGTCAGCTCGGCCCCGGCGCGGACCTTTTCCAGCAGGTTGTAGAGCCCGGTCAGGGTCAGGTCGTCGTTCTCGGCCAGCACGGTCTTGCGCGTGGCGTCGAGTTCCTCGCCGAGGTTACGCAGGCGGACTTTCGATGTCCTCCGGCGGGTCGGGGAAGGGGAAGGGGTCGAAGCAGCGCGTCTTGTTATAACGCGGACGATCTTCAAGGGTGCCTCCCTGAGCCAGCGCCCATACTACATGGTGACGGGAGGATAGCTCGGCCAGGGTTTCAGCGTTTTCGATGGCGATACCGACAACCATATGGTCATGTAGGAACGACCCGTCCACAAAACGGAACACCCTATGCTTAGCCGTTTCTACGGTTGCGATGTATCGTGAGGCCCCCTTTAGTGCCTCTCTATACTTTGGATTGTTCTCCCCGAATAACCACCATTCCCTTTCTCGATAGGTTTTTATATTACCAATGCGGCTTGGGCGTACTGTTTCGACTAGGTGTTCGTAAATTTCAGGAGCTTCTGTCCTGACTTGACTCTCAGTGAGGCCATAAAGATCGATTGCGTACTGATCTTTCCAGCCGTCATAGAGAGCTTTTCCTTTTATGTAGGGCTTTACTCTTTCAGTCAAAACATCCCGGGTGCCGAGGCCTAGATGCATAGCTTCGCTTTTGGTCACCATAAAGCCCGCGCCGGACAGCAGCATCCCGTTGGCACAGACACCGGCGTTTGCCTTGAGTTTTTTAGCTTTCGTAAGGTTAGGGCCGACCTCGAGATTTGAGTGTATCTGTCCAGTGCGCGTCGAGAAGAGTATATTAGGGTCGTCTGATCCAATATTTTCCTCTCGGGTAATTTTTAGGCAAATACCATCGCCATTTCCTCTAGATGCAGAAGTCATTGCAATTCTTACGGCTGCGGAATCTCTAGTGGCTTTTGTCCATGGATGATCGGCTACCGCAAATATCAGGTAGATAGGATTTTTTCCAGATGTGTGATGCTCAATAACTTTTCTATTGAAGGTTTGGGCGATGGAATTCGTCGTGACAAAGCCAAATTGCCTAAGTTTAGAATTCTTGCTAGCCAGTATGCTGGCTGCTCTGTCCCACCAGTACATCACGAAGTCGATGCTGTCCGGTAGGTGGGGATTTACAGCCGACAAGCTATCTACGTACGCGTCTCCAAGTGGGCCACGCATGAAAGCGCCTTTACCTAAGAATGGCGGGTTGCCCACGATGAACTCCGCCTCCGGCCACTCCGGCCGCCGGGCGTTGGGATAGCTCTCGACCCGCTGGCCGTCCTTCTCGACGACCGCCGGAACCGGATAGCCGTCCCAGGTCAGCACCGCGTCGCGGTTCTCGATGTTCTTGAAGGCCTTCAGGATCGGCTCGGACGGGTGGCCGTCGCGGCTGCGATAATGCTGTTGCAGATAGCCCAGCCACAGGACGAGCTCGGCGATGGCGGCGGCGCGGGGATTGAGCTCGATCCCCAGGAACTGGTGCGGATCGACGGTCTCGAAGCCCAGGCCCTCGGACTCGCCCAGCTGGGCCAGGGTTTCCAGGACCTCGGCCTCCAGCACCTTCATCAGCTCCAGCGACACATAGAGGAAGTTGGCCGTGCCGCAGGCCGGGTCCAGCACGCGGGTGGTGCAAAGCTGGTGGTGGAAGGCCTTGACCGCCGCCCGGGCGCCGGCCAGGTCGCCTTGGTCGGACAGGGCCTCGGCCTTGGTGCGGGCCGCGCGCCAGTCGTCGCGCAGGGGCTCCATGACCGTGACATTGACCAGCCGCTCGACATAGGCGCGCGGGGTGTAGTGGGCGCCGAGGCGCCGGCGCTCGTCCGGGTCGAGGGCCTGCTCGACCAGGGTGCCGAAGATGGCCGGCTCGACCTGGCGCCAGTCGCGCTCGGCGGCGGCCAGCAGCTCGCCGATCTCCTCGCGACCCAGCGCGAAGGCCGTGGTGTCCTTGAACAGGCCGCCGTTGAAGCGCAGGACCTTGGCGTCGATGGCCAGGGACTCGCCGCCCTGGTCCATGGCCTTCCACAGCTCCTTGACCCGCTGGGGGAAGCGGTCGGGGCTGTCCAGAGACTTGCGCAGCAGGCCCCGGAAGCTGTCCTTGGGCAGCAGCTCCACGTCCTCGGCGAACATGGTGAAGATGCTGCGCATCAGGAAGTGGGCGACGTCCGCGGCCTTGGCGCCCGAGGCCTCCAGCGACTTGGAGACGGCGGCCAGACGCTCGGCGATCTCCCGGGTGACGCGGGCGGCTTCGCGGGAAGGGTCCAGGCTGTGCGGATCGGTCCAGATCTTCTGCAGGCGTTCGCGGACCTTGGGATCGCGAAGCTCGTCCAGATAGATCCGATAGCCCTTGCGGTCCGGGAAATAGGCGTAGCCGCGCCCCGTGCCCGAGAAGTCGGCGTAGATCTCCAGGCAGTGGCCGATGTCGGCCACGATCAGGAACGGCGGGGCCGGGTGGTCGGTCGGCAGCAGGTGCACATAGTCGACGGCCTGGTTGTAGGCCTTGCGCATCAGGACGTCGAAGTTCCGGTTGGCCGCGCGACGGCCCAGCTGCTCCGGCTCGCTGGCTTCGGGGGCCGCGCCCAGGCCCAGGGCCAACTGCTCCGGCGCGGCCTTGTCGCCGCCCTTGGCGTGCGACTGCTTGGCCTCCAGCAGGAAGCAGCCCTTCTTGTAGAGGTCGATGCGCTTGGCGCTGGCGCCGTCCAGGGTGGTGGAGCGCACGGCGCGTTCGAAGACGTAGTCGTTGCGGCTGCGATCGGCCTCCGCCGGATCGGGTTCTGGCAGGCCCAGCACGCTGCAGAACTGCGTGAAGAACATCTGGTAGTTGGCGCGCTCGGCCCCGCCCGTTCGCGAGGTCCAGCGCGCGATGAAGTCGTCTAGCGTCATGGTGCCCAGTACGCCCCCCGTAGTGATCTCAACCTAGACGGCTTCGGCGGCGCTTGGCGAGGGCGTCCTTTTCCCCTTGCGGGTCGGGCGGGGCTCGCGCGACCCCTCGCCCGGCGTTTCAGGCCACCCTCTCCCGCAAGGGGGCGGGGAGGTCCTCACCCCTTGCGGAAAACCCGATGGATCCGTTCGGCCAGGGCCTGGCTGACGCCCTCGACCTTGACCAGGTCCTCGACGCTGGCCCGGCCGACGCCCTTGGCTGAGCCGAAGGCGTGGAGCAGGGCCTTCTTGCGGCCCGGGCCGACGCCTTCGATCTCGTCGAGCGGGTTCTTCTTCAGGTCCATGGAGCGGCGGGTGCGGTGGGCGCCGATGGCGAAGCGGTGGGCTTCGTCGCGCAGGCGCTGCAGGTAGTAGAGCACCGGCGACTTGGGCTCGAGCATGAACGGGGTCTGGCCGGGGATGAAGAAGCGCTCCAGCCCCGCGTCGCGGTCGGGGCCCTTGGCCACACCGACCACGGCGATGTCGTCGACGCCCAGGTCGGCCATGATCTCCAGGGCCGCGTCCAGCTGGCCCTTGCCGCCGTCGACCAGCACGAGGTCGGGGCGGTTGTCGCTGTCGCCGTCCTCCTCCTCCTTGACCAGGCGGGCGAAGCGGCGCTTCAGCACCTCCTTCATCATGCCGTAGTCGTCGCCGGGCGTGAGCTCGGTGCTCCTGATGTTGAACTTGCGGTACTGGCCCTTCATGAAGCCTTCGGGGCCCGCCACGATCATGCCGCCGACGGCGTTGGTGCCCTGGATGTGGCTGTTGTCATAGACCTCGATCCGCTCGGGCGGGGCCTCCAGCTTGAAGGCCTCGGCGACGCCGGCCAGCAGCTTGGTCTGGGCGCTGCCCTCGGCCATCTTTCGCCCGAGGGCTTCGCGGGCGTTGGTCAGGGCGTGCTGAACGAGGTCGGCCTTCTCGCCGCGCCTGGGGACGGCGATCTCGACCTTGCGGCCGCTCTTCAGGGCGAAGGCCTCGGACAGCAGTTCGGCCTCGGCCGGCCGCAGGTTGGAGAGGATCAGGCGCGGGATCGGCTTGTCGTCGTAGAACTGGCCGAGGAAAGCGGTGAGGATGCGCTGCTCCTCGGTGGTGGTTTCGTCCTCGGATTCGTCAGCATTGCCGGTGACGCGCGGGAAATAGGCGCGGTTGCCCCAGTTCTGGCCGGCCCGGAAGAAGAACACCTGGACGCAGGCCTGGCCGCCCTCGACGTGCAGGGCCACGACGTCGGCCTCGTCGACGGTCTCGGGGTTGATCTGGGTCTCCTGGGCGACGCTGGAGAGGGCGCGGATGCGGTCGCGCAGGCGGGCGGCGCGCTCGAACTCCAGCTCCTCGGCGGCCTCTTCCATCTGCCTGGCCATGCTGGACATCACCGCGCGGGACTTGCCCCGCAGGAAGGCCTCGGCCTGGTCGACCAGGGCCTGGTAGTCGTCCTTGCCGATCAGGCCGGTGCAGGGGGCGGCGCAGCGCTTGATCTGGTGCAGCATGCAGGGGCGGTCGCGCGTCTCGTAGACGCTGTCGCTGCACGAGCGGAGAAGAAACGCCTTCTGCAGGGTGTTCAGCGTGCGGTTCACCGCCCAGGCGCTGGCGAACGGTCCGAAATAGTCGCCCTTGATGGTGTGGGCCCCGCGGTGCTTGCGCAGCTGCGGGGCGTCGTGGTCGCGGCGGATGACGATCTCGGGGAAGCTCTTGTCGTCGCGCAGCAGCACGTTGAAGCGGGGTTTCAGCTGCTTGATCAGGTTGATCTCGAGCAGCAGGGCGTCGGCCTCGGTGCGGGTAGTGATGAACTCCATGGCCCGCGTGGCGTCGACCATGTTGGCGATGCGGTTGGTGTGGAAGCGGCCTTGCGCGTACTGGACGACGCGCTTCTTCAGGCTCTTGGCCTTGCCGACATAGAGCACCTCGTCGGCCTCGCCGATCATCCGGTAGACGCCGGGCGCGTCGGGCAGGCGCGTGACCTCGTCCTTGATCAGGGCGGCGCCGGACAGGCGAGGGGAGGCGGGGGTGTCGGTCGTCGTGTCGGTCACGGGGCAGATATAGGCGAGTCCGGCGCGTTCAGCGACGTTCGAGGCTGTGTCGGATGCGGAGGATCACGACAGCGTCCTGGTGCGCACGATATTGCAGGACATAGCCGTGAGCGCCGAAGGAGACATAAAGTTCTCGCATGTTCTGGGATTTTCGGCGGCCGAGGTCTGAATGCTCGGCGAGCTGCTCCGCCCGGCTCAGGATAAGGTCGATGGCCCTGTCGGCCGCTGAGGGCGCTCGGTTCAGGAGCCAGCGCCGCAACTTGGTCAAGTCACGTCTGGCGCGAGGGCCGAGCTCGACGGATTTCATCCCCTGGCCTTGATCCTCGGCTCGGGCGGCGGCAACTCGTTTTCGGTATCCCAGGAAGCGACCCAACGCTTGACGTCCTCGAGCGGAATACCGCCGTCGCGCAGGACCTCGTCGGAATGAGTACGCAGTTCACGCCAATAGGCGTCGTCGTCCGTGTAGCCCCAATCCTCGTCGGACATCACGTGGAGTGCGTCGAGCGCGAAGGTGTTGACGTCCGTGCCCTCGGCCTCGGCGGACGCCTTGAGACGTGCGGCCAGTTCGGCGGGAAGGGTGATGGTCACGCTCATGTTCTCATCATGTTCCATCGGCGGTTTGTCGTCAATCACAAGGGGCGCTATGACGCCGTCCATGACCACGCGCCCGCTCTTCGTCACGCCGCTCTATGAAGCCAGCCTCGCCAGCGACAAGGACGCCGAGGCGTTCATCGACGAGCTGCACGACGCCTGCATCGCCATCGCCGAGGACGACGAGGCCGGTCAGGCCTGGGCCTATAACAAGGGCTATCTGGGCTATACCTCCTACGCCTCGCTGAACGACCTGCCGCAGCGCGACAGCCTGTTCGAGACGCTGAAGAAGAAGCTGGACAGGCACGCGGCGGCCTTCGCCAAGGACCTGGCCTTCGACCTGGCCGGCGGCAAGCTGGTCATGGACAGCCTGTGGATCAACATCCTGGAGCCCGGCGGTTCGCACAGCGGCCACATCCACCCCCACAGCGTCATCTCCGGCACGGTCTATGTCACCATCCCGCCGGGCGCGTCGGCCCTGAAGTTCGAGGATCCGCGGCTGCCGATGATGATGGCGGCCCCGACCCGCGTCGACGACGCGCCCGAGACCCTGCGGCCGTTCATCTATGTCAGGCCGTCGGCCGGCGCGGTGCTGATGTGGGAGAGCTGGCTGCGCCACGAGGTGACCACCAACCAGGCCGACGAGCAGCGGATCAGCGTCAGCTTCAACTACGCCTGGCGGTAGGCGCGCGTGGCGACGGGCGCTTCGGCCAGGGACATCCGGTCGCGCGCGGGCGATGATCGCCTTCGAACCGGATTCGCGGAGATCAAGTGAGCAAGACCGGCACATCCTTTCTGGTGAACTTCGCCGTGGGGGCGGGTCTGCTGTACGTGTTTCGCGCCGTGCTGTGGCCCTTTACCCTGGCGCTGGTGCTGGCCATCCTGATCACGTCGCTGAGCGATCGGGTCGTGCGGTTGCTGCCCAGGGCGCGGCGCTGGATGGTGTTCGCCATCACCGCCGTGATCGTGGGCGGGATCATCGCCGCCAGCATGGCGATGGTGATCGAGGGCGCCTCGCGGATCGTCGCCGAGATGCCGGCCATGCTGGCGCGGATCGACCACTTGCTGGCCCTTGTCCACCCGCCCGGCGGCGGGACCCTGAGCCTGGAGTCCCTGGCCCAGAAGGTCGAGCTCGCGCCCCTGGCCGACCGCTTGCTGGGCAGCGTCCAGGACGCCTCGGCGGGGCTGGGCCTGACCCTGATTTTCCTGTTCTTCCTGCTGATCTCGAGGCCGATGATCGAGAAGCGCGTCGAACGGATCGTCGCCGAGCGCGGCGGACGGGGTCTGGCCTCGGTGCTGGAGCGCAGCTTCTCGGGCGTCGAGAGCTACATGTACGTCCAGTCGGTCACCGGCCTGATGATCGCGGTCGGTTCGGGCGTGGTGATGTTCGCCGTGGGCCTGGACAACGCCCTGTTCTGGAGCCTGGTGATCCTTCTGTTCTCGTACCTGCCGGTGCTGGGCGTGATGGCTGGCAGCGTCGGGCCGACCCTGTTCGCATTGCTGCAGTTTCCCAGTCTGACGCCGGCGATCGCCGTCTTCGTCGGCATCCAGATCGTCTCGTCGGTGGTCGGCAATCTGGTGCTGCCCAAGATGCAGGCCGACAGCCAGAACATCGACCCGGCCGCCAGTCTGATCGCGGTCGGCATGTGGACGGTCATCTGGGGCGTACCGGGCGCGTTCCTGGCCATCCCGCTGACCCTGGCCCTGATGTACGCCCTGGCCCAGTACGACGACCTGCGCTGGCTGGCGGTGCTGATCTCGCACGACGGCGACCCGACCCCGATGGAGTCGGCGGAGTAGGGGGCGCTCGCATCGCGGTCGGCGCGAACCGCCGTCCGCTTCGTCGAAAATGCTCCAGGCGGCGCCTACGGACCGCAGGTCCAGGTCCCCGCGAACACGCGCTTGGCCCCGTCGGCGCGGTCGTAGGTCAGCGTGGCGGGGGAGGGCGGCGACTCGCCGCCGCCGGTCGCCGGACCGGTGATCGCGATGGTCACCGTCTTGCCCTGGCCGCCGAAGGCCGTTCCCTTGACCATGGCGTCGTAGCCGCCCGGCGCGACCACCTGCTCGACGGAGTCCAGCACCTTGACCAGGCCGAAGCCTGGTTCCTTGACGCCCGAGAAGCCCGAGGCGACCAGCAGCAGGGCGCCGGCCTTGTCGCGGAAATGGCAGCTCAGTTCGCCCTTCAGCGGATGGGCCTGCTGGTCGGCGAGGGTGAGGTCCGACAGCTGGATTTGCGAGCCGTCGCCGCCGACCGTCGCGCCTTCGTCGGGGGCGGCGGCCACGGGCGCGGGGACGGCGGGGGTGACGGCCGGCGCGCGGGTCTCGTCGCCCACGGCCGGGGTCGGCGTGGCGGCCGGCTGGTCCTCGGTCTTCTGCTGCGAGCAGGCGGTCAGGACCAGTGCGGCCAATCCGAGGGTCGCGAAACGATATCCGGTCATGGTGGGCGTTCTCCCGTTGTCGGGAGACCCTAGACCGCCGCCGGCTCGGTCGCCAGGGCGCTCGCCTTCCAGCCCTTCTCCAGGCTCCAGGCGGCGATGGCCAGCCACAGCAGGCCCAGGAACGCGTGGCCGCGCTGCCAGTAGCCGACGTCGTAGCCGGTGCGGACGTTCCACACCCCGGTCAGCAGGGCGAAGACCAGTAGCAGGCCGAAGAACCAGCCCAGCGAGAACTGGGCCAGCCGCCGATAGCCCGGTCTGCCCCACAGGGCCCAGGCGGTGAACAGCGGGGCGAACTGCATGGCCAGGCCCACGCCGCAGGCGCGATGCATGGGGTCGGGCCAGTGGAACACGCCGGCGAAGAAGGCCCCCAGACCCGTCAGCGCCACGAACAGGCCCGCGAAGGCCGAGACCTGGCGCCGGCCGCCCGCGTGCTCCAGGGCGTGGGTGAAGCCGGCGCCGGCCAGCAGGCCCGCGACGCCGGCGATCATCATGCCGTAATTGAAGATCTCGGGCAGGGGCGCCTTGGGGCCGCCCAGCTCGCTGATGAACTGGGCCCCGGCGTCGAAGCCCGGGAACAGGCGCTGGGCCAGCGCCACGTCGGCCACCATGATGGCCGGCGCGATCACGCCGATCTTCAGGAAGGCGCCAGTGCGGGCGGTCACGCTTTGCAGGTCCGTCATCAAAAACAAAGAGGGCGGCAGAATCCCTTCCGCCGCCCTCCGGGTCAATCGTGCTTTTCAGCCCGGCTTACTTCGCCCCAAATCACTTGGCGGAAGACGGATGCCCCGCTGGCGCGAACGTGCCGCCGAAGAAGTCGCCCTTCTTCCAGACCGGACGGGCCGGGGCGTTGGCCAGCTCGCGGGCGATCTCGTAGTTCACGAGCGCGAACTTGGCGGCCGCCTGGTAGTCGATCGGCTGGTTCAGGTCGTCGCCCGGGTGGTGGTAGTTGCCCTTCAGGAAGCCCTTGAAGGCCGCCTCGCCGCCGTTCTGGAAGCCGGTCATCAGGAACACCGACGGGATCCCCTGCTCGACGAAGCGGTAGTGGTCCGAGCGGGTGAACAGGCCTTCTTCCGGCATCGGGTCGCCGGACAGCGCGACGCCCACGCGGCCGGCGGCGTGCTTGACGGCCTCGCCGATGGTCGAGCGATCGGCGCCGAACGCGATCACGTCGGTGAACGGGTACAGCAGCACCGGCATGTCCAGGTTCACGTCGGCGGCGATGTCGGCCTTCTTCACGGTCGGGTTGTTGGCGAAGTAGTCCGAGCCGACCAGGCCCTTCTCCTCGCCGGTGACGGCCAGCAGGATGATCGAGCGCTTGGGCTTGACCTTGCTGTTCTTGAAGCCGCGCGCGACCTCCAGCAGGGTGGCGATGCCCGAGGCGTTGTCGAGCGCGCCGTTGTTGATCTTGTCCTCGCCGGGCTTGGCGTTCTCACGGACGCCTATGTGGTCCAGGTGCGCCGACAGGATGATCGTCTGGGCCTTCAGGGCCGGATCCGCGCCCTCGATCAGGCCGACGACGTTGCTGCTCTCGCGCTTCTCGATCTCGGTCTTCAGGACGATGCTGGCTTTGGAGGTCAGGGCGAAGCCCTTGACCGCGCCCTCCGGCTTCTCGGCCTGGGCCATTACGTCGGCCAGGGCCGCCGGGGCGCCGGCGAACAGCTTGGCCGCGCCGGCCTGGCTGATCGAGGCCAGGGCCGGGGCGGCCGGCGCGCGGATGGCGCCGACGTCGTTGGCGTCGCGCCAGATCACCCGCCAGCCGCGCATCATGCCGACGCCGGCCGCGAACGGACGGCGCTTCTCGGCGCTGGGACTAGACAGGGTGACGACGCCGATGGCGCCGCGCTTGGCGGCTTCCTCACGCTTGGTGTTGGGGTTGGCGAAGTGGGCGCGTTCCTCGGTCTGCAGCGACGACGGAGCGCCGTTCAGCATGACGACGATCTTGCCCTTCACGTCGAGGCCCGCGTAGTCGTCGCGGCCCGTGGCCGGGTTGACCAGGCCATAGCCGACGAAGACCAGCGGCGCGTCGACCTTCAGGTCGGCGGCCTGGGCCTGCGGATTTGGCAGATAGTCCTCGCCGTACTTCAGGGCGACCGTCTGGCCGTCCGCGCCCGTCAGGCCGAACGAACCCTCGCCGGCCCCGCGGAAGGCGATCAGCGGCACGTGCTGCTGGTACGAGACGCCGGTCGCGGTCTTGTCGCCGGCCGGCTTGACGCCGAGCAGGGCGTACTGGGCGGCGACATAGTTGGCGGCGATGTCATAGCCGCGCGTGCCGGCCTCGCGGCCTTCCATAAGGTCGTCGGCCAGGAAGGTCATGTGGGCCTTGATGGCCTCGGGCGAGGGAACGAAGTCCGAGGCCGGCGCGGCCTTCCTGGCGATCTTCTGGGCCGCCGCGACGGGCTTGGCCGGTGTGGCCGCGAGAACCGGTTGCGCCACCATGAGCAGGGCGGCGCTGGCGAGCGCGACACGACGCGTGAACGACATTTCTAAGGAGACTCCCGGGGAGCGGACCGCCCCCGGCCCGCGAAGGGGCGAACCATGTCGGGACGATGACGGCTTGTCGATACGGCCGAGCCTGAACGTTTTGTAATGTTGGACGGGTTTTGCGCCGACGGCGGCCTTGACGCCTCGCATCGCCGCGGGGGCGCGCGCCTTGCGAAAACGGCGTTCGCGCTGGGTTTGGTTGGCGGAAGATTCACCCTGTCGCGGTCACCCGGAAAGGGCCGCTCAAAAGGTTAACCGCCGCTAAAAAAGATGACCAAGGTGTGAATTTTACCATTTTTGGTTGTAAGCTCTTAACCCAACCGGCCGGATAACCAAGGGGTAGAACGGAGACACCCCATGCAGGCTCTCTCAATCGCCGCCTCGGGCATGATGGCCGCCGCCGACCGGCTCAACGCCTCGGCCCAGCGGGTCGCGGCTTCGGACGCCCAGGCCGCTGAGAAGTCTCGGGGACGTCGACTACGTCAAGGAGCGCACCGAGCAGATCGGCGCCGCGACCGACTTCAAGGCCAATGCGGCGGTGGTTCGCGTGGCCGACGAGATGAACAAGCGTCTGCTCGACCTCAAGGTCTGAGCGCCCAGTCTTTCAGTTCCAGCGTTAAAGGCCTGTCTTCGCTCGGGGCGTCCCCCGGGCCTGGACAAGCGCGCCCCGCCAGACGCCCGAAGTGCGCCCCCCTTGCCCAGGGTGTCTGGCCGCCGCCTCCCGCTTTGCCCCCTAGTCTTGCGGGAGGCGGCCCCCCTTTGCCTTCTCCCCTTGCGGGAGAAGGCGCCCCGAGGGCCTGATGAGGGGGGGAAAGCCCCGTCGGAACGGCCGCGCGGGCCCCCGGTCCAGCCTGCCCGCTCAGTCCAGCCCCTCAGTCCAGCTTGGCCAGATCGGTGTCGCGCCACCAGGCGTCGGCGCGGTAGGCGGGCGGGGCCAGGAAGTCGACCGGCGGCGCCGCGTCGACGGGAATGGCGCCCGCGGCCTCCAGGGCGTCGTACCACTCGTCGCGCAGGGATGGCGGCAGGCGACGGCCCGTGAGCGGGCAGTGGTTCAGCACATAGGCCGACACCCCGTCGGCGTTGGGAAGCGTGAACTCGCGCAGCGCCGGTTCGTAATAGATGATCGCGCCGTCGGCGATGGCGTCGAACAGTTCGGGAAACAGCGCGTAGTCGTGGAGCGCCCGCAGGCGCTCGAGGCCGGTGTTGGGTTCGATGCTTTCGATCCCGAACACCGCCGTCGAACCCTATTTCGCCTTGTCCATCAGCCCCGCGAAGCGTTCGAACAGATAGAGGCTGTCCGTCGGGCCGGGCGAGGCTTCCGGGTGGTGCTGGACGCTGAACACCGGCTTGTCGGCCAGCTGGATGCCGGCGTTGGTGCCGTCGAACAGCGAGACGTGGGTCTCCTGAACCGGGGCGGGCAGGCTCTCGCTGTCCACGGTGAAGCCGTGGTTCATCGAGACGATCTCGACCTTGCCGGTGGTCAGGTCCTTGACCGGGTGGTTGGCGCCATGGTGGCCCTGTTCCATCTTCACGGTCTTGGCGCCCAGGGCCAGGGCCAGCATCTGGTGGCCCAGGCAGATGCCGAACACCGGCTTGCCGCTTTCGACCAGCTTCTGGATCTCCGGCACGGCGTACGCGCCGGTCGCGGCCGGGTCGCCGGGGCCGTTGCTGAGCAGCACGCCGTCCGGGTTGCGGGCCAGGATGTCCTCGGCCGAGGTCGAGGCCGGCACCACCGTGGCGCGGGCGCCGACATGGGCCAGGGCGCGCAGGATGTTGCGCTTCACGCCATAGTCGATGACCACGACCTCGTACTTGGGCTTGTCCAGCTTGGCGTAGCCTTCCGGCCAGGACCACAGACCCTCGTCCCAGGTGAAGGTCTGGGTGGTCGAGGCGTCCTTGGCCAGATCGAGGCCTTCCAGGCCGGCCCAGGCCTTGGCCTTGGCGACGAGAGCCTCGAGGTCGAACTTGCCGTCCGGCGAATGGGCGATGACGCCATGCGGCATGCCGGTCTCGCGGATCTTGCGGGTCAGGGCGCGGGTGTCGACGCCGGCCAGGCCGATGACGCCCCGGGTCTTCATCCAGGCGTCGAAGTCGCTGTTGGCGCGCCAGTTGGCCTGCTCGGTCGGGACCTCGCGGAACAGGGCGCCGCGGGCGGCCGTCTCGGCCACGCCGGTGATCTGCTCGACGTCCTCGGCGTTCGTGCCGACATTGCCGATGTGCGGGAAGGTGAAGGCGACGATCTGAGCCATGTAGGACGGGTCGGTCAGGATCTCCTGATAACCCGTCATGGCGGTGTTGAAGCACACCTCGCCGACCGCGTCGCCGACCGCGCCGCAGCCCACGCCCTGCAGGATCGTGCCGTCGGCCAGGGCCAGAACGCCGGTGACGCCTGGAAGAAGAGCGACGCCGGGGAGAAGGTCTTGGGACATTCTGTGGAGCGCTCCTGACGCATTCTGACGGATGTTCATTTTTGCAAAAAAGCGGGCCAGGGGTAACCCCTGCCCGCCGCGCAAACGGCGGGGTGTCTAGGGGCTATGGGGCAGGGGGTCAACCCCCGCTGATCACGCGGATTTCGCTTGGCGCCACATTCCCGTGATCGACGAACGCGCACCCTCGCGCGACGGGCTCAAAAGCCCTTATGGTACAAGGCTTCCAGGCGCAAAAGACCTGAAGCACCAGACGAACACGGGAGGACGGCCCCATGCTCGAACTGCGCCCCAATTGCGAGTGCTGCGACGCGGACCTGCCGCCGGCCAGCGCCGCGGCCGAATCTGCACCTTCGAGCACACCTTCTGCGCCGACTGCGCGGACGTCCGGTTCGAGGAGATCTGCCCAGATTGCGGCGGCGGTCTGGTGCCCCGGCCGATCCGCCCCCGACGCCCAGCTGCACCGGTACCCGGCCTCGCTGCGGCGGGTGAACAGGGGTCATCGCTACGCGCCGGCCGCGCGCCGCGACCCAGAGCGCCCGGCCGGCTGGAACTAGGGCCGTTTCCGGTCCAGCCGGATCGATGAACGGCTCCGGTCTGGCGCCTTCACACCCTTTATGACGATGAACCCACGTCCGCCGCGTCGCGCGGCGCGTCGGCGTCGTCTCGCCCGCGCGGCCGCCAACGCCTCCTGAACACGCCAGGATCGCGAACGGGTCTCCCTCGGCCGGCGCGTGAGCGTGGCTCTGGCGCCTCACTCCCCGCGAAGCTTGTGAAAGGGGCATGACAGCGAGGTCAGACCACATTGACTTGAGAGGACTTACCTCGTAACCGTGTCGAGTGTGACCGCTACCACCGCCAAGCGGAGCGTAATCGTCGGCCAACCGGGAAGGGGCGGCCGATCAGCCGTACGGCGACAACGAAACAAGTGCTCAGAGCACTGTCATGGGGAGAGAAACATGTCGTCCATTCGACACCACGGGTCCGTTCGTCGCCTGGCCTTGATCGGCGCGACCTGCCTGACCACTTTGGCGATTGCCCAGGCCACTTACGCTCAGACGACCGCCCCGGCGCCGGCCGCGGACACCGCCGTCGACGAGATCGTCGTCACCGGCTATCGCAAGAGCCTGGCCCAATCGACCGTCGCCAAGCGCGAGACCACCGGCTTCGCCGACGCCATCTTCGCCGAGGACATCGGCAAGTTCCCCGACTCCAACATCGCCGAGTCGTTCAATCGCATCCCCGGCATCACCATCACCCGCGACATCACGGGCGAAGGCACCAACGTCGCCATCCGCGGCCTGGGATCGAACTTCACCAACGTGACGCTGAACGGCGCCTCGATCGCCGTGGCCTCCTCGGGCGCCACCGACGCGCAGGGCACCGACCGTTCGGTCGACCTTTCGTTCTTCCCGACCGACCTCTTCACCAAGCTGACGGTCAACAAGAGCTATTCGGCCAGCCTGCTGGAAGGCGGCGCGGCGGGTAATATCGACATGCGCTCGGCGCGTCCGTTCGACCGCCCCGGCCAGCACCTGACGATGAACGTCCAGGGCGTGAAGCCCGACGGCGCCAAGCTGGGCGGCAAGGGCTCGGTGATCGCCAGCAAGACCTGGGACAATTTCGGCGTCCTGTTCGGGGTTTCGGGCCAACGCCTGCACACCGACACGCGCGGCTACGAGACCATCGGCTTCACCAATCCGAACCTGTCGGCGGCCCAGTGCGGCGCGACCAGCGGCTGTAACGCCACGGGCGGCGGCAACTGGACGATCCCGGCCACGGTGCCGGTCGGCGCGGGCGCGGGCCTGGTGGCCGGCACGGTCATCGACCGCGATTTCCTGCTGTCCAAGAACCCCGGCGCGACCATCCAGCAGATCGACAACGGCCTGCTGCCGCGCCTGGGCCGTCCGTCGGCCGAGTATGGCCGCCGCGACCGCCTCAACCTGGTCGGCAGCCTGGAATGGCGCCCGAACGACAACGTCAATTTCTATATCGACGGGATGTACGGCTACAAGAAGAACGACCTTCTGCGCGAGGACATCGCCTGGATCGTCCGCAACGGCGCGATCATCCCGACCAACACCAAGTACGACAAGACCGACTGCTCGGCCGGCTGCACGGTCACTCAGGGCACCTACGCCAACTCGCAGTTCTTCCTGGAATTCCGTCCCTATCTCGAGAAGACCGAGCTGTGGGGGATCAATCCGGGCGGCGAATGGCGCATCAACGACAAGCTGAAGGTCGAGGCCCAGGCCAACTACACCAAGAGCAACTTCCATCGCGAAAGCCCGACCTTCGGTCCGGTGACCGCCCTGGGCGTCGGCACGACGGTGGACTACACCTACAACCCGAACGGCCCGCCGACGATCAAGAGCAGCGTCGACCTGAACAACCCGGCCAACTACGTCTGGACCGGCGGTCGCCTGAACATGCAGGACGAGAAGCGCTGGTACGAGACCAAGGGCGCCCGCGCGGCCATTACCTGGGGCGACGAGAAGCTGAACCTGAAGTTCGGCGGCAACTATGACGACGTCTCGCGCACCATCCGCGGCTACGACAACACCACGCCGTGGCAGAACGCGACCTGCGGCAACAACCCCAGCATCAACCTGACCTCGCCGAACGGCACCCCGCCGTGCCAGGGCCTGAACCAGCCGGGCGCCGCTCCCGCCGGCTATCCGACCTATCCGGGCTACGGCACGGGCGCCACGGCCGGCCAGACCGGCACGCTGACCTACGGCGGCTCGCTGATCCCGACCGCCAACCTGGCCAGCTACCTGAAGCCCGGCCCGGCCGGCTTCGTCACGGTCGACTGGGACAAGGTCAAGCAGGCCACCGGTTACGACAAGCTGCATGACGCCTCGCCGGAGACCGGCGGCTCCAACACCGGCGCCAGCGGCGGCTATATCAACGAGAAGAACAGCGCGGCCTATACCGAGCTGAACGGCGTCACCCAGGTGATGGACAGCGACCTGCGCTTCAATGTCGGCGTCCGCTACGTCCACACCAAGCAGACGATCGGCGGCCGCGTCTCGCTGGCGGATCCGCGCAACACCCTGCCGGGCGGCGCTCAGCTGCCGGACGGCGCGCGTTATCCGAACATCACCAACTTCGTCTACACCGAGAACACCTATTCGAAGTGGCTGCCGGCCGCCAACATCGCCTATGACGTCGGCGAGCACGCCGTGGCCCGCGTGGCGGTGTCGGAGACGATGACCCGTCCGGACCCCGCCGCCCAACTTCCGGGCGTCAGCTTCGGCGCGCCGTCGGCCGACCAGGCCACGATCGGCAACTCGGCCCTGAAGCCGTACTTCTCGAAGAACATCGACCTGGGCTTCGAGTTCTACACCGGCCAGGAAGGCGTCATCGCGGTCAACGCGTTCCGCAAGTCGCTGACCGGCTTCACGACCAACAACGTCGTGACCCAGCCGTTCTCGGCCCTGGCCCAGTACGGCATCACCTACGACACCCTGAACGACACCCAGAAGACGGCCATCAACTCGCGTGGCGGCCCGACCCAGGCTCAGGTGCAGATCCAGTCGCAGATCAACGTGCCCAACAAGCTCACGATCAACGGCCTGGAATTCCAGTGGGTGCAGCCGCTCGACTTCCTGACCAGCCGCTTCGGCGTCGAGGGTCTGGGCGTCAACGCCAACGCCACCATCGTCGACCAGACCAGCAACGGTCCGGCCATCGCCTACGGCGTTGCCAAGTACACCTACAACCTGACGGGCTATTACGAGCACAACGGCGTCAGCCTGCGTCTCAGCCACGTCTACCGGAAGGGTTCGCAGTCCAGCGGCGCCAACCAGAACGGCGTCACCGCCGCCGCCCTGTTCGCGGACGACTACAAGCAGACCGACTTCTCCTCGAGCTACGATCTGGAGAAGATCCTCGGCATGAAGAACGCCCCGCAGCTGACCTTCAACGTGACCAACCTGACCAACGAAAAGCTGCGCTCGCACTTCCAGTACGACAACGCGACCTTCACCTACTACAAGCCCGGCCGCCAATACGTGGTCGGTCTGCGGATGAGCTTCTAGGGCTCCTCCGACGCGGTCCCGTCCGCCGGTCCGAAATCCTCGGACCGGCGGCCGATCGCGCTCCATCCACCTTTCAAGCGCGGGTGATCGACCTCCTCCCGCCCGCGCGGCCTCACGGCGCGTCCCGTTCCCGGGCGCGCCGATTTTTTTGGGGAAAGCGCCGGTCTGGACGGCGGCGCCGGACAACTTGTCGCGGCGCGGGAGCCGTCCAAGATTCAGGATCATTAACGGTTCAGGGTGCAAGCTCCACCGTGCAAGGAGCCCCCGCCATGACCCCCGCCGCCGCCCTGTTCAAGCCGCCCAGCCGCTCGGTCTTCAGCCTGACCGAGACCGTGCTGAACATGGCGCTCGTGGCGGCGATCCCGATCAGCGCGGTGGTCTTCGTGGTGCTGAGCTTCTAGAGCATTTTCCGACGAAGTGGATACCGGTTCGTCGTCAGAAAATGCGTTAAAACAATAGTCTAGAGCAAACCGCGCGCGCCGGGGCGCCTTCAGGGCTCGCCTCGACCCCGCAGCCGCGACCAATGCTGGGTCGCGCCCTCGCCGAATTGGTCCAGCGCCTCGTCCAGGTGGACCAGGATCCGCGCGGCGCCGAAGACCAGCAGCCACACGATGGCGAAGAACCGCAAGAGATCGGCCTGATGCGGGGCGTGGGCGGCCCAGGCCAGAAGGCCCGAGAAGCCGCCGAGGCCGGCGACCAGCAGGATCATCAACAGGCGGCGGTGAGCGGGGGAGGGCATGTACATGGCGGTCTGTCCACTAGAGCCTGTCCGCTTCTGATGGATACATCAGAAGCGGGTAAACAGGATCTATTTCAAACACTTAGAGCGTGGCTGGCGCCGAAGCCGCGCACACTTTCGGCTGCCACGCTCTAACGCGCCTCTCGTACCCCCGCCCTGCATAAGCGCTCCAGATGGAAGGGAGCCTTCCCGCGTAAGGGCCGTATAAAACTCAGGCGATCGGCGCCAGCCCGTCCATGATCGCCGTCAAGGCCAGCACGGTCTGGGCTTCCATCGCGCTGTGGCCGGCATTGGTCTTGACGTAGCTGGCCGGGGTCGCGCCCACCGTCGCCATCGCCGCCACCAGCCGCGAGGCCTGGGTCAGCGGGCAGACCTGGTCGAAGCGGCCGTGGACGATGTGGGTCGGGATGGCGGCGATCCTGTCGACATGGCCGACGATGTAGTCCGGCTCCAGGAACAGGCCGTTGGCGAAGAAATGGGCCTCGATCTGGGCGAAGCACAGGGCGAAGTCGGCCTCGCCGAACTTGCCCGGGTCGCTGTCCTGCGGGACCATGTTCGAGATCGTCCCTTCCCAGACCGACCAGGCCACGGCGGCGCGCAGCTGGCGGGCGCGGTCGGCGTCATTCGCCGGGATCATGTCGAAAATCGCCTTGTAGGCGGCCATCATGTCGCCGCGCTGGTCCGCCGGGATCTCCTCGACGAAGGCCTTCCACTCGTCGGGATAGGCGACATAGCTGCCCGGTTCGGTCAGGGCGTAGGGCGCGTCGGCGAAGGTCGCGGCGTTGCCCTGGTACATGTAGAGCAGGTCCTCGGTCGCCCCCAGGAAGATGCCGCGCAGGATCAGCGAGGCGACCTTGTCCGGATGGCGGATGCCGTAGACCAGGGCCAGGGTGCTGCCCCAGCTGCCGCCGAACACGTGCATCTTGCCGGTGATGCCGAGAGCGTCGCGGAGCTTGTTGATGTCGTCCACCAGATGGTCGGTGTCGTTGCGGGTCAGGGCCACCTGGGGGGCCGTGGGTCGCGACGGTCGGCTCGCTCTTGCCGCAGCCGCGCTGGTCGAACAGGATCACCCGGTAGCGCCGGGGATCGAAGAACCGCGACATCACCGGCGCGCACGCCCCGCCCGGACCGCCGTGCAGGTACATGACCGGCTCGCCGTCCGGATTGCCGTATTCTTCCCAATAGAGCTTGTGGTCCGGTCCCTGGTCGACCTGAAGCAGGCCCGCGCGGTTGGCCGGCGCCAGCGGATACTTCCACTCGGTGGTGACGGTGCTGACGGCCTGCAGCTTCGAGAAATCCATGGGACGCGCTCCGAGGTTCGGTGGCCCTGGCCTACTCCGATGGACGACGCGCCTCAAGCCGCCCGGCTGACCACCTTGGCCCGCGCGCGCGTCTGGATGGCGTCGGGGCCGTAGACCATGGCCGGGGCGCGAAGCAGCTTCTCGATCGCCCGGCGCGTGGGGGCCTCGCGGTCGTAGGCGGCGCGCAGTTCGGCGGCGCGGAGGGCGACGCGGGGCGGGCGGCGCTCCTCGGGCGTCTGGAACAGGCCCAGGAAGTCGCCAATCCGCGGCTGCGACAGCAGAAGGGCCAAGGGCGCCGACAGGATCAGGCCCAGATAGACCGGGCTGGACCACCAGAACATCACAGGATCCAGGGCGAAGACCAGGGCCGCGGCGACGCCGCCGATGCCCATGTGGGCGCGGTGGACGCGCCAGGCCTCGCGCCTGGTCAGGCGGCCGGGGTCGCGCTGCTGCGTCGCCCAGCCGGCGTCGCGACCCAGCAGCACCTGCAGCACCGACACGCTCTGCATCAGCATCAGCACGGGGGCGACCAGGGCCGACAGCACGATCTCCATCGCCATGCCGACGATGAACCGATAGCCGCCGCCAAACGCCTGGCGCTGGGCCCGGCTGCGCAGGATCAGCGCCCCGGCCATCAGCTTGGGCCCGATCAGCAGGGCCATGGTCAGGCCGAACAGCCAGGCCGCGGCGTCGGCGCGGATCAGCGCCGAGGCGCCGCCCTGCTCCATCCACACCCCGGCCCCGGCGATCAGCAGGAACAGCCACAGCGGCGAGGTGGCGTAGGACAGGACGCCGCGCAGCAGGTGCAGGCGGCTGACCCAGTGCAGGCCCTGAGCCCCGATCACGCCCAGGTGCTGCAGGTTGCCCTGGCACCAGCGGCGGTCGCGGATGGCCATGTCGAGGATGGTCGGCGGGGTCTCCTCGTAGCTGCCGGTCAGGTCGGTCGCCAGGCCGATCTTCCAGCCGCCCCGACGCATCAGGGCCGCCTCGACGAAGTCGTGGCTCATGATGTGGCCGCCGAACGGGCGGGGGCCCGGCAGGTGCGGCAGCCCGGCCTGCTCGGCGAAGGCCCGGGTGCGGATCATGGCGTTGTGGCCCCAGTAGTTGCCCTCCGCCCCCGACCACCAGTCCTGGCCAGCCGACAGCATCGCCCCGTAGGCGCGCGAGGCGAACTGCTGCAGCCGCGCGAACGGCGTCTCGCCATTGATGATCGAGGGCGAGGTCTGCAGCAGGCCCAGCTTCGGGTCGCGCTCCATGCGGTGGGTCAGCCGGATGAGGGTGTCGCCGGTCATCAGGCTGTCGGCGTCCAGGATCAGGAACTGCGCGTAGGCCCCGCCGAAGCGCTCGACCCATTCGGCGATGTTGCCGGCCTTGCGGTCGGTGTTCTTGACCCGGCGGCGATAGAAGATCCGCGCCTTGGGGCCCAGCCGCGCGCGCAGCCGCAGCACGCCCACGGCTTCCTCGCGGGCGACGTCCTCGACCCGCGTGTCGCTGAGCACGAAGACGTCGTAGAGCTCGGCCACCTCGCTCTGGTCCAGTTCCTCGTACATCGCCTGGATGGCGGCCAGGACGCGGCCGGGATCCTCGTTATAGGTCGGGGCCAGCAGGGCCGTGCGGGTCAGGATCACCGGCCGCGGCTGCTCGCGGCCGTCGCGCGTACGCCAGCAGGTCCAGAAGCCGCCCAGCGCGCTCATGAAGGCGAAGGCCACCCAGGCGAACAGCAGCACGAACAGAGCGAAGGCGACGCCGTCGACCAGGCTGAAGCCGCCGGGCGAGAACAGCAGCGCCGTCACCGCCGCCGTCACCGCGGTCAACACGCCCGAGCCCGTCAGCAGCACCCAGCGGCGTCCGGAGACGTCCGGACCGTCCACGGGCGTCAGCCGGCCCTCGCGCAGGCTCTGGGCGGGCATGGCCAGCGGCGTTTCCGCCGGCAGCCAGGCGGCGAAAGAGGCGGGCGCGGGCCGGGCCGGCGGCGGGGCCAGCTTCAGGGCGGGAGGGGACGGGCGCTCGCGCGCCGTTCGGAAGACAACAAAGCCACTGCACTCTGGGTTCGGGGAAGCGGGGAGCCATCGGCGAGCCAAGCTCGCGACGGCGCGGTTGGTTTCACGGCGCGGGCGGAAAAATCAGCGCGGTCCAGGTTTCGCTCAAAGGCCGACCATTCTGCCTGAGGACGACGCGCACATCGGCCGGTTCCGCGCCATCGCACACGACGTCGAAGGTGACGCGCCAAAGGGCGTCGGTCTCGTTCTCGTGGCGGGCGCCGGGATAATGCGACAGCAGGCGGATCTGGCCGTTGCGGGCGGTGACGTCGGCCTCGATGTCGATCGCCGTTCGCAGCGCCAGCAGGTTTGCGCCCCGGAATTCGACGGCCACCTTGCGGCCTTGCGCGGCGGTGTCGCGGCCCGGCTCGCCCGGCCGGCCCGAGCGGGTGGCCACCACCTTGGCGAGCTCGGTCTCCGGCGCGTCGGCCGTCCAGTGGAGGCGGTAGCTCAGCTCGACCTTGCTCCCGGCCTTGACCGGCGCGTCCGGCGTCCAAAAGGCGACGATATTGTCGTTGGTCTCGCTGTCGGTCGGGATCTCTACCAGGCGGACCGAGCCCTTGCCCCAGTCGCCGATCGGCTCGACCCAGACGCTGGGCCGACGCTCGGCCTTGGCCTGGTCGTCGTGATAGTGCTCGAAGTCGCGGTCGCGCTGGATCAGGCCAAAGCCCTTGGGGGTCTGGTCGCTGAACACGCTGGTCACCACGCGCCGGGGGTTGGAGAGCGGCCGCCACAGGCGTTCGCCCGCCCCGGTCCAGATCGCCAGGCCGTCGGAGTCGTGGATCTCCGGCCGCCAGTCGACCGCCGGGACCGCGCGGTCCTCGCCGTACCAGAACATGCTGGTCAGGGGCGCGAGACCCATCTGGTCGAAGGCCCGCCGGAAGAAGACGCTCGCCTGCACGGTCTGGGTCAGGGCCAGGCCGTCGCGGTCGTTGACGAACCTGTAGGCGCCGACGATCCCCGGGCTCTCCATCAGGGCGTGGATGACGAGGCGCCCCTGCGCGTCGCGTTCCAGCCAGACCTCGCGCCAGTCGGGAAACTCCTCGGGCTGGACGGCGTAGGTGTCGGCGGCGATGGCGCGGGCCGACAGGCCGTACTGGCCGAACGGCGCGGGCGAGCGGAAATAGGAGGCGCCGTGGAACACCAGCCACTCGCCGCGGTCGTCGCGGCTGATGGCGCGGAAACCCGAGAAGCCGGCCTTGGCCGGCAGGGCGCGGACCGGGCTGCCGGCGGGCGAGGAAAACATGGTCGGGTCATAGGCCAGCGGCTTGGCGCGGCCGTCCTCGACCAGATGGATGGTCACGGTCTTGGAGACGCCCTGGCTCAGCGGGAACAGTTCGATCCCCCAGTCGCCGCCCCACAGCGGGATCTTCTCGCGATAGAATCCGACCGCCTGGGCGGCGTCATAGTTCATGGCCGCGACCTCGGCGGGCGGCGGCGGCGGGGCGACATAGGGGCGGCCGGCCAGGGCGCGGGCGCGGGCGCGCACGGTCTCGAAGGAGAAGGACGCGGGGCGCGCGTCGGCCTGTCCGGGCGACAGGTTGGCGGCGACGGCGCCGCCGGCCAGCAGCGTCAGGGCGGCGCGGCGATCAAGCAAGGACAATAGGAAACCTCGGGCGGATACCGACTCGGCGCGGATTTGGCGCGCGAATAAAGGAGACTTACGGCCGAAATGGTTCAACCGGGTCGATGGAAAACCGCGCTTCCGGTCAGAAATGTCATCCGGCGGTCAGGCTGACGACCTCGCGGGCGCGGCAGTATGCGTCGTCCTCGCCTCGCCGCCGGACCTAGTCCCCCCCACCCACCAGCGATGGCGGCGGAGGCGAGGGCGCCTTATCTTGCCCATCCGGAAGGCCTCCCGGTCCGGGCCGCTGGTCGTGAGACGCCGCACTCTGATGAAGATCCTGATCGTCGAGGACGAGCCCAAGACCGTCGCCTACCTGCGCAAGGGGCTGACCGAACAGGGCTATGCCGTCGACTTCGCCGGCAATGGCGAGGACGGCCTGCACCTGGCCCAGACCCTGGACTATGACGCGGTGGTGCTGGACGGCATGTTGCCTGGGCTGGACGGGGTCGAGGTGCTGGCGCGCCTGCGTCAGACCCGCCAGACGCCGGTGATCATGCTGACCGCCCGCGACAGCGTCGAGGATCGTCTGAAGGGCCTGGGCGCGGGCGCCGATGACTATCTGGTCAAGCCATTCTCGTTCCTGGAGCTGCTGGCCCGGCTGCAGGCCATCACCCGTCGCGGGCGCAGCGAGTCCACGACCATCACGGTGGGCGACCTGCACCTGGATCTGCTGGCCCGCCGCGCCACGCGGGCGGGCAGGCGGCTGAACCTGACGGCCAAGGAGTTCGCCCTGCTGGTCGTCCTGGGTCGCCGCCAGTCGCAGATCGTCTCCAAGACCATCATCACCGAGCTGGTCTGGGACATCAATTTCGACACCAACACCAATGTGGTCGAGGTCGCCATCAAGCGGCTGCGGGCCAAGATCGACGGGATGTTCGAGACCAAGCTGCTGCACACGGTGCGCGGCATGGGCTATGTCCTGGAGCACCGCCCCGAGGGGACCGCGCCGTGACGCCCCGTTCGCTTGCCCCCCTTTCCCTGGCCCCCCTTTCCCTGGCCCCCAAATCCATCGCCGGCCGCCTGGCCCTGATGTTCGCCATCGCCACCAGCCTCGTCTCGATGCTGGCCGGCGTGGCCCTGTTCAGCTTCCAGAGCCTGGAGCTGAAGCGCCACCAGGCCGAGGAGCTGAGCGCCCGCTCGCAGATCATCGAGGCGATGATCCGCAAGCTGGAGGACCCAACCCGCTGGCCGCTGATGACCGACAAGCTGAAGTCGTTCACGCCGGCCGACGGCAGCCTCCGCTATCGGATCGAGTCCGCCGACCCGCGCTTCCGGTTCACGCCGGGGACGGCGCTGGAGCCGGCCCGCGACGGCCTCGGCGTCATCCATGCCGACGGCAAGCGGTTCATGACCCTGGCTCGGCGCGTGCCCGCCTATGGGCGGCGTCCGGAGGTGCGGCTGGTCATCGCCGCCGACACCGCGCCGTTCGACGCCTCGCGCTATGTGCTGGGCGTCGCGGCGCTGGGCATGTCGGTGCTGACGACCGGGCTGGTCAGCCTGCTGGGCTGGTGGATCGCCCGACGCGGCCTGGCCCCGGTCGACCGCCTGTCGCACCGCGCCGGCGCCCTGAACCCGGCGGATCTCAGCCTGCGGATGCCGACCCGCGACCTGCCCGTCGAGCTGGTCGGACTGATGAGCGCCTTCAACGGGGCGCTCGATCGCCTGCAGGCGGCCTATGAGCGGCTGGCGGCCTTCAACGCCGACGTCGCCCACGAGCTGCGCACGCCGCTGGGCAACCTGATCGGCCAGACCCAGGTCGCCCTCTCGCGCCCCCGCGACACCGACGAGCTGGAAGAGACGCTGCACTCCAATCTCGAGGAGCTGGAGCGCCTGCGCACGATCATCAACGACATGCTGTTCATGGCCCGGGCGGACCAGGGCGCCCTGGCGGCCAACCTGGCCCCGCTGTCGCTGGCGGCCCTGACCCACAAGACCGCCGACTTCCTGGACGTCCTGTTCGAGGACGCCGAGGTGCGGTTGGAGGTGCGGGGCGACGCGACGGTCAACGCCGACGCCGCGCTGCTGGGGCGGGCGGTGACCAACCTCCTGGACAACGCCATCCGTCACGGGGTCGCCTGCAAGACCGTGCGGGTGATGATCGAGCCGCGGGACAAGGCCGTCTGCCTGT
Source organism: Caulobacter sp. UC70_42 (assembly GCF_044056025.1). Taxonomy (NCBI): domain Bacteria; kingdom Pseudomonadati; phylum Pseudomonadota; class Alphaproteobacteria; order Caulobacterales; family Caulobacteraceae; genus Caulobacter; species Caulobacter sp. UC70_42. Next base: position 251,850 of record NZ_CP171994.1, on the reverse strand, counting down.
CGGTGCGCAACCGCGGCGGCCCGATCCCCGAGGCGCATCTCGCCCGCCTGTTCGACCGCTTCTACCGCGTCGACCGCGCCCGCGAGCACAGCGGCGAGATCCACGGCCTGGGCCTGGCGGTGGTCAAGGCCATCGTCCTGATGCACGGCGGCTCGGTGTTCGCCCGCTGCGAGGGCGGCGAGGTGCTGATCGGGTTCCTGCTGCCGGGGAGCGAGGGGGCGGTGTCGCCTGAGCGGGAGACGGTGGGGGTTTAGGGGAACTACCTCCCGAATTTCAATACCACCGTCATTCCCGCCCTTGTGGCGGGAACCCCTCTATCCGCCGCAGGTGCGGGAGGGGCGGATCACCAGCGATCCGCTGGCATCTCACGTGCCAGCTGAACCAGGGGTTCCCGCCACAAGGGCGGGAATGACGGTGCTTTTTTGTGGAGACGAGTTGTGGGTAGGCTTACCCCGCCCCCCAGCCCCCGCCCAGCGCGCGGATCAGGTTCACGCTCGCCGACAGCCGCCGGGTCCTCAGGTCCTGCGCCTCGCGCCGCGCCTGCAGTTCCGCCGTCTGGGCGGTGACCACGTCCAGGTAGCTGGCCGCGCCTTCGCGGTAGCGGGTGGTGGCCAGCGCGGTGGTGCGGACGGCGGCGGCGACGGCCTCGTCCTGGCGGTCCTGGGCGGCGGCCAGGCGGTTGGCCAGCACCATCTGGTCCTCGACCTCGCGGAAGGCGTCCAGCACGGTCTGGCGGTAGCCGGCGGCGGTCTCGTCGAACACCGCGCGGCCGCGGGCGACCTCGGCCTTGCGCGCGCCGCCGTCGAACAGCGGCAGGGCGGCGGCCAGCGGGCCCAGGGCCCAGACGCGGTTGGCGGCGGTCAGCAGTTCGCCGCCATTGGACTGGTAGCCGCCGGCCGCGGCCAGGGTCACGCTCGGGAACCAGGCGGCGCGGGCCACGCCGACCCGGGCGTTGGCGGCCGCCATCCGGCGCTCGGCCGCGGCGATGTCGGGCCGGCGCCGCAGCAGGGTCGAGGGCGCGCCGACCGGGGTGACCGGGACCTCGGTCAGCGCCGGCGCGGCGGCCAGGCTGAAGCTGGAGGCCGGCTCGCCGACCAGCACGGCGATGGCGTGTTCCAGCAGAGCGCGGTCGGCGACCGCCTGCTCGTACTGGGCCTGCGTCGCCGCAAGCTGGGTCTGGGCCCGGCCGGTGTCGAGCCCGCTGGCCGCGCCGCCGGCCTGGCGGCGGTTGGTCAGGTCCAGCGCCTGGCGATAGGCCTCGACCGTCGAGCTCAGCACCGCGATCTGGGCGTCGGCGCCCCGGAGGCTGAAAATAGGTGTCCGCCAACTCCGCCTGCAGGCTGAGGCGCACGCCGGCCAGGTCGGCGGCGCTGGCTTCCGCGTCCGCCCTGCCGGCGGCGACCAGGTTGCGGACCCGGCCCCAGAGGTCCAGCTCATAGGCGGCGCTGGCCGCCAGGGTGGTGGTGTCGTAGCGGCCATTGGCCGGGGTGCGCTGGCGCTCGACGCTGGCCGAGGCCCCGACGCTGGGGAGGAGAGCGCTGGAGGCCTGGCGCGACAGGGCGCGGGCCTGATCGTAGCGCGCGAGGGCGGCGGCCAGGTCGGCGCTGCCGGACTCCAGCCGGCGCTCGAGGCCGTCCAGGGTCGGGTCCTTGAACACGGCCCACCAGGTCCCGTCGCGGACCGCCTCGGCCGGCGTGGCGGGGGTCCAGGGTCCCGTATCGCGGAAGGCGGCGGGCGCGGCGGGCGTCGGCGGCGCATAGGCCGGGGCCATCGAGCAGCCGGCGAGCCCGAGACCCGCCAGGATCAGGAGACTAGCCCTTCGCACCGGCGGCTCCCTTCTTGGCCTTGACGACGTTGACGTGGTCGCCGGTGGCGATGGCGTCCGGCGGGCTGGTGACAATCCAGTCGTTGGCCGCGATCCCGCTGGCCAGTTCCAGCTCGGCGCCGTCGTCGCGGGCGATGCGGACCGGGCGGATCGAGACGGTGTTGTCGCCGCCGACCACCGCCACGGCCGTGCCTTCCTTGCGGAACAGCAGGGCGTTGGACGGGATCCGCACCGATGCGGTCGAGGTCGCGCTGGCGGCCTTGAGGTCCAGGCTGACCTGGGCGTAGGCGCCGGGCTTGAGGGCGCCAGCGGCGTTGTCGACGTCCAGCTGGATCAGCATCGCCCCCGACTGCGCGTCGACCGCGTCGGCCGTGCGCGCCAGGCGGGCGTTGAAGGTCCGGCCCGGCAGGTCGGGCGTGGTGAAGGCGGCGCTCATGCCCGGACGGATCTGGCCGGCCAGGCTCTGCGGCACGCTGACATAGAGCCGCAGGCGGCGGGTGTCGGACACGGTGAACAGCGGCGAGGGCCGGGCGCCGCCGGCGCTGATCAAGGCGCCCTGGTCGGTGTCGCGGCTGGTCACCACCCCGTCGAACGGGGCGACGATGCGCTTGAAAGCGGTCAGGCTCTCCAGCCGGCGGACATTGGCGATGGCTTCGTTGCGCATGGCCTCGCGGGCGGCCAGGTCGCCGGCGCGCTCGTCGGCCTCCTGCTGCGAGACGGCGTTTTCGCCGACCAGCCGCTTCCAGCGGGCGGCGGTGGTGGCGGCCAGATCCCGCTGGGCCTGGGCGGTGGCCAGGGCGGCGCGGGCGGCGACCAGCTGCTGGTCGACTTCCGGGGCGTCGATCTCGGCCAGCACCTGGCCCGCCTTCACCGGCTGGCCGATGTCGACGTACCAGCGGCGCAGATAGCCGTCGGTGCGGGCGTAGACCGGAGCCTCGGCCCAGGCCTGCAGGCGCCCCGGCAAGACGAGGTCGGCGCTCTCGCCGCCGCCCGGCTGGATGACGTGGACCGTGGTCAGGGCGCTGGCCTGGCTGGTCTTCTTCAGGTCCTGGCTGGCCATCAGCCGCGAGGCCGTACCGGCCGCCAGGATCAGCACGAAGCCGGCGCCGCCGATCAGGGCCAGACGGCGCAGGCTCCGGGGGCTGGTCTTCGGGAAGTCGTCAGAGGGGGGCAGGGGGGGGACTCGACATGGGCGACGCCTTCGGGGGAGGCGGCTTCCGCGCGGGGGCGGCGGCCGTGGACGATGGAGAAGATGGCGGGGACGAACAGCAGGGACGCGCAGGTGGCGAAGATCAGGCCGCCGATCACCGCCCGGCCCAGCGGGGCGTTCTGCTCGGCGCCTTCGCCCAGGGCCAGGGCCATCGGCGCCATGCCGATGATCATGGCCAGGGCCGTCATCAGCACCGGGCGGAAGCGGGTGACCCCGGCCTCGAAGGCGGCCCGGACCGCGTCGCCGGTGGCCGCCAGCCGCTCGCGGGCGAAGCTGACCACCAGGATCGAGTTGGCCGTGGCCACGCCCATGCACATGATCGCGCCGGTCAGGGCCGGCACCGACAGCGGCGTACCGGTGGCGAACAGCATCCAGGCGATGCCGGCCAGGGCGGCGGGCAGGGCCGAGATGATCACGAACGGGTCCAGCCAGGACTGGAAGTTGATGACGATCAGCAGATAGATCATCACCACCGCGCCCAGCAGGCCCCAGCCCATGCCGGAGAAGGCGGTGTTCATGGTCTGGAACTGGCCGCGCAGGGTGACGCGGACCTTGGCGGGCTTGTCCTTCTCCAGCTTTTTGAGGGCCTTCTGGATGTCGGTCGCCACGCCGCCCAGATCGCGTCCCTGGGTGGCGGCGAAGACATTGACCATCGGCTGGATGTTGTACTGCGAGACGACGGCGGCGGTGGAGCCGCGGCTGAGCGCGCCCAGGCCGCCCAGCACCTGCGGCGTCGGGTCCGCGGCGCGGGCCCCGGTGACCGGGATCGACCGCAGCTTGTCGAAGCTGTCCAGCATGTATTCCGGCGTCTGGGCGACGACGGGATAGGAGACGCCGTTCTTCGGGTTCAGCCAGAACACCGGGGCGGTCTGCTGGCTGCCGGCCACGGCGCCGGCCAGGCTGGCGGTGACGTCGCGCTCGTCCAGGCCCAGGGCGTGGATGCGGGTGCGGTCGACGTCGAAGCGGAGCTCCGGCGCGGCGGCCGGCTGCTGGATGCGGACGTCGGCGATGCCCTTCACGCCGCGGATCTCGCGCAGGATTTTCTGGGCGTAGGCTTGGTTGGTCGCCGCGTCGCCGCCGGTCACCTGGATGTCGATCGGGGCCGGGCTGCCGAAGTTGAGGATCTGGCTGGTCACGTCGGCCGGCAGGAACGAGAAGGTCGCGCTGGGGAAGGCCTTGGGCAGCTCCTCGCGCAGCGCCTTGATGTAGTCGTCGGTCGGGCGATGGCCCGTCTTCAGGCTGATCAGGATGTCGCCGTCCTGTGGGCCGATGGTCCCCGAGGCGTTGTAGGCGGTGTTGATGCCGCTGGTGGACAGGCCGATGTTGTCGACGATCGTCTCGACCTCGTCGGCCGGGATCACCGTGCGGACGTGGCGCTGGATGCGGTCGAACAGGGCCGCCGACTCCTCGATCCGCGTGCCGACCGGGGCGCGGACGTGCAGGGCGATCGAGCCGGAGTCCACGGCTGGGAAGAAGTTGCGGCCCAGGAACGGGACCAGCGTCAGGCTCAGCAGGGCGAACGCCAGGAAGCCGATGACGAACACGCCGCGCGCGTCCAGGGCGAAGCCCAGCAGGCCGGCATAGGCGTCGCGCACCTTGGAGAAGCTCCGCTCGAAGCCGCGCTGGAACCGCACCAGGCGATGGGGCGACGGGGCCTCTTCGTCGTGCGGGACGTGCGGCTTGAGCAGATAGGCCGCCATGGTCGGCACCAGGGTCCGCGACAGCAGGAACGAGGCGATCATCGCGAACACCACCGACAGGGCCATCGGCACGAACAGGAAGCCCGACACGCCCGGCAGGAAGAACATCGGCACGAAGACGATGCAGATGCAGAGCAGGGAGACGAAGGCCGGGGTGACGATCTGGGCCGCCCCGTCCAGGATCGCCGTCCGGACATCCTTGCCGTGCTCCAGGTGCCAGTTGATGTTCTCGATGGTGACGGTGGCGTCGTCGACCAGGATGCCGACGGCGAGGGCCAGGCCCCCCAGAGTCATGACGTTCAGGGTCTGGCCGAACGCCGCCAGGGCCCCGATCGCCGCCAGAACGGCCAGCGGGATCGAGACGGCGATGATCACCGTCGAGCGCCAGGAGCCCAGGAACAGCAGGATCATCAGCGAGGTCAGCACGGCGGCCAGGGCGCCTTCGTGGACCACGCCCTCGACGGCCGCCTTCACGAAGGTCGACTGGTCGTTCAGAGGGGTGATGGTCAGCTCGGGCGGCAGCTGGGCCTTCAGGTCGGGCAGGGCGGCCCTGATCCCGTCGACGATGGCGATGGTCGAGGTGGCGCCCGACTTCAGCACCGTCATCAGCACCGAGCGCTGGCCGTCGACGTGGACGATGTTCTGCTGCGGGGCCGAGCCGTCGCGTACGTGGGCGACGTCGCCGATGCGGATGGTCGCGCCGTTGATGGTCTTGACCGGCAGGGCGTTCAGCTCCTCGACCGTGCCGGGGGCGTTGTTCAGGCGCAGGCTGTACTGGAACTCGCCGATCTTGACGAAGCCGGCCGGGGTGATCTGGGTCTGGGCCGCGATCGCCGCCCCGACGTCGCTGGCCGACAGGCCCTTGGACAGCAGGGCCTGCGGGTCGATGTCGACCTGGATCTGACGGGTCTTGCCGCCGAACGGCAGGGGGATGGCCGCGCCCGGCACGGTGACCAGGCGCGTGCGGATGACGTTGGTGCCGAAATCGGACAGCTGCTGCTCGGACAGGCCCTGGCCGGCCAGGGCCAGCTGCAGGATGGGCACGGTCGAGGCGTTGTAGTTGAGGACCAGCGGCGGGGTCACGCCTGGGGGCAGCTGGCGCAGCAGGGTCTGCGAGATGGCGGTGATCTGGGCGTTGGCCAGGCGCACGTCCGCTCCCGGCTGGAAGTAGATCTTCACCACCCCGACGCCCTGCAGCGAGGTCGCCTCGATATGGTCGATGTCGTTGACCGTGGTGGTCAGAGCCCGCTGGTAGGGGGTCATGATCCGCCCCGCCATGTCGGCCGGCGACAGGCCGTTATAGGTCCAGGCCACCGCCACGACGGGCACGCGGATGTTGGGGAAGATGTCGGTCGGCATGCGCAGGATCGCCAGGACGCCGACGATCAGGATCATCGCGGCCATCACGACGAAGGTGTAGGGACGCGCCAAAGCCGTCCGCACGAGCGAGATCATACTAAATTCCGTCGTTGCGGAGGGGAGGTTGGGCCCGGTCTAGCAAGGCCAGTGGGTCCGCAGCCTGACGGCTAGCTGACAAGATGGTCAGGGAGGCGCAAGGGGCCTCTCGCGACCGTCGGGCCGTTTTGCTATGGCTGCCTCAATGAGCACCATCACCACCGTCGGCGTCGACGCCGACGACACCCTCTGGCACTGCGAGAGCAAGTTCCGGCTGTCCCATGCGCGGTTCCTGGACCTGCTGTCCGACCACGGGGACGCCGAGAAGATCGAGCAACAGCTGGTCGCCGTCGAGAAGCGCAATTTGCGGGTCTATGGCTACGGAGCCAAGGGCTTCACCCTGTCGATGATCGAGACGGCGCTGGAGGTCACCGACGGCCGCGTCGACACCCGGGTGATCCGCGAGATCCTGGCCGTCGGCCGCGAGATGCTGACCGAGCCGATCGAGCCGCTGTCGGGCGTCGACAAGGCGCTGGCCGAGCTGTCGGAGCGCTACCGCCTGGTCCTGATCACCAAGGGCGATCTGCTGCACCAGGAGCAGAAGCTGGCCTCGTCGGGACTGGGCGACTACTTCGTGGCGGTCGAGATCGTGTCCGAGAAGGACGCCGGCACCTATCGCCGGGTGTTCGACCGTTACGGCACGGGGGCGGAGCAGGCGGTGATGGCCGGCAACTCGATGCGCTCGGACATCCTGCCGGCGCTGGAGGCCGGCTGCTGGGGCGCGCTGATTCCCTATCCGCTGGTCTGGTCGCACGAGGCGGCCGAGGCGCCGGTCGGGCATGAACGCTACGCGGAGCTGGGGAGCATCAGCGAACTGCCGGCTTGGGTGGATGGGATTTCGGGAAACCCTCTCTCTTAGAGAGAGGGAGGGGCCCGCCGCGAAGCGGTGGGAGGGTGAGAGGTTACAGCGGTAGCCGCAGCGCCGGCACGCCGTCGAACCTCGTAACCTCTCACCCCAACCCTCTCTCTAAGAGAGAGGGAGCTTTTCGCGCTTCCCCAGCCGCGCCACCCAGTCCCGCGCCGGCCGCTCGAACCCCACCAGCGACAGATAGGCGATCGGGAACAGCAGGATCACCCACAGCAGACACCACAGCCGCATGGCGTCGCCGGAGAGGCCCCAGGCGCCGAAGCCCACCCAGTTGAGGGCGATCTTCAGGGCGATCGGGTGCAGCAGGTAGAGGCTGAACGACAGCTGCGCCCACGGCGCCAGGCGGCGGCTGATCCCGCCCTGGACGCCTTGGGCGTCGGCCGCCACGCCGGCCAGGCCCACGGCGTAGATTAGGAACAGCAGGCTCGTCCGCGACGCGCCCGCCCAGGACGCCACGAAGAACGCCGCCAGCAAGGCCCACATCACGAAGCGGGCGAAGGGCAGTTTCGCCAGCACGTCCTTCCGCTGGAACGCCAGCATCCCCAGCATGAAGCCCGGCACGGCGCGGGCGACGCCGAAATCGTAGGTCCACTGCGAAAAGGTCTCGCCGTTACGCGAGATCCACAGCAGCAGGGCCAGGCTGCCGAAGGCGACAGCCGCCGTCGCCTGCCAGCCTCGGGCGGTGATCCAGAACAGCAGGGGCAGGGCGATATACATCCCCATCTCGGCGCTGATCGCCCAGCTGACGAAGTTCCAGGTCTGGGCGTGGCAGGTCCCCCAGGCGTGGATGAAGAGGACGTTCTGGGGGATGCAGGTCACGTCGTAGCGCGACGGATCGCGCTCGTTCAGCACTCCGGCCCAGCCGAGGGCGGCGATGGCCACGAACACCAGCATCGTCGCCCAGTGCAGCGGACCCAGGCGCGCGACGCGCTTTTGCAGGAAGTCGCGGTACTTGGCGAAGGTGGTCAGGCGGCCGGTATAGATGGCGGCCATCACGTAGCCGGAGATCAGGAAGAACAGGTCGACGATCAGGCTGAAGTTCTTGATCGTGTCGTCGGCGGCCTGCCATCGGCCGTCCAGATTGATGAAGCGGTTGAAGTGGAAGACCACGATCATCAGCGCCCCGACGATGCGCAGGGCGTCCAGGTGCAGCATCTGGTCGGAATCGGGCTTCAGGGTGGGGAGCTTCAGCATGGTGAATGAGTGGCATGGGACGGGCGCGGCGCCCAGATGGATGCTCCCCCGCGTTGCGGGGAGCTGTCGCGGAGCGACTGAGGGGGCCTTCACTGCGTAGGCGGAGCTAGCCCCCTCCGGCCCTCTGGGCCACCTCCCCCGCATCGCGGGGGAGGATCTTGAGGTGTTAAATCGCGACCCTCTTGGCGATGGCGTTCCGCCGCGCCTTGGTTTCCTGCTGGGCCTTCTGCACGGCCTCGGTCTCGGTCGCGTGCAGCAGGTGGTCGATCACCCGTTCCAGGTGGTCGCGCATGGCCTGGCGGGCGGCGGCCGGATCACGGGCCTTCAGCGCGTCGACCACCCGGCGGTGCTCGGCGATCCGGGGCTCCAGCCCCATGCCGCGGGCGCGGGTCAGGATGTTGCGCGCCAGGGGCGAGCGGTTGCGCCAGTCCCACAGGTTCTCGATCGTGGCGATGATCGCCCCGTTGCCGGTGGCGCGGGCGATGATCATGTGGAAGTCGCGGTCGGCCTCCTCGCCCCGGATCTCCTCCTCGACATGCATCCGCTCCAGCAGGCCTTCCAGCTCGCCGATCTGCTCGTCGCTGATCGAGGTGGCGGCCAGGGCGGCGGCCTCGCCCTCGAACAGGCGGCGGGCCTCGATCAGCTCGAAGGCGCCGATCTCGAAGTCGATATCGGCCGAGGGGGCGACCGGGCGGACATTGCCGGTGACATAGATGCCCAGGCCATGGCGGGCCTCGATCATGCCCAGCATTTCCAGCGCGATCATCGCCTCGCGCAGGGTGGGGCGCGAGACCCCGAACTGCTCGGCCAGCTCCCGCTCGGTCGGCAGGCGGTCGCCCAGCCTGTACTGCCCGGCCTCGATGGCGTCGGCCACGGAGTCGGCGATCCTGCGGTAGAGCTTGACGTTGTCTGACATGTTTGGGCGGAGGCTCGGAAGGACGCTTGTGCCCGACGGGGCGTTGTCGGGCCCCGATTTACTAACACGGCGCCCGGCGCGAATTGTCCTGTTTTTTCGCCTTTCCGTCCGGGCGGTCGGGTTTGGCTATCCCGTGGTTTGGCCTTAAGGCCTGACCATCGCCTCACCAGTCGTGCATCGAGCCGTCCAGGCGCCGCGCGACCGGCAGATAGGCGCGCTTGTAGGGATATTTCGCGGCCAGATCCTCGTCGATGTCGACGCCCAGGCCGGGCGCCTCGCCGGGATGCAACATGCCGTCGCTGAAGGTGTAGGCGTGAGGGAACACCGCGTCCGTCTCGGGTGTGTGACGCATGTATTCCTGGACGCCGAAGTTGGGGATCGACAGGTCGAAGTGCAGGGCCGCGCCCATGCAGACCGGCGAGAGATCCGTGGCCCCGTGGCAGCCGGTCCGGACGTGGTGCAGGTCGGCGAAGCTGGCCAGTTTCTTCAGGTGCGTGATGCCGCCGGCATGGACCACCGTGGCGCGGATATAGTCGATCAGCTGTTCCTCGATCAGCTGCTTGCAGTCCCACACCGAGTTGAAGATCTCGCCGACGGCCAGGGGCGTCGTCGTGTGCTGGCGGATGATCCGGAAGCTGGACTGGTTCTCGGCCGGGACGGCGTCCTCCATCCAGAACAGGCGATAGGGCTCGAGGTCCTTGCCCAGACGCGCGGCCTCGATCGGGGTCAGGCGGTGGTGGACGTCGTGCAGCAGGTGCAGGTCCCAGCCCAGGCGGTCGCGGGCGGCGGCGAACAGGTCCGGAGCCGTGCGCAGGTAGCGCTCGGTCGACCAGACCGTTTCCTTGGGCAGGTCGCTGTCGGCCGGCTCATAGAAGAAGCGGTCCTTGGAGACGCCATAGGCCCCCGGCATGCCCGGAACCCCGGTCTGCAGGCGGATGGCCTTGTAGCCCTGTTCGGCATAGACGGCGGCGTTGTCGAGGGTCTCCTGGATCGTCTCGCCATTGGCGTGGCCATAGACCATCACCCCGGTCCGGCAGGCGCCGCCCAGCAGCTGATAGACCGGCAGGCCGGCGATCTTGCCCTTGATGTCCCACAGCGCCATGTCGACCGCGGCGATGGCGGCCATGGTCACCGGGCCCCGGCGCCAGTAGGCCCCGCGATACAGGAACTGCCAGATGTCCTCGATCTGGTGGGCGTCGCGGCCGATCAGGCAGGGTATGACGTGCTGGGAGAGATAGGCCTCGACCGCCAGCTCGCGGCCGTTCAGGGTCGCGTCGCCGATGCCGTAGACGCCCTCGTCGGTGACGATCTTCAGGGTCACGAAGTTGCGACCCGGGCACGTGACGATGGTCTTGGCGGCGATGATCTTGGGCATGATGGCCTTGGGGACGCTTTGTCTGCAATCGTTTGGCGGGACCGAAAGACCGAAGGCCCGCGCGAAACGAGGCGCGCGGCGTCCATCTTCCTCCCTGCCTATCGGTTTACCGCTACCATAAGGGTTGTCAACCCAGTGGTCAGACCACTATGACTTTGGTGACCCGACCTCATGAAGTCGCGGCAGGGAGTGAAACCATGCGTGTTCTGGCGCTGATCCTGGGGCTGGTCCTGATCGCCCCCGCCGCCCGGGCGGAGGACGGCTATGACCTCTGGCTCCGCTATCGGCCCGTCGAGGCGTCGGCCAGGCCGGCCTACGCCGCGCGCGCCGCCGCCATCGCGCCTCCGGGCTCCTCCGCCCCCGACACCCCGACCCTGAAGGTCGCCCGCGCCGAGCTTGAGCGCGGCCTGACCGGTCTGGTCGGCAAGCCCGCCAGCGCCGCCGCCGGGGCCCGCGATGGCGTGATCCAGTTGGCCGTCGCGCCGGCGAAGGACCTGGGCGACGAGGGCTTTCGCATCCGCACCCTGGCGGTGAACGGCCGGAAGACCACGGTGATCTCGGCCAACAGGGACATCGGCGTTCTCTATGGCGTTTTCCGTTATCTGGAGCTGATCCAGACCCGGCGGCCCGTGGACAGCCTCGACCTGACGTCGGTCCCCAAGGTCAAGCTGCGGATGCTGAACCACTGGGACAACCTCAACCGCACGGTCGAGCGCGGCTATTCGGGCCAGTCGATCTTCGACTGGTGGCGTCTGCCCGGCCATGTCGACGCTCGCATGGTCGAATACGCCCGCGCCAACGCCTCGATCGGCGTCAATGGAACGGTGCTGAACAACGTCAACGCCAAGGCCGACAGCCTGACCCCGGCCTATATCGCCAAGGCCGCCGCCCTGGCCGACACGTTCCGGCCCTATGGCATCAGGGTCTATCTGTCAGCCCGCTTCTCGGCGCCGATCGAGATCGGCGGCCTGAAGACCGCCGACCCGACCGACCCGGCGGTCGCCGCCTTCTGGAAGGCCAAGGCGAACGAGATCTACAAGGCCATCCCGGACTTCGGCGGCTTTCTCGTGAAGGCCAATTCGGAAGGCCAGCCTGGCCCTCAGGACTATGGCCGCACCCATGTCGACGGGGCCAACATGCTGGCCGACGCGGTCGGCCCTCACGGCGGCGTCGTGATCTGGCGGGCCTTCGTCTATTCGCACGAGCAGCCCGACGACCGCGCCAAGCAGGGCTATTCGGAGTTCAAGCCGTTCGACGGCCAGTTCCGCGACAATGTGGTCATCCAGGTCAAGAACGGCGCCATCGACTTCCAGCCGCGCGAGCCGTTCCACCCGCTGTTCGGGGCCATGCCGAAGTCGAACCTCGGCATGGAGTTCCAGATCACCAAGGAATATCTCGGCTTCTCGACCCACCTCGTCTATCTGGGCCCGCTGTTCGAGGAGACCCTGCGCGCCGACACCATGGCCCACGGCAAGGGCTCGACCGTGGCCAAGGTGGTCGATGGCTCGCTGGACGGCCACAAGCTGACGGTGATGGCGGGCGTGGCCAATATCGGCAGCGACCGCAACTGGAGCGGCTCACAGTTCGACCAGGCCAACTGGTACGCCTTCGGCCGCCTGGCCTGGGATCCGGAGGCTTCGGCCAGGGACATCGCGACCGACTGGACGAAGATGACCTTCGGCGACGAACCGCGCCTGGTGAAGCCGGTGGTCGACATGATGATGGGCTCGCGCGAGGCGGCGGTGGACTACATGACCCCGCTCGGTCTGCACCACCAGATGGGCGAGGGGCACCACTACGGCCCCGGTCCCTGGGTCAGCGGCGGGCCGCGCGCCGACTGGACCAGCGTCTACTACGCCAAGGCCGGCCCGGACGGGATCGGCTTCGACCGCACGCCCTCGGGCAGCAACGCCACGGCCCAGTACGCGCCGGCCGTGGGGGCCTGCTTCGCCGACCTCAAATGCGTCGACGAGAAGGACCTGCTGTGGTTCCACCACCTGCCCTGGGACTACCGACTGAAGTCCGGCGACACCCTGTGGGACGGCATGGTCAAGCACTACGGCCGGGGCGTCGCCTATGTCGACGGCATGGAGAAGACCTGGGCCGGCCTGGCGCCCTATGTCGACGCCCAGCGCCACAAGGAGGTCGCCGACTACCTGAAGATTCAGCGCGACGAAGCCCAGTGGTGGCGCGACGCCTCGGTGGCGTGGTTCGGGAGCTTCTCCAAGCGTCCGTTGCCGCCGGGCGAGAAGGCGCCGGCGAGGAGCCTGGAGTACTACGAGAGCCTGAAGTTTCCGTGGGCGCCCGGGAACGGGCAGTAAAGCCCTCACAATTCTTGTCATCCCGGAAAGCGCGTAGCGCTTGTCCGGGACCCAGGGGCCGGCGCATTGCGGCCGCCCCTGGGTCCTGGCTCTCCGCTGCGCTGCGGCCGGGAAGACAAGTTTTGTAGCCACACGACTGGGCGGCCGGTTCGCGCAACCCCCAGAACGGGGGGTGTCCCCGTAACGGCGTTCCGTGATGGTTGCGGTCGCGCTAGTCCTGTCCCAAGGTCTGCGTCCCCAATCGTTTACAGTAAGGCCGGATGCGCGCCTCGTCCCCCACGACCCTGCTGCTCGGCGTCGTCCTGCTGTGCGTCGCGACGGCGCTGATCGGCGTCTGGATGGCGATGAGCCCGCCGTGGCTGGGCGCGGGCTTCCAGGCCAGGCCCGACGGCGCCCTGGTCATCACCCGCCTGACGCCCGGCGGGCCGCTGGACCGCGTCGGGGCCAAGGTCGGCGACCGGCTGGCCGGCGTCGGCTCAGATCGCGCCGCGCCGGTGCTGCGCGCGCCCGAGATCGGCGGGCTGGACACCCCCGACACCCAGGCCGCCGCCGCCGAGCAGAGCCGCCGCCGAGCGGCCTTCGCCGAGCAGCTGGCGGCCCGGCCGCTGGTCCTGCGCCTGGCGGGGAGCGACGGCGTCCAGCGCGTCGTGACGCTGGACAACCGCGTCCGGCCGCTGTCGACCCTGGGCGCGGAGTTCTGGGCCAATCTGGCGTTCGGCCTGATCGCGGCCCTGATCGTCGGCTGGGTCTGGGCCCTGCGGCCGCGCGAGCTGTCGACCCAGCTCTTCGCCCTGACCGGCCTGTCGATGCTGGCCTTCACCTTCGGCTGGGCGGTCAATTCCAGCGTCGAGCTGGTCATGGACGGGACGCTGGCGACGATCGCCATGCGGCTAAACATGATCGGGGCGGTGGCCTATGGCGGGGCGATGATCGCCTTCTTCCTGGCCTACCCCAAGCGGGTCACGCGGCTGCCGGTCATGCTGTTGGCGCCGTTGTGGGTGCTGGTCTGGGCGCTGACGCCGCTGCTGCCGGGCAATCCGTCGACCGAGAGCATGGGGCAGGGGATCACCTCGATCGAGATGGCCCTGATCGTGGTGGCCATCGGCGTGCAGGCCTTCGCCAGCCGCAAGGACCCGGCCGCCATGGCCGCGACCCGGTGGCTGGGCCTGTCGGTGATCGTTGGGGCCGGGGCCTTCATCGGCAATGTCGCCGTGCCGATCGCCCTGGGCATGCGGCCATTCCTGGACCCGCGCTTCTCGCTAGGCTTCTTCGTGATCATCTATGTCGGCATGGCCGTGGGCCTGCGTCGCCATCGTCTGTTCGAGCTGGACCAGTGGGCGTTCCGGATCCTGTTCTACCTCAGCGCCGGCGCGGCGCTCTTGGCCCTGGATGGCGTCCTGATCACCGCCCTGGGAACCAGTCCGCAGGCGGCGCTGGGCGTGTCGCTGCTGATCGTGGCCTTCGCCTACCTGCCGTTCCGCGACGTGCTGTGGCGGCGGACCATCGGCCGCAAGACCCTGAAGGACCACGAGATGTTCGCCGCCGTGGCCCAGGTCGCCCTGATCCACGGGACCGAGGCGCGGGCGGATGCCTGGAGGGCGCTGCTGTCCAAGGTCTATGAGCCGCTGGAGATCGCTCCCGCCCAGGCCGCCAGAGCCAAGGCCGAGATCCTCGAGGAGGGCGTGGCCCTGGGCCTTCCCGCCGCCGCCGGGACCACGGCGCTCACCCTGCGTTTTCCGTTCCGGGGGCGGGGCCTGTTCGGCACGGCGCAGGTCCAGCTGGCCGACCAGCTGGTGAGTCTGCTGAGCCAGATCGAGGAAGGCCGCGACGCCTATGCCCGCGGCGTGGTCGAGGAGCGTCTGCGCATCGCCCGCGACCTGCACGACGACGTCGGCGCGCGCCTGCTGTCGGGCCTGCACCGCCAGGACCTGTCCCAGACGCGCGAGGCCGTGCGCGGAGCGATCGGCGACCTGCGGGCCATCGTCTCGGGCCTGTCGGGCCAGGACCTGCCGCTGGAGGCGGCGCTGGCCGACCTGCGCCACGAGACCGCCGAGCGGCTGGAGGCGGCCGGCATCGCCCTGGACTGGCCGCCGGTCGAGCTGGTCGATCCCGGCGTTACCGCGCCCTACCGCGTCTACAAGAACCTGACCTCGGCCGTGCGCGAGGTGGTCACCAACGCCATCCGACACGCCGGCGCGACCACCGTGGCCGTCACGGTCCACGAAGACGGCGGCCGGCTGGAACTGACCCTCGGCGACGACGGCGTCGGCCTGCCGCGCGAACCGGGCGGGCGTCGCAGCGGTCTGGCCAACCTGGAGCGGCGACTGGGCGAGATCGGCGGCACGGTGGAGTTTCCCGAAACCCCGAAGGGTACGGTGGTCCGCCTGTCGACGCCCTTGGATGCGAGCGCCCCGGCATGACCCTTCCCTCAACCGCTCTTGTCCTCGAAGACCAGGCCGAGACCCGTGAGCACCTGCTGGCGGCCTTGTCAGAAGCCTTCCCCGGCGTGGTGGCGCGCGGCGCGGCCGACCTGGCCGAGGCGCGCTCGTTCCTGTCCGACGGCGCGCCCGACCTGGCCCTGGTCGATCTGGCCCTGCCGGACGGGCGCGGCGTCGACTTCCTGCGCGACCTGGCCGAGCGCTCGGGCGGGGCGACGCGGTCGGTGGTGGTGACCATCTACGCCGACGACCACCACCTGTTCGACGCCATCGCGGCGGGGGCGGGCGGCTACCTGCTCAAGGACATGGGCCGCGACGAACTGGTGCGATACCTGCGCCGCCTCGAGGCCGGCGAAACCCCGCTCTCGCCCGCCGTGGCCCGGCGGATGCTGGACTATTTCCGCGCCCGGCCGGTCCTGATCCAGACGGTGGAGCCCGAGGCGGCCCTGACCCCGCGCGAGACCGAGGCGCTGCGCCTGATCGGCCGGGGCCTGCGCTCGGGCGAGGCGGCCAAGGTCATGGGCGTCACCGAGCTGACCGTGGCGGGGTACGTCAAGGCGATCTACCGCAAGCTCAACATCTGCTCCCGAGCCGAGGCGGCGCTGGAGGCGCAGAAGCGGGGGCTGGTTTAGGGGCCGCCCAAAATTTCGCCGCGAAGTTCCGCTCAAGGATCGCTACGGTGTCGGTCACTGACACCAGCGTTCGAAAGACCCTTGATGCGCCTTCTCGCTCCCCATTCCTTCGTTGCAGGGGCCCTTGCCGCCTTCCTCGTCGCCGGCGCGGCTTCCGCCCAGACGCCCCAGCCGTCGGCCCCGCCGCAACTGAACGCCGGCCCCTCGGCCAACGCCCTGGCCGGCAAGGCCTTCCTGGAAAAGAACGCCAAGACCCCCGGCGTCGTCACCCTGCCGTCGGGCCTGCAGTACAAGGTCGTGACCTCCGGTCCGAAGACCGGCCCGTCGCCCAAGCTCGGCGACATCGTCAAGGTCAATTACGAGGGCAAGCTGCTGGACGGCACGGTCTTCGACTCGAGCTTCGCGCGCGGCAAGGCGGCGATCATGCCGGCCGACGGCCTGATCCAGGGCTGGCTGGAAGCCCTGCCGAAGATGAAGGTCGGCGACGAGTGGACCCTCTACATCCCCTCCGAGCTGGGCTACGGCCCCCGCGACATGGGCGAGATCCCGCCGGACAGCGTGCTGGTGTTCCGCCTGCCAGCTGCTGGGCATGCTGGCGGTGGATTAGGTATATTACTGGCCCCCTCCGGGCCTTCGGCCCTCCTCCCCCGGAGGGGGAAGAAGGCCATTCTTCCGCCCCCTCCGGGGGGGACGACCGCGAAGCGGTCAGGGTGGGGGCAAGTGACCTGCCCTAGGTTCGCCGCGACTTCATCAGCGGCTGGATCTTCTCGCCGAAGTCCTCGAACGCCCTTCACGAAGTCGTCGAAGGTCAGCAGCACGCCCGCCGTGCCGGGGACCTCGGCGATCTCGTCCATCATCCGGGCGATGCTCTCATAGCTGCCGACCAGCGTACCCATGTTCAGGTTCACCGCCGATTCCGGCGCGGCCAGCTGGGTGGTGTTGGTCGTCGCGCCGGCCTTGGCGTTGGGGGCCGCCTGCTGGGTCAGCCAGGCCAGGGCCTCCTGGTCCGCGCCGTCGCGGTACTTCTGCCACTTGGCCATGGCCTTCTCGTCGGTCTCGTCGGCGATGATCATGAACAGGATGAACGACTTGACGTCGCGGCCGGTCTTTTCGGCGGCCGCCTCCAGCCGCTTGTTGACGCTGGCGAAGGCGGTCGGGGTGTTGGTCCCCTTGCCCAGGGCGAAGCTGTAGTCGGCATATTGCGCCGTGAAGGCCAGGCCCTCGTCGGACGAGCCGGCGCAGATCAGCTTGGTCTCCTTCGGGTGGGGGCTGACGCGGCAGTCGTCCATGGTGAAGTACTTGCCCTTGAAGTCGGATACCCCCGTCTCCAGCAGGTCCTTCAGCACGGTCGTGTATTCGGCCAGGTAGTTGTAGCGGTCGGTATAGTGCTCTTCGCCCGGCCACAGGCCCATCTGGCTGTACTCGGCCTTCTGCCAGCCGGTCACCAGGTTGATGCCGAAGCGGCCCGGGGCGATCGAGTCGATGGTCGAGGCCATGCGCGCCACGATGGCCGGCGGGATGGTCAGGGTGGCGACGGTGGCGAAGATCTTGATCTTGCTGGTCACGGCCGCCAGGCCCGACATCAGGGTGAAGCTCTCGAGATTGTGCTCCCAGAACTGGGTCTTGCCGCCGAACCCGCGCAGCTTGATCATCGAGAGCGCGAAGTCGAAGCCGTACTTCTCGGCCTTCTGGGTGATCTCCTTGTTGAGCGCGAAGCTGGGCATGTACTGCGGCGAGGTCTCGGAGATGAGCCAGCCGTTGTTGCCGATGGGGATGAAGACGCCGACCTGCATGGGTTTATTCCCCCTCTAGAAACTTGATCAGACCCTCGTTGAAGGTCTCGGGATCGGTGACGGTGAAGCCGTGGCCGCCCCAGGCGGCGACCTGGTAGTCGGCGTTGGGCAGACGGCCGGCCAGGCGCTGCGAGCAGCTCATCGGGACCAGCATGTCGTCGGCGCTGGCGCTGATCAGCACCCGGTGGGTGATCTCCTCCAGCCGCGCGTCGACGTCGAAGGCCAGCAGGGCGTTGATCCGGGCCAGCATCACCTCGCGCGGCGGGAAGCCGGCCACGTGGTGGGGCTCCTCGGCCTGCAGGCGCGCGTGGTTCCGCGAGATCCAGTCGGCCGGATAGAGGAAGATCGGCTGGGCGTGGACATAGGCTTCCGGTCCGCTGTCGTTCAGCAGATGGATGCGGGTGTCGAAACAGCGCCTGATGTGCGGATCGGGCCGCGACCAGCCGTTGACCACCACCAGCTTGCCCAGGCGATCGGGCTGGTCCAGCGCGAGCTGCAGGCCCGCATTGCCGCCGGCCGCGTGGCCCACCACGTGGGCCTTGGGCAGGGCCAGGGCGTCCATGACCTTGACCATGTCCTCGGCCATGTGGGCGACGGCATAGTCGTCCGGCAGCTCGCGGACGCTGCGGCCCGTGCCGCGATGGTCGTACAGCACGACCGGCCAGCGCTCGGTCAGGGCCGCCATCTGCGGAGCCCAGAACGCGCCCGAGCCGCCCAGACCCGAAGACAGCAGCACGACCTCGCGGCCGGCGACCGGACCGCCGTGCAGCTCGTAATGGAGGCCGTCGACCGTGCCGGAAGTCATGCGGCTACTTCTTCCCGATGTGCGCGACCGAGGCGATCTCGACCACGAAGCCGGGCTTCACCAGGCCGCACTGGATGCAGTAGCGGGCCGGCTTGTCGCCGGGGAAGTACTCGGCATAGACCTTGTTCATCGGCGCGTAGTGGGCCCAGTCGGTCAGGAAGATGTGGTTCATGGTCACGTCCTCCATCGTGCCGCCGGCGGTCTCGATCACCGACTTGATGGTCTCCAGCACCTGCCGGGTCTGGGCCTCGGCGTCGTCGGGGAAGGCGACGTTGTTGTCCTTGTCGAAGGCCAGGGTGCCCGAGACGTAGACGATCCCGTCGGCCAGCGTGCCGGGCGAGAACGGGGCGATCGGCGTGCCCGTCCCGGGCGGGGTGATGACGGTCTTGGGCATGGTGGTCTCCTCTGTGCTGCCCCCTCAGTCGGCTTCGCCGACAGCACCCCATGAAGGGGGAGCAGGGCCTGGGTTGTCCTCCCCCCTTCATGGGGGAGGTGGCGCGAAACGCCGGAGGGGGCCGCGCTAGTCCGGCGCCAGCTGCCCGAACGCCCCCTTGAAGTCAGCGGTCGTCGAGACCCAGCCGAAGAAGCTCTCGATGTTGAACAGCGCCGCCTTCTGCACGAAATCCGGACCCGCCTGGTGGGTGGCGTCCTCCAGCACGGTCCCGAAATATTCGAGGAAGAAGCCATCGCGCAGGGTCGACTCGACGCAGACATTGGTGGCGATGCCGACGAACACCAGGTGGCGGATGCCGCGCGCCCGCAGCACGCTGTCCAGCTGGCTGTTGAAGAAGCCTGAGTAGCGGGTCTTGTGCAGCTGGATGTCGCCCGGCTCGGGCTTCAGCGCGTCGACCAGCTCGTAGTCCCACTGGCCGCGCGCCAGGAGCTTGCCCTGCAGCTCGGGCCGGGCGCGCATGGTCTTCAGGGCGTTGGACTTCCACCAGTTGGGCGAGCCGGGACCGCCGGCTTCCACGTACTGGTCGTCCCAGCCGTTCTGGAAATAGATCACCTGCATCCCGGCCGCGCGGGCCACCGGCAGGATGGCCTTGATCTCCTGGATCACCTTCGCCGCCCCGGAGATGTCGAAGCCGGCCAGGTCGAGATAGCCGCCCTTGGACGCGTAGGCGTTCTGCATGTCGATGACGATCACCGCCGTCGTCTTCGGGTCGACCGGGATCGGCTCGGGCCGCGCGGGCAGCATGATCGCGCCGGGCGAAAGCGGAGTGATCGGAGAGCTCATCGACGCGGCTCCTTGTGAAGTCCGAGGGGCATGGAATACCATCCCGCGTAACGTTGCAATCCGAACCGTTCGGTCCATGTTTGACCAAATGGTCCAAGTTCGAGCTGGCATGACCGACGCCGCCGCCAAGACCGTCAAGCCGTCGCGCAAGGCCGCCGGCAAACCGGCGTCCAAGCGCGCGTCCGGCGCCCGCGAGCTGGTCAAGGCCGCCCAAAGCGTGGGCGACATCAAGGCGGCCGAAGCGCTCGAGGGGCATCGCGCCCCCGGTCCTCGCCAAAGGGCCGGCGAGGCCCGCAAGGCCGCCATCCTGAAGGCCGCCCTGGGCGTCTTCGCGCGCCTGGGCCTGGACGGGGCCAGCGTCGAGGCCATCGCCCAGGCGGCGGGGATCTCCAAGGCCAATCTCCTCTACTACCACCCGACCAAGGAGGCCCTGTACGTGGCGGTGCTGGAGCAGGGGCTGTCCCTGTGGCTGGCGCCCCTGAGCCGCTTCAGCGAGGGCGACGATCCCGCCGAGGCGATCGCCGCCCTGATCGACGCCAAGCTCGTGCTGAGCCGCGACCACCCGGAGGTTTCGCGCCTGTTCGCCCTGGAGATGCTGCGCGGCGCGCCGCTGCTCAAGCCGGTGCTCTCGGGGCCCCTGAAGGCGGTGTTCGACGCCAAGGTCGCGGTGATCGAGGCGTGGGCGGCGGCGGGCAGGCTCGCGCCCGTGGACCCGCCGCACCTGATCTTCGCCCTCTGGGCCCTGACCCAGCACTATGCCGACTTCGCCGTCCAGGTGCGGGCCCTGACCGGCAAGTCCTTGTCCGACAAGCGCTTCATGGAGGAGACCCGGGCGGCGGTGACGGCGCTGGTCCTGGACGGCTTAAGGCCGCGTTAGGCCTGAGCTGCGTCCACACGTCACCTTACGGCGAACGTCGTTGTTCATCATGGTGACCGTCCAATGACGCGACCGCACCGACCGCCTCCGACCGCCGAAGCCCGGCCTATGCAACTGATCCACGGGATCGTTGGCGCGGCCGCCGTGCTGGTCGTCGTCTCGATCCTGGGCGGACTGGCCCTGATGATCCTGGCCGCGCGCCAGCTGGATCGCATGGAAGCGGTCGACGAGATCGAGATCACCCAGCGCACCATCGTCCGCACCCTGGAGCGGACGGAGCGCGAGGTGACCTCGGCCACGGTCTGGGACCAGGCCTACAAGGCCATGGGCTGGACGATCGACGCGGCCTGGGCCGACACCGATTTCGCCACCTATTATCACGAGCAGTTCAAGCACGACCTGACCTTCGTCATCCGCTCGGGGCAGGTGGTCTACGCCTCGGCCGGCGGCAAGCGGGTTTCGGCCGACGCCCTCGGCGGCTTTCCCGCCGAAGCGGCCCCGATCGCCGCCGATGTGGCCGCCAAGGCCCGCGCGGCGCGCCGCGCCGGCAAGCTCAGCACCGCCGGCGAGGTGACGCGGACGGGCCTGATGCGGATTGACGACGAGGCCTATCTGGTCGCCTTCGCCGCCGTGACGCCGGAGAGCCGGGCCGTCGCCGACCTCTATGACGGCCCGCCAGCGATCGTCGTCAGCGCCCGCCGCATGGACGCCGCCTTCGTTCATCAGCTGTCGGACGACCTGGGGCTTGACGACCTGGTCCTGCTGCGCCGCCCGGGCGGCGATCCGCCGAAGGTCACCTTGCGCGACATCGAGGGCCAGGCGTTCGGGACCCTGGCCTGGAAGGCCAGGAACCCTGGCCTGAAGCTGCTGAAGAGCGTCGCGCCGTGGCTGCTGATCGGCTTTCTGGTGCTGGCCGCCGCCGGCGCCGTGCTGACCCAGCGCGTCGCCGAGGCCCTGCGCAAGCTGGAGGCCGGGCGCCTGGAGCTGCTGGCCGCCAAGGAGGAGGCCGAGTCCGCCAACGCCGCCAAGACCCGCTTCCTGGCCAATATGAGTCACGAGGTCCGCACCCCGCTGAACGGCGTGCTGGGCATGGCCCAGGTGATGGCCGCCGACACGCTCAGCGAGACGCAGGGCCGCCGCCTGAAGATCCTGCAGGAGTCCGGTCAGGCGCTGCTGGCCCTGCTGAACAGCATCCTCGACATCGCCAGGCTCGAGACCGGCGCGGTGCGGTTGCGGTCCGAGACCTTCGACCTGTCGGCCCTCGTCGAGGCCTCGTGCGCGGCCTTCTCCGGCGCGGCCGCGGCCAAGGGCCTGGACCTGACGTCGGACATCGCGCCCGAGCTGCGCGGCCGCTGGGTCGGCGACCCGATGCGGCTGCGCCAGGTGCTGGGCAATCTGGTGGCCAACGCCGTCAAGTTCACCGACCACGGCGGCGTCACCGTCCGCGTCCGTCCCACGGCCAAGGGTCTGCGCTTCGAGGTCGAGGACACGGGCCTGGGCATCGCCGCCGAGGACCTGCCCGAGCTGTTCAAGACCTTCTCCCAGGTCGACAGCTCCATGACCCGCGTCCACGACGGCGCCGGCCTGGGCCTGTCGATCTGCCGGGAGCTGGTCGAGCTGATGGGCGGCGCGATCGGCGTCCATTCGACGCCGGGACAGGGGTCCAGCTTCCACTTCGTGATCCCGCTGACCCAGGCGGTGTCGGACCGGCCGACTCTGCGGGTGGTGCGGTAGGGAGACGGCTGCACAGTTCCCGCGCAGCCCCATCGTCAGGGCGCCGATAAATCGGGGTCTTTGACGCCACCGCATGGCCTGACGGCCGGCCAAGCCTCGCTCCGGCCGTCGCCCCTGCTAGCCCTTGTCCACACCGTCGGCTTCGACGGTTCTGTCGGGGACGGGCTTTCAATGGAATCGGGTGTGAGGGCGCCGACGCGGCGTCAGCTTCTTTCGGCCATCGCCAAGGTCGGCGGCACGGCCGCTTTGTACCAGGCCATGACCACGCTGGGCCACGCGGCCGAGACTCAGTTCCATGGCCCGCCGAACCTGCAGGGCGCGCGGCCCGGCGCTTCGGTGATCGTGCTGGGCGCGGGCCTGGCGGGGATGCTGGCCGCGTTCGAGCTGACCAAGGCCGGCTACAAGGTCAGGATCCTGGAGTTCCAGAACCGCGCCGGCGGCCGCAACTGGTCCCTGCGCGGAGGCGACACCTACACCGAGCTGGGCGGGGCGACCCAGAAGGTGGCCTTCTCGCCCGGCAACTACCTCAACCCCGGCCCCTGGCGCATCCCGCACCATCACCGCACGCTGCTGCACTACTGCAAGGCCTTCGGCGTGGCCCTGGAGCCGTTCATCCAGTTCAACCACAGCGGCTGGGTCCACTCGTCCCAGGCCTTCGACGGCAAGCCGGTGCGCTTCAACGCCGCCGCCGCCGACTTCGAGGGCAATATCGCCGAGCTGCTGGCCAAGTCGGTCAACGCCAAGGCCCTGGACGACACGGTCACCCAGGAGGACCGGGACAGGCTGCTGGAAGCCCTGAAGGGCTGGGGCATGCTGGACAACGACTACAGGTACTCGGCGTCCTTGAAGGCCTCCAGCCACCGCGGCTTCGAGCGTCCGCCGGGCGGCGGGGTCAACGGCGCGCCGATCCCGTCGAAGGACCTCTACAAGCTGCACGACGTGCTGGACCCGCAGGTCTGGACCTCGATGGCCTTCTTCATGGGCCACGAGATGCAGACCACCATGTTCCAGCCGGTGGGCGGCATGGACATGATCGGCAAGGCCTTCGCCCGCCAGGTCGACGGCCTGATCACCTACAACGCCAAGGTCAGCAAGATCGCCCAGGACGACAAGGGCGTGGTGGTGACCTACGCCGACACGGCCACGGGCAAGGTCACGGACGCCAAGGCCGACTGGTGCGTCTGCACGATCCCGCTGGGCATTCTCGGCCAGATGGATCTGCAGGTGACCGATGAGATGATGGCCGCGATCAAGGCCGTCCCTTATTCGGGTCAGGTCAAGATCGGCCTGGAGATGAAGCGCCGCTTCTGGGAGGAGGACGACTACATCTACGGCGGCCACAGCTTCACCGACCAGGAGATCGCCCTGATCTCCTATCCGAACAACAACATGTTCAAGGACGGGCCGGCGGTGCTGCTGGGCGCCTTCGCCCGCGAGATGGGGGCCTATCGCCTGGCCGGCATGACGCCCGAGCAGCGGATCGAGGTGGCCCTGGCCCAGGGCTCGGTGATCCACCCGAAGAGCTACCGCCAGGAGTTCGCCAGCGGCGCCTCGGTCGCCTGGAGCCGCGTGCCCTGGACCCTGGGCTGCTGCGCCCGCTGGAACGAGGACACCCGCAAGGAACACTACCAGACCCTGGTCGGCATGGACCGCCGGATCGTTCTGGCCGGCGAGCACGCGTCCTACGTCGGCTGCTGGATGGAGGGGGCGCTGCTGTCGTCCATCGACGCCATCACCCGTCTGCACAAGCGCGCGCTGGAGGCTTGAGGATCATGCGGAAGATCATCGTACTGACGGCGGCCCTGATCGCCTTTCCGGCCATGGCCCAGACTTCAGGCGGCGGCGACACCGGCGGCGGCGTGGTCCGGGCGCAAAAGCCCGTGACCGGCGAGCAGGTCTATGGCGCTGTCTGCCAGGCCTGCCACATGGCCGACGCCAAGGGCGCGACGGGGGCGGGGACCATCCCGGCCCTGGCGAACAATCCGCGGCTGGCCGGGGCCGCCTATCCGATCATGATCGTGACCGGCGGCAAGGGCGCCATGCCGGGGTTCGTCGGCACGCTCAGCAACGCCCAGATGGCCGAGGCGGTGACCTATATCCGGACGCACTTCGGCAACAGCTACGCCAAGCCGGTGACGGAAGGCGACGTGGCGAAGTTCGCCAAGCCGCCAGCGGCTGGCGGGCATTAGGCCGATATCCTTCTTCCCCCTCCGGGGGAGGAGCGCCGCAGGCGCGGAGGGGGCGAGTGAGCAAGATCCACTTGCCCCCACCTGACCTGCTCCGCAGGTCGTCCGCCCCCGGGAGGGGGCGGAAGGATGGCTACCCCTCCACGATCGGCGCGATCTGCTCCATCAGCTGCCGGGTGCCGTCCTCGCGGCCCTCGGGCGAGTAGTAGCCGTCCAGGAACACCCCGACCTCGGTGATCACCAGCCGGGTCTTGGGCCCCTCCGGGCGGATCTCGATGGTCGAGACCGACACCGAGGCCAGGTCCTCGCCGTGGTGCATCCAGTAGGTGTAGACGATCCGCTCATCGGGCACGATGTCGTGGTAGCGGCTGCGGAAGTGGTGCGGCGGCTCGCCCGGCGGGCGGCTGACGGCGTAGTCCTCGCCGCCGACGCGGAAGTCCATGCCGCTTTCCGGCGGACCCCATTCCTCGGGGCCGTGGAACCACTGGGCCTTCTTCTGCGGATCGGCGAAGGCGGCGAACACCCGGGCGGGCGAGGCGGCATAGACCCGCTCGACGACGAAGGTGGCGTGGATGGCGCTGCGGGCCATGGGGCGGTCGGTCATTTGGTTTCCCCGTCTTCCTCGGCGGCCAGAAAGGCGCCGAGCCGGTCGAGGCGCTGCTCCCATTGGGTGCGCCTCTGGTTGATCCAGTGTTCGGCAAGGCTCAGGACTTCGGGATTGATCCGGCAGGTGCGCACCCGCCCGATCTTCTCCGACGCCACGATCCCGCCCGCCTCCAGCATGGCCAGGTGCTGCATGACCGCCGGCAGCGACATGTCCAGCGGCCGGGCCAGCTCGCTCACCGAGGCGGGACCCCGGCTGAGCCGCTCGACCATGCTCCGCCGCGCGGGATCCGCGAGGGCCTGGAACATCAGGTCGAGCGAGGGCTGTTGGTTAGGCATGTGCTTAAGTATCTAGGCGTGGGGTGATAGTCAAGCGGTTGCTTAAGTGTCAGGGTAAAAGAAAGGCCGCCCCGGCGGAGCGGCCCAAATCCTTCTTCCCCTCCGGGGGAGGAGCGCCGCAGGCGCGGAGGGGGCAAGTCGGAGCGAAATCACCCTACTTGCCCCCACCTGACCGCGCGTCGCGCGGTCGTCCGCCCCCGGAGGGGGCGGAAGGATGCCGTAGCCTCAGCCCACCTTCATCTTGCCATCCACCCGCCGGGCGATCCCCAGGGGGTTTTCCGTCCGCAGTTCCGTCGGCAGCAGCGTCTCGGGCAGGTTCTGGTAGCTGACCGGGCGCAGGAAGCGCGCGATGGCCAGGGTGCCGACCGAGGTCGCCCGGGCGTCGCTGGTGGCCGGGAACGGGCCGCCGTGGACCATGGCGTGGGCCACCTCCACCCCGGTGCCGAAGCCGTTGACCAGGATGCGGCCGGCCTTCAGCTCCAGCGCCGGCAGCAGGGCGCCGGCCAGGGCATGGTCGGCCTCTTCCAGGTGGATGGCGATGGTCAGCTGGCCTTCCAGGGCGTCGATGACCTTGGCCAGCTCGGCTTCGTCGGTCGCGCGGACGACCACCGAGGCGGCGCCGAACACCTCCTCGTGCAGGTGCGGATTGGCCAGGAAGTCGGCGGCCTTGACGCTGAACAGGGCCGCGCGGCCGGTGTGGCTGCCGTCCGCGCCGGGCAGGCCGCGCGCCACGGTGGTGACCGCCTTGTCCTGCGAGAGGGCGTCGACGCCGTGGGCGAAGGCCTGGCAGATGCCCGGGGTCAGCATGACGGCGGCCGGGGCGGCCTCCACCACCTTGCCGGCGGCCTCGACGAAGGCGTCCAGCTCGGGACCGTCGATGGCCAGGATCAGGCCGGGATTGGTGCAGAACTGGCCGGCGCCCAGGGTTAGGGCGGCCACGAAGTCCGGGGCGATCTTCTCGCCGCGCGCCTTGAGAGCGGCCGGCAGCAGGATGACCGGGTTGATGCTGCTCATCTCGGCGTAGAACGGGATCGGCTCGGGCCGGCCTTGGGCGATGGCGGCCAGCGCCAGGCCCCCGCGGCGCGAACCGGTGAAGCCGGCGGCCTTGACGCGCGGATCGGCGACCAGGGCCACGCCCATCTCGTAGCCGCTGTCGTGGATCATCGAGAACACGCCCGGGTGCAGGCCGACCGAGGCGACGGCGGCCTGGATGGCGCGGCCGATCAGCTCCGACGTGCCGGGGTGAGCCGGGTGGGCCTTGACGATGACCGGGCAGCCGGCCGCCAGGGCCGAGGCGGTGTCGCCGCCGGCCACCGAGAAGGCCAGCGGGAAGTTGCTCGCGCCGAACACGGCCACCGGGCCCAGCGGCACGTTGCGCAGGCGCAGGTCGGGACGCGGCAGGGGCTTGCGGTCCGGCATCGCCGGGTCGATGCGGGCTTCCAGGAAGCCGCCGTCGCGCAGCACGCTGGCGAACAGGCGCAGCTGGCCGGTCGTGCGACCCCGCTCGCCTTCGAGGCGGGCGCGGGGAAGACCGGTCTCGGCCATCACCCGGACGATCAGATCATCGCCGATCGCCTCGATATGCTCGGCGATGGCCTCCAGGAAGGTGGCGCGGGTCTCGTAGGGCAGGGACCGATACGGTCCGAACGCCTCGGCCGCCAGGGCCGCGGCCTGCTCGACATCGGCCTTGGTCGCGCCGCCGAACGCGGGCTCCAGGGTCTCGCCGGTCGCCGGATTGACGCCCTTGATCTCGCCGTTGGTTCCCTTGCGGCTTTCGCCGCCGATCAGAAGCTCGCCCGTCAGATGCACGTTCGTCGTCCCGCGGTTAGTGGTTTCAGTCGGTATAGATGGGAGCGCTAACATGACAAGTCCATGCGCGCGACGGCGGGTTCAGGCGTAGAAGGGGCTGAACCGTGCCGGAGGCGCCCTTGAAAGCCCGTTTCGCCGACGCCGCCAAGGCCTTGTTCGCCAAAACCCTGTTGGAAAGTCCGGGCGGTCCGCGCGTGGATTTCACCGTCCCGGCGGGCGAACCGGCCCTGGCGGCGCCGGATTCGGTGTCGTGGCGGGTGTTCAAGAACCCGGTCGCCCTGTTCGTCGGCGGGGTGACGGCGGTGATCCTGGAACTGGCCGAGCCGCGCGTGCGCACCGGGGTGTGGGAGCATTCCAGCTTCCGGACCGACCCGATGACCCGGCTGAAGCGCACCGGCTTGGCGGCCATGGTCACGGTCTATGGCGCGCGCTCGGTCGCCGAGGCGATGATCGCCGGGGTCGGCCGCCAGCACGCGCGGGTCGGCGGCGTGACGCCCGGCGGCGAGGACTACCAGGCCTCCGACGTCGCCTTGCTTGACTGGGTGCAGGCCACGGCCAGCTTCGGCTTCCTGAACGCCTATCACGCGCTGGTCGCGCCGCTGTCTCTGGAGGATCGCGACCGGTTCTACGCCGAGGCCGCCCCCGCCGCGCGGCTCTACGGGGCTGTGGGCGCGCCGGCGTCCGAAGCCGCCTGGGAGGCCCAGTTGGCGGCGATGCTGCCGCGGCTGGAGCGCTCGGCGATCGTGCTGGAGTTCCTTGAGATGATGCGCGGGGTCAGGGTGGCCGGACCGCTGAGCCGGCTGCAGCATCCGCTGATCCGGGCGGCGGTGGGGCTGGTTCCGAGCGAGGCGCGCGCCGTGCTGGGCCTGGGCCGTGAATGGCTGCCGAGGCCGCTGGAGCTGCCGATCATCCGGGCGGCGGCGCGGTTGGCGGACCGCACGCCGGTCCCCCGGCGCGCCGCCCTATGAGGCCTGCGTGCGGATGGGCCTGCCGGGGACCTGGCTGTACCGGCGCTGACCTCTCCACCGCGTGGCGGCGCCAGGTATGGGGATTGAAGCCGCTGGATCCCCGGCGTTGGCGAAACGGAAGCAAGCGAAATCAATAGCTTGTCACTTTTACGGTCGCCTGAATGATCCGCGCCCGCTGGCGCCGTACCTTTGTGTCATGGCCGGAAGAAGCGACGAGCCGCAGGGCTGGAGCGAGACGCTGCAGACCAGGCTCCGGGCGAAGATGGACACCCTCATCGACGCCTTCGAGACCAGCACGGACCCCGCCGAGAAGGCCCAGATCGAGAAGGACGCCCGCACCTGCGGGGTCTTCGCTCGCTCGGCCAAGGCGATCGAGACGATGGTCCCAGAGCCGCCCGCCGAGAAGATCAAGCCCGCCGCCCCCACCTCCGGCGAGGCGGCCAATGACGACGAGGCCTCCATGCATGACGGCATCCCCGACGACCCCGAAGAGATTCAGGCCGCTCTTGCCGCCCGGTTCGATCGCTTCGCTGAGCTCCTCGAGCTCAAGCGTCGAGCGGAACTGGCTGACGGCGGCGACGCGGACGCTGACCAGGGAGGACCAGCAGCGCCTGCTTAGCGCGCTCCTGGGCGACCCGCTGATCCACCAGATGACGCCGCGCGACGACGCCTGGTCGACCTGGCTGATGCTGGGCGGACGGGGCGCGGGCAAGACCTTCGCCGGCGCGCGCTGGGTCACCTTGAACGCCCTGGCCTATTCGAACCTGGCCCTGGTCGGCCCCACGCTGCACGACGTGCGCGAGGTGATGATCGAGGGCCCGTCCGGGCTGAAGGCGATGGGCGGGCCACTGTTCCGCCCCCGCTGGGAAGCCTCCCGCCGGCGGCTGGTCTGGCCCAACGGCGCGACCGCCTACGCCTTCTCGGCGGAAGATCCGGACAGCCTGCGCGGCCCGCAGTTCCACGCCGCCTGGGCCGACGAGTTCTGCGCCTGGCCGAAACCGGCCGAGACCCTGGCCATGCTGCGCTTCGGCCTGCGGCTGGGCGAGGATCCGCGCCTGGTCGTCACTTCGACGCCCCGGCCGATCCGGGCGCTGAAGGCTCTGATCGCCGAGTCCCGGCGTGGCGGTGACCCGCGCCGGGACCAGCGCCAACGCCGGCAACCTGGCGCCGGCGTTCCTGCGAACGCTGCAGACCCTCTATGGCGGCACCAGACTGGCCGCCCAGGAGCTGGACGGGATCATCGTCGAGACCGACGGCGGACTGTTCCGGGCCGAGGACCTGGCGCGCTGCCGGGCGGCCAAGCCCGCGCGCTTCGACCGCGTGGTCGTGGCGGTGGATCCGCCGGCGACCGCGACCGGCGACGCCTGCGGGATCGTGGTGGTCGGCCGTCGCGACGACCGCGCCTTCGTGCTGGCCGACGAGACCGCGCGCGGCCTCTCGCCCGCCGGCTGGGCGGCGAAGGCCGTGGCCGCCGCGCGGGCCTGGAACGCCGACGCCCTGGTGGCCGAGGCCAACCAGGGCGGCGACATGGTGCGCTCGGTCCTGGCCCAGGCCGATCCGCCGTGCCGCGTGAAGCTGGTCCGCGCCAGCATCGGCAAGCGCGCCCGCGCCGAGCCGGTGGCGGCGCTCTACGAGCAGGGCCGCGTGCTCCACTGCGGCGCCTTCGTCGCGCTGGAGGAAGAGTTGATGGCGCTCGGCTCCGGCGACCTGGAGCACAGCCCCGACCGCGCGGACGCCCTGGTCTGGGCGGTGAGCGAACTGATGCTCGGCGGCCGGCAGACGCCGCGGTTGCGGGCGCTCTAGTGGCGGCCGCCCGCACCTTCTTCCCCCTCCGGGGGAGGAGGATGCGCAGCATCCGGAGGGGGCAAGTGCGCGATGTGTTCCCGGATCGCCGAGAGCGTGTCGTCCACGGACGCGATCACGTCATGCGCGGCAAGTCTCAGCGTCCGCACGCCTTGTTCAAGAAGCCATTGATCCCGGATCGCGTCTCTTCGCGGCCGCGAACCGATGCAGTGGGCATAACTGTCCACCTCCACGTCCAACCTTAGAGCCGAGCAGTAGAAGTCCAGCACATACGGCCCGATCGGATGCTGCCGACGGAACTTGTGGCCATCCAGGCCGCCGCGCCTCAGGGCGTGCCAGAGATTCAGTTCCGGCTTCGACATTTCCTTCCTGAGGCGACGCGCATTGGCGACGGTCGTCCTGGGCGCGGGCATCGCGAACTCCCTGACTTGCCCCCTCCGGGCCTGCGGCCCTCCTCCCCCGGAGGGGGAAGAAGATTGTTGTCGCCACCCTAAATTGTTCACTCTTCGTTCTCAACTCCGAACCCCGGAGCGATCCCTCATGTCCCTTTTCAAACCCCGCCCGCCGGAGCGTAAAGACTCCCGCGCCGCGCGCCTGATCGCCCTCACCACGGGCGGACGGCCGCAGTGGACGCCGCGCGACTATGGCGCCCTGGCCGCCGAGGGCTTCGCCAGGAACCCCGTCGCCTATCGCTGCGTCCGCCTGATCGCCGAGGCCGCCGCCTCGAACGCCGCTGGCGGTGTTCGCGAGCGGCCGGCGCGCCGACGATCATCCGCTCAAGCGCCTGCTGGACCGGCCCAATCCCGAGCAGGGCGGGCCCGACCTGATGGAGGCGTTCTTCGGGAGCCTGCAGGTGGCCGGCAACGCCTATCTGGAAGCGGCTGGCGACGCGGCCCCGACCGAGCTCTACGCCCTGCGCCCCGACCGGATGACCGTGGTCCCCGGACCACGCGGCTGGCCGCTGGCCTATGACTACCAGGCCGCCGGCCGCACGGTTCGCATCGCTCGCGACGCCGACGGCTGGCTGCCGGTGCTGCACCTGAAGCTGTTCAACCCGACCAACGACCACTACGGCTTCTCGCCGCTGGAGGCCGCGGCCTTCGCGATCGACGTCCACAACGCCTCCAGCGCCTGGAACAAGGCGCTGCTGGACAATTCCGCCCGGCCCTCGGGGGCGCTGGTCTATTCGTCCAAGGACGCCGGCGACCGCCTGTCCGACGAGCAGTTCGACCGGTTGAAGACCGAGCTGGCCGCCGCCCATTCGGGTCAGGCCAACGCCGGGCGGCCCCTGCTGCTGGAGGGCGGTCTCGACTGGCGGGCCATGTCGCTGACCCCAGCCGAGATGGACTTCACCGAGGGCAAGCACGCCGCCGCCCGCGAGATCGCCCTGGCGTTCGGCACGCCCCCGCAGCTACTCGGTATTCCGGGTGACAACACCTACGCCAACTATCGCGAGGCCAACGCCGCCTTCTGGCGCGGGACGGTGGTTCCGCTGGCCGAGCGGGCGGCGCGGGCCCTGACCGGCTGGCTGGCCGGCAAGTTTCCCGGCGCCAGGATCGCGCCGGACCTCGACGCCGTCCCGGCCCTGTCGGCCGAGCGCGACGCCCTGTGGAGCCG
This sequence comes from Caulobacter sp. UC70_42, assembly GCF_044056025.1. Taxonomy (NCBI): domain Bacteria; kingdom Pseudomonadati; phylum Pseudomonadota; class Alphaproteobacteria; order Caulobacterales; family Caulobacteraceae; genus Caulobacter; species Caulobacter sp. UC70_42. The sequence goes on along the minus strand of NZ_CP171994.1, from coordinate 220,145 downwards.
GCTGCAGGCCGCGTCCTTCCTGACCGACGCCGAGCGCCGGCGGCTTGCGGGGCTGGAGCATTGACCGCGCCCGCGCAAGGCTGGCGGTTCGACCGCCAGGTGTCGATCGGCCTCGTCGTCACCGTCTTCCTGCAGGCCGCCGCCGCCCTGATGTGGGCCGGCCGCGCCTCGGCCCGGATCGACGACATGCAGCGCCGCCTTGAGGCCCAGGCCCCGGTGGCCGAGCGCCTGGCGCGGCTGGAGGAGCAGGCCGCCGCGACCCGCCAGTCGCTGGACCGCATCGAGGCCAAGCTGGAGCGCCGACATGACGGATGAGCTGAGGATCGAAGGCTATGCCTCGCTGTTCTGGACCCGCGACCTCAATGACGACGTCACCGCCGCCGGGGCCTTCGCCGAGAGCCTGGCCGCCGGCGCGCCCGTGGCGATGCTGCACCAGCACGACGAAGCCGAACCCGTCGGGGTCTGGGACGAAGTGATCGAGGACGCCAAGGGCCTGTTCGTGCGCGGGCGGATCCTGAAGACCACGCCGAGAGGCCGCCTGGTCGCCGCCCTGGTCGAGGCCGGGGCCCTGGACGGCCTCTCCATCGGCTTTCGGCAGGTGAAGGCCCGCACCCAAGGCCGCCTGCGCGTGCTGTCCCGCGTCGAGCTGTGGGAGGTGTCGATCGTGACCTTCCCGATGCTGCCCCAAGCGCGGCTGACGATCCGCTGAGGCTCTCCTCCCCCTCTGGGGGAGGTGGCCCAGAGGGCCGGAGGGGGCCGCTCGGCCTAGGCGGGCGACGTCCCCTCAGTCGGCTTCGCCGACAGCTCCCCCAGAGGGGGAGCAGATTCTTTATCAACCCCGGAGATCCCCATGAAGGAAACCAAACACGCGGCCTCGCCCGAGGCCCGCGCGGCGCTGGCTGACGTCTTGTCGGCGTTCGAGAGCTTCAAGGCCGCCAACGACCAGCGGCTGGCGGCCATCGAGACCAAGCGGGCCGATGTCCTGCTGGAGGAGAAGGTCGGCCGCATCGACGACGCCGTCGCCCGCGCCCAGGACCGTCTCGACCGGCTGATGGCGGACCTGCGTAGGCCGACGCTGGCGGGCGAAACCCCGGTCGCCACGGTCGACGAACGCAAGGCCGCCTTCGACCGCTACGTGAAGACCGGCGAAACGCCCGCCGCGCTGCTCGAAGCCAAGGGGCTGTCGGAAGGAACCGCCACGGCTGGCGGCTATGTCGCTCCGCCGGAGCTGGAGCGGCTGATCCTGCGTCGCCTGGCCGCGACCTCGCCAATGCGCGAGATCTGCCAAGTCCGCACCATCGGCGCCGGTACGTTCCGCAAGCCGGTCTCGCCCACGGGCCTGGCCGCCGCCTGGGTGGCGGAGACCGCCGCGCGGCCCGAGACGACCGCGCCCACGCTGGACGTCATCGACTTCCCGGCGGGCGAGCTCTACGCCAGCCCGGCCGCCACCCAGGCCCTGCTGGACGACGCCTATGTCAGCATCGACGAGTGGCTGGCCGAGGAGGTGCAGGACGCCTTCGCCGCCCAGGAGACCACGGCCTTCGTGACCGGCGACGGGGTCAACAAGCCCAAGGGCCTCTTGGCCTACACCGCCGCGCCGGAAGCTTCGTACGCCTGGGGTCAGGTCGGCTATCTGGCCACCGGCGTCGCCGGCGCCTGGCCGGCCAGCAACCCGACCGACAAGCTGATCGACCTGATCTACGCGGCCAAGACCCAGTACCGCCAGAACGGCCGCTTCGTGATGAACCGCCGCACGGTCAGCGCCGTGCGCAAGTTCAAGGACGCCCAGGGCAACTACATCTGGAACGCGGCCCTGCAGCCGGGTCAGTCGGCGAGCCTGCTGGGTTTCCCGGTCACCGAGATCGAGGCCATGCCCGACGTCGGCGCCAACGCCATGGCCCTGGCGTTCGGCGACTTCGAAAAGGGCTATCTGATCGTCGACCGCGCCGGCGTGCGGGTGCTGCGCGACCCGTACTCGGCCAAGCCGCACGTGCTGTTCTACACCACCAAGCGCGTCGGCGGCGGCGTGCAGAACTTCGACGCCGTGAAGCTGCTGAAGTTCGCGGCGAGCTAGTCGTCAGACCCGGTCACTTGCCCCCGCCTGACCGCTTCGCGGTCGTCCGCCCCCAGAGGGGGCGGAAGGTGATTCCTCTTCCCCCTCCGGGGGAGGAGCGCGCCAGCGCGGAGGGGGCAAGTGACCCCATTCCCGAAAGCCCCACATGCCCCAATCCCTCACCCTGGCCGAGGCCCGGGCGTTCCTGCGCGCGCCCGATGCGTCGGAGGACGCGCTCCTCACCCTGCTGATCGACGCCGCCGAGGCCCATGTCGCGGCCGCCGCCGGCGTCACGCTGACCCCGGCCAGCCCGGCGCCGTTGCGGCTATCGGTGCTGACCCTGGTCGCCCACGCCTACGAGCATCGCGCGTCCCCGGGCGACGCCGGCCAGCCGTCGCTGGCCCTCGCCCAGCCGTGGCTGACCCCTTACCGAAAGGCCCGGCTGTGAGCGACAAGCCCCTGATCGACGCCGTCGTCGCCAGCCTGAAGGCGGCGCCCGCCGTCACCGCGATCGTCGCCCAGCGGATCCACGCCAGCCCGCCGCGCATGCCGACCTATCCCTGCGTCGTCGTCACCCGCGCCGAGGGGCGTCCGGCGGGCGAGAACGACGCGATCGAGCATCTGCTGACCCTGACCTGCGCCAGCCGTTTCGGCGGGCCGGAGGAGGCGAGGGCCCTGGTCGCCGCCGTCCGCGCGGCCCTGCACGACGCCCGCCCGGCGCTGAGCGGCCGGCGGCTGGTCAATCTGCGCGTCCCCTATGCCGACGTCTTCGCCGGCGCCGACCGCGAAACCACCCTCGGGATCGTCCGCGTGCGGGCGGTGACCGAACTTCTTTAAGACAAGGAGACGATCATGGCCGCCCAAGCCGGCAAGGACATCCTGCTGAAGATCAGCGACGGGGCGGCTACGCCGGCCTTCGTCACCATCGCGGGCCTGCGCGCCCGCACCATCAGTCTCAACGCCAAGACCATCGACGCGACGGACAGCGACAGCGCTGGCCGCTGGCGCGAGCTGCTGGCCGGGGCCGGCGTGCGCTCGGTGGCCGTCTCGGGCTCGGGCGTGTTCCGCGACGCCGCCTCCGACGCCCAGGTGCGGACCAGCTTCTTCGACCAGTCGGCGCGGGTGTGGCGCCTGGTGGTGCCGGATTTCGGCCAGCTGGAGGGGCCGTTCATCGTCGCGGCGCTGGAATATGCCGGCGAGCATGACGGCGAGGCGGCGTTCGCGCTCAGCCTGGCCTCGGCCGGCGCCGTGACGTTCACGGCGATCTAGATGCTGCCGCCCAACACCGCCCGCGGCGAGGTCGTGGTCACCCTGGCCGGCGCGCCGCGACGCCTGTGCCTGACGCTGGGCGCGCTGGCCCGCATCGAGGCGGCGCTGGGGCTGTCGGACTGGTCACAGCTGCCGGACCGCATCGCCACGCTGAGCGCCGCCGACCTGGCCGCCGTGCTGGCGGCGCTGCTGGATGGCGGCGGCGAGTCCGCCGAGATCGCCGCCCGCGCCACGGTCCCGGAAGCCGCCAGCGCCCTGGCCGCCGCCTTGGCCGCGTCCGCGTGAGCTGGGTCGAGCCGTTGCGGGTGGCCGTCCGGCTGGGCGTCGCGCCCGAGGCCTTCTGGCGGCTGTCGCTGGTCGAGTGGCGGGCGCTGACCGAAGCGCCGGCCTCGCCCGTCCTGACCCGTTCGGGCCTCACCGACCTGATCGCCCGCTATCCCGACGAGGAGATCCCATGAGTTTTGAGCAAGATGGCCTGTCCGCCGTCCCCGCGCGCGCCGCCGAGGCCGCCGCGTCGCTGGAGGCCCTGAAGGCGCCGGCCGAACGCGCGGCCCGCTCGATCGACGAGGCCTTCGCACGGGCCGGGACGTCCCTGGCCCGCTCCCTGGCCCGCGCGGCGTCGGACGGACAGGTGTCGCTGGCGGAACTGGCCCGCGCCGTTCTGGGCGCGGCCGGCGCGGCCCTGAAGGGCGGAGGGCTCGGCGAAGCGCTGGCCAAGAGCTTCTCGGGCGCGCGCGCCGACGGCGGGCCGGTGCTGCCCGGCGGGAGTTATCTGGTCGGAGAGCGTGGGCCGGAGGTGTTCCGTCCGGCCTCGGCCGGCAGCATCGAGCCGGCCGGCGGTGGCGGGATCTCGGTGACGGTCAATGTCCAGGGCGGGGAGGCGTCGGGGCTGATCCGTTCCGACGCTCAGATCGCCCAGGCCTTGGCCAGAGCCGTATCGCTCGGCGCCCAGAAACTATGAGCCCTCCCCCTTGATGGGGGAGGGTTCGGGGGGATCAGATCGCCACCGCCGCGGCGTTGGCCGGGGCCGGGCCGTACTGGTTTTCGCGCGGCTGGCCGCTGCTGCAGCCGACCCACAGGGTGAAGGCCAGCCACACCGCGAAGGCGATGAAGCACGAGACGAAGAAGCCGCCCAGGGCCGTCAGGGCCGACAGTTCCGGCTCGCCGTTGGTGATCGCCGCGATGGCCGGCAGGACGCCGATCGACAGGGCCGAGCCCATGATCAGCAGGGGGCCGAACACCCAGGGCAGGACCTGCCACCAGCCGGTCTGCCCCATGTCGTGCAGGCGCTTGGTATGGATGCAGACGCTGGAATAGATCGTGGCTAGCGCGATGATGTGGCCCACCAGCGGCAGCCAGCCCACGGCGACGTTCACGCCCAGCAGGACGAGCCAGCCGATCCAGAACGACTGCCGGCCGATGCGGCCCTCAGGCGACAGGAACAGGGTCTTCCAATCCATTTTGGTCTCCAATCTCGAACCCATACGTAGGGCTCGACGACCCGTCCTTGAAGTGAAAACCGGGTCATGACGCAGACTTAATGGCGTTGGCCGCCCAATAGCTCCGCTTGGCGCCGATTTTCCGCAAACCTTTTCACGAATGAGGGATCGCGATGAGCGAGTTCCACGAGGCGCGCCTGCCCGCGCGCCTGGCGTTCGGCTGCACCGGTGGCGTCGAGCGGCGCACCGAGGTCGTCACCCTGGCGTCCGGGTTCGAACGGCGGACCAGTCCGTGGTCGCGGGGGCGCCGCCGTTACCTGATCGCCACCGCCGCCCGGCCGCTGGACGAGATCGCCGAGCTGACCGCCTTCTTCGAGGCGCGGGGCGGGCGCCTGGCCGGTTTCCGTTTCCGCGACCCCGCCGACTTCAAGTCGTGCGCGCCCTCGGCCCAGCCGGCGGCGGGCGACCAGCCGATCGGCGTCGGCGACGGGACCCGCAAGGCGTTCCAACTGACCAAGGCCTACGGGACGGCGTCGCGGACCATCGCCAAGCCGGTGGCCGGGACCGTCAAGGTCGCCGTGGCGGGCGTGGCCGCGCCCTTCACCGTCGATACGACCACCGGCCTCGTCACCCTGACCACGGCCCCGGCCGTCGGGGCGGCGGTGACGGCGGGCTTCGAGTTCGACACGCCGGTGCGCTTCGATCTCGATCGGCTGGACGTGACCCTGGAGGGTTTCGCCGCCGGCCGGGTCACCGCCTGCGCCCTGGTCGAGGTGCGGGTCTGATGCGCGTCCTGCCCGAGGACCTGGACGAGGCCCGCCTGTGCCGCGCCTGGATCGTGATCCGCGCGGATGGGGCGAGACTTGGCTTCACCGACCACGACCGCGACCTGGTGGTCGACGGCGTGACCTGCCGGGCCGGCGGCGGCTGGAGCCCTGGCGCGCGCGACGCGGCGGTCGGCTATGCGCCGGGGCAGGGCGCCGCGCTGGGCGTGCTGGACGACGCGGGGATCACCGAGGCCGACCTGGCGGCGGGGCTTTATGACGGCGCGCGGGTCGCCGAACTGCGCGTCGACTGGAGCGCGCCCTACCGCGTCGTGCGCCTGTGGACGGCGACGATCACGGCGGTCAGCCGCGAGGGCGAGGCGTTCAAGGCCACCCTGGCCGGCCCGCTGGCCGAGCTGGACCGGGTGGCGGGACGGACCTTCACGCGGCTCTGCGACGCCCGGCTGGGCGACGCGCGCTGCGGGATCGCCGCCCCGGCCGGCGGGACCTGCGACAAGCGCTGGGCGACGTGCGTGGGGACGTTCGCCAACGGCGTGAACTTCCGAGGCTTCCCGACCGCGCCGGGCGAGGACTTCCTGACGCTGTACCCCGTCGAAGGCGAGCGGAACGACGGAGGGCGGCGGTGAGTGGCGCGGCTAGATGCTCCCCCGCGATGCGGGGGAGCTGTCGCGAAGCGACTGAGGGGGCTAATGCGGCCTCGTTCCAGCTGGCCCCCCTCCGGCCCTCTGGGCCACCTCCCCCGCATCGCGGGGGAGGAACTGGTTGCACAGACCCGCCTCTGGCTCGGCACCCCCTACCGCCACCAGGCCTCCACGCGCGGCGCGGGCTGTGACTGCCTGGGCCTGGTCCGCGGCGTCTGGCGCGCCTTGCACGGCGCCGAGCCCGAGCCGCCGCCGCCCTATCGCCCGGACTGGGCCGAGACCGGCGGCCGCGAACTGCTGCTCGAGGCCTTTTCCGCTGGCTTATCCCTCTCGACGCGCCCGAGCCGGGCGACGTCCTGGTCTTCCGCATGGCCCCCGGCGCGGTCGCCAAGCACTGCGCGATCCAGTCCGGTCCCGACCGCATGATCCACGCCTATTGGGGGCGTGCCTGCGTCGAGAGCGTCCTGGGCCGCTGGTGGCGCGAGCGGCTGGCGGCCGTCTTCCGCTTCCCCGCAAACTGAAGGAGGCCGCATGGCCCAGGTGATCCTCTCCAGCGTCGGCGCGGCGATCGGCGGGCCGATCGGGGCCGTGGCCGGCGCGGCGCTGGGCGCGATGGTCGACCAGGCGGCGATCAGCGCTCTGAGTCCCACGCGTCAGGTCGGGCCGCGCATCCCGGAGCTGCGCCTGACCGGCGCGGCCGAGGGCGCGGCGCTGCCTTGCGTGTTCGGCCGCGCCCGCGTCGGCGGTCAGGTGATCTGGGCCGCCCGCTTCCGCGAGAAGCGGGTCGAGGGCCGGGTCGGCGGCTCCAAGGGCCAGAAGACGGCCAGCTACGCCTACAGCCTGTCGTTCGCCGTCGCCGTGGCCGAGGGGCCGATCGATGGCCTGGGCCGCGTCTGGGCCGACGGCAAGGTCATGGACATGACCGGCGTGACGATGCGCCTGCATCGCGGGGCCGAGGATCAGGCGCCCGACCCGCTGATCGCCGCCATCGAGGGCGAGGCCCCGGCCTATCGCGGCGTCGCCTATGTCGTGTTCGAGGACCTGCCGCTGGAGTCCTTCGGCAATCGCCCGCCGCAGCTGTCGTTCGAGGTGTTCCGCCGGCCGCGCGCCCCCGGGACCCTTGGCCTGGAGGAGCGGCTGAAGGGCGTGTGCCTGATCCCCGGGGCGGGCGAGTTCGTCTACGCCACCGAGGCGGTTCTCCGCCGCGAGGGCCTGACCCGCACGGCCTCAGAGAGCGTCCACAACGCCGAGGGGCGGCCGGACCTGGTCGTGGCGCTGGATCAACTTCAGGCCCAGCTGCCGGCCGTCGACCACGTGACCCTGGTGGTGGCCTGGTTCGGGACCGACCTGCGCTGCGGCCAGTGCGAGATCCGCCCCGGCGTCGAGCAGGCGGCCAAGGACACTCTGCCGATCGCCTGGAGCGTGGCGGGCGTCGAGCGCTCGGGCGCGCACCTGATCTCCCTGAAGAACGACGCTCCGGCCTATGGCGGCACGCCGGCCGACGCGGTGGTGCTGCAGGCGATCGCCGAGCTGAAGCGGCGCGGGCTGAAGGTGACGCTCTATCCGTTCATCCTGATGGACACGCCCACCTATCCTTGGCGCGGCCGGATCAGCTGCGCGGCGGGCGCGGACGGGACGGCGGCGGCGACCAGCCAGGTGAACGCCTTCTTCGATGGCGCGTGGGGCTTGCGGCGGATGGTGCTGCACCAGGCTAGCCTGGCGGTTCAGGCCGGCGGGGTCGACGGTTTCATCATCGGCTCGGAGCTGCGGGGCCTGACCACCGTGCGCGGCGCGGGCGGGACCTATCCGGCGGTCGCGAAGCTGAAGAGCCTGGCCGCCGAGGTCCGCGCCGTCGTCGGTCCCACGACCAAGCTCGGCTACGCGGCCGACTGGAGCGAGTATTTCGGCCACCAGCCGGGCGGCGGTCACGCGGTGTTCCACCTCGACCCGCTGTGGGCCGACCCGAACATCGATTTCGTCGGCGTCGACTGGTATCCGCCGGTCACCGACTGGCGCGAGGGCGACGCCCATCTCGACGCGGACGCCGGATTCCTGGGGCCGCGCGATCCGGCGTATCTGCGGGCCGGCCTGACGGGCGGCGAGAGCTTCGACTGGTACTACGCCAGCCCCGCCGATCGCGACGCCCAGGTCCGCGCGCCGATCACCGACGGCGCCCATGGCGAGCCGTGGATCTGGCGGGCCAAGGACCTCAAGTCGTGGTGGAGCAACCCGCATCACGACCGGCCGGGCGGCGCGCGCTCGGCCACGCCCACGGCCTGGATTCCGATGTCCAAGCCGATCCGCCTGACCGAGTTCGGCTGTCCGGCGGTCGACAAGGGCGCCAACGCCCCGAACCTGTTCGTCGATCCCAAGAGCGCCGAGAGCGCCCTACCGCCGTACTCGACCGGCGAGCGCGACGACTTTGGCCAGCGGCGCTATCTGGAGACCGTGCTGGCCTGGCTGGAGGAGCCGGCCGCCAATCCCGTCTCGCCACTTTATGGCGGGCCTATGATCGAGAGCGCCAGCGCCTGGTGCTGGGACGCGCGGCCGTTCCCCGACTTCCCGGCGCGCGCCGACGTCTGGAGCGACGGCGACAACTGGACCCTGGGCCACTGGCTGACCGGCCGGGCGGGCATCGCGCCGCTGCCCGAACTGATCGAGGCCCTGGGCGCGCGGGCCGGCGTGGCGATCGATCCGGGCGAGGCGGGCGGGAGCGTTGGTGGCTATGTCGTCGACCGGCCGATGCGGCTGCGCGACGCGCTGACGCCCCTGACCGAGGCCTTCGCCCTGGATCCGGTCGAGCGCGGCGATCATGTGAAGATGCTGGCCCGCGCGGGCCGCGCCGTCGGGGGCTGACCGAGGACGATCTGGCCCTGCCCGACGACGCGCCCCGCGAGACGCAGACCCGCACTCTGGACCCCGCCGCCGAAGCCCTGCGCCTGCGGTTCCTGGACGCCGCCCGCGACTACCAGGTCGGGGCGCTGGTCGTGCGTCGCGAGGCCGGGCAGGGGACCCGCGACGCCGACGCCCCGATCGTGCTGGCGGCGTCGGAGGCCGAAGCCGTCGCCCACCGGATGCTGGCCGCCGACGCGGCCGCGCGGCGCTCGCGGATCGTGCATCTGTCGCCCTCGGCCGCTCTGCGCCTGGAGGCCGGCGATCGCCTGGCCCAGGACGGAGAGACCTGGCGGGTCCAACGGCTGGATCTCGACGAGCGGCCGCGCGCCACCCTGGTCCCGACCCTGGCCGAGATCGGCGTGGGCGGCGGCGTCGACTGGACGCCCGCCCCGCCGCGCGACCCGCCGTCGCCGCCGCTGGTCCACGTGCTGGACCTGCCGGCCGACGGGGCTCCGACGGAGGATCCGAGGCCGCTGGTCGCCGCGGCGAGCGAGCCGTGGCGGCCCCTGGAAGTCCATGCCGGCGCCGGGGTCGAGACCCTGACGCTCCGCGCCCGCGTCGCCAGCCCGGCCACCCTGGGCGAGACACTGTCGGACCTGCCGCCGGCCTCGCCGCATCGCCTGGACCGCGCGGGCGTCCTGACGGTGCGCCTGGAGGGCCGGAGTCTCGGCCTCCGCCCCGCTGGCCGCCGTGCTGGCCGGCGACAACGCCCTGGCCGTCCGCGCGTCGTCCGGCGACTGGGAGGTCATCGCCTTCCAGGCCGCCGAGCTGGTCGCGCCGGACGTCTGGCGGCTCTCGGGCCTGCTGCGCGGCCAGCGCGACGGGCGCCGAGCGAGGTCGTCATCCCCACGGGCGCTCCGGCCGTGCTGCTGGACGCGGCGGTGGTCCGACTGGACGTCGCCGCCTTCGAGCGCGGGGCGCCGCTGGTCGTCCGCGCCGCGCCGGCGGGCGGCCCGCCCTCGGGGCCGGCGATGACGGAAGTGTCGACGACCTGGGACGGTCGCGCCTTGAGTCCGCTGGCCCCGGCTCACCTGCGCAGGCGGCTGGTCGGCGGCGATCTGCGCCTGGCCTGGATCCGCCGCGCGCGGCTGGGCGGCGACGTCTGGGAGGGCGAGGTCCCCTTGAGCGAGGGCGTCGAGCGCTATCGCGTGCGGGTGCTGGACGGCGGGGCGGTGCTGCGCGAGGCGGAGGTTCCGGAGCCGGCCTTCGTCTACACCGCCGCCATGCGGACCGCCGACGCGCCTTCGCCCTCGGCCCGGATCGAGGTGACCCAGGGCTCGTCGCTTTACGGTTGGGGCGTCCCCGCGACGACAGGTCTGTGATAAATTAGCCACATGGGGCCTTGCGCGGCGCGCTGGACGTTCTAGATGGAGGGCGGTAACCCAACCTCCCGTTTCTTGGGCCTATTTCTGCAGAGGATACTCCTTGGCGCGCGACCCCTATCAGGAACTCGGCGTTTCCCGCACCGCGACCGCGGACGAGATCCGCAAGGCGTTCCGCAAGCTCGCCAAGCAGCATCACCCGGACGCCAATCCGGGGGACAAGAAGGCGGAAGAGAAGTTCAAGCAGGTCAGCGCCGCCTTCGACATCGTCGGCGACGCCGAGAAGCGCAAGAAGTTCGACCTGGGCCAGATCGACGCCGACGGTCGCGAGACCATGCGCGGCTTCGGCGGCCAGCCCGGCAACGGCCCGTTCAACGCCGGCGGCTTCGGTCGCGGCGGCTTCCACCGGGACGAGGGGCCGGAGATCGACCTGTCGGACCTGTTCGGCGGCATGTTCGGCGGCGCCCAGGCCGGCGGACGCGGCCCGTTCGGCGGCGGGGCCAGCGGAGGCTTCTCGTCCAGGGGTGCGGACATCAAGGCCCGTCTCGACATCGACCTGGAAGACGCCATCAAGGGCGGCAAGAAGCGCGTGGCCTTCTCGGACGGCCGCACGATCGACGTCACCATCCCGACCGGCGCCCAGGAAGGCCAGACCCTGCGTCTGAAGGGCCAGGGCAGCCCGGGCCGTGGCGGCCAGGGCGACGCGCTGATCGAGCTCTCGATCAAGCCGCACCCGATCTATCGCCGCGAGGGCGACGCGCTGGTCATGGACCTGCCGATCTCGATCCCCGACGCGGTGCTGGGCGGCAAGGTCGAGGCCCCGACCCCGGACGGCAATGTGATGCTGAACGTGCCCAAGGGCAGCAACAGCGGCCAGACGCTTCGCCTGAAGGGCCGCGGCATGCCCGACGCCAAGGGCAAGCGCGGCGACCTGCTGGCCAAGCTGGTGGTGACCCTGCCGGAGACGGTCGACCCGGACCTGGAAAAGTTCGCCCAGGCCTGGCGCGATCAGAAGCCCTACACGCCGAAGCGGAAGTAGGCGGACGGTCTTCCCCAACCGCTCATTGTCGGTCCTACTGCCAACCTTGAGGGGGACGCGATATGACTGTTGGAGTGATGACCTTTCTGGGCGTTGCGGCGAAGGTCGTCGTCGGACCGCTGTCAGGTGCCTTTGCCGGGGCTTGGGCGGCTCAAGGGATCGCCAAGCGCAATGCGGGCGTCCAGCGTCGATTGGAAGAGCTTAGGGCGACCAATGCGGCGATCAGCACGACGCTTTCGATCCTGAGCACATGCGTTGCGCTGAAGCGACAGCACGTACTGCCGATGAAGACGAACTACGACGCGCAGAAGGAAGAACTCGCGCGAAGTCCTGGCGGCCCGCGGAGATAGGACGTTCAGTTTCACGGCTGATTTCAAGTCCGTCGTTCTGCCAGCGGTCGCCATGCCGGCTCTTGAGAAGTTGCTCTACGACCGGGTGAGTGCCCGGCCTGGCGCAATGGGACTGTTTGCGTATCTCACGCAGGCCGTTTCGAATCTCTCGAGCATGCTTGCTGAGCGAAATGCGTTGGTAGCGGAAGCAAGGGGAGCTTCTCGGAATCCGAGAGAAGTAGCTCCGATATATTTCGGTGTGGCAGATGACGCGGGGCGCGTTGATACAAGGTACCCCGACTGTATGTCGGCCATGTATCTTTATGCGGATGACGCCATTCTGTTCTCCTATCTCCTAATTCATGAGTTAGTTGCTCATGCGAAAACGTTGGCGCTGCCGAAGAGAAAGGGCTTCCCCTCACCAACGCAGGCGGATTTCACTGAGCTTCAAAGTTCTGGTCTCCTGCCCAAGATCGGTAAAGCTGAGATGCAACTGCTTAGGTCACTGCGGGTAGAGCCGGATGCGGCTCTGATCGTATCAGAGGCATAGGCTTGAGCAGGTCGGTGCAAGACCGAAGCCGGTTCGTTCCAGGCGTGTCCGGTCGTGACAGAACGTCGCAGCCCGTTCATAACCCGGACGTTCAGTCTCCATTCAGCCGCGACCCGTTAGACCGGAGAGCATGAAAACGATCCGCGCCATCATCGTCGCCGCCGCGCTGGCCGCAGCCCTACCGGGCGCGGCGTGGGCGCAGCGTCATGACCGAGGTCCCGACTCGCTGGGCGCCGACTGGCGCGCGCGAGTCGGACCAGGCGCGGGGCGGCGTGCAGTCGGGCCAGCTGGTGCCGCTGTCGCGGGTGATCGACATGATCGGCCGCCGCGTGCCCGGCCGCGTGCTGGACGCCGGCCTGGAAGGCTCGAACTATCGCGTGCGCTGGGCCGCCGCCGACGGCCGCCGCATCGACTTCATCGTCGACGCCCGCACCGGCCAGATCCTGAGCGGCGGCTAGATAGGATTTAGGAGTTTTCCATGCGTATCCTGCTCGTCGAGGACGATCCCGACCTGTCGCGTCAGCTGAAACTGACCCTGGGCGACGCCGGCTACGCCGTCGACCACGCCCCGGACGGCGAGGAAGCCCAGTTCCTGGGCGAGACCGAGCCCTATGACGCGGTGATCCTCGACCTGGGCCTGCCCAAGGTGGACGGGGTGTCGGTGCTGGAGCGCTGGCGCCGCGGCAATGTCGCCACGCCGGTGCTGATCCTGACCGCGCGCGGCGCCTGGAGCGACAAGGTCGCCGGCTTCGACGCCGGGGCCGACGACTACCTGGCCAAGCCGTTCCATACCGAGGAGCTGCTGGCCCGCCTGCGGGCCCTGCTGCGCCGCTCGGCCGGCCACGCCGCGCCGTCGCTGTCGTGCGGCGCGCTGCGGCTGGACCCCCGCGCCGCCCGCGCCAGCGTCAACGGCGAGCCGCTGCGCCTGACCTCGCTGGAATACCGCCTGCTGCACTACATGATGATGCACCAGGGCCGGGTGATCGGCCGCACCGAGCTGGTCGAGCACCTGTACGATCAGGACTTCGACCGCGACAGCAACACCATCGAGGTGTTCATCGGCCGTCTGCGCAAGAAGCTGGGCGCCGACCGCATCGAGACCGTCCGCGGCCTGGGCTATCGCCTGGCGCCGCTGCCCGGGGAAGAGGCCGCCTAAACCTTGCTGGACCTGCGCCGCCGTTCGCTGGTCCGCCGCCTGGTCCTGATCGCCGGGATCTGGACCCTGCTGGTCGTGCTGATCGCCGGGGTGTTCCTGACCGCGCAGTTCCGCAGCGCCGCCATCCGGCGCTTCGACCAGTCGCTGGCCGTGCTGACCGACGACCTCTATGCCGGCTCGACCGTCGAGGACGGCCAGCTGCGCGCGCCCGTGCTGACCGACATCCGCGCCACCCGCGCCTATTCCGGCCGCTACTGGGTGATCCTGGACAAGTCGCCAGAGGGGGCGATGCGGCCGGTCGAGCGTTCGCGCTCGCTGTTCGACAGCGACCTGATGCTGTCGTCCAAGCAGATCGACCGGCTGGACGCCGCCCCGGGCCAGACCCAGTACTTCAACATGCGCGGTCCGCAGGACAAGCCGCTGCGCGCCGCCGCCATCCTGGCCCGCCTGCCGGGCTATGCCGACCCGGTGGTGTTCCTGGCCGCGGAGGACCGCACGCCGATCGACGCCGACGCCGACCGCTTCGCCGGGGTCACGGCCATCGCCCTGACGATCCTGGCTGGCGGCCTGGTGCTGGCGACGGTGGTGCAGGTGCGGTTCGGCCTCACGCCGCTGTTCCGCCTCCGCCGCGAGGTGGCCGCCGTGCGCCGCGGCAAGGCCGAACGGGTCGACGGGGTCTATCCGGAGGAGCTGGAGCCGCTGGCTGTCGAGCTGAACGCCCTCCTGGCCCATAACCAGGAGGTCGTCGAGCGCCAGCGCACCCACGTGGGCAACCTGGCCCATGCCCTGAAGACGCCGCTGTCGGTGATGCTGACCGAGGCCTCCCAGCAGCCCGGCCAGCTGGCCGAGGTGGTCGAGCGTCAGGCCCAGACCATGCGCGAGCAGGTCGACCACCATCTGCGCCGCGCCCGGGCCGCCGCCCGCTCGCAGACCTCGGGCGAACGCACGCCGGTGGAGCCGATCCTGGACGAACTGGCCGTGACCCTGGAGCGGATCTTCCAGGACAAGGGCGTCGAGATCGACTGGCGCTGCCCAGAGGACCTCTGCTTCCAGGGCGAGAAGCAGGACTTCATGGAGCTGGCGGGCAATGTGATGGAAAACGCCGGCAAGTGGTGCAAGGGCCGGATCCGCGCCGAGGCCGCGCCGTCGGGCGAGGCGCGGATGCTGCTGACCGTGGACGACGACGGTCCCGGCCTGCCGCCCGAGGAGCGCGCCCAGGCCCTCAAGCGGGGGCAGCGGCTCGACGAGAACGCGCCCGGATCGGGCTTGGGCCTGTCGATCGTCGATGAATTGACCCGCGCCTATGGCGGATCGGTGCTGCTTGGTGAATCGCCCATGGGCGGATTGCGGGTGAGCCTGGACCTTCCCAGGGCCGAAACCTAACTTCCGGTTGCGTTCAATTGTTACGAGGCGGCCTGCCATGCACGCGATACCCGTGGCCTAAACTTCTGGTGGATAAAGGCTTTCAAACCGGGACACGCGGTCGCGCCCGGGGTGAATTTTTCACGATTTCGGAAATCCTTAACCTCGTTCCGAACATGGTTGACGCCTGTCGGAATCGGTTTCTCCGACACGGGGGACCATGGCCGCCATCGCCGCGCATAAATTGCAGATCATCCGGACGCTGGTGGAAACCGCTCCGGACGCGGCGCTGCGCAGCCTGGAGCTGGCCCTGTCGAGCGCCGGCGCGACCGGTTCGCTGGCCGCCGTGCGCGGCCTGGTCGAGGACGAAACCGCCCAACGCTTCGTCCGCAACAATATCCTCGGCCCCATCGTACCGCTGTGCGCCAAGCGCCGCGAGGGCCAGATCCAGTTCCCCTCGGCGGTGCTGCCGCGCTTGTGGCGGGCCCTGAGGGCGGTGTCGCCGTCGCGGGTCGAGGAGGCCGCCGCCAAGTGCAATCCGTGGGATCTCGAACAGGGCGTGCCCGACGTGTTCGACGATCTCTGCCGGGCCGCCGCCGCCGGTCTGCGCGATCCCGAGAACGCCGCCTTCGACAGCGTGCGCTCGATCTGCGACCCCGAGCAGCTGGCCATGTGCCTGCAACTGTCGGCCATCACCCGCTCGTGCCTGCCCAAGCTGTCGGAGTGGGTCAGCCGCATGTCGGACGAGCGCGCCGCCGCCGCGCGCCTGGCCTATCGCGACGCCTGCCGGATCAGCGATGACGCCGGCCCCCTGATGCTGGACATCCTCTCGGCCCACCTGCCCGACGACTGGCGCATCCTGCGCGTGATCTCGGCGGTCATGGACCGCCCCAGCGACCGCTACCTGGCCTCGTCGGAGGTCAAGGCGTTCGGCGAGCGCGTGCTGGCCGAGATCGACGCCGCCATCGTCCAGGTCGAGACCTTCAACTTTTCGGACGGCGAGCGCGCCGGCCGCGCGGCCGCGCAGGCCGCCCACAAGGTCCAGCTGCAGATCGCGGAGTTCCAGCAGTCGGTCGACGTCGCCAAGGACGGACCGTGGGGCAAGCGCCTGGCGCGGCACAAGCAGGCGATGGCCAAGGCGTGCGAGCAGCGCATGGACCAGGCCGACCGGACGCTGGAAGCGGCCCTGCCGCTGCGGTCGCTGTCGATGCTGTCCAAGAAGGGCAGCAAGGGCGCGGCCAAGCTGACCGACGAGCCGGACGAGGCGATGATCCGCCGCGCCCAGTCGGCGCTGGCCTTCATCGCCGAGCTGCGCGCGTGCGCCGACAAGGCCGGTTACGGCAGTTCGCGCAACAAGGTCCTGGAAAAGCTGAACAGCCGCCTGGATCCCTATATCGAGGACGTCCTCCACGTCGCCCGCACGGGCGACGGCGGCGATGCGGGGCTGGCCGTGAAATACCTGGACGTCGCCGCCGGCTTCATCGCCTACACCCGCGACGACAAGACCGCCGAGATCGTGCGACGCCGCGCGGCGGCCGCCATCGCGGCCTGACAAACCGGGGCTTTTGGCCGCCCTTACGCACTTTTCCTACTAACGGCGAACGCGGGAACAGGCTACCACGCGGCCATGATCGCTTTCTGGATCGCCGCGGCGGGGCTGTCGGTCGCGACGGCGGGGCTGGTGCTGCGGGGCGCGGCGCGCGCCCGGCCCGTCGACGACGCCCAGGCCCGGCTTGAACCGCATCGCCGCCGTCTGGCCGAGGTCGAGCGCCTGGCCATCGACGGCCTGCTGGCTGAAACCGAACTCAAGGCCGCCCGCGCCGAGGCGGGACGCGGCCTGCTGGCCGCCGCCGACCAGACCGAGACCTGGGAGCGCGACGGCGCCGGCCCCCGCAAGGCGGTGGTGATCGCCGTCGGCGCGGCCTGCGTGGCCGCCGTCGGCCTCTATGTGACCGTGGGCAAGCCGGAAATGGCCGACCAGCCCTACGCCAAGCGCGTGGCCGCGTGGAAGGCCGCCGATCCGGCCACGCTGGAGCCCGCCAAGATCGCCGCCGTGCTGGAAGGCGTCGCCGCCGACCGACCAACCGATCCCGAGCCGCTGGTGTTCCTGGCCAAGGCCCGGGCCGCCGCTGGCGACCTGCCTGGGGCCGAGGCCGCCCTGCGCAGGGCCGTGCGCCTGGCGCCCAAGCGCGGCGATCTCTGGAGCCTGCTGGGCGAGACCTTCGTCGTGGAGGCCAAGGGGCAGGTCGGCGCCGACGCCAAGCTGGCCTTCGGCGAGGCGCTGAAGGTCGCCCCGAACGATATCCGCGCCCGCTACTACCTTGGCCGCGGCAAGATCGCCGACGGCGACGTGGCCGGCGGTCTCGCCGACTGGCGCGCCGTGGTCTCCAGCCTGCCGGCCAACGATCCGGGCCGGACGGCGCTGGGCCAGGAAATCGCCCAGGTCGAGGCCATGGGCCGCCTGCCCAGCGACCAGCCGGCCGCCGACGCCAATCCCCAGGTCCAGGGCATGATCGTGGGCATGGTCGAGGGCCTGGCCGCGCGCCTGGCCCAATCGCCCGACGATCCCGAAGGCTGGGTCCGCCTGGTCCGCGCCTACGCCGTGCTCGGCGAGAGCGCCAAGCGCGACGCCGCCCTGGCCTCGGCCACCGCCCGTTTCAAGGATCAGCCCAAGGTGCTGTCGGCCCTGCGCCAGGCCGCCGACACGCCCGCTCAGAAGACCGTCCAGCCATGAGTTTCTGGCCCAAATCCCGCAAGGCGCGCCGTCGCCTGACCATCCTGCTGGCCGTCGCGCCGGTGCTGGCCCTGGCCGTGGGCCTGGCCCTCTATGGCCTGCGCGACAGCATCTCGCTGTTCTACACGCCGGCCCAGGCCAAGGAGGCCCATGTCGCCCCTGGCCGCAAGGTGCAGTTGGGCGGCCTGGTTCAGCACGGCAGCGTGGTCAAGCACCCCGGCGGCGACGTCGAGTTCGTGGTGGCCGACCAGCGCGCCACGGCCAAGGTGAGCTACCACGGCGACCTGCCGGACCTGTTCCGCGAAGGGCAGGGGATCGTCGCCGAGGGCGCGTTCGACGAAAGCGGCGTCTTCGTCGCCAAGCAGGTGCTGGCCAAGCACGACGAGCGCTACATGCCGCGCGACGTCGCCAAGGCGCTGAAGAAGCAGGGCGAGTGGCGCGGCGAGGGCGCGCCCCCGCCGAACTATGGCGCGCCCGCCTACGGAAAACCGACCACATGATCGTCGAACTGGGCGCCTTCGCCCTGATCCTGTCGCTGATGCTGTCGGTCGCCCAGACCGGACTGTCGGCCGTGGGCGGCGCGCGGCGTTCGCCCGTCCTGGCCGGGGCCGGACGCGGCGCGGCGGTGGCGACCTTCGTGGCCGTGGCCGTGGCCTTCGCGGCCTTAATCCACGCCTTCGTGGTGTCGGACTTCTCCGTCGCCAATGTGGCCAACAACTCCCACACCGCCAAGCCGATGCTCTACAAGGTGGCCGGGGCCTGGGGCAGCCACGAAGGCTCGATGCTGCTGTGGTGCCTGGTTCTGACCGGGTATGGCGCGGCCATGGCCTTCTTCGGCGACAGCCTGCCGCCGCGCCTGCGCGCCTACGCCATCGCCATCCAGGGCGCGCTGGGCGTGCTGTTCCTGGCCTATACGGTGTTCGCCTCTAACCCGATGGAGCGCCTGCTGGACCCGCCGGTCGAGGGGCGCTCGCTCAATCCGTTGCTGCAGGACCCGGCGCTGGCCTTCCACCCGCCGTTCCTCTACGCCGGCTATGTCGGATTCTCGGTGGTCTATTCGCTGTCGCTGGCGGCCCTGATCGAGGGCCGGATCGATGCGGCCTGGGCCCGCTGGGTGCGGCCCTGGACCCTGGCGGCCTGGAGCCTGCTGACCGTCGGCATCACGCTGGGCGCCTTCTGGGCCTATTACGAACTGGGCTGGGGCGGCTGGTGGTTCTGGGACCCGGTCGAGAACGCCAGCTTCATGCCGTGGCTGATCGGCGCGGCCCTGCTGCACTCGGCCATCGTCACCGAAAGGCGCGGGGCGCTGCCGGGCTGGACGGCGTTCCTGGCCCTGGCGGCCTTCACCTTCTCGATGCTGGGCGCCTTCCTGGTGCGCTCGGGCGTGCTGACCAGCGTCCACGCCTTCGCCGTCGACCCGACGCGCGGCGTGCTGCTGCTGATCATGATGGGCGTCGCGGCCGGCGCGGGCTTCCTGCTGTTCGGCCTGCGGGCCGGCAGCCTCAATCCCGGCGGCCAGTTCCGCCCCGTCAGTCGCGAGAGCGCCATCGTGTTGAACAACATCCTGCTGTCGACGGCGACGGCGGTGGTGCTGTTGGGCACGCTCTATCCGCTGATCCGCGAGGCCATGGACGGCGAGGCCGTCTCGGTCGGCGCGCCGTTCTTCAACCTGACCTTCGTGCCGCTGATGATCCTGGCGTTCTGCGTCCTGCCGGCCGGGCCGCTGCTGGCCTGGAAGCGTGGCGACGCCAAGGGCGTGGCCCGCAAGCTCTGGATCGTGCTGGCCGCCGCCGCCGCGCTGGGCCTGATCGCCTACGGTATCGTCCAGCCGCGCAAGGCCCTGGCCAGCGGCGGCCTAGTCGTCGGCTTCTGGCTGCTGGGCGGGGCGCTGCTGGAGATGGGCGAGCGCCTGAAGCTGCTGCGCGTCCCCGTCGCCGAGAGCGCCCGTCGCGCCCGAGGCTTGCCGCGCGGCGCCTGGGGCACGACCCTGGCGCACGCCGGCCTGGGCGTCTTCGTTCTGGGCGCGTCGTTCGAGACCGCCTGGCGGGTCGAGGCGGCCCAGGCCCTGAGCCTCAACGACAGCCACGCCCTGGGCGCCTACACCCTGACCCTGACCGATGTCGGCACGGTCGAGGGGCCGAACTACCTGGCCGAGCGCGGGATCGTGAAGATCACCGACAAGGCCGGTCGTGAAATCTGCCACGCCGAGCCCGAGCGCCGCTTCTATCCGACCGGGTCCCAGACCACCTCGGAGGTCGCCATCTGCCCGCGCGTGCTGGACGACATCTATGTCGTGCTGGGCGAGCGCCGGGCGGGCGAGGGCGGCGAGCCGGCCTGGCTGGTGCGCGCCTATGTGAACCCGTGGGTGCGGCTGATCTTCCTGGGGCCGCTGATCATGGCCCTGGGCGGGGCCGTGTCGCTCTCCGATCGCCGGGTGCGCCTGGGCGTTGGCCGTCGCGCCGGCGAGGCCGTGTCGTGAGCCGCGTCCGCGCCCTGCTGGTGGCCCTGGCCGCCGTCGCCCTGATGGGCAGCGCCTCGGAACCCACCGAGCGTCTGCCCGATCCGGCGCAGGAGGCCCGCGCCCGCGTCCTCTTCAAGGAAGTGCGCTGCCTGGTCTGTCAGAACGAGTTGATCGACGACTCCGAGGCCCAGTTGGCCGGCGACCTGCGACGAATTGTCCGCGAACAGGTCAAGGCGGGCCGCAGCGATGGCGAGATCCGCGCGTTTCTTGTGCAGCGTTATGGTGAGTTCGTGCTGCTGAAGCCGCGCTTTTCCGCTGGCAATGCAGCGCTTTCGGCTGGCGCCGGTCGGGGGTTCTGCTGGTGGGCGGAGTCCTGATGGTCGGCCTGCTGCGGCGTCGGCGGACGGTCGAGACAGAGCTGTCGCGGGAAGAAGAAGACCGCGTCGCCAGGTTGCTGCAAGACGATTGACACGATTGCGCCGAAATGGAGCCGCAAGAAGCGGGCTCCAATGACGCGAAGGTAATCCGAGAACCATTGCACCTTTCGCCGTCACGACTAGGTTCTCAGATCCAAAGGGACCGCGCGTAGGACGCGCGGGTGAGGAAAGCAGAGAATGACCGCTAGGAAGTCGGGTTTCGTTGTGGGCGCCATCGCTGGCGCGGGCGTGGCTTGCGCCGCTCTGGCCGGTGTGGGGATGCGCATGGGAACGGCGGCCGCCGAGGCCCCGGTGGCCCGTCCGTCGATGACGGGCGCGCCGACCTTCGCGCCGCCGCCGGGCGCGCCGATGTCGTTCGCCGACATCTTCGAGAAGGTTTCGCCCGCGGTCGTCCAGATCAACGTGACCTCCAAGGCCTCGCCGCAGGGTCTGCGCATTCCGGGTCTGGAAGGTTTCGACATCGTGCCGCGCGGCCAGAAGGGCAAGCCGGGCCAGGACGGAGAGGACGGCGACTCGCCGGCCACGCCGAAGCAGCAGTCGGCGGGCTCGGGCTTCTTCATTTCGGCCGACGGCTACATCGTCACCAACAACCACGTCGTGGCCGACGCCGACGACATCCAGGTGGTGATGAAGGACGGCCGCGAGCTGAAGGCCACCCTGGTCGGCCGCGACGAGGGCACGGACCTGGCGGTGGTCAAGGTCATCGACCCCAAGGCCAAGGGCGCGGACTTCCCGTATGTGAACTTCGAGAACCAGGCCAAGCCGCGGGTCGGCGACTGGGTCATCACCATCGGCAACCCGTTCGGCCTGGGCGGCACGGCCACGGCCGGCATCATTTCGGCCTATGGTCGTGACCTGGGCGACAACACCTCGTCGTTCGTCAACTACATCCAGATCGACGCGCCCATCAACCGGGGCAACTCGGGCGGTCCGTCGTTCGACATCTACGGCCGGGTGATCGGCGTCAACAGCGCCATCTACTCGCCGTCGGGCGGCTCGGTCGGCATCGGCTTCGCCATTCCGGCGGACATCGCCGAGGCCACCGCCAAGCAACTGATCTCGGGCGGCAAGGTCGTTCGCGGCTATATCGGCGTCACCATCCAGGATTTCAGCGCCGAGTCGGCCGAGGCCCTGGGCCTGAAGGACGTGAAGGGCGCGATCGTCGCCGAGCTGGTCCCGGGCGGTCCCGCCGCCAAGGCCGGCCTGCTGCCGGACGACATCCTGACGGGCGTCAATGGCGTGACGATCGCCAACCGCTCGGAGCTGACCCGCGAAGTGGCCAAGGCCCGTCCGGGCGAGAGCATCAAGATGTCGATCATCCGCGACGGCAAGCCGCGCGTGATCGACGTCAAGTCGGGCACCCGTCCGGCCGAGAACGCCCTGGGCCTGAACGACGACGATCAGGATCAGGACGGCGGGGCCGCCCCCGACCCCGGACAAGCCGGTCAGCCAGAAGGTCGACGCCCTGGGCCTGACCCTCGGCCCGATCGATCCGGCCTCGCGCCAGACCTACAAGATCGACAGCGAGATCAAGGGCCTGTTGATCACTGGCGTGAAGGGCGACAGCGACGCCGGCGAGAAGGGTCTGGCCAAGGGCGACGTGCTAGCCAACATCAACGGTGCGGCGGTGAACAGCGTCGTCGACGTCAACAACGCCGTGGCCTCGGCCAAGAAGGCCGGCCGCAACAGCGTTCTGGTCAAGGTGATCCGCCAGAACCGCCCGGTCTTCGTGCCGCTGAAGATCGCGCCGTAAGTTGAACGCTTAACTTCGAATGTCATGGCCCCGCTTCGAGAAATCGGAGCGGGGCTTTTTCTGTCCAAGGTTTAAGTTACGGCGCTCGCCGAAACCGCTATTGCAAGAGCAACTATCGCGCGATGCGCGGAATCGGGGGAACGTCGATCGTTCCGCCATTCCGCCTGAGCGCATGAGGGGCTCTGACGATGCGTATTCTGATTATCGAGGACGACCTGGAGGCCGCCGCCGCCATGGCGCATGGCCTGACGGAGGCTGGTTACGACGTCCAGCACGCGCCCGACGGCGAGGCCGGCCTGGGCGAGGCCCAGAAGGGCGGCTATGACGTGCTGGTCGTCGACCGCATGATGCCCAAGATGGACGGGGTCACCGTCGTCGAGACCCTGCGCCGCGAGGGCGACCAGACGCCGGTGCTGTTCCTGTCGGCCCTGGGCGAGGTCAATGACCGCGTGGTGGGCCTGAAGGCGGGCGCCGACGACTATCTGGTCAAGCCCTACGCCTTCCCGGAGCTGATGGCCCGCGTCGAGGCCCTGTCGCGCCGCCGCGAGACCGGCGCCGTGGCCACGACCCTGAAGGTCGGCGAGCTGGAGATGAACCTGATCAACCGGACGGTTCACCGCCAGGGCAAGGAGATCGACCTGCAGCCGCGCGAATTCCAGCTGCTGGAATTCATGATGCGCCACGCCGGCCAGTCGGTGACCCGCACCATGCTGCTGGAGAAGGTCTGGGAATACCACTTCGACCCGCAGACCAATGTCATTGACGTGCACATCTCGCGCCTGCGCAGCAAGATCGACAAGGGCTTCGACCGGGCCATGCTGCAGACCGTGCGCGGCGCGGGCTACCGGCTCGATCCGTAGGAGACAGGCGGCGACATAGCCGCCGGACCCGCCATGCGTCTGCCGCGCCTTCTCCGCACCACGCCGTTCCGGCTGACCCTGCTGTTCCTGGCCCTGTTCGCGGCGGCCGCCAGCGCCTTCCTGGGCTACATCTACGTGGCCACGGCGGGCGAGGTGAACCGCCGGGCCCAGGCCGAGATCAGCCGCGAGTTCGAGAGCCTTGAGGCGGCCTATCGCCAGGGCGGCGTCGACGCCCTGAACCAGACCATCGTCGAACGGGCGACGGGCGAGAAGCCGTTCCTCTATTTCCTGGCCGACAAGACCGGCAAGCGCATCTCGGGCTCGATCGAGGAGTCTCCGGTCAGCGACTTCACCGGCGACGGCCCGCAGTGGGCCAGCTTCAAGGTGACCGAGACCGACCTCGACGGGGCCGAGGTCAAGGCGGCCGCGCGCGGGGTGCAGCAGCGCCTGGACCACGGCGAGATCCTGTTCGTCGGCGCCGATGTCGACGCCTCCGAAGCCTATGTCCGCAAGATCGTCCGGGCCCTGTGGGGCGCTGGGGCGCTGGTCATCCTGCTGGGCATGGCCGGGGGCGTCCTGATCAGCCGCAATGTCAGCCGCTCGATGCAGGGGCTGGTGGACGTGGTCAACGACGTCCGGGCCGGCGATCTGCACGCGCGCGCCAAGGTGCGCGGCACGCGCGACGAGTATGACGAGCTGGCCGAGGGCCTGAACGACATGCTCGACCGCATCGAACGCCTGATGGGCGGCCTGCGCCACGCCGGCGACGCCATCGCCCACGACCTGCGCTCGCCGCTCACCCGCCTGCGCGCCCGCATGGAGGTCGCCCTGATCGACGCCGAGAACGGCAAGGGCGATCCGGTGGCGGCGCTGGAGACCGCCCTGCAGGACGCCGACGGCGTGCTGAAGACGTTCAACGCGGTGCTGGCCATCGCCCGCCTGCAGGCCGCCGGCTCGGCTCCGGACCAGCGTGTTTTCGACGCCTCGGAACTGGCCGGCGACATGGCCGAGCTCTACGAATTCGCGTGCGAGGACAAGGGCCTGGACTTCAAGGCCGAGATCGTCCCGGCCCTGACCATCAAGGGCAACCGCGAATTCCTGGCCCAGGCCCTGGCCAACCTGCTCGACAACGCCATCAAATATACGCCCGACGGCGGGGCGATCATGCTGCGCGCGCGGCGCACCTCGTCCGGCGAACTGGAGTTCTCGGTCACCGACACGGGGCCGGGCGTGCCGGAGAGCGACCGCGCCCGCGTGGTCCAGCGCTTCGTGCGCCTGGAGAACAGCCGCAGCGAGCCCGGCGCGGGCCTGGGACTGTCGCTGGTCCAGGCTGTCGCCGCCTCGCACGGCGGACGGCTGGAGCTGTCGGAGGGGCCGGGCGAATACAACGGCACGGGCCCGGGCCTCCGGGTGGCCCTGGTGCTGCCGCGGGTGGAATAGCGACGACGATGCTCCCCTCTCCCTGGGGAGGGGCGTGAAAGAGGATAGCCGAATGGATCGCCGACACTTCCTCGCTGGATCATTGCTCGGCGCCGTCGTCGCGCCGTCCGTGGCGCTGGCCCAGGCGCCAGCCTCGCCGCCGCCGTTTCCGCCCGTCGACGCCCGGAGCGTCTGGCTGGTCGGCGACAGCGCCCCGCCGGACCCCGTACGCACCGCCGCCCGCCTGGCCGAGCTGGTCCAGAAGGGCAAGCCGCGCGACGGCTATCTCTCAGGCGGCGCGGTGGGCGAGCTGGAGACGCGGTTCGCCGCGCTGCTGGGCAAGGAGGATTGCGCTTTCCTGCCCACCGGGACCCTGGCCAACCATGTCGCCGTGCGGATCCTGGCCGGCGATGCGACGCGGGTCATCGTCCAGCACGAGAGCCACCTCTATCGCGACGAGAGCGACGCCACTCAGCTCCTGTCCGGCCTGAACCTGGTCAACCTGGCCCCTGGCCGCGCCGGGCCCTCGCTGGACGAGATCAAGGCCGCGGTCGACGAGGCCGAGAACGGGCCTTACCCGTTGCGGATCGGCGCGATCTCGCTGGAGAGCCCGGTGCGCCGCGCCCGTGGCGAACTGCTGGAGGTTTCGGCCCTGCGCGACATCGCCGCCTACGCCAAGGGCAAGGGCGTCCGCCTGCACCTGGATGGCGCGCGTCTGCTGCTGGCCCCGCCGAGCTATGACGTGGCTGGCGCGGCGGCGCTGTTCGATACCGTCTATGTCTCGCTCTACAAGTATCTGGACGCGCCGTTCGGGGCGGTGCTGGCCGGTTCCAAGGCCGATATCGCCAAGGCCCGCGCCCTGCGCCATCAGTTCGGCGGCACGATCTATCAGGGCTGGGAGAGCGCGGTGCTGGCCTTGGCGGCGCTGGACGACTTCCAGGCTCGCCAGAAGGCCGCCTTCGCCACGGCCGACCAGGTGTTCGCAGCGCTGGACAAGGCGGGCGCCGCCAGGCTGAAGCCCGCGCCGAACGCCTCGAACATCCGCCAGCTGGTCGTGAAGCCCAAGGTCGCCGAGGGCCTGTTCGATCGGATGCGCGTAGCCGGCGTGCGACTGCCCAAGCCCGACAAGGACGGCGTAGTCGACTTCTGGATCAACGACACGATCAATCGCCGACCGGCCGAAGAGTATGTGAAGCTGTTCCTGGGTTAGGGCCGCTCCGGCCCTGGGCCCTCGACTGGCTCGGATGGCTCAGCGCTTGGCCTGGACCCAGACGATCGCGCCGGTATAGGGGTCGATCTGCGCGGCCAGGCCGGGCCGCAAGTCGCCGGCGTTAGGCCCTCGTGGCGCCACGCTCCACACCGTTCCCATGGCCGAGATCGCCAGGAACGTCATCGTCAGGAAGCCGATGATGTCCCGCGTCAGGCTGGGCTCCCGGCGGTTCAGCAGCGATACGCGCAGGATCAGCGGATGGGTGGCCCAGCCGCAGCTCAGCGGCGAGGCGGAGGCGTTCATCTGGGCCTTCATCAGCGCCCTGGCGTAGTCGGCGCGGATGTCGGAGCGCAGGGCCACGACCGTGGCGTCGCAGGCCAGTTCCTGGTCGATGCGCACCAGGACCGACGCCAGATGGATCATCGGGTTGCACCAGCCCAGCACGCCGATCACGGCGACGACCAGGTTGGCGATCGGATCGCCGCGGTTGATGTGAGTGCGCTCGTGCAGGGTGATCATCTCGCGCTCGCGGGCGTCGAAGCGCTGGGCGAAGTCGGACGGCAGCACGATGCGCGGCCACAGGGCGCCGACGACGGCCGGGCCGGCCTGGCCCTTGTCCACGCGGCGATGGAACAGGCGCTCGCGGAGAACCAGCACCGCGGTCGCGACCACGCAGCCGGCCAGCCACAGCAGCACGAGCTTTCCGGCCCAGGCGCCCCACGGACGGGCCGGATCGCCGATCTCCATGGTCTCGGCCAGGCTGGGGAAGAAGGCGGCGGCCGCGGCGGCCGGCACGATGGCCCACAGGCCGTAGGCGCGGCGCGGTCCGAACAGCCGGCGCGCCGACGGACGCAGGATGACGACGAGCAGCACCGCGGCGGCGGCGGCGATCTGAGCCCGGACCAGGGCGAGGGCGAAAAGCTCGATCATTGTCGGAGCGGTTCCTGCCGTTTCCTTCTTTGAATGGTTACAGCTGTAATTTTACTCGTCAAGCGATTGTGTTGGCTCGGCGCCCGCCCCGGCGTCGTCCCCGGCCTTTCGGGCGCCCAAGCCTCCGGCGTCTGGAAATAAACGCGTGTCGGGCCCCAGGAGAGGATGACCGCGGGGGCGGCTTCCGCTCAACTGGCGCCAGGCGGCGATCGAGGGATTTCCAACCATGGCCATGGCGACTTCTGGGGCGGCGCGCGCTGTTGGCGGGCCTGGGAGGTTGGAGCGCGGCGGGCTTGGCCGGTTGCGCTGGCGGTCCGACCCTTTCCGGCCCGTCGGCGGTTCGGCTGGCTCGGCCGCGTCTGCTGCTGCCGCCGGTCCGCGCCGAACTGGATCGCATCACGCGCGTCACCGTGTGTCTGAGGCCGTTCCGCAAGGCGGGGCCGCGC
Organism: Caulobacter sp. UC70_42; assembly: GCF_044056025.1. Lineage (NCBI taxonomy): Bacteria > Pseudomonadati > Pseudomonadota > Alphaproteobacteria > Caulobacterales > Caulobacteraceae > Caulobacter > Caulobacter sp. UC70_42. The sequence continues at coordinate 193,055 of NZ_CP171994.1, read as the reverse complement.
TTCGATGTCGAGACCGTTGGCGACAAGACGGTGGTCCACAACTATGGCCATGGCGGCAGCGGCTGGTCGCTGTCCTGGGGATCGGCCGAGGTGGCGACCCGCAAGGCCCTGGCGGGCGGGGCGCGGGACGTGGCCGTCATCGGCTGCGGCGCTCTGGGATTGACCGCGGCCACGGTGCTGCGTCGCGCGGGCGCGAACGTGACCATCTATGCCGCCGATCGCCTGGCCGACACCCGCTCGTCCCGGGCCACGGGCACCTGGTCGCCGGACTTCTCGCATCGCCGCCGAGGGCGAGACGGCGGCCGACTTTCCCGAGCTGTGGGAGGCGATGTGCCGGACCTCGTTCCGAGGCTTTCAGAACTATGTCGGCCTGGCCGGATCGCCGGTGGAATGGAGCGAGCGCTACAGCCTTCTCGAGGACGGACCCTCCGCGCCGACCCATGCCGAGGCCAGCGGCGCGCCCCGCTTCCTGTCGCTGATCGACCGCGTTCGCGACATCACCCCCAAGCAGACGCCGGTCCCGCCGGGCGAGAACCCGTTCCCGGTCGCCAACGTCCGGCGCGGAGCGTCGCTGCAGTTCAACGTCACCGAATACGCCCACGTGCTGATGAGCGACTTCCTGCTGGCCGGCGGACGGATCGAGACCCGGGCTTTCAACACGCCCGGCGAGCTGACCGCGCTGAAGGAGCCGGTGATCGTCAACTGCACGGGCTACGGCGCGCGGGCGCTCTGGAAGGACGAGAGCATCGTTCCGGTGCGGGGCCAGATCGCCTGGCTGATCCCGCAGCCCGAGCTGACCTACGGCCTCTATTACCGGCACATCTCGGTCCTGCCGCGACGCGACGGGATCGTCGTGCAGCAGGTCGGCGGCAGCGAGGCTTATGGCTGGGGCGACGACCGCGAGGTTCCCGACTTGACCGAGGCGCATGAGGCGGTGTCGACGATCGCGGCGCTGTTCGCGCGGATGGCGGCCGCCTGACCCTTGCCCAAGGGGCGGGGGCGGGCCACCGTGCCGCCATGACTCGTCTCGCTGATCGTCTGGCCGCCTGTGGCCCCGTCCTGGACGCCAAGGCGGCGGAACGCGCGCACGAGGCCATCGCCAAGCGGGTGGGCGAGGCGATGCCCGAGATCGAGGCCGCCTGGCCGGCCCTGGCGCCGGTCTTCGCCGCCTCGCCCTATCTGGCCAGCCTGGCGCGGCGCGACGGCCAGCGCCTGCCGATGATCCTGGACCGCGATCCGATGGAGACCCTGGCCGCGACCCTGGCGGCCGCCGAGGCCGTCGCCGCCGAACCCGACTTCGAGACCGCCCGGCGGGCGCTGCGCGAACTGAAGGCCGATCTGCATCTGCTGACGGCCCTTTGCGACCTGGGCGGGGTCTGGGACCTCGACCAGGTGACCGGCGCCCTGACCCGTTTCGCCGACGCGGCCCTCAAGGCCGCCTTGGCCCAGGCCGTCCGCCAGGAAGTCGATCGCGGCGCCCTGACCCACGTTGTCGAGGGCGAGGACGGTCCCGCGCCGGGGCTGTTCTGCATCGCCATGGGCAAGCACGGCGCGTTCGAGCTGAACTATTCCAGCGACATCGACTTCTCGATCTTCTACGCGCCGGAGAAGCTGCAGGTGGCCGACGGCGTCGAGCCGCAGGCCGTGGCGGTGCGGATCGCCAACCACCTGGGCCGCGTGCTGCAGGAGCGGACCGCCGACGGCTATGTCTTCCGCATCGATCTGCGCCTGCGCCCCGATCCGTCCTCGACGCCGCCGGCCATGCCGGTGGACGCGGCCATGGACTACTATGAGAGCGTCGGCCAGAACTGGGAGCGGGCGGCCCACATCAAGGCCCGGATCGCGGCCGGCGACCTGGCCGAGGGCCAGGCGTTCCTGGAGGCGTTGCAGCCCTTCATCTGGCGGCGGAACCTGGACTTCGCGGCCATCGCCGACATCCACTCGATCAAGCGCCAGATCCACACCTACAAGGTCGACGACCGGCTGACCGCCAAGGGCGCGGACCTGAAGCTGGGACGCGGCGGGATCCGCGAGATCGAGTTCTTCGTCCAGACCCAGCAACTGATCCTGGGCGGCCGCCAGCCGGACCTGCGCGGGCCGCGCACGCTCGACGCGCTCCTGGCGCTGGCCACGGCCGGCCACGTGAGCCTGGAAGACGCCGGCTGGCTGTCCAAGGCCTATCAAGACCTGAGGGCCCTGGAGCACCGCGCCCAGATGATCGCCGACGATCAGACCCACAAGCTTCCGGAGTCGGACAACGACCGGAAGAAGGTCGCCGCCCTGTGGGGCCAGGACAACCTGCGCAGCTTCGACGCGGCGGTGGGCAAGATCCTCAAGGGCGTCAACCAGCGCTACGGCCGCCTGTTCGCGGGGGAAGAGGAGCTGTCCTCGCGGTTCGGCTCCCTCGTCTTCACCGGCGTCGAGGACGACCCCGAGACCCTGGCCACCCTCAAGCGCATGGGCTTCTCCAGCCCCGAGCGCGTCGCCGCCACCATCCGCGGCTGGCACCACGGCCACATCGCCGCCACGCGCACCGAGCGGGGGCGCGAGCTGTTCACCCGCCTGGCCCCGCGTCTGCTGGACGCGGCCAACGCCACCGGCGCGCCGGACCAGGCGTTCAACCGCTTCGCCGACTTTTTCGCGTCGCTGAGCTCGGGCGTGCAGATCCAGTCGCTGTTCCTGGCGCAGCAACGGCTGTTGGAGCTGATCGTTCAGGTCATGGCCTTCGCCCCGCGCCTGGCCACGACCATGGCCAAGCGGCCGACGGCGCTGGACGCCTTGCTGGACCCCAGCTTCTTCGGTCCGATCGAGAACTCCCGCCCTCCCGTCCTGGGATCCCGCCGATTTCGAGGGCGCGATGGACGCGGCCCGGCGCCTTTTCCGCGACCAGAGCTTCCGGATCGGCGTGCGGGTGATGAGCGGCACCGCCGACGCTCGCGATATCGGCCGCGCCTTCGCCGAGCTGGGCGACCTGATCATCGGCGGCCTGGCCCCGGCCGCCCTGGCCGAGACCGAGCGCCTGGGCGGGGCTTTCCCCGGCCACGTCGCCGTGGTGGCCCTGGGCAAGGCCGGTTCGCGCGAGATGACGGCCAAGTCCGACCTGGACCTGATGACGCTCTACGTCGCCGATGAGCCAGCGGCCCATTCGGCCATAAAGGAATGGAGCGCCGACACCTTCTACGCCCGCTTCACCCAGCGGATGACCTCGGCCCTGTCGGCGCCGACCGGGGAGGGGACGCTGTACGAAGTCGATCTGAAGCTGCGCCCTTCCGGCACGAAGGGGCCGGTGGCGGTCAGTTTCGCGGCGTTCGAGGACTATTACGCGCGCGAAGCCGAGACCTGGGAGCTGTTGGCCCTGACGCGCGCGCGCGGTGGTCTGGGCCAGCTCGCCGGACTTCCACGCCCGGGCCGAGGCGGCGATCGAGGCGGCCCTGCGCCGGCCGCGCGACTGGAAGAAGACCGCCGCCGACGTCGTCGAGATGCGCGAGCTGATGGAGCGCGAGCGGCCGGGCAAGGGCGACTGGGACCTGAAGCTGGATCCCGGCGGTCTTGTCGACATCGAGTTCGCCGCCCAGTTCCTGCAGCTGGCCCACGCGGCCAAGGGCGGTCCCCTGCGGCAGAACACCGGCGAGGCCCTGGCGGCGCTGCGCGAGGCGGGTCTGGCCGACGCCGGCGCCCTGGCGCGGCTCGAGGCGGCCTGGCGGCTGGAGCAGGACCTCTCGCAACTGATCAAGGTGGCCCTCGAGGATGGCGGGGACCCCGAGGCCGAGCCCAAGGCGTTCAAGGCGCTGATGGCCAAGGCCGGCCACGTCGGCCAGTTCAAGTCGCTGAAGCCCAAGCTGGCCAAGGCCAAGGCGGAGGCCCGCGCGGCCTATACCGCCATCGTGAAGGCTCCGGGCTGAGTTTCCGAAAAAAGCCGCGACGGAATCTCCGCCGCCGTGCGTTCAGTCTGATGGGACGGGCCTTCCTCCATGGAGACCTTGAGACTGATGATCGTACGCACCCTGATCGCCGCCGGCGCCGTAATGGCGCTGGGCGGACCCGCGCTGGCCCAGAACGCGCCCGCGAAAGCCGCGCCGACCGCCGCCGGCATGACCCTGGAGCAGTTCCAGGCCAAGAATAGCGACAAGCTGTTCGCGCGGTTGGACGCCAACAAGGACGGCAAGATCTCGCCCGACGAGTTCGCCGCCTTCCGCAAGCAGAACGCCGAGGTCGACGCCAAGGCGTCAGGCAAGGCCGGCAAGCGCGGCCAGCGCCTGTTCGCCCGTTTCGACACCGACAAGGATGGCTCCCTGTCGCGCACCGAGGCCGACGCCCTGCTAGCCTGGCGCTTCAAGCGCATGGACACCAACAACGACGGCGTCCTTACGCTGGAGGAATTGCAGGCCAAGGGCGGCAAGGCCAAGGTCGGGGTCTGATGGCGACGTGCGCGGCGGAGTGACGGTTGGCGACCGACGGGAACGATCCCGACGAAGCCTTGCTGGCGGGGGTGGGACGGGGCGACCCGTCCGCCGTCCGCGCGCTGCTGGACCGGCGCCTGCCGCGCATCCTGGCCCTGGCCAGGCGCATGCTGAACGACTCGGGCGAGGCCGAGGATGTCGCCCAGGAGACCTTCCTGCGGGCCTGGAAGCAGGCGCGGGCATGGAAGCCGGGCGCGGCGAGGTTCGACACTTGGCTGCACCGCGTGGCGCTGAACCTCTGCTACGACCGACTGCGGCGACGGCGCGAGATCGCGACGGACACGCCGCCCGAGCAGGTCGACACCGGTCCGGCGCCGGATGCGGGCCTGATCGGCGCCGACCTGTCCAGGCGCGTCGAAGCGGCGCTGGCGGCCTTGCCGCCGCGTCAGCGCGAGGCGATCGTGCTCTGTCATCACCAGGGGCTGGGCAATATCGAAGCCGCGGGATTGATGGCGATCAGCGTTCGAGGCGCTGGAGAGCTTGCTCTCCAGAGGTCGCCGGACGCTGAAGGCTTCGCTGGCCGACCTGGCCGGTACGGGGGCGGGGGGATGAAGGACGCATGGTCATGATGACGCTCGAAAGGTTCGAGGACCTGGCCGAGGCCTATGGCGGCGAGATCGCCCGCTGGCCGGAAGGCGAACGCGAAACCGCCCGCGCCCTGCTGGCGGTGAACGCGGCGCGCCTTGCGCCAGTGTTGAGCGCCGCCGCGCAGATGGACCGCCTGCTGGACCTGGCGCCCGCTCAGAGCGCCGACGCCGCCCTGCTGGGCCGGCTGGTCGCCGCCGCCCCACGAGCGCCCGACACCGCCCGCCGCTGGCTCGCCGGCCTCGGCGCGGTGCTGGGCCTGTCGGCCGCGGCCTTCGCGGGCATAGCCGTCGGTGTGGCGGTCGGCCGTCCGGAGGCCGCCGCGCCGGTCGTCGTGGCCGAGCAGCCGGTCGTCACGGCCGTCGATACCTCCTCGGCCCTGCAGGACGCCATCGCGGAGCCCTCCGAACTATGACGTCGCGGCCCTGGATCATCGCGCTGGCCGCCTCCGCGGTGGTCAATGTGTTCCTGATCGGCGGCCTGGCCGGCATGGGCTATGCGCGTCTGACGGCGCCGCCGGTCGCGCCGGCCATGGCGACCGCCCCGGCGCCGCGCACCGTGGCGCCGACAAGTCCTCCGGTCGTGGTTCCGGTCGCGCCGACCGAGGCGCCGTCGAAGCCGGCGCGTCACGCGACGGTCCGGGAGACGCCGCCATCGGTCGTGACGCCTCCCTCGCCGCCGGTCGAGGCGGTTCGGCCTCCGATGGACGACGCCGCGCCGGCGGCCCCGGCCCGGCCGCCCTTGATTTCGGCGGGAGACGTGCTCTCGCCTGACAGTCGCAAGGCGTTCCGCAAGGCGTTGGGCGAGGCCAACAAGAAGAACCGGCCCCTGACGCAGCAGGCCCGCGCCGAGCGGCAGGCGGCCCTGGCGGCCCTGGGCTCGCCCGGCTTCGACGCCGCCGAGGTGGCCAGGCGATTGAGCACCGCGCGCGCCCTGGATCTGCAGGCGCGCGGCAATGTCGAGGCCGCTCTGGCCAGCTACGCCGCCACTCTGACGCCGCCCGAGCGGGCGGCCCTGGCCGAGGGGCTGGCGCGGGTCTACGCCCCGGCCGCGGCGCGACGGGCGGCCTTCGAGGGGCCGCCCCGCTAGAGCCTATTTCCCGGCCACGCTCTTGGCGTAGGCCTGCGCCCCGGCGATGAGCCGCAGCACGTTGCCGCTCCAGATCGCCTGGATGTCGGCGTCGCTATAGCCCTCGGCCTTCAGGCGGGCGGTGATCTTGGGCAGGTCGGCCACGTCCTCCAGGCCCTCGACGCCGCCGCCGCCATCCCAGTCGGCGCCGATGCAGACGGCCTTGGGACCGGCGATCTTCAGGGTGTGCAGCATGCTGGCCATGAAGGTCTCGAAATTGGCGCGCGGCGGGAACGCATACTGGGTCTTGAGCGCCGCCATCTTGACCATCCGGGCCTTGACCTGGGCCTCGGTGGCCTCGTCGTCCAGCGGCCCCAGGGCTTTCAGCGCGGCCATCAGTTCCGGGCTCGGTTGCTCCGAGGCCTTCAGATAGACCGAGTTGATGCAGATCGCGCCGCCGCTGTCGGCGATCTTCTTGATGCGGGCGTCGTCGAGATTGCGCGGGTGGTCGAAGATCGCCTTGGCGCCCGAGTGCGAGGCGATGATCGGAGCCTTCGACAAGGCCACCGACTGGTCGACGATGTCGTCCGACGCGTGACTGACATCCACCAGTATGCCCAGTCGGTTGGCCTCGGCCAGCCAGCGCAGGCCCAGCGGCGAATAGCCATGCCAGATCTTGCCCTTGGGATCGGTCGAGCTGTCGGCGAACTGGTTGTTGCGGAAGTGGACCGGCCCGGCCATGCGCACGCCGGTCTTGTAGAAGGTTTCCAGCAGGGTCAGGTCTTCGCCGATCGGCCAGGAGTTCTCGATGCTCTGGAAGACAAAGACCTTGCCGGCCTTGTTGATCCGGGCGGCGTCCTCGGCGGTGTAGGCCAGCTCGAACTGGTCGGGATGGGCGGCGACCATCTCGCGGATCTCGGTCGCGCGGTTCAGGGCGAAGTCGCGCGCCTTGCGATAGCCTTCCGCCGTCAGCTCGCCCTGGCCCGTGTAGATGACGAAGAAGCCGCCATCCAGGCCGCCGGCCTTCATGCGGGGGAGATCGACCTGGGTGCCGTCTTCGGCGACCGCGTGACGGTCGATCATCGACCAGCCCTGGCGCGCGAAGTGCTCGGGCGTGTCCAGGTGGGTGTCCAGGGTCAGGAAGCCGTCATGCAGCGTCTTGATCGCCTTGGGGACCTCGGCGGGCTTTTCGGGAGCCTTCTTGTCGGCCGCGTGGGCGACCCCGGTCAGCAGGGCGGCCGAGCCGAGGAGAACGGTGAGCAGGCGGCGCATGCGGAGACTCCGGAACAACTTGCGGGCAAGCGGGAGCCGCGACGCTCAAGGTTTCAAGGCGAGGCGTCAAGCCGAGCTTGCGCGTCCCGTCCGGAAATTGACGTCCCGATCCGGATCTACATCAACCCCAGCGCCTTGAAGCTGGCCACGCCCTCGCGGCCGACCACCAGGTGGTCGTGGACGGCGATCTTGAGGGCCTTGCCCGCTTCGACGATCTGCCGGGTCATGTCGATGTCCGGCCGCGACGGGGTGGGGTCGCCGGATGGGTGGTTGTGCAGGACCCGATGTAAATTAGGTAAGTTATTGGATATTTTGAAGATAATTCCACCATCCGGCCGCCGATGGGGGCGGCAATCGGGGATGTTGCCATGCCGACCTATGCCTCGGTAGTTGGGCGCACATGATCTTACACGAGCGTCCATATTCAATCATCCCCGGCGCAAGACGACGAATGACCGCCCGCTGAGACGCCTAGCCCGCCAGCGCCTCGATCACCCGGCAGTCGGCGGCCCGTCCGTCGCAGGTCGCCGCCACCATCCGTTGCAGTTCACCGCGCAGGGTCTCCAGCTGGGCGATCTTGGCCTCGACATCGTCGAGCTGTCGCGCCGCCAGGGCGTTGGCCTCGCCGCAGGGGCGCTCGGGATTGTCGGAAAGATCCAGCAGATTGCGGATCGCCTCGACCGAGAAGCCCAATTGGCGCGCGTGGCGGATGAAGGCCAGGCGGCGGACGGCGTCCGCGTCATAGACCCGGCGATCATTGGCTGCTCGCCGGGGCTCCGGCAGCAGCCCGATCTCCTCATAGAAGCGGATGGTCGGGACCTTGACGTCGGCGGCCTTGGCCAAGAGGCCGATGGAAAGGGTCATGAGGTGCTCCTTAGTTTTGCAGATAGGCCCTTGATCCTCTAGTGGCTAGAGGATGCATGGTGGCCTCATGAGCGAATCCTGTTCCAGCAAACCGGCCGCGTCGGGCTGCGGTTGCGGAAGCGACGTCAAGTTCGACGGCGCCACGCCCGCCTATAGCCGCGCCCTGGCCTGGGTGATCGCCATCAACCTGGTCGGCTTTGTCGTGGTGCTGATCGGCGGCATGGTCGAAGGCTCGGCGTCGTTGTCGGCCAATGCGCTCGACTTCCTGGCCGACAGCGCCACCTACGCCATCAGTCTATGGGCCATCGGCAAGTCGGTGGGCATCCGCACCGGCGCGGCCCTGTTCAAGGGCGTCAGCCTGGGCCTGGTCGCCCTGTCGGTCGCGGGCTTCGCCGCCTGGCGCGCCTGGAGCGGCGCGGCGCCCTCGGGCGAGGCGATCTCGGCCCTGGGGCTGTTTGGCGCCCTGGCCAATCTCGTCGCCGCCGCCTTGCTCGTCCGCTATCGGGATGGCGACGCCAATGTCCGTTCGGTGTGGCTCTGCACGCGCAACGATCTGATCCAATGCCTGGGCGTGGCGGCTACCGGCGGGTTGGTCTGGCTGACCGGTTCGCGCTGGCCTGACCTGATCGTCGGCGTGCTCCTGGCCGGCGTCTTCCTGAGTTCGGCCTACCAGATCATCCGCCAGGCTCGCGACGAACACCGCGCCGACCTCGCGACTTCCTGACATATGCTCAAGCTCTTGCCACACGCGCCTTTTTGCGCCCATGGATTGATAATGATTACTGGTCTCAAGGGGCGTCTGGCCTCGATCCTTGGCGGGCTGCTGGCGGTCCTGATCTTCACGGCGGCGCCGATGGCCCATGCCCAGGAGGCCAGTTCCTCGCAAACCGCCTGGCGGCTGCTCGACTATCTGTCGGTCGACTACGCGGGCGCGGTGAAAGACGGCAAGGTCATCAGCCCGTCCGAATATGCCGAGATGAACGAGTTCGCCGGCCAGGTGCGTGAGCGCATCGCCGGCCTGCCGGCCACCAAGGCTCAGCCGGACCTGCTGGCTAAGGCGCAAAGCCTGCAAGCCACGATCGCCGCCAAGCAGGAGCCGGCCGTGGTCTCGGCCAAGGCCCATGCCCTGGCCAACGACCTCCTGGCCGCCTATCCCACGCCCCTGGCCCCCAAGCGCGCGCCGGACCTGGCGCGCGGCGCGGCGCTCTATGCGGAAAACTGCGCGGCCTGCCACGGCGAGACCGGCAAGGCTGACGGCCCCAACGCCGCGGGCCTGGATCCGCCGCCGATCGCCTTCGCCGACGCCGGCCGCGCGCGCCAGCGCAGCGTCTTTGGCCTCTACCAGGTGATCCAGCAGGGTCTCGACGGCACCGCCATGGCCAGCTACGCCCACCTGCCGTCCGACGACCGCTGGGACCTGGCCTTCTATGTCGGGCGCTTCGCTTTCAGCGACGCCGAGGCCGCCGTCGGCGAAAAGCTCTGGAACGAGGACGCCGCCGTCCGCGCCCGCTTCCCCGACCTGCAGACCTTGACCCAGACCACGCCGGCCGCCCTGGCCACCACCCTCGGCGAGACCAAGGCCCGAGCGCTGACCGCCTATCTGCGACGCCATCCCGAAGTCGTCACCCGCACCGGCGGCGGCTCGCTCGATGTCGCCCGCCAGAAGCTCGCCGCAAGCCTCAAGGCCTACGAGGCCGGCGACCGCAAGGCCGCCGCCGACCTCGCGCTCGCGGCCTATCTCGATGGCTTCGAGCCGGTCGAGCCGTCGCTGGGCGCGCGCGATCCGGCCCTGATGCGACGGATCGAAGGGGCGATGGGCGACGTGCGCGGCGCGATCGGTAAGGCCGCGCCGGCCAGCGAGGTCAAGAGCCAGATCGAGCGGCTCGACGCCCTGTTCGCGGCCGCAGGCAGAGCCTTGGCCCCGGAAAAGGCCAACAGCCTGTCGAGCTTCGCCGGCGCCTTCACCATCCTGTTGCGCGAGGGCCTGGAAGCCCTGCTGATCGTGGTCGCCATGATCGCCTTCCTGCGCAAGGCCGAGCGAACCGACGTGCTGCCCTACGTCCACGGCGGCTGGATCGCAGCCCTGGCGGCTGGTGGTCTGACCTGGGCCGCAGCGACCTTCTTCATTTCGATCAGCGGGGCCAGCCGCGAGCTGACCGAGGGCTTCGGTTCGGTGATCGCCGCCGCCGTGCTGATCTCGGTCGGACTCTGGATGCACGGCAAGGCCCAGGCCGACGCTTGGCAGGTCTATATCCGCGAGAAACTATCCCACGCGCTCTCCAAGTCGTCGGCGTGGTTCCTGTTCCTGCTGGCCTTCATCGTCGTCTATCGCGAGGTGTTCGAGACCATCCTGTTCCTGACGGCGCTGTGGACCCAGGGCGGGGCAGGGGCGGTGCTGGCCGGCGTCGGCTGCGCCGTCGTCGTCCTGGCCGCCATCGCCTGGGCCATGCTGCGGTTCTCCAAGCGCCTGCCGATCGGCAAGTTTTTCGAATACAGCGCCATCCTGATGGCGATCCTGGCGGTCGTCCTGGCCGGCAAGGGCGTGGCCGCGCTGCAGGAGGCTGGCCTCTTGGACCTGCACCCGCTGGCTCTGCCGCGCATCGAACTGCTGGGCTTCTTCCCGACCATCGAAGGCGTCGCCGCCCAGGCGCTCACCCTGGCCATCCTGGTCGGCGGATTCTGGTGGTCTCGGCACAGAGCCGGCGAAATGGGGGCAAAGAGGTCCGCCTAAGGGCCATCTGACCACTTCAAACGGGATGGGCAGGGCATCGAGAGAGATTTCGATCATGGCGCGACAACGCGGTACGGGCTTCTGTAGCTTTCCGCTTTGCCCCAGTTATCGCGAAGTCTTCGCCAGGTGTTTGTTGCCGTAATTGGAGCGCTCGGCAATGTGACACTATAACATGTAATCATATAACGCATTTCAATCTGGACTGAGCGGAGGTATTGCAGATTTCGATGGCTGGAATCGCGCCCCTTCGTCGGCAAGTCGGCAGATATGCCGACACGTGGCGCTCGCGCCGCGCGCCGTCCTCGCGATTCAGCTTCGGCAAGGCATGGGCGCTGTTCGTAACCTGCACGTTCATCCTCGGCATCGTCATCTGCGGACCTGCTGAGCACGCTGCGCTGGAGACCGAAACTCAGGTCGCCAGCCAGATCGTCATGTCGAGCGTCCAGGCGCCAGCATTGATCAAGACCGCTGGCGACCAGAAGACCCCCATCAAGAGAACGCTCACGGCCTGCACCGGTCATTGTTCGGCGCATGGCATAAGCTTGCCCGTGTCCTTCGCGCCCGAGATGATAGCGTTTGAGCATCGTGCCGTTTGGCTGGCCGAGCCGGATGTGGGCCTGCTCATCGATCGTTCCGTCCTGCTCGAACGTCCGCCTAGAGCCTGACGCGACCCTTCCGCCCGAGGAGGCGGACCGTTTGCGTCTCAATCTCTAGGAACACATCTTCATGACTCTCATCATGCGTGGACAGCTGCGTTTCGCGGCCGTGAGCGTGGTCGCGATTGTCGGCGCGTTGGCGTCCGCTCGCGGCGCGGCGGCCGATCCGGCGCCGCCTTTCAAGGACCTTCTCGCCCAGGCGCAAGCCAATGCCCCAAGGCTCGCCGAAGCCGCCGCCGGCGTGCGCCAGGCCGAGGGCCTGGCTCGTCAGGCTGGCGCTCGACCCAATCCCACCGTCGGGATGGAGATCGAGAACTTCAGCGGCAGCGGCGTCTATAGCGGCGCGAACAATGCCGAGACGACCTTTTCGCTGAGCCAGCCGCTCGAAGTCGGGGGCAAGCGCGGCGCGCGGGTCGCCGCCGGTCGGGCGGCTCTCGATGCTGCACGGGCGCGGCTGGTCCAGTCGAAGGCCGATTTCGCCTTCGCTCTGGCCGACGCCTACGCCCAGGCCGAAGCCGCCGAACGCCGGGTCGCCCTGGCCGAAGAGGCCGTGACGCTGTCCGACGAGACCCTGCGCGCCTCCCGAGCTCTGGTCGACGCGGGCAAAGAGGCCGAACTGCGAACCCTCCAGGCGCAAGCCGCGCTCACCGGCGCGCGCGCGTCGTTGGAAGAAGCGCGGGCCGAGCGGACGGGCGCCTTCTCGCGGCTCACCGCTCTCGTCGGATCGACCACGCCCTACACCTCGCTCAGCGACAGCCTGCTGACCAACCCCAAGGTCACGAGCCAGCCGGGCGACATCGACGCGCTGTCGACGCCCGCCGTTCTGGCGGCCGAGGCCGATCGCGAAGCCGCCGCCCGTCGCGTGCGCATCGAGCGGACCCGCGCTGTGCCGGACGTCACGGTCTCGGCCGGCGTTCGCCGGTTCAGCGGCGACGACTCCACGGCCTTGGTCGCGGGCGTGTCGCTTCCGATCCCGGTCTTCGACCAGAACCGCGGCAACATCACCGCCGCCCAAGGCGAGCTGCAGGCCGCCGAGGCTCGGCTCAATGCCGCGCGGTTCGACGCCGAGGCCGACATCCGCACGGCCCGCTTCCAGCTGGGCGCGGCCCAGTCGCGCGCCGACGCGGCCGGCCAGGGCGAAACCAGCGCCGCCGAAGCCTTCCGCCTCACGCGGATCGCCTACGAGTCCGGCAAGGCCCCCCTTGTCGAACTAATCAATGCGCGCCGGTCCCTGGCCGAAGCGCGTGACCAAACCATTCAGGCCCAATTGGCGCGCGTTCGCGCCGAGGCCGACCTGGCGCGCCTGCAAGGCCGCCTCTTCGGAGATCGCTGATGCGCAAGTCCAACTCCTCGAACCGGCAGTTGCTGCTGGCCGGCGCGGCCGTGGTGGTCGTGGCGATCGCCGCCTTCTCGGTCGGCAAGATGTCGGGCGGCAAACCCGCCGAGACCGCGACCGCTGAAAAGCCGGCGGCGGCAGCTCCCGCGGCCGGACCCCAGAGCCTGTCGATGGGCCCCGAGCGCATCACCGCCTCGGGCGTCCAACTGCAGACGGTCAACACCGGGGGCCTGGCTTCCGAGGTCGTCGCGCAGGCCACGGTCGAAGCCGAACCCGGTGGGGAGGCGGCTCTGACCGCCCGCGCCGCCGGTTCGATCACCCGGATCACCAAGCGCCTCGGCGACCCCGTGCGGGCCGGCGAGACCCTGGCCCTGGTCTCCAGTCGCGAGGCCGCCCAGATCTCAGCCGACCGCAGCGTGGCTTCGGCCAGGGCCGACCTGGCCCGCAAGAACCTGGCCCGCGAAAAGCGCCTCTTCGAACAGAAGGTCAGCCCGCGTCAGGACTACGAGACGGCTCAGGCCGAAGTCGCGGTGGCCGAGGCCGAGGCCCGTCGCGCGGCCACGGCCGCCGGCGCCTCGGCGGTGTCGGGCGGCTATGTCGCCGTCATCAGCCCGATCAACGGCCGCGTCACCGCCATGACCGCCAGCCTGGGCGCCTTCGTGGCCCCCGAGACCGAACTCTTCCGTATCTCCGATCCGGCCAAGATCCAGGTCGACGCGTCGGTTACCGCCGCGGACGCCCGCAGGGTCCAGCCCGGCGACCAGGCGATCGTCGAGACGACCAGCGGCGAGACCCGCACCGCCGTCGTGCGATCGGTGACCCCCGGCGTCAACGAGGAGACCCGCAGCGCCACGGTGGTCCTGACCCTGACCGGGGGAACCGGCGCGCTGCAGCCGGGCCAGTTGGTCCGCGCCCGCATCACCTCGCGCCAGTCGACCTCCAGCGGGATCGTCGTCTCCGAGGAGGCTGTTCAGAACCTGAACGGGAACGACGTCGTCTTCGTCCGGACCAAGGAGGGCTTCCGCGTGCAGCACGTTCTGGTCGGCCAGCGCAGCGGCGGCCGGGTGGTCATCGTCGACGGCTTGAAGGGGGGCGAGACCGTAGCGGTCAAGAACGCCTTCTTGCTGAAGGCAGAGCTCGGCAAGAGCTCGGAAGAAGACTGAACCCCTAACCGCTAGTCCGGAGACACGCCGAAATGATCGGTCGCTTACTCTCGATGTCGGTGAAGGGGCGTTGGTACGTCCTGCTTCTCACCGTCATCATCGCCGCCCTCGGCACATGGCAGCTGACCAAGTTGCCCATCGACGCCGTTCCCGACATCACCAACAAACAGGTGCAGATCAACACCGTGGCCGGCGCGCTTTCGCCGGTCGAAATCGAAAAGCGGGTGACCTTCCCAGTGGAAACGGCCCTGGCCGGCATCCCGGGCCTGGAGACCACCCGCTCGATCTCGCGCAATGGCTTCTCGCAGGTCACCGCGATCTTCTCGGAGAAGACCAACCTCTACTTCGCCCGCCAGCAGGTGGCCGAGCGTCTGACCCAGGCCGGCGACAGCCTGCCCGCTGGGATCCAGCCGCAGATCGGGCCCGTCACGACGGGTCTGGGCGAGGTTTACATGTACTCGGTGGAGTACGCCAATCCGGGCGGCAAGGGCGCCAAGGTGCGTGACGGCCAGACCGGCTGGCAGAGTGACGGCGCCTATCTGACGCCGGAAGGCGAGCGCCTCACCGACGCCACCTCGCAGGGCGCGTACTTGCGCACCATCCAGGACTGGGTCGTTCGTCCGCAACTGCGCACCGTCAAGGGGGTGGCCGGCGTGGACTCCATCGGCGGCTTCCAGAAGCAGTACGTGGTCGAACCCGACCCGGCCAAGCTCGTGGCCTACGGCGTCTCCTACACCGACCTGGCCAAGGCCCTGGAAGGGGCCAACCTCTCGGTCGGGGCCAACTTCATCCAGCGCGCCGGCGAGGCCTATCTGGTCCGGGCCGACGCGCGGGTTCGCACGCTCGACGAGATCCAGAACGCCATCATCGCCACCCGTCGCACCGTACCCGTCGCCGTCAAGGACGTCGCCACCGTGCGGGTCGGCGGCGACCTGCGCACCGGCGCGGCCAGCAAGAACGGCGAAGAAGTGGTCGTCGGCACCGCCCTGATGCTGATCGGCGAGAACAGCCGCTCGGTGGCCAAGTCGGTCGGCGACAAGCTGGTCGATGTTCGCAAGGCCTTGCCGAACGGCGTGGTCATCACCACCGCGCTCGACCGATCGGTGCTGGTCAACGCCACCATCAAGACCGTCGAACGCAACCTGACCGAAGGCGCCATCCTGGTCGCCGCGACCCTCTTCCTGCTGCTCGGCAACGTCCGCGCCGCCTTCATCGCCGTGCTGATCATCCCGCTGTCCTTCGTGATGATGGCCATCGGCATGAACGAGCTGAAGGTGCCGGGCAACCTGATGAGCCTGGGGGCGCTGGACTTCGGCCTGATCGTCGACGGCACCGTCATCATTATCGAAAACTGTCTGCTACGGCTGGCCGAGCGCCAGCACCACGAAGGCCGGCTGCTGCGTCTGCCCGAACGCCTGGAGACCGTGCTTCGCGCGGCCCAGGAAATGATCCGTCCGACCGTCTTCGGCCAGGCGATCATCTTCCTGGTCTTCGCTCCGCTGCTGACCTTCACCGGCGTGGAAGGCAAGACCTTCTCGCCGATGGCCATCACCATCATGCTGGCCCTGGGCGCAGCCTTCATCCTGTCGCTGACCTTCGTCCCGGCCCTTGTCGCCATCCTGATGCGCGGCAAGGTCTCGGAAAAAGAGGTCAAGCTGATCGCTGTCTCCCGGCAGCGCTATGAACCCGTCCTCAAGCGCGTGGTCGATCGCCCCTGGCCGTTCATCGGCGGCGCGGTGGCGCTCTTCCTGGTCGCTGGCGTGGTCTACACGACGCTGGGCCAGGAGTTCATCCCGCAGCTCGACGAAAAGAACGTCGCCATGGGCTCGCTGAAGATCCCGTCGACGGCCCTGGAACAGTCGCTGACCATGCAGCGCCAGGTCGAAAAGAGCGTCTCGTCCCTGCCCGAAGTGGAGATGATGTTCTCCAAGACCGGCACGGCCGAGGTCGCCACCGACCCGATGCCGCCCAACGCCTCGGACGGCTTCATTATCCTGAAGCCCCAGAAGGAGTGGCCCAAGGACGTCGCCAACAAGGCCAAGGTCGTCGAGCGCATCGAGGGCAAGGTCTCGCCGTTGCTGGGCAACAGCTTCGAAGTCACCCAGCCGATCCAGATGCGCTTCAACGAGCTGATCGCCGGCGTGCGTGGCGACGTCGCCATCAAGCTCTACGGCGACGATCTGGACAAGATGAGCGCCACGGCCGCCAAGATCGGCGCGGTCCTGCAGTCGATCCAAGGCGCCGAGGGTGTCCGTGTCGAACAGGTCGGCGGGGCCCCGACCCTGGACGTCAAGTTCGACCGCGCCGCCATCGCCCGCTTTGGGCTCAGCATCGACCAGGTGGCCGACACCGTGGCCACGGCCATGGGCGGTCGCCAGGCCGGCGACGTCTTCGAGGGTGATCGCCGCTTCGACATCACCGTCCGCGTGCCGATGACCCAGCGCAACGACCTCGATGCCCTGGGCGCTCTACCGGTCATGCTGCCGGCCGGCGAGAACGGCCTGCAACGGTCGGTGCCGCTGCGGGAGCTGGTGCAGTTCCGCTTCTCGGATGGTCTGAACCAGATCAGCCGCGAAGACGGCAAGCGCCGGGTGGTTATCCAGGTCAACGTTCGTGGCCGCGACATCGGCTCGTTCGTCACCGAAGCCCGCAGCAAGGTCGACGCCGTCCAGCTGCCGACCGGCTACTGGCTGACCTGGGGCGGCCAGTTCGAGAACCTGAAGGCCGCCACCCAGCGCCTGTCGATCGTCGTGCCGCTGTGCTTCGCGCTGATCTTCCTGGTGCTCTACATGGCGCTGGGCGGTTTCGGGCCGGCAGCCTCGGTGTTCGCGGCCATTCCGCTGGGACTATCCGGCGGCGTGTTCGCCCTGGCCCTGACCGGGATCACGTTCTCGATCTCAGCCGCGGTCGGCTTCATCGTGCTGGCCGGCGTGGCCGTCCTCAACGGCCTGGTCGTTATGACCAGCGTCCGAGAGCGGCTCGACGCCGGCGTGCCCGTCGCCCAGGCGATCTATGAGGGCTCGGTCGAACGCTTCCGCCCGGTCCTGATGACGGGCCTGGTGCCGGCCATCGGCTTCATCCCGATGGCCCTGGCCAGCGGCACCGGCGCCGAGGTCCAAAAGCCCCTGGCCATGGTGGTCATCGGCGGCCTGATCACGGCCACCGCCGTGACCCTGCTGGTCCTGCCCGCCATCGCCAAACTCATCCTCCAACTGGGGTCTGGTCGGAAGACCCCAGACGAGGGACCGGCCGCGTCGGATTTGAGCACGACGCACTAGCCGGGGCGCCGGCGCGGCCCCTCAGCCCCCACAGCGTCGCGCCGGCGCATCACCTTCAACCGTCCCGAGCGAACAGCTCTCACGGGCCGTAATCATCAAGAGGAGACGCCTATGCAAACCCCCGGACAAGCCGTCCTGCTCCGCATCTACACCGACGAAAACGCCCTGGTCGGCGATCGCTCCCTGATGGACGTCATCGTCCAGCGCGCCCAGACCGCGCGTCTGGCCGGCGCCACGGTCCTGCGCGGCCGCAAGGGGTTCGGTGAATCCGCACGCATGCACGAGCCGCGCCCGCTCGACTTCAACGACAACCTGCCCGTGGTCATCGAGTTCGTCGATGAGGAAGCCCGCCTGCGCGAGTTCCTGACCAAGCTCGACGACCTCAAGGACATCGGCCTGGTCACCTTCGAGAAGGTCGAGGTCCTTCGCTACGGCGGCCATCACGTCGAGCCGCACCGGTAGGAGCGAGCATTATGACCAGCAAGTCTGCGCACGATCATAAGGGCCACGATCATGGCCCGAATGACGACCACAAGCACGGTGAAGGGGAGGGCGGCCACGGCCACGCCCATGGTGGGCTTTTCGGCGAGCGAACCGAACTGATCTTCGCCCTGCTGTGCGGCGCGACCCTGCTGGTCGGCTGGCTCATCAGCCTCAAGGCCGATGGCTGGATCCCGCTGGCCTTCTATATGGCCGCCTACGTGTTCGGCGGTTGGTTCACCCTGACCGAGGCGATCGAAAACCTGCGCAAGCGCAAGTTCGAGATCGATACCTTGATGCTGGTGGCCGCCGCCGGGGCCGCGGCCCTGGGGCAATGGGCGGAAGGCGCGCTTCTCCTCTTCCTATTCAGCATGGGTCATTCCCTGGAGCATTACGCCATGGGCCGGGCCCGCCGGGCGATCGAAGCCCTGGCCAAGCTGGCCCCCGAGCGGGCCACGGTTCGCCGCGACGGCAAGACAGAGGACGTCGCCGTCGAGGCCCTGGAGATCGGCGACATCATCCTGGTGCGGCCCAACGAGCGCATCGCCGCCGACGGCGTCGTCGTAGCCGGCGACAGCAGCGTCAACCAGGCCCCGGTCACCGGCGAAAGCGTGCCGGTCGACAAGCGCGCCAGCGCCGATCGCGACCTCGACTTCGCCAAGGCCAGCGCCGAGTACCGGGTCTTCGCCGGCACCATCAATGGCGCGGGCGCGCTCGACATCCGCGTGGCCCGCAAGGCCGGCGAGAGCACCCTGGCCCGCGTCGTGCGCATGGTCGCCGAGGCCGAGGCCCAGCGTTCGCCCACCCAGCGCTTTACCGACCGGTTCGAGAAGGTCTTCGTGCCGGCCGTGCTGGTGCTGGTCGCGACCCTGATGCTGGCCTTCCTGGTGCTCGACGAGCCGTTCAGCCGCAGCTTCTACCGCGCCATGGCGGTCCTGGTAGCCGCTAGCCCCTGCGCCCTGGCCATTTCGGTGCCCAGCGCCGTGCTCAGTGGCGTGGCCCGGGCAGGGCGCGGCGGCGTCCTGGTCAAGGGCGGCGGTCCCCTGGAAAATCTCGGAACGCTGACCGCTCTGGCCTTCGACAAGACCGGCACCCTAACCGAGGGCAAGCCCAAGCTGACCGATATCGTCCCTGCCGAAGGCGTCGATGAGGCCGAGCTGCTCGCCATCGCCGTGGCCGTCGAGGCGCTCAGCGACCACCCGCTGGCGGCCGCCGTGGTGCGCGACGGGGAGGCCAAGCTGATCGGCCAGGCCCATCGTGAAGCCACCAACGTCAAGAGCCTGACAGGGCAGGGCATCCAGGCCCAGGTCGATGGCAAGGACGTCGTGATCGGCAAGCCGGGCCTATTCGAAGGCGACCAGAAAGACCTGCCCGTATCGGTCTGGAGCGATGCCAAGCGCCTTGAAGCGCGCGGCCGGACAGTGGTCGTCGTCCGCTACGGTGATCGTTTTCTCGGCGTGCTGGGCCTGATGGACACCGCCCGCCCCGCGGCCCGCGACGTTATCGTTCGCCTTCGCTCGCTGGGGATCACCCGCATGATCATGCTGTCGGGCGACAACCAGTCGGTCGCCGATGCGATCGCCCGTGATCTGGGTCTCGACGAAGCCCGCGGCGGCCTGATGCCGGAGGACAAGGTCGAGACCATCAAGGCCCTGCGCCAGCACTACGGCAAGGCCGCGATGGTCGGCGACGGGGTCAATGACGCCCCGGCCATGGCCAACGCCACCGTCGGCATCGCCATGGGCGCGGCCGGCTCGGACGTGGCGCTGGAAACCGCCGACGTCGCGCTGATGGCCGATGACCTGACCCATCTGCCGTTCGCCGTGGGCCTTAGCCGCAAGACCAGCGCCATCATCCGCCAGAACCTGTGGGTCAGCCTGGGCATGGTCGCGGTGCTGATCCCAGCGACCCTGTTTGGCCTGAAGATCGGCGAGGCGGTGATCTTCCACGAGGGCTCGACCCTTCTGGTGGTGGCCAACGCGCTGCGGTTGCTCGCCTACAAGGACCGCCAGGCATGAATGGCGAAGAACCTCGCACCGAAGCGTCGGACTGGGCCCGCCGATCGGCCCGCCGTGCGATAATGGCCCTGGCTGCGGCGATGCTTCTGCTCGTCATGTCGATTGGGGTTTTGGCGATCGACCTGGAGCATCGAACATGAACCGACAACACTTGCGCCACCTAGGCGGAAAAGGAATTGGGCTTCTGATCCTGGCCTTTTCGGGCGGGGCTACTGCAGACACGATCGAAAAGCCCATCGTGCTCAACACTCAGCGGGGCTTCGCACTTGAGTCGGTCCGCGCCATCGCCGAAGGTGAGGGGGTCCGTTTCCATGGCGCGATCTGTCGACGGTCCATAGGATCCTCGCCGCGGATCATCCGAGCGGATCGTCTTGACGCGGGTGGAAACGTCATCAGCACGGCGACGCGTGTCCTGTGGGGCCTGCGTGGGCGCGAGCGCCATTGCATTTTCTTCGACCTGCCGACCCCCGGCCCGGTCATGTCAGGCGAGCAGTTTCGGGTCTGTACGCTTTCCACCAACCGTCCGTGCCCGCAGCCTGTCTCGGCTGCATCGAGCTCAAGCGAGATGGCGACGAAAGGCCGCCCATGATCATTGAATCTGAGATCGATATCGCCGCCCCCCCCACTAAGGTCTGGCGAACCTTGTCGGAGTTCGGTGGCTACCCGCGTTGGCATCCTCATTGGGAAATCGACGGCGTCCCCATTCGGGGCGCCAGCGTCTACATCCGTATCGGCTCCAATCCGGAAAAGCGTCTGAGGGTCAGGGCTCGGGTCATTGGCATGGCGCCAGGCGAGGAGATCGCCTTCCAGTCCGGTCCATTCTTCGCGCGATCGTATGAATACTTCCACCTGGAGCGCAGCGCGCGCGGCACGCTGCTTCGCCACACCAACAAGATAACCGGCCTAGCGGCGCTGCAGTTCAAGTTTAAGGCCGAGCGCGAAAAGTTGATCAGAATCTATAGCTTCCGCCTGGACGCTCTTTCGAAATACGTGACCACCAGCACGCCGCTGCGAGCGGTGACACGGGCCCGTCCGCGAACTCGGATCTAACTCTCACTGCCGCGCTGATGCGCCACGCCAAGTGTATCTTGTAACGTATTTCCTCGACGCATCACGGACGCTATAGGCCCTTACATGTTCGATGTGGCGACATGGCTGAAAACCTGGACGGGAGCGCTTCTAGCGTGCCTGCTGGTGCTCGCCGTAGCTGCGCCATCATTGCGTTCAGGCTTATGCTCGGCCGACTCCCTGTCGAGCAAGAAGACGAGCGCCGTCGCCGAGGCCACGACCTTTGCCCAGGCCAATGACCAGGATCCCGCAGACCTGGCCGACGGCGAGGTCTGCGGGATTGGCCATTGCCATCATTCTCCGTCGCTGATCGGGCTCGCCACGGCCGGGCAGACCTACGTCTCCGTCACGCGCATCCGCCTGACTCCAGCGCCGCCCCACATGCCGCTCTCGCGCATGCCGGACGGCCCCAACGAGCCCCCTCGAGCCTGACCCTGGCCGCGCCCTCGCGCGCGTAATCGCCTTCGTCAGTTCTCACATAGGGACCTCTCATGCATTCCCGCTATGCTCGGTCCGCCGCCATTTTCGGCGCGGTCCTGGCGCTTGCCGGCAGCGGCGCGCTTTCGCGCGCGCTCGCTGAGCCGCTCACCCTGGACGCCGCTATCATGCGCGCCCAGACCCAGTCACCGCTTGTCACGGCAGCCGAAGCCTCGGTGAAAGCGGCTGAGGGCCGCGCTCGCCAAGCCGACCTGATGCCAAACCCTGAAGCCGGCCTCCAATCGGAGAACTTCGCCGGTTCGGGCCCCTATGGCCGCTTCGGCGCAGCCGAAACCACGGCCACCATCAGCCAGCGCCTGGAGCTGGGCGGCAAGCGTCGCACCCGCGCCGCCGCCGCCAACGCCGAGGTCGACGCCGCCCGGATCGGCTTCGTCATCGCCAAGGCCGACCTCACCCAAGAAGTCAGCGTCCGTTATGCCGAAGCCCTCGCGGCGCAGGATCGTCTGGCCCTGGCCCGAGAGACGGCCACCCGCGCCGAAGGCCTTTCCAAGGTCGCCGGCACGTTGGTCGAAGCCGGTCGCGAGCCGCCCCTGCGGGCGTTGCGGGCTGAGGCGGCCAGCCGTGAGGCCGCCGCCGCCGTCATTGCCGCCGAGGCCGAGGCCGCAGCCGCGCGCCGCGCTCTAGTAACCCTCTGGGGCGATGCGGCCGAGACCATCGAGCTGGTGCGGTCCCCGCAGCCGGCGACGCCGGTGATGGCCACGATCGATCCCGGCGAAACCCTGGATGTGCGCCAAGCGCGCGCCCAGCTGGAGACCGCCCGGGCGGTGATCGATCGCGAACGCGCCGCTGGTCGTCCGGACCTCACCGTCCAGGCCGGGGTTCGGCGGTTCGAGCAGACCGGGGACTCGGCGATGATCGTCGGCTTTACCGCCCCGATCCCAATCTCCAACCGCAACCAGGGTACCGTCGCGGCCGCCCGCGCGGACGCCACCGCGGCCGAGGCGCGCGAACGCCTGGCCCTGGCGCGCTCGGTTCGGGCCGTTCGGGACGGGGAGGCGGCATTGCGCGCCGCCACCGCCAGGCTGGAAGTGCTCGACAGCAAGGTCGTGCCCCAGGCCCAGACCGCCGTCGACCTGGCGCGAGGCGGCTTCGAGGCGGGGAAATTCTCGCTGCTCGAAGTCCTAGACGCGCAAGCCGCCCTGACGACCGCCCGCACCGAACTCATCGCCGCGCGTCTCGACCGCGCCAAGGCGCTGGCCGCGCTCGAACGCGCCGCCGCCCAATAGGAAAGCTCACCATGAAATCCAACGATCGAAAGACCCTGCTGACGGCCGTGGCGGTCAGTAGCCTGCTGGCCGCTGGCGTCGGCGCGCTGGTCGGCAAGTCCCTGCTGTCTTCGCCGGCCAAGGACGCCCCCGCGGCCGAGGCCAAGGAAGACCACGCCGGCGAAAAGCCCCACGTGGGCATGACCGCCGATCGCATCGTCTCCGATGGCATCCAACTGTTGACCCTCACCGGCGGCGGCCTCGACGCCGCCGTTTCGGCCCAGGCCACCGTGGTGGCCACGCCCAACGGCGCGGCGATCCTGGCGGCCCGCGCCGACGGGGCTATCGTCCGCATCAACAAGCGCCTGGG
The DNA here is from genome assembly GCF_044056025.1 of Caulobacter sp. UC70_42. Taxonomy (NCBI): domain Bacteria; kingdom Pseudomonadati; phylum Pseudomonadota; class Alphaproteobacteria; order Caulobacterales; family Caulobacteraceae; genus Caulobacter; species Caulobacter sp. UC70_42. The sequence continues at coordinate 170,003 of NZ_CP171994.1, read as the reverse complement.
GGACCCCGTCGCCGCCGGTGAAGTGATCGCCGCCATAGAAAGCCGCGACGCCGCGGCCATCAGCGCCGACCGTAGCACCGCGGCCGCCAAGGCCGCTGCCGCCCGCCAGGCCCTGGTCCGCGAGCAGCGCCTGTTCGACGCCAAGATCACCGCTCGCCAGGACCTCGAAGCCGCCCAGCGCGAGGCGGCCATCGCCGAGTCGGAGTTGCGCCGCGCCAGCGGCGCCAGCGCCGCCGCCGGCGTCAGCGGCAACGGTCGTACGTTGGCGGTCACCAGCCCGATCTCCGGCCGGATCACCGCCGCTAGCGCCACGCTCGGCGCCTATGTCACGGCCGGTTCCGAACTCTTCCGCGTCGCCGACCCGGGCCGCATCGAGATCCAGGCGGCCCTGCCGGTCGCCGACGCCCAGCGCGTCAAGCCAGGCGACACGGCCATCCTGGAGACCGCCAGCGGCTCGGTGAACGCCACGGTGCGCAGCATCACGCCAGCCTTGGACGCCGAGAACCGCTCGGCTACCGCCGTGCTGGCCGTCAGCGGCCGCGCTCCGATGTTGACACCCGGCCAGGCCCTGCGCGCGCGGATCACCCCGCGCGGTCCGGCCGCCGGCCCAGAGGGTCGCATCTCCGCACCCGATGAAGCCGTCCAGACGGTCAATGGCGCGGAGGTCGTCTTCGTCCGCACCAAGGAGGGCTTCGAGCCGCGCCCGGTCCGGGTGGGCCGCCGCGGCGGCGGTCACGTCGAGATCCTCTCGGGCGTGCGCGCCGGCGAGCAGATCGCCGGCAAAGGCGCCTTCCTGCTCAAGGCCGAACTCGGCAAGGGGGAGGCGAGCCATGAGGACTAAGGTCATCCTCGCCGTGGCCGCCCTGGCCGCGAGCTTCACCGCCTCGGCCGCCGTGGCCAAGGATAGCGTGACCATCGACCGCCTCGGCGGTCGGGAGGTCGAGATCATCACTGCCTCGGCGCGCGACACCGCAAGCGGTCTGCGTGTCTTTGGCCTGATCCGGCGCGCGTCTGGTGCAAGCCTGCCACCTGTCACCGCTCACCTCGACATCAGCGCCTACGATCCTGACGGTCACTGGGCCATCACCGTGCCCACACGCCTGGCCGCGCTCAGTCCCCAGCGCATGGATCGCGAACCGGCTCGCTACGAGGCGACCTTGCCGCTGGTGCAGCGGGCGTCGGTGACCAGGCTGCAGGTCCGCTACGCCGCCAAACCACACGCCATGGAAACCGGCGAGGTGGCCCGATGATCGGCCGCATCCTCGACCTTTCCGTTCGCTTCCGCTGGGCGGTCATCGCTCTGGTCACGCTGGTCGCGGCCCTGGGCGTCTACAACCTCGTGCGCCTGCCGATCGACGCAGTGCCCGACATCACCAACAAGCAGGTGCAGATCAACACCGTCTCGGGGACCCTGGCCCCGGCCGAGGTGGAAAAGCTCGTCACCTTCCCGGTGGAGACGGCCATGGCCGGCATCCCCGGTCTGGAGTCGACCCGCTCGATCTCACGCAACGGCTTTTCCCAGGTCACCATCGTCTTCAAGGAAAAGACCGACATCTACTTCGCCCGCCAGCAGGTGGCCGAGCGCCTGACCCAGGTGCGCCAAAGTCTGCCCGCCGGCGCCGAACCGGCCATGGGCCCAATCTCGTCGGGTCTCGGCGAGGTCCTGATGTGGACCGTGGCCTACGAGCATCCGGGCGGGAAGGGCGCCGAGGTCACCGACGGCGCCCCGGTTGGCAAAGCGATGGAACCTACCTGACCTCTACGGGCGAGCGACTGTCGGATTCCACAGCCCAGGCGGCCTTCCTGCGCGAAGTGCAAGACTGGATCGTGCGGCCCCAGATGCGTTCGGTCGCGGGCGTGGCCGGCGTCGACTCCATCGGCGGCTTCGAAAAGCAGTTCATCGTCCAGCCGGACGCTGTGCGCATGGCCTCGCTGGGCGTGTCGTTCAACGACCTGGCCAAGGCCCTGGAGGCGGCTAACCTCGCGGTCGGCGCCAACTTCGTCGAGAAGGGCGGGGAAGCCTTCCTCGTCCGCGCCGACGCCCGCGTGCGCACGGTCGACGAGATCGCCAACGCCACGGTCGCCGCGCGCGAAGGCGTTTCGATCCGCGTCCGCGACGTCGCCGTGGTCAAGCTCGGCGGCGCCTTGCGCACCGGCGCGGCCTCGGAGAATGGCGAGGAGGTCGTGGTCGGCACCGTCCTGATGCTGACCGGCGAAAACAGCCGCACCGTGGCCGGCGCCTCGGCCGAGAAGCTGGCCGAGGTCACCAAGAGCCTGCCGCCCGGCATCAAGGTCCAGGTGGTCTACGACCGCTCCAAGCTGGTCGGCGCGACCATCAAGACGGTCGAGAAGAACCTGACCGAAGGCGCGCTGCTGGTCATCGTGGTGCTGTTCCTGCTGCTGGGTAACTTCCGCGCCGCCCTGATCACGGCCCTGGTCATCCCGCTGTCGATGCTGATCACCGCGATCGGCATGAACAAGCTTGGCGTCTCGGGCAATCTGATGAGCCTGGGCGCGCTGGACTTTGGCCTGATCGTCGACGGCGCCGTCATCATCGTCGAGAACGCCCTGCGGCGCCTGGCCGAGCGCCAGCACCACGAGGGCCGTCTCCTGACCCTGTCGGAGCGTCTTGGCGAAACCCGTGAAGCCGCCCGCGAGATGATCTCGCCCACCGTCTATGGCCAGGCGATCATCCTGTTGGTCTACGCCCCGCTGCTGACCTTCACCGGTGTCGAGGGCAAGACCTTCTCGCCGATGGCCATCACCGTGATGCTGGCCCTGGCCGGCGCCTTCGTGCTGTCGCTGACCTTCATCCCGGCCATGATCGCCATCTTGATCAACGGCAAGGTGGCCGAGAAGGAAGTCGCGCCGGTCCGTTGGACCAAGTCCCGCTACGAACCGGCCCTGCGCAAGGTCGTGGCCAAGCCCTGGCCTGTGATTGGCGCGGCGGCCGGCATCTTCGTCGTCGCCGCAGTGACCTTCGGGTTCCTGGGCCGGGAGTTCACGCCTCAGCTCGACGAGAAGGACATGGCCGTCCAGGCCCTGCGCATCCCGTCGACCTCGCTGGAACAGTCTCTGCGCATGCAGCGGCGGATCGAGCGCGTCGTGGCAGGCTTCCCCGAAGTGGCCTTCGTCTACTCCAAGACCGGCACGGCCGAGGTCGCCAGCGACCCCATGCCGCCCAACGCCTCGGACGCCTTCATTATCCTCAAACCCCAGAAGGAATGGCCCAACAAGGGTGAGACCAAGGCCGAGCTGATCGGCCGTATCGAGAGCAAGCTGGAAGGCCTGACGGGCAACGCCTACGAGTTCAGCCAGCCGATCCAGATGCGCTTCAACGAGCTGATCGCCGGTGTGCGCGGCGATGTGGCCATCAAGGTCTATGGCGACGATCTCGATGCCATGAGCCGAACGGCCGAGGAGATCGCCACGGTCCTGCGGACGGTGAAGGGCGCGGCGGACGTCAAGGTCGAGCAGACCTCTCGGCTTCCCGACCCTCGACGTTCAGCTCGACCGCGACGCCATCGGCCGCCTGGGCCTGACGGTCGAAGAGGTCGCCGACACCCTGGCCGTGGCCATGGGCGGTCGCGAGGCCGGCCTGGTCTTCCAGGGCGACCGCCGCTTCGACGTGGTGGTCCGCCTGCCGGACGCCAGCCGCAACGACCTGGACGCCGTCGGCGCCCTGCCGGTGATGCTGCCGGAACGGGCCGGTGGCGGGGCCCGCGCATCTGTGCCGCTGCGCGACGTGGCCAAGTTCTCCTATTCGGAAGGCCTCAACCAGGTCAGCCGCGAGAACGGCAAGCGTCGCGTCGTCGTCCAGTCCAATGTTCGCGGCGCGGACCTGGGCTCGTTCGTCACGCAGGCCCAGCAGAAGGTCGATGCGCAGGTCAAGCTGCCGGCCGGCTCCTGGCTGGTCTGGGGTGGTCAGTACGAGAACCTTAAGGCTGCCCAAGGCCGCCTGGCGCTCGTGGTCCCGCTCTGCTTCCTGCTGATCTTCGGCCTGCTCTATATGGCCTTGGGTGGCATCGCGCCGGCCGCGGCCGTGTTCTCGGCCATTCCGCTGGCCTTGGCCGGTGGGGTGTTTGGCCTGGCGCTGCGGGGCATCCCGTTCTCGGTCTCGGCCGCCGTCGGCTTCATCGCGCTCTCGGGCGTGGCGGTGCTGAACGGCCTGGTGATGATGACGGCCATCCGACAGCGCCTGGCCACCGGCATGGCGCTGGAGAAGGCGATCATCGACGGGGCCATGGAACGCCTGCGGCCGGTGATGATGACCGGCCTCGTCGCGTCCCTGGGCTTCGTGCCCATGGCGCTGGCGACGGGCACCGGCGCGGAGGTCCAGCGCCCGCTGGCCACCGTCGTCATCGGCGGCCTGATCACGGCCACGGCCCTGACCCTGTTCGTGCTGCCGGCCATCTGCCGGTTCGTCCTGCGCAAGGCCGAAATCCGGAGTCCTGAACACAGCTGAGCCAAGGGCGGCGCGCCGAGCAGGTCTCGGCGCGCCGTCTTTTTCTTCAAACCCAAGTCCGGAGACAGTCCATGACCAAGTCGTCGATCGAAGGGGGAAGCACGGCCATCGCCGTGTCGGGGCTGCAGGCCCAGAAGAAGCGTATCCAGATCCTGGCCGAGAACATCGCCAACGCCAACTCGACCGCCAGAACTCCCGGCGGCGAGCCCTATCGACGCCAGATTCCCGTCTTCAAGGTCGAGCCCATGGGCGGCGACGAGGGCGTGGTGCTGAGCGGGGTGAAGGCCGATCCCAAGCCATTCCCGCAAGCCTATGACCCTGGCCACCCGGCGGCCAACGCCGCCGGTTACGTGCTGTTGCCCAACGTCAACAGCCTGGCCGAGAGCCTCGACCTCAAGCAGGCCATGAAAGCCTACGAGGCCAATCTCAACGTCCTGGACACCCAGGACGCGATGGAGAAGGCCACCCTTTCCATTCTCGATAAGAAATAGACCATCGGATCACGCGCGACGCCCACAATTGATCGGTTTCGTGCGTTGATCCCTCAAACTTGGCAGGCGCGTCTCGGCGCACGGGAAAGGGAGACGTTTTCGATGGGAGCGGGACACGATCACGGCGCGAGCCAGGCCAATGGCCGCAGGCTCGCGATCGCCTTGGCGCTGACCTCGACGTTTCTGATCGCCGAGGTCGTCGCCGGCATCGCCTTCAACAGCTTGGCGCTGCTGTCGGACGCGGCGCACATGTTCACCGACGCCGCCGCCCTCGCCATCGCTCTGGCCGCCATCCGCGTCGGTCAGAAAAAGGCGACCGAGGAATTCACGTTCGGCTATCGGCGCTTTGAAATCCTCGCCGCGGCCTTCAACGCCATCCTGCTGTTCGGCGTGGCCATCTACGTGCTGGTCGAGGGCGTCAAGCGCATCGTCAATCCCGAGCCGGTCGGGTCGGTGGGGATGTTCATCGTCGCGGTGCTGGGCCTGGTCATCAACCTGGTCTCCATGCGCCTGCTCAGCAGCCACAAAGACAAGAGTCTCAACGTCAAGGGCGCCTATCTGGAGGTCTGGGCCGACATGCTCGGCTCGCTGGGCGTGATCGTCGGCGCCGTCGTCATCAAGTTCACGGGATGGCGCTTCGTCGACCCGATCGTCGCCATCGGCATCGGCCTCTGGGTGCTGCCGCGCACCTGGATCCTGCTGAAGGACACCTCCCGCATCCTGCTGGAAGGCGCCCCTCCGGGCATGGCCTTGGCCGGCGTGCGCAAGGCCATCACCGAGATGCTCGGCGTCGCCAGCGTCCATGAGCTGCACCTGTGGACCACCGGCGCCGACCAGGCCGTCTGCACCGTCCATGTCGTGCTGGCCGACGGGGCAGTGGGTGAGGATGTCCGCAAGGCCATCGCTGCGCGGCTGGAGACCGACTTCGACCTGCATCACGTCACGATCCAGACCGAGGTCGTGGAGTGCGCGGAGGAAGATCGGCACGCCTAGGCGGCCGGCTGAATGAGCGTAAGGCGCGTCCGCGTTCCGGGGCGCGCCAGGATTTTAGAGAGTGAGGTGACCCGTGGCCCAAGACGACCTGCACATCCTGAGGATCTATCTCGACGCCGAGGCGACCTTGAACGGCGTGGCCTATGACGCGGTGCTGATCGAGCGCGCCCGCGCCATGGACATCGCTGGCGCGGCGGTGCTGCGCATCGAGGAGGCCTTCGGCGAGGCGGTGCTGCATGGCGCCAAGGCCCGCGACCTGGCGCCTGAACAGCACCTGATCGTCGAGATGGTCGATACCCGGTCCAAGCTCGACGCTTTGGCCGCGACGCTCGAAGTGGCGGCCGATGTCGGTCTGGCGACCCTGGGCAAGGTCCAGGTCGTCGCCTATAGCGGCCACCGTCATCACAGCGCGCCGCCCGCCTGAGGCCGCGATCAAGCTAGCCCCGACCCGCAAGGGTCTATGTTGAGGAGCCGAAGATGACCGATCCAAAATCCCCGCTCAAGCCAGATCCCCAGCCCGCGCCGCCATCCGATCGTTCGCCCCCCGAAGAGGGCGGCATGATCGACGAGGGCGGCGTCTATCGCGGCAATGTCGAAGGCGTCGAAAGTGAAACCGAGACCCGCCGCGACGGCGGGATGATCGGCGAAGGCTAGGGCGCGCGGCACCAGGAGCGCCACCCGCGTTCGGGGACGCTCGGGTGCCATCCCGTCGCCGTCGGGGGACGACATGTATCCAGCTGACCTCAAATCCTTGACGGGCTTGCGCATCGTCGCGGCCGGATGGGTGCTCGTTTATCACTTCCGAAACCGGCTCGGCCTCGACCTCGAGCAGGTCGGCATGATCGACAAGGGCTACCTTGGGGTGGACCTGTTCTTCATCCTGTCGGGCTTCATCCTGTCCCACGTCTATGTGCGCGCCTGGGCGGAAGGTCGCTTCCCCTACAGCTCGTTTCTCTGGGCGCGCCTGGCGCGGCTCTATCCGGTCCACCTTCTGACTCTCGGCGCGACCATCATGCTGTGGGGGCTGGGGCGCTGGGCCGGCGCCCGGTTCGAGGCCGCGGCCTTCGATCCGGCCGCCATCCCCCAACATCTACTACTGGTCCACGCCTGGTGGGCGACGCCGACCGTGCAGTGGAATTTTCCCTCCTGGTCGATCTCGGCCGAGTGGTTCGCCTACCTGACTTTCCCCGCCTTCGCCCTGGCGTCGTTGACCCTGCGCCGACGTCCGATCGTGGCGGTCGTCCTGGCGGCAACCCTGTTCTTTTCGCTCGACGCCATCGTTCAGGCCTACGGCGGATCGCTGACCAGGCTGACCGCGCACGGCGGCGTGCTGCGGATCATCCCGTCCTTCGCCATGGGCGTGGCGCTCCATAGGCTCGGTTCGACCCGCGCGCCGCCCACGCTGGTGGCGCACACGGGCATGGGCGTCGCCGTGGTCTGGATCGTCGTGGCCGCGACGCTGGGCCTGGCCGATCGCTGGACCTGGCTGGGTCTGGCGGCGCTCATCTACTGCACCGCCGAGACGGCGAAGGCCGGGCGGGGCGGCGTCCTGGCCGGCGCCGCTGATGGTCTATCTGGGCGAGGTCTCCTACGCCGTCTACATGACCCACCTACCGGTCGACATCGCCTATTTCGAGCTGCTCGATCGCTTCGTGCGGCCGGTCGGCGGCTGGGCGTGGGTGGCCTGGGGCGGTGTCCTGGTCTTCTGCATGTTCGTCTCCGTTGCGGTCTATCATGGCGTGGAGCGTCCCGCGCGCGGCTGGCTACGCCGCCATGATCCGTTCGTCAGGCGGCCCGAGCCCCATCAGCCGGCCTGACGAGCGCGCCGTCCTTCTCGGTCCCGTCAAACAGGACGACGAACTCGCTGACCGTGGAGCCGCGGGTGATCGACACGTGCGCCACGAACGTTAGGGGCTCGCGGACCTTGGCGGTCGACTCCAGCCGACCGTTCCGTCGGTCGAAAACGAACCTCAGTCCAAGGCCGTCGGCGCGCAGCGTGGCGACGACGACTTGGTCGGCTTGGAGGCTTCCCAGGAGCGGGGTTACGCGGAAGTTCCAGGCCGCCCGGCGGCGAATGATCTCCAGCCGAATGGCCCCATTGTCGAGATAGATGCAATGGGGGTCTCCGCCATCGCCGTCGTGGTAGAGCGCCAGCACCCCCTCGAACCGGTGCATCCAGACCAAGATCAGTACCGCGACTAGGGCGATGAAAACCAACAGCACGGCGGCGGTCAGGGCTCAGGGGTGGGCGGCGGCATAGAGCGTCAGATCGTGGATCGGGGTCACGAGGCGTTGCTTCCGGCTAGTGACGGGTAGGACAGGAGGGGGCCGGCGCGCACCGACGCGCAGAGCCGCGGCATGCGGCCGATAGATTTCTGAGACATGGAATTCCTCGAACACGGAGGGCGCGGCCGTGGCCGCGCGGTCTAGGCGATGGATTCGAGATCGGGTTTGGGCGGACGGTCTTGCGGGTTGCTGGTCAGGCCCGTGCTGCGGTCGTTCGTCAGGTGGAACCGGACGACCATGGCGAGCGAGACCGTGGGTTCGATCGCATGGGCGGTCGACCCGAAGAGGGAGGGGCCATCGGCATGGTGCTGATGGGCGCCCGAGGCGGGCGATTCTGAGGTCTGGAGATCGGTCGGCGTCGACGGCGCCGAGACGCGATCGTCTGTCCTACCGACGGGGCGCTCCGGGTCCTCAGCGATCGTGGAGGGCGCGGCCCCGAAGAGGTCGGCGTCAAGATGGGTCCGGTCGACCGGCATCAGCAGGGCGAGCACCGCCATTAGCAGGGCGGCCATGGCCACCACCACCTGACGAAGCTGCCCTAACACGCCAACCCCCACGGTCCCCCGCTAGCTGCAATGCCGACACTCTTGCGCTTTCGGCCGATATCTTCAACGCTGCAGGCCGGTTGCGAGTGTGTTCAGCTATCCGTTTCGGACAGCGGTCCGGGCTGCCCGCGGGCTGAGGCCGTCTTTGACCCACTGCTTCACATAGTGGCTCCCGATATGGGCATTGGTCGGACCTGATGTCGATCCCAGCTTTCGGCCAGGGCGGGATACGCGAGACGTCCGGCACGTTCAGGAACGAGCGATTTAGGCTCCATCCCGCCGCCTGAGGCTGCCGCACCGCCCCGGCCCGATGACCCTTGAAGGTGTCGAGGGCTAAGTACTCTAGGCGGCGGCCCACTGGAGGTCAATTTCATCTAAAGCCGGCTAGATCGAGGTGAGGCGGGCTGTAGTACTCACCCGCAACACGCGCTGCAATTTTTCTGAATCGGTGGGCACGGAACGTCGCCGTAGGAGCAGTAGACGCAGCAGTCGCCCGGCTTGGGCTTCAGCACCGCGCCACAGCCTCGGCAGTCGTAGAAATACTGACAGGCGTCGGTAGGCATGGTCTCGGTGGCCTTGTGGCCGCATTGCGGACAGGTCAGGGTCGACTGAGGTTTGATCTGGACATCGCTCATCGGCGCGCATTCCGGATCAGGCCCAGGGCCCAAGGTTCGATGATCGGCTGCCAGAGCATGGCAAGGACGACGAGAAGGGTGGCCGCGCCCAACAGACCCACCTCCAGCCGCGAGGGGGCAGCGCAGGCGTTGTCGATCCGACACCTCCGCGCCCGTCGCCAGGTCAGGGCCCAGCCCGCGCCGATGGCGCCCAGCGCCAGAAGGGTGAGCCAAGCGCGCTGACCCGCGATCCAGCCAAGACCGCCCAAGCCCAGGCCCGCCAGCGCCAGGGACATCGGCAAAATGCAGCAAGCCGCCCAGGCCAGCACCGCACTGGCCGCCGCTGTCAGCGCGGTCCAGCTCAAGGCCGCCTCCGTCATGCGCCGGGGCGTTCCGTCGCCCGGTGTCCCAAGCCCGCGTCTTGTCATCACGCCATCACCTGCTGTTGCGATCCGCGCCAAGATGCCATCTGTAGCGACTACAGAACTCAAGCCCTAATCGAAGACCGCGAACCATGGCTGGCCAGGCAATTCAGATCGGCGAACTTGCTCGTCGTACTGGCTGCAACATCGAGACGATCCGCTACTACGAGCGGATCGGCTTGATTTCCGCGCCCCTGCGCCGAGGACGCTACCGGACCTATGAGACCCGGGACGTCGAGCAGCTGAGCTTCGTGCGTAGAGCGCGGGAGCTGGGGTTCAAGTTGGATGAAGTCCGCGCCTTGCTGACCTTGGCGACCGATGAAGCCGCCGCCTGCGCCGAAGTTCGCGATCTGGCGGCGGCCCACCTTCATGACGTGCGTGCCCGGATCGCCGACCTTCGGCGGATGGAACGGGTCTTGGCGGACGCTGTGAAAGCGTGCGAGGCCGGGCAAGATCCAGGATGCCCGCTGATCCAGACGCTTGGCGCGAAGGCCGGCGGCGCGGGGCAAGACACGATCTCCGCCGCGCCATGGGCGAGACCCTGACCTTGGCGGGTGACAGGATCGGCGGACGCGAACATCGATCCGCGCCCGCCGGCCAAGCCGCTATCGCTTGCTGATCGCGGTCACCTCGCCCGCGCCGTCATGGAGCTTCAGGTCGAAGGCGACATGATCGCCGATCGCGACGCCGTCCAGCAGGGCCGGCGCAATCTTGAAGCCCATGGTCATGGCCGGCCAGCCGGCCTGGGGGATGGCTTCGTGGTCGAGGGTGATCGTGCCGGCGGCCTTGTCGATCGCCTTCACGACGCCGACGCCCTTGGCCATCTTGTCGGCCGGAGCCATGTCCATGCCGGCCATCGCGTTGCTCGCTGGAGCAGGAGTGGCGGCGGGAGCTGGAGCGGCGGGCGTCGCGGGCGCTTCGGCCTTGCGGCCGCAGGCGGCCAGGCTGGTCGTCGCTAGCAGGGCGGCCAGGGTCAGGGACAGGGTCTTCATCGGGTTAATCTCCTAGGCTGAAGTGGAAGCAGAAGCGGGGGGGCGGGCCTGGCGGCGGCGCAGCAGCAGGTAGCCGGCCGGGATCACGAACATCGACAGCAGCGGCGCGGTGAGCATGCCGCCGATCATCGGGGCGGCGATGCGGCTCATCACTTCGGAACCCGCGCCATGACCCCAGAGGATCGGCGCCAGACCCGCCAGGATCACGGCCACGGTCATGGCCTTGGGCCGCACCCGCAGCAGGGCGCCTTCTCGTACGGCGGCCTCGACCTGGTCGGGCGTGGGGTTGGGACCCAGGGCGTCCATGGCGTGCTTGAGATAGATCAGCATCACCACCCCGAACTCGGCCGAGACCCCGGCCAGGGCGATGAACCCGACGCCGGTGGCCACCGACTGATGGAAGCCTGCCAGGTACAGCGTCCAAATCCCGCCGGTCAGGGCGAACGGCAAGGTAGCCATAATCAGCCCCGCTTCGTCGAAGCGACGGAAGATCACGTAGAGCAGCACGAAGATGATCAGCAGGGTGGCCGGCACGACGATCTTCAGCCGGTCGGCGGCCCGCTGCAGATATCGAACTGCCCCGAGTAGGAGACGCTGACGCCGGGCGAGAGCCGCACCTTCTGGGTCACTGCTTGGCGCAGGTCGCCGACGACCGAAGCCAGGTCACGGCCTCGAACGTCGACATAGACCCAGGTCGTGGGTCGGCCGTTCTCGCTCTTGAGCATCGGCGGCCCGTCGGCGATCTGGACCTGCGCCACCGTGCCCAGGGTGATCTGGGCGCCGCCGGGCGTCAGCACCGGCAGGGCCCGCAGGCCTTCCAGGCTATCCCTCAGTTCACGCGGATAGCGGACACTGATCGGATAGCGCGCCAGGCCCTCGACCGTCTGGCCGATGGTCTCGCCGCCGATCGCGCCGGAGACGATCGATTGGACGTCATCGATGTTGAGCCCGAACCGCGCGGCGGCGGCCCGGTCGATGCGGACGTCGACATAACGCCCGCCGGTCAGCCGCTCGGCCAAGGCCGAACTGACCCCGGGAACGCTCTTGGCCACGCCCTCGACTTCGCGCGCGATGCGGTCGAGTTCCGCCAGGTTGGCCCCCGACACCTTGACCCCGATCGGGCTCTTGATGCCGGTGGCCAGCATGTCGATACGGTTGCGGATCGGCGGCACCCAGACATTGGTGAGGCCCGGGACGCGTACGCGCTGGTCGAGCTCGGCGACCAACTTGTCGGGCGTCATGCCCAGCCGCCACTGGTCGCGCGGCTTGAAGCGGATGGTGGTCTCGAACATCTCCAGCGGGGCCGGATCGGTGGCGCTCTCGGCGCGGCCGGCCTTGCCGAACACGCTGTCGACCTCCGGTACGGTCTTAATCATCCGGTCGGTCTGCTGGAGGAGCTGTCCGGCCTTGGCGGCCGACAGGCCCGGCAGGGCCGAGGGCATATAGAGCAGGTCGCCTTCGTCCATGTTGGGCATGAACTCCCCGCCCAGATGGGCCAGCGGCCAAGCGGTGGTGGCAAAGGCCAGAAGCGCGACCACAAGCGTCGTCCTGGGGCGATGCATCACCCGGTCCAGCAGCGGGCGATAAGCCGCCGTCAGCACGCGGTTGATCGGATTGGACGCCTCGTCGGGGATACGGCCCCGGATCAAATAGCCCATCAGCACCGGGATCAAGGTCACCGACAGGACGGCCGCCGCCGCCATGGCGTAGGTCTTGGTGAAGGCCAGGGGGCGGAAGAGCCGGCCTTCCTGCGCTTGTAGTGTGAAGACCGGGATGAACGACAGGGTGATGATCAACAGGCTGAAGAACAGCGCCGGACCGACCTCGGCGGCGGCCTCGGTGATCACCTTCCAGCGGGTCTCGCCAGCCAGGGTCTCACCCGGATGCTCGTGGGCCCATCGCTCCAGCTTCTTGTGGGCGTTCTCGATCATCACCACGGCCGCGTCGACCATGGCTCCTATGGCGATGGCGATGCCACCCAGCGACATGATGTTGGCGTCGACGCCCTGGCTCTTCATGACCAGAAAGGCGGCCAGGACGCCCAGCGGCAGCGAGATGATCGCCACCAGGGCCGAACGCAGGTGGCCCAGGAACAGGGCGCAGACCAGGGCGACGACCAGGAATTCCTCCAGGAGCTTGCCGGTCAGGTTATGGACGGCGCGGTCGATCAGGCCCGAGCGGTCGTAGGTGGTGACCACCTCGACGCCGGGCGGCAGGCTCTTCTTCAGCTCGGTCAGCTTGGCCTTCACCGCCGCGATCGTGGTGCGGGCGTTTTCGCCGGAGCGCAAGATCACCACCCCACCGGCCACCTCGCCTTGACCGTTGAGTTCGGCGATGCCGCGTCGCATCTCCGGGCCGACCTGGATCGTGGCCACGTCCCCGAGACGCACGGGGATCCCGCCGGCCGCCGTCCTGAACGGCACGGCCTGGAAGTCCTCAATCGTCTTCAGATAGCCGGTGGCGCGGACCATGTACTCGGCCTCGCCCAGCTCCAGCACCGAACCGCCGGTCTCGGCGTTGGCGCCCTTCAGCGCGGCGACGACCTGTTGGTGCGTGACCCCGAAGCTGGCCAGCTTCTGCGGATCGAGCACGACCTGATACTCGCGCACCATGCCGCCGATCGCCGAGACCTCGGCTACGCCCGGCAGGGCCTTCAGCTCATAGCGCAGGAACCAGTCCTGCAACGAGCGCAGCTGGCTGAGGTCGTGGCCGCCGGTCTTGTCGACCAAGGCGTACTCATAGACCCAGCCGACCCCTGTGGCGTCGGGACCTAGGGCTGGGCGGGCGCTTTCGGGCAGGCGCGACTGAACCTGGTTGAGATATTCCAAGACCCGCGATCGGGCCCAGTAGAGGTCGGTCTTGTCGTCGAAGATCACGTAGACGAAGCTGTCGCCGAAGAACGAATAGCCGCGCACGGTCTTGGCTCCGGGCACCGACAGCATGGTGGTGGCCAAGGGATAGGTGACTTGGTTTTCGACCAGTTGCGGGGCTTGGCCCGGATAGCTGGTGCGGATGATCACCTGGGTGTCGGAGAGGTCGGGCAAGGCGTCGATCGAGGTCGAGCGCACGGCCAGGCCGCCGGCCACGATCAGCGCCAGGGCGCCCAGCAGCACGAAGAAGCGGTTGGCGACCGACCAGCGGATCAGGGCGGCGATCATGCACCACCGCCGATCTTGGCGATGCGCCGGACGGTGGGATCGGCCGGCGGCGGATCGAAGGCGAAGCTGACCTGGTCGCCGACCTTCAAGCCCTTCAGCAGCATCGGGTCGGCGCGGAAAGTCATGGTCATGGCCGGCCAGCCGATCGCTGGCACGGGACCGTGGGACAGGGTGACGCCGTCCTTCGTCACCTGCTCGACGCGGCCGACAGCTTCGGCCAGCGCGGGCTTGGCCGGCGTCATAGGCTTGGCCATGCTCATGTCGCTCGGCGACGCTGGAGGTCCTGACGCCGGAAGTGGCTGGACCTGCAAGCCGGCCAGGCTGGCTTCGGAGTCGATTAGGAACTGACCCGAGGCGATGATCCGCTGCCCCGAAGACAGTCCCGCCAGGACCTCCGTCCGGCCTCCAGCCTCGCGCCCGGTCCGAACCTCGACGGCCTGGTAGCGGCCGCCGTCCGAGGCCCGCATCACGACGTTGCGCGCGCCGGTGCGGATCACCGCCTCGGATGGGACCAGCAAGGTGGTGCGGGTCGTCGCGTCGAAGGCGACGGTGGCGAACATGCCGGGCTTGAGGCGGCCGTCGCGGTTGGGCAGTTCGATCCGCGCCTGCAAGGTGCGGCTGTCGCCTTGAGCCTGCGGGAGCACGGCCTGGACCGTCCCGCGCAAGGTCTCGCCCGGATAGGCCGCCAGGGTGACGCCGACGCCCTGGCCAGGACGCAGCTGGCCGGCCTGCGCCTCAGGCACGGCGGCCGTGACCCAGACCTTCGAGAGGCCGTTGATCTCGGCCAGGGTCTGGCCCAAGGCCACGGTCATGCCCGCCCGCACGTCGAGCTTGGAGATCACCCCGCCCAAGGGCGCGGTGACGGTGATCGTCGTGCGTGGCCGACCGTCGCGGTCGAGACCGGCGACGACGCCGTCGGGCATACCCAAGAGGCGCAGGCGCTGGCGGGCGGCGGCGGTCAGGGCCGCGTCGCCGGTGCGCCGGACGGCGAGGTATTCGGCCTGGGCGCCGCCCCATTCGGGAACCAGCAGGTCGGCCAGCGGCGCACCGGCGGCGATCACGTCGCCGGGCGCGCGGCCGTAGACCCGCTGCACGAACCCGCCGCTGCGGGCCTGGACCACGGCGACGTCGCGTTGGTTAAAGTCGACGATCCCGGTGGCGGTCAAGCCGCTGGAAAGCGCGCCTTCCTCCACGGTCGCCAGCCGGAAGCCCAGGTTCTGTGCGGCCGACGGATCGATGCGCACGCCCGCCGCCGAACCGCCTGCCTCGGCTTCGCCGGCGTATTTGGGCACCAGCTGCATGTCCATGAACGGCGACTTGCCCGGCTTGTCGAAGTGCTGGGCCGGGACCATCGGGTCGTACCAGTAAAGGACCTTGCGGTCGTCGGCCGAGGGTTGCGACATCGCCGGCTTGGCGGTCAGGCGGGCCAGGCCGTAGCCACCGGCTCCAGCCAGGACGACCAGGGCGGCGGCGCCCGCGAGCAGCGCCTTCATCGAGGGGGACGGGGTCATTGGTCGTTTCCGTAGGTCAGGGTCAGGCGGGCGGCGTCGAGGGCAACGGCGGCCTCGCGATCGAGGGTGGTGAGCTGGGCGTCGGCCAGGCCAGAGAACGCGGTCAGCACATCGGGCAGACCGGCCGTGCCGGCGCCATAGGCGGCGGTCTCCAGCTGAGCCTTTTGCTTGGCCAGCGGCAGCAGCGTGTCGCGGGCCCGCAGCCATTGCTCGTGGTGCATGACGTGGTCGGCGAGATCGGCTTCGAGCTGAGCGGCCAGCGCCCGGTGCGTGTCCTCACGCTCGGCGTCTGCGCGGCCGGCGCTGGCGGCGCGCGCCGCGATCATCGGGTCCTGGCGGCTCTTGCCCCACAGCGGCAGGCTGATGCTGACCCCGGCCGAGACCATGTCGCCGAACATCGGGTCGCGGCGCTGATAGGCCACCTCCCAACTCCAGTCGGGGCGCTTGTCGGCCTTGGCCAGGGCGACATCGGCCTGGGCCTGAAGGGCGGCGGCGTCTTTCGCCAGCACGGCGGGATTGCGATCGATCGCCGCCCTGAGACTGGCAGGGGCAAGGTCGAGATCGGGCCCCTGGCCAACGGCCTGTGGATCGGCGTCGCCCGTCCAGCGGGCCAGCATGGCGCGGGCGCGCCCCAGTTCGGAGACAGCTTCGCTGCGGCGGTCTTCCAGGGCGGCGCGCATCTGGGCCGCCTCCAGCGCCTGGGCCGGCCTTGATCGTCCCGAGGCGACGCCGGACGGCGCGGCGTCCCACAGCGGGGCCAGCTGGGCGACCACCCCATCGAGCGCAGCGAGTTTGCGCTGGGCATAGAGCAGTTGGATCCAGGCGAGCGCCGTGGCGACACGGACCTGGCGGGCCTCGACCGCGCCCTCGGCGCCCGCCGCGACGATGTCGGCCTCGGCGCGGCCGATCCGCGCGTGGCGCTTTGCGGCGCTGGGCATGTCCTGGCTGAAGCCGACCCGGCCCATGGTCATCTCGTCGGTGCCGAACCGACCGGCCGGCGGACCCGAGACTGGGAAGTTGTCGAGGCCGACGGCGAGCTTGGGATCGGGCAGGGCGCCGGCCGCCTTGGCCGAGGCCTTGGCGGCCTCGACCTGCAGGGCCGCGGCGCGCAGCGCCGGCGCATTGGCCGCGGCCGCGTCGAGGCTCTGGGCGTAGGTCAGGGGCGCGGCGTGGGCGACGCTCGCCAAGCTCAGCCCGGCCAGAAGGGGGAGAATACGCATGGAGACGAAAATCCTGGAGGAAGCCGTGAGGGGCCAGCGCCCCGGCGAAGCGTTTGCAGCCGCTTCGCCGGGGCCGGACGGGACGGGCGAAGACAGGGGATCGGCCCCACCCGTCCCGGCCGAGCTAGCGAGCCAGGCAGGCCGGTTGGGCGGCCCGCAAATAGCCGCAGGCGCGTGGCGTGGCGGCCGAGACGGTCGTCGCGGAAGCTAGGCCGGAGACGAGCGCCAGCGCGGGAAGGCGGGGAGACATGAAGGTCATCCTTGAAGATCGAAAAGCCAGCCGGCGAAAGCGCGGGCGATCACGCGCGCCCGGCAGGACCGGGGCGTGAAACCAGCGATGGCGGGGATCGGCCCTCGGGCCGGTCCTAGGCGATCGTTCGGGGGGGCGGATCTTCGGGGATGAGGCGGTGGGTGCGGCCGCTGGTGTTGGACCAGCGGGTCTCGACGCGATAGCCGACGGCGATCGGGGTCTCCGAGCCCGGGCAGGGGGCCGCAACGGACAGGGCGCAACTGATCGCGCAGGCCTTGGCGCAATCCTTGGCCGACATGGTCTTGCCGTGATCGCAGCAGGGCTCGGCCTGGGCCACGTCGTCGCCGGCGGGGGCCATGGCGATCATGCTCATCGCGTCCATGCCGGCCATGTCGCAATCAGCCCGCGCGGCGTTGACCGCCAGCGGACTGAACGCGAGGGCCACGGCGGCCAGGAAAGCGAGCGCATGCCTTAGCATCGGGCGAGCTTAGCGCGGTCACACGGCCTCGTCATGTCCGGACAATCCCCGAATGCGATTTGCCGCGACGCGCGCGGACTGGCGACGGCTTGGAGGCGGGGCCTGAAAGCCGCCATCTGGTCCAATACGCAGCGGCCTGGACCATCCCTCGACCTTTGGCGCGGTCGCGGTGAATATTTTCAGAGGCGGAACGGGGGCGCCGTTCGCCGGTTGTGGGAGCATCGCAACCCGCTGGAAAACCTCGCCCCGGCGCGTGGTTGCGCCGGGCTCCAGGAGCGGAAAACAGTCATGGCCGAGCACCACGCGCCCAAAGACCATCAACACCACAGGCCCTACCTGCGCCTGGCCGCCATGACCGTGCTGTCGTTCCTGGCCATGTATGTCCTGATGTACGCCATGGTCGACAGGGCCGCGAACATCCATCCAAGCTTCAACCAGGCCTACATGGCCGGCCTGATGACCGCGCCGATGGTCATGCTCGAACTCGTGCTCATGGGCATGATGTATCCGCGCAAGGGCCTCAACCGCGGCTTGGTCGCGTCCAGCCTCGTCATCGGGGTCTTGTGCTTTGCGGCCATTCGCCAGCAGTGGCTGGTCGGCGACCGCGAGTTCCTGCGCTCGATGATCCCGCATCACGCTGGCGCGATCCTGATGTGCGGACGCGCGCCGGTGAAGGATCCTGAGATCCGCAGCCTTTGCGCCACGATCATCAAGGGCCAGCAGCAGGAGATCGACCAGATGAGCGCCATGCTCGCGCCCCTTCGCTGAGCATCGCCCGGTCGCCCCCGCGGCGATGGCGGGGGTCAACGCAACGGCCAGCGGGGGATGAAGGCGGGAACCCGCGCCCTGTAGTCGCGATAGGCGTCGCCGAACTGCGCCAGCGCCGCCTGCTCCTCGTGACGGGCCAGGCGGACGTACATCACCACCAGCACGGGGAACATCGCCAGCGTCAACAGCGTGGGCCACTGCAGCAGGAAGCCTAGCATCACCAGGATGAAGCCGGCGTACTGGGGATGGCGCACCCTGGCGTAGACCCCCGTGGTGGCCAGCTCCCGGTGGCGCTGACGGGCGTGCAGCGCCACCCAGCCGACCGAGATCAGCCAGAACCCGGTCCCGATCAGCACGAAGCTGGCGATATGGAACGGTCCGAAGTGGGGATTGACCCGCCAGCCGAACATCATCTCCAGCAGGTGGCCGGCGTCGTGGCTCCACCAGTCGACACTGGGAAAACGCGACTGCAGCCATCCCGAGAGCAGGAAGATGGTCAGGGGGAAGCCGTACATCTCGGCGAACAGGGCGACGATAAAGGCGCTGAACGCGCCGAAGCTGCGCCAGTCGCGGCCGGTCGCGGGCTTGAAGAAGCTGAACGCGAACAGGATGAAGACGGCGGCGTTGACCAAAGCCAGTCCCCAGAGGCCGTAGCCGTAACCGGGATGGGTCATCGCCGCTGCCTCTCGACCGGTTCGTTGGGATTGGCCGGCGCGTCCGCCGGGATGCGGCCGGGCGCGTCCTCTCGCCCGTGCTGATGGGCGCCATGGCCATGGTGCATGAACAGGTGCATCAGCGGACAGGCCAGTAGGAGCAGATAGGGCAAGACGCCGAGCACATGCGCGGCGTGCTCGGTGGTCAGGAAGAAGCCGGCGATCAGCAGGAACCCGACCAGGACGATCGTTCCGCGCCGACGCAGCTTTTGGTGTTGAACATCCATGGATCGCTCACTTCAGGCCTTGACGCCCTATCATAGGCCCGCGACCCGGGCGCCAAGTATAGGTAGAGGCCGCAGCGGCGGGTGGGGGCGGCGCCGCGGGTCCCCGGAGGCAGGCGGCGATGTCTGCGGCCTTTGCGTATTGGCCCGCGGCGACCGAGCCTGAAAGGCTGCGCGGCGAGCATCATCACCAGAGGCAAGCCGCCCATGCACAGGAACAGGAAGAAGCAACGGCTCCACGGCAATTTCGGAACGGCCGCCCTTGAACGCGAAGCGCGCATCGACCTTGCCGAGCGGCCGGCCGGCGGCCTTGCCGTGGCCTTCCTCGGCGCGTCGGGCACGGTGACGGGCTCGCGCTACCTGCTGGACGACGGCCAGACCCGGATCGTGGTCGATTCCGGTCTGTTCCAGGGGGCCAAGGACCTGCGCCGCCTCAACTGGGCGCCGCTTGCGCCCGAGGTGGCCGACGTCGAGCAGGTGCTGCTCACCCACGCCCATCTCGACCATTCGGGCGCCCTGCCACGCATGGCCCGCCTGGGATGGGATGGGACCGTCCTCAGCACGCCGGCCACGGCGGCCCTTTGCCAACTGCTGCTCGCCGACAGCGGGCGCATCCAGGAGAAGGACGCGGAGTTCGCCAACCGCCACGGCTTCTCGCGCCACGATCCGGCGCTGCCGCTCTACACGGAGGCCGACGCGCGCCTGGCCCTGCGGCTGTTCGAGACCATCGGGTTTGGCGAATGGCGCTCGCTCGCCGACGGGATCAGGACGCGCTACCATCGCGCCGGCCACATCCTCGGCGCGGCGTCGATCGAGATCGACTGGAAGGGCCGGTCGGTTCTCTTCTCGGGCGATATCGGGCGCTATGACGACGCGGTGATCAAGGACCCCGAACCGCCGGCGCGGGCCGACTACGTCATCGTCGAATCCACCTATGGCGACCGCCGCCATGACCGCGTGGATCCGTCGCGGGCGCTGGGAGACCATATCGAACGGTGCATCCGACGCGGGGGAACCGTGGTGATCCCCGCCTTCGCGGTCGGTCGCGTCCAATCGCTGCTCTATCATCTGTCCCGTCTGCGCGCGGACGGCCGGCTGCGTGATGCGCCGATCTATCTGGACAGCCCGATGGCGATCGACGCCAGCGGGCTGATGTGTGATTTCATGGACGAACACAGGCTGAGCCGCGCGGCATGCGAAGCCGCGTGCGGCGTCGCGCACTATGTGCGCGAAGTCGAGGAATCCAAGGCGCTGACCGCGGACGCCACCCCCAAGGTGATCATCTCGGCCAGCGGCATGGCGACCGGTGGCCGCGTCGTGCACCATCTCAAGCGGTTCGCCCCGGATGAGCGCAACCTCATCCTGTTCTCCGGCTTCCAGGCGGCCGGCACGCGCGGCGCTGCGCTCGTCTCGGGGGCCCGGACGATCAAGATCCACGGCGAACACGTCCCCGTCCACGCCGAGGTGGCGAACCTGACCATGCTGTCGGCCCACGCCGACAGCGACGAGCTGATGCGGTGGCTGGGCGCCATGCAGGCGGCGCCGCGGCATGTCTATGTCACCCATGGCGAGCCGGCCGGCGCGCAGGTCCTGGCCAAGCGCATCGGCGAGGAACACGGCTGGCCTTGCACCGTCCCGACCCTCGGCAGCTGGGGGCGGCTGGCGTGAGCGTCCCAAGGCACGAGCAGGCCGACGCGAGGCCGGCGTCGGCCACGCTGCGCGCGCGTCGCATGGGGCTCACCGCGGCTGGCGGCGACATGATCGCGGTGATGCGGCACGACTGCCCGGTCTGCCGGTCCGAGGGCCTGGGGTCGCGCGCCCAGGTCGTCCTGCGCGCCGGCGGCCGCGAGGCGGTGGTGTCCTTGTTGCACAGCTCGGGCGACACGCCAGACCCCGGCGAGATCGGCCTTTCCGAGACCGCATGGGCCCGGCTCGGGGTCAAGGCGGGCGACCGCGTGGAGGTCGCCCACGCTCCGCCGTTGGCCTCGCTGCGGGCGGTGCGCCGCCGGATCTATGGAGAGCGCCTGAGCCAGGCGGCCTTTTCGGCGATCGTCGCGGATATCGCCGAGCATCGCTATAGCGACGTCCACCTCTCGGCGTTCGTCACCGCCTGTTCGGCGGCGCCGCTCGATCAGGCCGAGACGATCGGACTGACCAAGGCCATGGTCGAGGTCGGCGAGCAGTTGAGCTGGCCTGGGCCGATCGTCGTCGACAAGCACAGCGTCGGCGGCTTGCCGGGCAACCGCACCACGCCGATCATCGTCTCGATCATGGCGGCCGAAGGCCTGGTCATGCCCAAGACCTCCTCGCGCGCGATCACCTCACCGGCCGGCACCGCCGACACCATGGAGGTTCTGGCGCCCGTCGACCTCGACATCGCCGCGATCCGCCGGGTGGTGGCGCGCGAGGGGGGCTGCATCGCCTGGGGCGGGGCGGTTCGGTTGAGCCCGGCCGACGACGTGATCATTGGCGTCGAGCGGGCGCTCGACATCGACGCGGTCGGCCAGCTGGTGGCCTCGGTGCTGTCCAAGAAGATCGCCGCCGGCGCGACCCACCTGGTGATCGACGTTCCTGTGGGACCGACCGCCAAGGTGCGGAGCCTGGAGGCCGCGCGGGATCTCGAGGCGGCGCTCACCTCGGTGGCCGCCGCCTTCGGCCTGCGCACGCGGGTGATGTATGGCCCTGGGGCTGAGCCGATCGGACGCGGCATCGGGCCGGCGCTGGAGGCGCTGGACATACTGGCCGTGCTTCAAGGCGAGCCCGGCGTCGAGGATCTCGCCCATAGGGCCTGTGAACTGGCCGGGGGATTGTTCGAGCTGGCGGGCGTGGCGGCCCCTGGCGCTGGCCTCGCGCGCGCGCGGCAAAGCCTCGAGAGCGGCCGCGCCTGGGCCAAGTTCAAGCGCATCTGCCAGGCCCAAGGCGGCATGCGCTCGCCGCCGGTCGCCCGCTTCCAGCGAGACCTGACCGCGCCCTCCAGCGGCCGGATCGCCAGCATCGACAACCGCAAACTCGCGACCGTCGCCAAGCTCGCGGGCGCGCCGATGGCCAAGGCGGCCGGGGTGGCGGTCCACGCCCGGCTCGGCCAGTCGATCGTCGCGGGGTCGCCCTTGTGCACCCTTCACGCCGAGAGCCCCGGCGAACTGGACTATGCGGCCGCCTTCGCCTTGAGCGACGGGGCGATCTTCGCGATCGCGGCGCCATGACGCCGCCGATCGTCTTCGCCTTGGACGGCGGCGAGCGCCTGGCCCAAGCCCTTGGCCCAGCGCTCGGCGCGGAGGCAGGGGTCCTGCTGCAGCGCCAGTTTCCAGATGGCGAGACCTACCTTCGGATCGACAGCGACGTCACCGAGCGCGATGTCATCCTGGTCTGCGGCCTCGAGCGTCCGGACGCGAAATTGCCGCCGCTGCTCTTCGCGGCGGACACGCTGCGCGAGCTTGGCGCGCGCGGGGTGGGCCTGATCGCGCCCTATCTGGCCTACATGCGCCAGGACACCCGTTTCCATCCGGGCGAGGCGGTCACGTCGCGTATTTTCGCGGCGGTGCTCTCGCGCCACCTCGACTGGCTGGTGACCGTCGATCCCCACCTGCACCGCCATCACGCCCTGGCGGAGATCTACCGAATCCCCAGCCAGCTCGTTCACGCCGCGCCGCTCATGGCGTCGTGGATCAGGCGGAACGTCGCCCGACCGGTGATCGTCGGGCCCGATCTGGAGAGCGAGCAGTGGGTGGCGCAGGTGGCGGCCGGCGCCGACGCGCCGTTCCTGGTCTGCCAAAAGCAGCGGTCCGGGGATCGTGAGGTCGACATCTCGATCCCCAACGCCGGCGCCTTCCTGGGCCGCCAAGCCGTGCTCGTCGACGACATCGCCTCGTCGGGCCGCACGCTCGCCGTCGCGGCCCGCCAGCTCAAGGCCCTGGGTTTTGCGCCGCCGGACTGCGTCGTGGTGCATGCGCTGTTCGCCGGCGACGCCGCCCAGGTCCTGGGCGAACACGTCGCGCGCATCGTCAGCACCAACACGGTCGCCCATGCGTCGAACGCCATCGACATGACGCCGGCGATCGCCCAGGCCGTGCGCGCCCTGCTGTGAACGGCGTTCGCCAATCCTCGGCCAGCCGCCGGGAGGCGAACGGCGAAGCCTCTTGACCCTGGACCCCGGTCCAACCCGCACAAGGCGTCCGCGAAGCGGCGCCGCATTCGCCACTGCAGCCTGGCGCCCGCTCAGTTCGCCTGAGGAGGCCCATGGGGGACAAGCGTGTCGTTCATATCGTCGACGACGAGGAGACGATCCAGCGGTCGGTCGGCTTCATGCTCCGCGCCACGGGCTTCAGCGTCGAGACCTATCCGTCGGGGACGGCGTTTGTGGCCGTCGCGACGCAGGCCAAGATCGGCTGCGTCATCCTGGACATGCAGATGCCGGGCCTGGGCGGGCTTGAGGTTCAGGTCGCCCTGGCCGATATCGGCGTCGACATGCCGGTCGTCGTGCTGACCGGCAATGGCGATGTCGCCCTGGCGGTCCGGGCGATGCGGGCCGGGGCCGTCGACTTCCTGGCCAAGCCTGTTGAAAAGGCCATGCTGCTCGAAGCGCTCCATCGCGGCTTCGCGCGCATCGACCGGGCCGATGGCCGGGCGGCCGAGGAAGCCGAGGCGCAGGGCCGCGTCGAGGCTCTGTCGCCGCGCGAGCGGGATGTCCTCGAAGGTCTCGCCCAGGGGCGCGCGAACAAGGCCATCGCCTATGATCTCGGGATCTCCTCGCGCACGGTCGAGGTCTGTCGCGCGAGCCTGGCACGCAAGCTCGGCGTCCAGACCTTGGCCCAGACCCTGCGGATCGCCTTCGCGGCGGGGATGGGACGGCCGCCGCGAGCCTAGACGCTCGCCGCGGCGGCCGCCCCGGCGATCGCTAGTCCGCGATCAGATGAAACCGCTCGACCAGCTTGGCGATCTCGGTGCCTTCCAGCGTCTTCAGCAGCAGCTTGCGCAGGATGGCGGGGCCGGGGATCTCGATGCCCTCGCCATCCCGCAGCGGCGCGACGGCGGCGAGCAGAGTGCGAATGTCATAGGTCGAGTTGAACACTTCGGGCACGCCGCGCTCGACATCGAGCAGCGTGTAGACCGCCTCCATCGGCGTGCGGACCGAATACTCCGTGGTGAAGATGCAGTCGCGCTGCTTGGACTCGGCGAACTGGCCGATGAAGGCGAAATTGACGGCCCCCGCCGGGACCACGTCCGGCCGGTCTCCGGCCTGGCGGGGCATGAAGAAGGCGGTGATATAGGGCATCATCACCGGCACGGTCCTGGCGCCGCTCGCCGCGAGATCGGCGATATCCTCGAACCGGGACGCCGAGGTGATAGAGCCATTCCTGGGTGATCTCCTCGCCAGTGCAGGCCTGCATCGGCTTTTTCACATAGTCGCCGGGCCGATCGACGAACAGGGCGTAGAACCAGGCCACGAGCTGGTCCTTCGGCTGCTTCTTGAAATGGGGCTGGCGGCTGACCGTCCAACTCAGCAGCCAGCTCGAATCCTTGGCCGTGACGATGCCGGCGGTGACCACCTTGCCGCTGAACGGATCGCGCTTGGCGATCTTGCGGATGTACTGCGGAATACGCGCGTCGAGCGTGGTGATGGTCGCCGACGCCCATTTGGTCTGCGCAATATGGGCCCCGAACACGTCGGGACGTCCGAAGGCCGGGTCCTTGGCCGCGATGCGCCGCCACAGGTCCCAGGCGGGCGCCGGGCCTTGATTCAGCTTGGCCGGGGTCTGATGGTCGCCGCTGTCGGAATTTTCGGTCAGCGACCCGATGGTGATGAACACCAGATCGTCGGGGCCAAGATCGACGCCGCCCTCGGCGCCCTTCTCGATCCAGCCGATCCGCGTCGCCTGCTTGCGTTCGGCGTCGATCGCGAAATCGATGTCGGTGACCTGAACGCCGTAGCGGAACCGGACGCCCTGATCCTGCAGCCACTTGACCAGCGGCAGGACCATCGACTCGTACTGATTGTACCGGTTGAACTTGAGCGACGAGAAGTCGGCGAGCTGGCCGATGTGGTGGATGAAGCGGTGGAGATAGAGTTTCATCTCCAGGGCCGAATGCCACTCCTCGAACGCGAACATCGTACGCCAGAACAGCCAGAAATTGCTCTTCAGGAAATCGGGGCCGAACACCTCGTTGATCCGCTTGTTCTCCATCTCTTCGCGGGTCGCCAGGAAGACGGAGAGGAGCTCTCGTTGGGCCTTGTCGTTCAGCGTCAGCAGCGCCTTGTCGGGCACATCCTGCCCGCGGCTCTGCGTGACCCGCTGCAGCGAGACGTTCGGATCGTCCTTGTTGAGCCGGTAGAATTCGTCGAGGACGCTGGCGTCTTCGATCTCGAGCGAGGGGATCGAGCGGTAGAGATCCCAGAGGCACTCGAAATGCGCCTCCATCTCGCGCCCGCCGCGGATGACGAACCCCTTTTCCGCCACGTCCAGGCCATCAAGGGCGCCGCCGGGAAGCTCCAACTCCTCGAGAAGCGTGATGCGCTCGCCCGCGACGCCGCCGTCCCTGATGAGGAAGGCCGCGCCCGCCAGGCCGGCGAGGCCCGCGCCGACGAACCAGGCCGTCGCCCTGTCGGCCCGCTCCGGCTTGCGGGGACGGACGAACGCTTCATAATTTCCGCGGCTGTAATGCATTGGCGGGCTCCTAGGGGCGGCGAGCGGTTTGGGCGGCGGCTTCGGGACGAGCGCGCATGCTCATATCTTCTGCCGATTGAGCCGCAGCGCGTTGGTGACCACGCTGACCGAGGACAGCGCCATCGCCGCGGCCGCGATGATCGGCGAGAGCAGGATGCCAAACAGCGGATAGAGCACGCCGGCCGCCACGGGCACGCCCGCGACGTTGTAGATGAAGGCGAAGACCAGGTTCTGGCGGATGTTGGACATGGTCGCCTGGCTCAGCCGCCGCGCCTTGACGATGCCGTTGAGGTCGCCCTTGAGGAGGGTGACGCCCGCGCTCTCGATCGCCACATCGGTCCCCGAGCCCATGGCGATGCCGACATCGGCCGCGGCGAGGGCCGGCGCGTCGTTGACGCCGTCTCCGGCCATGGCGACCACGCGCCCCTCGCGCTTGAGACGCGCGACGACGGCGCTCTTCTGGTCGGGCAGGACCTCGGCTTCCACTTCCTCGATGCCCAGACGCCGCGCGACCGCCTCGGCCGTGGTGCGGTTGTCGCCCGTCAGCATCACCACCCGGATGCCTTCGGCCTTGAGGGCGGCCAAGGCTTCGGGCGTGGTCGCCTTGACGGGGTCGGCGATGGCGAAGGCGCCGCCGACCCGGCCGTCGACGCCGATGAAGATCGCCGTGGCCCCGTCGCGGCGAAGAGCGTCGGCCTGCTCCGCCAGGGCCTCGGTCGCGACGCCCTCGTCGGCCAGGAACCGGGCGTTGCCGAGCACGATGCGGCGGCCCTCGACGGTTCCCAGCGCGCGCGCGCCCGGTCGGGGAATCGAAATCGCTGACCTCGGCGACCGCGACGCCGCGCGCCTTGGCCGCTTCGACGATGGCCAGCGCCAGCGGATGTTCGGACGCCCGTTCGACGGACGCGGCCAGCCGCAGCAGTTCGACCTCGTCAAACCCCGCCGCGGGCACGACCTGCGTGACCGCCGGGCGGCCCTCCGTCAGCGTGCCGGTCTTGTCGACGACCAGCGTGTCGACCTTCTCCATATGCTCGAGCGCTTCGGCGTTCTTGATCAGGACGCCGACGCCCGCGCCCCGGCCGACGCCGACCATGATCGACATCGGCGTGGCGAGCCCCAGCGCGCAGGGACAGGCGATGATCAGGACGGCGACGGCGGCCACGAGTCCGTAGGCGAAGCGCGGCTCGGGCCCCCAGACGCTCCAGGCGATGAAGGCCAGGACCGCCACGCCGATGACGACCGGGACGAACCAGCCGGAGACCTGGTCGGCCATGCGCTGGATCGGCGCGCGCGAACGCTGGGCCTCGGCGACCATCTGGACGATGCGGGCGAGCATGGTGTCGCGACCGACCTTGTCGGCGACGATGACCAGCGCGCCGGTCTGGTTGAGCGTGCCGCCGATCACCTTGTCGTCCTTGGCCTTCGTGACCGGCATGGACTCGCCGGTGACCATCGACTCGTCCAGCGAGGAACGGCCGTCCTCGACCACCCCGTCGACCGGGACCTTTTCGCCGGGCCGCACGCGCAGACGATCGCCGACCGTCACCAGATCGAGGCTGACCTCCGCCTCCGACCCGTCCGCCGCGATGCGGCGCGCGGTCTTGGGCGCCAGATTGAGCAGCGCCTTGATCGCGCCCGATGTGCGCTCGCGCGCCCGCAGTTCGAGCACCTGGCCCAGCAGCACCAGCACGGTGATCACCGCCGCGGCCTCGAAATAGACCGCCACCACGCCGTCGGTGTTCTGGAACGCGGGTGGGAAGACCTGGGGCGCGAGCGTGGCGACGACGCTATAGATCCAGGCCACGCCCGTCCCCATGGCGATCAGCGTGAACATGTTGAGGTTGCGGGTCTTCAGCGAGGCCCAGCCACGCTCGAAGAACGGCCAACCGGCCCGATAGGACCACCGGGGTAGCCAGGGCGAACTGGACCCATATCGAAACCGGCATCGGGATGATGTGATGCAACGCGGGGAATAGATGGCCGCCCATCTCGAGGATCAGCACCGGGATGCTGAGAGCCAGACCGACCCAGAAGCGGCGGGTCATGTCGATCAGCTCATGGCTGGGACCGGCGTCGGCGGTCACCGTCGCCGGTTCGAGCGCCATGCCGCAGATGGGACAGGCTCCGGGATGGTCCTGGCGGATCTCCGGATGCATGGGGCAGGTCCAGATGACGCCTTCGGGCGCGGCCGACGCGGCCGACGCGGCCGGCGCGCCGAGATAGCGGTCGGGATCGGCGATGAATTTGGCCCGGCAGCCCGCGCTGCAGAAGTGGTGCGGCTTGCCGGCGTGCTCGGCATGGTGCGCGGTCTTGGCCGGGTCCACGCTCATGCCGCAGACCGGGTCCTTCACTTGGTCGGCCGCCGGGCGCCATGCGCCGTGGGCTTGGTCTCGTTCATCCGCGCGTTCCTTTCGCCAGCAGTCCTTGTAGGGTCTGAGATCGTGCCGGGGTCAATACGTACTCTCCTCAGACCCGCGGCTGGAGAGGGCAACAGGCCGCGAGGCGTTCGACAAGCCGCGCGGGCGCCAAGCAACGGCGCGGCCGCACTTTGCGCTGAAATTCTGAGGGGACCGGCCGGCCCGCGCGTAAACGCGATAGGACCCCGCGGATACAAGCGAGACCGTGACCCATGGATGCACTATCGGACCCGCGCGCGTGGGGGCTGAAGGCTGGCGCGCGGCGTTGTCGGGCGGCCTGCCGGTCCGGCCCCGCGGGGTGTCGCCAAGCTCGCGCTCGCGCCGCATCGCCGCGCCTGCGCGCCGCGGATCTGGCCTGAGCCGGCGGCATGCGCGACCAGGATCAAGGCCCCGAGGCGGGCGTGGCCGCCGTCGAGCAGCTTGCGCGGCTGTTTCTGCGCCAGGCCGGCGGCTATGTACTGACGCTGCTTGCCGCCTCGGGACGGGTCCTGAGCTACAATATCGGCGGCGAACGGATCGAATGCTGGTCAGCCGATCACGTCGTCGGCCAGCAGCACGATGTCTTCTATCCGCCCGATGAGATCCACGCCGGGCGTCCCCGGGCGGATCTCGCCGCGGCCTTGCGCGACGGCGTGCTGGAGCGCGAGGCCTGGCGGGTCTGCGAAAACGGCGCTGAATACCTCGCCCGCCTGACCGTCACGCCGCTGTTCGACGCGGGCGCGCATCGCGGCTTCGCCTGCATCGCCCGCGACATCACCGACGAGGCCGCGGTGCGCGCCTCCATCGAAACGCGCGAGCAGCATTTGCAATCGATCCTGGCGACGGTGCCGGACGCGATGATCATCATCGACGAGGCCGGCGCCATCACCTCGTTCAGCGCGGCGGCCGAGCGCCTGTTCGGCTATCGCGAGGCCGAGCTGATCGGCCGCAATGTCGCGTGTCTGATGCCCGAGCCGGGCCATGGCCGGCACGACGCGTACATCAACCACTACCTGCAGACCGGCGAGCGCAGGATCATCGGCGTCGGCCGCGTCGTGGTGGGGCTGCGACGTGACGGGTCGACCTTCCCGATGGAGCTTTCGGTCGGCGAGGCGGGCGAGAACGGCCAGCGGCTGTTCACCGGCTTCATTCGCGATCTGACCGCCAAGGAGCAGGACGAACTGAAGCTGAAGGCGCTTCAGGCCGAGCTGGTTCATGTCTCCCGGCTGAGCGCCATGGGCACCATGGCCTCGACCCTGGCGCATGAACTCAACCAGCCTCTGGCGGCCGTCTCGCTCTATCTGGAGACGATCCGCGACATGCTGGAAGCCGAGCAGGGGGAACCCTTCGCCACCTTTCGCCGGGTCATGGACGAGGCCGCGCAGGAGACCCTGCGCGCTGGCCATATCGTGCGCCGCCTGCGCGACTTCGTGGCGCGCGGCGAGGTCGAGAAGAGCCTGCACGACCTGGCGCAGGTGATCGGCGACGCCGGCCAGCTGGCGCTCGTGGGCGCGCGCGAGCGGGGGGTGCGCAGCTTCTTCGATTTCGATCCGGCGGCCACGCCCGTCCTCGTCGATCGGGTGCAGATTCAACAGGTCCTGGTCAACCTTATGCGCAACGCCATCGAGGCGATGGCGGACACCCCGATCCGCGACCTGAGAATCGCCACGCGCCTGCGCGGCGACGGCCTGATCGAGGTCACCGTTCGAGGATAGCGGGCCGGGCATCGCCGAGGACATCGGCGAGCAGCTCTTCACGGCGTTCGTCTCGACCAAGGCCGACGGCATGGGTCTGGGGCTCTCGATCTGCCGGACCATCATCGAAGCGCACGGCGGGCGGATCTGGGTCGAGGCGCCTGAGCGTGGCGGCGCCCGGTTCCATTTCACCTTGATCCACGCGGGGGCGGAGGAGGATTATGGGGGATAGGCGGATCATACACCTCGTCGACGACGAAGAGGCGATCCGGCGCGCGGCCGGGTTTGCGTTGAAGGCGGTCGGCCTTGGCGTTGAGACCTACGCCTCGGGTGTCGAATTTCTGGCCCGGGCCCGGCCCACGACCCAGGGCTGCGTCATTCTCGACGTGCGCATGCCGGCGATGGACGGCCTGGAGGTGCAGACCGCCATGGCCGAGCGCGGCATCCAGATGCCGGTCATCGTGCTGACGGGTCATGGCGATGTGTCGGTCGCGGTGCAGGCGATGAAGGCCGGCGCCGTGGATTTCCTCGAAAAGCCCTTCGAGAAGGCCGCTCTTCTCCATGCGGTCGAGCGAGCATTCGCGCGTATCGACGACGCCGACGTCCGCGCGATCGAGGCGTCGGACGCGCAGGTTCGCATCGCCAGCCTCACCCCTCGTGAGCGCGAGGTGCTGGAGGGCTTGGCCCAAGGCCATCCCAACAAGACCATCGCCTATGACCTTGGATGCTCGTCACGCACCGTGGAGGTGCATCGCGCCAGCCTGATGACCAAGCTGGACGTGCGCAACCTGTCCGAGGCGCTTAGGATCGCCTTCGCCGCCGGGATGGGCCGCAAACCCAAGTGACTGCGACGTTTACGTAGCGACCCGGAGGCGGCGGACATGCGACGGTCACCAGGCTTTCAACCGGATGCCTTCATCGCGCGATGTTATCGGTCAGTTCCTCGCCGCGCGATCGCCGCTATACGGTCCTCGTCTCCGACGATGATCCTGGCGTGCGACGCGGCCTCCTCCTCATGCTTCGAGCCCGCGGCTACACGGTGAGCGGCTACACCACGGGGAGCGCCCTTCTGGCTGATCCGCGCGCTAGGGAAGCCGATTGCGTGATCCTCGACTACCGGATGCCCGACATCGACGGCCTGACGCTCCTGGATCATCTCCGGCGCCAGGGCTGGCGCGGCGGCGCCATCCTGATCTCCGGCTTCTACGACGAGGATCTCGAGCAACGCGCGCGCGCGGCCGGCTTCGATCAGGTGATCCCCAAGCCGGTGATCGGCCGGGCGGTGCTCGAAGCCTTGCGTCAGGCAGTCGGGGATGTCGCGCGACGCGCATTGACCCGACGCCAGCCCATGGCCCTGACCGTTGGAGGTCAGTAGCGGGCGAAAACCCGCGCGCCGGCCGGCCCGAAGGCCACGACATCGTAGTGTTGCCGCGCCCCGCTCGGCGCCGCCATGCCCTCCGAGCCGATCGGCATGCCGCCGACGGCGAGCCCCTTCACGCCAGCCGGCCGGGCGGCCAGGAGACGCTTCACCTCGGCGACCGGCACATGACCTTCGATAACGAAACCGTCGATGATCGCGGTGTGGCAGGAGGAAAGCGCCGGCGGCAGGCCGGATTGGCGCTGCAGGCGCACGCGGGCGACCTGATCCCTGACGATGACCTTTCTGTCCAGTTTCGCACGGACGGCCTGGGCCCAGGCCTCGCAGCAACCACATCCAGGGTCGCGATAGAGCAGGATGTCGCCAGCCGCCAGCGCGGCGCTGGGCAAGGCGAGCAACAGCAGAACGGCGGCGAGGCGGATTTTCATGGGCGGACTCCTTGGCGTGAAGCTGGGCGCGTGGCGGACGCGGCTCTCGGACGTGGCGGCGCTGTCACGCCCTTTCCCCGGCTGGATGGACCGGTGTCGCCGTCCGGCGCCATATCGCCGGCAGAAGCGCGAGCAGACCGAGCGACAGCCAGCCGATCGCTTCGACGACGGCCGCTTGCCGATGGGGTGACACGACGGCGAGCGACATGGGCGCCAGCGCCTGGCCGAGGCTCGCGGCTGTATGCTGCAGCCCAAGCATGACTCCAGAGGGCCGCATGGGGCCGCTGATCCAGAAGCTCGTGACCAGCCGAAGACTGGCTGAGCTCCAGCCGGCGACGGCGATGAGACCGGCCATTTCGACCACGGTCGTTCCAAACCGAAAGAGAAACAGCGACAGGGCTAGAAGCGCGAGCGTGAGGCAGGCCAGGCGTTCGAGGCGCGGTCACCAGCCAGGTGACGCGGGTGTGGAAAAGCTGAGCCGCCAACATCGCCAGCCCGCAGAGACTGAGCATCCCGGCGATCGCCTCGCGGCTCAGCGCGCCCTCGGAGCGGGTCACGAGCAGACTGACATGCATGGCGGCGAGTCCGCCGCCGCCGACGATGGTGACAAGCAGGAGGACAAGCGTGACGACGCGCGGCGGGGCTTGCAGGCGACGTCCCTCGGGACGGGCGGCACAGCGGGCCGGCAAGCGCACAATGCCGGTCGTCAGCGCCAGCGCCAGCACGGCGATGACGAGCGCGAGCACCAACAGCGGCGTGCGGGGAAAGAGCGACGCGGACGCTTCGGCGAGCAGGGGGCCGAACAGGTCGCCAAGAAACATGAAGGCCGTCAGCCAGGTGAAACGCCTCGCCTGCTCGTCCCGGCCACCGGGTGCGAAGTTCGTTGACAGCAGCGCCAGCGGGATGATGGCGGCCGCGGACAGCCCAGCCAGCAAGCGAAGTCCATACAGCATGGGGAGCGGGACCGCCCCGACCGGCGCGGTCGCCAGCGCGAGGACGACCAGGGCCGTGCGCAGAATGATCCGGTAGTCGATGCGGTCGGCGAGCCATCCCCAGAGCGGCGCGAAGACGAGCGCCGCCAGCGGGTGGGCCGCCGTCAAACTCGCGACATGGACATCGTGGATGCGCAGCGCCAAGTCGGCCTGGCCTCCGTCGACGAGGGTCGGGAGAAAGGCGAGGACGGCGGTCTGGCCCGCAGACGCCGCCGCGACCGCGAGAAGCAACAGGATCGACGCAGCCGTCTGGCTCCGGCCAGGGCTATCGTCCGCCGCAGAACACGTCAGGCCGTCTTCCGGTCGCCAAGGCGCCGCGCAGCGCCTCACCACCATGATCGCAAGCCGACAACCACCCGATGCTCGGCCGGGCGCTGGCGATCGGCACGTCGGAAGTCGGCGGTGTCGTCCAGCGCCCGCTCCCAGACGAAGCCGACATAGGGCGCGAATTTCCGCGAGACCTCGTAGCGCAGCCGAGCGCTCAGCTCGACGTTGCTGAAGCCGCCGCCGAGCTCACGGTCGGTCGAGCGCTTGGAATAGAGGTTGGTTTCGACCTGCGGGGTCAGGATGAGGCGATTGGTGAAGCGGACCTCGTAGGCGCCCTTGGCGCGAGCGCCGAGGCGGCCGTCGTCGCCGACGTAGCCGGTCAGCTGGACATCGAACCAGTAGGGCGCCAGGCCCTCGACGCCGGCGGCGAGCCAAGTGGTCGCCCCCTTGCCGAGATCCTGACGAACGCCCAGCAACGTGCCCCAGAACGGGCTCTTGCTGCGCCACCACAGCGCCTCGACGCTGCTCTCCGGATCGAGGCGATCCTTGGAGTTCTTGAGGCCCTGGCTGCGCAGCCAGAGCTTGCTGTCGTCCTGGCCCTGGGTGACGAGGACGGTCCAGCCGACGCCCTGCCCCTCGTTGCCGCTGGCGAACTCCAGTTCGTCAACGAGAACCTTGGGGATCGACAGCTTGTCGGCCATCTCGTAGCCCGGCAGCGTCGAATTGCGATAGCCGTCCGCATAGTCGTCGGAGTTGCGGGCGTCCGGCGGAGCCTTGCCGCCCTGCATCCGTCCCATGTCCATGGTCATGCCGCCGGCGGGCGTCCCCGCGCCGGACATATCCATGCCGGACATATCCATGCCCGCGTGATCCGCAGGCGCCGCGGGGGAGGCCGTTGGGGCCGGGCTCGGCGGCGGTGGCGCGGCGTGCTGATGGGGGGCGTCCTGGGCGATTGCGGGCGCGGCCACGGCCGAAACGCTCAGAGCCAAGGCGAGCAGAGACGCTCGCGAGAGGGCCAGACGGGTCATGCGACGACCACCTCCCGGAACATGCCGGCCGCCATGTGGTAGAGCAGATGACAGTGGAAGGCCCATCGCCCCATGGCGTCGGCGGTGACGCGAAAGCTGATCCGCTGGGCGGGCTGGACCACCACGGTATGCTTGCGGACCTGGAACGCGCCGTCCGGGCCTTCGACATCGCTCCACATGCCGTGGAGGTGCATCGGGTGGGCCATCATCGTGTCGTTGACGAGAACGATGCGCAGCCGCGCGTTCGGCTTGAAGTGGAGCGGACGGGAATCGTTCAGCTTGATCCCGTCCAGCGTCCAGATGAAGCGCTCCATGTTGCCGGTGAGGTGCAACTCGATCTCACGCTCCGGCTCGCGAGGATCCGGATCGCCGCCGGGCGTGCGAAGGTCGGCCAGGGTCAGCACCCGCCAGGACCGCTCGCGCAGGCCCGCGCCGGGATCGTCGAGATTGGTGCGCGGATAGTCGACGCGCATGTCGGTGTTGGCGCCGTACTCGGTGCGCGCGTGACGCGCCTTCGGGGGCGTGTCCGCCATGCCGTGGCCGGCGTGTTCGCCGCCCATGGCGGCCATGGCGCCCATCATGTCGACCGGATCGAGCCAGGTCCGCGCATCGAGCGCCGGCGTCGGCGCCGTCATGCCGGGCGCTGGGGCGATGACGCCGCGGGCGAAACCCGTCCGGTCGATCGATTGGGCGAAGATCGTTCGGGCGCCCTCGGGCATGACGAACTCGACATCGTAGGTTTCGCCCGGTCCGATCCGGAACTCCTCGACCGTCACCGGCTCCACCGGCTGGCCATCGGTCGAGACGACGGTCAGCGGGACCCCAGGAAGGCGCACGTCGAAGAAGGTCGCCGTCCCGCCCCCACGAACCGGAGGCGAACTCGCTCGCCGGGGGCGGCGATCGCCGTCCAATTCCCGGCCGGCGGCGTTCCGTTCATCAGGTAGGTGTAGGTGGCGGCGGAAACGTCGCTGTAGTCGGTCGGGTTCATCCGCGACCGGTTCCACATCCGCCGCCGCGCGAGGGCCTCGCCGAACCCCAGCTTGCCCACATCCTTGAGGAAGTCTCCGGCGGTCGGCTGCGCGAAATTGTAGTAGCTGCTCAGCTTCTTGAGGTTCGTGAAGATCTGCAGCGGCGGTTCGTCCGACCAGTCGCTCAGCAGGATGGCGTAGTCCCGATCGGGCCCAGGTCCGGTCGGCGCGCGCGGCTCGACGATGATCGCGCCATAAAGCCCGGTTTGCTCGGCCAAGGTGTGCGCGTGATACCAGTAGGTGCCCGCCTGACGCAGCTCGAAGCGATAGGTGAAGGTCTCGCCGGGCGCGATCCCGGGAAAGCTGATGCCTGGTACGCCGTCCATCTCGGCGGGCAGGATGACCCCGTGCCAGTGGATGCTGGACATCTCCTTGAGGCGGTTGCGGACGCGCAGGGTGACGGTGTCGCCCTCGCGCAATCGCAGCACGGGGGCGGGCACGGCGCCGTTCACCGCCGTGGCGATCCGACGCTTGCCGGTGAAGTTGACCGGCAGTTCGGCGATCTCGAGATCGAATTCGGTCCCGCGCAATTCGGCGGTCGCGGCGGCGGCGGGGCCCGCCAGCAGCGCCGGCGAAACTCCGGCCACCGCCCCGCTGACCGCCAGGCCCTGGACGAAGCGGCGCCGTGTGGCCGGCAAGGTAGGACTGTCGAACATGGTTTGCTCGCGGTTCGTCGCGGGGGGATTAGGCGAGGTCGAGGACGATGCGGCCCTCGATGTCGCCGTGGTGCATGCGCGCGAAGACGTCGTTGATCTTCTCGAGCGGTTCGGTGTGGACAGTCGCGTGAACCTTGCCCTCGCCGGCGAAGGCCAGCGCCTCCATCAGGTCGAGCCGGGTGCCGACGATCGAGCCGCGGACGGTGACGCCGTTGAGCACGGTGTCGAAGATCGACAGCGGAAAATCGCCGGGCGGCAGGCCATTGAGGGCCACCGTGCCGCCGCGCCGGACCATGCCGAGCGCCTGCTGGAAGGCCTTGGGCGAGACGGCGGTGACGAGGACGCCCTGCGCGCCGCCGATCGCCGCCTTGATCGCGGCGGCGGGATCCTGCTCTCGGGCGTTGACGGTCACGGCCGCGCCAAGGCGTGTCGCCAGATCGAGCTTGCGGTCGTCGATGTCGACCGCCGCCACGTTGAGCCCCATCGCCTTGGCGTACTGCACGGCCATGTGACCCAGGCCGCCGATGCCGGAGACCACGACCCACTCGCCCGGCTTGGCCTCGGTCGCCTTCAGTCCCTTGTAGACGGTAACGCCCGCGCACAGGATCGGCGCGATGTCGATAAAGCCGACATTGTCCGGCAGGTGGCCGACATAGTTGGGGTCGGCGAGGACGTATTCGGCGAAGCTGCCGTTGACCGAATAGCCGGTGTTCTGCTGGCTCTCGCACAGGGTCTCCCATCCCCCCAGGCAATGCACGCAATGGCCGCAGGCGGTGTAGAGCCACGGCACGCCGACCCGGTCGCCCTCCTTGACGTGGGTGACGCCCGACCCGACAGCGGCGACGTGACCGACGCCTTCATGGCCAGGAATGAAGGGCGGGTTCGGCTTCACCGGCCAATCGCCCTCGGCGGCGTGCAGGTCGGTGTGACAGACGCCGGTGGCGGCGATCTTCACCAGGATCTGTCCGGGACCGACCGTGGGGATCGGCGCTTCCTCGATCACCAGCGGCGCGCCGAATTGGCGGACGACAGCCGCCTTCATGGTCTTGGCCATGGCTGTGCTCCTTTGCGAGGGATCAGAAGAGACCAAGGCCGTGCTCGTCGTAGGAGACGAGCAGGTTCTTGGTCTGCTGGTAGTGATCGAGCATCGCCTTGTGGGTCTCGCGTCCGAACCCCGAGGCCTTGTAGCCGCCGAAGGCGGCGTGGGCCGGATACTGGTGATAGCAGTTGGTCCAGACCCGTCCGGCCTCGATGGCGCGGCCGAGGCGATAGGCGGTGTTGCCGCTGCGGCTCCAGACGCCGGCGCCCAGACCATAGGGGGTGTCGTTGGCGATCGCGATCGCCTCGTCGAGGGTCTTGAAGGTCGTCACCGACAACACTGGGCCGAAGATCTCCTCCTGGAAGATTCGCATGCTGTTGTCGCCGACGAAGACGGTCGGCTGCACGAAATAGCCCCCGTCGAGTTCGCCTCCGGGCAGCGCCCGCGCGCCGCCGATCAGGCATTGCGCGCCCTCGTTCTTGCCGATCTCGATATAGCCGAGGATCTTGCGCAGCTGGTCTTCGGACGCCTGGGCGCCCAGCTGGGTCGCGGGGTCGAGCGGATCGCCCTGACGGATCGCCGCCACGCGGG
The DNA here is from genome assembly GCF_044056025.1 of Caulobacter sp. UC70_42. Taxonomy (NCBI): domain Bacteria; kingdom Pseudomonadati; phylum Pseudomonadota; class Alphaproteobacteria; order Caulobacterales; family Caulobacteraceae; genus Caulobacter; species Caulobacter sp. UC70_42. The sequence continues at coordinate 132,714 of NZ_CP171994.1, read as the reverse complement.
CCACGGCCCGCTCCATGAACCGGTCGAAGATCGATTCATGGATCAGGGCGCGCGAGGGACAGGTGCAGACCTCGCCCTTGTTGAAGGCGAAGAGCGTGAACCCTTCCAGCGCCTTGTCGAAGAAGGCGTCCTCCTCATCAAGGACGTCGGCCATGAAGATGTTGGGCGACTTGCCCCCGAGCTCCATCGTCTGCGGGATCAGGTGATCGGCCGCGGCGTGCATGATCGCCTTGCCCGTGACCGTCTCGCCGGTGAACGAGACCTTGGCGATCCGCGGGTTGGCGGCGATCGCCTGGCCGACGGTTCGGCCGGGCCCGGTCACGACGTTGAGCACGCCCGGCGGCAGGATGTCGGCGGTGAGTTCGGCGAGCATCATCAGCGTCAGGGGCGTCTGGGACGCTGGCTTGATGACCGTGCAGTTGCCGGCGGCCAGCGCGGGCGCGATCTTCCAGGCCGCCATCAGCAGGGGGAAGTTCCAGGGAATGATCTGGCCGACCACGCCAAGCGGCTCGCGGAAATGGTAGGCGATGGTGTCGGCGTCGATCGTCGAGATCGCGCCTTCCTCGGCCCGGATGCATCCAGCGAAATAGCGGAAGTGATCGACCGCGAGCGGCACGTCGGCGCCGCGCGTCTCGCGGATCGGCTTGCCGTTGTCGAGCGTCTCGGCGAGCGCCAGCAGGTCGAGGTTCTGCTCCAGGCGATCGGCGACCCGGCTCAGCAGCCGGGACCGCTCGGCCGGCGACAACCGCGCCCAGCCGGCCTTGGCGCGATGGGCGGCGTCGAGCGCCAGTTCCACGTCGGCCGGACCCGACAGGGCGAACTCGGCGATCCGGTCGCCATTGATCGGGCTGTGGTCGGCGAAGTACTCGCCCGTGGTCGGGGCCGACCAGGCGCCGCCGATGAAGTTGTCGTAGCGCGCCTTGAACAAGGGCGCGGCGCGCATCGTCTCGATGGCCTTGTGGAACATCGCTTGGCTCCCTGCTGGTGACGACGAGCCTAGTGGCGGGCGCGGCCGAGGATATCCGTAGATGTCACATCGCCTGGCGGCGCCCGGACGTGAAAGAACCTGCCGGGCGTGCTCGCCCGGCAGGTTCTTCGGCGCGTCGCGGCTTGAGCGGGCGTTACATGTCCTTCATGGGCATGGCGGGATCCTTGGCGTCCTTGGGAGCCATGGGTTTGCCTTTCGGGGCCATCGGCTTGTCCATGCAGCAGCCCTTCATGGGCTTCTTGGCGGCGGGATCCTTGGGCGGCGTGGCCGGCATGTTCGCCATCCCCTGTTGATGGTCCTTCATCATCTGGTCGTGCATCTGCTGGCCGCCATGGTCCATGCCCTGCATGTGGGCGTGGTCCGGCGGGGTCTGGGCGGAGGCGGCCGGCGCGGGCTGGGTCTGGGCCTTGGGCGCGGGGCCGTCGGCGAATGCGGCGGTCCCCATGGCCAGAAGGCCGACAGCGCCGGCCACGACTGCGATCTTGCGCATCATTTCTGATCTCCAACTTATGACGTTCGCGTCCGATGGCGTCGTCTGCATCTCTAACGGCGCGACGCTTGCAATGCCCGCAATTGGCGGCCGCGTGTATACGTAAGGTCCGAAGGCGCGGTCAGCGCGACATCTGTCGGCAGCCCGCGGCGCACACCCTGCACGTCTCGGCGCACTGGGCCATCGGGGCGTCGGCGCGGGGTTTCGAACAGGCCGCCGCGCACAGGTCGCAGGCTTCGGCGCAGGCGCGGCAGAGCACCGGGTGCAGGGCCGAGCCGCGGAGCATGGAGTTGGCGGTCGCCTGGCACAGCTCGGCGCAGTCGGTGAGCATGGCGATCAGGTCGGGGGCGGCGAGCGCGCCGCCTTGACCGAGGGCGTATGCGGCGGTCTCAAGGCACCGGCGATGGGAAGCCAGGCAGTGATCGATGCAGTCGCTCATCGACATCGCCATGCCGGGCATGGCGTCCATGCCCTTCATGTCGTGGGCCTGGGCGGCCGCCGCGGCGGGCTGGGCGGCGCCGGCCGCCAACAGGGCGGCTCCCGTGAGCAGGTCTCGTCGTTGCAGCATGTCAATCTCCCGGCGGGTGGGCGGGTCTGGTCAGACCCGCGGTGAGGAAGGTTCGCGGCCCGTGGCCCTGGCCATGCGCGTGTCCTCCCAGGGCCAGTGGCCGTTGATCTCGACGCCGAGCGAGATGCTAAGGAAGGTGCGCACGAAGACCAGACCGGCCAGGACGATGAGATCGTCCAAGGTCGGGTTGATGACGAGCGACTTGACGATGTCGCCGGCGACCAGGAATTCGAGGCCAAGAAGGATGCTTCGGCCGAGGGCGGACCGGAACGCGCCATAGGCCTTGGCCCGGTCGCCCGATCGGGCCCGCAGGGCGAACAGGATCGTCGCCAGCGCCGCGCCGCTGAGGATGGTCAGCGTGCCCGCCAGCTCGAGGATGATCACCGCGAGCCTGAAGAAGGCGCTGAGCCAGCCGGACTCAATGGTGATCATACCAGCCTCGGCGGCGGATGTTGTTGAAGCTGTCGGTGGTGTGACAGGCGTAGCATTGTTCGACGCGCGCCTTGGAGCCGGCGGCGCGCTGGGAGACCATGCTGAAGTGCTCCATGAAATGACTGGGCGGCGCGGTGTGGCACTCCGAGCATTGCGTCGAGCTGACCGACGGATGCCGGAAGTTGGGAACCTTCCAACTGCTGGTCGCGTGGCAGCTGGCGCAGTCCTGGCCGAAAGAGTCCCAGATGCGGATCGCGGACGGAATGGCAGCTTGCGCAATTGAGCGCGGCTTCGGGCGGCAAGGCGTGCGGATTGGGTGGCGAAACAGCCGGCCCTCGCCACACCGCCGGATCGAGCAACGCCTGATGGTCCATCTTCACGATGGCGCGCGCGCCTTCGTGCTCGACGTGGCAAGCCGTGCACTCCTTGGCCTGGGCATGGAACTGGGTCGACTGTTTGTTTCCGAAATCGGTGCTCGCGTGGCAGGCGACGCAGGTCTTGCTCTCCACGCCCTTGAGAGGCGTGTGGCAACTGGCGCACTGCGCGCCGAAGGCTTGGTGGGCCGGCGACAGGGGGCCTGGCGCGACAAGCTGAGCCACCGGTCCGGCGCCGGGCGGCGCGCTTGTCTGCATCATCGCCGCGACGCCCAGCAGCGCCAGGCCGGCGGCGACAAAGATCCAGTAGAGGAGGCGGTCCCGCATCATAGCCAGCGCAGCCCGAAATAGATGGCCGCGGCGATGTGCAAAAGCAGCACCAGGTAGACCAGCGCCCCCAGGACAGCGTGCAGCCACCGCCAACGCGACAACAGCCGGTTGGTCGCACCCTCCGCGCGGATGGCGAACTCGGTGTCGGCCAAGGCCGCGGCCAGGGCCTCGGCCCCATCGGGCGGCGGCGCCGGCGGTTCGCCGGCGACGAAGAACAGCCGCTTCCAGCGGGAAAGCGCAACGGCCGCCGCCGTCGGCGCCGGGGGCGCCGGCAGGTGGAGATACGCCGCTTGCAGGGACGCCAGCTCGGAGCGGCGGCCGCGCAGGGCCCGCGCCGTCTGCGCCAGCAGGTAGCGGCCGACGAAGCCGCTGAGGACCGTCAGCAGCACAAGGCCGGTCAGCGTTAGGCCGACGGGGCTGCCGAACTTGTGGGCGGCATGAACCAACCCCAGGATCGGAGCCAGCACGCCCGCATACACATGCAGGGCCAGCAGCGTCGGCTTGCTGACGAACCGGCCTGTCCACCGTTCCGCCGCCTTGACGTGCTTGACCACCACATAGGGCAGGGTCAGCAGCATGAGGACGGCGGCGACGACGCCGATGACGCCGCCGACCAGGCTGCCGGGAAAGCGCGGCGCGACGTGCAGGACGTAGCCCAGCGGAAAGAGCAGCAGGAAGGCCACAAGCAGGCCGACGGCCATGTCGCCGCGCTCGCGCATCAGGCCTCCACCACGAGCGGCTGGCCCGTGCTCTTGGCCTGGCAGGCCAGGATGTAGCCCTTGGCCTTGTCGGCGGGATCCAGGCCGGTCTCCACCGCCATGGTGACCTCGCCCGAAATCAGCCGGGTGACGCAGACGCCGCATTCACCCGAGCGGCAGGCATAGGGGATTTCCACCCCCGCGCCCTCCGCGGCTTCCAGGACGGTCTGGCCGGCGGGGAGCGGGGCCGACACGCCCGCCACGGAAAAGGTGATGGTGGCCGCGGCGACCGCCGGCGTGGGGGGCGCGACGACGCTCGGGGATGACGGCGCGGGGGGCGGCGCCTTGACCTCGAGCTCGGCCGCGTCGGCGGGCAGCGACGCGGGCCCGAAGGCTTCGGTGTGAAGTTGAGCGTCCGGGACGCCCAGAGCGGCCAGCTCCCGGCGCATCGCGGCCATCATGCCCGGCGGCCCGCACATGTGAATGCGGCGGCGGGCGATGTCTGGGACCGCGTCGAGCAGCATCTGGCGGGTGAGCGGGCCTTGCGGCCCCAGCCAGACCGTGCCGGCCGAGCGTCGCATGGCCGCCATCACGTGCAGATTGGAGAACCGCCGCTCGAGCCGCTCGAGCTCCTCGCGGAAGACGAATTCGTCGGTCGAACGGGCGCGTACAGGAAGAAGATCTCGCCCGACCAAGCCGTGTCGGTCAGGTAGCGCAGGACCGACATCATGGGGGTGATGCCGACCCCGCCGGCGATCAGCACGATGCTGTCGGCGTCGGTTCCGGTGAAGGTGAACGCGCCGAAGGGGCCCGTCGTCTTCAGCAGGTCGCCGACGGCGACCTTGTCGTGCAGAAAGCACGACACGACGCCCTGCTCCTCGCGCTTGACCGTTAGCTCGACATAGGCGCGCTGCGTCGGCGAGGAGGCGATGGTGTAGGATCGCCGCGAGGGCTTGCCATCCACCGGCTCCACCTCGACCTGGAGAAACTGGCCGGGCAGAAAATCGAAGGGCAGCCGATCGGCGGCCGGGTCGGCCAGCCGGAAGGTCTGAATCGTCGGCGTCTCCCGCACGATCTGGACCACCCGCAACGGGCCAGACCAGCTCCTGGGCTTGCGCAGCGACGCCCCGGCGGGCGGCGCGGCGTTGCTCGGCGTGAGCGTTTCAGCGCCCGGCTCAACGGCCGCCGCCTGGCGTGGCGAGGCCGTCGCGGTCGCCGGGGCGGGCGCGGGGGCCGTCGACCCGCCGGCGTCGACGATCTTGCGGACCCGCCGCAGGCGCGCGACCTGCAGGCCCAGCAGCATCGCGCTGACCGTCGCCAGGACGAACATCAGCATGAAATGGGGCGGCGAGACGCCGAGCCACCGGATCGGCGCCGCGTGCGGCGGCGCGCCCAGGCTCATCTGATCCCGAAACCAGCTGATTGCCGCCGGCTGCGGGGACGCGCCGCGGTCGAGGGCGGCGAGCGCGGCCGATCCGCTCGCGAAGAGGTCGCTTGCTTCACGCAGGCGCCGCGCCGCGCTCGCCCGGGCGGCCGGATCTTCGGACCGCGCGGCGGCGGAGGCCTCGGCGGCCATGGCCAGTCCGCGCTCCACGCGCGCTTGGGCCTCGCCCATCAACCGGTTGCGCCCCTCGGCGCTGAGCGACGGGGCGGCGAGCAGTTGTGAGACGAAGGGCGTGCGCCGGGCGCCATGCTCGCCTTCGCCCTCCATCATCTCGTCCATCATTCCGCTCATGCCGGCTGCCGCGGGGCTCGGCGCGGCGCCCATGACGCCGGCGTCCGCCATCGCGCCGCCTTGCGCGCCCGGATGGTGGGCCGCGTGCTCGTCGCCTTCCTGGGCGATGGCCGCCGTCGAAAGCAGAAGGCAGGCGGCGGCCAGACCCAAGCTCCATCCCTGTCGGCTGGTCGTCCCGCGCATCGGGCTTGCCCTCGTCTTCACATGTCCTTCATCGGAGCCGATGGGCTCATCGGCGCGGCGTCGGGTTGGGGCGTCGTCCCCGTGGCCGCGCCGCCCTGGCGCATGGCGTGGTGATCCATCTCCTGACGATGATGGCGTTCCATCGTCGCCGCGTCGTGATCGGCGTCATGTTGCCCGGCGGCGTTGTTCGAAGGCGCCGTCGAGCCGCCGACGCCGGGATCCGGATCGGCGGCGCTGGGGACCGGGGCCGCGGCGGGCGACGGGGCCGGGGCCTGGACCGAGGCCGCGGGCGGCGGGGGCTCAGCGCCCTTGTCGCCGCAGGCGGTGAGGGCGAGCGCCGCGGCGCCGATCACAAGCGCCTGGATGGGCGCGCGAAGTGTGTGGCGGATGTCGATCATGGCAAGTTCCTCCCTGGAGATCATGGGCTCGACACCGATGGCCTTCGCCGCGGACGGGCGCGCCAGGGGCGAGCGGTGGAGCCGGCGAGGTCGCCGGCCAAGGATTGACGTGTCGCCGCGCGCCCGGGCGGGTCAGAGCGCCTCCCGCGGTGCGTCGCCGCGGGCGTCCGACCGCCGGACCCGTCTTTCGGCGAGGAAGGCCAGGATCGGACAGTCCGAGGCCGCCACGTCCATCGGGCAATCGTCGGCCAGCGCGCTGAGCACGTCACGGATATCCGACAGCCGCTGAATGCGGCGTTCGGCGTCGCGGATCTTCTCGCGGGTGATCTCCAGCACCGCCGACGCCTTGGCGGTGTCGGAGGCTTGAAGCGCGAGCAGGTCGGCGGTTTCGGCGAGCGTGAAGCCGAGCTCCTGCGCGGCCCGGATGAAATGGAGCCGCAGGAGGTCGGCGTCCTCATAGACACGGTAGCCGGCGCCGGTCCTGCCCGGATCGCGCAGCAGGCCGGTGCGCTCGTAGTACCGGATCGTATCGCGCCGCACGCCGGCGGCTGCGGCGAACGCGCCGATCTTGAAGGTCGTCATGATACTCGTCGCCTCGCTCGTTGGACGAAAGCCCAAGGTCAGCGGAGGGGCGCGCGCGCCGGTCGCTCCGGCGAGACGGCGTGGGCCATCCCGCCGCTGGCGAACCGATCGCCCGCTCAGTTCTTGCGCAGCTCGACGATGTCGTGCTTGGCCGGCGTACCGTCGGCGACCGTGACATGGGCGAAGTGGTCGTCGAAGACGTGGTCGATCTTCACGTGCCCGACGAGGTCGCGCCGATAGGACGGCGGGGCCTTGTTGGGCCCCGGCAGCTGCTTGACGCGGTAGACTTCCAGGGTCTGGCCGACCTCGGCGCCGTCCGCCTTGCCGATGCAGATCACGGTGCCGTTGCTGTCGTTCGCGACGATCGAGCCCTTCATGAAGAAGGTGTGGCCGCTCCCTTGCGCCAGAACCGGCGTTGCAACGAGCATCGCGATGCCGGCCAAGCCGGCGATGACGGACGTCTTGATCATCTTTGACTCCTTAGATGAATAGGTTTGAAGATGAGTAGATGCGCCGCCGTTTGATCTTCGACGGGAAGAAGTTGTTCTTCGAGTCCAGGACTAGGGTCCTACGTCCCGGGTCGGAATACGTAGATTCCGAAGCGCAGGTTTTGGCCCTCGTCTCGCGCGACGGGGCGCCAGGCCGCGGCGGCGATCGCGCCGCTCCGAACCTCGGCCGTCCTGGGCGCGGGCGCGTCCCCCCGGGGGGCGATCGCCATGCGGGGCCGGGGCGTGCGTGGCTTTCACCCGCACCCGAGCGTCGCCAGCGGCCCAACACCTGTGGATCCGTGCGGACGTTTTCAGCATATGGTTTTTCTCCGCGTCGTGCGCCGGACGCACGGCCGGCCCGGGGGCGCGTCGCGCCTGAGGTGAGGGGTTGGACCGCGGGCCGCGTATGTAGGCGTGCAGAGTCAGGGGATCGACGATGAGCGACCAGCTCGACGAACTTTTCGAGGCGTTGCGGGGCCAGCCGCACGCCCAGCTGCCCGGCCTGGAAGGCCAGGTGTGGGCCAGGATCGACAGCTGGCGCGACGGCCGGCGCGCGGCGAACGCGCTCGTGCCGCTGCGCGCGGCCTCGGTGGTGGCGGCCCTGGGCCTGGGCATGGTCGGCGGCAGTCTCGCGGCCAACGCCGCCGCGCGCGCCCCCTCCGAGATCTCGGCGTTTTCGGTCGACGCGCACCTGGCGCCGTCGACCCTGCTCGGCGGGCGCTGACATGCGCCGGATCTCGCGCGGGGCGGCCCTGACCGTCGTCCTGGCGCTGCTGGCCGGGATCGCCGGCGGCTGGCTCGGCTCGGGCCGGTTCTTGCCGATGCATCACGCCCAGTCGCTGCACGAGATGGTTCACCACGAGCTGAAGCTCAGCCCGGATCAGGATCGCCGGCTCGAGGCGCTCGAACAGGATTTCGCCGTGCGTCGCCGCGCCCGGGAGGCCGAGCTGCGCGCGGCCAACGCCCAACTGGCCGCCGCCATCCAGGCGCGCCACGAATACGGGCCCGAGGTCGAGGCCGCGGTCGAGCGTTTCCATGTCGCCATGGGGGCGCTGCAGCTGGAGACGGTCCAGCACGTCCTGGCGATGCGTAAGGTGCTGACCCCCGAGCAGGCGGCCAAATTCGACCGCCGCGTCAGCGAGGCGCTCACGAACGAGACGCCGTGACCGCCGGCCTTGGCGAGGACGAGGACGGCGCGCTGGCCAGGCGCGCGGCGCGCGGCGACGAGCGCGCCTTCAGCACGCTGATGCGGCGTCACAAGGGCGCCTTGCACGCCTTCGCCCGGCGCCATGTCGGCGACTCCGAAGCCGCCCACGAGGTGGTGCAGGAAAGCTTCGTGGCCGCCTGGAAGGCGCTGGATCGCTATGATCCGACCCGGCCGTTCGGCGCCTGGATGCGGGCCATCGTCCTGAACAAGTGCCGCGACCGGGGCGTCGCCTGCTGGTTCGGCGGCTGATCCTGGGCGAGCGGTCGATCGACGCGCCAGGCGCGCCCGATCCCGCCGACCCCGCGCCGGGCCCCGAGGCGGCGAGTCTGCGCGCCGAACAACTGTCGCGCCTGGAGGCGGCGATCGCGCGCCTGCCCGACCAGCTCAAGGAGCCGCTGATCCTCACCTATCTGGAAGGCTATTCACAACAGGACGCCGCGGCGGTCCTGGGCGTCAGCGTCAAGACCATCGAGATGCGCGCCTATCGCGCCCGCAAGCGGCTGGCCGACTGGCTGGTCGATCCCTGACTTTTTTCGCCCGCCGGCGAGGGGGGCGACGGTTTGGCGCGTAGCCACCTATAGATCGCGTCGCGGCCGTCCCTCACGGCCTGCCGCCGGCGCGTCATCGTCAAAGGGCTGTCATACTTCGATCCAGCGCGGCTTTCGATCGCCGTCGTTTTCTCCAATCGCTCGCCGTCCTCGGCGGCGGCGCCGCCCTGGCGAGCCTGCTGCCGTCCTGGGCGCGCGCGGCGGGCGATCCCGGCCGCGCGCCGGCCGCCCTTTCGGGCGAGGACATCAAGCTGACCATCGGCCACACGCCGATCACGGTCGACGGCAAGGCCGGCCACGCCGTGACGATCAACGGCACGGTTCCTGGCCCGCTGATCCGGCTGAAGGAAGGCCAGCATGTCCGCCTGTCGGTGACCAACACGCTCGACGAGGACACCTCGATCCACTGGCACGGCCTGCTCGTGCCCTTCCAGATGGACGGCGTGCCCGGCGTCAGCTTCCCGGGCGTCAAGCCCGGCGAGACCTTCACCTACGAATTCCAGGTCCGCCAGGCGGGCACCTATTGGTACCACAGCCATTCGGGCCTGCAGGAGCAGATGGGCCACTATGGGCCCATTATCATCGATCCGGTCGGTCCTGATCCGGTGGCCTTCGACCGCGAGCACGTCGTGGTGCTGTCGGACTTCAGCCGCCTGCACCCGCACCAGATCTTCAAGAAGCTCAAGCAGCAGAGCGGCGCATTCAACTACCAGCGCCAGACCCTCGCTGGGCTTCTGGCCGGCAAGGACCAGACCCTGGCCGAGCGCCTGGACTGGGCCAAGATGCTGATGGACCCGACCGACATCTCCGACGTCACCGGCGCGGCCTACACCTTCCTGGTCAATGGCCATGGCCCCGCGGACAACTGGACGGCGCTGTTCGCGCCCGGCGAGCGCGTGCGCCTGCGGTTCATCAACGCCGCGGCCCAGTCGGTCTTCAACGTCCGCATCCCGGGGCTGCGCATGACCGTGGTCGCCGCCGACGGCCAGCACGTGCGGCCCGTCGAGGTCGACGAGTTCCAGATCGGCAACGCCGAGACCTATGACGTGATCGTCCAGCCCGCCGAAGACAAGGCCTTCACGATCGTGTCGGAGTCGGTCGACCGCTCTGGGTTGGGCCGCGCCACCCTGGCGCCGCGGCTGGGCATGAGCGCCGAGGTCCCGCCGCCGCGCGAGCGGCCGCTGACCACCATGCGCGACATGGGCATGGATATGGAGGGAATGGACATGGGGGGCATGGACCATGGCTCCACGGACATGTCCGGCATGGATCACGCGGCCATGGGCGCCAAGGCCGCGACCCCCGCGCCCGGCATGGCGGCCGCCGCGCCAGCGCGGAAGCGACGTTATGGGCAAGATGGACAAGGGCGGCATGGACATGTCCATGCGCAATCCGGACAACGCGCCTCAGGTCAGGCTCGGTCCGGGCGTGCAGTCGATCGCGCCGATGCCGATGGATCGCACCGGCGAGCCTGGCCAGGGCCTCGAAAGCGTCGGCCACCGGGTCTTGGTCTATCGCGACCTGGTGGCCCTCGAGCCGAATCCCGACCCGCGCGCCCCGGAGCGATCCCTCGAGATTCACCTGACCGGCAACATGGAGCGGTTCATGTGGGGGTTTGACGGGCGCAAGTTCAGCGATAGGCCGCCGCCCTACGCCTTCCGCCACGGCGAGCGGGTCCGGGTCACCCTGGTCAACGACACCATGATGGCCCACCCCATCCACCTGCACGGCCACTTCTTCGAACTGGCCTTCGGACCGGCGGGCCACATGCCGCGCAAGCACACCGTCATCGTCCTGCCCGGCGGCCGCGTCAGCTTCGACTTCACCGCCGAGACCGGCGACTGGGCCTTCCACTGCCACATGCTCTATCACATGCACGCGGGGATGTTTCAGGTCTTCAGCGTGCGCGACACCCCCGCGGAGGGCGCGCGATGAAGGCCTCGCTGATCGCCCTCTTGCCGGTCCTGTGGGCCGCGCCGGCCCTGGCCCAGCACGCCGGCCACGCCGGCGCGCCAGCCGCGCCCAGTTCCAAGCCTGCGCCGGCGGCCCCGCCTCCAGCCGCCGACCCCCATGCCGGACACGACATGGGCGCCATGCCGGCCATGGCCATGCCTCAGACGCAGGTCGCGCCGGCGACCGACCCCCACGCCGGCCACGACATGGGCGCCATGCCCGGCCTGGCTGTCTCCGGTCAATCGGAACGCCCGGCCGAAGCGATGGGACCGCCGCCCTTGCCCGATCACGAAACAGCTCCGCCGGCGCCGCCCACCGACCATCTGGCCGACAGGGTCTTCGATCCGGCCGCCATGGACCGGGCTCGCGCCGTGCTCCGGCAGGAGCATGGCGGCGCCCAGGTCTCGCAGGTGATGGCCAACCTCCTGGAATACCGCGCCCAGGCCGGGGGCAACGGCTATCACTGGGACGGCGAGGCTTGGTTCGGCGGCGACCTCAATCGCCTGGTGATCAAATCCGAGGGCGAGGGCGGCCGTCACGGCGTTCAGGCCAGCGAGGTGCAGGCGCTCTATTCCAGGCCCGTGGCGCTCTATACCGACTTGCAGGTGGGCTTGCGCCAGGATGTCGAGCCCAAGTCGCGCACCTATGCCGCCGTCGGGTTCGAAACCCTGTTGCCCTACTGGATCGAGGCGGGCGGAGCGGTGTTCGTTTCCAGCAAGGGCGATGTCCTCGCGCGCGCCGAAGGGGCGATCGACTGGCGCCTCACCCAGCGCCTGATCCTGCAGCCGCGCACCGAACTCAACTTCGCCGCCCAAGACATCCCCGAAGCGGCGATCGGTTCGGGGCTCTCGAGCGGCGAGCTCGGATTGCGCCTTCGCTATGAGGTTCGGCGCCAATTCGCGCCATATGTCGGCGTCGCCCTATCCAAGCGGTTCGGGCGCGCCGCGGACTTCGCCCGGCTGCGCGGCGACGAGGTCACCGAGACCAGTTTCGTGCTCGGCCTGAGGGCCTGGTTTTGACCATCGATCCTAGCGAGGCTTCCATGAAGATGCTGTCCATCGCTCTTGCGAACGCCCTGACCCTGCTGGCCCAGCCGGCGGCCGCCCAGATGAGCGCTATGGACCCTGCGGCGCATGCGGTTGAGGCGAGCGCGCCGGTCGAGGCGGTCGGCGTCGTGCGCGCCATCGACGCCAAGGCCGCCAAGATCACTCTGGCCCATGAAGCGATCCCGGCGCTGAAGTGGCCGCCGATGACCATGGCCTTCAAGGTCGCTGATCCGACCCTCCTGAAGGGCCTGAGCGTCGGGACCAAGGTGCGCTTCAAGCTGCGGGGCCAGACCATCGTCGGCCTGACCGCGCTCTAGCGCCCATCGGGCCGGCGCTCGCCGGCTCCAACCATTGCCTCGGGGGAGGGGCCATGTATCCGTCGGACATCCGTCCGCTCACGTCGTTGCGCATCTGCGCGGCGCTGTGGGTGCTCGTCTATCATTTCCGCAACCACCTGGACCTTGGTCTCGAGCGCTTTGGCCTGGCCGCCAAGGGCTACCTCGGCGTCGACCTCTTCTTCATCCTGTCGGGTTTCATCCTCAGCCACGTCTATACGCGGGCCTGGGCCGAGCGACGGTTCAACTACGGCTCCTTCCTTTGGGCGCGCCTGGCGCGTCTATCCCGTCCATCTGGTCACCCTGGCCGCGACGATCGCCATCTGGCTCGCGGCCTTGAAGCTGGGCGTCCGCTTCGATCCCCAGGCGTTCGACCCGCGCATGCTCCCCCAGCACCTGTTGCTAGTGCATGCCTGGGGCACGACGCCCACCGTGCAATGGAACTTCCCCTCCTGGTCGATCTCGGCTGAGTGGTTCGCCTACCTCGGCTTTCCGGTCGCGGCCATCGCCTCGGTGTCGCTGAGGCGTTGGCCACGCCTCTTCGTCCTCGCCGTGCTCGCCCTGTTCGTCGCCATGTTCCTGACGGCCCAGGGGCGCGGGGTGCTGTTCACCGACATGAGCGCCCAGATCGGCGCCTTGCGGATCATCCCGGCCTTCCTGATGGGCGCGGCCCTGCATCGCTTGGGATCGAGCCTGAGCCTGCCGGCCGGCATGGCCGGATTCGGCGCGCTCGCCGCGACGGTCTGGGTGGCGATCGCCGCCAACCTGCGACTGAGCGATCTCTATATCTGGCCGGGTCTGGCTATGCTGATCTTCTGCCTGGCCGAGACGTCCAAGGCCGCGAAGCCAGGCGCGATGTCGGCGCCGGCGCTCGTCTATCTCGGCGAGGTCTCCTACAGCCTCTACATGGTCCACCTTCCGGCCGACATCGTCTATTTCCACGCTCTGGAAAGGCTGGCGCCAGACCTGTCCGGCGCCGGGATCGCCTTGGCCTGGGCAGGAGCGTTCGTGGCCTGTCAGCTGGCCGCGATGGTCGCCTACCATCTTGTCGAACGGCCTGCGCGTAACTGGTTGCGGGCGCGCGATCCCTTCGCGCGGCGCCCCACGCCCGAGCCGGCGCACGAACCGGTGCTCTGAACGTTGCGGCTATTGCGCGCTGATCGGCGCGAGACGCCCTAGCCAGGCGACCACGGCGACGAGCGCCATCGCCGCGCTCAGTTCCAGCACGAGACTGCGGCGCAGCGCCTTGACCGCCGTGCTGGGCGGCGCCGGCTCGACCAGGGCTTCGCGCAGGGCCGGGGTCAGGCGAAACCGGTTGGCGGCGGCCAGCACGACCATGGCGCCGAAGAGAACGAGCTTGAGAAGCAGAAGAAGCCCGTAGGGCGTGCGGACCAGGGCCGCAACGCCCATGGGCCCGACGAGGAACCAGCTGTTGATCAGGCCGCTGGCGACCAGCACGGCGACGACGCCCGAGCCGATGCCCGAGAAACCCGCCAGGGCGGCATGGAAGGTCGGCGCCTGTCGCGCGTCACGCCGACTGACCCCGGCCAGCCCCAGAAAGAACACCAGGGCGCCGACCCACACGGCGGCCGCCGCCAGGTGGGCGATGTCGGCCGCCAGGTGCAGGCCCCCGCCCGGACCCTCGGTGGCCGCGCCATGGCCCATCCAGGCCATGCTCGCCGCTGCGACGGCGCCGAGCGCTGACGCGGCGATCCAGGCGGCCCGGCCGGGCCGCGCGAGCATAAGCACAGCCAGCGCCACGACCGCGGCCATGGCCCGCGCGAGCGAGGCCGCGCCCATCGCCATCTCGCTGACCACCGAGGCCAAGGTCGAGGGATCCAGCGCCGCGGTAAGCGACCCGGCGACCACGGCGGTTTGCAGCACGAGACCCAGAAGGCTGGCCAGGACCAGCAGGGCGGCGCAGCCCGCCAGGAGCCGGCGCGGCCAACCTAGCGCCGCGGCGCTGGACGGGCCGGCGGCCGGCAGAGCGTAGAGCGCGAAGAGCGCGCCGCCCGCCAGGGCGAAGCTCGTCACATATTGCACCCAGCGAACAAGGACGACCGCGGTCTCCACCGTCTATTTCACCGTGAAGGTCAAGGTCCCGTCCATGCGGTGGCCGTCGTCGGCCGCAGCCGCGTGCCAGGTGAGCTTGTAGGCGCCCGCCATCAGCCGGCCCTTGGGCGCGCCGGTGATGGTCTTGCGATCGGCCGAGACGCTGGTCTTGACCGGCGCCTTCATGCCGTCGGCCATGGCCAGCTCGAAGCTCGAGAAGGCCGGGGCGAGCTTTTCATTGAAGGTCAGGCGGATGGTCTTGGGCGCGGCGACCGTGGCGTTTGCCGCCGGATCGGAGGCCACCAGCTTGGCGTGGGCGCTGGCCTGGCCGCCGGCCAGGATCGAGGCCGACAGAACGGCGGTGGCGAGGAAAGCGCGATAGGTCATGGGGCGGGTCCTGTTGAAGGGCGACTTTGTCCTACGTGTCTACGCGGGACGCGGCCCGATCCCTCAAAACGCCTCAAGCCGTTCATCGCCCAATGCCACGCGGCCCTCAGGCGTCGGCTTTGGGGGCGGCGCCTGGGCAGGTCCGTCGCGGCCGTGGCGATGACCGCCATGACCGTGATGGAACAGGTGCATCAGGGGACAGGCCAGCAGGAGCAGATAGGGCGCCAGGCCCAGGGCGTGAGCCCAGTGTTCGCGCAGGACGAAGAAGGACAGAACAAGGCCGGACGACAGCGCGGCCAAGGCGAGGGCGCGGTTTGTAAGGTTCAACGGCATCGGCCGTGCTCCACCGATTTTCCGTCCAGACTAGGCAAGGCGGGGATTTGGGCATTGATCCGGATCAAGGCGATGGTCGGGGCGGCGCGCATCATGGAACACACTTGCAACGGAGGAACGCCATGCGCGCGCTCGCTATCGCCTCGATACTCGTCCTGACCGTCTCGGGAACGGCTTTTGCCCAGCAGCAACAGACCGCGACCCGTCCAGCTGCCGCCGACGCGCCGACGCACGAAATGTGCAAGTCGGTCATGGGCAAGGCCATGGACCGCACGGCGCCGCATGATCATGGGCGCGACAAGACCGGCGCTCCGACCTGGCCAAACGGCAAGGCCCTGACCAAGGCCGAAATGGAGCAGATGCATAAGACCTGCGCCGCGAAGATGGCGGGCGAGAAGAAGTAGGACGCAGAAGGCTTGGGTCGTATGGGCAGCCAATTAAGCCAGACGGTGGACCTGACCGCCACGCCCGACGAGGTGTTTGACCACCTCGACGATCAGACCCGTCTGGCCGCCCATATGACCAAGTCGTCCATGATGATGGCCGGCGGCCGGATGTCGTACGACTTCGACGAAGGGCGCGGCCAGGTCGTGGGCTCCCATATTCGAATGGACGGCTCGGCTTTGGGATTGCGCTTGTTTGTCGACGAGGTGGTCACGGCCCGGGACCGACCCCATTCAAAACAGTGGGAAACGGCGGGCGCTTCACAGCTCGTCATTCTATCGGGCTATCGCATGGGGTTCGACATAACGCCCACAGCCTTGGGCTCTCGCCTCACGGTTTGGATCGACTACGATCTTCCAACCGGGCCGCGCCGATGGCTCGGCTTGCTATTGGGGAGGTTCTACGGGCGTTGGTGCCTTGGCGGCACGACGGCTGACGCTGTGAAATACTTTAAAGGCAAGCGTGGCGGAAAGTGATTGCGCTAGCCAGGTTCGTATTTTGCATGAAAGCCAACAAATATCTTATAAAGTCCGTCAGATTGTTATTCAATACTGAGCATTATTGATGTTGCGATATTTTTCTGAGAATTAGCTATTGGTATCCCGTATAGAGAATAATAGTTGGATTTTGCGATTTCATGAATTGCTAAGATCGGCCTTTCTCTGGCGGTCGACGAGGTCGTGACCAAACGCGATCCGCACCGTCCCAAGGCCTGGCGAACCACCGGCGCCACCCGCCTGCTCATCCTTTAAGCCGACAAGATGGGCCTTGATCGCTCGCCCACGCCCAACGGTTCGAAGCTGCGAGTCTGGATCCGCTACGCGCTTCCCAAGGGCCAAGCCGGCCGCCTGCTTGGGCTCCTGACGGCCCCCGCCTATGCGCGCTGGTGCGTGGGCCGGATGGCGCGCGACGCCGCCGAGCACTTTTCGGCGCCAGCCGACCGCCCGGCGAGTGTCGCGGCGGCGCGTCCCAAGATGCGCTAGTCCAAGGCATCGAGGACGAAGACCGGCGCGAAGCCCCCGCCGGGGGTCCGAAAATTGGTCGTCTGGCCCTGATAGACGCGGGCGGCGAGCAGCAGCGGCGCGCCGCGATAGGTGTAGAGGCGCACGTCGAGCTTCAGGCTCTGAATCTCGCCGTCGATCCGGATCCGGCGCTCGCTGGGCGGGGCCAGCCCCTGGGCGATGTAGCCGCCCTGCTGGATCTGCGACCAGACGCGCTGGGTCAGCTTGTCGCCGCGATAGACCGCCTTGCCGCCATGACCGCCGGCGGGCTTGAAGAACAGCCCCTTGCGCCTGGTCCACAGCCCTTCGGCGTTCTGGGCGGTGACCAGGGTGGTCGGCGGAACGGCCGTAAGGCTGTTCTGTTGATCCGGCGATAGTCCCCAACGCGCGGCGGCTGACGGATCGGACAACAGGGCCAGGTTGCGCTTGTCGGCGAACAGGGCGTGGTTGCGCGGATTGGGCGTGACCACGACCGCCCCGGCCAGATAAGCCTCCCGCAGGGCCCTATGCTCGGCGGCCTCGAGCGAGAAATCGACCAGGCGATTATAAACGATGTCGATCGTCTCCCCTTCGTGCCGCAACCCGCCCTCGGCGAAGCGCAGTTGGGCCGGGTCGAGGATCCAGGCCTTCAAGCCTTGCCGTTCAAAGAAACGCTGGGCGATGAGAAACTCGGGGTAGAGGTACTGGTCCTGGGGGCCATCATCGACCAGGGCGATGGTCCGCGGCGGGCTTAGCCGCCCTTGCAGGCGCCATTCGGTGAGGAACATGCGCCAGACCGCGGGCTCGAATTGGGCGAGCAGGGGCGCGCCCAACGCCGCCTCGGCTTCACGGCAGCAGGCGGTCTGCGCCCGCGCGAGGAAGGCGTTGAGGAAGGCGCCGCCGGCGTTGGTGTTGACCTCGATGAGCCTGGGGCCATCTGGGCCCAGGTGAAAGTCGTAGCCCATGAAGACGCCGCGCGGACCCAAATCCGCACGGGCGATGTCGGGAGCCCACTCCAGAACCGTCGCCTGATAGGCCGGGCTCTGCGCGGCCGCCTCGATGGCGGCGACAACATCGGCCATGGCCGACAGGTCGCGGCTGGAGAGGAACACCGGGCCTTGGGAGAAAAGGTGGGGCCTGGCCGACAGCAGCGCGGCGAGAAGGTCCGCGTCGCGCGTTTGCGCCTCGATCGCCGCCCGCAGGCCGGCGCCATCCAATGTGATGCAAAAGCAATCCCTGTTCAGCACCGCGTCAAGATCGCCTCTGGCGCCGCTGTCATCGGGCATGACGGTCCTCCGCCCATGCAGGCCCTGGCGGGCCGCCCAGCGCCAGCACAAGACTAAGAAGCCACAGTCCGGCCGGCATGATCAGCAGCCAGCGAAAGTCCGATCCCAAGGCGAAATTCACCGCGGCCATCGTTCCGACCGACAGGGTGCCGGCCACGGCCAACAGGGCAAGCTCGCTGCGGCTGGCTTTCCGGTGGCCGAGCCGAACGCTCGCGCCGATCACGAGCACGCCGACGGCCGCCATCTGTCCGCCGAGCACCGTGAACACCAGGTGCAACCATGGTTCGAGGCGGGGCTGGGCGGCCCTGAGCGCGTCGTGTCCGACGCCGAAGAAGCGCAGGTCCTCCGCAAGGACCGGCGGCCTTTGAAATAGGTCCCGAGCCAGACCTGATAGGCCCCACACAGGCCGATCAAGGCGACCGCGCAGCCTCGCAGACCGCGGCGCGAAGTCGGATGATCAAGTGACGTCCCGCGGTTCTGCATCTCTGGACCGATCGGTGTCAGCTCCAGGAAGCCCAGAGCGCTGCATCTGAAACACCATCTTCAGCGCCGTCCGCCGCAAAGACAATGATCCACATCAACCGCGCGCGCGGACGCGCCGTCGTTGACCACGTCCGCCGCCGCCCGTCAGCCTCGTCGAACGGCCCGCCTCAAGGCCGGTGGTCCCGATGCTAGCGAAATGGGAGGGGTTCGCCATCGGATCGCAGGCGGCGGCGTCCCACGACCTTGGCGTCGTCGCAGCTGACGAGATTCCGCCGGTCCCAGGCGTCCAATTCCTCGATCGGATAGAGCACGGCCTTGCCGATTTTGACAAAGGGAGGGCCGATGCGTTGGGCGCGCCAATTTTCGAGGGTGCCGATCGAGACCTCGCCGCGATAGCGCTCGGCGACCTCCTCGGTGGTCAGGAACTTCTCGTCGGCCATGAGGTCGGCTCCCGGCGCCCGGCGCCGGCGCCCACCGGATCGGGGCCGTCCATTCACGTGGGCTCATGGGCCTTCACCTTGGCGCGGCGGGGCGTTCAAGCAACCCGGCCCGGGGCAAGACCGGGACCAGGCGATGTCGATAGCGCCCAGCGCGTACGAAAAGCGGAGTTGGCGATACGAGGGCGGGCGGAGTCAGATCGTGGCGGGCGGCCGGTAGGGTAACGGCCGTCGCCAGATGTCTTGCAAGACGAGCCGCTTCCGGTTCGCCAGTCACGAGTCCCACACGCACTATGAACTGCTCCCGCCACCCCGGCTGCTCTACACGAAGGAGGCGGCGCGCTTCGTCAGCCTCTCGCCAAGGACCATGGAAAAGCATCGCTCCTACCGAACGGGGCCAGCCTATTCGAAGCTCGGCGGCAGGGTCGTTTACCGCATCGCGGATCTGCAGACATGGGTCGCGCTCGGCGCCCGGACCTCAACCAGCGACGTCGGCGTGGGGGTCGTTTATCCGGCCAAGGCGCGCTTCCGAACAGAGGGCGGCGCCTAGCGCCTCCACTAGGCTTGGCCCGTCTTGGCCGTGAGGAGGTCCTTGTAGCCGGTCGTCGTCATCCACTCGGCCCGCTTCAAGTGCGTCTCCCAGCAGGCGCGGGCCGAGGCCTCATCCTGGGCGGCGTCGCGGTGCAGCACCAAGAGCGCGACTTCGCGCCAGTCAGCCTCGTCCCGGCGGGCGTCGAGCAGGCGCAGGTAGACGACCAGATGCTGTAGGTCGTAGTCCGTCAGGCTCTCGGACCAGGGCGCCAGGTCGGCGATCTCAGGATCGAGCACGGGCGCCATGCGCGTCCTCCGTCTGGTCTTCGTCTTCGTCTGGACGGTCCCGCCACAGCGTGTCGGGGCCGTCCAACCCGGCGATGAATGACCCGGCTTCCGCCCAGGCGCAACCGGCGCCGACGCCGGCCGCCCCTCGACAGCCCTTGGACCTTTGGCCAGACTTTTAGTCCTGCGCCATGATGAGCGGGTCGCCATGTCGGCGGATCGGACGCCATTGCCGCCCTGGAGGTCCCAAGAGGCCTATCGCCCCCCTGCTCGCGGCCGACCCGTCGGTGTGGGCCTGGGAATTTGGGCGACGACAGGCCGTGGCCGAGGCGCAGGATCTGGCCGGCGTCGTCCCGGGTCTCTGTTTCGTGGGCGAAGGCCCAGGCGCCGACCCGGTTCCTACGGTGCTTTGGCGCTGGCAAGCCGACAGTTCGGTGCCGGTGCTGAGCCTGACACCGGCGATGGTCGAGGATCCAGACGCCCTCGATCTGCGCGGGCTCGACTTGGCCGTCATCGTGGTGCGCACGCAGGATGGCCATCAACACGTGATGGTCAGCGACGGCGCGCGGCGTCTTCGCTTCGCCGTGGCCGACGGCGACGTCCTGGCCGGACCCGTGCGTTGCCGGTTCCATCTGCCCGCCTATAGCGTCGGCGTGGCGTCGATGGACGGCCTGCGTTCGCTGATCGCGTTGCGCGACACCGGACGACTGTCATCGGTTGGACGAGGTTCGCGCTCGAAGGCCACGCGCTGGGTTCAAATGCTTCGGGCGCACGACGCCCGGCGCGCGGGGGCCAGCCAGCGCGACATCGCCATGCTGCTGTTCGGGGAGGCCCGGGTTCACGAGGATTGGGGCGGCCGATCCGACTATATGCGCATGCGCGTCCAGCGCTTGCTGCGCGCCGCCGAGGATCTCGTCGCGGGCGGCTACCGCGCGCTCTGCGGCCTGCGGCCGGCCCGCACCGATCCGCCCAAGACCGTCGAGGTCTGGCGCTCCGCCGGCTGGAGAGGCGGGAGCGCGGTCATGCTGCTGCTGTCCGGATCTTTCCTGGGGACATCGTGTGCGCTGACGGGAGATCTGCACGGCCTGTGCCGGCTTTGGTAGACGTCGTGCAGGAAACCGGTAGGCGTGGACGGGAATTCGGCGCGGACCGCACGACGGCGCCAATTTTCCGGCGCGACCGCCGAGCCTCGCGGCGCCGGTGATTCCGGGGCGAGCGGATCAGGCGCTTCAATAAAGCCATGGCCAAGCCCCTCGTCGCCGCCGTCCCGCCCCCGCTCGTCCCGGAATCCGTGGAACCAGCCGGCGTCGCCCTGTGCCTGGCGCGTCTGGCCTGGGAGTTCCTGCGACGAAATCCTCGCTACCGCGCGGACTATGCGCGCCTGCGAGCTGGCGCGATGGAGACCCTGCCCGGGCACTGGGGCTTGCGGGCGCCGGTCGATCCGGACGCGGTCGACATCGCCGTCGATGCGATCTGGCGCGGCCCACCAATCCTCGACGTTCCCCGCCAGCGGCGGGCCAGGACTATTCGTCCGGTGGCAGCATCCTTGGCAGATTCTCCGCCAACCAGCGCTCGGTGTTCTCGTCCCGCTTGTCCAGATGATCCTCGAGACTGTCGAACGGGCGCTTGAACGCCTCGATCAGGATGGCCGGGCCGATGTGGGTCATCCGGTCTCCGACCTTGTCGCTGAACCGACGGAACGAGGCCAATTGAATGGAGACGATCTTATTGTCCATGCTGCGCAGGGCGTGGTCAGGCGAGCCGAGCATCAGCGTGTCCATGATGCCGGCCGGATCGCTGTCGGTGGCCTCGCCGAACCGCCAGATCTTGGCGATGTCCAGCGGACCCTGGCCAGCTTCGAAGCTGTGATAGCTGCGCAGCGGCATGCCCATGGCGTCGGCGACCGCGCGGGCGCTCATGTGGCGCAAGCCGCGGATCAGTTTCAGGGTCTTTGACAGGAGCTGGCGCTGACGCTCCAGGTCCTCGGATGCGCGTTTGACCAAAGCTGTACTCGACACTGGCTACAGACATGAGTCCTCACGCGAACCCATGGTCAAAGCACAACCCTACGTATTCCGGGCTGTTGGGCCACATTTAATGTCGCCTGGCCGACCACCAAGCGTGTTCATCCGTGTCCGTGCGAATTTTCCGGAAGGCCGTACCGGATTCCTGCACGGTTCATGCAGACTGGCGGTTCGGCGGCGAACCAGAGGGCGGCCCGACGTCGAAAAACGGCGTCAAACGCTGGAAGTCGCCGAGAAATGCGCTCGCCGACGTGTTCGCCCGCGTCGAAGGGTCGACCCGTCGCCGTCAGAGTTGAAACTGGCGAGGCGGCATCGCGGACCAAGACCTTGCCTCCATCGCGCGACTCCTTCGGCCTGGCGCTGGGCGCTTTGCGACGTCGTCTTCGCCTGGGCGTGGACGCGCCCGGCGCGGCCCTGCCCATCAACCTGATCGCGGCGGAGCTGCGCCTGTCCTCGACACCGGTGCGCGAGGCGCTATCGCGATTGGCGGGCGAAGATCTCGTCGAGAAACGGGGGACCGGCCTACACCCGGCCCCACCTCGACGGCCCGGCCTTGGCCGAACTCTACCACCTGCGCCTGCTCTATCTGGCCGCGGCCCTGGCGCCGGACGCCGAGCGGCGCGCCAAGCATCGTCAATGGCCGCCCCGCGCGCCCTTTCGCTTCGCCGCCGATCTCGCCGAGCCCGCCCATGACCCCGCCGCGATCCTCGAGGCGCTGTTCCTCGAAATTGTGCTGGGGGCAGACGACCTGATGCTCGCCCAGGCCTATCAGCGCACCGCCGAACGGCTGGCGCCATTCCAGCCGATCGAGGCCCAACTGTTCGCCGATCTGTCGGCCGAGGCCCTGGGCGTCGTGTCGGCTTTCGAGACCGGTAACGGGGCGGCGCTGAGGAGTGCGGTGCGCTCACACCACCGTCGGCGGATGGGCGCCGCCCACGCCATCGCCCGCCTGGCTGGGGGCGGAAAATATCGACCGGATATCGTTTGAATATCAAACAGGCGGGGCGCTGGCTTGAGAGGCCGCGATCGGCGGCGTTTCGAAAAAGGAGCCTGCCATGACCTCCATTACCCCCCGTCTCATCCTGCTGCGCCTGGGCGCCGCCAAGGCCCTGACCCTGTCCATCGAGGAGGGCACGATCAAGGAAGCCGGCAGCAGCCAGTACTACTTCGTCTGACCCGGCCGCGGCGACGCGCCCGGTCGCGCCGCCCATCGCCTCGTCGGCGTTCCTGCCGGCGAGATCCGTAACGCCGCCGCGTCTTTGATGCGGCCCCACAGCGAAAGTCAAAACCATGTCCAACTCCACCACGACCCTTCGGGTGATCCGCCTCGGCGGCGCGCTCGATCTGACCCGCTCGGTCGACGACGAGGGCCTGCGCGAGCCGATGCAACCCCAGCTCGCTTGGTTCTGAGCGATCGGTCCTGCCGCGCGGCCGCCGCGCCGCGCGACAGGGCAATCGGCTGGGAGGCCGCGATGGCGCTGTGGTTGGCCCGCGATGTTCATGCTGCGGCGATCGACGAGGACATCGTCTTTCTCGATGTCGCCGCCGACGCCTACCTCTGCCTCGTCCAGGCCAGCTTGCTGGTGGCGTTGGACGACGGCGGCGCGGTGAGCCCGCGCGACGAGACGTCCGCCCAGACCTTGATCGAGGCGGGCCTGGTGACGCACACGCCCAGGCTGGCGGTCCGGGCGATCCCGCCCAAACCCACCCTCGATCTGCGCGGCGCCGCCCGCCGTCCACGCCCGCGCGAAATCGCCGCCGGCCTGCTCGCCAGCGGCGCGGCGGCGCGCGATTTCCGTCGCCTCGACTTCGCGCGGATCCTGGAGCGCGCGCGGCGCGGCCGCCAGCCCGGCGCGACGTCGCACGACGCCGCCCACCATGAAGCCGTGCTGGACGCCGCCGCCGTCTTCGCGGTCCTGCGGCCCTGGTCGCCGGTCGGCGGCGCCTGCCTCAAGCGCAGTTATCAGCTCCTGGGCTATCTGCGGCGCCTCGGGCTCGACGCCGACTGGGTGATTGGCGTGCGGACCTGGCCGTTCATGGCTCACTGCTGGCTGCAGTCCGGGCCGGTGGCGCTGGACGACGATGTCGAACGCCTCATCGCCTACACCCCGATCCTGGCGGTCTGATGGGCGAGTATCTCGCCATGGTCTGGCCCCGAGGCGTGCCGAGCCAGGCGGCCGAGGCCAAGCGCGCCGCGATCGAGGCCGAGGGGGACTGGACCCTGGCCCATCGCGCCCACGAGATCGCCGTCTACGTCCGCGGCGCCCGCCCGCCGGTCGTCCGGGCCGTGCCAAACCAGGGCGGGGCCGTGATCGGCGACCTCTTCGACACCGCCGCGACCCGCGAGGGCCGCGCGCAGGATTTCCCGCTTCACCTGATGGTCGGCGTGGCGCCTGCCGACGCCGCGCGGCTCCTGATCCGCCATGCCTGGGGGCGCTACGTGGCGATCCTCAAGGCGGGCGATGCGCCGCCCACGCTGTTGCGCGATCCGACCGGGGCGCTGGACTGCCTGACCTGGGTTCGCGACGAGGTGACGTTCATCGCCTCGATCCCGCCCGCTCAGGGCCCGTGCGCGCCCGAGGGGCTGGCGGTCGACTGGACCAAGGTCGGCGACCTCCTGGCCCGCGGCAATCTCTGGAGCGAGATCTGCCCCTTGGCGGGCGTGGTCGCCATCGGCCCCGGCACGATGCGGGCGGGCTGGGACGCGAGCCAGGCGACCCGGCTGTGGCGACCGGCCGATCACGCGCGGCCATCTCGAACCTGGCTCGATCCCAAGGGCCTGGCCGATCTGGTCGACGCCTGCGTGGCGGCCCTGGCCAAGGATCGTTCCTCCATCCTGCTGGAAATCTCCGGCGGCCTGGATTCGGCGATCGTCGCCGCCAGCCTCACCCGCTGCGGCGCGCCGGTGGTCGCGGCGATCAACGCCTACTGGCCGCAGCGCGAAGGCGACGAGCGGGCCTGGGCCCAGCGCATCGCCGATCGCTTCGGCTTTCCGTTGGTGACCAGTTTGCGGGGCCTGATGGCGGTGGACGGGGCCGTGCTGGATCAGACCGCCGGCGCCGGTCGGCCGGGCCTCAACGCCCAGGACCCCGACCTCGATCGTGACCTGGCCGAGCAGTTGCGCAAGGTCGGGGCGCAGGCGTTGTTCACGGGACAGGGCGGGGACGGCGTCTTCTACCAGATGGGACATCCGGCCCTGGCGGCCGACATCCTCCAGGGACGCCCCACGCCGGCTGGTCGCGCGGCGTCCCTGGCCATGCTGGCCCGGCGCACCCGCACCACGGTGTGGTCATTGATGGCGCGCGCGATGCAGCCCTTGGCGCGCTTGTCCCCGGGGATCCCGCCGCCGAGCTTCCTGGCCGACGGCGTGGCCTTGCCGCCGCCGCATCCCTGGGTGGCTGACCATCGCGGCGTCAGTCCGGCCAAGCGCATCCAGATCCGCGGCCTGACCAACATCCAAACCGCCTACGGCGACAGTCTGCGAGGCCGGGCCGCCGACCTGATCCATCCCCTGATGGCCCAGCCGATCATCGAGGCGTGCCTTTCCATCCCCGCGCCGATCCTGGCGCTCGGCGCGGTCGACCGGCCGTTCGCCCGAGCGGCCTTCGCCGATCGCCTGCCGCCCGAGAGCCTGAAGCGCCGCTCCAAGGGCGACGTCACGGTGTTCTTCTCCAAGAGCCTGGCCGCCAGCCTGCCTGCCCTGCGGCCGTTCCTGCTCGACGGGCGGCTGGCGGCCAAGGGCCTGATCGACAGCGACCGGCTCGAACCCCTGCTGCATCGCGAGCCGATGATCTGGCGCGATTGCGTGGGCGAGGTGATGCTGGCCGCGACGGTCGAAGCCTGGGTCCGGGCGTGGGAACGGAAGATCACGACGGTCTAGCCGGTGCGCCGCCGGCGTTCGGACTGGTCGCGCCGTCGCCGATCCGTTCGTTCAGGAAGTCGAGCACGCGGCGATACTCGTCGGCGATGTTGCCGGGCGTCAGCACGACGTGGCCTTCGCCATGATAGGTCAGCAGCATCGCATCCTTGTCCTGCCGGAAGAGCGCCCCGAACATGGTCAGGGCCTGGGCCGGATCGCCGTCGAGGTCGCCCATGATCAACATGACCGGCGCGGTGATCTTGTCGGCGAAGAGGACGGGGCTATTGCGCAGGTAGCGTTGCGGATCGCGCCAGGGCGGCGCGCCCATCCGTCCCTGGCCCAGCTCGGCCCAGCCGGCGTCGCCCATCAGGCTCACCCCGGCCTCGGGCAGCACCGTCGCCGACAAGCTCTTGCGGGTGTAGTGGCCGATCAGGTCGGCGGAGAAGGCGCTGGCGACCACGGCCTTGAAGCGCGGGCTCTGGGTCGCGGCGGTCAGCACGGTGTAGCCCCCGTAGCTGTGGCCCATCAGGGCCAGGCGGCCGGCGTCGATCGCCGGTTCCTGGGCCGCCGCCGCATCGACGACGTTCAGGATTTGGTCGGCCAGGCCCTGGGCCGGCTCACGATCCGGATCGATCGGCAGGCTGGGCAGCAGAACCGCGTAACCGGCGCCCGCCAGGATCTGGGCGTTGAGGAACACCTGCCGGGCCGGGGCGCTCTGGCTGGCCGGCGGGCCGGGATAGTCGCGGCCCAGATACGGGATCGTCACCAGCGGCGCCTTGCGGCCGGTCGGCAGATCGGGCGGCAGATAGAGCCAGCTGGTCAGGGCCTGGCCGCGCGGACCCTGGTGCCTGATCGCCAGCGGCCGCGCGAAATCCACCTGCGCCAACTGGACGTTCAAGGTGGCCACGGTCTGGGGCGAACGATCGCGGCGGCGCAGGACCACGCGTTCGACGCCATGCGCGTCACGGCCGAGGCTCGCCACCGCGCCGGCCTGTCCGGCCGCGGCCAGCACGCTCTCGCCTGGCGCGGTGGTCAGACCCAGGCGCCGCAGGCGATGGTCGCGCACTTGGCCGAGGTCCTGGCCGTCCGGGGCCGGCAAAGCCAAGGCCAGGGCCTCGACGGCGGGGCGGTTGTTGAACGCCAGGCGCTCGCCCCCCGTCGCGCCGGGACCAGGAATGCTGGCGCCGCTTCCCAGCAGCTTGGCCCGGCCCTGACCGTCGATCCGCCAGAGCTTGCCGGCCTGGGAGACGATGATGGCGTTCGAGGACGTCGCTTCCAGCGTGCGCGGACCCGGCGGCAGGCCCAGGGTCAGGGGACGGGGGCCCTCCGCCGTCCAGCGCAGCCAGTCGGTCTGTCCCGCCGACGCGCCCGGCGCCCGCGCCAGGATCAGCGGATCCTCGCCCATCCAGTCGGCGCGCGGCACGCGAGAGCCGTAGCGCGTGGTCGCGGCGCTGGTCTGGGCGGCCGGATTCTCCAGGGGCTGCGCGCGCTGGGCCGCGGCGTTCAGGCGCCAGTAGCGCGCCGCCGTCCAGTCGCTCGCGTCGGGCTTGGCGAAGACGAGCAGTTGCAGGCCGCTCGGCGACCAGGCCAGGAGATCGGTGGCGACCTCGCAGGTCGGGCACGGCGACCAGGTCGCGCCGCTGGTCAGATCGACCACCACGACCCGCCGGCGCCGGTAAGGATCGGTGGTGTAGGCCGGGCGCGAGGGATCCGGATGCAGGGTCTCGGCCTCGACGAGCATGGCCGCCCGTCGCCCGCCCGGCGCTACCTCCAGGTCGATGAACGCCCCTTGCGCCAGAACGCGGCCCTGGCCGGTGGTCGCGTCGACCGCCACCAACCGTCCCGGCGCGGCCGAGGGCGTGCGCTCAAGATAGCGGCCGGCCCCGAGCAGGGTCACGCCGGGGCGGCCGTTTTGCGTTTCCCGCCATTTGTCGATCAGGCGGTCTTGCGTCTGGGCGCCGGTGAGCGCGCCCATCGCCGGGGCGTCCGGGTCCTTGGCCAGGACGACGAGCCGGTCCTCGCCCGCCCACTGCATGGAGCGACCCCAGACGTCGGAAGTCGGGAAAAGCCCCGTCCACATGACCGCCCCCGTCGCCAGGGTGACGATCCCGACTTCGAGGCTGGCGCCGCGCGCCCGGATCACCGCCATCCGCGCCCCCGACGGCGCGAAGGGCCCCGGCGTATAACCATAGGCGCCGAGGCGATCGCCCGCGCCTCCGTCGGCCTCGCCCAGCAACGGGCGGGGCGGACCATCGGTCCGCAGGTCGACCACCGACAACCGCGTGATGGTCATCGGCGTGTCGAACTCCAGCGCCCACGAGGTCGCCGACCGGTACGGGGCGGTGGTCGGGACGACCAGCCAGCGCTGGGAGGGGTCGATGCTCACCGTTCCCAGCCGCTGCTGGTTCAGCAACTGGTCGACGGTGAACGGCGTGGCCTGCGCCGCGCCGGTCCCGAAAAGGGCGCAGGCGAGCAGGCGCGGCGCGAGGCGGCGCATGGGAAAACTCCGGATGACGGGGTTGGGATCAGGGGCGCGGGCGCGCCGCTACCAGGTCTTGGTCAGCTGCAGGGTCACCGTGCGGCCGAGGGGATCGGCGTTGGCCGGGTCGTAGCCGACGCCAAGGTTGGAGTCGTAGAACGGCGGATCGTCGTCCAGCAGGTTCTGGACGTTCAAGGCCAGCGAGAGGCCTCGCATCGGCCCGGTCTTGAAGCCGTAGGTCAGGTTGAGATCGGCGGTGGTCCACGGCTTGATCCGGCCGCCGGTCTCGGTGCGCAGATCACCGACATGGCTGAGCGCCGCCGTGGTGGTCAGGGCGCCGTGGGTCCAGCTGGCGGCGGCCCGCAGGCGCAGGTCCGCGGGCTGGCCGGCGACCCCCGCTTGCTGCACGGCGCGGGCCTGCGGCGTGATCTTGCGCTGGTAGTCGACGAGCCAGGTGACGTCGGCGGTGAGCGCCAGCGGATCCTTGCCGAGCTGGGCGGCGTAGCGCGCCGAGATGTCGAAGCCGCGCACCCGCAGCTGGCCGGTGTTGACCCAGCGCCCATCGATGATCGCCGCGTAGGACTGGGCCGGGAAGATGCCTTGCGCCAGGGAGCGCGGATCGTCGATCAGGGCCTGGATGCGGGCGAGATCGGCGGGGTTGCTGCCCGGCGAGACCAGGCTGACGAACGGGGCGAATTCCGGCGCGGTCAGCACCGTGGAGAGATTGTCCAAGCCGGGCTGGCCGATGCGGTCGGTGAAGCGGGTGTCGAAGCCCGTGACCGACGCCTTGAACCGGGGCCAGCGCGCCGGCGCCAGTTCAAGGGTCAGGGTCTTGGACGTCGCGGTCTCGGGGCGCAGGTCCAGATTGCCGCCGTAGAGGATCATCACGATGGTGTCCTGGCCGTTCCGGGTCAGGGTGGTCGGCGCATAGATCTGCGGCTCGTTCAGCTCGATCAGGGCCGGGGCCCGGAAGGAGGTTCCGTAGCTGGCCTTGACCGTCAGGCCCGCGGCCGGCGACCAGATCACCCCGACCTTCGGGTCGGTGCTGGCGATCTCGCCATAGTCCTCGCGCCGCACGGCCGCCGACAGCTCCAGCCGTTGCAGCCCGGGCCGCACGAAGCCGCCGCCGAAGATCGGCACACGCACTTCGGCGAACGCAGCATCGATCGTGCGGTGGACGTCGCGCCGCGCCACCTCGGTCGGGACAAAGCCCGAGGTCAGGCTGACGCCGCCGGTCTTCAGGGCCTCGCGACGGATCTGGCCGCCGACCGCCAGGCCGACCGCCCCGGCCGGCAGGGTGAAGAGTTCGCCGTCGAGCTTGAGATTGACTGACGCCGTCTCGCCGCGCGTCTTGCGCGTCAGATAGCCGCCGCTGATGAAGTCGAGGACCGTCCTGGGGTTGGAGCCCTGGCCGATGAACGGGTTGAAGAAGCCGTTGGCCGCCGTGCTGAACGGGGTGGCGGCGTTGTTGGCGGTGGTCCCCAGGGCCTCGGACAGGTAGCTGGTGTTGACGAGATTGTCGGTGCGCGAGCGGCCCTGCTCCAGGCCATAGGCGCCGTAGGCGTCCAGCCGCCAGGTCCCCGGCAGACGTTCCTGGCCGCCGAAGCTGAGGCCCAGGGTGTCGGCCACGCCGTTGACCCGCTGGCCGCCCAGTTCATTGAGGAACGAATAGGCGATGCGCTCGGAGGTCTGGCCGGTCGGCGACACGAAATAGGGGTTGTTGCGGTTGACCGTCAGGGTGGGGCTGGAGGCGACGCTGCGGTTGGTGAACCGGCGGCGCGTGGCCCGCGCGTCGGCCGACAGCGACACGCCGGCCGTCAAATCCTGAGCCAAGGCGACATAGAGGCTGTTCGAGGCGTTGGCGCGGCAGCACGTCATAGGCGCCCAGCTGGTTTTCCAGATTGACCGTGCCGGCCTGGAAGCTGGCCGGCGTCAGCCCCGTGCCGTTCTGACCGGCGGGGATCGCATAGGCCGGGACCAGCACCCCGGCGGCGTTGGCGCGCAGGATGGTGCCCGGCATGCCGTAATAGCGGCGATGGTCCGTGCCGCCGAGGGCGCGCAGGTCGGCCTGGCCGGTATAGTCCCGGTCGCGCCCCTTGAGCCGGTCACGGGCGCTGTGCTCGTAGCTGACCACCAGATTGCCGCTGTCCCAGTCGTGGCCGACCGTCTGGCCAAACGACCACTGGCTGGCTCCGCCCTGGGTCGTTCCGCCGACCAGGGCCCGGGTCTCGGCGCCTTCGAAGCGCTTGCGCAGCACGATGTTGACGACGCCGCCGACCGCGTCCGAGCCGTAGAGAGCCGAGGCCCCGTCGAGCAGCACTTCGATGCGCTCGACCGCCGCCATCGGGATCGACGAGACGTCGGCGAAGTCGCCGCGCAGGCCTGTTCCGGCCAGGCGGCGGCCATTGACCAGCACCAGGGTGGCGTCGGTGCCCAGGCCCCGCAGGTTCACCCCGGTGGCCTTGTTGGAATTGGTCCCGGTCGGGTCGGCGCCGGTCGAGCTGGCGTCCTCGTTGCCCAGGCCCCCGAACGCCTGGGGCAAGGCCGAAAGCGCGTCGGCCACGCTGGTGCGGCCGGCCCGGTCCAGGCTCTCGCGATCCAGGATGATCACCGGCGAGGCGCTGTCCTTGGCGCCCGGATATGGCTCCCGACCACGATCTCCGACAGCAGGGTCGGGTCCTCCGGCGCGGCCTGGACCAGCGGCGGGACGGGCGGCGCGTCGGCGTCGGTGTCCTGCGCGCGCGCCGGTCCGGCCGTCGAGATCAGCTGGGCGCGGGCCCGCAACACGAACACCTTGCCGGTCATCCGCTGGACCTCGAGATCGACCCCGACCAGCAGCCGGTCCAGGGCCTGCGCGGCCGTCATCCGTCCGCTGACCGCCGGCCCGCTGCGGCCGGCCACCATCTCGCTGGTGAACAGGATCTGGGTTCCCGTCTGGCGGCCCAGCGCGAACAGCGCCGCGCCCAGCGGTCCCTTGGCCAGGCGCACCTCGACCACGGGATCGGCGGCCTGACTGGCCTTGCTCGACCGGGCGGGCGCGTTGGCCTGGACATCCTCCATTCCCGAGGCGTTTGGGGCCGCCAGGGCTTGTCCGACCCACCCGGTGGCCAGCGTCAGGCAACTGAGCCCCAACAGGCTTTGACGATAAGCGCGCATCGTTCACATCCCCCCGCCGCGCGCACGGGGCCGCCACGATGGCGGTCTCTCGCCGGGGCGCGGCGGGGGTAAGACTCCTGGGAGGGCGTCACACCCTACCGGGATGCGAAAGATTTATGACGTCAAGCGGGGCCGGAGCGTTCGGCGGTCAGTTCGACGCCGCCGTCCGGGCGCGGGACGCTCTTGAGGTCCAGCAAGGCGGCCATCCCCCGGGCGAAGGTCTCGGTGTCGCCGGCGTCGAACTCGCCATTGACCCGCTGGTCCGCCGGCGCCCCGGGACCCAGCACCACCTGGCGACGGCTGTAGCGATTGACCTCCGCCACCGCCTCGGCCAGGGGCACGTCCTTGAAGGTCAGGCGGCCGCTGGTCCAGCCGGTGGCCGCCGCCACGTCGACGGCGACCGGTTTGACCGGCGCGGCGCGGACGACATCGACCCGCTGTCCCGCCGACAGGATCACCGGCGCGGGCCGCGCCGTGTTTTGCGCGCCGGCCTGGCTGACCTGGACGCGGCCCTCGGCCAGGGTCACCCGCACCGCACCGTCGGCCCGATAGACCTCGAACCGCGTGCCGATGGCCCGCACCGCCGTGTCGCCGGCCGTGACGACGAAGGGACGCCCCGCGTCATGGGCGACGACGAACATCGCCTGGCCCTTGTCGAGGATCAGGCTGCGCTGGGCCTTGGACAGCCGCACGCGCACCTGGCTGTTGGTGTTGAGTTCGACCGTCGAGCCATCGGCCAGGCTGATGGCCCGCCGCTCGCCGATCTCGGTCCGATAGGTCTGCTGGCCGGCCTGGCCAAGCAGCACCGCTCCGATCACCGCGGCCGCGGCCAGGGCCGCGCCGACGCCGAGGGTCCGGACGCCGCGGCCTTGGCCGAGGCCTCGCAGCCGCGCGCCGATCCCGCGCGGCCGGCGCGCGGCCGTCTCGGCGATGGCCTGGAGTCTCGGATCGTCGGCCAGGGCCCGCACGCCCGTCGTCAGGGCTTCGATGCGGGTGTAGGCGGCGTCATTGAGGCTGTCTTCGCGCCAGGCGAAGAAGGTCGTCAGGTCGGCGTTGCTGACCCGTTGGGCGCTGAGCTTGGCGTACCAGGCGGCCGCCTCGTCGCGCGCGCGCTTGTCGTCGGCGCTGCGGGGCTCCCCGCCGCCCGGCTGGGCGCTTCTGGCCTGGGTCTTGTCATCGATCATGACGTGATCCGCCTAGCTCCGGATCATGTCGGCGCATCGGGCGATAGCCTGGGTCATTCGCTTTTCCACCGCCTTGACCGAGATGCCGCGCAGCTGCGCGATTTCCCGATAGGTGAGGCCCCTGACATGGTTCAGGGCGAAAACATCGCGCAACTTGGGCGGTAAGGCGAGCAACATCTGTTCGAAAAGGATCGCCTGCTCCTGGCTGGCGTCGATCGTCTGGTCGGCCAGGGTCTTGTGGTCGGGATCGGTGGGGACCTCGCGCGCGCTCCGGCGGAAGCGGCTGGCCGCCAGGTTCAGGGCGATGCGGGCCAGCAGCGACTTGGGACTGCGGACGGGCCGGGGCGGCCGGTAGTCGTGGACCCGCAGCCAGGTGTCCTGGGCGATGTCGTCGGCGTCTTGCGGATAGCGGCGCGCCAGGAGCGCCGTCAGCCAGTCGCGATGGCGCAGATAGGCGTCGGCGAGCGGCGGCGTCCCGCCTTCCGAGGGCTGGGTGTCAGGGGCGGTGATTTGACCATCGAGCGGAGACATAAACCGCATTCCAAGCCGAATGATGCGGGCGGAATCCGGATCGAGCCGTGCCCGCGTGAGCGTCGCGAACGCACGACGATATTCCTCCACTTTACTCATAGTCTATTCACAGTCCAGCGCCGAGCGTGCGCCTTCCGACCATGGATTTTCTGGCCGTGGTGGGAGCGAACGTTCGCACCCTGCGGGAGGCGAGAGGCCTTCCGCAGGACGAACTCGCACACTTGGCCGGTATCCACCCCACCTATCTCTCAGGCGTCGAGACGGGAAAAAGAAATCTTAGCATGAAGGTGCTTGAGCGCTTGGCGTCAGCCCTTCGGGTTCCTGAAACCGATCTTGTAATTCGGCGCTGACGGACGCCCGGTCGCGAAGGGCCGAGACGCTTTTGTGGTCACTTTACTTATAGTCTATTCCGCATCGCGGCGGGATGATGCGCCGTCGGAGCATGGATCTCCGAGTGGTCGTAGGGGCGAATATTCGCGCCTTGCGGGAGGCGCGTGGCGTCCCGCAGGACGAACTCGCCCATGTCGCCGAGATCCATCAGACCTATTTGTCCGGCATAGAGAACGGGAAGCGCAACATCAGCCTGCGTGTCCTTGAGCGGTTGGCGGCCGCCTTGGCTGTGACCGAAGCAGAGCTTGTTCGCCGGAAGGACCGGTAGCGAGAAGTAGGGCGTCTCGCGCGCAATGCGCGCGATCGCGCTCTACGGCACCAGACGCGGCATGCCGCGCTGGCCGCCGCCGAGCCCGCTTCGCGGTCTCGGCCCGTTCGGGTGACGATCGCTGACGCGGAGGTCCGAGCTGTTGGAGGTAATTACAGCCGGTCTGGCTCGTCTTCGATCGTTAGGCGCAGCAGGCCATCAGCCGGTTGATGGGTCTGACAATGTCAGGCGTCGAACGCGGTTCATTTGACATTGTCGGAAGAATCGAGCATTCATCCTGACATTGGAGGATGCCTGCATGAGCGACGGCCCTTACAAGACTTTGAAAATGAGCGCGAAATGGCGAGCGCTAGCGAAGGTTGCCGGCAACGCCGCACATAGTGCAGCAGAGGTGGCTGAGGCCATGCCGGCCGCGTTGGCGGCCGATTGGCGGGAGATCGGGCAACCATTCCTACGTCAAATGCGCGCCGCTCTCGGGGACGACGATCGCGGCGTACTTATTTCCGAGATCGCAAAGCACGAGGTGGCCCGCTTGCGGGTCCAGGCGACAAATCCGATGGAAGCCCTACTCGCGGACAATGCGATGGACGTCTTGCGCGACGGCTACCGGGGTGCAGCTGCGTTCGAGGAGGCGGCTGCCGCGACTATCGCGGAGCGCGCTGATCGCGGCTTGCGGCAAGTCGAGGAACACTACCGTCGCGAAGCCTCCCAGGGTAAGGCGGCGGACATCCGCGGGCGCCTAACCGAGTCGGTTCAGGCGACGGACCTGAAGGGCCTCGCGACTGCCCTGGCCGCGGGAGTTTCCGCCCGTGACTTGACCGTCCCAACTGACAGGTCCGGTCTTGATGAAGGAGTAAGCTTTTGACCGCCCTCGCCATCCGCCTGGTCGACGAGACCATGTTCGTCGACGTCGTCGACGAGGGAGTCCGGGTGCGTGACGAGGCCGAACTCGCCGCGCTAGGCGACGCTATCCGCCTGTCGACTGAGGGGCTGGAAACCTACTTTTTTTCCAAGTGGCGTCCCGAGCTCTTTGATCTTCTCGTCGTCGCAGCGGCGGCGGAATACTGTGACGCCGCCAAGGCGCGCTCGACTGTATCATGGTCCCGGACCTTCGATGTCCGCGTTGCTGTGCACGATGTACAGCTGTGGTCGTCAACAGCAGTCAAATCGGCATTGGAAGGCGCGCTGACCTTCCTCACTGGCGATACCTGGACCTTTAGTTTCGTGGCGCGCCGGCAGAGCGCTCAGGGCATCCGCCAGGCGAGCCTCGAACTGCCGGCTGAGGCTAAGGCCATCATGCCATACAGCGACGGTCTAGATTCTCGGGCTGTCCACGCGATCACCGCTCAGGCTGTCGGCCGCGCCGATCTGGTTCGTGTACGTCTGGGCTCGGTGGGGGTCGACGACCCCCAGCGTGAGCGCCGCCGTGCGGCGTTTACCCTCGTGCCCTACAAGGTCCAGGTTCCGCAGCGTAAGGAATCGTCAGCTCGGTCTCGTGGCTTCAAGTTCGCCGTGGTGACCGGTGTGGCGGCGCAGATCGCCGGTGTGGACCGGATCATCGTTACCGAGAGTGGGCAGGGCTCCTTCGGTCCGATGATGGCCGTTAGCGGCCAGATCTATCCCGACTACCGTGTCCACCCGCTATTCACCACCAGGGTCGAGCGCCTGTTCGAAGCACTGGTTGGCTCGACCGCCCACTATGAATATCCGCGGCTATGGTCCACTAAGGGCGAGACCCTGGCGGAAGCGGCGGCGCTGCCCCACCCACCGTCCTGGTCAGATACTCGCTCCTGCTGGCAACAGTCGCGCCACGCGTCCATCGATGGACGTCGTCGTCAGTGCGGCATCTGCGCGGCGTGTATGCTTCGGCGCATGAGCATGTTCGCCGCCGGATTGGCAGAGCCGGCCGGTGCCTACATCTGGGAAAACCTGTCGGCCTCGACCTTTGAGGCGGGTGCTGTGGAGGGCTTCATCGGGATCACCGACTCCATGCGGGAGCACGCTATTGCAGGCATCCTACACATGGATCACATGGCGGACCTCGCTATCGCGCCGAGCGCGGTGCGCGCCGTACGTCGCGTTGCTCGCGAGACAGCCGAGGTCCTGAACCAGGATCCAGTCGAGATCGAAGGGCGCTTGCGCTCACTCCTTACCCGTCACGCCGCCGAATGGCGCCGGTTCTTGGACTCTCTGGCGCCGGAGTCCTTCGTGCGGGACCTGTCGGTCGTCCCGGCATGACCGAAGCACTTTCCCCAATAGAGGTCGGCGAACGCTTACGGATCGCTCGGGAGGCGGCGAAGGTCACCCAGGCTGCCGCTGCGGCCGCGCTGGAAGTGGCGCGCACCACCGTGGTCGCGATCGAGCAGGGCCAACGTCGCGCCAAGCTGGATGAGCTACAACGCCTGGCCTCGCTCTATGGGATTTCAGTGAACGCCCTGCTGAGGCGGGAGGCTGTCCAAGTCGACCTCAAACCGCGCTTTCGCCGAATGGGGGAGCAGGATGACGGCGTAGAGGGTGCGGTCGCACTCCTAACCACCTTGGTGCAGGCTGAACTGGAACTTGAAGATCTTTTGGGCGTGCGCCGGCCGCGAAACGATCCGCCGGAGCGACCGTTGATGCCGGGTGATGTGGTCCTGCAAGCCGAGCATGACGCAGCAGAGCTGCGTCAGTGGCTGGGGATCGGCCAAGCGCCGGTCTACGACATCGTCTCCTTGCTGGAACTTCAGCTTGGCGTCAGGGTTTTCGTCCGACGCCTTCCCGCCAAAGTGTCGGGCCTCTATGCCTATGACGAGGCGGCCGGGCCTTGCGTTCTCCTAAACGGGGCCCATCCACGCGAACGCCGAGCGCAGACCGGGGCTCACGAACTGGGTCACCTCGTCTCTACTCGACGAGCACCCGATGCTCTCTATGACGGATCGCCCGAAACGAGTCGCGAGGAGCGATACGCGAACGCATTCGCCCGAGCCTTCCTGACTCCCGCCCGCGCAGTCATGGCGATGTTCCGGGACGTTACCGCCGGAAGTTCTCAGTTGACCCGACGCCACGTGATTGTCTTGGCCCACGCGTTCGGCGTAGCTCGCGAAGCCATGGTCCGTCGCTTGGAAGAACTAAGCTTAACCAAAGTCGGGACTTGGGACTGGTTCGAGCACAACGGCGGGATCACCAACGATCAGGCGCGCCAGGTTCTCGGCGAAGCCTGGGGTGCCGACGCGCGCCAGGCCGATGCTGCCCGGCCGGTGTCGTTGCGTCTGGGCATGTTGGCGCGTGAGGCCTGGAGACAGAACCTCCTCAGCGAAGGTCAGCTAGCCGGTTTGCTGCAGCTCGATCGCGTCGAGATCCGCGAGCTGATCGACGCCTTCGAGGACGAGGAGGTCGATGACGCGCCCTCTCGTCCGCTGATCTGAGGCCCGCATGGCCGTCGCGGATGCAAGCGTGTGGATCAATCTCGCTGCCACCGGCTGCGCGGACAAGATTCTTAAACTCTATGGCGGGCCCCTGGAGATCACCCAAACAGCGCTTGCTGAGTTGGAGCGGGGGCGGGCCAAGGGGAGGCAAGCCGCAGACGAAGTTGCGACCCTTCTGCACCTTGGACTGATGCATGTCGTCGACCTCGATCCTCAGGATGCAGATCTGTTCCTGAGCCTGGTGGCCGGCGATGCTGCCCAAACCCTCGACGACGGCGAGGCGGCGACACTCGTCCATGCCCACCGGGTTAGCACCACAGCCTTCATCGATGAGCGCAAAGCGACCTCGCTAGCGGCTGTTCGCTTTCCGGGTCTTTTAGTCGCTTCGACGGTAGATCTCCTTTTGAGCCCGCCGTGCGCGGCGGGCTCGGCGAAGCGGTTCTTGGCGATGCCCTGTATGGCGCTTTGATAGACGCTAAGATGCGGGTCGCGGCGCATCATGCGCCGGAAGTGGTTGCATGTGTGGGTCGTGAGCGCGCGGAATCCTGCTCTAGCCTCCCGGCAAGTGTGAGGCGGGCGCTCAAAGCGGCTGCCACCTGATGTAGCTGACCTACGAGCATGCGGTCGGTGGGTGGCGGATGGCGTTCTAAGTTCGAACTGTGCGGAAGGTCACCGAGTAGCGCAGGACGTCGACCTCCGGGATGCTGTGCTGCCAGTCGCTGCGCGCCGGGCCGCTCATCAGGTAGGCCGAGCGCGGCGCGGCGATGATCGAGGCGCGGTCCCATATGTCGGCGACCTTGCGGCGCAGGCGGAACGTGCAGGGCGACAGTAGCGAGACCCCGGCGATGGCCACGGCCGGCGGCCGGTCGCGATGCCAGCCGATGCCGGCTCCGGGCGCGTATTCGGTGACCAGGGCGTGGCGGAAGCTTTCGACGGACAGGCCGGTGAACGCCGCGACCTTGGTGAGCAGCGGCGTGAGGAAATCCGGAACGCCTTCGCCGGTCTCGACCATGGCGCCGTCGTCGCCGCGTCGCCAACCGAACGCGGCGATGCGCCGGTTGCCCAGGTAGCCCAGATGCTCATAGGGCTTGAAGTCGAGGCCCGCGAACTGGCGGACCAGGGCGCGCTCCTCCTCGGGAGTGATCAGGTCTGGCTGGTAGCGGAAGCCGTCGGGCATCGGTCGGCGCGGGGCCAGCGGCAGGTCGAAGAGACTGGGTTGCAGGTCCATGGCGTTCATCCACCAGCTTGCCGGCCAGGCGGAGCCCAGCCGTAACCGTAGTCGGTGGGGTTCAGGCCGACGTCGAGCAGGAGGGACACGGTCGCCCACCGGCGAGCCTCCGCGTCGCCCGGATCGATCACCCCGGACATCGTCATGATCGGCATGCGGCCGGGGCATCGCGGACAGGGCAGACGGGCCTGGATCTCGGCCATGGTGCAGTTGAGATAACGCCGCGCCCGACCCAGCATCGTGTCCCGGCGCCAGGTCTTGCCCGCGCCACAGTACTGACAGCGAAAGCCGATCTCCCAGCCACGCTCCAGCGCGTCGATCAACCGCGCGCCGGCGAAGGCCGGATCGAGCCGCGCGGCCTTGCGGCGATCGGCATCGCTCGGCTCAGGCATGGGGCGGCGGGTCAAGACGCCGGATGGCGCGCCAGTACGACCAGGGCTTGGCCCTGACGCGCTCCATCTCGAACCAGCCTTCCTCGCCTTCGAATTCCGGCACGTGCTCAGGCGAGACGAAGCCGACCCGCGAATTGCCGCGGCCCGTACCGTCGGGATGCAGGAAGTGCAGGGTCCTGGAGGTCTTGTCCGTGGTGTCGACCCGCACGCGGGTCAGCTTCATCACGCGGCGGTCGCTGCGCGACACCGCCGGCGCGACGTACTGAGAAGGGGGCCGGATCGACATGGCTCAGTCGTAGAGCGAGGCGGCGAAACGGGTCTTCAGGCCCGAGCAGCCGGCCGGTCCAGGCCAGACCTCGAAGCGGCCCTGGCGTCGACCGCAGGGACAGCGCAGCCGATCGGTGAAATTGACGATTGAGAAGTCGCCCAGCCGGCGCTCGAGCCAGGCTGTCGCGTCAAACTCGGCCATCTCGCCGCAGCCGCAGATCGTCCGCAGATGACGGTCGGGCGCGACGCACTCGGCCAGGGTCTCGATGTCGGCCTCGAAGGGAACGTGAACTGAGGCGCAGGCGTGCGGCGTCGCACGC
Source organism: Caulobacter sp. UC70_42 (assembly GCF_044056025.1). Taxonomy (NCBI): domain Bacteria; kingdom Pseudomonadati; phylum Pseudomonadota; class Alphaproteobacteria; order Caulobacterales; family Caulobacteraceae; genus Caulobacter; species Caulobacter sp. UC70_42. The sequence continues at coordinate 93,639 of NZ_CP171994.1, read as the reverse complement.
GAAATCGCGGGTTGGGATGGCATAGGGAGCTCCGATGTTCCTTATATGTTCCCCTTGAGGCCGAGAGAGTCAATCGGACTCATCGCGCGCTGGCGTCGCACCTGTGGGTCGCGTGTGGATGACTACGGGCGGTGCCAGGCGCCGCGGTTGGCGCGCCGCGCCTCATCTTCCGCCGCCGCATAGGCGCCCTTGCTGTAGCGCCGGTATTCGGTCGCCAGTCCCGACCGGATCAGGGCCGCGTTAATGTCAGGGGTGGCGTCCGACCAACACCGGCCGACGAACCGGCCATAGCGATCGCGCTCGACAAAGCGACAGCCGACGCGACCGCGCGTCAGGCGGATCAGCTCATCCCGCGCTTCATAGGCCAGCGGCTCGGCCGGAGTTTTGCCGCGCCTAACTTCCGGCGCGTCGACGCCGAACAGGCGCACGCGCTCGGAACCACAGCGCAGGGTGTCGCCGTCGTGAACGTCGGGGGCGTTGCAGGCGATGATGGCGGTGAGCGCGGCGGCGATGATCATGCCCGCTTCTAGTCGCGTTCGGCGCCGTCACGGAAGTCGGCCTCGTCGTCGTTCGTCCATCCCCGCCGCTGGGGGTATTTCCCGTCGGGATAGAGCGGGCTGCGTCCGGCGTTGTCCTTCATCCAGGTCCGGTAACCCTCGACCGAGGGCGTCACCAGATTGATCGTGTGTTCGACGCCGAACAGGCAGATCACCGCGTAGCCCTCGCCGCTGGGCGTCAGCAAGAAGTCGGTCTCGTAGATCGTCTGCTGCGGGTCGCCCGAGGCTGGCAGGGTCGTGGCCTCCTCGTCATAGATGCGTCGACTCAGGACGGGCCAGGTCGGGCCCTGGCCGAAACGCGCATAGGCGCGGATCGGGTCGAACTGCGGGTGGTCGATGCCGAATTCCTCCCAGCCTGGAACATGGCAGACCCGCAGGGCGATCAGCTCCAGGGCGATCTTGGCGATCAACCTGGAAAACAACCGCTGATCCAGGCGTGGGGGCTCTTCATGGATAAAGAGCCCACCGAGGCCATTGCTCAGGGCGGCCGAGACCATGGGCGCAGCGCTCATCTCGGTGACGGCCAGCACCACCTCGCCGGCGTTGATGCGAAAGGCGGCCAGGTCCGCGTCGATGTCCTCGAAGCGGCCGAGCACCGGCATGAGGCGCCCCGCTTGGTGGGCACGCCCTGCCTGGCGCGCAGCTGCCGCAGCGAGCCGGTCTTGAGCAAGGGGCCTTCGACCTTCACGGCGAAGTAGTTGTTGCAGCCGTCGCAGACGACGCCGGCCGGCAGCACGAAGCTGCGATTGCCCAAGGCCTCGGGAATGGCGTGCTCGACGCTGCGCGATCGCGAGGAGTCGGCCTTGCAGAACAGGCAGCGCATGGACACTTGATCTCCGATCCCATCTTAGCGGCGGGTGTCCCACCGAGGCGGCGGCTCAGCCGCTCCGGCGGATCTTGTTCAGGACGAAGGTGGCTAGGATCACGACGCCGAACCAGACCCATACGGCGTCGGGCGGGAATTTCATCGCCATCAGCACGAAGGCGCCGCCGAACATCAGCACGATGGCCAGGAGGCCAAAGCCCAGGCCGAACGCTAAGTCGCCCACGACCGAGCGGCCGACCGGTTCGATCGAGTCAGGACCTGCGCCGCGCGGGACGGACCTCGACGTCGGCGGGGTCCAGTCCCAGCTTGGCGGCCTTGCGACGCTGGTAGCGCAGGGAGCCGCGCGAACGTGGGCCCTGGCCGGCGTCGGCCAGCGCAGCCTGCACGAAGAGCCAGGCTATGACGGCCAGGATCATCACCACGATGGCCATCGTCCAGGACTCCTATCGCGTCGTCACGATCATCAACGCCACGCGGGGCAGCCGGCCGGAGCCATCTCGCCGACGAAACCCTGACGCCCGGGTGATGGCTTTCATGGCCAAGGCCGGACGCCTGCTTATTTGCGTTTCGGCGCGCTCGGCTTGGCTGCTGGCGGTTTCGGCGCCGGCTTGGCCGCGGCCGGCTTTGCCGCCGGCTTCGGCGCGGGCTTGGCCGGGGCCGGCGGTTTGGCGGGCTTGGCTTTTGGGGCGGCCTGGGCCAGCGCCGAGGCCGCCGCCGTCTTCTCGGCGGCCGTCGACTTCGGATTCGACAGGACCTTGCTGGCCTTCTTGGCGGCGGCGGGGCTCGTGGTTTCGTTGGCGGCCGACGATTTGGGGCCGGCGCGCTGGGTCAGGGCCGCGCCGGCCGCGCTTTTTTCCGCGGACGTCGACTTCGGATCCGAAAGCACCTTGGCCGCGTCGCTGGCGGCTTTCTTGCCGGTCTTCTTAGTCATGGAGCGCCCTTTTCCGGGAGGTTAACCACGACTAGCGCGCAAGTCGAGATGCGCGGCCGTGGGGCGCCTTCAGGCTATCGTGGCGGTTGGCGCTCGGCTTTGTAATCGAAGTGGCTGGAGATGCTGCGCACCAGCGGGGTCTTGTGGAACGCCCATTTGGGATGATCGTCGAGCACCTGGACGAAGATGTCGCCCAGCAGGCCGCCGTCGAACGCCTCGAACGCGCAGGCCAGGCTGATGTCGAGCACCTCGGCGAACTGCGCGTTGGCCTTGTTGAGATCGCCCACGCCCTCGAAGCCGACATACTGGCCGCGCTCGAACCGTCGAAGGTCGACCCCGACGCCGCCGGTCGAGGCGTGGACCCGCGTCGACAGTTTCTTGTAGAGATTGGTGACCTTGTGGACCAGGCCGGCCGCCTCTTCGGCGGCGATCAGCCGAGGCCGCAGGCCGTCCACGATGTCACGGAAGCGCGCGGCGCCGAGGTCGTCGAGGAAGTCGAGCTTTCGTTCGACCTCGCCTTCGGGCTCGACGCTGTCGCACCACCAGGCCTTGATGCTGGCTTCCAGCAGGAAGCGCATTTCGCGGTGGGCCGGGTTCAGCAGGCCTTCGCGAATGTGGGCCATGGTGGCCACGGCCGATTCAATCAGCAGATCGGCGATTCGGATGCTGAGCCTGGCCGCTTCGAAGGTCGGTGATCGGGTCGACATCAGGCTGATGGCGTTGAGCGCCAGCCCATAGTCGCCGACCAGGGTTTCGGTCCTGCGGCAGGCGTTCAGGAACGGCTGCGACTGGCGCAGCGCCGCGTGGGCGTCCATCGCGGCCTGCCGCGTTTGCACGATCTCGGCCAGATGTTGGGCGAGCGGATCGTCGGAGGGCTCAGTCATGAGGGCTTCTTCTCCTCGGCGGCAGGTGATCAAGAGGGCGAGGGCCTATTGTTCGGCAGTTGATGACCATACAGGCAGCGAATATTCTGGGTCATGCGATGGACACCTACACCTTCGTTTGCTTGGCCGATAACCAGGTCGCCACGGCGGTCGACGTTCAGGCGCTCTCACCCGATGCCTATGTCGCTCACGCGTGGGGTTTGCTTCGCGAGCATGCCAGCGCCGTATCGGTGGAAGTCTGGCGGGACGACGCGGTGCTGGCGGTGATCGAACGCGACGGGGCTCGCATGCTCTCGAGCACGATCTCGTCGGACGAGCACGCGCCAGAAGCCTGAACAGTGTCCGATACGGCCATCGCGCTGCGCGCGATGACTTTCCTGGTTTTCCTTTCCCCTGAAACGGGGGTGGGCGGCGCGCCCTTCTAGGCCCGCCTTGGTCGGCGGCAAGCCGGCCAGGGCCGGCTCCTCCACTGCGTTTCGGCCCTTCGGGTGCCGCCGTCCGGCGACGGGCCTCTTCGGCCGCTCTTCGCCGCCCACCCCCCTTTCCGGCGAAAGGATGCGGGGTTTTCGGGCGGGGAAGGAGCCCGCTCATGCGCCCGACCGGTCAAGGCCGCAAGTCCGCCGCCAAGGCCTCGCCCTCCCGGCGGGAGCCGTCCCGACAAGCTGAAGCCAGCCTCTATGACGAGGTCACCCACCGGATCATCGACCAGCTGGAGGCCGGGCGCCTGCCCTGGGTCCAGCCGTGGGGAACGGCCGGGCGCGCGGCCCTGTCCCTGCCGCGCAACGGGATCACCGGGCGGCGCTATTCGGGCGTCAACATCCTCCTGCTGTGGGGCGCGGTCATCGAGCACGGCTATCCGTCCCAGGGCTGGCTGACCTTCAAGCAGGCCCTGGCCGCCGGGGGCTGTGTGCGGCGCGGTGAACGCGGCACGAGCGTGGTCTATGCCGACCGCTTCACGCCCAAGGCCGAGCAGGAACGCGCCGCGCGTGACGGCGACGAGCCCGGCAAGGTCGCTTTCCTCAAGCGGTTCACCGTCTTCAATCTCGCCCAATGCGAAGGCTTGTCGGGCGTCGATCCCGAACCCGCGCCGCTGCCCGAGCGCCAAGCCGTCCCCCACGCCGAGGCGCTGATCGCCGCCACCGGCGCGGACTTCCGCGTCGGCGGGCCGCGCGCCTTCTATGATCCTCTGTTCGACTACGTGCAGGTCCCGCCGCAACCGGCCTTCACCGACCAGATCAACTACTACCGCACCGCCTTCCACGAGCTGTCGCACTGGACCGGCCACGGCTCGCGGCTGGACCGCGACCAGTCGGGACACCGGGGCGGCAAGGCCTATGCGCGCGAGGAGCTGGTCGCCGAAATGGGCGCGGCCTTCGTCTGCGCCACCCTCGGCATCGTCCCCACCGTCCGCCATGCCGACTACATCGGCGCGTGGCTTGAAGTCCTGCGCGAGGACAACCGCGCCATCTTCCGCGCCGCCTCCCAGGCCTCCAAGGCCGCCGACTTCCTGCTGGCCTTCCAGACCGCGCCGTCGCCCGAGCCTAGCGCGGCGGCGCAATGCGCCATGGCCGCCTGATCCCGCCTTCCGCGCGCCGGGATCAAGCCCGGCGCCGGTCGACCGCGCCAATCCCGGCGCATCCCCGGCCCCGCCCGCAGCCTGGACAGCAACACGGACGGGGCCGGTTCCACCCCTGAGAAACAGGAGCAACCGTCATGAAACTCGCTTTCGCCGACCCCCGCAACATGACCGTCTCGCCGCTCAACATGAACTACGGGCGGCCTGATCCGGACATCGCCGACATCGCCCCGTCGATCCGTCAGCGCGGGGTTCTCCTGACCATGCTGGTGCAGGAAAAGACCCAGGACGGGGCCGTCGTCCCCGGTCACTTCGAGATCGTCGCCGGGCGGCGGCGGTGGTTCGCGGCCATGGCCGCCATCGCCCAGGGCGTCGAGATCGATCCGGTGCCCATCGGCATCCTGGCGCCCGGCGACGACGCCGCCGCCATCGAGGCCTCGCTGATCGAAAACCTCGCGCGCCTCCCGGCCGACGAGGTCACCTGCTGGGAGACCTTCGCCAAGCTGATCCGCAAGGGCCGCGCGCCCGAACAGATCGCCGCCACCTTCCACATGACCGACGCGGTGGTCCGGCGCACCCTGGCGCTGGGCAACCTCTTGCCGCGCATCCGGGGCCTCTATCGCCGCGAGGCCATCGACGTGGCCACCGTCCGCTCCCTGACCCTGGCCACCAAGAGCCAGCAGAAGGAGTGGCTGGCCATGCTGGACGATCCCGAGCGCCGCGCCCCGACCGGCGCCCAGCTCAAGACCTGGCTGTTCGGCGGCGCCTCGATCCCGGCCAAGAACGCCCTGTTCCGCCTCGACGACTACCCCGGCCAGATCATCGCCGACCTGTTCGGCGACGACAGCTATTTCACCGATCCCAACCTCTTCTGGACCTGCCAGAACCAGGCCCTGGCGGCCAAGCGCGAGGCCCTGTTGGCCGACGGCTGGAACGCGGTGGAGGTGCTGGAGACCGGTCGTTCGTTCGAGTCCTGGAAGCACGAACGGGTCTCCAAGGCCAAGGGCGGCAAGGTCTTCCTGGCCATCAGTTCGCGCGGCGAGGTGACGACGCATGAAGGCTGGCTGAGCGCCAAGGAGGCCCGGCGCGCCGAAGCCGCCGCCGCGAAGGCCGCGCGCGGCGAGGGCGATGGCGACGGTCCGAAGACCGACCGCGCCGAAGTCACCAGCGCCCAGCAGACCTATATCGACCTGCACCGCCATGCCGCCGTGCGCGCGGTCCTGGCCGACCATGCGGGCGTGGCCTTGCGGCTGCTGGTGGCCCACGCCGTGGCCGGGTCGGCGCTGTGGCGCGTCGAGGCCGATCCTCGGCGGGCGGGCCATGAGGCGGTGTCGGCCAGCGTTGAGGCCAGCCCGGCCGAGGCGCGGTTTCGAGCCAAGCAGGCGGGCGCCGCCGCCCTACTCGGCGTCGAAGCCGATGGCGATCTGGTCGGACGGAAAGGCGACGGCGGCGCGGCGGGCGTCTTCGCCAAGCTCCTGTCCTTGCCCGACGCCGACGTCCTGGCGGTCGCCGCCGTGGTCATGGGCGAAGCGCTGGCCGCCGGGAGCGCCGAGGTCGAGGCGGCGGGCCTGCACATGAAGGTCGACATGGCCGCGTTCTGGAGCCCGGACGCGGCCTTCTTCGAGCTGATCCGCGACCGCGAGGCGGTCAACGCCATGCTCAAGGAGGTCGGCGGCAAGAAGGTCGCCGACGGCAATCTGGCCGAGAAGGTCAAGACCCAGAAGGCCATCCTGCGCGACTTCCTCGAACGGGACGAACGACCGTCCCAAGGTCGCGCGCTGGACGCCGCGCTGGCTGACCTTCCCGGCTGGCGCCTACACCAAGCGGCGCTTCGCCACCGCCGAGCGGAGCAAGGCGGTCGCGCCCCTGCTGCGTCGGGTCAAGGTCCCCGGCGCGGGCGAGGTCCCGGCCCCGGCCGTGGTCCTGGTCAGCGATCCCAACCCGGCCATCCTCGCGGCCGAATGAGCCGGCGGGGCGGGCGGCGGCTCGCCCCGATCCCTCCAGACCTTGAGCCCCGCGTCCGGCGACGCGGGGTTTTTCCTATGACGTTGGGCGGGCGATGGCCCCCGCGCTTGGCGGCGCGAAGGCGGGGCCGGTCAGGCCTCGAAGGTTCCAGATCAGGGCGAAGACGTCGTCGCCGTCCTGGCCGGCGGCGTGGCCGAAGCCCGACCTTGGAGGCGGGCTAGCCGATGTCGGGATGGGCCAGGGTCAGACCGACATAACCCTGGCCCTTGACCCGGCCGCCGCCGCGCCAGCCGGCGCCGATCTCGATCCCGCAAGCCCGTCCCGTGCGCGGCGATAGACGGGCGAGGACTTGTCGCGGCCGGGCGATCTCGATGGCGGCCAGGCCGTGAGGGTGACAGCGCCGGCCCTTGAAGGCGCCGGCTTCCCGCGCGGGCGGCGTGGCCGAGCGGGCGATCATGGCGGGGGGCCTTGCAGCAAACCGCCGGACACGAACCCACGACGATGGCTTGGACCCTATGGGCGTCCCGTCCCGCCTCGAACCGTCGCGCCGAACTTTTTTCCCCGCCGCGCCCAAGACAAGAGGGCGCGGCTCCTCGCGCCCGCTTCGCTGCAAAAAAGCCCGTCGCTCGGGTCCTGCGCTGCGCTGCGGCCCTCCGGACCTCAAGGGTCCTGCGGGTCAAGGCGGGCCGGGCCGCCCATGACGGGCGCCTGTCGCCGGGGATCGGCCCCGGCGGATCGCTGAAAGGACCCCCGCCATGACCGCCACCCTCGGCCACGTCACCCGCTCGGAAACCGGCGCTTTCAAGGGCCAGCTCCGCACGCTCAACATCCGCGCCGACATCGAGATCGTGCCCGTCCGCGACAAGCCCTCGCCCGCCTATCCCGACTACCGGGTCGTGGCGTCCGGGATCGAGATCGGCGCCGGCTGGAACAACGTCGGTCAGGTCAAGGGCCAGGAATATGTCGGCCTGACCCTGGCCCATCCCGACATCGGCCCGCGCACCTACAAGGTCAAACTCGGTCGCGCGGCCGGCCAGGACGACGACGACGTCTTCGCCCTGATCTGGAACCCCGAGGACTGACCGGCCCCGCCCTCGCGCCGCCAGGCGCGGGGGCCACCGCCCGCCCCAGGAGAGGGGGAACGAATTTCAAAGGCGCGTTTGCGTACGTCCCGCCCGCGCGCTGGGCGCGGTCTGCTCGCCCCAGCGCGGCCCAACCCCATCCCGCCACCGCCGCGCCCCAACAGGAAAAGGGAGCGCGGCGATGATGGACGAAGACGACGCGATCAACCGGGCCGCCCGCGCGCGCAAGGGCAGCCCGTTCCTCAACACCGCCCAGGCCGCGCACTATATCGGGCTGGCCGAACGCACGCTGGAGACCATGCGCGGCCAGGGCCAAGGCCCGGCCTTCCGGCGCCACGGGCGGTTCATCCGCTACCACATCGACGACCTGGACGCCTGGTCGCGGCGCAACGGTTCGCGCCGCGACGCCGAGCGCGAGGACCGCCATGTTTAGCCGCTGGCTCACCCCGCGCGGCCAGGTCCTGGCCGGTCTTTCCGCCGGCGCGCTGGTCGCCCTGGCCGCGCCGCTGGTCTTCGATCCCGCCCCGCGCCTGGTCTGGAACGCCAGCGCCAGCGCGCCCGTCGGTCTCTGGCGGATCAGGCCGGGCGCGCCGGTCCGCGTCGGCGATCACGTGCTGGCCGAGCCGCCGCCCGCCGCGCGGCGCCTGGCCGCCCAGCGCCGCTATCTCCCCGCCAATGTGCCGATGATCAAGGCCGTGGCCGCCGTCTCGGGCGACGAGGTCTGCGCGGTCGGGACCTCGATCACGGTCAACGGCCGGCCCTTCGCCATGCGCCGCGCGGCCGACCGCCGGGGGCGTAAGCTGCCGTGGTGGTCGGGGTGCCAGCGGCTGTCGGGCGGTGCGGTCTTGCTGCTCAATCCCGCGCCGGACTCGTTCGACGGGCGCTATTTCGGGCCGGTGGGCAAGGGCGCGGTCATCGGCCGGGCGACCCCGCTATGGCTGCCCTGATCGTCCTGGCGGCGGTCGTCGCGGCAAGCCCGGCGACGCCCGAACGTATCGAACAATGGCGTCCCTGGATCGCCGAAGCGGCCCAGCGTTTCGACATTCCACAGGCCTGGATCGTGGCGGTGATACGCGCCGAAAGCGGCGGGCGAACCCACCTCGACGGCGTGCCGATCACCTCGCGGGCCGGGGCGATGGGGCTCATGCAGCTGATGCCCGGGACCTATCGGGAGCTGGCCAGGGTCCACGGTCTGGGGCCTGATCCTTACGATCCGCGCGACAACATCCTGGCGGGCGCGGCCTATCTTTCGGCCATGCGCGCGCGGTTCGGCTACCCCGGTCTGCTGGCCGCCTACAACGCCGGACCGGCCCGCTACGCCGCCCACCTGGAGACCGGCGCGCCGCTTCCGGCCGAGACCCGCCGCTACATCGAAACCCTCGCCCAGATCCCCGGCGAGACGGCCTTGCCGCCCGCCGTGCTGTCGGGGACGCGATTGTTCTTCCTGCTGCAAGCGGCTGGACCGGACGCCACGCCCGCGCCGTCGGCCGGGCTGTTTGTCCCCCGGTCGGCGCGGGGCCGGGAGACGCCGTGATGGCGGTCGGGTTGCAGGGACGGGAGGGGGAAGGAAGGTAAGCGTCCGGCCGCTGCACGTCGGTCAGGTGTTGACGTGATTTCCGCTCTTCCAGGCCCAGGGCAGCAGCTCGTCGAGGCGGTTGACGGGGTGGCCGTCGACCATGCGCTCGAGCACATCGCGCAGGTAGGCGAAGGGCTCGACGCCGTTCATCTTGGCGGTCTCGATCAGCGATCCGACCACGGCCCAGCGGTCGCCGCCGCCGTCCGAGCCGGCGAACAGGTGGTTCTTGCGGCCCAGGGCGATAGGCCGGATCGCGCGCTCGACGGGGTTGTTGTCGAGGTCGATGCGGCCATCGGTGAGGAACAGGCTGAGGGCGTCCCAGCGGCCCAGGGCGTAGCGAATGGCCTCGGCCAGGGCGCCGCGCGGCGGCACGCGGGTGAGCTGACGTTCGAACCAGGCGTGCAGGGCATCGACCAACGGACGGGAAGACTCCTGACGCGCCGCCCGTCGCAGCGCCGCCGACTGGCCGCGCACCTGGGCTTCGATGGCGTAGAGCTCGCCGATCCGGCGCAACGCCTCGACGGCCACGGGCGCCTTGGTGGACTCGGCGATCTCATAGAACTTGCGCCGAGTGTGCGCCCAACAGGCCGCCAGCTTGACGTCCCCGGACGCCGTCAGCGGTTCGAAGCCGGCATAGCCATCGACCTGGAGAACGCCCTTGAACCGGCCCAGATGGGCGGCCGGGCGCTCGCCCTTTCGGTCCGGCGCATAGACATAGACCGTGCCCGGCGGCTCGGGTCCGCCCCAGGGTCGATCATCACGGGTGTAGGCCCAGAGGCGCCCGGTTTTGGTCCGGCCCCGGCCAGGATCCAGCACCGGGATCGGCGTATCGTCGGCGAACAGATGGCCGCTGGCGAACAGGTTTTCGGCCAGCCTGTCGTGCAGGGCTTGCAGCCACCAACAGGCTCCGCCGACCCAGCCGGCCAGTGTCGAGCGTTCCAGATCCACGCCATGCCGAGCAAAGATCTTGGACTGCCGATAGAGCGGGGTGTGGTCGCAGTATTTGCTGACCAGCACCTGGGCCAGCAACGCTGGCGTGGCCAGGCCGCCGTCGATCGGTCGCTCCGGCGCCGGCGCCTGGACCACCGTGGCGCAGGCCCGGCAGGCATACTTGGGGCGCACGATCCGGATCACCCGCATCTGCGCGGGGACCCAGTCCAGCATCTCGCTGACGCTCTCGCCGATGCTGTGCAGCGCGCCACCGCAGGCGCAGACCGGGCTGGCGATATCGATCAACCGGTCTTCGCGCGGCAGGTGGTCGGGGAGCGATTTGCGCTTGGGCTGAGCCCTCGCGGGCGCCGGCAGGATGTCGGGCCGGCGCGCTTCGGCGGCGGCCAGATCGGTCTCGACATCCTCCAGGGCCAGCGCCAGTTGATCGGCGTCCAGGCGCTCGGACCGGCGGCCAAACTGGGCGCGCTGGAGCTGCTTGATGATGGCTTTGAGCCGCTCGATCTCGCCGTCCCGCTCACCGACGAAGCCAGCCATTTCGCGCACCAACTGATGCAGCAAGGCCGTGTCGGTAGGCAGGTTTTCGAGATCCAGCCGCATGCCCGATTCTACTATTTTCGGAGTCCGCGACCAAGCACTTTCCCCTTATTTGACAGGGGTTTTGGCGTGGTTTCAGCCGGCGATGGCGGGCCTCCAGGTGCGCTCTGGGAACCGCCAGTCGATGCCTTCGATCAGCATGGCCAGTTGTGCGGGCGTGAGCACGACGCAGCCGCCTGGCGTGGTGATATGGGGCCAGATGAAGCGCCCGCGTTGCAGTCGCTTGGTGAACAGGCACAGCCCCGTTCCGTCCCAGTAGAGCAGCTTGATGGTGTCGGCCTTTCGTCCCCGGAAGGCGAACAAGTGGCCCGAGAACGGGTCTTCCTTCAGCAGGTCTTGCACCAGCATCGACAGGCCGTCGAAGCCCTTGCGCATATCGGTTTGACCCAGCGCCAGATGCACCTTCACGCCGGAGGGGATGATCATCATCGCGCCGCCTCCCGCTGGGCCACGTACCGTCGGACCTCGTCCGGATCGCTCCCGGGCGGCGCGAAGACCCGGCGTCCGTCGCCAAGATCGACCGCCACCGCGCCTTCGGGAATGGGCAAGGGGATGCCCGCCGTGGGCGCCTGGCCCGCTGCCTTGAGGCCTTCGCCAACCAGGCGAACGCGAGCCAGCCGGGCGCGCTGGTCCTGGCCAAGGCCCATCTGGGCGCGCCACCGGAACACCATGCTGGTGACCACGCCGTGCTTCCTGGCCACCGCGCTGACCGTGGCGCCGGGCGCCTGTGTCTCGGCGACGATGGCGCGCCTTTGCTCGTCGTTGAACGTCCGGCGGCTACTCCGACCATCACCGTCGCGGACGGTCCTGGTCGCGCCCGTCAAGCCGGATTCCGGCGTCCGGGCCTTAGCACTAGTGCTTCGTCTGGGGCCCACATACGGGCGGGCGCTGGGATGAACGAGCTCTCGCCAATCGATCCCAAGGGGGTCTTCGTCCAGGCGTTGACGCCACTGACGCAGCGACGACGGTGTCAGTCGATGGGCGCTGGCGTACTCTGCGGCGCTCAGTCCGCTCCACAGTTGGGCCTCGACGTGCATGGCCCAGAACGCCTGCACGGCCCTGTTGCGGACCTCGCTGGCGGAGCGTCGCGGCGGAGGCTTTCGCTTGCTCGAAGGCTTGTGCTGCAAGGCGTCGGCGTCACCGATCTTCTTCAGCCAACTGCTGAAGACGCCGGGTTTGAGCTGGTGCTCGCCGCAGTACGCCGCGCGCGACAGACCGCTCAGCCGCCAGGCCTCGATGTGGACCGCCCAGTAGGTCCGCAGTCCTCGGTTTTGGTAGCGCTTCGACGCCACGGCCGACCTCCCTCGATCATCAGGAGCCCGACATGGTTCGTCTCATGGAAGGAGAACAAGAGTGCAACAACCGAACGCAAACGAAGGAAGCGCGGGTAAGGCAAGATAAAGCACCGGTGCCATCCCTGCGGTCCTGTCGCCTCAAGGCCTTGTCTGCACATCGTTTTCTTAGATTGCGGCATGGCGCCATGCAGACGGAGTTGGCGCCATGCAAGACCTAAGCGCCTGACGTGAAACGACAATTCATAGCGCCAATTTCGGTGATCGGCGCGATCGGTCATAGGACTGGCGGGAGAGTTGCCATGGTCCAGAACGACGATTTCGAGCCACGCCTGGGCAAGCCTCGGGCGCTGGGCTCCAGGCAGGGCAAGAGCTACCTGTCGCGGGTGCTGCGCTCGGCCATGCTGGCCAGCGGCGGGGTCTTCGGCAAGGCGCCGCGCAAGCTCAAGTTCACCGGCGCGCGGATCGGCAAGGGCGCGGGCGTCGCCCGGGTGCTGTCCTCACGCGACCGGTTCGCCGCCTACCGCGCCCGCCGGGTGATCGTGAAGTTCTCGATTCCGAAGCTTGCCGGCAAGGGCCTGGACGCGGCCCGCGCCCACATGCGCTATGTCCAGCGCGACGGCGTCACCCGCGAGGGCGCGCCCGGCCAGCTCTATGACGCCGCCTCCGACAAGGCCGACGGCCGCGCCTTCATCGACCGGGCCGAGGCCGGCGGCGACGCCCGGCAATTTCGGTTCATCGTCTCGCCCGAGGACGGTGCCGAGTACGAGGACCTCAAGCCCCTGACCCGCCGCCTGATGGCGCGGATGGAAGCCGACCTCGACACCAAGCTCGATTGGGTGGCCGTCGATCACCACAACACCGGCCACCCCCACACCCACATCATCGTGCGCGGTCGCGATGACCAGGGCCGCGAGCTGGTCATCGCCAAGGACTACCTGACCCAGGGCTTGCGCGAGCGCGCCGCCGAGCTGGTGTCGCTGGACCTGGGACCGCGCGCCGACCACGAGATCGAAGGGCGGTTGCGGCGCGAGGTCGATCAGGAGCGACTGACGAGCCTGGACCGCGGCCTGCTGCGCGACGTCGACGAAGCGGGCCTGTTCTCGCCGCGCCATGTCGATCCGCTGCTCTATTCCGTCCGGGCCGGGCGGCTGCAGACCCTCGCGCGCCTGGGCTTGGCGCAGGAGCGCGCGCCGACCCGCTGGCGCCTGGCCGACGGTCTGGAAGACACCCTGCGCCGCATGGGTGAGCGCGGCGACATCCAGAAGACGCTGTACCGTTCGCTGGAGGCGGGCGGCGTCGCGCGCGCCCCGGCCGATCAGGTCATCTACCAGCCAGGGGGGCCGGGTGCCCGACCATTGGTCGGCCGCCTGGTCGCGCGCGGCCTGTCGGACGAGTTGAAGGATCGCCATTATCTGGTCGTCGACGGCGTCGATGGTCGCGCCCACTATGTCGAGATCGGCCGGGGCCTGGCGGTCGAGCCGATCCCGGAGGGCGCGGTGGTGGCGATCGCGCCGCGTCCGGTCGAGCCCCGGGCCGTCGATCATACCGTGGCCAGGATCGCCGCCGTCAACGACGGGCGCTACAGCCTCGACCTGCACCTGGCCACCGATCCGACCGCCTCGGCCGCCTTCGCGCAGACCCATGTCCGAAGGCTCGAGGCCCTACGTCGGGGACGCGCCGGGGTCGAGCGCCAGGACGACGGGACCTGGATCATCGCCGCCGACCACGTCGAGCGGGCCGGCGCCTACGAGAAGAAGCAGGCCCAGGACGCGCCCGTCGTGGTCCGCACCCTGTCGGCCCAGCGGCTCGACCAGCAGGTCGGCGCGGTCGGCGCCACCTGGCTTGATCGCGAACTGATCGCCGAGGCGCCCGAACCGCTGCGCGACGCCGGGTTCGGGCGCGACGTGCGCCAGGCGTTGGCCCAGCGTCGCCAATGGTTGATCGAGCAGGGCCTGGCCCAGCAGGAGCAGGACCGGGTGATCTATCGCGCCGGCCTCCTGACGCGTCTGCAACGGCGCGACCTGATCGCGGCGGCCGAAGGCCTGGCCCGCGAGACCGGGCTGGCCTTCTCCGAGGCGCGGCCGGGGCAGCGGGTCGAGGGCGTCTATCGGCGCGCGGTCGACCTGGCCAGCGGACGCTTTGCGATGATCGAGCGCAGCCGCGACTTCACGCTCGTGCCGTGGCGTCCAGCGCTGGACGGCCAGGAGGGCCGCGCCGTGTCCGGCGTGCTGCGCGAGGCCGGCGTCAGCTGGACCATTGGACGCGGGCGGGGCGGCCCCGCAATCGACTAGGCGGTGGGTTGCGTCCCGCAACTCAACCGGGCACTTTCAGCAAAGCTCGATCTCGCGCGTCGAGGCGATGCGTGTGCTCCATCCAAAGTTTAGCGCCATGACCTTCCTGTCAGGCATATCCCGATCGGCCGAATGGCTCCTGCAATTCGACGAGTCCGACCGGGAAGCCGCAGCCTCTCTCATCGACGAGATCCTGCTGGTCAGTGGAGAGGCGTTTCAGCGCGGAATGCGGCGGCTGCTGGACGAGGTCGTCGCGTCTAGGCCATCGGCGGGATGGAAAGATCGCCCTCTATGCCGAGCGACCGGTCAAAAAGGTGTTCGGCAAGATTCCCCGCGTTCTTTCCTGACTCGCGTCACGGCAAGGCGACGGGCCCCGGCGTGCAGCCCGTTCGAGCCGATCCTCGCGATCAGGAGATCGGCAGCGAGGGCGTGGTCGCCCAGCTGATTACCGACTACTGCCGACAGAACCCCGAGGTGGCGCTGTCCCATCCCGGCCCGGATAAACTGAGGGCCGATCGCGTCGGCCATATCGTGATTGTCACCGACTTCATCGGATCGGGCAAACGCGTCCACGACATGTTGGAGGCGTTCCGGTACGTGGCGACCTTGCGCAGCTGGCGGTCGGGCGGGCGCCTGAAGTTCACGGTCGTGGCCTATTCGGCTTTGACCGAAGGCCTCTACATCCTCGAGAACCAGAAGTTGAAGCCTCAGGTCCGCCTGGCCGTCGGATGTCCGACCTTGTTTGGCGGGTTCGGCCGATCGGCTTCGGTCAAGATGGTCGATCTGTGCCGCCGCTATCCGCCCAGGCGAAACAACCCGTTCGGCTTCCGAGGCGGCGGGGCCCTGATCGCCTTCGCCCACGGCTGTCCGAACAACGCGCCCGCCATGCTCTGGAGCCGGGCCGACGGCTGGAGACCACTGTTTCATGGCCGCAGCACGGCCGCGACGGTGGAAGCCTTTCCTGTTAGCGAGACCCAGGCGTTGGACGAGCGGGCCCAACGTCTGCTCGGGGTGCGCAGCGCCCAGGAAGCCCTCTCGGCGCCGACCACGAAATTGTGGGTCTCGACGATGATGGTGCTAGCCGCCTGCGAGGACGGCGCCAGAGATGCCAAGGCGGTTTCGGGGCGCTCGAGTCTGGGCGTTGCCGAGACGGAGTCGATACTGCGCTTCGCGCAGGTCGCGCGATGGCTGACCGACAAGCTCACCATGACGCCGCTGGGGCGAAAGGAGCTTGCGCGCCTGCGTCGGCGAGGTCGGCGGCGACCGGTGCTTCCCAGCAAGGACAGTCCCTTCTACTATCCCAGTCAGCTGAGGGTTCCTTGAGGGCAATTAGGAATGCGCCGCGAAAGCGGCGATGGGCTTCTTCGCGGAAGCCTAGGGCGTCGGATTCTCGGCGCTCGTCTCGCGTAGCTCTCTTTTCATGCTGCGCAATACTGCAAGCCTTTCCTGGCGGTGTCTTGGGTGCGCCTTGCAGTATTACCCACCGGAGTGGGTCGAAGTAAGTGTCGTCCTGGAACCCTCAGCACTATCGTTTCGATGGCGAGCGCCAGGGCGTGCCCGGCGCGGTGATCGACTCCGCGCTCGCGATCATGGAGCGGATCCGGCGCGTCGATCCGCGGATGACGCCCGTCTTCACCCTGCGCCACCTCAGCGAAATGACGGGCACGCGCTACGGCCTGTTGCGCAGCGTCGTCGCGCGTCGGACGCACCCCTACAAGGTCTTCACCTTGAAGAAGGCGATCCCCGGACGCACACGCGTTCGCCTGATCTGCACGCCCAATCGGGAGCTTAAGACGACGCAGGACTGGATCGTCCGCAACATCCTCCAACACACCCGCGCCCATCCTGCGAGCTACGCCTACCACCCCGGTTCGCGACCTGAGTTCGCCGCGAGGATGCATTGCGGCTGTGATTTCCTCCTTAAGGTCGATATCGAAGACTTCTTCACCCGGGTGACAGAAGGTAAGATCTGCGAGGTCTTTGAAGGTCTTGGCTATCCGGACCTGATCGCCTTCGAGTTGGCCAGACTGACAACTGTCGTGGCGTCCGGCGGCAAGAGCCCCAGCGTTGACCCGGCCGTGCGCTGGCCAACTATCAAGGCCTATCAGCACGCTGCGGAAGGTTTCCTACCTCAAGGCGCACCGACCAGTCCGATGCTCTCCAATCTGGTCATGCGCCATCTGGACGATCGGTTCGCGGCGATGGCCGCTGCGGCGAACATGAAATACACGCGCTATGCCGACGACCTGGCGTTCTCGGCCCGAAAGCCGCACACGCGCGCCACGGTGGCGGCCTTCAAGCGCAAGGTTCTGCGCGAACTGTCGGAGGCCGGCTATAGGCCGAACCTGCGCAAGACGGCCATCCGCGGACCAGGCGCGCGCCGGATCGTCCTTGGCATGCTGGTCGACGGACCCGAGCCCCGGCTGTCGCGCGAATTCAAGGATGATCTGCGCCAGCATCTGCACTACCTGGCCAGCGAGGATTTTGGTCCATCGCGACATGCGGAACGGCAAAAGCTCTCCGTGTCGACCCTCTATCATAGGGTCCGCGGCCTGATCGGCTGGGCGATGCGGGTGGAGCCGAAGTTTGGGGCCAAGTGTCTGGCGCAGTTCGAGGCCGTGGCTTGGCCGCCGATCGACATTCGATCGCCGATCAACGCCATCGACTGGGACGAGTTGGCTTAGGCCAGGCGGTCGTGATCCACGAGAGCTTTCTGTCGATTGGCAGCCTACGGCGTGGCGCTGGATCTGGCCGCGTTGGCCTTGTCCTGCAGGCTCTGGCATCGCGCCATCAGCGCGTCGAAGGGCTCGGCGACGCCGTCCAGATAGCCGGCCTCGATCATGGCTTGGTAGTCGGCTTCGAGCACGGCGCGAGCCTCGCCCTCCGGGACCAACCGCAGGCCGCCTGCAACGGCCGCCCCGTAGTCGATGACTTCCCCGGCAGGATCGGCTTCGATGAAGAACTTGGACTTGTGGTCAGCCACGGCCTTGGCCAACTCCGGATCCGCGATGGCGACATCGGCGACGCCGGCCAGATCCAGCCGCGCTAGGTCGTAGCAGTGTCGGGCAAAGCCCGCCCCGCCCTTGAAGCGGCCTTGAACGCAGAAGACGTGAACCGCCGTGGCCTTCTCCCAGAAGGTTCGTTCGGCGGTCATCACGCAGGGCGTGGCCGCAGGAAACTCCAGCTCTTCGAAGGCCTTAGCCAGATAGCAGTCGACCGGACGCGGTGAGGCGGGCTGCCCGGTGGCGCGGGCGCCAAATTCCAGCTTCACTCGGGGGCGCACATAGCCGGGGTAGTCGGCCGCGGTCTCGTAAACCACGAGCAGGTCCTGACCGTCCTGTTCGACGTGAGCGGGAAGGCCGTCAGCCGCCAGGCGTTCGGCAAGGTATGGTGCGACCGTATCGCGGATGAAGCGTGGCAAGAGACGTTCGCGCACGCGTCGCGAAACGCTCTTGGCCTCTTCAGGCGTCAATTGGGCCGGGTCGCCAAAGCGTGGGTCGCCCGTCAGCTTGCCGATGTCGTAGGTCAGGTCGACGTCTTCGGAAAACCGGTCGATGATATCGTAGGCCTTGGATAGCGACGTGCCGCCCTTGAACACCAGGCCGTCGGCGAACGGCGCGGCGAAGAGCGCCTCGAGTGTCCAGACGACCCAGACATCCTTTTCGAGCAGATAGGACGCACGTTCGAGGCCACGCCCGGGCGCGGCCTCGAGCACCTCGCGACGATCATCCCGGGAGAGGTTCAGGAACCGGTCAGCCACGCGCCAGGCTCGAAACTTCCTGAGCCAGCCATGTGGGCAGACGACCTCGCAGGTTCAGGAGGGTCTGCACGGTCTCGGCCGGTAGTCGGCGCTTGAGAGCCTTGAGCGTTTCGGCGGCGCGTTCAGGGCCAGCCCAGGCGAGTGCACGGACGGCGTCGCCGGCCGGCTGGCCGGGCAACAGCAACTCCCAGTCCCGGGCGTGGCGAAGTTCGAGCTGTTGGCCCCCGATCTTCAGTCCCCGGCTTTTGCCCGAAGTGAGATAGATCGCCTTCATCGGTGTCTGGGTGGTCAGGCCCAGGGCGTTGGCGGCCGCCGCGCCATGGCTTGCGATGACCTCGCCGGTGGTGCTGGAAATCGCCTGCACCACCGTGGCGGCGGAGGGCGTGCGGGGGGCCGTATTTACCCTGCCGAGGACGAAGGTAGAGGCCCCGACCGATGCGGCTCAGCGCGCCCGAACGCGACAGACGCACGAGCGCCTGATCGACGGCGGCGCGCGATCCCAGATGCAGCAACTCCTTGGCGCGAAGCGTCGTCCCTTCGGGCGCGGCTTCGGCGTGGGCGAGGATATGATCTGCGAGCGCGGACATGACAGTCTCCTTGTCAGAAAGTATCACATATTTTCTGACAAGCGCAAGACTGGCGCGCCCCGCGAAGATCCGCCCAGACTGAACCCGCCGGACAAGACGGCGCCTAGCGCGTCCTAGCGCGGGCCTAACCGCCATAAGCGATTCCGGGGCGCCGCCTGAGCCTCTCCTGGCCCTGATCCCGCATGCCGCGGCGCAGGGCTCGGGACCCGGCGCATGACGCCCACCAAGCTCCTCATCGGCCAGATTCTCGCGGTCTTCGCGATCATGATGCTGGGCGTCTGGACCGCGACCCAGTGGGCAGCGGCGATGCTCGACTACCAGGTCCAATTGGGCGCGCCCTGGGCGACGCCGTTCGGCCAGCCGCTCTATCGCCCCTGGCAGCTCTTCGACTGGTGGTTCCACTACGAGGCCTATGCGCCGTCGGTCTTCAACAAGGCCGGCCTGCTGGCCGGCGCCAGCGGATTTCTCGGCTGCGCCTGCGCGATCGCCGGCTCGCTGTGGCGGGCGCGTCAGACCGGCCAGGTCACCACCTACGGATCTTCGCGCTGGGCCAGCCGCCGTGAAGTGACGGCCGCCGGATTGTTCCGGTCGAAAGGTGTGTTCCTCGGCCAGTTGGCTGGCCGCTACCTGCGCCATGCCGGCCCCGAGCATGTGATGGCCTTCGCCCCGACCCGATCGGGCAAGGGCGTGGGCCTGGTCGTCCCGACCCTGCTGTCGTGGACCGGCAGCGCCGTCGTCCACGACATCAAGGGTGAGAACTGGACCCTGACCGCCGGCTGGCGCTCGACGTTCTCGCACTGCCTGCTGTTCAACCCGACCGACGCGCGGTCGGCTCGCTACAATCCGCTGCTGGAGGTCCGCAAAGGACCCGACGAAGTCCGCGACGTTCAGAATATCGCCGACGTGCTCGTCGACCCGGAAGGCGCTTTGGAGCGCCGGTCGCATTGGGAAAAAACCAGCCACAGCCTGCTGGTCGGGGCCATCCTTCACGTCCTCTACGCCGAAGAGGAAAAGACCCTCGCTCGGGTCGCCACCTTCCTCTCCGATCCTCAGCGCTCGTTCGCCCACACCCTGCGGCGGATGATGGCCACCAACCATCTGGGCACGCCGGACGCGCCCAAGGTTCACCCCGTCGTCGCCAGCGCGGCGCGCGAGGTCCTCAATAAGTCCGAGAACGAGCGCAGCGGGGTCCTCTCCACGGCGATGTCGTTCCTGGGCCTCTATCGCGATCCGACCGTCGCCCTGACCACCAGCGCCTGCGACTGGCGGATCGCCGACCTCGTCGACGCCCCAGTCCCGGTGACCCTCTACCTGGTCATCCCGCCATCTGACATCTCCCGGACCAAACCGCTGGTGCGGCTGGTGCTCAACCAGATCGGCCGTCGCCTGACCGAGCGCCTCGAAGGCGACCCGGCCAAGAGCCGCAAGCACCAGCTCCTGATGATGCTCGACGAGTTCCCCGCTCTGGGGCGCCTGGACTTCTTCGAGACCGCCTTGGCGTTCATGGCCGGCTACGGCATCCGCGCCTACCTGATCGCCCAGAGCCTGAACCAGATCTCCAAGGCCTATGGCGAGAACAACGCCATTCTGGACAACTGCCACGTCCGGATTGCGTTCTCCTCGAACGACGAGCGCACCGCCAAGCGCATCTCGGACGCTCTGGGTACGGCGACAGAGCTGCGCGCCCAGCGCAACTATGCCGGCCACCGGCTCTCGCCCTGGCTCAGCCATGTCATGGTCAGCCGTCAGGAGACCGCTCGGCCGTTGCTGACGCCCGGCGAGGTCATGCAGCTGCCGCCGGACGACGCGCTGGTCCTGGTCTCGGGTCTGGCGCCGATCCGCGCCAAGAAGCTCCGCTACTACGAGGACGACAATTTCGCGCGCCGTGTCGCCGGGCCTCCGACGCTGGGTGATGGCGGCTATGTCGATCGTCCGCCGCCGCGTGGCGACGATTGGGGCGGACAGGTGCGTGGCCCTCACGCCGAACTGGCCGGCGTGGTCGACGCCGAGGCCCTGCTGGATGAGGAGGGCGGTCTCCAGCAGCAACGCCATCCTGGCCTCTCAGAGGACGCCACGGTCCGGCCGAGCGGCGAGGATGTCGAGCTTGGTCTGGGTTTGGGCGAGGACGACGGCGACGTCGCCGCCGACCGCGCGGCCATGGCCCGCGCCCAAGCCACCGCGCCGCTCGCCCGCGCCCACGCCATGAACGAAGGGGCCGGTCGTGGCGACGACGACCTGCTCCCGTCTTTCTGAGGGGGCGATCGTGAAGCCCCGCCATCACCTCTATCTCGACGACGCGCTGACCGCCGAACTCGATCGGCTGGGAAACAAGCCGGGGACCTCCAAGTCGGCCATCGTCGCCGACGCCCTGCGGGCTTATCTGGGCCGCCGTGCGGCCGGCGAGATCGACGACCTCTTCAAGGTCCGGCTCGACCGGATGAGCCGCCAGCTCGGCCGGATCGAGCGCGACCAGAAGATCCTGCTCGAAAGCCTGGCGCTGTTTGTCCGCTACCAGCTGACCGTCACCGCACCGCTGCCGGAATCCGACAAGGCCGCCCAGGCCGTCGGCCGCGAGCGTTTCGCCCGCTTCGTCGACCAGGTTGGCCGTCAGGTCGCCAGTGGCCGCGCGACCCTGGATCAGACCGGGGAAGCGGCGTCATGAGCGTGGCTGGCATGGAAACCTTGGACCGGCGCGCGGCGATGTTGCGCACGGCGATGGGACCCGACATCGCCGTCGCACTTGCCGATCCGGCGGTGGTCGAGGTGATGGTCAATCCCGACGGGGTTCTGCGCCTCGACCGCCTCGGCGAAGGGCGTGTCGATACGGGCGTCAGCCTGGCGGCGGCCGAAGTCGAGCGGATCATCAGGCTGGTTGCCAGCCATGTCCGCACCGAGGTCCACGCCGGCGCGCCGATCGTCAGCGCCGACCTGCCGCCACGCGGCGAGGCGCTGTCGGGCGAGCGGTTCGAAGGCGTGCTGCCGCCGATCTCGGCGAGCCCCTGCTTTTCGATCCGCAAGCCGGCCAGCCGCATCCACACACTGGACGACTACGTCGAGGCCGGGGTCATGGCGCCGGTGCAAGCAGAGATCCTGCGCCAGGCGATCGACGAGCATCTCAACATCCTGATCGCCGGCGCGACGTCGGCGGGCAAGACCACCCTGGCTAACGCGCTCCTGGCCGAGGTGGCCAGGTCAGACGAGCGGGTCATCCTGCTGCAGGACACCCCGGAGCTGCAATGCGCCGCGCCCGATTGCGTGGCCCTGCGCACCCGACCCGGCGTCGTCAGTCTAACCGACCTGGTGCGCTCGACGCTGCGCTTGCGGCCCGACCGCATCGTCGTTGGTGAGGTGCGCGGCGGCGAGGCCCTGGACCTGCTGAAGGCCTGGAACACCGGCCATCCCGGCGGCCTTTCCACCGTCCACGCCAACTCCGCCCGTTCGGCCCTCTACCGGCTCGAGCAGCTGGTCCAGGAGAGCGTGGTCACCGTGCCGCGACGACTGATCGCCGAGGCGGTCGATCTGGTCGTCTTCATCCGGGGCCGGGGAACCGGCCGCCGCGTCGAAACCCTCGCCCGGGTCACCGGTCTCGATTCTTCCGGCGACTACGTCGTCGTCGATCTCGACCCTCCACAGCTGAAAGCCCTCAGACAGGGAGAACCCTGATGTCGTACGTCGCCAAGGCGCGCGCGGTCGCCGACCCGCGCCCGCTCCACCTCACAGCCCTGACTTCGATCCTGATCCTGCTCTGGTCCGCCCAGGCCCAGGCCGCCGGTTCGGGCATGCCCTGGGAAGAGCCGCTGCAGCAGGTGCTGGAGTCGGTCGAAGGGCCCGTCGCCAAGATCGTCGCGGTCCTTGTGATCATCACCACCGGCCTGGCCTTGGCCTTCGGCGAGACCAGCGGTGGCTTTCGCAAGCTGATCCAGATCGTCTTCGGCCTGTCGATCGCCTTCGCCGCCTCCAGCTTCTTCCTGACCTTCTTTTTCGTTCGGCGGAGGCGCGTTGATCGCATGAGCGGGCCAGCCATCCCTTCCAGCGGTGATGTCGAGGGTTTCGAAGTCCCGCTCCACCGCTCGCTGACCGCGCCGATCCTCCTGGGCGGCGCGCCCCGGTCCATCGCCATCCTCAACGGCACGCTCGCCGCGGCGCTGGGCTTGGGCTTGCAGCAGTGGATCGCGGGTCTGGTGATCTGGCTCGTCGGCCACAGCCTTGCGGTGTTCGCCGCCAAGCGCGACCCCGCCTTCGCCGCCGTCGTCACACGCCATCTGCGTCAGAAGGGGTGGCTGGCATGCTGAACCTGCGCGAGTACAGGAGCCGCGCCGACCGGCTGGCCGACCATCTGCCCTGGGCGGCTTTGGTCGCGCCGGGCGTGGTCCTGAACAAGGACGGCGGCTTCCAGCGGACTTTGAGCTTCCGCGGTCCGGATCTGGAAAGCACCACGGACGCGGGCCTGGTCTCGGTCTGCGCCCGCGCCAACAACGTCCTGCGCCGGCTCGGATCGGGCTGGGCGCTGTTCTTCGACGCCGAGCGCGTCCCGGCCCTGGGCTATCCGGACGGGGCCTTCCCCGACGCGGCCTCCTGGCTGGTCGACGAAGAACGGAGGGCCGACTTCGATGGTCAGAAGGGCGAGCACTTCGAGAGCCTCTGCCACCTGACGCTCTACTTCCTGCCGCCGGTCGATCAAGTGAGCCGCGCCGAGCGGGCCTTGATCGCTCGTGATGGGCCCGCCCACGGCCGCGACTGGCGCCAGGAACTGGCGGCCTTCGTCGCCACCACAGACCGCATCCTCGACCTGCTGGCCGGCTTCATGCCGCAGGTCCGCGCGCTCGATGACGGCCAGACCCTGACCTACCTGCACGCGACGATCTCGGCGCGCCGCCACCCCGTCGCCGTCCCCGAGATCCCGATGTATCTCGATGGCCTGCTGGTCGACACGCCGCTCACCGGCGGCATCGAGCCGCGCCTGGGCGACCAGCATCTGCGCACCCTCACTGTGCTGGGTTTTCCCAATGCGACGCGCCCTGGGATCCTCGACGCCCTCAATCACCAGGCGTTCAGCTATCGCTGGACGACCCGGTTCATCTGCCTGGACAAGGCCGACGCCACCAAGGCGCTGGCCCGCATCCGCAGGCAGTGGTTCAACAAGCGCAAGTCGGTCGTGCAGATCCTGCGCGAGGTGATCAGCAACGAGCCGGTCCCCCTGACCGACAGCGACGCCGACAACAAGCTCGCGGACGCCGATCTGGCGCTCCAGACCTTGGGCGGCGATCACGTCAGCTTCGGCTATCTGACCACCACCATCACCGTCTCGGACAGCGATGCCTTGGCGGCCGACGAGAAGGTCCGGCTGGTCGAGCGCATCGTCAACGGCCTGGGGTTCACCTGCATCCGTGAGCAGGTCAACGCCGTCGAGGCCTGGCTTGGCTCATTGCCGGGTCAGGTCTACGCCAACGTTCGCCAGCCGCTGGTCCATAGCCTCAACTTGGCGCACCTGATGCCGCTATCCTCGGTCTGGGCGGGCCAGGAAGCCAACCGGCATCTCGCCGGACCGCCGACCTTCCACGCCCTGACCAGTGGCGCGACGCCTTTCCGCTTCTCGACCCATGTCGACGATGTCGGCCATATGCTCCTGGTCGGCCCCACCGGCGCGGGCAAGTCGGTGGCCTTGGCCTTCCTGGCCCTGCAGTTTCGCCGCTATCCCGGCGCCCAGGTCTATGTTTTCGACAAGCGGTTCTCGGCGCGAGCTGTCACCCTGGCGATGGGCGGCAGGCACTACGGTCTGGCCAGCGACAGCGGCCTGGCGTTCCAGCCCTTGCGTGACATCGACCGTCCCGGCGCGCGGGCCTGGGCCAGCGAATGGCTGGCGGACCTGTTGGCCAACGAGCGCGTCCCGGTCACCCCAGAAATCAAGGACGCGCTGTGGTCGGCGCTGGTCAGCCTTTCGGGCGCGCCGCCAGCCGAACGGACGCTGACCGGGCTTTCGATGCTGCTCCAGTCCAACCCGCTGAAGGCGGCGTTGGCGCCCTACACGCTGGATGGGCCGTTCGGCCGTCTGCTGGACGCGGCCGAGGACGGGTTGTCGGTCGGCGATGTGCTGTGTTTCGAGACCGAAGCGCTGGCCTCGACGCCGTCTGTCGTCGCGCCGGTCCTGACCTATCTCTTCCACCGGCTGGAAGCGCGGTTCGACGGGCGGCCGACCCTACTCGTGCTCGACGAGGCCTGGAAGTTTCTCGACAACCCGCTCTTCGCGGCGCGCATCCGCGAATGGCTGAAGGAACTGCGCAAGCGCAACGTCAGCGTGGTGTTCGCCACCCAGTCGCTATCGGACATCGCCGACAGCACGATCGCCCCGGCAATCATCGACGGCTGCGCCCAGCGCATCTTCCTGGCCAACGACCGCGCCGCCGAGCCGCTATCGCGCAAGGTCTACCAAGGGTTCGGCCTTAACGACCGCCAGATCGAGCTGATCGCCCGGGCCACGCCCAAGCGCCACTATTACCTGCAATCTCGGCTGGGCAACCGACTGTTCGAGCTTGGTCTGGGGCCCGTCGCCATGGCGCTGTGCGGGGCCTCCGATCCGGTGACCCAGGCCCTGATCGACAAGGTCTTGGCGGAACACGGCGAGGCCGGTTTCGCGGCCGCCTTCCTCACCGCCCGCGGTCTCGATTGGGCCGCTCCCCTGGCCGCGAATTTCGCATCCACCCCCATCGAGAAGGACGCCACGCCATGACCCCGCGTCTCAAATCCCTGCGCCTACGCACCTCCCACCACGCGCGTCTGGTTATCGCCAGCCTCGCCGCCGCCTCGCTAGTGCTGGCGCCGTTGCCGGGCCTCGTCACGCCCGCCGCCGCGCAGTTCACCGTGTTCGACCCGACGAACTACGCTCAGAACCTGCTGACGGCCGCCCGGTCGCTGCAGCAGGTCAACAACCAAATCAGCTCGCTGCAGAACGAGCTGACCATGTTGCAGAACATGGCCCGGAACCTGAAGTCGCTCGACTACACGGCCCTGGCGCCGATCAGGGACGCGCTGCAACAGCTCGACGCCCTAATGGCGCAGGCCAAGGGCATGGCCTTCACCCTGGCCTCGACCGAGGCGGTGCTTGCCGACTCCTTATCCGACGACCCTGGATCCCAACGCCACGACCAGCCAACTGCTCGACCGCGCCCGCGCTCAAGCCAGGGCGGCGATGGACGGCTACCGCCAGACCCTGAAGGTGCAGGCCAAGGTCGTCGAGAACGTCCAGGCCGACGCCAGCCTGATCGACCAGCTCGTCCAGCGCAGCCAGGGCGCGGCCGGCGCCCTGGAGGCCCAGCAAGCCGCCAACCAGCTCCAGGCCCTGGCCATCAAGCAGGACCAGCAAATCCAGAGCCTGATGGCCGCTCAGTATCGGGCGCAGGCGCTGGAAAGCGCGCGTCAGGCCCAGGTCCTGGAGGCCGGTAAGCTCGCCGCCCGCCGGTTCATCGGCGAGGCCTCCGCCTATACCCCTCGGCCCTGATCGCCCAGCGACCAGGCAGCGAAAGGCCACGCCCGTGGACCCCGCACCGGACCTCAACATCATCGACCGCTTCATGGCGGCCTTCAGCGCCTACATCGACAGCGGCTTTGGCCTGCTGGGTCCCGATGTCGGGTTCCTGACCACGACCCTGATCGCCATCGACGTCACGCTGGCGGGGCTATGGTGGGCGCTGGAAGGCGACGACAACGTCCTGGGCCGGCTGATCAAGAAGGTGCTCTATGTCGGCGCCTTCGCGTTCATCCTCGGCAACTTCAAGACGCTCAGCGAGATCATCTTCCGGTCGTTCGCGGGCCTTGGCCTGACCGCCGGAGGAGGCGGGGTCAGCGCCGAGGATTTACTGCGGCCGGGCAAGCTGGCCAGCATCGGCTTCACCGCCGCCCACCCCTTGATCGCCAAGGCCAGCGAACTGACCGGCTGGCCCGAAGTCGTCGCCAACGCGGTGACCATCGCGCTGCTCGCCCTGTCCTGGGTGCTGGTGGTCCTGGCGTTCTTCGTGATGGCCATTCAGCTTTTCGTCACGGTGCTGGAGTTCAAGCTGACCAGCCTGGCGGGCTTCGTGCTTGTCCCGTTCGCCTTCTGGAACAAGACCAGCTTCCTGGCCGAGCGCGTGCTGGGCAATGTCATTTCCAGCGGCGTGAAGGTGATGGTGTTGGCGGTGATCGTCGGCATCGGCGCGGGCTTCTTCGACGCCTTCGTCGCCACGCTCGGTCCGGATCCGGATCTCGGCGACGCCATGACCCTAGTGCTCGGCGCCCTGACGCTGGCCGGCCTTTCGATCTTCGGTCCCGGCATCGCTTCAGGCCTGGTGTCCGGCGCTCCACAACTGGGCGCCGGCGCGGCGGTGGGAACGGCGGCCGGCGCGGCCATGCTCGTGGGCGGCGGCGCGATGTTGGGCGCTCGGGCTCTGGGCGCGGCGGGAGCCGGCGGTCTCGCGGCGGTTCGCGCCGGGACCGCGATGGGTTCGGCGGCCAGCGCCGCCTACCAGCTGCGTCAGGCCACATCGGGCGCCAGCAGCGCGGCGGGCGTCGCGTCAGGCCTGAGCGGCGTGGCGCGCGCGGCCGCCGGCGCCGCGAGTCAGCCGTTCCGAGACATGGCTGGCCGCGCCGCCAGCTCGCTTTCCGACAGCGCGCAGCGCGGCCGCGCCGGCGCCTGGCGGGCCACGGGCGGCTCGAGTTCCGTGGCGGGTGCGCCGTCGCCGGCCGCCTCGGGCGCCGAGGCCACCGGCGGGCAGGGCACCGCGCCGCCGGCGTGGGCGCGCCAGCTGCAATCGGCCCAGTCCGCTCATGTCCGCCGCCACGCCGTGTTGCAGACCATCAAGGACGGCGATCGGCCCGGCGGCTCGGCCAACCCCGATCTCAGCAGTAAGGAGGATTAAGCCATGCGCTTTACTCGCACGCCTCAGCGCTACGGCCAGACGCCGGATCCCGTGACGCCCTACCAGAAGGCCGGCCAGCTCTGGGACGAGCGCATCGGCTCGGCCCGCGCCCAGGCGCACAGCTGGCGCCTGGCGTTCTTCGGCAGTCTCGCTCTGGCGTCGATCCTGGCCGGCGGCGCGATCTGGCAGTCGGCTCAAAGCCGTATCGAACCCTATGTGGTCGAAGTCGATCGCCTCGGCCAAGCAAGGGCCGTCGGTCCGGCTGAGCAAGACTATCGGCCGGACGACACCGTCTTGGCCGGCCAGCTGCGCCGGTTCATCACCGATGTCCGGTCCTTATCGACGGATCCGGTCATTGTGCGCCAGCGCTGGCTTGAGGCCTACGACCTGGCGTCTGGGCGCGGCGACGCCTTCTTGGACGCCCACGCGCGCGCCAATGACCCCTTCACCCAGATCGGATCGCGCAGCGTGTCGGTTCAGGTGATCAGCGTGGTCCGCGCCTCGCCCACGTCGTTCCAGGTGAAATGGGAAGAGAGGACATTCGAGCGCGGGAGCTTGGCCAAGTCGGAGCGCTGGACAGCGATCCTGACCCTGGTTCGGCAAAAGCCCAAGACCCGCGCCGAACTCGAGCGCAACCCCCTCGGCCTGTTCGTCGACGCCGTCGATTGGGCGCAGGAGGCCGAGACCCGTCCGGCCGCGGCGCCGGCGCCGACCGCTGCGCCTTCGATGCCTTCCCCGCCCATCGTTGGACCCGTTCAAGGAGACCTTCAGCCATGAATGTCCGGACCCCCATCCTGCTGGCCTGCGCCGCCACGCTCGCCGGCTGCGCCAATGGCAAGACCCCGCCGCCGACCATCGCCTTCGACGCCGCCGACTTCAAACCGGCCCAGGTCGCGGCCGAACCGCCGAAGCCTGTCGAGATCGTTGAGATCCCCAAGCCGCTGCCCCTTCCGGGTCAGCTGCTGCCGGCGCCCAGCACGCGGCCGGAGGCCCAGCCGCCGCGCGCGCGGGTCGAGGCCGCCAATCGCGCCGCGACGCGCGAGCCCAGCGCAGCCGGCTATATCAACGCCGTTCAGGTCTATCCCTGGACCGAGGGCGCGCTCTATCGCCTCTACACCGCTCCAGAACGCGTCAGCGATGTCGTCTTGGAACCTGGCGAGCAACTGACCGCCGTGTCGGCCGGCGACACGGTGCGCTGGGTGATCGGAGACACGACCAGCGGGGACGGGCAGTCCAAGCGGGTGCACGTGCTGATCAAGCCCTTCGCCTCGGGGCTTTCCACGAACATGGTCGTCACGACCGACCGTCGCGCCTATCACCTGGCGCTGGAAAGCACCGACGCCACGGCCATGGCGGCGATTTCCTGGATCTACCCCCAGGACCGACTCCTAGCCTTGCGACGCCTAAACGCGGAAGCCTCAGCAGCGGAACCTGTCGCGGACCACGTCGCGATCGACTCGCTGCACTTCCGGTATGCGATCAGCGGCGACAGCCCAGCATGGCGACCCCTGCGCGCCTGGGACGATGGCTCGAAGGTCTACATCGAGTTCCCCGATCGTCTCGACCAGGGCGAGGCCCCGCCGCTTTTCGTCGTGGGCCCGCTCGGCGACAGCCAACTGGTCAACTATCGCGTCCGAGGTAACCGCTACATCGTCGATCGGCTTTTCGCCGCCGCCGAACTGCGGATGGGCGAGGCGCCTCAGCAAGTCGTCCGGGTTACCCGGACAGACGGCCAGTCCCGGGGAGGCGCGCGATGACCCAGGATCCTGACTCGCCCGGCGGGTCGCCGGAAGCGATGTCGCCGTCTAAGGTGGCGACCGACACCCTGAGTTTGCGCGCGCGGCCGCCACGCGTGGTTCGCTTTCGGCGCGGGCTGATGATCGGAGCTGCGGCCATCGGCGCGATCGGTCTGTCGGGTCTGGCGTGGTTCGCTCTTAGCCCGCGCACCTTTCAGATGACCAAAGCGGCCGACGAGCCGCAGGCCGCGGATCGGGGGACGCCGGCAGAGGTCGTCCGCCAGCTTCCGAGCGACTATGCCCAATCTGGCGCGGCGCCTCGCCTGGGGCCGCCATTGCCCGGCGATCTGGGGCGGGCCGTGATCGACCAGCAGCGCCGTGACAGTTTTGTAGTTAGCAGCGATCGCGCGAACGCTTCATCGGCTCGGCCAACCGCCGCTCAGCAAGCCGTCGAAGCCGAGCGTCAGCGACGGGCTGGTCAAGCCCGTCAAGCTCGCGAGGCGGGCGTCATGGTGCAGGTCGCCAGTCGCACCGACGCGGCGATCGCGCCCGGCGATCTCGTCGGCCCCTCCGCCGTGCCGACGGTGCCGGTCCCGTCGGCGGCCGCGATCCGAGATCCCAACGGCCAAGACCAGAAGGCGGCGTTCATGGAGGCCACTCCGCGCGCCGGCGACGTCTACAATCCACACCAACTGGAGACGTCGCGCTCGCCCTATCAGCTGATGGCCGGCGGCGTCATAGCCGCCAGCCTGATCACGGGTCTCAATTCCGACCTACCAGGCTTGGTGATCGCGCAGGTCACAGAGAACGTGTTCGACAGCGCCACGGGCCGTTTCTTGCTGATCCCCCAGGGCGCGCGGTTGATCGGCAGCTACGACAGCGTGGTCGCTTTCGGCCAGAGGCGCGCCTTGCTCGTCTGGCAAAGGATCATTCTGCCCGACGGCGCCTCGATCCAGCTGGACAACCTGCCGGCCACGGATGCCGCGGGTTATGCCGGGCTCGCCGACCAAGTGGATTTCCACACCTGGCAGCTTCTCAAGGGCGTCGCGCTCTCGACCTTGCTCGGCGTCGGCACGGAACTGAACCTTGGTGACGGCGAGAGCGATCTGGTTCGCGCCATCCGGCAGTCGACCCAGCAAAGCGCCTCTCAAGCCGGCCAACAGATCGTCGGCAAACAGCTCGACGTTCAACCCACCCTGCGCATCCGGCCCGGCTGGCCGTTACGCGTCATCGTCCACAAGGACCTGATCCTGCGCCCCTGGCGGGCTTTGTAGAGGAGTTCATCATGGCCGATCTGAAGCTAGGCAAGTTGCCCAACCGCACTCCGGTCAAGCTCACGCTCAGCATCATGCCGGACGTCGAAGACGCTCTGGGGGACTACGCGACCATCTACAATACCCGCAACGGCGTCGAGGCCAGCCCGGCGGATCTCGGCGCTTCGATGATCGAGCACTTCCTGCTGAACGATCGAGAGTTCGTCGCCGCCCGAAAGACCTTGCTAGCCGAGCGCCAAGGGCTCGACCCAAGACCGGCCGGTGCAAAGGCGCCGGAGGCGAAGTCATGATCAAGCTGGTCATCGGCAACTTCAAACCATCGCGCGGCGGTGGCTGGGAAGGAGAAGTCCGGACGCTAGTCGCCAACGCCAAGGTGCGGTTCGTTCCGAATGACGATCGAGCCAGCCCCAACGCCCCCGCGTTTCGCGTCATGGTGGGAAGCTCCCGAGTCGGCGACGCCTGGGAAGCCCGCTGGGGCACCGATCGCGCGCGCAGCTTCTTCAGGGTGAGTCTGGACGACCCGTTCTTGCCCGCGCCCGTGTCGGCCGCGCTGTTCCCGGATGAGGACGGCGTCAGCGCACAGTTGGTATGGACGAGGCCGCCGAAGGGCGAAGACAAGGACCAGGCCCCGCGCACGACCGAGCCCCCGTCACACGACCAGTTTTGAACGCTTAGGGTTGATAATACCGCGGACGAAGTTGTCCCATTGCTTCATCGCGGCACGTTTCTCAGGCATGTAGCTCCACCGATCGTACGCTTTCGAACTCACATCCTGGAGCGTGTGGTTCTGAATGCGATCGCGGATTTCCTTTGATAAACCCGCTTTCCCGGCAAGCGTCTTCCAGGTCCGCCGTAGGTCCCGATTGGTCACTATGGGGATGACCTCGCGCTCCCGCTGGCGCCAGATGAAGCTGTAGAGCGTCTGGTGGCTGACAGGTCGGCTAGGGTCCATCGCCGAGGGAAAGAGCCAGCCGTAACTGTTCGGCTTAATCGCGTCCAAGAGTTCAGCCGCAACATTGGGTACGGGAATAGCGTGTGGCTTGCCATTCTTGGTCTTCGACCAATCGAGGATCCTTTCCTTGGCGTCCCATTGGTCGACGTGTAGGCGCGCGATCTCGTCGACGCGCTGACCTGTCAACATGATCAGGCGAACTGCACGCGTGTACGGCGGGTGCACCGGCGTGTCCGGGCATTCCAGCCAACGATAGAGGCGACGGAACTCCTCTTCGTCGAGCCATCGGTTGCTGGGAACATAAGGCTCAGTTGGAATGCTGGCGGCAGGATTATGCACTAGACCGAAGCGCCGCGGCGTTGTGCTTCGGTAGTCGTGTTCTGACTTGAGGCCCCAACTGAACGCCGACCGGATATATCCTCTGACGTGGTCGGCCATCGAACGGGCCCCACGATCATATATCGGACGGATGACATCGACGATCTCGACCGGCGTGATGTCGCGCGCGGGGCGATGGCGGCCCAGCGTGTCAGCAATCTTGTTCAATCCCTTTTCCGTCTCCTTCCAAGATGCCTTCCCCGATGACTTAAGGTGGCCCGTATAGGCCTCGAAGAGGTCAGCGACGGTGCCGGCGCGCGTGTCGCCCACCACTTTGATGCTGCGTCCTTTTTGGATGCTGTCGGCAAAGTCACGCTCGTAGACCTCCCTGGCTTCGCGCAGAGACATCGACGGATAAGTGCCGATCTTTCGCCGAGTACGCCTGCCATCGCGCCACTGTTGCGCCATCCAATCGGCGGTGACGCGAGTTGGCATCGGCCTAATCATGATGATCAACCGGCCGGTGCCACGCCCCTCTCCATCAGCCAGCGCGACCGCCTTCTGGGACTGTTCAACTTCCTTGAGCGCGCGACGGAGCGCGCCGTCTGTGAGGCTCGGCATGAGACTCTCCCGATGGCTGGTAAGTCGGGTGTCGTCGCCACTTACTGGGGTCGGTAATTGGTGGCGTAAGCGACTGGATCAACCCTTCTTAACGGCCTCAGCATGCCGAATTCTGACGGCTCTGAAAAGCAAAATATGTAGCAAAATCAACGTGGTTGTATGGGGGTGCGCGTGACCGAAAAATCGCGAGTGGGATGGTTGTGGAGGATGATGATGTTGCTGGACGACAGCTCCAGCGCCCGGCGCATGACCTCGCGGGGATAGACCGGGGCGTGGTCGACCGTGCCGCGGTTCATCACCTCGTCGGCGATCAGCTGGTTCTTCTTGTCCAGGAACAGCACCCGGAACTGCTCGCGCGACTCGTTGGCCAGGGCGACACGGACATAGCCGAGCAGGGCGCTCCACGAGCTGATCACCGGCCGCTTGACGATCTTGTCGCGGCCGGCCCGCAGGGTGGCCTCGTGCAGCAGCTTGAGATCCATGGCCGCCGTTTCGCCGACGCCCGGCACGGTGGCCAGCTCCTCGATCGTCGCGCCCAGTACGGCCCCCAGCGAGCCGAAGCGGGCCAACAGGCTTTTGGCCAGCGGTTTGACGTCGCCGCGCGGATAGGTGCGGAAGAGATACAGCTCCAGCAGCTCGTAGTCGGGCAGGGCGACGAGGCCGCCGGCCTTGGCGCGCTGGCGCAGCCGCTCGCGGTGGCCGGCGTGATGGGCGTGGGCGGGCTTGCGCGCCGGCTTCTCCGGCGCGACCGGCTCAGGATCCGAGATGCTGAGCGACACCGCCTGGACCATGCGCTCGCCGCTTAGCTGTCGAGAACCAAGGCGGGCTGACGACGCGCCCGCCGTTCTTCCGCGAGGCGACGCAGCCGGCGATCCTCCGTGAAGGGGATGATGATCGCCACGAACAGGGCGGGGACGGCGAGCGCCGCGTACCACAGGAAGTCCGACACCGAGATAACGCCGTCATGCAGCCGGAAGGCCCGCAGGACCAGCCAGGAACCAACCATGAAGGGCGTGTAGCCCCAGCACATGAAGCGCTGAAATCGTCTGCGTTTCTCCAGCTCGGTCATGGACTGAGCTTTGCGAACTTCGCAAAGATTGTCTATCGCAATAATGCGCCCATAGCGCGATCGTCAGCCCAGGATCGGCGGCTGGAACAGCCCGGCCGGCGAGGCGGTGAAGATCTCGTAGCCGTCTTCGGTCACGCCGATCGAGTGCTCGCACTGGGCCGACAGCGACTTGTCGCGGGTCACGGCGGTCCAGCCGTCGTTCAGCACCTTCACGGCCGGCTTGCCCAGATTCACCATCGGCTCGACGGTGAAGAACATGCCGGGCTTGAGCACCGCGCCCTGGCCCGGACGGCCGAAGTGCAGGATGTTCGGGGCGTCGTGGAACACGCGGCCCAGACCGTGGCCGCAGAAGTCGCGGACCACCGAGCAGCGCTGCGCCTCGACATAGGACTGGATGGCGTGGCCGATGTCGCCCAGCGTCGCGCCCGGCTTCACGGCCTCCAGGCCGCGCTTCATGCCCTCATAGGTGATCTCGACCAGGCGACGCGCGCGCGGGGCCCACTTCGCCGACGCCGTACATGCGCGAGGTGTCGCCGTGCCAGCCGTCGACAATGACGGTCACGTCGATATTGACGATATCGCCTTCCTTCAGGTTCCAGTCGCCCGGAATGCCGTGGCAGACCACGTGGTTGCGCGAGATGCAGACCGTCTTGGGATAGCCGCGATAGTACAGGCAGGCCGGAAGGGCGCCGTGATCCAGGATGAACTCGCGGGACAGCCGGTCCAGTTCGTCGGACGACACGCCCGGCTTCACATGCGGGATCAGCATGTCCAGGCACTCGGCCGCCAGCTTGCCGGCCTTGCGCATGCCCTCGAAGTCCGCGGCCGTGTGAATCTTGATCTGGCCCGTGCGGGTTTCGGCTTCGATCTCGAGGGTGTCGTCTAGGGTCATGCTCTACTCGGGCGTCGCCGCCGCGTTTCGGGCGGCGATCTGGTCGGCGGAAGGGGCGTATCTGCCCATCCTAGCACGGATTTCAACCCCAAGCCCGCCCTCAATGGCGCGCCTTCACTGAGGATTGATCCGCCGCACCGTGTCGGTCGCCGGACGGATCTCCTTGACGAAGGTCGCGTCCAGGGTCGTGGGCTTGTCGCGGCGCACGTGGCAGACGCCCTTGTAGCGCGTCACCCGGCCGGTTTCCTTCTCGGTCAGGTCCGCGGTGAACTTGACGTCCCATTCCCCCGGCTTGCCCGTCGAGACGGGGTCCATGTCGTTGGAAGTTACGCCGGAAATCGTCTTGAGGCCGAAGCGATCCTCCAGCTTTCCGGTGCAGGCCTTGAAGGCGAAGATCGCCCGCAGACCCGTCATCATGCCGCTCTCGGACTTGCCGGGCTCGCTGGGTCCGCACCCACAGAGGGCGAGCGCCAGGGCGGCCGCGGCCAGGACATTCGTCTTCATGCGATCCCCTCAGTTCGCGCGCCCGGAATGGGTATCGAAATGCGAGCGGATTGCAGCTTAAATCGCTGTTAGGTGAGCGTTGGTCCACAGGATCCGGCGGTCGATCCGCACCGCCTCCGTGCTCATGGCGCAGGCGTAGACCAGCACCTCCACGCCGGCCCTGGCCGCGGCGTCCAGGCCCGCCGCGAACTTAGGATCAAGGTCGGCGCAGGCCTGGAAGGTCTCGCAGTCCTCGCGCTGGACGACGAACAGCACCACGGCGCGGCAGTCGTCCGCGACCTGGGCGGCGAGGTCGGACAGGTGACGCGTCGAGCGCTCGGCCTTGCAGTCGGGAAACTCGGCCAAGCCCGGCGAACGGCTGAAGTGGCAGTTCTTGACCTCCAGCCAGCACGGTGGGCGGTCCGGGTGGGTAAGCAGGAAGTCGACGCGGCTGGCCTCGGCGTACTTCACCTCAGGGCGGACGGTCGCGTAGCCGGTCAGCTCGGGGATGGCGTCCGCCGCCAAGGCCTCGGCGACCAGCCTGTTCGGCAGCAGGGTGTTGATCCCGACCAGCGCATGGCCCTGTTCGACGCACTGCAGGGTGTAGGCCAGCTTGCGCTTGGGATCGTCCGACCTTGACACCCAGGCGCCCTGGCCCGGCTCTCTGACGCCCAGCATGGCGCCGGGGTTGGGGCAGTGGGCGGTGATCTCGCGGCCATCGTCCAGCACCAGATCCGCGAAGAAGCGCTTGTAGCGGCTGACCAGGCGGCCGTGAACGAGCGGTTGCGGGAGCAGCATGCGGGGCCTAAGTCGAAACGGTAGGAACGAAGCGACATAGGGGATCGACGGGATGACGGCTACCCAAGCGGGATCGGGGGAACGCGTGACGGCCGCCGTGATGATCATCGGCGACGAGATTCTCTCGGGCCGGACCCAGGACGTGAACCTGTCGGCCATCGCCAGGTACCTGGCCACCTACGGCGTCGACCTCTGCGAGGCCCGCGTTGTCCCGGACATCGAGGAAGAGATCATCGACGCGGTCAACGCCCTGCGGACGCGCTACGACTACGTCATCACCACGGGCGGCATCGGTCCGACCCACGACGACATAACCGCCGACTCGATCGCCAAGGCCTTCGGGGTGACGGCCCCCGAGCATCCGGAGATCATGGCCATGCTGCGCGAGCGCTGGGGCGAGCCCAACGCCGCCCGCCGTCGCATGGCGCACGTGCCCGAAGGCGGCAGCTTGGTGAAGAACCCGGTGCAGGGCCCGCCCCGGGTTCCAGAAGGACAATGTCTTCGTGCTGGCGGGCGTGCCGGCGATCATGCGCGGCATGCTGGAGGACGTGGGGCCGCGCCTGCGGACGGGCGCCGTCGTTCTGGCCAAGACCGTGCGGGTGACGGGCACGGGCGAGGGGACGATCGCCGCGCCGCTGGAAGCGGTGGCCAAGGCGCATCCGGCCATGTCGCTGGGCAGCTATCCGTTCTTCAGCCCGCCGGACGTCTATGGCGCCAATCTCGTCCTGCGCGGTCGCGACGCCGCCGAGCTGGACGCGGCGGTCGCCGAACTGATCGCCGCCCTGACCGAGGCCGGGGCGCTGAACATCGAGCTGCTGGCGGATCCGGCCTAGAGGGGCAGCGCGGGCTCTATTCCTCGCCGGCGATGGCCTTGGCCAGGTCCACCAGATGCTTGCGCATGCCTGTCGACGGGATCGCCAGGTAGGAACGCGCCAGTTCCGGACCGCCGGGTTGCGACCAGAACGCGGCCATCTCGTTGGCCAGGTCGGCGGCGGTGGTGTCGGCCTCCTCGGGATCGTCCAGACCTTCGAAGAAGAAGCCGATCGGCGTCTTCAGGAACATCGCCGTGGCGTGCAGCTTGCTGGCGCTGATCCGGTTGGACCCGCCCTCGTACTTCTGCACCTGCTGGAAGGTCAGGCCCAGGGCGTCGGCGAGCGACTGCTGGGAATAGCCGAGATCCTTGCGACGCATACGCAGGCGGCGGCCGACATGGATGTCGACGGGATCAGGGGTCTTATCTTCAGCCATGCTCACAAACTCGGACGCGACGGTGGGACGGAAACGACTCATCGAGTGGCGATAAGCGAACGCCGTAGCGATCTTGAGCGGAGTCGATGTCCCAAGAAACGTATAATCTATGCGGTTCGTCGTATTCACGTAGGGCGGGAAAGGCCTGGCGGCGCACGCCTTTTGGTCACATCGCGCAGCGCGGGTTCCGCGTCAGGGCCGCAACCGCTCGCGAGGACGGGATCGCCGTCGATTGCAGGGACGGTGGGACTCGAACCCACACGGGGGGCTTCAACGGATTTTTGAGTCCGGCGTATCTACCCATTCCGCCACGTCCCCGTCGCATGGATCCCATAAGCCATCGGTCCGGCGGGTCGAGGCTCGACGGGGCGCGCGGGCGTGCTAGCGTCGCCGTTCAAGTTGGATGGGGACGGATCGAATGCGTGATGGGATCAAGGCCGCGGTGCTGGCGGCGGGCATGCTGGCGGCGGGCGCGGCGAACGCGGCCCAGGTCGAAGCGGTCAGCGCCGCGCGGCTGCTGGACGTGGCGAGCGGCAAATACGTCGACAACCCGCTGGTGATCGTCACCGACGGCCGCATCACCAGCATCGGCAAGAAGGGCGATGCGGTTCCGGCGGGGGCCAAGGTCGTCGACCTGCCGGGCGCGACCCTGCTGCCGGGCCTGATCGACATGCACACCCACATTGACGGCCTGGCCGAAATCGGCGGCTACAACAGCCTGGAATACAGCGACCGCTTCTGGAGCGTGGTGCAGGTCGCCAACGCGAAGAAGACGCTGGAGGCGGGCTTCACCACCATCCGCAATGTCGGCTCGGCCGACTTCGACGACGTGGGCCTGCGCGAGGCGATCGACGGCGGTTATGTGATCGGGCCGCGCATCGTCACGGCGACCTGGGCGATCGGCGCGACCGGCGGCCACTGCGATTCGACCTTCTTCCCGCCGTCGATGGACCAGAAGAGCCCCTACAACATCGACAGTCCCGAGGAGGCGCGGAAGGCGGTCCGGACGCTGAAGAAGTACGGCGCCCAGGTGATCAAGATCTGCGCGACGGGCGGGGTGTTCTCGCGCGGCGACGAGCCGGGCCAGCAGCAGCTGACCTATGACGAGATGCACGCCGTGGCCGACGAGGCCCACATGGCCGGCATCAAGGTCGCCGCCCACGCCCACGGGGCGGCGGGCATCCGCGAAGCGATCAAGGCGGGCATCGACACCATCGAGCACGCCAGCCTGGTCGACGACGAGGGGATCAAGCTGGCGGTCCAGCACGGGACGTACTTCGCGATGGACATCTACAACACCGACTACACCCAGGCCGAGGGCAAGAAGAACGGCGTCCTGGAAGACAACCTGCGCAAGGACCGCGACATCGGCGAGATCCAGCGCCAGAACTTCAAGAAGGCGCTGAAGGCCGGGGTGAAGATGATCTATGGCACCGACGCCGGGGTCTATCCGCACGGCGACAACGCCAAGCAGTTCGCGGTCATGGTCCGCTACGGCGCCACGCCGCTGCAGGCGATCCAGTCCGCGACCCTGACCGCGGCCGAGGCCCTGGGCCAGTCCAAGGACGTCGGCCAGGTGGCCGTCGGCCGCTTCGGCGACATCATCGCGGTGGCCGGCGATCCGCTGGCCGACGTGACGGTGCTGGAAAAGCCGGTGTTCGTGATGAAGGGCGGGGCGGTGGTCAAGCAGCCCTGATCCTCGGGCGCCGCTTCAATATGTCGCGGCCTTTGGCGCGTGAGTTGACGGGCGTTGACCGCTTGTATGTAGGTCGGGTGGCAAGGTTGTCTTTGATGGAGACGCCCCCATGAGTCGAACATCCGCTCACCGCGCCTTTCGGCGGACCATGAACCTGATCGCCGGCGGCAAATCCCTGTCGTTGGCGTTGCAGGCCATCGTGCAGGCGGTCGAGGCCGAGGATCCAGCAATCCTCTGCAGCATCGTGCTGCTCGACGCCGAGGGCCGCCATCTGGTGATCGGCGCGGCGCCTAGCCTGCCCGAGTCCTATAATCAGGCCATCGAGGGCGTCGAGGTCGGCCCCAATGTCGGATCATGCGGGACCGCGGCCTATCTTGGCCGTCGGGTCGTGGTGGAAGACATCCAGTCCGATCCGCTCTGGGCGGACTTTCGTGAGCTGGCCGCCGATGCGGGCTTGGCCGCCTGCTGGTCGCAGCCGATCAAGACGGCCGGCGGTTCGGTGGTCGGCACCTTCGCGATCTATCACCGCGAGACCCGCGCGCCGAACGAGGAGGACATCGCCTTCATCGAGGCCGCCGCCGAACTGGCGGCGATCGCCATAGACCGGCGGCGCGCCGAGGAGGTGCTGGCGGCCAGCGAGGTTCGCGCGCGGCTTTCGGCGCAGCAGGCCCTGGAGACGGCGCAGAACCTCTCGAGCTTTTTCGAGGTGTCGGCCGACATGCTCTGTATCCGCGACATGGAGGGACGGTTCGTCAAGGTGAACCGGGCCTGGGAGACGGTCCTGGGCTATCCGGTCGAGACGCTGGAGGGGGCCTGCCTCCTGTCCCTGCTGCATCCGGACGATCTGGAAGCCACGCGCGCCAACATGGACCGGGCCGACAGCAATGGCGACGTGAACGGCTTCGTGAACCGCTATCGCCGCGCCGACGGGTCCTATTGTCAGCTGGAATGGCGGTCGCGGCGGCGCGGCGATCTGGTGTTCGGCGTGGCGCGCGACGTCACCGAACGCCTGCGGATCGAGGCCGAAATGGCCGAGGCCCGTCACGCCGCCGAGGCCGCCAACAAGGCCAAGAGCGATTTTCTGGCCAATATGAGCCACGAGATCCGAACGCCGTTGAACGGCGTCATCGGCATCGCCGCCGCTCTGGGCGAAACCGCCCTGACGCCGCAGCAGACCGAAATGGTCGCCCTGATCCGACGGTCCGGCGAGACCCTGGAGCGACTGGTGTCCGACATCCTGGACGTCTCGAAGATCGAGGCGGGCCAGATGACCATCCAGGCGCAGGCCTTCGACCTGGGCGCGGTCCTTGACGGCCTGCTGGACGTCGCGCGGCTCCGGGCCGAGGAGAAGGGCGTGGATATCCGCGTCGAGCGCAGCGCGACCGCGCAGGGCGCCTTCCTGGGCGACAGCGTGCGGATCGGCCAGGTGCTGAACAACCTGCTATCCAACGCCGTGAAGTTCACCGATCGGGGAGAGGTGGCCGTCCGGATCGACGTCGACGATACGGGCGGTGGCCAGGCTTCGCGCCTGTGCGTCGAGGTCGAGGACACCGGGGTCGGTTTCGACGCGGCCAAGGCGCAGATGATCTTCCAGCGCTTCAGCCAGGCCGACAGCACAATCACCCGCCGGTTCGGCGGTTCGGGCCTGGGTCTGTCGATCAGCAAGGCTCTGGTCGAGATGATGGGCGGCGAGATCACGGCGAAGTCCAGCCCAGGCGCCGGCAGCCTGTTCCGGGTCGTCCTGCCGCTGGATCGGACCGAAGCCGCCGCGGCGGCAGCCGACGACCTGGCCGTCCCGGCGACCCGAGCCCAGGGGTTGCGGGTTCTGCTGGCCGAGGATCACCCCATCAATCAGCGCGTGGTGCAGCTGATTCTCGAGCCTTGCGGCGCCACGGTGACCGTGGTCGAGAACGGCGCCCAGGCGGTCGAGGCCATGGCCTCGCAAGTCTATGACGTGGTGCTGATGGACATGCAGATGCCGGTCATGGACGGGTTGGCGGCCACCCGCGCCATCCGCGGCCTGGAGGCTCCGGGCCGCCGCACGCCGATCATCATGCTCAGCGCCAACGCCATGGCCGGCCATCGCCAGGATGCGCTTCTGGCCGGGGCCGACCTGCATGTGGCCAAGCCGATCACGGTGGCGGCCCTGCTTGACGGCATCGGCCAGGTAATGACCTCCGATACGCGCCGCGCCGGCTGACGGCGGCGGTTTCCCTTCACCTTTGCCGGCTGAACGCCTAAATCGGGCGGCTTGCGGTCGTCGGCCGCCTGAACCATTCTCGGACTTGGCTGCGTGATCACCTTTCAGGACGTCTCCAAAACCTATGGCCTCGGCGGTCACGCGGCCCTCAGCGAGGTCTCGCTGTCGGTGAAGGCCGGCGAGGTGTTCGGCGTGATCGGCGCATCGGGCGCGGGCAAGTCGACGCTGATCCGGTTGATCAACGGCCTGGAGACGCCGACCGGCGGCAAGGTGATCGTCGACGGCGACGACGTCGCGGCCCTGGGCGTCGAGGGCTTGCGGGCACTGCGCAGGCGCGTCGGGATGATCTTCCAGCACTTCAACCTGCTGTCGGGCAAGACGGTCGCCCAGAACGTCGCCTTCCCGCTGAAGCTGGCCGGGCGTCCGGCCGCCGAGGTCAAGGCGC
Organism: Caulobacter sp. UC70_42; assembly: GCF_044056025.1. NCBI lineage: Bacteria > Pseudomonadati > Pseudomonadota > Alphaproteobacteria > Caulobacterales > Caulobacteraceae > Caulobacter > Caulobacter sp. UC70_42. Next base: position 52,141 of record NZ_CP171994.1, on the reverse strand, counting down.
GCGCGGCCGAGCTGCTGGCGCGCGTCGGCCTCACCGCCCACGCCGACAAGTATCCGGCCCAGCTGTCTGGCGGCCAGAAGCAGCGGGTCGGCATCGCCCGGGCGCTGGCCACCAATCCCAAGGTGCTGCTGTGCGACGAGGCCACCAGCGCCCTCGACCCGGAGACCACCGAGCAGATCCTCGACCTGATCTCGGGGCTGAACCGTGAGCTGGGCCTGACCATCGTGCTGATCACCCATGAGATGGACGTGGTCCGCCGCGTCTGCGACCGGGTCGCCGTGCTGGACGCCGGCCGCGTGGTGGAGGAGGGGCCCGTCGAGGACGTCTTCCTGCATCCCGAGAGCGCCACCGCCCGCCGCTTCGTGCGCGAGGCGGACGGTGAAGTGACAGCCGCCGCTGGCGTCGATGGCCGCGTCGTGCGCCTGACCTTCCGGGGCGAAGCGACCTACAAACCGGTGCTGGGCGAGGTGGCCCGGACCACCGGCGTCGACTATTCGATCCTGGGCGGACGCATCCACCGTCTGCGCGAGACGCCCTACGGCCAGCTGACCCTGGCCCTGGCCGGCGGCGATGTCGCCGCCGCCATCGCCCAGTTCCAGGCCTCCGGCGTGCGTGTCGACGAGCTTTCCGGGGAGACCGCCCGATGAGCGTCTCGAACATCGACTGGAGCGAGATCGGCCAGGCGACCATCGACACCCTGTCCATGCTGGGCGGCTCGCTGGTGCTGACCATCGCCCTGGGCCTGCCGCTGGGCGTGATCCTGTTCCTGACCGGCAAGGGCCAGATGCTGGAGAACAAGGTCGCCAACGGCCTGCTGTCGCTGCTGGTCAACGTGCTGCGGTCGGTGCCGTTCGTGATCCTGTTGATCGTGATGATCCCGCTGACCGTGGCGCTGGTCGGCACGTCTCTGGGCGTGGCCGGGGCCATCCCGCCGCTGGTGGTGGGCGCGGCGCCGTTCTTCGCCCGCCTGGTGGAGACCGCCCTGCGCGAGGTCGACAAGGGCGTGATCGAGGCCAGCTTCGCCATGGGCGCCAAGCGGCGTCAGGTGGTGCTGGGCGCGCTTCTTCCGGAAGCGCTGCCGGGCCTGGTCGCCGCCGCGACCGTCACCGCCGTGGCCCTGGTGTCCTACACCGCCATGGCCGGGGTGGTCGGGGCGGGCGGCCTGGGCGACCTCGCCATCCGCTTTGGCTACCAGCGCTTCCAGACCGACGTGATGATCGTCACCGTCGTGCTGATGCTGGTGCTGGTCCAGGTGCTGCAGATGATCGGCGACGCGGTGGTGCGCCGCGTCTCGCACAAATAGAGCTGACGATGACCGACGATATCGACGCCGACGTCCACTGGGACGCTGATTTCGCCAAGGGGCTGCTGGGCAAGACCCTGCTGATGAACCTGACCTTCCTCGACGAGGACGGCGAGGTGGCCGAGCGCCAGCAGTTCTTCGGCGTGGTCATCGACGCCACAGAGGACGAGGGCATCGTCCTGGACCTGCTGGGAGAGCACGACGGCGACACCTACACCCTGCCGCCCCAGACCTCGGCCATTCAGGCCGCCGAAGCCGGCGTCACCACCCTGGCCGGCGAGACGCCCGACTTCATCGCCAACTGGGTCATCCACGGCGAGCCGGACGTTCCCGAAGCCGCGAACGACGAGGATTAGGCCTGGTCGAACGGGTGCGGCAGGCGGCCGGCCTTGAACAGGATGTCCGGGTTCTCGTCGTAGTCGCCCAGCTCGACATCGGCGCTGGCCGAGAAAGCGACCACGCCTTCGCGCAGCGGCGCCAGGCGCTCGGCCTTTCGGCGCGCCTCTTCCGCCGTCTTGCAGCCGATCTGCTGTTCGGCCTTGAGGGCCTGCCCGCGTCCGGCGACATAGGCTTGCACGATGTGGACGGTTTCCTTGGCCATCTCCATCCAAGCCGCCTGTTCGAGAGAGCGGTCAAGCGATCACTCGACGCCCTGCCAGGAAATCTGATTTCCTCCCGAGCCGCTAACCGGGCAAAAGCCTACCCATCAGATCGCCTTATGGAGCCGTTCATGGTCGCCCGCCGCGCTATCCTCGTTCTCGGCCTCGCCGCCATGACGCTCGCTGCGTGCGGCCCCAAGGAACCCAAGGCCAGCGCGCCCGACACCCTGACCGTGGCAGCCACCGCCGTGCCGCACGCCGAGGTGCTGGCGTTCATCAAGCCGAAGCTGGCCGCCGAAGGCCTGAACATCGAGATCAAGGTGTTCAACGACTACGTCCAGCCCAACACCCAGGTCGCCGAGAAGCGCATCGACGTCAGCTATTTCGAGACGTTGCCGTATCTGGAGAGCTTCAACCACGACAAGGGCACGAACCTGATCCCGATCCAGGGCGTCCACGTCGAGCCGATCGGCGCCTATTCGTCGAAGTGGAAGTCGATCGCCGCCCTGCCGGACGGCGCCACCGTGGCCATTCCCAACGACGGCAGCACCGAGGGGCGGTCGCTGATCCTGCTGGCCAAGAACGGCGTCATCACCCTGAAGGACCCCACGAACGCCCTGGCCACGCTCCGCGATATCACCGGCAATCCAAAGAACCTGAAGTTCAAGGAGCTGGAAGCGCCGGCCTTGCCCCGTGTGCTGAACCAGGTCGACCTGGCGGTGATCAACACCAACTACGCGCTGGACGCCAAGCTGAACCCGTCCAAGGACGCGCTGATCATCGAGGACAAGACCAGTCCCTATGTGAACTACCTGGTCGGGCGTCCGGACAATAAGGACGACCCGCGCGTCAAGAAGCTGGCGGCGGCCCTGACGACGCCGGAGGTCAAGGCGTTCATGGAGCGGAAGTACGCGGGGGCGGTGGTCCCGGCGTTCTAGTCGCTAGCCACTTCTGAAATTTCACACTACCTATCAGCGACCGCCGCTCACGGATCCGTCCATGGCCTCGCTTTCGCTCAACGCCGCTCGCACCCTGGTGCTGGACGTCGCCAACTCCTCGGGGCTCGAGGACTGGTCGCCGGACCTGCAGAAGACCAAGGTCTATGAGCGGATCCTGCTGGACCTGATCCTGGGCGAGCTGCCGGCGGGCGCGCGTCTGGACGAGCAGTCGCTGGCCGCCCACTACGACACCGGCCTCGCCGGGGTGCGTGACGCGCTGGGGCGGCTGGCGCTGGAGGGCCTGGTGATCCGCCGGGCCCGTTCGGGCACCACGGTCGCGCCGCTGGACCTTGTCGAACTGCGCCAGGGTTACGAAGCCCGGGTGCTGATCGAACCGCACTGCGCCAGCCTGGCCGCCAAGCACGCCTCCAAGGCCGAGGCCCGGGCGATGTATGACGTCTTCGCCGACGGCGAGGCGGCCGCCAGGACCTGCGATCTGCCGGCCCTGGTGGCCATGGACCTGCGCTTCCACGCTCTGGTCGCCCGCGCTTCCGGCAACCTGGCCCTGGCCCGGATCCTGATCCCGCTGCAGCACAAGGCCGCCCGTTTCTGGGTGTTCTCGTTCAACGGCGCGACCGAGCAGGAGCTGCTGGACGAGATCGAGGAGCACCGCCAGGTCGCCCGGGTCATCGCTGGCGGCGACGCCGAGGCCTCGCGCAACGCCATGTTGCGGATCCTGAACGTCCAGCCGGAAGCCCAGACCCGGCCGCACGTCGGCGCGGCCTAGCCTCAGCCAGAAAATCTGCGACTTTCCCGCCACAGCCCCTTCGCAATCTCAACTGAAATGTCAGAAGGCATTTTGACGAAGATCAAGACGTCCCCAGATATCGGCGCGTGACCGCCCGGCCTTTCCGCGCGGCGGCGAGAAGGCCGAAACTCCGATGCCGTTCAGAAGCGCGTTCCTGTCCGCCAGCGTCCTGGCTCTTTCGAGCATGACGGGCTTCGCCGCTTACGCCGAAGACCAGGTGGCCGATCAGGTCGATGCGGTGATCATCGTGGCGCGCGACAAGGCGGGCCTGCTGGAAAGACAGCCGAGCCAAACGGTGTTCGGCCTCGCCAAGCCGCTGGTCGAGACGCCGCGCTCGGCCAGTCTGGTCAGCGACGTGACCCTGGAGCGCTATGGGGTGCAGACCCTGGACGGCGTCACCAAGGTCTCGCCCGGGACCCACACGGCCAGCTTCTACGGCGTGCCCGGGGCGCTCAACATCCGCGGCACCCTGGCCGAGAACTACTTCAGGGGCTTCAAGCGGGTGGAGAACCGCGGGACCTATTCGACCCCGATCGGCGGGGCCTCGCGCATCGAGATCCTGCGCGGCCCGCCGACTCCGGTCTATGGCGCCGGCAAGGTCGGCGGCCTGGTAAACTTCATCCCCAAGTCCGCCCGTGACGAGGGCCGCTTCCTGGCCGAGCCCGAAGGCGAGATCACCGCCACGGTCGGCGGCTACAACAAGAAGCTGGTCACCGCCCAGTTCGGCGCGCCCGTGAACCTCGGCGCGGCCGAGGGCGGCGTCTATGTCTATGGCGAGGCCGAGGACAGCCACAGCTACTACAAGGGCGTCTATCCGCGTCACCAGACGCTGGAGGTCTCGTCGGACTTCGACCTCGGCGACGGCTGGAGCACCGCTTTCGGCGGCATGGCGTTCCACTCGGACGGCGACGTGCAGACGCCGGGCTGGAACCGCCTGACCCAGGACCTGATCGACAACCGCACCTACATCACGGGCCGCGACACCAGCCTCGTGGACGCAGACCACAACGGCAAGCTGACGCCCAATGAAGTGGGGTTCTATCCCTACGCCAGCGCCCTCTACATCCCGTATTACGGCTCCCCTGGCACGGACGCGGCCCACACCTTGGACACCGGCGTCGGCACGACGAAGCTGGACAGGCGCACGGTCTATATCAGTCCCGCCGACTTCTCGAAGACCAACACCCGGACGCTCTATTTCGACCTTGCCAAGGACCTGGGCGGTGACCGCGCGATCAAGCTGCAGCTGTTCCATGACCGCCTGGAGAACCGCCGCTTCGTCTCCTATGGCTATCCGGCCACGACCGACGCCAAGGTCAGCGAGATCCGCCTGACCTACGCCTTCCCGACCGATGTCGGCCCTGTCCGCGCCCGAACTCTGGTCGGCGGCGCGCATCGCTGGTTCGAGGGCCGCCGGCGCGAGAGCTTCAACAGCGGCCTGATCGCGCTCGATCGCCGGGACATCAGCTTCGGCGCCACGCCGACCGACACCATAGACAGCCCGTTCGACACCGAGCCCGGAAACATCGGGCTGCAGTGGGAGAACGACAACCGCTCGACGTGGAAGCAGACCGGGGCCTTCGTCACCTCAGACATCGAGGCCGGGCGCTTCAATCTGGTGCTGGGCGGCCGCTGGGACCACTACAGTGTCGAGAGCGAAGACACCGGCGTCCTGAGCTACGTCATCGCCGGCAGGCAGGCGGATGATCGGAACAAGGCGACCTGGAACGCCAGCCTGACCTACAGGCTGCCGATCGGCCTGATGCCCTATGTCAGCTACGCCAAGGCCGCGGCCCTGGAGATGAGCCAGGCCGGCGACGTCGCGCCAAACCTGGTGGCCGACGGCTCGTGGCTGTCGAGCTCGGACCTGACCGAGGCGGGCGTGAAGTTCCAGTTGCTGCGCGGGACCTTGATCGGCTCGCTGGCGGCCTATCGCCAGAACCGCACTCAGATCGCCGGCGCCATCGCCCCGCCGGTGGTGCAGGGCACACGCGCCAAGGGCGTCGAGGTCGAGGTTCGCTGGCTGGCGTCGGAGCATCTGTCCTTCACCTTCGCCGGCAACAGCCAGCGCACGACGGTGAAAGGGCCGGACACCTCGTTCCAGTACATTCCGGCCTATACGGCGGGCGTGCCTGGCGCGCAGGGTTATGGCGGCTCGTACGTGGTGTGGAGCTTCGCCAGCCTGCCGGGCCGCGGCGGCGACTATGCCTACACCCTGATCCCGAGGTCGGTGGTCAGCCTGTACGGGACCTACACCAGCAAGGGCTATGACTGGGGGCAGGCCGGGGCGACGGTCGGCGTCAGCCATGTCAGCCGCACGGCGGGCACGGTGCAGAACGCGGTGCGCTATCCGTCCTATTCCTTGGTCAACGCTTCTGTTTTCGTGAACCACGGGCCGTACACCCTGTCGGTCAATATCGATAACCTGTTCAACAAGTTCTATTTCACCCCAGACGCCGACACCTACGCCAACCTCGGCGCCTTGCCGGGCAAGGGCAGGGAGTGGCGGGCCACCCTGAAGCGGACGTTCTGATCGTGACGACATCCTTGTCTGAGACTCCCCCGCGAGGCGGGGGAGTGGCCTCCGAAGACCGCTTCCGCCCGTGGCTGTTGCTGGCGGCGTTCAGCCTGCTGCTGTTCCTGATCACCGCCTCGACCTACGGTTCGCTGGGCGTCGTCCTGCCGGCCATGATCGGCGAGCTGAAATGGAGCTTCGAGAAGGCGTTCCTGGGCTTTTCGGTGCTGGGCGTCTTCACCGGCGCCTCGTCGTGGCTGCCGGCCATCCTGATCCGCCGGATCGGCGTGCGCGGCACGCTGTTGCTGGGCGCGGCGGTGCTGGCGGGCGGGTTCCTGGGGCTGGCCAACTCCGAGAGCCTGCTCAGCTACTATGTCGGGGCGGCGGCCTGCGGCGTCGGCTTCCAGATGGCGGCCCTGATCCCCGGCACCCACGTCCTGTCGTCGCTGTTCCGCAAGCGCGCCCTGCCGTTCGGGATCTACTTCACCTTCGGCTCGCTGGGCGGCGCGGCCGGGCCGTGGATGACCCTGACCCTGATGGGCATGAGCGGCAATGACTGGCGAGCCTATTGGATCGTCCAGGCCGGGCTGGCCGCTGTCGTCGGCCTGGTCTGCGCCATGATGGTCGGTGGCTCCAGGTGGCTGAACCAGGCCGCCCACGAGGTCGACCTGGAAGTCGAACAAGAGGCCCGCGAGGCGCCGGCCAACGCTCGCGTCTACTGCACGGCCTACGAATGGACCGTGCCTCAGGCGCTGCGGACCCCGCAGTTCTACATCCTGGTGGCCGCCTATTTCAGTCACCTGCTGGTTGGGGTGACCGTGGCCAGCGTCTCGGTGACCCACCTGACGGAGCTGGGCGTCGCCGCCGGCGTCGCGACGGTCGCGGCCGCGGCGCTTGCGGCCAAGATGCTGAGCCTGGAATCGCTGATGCAGACCCTGGCCCGCCTTGCTGGCGGGGCGCTGGGGCGACCGGATCGATCCGCGCTGGTTGCTGATCTTCGCGCAAGGGATGCTGGTCATTGGCCTCTTGGCCCTGGCCAAGGCCGCTAGCCCCACCTTGATGCTGCTCTATGCCATCGGCACCGGCGTCGGCTTTGGCCTGACCGTGCTGGCCGTGACCGTGCTGTTGCTGAACTACTACGGCCGTCAGTCGAACCTGGAGCTGTTTTCCCTGACCTGCCTGGTCGGCGCGGTCTCGGCGGCGGGGCCGTTCATCGCCGGGGCCATGCGCGACCGGCTGGGCAGCTTCTCACCGACCTTCGAGCTGTTCGCGGCGGTGACGGCGGTGGTGTTCGTCGCCGTGCTGGCCATGCGGCCGCCCCAGGCGTCAGCCTGACCAGCATAGAAAAAGCCGCCCCGGCGAACCGGGGGCGGCTTCGTCTTTTCGCGATTGAGCTCGAGCGAGCTTAGAACGCGGCCTTCAGGCTGACGGCCACGCGGCTGTCATAGATCTTGCCGTAGCTGTGTTCGTCGGTGTCGTGATAGCGCACGTCGATCGTGGCGTTCTCGCCGAGCAGGAAGCCGACGCCGACGTTCCAGGTGTTGTAGTCGCCGTAGTTCTTGATTTCCTGGTGACCGACCGCGCCCGAGAGGGTGAAGTACTTGTTCAGCGGCAGGGCGGCGTTGCCTTCGTAATAGGTCGCGTCGCCACCCTTGCCCGGCCATTCCGGCGAGTAGTAGACGGCGGCGCCCAGGGTCGCCGGACCGAAGGTGTGCGACGCGGCGGCCTTCAGTTCGGTGTAGCTGTTGGCGCCCGGCGCGCCGTTCTTGTCCTTGCGGTAGCCGTAGTACAGCACCCCGAAGTCGAACGAGGTGTCGCCCACGGTCGGCTTCACGCCGGCATAGAAGTCAACTTCCAGGTCCGGGTCCGGCACGCCGAAGTCGACGTTCGAGGCCCAGGCGCCAGCGTAGAAGATGCCGTAACCGGCGTCGACGCCGCCCGAGATGGCCGGATCGCCCTGGGTCTGGCTGATGCCGCGGAACACGTAGTCGTTGGTGATGCCCAGGTTGAACGAGATGGTGGGCTTGGTGGCTTCCTGGGCCATTGCGGCGCCCGAGAGGGCGACGGTGGCGGCGGCTGCGGCCAGCACGATCTTCATGGTTTTCATTTCTATCCCCTTATCTGTGTCGTTCCCCCGGGCTGTGGACCCGGAACCCCGACGCGCGCCTGCAAGCGCTTGCGTCCCCCAAGGATTAGTTGAGGGCGTACCTTTTGTTGCAACCGGGGACTCGAAAGCGCCAGCGAGATCGGCGCCCAAAGCTCAAAGTTTGAGCGTAGTGTGACGCTTTTGCTTCAGAATGGACGCAGACAAGTCACAGGTGCTTAAAAAGACGATAGCGCTTGGCCTGTGGCTTTACCGCATTGAAAGACTTGCTCCGCCCAGGTGCAGGCCCGCATCGACAAGAAGTGTCTCGCCCGTAACGTGGCGGGATGCTGGCGAGGCCAGGAACACTGCGGCGCCGGCGATGTCCTCGGCCGTCGAGGCGACCTTCAACGGCGTCGCCGCGGCGGCGCCCGCCCTCAAGCGTTCCATCGACTCGTCGGACACATCCTTGAACCAGGGCGTGTCGATGAAACCGGGGCAGATCGCGTTGACGCGGATGCGGGGGCCGAGCGACCGCGCCAGCGACAGAGTCATGGTGGTCATGGCCCCCTTGGAGGCGGCATAGGGCACCGACGAGCCGATCCCCTGGGCCGCCGCGATGGAGCTGGTGTTGACCACGGCGCCCGGCGACGGCGCGGCCTCCAGCAGCGCGCGGGCGGCGCGGACCATCTGGAAGGCGCCGACCACATTGACCGCGTAGAGCTTCAGGAAGTCCTCGGCGTTCACCGCGTCGAGGTCGGCGTGGTTGGGCGCGAACTTGGTCACGCCGGCGTTGTTGAACAGGGCGTCGATGCGGCCGGTCGGCGCGGCGGCCGCGACGATCTTCTTGCAGTCTTCGTCGCTGGCGACGTCGCCTTGGACCAGGACCGCTTTCGAGCCCTCGGCCTCGACCAGGCGGGCGGTCTCGGCCGCCTCGTCGGCGCTGCGGGCGTAGTTGACCACCACCAGACCCGCGCCGCGCCGGGCGACCTCCACCGCGATCGCGCGGCCCAGGCCCGTGGAGGCCCCCGTGATCACCACCGTGAAGCCGTCGAAGTCCCGTCCCGACATGGTTCTCTCCCAAACAAGTGTTTGCGACCTTGTAGCGGCAGGCGCATGGCTTGTCTCGCGGGGCGCGGGAGCCTAAATCGCGCCGATGACCGATCTCAACGTCACCCAGCTGGGCCGCGTCGTCGACGCGCCCGAGAGCCCCGAAGCCGCCACCCTCGAGCGCGTGCCCAATCCGCAGCACGACGTGTTGTACCTGGCCCGCTTCGTCGCGCCGGAATTCACCTCGCTCTGCCCGGTCACCGGCCAGCCGGACTTCGCCCACCTGGTGATCGACTACGCGCCGGGCGATTGGCTGATCGAGAGCAAGTCGCTGAAGCTCTATCTGACCAGCTTCCGCAATCACGGCTCGTTCCACGAGGACTGCACTGTCAAGGTCGCCCGCAAGATCGTCGAGGTCGCCCAGCCACGCTGGCTGCGCATCGGCGGCTACTGGTACCCGCGCGGCGGCATCCCGATCGACGTCTTCTGGCAGACGGGCCCGGCGCCGGAAGGCCTGTGGGTCCCTGACCAGGGCGTGGCCCCGTATCGCGGCCGAGGCTGAAAAGGCGTCGCCGCGCCTCTGAGGCGCGGCGACAGGGGTTTTTGGAGCAACCGCCCCGGACGGGGTTCACCTGTCTGAGGGATTTGGCCAGGGGCGCCTGGCCGAGGCGGTCGCGCCTTCATCGCCCAGCGGAGAAGCGCTGTCGGGTCTCGTGCGACCGGGCCGCGTGAGCGGGCGGCGGAGCGACGAAAGCGGACGCCGGCGCGCCGGACGCGGGCTGTGCTTTCGCCACCTTCGGCTACACTGGAAGGCATGACCGCTCCGGACGCCGGCTCGAGATCTTCCCCTCTGTCGCGGCAGGCCGCGATCCTGACCCTGGGCGTCTGGGGGCTGGACATGCTGCTGTTCGGTTTGCCGCCCCTGGCCGCGGGCAAGCCGCCATTGGCCGGGGTGACAGCCAGCTATGTCCTGTTCGCAGCCCTGGGGCTGCTGCTGTCGATCCTGGTCTATCGGCGCGCGGGACTGACGACGCGCGAGGACGGGGCGATCCGGTTCGCCGCCCTGGTCCCGACCGTGCTCTGCCTCGCCGCGGTCATCGCCGTGTTCGACATGGTCGTCGGCGGTCCCGTGCGCGCCATGCTGGATGGCGCCCATCCGACGGGGCGGGCCATCGCGGCCCGCGCGGCCGGTCAGTTCCTGATGGCTGCCTGGATGTTCGCCTTGCTGGGCGCGCTGTACCTGATGATGATCGCCCTGCGCGTCACCCACGAGCGGGAGCGGCAGCTGGCCGACGCCCGCGCCCAGGCCCTGGCCGCCGAGGCCCAGGCCAGCGCCGCGCGGCTGGCCGCCCTGCGCTACCAGCTCAATCCGCACTTCCTGTTCAACACCCTGAACGCCGTTTCGGCCTCGGTGATCACCGGCCGCAACGACGAGGCCGAGTCGATGCTGGCCCGCCTGGCCGAGTTCCTGCGCCTGACCTTGGCGGCCGATCCCCAGGCGATCATCCCGCTCGAGGACGAGCTGGCGACCTGCAGGCCTATCTGGAGATCGAGAGCGTCCGTTTCCGCGACCGGCTGGGCGTGGCGTTCTCGTGCCCGAACGAGCTGCTCGGCGCGCTGATCCCCAGCTTCGTGCTGCAGCCGCTCATCGAGAACGCGGTCAAGCATGGCGTCGCCCCCACCAGCCGGCCCGTGACCATCCGCCTCGAAGCCTCCCGCGACGGCGATGATCTGGTGGTGATCGTCGAGGACGACGGCGAGGCGCCAAATCCTGCTGGAGCCCAAGCGACGGGCGGCATGGGCGTGGGCCTGACCAATGTCCGCCAGCGGCTGGAGGTGCTGTACGGCGCGCGCGGCGTCTTGCAGGCGGCTCCGCGAGAGCGCGGGTTCCTGGTGCTGATCCGCATCCCGCTGGCGCTGGAAACCCAGGCGAGGGCGGCCTGATGCGGCTGAAGGCCCTGCTGGTCGACGACGAGCCCGCCGCCCTGGAGCGGCTGACGGCCCTGTTCGATCAGATCCCCGATGTCGAACTGGTCGGCGTGGCCCGCAATGGTCGCGAGGCGGCGCAAGCCATCGCCGACCTGTCGCCCGATCTCGTGATGCTCGACATCCAGATGCCCCAGCTGAGCGGCCTGGCCCTGGCGTCCGAACTGCCGGCCGAGCACAGGCCCGAGATCGTCTTCGTCACCGCTTTCGAGGTCTATGCCGCCGACGCCTTCGCGGTGGAGGCCGCCGACTATCTGCTCAAGCCCGTGCGCTTCGACCGCCTGCGCCAGGCTGTCGAGCGGGCTCGCCGCCGCCGCACCTTGCAGAAGGTCTACGAACGGGCCGAGGCGGCGACCGCGCCGGCTCGGGAGACCGACCTCGACGGCATCTGGGTGGCCACTCGCAACGGCCATGTCCGCGTGGCGGTCGGCGAGATCGACTGGATCGAGGCGGCCAAGGACTATGTGCTGCTGCACACCGCCACCCGCAGCCACATCCACCGCATCACCATGAGCGCCCTGGAGCAGGGGCTGGACCCCGCCAAGATGATCCGCGTCCACCGCTCGGCCTTCGTCAGCCCGGACCGGGTCGAGGCGGTCAACCGCCTGGGCAAGGGCCTGATCGCGCTGGTGCTGCGGGACGGCGTCGCCGTGCCGGTGGGGCCGACCTATGTGAAGGCGGTCCAGGCCCGGCTGGGTCTGGCGGTCGAGGCCTAGCCCTTCGCCAGCCGCCGCCGGTTGGCGCGCACCTTCTTGCGCAGATGCGCCAGCGAACCCGCCGCGATGGCGGGCCCGGACGCGCCCAACTGACCGGTCATGGCCAGCATCGGCAAGGTCATGCTGGTGGCGAGCTTCTCGCCGACCATCAGCTGGGCCTCGGCCTGGGCCGCCGCCCCGCCGGCGGCGAGCTTCATCATGCGCAGGCCGATCACGGTCGAGGCTTCCAGCCCCAAAGACCAGGAATCTAAGGCCAGGCTCGTCCAGGGGTCTTTACGCTTGGCCATGGGGTGTCCTCGTTGTGCTGAAGGAACGCGGCGAGCCTAACTAGGGCTCCACTCCGTCGTGATCGCCGCCACGTCGGGGCGCACGCGCTCCTGCGGCTGCTCGGTCGACGTGCCGAGATAGAGGTAGCCGGCGACCTGCTCGCCCTCGGCCAAACCTAGGATCGCCGTGGCGCGCGGGTCGTAGCTGTACCAATCGGTGATCCAGTTGGCGCCCCAGCCCAGCGCGGCGGCGGCCAGCAGCAATTGATGGCAAACCGCCGAGGCGCTCTGGCGCTGCTCCCACTCGGGGATCTCACCCGGGATGAAGCGCGAGATGACGGCCACCGCGACCGGCGGACGGGTCAGCTTGCGCAGGGCGGCGTTGGCCTTGACCGGATTGGCCTGGCTGTCGGCCAGCTGGGTGATCCGTTCGGCGAAGGCGTCCTTCGCCGCGCCCTTCAGGATCACGAACCGCCAGGGGGCCAGCTTGCCGTGGTCGGGCACCCGCGCGGCGACGCGCAGCAGATCGGCCAGCTGGGCGTCGTCCGGTCCCGGGGCGGCAAGACTCATGGCCGAGGCCGAGCGGCGCCTGGCCAGGAAGGCGACGACTTCGGGCGACGCCTCGATCGGCAGCGTTTCGGCGAATTGCGGCGCGGGGGGAACTGAAGCGGCCAAGACGGTTTCTCCGAAACGATATAAGCCGCACACCTATGGCCGCGGCGCGGCCGCCACAAGTCGCGTGAGCCGCCATGTCCGAAAAGCCCGCCTGGCTGAAGCCGCACGGAAAGCCCTGGGGCGTCTCGTCCCGTCAAGTCGTGTACGACAACCCGTGGATCACCCTGACCGAGTATCAGGCCATAGCCCCGACGGGCCGGCCGGCGCTGTACGGCAAGGTGGGTTTCAAGAACCAGGCGATCGGCGTCGTGCCGCTGCACGCGGACGGCACGGTGACTCTGGTCGGCCAGAACCGCTTCTCGCTGGCCAACTACAGTTGGGAGCTTCCCGAGGGCGGCGCGCCGCTGGACGAGGATCCGCTGGACGGCGCCAAGCGCGAACTGGCCGAGGAGGTGGGTCTCCAGGCCGCCGACTGGCGCCAGATCCTGCGGATGGAGCTTTCCAACTCGGTCACCGACGAGATCGCCTACGGCTTTCTGGCCATGGATCTGACCCCTACGGAAACCGCGCCGGACGAGACCGAGGACCTGGCTGTCGCCCGCGTGCCGTTCCAGGAAGCGCTGGACGCGGCGACCGCCGGCCACATGCCCGACGCAATTACGGTGGCGTTACTGCTGCGGACGCACCATATGGCCGTCCGAGGGGAACTGCCGGCCGAGTTGGCGGCTCTCATCTTGGCGTAGCCGGCTTTCATCGGCTGGTTCGAGCATTTTTCAAAAAAATGCTCTATGAGTATAGCCTGCTGGGAAGGGAGAGCCCGATGGCCAAGCCTCTGGAAGTCGTGACGGCGGAGACGGAAACCCCCGTCTGGATCGCCCTGCGCAACCAGGCCGAACATGCCGCCAAGGCCGAGCCGGCCCTGGCCTCGCTGCTGAACGCGGTGATCCTGAGCCATGACAATCTGGCCGACGCCCTGACCTTTCAGCTGGCGCGCAAGCTGGGCGACCAGGAGATGCGGGCGATGACGGCGCGCGAGTTCGCCGCCGACGCGTTCAAGAGCGACCCTTCGATCGTCGAGGCGGCGGAGGCCGACCTGAAGGCGGTGTTCGAGCGCGATCCCGCCTGCAAGGGCTATGTCCAGCCGTTCCTGTTTTTCAAGGGCTTCCTGGCCCTGCAGACCCACCGCGTGTCGCACTGGCTGTGGACCGAGGGTCGCGAGACCCTGGCCTTCTATCTGCAGAGCCGGTCCAGCGAAGTCTTCCAGGTCGACATCAATCCCGCCGCCAGGATCGGCAAGGGCGTGTTCATCGACCACGGCACGGGCATCGTCATCGGCGAGACCGCCGTGGTGGGCGATGATGTCTCGATGCTGCACGGCGTGACCCTGGGCGGCACCGGGGCCGAACGCGGCGACCGCCACCCCAAGATCGGCAACGGCGTCCTGCTGGGCGCGGGGGCCAAGGTGCTGGGCAACATCACCGTCGGCGACTACGCCAAGATCGCCTCGGGTTCGGTGGTGCTGCGGGCCGTGCCCGCTCACTGCACGGCGGCCGGCGTGCCCGCGCGCCTGGTCAACTGCCCGACCTGCGAGGAGCCTGCCCGAACCATGGACCACACCCTGGCCGAGGCCGTCTATAGCGGCTCCGACATCTGATCGCGCGGATGCCCATGGGCGCTTTGCTTCGCGGCCTGGTTGGGCTGATCCTGTCGTCCGTGCTCGTGACCAGCGCCCTGGCCGCGACCGCGCCGGTCGGCGGCTACACCGTCGTGAAGGCCTATCCGCACGACACCGCCGCCTTCACCGAGGGCCTGTTCTATCGCGACGGCTTCATCTTCGAGAGCACGGGCCTGAAGGGCCGCTCGTTCATCCGCAAGTGGAATCTTGAGACCGGCGTCTCCGAGCAGGAGCGCATCGTCGACAGCCGCTATTTCGGCGAGGGCGTCGTCGACTGGAAGAACAGGCTCTACGCGCTGACCTGGACCGACGAGATCGGGATCATCTACGACATCGACAGCTTCGAGCGGATCGGCGAGTTCAGCTATCCGGGCGAGGGCTGGGCCCTGACCCGCGACGACAAGCGGATCATGATGAGCGACGGCACCTCGTTCATCCGCTTCCTGGACCCTGAAACCTTGAAGGAAACGGGGCGTATCGAGGTCACCGACCACGGCGTGCCGGTGCGCAACCTCAATGAACTGGAATGGGTGAAGGGCGAGCTGCTGGCCAATGTCTGGCAGACCACGCGCATCGCCCGCATCGACATCAAGACCGGCAATGTCGTCGGCTGGATCGAGCTGGCGGGCCTGCTGAAGGACGCCGGCGTCACCGGGACCCAGGACGACGTGCTGAACGGCATAGCCTATGACGCCGTCGGCGACCGATTGTTCGTCACCGGCAAGCTGTGGCCCAAGCTCTACGAAATAAAACTCGCGCCGGCGAATTAGCGGGCGGAACCACGTTCAGGGACTGGCGTTTATTTCACGTCCGCCCCTCTACGCCCCCCCGACCTAGTGGGCGGACCTGGGCCCTGGCAGCGTAACGCGCCGGGGCCCAACCCCTATCTGGGACATGGTTTCTTGTTGATCAGCCTTGCTTGGCGCAGGCGACGAGGGCGGGCTTCTTCAGTGAGATTTGATCGACTACCGGCGGTCGCTTGGCTGTGACGCCATAGATCACGGCGGTCCAGATCGCCATCAGGGCCAAAACCTGGGGCAGGGTGATGCGTTGCGGAGCTGCGGCGGGCATGCGCGCGACTATCCATCGGTTGCGCCGCCTGGGATAACGACTTATCGGTCGGCCTTCTGTGAGGTTTAATCACATGGCCCGCCGACAGCTGCCCTCGCTCAACGCCCTGCGCGCCTTCGAGGCGTTCGGCCGCCATGGGCGCATGACCCTGGCCGCCGATGAGCTGTGCGTGACTCACGGCGCGGTCAGCCGCCAGATCCGCCAGTTGGAAGAGCATCTGGGCGTCGCCCTGACCGAAGGCCCGCGCACCCGCCTGCGCATGACCCAGGCCGGGCTAAGGCTGGCCCAGGCCCTTTCCCCAGCCTTCGACCAGATCGAGGCCGCCGTGCCGCGTCCGGAGCCGGTGGGACCCAAGCCCCTGGTGGTCTCCTGCCTGCCCACCTTCGCCATGAAGTGGCTGATCCCGCGGCTGCCCGGCTTCCAGGCGGCGCATCCGGACATCCCGGTCCGAGTCGCGGAGTCCAACGGGCCGTTCGACTTCAAGGGCGATGGCGTCGATCTGGCCATTCGCATGCGCTCGCCCGACACGGTGGTGACCTACGACGCGGTGGTGACGCCGTTCATGGAGCACTTCCATGGGCCAGTGATGGCGCCGGAACTGGCCAAAACGCCGATGACTCTGGAGCAGGTCTGCGCCCTGCCGCGCCTATTGACCCGCACCTTCCCGGAAAGCTGGTCGGACTGGGCGCGCAATTTCGAGGTCGCCGACCTGCCGCCGCCCGTCAGCGAGCAGGAGTTCGATCACTATTTCTACATGCTGGAAGCCGCCGCCGCCGGCATGGGCGTGGCCATCGGACCATGGGCCTTCGTGCAGCGCGACCTGGCCAGCGGACGCCTCGTGGCGCCGCTCGGCTTCACGTCCGGCCGGGCCAAGATCGTGGCCGTCACGCCGCCCGATGGAGCCACCGACGAGGCCGTCCTTTTTCGCGACTGGCTGCTGTCCGAAGGAGCGTCCACACCTCATCCGCCGGAAGCGCTTGCGCCCCACGCCCCGGACGCTAGTTTCGCCCCGACAACGCGCTCCCGGGCGCACAGCTAGAACAAGAGGCCCCCCGTGGACGCCAACGACATCGCCAAGCTCGAAAAGCACCTGAAGCGCACCTTCGGCAACCCGCACATCGCCGTGAAGCCGCGCCCCAAGCAGAAGGACTCGGCCGAGGTCGAAGTCGCTGGCGAGTTCATCGGCGTGCTCTTCCAGGACGAGGACGAGGACGGCTCGTTCATGTTCGAAATGGCCATCCTGGCCGAAGACCTGGACTAAGCCTCTCTGGTCGCCGCGCGCCTCTGGCCAGAGCTGGCTTGGGGCCGCGCGGCGGATCGTCCTGTTGTCGCGCTTGAATGGACGCATGACCGCCAACGTCCTCGCCCATGTCCTGGATCGCCCCGTCGTCTCCACCCTGACCGGCCGCCAGAAGCATCTGGCCGTCCAGCGCGGCGGCGCGATCCGGATGCATCCCGACTTCGGCCTGTTCGCCGGGACGCTGGACGACAGCCCCGAAGGTCTGGCCGACCTGGGCGCGCTCGTCCGCGAGATGGGGACCGTCGGCCTCGTTGAACCGACCACGCCATCGCCGCCGCCCGGGACACGGATCGTCTCCAGCGCGCCGTGCCTGCAGATGGTCGCCGAGCGCGTCGCGCCGGCATGGGATGTGGACTTCGACATGCTGCCGCTGGGCGACGCCGACGCCGCCGAGATGCTGGCCCTGGCCACCCTGACCAAGCCCGGCCCGTTCTTCTCGCGCACCCATCAGCTGGGCGACTTCATCGGGGTGCGGGTCGACGGGCAGCTGGTCGCCATGGCCGGCCAGCGGATGCGGCCCGACGGCTATACCGAGGCCAGCGGCGTCTGCGTCCATCCCGACCATCGCGGCAAGGGCTACGCCGCGCGCCTGCTGCGCGAGGTGACGGCCACGATCCTGGCGACGGGGGAGAAGGTCTTCCTGCACAGCTACGCCGACAACGCCACGGCTATCGGGCTCTATGAGTCGCTGGGCTATCGGGGGCGGGCCGAGGTGATGTTCACGATCCTGGCGGCGGATTAGGCAACGCTCAGTAGGCCAGCCGGCCCTTCATTTCGTCGAACGGTATCATGACGTGCTGGCGATAGGCTGGCCGCTCGCGAAGTTGCGCGTACCAGGCCTCGACGTTCGGCGTCTTCGGCCGTTCGATCTCAAGTTCGTAGTAGCGGTAGAGGTGTGTTCCGGCCGGGATATCCGCCAGGCTCGGCGCCGCGCCACCCAGGAACGGTCGGTCGGCCAGCACCTTGTCGAGCAGTTTGAAATGCCGAGCACAGGCGGCGAGGGCGGTCAGGATCGCCAGTTCGTCCCGCTGGGCTTCCGGCGTCCGGTACCAGCCCCAGAACACGCCGGTCAGGAAATCACGCTGCAAGGCGGTCTGGGCCCAATCCATCCAGCCATCGGCCTCGGCGCGCTCGGCGGGCGCTTGCGACCACCAGGCCGAGCCGCCGTATCGCGCGGCGAGATAGCGCAGAATGGCGTGGGACTCCAAGACGACCACGCCGTCGTCGTCGATGCCGGGACCCGTCCATGCGGGTTCATGGCCAGAAAGTCGGGGTCGTGGAGTCCGCCGTGGTCGCCGCCGGCGGGGAGGTGCTGGTGGGGAAGACCAAGCTCCCCCACCAGCCACAACACCTTCTGGACATTGAAGGAGGAGCGGCGGCCCCAGACCCTCAACGCCATGGGCCTTACGCCTCGGCCGTCTTCCTGGCCGCGCCGCGCGCCCAGTTATAGAGCCCGAACACCACGACCGCCGCGGCGATCAGGGACAGGATCATGCCGACGTGCTCGGACGGCGCGAACGGCAGGGCGAGAGGCTCGCCCTTGCCGGTCCCGACGATCAGGCCGGCCAGGGCGACATTGAACAGGCTCTCGCCGACGATGAAGCCCGAGGCGACCAGCACGCCCAGGCGCTTGGCGGCCTCGCCGGTGCGGTCTTTGTCGACCAGCTTGTCGTAGATCCAGCCGACCACGGCGCCGACGACGACGGGGGCGGTGACCGTGCTGGGCAGATAGATGGCCAGGCCCACGCCCAGGGCCGGCAGGCTGTAGCGGCCGGCCGAGGTCTTGCGCAGCGTCTCGTCGACGGCGACCAGGGCCAGGCCGATAAGGGCGCCGACGCCCAGCAGGCTCCAGTTCAGGTCGCCGCCCAGCACGCCCTTGGCCAGGGTCGAGATCAGGGTGGCCTGGGGCGCGGCCAGCGGGTCATTGGCGATGGCGTTCAGGTTCGGGGCGCCGGCGAAGCCGTTCGACAGGTTCAGCAGCTCCAGTACGAACGGGATGACCACCGCGCCGGAGATGACGCCGATGATCAGGCCGACCTGCTGCTTCCACGGGGTGGCGTCGACCAGTTGGCCGGTCTTCAGGTCCTGCAGGTTGTCGTTGGCGACCACGGCCACGGCGAGGACGACGGTGGTGACATAGAGGGCGAAGGCGACCAGGGCCTTGGTGACGTCAGGGCCGATGACGCCGCGGCCGACCGCGCCGACCATCAGCGAGGCGCCCAGCACCGTCAGGATGGCGATGCCCGAGACGGGGCTGTTGGACGAGCCGATCAGGCCGGCCATGTAGCCGCAGACGGCGGCGGCCAGCAGGCCGGCGATCAGCACATAGCCGATGCCGATGGCGACCAGGGGGACCGTCAGGTGGGCGATCGGGCCGCCGACCAGGAAGTGGGCCAGGAACCAGCCGGCCGGGGCCAGCAACAGCAACGAGATCAGGCCGACGATGGTGATCGGGATGTCCTGCTCGATGCGGGGAATGACGCCGCCGGCCTTGCGGGCCTTGCCGGCGTCCAGCGACGAGACCAGACCGCTCCAGATCGGGGCGGCCAGCTTGCCGAGGGTCCAGATGGCCGCCGCGCCGATGACGCCGGCGCCCATGAAGCGCACCTCGGTCTTCCAGACGGTCAAGGCGTGGGTGGCCGCGTCAGCGCCGGGGATCTGGTGGAGCGTGGTCATGATCGGGACGAGCACGCCCCAGGCGATGGCCAGGCCCGCGAACATGGCGATGCCGACCGTGATGCCCATCAGGTGGCCCGCGCCCATCAGGGCCAGCGAGCTGGAGGCGCCCAGGCCCGTCGCGCCGGCCCCGGCCTTGAAGTAGCCGGCCACTTCGGCGGCGAAGATCTTGGCGGCGGCCAGGGCGCCGAAGGCGGCCGAGGCCAGAGTGCCCAGGGCGACGGCGACCAGGCCCGCCTTGCCCTCGGCCGCGCCCTCGCGGGAGCCAGTGCCGACCTTCAGCACCTCGGCGGCGGCGACGCCTTCGGGGTAGGGGAGGTTGGAGTTGGTGACCAGGGCCCGGCGCAGGGGGATGGTGTACATCACGCCCAGGATGCCGCCGACGGCGCAGGCGCCGAAGGTGGGCAGGAACGGAACATGCGCCCACCAGCCGATCATCAGCAGGCCCGGCAGCACGAAGATCACCGACGACAGCGTGCCCGCCGCCGAGGCGATCGTCTGGACGATGTTGTTTTCCTGGATGGTCGCCGTCTTGAACGCCCGCAGCAGGGCCATCGAGATGACGGCGGCGGGGATCGAGGTGGCGAAGGTCAGGCCGACCTTTAGGCCCAGATAGACCTGGGCGGCGGTGAAGACGAGGGTGATCAGGACGCCGAGGAGGACCCCTCGCAGGGTCAATTCTGTGCGCGGCGCTACGGGGTCGGCCATGAACGAGTCCGGAAAAGTTAAGACGGCGGACCTTGCACGTCCGACCGCCCGCAACTCAAGCTCGGATTTGGGGCCATGAAGGCCCAAAGGCCCCCGTTTCGGATCGAAACGAGGGCCCCAGGGGATGGTTGTTCTAACGAAGCGCTAGAGGACGCCCAGCATCTCCGCGACCAGCGGATGACGGACGATGTCGCGGTCGGCCAGACGGACGACGGCGATGTTGTCGACCGCCTCGAACCGCGCGGCGACATCGGCCAGGCCCGAGATGCCGGGCAGCAGGTCCGACTGGTTCGGGTCGCCGGTGACGACCATGGTCGAGCTCCAGCCCAGCCGCGTCAGCAGCATCTTCAGCTGCATGTAGGTGCAGTTCTGGGCCTCGTCGATGACCACGAAGGCGTTGTTCAGAGTGCGGCCGCGCATGAAGCCGACCGGGGCGATCTCGATCGCGCCCTCGGCCATCAGAGCCCGCATGCGCTTGACCGACAGGCGGTCGGTCAGGGCGTCGTAGAGCGGGCGCAGATAGGGGGCCAGCTTGTCCTCCATGTCGCCCGGCAGGTAGCCGATCGACTCCCCGGCCTCGACGGCGGGGCGCGACAGCACGATGCGGCCGACGCGGCCCGCTTCCAGGGCCTCCACGGCCTTGGAGATGGCGATGTAGGTCTTGCCGGTGCCGGCCGGACCCAGGGCCATGACCAGATTCTTCTCGTCGATGGCTTCCATCAACTGCGCCTGGCCTGGTGATTTTGGTTTTATGGTTTTCAAGTAGCTCTGATCGCGCTCCGGATTGTTTGGCGCGCCATCATGCCCCAAGGGATTCCAGCTGTTCCCCCGGTCGCGAACATCCACCGGCAGGCGGCGCACCTTGGCGTCATCACCATATTGGCCGGTCTCATACGCGCCTTCGCGCGCCATCCGCTTCAGGGCTCGCTTGGTCATCAAAGCCTCCATGAGGGCAATAAAAAAGGACGAGGCCAAAAGGCGTCGTCCTTGTCGGTGAGCTGGATGATGGAGACGAAGTCGCGTGCGCGGCGAGGCGGCCCGGAGGGGCTTCCGATAGGCGGTGCTGTACGCCGGAACGCCAAATGCGACACCTTCTTCGTCAGCGGGTGGGCCGATGGCGGTGGTCGCCCCCGACCCGTACGAGATAAGAATCATCCCCGCTGGAGGAATGTTCCCTCTCGAATCGCCCAACTACAATGCCGCATTATGGTTTCCGGGGGGTTAACCGGAAAATGGCGCGCAAGAAAACGAGGCATACGGATGACTGTCTATTCCCTGGGCGCCACGACGCCGACGCTTCCCCCGCAAGGCGAATACTGGATCGCCCCAACGGCCAGCGTGATGGGCAATGTGATTCTCAAGAAGAACGCCAGTATCTGGTGGGGCTCGGTGGTGCGCGGGGACAACGATCCCATCACGATCGGCGAGAACAGCAATGTCCAGGACGGCTCTGTTCTTCACACGGATGCTGGCGTTCCTCTGACCATCGGCGCCAACGTGACCATCGGTCACATGGTGATGCTGCACGGCTGCACGATCGGCGACGGCTCGCTGATCGGGATCGGGGCGGTGGTGCTGAACGGGGCCAGGATCGGGAAGAACTGCCTGATCGGCGCCGGCGCCCTGATCACCGAGGGCAAGGAGATCCCGGACAACTCGATGGTCATGGGGGCGCCGGGCAAGGTGGTGCGCGAGGTCAGCGAACACCATACCATGATCCTGCAGGGCTCGGCCCTCCACTATGTCGAGAACTGGAAGCGCTATGTCCGCGATCTGAAGGTGGTGGCCGAGTAGCCTGGAGAGGTCAGGGAGCGCCGCATGCTGCTTGGGGGATGCGATGCGGCGCTCCCCCCTCCTCGCGCGGGTGAGCGCGAGGAGGGCCCGCCGCGCGAAGTCCATCCGCGTGGCGAGACGGCGCGGGCGAGCCCGCCTCCGTTTCGACTTCAGGTAGTATGTAGCGCGGTTCGGGTTGAGGGGGAACGTATAACTCGCGTTTTCCCTTCACGACGTGAGGGAACCTTGCGCTGTGATCGATCCCGGATCACTCTCTGGCTTAACAATGATAACCTTCCAGGGAGGGCGTCGGGGCATGGCCAGCGAACGCTATGATTACGTCATCATCGGCGCCGGCTCGGCCGGCTGCGTGCTCGCGGCGCGTCTGACCGAGGACCCCGGCGTCAAGGTCCTGCTGCTGGAGGCCGGCGGCAAAAACACCTCGCTTCTGGTCAAGATGCCGGCCGGCGTGGGCGAGCTGATCAAGGCCAAGGGTGAGCAGAACTGGGGCTTCTGGACCGAGGCCGAGCCCCATCTGGACAATCGCAAACTCTGGTGGCCGCGCGGCAAGGGCCTGGGCGGCAGCTCGGCCATCAACGGCATGATCTATATCCGCGGCCATGCGCGCGACTACGACCAGTGGCGGCAGATGGGCCTGTCGGGCTGGTCGTATGAAGAGGTGCTGCCTTACTTCAAGCGCTCTGAGACCCACCACGCCGGCGGCGACGCCTATCACGGCGACAAGGGGCCGCTGCATGTCTCGAAGGGCGAGAGCGACAGCCCCTTCTATTCGACCCTGATCGAGGCCGGCCGGCAGGCGGGCCACAAGACCACCAAGGACTTCAACGGCTTCCAGCAGGAGGGCTTCGGGCCCTACGACCTGACCATCCGCGACGGCCAGCGCTGGAGCGCGGCCATGGCCTATCTGAACCAGGCCCTGGCGCGTCCGAACCTGACCGTCGTGACCGAGGCCCGCACGACCCGGATCATCGTCGAGAAGGGCCGCGCGGTCGGAGTCGACTATGTGGTCGGCAAGGCCGCCGAGAAGAAGACCGCCCATGCCGACGCCGAGGTTCTGCTCAGCGCCGGCGCGGTGCAGTCGCCGCACATCCTGCAGCTGTCGGGCATCGGCGCGCCGGACGACCTGAAGGCGCACGGAATCGCCGTGGTCCATGAATCCAAGGGCGTCGGCGGCAACCTGCAGGACCACCTGGACGTCTGCGTCTCGTGGACGGCCAAGAACCTCAAGACCGCCTATTCGGCCAACAAGGGCCTGAACAAGCTGGGCGTCGGCCTCGGCTACATGTTCTTCGGCAAGGGTCTCGGGCGGCAGCAGTTTCTCGAGAGCGGCGCGTTCCTGAAGTCGCGACCCGACCTCGACCGCCCCGACCTGCAGATCCACGGCGTGCTGGCGATCATGCAGGATCACGGCAAGGTCGTGGTCGAGAAGGACGGCTTCACCCTGCACGTCTGCCAGCTGCGCCCCGAGAGCCGCGGCAAGATCGGGCTGCGCTCGGCCGATCCGTTCGACGATCCAACCATCCTGGCCAACTATCTGGCCACGGACGAAGACCGTCGGGCCATCCGCGAGGGCGTACGCATCGCCCGCGAGACGGTGGCCCAGGCCGCCTTCGATCCCTATCGTGACGCCGAGTACGCGCCGGGCGCGGATGTCCGCAGCGACGCCGACCTCGACGCCTGGATCCGCGCCAAGGCCGAGACGATCTACCACCCGGTCGGCACCTGCCGCATGGGCGTCGCCGGCGATCCTCTGGCGGTGGTCGACGACCAGCTGCGCGTGCAGGGCCTGCAAGGCCTGCGGGTCATCGACGCCTCGGTCATGCCGACCCTGGTCGGCGGCAACACCAACGCCCCGACCATCATGATCGCCGAGCGGGCGGCCGACCTGCTGCGGGGCAGGACCTTGCTCGCGCCGCTGGACGTTCCGGTGTTCGAGGACGGCCGCGCCGTGGCCGCCGAGTAGAGGAAATCCCATGCGCCACCGTCCGCTCGGCCGCTCCGGCCTTTCGACCGCGCCGCTGGTGTTCGGCGGCAACGTGTTCGGCTGGACGGCGGACGAGGCGACCTCGCACCGGCTGCTGGACGCCTTCGCCGACGGCGGCTTCAACGCCGTCGACACGGCCGATGTCTAATCGGCCTGGGTCCCGGGCCACGAGGGCGGCGAGTCCGAGAGCGTGATCGGTCGCTGGCTGCAGGCGAGCGGCAAGCGCGACAAGGTGCTGATCCTGACCAAGGTGGCCATGTGGCCGAAGCAGCCGGGTCTGTCGGCCGCCAATATCGCGGCGGCGGTCGAAGGTTCGCTCAAGCGGCTGCGGACCGACTATATCGACCTCTACCAGTCCCATCAGGACGACGCCGGCACGGCGATCGATGAGACGCTGGAGGCCTTCGATCGCCTGGTGAAGGCGGGCAAGGTTCGGGCGGTCGGCGCCTCCAACTTCTCGGTCGAGCGCCTGCGGGGCAGTCTCGAGATCTCCAAGGCCAAGGGCCTGGCGCGCTACGAGACCCTTCAGCCAAAATTCAACCTGGTCGACCGCGAACAGGTCGAGGGCGCGATGGCCGAGCTGACCCAGGCGGAGGGCGTGGGCGTCATCCCGTACTACGGCCTCGGCGCCGGTTTTCTCAGTGGCAAGTACCCGCGCCGAGGCCGACTTCGAAGGCAAGGCGCGGGGGCGGACGATCCTCCGCGACTACTGGAACGACAAGGGGCGGGCGGTGCTGGCGGCGCTGGATGACGCGGCGGCCGAGGTGGGCGCCTCCCAGGCCCAGATCGCCCTGGCCTGGATCATGGCCCATCCGGTGATCACCGCGCCGATCGCCAGCGCGACCTCGGTCGCGCAGCTGGACGAACTGATGGCGGCCGCCCGGCTGGAATTGCCGGGCGAGGTGTGGCGGAGGCTGGATGAAGCGGGCCGTCTCTAGCCTTGGGGGTTAGGCGATCCGCCGCCCGTCCAGCGTCGCCAGCCGCAGACGCGGCATGTCCGCGTTGCCGTCGCCCAGCGGCTTGATCTCGCGAATGCCGAGCTCATGGGCGGAGCGGCCCATCAAGCGGGCCATCATGGCGATCGGCTGGTAGAGGCCCAGGAACCGGTCGGTTTCGCCCGAAGCGCCCTGAAGCGGCGCGAACAGCACCTCCATGCCCACGCTCGGCACGCCATGGGCGCGGATATCGGCGGTGACCACCACCGGCGTGCGGCGCTTGCGCGCGACGTCCAGGGCGCTCTTCAGTTCCAGTCTGTGGGCGAGAGCCCATAGCGACAGGGCGTCCTGGCCGCGCAGGTCGCGGGCGTGGAGCTCGGTGACGAAGCCGCCGGCCAGGCGGAACGGCAGCTTGCCGCCGTCGCGACCCAGCACGAACACCTGCGGCAGAAGCTCCAGGAATTCGCCCGGATTGATGTCGGCGCGGCGGGGCAGGGCGGCCTCACCCTTCTTGTCGCGCCAATAGTCTATCAACCGTTCCGTGCTTGGATGGAACATCGTCGTCCCCTGGCGGGTCACTCACGGCTGTTTTCGGCCGCACGAGGCTTGCTGGGAGAACCGGGCCAAGGGCTCGACCGTCCCATTCTGGCGCAATCCAGGCGGAGCGGCGGGTCCGGCCCGATTCTTGCTTAACCAAAAGCGGAACGACCCGATGTGAAGGGAACCGCCCGATGAAGGCGCCGAAACTGAACCTGCGCGGACTGCTGATCGGCCTGAGCGTGCTGCTTGGCGGCGTGACGATCGGCGGCATCGCGATGGCGTGCACCACGGGCTGTCCGCCGCCGCCGACCTGCTGCTCTCCGCCGCCGGCTCCGCCCAAGCCGCCCGCGCCGCCGACCGGGTGCTGCGGCGGCGGTGGTGGTGGTGGTCACCACGTCAACATTCCCGGCGTCAATGTGAACATCGGCGCGACGGTGATCGTGAACGCCAATTCCAGCGCCTCGGCGGTGGCCAATCGGGCGCCAGCTCGGGGGCCGGCGCCGGCTCCCTGGCCGGCTCGGCCGCGGGCACGGTGAACTATTATGGCGGCGGCGGTCACGGCGGTTACTATTCCGGCCCGATGGCCAGCGGCTACATCCAGGGCCTGAACGTTGAGGGGGGCGAAGCCCGCCGTCGCCAGGCCTATGAAGCCACCCGCACCCGGACGCGCCGCGTGATCATCCGCGCCGTCTGCCTGGACGACCGCGACATCCCGCACCCGGCCTCACAGGTCACCCCTGATCGCGATATCGACGACAGCTACAATGGCGAGCTCTATCGCTGCATCGCCGGCTCGCGCATGCAGTACGTGATCGCCGACTACACGGGCCAGATCGACATCTCGACCGGCGGCGCCGGCCAGACCTTCATCTGTCAGAAGAACGAGGCGCTGTATCACGTCCCGGGCGCGGCCCAGGGGCAGGCCAGCATCTCGTGCCGCCCGCAGGCGCCGGCCCGCGACTGCAACGAACGCTCGCTGCTGCGCCGCTTCGGCGCCGGGGTGAAGATCCTGACGATCATCACCACCGAGACCTACACCGCCTACCGCGAGGAAACGGTGCAGGAGCGCCAGACCCTGACGACCAGCTTCAGCCTGGATGGCGGGGTTGGCGGGGTGGTTTACTAGGCCGCTCGCGAGTCAGAACGGAAAAGGCCCTCCCGCTCGGGAGGGCCTTTTTGTTGGATGCTACTTCGCCGCGGCGCCGGCTTCCGGCTTGACCAGCAGCAGCCACGACTGGTCGTCGCCGAGATAGGTCCTGGCGGCCTTCTGCACGTCGGCCGGGGTGACGTGGGACAGGCCCGCCAGCACCGAGCGGGTGGCGTCCAGCAGGCGCGGGTCTTCCTGAGCGCCCGAGAGCGCGCCGACCCAGTACTCGTTGGTCACGCGAGCCTTCTCGATCTGGTCGATACGCGGCTTCTTGGCCCGCTCCAGTTCGTCGGGGCTGACCGGCTTGTCGCGCAGGTCGGCCGCGATCTTGCGGATCGAGGCCACCACGCTGTCCAACTTCTCGGGCGGAACCTCCAGGCTGACGGCCAGATAGCCCCAGTTCTTGAAGGTGACATTGGCCGTGGCCGAGGCGTTGGGCGAGTAGGTCGCGCCCTGTTTCTCGCGCAGTTCGTCGATCAGCCGCAGCTGCATGACCTGGCTAAGGATCGAGACGTCGCGTGAGCGCTGCAGGTTCGAGAACAGGTCGTCCGTACGCCAGACCATGAACAGGGCCGCCTGGTCGGGACGGCCCTTGTGGGTGCGGATCACCGGCTCGGCCGACGGCGCGGGGAAGGGCGCCTTGTCCGCCCCGGCCAGCGGCGGCTCGCCCGGACGCTTGGGCAGGGCGCCGAAGGTGTCGGCGACGGCGGTGATGGCCTTGTCGACCGTGGTGTCGCCGACGATGACGATCTCCAGGTCGCCCTGGGCCAACGGGTTGGCGACGGTGGCCTTCAGTTGCTCCAGCGACGCGCTGGCGATCTGTTCGCGGGAGGGGAAGGTCCAGCGCTTGTCGCCGCCGTGCATCAGCCCGCCCAGGTCGCGGCTGAGGACGCCGCCCGTGGTGCTTTCCAGCTGATCGTGGATCGTGCCGTAGGCGGTCTTGACGCGGTTGAAGGCTTCAGGGCGCCAGCCGGGCTCGGCGGCGTAGGCCGCCAGCACCTGCAGCTCGGTCGCCAGGTCCTCTGGCCGCGTGCGGCCGCTCAGCGAGAAGGCGTCGTCCTCGACGCCCAGCGAGGCGTTCCAGATCTTGCCGGTCAGCACGCGTTCCATGTCCGAGGCGCTGATCTGCTTGAGGCCGCCCTCGATGAAGGCGCTGGCCGACCAGAGCGGGCTCTGGGCGTCGGACGGCATGTCCAGCAGGCCATGGCCGGCGCGGACCTTCACCACGATCTGGTCGTCGCGGAACTTGGTCGGCTTCACCGTCAGGCGCACGCCGTTCTCGAAGCGCACGAAGACGGCGTCCAGATCGGTGACGTCCCTCTGTTCGACGACCTTGCCGCTGGGGCCGAAGCTGGAATAGGGCCAGAGGCTCACGCCGGGCGCGGCCGGCGGGGTGACCGGCTGGCTCTTCAGCTCGTCATAGGCCTTGAGGATCGCCGGTTCGCCGCCGTCGATATTGCCGGGCGCGGCGATGACGATCAGCGGACCCGAGCCGACGAAGGCGCTCTTCAGCACGGCATTGACCCGCTCGGCGGTCAGGCCCTTCACCAGTTCGTCGAAGAAGGCCAGGTTCTGGCTGGGAGAGGTGATGACCTCGGCGTCGCCCAGAGTGTTGAGCAGCTGGTTGGCCAGGGCGGGCGTGCGCTGGGTGGCCTCGCCGGCCGCGGCGGCGACCAGGCTGGCGCGCAAGGTGGCGATCTCGCGGTCCAGCTCGTCCTGGCGTACGCCGTACTGCACGGCGCGACGCTGCTCGGCGTCGAGCGCGCTCATCGCCTCGCGCCAACGATTGGGCTGGGCGGTGGCGCCAAGGGTCGTCACCCGCACCGCGCCGTACTGGTCGCCCTTGAAGGCGCCGCCGGCGATGAACGGCGGCTCGGCCGAGCGGCCGATGGCCTGCAGGCGGCGATTGATCACCGCGAAGGCCAGGTTCTCGATCATGTCGCGCTCGTCGAGCGCCTTGGTTTCGATCAGGCCGTCGGGCTTGCGCATCCAGGTCATCTGCACCGACCAGGGCGCGCCGGTCTCGACGATCAGCTTGGCGGTCGGGCCGCGCTTGGCCACCGCGCCGATGTCGGGGTTCTTGCCGGGCTGTCCCTTGCCGACCCAGTCGCCGAACTTGGCCTTGATCTTGGCTTCCATGGCGTCGACGTCGAAGTCGCCGACCGCCACCAGCACAGCCCGCTCTGGACGATAATAGGCCTCGTAGAAGTCGCGGATGCGCTGGGCCGGAGCGGTCTTCAGGATCTCGGTCTTGCCGATCGGGATCCGCTTGGGCGGCAGCTGGCCTTCCATCTGCGCCGACAGGGTGGCGATGGCGACGCGATAGCCGGGCGTATTGCGATTGCGCTGTTCCGACAGCACCACGCCCCGCTCCCGATCGACCGCGTCGGGGGCGATGGTCAGCTCGCCGGCGGCCTCGCGCAGCAGCATCAGCGAGGTGTCGACCGTTTCGTCATCGGCCTTGGGCAGGTCCAGCTGATAGGCGGTCTCGTCGAAGCTGGTCTGGGCGTTGGTGTCGGCGCCGAAGGCCAGGCCATGGCGCTCCAGGATCTTGACCATGTCGCCCTCGGGCACGTTCTTCGAACCGTTGAACGCCATGTGCTCCAGGAAGTGGGCCAGGCCCTGCTGGTCGTCGGCCTCCATCATCGAGCCGGCGTCGAACCACAGGCGCACCGAGGCCTGGCCCGGCGGAGTGGCGTTCTTGCGGATGGCGTAGCGCATGCCGTTCGGCAGCGCGCCGAAGCGCCAGGACGGATCGGGCGCGACGTCGGACAGGGCCTGGGCCCACTGGCCCGGCTTCAGGTCGCTGATCTTGGGGCCGGTCAGCGGCGGAGCCTCGGCGATCCTGGGCGCGGACGCGGCGGCGGCCGGCTTGTCGGCTCCGTCCTTGTTCATGAACGGGATGGAAGGCTTGGGAAGATGCGAGCAGGCGGCGAGCGAGAGGCCGGCGGCGGCGACGAGCGCCAAGCGCGAAGCGCTGATCATCGAGAATCCAGGGCAGGAGAAGAAGAGGGCGGCACCTTGGCCGTCGGACATGGCGCACGCAAGGCGCGCGAGCGGCCGGTTTTCGCCTTAATGCTCTAGGCGGAGTCGTGTGGGCGGCCGCCCTAAGCCGCGGCCACGTCGCCCGTGGTGCGGCGCAGGCGCCAGAAGCGGATCGTGCGCAGGGCCGACTCGCGGGGCAGGGCGGCATAGAGCTCGCCGTACGACTTGGCCTTCAGCATCACGTCGTCGGTCGGCTCGAGGATCAGCAGGGCGAAGGTCAGGAACAGCGAGCGGTCGAAGTCTGCCGCCTTGCAGATCACCGACAGGGCGTCCATCTCGCGCCGCTCCAGGATCTTGCGGGCGGTGTGGAAGTCGACGTCGGCCATGTCCGCCAAGGCCACCAGGAACAGGGTCGTGCGCTTGGCCCGCAGCATGTTGGCCAGGATCTGCGGCGAAATCTGCGCCTTGGCCCGCAGGGTGCGGAATTCCTTCTCGGCCTCGGCGAAGTCGGCCGGCAGGGCGCCGTCCTCGACCGCGACGCGCTTGCGGCCAGCCGTCAGGGCGGCTTCCAGCATGGCGGGATCGACGCCGGCGTTCTTTTCCATGATCCGGTCGCGCAGGCGCGCCTCGACCATGAAGTACATCTCGTTCAGCAGGTCGACCGGCAGGCTGTTGCGGTCGATGACCGCTTCGTGCAGCGACGGGTTGGCGGCGGCGCGGTCGACGACGGTCTCGTGCGCCTCGCGCGACAGCACCGCGCCCTCATTGCGCAGCAGGACGCCCAGGGTGTCGTCATCGCCGCGCGCGACGATGGCGTCCGACACCACGCTGGACACGCTGGGACGCTGCGAGATGGCCCGCAGGTGGTCCTGACCCTGGGTGCGGGCCACGTGCAGCAGGTCCTCGTCGGTCAGGGCGCTGGAGTTGCGCAGGATCGGAGCGGCGACGGCGATCGAATCCGAGGCCAGGGCGCGCGACAGGCCGCGCGGCGGGGCCGGAGCTTCGCCGAGACGCTGAGCCAGCTCGACCTTGACCGCCTCTTCCATCTCGCCGGCCAGCTGGCTCATGACGTCGTCGAACAGGCTCATCTCGACGGCGTTGTGGCCCTCGCCGGCGAAGAACATGTCCGTGACGCCGCGCAGCAGCTCCCTGCGCTTGACGCTCGAGGGCTCGTTGGCGAGCGTGATCAGGTCGTGGAGGCGGGACGACTGCATTACTGGCTGTTGTCCTTCTCGGGCTTGGCCGACCAATCGCCGGCGCCGTCTTCGCGTGGCTTGTCCTCGTCTAGCGCCGGCGGAGCGGTGATCAGGACCATGCGCGGCGGACCGGCGGCGGGGATGGGGTCGGGGGCCATGCCGAACTGGCGGCCGACGGAATAGGTGCGGGCGCCGATCTGGCCGTCGCGAAATTGCGGCGCGGGTTGAGTCTGGCCAGGCGCGGTCGGCGCTGCATAGGCGACCGGAACCGGCGCGGCGCGGGGCGCGGGCGCGTCATAGATGTTCTGCGGCAGGGCGGCGCCGGGGGCTTGCGGAGCCTGGGGCGGCTGATAGGCGGCGCGCGCCGTCGGCGGACGCTGAGCCTGCGGCGCTTGAGGCGCCTGGCGAGCCCACCAGGGCTGAACCTGGGCGGCGGTCTGAGCCTGAGGGGCGACGATCTCGCGCTTGCCGCTCCAGCCCAGGGCGCGGCCGCCATAGGTCGAGCCGGTGTAGCCGGGCGCCCGGCCGTTCACCGGCGTGGGCGCGCGCTCGGGGGCGGGACCATAGCGGCTTTCCTTGCCAGTCTCCGCATACGCGCTCGCGCACGCCAGTGGGGCGCAGGCGAGGGCGGCGATGAGGAGGGCGGCGCGCATGGACCGGTCCGAAAGACGTCTATCGAACACCTGTCGTAAGTCGTGTCGCTTAATCTTGGGCTAACGCCCGCGCCAGGCGTTCAGAAGCCGACGCTCGATCGCCTCCATCACCGCGTTCAGGACGACGCCCAGTACGGCCAGCGACGCCAGAGCGGCGAAGACCTTGGCCGTCTGCAGCCGATTATAGGCCTCCAGGATCCGCCAGGCGAGGCCCTGGGCCCCGCCGGAGCCGGCCACGAACTCGGCCACGACGGCGCCGATGATGGCCAGGCCGGCCGCGACCTTATGACCTTCCAGCAAGGCCGGTACGGCCGACGGCAGGCGCAGGCGGACTAGGCGCTGCCAGGGCGAGGCGCCATAGAGGTCGAACAGGCGGGCCAGGTCGGGATCGACCGCCTTGAGCCCCGCCAGGGCGCCGGAGAAGATCGGGAAGAAAGCGACCACGGCGGCCAGGCCGATCACCGCGCGCTCGGGATGGTCGATACCGGCCCAGATGGTCACCAGCGGCGCGATGGCCACCAGTGGCGTCACCTGCAGGGTGACCGCGATCGGCCGGACGGCGTCTTCAAGCAGGCTGTTCAGGCTGACCGCCAGGGCCAGGGCGCAGGCGACCAGGCTGGCGATGACCAGGGCCAGCAGGGCGGTCGACAGCGTCGCCCAGGCGGAACCCAGCAGCAGCGGCCAGGACTCGGCGAAGGCGTGGGCGATGGCGCTGGGCGTGGGCAGCAGGTAGGGCGGGATCGCCAGCGCGCGGCAGGCGATCTCCCAGCCGCCCAGCAGGACGGCGATCAGGATCGCTGGGGCGAGGACGCGCTTCACGCCGCGTGCTCCGTGGCCCGGGCCAGCAGCGTCGAGACCGCCTCGGCGGCGGCGCGGAAGGCCTCGGTCGTGCGAAAGCCGGACGGCCGGATGACGGGACCGTCGATGGCGATCTCGCCGGCTATGCGGCCGGGGCCGGGGGTCATGACCACGACGCGGCGCGCCATGTAGACGGCCTCCTCGACATTGTGGGTCACGAAGACGACGGCGGGCTTCAGCTCGGCGGCCAGGGCCAGCACGTCGTCGGCCAGGGCGCGGCGGGTGATCTCGTCGAGGGCGGCGAAGGGCTCGTCCAGCAGCAGCAGGCGCGGACGGGTGACGAGGGCGCGGGCCAGCGACGCGCGCATGGCCATGCCGCCGGACAGCTGGGCGGGACGGGCGGCGAGCGCGGCGCCCAGGCCGACCTGGTCCAGCGCGCCCTCGGCGGCGACGCGGGCGGCGGCCTTGTTCATCCCGGCCAGCTCCAGCGGCAGGGCGACATTGTCCCGCGCCGACAGCCACGGCGCCAGGGTATGCGACTGGAAGACGACCGAGGTTTCACCCTTGCCGGCGGCGCGGGTCACGGTTCCGCGCGTCGGCGCCTCCAGGCCGGCCAGCAGCCGCAGGGCGGTGGACTTGCCGCAGCCGGACGGTCCGACCAGGGCGACGATCTCGCCGGCTGCGAGCGTCAGGTCGAGCGGTCCCAGGGCGCTGCCCCGCGCATAGTCGACCTCGGCGCCGGAAAGGCGGGCGACCGGATCGCTCATTGGCCCTTGGGCAGGAATTGCAGCGTGTAGGCCTTCTTGAAGTCCCCGTCCTTCGGATAGACGCCCTGCGCCATGGCGTCCTTGAAGAACGCGCTCCACCGTTCGTCGGTCATCAGGCCTATGTCGCCTTGACCATTGTTGGCGCTGATCACGCCGTACGACCGCATCTTGTCGCGGGCCTGGTCGAGGACATCCTGGGTCATCTCCGGATTGTCCTTCAGGATCGCCGCGTCGCCCGGCTTGGGATCGCCGTAGAGGTAGGACTTCCAGCCCGCCGCCGTGGCCTCGACGAAGGCCCGCACGGCCGCCGGATTGCTGGCGATCAGGCTGTCATTGACCAGGGCCATCGAGCCGTAGGCCGGATAGCCGCTGTCGGCCAGCAGGAAGACCTTGGGTTTGACCTTGCCTTCCTTCTCGATGAGGTAGGGCTCGCTGGTCACATAGCCCTGCTGGACCACGCGCTTGTCGGCCAGGAATGGCGCGGTGGAATAGTTGTACTTGCGGACCTGATCGTCGGTGAAGCCGTACTTGGCCTTCAGCCAGGCCCAGTAGCCGGTGATCGAGGCGTCGGACAGCAGGACCGGATGGCCCTTGATGTCGGCGATGCTGTTCACGCCCTGGTCGGGGTGGGCGATCAGCGACCACGGGTCCTTCTGCATGAAGGCCGCCACCGCCTTCACCGGCGCGTTCTCCTTGATCAGGTTCATGACCACGTAGCTGTTGGACCCGACGCCGACGTCGACCGCGCCGGTGGCCAGGAGCTGGGGCACGTTCACCGCCGGGCCGCCCTGGATCAGGGTCACGTCCAGGCCGCGCTTCTTGTATTCGCCGGTCGCCAGGGCCTGGTAGTAGCCGCCCAGCTCGGCCTCGGCCCGCCAGTCGGTGGCCAGCTTCAGCTTGGTCTCGCTGGCCGGGGCGGCGGTCTCCCGCTTGGCGGGCGAACAGGCGGCGAGCAGGGCCATCAGGCCCAAGGCGGCCCCCGTGACGACAAAGGCGCGGCGCTGCATCGGAAAGGTCTCCCCCGTTTTCGGAGGCAAGTTAAGCAGCCGCGGCGCGCGCCGCTAGCCCGGTTAAGTCTCCGCCGCCGCCTTGTGGTTCAGCCAGCGCTCGACCTTGGCGTACAGCACCTCGCGCTGGATCGGCTTGGCGATGTGGTCGACCATGCCGGCGGCGTAGCAGCGCTCGACCTGGCGGGGCAGGGCGTCGGCGCTCATGGCGATGATCGGGGCCTTGCCCGCGCGTCCCGGCAGCGCCTTGATCGCCCGCGTCGCCTGCAGTCCGTCCATCTGCGGCATGTGGATGTCCATCAGGATGATGTCGTAGTCGCCGGCTTCGACGCGTTCGACGGCCTGCTTGCCGTTCTCGGCGACGTCGACCTCGAAGCCGACCATGGTCAGCAGGGCCGCGCCGATCTCCAGATTGATCGGGTGGTCGTCGACGATCAGGATCTTGGCTGCGCCCGGCGTTCGAGGTCTTGGGCCGCTCGGGTACGGCGATCGGCTCAGCGGTCGGGGCCAGGAGCTCGATCCAGAAACACGAGCCGCGGCCCGGCACGCTGTCGACGCCGATCTTGCCGCCCATCACGTCCACGAGCGCCCGGCAGATGGCCAGGCCCAGGCCCGCCCCGCCATGCAGCCGGCTCATCGAGCTGTCGGCCTGGGAGAAGCGCTGGAACAGCAGCGCCTGCTTGTCCAGGTCGATGCCGACGCCGGTGTCGATGATCTCGAAGCGCAGGCGGTCCTCGAGGTCGCCGGGCTCGACGATCAGGCGCGCGTCGATGCGGCCCTCGTCGGTGAACTTCACCGCGTTGTTCAGGAGGTTGATCAGCACCTGGCGCAGACGGTCGGCGTCCAGGTCGTGCAGGGCCTCGACCGGGTCGATGATCTCCAGGTCCAGGGTCAAGCCTTTGGCGCGGGCCTCGGGCGCCATGATCGCCACCGTGTCGCGCATCAGGCCAGCGGCCGAGGTCGGCTGGGGCATGAGTTCGATCTGGCCCGCCTCGACCCGCGAGAAGTCGAGGATGTCATTGACCACCGTCAGCAGGGCCGCGCCGGCGCTGTCGATCAGGTTGACCTGCCGACGGGCGTCGGGCGGCAGGTCGTCGCGCGCCGCCAGCAGCTGGGCGAAGCCGAGCACGCTGTTCAACGGCGTGCGGATCTCGTGGCTCATGGTGGCCAGGAACTCGGTCTTGGCCTCGGTGGCGGCCAGGGCCCGGGCGCGGGCGGCGCGGGTCAGCTGCTCGCGGCGCAGCAGCAGCCGCTTGAGCCGGTCCTGCTGCGCCAGGGCCAGGCCGGCCGCCAGACAGGTGTAGAACAGCACCAGGATGAACACCTGGATGGTCCGCGCCTGGGCGGTGGGGCCAAGGACCGCGTTGAAGCGCGGGGAGGCGCCGGCCATCGCGATCGGCAGGACAATCACCGCCACAATGAGCGCGGCCATGGCCGCGCCGCGCGCGCCCAGGCGATAGGCGGCGATCAGGGCGACCGGGAAGATCAGGAACGGCGGCAGGCCCGAAGCCGGATGGGCGCACAGCAGGGTGATCGCGCCGACGCCGAACATCAGCGCCAGGCGCTCGCGCCAGGTCCGATGGAACGAGCGGCGGTGCTCGGCGTCGATCAGGACCAGGGTCGCCGGCAGAGCGATCGCCAGACCCAGGGCGCCGCGCAGGAACCAGTCGACCAGCACGCTCCAGAAAGGGTCGCCGAAAGTCAGCGTGAGGAGCCCGGCGCAGAGAACGGAGAACCCGGCGGCGATCGGCGTGGTCACGGCCGGCAGCATGACCAGCGAGCGCAGGGTGCGGATGCGCGGCGGGCCGCCCCAGAGGCGCAGGAAGACGGCCTGGACGGCCAGGGCTTCCAGCGTGTCGACGCCGGTGTTGAAAGCGGCGCGCGCGGGGCTGTCGCCCACGAGCAGGTCGAACGCCAGGTGGAAGATCACGAAGATGGCGGTCAGCGCCCCGCGCCGCGACCCGGCCAAGGTGAGCAAGCCCGCGGCCAGCAGGGCGTTGGCGGGCCAGAAGGCGGCGACGCCCAGGATGGAGCGGCTCAGATAGTCACTGAACGCCAGGCTGGCGACGATGGCGACGGACAGCCCCAGCAACAGCGCGGTCTGCCGTTGTTGTTCCTGTTGGGCCAGCCTGTGCGGCATGCCGTCTACGCCTCCCCCAATGGACCCCTTGATCGGGCGTCGACGTCCGAACGGGTTCGGGGACAACGCCGGCGTCGCCACGCTCTCGGAAGTGATCGCTAGGCGATCCCGGGAGCGACGACGTCACCATTCAATACGCTCGCCCAGGGCCCAGTTGCCGGCTTATCGCTGGATGTGTCGTTTCGCCGCAGCGCGCCTCGGCGACGTTGATACCGTAAGAGATTGTATTTCCAAGGTTGAGAGCGAGCATCGCTGAGAATGCATGGGCGCTCCGACAATTCAAGAGGTCGGCGGCGCTCTCGCGGTCGCACCGCCGTGAGCCCGTGGCGCGACGCGAAACCTGGATCAGCCGGCCAGGTTCTCCTTCTTCTCTTCCAGTTCCAGCCACTCCATCTCGGCCTGTTCCAGGTCGGCGCGCGCCTTGTCGAGGGCCTTCATGGTCTTGTCGAAGGTCGCCGGATCGCGGCTGTAGAGGTTCGGGTCGGCAAGGGTCTTCTCAAAGGCGGCTATGATCGCCGGGCTCTTGGCAATGAGGGCTTCGCACTCTTCGAGACGCCGTTGGTCCTTGAAGGTCAGCTTGCCGGCCTTCTTCGGCGGAGGCGCGGCGGCCGCCGGAGCGGGCGCGGCGGCCTTGCCCCCCCGGGCCACCGGCGTGAACGACGCGCCGACACTGGCCCCACGGGCTCCTTTGAAGAAGTCGGGGCTCTGGTCGATCAGGTCGCTCCAGCCGCCGGGGGTCTCCAGCACCTTGCCGTGACCGTTCATGGCGATGGTCGAGGTGGCGAGGCGATCAATGAAGTCACGGTCGTGGCTGACCAGGATCAGCGTGCCGTCGAAGTCGGCCAGCAGGTCCTCCAGCAGGTCCAACGTGTCCATGTCCAGGTCGTTGGTCGGTTCGTCCAGCACCATCAGGTTGGTGGGATTGGCCAGGGCCCGGGCCAGCAGCAGGCGGTTGCGCTCGCCGCCCGACAGGCTGGTCACAGGCTGGCGCAGCTGGGCCTCGGTGAACAGGAAGTCCTTGGCGTAGCCGGCCACGTGCTTGGGCTGGCCGCGGACCAGGATGGAGTCGCCGCCGCCGGGGGTCAGGAAGTCCCACAGGGTGATCTTGTCCGACAGCGCCATGCGGCCCTGGTCGATGTAGGAAACCTCCAGATTGGTGCCCAGCTGCACCGTGCCGGCGTCGAGTTCGAGTTCGCCCAGCAGCAGGCGCACCAGCGTGGTCTTGCCCGCGCCGTTGGGGCCCACCAGAGCCACGCGGTCGCCGCGCATGATGCGGGTCGAGAAGTCCTCGACGATCACGCGGTCGCCGAACTTCTTGGTCAGGTGCTTGGCCTCGATCACCTTCTTGCCCGAAGTCGCGGCGCTCTCGACGGCCATGTACATCGAGCCGCGCTTGTCGCCCTGCAGGTCCTTCTTCTGGGCGCGCAGGTCCATCAGGGCGCGGCGGCGGCCTTCATTGCGGGCTCGGCGCCCCTGGACGCCGCGCGCCAGCCAGGCGTTCTCGCGTTCCAGCACCTTGTTGAGGCGGCGCTCTTCCTCGGCCTCGGCCGCCAGCACCTGCTCGCTCCAGATCTCGAACTCGGCGAAGCCCTTGTCCAGGCGGCGCACCTTGCGGTGCTCCAGCCAGTAGGTGCGCTGGGTGACCCGGTTCAGGAAGGCGCGATCGTGGCTGACGATCAGGGCGGCGCACTTCGAGTTGGCCAGCTCTTCTTCCAGGGTCTGGATCGCGAAGATGTCCAAGTGGTTGGTCGGCTCGTCCAGCAGCAGCACGTCAGGCTTCTCGGCGAACGCCCTCGCCAGCGCGGCGCGGCGCTTCTCGCCGCCCGACAGGCCTTGCGAGCTCTTCTCCGGATCCAGGCCGAAGTCCGCCAGGGCGGCCTGGGCCTCATAGTCCTCGGCGCCGCCGGCGGTGCAGTAGTCCAGCAGGGTGTCGCCGGTGATCTCCGGCTCCTGGCTGACGAAGATGATCTTGGCGCCCGGCTGCACGGCGCGCTCGCCGCTGTCGGGCTCGACGCCCTGGGCGGCCAGGATCTTCAGCAGCGTGGACTTGCCCGCGCCGTTGCGACCGACCAGGCAGGCGCGGACGCGCGGCTCCAGGGCCAGGTCGACGCCGTCGAACAGGGGCTTGGCGCCGTCGGCGAGACGAACGTCCTTGAGGGCGAGAACAGGCGCGCGGGTCGGGGAGGCCATGATCGTTCAATACTAAAGCGGCGGTATGTCGCGGAGGTCTGGGCCCTATAGCAGGCCGCGCGCCGAGGAAACGTCAAAATCGCGGGCCAGTCTGCGGGAGCCGAGCACGGAGCGCGGGTTGGCGGGGTGCGACAAATTTGCCCGTTAACGGCTCACCAAGCGCGGCCTGTTAGAGAAACCGAGCTTGAGGAGCATCAGTAATCGCCTTGAAGCCGAGCGCAGACAATATTGCTGCTTCTGATGTTCCCGCGCGTCTTGGTCTGGGCCTGGACGGCCTGCGACGGCCTGTCTGGGTGTTCGACGACGTCCGCAAGCGCAAGGTCTACGCCAACCGCGCGGCGGTCGCGCTGTGGGGCGCGGCCTCGCTGGACGAGCTCCTGGCGCGCGACTTCTCCGACCAGTCCCCTGCCGTGCGCGTGCGCATGGAGGACATCGCCAAGCGCATCGAAGGCGGCGGCGCCGTTCGAGGAGCGCTGGACCTTCTATCCGAAGGGCCTGCCGGTCACGGTCCAGACCACGATCTCGCGCATCCTCTTGCCGGATGGCGGCCAGGCGCTCCTGTTCGAGGGCGCGACGGTCGCCCCGGAGGCCGACGAGCATCGCGCCATAGAGGCCCTGCGCCACACCAGCGCTCTGGTCTCGCTGTACGACGCCGACGGCTTTCGCATCTTCGGCAACCCCGCCGCCCTGGCCAGTTACCCGGGCGAGAACACCCGTTTCGCCGAGATCTTCGCCGATGGCGACGCTGGCGGCGCGTTGTGGGCCTCGACCCTGGGCGGCGAGACGATCGAGGGGGCCTATCGGGTGATCACCGCCCACGGCGAGCGCTGGCATGGTCTGGCCGCCCGCCGCACGCCCGACCCTGTAACCGGCGATCCCTGCATCCTGGTCAACGAGACCGACATCACCGAGGAGGTCGAGGCCCAGTCCGCCCTGGCAGACGCCCGCCAGCGGGCCGAGGCCGCCATGGCCGCGCGCCAGGACTTCCTGGCCAATATGAGCCACGAACTACGCACGCCGCTGACCAGCATCCTCGGCTTTACCGATCTGCTGGACGCTTCGGAGTTGGACGCCGAACAGCGCCGCCGCCTGGCGCGCATCCGCGATGCCGGGACCGTGTTGCTGGACACCCTGAACGACGTCCTCGACTTCTCGAAGCTGGAGGCCGGCGGGGTCAGTCTGGAGACCCGGCCGTTCGAGCTGCGCGCCCTGCTCGGCGCCACGGCCGGCATCTTCGAAGCCCAGGCTGGAGCCAAGGGGCTGGACCTCAAGCTCGACATCGATCCGTCCTGCCCCGCTTGGCTGGAGGGCGACGGCGATCGCCTGCGCCAGGTGCTGGTGAACTTCCTCGGCAACGCCGTCAAGTTCACCCAGGTCGGCTCCGTGGTGCTGAGCGCGGCGCGGCGCGAGGGCGCGCAGCCTGGCTTCGCCCGTCTGGAGCTTGCGGTGTCCGACACCGGCGTCGGCGTGCCGGAGGCGATGCTGGGCTTCGTTTTCGATCGCTTCGCCCAGGCTGGGCCCGAGGTATCGCGCAAGTTCGGCGGTACGGGCCTGGGCCTGGCGATCAGCAAGGAGATCGTCGAACTGATGGGCGGCCAGATCGGCGTCGACAGCATCGCCGGGGAGGGCGCGCGTTTCTGGTGCGTGCTGGACCTGCCGGTCGCCGTGGCCCCCGAAAGCCGCGAGCCCGAGGTCCCACAAGCGCCGTCGCGGCCGCTGAACCTGTTGGTCGCCGACGACAACGAGGCCAATCGCGAACTGATCGGCGCGCTCGTCCGCGCGATGGGCCACGCGGCCGACGTCGTCGCCGACGGCCACGCGGCGGTCGAGGCCGTGGCCTCCGGCGGCTACGATCTCGTGTTGATGGACGTGCAGATGCCGCGCATGGACGGTCTGGCCGCCACCCGGGCGATCCGGGCCATGCCGGGCGAGACGGGCCAGACCCCGATCATCGCCCTGACCGCCAATGTCCTGCCCGAGCAGATCGCCTTCTATCGCGCCAGCGGCATGGACGACCACGTCGGCAAGCCGATCAGCCCGCGAGAGCTGCTGCTGAAGGTCTCCCTCTGGGGCGATGACCGCGGGCGGAAGCCGGCGGATGGGGCGACGCTGGACGGCGTTCGGGCCTGAGATCGGCCCCCCGGACGCGCCGCGATGCGCGCCGGAACTCTCGGCTCGTTAGCATCGTTGATCGAACAAGGCGCGGCTATGGACGCGAAGCGCCCTTTCATCTCGAGCAAGGGGCTTCACGCCATGCGATCGATTCTTCTGATGCTGCTGGGGGTTCCGCTCCCCATTATTCTCCTCCTGGCCTTCTGCACCCACCATTTTTGAGCCGGAGGACTGTCGCCATGGCTTACGGAGCCGAACTTTCAACAGTCGACATCCCCGACGAGCACCAGTCGGCCGTCAGCTGGGATGCGATCTGGGCTGGC
This sequence comes from Caulobacter sp. UC70_42, assembly GCF_044056025.1. Taxonomy (NCBI): domain Bacteria; kingdom Pseudomonadati; phylum Pseudomonadota; class Alphaproteobacteria; order Caulobacterales; family Caulobacteraceae; genus Caulobacter; species Caulobacter sp. UC70_42. Next base: position 11,261 of record NZ_CP171994.1, on the reverse strand, counting down.
GCCGCGGCGACGGTCGCGCTGCTCTTCGTTCTCGTATCGCTGGGCGCGGGCCTGGGCCTTAAGATGGCGCCGCGCTGGCCCGCGGGCCTGGAGGCTGATGATTTCACGCCGGCGGTCGGCGCGGTCTTCGTCGCCTGTCAGGTCGTGGCGAGCATGCTGGGCGGGTATCTGACCGGACGGCTGCGAACCAAATGGCTGCACGTCCATGATCACGAGACCTATTTCCGCGATACGGCTCACGGTCTGCTGGCCTGGGCGACCAGCGTCGTTGGACTGCTGGTGCTGGGGGCGTTGACGGCTCAGGCCCCGGTCGCGTCGGTCGATGCGCTGGCGCCGGCCGAAGTGATCCGCGCCGGGCAGATCGGCGCGCAGATCTCCCTGTTCCTGGGTATCGGCGCCCTGACCAGCGCCTTCGCCGCCAGCGTCGCCGCCACGATCGGCGGCATGCGGCGCGACGACATGCACAGGCTGCATCGCGTCGCGAAGCCGTAAGGCTTGTCGCTGGGGCAGGGCGCGTGCGTTCCGCCTAGGTGGGGCGGCCTAGTATCCTGGTGAGGTCACGTTGAAGCTGGCGTTGTTGCCGATGGCGGTCGAGACGCCCGTCACCTGGCGGCCAGAATTGATCGTGGTGCTGGAGCTGGCGCCGATGTCGGCGCTGTTGGTCTGGTTGTTGGTCACGGTCATGCGGCCGTTGCACTTGGAGCAGGCGTAGCCGGTCACCGCATTGCCCATCGCCGTGGCGCTGGTCACCGTGTCGTAGCCGTCCTGGCCCTCGAAGCTGGCGATCGCCTCGACGCCGCCGCCGGTATTGGTCTGCAGGTTGTCCAGGGTCAGATCCGCGCCGACATTGTTGACCTGCGAGGAATTGCCGGCGGCGTAGGCGCTCGTCTGGGCCGCGCCGAACAGATACGAGGTCCCCTGCGCCTGGCCGCGCACGTACGAGGTGTTCCACTGGTTGGACGTGACGTCCGCCAGCGGACCCTCGTTCTGGACCGCCAGGTTGTTGCCGGTGGCCGTGGCCACCGTCGCCGACAGGTAGCTGTTGCCGTAGGCCGTGAACTTGCTGGCCTGGGTCACCTCGGCTGTATTGGCCTGATCGGTGATGGCGCGGACGGCCGACTGGTTGCCGCCGCTGATATTGATGTTGTTGCCCGCGGTGGTCGCGGAGACCGCGCTGGTCCCCGAGACGTAGCCGACGTTCGCGCCGCCGTCAGCGAGGACATTGGCCGTGGTCGACTGGCTGATCCGCACTCCGGCCGAGCCGTTGTCCAGATTGACGCCCTGGCTGTTGCCCATGGCCAGGGTCGAGACGGTCAGGTCCTTGGCCGAGGCGTTGGCCGCCTCGACCTGGCCACGCGCGGTGACCGTGTCGGAATTGACCTGGACGACGCGGGCCGAGACCGTGCCGTTGGACGCGGAGAGGGCGCCGGAATTGCCGACCGCCGTGGTGCGGACCGCCGAGACCGCGCCGGCGTCGGCGCCGACATCCACCACGCCGTGGGCGTAGACCTTGCCCTGGTTTTCCTGGGTCGAGTCGACCGAGGCGTCGGCATTGGTCACGCCGATCGAGACGCCGTTGGCCTGGGCCGTCGTGCTGGCGGTGACGCCGTCGGACACCGTCTGGACGTTCAGCGTCTGCTCCGAGAAGAGCTCGCCGAGATTGATCTGGTTGTTGAGAACCGGGCTCGGCGAGGTCGTCTGGGCGTAAGCGGGCTGGCTAGTAACGACCGCGCTTAGAATTGCGAATATCGGGATCACGCTTCGCGTTCCAGCGAGACGGGTCGTCGCGGGTTTGCGCATTGTTCGTTCCCAGGTTGTCGTAGGCCGGAGTGAAGGCGCCGGTCTGGCCGACCGTCGCGTCGCCGAACGGGTCGTAGCGCAGGCAGCTTTGCGGGCCGGGCATGCCGTAGAGGTTGGCGCTCATCTCGACGGTGGCCCGCTCGATCAGGGCGCGCACCGCCAGCTGCATGGGCTCCAGCGCCCCGCGGCCGGCCGAGATGTCGAAGATGTTGCCGTTCAGGAAGTCGAAGATGCCGGCGCTGATCTCGCGGCCGACCACCTGCTTCTGGTACGAGATGACATCCACCACCTCGAGCGTGCGGGTGTTCACCATGCGCAGGTCCAGCGCGATGTTCATGACGAAGACGCGGCGGCGGAAGTTGCCTTTCAGCCCGTCGGTGTCCTTGTCGCCGACATAGGCGTCCACGCCGGCCGAGCGGATATTGTAGTTCAGCTCGGTGATGCCGCCGACGACGTAGAAGTCGGAGCCGGGCACCTGGCCGGCGATGATCTTGCGGTAGTCCGCCGGCGCGTCGGGCGCGGGGTTGGGACGGTCCGAGATCAGCTTGTTGTTGGCGTATTTCAGCTCGAACTCCGACACCGAGGTGTCGAAGCGCTCGACCATGGGCATGCCGGCCTTGGCGAAGGCCGAGAAGGCCATCAGCGAGGCGCCCTGCGTCACCTTGCGGCCAGAGCCGTCGGACTCTTCCTTGCCGGTGTAGTCGGCGATGCGGCCGATGGCGATGCGCGGCGCGGCCACGTGATTGGCGCGGGCGTACTGGTTCAGACAGACCAGGGCGGCCGAATAGTCGGTGGGATTGGCCGTGACCGGCGCGCTGCCGATCGGCTTGGCGTAGTTGCCCGCCGTCGAGGCCACGGGCACGCCGCCACAGCCGGTCAAAGCCGTCGCGCCCATCAGGGCCAGGACGAGACTCGTGCGTTTGAAGTTCATTGCGGAGTTCCCGCCTTCACCACGTTCGAGCCGGCGGTGACGTTGCCGTTGTTCACCTGGCTGGAATTGACGATGACCGTGTTGTTATTGCCCTGGGTGATGACCGTCAGGTTGTTGCCGATCGCGGTCGAGCCGGCGTAGCCGCCCACGCCGCCGACGCCCGAATAGGCGTCCAGCGAGCCGGACGAACGGCTCGACGAGAACACGCTTTGGTCGGAACCCGTCAGCATGACGCCGTCGACGATCACCCGGTTGCCGTTGGCGTCGCGGGTCGAATACTCGACCATACGGTTTTCCTGGCCCGAGCTGCGGCCATAGCCGGCGTTGAACGAGGCCGAGTTGGTCGACATCGACTGCGCCGCGGCGACGCCGCCGAGACCTAGCGTGGGGATGCACAGCGTGAAGACGACGGCGGTGGCCGTCGCGACGCCCATGTTCTTTTTCCGATGCCAGGCCATGAAAGGCTCCGCGAACTGTCGACACGGCGCGGCAAGCAACACCCGTGCCAAAAAGGTACAGATCGACGTGTAGGCCCTAGGTCGAGAAAAAATGGTTAAGCGCGCGCCGGGGCGATGGGCGGTGGTTCGAATCGTCGTGAGGCGCCCTAGATAGATGCCATGAGCGAGCAGCGTTCCGAGCCGATCTTCAACGCGCCCTGGCCCGCCCTGCTGGCGGCGGCTTCGATCCTGGTCCCGCACATCCTGCTGTCGCGCGCCAGCGACGCGACCGTCGAGTCCCTGGCCCTGGTCCCGCGGGACTTCTGGAACGGTGTCTGGACGGGGCCCGTGACCATGATGTTCGTGCACGGCGGCTGGGTTCACGCCCTGATGAATAGCGCCTTCGCCCTGGCCTTTGGCGCTCCCGTGGCCCGGCTGGTGGGACTAAACGGCCGGGGAGGGGGAATCTTCTGCCTCTTCTATCTGGTGAGCGGCGCGCTGTCGGGCGTCGGCTACGCGGCGATCCATCCAGACAGCGCCAATGCGGTGATCGGCGCGTCCGGGGCGGTCTCGGCCCTGATGGGCGCGGCCGCCCGGATCATGGACTATCCGGGACGGGTCGGACCGATCCTGGGGCCTCGCGTCATCTCGCTGGGCCTGGGCTGGCTGATCGTCAATCTGGTGATGGCGGTTGCGGGCGGCCTGCTGACCATGGGGGCCGGCGCGGTGGCCTGGGAGGCGCACCTCGTCGGCTTCGTCGTCGGCGTCCTGCTGATCGGTCCGTTTGCCCGCTGGGCCGGCGTTCATCCCGAAAGTCCCGAAACCCATTGATCGCGCGGCCTCTTTGCGAGACCCTCCTTCCCTAGAAGAACATAAGGGAGAAGCGCGGTGCTGGTTTCTCAGATCCTGAAAGACAAGGGCGATCTCGTGTTCACGGCCTCTCCACAGGAGACCATCGGCGCGGCGGCCGCCTTGCTTCATACAAGACGTGTCGGGGCCATGGTGGTGGTCGACGGCGAGGAGGCGGTGGTCGGAATCCTCTCGGAACGCGACATTGTCCGGGCCATCGCCAAGGAAGGCGCCGGCGCGCTGACCAAGCCGGTCAGCGCCTGCATGAGCACCAGCGTGGTGTTCGCCCAACCGGACGAGACGATCGACGCCCTGCTCGAACGCATGACCGACCGTCGGATCCGACACCTGCCGGTGGTCAGGGGCGGGCGTCTGGCGGGGATCGTCTCGATCGGCGACCTCGTGAAATACAAGATCAACGAGGCCCAGGCCGAGGCCGAGGGTCTCAAGGCCTATATCGCCGCGGGCTGATAAGGCGGCGAACCCCCTGGCGGACGCGCTCCCGCGGAGCGTGACCCTGGCCGCTGGCGCGCGGCCGGGGTCACGCTCGCAGACCTTCTCTATATATGACGGACGTCAGCCCTCGATCAGTTCGGCCCCGGCGCCTTGGACGGCGTCGGCGACGCTGTAACCTTCGAGCACGGCGGCCGTGGCGTCGCGGGCCCGCAACAGGGCTTCGCGCAGGGCGCAGGTGGCGAGATCCCGGCAGTCCTCGCAACGGCGGAAGGCGGTGCGGCTGACGCAGGGCGCCAGGGCCAGGGGGCCGTCCACCAGGCGGATGATCTCCGCGAAGCTGATCTCCCCGGCCGGACGACCCAGCACATATCCTCCGAACTTGCCTCGCCGGCTGGTCACCAGGCCCTCGCGCGACAGAGAGAGAAGAATGGCTTCCAGGAACTTGCGCGGGGCATCCGCGCGTTGGGCCAGTTCGCCAGCGGTCAGCTGGGCGTCCGCGCGGGCCAGTTCGATCATCGCGCGCAGGGCGTAGCGGGCCTTCTGGGACAACATGGACGCCGGGGACCTTTTACATGAAGCCTAGCGGGCGTGTCCGTACGGGCGCGCTCTATAGAGTGCTCAGCCTTCTGAGCGAGGCCAGGCCGGCGCGCAAGCCTGGATGACGCCGTTCATACACAGGGAATGGGAGGGTCTGGGGATGAATTCGCGATTTCCGCGCTTGCCGGAGCGGGGCGTGGGCTCTAGAAGCCGCCCCTCGCTTCGGGGCCACGGCCCGCCGGACGAAACCTTGGCCTTTTGGACTTGCGTTTCTGAAAGCGGATCGTTAAGTTCCGCAGCCTCAATCGAATCTCTTCTGACTTACGGCGCTCCCAAGCGGCGCGCCTCGGTCACCTTTTGCGTTCTGAAATGGCTTCGGCCCCCAAGGAAACAAAAGTGAAAAGGGCGGTTGACCCGGGAGTTCTGCTTCGTTAGAAGCCGCCCTCCCAGAAATACGAAGATGTTCGCAAGGGCTTCCAAGTATTTCGATCCGGGAAAGCTTCTATTTCTTTTCGAAATAATTGCTTGACTGGATTTGGTGGTTTCTTTAGAAGCTGCCGGCTCCGCTGGTGACCTTGGGGTTGGTTGGCGGGTTTGTCGAAAAGTTTTGAAAAAAAACGATTTGACACGGAATTCGAGGTTCGCTAGATAGCCGCCTCCGCCGACACCGGGCGCTAAACGGTGGGGCCGCTGAGAGGCGGTTCGGGTCTTTGACATTGTTGATTTGGAAAGAGAAACGCAGGCGGCGGCGCTCTGGCGGTTACCCTTCGAGGTAACCTTCGACGCTGACAAATGCGGTCTCTTGAAGACACCATTAATACGGTGGCTGGCCTTCGGGTTGGTCATTGTGTGATGGGAACTCGTCAAGAAACTATGCAAACCAGATACCTGATCCTGGGTTTTCCCCCCCGGGATTGGAAGTCTGAAGTCAATGTCAACTCAACCTGAGAGTTTGATCCTGGCTCAGAGCGAACGCTGGCGGCAGGCCTAACACATGCAAGTCGAACGGATCCTTCGGGATTAGTGGCGGACGGGTGAGTAACACGTGGGAACGTGCCCTTTGGTTCGGAACAACTCAGGGAAACTTGAGCTAATACCGGATGTGCCCTTCGGGGGAAAGATTTATCGCCATTGGAGCGGCCCGCGTCTGATTAGCTAGTTGGTGGGGTAAAGGCCCACCAAGGCGACGATCAGTAGCTGGTCTGAGAGGATGATCAGCCACATTGGGACTGAGACACGGCCCAAACTCCTACGGGAGGCAGCAGTGGGGAATCTTGCGCAATGGGCGAAAGCCTGACGCAGCCATGCCGCGTGAATGATGAAGGTCTTAGGATTGTAAAATTCTTTCACCGGGGACGATAATGACGGTACCCGGAGAAGAAGCCCCGGCTAACTTCGTGCCAGCAGCCGCGGTAATACGAAGGGGGCTAGCGTTGCTCGGAATTACTGGGCGTAAAGGGAGCGTAGGCGGACTGTTTAGTCAGAGGTGAAAGCCCAGGGCTCAACCTTGGAATTGCCTTTGATACTGGCAGTCTTGAGTACGGAAGAGGTATGTGGAACTCCGAGTGTAGAGGTGAAATTCGTAGATATTCGGAAGAACACCAGTGGCGAAGGCGACATACTGGTCCGTTACTGACGCTGAGGCTCGAAAGCGTGGGGAGCAAACAGGATTAGATACCCTGGTAGTCCACGCCGTAAACGATGAGTGCTAGTTGTCGGCATGCATGCATGTCGGTGACGCAGCTAACGCATTAAGCACTCCGCCTGGGGAGTACGGTCGCAAGATTAAAACTCAAAGGAATTGACGGGGGCCCGCACAAGCGGTGGAGCATGTGGTTTAATTCGAAGCAACGCGCAGAACCTTACCACCTTTTGACATGCCCGGACCACCAGAGAGATCTGGCTTTCCCTTCGGGGACTGGGACACAGGTGCTGCATGGCTGTCGTCAGCTCGTGTCGTGAGATGTTGGGTTAAGTCCCGCAACGAGCGCAACCCTCGCGATTAGTTGCCATCAGGTTTGGCTGGGCACTCTAATCGTACTGCCGGAGTTAATCCGGAGGAAGGCGGGGATGACGTCAAGTCCTCATGGCCCTTACAAGGTGGGCTACACACGTGCTACAATGGCGACTACAGAGGGCTGCAATCCCGCGAGGGGGAGCCAATCCCTGAAAAGTCGTCTCAGTTCGGATTGTTCTCTGCAACTCGAGAGCATGAAGTTGGAATCGCTAGTAATCGCGGATCAGCATGCCGCGGTGAATACGTTCCCGGGCCTTGTACACACCGCCCGTCACACCATGGGAGTTGGCTTTACCCGAAGGCGCTGCGCTAACCGCAAGGAGGCAGGCGACCACGGTAGGGTCAGCGACTGGGGTGAAGTCGTAACAAGGTAGCCGTAGGGGAACCTGCGGCTGGATCACCTCCTTTCTAAGGATGCTTCTCCAGCCTCTCACGAGGCTATTGAGGCTCCAATTAGTGCGCTAGACGCACACAAATGAGCGGATCGCCGCCGTCTTCGTTTCTCTTTCCACTTGTTTCGGACCGTTAGGTTCGGGACACGATCGCGAGCCCTGGAGCGGATCATCTGATCCGATCTGAGCGGCCTATGGGCCCGTAGCTCAGTTGGTTAGAGCGCACGCTTGATAAGCGTGAGGTCATAAGTTCAAGTCTTATCGGGCCTACCACTCTTTCCACATACGGACCGCAACCGACCAGCTCCCGCTGGGCAAGCAACTCACACCGAGTGTGAGGGGCCATAGCTCAGTTGGTAGAGCGCCTGCTTTGCAAGCAGGATGTCGTCGGTTCGAATCCGTCTGGCTCCACCATTTTTCCTCGCAATCCTCGCTACCGCTTCGCTGCTTGAGCGAGGCTAGCTGGTAGGGTTGGGAAAATCGCGATCGAGGAATGATCAAGTTTGCAGCGGCTTTCGAGCCGGTGCGAAATGACATTGTGAAGGCAGGGTTCCTCCGCCAACCGTAGCTCACCCCTGGGATACGGACCTGGTTTAAGGATGGACTTAAGAAGACATCATTGTCTGACTAAAGGTAGAGCTCATGCTCGAGACCTTCCCGCGTGACGCGGCTAGGTCTCAAAGCGCATGGGTTTTGCTGAGAACGATCAAGCGCATAAGGGCTTCTGACGGATGCCTTGGCATTGAGAGGCGATGAAGGACGTGGCACGCTGCGATAAGAGCCGGGGAGGCGCGAGCACCCTTTGATCCGGCTATCTCCGAATGGGGAAACCCACCTTTATGGTCACCCAACTTAGCTTCGCTTTCGGGCGGGGCCAGGATTGGTTGATCAGAAGAGGTATAATGACCTGAATACATAGGGTTCATTAAGCAAACCCGGGGAACTGAAACATCTCAGTACCCGGAGGAAAGGACATCAACCGAGACTCCCGTAGTAGTGGCGAGCGAACCGGGACCAGGCCAGTGCTGTCGTGACATAAAGCTGAATGTGCTGGGAAGCACAGCCATAGTGGGTGATAGCCCCGTAAGCGTCAAATAGCGACAGACTCGAGTAGGGCGGGACACGTGAAATCCTGTCTGAACATGGGGGGACCACCCTCCAAGCCTAAGTACTCCTCAATGACCGATAGCGAACAAGTACCGTGAGGGAAAGGTGAAAAGCACCCCGACAAGGGGAGTGAAACAGATCCTGAAATCGGAAGCCTACAAGCAGTCGGAGCCACCGCGCGTGGTGACGGCGTACCTTTTGTATAATGGGTCAGCGACTTCATGTGCCGTGCAAGCTTAAGCCGTTAGGTGTAGGCGCAGCGAAAGCGAGTCTGAATAGGGCGAATAAGTACGTCGCATGACGACCCGAAACCAGGTGATCTATCCATGAGCAGGTTGAAGGTAAGGTAACACTTACTGGAGGACCGAACCGGTGAATGTTGAAAAATTCTCGGATGACTTGTGGATAGGGGTGAAAGGCCAATCAAACCTGGACATAGCTGGTTCTCCGCGAAAACTATTTAGGTAGTGCCTCGGACGTATTCCTTGGGGGGTAGAGCACTGGATGGATGCGGGCGGCGCGAGCTGTACCAATTCTAACCAAACTCCGAATACCCAAGAGAACTATCCGGGAGACACACGGCGGGTGCTAACGTCCGTCGTGAAAAGGGAAACAACCCTAACCATCATCTAAGGCCCCCAAGTACTGGCTAAGTGGGAAACGATGTGGGTTTGCTTTGACAACCAGGATGTTGGCTTAGAAGCAGCCATCATTTAAAGAAAGCGTAACAGCTCACTGGTCAAGCGAACCTGCGCGGAAAATGTAACGGGGCTCAAGCCAGTCGCCGAAGGTATGGGTGTGCACTCTGTGCACGCGGTAGCGGAGCGTTCCGTAAGCCGATGAAGGTGAGGCGTGAGCCTTGCTGGAGGTATCGGAAGTGAGAATGCTGACATGAGTAGCGATAAAGAGGGTGAGAGACCCTCTCGCCGAAAGCCCAAGGGTTCCTGCGTAAAGCTAATCTGCGCAGGGTTAGTCGGCCCCTAAGGCGAGGCCGAAAGGCGTAGTCGATGGGAATCAGGTGAATATTCCTGAACCAGTTGGAAGTGACGGATCTGGTAAATTGTCGGGGCTTATTGGATTGCTCCCGGCAGTGAACAGGTCCCTGGAAATAACTCCAACGGAGACCGTACCCGAAACCGACACAGGTGGGCAGGTAGAGTATACCAAGGCGCTTGAGAGAACTGTGCTGAAGGAACTCGGCAAATTGCACGCGTAACTTCGGGATAAGCGTGACTCTCTTTTGGGCAACCAGATGAGAGTGGCACAAGCCAGGGGGTAGCGACTGTTTATCAAAAACACAGGGCTCTGCGAAGCCGCAAGGCGACGTATAGGGTCTGACGCCTGCCCGGTGCCTGAAGGTTAAAAGGAGGGGTGCAAGCTCTGAATTGAAGCCCAGGTAAACGGCGGCCGTAACTATAACGGTCCTAAGGTAGCGAAATTCCTTGTCGGGTAAGTTCCGACCTGCACGAATGGCGTAACGACTTCCCCACTGTCTCCAGCACAGGCTCAGCGAAATTGAATTCCCCGTGAAGATGCGGGGTTCCCGCGGTCAGACGGAAAGACCCTATGAACCTTTACTGCAGCTTCGCCTTGGCGTTAGCAGCAACATGTGTAGGATAGGTGGGAGGCTATGAAACCGGGGCGCCAGTTCCGGCGGAGCCATCCTTGAAATACCACCCTTATTGTTGCTGACGTCTAACCGCCGCCCCGTTATCCGGGTCCGGGACATGGCGTGGCGGGCAGTTTGACTGGGGCGGTCGCCTCCCAAAGTGTAACGGAGGCGCGCGATGGTGGGCTCAGACCGGTCGGAAATCGGTCGTCGAGTGCAATGGCATAAGCCCGCCTGACTGCGAGACTGACAAGTCGAGCAGAGACGAAAGTCGGCCATAGTGATCCGGTGGTCCTGCGTGGAAGGGCCATCGCTCAACGAATAAAAGGTACTCTAGGGATAACAGGCTGATTTTGCCCAAGAGTCCATATCGACGGCAAAGTTTGGCACCTCGATGTCGGCTCATCACATCCTGGGGCTGGAGCAGGTCCCAAGGGTTCGGCTGTTCGCCGATTAAAGTGGTACGTGAGCTGGGTTCAGAACGTCGTGAGACAGTTTGGTCCCTATCTGCCGTGGGTGTACGAGACTTGAGAGGATCTGTCCCTAGTACGAGAGGACCGGGATGGACACACCTCTGGTGGACCTGTCATGGCGCCAGCTGTGCAGCAGGGTAGCTAAGTGTGGAATAGATAACCGCTGAAAGCATCTAAGCGGGAAACTAACCTCAAAACAAGGTCTCGCTGAGAGCCGTGGAAGACCACCACGTTGATAGGCCGGGTGTGGAAGTGCGGCGACGCATGGAGCTTACCGGTACTAATAGCTCGATAGGCTTGATCGTTCTTCAGTCAAACCCATGCAATCGCATGGCTCTACTTCAGACACTGATGTCTTCTTCACAATCACTGCCCTCGAAAGAGGGCGGTCGATATCCTTTTCGCTGACCTGGTGGCTATGCCGGGGGTTCCCCACCCGATCCCATTCCGAACTCGGTCGTTAAGTCCCCCTGGGCCAATGGTACTTCGTCTCAAGGCGCGGGAGAGTAGGTCGCCGCCAGGTCCGCCAAAGGATATCAACCAAACCAAGTCCAAACCCTGCCACACAATCTCACAACACCCTGACGCGGGGTGGAGCAGCCCGGTAGCTCGTCAGGCTCATAACCTGAAGGTCACAGGTTCAAATCCTGTCC